>OZ252053.1:0-4197500 GCA_965247965.1 Saprospiraceae bacterium
CAGTACTCTGTCTTTAAAAAAACTCAGAAAACTTTTGTTTAATGAGATAAGCACTCCTATTGATCCAAACCTTGCCATTTCTCCATTTGATATTCGTTCGTCGGCATCAAGTGTAGCGTATACGCCTCCTGATGCAAACATAGACGACCACACGACTACGGGTTTGTTACGCATTTGTATCGCTGATCGCGTTCGTAAGGCTGCTTCTACTTCTCCACCTCCTGTATTCATTTCAAGAAGAATACCCTTTATCTCTGCGTTTTGGTAACCTTCATTGAGTTCATCAATAAGACTATCTACCCCTACCATGCAAAGATTATCGTCGGAGATCATCACATCCTGAAATTTGATTCGCTTGGCTTTAAAGGTTTTGGATTTTCCTTTTATGTCAAATGTGCGAGTTTTTGGTTTTGATATTTCAACACTTCTTTGGATCATGTCCCCGGTGTCGCTTCCCATCGTTGCCAAACTTGCCTGATACTTCAACAACCTCTTTAGGCCGTAGTTGCAATCGATATACCAATCACCAATAAGATATGATTCTATGGGATTGAAATCGATTTGTTGCATACTTGCATGGGTTAATTTGCTGTGTATGGTTGCAAATATAACGTGGGTGTTTTCGGGTTGTGGTCATGTTTGATCGAAAGCTTGCCATAATGGGCAAGGTATTTTAAGTGTTTATTTTAGTTTTTTTGCGAACTGTTCTCACCATTTTAACAGTGAGTCCGGTAGGTCGGGATGCTTCTGCAAGGGACTTGCCTTGATCGAGTAGGTCAATGCATAACGGGATGGCCAAACTGCTCGCAGGTATGCAGCTTAGGTATCGGATGATCTTGGGCGGAATTTCGGTATAGCACACTATTTCTGAGTCTGCGACTAGGTTGTAAAATTTAATAATCATTTTTTCTTTGAGCTTCAAATCGGTAGTGGAGTTCATATGCTATTTCTTTCATGTCGAATAGGCAAGTGGAACAGCCTGATAGGAGTCCGTGCTCTATTATGAATTTTTGAATTTGGTTGTAGTTTCTTTTTTGCCATAAGGTTTTCAGTTTATTCTCCTCGACATCTGTTAATTTCTCAAAAAAAATCATACTTTATTCCAAACAGCAAACCTTACTCTAAATGTGGTGGAGCAATACGTAACATCCACATAAAATTCTATATACGCTGATGATACTAGTGGGCTTCCAGTGGGGGGGCAAGATGGTTGACTATTTGAGGGACTTCCGGTTAAATTAATAGATACTGTTGAAGGCGTGCTTGATTGAAGTATAACTCCTCCTCCAGTTGTGGATGTTTTAATCACGGTGAAGCTATATGGAGTCATCACGCCAGATATCAATAGTTGCAAATCGACATTATTGGATTCCCAATCACGCAATGATACCAGGTATTCAAAATTTGAGCATGGATTGGAATAAATGAGCGAACCTGAACTAACGCTAAGTCCATAGGTTTCAAAAGATGCTTCTGGGGATACTGTTATGACTCGGCTCTCGGTATCTGAACATCCAGTGCTGTTGTCAGTAACGGTAATAGTATATGTCCCATCGCCTTGTTCTGTGAATGACCTGGAAGTACTGGTGGTTGTGCCGCTTCCTCCATTGTCATTGTAATTCCATGTCGGCCCTCCAGAATTTGCCCACGTCCATTCAATTTGATCTCCATCACAGATTGAATCATTTGTTAGAGAAATATTTGGAATCTGGTTAACAGTAACCACTGTGCTTTCTGTATCTGTGCAGCCGTTAGCATCTGTGGCTGTGATGGTATACGTAGTGTTTGAATTAGGTGATACATTTTTTGATGATCCTGATCCAAGTCCGTGGCTCCAAGAATAAATTACTGCACCTGAAGCTATCAAGGTAGTACTTGAGCCGTTGCAAATTGTGGTTGTACCCGATATTGAGGCTGTGGGATTTCCATGTACGGTGATTTCGTCGAAGAATGAATCGTAGCATCCATTGGCATCAACAACTGAGAGCCAATATAAACCCGTTCCCAATTCTGTGAAACTAAAGATTGTACTGGATGTGACGAAAGGCCCGACTGTGTGGCCGTTCCTAGAACCATAGCAGGTATAATTTGGAGTGGTGGCCGTCCAACTGTAAGATGCTTGATCTCCATCGCATATGGTATCTGGGGTTGTCATTACTACATCTGGAATAGGGCTTACTGTTACTGTCACGCTTTCGGTATCGGTACAGCCATTGACATCGGTGACGGTTACGGTATATGTGGTGGTTGTGGCAGGAGATACTGTTTTTTGGCTTCCAGAACCGAGACCGTTGTCCCATGAATATATGACTCCTCCCGATGCTGTGATCGTGACATTGCCGCTTACGCATATAGTGGTTGTGCCCGATATTGAGGCTGTGGGATTTTCATGTACGGTAAGGGTTTTTGATGCAGTGCCTGTACAGCCATTGTCGTCTGTGACGGTGACGGTGTAGATGGTGGTTGATGCTGGATTCGCCATTGGATTTGCTATTGTTGTGGAACTTAATCCTGTGGCGGGACTCCATGCGTAAGATGATGCTACGAATGGGACGGATACTGATGCTGTGATGGTAGTGGTTTTCCCTGTGCATATGGATGATGGACCTGATATTGATGGCGACGGAGACGCGGGTGAGCGGATAATTACTTCATTAGACGATAACCATGAACTACTGCAAGTGCGTTTGGCTAGGCGGCGATAGTATTTCGAATAGGAATTAGGAGGGTCGTATGTTGTAGATGTGGCACCTGATATATTTCCCCAGGGATAAACTTTCAATGTTCTTGTCTGCCATTGATATTGAATAGTTCCTCCCGCGCCGCCAGATGCTGATGCAGTGGAGGTGATCGTAGTGGGGTCGAAATAACCGCAGTTTGATTGGTTACCTGAAATTGTACCTGCTGTGGTGACGTTAGCGCAAGCGGGGCAAGTGCCGGGTGCAGTGGTGGCCTGGGATATTGCTCCTGTTTCTCCTGTTAGGTCGCACTTACAACGGGTGCGGACGGTCTGTGCAGGGCCGTCTTGGTCATACACAGGTACTGTCGTTGTCCAAGTGCCACCGTTTGTAGAATATTGTAAGAATGAGCCTGTTAAGCATCCTGATGTGGCCGTGATCACTCCGCTTGAAGGCGTACCACCTATTACCGTGCAAGTGGAATTGGTTATTCCTACCGGGTTTGGTGTAATGAGTGTTGGGCACTGTTCTGTTGGGCATGTACCTGGTGATGTGGTGGCTTGGGATACGGGGCTTGTCGTGAACGGTGATACTGTGCATTTGCAGCGGGTGTAGACGGTCTGAGCGGGGCCGTCCTGATCGTAGGCAGGTAATGCGGCAGACCAATTAGTATTATCTAATGAATATTCTTTGTCCGATTCTTGTGGACACGCTGCGCCTGCTGATATGGAACCTCCTGATGGAGTGCCGCCAACTTCGTTGCACGTGGAGTTGACAATAACTACAGTTGCAGGGGCGCTACTTAAATCAGGGCAAGTCCCCGTTGGACAAACGCCTGGAACGGTAGTTACTTGCGAAGTATCGCTTATCAAGTCATTATTTAAATCACATACGCATCGAGTATAAACAGTTATCGCAATCGTGTCATTATATGTAGGCAAGGATGTGTTAAAGGTTGTATTATCAGTGGAATACTCTTTTGTAGATCCGCTTGGGCAAGATCCGCCAGCAGCAATAGCCCCGCCAGAAGGAGTGGCGCCTACAGAATCACAAGTAGATTCAGTCACTGACACAATTGGCGCCAATGGTAGGGGTGGGCAAGCTTCACACCCTTCCATAATAAATGTGGCTACGCTCGCTGCTTCTGCATTTAGGATATAATACATAGAGTCAGGAGGCGTGTCTGTGTAGGTGTGGAGTACAGTAGAGTTCCTGTATAGCTTCACGCTCGAACCTTCAATCCTTACGCTTATAGTGTCTGAGGTAGTTAAGTCGTTAACTATGTAAGCGTCTATCACGCCATTTTCTATGTCCTTAATTCCTCCAATGCCATCTACGTAAAATCCGTATTCAATATTCGAGGTTGCGAAACTTGAGTTATCGTCTGTTAGTCCTATTTGGCCATGTGTTGTAGCTTCATAATCTAGTACCAACTTGGTAAGTTTATTTGAAGACGTAAAACCAATACAACCGATTCGAAATTCATGTACTTCGTCACTTCCAATATCAACGACAAAGAACCTTTTACCGCTTGGATCAACAAATAATCCCTGTATATCATTCGCCCAAAAACTAAAGTCGAAAAAGTCAGTAAACGTAACGCCGGCAGATAAATCCCATGCAGTACTTGGCCCCCACTCATGAATCTTATCCGTACCGCCGACTACGTACATTCTATCTCCGTTTGGACTAAATCCTACACCGGTTACCACACTTTCTTTGGAGCCTATATCAAAGGTGCCGCTACTTACATCGGTTGTTATGTCCCATGCAGAAGACAAGTTTCTATAAACAATATCGTCAAACCCATGATCAGCGACATAATATCGCAACCCATCAGCTTTAAATGATAATCCCTGGGCATAATTTGGCCCTACATCAGAATCATTATAAGATGCAGTACCAATATCCCACGCAACTGTCAAATCATACTGCACAATTTCATCACCAGCACCTATATCCACCACAAACAAGCGTGTACCGTTATCACGAAAAAAATGATCATACGATTGGTCTAGGGGTGATCCACCAGACGTGAGATCAAATACATCATCGTAAGTCGCACTAGAAATATCCACTGCTACGGATAGATCGTATTGAAAAATCTCGTTCTGATCACTGATATGCATAACAGTGCTATCGGGATTAAAAGAAATACCTCTTGCGTCAGTAGTTTGTGCTGATATGTCAAAGCTTTGAATATAAAATGATTCATTGACATCGCCACCAACACAGTCACCTCCATGTCCAGACGTGCTAACCGTAAATTTATTTCCAGCTTTAGTTGTATTGTCGCTAATGTTTATAAAAACCTCATTAAGAAATATTGTTTTACTTAGAATTTCTTCACAGGCTCCACCATTTGAAATTGTGACAGTGTAAGTTGAGTCATAAGTAGGCGCGACATATATGAAACTGTCTTTCGAACCTGTATTCCAAACGTACTGTGATCCGCCACTTGCTGTAATTGTAATGCTATCTCCTAGACAAATGAAGTCGTTAGATGCGATAATGTTGGTGGTTAGAGGCTGGTCTACCAGCACCTTCATACTCGCCTCAGATGTACCGCATGATGCATCAGTAACCGTTACTGCAAATGTAGAATCTGATGGTGGACTTACTTTAATAGAATCGGCTGTCGCCCCAGTATTCCATAGATATGTATATCCTGTCCCATCCAATGTGGATGCCTTGAGCACAATACTGTCTGCACCGCAAAGGAAATAGGTAGATAGGGGGTTAAAAATATCCTGAACCGCAGCGCCAACGTCAATAAGTTCATGGCCAGTTCTATCATCAAATCCTATGGAGTCTACCTCTCTTGCATTAAGCCTGAATAGGTCATAGACTTCGGTATGAGTCAATGAAGTATCCACACTTAGAAGGAGCGCTGCAGAAGCTGATACTGCTGGTGCTGCCGCTGATGTGCCCCCAAAATATAGGTGATAGTTGCCTGCGCTGTATCCTGGTGCTCCCATCCTGTCTATTGTGCGGACGCCATATTTTATTTGCTGACTTATTATATCTGAGGATGGAGCTACAAAGTCTAGTTTTGGGCCATAATTGGAGTATGTTGACTTTTCACCTTTGGGGTTGATGGCTCCTACTGAAAGTACGCCATCGATGTTTGCTGGGTATGCTACACACTCTTCTTCTGTGGGATTAGAGAAGTTGCCTGATGCGAATACTACTATGCATCCTTTGCCACTCCTGCCTGATGTCAGAGCATTTTGTATTGATGAAGTGAGGACGGGGTATGGGTTTTCAAGACATAGGGCGCTTCCGCTTGTTTTCTTGAATCCCCAGGAGTTATTGATGACATCTGCACCTTGATTGACTGCCCATGTGATGGCGTCGGCGTATTCTGAAATTGTGGTGCCAGATGTGAAGATATTTGCTCCTATAAGTTCGACATCAGGGGCTATTCCTGCTATGCCGATGGTGTTGTGACGGGCTGCTATTATACCGGATACGGCTACTCCATGACGCTGTGATGCTTCGGGTACTCCGCTATTGCCTGTATGAGGATTGTAAGTGGTGTCAATGGTATTGAGGTCTTCGTGCTGTTCCAGGCCGTCGTCTATGATCGCTACTTTGATGCCATGACCTTTGGTGTAATTCCATACGGATTGGACGTTGATGTCGTAGTCTTGGATGGTGTCGCCGTCAATGATTTGGTTTGTGGCGTTTATCTGGTGCTGTTCGGGGAAGTATTGATCATTGACGGTTTCATTTTCAATCGGTACTATCATGTCGGGTTGCGCCCAATTGATTAGGTCGAGAGTTTGAAGGTCTTGGATCATTTGGAAACCTTGCTGAAGGTTGGTGACTCCGACTCTTATGTACCCTTCGGCTCCGCTCAGGGTGACACTCTTAAGGATTACTGCATTCCAAGCCTGGAAGTTGATAGAGACATTTTTTGGGGAGATTATGAATTCTTTTAGAATCAGGGCTTGCTGATCGTTTACTATTGCAGGTGTGAGGTCTTTGCCTTCAGCGGATTTTGTTAGTAGTCGGGAGTGGTCTAGTTGGATGGAGAGGTTGTCTTTGCCGTTATAGTATTCATAGACGGTAGACGGTGGACGGTGGACGGTTGTGCGTTGCCGGTTGTGGATAGGATGCATGCCAGGATTAAAGGATTTATGGATTTTAAGATTTTTTTCATTTGTAGGTTTCGTAGGTCCTTTTTGATTATCACGGAGAAGTTTCTATGAACACTCTTGGTTTTATGCCGTCTATGTAGACGATTACGCTGTCTGTGGTTGTACATCCTATTGGATCGTGCGCGGTGATGTAATATGTTGTGGTATCTAGTGGTGATGCTATTACGATTGGTTGGTCGGTGATATTTAGTCCTTGACTTGGAGACCATGTATATTCTAATGTCCCGCTTGGGCCGGATGTCAATTGCGTTGATTCGTACTTGCAGATTGTGATGTCATTGGGCGGTGTGAAAACAGGCGGATCGTAGACATTCACAGTTACATTATCCCATGCTGTGCATCCTCCTTCGAATGTTACAGTTACGGAATATTCTTTCGTGCTGTCGGGTGATGCTTTCGGTTTTCTGATGTTTGTTGCACTTAGTCCAGTGGACGGCGCCCATTGATAGGATAACCCCGATGTTATCGATAGTTGTGCTGAATCTCCCTGACATATTGCGGCGGCTACATTTGCTTGCGCTTCAAGACTTCCGGTTGTGACGTTGATTGAAGCCGTTGAATTGCACTGATTTGCGTTTCGGACTGTCACTATGTACTTGCTCACTCCTTCATTTGGTGTTGGGTTGATCGCTTGGATTGTTTCTCCGGTGTTCCAGATGTATGAACTGCCTGTGCTGGCCGTCAATGTCGTGCTTGCACCTGTGCAAATGGTATTTGTTCCTGATATGGAGGCTTGGCTAACTGGTTTGACATTGACGGTTACCTGGTCAGTATCAGAACATCCATTGTTGTCGACGACCGTGACGACATAGGTGATGGTGTCTTCAGAGAATGATATTGGGTTAGAGATAGAGGGATTGGAAAGTGTTGTGGATGGCGCCCAACTGTAAGTTGCTCCTCCTGATGCGCTGAGTTGGCAGGTTTCATTTTGACAAATTGTGGCGTCTGTTCCGGCATTGGCGAATGATGCTATTGTTGCGCAATCTATCATATCGGTACTGTCGGGCGGCGGGTCTCCGTCACCGGTGTAACCGCAGAATGGATTTATGTATATGTCGAAGGAATAGACGGTGATATTGACTTCTGAGAACGGGATATAGCCTGATGGGATTTGTGGAATGCAGGTAATAGTGACTGTATTGTTTTCTCCTGTGGTGTCTTGCGATGGATTGTATTTTACCTGGGTGAGGTCGTTATTTGGGATGATTCCGTCAGCATCAGATACTACCGTGCATATAGCGTCTAATCCGGATTGAAATGTTGTGAATTCTTGGGTTAGAAAGAAGGGAACGGCTGCATTGCATACGGTAATGTTTTCTACTTCTATTTCTTCGAGATCGAGAATGTAGAATGATGCGTATGCTGTGTCGGAACAGCAATCGGTATCTACGACGTAGATGAGGTTGTATGGGCCTGGGGACAGGCTTTGTTTTTTTATACAGGGATTGTCACCGGAAAATTGTAAGGATAGACTTTCTCCGATTGGCTGTGATGTGACTTGCCATGTGCCATTTGGGTCGGCATTAGTTAGGAGGGCATTTCGTAGGCAGAACTGCGAATAAATAAACGGTGAATAGATGACCAGGAAATAGGCGAATAGAATCTTTTGTATCATACCTTAATAAGTTTTTTGAATGCTTCTCTCATATCCGAAAGGTGTATTTCTGTTGCTTCTAGCCTGCCTTTGAGATGATTTTCGTTTTCCGTTCTTATATTTCTATTGTTTGCCTCATTTACAAAGCATTCGAGTAACGTGCGGAATAAATCTAAATCCACACTTAATAGAGGTATTATTTTATGGCTTAGTTCGCATCCCGATAAACATTGTCGAATGACGTTGTTTCCGTCATATCCATAGATATAGATTTTATTTTCCTGCTTTTCTTTTAAAAACAGTTTTACCTGATGAAGGTGAAACTCTTCTTGTATAATTAACTCCATAACATTATTTATCCTAAATCTTCCTCAACCACAGATATATCCTGCCCCTCTCCTGCTTCCGGCTTCACATAATCGAATGATGCTTCGCTTGTCTTTGAGCAAGAGATAGACGGAACTGTGATTTGTAGTGTATAGACTCCTGAATCGGGATCTGTGAATTCTTTGTCTGTGCTTACTACGGTATTTAACACATTTTTCCATGCGTATGTTGCATCTGATGGAAGGGCACAATTGAGGCCACTCCATACGGGTTTGAGGGTGTTGCCTTCGCATTCTATGTATAGTTCTGCTGCTGTGATGGACGGGCAGTCGCAGTCGGTGATGTGGTATTCCCAGCATGATCGATGGACGGGGCATTTGCCATCACAGAATATGATTTCTCTAAGAGCTTTGAATTGAGTAGTATCCGCTATTTCGGCGCCGTCCCAGATTTTGGGTTCTTGTCCATCGATCTGTACCCAAATTCTATCGAGGTAGTCCGTTGCCGCTATGTTGCCTGTGCGTTGAATGGTTTTGAATCCTGTACTACCATCTACAATTTGTACTCCTGCCGTGGTTTGAGAGCAGTCTGGGTTCGCTCTTTTTTCGAGGTTGATTAAGGTGATGCGGTCTTTGATCATGAATGCCTCGCATGTACCTTGATAGTTGATTGTCAGAGAGTTAATTGTGAATGGGGTCACTACTCCGCAGATGTCATGGCCGATGAGTGTATTGGGGTTGATGGCATATGATTCTCTTTTTTTATTGTATTCGATCTCTGTGGTAATCGATGCTACGGCGGAGTTGATGATTCCTTCTATTGCGATATTTACGCATACTTGGCCAGCTGTGTTTACGAAGTCATTGACTTTTACTATTGGATTGTTATTGCAGACCGGTATTGATAACGTCAAAATGCTGTCGGGGCAGTCGTCCGTCCATTTTACCCGTGCACGTACTTCTATGTTTTTTGTGGGGTCTACTATTTGGAGGCTGGTTGGGGTGGAATTTGTGCCGTTGTGGTTGGCTTTCCAGGTTACTTCTTTGATGTTGCTATTGAGTAAGCCAGCTACATTGATGGTGTAGATGTTGTTGGCTTCGTTGTAGGTGAGCTTTGGTTTGTTATTACATTTCTGGTCGGGAGGTATTATTTCATAGGTTTCCTGTTCTATGGCTTCGCCGTCTTCAATGGTTTGGAGGATTGCTTCTGCTATTTCCGTGCATCTGTTATATGAAATATCTTTGATGAAGGCTTGGATGTATTCGGATTTGTATTGGCCTGTGAATGCATCTCGAAGTGATATTTTGTCGTATTCGGATTTGTTGAAATGGAGTTGCAAGGTGAGGTGTTGGCCTTTTTCTTCTTGAAGTACTTGCTGGCCGAGGTATAGATTCCACAGGTCTTTTTTGTGTGTGCCGTATATAAGTGGTTCGTATGGGAAGGACGGAGTGATTTTTAGGTTGTCTGGTATTTCCTGATAGAGGGTCGGGAATTTATTGATTTCTTCGGCATCGCACCAATTTATTTTTGACGAACCTATTTCTTTGCCTTCGTCGTCGTAGTGTATTTGCACTCCTGGCGGTGAAGCGAATAAGATTCGTGGACCGATGTTGTATGATATTTCTCCGTCGGTATTGTCAGTCAAAGCAGGTAATGCTGGCGGATAAGGTAATTGTGCTTCTGTTCGGACTATTTCGGGACAGTTTCGCAAAGCTGTCGGTTCGAAAAGAGGGTTCCGGCGGTATGCTTTCTTATTTTCGAATTGTTCGCCGAGGTCTATTTTTTTGTCGAATAGCTGATCCTGGCCATCTCCGTCGAGGGAGCGTATATATGCATCTGATGATCGCTTGAATCCATATGCCAGGTATCGCGGTTGGCTTTCTTTACGAGTATTTATTACTCCTGAATCGCAGATGATGTTCTTGGTGATGTCGCGTATTTCGGCGGCTTGCTGGTATTCCTTTGGGGTGTAGTGATAGATAATCTGTCGTGCGAAGTCGTATTCGAGGAGTCCTCCTGTGAGGTGGAGGATACCTTTTAGGACGTCGAGCAGGGATAGGTCGCAGGATAGAGTTTCGGCCAGGGGGTAGGTGAAAAACGCTATTGATTCTTCAGAAAATAATCCATGTATGGCCTGGAAGGTTCTTCGTGTGGGTTTGTTGTAGAGTTTGAGGTATTTGATTTTAGTAGTTGTGGCGCCTTTGGTAATTCTAGCACTTATCAGATTGTTATCGCCTGATTGAATGAAGTGGTCTTTTGCTATAGCGTCTAATTGGCCCGAATAGATTCTTTCTCCCTGTTCTATTGTTATGTTTCCCGTGGCTATTTGCTCGCTTCCATGTGATAGGATTATTTCTATTTCTTCATTTTCGTCAGTATTGGTTTCAAATTTATATTCCAGAGTTACCTGTTGAGTAATCACTCTTTCATTGATCAAAATACCTATATGTGTGCCGTCGTAGTATGGTTGTGATAAACTTCCTGCTTTGATTACATCTAAAGTAAATGGCCCAAAGCTCCCTTGAATATCGGCGATTGCTACATCTGATTTTTGGCCGAGTATTTCGTATTTCTGAAGTTCTTCTATATTGTTGCCGCCATATCTGTCATCAGAAAGATACATCCATGCACTACGCCATTTGTCACTATCAAGCAATGTGCTTTTGAATGTCCAATTGAGTTGTTTGAATCCGTGTTGAAACAGCCATATCGGGTTAATAAATGGGCGTAGGTCTTCTCCGCATAGTTGCCCTTGCCCATATGTGCCACCATACCAAGCATAGGGTACGAACCAGCCTTCATGAGCATCTTCGTATTTGTAATGAGTTTCCTGCCGGTCTTTTATATGTACTGGTGAAAGATCAAATTCTATGGGTTTGTCACCTATTGGTTTTGTTACGCCGTTGAACGTAAACGTATGCTCTATGTACGGTATATCGCAAAGCTTGAAATTGGATGCAAGGGTCAAGGGATGATCGTATTGGTTTTGGAGTGAGATGGTGTAGGCTTTGTTTTCGTCGTTTTGCGAGACGGCTATCATATGGTTGTAAGACAGAGGAATGGCTCCTTGCCAGACGCAGATGTTAAATGGGATATTTATTTCTTCTTTAAGGTGAAGTCCTACTTTGTCTTTGAGGATGAGGTTGTTTTTGACGGATTGGGGTATTTCTATATCGAGGGCGCCGTCTATTTTGATTTTATTATTGGTGTCGAGTTGGGCACGGCTTTTCTTTTCTACTATGTTTTGATCGGGATAGGTATCGAGGTAGATGTGACCATTTTGGTCTTTGTGTTCGGATGGAATAAGGATGGAGTCGAGGATTTGTATGGAGTAGCAGATCACGACTAGGATTATAAGATTTTAGGATTATCTATCATACATATTAGCAAATGCCTTTGTTTTTATAAGGTCTGCTAACTAATACTTTTCCACATTTCAGACATTTTCTTATTAATGACCCTTTTGGCATTAGTCCATTATTGATCCATTGGTGTTTGCATGTACGTTTTATGGATTGGAGTTGTTTGTTTATTGTTTTGTCGACCATGACCAGGATTATGGGATTAATAGATTCTAGGATTATTTATCACTCTGAATAATGGCAAGATATTACATATTTCTATAATATCCTACTTTTTCTTTTCGAATAATGCGTAAACGGCGTCGGTCACTGTCCAGTAAATCGCCCGTGCCAGACTTTTGATGAATTTAAACATTTGCCTACATTTTTCAAGTTCTCATATCTATGCCTATGCTACCTCTGAATACTATTTCTGTGCGTCTGCTTTGATTCCAGGTTGGCAATGATCGAATGTCGGGGATAACAGGAAACAGGATTGTGCTGTGATCGCTGTGCTTGACGGCTGCCCGGTATTGCCTGGCATTTGCAAATGATCGGAAGGATTCTATATTGTTTTTGGTAACGAATACTTGTTTGGTTGCTTCGAAATTAAGCCATGAACGTTTGTGTAGTATACTGCGCCCATGTGACTTGACTAAATCGGATACGGATGTAGTGCAACCGTTGTTTTTGCATATTTCGGTAAAGTCACGACTAACTTCTTCTGACCCTTGTCTTTTGAAATTCATACACCGCCATGACCCTTGTGCTTCCTGAAAGTAGATGTCTATTCGTTTGTCTTTCCCTGGATAGGAATGCTCGTAGTATGTCGTACGTCCCATTATGGCTACGGACTTTACGTTTCTTGCCAATAAGCTGCCAAGATTAGCATTAGCTCCGCCTACCGGCACCAAGTTGCCTCCTGCAGCGAGCGTAACGTTTTGGGTGGTTTCTGTCTCGTCGTTTTCAGTTATCGTCATTAGCTGACTACCTCCGAGTGCGGAGTATATGAGTATCCAGTCATGACTATCGTCTGTGATCTTGTGATTTTTGCAATCGGTCATCGGATGAGTCCCCAATCTTGTTGGGTTGAGATAGGCTTGTTCGTATCCGTTTACTACATCTCTTTTTTCGCTGAGATTGAATGCATCTCCTTCAGTTGTTCCGGTTTCGTTATTTATTATAAGTTCGCCGTATTTTATATATGCTTTTCGGCGGTATCCAGTCCATGCCTGGGGTGAATTATTACCGTCGAGAAGTGGAATAGGGTTATCGAAGGCGTCCTTAATATTTTCGTTTATTTGGAATACTATTTCCTGGCTGGTACTGAGTGGTTTGATGTGTTTTTCTTTTGTCAGTTCAATAGCGTTACCGGATTCGTCATCTGCGCATACTTTATAGATTAGTTTTTTGGTTTCGGGATCGTTACCCAGATCGGTGAGGACGAGCTTGTATTCGAGGCATTCGTTGAGGTAGTAGAACGTGCCGTTGTCGGATGGTTGAGATACTAGTGCTACTGCCATTGTTTATTTATTGTGCAGGTTTTTGTTCAAGTTGTGTCTGCTCTAAAGTGTCCTTTGCCTTTCTAGTTTTTCTTCCCTGCGTTGGCGGATGGAGCTTTCTCTAATCCCTTCTCTTGTGCCGGATCCAGCCCCTGCTCTAACGGCATTGGCTATTTCAGGAATCATTGCTCTCATTCCGTTTTGTACGGCTCGTTCTATTGCTGCATTGTCTATTGACGCCGTACCAGTCACCTTGAGACCTTCCCTTGCTCTTAAAAGATTGCGATGTACGGCATTGTCCCTTTCTGCGAATATTCTTTGGAAGTTAGCAATGCGTTGTTCGGTCTCCCGGTTTCTTTTTCGCATGATCTCTGCTGTATCTGGCCGACTGAATATCTGTACCATCCCATCTCGATATTTCCTGATCATTTCGCCGCCTTCTGCTTCGATGTGGCGGCCATTGACTTGCATCTCTACTCCACCCTGTTCATGTGATGGGCCTTGTATTATTCCTTCTTTGTCTATTGTCCCTCCGTGGCGGAATTTTACTTTTTTTAGGGCTGCTACTTGGATTGCTGTGGTGGCTGCAATGATAGCTGGAGCGATTAGCAATGCAGGGAATGGTAATTTAGTATTTGCCAGGGATTGAGTAATAGCCAAAAAGCCGTTTGCTATTGCCTGTTTGATCTTGATCTTTTGCTCCTTTTTAGCAGCTTCTTTATTGATTTTGGCTCTTTTGACCGCTAGTTCTTCCTGGATTTGGGCTTCTATTGCTGCGTTTCCTTCTGCTGCTTGTAATCGGGCGCCGAATTCTTCCTGGAGTGCATCAAGGGCAAATTGCTTGTTTTCTTCAACCTTTTCTAGCTCTGCATTGAATGCGTTGTTGGCAATGCCATTTGCAATGTCAAAACCAATTTTCTTAGCAACTTCTCCCAAGATCTCACCTCCTTCCTGCAAAGCTGTGATTAACCCTGAGAAGTCAACATTGATTCCAGTGGTGTTTTTGAAAAATCTCCCGAGAATGTCTTCAACGTCTGATGCAGCTTTTTCAAAGAGTTCTTTTTGCTTTTCAAGGTCATCTTTTATTCTTTCTCTGGTTTCATCCCTAGCTTGCTGGTCGAACTCTTTTAATAGGTCATTTAGTTTTTTTTGACCTTCTAATTCTGCGTTTTGTTGTGGAGTAAGGCCGTTCGAACTTGTCAATGAAGTAGGGAGAGGCTTCTTATCTACTTGTTGAACTGATCGAAATTTCCCTGTTTTTTGATCGAAGGTTCCGCTCGGTAGTAGTGCGTTTTCTTTTGCGCGGCGTCGTTTTTCTTTTTCTTCGAAAATTGTCTTCTCAAGTTCTGCTTGTTCCTTGAGAAGTTTGTTTAATTCTTCCTGTTCGAGGTTTTGGTTTTTAAGTTGTTTTATTACTTCTCTTAGTTGGTCTTGATAATCTTTAAGTGAACCATCTTCGACAAAATCTTTGACCTTACCCAATGCTATGTTCAACTCATCGGTTACTTTTTTTAGTTCTGATTCTGCGTCCTT
Organism: Saprospiraceae bacterium; assembly: GCA_965247965.1. Classification (GTDB taxonomy): domain Bacteria; phylum Bacteroidota; class Bacteroidia; order Chitinophagales; family Saprospiraceae; genus UBA7328. The sequence goes on from OZ252053.1 coordinate 15,139, forward strand.
GAATTCTTTCGACCCTATGGCCGCGGCATTCATTACGTCTCTTAGTTCTTTTTGACGTTCTTTTAGGGTGTTAATGGATATGACTGCTTCTTCTGTTGCCTTAGCATCTTCTTCAGTTGCTTTTATCTTTTCTTCAATTGTTTTTTTAAGACTGGATATTCTAGTATCTGCTTCTTCTGAAGTTAGGCCAATTTGAATTAACCCATTTTTGAAGGCTTCAAAAACAGTACTGTTAGCTTCTATATCTTCTGTTTTTTTAATGACTTCTGCAAAAGGCTTAAAGAAATGATCTTCATAATCTTTAACTGCTTGATCAATGTTCTCCTTTGCCTTTTCTCTTTCTTTGCGAAGTTCAGCTGCGCCTCCTGCTTTTCTCAATGCTATTAATCCCGCATTGCCGCTATTATTGAATTCTGTGATTTCAGCTAATTGGTCTGTAAGTAGCCTTAAAGAGCCTTTTACCAACTTGCTTATCGGGCCATCGCCATCTTCAATTGATGAAATAAGTCCACCCCACTCATCTGTGACATCGCCTAGTATGCTTTTGAGCGCTTTAGCCGCCCTTTCCGCTTCCTCATTAAGCGCAATACTATCACCATATTCTTGATTAGCCTGTCGAATAGCTTCTTCCAAAACCTCATAATTCGCGGCCAATGCACCAATTACTGTGAAAGTTCGCTTTTCATCCAGGTCCAACTTGCCTAATGTTAATCTCAGGTTTTCGCCAGCATCTCTTGACTCTGATAACCCCTTGACAAATTTTGTGAATACTCCAGTGGCGTCCTCATTGAACTGTTTTGCCAATTGCTTTTCGGTCAATCCTGTTAATCGCAAGACTTCCTCTAATCCTTCACCTGAGGCGATTGCAACATCAATAACGTTAAATGTTTTTTGGATGGCGCTCCTTGCCTGTTCTGACTGTGCACCTAATGCACTGGTGGCTGCACCAAGGGCTAACTGGCCCTGTGCGGATGTGCGGTATACAGCCGTCCCTTTTTGAATCTCAGTTGTATTCTTTAAGATTTGACTTTCAGTGGTTGCGAAGTTATTACCAAGCCTGGTAATCACTGATCCCAGCCGATTAGCATTTTCTACACTATCGGTAGATACTTCTATGAATTTGGCGAACTGTCTTGCAGACTCTTGACCAACAATATCAGATGTCAGCTTTAGCTTTTCGATGGTTTCTGCGAACTTGAGAATATTATCGGTACCTCTGATTCCTAACTGCCCTGCGATCTCTGAAGACTCAAGTAAGCCTTGTATAGAAATGCCTTTTAGCTCTCTGCCTAGCCTTTTTACCCTATCAGAAAAATCATCAAGCTCGTCATCTACTATATCAGTCGTCTTGCTTACTGCTATCAACTGACGATCAAAGTCTAAGACAATTCGACCAGCACTTCTTAGTAGATTCTGGAACACAAATAGACCTCCCCCAATACCCGTCAGAGTAAGCAGCGTACGTCCCAGCCCCTGAAATGCGCTGGAGTAGTTGCCTACATTTCTTCCAAATTGACCTGCTGACTTGTCAATGCTCTTGAGTCGGGTATCCAGCTTATTGACTTCCCTGAGTAGGTTTTTCGCTTCTCTTGTATTTGCTTTTCCGCCCGCAGCCAGGTCTTTATATTGCGTGCGCATTATGATGAGCTGTGAAGACAGCTTTCGATATGCTCCTAGTCCTGCTTTACCTGATGCAACGAGCTGCGTTTGTAGCCTTTTAGTTTCGTCACGGTTTGCCTTTTGGGTTGCTTTTACTACGGCAAGGCTGTTGTTGAGTTCGTTGTATTTTTTGGTGCCTATCTTGACCTTGCCTATCTCCTCATTGAGAAGTTTGGTAGCGTCTTTTAGGTCTTTTGTGGTATTGATCGCTATGTCAATACCGTTGACTTTTATGATTCGGGTTATTGTTTGTGCCACCGGGATTATATGCTTTTAGGATTATTTAAAATAACGGGAAGCTGGCTTCCCAACCATCCCGTTATCACTGTTAAAACCAACCTGAGAATGATAAATAGAACCTAGTTCTTGCCTATGACAGAATTCTACTTTTTTCTTAAAAACAGGAAATGACTTCACATCCTTCCCTATGGGTATTATTACTGAAAATTACGATTACATAACAAATATAATAAAAACGGTTAATATGTGTGCGATACTGAAATTTTACACTACCAACGGCTCCAACCCATCGTCCAAAAGATCATTCAAAAATTCATCGAGTCCAAAGCTCGCGTCAAAAATAAGGTTTGCATAATCTGTACCTGAATCTACCCATCCCGTTCGCTTTCCCGTCTGCGAGAATCTTCTACTGGCTTGTGTCGGCATTCCTTCTTCTCTCCATTTTCGAATAGTTAAGTACAGGAATCGATCTATTTCTTTTTTGCTTGACCCTGGTTTCTTGCGCTTCGCCCATTCCACTAACCTAGAATATTCGAATTTGATTTTATTAGGCGATGTCTTTTTGTTGAATTTTGCCAGGTAGTCTTCTGCTAAGAAATCTATTGTGAGCGTCCGACCGTCAAACGATATTTTGTATTTCATGGTACGGACTCCTTTGCCGGTATCGACTAATCCCATTTTCCGCACGTTATCGCGATCAAACTTTCGTACGTCTTTAGCGTATGCTGTAGCCGATTGATTGAGGGCGTGGAGTTCTCTCATAAGCACGACTCGCATTTTACCATTCCAAACTTCCTTTGTGCTGGTGTAGAAATATAATCAAATGTCATATACGGATCGTAACGACTATTGAAAATGAACTCGATAGTGGCTACTCTCAATTTGTCGATACCGAATGATCGATTCTCATAAGTCAGTTCTCCGAACGTGATCTTACTATCTAACTCTGTCTCGTATGTTGCGTTGATGCTTTCTGCATATACGGTTGGCATGATGACTTTGTTGCCTTCGTGGGTGTATAGGCCGAAGTGCTTATTAATCTGATCTACTATATCAGCAAGGATTCTATTGCAATGTACGTCTAGCTGAAATGTAGACATCCAGTTTCCTTCGCAACCTTTACATTCTATCGGGAATGCTGCATGAAGTCGGTATCTATCTTGGAAGCAGTTATTGTCAGAGTCCTGAGTTGAGTCGAGTGGCTGTAGTGCCAGTAGACCGTAATCGACCTCCATATTTTCTCGCGTAATTCCTTTGCGAGTCCAATAGAATCCATCTTCCGCGTCCTGGTTGGTACGGTTTAGATTTGTGGCGTTGAGATCGTTGATAAGATCTATTACCGCGAAGGTGTTGAGGCGTTTGGTCGGTGCTCCGGTGTGAGCGGAAGCTATTGATTTGAACAAGGCTGAGGTTGTGGTCAGGGAAAACATACTAGGATTAAAGGATTTTAAGATTCTATGATCATTTTAATTTGACCTTTCTTTCGGTAAATCATAAGCATTTTTCGGTTCTTCGATTTCTTTCATTTCCTGGTGATCTAAGCCTACTAATTCTCCGAAATTGAAGTATTTGTAGACTTTGTGTTGCAGCCAAGATGGGAGCTTAATCTTTGCATTTGGCTCATAACGTTTGAGGCGGATATGTAGGTCTTGGAGGGCTTTACCATAGTAATCATGATTGTACTCCTCAAATTGATTTTTGTCTTTTTTTAGCCACCCGAACATGTATTAAAGATACGCATTTTTTATTCCAAACTCCCAAGATATTGCAAGTTCAACTGATGAATAAAATTGTGAAAATCCATGTAATATATTTCTTCGTATGTCCCAATTTCGTATTTGCGACCCATCACGAACCAATGATCTTCCCCGATCAATTGTCCGAGAAACTTAGATTTTTCCTCGCGCTTTGATTTCTCCGCGAGACTTTCCTCTTTGCCGCCTTCCCATTTTTCGAGTTTATCTTTGAGTTCTTCGCTGTCTCTGAATAAGTATCTATAATCGTCTCTTTGAGTGATGTTTGCAACAGCAGTATCAAAAAAAAACAGATGTTGAAGTAGACGTGCAGCGGGATGTCCCCAAACAACTTCATTCGTTCTGCTATGAATTGATCGAGGTCTGACCGGTCAGTCGGTAATTTTTCTCTCGGTCTGCGTGCCAGCACTGCGATTTCTTCTAGCGATAAGTTGAACGCTAATGTACCATCCTCATCTCCTGCGTCCTCTATTTTTTTTCTAACTATTGATCTTATTTTTTTGACATGGGTTGCTTCGCCTACCGTGATCCGGTCGTCAGATGTGTAGATTCTTTTTGCTTCTAATGCACCTATTACGAAGATTTTGTTTTTGTGCTTGAATTTGAACGATTCATTTCCTGAATGGCTTCTCGTCATATGCTCGAAGGATACAAGGATCAGCTTCATTTTGTATTCAAGGGGAATTGGTTTTTCTAAATCAGCGAGGATTGCTTTTTCTTCGTCGGTGAGTTCGTTGATATTGAGGCCTTCGCGAAGTCTTTCTACTTGTGTGTCTAGGTAGTTATTGAACAATGCGAGGTAGTGATAGTAGATAGACCAGGCGGTTAGCTTCGGATTGTCTGACAATAGGTTGATCTCATCTTGAGGGTTCCCTAATTGAAGATCGTTGGGTATCTTGATAATATGCCGTAGGGTTTCTATCAGATAGATTTCGTTTTCCTCGGCATCGGCTTGGTAGAATTTAGTTTCTGATTTGATGAAATCAAAAAACTGGCACAGGGTTACTTCTGTGCAGTCGGTGTGGAGTGTGATATTTTGGATTGTGATCATTTAGAATATCCGAAATTTAATTCCCAATATTTTTACCTCATAAAACCCTTTTTCCTTGTCGCTATATTTGATGTATTGTGGATAATCCCTAGTGCACCAAGCACTAAATCCTGACCCCCATAAACTTGTTCTTTCCCTTCTGCTCGGCGTTGGAAAAATCCTCATTATGCTTAGGCATAACTCCGGTTTTCCCGCCTTGATCAGAAGAAAAATAACTTTGTCTATGGGGGTCATTACTTAATGCTTGGTACACTAGTCATATCTAATAAATCAGAGTATAATTGTTCTCGCTCGTCAGGATTTGTGTCAATACAAACTACAAAGCCATTAGGAACACCCTTTTTGTGTAGACGAATGCCTAGCTCAACTAAGTCGTGAAGATTTCTGACTTTCTTCATTGTTAGCCTCTCAATTCAGGAAATACTTCTTCTACCACCTTCTTAATCAACGCTGCCGGCGTCATCTTAGGTAGCTTGCCGTAATAGATTCGGTATGTCTCTTGAAGCATTGTCAATCTCGACTTATCTATGTCTTTTGATCTCTTGACCTTGAGGATGGCAAGCAATTCTTTCGGTGTCCTGGCCTGTAACCATTTTTCTTTTTCGTTGGCTTCCATCATTTGAATGCATCCGTCACATCCTGCTGTCTGCACTTCATGATCTTCATTTTCCCAAGACATTGTTACTTTTTTGAGGTTTGATTTTTTCACGTCTGCTTTTTCGCGGATGCCCTCGCCGAATAATAGACTGATGTTTTTTTCGTCTTCTGGATACATGGCCATGAGTGCCTTGCAAACGTAGCGGTAGATGCCGCTTATGTTTTTCTCTGTGATCAATGCGTTTCTACCGATCCACCATTTCAGTTGTTCTTTCGTGTCTTGGTAATGCCAATTGAGTTCGTCGATGTAGTCTAATCTTTGTTGAATTTCCTGATTCATAATAATTTTTTTGTTGTTAGAAACCTATAACCATTGTTTCGTCTTCGTCGTAGTCACCTTCCATTTCAAGTCCTTCTAATTCTACGATCTCTCGCATCATGAAGCAATCCGCTAAGTCGGGCGATCGGCCCAGTCGTTCTTTGATTTTTTGTTTTTCTTCTATTGCCCATTTGCCTGATGTTACAATTTTTCTTCTGATAGCCGTCAACTCTTGAATTAGGCCTGTTCTATGGTCGTCAAATCCTATCAAGTAGTGCCCTTTTTCTACCTTGTTCGCTGACTTAACATAGCATTCTGATCTCAGATTCGCATATTTCTCAGGTTCTGTTGATGCCGATGAAAAATGGAAGGCCATGTAATTGTTGTCAAACTCGTCAATGAATGCCCCTGCTCCTGTTGCGTCGTATATCACATCTGATTCGAGCACATGCCATTTTTCACACGCCATCTTCAATATCATCAATATTTCCTTTCCGCTGGATTTCGGAATTATCTCAATGTGGAGAAGCACATTGCCCTCCCAAACAAAATAGACGAAATTATCTTTTCCCTGGAAAGCGATATCGGCTGTGATGTATCGCGTTCTGTCATTTTCAATCCTTACAAATTCATTCGTCCATAAGTCCAGAACACATGCATGGTTGTAGATGGCTAGTTCATCTCCAGATCCTTCACACAGGTATAGGGACTTGAACATATTAGCAGGAAGGTCTTTTCTTGCCTGATCTACAACGTCTTTGTCCAGGATGCCTGCCTTAACAGCTTCATATGCATTGACCATATCGCACTTCCACATAGGGTCTTTGAGCTTTGCTTCGTATAAGATATTCCCCCAATTTCCGCCACCGATGTAATTGCCGATCAACTTCAATACTCCTCTGGTTGCAGTCAGGGTAGAATAGATCGCACTGTATGACTTTTCTTTTGATCTCGTGAACTCATCGAGTACTGCGGAATAGACGTCTTCACCGTAAAGGGTAGCCGGTTTGTCAGCACTTTTAAATTCTATCACCGATCCGAATGGCGTCACAATCTTTTCGTGTCCTTTGCTGTGATAGATCTTGTAACCTTTAAGGAATCGCAGTTTACGTTCCAACCTTTCGAAGGCTATCCTTGCCTGACTTGATACAGGTCCTATCCACCAATGATGCGTACCGTCAAGGTATTCTTTGAGGATGCGAATTTGCTCAACTTCGTCCTTGCCGTTCAATAAGTCTTTGATCACATATCCTTTGATCTTGTGATTAGGATCTTTTCCCATTGAGAATCTCCACAGCCACCAAATATGAGGTTGTGTTTTTCCGACTTTTGTGGCCGCCTGAACAGCCGTAAATCTTTCAGGGTTATTGATAAAACCCTTTTGATAATCGGTTAAGGGGAATTTGACTTGATTCATTCGTTAGTCTACGAAGCTGAGGATCATTTCGCCTGTAACATTTGCTTCTACTTCTTTTTTGTCTGCTAATCCAAGATCACGTGCTATTATATTTGCCGAGAAGAATCCTATCGACGCCCCTTCGAATTTGTTCGTTCTTATTATTCGCTTAATTGTACTTGCGACCGCAACATAGTCTTTCCATGGTTTCTTTCCACTACAATAATTTTCCCATGTCGTGTCAGATATTTTCAAAAATGTAATGAGGCCCCCTTCTGTATATGGTCTATCGAAAGCATAAAATACTTCTTCGACATCCTTTCCCTTAAAATCATTTTTAAGTGCTTGGTTATCATCTATCCATTCAAAGTATTCGCATGACTTTTGCCATAATTCCTCTGGAGACTTGAATACTTTGTCTTTCCCATGTTTCTTCCGAAGTTGCCAATATTTGTTTCCTATTTCAGCAGGCATAGTTATTTCTCAAAATATTTATCAAAAACTTCTTCTATTCTATTAAGCTCAGTAGGCCCTAAACAAAACCATTCATTGCTACATCCATTTCAAATCTCTGGCAACATTAGGATACCGCATTCTCAGATACTCCATCACACCCTTCCATCCGTCATTCAAAAATCTTTTCTTCAGTCGTTTTAAATGATTCACAGGTCTTTGATAAAAGGTTATATCCACAACTTTGTCTTTCAATTTCATTTTCTTCAGTTCTTCGCGCTCTGCGTCTGATAAAAACCGTTTTCTTAGTACCTGGTATTCTTCATCGGGAATCATAGCGGCAATAGCGCCGAGCTTATTCCTTAGCTTCTTCTTCATGACCTATTCAATTCTTCAAAAGGTTCTAATAGGTATTTCTCGATCACCCTTGCTTGTTCGACAAGACTTTCAGTGGTATCAATAGAATCGAGCTTTTGATCTAACAATAATTTTACAAACTCTTCCCTTACCGAGCTTTTTCTAATCGCCTTTAACTGCTCATCCGTGTACGTAGGTGCTATATTAACGCTCTTGGCTTTAGATTTGTTTCTGTCCACCGTTTTTTGGCTTTTGGTTTTGATATAATTCATTTCTTTTTGTACTGATCTCTTTCAGCGAATTTGATTAGCTTCTCATTCTTGGCATACTCATCTGTGCATATCTCCACTACTTTCTTGCACTGCTGAATGTTGAATTTGCCCATGTGGCAATCTTCCTTTTTGATTCCCATCTTTTTTGCCAGCCACCTGTACCTTCCTCGCCTGATTTTCTTTTGAAACTTACCCCGACAAAAGCACCGGTATTGCCACAGCGGATCGAAATATTCATGGGCTATATGCCTCCAGTATTGTAATTTTCGGTTTGGCACATTTCTTCGGATTTAATTCAATCTTGCCCTTGCCTCCGATTCCCGTCTTTGCAGCTCTACATGCACATTCAATAATATGCTCGCTTGTGCCACATCTATCTCTGATCCAAGAAAATCAATTCTGCTACCAACGTCATCATCATCAAAAGTGATCAGCACGTATTTCTTAGCGCCATTGAGTCGGTCAAGAGCTTCTTTCTTGTATTTTTCAATGCACCTATCGTTCATCGCGTATACGTTGTCCGGTCTAGTCTTTCAATATTTTCGCACTCCTGTTCAAACCAATTGCTTACTGCCTGCCATCTTTTTTTGTTAGGGTTGTCTAACTTTTGCTTTTCAATCACAAATTCGCCTAGTCCCAATTCATCTAGTCCGCCCTTAATCAAACACCAATACCCAAAGTCTTTGAAATGATATTCATAATAGTCGTCATCTCCTACCTTGTGATGTTCCACTTCCGCGAAGCCTAGTATGTCAAAATCTTTTTTCTCCATTCCCTGAGTTTCAATTTGTTTTCTTTGGATAAAGCCGGCAACGGTGTCCTAATCGTTAAGCCTTTTGCTATTACACATTTATGAAGTTCAAGTCGATACTCATGTTCCATTGCCTTTAGTATTTCAATAGGCCACCTATCAATAGTTTGATGGCTTAGCATAACTAATCTGTCGTATGCAGCCTCACCAAATTCTGAGACATACCAGTCAATGTATGGCTTTGATATTTTTGCATCATCCATGTTAAGGTTAGCCAATGCCCGTTGAGGCCATACATTTTCACTTAGGAAACAGGTGCTTAGATTCTTAGCGGCAATTAAATGTCCACCATTAATGTGAACTCCATCATCCCAATGAAAAAGCAACTTGATACTTCTGCAAAGCACTAGGTCTTTGTGGCCAGTCTCACCTGCACACTCGGCACGACGCAATCTCTGGAAGGCGGCTGTGGTGTTGTCGAATTGGTACTTCCAGGGATTATTTTTCTTGGTAGCGTAACCTCTTCTTTTACCCTTTCCATAAGTAGATTTAGCTAGGTTGCTTAAACTACTTGACGCATTGACATGCCTATCTCCATGTCTTATGTCATTTATTAGATTTTTGTGGCCATTGCAATAAATGCTATCCGGGGTCGCCTGAATTGAGCAGCCTATCACCCGACATTGTTGCTTTGCCGTCTTCGGTGTTCTTGCTACTTGTTGTTCTTTTGAATACGACGTTAATCCCATATTTGTATTCTCACAAATAATAGGGATTCAGTCGCGTTTGATGAGGTGTAAAGATATGAATAATTGTCTTAATATGAGAAGCAGTGTAATAGGTATTTTCTTACATTTTTACACAAGCCCAGCCTCCCTTATATCCAGATTCAGATCAAACACCATAAAGTAGTAATGTGCCTTTACCCTAAATGAATCAGGTGTATACAACATTTACATCTGCATACCTCACCACATATTGCTTTATATTAGCCTCATAACAAGTAAAAGAACCAAAAGGGATTCCCCAATAGGAATTGTAGGTTTTGCATACAGCGGCTTTGTTCAACTGAAATATCTCTGAACCATGCGCCGCCCACAATGCTCTACACCTCGGAGATATTCCATTGAGTTAGCGTTTATGCGAGAAAATACCATTAGATTAACACTGTAACTAAGTAACCAAACAATATGTATTTATTCTTTGACACCGAAACAACGGGTCTGCCAAGAAATTGGAACGCACCTGTGACAGATTTGAACAATTGGCCTAGACTTGTACAGTTAGCTTTTTTGTACTACGACCAAAATGGGAATAAAATTTCGGGAGGGGATTTTATTATTAAGCCTGATGGTTTCTCAATACCAGTAGACGCATCACGAATTCACGGAATTTCAACAGAAAAAGCACTTAGTGAAGGCCAATTGTTGACATCTGTTTTGCAAAACTTTCAATCATTAATAAGTCAAGCTGAAGTTCTTGTTGCACACAATATGAGTTTTGATGAAGTTATAGTTGGTGCAGAATTTTTAAGAACAGGTATGCAAAATACTATCCCTTCAAAAAGGAAAATATGCACTATGAAAAGTACGACAGATTATTGTGCTCTTGACGGTCGTTATGGTTACAAATAGCCTAAATTATCAGAACTACATTACAAATTGTTCGAAACTGAATTTGAAGAAGTGCATAATGCTGCTGTGGACATTACAGGTACAGCAAAATGCTTTTGGGAGTTAAAAAGAATTGGAAAAATATAGCACAAAACGCTAATATTGGCTGAGAAGGCGTGGCGGGGTTATAGTATTCTGACATTTCAGTATAAATCATTAACTTTAATCAAACTCGGACAGCTTAGAAGGTTGATGACCGCCACGACCTCTTAGCCGAAACCGTTGAGTTCCATTCCACCAATAAGATCAATGCTATTTATTCATCTCTAGCATAATATTCATCCACCATTTTCTATAACTTCCGTTGCTGTTGCTTCAGTCGATCTAATCGGTCTTTATCTTCCATAGATTGCCACCATATTTTTTGAATTTTAAGGAAGCTATCCAATTCCATGATGATCTGATCCATTTGCTGTATTGATTTCATGCTGTTTTCATTTTGTCTATTCCTCGATAAATCTCATATACAACTTGTGGTACTATGCTATTTCCTAATCCTTTAAGCCTGTCCACTCTATTGGGTATCCCATTAGCCATTCTACCCACTGAGGGTTCAGTTTGCCAATATGTCCATCCCTCTGCAATTGTTCTACCAGATTGACTCCCCTCGCATGTTTCTTTCTCTCTTCGAATGCCACCGAATTTAGAGCATGTTGAGACCTGTAATCCCTTTTTGTTGGAGTCGGAAGCAATCTGGCTGCTTGTGCCAGGTTCATCCCGAATCCGTTTCCTGACCGCATACCATCCTTTCTGGAGTTCGTTTTGTTCTTCACTTCTTTTTGCCTCTTTTTGATATCCTTTAAATCCCAATCCTCGCGAGTATATACCGTTGTTGGCGTAGGCAACAATCCAAATTCTATTCCTCCTGTGCCACGCTCCAACACTGCAAGCTGGAATAACAAACGATTCGACGGTGTACCCTTCGCTTTCCAAATCAACGAATATCCTTTCAAGTGTTTCGCCATCTTCCATCGATATGAGACCAGCAACGTTTTCGCCAAGTACATAGGCCGGTTTAATTTCTCGTATAACTCTAAGCATCTCTGGCCAGAGATAACGCTCGTCGTTTCTTCCTTTTCGTTTTCCTGCTGTGGAAAAAGGCTGACAGGGAAATCCTCCTGTGACAATTGTCGGTGTTTTCTCATCCCAAATCGTATTTCCCAAAATCCATTTTCTGTCTAAATCGAATATGTTGCTGCATATTGGTACATCTGGCCAATGCCTTTTTAACACCCTTTGCGGAAATTTCTCCTTCTCACAGAATAATATTGTGTTCCAGCCCATCCATTTCCCTGCAAGGCTAAATCCTCCAATACCTGAGAAAAGGTCAATTATCTGCACCCTCTCAAAATCTTCTCCTTACACCTCAATATCCGCATAGCTCCCAATTCGGCTAATTTTGTACGCTCATCATTCGTCCATTTAATTGCCGATTTATTTCTTTTGCACTGCTTCGATAAGGCGACGGAATGTCCTCTATAATGATTTTTCTCTACTACGAATAATCCAGCCCTTTCAGGAATAACTTGTAATGCTGTTTCTTCCAATTTCTTAGGCACCGCGTAATAAAACCTAGCAATATGATTATGGACATGCCCATGCTCCTTATGCTTATCCTTCATCAAATCCGACTTTGATACCTTGATCTCAATTTCAGTTGCGTATCCCGATTTAGTCAGACACAACAAATCACATTCATGTAGCGCTCGAGCGCCTAAGAACATCCCCCAACTTACATTAGGCACGATCAGATTCCGCCTGATGTTCAACTCGCGCATCATCGCTATTTCTATTTCGATTGTTTTCAAAATGGCAAACCTTCTTCTTGTTTCACATTATGCTGTTTCACATTCTCAGCCCTAGTAAACTCATTTGGAACTACCCAATTGTCGCGTGGATTGTTGAACTCATCCTTGTATGTGTTAGTCGCCGGATCAAATATCATTTGATGCGTCTTGGGATCACCGACCCGCTTTCGTTTCCTTACTTTTCGCTGCCTGATCTCTACCATCCTGTCTGTTGGCGAATCATCGTAGTTTGGCCGGTGAATCACAAACATATTATCAACCTTGTTAAAAAACATCGCGCCACCGCTGATCTCGTATTCGGTCGGCGCTTCGTATTTCCCTGCTTTATTTTTTCTCAGTGTGCGGGGATGTGCTACATAACAAGCTGCGTCATAATCAGCAGCAAAAAACATTTCTTCACTCAATACCCTTGATAAATACTCATCTTCTCTCCCATGATAGTCATGCCAAATCATATTCCAGGGGTCTTTTATATAGGCATTCACGCCGTGTTTCATTTTTGAAAAGGCAATCTTTTCGTTCAACCATTTGAGTGTTGGTAATGAAGTTATTCCTGTCTCCTTGTCAGTCTCCGGCATGAGAGCAATGAAGTGCTCTTTTACAAATTCTAAACCCTTCTTGAATTCATCGAATGTACACCTGTTGTCATAGCCGTAGTCTACATTTTTTTTAAGGTACATTCGGCATAGCAGCAGTTGTTTGATCAATCTTTTGAGCCTCTTTCGACCTTCATCAGATGTAGATTTTTTAAGGCGATCAGCGACTCGCTCCAGATTGGCACTGTGGTCGATCATTTGTGATAATGTATTCATACATCTAATTCCTCTAAAACTAATTTTCGTTGCCTGGCGTGGTTAATTGTCACCTTCAGTTGTTCTTTTCCGTACTTGGTCTCTATATCCAAAAACATTTTGGCAGTCGAAGTATTGAATTCAAATTGCCATTCTAATATTTCCAAATACTTCTTATAACCGTAGTTCTTAATCAGTTTCTTGGCACTTAATTCTTCCTCCCAATCCGGCACTAAATTCATTTGCTCTTTTAGTGTACAAATAGACTGTATGCGGTCTTCGTTCTTACTCGCAATTCTTAAGACTTTTCTTTTGCGAAAGTCTGCTAGTTCTTGTTTTTCTTGTGCGGTCAAAACAGTGCTGCCATTTGCCCTTCAGTCAATTCTTCGCGCCTCGGTTCTATTCGAGTATCTACGGTTCTGTTCATTTGCTCCTGAATGTTAATCTCTGCCGACTCTGAGCCTCTTACCATTGGTAGCCCGTTTTCGTCCTGCTCAAATTCGAATGAAGGAAAATCTTTGAATCTTGCGTCGCGACTTTTCACTGTGCTGAAATCTTCAATTGCGTCTTTTTCAATCTCAATAATCGAATCGGCTTTGTTCTCTAGTTCAGAACCTAAATGTCCTCTTACATATCCATTGGCTTTAGTCAGGTGAAGAACTACCAAAAACAATGCTCCGGTCAAATCCGTCCATGTCATAATTTTTTCAATCGTATCTCTGGATGCCTTAGAATCCATAAAGTCTGTACACAAATCCACAATACCGTCGAGAACCACACAGCCGACATTTCTTTCAGAACTCAAAACCTGGTTAATAATCAGCAGCCTTTGTGTCACTGAATACTTTCTTAACTGGTATCCCTGGAAGCTTGAAATATTCTGATTCACACCGGCCATGTCGTGCATTCGCTTTAATTGAGTGTAGAAGAAATATTCCGGCTGCTCCGTATCGAAATAGACCATTTTTTTACCTCTCAGATTGAGTGAAAAATTCAGTATCGTTTTGCCGTCCATGAGCGCACTACTACACACCGTTGTCAGGAATGTAGTCTTGCGGCTTTTCTTTTTTCCTACTACTCCGACAATGTTTTTGAAATTGGCAACTTGAAAATTCACACTGTCAACCGTGCAATTCAAAATCGTGTCTTCCTTCTTTGGCTTGTTTGAATAGTCAAATCTTTTTTGCTTGACTTCCAACATGAGTCTTTCAACTTCTGAGAGTTCTTTTACTTCTCCAGTAATGTTGCCATAGCCGTCGTTGTGCAGTTGCCTACATGCCAAAGGAAAATCTCCGCAACACTCCAGATAGGTGTACAGTGCTGATGGACTATAGCCTCTTGCATCCAATACAGAATCGCTCGTCGTAAACACATTGAAATAGTGCTGCTCCAAATTGTAACTAGCGTGAACGTCGCCGCTTTTCGTGCCTGGGCGTGTGTAATGAATCCACTCGCCATTTTTTTCTACTTCTCTCCAGCCATTCTCCTCCAAAACTTCCAAGACGTCATCCAGCAAATCATAACACTGCCAAGACATTCCGCCTTGCTCTTTCAGAACTTGTCTCTCTTCGTCCGTGTACTTTTTCTTCTTTCTCGAATAGTCAAAACACCTTGCCGCAACTATCAGTTTGTCTCGCTCTTCAACAGTTAACTCAGGAATCTTACCGAAGTCATTTCTCACAAGCTTGTAGCCTTCACTCGGCGCTGCAACTATGTAGCCTTTCTTGCCTCTAGTTTCAATGAAAGCCTGGTTAGACGGATTGGCTGCAAGCTTTTGGTTTCCTTCCACAACCGGACTTCTGTAAATCAAGTGGACTCCTTTGCTCGGTGTTCTCTGTACGACCAGCCTTTCCAACAAATCTTTAGCCTTGAAAACCTTCTTCGCATAGTCTCCGTACTCCTTCACAATGTCGCCGTCCTTGTGATAGTTTTTCACATCAAAATCAATCGCCTCCAGACCTGAGTGTGTGATAATTCCGATCTTTTCAGTCTTGCTATTAAAGTAAGATCGGACGTCATTCTGATCTTGCCTGTTCGTATTCCAGGTCTTTTGCGTTGGTGACTTATCAGAACGCAGGGCAAGTACGTCAAGTCCAAAGGAATTGTATTTCAATGCAACCTCAATCACTTCTCAAGTTCGGCTTTAACAAGTTTAAATATGGAATCGTATGGCTTTGCCTTTGCGTGTGCTTGTTCGATGTACTTCTGAATCAATCCGTTGAACTTCGGGCGCTTATCAGCTTTGTCTAACTTTTCAAATTCTTCCAGCGTTAAATGTTTGCACGGAGGCTTGTTTCTTACATTCTCCAAGTAGGCGTTGTATTTTTCATTATCAGTTTTTGCTTCTGCGTTTTCTGAAATCTTGCCAGAAATTTCATTAAAATTCTTATTCAGCAAATCAATCGAAATGCCGTCCTTTAATTTCCAATGTCTTGAGTTTGCCATTCGCTCGAAGTACTCAAAAACTTCTTTTTCTGTTGCCGTGTTACCCTTTTGCTTGAAAGTGGTCTTAATTTTTTGAATTAGCTTGTCACAACTCTTCTCTTCAAACTCATCCATTACCAAGCCTTTCTCCTGCATCCAAATTCTTATCTTACCGAAAGCGGGTACTTTATCGAACTTAGATGGGTCTAAGAATTTATTTTCTTTGACTCTTACTTTAGATAGTTCTTCCTTATCCTTATCCTTATCCTTATCCTTATCCTTAGCCCCTTGCAAGCCCCTTGTAAGCCCCTTGTTAGCCCCTTGCAAGCCCCTTGTAAGCCCCTTGTTAGCCCCTTGCAAGCCCCTTGTAAGCCCCTTGTTAGCCCCTTGCAAGCCCCTTGTAAGCCCCTTGAATTTTTTGAATTTGCTCAATAGCTTAAGCACGGATAAATGAACTTTATTTTGTGGGTTAAGTGCTTGAATATCAACGGAATATTGAAAGTCGATGAATTTTTTTATCATCCAATATTCATCAGATAAGACATCAATTCTTTCATTAAGAATTCTTTTTACCTCAGAAGGCTCAAGATGCTCGCCAACATAGAAGGAGGCGACCTTGAAATTAACCTTCCAGACACCTGAATGGTCACAATTGTCTGTCAAATAATTCCAGAATAATTTGTACTTAGATGGCAGATCCATATACCAGGGATCTTGCCATTTTTCTGTATCTGTTAAACGTTTTGACATACTTCTTTTCCGCTTGGACACTCTTGAAGTGGATGATAAATTTTTGTTCCCGGGACCTCTGTTAAAATCGCCCGAATAGGCACACATCTCCCACATGTTTTATTCAATTGCTCATACTTGCGCTGGGCTTTCTCCGGGAAATCATATAGTCTGTTTTTTTCAAAACACCATTTCCATAGTTCGGGAAAATAGATTGAATATAATTCGTCGGATTGCATAAAATAATACCATAAGAAGTCACAATCAAGCTTGAATATCCAGCCAATATTCTTGTGGCTAAACTTTTTGTTCGACCATGTTTCTATAAAAAAATTATTATGGGTATTCTCTTGCTCAACTTTTAGTTCAATGCTATAAATCTCGTCTTCCATATTTACAAGCAAATCGCCAACCGTAGCTTGCAAGAATTTGCTTAGCCGCCCCTTGTTTGTCGTAACAAATTGACCACTATATGCCTTCATCATAAGGAAAGGCAAAATAGCATCCATGCCCGCTGCTTCGATATAACTTGCCTCCTGGAATGAGTTATTCATGGGCTAGCGTTATTCCAATCCTTTGAAATGCTTGTCGAAACTCATTGGCTCGCTCTCCAAAATACAATAGGGCTTGACCCTGAAGCGGTGTGCTCTCAAATCCATTTTTACGATAGTACTTAATTCTTCCTCTTGGGAAAGCTATCGCATTGCACTTGCTTGCCAATTGTTGAAACCACCGAGTCTCAGTTGCATTATTTATTAGGATGATGCATTGCTTGAAATTTCCTGACTCGGCAACTATTTTGTCAGAAAAAGCCTTAATTAAACTAGACGAATATGGCGGATTCACCCAAACATTGCCGTACCATTTCTCATCAAGACCGTTCTGCCCCTTTGAATAATACTTTAGTGCCTTTACGGTTTTATTCGCGAACTCACAGGAGGCCGGATCAAGATCTATTTGGCCCAGAACACTCCTTGCCAGTTCAATATACTCGCCAGGCGTGTACCATTCGTTCTCGCTCGAATTTTGAGCGACATGAGGCTTTTTCTGTTCGTCTCTATCTACTAGCTCTCTGTGAATTTTATCAACAGATAATTCGTCATTTTTAAGCTTTTCCGTGACATGCTGATCCAAACCCGACAAATCCAGATTCGACAATTTCAATGCCCCATTGATGCTTCTGTTCAGTGCAGCCTCAAGCAATTCGGCCTCCTTTATTTTGCCTTGATTTAGATAGTCTTCAAGAACACCCTTTACCTTTTTTCCGCGCTCATAACTTTTCCCACTACCTAGATTTACTTGGGCAGCAACAGCATCGCGGGTTTCGCCCTCATGCAACTCAGGACAATTGTCCGTAGTTGATTTGTGTCTACCTCCGAATCTTTTCTTTGCTTTTTCCCTCTCAATTACTTCCCACTTTTCAGCTTCCCTTAGCTTCTGAATGTTTGTCTTGTGACGAAACTTGTTTTCTAGCAGTAGCAGTTCCAGCAAGTGCCACTCGTCCTTAGTCTCAATTCTTTCGGATGGCACAGCATCATATCCTAATTGCACGCACGCCTTAATTCTTCGATGACCAGAAACAATAATATTATCCTGGTTGATAACAATTGGCTTGACATAGCCTGATTGTTCAATGGATTGTGCTAATTCGTCCACACTTTCCTCTCCATAAATATTCTTATTTTCTGGATGAATTCTTAAGTCAGAAATTGGAATTATCATTATATTTAACAATTGTTTGATGTAGCTTGTAATTTCAATTACGACCTTCAAGCTGCACGTAAATAATTGCAGGAGGTGAGGTAACACTTCCTGCTTTTCTATTAGTTTCTCATATATTAGTTTTCTTTCATACGTAAAAAAAGGCAAAAAATTTTTGGCGAATTATCGTCGCTAAATAAAAAAAGTCCTTCGCCGAAATCCTTGGATACTACCACAGATAGGATAACGAAGGACTTAATGTCTCTTCAATCTTATGGTAGTATCCAGAATTTGATTTCGATTACTCCAAATATATGTATATTTTCCATAATGCGTTTTGAATTGTCAATCAGTCTTTTTCAACAGACTGTTGGCAACTATTTTCGTTTTCTTGAAAAATCGCTTTCAATATTTACCAAGTCTTGATTTACATACGTTTACACCGTACACTGTAACTAAAATGTAATGTAATTGTACTTCAATTGTACTTGTTGCCTATCAATACTTCTTCCCATGCTTGTATTCTCTTAGCGTGTTGTATCTCATTTTTGCCCTTATGTGGCTTTCTAAATCTATATTCTTGTAAGCTGCCAGATCCATTACTCTGATCATTATATCCGCAAGCTCGTCTTCGAAAGTATTTTTTATGTTTTGTCCAAACTGATGTTTATAATGGTCATTAGGTACTAAATGCATCGCTTGAAGTGTCACTTGAGGAATAGGAGTGTGTCTATTATCCCGATCCGCCTCTAACGCCTCGGACACTTCGCTATGTATCAAAGCTATTTTCTCGGCAATCGTAGGCGGCGGATTATAGAAGCCCTTTGCCTTTGCTGTTTCGTGTATTTGTTTTGCGAGTTTGTTTATCATTTAGTTCTTTCTAGTTTTTCATAATTATTCTTCAAATAAAGGTAACTACATATTTGGTTGTACCAGTCTCAAATTAGTGAAATTTTAACCTGTCACTTCTAATTCTTAATTGCCTTCTTTAGTTCTTTTTTGAGATTTATTTTGCCTTTCTCATACTTCTCTACCAGTTCTTCATCGGACAAACCTTTCTCCATCCTATTTGATTCTAAATTGCTGCTATACGGCAATGACTTAATGTAATACTCCATAAACTGCCAGTCTGGGTTGCTGTCTTTAGTTATCGGCAACTTGATTTTAGACCTCTCCATACGGTCTAATTTCCATTTTCTACCAAAGCTAAATCTATACTTCTCTTGCTTTATTACGGTAGCTATGAACATTGCAATATATTTATTCAGATGGAAATTAGCATAGAGAACATTAACATCATCAGATGCCCAAAAAGGTTCGGGCTGATAAAAGGTTACTCCTACTGAACCATTGTAATTTACAGTTATCGTATTTCCTTCATGTATTGGCTCTTGCCCAATAAACTCTCTATATCCATTATTATCATCAATGGCTCCAATGAAAGGAGTGTTGCCAGCTATCATGTTTGCACTTGTAAGACGCTTACCTTTCTTTAAAGTGAAAACCTCTTGTAGTTCAAAACAATCCCACTCTCTATCATTCAACGACACCTCCTTTTTATGAGTAGGCTCAGAACTAGGTTCGTTAGGTAATTCTATTTCGTTTACCCATTCAGGTAATTCTTCTAATGATGGAATTAAAATATCCCCAAGTGTTCGGTTAGCTTGCCTGCCATAGCTATAACGATATTTATTGCTACGTAAAACCATGCAATAATATAGCATTTGATTTTTAGAGAGAAACTGCTTTGGATTTAAGTAATATAAGTCTCTACCACTATAATATGGGGCTTCCTGTAAAAAACTTTCCAATACCGACCCACTACCAGCCACAGATATTGTGTTTGATGGGTTACATTTAATCCCTGTTCCCTTCTTAACATACCCAACGACTCCATTATTAACTGATCCTCTTGAAACAAAAGGTATCCCATTTTTATCTGGTGTCATTTTGTTATATTCCAAATTAACACCATAAACAACATCAAATAAATCCTTAACTTTAATCATCACTTAAAAATTGAAAAGCAACATAGTCTTTTACTGTGTTGACGAAATCCTGTTCAGTAAGTCGTGAGTAATCTGTCTCCATATAAGCCTCTGCGCACCATTCGTCTTCTGCTTTAATTTCGTGCATAACACTTAACCCAATTATACTTTCTCTATTAATAAATGCATTAAGCCATGTCCTACTAATGCTGCCCCACATATCCTTGCTGTCTGTTCTTTTGTTTTTACTCTAAGTACATGACAAAAAACGGAAGTAGAGCCAAATTTTCCGTCTGTCGTGGTTAATATATGCGTTGATATAGTTGTCTATCCCTCCCCTGAAAATGCTTTTTCTTCTTTTTCCTCGATTATTTTTTTTGAATAATGAGGGTATCTTTCTCTTTATCCATTCGCCTATACGTATCATCCATACATATGATATGGCTAATAAACCAAATAATGTTTCTAGCCTTTTGGGATGAGTTACATGTGTATCTTCCAGTTGAAAACCATTCGTTTTCATGTCCTTGAACATGTTTTCAATATACCACCTTTTGGCATAGATATCGCAAGCATCTTCTACATCCTCAGAGTGTATGACTATCAAATACTCTAATTTGTTCTTGTCATTTCTAAATCTGAATCCGCTTACGTATACTTCATTGCCTCCAACTAAATATTTTCCCGGCAATCTTGGCGATGATCTTTTATTATTTTTACATAATAAACCCAGTTTTACCTCCGTGCCATTTTTTACACCTACCATGCCTTCCTTAACCCGAAGGTTGAATCCTATCTCATTGGTTATCAAGTACTTAACCCAATGTTGGCCAATGAATTCCCGGTCTCCTATAACGTTCTTTATCTGACCTTTTCCAACAATTTTTACCACTTCCTCTAACAACTCAATTCTTTCATATTGTGCAGAGTTGCCTTTCTTTGGAAGCAACACCCATTTGATCGGTATCGAATACCCGTCTCCTAGTATAGAAAATACCAAAAAATTAATATCCACTTTACCAAATTGCCAGTTTGTCCTATCCACAAGCAGGGTATAAGGCCCCTTCAACTCACTCATTTTCAAAAGCAAATGTCCTAGACCAGTGTCATCCCAATCCACCTGAGAGATAAATCGTTGAAGACGACGATAATTACTCAATGGCTTCGCTTTTGAAATCATACCGTGAGCAACCTTGACCATATTGACACTCCTAATGGTAGACATACTGATCACCGCCGAGGCAATCAAGTTTACCCTTTGCTGGTGAAGTTTACTAAGTTCTATTTTCAATTCTCGGGAAAGTTCTTTAACTTTCTCCTTAATTGCCATGTCGTTCAGTGTTGTAAGTAACACATTATCAACACTTTACGCGTGGCAATTATTTTATCAATCCTGTTTTGTCATGTACTATGACCTTGCACATCGGATGCGGTATGATTGATTAGGTAATTTTAAGTCATTGGGAATGCAAAAGGGTATACAGGTACTATTGGTGATTTTATTAAATATCAATCCATGCATTGGCCAGTGGAATTTTGGGACTAAGGGTAATGACTTCGACGGCAAGTATAAGTACGCTTACGTCACGGGATCGAGTAATGATCGAATTTATGATTCTCCAACTTTGCACATCAATTATTTTACCGGCAAAGAAAAGTGGAATATCTATCTTTCGGGCATCGGATACCTAGGGTGTGATTCTAAGAATATTAAATATACTTTCGACGGGGGTAAAGTAGAGAATGTATCTTCCTGGAATCTATCAACAGATCAAGATCGGGAAAGCTTATTTCTTAATGATATGGGCGACCCTTTGAGCTTTATAGAACGAATTAAAAAGGGTAGAAAGCTAAGTGTTAGATATTCTAGCGATTGTGAGACTAAGATGGATGTGACATTTTCCCTAACAGGATCTGCCAAGGCGGTGGAATATGTACTAAGTGATGTTATTACGAGAATAAAAAATGAAAAGGAAGCCGAAGATAGGAGAGTAAAAAATGAAAAAGAGGCAGCAGAATTGGCCTATAAAGCCAAACGGAGGGATGTGGAAATATTTCAATCAGGGCACCGAAAGAGTTTCGAAAAATTAGATAGCGCGATAATCGCTGATAGTATTGAGCGCCATAACCTCCATGCTTACAACCTATATAGCATGTTTGGCTCAAGAGTTTCTAATGAAGAAGCCTTGCAAAACATGCTCGATCTAAGTGAAGTAGACCCTACAGCCATTAAAGAGTGCTATAAATTTATTTCTTTGGAATATAGCGAAAAGGCAATCTTCCTTATTCCAAATAAATACAAAACCTTAAAAGAATTATTTGAAGCTAAGCCTGAGAAAACCAAACCAAAGCCAGTTACCGAACCATCCAAGAAATCTCCTACTCAAAAGACCACAGACGCTAAATCCACCGTCCAATTCACAGCCCTCCCCGAGCCAAACAGAAAATTCCCAGAACTCGATCTACTCGGTAAAATCTACACCGAAAAAATACCTGGCAAAAACTTATACCGGTACAAGATGGATTTCACCACAAGGGAAGAAGCTTTACGTATGCTTAGGGCATTTAAGGTGAATGGGTTTAGGGAGGCGTTTATTGTGAAATAGCTTGTATTCGGGAACAAAACGGCATATTTTTTGGTTTCTAGTAAACTTGCAATATTATTTTATTGTTAGTTTATAACAATAGTCCGTGAAGGAAATATTTCATAACTCGTTGATACTCAATCTTAGAATTATGGATAAATTATTAAAACTAAAGTATCGTCTGAACCGAAACTTGCATTTTAATAGGATTGCCAAATAAGCAGGCCATAAATACTTGATAATCAGCGTTATAGAAAATCTTGAATTTAAGATACTGCTGTTAACACTTCGAATTTGGCCGAAATCCTTCACGAACCATTGTTATAATTTAATTGTATAATTATATTTGTTAGACTGGCGTTAACCTAGAACCTATTTTTGTGTCTCAAAGTGGCGAGTAATGTTGGATAAAGAATATAGCTTCTTCAAAGAGAACCAAAAATCTCTTTTTGAAAAATATGCCAATAGGGTTGTAGCTATTGTAGGCAGTAAAGTAGTGGGTAATTACAAGGATTATCGTGAAGCCTACTTGGATTGTATAGATAGATTTGAGGAGGGAAGTTTTCTATTACAGCTTTGCGGCGCTGATGAAAGTGTTTATACGACTACATTTCATTCCCGGGCCTCTTTCTAATGAGGGCATTTACACTTAAGTCCAACCCTGCTGGACTGATGAAAGCCATAATATCCCCATGTATTGTTAAAAAGGTTAAATCTGAACTGCAGGGTCAATTCAATGGTCTTTGGGATACTGGTGCAACCAGCTCTGTAATAACAAAAAAAATAGCAACGGAACTCGGTCTTGCGCCAATTGGAAAGGCTGATGTGCGACATGCCGGAGGCTCAGGAACAGCTGATATGTATTTGGTTGATATAATACTGCCAAATCAGGTGAACGTGCAATCAGTAACTGTTATCGAGGGAATCCTGTATGGGTTTGACCTATTGATCGGGATGGATATTATTACCCTTGGTGACCTCTCTATCACGAATCATAAAGGAAACACAACATTTACATTCTGTATACCGAGCCGAAAAGAGGTCGACTTTGTTAAGGAAATCGACAAACAGACAATCCTTGATAGGCATTTGAAAAAGGGGAGGAGTAGTACGCCGAGGAGTAAGTCAAAGAAAAGAAGAAGGCCCAGATGACCTATACCGACTCAATCATATATTCAAAACTCAGAAATTAAGTTTCGTCGCTAATGTTGTGCATGACTGTGCCTTGCTTCTCCCAAATCAAAAAACCAATTCAAAAATTTTGATATAAGACTTTTTCTTATACTTTTGCTGTCGCAACTCTTTTTTTGGCTGCATTTTAAATCACGATGCAGCACTTATTCAAATTCTTATTTCCGCTTTTATTGTTTGTCCAGATTGGTTTGACCGGTCAATGTGATAGTCTATTGTTGACTGAAAGATGTGTCATACGAGGGATGGGCTCAAATTGAATAAGGATAAAACAAATTTTGATGTGGAGCAAAAAAGCAATATCGCAATTAGATAAACACTATCCACCTTGCGGCCCATGTGCAATTTGTGGCCACAAGGACAAAAGGCATAGATTATGGGATGTTTTCATTTGCTCTAGTGACAGCGCAGAAGCATTGTCAAAGGATTATGACGTTACGATAGAACACATAAATGATACAAGGCGAATAAGGCCCTACGCTGAGGGCGGGGTGTTGTTAGAATCTATTTTACGCCAATGAAACCCAGTCAAAATACAGATGAAAGTTTAATTTCCAAAAAGGAACTGGTAAGTAAGTTGGGCATTAGTGAATCTCAGTTTCGAGCAATCAAGAACAGAATTACTTTTTATCATTTAGGTGTCCGCAAAAAAGGATACCTCTGGTCAGAGGTTCTAAACGACTTGAGGGGAAGCAAAAATACGGATCCAAATAATTTAAGGATTTTCGCTGATGGACATAAGCTAAAAACGATTCATGCGATCTAAAAAAGCAAAGAAAAAGGTATGATAAAAGGTATGGTATTTAGTAAGAGGTAAGAAAAGCTGTTGTAAATAGGCAGTTTTCGCGGGGATTCGAATCCCTCCTCCACCCGTAGCCTTTAGCCCTGCTTTTACCTGGGCAAGGGCTTTCTCCTGTTTATCAAATGCCCTGAGACTGACGGCGGCTATGCCTATAATCGGAAGGGTGACGGCCCGGGTGAGATCGGATCCTATACGACCCATCTTGCGTGAAAAGCGATTGAGCCGCTTTTCTACTTTATTGAGGCCTTTTTCAAACTTTGAAAGTTTGGCCCCTATTACTACATTGAGTTCTGCTAGTCTCCTCGCCATTATTTTCTTTTTAGCGAACGCCCGGAGGTCTTTCGGAGGCTCCGGGGATCGCGTCTCCTGTTATTTTTAAGTTGGTTCCTAATTTTTCGTTTCTTTCTTTGATCTCTTTTCTTATATGTGCTCTCACGGCTTCGAGTGTTTTTTTATCCATACGCCCTGATCGCTTTCGTCTTTTGTCAGACGCCAAAGGCAAAATATCCTGTGGTTGTACCTTTTGCTTAGTCCAAAGATTGACCAGGACGGTGACGAAGTGTCTCGGTATCTCTAAATGATACTCCCGCCATCCTTCGATCTGTATCATGAGCTCATCAAAAGGCAGGTGCCAAAAGTCGTCTGTGCTGCGGCTCATGCCTCCGCAAAATATCCGGTATAGCCCTTCGACCACCGGATCGTCGGCGGCTGAAGGGCTTCCTAGTTTTTTCCCGTCGCCTCTTCCGGCACGGCCTCCTCCCGGGGATCGCCAGTCGCAATGCCGAAAAAGCCGAATACCCATTCGGTCAACTCACCGAATACATTAAAATCAGCGCCTACGATCTCGTCGATCTTATCCGGTGTCATGCTGGCCTTATCGTCAGCATTATTAATGCCGAGACATATCAATGAGTATATGCCTCCGATCTCGTCTTCGGCTATGTATTCTCCTATACGACCAAATGAAAATCCCTTGTCGCGCAAAAACTTACTGACACCATATAGGGTGATCTTAAATGGATAGTCTGTACCGCCTATATTAATGTGCTTCATGATGTTACCAGTCCTTTAGTAGGTGCGTCTGTACCTTGAAGGGTACAGGAGTATGAAGCTGATTCGCCAAAGTTGCCTGCATTGATACTGAGATTAGACACCAGCACATTGCCGGTGTACCTGGTGTCGCCGCTGGTAGCGGTCGCAAACTCAATTGCGAATGAGGTATCAGCGGCCAAATCCGTGTAGAAATCATCACCAGATACCGTCGCATCCATTGCATAGAGGGCCGCAATACTGATAGACCACGTCTTTTTGCCGCCTTTATAGGTAGCCCACCCTGCACTGTCTTTGCAGAGGATCTCTGTGAGTTCGTTAGAAAATTCTATGTCGGTCTGCGTCGCGCATCCGACTGCCGTGCCGCCTCTGAATACTGTGAGTATACCGGCGGGTATTTCTCCTACTGTTGCCATGATTTTGGTATTTTATGTGTATTAATTATTATTCATTTTTAGGTGGTAATCCAGAGCTTTTCCTGCCCTTGACGATCACCTTTTTTGTTTCTGCATCGATCACCTGTACCCTATCTCCATACGTATCTAATACTTCCTGAAATCGATTAGTGCGTATCCACCGGCCAGGCTCTAAATCCTTACCCATGTGTTTTATCTTTTTGAGCACTTCGACCCTATAATTTGATTTCCATTCCATTGCTATCTGTTTATTTGCATTGTAAAATTTAGCGGCGTGATGTACGCCTCGGTTTCTTTGTGATACTCCTGGGGATCTTGTCCATCGTATCGTATAAAATTGACGTTGAATGTCTCAATCACACCAGGTTTTGATTTGGCCAGGGCTGTCCTTATTTTTTCAGCCAGGTCAAATAGATATATTATACCCTTGTCTTCCTTAGTCATTAAATTGACCTGTATACTCACCATATCCTGTATGTGAAAATGTGAGTCCTTAGCGTAGAATGTCTCGACTGCCTGGCGAAAGACCAGGTAAGGCATATCGAGGTCTGGGAGTAGATTGACATTGCCTATGCGGTCGGCTATGATGGCCGTCACCGGGGCGTCGTTGCTGAGTAGGTTGTATATTATTTTTGAGTAGTTCATACCCCTAAATCCCCTAAAGGGGACTTTTTTATTTTTCCAGTAGTTTTCTAAATGCTTTTATTGAATTTTCTAATACTGCACTCCTGGTACTGCTCCATGTGGTTTTTATAATAGTGTCCAGTCCATCCACCAAATGAGCATACCAACCATCTACTTTACTGCGTGTACTGAATATCCCATTCGGATTACGCCACGCCCTTTTTGGCCCGATAAAAATGGCTTTCATTTTAGAGGATCCTCTGAAAGTCAATTTCTTAAACGATCTGCCCAAATTACCTGGATGATATTCTGCTACTACATTACCAAAACCCCTGGGGGCTCTTTTTCTGCTAAATAATTTAGGTGTACTGTATCGCTTTACCACCCGGTCTGCCCTCGGCGGAGCGGCCTGCACAGCAGCCAAATATGGCTTAGATGCCTGAGTGAATATGCGCTGTACTGTCCTGTCATCAAACTTGCGCACGAGTCCTTGTAGCTCTTTTTCGAGTTTTACTCTTTCTGACTTAGGTATGTGTAGGCTTATCTCCATTAACTCAATCTTTCAGTATATCACAATACAATTCCAAAAAAGTATCTCTGCCCACTTCCCTGCTGCCCTCGATGTTGTACGTATCCCCACTGTACACGACTTTCCAATTTCCATCCAGAGCATCCAGTCCCTGATTGCGCACGGTGATGGTCAGGATCTGGCTCAGATTCAATCTATCGCCTTCCATACCTTCGGATGGTACTCCATATACTACCTTTGCCCTTACCTGGATGGTGGTGCCGTCTGTCTTTATCCACGATCCACTTGCCTCTCTGACAGGTGTACCATCAGGCACCAGGTCAACTAGTCTATCTAATTCTGACGGATCGATGTGGTGCCGATATGTTGCTTCGACTCCTGTCACCAGCTCAGTACGAGTGCTTTTCCCTCTCCTCATTCCAGTTTTAAATTGTCGGCATTCTATCCATCTTCAGTATGCGCTCTGCTATGCTCATTTTTTCTGCCACATGATTGTACCGTGCGCCGTACCATTCGGATACTAAATAATACATGGTACGTCTATACAATTCTGGTACAGTCGCGTATCCCTCCACTGCGGCCTTGTATCCTACGTCGAGGCGGATGACCACGTGTGTATCGTCCTTTACATCTGGCAGAGTCACATCACTATTGTAACATAGTCGCTCCTGTGTGCGACTGGTATCCAGGAAGTAGTTAGTCGCTGCGAGTGTCTGTGCTGCTCCTGCGGTATCCGTATACTTGACACTGACAATGCCACGTACCGGCCTCACCCAAAAGTCAACATATGTATAATCTATCGGGTGAAAACCAAATCTCCTTCCTTCTATTACTGCCTCTTGCAGATATATCTTATTGTGTCTTTCGATCACGTCCCTGGCTTCGGCGATAAGATTGTCGATAAGGGTATCGTCATCGGTAAACGTATCGCGTACAGACAGGTACTTTTTAGCATCTGCCCTGCTGAGGATCACCGGAGTAGTCGCTCGTGATATAAGGCGTAAATGCATTATTACTTTTTAGCAGATAAGGTCTTTGCAGGTGCCTTTTCAGCAGGTGCCTTTTCAGCCCATTTAGAACTAATCATTTCCGTTATTATCTCTGAGTCAGCCGTCAGATTTACAATATCGCCTGCGTGATAACCCATTCGGTATTTGCCTGTCGGAGTTTTCAAAAACTTGATTCGCTTTGTTATTTTTGCCATATCTCTATTTTTTAGAATAAGAAGCCTCCCGATCTTACACGGGAGGATTCTAGCATCATCAACTAAAAATTATTATGTTATATCCGCATCTTTTACCACTGCGAATGCTTCGTCGTGACGGAAAGCTGTATCCCACCAACTGTTGACCACTACTCTCAATGTGGCTTTAAGTGCCTGAGTGGCATCGTCCAGTACTATATCATATCCGCCAAACTGCGCTATGATCGCTGTGGAGAATACTCCGAAGACAATAGCATGAAGGCTAGTACCAGATCCCTTAGTCAGATTGCTGGGTATCTGAGTAGTCACGAATGCACGATAACCGTTAAGGAAGTTACCGTCCCATACAAACAGGCCACTACCGGCGTCCGTCTTAGTCAGCTTGAGCTTAGCACGTACACCTGGAGTGGTGACATATGCCATATCGCCTACATCCGCATTGTCGATAGCGACTTCTTTTTCGAGATTAATAAGGTGATCTCTAAGAGGTGCACCACCATTAGCACCGATGGACACTACACCGACATTGGTGAGGCTCAGGATACCAGTAAGCGGATCGGCAACACCACCATCGCCACCATTCCAAAAGTCAGAATCAAGTAGCTCTTTTTGCGATCTACGCAACTCGTCTATGATATACTGATCACCGGTGATGCCCTGGAACAACCATTGCTTACCCAGATCGGTATAAGATCCCATACGGTGTGGGGTGATGTGCAATTTGTCAGTGGCAGTCTGAGTATTGGCATTATCATCGAATTGACCCTCCCAGGCAGAGGTGAGGGTATTGGTGATCCGAGGTACATCGAGATTGCCAGTAAGTCCTCTAAACACGGTCGCGCCTAACTCTTCGGCGAGTAATGTGGGAGTGAGTGCTGTGATAGGAGTGCGAAATAAATCTAAAGGCACAAAATCCGATCCCTCGTTTCCTGACTCCGCCCCGGTCGTGACTTTCACTAACACCGAGGGTAGACCTACGCCATATATATCTACTCCATTTTTCTTAGCCTCTTCCTCGGCCATTTGGTGGGCTTCCGCTTCGGCACCATCCAGCTTTTTATTTTTACCGGTGAGGTGCAGGATTGCTTTTGAAATCGAATATGATTTCTGCAAATCGCGAATATTACCGGCCTCGCCCTGGCGCGGCGCGGTGTCTCTCATGATAGTCGGGGCTGTGGTCATTTGGTCACCTGCACTATCTAGGAATCTTTGTTTTTGCTTTTGCAAAAACTTAATTTCCGTTTCTAAGTCGTCAAGGTCTTTATCCAACCCAAATGCAAGATGGACCTCGTCTTCGGTAGTCTCATAATCTGTAACAGATTGCTTTTTCAGCAATCCTTCGAGGGCGTCCTTTTTTTGCGCCCGTTGCTCTGTCAGGAGCTCTAGTTTTTTAAACATCGCTCAAAATTTTTGCGTTTAAGAAATGACAGATGAGCAAGTCGAGCGAAATCCTCATCTATACTTTTTGCTTCGTCACCCTCCGTGTCCGGTAGGGCATTTTCAGTAGAGCGATGCGTAGAATGGGTATCTGGTTTTATATGTGTTTTTATGTATTCGTCCACGTTTGTGTGAAATGACTTTCTCAAGGCATTTGGATTCATGGGTATGTCCACAATGGAAAACTCTACAAGCTCTGCCAAATCAAAATACAGGTGACCTGTATCCTCACCATCGTGCTCAACTCCCATGTGAGCTTTGTGCAGAATATAGCCCACACTCGTAGCATTCAGTGTGCCAAAATCAACTTTCTTTTTTATCTTACTGGCAAGAGGGTTTATGTCTTCTGGCTCGAACCGATTAAAGCCTATCAGCTTTCCATCCTCTATCATCACCTTGGCAGGGCCAAGTATCCTGTCAGGATCAGATACCAACTCTCCATTACTGCCCATCTTATGCATATACAGGCATAGACCATTCTTGTTGAAATTTTTTATATCCCATGCCTCTGCTGGCACTACATCCCCCCCACGATCTGGCGTATTGTCGGAAATTACCCAGCGATACCATTCGACACCGTCTTTGTCTTTTATGATCGATTTTTGACTATCGTTAGATACTTGTTGCCACACTTTGTACTTTTCTGGCAGTAGTCCACCTTTATTGTTTTCTTCTATTTTGTCGAACATATCTATCTGCATGCCAGGGACTGAAACAGGCTCAGAAAACTCTTGCCCAGATACTGTCATTAATGCTTTACTCATGATTTCCGTTTTGACGTTTTTCTAATATTTGCGGTTCGAGTCTTTGCCACATTCTTTCCATTTCCTGTATTTGTTTTGGAGTGAAGTTTGCCGTTCCCTCTGGGAATAAGCTGGATGGTTTACCATCCAAAATATTTTGGAGTGTGGTGAATCCCATCTGCACGAGGCGATTGTCGCCGTCGGCGAATGTGTTCATATCTTCGAGGCGCAGGACGTCGTTTTGAGTCATGACTCCCAGACTGAGTAAGGTCTGATATAGGTCTTTGCGGTCCTGGACTGATGCCTGGAGTAGTCCTTTGAAGTCAAATTTTACGAATAATTTCTCTTTGCCTATACGCTCGGATGGCCCGATTAATTTGTAGTTAAATTCCTGCTCAATCTTTCTGGCCAGGGGAATAATAGGGTATTGCATTTTTTCGATATTGTACTGCTCCAGGGTGTTGAAACTTTCGCCTTCCTTACTCCCCAGGTGGCCAGGTTTGAATCCCATAATGAGGGCTGTATCGTACAGTGACAAATTGCGCTGCTCCATAAATTGGAGGTCGCGGAATGGGACTTTGAGTTGTACATATTCCCCGCCTGCTTCGGTGAGACCAGTAGCGCCGATTTTGGTATACCCCTGATATGCCTTATTCCACTGCTCAATGACTTCATCCCTGGTCTGCTTGCGTAGGTTGCCGGCAAATTTGAGATAGCCAGACAGGAAGGTTCCCTTTTTCATTACGGTATTAAACATCTCCCTTCCGACCAGGCTTTCTTCAAAAGTCTTACGGGCAATAGATATCCTGGAATCAGCAACGAGTGTGAGCGGATCGATAATGATATCCATCAAATGGATCATATCTGCATAATGAAGGACTTCTTTGGTATTGTGATTTTTGTAAATTTTTTGGCCATCTACGATTTTGACCGATACATATTCCGGATGCCATATATCCATATGGGTGGGACGATTCTCGAAGCTGCCATCGCGACGGATAGCTGCATAGCCATTACCATAATCGAGCATAAAGCCGATCAAAGTTTTTATAAAATCAATTTGGCTGAGGTATGGGTGAGGGCGTTCTTTTATAAGGTAATAAAGTGGATGGTCATCTGCTTTCTGTCTGCCATTATCAGCAGATCTGTAAACGGAAAAAGGATTGCCAGAAATAAGAGAGGATATATGATCGCGGCAGTAGAAATATGCGGGCAAGCCTCTGACGGTACCAGGCTCTACCTTGCCGGTGACGCCGTATTGTTTCAGAAGTCTAAGTGCATCGCCATAACTTGTAATAGTTGCAGACGAGGTAGCCTTAGTTTGTGAATTACGAAATATTTTATTATTAAGGTGTTGCCACGCGTTCATGACAACGAAATAAAGGGTGGATGGTCAGATTATGAAGCGGTTACCAAAATTGTGATAACAGAAAGATTGTGGGGCGGAATGCTTCTTGGGCGTCATTATTAATTATTTTTTTCGATAGTTGCATAATATGAATGCCATAAACCACCCTATTAAGAGAGTAAAACTTGAAACTAGCGGTAAGAATTGTTCGTAATTGGTTTCCATTTTTTTGCATGTTATACTGATAGGGCTGTGCTGTATAATAGTATTATAGATTATTTCTGTCATCCGCGTAATGGATGTGTAATGAAGATGGATTAGACGTGGTAAGGAGTTTTCGTAACTACTTGATTACCAGGTGACCCCGACAGGATTCGAACCTGTGGCCTATTGTCCACTGATCAAGGTCGAGATGAAGAGGGCATTAATAGAAGAGGATACGGAATGTTTTATTGTCGAGGAACCAGGTGCCTTATGGCCTCAAAATCAAAAACAATGGTCAGCCGGTGAGATTAACCGAGTCGATTTTGGCAAGAAAGGCAGATTGTTCGAATTGCCCAGTAACCAGGGCAATTTTGATTCGCGCGTAAAAGTACTTGCTTCGTTGGTGGATGAGGCGTCTGATGAACATACAAAGGTTTTGAAAATTGATCTGGGCCATCGCAACGGAGACTTTGATCTCTCGGCACGGCAAAGGGCGTTAGTGGATCGCGTATACGGTATTGATATCTTAAGCTCGGACATAAGCAATAATGGTACACCATTTAATTTTACAAAAGAGATCCAACTTCCTCTCGTAGAAAAAAGAGGATATGGCAGGCCTTACCACATCGCAAATAACTATGACTACGGAATCGCCGTAGGTAAGGTGGATTTAGAGTTCAGCCAGGATACGATGCAAGAGAACGCGTCTCTCTCAAAGATCACAGAACAGAATTTTCCCGTAAACGACAGGATTGAATCAGATACCTCGCTAGTCCACCAAATTACCAAAAATCTGGACTTCGCAGCGCGCGAAAAAGGTGACTTGATGTTCCCCGCATTTATTGACATAATAGAGCAAAGACCAAGTCTTGAAAACTATGACAAAACGACAAAGAATGGGAGGATGTCTAAAGGCTTGTGGGAAAAATTTATTGCCAACGTTTTGAGACGAGGAGCTCCAGCTGAAGTGTCACTAGTGCTTTGTAAAGTAAGTTCTTCTGAATTATGGGGAGCAGATTTTGAGTCAGATCGCGGCGCAAAACGCAGCCATAGCCAAAGCTACGGCGAGGCTTTGTAACAAAGAGCTGGCTCAAAAGATGCCGCCATAAACTGTAGAAATTTACTTTACAGAGCACTAGTGCGTCAGGAACTAAATGTGTGACCATTTATTCAAACAGTTGATTGTTGTTCGTTGATAGTTGTTTGGTAGGGAACCAGCAACAAACAACCGGCAACCAGCAACTTTTAAAACGTTCAAGGACTTCGGTCCCGAGGCACTAGTGCATCGGGAACGAAGTTCTTGAACCATGAGGTTGAGCTTCGATAAATCCTTTGAATTTCCACTTATACGGTTTAAACAATAGTGTGTTGTAGAATGCAATGTAAGATTCAATTTTGGATTTCAGATCGTCCACTGATATAAAATTTCCGTTCTTAATTCTGTGCCTTTGTAGTTTTCCAAACCAGTTTTCGATAGGGTTGAGCCAGGAACAGTGTTTTGGAGTATATACAAAAAAGATGCGATGTTCGGGATTCTCTAAAAATGCTTGTCTGGAAGCTTGACTTTTTAGAATTCCCTTATACTCTTTTGTTCCTAAGTCTCCCCTATAATCGATTTGCTGGGCTACCCAACGCACCAAAGATTCCGATTTATGTGTATTGAGTTGATCAGCAAGAAATCCGATTTGTTTATCAATTGATACAGTTGCACAACTTTGTTTTATGAATTCTAAATAATCCTTTTCTGTACGGGTTGGATGTAATCGGTAATGGTGTATTTTTCCATTAGAAATATCCAATGCGGCCATTAAACAGGTTGTTCCGTGTCGAGTGTATTCAGATTCAATACGACGATTTCTACCCGGGCGCATCGGAGTGCTGTTTTTTCTCTCCAAGGCTTGAATACCTGTTTTTTCGTCTACACTAAAAACACGCCTATTTGGGTCTTGCCCCGCCACTGCCCCTATAATTAAAGCACAAATGAACTCAACTTGTTTGCGAAATAATTCTCGGTCCTCAATATTGGGGTATAACCAATAATCTGACTTATCCGGCCTTAATTTGTTTTTTTTAAAATAGTGCCCACATAACGTGGGGAAATGCTATCCACAATTTTCCTTGCCTTTGCCACATGGGCCAACATTTCTCTTGTCCAGTAATCCATTTCAATATCATGATCCTCGAGCTTTTCACAGGCCAACCCTACAATTTGCTGCTCTTGGGCTAAGGTTATTCGTTTTGGTGCTCCACTCCTGGGCAAGTCTGATAGTACCTCCTCCTTAATCTTGGTACGTAAAACATGATCTTTCACTCGAATGCCTTGTTCATCATGTTCTAACGCTCTTAATTCCTCTTGTCCTGATTCCCAACGCCGCCTCCACCGTCGTACTGTATTTAATGAAACTCCTAAATTTCTTGAAGTTTCATGTATACTCTTTCCTTCCATTCCTGAAACTACTATGGAAACTCGTTGTTTGTATGAACTTGGTATATTCACCTTGTGATATTCCTTTTCTAATATATCACGCTGACGTTCGTTTACTGTTAATGGGAGGGCTGTGGGAATCCCTCTCATCTTTTTTTTGTTTTGGTGAACACAAATATATTAAAAATAGTTCTAATATTTCGTTCCCGAGGCACTAGTGCGTCCTGTCACAAGTTTTTTACCACTGATTGGCAAATTGCACGAAAGAGAGGTACGATCATGGCTGTGGATGGAGGATGAAATCGTATTGATGGATATGAAAGGCAGGGATATCAGGAGATTATTTGAAGCTGATAAAGTGCATGATTTGGTGACCAATGGCGTGATGTCGTTTGATACGCCGCGTCGAAGATATTGGTTTGTCAATGGCCGCTTCATGCACGAAGATGTCTACTACAGTGTTGCGACGACTAATGTGATCACGAATGGGCCATTGAAAGAGCACTTTAGGTGGGCCTTCAAGGTGAACAACCGTTTTGTCCTGCACGAAAATGGTCGAATGAAAAGATCGAAAGATGGACAGCCTGTAGCGCTACGCGAGTTTATGATCCATGAGATATTGATACCGCTTTTGGGAAATGTTTCTTTGAATGTTGGAGCAGATTTTTTCTTTTTCAAAGGAAAAACGGCTGTCAATAGTGAGCCTGGGTTGAGTATGCGGATGAGGGTCGGGGTTACGTATAATCGGAGGTGAAAGCCAAGGTTTCAATCGTTGTTTTAAAACGTTTAAGCCTCGAGCAACTTACACTTGAAATAGTAATGCACTCATCTAACAACTCGTTTGAAGTCTGTCAACCTCTCATTCACCTACAAGTACGGAGCTCCCCTTTGATACCCTAATTGATTTCGCCAATCGTTCCCCAGACTCCTCATCTTTAATGTCATCAACGTAATACCAGTCCGCCCGGGCTTCATCCGGTGAAAGAGTTAATACCATATAACCGTGATCTCGACCATTCACAAATTTTAGATGGGGATTGGAAGCCATTATTAATTGCTCTGCTCCCATCACTTCTTCATCAGTACCTCTTTCATTCCAATTGGATGAAGTGATGCTGGTAGTTCCGAATTCTATGGCTACACCATTATTTGATGAAAAATAATCTTCTATGGAAACGGGTACTTCAAAGGCCCAGGAGGTATGCGTATCACCTGTAATAAACAGCACATTTTCTGTGGCATTGGACCGAATGTGGTCAATAATATTGTCTCTTTCCAAAGCATAACCGTCCCAGGCATCCATATTTTTTGGACTGGTCGGGCGCACCTTCGACAAGTCCATTTCGCTGAAAATCACCTGGTTGCCAATCACTTTCCAGGTCGCATCTGAATCCAATAGTTTATTCTTGAACCATAACAATTGTCCCGATCCCAACATGGTCTGATTTTTATCCACTTCTTGTATTGACTCAGCCTGTTCCGACCTGCCTTCCAGCCTCTCGTCCAGGACAATAATATCTGCTAACGTACCAAAATCAAAATCGCGATAAAGTACATCTTGTTCATTGGCCCGGATCGGTAACCATTCGTAATATGCCCTCTTTGCCGCTGCCTTTCGGACTTCATAGTCACCTTCGTCCTCCTGGTGATTTTGGGCACCGGTCTTATAAGAATTATTGCTTATCTCATGATCATCCCATATGGTTATAAAAGCATGCTGCTGATGCACGTATTGCAGGTCTTTATCAAGACGATACTGAGAATAACGCGTCCTGTAATCGCTGAGCGACACTATTTCGTGAGGAGGAATATTCTTCCTTGCAAAAGTGCTATCTCCATAAGTACCCGGACCATATTCATAAAAATAATCACCGAGATGGATCACTATATCCAATTCTTTATCGCCGAGGTGCCTGTAGGCAGCGAAATAGCCAAATTCAATATTACTACAGCTGACTACCCCTAATTTGATTTCACCTTCACCTGTATTGTTTATCGTTTTTGTCCTGCCGATCATCGAAGTGGTTCCTAAAGATTTGAACCGGTAGTAGTACCTGGTATTTGTTTTTAGTCCTGGTACATCCACCTTTACTGTATAATCGCTTAAACTATCAGTTGTGATATTTCCGCTTTTGACAATGGTGCTAAACCCTTCATCCACAGCGATTTCCCAGTTCACTTTGATCTTTTGATGATGGGGCGGTGTGACCCTCGTCCAAATGATCACCCGATCTGTCAATGGATCTCCCGAAGCCACTCCGTGATAGAACGGGGCCTTATCGCTATTGTAAAACACTTCTGTACCGTCAAGGGAGAGAGGAATTTGTTTTTTCTGACATGCGAAATAGGTTATGATCAAAAGGGTGAGAAAGGCGAGATTCTTCATTATTATTTCTTAATGAGTATTATACGTTCGGTAACTACCAGTAAAGTAAGCGATTTTACGACATTATCTTTGTAGCGAACGATGGCTAAAGTTTGGAAGTGAATTTCCGCAAAATTCTATTAAAGGCATCCAAAACAACATCCCCAAATCCACACAAATGCAAAGCCAATGTCTTTTGATAAAAGACATGATCCTGCAAATGTTTCAATCTGGGGATGGTAAATCCTCCTTCTGTTAGGCTTTCAAGAATATGTGGGTTATTCGACTCTCTGAGGATCGCGAGATGTCTTAAGATTTCGTTCACGAGTTTTTCGAAAATCTCCTCAAGGGAAGGTTTATAGATGCAAATCTTAATATCATGTCTTGAAAGGTAAGGCCAGGAAGTAAAAAGGGATTTAAAATCAGATTCGGGGCGAGAGGTGTCTTGCATTTCATTAAACGGGTTCATTATGCCCCCAAGTTCAAAATCGCTTTCGCTGACCAAAAATAGCTCTTCAAGCGAGTATTTTGATCG
Organism: Saprospiraceae bacterium; assembly: GCA_965247965.1. Lineage (GTDB taxonomy): Bacteria > Bacteroidota > Bacteroidia > Chitinophagales > Saprospiraceae > UBA7328. The sequence continues at coordinate 52,560 of OZ252053.1, forward strand.
ATCCATGTGTTTTCGATAATTATTCAAAAACTTAACATCTGAGGTAGTCAAACATTCAAAACCAGAGGCAATTAGTAAACTTGGAAGCAAAATGATTTCCCGATTCACGAGGTTCTATTATCATCACGACGCTAATATATTACATTTTTTTAAAATATGTAAATTATTTTAAATCAACGTGTTATAATAACTTCTTGTGTTGATACCTCCAAGCTTCGGAAAGAGCGATACTTTGAACGGTCTTTTTACTACTCTATTACTCCAAATCTAAAAACCGTACTCGTCTCATATTTTTCACCAGGCTTCAATAAAGTAGAAGGAAAATTCTCTTGATTGGGAGAATCGGGGAAGTGTTGGGTTTCGAGGCACAACCCTGCTCTATGCTGGATTTTCCCTCGTTTGCCTTCTAAGGTTTCATCCAGAAAATTGCCTGTGTAAAATTGTACTCCAGGCTCAGTAGTTAAGACATCCATTTTCCTACCTGTTTGATTATCAACGAGTTGTGCGGCAATCTGAAGTCCGTCTCCGTTCCTGTTAAGCGCCCAGCAATGGTCGTATCCTAATCCTCTCTGTATTTGAATATGCTCCTGGTTAATGTCGCGACCTATGGCCATTGCCTCTCTGAAGTCAAATGGTGTGTTCTCTACAGGCGTTAATTCTCCAAGAGGAATAAAGCCTTCATCTATAGCCAGATAATGATCGGCATTGATGGTTAATGTGTGATCGAGGATTTTCTGATTTTTTAGGCCACCCAGATTGAAATAGGTGTGTTGGGTCAAATTGACATGGGTAGGTCCATCTGTTATCGCCTCATAGTCCACTTTTAATTCATTGTTATTTGTCAACGTATAAATCACCTTCGACTCAAGCCTTCCGGGGTAGCCTTCTTCTCCGTCCGAACTTGTATATCGAAGTTCGAGAGCATGGTGATTTTCATTTGAAACGTCGGCAACGGCCCAAATGAGCTTATCAAAACCCTTTATGCCGCCGTGCAGATGATTTGCACCGTTATTCGTGGCAAGGCCATATTTTTCGCCATCAATACTAAATTCGCCTTTAGCAATGCGGTTGCCATAGCGGCCGACTATTGCTCCGAAATAGGGATGTTCCCCGAGATAATCCAGCGGATTCTCAAAACCTACTGTGACATCATCCAAATTGCCATCGCGATCAGGTACGAGGATTTTCGTTATAATTCCGCCAAAGTTCAGCACTTCGAGAAGCATTCCATTCTCATTTTCCAATTCGTACTTTTTGATTGTTCCCACATTTTCTACTTCGGCGATTTCGGTAATTACTAGTTTGTTCATCTTGCTTTCCGGTTTGCCTTTTTCTGTTTTACTGGTACATGCATTCAAAGATGAAAAGGCTATGATTATCGAAATTATTTTGCTAAATCTTATCATTGCAATATATTTAGGTGAAACAAAACTAAAATAAATTATGGGACTACTAATCTGGCTGGCCATAGGATTTGTCGCTGGCGCTGTTGCAAAAGGAATTACACCGCAGAAAGAAGATCCGAGCTGGATTTCTTCAATAATAATCGGCATAGCAGGTTCGATACTTGGAGGATTTTTGGCCGGCGTTATTGGCATTCGTCGTATGATCGGACACGGAATATTTGGCGATCTGATTGTAGCGATAGCCGGTGCTGTACTTTTCCTTTATATCTATCACAAGTATCTTTCCAAAAAGTTTAAGCTGCCGATATAACTGTGAAATCTCGTGCGACTTAAGTGCACAATAGGATTTCGCACAACGGCACGACGACACAAGGAGCAAAAATGACGTGGTCGCAGCGTAGTGGCCGTGGTGCCGACGTGTGCATTGTTTTCGTTAAGACTATGACTTGAATTTCCGAGAACTTGTTGCAGACAAAAATTTGCAATAAAATTAGCTTGATACTTAAGCGGTATGGATGAAAATAATACGACAAACCAGTCTCAGGAGAAAAACTCCATTCAAAAGCGGAATCCCAACGTCAAATTCTGGGACGGAGTAGGAATCGCATTGGCCGTCCTTGCCGGACAATTTATCGCCGTTATCATAGCGGCGATTGTAGCGGTCGTCTTAGGCTATAGAGAGCCTGAACCTATGATGAATGTCATGATGGCGATCGGATTGCCACTCGGATTCTTAATAGCCGTTTGGATTATCTTGAGAAAAAGAAGTCTTGCGACCACGGCGTGGAAATGGGAGAAGAAATATTGGAGGTTGATTCCAATAGCCTACTTTCTTATGTTGAGCGTTAGTTATGTGTTCGGCGGCATGTTGGAAAATATACCTGGATATGGTGAAATGTACGAGCAATATGCCGACATATTCAAAAGTATTCATCCCATTGTTCTGATCGTTGCCGGTGCATTCATTGGGCCCATATGCGAAGAGATTATTTTCAGAGGTATCATTTTAAAAGAATTCCTGAAGACCTACCCTCCGCGACAGGCGGTCATCTATTCCTCTATCATTTTCGGTGTTATACATATGATCCCGCTTCAAATGATCGGAGCTTTTTTCATCGGACTCGTTTTGGGATATGTTTATTATAAAACCAAATCGCTTTGGCTTCCGATCGTCCTACATATTCTCAATAACCTGGTCGCGTTTCTTTTCGGGATGGGGGGAGAAATTGAGACAATGAGAGAGTGGTTTGGTAATGACGTGCTCTATATATTGTCTTTTGTTGTAGCAGCTCTGATCGTATTTGTTCTGTACCGGGCGTTTGAAAAATTTGATGGACCTGCCCGGGAAGAAGAAGTGACGGTCTAAAATTAGCCAACCGACTTAACCCGAATTATTTCCAACTCAACCATGAATAATGACGATAAATATGAAATCAATTTGTTCGAGGATTTTACTCTTCTTAATATGTGCACAAATAGCCTATTCCTCTTCCTCCCAAGAAACATATTACCCTGGCCAGTGGGGTGACTGGGAAGGCACTCTGTTCGGCAAACCCGATTGGGCAGATCGGCCTTCGGGAGAGCCTTCGGAATGGATCACCCGCACGAGAAATGAGCCCGGAACAGTATTCGAATACAATGACGTACGCGTCAATCTGTTGGCATTAGCAGCTACTAATATTTGGCGAAAGCCACTGCCTCAGGTGCTTAAAAAACACTTAATGGATCCTATCGGAGCTTCTCCGAAATGGAGATGGTTGGGCTACGAGAATTCGTGGATGGTCATTGATGGAGAGATGATGCAGGTAGTAAGTGGAGGTGGACATTGGGGAGGAGGGATGTTTTTGACGGCGAGAGACCAGGCGCGATTCGGCTACCTGACTTTGCGGAGGGGAAAGTGGAAGGATAAGCAAATTCTGTCCGAAAAATGGGTATCGATGGCTTTGTCCCCGACCAAAGCCAACGATGGCTATGGTTTTATGAATTGGTTCTTGAAGCGTTGAGGTAAAACGGTCGAAGTCTTACGAACTTGTATAAAAAGGCCGCCCTTAAGGGAGATGAGTTGGACAAAACTGCACTGCACAAATCAAAGTTGAGCAAACAGTAATACAAAGTATTGTTGTTGATGGCCGACGGGCTTTCCAATATTGAAATAGGCCAAAACTTATTTATTTCCAAGAGCACGGTAAAAACTCACGTTTCGAAAATCCTGGTCAAACTGAAGGCAAAGATGGCGCCGTGTCCAAAATGTACTACAAATTCGGAAAAGGCGAAATGGAGTTGACCGAAACAATCACAGCAAATCGCCTTCCGGAAAGCTTTGAAGCAAGCTATCATCACAAACACATGGACAACACGATGAAATGCAATTTTACCGCACTCAATGATAATCAAACCAGGTATGAATATGAATACGAGTACACGCGCATTAGTTGGGTTATGCCGAAGCTCATCGCTATTCTTTTTCCGGGTATGTATAGGAAACAAGGAGAAAAATGGTTAAACAATTTCAAGGCATTTGCAGAAAAACGCTGAGCCGAATCACAATCTCAGTCAATCTTGCTCTGATAAACATAAGTCAAATTCTCAGGATGAGAATTATAACAAATATGCCTGAAGTGAAGCATAGAAATTATTCAATGCCCCACTGCCCTACCCGCTCCTCGAGGCACACGAATATCCTCTACAATCTCCTGGACAGAAAGCGGCGGCGCTGCAGTCAATCGACTCACGACCAATGCAATAATCATGTTGATCAGCATGCCCAATGCCCCAATGCCTTCAGGAGAAATATCCCATAAATGTTGATCGGGTGTTCCCCCGCCAAATTTGAAATAGACAATATAAATCAAGGTGAATAGTAAGCCTATGATCATTCCCGAAACGGCACCGGGCATATTCATACGCTTATCAAATATGCCAAGAACGATGGCGGGAAAGAAAGATGAGGCTGCCAGTCCAAATGCAAAGGCCACAATCGCGGCCACATAGTCAGGCGGATTAAATCCAGCATAACCGGCAACGATTACCGCAGCAGCAATAGCGATGCGCGCATACCACAATTCCTGCTTTTCACTAATATTCGGTGCTAGCCATTTTTTCAGCAGATCATGGGATATGGATGTGGAAATCACAAGTAGAAGACCGGCGGCAGTGGAAAGTGCCGCGGCCAAACCACCGGCAACTACAACGGCAATCACCCAATCTGGCAAATTGGCAATTTCCGGATTCGCGAGAACAATAATGTCTCTGTCGATGGCGAGCTCGTTGCCGTTCCACCCATTTGGGTTTGCCACATTATTGACAAATTCTGCATTCTGATCATTGTAATATTGGATACGGCCATCCCCATTTTTATCGTCAAAAGCTAATAATCCCGTTGTTTCCCAACTGTTGAACCAAGACGGCATTTCGGCGTATTCCGTATCATTGACCGTATTGATCAGATTAGTGCGTGCGAATACGGCGATTGCCGGTGCCGTCGTATAAAGAATAGCAATGAACAGCAATGCCCATCCCGCCGATTTACGCGCATCCGCTACTTTTGGAACGGTGAAAAAGCGCACTATGACATGGGGCAATCCTGCCGTGCCCAACATTAGAGCGGCGGTAACACAAAAGAGGTCGATCATCGGTTTATTGGCCGTGGTATACTCGTGGAAGCCCAGGTCAACAGACAGTTGGTTAAGTTGGGTAAGTAAATTAGTGCCATCGTCGAGAGTGCCTCCAAGCCCTAGCTGTGGAATAGGATTGTTAACCATCTCAATAGATATGAATACTGCTGGAAGAGTAAAGGCAAAGATCAAAACGCAGTATTGCACCACTTGTGTATAGGTGATACCTTTCATGCCTCCTAAAACTGCATAGAAGAATACAATCAACACTCCGATCAAAACGCCAGTCCCGAATTCAACACCCAGAAACCTTGAAAACGCCACTCCTACTCCTTTCATTTGCCCAACCACATAAGTAAATGATACGAACAAAGCGCAAATCACTGCGACCACCCTGGCCAACTGCGAGTAATAGCGATCCCCGATAAAATCGGGTACAGTGTACTTTCCAAATTTCCTGAGATAAGGAGCTAAAAGAAGTGCAAGAAGTACATATCCACCCGTCCACCCCATCAAATATTGCGATCCGTCAAAACCCATAAATGATATCAGTCCCGCCATAGATAAAAAGGAAGCCGCCGACATCCAGTCAGCCGCGGTGGCCATTCCATTGAGGACGGGATTAACACCTCCGCCCGCCACGTAAAATTCCTTAGTCGAACCTGCACGAGACCAGATCGCTACCGCAATGTAAAGTGCGAATGTGATTCCTACGATGACAAAAGTCCAAATCTGTAATGTCATGATCTTCTCTTATTCTTCGTGTACGTCAAATTCTTTGTCGAGCCTATTCATCAGAAAGACATAGACAAAAATCAAGATGACAAATACATAAATGGATCCTTGCTGAGCAAACCAGAATCCCAAGGGGATAGTGATGATCTTAAAGTTGTTAAGAGGTTGGGCTACAAATATTCCTAAAACAAAGGAAACCATAAACCAAATGGTCAGTAGGATGAGGAGGTATTTCAGGTTCTTCCCCCAGTAGTTTTGTAGGCGATTTTTTGTCATTTATAAAGGTCCTTTTCCTTAAATTCCAATTTTCAAAGCACAAATAACAAATAAATTCCAACGGACAATATTCAAAAATTCAAAATCCTACGATTTAATTAGTATTGCTGAGAAGATTTTTTTTAATTCATTGGATTCCTGAATTAATCCGCTTGCAACATCGCTATTTCCCAAATCATTTGTTTCCTTGATTAATCTGAGCCAATAAGCACTTTCTTTTGCTTCTTTTCGACATATTTTGATTTGAAAATTGTAATTTGAAAATTCCTATCTCAATCTATGTGCTCTAACATAAAAATTTCGATCCACATCAAATTCCCTTAACTCATTTCCGTAGGCCATAATTTGCCATGTTGCTTTTGGCTGGAGCACAAAATCCTTTCCATTAATTCTCACACCGACAGGCATTTGAAATCCGCGGACGACATTATTCCATCTGTAAAAGAGTTGGCTGTTTTGATGATAATATTCCAAAACAGGAATTCGGGCATCGCGCAGATACTGATCAAAAAAGGCTTTTAAATCCAGACCAAGTGATTCAGCCATATATTCCTCTATCTCCCTAGTAGTCACTGTTTTATGAAAAAATTCTTTATTCAATCCTCTCAGCATTGCCCTCCATTTTTCATCATCCTCGACCAGCTGGCGTAACGTATGGAGCATGTTCCCACCCTTGGAATACATATCAACGCTTCCCCTGGCATTGACGTCGTAAGGAGCAATGATCGGCCTATCATTGCGGATATTAGCGCGCGTACCAAGAACGTATTCGCAAGCGGCTTTTTTACCAAAATGATATTCGAGGAAGAGGCTTTCGCTGTAGTTCGTAAAACTTTCGTGGATCCACATATCGGCCATGTCCTTGTAGGTGATATTATTGGCAAACCACTCGTGGCCGCTTTCGTGTACGATGATAAAATCGAATAGCATACCATATCCCGTGCCGGAAAGATCGCGGCCGGAGTAGCCATTCTGATACCCATTACCATAGGTAATCGAACTTTGGTGCTCCATTCCCAAATAGGGAACTTCGACAAGCTTATAGCCATCTTCGTAAAAAGGAAATGGTCCGAACCAATGCTCGAAGGCTTCCAAGGTGCGCGGCACATCTTTCCATTGCTTACGTGCCCGTTTCTCATTTTCCCGCAGTGGGTAATAGTCGACTCGCAAAGGACCATTTTCGCCATCATATGTTTCTGTCCAATGCGCGTAGTCACCAATATTAATATTCACACCGTAATTGTTAATCGGGTTACTTACACACCAGTTGTAGGTTTTGGTCTGATTATCATTTTGCTCGACGCTCCTTAAGGAACCATTCGACACGTCCACCAAATCTTCGGGCACCGTAATACTCATCAACATGCTATCCGGCTCGTCGTACATGTGATCTTTGCAAGGCCACCAGATGCTAGCACCGAGTCCCTGGCAGGAGGTGGCAACAAAATGATTTCCATTTATGTCTTTTTGAAAAGTTACTCCTCCATCCCATGGCGGTCGGACTGCAACTTTGGGATGTCCTGCATAGGCTACCCTGATACTCCCTTTTTCTCCTTTTTTCAATGACCTGGACAAATGAATGAAATGTGCATTTCCTTCCTGTGTGATCTTAAGTGTTTCTGATTTCCAAACTGCCGAAAGCATTCGTAGCGGAGGTTGCAAATCAATTTGAAGAATGCTGTCCTGCTCAATCGTTGTAAAATCAATTGTATTTGTTCCTTCGATCCATTTTCGATTTGGATCGACCCGAATGTCCAAATGATAGTAATTCAAATCCCACCAGGATCTTTCAGGTGTAATGCTTCCTCTCAATGAATCTTGTCTGGTGAATTGGGCAAGACAGCTAAACCCTAAAAAAGTCAAAACACAGAGTATTAGAAATTGCTTCATGTGATCAAGATGCACGGTTAACTAGATGTGGTAGCGAGAGTAATATTCAGATCATTGAGCTCGCAGCATAGCGGAGAGACCAGTGAGGTAAAGTTATACACAGAATCCGGCTCACCGACCCTTGTCCTGAGCGCCCGGCCTTCGTAGCCGAAGTTACTTCGGCCGAGTTGGCGAGTCGAAGGGCCTTTGGGCTCAATGATCCAAGCCGTGAGCTTTTCATATCTCATATCTTATATCTTATATCTCCCAACTCATCTGTTGTCTAACTCAACGCCTCATACCTTATTTCCTCAATCTCTGAAGATGTTCTTGCCAAAGGCGTTCCCAAAAGTTCCGCTCCATCTTTTCTTATCACAAAATTATCCTCCAATCGAATACCGCCAAAATCTCTAAACTTTTCAAGCAAATCATAATTAATAAAATCTCGGTGAAGTCCTTCCGCTTTCTTCTTATCCATCAATTCCGGAATAAGATATAGACCAGGTTCAATCGTAACGGTGTAGCCTTCCTGAAGCGCCTTGCCTAATCGCAATGATTTCAAACCAAACTCGTCGCTTTTCTTCAAATCTAGAGTGTAACCAATATACTCTTCGCCAAAGTTTTCCATATCATGAACGTCGAGCCCGATCAAGTGCCCCAGTCCGCACTGAAAAAACATGGTATGCGCTCCATCGATAACTGCATCCTGTGGATTGTCGTTGATCAGGCCAATTTCCTTTAAGCCTTCGGCTAATTTGGCTGATGTGCTCAAATGCAAATCCTTAAACAACATCCCTGGCTTCGCAGCTTCGACGGCATGCATAAATGCCTGATATACCACGTCATACATATCTTTTTGAACAGAAGTGAATTTCTTGGAAACCGGGAATGTCCGGGTCAGATCACCAGCGTAATACATAGGAGAGTCCAGACCGGCATCTACCAAAACCATATCTCCTTCCGACAGGGTATTGCCATAATAATGATTGTGAAGTGTCTGCCCGTTTATGGTACAGATAGGCGTGTAAGAAGGAAAAACGTTGTGATCCATACCCACTTTTTCGATAATACCGACCAGTTCGTGTTCTTTCATGCTAGCTTTCGCAGACCGCATCAGAGCCAGGTGCATTTCTGCAGAGTAGCTGCATGCTTTGTGCATTTCCTGAATTTCTTCATGCGATTTTACAACCCGCTGATCAGATATGGTCATTATTAAGTCCGCTGAGAAATCCTTGTGGATATCCTCAATTGATTTAGAGAATAATCGAGACAACTTGATCTGATGTTCGGGCCGATAAGGCGGCAGATAGAGAAAAGAAGTATCGATATATTCGCCCAACTTATCCGTTGCTTTTGTTTCGTCAATGCCAACTTTTTTCGCCATTTCGGCTAAAGTAGGCAAGGGACCTATCCAGATGATGTCGTCAATGGTGAGTTCGTTACCGAAAATGATCTCTTCGTTTTTATCGATATCGATGGTTGCCGAAAGTCCGGGCTCACTCAACCCGAAATAATATAAGAATGTACTATCCTGCCGAAAATTGTAATAATTATCCTTGTAATTGATGCTGCTGTTGTCGTTGCCTAGGAATAGAATTTTTCCTTTACCGATATTTTGCTTTAACTGGTCTCGTCTTTTCTTGTATATCTCTGTATCGAATAAGTGCATAATTTGTTTTCTTTCACATTGTCAGAAACTCGAAAATAGTCAAACTAAAACTGTTAGATCAGGTCCTTACTGAGCCGATTGCGGACGAACTGCACATCATTCGCCACAGCAAGTCGTTTTTAAAAGTGACGTTCCAAAATTTTAGGGTTCTGTCAAGCACATTCTTCCTGATATATCTCTTTCTTTGCCGCCCATTCAGCATAGAGAATATGGAATTGAGGAAACTGACATTGGATAAAGTACACCGGGAGCTCGGAGTTAAAATGGTCCCATTCGCGGGATATTCTATGCCGATTCAATATTCTTCCGTTGTTCAAGAACATCTTGGTGTGAGAAATTCCGTAGGCATTTTCGATGTATCGCATATGGGAGAATTTGTCATTAGGGGCCCAAATGCTCTTGATCTGATCCAAAAAGTGTGCAGCAATGATGCTTCAAAGTTGGAAATCGGAGATGCGCAGTACTCATATCTGCCCAACGCATCTGGAGGCATTGTCGACGATTTAATAGTATATCGCCTTGATAATCAAGAATTTATGCTCGTAGTCAATGCTTCGAACATAACGAAAGATTGGCATTGGATAAATAGTTATAACGAGATGAATGCAGAGATTGAAAACCATTCACATCTTATCAGCCTCTTTGCCGTGCAAGGCCCCAAAGCCCTTGATGTTTTACAAAAACTCTCTGACGAAGATCTCAGCGATATAAAGTACTATACTTTTTCAAAAGGCAGCATAGGAGGAGTGAACAATGTAATTATTTCCGGGACGGGTTACACTGGAGCAGGTGGATTCGAGCTGTACGTAGGTAATGAAAATGCGACAGAACTGTGGAACAAAATATTCGAAGCTGGCGCGGAATTTGAAATTCTGCCAATTGGTCTGGGCGCGCGAGACACCTTGCGCATAGAAATGGGATACTGTCTTTACGGAAACGATATCGATGAATCCACCTCTCCGATTGAAGCAGGATTAGGGTGGGTCACCAAATTCAGCAAATCTTTTATAAATGATCAGTTTCTGCTCGATCAAAAAACCAATGGAGTCCGTCAGAAGCTAATCGGTTTTGAAATGATTGAACGAGGTATTCCGCGGAAAGATTACGAGATTCTCGATACCTCCGAAAACGTGATTGGCCGGGTCACTTCCGGTACGCAGTCACCTGTTTTGCGAAAAGGCATTGGGCTGGGTTATGTAAAAAAGGAATTTGCGAAACCTGGGAGTGACCTACTTATTCGGGTAAGGCAGAAAGTGGTAAAGGCCCAGGTTGTAAAATTACCTTTTGTTAAAAAGGACGATAAGAATTGAAACCGAATCATTGAGCCCCGACGAAGACAACTTGTCGGGACAGGCCCGAAGGTCCGCCTGTCTCGGGCAGGGATCGGTGAGCCAAACAAACTTATCCCAAAACAAAAAAAAGAGCGAAACCAAATCATGAGCTTCGCTCTTCTCATTTAATATTGAGGAGGTTTACGATTATTTCAACACGATAAACTCCACCCTTCTATTCTGTAATCTGCCTTCTCGTGTGTTGTTATCTGCTATGGGATAATCCTCGCCCAATCCACTCGTAGATAATCTTGAAACACTTATTCCTTTTGAGACCAGATAATCTCTGACAGCATCTGCTCTGGCCTGGGACAATTTTTTATTGGCGTCAGCACCGCCTTGGGAATCCGTATGGCCCTGGATCAATACGCGCATATCCCCATATTTCTGTATCACGGATACTGCCTGATCCATGATCGCAAATGATTCATCCCTGAACGTTGATCTTGCGCTGTTGAATTGGATACCCGTTAGCGCCGCGGCAAATGCTGCTCTTACTTCCGCATCTCTTATCGTGATAGCTTCCAGCCTTGCTGCTTCTGCTTTGGCTTCCGCTTCTGCTTTTGCGGCTGCTTCTGCCTCCGCCTTTGCCAGGGCTTCCGCTTCTGCTCTTGCTTTGGCCTCTGCTTCCGCTTTGGCCTCGGCGGCTGCCTCTGCCCTTGCCTTGGCCTCTGCTTCGGCCTTCATTCTTGCTTCTTCTTCAGCTTTGACTCTGGCTGCCTGTTCTGCAGCAGCTTTGGCTGCCATATCTTCTTCACTCATTGGGCATCCTTTGTATTTTCGTACTCCTGCTATATTGGGGCATCTGTCTTTACTGTCTTTAATGCCATCGCCGTCACTGTCCATTTTACCCGCACTGCTCATTCCACTTGGCCCACCACTATCGTCTCCGAAGGTATAAGTCAATCTACCCAATACCCTCCTTCCTATCTTAGGAAAATTTGGAAACTGACGGTACTCATTATCGAATAAATTCTGTGCTGTCAAATCCAACATCACACCATTATCAAACTTATAACCTATACCGGCATCCACTAAGTTCTTCTCATCCGTATCTCCTGAAAACTGTCCTAAAAATGCTCCGTAACTGTTGTCGTGCTGGAAGGCCAAATTTGCCCTAAACCCATATTCCGGAGTGTAATTAAATCCTAGTCTAAACTTATTCTCGGGGGCTGAATTTGACGTCCGTTCAGTGCCGTCTGTGCCCTGGATTATCGGTGTAAATACATTATCAGATAACCACGAATAATTGGCAAAAAACGCCAAATCATTATTAACAAAATAATTCAATCCTACATCTACGCCCGTGTAATCAAATTTTTCAAACGTTCTATATCCCGCTGCCAAATGGGTTACACCATTTTGAGGTACGTTTTCAGTGGGCGTGGTAGCCAATATGCCATTCGAACTAAGGAATCCCAGAGTGCCTGCCAATTGGTTCCCCGCCTGCGTATAGCCAGCTCCTACAGCACCTGCTACTTGTGCCACTACCGCCTCTAGCGTAGCTTGATCAGGTATTGGGCCTCCTAGAAATGGAGTCAACAATTGCGTCAAAAACGGCACCATGCTCGCGCCCACAGCCGCGCCCAAATCCGCTCCGATGTTCTCACTTCCCAGCAACACGTAGGACGGGCTAATCGCCGTGAATAAAGTCGCTCCTTCTATACTTCTGTTGTACACATCTATTGTTACGCCCAATTTATCTGCTATCAATCCTTTATATCCTACTTCCCAGGTATTTTCTTTGCGCAATTTGGCCGATGGTGCGTTCAATAAACCCAACGGTCTTTGGTTGAATAAATTAATCCCGGCGAACTGACCCGTTGTACCGCCCACAAAGTTCGAACGAGTACTAAGGAATTCAGTGATCAAAGGTACTAATGGCGTAAATAATGGATTCGCAGCGATAAGCCCCTGGCCGATGGCGGTCAATAACGGTGCTCCTGTGACAGCGCCTTGTGCAAAGGCCAGTGGAAGTCCCGGTGTACCAACCGGTATACTCGGAAAAGGAATTAAACCATTGAATACAATCTGCGGATTGCTTGAGAATGTTTGTTCATTTTTATTCCCAACTAACCATATATCAAATGCTCCCGGTACCGGGGATGCCACCGGAAAGTCAATATTCGTTTGCAATTGTGTAGGCGCACCAATAGCACGGTTATACCCTGCTCTTATCGTGTGTTTCGGGCTTGGTTTTAGTACCAATACAGCTCTTGGTGAAAAGGCACCGTCGTCCAGAAAGTTGAACCTGTCGTATCTTCCGGCCAATACCAAATCCGCGTGATCTCCCAAAGCCAGTTTTGATTGCAAATAGCCACCTGTGATACCAAAATCATCATCCTCCTCATTCCTGCCGTACACCTGGTGACCCGTGTCTGCTATTGATAGCCTGTAGTCAAATCCGGCTGTCCAGCTTGAATTCAGAAAACTCGGAATATCAAAATTTTGCTGCAACTGCACTTCAATTTGCTTTCTTGCTACGCCTGTCTCTAGACCGGTCTGGTATAAGAAAGAAGGACTGCTATCCGAGCCACCAGTATTATTTAACCAAAAAGTCTGTGCAAAAAAGCCGCCTTTCTGGAGTCTTGCTTGTGCCCAGGTCTCTACAGCCTGACTCAATCCTTCTCCTTGGGAATTAAAAAATATGGCGGACGCAGAGTTAAATCCTCCTGCAATGATTAAAGACAAATCATCTTGTGGTCTAAACTCCAGTGTCGCATTGCCTATCGCTTGCTTCCAAAAATCCTGCAATGGGTTGCCGTCTCCATCCGGATCCAAATCCGATGCACTTAATAATTGTCTTGTGGGTAAGGTCGCATCTACGACGCCATTTGATATACCTGGTGCAGATACTGTCGTTTGGAACAGTGGAATTCGTGCAGCATCACTAGGATCATTTAGATCCAGGCCAAATTCATCACCACGCTTATACACTGCATTGATCTTAAATCCAAACTTGTCGGATACTTTAGTGGCGTGGCGTGCAGATATTCCAAGTGTACTCAATTCTCCTCCAATCAATTCAATTGTCGTACCTGGCCGGTCTATGGGTGATTTGGTTATAAAATGCACTACTCCAGAAGTTACGCCAGGGCCGTACAATGCCGAGCCAGGGCCTCTTACAATTTCTATTCGTTCCAGGTCGATATTACTCACCGGTGAGTTTAATACGTCAAAGGTTCCAAGACCCGGTCCGGATAACGATCGGTAATCTTGTATGGGGAAAGAAGCAGATCCGAATATCCCTCCGTCTCCTCTCAATTGTACATTCAATCTTCCGGCCGTCTGTTGTTGTACTGTGACTCCGGGTTCGTTTACGATGTTTCGAATCGGGTTGGCATTAGGCGAAGCCTCCATTTTCCTGGCAGTTATAACCGACACCGAAGCGGGAGCCTCTTGGATCTTTTCTCTTTTTCGGGAAGCAGATACAACTACATCATCTCCAAGCAATACCCCTTCTTCGAGAGCAACATTAACATTTGACGATGCGCTAGAGACAACCACTTCTACGGTGTTGTATCCCGTAAAAGAAAATACCAATGTCAACGGAAAAGATTCCGAAGTAGTCAATTCATACGATCCGTCAAAATCAGATATCGTTCCGTCGGTAGTTCCTTTTACTACCACATTAGCCCCGATCAGGGATTCACCATCTGCATCCGAAATAGTCCCGGAAATGCTGTTTTGGGCGATTACATAAGAACACAGTAGCAGAGCAAGAACGCTCATACATGCTTTAGGTAAAATAGTTTTGTTCATATCATTTTCTTTGTTAATTAATTCCTTTAAACACGCCATAAATTAGTAAAAAATATGGACTTATGGAAATAGATTTTATTTTATTATAAATAGTTCAGATGAGCGGAACGGAATTTGGACTCAGTGATAGTCATCGAATGGTTGCTCGTTGCGAGTTGCTGGTTGTTGGTTCGGGTCATTGGATGATTAAGTCCCGCTTTAGTGCGAATCAGTGAGTACGGTTGTTGTTAGTCTCAGATTTTTGGTTTTGAGTTGATGATTGAGGGAGAATAGTGTGTATTTCATGGGAGTTAGGATAGGCGCTAAAGTTTAGCGATTTCCTTAATTTTACTTTGCGCAAATTGTGCTTCGTCCGGAGTGTTGGCGTTGAAGAGATAAAGTTTGTCTTTAGGTTCTAGTTCTTTGACATCACTATTAATAAGGACCTTTCTCGGGCAACTGTATCCAAACGACAAAAAATGCAAAAGTCGCGGATAAGCCCTTGGTTCCCAGATAGTTATCAACGGTTCAGGAAAGCCGGTCTCTTCATTGTGAAAACAAGTGGCTAGCTTTGTTGTATCGCGTTGGGAAATGAGTTGTGAGATGAGATTCGAATCTATAAATGGCACATCACAAGGCAAGGTGAAGTAGGCTCGATTGGGATTCTCCCGAAAGGCGGATAAAATCGCACCATACGGACCCAGGCCTGTAAATGTATCATAAATTGTGAGGTAAGAGCTTGTAATCTTTTGTCTAGGCCTTAACGATAATTTTACATCATCACAGGACTGCTTCAAGAGGTCAGCCAAATATTCTCTTTGAGCTTTGCCGTGATATTTCAAAGATCCTTTATCTTCTCCCATTCTCTCGCTTCTCCCTCCGGTGAGTATCAGACCGCAGAGCGAAGGCGCATTTTCCTCTTGGATTTGGTGGATTAGACTGATAATTCCTTCCGTATCCCTGATGCTAAAAATAGGTACTTTCGAAAATTTTGTTAGCCGCTTTTTCAGGAAATCGAAGGGACTGTCCATGTCTTCGTCCAGGATGAATGCAACGACATTGGTTAGCCGATCGAGCTTTCTTTCTAAAGACTCCTTTTTCTTCTCATTAATGATTACAACCTGTTTATCCGCCTGGAAGTGATTTCCATTGACCAGGACCATGTCGCAATCAGAAAAATACATTCTCAAAGAATATTCTGTGTTATGGTCATGAAAGCAGATTTGGTGAAAATCAATTTTATCATTATAGCTTGTATGATAATGAATACCTGAATCCCGGCAAGTTGGCTCACCGATCCCTGCCTGTCCGCTAGGCAAGCCCTTGGGCTCAATGATCCGATCACGAGAGCCGTGATCGGCATCCATATAACCGATTTTGTAGTCTGATTTCAGCTTGTCATTGATTGACTTGCATAATTTTTGTATTGTGGGGCAAGGCGCTCCGATCAGGCCAAATTCCAGGCGGTGATATTTTCCGCCTTGGGGTTTAGTGAGGTTTGCGTGCTTCTGATGTGCTTTCCAATACATCTTTTCCGACTATAGAGTAACCATAAAGTTACATAAATGTAACTCAAGAATTAACCGCATATTCTTTTGAGTTCCTTTGGGTGTATGACAAATCGCACAAAAGTTGAAAACTATGAGTATTCAAAACACAGCCTCCTAACTAAAAAGACAGGATTCAAACACGATCTCAGCACATTTTGTTCTGAGCCCTAGGCCATTCGATCAATATGATGGAGTGTTTTACCAGAATATGAATTCTGATTTTCAATAAAATTTGTTATCGACTTCAAGAATTGTGCAGTTTGTCCTGCACCCCAATAATATTAAACCGTATTGTCTTTTAACCAAAAATTAACTACCTTCGACGCATCCCTCCGGCTGTTTTCGACTATAAGCTTATATACTGAAAATCAAATGGTTAAATTAATAAACCAGGGTATGGCTTTTCGTTTTATTCGACTTTCTATTTCTCTCGGATTTATAACCTTTCTTGTTAATCTTTCCTATACGCAAAACGTTGTTAGTTCCAGGGTGGCCCAATTAACACCGGGCAATTATACTATTACAGGTAATGCTTACCTGGAAGAAATGGACAATGGTGACCTGGTATTAAGGTTGGATGGCGACTTCAGCACTCCTGCAGGCCCGGACGTCCAGGTTTTTTTGGCAAATGATCCTGAGAATATCAGCGCCGCCTTCTTCGTAGAAGACATCGGCACTACGGATGGTATCAATCACTTCATCGGTGCTATATCCTGGAACCTTGGAAAACAGATAGGAATAAATAACTACGATTACGTGATTTTCCGATGTGTCAATTTTAGGCTGCACTGGGCCGATGGCAATTTTGGAGCGGCAGAGGGAACTGGCGGTGGCGGAAATGATGATTGTGTGAACACGATTGCAGCAACAACCAACTGGAACACTGAGGTATCCATTTGTCCGTCAGACGGCGTAAATGACATCATTCCGTTGCTCAACACGGGGGGTATAGATGCCGGAGATGTGTATGCTTATATTCTCACCGATGAGGATAATAATATCATCAAATTACACTTAGAGAACTCTTACAACTTTGAGGGTTCTGGCGATCAACCCATTAGAGTATATGGTGTCTCGTACAGCGGAATGCTTTCGTATAATACAGGTGAGCACATTAGCACAATTACCTCATCAGGGTGTGCCATTCTCTCCGATCTGAATACTTTTTTGACCGTCAAAAAGGACGGTTGCCAGGAAGAACCTATGTGTTCCGAATCCATCGTCGCAACGACCAATTGGGTATCGGAAGTAACCGTTTGTCCCAATGACGGCAATAGCGATAATATACAACTCCTTAATAATCAGTTTATTGAGCCAGGTGATAGTTATGCATATATCTTTGCCGATGATCAGCAAAGGATACGCTTTCTGCATTTTGAAGGTAGCTACGATTTCGAAGGATCGGGCAATTTGACTGAATACATATACGGTGTCTCCTATCAAGGCACCTTGTCTTACAACGTAGGTGATCCGATTGCGACTATCACCGCGGATGGTTGCGCCATTTTATCGGATACCGAAACATTTCTTACAGTTCGAAAAGACGGTTGCACCTTTGCATGCATCGAATCTTTGACAGCCACCACAGCATGGGTAACCGAGGTAAATATCTGCCCTGACGACGGGGAATCCGATGTAATCGAATTGCTGAATAACGCTTTGGTCGAAGCCGGTGAGCATTACGCATTTGTGATCACCGATGAAATGGACAGGATTCAATTCGTCCATATGACCAACCTTTATGACTTCGAGGGCTCGGGCATTGAGACTTTCCGCGTTTACGGAGTGTCGTACGACGGTACTTTATCCTATAATGTGGGTGATCCCCTTTCGAGCATAACCTCAGATGGGTGTGCCATTTTATCCAGTACCGAGACATTTCTCACTATCCTAAAAGATGGCTGTAGCTTAGAATGCATTGAAACATCGACGACAACTACGGCATCGGTTACTGAAGTAAATATCTGTCCCACCGATGGCCAGCCGGATGAAATCGAATTGCTGAACAACGCTTTAGTCCAAGCTGGCGAGCACTATGCATTTGTGATCACTGATGAAATGGACAGGATTCAATTCGTCCATATGACGAACCTCTATGACTTCGAGGGTTCAGGCCTTGAAACTTTTTGCGTTTACGGAGTGTCGTACGACGGCACGTTATCCTACAAAATAGGCGATCCACTTTCAAATATTACGGCAGATGGCTGTGCCACTTTGTCAAGTACGGAAACCTTTTTGACCATTCGTAAAGATGCTTGTCAAGCAGGAACCGGAAGTATATCAGGCAAGGTAATGACACCCTTAGGGAAGGGAATCGGGAGCGTGCAAATCGCATTGAACACAGGAGAAAGTCAAATGACTTCTCCAGATGGTTCGTATTCATTCACCGATCTTCCTCTTAATAAACCGTATACTTTGACGCCGAATCGAACAGATAGTCCCACAAATGGGGTCTCGGCTCGGGATATGGTGATTATTTTAAGACATATCCTTGGTATTCAGGCATTTACAAGCCCATACCTGATCATTGCTGCAGACGTAAACGGAGATCAAAGAGTCTCCGCAATAGATTTAATCAATATGCAAAATGTGATTCTTGGTAAGAGAACAAGTTTTCCAAATAACATCAGCTGGAGATTTATTCCTGCCGATGAAACTTTGAATACATCGGATCCATTTGCCTTTCTCGAAAAAGATGCTGTTGAAAATCTCGATGGCGATATTACCGAAATGGATTTTATTGGCGTTAAAACTGGAGATGTAAGTGGGAATGCGAGTGTGAATTGATTATTATCGTACAATGATCGCAGGAGTATACTCAGAAAATCAAAGCGGTTATTACTTTCATAAAAAAATGGGCTTTCGGGAGATTGGTCGCTTCAAAGAAATCGGATATTAATTTAATAGATGGTTGGACGTGATATTTATGCAGTTGAAGATAAAATAATATCCGATCCGTTTGAAAATCTAAATATTCGCCACATGAAAAAAATTAATTTGATTCTATTTACATTTTGCCTGTTTATCTCATTAGATGCTCAAAATATCACAGGTATTTGGAAAGCAATTGACGACGTAGACGGCCAACCGTCTTCCCATATAGAAATCTATGACGACGGTGGCGAGGTCAAGGGAAAGATTGTCAAACTTTACGACGACCCCGACGACACACTTTGTGATAAATGTAAAGGCGATAAAAGAGACAAACCCGTACTCGGAATGGAAATCATCTGGGATATGAAAAGGAAAGGCGAACAGTGGGTAAAATTATGGATCCCGAAAATGGGAAAAGCTATAAATGTAAAATGAAAGTTACCGTGGATGGCACTTTGAAGGTAAGAGGATTCATAGGCATTTTCCTAATAGGTCGCACACAGACGTGGTATCGGGTGGAGTGAGGGAAATTGTGAATCACTTTCGCAAAAAAAAATTGTGAATCACCTTTGTTTGTTTAATGAATGTGGCCAGAATTGATCCTGCAAGCGCTAATGAAATGGAAGTGATTCACAATTCGCATCAAGCAACTTTTAGTAATATCTTTATGTCTTTGAGTAAAAGTAGCAACGTATGTCAATAAAATCTCCTCTCGCCGTACTAGTACTAGCAGCATTTAGTCTCACAATCTCAGCCCAAACAAAGGCCGAAGAAAGACTGGAAGAATCCGCCGATATAATGGAAGCCTTTCTCAATCTTCCAAATGAAGATATTCCAAGAAGTTTTATGGAAGATGCCGAAGGCATTATCCTTATACCCAAACTCATACGGGTCGGTTTTTGCATCGGAGGCAAGCACGGCAAAGGAGTCGCTATGATTAGGGATGAGGACGGAGACTGGAGCAATCCCGCTTTTGTCAAAATTAGCGGAGGAAGTATAGGATGGCAGATCGGATTTCAATCCTCGGAGTATGTGCTTATTTTCAATGATAAATCCTTGCTCGAAGAATTGGACGATGATGAATTTACTCTTGGTGCCGATGTGTCCGCAACATTGGGACCGGAAGGCAGAAATGCAAGTGAGGCTACGAATTTCAAATCAGACGGTGCCATGTACGCTTATTCGAGGAGCAAAGGTTTCTTTGCTGGATTATCCCTGGAGGGTGCGGCTATCAGACTCGATAAAGAATCATCTGAAGAATATTACGGCATAGACGTCGACGAAGCTGCCGATATCTTTAACGGCAACCTCGATAGAACTATGGAAATTAAAGAACTGCACAAGGCGATGGATTCGAAATTTTTATAAGTCTTTGATTTACCAAATCGTTAAATAACCACTGAACGACCGTCAAACCTTTAACATAGTCTAAAAATTTAAACCAATACCGGCTAATCATTTTATGTTTGGCCTCTTACTTCTCATGGTTTTTGTATGAAAAATATCTGCTTGCTGTTCCTGCTCTTTGTTAGTTATATTTCCAATGCGCAAATCTACGGCATTGTCAAGGACGCACGAGGAGAAGCCCTACCCTACGCAAGCATCTATGTCAAGGGTACATCAAAAGGCACAACGTCAAATCTACAAGGCCAGTACAAACTTGACCTCCAACCGGGAAACTACGAAATGGTATTCCAATACATTGGCCTGGAAACGAAAATCGTCAACATCGGCCTCGATGAAAATGGCAAGGAAGTGAATGTAGTACTCAAATCTCAGGCGACAGTTCTGAAAGAATTAATCGTAGCCGCAGATGCAGAAGATCCAGCCTACCGTGTTATAAGAAAAGCCATCGAAAAAAGAAAGTATTATCTGAACCTCATAGACCATTTCAGCTGTGATGTCTACGTAAAAGGCAACAATAAGATCCTCGACGCTCCGGAAAAAATATTGGGCGTTGAAGTGGGAGATATGGAAGGTTTATTGGATTCTAATAGACAAGGCATCGTCTATTTATCCGAATCTATTTCCAGACTCTATTTTCAAAAACCAGATCAGCTAAAGGAGGTAGTCTATTCTTCTAAAATAAGCGGAGATGACCGAGGGTACAGCTTCAACAGCGCCCGTGAGATGGAATTTAATATATATGAAAATACGCTTGATTTTAATCGCCAACTCGTTTCCCCTATTGCTAATAACGCTCTAAGCTATTACAAGTACCGGCTAGAAGGAACGTTTTACGATCAGGACAGTCGATTGATCAATAAGATAAAGATCATTCCAAAAAGAGAAAGCGATCCTATCTTCTACGGCACGATTTATATTGTGGAAGATCTCTGGAATGTGCACAGCATGGAGCTGGGTATAACGGCTCAATCCTCCCAGTTGTATTTTATTGACTCGCTCATAGTTAACCAGGTATTCATTCCGTTAAAAGAGCCTGATACGTGGCGCCTTTTTACAAATAATTTTCGCTTCAAGGCCTCCGCTTTTGGATTCGTGATCGAAGGAATTTTTACAGGCAATTATTCCAATTACAACCTGAATCCTGAGTTCGAAAAAGGCTTTTTTAATAGTGAAGTATACAGGGTCGAAAAAGAATCCAATAAAAAGGACACCATTTACTGGGACGAACATCGCCCTACTCCACTCACCGATGAAGAAAAAGTAGACTACGTCAAAAAAGACAGTATTCAAAAGGTCAAAGACGACCCTGCTTACAAAGACTCCATGGACAGAAAAGACAATGCGCCGAATTTCGGAAACTTGCTGGCCGGCTATGAATACAAGAGAAGTAAGCATCATACATATTGGAACGTCGGTTCGCCATTAGAACATTTGGGCTACAATACCGTCCAGGGATATGCGGCAGGTTTGGATCTGGGTTTTAGGAAGTACTTTGACGAAGATGAAACCAGGAGAATATTATTTGACAGTTATGTGGGGTACGGCTTCTCGGAAGAAAAACTTCGTGCAAAAGCAAGTATTACTTACCGCCCCGATAGATTGACCAGGAGTTATCTCCAAGTGACCGGAGGAACTGATATCAAGCAATTCAACAAATTTTCGCCGGTAGATGAGTTACGGAATACGCTTTATTCTGTCTTGGTCAGACAAAATTTTCCAAAATACTATGATTACGGCTTCCTGAAATTTGGAGCCGGCCGCGAAGCATGGAATGGGATCAATCTGAATTTTCTTTTCGGATACGAGCATCGAAGTCCGCTTGTGAATAATTCGGATTTCAGTTTCTTCTATAAGGACACGCGTATTTTTACAATTAACAATCCTTTGATTGAAATATTCGATGATATTATCGGACTGGATCCCTTTGCCGCTCACGAAGTTCTGGCTTTGGATATTGGGGCGTCAATTCGATTTAAGCAGCAATACTATGTCTACCCCGATCGCAAATTCAGTGGCGAAAACAAAGGCCCAACGGTGAGATTAAACTACAGAATTTTGGGCGGATTGGGGAATGATATCAGCATGCATTCCTTCAAATTGAACCTAAGTGATCAATTGACATTAGGAGCGTACGGCAATTCGGATTACTTTCTGGAAGCGGGCCAAATCCTTCAAAAGAATGAGCTTGAGTTTATCGACTTTTTCCATTTCAGAGGGAATCAGTTTACCTTGGCCAATCCAAACGACTATGACAATTCTTTCCTAATGCTCCCCTACTATACTCATAGTACGGATGGGCGTTTTGTGCAGTTACACTACCAACACAATTTTGATGGCTACGTTTTCGACAAAATTCCTGGTATAAGAGAAGCAGGATTCAGCCTTGTAGCAGGAGCGAAATATTTGTACTCACAGGGAAATGACAATTATGCAGAATTTCATCTCGGTATTGATAAAATCGGTTGGCATATTTTTCGGTTGTTGCGATTTGATGTGGTGATGTCCGTGACCGGTGGTAGTACGGATTTTGGATATAGGATTGGGATAAAGATATAGGATTCATTTGGATTGTAATCGCCTCTCTAGTGCCTCGGGAACGAAGTCCTTGAACGTTTTAAAAGTTGCTGGTTGCCGGTTGTTTGTTGCTGGTTCCCTAACAAACAACTATCAACGAACAACAATCAACTGTTTGAATAAATGGTCACACATTTCGTTCCTGACGCACTAGTATAATCTTCCAGTCCTCTAGAGATAACCACAACTCCACTCGTCCTGTGCGGGGTTTATCTTTTTCACTGAATTGAGGGGAAGGTCTATAAATTCAGAACTCCAGACTCGGAGTAAATTACAATGTCGCGATTTGGTAGTGAAGTTCCAAATTAGTGCCTGGATATATGGTTTGGGTTTGGTTGAGAAGATGGCATAATTTTTCAGCAGCTTTATTCATTCTTGGATTGGATTGGGAGTAAAGGGAGACGGTTAATTTTTTAGATTTATAGTCACATTCCAGGTCAATTGGAGTTTTGATCAGACTTTTGATCAAACTTCGTTTTTCGTCTTTTGACTTTTTAAAATGAGGCATCAATTTATTAGTCATTGACGTTTCGGCACGATAGCATATCATTTTTATTACGTTTTGGAACCTTTTACTTTCCATGTTGAGTGATGAGTATCTTATGGATTCAGGCATATCCTTGATTTTAATTTTGTAACTAACTGATTTGCGTTTGGTTATCAGTTGATTTTCCTGTTTTTCCAGGCCGTTTATCTGTTCTTGTACTTTGGATTGTTGTGTTTCCAGTTTGGATACATGGTCTACATTTTGCTTGCTAAGTTTTTCCTGGATGTCGAATAAGCGGGCTTTTCTTCGTTGGATTTTTTCTCTTACTTTTTTGAGGTAGTAACTAAGATTACTGTACTCCGGGTTGACTACATCAAAGTCTTTATCTATCTGATCCACAGTGTTTTGTACAATACTGTCCAACCTATAATCCAGTCGCATATATCGAAAGAAATTCTCCTGCGTCCAGCGGGCAAACATGTATAGTGCTACCGATAGAATGGCCAGTTTTTTGTTGGTCGTCAATACACTTGTCTGATGAGTGTCTTTGTTCAGTTTTCTTATTTCCCTCATCGGCACTTTATCCAGAACGATTTGCCTTTCACTCAAGTCCATTTGCGTGTCTACACCTTCGATAGCCAACTGATGTGTTGTAAAATCATCAACATTCCACCGGTCTTCTACATTCTTACGATAGGTCAACACCGCCACCCGATGTTTTTCCCACAACATGCCGAAAAAAGCAGGACTGTATGCCTCCCTGTCAAAGACAATGGTAAAGCGCGGTAAATCAGGATCAGATTCCAATTGTTCATCACTGTATTTGCAGGGCATTTCATTTAGTAGCTTTGGTAAAATTTGCTCAATAATAGTTTCCTGAAGCTTCTGGTTCACCTGGCCTGTAACAAAAAAATAGGGAGAACCGTCTTGATTGTTGATCCAAAATTCCTGCATTCCCGGCAGGCATAACTTTTGACGTGATACGTATTTTTTACCCAATTTGGCTTTGTAACCATAATAAATCTGAACGTGTCCGTCTATGTAGTAAAACTCGTTTTGTTCCTCACTTGCCCAGTTTTGACCTAAGTCCATCATCCATGGCCCTGCTTTTTGCTGATTGGTGATCATATGCAGTTTGTTGCGCATGCATTTGGCTTCAGGTATGCGGTCTAGTCCGAGTAATTTGCCAAAGTCTCCGGGACTGATCTGCTTGAGCTGCTCCACGCTCTTGATGCGGCATAAATACATAAATGACAACAGCAAAATGATCACTTCTATGTAGTAGTAGCCCCGTTTCAATTCGTGGTAATGATCCCGATAGGTCAATAGACCACTCATGATCAAAAAGGGAAGTAAAAGAAGTACTCCGCCAAAGGACAGGGATTGACAGGATTCAAAATGTAATGGGGTAGTTTCTATCTTACCGAAGGCGGCTTTTGTCCTTTCATCTACTCGTGTAGCTGCTACTCCCAAGACCTCTGATGCCAACAGATCCAACTCGTTTCTCTCAGCAGGCAAAAGAATAGTCCCATTGGATGATACAGAATCGGTTGGTTTACCACTTTTTTTTTAACCGGCCTTTTCTGATATGATAGCGAAGTGCGCCTTCTGTAACTCCTAAAAGTTTAGCTGTATCGGCTACTCCATAGAAACCATCAAGGTACTTTTGGGCTTGATCCATCGCCCCTTCACTCAACTTATAGCAACTTCCTCTTTGTTCTTCTCTTTGGAAAAACCATTGTGATCCTTTTTCGCGCAAGGCTTTGGCATATCTTTGGATGTTCCGGTTGCCCACTCCCAATGTATCGGCTATTTCCTTTGGTCTACATAGACCTGACACTACAAGATTGGCTGTAATATATCGATAGCCTTAAAGGTCACTTTTCTCATGGCAGTATATCACCGATCCGGAATGCATGTAGTAGACCATGTTCGAATCTGCGTACACAGCTGTATTTGCGTTTATTAATCGTGATGATGAGGGAAATATGGGAAGTCGCATTTGCATGATCTATCAAATAGTTTATGCTAAAATGCGACATTTGAATTTACGGTCAAATTCTCATAACTCCTTGATTATCTTTGTCCAGGTCTGGAGTTCTGAAATTTTAGCAATGTAAGGAGGCCGGTGGTTTTCAAGATCGCGATCAGTGAAAAAAGTCCTTTTCACGCTGCTCGCTCATAAAGCACCGCCATCTCTATTTCCTCAATACTCAGATTATAATCGCGTGCAACAAACTCTACCTCCTCTTCAGTATCTATTCGTTCCACAATGGTTTGGGTAGAAATTCCTTTGCGATTCGCGTATCTTATCGCCTTTCGAACCGCCTCAATAGAAACGCCATGATCTATTCGGAGGGCTCTGAGCACGTGCGCTTCAATGAGATTATTGAATGATAGTGTGACAGGCTTGACATCGACCGGTTGAATCAAAGGAGGGAAAAAACCTTCTTCATCTTGACGAGGATACGACCGGCCTGCCACCCAAGAACGCAATGTAGCAGGTGCAATTCTTAGGTATCGCGCAGCTTCGGCTATACCATAGGCGCTTATATCTCGAGGATCGATATGATACTGTTTGCTCTTGTTATTTTTCATTCTTTGAAATTACAAAAATACTCAATTCGCCATATCTAGTCACAGGTAATCTCAACGATTGCCTGTAGACCCCCTCATTCTCTTTATCAGATAGCAGCCATCACAATTCGCCTTTTCATAAATAAAATCAATCTTATCCATTAACTCCTCCATAATCTCTCCATAATCTTGATCAATGTCGATATCGATTTCATAACTCGGATCAAAAGGCATCGAAGGCGCCGTAATAATTCTCCAATCTGACTTTTCCATCAATACATCAAGAAGGCGACTCAATGTAATTGTGGTTGTATTTTCTTCTTCCACAACGTCCTCTTCGGGGATAGGAGTAATATTTTCAAAGACTCCGTTTCCGTACTTAAAAATCTGAGGGGTTTCTATATCAACTGAATTAGTTGGATTATCAGTTTCGAAAAATCGTATGCGTCCTTCGACGCATTCTGCAGTCACCACATTATTCTCTCCTTTAAGATGAAATAGAGTACCCAATGTCCTTACCGATACCTTGTCATATTCCACCAGAAAAGGCCCGGTTTCAGAAACAATATCAAATCTTGCTTCGCCATCTAAAACCATTCTTCTCTCTTTTTGTCTGTCAAAATTCTTGTTGTACTTCAAAGTTGAAACAGGCTGAAGGTAGATCTTAGAGCCGTCGGCAAGCGCAATGATATGCTCTCCGTCAATGGCAGCCACCTCTATGTTCTTATCGGGAGGATTAAAATATTTCCAGGTCATCCAGCCAAGAAATCCCAGAATAATAAGGGCAAACAAAGCATAAATCCAGGGAAGCGCAGAAGATCTTGTAGAGTTATTTGAATACCGAGGAACAGTAGTAATCTCTTTCACTTTTACACCTTCCGAGTCCTGTACGCCGCTCTTAACTAAGGCACCCGATGGAGTACTACTAGTGCTTTTCAAGTCGGATTTTACAGTTCTCCAGGCCTCATCGATTACGGGCATTCTGAAAGAAGACATACTCCCTAATTCGGCCCAAATCTTTTGCAATAGGATTAACTGCTTCGAATTGCCGGTATCTTCGGCCATCCAGGATCGTATACGGGCTTCATCTTTCTGAGATGATTCCCCATTCAGATATTTGAGTAACTCAGCGTTTTCTAATTTCATAGCAATACTATCATAGGACGACGCTATTACCTTATCCCACACGTCCGTATATAGTTTGTGTCAATCTTTGAACAATATATGCAATAATTTCATAAGATAAATTGAAGTCCTCAAACAGGAATAGGACAAATTGCATATCCTTGACTGTAGAAAGTCGATTTTTGTTTTCTGGCTATAAGCAGGAGATTACCTCCTTTGAGTTTACAACTTTTATGAAGGCTGGACATGACGGACTGTGTAGTTACGGTAATACCCGTATAATACGTTTATTACCGTAATTTACGTATATAACCGTAATTTTAGCAACTTAGTGGAAAACAGGTGCCGAAAGGGCAAGGCGGAGATGTCACCTCAACGCAGTATATTTAAAAATTGAAAAAACTATCTATCTCATCAAAAAAATTCACAATGAAAAAATACATTTCTCTCGCATTCATGAGCTGCCTAATGATACTAGTGCATCAGGCACGAAATATAACACCCCTTATACTTGTTCTTTTTCACCTGTATTTCGTTGAAGAACCCTTCATTTGGCTAAGGCCAAAATCAGGAACCTTCGCCTCATTCAGATAAAAAATAACTTCGTCTAAGGGGCATTTTACTTAGTTCCTGACGCACTAGACAATTGCATTTTATGGCATTGCTCTCACTTCATTAACAATTCATTCCTTGCCAGATCTTTGCGCAGAGATTTTAAAGCTTTGGACATATTGTCCTCTACCGACCTCTGCGAAATCTTTAAGTATTGGGCTATCTCTGGGTAAGTCAGGCCCTCCATTTTATTGAGTATGAATATTTTGCGAACTTTTGGTTTGACCTTATCAAGTGACTTCATGATTTCGCTCTTAATGATATAGCTGTCGAGAGAAGATTCGCTATCTCGTATAAGTTCGTTGTATACTTCTTCTTTCTTGGCTTTTCTCTCTTCCTTTTTGAATTGATCGAGCAGTATATTTTTCACAGCGGCGAACATATAACTCTTCTGAGAAGAAGCACTTTGCAAAGCATCCCATTTGTTCCATAACTTCAAAAAAGCAGTCTGCACGATGTCCTGTGCTGCATCCCAGTCATTGATGCATTTATTGGCATAGTTGCACAAGGGTGCGTAATAATCGCGAAATGTCTTTTCAAACGCGTTTATTTTGTCTAATCGGTCTGACATCGATTTAAAATTGCTTTATCACCTTATCTTATAGCCCAGTGAATATAGCAAAAGAAAAAGGCCCGTGCGAATTGATTTCGCACGGGCCTTTAATTTTATCATTTGGAGATTGTTTCTACATCATACCTCCCATTCCGCCGCCGCCATGTGGCATTGGTGGCATCGGAGCATTTTCTTCGGGCTTATCGTTGACGACCACTTCTGTCGTAATCACCATACCGGCAATAGAGCCTGCATTTTGTATAGCGATCCTGGTCACTTTTGTTGGATCTATCACACCTGCTTTTTTCAGGTCTTCGTATTTTTCCGCCTTTGCGTTAAAACCGTTGTCCCCTTTCTTCCTGGAGGTTTCCATAAATACTACGGCGCCATCCACACCCGAGTTTTCCGCAATAATGCGTACAGGATATTCCAAAGCTTTCTGCACAATTTGACTACCCATTTTCTCGTCTTCGTTCTCGCCATTGATTTTATCTAAAGCAGATATCGCTCTGACAAATGCAACTCCACCCCCGGTCACAATGCCTTCTTCAACAGCAGCACGTGTCGCATGGAGCGCATCATCCACTCTGTCCTTCTTCTCTTTCATCTCCACTTCGGTAGGAGCACCTACGTAAAGCACAGCCACCCCTCCCGATAGTTTGGCCAGTCTTTCCTGAAGTTTCTCAGTATCATAATCGGAAGTAGTTGTTTCGATTTGTTGTTTGATTTGATTGATCCTTCCTTTTATGTCGGTCTCCTTACCATGGCCATTGACAATTGTGGTATTGTCCTTGTCGACCGTGATCTTATCGGCAGAACCCAAATGCTCTAATTCCACATTTTCCAATTTGTATCCTTTCTCTTCCGAGATCACCGTGCCCCCTGTCAGGATGGCAATATCTTCAAGCATTGCTTTTCTTCTATCTCCAAATCCGGGAGCTTTTACAGCTACAACTTTAAGGCCACCCCTTAATCGATTCACCACTAAAAGACCGAGTGCCTGAGATTCTATATCTTCAGCAATTATCAATAATGGTTTGCCTGCACTCGCAGCCTTTTCTAAAAGGGGAATGATATCCTGGGTATTGGATACTTTCTTATCGTGAATAAGGACAAGCGGCTCCTCGTACTCCGTCTTCATATCCTCAGTATTGGTGACGAAATACGGAGAAAGATATCCTCTGTCAAACTGCATGCCCATTACTTCCTCTACATACGTGTCTGTCCCTTTTGCTTCTTCTACCGTAATCACTCCATCTTTAGAAACCCGTTTCATTGCATCGGCAATTAATGCACCGATTTCCTTATCATTATTTGCAGATATGGCAGCTACTTGTTCGATTTTCTCAAGGTCGTTTCCAACTTCCTCTGAGTTTTTATGAAGTTCTTGTACGACTACGTCTACTGCTTTGTCTATGCCCCTTTTGAGGTCCATAGGATTGGCTCCTGCAGCCACATATTTCATACCTGCTGTTATCATTCCTTGTGCGAGTACTGTCGCCGTAGTTGTGCCGTCACCAGCTGCGTCCGCTGTCTTGGACGCCACTTCTTTTATTAACTGGGCCCCCATATTTTCTACAGGATCGTCTAATTCTATTTCCTTTGCTACTGTAACACCGTCTTTAGACACGATAGGTGCACCGAAACTTTTTTGAAGAATAACATTCCGGCCCTTAGGCCCAAGGGTTACTTTTACGGCATTAGAAAGGGCATCAATACCGGCTTTCAACTTGCCACGTGCATCTGAATCAAAGCTAATCTGTTTAGCCATATTTTTCTTTTTTTGAGTTTGCTAATGAATAAATAATAAAATTAAATTTAGGGAACTAATCAAGGATGACAAGAATGTCATCTTCCCTCATAATAAGTAGGTCATCACCTTTGTACTGTAATTCCTGTCCGGCGTACTTCCCGTACAAAACGGTATCACCTTTTTTTACGGTCATTTTTACGTCGTCTTTGCCAGGCCCTACGGCCACAACTTTACCTTTTTGAGGTTTTTCTTTGGCGGTGTCCGGAATAATAATACCGCCTTTAGTTTTTTCGTCAGCAGCCCCCGGTTTTATGACTACCCTGTCATTGATTGGCTTAAGGCTCATATTAAACTTCTTTTTTTTTGTTAACTAATAATTACGTATTTACCTAGCATACTACGTGCCAAAGCTGGTAGTATGTCAAAAAAGCAGCGCAAGAATAAAAAATGATAGTGACTTGCGCAAGTTTTCAGGAAAAAGGTGGAAACTTTTGTGTCAATGTGGCATGTAGCGTCAGCCTCCTGGCTGGCGTTGTCTCAAATTTCTGTGCAAAGGCATTTGACAAGGCCAGTTGCTCGCCACTGTTGGCAGTCGGCAGCTATCCAGTTGGTAATCCTAGACATGGGTAATTAATTCGGGTTGTCGACTATTAACAAATTAATTAAGCACTACTGTTTGAAAGGAGTGTGAAGAACCACAGGTCAGAGTCGAATTCATATAACAGTGAATTGGTAGTGCATAACTTTGCAATCTCACAAACGAAGCAATTATGAAAAACTTAATTCTCGTCCTTTCCATATTTTTCGCGACGTGCGCATCCCCTCCAAAAGACGCACCTTCCGAGCTATTGAAAGATTTCATAGATCAATTCAATACCTCTCCCGGATGGGGTGGTCTTCCGAGCGGAAGCGATTTCAGCGCAGTTGATTTTGAAAAAACATTAAGTAGTACGAGGGACCAACTGACAACTTTGAGTGCAATCGACACTTCAAAACTATCCTTTACGGTTGGCAACAATTCAGAAATACGCAATCAGAATTAGTCGCCCTAGCTAAAACAATCAATCCGAGCAAAACCTGGCAGCAGCTGGCAACAGAAATCAAAAACGATTTTCCTCATCCTGACAGCATGATTCAGGCACATCAACATTGGGTTGACAAATCTCGCGACCACATCCTGAAAAATGATCTTCTTCCTATCCCCTGGAAGGAAAATGTAGAAGTCGTGCCCCGAGCAGAATGCCTCCGCAAGACATCTTACTACGGTAATTTTTCAAGGGCCAAAGCGGCCGATGAAGATGCAATTTTCCAGGCAAAATGGATGATCAATCCCTTCGAACATCAATGGGATGAGGAAACAAAGCAACAATACCTTGTAGAGCACGACTGGGGCGTCATCATCGTAGCCGCGCCGCATGAATCCTACGGAGGTCATCATGTACAAGGCCTGTACCAAAAACACAATGCAAGCAAGCTGCGACGGGAAAATGGCATTTCGCTTTTCAGCGAAGGATGGGGCCTCTATAACGAACACCTGATGCAAGAAACGGGCTTTCTTCCGGATAAGCGCATTCACCTTCGCCAACTCCAGCTCCGTTTATGGCGCAATGCAAGAGTCATTTATGATGTCGGTTTGCATACCAAACGCATGACTTACGAAGAGGCCATTCAATTGATGCAAAAAGAGGTCGGTTTCCTGAGATAGGCGGCGCAATTAGAAATAGATGCGGCCACTTCGCGCCCCGGTTGTTATATTGGTTACTTTTTGGGCATGACGGAAATTCTGGGTATGCGCGAGGATTACAAAGCGAAGATGGGCCAGGATTTCTCTTTAAAGGACTTTCATGTCAGGCTTATGGAAATTGGGAATATGCCGACTGCGCTGATGAGGGAGGCGTTGTTTCCAGTTGAATAAAAAATTGGCTAAATCCTAAATTGATGTGCTAGATGTGAAAAATATGCTAGAGGCGAAGTCTATATGATGTATTTGGAAGGCCTGTCATCCCGAGCGAAGTCGAGGGAGGCAGGCTTAGTGTGTTCAAAATTTCGACCGAACGATTTCGGCGTAGCCGAGAGTGAGTGGAGAAATCTGCTAATCAGGCAACGAAAATTCCATAGCTTGTCCCATTCTAAAAAATGAGATTTCTCCATTCACTTCCTTTTCGGCTCTGCTCAAGGCAGACGTTCAGTCGAAATGTTTAAAACTAAACGAACTGCCCATCCTTCGACTCACTACATTCGATCAGGATGACACACGACTCACTACCCTTCGACTTGCCTACTCCGCCGAAGTAGCTTCGGTTACGAAGATCGGGCGCGCAGGGCAGGCGCTCGCTTAGGACTTGTACTGAGCTTGTCGAAGTATGAGAACTGTTAATAAAAGGCATTGCATAGGTAGTAGTCCTTTACCACGGCTATTGTCCAGCACATCAAAATGAGAATTAGCCAATTACCATTAGAAAGAAAATCTTTCCCCCCACCAACACTTTCAATCTTTATCCCGTCTATAAACAATGGGTAGCTAACGCTATTAGAAAAGACAAAAAATATCTAACAAAAATTTAAAATTATCATGATGAAAAAGTTAACCATTATTTCTGCACTTCTTTTAGGTACAGGCTTATTTTTCACTTCTTGCTTAAAAGACATCTGCGACGAAACTAGAATCTTCATTCAGTACGACCCTATCTACTTAAATGAAAATGAAATACGCACAGATATTTCCACAGAGACATCGCGAACGCTAAACAATCCTGGAAAGATCTACGCCTATAAAGAGTATCTATTCATCAACGAACTTGAAAAAGGGGTACATGTTATCAACAACAGCGACCCTGCTAACCCCAATAATATTGGCTTTATAGCCATTCCGGGCAATGTCGATGTGGCCGTGAAAGACGGCTATATGTATGCCGACAACTATATGGATTTGGTGACCATCGACATCAATAATCCTCAAAATAGCTTCATCGTATGCCGTGATGAAGATGTATACAGCAATTATTATTTCCAAGAAGGACGAGGGATTTTGGTGGGTTATCGCGAGACCGAAATCAGAGCCGAAGTAGATTGCAATGACCCAAATTTTAATCGACCATTTTTTATCCAGGACGATTTATTTTTCGGTGCACCAGAAATCAGCGCCGATGCCGGAGGCGGAAATCGATCAGTTAGCGGTACTGGAGGATCGCTCGCCAGGTTTACCGTAAGCAAAGACCATCTTTATGCCATTGATGAATTTAACTTGTACATTTTTGATGTAGAGAAGCCCGAGAAACCCAAAAGGATCAATGACTTTTATGTAGAATGGGGCATAGAAACTTTATTCCCTTATGGTGATTTCCTATTTATAGGTGCAAACAATGGACTCCATATTTATGACCACAGTACGCCGGCACGACCTCAATATGTCGCTAATTTCAGACACGCGACCGCATGTGACCCTGTATTCGTGGATGGCGAATATGCATATGTGACTCTCAGGGATGGCAGGGACTGTGAATCGTTTAGCAATCAACTCGATGTGATAGACATTAGCGATATAAAAGACCCGACACTTTTGAAATCATTTGAGATGAAAAATCCTCATGGCTTATCAGTTCGTAATGACTACCTCTATCTCTGTGAAGGTGATCATGGCCTCAAAGTTTTCGACGCTGCTGTACCTACGGAAGTTGGGGATCATTTGCAAGAACATATCAAAGATGTACAGGCCACCGACGTGATCGCCTTGTCAGATGATCTACTACTTATGATCGGACGAGATGGGTTATATCAATACGACATCTCGCAGCCTGACAATCCTAAAGAGATCAGTTTTTTACCAGCTTCACGAAATAATTAATCAAAAAGCCATGAAGAAATTGCTAGTTTTTATTTGCTTGAGCTTGTTCGGTTTGCAAGCTGCATTCAGCCAAAAGGTTAAGAATGTCGCCACGGACGTAATTGTATATTTAAATGATGGATCAGCGATCAGCGGCAAGCTGAAGTCATGGGACTACGGCGAAAGCGTACAGATCGTTTCTAAAGGTTTGGAATTGACCTTTCCGGCATCTGAAGTAGAAAAAGTTGTCGAGCAATCGAAATACTTTGAAAAACGTCCTCCAATTGTACATGTAAACGAGGGCTTCTATTATTCGGCGAAAGCCCAGTTCATGGTTGGAAATGAAGGAAATCGCGCCCACCACAGGGTCGGTTGGGGGGCTACTGTTTCGGCAGGCTACCAATGGAACCAGTATCTCATGACAGGAATTGGCACCGGATATCGCGAATTCGTTTGGGACACTTCCGAGGAAATGGTACCCGTGTTTGCAGAGTTCGGCGGATTTTTTGCCAATACTAATGTTCGACCTTTTTACAACTTGCAGTTGGGTTACTCATTTGCTCTTAAGAATGAAGAAGTTGGTCTAACTAGAGCCAAAGGAGGTTTATTGATTTATCCCTCGTTAGGAATATCTATGGGAAGGAAGCGACTCAAAACTACAGTTGACATCGGTTACAATTTTCAAAAAGCTGAATTTACCTATGGAAATAATTTTGATGATCGAATTCGGTCAGAACAGCGGATAACTTTTAGAAGATTATCTTTAAGAGTCGGGGTTAGTTTTTAGAGAGCGGCATACGGTCGCTCGCGCTTCATAGTTTCAGTGACAATGCGCCAACAGGAGACGACCAACGGCCCGTGCTATCGAATTTAGGTGGGGAAATTAGATTGCTAGTGCGTCAGGAACTAAGTAATGACATATATAAACGACGTTATTTTTCTTCTGATCAAGGCGGAAAACCGGAGTTATGCCTTAGCATAATGCATTATGTCCCGACATTCATCGTCGGGGAGGATTTTTCCAACGACGAACAGGAGGAAAAGAACAAGTTTATGTAGGTTAGAATTTAGTTCCTGACGCACTAGCACTTTTTTTATGAAATAATGCAAGTGGTCAGTATACAATCTGATGTTGATCTAAAACCAGTTGTGAAAGGCTGTGTAGATAATGACCGAAGGTCTCAAGAGATTTTCTACAGGCATTTCTTTCCCATTATGGAAAGAATGGTCAGACGGTATACCACTGACGAGGACAAAATGATCGACATTCTGAATAATGGCTTTCTCAAGGCATTTAAGAACATCCATCAATACGAATGGAGAGGTTCGCTCGAAGGATGGGTGCGCAAGATCATGTTTCACTCGGTGAGCGACTACATGCGCGGTCAATCCAAGGATGTAAAATACCTCGTCTTTGATCACGACTTCAAAGAGCTCAGCATTCAGGCAGATCACAAGTTGTATTTCGAAGACTTGTTGCGCCTGATCGAAAGTCTTCCTGAGATGAATATGAAGGTATTTCAGCTGTACGCAATAGAAGGTTACAGACATGCTGAGATCGCTAAACTCCTGGATATCAATGACAATACAAGCCGATGGTACCTGAGCGAAGCCAGAAAATTGCTCAAAAAGAAATTAATGAAAAACAATAAAAGATATCGCGATGCAGGATAAAAGAGCTGCCCTGGTAGACCGGGGATGGGAAAATATGAAAGGTGTTCTCGATGTGGAGATGCCCGTTGGGAAGAAGCGGCGCGTACTTTGGCTGCCCTTGTTGATTATTTTAATGGGTATTGCTGCAATTGCTTTAGCAATCTATCGGGGCAATACAAGTGTAAAAAATAATTCCAGAGAAGCTAGTGATATGCTTATTGCAAGCGACGAATCCAATGACGACAAGGCGCAAACCAGCAAAACTACAAGCAAAACAATTGATCAAGATATTGCTTCGATCGAAAAAGACGCAATCCTTACTGATAAAGGTGCCAGTAATACGTCTTCAATTTTTAGTGAAAATGAACTGTCCGCGGACCCTTTTGACGAAGGCCAATCGACTTTATTGGGGACTGATTTGACTCTTCCTTCATTGAGATATCCTCAACCCGATAACAGCAAGCAACCGGGACTAAGATCATTTAACATCGCGCCTGAAAATGATCGATCAAATGCTGATCTCTTTGAGAATGATAACCTTACAGAGCACGTATTTTCAAGCTTTTTTATAGTGGAGAAACCACCGATCAAACGGTTTGAGCTTGATGCTCTAAAGTTTCCGTTGCGCTTTTCCGTTGTAGACCTTAAAGTGGTAGATCTGAAAGATGAAAAAAGAGCCAATGGACATTTTTACCTGGTAGGCCATCTCGGACATTTGGTGAATAGCGAAGTCTTTCTAGCAGGTCCAACGATAAAGTACAACCACCCGATCAGTAATTCATTCTTTGTGCGTTCTGGGCTCTCTTATTACAAAGCATTTAATTTCAACAATTCGACGACTAATTTTCAAACGGAACCTCCGGAAAGTTTCGATCCGTTGGATCCCTCTGTTCCTGGCCAGGAAATCGATGTGAGCGTATCGGAGCCTAGCATCCCAGTGGTTCCCATTAATACGACTTTGAGCACAATCGAATTTGCGCTTGCGCTTGGCTACAAATTCGACATTCATTGGTCAGCGTATGCCGGTGCCAGCCTGGCAAATAATTATGGCGAGTTTCCGGTCATTTCGCAAAGTACCCAAACCAGGGCAGTTGCACAACCACAAGCAGAAAAATTCAACGATACCAGGTTTGGTTTGATGACTGGAATAAACTATGGTCTTGGAAGTCAATTTGGGCTAAATTTCGAATATACGTACAGTCTCCAAGATCATATTCCATCCGAACAGTATAGCGGTGTGAATCAAAGGGTGGTTTTGGGATTGAATTATCGATTCTGAACTATTCGGATGACTTTTATGAAACAACGACATAATATTTTACTTTCTCTTCTGTTTATAAGCGCGTTGCTTTTTGCTCAGGACAAAGAACAAAGTTCAGCGCTGCCCTATCACGAGATACCAGATTATCCTAAGGAATATACCGAAGAGACCGTGCTGGCGCGCATGATAGACGGCCTTGGCTTCCGCTATTACTGGGCAAGCAAGGATTTGCGTGAAGAAGATCTCAATTACAGCCCAGGCAATGACGGACGCAGTACGCGAGAGACTTTGGATCACATTTTGGGACTGTCCTTTGTGGTTTACAATGCTGCGATGAATAAGCCAAATGTGCGTCTGGCGACAATACCTGAGCGAACATGGGAGGAAACTAGAAGGGCAACTTTGGAAAATATCAAAAAAGCAAGTGATCATTTGAAATCGGGTAAGGCGGATAAGGCAAAGGACTTAAAAATGATCTTTCAAAGAGGCGAGCGAACCTCTGAATTTCCGCTTTGGAATTTGCTCAATGGCCACCTCTCAGATGCTATCTATCATACCGGCCAAATAGTATCGCACCGCAGATCTTCCGGCAACCCAATTGATCCCGGAATAAGTATGTTGAGCGGTAAAGTCAGAGAATAAGGTTAGACTTGTGGATCACTTACCGTTCATGAAAATTCATGAAATCTTCTTTAAGAATGATTTTTTTCCTGTACTCAGGATTCATTTAAACTGAAGTGATTCACAATTTTCCATTATCCTGATTTAATCGATAAAACCGATCCTCACATCCAAAAAGTACTCCAACATTTCTTTCTTTAAAAAATATAAAGTATATTTGTCATATTGAACAATTATCTTTACAAAATGGAAAGATCATAAGATATGGAAAGCACATCATTCTGCGAAAAAGAACGCACCCGCCTGGAAAAATTGCACAACTTTCGATTACCGCACCAATGGAAAAACATTGGTATTGGGCTGCTGATTTTTTCTTTCACGTCTTAAAACGTGTGACGTAGTGGAAAACAGGATCAAAATCGAGCGGGCCATCCTGGACATTACTCAGGAAGAACTCGCCCAGAAAATCGAAGTCTCAAGGCAAACCATTAATTCTATTGAGAAAAAGAGGTATGTGCCTTCTACCATTTTGGCTTTAAAGATTTCCAGGGTCTTTCAGAAAACTGTTAACGAGATTTTTGAACTCGAGGAGACAGATTGATTTTAGGCTCATCCATCGCTCTTGCGTATTCATCCGCCTTTGAAGAATGAACAACTCCATGCCAGGTTCTTGCAATCTTTGTGTTAAATTTATAGTTGTCTTAACCCAACTATGCCTTTTTGGTTGAGCATGTATCGGATCGTGTTTACGGCCTGATAGGCTAGTGCGTCAGGAACTAAATACTTGACCATTTACTTAAACGGTTGGCTGTTGTTCGTTGATAGTTCCTGAGTTTGACACTTAACGGCCTTGGATTTTCACAAGATGCCCATAGAATAGGGATTTTAGGGGTATAAATGTAGATTTTTGATAAAAACGTGGTGGCAACAAATTGAATATAAATTCCTATATATTAGGTGTTTGTAACATATATGTAGTATATTTACTACATGTTCATTAAAACTACTAAATCCAGAAATCACACCTACCTTCAAATAGTCGAGTCCTATCGCATGGACGGCAAAGTCAAGCACAAAGTCCTTCTTAACCTAGGCAGGTTGGATGTCTTACGACAAGATCGCACCCTTGAAACCATTGGCCGTAAACTCTTGACCTTGTCGGGAATGGATGCCAATAGCATTTCGGACATGAAAGAGGTTAAAAGACTTTGTTATGGTCATGTGGTTTATGAAAAGATTTGGGAAAAATTAGGCCTTGCTACAATTCTTGATAAGGTAGGAGCAAAGCATAGAAGGCTTGGCTTTTCCCTGAGTAGGGTTACTTTTTATATGGCAATACATAGACTATTGCGGTGCAAATCAAAATTAAGAGCCTACCAGGATCAAATTGAATTCAAGGGAATGGACAGCAATATTGAACTTCATCAACTCTACAGAAACCTCGACTGGTTAGCTACTCATAAGGAGGAAATAGAACAAGGTATGTTCAAAAGATATTGCGATCTGTTTAACTCAACTATAGATGTAGCCTTCTATGATGTAACCACTTTTCATTTTGAGAGTGTGAGGCCTGACGAGTTAAAAGACTTTGGGTTCAGTAAAAATGGAAAGTTCAACGAGGTGCAGGTAGTGATGGGATTGTTTACCGATCAGCAAGGTCGCCCTATAGGTTATGAATTATTCCCAGGAAATACATCAGATGGCAAGACGATGATCGATGCGTTGAACATACTCAAAGATCGGTTCAACATCAATCAAGTTGTCATAGTAGCCGATAAGGGGCTGAATAGTAAAAACAACTTTCACCTCATCAGACAAGCAGGATATGAATACATTGTGAGTTCAAAACTAAAAGTCCAAGCCAAACCTATACAGGATCAGGTATGGGCTAATGAGGGTTACCATAATCATGAAGTGGACAAAGACACAGCAGAAGTATTGTTCAGATATAAATCTGTGGATCTGGAGGTATCCTATAAAGACGAACAAGGTCAACAACATGAATGGAAAGATAAACTCATAATAAGTT
This sequence comes from Saprospiraceae bacterium, assembly GCA_965247965.1. Classification (GTDB taxonomy): domain Bacteria; phylum Bacteroidota; class Bacteroidia; order Chitinophagales; family Saprospiraceae; genus UBA7328. The sequence continues at coordinate 92,100 of OZ252053.1, forward strand.
GGTCAAAACAACGAGCGGTAAAAGATCAAAAAGACAGAAAAAGACAAGTCGAAAAGGCCGAAGCCATGGTCGACCAAGGCCAGGTGCCCAGCAGTAAAAAGGGTGCAAAGAGGTACGTCAAAATAGAATATGAGAACAAGACACCACCTACTCTGGATGAAGAACGAATCAAAGAAGATAGCAAGTGGGACGGATATTATGGTATTCAGTCAAGCCGCAAAGACATGAGTGAATTTGCTATTATGAAAGCCTACCACAATCTATGGCGCATAGAAGAAAGCTTTCGCATTCTAAAAACAACTATGAAAACACGACCGATATTCCATTGGACACCCAATAGAATAAAAGGCCACTTTGTAGTGTGCTTCATTTCCTTTGCAATGGAAAGAGCTCTGGAAGAAACTCTACGAAGTAAGGAAATAGATATAAGTCCTGAAAAAATAAAAAATGAACTCAATCAACTCCAGGTATCTCAAATGAAACTGGACGATCACAAATTTTATGTAAAAGGCGCCAATGGACAATATGGAGCAAAAATCCTTCGAGCATTAAATATTGCTCCGCTTAAAAATATTGAACTCATCAAATAGGTCAACTACCTACCGTCATACCAACTCATTCTCATAAAATGAATAGCTCGTAGTGGCAATTTGCAACATGCCCATCACATAACTGGCTGAAAATCAAATCACCAGCAAAATTAAGTGTCAAACTCAGGGGCTAGTGCGTCAGGAACTAAATACTTGACCATTTACTTAAACGGTTGGCTGTTGTTCGTTGATAGTTGTTTGTTATGGAATGAGCAACGAACAACTAGCAACTATCAACTTCTAAGACGTTCAAGGACTTCGTTCCCAAAGCACTAGAAGTGTCAGGCAGGTTGTCGACGCCATTAGTCCCACCCTACCCATCCAGGCCCTCTCACCACTCTTCCGGGTGTAGCTCCTGTATGTTGGCTATCCTCGAGAACCTGTTGGCCATTGACAAAAACATGGATTACTCCGGTAGCATATTGATGTGGATCATCAAAAGTCGCATGATCGATGATCGTTTCAGGATCGAATATGACCACATCTGCATAATATCCTTCCTTCAGCGCCCCACGTTTGCGAATTTTCAGATTTGTTGCAGGCAATGTGGTGAGTTTATAAATAGCCTCTTCGAGTGAGATAACTTTTTCTTCCCGGACGTACTTTCCAAGCAATCGAGCAAAATTTCCATATGCTCTGGGATGGGAGTTCGAGTTTGTAAACGGAGGTTCAGGAGCCATCGAACCTGCATCCGAACCAAAACTCATATATGGAAGTTTGATCTGTTTTTTCACATTTTCCTCAGACATCAGGAAGTACACCGTCCCTACCCTGCTGCTGTCTTCGATCACCAAATCCATCGCAGTCTCTTCTGGGCTCTTTCCCCATATTTTGGAAACTTCACCTAAAGTCTTTCCAGTAAAATGGCGAAGCTCTTCATTCCTGAATCCTACAAGCAGAAGATTTTCAGACGTACCGGCCGCGAAGTATAGATTTTCCCAATTGTCGCCTTTTTGTTGCATTTCTGCTTTTACCCTTTTCCTGATTTCGGGGTCTTTTAGTCGATTCGCCCATTCGATATACCCGCCTTCCTGTACCCATGGCGGCATCGAAGCGTCGAGGCCGGTTGCTCCTGCTGTATAGGTGTACATGTCAGTTGTGATTTTCAGACCTGCTTCACGCGCAGAATCGATTTTGGCGATAGCAGCTTCCCATTTGGGCCAGTTGTGCGCTCCTCCAGCTTTGAGGTGGTAGATTTCGGAGGCGATCTCGGATTCATCTGCTATTCTCAAAAATTCATCAATAGCTTCCAGCCAGTAGTCCCCTTCGCTTCTAATGTGCGAAATATGCATTCCGCCGTACTCTGACGCCACTTTGCAAAGCTCTATTAGTTCCTGAGTATCCGCATAAAAGGCAGGAGCATAGATCAGCGAAGTCCCTATGCCCAGAGCCCCTTCTTCCATAGCCTGGCGTGCGAGAACTTTCATCCGCTCGAGTTCTTCTGCGGTGGGCGGCCGGTTTTCTTCTTTTAATTCGTGGATCCGTAGAGTTGTTGCTCCTACGAATGAAGCCACGTTAGTTGATACCCCCCTGCGTTCGAGCGACTCGAGATATTCGCCTAAGGTTGTCCAATCGATGTCGTATTTAATGTCTTTTTGAAATGAGCGATCCTCTTCTTTCATTTCCTCATTGAGCGGGCCCATTGACCATCCTTCGCCCATGACTTCCAAAGTCACTCCTTGCCGGATATCGCCTTGCGATCGTCCGTCTTGCAACAATGATGTTGTCGCCCAACTCAACATATTGATAAATCCGGGTGTTACCGCCATGCCATTGGCATCGATTTCAACTGTGCCCTTAGCATTTTTTAGATTTCCTATTGCTACTATTTTATCACCGCTAATTCCGACGCTCGCGTGAAATGAGGCTTCACCTGAACCGTCATATATGGTGGCATTTTTTATGAGGGTGTCGTAAGTTTTAGGAGTCGTGCACGATAAAGCAAATAATAGAATACAAAGATGAATCAACGATTTCATGGCTGATGAATATTTTGCTCCATTAAATTTCAAGTTGATAATCTTGTATCAACACATTAGCGGTAATCTTCAATTTCTCAGAAACATTGCGGATCATATTTACTGTCAATTTCCTTTTCCTATTTAAGACCTCGGACACAATGCTTTTAGTACCTATGACTCCTACTAAATCCTTCTGCTTTAGCTCCATTTCCTCCATCCTTATTCGAATTGCTTCGATCGGATGGGGGGCTGAGATCGGATAATGCTCAGTTTCATAATTTTCGATTAATAATGCCAGAAGTTCCGCTTCTTCTCCTTCGGGACTCCCCGGTCTCGATTCAAAGATTTCATATAATCTTTCAAGAGCCCTATCGTATGCTGTTTCTGTTCTGATTAGGTTCATCATTATATAGTATTTGCATCTATAGCATCATATTGCTTGTGAGTTCCGATGAATCTTATGAACAGCCATTGTTTCTCATATTCTATTTTGGCAACTAATCTATAATCGTTGCCTTTGATATTGAATACGACTCGCGAATTTTTCAGGATGCTTACCGTTGCATAAAATTCCTTGATATCATCAGGTTTCTTCCATATTGCCCTATGAACCGTTTGATACCAGGTTTCAAGATAAGATTTTGAATCTGGGTACTTTTCCCAAAACTCTCTGATCGTCCTCTTCGCCACTATTCTTTTCACAAGTCAAAGGTAAGTTAAATGTTCGCAATATGCAAACTTGCTTACTCCGATTTGTATTTTCGAACCAACAACTACTGTTGCAATTACACAGCAGCCCAAATTTGACAATTAGATGTCAATTCCATTCTTCTTTTGCCTTTGCAAAATCATTTTGAAATTTATCCGTATTCCACATCAGTGAAAGCATTCTATGAGCCAATTGCCTTGCAGCTTCTTCATCACTTGGGTAGTGAATACCCATGATTTCTCTGGATACACCGATTTTCTTAAGAATGTATTTCTTTAATCCTTCCTGGTACTTTAACCACAATGCCGAAGCTTGGCTATGGCTCGAAATTTTCAAACGGGGTGCTTTGAGTTGCATGCCATGTCTCAGCGATTTCTAGAGCTCTGAACCCTCTGCCAAAACTCCACCTCACAATATTGCCCATTTATATCAGCCGAAATAATAAGGTCTGAATTTCTCAAAAATCTTTCAAACAGAATATCAAATTCGCTATCAGATTCCGGACCAATCACATCCTTGTACAACACCCAATCTTCCAGGTAATTGATGTGATCGTCTATGGACAGCTGGGCTATATTAAAGGCATTTCGATCTTCGGCGATATATACACTTGATTCGGCGGCATAGACAATTGCGCCCGCCACACTTCCCCCAGGACTAATCGCTATGGCAACTGCTTCTAATCCAGCGAGAATGACATTTCCGATAGTCCGTGTTTTTTTTTCGCGGCCGAGGCCTTCTTTTTCTGCAACTAAAAACTCTTTGCGGTCATTAACGTCAATCGACCGAACTCTAAAGCCCTCGCCATTGAGATCTATAAATTTTAACTCGAAATCCTTGTGGGTTAGTTCGAGGCTGTCTTTAGAATAATTTTCCACAATCAAATGGAAAACCAAGTGTTCGATTGCATCTTCTATAAAGGCAACATGCAGATCGTAGGATTCGGTAGAACAAGTCACGTATTCAAGGCCCTCTATGTTTTCAGTTTCTTCTGCATTCGGGCGAATGTCGAGCAGTTCGATTGTGTTGCGGTTGCAGGAGCAGAGGAAGATGAAAAATGAAAAGTAAGCTATAGTAAAAAGCCGCGGCATGATTTCAAAGTTAATGGGTTAGCCGTTTCTGAATTCGTTGTTTAACAGAACATTAATGACAAGAGTTGTGGATCACTTACCGTTCATTTATGTTCGGATATATTTTGCCATCCTTTTCTTTTTTAAACAACTTCATTTATTTGTTATCCAAACCCTCAAAGCGCCACCTAGGATTAAATGATGTCGTATGTTCCTTGATTAAAATAGACTTCATTTCATCCATTACCTCAGAATGAGCTCGGGCAATATTTGTCCTTTCGAGAGGATCGGATTCCAGATCGTAGAGCCGCAAATCGTATTGACCATGGCGAATGCTGTCTACGTAGATTTTATAATTCCCTTTTCTTACCGCCTGTTGACCACCGGATTCAGGAAATTCCCAATACAGGTACTCATGTTGAGCCTGATTGTATTTTCGCAATAATGTTGGAAGGAAACTGATACCATCAATTGATTCATCGTATTCAATTCTCGCTAGATCACAAAGCGTTGGAAAGATGTCCTGAGAGGACGAAATATGATTGGTTGTAGTTCGTGAAGTGATCCTTTCAGGCCAACTTGCTATCAATGGCACCTTTACTCCGCCTTCGCGAAGCGATCCTTTACCCCATCCCCAATCCGAGCGATAAGGCTTAGCGCTATCAAAAAATTCCGAATCGGCTCCACCGGCATAGGATGGCCCATTATCAGATGTGAACATGATCACTGTATTTTCGTACAAACCCTTTTCCTTCAACAGATTCACAAGTTTTCCAACATTCTCATCCAAATAGGAGATCATTGCTGCATAAGTCGCTCGTGGATATCTTGTCGGGAAATATCCTTTATCTTCAAGGTAGGGTTCTTCATCGCCAAATTTATTGACGTAATAATCGATCCACTTTTTAGGCGCTTGGAGCGGCACATGAGGTATCGGTGATTCCCAAAATATGCAGAAGGGTTCGTTTCCTATTTCGTCGACGTAACTCATAAGATCTTCAAAGATCTTTGTAGGAGCATAATCGGGCTGATCGTACTTGGCATAACTGGTTTGATCAAGTGGATCAGCACCTTCATCCAATGGTGTTCGAGGAGGAATAGTATCATTATTGAAATGCACGCGCTCTTCATTTCGCCAGAGGTGTAAAGGAGTAAGTACATGCGCTTGTCGTTGGCAATTGTATCCATAGAAATAATCAAAACCCTGTTTATTCGGTGTACTTTCCGAACCGGGATAGCCCAATCCCCACTTGCCGAATAAGGCAGTACGATAACCTACCTCTTGCAATTTTTCAGCCACGGTAACAATACTATCTGCTAATGCACGCTGACCTTCCAAACCAGGATTATGAGCCATCGCGTAGTGACTCCAGACATCTCCGCGACTTCCTACTTCATCATTACCGCGTATAAAGGCGTGCCCGGAATGTTGTCCTGTGAGAAGAATGCACCGAGAAGGTGCGCAGACCGGAGAACCGGTGTAAAAATTCGTGAAGCGAATCCCTTCTTCCGCAAGTTTGTCGATATTAGGTGTTTCGATTTTTTCCTGGCCGTAGCAACCCAGTTCGGCGTAACCAAGGTCGTCGGCTAGGATGTAGATGATGTTGGGACGGGTGTATTGATCGGTACAGGAATTAAAGATGATTATTGAAAAAATCAAAAACAATATTGACACGACAAGATTCATATATTCTCTATGTTTGTTCATTCGTGCAAATTCGTGTAAATTCTTGGAAATTCCTGGAAATTCCTGGAAAGAATGCCATCCACAAATGGTATCCACTAATTACACGAATTATCACGAATTGATTATTCTATCAACACCCCAACACCATGTTCATCCAATATTGCTCTAAGTACAACCAATTCATCCGATTTCGAATTCTGATATTCACTGAGATAATCACTCAATCTCCCATGCAACAATTCAAACACCTCTATATGTGGATCTGCCGGTTTGAAATCTCCTACCGACGCCGTACCAGCCAGATAATTTAAGCGCTCAGCCAATTGTGCAGGATACCGTACAGCGTCCTGGCCATGCCCGGTATATTTCAATTGAACCATTTTGGATTCTATATCCACTAGAGACTTGTGGAAGTGGCTTATCGTATCCTGGACAGACTTGTGCAACTCTTTCGCCTTTAGCATCGCTTTGAGATCGAGCAATTGCCTCCTCATTTCTTCCATCTCATTTATATTCTCGCTAACCGAATTCAGATCGTCGTAAATGTTTTGCGACAGCTCATGTTGTGCCATAATATCATCCATTGAACCTTCTGAATTAGGGTCTTTTAGGACTTCTAGGATCTGGATTTCTGTTTCTGCTCCTGCTTCCAGATGAACTCGATATTCGCCAGGAGGCAGAAGGATACTTCTTGGACTAAGCCGAGGTTTGCGAGTTCGATCTTTGGCTAGTGGAAGCCAGTCAGCATATTGTGGTTTCGTACGCATTAAGATTTGCTCCGTTGGTTTACCTTTAAGATTCCACCAAACCCTATTTATGCGCTCTTTGCCTTCGTGCTTTAGTGTCCGCATTGTATCTCCCGCTTCGTTTAGAATATGCACCTTGACCTTCTTATTTTCTTTTTTCAACCAGTAATTGATCGAAGCTCCGTAGGGCGGATCTTTTCCAAAATGGGGCTCCGGAAAAAACTGCATTATCGGAACAACCGATTGGAAACGATAAACAGGTTTCGCATCAAATAAAAATGCATCCGCCAATTGGGTATTCCGATTCATTTGTTGTAGCGGACTGAGGTCGTCCAAAATTCAAATGCCGCGTCCGTATGTACCCACAATCAGATCATTAAAATGCTCCTGAATATCCAGCCAATACATGGGTGTTGCTGGAAGATTGCTCATGAATATCTGCCACAATTGACCGTCATTAAAAGAAACATAGAGTTTGTTCTCCGCACCGAGGTACAACAATCCCTCCTTGACCGGATCTTCCTTGATGTGGCGGGTATAACTCAAGTTCTCGTTCGCAATTCCATTAGTTATCTTCGACCAGTTTCTGCCGAAGTTTTCTGTTTTGTACACGTAGGGCCTGAAATTGCCAACCTGGTGAAATTCTAGCGTAATATAGGCTTTGCCAGCACTCCATTTCGAGGCATCAATATTTCTTACTACGCCATTCCTGGGAAGACCCGGTATTTTGGAAGTTACATTCGTCCAGTTATCGCCTCCATCCTGGCTTACGAGCAAAAGGCCATCATTTGTTCCTGCCCATAGCACTCCTTCCTGTCCCGGAGATTCGTCAAAGGCATAGATGACATTGGCGTATTCCACATTGATATTATCACCCGTCAGACCACCGCTGAAGCCTTGTTTTGATTTGTCATTTAAAGACACATCCGGGCTGATCACTTCCCACGATTGGCCTCCGTTCCTAGTGCGGTGTACGTGTTGAGAGGTAACATAGATTATATTGTGATCGTGAGGTGAGATAAGTAAGGGGAAGGTCCACTGAAATCGATATTTCGCATCTTCTGCGGGGTGTCCTGCTGTAAATTCAGGCCACACTTCCACTTGTCTGAATTGCCTTGTTTTCTCGTCAAACCGGCTTGCGATGCCCCCTAACGATCCGAATCCGGAAGCGCTCGACCATATGATGTCGGGATCGACCGGATCGGCCGTTGCAAATCCGCTTTCGCCGCCTCCGACGCTGTACCAAAGACCACTGGGTATCTGTCCTGCGCCAAAAAACGAACCTGTATTGGCCCGGCTCGGCCCTTTCATTGATGGGCCGTCTTGGCGATTGGTGAGTACGTTGTAGGGTATATTTTTATCTGTTGTGACATGGTAGAGCTGGGCTACGGCTAGCTGTGTTCTATGCCACGATTTTCCTCGATTATACGAAATCGAAAGGCCGCCATCGCCTACAACGATCATACGATCGCCATTCGAGGGATCGATCCACATTTCGTGGTGATCCCAATTGGGTTGGGAGCCAAAGGACGCAGACGTCGCAGTTTTGCCCCCATCAATACTCTTCGAAAAACTAGCCCATAAAAAATAAATTTCGTTCGCATTGTTTGGTGAAGCAGCGCAGCGGGTGTAGTCTGGCCGCCATTCGTGCTTTTGAACACTCCGCGATCTCTTTGTGGAGAATAGCCGTGGCCAACCGCTGCTGCGTAAACAATATCAGGATTGCCTTCTATTCCCGCTACCGAACTTATTCTATTACCAACGGGTTCGATGTGCCGGAATTTTAATTGTTCAATGTGTTCTTTTTTTAAGGTTTGGGTTTTAGCTTTTCCTGGGGTGGCCAATACAAACCAGGCAGGAAAAGAAGAGGCCTATTAATCGTGAATTCAGTAGATTTTTCATATACGTAAATTGAGGTCTTTAGAAGTGAATTAAAGGCTTCAAGATATGGAAGTTATCTAAACTGGCAAAGGCAATAGAACGCGGATCGAACGGCCACCGTCGCTCAAAGCTTTGGCGGCGAGCGATGCGACGGATCAACGCTGATTTCTTTTACCTCGATCTGTGTAAATCTGTCGCATCTGTGTTCTATATATCTTAATCTAATATCCAATGAATTGCTTTAGACGTAAGTTCCTTTTTTTGAGAAATACTTAGAGCCAAAGGCAATTGCGCTACTCCATAAAACCTTCTTAATATTTCTATTCCGGCAAAAGCCTTTACTTTGGTTGAATCCAGTCTTTTGTTTCCTTCGATCTGATCATTTAGATAATGAATCACTCCTTCACCTTGCTGAGCCATATGCATGTGAGCGAAGAAAACTGACCAATCAAATTCCGGAAAGCCTCTAAATGAAAATTCGGCATCAATCACCTTTAGACCGGCTTCTGTTTTAAGCCAACTTCCAGGATAATAATCGCCGTGAAGTAGAGCTCTTCCTTTTTTTAGATATTCATCCCCGAGCGAGTTTACCTGTTTGACAAGATCGGAATTGGAAGTGATTGTATCTGCCAGTTTTGAAAGGCCGTCTTGAATGGAATCCAGGTCAAGGCCATTGTCTTTTCTGAAAGGAAGGGCGAATATGTGTTCGTGATTCAATCTTCTCATACCCATATTGTCGGGGAAATCGGGCGCCTTTAATTCGCCTAGGATAACCAGATATTCCACCAGAGATTTCAAATCGTGAAGTTCGATTCGTTCCTGTGGCTTGTAGACCGATGAATAATCCGATGCATCACCCAAATCCTCCATAACGATCAAATAGTTTGCCGCGTCGCGGAATTTAATGCCCGGACTTGTATCTCTCAAGGAGCGCTCCGCATCGATCAAGCGCATGTATTCCGCTTCGACATTGATCCTTCCGATGGGTGCATCGATCTGGGGATATTTTTCTACCCACGGTCTGGATTGTTTGATGATCAACGTCCTATAATTTGTCCTTGCCCGAAGGACGCAATTCATATTTCCTTCTCCGGCCTTTTCGAGACTTTGCACGATTTCGGATTCGCGTAGCCAACCTTTTTTGGATAGATAGGTGTTCAGAACTTTCACTTTTTCAAGGGATAGAAAAAATCCGTTTGGAACAATTTCTAAAAATCTTTTTTCGAAGTCCATTGGGAAAAGGTTTTGACCAATTTCGTGCTAATTCGTGCTAATTCGTGGACTATTTATTCTCCACTAATTACACTAATTTTCACGAATTCATCACATTACTATTCTCTTGTATTGAAGGCTTGGTCGTCCAAAATTTACAAGGAGACAAAATTTGAAGCCGCTTACTTTCAAATAATTTATTGCACGACTGACTAAATCATCGGGTATGCCGTCTAAAGCTTTAGCTTCTAGGATGATCTTGTCATAGACAGTAAAATCAGCATAAAAATCTCTCCTGAGAATAGTATCCTTATAAGGTACTTTGAATTGATGCTCCCGTTGATACGGAATACCAACTTTTTTAAATTCATGTTCACTAGTGTTGCGTCATAAGTCAAAGATAGTCAATTGGTTATGAAATTTATTTTGGATAGTTGGATGGTATTTTTTCATAAGTAGTTGATTTACAGGTGTTTTGTCAAAAACTGAAATGCTCAGAATTTGTAATATTTCGTAAAGGGTCAGCTTTGAGTTGATGTGCTGTTTCGTTATGGCCACAAGCAAATAGGTGCACACCGCAACCCATATTTGTGTTTTTACTGCATTTTCAGAATGACCCCAGAATTTTTTGATCTTAAGGTGCTGCTTGATCCACTTAAAGAATAATTCTATGTACCATCTGTTCTTGTAAAGCAGTGTAATTGTGAAAGCGCCGAGTTCAAAATTGTTGGTTAGGAAAACATAAGTCTTTGGTTTTGTTTCATCAAAATACTTGACCCTTCTGAGTTTGTCCGGATACATTTTGGCGCTTTTTTTACCCGTCAGTTTTATGGTTTGATCGCATTTCAAACCTTGTGATTTATCGATTGGCCGAGAGTATATTCGTTTGAACTTCAGATTTCGTTTAGCACGAATGACGAAAAAGGATTTTGCCTGGTCTATTTGATACAATCGGTCAAAGTCGTAGTAGCCTTTGTCTACAATATAAAATGCCCCAGCTTCGAAAATAATTTGATCTAAAACGTTGACATCGTGTACTTTACCGTCGGTAATCGCTATGAAAACGGGAATATTACCCCGTAAATCCAGTAGCGTGTGAAGTTTTACCGCTCCCTTTTTCTTGCGAAATCTAGCCCAGGGAAAAACACTCAAGCATAAGTCAATGGTTGAGGCATCCAGTGCATAAACAGTATTGTCTAAATCAAGCGTAAACTCATTATCTTTTAAATATAATGGGCGTGCTATTTGGATAAGATAATTTGCAAAGTCCGCCCAGATTCTCCAATCTCTATTCTCGTTTGCTCGAGTTAATGAACTATTAGAAACTACTTGTGTGATACCCAGATGATAGACTTTATTTTTATGTGCTTCAAGGCAGTTGATAATATCTCGAATTCCTTCTCGATAGGTCAACTGGCCGAAAAACATGTATAGAAATTGTTGCCAGCAATTAAAATCTTTTGTTCGATAATCGCCTTTATATCTGTCAACACATTTGTGAAATTCATACTTCGAAATGGTGGACACGATTTGACTAAAGACATATTTTCCCGAATACATTGGCTAGTTTTGTTAAAACATAGCCAAAATCACTCAAAATATTCAAGTCCTAAAATCAAAAAACCTTCCTATACTGTTTATAATCAACCACTTATGTTAAGTTTGAAAACTTTTACGCAACACGAGTAATTCATGTTCTAAAGCGTCTTTGTATATAATCTCGAGAAAGCCGTGACCTAATTCTTTATGCACCTCCATGCATCTGCCGATTATCGTATAAGCTTCCTTTTTATAAATTAATTCTGACATCGTTTTAAAAAACTCATTCCTTAGTGCTAATTCCCCGATGATTTTATCGGGGCAGGCTGTGAAAATTAGTGGAAGGCTTGTTATCCAGTAGAGTAGAATGAAGCGAAAGAACAAATCCACTTCGCTTCACCCCCTCATCAAACCGTACGTGCGGTTTTCCCGCATACGGCTTTCCTGAACAGTTTCGTCTCACAGTATTCGCGGTGTCAGCCCGGATGACTTGTATGGATTGACCATACCATGTCTCAATAATAATTCAAATGCCTGTGAACCAGACAGGCGACTCCTTCGCTGACTTTTCCGATTATAGTAACGGTATAGCCTACCTTTCAGATACCACATTAGTTCTTTCCTGACCATCTGAGTGTAGCTTAATCCTCTTACATCATAGTAGTTCAGCCAACCCATCATGATTATGTTAAGTTCTTTTGCAACTCCTTGAGGTGGATAATGTCCAATTTCTTTAAGCTTTGAACTTATCTTTCCGCGCAACCGCTTACTTGACTTCTCACTTGGTTTGATATGCCAATAATGTTTGCCTTTATTGAACAAGCATCTGTCATATCTGATCGTGAATCCTAAAAAGTGTAATGGTTCTTTCTTCGCTTTCACCATCTTACTCTTTTCTTCGTTGATCTTTAGACCCATTCGATCCACTATGCTCATCAGCTTCTTTAACACTTCCTCTCCTATCTCCTTTCCCATTAGTACAAAATCATCTGCATACCTCACTATCTTCACTCCTTGTTGGGTGAATATACTCTTTTTGTTATTCACTATTCTGTCCAATAGATGTAAGTAGATATTGGATAATAACGGTGATATTACTCCGCCTTGTGGAGTTCCTACTTTGTTGCGCTTTCCTCCTTTCATCTTACCTTCCTCAACGTATGGTGTCTTCAACCATAACTTTATCAGATCGATAATCCGATTATCGGATATGCGCAGTTTTAATACCCTTATCAACCGATCATGCGGTATCGTGTCAAAGTATTTGCTCAGATCGGCGTCATACACCTCCGTCTTTCCTTCATGGAGATTTGTCTTTATATCCCTGATCGCATCACTCGCTGATCGCTTTGGTCTAAATCCATGTGAACTGTCTTCAAAATCGGCTTCAAATAACGGCTCTATTACCATCTTACATGCCATTTGGGCTACCCGATCTCTTATCGTCGGTATCCCTAATGGCCTGGTCTTTCCGTTTGCTTTCGGTATATGTACTCGTCTTACTGGCTGTGGCTTGTACGTCCGCTTCCGTAGTGCTTCTTTTAGCTCCGTTAGAAACTTCTCCAACCCTTTTCCCTCTATATCCTTAAACGTTTGTCCATCCACTCCAGGTGCCCCTCCATTTTCTTTTACTCCTTTGTACGACTCTACCAGAACATAGTCCAGAAATACCTTGTCATACAGTATATAAAACCGGTATCCTTTCTCCCGCCTGGCTTTGAGATATAGCTTTCTCTGCAACTCCTGTACGCGTTCCATAGTACTCATTTCACTTCGCCTCTTTGGCCATAGTGCTCCTTGTACTATTCGTATCTTTTTCTGATTACTTTTCGTCAATTTGATAGTTCAGTTGTTGTTCGAATGCTTCTTCTGCTAGTAATGCCCCTTCACTCCAACAAGGTTGTGTTGTCCTTATCATCTTCACTACTATGGGCATCTCCGAATCCCTCATCATCCCACGGCTAATGGAATACCGCGTAACGCGGCACGAGTTATGTTAGGGCCTCCCATGTTCATACGCGTCCCGTTCCAAGCACGCCACTCCATCTTACCCCGGATAGCCCCTCATCTGTGCGTTGCCGTTGCCTCGATGAGAGTATCAGGTTTCACCATATCCGGTAGGTTGACCACTATCAATGTGTAACGAGGCCTTACTGGATTCGCTTTCGCTGCGGCTTACTCAGACGCTTACCATGAACTTAGCACATTTCGTTTCCTCCATGTACCTCACGGCTGCTTCAGGGTGAACGGCAAATTTTCCTGTATAGTCCTTGCATACTATTGGGACTTTAAGTATTTATACACGTACGCTTCATGGCGTACCGGATTTCACAGATACAACGGATGGTCACGGATAGGCAGAAGTAAAATCCGTTTTAATTCGTCGCATCTGTGGGAATTCGCGTTCCATTCCAGAATTTGTCAAATGATAGTCGTATATTTATCAAATGGAAGTTTTAGTTCCAATTAAGGACACAAGATCGAAACTGCTACTCAACAGACCCGAAGATCTTGAGGAAATCGTCTCCTCTCAAAATTACAGCAGGCTGTATCATTCGTTGAAAAACATAAACTTTTCATATAGTTCCGTGTACAGATATGCCACTAAGGCGTTGTTTGGGGAAAATCCAAGCAAGACAAAGTCACGAGCTGCACTTTTGAGCGAATTGATGGATGTAAGCGAAACGACCATATATCGCTGGAAGAATAGCAAAAGAAAAGTCGAAACAAAATATGCAGAACGACTTTCGGAGCTCATTGAGTTTTACCTCTACGGTGAAGAGGTATTTGGTTCAAAATCTGCGTTCGTGGCATGGCTGAAATCTCCGAATATCCATTTGGAGTATGAAGCGCCTGTTGAAATTCTCAACAGTTCGACAGGTATCAATTATCTAAAACATTTGCTCGATAAAATCGAATTTGGAGCGCCAGTGTAATGGAAGTTTTCAGAATCGAAAAGACCAAATACCTTCGTTCGATATTGCAAGGCATTCCAGGAAAGGAACAGAATTTCAGATGGAATTCAAGAGGACATCCAATCATCTATGCCTCGATGACCAAATCGCTTGCACTTCATGAAAAATCGGCGAATATGTCCAAACCCTTCCATGGATTGCATCCGCAATACGTAATTGCCAGTGTTCAACTACCTGACGAGAAATACAAAACAATATTACCACAAGACCTGCCTAGAGGATGGGATAAGATCGATGAATATCACCCTAAAACACAGGAAATCGGAGACCGTTTCGTATCCTCCAATGAATTGGCTTTGTTGGTGCCAAGTACCATTGTGTCCGGTGAGTTTAACGTAATCATAAATCCTAACGAAGCATTAAAGTTAAATTTGACAGTGCTCACAGAACAAATTGACGAACGGCTAAGAGATTTGAGGTAAAATGCTATTTTAAAGCGCTCGAAATGTATGGGGCATATTCACGGAACCAAATTTCTAATTTAACCAATGATCGTAAAACACACATCACAAAACGAAATACTCGACAAACTCAAAAAGAAAAAAGAAAACCGTATCCCCATTTTTATCGCGAGTGCGGGTAGTGGATTAGTAGCCCAATTACTTGAAAAGGCCGGTGTAGATTGTATTAATACATTTTCTGGCGCTCGCCTTCGAGCGAACGGAATGGGCACAATGGCCATGATGTGGCCAATTCTGGACTCTAATAAACAGACTTTGGATTATACGAGAGAGGATATTATGCCTGCCATCAAAGGCGATTCATTCGTTTGTGCATGTCTCAATCCCAATGACCCTTTGAAAGATATGAGAATGGTACTCAATGAATGCAAAGAAATGGGTGTTTACTCCGCCTCGAACATAGGGCCGTCCATCAGTTATGTGGATCACGACAGCGAGATTTACAGGGTATTAACGAAAAGTGGTATCACGCTAGATCATGAAGTTGAGATGCTAAAATTGGCTAAAGAAATGGAAATGGTTTCAATAGGACTGGCTTTCACTATGGAGGACAGTAGAAGGCTCGTAGGAGAATCGCAGCCCGATCTTTTCTGTTTTCATTGCGGCACTACGCAAGGTGGATTGAAAGGATATGATTCGGGTGAGAGGATTGAGCAAGCAGCAGAGCGAATAGAAGCAGCCAATGAAGAAATGCGAAAACTATATCCCGATGTGCTCATGATCGCACACGGTTCCGCTCTCGTAAACCCACCAGATTTTCAATACATTCTAGACCATACTTCTTGCGACGGAATTTGGACAGGTTCATCCACAGAACGGATTCCAATTGAACAGGCAGTATTCAGCACGGCCAAAGAATTTGCCGACTTGCGTTTTCCAAATTCATAACATTCCGCTATGGCCAAAACAATTGCACTCCTCATAACTCTGGACACTAAAGATCAGGAAGCCGGATACCTTATCGAACAGATCGAAGCGCGAGGGCATAATGCTTTACTGCTGGACATAGGCGTAGTCGGAAGGGCTGGAATCAAAGCTCATATCACTAGAGAGGAAGTGGCTGAAGCGGGAGGCGGTTCGCTAGAAGAGCTTTTGAAAAATCCTACCAGGGAGGAAGCAGGGCCGATAATGGTGCAAGGATGCATCAATATACTTTTGAAAAAAATCCCTAGTAACGAAGTGCATTCTGTACTCGGATTAGGTGGTACTCAAGGCACTTCGAGCTGTTGCGATGTGATGCAAGCTCTTCCATATGGATTGCCAAAGATCATGGTATCAACTATTGCCTCAGGAGACACCTCAGGCTTTGTCGGCATTAAGGACATAACTATGATGTTTTCTGTGAGTGATATTCTGAAATTGAATCCTTTTACCAGGAAGATATTAGCCAATGCGGCTGCGGCTGCATGTGGTATGGCTGAGGTGGAAACGAAATTTGCCATGGAAAAGGGCGACAAACTTCTTATTGGCATGTCCAATCTGGGAGTCCTCACAAATGGCGCTATGCACGCCATTCAGTATATAGAATCTAAAGGCTACGAGGTAATCGTTTTTCATGCAGTTGGTTCAGGAGGAAGAGCAATGGAACAGATGATGAAAGAAGGTATCATCGGAGCTGTGTTCGACTATGCTATGGGCGAAATTGCCGATGATGTTTGGTCTGTACTTCGTGCGGGAGGCCCAGAGCGGCTTTCCGTTGCCGGCAAGCTTGGATTGCCTCAAGTCCTGTGTCCCGGAGGAGCCGAACATCTGGGCATATTGGTGCCGCCTAATGAGGTTCCTGATGAATATAAGAATCACGATTACGTATTCCACAGCCCTGTAGTCTTTATCCCTAGACTCAATTCAGAAGAGATCGTACACGTAGCCAAAAGCATTTGCGATCGATTGCAGACGACCACTGGTAACGCCTATTTTATGATACCAAATGGCGGCGTAGGTCGATACTCGAAAGTGGGCGGCATTCTTTACAACAAGGAATCGGATGACGCTTTCTTTGACTATTTGAGAAAGAATTTGCCTAAAACCATAGAAATCGTCGAGCGTGAAGAATATGTAGAAGATCCTGTATTTGTGGAGAAAGGTGTGGATTTGTTGATTTCGTTGATTTCGTTGATAGAACATAAATAGAACACAGATTATTACAGATGCGACTGATCTTCACGGATACTTATCAGTGATTATCCGTTTCATCTGTCTTATCGCTCGCCGCCAAAGCTTTAAGCGACGGACGCCGTGTTCCATCTGCATAAAGAACACCTAGTGCATTAGGCATTAAGTAATGAACCTCATAAACAAAGTTATTTTTCTTCTGATCAAGGCGGAAAAACCGGAGTTATGCCTAAGCATAATGAGGATTTTTCCAACGCCGAGCAGGAGGAAAAGAACAAGTTTCATGGGGGTCAGGATTTAGTGCCTGGTGCGCTAGTGCTTGAGGAACTAAATAAGAACACCCTTAAACTTGTTCTTTTTACGCTGCTCTGCGTTAAAGAACCGCCTCATTTAGCTATGGCTAAACTCGGGAACCTTCGCCTTGATCAGCATAAAAATAACTGCGTTTTAGAGTACCATTACTTCGTTCCCGAGGCACTAGTGCATCGGGACCGAAGTTCTTGAACCATGAGGTTGAGCTTCGATAAATCCTTTGAATTTCCACTTATACGGTTTAAACAATAGTGTGTTGTAGAATGCAATGTAAGATTCAATTTTGGATTTCAGATCGTCCACTGATATAAAATTTCCGTTCTTAATTCTGTGCCTTTGTAGTTTTCCAAACCAGTTTTCGATAGGGTTGAGCCAGGAACAGTGTTTTGGAGTATATACAAAAAAGATGCGATGTTCGGGATTCTCTAAAAATGCTTGTCTGGAAGCTTGACTTTTTAGAATTCCCTTATACTCTTTTGTTCCTAAGTCTCCCCTATAATCGATTTGCTGGGCTACCCAACGCACCAAAGATTCCGATTTATGTGTATTGAGTTGATCAGCAAGAAATCCGATTTGTTTATCAATTGATACAGTTGCACAACTTTGTTTTATGAATTCTAAATAATCCTTTTCTGTACGGGTTGGATGTAATCGGTAATGGTGTATTTTTCCATTAGAAATATCCAATGCGGCCATTAAACAGGTTGTTCCGTGTCGAGTGTATTCAGATTCAATACGACGATTTCTACCCGGGCGCATCGGAGTGCTGTTTTTTCTCTCCAAGGCTTGAATACCTGTTTTTTCGTCTACACTAAAAACACGCCTATTTGGGTCTTGCCCCGCCACTGCCCCTATAATTAAAGCACAAATGAACTCAACTTGTTTGCGAAATAATTCTCGGTCCTCAATATTGGGGTATAACCAATAATCTGACTTATCCGGCCTTAATTTGTTTTTTTTAAAATAGTGCCCACATAACGTGGGGAAATGCTATCCACAATTTTCCTTGCCTTTGCCACATGGGCCAACATTTCTCTTGTCCAGTAATCCATTTCAATATCATGATCCTCGGGCTTTTCACAGGCCAACCCTACAATTTGCTGCTCTTGGGCTAAGGTTATTCGTTTTGGTGCTCCACTCCTGGGCAAGTCTGATAGTACCTCCTCCTTAATCTTGGTACGTAAAACATGATCTTTCACTCGAATGCCTTGTTCATCATGTTCTAACGCTCTTAATTCCTCTTGTCCTGATTCCCAACGCCGCCTCCACCGTCGTACTGTATTTAATGAAACTCCTAAATTTCTTGAAGTTTCATGTATACTCTTTCCTTCCATTCCTGAAACTACTATGGAAACTCGTTGTTTGTATGAACTTGGTATATTCACCTTGTGATATTCCTTTTCTAATATATCACGCTGACGTTCGTTTACTGTTAATGGGAGGGCTGTGGGAATCCCTCTCATCTTTTTTTTGTTTTGGTGAACACAAATATATTAAAAATAGTTCTAATATTTCGTTCCCGAGGCACTAGGGTACCAAGCATTAAGTAATGAACCCCATAGACAAAGTTATTTTTCTTCTGATCAAGGCGGGAAAACCGGAGTTATGCCTAAGCATAATGAGGATTTTTCCAACGCCGAGCAGAAGGAAAAGGACAAGTTAAGGGGGGTCAGGATTTAGTGCTTGGTGCACTAGTTCAACCTGAGACTTTACAAATACAAGGCTGGAAAATCACAAGACCACAAAGGTCATGGGAAATCTATTTTTTTAATCAACCTGACTCTGGTAACTCGGATTCGCTACGTTTATGGGGCTGTTACTCCCATCTATCCTAATCAAATCGACCGAATGCAATGAAATTTTCATCATAAAATGTCCTGCACTATACTATTACCCCCCCCATTGACCAAATATTCTACCTTAATTGAACACTTTTTCATCCCACACTACCAAGCATTTGTATAATCTTACACGTTATATCTTAGGTAAAAGGACCACATCCACAGGATTGTACCAGAAAGAGTCAACACAAAGTACCTGAGATCAAGAGGACACGAAGAGTCTGAATTAAACTAAATTCTTCTTTTCGTCTACCTCCTTATAGTTTTATTTAGAAAAAAAAATGGACTAAATATGAGTAAATTAAAATTTAATTCTGGACATGCACAGGGCAGAAAATTATTACTCCTGCTCCTGTTTTTCTTACTTACACCGCTCTTTATCTTTGCACAAAAGACTGTATCAGGGGTGGTTACTTCAGAGGACGGTCAGCCCTTAATCGGGGCCAATGTCCTGGTCCAAGGTACCGACATAGGCACCATTACGGATATAGACGGTAGTTACACACTTGACAATGTACCGGAGGACGCGGTCATCGTAATCTCATTTATTGGCTACGATACGCAAGAAATAGGCGTAGCAGGCCGCAACGACATTGACGTACTTGTGACAGCAACAGGTGTACTATTAGACCAACTAGTCGTCACCGGTTACGCTACTGAAAGAAAGAAAGACATTTTGGGAGCGGTTTCTGTGGCCGATATGGATGCGGTCAGAGACCTTTCGAACCACAGTGTGCTCCAGTCTCTGGCAGGAAGGGTTCCGGGGCTTTATCTCGATCAGTCCGGAGTTCCCGGCCAGGGAGCAAAGGTCAGAGTCAGAGGGAACAGTACCCTGGGGAATAACCAGCCACTGTACATTATTGATGGCGTTCCGCTTCAATCTTTTGAAACAATAGGAACCCAAACAGGTATGGCAGAAAGAATTAGCCAACCCCCGGTTGTAGACCTATCCTGGCTCAACCCGAATGATATCGAGTCCGTGCAGGTATTAAAGGATGCCTCTTCAGCCTCTATATATGGATCCCGGGCTTCCAATGGAGTTGTCATTATCACGACCAAACAACCAAAGGAGCAAGAATCACGAGTGACCTTCAATGCCCGGTTTGGTGTTGAGAATGTACATTACAGAGCGCCATTTGTCACCACTGAGCGAGGAGCCATGCTTGGCTGGCAATCCGCTGTTAACAGTGGTAGCGATCCTAATGATGCTGCCTTTTTCGACTTTGACTGGCATTTTGACCCCAGCTTGGGCCCCGGTATCCAGGGGAATGGTGTACCAGTGCTGGATCGGGTCATCTATACTGCTGATTGGTTGGATGAACCTAACAACCTGAGACCCTCCGGCCACCCGCAAAGCAATTTAGGCGGCACCCTGGAAGAAGGCACCAACTGGCAAGATATAGCCTACGAAAAAGGGTTAATTCAGAATTATGATGTGCAATTCAGTCGGGGAAGCAAAAAAGGGGGAGTCCAGTTTTCCATGAATTTTTTCGATCAAAAAGGGGTACTCATAGGAAACAACTTCCAGCGCCTCGGGCTTCGGTTGAATTCAAATTACAAATTTGCCAACGAAAAGCTCACGGTAGGCCAGAATGTTGCAGTTAGCAGAGGGAAACGCCAGTGGGGTGTATTTAGCGGCCTGGGTCCCCCTCCTATTCTGCCACCTTTTACGGAAGATGGAGAGATTGCGGGAGTTCCGCCTGGATTTACCCGCCACGATAACCCTTTGGGTACTGTAGACAACGACAAGTGGGATAGGAACAACAATACCAAGGTATTTGGAAATGTCTATCTGAATTGGGATATTATAGAGGGCCTCAGTTTCAGAACTAACATGGGTCTTGACTACGATAATATTTTTATCCGCGACATCTATCCAACTTTTGAGCGAGGGCTCGCGAGAAATGCTACTGGCGAGTTAAGGCAGACTCAGCTGCATCAAACCAACCTGGTATTTAACAACACGCTAACTTATACCAAATCCTTCAACCAACACTCGTTCACAGTTTTAGGCGGCACCGAGTACATTGACAATTTTGTGACGGATTTCCAGGCATTTGCCAAGGACTTTGCTCTTAACACGAATGAATACTACCAATTCGATGCTGCTACCGGTGAAAAAAACGTCAACGGAGGCACATCCGGATTCAAGCTGTTTTCCTATTTTGGGAAGGTCAATTATAGCTTTGCCGATAAATACCTTGCGTCGTTTACCGTAAGAAGGGATGGATCTTCGCGCTTTGGCACCGAAAACAGGTTTGCCGTTTTCCCGGCTGCATCAGTGGGTTGGAGAATCGGGGCTGAAGAATTTATGCAGGACGTGGATTGGCTATCGGCATTGAAGATACGGGTTGCCTGGGGTCAGACCGGAAACCAGGATATTTTGAATGAAGCCCGTTTTCGCTTATATAGGGCCGTGTACGCACCACCCAGTAATTTTACGCCCTGGGGAGCCGGTTGTGCTCAAACGTATTGTACCAATGCTGCGACTGCTTATGACATTAGCAATAACAATACCGGCCTTCTGCCTTCGGGTTTTATTGCCACCCAAACTGACAACGATCAGTTGAAGTGGGAAACCCAGACCGAAATCAATGTCGGTATAGACTTTGGTTTATTGAATGACCGGATAACGGGTTCTTTCGATGTCTTCAATAAGGACACCGAAGGCATCTTGATCGTGCAGAACCAACCTGGCACCTTTGGCGATGGATTTAGTCTTTTTACCAATGGAGCTGATATGGAGACAAAGGGTTGGGAACTGGCACTTGATTATCATAGTAAGCCCGGTAGGGACTGGCGCTATTCAATCGGTCTAATTGGTTCTCATTATAGTGATAAGATCACATCACTACCCGAGGATTTATACGGTACTTATCCC
Source organism: Saprospiraceae bacterium (assembly GCA_965247965.1). Taxonomy (GTDB): domain Bacteria; phylum Bacteroidota; class Bacteroidia; order Chitinophagales; family Saprospiraceae; genus UBA7328. Next base: position 114,077 of record OZ252053.1, read on the forward strand.
GGCAATTCGGAGCAAAACATCGTCGGACAATCGCCAAGGCAACTGTTCGGTTTTATATCCACAGGAATATTGGAAACTCAAGCTGCAGTGGACGCAGCTCCGCAATATCCAGGCATAAGGGTTGGTGCATTAAGTTATGCCGATTTAAATAATGATGGGATAATCTCCGAGCTGGATCAGGAGTACCAGGAGGTCAATGGATTGCCTAGCGTCGAGTATGGAATGAATGCCCAAATAGGATGGAAAAACTTCGATGCAGCCGTGCAAATCTGGGGTATGGCTGGCAGAACAGTGGCCATTGGTGGTGGATTTATTGGTTTTGGGAATGAAAATCTGAATGCCTGGACGACTGTGAATACCGATACCCACGTTCCTGCTCTGGGTATTGGTGGTGGAGGCGTGCAATCCCAAGCAGGAGGAACGAGTTACCAGTTTCGAAACGGAAGTTTTTTCAAATTCTCACAATTCACCCTGGGCTACACACTTCCCCAGACAGTTACTGGAAATATGAGCTGGTTGTCAGATCTACGAGTGTATTTCACTTTGGATAATATATGGTACATGTATGATAAGAAAGGGGCCAATCGTTTTCCTTCTGAGCCCTGGTTGCTGGATCAGATAAATTTTACACCGGGAGCCGGTCCCGATGCTCATGGTAGAGGGCAAGGTAATTTTGAAACGCGTCATCCCAAGCCACTGGCGGCTTCTATAGGTATAAACATTGGCTTCTAAAATTAAAAACTGTAAAGAAATGAAAAGTCTAAAATTACTAGAATCCATCATCGTAATAGCTCTTGCCAGCCTTATCATATTTGGCTGTACGGAGAGCACACTTGATGTTTTGCCCAGGGGGGTCGTGACTGAAGAGGATTTAACTTCCCCTGAAAACGCTGAAAAAATAGTGATTGCAGCCTATGCCGCGCAGGCAAATGACAACGTTTTTTCACCGTGGCAAGACATGTGGGAAACTGGATCCGTAGGAGGAGGCGACGCCCATAAAGGGGGGGGCGGCATTCGAGACCAGATCGGTGGTCACTGGGTAGAAATTAAATCCTTGAACAGGTCTGCCGGGAATCCAAGAAATGAGCTCATGTGGAAGTATATGTACGGGGCGATTGGCAGGGCCAATGAGGCCCTGGGCAGACTTAATGTCCTAACCGATGCTGACTTATCTACCCGTTCTGTGCGGATTGCCGAGATGCATTTTCTTCGGGCCTATACTTATTTTAAACTGAAAGTATCGTACAAAAACATTGTGTATATCGATGAGAACATTCCGAAAGGCGAATACAAAGATCTCTCGAATCGTGCAGTTTCAGACCAGGATGGATGGACCTGGATTATTGATGACTTCCGTAGGGCTGTAAGCGGGTTACCCACTACCCAGGCGGATGAGGGCCGGCCAACCAAGAATGCCGCCCAGCTCTTTCTTGCCAAGTCGCTCATATTCAAAGCGTTTGTACAAGATGATAATCACCAGGTGGCCAGCATTACTACATCAGAGCTGCAGGAGGCGATTGGCCTGTTCGAAGCTGTAGAAGCCACAGGGGAGTATGATCTGTGGTCCGACATTTCAGCCAATTATGAATGTGCGACTGAAAGCGGTATTGAATCCGTTTGGGCTATCATAAGGTCAATCGAAGATGGTACGACTGAAGGCCGGCTTAATATGGGAAGTGCTCTTAATTCTCCTTCTGCTGTAGGATATGGATGCTGTGGATTCTTTACGCCTTCTGGCAATCTTATTAATGCCCATAAGACCGATGCTGACGGATTGCCATTGTTTGATACTTTCAACGAAGCTCCAATTATCGAAACTTCTGTGGATGTTGAAGCCAACAATATGGATCCGCGGTTTTCACACGGGATTGCTATAATTGGCATGCCCTGGAAATATGATCCGAACCGCATTTTTGATGAAACCTATGCCCGCAGCCCCAGTACCTATGGCTTTAATATGCAATTTAAAGACCAATTGTTACCGGATGACCCTTGTTGGAGACAGGCAGCGGCATTTTATGGTAGTTCCAGGAACACGGATGCAATGCGTTACGCAGATGCCCTGTTATATTGGGCGGAAGCACTGGTTGAAGTGGGCCGGCAAATGGAGGCAATGCCCATTATTAACCGGATAAGGGAGCGGGCTGCAAACAGCACCGCATTATTGGTAAAGGCCGATGGTTCACCTTCGGGCCAGTACGTTATTGGGCAGTACGACGCATCTCATTTTGCAGATCAGGCACAGGCCAGGGAAATTGTGCGCTGGGAAAGGCGTCTTGAAATGGCCCTGGAATCTCACCCCGGGCGACACTTTGACCTCGTTCGCTGGGGAATTGCCGCAGATTGGATGAACAATTACTTTGAAGTGGCGAAGACGAGAAGGTCATATATGGTTGAGGCATTCTTTACAGCAGGCCGGGATGAATATTATCCTATTCCCGCTATAGAAATAATCATTAGCCAGGGACTTATTCAACAGAATCCCGGCTATAATTAGGAATAGGCTTCCTTCGTCCTCCGGAGGCCGTAGCCTCCTGGGCGGAGGGACTCAGACATGAAGGCTTGGGCGGCCTCCGTGCTCCTCCGCTGAAGCTACGGCGGCACGCGGGCGGCCAAAGCCTCGACCCTACGCCAAAGACTCCGGCCGACGGCGTATGGCGGCGGACAAGGCTAGTGCGTCAGGAAGTAAGTAATGACATATATAAACGACGTTATTTTTCTTCTGATCCCTGCCTGCGCCGAGGCTTCGGCAGGCAGGAAGGCGGAAAAACCGGAGTTATGCCTTAGCATAATGCATTTATGTCCCGCATTCGCGGCGGGGAGGATTTTTCCAACGACGAGCAGGAGGAAAAGAACAAGTTTATGTAGGTTAGAATTTAGTTCCTGACGCACTAGGAGCAAGCAAGATAGAAGCTCAACTGAAAAAAAGGCAATGAAGAGCATCATACTCCTTCCGCTCACGTGTCTTATGATCCAGTATTCCTCAGCCCAAAACTTTACGCGTGTTGAGGATCTGGCGAAGATTGATCATGCACAAAGAACCAATGGCGTTGCCGTAGCTGATTACGATCAAGACGGGGATCTCGACATATTTTTTGTTGGCTTCGAGTCATTTGATTTCTCCAATGATACAACCTGGAATCGCTTATTAAAAAACAATGGTGATGCCACCTTTACCGATGTTACAATGGCTGCCGGATTTGATGCTCAATTTGTCAATACAGACATACCAGCCGCCCGTGGTGAAAAAATGGGAGCGGCCTGGGGCGATTACGATAATGACGGGTTCCCGGATTTATTCTTGACCAATAGCCGGGAAGATCAGCTCTATCATAATGAAGGTGATCCCGACGGTTCGGGACAAGTTACTTTTATCGATGTCACAGAGCAAGCGGGAGTAATTGGCTGTCATCAATGCTATAGCGCCAGCGGTCTTTGGTGGGACTATGATCAGGACGGAGATCTTGACTTATATGTGAGCGTCGTGAATGGTTTTAACATCATGTATAAAAATAGGGGTGACGGCACTTTTGAGAATGTCACATCACAACTCGGTCTCGGTGGAGCGGGCATTACCTGGACAAGTGTGGCAATCGATGCCAACAGAGATGGCCTTATAGATCTCTACAATATCAATGATACACAAGAGAATCAGTTATTGGTCAACCGGGGCACTTGGTTTGATGAATTTACTTCTCCTTTTGGACTGGGAGATGAAGGTGCCGGTATGGGAGTGACCATTGGTGACTATAACAACGATGGATTATTTGATATCTACATCACCAATATTTTCAGTCACCATCCCAATCCTTTATACACGCATCTTCCTGCACGAGATTATCGCGATGATGCCGGAGCAGTGGGTGTTGAAAACACGGGCTGGGGTTGGGGAACTCATTTTTTTGATTGTGATCACGACGGAGATGAAGATCTATATGCGGTCAATGGTGTAGAAGAAAAGCAATATATACATGGCGACTTGCAAACCGATGTCAATAATTTCTTCTTTAAAAGTTTGTTTGTTGAAGGCGACGAGAGCTTCGTTGATTGGTCCGTAGAATCAGCTACCGACGGATCTGCGAAGGCCAGAGGACTGGAAGTGTTTGACTACGATGAAGACGGAGATCTTGATCTTCTGGTGAGCAATTCACAGGACAAACCCTATTTGTACCGAAATGAAACCATTGATGATCGCCAATCCGAATCACGAAACTGGATTAGAATATGGCTTCAGGGCACTACCTCCAACCGCGATGCTCTTGGCTCAGAAGTTAAGGTCATTGTTGATGGCATTTCGTATTATCGCTGGCATCATGGAGCAAGTTTTCTCGGGCAGAGCCTAAAACCGGTTCATTTTGGTCTCGCTTCAGCCAAAACCATTGATGAAATCCAGGTGACCTGGCCTAACGGACTTATCGAAAGCATTTACGATGTGCCAGTCAATCAAACGATCAAGATTATCGAAGAAGGAGGATTAACGACAGCGGTAGAGAGTGCGGGGCCGCCGTTGTTTGAAGTTGTCAAGAGCTATCCAAATCCTTTCAGTCATTCCACAACTCTCTATTTCAACCTCCCCGAGACTGGCAGCCTTGACGTCAGGATTTTTTCACTGACAGGGCAGGAGTTATTCCGACGAAGTCAAACTAACTACGGGGTCGATAGGTTGGAAATTTCTTGGGATGGCACGAATCAAAATGGAAATTACGTGCCTGCAGGCGTGTATTTTTATACTATGAATTACAAAAATTATCGCGTAAGTGGAAAATTATTGAAGATTGAGTAGGCACAGTTGTCGGGATTCAACCATTAGAAATTCAACCATTAGAAATTCAACCATTGATATATGACAAGACACGTTAGGCGCGAATTGACCCTCATGATTGTCCTCGCCCTGCTAGGATGGACACTCAGCTCTGGCCAAGTCCCAACAAAAGAAGATGTGGAGCATGAAAATCTGACGCTCGATAGTCAAAACTCCAACATCAACGATCTGATTCTAAGCGCGCGGAATCTTAGAGAGCTGCTTTGGCAGGATCCTCATCGACCGCGGTACCATCTCATGCCGCCTGAAGGTTATTTTAATGATGCCAATGGCGCATTGTTTTGGAATGGACGATATCACCTGTTTTACCTGGCCCGAACACCGATCCCTCATCCGGAAAAGCCGGGTAAAAAGAGCTGGGTAGCGCTTTGGGATCATGTGTCCTCTCGTGACCTCGTACATTGGGTTTATCACCCTCCTGCTGTGATTCCTAAAAAAGATGGTTCAATGCCAATGGGAATTTTTAGTGGCGGCGCTATCAAGAATGCTCCTCGACCAACTTTGATTTATTTCGTGCCGGGACAGGGCATTCTAATATCAGTTGCGCAAGATGACGATCTCATCGAGTGGAAAGAGCTACCCCAGAATCCTGTTATTCTCCCGGGCACTAAAGAAGATGAATTCGGAGTCGGCGACCCGTCCGGATGGTATGAAGATGGGAAGTACTATGCCCTGGTCGGTGGTAAAAATAGAAAACGAGGTTATGATGGAGATTGCACGAGTCTGTTCACTTCCACAGATTTAGTCAATTGGGATTATCAAGGTCCTTTTTATAAATCCGAAAGGAAATGGACACGTGAAGAAGAAGACGCTGCATGCTCTGATTTCTATCGCTTGGACAATAGTGATACGCACATGCTTTTGATGCATTCTCACAGGCCGTTTTGGAGCGTTACACACTACTACCTGGGAAGGTATGAGAACGAACGTTTTTTCCCCGAGAACCATGGCAGGATGAGTTGGTTAGGCGGCCAGCTATCCGGACCGGAATCACTTATAGACGGCGATGGCCGGAATATTTTTTTCGGTTGGATCGCTGAAAACCGTCTTGGAGGGGAGTATCTTTTCGGTTATGACAATGAACTATTACCAGGTAAGAATGACCTCTATGCCTGGGGATCGGTGATGAGCTTGCCCCGCGTTATGTCGTTGCTCGAGGATGGCGTTTTGGGTATTAAACCGGCGCCGGAGTTAGAAATGTTGCGTTATAATCCCCGTCAAAAAGAAGATATTGAGATTCTCCAAAACAAGGAGGTAACGCTTGAAGGCATGGACGGAGATGTTTTGGAACTGTTTGTCGAACTAGATCCTGGAGATGCCAGGGAAATCGGTGTCAAGGTGCGATGCTCGCCAGATAAATCCGAAGAGACCTTGATTACATATAACCCTGCAGCAGGAACGCTTACCGTCAATTTCCAAAAATCAACAGTTAAAGACAATGTGATCTATCGCGGGTTTTATCATACCAATGAGCCCTATGCCGGTATGATAGACCACACGACTCAAAAAGCACCTTTCCAGCTCAAGGATGGCGAGACGCTAAAACTGCGGATCTTTTTAGACCGTTCTGTCCTGGAAGTTTTTGCCAATGATCGGCAGTGCATAACACAACGCATTTACCCATCAAAGCCTGAAAGTCAGGAAATAAGATTGTTCGCCAGGGGAGGTAATGGAAAAGCCCTTGATATCAAGGCCTGGGACATGGAACAGGTGACACCTTGGTGACGGATTCATGAGGTGCGCATAATAAATCGCGTTATCTCATATAGACCATACCATCAGGAATTTTGTTCGACACATACAGATTAATAAGATCAAAATGATAATATTGAATTCTACTTATTACCGGATGTTCTGTAATAGCCTAGTTCCTGTTCCCTTTTAAGCCAGATGGATTCCAGGCGGTATGCTTCCATAAAGTCGATTTCAGCCGATCCTCCTACAGAGAAAAATTCCAGGTTCATATCAGAGGGATCCGGGTAATAAAGCATTGAGATCGATACCTCTCCCTGGTTGGCAAAAACCTCTACGGAACCGCGATCAATAATCAGGCGGATCTTGATTCTCTCACCCGACCCGATGTTCATCGCATTGGCATCAACCTTAGTTTAACTTATATTTTATTTATGAATATGTATTCTTTTGATTATTAACATTATACAGGCAAACATTGGACTGCCACATAGTGAAGAACTTTGAATTTTCCTGCACTTTTGTTCTATGGTTAGATTCCCAAATATTAGGTTAAAACACAGGTAGTCAATTCTTTTTACATTGTTAATTGTCATATATGTTAAGTTAGAGTTGATGCATATGCGATGTTCATCGGGATCAGCTCAGCCTCTTTATCCATAAAGGTCAACCTCTTATCATTGACAGCGTAAACAAGCTTTTCGCCCCTTATGACAAATCCTAATTCAGAGGCATTACCGGGGTCTATTGCGGCGTTGATCTCTAACACATCCCCGTCGAGATCCTTCAGCGGGTTATCGCCCGGATTTATCTTTTCATTTTCCCAAAAATGTGACCCATAGCGCAGTTTTTTAATACCGGTAATGGGGTTTCGGCACAGCTGGACTTGCCCGTTGATGGTTTTTAAGGTCAATTCGCATGGAAAGCACTGTTGCATGCTCCATGTACGGTCATGCATGGATGTTTGTCCGGGAAAGCTTATCATGGACATCTGGATAAGGGGTCCGTCTCCCTCGTAGGAATGTTTCCAGGTCTGCGTAGCATAAAGGTTGCCGTAGTCTACCTCTAATTTATCTGTCTCCGGGATGAATTCAGTCCCGTTAAAATTTCCCAGCTGGTACAGGCCATTGCCTTCGACAAGGACCCATTTCTTGTTGTGCTCATTCCCGTCAACCGGTAGCTGGAACAAATCGGGGCACTCATGAAAGCCGTCTAGTTTGCTTAACAACTGCCAGTTTAAAAGGTCAACCGACTTATAAAAAGCAAAACTGGGCTGCTCATACAGGACCATGCGCCAGGACGGATCCGGCCTATACCAGAAAACCAAAGCATCCCGATCTGCCCTGCCCTCCGGCATGGGGATAACAGGGTTATCTTTGTGCCGGATCCAGGTCTTCCCCGCATCCCGGCTAAATGAAATGGACGTACCCCGACCATAGTCAACGATTTTTGAAGGTAAATTTATTTTAGTCATTTGAATCGAAAGTCGAGTTTAAAATCAAATAGCCAAGGTATTTTGGGATTAATTCCCTCCTGTTCCAGGATTCGAGGCAAGTTTTGGTAATGTTTTTCTATACCAAGGTTGAGATAGTCCCGATAGTAGGTGACAATGATGGTGTCGTCCTTGACTCTGAGATCACCTTCCATATTGGTAAGGATTTGTGTAGCGGTGTGTGTAGCAGTCCATTGGTTATAGGGTTTTGGTAGTTTGTTTTTCAATTGATGTGTAGCTGCTTGTGCAATAAGAGCAAGACTTTGTTTCCCGTACCGGATATTGAGGTTAAAGGTAGAAGCACGATTCCAACCCATATCTCCTTCAAAATTGAAAAACTCTTCGATAGTCCAACGTTTTGGATAGTTTTGAGTGAGTAATTGGACTACGTTATTATCCACAGTGGATAAGAAAGCTTTGTAGGAATAATATTGAGGTATTTCTCCTGTTCGTTGTACAATAAGTTTAAAAGGATGTGGACATGCTTTCAATTTATAATCAGTTTGCCCAATGGCATATCCTGCCCAGAGGTGCTTATAGTCCAATGAATTAAAACATTGAACAACACTTTTGGTATTAGGGACTGCCAAGAGAAGATCCATTTCGGTATTATCAACAATGTGGTTTAATATATCGACCGTAAAATGTTCTTTATCGGCCATTATTAATGCTTTTTCAACCCCTGATTGTTTCAATAGGTCTAACAACTGTAAGGTGGCCTTTGAGCATGTTTTGCCGCTTGATCCAACGGTAAAAGCCAATGGCTGTCCCGTTAAAGCATCGTTACAGAAGAAAGTCTGTAGCATTTTGTGAGCAGGCTCTGAAGGTCTTTTTTTCTTCTTTGGCATAACGCGCTGAGTGGACGACCGAATGCGGTGTGGATCAATAGCAAGGATATTTTGTGGATCATAATGTCCTTGCAGATTTCTGAGTTGCCTTAATGTCACTTGAAGGGATTCATATTCGGCCATCGTATGGCGGTCGAGTACCTCATGAATGGTTTCGTCAGTAACCAAAAAGGACAATCCATTTGCCAGGGCAAAACCTTGATTGCACAAAGCATTTCTTTTCCTGACTCTGTTTTGACAAATTGCTGCTTCATTGACCAATTGTAGGCCAATACGTGCAGAAAGGTTATGATCTTCGGACTTATTGAAAAGTCCACAGAGCAAGTCCCAGGCTCCAAGTCGTAGATATTTCGGTATCAATAACCAGAGACCCAAATGAGTGCCCGATACCTTTCGAGCTAACATTTCTCGTATGAACCGTTCATTGTTCTGTTCGGTAACCACGATCTTCTTTTTTACCCTCTTGGTCTGCTGGGCAGTAACAGGTATTGGCTTTTGACTATCGGGATTTAGCTTATGGAGTTTTTTTTTGAAGACCATATTCCTGAATAGTCCGTTCCACACTACGTTTACTGATTTTGATCCCCTGTTGGTTAAGCTTTTGGGCGATCACATCACTATTGGCTCGCGGATCGAGAAAACGATGTCTGATTATCTGGTGAATGACCCGGTCAGAACGGACAGTATTTTTCTTTGGGCCTCTTTTCTGATTGATCAGAGCGTCCATACCATCTTCCTTGAACTTGTTCAACAATTGGTAATACCGTTGTTCTGTATAACCATACTTCTTGATGCTTTTCTTCACACCCTGTCCGTAAGCACCTTCTACCAGCATTAAAAATTTCAAAGAAGTAGAATCATCAGATTTAACATTGAGTTTTTCAAAATCAAGATCGGGTAGTCTCGGATTTGTATTTTTTGCCATAATAACTAAAATTAAATATGGCGTAAAATAATAATATGAAGTGTAATTACAAAGCGAATTCGTGGCTCATTTGCCCTATTCTAGAATAGAAGCTTATTAAATGGCCAATTAACAAATAGTTAACCGCTATATATTATTTTAGTGTTTAAATTGTTAGCCTAGCAGTGTCAGTAAACAGCGGACTGAGAATATTAAAATAATTGGATAGTAGAAAATCGTTGACCATAGTCAGTATAGAATACCACCAAGGTTTTTTCCACACCGGTCTGGAGTCCAAGGGTGTTGTTCCAATCGACAATCCCATCCCGCTCCCAGGAGCATTATCCAGTTGTGTATTTAAAATCTGGGGCAATTGTTCCCAGAAAATCAAATCGGTGCTCACAGCATGTCCCCAACTCTTGTTGTACTTACGCCTTCTTGACCACTCGTCATACATATAGAATAGGTGGTAGGTCCCTTTATAGAGGATGAGCCCGGTGGCGTCGCCAATTTGGCCAGTGATCGGAGTGTAATGAACCTGCGGTCGCAATGGCTGATTGTAATGCATGTTTTCAAATACATCATCATAAGTGATTCCGTAGGGGTCTTCGGGAATCTTTTTTTCTATCTGTCCATAAAACGGGCAAATAACATGAAGGATGAGGAAAAGAATAAAGAATTTTTTAGGAGTCATAATTGAAATTATTATTGTGTTCGTGTTGGATGAGTTGTTTGATTAAAGCTGCCGGTCAGATGGGATTTTAGGCAAGGGCATTTCTTCACTGTCCAGAGGCCTGGCTTTATAGAAGGACGCTTGAGGATTGTCAGATCTTCTTTGTTCCATCCAGAATACGCCATCAAAAGGATAACTATTGCCCCGGGTCGATATGAAATCCATATCGCCATCGCCATCCATATCCTGGGCTATAAATTTATCAAACATACCTCGTTTTCTTCGGGAGATGTCATGTCTTATCCAGGATTTTGACAGATCCCCGGGATGCTCGAACCAGGCAAGACGACCAAGCGGATCATCGACGGTAACCTCACCATCCCTACTTCTTGGCCCTTGACTATATCCCCCTGTCATTATATCTATCTGCCCGTCATCATTGATGTCAGCCGCTTTGAGCCCGACAAGATAGTCGGGACCAAAACTTCCAATCGGATGAAGCTTCCATTTTTCCGACCAGCTGGAGGGTTGCTCCAGCCAGACGAGATTATTAGATGATTCGGTTAAAATGATGTCAAGTTTTTGGTCGCCACTGAAATCCACGAAGTCCATATTGAAGCCGGTTATCCAAGGGTTTTTATTACCGGACCCCGGGCGGTCTTTTTGAGAAAGATTCTCAGCCAGTACATCGACCGGGTGGATTAAAAACTTAATATTGTTTTGGCTGATATTCTCCAACAATATAATCCGGCCCTCACCTCGTGATCCGGCAATGACATCAAGATCTCCATCGCCATCCATATCAATGGGTTGGGAGTTTATCGGAATTCTGACCGATACCAACTCATGCTCAATCCAGGAATTATGGTCCAGAGGGTCACCGTCAATTTCGAAATAGGAAATTGGCTTGAGATCGGTTATATCACTATCCATGGTGCCATGCCCTAACTGGTCACCCTTATTGGCAGCAATGATTTCGGCTTGTCCATCCCGATTGAGATCAGCGGCAAATACCCTGATAAACGAACCTCTATCCCTTGTGATTTTGGGTATGATCCGATTCCAGCGGGATGTCCGGATATCTTTAGACGGATTTTCGAAATAGATTAGGTGGGCCAGTTCACAGGCGGCAACGATGTCTAAATAACCATCTCCGTTGATATCCTCTATGGCCACATCTTCTGCAGCTGCTGCTTCCTGCCCTTCAGCAAGAGTAAGCAGCTCCCATTGGTTTGGACTTGAGGACCCGAAGGCTATACGTATGTAACCTCTGGGCACACCATCATAGACTGTATCAGATTCATGGACTGAAACAATGTCCAAATAACCGTCTTGATCCAGGTCTGCGGTAGTCAAACCATCGCTTCCGCTAATCTCAACGCCACCAATTTGGGGATCGTCGATGATGTGTTCCTGCCAAAAGATGTATTGACCATCCAGGGTTTTGGCTTGGGTTTTTCTGGCAGCCACATTTTCATCAGAAGGACTTTTGTTGTCCTTGAGAGGCCCTTTGCAAGCTATGATGAGAAAAAGCATCACAAAGCAATTCGTCGTAACATGATGAGCAGCAAACCATTTCATAGTTTTTGAATTAATTGGATGTTTTTGAAAACATAATATACTAAATTACAAAAGTTTCGAAGATAAACTCCATTTAGAAATATTCAAATTCCAAACTCCATCCCGCAGTACTGCGGGATCAAACAATCCAAAACAAACTGAGAATTTTATTAATATACTTCACTTTCTCATTTGAGGTGAAAGCAAAGATTTTGAAAATTGAAATATTGAAGTTTGAGATTTGTTTGGAATTTAGTGGTTGAAAATTGAAGATTACTATTTCTTTATATCTTTCCTATCCTGCATAGATAGCAAAACAAAGTATAAATGAAAGTCAATTTTCTCCTAAGTAATTTATCATTTCTATTTATTCTCTTCTTACTTAGCGCCTGCCGGAAAACACCTGATTCTGCTTATACTAACTGGGCATGGTACCTGGGTGATGAAGGAACAAATCAATATTCTGAGATGGATCAAATTAACAAGGAGAATGTCAGCAAACTCGAAGTCGCCTGGACATATAATTCCGGAGATGCCGATCCTCAGAACAGATCACAGATCCAATGTAATCCTCTGGTAATTGACGGAATACTGTATGGTACCACGCCTACACTCAAGTTGGTTGCATTAGATGCGAAAACAGGAGAAGAAATATGGCGCTTTAATCCTTTTGCAGAAAATGTTTTTAAGTCCTTTGGTATAGGGGTGAATCGAGGGCTTGCTTTTTGGAGAAAGGGAAATGATTCGCGTATTTTATTTGCCGTAAGCTCATTTTTATTTTCTGTTATTCGAAAACCGGTGAGCCCTATACAGACTTTGGGACAGATGGAGTAGTCGAATTGCATGAAGGACTGGGCGAACAATTTAAAGATCTGTTTTTAAGTGCTAATACACCTGGAATTGTATATAAAGACCTGTTGATCCTGGGGATGCGTGTCTCTGAGAGTACGGGTGCAGTACCAGGATATGTCAGAGCTTATCATGTGAAAACAGGAGAGCTTACATGGACTTTTCATACTATTCCTCAACCGGGAGAATATGGCTATGAAACATGGCCGCCAGATGCCTTGAAAACCATGGGCGGGGCGAATTCCTGGGCTGGTTTCAGCCTGGACCGTAAACGGGGGATGGTCTTTGTACCTACAGGTTCTGCTTCCTATGATTTTTACGGTGGAGACAGGCATGGCGCTAATTTATTTGCCAATTGTATTATTGCGCTGAATGCAGCTACTGGAGAAAGGATCTGGCATTTTCAAACCGTTCATCACGACCTCTGGGATCGGGATGTACCTGCACCGCCAAATCTGACAACCCTCAATATAGATGGAAAAGAAGTCGATGCCGTTGCCCAAATCACTAAATCATCCTATGTATTTCTGCTGGACCGGGAAACAGGCAAACCACTTATTCCGATAGAGGAAGTTCCTGTACCACCTTCTACCCTGGAAGGCGAAAAAACCTGGCCAACCCAACCTATCCCTCTTAGGCCACCGCCTTTTTCCAGGCATCGAATTCTCAAAGAAGATTTGACAATTCGTACGCCTGCGGCACATGCTATGGCACTGGATGTCTAGACCAGAAGTAGGGAAGGAGACCTTTTTGTGGCACCAAGCCAAGAGGGGACCTTTATCTTTCCCGGATTTGACGGAGGCGGAGAATGGGGGGGCGCTTCTGTGGATCCCAATGGCATCATGTATGTCAATGCGAGCGAAATGCCCTGGGTTATAGAAATGGTCCCGGTGATCAATGAAGAAGATGGAAGATTGTCGACAAGAGGGAAAAATATCTTTAATCTTAATTGTATGAGTTGTCATGGTAAGGACCTTAAAGGGGCTTCCATCTATCCCATTCCCAGTCTGGTGGGGTTAAAAGATCGCATGGGTGCTGAAGGAATTACGCCAATTATCAAAAATGGTAAAGGCTTGATGCCATCATTTAGCTATCTGGAGGATAAGGACATTAATGCTATTGCTGCCTATCTGCTGGATTCAGATGAAATACTGGATCGGGAAGTTGGGGAAACTCAGCAGGAATGGAAATACCCTTATATGATGACGGGGTATAAACGATTCTATGATGCCGACAGTATTCCTGCTATAAAGCCTCCCTGGGGTACCTTAAACGCAATAGACCTTAGTAAGGGCAAAATCAAATGGAAAGTAGTGCTTGGGGATCATCCGGGAATTACAGATGAATACCCACATCCCACTGGAACAGAAAACTATGGAGGGCCGGTAGCAACAGCAGGCAATATCCTGTTTATTGCGGCATCTTTGGATGAAAAGATCCGTGCTTTTGACAGTTCCAATGGAGACCTGTTGTGGGAAGCTGACCTACGTGCCGCCGGGTATGCGACCCCTTCAGTTTATGCCATCAAAGAAAAGCAATATGTTGTGATTGCATGCGGTGGCGGAAAATTGGGAACAAAATCCGGGGATGCTTATGTAGCATTCTCTTTGCCAGGGGAATAAAAAAATCCATCCATCTTGGCCCAAACGTAGCGAAGTTACCATAAGGAGCAATAGCACTTGTAAAGTGTTGAAAATGACTAGTTTACAAAAACTGGCTATCAAATAAACCAGTGAGATTTAGGCAAAATTTAGCAAAATTTTAGGGATTTTGCGTAGATTAGGGGCGGTATTCAGAGCAATATATAAATCCTGAGAATAAACCTATATACTGAATTAGTTATGAAAAATTACTACTACATAATTGCTGCTACTAGCTTTTTATTTTTCCTGTTAGCAGACTTGGAAGGACAGACCATAAGTATGAGTAAGGAACGGATTCTCATGCTTACTCCCGAATGGAATGGGGAGCGTTTTGAAGATGGGCGCCCCAAGGTCTCTGATGGCATCCTTGAAAGGATGAAGGCTATTTCTTTGGAAGAAGCTTGGTCGGTACTACGAAATAATGGATATAAAAATCAGTTTGCCGGTGAATGGATTATAATCCACCCGCATCAAGTGATGACAGGCAGGGCTTTGACTGCTCAATACATGCCCAGAAGAGCCGTAGTACGAGAAGTGCTCGAAGAAAAAGGAAAAGAAGAGGGCTACATCGGAGATATGGTAAACTGGCCTATCGACCGACTGGTAGAAGGTGACTTATACGTAGCAGACTCATACGGCAAGCTGAATGAAGGACCCATAATAGGAGATAATTTGGGTACTTCCATTTATGCCAAATCAAAAAATGGAGTTGTTTTTAATGGAACGCTGCGCGATTTGGAGGGCTTGGAGCATATAGAGGGCTTCAATGCTTTTGTAAAAGGATGGCATCCCTCTTACCAGATGGAAATGATGCTAACGGGCATAAATGTCCCCATCCACATCGGTGAGGCTACAGTTTTGCCGGGGGATGTAGTATTGGCCAAACGAGAAGGCGTCATGTTTATACCCCCACATTTAGCAGAAGAAGTTATATTACAAGGAGAATTCATTGCGCTCAAAGATGAATTTGGTCATCTGTGTTTGCGAGAAAAAAGATACACCTCTGGCGAAATTGATGGTCGCTGGAAGGATCAAATTCGCGATGACTTTCTTGCATGGCTTGAAGATAACCCCTCCAAAATTAAAATGACACGCTCCCAATTGGACGAATTTTTTAAACAGCGGACCTGGTGACGGATTCCACTGCTGTATTGAATATTGATGTTTGGAATTTGGTGCTTGAAAATTGGAAATTGAACCCTTTTTATATCTCCGAGACTTTAGTTACATAATAAGGGTCTATTGGCTGACGATACCTAAACCTCCCTCTCGATTCGCCTGGAGATCAGTTCCAATTCTTCAGCTGCAAAATCATTTGAATAATACCTTTTGAATATTGCAGCGATTACCTCCCTGTCATTTAAATTTGGTTGTTTTTCCAGAATGCTATTTTTGACAATACAATAAACTGCATCTATCATATCTACCCCCATCATCGCACGTTCAGATTCTGTTTTAGATAATATAATCTCTATTTGTTTTTTCCGAAATTCTTCCTTTGTATCACGCATCGAAAATCAAGTTGAACGTATCAAGATTTAATTTTTTTATCCATTCGGTCAAATACTCTTTATCAACTATCGGATTTTCTAGCAGATTTTTAATGTCGTTTAATTGTGTATCACTTTGAATATCTTGAATCCATTGAAGTTTTGAAATAATAAGATCTTCAATTGAGACAATCCATAGATCAAATCCGAAAGCCCCGGTTTTTTTTCTTCTTTCAAATTCATTAATGTGAAATTCAGAATTCTTTCGGACAATGAAATCAATCTTATGCCCGCTTTCATAATCTATAACATTAAACATGCCTCTTCTCTTTACTTCATCTCTAATACCTTCTTTGTAAATGTAAAATCCTTCCTTGAATATTTCAGCGAACTTGTCCACTTCTGATGATTTGAGACCGATAATAATATCTATATCCCGTGTCATTCTAGGTACAGTATAAGTGTTCATGGCTAAGCTGCCAGAAAGCATGTAGGGTATTCCTTGCTTCTCAATGGATTTGCATACTTTTTCAAGTAATTTTAGGATCATGTGGTTAAGATAAACAGTTTATTTAAGCTGACTCCAATGTAATCCTGATTCCTCCGATGGAAGAGTTTGGTCTATCCCATATTCATTAGAAAATCCCAAAGTGGCCGCACTATTATAGTTCCATTATCAACCTTTATTTTTTCATTTTTATCCCATGTGAAAAGGTGGCTATCATTTAGATCCAAGTCGTTCATGGCTTCAACGAGTCCTTTGATCTCTCGTTTTCGAGTGCCTTCCTCCCTATAATCATAACATGCATTAATCAACATTCCATTTTCCCAATAAAAATCTACAATAACCTGCTGAAATATTTTCTTTTTATTTATCAAACTTTCCTTATTATAAAGACGCACTATATCAAATAGTTTCTCTTTATAAAAGACAGAATAAGATATATTTGGGTCCTGCTTGAAGACAATTGAAATATAATCTGAAACGGGCAACTTGTAACTTTTTTTTACGTATTTTCAGCATGCTGTCGCTGAAGTGTAGGCTCCCATGCACTGGTCTCTTACTATGCCTCCTCCGTTTCGAGCGGATTCGGTCTCTTGTGCCACAGCTTGCGAGGCAAGGGCCTAAAGACCCTTGTCTACTGCTCGTAATGAACAAACGGTAGACAATGTGGCTTCAGACCATTGAAGCAGCACAGGTCGCCTGCAAGGGTCCAAAGACCCCTCAACTTCGCTCGGGAAAAGCCTTGTCTGCATCTTGTTTTGTATTTATTCTCTAAAAAGTCTAAAGCAAATCTAAAAAATGAGAAAATACTTCTTGATTATAATAGGTTTGGCAACGCTGACTTTTTGCAACGATAAAGCTAAGAACCATCTAAGCTATCCCGATCTGGTAAGTCGCTTATACGATATGAAACGTATATCGACCATGCCTGCCAAACAACGGAGAAATAAGCGGAAATTTTTCAAGCTGGGATCGCAGTGCTCAATACGATGAAAAGACAGGAAAATATGTCAACTGGCATTCCAATGGAGATGGCAACGGATTTATGGACGACAATGGTACCATGATGGAAATCGAAGGACCTGGTGTTATCTGGCGAAGAGGCATACGAAAGTGCCATGCAGGCGCAACCCCTTAATAGCGCTGCTGCTGAGATCGGTAAAAAAAGCTGACAGAGGCGGCCCGGGTAATATCGGACATATTACGATGGCAGTATCTCTACCCCGTGCCGGGCTATTCCGAAAAAAATATGGCCCGAAAATCAACTAGCTGAAAATCAAGGAGTTGTTGTATGCGCCATATAGAAGAAGTCGAGTCTGAACTCATAAGGAGCAGGCACCGGAAACTGGCAACCGGCAAAAAGAAAAATCCCCCCCTGCGACCAAATTTTTGCCCTATATTGTAAAACTTTTGCAATATTTTTACCATGTTTACAAAAGCTAATAGATATCACGAACAAAAAAGCAACAGAAACGACGGGGCAGAAAGCCTGAAATCCCCCCCCCCCGATTAGCAAAAGAGACCGCCGGACCATCATCCGGCAAACGTATCAGCATACAAGAGCAGCTAAAGAATCAAAATAAAGTTGTCCTCTTGACCGACCACCTTTTCATTATTTATCCATTCTACAATGAATAACATGAATAGACCACTACTAATTCTCCAAAAACTGAAGCCAAAACTAAAGGACATCCAATGGATCTTTTTGGCCGCAATTGTCCTTTTTACACCTGCTTGGGCTTTTAGCCAAGCCAGAACGATCACAGGAACGGTGCTTGGTCCAGCGACAAATGATGCCCTGATCGGTGCTAATGTGATCGTACAGGGATCTACAACTGGTACACTGACCGATGTGAATGGGAAATTCTCCCTCGAAGCAGCTACTGATGACGTTCTTATCATTTCTTATATTGGCTACACTGCCCAGCAAGTCACTGTCGGAACGGCAAATGATTATTTGATTCAACTTGCTTCCGGAGTGTTATTGGAACAGCTAGTTGTAACCGGTTATGGTGTGGAACGGAAAAAGGATCTACTGGGAGCTGTATCTGTAGCTGATATGGATGCAGTACGGGATGTTTCCTACCCTAATGTATTACAACAGATGCAGGGAAGAATCCCCGGGGTTTTTGTTGACCAGTCGGGGAATCCCGGCCAGGGCACGAGAGTCAGGATCAGAGGCAATACTACACTGGGAAATAACTCACCACTATATATCATTGACGGAGTGCCCTTACAGTCTTACGAGTCGCCAACAAACAGCGATATAAACACAATACAGGACCTGTCATGGTTGAATCCGGCCGACATTGAGTCTATGCAGGTACTGAAGGACGCCTCTTCAGCATCGATCTACGGTTCCAGGGCTTCAAACGGGGTTATTATTATAACAACCAAACAGGCCAAGAAAGGAAGGTCATCCGTTTCGGTAGATGTCAGATTCAGCGTGGAAAATGTTAACGATAGGTACCCTCTAGCCACCGCTGAAGAAAGAGCAATAATTTCATGGCAAGCTGCGGTCAACGATGGAGCTGACCCCGACGCCGAAGGTATCTTTGCCTATGATTGGCATTTCGATACCAGTCTGGGGCCTGGCATCCAGGGGAATGGCGTCCCGGTTCTCGACCGGGTCATTTACCCGGAATGGCTTGATGAAGACGATCAAATCCGGCCTTCCGGACATCCGTCCAGCGTATGGACCGGTACCGAATTTGGCGGGGCAAGTTTGCAGGCAGGTACGGATTGGAATGACGTTATATACGAAACCGGAATAGTTAAGAATTATAATGTGTCCGTGAATCAAGGCGGTGAAAAAGGGGGAGTGCAGCTCGGGTTGAACTTTTTCGACCAGCAGGGCCCCGTCATCGAGATTGGTTATCACCGTATCGGGATTCGCCTGAATTCCAATTACAGCTTTGCGAATAACAAAGTGACCATCGGTCAGAATCTGGGGGTAACCAGAGGAGAACGCCAGTGGTCTGATAATGGATTTGGTGGACATCAGCAAAATCTAATGCTGCGTACGAGGCCTGTATTACCGGTAAAAACCGAAGACGGCAGGTTTTCCGGACCTCCCGGTGGGGGATTTGACGATAGGGATAATCCAGCGGGGCTTGCCGATGATAACCGGGATGACAAAGTTGACAATACCAAAGTGTTTGGAAATGTATACCTAGATTGGGCTCTTCCCATCGAAGGCCTATCCTTCAGAACCAATCTTGGGATCGATTATGACAATATCTTTAGCCGCGACATATTCCGGACCTACAGCAGGGGGTTCTTAAGCAACACTAGAGCCGAGCTTACCCACATCCAGCTGCATCAAACCAACTGGGTTTGGAACAATACCCTGACTTATAGCAAAACTTTCGGCCAGCACTCGTTTACCGTCTTAGCGGGTACCGAGGCAATTGAGAATTCATTCAACATATTTTCCATCACCGGAAAAGAATTCGCCCTGGAAGTCGAGGACTATTTCCAAATAGATGCGGCCTCAGGTGAAAAAACCGGCACTGGTACCCAGACCGGCTTCTCCTTGTTTTCTTATTTTGGAAAGGCAAATTATTCCTTCCAGGACAAGTATCTCGCCTCTTTTACCATTCGACGGGATGGATCTTCCCGGTTTGGTAAAGCAAACCTTTATGGTGTATTTCCGGCAGCGTCGGTTGGCTGGAGGCCGAGCGAAGAGGCGTTCTTACAAGAGGTGGATTGGCTGTCAAACTTAAAGCTACGTGTGGCCTGGGGTCGGACCGGAAACCAGGATATTTTGAATGATGCCCGGTTCGGGCTGTATGCTGCGATTTATGCTCCACAAACCATCTTGCCCTGGGGAGGTGGTTGCGCTCAAGTCGTTTGCAACTATGCGCCCACGGCGTACGATATCAGCAACCAGGGCACAGGGCTTCTCCCTTCGGGATTCATTTCCCAACAGACTGAGAACGATGAGCTGAAATGGGAAACCCAAACCGAAATCAACGTAGGTCTTGACTTCGGAATAATGGACGACAGGATCACCGGTTCGTTTGAATATTTCCGGAAAAAGACCGAGGATATCCTGATCCAACAAACTTTCATTGGAACTTTTGGTGATGGTGCCAGCCGCTGGGCCAACGGAGCAAACATGGAGACGAAAGGATATGAGTTTTTGCTTGGCTATAACAGTCGTCCCGGGAGGGACTGGAGTTACTCCGTAAGTATAAATGGTTCGCATTACGACGATAAAATCACAGCCTTACCGGAGGCATTGTGGGCTTCCTATCCCGGGAATAGTGAACAGAACATTGTTGGTCAGTCGCCCCAGGCTTTGTTTGCTTATGTCGTGGAAGGAATACTCCAAAGCCCTGAAGAAGTAGTATCAGCTGGTCAGTATCCCAGCATCCGGGTTGGAAACCACCGGTACGCCGATCTGAATAGTGATGGGGTTATAAGTGCATTGGACCAGGAATACCAGGGGGTCAACGGCCGTGCCGGATTGGAATACGGTATCAACGGACAGGTAGGCTGGAAAAATTTCGATCTTGCCCTGCAATTCTTTGGTATGACGGGTCGAAAAATCCCTGGCCATGTCGGTTTCGGCGAATTGGGTGGTCTACAAACGGGTGCCACCTCCGGGCCTTTTGGGCTTGATAGTTGGACCTACGCCAATACCGACACCCATATTCCTGCAATGACTACCGGCGCAGCCGCACCGATCGGATTCAGCAGCTATGATATACGAAGTGGAAATTTCCTCCATTTCAGGCAGTTTACTTTGGGATATACCCTGCCTGCAGCAGTTATTGGAGACGTTGACTGGCTTTCCAACCTTAGGGTGTACTTCAGTTTGGAAAATATAAAGTACTGGTACACAAGAAATGGATCGAATGCCTTTAGAGGAGCTGCCTGGTTAATCGATAATCAGCCTGCTACTCCAGGCATCGTCGGTGACAGATTGGGTACATTTGGCTCACCGCACCCCAAGCCGTTCAGGGCTTCACTGGGTGTGAGTATAGGGTTTTAGACCCATGAAGGACTTCGCGTCGCTACGCCTTCAGGGCAGGCGGTTGACGGCGGACGGCCTACGGTGGACGGCTGTCTTAGGAAAAATTATAAATAAGGTCCATTTGATTTAAAATCAAAATCTAAAAAAATGAAATATCTAAAATTTATAAGATCAATAACAATAATAGCACTGGTCAGCCTAATGATAAATGGCTGTGGCGATGATTTCCTTGACTTCACGCCCAAGGGAGTGGTAAACAGTGCCGATCTTAGTTCGGCGGAGAATGTGGAAAAATTGGTGATTGCAGCTTATGGTGCTCAGGGAAACGATCACCTGCTCTACCCCTACCAGGACATGTATACTTACGGTGTTATTGCAAGTGGTGACGCATACGCCGCCGGAGGGAGGGCCTTTGGTCCCCTCTGGGGAAGTCGCAATGAAATGAGGAACTTCCTGGTTGCCGCCGGTTGGCTTCCGAATGAGTTGATGTACAAGTATCTGTACGTAGCTATTTCCAGGGTAAACGAGGCATTGGGCAGGCTTAATAACCTGACCGACGCTGAAATGCCAACCCGGTCTCAGCGGATTGCCGAGATGCACTTTCTGCGGGCACAGACCTATTTTAAGCTCAAGGTTCTCTACAAATTCATTGTATATATCGATGAGAATATTCCAAAAGATGAATATAACATGCATCACAACCGGGAGCTAACCGACCAGGAAGGATGGGCCTGGATCATCAATGAATGGCGCCAAGCGGTAGCCGGGTTACCTGCCACCCAGGCGGATGAGGGCCGGCCGACCAGGGGTGCCGCTCAGCTCTTTCTTGCCAAGTCGTTGATCTACAAAGCCTATGTACAGGATGATGCCCACCAAGTAGTCAGCATCACTAATTCAGAGCTGGAAGAGGCGATCAGCCTGATCAAAGCGGTTGATGCTACCGGGGAGTTTGCTCTGGCTACCGACATTTCGGATAATTTCCGATGTGAGACAGAGAGTGGCATCGAGTCGGTTTGGGCCATCATGAGATCTCACACAGACGGTAGTGGCTCGGGCCGGACTAATTGGTCGGGCGGGCTAAACACTCCTATGGGTCCGTATGGATGCTGTTGGGTCACTATCCCTTCTCAAAACATAGCCAATGCCTTCAAGACCGATGCCAATGGATTGCCGTTGTTTGATACTTTTGACGACGATCCTCAGATATTGACAAGTGATGATGTCCAGGTCAACAATATGGATCCCCGGTTTTCCCATTCTATGGCCGTGTTGGGCATGCCCTTTAAATACGACCCAAATCGTCTTCTGGACGAATCTTTTGCCCGGTCTCCCGGTATCCATGGTTGGCATTCCAATTTCAAAGACTATGAATTGCCGGGTCATCCTTGCATGACCATGCACCTTGCTTATTTCACTACATCCCGAAACACCGATCAAATGCGCTATAGTGATGCCCTGTTGTTCTGGGCCGAAGCATTGATCGAAGTAGACAGGCCTTTGGAAGCACTGCCCATAATCAACAGGATACGGGAGCGGGCAAATTCGCCGGAAAGCCTGTCAAAACTGGTCTGGTCCGATGGCACTCCATCGGGCAAGTATGTCATCGGATTGTACAGTGAGGCCGATTTTGACACCCAGGAAGAAGCACGATTAAGACTTCAATGGGAACGGCGCATGGAACTGGCCTTCGAAGGGAAGCCTGGCCGCTTTTTCGACATGATGCGGTGGGGAATTGCCGGAGACTGGCTGAACGCCTATTACAGGTCGGAAGAATCAAGAAGGGACTATTTGAAGCAGGCCTCATTTACCAAAGGCAGGGATGAGTTTCATCCCATACCCGATTCCGAAATAATCGTGAGCCAGGGATTGATAACGCAGAATCCGGGGTTTTAGTTAGACGGCGGACGGTAGACGGTTGACGGTAGACGTGTGAACTCTCATAAATAAAGTTGACAGGTTTATGTTAACCTGTAACCTAAGTGTTGATAACTTGAAAGTTTCCTATAATGTATAATCAACAGGTTATCAACAAGTTGTGAGCAATTTGTGGGGAAAAATAACCCCCTCCTGTCATGCAAAACAAAAAGTGGTAGAGACGATTGGAACTCTGCACCAATCGAAATGACTGACAGGAGCAATTTAAAAGATCTGTTGTTGTTACCTGCCGACACATGCCACTTGTCACCCGAGTTCCGTGGTAAATATATTCAGGACGGTATAGTGATGGAACGATGGATATGGCAAAGTGAACCGGGATCATGGGTTACGTCGGTACTTTATTATCCGAAAAACCATGCAAAGCCTATACTGGGCATTGTCATTACAAATGGACCGGCAAATTCAGACATTTGTATTGGGTCGATGTACATCATAAAGGGGCTGAATACTTGGATTTGGATGTTACTCCCTTCCCTCCGCAGGAGTTTCGATGTCTGACTAATTCAGAAATTGGCGACGTCAGATTTACACTTGAAGGATGGATCTCAAATTTTCTGCTAAGATAGAGTTAAACAGATTGACATAATTAAATAGACCGCTATGGTTCCCGGCCTACGGCAATGTGGGCCTCGGTGGTCGACCTTACTTCGCTGAGCGTTCCGATCCGGGGGGGCCCCCTACAAAGGGCGTCCGACCCGATGACCGTGCCTTTGGTGGTAGCAACTATTATCACGACGTGATGACGATGAAGGTCCTGGAAGCGCTCTCTGCAACCACAGGCAATTCCATTTACCAACGAGCGGTAGACGACTATTCCAGAGATTTTCTGAGGTATACCCAAAGCGCTACTACTGGACTCTTGGGATGGGGAGAACATCTTTATTACGACTTTTACCGAGATACGGTTTCTATCTCCGAAAGCCGGCAAAGTGCCAAGCATGGGCTCCACCGGTTTATATGCCTATTGGCTCTTCAAGACAGGTGAGTTGCTGGAGGATATTACGCTCCAGGAAGCTGCTATGAAATGCCTGCTCGGTTATTTGGCGCACGGGCGGAATCAGGAAGCATACTATTTTTACGACCGCTTGCACCTCGATGGTCGACCCACTGAAAATCCGGCGATCGCGACCCCCTGGAAGATTGGTTACGGCGAATCTTCCCTCTTTAGTTTTGCTCGCGCCGTTACCTATATTGCCCAAAAAGAAGGATTTTCTACTTACGTCGAATTGGCTAAGAAATGTGAGGAGCAAATTCCGAAAGTCCCCCTAGCAGCAGAATTTACACCTCAGAACATTGGCGAAGCCATTAATTTTTATCTCGATCTCCACCTGCTTACCGATGAAGCGCGATATTTACAGTCGGCCAAAAAATATGCAGACATTGCCATGAAGCAATTTCTCAAGCAGGGTTTGACTTTAGTTATTAGGCGCTTATATTTTGATATGCAAATAGCTTATTCCATTGGGACATTAATGATGGTTATTTTAATTAGCTGCCAACCTCCGTCCGACACCCGGGAAAATGTCGCTGATGTCTCCCCCGAAAAGCTCGCTGAGGCCATGGCGGCCATTGAAGCAGCTGTCCCGCTGGCGGAAAAAGATCCCTACCGCCCGATTTACCACTTTCGTCCACCGGCACAATGGATGAACGATATTTGTGGGGCCTTTTACTATAAAGGTTGGTACCACCTCATCTACCAATTCAATCCCTTCGCCGTCAAGCCTGGAAAAGGCGTTGGCCGAGGACATGCGCGCAGCAGGGACTTGGTCTATTGGGAATTTTTAGTGGCGGCGCTATCAAGAATGCTCCCCAACCTACTCTGATCTATTTCGTGCCGGGACAAGGCATCAACATTTCCATAGCACAAGATGACGAGCTCATTGAGTGGAAAGAACTACCCCAAAACCCGGTTATTCTACCTGGTAAAGAAGGGGATGAATTCGGTGTTGGCGATCCGTCAGGATGGTATGAAAATGGGAAGTACTATGCCTTGGTTGGCGGTAAAAACAGAAAATCCGGATATGAGGGGGATTGCTCCAGCCTGTTCACTTCCACAGATTTGATTCAATGGGAATACCAGGGCCCATTCTATAAATCCGAAAGGAAATGGACACTCGAAGAGGAAGATGCTGCATGCTCGGACTTCTACCCATTGGGCAATAGTGATACGCATATGCTGTTGTTGCATTCTCATAGACCCTTTTGGAGCGTCGTACACTACTATTTAGGGAAGTATGAAAATGAACGCTTCTTTCCCGAGCAGCATGGCCGTATGAGTTGGCTGGGTGGTCAGCTGGCTGGGCCGGAATCATTGATCGATAACAATGGCCGGAATATCTTTTTTGGTTGGATTGCTGAAAACCGGCTTGGAGGGGAGTATTTATTCGGTTATGATAACGAACGTTTGCCGGGCACAAATGATCTTTACGCCTGGGGATCAGTTATGAGTTTGCCGCGTGTCATGTCCTTACTCGATGACGGCGTTTTGGGTATTAAACCTGCTCCTGAATTAGAAATGTTGCGTTATAATCCGCGTCAAAGAGAGCATATCAAAATTCCCAGAGATCAAGAAGTAACACTCGAAGGCATGGCGGGAGATGTTATGGAATTGCTTGTGGAAATTGATCCGGGAGATGCAAAGGAAGTTGGGATAAAAGTGCGTTGTTCACCGGATAATTCAGAAGAGACCTTAATCATATATAACCAAGAGGAAAAAACACTATCCGTTAATTTCGAAAATTCAACAGTTGAGGACAATGTGATTTACCGCGGATTTTATCATACCAACGAGCCCTTTCCCGACATGGTGGAAGATCATACGGAGCAAGAAGCTCCTTTCCAGCTTAAAGAAGGCGAGTTGCTGAATCTGCGTATCTTTCTCGATAAATCCGTTTTGGAAGTTTTTGCCAATGATCGCCAATGCATCACACAACGGATTTACCCCTCCAAAGCAAAAAGTAAGGAAATAAGGCTTTTCGCCAAAGGAGGTAGTGCTAAGGCCAAAGTGGTCAAGGCTTGGGATATGGAGCAGGTGATGCCGTGGTAATTAAGGGACGGCTGTCCCGACGTTTCGCTGCGCTTCAGTCGGGATCTCCGCTTCGCTCCGAACGGCGAACGGTAGACGGAGGGGTGAGTTATCTTACTTACCCCGGAATACGTGAAACAGCAATGGGTAGGATAACCCATTGCTCCATGAACGTGTAATCAATGAGCGAATGAGAATTCGCACATCCCTCTGGGTCCGGAGTAGCCCGATTGCTGGGAGCCCATCTTTCCAGACCATTGACCATTTGATCCCTGATTGGAAAAACACATTTGACACAATACCAGACTATCGCGGTAATCGCGCTTCCTATCGGATGTCAGAAATCGGGTGAGTATTTCTGTGTAGCCGCAGACGAAAGTGGTGTATATACCTTTGACGAACAACCCTACCCAAACTGTCTATATAAGACGAGCAAGAGTGGAAAAAAGACTTGGCAACAGAATGTATTGGAAGCCAAACTTGTGTGTTCAAACGGCTTTAGTTTGTCCATTGCCACGGAGTGGATTAAAAAGGAAGATGGTCATCTAAAATAAGATTGTGAGCACATTATGGTAATGGAACCGCAATGGCATCATTGATCCGCCTCTATTACAACCCTATTTTTATACCTTCACCCTGAATTGCTGCACATTGATCAATTTTTCACCCTTAATTGAACACTTTTTCATCCCACTTTGCTAAGCATTTGTATAATCTTACATGCAATATCTTAGGTAAAAGGACCATATCCACAAAGAGTCAACACAAAGTACCTACATAAATTTCAATGGCAATGACAATGGCAATCAAAATTTAAACCTACTATGTAGGGAACTACCTGCTCTAATTGACATTGCAATTGATATTGGTATTGACATTTGATTTGAACAACATGTTGGTAAAAGTTGTCGCCTAAGTACCTAAGATCAAGAGGACACGAAGAGTCTGAATAAAACTAAATTCTTCTTTTCGTCTACCTCCTTTTAGTTTTATTTAGTAAAAAAATCGACTAAATTATGAGTAAATTAAAATTTAATTCTGGACATGCACAGGGCAGAAAATTATTACTCCTGCTCCTGTTTTTCTTACTTACACCGCTCTTCATCTTTGCACAAAAGAGTGTATCAGGGGTGGTTACTTCTGCGGATGGTGAGCCCCTCATCGGGGCCAATGTCCTTGTAAAAGGTACCGCTGTAGGTACCATTACGGATATAGACGGTAGTTACACACTCGACAATGTACCGGAGGACGCGGTCATCGTAATCTCATTTATCGGCTACGATACGCAAGAAATAGGCGTAGCAGGCCGTAATGACATTGACGTAAGTGTGACAGCAACCGGTCAACTGCTGGAAGAATTGGTCGTCACTGGCTACACCTCCGAAAGAAAAGTGGATCTGACCGGAGCAGTGGCGGTAGCGGATGTAGAGGCCATAAGGGATATTCCCTCCGGCAATCCCATGGTGTCCCTGCAAGGTCGAGTTCCGGGTTTGTTTATTGAAGGGGATGGCAACATGGATGCCCGTCCAAAACGCGTATGGATCCGGGGGGTAAATACACTCGGCAATAATAATCCATTGTATATTATTGACGGCGTACCCACTACAAGACCCTTTGCGTTTAGCAGTTTAAATCCGAGTTCAATCGAAAGCATACAGGTTTTGAAAGATGCTTCTTCCGCATCTGTCTACGGCGCCAGGGCCTCAAACGGCGTTATCATCGTGACGACAAAACAGGGCGGTGGAGAAAAACTAAACATTGATTTCAATTCAAGCGTAACGACAGCGTCTATGGAGCGCCAGAAACGTCCTCAAATGAACGCCGAGGAGTTGGGAAGAGCGCGTTGGCTGGGGGCTGTCAATGACGGTGACGACCCCATCGTCCTTCAAGATGTTTACACCTATGATTGGAATGGAGATTTCAACAATCCTGTCTTGAATCGAGTAATTCCCGTGCCTTTCATAGGGGGAGATCCCAATTTCCCTAGCGGAGATACCGATTGGTGGGACGTCATGTATAAAACTCGGAGGGTTATTTCAAATGACATGACCATATCCGGTGGAACTGAAAACAGTAAGGTGTTATTGAATCTGGCCCACTATAAAGATAATGGACAGCTGAGAAAAACCGGTTATGAGCGATTCCAGGCCAGGTTGAATATGTCGACCAGTTTTTTTGATGATCGAGTAAAAATTGGTGCAAATATCATGCGTGTACATTCGATAAGAAAGCAGAACCCAGCTGGAACGATCGGCGTAGAAGGGAATACTCTTTCAGGTTATGGTAGAGGAAACAGATGGGCGCACAGGGTTAATTTAACGCCTATTATCCCTGAATTTGGATTGGACGGGAGCCTGGGAGCCCCTATCGGCGGTGGTTATGACGACGCGCCAAACCCCATTATTTGGTCAGATGTTTTGGGTCAATGGGACAGGTATACGGATGATATTACATTCGGGAATGTGTATGCAGACATAAAGCTGATCGATAAATTAGTTTTCAGGACAAGCCTCGGAATCGACCAGTCGCATCTAAAAGAAAAAAATCTCGATCCGGCATGGCAGAATGGTACTCAAGGTAGTTCTGTAAACAGTCTGGATATATTTACAACTGATCGGAGCAGCCGAACCTGGTCCAATACCTTGACCTATGGGCTGGATTTCGGAGATCACCGATTAAATTTTCTGGCGGGCATGGAATCGATTTGGGATGACTTCGACACCTATTATGTCGGCAGAAGAGATTTTGCAGCAAACCTTGAAGAAGATTTCTATGTCCTGAGTGCTGCCAGTGGCGTATTCCAAGGCAACCAGTTCACCACCGGTAGTCGGTTATTATCCTTTTTCGGTAAAGCAAACTACGCCTTTTCAGACCGGTACCTGGTATCGGCAACAGTCCGGCGTGATGGGTCTTCCCGTTTTGGTGAGGAAAACCGGTGGGGTATTTTTCCAGCCTTTAGTGCCGGATGGAGAATAATCAATGAATCATTTATGCAGAACGCCGGCGCTTTTTCAGAGCTGAAGCTAAGGGCCGGCTGGGGCCGGGTCGGCAATCAGGAAATAGGCGACAGGGCCAGGTTTGCACTGTTCGAACCCAGAGCCGGATATCTGTTAAATAACGGGATAGGTTTTCCAGGGTTTTATACGCCGCATGGGACAGCTTATGATATTGAAGGTAATGATGGAGGCAGCTTGCCTTCAGGCTTTGTATCGGTCCAGGCCGGAAATGATGCCCTCAAATGGGAAACAACAGATGAAATAAATATTGGTCTGGACTTCGGCTTTATGGACGACAGATTATATGGTTCGTTTGATTACTTTACAAGAGAAACCCGGGACATATTAATTCAGCCTCCCGTTGCCACCGCTGTAGGTGAAGGCCAATTGAGGTGGTTGAACGGTGCTACCAAGGAAAACAAAGGATTCGAGTTGTTACTGGGGTACCGGGGTCAAAGCGGGGATTTTAGATATAACATATTGGGAAATGTAGCAGGATTCAGTGACAAAATCACCGTATTGCCCGAAGAGGTGCGCACGGCCTATCCCGGCAGTGCGGAGAATTCCATTTTGGGACACACTGAGTATTCTTACTTTGGATATCGAAGCGACGGGCTCTTCCAGAGCCAGGCTGAAGTGGATGCCCACGCAACGCAAATAGGCGCAGGACCCGGAAGAATAAGATATGTAGATCTCAATAATGATGGCGTAATCAATCCGTCGGACCGGGACTTCTTCGGAACCTACTTGCCTGATTTTACCTATGGATTGCAGATAGACCTCGGTTATAAAAACTGGGATCTTCAAATTTTTGGAGCAGGAGTCCAGGGTAGAATGGGTCCTCACCGTGACATTAGTTGCAATATCCTCGCTGTAAGCGTAGACGGAAACGATTGTACGGGTGTCCTGGACGGCTGGACGCCTCAAAATACAAACTCAAAAATTCCGCGTCCAACCCTTCAAAATAGGAATGTTGAGGACAGGCTTTCGGATTTTATTGTTAGAAACACTTCCTATTTTAAACTGCGGCAGGCAATACTCTCCTATACTTTGCCGAGCGGATCCTTAAGCGCTGCAAGAATTGGTCAATTGCGAATTTTTGCGATCGGCGAAAACCTGTGGTGGATTAAGGACAGTTCATTCCTTGGTCCCGATCCTGAATCGGCGACATTGGATACGCGGCAAGTAGAAGAGTCCGTCAATGTGACGGACACCGGCAACACTATGGGGAGACCTACTTCATTTACTTTTGGAGTGAATTTAACTTTTAACTAACTATTGAGCTACTGGCCATTGGCTGCTAATAGCTAATAGCTAATAGCTAATAAAAAAAATAAAAAATCATGCAATTTAAAATTATATCAATACTTATAGCGGCCATTTTCTTGTCTCTTTCCGCTTGCCAGGATCACCTCGATTTTAATCCCAAGGGAACGCTTACTGAAGCTTTTGTCACTACGCCAGATAATGCGGATGCATTGGTGATATCAGCTTACGCGGCCTTAGGAAATGATTTTTGGGATGGACCGCTCACGCATATGTGGATATACGGAAGCGTCCGCTCCGATGATGCTTATAAAGGAGGAGGAAGAATAGGCGACCAGGGTATTATCCATACCTTTGAGGTGTATAACGAGACCCAAGCCGACGCAGGCAGAGTACGGTACCTTCCCATTACCTGGGAAGGCTACTACGAAATTATTGGCAGGACAAATTTTGCTCTAAGGGCCTTGAATTCATTTACGGATGCTGAAGTTCCAAACAGAACTGTGCGTATTGCCGAATTGCACTTTCTCAGGGGCCATGCTCATTTTATGGCCAAAAAAATGTGGAAGTTCGTTCCCTATATAACTGAAAACTTGACGAATGACGAAATATTGGAGGTTTCAAACCGGGCAAATACCAGCGACGAGCTATGGGATAAAATTGCGGAAGATTTCCAAGTTGGAGCACAGAACCTCCCGGTTACGCAGCCGGAGGTAGGCAGGGCCAATCAACTTGCTGCCAAGGCCTATTTGGCCAAGACCCGGCTGTATCAGGCCTACGAACAGAATGACAATCACCAGGTAACCAACATCAATCAATCCAGGCTAAATGAAGTGGTATCCCTGCTCGACGATGTCATTAATTCAGGTCAATGTGCATTGAGCGATGACTTTGCTGAAAATTTCTTATTTGGGTTCGACAATAACATTGAATCGCTATTTTCTATACAGTATTCAATTGATGATGGAACCCCATTCGGAAGACTGCAAATGGGCACCGCTCTTAATTATAGTCTGGCTCCTGCATATGGTTGTTGTTGGTTTCATATACCCAGCGGAAACATGGTCAATGCTTTCAAAACCGATGCCAATGGCCTTCCCCTGTTCGATACCTTCAATGATGTATTCGTGACAGATGATGATCTGACTCCTGGTGGTGTGGCTGTTGATCCCCGGCTCGACCATACCGTTGGCATTGCGGGCCACCCCTTCAAATACCAGCCTGATATCCTTTATGATCATAGTTGGGAACGTGTTAGTGCGTTATATGGCGGTTATGGAAACATGAAAGAGCAGCAGTCAGGCGATTGCAGCTGTTTTTTCAGGCGGGGACCTTTTTATGGAAGCTCCGTGGATCTTCGTATAATTCGCTATGCCGATGTGCTCCTCATGAAAGCCGAAGCCCTTATCGAGCTAGGCAGACACGACGAGGCCAGGCCCCTTATCAACCAGATCAGGGCGAGAGCTGCGAACAGCACCGGTAGACTGATGCTTGCAGACGGCAGCCCTGCCTCCAATTATTTGACAGGTCTATATGACGGTTCGAATTGGACCCAGGACTATGCCCGTACGGCCTTGCAGTGGGAACGGAGATTGGAATTCGCTATGGAAGGCGATCGGTGGTTTGATTTGGTGCGCTGGGGCATTGCGGAGCCGGTACTGAACGCCTATCTCGAAAGGGAAAAAACCATCAGATCGCATCTGGATGTAGCGCAGTTTACGGCAGGCAGAGATGAATATTATCCTATTCCTCAAAGAGAGATAGACTTTACCAAAGGGCTGTATACGCAGAATCCTGGGTATTGATTGTAAAGGCTGAGGCTTCCGACTACGCTATCTCCTTCTCTAAAGCTTCGGCGATCGAGAAAGCTTCGGCGGACAAGAAGGCTGAGGATTTGGCTTAGAATATTATAGATTAATTCAGTTAGGGGGCGGGTCGTTGGATTCGTCCCTTGCTCTGAGCCCCGATAACCATCGCATTGGCATCAACCTTAGTTCAACATATATTTTATTTATCAATATGTATTATTTTGATTATTAACATTATACGTGTACAAATTGGATTGCCACATTGTGAAAAACTTTGAATATTCCTGTACTTTTGTTCAACTGTTTGATCCCCAAATATTAGATTAAAACACAGGTAATCAATCCTTTTTACATTGTTAATTGTAATATATGTTAAGTTAGAGTTGATGCGCATGCGATAACCATCGGGGCGAATAGTCTGCTGCTCCGTAAAGGGGAGAAGAGTTGCCTATTCAAGTTCATCGGTTAGGTCCCTCCAGTCTGGATTGAATGCATTAATTAAATCTATCTTCCATTTGCGGGTTTTGCCTTTGATATAGCGTTCATGCTCGCGGGCTTCTTGGATCCGAGAGAAATTCTTGTGGTACAGGAGTTTGTTTAGGTTGTACATGGCAGAAAAGGATTTGGGATAATGCTTTTCTTGATGTTCCAACATCCGTTCCTTCAGGTCTTCCGCTGAACCGGTATAAAGAGTGGTGTTATTTTTATTGGTAATTATGTAAGACGATCCACCCCGTTTCATGTACACAACCTGGACAAGCCCTGAAGGGATTCTCCTTCAGGGCAAGCCAGAACCAAACAGGGCATTTTTATCAACCACAATATCAATAACTCCTGCCGCGTTACGCGGTATCAATCATGCCAAAGGCATCCCCTTGGGAAAACCTCAATAGAGAAACCGTGGACATCCTTCAACAGGTTCAGAACAAGTTTTTGATTTTGATTTTGATTGTCATTTTGATTGATATTCGCAAACTTGGCAAAACCAATCAAGACAATTTGTTAGCCATTTTTGGCATACAATTGATTTCTGAGGTACTGATATAGCATTTTTACACTCTCTAAGCCCTGATAGCGGATACCATAAAATGCCATCTCAACTACATATAACCGGGAAGAGTATAAAAGCAATAATACTAGTAATCATTGCGCCGCTCCCATTCTACACCATCACTGCCCAGCAGTTTCAACGGGCCGAAGACCTTGCCATTCCGGATCATGTACAAAACAATAACGGTGTTGCCGTCGCCGACTACGATCAGGATGGTGATCTGGACATATTTTTAGTTGGGATTGCGTCATTTGATCCTTCGGATGAAACGACCTGGAATCGATTACTGAGAAACAATGATGACGGCACTTTTGAGGATGTAACCTTGGCTGCCGGCTTTGACGCTCAATTTATCAATGATGGCCCGCGTGCCAGGCTGGGTGAAAAATTTGGAGCAGCCTGGGGTGATTGTGATAATGATGGCTACCCGGATCTTTTTTTGACCAACAGCCGCTTCGACCAGCTCTACTACAATGACGGGGACGGCACCTTTTTGGATGTGACTGCTCTGGCTGGTGTAGCAGGCTGTTTTGACTGCATTAGTACAAGTGCTCTTTGGTGGGACCACGACAGGGATGGTGACCTCGATCTGTACGTAAGTGTTTTTACCGCGGCGAATAGAATGTACGAGAATATAGGTAATGGCTCTTTCGAAGATATTACAGAGGATGTGCTTTTGGGTGATGAAGGAGCCGCCTGGGCCAGTGTACCGATTGATGTCGATGGAGACGGATGGTTGGACCTCTATGTGGTCAATGACTTCTTTGACAACCAGCTCTATCGAAGTCTGGAAGGGCAAAGATTCGTCAATGCCACCTTTTCATTTGGATTGGGGGATAGCGGTGACGGTATGGGTGTAACGATAGGCGATTACAACAATGACAGCTTCTTTGATATATATGTCACCAATATTTTTTCAAGACACCCCAATCCCTTATTCACGAATCTCAGTAACCGGGGTTTTACAGACAAGGCTGTGGAGATGGGCGTTGATAACAGCGGCTGGGGATGCGGAACCCATTTTTTAGATTATGATCACGATGGAGATGAAGACCTCTTCGCTGTCAATGGAGTTGTGGAAGATTATGTCATATTTGTCGGCCCGCAAGACGATGTCAATAATTTCTTTTTTAGAAATACCTTGGATGAAGGTATTGAAGGCTTTGTGGATTGGTCACATGAAACGGGAACGGCAGATACGGTCAAAAGCAGAGGCTTGGAGGTCTTTGACTACGATGGAGATGGAGATTTGGATCTTCTGGTGGCCAATGTGGAAGATAGACCTTATTTGTACAGGAACGACATCATAGCTGAGAATCAACCCGAATCTGCCAACTGGATAAAGATCTGGTTAGAGGGGACCGCATCCAACCGGGATGCCATCGGCACCGAAGTAAAATTGACCGTGGCCGGAAAATCGTTTTACCGCTGGCATCATGGAGCCGGATTCCTCGGCCAGAGTTTGAAGCCTGTCCATTTTGGCCTTACCTCGGCCCAGATCATCGATGAAATTGAGGTGACCTGGCCTTTGGGATTGATAGAAACATTCTCCGATGTCCCGATAAATCAAAACATCCGCATCAAGGAAGGGGACAACTCGGTTGTCACTGGGCTAGAGGATGAAATAGGAGGCCGCGATTTCAGAGTCTACAATTATCCGAATCCGTTTTCTGGTTCAACTAGTGCATCGGGAACGAAGTTCTTGAACCATGAGGTTGAGCTTCGATAAATCCTTTGAATTTCCACTTATACGGTTTAAACAATAGTGTGTTGTAGAATGCAATGTAAGATTCAATTTTGGATTTCAGATCGTCCACTGATATAAAATTTCCGTTCTTAATTCTGTGCCTTTGTAGTTTTCCAAACCAGTTTTCGATAGGGTTGAGCCAGGAACAGTGTTTTGGAGTATATACAAAAAAGATGCGATGTTCGGGATTCTCTAAAAATGCTTGTCTGGAAGCTTGACTTTTTAGAATTCCCTTATACTCTTTTGTTCCTAAGTCTCCCCTATAATCGATTTGCTGGGCTACCCAACGCACCAAAGATTCCGATTTATGTGTATTGAGTTGATCAGCAAGAAATCCGATTTGTTTATCAATTGATACAGTTGCACAACTTTGTTTTATGAATTCTAAATAATCCTTTTCTGTACGGGTTGGATGTAATCGGTAATGGTGTATTTTTCCATTAGAAATATCCAATGCGGCCATTAAACAGGTTGTTCCGTGTCGAGTGTATTCAGATTCAATACGACGATTTCTACCCGGGCGCATCGGAGTGCTGTTTTTTCTCTCCAAGGCTTGAATACCTGTTTTTTCGTCTACACTAAAAACACGCCTATTTGGGTCTTGCCCCGCCACTGCCCCTATAATTAAAGCACAAATGAACTCAACTTGTTTGCGAAATAATTCTCGGTCCTCAATATTGGGGTATAACCAATAATCTGACTTATCCGGCCTTAATTTGTTTTTTTTAAAATAGTGCCCACATAACGTGGGGAAATGCTATCCACAATTTTCCTTGCCTTTGCCACATGGGCCAACATTTCTCTTGTCCAGTAATCCATTTCAATATCATGATCCTCGGGCTTTTCACAGGCCAACCCTACAATTTGCTGCTCTTGGGCTAAGGTTATTCGTTTTGGTGCTCCACTCCTGGGCAAGTCTGATAGTACCTCCTCCTTAATCTTGGTACGTAAAACATGATCTTTCACTCGAATGCCTTGTTCATCATGTTCTAACGCTCTTAATTCCTCTTGTCCTGATTCCCAACGCCGCCTCCACCGTCGTACTGTATTTAATGAAACTCCTAAATTTCTTGAAGTTTCATGTATACTCTTTCCTTCCATTCCTGAAACTACTATGGAAACTCGTTGTTTGTATGAACTTGGTATATTCACCTTGTGATATTCCTTTTCTAATATATCACGCTGACGTTCGTTTACTGTTAATGGGAGGGCTGTGGGAATTCCTCTCATCTTTTTTTTGTTTTGGTGAACACAAATATATTAAAAATAGTTCTAATATTTCGTTCCCGAGGCACTAGTGCGTCAGGAACTAAGTAAGTGCATATTTAGACAAAGTTATTTTTCTTCTGATCAAGGCGGAAAAACCGGAATTATGCCAAAGCATAATGAGGATTTTTCCAACGCTGAGCAGGAGGAAAAGAACAAGTATAAATGTGCAAGTATTTCGTTCCTGACGCACTAGGATACTTTTTGAATCGTTACCAGCTGGAGTGCTGGATTTAAGGATATTTTCACCTACCGGCAAGGAATTATTCCGTTCGACGCGAACTAACCATCAGTCAGGTCCTGTGGAAATTATCTGGCCCGGAACAGATATAAATGGTGCTGATGTTGCATCCGGAGTCTACTATTTTTCTGCGGATTTTGAAGGCCGGCGACGGACCGGTAAGCTGATTAAATTAGAGTAACAAACGCATCAGTTTATATTAGGCAAATTATCTATTCCAAAAAATAAAAAACTAACGATGAAACCTATCTCACTCTTCCTGCTCCTGACTATCTTCGCCTGGGCTTGCTCAGAGACCAGGCAGGATAGTTCATTTTTATCGGACGCAGACCTCGATCTTGACGAACTCCTACGCCCTCAATATCACTACACAGCAGATTCTGGTTTTTTAAGCGATCCAAGCGGACTGGTGTACTACCAGGGGGATTTTCATTTGTTTCATCAATACAGTCCTATTACTATCAGATGGGGTGTTCCCCAACACTGGGCACATGCAGTAAGCAAGGATTTAGTCAATTGGGAGCGTCTTCCCATTGCGATCTATCCCCACGGGGGAGGGAATATTTATTCAGGTTCTGCGGTAGTTGACAGACTCAATACCTCAGGCTTACAAACAGGCGAGGATCCCCCTATTGTGGCTTTTTACACCTGGAACAAGGACTTTAGCCAGTGGATGACATATAGCAATGACGGAGCCAAAACCTGGACGGAATTCGAGGGAAATCCCGTGGTTCCGCATATATATGGGAATAACAGGGACCCGAAGGTCTTTTGGCATGAAGCGTCCGGCAGATGGGTTATGATCTTATTTGTCGAAAAGTTTGACATTTTTACTTCAGAAAATCTGAAAGAGTGGACCAGGGTGGGTTCGATGGAACTGGATAAGTTTCATGAATGTCCGGATTTTTTGGAATTGCCTGTGGATGGCAATGCAAACGAAACCCGGTCGTTGGTCACGGATGTCACAGGTCGCTATTATATCGGAGCGTTCGACGGATTGACATTCACAATTGAAAGCGGGTGGCATTTGAGTGACTGGAATGATAGAGCTAAATCGGGAAAACATGGATATGGAGAATTCTATTCAACTCAAACCTGGAGCAATATGCCGTCGAATGACGGTCGAACAATACAAATTGCCGCCATGCGGGACAGGAAATACAGGATCCCCACCGAAAAATTCCACAACCAGATGACTTTTCCCTGTGAACTTACCCTACGTACTACAGATGAAGGTATCCGCTTATTTCGCTGGCCTGTCGGGGAAATAGAGAGTCTTTATAAAGGGGAGCAATCCTGGGAGAATCAGCATCTGGAGGCCGGCCAACGCGTTAAACTGGCAGATGGAGATTTGCTCGATATAGAGGCAACATTGAAGTTACCACCTTCTACACATGAAGCAACCCTGTTTCGCAGACCATGGGCTCCGCTGAGTTTTCGCTTTACGATTCGGGGTGTTCAGGTTCACTATGATGCAGGCAAACAAGAACTGGCTGTAGAAGGCGTAACAGCACCATTGAAAGTAAACGAGAAGGGAGAGCTGGACATCAGGATCCTGGTGGATAAGATATCATTGGAGATTTTCGGAAACGGTGGGCTGATTTCTATTTCAACATATGCTAACTTCGGACGGGATGATCACTCGACCTACCTTTCTCCTACCGGAGGAGCAATGATCATAAAAGAACTGACGGTGAGGGAGTTAAAGCCAGGTTTAGAAAGTTTAGTAAATTTGCAATAGTAAGAAATATGCTCCTCTGAGGCATCGATCATGAGCGATTCACTTATGAATTATGAATTATCAATATTGAGCTTTCTGATTCTCTTGACCTCGTGCCAAAGTCAATCGCCCAAGGAATCATTGCCTGAAAGTCCCCCAAACTTTATCATCATCTTTACCGATGACCAGGGGTATGGAGACCTGGGCTGCTTTGGTGCGACCCACGTTCAAACCCCCAACATCGACAAACTGGCTCAGGAAGGGCTTAAATTGACCAGCTTCTATGTGGCCGCTCCGGTCTGCACTCCTTCCCGGGCTGCTTTATTGACTGGTTGTTATCCCAAAAGGGTTGATATGTCACGCGGAGGCTTAGAGATAGATGGAAAATCCTTTGTGGTTACTTTAGCTGGCGATCCCAAAGGCTTGAATCCCGATGAGATTACGATTGCCGAGATCCTGAAAACCAAGGGGTATGCTACTGGAATTTTTGGAAAATGGCACCTGGGAGATCAACCTGAGTTCCTTCCTACCCGGCAAGGATTTGACGAATTCTTTGGAATTCCCTACAGCCATGATATACACTCTAACAATCCCGGTCAGGGTAAACATTGGAACTTCCCGTTACTACCTTTGCTTGATGGCGAAAAGGTAATCGAGATGGAACCGGACGCCGATTATTTGACCAGGCGCATTACCGAACGAACCGTTCAGTTCATAGAGGATCATAAGGAGGAACCTTTCTTTATTTATGTCCCTCACCCAATTCCACATAGTCCTTTGCATGTGTCTCCTGATTTTATGGAAACCGTCTCTGATTCAGTCCGAGCCCTTCTCGATGAGGAAGACGGGTCAATAGATTATCGCACCAGAGATAATTTGTATCCTCAGGCGATCAGCGAAATCGACTGGTCGGTTGGACAAATTATTGCAGCGCTTCAAAAGCATGGATTGGAGGATAACACGCTGGTGCTCTTTACCACCGACAACGGTCCGGGTTCTCGTATGGCCAGTGCGGGAAACCTGAGAGGCCGTAAAGGAAGCACTTTTGAAGGAGGTATGCGAGTACCAACTGTTGCCTGGTGGCCAGGGAAAATCGAAGCTGGGAGCCAATCGAATGAATTGTTAACCACGATGGACCTCCTGCCGACCTTTAGTCAGTTGGCCGGGGCTGAAACACCCATGGACCGGGTTGTTGACGGTAAAGACATTTGGTCGGTGCTGTCGGGTCAAAAATCACCTCATGAGCGGTTCTATTATTTCTTTGCAAACGAGCTGAGAGCTGTTCGGTCAGGACCCTGGAAATATCATCAAATTCTGGTGGACCGAAATGATCCTGATGCCGCTCCGACTGCACTTTACAATCTTGAAACCGACATCGGGGAGACTCAAGATCTTTCTGTCCAGCACCAGGATATTGTGGAGCGATTAAAGGGTTACCTGGATGAGATTGAACAAGAACTGGGCAAAGGCGATTCGTTGAGTTCAAATGTGAGGAGAGCTGGATGGGTGGATAATCCAAAGATCTTGGCCATGGACTAGCAAACTGACATGATGAATACAAAACGATTTCAATATTTAGCTCTTGCTGCAACAATCATGGTGCTTGTAGGCTCATGTGAGCAGCAACGAAGCGATATCGTTATTGCCGATTTTGAAGGCAATACTTTCGGAGAATGGTCGGCTGAAGGCGGAGCCTTTGGTGCCGGCCCGGTTTCCGGGGCGATCGGAGGACAACGCAGTCTGCAAAATGTAAAGGGCGGTGGCTTTGCGAACTCCTTTCACGAAGGGGACGCTTCTACAGGAATGTTGACCAGCCCGGAGTTCACCATCTACAGAAAATATCTCAAATTTTTAATCGGCGGGGGCAAGCATGAAGGGCAAACCGGAATCCAGCTGGAGATCGATGGGAATGTAGTTCGCAGCGAAACCGGGCATGATAACGAAACACTGTGGTCGATCACCTGGGAGATAAGTGAGTGGGCAGGGAAGACCGGCCGTATAAAAATTGTGGACCAGGTTACCCAAAAATGGGGGCATATTACCGTGGATCATATCATTTTAAGTGACTTTGCTGGTCCGATTATCACCTATGAGGAGCTCACACAGGAAGAATCATTGAAAAGAGCGACTGATGCTTTAACAGCCGCCATTCCCAAAGCCGAAAACAGCGCTGAACGTCCCGTCTATCACTTTCACCCCCCCGCTCAATGGATGAATGATCCCAATGGTCCCCTGTATTACAAAGGCTATTACCACGTTTTCTATCAGTACAATCCCTACGCCGACACCTGGGCGCGTATGCACTGGGGCCACGCCCGTAGCAAAGACCTTGTGCACTGGGAGCATCTTCCCATTGCGCTATGGCCCTCACACGAGCTTGGAGAACAGCACTGCTATTCAGGTGGTGCTGCGATCAACGGCAGAGGGAAACCCATGCTTTTCTATACCAGCGTGCCCTTCAGGACAAATGCAGCGCTCGGAAAGTATCGTCACCGTGAGGAATGGGCTGCGGTAAGCGATGATGATATGATGACCTGGACCAAGATACCCCACCTTATCGAGCATAGCACCGCGGAAGGGGAACGCATCTCAGCGCAGGACCCATTCGTCTTCACACACAATAATAAGACCTACCTGGTTTCCACCTCTAAAAGCGGGTATAATACCACAAAGAGCCTGCATCTTTATGAAGCGGCGGATCAATCCTTGACTAAGTGGGACCATAGAGGGGAGTTCTTCCATCAATCTTCGGCCTGCCCCAATTTGGTGAAATTCGGAGACAAATGGGTGCTTATGTTGATGCGGAATTATTATGTGGGAACCATTGACTGGGAAACGTTCAAGCTTGATGCTAAAAAGATAGATGAGCTGGTTTACAGCACTGATTTCAATGCACGAGCCTCTAACCTTCTGTTTGATGAAGAAAAAGATCGCGTCATTTTTCTGACCTGGGTCACGAGGAGAAGAAATTACGACCATCCCGGCCGTGGTTGGGCCGGGTGTATGAGTTTGCCGACTGAAATTTCTTTAGGGAATGATGATCATTTGGTTTTCAAACCGATCGAAGCTTTGAAAGATCTGCGAGGGAAGGAACAAGAGATTCGGGCTTTTGAATTAACCAATAAAGCACGCGCCCTTCCGGAATTTGCCGGGGATGTAAAAGAATTAAAGTTTAGCATAAAACCCACTAAAGGAGCAAGTTTTGGAATTCGAGTTAGGGTTTCCGAAGATGGGACCCGGGGCGTTTCATTCACCTTTGCTAATGGAAAACTTCTGGTAGTTGGACATGGCGAGCAGCCCACGGAAGTTTCCTATGAGCTTAAAGAAGATGGTACCTTATCGGTTCACATTTTTCTGGATAAAGCAATTTTGGAATATTTTATAAATGAGGGAATAGGTTATGGGGTACAATACATGCACAGCGAGGTGGAAGATAATGGAGTAGAGCTGTTTTCGAGTTCGGGAAAAATAAAAGTGGAGTCTTGTAAAGCCTGGGATTTGAATCCGGCACAATTTTCTTATTCTGAACAGTTTATTAAACAATAAAATCAAAAAAGGTGGCCACCATCTCAAGAAGAGACTTCGTAAAAACCGGAATCATTACTACTGCCGGTTCCTACCTTATTGGTCCTCGACAGGTCTTGGGTAGAGGATTTAACCCGCCTAAGTCGGATCCAATGACATTGCTTTTCTTTGATGACCACTATCTGAACCGCTGGGAGAATCTGAGTCGGCACATTGGACGACCGGAGCTGGTGCCGGAGGCGACTTTCCGAGATCCTGAACATTGGACTGCTTCCGGATATCCGACAGTCTTTCGCCACGAGTCGGGCATCTGGCGGTGCCTGTATCAAGGCAAATCCTTAGAGATGCCTCTCGGGAATGACACCTATCAGAAAAGGTATCCCCTGGTAGCAGAAAGCGACGATGGTATACATTGGAGGATTCCCGATCTCACCAAACTTATCCCACTGCCTAACCGCAGATACCGTCACCAACTGTTTCCA
Organism: Saprospiraceae bacterium; assembly: GCA_965247965.1. GTDB lineage: Bacteria > Bacteroidota > Bacteroidia > Chitinophagales > Saprospiraceae > UBA7328. Next base: position 156,601 of record OZ252053.1, read on the forward strand.
ATTGACAAGTTCAGAGAGTGGGACTGCTATTATGACGAACGGGCAGAAGACCCCAATGAGCGCATAAAGGGCCTGGTCACCGATTATGACGGCCCCAATACGCACCTTTGGACCTCGCCAGATGGCCTGAGGTGGAAGGAGATAGCGGGCGTACGGTGGCGGCCCGGCACTCCGGACCCACCCAGTACCGCATTTTGGAACGAAGTGCGCGGAACCTATGTCATCAGTGCCCGCCCGACTCCAAAAACCCACCCCAGACGGGTTGCTTTCTCCGAGACCAGGGACTGGCGAAATTTCAGCGACCATGAACTGGTTCTGGCGGCCGACGCCCTGGACACCCCCCTGGCACAGCTTTACGGCATGCCGGTATTCCCCTACGCAGGAAAATTCGTCGGCTTGCTCTGGATCTACCACACCGAGCCCAAGAGTATGCGAAAATACTGGGAAGGGACAACTGACATCCAGCTGACCTACAGCTATAATGGCTGGCATTTTCAGCGCACACTGCGGGAGCCCTTCATGCCCAACCCTGGTCCTGGAGAGCCGGGTGCCGGAGTAATGCGTCCACACTGTTTGTTCGTTGACGACGACGACCAGATCCGGATCTATTCCAGTTCGTCGAGCCTGGAGCACGGATATCACATCGACGACTTCGTTGGAAGGCAACGCATTGTCGGAACTGCCGAGGGGAAAGATCACGGTGCCATATTGATGCACAAACTGCGCCTCGACGGTTTCGTCTACCTGCAATCGAACGCCGGTCCGGGGATGCTGGGAACGCGACCGCTATTCTGGAAAGGCGGCGAGGTTCGTCTCAACGTTCTGTCAGGACACGAAGTCAGGGTGCAGGTGACCGATCCCCTTGGAAAGGTCCAGGAGGGCTACACTTTCGCCGATTGTGAGCCCTTCATGGGTGATGATCTCTATTGGACACCAAGCTGGAAGGGTGGCCGGCAGTTGAAGGAATTTACGAACAAAGGAATACGCCTGGAAGTGGAATTGAATAACGCCCGCATCTACGCGATTCGCGGCGACTTTATTCCCATGTCTGCCCGTGAAACCCGTGATTATATGGATACGGGAAAAGAACCGGTTTATCGTCCTGGTTTTTAAATCATCAATCTAATGGGTCCTTTCACAATTCTGATTGCGGGTATCGGAGTAGTGCTGGTTTGTATCATAGTATTCCGATTACACGCCTTTTTATCTTTAGTACTGGCTGCACTGGTCGTCGGAATGCTGACTTCTCCTGAGACCTTGTATGATTTCGGCATTAATAACGGCATGTTGGAAGCTGAAGCCAAAACCTTTTCTACCCAACTGCTTGGAAAAAGACTGGCCATTGCCTTTGGGAATACCTGTGGTAAAATAGGAATTCTAATTGCCATGGCCTCCGTTATTGGAGTGAGTTTATTGAAAAGCGGGGCCGCAGAACGTCTTGTCCGCAGCTTAATGAATCTTTTTGGAAAGAAAAACACTTCCTTCGCCTTTCTTACTGGGACTTTCACCCTAGTGCACCAAGCACGAAATATAGCACCCCTTATACTTGTTCCAGCCAAAGGCCGGTAGACATTTTTCACCTGCATTTCGTTGAAGAACCGCCTCACTTAGCGGAATGCTAAGCTCGGAAACCTTCGCCCCGCCCGTACCTGAACGGTACGTTCGGGCGGGCTCATTCAGATAAAAAATAACGTCGTCTAAAGGGCACTTTACTTAGTGCTTGGCGCACTAGCCCAGGGCAACGCCCTGGGAAAAAGATGAGAGAGGAACAAAAGCCCTGTAAGGGCGTGACATGGAGAGTTTCAGGATTGACGAGAAATCGATGTCACACCCTTTCAGGGCTAATCACGGGGTGGTGTCCAAAACCCAGGGCGTTGCCGAAAGGTCGCCCCCCCTGTGCTGGAATGTTCGGCCCTTTCAGGGCCATATTTTGCTGACACTCGCTAAGAGGTAGAAAAACAAAAAACGCATAACAAGTCAATCAACCGGAGCCTTATTTATGACCGACTTGTCTACAAGCATCGCCTCAAAGCTCGACAACCGTTACAAGTATAACATAGGCATGGCCTCGCCATGGAACACCTCCACAATCGCGACAGTCGGACAGAAGGGCGGCCGGATGTGGACGATGGCGGTCACAGATGAAAGCCAGACCACCTGGAACGGTGTGATCGGCCGTATGGAGATCACTATGATGTTTTCCGTAAGTGATATTCTCAAACTCAACCCATTTACCAGGAAGATATTGGCTAATGCCGCCGCAGCTGCATGTGGTATGGCTGAGGTGGAAACGAAATTTGCCATGGAAAAGGGCGACAAACTTCTTATTGGCATGTCCAATCTGGGAGTCCTGACAAATGGCGCTATGCACTCCATTGAATATATAGAATCAAAGGGATACGAATTGATCGTATTCCATGCAGTGGGTTGAGGTGGAAGGGCAATGGAACAGATGATGAAAGAAGGTATCATAGCCAAAAGCATTTGCGATCGATTGCAGACGACCACTGGTAACGCCTATTTTATGATACCAAAAGGCGGCGTAGGTCGATACTCGAAAGTGGGCGGCATTCTTTACAACAAAGAATCGGATGACGCTTTCTTTGACTATTTGAGAAAGAATTTGCCTAAAACCATAGAAATCGTCGAGCGTGAGGAATATGTAGAAGATCCTGTTTTTGTGGAGAAAGGTGTGGATTTGTTGATTTCGTTGATAGAACATAAATAGAACACAGAGGGTGCATTTCAAAATGTCCCGATATAGGAAAATATGTGTTAAATTAGATATATCAACCAAAAATTAAAAGTCATGAACGTGGTTAAATTACAGAAAAGATTTGACCAACTGATGAGTGATGTAAAGAACCTACAGGACATTGAAAGTTTTTACGACTATGAAGAAAGTTTTACCTACCTGTTAAAAGATTTTGGCAGAGAATTGCTAGAGAGTTCATTGGGCGAGGCTGTTGAAAATCGTAAAAAAAAAGATGCATCAAGACAGGTTACGGTAAAATTGAATTGAATAAGTCCAACAAGTACAGCGAACAAATCGAGTCTGCAAAAGTAAGCCCTTATTTACAAGGCAAGTTGATATTCATAGGCCAGTTTAGTTGTTACGAGAATGGGGAAGAAATTGCGAATAAATTATTAGAGGTAAAAACGAATGATACGGCAATTTACCGTTTAACTGATACAATGGGAGAACAAGTAGGAGAATGGATAGATGACCAAGATCGGTACAACATAGAAGATGTGAAAAAAGAGGATAGAGTTTATTGTCAGGTGGATGGTTCTCATTTATTGACAAGAGGACCGGGATGGAAAGAGGTAAAATTGGGAAGGGTATTCAAACAAAGCTCAATTCTACCTCAAAGTGCTGATAGACAGTGGATTAGGAATAGTGAATATGTAGGTCATTTGGGTGATCATGAAGAATTTGAGACAAAAGTTTCAGTGTTATTAGATGAATATTCAGGATTAAAAGACCGGATGGTTTTTGTGAATGACGGAGCTGTATGGATAGAAAAATGGATTACAGCAGAATATCCTGATGCAACCCAAGTACTAGATTTTTACCACGCCGTTGAAAATGTGAGCAAATACGCAAATGTGTGTATGAAAAATAAAAAAGTAAGAAAAGAATGGATTTCACAGACAGCTTCACTATTAAAAGAAAAGGGTTATGATAGCCTTATAGAACGGATCGATGAATTGAATTGTAACACGAAATTAAAAAAAGAGGAAAAGAGGAAATTGATGGTCTATTTAGAAAGGAACAAGACAAGAATGGATTACCCTTCATACATAGAAAAGGGAATGTTAATAGGTTCTGGAGCCATAGAAGCAGCGCACCGCAACGTATTGCAAAAAAGGATGAAACTGTCAGGTCAAAGATGGTCTGCCAAGGGAATTCAAAATATGATCAATCTCAGAGTAATCAATAAAAGTGGCCATTGGGATATGGTAACTGACAGGTTAAGACGCGCCGCCTAGACGGGACAAAATGAAATGCACCCAACACAGATTATTACAGATGCGACTGATCTTCACGGATACTTATCAGTGATTATCCGTTGCATCTGTCTTATCGCTCGCCGCCAAAGCTTTAAGCGACGGACGCCGTGTTCCATCTGCATAAAGAACACCTAGTGCGTCAGGAACTAAATGTGTGACCATTTATTCAAACAGTTGATTGTTGTTCGTTGATAGTTGTTTGTTAGGGAACCAGCAACAAACAACCGGCAACCAGCAACTTTTAAAACGTTCAAGGACTTCGTTCCCGAGGCACTAGTGCATCAGGCACGAAATATAACACCCCTTATACTTGTTCTTTTTCACCTGCATTTCGTTGAAGAACCCTTCATTACGCTCAAGCGTAACTCAGGAACCTTCGCCTCATTCAGATAAAAAATAACGTCGTCTAAGGGGCACTTTACTTAGTGCTTGGCGCACTAGTACTAAGTCATTTATCATTTTTTAATTATAGAAAATATTCACTAATTATTGCTCATGATATAGTTAATATACTTTTGTTATTACAATATATTATATTCCATTCTTCCATTCTTCCATTCTTCCATTTTTCCATTCTTCATTATTTTATTATTGCATTTTCCATTATTCCATTTTTCCATTTTTCCATTTTTCCATTTTTCCAAAATAAATATCTCTTTTTATTAAAAAAAGCTAAAAATATTTTTATACATTTAGCCGGTTCAAATTCTCTTATACAATATTTTATTTAGTAAAAAATCGATCTGACATGATTAAACTAAAACCAAATTCTGGAAACGGACACGGCAGGCAAATCTTACTCCTGCTCCTGTTGTTCTTACTTACACCTCTTTTCATCTTTGCACAAAAGAGTGTCTCAGGGGTAGTTACTTCTGTAGCGGACGGCGAACCACTGATCGGGGCCAATGTCCTTGTAAAAGGTACCGACATAGGTACCATTACGGACATGGACGGTAGATATACGCTCGACAATATACCGGAGGACGCGGTCATCGTGATCTCATATATCGGCTACGATGCGCAAGAAATAAGCACCGAAGGCCGTAATGACATTGACGTAATTGTGACAGCAACCGGTGAACTGCTGCAAGAATTGGTCGTCACTGGCTACACCACCGAAAGAAAGGTGGATCTGACCGGAGCCGTAGCGGTTGCGGATGTAGAGTCTATAAGGGATATTGTCTCCGGCAATCCTATGATATCCCTGCAGGGACGTATTCCGGGTTTGTTTATTGAGGCAGATGGTAATTCGGACGTTCGTCCAAAACGGATATGGATCAGGGGGGCGAACACACTCGGGAATAATAATCCATTGTATATTATTGACGGCGTACCCACTACAAGACCCTTTGCGTTTAGCAGTTTGGATCCGAGTTCAATCGAAAGCATACAGGTTTTGAAAGATGCTTCTTCTGCATCTATCTACGGCGCCAGGGCTTCAAATGGCGTCATTATCGTGACAACAAAACAGGGCGGTGGAGAAAAGCTCAACATTCAATTCAATTCCAGCGTAAAGGTCGGGTCCATGGACCGCCAGAAAGGGAATTATATGAACACCGAGGAGTTGGGAAGAGCGCGGTGGCTGGGAGCTGTCAATGACGGTACCGACCCCATCGTCCTTTCGCCTGTTTACACCTATGATTGGAATGGAGATTTCAACAATCCTGTTTTGAATAGGGTAAATCCCGTGCCTTTCGTAGATGGAGATCCCAATTTCCCTGTCGGAGATACCGATTGGTGGGACGCGATATATAAAACACAAACGATTATCAGAAATGACCTGACCGTATCCGGTGGAACGGAAAACAGCAGGATGTTGTTGAACCTGGCGCACTATAAAGATGATGGCATGCTGAGAACAACCGGATATGAGCGCGTGACGGCCAGGTTGAATATGTCGAGCACTTTTTTTGATGATGCATTTACGATTGGTGCAAATATCATGCAGGTGGCATCGGTAAGAAAGCAGGATCCGATTGTTGGAACCATCGGGGTAGAAGGGAATATTCTTTCAGGCTATGGCGCAGAATACAGGTGGGCCGCCATCGGTATCGGACAATCACCTACGATACCCTTGAACGGATTGGATGGCACCCTCGCACCCATCCTTACTTTTTCAGATGTTGTAGGTCAATGGGACAGATATCGCAATAATATTACCTTCGGGAATGTGTATGCAGACTTTAAGCCGATTGATAATTTAGTTATCAGGACAAGCGTCGGACTCGATTATTCGCATATAAAGGAAAAAAATATCGATCCGAGATGGACGAGCGTTAATCAGAGTAACCCGGTAAACAGCCTGGACATTTTTACGACTGACCGGCTCAGCCGAACCTGGTCTAATACCGCAAACTATACCCTGGATTTCGGAGAAAACAGACTTGGTTTTCTGGCAGGTGTGGAAGCGATTTGGGACGACTTCGATACCTATTATGTCGGCAGAAGAGATTTTGCAGCGAACGATGAAGAAGATTTTTATGTCCTGAGTGCTGCTACCGGCGAAACCCAATCCAACCAGTTCAGGACCAATAGCCGCTTATTATCCATGTTCGGTAAAGTCAACTATGCCTTTGCAGACAAGTATCTGATAGCGGCAACTATCCGGCGTGATGGCTCTTCCCGCTTTGGACCGGATAACCGGTGGGGTATTTTTCCTGCCGTTAGTGCTGGATGGAGAATAATCAATGAATCTTTTATGTCGGACGGCGGCGCTTTTTCAGATCTTAAGCTAAGGGCTGGCTGGGGCCGGGTCGGCAATCAGGAGATCGGCGACAGGGCCAGGTTTGCACTGTACGAACCCAGATACGGATATCTGTTTGATGACGGGCAAGGTTTTCCGGGCTTTTGGACGCCCCACGGCACAGCTTATGACATTGCAGGTAATGACGGAGGTGTCTTGCCCTCGGGCTTCGTATCCGTCCAGGGCGGAAATGATGCCCTGAAATGGGAAACATCAGAAGAAATAAATGTAGGTCTGGATTTCGGCTTCATGGACGACAAGTTATATGGCACATTTGATTACTTTACCCGGGAAACCACAGACATTTTAATTCGGCCTCCTGTGGCTACGGCTGTGGGCGAAGGTAAACTCAAGTGGTTAAACGGTGCTACCAAGGAAACCCAAGGATTCGAGCTGCTGTTGGGATTCCGGGATCAAAAAGGGGATTGGTCGTATAATATACAGGGAAATATAGCGGGCTTTAAGGACAAAATCACCGTATTGCCCGAAGCGGTACGTACGGGCTATGCCGGCAATGCGGAGAATTCCATTGTGGGACACAGCGAATTTTCTTATTTCGGATATCGCACTGACGGGCTCTTCCAAAGCCAGGCTGAAGTAGATGCCCACGCAACGCAGACAGGCGCAGGACCCGGGCGAATAAGATATGTAGATCTCAATAATGATGGCGTAATTAATACTTCGGACCAGGATTTCTTCGCAACTTATTTGCCCGATTTTACCTATGGCTTACAGATAGACCTCGGTTATAAAAACTGGGATCTTCAAATCTTTGGAATGGGATCCCAGGGGAGAATGGCCCCTAACAGATGGAGTGGCTGCAATACAGGAACTATAAGCATAGGGACTAACTTTTGTTCAATGATCCTTGACGCCTGGACGCCTCAAAATCCTAATTCAGAGATTCCGCGTCCAACCCTGCAAAATGCGAATGTTGAAAACAGGTTATCGGATTTCACGGTTAGAAACACTTCCTTCTTTAAACTGCGGCAGGCAATCCTTTCCTATACTATTCCAGCTATACCAGCTGCAAGAATTGGTCAATTGCGAATTTTTGTGATTGGCGATAACCTGTTTTGGTTTAAGGCCAAGGAGTTCCTGGGTCCCGATCCGGAACAGGCGATCCTGGATGAGAGGCAAGTACAGACCACTGATGTGACGGGCACCAACAGTGCCCTTGGGAGACCTACTGCGATTACTGTTGGGGTGAATCTTACATTTAATTAAAAATAAATAATTATGAAATTTAATATCATATCAATACTCATAACGGCAATCTTTTTGTCTCTTTCCGCTTGCCAGGATTACCTCGATGTTAATCCCTTTGGAACGCTCTCTGAAGCGCAAGTGGTTACGCCAGGGAATGCGGATGCCGTGGTGATAGCAGCCTATGCTTCCGTAGGAAATGATTTTTGGTTTGGACCGCTCACAACCATGTGGATATATGGAAGCGTCCGCTCCGATGATGCCTATAAAGGGGCAGGTGCCGTTAACGACCTGGGCGTTATCCATTCCTTTGAGGTATATAACCAGACGCAGGCCCAACCAGCGGACGACTTTTTCTCGTTTCTGCCCTCTACCTGGGAAGGCTACTACGAAATTATTGGCAGGGTAAATTTTGCTTTAAGGGCATTGAATCAATTTACCGAGGCTGAGGTTCCGAATAGAAGTGTGCGCATTGGCGAAATGCGTTTTCTCAGGGGCCATGCACATTTTATGGCCAAGCGAATATGGAAACATATTCCCTATATAGATGAATCGCTTACGGATGACCAAATCGTAGAGACCTCAAACCGGGTATTTACCAGCGACGAGTTGTGGGATAAAATTGCTGAGGATTTTCAGGCTGCAGTGAATAGCGTGCCAGCGGCTCAGCCAGAGGTAGGCAGGGCCAATCAGCTTGCTGCCAAGGCCTATCTGGCCAAGACCCGGCTGTATCAGGCCTACGAACAGAATGACCAACATCAGGTTACCAACATCAATCAATCCCGATTAAATGAAGTAGTATCCCTGCTCGGCGATGTAATCGCTTCAGGTCAATATTCATTGAACGATGACTTTGCTGAAAATTTCTTATTTGGGTTCGACAATGGGCCTGAATCGTTATTTGCTGTCCAGTATTCTATCAATGATGGAACGCCATTCGGAAGACTCCAGATGGGCACCAGTCTGAGCTATAGTCAGGCTCCTCAATATGGCTGTTGCTGGTTTCACATACCCAGCGGAAACATGGTAGCTGCTTTCAGAACCGATGCCAATGGCTTTCCCATGTTTGATACCTTCAATGATAGATTCCTGACAGATGATGATCTGACTCCCGGTGGTGTGACTGTTGATCCCCGGATCGACCATACCATTGGTCTCCAGGGCCACCCCTTCAAATACCAGCCTGATATCCTTTATGACCATAGTTGGGAAGCTGCTAATGCATTATATGGTGGTTATGGAAACATGAAAGAGCAGCAGGCGGCCGATTGTTCCTGTTATTTCAATCGGGGGGGGGCTTTTCCCGGAACCTCGGTAGATCTTCGCGTGATCCGATATGCCGATGTGCTCCTGATGCAAGCAGAAGCCCTCATCGAGCTGGGCAGACATGCTGAGGCCAGGCCGCTTATCAACCAGATCAGGGTAAGAGCTGCAAACAGCACCGGTAGAACGAAACATGCAGACGGCAGCGATCCCTCCAATTATCTGATAGGGCAATATTACGGTTCGAATTGGACTCAAGATTATGCACGAAGAGCCTTGCAGTGGGAAAGAAGAATGGAATTCGCTATGGAAGGGGACCGGTTTTTCGACCTGGTGCGCTGGGGCATTGCCGAGCCGGTACTGAACGCCTATCTCGAAAAGGAAAAAACCATCAGAAATCATCTGTCCGTAGCGCAATTCACCGCTGGCAGGGATGAATACTATCCGGTTCCCCAGATAGAGATTGACTTTACAAAAGGGCTGTATGTGCAGAATGATGGGTATTGATTAACACAGACAGTCGATTTTAAATTTAATCATTGTTAGGGGCGGATTTTTGGGTTCGTCCCTTTCCTCTGAGCCCCGATAACCATCGCATATGCATCAACTCTAACTTAACATATATGACAATTAACAATGTAAAAAGAATTGACTACCTGTGTTTTAACCTAATATTTGGGAATCTAACCATAGAACAAAAGTGCAGAAAAATTCAAAGTTCTTCACTATGTGGCAGTCCAATGTTTGCCTGTATAATGTTAATAATCAAAAGAATACATATTCATAAATAAAATATAAGTTAAACTAAGGTTGATGCCAATGCGATAACCATCGGGGCGAAGAGTCTGCCCCAATAAACCATCGAGGCCAAAAAGTCTATTACTCAGTAAAAAGGAGTAGAGTTGCCTATTCAAGTTCATCGGTTAGGTCCCTTCAGTCTGGATTGAATGAATTAATTAATGCAAGTTGCGAGGTATTGCGAAAATCATCCACCACTGGCGGATGAAATATTGGTAGCCCCGCGTGAAACGCGGGGTTAAAAAGTCAAATTTCACCCGTTTGGCGACATTCCTGCCCGAGTGACCAGGTCAGGCGGGTTTGACCAAAAATGGTGACAAAACACATTCCTCATCCATACATCGCAACTTGAGTTAATTAAATCTATCTTCGATTTGCGGGTTTTGCCTTTGATATAGCGTTCATGTTCGCGGGCTTCTTGGATCTGAGAGAAATTCTTGTAGTACAGGAGTTTGTTTAGGTTGTACCTGGCAGAAAAGGATTTGGGATAATGCTTTTCTTGATGTTCCAACATCCGTTCCTTCAGGTCTTCCGCTGAACCAGTATAAAGAGTGGTGTTATTTTTATTGGTAATTATGTAAGACGATCCACTCTGTCTCATGGAACTAAATTTAGAATTTCTTGAACTACTTTTTTACCTTCATTCGGTTATGGTGAGGCAGATTCTTCGGTCCAGGCTGTCCCCGGCAACACGAAAACTTGAGATACGAAACAATTAAATATAATATATTATGGATGTTTCAGAAGCTTTACAACTGCGCAAGTCAACGCGTGCTTTCCTGGATAAGGATTTGAGTGAAGACATGATAAGAAGTGTTCTTGATGCTGCAAGGCATGCTCCTTCCGGTGCAAATACTCAACCCTGGCAGGTTGCGGTTGTCCGTGGTAAAAAGAAGCAGGAAGTGCAGGATGCAATAATAATTGCTTTTAACAGCGGGGAAAAACCTGCGATGGATTATTTATATTATCCGGTGAAATGGGAAGATCCATATAAACAACGCCGGAAGGAATGCGCGCTGCAGCTGTACCAGACACTTGAAATTGTCCGTGAGGATAAAGAACGCCAGAAAGAACAGTGGGTAGCCAATTACCGGTCTTTTGACGCACCGGTTGTAATGTTCTTTTTCATGGATGCGATTATGGAAGCAGGTTCTTTCATGGATTGTGGCATGTTTATTCAGTCCGTCATGCTGGCAGCAGTAGAGCAGGGCCTGGCTGTCTGTCCACAGGCATCACTGGGTGAATTTCCTAAAACAGTTAAAGAACAGCTGGGATATCCGGATGATTCAATACTGCTTTGTGGTATGGCACTTGGATACGAGGATACTGCTGATCGCATCAACAGTTATCGGACTCCACGTGAAGAAGTAAGGGACTTTACGAAGTTTTTTGAATAGGTCAAATGATAGAAAATTTCAAAACAGGTTTTTGATTTTGATTGTCATTTTGATTGATATTCGCAAACTTGGCAAAACCAATCAAGACAATTTGTTAGCCATTTTTGGCATACAATTGATTTCTGAGGTACTGATATAGTATTTTTACACTCTCTAAGCCCTGATAGCGGATACCATAAAATGCCATCTAAACTACATATAACCCGGAAGAATATAAAAGCAATAATACTAATATTCATTGCAACGATCCCATTCAATTACTCCATAGCCCAAGATTTTCAACGGGTAGAAAACCTTGCCAAAATAGACCACATCCAAAACAACTCCGGAGTCGCCGTCGCCGACTACGATCAGGATGGTGATCTGGACATATTTTTAGTTGGGATTGCGTCATTTGATCCTTTGGATGAAACGACCTGGAATAGATTACTGAGAAACAATGATGACGGAACTTTTGAGGATGTAACCTTGGCTGTCGGCTTTGACGCTCAATTTATCAATGTTGGCCTGCCTGCCAGGCTAGGTGAAAAATTTGGCGCTGCATGGGGTGATTGTAATAACGATGGCTACCCGGATCTTTTTTTGACCAACAGCCGCTTCGACCAGCTCTACTACAATGAACGGGGCGGCACCTTTTTTGATGTGACTGCTCTGGCTGGTGTAGCAGGCTGTTTTGACTGCATTAGTACAAGTGCTCTTTGGTGGGATCACGACCGGGATGGGGATCTCGATCTGTACGTAAGTGTTTTTGCGGCGGCGAATAGAATGTACGAAAATATCGGTGATTTCTCTTTCGAAGATATTACGGACGATGTGCTTTTGGGTGATGAAGGAGCCGCCTGGGCCAGTGTACCGATTGATGTCGATGGAGACGGATGGTTGGATCTCTATGTGGTCAATGACTTCTTTGATGAAAACCAGCTCTATCGAAATCTGGAAGGGCAAAGATTCGTCAATGCCACCTCTTCATTTGGATTGGGAGATGGCGGTGATGGCATGGGTGTGGCAATAGGCGACTACAACAATGACAGCTTCTTTGATATATATGTCACCAATATTTTTTCAAGACACGCCAATCCCTTATTCACGAATCTCAGTAACCGGGGTTTTACAGACAAGGCTGTGGAGATGGGCGTCGATAACAGCGGCTGGGGATGGGGAACCCATTTTTTAGATTATGATCACGATGGAGATGAAGACCTCTTCGCTGTCAATGGAGTTGGGAAAGTTGGTGTCATATTTGACGGCCCGAAAGACGATGTCAATAATTTCTTTTTTAGAAATACCTTGGATGAAGGTATTGAAGGCTTTTTGGATTGGTCACATGAAACGGGAACGGCAGATACGGTCAAAAGCAGAGGCTTGGAGGTCTTTGACTACGATGGAGATGGGGATTTGGATCTTCTGGTGGCCAATGTGGAAGATAGACCTTATTTGTACAGGAACGACATCATAGCTGAGAATCAACCCGAATCTGCCAACTGGATAAAGATCTGGTTAGAGGGAACCGCTTCAAATCGCGACGCAATTGGGACTAAAGTAAAATTAACCCTCGACGGTCAATCTTTTTACCGGTGGCATCATGGTGCCGGATTCCTGGCACAGAGCTTGAAGCCGGTGCATTTTGGCCTTGCTTCGGCACAGATCATTGATGAAATACAGGTCACCTGGCCGCTAGGGCAAGTTCAAACCTTCCAAAATATCGCAGCAAACAGAACGATACGCATCACAGAGGGCGAAACCACCACCGCAGTAGAAGATGTTTTTGCAGAAGAAGTGGCTTTTCTAGTTACCAGTCTTTACCCGAATCCCTTTGTTAACTCTGTGAATATCGGCTTTGATTTAAATAAAGCCGGCTTACTGGAATTAAAGATTTTCTCGATGACAGGCAGAGAAGTATACCGGCAACGACTGACCGTACACTCTGCAGGTTTTCAGGAAATTATCTGGCATGCCCGGGACATGGGAGGCAATTTCTTGCCTTCAGGTGTTTATTTTTATACGGCAGATTTTGGAGGACATCGGATAATTGCGAAGATGGTGAAGCTTTGAGACGGACGATTACCGCCTAAATTCTTAACGAACTATTGTTGGTGTAAAGGTGTGGCAGAGGACTGGACGAGTGCGGAGGTGATGATGTTTAAGTGAAGGCGAAGTTGATGACTTTCCAACTCAGCTCTGATGAGTTCGAAGAAATTGCATCCTACCAGCATGCTGGAAGTGCACCATCAATGTTGTCAACTTTTGAAATTTGCTTTAGTGGTACATACTTGACTAAAATAAATCGGAATGACTTCCTATTCTAATGAGGGTGATTATTTTGGGTTCTTCTCTTTGCATCCAAATGATCAACAGATCTGGTTTGATATGACACTCCCAATTATTTTTATTCCGTCCTTTTAGACGGTGCGGTTTCATTGATGCCGGAATTCCTTTTACACCTTTATTTCGAAGCATGGTTATAATCTCAAAGCTCCTATCAAAATCAGTTCTGTCTCGCTTTAAGATCCTTTTTAGGTCCTTTCTAAATTGATTAGTCTGATTGAGTTCATACATCTTTGAGGATCGAATCTCTCAGCAACTTCAAGTCAGTGATTGGTGATAGATTTATTCCTTCTTCAGCATCTCGAATTGCCTTCTTAGTGACATCGTTTGGAACATTGTTAACGACATCAGAGAGAATGACCTCCACAAAGTTATTGAGACTTCTCTTTTCTTCTTTGGCGAGAAGTTTTAACCGGTCAAGCAGATCGCTTTCTAATCGAAAGGCAGTTTGAACCTTCATAATAATATACTTTCTGCGAATATATACATCAACAAGGTGTTATACAAGTGTTATGGCTGTTGCAGCCATGGATTTATGACCGTAGAGAAAATCATGTGGTGTCTAAGGCAAATTTGATCGATATTGAAACCATTAAAAATGGTTTTGGGAGGGTTGATAGCCTGAAAACCCATAATTGAAATTATGGGTTGAATTTTTCCGGATAGCAACAATTGTATTTGCTATTCCTATATTTATCAATGAAGTTGTTTAACAGCTTCAATACTAAAAATCCATGATGCCTCGTAACATACAATTTTTTTCCTCCTCGCCCTCCTGGTCACTGCCTGCCGCTGGGCAGATAAAGACATCCCCGACCCCAACTACAACCCCCACATCCTCAAACCCGGCAAATATGTGCCTGCACAGGGCAAGGTGATCAATATGGATTCGGTGGTAAAGCCCGAGGTTATACATTCTAAAGGAGAAAGGATTCCTTTTACATGGCCGAAAAAAGTGCCGGGTCAGTTTACGTCCAAAGAAGATGCTCGCTTCCACTTTTCTTACCTGGACATGAAACAAGGTCTGAATTCAAATTTAATTGCTGCTTTGCTTGAGGACCGGGAAGGGAAGGTATGGATCGCAACACCGGGAGGACTGAGCGTGTGGGATGGCAGCAGTTTTTCACACTTTACGTCTAATGAGGGATTGGTTCAGAACGGTACTTTCAGCTTATTCATGGATAGGTACGGAAAGATCTGGATTGGTACTGTGGGCAGCGGACTATATGTATGGGACGGATCCGGATTTACCCATTATACATCAGCAAATGGCTTATCGGGAAATAGTGTCTACAATTTTCTAGAAGATCGCGATGGAAAGATTTGGATAGGCACACAACATAGAGGGATAAGCGTGTGGGATCCCTCGACTGGTTCGACTTCGCTCACCACAAGTCCGCTCGAGACAGGTGGTGGTTTTACGCATTATACGACTGAAGAAGGTTTGAATGGCAATCTTATCCAAGGATTATTGGAAGACCGGGACGGTAATATTTGGATCGGGACATGGGGTGGAGGTGTAAATCTATGGGATTGGCAGGTTTAATAGCCACCATGACGTTAGCTCGACTTTTTCCTTTTGTTTAATGCATCTTAACGAACGATGAATAATCAATTAAAAACCAAAAATAATCATGCAAAACGTCGGATTCATTGGTTTGGGAATAATGGGCGGACCTATGGCGGGTCAGGTGACAAAGGCATGTAATCAGATTGTCGTAGCCTTAACGATTCAAGCTGTAGCCGAATCGCTTACGCTGGCAAAAAAAGCCGGAGTGGATGTCGCAAAAGTTAGAGCAGCGCTATTAGGAGGGTTTGCCCAAAGTCGCATTCTGGACCTGTATGGACAAAGGATTCTTGACCGAAACTTTGAACCAGGTTTCAAGGTCAAGCTTCACAAAAAGGACATGAACATCGCCTTGCAAACCGGAAAGGAGCTTGCAGTGCCATTGGTTTGTTCCTCCCAGGTTGCCTCACTTATGGATCAACTAATCGAAAAGGGAAATGGGGAGCTTGACCATAGCGCCCTTGCTCTCTTGGAGGAAGAATTAGCTGGGTTGGGCTGAATTGGATATAGCGCAGCATTAAATGACTGTTTTTTCACCCCATATTTACTTTATTATTTATAAAACGGATGAAATGAAAAACAAGGATAAAGAAAGCCGCTCAAAAACAACTGTAAACTTGCTTTTTACGGTTGTTTATATTTTGCTCTGTTTCAATGAGTTATGAATTGGCTCTGAATTGCTGTAAATAACAACAACAAAGGAGAACACAATGGCAGAAAGACTAGCAGACAAGGTGGCAATTGTCACGGGAGGCAACAGTGGCATGGGCGCCGGTACGGTGGAATTATTTGTTGCCGAAGGCGCCCGGGTAATGATTGCGGCCCGGGGAGAGGAACTCGGACAGGCGTTGGCAGACCGGCTGGGCGAGAACGCTCATTTTATCCGTACCGATGTTTCGGTGGAAGCGGAGGTCAAAGCGTTGATCGACGCCACCGTAGACAAATGGGGACGGGTGGATGTCTTGTTCAACAATGCCGGCATCGGAGAACCCTATCTTCCCCCGGAAGAGTTTACGGTGGAAAATTTCAATCGGATATTGATGACCAATCTCGGTTCCTGTTTTCTTGGCCTCAAATATGTGACGCCGGTGATGAAAAAGCAGGGCAGCGGCAGCATCATCAACAATGGCAGCACCGCCGGGGTGACCACTGATGGTTCAGGCCCGCTCTATGCGGCAAGCAAAGCCGGGGTGATCCATATGACCAAAGTCTGGGCCACCCAGTTGGCAGAATTTGGGATTCGTGTCAATTGCATTTCCCCAGGCGCGATCGTCACCCCCATTTTCTGGGGAGGCCACCATACGCAATCTGCCGAAGAAAACGAACGCCGGGCTCAACGGTTGGCGGACTATTTTGATAAAGTGTTACCGCTTAGCCATGCAGGCACCGTGGAAGACATTGCGTATGCGGCGTTATATTTTGCCAGCGATGAAAGCCGCCACACCACAGGACACAATCTGATGGTCGACGCGGGCATCACGGTGCGGATTGCTCCCTCATCGGAATTGGTCGATGGAATGGCTGAAAGAAATCAAAAAATTGCGGGGGAGTGAAAGAAAACATTAAAAAGAATGATCTGTCCCAGTTGCGCGACCAAAAGATCGATCCTGTTCGCAGAGAAGGTCCGGGAAATCGTCAGACCCTTTCCTCCTTGGATGGCTTGGATGGGGTCGGACCAGATTATTTTCTGCGCTCATACTGAGAACCGTGGAAAATGAAGATATGGCTATCTTGTCATCCCCTGTAGATAAGCTTTGAAGGGGATATTCGGTCTATAGTAAAATACCTGATTCCACTATGCTCAGTATGAGCGATTTTCTGTATCATATTGTTATGCGCTCAAACTACCCCGTAAGGGTTGAACATACTAGCCCAGGGCAACGCCCTGGGAAAAAGATGAGAGAGGAACAAAAGCCCTGTAAGGGCGTGACATGGAGAGTTTGACTCCGTACAGGTTGCATGCCCTGTTCAGTGAGGATAAGCCCACTGAAGCATTTGGCACTACCCTTTTAGGTGCCATCAGGGGCAGTAGATTTGTCGCAGGCATGTTTCACGCAATTGAGCGACATGATCACCGCGATATGATCTGGCATACGGACGGAGATATCTGGCTGATCGATGGAGAAACAAATCCGCACGTCATGAGGGGTATCGGCAGTGAAGATGTTTTCGGTCATTCCTTTGGCGTATACCCGGACATGAACCAATGGACGATTTTGAACGAACGGAATTCTCAGAGAATCCGGAGAGCCAGTGGCCGAAGGAATGGCAATGGGGAGATCGGACACTTACAGCGATAAAAACTGAGCCGGAATTCACTTGGGTTGACTTCAGCCGGTGGTTTCGCCGAAATGCCGGTGGTAATGTCGGTACACAACCGGTGAGGGATTCCGCCTATGCCGAAACCGTAATCACCTCACCCTCAGACAGGAAGGTGGTACTGCGCCTCGGATTTGACGATTGGATGAAGATGTGGCTGAACGATAAGGTGATTACAACCCTTAAGCACGAGGATGGCTTCCGGCTTAGCGAGGTCCCCGTCACCTTTAACAAAGGCGAGAACAGGCTGCGAATTAAATTGAGCAATTTTGATAACGTAGAATGGAGCTGCTGGACATTTAGTTGTATCATTGCAAATGCCACTGCAGACAAATGATCCCGTCTAGGGCAATGAAAAGAAAAGTACAAATTCATGTTTTGTCCACCTTTTCCCTCGTGATCTTCCTCTCTTGTAAAGAGCAAGCAGAAGAGGAGGTTCCATTGATCCCAAATTCTATCCTCCATGTTCCAACCCGGGTCTTAACTCAAGGTCCTAAGCATCACTGGTTTGGCTATTATGACAAGTTGGAATTCGATCCCACGGAGGGGTCCTGTTTTCCGAAATGCAGCACCCAAGTCACTTCTAATCAAGTTGATATCCTTATTTCAATACCAAACTGAATCATAAATGCTCAAGATTTCACTGTGCGAGTTGCCCAAAGGTGCAGAGCACCGATTCTCTTTATAGCAGTTCAAGTTTCGTTTAAGTTGAGGTGCAGAGCACCGTGATATTATGTCGCCGTCAATGACAATTTTCGGAGTAATCGAATTTGAAAATAAGAGAAAGAATTCATAGTTTTTGACCTTATCAAAAGTATATGCCGGTGCTCTGCACCTTAATCACACTTATTAGTTTATTTCTATAGATATTTCTGGTGCTCTGCACCGTTTCATTCGCCACAACCCTCAGACCGCTTCCCGTTATAGCAGAAAACGCAGTCAAAAATCAGTGCGCAGCACCCAAATTTTCAAAAAATCCATCATAAGTAATTGAATATCAAGCAACTAATATTTTAACCGAAATAGGCACTTAAATTATAGGGTTAAAACACGACTCAAATGTTGTATAATCAACTGATTATCAGTATATTGTACTATTATTAATCAAGATTATCATACTACTGGACATTGGGGTTAAAATAATACAATGTCTTGAAATAAAGTAGGTTATATATTATAATAAAGTGGAATATATCATTATTGTTTGTAAAACAAACAATTAACAACAATGACAATTCCACTCGCAAGCGAAATAAAACCATTTTTCTCAGGTTTTGAAGAACATGTAATAAAAAATTTTCTCACAACAGCCCAAGGTATATTATCAGCCAGGACGACGAATTTGAACATTGTAAAGGATAAGCTCCCTGGAATACTCGAAAACCAACAAAACACCAAACCTGATTCGAATTATAAGAGGTTGATCCGTTTTTTCAATATGGATGATGCTGACAAGCAGGCATTGATTGAAGCTATATTATGTTTTAGTTTTTATTTGTTGAGACTCAAAGCGAAGAACATCAAATATTTGGCACTAGATGGTACGAGCTGGGAGAATGGCAACAAGAATATTCACTTATTAACATTGAGTGTAGTGGTCAATGGAGTAAGTATTCCAATATGGTGGGAAGACTTAGACAAGAAGGGTATGAGTAATTTTAATGAAAGACGAAAGGTGATAGACAAAGCCTGTAAATTATATAATCTGAAAGGTTTGATACTACTAGCAGATCGAGAGTACATCGGAGAAAGATGGTTTAAATATCTGGTAGACAAGGGGTTAGAGTTTGTAATGGCTCTAGTTTAATTAAGCTATTATTTGTATCTTAGAGGTATGGAAAAAGAAGCAATAAAATCGTATTTCATGGGTCTTTCGGCCGAAGGTCAGCAATCCCTGATAATGGAACTGCAAGCCGCCGGTGAGTTGGAAAATCTTTCCCCTCAATGCCAGAGGCTTAGGAGGGATATCTTGGACAATAAGCAAGGATGCTGTGCCCATTGTGGCCATACCAAATATGTAAAGTTTGGCATCGACAAAGGTTCCCGGCGCTATAAGTGCAAGTCATGTAATAGAAGTTTTACAGAATACAGCGGCACCTGGATGGCTAGGATCCGCAGGAAAGACAAGATTGATGATTATCTTAAGTTGATGTTGGAAGAAATGGGCCTGGATAAAATCAAGGTCACCCTGGGCATAAACAAGAAAACCGCATTCGATTGGCGCCACAAGATACTGGCATCCATAGAAGATACTGATAAGGGGGATTTTACTGGGATTACGGAGAAAGTGACGAGACTTTCTTTTTTCACTCGGACAAGGGCAGGGAAGTTGAATCCCGCAAACCAAGGAAACGGGGTGGCTCCTCAGGTAAAAGGGGCATAAATGATGACCACATTGCAGTAATTGTTACCCTGGATAGAAAAGAACAGATGGATTTGAGCGTGGCTACCAAAGGGCGGTTGAAGAAAAAGGATACCGCGTAACGCGGCACGAGTTATAGAAAAGGCCATAGGAAAGAGGTTTACCAAGCAAACTATATTGTGCAGCGATTCGCATGTCAGCTATAAAGGCTTTGCCATGGATAAACAGATCGAACACCATCCATTGCGTTCCGATTTAAAGCAACGGGTCAAAAATGGGGTTTATCATATCCAACATGTAAACTCCACCCACAGAAGGATAAAGAAATGGATTGACAATCAATTTTGGGGTGTTTCCACTAAATACCTCCAACAATATCTCAATTGGTATAGGCTGAAGGAAATGCTTAAAAAAAACAGGCAGTTCGTGAAAGATTTCGCAGCACTCTCAGTCGAAGACATAACGGCCTACGCGAGATACCAACAGATATCGAATCGATATGAAATGTTAATATCAACGCTAACCTAAACTAGAGCCTTTGTAATTAGGTTAAAAAAGGGAATTTATAAAGGGTATGTGGACAACCAAAGGGGAAAGGATAAGACATTTTATAAACACCAACATCTTCGATACATTGGTATTGAACGTGAAGCATTGAAAAAACGGTATCAAATCTGTGGAGTGTCTAAACAAATTGAAATCCTTGGAAAAAAATTTTCTTTTGTGATTTTTAAAAACCCCAAAAGTTCAGCCAACGAACCTCTGTTTTATTTCATATCTACATTGAAAGACAAAAGAAAAATAGTAAAGCTTTACCCTATTCGTTGGACTATTGAAACTTGCTTCAAACACTTAAAATCAAATGGTTTCAATTTAGAAGCTCTTAATTTTAAAGACTCTGGAAAAATAGAATTGACAATGGGTATTGTAGTATTTATCTATGCCTTATGTATTGAACAGGGTCTAACCCAACTCAAGCACAAAAAGAAGAGTGATTGGAAGAAATATAAAAACGGATCGATCAACTTAGTCGTTTCCAAATTTAAAAAAGGACTATCCTTTTTAGAAATCAAATTCAACAACCTTAGAAATTTCATATGCTTTCTTTCTCATTCCATTCGTTCTATCCCCAAACCCTCTTGGCTATTCTTTGAACCACAATTTATAGCTCATGTCCAGTAGTATGGCAAGTTGGGTTAAAAAGAGAGAAGGAAATTGAGATATTGGATAGGATCAAAAAATGGTTATTTTAAATTATTTCATTGATAATCAAAATTTAACGCATAAGTAATATTTAAATGTATTGACTTTGAGCTATGAAATCGGCAAAATGTTCTTTTTGACAAGTGATATGGTGTTCTATAACTTGTCAGTCAATTATAGATAGGCCAATTGTAACGGTGAAAAAATAAACTTTCGATAAATTTTGTGCAATTTGTTCTGCACCCAGGAAAGGCCAGAGCGTATCGAATTGATTTTTAGTATGTTTAATGAACGATTTCTCATAGATAGGCCAAAGTTAAAATGTAGTTGCGCATAAATACACCAATTCTGTTAAGGTGAAAAGAATCACTGCACTTTTATTATCATGTTTCTGTTTCTTAAGCCTATCGGCGATTGTCAGGTACGACGAAGGAAGAATAGAAGTAAATGGTATACAGCTACTCCAGGACAGAGAGAATACAACAGATTATTATTACATCCCGCCATATCCAAGGCTATCTACATGGGCCGACGGAAGTTTTGAATTTTTATGCATCAAATATGTTCATCCGGATGGCAAATCTGCCAGTGGTGGATTGTTTCATGCCCTGGTCAAATTTGATTTGAGTAAAGAGGAAGTCCAGGAACTCCAGGAAGAGTTAAACAAAATATTACCAGATGCAAAAATAATGGGCATGGTACCTATCATGTCATTTGAGAATGATGGTGAACAAGGCGCTTCGAGCTTTCGAATCGTTTCTTCTATTTTAAATCCAAGCCTGGAAAACCCGTTTACTTCAAAAGTAATTACTTCAGGTAGGGCGCCATTTTTACCTGGATCAAAAGCGGCTATAGCTGCCATGTTGAGTGCTGATGGTGCTACTCTATTGTGGGAATCACTCAATGGTGGAACTTCAGATATTTCAGTTGTAGTTGAAGGTTATTATGAAGCTATTGTCGAAGGATATAATGCAGTGGTTAAAGCTGATTTGAATGTGGTTTATGAACATTTCAGCTCATTTAGCAATGTTCAAGCTGGTTTTACGCGCCTTCAAACCAGACAAGCTATTGATAGTATGGCTCAAAATGGCACGATTAATATTGAAATATTTGACCGATCCAAATCACTTGGATTTGAAAGTGGGGAGTTGCAAAAGATTGTTGACCTAGTCACAGAAAAGATTGTCGCCATCATGTTTGATGTAAAATCGGGATGGGCAAAAATGCCCGAAGCAGAAAATGCAATTAAATCCGACGATGTCCCGGGAAGATATCAACGCGGAGGTTTTGTTCGATTTTTTATGGGTGATGGCTCACAGCCTTATAAACCCGACAATCAATTTTTGCTAAAGACAAAAAAGGAAATCAGGAATTTTAGCTTCTTTTTTAATCTCAGTCAATCAACTGTAATTAAGGTTCCCATATATTCTGCAGGAAACATTCGTGGATTTTACGAACTCTATAAAGACGATTTAAGATATTTTAAAATCGTTAATCTGGATGACCCCGATTTTCAAAACCGTGAATTGCATTTTCAAATTGATGGAGACTATCTTGAATCCTATGGCGATTTGATCAACTTTGCCTCTGTGAATGTGAGGAAACACTATGGTGAGGAGGACGAACCTTTCACAGCTGATCTCATCTTCAAAAAAGAAGATGTCAATGCTGGTCAATATATGCAATCTGTGAGTTATCCAAGACTGGGCCTGGATGGCGAAAAATGGAGAAAGTATAATTATCAGACCGCGTGGAGCATTATCGGGAAAGACACGATTTTGAGAAGACCTGTTAACGTGGAAGAATGGCTTACATCTAACTTACCTGTCATACCCCTAAGACCACCCTTTGAGCAACGCACGATTGATATCGATGCAGATCGCAGTTTATTTGAAGATTCCGGAATTCGAACCGCTACTGTGCGTTTTGCGTCAGTACTATTTGGAGAGACTCAAAAGAGAAAGACAATAGTTTTGCGTGCGAACGACGATTCCGATACAGCCAGGACTACTATTTATCACGACAACGAGCAAGCTATTGTTTACCAGGTTACCTGGTATTCCAATACGGGGAAATTTGATGAAGAATTACAGTTGCTGGAAGGAGAATATATATTTTTGGTACCTCCTTCAAAGGAAATGTTCCTGAAAAATTAAAACAGCAATATGCAAATTAGGAATGTCATCTTGTTGATCTTGATCTTGGCTTCAATACATTCTTTTGGGCAAGCTGTTTTGATTGATGAGGGGATAGAAGCTGGAGATCTGATTTGTTTTCCGATTAATCAGGATAGCACTTTGTACCGGTATTTGCCATCCAGAGGCCGATTATCAACAAGTTCTGGCAATTTACCTGAATTCTCCTTTCTTCAGTATGCTGTGGCAAACGAAAATAAAAATGTCACAGGAACTTCGGTTACAGAAGCTGATGGAGGCGGTTTACTGCATTTTCTTGTTTTGTATGATACACCTGAAAATCAGATCAGAAAGGCTGAAAGAGAGTTGCAAAGAAAACTTAAAAAAGATGATCTGATATTGGCAGGTCCAGTACTTTTTACTGAAGGGAATTTCCTGTTGATATCCAGTATCCTTCGCATGGGCAAAGAAGAGAAAATCTTGCTGGGCTCGGGAAGAGCACCTGTATTTCAAAATTCAAAAGTGGCCTTCTCTTTTTTACTTGACCCTCTACAGGCTCAACTTTTCATGGAAAGTTTTAAAATGGCTACTCCGGATATCTCCTTAATGTTTGATCTCAAATTTTCTGGATTGACCAGAGCTTATGATGGAGAATTGATCGTGGATTGGTCCTTGGTTGAGAAAACTTCTTATAAAAAAGAAAGTGTTGACGCCATATTTTATAGTTCTGATGTTGAGGAAACATTTGGTTCACTGATCAAAAGCGGATCTATTAAATTGGTAACTAGTGGCAAGGACAGTCTTGCCGATATACTCATGCAAGTGGCCTATGATCGCCTGTTGGATATGATGTTCGAACCAGCACGACCAGAAATGTTGCCATCAGAAGATACTGGTGGATTTTTAGATGAAGTATTCGGCAACCGGGGAATATTAGGCAGTCCCATAGGAGGTAGTAATGTTTATAAGAAAAGGACTATTCGTACGAGTGGTAAAACTGTAGTGAATATCAATACCAGGAAAACGGTTGAGAGAAATCACATGATCACATTCAACATAGGGGATCTTTATAAAAAATATGGAGATAATGAGCGAATTTTCAGAAAAGTAGCCATTGACGATCCGACTTATCAGCAAAGACAAATCCTGGTCAATCTTGATGGAAGTATTGTTAATGAATTTGAAAACATGGTTAGCAGCGTAAGTGTATCGATGAACAAATCCCATGAAAATGGTGAACAAACCATCCGGGAAGTGTTTTTGAATAAAGAGGTTTTAGATAGTACGAGTGGAAACTTACAAATGGTTTATCTGAATAAAAAAGATAATGATCGCCTGAAATGGTTGGAATATGATTATCAAATCAGTTGGCAATTTCAAAAGGGAGGAGGTTATACAAGCACATGGCAGTCATCCAATAGCCCCGTGATCAATTTATTCACTCCCTATGAATATCGGGAAATCAATTTGTATGGAGATCACAACCTCCTAAAAGAGCAAAATGTACGGGCAGTATCGGTAGAAATCAGATATCCATTCTTCGGGAAAATGAATCGTGATCATTGTACAATCCGGGTAGGGGATGAGAGCAAAGAATACAAATTGAAAGCTGTTTTGCCATTGGATACGGAACTAGTCGACTATACCATTAATTGGATTTTACAGGATGGTAAACGAAAAACGATAAAAGGTCAGGATGAGTTTGGTGCTATATTTATTGACGAACTACCAACTAATGAGCAATAGTGCATGAAGTGGCTTTCTTTCATATTGTTACTATGTCTATCGATACCTGCCAAAACACAAGTTTTGAGCAAAGAAAGTCGGCAGGATTTTACATTATCTGATAACCAGAAAGTCAGTGTGTTGGCCACTGAAAAATGTCCTCAATGTTACTACTACCTACCAACGAATTTTAGACTTTCCACAAATAAGAACAATTAACCCGAAGTCTCCTTCATTGCCTGGAAAAATGATGATGAATCGGAAATAATAGGTGGAATCTTGCATTTTTTGACAGTATGGGGATTAACTCAAAAACAAGAAAAAGAATTACAACGTAAATTAAACAGCAGAGTAGATTCTAGTGTAGTCTTAATGGGCGCTGTGAGCGTGGAAATGGACCTAGGTAATGACGAAGTTATGATCACTGGAAAACACGATTTGGTCGAGCATTTAAATCTAGCCTTAACAAGTTCGGCGAAGGTTGCATCTAATCCAGGTTCAAAAATGGGCATGTCCTTCCGTTTTGATGAAACCAATGTAGAAACTATAATAGAAGCAGTTGAAAAACCCAAGCGATTGAGTACAGAGTTGCACTTGAATCTTATTTTTTCTAGTAAATCGCAAAAGCCATATGCATATTTAACAATAGTCCGTGAAGGAAATATTTCATAACTCGTTGATACTCAATCTTAGAATTATGGATAAATTATTAAAACTAAAGTATCGTCTGAACCGAAACTTGCATTTTAATAGGATTGCCAAATAAGCAGGCCATAAATACTTGATAATCAGCGTTATAGAAAATCTTGAATTTAAGATACTGCTGTTAACACTTCGAATTTGGCCGAAATCCTTCACGAACTATTGATTTAAAAGAACATATAAAATTAACTTTATCTATTGAAAAGATCTTGCAACAAATATCCATGTAAATGAGGCTATCGCAGATATATTGGAATTTCCATTTGGCTATACTAGTCTTGGTTCCGCCTTCATTATGGGGTATTCATCTGGGAGACAAACAATGGGAGGATATCTATATTGTCATTTATGCCACTCAGGAAGGATTTACCGGTCATGCAGGTATAGCAGTAGACAATTATGACATATTTGTCATAGATGAATGGGTGGATGGTCAATTAAAGGTAAAATATGATACGGTAGCAAATGGCACATTGACCTATTTTGATATGTTTGGCCCGCAGGATATCCGTTGGGAGCAGTTCAAAGATAACCTGCAAGCCCATTATAATAAACTCCCTAAAAGTTCAGCAGAAGAAAAAATTACTCCTACCTACTTAGTAACAAGAGGTCTCCCTCATAAATACAATACACCTTGTGATGCCCTCCTCAGGATTACAACCAACGCCCTGGCTGATTTTGAGCTAATAGACAAAATCGAACTAATTACAAGAAAGAATAAGTACTTTAATCCCTCATTTTTCAACTGCACTGACTTTGTTTTGGAATGTCTCAAAGCCCATGATGGAAGAAGTCTGGATGCAAGAGAAAACATGATTTTTGCTAAAGCCAGTACGCCCAATCAGCTTTATCATGAATTAATCAAACAAGATAATATAAAAGTCATAAAGAAGCCCGGAGAATCGATTGATGCTTCCTTCTTTAAAGAAATTATCTTCAAGAAATATTTACATAATTTAAATCCTTTTTAAATGAAAAGTTTCTAAGTACATGACAAAAAACGGAAGTAGAGCCAAATTTTCCGTCTGTCGTGGTTAATATATGCGTTGATATAGTTGTCTATCCCTCCCCTGAAAATGCTTTTTCTTCTTTTTCCTCGATTATTTTTTTTGAATAATGAGGGTATCTTTCTCTTTATCCATTCGCCTATACGTATCATCCATACATATGATATGGCTAATAAACCAAATAATGTTTCTAGCCTTTTGGGATGAGTTACATGTGTATCTTCCAGTTGAAAACCATTCGTTTTCATGTCCTTGAACATGTTTTCAATATACCACCTTTTGGCATAGATATCGCAAGCATCTTCTACATCCTCAGAGTGTATGACTATCAAATACTCTAATTTGTTCTTGTCATTTCTAAATCTGAATCCGCTTACGTATACTTCATTGCCTCCAACTAAATATTTTCCCGGCAATCTTGGCGATGATCTTTTATTATTTTTACATAATAAACCCAGTTTTACCTCCTTGCCATTTTTTACACCTACCATGCCTTCCTTAACCCGAAGGTTGAATCCTATCTCATTGGTTATCAAGTACTTAACCCAATGTTGGCCAATGAATTCCCGGTCTCCTATAACGTTCTTTATCTGACCTTTTCCAACAATTTTTACCACTTCCTCTAACAACTCAATTCTTTCATATTGTGCAGAGTTGCCTTTCTTTGGAAGCAACACCCATTTGATCGGTATCGAATACCCGTCTCCTAGTATAGAAAATACCAAAAAATTAATATCCACTTTACCAAATTGCCAGTTTGTCCTATCCACAAGCAGGGTATAAGGCCCCTTCAACTCACTCATTTTCAAAAGCAAATGTCCTAGACCAGTGTCATCCCAATCCACCTGAGAGATAAATCGTTGAAGACGACGATAATTACTCAATGGCTTCGCTTTTGAAATCATACCGTGAGCAACCTTGACCATATTGACACTCCTAATGGTAGACATACTGATCACCGCCGAGGCAATCAAGTTTACCCTTTGCTGGTGAAGTTTACTAAGTTCTATTTTCAATTCTCGGGAAAGTTCTTTAACTTTCTCCTTAATTGCCATGTCGTTCAGTGTTGTAAGTAACACATTATCAACACTTTACGCGTGGCAATTATTTTATCAATCCTGTTTTGTCATGTACTATGGAAAAGTTTATTGATTTCATTATTGAGTTGTATGCTCATAATGGTATTGCCAAAATCTGACCTTAAATCGCAAGTACTTGACTCCGAAAATAAGGTTGGCATTACATTGAGTGATGGAACTCAGGTTATCTGTTATGGGAAAGCCAATACGCTTTCGAGTGGAGCTTCTTCTAAGCCTTCAAATGAATATTATTACCTCCCGGTAAATCTTAGATTGTCTGCACGACCAGATGGGACTCCTGAATTTTTATTTGTTAAATACACTACTGAAGAAACAGTAGCAGCGGGTGGAGTTCAAGGTGCTTTGATGCACTTTCTTATGGAATGGGGTCTTACTCCGGCACAAGAAACAGAATTACAGCAAAAAATCAAACAAAAGTTGAGTACGAGAAGAGCAAGTAGTACACGTTTTAAGTTCAATTTTGGAAGAAAAATTACGCCAAAAGTAATGGGGCCAGCAACGATGAAATCAGATGTTCAGGGAGAAACATTCAGGATTATTTCCGGAACTCTAACCAATGAGAAATTTACACCTAATTTGGTAACCACCGGACGAGCTCCAATAGTGCCCGGCTCAAAAATAGCGGTGGCAGCCATTATGGAAAAGAATGGAGCTCAATTGCTTGCATCTACTTTTGAAAAGACCCGATCAATTACGGATGTTTCTCTTGATTTACGCTTCCAATATGAAGTATTGACACCTGCAGTGGAAGGGTTGATCACTGTTAATTGGTCGGAGATATATACATTTTATGAGAGTTATAGAAGGGAATATGTACACAGGGATACTGATGATGAAACATTACCTAAGCACAATGATCTCGGAGATGATCAAATAACCGATAAAGAATTGAGTGTTCTGATAGAAAACATGATATCTAGGAAATATGTAAATATTCAAATTGATCAATTACAAGCCGATAATGAACTTACAAAGGAAATCACCCAAATGTTTATGGAGTATTTTGTACAATCAGTTGCCGATAAAGAATATTATCAACCCGCTGAAGGTACAGCCAGGGACCCGTTAAAACCCGCTGATCCATATCAACCGGATGAAGACCTTTATATGTACACATTTAATTCGACCAGGTTTGAAAGCAAGGTGAGAAAAGGAACTGAAAGATATAATCTAAAAGTTCGAATTCCTGTAGTTAGAGAACATTCCCTTACGGAGAATCTCGCCTCATGGTATGACGGCGTTAAACACAATAAACGCTGTGTTACTTCTGTCAACCTCAACGATCCATTTTTTCAACATCGGGAGATCCACCTGATTCTGGATGCTGAAGCAGAACAAATGGTAGGCGATGAAGTCAATGCCGTTTCTGTAGATATTAGAAAAAGAAGGAGCAAGGGCCACGATTTCCAGGATGCTATAATGATCGACAAAAACACCCTGGCAAATGGCACTCTGGCATCATTAACCTATTCCCGAGGCGAAGATAAAAATCCGGATGCATATGAATTCAGAACCAGCTGGAATTTAAAAGGAAGAATTTATCCTGAAAGTCCTCAATGGGTGAAAGGGGATTGGAAAAAGGCATCAACCTGGTGGCACCGGTAGCTCCAAGAACCATCATGTTTGAAGGGGATTTGGCAGAGCTTCAGGAAATGGGAATTCCACGGGCTACTTTACAGTTGCGCTACCAAAAATTTGGGAAGGAAGTAGAAACCAATATACCTCTGACCGTGTCACAGGGGATTCCTCTGGTTGAAAAAACCATATACACCGATAGGGATACGCGTGGGTACGTGTATCGGCTCATCCTCACAAACAAGAAAAACGGCAAATTAGTCCTCCCTTGGGAGTCCAAAATCAATGACGATTATGTCTATGCCATTATACCAGAAGAATTGAATAATCCGGATTCTAATGTCTTTAGTCAAGCTGTAGAAATGGGGCAAGAGATCAAGAGAGCAATAGACGGTGAAGTGGATGCCACTGATAAAATACTCGATAAGTTCAAAGAAATATTCGATACTTTAAAAAATTAAAGCAGTGGCTCTCAAAAAACTTGTTTTATTTTTCTTATTGTTGAGTTCGATCCGGCTTTATTCTCAACCGATTTTTATTGATCAACCGTATCAGGCTGGCGAATTAATTGTCTTTCCTCACATTACAGACTCTACCAGGTTTTATTATTTACCAAATAAATTATCCTTAGGAACGACGAACTCAGGTTTGCCCCAGTTCTCGTTCTTGCGGTACATACAAAATGTAAAGACCTCACCAGGCGGCGATCAACGGACGAAAGGAGAAGGAGGAGGAATTGTCCACGCCCTGGTCGAACTCAAAGTCACTGAGCGACAAATAGCCAGAGCACAGGTTGATCTCAGAAACAAGATTAAAATGATGAGGCCACGATCATAGGTCCCATAATCTATAAAGGGGGAACCTTTGCTCTGATCTCGTCTTTTGCTGAAGAAGGCAGTGAGTTTACCGAAAAGGTAATAGGAGTGGGTCGTGCTCCGGTTTTTGTAGGTAATAAAGCGGCCTGTTCTATTCGTCTTACTAAGCTTGGAGCCAAGATCCTTTGGGAATCATGCCAAACGCCAACTCCGGATCTAAGCTTTTCATTCATTATGGATTTTACGGGATATCGTTCTCCTATGAATGCCCGTGTAGAGGTGAACTGGGATAAGGTATACGAACATGAGGAGTTTGGGGTTAGCATTGGTGTCAATACGGGTTGGGTCGGATTGGGTGTAGATATAAAAGCTGCCTTTGATGAACTACGGGAAGACGGCACCATCAAAGTGATCAATTTTGGAGCCGATGATAAAATGGAAGCGATGATTGATATGGCCTACAAAAAGGTGCTGGATATGATGTTCGCTCCTTTCAAAATGCCAGAAGTCAGTGAGCCCTCTACCATGGAGGAAATTGCAGAGGGTTTTCAAGAGGTAGCTAAAACAATTCAGCAAAGCTCAAGCCTGATTTCCGTAAATTTTGCCTATGAGTTTAAAAAGCAGAAAAAGTCAGGCCAATATGTGATTGATCTCAGTAAATCTACTCTCGAGACTGTAAATTTTAGATTTGATGAAAATCTGGGAAGCGATGTCAGAGATTGTGCTGAATGTTTTAAGTCCGTAAATCTCGATGATCCATTTTACAAGCAGAGGGAATTGCTTGTATCCATAGATGGGTTAAACTCGAACCAATTCAGCAAGTACATCAATTTTGTAACCGTTTCGATGAAGAAAACGCATGGAAATGGGGAAATAACTTACGATGAACTCAGGATTTCAGAAAAGGAATTTTCTGAAGCTCTCGGCAGTCCATTTCGACTCCTATATGGCTGGAAGAATAAAGCTGACAATGACAGGGACAAGTGGCTCGAATACGACTATGAAACTACATGGAGTTTTTTCGGTGATCACAGCGTCATCAATGAATGGTCGACTTCTGATCAATTGGGCCTCAACCTTGCTCCGCCATTTCATCCTGTGACCGTCAGTGTAGAAGCCGATCCGGCTATGTTAAAGGAAGCGCGGATCAGACTGGCAACGGTAAAATTTTATTACGACTACGGAGCGGGTGAAAAAATAGAACAAGTTACGATTAAGGGCAATCAAGATATTCCCGCTGATCTGGCAGAATTCATGTTGAAAAGAGGAGAATACGATTATGAGTACGAGATAATCTGGCGACTATTTGGGAATAAGCGTTTAACTACCGGCCGCAAGAATTCATCAGACACCTTGCTTTACGTTGACGAAATTCCCGAAGATGCGATAGCTGTGGAATAGATTCCCGCATCAAGAATAAATCACCATAATGCAAAAACAAAATCATACCAAATGAAAAAAATAACAATAATAATTCAAATAGCCTGTCTGGTTGGACTGGCGTTGACGCCAATCAAAAGCCAACAAATCCTGCTCGATAAGCCGGTACGTGCAGGTGAATTGATCTTATTTCCAGAAATTTCCAATGAAAGCAACTATTACTATCTGGCTGACAAACCCAGGTTGGCCCTCCATCCCGACGGTAATCCTCAATTCTCGTTTACCCGCTATGTAAAAAATGAACTGAGCGACGGCTCGAAAAACACTGCGATCCTGGAGAGCAATTTCGGTGGAGGCATAGTACATGCCCTTGTTGAACTTTCAGTTTCCGATGACCAAAGAAGAGAGGCCCAATCAGCCTTGCGCAGAATCGATGGTGATGGTAAAATAGTAGGTCCGGTTATCTTCAAATCTGGAACAGTGGCTCTGATTTCAGCTATTGCCAATGAGCGGGGTGATATGGTAGAGCAAATCATAGGGCTGGGCAACGCGCCAATTCTCGAAAATCAAAAATCAGCTGTCGCTGTTCAGCTCAACAAGATAGGATCGAAGATACTGTGGGAAACATTTAACACGCCCACTCCGGATTTTTCCATCAACTTTGAAATGGAAGTGGAAGGCTACCTTTCGCCTAAAAGAGTTTTGATCGAAGCCGATTTTGAGCGTGTATATAATCACAAGGCCTTTGAAGCAGCTGCCACCACACCTATCCTTTCTGCAGAAATTTCTGCGGCCTTTGACGAATTGCATGATGAAGGAGCTATAAAAGTTACCCAAATAGGCACAGACGAACAATTGGACAGGCTAAAGGAAACAGCCTACAATCAATTGATCAATCTAATGTTTGATAAAATTGGCGGAACCGGTGTGCCACAAATGAATCAAATCCTTCCTGGCAACAATCAACCGAGTATGCTGGAGCGTGCTACTACGTCACTGAATCGCGCCAGGCAGGAGACCAGGCAGGAGAATCAACGCATTGATAATTTGCGAGCACAAATGAGGGCCAATGAAAACAGAGTAAGAAATGGTGCTCAATCCAGGGCCCGGGCAAGAGCTCAAAGGAGAGGTCGTACACTACAACAGCCTCAGGGAACACAACGCAGGGCTTCACCGGCCGAAGCAGGAACTCCTGAGTTTGACACTTAACGGCCTTGGATTTTCACAAGATGCCCATAGAATAGGGATTTTAGGGGTATAAATGTAGATTTTTGATAAAAACGTGGTGGCAACAAATTGAATATAAATTCCTATATATTAGGTGTTTGTAACATATATGTAGTATATTTACTACATGTTCATTAAAACTACTAAATCCAGAAATCACACCTACCTTCAAATAGTCGAGTCCTATCGCATGGACGGCAAAGTCAAGCACAAAGTCCTTCTTAACTTAGGCAGGTTGGATGTCTTACGACAAGATCGCACCCTTGAAACCATTGGCCGTAAACTCTTGACCTTGTCGGGAATGGATGCCAATAGCATTTCGGACATGAAAGAGGTTAAAAGACTTTGTTATGGTCATGTGGTTTATGAAAAGATTTGGGAAAAATTAGGCCTTGCTACAATTCTTGATAAGGTAGGAGCAAAGCATAGAAGGCTTGGCTTTTCCCTGAGTAGGGTTACTTTTTATATGGCAATACATAGACTATTGCGGTGCAAATCAAAATTAAGAGCCTACCAGGATCAAATTGAATTCAAGGGAATGGACAGCAATATTGAACTTCATCAACTCTACAGAAACCTCGACTGGTTAGCTACTCATAAGGAGGAAATAGAACAAGGTATGTTCAAAAGATATTGCGATCTGTTTAACTCAACTATAGATGTAGCCTTCTATGATGTAACCACTTTTCATTTTGAGAGTGTGAGGCCTGACGAGTTAAAAGACTTTGGGTTCAGTAAAAATGGAAAGTTCAACGAGGTGCAGGTAGTGATGGGATTGTTTACCGATCAGCAAGGTCGCCCTATAGGTTATGAATTATTCCCAGGAAATACATCAGATGGCAAGACGATGATCGATGCGTTGAACATACTCAAAGATCGGTTCAACATCAATCAAGTTGTCATAGTAGCCGATAAGGGGCTGAATAGTAAAAACAACTTTCACCTCATCAGACAAGCAGGATATGAATACATTGTGAGTTCAAAACTAAAAGTCCAAGCCAAACCTATACAGGATCAGGTATGGGCTAATGAGGGTTACCATAATCATGAAGTGGACAAAGACACAGCAGAAGTATTGTTCAGATATAAATCTGTGGATCTGGAGGTATCCTATAAAGACGAACAAGGTCAACAACATGAATGGAAAGATAAACTCATAATAAGTTGGTCAAAACAACGAGCGGTAAAAGATCAAAAAGACAGAAAAAGACAAGTCGAAAAGGCCGAAGCCATGGTCGACCAAGGCCAGGTGCCCAGCAGTAAAAAGGGTGCAAAGAGGTACGTCAAAATAGAATATGAGAACAAGACACCACCTACTCTGGATGAAGAACGAATCAAAGAAGATAGCAAGTGGGACGGATATTATGGTATTCAGTCAAGCCGCAAAGACATGAGTGAATTTGCTATTATGAAAGCCTACCACAATCTATGGCGCATAGAAGAAAGCTTTCGCATTCTAAAAACAACTATGAAAACACGACCGATATTCCATTGGACACCCAATAGAATAAAAGGCCACTTTGTAGTGTGCTTCATTTCCTTTGCAATGGAAAGAGCTCTGGAAGAAACTCTACGAAGTAAGGAAATCGAAATAAGTCCTGAAAAAATAAAAGATGAACTCAATCAACTCCAGGTATCTCAAATGAAACTGGAGGATCACAAATTTTATGTAAAAGGCGCCAATGGACAATACGGAGCAAAAATCCTTCGAGCATTAAATATTGCTCCGCTTAAAAATATTGAACTCATACAATAGTTCGCCAAGCCTCCTTACCGCACATTCGTCCAAACCCAATGCCGTAGTGGCAATTTGCAACATGTCAATCCCGTAACTGTCTGAAAATCAGATCACCAGCAAAATTAAGTGTCAAAGTCAAGAAAACAGAGTAAGAAATGGTGCTCAATCCAGGGCCCGGGCAAGAGCTCAAAGGAGAGGTCGTACACTACAACAGCCTCAGGGAACACAACGCAGGGCTTCACCGGCCGAAGCAGGAACTGCATCAGGCGGTACTGGCCTTCGTCCGGAAGACATTCCCCAACGCGAACCCATGCCGAGCCTCGCTGTTGCTATCTCCTTTCGCATTAAGCAAATCAAAAGAACAGGTAAGTATATTATTGATCTGAATAAATATACAGAGACCACCAGATCCATGCCTTTTGCCTACAATCTGGGTAACGTCCGTGCACAGTGCGGGGAATGTTTTCACGAAGTTAATCTGGATGATGATTTAATGAAGCAGCGAGAGATTAACGCCTCTCTGGGTGGGATCAACACTGCTGATTTTGATTACATAAACTTCGTGAATGTGATTATGAAAAAAACCCATCAGAACGGTCAAGAGACAGTCAATGAATTGAAAATTGACAAAAGCCAATTTGACCAAACGGGCAATTTTTTCCGAATGATATATGGCTGGAAAGGCGACGTTAACAGGGACAGATGGCTTAATTATGAGTACAGGACAATGTGGAGTTATAGAGGGGGCTATACGGTGGAGACGCCTTGGCAATCCACCGAATTTGGTAGCATTGCACTGAATCCATTAGTCGTAAAAAAACCTGTCTACATTGAAGTGGATGAAGATTTTGTTCTTGACGAAGATGTACGGGGAGTTGAAATCAAGTTATACAGCAAGATCGGCGACCGAGAAGAAATGCAGAGCATTACCCTGAAAACCCAGAAGGAGGAGCTATCCAAAACGATTAACTTGCTTTTACCCTTGGATGTAGAGGATTACGAATACCAAATCACTTACTTCCGAAAAGGTCAGAATCCGACCACAACCGAACGTATTGCATCGAACTTTGGCAGAATTGATATTGACAGAATCTTATGAATAAAGAAGATGAAAAGATCTATTATTACAAGCCTCCTTCTACCGATCTTATTACTATCCTGTAAGAACATGAGAATGACAAGTGAAGAAAAGGATACTGACACAGGGCAGAACGAAATTACGTTCCTTGTAAATCATTACAAGTCGGTGTGTAAAGGAGAAGGAGTCAGTCTTTGTTTTCTCGTAAGAAAGGAAAATGATTCTAAATGGATGTTTATGGATGAAAATGAGCTGGTGGGCTTGGACGATTTTGAATGGGGACTTACCTATAAAATCAAGGTTGTCGAAAAACCCGTCGATCCACCTATGGAAGATTTTCCGGCCACATTCTACCAGGTTACGAATATCATAGTCACGAAATCAAAATCGGATGTTTATGAAGATTTTGAAATTCCTTTAGGGGATACGGAGATGAAATATTTATCGCAGAAGGAAGGAGACTATTACCTTCTTGATGAAGTAAAAGTAGTTCCCGAAAATGATGATGTCAAAAATGCTTTTCTTGAAGCTTTGGAGAAGGAGGATATTGTCTTAGGATCTTTCCAACATAGTCAAAATAAAAATGAAATTATTATAAAAGCTACTACTCTCATGAACGTAAAATAATATAACTATGAGAATTTATCATAAGTTAGCTTTGTTGTTCTTGGTCTCTCTTTTTTTACAATCAACGATCTGCGGCCAGGAACATTATAATCCTGAAGCCAATCCCGAGACCAGGACAATTAGGGTCAACTTACCATTTCTTGAAGGAACCCAGGAAATAGAAGTTCAGGTAATAGATGGCATGGCGGTGTTCGAGGGATGCATCGTACTCGGCGAAATAGAACAATTTACCGGTCGAGGAGGTGCGATTGCTTTGGGATTACATACTTTTTGGAAGGATGGCATTATGCCTTATGAAATCGAGAACAGTCACCCACGAAATGCGCGGATCATGTCCGCAATTCAGCATATAAATTCCACCACAAATCTAAGAATTCAACCTAGAAATGGAGAAAGGGATTACATACGATTTATATCCGTTTCTTCGGGCTGTGCTACAAATGGAATTGGAAGAGCCAATGGTGTCAGGTTGCTGCGCATCAGCAATAATTGCTCCATGGGCACTATTGTTCATGAAATCGGCCATTCTTTAGGATTGTATCACGAGCAGACGCGTCAAGATCGAGATTCATATGTCACAATTGATATTAGTAATATAAAACCGAATTGGCGAGGTCAATTCCGTAAATATACCGCCCGACCGGACTATACCACTCTGAGAGGAATGGATGTACTCAATTATGATTACGGTTCAATAATGCATTATCATAACGGTGTTGGGGGAACAGCCGCCATTGATAATACTCAACCGACCATTATACCGCTACAATCTGGAGTGACTATAGGCCAGAGAACAGGGCTTCGCACAACTGACAAGCTCACCTTTGATCTTTTGGTATGGGCAGGAACGCAATTTGGAAATGCTAACCCCACGACCGGCTCATCTCCGGATGACATCGCTGGTGATGAATCCGATGATTTCGATGAGGAAGAGACCTGGCAAATGGATGATAACACTTCCTTTAACATTCAATATGAAGAATTAGAACTTGTACCTCAGCAATCCGGAATGTCCTGTTGGGCAGCAGGAGCCGCCATGCTTGTGGGATGGAGAGACCGGGTGAGCATTGATCCCTCTGAAATTGCCAATGGAACAGGCTATTGGGCGCAATATCACAGTGGTCTCAACGCAAATGATACTGGCATGTTTGAACATTGGCACCTGGATAATGAAACACCCCAAACCTATACTGTTCAAGGTATAGTACAACTTATTCGACGATATGGACCACTTTGGGTAGCTACGCATGAAGGTGCAGCACACATTCGGGTAATAGGAGGAATATCCGGGGATGGGACTCCTGATGGTACCGTGTTGAGGATTTATGATCCATGGCAAAGAGGGATGCGCAGATTCAGGTCCAATAATACAGGTTCTGTTTACAACGAGACCTATACGGAATTTGAGCGAAAACAAAGAGAACTGGGCCAGAGAGAAGCAAATGAACCGGCCCCCTATTACGTAGCTCATAATTAAAGACATAAACTATTGAAACATCTTATTCTCATCTGCTCGCTGCTTAGTTCCGGTATAAATGATGGCAATGCACAGGAATTTACCTTCGATACCTCTATTATCAATCGATTCAATCACAACTATGATGTGGAGCTTGTACCCCAGGTCACCGGAGTATCATGTTGGGCTGCAGCGACGGCCATGATCACAGGCTGGAGGGATCTCGTAGTGTTGAACCCTGAAGAAATTGCCGAGGGCGTGGGCTACTGGGCACAGTACAACAATGAGAACTACCGGGTAAACCGGTTATTGGACGCAGATGATCTGAATATGTTTGAAGCATGGAATCTCGTACCGGACACGAGGCTCACTTTTGAGCTGGGTGACATTGCCCAATTGCTTTGGGATTACGGGCCTTTATGGGTGGCCTCGGACGAAGAATTAACGGGTGACGGTACACACTACGGCCACATCCGTGTAATTCGGGGCATCCAGGGAGACGGTACTCCTTCGGGAACCCTTCTTCTGATCAATGACCCATGGGATCGAAACATGAGAAGGTTTCGCAATCCGAACACCGGTTCACAGTACATAGAAACATATGAAGAATTCATAAGCAAGATGCAACATTTAATAAATAGAGAACGAAATCAAAATGGCATATATCTGGCTTACCCTTAATCCAATAAAATATAAAATACACCAATAGATCGATAACAAATTCTATTGACTGGTCCATATGGTCTTCCCTAAGATTAGGATGGCTGTCGCTGATGGTCCTGGGTCTGACCTCCCTTCAGGCCCAGAATGATATCATCAAGCCCCTCTCTTCAGGAGGAATTGGAGACCTATTTACTGATGACAAAGTCAATAATATCCGCGTCCTTTCTTCTGCCGATGAAACCCTTAATATAGAGATCAGGTACAAAGGATTTAACGAAGAAGACAAACGCTATGTAGTCACTGGCGAGGTACTCGATAATGGGAAACAGGTTATCAAGCAGATTACTGCCGACCCTTCCGAATTAGCCAGAAATGCAGAGGCAGTTGATCTGACGTTTAGGGTTACCAGTAACCCGGAGAATACGCAACCTTATATATCCTCAAAATATATTTCGATCTCCATCCGGAAACAAGGGGACAATTCAGAAAAGACTACTGACCTGTTTGGTGAAATCTCAAAATTGATAGGTGGTAACAAAGAATCATCGGGAATCGATGGACTTTTTGGCCATTCATTCACCTTTGACTATCCAAAGACATGGCGTGTCTCAGGGACTGAAAATATGGTAATAAATGTAAATCTGACTCCAATTGGTAAAGCAAGCTATACTAAAAATTAAACCAATCATCATGAAAATCCTAGCTATCGCAATATTTACAATTTGTGTGAATTGCAGTATGGCACAACAACGAGTGAAGGTCATTCCAATGGACAACAAAGGCAAAGAAATCCTGCGGATCCAAACAATAAAAGTACCAAAACAAACCCTGAAAAACAACTACAAATTCACGCTGCGAAATCCGAATACAAATCCGAATAATCCCGCCCCCCCCCAAAATGTCGATGTAGAACGGTATGGTCCTAGCAATATTCATGATTTTGATATTTATACGGAAATTGATTCAGACGTCGATTTTGAAGATATGAAAGAATTGAGCATCAATAGAAAGGTCTTGCGCGATGACAACATTAATGCCGGATATTATTACTATTTACCTAATGAATTCAATCTGCATTGGGACGATAAAACTGGTGATTATGGCATCCATGTCAATTATGGTGTCGCCAATGACAATTCTGCAGGCAGAATAACTGTCACGGCTATTTTAGTTCCGGATTATAGCAATATTGATTGGGATGTAGCCAATATCCTGTTGCGAAAGAAGTTAAGCGGTAGACCGGAGTATAGTATCGGCATTACAGATTTAGTGCCAATGCCATTTGCGAACCCACCCAGTATTTCTTTTGATAATTTGTACCAATTCGGTGTCCAGGAATCTGATATAGCGATGAGGGTTCCTCCTGATTTAGAAGATCCGATCTTACTTTCTTTTACAACCGATCGTATTGAAGAATTGATGAATATCTTTCTCAATGATGTCGGTTTGTTTGGTGACATCATTATTTATCCGGCTGGCGAGACGATGCCTTCGGAAATGCGCATACCTTTCAATCTGAAAATAGACAGCCCCAAGACATTCGGACGATTCACGTTGCAGCCTGGAAGCTGGCGCAATAAACAGTGGCAAAACAAGACCGACTTTCCAGTCATCCTCAACTACCTTCACGTAATGAAGAAGGAAAGCAATGGTCAGGTGAACGTCTATTCCTGGGAGACTGGAGATATCGAAGTGCCGGAAAAAGCTAAAGTTCTGTTCAATCATTCTTCAGTTCCTAATTGGGTGGATACCGATAGAAATGTTCAGAAAATGTGGTTGGAATACAAAGTGAAATCTTGCCTTTCCTGTAATATTAAGGTAGAGGAGAAAATTGATAAGGGTGTCTCAGGTACAAAGACACAGGCTATCGAAATAACAAATTTGAATGCCCTTGATGTAACCGGAGGGGAAATGATGAAGATTTACATTAGATCCATACAGGCCAGCTCTAGCGGAAGAAACAAGGAGGACCTGCCTATAATAACGATCTTGGAGGATCCCGCTACATTGATGACAAATCCCCTCTATATTTCAGGTAATGAAAAACCGGATTATGAATACAAGGTAAAAATATATCGTACTGAAGGTGATCCCCTGGAGTCCGATTGGATCAAAAGTACAAGCCTGGAACTCTTCTTCAATAGAAGTGCCCTTGAACGAATATTACCTGATTTTTAGGAGAACAGCAAACACATGTCGCGGTATCGGCCCTATAGGTATCTCATAATTCTTCTGGCTGTCTTATTTGCACAAATGGCTATATCTCAACCCGTGAAATACTCAAAAAAGACAATCCGTGAATTAGATATTTATGAAGACCTCAAAGATGCACGCCGGTTTTACTATGCTCCTGGTGCGCTGTATCTGGAAGAGGACAAAGATGGCAAGCCCACCTTTAAATTAATTCAGATGCGGTACACAGGTACTGCTGCGACGGGCGACCAAGGGGAAATGCGCTTTATGAATATTGTCCAGTTTAAGGTCATGATGCACCAACCTGGCAAAGCGGATATTGATCAGGTCAAAAAGGAATTAGGGAGGCTAGTCAAGCTATTCCCTCTCGCCTTGAAAAATATGGAAGCTTACTTGGTAGCTCCCTTCGAGGGAAAGTATAAACGAATTGGTAACAGTGGATCTTTTCAGTCTGACGGGAAGCTCGGTGATGGATCCAAAACAAGTTATTGGACAGAACGGACCTATACAGTCAGACTGGAAAACCATGAAGCTCAATTACTCTGGGATATGGTAGAGAATGGCAACTTAACTTTCAGCGTGTCTTATACATATTATGCGGACATGATCGGGGAAATTAAGGTCGATGCGGGCATTAGCGGAAGCCCTTCTTCTGGAATAACTGTGAATGAGCAGATGGGGGAAATCACGCAATTGGACAGCATTCCAACCCTCCAAATCCTGCGAACTGAGGCCTTTAATATAGATGTGGATGTATCGAAGTACCCTGAGATCCTTGTACAGAAGGATTTAAATGAAGGTGTACCGCCTGCATATCCGGCATTAGAGGTATTGTGTTTTGATTTCACCGATAACCTCCGGCCTGACCTGGCCATGAAAACAATTGAATTTGAAGCGATGGGTGTAAGTGACCGCCCCGTAAAGCTGCGCTCCAAGAAGTTCCTCAACACGAATACCGATCAACACACGCGTCAAATCCGGTTTCCCTATGCTGTAAATATGAGAAAACCCCTGCGGTATCGTGTTAAAGAATACAGTAAGACAGGAGATAATACTGATAGTGGATGGATAACACGCAAATCTTGGGTGGGTGCATTCGACATTACCTCGAGAATAGAGGACATGAGCTTTGAAAAACGAACAATTGAATTTGAAACGAATCCCAATGATTTTTCTGACTTAGGTATTGAGAAGTTACTGATCACGATAAGGTACATTTACCAGGAAGAACAGAGAGAGGAAGCGTTTGAATTTACGGAAACTTCGATAGCCCTGGTTCCGGTATCTCTTATTTACGATAAGAGAACAGTTATTTCATTCCGTCCTGAATGGATTTATACGTCCGGAAATGTGAAGAGGGGGTTGAAAAAAATCATTTCGATTGATAACTATGCATATATAGACTTTGAAAAAGGAGAGTAAAAAGAATATTAAAAAAGATTCCAACACAATGATCATGAATGGTCAAGCTAATTCTTATATCCTGACAGTAATCACATTCTCATTCCTCCTGGCATGTAATCTGGAGCCCTTACCCGATGATATTAACGACCCGAGTTCAATGACCGACAATACTACCTTTGTTACGACCGATGCGCGCTCAACAGAAGCTGTGAGGATTGTAGAGAAAGACGACGGCTTTATTGTCTTCAATCGATCT
The DNA here is from genome assembly GCA_965247965.1 of Saprospiraceae bacterium. Lineage (GTDB taxonomy): Bacteria > Bacteroidota > Bacteroidia > Chitinophagales > Saprospiraceae > UBA7328. The sequence goes on from OZ252053.1 coordinate 198,879, forward strand.
GATGTCTACAAGATCAGCAAATTGGATGGATCCATTACCGGATATATGGATTTGACGGCGTCTTTTACAGATTATTGGTTTGCAAATGTGCTTGAGTTCGCTGACAGGTCCATGCTTATCAATTCGACTAATGAGGAATTCACCTTTCTGGATGAAGACCTCGTCCTGTCTACTTCAGATCAAAATACGCCATTCGGATCTATCTATTCTACCTTTCTTACTGCCGACGAACAAGTACTGTTTATTGGTCCTTTGGATGATAATTCAATGATACCACCAATATTATTCTTTTGGCCGGAGGGTGTATTACCCAGTATATTCCCCCTTATCGGATATAAGACTCACACAATTAAGCAGACTCCCTATTTTCCGCCTCCTAATCATTTAGTTTCCAGTACCAAGGCGGTGTTTCCAATTATCAAAAGCGGATTCCCAAGGGACTGTGCGATAATATCCTATACACGATCCGGAATCACGGACTGGATCACGGACTTTGTAAACTTTGAACCTCGCGGTATGGCTGAGATGAACAATGGAAATGTACTTGCCTATGGTACAGACAACGGCCGCACCATCCTCTATACGCTCGATGGTGCGATCGGTACTACACTAAGTTTCGAAACGATTTGCGAAAATGACTCGGAAGTGCCTGGTGACATTGTTCGTACTACGGATGGTGGCTTTGCCATTGTCAGCAGTGTGAGTTCGGGCAATACGAATTGCACATCTACTTCGATTAACGGAAATAATGACATCCGGTTAATTAAATTAAATCAATCACTTGGATTGGTATGGGAACAAGTCTATAGCATCACTTCGAGACAAACGGCATATCATATGATCCAGACTTCGGATGGCGGATTTGCAATCGCCGGACGTACGAATCTGAACAGTATAGACCAGTTTCTATTTATTAAAACCGATTCGGAAGGAAATGTAACAATGTAATCTGATGTAACTTTAAGTTTAAATAAAGCAGGTGAGGACAACACTATGCATATTGTCAATTTTCATTTCAGGACTGGCCTGGTCTCAATCTAATGAAAGATATATTCAACTTACGTCTAGTGAACACGAATCGGCCTCTATTGTATGGCTTTCTACGAAAGTAGAAAAGCACAATAAAGTCGTCCTTAAAGCGAAACTTTTTGCATCCTTTCCGATAGATAAAAGTCATGTCTATACGTTGATCAATGACAAGAAAGAGGGCGCAAAGGCAGAGATATCTACTCTGTTTGGCAATGCGGAATATGAATATACCTATGAGCGTACCCTCAATTTGCCACACCAGAAAAACAATTTTCAGATTGTGTTAGAAGGTCCGAAAGAAAAATATTTGTCCTCCGTACTTGAGATTAAAGAGAAGAAGGTGCGGATCCTCTCCGACGATGATTTTTCGACGAGGGTCCTATGGGTCTTTCCCGATCCGGCAAAGACAGAAGGTCGCCGGACCCGGCTGGAAAATAGTCTACTTCACTATAAAATCGTAGTGAAAACCGGCATTCTGTTGGGTAACAAAGGTAGTATTTTAGTGCACTTGAACGATCGGATTTATGCACCAAAAGACTCTGATGTATTGAGAAAAATAGGGGATGACATGTACGAATTCCAGGGATCCATCCTGCTGAATCAAAACATCGAAATTAATGAACTGTATATCAGTGTGGATATAAATGACTCAGAGATCAGGTCAAAATCTTATTTGATCACTGTTGACGAAGAGAAACCTAGTCTTTATCTTTTATCTATAGGTACACATACAAACCTCGATTACACTGCAAAAGATGCACAGGATTTTGCTGATATCTTTAAGGATCAGGATCACGAAGATGGATTGTTTCAAAATATCACCATCGAGACATTGACAGGATATGATGCTGAGACCCAGCCCATGAGAATAAAGATTGAAGAAATGGGAGCACGTATGGGTGCCGGAATTATTCATCCCAAGGACCTCGTCATCCTTTTTATTTCTTCACACGGATTTCTTGAAGATAATCAATTGAGAATCCAAGGGGATGATTATGATCCCTCGGCCCGGATTGCCACGTCCATCTCATTTGAATATGATGTAATCAACATCCTCAAGAAAATGGATTGTAAGAAGTTGATTTTTGTGGATGCTTGTCACAGCGGCGGAGGTGCAAAGTACAATATAGCAGACATCAATTATGAGATTGAAAGACTCAACCAGGTTCAAAAGGGAATTTCCACGATTGTCTCCAGTCAAAAGGACGAACAATCCTGGGAAGATCGAAAATGGCAAAATGGAGCTTTCACCGAGGCAATTATCGCTGCATTGAAGGGTGGCAGGGCAGACCGGGACGGGAATCAATTAATTACAATAAACGAACTTTATGATTTTCTCAAAGTCGAGGTTCCGGCTATGGTATACAGGACTAAGCAAAAAAGACAAACCCCGATTCTGTTGTCTGATGAATTGGGCGATGTAGCGATTTACTTTGTGTATTGATTGTGACTAAGAATACATCATTTTAGAAAAATTTGCAAAATGAAACAAACACTTTTATTTCTTTCAATTTCCTTTATCAGCCAGTCCGTTTTCTCCCAGGTCCTGCCGCGGGACCTGAATGTAACCTGGAAAGTCATGGAAGCAAACGACAAGGTTATTGAAATAAATTATAAACTGGATCGAGTTGACGACAACGGATTTTACAAGGTCATCGTAAGGGGATTTGTAGATGATCGGCCGATAATGATGGCATCCTTGCGTGGAGATGTCGGACCTTCTGTGCGTGTCGGGAAAAATAAATCGATTTTGTGGCAATGGGACAGAGATGTAACGGAGATTTCCGGTGAATTGAAATTTGTTGTGACACAGGATGAAACAGCCGAGGCCAGGCGCCAAAAATCATCTCCTGGTGAGACCCATCCGGAGGTCTCCGGCCTTCCTCTTCTCGGACATCCTGGCATCTTCCTCGGTGTACCGGCTGGTATCGGTTTGACCGTGACGGGCTTGTTGAGTTTATCAGGTGCCAAATCCGATTGGGATGCCGAGGCTATTAAAACAAGAGAGATTTATAATCCGCTTAACAGCAAATATAAGACCGGACAAATACTCGCTCTTGCCGGCGGGGCTGTTCTGGCAGGTGGTATCATCTGGTACATTGTAGAGAATTCAAAATTTAAAGGCCTGGTGTCTAATAATAACATAAAAATAAACCCCGGCTATGTGACTGGTGACCAATCTCTCAATCGAAATGTAATTACCAATCAACTCGGAATTACCCTCACACATAGTTTTTAATTATGAAATCAACAATTTTCACTCTTTTATTTTTGGGAATCGCCATCAGCTCTTCCACTCAGTCTGTATACAGCGCGTTGAATCAATTTTTATCCCAGGATTTCTTTTCCGAATATCAGGAATTGCGCGACAGGGCGGAAGACGCCGTACGCCGATTTAAATTTGTCCAGCACAAATATTCGGCATCGGATATAGAAGGTGTGGCCAACGCCTACAATGCATCAGCCGTTTATTTTAATTCCGTCCTTGAAAATATCAAGGGCGATCTATTGAATAAGCATAAAAGACAGTTTATGGTACAATTTCCCGAGGATTATGCCAAGCAGGTGGAGGCTGATCTTTACCGCGCCAAGGAATTTTATGAAACGAATTTTCAAAAAGAGATCATCCAGGTGACTAACGGTGAGATTACAGGACTGGCCTTCCTGGCGTTATTACCCAATATAATCGGTTACGCCAAGTCGGCTATGGCAGTATATAAGAAGATCAAGAACCAGATGAAAAAATTTAACGAAAATCTGCTCAATAAAAATCTCATAGAACCCTATAGGTTTAAAACCTGGGATGAGATAAATTGACCGTGATGATCCCTATGTAAATATTTGATATTGATCTAACGTGAACAAAATTTGGACGAGCCGGAAATATACTAGCCCTTTGTTTATTCGCTTATTCGCTTATTCTTTTTCATCCATTGTCTGGGGCCAACAGGGCCTTATAATTAATAATGATCACTACGATGAGCAGCCTGTTTTGAAAACAACCGATGGAGCCAAATCCTCTTTGAAGAAATTAGAGGAAGTCCATGTTTTTTCATTAAAAGAATACTGTCCTACACCGTCTGATCAAGGCATGAGCGCAGCTTGTGTGGGTTGGGCTACGACTTATGGAGCCCAGACGATACGGATGGCATTTACCCGGGAAATCAAAAACAGGGATGTCATTGATCAGAAGGCCTTTTCTCCCCACTTCATCTATAATCAAGTCAAATTAAAAGATTGCGAGTTGGGATCGGAGATTCCCGATGCGCTCATTTTGATGATGACTGCGGGTAACTTGCCTCTACGCTCGTTTGAAGAAGGTGCAAATGATTGCTTCATCCGACCTCAATCACATCACTTTCTTTCCGCCTATCCAAACAGGGTAAAGGATTTTAGAAAGATCTTTAGTCCGGAGGATGCCCGGCTGGAAAAGATAAATTCGGTGAAGTTTGCCTTGATAGAAGGATTTCCAGTGATTGTTGCGATGGAAATTACACAGAGTTTTTTCGCTCTCGAAAAAGGTGAGAAAACCTGGTATTCTGAAATAGGTTCGCAAAATTCCCTCGGTGGCCATGCTCTTGTTATAATCGGATATGACGAGATCGAGAACGCCTTTGAGGTCATGAACAGCTGGGGGACTGACTGGGCGAACGATGGTTTTGCCTGGGTGCGTTATGAAGATTTTGTAAGATACGCCAAATACGGATTTACATTCTACGAAGGTCAGAGTGATCTGATGTCCATATTAATCAATTTTAAAAGGAAATCATTGATCACCCGAGACAATCAAATAATATTTACCGATGAATTATTTAGTCGTAGAAATACAATATACGAAGCCGTAAACACTGTGGCCTCTATAAACTCAGACTACAAAATTGAAATTTTGCATTCTACGCGCGAATACTACCTCTATTGCCTTAATAAGAGTGGATCTGGAAATTATACTCTTCTTTTTAGCATTGATCAAGAAGTATTTGATCTTTTTGGCAAGACATCGATGTATGGAATTACCTTGCCGGATGACAGATACGCCAGCATACGGTTGACGGACTCAAGCTCCGAACATTTCCTTTTTATAATCTCTAAATCAAGGCTGAGCCAAGAACTGATTAGCGAACTCTCGCAATCAGTCGAGTTATCAAAAATATCGGAGCTATTACGAAAGAAGTATAAAGTCAATGATAGCTTGCGAACTTCTTACAACAAAGTCGGATTCATATCCAGGTTGGGCAAAAATGACGTAGTACTGCTTCCTGTGCATTTTAATTACCAAAAAAAAAAATAGGGTAAGTTTCAAATTCGACCTAGGAGTTAGCTCTACCGCGTGAGTAGTGATCAATATTTGGACGCTTATCAGCCTCACGAGAAAGACTGCACTCTCGTAATCCTGGCCGGGCAGAATGACCTCATAATTCGTAACTTTGGTCAATGATTAGACAATTAGCGCTTGTTGTATTTCTGGCATTAATGGCCACAACCTCATTTGCACAGCATCCGAGTTTTTCTAACCATCCTGAGAAGCAATCTAATCAGTTCCTGACAAGATATACGATTGTCAAACCTCATTTTAACCTGGACTATAAGAAAGCCGAGTATTCCGGTTCAATCCTTTTCGAAAGCAAAAAATCCATTCCACTCATTGACTACAATACTTCCTTTTTTTGTCGAGTAGAACATAGGTTGTCCTTATCTACCAACATACCGATAAAGATGAGATTAGGAGACCTGGATTACGTCAACTTTCTCGAGGGCAAGAACAACAACCTAAGAATATTCGAGCCTTAATTTTAGAGCATGAGTTTTAGTGTAACACTGTCAAATCTTCGACACCTATCGCCCTCGTAACATTGAAGGCCTCCGCATATTTTGAATTTATAGCTCGGCCATATGTGGCCATTTTTGATTTCAGAAAAAATTGAAAATCCTCTGTTGAAATAGGTGTTTGGGTGCTTTGTTCATTTCCTGAGTAAAATTGTGAGGAAAAGGCCATAATGGCCTCAAATTTCTTGTCAACATGATCACTGACGTCTACAAGAATATCGGGAGTCAGGTTGTGATCCTGGATATAGTGATATACCGCTTTGGGTCGCCATGGTTCCAAGTCTTCTATTTCAATTTTTACCAGACCGGAATAATAAGATGCTTCCCTGATCAGTTGGGCAGCCCTACCGTGATCGGGATGACGATCTTCGAGCGCATTGGCAAAAATGATTTTTGGCTTGTAGCTCCTTATTACCCCAGCTACCTTTCTAATATTTTCTTCATCAATTTGAAAAAAAACATCGCGCATTTCAAGGTTGCTGCGAAAAGCGACACCAAGAATCTCCGCTGCCACATTTGCCTCCTCTGTCCGAATTTCGGCATTGCCACGGCTTCCCAATTCGCCCTGAGTAAGATCAACGATTCCTACCTTGTGACCTGTCTCAATGTGCTTTAATATAGTGCCGGCACAAGAGAGCTCTACGTCGTCGGGATGAGCGCCAAAGGCCAGGATGTCTACTTTTTGATCAGACATCACATCAATTTTTTGGCAATCGCAACACGTGAAGCATCCTACGTACACTATATTTACCCGAGCCATTGACCAAAATGAGGAGAAGGGCTGCAGTGACTCCCATATTTCGCATAAAGTAAAGAGAGTGTATCCTCCGTAACTCTATAGGGTCGTTCCAAAACGAGTAAATGATGAAGGTAAAAGGCAACCAATAAAGCAAGATAAGGAAGGCGCCTATCCTGGAATAATAACCTAGTAAAATCAAAATACTTCCAACAATCAAAACAAATATCACCCCGGAAAGTAAAATGTCCTGCTGCCAGGTAACACCGTATAAGGACATGGTCTCTTTGGTATTTCTAAAAAAAACCACGGAATCAAATGCCTCATAGAAAAAAATGAAGGACACAAAAATACGGGCAAGCAGATCAGCTACTTCTTTCATATTGCTTAAGGTAATCGTTGCAAATAAACAGAATTAGATTAATAAATTATTTACCTTTGCCGACCATTTTAAGAAAAGAGCACAATGCCTAAAATGAAAACGCACTCCGGTGCGAAAAAAAGATTTAAAGTGACGGGCTCGGGAAAGGTAAAAAGATTCCAGGCCTATACATCTCATATGATGAGAAACAAATCCAAAAAGGCAAAACTCAGATTGAGAGATGCCGCCCTGGTAAGTTCAGCAGATGAGGCCAGGGTTAAAAAAATGTTGTGCTTAAAATAGTATAGAAAATGCCTAGATCAACAAATTCTGTAGCTTCCAGGAGAAGGAGGAAAAAAATTCTGAAGGCCGCCAAAGGTTATTTTGGCGCCAGAAGCAAGGTCTATACGGTGGCTAAAAATGCCGTAGAAAAAGGGCTACAATATGCGTACCGGGACAGGAGGCAAAAAAAGAGGAATTTTCGAAGCCTTTGGATTACGAGGATCAATGCTGGTGTGAGAGAGCACGGGCTTTCGTACTCTCAATTTGTGCATCTGTGTGCCGATAAAAACATCGGACTCAACCGAAAGGTATTGGCAGACTTAGCGATGAATCATCCCGACTCGTTCAAGGCTGTCATCGATAAGGTCAAATAGCCACAGGCGACGTTCAAAGAGTAATTTTTTTTTGCCTCGTCCACACTTGTGGGCGGGGTTTTTTTATTCTTGAAGTGACATCTTTCGATAGAAAGGTGTCATCTCAATCCAGGTTTGGAATTTCAAATAGTAGCGTGACCATTAATATCTAAGATGACACCTTTTTTTTCAAAAAAGATGTCACCTTGAATAGCCTCACTGCCTCATGGCCACAACAGGATCCATCCTGGCCGCCTGTAATGCAGGTATAAATCCCGAAACAATACCAACTACTATAGATATAGATACGCCTAAAGTCATATTCTTAATAGAAAGAAACATCTCGAATGGAATGACATTGGCTAGTCCAGCAAACAAAGAGACGACAAATAGAAGTCCTACCGCGCCGCCTATGCAGCAAAGTACAATGGCCTCGATTAGAAATTCACTCAATACCATATAACGCTTGGCGCCTATCGCTTTTTTTATACCTATCAAATTGGTGCGTTCTTTCACGGAGACGAACATAATATTGGCCACAGAGATCATTCCCACAATCAAGGCAAAAATGCCAATAGCGAAACCCGCGATGTTGAAGGCTCCAAAAATTTTATCCAGAATATCACTAAAAAGCGAGATGTCATTCACTGCGAAATCACTCTCCTCGGTTGGTTTAAGCATACGGCTTGCCCGAAGTATGCCGGCTAACTCATCTTTGAGATGCTCCATCGGAACTCCCTCTTTAACTTTAGCGCTCAATATTTTGCCTCCTTCGTTGAAGCGATCCATATTTTCATTAATTGCGAAAAATTTTCGGCCTGTATTTATTCCTATCCATGCCACCTGGTCGTTTGGACTGAAACTTAGGAAGCTGTCCCCCTCACCTTCCAAAACGCCTATAACCCGAAAAGGCCTGCCGTATAACTTCACGTCTTTACCGAGAGGATCTTCATTTTCGAATATTTCTTCAGCTATTTCAGCTCCTAATATCACCACATCTTTACCTGAATTGTACTCAAGTTCATTCCAATATCTTCCCTTGCCAATTTTCAGATCATTAATATCGCGATGCTCATTAGTGGTGATCATTAGAACTCCACCAGAAATACTATTGGTCTTATATTTAATAGTTTTCGCATCGACGTAAATAGAAAACGCGCATGCCTTGGCTAATTTTGATTTACGTTTGATTGCGTTGTAGTCCTTGAGCGAAGGGTCAGGTCTTTTCTGCCATTTCCAAAAATTTTCTTTGGGATCCTCTGCCCATGAGAATTTATCGATATAGACTACATCACTACCCATCTCGGCAAAGCCGCTTTTAATACTGTATTCCAAGGAGTCGATTGCCGACATGACGGCAATTATGCAAAATATACCTATAGTAATTCCCAAAAGGGATAGAAAACTTCGAAGTTTATTGCCCCACAATTGAGCCGAAGCCATTCTGAGGCTTTCGAAGATAAGTCGGATAATTATTCCCATAATTTTATAGTTAAAAGTGATCAAATGAGAACATGCTCAGAACAATACAGCACCTGTAATAATTAGTGTACAAATAGCCGCTCACACGGGAACTAATTTACCCAGGAATTCCTTATAAAATCGTACTTATAGATGAATAAACTCAAACCATCTACGACTAAACAAATTAGATGGTTAACAAATCAGCTAAAAGTATATTTTTGCCGAAATTTTAAAAGAGCTAATGCATGAAAGCAAAGTTATCCCAATTTAACTACAGACTTCCGGAAAACAGAATAGCCCAATATCCACTCGAAGAACGCGATGACTCCAGACTCATGGTAGTGTATAAGGACAGCGGAAAGATAGAACACAAAACCTTCAAAGACATCCTCGATTATTTTGATGAAGGCGACAACTTCATTTTCAATAACACCAAAGTATTCCCTGCCCGGATGTATGGAATAAAAGAGAAAACCGAAGCGAAAATCGAAGTATTTCTTCTCAGAGAATTGAATAGTGAAAGCAGGCTTTGGGATGTATTGGTCGATCCCGCAAGAAAGATACGCGTAGGCAACAAATTGTACTTTAAAGATGTTTTCGGCGAAGATCGTCTTGTAGCCGAAGTAGTGGACAATACCACCAGCAGGGGCAGAACGATCCGGTTTTATTTTGACGGAAGCGATGAAGAATTCAAAGAAATTTTGCAAGAATTAGGTCGAACTCCGCTACCAAAATATATAAACAGAAAACCTGAAAGCATTGACACTGAAAGATACCAGACTATATATGCCAAAGAGCCCGGAGCGGTAGCAGCTCCAACGGCAGGTCTGCACTTTAGCAAAGAAATCATGAAACGACTGGAACTAAAAGGCATTACATTTTCAGAGGTTACATTGCATGTAGGCCTTGGTACTTTTCGGAGCATAGCTGTGGAAGATCTGAGCAAACACAAAATGGATGCAGAGTACATCAAAGTAACCGGAGAAAATATAGGTACGGTCAACGAAGCCAAGAGAAAAGGAAAAAGAATATGCGCCATAGGTACTACTACCATGAGGTCAGTAGAGTCCGCGGTGTCGGCTACCGGCATGCTCAAACCAGTGGAGGGATGGACAAATCTATTCATTTTTCCACCGCATGATTTTCAGATAGCGACAGCAATGCTCACTAATTTTCACATACCGAAGTCAAGTCTACTGATCATGGTAGCGGCCTTTGGTGGTATAGATCTCATCATGGATGCTTATAAGGTAGCCTTGAAAGAGAAGTATAGGTTTTACAGTTATGGGGATGCGATGTTGCTTATTTAGGTTGGAATATCAGCGTTTTAAAGCGAATTGAACGGTACCGTGAGTGTTATGCGATAAGAGTTTCCTAATAAACAAATACACGATCCTGCGGTTTGGCCGCGAGAGGATTATGTCTATTGAGTCGGCAGCCTGGCAGTCTGGCAGTCGGCAGACGGCAGACGGCAGACGGTTGCTAGTAGTTCCATCTCGTCAGTGCGCTATTCCAGAAATGGATAAACAAAGAAATCGTGAAAATTTATTCTGCCCATAACTTTTTGAATATCAATGAATTAACTAAAGTATTATGTAAGAAATTCAAGGGTCGACTAAGACATGAGGTCAGACTGACAAAAAGCAACCCACAACCCGCAATTGGAAACTCTCAGGTAGCAACAAGCAACCAACATCCATAACACAAAATTAAAATATACTAGTACAAAAATTAGACTTGCAAACCTCAGAGAAAATTTTACTTTTGCGGAAAATTTTGGAACTCCTGGGAACTTTTTGGCCGTTTTTTTGTGTATAAAAACTTTAAAAGGCAAACAATAATTTATGTACTGGACTTTAGAATTGGCACATCACCTTGAAGATGCACCTTGGCCTGCAGCTCGCGATGAGCTGATCGACTACGCAATTAGATCTGGCTCCCCTTTGGAAGTGATAGAAAATCTTCAGCAACTCGAAGATGAAGGAGAGATCTATGACAACATGGAAGATATCTGGCAGGATTATCCGAAGAAAGATGATTTCTTGTTTAATGAAGATGAATATTAAGGCACATTAGTAAGTAACACTCTGTGAAAGTTTTATAAACAATTGATAATCAACCATTTATATAAACACGAATTTCACGAATTTACACGAATTTAATTTTGTAAATGCCTGATAATCAATAATTTGTGTCAATTTGTGAAAATTCGTGTCAATACCTTCACAAACTATTGATCAGGTAAGTTTCGAAGTGATAACAAAGTAATTGCAATCCCGCACCTCCGAAGAGCTTTGAGATCGAGTCTTTCAAGAGCCTCGGGCCTAGCCCGTCAATTCGCGGATTGGGGCGGAGCGATGAAATTTCAATACTTCGCAACTTGAACTGAAAAAGAAATCAAAATTTGAGTACTGCACTCTCAAACAATTCAAAACTTCCGGATCTTTCAAAAAAAAAGATTGTAATTGCCATAGACGGTTTGTCGTCTTGCGGGAAAAGTACCCTGGCCCGTGATCTGGCCAGGACACTGGAATACAGATATATTGATAGTGGTGCTATGTACAGGGCCATCTCACTCTTATTTCTTCAAAAGAAAATCCACATCGATCAAAAGCTGGATTATGCGGATTTATTAGATACCCATGCCAAGATACATTTTCAATTAGTGAATGGAAAGAACACGATTTTTCTAAATGATTGCGATGTGGAAAGTGAAATCAGAAAGCCGGAAATCTCTGAAATAGTGAGCAATGTGGCGAAGAATTCAAGTATAAGAAGATTTCTGGTGCGGCATCAACGCAAACTCGGCGAAGAAAAAGGAATAGTAATGGATGGCAGAGATATTGGTACCGTGGTTTTTCCGGATGCTGAATTCAAACTTTTTCTCACTGCTGATCTCGACGAAAGAGCGCGACGCAGACATAAGGAGCTCTTAGGAAAAGGCCTGCAAACTACATTTGATGAAGTCAAAGAAAATCTGGCCAAAAGGGATAGTATAGATAGTACTCGTCAGGATTCTCCTTTGTCCAAGGCGGCCGATGCTATAGAATTAGACACTACCAATCATAGCCGGGAGTCTCAATTGGAATGTGCTTTAGAGCTGTTGCTTTCCAGGGTCAGATCCTAACCTGGATCAGTAATAATTAAACAAGACAATTTCAAGCAGAAGGAGAAACCTTCAGGATTCATAAATCAAAATGTTAAAACCGGTGTACTACCAAAAGGACGCGGTCAGGCATGTATCAATCCGAGAGTGAAACCCGTGATATTTTAATTTTCATTTTGATTATAGATCATTCACCTGAGCAAGGTAATATCCCCAACAGATCGCTCCACCTGCCCATTGCTCAAAGTCATCTCCAGATAGTAAACGTATACACCTGAAGACGCCAATGTAGAATTAATCCTACCATCCCAAAGTGCAAGATTGACACCTGGCAAAAAATTGTTCAGTTGATAGACTAGTTCTCCCCATCGGTCATAGATGTTGAATGAATTGATACTGGCTATCCTGTCTGAAAAACTGGCTATTACGAGGTTATTTCCCAACGTACTGGAAGGATGAAAGGCATTGGGAATATAAAAAAGGTCATTAGATTCCAATGCCACAGTCACCAAAACACTATCAGAGTGAGAGCAACCGCTGTCATCTATCACAACAAGTGACAGAAGACCGCCGTTTTGTGGGTCAATATTCAGAGAAGATTGATCGACATCTAGAACCTGATCATCAAATGTCCACTGCAACAAGCTTAACGGGCCATCCATATTGATGACCGGATCCAGAATTAATTGTTCGTTGGGAAATAAAAGAATGTCCGCGCCCAATTCGAATCCTATGAAATTGCCGGCCGCGATCACTACCGTTGTATCAACACGACAGCCGAGTTCATCCATAGCCGTGAAATTATAAGTTCCCGAAGCCAGGGTGGAAAGGTCAAAATCTTCAAAAGGTTGATCGTTGATTTGGATAGCGACTTGCCCTTCTCCTCCGGGAAGATCAAAACCATTGATCATGCCGTCTCCATCACCCGCACAGCTTTCGTCAAAAGCACTAAATCTGTACGGCCCAAATGGCGAATCTATAAAAGCTAATTCAAATGTGTCCATAGAGGCACAACCATTTTTGGTATTGTTCAATTGCAAAATAAATGTGCCATTGCCGGAAAGAACAGAAGTATTTCCAAATTCAAAAACAGCCGCATCACCAAGTACCTGCCAATCCCGGGAAATGTCCGAATCAGGGAAAAAGTCGTCAAAATCAATCTGTAATTCTGTCTGGTCACAAAATACCTCATCGACGATTCCAAGAGCAGCACTAGGGGCGGTCATGTCTTCAAGAACAGTAACTTCTACTGAAAATTGGCACCCGGTTTCGCCTATAGCATTGACTGAATACGATCCGGGATCTCTCGTCTGAAGCGAATTAACCCTGGTCGTATCTCCATTGGGCAGAATGATGAAAAAATCAATAATGTCAGGCTCTAATTGTGGGGCAATCGTTACTTCAGTGATATTACAGTTTAATTCCAGGGTGTCAATTGCTAATATTTCCGGTGGAAAGTCATTTTTTTCGATCACCACCATGTCACTCACAGCACATCCGTTCTGACCGGTCACGGTATAAACGATATCAGCTCTATCTGTACTTTGGAATTCGGTAGCGATAATAGGTGGCTCATTGTTGATTTCCAGACTGACAACGACATCTTCCAAAGACGATACACTAAAGCTGCCGATCGGATTGTCGCAATCAATGTCGAGAACTTCGGGAACAAAAAAAGGATCTTGAACATCAGTAGTTACTTCCGCATCGATGAGTGCGGTACAGCCATTATTCACGGAACTGATGGTGGCGTCATATATTCCACCGTCGAAAACCACTTGCCTCGGATTGTTTGCATTTGGAAAGTCCGGATTGTTCCATTCAATTGAAATGTCAGGGCCGAGATTTACATTAAGTATCGCAGAATCAACGAGACAGGTAATGATCGAATCGTAAACAATTGAGAAGGCAGGTTGTATCGTATCGATACGCACCGAGAATACCGCTGTATCCGAACAGCCATTAATTTTACTCGCAATGAGGGTATAATCGTCTGGTGAACTGACCGTTATTGATGAGTTTGTGCTGATCATCCCACTTGCGTCAAACCATTCATAATTAATACCTGACCCGGAAACATTGCCGTCCAACAGCAACTCATTCACAATACAGGTCAAAGCATCTGAACGGCTTATAATGATAACGGTATTTGTATCCGCTTTGACGAAGAGCGATGTATCTACTGTACAGCCATTCTCAGCAAAAACTTCGATAAAAAGAGTTTCTGATCGATTAGCCCCGAAAACCGGGGAATCAAGAAGTATTTCGTCACCCAACTGCCAATTGGCACTGATAGCAGAATCCTGCGATAGAATTACAATATTGGCGATAGAATGATCACACTGTATCGAATCCGATACAATTGAAAATTGTGGAAGCGCAGTATTGCTTAAAACTTCGAATGACTCGGCAAGTCCGATGCATCCTGCCGTGTCCGTGAAATTAATTGTATATGTACCACCTTGTTCCACAATGATTTGCTCTACATTCATATACTCAGACACAATGCCCGGACCTGACCAAATCGAGCTGGAGATTACATTTTTTTGCTCAATTTCGATACTAGCCTGAGGTTGATTGCAGGTTATGAATCCGTCTACGGTGAAATCGTACTCTGTTGTCGCGAACTCAGAAATAATTTCGACGGTGTCACGCGAAAAACATCCGTCCTCTTCAATTTCAAGGATATATGTTCCTAAATCACCTTCAATCATCAAACCGGTTGTCAGTTGCGGTACGCCATTCCAAGACCAATTCACTATGCCTGAAACTCCGGTGTCTGATCTGGATGCATCTATTGTAGTAAACCGATCACGGCAACCAACTGCCAGAGTGTCTTCTACAATATTTGCCTGGATAGTAGTATTGTCAAAGGATACTACGAGAAATTCTTCACAATCCTCGGAGCGTATCGTCACGATAGTGTCCGGATTCGTGATTGAGATTCCTTGGTATATAGTCGGGCTCTCCAGGCAATAAGGTACGACTATTTGCATAGTATCAGGGGCGCCGATCGAAATATTCAGAGGTGTTGCAGACGGCGAAAAGCAGTACTTTCCGTTGGACAAATTATCAAGACTATCCAGCGAAATGCCTTGATCTACCTCTGCGACCAATGCATTAAAATCAGCATTGATTACAGAGACAGCGCTTATCCTGTAATCACCAGATGGGAGGTTTTCAAAACTAAAGGAATCGTCTATACGACGTGTGATTCCTGCACTATCGAGTAAGTAAAACAAGCTATATTCGGATGGATCCGAATTGGATTCTACTTGCCATAAGTCATCATCAAGATCTACCCCGACGCACCCGAAAACTTCCTCCTCTCCGTAAAAGCCGGCATCCGCTTCACATTGAATGCAGTTCACGCTTGCAGAATCACAAAATATGAGCTCGAAAGAATTAATAATGCCTTCATCGTTGAGAAAATCATCCGATACCCTCAGCTCCCAAATGCCATCGATCGGCCCGGAAGCAAAATCTATATCTAAATCTCCAAAATTGGGATAATAGATGCCTGTATAATTTGATATAGTTGACCAGGTCGGAAGATTATTAGTCCATCGGTCAGAGGCGAATGGGTCTGGTGCGGTAGGTTCGGTACTCGGCACGAATAGAATATCGTGGTTTATGGGAAAAGGAAGTGAACGTATAGTTCCGTCTAAAGTCGCCGGCCCGATCAAAGTAACTTTGGATCCGTCAGGAGCGATCAACTCCATTCGCACATCACTCACTTGGGTATGACTAAACGATATTCTCACGCCGCATATGCCTTGATCGGGATCGGACAAATCTGCATGGACAGCATCCCTGACTATGAGTTTCAGGCCAATGGTGCGAAAATCCTGTATTTGTATAGTTTCACCGTTTATTTCGTCGATAATGCATTGAGTGTGGCCAATGCTCGCGCCAATGGTTAAAATAATAATAACCAACCAGGCACAGAACGAATATCTCAGATCGCGTGTGTTCACGGGACGTATAGACTATAATTGCTCACGAAATCAAAAGATCAGCATAAAAACGATAAGTCATTTATTTACCATTCCTTCGCTTCGCAATTCGAAATTAAATCTTAATATTTACTAAAACTCGACGTACCCTTTGGGTATTTTCCATTTAACAACGTTTTAGTGTCATCGCGAATGATTTCTTACGCTTAAGATTTCGCGATATTTTTAACTTAATTGGTATATATATGCCCACTTTCAATTAATATTATGCGTTCAGAATCAAAAACGTCTGATTTCGATTATTCATATTCATATTTGATACGACATGAAAAATAGTATTTGTTTGGCCCTATTGCTTTGCCTCGCAATTAATACTTTAAGCAGCCAAAGAACCAGGACACGGGACAGGGATCGCAGGGATAGCAGGCACCAGCAAGACGATATTCGACAAAACCTTTGGTACGGCATTAGTATTGGCAATCTCTTCTTTTTCGGAGACTTTTCTATTTCCGGTAAATTTCAAGCAGGGTACAAGCCGGTGGATCAAGTTTCTGTGGGTTTGCAAGCAAAGATTTACTACGACTTTGTAAACAATGTTGGCGCCGATTTCAGCACATTGACTTATGGAGTCGGGCCGGAGGTCCGATTAAAAATATCTGAAAACTTCTATGCCATTGGTGAGTATAACATTACGTCACTTCAAAACGTACCCAGTCGCAGACCTCCGAACAGGGTAAGTTTAAATTTTCCAAGTGCTGGAATCGGCTATCAGCAAGGAAGAGGGCCCTGGAAATTTGGCGCCCAAATTTTGTTCATCTTTAGTGATGAAGCGCGAGATCCATTTCATTTGAACAGATCGGTGGATTATTGGATTGATTTTAATTATAATTTTTAGCATTGTAAATCAGCCCAATAAATTGGGCTGCCCATTCGGGCTACCAATCCGACTACGTTAAAACTTCGTCGAACCGGTTTATTGGCGGCATTTTATCTTCTCATAAAAAAGATAGGGCAGAAATCACAACCTATAACTCGCCATAACATAAAAATGCCGAGGAGGCTGCACGCGATAACCTATGCTTTCCACAAAGCCATCAAAATCGAGATCGATAGGTGAACCCTCGGTGAAGTAGAGCTTATCAAAAACATTATTGAGCACAAAGCTCATATTGAGATTTTCAACAAGGGTAAAATCCAGTTGAACATTTGTAATAAAATGAGACGGTAGAATGAATTCCGGATCGTTAGACAATTCTGTGAATGATTCGCTGAGATATCTTCCCGAGAGACGTAAGGAGGCATTATTCGTAAAGTTGTATTTGAATACGGGTTGAATTATAAAATCGGGGGCAAAAATATGATCTACATCCGTTAAAGCTTCCGATCCATTATTATATTCTTTAATATTCGTATTCATATATGAGGCATTTATCAGAGTAGAGAAGTGATCGTTGACTGTGTACGCCATTTGAAGTTCGACACCTGATCTCATACTGCTTTCCACATTTTGACGGATTTCGATATAAGACCTTTCCTGTAAGGCGCCTATCTGTGTAATTTCGTCTTCAAAAGACATGTAAAATGCATTTGTTTTTACTTTCCAATGCCCGTTCTTATACCGCCAACCTAGTTCAAAGTCATTCACATGTTCTTCCTTTGACACTCCATTTAGTAGGTCCGAACGCGTGGGTTCGCGTCCGCTGCGACCGTATGACAAATAGATAGATGATTGCGGATTGATCGCGTAATTCAATCCGACTACGGCATTCAGGAATGTCCAGTTATTCTCAATATTGCGATCCAAATCAAATATCGGATCACCGTTTATACTCATTGACAACGAGCGCAATTCCACATTCGCAAAAGAATTCAGCGAATTCATTTGCCTGTTGTATTTGATGAATGCACTGATTTCCGCTTTGTCTGTAAAATCCCTGGTATAAGGTTCCCGCACAAAAGGACTGATGTATTCGAAATTAGTCCGGTCAAAAATATAGCCATGAACACCCACATTCCATGAGTTTCCCTGATCCTCATGCAGTAGATTGGCCATGATTCCGTAATGATCGTTGGTCAGACCGAACATAAATTGCGAACCGTCGAAGGTGAACGGGAAGACACCTCCTGCGCCATTGTAGTAGGTTGTTAAATTATAGGACGTACGGTTATTGATACTTTTTGCGTATAGCAATTGCACCATATGCTGTTCGAAGTCGTCAACGTCGTTGAGGTTATTAAAATTGGTGCGAGGTTCTTCACGGATGGTTTCTATCGGCACGTGCAAATAAGATTGTCCATTCTGAGTCTTTCCGGAAAAAGCTGTGAGTTTTAAGATGTCCTTTTCCCCAGTACGCCCTCCTGAAAAGAAGAGCGAATAAGAATCGCTACCCGAGTTAAACTTATATCCATCTGTGCCGGTCCTGGTGAAACGACCGTAAAAGCCAAGGTTATTATCCATTCTTCCTGTGCTCAGCTCTGCGGCCGTGCGCAAGGTGCCGAAACTGCCCACTGTCAATTGAGCCTCTGCTGAAGGTTTGCGTCCAAAAAGGTTGATCGATTCAAAATTAACGGCTCCTGCATATGACGCCACTCCCCTATTTGAAGCAGCCACGCCTCGCTGTATTTGCACGCTCTCAATACTGTTTCCAAAGTCAGAAAAATTGGAGAAAAAAGTGCCGTGGTCAACCATATCGTTGAGCGGCACACCATTCAGAGTAATATTGACACGGGATTGATCGATGCCTCTCATTCGAAATTGAGAATAATTACCTATGTCCGTACCTCCATCGCTGTATGATACTATCGAGGGGGATAATTCCTGGATGAGGACGACAGGATCTTGGCCGACGTAGATTTCTTCGATTTGTTCCTTTGACACATTGCTAAAGGTGAGTGGATCATCTGTAGATGCCCTTGAAGCCGATATAACAATATTCTCAATGCTGAGAGAATCTGAGTTCGTTTCGGAATCGCTGACCTGAGAAAAAAGAAAGTACGAACAGTAGCAGAGGCAAAAACTAATTATAACTCGAAGCATTGGTTAGATCTCTTGAATGATAGAATATCGAGGTGGCCTGGCAGGTGAGATTATCTGTGAAGGAAGAAATGATGAGGTCATTTCCCTACGCCAGCACTACCTGGAATCAGGTTCGATGGGTATAATCTCAGCCGCTGAGGCACCCCAAATGAATTATAGGGTGTAAGGTAACATATTCTGCCAAATAATGTCATAATTGTTTTTCAATTAAACGTGGAAAAAAAATCGTCGACTCTGCTCAATGTCTACGACTTGAAGTCATGCAAACCATTCTTTTCCAATACGTCGAGGACATTCTGCACTCGCCGCTCACCGTACCCTTTAATAACCGCATAAGGCACATCGAGGTCCTCAATTTCCAAAAGATGGCAATCAAACAAGGTCATTCGATCTTTAGGGTTTTCTCTTTGCGGATCGGGGGTCCAGGGAAGATCAGGATAGCACAACAGGTACAAGTCGGGAAGGTGGCCAGATAAATAGTCAATTACTCTTTTTGGGCTTTGCCCGTATTTATATCCGTACCAAATCCATATGGTCAGAAAATCGGTGTCCTGTATAACTATTTGATTATCAGATGGATAGGCTTGATTTTCTAAGAACTTTTGTCCTTCTTCAATATTTTTTAAGTCCTCTATTCCGTAAGAAGTGTGATGAGGCACAAAGGGAGTAATGCCTTGCAGGCCTGCTTGGTCGTCAGACAAGGATCGCTTCCTTTCTCTGCCCGCTAAGTACTCACGCGCAAATTCGGGCACGTGGTGTGCTTTTAATTTAAGAGCTAGTTTTTCAGAGAGTTGAGATTTTCCCGTGGATTCGGGACCGGTGAATACTATTCTTTTTGGCAAGATAGGTAGCAAAATTGATTTGATTACATGGCCTTGAAAAATAAATTTGCGATTTACCTAAAAACTAACGGGTTGTCGACGCCAATGGTCGCCGTTACAGGGCCTCTTTCATCATTTGACCGATGTGGGCTGGGGATTCTACTACGGTGATCCCGCATTCGCTCAGGATTCGCATTTTCGCTTCAGCGGTGTCGTCTTCTCCTCCTATGATGGCACCGGCATGCCCCATAGTTCTTCCTTTGGGAGCTGTCTGGCCTGCAATGAAACCTACAACTGGTTTGGAGCCGTTTTCCTTAACCCAATGGGCTGCGTCTGCCTCCATTCCTCCACCGATTTCTCCGATCATTATAATACCATCCGTATCGGCATCATTCATAAATAATTCCACTGCTTCCTTTGTCGATGTTCCGATTATCGGATCCCCGCCTATTCCTATACACGTGCTTTGGCCCATTCCTGCTTTGGTCACCTGGTCGACAGCTTCGTAGGTGAGCGTACCTGATCTCGAGACTATTCCTATGCGACCTGGGCGGTGAATGAATCCAGGCATAATTCCCAATTTTGCTTCACCTGGCGTGATGACTCCAGGACAATTGGGCCCCACCAATCTACAGTCCCGGTCTTCGATATAGGCCTTCACTTTGATCATATCTTGGATCGGAATACCCTCGGTAATACACACGATTACCTTTATGCCTGCCTCGGCAGCTTCCATTACGGCATCACCGGCAAACTTTGGCGGTACGAAAATGATCGAAGTGTCGGCACCGACTTTGACTACTGCTTCCGCTACCGTATTAAAAACCGGCTTGCCGAGGTGGGTTTGGCCGCCTTTGCCTGGTGTAACGCCGCCTACGATGTTGGTCGGTTTGTATTCGATCATTTGTTCGGCGTGAAAGGTTCCTTCTTTTCCTGTGAGGCCCTGTACAACTATTTTGGACTCTTTATTTACAAGTACGCTCATTCGCTCGGTTAGTCTTATTCAAATTTTCAGGTATTGTGCTAAAGGATCATTGAGCCCGAAGGCCCGCCTGCCCCGTGCAGGGATCGGTGAGCAAGCTATATGGCTTATCGAAATACAGCTCACCGATCTTTAGGCTCCGCTCCAAGTTCAACGATCTGTATTTCATTCAATGACAAAAACCTCTTCTCCCTCCTTGTGAAGAAAGTACTTTTCTCGCGCATATTTTTCCTTGTGCTCTTCGATGTCCTTTTGTTCCTCTTTTGCTTCTACCAACATCTCTTCATACTCTTCCTTTTGATCGTGCAATTTATGGATTTTGTGTTCTACATTTACTTGCTTGATCCAAGAATATTTATCGAAAATTCCGATCCACAGAATGAAGGCGACAAGAGAGATTGTGTACTTGTTAACGTAGCCGGAACGTATGACATCTTTCAGATTCATCACTGCCGTAATTCTAAATTATTAATTATTAATTATGCGCTGATGTACAGCGGTGTGCGTAAAGATATTAAATTTTATCGTAATATATCACGCCCTGGATAATAGGCCAATTCGTCCAATTCTTCTTCTATTCTTAGCAATTGATTGTACTTGGCCACACGGTCACTTCTTGAGGCTGAGCCGGTTTTTATTTGCCCTGTGTTCAACGCAACGGCTAAATCAGATATGGTCGTGTCTTCTGTTTCTCCGCTTCTGTGGCTTATTACTGAGGTGTACGAGTTTCGAGTGGCCAGATTTACAGTTTCAATAGTTTCTGAAAGAGAGCCGATCTGATTTACCTTTATCAGAATAGAATTAGCGGCTTTTTCGTCAATGCCCTTCCGCAGACGATTCACATTTGTCACAAACAAATCATCTCCGACCAATTGCACTTTGTCACCAATGCTCTTATTTAGGTCCTTCCAGCCTGTCCAATCGTCTTCATCGAGACCATCTTCAATAGAAAATATCGGGTACTTCTTAATCCATTCGGACCAATACGAGACCATATCACTAGTGCTCAGTTCTTCTCCGGATGACTTATGCAGCCGATAAACACCCTTTTTAGAATCATAAAATTCCGAAGCCGCCGCATCCATTGCGATCATAATATCTTCTCCTGGTCGGTAACCTGCTTTCTCAATTGATTCGAGCACGATCTGAAGAGCCTCCTCGTTGCTTTTTATATTGGGAGCAAATCCTCCTTCGTCGCCCACGTTAGTAGAGTAGCCTTTTGATTTGAGCACTTTTTTTAGAGTATGAAAGGTTTCTACTCCTTTTCGAAGGGCTTCTGAGAATGTATCGGCACCAATGGGAACGATCATAAACTCCTGAAAATCAATGCTGTTGTCGGCATGGCTGCCACCATTGAGTATATTCATCATCGGTACGGGAAGAGTATGAGCAGAGACTCCGCCAAGATATCGATACAAAGGCATGTTCAATTCCGAAGCTGCTGCTTTCGCACAGGCTAGTGAAACTCCGAGAATGGCATTCGCACCGAGATTCGACTTATTAGGCGTTCCATCCAACTCGAGCATCAGATGATCAATATATAGCTGATCAAATACATCCACACCGATAAGCTCATTAAAAATGGTACCGTTCACATTTTCCAATGCTTTTAAGACTCCTTTACCCAGATATGAATCTTTGTCGTCGTCGCGAAGTTCGACAGCCTCGTATTTCCCAGTAGAAGCGCCAGAGGGCACCGCCGCCCGTCCGAAACATTCGGTTTCGGTCATTACTTCTACTTCAATGGCAGGATTTCCCCGTGAATCTAAAATTTGTCTACCGACAATATCAATAATCTCGCTCATCGATTAGTTTTTATCATATTCATAAAATCGTCGAACAGATACCTCGAATCATGTGGACCAGGTGAAGCCTCGGGG
This sequence comes from Saprospiraceae bacterium, assembly GCA_965247965.1. GTDB lineage: Bacteria > Bacteroidota > Bacteroidia > Chitinophagales > Saprospiraceae > UBA7328. Next base: position 221,710 of record OZ252053.1, read on the forward strand.
TGATACTGTACCGACATAGCAGGTTTGGATTTGTGTCTCAGACCTTCAACAGACTCATCGTTAAGATTGACATGTGTAATTTCTATTATCTCGCTGCTATTTTCCACTGCTGTCCTGTCCACTGCAAATCCGTGATTTTGAGTTGTAATTTCGCAATGTCCGGAAATTACATTTTTTACAGGGTGATTTATACCTCGATGGCCGTTATGCATTTTGAATGTAGGTATATCAAGTGCTCTGGCCAATAACTGGTGGCCAAGGCATATTCCAAATATGGGTTTGCCAAGGTCAAGAATTTTTTTAATGAGATCGACCGCATAGTCCATGACACCGGGATCTCCAGGGCCATTGGATAAAAAATAACCATCCGGATTCCAATCTTCTATTTCTGAAATATCCGTTTTGGCGTTATACACTTTGAGATAACAATTTCTTTTTGTGAAGCATCTGAGGATATTCTTTTTGGTTCCGTAGTCGATGACCGCTACCCTGTATCCTGTATTTTCTTTGCCCAGTTCATATGTTTTTGATGTGCTCACCTTGCTCGCGAGTTCGAGGCCTTTCATACTCGGCACCTTGGCGAGATCTTTTTTCAGTTTTGGTATATCTGACGAATATTCTGAAGTAGCTATTAAAGCATTCATGGCTCCTTTATCTCGTATATGACGGACGAGCGCTCGGGTGTCTATATCCGAAATGACCCTTATCTTCTCATCAGCGAAATAGTTTTCTACATCTCCATTGGCCAAACTTCGCGAATATTCCGTTGTAAAATTTTTACAGATCAATCCGGCGATCTGCATATTTTCCGATTCTACTTCATACTCATTAACTCCGTAATTCCCAATATGGGCATTCGTAGTGATGAGCAATTGACCAAAGAAGGATGGATCCGTAAATACTTCCTGGTAGCCCGTCATGCCTGTAGTGAAACAAATTTCTCCTGCAGAGCATCCATGTTGTCCATACGAACGACCATGAAAAACGGTACCATCTTCAAGGAGAAGAACCGCAGATCGTTCTGAGGAGTTGTTCATTGTCTAAGCCTGATTTTGAAGCCGCGCAAATATATGTTAAAAAGTGTAATTCAAATTTGGAATTCTCTATGGCAAATCAGGTGAAGAAGTCTTAAGGGATATGGTCGATAAAGACCTTTGGTTTTACAATGGAATGAAAAGAGAAATCACCGCTAATTCTGAAAGTGTACATCTAGCGATGAAGGATGTGTTGGATTCTTAAAACCAAATAATATAATCATTCTTCCTCTCCGGAAGCCGCCGCAACCGCAGCCTTGGCTCCACCTCGTCTACGGCCTCTACGCGTTCTCTTTCCTGGTTTTGCTGCTTTGTCGGCGCTGTATACGCTATTAAAATCTACCAATTCTATCATGGCCATCTCAGCTCCGTCACCCTTTCTAAAACCCATTCTGATCACTCGTGTATATCCACCAGGCCTATCGCCAACCTGATCTGCCACGGGCCCGAATAGCTCCGTGATCGCGTGTTTGTCCTGTAGATATGAGAATACCACACGTCGGTTGTGAGTATTATTGGTCTTTCCTTTTGTTATAAGTGGTTCTACGTATTGCCTCAGGGCTTTTGCCTTAGCCAATGTAGTATCAATGCGTTTATGCTCTATGAGTGAATTTGCAAGATTTTTCAAAAGCGCTTTCCTATGCCCGCTCTTTCTACCCAGATGATTGAATTTCTTTCCGTGTCTCATACACTTAGGGCATTTTTCCTTTTTAAGATCATTGTTACTTTCTGATTATCCAGCCATGTATTGTTCGCCATTCTAATTTATACATGTACCGGTTAAATCTATTCCTCGTCCAGCTTGTATTTGGACAAATCCATTCCGAAAGTAAGTCCCTTTATGCTCAAAAGCTCTTCGATCTCTACCAGGGACTTTTTGCCAAAGTTTCTAAACTTCAAAAGCTCGTGAGTATCATAGCGCACCAATTCCGAAAGTGAATTGATCTTGGCTGCTTTAAGACAGTTGTATGCTCTTACTGACAAATCCAAATCCTCCAAAGAAGTCTTCAGCAACTTCCTCATATGGAGAATGTGTTCATCTACCACATCTTCCTGCCGTGTAGCCTTATCATCGAATGTGATGTTCTCATCAGTGATCAGCATTAAGTGCTGGATCAAAATTTTAGAGGCTTCTTTTACCGCCTCTTCAGGATGAATCGTTCCGTCTGTTTTAACCTCCAAGCTAAGTTTTTCATAATCCGTCCTTTGGCCCACCCTTGTATTTTCTATAGTGTACGCTACCTTCTTAATTGGGGTGTAGATAGAATCCACCGGGATCACTCCGATAGGGGAATCTTTGGGAATATTCTCGTCTGCCGCAACATACCCTCGTCCATAGGTCACTGTGAGTTCCATTTCCAGGCTTACGAATGGTTCCATGTTGCAAATCACCAAATCCGGATTCATCACTTTAAAAACATTGGTATGGCTTTCAATGTCGCCCGCAAGAAATTGTTCTTTGCCGCTGACGGTCAAGTATATTTTCTCCTCATTGTTATCTTCATCTTCTACGATTCGCTTTAGCCGCGCTTGCTTAAAATTGAGCACAATATCGACTACGTCTTCCACTACCCCTTTTACAGTAGAGAATTCGTGTTCTACGCCTGCCAATCGAATAGCTGAAATAGCACACCCCTCCAAGGACGAAAGCAAAACTCTTCTAATCGAATTGCCGATAGTCTGTCCAAAACCAGGCTCTAGCGGCTTAAATTCGAAAACACCTTCAAAATCATCCGCTTTTTGAAGTAATATTTTATCAGGCTTATGAAAGTTTAAGATACTCATATATTGGGAGTAATTTTTTCTTACTTAGAATAAAGTTCAACTATTAGTTGTTCGTTTATTTTTTCCGGAATTTTAGCTCTTTCGGGATATTCCAGGAAATTGCCTTCCAGTCTTTCCTGGTTCCATTCCAACCAATTCCATTTTTTTGCATCCGGTGAGTTTGTAGCTATTGAGTTTTGAATGGCCTCCAATTGCTTTGACTTGCCCCTGATGGATATAACGTCACCCGGGCTGAGTCGAAAGGAAGGGATATTAGATACTACACCATTAACGCATATATGTCTATGACTGACCAATTGGCGTGCACCTCTTCTGGTAGGGGCTATTCCCAATCTGAAGACGGTATTATCTAACCTGGCTTCCAGAAACTGCAAAAGAACTTCACCGGTAACGCCGCCTTTTCTGGATGCTTTTTCAAATGTATTTCTAAACTGTCTTTCCAGGATGCCGTAGGTATACTTAGCCTTTTGTTTCTCCATTAACTGGATTGCGTAGTCGGATTTTTGTTTCCTTCTTTTTGAAGGACCGTGCTGCCCTGGGCCGTATTTCCTTCGATCAAAAGCCCTGCTTGCTCCGTAAATAGCTTCCCCAAACGACCTGGCTTTTTTTGTCTTTGGGCCTGTATATCTCGCCATTAATTAGAAATGTCTATAGATTAAATTATACTCTTCTTCTCTTAGGAGGTCGGCAACCATTATGTGGAAGGGGTGTGACGTCTTTTATTTTATTCACTTTTATACCTATTCCATCTATTGCCCTTATCGCAGCTTCGCGGCCCGAACCAGGGCCTTTCACAAACACTTCGACATATCTCAGACCTGCATCAAATGCTCTTTGTGCCGCGTCCTTGGCGGCGATTTGAGCCGCATAAGGCGTATTTTTTTTCGATCCTCTAAATCCCGACTTGCCTGCCGAAGACCAAGCTATAACGCCTCCCTTTTTATTGGTCAAAGAGACGATGATATTGTTAAAACTTGCTTTGATGTATGCCAAGCCTTCAGGCTCGACGATCACTTTGCGTTTTACTTTTCTGGATTTCGCCATAATCTATTTCGTTGCCTTTTTCTTATTAGCTACTGTCTTCCTTTTCCCTTTTCTGGTCCGCGCATTCGTCTGTGTGCGTTGACCCCTCAGTGGCAATCCTTTTCTATGTCTCAGTCCGCGGTAGCATCCTATATCCATGAGTCGCTTCACATTCAGTTGAGTCTCCGATCGCAACTCACCCTCGATCTTGTACTCGTCTTGAAGCATTTTCGCAAGCACAGTGATATTGTCATCTGTCCAATCCTGCACTTTGATATTGGCATCGATATCTGCCTTATTCAATATCTCCGTAGCTCGACTTTTTCCTATTCCATAGATATAGGTAAGTCCTATAACTCCTCGTTTGGTCTTTGGTAAATCTACACCTCCTATCCTTGCCATTATCCCTGTCTTTGTTTGAATCTGGGATTCTTCTTGTTAATAACGTACAGTTTGCCCTTCCTTCGCACGATCTTACAATCCGATGATCTCTTTTTTATACTCGTTCTGACTTTCATATTACTTGTACCTAAAGGTTATACGACCTCTTGTCAAATCGTACGGCGACATCTCGACGGCGACCTTGTCACCGGGTAGTATTTTTATGTAATGCATGCGCATCTTTCCTGAGATCGTAGCGACGATAATATGATCATTTTCAAGTCTTACTCTAAACATGGCATTGGATAGCGCTTCTTCTATAATTCCGTCTTGTTTAATTAAATTTTTCTTCTCCATAAAATTTGGGAGTGCAAATATCCAATATTTATATTAAAATTTCTTGTAAATGATTGTTTTTCTCTATTTCCTTTTCGATGATAACATGATCCGATAATATATCCGCTTCTTCCTTTCTCACAGCCACTGTATGCTCGTAATGAGCAGACGGTTTTTTATCCTTTGTGAATACGGTCCATCCGTTTTGAGATTTCTTCACTTTGCGCGTCCCCATATTGACCATCGGCTCGATCGCAATTACTAATCCTTCGTGTAGTTTTACTCCACGACCCCGCTTTCCATGGTTAGGTACTTCCGGATCTTCGTGAAGATTCTTACCCACTCCATGGCCCACTAAATCCCTCACAACTCCATAACCGTGAATCCTTTCGGTAAAATGTTGGATAGCATTACTGATATCACCTAACCGCTTGCCAGTTACCGCCATCTCAATCCCCTTGTACAAAGCTTCTTTTGTAGTACGCAGCAACTTCAATGTTGTTTCTTCCAGCTCTTTAAATGCGAAAGTGTATGCGGCATCGCCATAGTATCCATTCATTAATACTCCGCAATCTATGGATGCTATATCTCCTTCTTGAAATTCATAATCATCCGGAATGCCGTGTACTACTTCTTCATTCTTGGAAATGCATAAGGTAGCCGGAAAATCCCGATAACCTTTGAATCCCGGTTCCGCACCGCAATCTCTTATCAATTGCTCTGCATCCGTGTCTAGTTTCTTTCCTGTAATTCCAGGTTTCAGCAAAGAAGCAACGTGAGAAAGTGTTTTGCAAACGAGTAGACAATTCTTTCTTATCAGTTCGATCTCTTCGTCGGTTTTGTAGTATATCATATAACCTCCTACATTCCGGCGCCGATCGGCTGCATACTGCTTCGCCCCTTCAACTTTCCGGATTTGACCAATCCGTCATATTTTCTCATCAAGAGATAGCTTTCTATCTGTTGTAATGTGTCCAGCACCACGCCTACCAGGATCAAAAGTGACGTCCCACCAAAGAATAACGCAAAGGCATCATTTACACCTATTGTCGCTACAAAAGCCGGGAATATCGAAATCAATCCTAGAAATATAGAGCCTGGCAAAGTTACTCTTGTGGTAAGGGTATCTATAAAATCCTGAGTACTCCTTCCAGGCTTCACACCCGGAATGAATGCATTTTGTCTTTTTAAGTATTCCGCATACTGCTGTGGATTCACTAATAGCGCCGTATAAACATAAGTGAAAAGCACCACAAGAACGAAAAACAATATATTATAAGGTATTGATTTCCAATTATTTAGCATTAAAAGAAGACTGCTCTGGCTTCCACTGGCAGATACCCATTGGGCTACAGACATAGGCAAAAACATGATCGCCTGGGCGAATATGATCGGCATTACTCCCGCGGCATTTACCTTTAAAGGAATATAATCTCTGGCTCCGGCCATTGGCACTTGCCCGGCTCCTCTTCCGACCATTCTCTTGGCAAATTGTATTGGGATGCGCCGCACCCCTTGCACAATGAGAATGCACACCATTACAATCAGGAAGAGAATCACCAGCTCCAGGATCAATGTCAACAAACCACTTTGGTTAAACTGGGTAAGCACTTCTGCAAAAAAGGCCTGGGGAAGCGTAGCAATGATGCCGATCATGATCAATAGAGAAATTCCATTTCCGACCCCATTTTCAGTAATCCGCTCTCCGAGCCACATGGCAAATATGGTACCTGTAGAAAGTATCACAATATTACTGAACCAGAATATGGTCTTGCTGATCGTCGGATCCAGAGCACCTGGTAGAGAAGTCACGTACGTCAGATAAGCGCTACCTTGCACCATAGTAATCGCCAAGGTCAGCCACCGGGTGATCTGGGTAATTTTCTTACGGCCCGACTCTCCTTCTTTCTGTTGCAATCTTTGAAAATAAGGCACGGCAAACCCCAATAATTGTATAATAATCGACGCCGTAATATAGGGCATGATTCCAAGCGCAAATACGGCTGCCCTATTAAATGCACCACCTGCGAAAGTATTGATCAGGCCTAAGATATCATTGGCACCTCTGGCATCTGCGGCAGCGGCTAAAGCGGATGCATTCACGCCCGGCAACACTACGTACGAACCGAATCGATACACGGCAAGTATGGCCAGAGTAAAGAGGACTCTATTCCGCAATTCCTCAATTTTCCAAATATTCTTAAGGGTCTCGATTAACTTGTTCATCTATTGCAGTTCTTTGCTTTATTTACATTAAATTCGGATACAACTTATTGATTATCAAGTACTTACTCATTTTACTCTTTTTCTTCAACAACAGGCCCACCGGTATTTTTTTGCTGCTTGCTGGCCGCGCTACCCTTTATAGTGGCCTTGCGATTGTCCCTGCTTTTGCGTCGTCGACTTTGAGAGGCAAATGCCGTTTTTTCCTTTTTGCCGACGGTATCATCTACAATACTTACAGCGCCGCCTTTCGCTTCGATTTTCTCTTTTGCACTAGCGCTGCACGCGTGCACAGACAGGTTAATTTTCTTCGCCAGATCCCCTTTTCCCAATATCTTTACCTTATCTCTTTTCTTAATCACTCCCATTTCATACAAAGAAGAAATTGTGATTTCCTTTGCGCCGCTTTTTTCTATTATTTGAGAAATTCTATCCAGATTAAAAGGGATGTACACTACCCTATTGGGACTTTTAAATCCACGCTTTGGCAATCTCATCTGCAAAGGCATCTGCCCTCCTTCAAAGCCTCTCTTCCTCTTATATCCCGATCTTGACTTGGCGCCTTTATGGCCTCTGGTCGACGTCCCTCCTTTTCCCGATCCTTCGCCTCTGGCGATTCTTTTCCGTGACTTTGTGGCGCCCTTTGCAGGTTTTAAATTGTGTAAATCCATCTACTTTATTTCTTCATATTGGATCAAATGCTTGACCTTATTGATCATACCCATTATCTGAGGACTTGCTTCTTTCTCTACTGTTTGATTCGTTTTTCTCAAACCTAAGGCAGCCACCGTAGCCTTCTGCTTGCTCTTCTTGCCTATTATGCTTCTTGTAAGTGTTATTTTGACTTTCTTCATGACTTATCAACTTTCTATCCTTCAAAAAGTTTTTGCATGGTGATACCTCTTTGTCTTGCTATATCATCCGGGCTTCTCAATTTTTGTAAAGCGTCAATCGTAGCTTTGATCACGTTGTGCGGATTAGACGAGCCCTGCGACTTGGCCAGTACATTGTGCAAACCGCCGATCTCTAATACCGCTCTCATCGCTCCGCCTGCTATCAATCCGGTACCATCAGAGGCCGGCTTGATGAGCACTTTGCCCGCTCCATATTTTCCTTTTTGTTCATGAGGTATAGTCCCTTTTACAACGGGGAACTTTATCAAACTCTTTTTTGCATCATCCACTGCCTTAGCGATGGATTCCTGAACGTCTCTCGCTTTACCAAGTCCCTGACCCACAGTACCGTTACCATCTCCTACCACTGCTATGGCAGAAAAACTAAATGTCCTGCCCCCTTTGGTTACTTTGGCAACCCTATTGAGCGATACTAATTTTTCTTTGAGCTCTGTATCGGCCGCTTTAATTCTTACCTGATTTTTGTACATCTGATTTCTTGTTTTAGAAATTCAATCCACCTTCGCGAGCACCTTCTGCCAAAGATTTTACTCTACCGTGATATAAATATCCATTCCGATCAAATACTATAGAGTTGATCTTTTTGGACTTCGCACGTTCCGCAATAAGGCCGCCCACTTTTTTTGCCGCCTCCGTCTTATTCGCACCTTCTTTTACTTCCTTTGATGAGGCTTGGATTATCGTAGCTCCTGACCGGTCGTCTATCAGTTGGCAGTATATCGCTTTATTACTTCTGTATACTGATAATCTGGGTATGGCGGACGAACCCTTCACCTTCTTGCGTATCCTGTATTTTATTTTTTTTCTTTTTTCTACTTTCGATATCATAGCTCTCTATTATGCAGCAACTGCAGTTTTACCAGCCTTTCTCCTGATTTGCTCACCAGTATATTTAATACCTTTGCCTTTGTACGGTTCCGGTTTTCTAAGCTGCCTGATCTTGGCAGCGATCTGACCTATCAATTGTTTATCTATTCCCGATAAAATTACCGTAGGATTCTGTCCTTTTTCCATCTTGGTTTCCAAATTCAACTCATCGGGTATGTAAAAGAATACGGGATGAGAATAACCTATGGAAAGCTCCAATAAGTTCCCCTGATTACTGCACCTGTATCCGATGCCTACTATTTCTAATTGTTTAGTATATCCCTCCGTAACTCCGAGGATCATATTCTTGATAAGAGAGCGATATAGGCCGTGCATCGCTTTGTGTCTTATTTGGTTAGTAGGACGTTCGACAATCAAGTTCCCGTCTTCTTCTTTTACGGATATGTCCGGATCGATTAGTTCTTGTAATTCGCCTTTAGGGCCTTTTACAGTGATCAAATTTTTATCGGCTGTCCAGGATACTCCGCTCGGTAATGCTAATGGTGCTTTTCCTATACGTGACATGTTTTTTTGTTCAATTAAGTGTTTAAGTTTTCAACTTTCAAATTAACCAAAATAAAACTTTCATATGATCGTATTAGTACACATAGCAAATCAACTCGCCTCCTATATTTTCCTTCTTTGCTCGCTTACTCGTCATTAATCCTTTGGACGTGGAGACAATTGCCACTCCCAATCCATTAATTATTCTCGGAAGGTCAGTGGAATTAGAGTACTTTCTTAGACCAGGCCTACTTAATCTTCCCATTTTTCGAATGACTGGTTCTTTTGAAAAAGGGTCGTATTTCAGAGCTATTTTAATAATTCCCTGAGGCCCTTCATCTTCAAATTTGTATTTCAAAATGTAACCCTGGTCGTACAGAATCTCCGTTATGCCCTTTTTCATTTTCGAAGCCGGAATCTCAACAATTCTGTGGCCGGCTTGTTGCGCATTCCTTATTCTGGTCAGATAATCTGCTATTGGATCGGTTAATGCCATAAACTATTTTTTACCAACTCGCTTTTGTAATTCCAGGAATTTTTCCTTGGACCGCCATTTCCCGGAAAGTGACTCTATTAATACCAAATTTTCTCATATACCCTTTTGGCCTGCCTGTAAGTTGGCACCTGTTGTGCAGCCGTACTGCGCTCGAATTTTTAGGCAATTTATCCAACTCGTCCCATTTGCCTTCTTTCTTCAATTGCTTTCTCAACTCAGCATATTTTGCAACGAGTCTTTCTCTTTTTTTGCCTCTGGCTATGACAGATCTTTTCGCCATCTGATCATTAATTTTTAATAAGATTTCTGAATGGCATACCGAGCTCTCTCAAGAGTTCGTAAGCTTCTTTATCTGTTTTGGCAGAAGTTACAAATGTGACGTCCATACCATTGATTTTATTCACTTTATCGATGTCGATTTCGGGAAAGATGATTTGTTCCTTGATGCCCATAGTATAGTTACCTCTGCCGTCAAAGCTCTTATCGTTAACACCTCTGAAATCGCGGACCCTCGGCAGCGCTACGGCAAGCAGTCTGTCCAAAAATTCCCACATCTGCCTTTTGCGCAAGGTGATCTTCGTACCGATTACCATGCCTTCTCTTAGCTTAAAATTTGAAACTGATTTTTTTGCTTTTATCAATACAGCCTTTTGGCCGGCAATAGAGGTCAATTCGGCCTGTGAAACATCGGCCAGTTTTTTGTCCTCCGTAGCATCGCCGACGCCCTGGTTAACGCAGATCTTTTCCAGTTTCGGCACTTGCATCACCGAAGAATATTGAAATTGCTCCTTTAACTTGGGCACAATCTCTTCGGCATATCTTTTCTGCAATCTCGGTACGTCTGACATTATCTAATAATTTCTTCCGATTTTTTAGAATATCGTTGCAATTTTCCATCTACAACTTTCCTGCCCACCCTTGTCGGTTCGCCGCCTTTGGGATCGATCAACATCAAATTTGACAGATGAATGGGTGTATTGATATCATGGATACCGCCGGGTTCATTATTCACCGGCTTCTTATGTTTTTTCATGACATTGACACCATCTACTATCGCCCTGTTTTTGAGGGGTTGTATTTCCAATACCTGGCCTTCTGAGCCTCTGTACGCCCCCGAAATAACTTGGACTTTATCCCCTTTCTTTATTTTTAATTTTGGTGCAAATCTCTTTTTTGACATTATACTAGTATTATATGGTCGTCGGCAAAGAGGTCCCCGATGCAGCTATGCTGATCGGGATAGGCGCCAACCTTTTGCCTGGAAAATCGATTGTCCACAGCCCTCCTCGGCGAAGATCTCCTGACCTCTCGCCGATATTCTTCCAATCTTTTATGACTATAACCCATTGATAATCAGTCGATCAAATCACAACACCTCAGGTGCCAATGAAACAATTTTCATATAGTCTTTCTCTCGTAATTCTCTTGCAACCGGGCCAAAAATCCTTGTTCCTCTTGGCTCATCGGTCGGCGTGAGCAGTACTACGGCGTTATCGTCAAAACGGATGTATGACCCGTCTCTCCTACGGATTTCCTTTTTTGTGCGCACTACGACTGCCTTGGATACAGTACCTTTTTTTACACCTCCTGTTGTGGCCGACTTTACCGTGACTACTATTGTATCTCCGACAGATGCGTAACGTCTCCTGGAACCGCCCAAGACCTTTATACAAAGCACTTCCTTTGCCCCAGAATTATCCGCTACTTTTAATCTCGATTCCTGCTGAATCATTACAACCTATTTAGCTCTTTCTAATATTTCTACTAAGTTCCACCTCTTCGTTTTACTCAAAGGCCTTGACTCCTCAATTTTTACCAGATCGCCGATATTGGATTCGTTTTTTTCATCGTGAGCCGTAAATTTTTTAGATTTTTTGACAAACTTTCCGTAAATCGGGTGCCGCAATCGACGTTCGACAATTACCTTGATTGTCTTGTCCATCTTATTGCTCGTAACGAGTCCCGTGATCTGCTTTTTTACTTTTTCCATTAACCATCCATTTATTAACTGCCAGTCATTCACTCCGGATATTGACTCCAAACATTGACTCCAGACATTGATTCCAGACATTGACTATTCCCTTCTACGCGCTCGTTTTTTTGATCTGTTGCCTAGCTCCTCGGCAGTCATTTTTGACAATTCTCTTTTTCTTGCCTCCGTCTTCATTCTAGCAATATCTCTTCTGACTTCTTTGAGTACAAGGGGATTGTCCAAGCCTTTAATAGCATGATCAAATCTCATCTTCTTATACTGGGCTTCGGTTTGGCTCAATTCGTCCAGTAATTCCGGATCACCGAAGTCTTGTAGTTCGATAAATTTCTTAGATGCCATTCTTATTTAATCTTCTATGTAGTCATTGCGAACTACAAATTTTGTTAACACCGGCAGCTTTTGTGCTGCCAGTCTCAGTCCTTCTCTTGCAACTTCCACAGGTACGCCGTCCATCTCAAATAATATTCTACCCGGCTGCACAGGCGCTACATAGTGATCCACAGCTCCTTTACCTTTTCCCATCCTCACTTCAAGAGGTTTGGTAGTAATAGGTTTATCAGGAAATATCCTTATCCACACTCTTCCCTGCCTTTGCATGTGGCGCGTCATCGCTATCCGGGCCGATTCTATCTGTCTGCTCGTGAGCCTGCCATGCGTTGTGGCTTTAAGGCCGAATGATCCGAACGATATTTTCACGCCTCGCCCGGCCATTCCTCTGTTCCTCCCTTTTTGCTGTTTTCTATATTTCGATTTCTTCGGCTGAAGCATTTTTTATTCTATTTCTCAAATTCATTAAATCAACCCCCTAATTCCGGTTATCTCTTCTATCGCCACCTCGTCTTCGGCCCCCTCGTCGTTTGTCTCTGCCCATTCCTATATTTGGTGAAAGGTCTCGCTTGCCGAATACCTCACCTTTGAAAATCCAAACTTTTACACCGATCTTTCCGTACACGGTCTGAGCCTCTACCAAAGAATAGTCAACGTCAGCACGAAAAGTATGCAAAGGGATCCGACCATCTTTGAATTGCTCCGATCTCGCCATCTCCGCTCCATTCAATCTTCCGCTGATCTTTACTTTAATGCCCTGGGCTCCGCCACGCATCGTATTCTGCACAGCCATTTTAGATACCCTTCTGAAATTCATTCTACCTTCTAACTGTCTGGCAATATTATCTGCTACAATGGTAGCATCGAGCTCGGGTTTTCTTATTTCAAAAATGTTGATCTGTACTTCATGTCCCGTAAGTTTTTTTAACTCTTCCCGTATCCGGTCTACTTCCTGGCCTCCTCGGCCGATGATAATACCCGGACGCGAGGTGTGAGCGGTGATGGTAATTCTTTTTAATGTGCGTTCTATCACTATTCTTGCCAATCCTCCTTTCGGAACTCTTGCTCTCAGATAAGCCCTTATTTTTTCATCTTGCACCACTTTACTAGCAAAATCATTGCCGGCGGCGTACCAGTTGGATTCCCAACCTTTTATAATGCCTAATCTATTGCCAATTGGATTTGTTTTCTGACCCATTATTTATTTCTATTCTTCTTCATCTGAGAGGTTAAAATCTTCGTCTATTTCTACTCGGTTTTCTACGATTACGGTAACGTGATTAGTCCTTTTTCTGATCCGGTGCGCCCTTCCATGCGGTGCAGGCCGGAATCTTTTTAACATGGTGCCTTCATCTGAAAAGATCGTCTTCACATAAAGATCGTAATCAGCTGCGCTAAAGGTCATGTTCGTATTATTTTCCCAATTGGAAATAGCGGATAACAGCACTTTTTCCAGCCAGTCACTTGCTTCTTTCTTTGTGTATTTCAAAATATTTAAGGCATTGTCCACTGACCTTCCCCGCACCAGGTCAGTAACCAATCTCATTTTTCGGGCTGACATAGGACAATTTCTCAATATTGCTCGTGCTTCCATTGCTTCTCTTATTTTCGGTTTCCGGAGTGTCCTTTAAAAATTCTTGTGGGAGCAAATTCGCCTAGTTTATGCCCGACCATATTCTCGGTAATAAATACCGGAACAAACGATTTTCCATTGTGCACGGCTATGGTCTGGCCTACCATATCCGGAATGATCATCGAAGATCTGGCCCAGGTCTTTATCACACTTTTCTTTTTTGTGGATTTCGCTTTGTCCAGTTTGGTCAGCAACTTATGATAGACGTACGGTCCCTTTCTCAGTGATCTAGGCATGTCTATTAAATAGTTTTTCTTCTTGAAATGATCAATCTATTCGAATCCTTATTCTTTTTTCTCGTCTTTTGTCCTTTGGCCATTATGCCTGTTCTTGATCTCGGATGGCCTCCCGAAGCTTTTCCTTCACCGCCGCCCATTGGGTGATCCACAGGATTCATAGCAACGCCTCTGACACGAGGCCTTCTACCCAACCATCTTTTTCGGCCCGCTTTGCCCAATACCTGCAGCCTGTGGTCGGGATTAGACGTATTGCCCATTGCCGCTTTGCATGTAGCCAATATCCTTCTCACCTCTCCCGACGGAAGTTTTACAGTTACGTACTTTCCTTCCTGGCTCATTTTAACTGCAAATGTCCCCGCACTCCTGACTAATGCTGCGCCCCTTCCCGGCATCATTTCTATCGCATAAATATTCGATCCCAAAGGTATTTTGCTTAGTGGAAGAGCGTTTCCTACATTCGGAGGAGCTTTTTCTCCTGACATTATTTTATTGCCTACTTTGAGTGATTCCGGAGCGATTATGTATCTCTTTTCACCATCTTTATACTTTATAAGGGCAATATTTGCGGATCTGTTCGGATCGTACTCTATGGTCATCACCTCTCCTTGTACACCTTCCTTATCCCGCTTGAAATCTATAATTCTATAACGTCTTTTATGGCCCCCGCCTCGCTGTCGCAAGGTCATTTTACCGTCGTGATTTCTTCCCCCGGATTTTGTCAATTTCGCAATAAGCGATTTCTCGGGCTTGACCTTGCTCAGATGGCTGTTGTCCGTCGAGACCCTACCCCGCAGACCAGGAGTGACCGGTTTGTATTTTTTTACTGCCATACTAATTAACATTGACCACGTCGTCATATATCCCCGAAGAAATCAATCTCTTCTCCAGGAGATAATTTGACGATCGCTTTTTTATAGGTTGATTTTTTCCCTACTTGCATACCCGAACGTGTATTTCTCACTTTTCTCTTGCCTGGTACGATCATCGTATTTACGCCGTCCACAGATACATTGTACATTTCTTCTACAGCATTTCTTATCTGTATCTTATTCGCCTTTCTGTCCACTACGAAAGTGTACTGCCCCGAGTTTTCCGAAATGTTTTCGGATTTCTCGGTGATTAATGGTTTTATCAATATATCTCTTGCCATATTATTCGCTGTTTAACTTTTCAACTTGTTCAATTCTACAGAGTCAAAACAAATCCATTCCTTTCAAATCAACCGATCAATATATTCAACATGCGCTATTTCGCAAATGAATTAACTATTTCCTCTACAGAACTTTCCGTAAGTAACAATTTCTGAGCATCGAGTATCGCATAGGGGTACAAATCCTTGGCATTCATTACCTTAGATTTTTTCAAATTCCTGGAACTCAGGTACAAATTTTTATCGTATTCGTTGGTCACAAGTAGCGATTTGGCACTGCCTACATCAAGTCCGTTAAGCACCTCTGCTAACTTTGCTGTCCTCGGCTCATCGAAAGTAAAATCCTCTATAAGCATGATGTCACCGGCTGCAGCTTTAGCTGATAATGCTGATGACTTAGCTAATCTTCTGACCTTCTTATTGAGTTTAAAACTGTAATCTTTTGGTTTTGGTCCAAAGGTTCTTCCTCCGCCCCGGAAAATTGGTGATTTTATCGATCCAGCTCTGGCCGTTCCAGTACCTTTTTGCCTTTTCACCTTTCGGGTAGAGCCGGTGATGTCCGCCCGTTCTTTCGTTTTATGCGTACCTTGTCTTTTGTTGGCAAGGTGATTTTTCACACTCAAATAGATCACGTGTTCATTTGGCTCAACGCCAAATATCTCAGTTGGCAGATTCACTTTTCTACCGGTCGGTTTGCCTTCGATACTTAATACTTCTACTTTCATGTACATCTACTTTTCAATGATTACGAATGAACCTTTGTGACCTGGTACACAGCCTTTGACCAGGATAAGGTTTTGGTCGCTAAAAATTTTGACCACTTCGAGGTTTCTTGTTTTAACCCTGCTGTTTCCTGTTCTTCCCCCCATTTTCATTCCTTTTATCACTTTGGATGGGGTAGCGCATGCACCAATCGCTCCGGGGTGTCTCTGCCTGTTGTGCTGGCCGTGAGAAGCTTCTCCTACACCATGAAAGCCGTGTCTCTTGACCACACCTTGGAATCCTTTTCCTTTTGAGGTACCGATTACATTGACGTAATCTCCCTCTTCGAATACCTCTTCGACCTTGACATCATCGCCAAGCGTTTTTTCGACTATATCGAAATCGCGCATCTCAGCCACCTTTCTCATAGGCCCTGATTTGGCCTTTTTAAAATGACCAATTTCTGGTTTTGAAGAAGATTTTTCTTTTTTATCACCATATGCAAGTTGGAGGCTTGCATATCCATTAGTTTCCTTGGTTTTCACCTGGGTTACTTTATTTGGAGAGGCATCTATGACGGTACAGGCAATGTTTCTGCCATCGACGTCATATACGCTTGTCATACCTATTTTTTTCCCAATAATTCCACTCATAACAAAATCAAGTACAAGTTCAAGAATCAAGTTCAACCCGCAGGAGTTTTCCTGGGCGGGTTCATATTCAAACTATCAAAAAGGTCAAAATAAACATTACCGCTCAACATCAGGAATTACTTGAGAATCCTGATACTCATGAGAGAATTGCGGAAACTGAAATTTGTCTAGGAGAGCTTGACTTGAATATCTACACCGCTGGGTAACTCCAATTTTGAAAGAGCGTCAACCGTTTTTTGGGTAGGTGTATATATTTCTATCAGCCTCTTGTGGGTCCTTAGCTGAAACTGCTCTCGGGATTTTTTATTCACATGAGGGGATCTCAGTACTGTGAATACTTCTTTCTCCGTCGGCAGCGGAATCGGACCCGTGACAACAGCTCCACTGTTTCTCACAGTCTTCACGATTTTCTCCGTGGATTTGTCCACTAAACTGTGGTCGTACGAACGGAGTTTAATCCTGATTTTTTGATTCATAACCTTTTATAAAATCTTCCTTATTTCAAAAGTGGCGCAAAGGTATAATTTTCTTTATTTATTACAAATTTGGTAAGTATCTTTTTTTAATACGAAATTACGCCTGTTGTAGAAGACCGTCTGAAATGTATATTTTTGAAAATATATGAAATCTTTTCCAGCAAAAAACATTCATAGCTCAGGCCACAACGGTAAAATAAGGCTGCGGAAAGTCAACCACAAGGGCGCTGATCGTATTGGTTTGTTTTTCGACTATGACCAGGAACTGATCAATTGGGTCAAGGCGATACCCGGACGAAAATATTCTAAAACACTGAAATGTTGGTATTTGCCTAACTCTGATGATAGTGTAACATACTTGAGGAAGGCGGGTTTAGAATGGGTTGAGAGTCCGACCGAGACGGTCAAGGAATCAGGCGATTCTGACTCTCTGATAAGCCAAGGTCAAGATAAGGAGCGCAAAGTGAGGGGAGAATACATAATTGTGAAACGGCGAGACGAAAAATGGTTCGAAGCATTCATGCCGCACGATAAACCCGCATGGATAGATGCTGTTAAGCAGATCAACGGCAGGAAGTGGGACAAAGATCAGGTTTGCTGGATGCTGCCCTACGCAAAGCAAAGTCTGAATCATCTAAATCAATCCATTGGCAGGGATAACTTGAAATTTGAATTTGAAATCGACCCGGACATCAAATCTGAATATGTAGAAAAAGATCCAGAAGCACACTGTTAAACCACCTGTACAACTCAGTTCAGAGGTCAAAGCGAGATTGAATGCCTTTGCGATGTACATGGAGCAGAGGCGATATAGTGCGTCTACGGTAAGAACGTACGTGAGCATGATGCGGCAATTTTTCAGCCGGAATGCGAATCGCAAATGGGATGCAATCGCCAAAGCTGATATTGTGCGATATAATTATAGCGAATACCTTGCAATGGGTGTGGATTGAGAATTGGGGAGGCACTGGAGTTGAAAAAAAGCGAGGTACGATTTGAAGAGGGCTTACTCGCTATTCGTCAGGGAAAGGGAAGGAAGGACCGGCAAGTGCCCATGTCGGAAGGCGTTGCGAATATGATAAAAGATTATATCAGGATGTACAGTACGAAAGTATATTTATTCGAAGGTCAAAGCGGCGGGAAATATGCATACCGAAGCGCTCAACAGATCATGAAAAGGGCGGTAAGAGCAACGGGATTACGGGAGGGGATAACGTTGCATAATTTGAGGCACTCTTATGCCACCCACTTGCTTCAGGCAGGCACGGATATCCGGTATATTCAGGAAATTTTAGGTCATAGCAGCCCGAAGACGACTATGCTTTATACACATGTTGCGATCAAAGATTTGAAGAATATCAAGAGTCCATTTGATGAAATCGGAATATAAAATGTGCATATTTACGCATGATAATGTACTATGGGGATGTAAATATGTGTAATTTACACAGGTATTGTGCTCCATTAAAATGAATAGAATTTAACATGCCAAATCTAACTCTTTCACCTAATAAAACATTTCAATCGAAAGCTTGTGGTCGCCGTGCATTATTGACTATTGCGGGCCGGTTAATGTTCTATACAGACGGTCAATAGGTGTACGATGTGAATGATGTACCAATGCCAAATGGTGGGGAAGTGCCGGCCACAGTTCTGCAAGATCACCAGTCGTCTCTATTTGCAATTATCGTCTCCGATCGACAGAATTACAATCGGTATTTCATCTTTACGATTGCTGGTTCAAATACGGGGTCTGGAGCAGGTAATCCACAGGATGGAATTCTTTACTCAATTGTTGGTAAGAACGTGGCTTTTCAGTTGTTGCGGGTTTCATATTCAACTCCTTTTTCTGTCCAGCCAAAAAGCCACTCCAGTAAAAATGCAATACATGAGAAGTCCAGCAACCGACATTGTTACTATATCATCTGCCATTGGTGGCCCAAATATGTTATTTACATTGATAATAAGCATAAGGACAACAAATATTATCATGCCGTATTTGCCAGCAAACGTAGTACCCTTTGACGATTTCAAATACATTCCTAATCCTACTAATAATAGTATTGCCTCAAGCACGTATGTTGCTATAGCATTGTTCCACAAGCCGAATCCAACTTTGGTCGAACTATCGCTCCATAGTGGCAAGTCTGGTGTATGGACAATCAAATCCAAAAACCAATGAGATAGCACTGCGACTCCCATTACTATTGCTACCTTGTTTTTATTTTCAGCTTTTGTCAAAGGAAGGAATCTAAATGCAATGTAGACCGCACCTGCCCAGAAAAAGGAAGCCAAAAGACCATGGGTGTAGGGCATGAAATATAGATCAAAATGAGTAGATTCTGTATAGTTCTCAACGATATTGAAGTGCTCTATCCCCATCAAAACAAGCGGAAGGAACAATATATCTACAAATTGCACTGCTAAAAACAGCATTCCTAGAGAGGCATTTTTATCGACTCCCTTTAATACTAAACTTGCAGCGTAGTGTCCAACTAACATGTAAATCTTTCTTTATGAAATTTTAGACGTCTAAGGTGTAATCTTTTCAATAAATAAATCAGCTACCATTTTGGCTCCATTTTCATTTAGATGAATACACATCAAAAGCAACCACTTGACAAACATAGGAATCACTAACTATACATAATATAGTACTATACCAAAGTATAGCGTATTTTTACAAAATGGAACGGGATAGAGCATTACAAGAAAAAATTGAAGAATTTAAGAGCCGTAGACCATTAGACAAGTCCCCTTCGGGAATTATTGAGCATTACCATAAGGAGCTACAGGCTATTGAAGATACTTTATACATTGTTTCAGGAACATGGAAAATGCAGATAATAGCCTTGCTTTGTAATGGAGAATTTAGATATTGTGAATTAGAGAAAGGATTACCTAAAATTACCCCGAGAATGCTTTCCAAGGAATTGAAGGATTTGGTGCAAAATGAATTGGTGATAAGAAAAGTGTGCGATACTGTACCTGTGAAGGTAACCTATAAGCTTACCTATTATGGAGAAACACTTGTCCCCTTAATTATCGAATTGATTAACTGGGGGATAGGACATAGAAAGAAATTAATGCAAGAAAAATGACGAGAGCACAACAATAGCTATAGCGCATAAAAACGCGCCATAGCCAGGTCCGTTACTGATAACCAAAGAAAGTAAAATCAACATTGAAGAAAAATGAAAAGGTTTATCGGCCATTGGCAGAATGAAAAAGGCCATCAACTAATAATAAAGAAGAAAAATTCGAAGGCGGCAGTTGTTACTTTTATATCAGGGGTAACAAATAGCGCTGTGGAGAGACCTTTCGAAGGAAATAAACTAACCGTGGACATGGATGCTGAATTGGATTACTATGAGACAGGGGTGGAAATCGAATTATGGAGGGAAGGGAAAGGCTTTTACTTATGTCTTTGGGATGATGATTATCTGCAAGTAGCCGAGCAATTAAGTGTTGGAATTTCAAGACCGTCCGAGAAAAATTTTGAGTTCTTGGAGAAGTATTATCACTTATTTGAGCCATTAAAACCATATAAGCGTTATTAAAAGTAGAAACATTTAAGGTAGGTATTGTTCTATATAAGGAAACAAATTGTATCTTCAGGTTATGTCGAATCTAAAGAAACCAATAGAGGTTAGGTAGCTTAAAGAGGCAGAGGAATATTTCTTTGCACAGAACGAGAAGGTTCAACAAAAATTCTTGAAGATTTTTGAGAAGACAGAATTGGGGATTAAAGGCGATTGGTTCGAAAAACTGAAAAGTAGCAATGGAATCTTCGAGTTCAAACATAGTGACCATCAAAAATTCTACAGAATATTTGGCTTTTGGGATTCAGATGAGAAGAAGACACTAATAATGGGAACTCATGGTTTCGATAAGAAGAGCAACCAAACACCACCGAAAGAAATCAAGAAAGCCGAGCAGATAAAGAAAAAATATTTCGAGTCTAAAAACAAAAAGAAATGAAGTCAATAAGCTTAAGTGAACTCAAAGACAAATCCCTAGGGAAGGTAGGTACACCTAAAAGAGACCAGTACGAATACGAACTGAGAGTTGAACTTCTATCCGAACAAATCAAATCTCTTAGAATGGAGCAAAATCTAACACAAGAACAATTAGGAAAGCTTGTAGGGGTTCAGCGAGCTCAAATATCAAAACTGGAGAACAACTCGAAAAATGTAACAGTAGGAACAATCTTAAAAGTATTCAACGCTCTTAAGGCTACAGTAAACTTCAGAGTAGAGAAAATAGAACCAATTACGGCGTAAAAATGGAAGGTATATCAGTAAACAATTAGCAACAAATGCCCCTGGGTGCAAGGTCATCCCAGGGCATTTTTGGTAGTGTTGTGCTAAACACCTATCGGTGAGGGTTTAGCACTGTGTAATTTTAATACTCGGTTTTTATCAATTGCATTTTCCGACACTTTGTTTTTTTCTTCTTCTGTTTTCATAAGAACTGAATTGCTCTTTGATACCTAGCTATAAGAAGAACTCAAAGTGTCTTCTGCCCTCATTGAGACGGATTTTTTGTTTAAGGGCATATCTCAGCAGGGCTGAACTTTTCATTACACCTGGCATAGTCTCACTTTTCGGTATTTAGGTATTACTCTATATGGCATTTTGATCTCTTTTTGATAATGAGGAGAACCTCGTATTCGTGGTATAATTTGGATGATGACCAATTCACCTTGTCCACATTTTGGGCAGACAAAAGGGTCTTTTCCCGTAGTTATTTTGATCAATTCTCTGGTGTCCATTTCTTTCAGAGGTGGTGGTGGATCCATGCCTAGACATTTTCTGATCAGGATGATCTTTTGGCTTTTTACCCTGGATGATAAGAATCCGATGTGCCTGATTTTTACAAATCTCTTAGGTAAGATATGCTCTGCAAAGTGTAGTATAAATTTTTCTCCCCGTATGGTTCTTACCTTGATCTTATTTGCCCTTCTATCTGTGTACCGGAATGTAACATGGGTATCGGTGATGTTCAATATCCTGTAATTGCTAATGCATATTTTATGGGTGTATCTGCCCAGATATTCCAGCACCTGATCCGGTCCTCCAAAAGCCTTTTTGGCATATACTACCCATTCCTTTTTGTACAACCTATTCTTTGTAGTTTTATAGGATGCTTTTAACTGTGGGGACATGTTTAGATTACCGGCCTTGTAAAGCTGGTGTATTCCTGCCATGAGTTTCCCGCGCAATAGTCTGGACATAGCTTTAACTGGAAAAAGGAATTTACCCTTCCCCTTAGAATGCTTCCATTGCCCTTTACCATTGACCCCACCGGCAGGCACTATGCAGTGTACATGAGGGTGGAAGGTCATCTGCTGGGTCCAGGTATGCAAAATACAGATGGCTCCTATCTGGCTTCCTACCCCGTGCTTGTGATCTTTACCAAAATCCAGCAAGGTATCTTTGACACCTCGCATCAGCAAGTCATACAATGGTCTTTTGTTGTACCGAAACAAACCATACAGTTCACCTGGAATCGTAAAAACCGCATGGAAGTACTTCACCGGTAGCAAGTCTTGCTGTCTACTGATGATCCACTTTTCTTTGTTTACACCCTGACAGGTTGGACAATTGCGATTGCCACATGAATTGTAATGAATCCGTGTATAACCACAGTTGTTACAACCTTCACGATGTCCTCCCAAGGCGGCTGTTTTACAAAGGCTCATCAGCTTGAGAATGCTCCGCTGATGTGCATTGAGGCTATTCGATGCTTCCAGCCCCGGTAAAAACTTTTGTATGATTTGTGCTATCTCATATTGCCTTGTGCTTTTCACCTTCCCAGATGTCAAGAGGACTGAAGTCGGGCATATAAGGCGTCTGACTTACCTGTAGATAAATCAGGGTAGTATTCAATGAGCTATGTCCCATCAACTCTTGTAGCCGTTTAATATATAGTCCATGCTCCAGACAGTGGGTAGCAAAGCAATGTCTTAGCACATGCATGGTTGCCTCTTTGGTGATACCGCTGCGTTTCACAGCATCTTGCAAAGCATGCCGCACTGCACCTTCACTGATCTTATGTCCCTTCTTGCGGCCATTGAATAAGTAGGCCTTTGGAAGGTACTTCTTGTAGTAATCTCTGAGTTCTTCTAACACGGATTGACTCAAAACTGTGTAGCGATCTTTTTTGCCTTTGCCTTTTACAATGCGAATGCGACACTTGCCATCTTTGGTCTCAATGTCATGAAGCTTCAAATGAATCAGTTCACTTCTGCGAAGTCCCGAAGAATATACCAGCCGAAACATAACCCGGTGTTTATCATTGTTGCACGAGTCAAACAACAACTTGAGTTCCTCTCTACTCAGTATTCTAGGTAAGCCCGGATGTTCTTTAGGGTAAGGAATTTTACTGGGAAACTCATCATCTTCCAGAATATGGGTCCAGTAATATCTCAATCCAGCTACATACATCTTCTGTGTCCGCCAATTGATGTCATGCTCTTGCTGATAGGAAGCTAAAAGATCCAGTACCTCATCTACATCCATTTCGCGGGGATGTAACAGATCATGAAAGCGTACCAATCTCTCTAAAGCTCTGACATAGGAGGTCATTGTTTGATCCGACTTGTCCTCGACTTTCATTCGATTGATCATCGGCATTGTGATGCATAAAATATCTGTATTTTGTACATTTGATTTAGCCTGTACATGGGCTTGTTTTAATCTTTCCATGTTGAAGATTTTTGTAGTGTTAATTAATCTTCACATGGTAAGATTTTTATGATTTAGGGTGGTAAGCTACACCGATAGGTGTTTAGTTCAACAAAGTGCAAAATGTTCATGCCGCTTAGACAGCGGCACGCCATCTGCACTTGGCCGTTGTGTGTAATAAATCGCTAGCTAAGATTACAACTCATGAATAGTACACAAGTAATAGCTCTCCTTAAAGCCAATCAGAATAAACATGGAATTGACAAGTGGAAGCATCGTGGCTCTGCCACTGGTAAGTTCAAGAGCTATGGTATTGGCTTGACAGTTCTTCGCAAATTAGCCAAACAAATTGGTAGGAATCACACCCTTGCTTTGCAGCTCTGGGATAGCGAAATCTACGACGCTCGAATTATTGCTCTGCTCATCGATGACCCAAAACAGATAACTAGAGAACAAGCTGAATCACAAGTTGAGAACCTGGAACAAGGTTATCTCGCCCATGTTTTCTCTTCGTGTGATGCATCGCTGGCCAAAACCATCGGACCGATCGAAATCGAATCGGACGGTAGTGACTGCGAACCTTTTGATGTCGTCAAGCATCTCACAAACGATTACATTCGGAAGAAGCTCGGCGTGTGATATTCTATGTTATTGGAGGCAATAAATAATTCTGGAATGTTTCTTATACGATGATCTAAATTTGAATAACGAAAAACCGGGATGCCTGCCCGCCTGCAGGAGGGGGTGGATTTGTCCCCAAACGAAACAATTTGACCACTGGTTCCATGATCCGGAAAACACGGAAAGCATTAGTAATGATGATGTACAGGCTATCTCCAATTAAATTCAATTAATTATCAATCATGAAATACCCGTTCTTGATTTTGGGTGTGTGGATTTTACTGCACTCTTGTCAAAGTCGGCACTCCGAAGAACCCTCATCGGAAGATCTTCCCAATTTCGTCGTCATTTTCACAGACGATCAGGGCTATGGCGACCTAGGTTGTTTCGGGGCGACACACGTCCACACCCCGAACATCGACCGATTGGCCCGGGAAGGCCTGAAACTCACGAGCTTCTACGTGGCTGCCCCGGTGTGTACGCCTTCGCGGGCCGCTCTGATGACGGGTTGTTATCCGAAAAGAGTCGATATGACTTATGGCGGCGCCAAGATGGACGGCAAACCTATGTCGTTACCCTGGCCGGCGATCCTAAAGGCCTGAATCCCGATGAGATCACGATCGCCGAGATTCTGAAGACCAGGGGTTACGCCACGGGCATTTTCGGTAAGTGGCATCTAGGGAATCAGCGGCCGTTTCTGCCCACCCGGCAGGGATTCGACGAATTCTTCGGTATTCCTTATAGCCACAATATTGGCCCCTTCCATCCCAACTGGGACTTCCCGCCGCTGGCGTTGCTGGAGGAGGAAAGGGTGATCGAAACGGATCCCGACGCAGATTACCTGACCCGGCGCATTACGGAACGGACGGTCAGTTTCATAGGAGACCACAAGGACGACCCATTCTTTATTTACGTCCCTCATCCGATCCCACATAATCCGCTACATGTCTCCCCGGAATTCTTGAAGACCGTTCCGGATTCTGTCCGAGCCCTTCTTGCTAAAGAGAATGGATCGATAAACTACCGGGCCCGGGACCTCTTATATCCCCAGGCGATCAGCGAGATCGACTGGTCGGTAGGTCAAATTGTCGCGGCCTTGCAAAAACACGGTTTGCAGGATAATACCATGGTGCTGTTCACCACCGACAACGGACCGGGGCCCCGTTTGGCCAGCCCCGGACCCTTGCGTGGGAGGAAGGGAACGACTTTCGAAGGAGGGATGCGCGTACCGACCGTGGTTTGGTGGCCCGGAAAAATAAAAGCCGGAAGCAAAAGCGATGAATTGCTGACGGCAATGGATTTACTTCCCACCTTTGCGAATCTGGCGGGGCGGCTTTGCCTGAAGACCGGGTCCTGGACGGCAAGGACATCTGGCCGGTGCTATCCGGTGAACCGGGAGCCCGGAGTCCACACGATCGCTTTTATTATTTCCACACTAACGAACTCCGGGCCGTTCGATCCGGCGCCTGGAAATATCATAGGAAGCTGGTGGACCGGAATAATCGCAATGCTGCTCCGACTGCGCTCTACAACCTGGAAACCGATATAGGTGAAATGCAAGATCTCTCGATGCATTATCCGGAAGTTGTAGAAAGATTGGGTGCCTACCTGGATGAAATGGACCTGGAACTGGGCAGGGGAGATTCCTTGAGTTCAAATGTAAGACGAGCGGCGTGGGTGGAGAATCCAGTACCGTTGACACTCGACCAGAAGCCTCCGCTTCCTTTTACTGGACGACCGAATCATTGAGCAAACCGAAAATGTCAAACTGGTCCTGGGAACAATAGAACCATACAGGTAGCTGTTCTGGATCGAAGCGGCCGCGAAATTTTCCGGGCGCCGGTTATTTCCGAAACAGTTACGGATAGAGCCCTTCAATTGTCCGAACCGTTGGATATCGATCAAATTCGCTTTAGATTCGAGCGCGAACGCGCTAAACTTTTTTGGTTTAGTTTCGGGAAATAGGACCATTATCAATTTTGATCATATACATTTCATTCAAATGCAACATTCGTTTACAAGTCGAAAAATCACGATTGCCACGATCGCCCTGCTACTAGCCTGTCTCACTGCCTGTACGCCTAAGCCCACCAAACAAAAACCCAACTTCATCCTACTTATGGGTGACGATCACGGCTGGGAAGAAACCGGCTACAACGATCATCCCTACCTGATTACCCCGGTGCTCGACGAGATGGCTGCCACCGGCTTGCGTCTAGATCGCTTTTACTCGGCATCGCCGGTCTGCTCACCCACACGCGGCAGTGTAATTACCGGACGCCATCCCAATCGTTATGGGACATTTGCTCCCAATTGGTCGATCCGCCCGGAAGAGGTTTCCATCGCACAACTGCTTGGCGATGCCGGTTATGCCTGCGGGCATTTCGGCAAATGGCACCTGGGTCCGGTGAAGGGGGATTCACCGACCAATCCCGGTGCTATGGGATTTGAAGAGTGGCTCTCGCACGATAATTTTTTTGAGATCGACCCAACTTTGTCGCGTAATGGGGGACCGCCCGAAAAATTTCATGGTGAAAGCTCGGAGATTGTCATTGACGAAGCCCTGCGTTTCATCGACAAGGCAAAAGAAAGCGAACGTCCTTTTTTCATAGTCGTTTGGTTCGGTTCTCCGCACGAACCCTACAGCGGTTTAGAGCAGGACCTGGCGCTCTACCAAAACCTTCCTGAAAGCTTTGGGGAACGCCTTGTGAGCCTTACCTCCATGGAAACAGGCCTCCAGGTGGGGCGCCCGCTCGACGAGGTATTGCAGGAGCGATACGCGGAGATCACGGCTATGGATCGGGCCATTGGGCATTTGCGCCAACAATTGGTGGATAAAGACTTGAAGGACAACACCCTATTATGGTATTGCGGTGATAATGGAATTCCAAGCTCCGGCCTGGAAAGCAGTTCCCTTCGCGGACAGAAAGGCCAGATCTACGAAGGCGGCTCAAGGGTGCCGGGCCTCATCGAATGGCCCACCCGCATTACGGAGCAACGTACTACCGATGTGAATGCTGTTACCAGCGATATGCTGCCCACTCTTTGTGATCTGGCCGGCATAGCTCTTCCGGATCGCCCTTTGGACGGCATTTCACTGAAGCCCCTCATCGATGGGAACATGACCGAAAGACCCAGTCCGATCTGCTTCTGGAGCTACGATACCCAGCACGAGATGGAGATGGAACTAGAGCCGTATATCGATCCGATTCTGCAGGTAGGAACGACTCCGTTGGTCAAGATCATGGATGGGAGGTTTACCCGAAATTTTCGGAATTTTTTGCACCCAGAGACCACGGAGCGGGATTATTCTGGCCCCAGGGCTATTGTAGACAATCGCTACAAATTGGTCATTAATGACCGGCAAGGGGGGGATTCCCAAAAAGAATTGTTCGATTTGCGAAACGACCCGGCAGAGCAGAACGATCTCTTCGAAACCGAAGGTGAGATCGCACAGCACCTTCAACTGATTCTGCTCGACTGGCAGCGGTCGGTACTGAAAAGCCTGACTGGGGCCAATTACCTCTCCGACAATGTCCCGGACGAACTAAAAACCCCTAACTACCGCACTACCGAGCTTGAAGGCATCGGCTATGACCTTAAACTTGAGCGACAAGACCCCAGTAACGTAATCAAAGTGGACGATTCCTATTACGTCTGGTATGCGCAACGCGACACCGGCCTTCATTCTTGCGCTTCGACCATCTACTATGCCACTTCCGAAGACGGCTTGCATTGGAGAAGCAAGGGAGAAGCCATTGGCAAAGGAAAAAAAGGAGAATGGGACAGCTTTGGAGTGATCACTCCTTACGTTGCCGCCATCAACGGGAAATATTACCTCTATTATACCGGCACCTCAGTCGAAAAGAAATTCGTGCCCAGGGGGCCGGATGCTACACTGAAACACATTGGGGTGGCGGTAGCCAACAATCCGGACGGGCCTTGGAAAAAATTTGGGCAGAACCCGGTTCTTAGCCCGGGACAGGGGGATGTCTGGGACAATGTCCTGGTCGATGACGCTCACATCATTGTCCGAAACGGAAAGTACTGGTTTTATTACAAAGGAGATCACCGCAGCGGCGGACCGCGCAACACCAAGTGGGGCCTAGCCATAGGAGATCAGCCTACCGGGCAGTTCGTCAGACATGACGGCAATCCGTTGATCGGTGGGCATACTGTCTGTGTTTGGCCCCATCGGGATGGAGTTGCGGCCCTGGTCGACAAAGCCGGCCCGGAAAGGTTTACGGTTCAATGGTCGCCGGACGGAATCCACTTTAAGCGCGCCGCCCGGTTGGGGCAAGTACACACCGGTTGCGGACCCTATGACCCGGATGCCTTTACCGACACGGAAAACGGGGGTGGCATTAGCTGGGGCGTGGCGCAGCACCGCGATCCGTCCACTGGCAAGAATGTCCACATTATTCGTTTTGATGTCGACATGGAGGTTCCGTAGAAGTTCCGTCCTACGTTGTCACCACCCCGTTAAGAGGAGCATTGTATGTCTTCAGCCCAATTGAGACTTTAGGGCTCCCCTGGATTTTATTTTTTCCAAAATCCACCTGGGTTCTTTTGAGTGACTTTCGTGAAAGAAAAAATCTATCCCTACAGAAGGGTTTGTAGCAGTTCTGCCTGAATCAGTCCCTGCCGATGGGTGCATTAATCCATCTTTGAACAGATCGAGTGATTTAAACCCGATCATCTTGAAATCAGTATCATCGTTTCTATATCACTGTATCGAACAATAATTCAGGTCACTCAACGAAAGGCTAGCAATGTGGATCATAATTTGGACCCAAAAAAGTCATTAGCCTTTTTGCGCTCTGCGCCGACGATTGAAAATGAATTAATTAGACAAATCAGAGTTGTAAGAAATTCTTACATTTTCAATGTCGGGGTTAACCCCAGGGTCATTCACTTCTAAAAATTTAATATATTAAGATTTTTTATATTTATTGCATTAATACACATTGACAATCTATTGGCGTATTTTTCTTGTGCAACAGTCATGCTTTGCTCATTGTTTAGTTTGAATATGTTGAATACAAATGTTCTGACCATAGACATGTTTCTGGCTAGGCTAAAACCATTAACCAGTGAATTATCCTCATTCCATATTTTGTCCTTTACCCAATGTAGTTTGTTTTCTATGAACCAATGAGCTCTGATACCTCTGGCATAGAAGGATGCCTTTGATTCGGTTCTGCTTGAGATGTACATGCTGCTTTCGCTGCTGGTTCGACCTTTTCTCTTTGCTGATCTTTTCACAATTATTATGGTTGTCAAACCTGTCCATAAGGTAAATGGCTCTGCAGACATTCCTTGGTAGGTATAATATTGGCGTATTTCATTTCTGCCTCTTACCTTTTCTCTGGTTTCGTACCTATCAACCGGCTCATTTTGTTGGGTAAACGATGAGATCGCCTCCTTAAGCTTCATTTGATTGCCTTTGACTTGTATTACATAGTCATTTCCATTACCCACGATGGTTTGCGCAGTTTTTTTTGGCAATGAAGTGGGTCAAGGGTAAAGATAACACCCTTAACTTCCAACTGTTCGATAATGTCGAGTGCACAAGCAATTTCATTGTCCTTCTTTAATTCGTAGGGCTTGGTAGTTATAACCACGCCCATTTCAGAGTTGAAAAGGCTAACAATAGCTTGAAAGTTCTGATTTTTTCCGTTAGGCTCTCTTACAGTAGAGGCCAGTGCTTTTCCATCAATAGACATCCAATTGGCTTGGTTGTTACCCATATACTGACTCATCCAACTTACAAGGGCTTTATTAAGTTCTGTGTAATCAAAATCACGAAGAATATTAAAGATTACTGTTTTTTTGGGTACACCATGGAGCAAACCATAACGGTCAATGAAGAATTCTTGATTGTATTCAATAAATCTGGCAATAGCGTTTATACTAAATCGGCCACTCATGCCAGCTAAGAATACCATTTCAAAAAAAGAAGACAAGCAAAACCGTTGGCCTTGTGCACGTCGAGGGTCATGGATGAGTTCTAAAAAGGAGTTAAGCGTTTTCATATGTAAGAATTTCACTCAAACATATTGAATATTTAACACATATATAAATAATTTATATGATTTGTTTTTAGTACTGAATGGCCCTGGGGTTAACCCTGACATCCGCCAGCTTGCGAATCGTCAGCCCTTTGGGCAAATTTGTCTTTACTAAAGACAAATTTGGGTTGAAGCTAAATTGATAATATGAGAAAATTGAATTTCTTATTTCGATTCTATTAAGTTGCTTATTATTTTATAGCTGTCAATCCACCAAGAGATCAGTTAGTGAAGAATGGACTTTTGTAAGTATGCCCGATTTTTTGAATGTAGACTGCGATTATCCCCAGGAAGGATGGGAAGAGACACTTTCCTATGTGCTGGAGTCAGTTAAAAAAGAGAATCCTGATTTTCTTGTTGTTGCAGGAGATTTAGTTATGGGACACTGGGATAATGCTGAATGGAATGATAAAGATACCATCTCAAAGTATTCACACCGCTACTACTCTGCCTGGATAAAAAGGATGAATCATCATGGTCTGAAATTCTACACAAGTATTGGAGACCATGAAATAGGTGACAATCCATGGCACAATCCGAAGAAACTGGCAGCGGTAAAGCTTTACAAAAACGCATTTTCTGAACATTTAGAGATGCCGAAAAATGGTCCTGAACATATGAAGGGCACGGCGTTTTGGTGGAGACACAAAAATGTCTTGTTCGTTTCTGTTGATGTTTTTGAAGAAGGAGAAAGCGAACAAGGATTAATAAGAGCTGGAGTAACGGGAGATCAACTGAGTTGGTTGAAGAAAGTGCTTGCGGAAAATGCAGATGTTACTCATAAAATTGTATTAGGGCATACACCTGTTCTGGGACCGGTAAGAAAGTGGCCTTCCAGTGGACTTATGATTAAGGAAGGCAGAGATTCTGAATTTTGGCAAACCATGAAAAAAAACAATGTTGATGCCTACTTGTGCGGTGAAGTTCATGCTATAACCTGTACAGAAAGGGATGGAATTATGCAAATCGCCCATGGGGGTTTAATTGGATATAACACCCGTACTAATTATCTGGTCGTTCATGTAAGTAACAATAAGATGGAATTAAAGATTAAGGAGATTGAAATGTTACCTCAAGGAGAACATTTGTGGCAAACAAAACACAACCGCCCTTTGGAAAAAGTAACTCTTTCTGAAATTGATAGAGCTAAAGGTTTTTATTTGGTTGGAACTGCTACGATAGACAAAACTGAAGTAAAACAATTTATTAACCGAAAGGGCTATTTTTTAACAAAATATGAAAGCAGCGATGAATATGCTGTTCCTGTTTTCAAAAAAGACGACAAGCGAGGATTCCCATTTGAGCTTCCAAAAATATTAATAGAGGAAGACCAAGAGAATGGAGAACTACCACCAACAAAAAATAAACGCCATTAAGACAGGCGTTTATTAAAACCGTTGGCAGTAATTAAAATTAAAAAGAGTGTAACTACTCAGGTACCAAACAATGCTTTTGAGTAGGGAGTTTGGCAATGCAGTAAAGATAGGCCAAAACATTGAGCTCTCTTTTTTTTAATGTATCGATGCAGGAACGCAAGACACAAAATATATTCTGACCCGATTTAAACTGTCCTGAGACCTTTAGTTTTACTTTTACATTTCTTATTGCCCTTTCTGAAGAATTGTTGTCCGGTGGGACTTCAGAATTGTATAAAAAGGGAAAGATGTAATTCCTGTTTTTTAACATTGATTTTTGAAAAGAATGAGTTTTTGTGAATTCGGTTTTTTCGATATGCCTTAACAGTAGCCGATCAAGCCTTTTTTCCAATTTATAGGCATCCTTTTGGTTGGTTTGAAAGGTTTGAGTTTGTTCTGTTCTTTTTCGCAAGGCTAAAGCATGTTCTAACAAGGACTTAAATTGGCTGGCCCAAACTTGGTTTTCCGATTCTTCCAAAAATATGAGGTCTCTCAATAAGTGAGCTATGCATAATTGTTTGGATTTGGATTTCATTTTCAGTTGTGCTGCCCAGCGGTCTGACCCTATTGTAGCGTGGGACAAGTGATCGCCAATTATTTGCTGGACACTTATAAATCCTCGACTTTCAGTGGCTTTTATGTAAGTGTTTTTCATATTTTGCCACACCCATACCCACCATTTGTCGCCATTTACTTTAGCAGATGTTTCGTCCGAACCGACGTAAGTCGATGAAAAGATTTGTTGGAGTATAGCATGGTATATGGGTCGAGCCTTTTGGGCTGCTTTTTTCAATAAGTTC
Organism: Saprospiraceae bacterium; assembly: GCA_965247965.1. Lineage (GTDB taxonomy): Bacteria > Bacteroidota > Bacteroidia > Chitinophagales > Saprospiraceae > UBA7328. The sequence goes on from OZ252053.1 coordinate 254,042, forward strand.
TGTACACTTCCCTCACTGATGGGCAAGTGAAATATATCTTTGAACAACTGGGTCATTCTTTGGAAGGGAAGATAATGGAAAACGCTAAAATAGCTGACCAGTGCTATGACGCTGCTACCATATTGGATCGGTGCTTTTACCCCTTGGGGAAAACTACCTTTTTGAAGATGACCACACCGCCCGCACTGGCATCCATACTGCTGATATTCAATGTATCTGGGGCGTATCGAAGGTATTTCTACTATTTGTCTTTTCGATACCAATTGTTGCTTTTCCTGATCAATTGTGTCCCCACATTTTGAACAGTAATCACTTTTTACTATGTGCTTTTCATCAGGATTATCTGTCATTGCAAGATAATGACCCTTATGACCCTTTTGTCCTCCTGATTTACGTCCTGTTTTCTTACGCAGACTTTTTTTCTCATGTGTTGACTTGTCTTGGCTTGGTGGGTTGTGGCTGTTGTGGCTGTCTTTTTTAACCTCTTTTTTGGCCAGTTGGCTAAGGACTAATTCCAGTTTTTCGCGAAGTTCTCTAATCTCTTGGCATAGAATTTTATTCTCTTCACGCAAAAACTTATTCTCCTTTTGAAGAAGTTGGTTTTCTTTTTCCAGTTTTGTTAGTCGTGATTCGATAATAGTCCAATTTATCCGGCCCTATTATCTTTAGTTCGAGTTGGATTGTCCTATAACTCTTTTTACTCCATTATTATTATTCGTTATATTACCTCCTGAGTAGTTACAAAAGAGTAATGCAAAATCTTCCTGTACCAAGAAGTCTTGACCCCTTTGTAAAGGATATTTATCTCTTAGAAAGTGACGAAGCAAACACAGGACAAAGATTTCCTTTTTACGCAGATGGTTTTCCAGGGATTATTTATTCCAAATCAACCAATCCTTTTTATTTACAACCCAGAAATAAAAAATTGTCTGACTTTTATTTATACGGGCAAACAATAGAGCCTATTTCCTTGAATACCAAAGGAGCATTTCATTTGGTTGGTATGCGGCTTTATCCTTTTACAGTAAGAATTTTACTCGGCATTGATTCTAAAGTATTAAATGACGATTGCTTTGATCTAATGCTCGTGGATGGCGTAGATACTCAGCTTACGTTGGATAAACTTAGACGAACTGATGACTCAAGCAATATTGTAGATATCCTTGCCAACTATTTTCATGAATTAGTGGAAAACGTGTCTATCAATACTGACTGGAGAATACAACTGGCCATTAACCTCATTCTCAATTCAAATGGAGTTATCAGTATAAAAGAGATCAGAGACGAATTATACGTCAGTGAACGGACGCTCGAAAGACACTTTTTGAAGGAAATTGGTGTCACAGCCAAACAATTTGCTAAAATCATTCAGTTTAGTTCTTCGCTGAAACAAATGACGGAAACCGATTACTATAATCTAACAGAGATAGGATACGATAATGGCTTCGCGGATCAATCCCACTTCATAAGAGAATTTAAAAGGTACGCTGGGAAAACACCAAGAGAATTCCAAAAACAAATCTCTCTGTAACTACTTCCCATTTCATTTTGACGGTTTTATTCAATTCCAAAGATTGAATAGGCTGTTACTTTGCTTTAAAGCAAAAAGCAAATGAAAATGAACACAATTGTTCTAACAATCGCAACATTATCCACAGGCCTTATTGCCGGATTATTTTATTCGTGGTCAATTTCTGTTACGCCGGGATTAGCAAAAATAACTGATGAAAGTTATCTATTAGCCTTTCAGTCAATGAACCGGGCTATTTTAAATCCTGCTTTTTTTATCTTCTTCTTTGGACTGGTATTGCTGTTGCCGGTGCTTTGCTACTTGTATTATCAGTCTCCCGCAGGCACCCAGTTTTGGTGCATCTTGTCAGCGACCGTTCTCTATATGTCAGGGGTCATGGCAATTACCATCTTTGGTAACGTACCGATGAACAATACATTGGAAGTCTTGCAGATTGGGTCTATGACAGTGGAACAGATGGAGTCGTTTCGCCTGGGATTTGAGAGCAAATGGAATAACCTCAACACGATCAGAACAATTTGTTCATCACTTTCTCTTTTATCGCTGATTATAGCATGTATGCAAAATTTAGGTAAGTAACTAAACAACTCTAATCATATTTATTCACTACAAAAACAACTAATCATGGAAACAAGAAATATTTTAGTACTTGGAGGAAAAGGGAAAACAGGACGTAGGGTGGCTAAAAAATTGAGTGAACAAGGACAAAGCGTCCGTATTGGATCAAGAAGCGAGCACCCTGCGTTTGATTGGGACAATCCCCCAATGTGGCCAGCTGCGTTGGAAGATATGGATATGGTTTATATTACTTTCCAGCCCGACCTGGCAGTGCCTGGTGCATTGAAAGCCATAGAGGACTTTACTGCAAAAGCAGTAAAAGCCGGGTTAAAGAAAATGGTATTACTCTCCGGAAAAGGTGAAAAGGAAGCCGAGCTATGTGAGCAGCTAGTAATGAACGCAGGTACAGACTGGACTATTGTGAGGGCAAGTTGGTTTAATCAGAACTTTAGTGAAAGCTTTTTCCTTGATCCGATTTTAGCCGGTCATGTTGCTCTGCCAATGAATGAAGCATTGGTACCTTATATAGATGCTGATGACATAGCAGATGTTGTGGTAGCTGCATTATTGAATGACATACATAACGGCAAAGTATACCAGTTGACCGGTCTACGTACATTAACCTTTGAGCAGGTTACAAAGGAAATTTCCAATGCTGCAGAAAGAGATATCCAGTTTCAATCCATAACGATGGACAAATACATGTCTATGCTCAGAGAATATCAGTTGCCGGAAGACTATATCTGGTTGATCAATTATCTGTTCACGGAGGTACTGATTGAAAGTAACTCGGTAATCACACATGACGTTGAGCGAGTATTGGGAAGGAAAGCCAAAGATTTTACTGAATATGCTAGAGACACAGCTGCTACTGGGGTATGGAATCCGGTGGTATAATTCATAAAAATAATAGTAACTACTGCCAACATTGTATAAAAACAATAGCGGACTAAGCATATTGTTATAAGGTTATAACATTTAGTAAATTAGTGACGGTTTGAAAGCATTTGCTTTTAAGCTGCTACTGCTTTTATACGAGAGTTGAACCATGCGTCGCCCACAATGCTCTACGCCTCGGAGATATTCCTTTGAGTTTCCTTTGAGTTTCCTTTGAGTTGTGCGTAATTGTAAAAATAGTTTCCTACATCTATTTACATTGAAAAATTTGGTGGTTACATTTTTTTTCTTTACTTTGCATATCAAAGTACTTTTAAATGAAAGAAGAATATATTGAAGATCTAAAAAAGATCAAAGACATTATGAATCGATCCACTCGGTTCATTTCCTTAAGTGGTCTTTCTGGAGTTTCTACTGGAATTACTGCATTAGCCGGATCCTACCTTGCCTACCTAACAATTTTCAAAGAGCAAGACTACTTGGTTTACAATGCAGTGGAAGTAAGCAATGAAAGTATAGGGTATTTGCTTTTAATTGCTATCGGAACATTAATTTTATCGATAGCAGCTGCAATTTTTTTCACTTCTAAAAAAACTAAAAAACAAAACCAAAATGTCTGGGATCACCAAACCAAAAGACTGCTCATCAATTTATCTATCCCACTAATTGCTGGTGGTTTACTATGTCTTATGCTGGTATTCAAGGGTTTTGTGGGAATAGTGCCACCTCTAACACTAATATTTTATGGACTTGCACTGGTGAATGGAAGCAAATACACACTACATGAAATAAGAAACTTAGGGTTAATCGAAATTTTGCTTGGGCTAATTGCTTTTCAATTTATTGACTATGGCCTTCTATTTTGGGCATTTGGTTTTGGCGTCATTCAGATAGTCTATGGTTTAAATATTCAATGGAAATATAAATTGTGAAGGAAGTTCTAAAAGATTTAGACAAAGCATTTGAAAACAGGATTCGACTAGGCATTATGTCTTCCTTAATGGTGAATGATTTTTTAGACTTCAATGCACTAAAAGAACTACTAGGTGTAACCGATGGTAATCTGGCAAGCCATTTAAAATCTTTAGAAAAAAGCGAATACATTAAATATAGAAAAGCGTTTTTTCACCGAAAACCGAACACTAATTATTCTGCCACCATTGAGGGTAAATCTGCGTTCAAAAAACACATAAATGCAATAGAACAACTTCTTAAATAAATATTATACAATTATGAAAAACAAAAGACTTAAGATCATTTTAACAGCTGTCGCAGTTTTACTGTCTATTCCATTCATTGCAATGCAGTTCACAGATGAAGTTTCTTGGACAATCTTCGATTTTATTGTAATGGGCATCCTATTGTTAAGTACAGGCCTCTTGTTTGAGCTGGCTATGCGTAAAGTAACCAAAAAAAGTTACAGAATAGCCATCTATATAGCCATTCCAATAGCATTTCTAATCATTTGGGCAGAACTTGCAGTTGGAATTTTCGGAACACCGTTTGCCGGAAGTTAGAAAGAAAAAACTACGCACAATAAATGAAATATAATCAAGATTAGAAGTGAAAGGAAGACTTATGCCAGACGGATTGAAGTATATCAATAGCTGGATTGATGAAAAAATTGAAACCTGTTTTCAAGTAATGGATCTAATCTATTTTAAATAATCACGCATGAATAAAGTGACCTTAATAATTGCCGCAGTAACTCTTCTCCTTACTGCCTGTACAAGCGAACAAAAGCTGGATCGTCCTAATATTGTATGGATTGTGCTCGAAGACATCACCCCGATGATGGGGTGCTACGGAGACGAGTATGCCAAAACACCTGTTTTTGATAAACTAGCTTCGGAAGGTATCCGTTACGATAAAGCGTATTCTGTTGCCCCGGTGTGTTCTCCTTCCCGTTCGGGGCATATTACCGGCATGTATCCTACATCGCTGGGAACGATACATCATCGAAGCCATAGAACAGGCCCCGGTTTTTTAAAAATGATTCCTACGCAAATGCGCGAAGCCGGATACTACACCAGCAACAATGCAAAGATGGATTACAATTTACCCGTCAATCCATGGAATGAGTGCAGCCATCAGGCCCACTGGCGGAATCGTCCTGATAAGAACCAGCCTTTTCTGGCAAAATTCGATTTTGGAGAATGCCATTCCAGTATTACGAAGATTCCGGAAGACCGGATTGTGGAAGAACGATTGAATCGACTCAAACCGGAGGATTTTCACGATCCGGACAAAGCACCAATTCCTCCCTATCATCCTGATGTGCCGGAGTTTCGAAAAGCATGGTCGCGTTACTTCCTGAGTTTGACACTTAACGGCCTTGGATTTTCACAAGATGCCCATAGAATAGGGATTTTAGGGGTAGAAATGTAGGTTTTTGAAAAAAACGTGGTGGCAACAAATTGAATATAAATTCCTATATATTAGGTGTTTGTAACATATATGTAGTATATTTACTACATGTTCATTAAAACTACTAAATCCAGAAATCACACCTACCTTCAAATAGTCGAGTCCTATCGCATGGACGGCAAAGTCAAGCACAAAGTCCTTCTTAACCTAGGCAGGTTGGATGTCTTACGACAAGATCGCACCCTTGAAACCATTGGCCGTAAACTCTTGACCTTGTCGGGAATGGATGCCAATAGCATTTCGGACATGAAAGAGGTTAAAAGACTTTGTTATGGTCATGTGGTTTATGAAAAGATTTGGGAAAAATTAGGCCTTGCTACAATTCTTGATAAGGTAGGAGCAAAGCATAGAAGGCTTGGCTTTTCCCTGAGTAGGGTTACTTTTTATATGGCAATACATAGACTATTGCGGTGCAAATCAAAATTAAGAGCCTACCAGGATCAAATTGAATTCAAGGGAATGGACAGCAATATTGAACTTCATCAACTCTACAGAAACCTCGACTGGTTAGCTACTCATAAGGAGGAAATAGAACAAGGTATGTTCAAAAGATATTGCGATCTGTTTAACTCAACTATAGATGTAGCCTTCTATGATGTAACCACTTTTCATTTTGAGAGTGTGAGGCCTGACGAGTTAAAAGACTTTGGGTTCAGTAAAAATGGAAAGTTCAACGAGGTGCAGGTAGTGATGGGATTGTTTACCGATCAGCAAGGTCGCCCTATAGGTTATGAATTATTCCCAGGAAATACATCAGATGGCAAGACGATGATCGATGCGTTGAACATACTCAAAGATCGGTTCAACATCAATCAAGTTGTCATAGTAGCCGATAAGGGGCTGAATAGTAAAAACAACTTTCACCTCATCAGACAAGCAGGATATGAATACATTGTGAGTTCAAAACTAAAAGTCCAAGCCAAACCTATACAGGATCAGGTATGGGCTAATGAGGGTTACCATAATCATGAAGTGGACAAAGACACAGCAGAAGTATTGTTCAGATATAAATCTGTGGATCTGGAGGTATCCTATAAAGACGAACAAGGTCAACAACATGAATGGAAAGATAAACTCATAATAAGTTGGTCAAAACAACGAGCGGTAAAAGATCAAAAAGACAGAAAAAGACAAGTCGAAAAGGCCGAAGCCATGGTCGACCAAGGCCAGGTGCCCAGCAGTAAAAAGGGTGCAAAGAGGTACGTCAAAATAGAATATGAGAACAAGACACCACCTACTCTGGATGAAGAACGAATCAAAGAAGATAGCAAGTGGGACGGATATTATGGTATTCAGTCAAGCCGCAAAGACATGAGTGAATTTGCTATTATGAAAGCCTACCACAATCTATGGCGCATAGAAGAAAGCTTTCGCATTCTAAAACAACTATGAAAACACGACCGATATTCCATTGGACACCCAATAGAATAAAAGGCCACTTTGTAGTGTGCTTCATTTCCTTTGCAATGGAAAGAGCTCTGGAAGAAACTCTACGAAGTAAGGAAATAGATATAAGTCCTGAAAAAATAAAAGATGAACTCAATCAACTCCAGGTATCTCAAATGAAACTGGACGATCACAAATTTTATGTAAAAGGTGCCAATGGACAATATGGAGCAAAAATCCTTCGAGCATTAAATATTGCTCCGCTTAAAAATATTGAACTCATCAAATAGGTCAACTACCTACCGTCATACCAACTCATTCTCATAAAATGAATAGCTCGTAGTGGCAATTTGCAACATGCCCATCACATAACTGGCTGAAAATCAAATCACCAGCAAAATTAAGTGTCAAACTCAGGAAGAAAATACGACTGAATTGCGAAGGCTGGTTTTAGTTCGTTTCAAGCCAATATACCCTTCACCACCTCCCCATGCACATCCGTCAAGCGATAGCGCCTACCCTGGTGCCTGAAAATCAACCGTTCATGGTCGATCCCTAAAAGATGTAGCATTGTTGCCTGGAAATCATGCACATGCACAGGATCTTTGACAATATTGTATCCAAAATCATCCGTTTCGCCATATACTATACCCGGTTTTATACCGCCACCTGCCATCCAGTACGTAAAACATCTTGGATGATGATCTCGGCCATAAGTTTCTTTAGTCAGAATTCCCTGGCAATATACTGTTCTGCCGAATTCACTTCCCCATATCACCAAAGTATCGTCCAGCAATCCTCTTTGCTTCAGATCTTTTACCAGTGCAGCACTTGGCTGATCTGTTTCCTGACATTTGTAGGCCAATTCAACTGGTAGATTGGAGTGAGTGTCCCAACCCATATGGTAAAGCTGGATGAATTTGACATTGCGCTCGACCAAGCGCCGCGCTAGTAGGCAGTTTGCGGCATAGGTTCCCGGAATGCGGGAATCGGGACCGTACATGTCATAAATATGGTCAGGTTCGTCAGAAATGTCCATAGCTTCCGGAACAGAAGTTTGCATCCTATACGCCATTTCATATTGAGCGATCCTCGTAGCAAGCTCGGGGTTTCCAAATTCCTCCAATTGCTTTTCATTTAGATACCTCACTTTATCCAGGAATTTGCGGCGATTATCAGCTTTGATTCCGGGTGGATTGGTCAAATACAACACGGGATCTTTGCCACTTCTAAATTGCACTCCCTGATGAATGGAAGGCAAAAATCCATTACCCCAAAGTCTCGCATACAAAGGTTGCATATTGCCATCCTTGCCTTTAGAAAGCATAACAATGAATGCTGGTAAATTTTCATTGTCGCTACCCAACCCATAGCTCAACCAGGCGCCAATGCTCGGTCTGCCCGCCTGTTGAGACCCCGTCTGAAAGAAAGTAATAGCTGGATCGTGGTTGATGGCCTCAGTGTGCATGGATTTTATCCAACACAATTCGTCAGAAATAGAAGCGATATGCGGCAACAATTCACTTACCCACGCACCGCTTTGTCCATGCTGTTTGAATTCAAAGTGGGAAGACGCAAGCGGAAAAGATGGCTGGAAAGAAGTCATACCCGTTAGGCGCTGATTTCCTCTTACCGAAGCCGGTAATTCTTGTCCGTGTCTTCTTCTAACTTCCGGCTTAAACTCAAATAAATCAAGTTGGGAAGGAGCCCCGCTTTGGTGGAGGTAAATGATGCGTTTCGCCTTTGGGGCAAAGTGTGTTCCGCCTAGGACGCCCTTTAAGCCAGCATCAGCGGTCTTGCTTTCTAAACTTCTTCCCATGCATCCGGGCAAGAGAGATGCCAAAGCGGCAGACCCAAGTCCTAAACTTGTTTTGGAAAGGAAGTGGCGGCGGGAGAGGCCCAAACCGTATTCGTTTAAATCTTTCATAGGGATATAAATTTCAATTTCAATATCAATGGCAATGGCAATGGCAATGGCAATTTCAAGAAACCATGGAAATTATCGTTTGTTATTAATCATTTTTGAGCCTATTGCTACTATTTCTTCACATTCTTTCAGTAACCAATCGCGCTTCTTCTCGTCTCCCATCTTAGCGTATCTAAGGATTTTTAGGGAAGTTCTGGATTCTTTCGCCTCTTTTACTACGATACTCATTTTATTTATGAAATCCTTATTGGTCACGGTTCCTTGAGCTTCTCCATAATTGAGTGCACTACTTCCTGACGATCTTATTAGTTGCCCACTATAATACTCACCCGCATAATTTCTGGGAACAGTTTCAACAAAAAATATCACCTCGCCAGCAAACCTGACCAGCCTATCTTCATAGTTATATATTTTTTCCATTGAAAGATTTCTTATTTTCTCACTGATATTGCTATTGTAATTGCAATTGATATTGATATTGTCGTCGTCAATACTTCGTGATCGTTTCATCCAAATTAAAAATGGCATTTGCCACGACCGAATATGCAGCGAGTTCGGATTTATCATAATCCGTTTCTAATAATGGTCTTTGCCCCACAGAGAGTAACGCATCGGCGGCAGCTATGTCCTTCTCATAGTCTACTTTCTCGAATTCAAAAACTTCTTTAAGTGCGTCAAGTTCCGTTTTTTCCGGGTATCGGGAAGTCGCTATTCTAAATGCAAATTGAATTCTGGATTCTTGAGTATCTCCTCCTTCTTTGATCATGCGCTCTGCCAATGCACGTGATGCTTCTATGACTTGTGGATCATTTAATAGTACTAATGCTTGCAAGGGAGTGGACGTGGTCTGTCTTTTAACGACGCAGAAGTTTCGCGTAGCCGCATCAAAAGTGATCATTGAAGGAGGGGGAATTGTGCGTTTCCAAAATGTATATAGACTTTTTCTATAAAGTTCTTCTCCTCTGCCGATTTCGTACCTGGCCGTACCGCGGCCCGAAGTGATCTCCAACCAAAGTCCGGGCGGTTGATAAGGCTTAACGCTCGGACCGCCAATTTTGTCAACTAGCAAACCGCTTGTAGCGAGTAAATTGTCTCTTATAGTTTCCGCGGACATCCTGTATTGAGGAGCCCTCGCCAACCATTTGTTTTGTGGATCTTTTTGTTGTGATTCAACAGTAACCTTTGAGGATTGACGATAGGTAGCCGAATTGACCATAAGACGAAGCAAATGTTTAATATCCCATTCCGATTCGACGAATTCGACAGCCAGCCAATCGAGCAGTTTGGGATGAGTGGGCAGAGCACCTTGATTGCCAAAGTCATCGACAGTGCTCACAATTCCCTCTCCGAAGAGCATTTGCCAAAGCCGGTTTACCGTGACTCTCGATGTCAGTGGATTTTTTGGATCGAGCAACCATTTCGCCAAGCCCAAACGGTTACCTGGCAGGTTGGAGGAAAATGGCATGATCCTGCCTGGCGTTCCGGGATGTACCCTTTCTTCGCGGACGTCGTATTGACCTCTGTTAAGGACATATGCGGGCCGTACAGTATCCATATCCTGCATGATCATCGTCGGCCTCAACTGAATGTCTAATTCGTACTCCTTTCTTTTTAACTTGCTGATCTCGTCCGTGGAAGCTTGAAATTCTTCGTCAAAATTATGCAAATAGTGACGGTACAGACTTTCCCTTTGTCCGGATTGTAGATCAGATTTTCCGGCAATTGACGCTAAAGGGTCTCTGGCCATCACGCGCCTAACCTCATCGAGGCCAAGCGCTCGCTTGAAGATAAGCACTTCATCCAATTTTGTTTCGCTGACTCCCTTTACTCCAGTTTTGGGAGGGCTGGCCAAATACAACGGGCTGGTAGTTTTAATGCTTCCCCCTAAAGGTTTGTTTACATAGTCCGTAAGTTGCTGCGATTTGCCGTTGAAGTAAATTCTAACTCCGCTCGACCTGGCTGACCCGTCATAGGTCACTGTCAGGTGAAACCATTCATCCCACGGAAAAGGGTCTAAAGTAAAGGCGCTAACCTCCCGCTTTGACAAACCGCTGTTCATATTCAAACCGACCAGGTGGCCTCCGATCCGAATGTCGTATCCTTTGCTTGGGGCGGAGCCTGCCCTGATCGCAGTCGAAGGGTCAAGAATCTCTAGCTTTGAAAAGATGGGGCCGTCATTATCAATGTATTTTTTTATTTTGATCCAGCATGCAAATGAAAATGCATCATGGCGGTCAAAATCCCCGATATTCCCTAAATCCACATAGTTTTTGCCATTGAATCCAAGCCCTCCTGAAAATTTGCCTTTTGCTTCGACTACATCGTTTACCACGCGACCGGGTTTTGCAGGATCTGAGCGGTTAGTTACTTTTTCACCCTGGATGTAATCCAAATTGTAATGGGCAATTAAACCTTGAGGTATAGGACTGGATGTAGCGTGAATTCCTTCTGTACTTTGGTTTTGTTCCCAAGCATGAAAATCCGCTCGTTTTTGCAATTTCTGTTTTTCTAAAACCTGCTTTTGTCTATTTATTTTTTCCTGCAGATAATCCTTAATTTCCGCAACCTTGGACTCTGGTATTTTCAAACTTGGCTCAGGGGTATAATTGACCCCGTCCAATCCTTTTTCGGGCACACTGTTAAAAAAGCTGAACATTTGATAAAACTCCTTTTGTGAAATCGGGTCGTATTTATGGTCGTGGCACCGGGCGCATTGCATGGTTAGCCCCAAAAAAGCAGTAGCTGCGGTTTGGGCTCTGTCGACAACGTATTCTACGCGATACTCTTCCGGTATCGCTCCGCCCTCGCCATTGATCATATGGTTTCGATTAAAGCCTGTAGCTAACTTTTGTTCATAAGTCGGTTCAGGCAATAAGTCCCCTGCCATTTGCCAGGTTACAAATTGGTCGAAAGGCATATTTTCATTAAATGCTTTGATCACCCAGTCCCGCCAGGGCCATTGAGAGCGGATATCGTCGTCCTGGTATCCATGCGTATCCGCATATCTTGCCAAATCCAACCAGGACACGGCCATTCTTTCTCCATAAGAAGGAGAGGACAAATAATGATCCACCAAATTTTTGTAGGCATTTTGAGAATCATCAGCTAAAAATGAGTCTACCTCATCCAATGAAGGGGGCAATCCCGTCAGATCAAAGGATAATCTTCGAACCAAATGGATTTTATCCGCTTCCTTTGAGGGATTGAGGCCCTGCGTTTCCATTTCTGATAAAGTGTAGTAATCTATCTCATTTACAGGCCAAGAGGTCTTGTGGACATCAGGTAAAGAAGGTTTTCCAGGTGGGATAAAAGACCAATGCGGTTTCCACTCTGCTCCTTGCTGGATCCATTTCTTTAATAAGGCAATTTCGTGGTCCGATAAGCTGAGATTTGATTCCAGTGGAGGCATTCTTTCTTCCGGATCGCTATGGGAGATTCTGTAGACTAGTTGACTCTTCTTCAAATTGCCCGGAACGATGGCATAACGATTTTCAGTACTGTCCAATGGCGCAAAAGCCACTTCCTTTACATCGAATCGAAGATTGGCCTGTCTTACTTTTTCATCAGGTCCGTGACATTTAAAACAACGATCTGAAAGGATGGGTTTGATGTGGAAATTAAAATCTACTTTTTTGGGCAGTTTAAGGTGTATACTTGTTTCAGTTGAAGTATTAGGATGGCATCCGACATGGCAAAACGTTGCGGTTATTAATGCAATACATGTCAGTCGCAGCGACATCGTATGTAGAAAATGACTTAAGCACGTGCTGTCATTTGACTTGCCATTCATACAAGTATTTTTGTTATTACTCGGAAGGTGGTCTAATGTCGATAAAAGTTTTTTTCACACGGGTTCATAAATTTAGTACTTCTGTCTTGGTATACAAAATTAAATATTTGGGATTGGCTTAGCAATCCGATTTCCACAAGTTCATCAATTTTAGTAACTGACATTTCGCAGTTCGAAAATTTGGTATTGTAAAAAATTATTATATGTATAGCTTTGTGCTGGATCTAAAGATAGTTACTAATGATGAATCCGCACATTGCCGACTTGTACAGCGATTATTTGTTGACAAGTTTTAGTCACAGCACAGCTATAGGTATGTCTAAAATGTTAGACGGTGCTTATAGCCATGATCAGATCAGTAGATTTTTGGCTCAGCCTACTCTGGGCCAAAAAGATTATTGGAAATCTGTTAAACCTATAGTCAGGAAAGTAGAAAGTCCTGATGGTAGCATTTGTATTGATGATGTGATAACTGAAAAACCACATTCTACTCAGAATGAGATAATAACGTATCACTTTGATCATACAAAGAACAGGAGCGTCAAAGGCATCAATATGATAAGTTTTCTATATCATAACCAATTGGGTGATGGCCAAACGGTAGAGTTGCCTTTAGCCTATGAAATTATCAGAAAGCCAATCAGGTTTACTGATCTAAAAACACGACAAGAGAAACGCAAAAGTGAGGTGAGTAAGAATGAGTTAGTAAGACAAAGGCTCAAAGTACTCACACAGCGTAATCATGTTCAGTACAAATATGCCTTATGGGATAGTTGGTTTAGCTCAAATGACAATATGGAGTTTGTGCATTACGAGTTAAAAAAGCATTTTATCGGTGCAATTAAGACCAATCGTCTTGTTGCCCTGAGTAAGGAAGAAAAACTGCAAGGTAAGTTTACAAGAGTCGATGCACTAGACCTACAGCCAGACTGTGTAATGGAAGTTTGGATCAAAGGATTGGACTTTCCGGTTTCTTTGACCAAACAAGTCTTTACGAACAAAGATTACTCCACAGGCGTACTGTATCTGGTAAGCAACGATACAAAACTTACACATCAGCAGACTCATACAATCTATGAAAGAAGATGGAAAGTTGAGGAATTCCACAAATCGATGAAACAGAATGCTTGTTTAGCCAAATCACCAACAAAGTATGAAGTGACGCAGTCCAATCATATTTTTTGTGTGATGATAGCGTATACTAAACTCGAATTGCTCAAAATTAATCAAGCTAAAAACCACTTCGCCATAAAGGCAAGACTATACTTAAAAGCTGTCAAAGCAGCATATCAAGAACTTAACCGAATGAAAAAACAATTCAATTTGGTTAACCCTGCTCAACTGCAAGCTATTCCTCTTTTGGAATAACTATAATATTATTTTTTAATTTTCCAAATATCTGCCCTGCGAAAGGTCAGTTAGTAACTTAAATGGAAATTTCGCAATTGATGGCGGGTTACATCTTAACTGACCAAATGAAACCAAATTATAGACAAATGAAATCTAATTATAGACTCATAATTTGGTTGCTTTTATCAGTCTTTCCAATTTTCTTATTTTCCCAACATACAATTTCCGGCAAGGTGGTCTAGGGAGCGAACCACGCACCACTACCCGGGTCCACAATTTTGGTAAAAGGTACTTCTACCGGGACAAGTGCGGATGCAAATGGACTGTTTTCTTTGGATTTAGATGAGCCGGAATCCATTCTTATAATTTCATTTATTGGTTTTAAAACGCAGGAGATTCCTGTTGCAGGACGTTCCTTCATTGATGTGGTTTTGGAAGAAAAAGTGGAAATCCTTGAAGAAGTGGCAGTCATTGGCTATGGTATTCGCAAAAAAAAAGGACTTATTAAGTCCGGAAGAAGTTCGCGAAGCCGTTAACAGGTTGGGATTCAGCGGCCTGGACTATGGTGCGAATACCGATTGGCAGGACAAAATCTACCGGACCGCATTTACTCAAAGGCACGATTTATCCGTCTCAGGCGGCAGCACGGATAGCCGATATCGCCTGTCTGTCAATTATCTTAACCAGGATGGCATTATCCAAAAATCTGATTTTGAACAATTTAACGGAAGGGAATTTGAATTTTACTGGGAAGGACATCGCCGTCATGACCAGATCCGGTTAGGTAAATTTACCGCTGGCTGGGGCCACAAAGAACCGAGCGAAGACTTCAGAAAGGTATTCCCTATTCCCCAGACGGCATTGGATGTGAATCCTAATTTGGTGCAGAACGAGGGGTACTGATTAAACTTTAACGGGCCAACAATGGACTAACTCACAAATGTTTGGGGAATAAAATGTATTTAGAACTTTTGAGAATATTAAGATTAACACCAGCCCTTGCTTGTCTTTTGCTTACTATAGTAGGAAGTGCTCAATCCGTGCACTTCCAGCGCCTTCCTCCTGACGACGAACTCTCCCAGCAGTCAATCCGCTCCATGGTGCAGGACAGCCTTGGATTTATCTGGCTGGGAACCCACGGCGGATTGGTCAAATTTGACGGCTTTGATTATACATTTTACTATCGCAATCCACGGGATTCCAATAGTTTGGTGAGGAACTATATTTCCGCCCTGGCAGTGGACCGCTTTCAACCCATTCTTTGGATAGGCACCGATGACGGCCTATCGAGGTTGGATTTGCAAACAGAAAGCTTTACAAACTACCGTCACGATGACAACAATCCCAACAGCCTGGCATACAATGACCTGGTAAGCATTGCTCAGGATGGTGAAGGATATCTTTGGATAGGTACTCTTGGTGGAGGTCTGGACCGTTTAAATCCCAAAACCGGAAATTTTACCCATCATAAGCACGATGCGGAAAACTCCAATTCCATCGGCGGCAATGGCATTATGGATATTTATTCAGGCAAAGATGGCTGGATGTGGTATATGGCAGGAGGAGGCCCTGCCGAAAACCTGGGAAACCTGGAGCGCATTCATCCGAAAACCGGCAAAATTGAACGCTTTGAGGATAAAATTGGTAAGTCTCTGAGCGGCTTTCCCCATACCTCCTGCCAGGATAAAAAAGGCAACATCTGGACAGTGACTACGAAAGGCATATTTTATTATGATTTTGAACGGAGCGACTTTGTGCAACATGCTTTTGACCCCGAAAAGTTTGAACAGCAGTTTGGTTTAAAATGGCATCAATCCGGTAGTACCAAAACTTTTCTAGCCGATCGCATGGGCAGATTATGGCTAAGTTCCTTTTCATATCATCCGATCTTGATAGATGCCAGAGGTAATATAAGGCAAATAAAACAAGGGGAAAAACCGGATGAATTGCCAATCCTCAGCATTTGGGCTAATTTGGAAGATAAGCAGGGCATCGTATGGTTGGGTCTATTCCAAGGGTTTGTAAAAGCTTATCCCGTTGAAGATAAATTTGAATTAGTACAATTTAATATTCCTATTGGCGCCGACGCTGTTTATAATAATATTGATGCGGTGGCTGTTAATGAGCAGGGAATAGTTTATGCCTCAGTACCAGGTTTATTAAGTCCGGGTATGGTGTCTTATAACCGGAATACAGGAAAAACAACCTACTATTACCACCAGCAAAATGACCCATTTAGCATTCCCGAAAACTGGGGCGATCGCATTTTTTATATGGGAGAAAAAATATGGATGCAAACTTCCCCCGGACGCAGACATCATTATCGGATATTTGACCCGGCTACCAAAGGGTTTTATGCCATTCCACAACACCCTTAGGATACTTTGAATCTATCCCCCGCTGGCGGGGGCGCAGGGGGTGGAACTTCAGAATCAAATTTGGTTATTGGCTAATTCCTTTTACTTTTGAGATGGCCGCTTGCGCGCAACAAATCAAACTAAAATATGAAAAACAAAACCGCCTTTATCACAGGAGCCAGCCGAGGCATAGGTAAGGCAATCGCCCTCCGCCTTGCTAAAGAGGGCGCCAATATCGTCATCGCCGCCAAAACGGCCGAACCCCATCCCAAGCTTCCCGGCACGATCTATACCGCTGCCGAAGAGATCGAAAATGCCGGAGGTAAGGCCCTACCGGTCATCGTAGACATCCGGTTTGAAGAAATGGTCGACAAGGCCGTCGACGAAGCGATAGCCACGTTTGGTGGCATTGATATCGTCGTCAACAATGCCAGCGCGATCAGCCTTACCCCGATCGAAACGACCGCTATGAAGCGCTACGACCTTATGCAAGACATCAATACGCGAGGCACCTTCATGGTCTCCCAAAAGTGTATCCCGTTTCTTAAAAAGGCGGACAATCCTCACATTCTGACCATGTCTCCTCCGCTAAATATGAACTCCAGATGGTTTGGCGCCCATCTTGCTTACACGATGAGTAAGTTCGGGATGAGCATGACCGTACTTGGCCAGTTTCACCAACTCAAAGACGATGGCATCGCAGCCAATGCCCTGTGGCCCCGAACTACCATCGCCACTGCCGCAATAAATAACCTGCTCGGTGGCGAAGAGATGATGCAGAAAAGCCGGAAGCCTGAGATCATGGGCGACGCCGCCTTCGTCATCCTCAGCAGGGACAGTCGCCAATGTACAGGTAATTTCTTTATCGACGAAGATGTGCTCAGGGAAGAAGGAGTCGAAGATTTTACCAAGTATGCGGTAAATCCGAAGAAGGAGCTGACAAGGGATGGGTTTCTGGATGAGTGACCGATCCTCGCCGCAAAGCGAGGTGGCTTACGACAGTGAGCCAAGGGGCCTGGCAAGTGATGTATTTGTCTTAGGAGTCATCAGTGCAATCCTGCCCGACTTATGACAATTGAGGGATTCTAAGCGAAATATCCTTGATAAGTGGTAGATCCAAACCTTTCGATATTCTCAAGATGAAAGAAGTCTTCGAAACAATTTAATACTCAAATTATTTCAAGATTCGAAGAAGGTAGTATTTGGGCAGCGTATTTTAATCTTCCTTTGATTAAGTATGAGCCTGCGTCGGGAATCATTAAGGGATATGATTTGTTGGAATATTTTCCCACCAACCCGTTTCGCTCTATTATTGAAGATGAGTCAGGAGATTTGTGGATTGCAGGATCGAGTGGTGTCGAAGAATTGATTGATATTATCGTTTGGGAAAGGCACGCTGAACTACTCATGGAAGGTAATCGCATCCACGACCTTAGTCGTTTGCGACGAGATGTAAATGGAAGATCTTACAAGGAGCCTAAACTGCGATGGCCGATTCCACAACGAGAGATCGATGCTAATTCCAATATCGTCCAAAATCCCGGTTATTGATTTGTACTTATGAATTTCTTGCTTTGTCTGTTTATCCTGCATGGAAAATCAAAAGAGTTCCACTATCAATCTGATGTAGAAAACCCCACTCAATGTGGTAACCTGGATCGCAAAACTCCATAAAAGTAAGTTCCCAAAATTGCACTTACGATTACCAATAAAATAGACCAAATTCCGTGACCTAAAAGGGTGAACATTGGCCCTGGACAAGCTCCCGTCATAGCCCAACCTAATCCGAAAATGATTCCACCCAACAGATAACGTGGAATGGATTTATCTTTTGCATTTAATTTCAAGTCATTTCCTTCTATCGTTTGGATCTGAAATCTTTTAAAAATTCCAATCACTATTATACCAAAAATGACCGCCGTACCAATAATCCCATACATATGGAAACTTTCGAATCGAAACATTTCCTGAATGCGAAACCAACTGATGGCTTCTGATTTGGTCATAACTATGCCGAAAAGAATACCGACGAATAAATATTTGATCAATTTCATATTCAAGTATTTAGCATTAATATCTTAGGTAAAATAATCCAGGCCATCAGAAGACCGCCGATGAAAAAACCGATAACTGCAATAAGAGAAGGCAATTGTAAATTAGACAAACCACTTATCGCATTGCCCGAAGTACAGCCTCCTGCCCATCGAGCTCCAAAACCTATCAAAAAACCACCGATGATAAGAATTATGAGGTTTGGCAATGAAAAAATATTTGTAGTGTCGAAGACTTCTTTGGGAACAAAGCCGCTTCCCTCTGAAAGAGTCGATGGAGTTTCAATGCCCACCGTCTGAAGATGAGCAATTGTTTTGGCTGAAATCTGCACCGGTTCAGGGCTGTGCAAGAAATTATAGGCTATGAAACCACCGATGACCGCACCGCCGATAAATGTCAAATTCCATATCTGGCTTTTCCAATTGTAGTTGAAGAATTCGACATTGCTGCCTGCACCACAAATTGCGCATATCGTTCGCAAATTGGACGAAACGCCGAATTCACCTCCGAACCTCAAAAGAATAATCATCACAGAAGCGATCATTATACCGGAAATTGCCCAATGCCAGGGCTGGCTTATGAAATCTAGCATTTTTTAAATTTTTTTAGCCTCACTAATTCTCTATGAGTGGGTGTATCCCATTTTTTCGTTTAAGCAGCTTTTTTCCCAAGGAACTCAGAGAGTCTGTCCCATTGATTGTTCATTCTCAAATTTCTGAGACTGATTACGTTTGTAACTCCTTTTGGAGTCCATCTTTGTCCTGACAATTTACAGCGCTTTTGCACCAATGTTCTATGGGCTGCTTCTATGGCACCACTTCCAATTTGTAGCCCTTTTTCTCTATATTTTGGATATTCCATCCTGTGGATGTTGTTGTTTAAATAGACCAATAATTTCTCTTTCTTTTCTTTTTTCTTTTCTGTTTTACATTCTATGTTCTCCACCATTTTTAAGGCAGCTTGTCCTCCCTTTTTCAATAGTGTTTCCCTTATGGTGTCTAACCACTCTTTTCTCTTTTCTTTTCTATGTATCGCTACTTTTGAAAAGTCTGAAAAATGTTCTAAGGCATGATAATAATCCAGTATTTGCAAAGCCTCTGGATATTCTGAGCTAAACCAATCTCCCAACCATTTCGCTCCGTCTATTATTATGACCAACCTGTCTTTTAGATCTTCGTAGGTATCCAGATATTCTGACATCTTTCGTTCAAATTCTTCATGCCCACCTAAATGAAAACAATACCACGATTCTTTGATAAAACTCCTGGTATCGCTCAGTTTAAGTACTTCTTTACCTTTATAAACCCTTCCTACTTTTACTTCTTTCCAATCACTCGGTCTGGTCAACACCATCCCTCCATCTGCATGTGCATATACTACCTCATCGGACTCCGCTTTGGGCTTACTTTGTACATCTTCTCTTTGCTCCTCCAGCCATTTTTCACCCTCCTCTCCAAGACTTTGACATACTCTGTGTATGCTGTTGTCGCTCACATCAAGTTGCATCGTCTTTTTTAGTAATTCACTACTCGATTGGTAGCATTCACTTTGCCCTACATATGCTGTGATATCCTTCAGCATCGGACTCAGTTTTACTCCTTTGACCTCTTTTACAAATCGATGTGAGTTGTCCAGTTCAAGTTTTCCGTAATAGCCTATTATGCTTTTTTTTTACGATAATCTTCATCGGCTTCTCCTATGGTCTGTTCTATCACATTGCGACTTAATTCTTTAAGAAGCTCCACCGATTTGGTTTCAAATTCATAAAAGCTTTCTGCGGTTTTCTCTTTAAGTTCTATCTCATCCAAAAGTTGGCTAAACTGGTTCAGTAATTTAGCCTTGTCCATTTTTGAATGTATTTTGGTTTATGCTAATTTAACCATTTTTGCGAAAAACTGGGATACACCCCTATGAGTAATCCTCTGATGAATAGAAGTCAAAAATACCTAATAACTTAAAATTACCTGTCTTAATAATGAAATCTGCAAGAAGCTATGATGATTTGATCATTCTTAATTTTGTAGATCAGGCGATGTTCTTTATTTATCCTTCTCGACCATGAGCCTGAATAATTACCTGTGAGTGGTTCTGGTTTTCCAAGACCTGAAAGTGGGTGCCGAAGGGTATCTTTGATCAGCTCGTTTATCTTACTGAAAGTTTTTTTATTGGTTTTTTGCCAGTACAGATAGTCATCCCAGGCTGACGTGTGCCAGCTTAATATCATAAAGCGAGAAGATCTTTTGTAATAATATTTTTCGATGCTTCAATATCAGCCAAAGCTTTGTCAAGTTTTTCTTTATTAGCCTTTGAAGACATTTGATACAGGGTCTCTTTCATCCCGTTAAATGTTTTCAAAGAAAGAAGAACTATATCTCTGTCCTCCGACCTGGATATGATTACCATTTCTTCGGTCTCATTGATCTGATCAAAAGTATTTTTCATGTTCTTCCTGAATTCTGTCATATTTTTTACCAACATTCTGTACCATTTAATTTAACTAATATGTACAAATATAAGTATAGGTTTTATTTACCAAAGATTTAATATTTTTATCCCATCTTATAAGTCCACACCCTATTAAAATATCTGTTCATGCAAAAGAGCTTCTGGAAGGGTTCGTTTATTTTCAAAATCTTATTGGTGGGAGTATTAATACTTCCGCTATCTGCTGCCCTTGTCCAATGTAACCTCCATAAAGAAGTCATCAGCTACAATGACCACATCCGTCCCATTTTCAACAAAAAATGCCTGACATGCCACGGCGGGATCAAACAACTGGGTGATTTCAGCCTCTTGTTCGAAGAGGAAGTTTTTAAATCGGATGAATCGGAAAAGTCAGTCATCGTTCGAGGTAGTCCTAGGAAAAGCGAATTGTATCGCCGTATTACTCATCACGACCCCGATGAACGAATGCCACAGGATGGCGAGCCGTTGTCCACAGAAGAAAAAGAACTGATCACAAAATGGATAGATCAAGGGGCAAAATGGGAACAGCATTGGGCCTATATTCCTCCGAAGGATGTCGATCTACCTGCGCTTAAATCGGATTGGATGACCAACGGCATCGACCATTTTATATTGAGGAAATTACAAGAGAATGGGCTACAGCCGGCACACGAAGCTGATCGCTATACATTGATCCGTAGAGCGAGCTTGGATCTCACCGGCCTTCCACCAAAGCCGGAAATGGTCGATAAATTTATAAAAGACGAATCTCCCAATGCCTACGAAAATATGATCGACAGACTGCTCGCCTCCCCTCATTTCGGTGAACGTTGGGCTGCGCTTTGGCTCGATCTGGCGCGCTATGCTGACTCCAAAGGTTACGAGGCAGATACGCATCGCAACATTTGGCGCTACAGGGATTGGGTGATCAATGCCTTCAATGACGACGTGCCATTCGATCAATTCACCATTGAACAATTGGCGGGTGATTTAGTGCCAGATGCCAATGAGAACCAGTTGATCGCCACCGCCTTTAATCGAAATTCGATGAACAATACCGAAGGCGGTACCGAGGACGAAGAATTCCGCATTGCTGCGGTGATCGATCGCATGAATACCACTTTCGAGGTGTGGCAAGCTACCACACTTTCGTGTGTGCAATGCCACAGCCACCCTTACGACCCCATCCGTCACGAGGAGTTTTACGAAGTGATGGACATTTTTAATCACACTCTGGACAACGACTTGAACACCGAAATGCCCAACATCTACAGTTACGAAAAGGAGGATGCGGAAAAGATAGACGAGATCATTGGCTTCATCAAACAGCTCGAACCCGAAAAAAGAATTGACAAAACTTCTCCAATCCAAGCCCGTATTAATGAGGCACTATTCCCAAAGTTGATACCCGGACATTGTGATGACTTTCAAAATGTGACCTTCGCGGGTGCGTGGATGCCGTCAGCCAATGGTATTGTGACCAATTGGACTTCAAATCTGCAGGCCATTGAAGATAAAAAATTTCGCTTTAAATTTTCAGATATCGATGTGACCGATCTAAGTCACATCTCTTACACATATGCCGTTGATGGGAATGACAGTAGAATCGAAGTGCGGCTCGATGACGTGGACGGAGAATTGATCAATGAGGCTGATTTTCCAAAGACGAATGTCAGTCGTCAGGATAGAAAAAAGTTTTCAACCCTAAAAACTCCAGTGGTGCCTACGAGGGGACAACATGACTTGATATTTGAGATTATCAATACTACTGGTAAAATACCAGACGGTATGCTGAGCATAGGATCAATAGAATTGCACTTCAAAGGTGAATTACACACTCCAAAGCTGGCAAAATACAAAGACGAGTTGGTCAATCTGATATCCAAGGCGGACAAGACCCCGATAATGCAACCCAAGTCTTCGACATTCCGCCGCACGACGAGAGTATTTGAACGGGGCAATTGGTTGGTACAAGGCGAAGAGGTGCACGCCAAGATCCCCGAATCGCTTTTGACCAATAGAGCGGAACAGACCCAAAACCGCCTCGAATTTGCACAATGGTTGGTAAGTAAAGACAATCCACTCACGACGCGCGTGATGGTCAACCGTTTTTGGGAGCAAATTTTCGGAACGGGAATTATTGAATCTCTCGAAGATTTCGGTACCCAGAGCCTGCCGGCCTCGCATCCTGAGTTATTGGATTGGTTGGCCGTACAATTTATTGACGATCACAACTGGAGCGGAAAAGCTCTTTTGAAACAAATGGTATCATCGTCTGCTTACCGACAGGCTTCAACCACAACTCCTGAAAAATTAGAAAAAGACCCCTTCAATCGTTTGATTTCAAGAGGCTCAAGATTCCGTCTCTCATCTGAACAGATCAGGGATCAAGCCCTGGCGGTAAGCGGCCTGCTCAATGAGCATATCGGTGGAAAAAGTGTGATGCCTCATCAACCGGATGGCATCTGGCAGGTGGTGTACAACGACCATAAGTGGGAAACTCCCAAAGATGACCTGCGATACCGAAGAGGACTGTATACGTATTGGAAGCGCACTACTCCCTATCCCTCGATGACCGCATTTGATTCGCCCAGTCGGGAGTTCTGCGTTTCGCGACGCATCCGGACCAATACGCCTCTGCAAGCCTTGGTAACCTTGAATGACCCTGTATACCTGGAGGCAGCCGAGGCATTGGGCAAAGAGATGGAAAAAGCTGGAAAAGAAAATTTAGAAACTGGCCTGCGGGCAGGTTATCGAAAAGCTATGTGCAAAGAGGCGGATGAAGCGACGGTAGTAGTTTTGAAAAAATTATATAGACAGTCTCAGGAAGAATTGAAAAATCCATTGCAAGAAGAAATAACGTTATCCGAGTACGAAAATGCCTACGAATTCAGGATATCAGAGCCAATGACAGTGGTGGCAAATGCGATCATGAATTTGGATGGATTTGTGATGAAACAGTGACACTTCGACTTCGCTCAGTGCAGGCGGTGGACGGCTTACGGCGGACGCCTGCCCGCCGAAGCTTCAGCGTAGGAGGGGTAGACGCCTGCCCGCCGAAGCTTCAGCGTAGGAGGGGCCATGAAGGGCAAGCGATGAATTTTGCCTTTATAAAACGAGAAGATTCAGGAAGCGTACATTCAAAATTCAATAATTCAAAATTGATTAAATGAATCTGCAAATAGAAGCTCAACAGCGCGATCTCCAATACCGAACGCGCCGCCATTTTTTAAAAACCTGCACAACAGGGCTCGGCGGAGTAGCGTTTGCATCCTTGCTCGGTTGTCAAGACAAGAATCCTTTGTTGACGGATTCTTCTCAAACCCGACGCTTAGACGGGCTTTCGCATTTCGCCCCAAAGGCCAAGCGAGTGATCTATCTCCATATGGCTGGCGCCCCTTCTCAATTGGAATTGTTTGATTACAAACCCGTATTGAATAAACTGCACCAGCAGCCCTGCCCTGAATCTTTGTTGGAGGGCAAGCGTTTTGCTTTTATTTCAGGTGTGCCGAATATGTTGGGTCATCAAGCTGAATTCAAACAGCATGGCGAATCGGGTGCCTGGATATCAAATCATCTCCCGCACTTGTCTGAGAAAGCAGATGAAATTTGCTTCTTGAAAGCAGTGCATACAGATGAATTTAACCACGCTCCTGCCCAATTGCTGTTGCACACGGGCAGCGCGCGTTTGGGAAGGCCAAGCATGGGGGCTTGGACAGCCTATGGTCTAGGTTCTGAAAATGAAAACCTTCCGGGCTACGTCGTTTTGGTTTCCGGTGGAAAAACTCCAGATGCAGGAAAGAGTGTTTGGGGCAATGGATTTCTACCTTCTGTTTATCAGGGCGTGCAATGCCGTTCGCACGGTGATCCCGTGCTTTATGTGTCCGATCCGAAAGGCATGAGTCGAAACTTGAGAAAAAATTCTATAGATGCCATCAACGAGATCAACCGAAAGCAGTATGAGGAATTTCAGGATCCTGAAATTTTGACGCGTATCTCCCAATACGAAATGGCTTTCAAAATGCAGGTATCCGTACCCGAAGCAATGGATATTTCGAAAGAGCCCGAATCGATTCACGAAATGTACGGCACCGAATCCGGAAAGACTTCATTTGCCAATAACTGCCTGTTAGCCAGAAGATTAGCGGAAAGGGATGTGCGTTATATCCAGTTGTTCCATTGGGGCTGGGATGCTCATGGGGCGAGTGAGAGCGAGGCATTGAATGGTGGTTTTTTGCGACGTTGCCAGGAGATCGATCAATCTGTTGCAGCCTTGCTGACGGATCTTGAGCAGCGCGGTTTGCTGGAAGAAACCCTCGTCGTCTGGGGTGGCGAATTTGGGCGAACTCCTATGATGGAGAACAGACTTGGAAGGGAGAATCCATTTGTAGGCCGCGACCACCAAACTGAAGCATTTACCATCTGGATGGCTGGTGGAGGTATTAAGCCTGGAATTACGTACGGCGAAACAGACGAGGTGGGTTATTCGGGTGTGCGTGAACGCGTACATGTGCACGATGTACAAGCAACAATTCTGCATACACTTGGTCTTAATCATGAACAATTAACCTATCATTTTCAAGGTCGGGACTTCAGACTTACTGATCAGTTTGGGAATGTTGTGAAGGAAATACTGGTGTAAAGGACGGTAGACGGTAGACGGTAGACGGTAGAATGTGAACCTTTTTGGTATATTCTTGAGCACCCTCGTGATATACGGGAATAAGTATCTCTATATGGAAAAAGTACTGTCAACTGTCAACCCTATTTAGAAATAATAACCATATCAATGCAGATTCCATCTCTGGCATCTGTTCCGGATATATTGACAAAATACCCCCTCAAGACCTTGCCAATTTTGTCAAATGTGAAATTTTCTTTGCCGATAACGAAGGAGAATGGAATCCCGTTAATAAAATCAACCATATACCTGCAACAGGAAAGCCTTTTTATGGTAATCGAACAATACACGCAGACCATCTGCCGGACGATTTGCCCATAAAGCCCCCGGCCATTTGGTTGGCACAAAATGAAATTGGCAACTCCCCGTTTCAGCCCATAAAAATGATACACGGGCCCTATGAAGGCCAGATGGTTCACGGAGATATCACCCACGGTGGCATCAAACGTGATTTTATCGAAAAGGTAAAAGGGCAGTATCAAGGGGCAGTATTTCGTTTCTCTCAAGGTCTAGAAGTGGGAATCAATAGATTCAGAACTCCTTACCTCTCGCAATCTAAATTCGCTGTTATTTTGAAGATCATGCGCAAATTTGATCCAGGGAATATGGTTTCAGTTTTGTTGAGCAGGTCTGCAATCTGTTTGGCTGCATGATTAAATCTTGGTGCAGAAAGAGA
This sequence comes from Saprospiraceae bacterium, assembly GCA_965247965.1. Lineage (GTDB taxonomy): Bacteria > Bacteroidota > Bacteroidia > Chitinophagales > Saprospiraceae > UBA7328. The sequence continues at coordinate 280,119 of OZ252053.1, forward strand.
GTGCAAGGTTATAGTCAGCGTTTTACTCTTATAATCCGGAATCAAGTCAGCGTTGTTGCTGATGATTTGTTTGATGAACATTCTTTTTTCGTCTTTTGCCCTATTGAGGTGGTCACAAGCCACAGCTGCCACAGATGATTCTGCTCTGTAAGCGATCATCTTTATTACATTCATGAACAGTTTACTTTCGGTTTTTAACTTGTTATACCTTTTCTGCTCGGGCATACGCTCAAGAGTTATTCTGGCAGGAATATCATTTCTGAGGGTGGCGATCTTGTTTTCTTCTTTTCGAAGAATATCAATTTTGTGTTTATACTTCATTTGTCTTTCGGTTATTTCAGGAAGTTTGTCAATTTTCTCATCCATAGCTAGTTCTGCAAGAGGGAAGAACTTGGCTTCTAACCGGGTGATCTTTTCCCTGAGTTTTTTCAGTTGGTTTGTTAATTTTCGGTATTGTGGGTTGACCACTTCCCGATTGGGATCAATACTTTCTACCCCAAATTGAATCATTTTATCAAAATCATAGTCTTGAATGAGGTAACTGAAGAAGTTTTCCTGACACCACCTTCCAAACATTCTGCCTGCTATCAATGCTATTCCCAAAGTAGGGTGAGTGGTGATAATAGCGGTTTGATGTTCACCCTTTTCAGACAAGCTTCTGATCTCTCTGAAAGTGTGTCCTCCAAGCGTTACTTCTTTCACGCACAATTGCATGGTTACATCCTGGCTAAGTACTTGTGTATCAGTAGATTCAAAGTCATCTTTATTCCATGAATCTCGCACATCCTTGCGATATGTAATCACGGCTATTCTATACCTTTCCCACAGGTGGTTAAAGAAAGCAGGTTCGTAAGCCTCCCTGTCAAAAATAAAGGTGCATTGAGGGCTTTGTCGATCATCCTCCTCTTGTATCTCAGTAAGTAATTTGGTTTGTAGCATTTGTGGAATAATCAGGTCTTGTATTGCTTCTTTTATTTTCTCTGTCAATTGCCCTATCACCATCATAACAGGCATCCCTTGTGCATCGTGAACCCAATACTCCGTAGTGGCGCTTAAACACAATTTTTGTCTCGCAATATATTTGACAGGTAGATTAGCTTTGCCTCCATAATAGATCCGTTGGTGACCATCTATATATAAAAAAGATGAGTCCTCATTATCCTCATCTCTATACCAGTGATCGATCAGAAGGTTGTTCAGTTCAACGGCTTTTTCCTGCTTGCTCAGCAAATCTATTTTCTCTCGCAAACACCGAACTTCTGGTATACGATCCAAGCCTATTATCCTGCCGATCTCCCCTGGTTTACATTGTTTGAGTTGTTCGGGATTTTTGATGCGCAACAGGGCCATGAAGGCCAAAGTCAATAGTATCGACCTTAGTCCGTAATAGTGTGATGAAGGTAACTCATATACCTGTTTTGTCTTGAATAACCCATGCTCTATCAAGGCAGGTAAGAGGAATAATACCCCTGCTCCGCATAAAGCTTCGCTGTTGTCAAACTTCACCTCAGCATGACCAGACAACCCAAGAGATGCACCTATCCTGTCTTCAGAGCGGCTTGTGGCTATGCCCATCGGCGTAGATTGGTCTAGGTCATTGCGATCATTTAAGGTCGAGCCATTTCCACCTTCACACTCTATTTTGAACTTTTTTTTAAAGTGCCTTTTTCAATGTGATAGCGTATCGACGATTCTGAAATCCCTTCTTGTTTTGAGATACTCAAATTACTTTGTCTCTTATCCAGCTTCGATTGTATCCGCTCCACTAGTTTACCAACCATCTTGTATGCTTTGCCTTTTCTGGCATCAGGCCCGAAAAATCCAGATTCTCCCTTCTCCTTGTATTTTCTATACGATCTTCTGACACTGTCTATACTCACTCCAAAAGCCCGCTGAACTTCAGCTCGGCTGCACAATCCTTTATCTATAAAATTGCTAGTTATGAATCTGAAAGCATTAAGATCGTCACTCGAATGACTATATACAGGTAAGCCATTGGCTATGTATTGTACAATACCGTCTTGGGTGTGTACTCCAAGACAATGAGAGATCATCTTTGTATCTTTAGGGAAGAAGGGGAATTGTAACTGCATATACAAAAATATGAAGCAGTTTTAATTCGCGAGGTCTACTCCCTATTACCCTGAATTTATTGGGACGGGTAAGGAGTTCTGAGATTGGAATGGGGACCTGATGGAGCATTATACGCATGTGGTCTTGGTGGAGCGCAGGATTTTGGTCATAAAGGGCACTATTTTGGTCTTCAACGTCTTTCCTATACTAATAAAGTAACCTTTGAAATGTTGGCCATTCGATCGAAAGCAAACGGACTGGAAATCGAATTCACCACACCATTGAGGATTGGCGATGGCACAGATCCTGCAGATTACAAAGTTCAACAATGGTATTACGCTTGGACTGAAGAAATCTCCAGCCAGGAAAAACGCGATTTGGAAAATTTGAAAATCAAGTCGGTAACGCTTTCAGAAGATAGAAAAAAAGTTTTTTTAGCATTAGCCGGTATGAAGAAAGAGCATGTGCTTTATGTACAACTTCAGCCTACTTTCCTAAGCGAAAACAATGATCAATTATGGTCAAATGAAGCTTGGTATACGCTGAATGAATTTCCAGATGAATCCGGCCAGGTCAATCCGTATCCTTACCCTGGTCAATTGAATGTTTTGACATCACCTGAAAAAGAACAGGGATGGAAAAATATTTTTAATGGCGAAACATTAGAAGGATGGAAATCAAGTGCGGGATGGTCCGTCGAAAATGACCAGATCAAGGGATATGGTGGTTCTATTCTTTTGACCAGCTCATTGAGTTATGACAATTTCGAATTGGAATTGGATTGGAAGGTTGAGACGGGTGCAGAAGGAGGAATTCTTATCAATGTTCCCCTGAAAGATGATGGTGAGAATGTATTATTGATATCACCGAGAATGCAACTTGTCGACGATCTAGGGAATGCCGATGCCAAAGCAGTGCGAAAGCACAAAACCGGGGCCAATTACGATATTTCCGAACCTTTTTATGTCATCTCAAATCCTGCGAATGATTACAACAAGGCCCGAGTGGTCGTCGATGGTGATCATATAGAATATTGGGTAAATGGCATTAAGGTCACTGATTACACAATTGGTAGTGATGACTGGAAAGCGAGTCTTGCGGGTACGATTTATCAAAACGTTGAAGGATATGGTGCAACAGATACAGGAGGTATTGCACTTTATTCAAAGAAGGGATCTATATGGTTTAGAAATATAAGAATCAAGGATTTACAAAAGGTAATATAGAAATAACCGAGGCGTCTCACTTTGTTGGTTTAGCCGAATAGCTTATCCCACTTCGATTACATCAAAAGTAATTCAGGGTGGTGTTCCTCGTTCTTAATTCCATACAATTGCTATTGCCCCGGAAGTCATGGCTACCTGTGGTCGATTTTGAGTAGAAAGGGCTTTTCAATTTGGGATTTTAAATCGGGTGACTCAGGAGTTAAGCGAATGCCCCGCTTGCCAAACAAGAAAGTCCGATCATTGGCCGTGTAACCGCAGAGAAATCAGACCAGGAATTGATCCGAGTGTCTCATAAAACAAACATGCGAATCTTTCAATCTGAAGATGCGAAAGAAAGACCTCGTGCTTTTGTAGAAAAGAGAAAGCCGATTTGGCAAGGTCGCGAAGGTTTATTGATCTATAAAAGCGCAAAACTTTTGCTCATCGCAGCATGTGTAGCTTTGAGGGCTTCATCATCGCCCATATCATCCAGGACCTTGTTAAAAGGCTCTGCCCGAATTGGACCCTCGTAGTCAAGTGCAAGCAAAGCACTCAAGAAGGCCTTTAGGTCAATAATCCCTGTGGCGCTGGGCAATTCCCTTTCTTTTTCCAGCTGGTCATCTGCTGAGAAACCGGCTTGGGCATCGTTGAGGTCAACCAGAACAACATCTTTCTTATCGAGTGTCAGGATGTCAGCGGCACTTTCTCCTGCACAAAACCAGTGGAAGCTATCTAAACCAAAGCCAATGTTATCCTCTTGAATAGCATATACTAATTCCTTGAGTTCAGACCTCGTACGGATAAAAGAATATTTATCCCTTGCCATCAAGGTTTTAGGTCCGAGATATTCCAAGCCAATACGGATTCCGTGATGACCCAGAATATTGCTCATTTCTTTAATACGTTTTTTATGGCTCTTGAAATTCTCGAGGTAGGTAAGGTTATTACTAGTCGGCATGATAAAGGTGTTCATGCGATTTGCGTTGGCACTTTCCATTTTTGCTGCAACTGCAGGTAGCGCTTTCAAACCATTTTGATAAGTGGATTCATCTTTTCTAAAGTCTACCGGAAGGTCGGCTGAGCCCCAGGATATTTGATTTGAATCCATCTTATCTCTGAATTCTTTGATTTCTCCTGATTCCATTTTCAAAAGATCCCCCGTAAGGCAATGAATGGCCTGAAAGTTATAATTAATGGCTTAATCGAGAGACTCCTGCAGGCTGGCCTTCACCCCAATTTTTCCAGGATTCAGAGACATGTTGAATTTCGGTTTTAAGGAAGCGGAATAAGCAAATGAGGGCTGTATTCCCAGTCCGAGCATAGCGGTTGACTGAAGGGCGATGAATTTCCTGCGATCGAGCATAGTGGGTTGTAGTAAGGTCAAATAATATCAGCCAAATATCGAATAACTCCATCAATTTTAATAGAAATCCCCGAAGAACTCAACTTTTATTTTACTGAATACAATTTATTGAAACTGCTACTTATTATGAAAATTATTCTTTTACAACTCAACCCCGCTTCTCTTGAGAAAGAAGAGCCAATGGCCTCCGATGAGCCTCGAGATCGAGTCTATCGAGAGCTTCGGGCAAATTTAAATTTGCTCTCGGAATACTTTCAAAACCTTTTTACACAGCCCCGAGCAAGTAACCATCGGGCTTTGAGTGATTTCGATATGCCCTAGGCAGAAGGGGAAGTTGAAGGCAAGTCCTATTTCAAAAAAGAAGAAACAGAGTTCCTTTGGTGGCGCGAGGATGTCAGGAGGAAGAACGAATCACAGGGGAAGGATTTCTTTTCATTTCGGACCCACTGATTTCAAACATAAAGATGTAAATGGGTTAGAAGAAAATCGGCCTATTGGCTACGAAACATGGCAAGAAGATGCCTAGGCATTCATTGGGGTCCGAATCGCTGGGGAATTCACGCTGGATGAGGAAAGGGCCTGGTAAATAAAAGTCTAAAAAAAAAAAGCATACAAGTTTTATATATTTAAATAGTTTTAGAAATGTTGAACAAACACATAATTACCAAGCTTGTTATCATATTTCTGATTTTGAGTATGGGATTGAAAGTGACTGGCGATGAAAGCTTGGGATTTTATTAGGGCTTGTCATGACGAGCATATAACGGTAATTTTGAAGTAATCCTATAAAGTGAAGTACCAATGAAAAAGCAGAATACCTACAATCGAAGACAATTTTTGGGTACCGCCAGCTGTGCCGCCGTTGGCTCAACCACTTTCTTCTCCACCCTGTTTAATCTGCAATCAATGAGTGCAGCATCTGTGATGAACGCCGTTACTAGCGGTGATGAGGATTATAAAGCTTTGGTTTGTATTATGCTGGGTGGTGGCAATGACTCATACAACATGGTTATCCCCACTGATAATGAGCATTACAAGGAATATGCCGAGTCACGTTCCAATAATGCCATTCCACAAAATGAACTGCTGAAAATTAATCCAACACTTTATAAGAACAGAGAATTAGGCTTTCACCCGGTTGCACCTGAATTACTGACATTATTCGAAGAAGGCAAACTGGCTGTAGTGAGCAATGTCGGTACCCTCGTCGAGCGAGTAACCAAGACCAGATATGAAAGCGGTGCTGTAAAATTGCCCATGGGCTTATTTTCTCATGCTGACCAGGATAAACAATGGTTGACTTCAATACCACAGACCAATGCTTCAACCGGATGGGGTGGCAGGCTGTCAGATATGGTGCAGTCTGCCAATACCAACCAGGATATTTCTATGAACATTTCATTGTCAGGCAAAAATGTTTTTCAACTTGGTAAAGAGTCGGTGGAATATACCATTCTGCCAACAGGTAGTATTGGAATCGAGGGCTATGACGGGCCTTCTGCGCTTGATCAAATCAAGACTACGGCTATCAATAGTCTGATGGAAAAGCAGTATCAGGACGTCTTCAAACAATCTTACGCAGATGTCATTACAGCAAGCCAGAGAACTCACGAGTTATTTAGTGAAGCGGTTAAAGACTCTAAAATTTCTACACCTTTTTCTGAGTCCGGTCTTTCTCAAAGATTAAAAATGGTAGCCCGTACCATGCAGGTCCGAGAAAAATTAGGAGCCAAACGCCAAACATTTTTCATGCGATTTGATGGCTGGGATCATCACGATGAACTGCTGAACAACCACGGTGGAATGCTGGGTGTGGTGAGCAAAGCTATGAGTGAATTTCAGGCTGCCCTCGAAGAGCTGGAATTGAAGGACTCCGTGACCACTTTCACCGTTTCTGATTTCGCCAGAACATTGACCTCAAACGGAAACGGAACCGATCATGCCTGGGGTGGAAATGTACTTGTAATGGGAGGAAAGGTGAAAGGCAAGGAAATATATGGCGATTACCCCGGTCTCGCGCTGAATGGTGATATTATGTTAAAAGGTGGTGTGGTGATTCCCCAAATATCCACTGACGAATATTTTACGGAGCTAGCCCTATGGTATGGCGCTTCAAGGGGTGATCTGGAAATGCTGTTTCCCAATGTCAACAGATTCTACAGCCCCTCTTCGGCCAATCTGCCCTTGGGATTTATGAATATATAATGAGCATGACTATGAAATGCATTTTGATCTGCCTGTTCAATTTTCTTCTTCTCAGCACCACTTTCTGCCAGTATGCTGAACCGGATGCCAGTATTTGGGTTGATCCTTGGGTATCCTGTAAAAAGAAACCAGGCCCCAAATCGGAATACGGTAAATCACACTGGATCCAATATGACTTTGGAGAGGAACTCAATTTATCGAAATCAAGAATATGGAATGTGAATGATCCCGATAAGTTGAATCAGGGTTTTAAACAGGTAAAGATTGACTATTCATCCGATGGGCAAAACTGGACCCACTTTGGGGAGATGACTTTCCCTAAAGCCTCAGGTGAAGCAGTTTATGGCGGATTCGCTGGTCCAGACCTTGTAAGCGTTTCTGCACGGTACCTGTTATTGACTGCTATAAGCAACCATGGACATCGGAAATGCACCGGTTTGACCGAAGTAAAATTCAATTTACTACCAACGAGAGCGGGCTCAACCTATGAGGAAGAGGATGGTGACGATGATGAAGATGACGAAAACAAATGTGAAATGAGTGGAACGGTATTCCTTATGGATGGCAATAAGGTTGAATTAAATGAATTTGTACCTCGACAGCATTATCGGCATGGGTTTGTAATTGAGACAAAGAATGGCTGGCGAAATTTCGCATTTGACAAAATTGACGAGGTCTACATTCGACATGTTGAGGGCAATAAGTTCAATTATGAAGTGAAGACCAAGGATGGAAACACTATCATGGGATTCTCCAATGTCTATGTAAATCACGTCGATGGGAAGACTGCTGAGGGCAGTAAAACAATTGAATATTCTGACATAGACTATTTCACGGTCACCACTTGCGATTAAATCCACTAATCATGAACAGATCCTTACTCAAAAACATAAACAGATCCTTACCCAGCTCATTATTTCTTATCCTGTGTCTGCAAGTAACCGGTCAGATTAGACATTCGGATTTCATTGGTTCCGGGCATGACCGAGGGATAACCGTTACCGCCGGTTCATCTAATAATTCTTCCCCGGAGAGTACGATCGATGGCTTTTTGATAAGCAATACCGAACAGCTCAAGGACGCATCACGTTTTCTGGCACAAACTACATTTGGGGCAGATTTGGCGACTATCCAAATGGCTGCTGCCATGGGTTATGAGGATTGGCTGGATGAACAATTCAACCTGCCTTATTCACCGATGGCTGATGAAATGTCATACCAAGCGGGACGGCCGCTGCTTACAAAAGAAATCTTTCATAAATGGTTCAGGTCAACATGGATCAGTATAAACATGACAGCACCCGATCTGTTGCGACAGCGTTTGGCCTTCGCCTGGTCGCAGATCATGGTAATTAATGATAATTCAGATTTCTATGAAGATGTTTCTCAAATGGTGGGCTATTACTATGACCAGTTGGCAGTTAATTCATTTGACAATTTCCAGCAATTGCTGACAGATGTTACACTCAGTGTGGCCATGGGCAATTTCCTTTCCCATTACAACAACCATAAGGAAATCCCGGAAAAGAATATTCATCCGGATGAAAATTATGCCAGGGAAATCATGCAATTATTTAGCATAGGTTTATGGGAACTGAATCAGGATGGGACCTTGAAGCTTGACAATGAAGGTCAGCCTATTCCAACTTATACCAATGCAGATATCAAAGAGTTCGCCCAGGTCTTCACGGGATTGGGTGATGGAAATGACTGGGGGATATTTGGTGTTAAGGCCAGTGAGGCCGACAGTCAGACCTATATCGTTGCGCACCCAATGCGTGTCTATGAGGAATATCATGACCCAAGTGAGAAAAATTTATTAAATGGTGTGGTCCTTCCGGCCGGCCAGCCAGGTATGGATGATATTGCCCAAACGATAACCCACTTAGTTAATCACAACAATACGGCCCCTTTTATCTGCAAATCGTTGATAAAACTATTGACTACGTCCAATCCCAGTCCGAAATATGTAGGTGATGTAGCCGCTGCATTTGACCCGGAGGAACCAGGGAATTTCAAGAAGGTGATCAAGACAATTTTTCTTCATCCGGAAGCAAGAGAGATGGCTACTGGTCAATATACATTCGGCAAGCTAAGAGAACCTGTGGTTAGGCTGATGAACTTGCTCAGAGCCTTTCCCATTTCCCCTAATTTAAGGGGAGACTATCTGATGGATATGTTCAGCTTTGGTTCTATGACTGGCCAATCACCTGTTGAATCACCCAGTGTTTTTAATTTCTTCTTGCCTTATTACACCCCACCCGGGCCCATTGAGGACAACAACCTGATCGCTCCCGAATTCCATATCATGAACTCAACCAACGCCATTGGAGGTATCAATGACATTAATGTCAGGATATTCGATGAGCGCTATTTCAACGATTATTATTTAGAGGGGGGATTTCCCAAACACGAATGGGACATATTCAATCAATATGTCGATGAGAATTCATTTAAAATTGATTTTGAAACAGAGTTGAGTTTGGTTGATACACCATCTGCACTGGTTGACAGACTTGATCTTGTCATAGCCAATGGTTTATTAGACCAGGATACGAAGAAAATCATTGAAGATGCAATAGCACAAATAGATGATCCGATGGAAAGTATCAAAATGGCGCTCTATCTCACCTTGATCTCACCGGACTACGCTATTTTGAAGTGACATCAATAATACATTTGTTCAGTGTTCGCCTTGAATCCGTATACCAATTTCAATTAATGAAAACAAAGCCAGGCCTAAGAACAAGAAGATCTCTATATCCCAGCACCTAGACCTGGGGCTGATAAAAAGTCAAGCACCCACGAAAACGGTAAAATTTAATTTTTGCTCTGAGAATACTTTCAAAACCTTTTAATATAGCCCCTTGGACAGGATAAAGGATACGAATGTTACCCCAGGGCCACGGAAACTCCTAATCGTTTGACGGTAGACGGTAGACGGTATGTCCAGTGGCGGTCAAATAGGGAGTTTCGCAAGTAAGAAGATGTAAATCGACAACCCAATATAATTTCACAAATGAATCAGTTTGTGAACGTTTCCCCCGCTGGCGCATTGGCATCAACCTTAATTTAACACATATTATCTTTCAAGATATGTATTTTTTCCTTTTTTGTTCTGGTAAGTACCATAGTAGCCTATGAATTTGAGCAAGAATTGTTCTGAAATATTTTTTGTTTGAATAAGTGAGTTATAGCGCAATAGGAGTTGAGCAATTTTGTATAGGCTTACATTTGGCACATTATTTTTGGTTCGAAACAAGTATTTCAATGGTGTGAATATCAGATTATGACACAAGCTTATCCAACCGAGCATCAGTAGCAGAAGAATATAAGGTTTGGCCGTGTTATTGTATTTTTTGCCTGTAAACAGCTTTTGAAGATTCATATGAGATTTCCAACATTTGAATATACATTCTATACGCCATCTTAATGCATATACCAGGAGCACTTGATGTGGTTGAAGTACTTTATCATCGACATTGGTTATCAAGATGGCATAGTTTAGCATTTCGTAATATTGCTCCGAGTGATTCGATTTTGAGTGTCTGTTATTTTTTGCTTTTTCCACCCTTTTCTCAGCAACTTCTTTGGGAGTTTTAAGACCTATTAATCGTACTGGGACTTGCTTGGCTGATATCTTAACTTGCCAATCTACCCAATCGGCACCGTTTCTGAATGCATCATTAAGGCACCTCCATACTACTGGACATGAGCTATAAATTGTGGTTCAAAGAATAGCCAAGAGGGTTTGGGGATAGAACGAATGGAATGAGAAAGAAAGCATATGAAATTTCTAAGGTTGTTGAATTTGATTTCTAAAAAGGATAGTCCTTTTTTAAATTTGGAAACGACTAAGTTGATCGATCCGTTTTTATATTTCTTCCAATCACTCTTCTTTTTGTGCTTGAGTTGGGTTAGACCCTGTTCAATACATAAGGCATAGATAAATACTACAATACCCATTGTCAATTCTATTTTTCCAGAGTCTTTAAAATTAAGAGCTTCTAAATTGAAACCATTTGATTTTAAGTGTTTGAAGCAAGTTTCAATAGTCCAACGAATAGGGTAAAGCTTTACTATTTTTCTTTTGTCTTTCAATGTAGATATGAAATAAAACAGAGGTTCGTTGGCTGAACTTTTGGGGTTTTTAAAAATCACAAAAGAAATTTTTTTTCCAAGGATTTCAATTTGTTTAGACACTCCACAGATTTGATACCGTTTTTTCAATGCTTCACGTTCAATACCAATGTATCGAAGATGTTGGTGTTTATAAAATGTCTTATCCTTTCCCCTTTGGTTGTCCACATACCCTTTATAAATTCCCTTTTTTAACCTAATTACAAACTCTAACCCCTTGTCTACCAGATATTTAAACCATCTTTCTCCGATGTACTCCCGATCTGCTAGTAGTATCAAACCTTTCAGATTATATAATTTACAGGCTTTGTCTATCACCTTTCGTCTTTCATTAAAATTACTCATACCCTTCTTGTCTAAGTCTTCCCACCATATTGGAATACTTACTCCATTGACCACTACACTCAATGTTAATAAGTGAATATTCTTGTTGCCATTCTCCCAGCTCGTACCATCTAGTGCCAAATATTTGATGTTCTTCGCTTTGAGTCTCAACAAATAAAAACTAAAACATAATATAGCTTCAATCAATGCCTGCTTGTCAGCATCATCCATATTGAAAAAACGGATCAACCTCTTATAATTCGAATCAGGTTTGGTGTTTTGTTGGTTTTCGAGTATTCCAGGGAGCTTATCCTTTACAATGTTCAAATTCGTCGTCCTGGCTGATAATATACCTTGGGCTGTTGTGAGAAATTTTTTTATTACATGTTCTTCAAAACCTGAGAAAAATGGTTTTATTTCGCTTACGAGTGGAATTGTCATTGTTGTTAATTGTTTGTTTTACAAACAATAATGATATATTCCACTTTATTATAATATATAACCTACTTTATTTCAAGACATTGTATTATTTTAACCCCAATGTCCAGTAGTATGATCGTAGCTATGGCTACCGCGTAACGCGGCACGAGTTATGCATTTCAAAAATTCCAAATTCTTGAGAATCAAGCCGTTATCTTCGTCAGATGACATAGTTATTAAACAACTTCATTATTTTGGCTCACCAATGTGTATCTTTTAAAAAAGCCGCACCCTTTTATCGCATAACAATTCTCAATCATCTATTTTTGGCAATTCATTAATTTATTGAATATGTCAATCAGGTACTTAGGGCAGTCATGCTTTGAAATCAAATTAAAGGACCACACGCTCCTGTTCGATCCGTTTATCAGTCCCAATCCGTTGGCCAAGGATATAGATATCGACTTGTTGGCTCCCGCATACATTCTACTTACACACGGGCACGGAGACCATGTAGCGGATGCAGAGCGCATTGGCAAAGCGAATGACTCGACATTCATTTCTAACTACGAGATCATCTCGTGGTATGGCGAAAAAGGGTGCAAGGGACATCCCTTAAATCATGGCGGAAAAGCTTCCTTTGATTTTGGCATGGTAAAGTATGTCAATGCAGTTCACACGAGCAGCCTCCCCGATGGCAGTTATGCCGGTAATCCGGGTGGATTTGTAATCTGGAATGATGACGGTTGTTTTTACCATGCAGGAGATACCGCCCTCACGGAAGATATGAAGCTTATTCCTATGACCTGTCCTTCGTTGGATTTCGCTATTCTGCCGATCGGAGATAATTTTACGATGGGTTATGAAGACGCTGCCATTGCTGCTGATTTTATTGATTGCACTAAAATCATCGGCTGCCATTTTGATACTTTTGATTATATCAAAATTGATCATGATAAAGCAAGGGAGGCATTTACAAAACGTGGAAAGGAACTCATCATTCCGGAGATTGGGCAAAGTATTGATTTTTAGGTAAGTAGTTTAGCAGATGAATAGATCAGTTGGCCTTATATGTGGATTATATAAGCAATTAAAACGATGAATAAATTTACAATATTAATTGAAGATGATTGGGAAATATCAGGGAATGGCTTAGGTAATGTTGGTGACCTCCAATATTTACCAGCTATACAATTTATGGATATAGCAGATAGCTTTGGCATTAAACTAACTTTTATGGTTGAAGTAGCCCAACAACTTTCTTTTTCAAAATATCAACAACAAGATCGTAATGTAAAGATTCAAAAAGAACTATGGGATGAATCTGTCTTACTGATGGTAGAAAGAGGACATGATGTTCAATTACATCTACATCCTCAATGGATAAATGCCGAATACCGCAACGGTTATTTTTTTATTAATAACCAGTGGAATATAGGTTTATATGATTTCAATGCACAAGAAGATTTGATTACATCGTCTTGCGAATATCTTAATTCACTTATCAAGCCGATTAAACCCAATTACAGAATTTGTGCGTTTAAAGGTGGTTCCTGGGGGTTACAACCTTCGGCTGACCTTTTAAAAATACTTAGTCAAAATGGAATTAAAATAGTAATGGGGGTTATAAAAGGTGTAGAGATTCCAGATATAGGAGTTGATTATACTCATCTTGAGGAAGACTCATTACCTTATAATCCAAGTTTCGATGACATTACTGCAGTTGCAAAGACTAAAAATGTGTCTTAACCCCCTATTAACTGGACAGATTTTTCAAAATTAGGTTTTATATTTGTTTTACGACAAAACGCTTCGAGAGGGGATTGATCTTTTAGGTCAATTCCTTTTTGAAGTAAATATTTATAAGGGCTGAAATACTCAATTCCTGAGTGCAATCTTTCCATATTGTAGAATTGGATAAACCTGTTTAGAGTCTGTTTCAAGTCCTCTATATTTTCAAATTCGTAACGGCGACAAATGACATTTTCAACAATGCTGTGATAGGCTTCTATATGGGCATTTTGTTCAGGAGTGGCGGGTTTGGTAAACTCCTGAATAATGGTTCTGTTCTCAAAATAGTTTTGCACACTTGTGGCTATAAACTGCGATCCATTATCACATCGCACATAAAACCTGGATGGCAGAGGATATTGTGAAAGTAGTTCATCGAACAGGGCCTTGACATCTTTTTCTTTTATCGACCATTGTATTTTATGTCCGAGCACCCAGCGGCTGTACACGTCCAATACAGTGATCATCAATGCATTGCCTCCACACCCGGATACATACATGTATTTTATATCAAATTCCAGGTAATCAAAAACACTTAAAGGCTTTGGAACCAACTGTTTTACCCAATGTTTTCGGCTAGGTTTGGGTGAGGCTTTCTTCTTGTTCAAAAGACCATTTTCTCGCATGAGACGGTATACTTTCTTGGGATTGATGATGTACCCATATTCTTGTCTGAGCCAGTGGGTGACTTTTATATATCCGTAATCCACAAATTCTCTGGACAACAGTTCTTCAATTTGTTTGACCACCTGGTCATTGCATACATATTCTCCTTTTTGAGTCATTGTATACTTGCTTTTAGGAACTCCCTTTTTATCACCTCCTTGTTTTGGACGATAATAATAACTGCTCCTGGATAAACTGCAATTATCCAATACTGATTTAATGCCATGGCCTTGATCAATGAACTGCTGTGCTACCATTTTTCGATCCGTTTTACTTATAGGCTTTTTTTTAAAAGCTCAGTTTTGATACGCAATGCCAATTCTTTTTCGGCCACGATCGCCTTGAGTTCCCTATTCTCTCGCCTGAGTCGATCCAGCTCTGCATTCCCCTTAATGCGATGTTTGTTTTCCAAACCTTCAGGGCCGTGATCATCCAATATATTTTGCCATTTGTAAACAGCGGTTGATGATACATGGAATTCTCTAACGGTTCGGCTCAAACCATGAATTTTGTAATACTGGAGAATTTCGAGTTTCTCTGAAATACTCCATTTTCTTCTGTTCTTGCTCATATTTTCACGAATTTAGTGTATAACTTCTTTTACTTAATTCGTGTCCAGTTATTTAGGGGGTTAGAAGGAATGAAATAACAGTCATACCAATTCCATTTTATGAGCCATCTCTGTTAGGACTATATCCTTACATAAAACACAAGATAAAGAAAAAAATTATTTCAAAGATCATTCGCTCACATTCAATAAAGAAAATTCCAGAAGAAATAATAAAAAATAATCCGCTAAAAAACAGGAAGAAATTTAGGCTTTCCAATAAACCATTCAAAATTCATCTAAATATTGGAGATGAACCCTTAGCTATCTTAAGACATTCATTTGATGCAACTATAAAAAGATTGAGGCAAAAGAAAAAAGCACATATACCGATAGTCATAGAATCTCATACTAAGACTTTTACGAATAATTATCATGAAATTGCCAAGTTTCTCGAATATATTTTAAAGGAATACAAATCAGAAGTAGAGTTTAGCACAATTAGTTCATATCTGAAGAAAATGGAAAAATGATTTTAAGGCTATTATATAAACCAAAAAAAAAATCCCTTTCTACAGGATTATTTGGGAGAACCAACAAATAACTCGGATCTATTTCAATTGAGTACAACTCACAATGACCGATTTACAATTTGTCCTTCTATCAATGAATTGATTGCAAATAATTTTAATTGGGAAACAGTTAAAATTCATCTAAATAATGAGTTTAGATTTTTTGAGCCATTACTATTTAAATTACATTTTAGAAGGAAAACAAGTTACACTCATTCTGAGCTAAAAAACATATTGTTATTTTTAAATTTAGCATACCATTTTTCTGCCGACATCCGTTACCTTAACGAATTTTTGTGGTTTTATCCATCACACTCAGATTTTGAATATCTCTTAGAAAATATCGTCTATAGGTTCAGAACTAATTTGGATGAAAATAATTACCATTCTTTTCCTTTAGCATCTTCTACTGAAATAACTGCTTACTTAAATAAATCAAAAGATAAAATTGATAATGCAAATAAGAAATTACCGAAACCAATAAACTTATTAAAGATTGCATTTTTAGGTATTCCAACACAATTCAAAAAAAGCTATACCTTTTTTAAGAAAAAAAAATTAGGCCAGAATCAATATTCATCCCTCAACACAAGAATAAAATAATTGAAAAACTTCTAAAGCACAAGCTCCCTTTTTCTTTTTTGGCATTAATTAATAGAACTTTTATTTACAAAAAATTCAACTATGATAAGCAGGAAAAGGCTTTAACGATTTATTTAAAAAAATGTGCATTTGACGTTGCGTTTCATAGGCTTGGTCTTATCATAAGAAAAGATTTAATTGATTGCTTTTCAATAGGAATAATAAACGATCATTGGGGGTTATTACCTTTCATAAGAGGTCGAAACAGTATTGATTATTCAATTATAATGGGGATACCTCTGTGTGCAACAACACATTTTATTGAGGAAACGATTGACACAGGACAGATAATTACAATACATCAATATCAGCACTTAATTAATAAGTGTAAAACATTATGCGAAATTCGCAAAAAAATAAAAAATCGAGTTTATGAGCGCATCAATGACTCTATAATGCTAATTTCTAAATCTAGAAAAGCACTAATTGATAATGACGCAAACTTGGGGTTAACTTATTATAGCATACATCCCCATTTAAGGGATTATATTGAATTCAAAATTCTAAAAAAATCAGCTTATGATATTAACAGCGTATATAAAAAATAGACGAAATTATAGTGAATTCAGGAGTTGTAGTTCGCTTCAATCATCATAGAAACTGGATAGTAAATTGCAACGCAATCCCCTACATTTCCATCTATCTAATCGTTACCAATTTGGCCTAATCAACCAATTAGCTAATTCACTAATTAACATATTCACTTCATTAACCTGAATTGAATTAACATTTTTTAGCCATTTTTGGCGCACGTATTTTTTATAATATACAAATGGGTAAGATAGTAGCCATAGCAAACCAAAAAGGCGGAGTAGGAAAGACAACCACAGCTATCAATCTTGCCTCCACATTAGGTGTACTCGATAGAAAAGTGCTTTTGGTTGATTCTGATCCACAGGCAAATACAACCTCCGGAGTCGGCATAGCGGAACACGACGTTGAATACGGCCTTTACGATTGCCTGATGGACAAAAGCATGATAAAAAAAGCCATAATGGGTACGAGCATTCCCAATCTCGACCTGCTGCCCTCTAGTATTGACCTTGTAGGTGCGGAAATAGAATTGGTGTCCAAAACAAACAGGGAATACGCCCTTAAAAAAGCGCTAAAAAAGGTACGCGACCGCTATGATTATATTATTATCGATTGTCTCCCTTCCCTGGGCATTCTTACTGTAAATGCTCTTACCGCTGCAGATTCGGTGTTGATACCTGTGCAATGTGAGGTGTTTTCGCTTGCCGGTTTGGGAAAGCTGAAAAGAACTATTTCGGGTATCCAAAACCAGTTTAATTCAAAACTGGAAATCGAGGGCATTGTATTGTCGATGTACGACAGCAGATTGAGAATGGCTAATATGGTGGTGGAAGAAGTAAGGGACTTGATCAGCGATAAAATATTTGACACTATTGTTCACAGAAATTCTAAGATTGGCGAATCACCGAGTGTGGGGAAACCAGTCATCCTATACGATGCTTCGTCAAAGGGCACAATTAATTTTTTGAACCTGACCACAGAGTTTTTGAAATACAACAATGATCCGGTCACCATCACCGTGTAGGTATGTCCGGACGGGCCGAAGTCCTAAACGATATAAGGAGCAGTGGCTCGGAATTCAATAATCAGTAATTAATAATTATTACAATGCCTCCAGGTAAAAAGAAAAATGAAATTGGTAAGGGCATCAGGGCACTCCTCGCCAACATTGATACGGAAGAAGTAACAAAGAAGAAGGGCAAACGGGTCATTGACGAAGAGGATTTATCAATTGGGACGATCAAAGTCAATCAAATAGAAACCAATCCGTATCAACCCAGAAAAGATTTTGACGAGGACGAAATGTCCGAACTGGCAACTTCTATAGAAACCTTTGGCATCATCCAACCCATCACCGTACGCAGACTATCGAGCAAAGAATACCAGGTCATTGCAGGCGAACGCAGATGGAAAGCATCAAAAATGGCTGGCCTTAAAGAAATTCCAGCATATGTGCGAGAAGCCGATGATCAGGCGATGCTCGAAATGGCGTTGTTGGAAAATATACAACGAACCGATCTCAATGCCTTAGAAGTTGCCCTCTCTTATCAACGTCTCATAGAAGAATGCAACCTCACCCACGAAGAGCTTTCTCAACGACTGGGAAAGAAAAGAAGTTCGATTACTAATTATCTACGTGTATTGAAGTTGCCTGCCCCAATTCAAAAGGCGTTGAAAAGCAATATGATCAGCCTGGGACATGCAAAAGTTTTGGCAGGCATCGATAAAACGGAAATGCAATTGCTCTTTCTGGAAAAAATACTTGTAAAGGAATTATCCGTAAGGGCTACGGAGAAAGAAATATCAAAACTCTATGAATCACCGGATCTCAAAGAGATAAAATCTTTTGCAAGTCAACTTCCGGAGATAAAAAACATAATGGATCAACTAAGCGACAAAGTAGGTTCGAAGGTGAATATTACCAGATCGTCTTCCGGAAGTGGTCAGATAAAAATCCATTTTGCCAATGACGAGGAATTTAATAACGTTATAGATGTACTGCTGAATGCATAATTTCTACGATGTCGAAAAAAATCCTACTTTCTCTATGCCTCGTTTACATGGTCTGTTTTTGCAGTACGGCTCAGAGAACTCAGAATGATCCCAGAACACCAGAAACGTCGACAACGCCTAGAAAATCCACTTTCAAATCCCAAAAGATATTCTACGGTGAACCCGGTAAAGCGGCTCTATATTCATTAATCATTCCTGGCGCCGGACAATTGTACAATAAGCGATGGTGGAAAGTTCCACTGGTTTATGCGCTAGAAGGTAGCGCGGTTTATCTTATGATCAATAATATTGACTTTTATAACCAATGGAATAATTGTTATATCGATCTTGTGAATGGAACTAATCCTTCTACCTTTTGCGGCACCATAGACGACAGATCCACGGCCTTTCGCATTAGAGACAGCGCCAGGAGAAATAGAGAACTTTCATTCATCTTCATGGGGCTAGCCCATTTGCTCAATGTTGTAGAAGCTTTTGTGGATCGGCATTTGATCAACTTCGATACAACGGATGATCTTACTTTCCAAAGTCCGCCAATCCCAATGAATTCACAGATAACACTAGCAAGAATTGTCATACCCCTCAATAATCACTCTACTCGAATGCCATCTTTAAAGCCCACAAGGTAGGCACTGGGATATTTTTTGAGCAAGTCGTTTTTCAAATATTTCTTTGCTTTTTTCTTGTCCTGGAAATCACCGACCATATACAAATGGTTCTGATCGGCCGTAACATAATCAAGGACATCTTCGTATTTCTTAAACATGGAGTGCGATTCAGGAAGAACGAATCGCGAGAAGTGGATAACAATTTTATAGCCGGTATACGAAGAAATATCGAAATTGATTACGTCAGTCGTTTCTGTACTAGTAATTATTTCTACTTCGTTGTATTTGGTTTGTTCATTTGCCGATAGCCCGGGATCCTGGATTGCTTCATCCACATCGATGACCTGAGATGATGACTCCTGGGTCCCTTTATTCTTTATATAGGGAAGTTCATCTTCTGAAGTGACTCTGATTTGGGAGCCGAATTGTATTTCGGTGATCATCTTTTCAAACTCTTCTTCTCTCTTCATTTCTGCCAGTGATTTGATTGTAGTGGCTATTTCACTATTCAAGATCCTCAACTCTGTTCTTCGATTGAGGGCGTGATCTTTTTCAGCACAAGCCACGCCATCCCTGCAACGATTGACCAACTGCGATTCGCCATAGCCCTGCGCAACTATGTGATCCGGTGAAATGCCGCCGTTGTCGATTAAATATTTGACAGCCGACTCCGATCGCCTTTGCGACAATTTCAAATTAAAATCTTTGGTCCCTCTTGCATCGGTATGGGATCCTAGCTCAACGGTGATCTGCGGATTGTCCTTTAGAAATATAGCGATCTTGTCAAGTTCTTCAGCCGCTTCTGGTTTTATGACGTGATCATTTAAATCATAGTAAATATTAGCTGCAACGATAGTTTTACCTTCGGTCGATCGATCCAATTCGACGTTGGCAAGCAGGGTGCCTTGTGTATTTTCTGCAGTCAGGTTATCGGAAACTCCTGGTCGCACATCGCCGATGCCTTCAAAACATAAAATGCAACCCTCTACGTCGACGAAGGCCTCCATACGCTTTGAAATAAAATCTTCCTGCCTGATCAAGATCGTGTAGTGATTGCCTTTTTTCAGGTTCACCTTAAAATCCGGAGTGGTGAGACTGTCGATTACAAAAAGTTCCTCCTTTGTTGTATTGTTATAGACTTCGATTAATGCTCCTCGGAGTGCATTTTTTGGTGTATCCGGTTTTCTATTTTTTTCGGCAAGTGTGATGTCAAAAATGTAGCCCGGTTGCCTATCCATTTCGTGTTGGAAAAACAAAGTCTGCCCATTTTCTTCATCAGTTGTTGAAAAGTTTTGCTGAATGGGTTCGAAAAGATCGTGGGTCAGGTGTAATTCGTATTCTCTATTTGTTATAAGCGAAAAAGTATACTTCCCGTTTTCGTCCGTAAAGGTGCTTTTTCCTTCTTCACTTGAAAGATCTATCACTCGTGCATGGATATTTTTTATAAATCCCCGATTTCCGGATTCATACGTATAGCCTTCGATTAAGACTTGGGCAAACAAAGTCGGGCAAACATATAATAAAGCATTAAAAAGTATTGTTTTTTTGAAATTCATAAAGGATTCAAAATTTTACGTAAAAATACTATATAGGCAAAACAGTTGCTATTGCGTAAATTGCAAAAAATTTTAACGAGTAATGGAAGGCACGATTAAAATACAAGTTGAAAAACTGCCAGAGGGATATTATTTGGCTACCTCATCTGAGGTTCAAGGACTTGTGGCACAAGGTATGACGGTTACGGAGACCTTGGAGATTGCCCGGGACATCGTGAAGAAATTGTTGGAATCCCAAAACTCGACAGAAATCCATGTTCACGAGCTTGATGATAAATTTGGATATGCAAAATGAAAATAGTTTTTCTCGGCACGCCCGCATTCGCTGTTCCCTCATTGGACATACTATTAAAAAGTGGCTTTGACATTGTCGGAGTAATTACTTCAGTCGATAAATACGGTGGCCGCGGCCGAAGGCGACTCATAAAATCCGATGTAAAAAAATATGCGAAATCAAAAGGCTTAAACATCCTGCAACCCAGGAATTTAAAAAGCGAACTCTTCCAGGAGGAGTTAAGAGCCCTCGAAGCCGATCTACAATTTGTAGTTGCTTTTAGAATGATGCCAGTGGCGGTTTGGGATATGCCGCCTTTGGGCACTTACAATTTACATGCGTCCTTTCTGCCGGCTTACCGAGGCGCTGCGCCAATAAACTGGGCCATTATTAATGGCGAGAAAAAAACAGGGCTTACTACGTTTAAATTAAAACATGCCATCGACACAGGCGATATTGCTTATCAAGAGGTTGTGCGAATTAATCGAAAGGACACAGCAGGAACTCTACACGATAAACTCATGATAAAAGGAGCCAGGTTGGTACTCAAAACTGTAAAAGACATCGATGCTCGAAAAATCAAACTCACTGCTCAAAAGGAGATCAAGGTCAGCAAGGCGCCAAAAATATTTCACAATGATTGCCAGATGGATTTCGCAAAAGATGTGGAATCACTTTACGACTTTGTACGCGGATTGAGTCCTTATCCACTGGCATGGATGAAGGTTTTAGGCAAAAAGCTCAAGATCTTCCGGGCGAATCTCGTGGAGGCCAGACACGATTTGCCTCCAGGTGAAATTGATACGGACTACAAGTCTTATCTAAAAGTAGCGTGCGAAAATGGTTTTTTGCATTTGAAGGAGGTGCAATTAGAAGGCAAGCGGAGAATGTCTATCCGCGAATTTCTTAACGGCGCGGGAGCTAGAATGAAAAGAGAATCGACTCAATAATGCGTACTGCATATTTTCCCATCGCAGTGATCTCAGGTGCAAATGAGGAGGTATCCACATTTGTGAAAAAAGTTGTTTCTAAATGAGATGATGGAATTGTCGCTAATGAAATGAACGAAATCAAAAAGACGATCATAAGGAAGATGGCTTTTTTGTGGTGTGTTTTGATCTTTGAAGGCATTTGAGGACGTTTTTCTGAGTATAAATATACACTATATTCTTTAGTTTGTGAAAATTTGTGCAAGCCGATGAATCGTCCAGTAGAGTAGAATGAAGCGAAAGAACAAATCCACTTCGCTTCACCCCCTCATCAAACCGTACGTGCGGTTTTCCCGCATACGGCTTTCCTGAACAGTTTCGTCTCACAGTATTCGCGGTGTCAGCCCGGATGACTTGTATGGATTGACCATACCATGTCTCAATAATAATTCAAATGCCTGTGAACCAGACAGGCGACTCCTTCGCTGACTTTTCCGATTATAGTAACGGTATAGCCTACCTTTCAGATACCACATTAGTTCTTTCCTGACCATCTGAGTGTAGCTTAATCCTCTTACATCATAGTAGTTCAGCCAACCCATCATGATTATGTTAAGTTCTTTTGCAACTCCTTGAGGTGGATAATGTCCAATTTCTTTAAGCTTTGAACTTATCTTTCCGCGCAACCGCTTACTTGACTTCTCACTTGGTTTGATATGCCAATAATGTTTGCCTTTATTGAACAAGCATCTGTCATATCTGATCGTGAATCCTAAAAAGTGTAATGGTTCTTTCTTCGCTTTCACCATCTTACTCTTTTCTTCGTTGATCTTTAGACCCATTCGATCCACTATGCTCATCAGCTTCTTTAACACTTCCTCTCCTATCTCCTTTCCCATTAGTACAAAATCATCTGCATACCTCACTATCTTCACTCCTTGTTGGGTGAATATACTCTTTTTGTTATTCACTATTCTGTCCAATAGATGTAAGTAGATATTGGATAATAACGGTGATATTACTCCGCCTTGTGGAGTTCCTACTTTGTTGCGCTTTCCTCCTTTCATCTTACCTTCCTCAACGTATGGTGTCTTCAACCATAACTTTATCAGATCGATAATCCGATTATCGGATATGCGCAGTTTTAATACCCTTATCAACCGATCATGCGGTATCGTGTCAAAGTATTTGCTCAGATCGGCGTCATACACCTCCGTCTTTCCTTCATGGAGATTTGTCTTTATATCCCTGATCGCATCACTCGCTGATCGCTTTGGTCTAAATCCATGTGAACTGTCTTCAAAATCGGCTTCAAATAACGGCTCTATTACCATCTTACATGCCATTTGGGCTACCCGATCTCTTATCGTCGGTATCCCTAATGGCCTGGTCTTTCCGTTTGCTTTCGGTATATGTACTCGTCTTACTGGCTGTGGCTTGTACGTCCGCTTCCGTAGTGCTTCTTTTAGCTCCGTTAGAAACTTCTCCAACCCTTTTCCCTCTATATCCTTAAACGTTTGTCCATCCACTCCAGGTGCCCCTCCATTTTCTTTTACTCCTTTGTACGACTCTACCAGAACATAGTCCAGAAATACCTTGTCATACAGTATATAAAACCGGTATCCTTTCTCCCGCCTGGCTTTGAGATATAGCTTTCTCTGCAACTCCTGTACGCGTTCCATAGTACTCATTTCACTTCGCCTCTTTGGCCATAGTGCTCCTTGTACTATTCGTATCTTTTTCTGATTACTTTTCGTCAATTTGATAGTTCAGTTGTTGTTCGAATGCTTCTTCTGCTAGTAATGCCCCTTCACTCCAACAAGGTTGTGTTGTCCTTATCATCTTCACTACTATGGGCATCTCCGAATCCCTCATCATCCCACGGCTAATGGAATACCGCGTAACGCGGCACGAGTTATGTTAGGGCCTCCCATGTTCATACGCGTCCCGTTCCAAGCACGCCACTCCATCTTACCCCGGATAGCCCCTCATCTGTGCGTTGCCGTTGCCTCGATGAGAGTATCAGGTTTCACCATATCCGGTAGGTTGACCACTATCAATGTGTAACGAGGCCTTACTGGATTCGCTTTCGCTGCGGCTTACTCAGACGCTTACCATGAACTTAGCACATTTCGTTTCCTCCATGTACCTCACGGCTGCTTCAGGGTGAACGGCAAATTTTCCTGTATAGTCCTTGCATACTATTGGGACTTTAAGTATTTATACACGTACGCTTCATGGCGTACCGAATTCCACGAATTGGCACGAATTATTTGCCGGTTGAACTCATGGTCTTTTCAACCATTACCTGGTGGCGAATTTCGGTATTGACTCTATCAAGTTTTTAGTGTAAATCTCCTTTGGATTCTTAATAATAGCGCCCGGCAAATCCACCTCGACTATCCGTCCCTCATTAAGTACAACAATCCGATCACACAGATAGCTCACAACAGAAAAATCATGAGTAATAAATATTACGCTTAGATTCTGTGACGCCCTCAGGTCGAGAAGCAGGTTGAGTATTTGAGCTTGAACCGAAACGTCAAGAGCAGAAACGCATTCATCGCAAAGCAAAAGTTCAGGTTCTATAGCAAGAGCACGGGCAATGCACACGCGTTGCCGCTGCCCGCCCGATAGCTGGTGTGGATAGCGGTTATAAAATCCTTGATCCATTCCTACTAATTCGAAAAGCTCTTCTACTTTCTCTTTTCTATCACCTTGATAATCAATCACTTGTAAAACCTCTTTGACCGCATGGCCTACTCTCATCTTAGGATTGAGCGAGGAATAGGGGTCCTGGAATACGATCTGGATTTTTTTTCGATACGGTTTCCACTGCCTGTTTGTGAATGTTGAAATTTTTTGATCACTAAAATAGATGGCGCCCTGGTCCACATCTTCAATACCGAGAATGCATTTTATCAATGTCGATTTTCCCGATCCTGATTCTCCGACGATGCCGAGAATCTCCTTCCTTTTCAATTCAAAACTGACATCGTGCAATGCCTCCGTCGATGCCTGTTTTGACAAACCGAGCAGGCTTCGTTTGTAATAAGTCTTGTGAACATTTTCCATCTTGAGTAAAACATCGTTTTCGACCCTTCGCTCCACTTGCTGAGGTTCTTTTGTGTGCGCTTTATCCATCATTCTATCGACGGTCATGAGGCTATGAGATCTTTTCGACAGATCAGGCCGACATTCCAGCAGCGCCTTTGTATAACTGTGTTTGGGGCGAACAAACACCTCACTGATTTCTCCCTTTTCTACAATTTTTCCCTGGTACATCACATATACCCTTTCGCAAATCTGCGATACCAATGCCAGATCGTGAGATATAAAGAGTAAGGACATTTGAAATTGCTCAGTGATCTCTTTTATCAGTGCGACGATCTCCCGTTGAATAGTAACGTCCAACGCCGTAGTCGGCTCATCGGCGATTAGAAGTTTGGGACGACACACGAGGGCCATGGCTATCATTACCCTTTGCAATTGGCCTCCGCTGATCTCGTGCGGATACGAATTGTAAATGCGTTCTGGGTCGTGAAGTTTTACCTGTTCAAACAATTCTAAGGTTCTGTGTGCAGCCGCTTTTCGATCCTTTGAAATGTGTGTGAGGTAGACTTCATCGACTTGACTTCCGCACTTATAAACAGGGTCGAGCGAACTCCCAGGCTCCTGGAAAATGATCCCGATCTCTTTACCTCTGATTTGGTTTAATTCCCTTCTTTCCAAGGAGAGAATTTGAAGTTCTTTTCCGTCGAGAGTCAAAGTGATCTCCCCGGCTGAAAACTGAGCATTCGCCGAAGGCATTAAGCGCAATAGAGAAAGCGAAGTGAGCGTTTTCCCCGAGCCTGATTCGCCGACAATACCAACTCTTTCTCCGATCTTTATGTCAATGGAGACATTGTCGATGACGGTATTCTTGCCTTCTATAGTATCAAAGGCAACACTCAAATCCTTTATGGATATTAATTCTTGCAAGATGCGAGTTGTGAATGACTTCCGTTTCTTAGAGAACGGACTTAAAATTGAATTTTGCATTTCAAAGGTAAGTGATTCACAACTATCATATGAGTATGGATGCGGATTCTGTCTTGCAGCCGTGTTCCCTAATGGAATGTCGTTTATTTTAGGTAGTGTAAATTCGTTGATGTACTCTACCGAAACAAAAACTTCGATGATCACCAAATACATAAAAAGATTGTTCCTCATCCTCGTTGCCGTAGTATTAGTGGCATTGGTTATATTTTATTTCAAGAGTGATGCTGTTCTCGCCAAAGTGATAAGTATGGTCGAAGAGCTGACCCATGCTGAAATAACCTATCAAAAAAGCAACATCAGCATCTTTGACCACTTTCCCAATCTATCTATTTCCGCGTCGGACGTAGAAATGAATGATCGGGCATCGGGGGAACAGCTTTTTCTCATCCAAAGGATGAGCGCAGGATTTAATCCCTTTCGATTCATATGGAATCGCAAAGTGTTGAAAATCAACAATTTAAATCTAGAGGCTCCTAATTTTTATTTTATAAAAGATAAGGACGGAAACTCCAATTGGCAAAATATAATCGAATCTTCAGAAAATGAAGAGAGTGGCAGTTTGCAAACGGTTAGCCTTGGTGCGATCAGAATATCAGAGGGTAAACTGCTGTATCGCGACCTGATAACCAGGACAACCGCAGGACTCGAAAATTTGAATTATCAAGGCCGTTTTGAGGTCGTGGCAGATTCGATATTTCATCACTGCGATCTGAATGCAATATTTTCCGCACAGATTCCTCCTGTTTTCAGCATTCAGGAATATGCTGTTGCTATGTTGGCAGATGCAAGAGGAAATTTGAATAAAAATTCGTATCAATTTGCCAATTCAACTTTTTCCGTAAATGATCTTTTGATGATTTTCAGTGGAGGTTTCAACATCGAACAGAGCGGCATCGGTTACGACATTTCAATGGAGTCCGAAGAACAGGATTTTGAGAATTTGCTATCCCTTTTGCGAAATTTTCGTGAAGTGGGTGACAAAATTCAAGACGACACCTTTTCCGCCGCTGGAAACTTTTCTATCAAAGGATCAGTGAAAGGCAACACAGCCGACGAAAATTATCCCATATACGATTTCACTGCTCATACTACAAATGGCCTGGTAAAATTCTCAGGAGATACTCCGACGGATACAAAGATTGGCCTGCACATGACTGCCCATAACTCAAATACGCTAAAACCATTTGAGCGGATAAAAGTTGCCGATTTGCAAATTGTGCAGGGAGAGGAATATCTAAGCGGCGAGCTTATCCTCGACCACATAGGCGAAAGTGTATTTGTAGATTACGATGTCAATGCCCAGATCTCAGACCTGGGCAACTTTGATCGATTTTCGATATATGATCTGAAAACAGGTCAAATCGATCTGAAATCGGCAGCCAGTTTTGACCTCACAGCAATAGATGAAAATGTGTATGATAAAGTTTCCTTTTCCATTGATGCCGCAGCCAGTGGCCTGGAGGTGTTGATCGATTCTGCCTACCTGACTTTGGAGGAACTTAAGATACAAGGCCATGCATCCAACATGAGCAGTGTCCTTAGAGAATTGAAATATAAAGAATCGGATATGAGCGGGACAGCTCAGATAACAAAACCGCTCGACATTCTATCCTCAAACGCGGCAGTAGATTTAACTGCGGATTTGGAAAGCAGATTTTTGAATATCAATTCATTTCTTTCAGGAAGGAGCGATACGGACACGGTCCGCTTCTATCCTGAACTAAGAGGAAGCCTGGCCTTGAGTTGTGATCAAATGATCTATACTTCTTATCCGGTTTCGAATGTTCTGTTTGAAGGGACACTCGCTGATGACATATTGCAAATAAGAAATTTGAATGGTAAGATTCAAAATTCCGATTTTGAAATGTCTGGTTCACTAAGTGGTATTAATCAATATTTGAGGAAGACTGGTTCGCTCCAAGGAGTACTGGACCTAAGGTCGGAAGAGATACATCTTGGCGAACTGGAAGCTCTTCACAAGGATACGACATTGTACGTGTACACTTCAACGGACGATGCGATTTTCGAAAACTTTGACATTCAGGTTATTTCAAGCAGTGATTTGCTCACTTATAAAAACGCCTACCTCAAAGACAACCTCGCTTCGATCAATTTATTCGATAATACGCTGAACATCAATGACTTAACGTCACGATCATTTGATGGAAGTTTACAAATGCAAGGTGCGTTTGCTTTTGATAAGGCATCAACCCTTGTCGCTCTCAAAGCCGATTTTTTCAATGTCAGCATTTCCGAGTGTCTAGGCGCTTTACCGTTTTTCAAGCAGCTCTCCTATCCACTTTCTTTTATCGACGGCCACATCAATACCACGCTTACTCTTGAATCACTTTTAGATGGAGATTACAATTTGATA
Source organism: Saprospiraceae bacterium (assembly GCA_965247965.1). Classification (GTDB taxonomy): domain Bacteria; phylum Bacteroidota; class Bacteroidia; order Chitinophagales; family Saprospiraceae; genus UBA7328. The sequence continues at coordinate 308,396 of OZ252053.1, forward strand.
CTTCCTGAAGTAAATGCTTTTGGCCTGTTAGAAACATTGGACGGCAATTTGATCGGATTCAAACCGGCCGAGGTTTTGAATGAATTTTTAGGTGTTCAAGAATCAAAAGAACTTGTCATCAAGAGATCAAAAAATTGGGTGACTATTAAAGAAGGCTGGGTGCAGGTGGACGAATTTGCCTTCAATATCGGTCCAAATAAATTTAAAGTCAAAGGTGCCCATAGTCTTGAAAATGAATTGAACTATGCCATATTCGCCGAGGTACCGTCAGCGGCATTGGCGAAAATCAATTTAAAAGATCGTATTGGCACCGAACTCTATGAAAAAATCAATCGATACCGCGATGTCGGAGAGGGTTCGCTGGGTTTGTATTTTCAAATGACGGGCACCTTTGGGCAACCTATACTGCGACTCAATGAAGTCGACATTATCTCTGCCGGTAAGGCAGCCATTAGAGAAACCATCGATGAGGCAAAAGACAGCATAAGGACGTCAGTGGATACCCTTCGCAACGAAGTAGAAACTCAGGTGCGAGATACGATTGAAGTATTGACCGATAAGGTTGAGGAAGAAGTGGGTGAGGCGATAGATTCAGCTAAGGCGGTTATTGCCGGCCAAATCGAAGAGCATTTGGACACGGTAATGAAAAGTCAATTGGATAGTCTGGGGAATATCTTTTTGGATGAAACAGGGATCCTGGACAGCCTGAAGAAAGAGATCTTTGAGTTGAAGGATATTTTTAGACAGAAGAAGTCGGAACAATATTAAATGTTTAACTTAGAGATTATTATTTCGGGATAATGACAGTTAAAGAAGAATTACATCACGAGATCGAATCCATCAAGGACGAAACGGACTTGGCTGGGCTACTGGAATGGCTCAAAGATTCAAGGAAGGAACCTGTTAAATTGTCTAAATGGCAAGGACGGTAATATGGTCAGCAACTGCCAATAAAGAACTCGAGCGAATCGTCAAATATTGGAATACTAGTGCACCAAGCACTAAATCCTGACCCCCATAAACTTGTCCTTTTCCTTCTGCTCGGCGTTGGAAAAATCCTCATTATGCTTAGGCATAACTCCGGTTTTCCCGCCTTGATCAGAAGAAAAATAACTTTGTCTATGGGGTTCATTACTTAATGCTTGGTACACTAGAAATCTATCTACAGACTGCACGCACTACCGCGAATTAAAATTCGAAGAAATCGATCAAATCTGGAGCATAGATCGCACGGAGTACGTCCATTCCGTTTACCGACGAGTCGGCAATGGCCTTAAAGAGAAAATAATCGAAACCATGATAGAAGGATGGCCGTCAAGGGAAGCGGAAATCAACGACCCTATTCTGAAAGATTGCTTTCGCAGAGGTGGTTTTCTTTTCGGTGCCTTTGATAAGGAAACACTTAAGGCGGTAGTTGTCATCGATCCCAAATGGCTCGGCAAGGACATGAAGACTTTGGAGCTGAAATTTCTGCACGTGGATAAGAATTACAGGCGAGAGGGGGTTGGCAAGTCTTTGTTTAACAAGGCCGTCGAAAAAGCTAGAGCGCTCGGCGCCAATAGACTTTACATTTCTTCCTCAGAATCGAAGAATACTGTAGAGTTTTACAAGTCTTTGGATTGCGAATTGGCAAGTGAGGTTGATGAGGAATTGTTGGCATTGGAACCAAAGGATATTCATATGGAATTGCATTTGGACAGATTGGTTGAGAATGGCTCAAGCTTAGCCCTTTAACGAAGAATGATCTCAAGGTAATTATTAGCAATAATCCGTTTTTTACCAGTACATAATGGCTTGGAATTTAAATAACAAATACATTTCGGCTCTAGGCGCGGCGGTTCTTTTCCTAGTTTATTTGCTGTTGACGTCGTGCCAAGACGGTCCGTCTATTTCCTTCAACGACCACATCCGCCCCATTCTAAATAAAAACTGCACCAACTGCCACGGAGGAGTAAAACGCGAAGCCGGTCTAAGTTTGTTATTCAGAGAGGACGCTTTGGCTGAATTGGAATCAGGCAATAAAGCCATCGTTCCCGGCAACATTCAACAAAGCGAATTGTACGCCCGGTTACTCAGCAATGACCCGGATATAAGAATGCCTATGGATCATCCGGCCCTTGACAAAAAAGAAATAGAATTATTAAGAAAATGGATAGATCAAGGCGCCGATTGGGAGAAGCATTGGGCGTATGCATCTCCATCCCTTGTACAAGCTCCAAAAATCAACTCAGATTGGGCAAGAAATGATATAGACCTTTTCATCCTTGATCGATTGAATAAAGTAAATCTCACTCCAAATGAGGAGGCCGACCGAACGACACTGATCAGGCGGTTCAGTTTGGATCTGACCGGCCTTCCGCCCGAATTGGGCGATGTAGATGCATTTGTAAATGAAACGAAGTCTGACGCCTACGAGAAGGTGATCGATAGATTACTGGATTCACCGCACTACGGAGAGAAATGGGCCTCGATGTGGTTGGATCTGGCGAGATATGCGGACTCGAAGGGCTATGAAAAAGACCGGAACAGGGAGATATGGAAATACCGCGATTGGGTCATCGACGCTTTTAATGATGATAAACCGTTCGACGATTTTACGATCGAACAGCTAGCAGGTGACCTCCTTCCTAATCCAAAGCCCGAGGATTATGTCGCCACCGGTTTCCACCGCAACACGATGACCAACAGCGAAGGCGGGACACAAAATGAGGAATTCCGAATGGCAGCCGTGATCGATAGAGTTAACACAACCTGGGAAGTTTGGAACAGCACGTCTTACGGTTGCGCGCAGTGTCACGGCCATCCATACGATCCCTTTACACAAAAGGAGTACTACGAATACATGGATTTCTTCAATGATAGCCGGGACCAGGATATTGGCGACGATTCGCCTAACTACAAATTTTACCCTCAGAGGGACACGGAAGATATTGAAGCCATTGGCAAGTGGGTATCTTCATTGCCGGACGAGAATTCCAGGTGGTCTGACGACATTGAAAAACTCATCCACATAACGGAACCAAAAATATGGTCGTACACAGCCAAGGTGGTCAGGAAAACAGCACATCTCGGCGACGATTATCTGCTGGAGGCGAGGCATGGAGGCGTTGCCTATTTTGAAAAATTTCCCCTTATGGGCGTTACAAAATATCTCGTCCAAGGAAGTTCCTCGTCGGAAGATAGCAAGGTCACCATACGGTTAGACAATATCGATGGACGTGTAATCGGAGCATGGGATTTGGGCGCGCCTGGCCACTTATTGGATATATTTGAATTAGACCCTGTAGAAGGTTACCACGACATCTACCTGAACTTTGAAAGTCCTTCTGCCCTGCATAGAAGCAATGACCGCGTGGGTTTTTTGTTTTGGATTATTCCACACAAGGCATTTGACATTTTTGACCAGATCGACGGCCAATTTTACAAGGAAAAATTCCTCAAAATATTGAGTTCAGAGAGTAAGATGACGCCCATTCTCGTCGAAAATTCACATGAATTCGCAAGGAATACTTTTGTACTCGACCGCGGAAGTTGGATGAGCCCCAAAGATCGGGTCGAGGCGAACGTACCCAAATCACTGACTGACGGCTTGGGAAATTACCCGAAAAATCGACTCGGCCTCGCTCAATGGCTCGTTGACTGCAATCATCCGCTGACCAGTCGCGTAATCGTCAATCGCATATGGGAGCAACTATTCAGCACGGGCATTGTCGAAACCTTGGAAGATTTTGGAACCCAGGGATTTCTGCCTTCTCATCCCGAACTGCTGGATTATCTCGCAGAAAGATTTGAAAACGAATGCGATTGGAGCCTTAAGTCTTTCCTCAAAGAAGTCATGTTATCGGCTACATATCGGCAGTCATCGGACGCTTCAGAAGAGAAATTGGAAAAAGACCCGTTCAATCGCTTACTGTCAAGAGGACCTAGATTCAGGCTGTCCGCAGAACAATTGCGCGATCAGGCGTTGGCGGTAAGTGGGCTTATGAGCAGAAAAATAAAAGGGCCAAGTGTAATGCCTTACCTCCCGAAAAGTGCCTGGAATCCCGTATACCCCCAGTACAACCGCGTACACTGGAAGCTAAGTGAAGGAGAAGACCGTCACCGCCGGGGGATTTACACCTATTGGAAAAGGAGTTCGCCTTATCCGGCCAATATGACCTTCGACGTGCAAAACCGCACAGTGTGTGCCTCGCGTCGCATCAGAACGAACACCCCCTTGCAGGCGTTAGTGATGCTGAACGATCCCGTATATATTGAAGCGGCTAATGCACTTGGAAAACTCATGGAAAGAGCCGAAGAAGCAGAAGATCAAAATGGAATCGCATACGGATACAAAAGAGCATTAGCGAAAATGCCAAATGACGGGACACTCGAATTATTGACCGATCTTTATGCGGATGCTTTGGATCATTTTGAAGGAAAGGATATAGCACAATAGTCCGTGAAGGAAATATTTCATAACTCGTTGATACTCAATCTTAGAATTATGGATAAATTATTAAAACTAAAGTATCGTCTGAACCGAAACTTGCATTTTAATAGGATTGCCAAATAAGCAGGCCATAAATACTTGATAATCAGCGTTATAGAAAATCTTGAATTTAAGATACTGCTGTTAACACTTCGAATTTGGCCGAAATCCTTCACGAACTATTGTAGCATATATGCAAACAGAAAGTGAAGAGGCTTACGAAGCATTGCATTTGGAAAGCCCTATGGCTGTAGTTGCTAACGCAATAATGAATTTGGATGAGTTTATGATGAAAGATTGACAAACGATCTCCGGCGACGAGCCGGAGTCGAGTACGACAGTGCTCGAAGTGAGGAAACCGCGAAAGCGGCTGAACCGAGCATTATTTTGAAATGAATATTATGGCCGTTGCGTGAATTAGGTAAAATGCATTCGGTGCCATATTCTTAAAACAAATAAATGAATCTATATAAGGAGGGACAACACTGCCAAGCCGAATACAACACTCGCCGCCATTTCCTGCGCACGTGCAGCACAGGACTTGGGGCTATGGCGTTGGGTACCTTAATGGGCTACGGTAGGAATTCGAATTCCACCTTGCTCGTAGCAGATGCCTTCAATTCGGTTAAACAAAATCATGCGGCAAAAGCAAAAAGAGTCATTTACCTTCATATGGCAGGAGCGCCATCGCAATTGGAACTTTTCCAATACAAAGCCAAATTGCGCGAGCTGGACGGACAGCCTTGCCCAACATCGCTGCTTGAGGGCAAAAAATTTGCGTTCATAAGAGGCGCCGCGAAGATGCTCGGGCCTCAAGCCGAATTTGCGCAATATGGCGAAAGTGGCGCATATGTCTCCGAGCGCTTGCCCCATTTTGCGCAAGTCGTCGACGAGGTGTGCTTCCTGCACGCTATGCACACCGATCAGTTCAACCACGCTCCTGCCCAACTGCTTATGCATTCGGGAAGTCCTAGATTGGGGAGGCCCAGTATGGGTTCGTGGGTGACATACGGACTGGGCAGCGAAAATGAAAATCTGCCGGGATTTGTTGTGCTCTTATCAGGTGCGAGCAGTCCGAGTGCCGGAAAAAGCATTTGGGGCAGTGGCTTCCTGCCGAGCATTTATCAGGGTGTGCAATGCCGTTCTAAGGGCGATCCCGTTCTCTATCTTTCAGATCCAAAAGGTCTGGAACGGAACCTGAGAAAAAAGACCATAAATACGATCAACAAGATCAATCAAAAGGAATACGAAGAAGCCAAGGATCCTGAAATATTGACGCGAATAGCCCAATACGAAATGGCGTTCAAGATGCAAATGTCTGTGCCTGAAGCCACGGATATGGCCTCCGAACCCGATTACATCAAAGAGTCGTATGGCATTGAACCCGGAAAAGAATCCTTTGCCAATAATTGCCTGCTGGCCAGGAGGCTCGCAGAGCGCGGTGTCCGGTTTATCCAATTGTTTCATTGGGGATGGGATTCGCATGGAATTGAAGCCTATGAGGGACTTCGAACAGGTTTTAAGGACAGGTGTAGAGAAATCGACCGACCCATGACGGCGCTTATCAAAGATCTCAAACAGCGAGGTATGCTGGACGAGACCTTGATCGTGTGGGGAGGAGAATTTGGCAGAACACCGATGCAGGAAACACTAGGCGAAGTAGTGAATGACCGCCCGTATATTGGCCGCGATCATCACAAAGAGGCCTTTACCATCTGGATGGCCGGTGGTGGTGTTAAACCTGGTATTTCGTACGGCGCTACTGACGAAATCGGATACTATGCCACTGAAGGAAAAGTGCACGTCCATGATCTGCAGGCTACAATTCTGAATCAGATGGGATTTGATCATGAGCGCTTGACCTATAAATTTCAGGGTCGGGATTATAGACTTACTGACGTGCATGGGCAGGTGGTGAAAGAGATCGTATAGAAAAAAAGAATCTCCCAAAAATTTGTTCTTCCCAATTCTTTACTTTTCTTCTTGACTTTGACACTTAATTTTGCTGGTGATCTGATTTTCAGACAGTTACGGGATTGACATGTTGCAAATTGCCACTACGGCATTGGGTTTGGACGAATGTGCGGTAAGGAGGCTTGGCGAACTATTGTATGAGTTCAATATTTTTAAGCGGAGCAATATTTAATGCTCGAAGGATTTTTGCTCCGTATTGTCCATTGGCGCCTTTTACATAAAATTTGTGATCCTCCAGTTTCATTTGAGATACCTGGAGTTGATTGAGTTCATCTTTTATTTTTTCAGGACTTATTTCGATTTCCTTACTTCGTAGAGTTTCTTCCAGAGCTCTTTCCATTGCAAAGGAAATGAAGCACACTACAAAGTGGCCTTTTATTCTATTGGGTGTCCAATGGAATATCGGTCGTGTTTTCATAGTTGTTTTTAGAATGCGAAAGCTTTCTTCTATGCGCCATAGATTGTGGTAGGCTTTCATAATAGCAAATTCACTCATGTCTTTGCGGCTTGACTGAATACCATAATATCCGTCCCACTTGCTATCTTCTTTGATTCGTTCTTCATCCAGAGTAGGTGGTGTCTTGTTCTCATATTCTATTTTGACGTACCTCTTTGCACCCTTTTTACTGCTGGGCACCTGGCCTTGGTCGACCATGGCTTCGGCCTTTTCGACTTGTCTTTTTCTGTCTTTTTGATCTTTTACCGCTCGTTGTTTTGACCAACTTATTATGAGTTTATCTTTCCATTCATGTTGTTGACCTTGTTCGTCTTTATAGGATACCTCCAGATCCACAGATTTATATCTGAACAATACTTCTGCTGTGTCTTTGTCCACTTCATGATTATGGTAACCCTCATTAGCCCATACCTGATCCTGTATAGGTTTGGCTTGGACTTTTAGTTTTGAACTCACAATGTATTCATATCCTGCTTGTCTGATGAGGTGAAAGTTGTTTTTACTATTCAGCCCCTTATCGGCTACTATGACAACTTGATTGATGTTGAACCGATCTTTGAGTATGTTCAACGCATCGATCATCGTCTTGCCATCTGATGTATTTCCTGGGAATAATTCATAACCTATAGGGCGACCTTGCTGATCGGTAAACAATCCCATCACTACCTGCACCTCGTTGAACTTTCCATTTTTACTGAACCCAAAGTCTTTTAACTCGTCAGGCCTCACACTCTCAAAATGAAAAGTGGTTACATCATAGAAGGCTACATCTATAGTTGAGTTAAACAGATCGCAATATCTTTTGAACATACCTTGTTCTATTTCCTCCTTATGAGTAGCTAACCAGTCGAGGTTTCTGTAGAGTTGATGAAGTTCAATATTGCTGTCCATTCCCTTGAATTCAATTTGATCCTGGTAGGCTCTTAATTTTGATTTGCACCGCAATAGTCTATGTATTGCCATATAAAAAGTAACCCTACTCAGGGAAAAGCCAAGCCTTCTATGCTTTGCTCCTACCTTATCAAGAATTGTAGCAAGGCCTAATTTTTCCCAAATCTTTTCATAAACCACATGACCATAACAAAGTCTTTTAACCTCTTTCATGTCCGAAATGCTATTGGCATCCATTCCCGACAAGGTCAAGAGTTTACGGCCAATGGTTTCAAGGGTGCGATCTTGTCGTAAGACATCCAACCTGCCTAGGTTAAGAAGGACTTTGTGCTTGACTTTGCCGTCCATGCGATAGGACTCGACTATTTGAAGGTAGGTGTGATTTCTGGATTTAGTAGTTTTAATGAACATGTAGTAAATATACTACATATATGTTACAAACACCTAATATATAGGAATTTATATTCAATTTGTTGCCACCACGTTTTTTCAAAAACCTACATTTCTACCCCTAAAATCCCTATTCTATGGGCATCTTGTGAAAATCCAAGGCCGTTAAGTGTCAAACTCAGGAGTAGTGAATGACCGCCCGTATATTGGCCGCGATCATCACAAAGAGGCCTTTACCATCTGGATGGCCGGTGGTGGTGTTAAACCTGGTATTTCGTACGGCGCTACTGACGAAATCGGATACTATGCCACTGAAGGAAAAGTGCACGTCCATGATCTGCAGGCTACAATTCTGAATCAGATGGGATTTGATCATGAGCGCTTGACCTATAAATTTCAGGGTCGGGATTATAGACTTACTGACGTGCATGGGCAGGTGGTGAAAGAGATCGTATAGAAAAAAAGAATCTCCCAAAAATTTGTTCTTCCCAATTCTTTACTTTTCTTTGTATCAGAACTATTTAGGAATGATTAAAATAGCAATTTGGTGGTGGCAAAATAAATTTTACTCGGTTGATCGGGTGAGATAGAGCCATCGGTTTGTTGTGAAATAAAACGGCTTGTCGCTATCCCGGCAAGCCGTTTTTGTTTTAGGTAATTCGGACAAAAGGCCGTGAACCCTTCGTCTGAAATTATGCAGATGAAAATCAATACATACAGTCGAAAATTAATCGGTGATCTCACCACACCAGTCAGCCTCTTCCTCAAAATAAGAGAGAAATACGGACAAGCGTTGCTCTTGGAGACCTCCGCTTACTCAGTAAGAGAAGGAAGCACTTCGATGATATGTTTTAATTCCCTTGGCGCTATTTCTATAACCGATGGCCACCTGAATAATCTTGGCCGTTCTGAGATTCAATTTGATATATACAAAGAATTGAGCAAGTTCATGGGTCATTTTCAAATTGATAAAAATCACGAAGTATTCGATCTACAGGCCGTCTTTGGCTATACTTGTTACAGCGCGGTTCAATATTTTGAACAAATCAAATTTGACCTAGCAAAAACGGACGAAAAAATACCCGAGTTCAGGTACGATTTTTATAGAAACCTGATCGTCTTTGATCATTTCCACGAATCGCTTTTGATCATAGACAATTGCGCAGAAGGACAACAGAGCAATGTTGATCACGTGCAAAGTTTAGTATTCTCTAAAGATTTTACGACCGGATCGTTCGCAATTACGGGTGATGAATACAGCAATATGACTGGCGAAGACTACATGTCTATGGTGAGTACAGGAAAGAAGCATTGTAAAAGAGGCGATGTCTTCCAAATTGTATTATCTAGAAAATTTTACACACCCTTCAGAGGCGACGATTTTAATGTGTATAGGGCCCTTCGATCTATTAATCCGAGTCCATATCTTTTTTATTTCGACTATAACGATTATCATATTATGGGCTCATCGCCCGAAGCTCAACTCAAAATCGAAGAAGGAACCGCCGAAATCCACCCCATAGCCGGCACATATAGACGGACAGGGGACGAAGAGCACGACGCGAAGATGGCCAAAGCGCTTTCCGAAGATCCAAAAGAAGTAGCAGAACACGTCATGCTTGTCGATTTGGCCAGAAACGATCTGAGCAGGAACAGCAAGAACGTCCGCGTGGTAGATTACAAGGTTATCCAGTACTTCAGCCATGTCATCCATTTAGTTTCAAAGGTGGTAGGCGACGTACAGGACGAATCGCAATCCGCTCGAATCTATGGCGATACTTTTCCAGCCGGTACGCTCTCCGGCGCTCCTAAGTACAAGGCTATGTCCCTAATCGACGAATACGAACCGAACGGAAGATCGTTTTATGGTGGCGGAATCGGTCTTTTCAAGTACAATGGCGATATAGATCACGCCATCATCATACGGTCTTTCTTGAGTAAAAATAGTAGGCTCATAAGACAAGCTGGCGCAGGAATTGTAATGAAATCAGAAGAGTCCTCGGAACTGCAGGAAGTGAACAACAAACTTGCAGCGCTGAAAAAGGCTATTGAAATGGCAGAAAAATTGGATCAGTTAGATTAGTGGAGAATATGGAAAAGAAAATATTAGTAGTGGATAATTACGACTCCTTTACGTATAATCTTGTGCATATGATCGAGGAGATCGCTGGTTATAAAGTTACCGTATGGAGAAATGATCAGTTTGACGTGGAACAAGTTGACGATTTTGATATTCTAATTTTTTCTCCCGGGCCAGGTGTACCGGATGAAGCCGGATTGATGAAAAAAGTGATCAATACATACAAGAACTCGAAGCCGCTCTTCGGCGTCTGCTTAGGTCATCAGGCAATAGGAGAATGTTTTAATGCACAACTTGAAAACCTCGCCGAAGTCTATCACGGAGTCATGACTCCTGTAATGAGTGCAGGTGAAAAATCTAAAATTTTTGAGAATGTCAGCAATACCTTCGAGGGCGGCAGATATCATTCATGGGTGATCAAAAATAATACGGTGCCCGATGAACTTAAGATCATCTGTAGGGACAGCAACGGAGAGATAATGGGTATAGAGCATAAGACCTTGCCAATAGTAGGCGTACAATTTCATCCGGAATCGATTTTGACACCTGATGGGGAACAGATCGTACGTAATTTTTTGAAGTATTACTGTTAGTTATGTACCCTAATACCAACAGTCATAAACCCATTCATGCTTGGTTTTATGCTATATTTGTAAGGGTTTGGTGGTTGGGAAACTACCCAATATGGCAGGTAAAGAGATTTTAGAAAGTGAAGTTAAGAACAACTACAATAGGTTTATAAAGAATGAGAGAAAGAAAGCAAATATTAATGGATATTGTTTCTTTGAATGGAAATTTATCCAACCTAAAAGAAGAACTCGCAAACTATCAATGGGATAGTAAAGTACCTGTTCTGAATATTCTGAATCAAGATTTGGTTAACGTCTTTAAAAGATGTATTGATGATCGTATTTCTTTAGAAGATTTAGTGGCATGGGCAAATATTATTGAGTGTAGGGATGACATTGAATTTCAAAATGAAGAAATGCAGGAGGTAATTTTCGAATTGGCAAATCCTGAAATCAATGGAGAAATTACAAAAGATTATCAATGAATTAGAATATGGGATGGCTCCTGCGGCCTGAAGCCTACCACAGTAGAAAATAATTGTACATCGTCGACAAAATAGTAGCGCACAAAAAGAAACAGGTCACCAGGCAAAAGAAGTCGATTCCGATCAAAGCTCTTGAAAGGGAAGTCTTTTTCCGGAGAGAACCCTTTTCCCTGTCCAAAGCACTCGAACAATCAACCAAGTCTGGCATCATAGCCGAATTCAAAAAGCGATCTCCATCAAAACCGAACATCAATCTGACCGCTGAAGCCAGAGAGATCATTCCGCAATATGCATTTAATGGTGCAACGGCGATTTCCATAGTGACCGATGAGTATTTCTTTGGCGGTTCGGCCGATTACATAAAAACAGGTAGAGATTTTGCGGATATTCCCTTGTTGAGAAAAGATTTTACGATTGACGAATACCAGATTATTGAGGCCAAGGCGGTTGGCGCGGATGCAATACTCTTGATCGCTGAGATATTAACGAATGAGCAGATCAAACAATTCACAAGTACTGCTCATGACCTCGGCTTGAGCGCACTTCTGGAATTACACCATGAAGAAGAACTGGATAAAATCAACCTCAACGTCGATGTGATCGGCATCAACAACCGGGATTTGCGCACATTTACCGTTGATTTTAATCATTCGAAAAGCATGTTTGAAAAGTTACCTTCTGAAATCACCAAGATTTCGGAGAGTGGAATTTCACATCCCGAAATAGTGAAAGAGTTGATGTCTGTGGGATATAAAGGATTTTTGATCGGAGAGTATTTTATGGCCAGTGATAATCCAGGTAAGGCTTGTGTGGAATTTATTAATGCCGTGAAAGATATTTAGGCGCATTAGATATCAAAATCGGCCAAAATATTCAGATGCTAATTAAGGTTTGTGGATTAACGGATGAGAAAAATTTGAAAGCCATTGCGAATTTGAACATCGATATGATTGGCCTGAATTTTTATCCTTCTTCGAAGCGATATTTGGGTGAAAATGAGAGATTTGCAGCACTCATTCCCGAGCATATTGAGAATGTCGGCGTATTTGTCGATGAGGAATTCGAGAAGGTTAGGCAAATTGCAGAAAAGCATAAACTCGATTACTTACAGCTCCACGGCAATGAGACACCGGAATATTGCAAACGAATGCAAAAGTTCACCAAAATCATGAAGGCGTTTGGCATTACAAAAGATATAAATATCGACGAACAATGTAGAGGGTACGAGATGTGCGATTTCTTTCTTTTTGATACCAAAACTCCTTTGTATGGAGGGTCGGGTAAGAGATTTGACTGGGATATTTTACAAACCTATTCGGGTAACATACCCTTTTTGCTAAGCGGCGGCATAAAACCAAACGACTATATACAAATCAAAAAAATCGAACACCCGATGCTAATAGGTGTGGATGTGAATAGTAAGTTTGAAGTGGAACCGGGTATAAAGAATGTTGACCAGCTGGAATATTTTATAGAGAATTTGAGGTACTTCTAAATAACTCTCTTGATATGCCGAATTACAATATAGACAGCAAAGGATTCTACGGCAATTACGGTGGAGCCTTCATACCAGAAATGTTACACGCCAATGTGGAGGAGTTGCGAATGCGCTACCTGGAAATCATTGGTGACCGGGAGTTTCAGAAAGAATTTCAACTCCTCCTAAAAGATTATGTTGGGCGCCCTACTCCACTGTATCACGCAAAAAATCTCTCGAGAGAATACGGTGCCAAAATCTACCTGAAAAGAGAAGACCTCAACCACACCGGAGCGCACAAAATCAACAATACGATTGGCCAGATCTTGCTCGCCCAAAGATTGAAAAAGAAAAGAATCATCGCGGAAACAGGGGCAGGCCAGCATGGAGTAGCTACTGCCACGGTATGCGCACTTATGGGTTTGCAATGTATTGTCTTTATGGGAGAAGTGGATATCGCAAGACAGGCTCCAAACGTAGCGCGAATGAAAATGCTAGGCGCAGAAGTCAAACCAGCATTGAGTGGCAGCAAAACGCTCAAAGATGCCACCAACGAAGCTATACGAGACTGGATCAACCATCCTGAGGAAACGCACTACATTATCGGTTCGGTAGTAGGCCCGCATCCATATCCCGATATGGTAGCGAGATTTCAATCTGTGATCAGCGAAGAAATGAAATGGCAATTGCAGGAAAAGGAAGGAAGAGATTATCCTGATCACATTGTTGCGTGCGTAGGAGGTGGTAGTAATGCAGCAGGAGCGTATTACCATTATCTCAACGATGAAAGAGTAAAGCTCATCGCCGTAGAAGCTGCTGGATTAGGAATTGATTCGGGTGAATCCGCAGCTACAAGTATTTTAGGTACACCGGGGATCATCCACGGCAGCCGGACCTTACTCATGCAGACAGATGATGGGCAGATCGTAGAACCTTACTCTATTTCGGCGGGATTGGATTATCCCGGGATAGGGCCAATACATGCCCATCTTATAGAATCCGGACGCGCCCAGGTGTATAGTGCTACTGATGAGGAGGCCATCCAAGCAGCAATGCATCTTGCCCTGGTAGAAGGGATTATTCCTGCATTAGAGACGGCACATGCTCTGGCCATTTTAGGCGACATTGATTTTGGCTCATCTGATATAGTCGTTATTAACCTCTCAGGAAGAGGCGATAAGGATCTGAGGGCTTATATGAGTTTTTCGGAAGGGGAAATCGGTCATCGCAAATCGGATATGCAAGTTTCAATATAAATCCGGCATTATTCATTTTAGCGGAGAAAGTGCTGAAAATCCGTTAAAAACAAAATAGTGTGTGAGCGAGTGATCCCATAGGGTCGAGTGCGATAGCACTCGAAGCGAGCGAACCGCGAAAGCGGACGGGAGGGCAGCTCACCCTCCCCTTCGGGTTCCCTCACTTGAATGTCCACTGGACATTCATCCGCCTATTGGCGGAATCATTCGCTCATGTTTAGGATTTTCTGTGCTTTTGCAGCGTTAAGAAATGAATACAGCCTTGATTTTTTGGTTCTTTTGTATCAAACCAAAAGAACAACGAATAGATTTAATAATCATAAGTCACCAAGCAAGTCGAAGATGAATGAATCGCATCAAAACTCTATTTAAAAGAAAGAACAAAAACATTCTCAACGTCTACTTTACGGCTGGCCATCCCGATCTCAATGACACGGTGAAAATTGCGGAGGCGCTTTCCAAAAATGGCGTCGACCTGATCGAATTGGGAATGCCCTATTCCGATCCACTCGCCGACGGCTTGACCATACAACAAAGCAGCACCAAGGCTCTGAAGAATGGAATGACACTCGACATTCTATTTAATCAGGTTGCAGAGTTTAGAAAGAATTATGAAACTCCCCTTATCCTAATGGGATATTTAAATCAAGTCATGCAATACGGCAAAGAACGATTCATTAAAAAGTGCAAGCATGTCGGAATCGATGGTTTGATCCTGCCCGACTTGCCTATGGACATTTACGAAACGGAGTATCAGCATCTTTTTGAAAAAAATGATCTATCTATCAGTTTTTTGATTACACCTCAGACATCAGAAAGGCGAGTGCGAATGGCCGATGAATTGAGTACGGGGTTTATATATGTGGTTTCCCAATCGAGTATTACGGGGAGCACGGGTATCATAAGTGAAGTGCAACAGGCATATTTTGATCGGATTAATGCTATGGACTTATCTTCTCCAAGGCTGATTGGTTTTGGTATTCACAATAGGGAGACTTATGACATTGCTTGTGCGAATGCGAATGGGGCGATTATTGGGAGTGCGTTCATTCGGGCCTTGGAAGGGGAAGGCAAATATGAAGAAAAGATTGGGGGATTTATTGGAATGATTAGCAATTAGCTTTGAAGTTGTTTCTAATTGGGCTAAAGCCCCATTGTCCCCTGAATTCTATTCCGTCGCTTGGTACCTACGCTGAAGCTTCGGTACCCAAAGAAAAGCGACGGCAAGTGAAAAGGGCAATTGATTTAGGAATTGACATTTGCCGTTGGCTTAAGCCAACGGATCAAAAATCCGACCGGCAGTGGCTTTAGCCAAAAACAAAACTCCCACTCTCAAGCCCTTGCATACCGCTCCTGCCTAATAGCGACAATACCCAAAACAACAAGACACAATGCAAGAATAATAAGGCCGCACTCGCTCAAAGTAGGTATTACACCTACATTATTATTACCGGTACCGGTTGCCTGATTTAAAGAAATCAACTCAATAGCTGAGTGACCGAAATCGGAGTTTTGAAATGTCCAACCAACATTCACCATTGCCCCTGTATCCGGTGAAGAACTGGTAGGGGGGAGAGTTACTAAATTTTGAAAATTTAGCAAATCGGTTTCACCAGCCCAACACCACCTTCCCCACGCTTTTCCTCTTCTCCAAATACTCATGTGCGTCAGCAAGTTGATCGGTAGAAAATTCCTTCCCGACAATCGGATTGATCACACCCTGCTCGTACAATTTCACCACCTCATCAATGGAATACTTAAAAATGTTTTTGCGGTGATCTGCAATGCGAAGCATATTCACTCCACAGATACTCCTTGAGTTCAAGATCAATTGAACGGGCGAGAATATTCCAAAACCGGCAGCCATCGCCAACGTACTAAGCATACCTCCTTTTCCATTCTTCAGCGAGCTAGCCGAACCGATAAAAACTATTTTCCCTCCAGGTGCAAGCAATTTATACGCTTTTTTGAAGGGCTTACCACCCAAACTGTCGAAGACGATATCAAGGCCTTTTCCGATTTCGTTGTGGTCTTTGATGTAAGAAGCAAAGTCGGCCTTCGTGTAGTCCATCGGGTGATCGACTCCGATATTTTTCAGATAATCCTGCTTTTGCGAAGATGCTGTACCGTACACAATGCAACCCTTTGCTTTGGCCATTTGCACTAAAACTGTTCCTACTCCTCCTGCGGCCGCCTGCACCAATACCTTATCTCCTTCGTGCATTTGCAGGCATTCGTATGCACAGTAATAGGCTGTGCACGCTTGCGTGGCTAATACCGTCGCTTTGGAATAGGAAAGATCAGCCGGAATTTTTGCAACACCCTCTTTCATTGTAGTAGCGTACTCTGCGTAACCTCCGAATCTGGTAAGCGCCACCACCCTATCTCCCTGCTCGAATTCTTTGACATCACGCCCCACTTCGTGAATGGTACCAGCTACGTCATATCCGATTACACAAGGCAAAGGCGGGCAATCCTGGTATAGCCCTCTCCGTGCCAGAACATCCGCAAAATTGAGACCAAAGCATTCCACCTTTATTGTCACATCATCAGATCCTGTTTTAATGATCGCATGGTCCCGCAATTCGAATGCCTTATCGGCATCTCCATTTTTGGTGAGATAATAAGCCTTCATCAACTATATTATTTTCGAAAATCCCGTAATTCCTTTTAGCTCTAAGATGGATAAGATACGATGTCTTATCTCCCCATCTTCGACAGGGCCGATGATGACTTTATACACATCATTACTATCGCATTCGTCTCGCTCCAGGATGACCATCACATTTTCAAACTGAGGCGCTAACCTTTCCCTTAGTCGATCCGCTACTTTGATATTTCTTGATGATCCTGCTTGGATGTATTCCTCTTTTTTATAGACGATGCCCTCACCTCTTTTAGCAGCGACATCTGTCAAATCCACCTCAAATATTTCGTCTGTTCTTCTTTCCTTCGAAGCGTATCGCATTGATTCAGTACCGTTCAGCCTGTTGTGTGCTGCTACCGCGGAGATCGCAGCTTCTGTCGGCAGATTTCCCGATGTTTTTTCAAAATCTGAGCCTGCACTTTCGCGCATTCGACTGAGTTCAGTTTCCGTTTCATCGATAATCGGTTCTGTTTTTGCAACTACTTCAAATTGCGGCTCGACGTTAACTACCTGAGCTTCTTTCAGCTGATGTGCGGTTTCTGATGATTTGGTTTTGGAGGATTTGGAAACTTCATTGGATGCGATTACTTCCTTTGCCGCCTCGCCCTCAGCTTTCACTGTTGCTGCAATCGAAGGGTTCTCGGCATTGATGTCCACCTTTTCAAATTCCTCAATTCCGGCAATTCCGGCAGCCGTATGTTGTGGTAAATCAAAGTTTAAGAACTTATAAAATGATGGAGTGCTCAACGATCCTTCGGAATAAGAGATCTGCTTGCCTTTGTGGTCCAAAACCTGGAATGTCGGCAGACAGCATATATTGTACTTTTCAATCCAATCGACTGAGGCGGGATTGTCCCTGTCCATGATAAGAGTGATGTAGGAGCTATTCATCAATATGGAAAGGTGTTCATCCGTGAATGTCGTTTCTTCCATTAGTTGGCAGGGAAGGCACCAATCTGCGCGATAGTAGACCAATATTGGTTTTTTGGTCTTTTTTGATTGTTTAACTGCTTCCTTTATATTTTGGGAAGTATATCGAAACGTTTCAACATCGGTTCTTAGTAAAAGTGGGGATAGGGACAAGAGGAGAATACAGAGGGATTTCATAGTTTTTATTTATCATTCCTTAACCAGTCGAAACAGCTTATTGAGCTTCGAAGAAACAAGTGGTACTACTTCTTTAATACTCAATTATGGGTTTAAAGTAACAGAAAAAGTGGAATTATTGAGATTTTGTCAGGATTGTTGGATCATTTGACTCGAGTTGACGATTCAGTCGACGAGCGATGTTCACTACAGAAGGACTCTTGTCAGCGCACAGGTTGTAGCATTTGGCGTTAGCGCATCATTGCCAGTATGTCTTATTCGCTACTTGGTTATATTTGCTCAGCGCAAGTGGCGAACCAAATTTATTTGGTTCAAAATCTGTAAAGTCGCAAATGAATTTTGCGACGCCATTGACACCCCAAGTGTATCGAAAGGGCAGAATTGAAGGCGGTCTTTGGCTTATGTGCTAACCAGAGTGCCAAAGGCAGGTTTTGTTTGAGGGACGTCGCCTCTTTTGCTATTTATGCCGTTCGGCCAAAACGTTGCATACATCCTCCAAAGAAAACCCTTTTGCCTCAAGCAGAACGAGGTAATGGTACATCAGATCGGCCGCCTCATTCAAAAACAAATCGGCATTTTCATCCTTGGCCTCGATGACCAATTCTACCGCCTCTTCGCCCAACTTTTGAGCAACTTTATTGATGCCTTTTGAAAAGAGTCTAGACGTGTAGGAATCTGCTTTTGGATGTATCCTTCTTTCGTGAATAATTTCAGACAGACGAGTAAGGAATTCAATGTTCGAATACCCATTCACTTCATTCCAGCAAGTATCACTTCCGGTATGGCAAGTAGGGCCTCTTGGATTAGCTTTGACAAGCAATGAATCTCTATCGCAATCTGCCAAAATGTCGACCAGGTCCAGAAAGTTTTTACTGGTTTTCCCCTTGGTCCAAAGTCTTTTTTTTGAACGGCTGTAAAAAGTGACCTTGCCGGTATCCATTGTCTTGCGCACAGCTTCGCGATCCATGTATGCCTGCATCAGGACTGTATTTGTCCTGGCATCTTGTACAATTACCGGTACAAGATGGGTGGATGGGTCAAATTTAATCGTTGATATATCAATCATTTTGTAACCATATCGAATTTAACAGAAGTGTATATCACTGATTATAAATGATATACATAACACAAAGCAAAATATTTTAATAATTTGTATTCATAATATACACCATATTAATTTAGAACAACCTGTTAGGTTTCCGTATATGTTGGCTGTGCATAAAAGTATATCCTCGACATTTGATCATGACAACCTAACAGGTTATCCTTCTTGACGATTACTCCGATTCACGGCCTTACATCAACGCCCTTCTCAATCAAATATCTTTTTAATTCAGGAATACTGATTTCTCCATAATGAAAAATACTCGCCGCTAATCCCGCACTAGCCTTTCCTTTCGTAAATACTTCATAAAAATGTTCTTCGCTTCCCGCACCGCCTGAAGCAATGACTGGAATAGTGAGCAATTCGTCAATCTGCTCCAATGCTTCCAGAGCAAATCCCGACTTTGTACCGTCATGGTCCATAGAAGTAAAAAGTATCTCACCGGCCCCTAACTCTTGTACTTTTTGCACCCAATCAAACAAGAACAAATTTGTCGATTTTGTGCCTCCGTGAGTATGAATTCTCCACTCGCCATTAATGTTTTTGGCATCGACCGCGACCACGGTACATTGCGAACCAAAGCCACCAGATATTTCTTTGACAAGATTGGGGTTTCGCACTGCCGCAGAATTTACACTCACTTTATCGGCCCCGTTTTTTAATATTTTTTCAACGCGATTCACTTCACTGATTCCGCCTCCGACGGTGAAAGGAATGTTCACTTCACGGCCCACTTTTCTGACCAGGTCGTAAAGAGTTTCTCTTTCCTCTTGCGATGCCGATATGTCCAAAAAAACCAATTCGTCTGCACCGGCATTGGAATATTCCTTAGCCTGTTCGACAGGATCACCAGCATCCCTTAGCTCCACAAAATTCACTCCTTTGACCGTTCGACCATTTTTTATATCGAGACAGGGAATGATTCTTTTAGCTACCATCAATCCATAGCATTTATGAGTTCTTCGACGGAAATCATTCCTTCGTATATAGCCTTGCCGATAATGACTCCTTCACAACCTATTTCTTTCAATTTCATAACTTGTAGAATGGAGCTCACACCGCCACTGGCAATGAGGCGAATGGAAGAAAAATTCTCGATAAGTTCGCTATAAAGCTCCACGGCCGGGCCCTCGAGCATGCCGTCCCTGTAAATATCAGTACACACAAAGTAACGAGCTCCATGGTTTGCGAATTCATTGATAAATTCAAAAAGATCGTGATCCGTATTCTCACGCCAACCGGAAACAGCAATTTTTCGATCCTTTACATCGGCACTGATGATCACCTTGCGCCATCCGTATTTCATAATCCAAAATTTGATCAAGGTAGGATTGCGTGCGGCAAGGCTTCCTATATTCACCTGATCCGCTCCGCTCGCAAGGGCCTGTAGGAGGGCATTCTGACTTTTTATACCACCGCCAAAATCGATTTTTAATGAAGTCTGGACGCTTATCGAATTCAATGTCAATAAATTCTTGGGGCGGCTCGATATGGCGCCGTCAAGGTCTACAAGGTGCAGATATTTTACCCCCTTTTCTTCAAAGTCGAGCGCAACACTTACCGGATCTTCATCGTAGATCTTTTTTTGTCGATAGTCGCCTTGCGTCAACCGTACGCACTTGCCGTCAATTATGTCTATGGCTGGAATAATTCTCATTTTTTTTAATAGTTCTCGACAAAATTTCTCAAAATTTGCTCCCCAACAGTTCCACTTTTTTCCGGATGGAATTGTACGCCCACAAAATTGTCCTTTTGGATGGCGGCTGAATATTCAATGCCGTATCGGGTGGATGAAATTGTAGTGTCGTGCATAGGCATATAGTAGCTATGTACAAAATACGCGTAGCTCTCATCTGCTATTCCTTCGAAAATATAGTGTTCTTTATTTATCAAAATTTTATTCCATCCCATATGGGGCACCTTGATCGTATTGTCCTGAAAATCAAATCTTTGAACAGTGGCATCTACTATGTCTAAGGCATCTGTCGGCCCCTCCGTGGAAAGTTTAGCCATCAACTGCATGCCTACACAAATTCCGAGAAAGGGCTGAGTGGCCCTTCGTAGAACCGGCACAAGACCGCGGCTTTCCAGATTGTCCATTGCAGCCTTGGCGTGGCCCACACCTGGCAGGATAATTTTGTCGGAAGCGCGAATCTTATCGTGATCGGCAGTCAGTTCGTAAGCAATGCCCAGTCTTTCTAATGCATTAATCACCGAACAAGTATTTCCAGCATTATAGTCGATAATGGCTATCATAGACTCCCTTTTGTACTTGGAATTGTGACATCCGAAAGATCGCGATATTTTGCTAACTTGATCGCTCTTGCGAATGCCTTGAATATGGATTCGATCTTGTGGTGTTCGTTTTCTCCTTCACACTTGATATTCAAATTGCATTGGGCGTTGTCGGCGAAGGATTTGAAAAAGTGATAGAACATTTCTGTCGGAACATCTCCGACTCTTTCTCTCTTAAATTCTACATCCCAAACCAGCCATGGCCTTCCTCCAAAATCGACGGCGACCATTGCAAGACAATCATCCATGGGCAGTGAAAATCCGTAACGCTGTATGCCTGTTTTCCTTCCAAGCGCCTCTTTAAATGCTATACCTAATGCAATCGCTGTGTCTTCAACAGTATGATGTTCGTCTATTTCCAAGTCCCCTTCGGCTTCCACAATTAAGTCCACTCCGCCGTGCTTAGCAATTTGTTCGAGCATGTGATCTAAAAAATGCAGGCCTGTGCTTATTTCGCACATCCCGCTTCCGTCGAGATCGATTCCTATTTGGATACGCGTTTCGTTGGTTTGGCGCAGCAGTTGTTGTTTCCTGTTTTGGGAGGTGAGGAATGTATAAACATCTTTCCACTTGTTCGTCTTTAGGTCAACTACTTTTTCTGGAAGCTGGTCGATTTCCCGGCCATGTTGATAGTCCTCGTGGATGTAGATGCATCTGGAATTGAGATTGGCGGCAAGTTGTGCATCCGACCACCGATCACCAATGACGTACGAGTTTTTAAGATCGTAACCTCCTTTCAAATATTTTGAAAACATTCCTAATGCTGGTTTTCGATTGGGCGAATTGTCAGCCTCAAAACTTCGATCGACCAGCACATCTGTAAATATAACTCCTTCATTTTCAAGCGTTTCCATCATCAGGTTCTGAAGTGGCCAAAAATCCTTTTCGGGAAATGAATCCGTACCCAATCCATCTTGATTGGTAACCATTACTAAATCGTAATTCAACTCAGCCGCTATTTTGGATAGATATTTAATGGCTTCCGGAAAGAATCTGAATTTGTCAATGCTATCCACTTGGAAGTCCGATTTTGGTTCCAGGATTATGGTGCCGTCGCGGTCTATGAAGAGTACTTTTTTCATGCTTTAGTAATGCTCAATAATATCTTGCTAGCAAGTTTATTTTATGTTGTTATCGATTCGTTTTGAGAATTTTGATCATTCGAGCATTCTCTTCCTTCCTCCCTACCGTTATTCTAAGGCAGCCCGAGCACAGATACGCATTGCTTCGATCTCTTACCACGATTCCCTCGTTTTTCAAAAGCTGATAGGCCCCTCCGGGATTTTCAAATTTCGTCAGTAAAAAATTGGCTTCAGATGGAAAGACCTTTACGACTGATCCGCACTCCAACAGCGCTTCGTACAAATATGTTCTTTGTTGTCTGATCTCCGTTATTTCCAAATCGAAATTCTCGACATTGTTCAATAAAGAAATGGCTCGTTTTTGTGTTACTGAGCCAACATTATATGGCGGTTTGATCTTGTTGAGATAGGTCACTATTTCCGGATTCATCAAACCAATTCCCAATCTAAGTCCTGCAGCTCCCCATGCCTTTGAAAGGGTTTGCACGACCACTAAATTGGCGTATTGATCAATGTGGGCGACAAGAGGATCTACGTTTGCAAAATCGATATAAGCCTCGTCAACGACAACGATACCCTTGAATTTCTCGGCAATTTCTAATATATCATCTTGTTCAAAAACATTACCGGTTGGATTGTTGGGGCTGCACAGAAAAAGCAACTTATCCGTATCCCTGAATCCGTAGATGAGATCGGAAACCGGAAGTGAAAAATCATCATTAAGACTGCAAAAATGCATCTCGACATCGTTCACAGCGGCGCTGACTTTGTACATGCCGTAGCTAGGGGCAATGGAATAGGCAGTATTTGATCCTGGTGCGCAAAAACAGCGAAAGAGCAGATCGATGATCTCGTCAGATCCATTTCCGATGAAGATGTGATCCGCATCAATTGCTTTAATCTCAGATATCTTCAATTTGAGCGCTGTTTGATAGGGATCGGGATAGCGATTGATGTCGGTGTTATTTGGATTTTCGTTCGCATCGAGCAAGACGTAATCCATTCCCCAAAATTCATCTCGCGCCGAACTGTAGGGCTGCATTCTTTTCACATTATTTCTGACCAATTGAGCTATTTCCATTGATTTTGTTTTTCTAACCTGATTTCCACTGCTCGTGCGTGGGCCTCTAATTCTTCTGCCTGGGCCATGGTGATTATCGTTTGACCAAGATTCCTCATGCCTTCTTTTGACAATTTTTGAAAAGTTATTTTTTTCACAAAGCCATCCAGGTTCGTACCGCTGTACGATTTCGCAAATCCGCTAGTGGGCAGCGTATGATTCGTGCCTGAAGCATAATCACCTGCACTTTCGGGAGAATAATTTCCCAGAAAAACAGAACCTGCATTTCTGATATATTTGATGTATTGGTCAGCATCGTTAGATGCTACGATGAGGTGCTCGGGCGCATAATCATTTATAAAATCAAAGGCTGCTTTTACTTCCCCAATGATCACTGTGGCGCTGTTTTCAAGGCATCTTTCGACTATTTCTCGTCGAGGTAGTGTTCGGCTTTGTTTCTCAATTTTCGAAATAACCGCTTTTGCAAAATCTTTCGAAGTTGTTACCAAAACAACCTGGCTGTCTATTCCATGTTCAGCCTGAGACAATAAGTCTGCTGCAATAAATTCCGGTATACCTGTCTCGTCTGCATAGACCAAGACTTCCGAAGGCCCCGCGGGCAAGTCGATCGCTACACCGTAATCCATGGCCTTTCGCTTCCCGGCTGTGACGTATTGATTGCCGGGGCCAAAGACTTTCGAAACTTTGGGAATGGACTCTGTTCCAAGAGTCATGGCAGCGATTGCCTGCGCCCCGCCAATCTTAAAGATATTGTCAATTCCACATTTCTGAGCTGTATAAATAACTGCAGGGTGCACTTCACCATTTTTCTGCGGAGGAGTGCAAAGTATGACTTCCGAGCAGCCAGCAATTTTCGCAGGAATACCCAACATCAATACAGTTGAAAACAAAGGTGCCGTGCCTCCCGGAATATAGAGACCGACCGATTCGATAGCAATAGACTTTTGCCAACATAGGACGCCTGAAGTCGTTTCGATTTTTTGAGAATGGACGATTTGGGCTTCATGAAATTTGTAGATGTTATTGTATGCCGTTTGGATAGCCGCCTTTAGTTCTTCAGGAACTTGCTGTTCGGCTTCTTGAATTTCTATTGCGCTGACTACACTATTTTGCAAGTTGACCTTATCAAATTTAGCGGAATATTCGCGTAAAGCGGCATCTCCGTCTGAAGCCACTTTCGAAAAAATATCACCTACCACAGACTCCAATTCTTCAAAGTCAAGGCTCGGACGTTTTACAAGGCCTCTTAATTGCTCTACTAATGGATTTGTAAATATTTTCATTCCTTGCGTCTTAGCATCCCCGCCCGCCAGTCGCCGTGCCTGCCGGCAGGGGCAGGTTTGCGTTCATATTGATTTTATAGTATTTTCCAATTTCGAACTTTCGAGACAAAAGCTACAACACCATTTTCTCCAATGGCGCAACAATAATGCCTTCAGCACCCAATTCCTTCAGTTCATTGATCACTTCCCAGAAATCGGCTTCACCGATAACGGAGTGCAACGAACTCCATCCCGGTGTCACCAAAGGCAATACGGTCGGACTCTTCAGAACCGGCAGAATTTTACTGACCGCCTCGATCTGGTCATTCGGCACATTCATCAAAACATATTTATGCCTTTCAGCCCTTTGTACAGCGTTGATTCTGAATACTAGTTGATCGATGAGTTCTTTCTTTTTTTTCAGCGCCTCACTATTTACGGTAAGGCATGCTTGGGAAGTCAAAATAATCTCTTTCTCTTCAAGGCCATTTTTAAACAGCGTACTGCCCGAACTCACCAGGTCACAAATCGCATCGGCCAGCCCAATATTCGGAGCGATCTCTACCGAGCCCATTATGGTATGAATTTCGGCATTGACTTCATTTTCTTTCAAAAATTGTTGGAGGGAACGTGGATAAGAAGTTGCAATTTTCTTATTCTTTAATGAATCAATTCCTTCATACCAATCGGCTGTTTTGGAAACCGCTAACGAAAGTCTGCATTTTTGAAAACCGAGATTGATCAAGGTCTTCAATTCGGGTGCTTTTTCATGAATAGTATTTTGTCCGATAATTCCGAGATCTGATACTCCATTTGCTATATATTTTGGTATATCGCTGTTTCTCAAGAAAAGAATATTTGCATTGTAATTCCGCACTTTGACCTTCAGTTGATCATGTGTATTATTGATCGAAAATCCACAGGACTTCAGAAGTGAAATCGAATCTTCGTACATCCTTCCGGATTTCTGTATGGCTATGTTTAGTTCGTTCATTTCATTAAATAATTTAGTTCATTAATTGTCTAAGCCCGACGCTTTCCCCGCCCCTGAAGGGAGTCCGCCCGCAGCATATGAACTAGTACTAATCATTATACCTTGAATTCCTGTACTAAAAAAGCCCGCCTGAAAATCAAGCGGGCTTTTATTTATTGTTATATCATAACACACTTAATCTTCAGCGGAAGGCGGTGATGTTATGATGGTGATGTCTCATTAAAAGTTAATTCCCGTGCAAATATACGGGAAATAAGTAATCAAAATGGAAATTAAAATCAAAATACAGACCAGTACGACTCGTCTACCCTCTTTCATCTAACCAATTTAGAAGTTGATCTAAACAATATATCATTGACATGGATTAGAATTAGCTTTCGCAAAATTTGAGCAATGCTAGCGCTGAATATTCAAAACCTAAGCAAATCCTACGGACGTATCCAAGCCGTAAAAGACCTGAACCTCGAAATCGAAACAGGCACCGTCTACGGTATCCTAGGCCCTAATGGCAGCGGAAAAACGACCACATTGGGAATGATCCTCGATATCATTCGCCCCAATACCGGTTCGTATGAGTGGTTTGAGGGAAATTATGGAGTTGATCATAGAAAGAAGATCGGGGCCATCCTCGAAACTCCCAATTTCTATCCTTATCTAAATGCTCCTGAGAATCTTGAAATCATAAGACGAATCAAGGGAGCACCAAAACAGAATTTTGACGAACTGTTAGAATTGGTGAATCTGAGCCATCGAAAGAAATCAAAATTTCGCACCTACTCATTGGGAATGAAGCAGAGATTAGCAATCGCGGCTACTTTGATCGGCAAACCCAAAGTCCTCATATTCGACGAACCGACCAATGGCCTCGATCCACAAGGCATCGCTGAAGTAAGAAATATTTTAACAGAGATCGCTGGAATGGGCAATACAGTGATCATGGCGAGTCACATTCTCGATGAAGTGGAAAAAATTTGCAGTCACGTTGCGATTCTCAAAGAAGGCAATCTGCTTGCTAAAGGATTAGTCGGTTCCATTTTGTCCGATGATGTTACAGTCGAAATTGGCTCGGTAGATTTGGATGCCCTTGTCGAGGTGCTCTATGCTTTGCCCGAAGTCAGCAACATAAGCAGAAAAGCAAAATGGCTGGAATGCACCATCCCCTCTGATCAAAACGCAGAACGAATCAATCAAAAACTATTTAAAAAAGGAATAATCGTAAATCACCTGGTAAGCCGGAAGAGACGACTCGAAGAAGAATTCCTCGAAATCACAAAGGAATAATGTTATGAACGTAATCAACCTACTTGTAACAGAGTGGCAGAAATTTAGCAAAAATGCAGTAGTCAGTCTTTTGGCTATCATGTTTGTGATCACCTTTCCAACCGGAATTTTTATAGGCAAAGAACTTGACGACGTACCAGATCCATTGCCGGACAATAAGATATTCTTTGAATTTCCGACTATGTGGGACTATTTGGGTTATTCCGGTAATTGGCTGGTTTTCTTTTTTCTCGGGCTAATGATCATTTTCCTGATATGCTCGGAGGTGAATTATAAAACCATGCGTCAAAATGTGATTACGGGATACAGGCGTCAGACATTTTTTGCTGCTAAATTAGCGTCCGTCGTTGTGCTAAGTCTTGCTGCGACCATTTTTTACGCGGTGATTGGCTTGGCCATCGGATTTTTCCATACCGAAGGCGCTACGCTTTCGAGTGCATTGGATAATGACTGGGCGTTTCTGCGGTTTTTCATAATGAGCCTTGGTTACACGAGCATGGCTTTTTTCATTGCCTTTCTCGTACGCCGCGCCGGAGTAGCGGTGTTGTTATACATTGCCTATATCATGCTTATCGAGCACTTCTTAAAATGGCTCATTCATTTCAGGTATATAGCTAAAAACAACACGATTAATTTCTGGCCTGCCAATGTAATCGAAGATTTGATGCCGTTTCCTCTCTTTCATTTTGCAGATGCAATTCCCAGAAAAGATTTGAATTTTAGTTTTTTACTTTCTTACGAGGAGGCAGGAATAGCCTCGATGGTTTATATCGTCATTTTTATTGGACTGGCTTATCGGGATTTTATGAAGAATGATATTTGACACGGAAAATACTTGTGTTTTTGTTGTAACAACATGTCTAACATTCGGAACTTATTTGTTATATTTTTGTTACCTTTTGCGAATACGCCATTGTGTTGAGAAGAACTGCCACAAGAATGACCAATAGGGTAAAATTCACTTCCAATAAGAGACTAGACGGATTAAGGCAGGTTTTCAACTAAATGCGGACGAGAAGGAGTGGACAAACATTTTTTAATATATATAAATTCATAAGTTATGCCGCGTAGAAGTACAAAAAAATTCGACTTTGGTACAGATGTGTACTACTTCAATGTGAAGAATGGGTACAATAACAATATTACCATCAAGAGAAAAACAAAAAAGGACGCAGTACAATCGTTCCAACAATATGTGAAAACCAAAAAACAATGCGAGTGGCTGGGAAGGTGGAACGGTAAAAAGTTTGAAGAAAATGAAATTAATGAATTGGTCAAGACGGTGTAAACGAATACATCTTAGGTATAAAAAGGCGCTTTCGGGCGCCTTTTTTTGTTTATATTCGAATAACAATTATTGACAAATCACCATGATTTCAAAAATCATGGTGATTTTGAAAAGAAACAGGCTATGCCCATCCCTACAGAGTTGCCTAATTGTTTCTAGATTTTAATTTTAGTAGTTCGATCTCCTCCGAAATTTTAGCTTTTTATTGTTACGCACGTCTCTGAAGTACAGATCTCTGCCGTCCAGTTCGTAATAATTCCCGCGATCTCCGTAGTATTTGCCTCTGTTCCGATCGTCGCGTCTGTACTCGTACCAATCATCGCCATAGCGTCTGTGTCCGAGCCTTCTCACCCGGATTCCGCCTCTATGGTAGCCGATTTCGATTTCGACCTTGTAGTCGGAACAATACCATTTTCCACCTAAGTAATCAGAGGGTATGTTATTCCTCCGGCTATAGTCGCCATCGTAGTAGTCGTATCGGTGCTCACCATATCCGTAATCGCGGTCGTAATAATCTTCTCTGTTGTAATAGCCCCTTCGGTAATCCGATCGTTCCAGGTAGATCGTCTTTCGACTGTACTTGCGGCTCCACTTCAATCCGTAACCCGTAAGGCGAATCCTGCTGCCGTAGCAATCGTCGTAGTGATTGCGGCCGATTCGGTCGTAACGCACCCATTTCGACCTGCGATCTGTTCTTTTGACAAGAATTCCCTTTCTTTTGGCAGGTTTGATTTTAAGAGAAATTCCGGTACGGTAATCTTCCCAGTACCCATAGATCTTATCGTACTTACCGGTACTGGAAAATGAATACAGTGGTATCAAGGCTAGCAATGCGAAAAAAACAAACTTTTTCATCATGCTAATTTTGACGGTGAACAATTAGTATCCAGTAATAATACGGAGGCGGATTGTTAAAATTTATGAAGGAAATGTTATAGAAAAGTTACCTTTGAGCTGCTTTTATAACGCAAACTTCTTCTAATGATACAAACCGTATACATTGACACTTCCGTCGTTGGAGGTGTTTTCGACGAGGAATTCAAATTTTGGACAGAACTTTTTTTCAACCAAGTAGAAGAAGGGTATTTTAAGGTGGTTCTATCAACTTTGCTTGAAGGAGAGCTTATGGAAGCACCTGGACATGTGATTGAATTTTTTGAAAAACTCGCTCGAACTGAAGTTATCGAACTAGAATTTAGCCCACAAGCCGAACTTCTTTCAAGAGAATACCTTAATGAGACGATAGTAGGAATGAAGAGTTTGGTTGACTGTCAACACATAGCCACGGCAACGGTGAACAACATTGAGTCCACTCCGATTACCACACATTTTTCAAGCGTACATTTGCCAGCTGCGGCCAAAACCCTGGAATTTTCTTAAGTGCAATATTGTTGCATAAGCATTCCTGAGGGTTGCGATGATGATATTTGGAAATCCGAGGGTATTTTCGACCAATTTATCGTTAATTCTTCTAAAATTCGTCCAAAGTACTCGTGACAGGACATAAATTTGACATTTGAATAAACCCCGATATAATATTTTGTTCCTTTTTTTGAGCCGGTGAAAACATTGATGTATGGTCGATTCCACATTGGCTCTTAGATTGTGGGTGTGCTCATCTAATGTTTCTTGCATCTGTTGAAATAAAAAATAGTTTTCTACTTCATCTTTGGTCATATACCGACCTCGGGTGTCGTGTTTAATGACGTATTTGTTGGTCTTCTCGTTAAACTTTACCGCGCACTGTTCTCCTGTCTTTTTTCGCCATACTTGAAGATTGTTATTCTCATCTCGTTTCATTGTATAGGCCTGCTTTCCCCCTTTTGTATTAGCTAACTTCCATTCGGGCGTGGTCGTTTCTGACATTGCTTTTCTGTTGGCCTTGCTGTCGTATCCGCCATCCGTGATGGCCTGTTCTATTTTATTCTTTTCTTGACCTGATTCATCCTTATCTGGATTTAATACATCCTGGATATGGTCGATAGATTCGATTAAAAACTCGTCTTCTGTAATATTGGCCGGTACTACCTGGGCATCTACGATTAGGTCTATTTCATTTTCTTCTGTACACGTTTCACTTATGTTGGCATGATAGCCCGATATGGTCTGTTTATTTTCTGCTTTACCTTTAGTACGGTAGGCAGCATCAGGATCATGAATGGACTGCACACTGCCACTCGATATGTCTCTTGCAGCTTTGGGTCTCGGAGTATTCTCCTGTTTAGTTTGCTGTTCAGATTCATCACAGACCGCGCTGATTTTTGTTTTATCATCAGAGGCACTCGGAGGTTTTTGCTCATTAGATTCCTCTGATTGTTCTTCATACTGTTCTTCGTAGAGCCGCTTGAGATCTTGGTAGCCTGTCAATCCCGCCGCCTGGCCATGACTCAAGAGTACCTTTATGATCTTACCCATACCTACTAGCAGTTCCTCTTTTTCTTTTTTGTTTAATGGGTAGACAATATTGGAGGCACTTTGGCTTTTTAGCTTTTCTAAAAGCTCGCATGATTCTTTATCCAATTGATCTGTAAGCAGTTCTACCATAAGGTCTTTACTGCATACTCGTACAGCTTCGATTATCATCTGGACTCGAGTGCAGCGTGCAATATTGGAATTAATCAACTTCGAATCCAATCGTATTTTCTTACCGCTCACCTTGTATTGCTCTATCTGCCCAATAGTGATTTGTTTAAATGCCGCCTTCATCAAATCCTCCCCATGGTCTTCATTATACTCTACCATGCTCTGTCTGAACTTATAGTAAGTCGATTCGGTCGGAATATCCTCATTTATATTCGAATATCCCAAAGCAAGCATGACCCTGGTGTTGAATCGACATTCATCAAAAAGTTGTTCATCAGTCCAACCTTTACCTTCTTTAAGGATAATCATTCCCATTAAAACTCTAATTGAGCAATTGGGCCGGCCTCCTTGATTATAAAGCACCTCGAACAATCCTTCGTCTATGCGAGATACCACTTCTTTAAAAAATATATTATGCCAACCATTTGGATCATCCAGAAGCTCTCGCTTCCGTTCTGATAGCATCCCTCCTATCGATTTGAATAGATCAACTTGTGAATTTGTACTACGTTTAAACATATCACAAATTAAATATATATGTCATCTTATTGTAATATTTGACATGATTTATGATTTAGTTTTCGGAGTGGACTCAACATTGATACTTTAGTAAGTTGGAACTTTAAGCATATTGTGAACATTATACCGTATCGGTATCGATTTTCTAAATGACTTCACTACAACCTCTTGATCTTCAATGACTTATCTTTTGGTATATTGGAATTTTCATTCGGTAGTGGTATAACAAAATAAGATTGTATAATGCTGTAAATTTGAGAATGGGGTATAAATCGATAAAAATCACAACTCCTAGAGAAATTGTGCAACAATGAAAACTAAAGTAAAAAGTGAAAAGTCCTTAGATGCCGTCAAAATGATGCGCGAAATAAGGGATAGGATCGATAGGGATTTGGAAGGCATGACCTCAAATGAAGTCTTGAGTTACTACGACGAGCGCAAAAGAAAAGTAGAAGAATGGAAGAAAAGCAGGAAGAGCGAGTAGCTCTTTATTCCTTAGTCGTGTAACTTAAATTCATTCCCTTTCCCACTCATTATTTTCCCGATTACCATCCACCATCTTATTGCCAATATCTAAGCGCACAGATTCGATCGGTCTACCCGTTTCAATTCTGAAATTATATGACGGATGCGTCCACGGCCAATCACCTAAAACGGTCACTTCTGTTTTGTCTTTAAATTTTTTCTCTCCTCGCATCATTCGCAACGGAATATAAAAGATATGGCTCGTACCATCATCTAGTACCGCTGTAACTTCCTGAGGCATAGGCATCTGTTGTAATTTGTATAGAGTGATTGATGTCTTGCCATCGGGCATATCTTCCACTTCACCAATAGCATAATCCGGCACTTCGGTAGTGTTGATAAAATATTCTTTGAACCAATCCAATTCGAGTCCCGATTCTTTTTCCATAACGCGGAAAAAATCATTGGCATTAGGGTGTTTGAATTTCCACGTTTCAAAATATTTTAGAAGGGCTGATCTGAACGTGCGCTTACCCATGATATATTCCAATTGAGTGAGGCAAACCGCTCCTTTGGTATAGGCAGAAACGCCATAAGCCTGATTGGCCTTAAAATGATCGGCGTGGGTATTCATAGGTTGCTCAATGCCGCTTTTCGAAAATCTTAGGTAGCCTTCTATGCTCCTTTTAAGTGGGTCATCTGAGACTTCTCCGGGTATCAATTTTTTCCCCCGGAGATAGTTCATCGTTTCCGAACTCGCAAAAGATGCAAAACCTTCATCCATCCATGGATAGAGACTCTCGTTAGTACCCAACACCATCTGGTACCAACTGTGCATCCATTCGTGTACACTTACTCCCACAAGGCTTCCTAGCGTCCTTTCTCCGGTTATCAAGGTAGCCATTGGATATTCCATGCCGCCGTCACCAGCCTGTATAAAGGAGTAAACCGGGTAGGGATATTTGCCGTAATTTTTGTTCATATATTCAAGTGCAACGTCCATGATCTTCGGTAGTTCCCGCCAGTTTTCATTTGTCTTTTCTCCGGGTTGGTACGCAAAATAGACCAGGGTGCCATCGTGCATTTCCCTACTTTTTACAACGTAATTGCGATCCGCGGCCCAGACAAAATCGTGCACATTCTCTGCTTTGAAATGCCAGATTAACTTTCCTTTTTTGACCCTTGGTTTTTTAACCTTAGCATACCCTTTTCCAATTTTTTCCTTGTTCTGTATTATTCCACCTCCCGCCAGAGTATATTTTTTATCGATGGAGATCTTGACATCAAAATCACCCCAAACTCCATGAAATTCTCTTCCCACGTATGGATTGGCATGCCACCCCTGGTAATCGTACTCGCATACTTTGGGATACCATTGCGACATCGAATAATCTATGCCTTCCGCATTGTCGCGGCCACTTCTTCTGATCTGTAAGGGTACTTGAGATTCAAATGTCATTTCGAATGTAGATGATTCTCCAGGTTCTATGGGTTTTGCTAGTCGCACTTCCAAGATCGTTCCCTCCATATGGTGTTTTACCTCTTCTCCATCCTGGGTCAGACGAATGACTTTGTGATAACCCATTTCGTTCTCTTTCAGTTTTGAAATGCGGTCAGTTACCCTTCTGTCAGGATCAATGATCGATCTCGACCTGACATCCATCATACTGCCAGGCTGGAACGCATTGAAGTACAAATGATAGAAAAATTTATGAAGTGTCTCTGGCGAGTTATTGGTGTAGACCACTTTTTGTTCACCTTTGAATTGATGGCTTTTTGTTTCAAAATCGATTTGCATTTCGTAGTCGATGTGCTGTTGCCACCTGTCAGTTTGGGTGAATGATTTGGCTGACCATAGGAGCAAGGCGGATAGCATTATTGATAACGGATTTTGAACCTTACGCATTCTAACTTTTTTATATGCAAGAGAATTTCTTCGCAAACGTGAAAATAGGAGATTCATTTGGCCAAGTCACGCTTTTGTTGGATTTCTATAAGGAGGGTATAAATCCAAGGTGCTGTTTTCAGAAGCTTACGAACAGACTCATCCTTCTAGGATTGAATTTTCATCATTTTCATTGCGATTCAGAAAATATTTTACAAAGCCTCTTACTAATATAGGGAATTCAGACAGCTTGGGTCCAGCACATCATAAATTTTCACACAGGAAATCCGCAATAATATAAAACATATTTCGTATTTTTATAATATATAATACGTTTATGATCAGAGCATTTACTCTAATTTTTCTTTTTTACCTACTGAGCATAGAAATTCATGCTCAAATATCTAATGAATCGTCTAAGGCCTCCCTTGATGTTTTTGAGGAAAAGCTGTTTATTCATTTATGCGATAGTGGACCGGATCGAGATTTTTTATTATCTCGTTATCGGCACCAGAAAAGCCAAATCGGAATAGCCGAGAATTTAGTCGATTATCCCTATAAAAAGCAGCTTGCAGAATATCAACTTAATGAGCCAGCAGAGACCTCCATTGTTCTCGAATTGGTGAAAGCTGAAATTCTCAACCAGGATTACGCACAGGCACAGAACTTACTTTCGAAAATCGAAATTTCTGACTTGCCTGAACAAGCGCATGGTGATTATCAATTTTACCGGGCTTATTTGCTTTTTGTGCACAAGCAATTTGTTAGGGCCCAAAAGATCTTTGATAATGTGCTATCACTGAAGACCCAATTCGGCGCAAGCAGCCTTTACTATTCTGCTTTTTGCGATCTCTTTTCCGCTCAATATGCTGCTTCTGCAGAGAAATTCGAGAAATTAAGAAATAACAAGAAATACCGACGCGACCTGCCGTATTACCTGAGTATACTCTATTATAAGGAAGAGAAATACGACCAACTCATTGTCCATGTCAATCAAACGATCCGGAATCCCCGCACCCGTCACTCCGAAGCCATGCGCGAATTACTCAGCCGCGCGTACTACCGAGAAAACAAATGGCACGAGCTCTCCAATCTTTTATTGGCCAAAGAAAATTGCTGCGAAAGCGCCGATCAGCACTATTTCGTAGGCCTGAGTTTATTCAAACAGCGCAAATACGCTCAAGCGAAGAGACATCTCCACGAAGCATCAACACTCACTTCGAAAGAAGGTCAGAATGCCCTGCTGGCGTTGGCTCAAATTGTTAGGCATGACGATGCTGTACTTGCCAAAGAATTATTTTTAAAAGCTTCGCAAATCAATTTTGATACTGGATTGAAAGAACAAGCGCTACTGGCACTGGCCAATCTTCACGCAGACCAGGAGAATTACGCTAAAGCGCTTAAATATTCTCAGCGCATTTCGGAAGAGTCCTCGTATTTCGAAGACGCACTGAGAATCGACGCACGCATTCACAACCAGCAAAAGCAATACGGAAAAGCGCTCCAAACCGTCCTGCGCATAAATGATCCCGATGACGATTTAAAAAAACTATACCACAATCTCTTGCTTCAAAACGGACTGCTGGCATATTCGAATGATGAAGCCGATGCGGCGGTTCACTTTCTTAGCGAAGCGGCTCAACTGAAGGACAGCGAAAGTATAAGCAAGCAAGCCCATTTCTGGTTGGCAAAAATTCATTTTGAAAAATCAGAATATCAACCGGCGAAGATGCATCTCGATAGCTATTTTGAAATGGATCATTTGTACGACTTGCCTAAGGTAAGCTCTATTCTCCAAGCCAGGTATTTGCAAGCCTACACTTATTTGAATGCGAAAAATTATAGTGAAGCCCTCGCATCCTACGCATTAGCCGAGCAATTGCTCAAAGAAGCGTACGGCAATGAGGTTGCGGACATTTATGAGCAACAATTTGAAGACGTATTACTGCGTCAGGCGGATTGCCTTTTCCTTATAGGCGATAAGAATAAAGCAGAAAAACAGTACGCCAGAGCGTACCGAAGTGCGGTGAACAATGGCGACTACGCACTCTACCAAAAGGGCAAAATAGAAGACCTGCTCCACGAGCCTTTTCTTCAACTTAAAACCTACGAAAAACTTGAATTCGAGTACCCGGCCAGCAAATACCTCGTTGATTCTCACCTCAAAAGAGGAAATGTCTTATTGAAATTGGGCAAGAGCAAAGAATCGTACGATCTTTTCGCCAAAGTCTATAAATCGTCCCGGGCCTCCGAATCGGACAAATTCCATGCCCTCATGCGAATGGGCCTTATCAATTACAATCAGGGCGATGTTGAATCGGCCCTGGTCTATTACAAGAGGCTATTTGAAGATCATGAGCTAGATAGGAAACAAAGCAAGGAAGCGCTTAATGTAATTGAAGAAATATATCTCAATAATCTAAAGGATTCAGAAGGTTATTACACTTTTCTTACAGAAATCGATTCGGAGAAATTTAGCCAAATCAACAAGGACTCTATTGATTTTTTGATTGCCATGGAAGGACGCGGCCGAAACAAAAGTGAAGCACTCGACAAATTGAAAACATACATATCAAAATACCCAAATGGCCAATACAATGACCAAGCCTTTTTGCAAATTGCAAAACTCTACGAACATTTTGAGCAACACGAAGCTTCTGTCAAGGCGTATCAAAAACTGCTAACGAGTAATGACAAATATGCGAATCTCGCTCTTAAGCGGATTGTCAGCAATCTCGGCAAAATGAAAGATTATGATAACTATATCAAGTACAACAAAGCGATCATTGATAGGAATTTTAGCAAAGAAGATAACTCAAGAGCATATATGCGCATAGCCAAAGCAGCCACTAAGTCTAAATCACTGGTTAGACACGAAAAGGAAGTGCTTCTCGCGCTTAATACAGACATGCTCAGCCTTAAGGAAAAGGAAGGCATCAAATATGCTCTGGCGGAATCGTATTTAGGCACTCGTCAATACGCCAAAGCCTCTACGCTCTTAAAGGAACTAAGTCAGAGTGAAAACCCTAGTATTTCTTCGGCCTCGCTTTTTCTGGTAGCCCAGAGACTGTACGACCTGAATAAAATCACCCAAGCCATGAAAGTGCTGGACAAAATATTCGCCTCAAAGTCTATTAATAAATCACTATTGGCCAAAAGCATAATACTCAGATCAAAGATCTACCTGGATCAGAATGAATTTGATTTAGCCGTTGCAGGATTAGAATCGATCCTGGAG
The DNA here is from genome assembly GCA_965247965.1 of Saprospiraceae bacterium. Classification (GTDB taxonomy): domain Bacteria; phylum Bacteroidota; class Bacteroidia; order Chitinophagales; family Saprospiraceae; genus UBA7328. The sequence goes on from OZ252053.1 coordinate 345,278, forward strand.
CAACAAGATCTCAAAGTCGAACTTCAGATGGCGGCGGATACCCTATTGAAGAGTATAAAAAGTCGCAAGAATCAATATCGCGAAGAAAAAAAAAGCGTCCTGCAACTTCAATATTTACAAGATGATGAATAAACCCATTTATATGGATATAATTCAAAGTTTGGCGAGAGGTCTGTTACTATTTTTTGTTGTGAAAATTGCCCTTGCGCACCCCCGACCCCTAGCGCCTCAGCAGAGTAGCTTCTGCGCTCGCGGAAAGGAGAGTCTGCGCTCAAGGTTTCTTGAATTTCTTGCCGGGAGGGCACCCTTCAGGTCTCCGACGCACCATAGCCGCTTTGGCGACGGAGCGGCTGGGGTGGTGTGTAAGCCAAAAATAATTTTGGAACGCGCCAATTGGTTTCCAACAGACAGTGCTTTCAGAAGAAGTTGGTTACATTTCCTCGTCGTTATGTTTTTGTGCCCGCAGCTAATCAGCCAGACTCCTGAGCTCACCGTGCAAGAATTAGAGGTGATCAAGACGTATCAATTTGACATCGCGATTGCGACGCCAGTACAGTTTGATCTGGCCGTTCCGGAATTGCAGACCGACTTGTCAAAAAAAGAATTGAAAATAGATCTCCTGCCGATCCAACTGGAAGAAATCTCGTACCAGATCAAGCCTTTGGCACACATTCCACAAAAAAGTAAATATTACAATGGCTATCTCAATGCTCATTACGGCAATAAAGAAAACATGGATATAAATGTATCGTTCAGGCGCATGGTTCCCAATTATTTCATTTACGGCATAGAGGGCGAATTCTACAAAATAAACGATTCTGAAGTCCTGGACAAGAATTTGAGTACTGTCAGAGGATCCACTTTTTTGCGATACTTTCTTTCTCAAAAGACTTGGCTCCAGCTCAGCGGTAAATACGCACATCTGTCTGCTGGTGTCTATGGATTTAACACCGCGGAAACAATAAGCAGTACAGGAGAAGAAAACCGGCTTGACATTCGCAAATTGAACAATGCAGTCGATCTGCATCACCAATTGAACAATAAAGATCTCTTTTTAAACTATGAGCTGGAAATTAATAAAACTTCGAACAGAACTTCGAGTATTAATGAGGTCCTATTGAGAAACAACCTCAATATTGGCAATCAATTTTCAAATGGCCTTTCGCTCAACATTAATATTTCTAATGAACATCTCGCAAAATCGCTCCCTTCTCAATCCCATCGTTCCTTGAGCCAAGGCAGGCTGACGGCGATATATATGAAGAAAGGCCTGGGCATTAAGGCAGAGGCTAAAGCAGCCTATTTCAAAAATGCATGGCAGATCGATCCGAATGCCGAACTATTCTTCAAATCGGAAAATCACAAAGTAGAATGGCACTATCGCACTTCCTACGATCTATTCACATATGATCAAGGATTGAATTCGATTTATTTCATTAATATGGAAAACCTGAACTCCGAAATCACGGAGACGCAGTCTATCGGCGGCAGCTATGAATATCAGAAAAGATCTTCGCACAGCTTTCAAATCGGAGCCAACTACCTCGATCTGACGAATGGACTTATATGGCGGCATAATCCAGTGAATAAACAATTCTTCGATCCCGACTTTTTGGATTACAGTTACTATCTGTTCGAAGTTCGACATCTTTTCTACTTTCTTCGAAGTCTTAGTTTTTCTCAAGAATTTAATTATCGACTCCTCGATAAAATTGAGAAGTCTGCCCTGCCACATACGCAGGACTATACCTTAGAAAGCTCGTTGACTTATTCAGTAGGTAAATTTGAGTTCGATTTATCTTACATTTTAGGTGATCAAGTCCATTACACGACTGGCCTAGATTATTCAGAAACATCTGATTATCAGCATGATATAGGATTTTCCGTGACTTACCGACCTCATGAGCAGTTGAAAATTCAGGCCGAGGGGCTTGATCTATTGGACAATCGGTTTGAGCGATTTGGGGGATATGCGGATTATGGGCGGAGGTTTAGGGTTGGGGTGTTTGGGAAATTTTAAAGCTCGTTTGAGTTATCGTAAAGTCTTTATTTTTGAACAAAGCAATTAGCGAACTGATAAACGCTAATTCTTTACGAGCAGCGAAACAAGGGCTAAGTCTGATGCAGCTCCCTCTTCCCCATTGTCCAATCGTCCAAACTGAATTCTGATTTTCGGGCCCTCTTCGGAGCGCTTAACTGATCCAGGATGATCGACCATAATTTTTCGTATGGGATCACTTCGACAATTCTGTCTGGATCGATTTTGTGCGCCTCTTCTTCTAACCTCCTCAAATAGAGGCCTAGTCTTCGTTCTACAACTTTTGGGTGAAAATTATTTTGTGGTACGAGAAGGAGCATTTTGATAAAGCAACTGCTTCGGTAGTTGGGAGTTGATTTTTTCAGATAGGTGTGACAAAAAGCTTTGAGCGCGTAAATTCTTTGCTCCATGCTGTCGTAGTCTCTTCTGCAAATACTAAACAGCAATTGTGAAATGATATATGGCACCTTCATATCACCTAATTGGTCTCTGTGTTTGTCCAGGAACTTGAAGTGCTTGTGGATGAAGTGGGTGGTGGGTTTTTCGCTTTGTACCAAACCCACAAGTCTAAGGAATTGTACGTAGGAGCCAAGTAAGACCCACCGTATTCTGTGGTGAAGTGGTTGGTGATCGAAATTGCGGTGGTCGATCATTTGCAGGTACGTTTCTCGGGCCTGGTGATAGGTACGCGAAATCAATAAAGCCCTCAGTTTGAGTTCAAGACAAATAAACCAATTGGAATGTCCATGTCTTGATATTTGCAGTGCCTGATCAAGGTACATGAATGATTTTTTCAAACTGTTTAGGTAAAATTGTGCGTAGATCAATTTAAATATGAATAGCTCCTTCGCCACTTTGTGTTCATACGGCAATGAACAAAAATGCCGGTAAGCCTTGATGGCTATTTGCTCTACAGCCTCATAGTCACCCTGAAGCTCATCCAGATAAAGCATAATCATGTAGTGGAATAAATAAAATCGGTGAGATCTAATTTTTTCAGATGGTAACTTGTTTTCTGCCAAATAAGCCACAGCGAATTGTGTCGCTAGTTTCAGAACTCCTTACCTCTCGCAATCTAAATTCGCTGTTATTTTGAAGATCATGCGCAAATTTGATCCAGGGAATATGGTTTCAGTTTTGTTGAGCAGGTCTGCAATCTGTTTGGCTGCATGATTAAATCTTGGTGCAGAAAGAGAGTGCAAGGTTATAGTCAGCGTTTTACTCTTATAATCCGGAATCAAGTCAGCGTTGTTGCTGATGATTTGTTTGATGAACATTCTTTTTTCGTCTTTTGCCCTATTGAGGTGGTCACAAGCCACAGCTGCCACAGATGATTCTGCTCTGTAAGCGATCATCTTTATTACATTCATGAACAGTTTACTTTCGGTTTTTAACTTGTTATACCTTTTCTGCTCGGGCATACGCTCAAGAGTTATTCTGGCAGGAATATCATTTCTGAGGGTGGCGATCTTGTTTTCTTCTTTTCGAAGAATATCAATTTTGTGTTTATACTTCATTTGTCTTTCGGTTATTTCAGGAAGTTTGTCAATTTTCTCATCCATAGCTAGTTCTGCAAGAGGGAAGAACTTGGCTTCTAACCGGGTGATCTTTTCCCTGAGTTTTTTCAGTTGGTTTGTTAATTTTCGGTATTGTGGGTTGACCACTTCCCGATTGGGATCAATACTTTCTACCCCAAATTGAATCATTTTATCAAAATCATAGTCTTGAATGAGGTAACTGAAGAAGTTTTCCTGACACCACCTTCCAAACATTCTGCCTGCTATCAATGCTATTCCCAAAGTAGGGTGAGTGGTGATAATAGCGGTTTGATGTTCACCCTTTTCAGACAAGCTTCTGATCTCTCTGAAAGTGTGTCCTCCAAGCGTTACTTCTTTCTCGCACAATTGCATGGTTACATCCTGGCTAAGTACTTGTGTATCAGTGGATTCAAAGTCATCTTTATTCCATGAATCTCGCACATCCTTGCGATATGTAATCACGGCTATTCTATACCTTTCCCACAGGTGGTTAAAGAAAGCAGGTTCGTAAGCCTCCCTGTCAAAAATAAAGGTGCATTGAGGGCTTTGTCGATCATCCTCCTCTTGTATCTCAGTAAGTAATTTGGTTTGTAGCATTTGTGGAATAATCAGGTCTTGTATTGCTTCTTTTATTTTCTCTGTCAATTGCCCTATCACCATCATAACAGGCATCCCTTGTGCATCGTGAACCCAATACTCCGTAGTGGCGCTTAAACACAATTTTTGTCTCGCAATATATTTGACAGGTAGATTAGCTTTGCCTCCATAATAGATCCGTTGGTGACCATCTATATATAAAAAAGATGAGTCCTCATTATCCTCATCTCTATACCAGTGATCGATCAGAAGGTTGTTCAGTTCAACGGCTTTTTCCTGCTTGCTCAGCAAATCTATTTTCTCTCGCAAACACCGAACTTCTGGTATACGATCCAAGCCTATTATCCTGCCGATCTCCCCTGGTTTACATTGTTTGAGTTGTTCGGGATTTTTGATGCGCAACAGGGCCATGAAGGCCAAAGTCAATAGTATCGACCTTAGTCCGTAATAGTGTGATGAAGGTAACTCATATACCTGTTTTGTCTTGAATAACCCATGCTCTATCAAGGCAGGTAAGAGGAATAATACCCCTGCTCCGCATAAAGCTTCGCTGTTGTCAAACTTCACCTCAGCATGACCAGACAACCCAAGAGATGCACCTATCCTGTCTTCAGAGCGGCTTGTGGCTATGCCCATCGGCGTAGATTGGTCTAGGTCATTGCGATCATTTAAGGTCGAGCCATTTCCACCTTCACACTCTATTTTGAACTTTTTTTTAAAGTGCCTTTTTCAATGTGATAGCGTATCGACGATTCTGAAATCCCTTCTTGTTTTGAGATACTCAAATTACTTTGTCTCTTATCCAGCTTCGATTGTATCCGCTCCACTAGTTTACCAACCATCTTGTATGCTTTGCCTTTTCTGGCATCAGGCCCGAAAAATCCAGATTCTCCCTTCTCCTTGTATTTTCTATACGATCTTCTGACACTGTCTATACTCACTCCAAAAGCCCGCTGAACTTCAGCTCGGCTGCACAATCCTTTATCTATAAAATTGCTAGTTATGAATCTGAAAGCATTAAGATCGTCACTCGAATGACTATATACAGGTAAGCCATTGGCTATGTATTGTACAATACCGTCTTGGGTGTGTACTCCAAGACAATGAGAGATCATCTTTGTATCTTTAGGGAAGAAGGGGAATTGTAACTGCATATACAAAAATATGAAGCAGTTTTAATTCGCGAGGTCTACTCCCTATTACCCTGAATTTATTGGGACGGGTAAGGAGTTCTGAGTTTTTGGTCAGTAGGACTTCCCACAGCGTGAGAACCAATTCGCGCCCAAGCCAACTCTGCTTTTGTCTCTTTTTTTAGAATATCAGAGTGTCTTTCATGTATTGCAGAATATTTTGCTACGCCATTGGTATCGATCTCTTTATAGCTGTAATACAAGCACAGTTGCTTGCTTACATCTACTACGATATCAGTAAAATCATATGCTATGGCCCGTTTTAATAGATTTTCACCTACGTCGACTACACTGTGATTTCTTCCAAGACCTATTAGAGTTTTAAATATGGCATGTTGCTTAATAGCCTTATACTGAGCTTGCTGTGTAGATTACGGTTGAAAACTGGGCCAGAATTCGGTTGAAAAGTGAGCCAGTTGAGAGAGGCGAAGTTATGCATTTTGATGAAAGAATAACCATTAATATTTTTTGAGAGAAATTAAAGTTGTTGATTAAGTTTTTCTGATTCTTTGACTCTGAAGGATTTTCCATTCATGTTGACCAGGATGGCTTTATGGGTGAGTCGGTCAACTATGGCAGCAGTGAGAACTTCATCACCAAATATTTCTGTCCACCGATCAAAACTCAGGTTGGTTGTGATAATGGTTGACTTTCTACCAGCTCTGAGGCTAAGATGAGTAAAAAGTAATTCTGCAGCCTCTTTGTCAAAGGACACATAACCGAACTCGTCACACACGACCAGATCGTATTTTTCAAAACGAGATTCCAGGGTACGGAGCATTTTGTGAGACCTGGCTTCGTTGATTTGGGTTATCAGCCTGGGAATGGCAGTAAACAAGACAGTGAAATCGAGTGTGCAGGCTTTGATGGCCAGGCCAATAGCGATGTGTGTTTTACCGGTACCGGGATTACCAGCCAGGATGAGATTTTGTCCATCTTTTATAAAATCGAGACGTTCGAGAGTAGCCAGTTTGTTTTGTGCATCATTGGGGAGTTCAGATTTGATCAGATCGTGGATTTGTTTTTTATACGGGAATCCGGCTCTTCGGATACGCTGTTTTTTTCTCCGGATGAGCCGCCCGTCATATTCGGTGATCATAAGATCGAGCAAGTAGCGTTCAAAAGAATGATTGCTTTTAGCAGCACTTTTTGCCTGTTCGGCGTACTCTGTTCTGAATGCAGGCAGCCTAAGCAGACGTGAGTAATAATCAATTTGTTGTTCCATTTTTGCTTGCATTGTTGAGATTTTATTCGAATTAAAAAATAGCCTGTATGTCTTGAAGTTGTTTTACACAATTAAGACTTATCTGTTCAGTCAAAGGGCTCGGGATGGTGAGTGCCTGAGCCTCGTTTTTCTTTTTCATCAGGGCTTGTACCATAAAGATGATTTTGTCACTGGTCAGGGGAGAGTTCAAAGTAGTTTTTAGACATTGATCAACTGCGGAGGTTATTATTGAGGTAGATAAATGATGTTTGGTGGCGTAACTAATCACGTCAATAAATACCTTGGGTTGATCTGAAAAATATTGTTTGTAAAGTGCGATCAAATCGGTATCAGCCTGAAGAAAGGCTTCGCTGTTTGACAAAGCACCAGGCTTTACGGCTAATGTCTTCAGATAGTGCTCTATTTTAATGAACCATTGATACTTACAGTGTCTTCTCTGATGAATGTCCACTACATCGCCATTTTTATCATAAATGTGAATGTGCAAAGGGTAAATTTTCACATCCACTATGGGGCCGCGCAAGTTTTCAGGAATAGAATAGTGATTGGTATCAACCGAGATGGTGTGATACTTGTCTACTCTTAATGTCTGGATCAGGGCGGTATCATAGGCTGAAACAGGCAGAACTGTCATATGAATTTTCTCCTCGCACACACGTTCAGCGAATGTTTTAGACTCACCTTTTGATTTTCTATTGTTAAGTCTGATCAGTTTTTGCTTCAGGTGTCGATTAGCCGAATCGAGGTCGATAAACTCATCATTTTGAGCAAAGGCTTTGCGGCGCACATATTCAACACTTCGCTCTACACGTCCCTTTTCATTGGCTCTATACACATTGCAAAAACGAATATCAAATTGATAGTATGTGCTGATTTTAAGTAGATCATCTGTAGGTTTCTTACCTGCCCGTTCGGTAGACGGGTCTGCATTTCGCATGGTAAATCTTGCTACTGCTGTACGCATATTGTCGTACACTATCTGTGATGGCACACCACCAATGTGGCTCAGATAGTGTACATGAGCGTGCAAGAAACTGATCATAACTCGTGCCGCGTCACGCGGTATCCTGGCGGTAGTAAAGACGAGCCCATCGGTAATTGCTGTACCCATTGGTAAATACAGCCAGCATCAATCTTTTCTGTTTTCCCTCTATTGTCAATTTAACTTCTGCCCAATCAAACTCACTGTTTTGCCCTGGGTCAATGTGCTGGCGTATGAAAATCTCCTGACCTTTTCTCAAGTGCTGTTTTACATATTCACATACCGTAGTATAGCTGATTTCAAAACCATCGGCGATCAGTGCCTCGTGCATGTCTATACGCCGCATGCATTGTTTGGCCAAACCCGAACAATGTTTGCGCTCATTATCTTTAACAAACTGATCTATCCTGGTTCGTATCTGTTGGGTAAGTTTGCGTTTGGTACGAGAAGAACAATCGTACCGAGGTGGATCCAAAATGCCTTTAGAAGAACGGTCCTGCAAAGAACGATTCTTCTCATATTCATCAATATACTTCTTGACTGTATTGCGCGATAATCCCAGATCCTTACTGATCTTTCGTTGGGATATTCCCTGATCAAAATAGCGCAGAATAATATCTTGTTTTTGTAGCATAGTTATCATGTTTAATAGTGCAAAACATATGATGGTTATGCATCATATCTGCCATGATAACTGGCTCAGTTTTCAATTGGAATTCTGGCTCAGTTTTCAACCGTAATCTACACCATCATGATTATGTTAAGTTCTTTTGCAACTCCTTGAGGTGGATAATGTCCAATTTCTTTAAGCTTTGAACTTATCTTTCCGCGCAACCGCTTACTTGACTTCTCACTTGGTTTGATATGCCAATAATGTTTGCCTTTATTGAACAAGCATCTGTCATATCTGATCGTGAATCCTAAAAAGTGTAATGGTTCTTTCTTCGCTTTCACCATCTTACTCTTTTCTTCGTTGATCTTTAGACCCATTCGATCCACTATGCTCATCAGCTTCTTTAACACTTCCTCTCCTATCTCCTTTCCCATTAGTACAAAATCATCTGCATACCTCACTATCTTCACTCCTTGTTGGGTGAATATACTCTTTTTGTTATTCACTATTCTGTCCAATAGATGTAAGTAGATATTGGATAATAACGGTGATATTACTCCGCCTTGTGGAGTTCCTACTTTGTTGCGCTTTCCTCCTTTCATCTTACCTTCCTCAACGTATGGTGTCTTCAACCATAACTTTATCAGATCGATAATCCGATTATCGGATATGCGCAGTTTTAATACCCTTATCAACCGATCATGCGGTATCGTGTCAAAGTATTTGCTCAGATCGGCGTCATACACCTCCGTCTTTCCTTCATGGAGATTCAGAACTCCTTACCTCTCGCAATCTAAATTCGCTGTTATTTTGAAGATCATGCGCAAATTTGATCCAGGGAATATGGTTTCAGTTTTGTTGAGCAGGTCTGCAATCTGTTTGGCTGCATGATTAAATCTTGGTGCAGAAAGAGAGTGCAAGGTTATAGTCAGCGTTTTACTCTTATAATCCGGAATCAAGTCAGCGTTGTTGCTGATGATTTGTTTGATGAACATTCTTTTTTCGTCTTTTGCCCTATTGAGGTGGTCACAAGCCACAGCTGCCACAGATGATTCTGCTCTGTAAGCGATCATCTTTATTACATTCATGAACAGTTTACTTTCGGTTTTTAACTTGTTATACCTTTTCTGCTCGGGCATACGCTCAAGAGTTATTCTGGCAGGAATATCATTTCTGAGGGTGGCGATCTTGTTTTCTTCTTTTCGAAGAATATCAATTTTGTGTTTATACTTCATTTGTCTTTCGGTTATTTCAGGAAGTTTGTCAATTTTCTCATCCATAGCTAGTTCTGCAAGAGGGAAGAACTTGGCTTCTAACCGGGTGATCTTTTCCCTGAGTTTTTTCAGTTGGTTTGTTAATTTTCGGTATTGTGGGTTGACCACTTCCCGATTGGGATCAATACTTTCTACCCCAAATTGAATCATTTTATCAAAATCATAGTCTTGAATGAGGTAACTGAAGAAGTTTTCCTGACACCACCTTCCAAACATTCTGCCTGCTATCAATGCTATTCCCAAAGTAGGGTGAGTGGTGATAATAGCGGTTTGATGTTCACCCTTTTCAGACAAGCTTCTGATCTCTCTGAAAGTGTGTCCTCCAAGCGTTACTTCTTTCTCGCACAATTGCATGGTTACATCCTGGCTAAGTACTTGTGTATCAGTGGATTCAAAGTCATCTTTATTCCATGAATCTCGCACATCCTTGCGATATGTAATCACGGCTATTCTATACCTTTCCCACAGGTGGTTAAAGAAAGCAGGTTCGTAAGCCTCCCTGTCAAAAATAAAGGTGCATTGAGGGCTTTGTCGATCATCATCCTCTTGTATCTCAGTAAGTAATTTGGTTTGTAGCATTTGTGGAATAATCAGGTCTTGTATTGCTTCTTTTATTTTCTCTGTCAATTGCCCTATCACCATCATAACAGGCATCCCTTGTGCATCGTGAACCCAATACTCCGTAGTGGCGCTTAAACACAATTTTTGTCTCGCAATATATTTGACAGGTAGATTAGCTTTGCCTCCATAATAGATCCGTTGGTGACCATCTATATATAAAAAAGATGAGTCCTCATTATCCTCATCTCTATACCAGTGATCGATCAGAAGGTTGTTCAGTTCAACGGCTTTTTCCTGCTTGCTCAGCAAATCTATTTTCTCTCGCAAACACCGAACTTCTGGTATACGATCCAAGCCTATTATCCTGCCGATCTCCCCTGGTTTACATTGTTTGAGTTGTTCGGGATTTTTGATGCGCAACAGGGCCATGAAGGCCAAAGTCAATAGTATCGACCTTAGTCCGTAATAGTGTGATGAAGGTAACTCATATACCTGTTTTGTCTTGAATAACCCATGCTCTATCAAGGCAGGTAAGAGGAATAATACCCCTGCTCCGCATAAAGCTTCGCTGTTGTCAAACTTCACCTCAGCATGACCAGACAACCCAAGAGATGCACCTATCCTGTCTTCAGAGCGGCTTGTGGCTATGCCCATCGGCGTAGATTGGTCTAGGTCATTGCGATCATTTAAGGTCGAGCCATTTCCACCTTCACACTCTATTTTGAACTTTTTTTTAAAGTGCCTTTTTCAATGTGATAGCGTATCGACGATTCTGAAATCCCTTCTTGTTTTGAGATACTCAAATTACTTTGTCTCTTATCCAGCTTCGATTGTATCCGCTCCACTAGTTTACCAACCATCTTGTATGCTTTGCCTTTTCTGGCATCAGGCCCGAAAAATCCAGATTCTCCCTTCTCCTTGTATTTTCTATACGATCTTCTGACACTGTCTATACTCACTCCAAAAGCCCGCTGAACTTCAGCTCGGCTGCACAATCCTTTATCTATAAAATTGCTAGTTATGAATCTGAAAGCATTAAGATCGTCACTCGAATGACTATATACAGGTAAGCCATTGGCTATGTATTGTACAATACCGTCTTGGGTGTGTACTCCAAGACAATGAGAGATCATCTTTGTATCTTTAGGGAAGAAGGGGAATTGTAACTGCATATACAAAAATATGAAGCAGTTTTAATTCGCGAGGTCTACTCCCTATTACCCTGAATTTATTGGGACGGGTAAGGAGTTCTGAGATTTGTCTTTATATCCCTGATCGCATCACTCGCTGATCGCTTTGGTCTAAATCCATGTGAACTGTCTTCAAAATCGGCTTCAAATAACGGCTCTATTACCATCTTACATGCCATTTGGGCTACCCGATCTCTTATCGTCGGTATCCCTAATGGCCTGGTCTTTCCGTTTGCTTTCGGTATATGTACTCGTCTTACTGGCTGTGGCTTGTACGTCCGCTTCCGTAGTGCTTCTTTTAGCTCCGTTAGAAACTTCTCCAACCCTTTTCCCTCTATATCCTTAAACGTTTGTCCATCCACTCCAGGTGCCCCTCCATTTTCTTTTACTCCTTTGTACGACTCTACCAGAACATAGTCCAGAAATACCTTGTCATACAGTATATAAAACCGGTATCCTTTCTCCCGCCTGGCTTTGAGATATAGCTTTCTCTGCAACTCCTGTACGCGTTCCATAGTACTCATTTCACTTCGCCTCTTTGGCCATAGTGCTCCTTGTACTATTCGTATCTTTTTCTGATTACTTTTCGTCAATTTGATAGTTCAGTTGTTGTTCGAATGCTTCTTCTGCTAGTAATGCCCCTTCACTCCAACAAGGTTGTGTTGTCCTTATCATCTTCACTACTATGGGCATCTCCGAATCCCTCATCATCCCACGGCTAATGGAATACCGCGTAACGCGGCACGAGTTATGTTAGGGCCTCCCATGTTCATACGCGTCCCGTTCCAAGCACGCCACTCCATCTTACCCCGGATAGCCCCTCATCTGTGCGTTGCCGTTGCCTCGATGAGAGTATCAGGTTTCACCATATCCGGTAGGTTGACCACTATCAATGTGTAACGAGGCCTTACTGGATTCGCTTTCGCTGCGGCTTACTCAGACGCTTACCATGAACTTAGCACATTTCGTTTCCTCCATGTACCTCACGGCTGCTTCAGGGTGAACGGCAAATTTTCCTGTATAGTCCTTGCATACTATTGGGACTTTAAGTATTTATACACGTACGCTTCATGGCGTACCAGATTACACAGATTGCACAGATTATTGCCTAAGGCAATTAATCCGTGTATATCCGAGAAATCTGTGGCTTAAAACCTCTGCCGTAGGCAGCCTCGTAACATAATCCAAGGTTTATCATAAGCAATAAAACGAAAAGTTATTTTTTGAGCATTACTTAGTGGAAATATGAATGCTGTAATGATTTAGTGCTTTCTGTCATAGCTTCCAATGTTAATTTTTTATTATCGCATTATATCACTAATCCATTTGGTTTGCTAAGTTTGAACCTTCTGGCCATGGTTGCCCTTTTAACAAATCCCCGATTTCCACTTCACCTTTATCCATCACTCCACTCGATGCATCGACTATTTTATAAGCTAATCGCGGCCTGAAAATCGGTTGGGATTCTACAAAAATGCACCTGAGTTCACCAGGCTCAAAACCGCACCTCTTTTGCAAAGAGTTGAGAAAATCAACCTGATGGAGGTGTCCATCTCCAAAATTCCAACCGAGCACCTGGCCGGCTAGTATTTCTCCTTCCTGCCAGATGTAGTTTTCAATATTGTCCACAGCTTTTGGAAGCAGATGATGCGTTGCTCTTCCATGTAAATGCATCATTCTAAACGAGATCAACCGGGACATCATCATTTCGGCTTCTTCCGGTTCATAAAAATTGAGCAACTGTTTTCTCATGGCTGGAGCCGCTTTTTTAATATATCTATCCAATTTTTCTTCAGCTTCCTCAGACCGAAACAGGTAGACACTGTATGCCCAATTGCCGGCATAGTAGCGCATGGCCAATAGAAATGAAATAAATCTGGGCCAAATGTTCCCTACAAGGGGCAAAATCAAAAGCCCAATGAGCAAAGGAAAGATCAATGCCAACGAATGAATATCAAAAATCCAAACATCAGCGGCTCCACCAAATAGTACCAAAGCACCATAAACCATCACAACATTCCATTCCAATGGCACTCCCATAGGTATGCTCGATGTGATAAATACATGAAAGATCAGCATGATCATCAAGCCAATATTAGTAGTCAACCCTCCCGTGCCCAATATCAAAATCAGTGGAAAAGTATATTCTACAACTGTGCCCAAATGCGCAAGGAATTTTGCCAAGTTACTCGGATTTAAATCTTCTGGATACCTCTTGTACATCGTTTTCTTCAGCCATTTCGACTGCAGTACCGGACTATTGCTCACCATCACTGTTACAACACTAGGGAAGTGCTGATTTAATTTCGACGTCGCGGCCCAAAACCAAATAGCCAACCAGACCAGTTTCGTTCCTGAGATGGATTCTTCAGGGAACAGAAAGCAAACCAGGGCAATCCAATAATGCTCGGCACGCGCGGAGAGAAATAATGTGCGATCGAGCAGGCCCATTAGAGGAAGAAGAACAATGGTAGGGTATAATAAATCAGGTGTAACCTCTGCAGCCAACAAGCTTCTCGCAAGAAAAAGAATGTGGAAGACATAGAGGAATACGTCAAACCAACTCCGCGTATCACTTCCTACAACAGGCATCTTCGGAAAAAGGGGAAGTTTAATCGTACCCGGCCTGAGATAGTAGAGCACTCCGCCAATTGGCGGCATGAACCGTCCGGTCAAGGGACCGCTTCCACAGCCGAATCCAAGATTTTCGTAGAGAATGCTCCAAATCAGCAATTTCAATAGAGCCTCCGGTTCGAGCCACCAAACGGAGATGTCATAAACGGTGCCCAAGTCATGCGAAAATGAACACCAAAAAAGCCACATTCCGACGTACACCACCATTTTAATAAAGTAAAACACTAAGGCCCCTGGCGGCGTACCGTATCCCTGAATAGCCCACGCCTGACAAAGCATTTTTACCCTTACGGCAAAGGGCTTGTTCTTCCATTTACTGAAGTCAAAAGGTAGAGGAGCAGGTTTCAAAAGGTTCATTAGAGCATTTTTTTGCGAATCTATGATAGGTAATCAAAATGACAATCTAAACGAATTTTTGAGATGCAACCAAAGAACCTGAGTTTAACGGTTAATATTTTGATTGACATTGATATTGATATTGATATTTGAACAACAAGTGGGCGAATTAGGCTCCTTATGCCGTGGTTGACTGTCGTTCACTTTTGGCCGTTTTACCCGACGAAGCCTCGGCGTAGTCGGGCTACCGTATTAACAAAACTGACCCACTCAAAACTTCCCTAAAAACAGACGCATCCCCGCGAAAGCCTTCGTAGTCCAATACCCAGACATATTCTCCTTGGGCCACCTGCATACCACCAAAATTTCCGTCCCATACCTTCTTTTGATTATCGGATTCGAATAGTAATTGGCCCCATCGATCAAAAACCGAAAACCGTATCGAAATAATATCCAAACCGGAGACACCGAAAAAGTCATTGATACCATCGCCATTCGGACTGAAGGCATTGGCTACATATATTCGTGTAGGACATTGCTGGAGGATAGTTATTGTGTCAAAACCTATGCAATCATTAATGTTTTTCACTTCTACAACATATTCTCCATCTGTAATCACTCTCGATTCTTCATCTGTTGAACCGTCCTGCCATCGATACGAAACATAATCACCAGCGTTCAAAATAATCTCGTCACCGTCGACTCCGCAGATAACTGTATCTCCGCCTAAAAAAGGTCTCGGATTTGCAAAAGCTTCGACCGCGATCTCTTCCGGAAATGTTTTGCAACCAGATATATTTCCAACTACCTCGTACAAACCTCCTCTATCAAGACTAACATTTTTCAGTTCCGGAAATTGCTCCTCTGCCTCAAATTCGCGGGGCCCGGACCATTCGAATCGAGCTCCTGTGAGATCGAAGGCGCCCAGCATTATATCCGTCCCTTCACATCCCGATTGATCCTCAATGACAGATATGTCTTGCCTTAGGGTGACCATGGCATCCCTGGTGATCGTGTCAATTTCATCAAAGCACAGATCCTCGACAATCAGTTCTAGCGGATATGTGCCCAGACTGTTGTACAGATGCTCGAATCGATGTTGGCGAGTGGTAGTGCCATCCCCCAGGTCCCATTGGACTTGAAATCGGTCGGGAGGAAGGCCGGTATCAAAGAATATGGTATCGTTCAGACAACCGCCTTCCGGTATAGGATTTTCATTGATCTCTGTGAACGAAGCGCCTCCGCTGTACGCATAAGATTCGATATCGCCATATCCGTACGCCATAGCGATAATTCCACAACCCTCGGAATAAAGGGTATGTGCCCCCACGCTTGTCGGTATTGTTGCGAAAAGAAATTTGCCTTCTTCGCCAATTGATTGAAAAATGGTGCCTCGGTCCACGAGGTTTTGCCCATCCATAAATATCAAATCTTCCTCGCCTTGCTTACAAATGACGTTGATGTAGTTTTCCACTATGTTCTGAAATCTGGAATTAAATAAAGTCACCGTATCCCTGATCTGCTCGACCGTATTGAGGATCACCATGAAGGATCACCTACATCCCCATTGCAAGCAGAGCCAATGATATACTGAGCAACAGAAATCGGTTTGCTGCCCACAATAAAAGCACCATTGCGTGATCGAAAATCAAAAAATTCGCCAGCATTTAAATCAATTTCATTAATGTTATTTCCTTCAATCCGCACCGTTGTATTGTTCTCAGAAGCGATAATTCGATAGAGTTCTTCGCTGGTATTAACAAAAGATGAAGCCACGTATCGCGTGCCCCAGGTGCTGATCGGGTACATCTGCTCAAGTAGATTGTCCATAGCGAAGCATCCTCGCGGAACCTGTGACCAGGGTGTACCCGCAAATAAAGAAAAATCCTTATCTCCTTCTACAAAAGTGCCGGTCAGATCGGTGAGCGCATCGTCGGATCGCACCTGGTACACTTCTCCGGCATTCAGAATCACAGTTTGCCTACTTCCTTGATTTCTTCCATTTTGAGTCCTACCTGTCAGTGTATAGTTTACGGTCGTCTCATCTTCATTTGCCACTATTAGAAATTCGGATGGATAGACCCCGCCATCAAAAGAAACACCACTTGGAACACCGGTATAACTCACTACATAATAGGCATTGCCGATAGAGCTTTTGGGTAAGACCACCGACGCTTCCGATCGCATCCCAAAGTACTGATGCATATATACGGATGCCGGATCACTTGTGAGTATCTGAATTGCGTTGTCGTTGACAAATTCGGAACCTAGAGTTTCCACAAATCTTGGCAGTTCGAAAACGGTTACGTCATTAGCGGCAACAGTAAAATCGCGTGAAAATGCCCTTGCGGGAATTCTGATTAAGCCGCTGGTATTCACTCGAGAGGTGATCATCACGACCATAGTATTCTCACCCTCGTCGCGATGCTCCATAAATCCCAGCCAAAATTCGGTGCCTTCATTGGATTGACCCGAACTTGTTAATGGGAAAGCAAGTAAAAATCCCAGTAATAGTATACCAATAGATGATCTCATTTAATTCGTAGCCGATGACTGTTCAAAAATAGAAATTGGTCTGAGCTGCTGCTGCACAAATCAAATCATTAAGTTGACAACTCAAAAACCATGGTATTCCTATCTTGGGATTTTAATTTAAACTCAAAGGAATGTTTACGTCGGCCGCTCAAAATTTTATCTACTGTTTGCCAGAAGGGGTGACGTAAACATTTCGGTTGAACAATGCCGTGACCAGACTTTTACTTTAGGGTAAGGCTTAGACGATTCAATACTTGATTGGGACTAAATAATAGCGATTATTTAATTTCGATACTGTTTTAATAGGTGTAGGCTGATCACTTTCATCCTTATTTTTATCGTTAGTCTTTTCAAGTGTATTTTTGGCGTCCATTTTGATTGTTTAACTCATAGATATTTCCTTCAGCATTGATTATTTACTGTCTTGAGCAAGTGGTGATAATATGTTAGACACTTTTGAAGGTGACCTACAGTTGGGTATGCCTAAATATTGGTATATCCAACTTTTATCCGATTTAACCTCTTGTATTGTGTATTCTGTGTTTTTACAATTGGAACATTGGAATGGCTTTGCTTTTAATAGTTGTGTAAGTATTTCAAATAACGTTCTGACCGTCTGACCATTTCTTTTTATTTCAACTGGCAATACCTCTTCTAATCTCTTTTTTGTGGCCGGTGCGTGCAATCCATATCGTCTGGATTTTTGAAAATATGGAGGCAGTACATGTTGCATTATTTGATGGATAGCAACGAGTGGTTCTAATGATTTGATTGCCTTGGGTGCAGGATTGCCTGTTTGTTGCTTTTTATAATCATTGTATATAATTTTCACTTTATTCTGGTCATGGAGATATTCTAATCTTGAGTTGCTTATGGCTACTTTATTTATATATCTGGCCAGATAACTTTCTAATACTTTTGTATCTATTGTTGGTCGTGTATTGTGTACTACCCATCTTTTACTTTTAAGTTCTGAATGGAGTATTTCATATGGTTGATGATAGTTGATTTCCTCCTTGTCAAAAAGACGTTTAAGTTCTTTGAGGAATATTTTTCTATAAACAGCTGATAGTTCACGGTAGCGAGCAATTTTATATTTGTGTTTTGGATAATGCCACTTCCCATCTTTGGTTAGTCCTCCAAATGTAATTAGGCAATGGACATGTACATGATATTTCATGTCTGATCCAAAAGTGTGCAGGACTGATATCATACCTGGTAAGGCCCCTAGATTGGAGCCATTTGCGCTTACTTGCCGAATGGTCTTCCAGGCAACTCGCATTAGCAAGCCATAGACTTTTGACTTATTGACTCTTGCTAATCCATTGAGCTGATGTGGTAATGTAAAAGTGGTATGTACATATGGCACTTTATAAAGTTCGGCTCTTAATTTGTCCACCCATTGCTCTCGCTTGATACTTTGACAGATGGGACAGTGGCTATGTCCGCAAGAATAGTATATATAGTGTTTATGGTCACATCGATCGCATATGATGACCCTGCCTCCAAGTGCCGGGCTTTTGCATATCCGCATAGCTCGGATTAGCTTTATTTGCTGAACATATGGTTTGTAAATTCTTATATATTGCTCACCATGGCTTCGCATAAGATGGCCTAAGTGATTCTCCTGTGAATATTGATTGTGAGTTTTTCGAAAGGATGGTTGATATGTCGCTGTCGCTTCTGACACAAATGGATATACTTCGCAGTTGTCATTAGGTTAGAATGACCTAATTGCTCTTTGAGATATACCAAATCCGTTCCATTTTCTAAATGATGAGTAGCGTAACAATGACGCAATGTATGCGGAGATACCGGTTTTGTGATCTTAGCCCCGCTTCTCGCTTTAAGTATAATCTTGCGTACAGAAGCTCCAGAATATCTTTGTGCCGCAATCGCCCCTTCAAACAGGTATTTCTTCGGTTTGTATTTTTTATAATATACTCTTAATAGATCCAATAACTTCTCAGGTATTCTGACTATTCGATCTTTATATCCTTTCCCTTGGTGGATAAATAGCTCTAATCGATCAGAATCGATATCACTCAATTTGATATTGAGTGCTTCTGATATACGCAATCCCGTAGCATACATAAATGCAATAATTACTCGATGTTTTAAATTGCTTGGAGTTTCTATTAATCTTACTACCTCTTGTTGTGAAAGTATCCTCGGAAGTAGCTTTGATTTCTTTGGCCTCGGAAGATGATCTACATCCCATTTATCTCTTTTTATTTTGATGCAGAATAACTTGAGCGAACTGTATTGTATATTGATTGTAGACCATGAAAATCCTCTGCTCTGTACATCCAAAATATATCTGCGAGCGTATTCTTGAAAATCAATTGTAGCCTCACTATGCTCCTTGCAATATTTAAAAAATATCCGAAGAGTACTCAGGTAAATTGTTATCGTCCCACTACTATAATTCTTTAATGTGAGATACTCATTGTATCGTTTTAGATAGGTTGTCGTTGAACTCATCTCTGAAAGATTTATAATCCTCCAAATCTATCTTTTTCCACCTATCCAATTGTATTCATCCCCCATACCTAGAGAGGAATTACTTCAGGTTTTGTTCAACATACTCTTTAACCGAAAGATATGCGTTCTTCTCTGCTCGCTCTGTTTTTATTAGCCTATTTATCCTCCGTTTGCCAATATCGCGCACCTATTTCATCCTGTATATCAAAAGGAGATCAAAAAATTAGCCAGAAATAAGCAAGTAAAAGAAGCCTTTGAGTTTATCAAGTCAGAAAAAAACCGAACGCTAAGCGAGCATGTCCACCTCACCGAAATTGCGGCACCGCCATTCAATGAAAGTGAAAGGGCCGAAGCCTTTAAGAAAATCCTTAGTTCATTAAAAACGGATAGTGTATGGACAGATGAAGTTGGCAATGTGTTGTGTCTGGTCAAAGGAAAAAAGAGAGTTAAAACGGTATGTATCGACGGACATATGGATACGGTTTTCCCAGAAGGAACGGATGTACAAGTAAAGATGAAAGACGATACTCTATTCGCACCAGGCATCGCGGATGACACTCGTTCATTGGCTATGATCATATGCATGATCAGGGCTCTTGAATATTCAGATATCCGTACTGAGTCTGACTTACTTTTCGTCGGCAGTGTCGGAGAAGAAGGACTCGGAGATTTGAGAGGTGTAAAGCATCTCTTTTCCCATAACGAACCGAAAATCGATAGCTGGATATCAATTGACGGCGGAGCAATCGGAAGAGTAAATAATCAAGCGCTCGGCTCGTATAGGTATCGCGTCGCGTTCAAAGGGCCTGGTGGGCACTCATGGGGTGCGTTTGGACTGGTCAATCCCCATCATGCCCTGGGCACGGCCATTCAGCATTTCACGAGCTGGGCAGATAAATTTACCCGCTACGGCGCTCGCACAAGTTATAACATCGGTAGGATCGGAGGAGGTACATCGGTAAATTCGGTTCCTTTCGAGTCGTGGATGGAAGTAGATATGAGATCTGTCAGTCCGCAGCGATTGGATAGCATTGATATGATTCTAAAAAGTTCGGTACAAAAGGCATTAAAAGAACATAATACAATGAAGCGACTAGGCAAGGACCTCGAAGTAGTAATTGAAAAAATCGGCGACCGGCCTTCTGGAGAGGCTTCGCCCGAATTGCCCTTAGTCCAACGGGCTATGGCCTGCACAGCCTATTTTGGAAAGCGACCGGAACTGACACGAGGATCTACGAATTCGAATATTCCCTTATCAATGGGAATTCCGGCCGTGACGATCGGTCGCGGAGGTGTTGGGGCCAACGCGCATTCTTTGGATGAGTGGTGGATAGATAAGGATGGGTACAAGTCTATTCAATTGGCTTTTTTGTTGATGTTGAGTGAGGCAGGGGTGGAGTGATTCGTTGTTTGTTGCCGGTTGTGGGTTGCCCGTTGGTTTACTTTGGCCTTATTTCTATTGGCACATAGTCGCTCGTAATAGAAAGCATTGATTTGTCGATTTAACTGCCGAGTTGACCATTGGCTGTCTATTGTTTCTTTTAAATAGAATTGCCTTGCTAGCATGTTTTCCGGGCGCATGAGGCTTCGATAATGCGTCCAACTCAATTCGTGACGCAGTGCGTCACGTTTTGGAAAAACCAAATAAAACTTACGAATATTTCGGAGATTTGAAATATCAAAGCCGTTCCTGAATTCCTTCGTTAATTGTTGTGAAAGATTTTCCAAAACGTTCTCCCCAAAAGCAGCTCTTGCCTTTCCTTCCTGTTCATTCTCGACAATCAACCGACCAATTTCCCAATAAGCATTCACCATGACGGTATTCACCGCTTTGGCCGCGTATTTTCTTGCATCCTCGATGACGGTTCGGATACTCTGGTCTAAATCGATTTGAGTGATTGACTTACCTATAGTTGGATGTTTTTGAAAGTCTTGACAACTTACATCATTTATTTCATACATTAACCGCAAAAAAGATGAGAAAAATTCCTGTAGTTGTATTGCTTATTCTATTTTGTAGTATATGCAATGCCCAATGGACAAAAAATAAAAAAGCCGTAGTCAAATCAGTCGACAATCACCTGTCCGATCTGACCGCTCTGAGTGACGAAATATGGCAAAACGCGGAATTGGCATTTGAAGAATCAAAATCCGCTAAAGCTCTCGCCGATTTTGCTGAAAAGCATGGATTTAAAGTAGATAGAGGTGTTGCGAATATTCCGACAGCATTTACGGCGACCTACGGATCGGGTTCACCAGTAATTGGTATTCTTGGAGAATTTGACGCATTACCTGGCCTTTCGCAAAAAACTGTTCCTAGTAAAGACCCTTTTGAAGAAGGCAAACCGGGGCATGGATGTGGTCATAATCTATTTGGTACGGCAAGCCTTGGAGCAGCTATTGCGATCAAAGAATTGATGGAAACAGGAAGGATAAAGGGAACGGTTAGATTTTTTGGTACTCCGGCAGAAGAGAAATTTTTTGCCAAAGTATTCATGGCGCGAGAAGGTGTCTTTGATGGCTTGGATATTTGCATGGATTGGCATCCGGGGGATGAAATGGAAGCTGCTGTCCAGAGTTCTCTGGCCCTTGTGGATTTTATGGTCGAATTTGAAGGGCAAGCTGCTCACGCTTCCGCCGATCCGTGGAATGGTCGCAGCGCCTCGGATGCCCTAGAACTATACACCACAGGCATCAATTATCTACGCGAACACGTGAAACCAACCGTGCGAATCCATTATCATATCATGGATGCGGGTAAGGTAGTTAACGTTGTACCCGATTATTCGAAAATATGGACGAGGGTGAGAGATACACGGCGTGACGGCATGAATGAAGTCTACGAACGAGTAAAAGAAATTGCAAGAGGTGGGAGCATTATGGCCAACGTAGATTACAAAATCAACCTGATCTCGGGCATTCATGAAATTCTTCCCAATCGAGTGGGAGGCGCAAAAATACAAGCTAACCTGGAATTACTAGGCGATATAAAATATACAAAAGAAGAGGAGGCTTTCGCCAAAGGAATTCAGGAAGCAACGGATAAGCCTCAAGTCGGAATGGACGGAAAAATAAAACCACTGAAGCCGACGGAAGAACATCCCGGTGGAGGCTCTACTGATGCGGGAGACGTAAGTTGGATAGTGCCGACCATACGGATGAGTGCAACCACAGCACCCAAGGAAGTGCCCTGGCACAGTTGGGCTGTGGTAGCTGCCGGTGGAATGTCCATTGGCCACAAAGGATTGGAATGGGCGGCGAAGGCATTGTCGATGACGATGGTGGATCTTTACACGAGTCCCAAATTGATCAAAGAAGTGACTGCTGAGTACAAGGAAAGAAAAGGCGATTCGAAGTACGTTCCCATGGTTCCGGACGCGCCGCCTCCGATACCGGCTTATATGTTTGACGAATAATTTTAACCTGGCTGAATAAAATATAGCATCTACGAAAATTGACCAATTATTATTTAAACACAAAGGCGCGAAGACGCAAAGAACTTAAGTATGACTTTGCGTCTTTGTTTCTTTGCGTTCAATTGCTATGAAAACAATAGGAATCCTCCTTTTTGACGATGTAGAACTCCTCGATTTTGCAGGGCCTTTGGAGGTATTCGGTGCCGCTAACTATATCAAAGAAAACGGCCTTTTGGACATTGAAACTGTGGGACTATCCGCAAGGATAAAGGTCTCTAAATCAGATTTGGATATTAGACCAGACAAGGTTCTTGATGCAAGTTTGGGCTACGACCTATTCGTCATACCGGGTGGTTTTGGTACACGTCCTATCATTAAGGATGACGAAACTTTAGGTCGGATAGGTGCGGTAATAGAAAATTCCAAACGCATTGCAACCGTCTGCACAGGTTCACTCGTCCTTGCCAAACTAGGTTATTTAAAGAACAAAAGAGCGACGAGCCACCACCTTGCTTTGGACATTCTCAAGGCCCAGGATGAAAGCATTACTATCGAAGAAAATAAGCGGTATATCGATCTTGGGGAAATCATTACGTCAGCTGGGGTAAGCGCTGGTATTGATATGAGCCTTTATCTGTTGGAGAAAGAGTTTGGCGGAGAGGTGCGAAAGAAAACAGCTGAGTACATTGAATATTTGGGCTGACGGTTTTGTTTATTCGTTTATTCGTTTATGTGTTTAACCGTTGGTACAGCATAAACGATTAAACAGTTAAACACATAAACAAATTCGCCTTGTTATTCGATTTCAATTCGTGACGACAATTCCAATTATTTTCCTAAATTAAGGTTCTAAAATTTAATTTCTTATGCCAGAAAATAACTATCCCAAACTCCACAATGCTGCATGGCCGGGCGTGGTCGGTAAAGGTGAGGATTCTGAGCCTCCTATTCTATTGGATAAGATGTTAGAAATGACTGCCAAAGCGGAGGTTGGAGGAGTAAAATTTGACGGAGTCGATCTCTTTTTATCCGATCCGCATACCAGCATTGACAGCTCTGATGATGACGTAAAAGCCCTGGCCGATCTGGTGGCCTCCTATGGTCTTGAGATAGGCAGTGTTATCGCACCCGTTTGGGAACCTACCGGTGGCGGTTCGGCAATAGGAAGCAAAGAAGAAAGAGAGCGGTTTGTAACTCAAGTTCAGAAAGCATGTGCTATCTCGAAGACATTACGAGAAACAGGTATACGGCCAAATGGTATCGTGCGCATTGATTCTTCTGTCGATCCGGCGACTTGGGCTAAAGATCCAGCTGCTAATACCAAACTAATTGCCTCAACATTCCGCGACGCCTGTGATATCGCTGCTGATCATGGAGAAAGATTAGCGGCCGAAGGCGAAATATGTTGGGGAGGTATGCAAGGCTGGAAAACTATGATAGAAACGCTGGAAGAAGTCGATCGACCAAATATTGGATTTCAAGCCGATATGGCCCATACATTACTCTATTTGCTCGGTTATAACAAACTGGATGAGCGAATACTTCCTGACGATTTCGACTGGAGCGATCGTGCAACGCTCACAGATGGCTTGAAAAAACTTACAACAGCTCTACGCCCCTGGACTATTGATTTTCACGTGGCACAGAATGACGGTACTGTCCACGGTTCGGTTTGGATAAGATAAAGACGGCCGCCCTTGCAATGGTGACCAATACGATGATGAATTTTGATGAGGCTTATATGCGACGGTGGACGGTAGACGGTAGACGGTAGACGGTAGACGGTAGACGGTAGACGGTAGACGGTAACTGCACGGAGCAAACAGATGTCAATAGTGCTTTATTCTTCTGGCAGTTCTAAAGATTTTAAGATAATTTTTCTGTTGGGATATTTCCTTAAATTTGTGAATAATGTTTTGGTTATTCCAATGATATTTCTTTTGTCACAATAATGCTAACCATTGGCTATTTGGCCTGGGTAAGCAGCCTTGTAAACTTTTAATCCAGCGTTACCAAAAAATGAGTGTACCATGAGTGATTGCAACAACTACATAAGAATCCAAAGCCGAAGAGATTTCCTAACTAAATCGGCTATGGGTTTCGGCGCACTAGGCTTGTCTTCTCTATTAAGCGCATCGAGCAACCAGCAACTAACAATCGGCAACCAACAACCGGTTCTCCCCCACTTCGCGCCCAAGGCCAAAAGAGTCATCTATCTCCTGCAAAGCGGTGCACCATCTCAAATTGATTTATTTGACTACAAGCCCCTGTTGAATGAAATGAATGGCGAAGAATTACCGGATTCTGTCAGAAAGGGTCAGCGATTGACAGGTATGACTGCCGGCCAGACTTCATTGCCATTGGCAGGTTCTCTGTTTGACTTTAAACAGAACGGGCAATCGGGGGCATGGTTGAGTGAATTGATGCCTTATCAATCCAAGATAGCGGATGAGCTATGTTTTATTAAGTCTATGTACACCGATGCGATCAACCACGATCCTGCAGTTACCTTCATTCAGACCGGATCCCAATTCCCCGGTCGGCCTGCTATTGGATCCTGGATCGATTATGGCCTGGGTTCGGGTAATGAAAATCTCCCGGCCTTTATTGTATTGATTACCAAAGACAAAGGAGGCCAGCCTTTGTACGCCCGCCTATGGGGTAATGGCTTTCTGCCTTCGCAGCATCAGGGCGTACAATTTCGGGCAGGAAAAGATCCGGTACTTTATCTCAATAACCCCCCTGGTGTAAAACACGAAGACCGGAAAGCACAGTTGGAT
Source organism: Saprospiraceae bacterium (assembly GCA_965247965.1). Lineage (GTDB taxonomy): Bacteria > Bacteroidota > Bacteroidia > Chitinophagales > Saprospiraceae > UBA7328. The sequence goes on from OZ252053.1 coordinate 370,671, forward strand.
ATTCTCCGTCAAATGCAGGAAGGGCAATACGAAACCTTTAATGATCCGGAAATAGAAGCTCGCATCGCTCAATACGAGATGGCTTTCAGGATGCAAACTTCAGTACCTGAAATCACTGATACCTCAAAAGAGCCAGAACATATTTACGATCTCTACGGCACCGATTCGCGAATACCAGGAACCTATGCGGCCAATTGTCTGCTCGCTCGTAGGCTGGCCGAAAAAGGGGTTAAATTTATCCAGCTGTATCACCGGGGATGGGATCATCATGACGACTTACCCAAAAATATCAAGCAAAAATGTAAAGAAACCGATCAGGCTTCTGCGGCATTGATCATTGATCTCAAAGAAAGGGGCTTACTAGAGGATACTCTGGTCATCTGGGGCGGAGAATTCGGCAGGACAAATTATTCGCAAGGGAAATTGACCAAAGACAATTATGGCCGGGATCATCATCCCAAATGTTTTAGTATATGGATGGCAGGAGCAGGGGTCAAAAAAGGAATGACCTACGGGAAAACCGATGATTTTAGCTACAATATAACTGAAAACCCCGTTCATATTCACGATTTTCAAGCTACTCTGATGCATCTCCTTGGTATCGATCACGAGCGATTTAACTATAAATTGCAGGGTCGGCGGTATCGGTTGACTGATGTACATGGTCACGTCGTTCACGATATTTTGGCGTGACAACAGACCAATAAAGCACTGTGATTTCATGGCACACCTACAGTGGAATTCGCCTTTTGCATAGCATATTCAAAAACGCCGGTGGATGCCTTGACAAAAACTGAAAATAGCAAAATCATAAAACCAGAAAAACTGAAAATTGTCATCCTTATAGCAGCCATCTTGCTGTTGTATTTACCATGCGCAACGACACAAATCTCATTTGTCCCGCCTTCAATACCGATGTGGGATACCTGGATATACGAGGAGGACGAGAATTATCACCTGTTCTATCTAAGCAGGGGAAACATCGGTCGTGCGGTGTCCACTGACATGTTGCACTGGAAGACTTTACCCTCCATTGAGAATACCGCCAAGGAGGGGGATTGGGACGAAGTGGGAATGGTCATGACCGGAAGCACCTTCAAGCTGGGTGATACCTATTTTATGTGTTACGGGTCAAGATCAAATGTTACGGGTCCGGGAATTAAGATCGGTTATCTGACGTCCAAGGATTTAGTGAATTGGGAAAGGTATTCCGACGGACCGATTGTACTTCCCCAACCACCCTATGAAGTGAATACCAAGCATTGGCGGGATCTGGTTCCGTTCTACGATCCGGTCGAAAAAATCTGGAATGGCTATTTATTTGGCGTACATGCGGAAACGAAAAGGCCTTCAATTGCCCATTTGACTACCAAAGATTTTTCAAGATGGGACTATCAAGAACCGATCTTTATCAGCGAAGAATACTCCAGGACTAATGACGGTTTTGTCTACCTGGAAGTGCCAGATCATTTTGAAATGGGAGGTAAATATTACCTTGTTTTTTCCAGTGTTCGCAGCCGGAAGGAGTTTACTTCCGGCCGAATGGACGCCTCGGGCACCTGGTACTTAATGGCCGATAAAAAAGGAGGTCCCTACAAAGTTCCTGAAGCCCCGCTTTTGCTGGGATATGGCCATGGCAGGACGGATACATACGTTGGTCATACGGTAATGTACAAAGGCCAACGACTATTATATCATCATACCTGGGGTAGTTGGGATGAAGTGTGTTTGGGCACTCCGAAACTGGTGCATCAAAATGCGGATGGAACATTGGAATTGAGGTTCTGGAAAGATTTAAGGCAACTCGAAGAAAAGTTGCTCCACAATGAAGATGAAATCGTATGCAAGGTGAGCGAAGCGGAATCGCGCAAACTCGAAATAATTGAACATACTAAATCAAAGGATATTATTATTTCCTGTATAGTGAATTTGGAAAATACCTCCAGAGCCGGGATCATCTGGCACAGCTCCGGCGAAAAATCACAGGGAATCAGCTTCTATCCCCATGAGAACAGAATCACAATTGGAGAAGTAGAACATACATCCCGGTTTAAGGCCAAGACGATCCGCGATCGCTACTTCGATGATTACACCAAAGAGCACATACTTGATGGCGAGTTTGATTTGAGGATAATGAGCAGGGCACATATGGTCGAAGTGTATATCAATGACAAGTGGATTTTTACAACCAGCATGTTAGATACGCCGCAAGAAGGCGAAATCGGTTACTGGGTCGATCAGGGAGCGCTCGTCATTGCGGATTTGCATATTTTTGAGATGGAAGGGCTGTGATAAAAGCGCGGGACTGAGGCTGAATGAGGATCACCAATTGATCCTACTCTTACTCCGAACTCCAAGAACTAGTGCACCAAGCACTAAATCCTGACCCCCATAAACTTGTTCTTTTCCTTCTGCTCGGCGTTGGAAAAATCCTCATTATGCTTAGGCATAACTCCGGTTTTCCCGCCTTGATCAGAAGAAAAATAACTTTGTCTATGGGGTTCATTACTTAATGCTTGGTACACTAGTGCTTTGGGAACGAAGTCCTTGAACGTCTTAGAAGTTGATAGTTGCTAGTTGTTCGTTGCTCGTTCCATAAAAAACAACTATCAACGAACAACAGCCAACCGTTTAAGTAAATGGTCAAGTATTTAGTTCCTGACGCACTAGTCATGGCAAAAATGAAAATATCCCCGGTGCGGTCAATATTTTGGGAAGGTATTTCGATTTGAAGGGTAAAAAGCATAATTTACCTCTGACTATCAATATAAAAAGATGATGCGAGAAAAGCGTGTTTTAGTAACCGGTTCAGGTACTGGCATTGGTCGGGAAATCGCCCTGGAGTTTGCTCGCGAAGGTGCCAATGTCGCTCTTCATTACAGTCAAAGCAGCGCTGGGGCATTATCCGTAGTGGATGAGGCCCGACAAAGTGGAGTTAAAGCCCGGGCTTTTCAGGCGAATTTTCGGAAAATAGAAGAAGTGAATCTACTGGCTGAGGAAGCCGTTGCCTTTCTGGGTGGCATCGATATCCTGATTAACAATGCGGGAATAACCTTTAACAAGTCCTTTCTTAAAGTTGACGTCCAAGAGTTTAATACTTTGTTCGATGTTAACGTCCGTTCCCAGTTTTTTTTAACTCAACGCATAGTAGAAACTATGCTGAAAGGCGGAGGAGGTGCGATTTGCAACCTCACCTCAATTCACGGCATTCAGGGAGCTCCGGAACACGCGGTATATGCCGCCACGAAAGGAGCTATTATCTCCTACACCCGTTCATTAGCAGTGGAGCTGGCTCATAAGGGCATTCGGATCAACGCCATCGCTCCTGGCTGTGTTCCTGTTGAAAATTATTCCGAAAGTATCCCCGGTTACGACCTGGCCGTTTTTGAAAATACAGTTAAAGATTTGATCCCGATTGGGCGAAGTGGGTTGACTCTAGAGATCGCTAAACTGGCGGTTTTTCTCTGCTCAGACGCCGCTAAATTTATCATTGGGCAAACGATTGTTGCCGACGGCGGGACCACGGCCCTCATGTCCTTGCTACGGGATTTCCGCGGAGAATCCTCAGCTCGTTTTGGAGCTAAGTACCTTTAACTTCTTGCGGACAAGCCGCAAGATCGTTTATTCGTTTATTCGTTTATTTATTTATTCGGGTATTTAGGCATTTGTGTGTTGCGGCCTGGTAAACCTATAAGCGCATAAACGCATAAACGCATAAACGCATAAACGATTAAACGCATAAACGGTTAAACAAAAAATGGTTAATCCTTTAATTATAAAAAAGATTTGTGTGCCAGAGCACTCGATATGAGCAGCCATAAGCAAAACCTCGGAAAAGGTAGTTTGTATAGCATAAGAATTGCTTTCGTCGCCTCGATTGGAGGTTTTTTATTCGGATACGACCTGGGAATCATTGGTGCCGCCATTCCCTTTTTAAAGGATCAATTTGCACTGTCGGGTATCACTTTGGGTTTCGCCACGGGAAGCGCTGTATTGGGTTGTATTTGCGGACCATTTTTAGGGGGCTGGTTGTGCGACGTCATCGGACGCAAACGGACCATGATCATAGCTGCTCTTTTGCTCGCGACCAGTGCATTTTTTACCGCTATTCCGAAGGATATTGTCACGTTTAACATTTTCAGAGCTGCAGGGGGCCTGGGGGTGGGGTTGTGCTCAATGGCCTCGCCGATGTTTATAACGGAAATCGCGCCATCTCAAAAGCGCGGGCGTCTGGGCCTGATGTATCAATTGGCAATTGTAGTCGGACATATTATCGCACCTTTTGTAGCCTATTTCATTGTGCAATTGGTGCCTGACCCGACGATAAGCTGGCGTTGGATGTTTGCTTCGGAAATGCTTTTTGTGCTCGTTTTCGTACTGTTTGTTTTCTTTCTTCCTCGCAGTCCGCGATGGTTGGCTCAAAACGGCCGCCTGGACGAGGCCGAGGCGGTACTTTCGAGAGTGGATGGGCCTCAAAATGCCAAGATTGAAATCGAAGTGATCAAGCGATCACTTACCCAGAAAACCGGTGGTTTTAGAGAGCTGTTTATGCCTGGAATAAGATATGCTCTTCTGATCGGTCTATTATTGGCATTTTTCAACAACTGGACAGGCTGGAGTGTAATTGCAGGATACATACCTCTGCTTTTTGAGATGTCCGGTGTGGAAGACCGGGCTTTGGCTATTCTGCAGTTTGCCAGCACCTACCTTTTTATGGGGCTGATGACCTTGGTTTCATTGCTGTTGATGGACAGGGTAGGTCGCAGGCCGTTGTGGCTTTTTGCTTCACTACTGATGCTGGTTATTACTGCTGTCGCAGGTGCAATATTTCACCATGAAATCAGCGGTATTTGGGTCTTGATAATCATCATGCTTGTTACGATTCCGCATGGAATCGCCTTAGGCGGGATCCCTTGGCTCATGATGTCGGAGATTTTTCCCACACGAATTCGTGCCAAAGCCGTTGCTGTCACCACCACCTTTCTCTGGTTGACCATTTTCAGCGGGGCTCAGTTGTTTCCGATATTAACAAATTTCTCGGAACGAACGTTTCTGTCAGCCGCTAAACTTAGGACGACATCGGCTACTATATCTTTTATCGACAGCAATATGGATGTAATCACCAATCAAACTGAAGGATTTCTCGAATCGGGGTTTCAGGCAGGACAAAGCATAACAATATCAGGCGCTGGTAAATCTGGCAACAATGGCGTGTTTACTATTTATAAAGTTCTTCCGGAAAAACTCGTTCTAGTGTCCGGTGAAGGTCTCGTCAACGAAGGCGCCGGCGCCTTAATAGACCTTGTGTCCGAAGACGGGCAAAACCTCCGCTCCCAGACTATAGGCTTTTCTGACAGCAACCTCGATATGATTTTGGATTCCGAAAAGAGTCTTGTCCAGGCGGGTTTCAAACCACCTCAACGTGTTACGGTAAAAGGTTCGAAGGATAAGCTCAATGATAAAACCGTCACCCTTACGGCTATAACAGATGGAGAAATGATTCTGAAGAGGGGAGATTCGTTCACCGGGCAAAAAGCCGGACCTGAAATCACGTTGCAAGTCGGTTCTCTGGGCTGGGCCTTCTGGCTGTTTACGCTCGTCTGTTTTTTGTCCTTTGTATTCGGAAAGTTCATGATGCCGGAGACCAAGGATAGAAACCTGGAAGAAATCGGGGAATCGTGGGTTGAATCGTAGTTCGATTTACAAAACCCAACCTGGACGATTTAGAACCAAACAAGAATTCAGGTATTCATCTATTCGTGTATTCGTTAGCATTTGGAAGTCTCATGGAAGTACTTAATTGCCTGATCTTATCAACCGACTTAGAAATAATTCTTGAAAAAGAACTTGTTGATTGTCGCCAGGATATTGACAAAATAGGTAATAAGTTAAATGCCTTAGCCAGATCCTACTCCTAGCTCCCAATTAAAAATACAGGTTAAATATCCTGGTCGCCACACTTAGGCATCTTCGTGATCATAAACGAATAAACGTATAAACTCAAAAGGCGGGTTTTGTTGTGAATTCTTGGCCATTCTTGGCAAATCTGTCGCGCAAGGTAGTAAAATGGAACTTTTCGCCCAGATTTGGTCAATATTGACTCGGACGATCTAGAGGTGACACAGGGTCGATAAACAGCCAGCAAACTGCCCCGATAATGTAGACTCCACAGGATACGTAGAAAGTAAGAGCCCAGTTTTGGTTTGACCATAAGAGGATGTAAGCAACCATTGCAGGGGCAACAAAGCCGGCAAGGTTACCTGCCATATTCATCGAGCCTGAGAGGCTGCCGGCATATTTCCCACCCATGTCCATACAGGCACCCCAGCTAGTCGGCATTACAAAATCACTAGCGAAGCTAGAGGCGCCGATAATAACAAGCGCCCAAAAAGGATCGGTAAAATACAACGAGAAGATCAGCAAAATTCCAGCTAGGGTGAAGCCCAGGCTCGCAATGAAGCGTCGGGTTTTAATCGTACTACCGACCCAGCGTTCAATCGGACCCAGAATAAGCCCTGAAGATAATGATCCCAGGCCTGCCATGAATAAAGGGAGAATGGAGAGTAGGGCGCTCTGTTCGAGAGACTGACCCCGATCTTCTTGCAGGTAGGTGGGCAGCCAGGTGATGTAGAAATAAGTACCATAGCCTATGCAGAAGTATTGAATCCACAACAGCCAAACGCTACGGCTGCGGAAAAAGCGTTTCCACGGGACATCGCCGTGGCCGGATGCGGATTCTTCTGCGTTTTGCAGAATGGCCATTTCGGCCGCGTTCACGCCGGGATGCTCTCGAGGCTTATCGCGGTACCAACGCCAAAAAAAAGCGGCCCAAACGAAGCCCAGGATTGCTATCAGTCCGAAGGCCTGGCGCCAGGAGAAAAATTGCAAAAGGTAGACGAAGAGCAGTGGAGTAAAGGCTCCACCCCAGCGCGCAGCTAGCCACATGATGCCTTGTGCGCGGACGCGCTCTTTTTGTGGTAGCCAAGTCATAAAGGTTTTGGTGAGTACCGGGAATCCGCCGCCTTGTCCAGCTCCAAACAAGAAGCGCGCTGCCAGAAGCGACACAAGGTTCCATGCCCAGCCGGTAGCGGCAGTAAACAGCGACCACCACAACACAATGATCGTAAGCACGCGCTTGGGGCCCTTCCAATCACTCATCCAGCCACCAGGAACTTGAAGCAGTGCGTAGGATAGCGCGAAGGCAGAGAATACCCAGCCCATTTCGACTAGACTGAGGTCGAGGTCTGCCATAATAAATGGAGCGGCCTGCGAAATCGCTACTCGGTGAACGTAGGTTATCACGGCAAGAACAACAGCTGAGACGATTACCCATTGACGGGTTCCGGTGGGCGTAGCTCCTGAAGCCCTAGTGATCTTGGAGTATCCTGATCTTGATTTATTCTTCTTATTCATTTCCGATTGATGTGAAGGTATGAGACATCCAGGTTATTTTCACCAGGCCGTAATGCCATAAATCCATGAGTGCTAACTGATTTGCAACGTACGACATCTTTCGGGTCACTCGCATTCATTCGGCAACATTGTTTCAACATAATAAATCGTGAAGAATAAATATATGGACTAGCTTTTATATGTTTACGAAAATAGAAAGGATCAAGAGAAAATGAGGGAAAGGTTTTTAGAAAAATATCCTGAATTAGAAGAAGATGGATAAAAAAAATAAGCAACAAATGAGATAAAAGATTATGAAGATCGCTACATTAAAAAATGGTACGAGAGATGGAAGTCTAATTGTCGTAAACCGTTCTTTGACGGAGTATGTTTCCGCCCCAGCAAACATTCCCACCATGCAGAGTGCATTGGACGATTGGGCCAGTTCAAGTGAAGTCCTACTGCAACTTTTTGAAGATTTGCAAGCAGTTAAATTAAAATCCAACAGATTGGAGATAGAGAAGCTTATGGCTCCGCTTCCTCGTGCATATCAGTGGTTGGATGGGTCGGCTTTTTTAAACCACGTGCAATTGGTACGTAAGTCTCGTGGAGTTGATATGCCCCCCGAATTTCTTAACGATCCATTGATGTATCAGGGCGGTTCGGATACCATGCTTGCAGCGCGTGATGATATACAACTTCTTGACCTTGAACATGGTTGTGATTTAGAAGCTGAAGTAGTGGTTGTCACGGATGATTTGCATTTGAGACCTTCCGTTAAGGAGGCAGGAGATGCAATCATTTTAATTAGCATTATTAATGATGTTTCTTTACGTGGACTGATTCCTGCAGAGTTGAAAAAAGGCTTTGGTTTTGTCCACGGGAAGCCTCCAACGGCTTTTGCACCAGTTTTTGCAACTTTGCATGAATTGGGAAATCATTGGCAGGATTTTAAAGTGCATTTGCCAATGCGTACTTGGATAAATGGCAAGTGGTTTGGTCATCCAAACTGTGGCGTTGAGATGCAGTTTAATTTTGCCCAATTGGTTGCGCATGCTGCTGCAACACGTCCTTTGAAAGCGGGTTCGATTATTGGCTCCGGAACGATTTCTAATTCTGATGAAAGCCAGGGTTTTTCCTGTTTGTCAGAAAAACGCACTATCGAAACTATTAAAAGTGGTAAACCATCAACGCCATATTTGAACTTTGGTGATAGAGTAAAAATCGACATGCTGGATACAAACGAAAATTCGATTTTTGGTTCAATCGAACAAACTGTAAAGAAGGCAGATTGATTCATATTTGATTGGTAAAATTATTGTGATAATACTATGGCTATTTATGCATTAGGTTATCTCGGCATTCGGTCGGATCAAATTGAGGATTGGTCGGATTTTGCATCAAAATTATTGGGGATGCAACAAGTAGATCGGGCTGGAAAAACTCTTGCCTTTCGTATGGATAATCGAAAGCAACGATTGATTGTTTCTAATGAAGCCGGTGATACACTTGCCTTTATAGGTTGGGAATTGGAAGAAAAAAGTGATTTGCAATATTATGCAGCCCGTTTGGATGCGAATGATGTGTTTGTAGAATACGGCAGTACTGAATTATGTGATCGGCGTTTTGTTGGCGATTTAATCTATTTTAATGACCCCGATGGCAATCGAGTAGAATTGTTTTACAAACCAATGTTGACCACCGATCCATTTAAGTCAGGAAGACCGATTACAGGTTTTAGGACTGGAGCTCAAGGCATGGGGCACGCTGTTTTGCATGCAAATGAAGTAAAAAAAATGCTGAGCTTCTATCGTGATATATTACTTTTTCAAATTAGTGATTTTGGCTTAAGCCCCTTCGCAATGTATTTTTTCCATGTCAATGAAAGACACCATAGTCTTGCCCTTTTGGGAACGGGCAAATCGGGATTTCATCATTTTATGGTTGAATATAACCATCTCGATGACGTCGGTCAGGGCTATGATATTGCCCAACTCGAAAATGGTCGTATTGCTTATACTTTGGGGCGTCATACCAACGATTTTATGACTTCATTTTATGCCCATACGCCCTCTGGATTTTTTGTCGAAAATGGTTGGGGTGGCCGTCTAATTGATCCTGATACCTGGAAACCACATGAAACTTTTGAGGGTCCAAGTTTTTGGGGACACGAACGGCTGTATTTGTCTGATGATGAACGTGCTGCCTTTCGTAATATGCGAATGGATGCCGCATCACGTGGAGTGCGTTCACCAGATTTAATTGATTGCCCTTGGCTTTATTCCAAGTTGACCGCAAGATAAAGGTGATTTTACTTTTCTAATTTGGCTCCATAACCCAATTTTATCCAGTAATTCATAGTTTGCATTCAGCAGATGCAGAAAAATTTTGATGTAATCATTATAGGTTTTGGACCAACAGGGGCAACGCTGGCCAATTTACTTGGACTCACAGGCGTTTCGACTTTGTTGCTTGATCGAGAAAATCAGAGTTGCGATTTGCCCAGGGCAGTGCATTTTGACGGTGAAGTGATGCGCGTTTTTCAAACCATTGGAGTTAGCAATCAATTGGTTAAACTATTGCGTATTAATGCCGGCATGCGCTTTGTGAACAAGTCTACAGGAAAGATGTTGCTCGATTGGTCCAGGCCCCAGAAAATTGGTTTTCATGGTTGGCATGCCAGCTATCGATTTCATCAACCAGATTTGGAAACTTTACTCCATGAAAATCTAAAAAAATTTCCATCTGTAGAATTGCGAAATAGCTGTGAAGTGCGGGACATTAATGATCAGGAAGGATCGGTTCAGATTCTCTATGAGGATTTGGTGAAGCGCGAACATCACTCAGTTTATGGGAAATACTTAGTCGGCTGTGAAGGCGCCCGCTCTTTGACTCGCAGCCTTATCTGTCGGCCAGTTGAAGAAACAATTGAGGACTTTGGTTTTAACCAACATTGGTTGGTTGTTGATCTTATTTTAAATCAATTAAAGCCAGAGTTGAGCGAACATACCATACAATATTGCCATCCTGAAAATCCAATCACCTGTGCTAGAGGTCCTGGCTTGCGACGCCGTTGGGAATTTGCCTTATCAGACGACGAAAGACACAAGAATATAAACGACACTTCAATATGGGATCGTCTTAAGCCGTGGTTAAACGAGGATGAGGCTCGACTTGAAAGATATGCCGTCTATCAATTTCATGCGACTTTGGCATTAAAATGGCGAAATAATCGAATGTTTATTGCCGGTGACGCGGCACATCAAACACCGCCATTTATGGGGCAAGGTATGTGTGCGGGTATCCGGGATGTAGCCAATCTTGCTTGGAAATTGGCATTGAGTTTAACCAATGAGGATAAAGAATATCTCCTGGATAGTTATGAAAAGGAGCGGATTGATCATGTGCGTAATTATATAATTACAGCTATAAAATTGGGGGAATTGGTCAATAGCACTAACCAACAGGATATTTTTGAAAAATTGAATTCTCCTGATGGTAAGATGAAGAGCATTTTACCCAAGTTGGGTAAAGGATTAACTGTTCAGGAAAATAGACACACGGGGAGTATGTTTCCTCAACCCAAATTGAATAGCGTTAATGAACAGGAAATTTTACTTGATGATTATTGCGGTTATGCCCCGGTATTATTGATTAGTTCTGAGTTTCTGGGAAATCTTTCTGATGGACAATCGGCAGTATTAGCTAAGTTTCAAAAAGAGGGCTTGTGTGTTTTGAGTACTCAATCAGAATCTAGTATTAAGCATATTCTCGAGAGTTTAGAATTGCGTGCAGTTTTGATTAGACCCGATAGATATATCCTTGCAACCTCAAACGATAGTGATGAATTCGAAATACTTCTTAAGCAAGTGCGACATGTGAAATTATCTAATGACGGAAGTAGAACAGATGCTTGAACAACAAGAAAACTCAGTTGCGGCACAATCGATAGACAGCGGCAAGATTAGTTCCATCCAGATACTAGTCGTTGTCGTTGGTGTTTTTCTCAATATGCTAGACGGTTTTGATGTCACTGCTATGGCTTTTACGGTAGATCCCATTGGTAATCAGCTGCACATTCCAGCAGATCAATTGGGCATTGTTTTCAGCGCAGCCTTGGCGGGAATGATGATAGGAGCAATGTTTGTATCTCCTTTATCCGACCGCGTGGGACGGCGACCTATGATACTGGCTTGCACGGCGATCGTAGGCGTTACAACATTTCTAACTGGCTTATCCACATCACTGTGGGAGCTGCTCTCCTTGCGTTTGTTTACCGGCTTGGCAGTAGGTGGTTTGTTAGCAAGCCTCGCTGCTTTTGTTGCTGAATACAGTCCTGCCAAATATCGCAGCTTCACCGTTGTATTGGTAATGGCAGGTTATCCCACGGGAGCCATGCTTGGAGGATTTATTGCAGAGTATTTGATTCCATTGCACGGTTGGGAAAGTGTCTTCTTTGCCGGTGGTTCAATGACGATTTTTATGTTGGTCGTTCTCTATTTTACTCTGCCGGAATCACTCGATTTTCTACTGACTAAACAGCCTGCTAATGCTCTGAAAAGATGCAATGAGATTGTGGTGCGGCTTGGAAGAAAAGAGTTGAATGAAATGCCGGAAATCGATCCGGTACGTAAAGAAGAAAAGGCCTCAGTTGCGAGTTTGGTTACGAAGCAACGCCGTAAAAAAACCATTATTCTTTGGTCTTCCTTCTTCTTTTGTTTTACCTGTCTCTACTTTTTGTTGAGTTGGGTGCCAAAATTGGTAATTGAGGCTGGATTGTCACTTTCTGAAGGTATTTACGCTTCCATGGCATTTAATGGTGGTGGTGTTGTGGGTATTCTGCTGCTAGGCTGGTTTGCCGCACGTTTTGGCTTATCTCGTCTGATTGGTACAACACTGGTTGGCGCCGTCATGGGTATGTTGCTTTTTGCTGTTGCATCTGGCATCGATCATTTAATCATTTATCTGTTGTTGATCGGCGCATTGTTACAAGCGGGATTCACCGGTTTATACGCGGTGGCCGCAAAAATTTATCCCACAGAAATTCGTGCGACCGGAGTCGGTTGGGCCATAGGTCTGGGACGTTTTGGTGCAGTTGTCGGTCCTTATATCGGCGGAGTCCTAATCGATCAGCAGGTATCTATGGAGCTAACCTTCATGATCTTTGCCCTGCCGGTATTGGCCAGTGGATTGTTGGCTTATAAATTAAGCGTGCCTTAGCGGACTTTGATTGCAATTAGTATAGCTGTAATTCTCCTAGTGAATAGAAGTTATTAACTTAAATTAATACAATATGCCATTCTTTCCATCAATTGGCGAAGAGGATAGTGTTGCTCACGCTTTAGCAAAATTTAATACTGGAATTGAGAGACCTCTGATTGATTTGCATCAAATTTTGATGAGAAGTGATGACTCTCCTTTTTCTACCGGTCAAAGAGAATTAATGGCCGCTTTTGTTTCAGGTACGAATGCGTGCCAATATTGTACCGGTGCTCATACAGCTACAGCAATGGAATTTGGAATTGAAGAACTGCTTATTGAAGAACTGCTCTTTGACATTGACAAAGCCAAAGTCGATGAAAAAATGAAGCCTATATTCAGGTTTCTTAAAAAATTGACTCTTGATCCAACCAAAATGATTCAATCCGACGCAGATGAAGTATTCGATGCCGGTTGGTCTGAAAGAGCATTGTACGATGCCATCATAATTTGTTGCACTTGGAATTTTATGAATCGTTTTGTGGAAGGATTGGGTTTAATTGCCAAACCGGAATACTTTGCAATAGCAGGGAAGAGGTTAAAAGGTGGCTACGATACCATTTTCAACATGTTTGATTTAAAGTAGTGCTCATGAGCAAAGAATAGATTAGATGAAAGCAGCACAATTTTAATACATTAAACCCTTATTTGGAGAGTAGGTCAGAAAACTCTAGTGCACCAACCATTAGTTCCCTTGACGCCTAATTATATGCTATTATCCTCAATGATACCTATCCCAAGAATGAAAAGCGTTTGCAGCACGTGTATTTGTACCATGTGCCAACAAAGAAAAGAGTCCCGATCGGTGGTGATGGATATTGCTCAGATAGTAAACTCATAAACCCTATTGTTTGGCTATTTCAACCGTGTGACGGAAATAATTACTTTTAGGTATTTAAATACTAGCACCAATGAAAATCACATCGCTATTCTTACTCCTGGCTATGTTCACACTAGCCTGCACCAACCCCAAAAACAATACCAATGAAACCACTTCGGCTGAATATGAGCCCAGCAAGCCAATGAGAGAGGCCCCGGCAGAACATCCTGATTACACTTCAAAGATTCCACAATTCACCTTTGCATCTACCTTGGAAGAACAGGAAGAACAGCTAAAAACCAATCCTTTGATGCTCCGTTTTCAGGAGGATCGGAAGAAATGGGCGGCCGATCCCCACGTGCCGCTCTATCATTTCTACAGTCCGGACAATCGCCTCAATGATCCCAATGGACTCAGCTATTGGCAAGGTCGTTGGCATTTATTTTTCCAGGCTTATCCGGTAGAGGATCCGCGCCAGCATTGGGGCCATGCAGTAAGTGAAGACCTGATCCATTGGCGAGACCTGCCATTTGCTATTTATCCCAATCCGGAATATCAATGCTTTTCTGGTTCTGCATTCGTTGAGGATGATCGGGTGATTGCTATGTATCACGGCACCAGACTGGGCAATATGGTAGCTACATCCAGCGATCCTTTATTGCTGAACTGGGAAAAGATAACTGACGGGGCGCCGATTTCCATGTATCCGGGAACTGATGGAAAGCCTCTTCCCTACAGGGTATTCGATCCTTGCATCTGGAAAAAGGATGACACGTATTATGCCCTTTCCGGAGGTCAATTGTCAAGAGGGCCTGGCGGCAAGTTTACGCGTGCCAATTGGTTATTCAGGTCAGAAAATTTAGCTGATTGGGAATACCTACACCCATTTATCGAAGACGATCAATATTCGTTGGTAGGAGATGACGGAGCATGTCCTTATTTCTGGCCTATTGGCGATAAGCACATATACTTGCAATTCAGCCATATGAGCGGAGGCAAGTACCTGATAGGTGATTACAAGAAAGATCGGGATAAGTTTGCCGTTACTGCAGGTGGCGATTTTAATTTTGGGCCCTACGGTCCTGGTGGCGTCCATGCACCTTCTGCAGCTCCTGAGCCCGCTGAGCATGGCGGTGGTTCGGCTGCCACCGGGGACGCTGTTATTGCAATTTTCAACATGAATCCAGGCAGATCCACCGAGAACTATTACGACGGCATGATCATGACGCTGCCTCGTCGCCTGACCCTATTACCTGAAGGAAGCGTCGATAACCTCGGGCAGGAGCCTGCTGGAGATTATGCTGCCCTGCGATACGATCATAAAAACATAGGACCCATGACTCTACCGGCTAATAAGGAGATCGTACTCGATGGGGTCAGAGGCAAAGCAATGGAGATCATCGCGGTAATCGACCCTAAGGAATCGGCGGTCATTGAATTGGATGTCTTCCGATCTCCGAAGCGGGAAGAAGTGACCCGTATCCTGTTTTATAAGAGCAGCGGCTATCGGCACAGATCAATCAGTCGTAATTCAGAGGAATTTGGAAAGCTCAATAGCATCATCTCGATTGAATCTTCTTCCTCGTCGGTTCTTCCGGATGTAAAATTGCGAGCCCCGGAGACCGCCAATGTCTTCATCGACGAAGGAGAGACCCTGAAGCTGCACGTATTTATTGACAAAAGTGTAGTTGAAGTATTTGTAAATGGAAGACAATGTGTGGCGCAGAGAGTATATCCGGGTCTGGAAGACAGCAATGGCGTATCCTTGCGTGCTCAGGGATCAGAGGCAGAGTTGGTGTCTTTGGATGCGTGGCGGATGAAGAATATTTATCTGGAATAACAGGCAAACGAACGATGTTCTATGTAAGCACATCGTTTGTAGATCGCCCTTTTGAGAAAGTGAATCTAAAATGAAACAACTTCTTAGCTATTTAGACTTCAATAGCTGCCTCAGCTAGTGCTTGAGGAACGAAGTAAATGCATATTTAGACAAAGTTATTTTTCTTCTGATCCCTGCCTGCGCCGAGGCTTCGGCAGGCAGGAAGGCGGGAAAACCGGAGCCCGCCCGACCGAGTCATTCGGGCAGGTTATGCCAAAGCATAATGCATTATGTCCCGACATTCGTCGCCGGGGAGGATTTTTCCAACGATGAGCAGGAGGAAAAGAACAAGTATAAATGTGTAGGTATTTCGTTTCTGACGCACTAGTTCCTCAGAAACACCCTATGACAAGCGACCGGCAACGCTCCCACGTGTTACCACTGATGCTTTCAGGAAACCCGCTCAGCTGGCTGGCAGTTTTTGGGCCGGGTGCTGTGATTGCGTCTCTTACAATCGGAACAGGCGAATTGATCTTCTCCTCACGGGGAGGAGCATTGTTTGGTTACCGCATTCTGTTTTTGTTTGTGGTGATCTCGATTTTGAAATGGGTGTTCGTACTCGCTTTATCCCGGCACATGGTTCTTACCGGTGTGCATCCTTATCGGCGTATGCTCGACTTGCCCGGACCGAGGGGATGGGCCTTATTGTGGTTGTTCATACTCGTTGCCCCGGCGATGGGCGCCTGGGTCGGTTTCCACAGCGGCGTGCTGGGCAACTTCACCTCCTGGATCACAGGCACGGGTGATCAGTTGAATGGATCTATGGATTATATCTGGGGAGGTGCGATTCTGATCGGCGTATTGGCTCTGTCTGCGAGCGGAGGATACTCGATTCTCGAACGCATTCAATTGACGATTGTGACGGCTCTCGTTCTGTGCGCAGCCGTCAGTCTGCTTCTATACAACCCGGATTGGTTAGAAATACTAAAAGGCGCTATAATTCCACAGTCGCTTGACTATCCCGACTGGCTTGCCACCGCTCCGAACGAAAATGTCCGAGCCATCGCCAATGTGCCCGTGTGGGTCGAAACGACGAGGTACGTAGGAGTATTGGCCGGGGGCACCTTCGACTACCTCGCTTACACATCGTGGTTGCGGGACAAGAACTGGGGACGGGCGGGGCTCGGCGAAGCAACACCTGAGCAATTGCAAGAGATCGCCGAGAATCCACAACATCCCGTTCGAAGCTGGTTGCGTGCACCTTTTATTGACTGCACTATTAGTTTCTCGCTGGTACTGGCTTTCAGTGCTGTGTTTGTTGCCTCCGGAGTGATTGTCCTCGCTCCGGAAGCCCAGGTGCCCAACGAAAACAATCTGCTCGATTTGCAGGCGAGGTTTGTAACCAACCTTCATCCGTGGCTTCTGCCGGTCTATGTTGCCGGTGCATTCCTGGCCATGCTCGGTACGTTATACGGAACTATCGAAATCGGTTGCGTGATCCTTGATGAACTCGCTCGTACCATTCGTCCACGATGGGCCGAGCGACATATTCGTAGACTCAAACTGATCGCCGTGGCATGGTGCGGGACAGGGGCTCTTATCGTTTTGGCCTGGTCGTTTCTTTTCACATATTACGGCGGTGAAGGTAAGCCGCGGATTCTGCTCGCGATCCTGACGCCTGCCAACCTGTTCACCAACGTGTTCTCTTCCGGTCTGGTTTGCGCTGTTATTCTTTGGATGGATCGGCGATTTTTGCCTCCAGGGCTGCGTATGCCAAAACTCATGACGCTCATCATTGCCCTTGCCGGGGTTGTGTTTTTCTGCCTGGGAATCAAAGGCTACTGGGACAACCATAATCCGGAGGAATTCTGGTTGATCAACCGTTGGTTTACCATTGGCGCGATGGCGTTTCTATTTGTCGCGAGCCTGGTTGCCGCTGCTCTGATTGGAAGGCGGGTTTGAGCTTAAACTTGATTCTTGAGCTTGAACTTGTTCAGTCCTTCGAAAACTCATCAAACCTGCTGTGTAAATCTTCTTTTTCCAGCAGTCTGTGCCTTCTATGCCATTACTGTTGATATACTTTCCGTTTAAACATCAACAAGCGAAAGTCCATCACCTGCGAACCCGGGATCTCCAGGGCTTTTAAGGTTAAAAAGCCTTTCCCTTTTTCAAGATGAATGCTTCCCATAGGCATTTTCTTAAAGTCTTTTACATACGATTCTACTCTGGAAATTCTGCCATGTTCCCTTCCAGTTAATGGTGGATTGTGTGCTTCTGTAATCTCCCTGATAAGTTTGCTGTTACCGAAACTGAGTTCAAAAACGGAACCAATATCTTCGGCCGGACAGGTATAATAAAGCTCTACTTCAAATTCGCCTCCTTCTAAAACCTCTGCCTCCCAGCTTATGCTGTCGGTACTACTTGTCCAATTGGTAAAGTATGAGCAATTGGGAAATTTATTGGAACGTTTTATGTTCCCGAATGCCGTTCCATCTCGAGCAGGAATTTGCGTAAACCGGTAATCGGGATGGCCAATTGGGAAAGTACGGGTGTTATTCTCCGGAAGTTCTGATAAGACTTCCTTCTCCCATTTCTCTTTTGCTTTTGCAAGTTGCTCTGCTATTTCGGGCTGTTGAGCTGAAATATCAATAGTCTGCCCCGGATCGTTGAACATGTCAAACAGATTCCCTGCATGCCCTAATCTGTATTGCTGATTTCGTAAGCTGGTTCTTTTACCCCAATAATTAATGATAAACCTATCTTCCCATTTTGGATCATCTTCTAACAATAAGGGTTTAAGACTAACCCCATCCAGTGTTTTTTGTGGTTCGTAATCAATTCCGGTTAAATCGGTTAATGTTGGAAGCAGGTCGATGGCACCAGCAATTTGTGTTATGGTTTTCCCGTTTTTAAATTTCCCTTCCCATCTCATGAACAGGGGCGATCGTACCCCTCCCTCATCGGCCGAGCCCTTCTTCCCTTTCATTCCATCGTTCCAGCGAACCCCATTCGGACCATTATCCGAAAAATAGATAATGATGGTATTGTCCGACAATCCCAGTTCTTCCACTTTAGCGGCAACCCGTCCCACGTTCCAGTCAATATTTTCACACATGGCCAGAGCAGCCAGCGTATGCTGAATATTCTCTTTCCCAGGCTCACGATTACGCATTTCCAACTCCCTGGTTTCAAATTTCTTCCACCATTTATCAGGAACCTGCATAGGGCTATGTGGCGTATTATAAGGCAAGTACAGGAAAAACGGATTGTCTCTGTTCTCTTCCATAAATGCCAGTCCGTGATCGGTTAAATCGTCGATAATAAAACCGTTTCCCTTTACAATTTCACCGTTGTGTTCCAACATTGGCGAATAATAATTTCCCCAGTGACCGGAGCAAAAACCATAGAAATCGTCGAAACCACGGGCATTGGGATGATAAGGCGGTTGCATGCCATTGTGCCATTTTCCATACGCCGCTGTAGCATATCCGGCATTCTTAAATACCCGCGCAATGGTAGTTTCGTCCAGATCAAGACGCTCACCTCCTGCGGATGTGGAATACACTCCCCCACGGACATGATACCTGCCTGTGAGCAGTTCGGCACGTGTAGGTGAGCAAACCGGACAAACATAAAACCTGTCGAAAGTGACCCCTGCTTCTGCCAGGTTATCGATATTCGGAGTACTGAGATTTGTATTTCCACTACTACTCAGGTCACCCCAGCCCTGGTCATCGGTTAAAATTACGATTACATTGGGTTTTGTTTTAACCTCTTTTTCGGTGCAAGCGAAAAGGAAAACAGAAAGAATAAACAGGTTCAGTAATCTAAGTATTGTTAATTTAGGTTTCATAGACATTATTAACCTGTCCGGCAGGAATATGTCCCTTCCACATGGCTGCAAAAGGGATATTTGCCGACTCTTCATACAAAACAGTTTTATTCTTCAATTTTTCGCTCTTTGACAGACTCGAATTTACCACATCCATCCAACCGCTGGCCTTTTTCTTTATTCCCTTTGACCGAACTACATAGGAATTAAATATGTAACAAAAGGATTCATCAATAATGGCCCTGTGAGGGAAGAACTGTTCTTGCATAAAAGGATTTTGGGTTGCGATCGTGATACCCCACTCCAAAAGGAAACGGGTGATATTCGGTATCCCATGTGTTCAGGTATTTCGAACGACGCAATTTTAATATTGCCCCGGTTGTATATCCGTTATCATGCAGATAGGTAGAGATTGAAGGAGTTTTCACCACTGGCTCTTCCCAAAGTTCCGGAGGTTGTTCGCCATGCCCCATCATCCCACTACAATGGGGAACCCGACCAGAAAGCATGGCAGCCCTGGAAGGTCCACACATGGGCGACATTACAAATCCACGCGTAAATGTAATACCTTCCGAAGCCAGTTTGTCGATATAAGGAGTATACCGGGTACGGTACATCCTTCCACCCCGGTGGTGCCATAGCCCATATCGTCAAGGGTTATTAACACAACATTCAAGGCGAGCTCCTTTGGTTCTGCTTTTTTATTGGGTTGGCAGGCAAACAGAACTATGGTAGCCAAAGCCCACAATTTAAAAATATTTGTACTGCCAAATCATAGTTGTACTGCCAAATCAGTTCTTCTTCCCAGCTCAGGATCATGTCGCCGTTGATGTTGGCTTTTATCCATGCTTTCTTTTGAAATTGCGCCGGTGGTACTTCTTTATCGGTAATTTTTCCATCTTTGTTCTTATCCAGTCTTTCAAACATTTCGACTGCTTGCGCCATTCGCTCTTCGTTGAGGGCTGCTTCCAGTGCTTCGACACCTTGGGGTATGTCATCGATACCGGCTTCTCCGGGTTTCTTCGTGCCTGCCGATTCAGTTTTCCGGGCGGTGTCTGATTCCAGAAGGTGCTTGTAACGGCTCAACGCTTTGCGCCTGACCATCAGCATCGTCCCATACTGCCCGCCTGAGTTCACCAGCTGCCCAATAGCCGTCTGGCCGTCGGCGCTGAGGGTTGCAGTGAAGATCGCCTCAAAAGGTCCGGAGAGATTCTTGCGATGCAGGTAGAACAGATTGTGATTGGAGGAGGTTTTTAGAAATGATCCGGTAAAGGTTGCCTTCAATTGTCCAGCATCGGCAGGTGGAATTCGATCCAACACTCCAGAGTCGATCCACGGGTAAGGGCCATAGATCAATTTCTCATGGCTGCCGCTGAGGTTCTCTCCTTCCTGTTTGAGTGTTAGCTTATGCATGCCTTGGCCTTTGGCCATGGTCACAAAAATGATCCATTCGCCGGTAACATCATCAGCCTGCTTGTCCGGGCGGGCGTTTCGTGGCATTTCTTGGATGTTCATGATTTTGTCATAGGTGTGGAGTTTTTTCATAATGGCCAGCTCGACCTCTGGGGAAAGAGATTCCAGTGGTTGCTCTGCCATGTACTCCGGCGTGTCGTTGGATAATCGAACACCTACCCAGGCGGTATTTCCAGAACCGCTCTTCTTTTTGTCCACCTTCTTTCCTTCCTGTCTTGCATTCGGATCGAATTCAGTCTCCCAATTCGGGTGTTTCTTCTTATACTGCTGGAACTCTGCATATTCCGCGGCAGTCACCATGCCGTCTGCATCCTTGTCCATATGTGGAAAGACCCAACCGTAGCTGCCTTTTTCCTTTTTCCACTCTGCTTCAGTCCAGTCTTTACTTTTCGTTTCCTGTGCAAAAGTGCTGCAACAAAAACTCAATGTAACAATCGTCATCATCATTACTTTGTTCATGTTCGCACTAGTTTTTCACCTTGTTAATTTGCTCTATAATGTTTCTCAATTCTTGCCGTGTATTCTTATGACTACCCTCTTTTTCTGGTTTGTTCTCTGGTGTTCCATATTTGTTTACCCTTATCAACTTATCTTTGTTGGTATATATCCATTTCTTAGTCCTTATCTGGTTATTTTCTTTATATTCAATATGAACGTATTTTCTAGGATCTCCCTTTTTCCCCAATAACTGGGGGTAGAAACTTTGCCCCCTCATCCTTTGTTTTGGAGCAGGAACTGACGCTATTTCGCAAATTGTTGGCAAAAAATCAGCTAATTCAACTAAATTATTACACTCGGTACCAGGGCTAATTTTACCTGGCCATTTAACAATTAATGGTACCCGTGCCCCTTTGTCGGTCATAGTCATTTTCCCTCCTTCAATTTTAGTTTTATCTGAACCCCAAACTGATGTTACATCTTTTCCTGTCCCGTTATCAGCACAGAAAATAATAATGGTATTATTGCTAATTCCATTCTTCTTAACCGCATCAACCAACCTGCCAACGTTTTTGTCCAGGTAATTCACCATTTCAGGGAAACACTCTGTTCCGTTTTTCTGCCGATTGTCGCGTAATATTTTATGTTCAGGGTTTTCGGGAACTTTTATATAAGGAGTATGAACCAGCAAAGAAGGGTAATAAACTAAAAAAGGTTTCTCCTTATTCCTGTTAATAAAATCGATAAGGAAATCGATCATCACATCCGGACCAAATTGATTTGAAATTTCATCTTCAACAATAGTGTTATTAATTCTAAAATATGGCAGGTAATAACGGGATCGTTTGACACCGGTTTTATCGTACATCTGCCAAAGGCAATGTTCGTCAAAACCAAATGATTCAATGGTATTATTTTTTTCCAAATAAGAGAGGTTCCATTTTCCTGCTATAGCTGTGGCATACCCTCCGGCCTTCAATTGGTTAGCAAAGCTTTTGAACTGTTTAGGATTGAGAAAAGTGTCATCCTTGAAATGTGTTAATACGTGCTTGATACCATTGTCCGACGGATATGTTCCGGTCAGTATTTCAGCCCTTGAGGGAGAACAAGCGGGATTTGCAAAACAATGTGTAAATAGCATACCCTGGCTTGCCAATTCGTTAATATGCGGGGTTACAGTTGAATGACCGCCATAGGGTCTGATAGATTCGATCCCCAGATCGTCCGCCATAATGAGAATGATGTTGGGCTTTTCTTCGGAGTTTACAGGGTTAGGCGATATAGGAATGGAGAGGATATGAGTAAGAATCAATACATACAAAAAAGAAACGTACATAAGCCGTTGATTTTAGTTAAACAGTTTGCGTTCCGAGAGCGCCACCGGTTCCAGTTTATTTGACTTTGGATCCAGCCAATCAGACCAACGAGTTCTACTTTTGCCAAAATCTTGTTCAGTAATTTTCACTAGAGTAGTGTGTGCGAATTCAGCCAGGATGGCTCGCATGTCGTCCAGGTATTCGATCAAGACTTTGTAACCTTCGGCGCTTCCACTGCGGGCCAATGCACGACCGAGTATCAGTTCCATTAATGCCAGTCGTTCGAGGACGTGACTTTCTTCAATGCCATTTTTCAGCGACCTGTTATGGAGAAAACGATTGGCATGTATTCTTTTCAGGGACGGTATAGCTGCCTTTTTTCCGATTAATTCGGCGGCATAACAAACGGCATCGACGTAAAAGAATAAGCCGTTTTCTTTCTTTTGAAAATCACCGATCTTATCGGCTGAGAACAGTTGTGAGACCAACTCAATGACCGGTAGGTTCAAATCGCTACGCGTCATTCCCAGGGCATAAATTAGGTTGCTGCAGATGGGGCCCGCCCCCTGGTCTGGTGGTGTTCGATTACTGCGTCCGGAGTGTTTGACATATTCAAGCAATGGCGGCAGTGAACCCGAATTCAGCTGGTTTTCGATTTCGTTATAAATTACCAATGCCCCACTTTCTGATCCATGCATAGCCAGCGCACGGGCTAAAAGTAGCTTCATTTTACTGGAATTGTTTTTTAATTCTTCCTC
This sequence comes from Saprospiraceae bacterium, assembly GCA_965247965.1. GTDB lineage: Bacteria > Bacteroidota > Bacteroidia > Chitinophagales > Saprospiraceae > UBA7328. Next base: position 393,778 of record OZ252053.1, read on the forward strand.
CAATACAGGCACAGCTACTTCTGATGGGGTGGTACAAACTTCAACGAATGGTATGCGTTCATACCTTATTTTACTCATTTCCGTATTGCTTAATGACTTCAGCGATTTTTCCGGTTGAAATTTTTTTATCCAAGCCCGCACATCCTCTGTTGAATAGTTTCTAGGTTTAATTTCCCGGCCCAAGATTGTTTCTGGCAACAGTCCTACACTTACCAGCTTTTTCTGGAGTTTTTTCACATCAATTTTGCGTATCAAGACATTGTCATCAAGCGCCTGAATGGCTGCCAGGGCCGTAATTCCCCCAAGGTTTTCCAAATCGGGCTGCATACGCATTGCTGCCCCTGAATCATGTCGCGTAGAAAAAGCCTTGCCTGAAATGATTAGATTGTCTACTTTCTGAGGAATAACTGCCCTGAAAGGAAGTTCCATCGGCAAATTAGGTGGGATCAAGCCGATGCGAAACCAATCAGAGGCATGATAACCCTTCATATCCGTATTTGCCCTATGAATATTTATAACATCCTCCCATTCCCTAAAAGTCAGGTTATCCGTTAGCGTAGTTAACACATCCCCCAGCACATGTCTTGACGCCCGCGGCGCCAAATAGGATTGGTGATCGTGCAGTTTATTGCCGCCCGTCCTCAATCCCACATGTACCGATCGCGTATAATCTTCGATATTTGTAACATCTACGGTACTTTCAAAAATTGAGTGGGTGGGTCCCGGTTTGGGCTGTCTTCTTATAGCATACCAAAGAGGAACATGATTATGTTCAGAACCGATAAAATAAGGTGCGCCGGCAAAAGCAGCTACATCTCCATCTCCGGTAGCGTCAATGACGATCTTGGCTTTTACGGCCACAACGCCCTGTGGGGTGGAAATCACTGCTCCGATAATTTTATTTTCTTGCATGATGCTTCCCACTACAAATGAGTTCCATAGGATTTGAGCGCCTGATGTGCGTATTTCCTGAAGCCACATCGCCGTTTTAGCTTCAACACTCCAGCGTCCGAATCCATTGTCAGGAAAAAATTTGGAGAAGGATTGATTTATTTCGGTAGTCTTTTTTATATGTGCCGCTGTAAAACCGTAATACCCCCCCGGTCCCCAGTAGCTCTGCACTCCTCCATATGTACCGGTTCCGCCAAATCCCGGGTTCATGTCGACGACCAGGGTTTTCTTGCCTTCTTTTGCAGCGGTGTACGTGGCGGGGGCTCCGCTCGTGCCTCCTCCGGCCACCAATATGTCCACCTCTTCGATGACCGGGATATCTTCATTATTGACCCGGATCCTTCCATAAGGTTTTCCGCGTTGGGGACTATATTTTTCTTTTACTATGTTTTCCTGAGAAGAAAGTTTTGGTACTTTCTCTGTCAAAACTTCAACTTCCTTTTCATATGCCAACAGTAACCATTTATTGTTTATTTTTTCTGATAACGATAGGGCTATTTTGCTGGCTCCAACCGGCGTTTTAAGATAGTTCGTCTGGACTTCGTCTAATATAGCGGCTTCATTAATACAAAATAAATTGGAATAAGCGGTGGCAAATGAGCCTAATGCACTTGCTGTATTTTGAATTGAAATCGTTTCCTTCAGATAAGACCTTTCTTGTGTATATTTCGAATAAAGCATCTTGGGGGTGTACATGCCATGTAATTGGTAGGAAGAGTTGGTCAAAAAGACATCTTTAAATGCAGCAACTTTTTGATACAGGTATTTCGCCACTTCAATTGATTTTTCCCATGCCTCGGCTTCCCGATTTGTCACCGACACCGCGTCAAATTCCGGATAATGGAATTCCATCGGACAATCAATATAGTAGTGGCCACTTCCAAGATACCCCTGTTGGACGCGCACTTTATCTTCTTTTATTCCTAGTTCTGAAGGAACATCAATGGTTTTTGAATACAGCAGTTCCACATGGGTATACTCCAATGTTCGGATATATTCAATTTTGCCAGTAGTTTTTTTGAATTCTTGATCGGTCAGATGAACAACGGAGGCTGTTTCGGTGCAATCCAACACCAGCTTTGACAGAATAGCTTGTCTTCCCGATTTGTTTCCAATAACGATGCCTTGCAATTTATCGCCATCAGCGAGCACCTGCACTACGTTGCTCGCGTACACAATTTCCACTCCGTTTTCGAACAAGGTATCCTCCAGGCTCTTCTTTACATGATCAAATCTCAATAGTTTTTTCGATCTTTCCGGTTGGTCAATATCCGGTTCGATACAAACTTGAATGGCTTCAGGTAATTCAGTATCTACATTATCCACATCAAACCAGGGACGATATTCCGCTGTGATTTCCCGTCCTAAATAGATTCTGCGTTCGACCAGAACCACTTTTTTACCGGCCTTCGCAAATTGGACGGCTGCTGATACCCCGGCAAAACCTCCACCAACAATTACCACATCGCATTTTTTTAGCACCGCGAGGGTATTGTCTTGAAAAATCACTTGATCTTGCCGTCCAGCTCTATTTGAAAAAACATTTGCACTCGTTATGGCTGGAGAGCATAATACAGCTATGGAAGACATACCCGAAATTTTAATGAACTCACGGCGACTAGTATCCCTTAATTTTGTTCTTTGTTTTTTCATTTTTGCATGATTTATAATTATTTTTTCGTGAGTATTTCACGCTTCTGACAGGCCCTGCCAGAGATGATGAATGATTTTCCATTTCCCCTTAACCTTCTTCAGCAACCAGATCACCTGTCCCTGCCCTTTTCTCTCCCCATTTTTAAACCAGTGAAACCGCGCATTCATGGTAGCCAATTTTCCATTCTCATTAACCACAATATTGTGCAGCGTTTCACCGGGCCGTTCATATGTTTGTAACCATTGTATTAATTCAACTGCTCCAATGGCTTTCTTGGGATTGTCTACGGGAGTATTGTCTGAACTATATAGGGCTCTGAATTCCTCGGTATTTTTCTCTTCAACACATTTAGCATATATATTGCACATGGCTATGATCTCTTCCCGGTCGCTGTTTAACTGATTCCCCACTTTTTCATTCATTCCCTGCCAGGCGTGATGTATGATTTTCCATCCCTCATCTGTCTTTTTCAAGAGCCAGATCACATCACCTTCTCCTTTTTTCACACCTTTCTCAGCCCATTGGTACCTGCCCTTTAAGATTGCCAGCTTTTTATGGATGTTTACGAAAGTTGAATGAAACGTTTCCTCGGGATTCTCATACTTCTTAAGACTTTCCACGAAGAGTCCCGCAGTTGTTTTGCTTCCTGGATTGCTGACAGGTGCATCTTCTGAAATGTAAAGTTGAAGAAAGCTCTCTCTGTCCCTTTCTTTTACGCTCTTCTCAAATGTGCCCACCATATTCTGTATTTCCTTCCTGTCTCTTTCACGTACACGCTCATCCTCATCCTTCATTTTATACATAACAAACCATCCTCTGTTTCCTGAACGCCAGGTATTGACAAAGTAACCTTCAATAAATTCTCCCTCCGGTTCGATAGAATAGTTCCCTGTGAAAATAGCGATATGGCTTTTATCTTTCTGAAATCTTTTAATAATAACGAGTCGGTTATCGTTCACAGAGGCAGGTCCAATAATTTCGCCTTCTATTGTAGCATCCAACTTTGATGATTTTGAGAATAATGGCATATCCATCAAAGGCATATCCATAACATTAGCTGATGCACCAGGGCCATTTAATTGAAGCAGATTGCCAACAAGTTTATTCCCTTTTTGTTCGAGTTCAAATACAATGCGACCATTTCCATCATTGTTAGTGTTTATTCCCCTTCCTTCCCAAAACCACCGGCCACTCAGATCTATAGATGTTGAATCACGTGCCAACAGGTTAAAATTCGCGAGGAGGCTTATGTACAGAACTAATAATATCTGTTTCATCTTATTCTAATATTTTAAGAATTCTGTTTATCAAATCTTTATTTCTGGAGTTAAATTCAGCATGTCTAAGGAGTATAACTACTGCCCCGCTTAGACTTTCCTTTTTGTTTTTGGCTATTTCTACCAATAATTGATCTCCGTTTTCCGGAATATCGGATTGAATTAAAATGATTTTCAGAATTTGAACAAACTGACTTTCTTTAGCCTCTTCAGCGTACGATATCAAATCAAGTAACAGTTTGTCAGATAGCTGTTTACAATGCGTAAATTGATCTAAGATCTGTTTCTGAGAGAGGAAATGAACGCGATCGAATAAATTCCATAATTGGAGATTGAAATCACTATCCTCGACCAGTTTTTTTGGTAAATAGCGGATTATTTGACTGGCGGTTATATGATCACTATTTTGAATGACTTGAACAATTTCGTCATGAAATTTTGACGCCTCAAAAAATCTCAGATTTTCGAGAGCAAATGTTATGTAGTTTATGTTATCCGAGGATATCAATTGATGCAGAAATGCTTCATTGAGCAGTTGGGTTTTCGTATGATGCAGAAGCATCTTGCTGATCTTTCCCCGGCTTAATTGCCATATGGTGTGGCAAGTGTATAAAGCCCCTTCTATGGTTTGATCCTTAATGTATTGAGGTGTTGCACCCGTAACAGCATCGACTTCATCCAGACTGTGATTTCCTGTAGACACCTTGTATAATTTAGCAATAGTCTCCTTTGTATAGGAACCTAAAATTGAGCGATCATCAGCAAGAACGGTATGTAGCTTCTTGTACTCTTCATCAGAAAATGGTATATGATCTATTTTTGTTAACGGCTTTACTTCATCTAAGCGAAAATTCAAGTAATTGCCCAACAGATCCCACATCAAGGTAATGTATACGGGCTTGCACAAGGTGCTGTCTTCGCAGACCGGCGTAAAGATATCCTGATAATAGAACTTTGCTTCCGACCGGTCATTCACAAATAAAAAAACAGAATCATAACCGTAAGAAAAATTTTCAGGACTTGCCCCAACAAATACCGACTTCCCATTTTCAAAAATGGACAAATCAAAATGATGCGTTTGCGTCTTCGAATGCTGCGACAGATAAACTAATATAAAGATTAAATACAGCGCCTGAATTTCCTTAATAATCACCTATTCCTTCATGAATTTATCACCATGCAATTATGGGCTCTGCCTCAAGTAATACCCATAATTGCACGATGACTTTGAGTCCGTTTACCAACCTGGATTCTGATCGGCATCGGTCATCAGGTCATTGTTGTCGATTTCCTGTCTGGGGATCGGCCAGAGCATGTCTTCCTCGCCCCAGAATTCCAATTTGCGAGCATCTCCGGAAGAGGCTATTTGTTGAGTCGTATATTCAAAACCCCTCCGGGTGATGTCGAACCAGCGTTTCTCTTCCAACATAAATTCCCAAGCTCGCTCCCTCATAACTGCTTCAATAAAGTCATCTTTGGAAAGGCCTTCCAGGTCGATGCCTGGCGCCGAGGTACTTATGTCTACTCCATAGGCTCTCCTTCTAACCTGATTGACCGCTTCATAAGCCTGGGTACTGGGACTTCCTTTAGCCCAACCATCTGCCTCGGCAAATATTAAGAGGGCGTCGGCATAACGGTAGAGTGGCATATCATTGCCATGCCCGGTACCGCCTACATTGTCTTTGTCAATAAATTTTTTAAATAACATGGGCACAGCCGCAGAAAGGGCTTTACCTTCAACAGTATTTGGATCGGTATCGTATAAATTGAGCGCTTTCCTCAGATCATTGTCATCCCAATCGGCAATAATGGGATGGCTAGGAATGCCGATATTCGTGAACCATTCATTAGCCGCATAATTCGTCCCTCTGCCAGCAGCAAATCTTGGGGGAATGCTAAGACCAATACCATTTATTCTGGCAAATTTAATGGGCCAAATGTTCCCAGAATGGGTTACCTCTTCCGGACTAAAAATCAGAGACATATCCGGATCCAATTGAAATCCGCCGGAATTGATCACCTGCTGTGCAAAACTAGCAGCTTCCGCCCAGTTTCCGACAGTCAAATGAACATGTGCGAGCAAGATGCGGGCAGCATTGACACTCGCCCGACCCAATTGGGAATTCGCATAATCCTCTGGGAGAAAACCTGAATTGATCGCCTCATTGAGGTCGATAATTATTTGCGCATAAACTTCTTCTTTACTACTTTTCACAATAGCCGTATTATTCAGGTCATCAAGGAGTTCTATGCGAAGTGGGACGCCCCCCCAGCCTCTTACCAGGTTGAAATAATGGAAGGCTCGGAGCACTTGTGCTTCTGCGACCCATTGACCTTTCAATTTTTCATCAAAATCCAGGTCGGGGAAAGAACTAATGATCAGGTTTGCACGATTTATAGCCGAATAGATACTGCCCCAGACACTTTGCATCCGGCCGATGTTTCTCGTATCCAGGTTATAAAAACCGTGGGGAACTCGTGATCCACGTGTAAACTGAAAATCGCATTGATATTCAAGAGCCGCCCAAAATTGAGCTGCGTAATAGGACTGCAGCCCATCGTAGGCTCCTTTAAGTACGGCCTCCGCTCCTTCAAGCGAGGTTAGATTATCGGGAGCGAGAAAAGATATGGGCTCTTCGGTCAATAGCGTTTCGCAGGCTGTTGTAGCCAGCATAAAAACAGCTATGATAAATAATTTTAAATTTTTCATTTGTTTATTTTTTTTATAGTCCAAGTTTAATTCCAACACTTATCGTACGACTTTGCGGATAAGATCTGTTTTCTGTACCCAGTCTCAAATCACTATTTGAATAATGGCTGATTTCAGGATCGTACCACGAGTAGTTTGTTATGGTTGCCAGGTTTTCACCGGAGACAAATACCTTTGCATGTTGTAGCCAATCAATTCTATGAACAGGGACTGAATAGGCAAGGCTCAAATGCCGGATTTTCAGGTAAGAACCATCTTCAACATAGGTATCTGACGGCAATTGGGTGACATCGGCCGCTGGAGCAGGGTATCTCGCATCCAAATTTTCGGGGGTCCAAAAATCATTAGCAACTTCTTTGAGCTGATTGCGTCCCTTGAAGAAAGAGTCCGCGTGTTCGAAAATGGCAATATTCAAGATCTCATGACCAAAGGAACCATCAAGCAAAAAATTTAACTCGAAGTTTTTGTAAGATACGGTGTTGTCAAAACCGATATTAAAGTCGGGGTGCGGGCTACCTAAAATGGTCCGATCGCTGTCATTGACTCTTCCATCACCATTTAGGTCTTTGTAGGCGTTTTGCCCGTTTTCATCAATTCTGTCCCATCTGTAACCATAAAACATCGAAAGCGGTTCTCCCTCCCGAAGTATGTGCATGGTCGGCAAAAGGCCCAGGTTCGGAGCGAAAACGTCTGCTCCTTTCGCAAGTTCGACAATTTGATTTTTATTGGTGTAGAAGTTGGCATTAATGTCCCATCTGAAGTCTCCGCTGACCGGAGTTGCTCCGACAATAAATTCGAATCCATAGTTCTTGATCGATCCAATATTCTGGGTGGAAGAAGTAAAACCTGCCGATAGAGGTAAGTCTACCTGAGCGAGCAAATCCTCCGTTAACTTGTGGTAATAATCCGCAGAGAACCTCAGCCGTCCGTCGAAAAAACCAACATCTAATCCCACGTCGTATTGAGTGGTTGTCTCCCATCGGAGATCTTTATTGGCAATATTTGCCGGAGCGAATCCAATATTTAGTTGATCGCCCAATGCCACCTGTACATCGCTCATCCTGACCAGGGTTTGGAATGGAGACACAGCCTGATTACCTGTTTGCCCGACACTTGCTCTCAGTTTAAGGTCAGATAGACTATTGATGTTGTCAAACCAGCCTTCTTGAGATAACCTCCAGGCCACCGCCACGGATGGGAAAAAGGCCCATCTATTATCTTCACTAAACCGGCTGGAACCGTCTGCTCTGGCAGACAAGGTAAGGAGATACTTCTCAGAAAAATTGAGATTAACCCTTCCTAACCAGGAGGTAATTCCCCACTCCGAGCCGCCAGAAGATGGAATAAGAAGGTCCGATCCCGAACTCAATGCATTGTTGAGCAAGTCATCAGAAACAAAATTGGCACTACCGGCAGAAAAATTTCTTGATTCAAAAGACTGCCAGGTATATCCGGCTATGGCATTGAGTCGTATTTGGCCGAATTCTTTGGAATAGTCAAGTATATTTTCGTTCAGAATGGAATAGGCCTCAAGATGCGATCTTGATGCCCGACTTCCAGGTGAACCTGCGTTGAGATATCGCGCGATAAATCCATCCCCCAGCAATCCATTATAGTCTACTCCAATAGTCGACTTAAAAGTCAACCCTTCAATCAGGTTGATTGTCGCTCCGAAATTATTGAAGATTCTCGTCTCCGTGTCTTTGTCAGTCCTACCGACAATTGAGGCAACGGGATTATCCATAGAAGCATTAAATGGATATACAGTCATGGACTGAAATGCGCCAGTTTCATCATAAACAGGTAATGTCGGAGGAGCTCGAAAAGCAGCAGGTAGTACATCCCCGATATTATTTTGAACTTGCCGGGCTATAATAAGGCTATTGGTTATAGTTACCCTCTTGTTCAATTCAGCATCCACATTGGAGCGTAAGGTAAACTTCTTAACATCAGAACCTTTTATCACGCCTACCTGGTCGAAGTAATTCCCCGAGAAGGAATAGCGCAGCTTTTCATTTCCTCCGGAAAAGGTTAAATTATGTCTTTGGATGGGCGCCGTCCTTAACATTTCTTCCTGCCAATCGGTATCAACAGTAATCGCTGAAGGGTTTGGAAAAAATAAATCGCCACCATCATTCACATTTCTGGCGTTGGCAATCTTGATAAACTCTTGTGCGTTGGCAAATTCCATACGCCGGACGACTTCTTGGGTACCGTAGTAGGAATCAAAATCAATCTTCATCTTTCCCGCCTTCCCCTTTTTAGTGGTAACCATGATCACACCGTTGGTTGCCCGGGCTCCGTAAATGGCGGTTGACGAAGCATCTTTGAGCACCTCAACGCTGGCGATGTCGTTTGGATCAATGAAATCTAGGCCACCGGTCAGTGGAAAACCGTCCACGATTATGAGAGGATCGTTTCCCCCTTGAATGGAATTAATACCCCGGATTTGTATCCTCGTTCCGGCACCCGGCTGGCCATTGCGCCTGGTGATCTTTACACCAGCTACTCTGCCTCGAAGCGCCTGATCTACGGTCTGTACCGCAATATCATTGATTTCCTCCCCGGAAACAGAGGAAACGGCTCCGGTTAAATCACTTTTCTTCATAGTTCCATATCCAATAACCACCAGTTCTTCCAGGAGTTCACCAGTTGCTGTGACAATTACGTCAATGTCATTGCGGCCTCCTGTGCCGATTTCCTGCGTGTCATAGCCGATAAATGAGACCACGATGACCGCGTCTTCCGGTACATTATCGAGTGTATAACTGCCGTCGATGCCCGTAATGGTACCTATATCAGTACCTTGGACCAGGACATTAGCCCCGATCAAGGGCTCGCCGTCTTCCGAAGTAATCACCCCTGATACACTCTTTTGTGCAAAGATGAAAAGCGGTGTAAGTAAAAAAAACAGGAGCAGGAGTAAGATTTGTCTGCCCTGTCCATTTCTGGAATTTGGTTTTAATTTAATCATATCTGATCGATTTTTTTTGAAGAATTGGTAGTTGTATGGTCATGCCGATTGGTTTTACAAGATATAAAAAATGTAAGATAAAAAAATGTAAGATCAGAACTCCTTACCCGTCCCAATAAATTCAGGGTAATAGGGAGTAGACCTCGCGAATTAAAACTGCTTCATATTTTTGTATATGCAGTTACAATTCCCCTTCTTCCCTAAAGATACAAAGATGATCTCTCATTGTCTTGGAGTACACACCCAAGACGGTATTGTACAATACATAGCCAATGGCTTACCTGTATATAGTCATTCGAGTGACGATCTTAATGCTTTCAGATTCATAACTAGCAATTTTATAGATAAAGGATTGTGCAGCCGAGCTGAAGTTCAGCGGGCTTTTGGAGTGAGTATAGACAGTGTCAGAAGATCGTATAGAAAATACAAGGAGAAGGGAGAATCTGGATTTTTCGGGCCTGATGCCAGAAAAGGCAAAGCATACAAGATGGTTGGTAAACTAGTGGAGCGGATACAATCGAAGCTGGATAAGAGACAAAGTAATTTGAGTATCTCAAAACAAGAAGGGATTTCAGAATCGTCGATACGCTATCACATTGAAAAAGGCACTTTAAAAAAAAGTTCAAAATAGAGTGTGAAGGTGGAAATGGCTCGACCTTAAATGATCGCAATGACCTAGACCAATCTACGCCGATGGGCATAGCCACAAGCCGCTCTGAAGACAGGATAGGTGCATCTCTTGGGTTGTCTGGTCATGCTGAGGTGAAGTTTGACAACAGCGAAGCTTTATGCGGAGCAGGGGTATTATTCCTCTTACCTGCCTTGATAGAGCATGGGTTATTCAAGACAAAACAGGTATATGAGTTACCTTCATCACACTATTACGGACTAAGGTCGATACTATTGACTTTGGCCTTCATGGCCCTGTTGCGCATCAAAAATCCCGAACAACTCAAACAATGTAAACCAGGGGAGATCGGCAGGATAATAGGCTTGGATCGTATACCAGAAGTTCGGTGTTTGCGAGAGAAAATAGATTTGCTGAGCAAGCAGGAAAAAGCCGTTGAACTGAACAACCTTCTGATCGATCACTGGTATAGAGATGAGGATAATGAGGACTCATCTTTTTTATATATAGATGGTCACCAACGGATCTATTATGGAGGCAAAGCTAATCTACCTGTCAAATATATTGCGAGACAAAAATTGTGTTTAAGCGCCACTACGGAGTATTGGGTTCACGATGCACAAGGGATGCCTGTTATGATGGTGATAGGGCAATTGACAGAGAAAATAAAAGAAGCAATACAAGACCTGATTATTCCACAAATGCTACAAACCAAATTACTTACTGAGATACAAGAGGAGGATGATCGACAAAGCCCTCAATGCACCTTTATTTTTGACAGGGAGGCTTACGAACCTGCTTTCTTTAACCACCTGTGGGAAAGGTATAGAATAGCCGTGATTACATATCGCAAGGATGTGCGAGATTCATGGAATAAAGATGACTTTGAATCTACTGATACACAAGTACTTAGCCAGGATGTAACCATGCAATTGTGCGAGAAAGAAGTAACGCTTGGAGGACACACTTTCAGAGAGATCAGAAGCTTGTCTGAAAAGGGTGAACATCAAACCGCTATTATCACCACTCACCCTACTTTGGGAATAGCATTGATAGCAGGCAGAATGTTTGGAAGGTGGTGTCAGGAAAACTTCTTCAGTTACCTCATTCAAGACTATGATTTTGATAAAATGATTCAATTTGGGGTAGAAAGTATTGATCCCAATCGGGAAGTGGTCAACCCACAATACCGAAAATTAACAAACCAACTGAAAAAACTCAGGGAAAAGATCACCCGGTTAGAAGCCAAGTTCTTCCCTCTTGCAGAACTAGCTATGGATGAGAAAATTGACAAACTTCCTGAAATAACCGAAAGACAAATGAAGTATAAACACAAAATTGATATTCTTCGAAAAGAAGAAAACAAGATCGCCACCCTCAGAAATGATATTCCTGCCAGAATAACTCTTGAGCGTATGCCCGAGCAGAAAAGGTATAACAAGTTAAAAACCGAAAGTAAACTGTTCATGAATGTAATAAAGATGATCGCTTACAGAGCAGAATCATCTGTGGCAGCTGTGGCTTGTGACCACCTCAATAGGGCAAAAGACGAAAAAAGAATGTTCATCAAACAAATCATCAGCAACAACGCTGACTTGATTCCGGATTATAAGAGTAAAACGCTGACTATAACCTTGCACTCTCTTTCTGCACCAAGATTTAATCATGCAGCCAAACAGATTGCAGACCTGCTCAACAAAACTGAAACCATATTCCCTGGATCAAATTTGCGCATGATCTTCAAAATAACAGCGAATTTAGATTGCGAGAGGTAAGGAGTTCTGAAGATAAAAAAATGGGATGCTAGCGAAAAATCCGAAGAATATTTGATCAAAATGGGGTGAAGAAGAGATCAAGACCGTAGTTGAGCTCAGACTAATTGTGATGAAATATTTCGGGTGGATTTCATTTTCTCGCGTAACGCAGTTGTCACGATTTTTGCATTATGGCAAAAATTCCGCCAACTGCCTGGTTATCAATGACTTAACCCAGGGTTGAAACCCCTGGCCATACTACTGGACATTGGGGTTAAAATAATACAATGTCTTGAAATAAAGTAGGTTATATATTATAATAAAGTGGAATATATCATTATTGTTTGTAAAACAAACAATTAACAACAATGACAATTCCACTCGTAAGCGAAATAAAACCATTTTTCTCAGGTTTTGAAGAACATGTAATAAAAAAATTTCTCACAACAGCCCAAGGTATATTATCAGCCAGGACGACGAATTTGAACATTGTAAAGGATAAGCTCCCTGGAATACTCGAAAACCAACAAAACACCAAACCTGATTCGAATTATAAGAGGTTGATCCGTTTTTCAATATGGATGATGCTGACAAGCAGGCATTGATTGAAGCTATATTATGTTTTAGTTTTTAGTAACTACTCAGGAGGTAATATAACGAATAATAATAATGGAGTAAAAAGAGTTATAGGACAATCCAACTCGAACTAAAGATAATAGGGCCGGATAAATTGGACTATTATCGAATCACGACTAACAAAACTGGAAAAAGAAAACCAACTTCTTCGAAAGGAGAATAAGTTTTTGCGTGAAGAGAATAAAATTCTATGCCAAGAGATTAGAGAACTTCGCGAAAAACTGGAATTAGTCCTTAGCCAACTGGCCAAAAAAGAGGTTAAAAAAGACAGCCACAACAGCCACAACCCACCAAGCCAAGACAAGTCAACACATGAGAAAAAAAGTCTGCGTAAGAAAACAGGACGTAAATCAGGAGGACAAAAGGGTCATAAGGGTCATTATCTTGCAATGACAGATAATCCTGATGAAAAGCACATAGTAAAAAGTGATTACTGTTCAAAATGTGGGGACACAATTGATCAGGAAAAGCAACAATTGGTATCGAAAAGACAAATAGTAGAAATACCTTCGATACGCCCCAGATACATTGAATATCAGCAGTATGGATGCCAGTGCGGGCGGTGTGGTCATCTTCAAAAAGGTAGTTTTCCCCAAGGGGTAAAAGCACCGATCCAATATGGTAGCAGCGTCATAGCACTGGTCAGCTATTTTAGCGTTTTCCATTATCTTCCCTTCCAAAGAATGACCCAGTTGTTCAAAGATATATTTCACTTGCCCATCAGTGAGGGAAGTGTACAGAACTTATTGAAAAAAGCAGCCCAAAAGGCTCGACCCATATACCATGCTATACTCCAACAAATCTTTTCATCGACTTACGTCGGTTCGGACGAAACATCTGCTAAAGTAAATGGCGACAAATGGTGGGTATGGGTGTGGCAAAATATGAAAAACACTTACATAAAAGCCACTGAAAGTCGAGGATTTATAAGTGTCCAGCAAATAATTGGCGATCACTTGTCCCACGCTACAATAGGGTCAGACCGCTGGGCAGCACAACTGAAAATGAAATCCAAATCCAAACAATTATGCATAGCTCACTTATTGAGAGACCTCATATTTTTGGAAGAATCGGAAAACCAAGTTTGGGCCAGCCAATTTAAGTCCTTGTTAGAACATGCTTTAGCCTTGCGAAAAAGAACAGAACAAACTCAAACCTTTCAAACCAACCAAAAGGATGCCTATAAATTGGAAAAAAGGCTTGATCGGCTACTGTTAAGGCATATCGAAAAAACCGAATTCCCAAAAACTCATTCTTTTCAAAAATCAATGTTAAAAAACAGGAATTACATCTTTCCCTTTTTATACAATTCTGAAGTCCCACCGGACAACAATTCTTCAGAAAGGGCAATAAGAAATGTAAAAGTAAAACTAAAGGTCTCAGGACAGTTTAAATCGGGTCAGAATATATTTTGTGTCTTGCGTTCCTGCATCGATACATTAAAAAAAAGAGAGCTCAATGTTTTGGCCTATCTTTACTGCATTGCCAAACTCCCTACTCAAAAGCATTGTTTGGTACCTGAGTAGTTACAGTTTTTATTTGTTGAGACTCAAAGCGAAGAACATCAAATATTTGGCACTAGATGGTACGAGCTGGGAGAATGGCAACAAGAATATTCACTTATTAACATTGAGTGTAGTGGTCAATGGAGTAAGTATTCCAATATGGTGGGAAGACTTAGACAAGAAGGGTATGAGTAATTTTAATGAAAGACGAAAGGTGATAGACAAAGCCTGTAAATTATATAATCTGAAAGGTTTGATACTACTAGCAGATCGGGAGTACATCGGAGAAAGATGGTTTAAATATCTGGTAGACAAGGGGTTAGAGTTTGTAATTAGGTTAAAAAAGGGAATTTATAAAGGGTATGTGGACAACCAAAGGGGAAAGGATAAGACATTTTATAAACACCTGTAGATTACGGTTGAAAACTGAGCCAGAATTCGGTTGAAAAGTGAGCCAGTTGAGAGAGGCGAAGTTATGCATTTTGATGAAAGAATAACCATTAATATTTTTTGAGAGAAATTAAAGTTGTTGATTAAGTTTTTCTGATTCTTTGACTCTGAAGGATTTTCCATTCATGTTGACCAGGATGGCTTTATGGGTGAGTCGGTCAACTATGGCAGCAGTGAGAACTTCATCACCAAATATTTCTGTCCACCGATCAAAACTCAGGTTGGTTGTGATAATGGTTGACTTTCTACCAGCTCTGAGGCTAAGATGAGTAAAAAGTAATTCTGCAGCCTCTTTGTCAAAGGACACATAACCGAACTCGTCACACACGACCAGATCGTATTTTTCAAAACGAGATTCCAGGGTACGGAGCATTTTGTGAGACCTGGCTTCGTTGATTTGGGTTATCAGCCTGGGAATGGCAGTAAACAAGACAGTGAAATCGAGTGTGCAGGCTTTGATGGCCAGGCCAATAGCGATGTGTGTTTTACCGGTACCGGGATTACCAGCCAGGATGAGATTTTGTCCATCTTTTATAAAATCGAGACGTTCGAGAGTAGCCAGTTTGTTTTGTGCATCATTGGGGAGTTCAGATTTGATCAGATCGTGGATTTGTTTTTTATACGGGAATCCGGCTCTTCGGATACGCTGTTTTTTTCTCCGGATGAGCCGCCCGTCATATTCGGTGATCATAAGATCGAGCAAGTAGCGTTCAAAAGAATGATTGCTTTTAGCAGCACTTTTTGCCTGTTCGGCGTACTCTGTTCTGAATGCAGGCAGCCTAAGCAGACGTGAGTAATAATCAATTTGTTGTTCCATTTTTGCTTGCATTGTTGAGATTTTATTCGAATTAAAAAATAGCCTGTATGTCTTGAAGTTGTTTTACACAATTAAGACTTATCTGTTCAGTCAAAGGGCTCGGGATGGTGAGTGCCTGAGCCTCGTTTTTCTTTTTCATCAGGGCTTGTACCATAAAGATGATTTTGTCACTGGTCAGGGGAGAGTTCAAAGTAGTTTTTAGACATTGATCAACTGCGGAGGTTATTATTGAGGTAGATAAATGATGTTTGGTGGCGTAACTAATCACGTCAATAAATACCTTGGGTTGATCTGAAAAATATTGTTTGTAAAGTGCGATCAAATCGGTATCAGCCTGAAGAAAGGCTTCGCTGTTTGACAAAGCACCAGGCTTTACGGCTAATGTCTTCAGATAGTGCTCTATTTTAATGAACCATTGATACTTACAGTGTCTTCTCTGATGAATGTCCACTACATCGCCATTTTTATCATAAATGTGAATGTGCAAAGGGTAAATTTTCACATCCACTATGGGGCCGCGCAAGTTTTCAGGAATAGAATAGTGATTGGTATCAACCGAGATGGTGTGATACTTGTCTACTCTTAATGTCTGGATCAGGGCGGTATCATAGGCTGAAACAGGCAGAACTGTCATATGAATTTTCTCCTCGCACACACGTTCAGCGAATGTTTTAGACTCACCTTTTGATTTTCTATTGTTAAGTCTGATCAGTTTTTGCTTCAGGTGTCGATTAGCCGAATCGAGGTCGATAAACTCATCATTTTGAGCAAAGGCTTTGCGGCGCACATATTCAACACTTCGCTCTACACGTCCCTTTTCATTGGCTCTATACACATTGCAAAAACGAATATCAAATTGATAGTATGTGCTGATTTTAAGTAGATCATCTGTAGGTTTCTTACCTGCCCGTTCGGTAGACGGGTCTGCATTTCGCATGGTAAATCTTGCTACTGCTGTACGCATATTGTCGTACACTATCTGTGATGGCACACCACCAATGTGGCTCAGATAGTGTACATGAGCGTGCAAGAAACTGATCATAACTCGTGCCGCGTCACGCGGTATCCTGGCGGTAGTAAAGACGAGCCCATCGGTAATTGCTGTACCCATTGGTAAATACAGCCAGCATCAATCTTTTCTGTTTTCCCTCTATTGTCAATTTAACTTCTGCCCAATCAAACTCACTGTTTTGCCCTGGGTCAATGTGCTGGCGTATGAAAATCTCCTGACCTTTTCTCAAGTGCTGTTTTACATATTCACATACCGTAGTATAGCTGATTTCAAAACCATCGGCGATCAGTGCCTCGTGCATGTCTATACGCCGCATGCATTGTTTGGCCAAACCCGAACAATGTTTGCGCTCATTATCTTTAACAAACTGATCTATCCTGGTTCGTATCTGTTGGGTAAGTTTGCGTTTGGTACGAGAAGAACAATCGTACCGAGGTGGATCCAAAATGCCTTTAGAAGAACGGTCCTGCAAAGAACGATTCTTCTCATATTCATCAATATACTTCTTGACTGTATTGCGCGATAATCCCAGATCCTTACTGATCTTTCGTTGGGATATTCCCTGATCAAAATAGCGCAGAATAATATCTTGTTTTTGTAGCATAGTTATCATGTTTAATAGTGCAAAACATATGATGGTTATGCATCATATCTGCCATGATAACTGGCTCAGTTTTCAATTGGAATTCTGGCTCAGTTTTCAACCGTAATCTACATCTACCAGAACATAGTCCAGAAATACCTTGTCATACAGTATATAAAACCGGTATCCTTTCTCCCGCCTGGCTTTGAGATATAGCTTTCTCTGCAACTCCTGTACGCGTTCCATAGTACTCATTTCACTTCGCCTCTTTGGCCATAGTGCTCCTTGTACTATTCGTATCTTTTTCTGATTACTTTTCGTCAATTTGATAGTTCAGTTGTTGTTCGAATGCTTCTTCTGCTAGTAATGCCCCTTCACTCCAACAAGGTTGTGTTGTCCTTATCATCTTCACTACTATGGGCATCTCCGAATCCCTCATCATCCCACGGCTAATGGAATACCGCGTAACGCGGCACGAGTTATGTTAGGGCCTCCCATGTTCATACGCGTCCCGTTCCAAGCACGCCACTCCATCTTACCCCGGATAGCCCCTCATCTGTGCGTTGCCGTTGCCTCGATGAGAGTATCAGGTTTCACCATATCCGGTAGGTTGACCACTATCAATGTGTAACGAGGCCTTACTGGATTCGCTTTCGCTGCGGCTTACTCAGACGCTTACCATGAACTTAGCACATTTCGTTTCCTCCATGTACCTCACGGCTGCTTCAGGGTGAACGGCAAATTTTCCTGTATAGTCCTTACATACTATTGGGACTTTAAGTATTTATACACGTACGCTTCATGGCGTACCGGATTTCACAGATTATTTGCCTCCGGCAAATTATACTTCTTGGAAATAGCCACCATGTTAAAAGACAAGCCTCTTGTGCTCAAGACTAGAGCTACCAAAATTCACTAGCAGGCCAACCAGACTTTTTGCCAATTTCATATAATTTAATGTTCTTGCAATGTGGTCGTTAACAATGGTACTTACTGCTTTTGCTTCTAAAATGATAACAGCATACACGGTAAAGTCAGCATAGAATTCCCGTTTAAGTATGGTATCTTTATAGGGAACGATATATTTTTTCTCTCGCTCATATGGCACATTATTCAACTTAAATTCATACTCCAAAGCATCCTTGTAAATTATCTCCAGAAGTCCCGGCCCTAATTCATTATGCACTTCCATGCAAAGTCCAATGATTGTATAAGTTTCATCTTGATATTTTATTTTCTTCATTCCAAATCCGTGAAATCTGGTACGCCATGAAGCGTACGTGTATAAATACTTAAAGTCCCAATAGTATGTAAGGACTATACAGGAAAATTTGCCGTTCACCCTGAAGCAGCCGTGAGGTACATGGAGGAAACGAAATGTGCTAAGTTCATGGTAAGCGTCTGAGTAAGCCGCAGCGAAAGCGAATCCAGTAAGGCCTCGTTACACATTGATAGTGGTCAACCTACCGGATATGGTGAAACCTGATACTCTCATCGAGGCAACGGCAACGCACAGATGAGGGGCTATCCGGGGTAAGATGGAGTGGCGTGCTTGGAACGGGACGCGTATGAACATGGGAGGCCCTAACATAACTCGTGCCGCGTTACGCGGTATTCCATTAGCCGTGGGATGATGAGAGATTCGGAGATGCCCATAGTAGTGAAGATGATAAGGACAACACAACCTTGTTGGAGTGAAGGGGCATTACTAGCAGAAGAAGCATTCGAACAACAACTGAACTATCAAATTGACGAAAAGTAATCAGAAAAAGATACGAATAGTACAAGGAGCACTATGGCCAAAGAGGCGAAGTGAAATGAGTACTATGGAACGCGTACAGGAGTTGCAGAGAAAGCTATATCTCAAAGCCAGGCGGGAGAAAGGATACCGGTTTTATATACTGTATGACAAGGTATTTCTGGACTATGTTCTGGTAGAGTCGTACAAAGGAGTAAAAGAAAATGGAGGGGCACCTGGAGTGGATGGACAAACGTTTAAGGATATAGAGGGAAAAGGGTTGGAGAAGTTTCTAACGGAGCTAAAAGAAGCACTACGGAAGCGGACGTACAAGCCACAGCCAGTAAGACGAGTACATATACCGAAAGCAAACGGAAAGACCAGGCCATTAGGGATACCGACGATAAGAGATCGGGTAGCCCAAATGGCATGTAAGATGGTAATAGAGCCGTTATTTGAAGCCGATTTTGAAGACAGTTCACATGGATTTAGACCAAAGCGATCAGCGAGTGATGCGATCAGGGATATAAAGACAAATCTCCATGAAGGAAAGACGGAGGTGTATGACGCCGATCTGAGCAAATACTTTGACACGATACCGCATGATCGGTTGATAAGGGTATTAAAACTGCGCATATCCGATAATCGGATTATCGATCTGATAAAGTTATGGTTGAAGACACCATACGTTGAGGAAGGTAAGATGAAAGGAGGAAAGCGCAACAAAGTAGGAACTCCACAAGGCGGAGTAATATCACCGTTATTATCCAATATCTACTTACATCTATTGGACAGAATAGTGAATAACAAAAAGAGTATATTCACCCAACAAGGAGTGAAGATAGTGAGGTATGCAGATGATTTTGTACTAATGGGAAAGGAGATAGGAGAGGAAGTGTTAAAGAAGCTGATGAGCATAGTGGATCGAATGGGTCTAAAGATCAACGAAGAAAAGAGTAAGATGGTGAAAGCGAAGAAAGAACCATTACACTTTTTAGGATTCACGATCAGATATGACAGATGCTTGTTCAATAAAGGCAAACATTATTGGCATATCAAACCAAGTGAGAAGTCAAGTAAGCGGTTGCGCGGAAAGATAAGTTCAAAGCTTAAAGAAATTGGACATTATCCACCTCAAGGAGTTGCAAAAGAACTTAACATAATCATGATGGGTTGGCTGAACTACTATGATGTAAGAGGATTAAGCTACACTCAGATGGTCAGGAAAGAACTAATGTGGTATCTGAAAGGTAGGCTATACCGTTACTATAATCGGAAAAGTCAGCGAAGGAGTCGCCTGTCTGGTTCACAGGCATTTGAATTATTATTGAGACATGGTATGGTCAATCCATACAAGTCATCCGGGCTGACACCGCGAATACTGTGAGACAAAACTGTTCAGGAAAGCCGTATGCGGGAAAACCGCACGTACGGTTTGATGAGGGGGTGAAGCGAAGTGGATTTGTTCTTTCGCTTCATTCTACTCTACTGTAATCTGTGGCCAAAGTCTATGCACGATAATGAAATCTGAGTAATGATATTAAATATCGCATGGCGAAACATATGGCGAAACAGAATTCGCAGTTGGGTAGTAATCGGCTCAATCCTACTTGCGATTTGGTCGGTACTTTTCATTCTCGCATTTTCCTATGCTTTGTCTATCGGCTATGTCGAAAGTTCGATCAGGAATCAGACTTCGCACATTCAATTACATAATCCCGGATGGGTCGCTGAAAATGAGGTCAAGTATCTTTTAGAGAATGTCCAAGAAACCTTACAAAACATTGAAAATGAGCCATTTGTGGAATCGGCAACCACGCGAACGGTAGTCACTGGCATGGTGCGAAGTTCGAGAGCGGCTCGGGGCATACAGATCAAGGGCGTCATTCCTGAAAAGGAAGCGACCATCTCACATATGGATCAAAATATTCAAGAAGGAAATTACTTTGGCGACAAAAGAAACGAAATTATCATCAGTCAAAAACTCGCCGAAAAACTAAAATTAAAACTTCGCAAAAAACTCGTCCTCCAATTCCAGGATTTAACAGGAAATATTGTAGCCGGTTCGTTCAGGATAGTTGGGTTGTTTCATACCGGCAATACTTTGTATGACGAAAGTTTTGTGCTGGTCAGGCAGACTGATATCAACCGACTTTTAGGTAACGAAAACGCGGCTCACGAAATAGCTGTATTTCTCAACGATGCAAAGTCCCTTGAAGCATCAGTGCAGGCACTCAAATCCGATCATGCAAACTTACTTGTCCAGGACTACCGTGAGCTTTCACCGGATGTACGCCTCTACGAATCTCAAATCGATATTTCATCGCGCATATTCACTTTTATTTTTATGCTTGCCCTGATCTTTGGTATCATCAACACCATGCTGATGGCCGTATTGGAGCGAAACAAAGAATTGGGAATGCTTATGGCGCTTGGGATGAATAAGATTAAAGTATTTGTGATGATCGTGCTTGAGACGCTGTTGCTCGGGTTGATCGCTTTGCCGTTCGGCTTGTTAATGGCATGGGGAACGATTAAATTATTTGGCGAAATTGGGATCAATTTGAGCGCTTTTTCCGCTGCCATCGAACAGTATGGATTGAGCACCATCATTTATCCTTATTTACCTCAGGATCAATACTTAAGTATGGCAGTATCGCTTGTGGTTACTGCTCTATTGGCATCACTTTACCCGGCTTATAAGGCCATTAAATTAAAGCCGGTCGAGGCAATGCGAAAAATTTAGAATAGATCATCATGGAAGTAGTAATTAAAGCCACCGGAATCACCAAGACATACAATCCTGACAAAGTACCTGTCCATGCTCTTCGCGGAATCGACTTGTCCATTGAAAAAGGAGAGTTCACGGCGATAGTAGGCCCATCAGGTTCGGGAAAAACCACTCTGCTTAATATCATAGGTGGCCTGGATACCCCGGACAGTGGGCAGATTATAATCGGAGGACAAGACATTTCTCAACTCTCTGATAATCAATTGATTAACTTTAGGAAAGACCATATTGGATTCGTTTTCCAATCGTACAATCTTATACCTGTACTGACAGCTAAAGAAAACGTAGAATTTGTGATGATGCTTCAAAACAGATCAAAGAAGGAGCGAAATGAAAGAGCAGAATACCTTCTCAAGGCAGTCGATATTGAAGATAAGATGGATAAGCGTCCGTCCGAACTATCAGGGGGGCAACAACAAAGAGTCGCGGTAGCTCGTGCTCTTGCTTCCAACCCGACATTCATTCTCGCAGACGAACCCACAGCGAATCTCGACTCCGTTTCAACAGCCAATCTATTGGATATGATGCTTGTTTTGAATGAAGAGGAAGGAATGACTTTTGTATTTTCCACGCATGATCAAAGGGTGATTGATCGGGCGAGAAGGGTGGTTACTCTTGTGGATGGGACGGTTGCAGGGGACGCGTGAATCAAAAACCTGTCCTGAGCATGCCAAAGGATCAATTTCAATACCAATATCAATCCAGCCACGCGAGCCGTAATCATTTTAATTTTAGAAGATCATGTATTTGTTTGTTTGCCACAATTCGTGAAAATTAGTGTAATTCGGTACGCCATGAAGCGTACGTGTATAAATACTTAAAGTCCCAATAGTATGCAAGGACTATACAGGAAAATTTGCCGTTCACCCTGAAGCAGCCGTGAGGTACATGGAGGAAACGAAATGTGCTAAGTTCATGGTAAGCGTCTGAGTAAGCCGCAGCGAAAGCGAATCCAGTAAGGCCTCGTTACACATTGATAGTGGTCAACCTACCGGATATGGTGAAACCTGATACTCTCATCGAGGCAACGGCAACGCACAGATGAGGGGCTATCCGGGGTAAGATGGAGTGGCGTGCTTGGAACTCAAAGGAATGTCTACGCATGAACCCAAAATGATTAAGTTATGCCGGAATGATATTTCATGCTTAGACATTTCAGTTGAACGAAAGCAACTCAAAGGAATGTCTACGCATGAACCCAAAATGATTAAGTTATGCCGGAATGATATTTCATGCTTAGACATTTCAGTTGAACGAAAGCGGCCCCGGGAGTATACCCAAAATTCTTATAAAGGGAAAGTCAAGCCGAAGTGGATTTTTATTTTGATTAAATATACTTCTGATTCTGGATATAGTCTGAGTAAATGGGTTCCAAATTTAAGACAATAGTAGTATGCAATTGTCTTTGTTGGACAGAATAGAATCAATGGACTGAAAATTGCTGATTTTAAAAATAGAATATCTGTGTGATCAAGAGTCATCACGATGTTATTCTTTTGGATTTATAATATGTCAAGGGTCTTATGACAGGAGGGGGTCGGGGATTATAGTTTTTAACATTGTGCTTTAACCATTGACTATCCCTGGTTATGGGTACTAAGGTGTAATCTGGCGAAGCACAATTCTGACAATGATAGGGGGTGGCTTTAATCAATTCATTAATGATTTGGAATATTGTCCGAACTGTTTGGGCTTCATTCTTTACCGCTTTAGGAATAAGGTCTTTTACTTTATTGTAGGTTGATGAGGCGTGCAACCCATAGTATCTGACTTTGGGGAAGTATGGCGGCAATTGATGTTGTAGAAATAAACCCATTGCTACAAGTGGTTCCTGATGTTGTATGTCCTTTGGTGCTGGTTGTCCTGGTAATTGATCTTTGTATTTATTGAAAATGAGTGTGACTTTTTTATCTCCCTGATGATAGGTCAATCTATTGTCAGTAATTGCTATTTTACAGATGTAACGAGACAGATATTCTTTTATCGTTGTCGCATCTGCTGTAGGTAAGGTATTGTGAACAACCCACCGTTTTTTGATTATTTCAGATTTTATTTGGTTAAAATTCAGGTGGTATTTTATTTGGTTGGCCTTCATCAAGTTTTCGAGTGCGTTTAAAAATGATGACCTGAACAGGGCTGACATAGCGCGGTACCTTGCTAATTTATTTTTTCTTTTTGGCCATTTCCAATTCCCATTTTTATCCAATCCGCCAAAAGTCACAAGGCAATGAACATGAACATGATACTTCATATCACTTCCCCAGGTGTGCAGTACAGCAACCATACCAGGTAAGCCTCCCACATTCTTTTCATCATTACACAATGTTATAATCGTCTTCCAGGAAGATTTGAAAAGCAGACTATAAATCAGATTTTTATTTCGTTTGGCCAACCCATTCAAGTCATGTGGCAATGTAAATGTAACATGGACATAGGGGGTTTTGAACATGCGGGCGGATAGTTTATCCTGCCATTGCATTCGTTTAATTCCCTGACATTGAGGACAACTACTATTGCCACATGAAAGGTAAATATAGGTTTGGTGTTGACAGTGTTTACAAACTATTTTTCTGCCTCCGAGGGCAGGTGTCTTACACATTCTGATATCCCGAATGAGCTTTATTGCCCGTTTGTCGGGATGAAAAGTGTCAATATATTTTTCACTGTAATCTCTGAATAATTGGCCTATACCTTGGGAATACGGTACCTTATTTGCATGCTTGCAATGGGATGATTGATCTGTTGGTATCTGGTCTTGCACAAGTGAATGTATCTGGCCGTAGTTTTCAGATGTTTGTGCCCTAATTGTTGCTGAAGAAATACCAAATCCGTACCAGATTCTAAGTGATGTGTAGCATAACAATGACGAAAAGTATGAGGTGAAACTGGCCTTTGGACACCAGCCGATTCACATGCTTTTTTAATCGACCATTGCGCTGCTCTTTGTGACCAGGGCTTGCCCCTGATTTTGCCGTTAAAAAGGAATACTAAAGGCCGGTAATAAGTGTAGTATTGCCTCAATAGAACCAACAAACAATCCGGGATTTGAATATAGCGATCCTTAGCTCCCTTGCCACGTTCGATCCGTATCTGTTTTCTATGACCATCTATGTGAGATATTTTCAATTGCAAAGTTTCTCCCAATCTCATTCCTGTACCGTATAAAAATGAAATAAAAACCTGGAACTTAAATACATTGGTAGACTCTATTAGTTTCTGTACCTCTTCCTTAGATATGATCATTGGAAGACTTCGTTCTTTGCGGGGCCTCGGTAGTTTTTTAAAACTCCATTCCAAGTTCATTACTTCGCGATAAAACTTACGCATAGCCGAATAGTCTCCGTTAATTGTTTGCCACTTTAGTCCTCGATTGTATCGATAAAGTACATATTGCTTGGCTTGATCCTGGTCAAACGGGCCGCTCATGCCATGTTTCTCGCGGTACTTAAAAAATTGTCTAAGGGCGCATCCGTATGCTGATCTGGTGGCCTTACTAAAGTTCTTGAGAGTAAGATGATCATCAAAGTTAGAGAGGTGATTTGTGTAGTTTTCCATAGTATTCAATATTAAAATTAAATACCAACAAACATACCCAGATGTAATGTGTATATGATTGATTAACAGTAGGTTATTAAGAATATTTACTTAGGTTTTGTTCAACGGGACGCGTATGAACATGGGAGGCCCTAACATAACTCGTGCCGCGTTACGCGGTATTCCATTAGCCGTGGGATGATGAGGGATTCGGAGATGCCCATAGTAGTGAAGATGATAAGGACAACACAACCTTGTTGGAGTGAAGGGGCATTACTAGCAGAAGAAGCATTCGAACAACAACTGAACTATCAAATTGACGAAAAGTAATCAGAAAAAGATACGAATAGTACAAGGAGCACTATGGCCAAAGAGGCGAAGTGAAATGAGTACTATGGAACGCGTACAGGAGTTGCAGAGAAAGCTATATCTCAAAGCCAGGCGGGAGAAAGGATACCGGTTTTATATACTGTATGACAAGGTATTTCTGGACTATGTTCTGGTAGAGTCGTACAAAGGAGTAAAAGAAAATGGAGGGGCACCTGGAGTGGATGGACAAACGTTTAAGGATATAGAGGAAAAAGGGTTGGAGAAGTTTCTAACGGAGCTAAAAGAAGCACTACGGAAGCGGACGTACAAGCCACAGCCAGTAAGACGAGTACATATACCGAAAGCAAACGGAAAGACCAGGCCATTAGGGATACCGACGATAAGAGATCGGGTAGCCCAAATGGCATGTAAGATGGTAATAGAGCCGTTATTTGAAGCCGATTTTGAAGACAGTTCACATGGATTTAGACCAAAGCGATCAGCGAGTGATGCGATCAGGGATATAAAGACAAATCTCCATGAAGGAAAGACGGAGGTGTATGACGCCGATCTGAGCAAATACTTTGACACGATACCGCATGATCGGTTGATAAGGGTATTAAAACTGCGCATATCCGATAATCGGATTATCGATCTGATAAAGTTATGGTTGAAGACACCATACGTTGAGGAAGGTAAGATGAAAGGAGGAAAGCGCAACAAAGTAGGAACTCCACAAGGCGGAGTAATATCACCGTTATTATCCAATATCTACTTACATCTATTGGACAGAATAGTGAATAACAAAAAGAGTATATTCACCCAACAAGGAGTGAAGATAGTGAGGTATGCAGATGATTTTGTACTAATGGGAAAGGAGATAGGAGAGGAAGTGTTAAAGAAGCTGATGAGCATAGTGGATCGAATGGGTCTAAAGATCAACGAAGAAAAGAGTAAGATGGTGAAAGCGAAGAAAGAACCATTACACTTTTTAGGATTCACGATCAGATATGACAGATGCTTGTTCAATAAAGGCAAACATTATTGGCATATCAAACCAAGTGAGAAGTCAAGTAAGCGGTTGCGCGGAAAGATAAGTTCAAAGCTTAAAGAAATTGGACATTATCCACCTCAAGGAGTTGCAAAAGAACTTAACATAATCATGATGGGTTGGCTGAACTACTATGATGTAAGAGGATTAAGCTACACTCAGATGGTCAGGAAAGAACTAATGTGGTATCTGAAAGGTAGGCTATACCGTTACTATAATCGGAAAAGTCAGCGAAGGAGTCGCCTGTCTGGTTCACAGGCATTTGAATTATTATTGAGACATGGTATGGTCAATCCATACAAGTCATCCGGGCTGACACCGCGAATACTGTGAGACGAAACTGTTCAGGAAAGCCGTATGCGGGAAAACCGCACGTACGGTTTGATGAGGGGGTGAAGCGAAGTGGATTTGTTCTTTCGCTTCATTCTACTCTACTGAATAACGTTATGCATGCGCTAATGCTCTGCTGTAAAATAAAATATACAATTCTACACCTGGCCCTATACCTCTTGTTGTGCTCTACTGTCTCTAGCCAATCTGTTAAAGAATCAAAATGGCAATTCCAAGGCTATGTCAAATCCCTGCAAGGCCTTTTGAATTTCAATTTTAATGGAAATGAAAGACAGACTCTTTCTGATAATTTTCTCCATCACCGACTTAATTCTGAGTGGTATGCCTCGGATCATTTCACTCTAAAGTCAGCGCTACGTACCAGAATCTTTTTCGGCGAATTCTCCCGTTTCATTCCGGATTATGGACACAGCCTCAGCGAAGGCGGCAATGACGTACTCAATCTCACCTTGATAAATTCAGGAACTGACGTACTATTACACAGCATGATAGACCGTCTCTATTTAGAGTATGCAAAGGAAAATCTTGAGATACGCTTTGGCAGACAACGAATCAATTGGGGCATAAATACCATTTGGAATCCAAATGATCTTTTCAATGCCTATAGCTTTACCGATTTTGATTACGAGGAGCGGCCGGGCTCGGATGCACTGAGATTACGATACTATATCGGATATGCGGGCAGCATAGAATTTGCTGCGAAGGCATTCGCGAATTCGGATGAAATTGTCGCTGCGGGTTTGTATAAGTTCAATGCCAATGATTACGATTATCAAATTTTAGCAGGATGGAGTTTTCAGGATGTTGTATTGGGAGGCGGTTGGGCCGGAAATATAAAAAACGTTGGATTTAAGGGCGAATTCAGTTGGTTCAATTCCACTGATGAAAATATTGCAAATACGTTTGCAATTGCGTTGAGCGGAGACTATTCTTTTAAGAGCGGTTTCTTCCTTGTGGGCGGACTGCTCTTTAATGATGCCGGTACCAATGATGCGAATAGCAATCTGTTTTCCTTTGATCTTTCCGCTCGAAACCTATATCCTTATTCCTGGTCTACTTTTATACAAACGGCCTATCCCTTGAATCCTCTTTTGAATATAGCGATGGCTTTTATCTACTCCCCAGTCACGGGCCATCCCATTTTTCTCAGCCCTACCCTCACCTACTCATTGGCGAATAATCTGGACGTAGATTTGGTTGGGCAAATTGCACTTCAGGATGGGCCGGATGGTTATGGTAGTAATGCGAATGTTTTTTATTTGAGAGTGAAGTGGAGCTATTGAAATACGGCAGACGGTTTACGGCAAACGGCGGACGGCTGTTAACCGGTTAGGTTGTCATATTCGTTTGGACAGTTTATACTCGCTGAATATCTTAAACTTTTAGAAACCTAACAGGTTGAATAGTTTTGGAATTTTTGCTGCTTCATTTAAATGGTGCACCAATATCCCAGGCAATCAAACCTTAGTTTAAAATTCTAACTTGTTCACCTATGAGCTCAAAAAATCTTGAAAGAATTTTCCCACTCCTTTACAAAAGAATTTTTTAGCTTTATTCCCCTACATTATTTGCACCCAAATTTACTTTCTTTTATAATAATTTTCTAAAAACGAAATCTGATGAATTCATCGCAGTTTTACCGTTTGACAATGATACCGGAGATCCGGAGCAAGATGATCTATCGCTTGGAATAGCCGAAGAAATAATTAATGAATTATCAAAGATCAGTGGTTTGAAGGTCAAGTCCTTTTTTACTACTTATTCCTATAAAGATTCTACAAAAATTATTAAAAGAATATCGAAACAAATAGATGCAGCCCTCATTGTACGCGGCAAAGTCTGGAATTACAAAGATAGCATCCAGCTCTCCTACGATTTGGTGGAGGGAAAGACAGAACGGAGTATGGGTGGAAATAATTATATCCTGCACGGCTCCAGTATATTGACCCTTTCCGATAAGGTGGTGGAGCAAATCGCCAATGATGTAGGCGTTCGGATCCTTTCAGATGAAAAAACGGAAATTAAAAAAAGCACACCTACTGATCCGGAAGCCTTTCTGCTCTATTTAGGTGCAAGATCGAAACATATCTACGGGATTCTAAACCTGGATATAGATGCTCTTTATCAATCCAATGACATATTAACCCAAGCCATAGAAATTGATCCGAATTTCGCCAAAGCGTATTCTTTAATTGCCTGGAACTATGTAAACCTGGGTTGGTCGGCCTTATATGCACTAACTCCCCAGAAGGCCAGAGAATTGGCACTCCCTGCCATTCGAAAATCTATTGAGTTGGATCCAAACTTTTCGGATTCGTATTTGATTCTGGGAACCGTTGACTTTTTTCTGGAATGGGATATAGCAGAAGCAGAAAAGAACTTTACAAAAGCTATGGAAATCAGGCAGTTGTATGACCGGCCTACCCCGTATTGTTTTTGCGGTTATGCCCATTTTCTAATTTACAATCGTCGCTTTGACGATGCTGTCGAACTGGTTGAAAAAATAAAAAATATTGATCCTTCCTACGTATATTTCAATGCCGATTTGAGCGCGGTTTCTTATTTTACCAACCAGCTGGATGAAGCGATCCCAGCTATTAAGAAAACGATTATTGGTTCTAATGAGAATATTTATTGGTTCCAGTTGCTTGGAAGGGTTTACATACAAAAAAAAGAGTTTCAGAATGCTATTGAAACAGATGGGTTTTCAATATACAAGCCTGCCAACACATAAAGATTAACCCTAAAAATTCATACAAATTTTTCGCGCAGAGGGCCGACGATCCCGATTATTATCGGAATGTCTGGGTCGACCTTTGACGCTACGGTCAGAGCCTGACATTTATCGTCTGGCCTGACATATCTTGTTGAAATTCAACGAATTGCAGCGAGATATTGTCATTATTCATCGAGAATCAATGAATAAATCGGGTTAAGATCGTAGAAAAACAAACAAACTTTGCTAAAACTAATCAACCGATCGACTATTCAACCTCTCGGGGCAAAGCCGCAGTAATTGGTTAATTTGTTGACTGGTAAATTGGGAAGTTCAATGTCAAGTTCAATGGTTGAAAAATGATGAAGAATCATTTTTCTGCTGTTTCCGTCCGCCGTTGGCCGTCAACCGTCTACCTAAAAAAAACTAAATCGTATACCAATACGCCCAAGCAATCAATACAAACTGCAACGGCAACCTCAACCACAAAAACCACATCTTGATCTTCATGCCCGCTCCTTTAGAAGTGACCATATAAATATTGGCCGGATAAACGGCAATGAGCAAAGCAATGATACCCCAAGCTGCCCAAACACGTGTCTGTGGTATGAGCAATCCAATGCCACCAAGTATTTCAGAAATACCAGCAATGACGTTGATCTGCTTTTTCCATTTCTGTAAAAAAGGCGGTATGATCTTATAGAAAAACCACGATTTTGCGAAATGAGAATAACCGGCATAGATGAAGAATGCTGCATAGACTATTAGTAAAACATAATCGACATAATTCATTGTTTTTGTTCCGTTTCGTTCGTTGTTTGTTGTTTATTGCAGGTTGCGCGCTTCGAGTTTCGCTTTTCGTTCAAATTTAACTTTGAGTCCACTCCGATTACCACACATTTTTCAAGCGTACATTTGCCAGCTGCGGCCAAAACCCTGGAATTTTCTTAAGTGCAATATTGTTGCATAAGCATTCCTGAGGGTTGCGATGATGATATTTGGAAATCCGAGGGTATTTTCGACCAATTTATCGTTAATTCTTCTAAAATTCGTCCAAAGTACTCGTGACAGGACATAAATTTGACATTTGAATAAATCCCGATATAATATTTTGTTCCTTTTTTTGAGCCGGTGAAAACATTGATGTATGGTCGATTCCACATTGGCTCTTAGATTGTGGGTGTGCTCATCTAATGTTTCTTGCATCTGTTGAAATAAAAAATAGTTTTCTACTTCATCTTTGGTCATATACCGACCTCGGGTGTCGTGTTTAATGACGTATTTGTTGGTCTTCTCGTTAAACTTTACCGCGCACTGTTCTCCTGTCTTTTTTCGCCATACTTGAAGATTGTTATTCTCATCTCGTTTCATTGTATAGGCCTGCTTTCCCCCTTTTGTATTAGCTAACTTCCATTCGGGCGTGGTCGTTTCTGACATTGCTTTTCTGTTGGCCTTGCTGTCGTATCCGCCATCCGTGATGGCCTGTTCTATTTTATTCTTTTCTTGACCTGATTCATCCTTATCTGGATTTAATACATCCTGGATATGGTCGATAGATTCGATTAAAAACTCGTCTTCTGTAATATTGGCCGGTACTACCTGGGCATCTACGATTAGGTCTATTTCATTTTCTTCTGTACACGTTTCACTTATGTTGGCATGATAGCCCGATATGGTCTGTTTATTTTCTGCTTTACCTTTAGTACGGTAGGCAGCATCAGGATCATGAATGGACTGCACACTGCCACTCGATATGTCTCTTGCAGCTTTGGGTCTCGGAGTATTCTCCTGTTTAGTTTGCTGTTCAGATTCATCACAGACCGCGCTGATTTTTGTTTTATCATCAGAGGCACTCGGAGGTTTTTGCTCATTAGATTCCTCTGATTGTTCTTCATACTGTTCTTCGTAGAGCCGCTTGAGATCTTGGTAGCCTGTCAATCCCGCCGCCTGGCCATGACTCAAGAGTACCTTTATGATCTTACCCATACCTACTAGCAGTTCCTCTTTTTCTTTTTTGTTTAATGGGTAGACAATATTGGAGGCACTTTGGCTTTTTAGCTTTTCTAAAAGCTCGCATGATTCTTTATCCAATTGATCTGTAAGCAGTTCTACCATAAGGTCTTTACTGCATACTCGTACAGCTTCGATTATCATCTGGACTCGAGTGCAGCGTGCAATATTGGAATTAATCAACTTCGAATCCAATCGTATTTTCTTACCGCTCACCTTGTATTGCTCTATCTGCCCAATAGTGATTTGTTTAAATGCCGCCTTCATCAAAAAGTTGTTCATCAGTCCAACCTTTACCTTCTTTAAGGATAATCATTCCCATTAAAACTCTAATTGAGCAATTGGGCCGGCCTCCTTGATTATAAAGCACCTCGAACAATCCTTCGTCTATGCGAGATACCACTTCTTTAAAAAATATATTATGCCAACCATTCGGATCATCCAGAAGCTCTCGCTTCCGTTCTGATAGCATCCCTCCTATCGATTTGAATAGATCAACTTGTGAATTTGTACTACGTTTAAACATATCACAAATTAAATATATATGTCATCTTATTGTAATATTTGACATGATTTATGATTTAGTTTTCGGAGTGGACTCAACTTTTAACGGTCAACCTATTTCAGGCATTGACACTTTTCAATCCTCCACGTACTACTAGCTACTGTGTGACCACCGTCTGCCGTCAACCGTCTGCCGTGAATTAATCCAACCTCTGCACCAACAAAATCAAAGTAAGTATACTCATAGCCTGCCCCACCGAATCTCCCAATACTTTTGTCCAATCTACATCTTTGTTATCTTCTGCACCGTAAGGAATTACTTCCTTGTACCCCACAGATATGACCGAACCTTGTCTGACTTCCGGATACTTCGGAGCTATGAGGAATTTCCTTTGCACTTGCCGCACTTCGCCATTTGGGTGCCTTACGAATACTTTTCCTTTATCCGCTCGCGGAGCGAATCCTCCGGCATAGTAATCGATGTAAAATTTGGCAGTTTTTCCCGCGTGAAAGGGTACGTTGATCTCGTTATTAGGACCCAGGATATCCCTGTCCACAGCATCTATATTGCACGCGTCGCTCCCCGGATCGTCACATAATCTTTCTTTTTTGGAATAGTAATAATATCGCCGTTTTTGAGATTAGAATTATAAATGGAGCCGGGATCGGCTAATACTTCATCCAGTCGAATGACCACATAGCCGAGACTATCTTCTTGCCTGTACAACTGGGCGGCGGCAGGAAAAGCTTCTTCGGTAATACCGCCTGCTCTTTGTATCAGATCGTAGAGCGTCTCATTGCTTTTAATCAGGCTGTATCGTCCGGGAAGTCTGACTTCTCCTTCTAAAAGTACATTTTGCTGCAATTCGAATTCCGGCACTTCGCGGACAAAAATATTGTCAAAAGGTTGGAGGAAGATGTCACTTTTTGTTCGGGACAATTCCGTAATATCTCGATCGACCCGTACTTTTTCAATTTTGATTTTGGTGGGTTGATTATCCTGGATAATAACTCGCGACAACTCGATTTCATTGGTTGCCGAGGAGAGTTTAAACCCACCCGCCATAATGATCGCATCGGCCAAAGTCATTCCACTGCCATACTGAAAGTCTCCTGGCGTAT
The DNA here is from genome assembly GCA_965247965.1 of Saprospiraceae bacterium. Taxonomy (GTDB): domain Bacteria; phylum Bacteroidota; class Bacteroidia; order Chitinophagales; family Saprospiraceae; genus UBA7328. The sequence goes on from OZ252053.1 coordinate 426,855, forward strand.
TGACCGCTCCACTAACGTTTACAATGCTTTTCGTTGTAAAATCTTCCTGGTAGTAGACATATACAGAGTCATACGGCAAAAGTATAATGTTGTCGACTGCATTCGCCATATTGAACACCCTGTCAAGGTCGACTCTTTTGTATTCCTTTTCAGCAGGATTAAAAGGATTCACTCGATGCACATGGGCGAAACTAGCCGCTTCGCGTTTTAGTCCTCCCGCTACGGTAATGTAGTCTTTGATTCTCATGTTTTCTGAGGCATCGTAGTGCAAGGTATCGGGAAATCGTACGGCTCCGGAAATGATCACATATTCCGCATCCGTATACCGTTCTTTTGTGTAGATGACCAATTCATCTTTGTTTCTCAAGAGCAAATTGCGCGGTGATGCCGGATTCGAAAGAATATTATCCAAGTTAAGCGATTCCATTTCAATACGCCCATCGTCGGATCGTCTGACCAGGTATACAACGTCGGTTTTAGAGGATTCTTTCAGTTCGGATTTTCGAATAAGATCAAATATGCGCATGCCTCGTCTTCGTTCGTAATCTCCGGGATTCCTAACTTCACCGCTGACTCTCACATAATTTTCGACCTCCTCAGCAATGGATGCTACCTCGATCACATCACCGTCGTGAAGCGCAAATCTCGCATTAGATCCCAACAAATCCAGGTAATCAATATCCATTGCATTTCGACTAATGCCGTCTTGCCTGACTAATAGAAATGTGCGGATGTAGGCATTTGCATTTAAGCCACCCGCAAAAGATATGACGTCTTTGATTCCCTCGCCTTCCTCTAAATCGTATTGCATCGGCCTACGAACTTCTCCGTTGATCCGCACTCTTAAAGTGGTTACCGGCACGTGGATGACGTCACCATTTTCCAAAAAGGCAGTTTTAAAATTAGCCGGATCGATTATCCATTTGTAAAGATCGAAAAGCTGCACACCCCCATTATTTTTTATGAGCCGAACATTTCTAAGACTCGCATTTTCATTAGGGCCTTCAGCCGCTACAATTGCACTAAATACGGAATTCAGCGAGGCGACGACATAAGAACCCGGAATGTTTACTTCGCCAAATATCTCTACTCGTACCGTCTTACTTGCCTTGATGCGCAAAGAGAATTCATCCCTTCTGAAGATCATAAAATTTTGAAAGACGGCTATTAATTTTTTGATGGCTTGCTCAATATCGAGGCCGGATAAATACACTTTTGACCTGCCATTATTTACATTGATGGAACCATCCGTCGCGATGCGATACTCTTCTTCCAGCTGGGCATTTCTGCCAAAAATCGATACCACGATTTCATCTCCTACTCCGAGTAAATAGCCTGTTGGGGCGATGATGTCCCCCGAAGGTTCGATGAGTCTGAATTGCCCGCTTGCATACAGATCGTGGCCGAAAATCTTCTCGGAATCCGCCCTCACCTGCTTAAGCGAATCACCCGATCCGAATGGTTCTTTCAGGCCTTCCGGAAGTGCCTCCGGAAAAGGAATCGTATCCAGGTTAGCACTTTGCAGGTTAGCATTGATCTCTGCAGCTTTTTGATTCGAAAGAAACGTAATAATGTTGCGAATATCTTCGATTTGGGCTGCGCTAAGCTCTCTAGTGTTTTCAATATCGTACCCTCTTAGAAATAATGCTTGTTTGACTTCTTCGTATTCGAGCCCTCGTTTTTCCAATTCGATTCTGACCTGTTCTTCAAGGGAAATGATTTGCGAATACATAGATTGGGTCAAAAAGAGACAGGCAATAATGAGACTGTATCTCAGAAATCTTCCTTCAGACGGTATATTGCGCGTTATAGTATTGTTGATAGGTTCCTGATGTGACATTATCCAACCACTCTTTATTTTCAAGGTACCACCGGATCGTTTTTCGAAGGCCTTTATCTACCGAAAATCTAGGTGTCCAATTCAGATCTTTGCGAATTTTGCTGGCGTCTATTGCATATCTCCGATCGTGCCCGGGCCTGTCTTTCACGAAAGTAATCAACTTTTCCGATTCGCCTTTTTCGCGACCTAGTTCTTCGTCCATCAGCTGGCAAAGTTTTCTCACCAGCTCTATATTTTGTAGTTCATGGTCGCCCCCGATATTGTATGTTTCGCCCATTTTGCCCTTCGAAAAAATGGTTTCGATCGCTTCGACATGATCTACCACATAGAGCCAATCTCGTACGTTTTTTCCATCGCCATAAACGGGTAGTGATTTTTTCCGTAGAATATTGTTGATCATTAGAGGCAATAGCTTTTCCGGAAATTGATTAGGCCCGTAATTGTTCGAGCAGTTCGATATTTTAACAGCTAGATTATAGGTATTCGAATAAGCGCGTACGAAGTGATCTGAGCTGGCTTTGGAGGCGGAATAGGGCGATTGGGGATCATACGCTGTTGCTTCGGTAAAGAGGCCTGTTCGTCCCAGGCTACCGTAGACTTCGTCTGTCGACACGTGGTAAAAGAAGTTATGAGTCCCTGATTTCCAATGGTTTCTACATACTTCTAATAGGTTTAGTGTGCCGATAATATTGGTTTTAACAAATGCCAATGGATCTGTGATCGAGCGGTCGACGTGAGATTCTGCTGCAAAATGGAGGACATGCGTTATGCCGTGCTCGTCAAAAACATTTTCAATTGCAGACAGGTCATTAATGTCACCTTTTATAAAAAAATAATTTGGCGCATTTTCGATGTCCTTCAGATTCTCCAGGTTGCCGGCATACGTAAGGGCGTCAAAATTAATGATCCTATCTTGTGGGAACTTACTCACAAGGAGGCGCACAGCATGGCTACCTATGAAACCCGCTCCACCTGTGATCATAATGCTTCTACTCATACAGGGACGACTTCTTTGAAGTAAACAAATGTCTTTAAAAAACCGTCGCGCCGCGATACCTTTGGCTCCCATGCCAGGATCTCTTTTGCCAGGGAAATATCCGGTTGTCTTGTTTTAGGGTCGTCGACGGGCAATGCTCTATAACCTATTTTGGCCTTTTTGTTTTTTACAACATCCAACACTTCATGAGCAACTTCTAGTATGCTGATCTCTGTAGGATTTCCAAGGTTAACAGGTAAATAATAGTCGTTCAAAAGTAAGCGGTAAATACCTTCCATCAGATCATCGACGAAGCAAAAAGACCGCGTTTGTGAGCCATCACCAAATACGGTCAATTCTTCACCCCTGATGGCCTGAGCAAAGAATGCCGGCAAGGCCCGCCCATCGCTAATCCTCATCCTCGGGCCATAGGTATTAAAGATGCGTACAATCCTGGTTTCCAATCCGTGGTAGGTGTGATAGGCCATCGTCATTGCTTCTTGAAATCGTTTGGCTTCGTCATATACTCCTCGAGGCCCGATGGGGTTCACATTCCCCCAATAGTCTTCTTTCTGAGGATGGACGAGCGGATCGCCATAAACCTCTGATGTTGAAGCAATTAGGAGTCGTGCGTTTTTCTCTTTAGCCAATCCAAGCAGGTTGTGCGTTCCTAGCGAACCCACCTTGAGCGTTTGAATCGGCATTTTCAAATAATCAATGGGGCTGGCAGGAGAAGCGAAGTGTAGTATGTAATCCAGCTTTCCCGGTACATGCACAAATTTACTGACGTCGTGATGATAATATTCAAAGTTCTTGAGAGGGAACAGATGTTCGATATTCTTCAGATTACCTGTGACCAGGTTGTCCATAGCGATCACGTGAAACTTTTCCTTTATAAATCGATCGCATAAATGAGATCCCAAAAAACCAGCTCCGCCGGTGATCAGCACTTTTTTCATCCTCACATTAGGATTAGTTGTAATGCAAAATTAGACTTATTCTCGACTTCGCTCGAATACCGAGGCCACGCCTGCCTACCGAAATGGTAATGCAGGCAGGGACTACACTGATTTTCACTGATTATTTTAGAGGAAAATTTGCAGGTGATTTTCAGAGCAATTATCGGAGCATATTCACTATTTGTTTCAATACTGAAATTGCTATGCGTCATTTTTCCCAGGTCAAATCCGGTTTACGAGTACTTCAGTCTTCGCCAAAATCAAAAACTGCCTGAATTAAAAAATAAGCAATCTATCGTCGTCCACTGCTCTTCGTATGGAGAATATGAAGTGGTAAAACCTATACTCAGAAAAATAAAAACCAGTAATGCCAATCAGAAAATCGCGCTGTCCTTTTTTTCTAAATCAGGATATAACTTGCTGAATGACAATGATTTATACGATATTAAATTATATTGTCCAATAGATACTTCCAAGGATTGTCACCTATGGTTGAAAACTCTGCGCCCAAAGGCGCTATTGATATCTCAAAATGAGATTTGGCCCAATTTCCTGAGCGCGGCTTTGGCTCAAAAAGTGCCCGTTGTATACGTCGGAACGAGTCTAAGAAATAGTTTTTCAAAAGTGCTTTTGCTAAAACCGTTCAAATCGCTTCTAAAAAAGGTGGAGCATTTTTTCATTCAGAGCCAAGAAACAGGAAGACTTTTTTCCGGTTTGGGAATATCGAACTACACCTTAATTAAGCGGCTCAGGGATGAAGAAATTCGAAGAATTGTTCAAAACAAAATTAGGCTAGCAAAACTGGAGCAATTCACAAAAGGAAAACCGCTGTTCATTCTTGGAAGCACGCACAAGTCTGATCTAGAAGTTGTGGCTCCTGAAATCAAAAGGCTCAAAGATCAATATCGCTTCCTTATTGCTCCTCATGATGTCAACTTACAAGCGATCGATGAGATCAAAAGGAAATTTAGCGACTTAAAAATTGCCTTGTATACTGAAGACGTTACTGGTGAGGAGGACATGGTTATTTTGGATCAATTCGGCATTCTGAGGCATGCCTATGCCTATGCAAAAATTGTCTATATAGGAGGCGGTTTTGACAAGGGGGTGCACAATGTAATAGAGGCGGCCGTACATCGCAGACCAATCGTAATCGGAAAAAAGTATGGGAAGTTTGAAGAGGTAGGTGAGTTGATTGATTTGGGTGTTGTCTTTGCATGCCGGGATACTAAATCTTTCGACCGTGCATTGAATGACATTTTGTCAAAGACTGATTATCACTTTGAAAACTCATACGCTCGATATGAGCAATCTTCGGAAAGTTCTTCACAGCGAGTGATGCGATATCTCATCGAAAGTAAAATCGTTTAGTTGAAGTGAATCACAAATGCATTCGCAAAGTCTTTACAGCGTAATGTGTCAATAAACCTTTGATTTTCAACATATTACGAGGATGTAATGCTCGCCTTGTAAGCAGTATTAATCGGAAATAACCTAATAAATATGCCGTTATTTCCGAAAAATAATAATTATTTAATAGAACTCTCTATGTATGTTATAATTTATTTCCACTTAATGATTTTTATTTAATGGAAATAAGAATTAGATTTGATGACTTATTTCCATTTAATATATAATGGCAGAGAAAGAAATAATCGGAAGAAAAGCCGAAAAGGTAAGACTGGGGGAAATTCTGGATTCAGCATCAGCCGAGTTTTTAGTGGTATATGGCAGGAGGCGCGTAGGTAAAACATTTTTGATAAGAGAGTATTACAAAAATCATCTTATTTTTGATTTTTCGGGCGCATTTAACTCCGATATCTCCACTCAATTATCCAATTTCTTTGATGAATATCTCAAACGAACTCGTGGCGCAAAAGAAACGACGCCGCCCAGATCATGGGCAGAAGCATTTCGCTACTTATCAGATTATTTATGGATCGTTTCTAAAAGGAAAAAATCCGTTGTCTTTATCGATGAGTTGCCCTGGCTTGACGATCACAAATCAGGATTTGTCTCAGCCCTCGAATACTTTTGGAACCAGCATGTTTCGAAAATGGATCACGTCGCCCTGGTCGTTAGCGGGTCGGCTAGTTCCTGGATACGCAAAAAGATATTGAAATCCAAAGGCGGTCTGTACAATAGGGTCACTCATAGAATCAAATTACGTCCGTTCACGCTCGCCGAAGCGGAAGCCTTTTGTAAAAGCAAAAAAATAAAACTCAGTAACTACCAAATACTAGAACTCTACATGGTAATGGGTGGAATACCTTATTATCTGAAAGAAATCAAGCAGGGGCTAAGTTCGACTCAAATAATTGACAAAGTATGTTTTCAAAAAGATGGCATGCTCTACGATGAGTACGATCAGCTGTATCATTCTATATTCAACAGCGCAGAAAACCATATGGCTGTAATCAAAGGACTTTGGACAAAGCCTCAAGGACTACTAAGGAAAGACTTAGTAAAACTATCGGCCCTACCTGATGGCGGAATCACAACAAGGACTATCGAAGAACTCGAAGAATCAGGTTTCATAACAATCCATTTACCATTCAACAAAAAGAAAAGGAATGCGATATATAAGATCGCCGATCAGTATTCGCTATTCTATTTGAAATTCATAAAAGGCAATAAACTCAGCGGCAGGGGAACATGGGAAAAACTATCCAACAAGCCGACCTATATAGCCTGGAGCGGATACGCCTTCGAAAACATTTGTTTTCAACACATCTACCAAATAAAAAAAGCACTCGGTATTTCGGGAATATATACCAGCAGTTCTTCTTGGAAGCACGTCGGTAATAATGAGGTACCGGGCGCTCAGATCGATCTTTTAATTGATAGGGATGATCAGATTATTAATATTTGTGAAGCCAAGTTTACCAAAAAAGAATTTGCAATCACCAAATCGTACGCCGCCGAATTGAGGAGAAAGTTATCTGTTTTTCAATTTGTTACAGGCACTAAAAAAAGTGTTCACACTACGCTGCTTTCGACATATCCCGCTTTTCGAAATGAGTATTACAATGAGCATATACAATCGGAAGTGACCATGGATGCGTTGTTTAATGAATAAGTACGACGCCATGGCAGAAAAACTCTCAGTTTAAAGACCAACAGATTTGTTTTCAGTTGTCGATCGATTCACACCTACAAATAATGAAAAAACCGCTCAAAAACAGATTTATCATTCTCGGTTAACCTCGTATAAGCAAACGAAAATTCAAACCCTCCCCTACCACTATTAAAATCCGACAACCTCGACATGGTAGCGTCGTAGCTCACCGTAAAGCGATAAGACCGTTTCTCTATGAAAATCTGAAAGGACAAGGACTCTATTCCCAATCCTTCAAAATTCTGGACCATTCGCGGAGCCAAAGCCAATCCAAAACTTATGTCGTAAATATCTGGCGCTGCATACGTTAGACCCACCTTGGAAGTGAATTCATGAAATGCGCCGTGTTTGGTATACCTGGGTGTGAATACAATGAGCAGATCTTTTTTTGACCAGAAGTTAAATCCCACATAGGCGGTGTACTTCCTGTTGTACATGATCTCCAGTCCCGGCGCAAAAGAAATATCCGGCCTCGTTACATGAGAGATTGACAGGCCCGTACTTATCGACATTTTGTCGTAATAGCTTTCGTAGACAAGGCCTATGTTGAGATCGGGATATGTTATCGCATTCAATAAATTATTAATAGCTTCGCCTGAATTGATGCTAACATCGGGTAAGCCGCTTTCAAAATTGAACTGATTGCCAAACCACAGTCCATTCCAATTCGCTTTATTTTGACCTATACCAGCCGAAAAACCAAAGGATAGGAACTGCGTAGTGTTGTACCCTTCCGAAAGCAATTTTTTATAATTGATTCCCAGTAAGACCTGGTTTTGCACAAATGAATTGCCTGGGGCCTGATCTTTCAGAGCTCTTAATTCTGCGGCAAAGAGATCGTTATTTTCCAATTCCATTTTATGGCTTAGTTGGAAAGCATAGGACTGGAATGGAAAATTTTTGCCTAAGCTGGACCACTGTCGTCTGTAGTTAAATACAGCCTGAGAGCTTCCTTTGTATGCCGACGTCAAAGCTGGATTCACCACCGAGCGCACGGCGTACATATTGCTGAAATGGGAGTCTTGGGCACTCACAGACAACGGTAGAATGAGTGATAAAGTAACTAGGGCAAAAGAATAGTATCAGAACTCCAGACTCGGAGTAAATTACAATGTCGCGATTTGGTAGTGAAGTTCCAAATTAGTGCCTGGATATATGGTTTGGGTTTGGTTGAGAAGATGGCATAATTTTTCAGCAGCTTTATTCATTCTTGGATTGGATTGGGAGTAAAGGGAGACGGTTAATTTTTTAGATTTATAGTCACATTCCAGGTCAATTGGAGTTTTGATCAGACTTTTGATCAAACTTCGTTTTTCGTCTTTTGACTTTTTAAAATGAGGCATCAATTTATTAGTCATTGACGTTTCGGCACGATAGCATATCATTTTTATTACGTTTTGGAACCTTTTACTTTCCATGTTGAGTGATGAGTATCTTATGGATTCAGGCATATCCTTGATTTTAATTTTGTAACTAACTGATTTGCGTTTGGTTATCAGTTGATTTTCCTGTTTTTCCAGGCCGTTTATCTGTTCTTGTACTTTGGATTGTTGTGTTTCCAGTTTGGATACATGGTCTACATTTTGCTTGCTAAGTTTTTCCTGGATGTCGAATAAGCGGGCTTTTCTTCGTTGGATTTTTTCTCTTACTTTTTTGAGGTAGTAACTAAGATTACTGTACTCCGGGTTGACTACATCAAAGTCTTTATCTATCTGATCCACAGTGTTTTGTACAATACTGTCCAACCTATAATCCAGTCGCATATATCGAAAGAAATTCTCCTGCGTCCAGCGGGCAAACATGTATAGTGCTACCGATAGAATGGCCAGTTTTTTGTTGGTCGTCAATACACTTGTCTGATGAGTGTCTTTGTTCAGTTTTCTTATTTCCCTCATCGGCACTTTATCCAGAACGATTTGCCTTTCACTCAAGTCCATTTGCGTGTCTACACCTTCGATAGCCAACTGATGTGTTGTAAAATCATCAACATTCCACCGGTCTTCTACATTCTTACGATAGGTCAACACCGCCACCCGATGTTTTTCCCACAACATGCCGAAAAAAGCAGGACTGTATGCCTCCCTGTCAAAGACAATGGTAAAGCGCGGTAAATCAGGATCAGATTCCAATTGTTCATCACTGTATTTGCAGGGCATTTCATTTAGTAGCTTTGGTAAAATTTGCTCAATAATAGTTTCCTGAAGCTTCTGGTTCACCTGGCCTGTAACAAAAAAATAGGGAGAACCGTCTTGATTGTTGATCCAAAATTCCTGCATTCCCGGCAGGCATAACTTTTGACGTGATACGTATTTTTTACCCAATTTGGCTTTGTAACCATAATAAATCTGAACGTGTCCGTCTATGTAGTAAAACTCGTTTTGTTCCTCACTTGCCCAGTTTTGACCTAAGTCCATCATCCATGGCCCTGCTTTTTGCTGATTGGTGATCATATGCAGTTTGTTGCGCATGCATTTGGCTTCAGGTATGCGGTCTAGTCCGAGTAATTTGCCAAAGTCTCCGGGACTGATCTGCTTGAGCTGCTCCACGCTCTTGATGCGGCATAAATACATAAATGACAACAGCAAAATGATCACTTCTATGTAGTAGTAGCCCCGTTTCAATTCGTGGTAATGATCCCGATAGGTCAATAGACCACTCATGATCAAAAAGGGAAGTAAAAGAAGTACTCCGCCAAAGGACAGGGATTGACAGGATTCAAAATGTAATGGGGTAGTTTCTATCTTACCGAAGGCGGCTTTTGTCCTTTCATCTACTCGTGTAGCTGCTACTCCCAAGACCTCTGATGCCAACAGATCCAACTCGTTTCTCTCAGCAGGCAAAAGAATAGTCCCATTGGATGATACAGAATCGGTTGGTTTACCACTTTTTTTTTAACCGGCCTTTTCTGATATGATAGCGAAGTGCGCCTTCTGTAACTCCTAAAAGTTTAGCTGTATCGGCTACTCCATAGAAACCATCAAGGTACTTTTGGGCTTGATCCATCGCCCCTTCACTCAACTTATAGCAACTTCCTCTTTGTTCTTCTCTTTGGAAAAACCATTGTGATCCTTTTTCGCGCAAGGCTTTGGCATATCTTTGGATGTTCCGGTTGCCCACTCCCAATGTATCGGCTATTTCCTTTGGTCTACATAGACCTGACACTACAAGATTGGCTGTAATATATCGATAGCCTTGAAGGTCACTTTTCTCATGGCAGTATATCACCGATCCGGAATGCATGTAGTAGACCATGTTCGAATCTGCGTACACAGCTGTATTTGCGTTTATTAATCGTGATGATGAGGGAAATATGGGAAGTCGCATTTGCATGATCTATCAAATAGTTTATGCTAAAATGCGACATTTGAATTTACGGTCAAATTCTCATAACTCCTTGATTATCTTTGTCCAGGTCTGGAGTTCTGAAGCTAGTAATTTTTGTTCTTTTACCTTTGCGATATCGCGCAACAGCCCAATAAACCTGCCCGAGTTGCGTCTGCTGGCGGGTTGGGTTGGCCATTTAACTGCCCATTGTCGGTTCATCATCTGATCAATTGTACGCTTCCTTTATAAGATTCTTTGGCGCCGTCGTCAAATTCGACGTGCATCGTCCATATGTATATTCCAGCGGGCATCTTCCTGTTTCTGAAAGTGCCGTCCCAACCAATGCTCATATCATTCGATTCCAAATTGTATACATTGAAGATATTGATGCCGTTGCGCAGGAAGATATTGAATTCCCTTACAAAAGCGGACTTCGACCCGAACACATTCAACACATCGTTATTTCCATCGCCGTTCGGGCTGAATCCCGTAGGCACGTGCATCGTGTAGTCTCTGATTACAAATATCTGGACGTCATCTATCGCACGACATAAATTTTCGTCTTCTACATTCAATTTGAGGATGAAATCTTCGCTTACATCGTTCACAAAAAAGTCCAGGCAGTCTTCGCACGAAAGTACCTGCACAGGTTCCGATATCCAGTCGAAGCGGACTTGTCCTTGACTATTTTCTACATAGACATTAATAGGTACATCGGTACCGCTCTCCACTATCGTATCAGAACTAATTTTTACCAGGATGGCCGGTGGATCAGAGATAATTATAGAATCCCCCTGAGTAATACACCCATTAATATCTTGGACAAAGGTGTGATAGGTGCCTTCCTGCAAGCCGCTATAAAAACCGGATCGCTGATAGCCGACTCCGTTCATTGAATAAAAGTAGCTGCCTCCACCGCCTTGCGCAGTCATAGTGATCTCTCCATCGCGATCACCATAACAAGTGATATCGCGAAAGTCTAATTCAAGACGAAGCGGATCTGCAGGTTCTTCTATAGTCACAGTACCGCTGAGCATGCATCCCGAACTTGTCGTTATTTCGTAGTGATATTCGCCAGAATACATAGATGATAAGTATCGGCCTGTATAGTCATTGCCTTTTGCGTCCGTCCATTGAACCGGTGCACCGGGCTCATTGAGGTATTTTAAGAATACCGAACCGCTGTTGTCACCAAAGCACAGCACGTTTTCAACTTCCGGGATAATTTGCGGTTCCGCAGCATCAAAGATTTCGATCACCTTCGTTGCCCCGCAGCTGTTGCCATCTGCTGTTTTGATGAAGTATTGACCGGCTCTCAGCCCGGTGATCCATCCGGATGCATCCGGCAGCATCTGGTCGCCATTTATTTCTATTGAAAATGGCGTGATTCCTCCTTCGATATTGATTTTCAGTGTTCCGTCTTTGCCTTGATAGCACGTTACGTTAGTAATCTCGGTACTTATGGTCATTGATTCCGGTTCGTCAAGAGTGAAACACCCATTTCCAATGCAACCTAGACCGTCGGTGACTGATACGCAGTACTTTCCGGCGGATAAATTGTTAATTACATTTTTTGATTGTCCGTTGTCCCATGCAAACGCGTAATTTCCGCTCCCTCCGACCACTGCAACCGATATACTTCCATCTTCGCCATTATTACAGGTAATAGGACCGTGGTCAAATATCAAGCTCATTTTTTCGGGCGCGGTAATTTCGATGTTTTCTCTTATTTCGCAACCTTTCGCATCAGTGATCGTCACACTGTAATTGCCGCCCCGCAGATTTCTCAGTACTTTTTCGCGATTGCCTGTAGACCAGAAAACGTCATAAGGCTGCACACCACCCGTAATATTCAGCACAGCTATACCGTCTCCGGCGTCAGGGCATTGATTATGTTCGAGATCGACTGTAGCGGAAAATTCTACCGGTTCTTCAACTTCGACCGTTGCCACGCCTTCGCAGAGGTTATAGTCGATGACCGTTATTTGGTAAGTACCGGCTGCTAAGTTCTCACGTCTGGTCAGTACGGAAGCATATCCATCATCCCAACGGAATGTATAAGGGCCTTCACCTCCGGATGCCGAAAGTTCTATCGCTCCCGTACCCGTCGTGTAGCAAAGCACGTCTTCGCTTTCATAGGCCAAGGTCGGCGGAGCACTGTTTTCGATAGTCACGTCGAGTGACTGGATGCATCCATTGATATCCCCTACGGTCACTGAATAGATACCGCTTCTCAGCTTTTCGATTTTATCAGTTCTTTCTCCATTACTCCATCGATAGATGTAAGGTGGTTGACCGCCGCTCAACTCTACCCAAGCCGAGCCTTTGACATTGTCGTCACAAGAGACTTTTCTGTGTTGGATTTCCATTTCGAAAGGCGCCACGCCATCCACTTCGAATGTTTTGGTGAATGTGCATCCGTATCTGTCTTCCAGGTATACGCGATATGCGTTTGTTGCAAGATTTTGAAAAACTCCGGTCGCATTTGTCCTTTCATTAATTCTAAAGGTATAGGGACCGTCACTACCGTTGGCAGACAACATCGCTACGCCATCATCTTGACAACCGGAAGAAGACGGAATGATTTCGTCAATCACAATCTCGGTAATGCCGCATTCGGGAGTTTCGCACAAAAATGTTTCGGAAGGCCCGAGACATCCCCTGGTGACAGACCGAATTTGGAATTGGTAAGAGGACCCCAAACCAAGATTATCAAACAAATAACTTTCCGCATCCTCAATGACCACCCAGTCCGCCCCGCCGAATTTTAACTCGCATTCGTCCGCTTCATCCGAACTCCATTCCAGGAAGACCTGGTTTCTCAGAGGATTGCTGCAGATGACCGCAGGAGCATCCGGAATCGGTGTAAATTCTATCTTCGAAATCTTTTCGAATAAGCAGCCGTAGTTGTGACTGACGCTCTCCTCAATCACGGAATTGGTCGTGATCGACACAGGAGAGTTGATGACTTCCGAGCCGTTTATTTTGTAGTCTCTCTGTTCTGAATACTTCGGGCTGAACTTAAGTGACCATTGGTACAGCATTCCTTCTCTGAAATTGGGCTCGGTATCTCTGATGACCAGGGTCCATCTTCCATTAGCGGGGCTATCGGCTACATCAAAAAAAGAAGCAAAACTTTCTTCGGGCACAAAATTGCCGGTATATGTTGGATTCTCCGTGAGGAATTCGCCCTCGTCCATATCGCCGTTATTGATCAGTTGGGAGGCGTCTACGGTGAAGCAAGTGTTGATCATCTGATCCATAGTATTCCCATTGTCGCCATCTTCGCCATTATTGGTACTCAACTCTATAATTTGGTCCATCGGCCCAATAAGATAAATTTCTAATTCGCCCAACCAATGATGTTCTAAATGATCAATGCAAACTTGGTAGAAGGATCTCTCATTGAGGAGTTCAACGTCCAGATCGGATACTACAATGCTCGAACGGCAATCGCCACGCTCCAGATCGCCAACCGGAAATTCGCCCGATTTCTCGAAAATATGCAATTGGTCGGTATCGTGAATTTCTTCCACTTCCAGAGATTCTCCATCACAGAGGAATGAATCGGAAGGTACCGCAAATTCGGGCTGTACGTAATCCAGGATGGTAAGGGCGATAGTGTCTTCAAAGCAATCGCCATTGCGAAAAACGAAGTATATTTTCTCGTCTTCTTCGATCTCGTTGTCGTTGATGGCCTCTATTTCCAATGCTCCGATTTGTGCTCCCGCCTTTATGGTCAGTGCTCCATTATGGATCAAATAATCTTGGCCCGACGTAGCCGAACCGTCTGCAACGACTACATCGTAAAAGACCTCAAGATCAGTGTCCAAGTTTTCGGTGCGCGATACTTCTATAAATGCCGACTCACATCCCTCCATCAATGAATAGTCCACTCCCGGAGTATTCACATCCAGAGTATGAAGTGCCGAACTAAAACTCTTAGCTTCCATAAACACAGCCGAATCAAAATCAAAATCAAAACCATCTCCGATGGCCAGCTTTAACGTATACAGCTCGCATGGGACGACTTCTGCCTGAGCTCTGAAAACAGCTAGGTAGCCGTCGAGCGTAAATGAACGGCTCAGTGCATTATCACGGAAATAAGTGCTGAAATCCAGGCTTTCACCCGGACTTGTGCAATCGCCGAGATTTTCGGAACCGATCATTCCGTTGTTAACAGAATTAATCGTTACCGGAAAGTCAGTGTATGTATTTCCGGTAGGGTCATTGGGATCAGGGATCAAAGCAATATTTTCTGACTGATAATTTCCCCCCTTTGGATTAGGGCCATCGATGAAAAAGGCAAAAACGTCATTGAACGGAGAACACACAAATTCCGGATATTCTTCGGACCCAAAGACAAAATTAAATCCGATACGGGTATCTACAGGTCGGAATTTGATTTCCAAAACTGCTACGTCGAATAATTCTCGCCCGGCTACAGCTTCAAGCTGTTCGTCTTTAACGTCTTTCAGGCTTGTAGAGGAGCCGGTTGATGGATCATTATTGGATTGATCGATACTCTTCACTTCTCCAGTAGAAAGTACTATGCCGCGGTCAATACCAAGATCATTTTGGGCATTTCTAAAGATCCCGATCGCACTATTCGACCCATTGAATTCCACGGATTCGATTCTGACTCCTTTTCCAATGAATACATTGCGGACTAGGTTTTCGGGATTTAGTTCGAGGCCATTAGAAGGGTCTATGCTTATTTGGGCAAGAGAATAAGTGGAAATGAGAGAAAAAACAAAAATTGCCAGAAAAATAAACAAGGCACCGCCATAGGCAATACGAATAATATTAAATGTGCTCATTCTCAAGTCTCTCAGCCGATTTTGATTTTAGCAGTTGCTTTGTAGCTTTACTGTCAAATAGACACCTTCAAAAACTATCTCCCCTATTAGAAGATCACATAATAGAGTGCAATGAAAAACTTTTTAAAATACCTCACAGCCTCGTGCTTAGGCACTATTTTGGCCATTGCCGTTATAATTCTGGTATTAATGGTGGTAGGGATGTCTTCGGCACCGGATTCGTCTATTTCTTCAGGCTCGACACTTCATATCAAGCTTGATACTGAAGTTCCCGAGCTCACCGATAATAGCGTGTCGTCCGGCTATTCATTTCCACCCGAAGCTTTAGATCGCACCGGGCTCAATGATATTACCAAAGCAATAATCAATGCCGCGAAAGATAGTAAAATCAAGGCAATGCTTATCGAAACAGAGTTTCCATTTATCGGCCAATCTACGACTCTTTCCATTTATAATGCAATCGATAGCTTTAAAACTAGCGGCAAACCCGTCATCGCTTACGGAGAATATTTTTCTCAGTCGGGCTATCTTCTGGCGAGCGTAGCAGATACGGTGGTGTTAAACCCAAATGGCCAACTTGGAATCAGGGGATTTGGCATGTTAATACCATACATGGCCGATCTACTGAAAAATATTGATGCCAAAGTAGATGTATACTTTGCCGGCCAGTACAAGAGTGCCATCGAACCGTATTACCGAAGCGAATCGTCTCCGCAGAACGACTTGCAAGCCAGGGAATTTCTAACTGACTGGCAAGACGAATGGCTCAATAATGTAACCCGCTACAGAAAATCGGATAAGGAGCAAATCCTTTCGATAATAAATGAAGGGAAGTTGGTGACTACCAAAGTCGCCCTTGAAACCGGCCTTGTAGACAAGCTGATGTACTGGGAAGATTTGGAAAAAACGCTCAAATCAATTACCGGTAGAAAACCCAAATTAGTCGAATTAAACGAATATGTGAAGGGCACTTCGTTTTCGAGTTCTTCGGCGAGTGCGAACAGGATTGCCATAGTTTACCTAGAAGGCGATATACTTCAGAATGGAGGGAAGGGAACGATCAGTATGGATCGGTATGAGAAGGTTTTTGACCGTATAGCAAAAAATGATAAAGTAAAAGCGGTTGTCCTGAGAGTGAACTCCGGCGGCGGCGATGCAGTGGTGTCGGACATTATTTGGGATCGCGTAGAGGAGCTAAAATCAAAAGGTAAATACGTCGTTGCCTCGTTTGGTGATTATGCTGCTTCTGGTGGTTATTATATCAGTTGTAGTGCTGATAAGATCGTGACTCAGCCAAATACACTGACTGGGTCGATAGGCGTCTTCGCTATGCTTCCGGATTTTAGCAACACACTTTCTAATAAATTGGGGATTAATTTTGATACCATTGGCACGGGCAGGAATACATTTATCTACTCTTCCTTGGTCTCCAGGTCGAAGGCACAAAATGAAAAAATACAAGCAGAAACAGAACAGACGTATGACTTATTTTTACGAAGGGTCGCAGAGGGAAGAAATATGTCGGTTGATGAGGTTGATGAAGTGGCGCAGGGCCGCATTTGGTCCGGCGAGGATGCAGTAGATGCAGGACTAGCTGACGAAATCGGAGATCTGAAAGAAGCAATTGCTCTTGCCGCAGAAGGAGCTGAAATAGATGATTATAAATTGTTACAATATCCGCTGATCAAGAAAAGCATGTATGAGCAGTTGCTCTACGAGATCATGACAGCGGAGACTGTGCAGGCCGTGATTGGGCCGAAGAAAAAAGTGAAATACAAGAAGGAATTCAGCGCAATGATGGAGTTGATTTCAGATGAGCGAATTGGCCGGCCTCAGTATCGATTGCCGTTTTTTATATTGGAGGAGTAATTAGTTTTTTCGCCCAAAATGAAAAAACTCTACATTATGAAAAAGTGAAAATACAAGCCGGGCGAATAATGTTGACGCGCATAATTCAAAAAGCGAATGAACACTCCACTTGTAGTGTCCGAAAATGGTAAAATCATCTTCATTAGCGCTGATAAAATTCCGCCGACGGCTTCATACAGTTAAGTATATAGCATTCTACTCTTGGCCCTACGGCTGGTGATGTAGTAATCAAGAACGTTATTACCAATGCAAGCTCAATAACATGGGTGGGCAAAAAGGTAACCGGAAAACACATCGGTAGCATTGATATCCAAAGCGGGGCATTACATTTTGACGGCGATGCTCTGGTCGGTGGTGAATTTACAATATTGACTGCAAACGTAACCCATTAAATCAACTCTTCACCTCCTTCGACAAGCATAGACACTACCCAAATGCTTAGTGCGCTCTTGTTCTGTGTACCTGAGTAAAGTTTTCTTATTTTTCCGCAAAAATCAAACACATCATGAAAGGATTATTAATCTCTGCATCCGTTCTCTTTTTTTACTTTGAAACAACTGCTCAAATTAGTGCCAAACTCATGCGCTACATGGACGTCTCCCAATCCCAAATCGCCTTTGTATACGGAGGCGATATCTGGGTCATGCCCAAAGAAGGCGGTACAGCCATGCAGGTTACACATTCACCCGGCGAAGAGTCCTGGCCTCGTTTTTCTCCCAATGGCAATTCTATAGCTTATAGTGCAAGTTATCAGGGCAATTTGGATGTATATGTAATGCTTTCTAAAGGCGGTTTGCCTGTGCGGGTGACCTATTCGTCATTTCCCGACCGCATGATCGACTGGCATCCTGATGGTGAGCATCTGTTATTCGCTTCCGCCCGAGAACAAGGACAAAGGCGTACTTTGCAATTTTTTAAGGCGCACAGAGATGGCGGGTTGCCGGAAAAATTAAAAGTGCCTTATGGCGAATTGGCCAGCTATTCTCCGGATGGAAATAAATTGGCATATATCACTAAAATCACCGAAAATTATCCGTTCAAACGGTATAGAGGAGGATTGGCATCTGACATCATCATTTATGATTTGCAAACGAATACAGCAGAAAATATTACAAATAATAATGCTAATGACGGCAAACCCTCCTGGGCAGGTGATAATGTGTACTTCCTGTCCGATCAGGCCAAAAATATGCGCCTGAATCTGTGGGCGTATGATACCAAAGCCAAAACTTCCAAACAGATCACCCATTTCGACGATTTCGATATTTCTTTTATGTCTGCCGGGCCTTCCCACCTTGTTTTCGAAGTAGGAGGTACGCTTTATTTGATGAATCTGAAGACCGAGCAATATGAAGCTGTAGAAGTGAGCATTGTAAGCGATCTGTCTGCTGAAATGCCGCAAAAGAAAGACGTCAGTAAGGGCATTCGCAATATGACAGCTTCACCAGGTGGAAAACGGATTGTTTTTGAGGCCCGTGGAGAATTGTTTAATGTGCCGGTAAAGGAAGGTTTTACTTTGAATATGACCCAATCAAGTGGAGCTTTTGACAGAGATCCTTCCTGGTCGCCCGATGGTAAAAATGTGGCATTTTGGAGCGACCGTTCCGGCGAATTTGAAATCTATTTGCAAAAAGCAGATGGCTTGGAATCTGCCAAAAAATTAACCGATCGGAATGGCGGATTTGGCTACGCGCTTCATTGGTCGCCCGATAGCGAGAAAATCGCTTTTGTGGATGAAAAAAACGACCTCTACGTATTAGACATTAAGAGTCGTCTGCTGTCTTTAGCAAGCAACTTGGTGTGGAACAGGAGCCATCCCGGGAGATTAAACTACCCTATTGAATGGTCTCCCGATTCCCAGTGGATTACATTTTACTACGAGATGGAAAATGCCAATGACGCCATTTTTGCGTACGATGTTGGCACAAAACAAAAGCGGGCAATTACAAGCGGTTATTATGACGATTTTCGGCCTGCCTTCAGTACCGACGGCAAGTATTTGTTTTTTATGACAGATCGCCATATGCGGCCTCATTATTCCGATATGGACGACGGCACCTGGGTATATCCAAATGCTACTCAATTGGCCTATGTGAGTCTGACCAGTGATGCGCCCAATTTATTAGCGCCTAAAAATAATGAAGTCGAAGAGAAAAAGAAGGATGAAAAAACGGAAGAAAAAGAAACGGAAGAAAAGGCCGACGAAAAGAAAAAGGGGAAAAAGAAAGGAAAAGAAAGTGATGAAAAAGAGGAAGGCAACGCAGATAAGGACGAGGAAGAAGACAAAGTAGTAGTTACCATCGATTTTAATGATATCGAATCCAGGGTGCGCATTCTCCCCCCTGAAGCCGGCAATTTTGGCAACCTCATGGCCTTTGAAGACAAGCTGGTATTTGTACGTCGGGCGAATACGGGATCGGAGAAAGAAGGGGCCTCTTTGGAATTTTTTGATTTAAAAGAAAGAGAAGAAAAGACCATTTTGGAAAGTGTAAGCAAAGCCCAAAAGACTGCTGACGGAGAGGCCATTTTGGTACAAAATGAAGGAAAATATGGCATTGTCAAACCCGCTCCAAAGCAAAAGATCGAAGAATCAATTCCCACAGATGGTTTGGTAATGGACCTGGTACCCAAAGAAGAATGGCGGCAACTGTTTTCTGATGCCTGGCGCAGACACAGAGATTTTTTCTACGATCCCAATATGCACGGATTGGATTGGACGGCCTTGCGAGAACGTTACGGAGCTTTGATCGATGACGCTCGCACGCGCTGGGATGTATCCAACATCATTTCTAATCTAAGCGCCGAATTATCTGCCGGCCATACCTACACTTTTGGAGGGGATGTAGAACGCGTCAAATCAATGCAAACCGGATTTTTGGGTATCGACTGGGAGCTTTTTAGCAACAAATACCGCATTAAACGAATCGTCCGGCCCGCTGCTTGGGATACCGAAGTGCGCTGCCCTTTTGACCAGCCGGGTGTGGATATTAAGGAAGGCGATTTTATCCTTGCTGTCAATGGCATAACACTAGATCCGGCCAAAGATCCTTATGCAGCTTTTGCAGGATTGGACGGGAAAACAGTCGCCCTCACGATAAGCAAAACAGGCAGCAAGACGAATAGTAAACAGCACATCATAGAAACCCTAAGCCAATCCGAAGAAGTCCGTTTGCGCTACCTCGAATGGATAGAAAACAACCGCAAAATGGTCGATGATTTGTCAGAAGGACAATTGGGCTATGTGTATATGTCCAATACGGGTCGCCGGGGCCAACTCGAATTGGTAAGTATGTACTACGGGCAATTACACAAAAAAGGATTTATCATTGATGAACGCTTCAACGGGGGCGGACAACTTGCTGATCGCTTTTTGGAATTGATGAAAAGACCTGTGGTGTACAACATCCACTGGCGACACGGCAAAGATCATACACACCCGATAAAGACGAATACCGGGCCGATGGGTATGCTTATTAACGGTTGGGCAGGATCGGGGGGAGATGGTTTGCCCTGGGCATTCCAAGAATTGGAAGCAGGGCCTATTGTCGGCGAGCGCACTTTGGGAATCCTGGTCGGGCCAGCTACAGGGCATCGCTTAATAGATGGAGGCGGAATCACCGTTCCGGGCGCGCGATTGTACGATAACGATGGTCATTGGTTTTGGGAGGGCGAAGGTGTGACCCCCGACTTCGAAGTATGGGATGATCCGAATATCCTAGTGCAAGGCCGTGATCCTCAGATGGAAAAGGTAGTCGAGGAGGTATTGAAATTATTAAAAACACAACCGCCTGTGAGGACACCTGCTCCGGCTTTGGAGGATCGGACGGCAGAAGGGTTGAGTAATGGGAAGTAGGACATGAAAGGAGAAGTGAGGAAGGGTGTGTCGGTGATTTTAGATTTTATCTTTTTATAAAAATTCATCAAAATTATGGCTCGTTAAGACCAACTGATCGCGCACTTCATACTTTCTTTCAATGGTCTTCGGGAATTTCATTTTACGAGATTTTTTCAAATTTCGCCCAATCTTTCTTCTTTTTGTAAAAAAGGTAATTTCCAATGCCCATTGTAGCGAAAATGGCAACGATCACCATAGTATAAAATGTGCGATTTGGCGCACCGCTTTCGAAGATAACCTTTGGGAGTCTGACCATTGTCTCTGCAAGAAAAGCAGCGTATAACCCCAAGACCGACCAGTACATAAAATTGAAGTGCAGAGTTATATACGACTTCGGTCTTTTCAATACCATTGGCAAGATTCCTCCTATCAACGTAACCGAACTTATCACAGCAAAGACATGAAAAATTCCGAATTGTCCAAACAGCCTGTATATCATGAAAGCCGTAGCCAGTAATCCAGTCATCGAAACCGCATAAGCATAGCCCACTTTTATGTGAAACTTTGTACCCTTATTATTAAACAAGACTATCGTCCCCGTGATAATAGCTATTATCGAGAAAATCAAATGAGCCAGACCAATGTTGTCAAATACCATTTTTTATTCTAATGCTTTAAACTGTTATTATTTGATCAAATATGAAGTGAACCTTACTTCAAAAATGAATTCCGTAATCCTAAAATCCTAAAATCCTAGTCCCTGGTCACAAATACACCATCCCTTCAAAATAAATCCACCGCTTCCCGTAGTATTCAAAGTTCTTCTGAGTGTAATCGGTGTTGTATACCGCGTAGCTCTCATTCTCGGTGTTCAATACATTATTGACCAATGCGAATAGAATCAGGCCTTTGCCATTCGGAAGAGAAATTTGACGATTAAAAGTGACGCTCAGATTATTGTAACTACCATATTGGCTATCGTTAATGCCGTCTTCGAAAACAGGCATTAGTGCATCTCCGCCATTCGGAATACCGGTAATGATATCGGTATAATATCTACCCGGTCTGCCGACGTAGCTCAATCCCGCATTGAATACATCATTATTAAACACGGTCAACCCTAGCTTAAAAAAGTAATTCAGATCATTACTAGCGCGATAGCTGAAATCTCCTGCATCAACCCGTACGTCGAGAAAGGTGTTAGCAATGTCGAGAATGATCTTTTCGCAAATATATTTTCTCAATGAAAATTCCAAACCGCGTATCGTTCGGATTCCTTCGGCTATACCCTGTGACAATAAAAATCGATCCCGTAGGTCGTCTTCCTCTTTGTAATACCCGGCAAAACTGATATTCAGGCCCTCGGAATTATACTGGTACTCGAGTGCAAACTGTTTACTTGCCATCAGCTCCTAGTGCTGGTTATCAGAAGTGGGATAATTGTAGTTATAATATTGGCCTGTTGAGAAGAGAATGCTTTGCCGTTTGTCAGGGGCATATTTCAACGCGAATTGGCTGCTTTGAAAATGCTCCCGGCTATTGTTGGGCAGATTGGTGCGAAGGGCCGTTGACAATGTGATCGGCCCAAGGTAAAACTTGCCATAACCATAGGCCTGAATGTCATGTTGAGAGAGTGAAATATCAGAAAAAAGCTATCCGAATCTTCTCTAAAATCATAATATCTTATCGGAAACACTTCGCCAAAAACGTCGCGATTCCAGGCATAATTCATCCCGGTCTGGAAGACAAATTGTTCGTTGATTCTTTTATAATTTAACGATGCGTAGGCGTCTTTGCGCTCCACATCCGAACGCAGCACACCATATGAAAAATCTGAAGTAGAGATATTAGATCCTGCATTAATGCTCCATTGATTATTCAGATTGCCCCATTCGAGATTAGCCACGGTGAAATTTCGCAACTGGTCACCCACCACATTTCCGTTAAAAGCAAATATGCCGTAGTTGACGTCGTAACCTTCAGTCGCCGAATAGTTGTAGAAGCTAAACGACACATTATCAGAGAGTTGTGAATAGATACGAATGCCGATATCACTGTTTCGAAAGGAGTTGATACTCGACACTGAGTTGCCATTAAGAGCAGTGAACAAATCCGATTGTCCGTGATTGGCATAAATGGTCACCAAACCATTGTCGTTTCTTAATGTCTTGTTCCACAAACCTCCAATATTACCAAGTGCTGTAGTGAGTGTGAATCCGTCCCTCAACGCCTGTCGAAGTAATTTCAGATCGACCAATCCCGCAGAGCTATTGCCATATATCAATGGCGGATTCCCGGCATAGACATCCTGGCTTTCCATCAATTCGGTATTGAAAATGCTGAAATTGCCGGTACCGTTCAATTGGGTGAA
Source organism: Saprospiraceae bacterium (assembly GCA_965247965.1). Taxonomy (GTDB): domain Bacteria; phylum Bacteroidota; class Bacteroidia; order Chitinophagales; family Saprospiraceae; genus UBA7328. The sequence continues at coordinate 449,967 of OZ252053.1, forward strand.
CCGCACCGGGTTCCTGATGGGTACTCCATCTACTACGACTACTGATCTTCCCGGGCTGCTTCCGCGAAGTGAAGGGCTTGCACTCTCTTCTGTGTCCGTCGATGCCGGCAGCATTTGAATTGCATTTAGCGGATCGCCTTTGGACAAGGGATGGAAATACACATCAAGACGTTCGATCTTTACCACCGAAAAATCTTCCGAAATTGGATTTCTGGCAGTGATCAATACTTCTTTTATCACTGTGGTGTTAGCACCCAGTTTTATTTCCTTTTCAACACACAAATTCACGGGATTAATTATGCGTAATTGATTTTGGTCAATTCTTGCTCAATTTAGCATAAGTCGCTGATAACCATCCAATTAACTTTCATTCAGTTTTAGACACGAACACTTTAATACGCATATATATTGCATATATGTAATATAACAAAGGGCGTTCAACGCGCGATCGCTGAACAAACAATGTTGTATTACCCTGTAAATCAATGAATTATGAAATATAGTAAAAATTATTATTTGTTTAATAAATATTTATATACCTTTATCACGGCACTATATATGCGTAATGATTGTTGCTCCAGAACTTTTCTTCATCAAACCCCAGTCCATTGCTCAAAAACAATACGAAGCATTGCGTATGTTTTATCACGATAAGGTGCCAGCCAAAGATGTGGCCCAAAGATTTGGTTACACTTATCGGGGATTTACAACGATTTGTTCCAATTTCAGGGCTGATCTAAAGGCAAGCCAACACGGTGATCTGTTTTTTAAAGTATCAAAAAAGGGAAGAAAAACTACCGATAGAGTCAGTATGGTAAAGGCCGATGTTATTGGCATGAGAAAATTATTCTATTCTGTTGAAGATATTAAAGTAGCTATGGATGGTTTGGGGTGTCAGATCAGTGAGCGAACCATCCATGGGATTCTCAGAGCGGATGGGTTTGGCCGACTGCCTCGGCGAATGAAAACGACAAAAGACAAGCTGGGAAAACCGAACATCGAAGCGCCAAAATGCCAGGCTCTTCATTTTGATGATCAAAAATTCAAGAGTGCTTCTGTCGGGATTCTTTGTTTACTTCCTATTATTGAAAATTATGGAATTACAAAGGCCATTGAAAACTCTGAATATCCTGAGACTAAGACCATCAACAGGCTCAGTTCTATCTTATCTTTTATTGCATTGAAATCATCAAATATAGCCAGATACACCGCTGATGATCTGTGGTGTACTGACAGGGGCCTCGGACTTTTTGCCAAGGTAAATGTATTGCCCAAAGCCAGTTGGTTTACCTCCTATTCACACCGGGTGACCTCGAGGATGAATCGTATTTTGCTCAAATCTATACATAAAATATGGCTTGATAATGGCTTGCTTGGCGATACTTCCAATCTGGACTTTACCACCATTCCGTATTGGGGCGACGGGGATCATCTCGAAAACAATTGGTCAGGTAAAAGGGGGAAAGCAATGGTGAGTATGCTCGCCGTTCTGGCACAGGATCCGGATACCGGTATAATTGATTATGGAGATGTAAATGTGCGTCATGAAAACCAAAGTGCTGTGGTCTTAGAGTATCTTGATTTTTATAATAAAAATAATCATGGCCCAAAAGAGCTTCGTTATCTTGTTTTTGACAGCAAGTTCACCAATTATGAAAATCTCAATAAACTCAACCAAAAAGGGGTGTGTTTTGTCACCATTCGCAGAAGAGGAAAAAACCTGGTTGACCGGTTAAACGGTCTGGCGAAGCAACAATGGAAGAGCATTCGCGTGCAAATGGCGGGGAATAAAAAAAGAACCATCAAGGTGTATGACGAACGTGTTAATTTAAGAGGCTACCATGGTGAGCTTCGTCAAATCAATATCACTGGACATGGAAAGATAAAACCGGCAATAATCATAACCAATGAAATGGAGATGAAAGTAGAAGATATGGTTCGCAAATACACCCGAAGATGGATTGTTGAAAAAGGAATCTCAGAACAAATCGAATTTTTCCATCTCAATCGTGTTTCATCATCGATGGTCATTAAAGTAGATTTCGACTTCACCATGACGATCTTAACGCACAATATATTCCGGTTGTTTGCAAATGAATTGCCAAGGTATTCTCATCTTTCTGATTCGAGCATCTACCAAAAATTCTTACATAACATGGGTGACGTGGAAATCAAAAATAATAAAATTATCGTCAGACTAAAAAAGAAAAGACATCTCCCGGCCATCCTCGAACTAACCCAACAATACGCCAAGATCAAATACCCATGGCTAAACAATTGCAATCTGATATTTGAAGGGGCAACCTACTCTTGATTTTACGTATGTTTATTTCCCGTGATAATGTGTGGTCAACATTCGGAGCGAACTCAGCTACGGCGACATATGCGTTTCGATAACCGAGGTAACGCACCTCTATAGTGTCTGAAATTTCTTCATCCGACAGGTGCAATGACCACCGTCCCTCGCTATCTGTGATGGCTACTTTACTCCTATTTACTTTTAAAAACATGTCGCAGCAATGAGTTCATTATCTTTTTCATCGATGACCTTTCCTCGAATTGTGGTTTGAGCAAGAGCCTGACCTAATATGCAGATTGTCAAAGCAATCCATAAAATATTCCTTTTCATTTTTGATCGTTTTTGTCTGTAATGGGATGTGCATTTTAAAGGCTGCTTATGACCAGACCATTTCCTACAATGGTCTAAAGGCCACTGTCCAACAGCCACTTCGTTAGGCAGGGTGGCTTTAGCCCGTTGTTGTATGACCGTACGAATCTTACGATTTATCCATGTCCACTCGCAGCTTCTGTAGATTGCGATGGTCGGGAAAGCGTTCCAAAGCCTCAGCCAATAAAGACTTGGCTTCCGATTTTTTATCCGCTTTTAATTTCGTCCTTATGAGTATTTGATAGGCTTCGTCCATTCCCCACGAGCGCATGAGAGGATTGGGTATGCTCTCTTTGTAAAGTGCCAGTGCGCGGGTCAGGTACTCATCTGCTTTTTTCCCTCCACCGAAAATACCGGGTGTATAAAAGTTATTGTTGCCGAATGCGAATTGGGCGCGTGGATTCCGGTCGTCCATCTCTACTGATAGCTTTACCCATTTGCTCGTCATGCTGCTTTGCTTGGCCATGGCCAAAACAGATTTCCACTGCAGGGTAAAACCCTTTATATAGCCAAGAAGGGCGTAATCTTCAGAATTTTTATCTTCAATAGCGTCCAGAATTGTTAAGGCTTGTTCTGCCGCAGTTTTAGCCTTATCCTCATTTGCATTCCTGTTATAGGCGAAGTAGATAGAACGCCTGAAGTGTGTGAAGGCAGTCCAATAATCCTTCCAATGCGTATCGCCGACGTCTTGTGCCGAAGAAAGCAGTTGAAGTACTTCTTGCAAGGGAGCTTCGTCACTTTGCTGAAAGGATAGGTGTTGTGCTTCTACGATTTTGTCTTCGGTTCCGAAAAGTTGATTTGGTGCTTCTTGTGCCAAAAGAGCCTGCACTCCTAGTGCGTCAGGAACTAAGTAATGACATATATAAACGACGTTATTTTTCTTCTGATCAAGGCGGAAAACCGGAGTTATGCCTTAGCATAATGCATTATGTCCCGACATTCATCGTCGGGGAGGATTTTTCCAACGACGAACAGGAGGAAAAGAACAAGTTTATGTAGGTTAGAATTTAGTTCCTGACGCACTAGCACTTTTTTTATGAAATAATGCAAGTGGTCAGTATACAATCTGATGTTGATCTAAAACCAGTTGTGAAAGGCTGTGTAGATAATGACCGAAGGTCTCAAGAGATTTTCTACAGGCATTTCTTTCCCATTATGGAAAGAATGGTCAGACGGTATACCACTGACGAGGACAAAATGATCGACATTCTGAATAATGGCTTTCTCAAGGCATTTAAGAACATCCATCAATACGAATGGAGAGGTTCGCTCGAAGGATGGGTGCGCAAGATCATGTTTCACTCGGTGAGCGACTACATGCGCGGTCAATCCAAGGATGTAAAATACCTCGTCTTTGATCACGACTTCAAAGAGCTCAGCATTCAGGCAGATCACAAGTTGTATTTCGAAGACTTGTTGCGCCTGATCGAAAGTCTTCCTGAGATGAATATGAAGGTATTTCAGCTGTACGCAATAGAAGGTTACAGACATGCTGAGATCGCTAAACTCCTGGATATCAATGACAATACAAGCCGATGGTACCTGAGCGAAGCCAGAAAATTGCTCAAAAAGAAATTAATGAAAAACAATAAAAGATATCGCGATGCAGGATAAAAGAGCTGCCCTGGTAGACCGGGGATGGGAAAATATGAAAGGTGTTCTCGATGTGGAGATGCCCGTTGGGAAGAAGCGGCGCGTACTTTGGCTGCCCTTGTTGATTATTTTAATGGGTATTGCTGCAATTGCTTTAGCAATCTATCGGGGCAATACAAGTGTAAAAAATAATTCCAGAGAAGCTAGTGATATGCTTATTGCAAGCGACGAATCCAATGACGACAAGGCGCAAACCAGCAAAACTACAAGCAAAACAATTGATCAAGATATTGCTTCGATCGAAAAAGACGCAATCCTTACTGATAAAGGTGCCAGTAATACGTCTTCAATTTTTAGTGAAAATGAACTGTCCGCGGACCCTTTTGACGAAGGCCAATCGACTTTATTGGGGACTGATTTGACTCTTCCTTCATTGAGATATCCTCAACCCGATAACAGCAAGCAACCGGGACTAAGATCATTTAACATCGCGCCTGAAAATGATCGATCAAATGCTGATCTCTTTGAGAATGATAACCTTACAGAGCACGTATTTTCAAGCTTTTTTATAGTGGAGAAACCACCGATCAAACGGTTTGAGCTTGATGCTCTAAAGTTTCCGTTGCGCTTTTCCGTTGTAGACCTTAAAGTGGTAGATCTGAAAGATGAAAAAAGAGCCAATGGACATTTTTACCTGGTAGGCCATCTCGGACATTTGGTGAATAGCGAAGTCTTTCTAGCAGGTCCAACGATAAAGTACAACCACCCGATCAGTAATTCATTCTTTGTGCGTTCTGGGCTCTCTTATTACAAAGCATTTAATTTCAACAATTCGACGACTAATTTTCAAACGGAACCTCCGGAAAGTTTCGATCCGTTGGATCCCTCTGTTCCTGGCCAGGAAATCGATGTGAGCGTATCGGAGCCTAGCATCCCAGTGGTTCCCATTAATACGACTTTGAGCACAATCGAATTTGCGCTTGCGCTTGGCTACAAATTCGACATTCATTGGTCAGCGTATGCCGGTGCCAGCCTGGCAAATAATTATGGCGAGTTTCCGGTCATTTCGCAAAGTACCCAAACCAGGGCAGTTGCACAACCACAAGCAGAAAAATTCAACGATACCAGGTTTGGTTTGATGACTGGAATAAACTATGGTCTTGGAAGTCAATTTGGGCTAAATTTCGAATATACGTACAGTCTCCAAGATCATATTCCATCCGAACAGTATAGCGGTGTGAATCAAAGGGTGGTTTTGGGATTGAATTATCGATTCTGAACTATTCGGATGACTTTTATGAAACAACGACATAATATTTTACTTTCTCTTCTGTTTATAAGCGCGTTGCTTTTTGCTCAGGACAAAGAACAAAGTTCAGCGCTGCCCTATCACGAGATACCAGATTATCCTAAGGAATATACCGAAGAGACCGTGCTGGCGCGCATGATAGACGGCCTTGGCTTCCGCTATTACTGGGCAAGCAAGGATTTGCGTGAAGAAGATCTCAATTACAGCCCAGGCAATGACGGACGCAGTACGCGAGAGACTTTGGATCACATTTTGGGACTGTCCTTTGTGGTTTACAATGCTGCGATGAATAAGCCAAATGTGCGTCTGGCGACAATACCTGAGCGAACATGGGAGGAAACTAGAAGGGCAACTTTGGAAAATATCAAAAAAGCAAGTGATCATTTGAAATCGGGTAAGGCGGATAAGGCAAAGGACTTAAAAATGATCTTTCAAAGAGGCGAGCGAACCTCTGAATTTCCGCTTTGGAATTTGCTCAATGGCCACCTCTCAGATGCTATCTATCATACCGGCCAAATAGTATCGCACCGCAGATCTTCCGGCAACCCAATTGATCCCGGAATAAGTATGTTGAGCGGTAAAGTCAGAGAATAAGGTTAGACTTGTGGATCACTTACCGTTCATGAAAATTCATGAAATCTTCTTTAAGAATGATTTTTTTCCTGTACTCAGGATTCATTTAAACTGAAGTGATTCACAATTTTCCATTATCCTGATTTAATCGATAAAACCGATCCTCACATCCAAAAAGTACTCCAACATTTCTTTCTTTAAAAAATATAAAGTATATTTGTCATATTGAACAATTATCTTTACAAAATGGAAAGATCATAAGATATGGAAAGCACATCATTCTGCGAAAAAGAACGCACCCGCCTGGAAAAATTGCACAACTTTCGATTACCGCACCAATGGAAAAACATTGGTATTGGGCTGCTGATTTTTTCTTTCACGTCTTAAAACGTGTGACGTAGTGGAAAACAGGATCAAAATCGAGCGGGCCATCCTGGACATTACTCAGGAAGAACTCGCCCAGAAAATCGAAGTCTCAAGGCAAACCATTAATTCTATTGAGAAAAAGAGGTATGTGCCTTCTACCATTTTGGCTTTAAAGATTTCCAGGGTCTTTCAGAAAACTGTTAACGAGATTTTTGAACTCGAGGAGACAGATTGATTTTAGGCTCATCCATCGCTCTTGCGTATTCATCCGCCTTTGAAGAATGAACAACTCCATGCCAGGTTCTTGCAATCTTTGTGTTAAATTTATAGTTGTCTTAACCCAACTATGCCTTTTTGGTTGAGCATGTATCGGATCGTGTTTACGGCCTGATAGGCTAGTGCGTCAGGAACTAAATACTTGACCATTTACTTAAACGGTTGGCTGTTGTTCGTTGATAGTTGTTTGTTATGGAATGAGCAACGAACAACTAGCTGTAGATTACGGTTGAAAACTGAGCCAGAATTCCAATTGAAAACTGAGCCAGTTATCATGGCAGATATGATGCATAACCATCATATGTTTTGCACTATTAAACATGATAACTATGCTACAAAAACAAGATATTATTCTGCGCTATTTTCATCAGGGAATATCCCAACGAAAGATCAGTAAGGATCTGGGATTATCGCGCAATACAGTCAAGAAGTATATTGATGAATATGAGAAGAATCGTTCTTTGCAGGACCGTTCTTCTAAAGGCATTTTGGATCCACCTCGGTACGATTGTTCTTCTCGTACCAAACGCAAACTTACCCAACAGATACGAACCAGGATAGATCAGTTTGTTAAAGATAATGAGCGCAAACATTGTTCGGGTTTGGCCAAACAATGCATGCGGCGTATAGACATGCACGAGGCACTGATCGCCGATGGTTTTGAAATCAGCTATACTACGGTATGTGAATATGTAAAACAGCACTTGAGAAAAGGTCAGGAGATTTTCATACGCCAGCACATTGACCCAGGGCAAAACAGTGAGTTTGATTGGGCAGAAGTTAAATTGACAATAGAGGGAAAACAGAAAAGATTGATGCTGGCTGTATTTACCAATGGGTACAGCAATTACCGATGGGCTCGTCTTTACTACCGCCAGGATACCGCGTGACGCGGCACGAGTTATGATCAGTTTCTTGCACGCTCATGTACACTATCTGAGCCACATTGGTGGTGTGCCATCACAGATAGTGTACGACAATATGCGTACAGCAGTAGCAAGATTTACCATGCGAAATGCAGACCCGTCTACCGAACGGGCAGGTAAGAAACCTACAGATGATCTACTTAAAATCAGCACATACTATCAATTTGATATTCGTTTTTGCAATGTGTATAGAGCCAATGAAAAGGGACGTGTAGAGCGAAGTGTTGAATATGTGCGCCGCAAAGCCTTTGCTCAAAATGATGAGTTTATCGACCTCGATTCGGCTAATCGACACCTGAAGCAAAAACTGATCAGACTTAACAATAGAAAATCAAAAGGTGAGTCTAAAACATTCGCTGAACGTGTGTGCGAGGAGAAAATTCATATGACAGTTCTGCCTGTTTCAGCCTATGATACCGCCCTGATCCAGACATTAAGAGTAGACAAGTATCACACCATCTCGGTTGATACCAATCACTATTCTATTCCTGAAAACTTGCGCGGCCCCATAGTGGATGTGAAAATTTACCCTTTGCACATTCACATTTATGATAAAAATGGCGATGTAGTGGACATTCATCAGAGAAGACACTGTAAGTATCAATGGTTCATTAAAATAGAGCACTATCTGAAGACATTAGCCGTAAAGCCTGGTGCTTTGTCAAACAGCGAAGCCTTTCTTCAGGCTGATACCGATTTGATCGCACTTTACAAACAATATTTTTCAGATCAACCCAAGGTATTTATTGACGTGATTAGTTACGCCACCAAACATCATTTATCTACCTCAATAATAACCTCCGCAGTTGATCAATGTCTAAAAACTACTTTGAACTCTCCCCTGACCAGTGACAAAATCATCTTTATGGTACAAGCCCTGATGAAAAAGAAAAACGAGGCTCAGGCACTCACCATCCCGAGCCCTTTGACTGAACAGATAAGTCTTAATTGTGTAAAACAACTTCAAGACATACAGGCTATTTTTTAATTCGAATAAAATCTCAACAATGCAAGCAAAAATGGAACAACAAATTGATTATTACTCACGTCTGCTTAGGCTGCCTGCATTCAGAACAGAGTACGCCGAACAGGCAAAAAGTGCTGCTAAAAGCAATCATTCTTTTGAACGCTACTTGCTCGATCTTATGATCACCGAATATGACGGGCGGCTCATCCGGAGAAAAAAACAGCGTATCCGAAGAGCCGGATTCCCGTATAAAAAACAAATCCACGATCTGATCAAATCTGAACTCCCCAATGATGCACAAAACAAACTGGCTACTCTCGAACGTCTCGATTTTATAAAAGATGGACAAAATCTCATCCTGGCTGGTAATCCCGGTACCGGTAAAACACACATCGCTATTGGCCTGGCCATCAAAGCCTGCACACTCGATTTCACTGTCTTGTTTACTGCCATTCCCAGGCTGATAACCCAAATCAACGAAGCCAGGTCTCACAAAATGCTCCGTACCCTGGAATCTCGTTTTGAAAAATACGATCTGGTCGTGTGTGACGAGTTCGGTTATGTGTCCTTTGACAAAGAGGCTGCAGAATTACTTTTTACTCATCTTAGCCTCAGAGCTGGTAGAAAGTCAACCATTATCACAACCAACCTGAGTTTTGATCGGTGGACAGAAATATTTGGTGATGAAGTTCTCACTGCTGCCATAGTTGACCGACTCACCCATAAAGCCATCCTGGTCAACATGAATGGAAAATCCTTCAGAGTCAAAGAATCAGAAAAACTTAATCAACAACTTTGAGTCCACTCCGAAAACTAAATCATAAATCATGTCAAATATTACAATAAGATGACATATATATTTAATTTGTGATATGTTTAAACGTAGTACAAATTCACAAGTTGATCTATTCAAATCGATAGGAGGGATGCTATCAGAACGGAAGCGAGAGCTTCTGGATGATCCGAATGGTTGGCATAATATATTTTTTAAAGAAGTGGTATCTCGCATAGACGAAGGATTGTTCGAGGTGCTTTATAATCAAGGAGGCCGGCCCAATTGCTCAATTAGAGTTTTAATGGGAATGATTATCCTTAAAGAAGGTAAAGGTTGGACTGATGAACAACTTTTTGATGAATGTCGATTCAACACCAGGGTCATGCTTGCTTTGGGATATTCGAATATAAATGAGGATATTCCGACCGAATCGACTTACTATAAGTTCAGACAGAGCATGGTAGAGTATAATGAAGACCATGGGGAGGATTTGATGAAGGCGGCATTTAAACAAATCACTATTGGGCAGATAGAGCAATACAAGGTGAGCGGTAAGAAAATACGATTGGATTCGAAGTTGATTAATTCCAATATTGCACGCTGCACTCGAGTCCAGATGATAATCGAAGCTGTACGAGTATGCAGTAAAGACCTTATGGTAGAACTGCTTACAGATCAATTGGATAAAGAATCATGCGAGCTTTTAGAAAAGCTAAAAAGCCAAAGTGCCTCCAATATTGTCTACCCATTAAACAAAAAAGAAAAAGAGGAACTGCTAGTAGGTATGGGTAAGATCATAAAGGTACTCTTGAGTCATGGCCAGGCGGCGGGATTGACAGGCTACCAAGATCTCAAGCGGCTCTACGAAGAACAGTATGAAGAACAATCAGAGGAATCTAATGAGCAAAAACCTCCGAGTGCCTCTGATGATAAAACAAAAATCAGCGCGGTCTGTGATGAATCTGAACAGCAAACTAAACAGGAGAATACTCCGAGACCCAAAGCTGCAAGAGACATATCGAGTGGCAGTGTGCAGTCCATTCATGATCCTGATGCTGCCTACCGTACTAAAGGTAAAGCAGAAAATAAACAGACCATATCGGGCTATCATGCCAACATAAGTGAAACGTGTACAGAAGAAAATGAAATAGACCTAATCGTAGATGCCCAGGTAGTACCGGCCAATATTACAGAAGACGAGTTTTTAATCGAATCTATCGACCATATCCAGGATGTATTAAATCCAGATAAGGATGAATCAGGTCAAGAAAAGAATAAAATAGAACAGGCCATCACGGATGGCGGATACGACAGCAAGGCCAACAGAAAAGCAATGTCAGAAACGACCACGCCCGAATGGAAGTTAGCTAATACAAAAGGGGGAAAGCAGGCCTATACAATGAAACGAGATGAGAATAACAATCTTCAAGTATGGCGAAAAAAGACAGGAGAACAGTGCGCGGTAAAGTTTAACGAGAAGACCAACAAATACGTCATTAAACACGACACCCGAGGTCGGTATATGACCAAAGATGAAGTAGAAAACTATTTTTTATTTCAACAGATGCAAGAAACATTAGATGAGCACACCCACAATCTAAGAGCCAATGTGGAATCGACCATACATCAATGTTTTCACCGGCTCAAAAAAAGGAACAAAATATTGTATCGGGGTTTATTCAAATGTCAAATTTATGTCCTGTCACGAGTACTTTGGACGAATTTTAGAAGAATTAACGATAAATTGGTCGAAAATGCCCTCGGATTTCCAAATATCATCATCACAACCCTCAGGAATGCTTATACAACAATATTGCACTTAAGAAAATTCCAGGGTTTTGGCCGCAGCTGGCAAATGTACGCTTGAAAAATGTGTGGTAATCGGAGTGGACTCAAGTTTAATATTTGTGTCATGAACAAACATGGTAAAACATGGTCTATAGCCGAAAAACTAGAGGTCATAAATTTTGAGAAAAAGAACGGATGTATACAAGCCTCACGGGAATATGGTGTATCGTGTACCTCCATTTACAAATGGAAATCTTGTTATGAGGATAAAGGGGAGGAAGGTCTGTCATTAAATCGTAAAATTAAAAGTGAGTCGATGGAGATCAATCGACTCAAGCGAGAGAATGATGAACTGAAGAAGATTGTAGCCGAGAAAGAGCTTCGTCTTCGGATACAATCAGACATGCTAAAAAAAAGTCGATAAGTAAGGAAGATCGAAAAATGATTGCCACAGAGTATATAAAGGAAGGTCACACAAAGAGGATGGTATTGGAGGTATTAGGAATTGCACGAAGTAATTACTACTACCAACCCAGTGTTGAGGCCAGACAGAAGGGTCGGCTAAACAGCGAATTTACTTATACCCAGAATGGTAATAAGCTCAGCAATGCCATTGTGGTAGAAGACATTAAAGAAATCTTATCTCAAGAATTTGTGGACTATGGCTATTTAAAAGTGACTCATTGGCTACGTCAGCACAAGGGTTACAGGATTAATCCAAAGAAGGTGTATCGTTTGATGAGGGATGCTAATTTGTTGAATAAAAAAGTAGTACGAAGCAGAAGCAAACGCAACTGGGTGACCGAATTGTTACCACCGGTAAAAACAGAATTTGAATATTTGGAATTTGACATAAAGTACTTGTATGTAGGAGGAAAGAACCGTAATGCCTTATTGTTATCAGTTATTGATGTGAAGAGTCGGTGGGTGTTGGGTCAGTATATGAGTTGGCAGATAAAACAGGATGATGTCATGGGGCTATTTGATCAACTATTTAGCATCTACCCATTGCCAGAACATTTTTATGTACGCAATGATAATGGGTCGCAATTTGAGGCGACCATGGTGCAAAAGTATTTTGAAATGCGAGGTGTCACCCAAGAGTTTTGCAAACCAGCCACACCTGAGCAAAATGCTCATATCGAGTCATATCATAGCATAATAGAGAAGGTAGTTTGTCAGGAATGTGAGTTTGTGGATATTAAAGAGTGTCGGGATACGATGAATAGATTTATACGATTTTATAACTTTGAAAGGATACATTCGGGGGTGGGATATCAATCACCCTGCAAATATCTCCAGGGTCAGCAAAGGGACATGAAACAATATGAGTTGGATGAAGTTCTTGACTGTGGTCTGATCCAAAACAAAAACGACCAAAAGGTATGGTCAAAGGATTATACTCAGCAATATGTTTAAGTTTGAAAATAGAATTTGTGGATTTTGAAATGTTAGTGTTCAATAAATGTTGGAATCAGGGTTTGTCAAGGGCAGCGGCCAAAGCCGCTGTTTATATACCCTTTACAAATACTGATGGAGACATACATTTACATAAAGATTTGAAAAGCCCACTACTGCCCCAACCTAAATTTGAAATTGTGTCCAGTTTACAGGGGGTTGGAAGGATTTATAGTCTGCTTTTCAAATCTTCCTGGAAGACGATTATAACATTGTGTAATGATGAAAAGAATGTGGGAGGCTTACCTGGTATGGTTGCTGTACTGCACACCTGGGGAAGTGATATGAAGTATCATGTTCATGTTCATTGCCTTGTGACTTTTGGCGGATTGGATAAAAATGGAAATTGGAAATGGCCAAAAAGAAAAAATAAATTAGCAAGGTACCGCGCTATGTTAGCCCTGTTCAGGTCATCATTTTTAAACGCACTCGAAAACTTGATGAAGGCCAACCAAATAAAATACCACCTGAATTTTAACCAAATAAAATCTGAAATAATCAAAAAACGGTGGGTTGTTCACAATACCTTACCTACAGCAGATGCGACAACGATAAAAGAATATCTGTCTCGTTACATCTGTAAAATAGCAATTACTGACAATAGATTGACCTATCATCAGGGAGATAAAAAAGTCACACTCATTTTCAATAAATACAAAGATCAATTACCAGGACAACCAGCACCAAAGGACATACAACATCAGGAACCACTTGTAGCAATGGGTTTATTTCTACAACATCAATTGCCGCCATACTTCCCCAAAGTCAGATACTATGGGTTGCACGCCTCATCAACCTACAATAAAGTAAAAGACCTTATTCCTAAAGCGGTAAAGAATGAAGCCCAAACAGTTCGGACAATATTCCAAATCATTAATGAATTGATTAAAGCCACCCCCTATCATTGTCAGAATTGTGCTTCGCCAGATTACACCTTAGTACCCATAACCAGGGATAGTCAATGGTTAAAGCACAATGTTAAAAACTATAATCCCCGACCCCCTCCTGTCATAAGACCCTTGACATATTATAAATCCAAAAGAATAACATCGTGATGACTCTTGATCACACAGATATTCTATTTTTAAAATCAGCAATTTTCAGTCCATTGATTCTATTCTGTCCAACAAAGACAATTGCATACTACTATTGTCTTAAATTTGGAACCCATTTACTCAGACTATATCCAGAATCAGAAGTATATTTAATCAAAATAAAAATCCACTTCGGCTTGACTTTCCCTTTATAAGAATTTTGGGTATACTCCCGGGGCCGCTTTCGTTCAACTGAAATGTCTAAGCATGAAATATCATTCCGGCATAACTTAATCATTTTGGGTTCATGCGTAGACATTCCTTTGAGTTGTAACCAATACCGACAGGAAAATATGAAAACAAAGCTATTTGATTTTTTAGTAAATCCAATTGTTGTTCTTACTGCAATTTCGATCAGCGCCATTCTTTCTTACCTGACTGGTGGTTTGGGATACGTATTTGGTATCGTCATAGCATTAATTGCATTATGGGCAAGCAGATTCGCATGGGCCGAGTTTGGAATTAGCCTGCCAGCATGGTCAACAGCAATTCTCAAAGCTATTTTATATGCTCTGGGTATCTACCTTGTAATGGATATCCTCACCCAACCATTTATTGAAATCGCCTTTGGGCAGATCGATTTAAGTGAATTGGACGGAATTCGCGGCAACTTTTTAAGTTATGTGCTATTCCTGTTGTCCATGTGGATTGTTGCTGGTTTTGGAGAGGAACTTCTGTACAAAGGATACTTTATGAAACAGTTAGCGCATATACTTGGCGATAGCAATAAAGCATGGCTAGCAGCTGGTTTCATAATATCTTTATTGTTTGGTCTGGTTCACCTTTACCAAGGAATCTCCGGTGTCATTACAACGGGAATAATTGCGTTTATTCTCTCGATTATTTTTTACAAAAACAGAACGAATTTGGTGTTGGTGATGCTTACGCATGGCTTTTATGATGTTATTGGAATTACCCTTATTTATCTAAATAAAGAAAGAATTATAGTGGATTGGATTCATTCGCATTTAATGTGATATGAAATAGGACTGGTTACAATAAATAAGGATTCAAGCGGTCGGCACTGCCTGCCCCGCCATGCGGGGACCCAGCTTGAATCCTGTGTTCAACGAAAGCACGAGCAAAATTTCTTTCACTTGAGCCTTTAATAGGGTCTCTTCGTTTTTTAAATTTAGATGATATTGATTGGGTAATAGCTGGGGGGAAAGTGGATCCTACCTCGCGCCATTTCGATCTCCCGATGGCATTTCCAACACTTGCCTGCCGGCGCAATATCACATAATTTACAACGGCCTTTCATATTAATAGCGCTCAATACAACGTAATCGGGATTAATAAGTCTATTTATGCGGGTATATTTACAAGTTGAGGTGGCCCACGCTGCCCCAAACTGGGCAGTTTTATCCGGAATGGGGGTCAATTACTAGCGGATAAACGGAATTCCGTTTATACAGACGTTGGTGGTAATTAAAATGAATCGTACAGTATGGAGCATTATTTAAATTCCTTGGAGGGTGAGTGGATAATTAATTAGTGTTAACACCTAAGAACAAAAGAGATTTCTACAGGATTATTCCATTTGGATTAATATGGTTGACTTATGCATTTATTTATTTACTTCTTGAAAAAGGCTTACTCTACGACCTGGACTTTTACCCATCCACCGGAAACCCATATAAATTTGGATCAAACACTGTTCTAACATTACTAATTGCTGCTATTTCAGGACCATAGTACATGACAAAACAGGATTGATAAAATAATTGCCACGCGTAAAGTGTTGATAATGTGTTACTTACAACACTGAACGACATGGCAATTAAGGAGAAAGTTAAAGAACTTTCCCGAGAATTGAAAATAGAACTTAGTAAACTTCACCAGCAAAGGGTAAACTTGATTGCCTCGGCGGTGATCAGTATGTCTACCATTAGGAGTGTCAATATGGTCAAGGTTGCTCACGGTATGATTTCAAAAGCGAAGCCATTGAGTAATTATCGTCGTCTTCAACGATTTATCTCTCAGGTGGATTGGGATGACACTGGTCTAGGACATTTGCTTTTGAAAATGAGTGAGTTGAAGGGGCCTTATACCCTGCTTGTGGATAGGACAAACTGGCAATTTGGTAAAGTGGATATTAATTTTTTGGTATTTTCTATACTAGGAGACGGGTATTCGATACCGATCAAATGGGTGTTGCTTCCAAAGAAAGGCAACTCTGCACAATATGAAAGAATTGAGTTGTTAGAGGAAGTGGTAAAAATTGTTGGAAAAGGTCAGATAAAGAACGTTATAGGAGACCGGGAATTCATTGGCCAACATTGGGTTAAGTACTTGATAACCAATGAGATAGGATTCAACCTTCGGGTTAAGGAAGGCATGGTAGGTGTAAAAAATGGCACGGAGGTAAAACTGGGTTTATTATGTAAAAATAATAAAAGATCATCGCCAAGATTGCCGGGAAAATATTTAGTTGGAGGCAATGAAGTATACGTAAGCGGATTCAGATTTAGAAATGACAAGAACAAATTAGAGTATTTGATAGTCATACACTCTGAGGATGTAGAAGATGCTTGCGATATCTATGCCAAAAGGTGGTATATTGAAAACATGTTCAAGGACATGAAAACGAATGGTTTTCAACTGGAAGATACACATGTAACTCATCCCAAAAGGCTAGAAACATTATTTGGTTTATTAGCCATATCATATGTATGGATGATACGTATAGGCGAATGGATAAAGAGAAAGATACCCTCATTATTCAAAAAAAATAATCGAGGAAAAAGAAGAAAAAGCATTTTCAGGGGAGGGATAGACAACTATATCAACGCATATATTAACCACGACAGACGGAAAATTTGGCTCTACTTCCGTTTTTTGTCATGTACTTAGTTTCAGGACTATTGATGGGCACTTTCGAAATAAGAGTCATAAATAGTTTATTTGTCAATTACTCATTTGGGAGGAAAATACTTAGCAAGACATTGATATATGTTTTGCTGATGATCACGTTCGTAATTGTGGTTTCAGCGATTGGTTACTCGGTTAAACTTGGGACGAGTCTATTCGATCAGCAAAATTGGGAAAATACTTGGAAATTTTTATCCAGTGTTACTTTTTGGAGTTTTCAGTTATACCTCGCTGCCATGATAGGGGTGTCTCTATTTTATTCAGAAGTCAGGGATAACCTTGGAATGTCTGTACTCTACAATTTTTTTATAGGGAAGTATCACAAACCAATTCAAGAAGATAGGATATTTATGTTTTTGGATATGAAATCCTCGACCACCATTGCTGAAAAAATCGGTCATGTAAAATATTTTGAACTGCTAAGCGAGTATTATTCAGACTTATCGGATCCTATTATACAGTATTATGGAGAAGTTTATCAATATGTTGGAGATGAAATCATTGTCTCTTGGAAGCTTAAGAATGGAATTCAAGAAAATAATTGTCTGAAATGCTTTTTTGCAATGAAGGAATCATTAAGGGATCGTTCAGAAAAGTATCAATCAAAATTCGAGATTCTACCAAGTTTCAAGGCAGGGTTTCATTTCGGCAAGGTCACTACAGGTGAAATTGGAGTTCTAAAAAAGGACATTGTTTTTAGCGGAGATGTGCTGAATACAACAGCACGTATTCAAGGGTTATGCAACAACTATAATGTTGATATACTAATATCCGATCAACTCAAAAATAAGATGAACATTGAATCTGAATTCCAAATCCAATCACAGGGTATAAATGAATTAAGAGGAAGAAATGAAGCTATAGAATTATTTACAGTTCAATTAAAGTGATAGATGGATTGGAAAAGGGTGTTGGGATTAAAAAAGTAATTTTGAAATGAATCAAAACGACCACCAATCGAGTAGACGGCCTCACCGCCGATAAGCGATGAGGTGCGCCTCTCACACCACCGTACGTACGGGCCTTCCCGACGATAAATGTCAACGATTTTTGAAGGTAAATTTATTTTAGTCATTTGAATCGAAAGTCGAGTTTAAAATCAAATAGCCAAGGTATTTTGGGATTAATTCCCTCCTGTTCCAGGATTCGAGGCAAGTTTTGGTAATGTTTTTCTATACCAAGGTTGAGATAGTCCCGATAGTAGGTGACAATGATGGTGTCGTCCTTGACTCTGAGATCACCTTCCATATTGGTAAGGATTTGTGTAGCGGTGTGTGTAGCAGTCCATTGGTTATAGGGTTTTGGTAGTTTGTTTTTCAATTGATGTGTAGCTGCTTGTGCAATAAGAGCAAGACTTTGTTTCCCGTACCGGATATTGAGGTTAAAGGTAGAAGCACGATTCCAACCCATATCTCCTTCAAAATTGAAAAACTCTTCGATAGTCCAACGTTTTGGATAGTTTTGAGTGAGTAATTGGACTACGTTATTATCCACAGTGGATAAGAAAGCTTTGTAGGAATAATATTGAGGTATTTCTCCTGTTCGTTGTACAATAAGTTTAAAAGGATGTGGACATGCTTTCAATTTATAATCAGTTTGCCCAATGGCATATCCTGCCCAGAGGTGCTTATAGTCCAATGAATTAAAACATTGAACAACACTTTTGGTATTAGGGACTGCCAAGAGAAGATCCATTTCGGTATTATCAACAATGTGGTTTAATATATCGACCGTAAAATGTTCTTTATCGGCCATTATTAATGCTTTTTCAACCCCTGATTGTTTCAATAGGTCTAACAACTGTAAGGTGGCCTTTGAGCATGTTTTGCCGCTTGATCCAACGGTAAAAGCCAATGGCTGTCCCGTTAAAGCATCGTTACAGAAGAAAGTCTGTAGCATTTTGTGAGCAGGCTCTGAAGGTCTTTTTTTCTTCTTTGGCATAACGCGCTGAGTGGACGACCGAATGCGGTGTGGATCAATAGCAAGGATATTTTGTGGATCATAATGTCCTTGCAGATTTCTGAGTTGCCTTAATGTCACTTGAAGGGATTCATATTCTGCCATCGTATGGCGGTCGAGTACCTCATGAATGGTTTCGTCAGTAACCAAAAAGGACAATCCATTTGCCAGGGCAAAACCTTGATTGCACAGAGCATTCCTTTTCCTGACTCTGTTTTGACAAATTGCTGCTTCATTGACCAATTGTAGGCCAATACGGGCAGAAAGGTTGTGATCTTCGGGCTTATTGAAAAGTCCGCAGACCAAGTCCCAGGCTCCAAGTCGTAGATATTCCGGTATCAATAACCAGAGACCCAAATGAGTGCCTGATACCTTTCGAGCTAACATTTCGCGTATGAACCGTTCATTGTTCTGTTCGGTAACCACGATCTTCTTTTTTACCCTCTTGGTCTGCTGGGCAGTAACAGGTATTGGCTTTTGACTATCGGGATTTAGCTTATGGAGTTTTTTTTTGAAGACCATATTCCTGAATAGTCCGTTCCACACTTCGTTTACTGATTTTGATCCCCTGTTGGTTAAGCTTTTGGGCGATCACATCACTATTGGCTCGCGGATCGAGAAAACGATGTCTGATTATCTGGTGGATGACCCTATCAGAACGAACAGTATTTTTCTTTGGGCCTCTTTTCTGATTGATCAGAGCGTCCATACCATCTTCCTTGAACTTGTTCAACAATTGGTAATACCGTTGTTCTGTATAACCATACTTCTTGATGCTTTTCTTCACACCCTGTCCGTAAGCACCTTCTACCAGCATTAAAAATTTCAAAGAAGTAGAATCATCAGATTTAACATTGAGTTTTTCAAAATCAAGATCGGGTAGTCTCGGATTTGTATTTTTTGCCATAATAACTAAAATTAAATATGGCGTAAAATAATAATATGAAGTGTAATTACAAAGCGAATTCGTGGCTCATTTGCCCTATTCTAGAATAGAAGCTTATTAAATGGCCAATTAACAAATAGTTAACCGCCATATATTATTTTAGTGTTTAAATTGTTAGCCTAGCAGTGTCAGTAAACAGCGGACTGAGAATATTAAAATAATTGGATAGTAGAAAATCGTTGACGATAAATGTCGGGACAAGCTGTATACGGCGGTTCATCGAATCGGAGGTTTAAATCTGAGATAGTAAGATGTCATGGATTCGTAACCCCTACGTCTTAGTCTTTGCAGAGTGATTGTAGTTCCGAGAATAGGACTTAGGGCAACTGCCCATCCTCCCATGCGTGTTCTACTCCAAGCATGAGCCTGACCCTGTTTGATACCGAACGTATCTCAAACCTCTTCTTTTAAGCTCCTTATCCAATATATCTAACAAAATGTTAGACAATAACGGACTCCTCTTGCTTACTCTAGGCAATAGTAGGTGGGATATAGTGCATGAGATTATAAAACATCAAGATTTAAGTATATCGCCATGTATACCCTAGAGCAATACCCAAACGCCCATTATGTGATAGTTATACCGTCTATACCGTCTCCCCCAGGTGAGGTGAGCGACAAATGTTTAGTTATATACTATCGATTATATGTAGTGGTGTCCGGTTAAATTCAGAATCAGGCATTTATTCCGACTAATTCTCCATAAAAAGCAATTTTTCAGAAAGCAGGCTCCCTTCAGCTTATAAGGTTAAACTTTCCATGCGGCTGTCCGATTAAAACAATCCAAATTGGGTCATTTCCCGTACCATAAAGCCGCTAACTAAACGAATTTATCCAATAGCACTACTTTTGCTTTCAAATAAATGAAATCGGCTGTCCGGTTAAATTATGTCTCAAAAAATATTTTAACCGGACACCACTAGTGTTCAGTCAAATTATATAGTCTGGGTAAAGATTTTTTAGTTTAATGCGCGCATCACTCGTTGTAAATTGCCAATCTACTCCTTTTTGGTTTTTGTTTCTGTACCCATACCAGGCTTTGGTTTGTTTTTTGAGTTGTTCTTCATCTGACATTCTACTTTTCAAACCACACCGTGTTAATACGCTCAATTCACATTCTGCAATATTGAGCCAGGAAGCATGTGCCGGTGTGCGAACAACTTCTATCTTTTTCACTATGTTTCGGGCTCTGGGGGCAGGCATAATTTCATATAAGGTACTTAATTTATGTGCACTTAAATTGTCCTCTACCAATGTGATTTTGTTAGCAGCGCTATATGTTTTTTCTACTAAGTTCATGATGATTTTTGCGTAAGTCTGACTATTGTGATTATCCTCAATATGTACTTCTCTGTATTCTCCTAAGGGTTCTACGATCATGTACATACTTTTTACTCCTTCTCTTTTATACTCATAGTCTTGATGTAATATACCCTTTGAATCCATATAGCTTTTCTTTGTTTCACTTATGATCTGTTTAGGGGACTCATCTAAACAGATTACTGGATGAGTCGGGTCATATGGTCGTTCATATACATCTAATACCGCTTCCATTTTATGAACAAAATCTGCTCCTTTCTTTGGCATTATCCAACCTTTGACTCGCCAGGGTTTAATTTTGTTTTTTTTAGTATCTGCCGTATAGATTCATGACTGATGCTTTCTACATATTCCAATTCTACCATCTTATCAGCCAATAATCGTAAACTCCACCCTGAATGACCATCAGGAACTTCTTCACATCTTAAGGATAGTAAATGGCTTTCTACCCGACCGTCAAATATCTTTTCTTTTACATATTCTCTTTTCTTTCCATATAGCGCTGCTTCAAATCCGTGTTCCACAAATCTTTTTCGCATTCGCTCTATTCCATTTATCGTCATTCCATAGGCAATTTGAATCTTTTTATCTGTCCAATGCTTATCTCCATTCTCATCTGAGGCCAATAATATATAACTCCGCTTGGTCCTAATTGACTTACTATTGGGTATGCTTATTATTCGCTCTAATTCACTACGCTCTTCTTCGGTTAAGGTTACTTTGTAAAATTTTGCCATGATTCTTTTTTTTGTTCATTAATCAAGGCTCTATATTCTCTTTTTGATCAGGTGGTCACTCTAATCTTTATGCAAAACAACATTCGAAGTTACTTTATTCTTTTTACCCAGATTTATGCGCTTGACTGAACACTAGATTATATGTAAAACTGGCAGAAATGGGATTGATCATGTTGCCGAGCGAAATTTTAAACATTGCCGAAGCGGTGTGTGGGACTGTACAATAAAAAATAACGATTGTGAATAAACAATATAAAATGTGTTTACCTGAAAAAAATAAGTATAGGCTTGAAGAGGACATCGACGGCGAATATTTGGTTTATGACGATTTAGAAGCAATAGAGGTCTTGCCCGTTGACGAACATATTGGGCTCTTCACATTCGATTATACGCGGTGTGATATTTTATTTCATTCATCACCCGAAAATGTGAAATGGAATTAAGTATCCTCAGTTGAAAAAAGTGATTAAAATATTGACAGAAGAATTAAAGCAATGTGAGGAGCAACTCAGTGACGACATCAAATGTCGTCACGAATGGATACAAATGTTTCCACACTTCAATGATTGGATAATTCGGGACATACAGGATGTGAGAAATTTGCGCAAAGCGATAGAAATATTGAAAGAGTAATGAATCATAAATCAGCAGATGAGGCAAAAATGAGAATGTTGATAAGACTCATGATAGGGTGGCAGTATCAGGAATGGTTAAAAAATAGAGGAAATAAATCAAATGTTATAAAAGTGAAATCGACGCAAAAAGATAATAGAGTAACTAATCATGTGAAAAGTGAAAATTGCGTATAGTTTAGAACCATGAAAAAAGCCATCCTATATGCTCGATGCTCCACAGAGGAACAAAACGACAAGCGTCATTCCCTATCGTACCAGATGACGCAAATGAAATCTCATCCCTTGGTGAAATCTTACGAAGTAGTTGGCGAATACTTGGATGTCATTTCAGGCACCACGTTCGAAAGAAAATCATTAAGCAAAATTTTATATCTCTGTGAATCTATCTCACACTATGCTGATTATCTTTTTATTGAGCAATGGGATCGCTTTGGGCGCAATACGGAGCACCATTTTCACACTGTCCGCATGTTCAAGGAGCAAGGTGTGGAAGTCAATGCCGTATTCCAAATGGTAGATTTTGATAACAGCATGTGGCCACAGTTTTTGGCTATGTATGCCAGTTCGTCACATGCAGAATCGATAAAAATATCACAACGCACGAAAAACGGTATCCAGGAAAGTTTGCGTAAAGGTTACTATACCGCCAGTCCACCGGTGGGATATACCCGTATGGACACCGGTGTGCGTACGCCTGCCGGCAACGTCCGCCGCATCCTCGCTCCTGACGAAAAGGCGTCCATTATCTTAGAATTGTTTGAAAGTTTTTTTGGTGGGTGTGATCAGTCTGAACTTCGCGAAAAATATCAGACCAAACTGGGAGTTACCAGGTCGTCATTTTGCCGCATATTCACCAATGTCGTCTATTGCGGATATATCGATTGCCCTGCTCATAAATACTTAGCGCCAGAACGTGTAGAGGCGAAGCATGAACCTATTGTACCTTTATCCCTTTTCAACAAAGTTCAGGAAAAACTCAGCGAGCTAAATCAGACAAACAAAGGAAAAACCTGGTCTATCAACAATCCCAATCTTGATTTCTTTTTTCTCAAAGGAGTACTTATGTGCCACAATACGTACAGGTCTATGACGGGATTCTACGGTAAAGGCAGGCATGGAGGCAAATACCCCTATTATCGCACAATTGGTGGAGACAAAAAGCAAAACATCAATGCCCGATACTGTCACGACCTGGTATTCAAAGCTATATGCTGCCTACAGCAAGACATGGGGAAAGTCCGAATGCTTATCCAGGACGAACTGTCAAAAATCCGTCACTCCGTGAATGGTGAATTGAAAATAGTAAAGACCAAGATGAAGAAAGTTAAACAAAGGTTGGCAACGATAGAGAATCGTTTTCTCGACGGAGATTTGGAGTCGAGCGCATACGCACGTTTTGATAAAAAATTAAATGCGGAACTCACCGAATTGACGGAATTAGAGTATGACACAAATGGCAGATTAGAGTTTTTAGAGCAGTTCGATTGGGAAGAGTTCAAACCCCTCGGCTATTTGCGCAAACACTACTCAGAATCAACGAGCTATGTAAAGCATAAGCTATTAAAAGCACTCTTTCCGGAGGGGTTTAGCATCGATAGGGGTGAGTGTATAGTTCAAACCCCTCTTCTTAACAGCTTTCTCAGTATAAACAGTTCATTATCAATGGAATACACATATATAAAAATAGGACATGATCAATTTTTTGATGCATGTCCCGTCAGGGGTGAAAGACGGGATTTGAACCCGCGGCCTCTGGAACCACAATCCAGCGCTCTAACCAACTGAGCTACAATCACCATATATTGCACAAAATGCAATATTCGATTAAACGAACGCAAAATAAAAGAAGTTTCAGTACATATTCAATACGAATGTTCTTGCAAAAAGCATTCGATGCGCATAAGTCGTCCGGATTCTCAATTATCAAAATCTCTCCTCTGCATAACCAGTTTTGACATAAAACAATGATTTCAATCAATTCCGTACTATTCACCAAATTGTTATCGTTCTAAAAATCCATCACCAAAAACTCAACAAGCAATAAAAAAGTACCTCTCGTGTTTTGCGCTGGTCGCCATGCTTTTCTTCACGCATATCAGCTATGCTCAAACTTCATCAACTAATGCACTGTCAGCCGTTGCCGGTGAGATTACAACCATTGAAAAATCCTATACACAACACGGGTGATAATCTTGTCGACTACGAGGGCACTTCGGAAGCCGTACGAGAAATTAAACGCCTATCCGGCCACAAATTCTTTCGTCTTAATTCCATCACCATTTCGGATACACCATATCTGAATAACGTTCGTATATTCACAAGTTTTGATAGGGATGGAAAAACAACAATTACAATCCACAGAATTTGAAAGGCAAGCTGTTCCAAAAACTATCCTGAAAGGTTGGAAAAGCTTTTTGGGAATGTACGCGGGAGAGCACGCTGCCGGAACAGAATTTATGATCGGCCCGCTGTTTCTAACTGCCGGTGTGAGTGCATTTGATTTGATCATAGGATTGTTGATCGGAAATTTATTAGCGGTTTTGAGTTGGCGCTTTCTGACTGCTGAAATTGCTGTGAAAAACCGCCTGACCTTATATTACCAATTAGAGAAAATCTGCGGGAAGAATTTGGTGATTTTTTACAATATTGCCAACGGAATTTTATTCTGCTTTCTGGCGGGAGCAATGATCACAGTGTCCGCAACTGCCGTTGGGATTCCGTTCGACATGGAAATGCCCAAACTCACGGACACCTTGCCCAATGGGCTTACGTGGACAGTTATTGTTTTATCAATAGGGTTCATTATTTCGATTGTAGCTGCTAAAGGATACAATATGGTCTCAAAAGCAGCCAATTGGATGTCGCCCTTTATTGTCATTGCCTTTCTGGCTTGCGGTATTGTTGCCCTCAGACAGTTAGGAGTCAAGAATTTCACAGATTTCTGGAATGTGTGGGGCGAAGGTTCGGACCCGTTTCCAGGGCAAATAAAATACACATTCTGGCATGTGGTTTTGTGGTCGTGGTTTTGCAATGCCGCTATGCACATTGGCATGTCTGATCTTTCCGTATTTCGCTATGCAAAAAATGCAAAATTAGGTTGGACCACTGCGGCAGGAATGTACGTCGGTCATTATATGGCTTGGATTGCAGCGGCCCTACTTTATGCCGTATACGTACAATCGCCAGAAGCCCAAAATTTTCTCGCGAATAATGAGGCGCCTCCGGTTGCGCCTGGGCCACTGGCATACAATGCTATAGGCGTATTTGGCATTATCGCTGTCGTTATCGCCGGGTGGACCACCGCAAATCCTACAATCTACCGAGCTGGACTAGCCTTCCAGGCCATTAGACCCAAAACATCTACCTTTTGGGTTACCGTATTGGCTGGCGCTATTGCTACCATTGCAGGTCTATTTCCTGCTATCGCCATGAAATTACTGGGATTTGTGGCCCTTTATGGCTTTATTCTTGCTCCAATCGGCGCAATTATTGTATTCGAACATTTCTTTGCGAAAAGAACAGGCATAGCCAAAAACTATGCGGAAAAAGCAGGCATCTCCTTCAATCTTGCGGTTTTTCTTGCATGGATGTTGAGCTTTGTGATATTCTACTCTATCTCCGTAACTCAAGAAATATTTCTTTCCTTTTTGACATTACCGGCGTGGTTGAGTTGTGGAGTGTTGTTTTTGGTGCTTAGCAGATACCTGCCGGCAAGGCAGGTTTTCAGAAAAGAAAACATACTCTAGTGCATTAGGCATTAAGTAATGAACCTCATAAACAAAGTTATTTTTCTTCTGATCAAGGCGGAAAAACCGGAGTTATGCCTAAGCATAATGAGGATTTTTCCAACGCCGAGCAGGAGGAAAAGAACAAGTTTCATGGGGGTCAGGATTTAGTGCCTGGTGCACTAGATTTTCGAACAAAATTGTTAACCCGTATTAAGCCAACAGAAAATTCTTCAAAGTTTCCAATCGAATACCCGTATCAAAAATCGCCCTGACAGAAATTTCAAATCCGTTAACAGCTTTGCTCGAAAGGGTATCTGCATTTGAATGGCGATTCACTTAAAAAACAAGTTCGGGACAAATAGCACATCCAGGCCATAGGAAGTCGATTTTCGTTTATAAGAGTATTCATCGGAGAAAATTATATCTTGCAATTATCAAAGACTACCTGGCTAGCAATTTTACCGGTATTATAAAGAAACACTATTATGAGAATGACTCCGTGGATGTTGCAATTATCGGCTGTGTTATTAATGGCCTTTACTGTGTCTTGTAATCAGCCATCTGAATATGATTCGTCCAATTCAATAGAAAACCCACCACAAGTTCAAGTTGACCAGGCGCAAATCTCCCTTCTATCCAAAGAGCCCGACATCGTCACGCCCACAGGTGTCCAGGTCGACGAACAAAACCGCATTTGGGTGATCGAAAATCACACCCATGTACGGCAAGACGACTATCCCGGCCCGGACCATGACAAAATCCTCGTATTCAGTGGTTATCTCGATTCAAAATCAGAAAAGAAAATCACTGAGTTTGCTACCGATTTTAAGGACGGTATGTCGCTTTCCTTAACACGAGACGGAAAGGTGCTGATCACTACCCGGGTGTCGGTATTGGAGTATAGCGATGAGGACGGCGATCTTGTGGCTGATGATCGCAAGACCCTTATTTCCATGGAAACAGATGAGGTGTTTCCGCACAACGGTATGTCCGGTCTCGTTATCAGTCCCGACAACAAAATCTACTTCCAATGCGGAGAAAATTTTGGTGCGTACTATGAGATAACCGGTTCGGATGGTACAATCTTACATGGGAAAGAAAGAGAAGGAGGCAGTATTTATCGCTGCGATATGGATGGATCTAATTTGGAGAGAATTGCTACAGCGATTTGGAATTGCTTTGCGATGACATTTGATGATTTTGGTAATCTCTTCGCAGTCGAGAACGATCCCGATTCGAGACCTCCCTGTCGTC
Source organism: Saprospiraceae bacterium (assembly GCA_965247965.1). Taxonomy (GTDB): domain Bacteria; phylum Bacteroidota; class Bacteroidia; order Chitinophagales; family Saprospiraceae; genus UBA7328. Next base: position 477,210 of record OZ252053.1, read on the forward strand.
TTCTGCATATTGTCAAAGGAGGCAACTATGGATTCCAATTTCAGCATGGACGCGATGGCCTTAGTCCGCTGACATCGTGGTTTGGAGAACTTCCGGGTACCCTCCCAATGGTTGCAGGCACGAAGGAGGCGCCAAGTGGAGTACTGTACTACGATCAGGACAATTTTGGCGAAGCGCTGACCGAATCGCTATTGGTGACCGGATGGGGTGATAATGAAATAGAAAGTTTTAAACTTAAGCGAAAGGGAAGTTCATTTACGTCACAATCTAAATCATTTGTAAAAGGTGGTCGGAATTTTTACCCCGTCGGCCTTGCAATGGACAACAGGGGCGCAGTGATTGCCACTGATTGGGCGAGTGTGTCCTATGCTGTACACGGTGAGGGCAGAATCTGGAGAATTTCTAATCCAAACAATGATGAGAAGAACAAAAACATTTCTTCTTCTGCAGAACTATCGAAAGAAGACTTGTTGGACTTGCTAAATTCTCGTGATCCTCGCATTAGAGCGGACGCAGCCGATCTTGTTGTTTCAAAACACGTTTCTGAGTTAAAGGCTTATTTCCAGTCCACTGAACTGAGTGACCGCGGAAAGATGAATATAATTTGGGCAGCGCAGTCGAATGCACAATCAGACCTCGCGAGTCTACTCGACCTGGCTTTAGAAGAGGAAAATGAGCTTCTGCGCTCAGCATCTGTTAGAATGATTGTCGACCAGAAGATAAAAACAAATGAACAGTTTTACCTCAATTTAATAAAAAATGATCCTTCTCCTTTCGTAAAACGCGAAGCCATCTACGGATTATTTTCCGAGAATTCTTTCGAATCTGTTATCGGTTTATTTGGCAACGACGACCCATTCATTCAAACGGCGATCATCGAAACATTTGGAAAGTCAAAAAACCTGGAATTTCTCCTTGAGTACGCTAAAAGTTCTGATGCGAAAAAACGGCTGGCCGCGCTGCTTTGCTTACGCCGTTCAGCTGCCGAAAAGGCGAAAAATGTAATTCCTAACTTTCTCAATGATGCTTCTCCGGATAACCGCTTGACTGTCCTGAAATGGATTGCCGAGGACAACTTGAAGGACTTTCGCAGTGAGGCAGAAGTTTCATTCAACAGCCTTACAGACGTTACGTCCAAATTATTCGACGCCTACATGGTCACTTTTCAATACCTGGACGGTGAATTCAATCAAAAAAACCACTTCATGGAGGGAGACGAGCACGTGCGCTTGAGCTTTTACAAACGGCAAAAATTTCTACTGGCCACTGCTCAAAATTCAGATCTCAACTATCAAATTAGAACGCGCGCCTTATCTGCAATAGATCCTAACTACGCCGGACTCGATGCGGAGATACTGAAGCAATTTGCAAAAGCGAACAACACCACATTTCAAGTCGAAGCCATCCGCTCACTAAGTGCACGTCCAGAAGATAATACTGCGACTAAGGTTCTTCAAAATATCGCTGGTGATTCGAAGCGCAACGAAAATGTCCGACTCGAAGCGATTGTCGCACTTTCGAATAGTGCCGCAACTAATAAAGACACAAGAGCTATACTCCTGGATATCCTCAAAAATGAAAACGAAATTCAATCGATCAAGCAGGAGGCCATGAGAAGTATCGACCAGCTATCCGAAGATCAGGACGTAGCTCCCTGGATTGCTGCATATAAAAAAGCACTTCCCGAAGAGGACGAGGCATCTTCTGCAGAGTACTGGAGAGGACTTGGGTATGAGAATGGAAGCAGCGTCGCCGGGGCGAGAATTTTTCACAGTACTCGCTACCAATGCAACTCATGCCACCGTGTCGATGGAAGAGGGGGAATATTTGGCCCCAATCTTTCCAAAGTTGGGGGCAATACCGACAGACAAAGAATCATAGAAAGTATATTGAATCCCAATGATATTATTACGCCTGTTTATGCTGGATATGCGGTTACCACGGACAAGGACGTAACAGTTGGCAGGCTTGACAAAGATTTGGATTCAAAACGCCACCTTCAGATGATTTTGGCGACCGGTGAAAGAAAGGCAATCGCGTACGACGATATCGAGGAGCAATCGATTATGGAGGCATCGCTCATGCCGGCCAATCTCCACCGGAGAATGACGGCCCATGAATTTCGCGATTTGATTCAATATTTATCAGATCGGAAATAATTATACGGAGAAATAGGTTATCTATGTTATTGATTTTTAGGATAAATTAAATAGATGAAAAAGGTGAAATTAATCCTATCTGTATTCGCATTATTACTTATGCTTTCGTGTGGTGGTGAGGAAGAAGTAGTTACACCCGAAAAAAAAGTAATTACGACAGTAATCTTAGAGTTGACTAATTTTGCCACCGAGGTGACAAGCTTCACCTACCGGGATCTCGATGGAGTAGGTGGTAATGATCCAGTCGTTACGCCAGTGGAATTACCGATTAATTCGTTATTTTTTGGCGAATTGACGTTTCTTAATGAAGCCGCGAATCCCCCGATAACCATCAACGAAGAGATTGATGCAGACAAAGAAGGCCACCAACTCTTCTACATTAGAAATGGTGTGGACCTGATCGTTAAATACGCAGATGGAGATGGCAATAATAATCCAATAGGTCTGTCTATTGCTATGCGGACAGGCAGTGCCGGATCGGGAAATCTTATAGTCTCCTTGTACAGCGGCGTGGATAAATTTGCTGAAGGAGTGCGCGAGGGTAATGCAGCCAGTGCTGGCGGCCAAACTGATATTCAGGTTACTTTTCCGGTGACTATCGAATAGATCAAGCTAGTGCACCAAGCACGAAATATAGCACCCCTTATACTTGTTCTTTTTCACCTGCATTTCGTTGAAGAACCGCCTCACTTAGCGGAATGCTAAGCTCGGGAACCTTCGCCTCATTCAGATAAAAAATAACGTCGTCTAAAGGGCACTTTACTTAGTGCTTGGCGCACTAGTGCGTTAGAAACAAAGTCTTTGAACGTCTTAAAAGTTGACGGTTGCTGGTTGTTCGTTGCTGGTTCCCTAACAAACAACTATCAACGAACAACAATCAACTGTTTGAATAAATGGTCACACATTTAGTTCCTGACGCACTACAACCCTACTAATGCCTTTGCAATTAGTCGCATATCGCAGGACTGGTGGAACCTTGGTAGCTACGAGTTGATGTCATATAGTCACTACTGCGGTTTGGGCGAACACACGCAGGGCAAGGCTATCCAAACGGCGATGCTAAAGGCCCTCGGACCGGGAAAGGATATATGGATCGCCGAGTTCCAAGGCGGCCCATTTACCTTGGGTGGGCGCGACATACTCTACAACGGCAAGCAGATGGTGCTGGAACTCAACGCCGCCCTGGCCCACAACGTGAAAGGCGTCATTTTTTATCGCTGGGACCCGTTGCTCAACGGTCCGGAACCCTGGATCAACGGCATGATTGGCGTGGACACCTACGACACGGAAAGGCGTCTGACATTGAAAAAAGGCATCGCTGAGCTGCGGGAGTACCGAGATATTCTTGGGCGAGGTAGGAGCATCGCTCCGAGTGTCGGCATCTTCCTTAAACGGGATCATGCTGTTCACAGTAGCGAATTGGGTTACGACCTCGAACAAGCAATGAACGGCAATTACTCTATGCTCAGCGCATTGGGATATGAAGTGGCCGTCCTGTTGGATGAGTTTGACCCCGCCAACTGTCCCTATGATGCGATGATCTTCCCCTACACTTACATCGACACTGAGCTGGCAGCTGACATCAAGCAGTACGCCAGATCCGGCAGACGGGCCCTTGTCGAGCTGCCGGTCCAGGATATTGATGCGGCCAAGACGGTTGGCAAGCAGTTCGGGCTTGAAATCGACGGCCACGAAAAGCCGAACTACTGGTTCAATGGGTGGGACTTGCGCGCCACGGGCGAGGAGCCCGGAAATGAAGAAGGCAGTTTCGCTGGCTTCGGAGCGCACGAGCGGTTACTGTTGGACGCCACAGGGCAGAAGGTTTTGTTGACCTACGGCTTGGATGGTAGGCCAGCCGTTGTCGCTCCCGCAGGATGCGGCGGCAACGTATTGGTATTCGGTTTCCCGTTGGGCAGGACGCATTTCACGATGCTGCACCAAGATTTGAGAAACTTCGTGGGGGCATTCATCCGCGAGATAGTTCAGCCGGATATCCTCCTGAAGGGTGTCCCAGATGAGTACCGTGCCATTGTCGAAGCGCGGGTGATCGAGACCGAAAAAGAGGGCCTGTTGTTCGTGATCAACCGCGGCTTGTACGACTATGACCTGGAAGTCGCTGTGAAAGGCTATGAGCCCATCAAAACGAAAGTCGGCATGTACAGCGTCACAAAGCAGCTGCTGAAATGAGACGACGCGATTGGGCGTCGGTAGACCTCTGACTGGCCTTCTCCGACGCTGCTTGATCGAATCCGGATCACTCAGAAAGCCTGTCTTGTCCTTATACTCTTTAAGAGTTGAGAGCAAAGAGACTCCTTCAGAGCGGAGTCGAAAGACATCTGCTATATGCCATTGATTTTAGGTGCCGCAAAGTTCTCACCAAAAAAATGCAAAAAGGTTTGCTTCGAAATACTGCTCTTAGCTTAGGCAAAGGCAGTTATCGGTTTAGAATCGATTTATCCAGGAATGTTCGGTGGTAGTCTGCATAGAACAATGGAATGTTTAAGAGATCATCGTCCAAAGTCAGGTTTTGTATAGAAAACCTTAGACGGATTCTAGGATGGTAAAGCTTTTTGTATTGTGCTAAGCTTTTACTCCTGATCGAAAGATCTGATTTGACTTCGATCGGTATGACTTCAGTTGCGTGTTGGATTACAAAATCCACTTCGGCGATGCGGTTGGAAGTCCAATACCACAGATCATTGTGATTTTGCATTTTAAGGCACTGGCATATGTAATTTTCTATGAGGGCTCCTTTAAACTCTGTGAATAAGCGGTCTCCCAAAATATAGGCTTGCGGATGCAAGCCTGCCATTGCACCCAGCAAGCCGGTGTCTAATAGGTATATTTTAAATGCCGATAAATCTTCATAGGCCTTGAGTGGAATTCCGGGCTTCGTAATTTTATATACTTTGCATATCAGGTCGGCTTGTTCAAGCCATGATAGGGCTTCTTCGTATTCCCTTGCTCTAGCGCCTGTCTTAATAGTACGGTAAAGAAATTTCTTATTTTCTTTGGCTAATTGAGAAGGTATCGAATTCCATAAATAATTTAATCGTACAGCTATACGTTCATTTGCATGCTTTGCAAAATCTATTCGATACGCATTGATAATATTGTTTTGACTTTCGACTGCTTTCAGAATATCTTGCTCTTCTTGCACGATCTTTGCAGGCTCGGGCATCCCTCCGGAAAGAATATATTGTTTGAACAAGTCGATCAGAGGGTTAAAAAAAGTGAGCGGTATGGGTTCTATTGAGGTTGCTGTCAAATAATAGTCATACGCATCAATTAGCTTTTGATCACCGGCTCTAATGTACTCATCAAAACTCAATGGATACATGGTTAAAAAATCAACCTTTCCGACAGGAAATGATGACCGATGTCCCAAACTTATACCTAATAGCGATCCGGCAGCGACGATGCAATATTGAGGAGCCTTTTCATAAAAGTACTTAAGTGATGTCACGGCTTCTCGGCATTCCTGGACCTCATCAAAAATGATGAGCGTTTTCTCCGGCTCGATCTTTTCACCTGATAACAAGGCTAGTTCTTTGACGATCCGCTCCGGTTCTAAATCCCTTTCGAAGAGTAAGTTGACCTCCTTTTGAAGCTCAAAATTTACGTAAATAAAATTTTCAAAAGCAGTTCGCGCGAAATGATTTAATGTAGTAGTTTTACCTACTTGTCTGGCTCCCATAACAAGTAGCGGTTTTCTGCTTTTGGAAGTCTTCCATCGCGACAGATCATCTTCTATTCTTCTCCAATAGAACAAGGTTTTACAACATTTAGTGATAAATATGTGTAATATTACACAAAATATACATTAATTATGTGATTTGAATGACTAATATACGGGCATGATGCTTTTACTGGATCGATGAATAACATCAATATTGGAGAGGCGAGATATTTAAATGAAGCGAAATAGGTGTTCAAAAGGCTCAAATCTCTAAACTTGAAAACAACACTAAAAATTTCCGAATTATTATGACTTCCTGACACATTACGGAATTCGCATCGTTCCTGACAAATACATTGTAGAGGAATGCATTCAGGAACTCTTCATCTATATCTATGAAGCAAGAGAAAGACTTGGCATCGCTAAAAATGTAAAAGCCTATTTGTTTAGCGCCCTCAGAAGAAGAATTCTCGAAAAAATAAAAGCAGAAAGAAAGATTCAAACATCTGAGGGCGAATACTCCAATCGAACAAATATTCAATTTTCTACAAACGAAATCTTGTTTCTTGAAGAAACCAAGAGAAATCAAAGACAAGCGCTGCTTCATGCGCTGAATTATTTGCCCTAGTGTACCAAGCACTAAGTAAAGTGCCCCTTAGACGACGTTATTTTTTATCTGAATGAGGCGAAGGTTCCCGAGCTTAGCCTTCCGCTAAGTGAGGCGTTCTTCAACGAAATGCAGATGAAAAAGAACAAGTATAAGGGGTGCTATATTTCGTGCTTGGTGCACAAGCGTCACAGAGAAGCCATCTACCTACGATATTATTATGGCCTTAGTAACAAATGAAATTGCGGAAATTATGGATATGACATTGTTAGAGCAGTGGTTAGATGATCAGAGTTTTGTCAATTGGGCAAAACAGCTTGATGAAAACGATGTTGCAAAATGGGAAGCCTACCTTAATGGTCATCCCAAACGGTGGGAAATGGCCAAGCCTCCCCAACTACCTCCTACCCTCCACCCCATTCCATCTTCGAAAAGTACAATCCACCCGCGGGGCTTTCGTTGGTACACAGATTTTAACATATTGGAAAGAGCAAAAAACATTCTTTACAAATGACTGATTATCAACACGTTGTGTGTGGGGGGGGGGGGGATAACTCGCATCCACAAAATTTTTATCCCCATTGCCTGAATTTAAAAAAAACATTTTATATTGCACCGTTCATTAAAAAAAAAATGATATTTTGTCCACCATTATACAAACCATTTTTTTTTACAAAACTGGCTTTTACCAATATAATTATCAACTGCGCACATTTTTATTAAACTAAAATCGAAAGATGTTATGAAAAGTCTAGGATTCTTATCAATGAAAGAAATACAGACAAAGCACTTCTTACCTGTGCTTCTGCTTTTCTTTCTTATGCCCTTATTGACCTTTGGTCAAAAAACTGTCTCAGGTACCATCATTTCTTCGGAAGGTGAGCCCTTGATCGGTGCAAATGTCCTTGTAAAGGGTACAAATTTGGGTACCGTTACAGGTATCGACGGAAGATATACAATTGAAGGTGTTCCCGATGCGAGCGATGTCCTGGTAGTATCTTTTATCGGATACACTACTGAGGAACTAATCATCGACAACCGCAATACTGTGGACGTACTCCTGACTGCTACTGCCAGTCAGTTGGAGGAGTTGGTAGTTGTTGGATATGGAACTCAGAAAAAAGTCAACCTTACCGGTGCGGTGAGTAGCATGAATGTTGACCATTTTGAGGGTAGGCCAATAACCCAGGCCTCCCAGGCTCTAGCTGGAGAAATCTCTGGGGTGTCAGTAAGGCAGGTTTCAGGTGCCCCAGGTTTTACGCCAGGGGGGGGATTACCAGGAGATGGAAGTGACCCTGACAACAATTATATAGCCAGTGACAAGGCAGAAATCAGAATACGTGGTCTGGGAACTTTTAGCAGCGCGGGTAACGATCCTTTCATCCTGGTAGACGGGATTAACATGGACATTGATGAAGTGAATCCGAATGATATTGCAAGTGTATCTGTACTGAAGGATGCGGCTTCCGCATCGATATATGGCAGCCGAGCCGCAAATGGAGTAATTCTGATAACAACAAAGAAAGGTCAACGCGATTTACAAGTACATTATGACGGATATGTAGGCAAGCAAACAGTGATGGAGTTTCCAGAGTATTTGCCTTCATGGGAGCAAGCTGGAGCTTTAAATGAAGCGCAAGCCAATAATGGTTTAGCGTCAACATATACAGCAGCAGAAATCGAATTATTCAGAAACGGTTCGGACCCGGACAATTATCCGAATAATGATCATGTGAGAAATATTTTTTCAACTGGGAGTGGATTACAGACCACTCATAACTTATCTGTTTCCGGCGGGAGTGATCGAAGCACATATTGGTTTTCTACGCGCTATCAGGTGAGTGAGGGAATTATAGATAATTATTCAAATGATCGTTTTGATTATAATCTGAAAATTAATACCGATATATCAGATAAGGTTAATCTTGAGGTAGGCGTGCTGGGAAATAAACAAAAGCAGACATATCCTTTGATGTCTATACCGGGTCTTATACATGGTGAATGGCATGCCATCTCTTACTGGTTGCCGCCCTCCTTTCCAACCAGAAGATCGGATGGTTCTTATGGGAATTATTTCAACAGATCGCCATATGCAGTATTGGATGATCCAGGTTTAAGGACATTTGACAAGACTCATAACCTGGCTCGCACCCGATTGAGTTATCAGATTATTGAGCCGCTGACCTTGAGAGGTGAGGCGGCCTATAAAACCAACACATTAATGGATGTAGCAAATCAGAGACAGTATCAAATTGACGCGACAACATTGCATGGAACACGATCAACCGATGAACAGCATGCAAACGAAAATTTATTGCTCTTGAGAGCAATAGTTGAATTTAATAAAGAACTGCAAAACCATGATATAAATATCATTGCAGGTATTGAACAGGAAGAGTGGGAAAGGAATTTTATAAAAGCATTTCGAGGTAATCAGCCTACTAATGAATTACATGAATTAAATAGTGGTGACGCTGCTACACAGACAAATAGTGGAAATACCGAAGAGTATGCTCTACGCTCGTATTTTGGTAGATTTCAGTATGCTTTCAAGGGTAAATACCTGCTTGAAGGTTCTTTACGCTACGATGGTTCCTCCAGATTTCGAGAAGGGAACCGATTCGGTACATTCCCTTCCGTTTCCGGAGCATGGAGAATCTCAGAAGAAGGTTTCTTTCCTGAAACTTCCTGGATAGACCATTTGAAAGTGAGGGCTTCCTGGGGAAAGCTGGGTAACCAGAAGATTGGATTGTATCCATATCAACAAACACTTTCCACGGGACAGGAATATTTTATTGGAGATGCTCTCTCTTCAGGTGCTAGGGTAACTAGAGTGGCAAATCAAGATATAACTTGGGAATCAACCACAGTTACCGATGTAGGACTTGATGTAACATTATTCGATGGGAAACTTGATGTATACGCTGATTATTTCTATAAAAAAACTGATGATATTCTCTACAATATAAGTGTTGTAAATCTACTTGGATTGTCTTCATCTCCAGTAAATGCAGGTGCTGTCGAAAACAAGGGTTTTGAGATTTACCTTAACCACCGCAATTCCATCGGTGATTTTCAGTACAGTATCACGCCCAATTTTTCTTATATAACAAACAAAGTAACGGCTTTAGCGAACGTTGATCAAGATATAGCCAATGGATTATTCGTAGGAGAGCCTTTAGAATCTGTATACGGATATGTATGGGATGGGTGGTTCCTGGATCAAGAAGATATTGATAGTAATCTTCCTCAACCTTATACACCAAAGCCGGGCCAACCGAGGTTTGTAGATATCAGTGGTCCGAATGGTGTGCCGGATGGGATCGTTAATGCAACATATGACAGGAAACCATTGGGATCCAAAATCCCAAAATACATCTTTGGTGCTACGTTTGGTGCCCAATTCAAGGGCTTCGATTTTAGACTGCTGCTTCAGGGCGAAGCTGGTATGAAGAGGCAGTTGAAGGGATTATCAGGGACTGCATTTCATATATTTGATTCCAGTGTTCAAAGATATATTTACGATAACCGTTGGACTGCCGATAATCCTCAACGCTACTCAGAATACGGCCGGCTTGAAGTAACAACGATTGCTCAATTTACAACTCAGAATTCTAGTTTCTGGATGCGCAATGCTTCTTACCTTAAAGTAAAAAATCTCCAGATTGGTTATACATTGCCGTCCCAGCTAACAGAAGCAATTAAGCTTAGCTTTTTGAGGGTCTACCTAAACGCTTCGAATTTGTATTCTTTTGACTCATATCCCCAAGGTTGGGATCCCGACGAGGTACATGACGACTGGTTCTGGGGGGTTAAATATCCTCTTGCTCGCATTTTTACTGGTGGTTTACAGGTTAAATTTTAAATCTTAATAACAAAATTCAGGATCATGAAAATACAGAAAGCAATAATTAATAAAAATTGGCTGATCTATCTTGTCATCCCAATTCTTGTCTCTGCATGTAATGAAGATTTTCTTGAAAAGTTTCCTCAGGACCAGTTGTCAGAGGGTACTTTTTGGAACACTGAAGGGGATGCTCTTCTCGCTTTGACTGGAGTTTATAGTGTTCGAAATAATAATGAAGCTTTTCATAACGGGCAGGAGAATTATGACCATGCTACCGATAATGGCTATGACCAGTTCTTGCGATATACAGTAATAACAGAGACCGGGAACAATCCAACCTATTTTGTGTCTAGTAGACTTTGGAACCGTTCATATAGCAAGATAACTGCATCTAATATATTTTTGGAAAATATCCAAAGCGTTGATATGGATGAGGCTAAGAAAGCGGAAATAATAGCTGAAGTAAGATTTCAGAGGGCATATGCATATTTTTGGATGAGCCAGTATTTTGGGGGTGTACCTTTGATTGTTAAGTCTTTAAGCATTGATGAGGCCAATGCTGTAAGTCGGGATACCAAGGCAGAAATCGTTAACTTCGTACTGCAGGAATTAACTGCAGCTGCGAATGACCTGCCTGCTACCAGGCCTGCATCTGAACATGGTAGAATTCTAAAAGGAGCAGCATTGGGTATGAAAGGAAGGTTACTAATGGCCGAGAAAAATTGGTCCGAGGCTGCTACGTCCTTTAAGCAAGTGATCGATTTAGGAGTACATACCCTTCATCCTGAATACTTTGACCTATTTATACGTGATGGTGAAACTGTCAGTGAAATAATGTTAAGCAGGAAACAAATTGATGGTTCAGGAGCAAACACTTTTGGTCATGCAGGTATCTGGGTTAATTCTCTGTATAAAAATGCAGGACAACACCAAACCATGCCATCACAGGATCTTGTTGATGCATATCTGATGAATGACGGTTTAAGCATAGAAGATTCACCATTGTATGATGAACAGAATCCGTATGACAATAGGGATCCCAGACTTTATGCGACAATATTGTTACCAGGTTACTCATTTTACCAGGGAGAATTATATCAAGCACATCCGGATTCCGTAGACAATGCCGATAGGATACCAGGATTAAATGGTCGTGCAAACGGTTATTCCATTTATAAATTTCTGGACGAGACGGTATCCCCTGCAGACTGGCTTTCGTATGGAGGCGATCATCTCATGATGAGATATGGAGAAGTGTTATTAAGTTATTTGGAGGCGAGTGTGGAAGCAGGAAATATTAACCAGGGTTTGCTCGATCAAACCATCAACCTGATCAGGGCAAGGGCTTCGGTGAATATGCCTGCCGTAACGGAAACGGATCCCGTAAAGCTTCGTGAAATAGTAAGAAGAGAGCGACGGGTTGAGCTGGCTTTTGAAGGACTCAGGTTGTGGGACCTTTATAGATGGGAAATCGCGATGGAAATAATGAACGTGCCTATGTTAGGTATGAGAATAACTTTTGATCCTCTTGCTTACACTGGCCCACATACTTTAAACGCGGATGGTTTTTATATTGTCTATGAAACGACGTTTGTTGATAAGAATTGGTTGTGGCCAATACCTCAGGCTGAAATTGATATCAATCCCAATTTAACCCAAAATCCAGGATATTAATTAGCCGGATACAAACAAATTCCGGAGCAGCACCTGGACGGTCGTTCACTTGTGCCCCTGACTCGGGGTACTCAAAAAACACTGGAACGACCATTCCTGGCTTGGTGGTATCCTCATCACAACGGGCACGGACATCGGCCTAGTCAGGCGATTTTAAAGGATGGATGGAAGCTGATTCATTACCTCGAAGATGATATCACAGAACTCTATCACCTGGATAAGGATGAGGGAGAGAAGAACAATCTTTCAAATGCGGAGCCAGAAAGAACACGCGAGTTGCTTAAGACCCTGAATCAGTGGGTGGAGGAGACACGCCTTAAGTGATAAGGGTGTGACATTAAAATAGAATTCTAAATAATGATACCTAACATGAAAAAAACAGTTTCGGTTGGTTGGCCAATCAGGCAGTACACGATAAAATAGATACCATGTCAAATAAGAAAAAAATAGTTTTTGCCTTAGTTGCTGTCTTAATGAGTATGATTCAAGCCTGTAATGATGTAAAATATCAAAACACCTGGAAAGCAATTGCCCCCCATGAACATACAGAGGTTTCGCTTTTTGAGGTTCCGGATGACCTGGAACTGACAGTATGGGCAAAAACCCCTTTGCTCTATAACGCGGTGAATATTGATGTGGATGCCGATAACCGCATTTGGGTGGTAGAGGGTGTGAACCACCGAAAAGAACATGAAGAGCGCCGGCCGGCCGGCGACCGGGTAGTTGTGTTGGAAGACAGCAATAATGATGGCAAGGCTGACATTTCACAAGTATTTTATCAGGGCACTGAGCTTGTTGTCCCAATGGGGCTTTCTGTGGTAGGGGCCGAGGTTATAGTTTCACAAGCGCCAAGCATATTCATTTTTAAAGATAGGGATGGCGACCGTGTTTTTGATGGCAAGGTTGACAAGAGGGAAGAATTTTTAACAGGGTTCAATGGTAAAAACAACGACCATTCCGTGCACACAATGACAGTAGGCCCTGACGGAAATTACTATTTCAGCTGCGGCAATATGGGATCAAAGTTCACAGACCGTGACGGAAAGACTTTTAGAATTGGTTCGTGGCTTTCGGAGTTTTCAAAAGCCATTTCAGGGCAAAAAAGTGATGATGGTAATATTTATCTGGGCGGCTATACAGCTCGCATCAGCCCTGAAGGAAAGAACACTAAGATCTTGGTTCATAATACACGTAACACCTTTGAGCACACCCTAAATTCGTTTGGTGACCTGTTTCAAGCGGACAATGATGACTCTCCAGGGGTGAGGGCAACCATCGTTTTGGAAAATGGAAATGCCGGTTACGCATCCGAAAATGGCCTGCTAACGTTTCTTGCCGAAAAAAGGTTAGGACAGTCCCATTTTGCAGCCCATTGGCATCAGGACGATCCGGGGATCATGCCGGCCGGCGATGGTTATGGAGTAGGTTCCCCAACGGGCCAGACATTCTATGAAAATGGCGCTTTACCTCAAAAATATGAAGGAATGTTTTTGACCTGTGACGCCAGGTTGAGGGAAATTTTCTATTATCAGCCTTCTTATGATGAAACCGGACAGTTGATCTTAGGGAAACGTAAGATCCTGGTTTCACTGAAGGATGATCAGGAATCCCCCAATTTTGTTCCTACTGATGTGGTTGTCGGGGCTGATGGCGCTTTGTATTTTTCAGATTGGCATGACCCGCGTTTCTGTTGCCATCAGGACGATGATGTTTCCACTTCGGGTACCATATACCGTTTGGCCCCCAAAGGATTTAAAAGTGAAATCAAGAAGACTGGCCTGAGGAGCCCGGCCAAACATGTCAGGGCAGCTGCTTTTAAAGAAATGATAAAAACTGAAAACAATTACGCCGATGTGGCTGATTTGTTGAATGAGAACAATCGCTTTGTGTCCGCAAGGGCTATCTGGTTGTTGCCGTACATGGGCACCAGGGGGCAGGAAAAAATGGACGCCCTGTTGAATTCTGATGACGCAACCAAAATCGTTACCGGCCTTCGTGCACTCCGGTTGGCAGGAAAGAATGTTGAATTGTTAAGGGCTTATGAGCAATTCCAGTTTACGCAAAATAACTATATCAAGAAAGAGATACTTGTAGGCTTATATGATATGCCACTTTCCGAAAAACAGGAAATCTGGCTAAATATAGCCAAGGGCCTCGATGGCGAAAACCGCTTGATATTGGAGGCCCTGGGCCTGGCAGCTCATAAGGCTGAATCACCCCTGTGGAAAGCATATATCGGGAATAAACCGGCATTGGAATATTCAAAAAATGATGCTCAGATTGCCTGGCGTTTACATTTGGATCAAATGATCAATGATCTCAAGGTCAGGGCCATGAGTTCGAAACTGAGTATAGACCAAAGAAAATATGCAGTTGAAAGTATGGCCTTCAACTCAAGCAAAGAGGCGGCTATAGCCTTGCTTGAGGTTTTCAGTTCCACCACAGGGGTTGTAAAATCAGAAACCAGGTATTGGCTTGTTCGAAATAAATATATTCGTTGGAAAACGCATCAGCTACACGAGCTCTACGAAAATGCCGGTATTAAAGAAGATGATTTAATTTCAGTGCTTTTGCCCGGGCGAGACAGAAAGGTCTTGGATGAGGGCAGGCTCAAAAAAATACAAAGCCTGAAAGGGGATGTGAATCGCGGTAGAATAGTTGCCAATCGCTGTATCAGTTGTCACCAGATTAATGGACAGGGAATACAATTTGGCCCGGAACTTAGGGGATATGCGAAAAGTGCCGGGAGTAAAAGAGTATTGGAAGACCTGGTTGATCCCGATAGTACCATTCACTTTGCTAATGTGAGTTATGAAGTTGTTTTGGTAGATAGTACCAGGATACATGGCAATTCATCTTTTTTGCTGATGACCAAGAGGGAAGACCCTGTTTTTATATCGTCAGTGGGTGGGATAATGCAGTATATCCCTGTCGAAAAGGTCAGTAAAGTTACCAGGCTCAGCCAATCTTTGATGTTGTCTGCTGAACAGCTCGGATTGACAGATCAGGATTTAGCGGATGTGGTGGCTTTTCTTCAGCAGTATAACTAATTCGATCAGAGAACGAAAAAAACCTGGAGGAAATGTGCCTTGCAGCTGGCACAAGGCCTCTTTCGAAGATCTTAGGGCCGAGGTTGGATTCCCCCGGTAACGGTGATTAACATTAATTTTAAAAATAATATGAGAGATGTGAAAAATGCTCTAAAAGTATGTTTGCTTGTCCTGGTTCTTTCCGCTTGTGGAACCGGAACCGAAAAGCAAAAGCAAATAGAGTGGGACAATGCGGTGGACGATCCGGCCGCAGCGCACCTGGCCAGACCCAGCAAGGTGCAATACGACTGGCAGGAAATGGAACGGGCCATGTTCATCCAGTTGGACCCGGCCACCCATCAGGGTATTGAATATGACAACGGCACTACGCCCATGGAGGAACTTACCTTTGAAAAACTGGATGTTAGTGAATGGTGTGAAGTCGCTAAATCCTGGGGCGCCAAAGAGGTAAACTTCATGCTTGCCCACAGCGGTGGGTTCTGTATGTGGCTTTCCACTGATCGTTCGCAGGCTTCGATGATGCGTTGACAAGTGATAGCATCTTCCAGGCTTGAAAAAGGTTCTTCATTCTTGCGCAAGACGTTATCAATGAAATGTGCTGAAGTATTCTTAATTGATTCAGGATAGCAGTGGAAAGTTTGAGAATGCGGGCCGTACCTCTCATGGATCACCCAATCGCGGTAACTGTATCGTGTGCTTCCTTTTGTGCCCAATACCTTGATCATACAGGTCCATGGATCTCCGGCATGATCATCATTAGCAAAACTTGCACACAAATGACTTAAGGCGCCTTTCGTCATTTTCATAATTGCCATGGCCACGTTTTCCTGTGGCGCTATGCTGGCGTCAACGGTATGCTTAAAGCAGGACTCCGGAACATCCTGAATGAGTTCCAGTTTTTCGCCAAGTAACTTTTGCAGTTCTTTGATCAAACTTCGGTAACCGGAGTGTTTTCGATTCAGATAATGGTCAATGTAATTTGCTTCCTTATCCTGATAACCATCCCCCCGATGGCTATCGGTTTGGCTAGGGCTGAGCTTCGTCTCCTCCACAAATAATGCGGTCACTTCAAGAGAAGTGAGGAAGCGATTGAATATTTTAAGGTGATCGATGCTTCCGTAAAACACTCCGTTGTCACCTGTAAAATTCCGGCCGCTTCTTCCTACCATAACCGGCCATGCCCGCCAATCCTTTTGTTTTTTCCATTTATGGATAATGGGTCTGTACAAATTATTGTAGTCAATGGAACATTTGATCTTCCTACCGTCAACGTATAAGTGAATTCCGCTGGCTTGGCCCGAGCCATCATAGGTGTACAAAATTTGATGCCACTCGGCTTTAGGAACCGAAATGTCAGCGGTGATTTGCATGTAATTGTGAGGCCAGAAGCTGGTCATCCGAACAGAAGGGCGATTCAAGGTATCTATAAACAGATCCCATCCTCTCCAGTAGTTCAAAAGTCCTCCCGAGGTCCCCATAATACTCTGGTTCTCCCCTTCTTTTTCGGTGTGTATCCATCCTCCCGCCGAAAAAGGCTGGTTCATTTCAAAATTGCCTACATCCTTCAGAAAAACCAGGTCAAACTCTTGATCCAGTCTGAGGGCGTTACCAATTCTCCCAGGAACAACCTGCGGTTCTCCCGATGCTACCAATTGGGGATTATTGTCAACTATTTTGTGAAGGGGGGTGTTATTCAGTACTCGGAATTTCAGGTAGTCCGGAAGGGTTAACTTTTCCGGCCGAACATTTTCCATTGGATAGAAGCCATCGGCGACAGGGGGATCGATAGCCATGCTTTGAATTGACGCTATAAAATCTTCGGTTGCGGCGACCTCGGATTTGGTAAGCTCCAGCTGTTCATAAGTTTGGTCGATCTCCTCCGACAGTCTAGCTAACTTTTCCTCTGTTTCAGGTTCGGGCAACAACAAAACCGGACCTGAGGAACCGCCGCCTTCTCCGACCATCCCGAGTTCCTTCAGATTGTTAAAGAAAGCCGACATCTGGTAATACTCCTTTTGGGAGATCGGATCGAATTTATGATCGTGGCAGGTGGCACATTCCAGGGTCAGGCCAAGGAAAGCAGTCGCGGTCGTATTAGTGCGGTCCTGGACGTATTTGACCCGGAATTCCTCATCGATGATCCCCCCCTCCGCAGAAACAGCATGGTTTCTATGGAAGGCGGTAGCAAGCTTCTGATCCCTGGTTGCATTCGGTAATAAATCGCCGGCCAATTGCCAGGTAATAAAATCATCGTAAGGCATGTTCTCTTTGAACACTTTGATTACCCAGTCTCTCCAGGGCCAGTGATATCGCTCGGCATCAATATGCATCCCTTGCGTATCACCATACCGGGCCACATCCAGCCATTCCAGGGCCATACGCTCCGCATGGGCGTCGGTGGTCAAAAGCCGGTCAACAAGTTTTTCATAGGCCAGATGATGATCATCGGCTAGAAAATCATCTATTTCCTGAATCGTAGGCGGCAGACCGGTTAAATCAAAACTCAACCTTCTGATCAGGTGTTCCTTATCCGCTTCGGGGGATGGGTTCAAGCCCTGTTCCTTCAATCTCCCCAGGATAAAATTATCAACAGGGTTATTTACTGTCCAATCAGCAGGGAGGTCTTTCGGAATTTCAGCTCTTTGAGGAGCAATGAATGACCAATGCGGTTTCCACTCAGCTCCCTGCTCTATCCATTTGGTTATTAGCGCCTTCTCTTTGGCCGAGAGGCTTAGGTTGGATTCGGGAGGCGGCATATGGAATTCCTGATCTTCTGAGGTGATCCTTTTCCAGGCTACGCTTTTGCCAATATTTCCCTTGACGAAGGCATGGCCTCCGGATTCTTTTAATTTGGCGAAAGCCTTTTCTTCAATATCCAGTCTGAAATCAGCTTCACGGGCATTGTCATCCGGTCCGTGGTACTTGTAACATCGATCTGAAAGGATGGGCTTAACATGAAAGTTGAAGTCAACTATGGCGGGCAGATCATTGTAAACCAGGGAAATTTCCTCGGGGACCTGCTGACCGCAGCCGGCTAACAAGAGAAGGGTCAAGAAAGCACTATGTGGAAAGGGGAATTTTTCCATTATTCTATAATAGGAAATGAAGCTGCAAAATTATAAACATTAGTGTTTTCCTGGTTTTCAATGTCCAAGTTACACACCTCTGCACTAATGGGTCCAATTCCAAGAAGCAAGTTAGCTAATTAGCTATGATCTTTTTCAAGATTGCATCTTCTTAAGCCAAAATATCCTTCAACACTTTCCCATGTACATCTGTCAACCGGTAGCGCCTGCCCTGGAACTTATAGTTAAATCTCTCATGATCGATGCCCAGAAGATGCATGATGGTGGCTTGGAAATCGTGGACGTGTACCGGGTTTTCTACAATGTTGTAGCTGAAATCATCGGTTTTACCGTAGCTCATTCCTTTTTTGACCCCACCTCCTGCCATCCAGGTACTAAAGCATTTAGGATGATGGTCCCGCCCATAATCGGTTTCGGTCAATGCCCCTTGCGAATAACTAGTCCGGCCAAATTCTCCGCCCCAGATCACCAGGGTTTCGTCCAGGAGACCGCGTTGCTTCAGGTCCGTTATCAAAGCGGCGGAAGCCTGGTCGGTTTCTTTACATTGATTCTGGATTCCTTCGGGCAAGTGCAAATGCTGATCCCATCCCCGGTGATAGAGTTGGATAAATTTCACCCCTTTTTCAGCCAACCTGCGGGCCAGTAAGCAATTGGCCGCAAAGGTACCGGGGTCCCTGGAGTCCGGGCCATACAGATCATAGATATAATCGGGTTCATCAGAAGTATCTGTGATTTCCGGAACCGATGTCTGCATCCGAAACGCCATTTCGTACTGGGCGATCCTGGCTTCTATTTCAGGATCGTTGACTTTTTCCGATTGACCCTCCTGCATTTGCTTTAGAATTTCAAGTTGTGCCTTCCGGTCGTCGCGGTCTACCCCAGGCGGATTGTTCAGATAGAGTACCGGATCTTTACCAGACCTGAACTGAACTCCCTGATGCTGGGAAGGGAGAAAACCGTTGCCCCAAAGACGGGCATATAGTGGCTGGCCGACTGAGTTCTTGGTGATCAATACAATAAAGGCAGGCAAATTTTCATTGGCACTACCCAACCCATAATCAATCCAGGAGCCAATAGCCGGCCGGCCAGGGAACTGCGATCCGGTTTGAATAAATGTAGCGGCCGGGTCATGATTAATGGCTTCCGTATACATCGACCTGATCACGCATATCTCGTCCGCAATTTTGGATTGATAAGGAAGTAAATCGCTCATCCATGTGCCCGATTGTCCATGCTGCTGAAATGGGGAAAAAGAGCCCACTAGCGGAAAGGATGTTTGTCCCGCGGTCATACCGGTTAGCCTTTGACCTTGTCGAACCGATTCAGGCAGCTCTTCTCTAACCATTTTATTCAACAATGGCTTGTAGTCAAATAATTCGATTTGCGATGGAGCCCCGCTTTGGAACAGATAGATCACCCTTTTGGCTTTGGGGGCGAAATGTGGTAATGCTGGGAGCCCATTGTAGGAGGCCTTCCCCGCACTTGCAAAAAGCTCGGATGGATTGAGTAAAGAAGCCAAACCCAGGGCGCCGAAGCCCATAGCTGATTTGGTCAGGAAGTCTCGCCTACTGTGGATTTGTTGGTAATGATTGCAACCGCTCATAATGTTTTCTGTTAGTTTATTCGCTATTCGCTGTTTTCCGTTTTCCGTTTTCTGTTTTCTGTTTTCTGTCTACCGTCCACCGTCTCCCGTCTGTCCTTCCCATCCGCTTTCGCGCCGTTTTCACTCTTCCCTCCATTGCCATCCTGTCGGATGTCACTCTTCGAGTTCATTCGGGAACCTCACTTCGAGTCCCGCGGTACCGCGGGACCGCACTCGATCCTCCCATTGGCGGAATCGTTCGGTCACGTCTACCGTTTCATATAAGCTTCATCAAAATTCATCACTGTGCTGGCTACCATTACCAGGGCAACAGTTTGAATTTTGTCCAAACTATTATCGAAGGGATATTCCCCTACCTGGAGCAATTCATCAGCTGCTTTCGGATTTCCTTTGTACTTATCCAAAGCAATCTGATATTGCTTTTTCATCAATTCCATCTCATTGCCATCCGGTTTCCTGCCACAAAGCAATCTGAAACCATATTGCGTTTGATCTTCGAGGCTTTCCCCACCCTCCTTTTGTATCCTTTGGGCCAATACTCTTGCTGTTTCCACAAATTGAGGATCATTTAGTAATACCAGGGCTTGCAAAGGCGTATTGGTGTTTTCCCTTTTGACAACGCATACCGACCTGGTGGGGGCATCAAAAGCTATCATAGCCGGGTGCGGGGTAGTTCGGCGGATATAGGTGTACATACTCCGGCGATAGAGACTATCTCCTGAATTGTGTTTGTATGCCCTCCCGGCTGTTTCCACCCATAGTCCTTCGGGTTGATACGGCTTTACGCTGGGACCACCCACCATTTGGGTTAGCAGGCCACTTGCTGCCAGGGCATTATCCCGGATCATTTCTGCCGGTAAGCGGTAGCTCGGGCCGCGGGCCAGGAAGAGATTCTTCGCATCTTTGGACAAGTGTTCCGGACTCGCTACAGATGACTGCCGGTAGGTGGCTGAAGTTACCATAGTCTTGAGTAAATATCTGAGGTCCCAGCCCAACTCCATAAAATTAATGGCCAGCCAGTCCAACAACTCCGGATGAGTGGGCAGCGCTCCCTGGGTTCCGAAGTCGTGGGGTGTCTCCACGATGCCCCGGCCGAAGATCATCTGCCAATAACGATTAACTGTTACCCGGGCGGTGAGAGGATTATTCTTGTCCACCAGCCACCGGGCCAGTCCAAGCCGGTTCTTGGGCAAATCCTGGGCAAATGCCAGCACATTTCGTAGAGTTCCTGGCCCGACTTCCTCAGTTGGTGAATCATACTGCCCCCGGTTCAGCACAAAAGTCTTCCTCGGCTCCGGCATATCCTCCATCACCATGATCTCCGGAACATCTTCCAGGAGAACCAGTTTTTCGCCAAGTAACTTTTGCAGTTCTTTGATCAAACTTCGGTAACCGGAGTGTTTTCGATTCAGATAATGGTCAATGTAATTTGCTTCCTTATCCTGATAACCATCCCCCCGATGGCTATCGGTTTGGCTAGGGCTGAGCTTCGTCTCCTCCACAAATAATGCGGTCACTTCAAGAGAAGTGAGAAAGCGATTGAATATTTTAAGGTGATCGATGCTTCCGTAAAACACTCCGTTGTCACCTGTAAAATTCCGGCCGCTTCTTCCTACCATAACCGGCCATGCCCGCCAATCCTTTTGTTTTTTCCATTTATGGATAATGGGTCTGTACAAATTATTGTAGTCAATGGAACATTTGATCTTCCTACCGTCAACGTATAAGTGAATTCCGCTGGCTTGGCCCGAGCCATCATAGGTGTACAAAATTTGATGCCACTCGGCTTTAGGAACCGAAATGTCAGCGGTGATTTGCATGTAATTGTGAGGCCAGAAGCTGGTCATCCGAACAGAAGGGCGATTCAAGGTATCTATAAACAGATCCCATCCTCTCCAGTAGTTCAAAAGTCCTCCCGAGGTCCCCATAATACTCTGGTTCTCCCCTTCTTTTTCGGTGTGTATCCATCCTCCCGCCGAAAAAGGCTGGTTCATTTCAAAATTGCCTACATCCTTCAGAAAAACCAGGTCAAACTCTTGATCCAGTCTGAGGGCGTTACCAATTCTCCCAGGAACAACCTGCGGTTCTCCCGATGCTACCGATTGGGGATTATTGTCAACTATTTTGTGAAGGGGGGTGTTATTCAGTACTCGGAATTTCAGGTAGTCCGGAAGGGTTGACTTTTCCGGCCGAACAGTTTCCATAGGATAGAAGCCATCGGCGACAGGGGGATCGATAGCCATGCTTTGAATTGACGCTATAAAATCTTCGGTTGCGGCGACCTCGGATTTGGTAAGCTCCAGCTGTTCATAAGTTTGGTCGATCTCCTCCGACAGTCTAGCTAACTTTTCCTCTGTTTCAGGTTCGGGCAACAACAAAACCGGACCTGAGGAACCGCCGCCTTCTCCGACCATCCCGAGTTCCTTCAGATTGTTAAAGAAAGCCGACATCTGGTAATACTCCTTTTGGGAGATCGGATCGAATTTATGATCGTGGCAGGTGGCACATTCCAGGGTCAGGCCAAGGAAAGCAGTCGCGGTCGTATTAGTGCGGTCCTGGACGTATTTGACCCGGAATTCCTCATTAATGATCCCCCCCTCCGCAGAAACAGGATGGTTTCTATGGAAGGCGGTAGCAAGCTTCTGATCCCTGGTTGCATCCGGTAATAAATCGCCGGCCAATTGCCAGGTAATAAAATCATCGTAAGGCATGTTCTCTTTGAACACTTTGATTACCCAGTCTCTCCAGGGCCAGTGATATCGCTCGGCATCAATATGCATTCCCTGCGTATCACCATACCGGGCCACATCCAGCCATTCCAGGGCCATACGCTCGGCATGGGCGTCAGTGGTCAAAAGCCGGTCAACAAGTTTTTCATAGGCCAGATGATCATCATCGGCTAGAAAATCATCTATTTCCTGAATCGTAGGCGGCAGACCGATTAAATCAAAATTCAACCTTCTGATCAGGTGTTCCTTATCCGCTTCTGTGGATGGGCTTAACCCGTGTTCTCGCAATTTCGAATAGACAAAATGATCAATTGGATTATTAGCCTTCCAATCGGAGGGAAAGTCTTGAGGAATTTCGGGCTCTTGGGGAGGGATGAAAGCCCAATGTTCCTTCCACTCACCACCCTGCTCTATCCATTTGGTTATTAGCGCCTTCTCTTTGGCCGAGAGGCTTAGGTTGGATTCCGGAGGCGGCATATGGAATTCCTGATCTTCTGAGGTGATCCTTTTCCAGGCTACGCTTTTGCCAATATTTCCCTTGACGAAGGCATGGCCTCCGGATTTTTTTAATTTGGCGAAAGCCTTTTCCTCAATATCCAGTCTGAAATCAGCTTGACGGGCATTGTCATCCGGTCCGTGGCACTTGTAACATCGATCTGAAAGGATGGGCTTAACATGAAAGTTGAAGTCAACTATGGCGGGCAGATCATTGTAAACCAGGGAAATTTCCTCGGGGACCTGCTGACCGCAGCCGGCTAACAAGAGCAGGGTCAAGAAAGCACTATGTGGAAAGGGAAATTTTTCCATTATTCTATAATAGGAAATGAAGCTGCAAAATTATAAACATTAGTGTTTTCCTGGTTTTCAATGTCCAAGTTACACACTTCTGCACTAATGGACAAATTCCCAGAAGCAAGGGGAAGCAAGTTAGCTAATTACCCCCAATAGTTACCAGTTTTTCCCACCAGTTGATTTCGCACGTATGGTTTCCGAAAACGCGTCTACCGTTTCATATAAGCTTCATCAAAATTCATCACTGTGCTGGCTACCATTAGCAGGGCAACAGTTTGAATTTTGTCCAAACTATTATCGAAGGGATATTCCC
Organism: Saprospiraceae bacterium; assembly: GCA_965247965.1. Lineage (GTDB taxonomy): Bacteria > Bacteroidota > Bacteroidia > Chitinophagales > Saprospiraceae > UBA7328. The sequence continues at coordinate 500,749 of OZ252053.1, forward strand.
CTACCTGGAGCAATTCATCAGCTGCTTTCGGATTTCCTTTGTACTTATCCAAAGCAATCTGATATTGCTTTTTCATCAATTCCATCTCATTGCCATCCGGTTTCCTGCCACAAAGCAATCTGAAACCATATTGCGTTTGATCTTCGAGGCTTTCCCCACCCTCCTTTTGTATCCTTTGGGCCAATACTCTTGCTGTTTCCACAAATTGAGGATCATTTAGTAATACCAGGGCCTGCAAAGGTGTATTGGTGTTTTCCCTTTTGACAACGCATACCGACCTGGTGGGGGCATCAAAAGCTATCATAGCCGGGTGCGGGGTAGTTCGGCGGATATAGGTGTACATACTCCGGCGATAGAGACTATCTCCTGAATTGTGTTTGTAAGTCATGTACGGACCGGTTTTTTCGACCCAGAGCCCCTCGGGTTGGTAGGGCTTTACGCTGGGACCACCCACCATTTGGGTTAGCAGGCCACTTGCTGCCAGGGCATTATCCCGGATCATTTCTGCCGGTAAGCGGTAGCTCGGGCCGCGGGCCAGGAAGAGATTCTTCGCATCTTTGGACAAGTGTTCCGGACTCGCTACAGATGACTGCCGGTAGGTGGCTGAAGTTACCATAGTCTTGAGTAAATATCTGAGGTCCCAGCCCGATTCTATAAAATGAATGGCCAGCCAGTCCAACAACTCCGGATGAGTGGGCAGCGCTCCCTGGGTTCCGAAGTCGTGGGGTGTCTCCACGATGCCCCGGCCGAAGATCATCTGCCAATAACGATTAACTGTTACCCGGGCGGTGAGAGGATTATTCTTGTCCACCAGCCACCGGGCCAGTCCAAGCCGGTTTTTTGGCAGATCCTGGGCAAATGCCAACACTTTTCGTAGAGTTCCTGGCCCGACTTCCTCAGTTGGTGAATTATACTGGCCCTTTTTCCCCGAATCATTATCCACCAGTACTAGACTTTGGGTATCCCAAGGATTGACCATGCGGCAGGTATTTCCTGCTGAACTGTATACCAGCCCGTGGGAAGGCTTCATTCCCGGCTCTTTTTCACTGCTTACCATAACTCTTTCTGTTGACGAAAGATTGGTCAGCCCATGCATCGTAAAGTGCCGACAGTTCTTTCACCTTCTCCGGAAGTTCCGCGGCCATGTCGTTCAGTTCCGTCCGGTCCGCATCCAGGTCATAGAGCTCCCACGGCGTGCCCTTGTCGCCAACAAGCTTCCACTTGCCCTGACGGATTCCTCGATTTCCCATGTGTTCGAAGAAGAGCGGGGCGTCGCGATGGAATGGCTTTCCCTGCAGAATGGGCAGCAAACTCCTTCCTTCCATGGGAATGATCTCGTTGCCCTCGTGGGTTTCGGGATACGTCGCGCCGGTCATGTCCAGGCAGGTTGACATGATGTCAATAAGGTGTGTGGGTTCATGGGCGATCTTACCGGTCATTGCCTCATCGATCCCCTTCGGCCAATGCGCGATCAATGGCGTGGCAATTCCGCCTTCATGGATCAATGCCTTGTATTTCCGGAATGGGACGTCGGACACGTTGGCCCAGCATGTTCCGTAGTAAACATCAGACTCAGCCGTACCAGGAGCGCCTTTACCTTTGTTACTGCCCATGGCCCCACCGGCACTGGCTTCGATCCGAGTCGGTGGCCATCCGCTCTGGCCGCCATTGTCATGAAGGAAGAGAATCAGAGTGTTATCAAATGCGTTCAATTCTTTCAGCTTGTCGATGATCTTGCCCACGTTCTGGTCGACGCAGTCAATCATGGCGGCATAGATGGCCATTCTCTCGTCCTGCTCGTCCTTTTGCTTCTCCGATAGGGTGCCCCAGGCAGGAATGAGACTGTCGCGAGGGGACAGTTTCCATTTGCTGTCAATGAGACCGAGTTCGATGAGTTTCTCGTATCGTTGTTGGCGGATTTTGTCCCATCCGACTTTGTATTTGCCGCGGTACTTGGCTATGTCCTCGGGCTTTGCCTGGAGAGGGAAGTGCGGCGCATTATATGCCAGGTACCAGAAGAAGGGCTTCTTGTCTTTGACCGCTTCCTCGACATACTTGAGCCCTTCATCCGTATAGGCGTCCGTAGCGTACCAGCCTTGCGGCGGGTCTTTCTTCGGACTGTAAAGGACCTCGTCACCCCTGACCACAAGGCGTTCAACCTTGAACGACGAAGGGCGGAAATAGAAGCCGCCGCCCTGCGGACAGCTGTAACTGCGGTCGAAACCTCTGCCCACCGGCCACCATTCCTTCTTCTTGTGGCCAAGGTGCCATTTTCCTGTCTGAATACAAAGATATCCTGTCGGACTGAGCACCTCGGCAATCGTTACACAGCGTTCCATCAGCCTGCCGCGGTATCCGGGGTTGTTGGGACCCTCGTCATCCGTCATGAGTCCCATGCCGGCGTGGTGTGCGTAGAGGCCTGTCATAAGGCTGGTACGAGTGGGGCAGCAGCGACTGGTGTTGTAGAACTGCGAGAAGCGAATACCTTTCTCTGCAAGGCCGTCAAGGTTAGGTGTTTTGATCTCACTGCCATAGCAGCCGACGTCCGAGTAGCCCATATCATCGGTCATGATAATAATGACGTTTGGTTTTTCTTTCTGATACCTATCGCCATTTGAGCATGACCAGCCTGCGAGGATTGATATACCAACCACCAGACCTGTCAAAACAGATCCAATACTTTTCTTTTTCTTAATCATTTCTGAATGTTATTAGTCATTTCTGAATGTTATGAGTAAAGTACTCCAATTTCTGCTGCTCCACCAGGTAAATCACTAATTGTAGATACAATCACCAGTTTGACATACCGTGCACTTTTTGTGCCCGGAAACCTGATGATTTGTTTGTACCAATACCAAAATGGAAGTTTGCTGCTCTACAGCACCGTACCGCTTCGAAGGGTAGTCCTAAAACCGCATTGCTTGCACTGAAACTGCTCTTTTCCGGAAAGCCAATAATGCGAAGGGTGACTGCATTTCTTAACAGATAACCCCTTTCCTGATCCGATACTCGCGAAAACAACTGATTTCATGTGCGTTAAAACAAGTGCGAAACTTTAGCTTGTTATTAAATGCACACTATATCAATTGAGCGATTGCACCAAATTTCAATCCACTCTCATGTTGCTTGAGAATTGCGATAATCTGGCTCTCTGCAAATCGTGACTTTTTCATAAGAATTGAAAAGTTAAAATTCGAATATTCCTCCAATTTTAACGGCCCAAAGAATCGGGAAGCTTACACCCTGAGATCCGAAGGTCTCTCTTCGCCATCGATATAATAGATCTGGCTTGATATCCAATTCAGCAGCTAATTCGCTAATATCACCTTGAAGTTTACTGAGCTCTACAAGCCAGATATATCAAGGATTTCAAAGAACATTATTTAATTTTAATCGGACAATGAGATATTATTTAATCTGGATTACTATTGGACTTCTTTCAGCCATTCATTGTGTAATGCCAGAAGTCGTTTCGCTATTTCTGGTTTTTCCTTGATGTAATTCTTGCGCTCTGGTTGGGCATTGTTCAGATTGCCGAGAAAATCCCCTATCAACTTCCATTCACCTTCGCGCACGGCCCACCTATCGCCCCACTGCCAATGCATGATCTGGTTGTAGGTTTTTGCTGATTCAGACTTGATAATGGGCACCAGGCTTTTCCCATCAAGTTTAACCTTGGGCAAATCAACTCCACATAAGTCAACAATGGTTGGCAGCCAATCCATTGCGGTTATTGCTTGATCACGAACTGCATTCTTCGGAAGTTTCGCCGGATAACTGATTATCGCAGGCACACGGATCCCCCCTTCTAAAAACGAGCCTTTCTGACCTATCCATTTGCCGGTGTTACCGCCACCACCATTGGCCTTATAGTTAGTACCTTTCGGCAATCCACTTGTGTGATTATCGACGCTGATTTTCCCGTTCTCTTTTGAATGCCCGTTATCACTCATGAAAATTACGATGGTATTCTCTCTGAGACCATGCTTCTCCAGCCGTGACATGATCATGCCCATTCTATCGTCGGTCGTTGAAATCATCTTTGCATATGACTGACGCGGCATCTTCATATCTTTGTATCGCTCATCAAACTTCTTATCCGGTATTTCAGGAAAGTGGGGAATATTGAACGGAACATACATAAAGAATGGATTATCTTTGTTCTTATCAATGAATTGCATTGCTCGCTCAGTCATTATGTCAGGAAAATACTTGTCCCTTGCGAATATCTCCTTTTCCCCCTCGTAAAGGTCATGAAAACCTTTGCCATGCATATAGTAATGATTGTAGTTATGAATCATTCCACCGCGCATTCCAATGAATTCGTCGAATCCCTGTACCATTGGTCCATGACCGAATCCGGCGCCGAGATGCCATTTCCCGAATAGGCCGGTTTTGTATCCAGCACCTTTTAATACCTCGGCAATAGTGATTTCCTCAAGAAGCATATGACGTCCATTTTGCTCCGTATTATCTTTGGCGTTTGACTGAGTCCACATATTTACCTTGCCGCGCTGCGGGTGCCGACCGGTCATCAACATCGCGCGTGCCGGGCAACAGACAGTATGTGCATAGGCCTGCGTGAAACGCACTCCCGTCTCGGCCAGGTTATCCATGGTCGGCGTGTAGAGATCCTTCGATCCATAGCAATTGGCGTCGAGTGTGCCCTGGTCATCAGTAAAGAATATTATGACATTGGGTTTACGCGAAGATGCCCCATCTTTGAAATGAGCACACCCCACCGCTGTCGCAACTGCCGCACCCAGCGCCATGGTTCTGATAAATATTCGTCTGTTTGTATTCATGTCTATTCTTCTGATTAACTTCGTTTAAAATCCCTTTCGGTTACTAGATTCATAACATAAACCTATTTCTTTGTAAAAAAGTTTTTGATCTACTTTTAAATATAGAATTTAAATATCTTATTTATACACCATGCCCATTGAGTTAAATAAAACTATTGACTTTACCCAAAATATCTGTTAACTCTTCGGGATTGACAGGTTAAAACATAGTTATTATCTGCTCAACATTAAGTGAATTGGCCGGTGCAAAATCCTCCGAATTCATATACTTCAGCAAGCTATGCCTAAACTGCCGTGCTACCGGGCGATTATCCAAATCATTTTCCAGATCAATGCTACAAACTACTAACTTTCCATTGCCGACTTCTGTTTCGAAAACAAGCCCAAGCTTACGGTTGATATGCCAGGTATCAATGACCTGAACCTTAGGTCTGAAGTTTGGTGGCAGTTGATCCATGATCATAGCGCCGGATTTCGAGACCAGATCCCACCACTGAAAATTACTATGAAATTCCGTCGGAAAGTCCTTAACCATCGGATCAGCCGGATCACATAGGATCCCAAGTGTATGGGGCGCCTGCATTAAGGTCCACGATGTATTGCAGAATATACTTGAAAAACCAATTTCTACTTTACCATGCTCATCTCCTGCAACAGATTCCGGCTCAACAAGCAACATTACTTTCTTGCCAGCTTCAAGATGATTAAGTACCTTTTTATCAATTCGTTTTGCAATGATAACATCCGACGATTCGTTCTTCAATATTTCAGGATAGATCCAGATATCCCAGTCATTTACATACGCAGTCCCTTGAAGACTGACTTCCAGGTTGGCTTTAACTGCCTTTTTAATTTCTGACAGATCGGCTTTAATGTTTCCAACACCAGATAGCTTGCCTTTCGCAAGATTGCTAATGAATTTCCCTTTAGCAATAGTTTTATCTTCGGCTGTTAGCATCCACAAAACAGTTTGATCTTCCAGGTCCTTTATACCAAACTGCGATACTTCTATGTCTGCTGTAAACGTTTCGTTATTCATCCAATATCGTTTTTCCATTTTTGCAAGCGGAACAACATCATTGCAGAACCTGCGGAACTGCGCTTTCCCTTGGGCCAGTGGATGAAGCAGGGAACGCGATGCCCTCCGTTATAATGCGTCGCCTTCTTGCCGCGCATGCCCGCGTTAAAGATTGGCACACCGGCCGTGCCGCCATTGTCGGTCATGAATATCAAGATCGTGTTGTCGGCAAGTCCCAGTTCATCGAGGGAGGCGCGCAGTCGCCCGATGTTCTGGTCGAGCCTCGCAATGGGGGCGAAGAAGTAGGCGACATCCAAAGGCACTTTGTCACGATAGGGATCGGCCCACCCCTTCTCGGGAAGAATGTGTGGCCCGTGCGGGACGTAGGTGGATATATAAAGGAAAAACGGATGATCGCGGTTCTTGCGAACGAACCGAATTGCCTCGTCATAGAACACGTCGCAGCCCCATCCGTCTATCTGCTCGTTCTCTCCATTGCGGGTATAGACGTCGTTGACCCGATCGTTGCCCCAGTAGTCCTGCGCCGTGGCGGTTCCGCCACCCACCTGACCCAGCCAGTCCTGAAACCCGCGATCCATCGGACGGTACGGGTAATTAATGCCTAAATGCCATTTGCCGAACATTCCGGTACGGTAGCCGTTCTGCGCGAACACCTCCGGCATCAGTGGTTGACTGATCAGCGGTCGAGTGCGACCAAGGATAACATGCCAGGCATTAACGCGATGCGAATAGCAACCAGTCATCAGAGCGGCCCGTGTCGGCGCACACACCGGGTCACATGAAAATCAGTAAATCTTACGCTCTCGGAATGAAGCTGGTCAATATTCGGAGTATTAATGACCGGATTACCATGGGCGGCAATATCGCCATAGCCCTGATGATCTGTAATTATAACAATGACGTTGGGTTTGTCTTTCTGATACCTATCGCCATTTGAGCATGACCAGCCTGCCAGGATTGATATACCAACCGCCAGACCTGTCAAAACAGATCCAATACTTTTCTTTTTCTTAATCATTCTGAATGTTATGAGTTATTAGTTAAAAATCTAAATTGAATTTTATGAACCGGGATTAACCCGGCATATGAACAAAGGTTATTCAATTACGGCCAATTTGGTTTAACTCCACCGTTTGAATATTTTGTATACTTTGTCCTTCGGGCATAAAACGCCTCTTGATTTTCCTTTTTTGAGTTATAAGAACGTACCTCGCACATACACTCTTGGGGTGGGTTCCATATTTTCCTCCTTTCTTTAATTCTTATGCCGCTTCGATGAGCCTGTCAAGCTCTTTCCAATCGGCTTTATAAAAATATATATTAATTTCAGTTTGGTGCCCGCTCGTGGTTATTTTTGCAGGGACTGAAAGGTTCTTCAATTTTACTTTAACAACCGACAGATTCCAGCAATTCAAATAATTTCCCTGAAAAGAAACCGCTGTCTGCCCGGAAAAAAATCTTTGTGATGTTTTATACCCATCCCACATGAATTTTCGGGTTTTTGTCTGCTTCTTTTTCCCCATAACTCGTGCCGCGTCACGCGGTATCTGCGTTAAAATTTTAAACCATAACCCCAGCTACCGCGTACCGCGGCACAGCGGTATGCTTGAAAATTTTGCCTTGATCTGAGAAAAAATAATCTAGTCAAAATTCCCGAAAACCCAAATGCGATGGGTATATATTGTTCTATCATCTGGTTTCATTCTCCACAGGCCTCACATAAACATAATAGGCACTGCCAATTGCCTTGTCTTCAGCATCAAGCATGGTGGCCTCAACATCTGTCAATCCCCCGGGCAGTTCAAACGTGAATACAGATTCCTTCATGGTATCATCGACATCAAGCGTTTTCTCCTGGTCACCGATCTGTAACTGGATCTTGCTGACAGGTAAGGCCTTCCAATGCTGCAAAGATTCGGGGCCCGTAACCGGTTGGTATGTGGGTCCCGTAACCGGTTTGCCGGTTAGCCAAGAGTCAACTTCCTTTTCAAACCGGTAACTCCCGCGTATAGCAGTATCCGCTTCCCGCGGCCAACGACGCACCTCGAACCGGTACAAACCTTTACGCGCCACATTAATCTTCCAGAAGAAATCAGAACTTTCTCCCTTCATTATCGAATAATGAGCAGTTGGCGGATAGACATCGGCATAAGCAATGTAAGTCCCTAGATTGGTTTCAATCTGGTGTTGGGTCCCAACGATTGGGGCAGCGAAATCATTGTCATTCGCGGACACACTTTCCCAGTAATTCTCATATTCTTCGCGCAACTGCTTTACGATGTCGGGGTACTGCTCGGACACATCATTTTTTTGGCCCGGGTCGGCCTTAATTTCATAAAGTTCTGAGCCGTTCACAAGGCGCCAGCGGTTAGTCATTACAGAATGCATTCGCCACTTTACGGGTTTAACCACAAGCTGTTGTTCGACAACAAGGGTTCGCGGAGGCATTTCTTCTTCCGGATTCATCAGCATCGGCTTCAGGCTTATACCGTCAAACTTTACTCCTTCAGGCGCATCCAGCCCACAAAGATCAATCAATGTCGGCAACAGATCGAAATGAGCCGTGAGCCTTGTAATATCCCTGGGCTGATTCAGTTTACCTTCTGGCCAATGAATGAAACATGGAACTCTGTGACCACCCTCATACTCTGAACCCTGCATTCCATTCATCCCTGCATTAAAAGTGCTAAGTCCTGAAGAGCCTCCGTTGTCAGTCAGAAAAATGAGAATGGTATTATCGTCAATCCCTAATTCATCAAGGCAATTGCGCAGTCGCCCTATGTTCTGATCAGTTTTGGTGATGGTAGCAAAAAAATAGGCAGTCGCCAAGTCTACCTTGCCTTTATAAGGTTCGACCCATGCTGTATCCGGAATAATGTGCGGAAAGTGCGGAACATAGGTTGGCAGATAAAGGAAAAATGGCCGGTCACGGTTCCTGCGGATAAATTGAATCGCCTCGTCAAAGAAAACATCACAGGACCAGCCGTCTATCTGCTCGTTCTCTCCATTGCGGGTATAGACGTCATTGACGTGGTCATTCCCCCAGTAGTCCTGCGAAGTCCCTGTTCCTCCGCCCACTTGGCCCAGCCATTCCTGGAATCCGCGGTCCATCGGACGGTAGGGATAGTTGATGCCCAGATGCCATTTCCCGAACAGGGCAGTACGGTAACCATTCTGTGCAAACACATTGGCCATCATTGGTTGATCCGCCAGGGGCCGGTTGCAACCGCCAGACCTGTCAATACAGATCCAATACTTTTCTTTTTCTTAATCATTTCTGAATGTTATTAGTTTAGTACTCCAATTTCTGCTGCTCCACCAGGTAAATCACTAATTGTAGATACAATCACCAGTTTGACATACCGTGCATTTTTTGTGCCCGGGAACCTGATGATTTGTTTGATCGGGTTGTTATCGATATTCCCAAAATAACCTTTGGAAAGAGGAACTCCCCAATTTTTACCGTCCTTACTGGCATAGAACTCAATTGCACTTCTTTCAACTGACACAACCCCCTGAATCCCCCTTTAGTAAGGTTTAGTAAGGGGGACTTGCCATGAGATATCAGGCCAAAGAAATATTGCCATCACAACTCTTCCCTACTCAAAAATTAAGTCGGTGACCGGCAAGAACCATATTCCCCCTTATCAAAAGGGACGTATTAGTTCTTGACAGAGAATGTCCGCAATTATGGCCAGAATTGCTCAAATGGAGCGAAAACAGAGCATTGTTAGGAACCATATTCTAAGAGCGAATCTGAAGAAATCCCAAAAACCAAATATCGAAATTCCAGGGAAGGTCCGAAACTACAAAAACAAACCTCGAAACAGAAATCTCCGTCCTGGACTTGGTCGACAAAGTCTAATCTTAGAACCACATGATCAAAGAATTCACAACCAGGGTTGCTCCTTGGGGAATTTACAAGAGATAAAGACATAGCGATTGATTTTTGTTTGGATTTGGATTTTCTCATGTTTTGGGTTTGCTTGGACTTTGGGATTTGGAGATTTGGGATTTTGCCAGATGTGTTATCGGGAGTATTCAATTAATGGACTAAATCCAATAGTAATATTTAAGTGGATAATTACAACTTATTATATTTGTTCGCCTGATAAATGTACAACTCACAGATTTGCACGGCGCAATGTTATTCGTGATCTGTCGGAAACTTACCGATGATTGGATAGAATAAGTTTGAATCAACAGCCCTCAAAAAATTGGCTGTAACCGAGTCCAATGACGCCCCTCCAGTGGTCCCCTCCATCGGATTCGTTGATTAGAAAAAAATCGTTGGACTGGTTGTCTTTGATATAAAAGTGACCCGAAACCGTTTGGGGGTTCACTAAGCCGTTGTTAGCCGGATCAAGTAAGAAACTCTCGATATAACCGTGGTGGGTAATCCAGGTAAAAAAAACGTCGTTGCCCAATCTATTGAACCACGGCCTCTTTAGATCACTCTTATAGACTATACACTCGGTTCCTTCATCATTAAAGGCATAAACCGGATGCTGAGGGGTCTGACCAAGAGACAGGTTTACGCAAAAAAGAGTTCCTAAGATGAGTTTCCATTTTTGAAAGTATCGTACCTTATGCTTCATATTGGAAAGATTACGGTTGTACCATAATTGCCGTTAGAGGCTCATAGTACCCTGGATCCATCATCATAAAAGGGATGGACTTTAATTTCATGATCAAGACTATCCTTTGGTTTTGCTTGCCATTTTTTCACTTCAGGCCTAAGTTCACCGCTATCGTAAAACCTGGCTCCGGATCCAATCCTATCATAATCCCCAATTTCTGATCGTGCAGTATCAGCAAGCATAGTGAGTTCATCTACAATTTCCGGGTGTTGCCAAGCTACATTTCTTCTTTCAGAAGGATCATTTGCGAGGTTATACAACTCCGTGTCTCGAACCGGCTCCATGTCCTCCCTAATCCAAATAGATTTTTCACTTACGTCTGGTATCCAGTTAGGAGCTTGTGGCCGGGGCAGTACCAGTTTCCAGTTGCCCTTTCGAACCGCTTGAAGGTGGGTATACACGTAGTAATAGTAAATCTGGTTGAGCTGCCGACTCGGCTGGTTGTCGACTAATAACGAAGAGATGTCGCTGCCATCAATTACCAAGCCCTCAGGCAATTTTGCACCGGCCAACCGGGCGAAGGTGGGAAACAAATCCATTGTGGAAGTAACCTGATCTACCACGCCTTGTTTCAAAAAGTTTCCTCCCCAAACCACGCAAGGCACCCTTACTCCGCCTTCCCAAGTTGAAATTTTTCCTCCCCGCAGTGGAAAAGCCGACCCGGCATGGGTATCTCTTACTCTCCAAGGTCCATTATCCGATGTATAGACTATCAGGGTCTTATCCGCTAAGCCCAGCTCGATAACTTTCTTCTTAATTTCCCCCACGCTCCAATCAAGTTCTTCAATCACATCTCCATAAAGGCCAAACTGGGACTTTCCCTTAAATCTTCGGCTGGCTCCCAATTTGGTATGCGGCATGGAATGGGATAGATAGAGAAAAAATGAGTCGTTCTTATAATTTTCGATAAAGCGCAAGGCTTCCGCGGTATAAAGCTGGGTAAGTGTATCCACGGTATAAGTATGCTTTAATATCTCCTCATTTCTAAAAACCTTTCTGACCCCACCATCATTACTTGAAGGCATTCCAAACCAATAGTCAAATCCCTGGCGATTGGGTCGTGCGTCAATCCGGTCAAAATTGGCCCGATTCAAATCCCATTTTCCGATACAACCCGTTTTGTATCCCTCTTGTTTGAGAATTTCAGGTAACAATAGTTCCTTAGGATGTACCGAGGGGTGGATGCGCTTGATGTTGTCAAGTTCCGCGACCCTGAGTGGGTAACATCCCGTTAGTAACGCGGTTCTTGATGGACCACATATAGGTTGGGCATAGAAATTAGTGAACCGCAACCCCTCCTTGGCCATTTGATCAATTTGGGGGGTCCTGAGAAGTGGAGCGCCGTAGCACCCCAGATCATTGTACCCTTGATCATCGGTGAAGATGATAATGAAATTTGGTTTGGAAATCAGGATTTTGGTTTGCCTGTCGCATGATAGTATGCTCAGACCCCCGAGGCAAACAAGAACATAACCGCCTGAAAATAGTATTTTTGCAAACCTACTCATCTGATATCAAGGTTAGGCTGTCAGTAACAACCAAAACCGACAACGTGATTGGTCTGAAATAATCTGTAAACTGTTGTCCATCATTCCTACGGTTTATTATATAATCTTTCGCCCGTTTGGTTATCTAGTGAAGTATTCCCTTTGAAAAAATTAAAATAAAATACTTTTTTTTTGTTTCCTTGCGATCAAAATTACAATAAACTTATAAATAGGAAGGGATAAAGTAAAAAGAATGAACAGGAATATACTTACTAAGATTGCTGTTTTGTCAGCTGTAGCTGCAAGCGCATGGGCATCGTCATGTGCACAAGTAAACATCAAAAGACCCAACGTCGTCGTCATCTTCACCGACGATCTTGGGTGGACCGATCTGGGCTGTTATGGATCATCATTTTACGAGACGCCGGTTATTGATCGGCTCGCTAAACAGAGCGCTGTCTTCACCAGAGCTTACAGCGCCTGCAGTGTTTGCTCGCCAACTCGTGCCGCTTTGATGACAGGGAAGTATCCCCAACGTGTTGGTTTTACCGATTGGCTTAATTCATATAAAGAGAATGGTCCGAATAGCGCAGCCTCATCACTGCCTGCATCGGATATAACAATTGGCGAGGCCTTCCAGCAGGCGGGATATCGCACCGGATATATCGGAAAGTGGCATCTTGGCCCCGGAGAGGAAGCCATGCCGCGGCAGCAAGGCTTTGATTGGCAAATGGCATCCTGCAGGCATGGCTTTCCCTCATCTTATTTCTTTCCCTATAAAGGGCCTAATTCGGAAGGCAATGTGCCGGACCTGGAGAATGGAAAGAATGGCGATTACTTAACGGATGTTTTGACCGATCAGGGGATAGGATTTATCAAGGAGACGGTGAAGGAAGGAAAGAAGCCTTTCTTTCTCATCCTGGGTCATTACGCGGTGCATTCTCCGATCGAGGCCCCGGAAGATCTGGTCAAGAAGTACCAGGCAAAATATAGACGAGTGTACGGCACGGATCCGGTGGAGATGTTACCCGAAAGATTTAATTGCCATAGCCGGGCAACTCAGGGTGATCCAACCTATGCGGGAATGGTGGAAAACCTGGATACCAATGTCGGAAAGGTCTTGGCGGCTTTGGACAGTCTCGGTCTGAGGGAAAACACGATCATCGTTTTTTCCTCGGATAATGGTGGTTTGTGCGCGTCGAAAAAGTCCGATATTCGGCCAACAAGTAACTTGCCGCTTCGCGCCGGCAAGGCATGGAATTATGAAGGAGGAATTCGAGTTCCTACCTTCATTACATGGCCCGGGCATATCACTTCGATGACATCTTCCGAGCCGGTCATTACCATGGACATCTATCCGACGCTTCTGGAATTAGCCGGATACAAACAAATTCCGGAGCAGCACCTGGACGGTCGTTCACTTGTGCCCCTGACTCGGGGTACTCAAAAAACACTGGAACGACCATTCCTGGCCTGGTGGTATCCTCATCACAACGGGCACGGACATCGGCCCAGTCAGGCGATTTTAAAGGATGGATGGAAGCTGATTCATTACCTCGAAGATGATATCACAGAACTCTATCACCTGAATAAGGATGAGGGAGAGAAGAACGATCTTGCAAATGCGGAGCCAGAAAGAACACACGAGTTGCTTCAGACCCTGAATCAGTGGGTGGAGGAGACACGCCTTAAGTGATCACAAGAAATCAAAACTAATTTATGTTAAGATCGATTCACAGAATTCTTATTTCCTGTCTTTTAATGACCGGTTTCATTGGAACATACCAAAAGATCGATGCTCAAGCACCACAACCCGTAATACCTAAAAACTTCAAGCCTTTTATATATCCATCGCCGCAAGAGTTATTGGAAAAATATTCGGATGAAGTAATGATGAAAGCAGCTTTGGAGATGGCCCGGATTAACCACCTTAATAATAGAAATGGAAACTATACGTCTACATGGGAATCACTTGATAGGCATAAAGCCCCTGAATGGTATCTGGATGCCAAATTTGGTATGTTTGTCGACTGGGGATTGTACAGCATCCCCGCATACGCCCCCACTGGTTACCCAGACTGGTATTTGTGGCGTATGATGACTGATACCAAGGAGTATCATGATAAATTTTGGGGAGAGGACTTCCACCCTGACGATTTTATTCAGCTTTTTACAGCGCAGGATTTCGACGCCGAGTATCTTACAGAGGTGGCAAAGGAGGCCGGTATGAAGTACATAGTTCCCTTCCTAAAACATCACGATGGCTTCAGTCTCTGGAATTCCAGCTATACCCTTCGCAATTCAGTCGAGATGGGGCCACACAGGGATATCGCAAAAGAGTGGATGGAAGCCTGCAAAAAAAGTCGTATGAAGTTTGGTTTTTATTATTCCATTGATGACTGGTTGTATCCCATTATAGGAGCGGACAATAAACTCAGGGTTCGGGAGTGGCATGCAACGGATGGGTCAGATCTTAAGATCGGCCCATACGATGAGATTAAATTTAAAGGAATGCAGTTAGCAGGCAAAATACCAGTTGGCGATTTTTACAATGAGTACATTAACCCCACGGCTATCGAGTTCATTGACAAATACGATCCAGACCTTATCTGGCTGGACGGTGATTGGATTTTGGACGCTGATGAACGCGAAACCAGAACGCTTGTTGCATACTATTATAATCAGGCGAAAGGACGTAAAGAGGTTGCAGTTAATGATGGATATGGTAATTCGCGCATGATCCCCACACGTGGCCAGGGTCCGGATCCTGGAGTTCATGGTGATTTCAATCGAAGTGAGGGATCGTACACTCCTGGTATAGATAAAAATTATGACAATCCATGGGAGGAATGTCATGGGCTGAGTCATTCTTTCGGCTATAACTGGGAAGAGACGGATGATGATGTCCGCTCGGCCAAAGAATTACTTACCATGCTCATTGAGGTAGTAGCCGGAGGGGGTAACATGTTGCTCATTACTAATCTTACAAACACTGGAAAACTGGACCCTCTTCTTGCAGAACGTTTGAAAGTAGTTGGTGCCTGGCTAAAGATTAACCATGAATCAATCTATGCTACCCGAAAGTGGAAACACTTTGCTGAAAAGGACGTTCGCTTCACACGCAGCAAAGATGACAGATTTGTTTACGCAATAGCCACTCAATGGCCGGGACAAATATTTTCTTCATCCTTATTGAAACCAAAACCAGGTTCATCTATTCTAATGCTGGGGTATGACAAACCACTGGAGTGGAATTTGAAAAACGGAAAATTAAATTTGGTTCTTCCTGGCCAGTTTCAGGATGAAAAAAACAGACCATGTGAGAATGCCTGGGTATTTAAAATAGAAGTTGATCAGAAGTCGAATTAGCATGAAATCATTATCAGTTAATTGGAGACCCTTTTTGAAAGTTAAATTTTTAACATTGATAGCCTGTTGTTTACTGCTCCATCTAAATGCATGTAGGCAAGAAGTTAGTTCAGGTTATGGTTTACGAAATCAGCATGCGGCACCTGACTTTCGCGCCAGAGACATAGCTGATTGGCAGACATTTCGAAAATTGAGTGATTTCCGGGGCTCCCATGTCGTGCTGTTGTGGGTAAATGACAAATGGATTTCACAAAACCAGGATGCACTGGCAGAGACAATACAGACCGTTCAAAATGCCGCTGGTAATCAAAAAGTTATTTTTCTACTGTTTGCTCCTCTGCTGCGTACACAGCATAATCAGTATGAAGGTGGGCCGGACCACCCATCCTATTCTTATCTTGGCAGGAATTTCATACTTGAGGAAAACTTTACAGACGCCTACGCCCTTGGTGATCCCGGACTAAAAGTGGCAACGCTATATGGAGTAACAGTATCACCACATGTTATCCTGATCGATCCAAATGGAATCATCAAATATCAAGGCGCGACTTCCGGATTCCCAGGAGCCATTTCCGATGCTTTGGATGGACAAATATTGGTCCCACAATTCATAGATGCGGAAATACCCCTTGATTCCGTTAAAACCGCAAGCAAGCTACAGGTGACGGCGCTTAATCTGAAAGGCAAAGCTGACGCACCCACCGAGCCGCTTTCGCTGTGGTACAGGCAACCGGCGTTTGACTGGGAGACCGAAGCGTTGCCGCTGGGTAACGGTTCGATCGGCGCCATGGTGTTTGGCGGTATTACAAATGAACGTATTCAGTTTACGGAAGAGACGTTCTGGGAAGGCGGTCCTGATGAAAATGGTTGGAAGGATCCGGACCCTCTTGGCACAGCAGACCCTGACCGCTGGAAACGTGAGAAAAAGATTTGGGCCGGGACAGATGACGTTAACGTGCATCAGCATCTTTTAGGATTTCAAGGTGTTGGTACCTCAATGTGCTATGGTGGGAAAGTGGGTACCTATCAACCTATGGGCTGGATTAACGCGACATTGAATGGGGAAGGCGATCTCCGTAACTATAGACGCCAGTTGGACATAAGGAGTGGGGTTCATACGATCAACTACGAACAGGGAGATGCCCAATTAACCCGCGAGTACTTCTGCAGTAATGTGGACCAGGTCCTCGTTATGCGTTTTGGATCGTCCAAGCCTATTAACATCACATTGGACATGGCATTTGATTTCGCTACCGAAAAGTCTGCTGAAGGCAACACCTTTGTTGGGCGTGGCGCTCATCCTTCTAACGGTTTGAATTATGTTGTGCGCATGGCCGTGGATCCAAAAGATGGAAATATCACCATAACGGAAAACGGGATCAGTGTTGCGGATGGAAGTGAAGTAACTGTTATAATGGCGGTGGCAACGGATTACAAACAGGTCTGGCCAACCTATCGCGGCAGAGACCCTGAAGCGTTGACAAAGCAAAGAATAGCTGATGCACAATCGAAGCCGTATGAGAAGTTGCTGGCGGATCATATGTCCGAACATATGGAACTGATGGATCGTATGGCGTTGGATTTTGGGGGAGAGGATATGAAAAGTCTGCCAACGGATGAACGCCTGAAGATGTACAAGGCCGAAGGGAGCCAGGACCGTCACCTGGAAACACTACTCTTTCAATTTGGCCGGTATATTCTTGTTTCAAGTTCGCGTAAGAACTCACAGTTGCCGGCAAATCTGCAGGGAGTATGGAATCTCGGTAAGAAGACGTCCTGGCCCCTCACCTTTTTCCTTGATATTAACCAGGAGATGAATTATTGGGCAGCTGAAACCGGAAATCTCGGTGATTTGTCGAAGCCGTTCATACGGTTTATTGACAACATTCGGCATATGGGACGTGATGCGGCCAAAACATTCTTTGGATCTCGGGGATGGACGTGTGGATACTATGCCGGCCCATTCGGAATAACCACCTGGCATACAACGGGACAATATGGCCTGTGGCGGGAGTGCTCTGCCTGGTTATGTCAGAACGTCTGGGACCACTACGCCTTCAGCGGTGACAAAGAGTTTTTGAGGACTCAGGGCTACCCGATCATGAAGGGCTGTGCTGAATTCTTCCTCGATGACTTGGTGGAAATGGAGAACGGTACTTTGCTGCTGTGTCCCAGTTCTTCGCCGGAGAATTTTGATCGTGGTACTTTAGTCACGAGGGGGACCGGGTTTGGCCAGCAAATGGCATGGGATATCCTTAATAACACGATTGAAGCAAGTGAGATTCTCGATGTGGATCCTGAGTTCCGCAAAGAATGCAAGAAGGCATTTAATCGTCTTTCCCCGAACAAAATAGGCCACAAAGGGCAATTACAGGAATGGTATGATGACAGTGGCGTAGTCGAATCCAGTAGCCTACTCCAATCCCATCTGCTGGGCCTTTATCCGGGCAGGCAGCTATCTATGCAAAAGACGCCTGAGTTGGCCAAAGCTGCGAAAGTTTCTATGCAAGGGCGAGAAACAGGTGACATGCTGGACTTTGTGGCGGGGCATAAAATGTGCCTATATAGCAGGTTGTACGAACCTGAGAAATCTTACACGTATGCACGCAGAATGTTAAGTGGTGAAGGCGACCGTATTTTCGATAACATGTTTAGCTCTTGTTTTGATGTTTTTGAGATTGATGGTAACTGCGGTTATGTAGCTGGTGTTGCCGAAATGCTGATTCAGAGTCATCTTGGTGAGATACATCTTCTTCCCGCTTTACCAAAGGCGTGGAGTACTGGCTCTGCCAAAGGCCTGCGTGCACGCTCGGGTATCGAAGTGGATATAAAGTGGGAGAACATGAAAGCAATTTCAGCCGAGGTTCGACCCAAAATTGATGGCACGCGCAAAATACGTTCTCCAAAAGGTCAAACAATTCTAGCGATAAAGAGTGATGGTAAAGAAGTTAAATTTGATCTGGATGAGACAGGTGCTGCAGTAGTGGATATGAAGGCTGGAAAAACCTATCAGTTGAAGTTTTAACCAAACATACTATTTCCAAAACAAAACTACGACCTATTATAAACCAAAATAAAAAATCTAGCTTAAGAAAATTAACTTTTAGTATAAACATATAGAAAGTCCAGCGATCCTATCCTATAAATTAGAACCCTAATTAATTACACGATATTTCATGGATTTTAATTATCCCAATAGTCATTTTAAACAATTATCCACAATATTCTAAAACAAAACCAATATGAATAACTTTTTATTGACCATTGTAGCGACATTGCTTGTCACGGTGCAGTCCTGTTCGACCGTGAAAGAAGATGCAAAAAAGTATAACGTACTGTTTATCGCCGTGGATGATCTTCGCCCCAAGCTTGGCTGTTACGGGGATACGGAAGTACTTTCGCCGAACATTGATGACCTGGCCTCGCTGGGAGTTGTATTTATGAATCATTATGTTCAGGTTGCCACCTGCGGGGCCTCGCGCAATGCCCTTATGCTGGGCAGGATGCCAGGAGAAATCACCGGGTTAACGAATAGAGCCTTCAGCCCGTTTACCAAGCTCAGGGAGTCGGGGGTGATGCCTGACCTGAATGATTCCCTTGGAATGATTGCCCTGCCTGAACTTTTCAAACTCCATGGATATACCACGGTGGTTACCGGCAAAGTATCTGGCAATCATCAGACCCAGTCTGATATGCCCGGAGCCTGGGACAGGTCATACCCTTACCCGGACCACTTAGACAGACCTGCGAAAAGAACATACGAGAAACCTATGGTAGTCAAAATACTTGATGCACCTGATTCCACTCTTATCGAAGGGAAGATTGCAGCGGATGCGATCAGTGAATTACGAACACTCAAGGCAGAAGATAAACCATTTTTCCTGGGAGTTGGATTCATCAGGCCGCATCTACCGTTTTGGGCCCCGAGGAAATACTGGGATCTTTATGACCGTGACATGTTAAAACTTGCGGATTTTCAGGAAACACCCTCAGGCTGCGACCGCAGCATCAGCCTGCATGAAAGCTTTGAGATGAGAGACCAGTACACCCAGCTTGATGTACCCGATGCTGAGACCGAAGCCAGGATCCTGCGTCACGGTTACAATGCCTGTGTGAGTTATATTGATGCCCAGGTGGGCAAAGTGCTGGATGAGCTTGACCATCTGGGATTACGGGATAATACAATTGTAGTGCTCTGGGGCGACCATGGCTGGCACCTTGGGGATTACGGTACATGGGGCAAGCATACCTGCTTTGACTGGGGTCTTAGGAGTCCCCTGATCATCAGCATGCCCGGCATGGAAAGCACGGGTCCTTCCCGGGGATTGGTGGAAACGGTGGATATATACCCAACCCTGGCTGAGTTATGCGGATTGCAAACGCCTGTAAACCTTGATGGGAAAAGTATGCTACCACTGATTGATAACCCGGGACTTCCCGGCAAAAAATATGTCAGGGGATATATGGCCGAAGGAGAATGGAGAGAGGATCAATTTCTGTATCGCCAGTTCAAACAACAACCCATGGGCTATACCATACGTACGGAGCGATACCGACTGGTTCAGTGGAGGGACAAGAACACGGGACAACCTGTTGATTACGTTGAGCTGTATGATCACCAGAATGATCCGGGAGAAACCGTCAATGTAGCTGAAGAGAATTCCCGGGTGGTAGCAGAGTTAGGCAAGTTTATTACTCCGGTAAGGCAGTAATTTTAAATGAGGTAAACTAAATCGTAATATTATGATAGTACGATCATAGGTCATCGTTCTATTCCTGGGGATTTCCTGGAGGCCGGGAATGAAGGTAAATGGGAGGAACCACCCTTTGAACGGCCCGTCGAACTGCTAAAAATAAGAGCCTATACCAAATAATATGTTCAAAATGATTAATTATAATTATGTATTATGATAAAATCAATTCACAGAATTATTATGGCCGTTGTATTTCCGGTCGTTTTTATTGGGGCGTTAATAAAGGTGGATGCTCAGGCCCCACAACCTGTAAGGCCTGAAAACTTCAAGCCATATATTTATCCATCACCGCAAGAGTTAAGGGATAAATATTCGGATGAAGTAATGCTAAGGGCTGACCAGGAAATGGCCAGAGCAAGCCAGATAAATAGTCGAAGTGGCTATTATAGGGCTACCTGGGAATCACTTGATAAGCATAGCGCACCTGAATGGTTTTTGGATGCTAAGTTTGGAATGTTTGTAGACTGGGGGTTGTGGAGTATTCCGGCATATGCACCTACCGGTTACCCGGATTGGTATCTGTGGCGTATGAACACAGATACCAGAAAATACCATGAGAAATATTGGGGTAAGGATTTTTTGGCTGATGATTTCATTCCACTATTTACTGCCAAAGATTTTGACGCTGAGCATCTTGCGGATGTTGCACTGGAAGCGGGCATGAAGTACGTAGTGCCTTTTCTCAAGCAATGTGATGGATTCTGTCTTTGGAATTCCAGCTATACGCTTCGCAATTCAGTAGAGATGGGACCAAACCGTGATATCGCCAAGGAATGGATGGAGGCCTGCAAAAAACGCAATTTAAAATTTGGATTTTATTACTCCATCGACGATTGGATTTATCCCATTATAGCCTCCGATAATAAGCTACGGATCCGGGAATGGCATGCCAGGGACGGTTCTGATTTTAAGATCAGTCCCTATGATGAAAAGGCCTGGGAAAGGGTGCAGGTGTCAGGAAAGATCCCTGTCAGGGATTTTTATAACCAATACATTAATCCGACCGCATTTGAATTCATTGACAAATATGATCCTGATTTAATCTGGTTGGACGGGGATTGGATCTTTGATGGAGATGAGCGCAACACGAAAGCCCTCGTTGCATACTATTACAATCAGGCGAAAGGTCGAAAAGAGGTGGCGGTAAACGATGGATATGGTAATTCGCGTATGATCCCCACACGAGGCCAGGGTCCGGACCATGTTGTCCATGGAGATTTCAATCGAAGTGAGGGATTGTATAGTCCGGGTGTAGATAAAAATTATGACAATCCATGGGAAGAATGTCATGGGCTGAGTCGTTCCTTCGGTTATAACTGGGAGGAGACGGATGAAGATGTGCGTTCGGCTAAGGAATTACTAAATATGCTTATTGAAGTAGTCGCCGGGGGAGGTAATATGTTACTCATTACCAATCTTACCAACACTGGAAAACTCGACCCTCTACTCGCAGAACGATTGAAAGTGGTCGGTGCCTGGCTAAAAATAAATCATGAGTCAATATATGCTACCCGAAAGTGGAAACACTTTGCCGAAAAAGACATTCGCTTCACGCGCAGTAAGGATAACAGGTTTGTTTACGCAATAGCCACGCAATGGCCTGGACAAGTATTTTCTTCGTCCCTGCTAAAGCCAAAACCCGGATCATCTGTCACTATGCTTGGATATAACAAATCCCTGGAATGGAATTTGAAAAATGGAGAATTGAATGCGATTCTCCCTGCTAATCTTCAGGATGAAAAGAACAGACCATGTGAGAATGCATGGGTATTTAAAATTGAAGTTGATCGGAAGTCGAATTAGCATGAAGTCATTATCAGATAATTGGAGACCGTTTTTAAAAGTGAAATTTTTAACATGGGCAACCTGTTGTATGTTGCTCTTTATAAATGTTAGTTGTGGGGACGAAGTCAATTCAGGTCGTGGATTGCCTATTCAGCCCGTAGCACCTGACTTTCGTGCCAGAGACATAGCTGATTGGCAGACGTTTCGACAGTTGAGTGATTACCAGGGCTCGCATGTTGTGCTGTTGTGGTTAAATGACAAATGGCTGTCACAAAACCAAGATGCAATGGCAGAGACAATACGGACCGTTCAAGGTGCTGCCGGTGATCAAAAGGTCATTTTTCTACTCTTTGCCCCTTTGCTGCGTACACAGATACATCAGTATGAGGGTGGGCCGGACCACACATCCTATTCTTATCTTGGTGGGGATTTCATACTAAAGGAAAACTTTACGGACGCCTACGCCCTTGGTGATCCCGGACTAAAAGTGGCAACGCTATATGGAGTAACAGTATCACCACATGTTATCCTGATCGATCCAAATGGAATTCTTAAATATTCTGGCGCAACTTCCGGATTAGCTGGAGCCATTTCCGATGCTTTGGATGGACAAATATTGGTCCCACAATTCATAGATGCGGAAATACCCCTTGATTCCGTTAAAACCGCAAGCAAGCAACAGGTGACGGCGCTTAATCTGAAAGGCAAAGCTGACGCACCCACCGAGCCGCTTTCGCTGTGGTACAGGCAACCGGCGTTTGACTGGGAGACCGAAGCGTTGCCGCTGGGCAACGGTTCGATTGGCGCCATGGTGTTCGGCGGTATTACAAATGAACGTATTCAGTTTACGGAAGAGACGTTCTGGGAAGGCGGTCCTGATGAAAATGGTTGGAAGGATCCGGATCCTCTTGGCACAGCAGACCCTGACCGCTGGAAACGTGAGAAAAAGATTTGGGTGGGGACTGACGATGTGAATGTTCAGGGTAAGCTTTTGGGATTTCATGATAATGGTATGTCGTTTTACTATGGCGATATGTCTCATTATCAACCTATGGGCTGGGTGAACATGACGTTTGACAGCAGTGGTGATATCCGCAACTACAAACGACAACTGGATATCAGACGCGGGGTGCATACGATCACATATGAACAAGGTAATGTCCAATTAACTCGAGAATATTTCTGTAGTAACGTAGATCAGGTCATGGTCATGCGGCTGGGATCGTCCAAACCCATTAACATGACAGTTGACCTGGCATTTGATTTCAATGCCGTAAAGTCTGTAGAAGGTAACACCCTGGTCGGGCGTGGCGCTCATCCGTCTAACGATTTGAAATATACCGTGCGTATGGCTGTGGATTCAAAGGATGGTAAGATTGTTGCAACCAAAGACGGGATCAGTGTTATAACCGGAAGCGAAGTGACTGTTGTGATGGCAGTGGCAACTGATTATGAACAGGTTTGGCCGACCTATCGCGGCAGGGATCCTGAGGCCTTGACTAAGCAGAGGATAGCCAATGCAAAGTCAAAACCTTATAATAAGCTGCTGGCGGATCATTCATCCGAACACAGGGAACTGATGGATCGAATGGACCTGGATTTTGGTGGAGCTGAAATGAAAGAGCTTCCAACTGACGAAAGGCTTCGCTTGTACAAAGCCGAAGGCAGCCCGGATCGTCACCTGGAAACATTGCTATTCCAATTTGGTCGATACATTTTAGTCAGCAGTTCGCGTAAGAACTCACAGTTGCCGGCAAATCTACAGGGAGTATGGAATCTCGAAAAAGTGCCGTTTGCCTGGAGCTGTTTTTTTCTTGACATTGATCAGGAGATGAATTATTGGGCAGCTGAAACCGGTAACCTCGGAGATCTATCTGCTCCGCATATCCGATTCATCAACAGCCTTCGACCTGCCGGACGTGTGATTGCCGAGACATTTTACGGATCCCGGGGTTGGACATGTGGATACTTTGGCGGCCCGTTCGGGATCGCCGGTTTATCATTGATCGGGGGATATAACCAATATGGTCTGTGGCGAGAAAGTGCTGCGTGGCTATGCCAAAACGTCTGGGACCACTATGCGTTTAGTGGCGATAAAGAGTTCCTGAGGACTCAGGGCTACCCCATCATGAAGGGCTGTGCTGAATTCTTCCTCGATGACCTGGTGGAAATGGAGGACGGTACTTTGCTGCTATGTCCCAGTTCTTCACCGGAGAATTTAGAACATGGTCCATTAGTCACAAGAGGTACCGGGTTTGGCCAGCAAATGGCATGGGATATCCTCAATAACACGATTGAAGCTAGTGAAATACTGGATGTGGATCCTGAGTTCCGCAAGGAATGTGAGAACGCATTTAATCGTCTTTCCCCGAACAAAATCGGCCGCAGAGGGCAAGTACAGGAATGGTATGATGACAGGGATATTGTCGAAACCAGGCACCGACACATATCGCACCTGGTGGGCCTTTATCCGGGAAGGGAGATATCAGTAGAGAAGACTCCTGAGTTGGCCAAAGCCGCCCGTGTAACTATGCAAGGTCGTGAAACGGGTGACATGCTGGACTGGGTAGCGGGGCATAAAATGTGTTTATATAGCAGGTTGTACGAACCCGAGAAAGCTTACACCTACGCACGCAGAATATTGAGTGGCGAGGGTGATCGTCTTTTCGATAACATGTTTACCTCTACGCTGGATATTCTGCAGATTGACGGGAACTGCGGTTATGTGGCCGGTGTTGCCGAAATGCTGATTCAGAGTCATCTTGGTGAGATACATCTTCTTCCCGCTTTGCCAAAAGCGTGGGGCACAGGCTCTGCCAAAGGACTGCGTGCGCGTACGAGTATCGAATTGGATATTAAATGGGAGAACATGAAAGCTATTTCAGCCGAGGTTCGACCCAAAATTGATGGCACGCGCAAAATACGTGCACCGAAAGGTCAAACAATAACAGCAATAAAGCACGATGGTCAAGAAGTTAATTTTGATTTAGATGATACAGGTGCTGCAGTAGTGACGATAAAGGCTGGAATAACCTATCAGTTGCAGTTTTAACAAGTACAAACATAAGGAACACCGGAGCAATTGAAAATGTATGAAAATCTTTAATTTTAATTTCAACTAATCAGTCTACTGATAGTTAACAACATAATTATGAACACCTTACAAATGAAAAAGTACATAGGAAGTAACGGTTGCGTGGTACTATTGTTCTCTGCCATGATGTTAAATCATGGTTGTGTGGTGGAAAAAGAATCTCCCCCCAATGTTGTCTTTATCCTTGGCGACGATGTGGGCTATGGAGACCTGGACTTTTACAATCCCCACTCCGGTTTTCCCGCGCCGAACATTAGGCGGCTGGCCGAAGAAGGGATCCGTTTTACAGATGCACATGCCAATTCTATCTGCTCCCCGACCCGCTATACAATTATGACCGGAAGGTACCACTGGCGTTCCTGGCTAAAGTGGTCGGTCCTCCTTCCATTTGAACCGCCGTTGATTGAAAAAGACAGGCCGACCCTGCCTGGTCTGCTCAGGGAACATGGATACCATACAGGATGTATAGGGAAATGGCACCTGGGATGGGAATGGCAGGGTCTGGACGGCAGGCCGCTCCTGCTCGTAAATGAGGATGGCACACCGGGCTATACACGGCTTTCGTACGCGAGGCGGGACACCCTGCTTCAAATGGGCCCTGAAGTGGATTATTCCGCGCCTATCGGGGAAGGACCTACAACTAGGGGATTCGACTATTATTTCGGAGAGGGGGTCATTAACCAGGCGCCTTTTGCCTGGATACAGAACGACCGCTTTGTTGAAAAACCTGTAATGTACTGGGGCGGGAAATCGAAGCAAGAAGAAACCCCGGATCCAAACCGGTGGGATTGGAGCCAGGATCCCCGCCCTGAAGGTCACGCATCCATTCCCTCCTGGTCCCCGTGGGAAGTAATGCCAGAACAATCCCGGCAGGCAGTCAATTTTATCAGAAAGCAGGCGGATGAAGCACACCCGTTTTTCCTTTACCTGTCTCTGACCGCCGTACATTTTCCCATTGTGCCTGCGCCGGAATTTCAGGGAAAAACATCTTCCCCGATGGGTGATTTTATAAACCAGATGGACTGGGTCGTTGGTCAGGTGATGAATGCGCTGGAAGAAAGCGGTCAACGGGAGAACACACTCATAATTTTTGCAAGTGACAACGGCGGTGCAGAGTACTACGGATCGAGCAATTACCCCTGGCGGGCCGGGAAGGGAAGCATCTACGAAGGGGGGCACCGCGTACCCATCGTTTTTTCATGGCCAGGGAAACTGCCTGTAAACAAGATCTGCACACAGCTTTTCAGCAGTACGGATTACTTCCGGACAATCGCCTCGCTGCTCGGTATCCCTGTACCGGATGATGATGCACCCGACAGTTTTGATTTTTCCGGGATCCTTCAGAACCCGGAAGACGCATCACCTGTCCGCCAGACTATTGTCCACAGGAGCGGAGACAAGCCTGTCATTTTAGACCTGTTTGCGGTGCGTAAAGACAACTGGAAGCTGATAATGAATGATAAAGAGGGGCAGATAGGCACAGACCCCGACAAATTTGAACTTTATAATTTGGACATGGATCCGGCTGAAACACGTAACCTGTACCTGGAAATCCCGGAAAAGGCCGAAGAGCTGCATCAGCTGATGATCAGGTTAAAGGATAATCCGGAGAGGAAGGTCTTTGAAGACACTGTTTCAAGTGCGGAAAATTAATTACATGATGCCATGCATATTAAAAGGAATCCAATTTATAGAAAAGACACATGAAATGCCACAGAAACAACACGCGAATTGCTTGCAATCCTGAATCAGTGGCTGGAGGAAACACGTCAACACTGATGATGCGCCAGAAGAAAGACAAGTACAAAATGAAGGAACACCAGAGTATTTACCTTCTGGTCGTATTATTTCTGCTTGCCAGTTCTGCGTGCCGAAAAGTTGATCGTCCGGACAGGCCAAATGTGATTCTGATCATGACCGATGACCAGGGATATGGAGACCTGGCCTTTACAGGTAATCCCTTTATTCAAACGCCGAACCTGGATGAATTTCATTCGGAAGCATTACGTTTCACAGATTTTCACGTTGATGTGATCTGTACACCCACACGGTCCGCGCTGATGACCGGGCGTAATTCATCCCGGACCGGAGCATGGTATGCCATCAGTGGCAGGACCATGATGCATGAAGATGAGATCACCATGTCCGAGATCTTCAGGGATAACGGGTATCAAACGGGGATATTCGGCAAATGGCATCTGGGAGATGTTTATCCCCACCGGCCCCAGGATAACGGGTTCCAGAAAGCTGTCTGGCATAAAGGTTCTAAAGTTGGCGACCCCCCTGATTACTGGGGGAATGATTATTTCGACGATACCTACGAGGACAACGGGGAATTGAAGGAGTATGCCGGGTACTGTACCGATGTATGGTTTGAAGAGGCCCTGAAATACATAGAATCCTGCAGGGGCCGGCCATTTTTTGTATACCTTCCGACGAATGCCCCTCACGGGCCCTTTTTGGTTGAAGAAAAGTATGCGTTGCCCTATAAGGACAATGAGAATGTGCACAATGCCAATTTCTACGGGATGATCGCCAATATCGATGAGAATTTCGGACTGTTGCGCGCCAAGCTACAGGAATGGGAGATCGAAGACAATACCATTCTAATATTCCTAACCGATAATGGTTCTTCCGGCGGGTCTAATACCAGTTTAGACGGTTGGCCCACGGTTGGTTATGCCGCTGGCATGCGCGGAATGAAAGGATCCCTGTATGAAGGCGGGCACAGGGTGCCCTGCATGATCAGGTGGCCCGGAGGAGAGATCACAGGAGGGAAAGATATTGATCAGTTAGCGGCACATTATGATCTGCTTCCCACCTTGATGGAATTATGCGGACTTGAAAGGCCCGAAAATGCTTTGCCTATGGATGGAAGATCTGTTGTTCCGCTTTTAATGGGCGATACGGATAGCTGGCCGGAACGTAAACTCATTATCCAGTTTCAGGGGGGTGCATATTTCAGGTATGCGCCGCAACCATGGACAGAAACGGTGGTTATGACTGAGAACTGGAGACTGGTGGGAGGTGAGGAGTTGTATGAGATCACAGCGGATCCCGGCCAGCAGAATGATGTTTCCCTGGAGCATCCCGCCGTGGTTGAGGAATTACGAAAGGAATATGCGCCTTTTTGGGAGCAGGTTAAACCAAGAGTGATGACTCCTGTACGGATTCATATAGGCAGTGAAGAGCAAAATCCCTTGATGCTCAACACATGGGACTGGTATATGCGTGTTGGTTACTCGGTGACAAGCCAGTCACAGATGGATAAGATAGTACCCAGGCAGGGACCCTGGAAGTTGCATGTGACCAGGGATGGTCTGTACAGGTTTACTTTGGGTCAAAAACCTGAGGTTGCAGCTTTCCCGATCGATGCCGAAACCGCAAGACTCAGGATTGCAGATTATGATCAAACAATTGAAATACCGCAAGGTGCTGAGGCGGTTGTTTTTGAAGTTACCCTGAAATCAGGGGAAGCCGACCTGGATACATGGTTTATCCGGCATGACGGAAATTCCGGGGGCGCCTATATCGCTGAAGTAGAGCTCATAGAGGATGATTAATAATGCTAAAAAGCCAAAAATGAAACATTTAATATTTATTACTAGTGCAGTGACATTGCTCGTCACAGCGCTGGCCTGTTCCCCTGTAAAGGATAGTGCCCAAAAGTATAATGTATTGTTTATCGCAGTGGATGATCTGCGTCCGAAGCTTGGCTGTTACGGGGATACGGAGGTCCTTTCGCCGAACATTGATAACCTCGCCTCACAGGGTATTGTATTTATGAATCATTATGTTCAGGTTGCCACCTGCGGGGCCTCGCGTAGTGCTCTAATGCTGGGCAGGATGCCGGTAGATAGAACCGGTTTTTCGAATGGCGCCTTCCGCCCCTTTACCAAGCTCAGGGAGTCGGGAGTAGTGCCGGACCTGAATGATTCCACTGGTCTGATTGTCCTGCCAGAACTATTCAAACTCCATGGATATACTACGGTGGTTACCGGCAAAATATCACACAATCATCAGACCCAATCTGATATGCCCGGAGCCTGGGACAGGTCATACCCTTACCCAGATCACCTGGACAGACCAGCGCAAAGACGAAGAGAGAAGGCTATGGTAGTCAAAATACTTGATGGACCTGATTCCACTTTTATTGAAGGGAAGATTGCAGCGGATGCCGTCAGTGAACTGGAGAGACTCAAGGCGGAAGATAAACCATTTTTCCTGGGAGTCGGATTCATCAGACCGCATCTACCGTTTTGGGCCCCTCAGAAATACTGGGATCTATATGACCGTGACAGGTTAAAACTTGCGGATTTTCAGGAAACGCCATCCGGCTGTGACCGCAATATTAGCCTGCATGAAAGCTTTGAGATGCGTGACCAGTACACCCAGCTTGACGTACCCGATGCAGAAACCGAATCCAGGATCCTGCGACATGGCTACAATGCCTGTATCAGTTATATCGATGCCCAGGTGGGAAAGGTGCTGGCCGAGCTTGACCGCCTGGGATTACGGAAAAATACAATTGTCGTGTTGTGGGGCGATCATGGCTGGCACCTTGGGGATTACGGTACATGGGGCAAGCATACCTGCTTTGACTGGGGCCTGCGAAGTCCCCTGATAATAAGTATGCCAGGCATGGAAAGC
Organism: Saprospiraceae bacterium; assembly: GCA_965247965.1. Taxonomy (GTDB): domain Bacteria; phylum Bacteroidota; class Bacteroidia; order Chitinophagales; family Saprospiraceae; genus UBA7328. The sequence continues at coordinate 530,372 of OZ252053.1, forward strand.
ACAGGTCCAGCCCTGGGACTGGTGGAGACCGTAGACATCTACCCAACACTTGCTGAGATCTGCGGACTGAAAACGCCTGTAAACCTCGACGGGAAAAGTATGCTACCACTGATTGATAACCCGGGACTTCCCGGCAAAAAATATGTCAGGGGATATATGGCCGAAGGATTCTGGAGGGAAGACAAATTTCTGCTTCGCCAGTTCAAACAACAACCAATGGGTTACACCATAAGGACGGAGCGGTACCGCTTTGTTCAGTGGAGGGACAAGAGCACGGGGCAGCCCCTTGATTACATTGAGCTTTATGATCACCACAACGATCCGGGAGAAACCATCAATGTTGCTGAAGAGAATCCCCGGGTGGTAGCAGAGTTAAGTAAGTTCATTACTCCGGTAAAGCACTAATTCGACCTATAATAAATCAAAATAAGAAATTTAGCATAAGAAAATTAACTCTTAGATAAACATATGGATAGCTCAGCGACTCTGTCCCATGAATTAGAACCCTTCTTAATTATGAAAACAATTAATATTATTACTATTAGTATCCTGGCATGTACACTATTATCATGCAAAGCCGTGAATGAGCAGCCTGATAATCAACCAGCGGCAACACCAAGCCAGGCCGGTATAAATTACTACAACGCCCCTTCCCGGGCACTTGAAGATTACCGACAGTGGAAATTCGGCGTTCTTATCCAGTGGAATCCATCTGTTCTTGGTGGATTAGAGATAGGCTGGTCACGTAGTGGTCCACGCACAATAATTCCAGCCTCGCTCAGTAGCGGCCAAATACCAATAGAAAGGTACGATAATTTCTACCGGGAATTTAACGCGGAGCACTTTGATGCTTTAAAGATGTGCCAGACTTTTAAAAATGCCGGTATCAGGTATGCGGCTTTCTGCAATAAACATCATGACGGGTTCTGTATGTGGGACACAAAACTATCCGATTATAAGATTACCAGTCCGGAGTGCCCTACCGGCAGGGATCTGACCAGGGAATGGGCAGATGCTTGTCGGGCTACCGGGATCAAGCACGGCATATATTTTTCGCAGCCGGACTGGTATGATAAGGATTATTTTAATGGAGAAGAAGAGCATGCCAACTATCTTGTAAAAATGCATGGATGGGTAAAGGAATTATGTTCCAACTATGGTCAGGTTGATTATATCTTTTTCGATGGCTTAGGGGGCCTGGCAAAAAACTGGGATACAGAGAATTTATTTAAAATGATTCGTGAAATTCAACCAGATGCTATCATTAACAGTCGTTGTGGGGCTTTTGATGTACAGGGGTGGTCCGCAAACCGCTTCCTTTCATGGGATATTGATGTTAATGCAAAATTACCAATGACCCGTGGGTTCCCCGGAGATTTTGATACACCCGAACACACCATGGGCGATTTCTATATTCGAAGCAATGGTGTGCAGACTGACCGTCCGTGGGAGACAGTCTTCCCATTGCAAAAAGATGCACAATGGCAATATGATCCCAAAGCTGAGCTTTATGCATCCAGGGATCTCATCCATAAACTGGTTCGGATAGTAGGCTACGACGGCAACTTATTGGTCAGTCCTCCCATTTTGCCGGATGGACGTTTGGATCCGAGAGCAGAACAGTTATTGAATGAAATTGGGGACTGGTTAAAACAATACGGTGAGACCATTTTTGGGACCCGTGGGGGGCCTTATTTCCCGGTTGCCGATAAATTTAAGGGAATAAGCCGTTTTAATCCTGAATTTTATAAGGATGCATATATTGAATATATGAAAAGCCATAGAGGCGGTGAAAAAAATGAAGCTTTTTCTACTTTCGGTGTTTCAACATATCGGGGAGACACCATTTTCTTACACATTCTTGAGTGGCCGGATGAGCCAATTAGTCTACCCCCAAATCAAATAAAAATGGTATCTGCATTCTCCATGTTAGGTGATAATGGGGATGTTACACAGGATTCAAGTGGCGCCATAACCATCTCCAGGATTAAGGTCCCTAATCATGACAGCCATACAATCATTGCCATTGTGCTTGATGGGCCAGCTAAGGATGCTAAGCCAGGAAAATTGGCATTAGGATCACTTTGTGAAGGTAAAAAGGCTACTGCCTCCAACGTTTACAGTGGTTTGTCCTTTTTCGCCCCTGAAAATGCCGTGGATGATGACAAGCATACGCGTTGGGCGACGGATTATGCGACGAAAGAAGCCACTCTGGAAGTGGATCTGGGTGAGAAAAGAAGATTTAATTCGGTGTTGATTATGGAAGACCTTGACCTGGTTCGCAAGTTTGAGGTGCAGTATAAGAAAGACAAGCAATGGATTACCGTAACCAGGGGTGATCAGATTGGACCGAGCTTTCAGAAATCGTTCGACCCGGTTAGTGCACGCTATGTTCGTCTTAAGATACTGGACGCAGTACATGCTCCACAATATCCTCTCCAGCCGTCGGCTATGGGTAATGCTCATATGGTTGCGTTTCCCGGCCCCACAATCTGGGAATTTCAGGTTCTTAGCAATGGATCTTAGAGGCTCAATAAGGGAACTGACGACTGATTTTTTTCAAAAAAAATTAATCCTGATTATGAAAACGCAAAAACCTAAATCTGGCATAATACTAATTCAATTTTTAGTGTGTTTGATATTGCTCTTCAGCGCTTGTCAAAGGGAAGAGTCAAATCCTGAGCGTTTCGCCATGGTCATTGGACTCAAGCCGGAAAAAATGGTAGAATATAATAAGCTCCATGCCGATACCTGGCCAGAAATACTGGAGCTAATTAGAAAAGTTAATATACGCAACTACTCCATTCACCTTGGAGAACTTGAGAAAGGCAAGTTTTATCTTTTTGCCTATTTTGAATACCACGGCGACAACTTTCAAGAGGACATGGATTTCATGGCCGCCGATTCAACTATGCAAAAATGGTGGGAGTTAACAGATCAATGCCAAATTCCCAGTCCAATGAGGAAGGAAGGCGAGTTCTGGATGAAAATGGAAGAAGTTTTTTATACGAATTAGGGGGAAATTGGGTTAACGAGGCAAAACACCCCATAGTACAGGATGGATATAAGGCACTAAAAATAAAGTTTTGTTAAGTGTTAAAATATTAACCCATACTGTTCATGCAGCTCACTTTAATGAAAAGGAATACATGATGGGCGAGCGGTTGCATGAACAATATGGCCATTTAGAACGGGGTCATACCATGAATCTGGCCAGGAAATTTGACGCTCTGATCCTAGTCAAAAATGTTTCAATTCCAGTATTTGAGTATTAAAGATATTGTTTTGAGAGCCACAAGTAGTTTGTTCAATTTTCACTATTTGATCATTATTAGATTGGCTCACCATCCTTAATTTATGAAATATGGTGTATTTCAAAACTCTTTTTAAGGAAATGACGAATTTATTAGTATAGCAATATTTACTTAACCAAACTATCATTGATATGAATAGGCGTAACATTATGAAAGGGGCATTATTATTCCCCCTGGTGTTTTCTTCAATACCCATTTTGGCAGGAAACAAGAACTCATTAAAAACAAATGATCCTGACATAAAGATTACTAAAGTAAAATCTATCGTTACAGCACCCAATGGTGTGGAACTGATTATGGTAAAAGTGGAAACCAGCGAACCCGGTCTTTACGGATACGGATGTGCCACATTCCGTCAAAGGGCACACGCTGTTGTAGCCGCTATTGATAAATACCTTGATGATTTTTGTAGGGGGAAATCAGTCCATAACATTGAAGACATCTGGCAGACAGCTTATGTAAGCTCATATTGGAGAAATGGTCCAGTTTTGAATAATGCACTTAGTGGCCTTGATCAGGCTCTTTGGGATATAAAAGGAAAGTTGGCAGGAATGCCCGTTTATCAGCTACTCGGGGGTAAATGTAGATTTGCAGTGGATACTTACACCCACGCGAGCGGTAAAACCAAAGAAGAAGTAGCTGAAAATGTTAAAAAGTACATGGATCAGGGCTTTCGACATATAAGGATCCAACTTGGTGGATATGGATCTACGCATTTATCCGAGCAACCTGATTATAAAGCCCATGGATTTGGAACCGAAGCCGACAACACTATTGATAAATATGCCTATATGAAAGGCACCTTAGATATGTTTAAACATATCAGGCAAACTGTGGGCGAAAAAGTGGAGCTATTACATGATGTTCATGAAAGATTACAACCTATGGATGTAATTTATATGATGAAACGATTGGAGGAGTATCGACCTTTTTTTATTGAAGATCCTATATCTCCTGAAAATAGAAATTGGATGAGCAACATAAGAGCGCAAACCAGCGTCCCCATAGCAATGGGCGAATTATTCAACAATCAAAATGAGTGGCTCGACCTGATGGCTAACCGGGAGATAGATTTTATAAGGATTCATATTTCTCAGATTGGCGGTATTACCCCGGCAATGAAAGTTGCTCGTTTAGGAGAATGGTTTAATGTTAGGACTGCATGGCATGGACCACCAGATGTTTCACCTGTGGGTCATGCGGCAAACGCTCATATCGATCTTGCTGTCTGGAATTTTGGAATACAAGAAGCCGTTGGTTTCAATGACAAGATGAGAGAAGTATTCCCCGATGCTCCCTTTATGAAGAATGGATACATGCATATTCACGAAAAACCTGGATTGGGGGTAGAAATTAACGAAAAAGAGGCTGCCAAGTACCCTCTTCCTGATTTCAACTACAACTGGACACAATTGAGAATGAAAGATGGAACTCCGGTAAGGCCTTGATTATGGGGTGAATTTTATAGAAGGGTGGTTAAAAGTAACGTCATTTGGCATTTATTTTATCATCCAAGTATTAAATATCAATGGGAGGTACAATTTGACCGAATAGATCTGAATTAAATAAAGTGAAAAGATGAACACGATCGACATTATTGTGGTCTTTCTGTATTTGGCTATCATTGTCGGAATCGGTGTCTGGGTGGGTTTAAAAGGCCGTGACGGTGGTGAAGGCAAATCCTATTTTCTTGCGGGTGGTAACCTGACATGGCCCTTAATCGGTCTGGCCCTGTTTTCGACCAACATTTCCACTATACATCTGATCGGCTTTGCCCAGGAAGGGTATGAAAATGGTCTTGCGTACGGAAACTTTGAATGGATGGCCCCTTTTACGCTCATCGCGTTATCCCTGTTTTTTGCCCCGCTTTACTTTCGTTCCAAAGTAGCCACTTTACCTGAGTTTCTTGAAAAACGTTACAGTAAAGGGGCCAGAGACTGGTTGGCTATAGTCTCTATCGTATCTGCCATTGTGATACATATTGGCTTCACCCTGTACACGGGTGCGGTTGTCTTACAGGGATTGTTTGGAATCCCAATAATGACCAGTATCATAGTGACAGCCATACTCACGGGCGTCTATACTATAGTTGGCGGCTTAATGGCAGTGGTAGTGACAGAATCCCTTCAAACCATTGTCTTGTTGATCGGTTCTGTCATATTAACCGCTATTGCGTATGATAAAGCAGGTGGCTGGGAAGGATTAGTAGCTAGCGTCGATCCTATCAAATTAACAGTAATGCGGCCTGCTGGCGATCCCTCAAATTTGCCCTGGTATTCAGTGTTGTTGGGTTATCCGGTAATAGGGCTATGGTATTGGTGTGCGGACCAGACGATTGTACAGCGGGTATTGGGTGCAAAAAACGAAATGCATGCTCGCGTGGGTCCCCTTTTTGCCGGTTTTCTCAAGATCCTTCCAGTATTCATTTTTGTTTTACCCGGAGTATTGTGTTTGGCTCTTGTAAACCAGGGACTTCTATCTGAACCAGCAGATACAAAGAATACCTATGATTTTATGATCAGGGAACTTCTACCAACAGGGCTGACAGGAGTCATGGCTGCTGCACTTTTGGCTGCTCTGATGAGTACGGTTTCCGGCGCGCTAAACTCCATTGCCACCCTTTTCAGCTTTGATATTTATAAAAGATGGAAACCCGATACCCCGGACCGTAAACTAGTGATTATTGGCAGGATCGCTACTTTTATTGCTATGATCCTTGCTATCCTGTGGTCTCCCTTTGTCGGTCGATTCCCTACATTGTACCAGGGTATTAATACCATAATCTCTTATTTGGCACCCCCCATCACTGTCGTATTTCTCCTGGGTGTTTTCTGGCGAAGGGCTTCGGCCAAAGGAGCCATGATGACGTTGATATTGGGATCTGGATTGGGACTTGTGGTTTTTCTTGTTGATTGGTTTAAGGAAAGTACCGGGTGGAACATCCCCTTCTTGTTGTCTGCATTCTATCTATTCCTGGTTTGTTCGTTCATTATGATAGTGGTTTCATCATTCAGTCCCCATCAACATACGGCCGAAAGTGAGAAATTGGTATGGAAAAGTCCTATTGAAGCTTTACGTGGCGAAGCCTGGAGCGGTTTTGGAAATTACAAACTTATTGCTGCAATGCTATTCGTAGTAATGGTTGTACTATATATCACATTTGCATAAGATCATTTCAAGAAAATAACTTGATACTAGATACACATCAACATTTTTGGAAGGTCGCCCGGGGTGATTATTATTGGATGACGCCGGAAATTCCGAAAGTACTATTCCGTGACTACCTGCCAGAGGATTTAGCCCCATTATTGGGTAAAGCAGGGATTTCAAAGACGATTGTAGTGCAAGCCGCTGAGACCGAAGCGGAAACCGACTTTTTATTGGATTTAGCCGAAAAGAATGATTTCATTGCCGGGGTCACTGGCTGGCTGGATATGGAAAGCGCTAATTTTTCGAAACGGCTGGAGCACTATCGTAAGAACCCATATTTTGTTGCACTTCGCCCTATGATCCAGGATAATCCGGATGATCATTGGATATTAAAGCCCCAAGTGCTGGAGAATCTGCAGCTTATCAACGAGGCCGACTTCCCATTTGAAATTCTGATCTACCCCAAACAACTCACGGCTGTTATTGAGGCTGTTGAGAAGATCCCCGACCTTCGAGCTGTGGTAAACCATATAGGAAAACCCACTATTCGGGATAAAATAATGGAGCCTTGGGCCGAGCAAATGACGCGGATTGCCCAATACCCAAACATCTCCTGCAAATTATCAGGTATGATTACTGAAGCTGATCATGAGAGTTGGTCACAGGAAGATCTGCGCCCTTATGTGGATCATATTGTGAAGGTCTTTGGCAGCGACCGGGTGATGTATGGCAGTGACTGGCCGGTTGCCTTGCTGGCTGGCTCTTATGGCCAAGTAATCAACGCCCTGCGAACTATCCTTGTTCCCTTGCTTGATTCCACCGAGCAACATAAGGTATTTTATAGCAATGGCATTAACTTTTATAATTTATCGGAACCATGAATTCAGTTGGTGTATTATCGAAACCGCGGAACGTTCCATGGTAAGTCACGGATCCTCGGTACCAATTGAGTACGCGTAAAAAGAATAAACCCAAACCGCCACAGACATGAGTAAAATTACCAAGGTCGAAATCCATGAATTTGAATTTGAGGCAAAAAACCTGGCTCGGGAAGGACTCAACCAAACCATGACCTTTAAAAGGGGTGCTAAGGTTTCGCTATCGAAATATGCTGTTGTTATCAGAACCGAGGACGGTCTCCAGGGAGAGTATGTTACCCACTGGGTTGGTGGGAAAGCTGCGCTGGGACAAACCATAACCCTTGCCCCACGATTGATCGGCCAAAATGCCGAGGAGCGGGTTGGGATTTATGAGGATTTGAAACGCGAGATCCGGCAATTTGACCATATGGGTCATGGCCCGTTGGATATCGCCCTGTGGGATCTGGCCGGTAAAAAACTGGGGGTGTCGGTTTCCGAGTTATTAGGTGGGTACAGAACCCACTTACCTGCTTACGCCAGCACTTACCACGCTGACCGAAACGGCGGTTTGAGCAGTAAGGAGGCTTTCGCCGATTTTGCTGGTCTTTGTCATGAAATGGGATACACCGCCTTCAAGGTCCACGGTTGGAATGAAGGCCACCCCCGTGAAGAGGCTGAGAACTTGCTTCATTTATCCCAGGAAATGGGTGATAAACTGACCCTTATGTATGACGCGGCTTGCGAATTGCGGACCTTTGCCGATGCACTCTATGTAGGCCGCGCTTGTGATGAGGGTGATTATTTGTGGTATGAAGACCCATTCCGGGATGCTGGCACCTCGGCATTTGCCCACCGAAAACTACGCGGACTGATCAAAACCCCGCTACTAATCACCGAACATGTGAGGGGGATTGAACCCAAGGCTGATTTCTTGATTGCCGGGGGAACAGACTTTTTGCGCTGCGACCCCGAATACGACCTGGGTATTACCGGCGCCTTGAAGATTGCTCACCTTGGAGAAGCATTGGGCGTAGATGTGGAAATTCATGCTTGCGGCCCCGCCCACCGGCATTTAATGTCGGCGATGCGAAACAGCAATTATTACGAACTTGCCTGTATTGGCCCGGATTGCCCCAACGCGATTCCACCAGTTTACACTTGCGGATACTCAGATCAGCTTGATTGCATTGACAAGGATGGAAACGTTCAAGTGCCAGCCGGCCCCGGTTTGGGTGTGAGCTATGATTGGGAGTTTATTGAGAAAAACAGATTACAATTATTGGAATTTGAATAAACCAGCACCACAAGAAGAAGGAAATACCATGAACAATTTAAATCTGAAAAATAAGCGAGCAGTTGTTACCGGAGCGGCCCAGGGTATTGGCCTGGCTATTGTAGAACGTCTGCTGCTTTCTGGCGCCCAGGTAAGCCTATGGGACATTGACAAAGAATTGTTGGCCAAAACGGCTGAAGAAATATCGTCAAGGGGCGCGATTCATCACGCGGTAGTGGACATTTCATCCCCGGAATCAGTGGCAACCGGTGTCAAGGCAACGGTCAAGGAGTTCAAAGGCATTGATATTCTGATAAACAATGCGGCAATAGTAGGCCCCAACGCCAATCTTTGGGAATATCCAATTGAAGATTGGCAACAGGTCATTGATGTTGGACTGGTAGGAACCTTCCTGGTCTCAAGAGCCATAGTGCCATTGATGATCGAGCAAGATTATGGGCGTATTGTGAACGTGGCTTCAGTTGCCGGTAAAGAAGGTAATCCAACTGCTTCGGCCTATAGTTCGGCCAAAGCAGGGGTGATTGCCCTGGCCAAATCACTGGGAAAGGAAACGGCCCAATACAATATCTCAGTGAATTGTGTAACTCCAACCATTGCCAATACTACTATGGCTATGGCCCAATCTAAAGAGATCATCGAATACATGTTGTCCAAGGTTCCACGGGGCAGATTTCTTTTACTTGAAGAAGCCGCCGCCATGATAACCTGGATGGTGTCGGAAGAGAATTCATTTACCACGGGCTCAACATTCGATTTGAGTGGGGGGCGATCTACCTACTGAATTTAGAAAACATAAATAGTGCAATGAAAAAATCCAATTAGCAATGAACATACAACAATCAAGACCCGGTGAAATTTTGTTATTATTTTTTATATGCATAGTATTATTCTCATTTGGATGCAAAAAGACCGAATCAAATCCTTAACGATGCGGAATGGTTATTGGCCTCAAGCCGGAAAAAATGGCAGAATACAATAAACTCCATGCCGAAACCTGGCCCGAAATACTGGAGCTAATTAGAAACGTCAATATACGTAACTATTCCATTCACCTCGGGGAAGTTGAAAAAGGTAAGTTTTATCTTTTTGCCTATTTTGAATACCACGGCGACAACTTTCAAGAGGACATGGATTTCATGGCCGCCGATTCAACTATGCAAAAATGGTGGGAGTTAACCGATCCATGCCAAATTCCCAGTCCAATGAGGAAGGAAGGCGAGTTCTGGATGAAAATGGAAGAAGTTTTTTATACGAATTGAGCGGTTGACTCCAGCCGATATGCTAACATTTAACTGAAAAGTACGATCTTTGTACTGTTAAAAACTAAAATATTTTCAATTATGAGAAATGGTTACTTGACGATGGTTTTACATACTTTTTCAATTACCCTGCTTTTGTTCTGTAGTTATTGCCGGCCATCAGGACAAACAAATACTGATGAAGAAGGTTTTGTAAAGATCTTTGACGGAAAAACATTGGATGGATGGGAGGGAGATCCAACTTACTGGAGTGTTAGAGATGGTGTATTGTTTGGAGAAATCACTCCTGAAACAGTTGTTAAACGCAACACATTCATTATCTGGCAAGGAGATATGCCGCCTGATTTCGAGCTGAAACTAGAATACAGGGTTTCTGATCAGGGAAATAGTGGAATTAATTATCGAAGCGAATTGGTGGAAGGAGTCCCTTTTGCATTGAGAGGGTATCAGGCGGATTTGAACGGCGGTGGAAAAGTTTACGTTGGGAGCAACTATGAGGAACGCAGGCGAACGACTTTGGCCTCCCAGGGGGAAATAGTAGTAGTGCCCAGTGCTGAGAATAGCGATTCATTGGAACTTTATAAAGAAAAGAATAAGTGGACTGCCAGGGATGTAACAGGTTCATTAGGCAGTAGCGAATCCCTTAAATCTGAGATTAAAGATCGGGACTGGAATGAATACCACCTTATCATAAAAGGAAATAGACTGAAACACATAGTTAATGGGGTGTTAATGAGCGATGTAACTGACAATGATCCGGTTAATAGGAGAATGGATGGATTGCTGGGTGTGCAGGTACATGTAGGCCCGCCCATGACGATTGAGTACCGTAATATTCGGATCAAGGAATTGCAATAAGGCTCTGCATTTCAATGCTGATGACAACTATCGATCTAAATGTGTAAAATAAATTACCTTACAATTTTAGTGATTGCATCGTCTTGTTTTGTGATTTCATGTCAACAGATCGAAGTACGGAACCCGGAAGAGAAACCAGATGAAAACAGGTTTACAAAAGTCGTATTAACCGACGAAGTGGATCAGCCCATGGAATTGGAGATATTAAAAGATGGCCGGGTATTGTGGGTGGAACGCGAGGGAAAGGTAAAAGTTTATAATCCTGAAAACGAATCAGTTGTAGTGCTTGCAGATATTCCTTCGAGTGTGGGGTATTACAGCAAAACCGGTGAGGAACTAAGCCCTGTAGGAGAAGATGGCATGCAGGGCATAGCCCTTGACCCCAATTTCGAAGAAAATCATTGGGTGTATTTATTCTATTCCCCTCGGGACGGAAGAGAATCGGGAAGTATACTCTCCCGTGTTGAGTGGCAGGGAGACTCTTTAAATATGGATACGGAAATAGTCATGTTGGAAATACCAAATCAGCGACAAGCCTGCTGCCATCTGGGAGGGGGAATGGTATTTGATAAATATGGAAATCTATATCTCTCAACCGGTGATAATACAACAAATACTGGTTGGACTCCGATTGATGAACGTCCGGGGAAAGCCAGGTTTGATTCGCAGAGATCCTCCGGTAACGCTAATGATTTGCGTGGGGCCATTCTTCGAATCCATCCTGAGCCGGATGGCGGTTATACCATTCCGGAAGGCAATCTTTTTGCTGTGGGAACCCCGAATACAAAGCCGGAAATATATACTATGGGAAACAGAAACCCGTGGCGCTTGAGCATCGACAGCCAAACAGGATGGTTGTACTGGGGCGAAGTGGGTCCCGGTGGTATCACCGATCAGGAGGGACGGGGCCCAAAATGCTATGATGAGTTCAACCAGGCTCGCGAAGCAACTAATTTTGGTTGGCCCTATTTCATTGCCGATAACAAAGCCTACTGGGAATATGACTTTGAGTCTGAAACTTCAAGCGAACAATTTAATCCGGATCGGCCGATCAACAATTCACCTAACAATACCGGTATCATGGAATTACCCCCGGCCGAACCTGCCTTTATTTGGTACCCCCAGGAACCGTCAAAGGATTTTCCGGTCCCCGGCAGTGGAAGTACAAGCGCAGTCGGCGGCCCAATTTATCATCGTGCTGATTTTGACAATCCCGCACGGCCCTACCCGGCGTATTATGAAGGAAAGTGGTTGATAACAGATTGGTCGCGCGGTTGGATTCTGGTCGTTACCATGGATGAAAACGGAGATTATAATTCAATGGAGGAGCTGGCCGCTCATTTGACATTGCTCGGGCCTGTTGATATGGATTTTGGTCCGGACGGTGATATATATGTACTGGAATATGGACACAATCCCTATCGCGATAGTCCGAAATCTGTGCTGTCAAGAATTGAATTTAACGGTGGCAACCGGAATCCGGTAGCAAGGTTGTCTGCTGATAAAACGGCTGGATCTGCACCTCTGATCGTCCAATTATCTTCTGCCGGCACAAAGGATTATGATGGTGACTTGCTTAGATTCGAATGGGACGTGGTTTTTGGAGGTAAAACCATTGAGAGCTCTAACGAAACTAATCTCACTGCTACCCTCTCCGAATTGGGAGTGTATGAAGCGACACTGACCGTAACCGATCCGGATGGAAAAACCGATGGTGAGACAATTCAAATATTTGTGGGAAATGAGCCCCCGGCTGTTAGCATCGATCTCAAAGGGGCTAACCAAAGCTTTTATTTCCCTGATAGTACCATCAATTACGCCGTGCAGGTATATGATAAGGAAGATGGCAGCCTTGCCGGCCAGAATATCTCTGGTGTGGAAGTACGAATAGAATATCTTTCAAGGGCCAATGAACTCAATGAGATTCTTCCGGAGCTACGAAATGCGAACGCAATACAATCATTAAACACCATTGTTGCAAATCAAGTAATGGACCAAAGTGATTGTAAACTTTGTCATCAGGTGGATCAAAAAACCTTAGGCCCTACTTACATTGAGGTAGCGAAGAAATACAAAGGCGTCGATGGAGCCATTAATGAACTGGTAGAATCAATTATTTCGGGAAGCACTGGAAAATGGGGAGAAGGATATATGACTGCTCATGCCACGCTATCCACAGTTAGGGTCACGGAGATTGTGAAATATATTTTAAGCCTGCCTGAACAAGAGAATTCCAGGCCGGTAAGGGGTAGCTATGCTTTTGAGTACCCGTATAGCCCCAATAGTCGGGATGGCTATGTTTTCAGGGCGTTCTATACAGATAAGGGGAACCATGGAATCTCTCCTTTATCTACCGTTAATGTTTTAACTCTGCGCAATCCGGTTGTTCAGGCTATTGATGTTGATATACTAAAGGATGTCATCTTAGATCACACGATCATAAATCGCGATGCTATCATTCCTAAGGGTACAGGCTCGTATGCGGGCCTTAAAAACATTGACCTGACAGGTATAAATCAGATTGAATTCAATATTTCGCCCTTGGCTGCTGAAGGTATCAGCTCTGGTGGGATTCTGGAAGTCAGAATTGATGCACCGGATGGCCGGCTAATTGGCCAAACAGATGACATCAATGGTATCCAACATGATCGAGGGAATCGGACAAATATTGCTGCGGATATCATTGCAATAAACGATGTTCGTGACATATACTTTGTATACAGACATACAGCGGAGGATAAGGAGGTTCAAATACGGATTTGGAATTTTACTTTCGGCAACGCCCGACCACCAGAGGCATTCTGAAATCAACCCTAACACAATACTTGGTGAAATAGTAAAAAACGAAAAACAATAATAACTATGAAGGAAAACAACTATCCTAAACTTCACAACGCCTCGTGGCCTGGTGTTGTGGGGAAAGGGCCAGACTCAGAGCCACCGATCTCAATTGATACCATGATAGACCTGACGGCAAATGCGGAAGTTGATGGGGTTAAATTTGATGGATTTGATCTTTTTCTGTCTGATCCACATATGGATATCGATTCTTCTGACGATGGGATCAAAAAAATGGCAGATAAAGCCATGGCGAAAAACCTTGAAATTGGCAGCCTCGTTGCCCCGGTTTGGACCCCAACAGGAGGTGGGTCAGCAATGGGAACCAAGGAGGAGCGCGCTCAATTTGTTACCCAGGTACGCAAGTCTTGCAACATCGCTAAGGAATTGCGTAAACTAGGAGTGCGCCCCAATGGGGTCGTCCGAATTGACTCATCTGTTGATCCTGCCAGTTGGGCAGTCGATCCGGTTGGAAATACAAAATTGATTGCCGGGACTTTCCGGGAAGCTTGTGATGTAGCCGCCGACTATGGTGAGTCTTTGGCCGCTGAAGGTGAAATATGCTGGGGAGGTATGCAGGGTTGGAAAACCATGATACGAACCCTGGAAGAGGTAGACCGCCCGAATATCGGATTCCAGGCAGATATGGCTCATACTCTGCTCTACCTGCTTGGTTATAACAAACCCGATGAACGAATCCTCCCCGAGGATTTTGACTGGAATGACCGTGAAACCCTGACTGAAGGACTTAGAAAGCTCACCGCCGCACTTCGTCCCTGGACGATCGACTTGCACGTAGCTCAGAATGATGGCACGGTTCATGGCTCAGGCTCCCATGATAAAACGGGTCGCCACTGTCAGGCAACGGATCCCAACGGCAAACTTGACATCGCCACTGATGCCGGACACTGGCTCAGAAAGGAGGATGGCAGCCTCACCAAAGCCTTCAGACACATTTGCTGGGACGGCTGCATGTTTCCCAATGAAGTGATGATGAAGCCGCAAACCTGGAATGATATTCTGTCGGCTATGATTGAAGTTCGGAAGAACCACGGCTGGCACGAGTCTAATTCATCTTCAAACCAGTAATTGAATCTCCATGGTCAAGAAAGAACTAAGAATCGGTCTTATCGGTACCGGCTTTATGGCGCGCGCTCATTCTAATGCCTACAAACGGGTGGGAGATTTTTTCCCAGAACTGGAGTACCGACCTGTTCTGAAAGCAGTCTGTTCACGTACTCCAGATAGAGTCCACTCGTTTGCGGAGCAATGGGGATATGAATCCACTGAAACCGATTGGAAGGCACTCGTGAACAGGGAAGATATCGACGCCATTGACATTTGCTCCCCCAATGACACCCATGCAGAGATTGCATTGGCTGCTGCGGCTGCAGGAAAGATGATCCTTTGCGAAAAGCCCCTGGCCCGAACAGTTGCCGAAGCTCAGCGTATGGTGGATGCCGTGGAGAAGGCCGGAGTGAAGAATACCGTTTGGTACAATTATCGACGGGTGCCTGCGGTTACCCTCGCCAAACAAGTCATCGATTCGGGAAAACTGGGAAGGATCTTCCATTTCCGGGCCAACTTTCTGCAGGACTGGACCATCAATCCCGAACTACCCCAGGGAGGAGAGGGGTTGTGGCGGCTGGATATTAACGCTGCCGGATCCGGGGTCACCGGCGATCTTCTAGCTCATTGCATCGATACTGCCATGTGGTTAAACGGAGGGATCAAGGATGTCTCCGCCGTCACTGAGACATTCATTAAAGAAAGAGTTCATCAGGACACAGGTCAGGTTCAGCCAGTGGGGATAGATGATGCCTGCATTTTCCACTGCCATTTTGAAAATGGATCTTTAGGACTGTTTGAGGCCACCAGGTACGCCCGCGGTCAAAAGGCCCTGTTCACCTTCGAAATCAATGGGGAACATGCCTCCATCAGCTGGGATCTGCACGACCAGAACCGACTCGGATACTTTGACCACAGTGACGAATCGATCGTGCGGGGCTGGAGGTCTATCCATGTCTCGGATGCCGATCAACCCTATATTGACCGATGGTGGATTCCGGGGGTGTGCATCGGCTACGAGCACACTTTTGTGCACCATGTGGCCGACTTCCTGAAAAGCCTGGAAACCGGGGAACCATGCTCGCCTACTTTCCAGGAAGCCCAGGAAACACAGAAGGTTTGCGAAGCTGTTCTCGATTCGGCGAATTCACGAAGTTGGAAGGATACGGGGGTTGAGTGGTGAATTCCTGCCAGAGTGTAGTCGGTTTGATTTAAGCCACCACATCATTCACCACATGTCCATGTACATCCGTCAACCTGTAGCGCCTTCCCTGGAATTTGAAGGTGAGCCGTTCATGATCGATCCCCAGTGGTAAAGGTTCACGAATTTCACCCCTTTTTCAACTAATCTTCTGGCCAATAAACAATTTGCGGCATAAGTACTTGGAACTTTTGAATCAGGTCCATAAAGATCATAGATATATTCTGGTTCATCTGATGTGTCGGTAACTGAGACGGGGCCCCGCTTTGGAACAAATAGATGACCTGTTTGGCTTGGGCCGGGAAATGAGTCGATTCTAAGACCCCGGTCTTGGCATCCGCAGAGCCGGCAAATATGTCGGTGGGACTGAGGAGGGAGGCTAAACTTAGTGCCCCCAATCCGTAAGCCGACTTGTTCAGGAAGTCTCGTCTACTGTGGATTTGTTGGTAATGATTGCAACCGCCCATAGTGTTTTATGTTTTATGTTTTCCGTGTACCGTCTCCCGTTTGCCATTCCCATCCGCTTTCGCGCCTGCCTGCCGTAGCCTCAGCGCAGGCAGGGTTCCCTCACTTCGAGCGCTGCCGCACTCGATCCGCCCATTGGCGGAATCGTTCGGTCATGTCTACCGTTTCATATAGGCCTCATCATAATTAAACAGCGTACTAGCAACCATCGCTAGGGCTGCAGTCCGTATTTTGTCCAAGTTTTTATCCATAGGATATTCTCCAACATTGAGCAGTTGCTGCGCGCTTGCCGGATTCTCCTTGAATTTTTCGATTCCGCTGTGGTATTGTTCCATAAGTAGAGCCAACTCCGTGGAAGTTGGCTTCCTTCCGGTGACTAACCTGAAGGCGTGGCTGGTTTGATCTTCAGGCTCATCTCCTCCCTCTCTCTGCATTCTCTCGGCCAAGACTTTGGCTGTTTCCACAAACTGCGGATCGTTGAGCAATACCAGGGCCTGAAGGGGCGTGTTGGTGTTTTCTCTTTTGACAATGCATACCGACCGGTTTGGCGCATCGAATGCAATCATGGCAGGATGCGGCGTAGTACGGCGTATAAATGTGTACATACTCCGGCGATAGAGACCGTCTCCCGAACTATGTTTATAGGCCAAATCCGGACCGGTTTTTTCAACCCATAGTCCCTCTGGTTGATAGGGCTTCACGCTTGCACCGCCTACTCTTTGGGTCAGGAGGCCGCTTGCCGCCAAAGCATTATCCCGGATCATTTCAAACGGCAAACGATAGCTGGGCCCCCGGGCTAAATAGCGATTCTTAGTATCCTTTTCCCTGTGCTCCGGAGTAGAAACAGATGATCGACGATAGGTGGCAGAACTGACCATGGTCTTCAGCAATTCCCTGACATCCCAGCCAGATTCAATGAAATGCAAGGCCAGCCAGTCCAATAACCCTGGATGGGTCGGAAGAGCTCCCTGGGTACCAAAGTCGTGCGGCGTCTCCACGATACCCCGGCCAAAGATCATCTGCCAATAACGATTCACCGCTACTCTGGAGGTAAGTGGGTTCTTTGGATCCACCAGCCACCGGGCCAGTCCCACGCGGTTTCTGGGCAGATCTTCTCCAAAAACCAGCACTTTTCGGGGAGTACCCGGCCCAACTTCCTCGGTCGGTTCATTATACTGGCCCCGATTGAGAACGTAGGTTTTTCTGGGTTCGGGCGCTTCCTCCATAACCATGATTTCCCCCACATCCTCCATAATTTCCAGTTTTCTGGCTACCAAACTTTGCAATTCTTTGGTCAGGCTTTGGTATTCCCAATGGTTTCGATTCAAATAATGGTCCAGGTAGTCGTTCTCATCCCATTTACCGGTGTCCCAAAATGTTTCCGGACTATCCGGGTCGTGTTTGACGGAAGTTAGGATTGGTCCCTCTTGGAACACTGCTGTTACCTCAAGAGGCGTGAGGTATCTATTAAATATCTTCAGATGATCAATATTTCCGGTGAACACGCTATTTTCCCCACTCCAATAACGACCGCTTCTGCCTACTATGACTGGTCTTTTTCTCCAAGTTCCAAATGGCCTCCACTCATGAACAATAGACCGGTACAAATTGTCATAATTGGTTGTGGCCTTGGACTTTTTGCCGTTGATGTACAATTGAAGTCCGCGGGCCATGCCCGAGCCATCATAGGTGAACAAGACGTGATGCCATTGGGCTTTGGGAATGGAGGCCTCCGCAGTAACCTGCATGTAATTGTGAGGCCAATAACTGGTCATCTGTACGGAAGGCCGATTCAGACTATCTAAGAGCAGGTCCCATCCTCTCCAAAAAGTCGCAACGTCCCCGGAAGTGCCCAGAATGGTCTGCAGCTCTCCTTCTTTATCGGTAAGGATCCAACCACCAGCCGCAAAGGCCTGGTTTACCTCGAAATCACCCGCCTCCTTAAGAAAAACCAGATCGAACTCGTTTTTCAGTCGCAACGCATTACCAAATCTTCCTGGCACAACCCGGGGTTCTCCACATGCAACCGAATTAGGGTTCTCATCCACTATTTTATTCATTGGGTTGTTAGCGAGGAGTCTCCGTGCCCACAATTTCACAATCCAATTAGCATTGGCATGGGCAGTGAATTCTAGCCTTTCCGGCCGAACGGATTCAAATGGATAGAAGGCATCGGCTCTAGGTGGGTCAACGGCCAGGTTTTGAATAGATTCGATAAAGTCTTTGGTCTCGGCCACCTGGGATCTGGTGAGTTCAAGTTGCTCAATTGTTTCATCAACCTGGATTGCCAATCTGACCAGCTCTTTCTCGCCATCGGGGTCTGGTAACAACAGAACCGGGCCTGAGGAGCCACCCCCTTCTGACACCATGCCAATTTCCCTTATATTATTAAAGAAGGCCGTCATCTGGTAGTACTCTTTCTGAGAGATCGGATCGAATTTATGATCATGGCAGGTTGCACATTCCAAAGTCAGACCCAGAAAAGCCGTTGCCGTGGTGTTGGTCCGATCCTGAACGTATTTCTGTCTGAATTCCTCATTTATGGCCCCTCCCTCGGCAGTAACAGGATGGTTGCGATGAAAGGCCGTAGCCAATTTCTGATCTCTGGTAGACTCAGGTAACAAATCACCCGCAATCTGCCAGGTAATGAAATCATCGTAGGGCATGTTCTCCCTGAATGCCCTTATCACCCAGTCTCTCCAAGGCCAATGATATCGCTCCCGATCCTGGTGCATTCCCTGTGAATCGCCATATCTGGCCACATCCATCCATTCCATGGCCAATCGTTCGGCATGAGCTTCGGACGCCAAAAGACGGTCTACTAGTTTTTCATAGGCCTGAGGATCGTCATTTCCCAAAAAGTCTTCAATCTCCCCGAGTGTTGGAGGAAGCCCGGTCAAATCAAGGGTCACCCTTCGAATCAATCGCTCCTTGCCTGCTTCCGGTGATGGGCTGAGGCTATTTTCTTGTAGTTTGGATAGGACAAAATTGTCGATTGGATTAGCGATCCTCCCTTCATCAACTTCGGGAACTGGAGGTTTTTGGGGAGGAATAAAAGCCCAGTGTTCCTTCCACTCAGCACCTTGTTCGATCCATTTTGTAATTAAGGCCTTTTCCCTGGTAGAGAGACTGAGGTTGGATTCCGGAAGCGGCATATGGTAATCCGGGTCTTCTGATATAATCCTTTTCCAGGCTACGCTTTTGCCAATATTTCCCTTGACGAAGGCATGGCCTCCGGATTCTTTTAATTTGGCGAAAGCCTTTTCCTCAATATCCAGTCTGAAATCAGCTTCGCGGGCATTGTCATCCGGTCCGTGACACTTATAACATCTATCTGCCAGAATGGGCTTAATGTGAAAATTAAAATCGATTTTTTCCGACAGTTCGCTGTAGGCCAGCTTTATGTCGCCTGGTAATGAAGGTTGGCAACCGAAGCTGAAGAACATCAGGATCCCGAATGGCCAAGGTCGTTCCCAAAAGAGTCTCGACACTCGCCGACAGACTGGCTTCGTTGAAACTTCGGCGGACAGACATACAGTCCGGCTTCGTTGAAACTTCGGCAGATGAGTAGACGACCATCTTCGATATGGCTTCGGTGGCCAGAACAGACGAATTTTCTTAAGTATCATTGCAGGCATTAAATTCACTTTCAATTTTCTTTGAATTAAATATCGCTATAAAAGCCGTAATTTAGAACCTTCTAAGAAACGATTCTTTGGAGCAGACCGTTATTGAAATAAATCAACAAAGTGCTCGATGAAAAAGTTTGTATTTGGGTGGGTAGTATGGTTGTTCATCGGTGGTTGTTCAGGCGACCCTGGGGGACCTTCACCAGGATCTGGCATCAGCTCCGGGACCGGGACCAACGGAACGGCTAATCAATGGAGACAGGACGCCAACAACTGGCTGGTGCCTATGGATGAGGTATTCGACGGAGGTGTTGGCAAAGATGGGATCCCATCCCTGGAGAATCCCGAATTTGTTGATGCCAATTCCCGTGAAGCACTTTATTTGCAACCTGGGGATCTGATTATCGGATTCAAGGTTGGGGACGAGATTCGCGCATATCCACACAGGATCCTGGATTGGCACGAGATTGTGAATGACAATATCGCCGACCGAAGTATCGCCGTTACTTATTGCCCTTTGACCGGAACAGCCACTGCCTGGGACCGCATGTTAATGGGGCAGGAAACAACTTTTGGGGTTTCGGGGCTTCTGTATCAAACCAATCTAATGCCGTACGACCGCCTGACCGGGAGTACCTGGTCTCAGATGCAGTTGCAATGCGTCAATGGTGATCTGATTGAAACCCGCGCTGAAACTACCCAGGTCTTTGAGACCCGTTGGGATACATGGACGGAGATGTTTCCATCCACCAGGGTCCTGTCCACCAACACCGGCTACTCAAGATCCTATAATCTTTTTCCATACGATGATTACCGGACGAACAATGATAAAATCCTATTCCCGTATAGCCCAGTCGATAGTCGCCTTCCCACTAAGGAGCGGGTTCTTGGGGTTCTGATACAAGACATTGCCAGGATCTATCTGATAAGAGATTTTGGGGAGACCATACAGGTGGTCCAAAATGTCCATTCCGGGGTTGCACTGGTAATCGCGGGGAGCACGAAATTGAATTTTGCAGTCGCGTATGAGTCGGTCCTACCCGATGGAACGACCCTAACCTTTGAAGCAATTCAGGATTCGGGCTCAACAATCCTGGCCGACAATGAAGGGAATCAGTGGAACGTCTTTGGGGAGGCGGTCGATGGACCGCGCAAAGGCGAGCAGTTAGGTCCGACCGAATTGCTGATCGGGTACTGGTTTACCTTTGGGTCTTTTTATCCATCCCCGGTGATCCACCGATTCTAGATAACGGCAAGGAATTTTGTCTTCCTGACTATGGTGCTATTTTGATAGTAGCTGTTTTTGCAAACCCCAGGTATCCATAGGAAGCTGTTACTGCTCTTGACCAGGCGCTGGCCGGGACTTTGTAAGTCGCAGTAAAAAGCCCGGTATTGTTACCAGTTTCAGTCACTTCCAATTTCTACACGTTCATCACTTTTATTGCTCAGGTGAGTACCCAACGGATTTACACCAAATACAAAATCCACTTGCGCCCAGCCAATGTTCCTGAGCTGTGGGTCATCCAATAAATGGCCGATGACAAACATAGAACCAGCTAATGCCGGTGCACCTCCCAGTTCTTTTGTTTTAGGGTGAGCCCATTCGGTTTCGCTATGCACGCGGTACTTCCAGAAGTTATTGGTTTTTTGTTTCATGTGAACAGCCCAGGCGGCCAGCTTTTCACGTATACCTTCTGGTGCTTCGTCTGGGGCCAATAACAGAAAGTAAGCCAATTTGGAGGAAGCCTTTTCCATCAAATGATCGGCGATCCAAAATGGAACCGATTGACCATGCTCTTCAACCTCTATCACATATTGATCGCCAGCGCTGACCGGATCAAATTCAGAAAACCAGCCCTCAAAGTTGAGCATGGTGCCCTCGAAAACGGCTTTGGAAGTGGCGGTATTGATGATCCTAAAAGGCGTGTCGTCCTTGGCTCCATAGCAAACGAAGCGCTTTGATTCACCCAGGTTGTAACCCAATTGATTGACAAAGGGAGGGTATTTCTTCTCCTTAACGTCGGGTCGTTGAGCGAACAAACCCATAACAGGTTGCAGGATTAGAACTATGATGAGTGCTCTTTTCATATCCCTGTTAATTATCCTTTAAGAGTAGCTCCCAATATTTCAAATAATTGCTCCAGTCTAAGCCAAAATATCCTTCACCACTGTCCCATGCACATCTGTCAACCGGTAGCGCCTGCCCTGGAACTTATAGTTGAATCTCTCATGATCGATGCCCAGGAGATGCATCAGGGTGGCTTGGAAATCGTGGATGTGTACCGGGTTTTCTACAATGTTGTAGCTGAAATCATCGGTTTTACCGTAGGTCATTCCTTTTTTGACCCCACCTCCTGCCATCCAGGTACTAAAGCATTTAGGATGATGGTCCCGCCCATAATCGGTTTCGGTCAATGCCCCTTGCGAATAACTAGTCCGGCCAAATTCTCCGCCCCAGATCACCAGGGTTTCGTCCAGGAGACCGCGTTGCTTCAGGTCCGTTATCAAAGCGGCGGAAGCCTGGTCGGTTTCTTTACATTGATTCTGGATTCCTTCGGGCAAGTGCAAATGCTGATCCCATCCCCGGTGATAGAGTTGGATAAATTTCACCCCTTTTTCAGCCAACCTGCGGGCCAGTAAGCAATTGGCCGCAAAGGTACCGGGGTCCCTGGAGTCCGGGCCATACAGATCATAGATATAATCGGGTTCATCAGAAGTATCTGTGATTTCCGGAACCGATGTCTGCATCCGAAACGCCATTTCGTACTGGGCGATCCTGGCTTCTATTTCAGGATCGTTGACTTTTTCCGATTGACCCTCCTGCATTTGCTTTAGAATTTCAAGTTGTGCCTTCCGGTCGTCGCGGTCTACCCCAGGCGGATTGTTCAGATAGAGTACCGGATCTTTACCAGACCTGAACTGAACTCCCTGATGCTGGGAAGGGAGAAAACCGTTGCCCCAAAGACGGGCATATAGTGGCTGGCCGCGTGAGTTCTTGGTGATCAATACAATAAAGGCAGGCAAATTTTCATTGGCACTACCCAACCCATAATCAATCCAGGAGCCAATAGCCGGCCGGCCAGGGAACTGCGATCCGGTTTGAATAAATGTAGCGGCCGGGTCATGATTAATGGCTTCCGTATACATCGACCTGATCACGCATATCTCGTCCGCAATTTTGGATTGATAAGGAAGTAAATCGCTCATCCATGTGCCCGATTGTCCATGCTGCTGAAATGGGGAAAAAGAGCCCACTAGCGGAAAGGATGTTTGTCCCGCGGTCATACCGGTTAGCCTTTGACCTTGTCGAACCGATTCAGGCAGCTCTTCTCCAACCATTTTATTCAACAATGGCTTGTAGTCAAATAATTCGATTTGCGATGGAGCCCCGCTTTGGAACAGATAGATCACCCTTTTGGCTTTGGGGGCGAAATGTGGTAATGCTGGGAGCCCATTGTAGGAGGCCTTCCCCGCACTTGCAAAAAGCTCGGATGGATTGAGTAAAGAAGCCAAACCCAGGGCGCCGAAGCCCATAGCTGATTTGGTCAGGAAGTCTCGCCTACTGTGGATTTGTTGGTAATGATTGCAACCGCCCATAGTGTTTTCTGTTTTCTGTTTTCTGTTTTCTGTTTTCCGTCTACCGTCTACCGTCTACCGTCTACCGTCCACCGTCTACCGTCTACCGTCTACCGTCTACCGTCCACCGTCTGTCCTTCCCATCCGCTTTCGCGGTTCCCTCACTTCGAGCGCTGCCGCACTCGATCCGCCCATTGGCGGAATCGTTCGGTCACGTCTACCGTTTCATATAAGCTTCATCAAAATTCATCACTGTGCTGGCTACCATTGCTAGGGCAACAGTTTGAATTCTGTCCAAACTATTATCGAAGGGATATTCCCCTACCTGGAGCAATTCATCAGCTGCTTTTGGATTTCCTTTGTACTTATCCAAAGCAATCTGATATTGCTTTTTCATCAATTCCATCTCATTGCCATCCGGTTTCCTGCCACAAAGCAATCTGAAACCATATTGCGTTTGATCTTCGAGGCTTTCCCCACCCTCTTTTTGTATCCTTTGGGCCAATACTCTTGCTGTTTCCACAAATTGAGGATCATTTAGTAATACCAGGGCTTGCAAAGGCGTATTGGTGTTTTCCCTTTTGACAACGCATACCGACCTGGTGGGGGCATCAAAAGCTATCATAGCCGGGTGCGGGATAGTTCGGCGGATATAGGTGTACATACTCCGGCGATAGAGACTATCTCCTGAATTGGGTTTATAAGCCCTGTGAGAACCGGTTTTTTCGACCCAGAGCCCCTTCGGTTGGTAGGGCTTTACGCTGGGACCACCCACCATTTGGGTTAGCAGGCCACTTGCTGCCAGGGCATTATCCCGGATCATTTCTGCCGGTAAGCGGTAGCTCGGGCCGCGGGCCAGGAAAAGATTCTTCGCATCTTTGGATGAGTTTTCCGGACTCGCTACAGATGACTGCCGGTAGGTGGCTGAAGTTACGATAGTCTTGAGTAAATCTCTGAGGTCCCAGCCCGACTCCATAAAATTAATGGCCAGCCAGTCCAACAACTCCGGATGAGTGGGCAGCGCTCCCTGGGTTCCGAAGTCCTGGGGTGTCTCCACGATGCCCCGGCCGAAGATCATCTGCCAATAACGATTAACAGTTACCCGGGCGGTGAGAGGATTATTCTTGTCCACCAGCCACCGGGCCAGTCCAAGCCGATTCTTGGGCAGATCCTGGGCAAATGCCAACACTTTTCGTAGAGTTCCTGGCCCGACTTCCTCAGTTGGTGAATTATACTGGCCCCGCTTGAGGACAAATGTCTTCCTCGGCTCCGGCATATCCTCCATCACCATGATCTCCGGAACATCTTCCAGGAGAACCAGTTTTTTGCCAAGTAACTTTTGCAGTTCTTTGATCAAACTTCGGTAACCGGAGTGTTTTCGATTCAGATAATGGTCAATGTAATTTGCTTCCTTATCCTGATAACCATCCCCCCGATGTCTATCGGTTTGGCTAGGGCTGACCTTCGTCTCCTCCACAAATAATGCGGCCACTTCAAGAGAAGTGAGGTAGCGATTGAATATTTTAAGGTGATCGATGCTTCCGTAAAACGCTCCGTTGTCACCCGTAAAAAGCCTGCCGCTGCTTCCTACCATAACCGGCCTTTCCCGCCAACCCTTACCAAGATAATCAACTTGTTTTTTCCATTTATGGACAATGGGTCGGTACAAATTATTGTAATCAATGGAACATTTGATCTTCCTACCGTCAACGTATAAGTGAATTCCGCTGGCCTGGCCTGAGCCATCATAGGTGTACAAAATGTGATGCCACTCGGCTTTAGGAACCGAAATGTCAGCGGTGATTTGCATGTAATTGTGAGGCCAGAAGCTGGTCATCCGAACAGAAGGGCGATTCAAGGTATCTATAAACAGATCCCATCCTCTCCAGTAGTTCAAAAGTCCCCCCGAGGTCCCCATAATACTCTGGTTCTCCCCTTCTTTTTCGGTGTGTATCCATCCTCCCGCCGAAAAAGGCTGGTTCATTTCAAAATTGCCTACATCCTTCAGAAAAACCAGGTCAATTTCTTGCTCCAGTCTGAGGGCGTTACCAAATCTCCCTTTGACAACCTGCGGTTCCCCGGAAGCCACTGATTTCAGATTTTCATCAACTATTTTATCAATTGGACTGTTAGTCATCACGCGGATATTACTTTCTCCATATATCTTGTCCGGCCGAACAGTTTCCATAGGATAGAAGCCATCTGCGACAGGGGGATCGATAGCCATGCTTTGAATTGACGCTATAAAATCTTCGGTTGCGGCGACCTCGGATTTGGTAAGCTCCAGCTGTTCATAAGTTTGGTCGATCTCTTCCGACAGTCTAGCTAACTTTTCCTCTGTTTCAGGTTCGGGCAACAACAAAACCGGACCTGAGGAACCGCCGCCTTCTCCGACCATCCCGAGTTCCTTCAGATTGTTAAAAAAAGCCGACATCTGGTAATACTCCTTTTGGGAGATCGGATCGAATTTATGATCGTGGCAGGTGGCACATTCCAGGGTCAGGCCAAGGAAAGCAGTCGCGGTCGTATTAGTGCGGTCCTGGACGTATTTGACCCGGAATTCCTCATCGATGATCCCCCCCTCCGCAGAAACAGGATGGTTTCTATGGAAGGCGGTAGCAAGCTTCTGATCCCTGGTTGCATTCGGTAATAAATCGCCGGCCAATTGCCAGGTAATAAAATCATCGTATGGCATGTTCTCTTTGAACACTTTGATTACCCAGTCTCTCCAGGGCCAGTGATATCGCTCGGCATCACCATGCATCCCTTGCGTATCACCATACCGGGCCACATCCAGCCATTCCAGGGCCATACGTTCGGCATGGGCGTCAGCAGATAAGAGACGATCGACCAACTTTTCATAGGCCTCAGGGGAATTGTCCATTATGAAAGAATCTATCTCCCCAAGGCTCGGCGGTAAACCGGTTAAATCAAAGCTCAACCTTCTGATCAGGTGTTCCTTATCCGCTTCGGGGGATGGGCTTAAGCCCTGTTCCTTCAATCTCCCCAGGATAAAATTATCAACAGGGTTATTTACTGTCCAATCAGCAGGGAGGTCTTTCGGAATTTCAGCTCTTTGAGGAGCAATGAATGACCAATGCGGTTTCCACTCAGCACCCTGCTCTATCCATTTGGTTATTAGCGCCTTCTCTTTGGCCGAGAGGCGTAGGTTGGATTCGGGAGGCGGCATATGGAATTCCTGATCTTCTGAGGTGATCCTTTTCCAGGCTACGCTTTTGCCAATATTTCCCTTGACGAAGGCATGGCCTCCGGATTCTTTTAATTTGGCGAAAGCCTTTTCTTCAATATCCAGTCTGAAATCAGCTTCACGGGCATTGTCATCAGGACCGTGGCACTTGTAACATCGATCTGAAAGGATGGGCTTAACATGAAAATTAAAGTCAACTATGGCGGGCAGATCATTGTAAACCAGGGAAATTTCCTCGGGGACCTGCTGACCGCAGCCGGCTAACAAGAGAAGGGTCAAGAAAGCACTATGTGGAAATGGGAATTTTTCCATTATTCTATAATAGGAAATGAAGCTGCAAAATTACAAACATTAGTGTTTCCCTGGTTTTCAATGTCAAAGTTACACACCTCTGCACTAATGGGTCCAATTCCCAGAAGCAAGTTAGCTAATTAGTTATGATCTTTTTCAAGATTGCATCTTCTTAAGCCAAAATATCCTTCAACACTTTCCCATGTACATCTGTCAACCGGTAACGCCTGCCCTGGAACTTATAGTTAAATCTCTCATGATCGATGCCCAGGAGATGCATGATGGTGGCTTGGAAATCGTGGACATGTACCGGATTTTCTACAATGTTGTAGCTGAAATCATCGGTTTTACCGTAGCTCATTCCTTTTTTGACCCCACCTCCTGCCATCCAGGTACTAAAGCACTTAGGATGATGGTCCCGCCCATAATCGGTTTCGGTCAATGCCCCTTGCGAATAACTAGTCCGGCCAAATTCTCCGCCCCAGATAACCAGGGTTTCGTCCAGGAGACCGCGTTGCTTCAGGTCCGTTATCAAAGCGGCGGAAGCCTGGTCGGTTTCTTTACATTGGGCCTGGATTCCTTTGGGTAAGTGCAAATGCTGATCCCATCCCCGGTGGTAGAGTTGGATAAATTTCACGCCTTTTTCAGCCAACCTGCGGGCCAGTAAGCAATTGGCCGCAAAGGTACCGGGGTCCCTGGAGTCCGGGCCATACAGATCATAGATATAATCGGGTTCATCAGAAGTATCTGTGATTTCCGGAACCGATGTCTGCATCCGAAACGCCATTTCGTACTGGGCGATCCTGGCTTCTATTTCAGGATCGTTGACTTTTTCCGATTGACCCTCCTGCATTTGCTTTAGAATTTCAAGTTGTGCCTTCCGGTCGTCGCGGTCTACCCCAGGCGGATTGTTCAGATAGAGTACCGGATCTTTACCAGACCTGAACTGAACTCCCTGATGCTGGGAAGGGAGAAAACCGTTGCCCCAAAGACGGGCATATAGTGGCTGGCCGCGTGAGTTCTTGGTGATCAATACAATAAAGGCAGGCAAATTTTCATTGGCACTACCCAACCCATAATCAATCCAGGAGCCAATAGCCGGCCGGCCAGGGAACTGCGATCCGGTTTGAATAAATGTAGCGGCCGGGTCATGATTAATGGCTTCCGTATACATCGACCTGATCACGCATATCTCGTCCGCAATTTTGGATTGATAAGGAAGTAAATCGCTCATCCATGTGCCCGATTGTCCATGCTGCTGAAATGGGGAAAAAGAGCCCACTAGCGGAAAGGATGTTTGTCCCGCGGTCATACCGGTTAACCTTTGACCTTGTCGAACCGATTCAGGCAGCTCTTCTCTAACCATTTTATTCAACAATGGCTTGTAGTCAAATAATTCGATTTGCGATGGAGCCCCGCTTTGGAACAGATAGATCACCCTTTTGGCTTTGGAGGCGAAATGTGGTAATGCTGGGAGCCCATTGTAGGAGGCCTTCCCCGCACTTGCAAAAAGCTCGGATGGATTGAGTAAAGAAGCCAGACCCAGGGCGCCGAAGCCCATAGCTGATTTGGTCAGGAAGTCTCGCCTACTGTGGATTTGTTGGTAATGATTGCAACCGCCCATAATGTTTTCTGTTAGTTTATTCGCTATTCGCTATTCGCTATTCGCTATTCGCTATTCGCTATTCGCTGTTTTTCGTTTTTCGTTTTCCGTTTTCCGTTTTCTGTTTTCTGTCTCCCGTCCACCGTCTACCGTCTACCGTCTACCGTCTACCGTCTACCGTCCACCGTCTACCGTCTACCGTCCACCGTCTGTCCTTCCCATCCGCTTTCGCGGTTCCCTCACTTCGAGCGCTGCCGCACTCGATCCGCCCATTGGCGGAATCGTTCGGTCACGTCTACCGTTTCATATAAGCTTCATCAAAATTCATCACTGTGCTGGCTACCATTACCAGGGCAACAGTTTGAATTTTGTCCAAACTATTATCGAAGGGATATTCCCCTACCTGGAGCAATTCATCAGCTGCTTTTGGATTTCCTTTGTACTTATCCAAAGCAATCTGATATTGCTTTTTCATCAATTCCATCTCATTGCCATCCGGTTTCCTGCCACAAAGCAATCTGAAACCATATTGCGTTTGATCTTCGAGGCTTTCCCCACCCTCCTTTTGTATCCGTTGGGCCAATACTCTTGCTGTTTCCACAAATTGAGGATCATTTAGTAATACCAGGGCCTGCAAAGGTGTATTGGTGTTTTCCCTTTTGACAACGCATACCGACCTGGTGGGGGCATCAAAAGCTATCATAGCCGGGTGCGGGGTAGTTCGGCGGATATAGGTGTACATACTCCGGCGATAGAGACTATCTCCTGAATTGTGTTTGTAAGTCATGTACGGACCGGTTTTTTCGACCCAGAGCCCCTCGGGTTGGTAGGGCTTTACGCTGGGACCACCCACCATTTGGGTTAGCAGGCCACTTGCTGCCAGGGCATTATCCCGGATCATTTCTGCCGGTAAGCGGTAGCTCGGGCCGCGGGCCAGGAAGAGATTCTTCGCATCTTTGGACAAGTGTTCCGGACTCGCTACAGATGACTGCCGGTAGGTGGCTGAAGTTACCATAGTCTTGAGTAAATATCTGAGGTCCCAGCCCGATTCTATAAAATGAATGGCCAGCCAGTCCAACAACTCCGGATGAGTGGGCAGCGCTCCCTGGGTTCCGAAGTCGTGGGGTGTCTCCACGATGCCCCGGCCTAAGATCATCTGCCAATACCGATTAACTGTTACCCGGGCGGTGAGAGGATTATTCTTGTCCACCAGCCAATGGGCCAGTCCAAGCCGGTTCCTGGGCAAATCCTGGGCAAAAACCAGCACTTTTCGTAGAGTTCCTGGCCCGACTTCCTCAGTTGGTGAATCATACTGGCCCCGGTTCAGCACAAAAGTCTTCCTTGACACCGGCATATCCTCCAACACCATGATCTCCGGAACATCTTCCAGGAGAACCAGTTTTTTGCCAAGTAACTTTCGGAGGTCTTGCATCAAGGTTCGGTATCCCGGGTGATTCCGATTCAGGTAGTGTTCGATATAATCAGCCTCAGTTAAGATGTCATGACCCAGGCTGGTTTTAGTTTCGGACTCATGTAACACCGCCACTTCTCGGGTAGTGAGGTAGCGATTGAATATTTTAAGGTGATCTATGCTTCCTGTAAAAACGCCGAATTCCCCTGTATGATAGCGTCCACTTCTTCCTACCATAACCGGCCTTTCCCGCCAACCCTTTTGTTTTTTCCATTTATGGACAATGGGTCTGTACAAATTATTGTAATCAATGGAACATTTGATCTTCCTACCGTCAACGTATAAGTGAATTCCGCTGGCTTGGCCCGAGCCATCATAGGTGTACAAAATGTGATGCCACTCGGCCTTAGGAACCGAAATGTCAGCGGTGATTTGCATGTAATTGTGAGGCCATAAGCTGGTCATCAGAACAGAAGGGCGATTCAAGGTATCTATAAACAGATCCCATCCTCTCCAGTGGTTCGAAAAGTCCCCCGAGGTCCCCATAATACATTGGTTCTCCCCTTCTTTTTCGGTGTGTATCCATCCTCCCGCCGAAAAAGGCTGGTTCATTTCAAAATTGCCTACATCCTTCAGAAGAACCAGGTCAAATTCTTGCTCCAGTCTGAGGGCGTTACCAAATCTCCCTTTGACAACCTGCGGTTCCCCGGAAGCCAATGATTTCAGATTTTCATCAACTATTTTATCAAGTGGACTGTTAGCTAGTATTCGGAATTTCAGGTAGTCCGGAAGGGTTGACTTTTCCGGCCGAACAGTTTCCATAGGATAGAAGCCATCGGCGACAGGGGGATCGATAGCCATGCTTTGAATTGACGCTATAAAATCTTCGGTTGCGGCGACCTCGGATTTGGTAAGCTCCAGCTGTTCGTAAGTTTGGTCGATCTCCTCCGACAGTCTAGCTAACTTTTCCTCTGTTTCAGGTTCGGGCAACAACAAAACCGGACCTGAGGAACCGCCGCCTTCTCCGACCATCCCCAGTTCCCTCAGATTGTTAAAGAAAGCCGACATCTGGTAATACTCCTTTTGGGAGATCGGATCGAATTTATGATCGTGGCAGGTGGCACATTCCAGGGTCAGGCCAAGGAAAGCAGTCGCGGTCGTATTAGTGCGGTCCTGGACGTATTTGACCCGGAATTCCTCATCAATGACCCCCCCCTCCGCAGAAACAGGATGGTTTCTATGGAAGGCGGTAGCAAGCTTCTGATCCCTGGTTGCATTCGGTAATAAATCACCTGCCAATTGCCAGGTAATAAAATCATCGTAAGGCATGTTCTCTTTGAACACTTTGATTACCCAGTCTCTCCAGGGCCAGTGATATCGCTCGGCATCAGCATGCATCCCCTGCGTATCACCATACCGGGCTACATCCAACCATTCCAGGGCCATACGCTCCGCATGGGCGTCGGTGGTCAAAAGCCGGTCAACAAGTTTTTCATAGGCCAGATGATGATCATCGGCTAGAAAATCATCTATTTTCTGAATCGTAGGCGGCAGACCGGTTAAATCAAAACTCAACCTTCTGATCAGGTGTTCCTTATCCGCTTCGGGGGATGGGCTTAAGCCCTGTTCCTTCAATCTCCCCAGGATAAAATTGTCAACAGGATTATTTACCGTCCAATCAGCAGGGAGGTCTTTCGGAATTTCAGCTCTTTGAGGAGCAATGAATGACCAATGCGGTTTCCACTCAGCTCCCTGCTCTATCCATTTGGTTATTAGCGCCTTCTCTTTGGCCGAGAGGCTTAGGTTGGATTCCGGAGGCGGCATATGGAATTCCTGATCTTCTGAGGTGATCCTTTTCCAGGCTACGCTTTTGCCAATATTTCCCTTGACGAAGGCATGGCCTCCGGATTCTTTTAATTTGGCGAAAGCCTTTTCCTCAATATCCAGTCTGAAATCAGCTTCACGGGCATTGTCATCCGGTCCGTGGCACTTGTAACATCGATCTGAAAGGATGGGCTTAACATGAAAGTTGAAGTCAACTATGGCGGGCAGATCATTGTAAACCAGGGAAATTTCCTCGGGGACCTGCTGACCGCAGCCGGCTAACAAGAGCAGGGTCAAGAAAGCACTATGTGGAAATGGGAATTTTTCCATTATTCTATAATAGGAAATGAAGCTGCAAAATTATAAACATTAGTGTTTCCATGGTCTTCATTGTCCAAGTTACACATTTCTGCTCTCACAATGTCATAGCCATATTTCCCAAATTCCATTGTTTTTATTAAGAATTCAATTCTTGAGTCGGTGATTTCTCGTCCTCTAATGTTTCGTGAGGCGAGACGCCATCACGAACCTCGCTAGCTAAGTACGGTTGTTGATGGCGCTCCGTCGCTGAAGCTCTGGAGTGTAAGCGACCTCTGGCTTCAACATCTATTGTCAAAAGATGCAATTTGTAATACGCGCCCTCATTTTTCAGATTGATATTCCGGATTTACTGAAGGCATTCTTGCAT
Organism: Saprospiraceae bacterium; assembly: GCA_965247965.1. GTDB lineage: Bacteria > Bacteroidota > Bacteroidia > Chitinophagales > Saprospiraceae > UBA7328. The sequence goes on from OZ252053.1 coordinate 562,909, forward strand.
CTACTTCGTCCTGCCAATCATCCAACATTGTGTGAAGAGTTTTTGCTTTTTCCGGCATCTCGCCTGCAAGATTATTTTGTTCCCCGATATCTTCCTCCAGATTATACAGCTCAATGTGGTTATCTTCAAAAAATTCGACCAGCTTCCATTCGTCCATACGCACAGCAGCGGACGGTACGCCGCCGTGCCCGATGCAGTGATGGGGATAGTGCCAGTACAGCGCCCTGCTTTCTATGTTCTGACCTTTTAAAAGAGGAACAATGCTTTTCCCGTCCATGTGCTGCGAAGGCCTTAGAGGCAGACCTGCCATCTCAAGCATCGTCGGGTAGAAATCAGTACTTGTCATGGCAATATGGCTTACACCTCCAGGTTGTGTAACCCCGGGCCATCTGATCATCATGGGAACACGGATGCCGCCTTCATACATCCAGCCTTTTGCCCCTCTAAGGGGAAGGTTTGATGTCACCCTTCTAAATCCACCGTTGTCGGAAGTAAAAATCACGATGGTATTTTCATCCAGACCGTTTTCAGTAAGGGCATCCAGTACCTTTCCTACCGCCTGGTCAAGGGCTTCTACCATTCCGGCATATACGGGATCGTTCTGCACCTGCGGGATCTCAACACCCCTTTCCATAATGAATTCAGGCCCGTCATGTTTGATGGTTTCAGCCTTCCGGGTATACTTGGCTTTCAGGTCCTCACGGGTAATAAGAGGTACATGGACAGAATAAAATGACAGGTAGGCCAGGAATGGCCTGTTCTTGTTAGCTTCAATATAATCAACCGTCTCCCTGGCCAGGCGGTCAGGAAGATGTTCCCACTCCGGCCCGTCCTCCAGCCTCGGATTATTATAAGGCGAGAAATATCCATTATTTGTTTTTGACAAAGGGAATAATTCCCCTTCCGGTCCGCCTATTGACCATCCGCCCTTGTTGACATCGAACCCCTGGGCTTCAGGCCAGTATTCTCCACTGGGCCCAAGATGCCATTTGCCCGCAAAGAATGTCCCGTAACCCGACTCCTTCAGGGTTTCGGCGATTGTAATCTCCTCCAATGGCAATTTATCAATAAATGGTGCCGGTAAAAGTTTTACATTTCGTTTAAAAACACTTATCCAATTTTCCGGCTGGGCATCGTTGAAAAAAGTCGTTGTATTAATTCGTGCGGGATATTTTCCCGACATGATTGCGGAACGTGTCGGGGAACAGACCTGGCATGCTGCATATGCATTTGTAAATTTCATCCCCCCGGAACCTAATCTGTCAATATTCGGGGTTTCATAAAACGTGCTTCCATAGCACCCCAGATCGGTCCAGCCAAGATCATCAACCAGGATAAACAGAAAATTCGGACTTTGCCCTGTCGGGGAATCACTACAATTGAATGCAGTTAATCCAGTCATTATCGGGACTGCTATTCGAACAAAGATTTTCGATTTCATTAATGTATAGTTTTGTTTATATACCCATCCCACATGAATTTTCGGGTTTTTGTCTGCTTCTTTTTCCCCATAACTCGTGCCGCGTCACGCGGTATCTGCGTTAAAATTTTAAACCATAACCCCAGCTACCGCGTACCGCGGCACAGCGGTATGCTTGAAAATTTTGCCTTCCTGCCTGCCAAAGCCTTGGCGCAGGCAGGGATCTGAGAAAAAATAATCTAGTCAAAATTCCCGAAAACCCAAATGCGATGGGTATACTTGAAAAATTTATACCGAATATAGTTCGGTCATAGAGCAAGTAGTAAGCTCTCAATAAGCCAACGACGAGTCCTATACGGACGATATTTTTTAGCCAGCCCGCCTGGCCGGACGGACAGGGGTTGTCAAACCCTGGAATAGAATGGTAACATGAGTGAGTCCTATAGGGACGGCATATCTTTCGGCAATTTAGATTCGAAAAATCCATATTTTCGCTTTAACCTGCCGCTCCTAAGGAGCTAATTGACAAATTCAAACAGTCCAGGGTCTCATGACCCTGGCAATGACATTTCGTCCTTACAGGACTTTATTATTTAACTTATTGAGTACTTACACCAAGTACTCTTCAATTCCAGTCAAATTAGTATAACCTCGGTCATAAATACATAGTATGACCTTGCCCTGGCGGGAAAGATACCTGTTTTTTTTCGATTTCTCATCTAAGTGAACGTAACTCTTCCGTACACCTTAATCATTTCATTCATATTTCTTTCCTTTTACGAATCCATTGCTCTTACTTAGTGCCTGGCCGAAAACTCTGCAAAATTAGAAATGTTTCTTTTGGCGATATTTTCATTTTTCTCAACTCGCTGATGCTGAGGCATCACCGAATTTCAAAAAAGTAAAAATCTCATCCAAAATAACTCATTTCATAAAATTTGACAGTTTTCAGTCAGTCACTACTTAGCTTGGAAAAAAAATCCGTTTTGACAGCTTACGTTCATCACGATTGCTGCTTTCTCGTTTTTCTCAGTTGGTTCGCATGAAACACTTACGGTAGCGGTTGAACCTTTCTTTACGATCGGAGGAGTGATTCTTCCACCAATTGTTTTTTCTCCGATCACTTTGTGTGAGGCATCATATATACAAGCAATAGGAACAATATGGGGAATGGAAATGTATTCGCCCGGTTTCAACGTAACGGGTATTTCCATGGTTTCATTATTAATGGATACTTTGAAATTGCTTGCTCCCGAAGGGGAGTCTTTTGGTATCCGTAACACGGATTGAAAATATCTTGTTTCGGTCGGAAACCACGATTCGGGAAATTCTCTTTCAGTGTAATCAGGATAATTCACGGTCCAAGAACTGGATTTTGTCCCGTTGGTATGCACCAAATCGTCCGACAATCCCACTTCATCGTATGCTCCTGGGTTATGTGTCCAAAACCAGTCAATACTGCAAGGTTTGACAGAGTTTTCTCCCCCATTCACTGCCTTTGCTCCCATCACGGAAGGAGGCAATACTTTCAGATTTTCGTTTTGCCAAAATTTATCGAATTTCAAATCCCAAGTGCCGTCTTCCTTACGGGAGAGCTTGTATTGTACATCTGTTTGTCTTAGCGCCATTTTTTGTTCTTTGGTAAATATTTTCGCGTTTCTTGCCTCCGTCCACAAATGAAGTATTTCGACTATGCGTTTGTAGTGGGGATTCTGTCTGATGGTATCGATGTTCAAGAATAAATCGAGTCCCGAATCCCAACCGGTGGCCACGGCCATGAGCCATTCCGCATCTTCTGCTGTGGCATGGTTGGGATAATGTTGACCGAGCTTCTTTGGAATCAAGTTATTCCTCAAATCAATTTGCCTGGAAATACGGTAATCGAGCATGCTGCCACGTACCCCCCGCTCCAAGTCGAATTCACCCCAACTTGCCTGCGATTTGAAATGCCAGGAATATTGTGACATACCACCAAGGGTTACCAAGATTTCCTTATTGTTTTCGATACATTTGTCATAAAAATTACCCATGAACATATTTGATCCATAATTCCCGTATCCCGTTTCATAGGGAGCCTCGAATGCGTCCATTATGAAAAAATCCTGATCTGTTTTAACCAGGATGTCAACAAGTTTGTCTGAAATCTCATTCAGCAACGACATCGTACCCGGATAAAAATTATGAAAACCCGCTACAAACATTATCCTAGCGCGAGATGCAGCCGCATGTGCGGATGCGTTGGTATGGAATGTGCCACGTATGCATTGCGTGGCAATGATTTCTTTACCTTTTAAAGAGAAATCATTGAATTCAATCATTTCATTATCTACACGAATGACCTTTGTGTTTGCGGTTTTCAGGACGGCTTCCACCTCTTTGTCGTATTGTAAAAAAATGATGGTGTCGGTTTCGGTTATCGCTTTACTGATTTTGGCTTCCGGTCTCCATGTTTGCAGACGGTCATCAGGGATTGGCGCGATATAAGGTTCTTTTTTGCTTACTGGTTTTATGAAGGTGCCGAAGCTATATAAATTGGTGCCTACACCATGCTTTTTAGCTTCTTTACTATCCCTTGCTAATGAAGGGATACCCCCGGGATATAATTGTTTGTCGATGTCGAAATGCCCCCAATTACTGTAAAAACCCATCGGTCGGATAAGATGTCTTGCTCCCGTTTCTTTGCAAAACGCGAGATGATCCTTAAAATTCTGTTCATTATAATGTGCCCAGATATGTAACTTTTTTCCTTCGATGGAACGTTTGACCCATTCTCCATTGAACATCGGATGCGGAAGGTTTTCAGCCAATACTATCTTTTCAATGGCTTCTAATTCATTCTCTTCTCCTGCGTCTGCACCGAAAAGGGCAGCAGCCGAACCTACCACAGTCAATCCGGGTATCGGCTCCGAACGTCTAAAATGGACGGTGGTGTCAACAGGAATAAAACGTCCACGTGTGTGATCGCAAGATAAAAGTTGTAATGAAGATCCTTCATTGAAATAAGAGGCGGTACGGATAAGATATGGCTGACCGCCGTCGGTGTTCGGTTCGAGACTGAGCAAGCCCAGGGTGAACTCATCGCATCGGTTTAACCCCAACCAATCCGCCATCGGTCCTCTCATTGTGGTATAATACGGCCCCCATGAGATATGGCTGATCTGCTCTATGGGTGTGGCCTCCGTCACTTCCATCTTGAAATAACCGGATTTAGGTGTGATCCGGACAAGAATCCGTACCCCATGGTCGTATTTCAATTCTAGTTTCGTTTCCGTTTCCGTTTTTTCAATCACCTTGGCAGAAATTGGGGGCATCAAATCCGGATTCCAAACATTGACACTGTCATAAAGTTGACAACTTAATAAATAGCTTTCTTTAACAGGAGAGAGGTGTTTTGTTTGGCGGGACACATCTTCCAATATCGTGATCCGCCCATTGTCATCAATGGCCAAACGTAAATCATCGGCTTGTTGATCAAAAACTATTTTATTCGTGCAGGCAGAAAATACCAATAACAGAAATCCATACATTAAAATCTTTAACATTGCTGTGATATTTAATTAATACTTAAAAATCTAAAATGAATTCTTTGAACCAGTTTTCATCCGGTACTTGAACAAAGGCTACTCAATTGCGGCCAATTTGGTAAATCCATCGATTGCGATATAATTCAGAGTATCTTCTAACTTTGAGTCCACTCCGAAAACTAAATCATAAATCATGTCAAATATTACAATAAGATGACATATATATTTAATTTGTGATATGTTTAAACGTAGTACAAATTCACAAGTTGATCTATTCAAATCGATAGGAGGGATGCTATCAGAACGGAAGCGAGAGCTTCTGGATGATCCGAATGGTTGGCATAATATATTTTTTAAAGAAGTGGTATCTCGCATAGACGAAGGATTGTTCGAGGTGCTTTATAATCAAGGAGGCCGGCCCAATTGCTCAATTAGAGTTTTAATGGGAATGATTATCCTTAAAGAAGGTAAAGGTTGGACTGATGAACAACTTTTTGATGAATGTCGATTCAACACCAGGGTCATGCTTGCTATGGGATATTCGAATATAAATGAGGATATTCCGACCGAATCGACTTACTATAAGTTCAGACAGAGCATGGTAGAGTATAATGAAGACCATGGGGAGGATTTGATGAAGGCGGCATTTAAACAAATCACTATTGGGCAGATAGAGCAATACAAGGTGAGCGGTAAGAAAATACGATTGGATTCGAAGTTGATTAATTCCAATATTGCACGCTGCACTCGAGTCCAGATGATAATCGAAGCTGTACGAGTATGCAGTAAAGACCTTATGGTAGAACTGCTTACAGATCAATTGGATAAAGAATCATGCGAGCTTTTAGAAAAGCTAAAAAGCCAAAGTGCCTCCAATATTGTCTACCCATTAAACAAAAAAGAAAAAGAGGAACTGCTAGTAGGTATGGGTAAGATCATAAAGGTACTCTTGAGTCATGGCCAGGCGGCGGGATTGACAGGCTACCAAGATCTCAAGCGGCTCTACGAAGAACAGTATGAAGAACAATCAGAGGAATCTAATGAGCAAAAACCTCCGAGTGCCTCTGATGATAAAACAAAAATCAGCGCGGTCTGTGATGAATCTGAACAGCAAACTAAACAGGAGAATACTCCGAGACCCAAAGCTGCAAGAGACATATCGAGTGGCAGTGTGCAGTCCATTCATGATCCTGATGCTGCCTACCGTACTAAAGGTAAAGCAGAAAATAAACAGACCATATCGGGCTATCATGCCAACATAAGTGAAACGTGTACAGAAGAAAATGAAATAGACCTAATCGTAGATGCCCAGGTAGTACCGGCCAATATTACAGAAGACGAGTTTTTAATCGAATCTATCGACCATATCCAGGATGTATTAAATCCAGATAAGGATGAATCAGGTCAAGAAAAGAATAAAATAGAACAGGCCATCACGGATGGCGGATACGACAGCAAGGCCAACAGAAAAGCAATGTCAGAAACGACCACGCCCGAATGGAAGTTAGCTAATACAAAAGGGGGAAAGCAGGCCTATACAATGAAACGAGATGAGAATAACAATCTTCAAGTATGGCGAAAAAAGACAGGAGAACAGTGCGCGGTAAAGTTTAACGAGAAGACCAACAAATACGTCATTAAACACGACACCCGAGGTCGGTATATGACCAAAGATGAAGTAGAAAACTATTTTTTATTTCAACAGATGCAAGAAACATTAGATGAGCACACCCACAATCTAAGAGCCAATGTGGAATCGACCATACATCAATGTTTTCACCGGCTCAAAAAAAGGAACAAAATATTATATCGGGATTTATTCAAATGTCAAATTTATGTCCTGTCACGAGTACTTTGGACGAATTTTAGAAGAATTAACGATAAATTGGTCGAAAATACCCTCGGATTTCCAAATATCATCATCGCAACCCTCAGGAATGCTTATGCAACAATATTGCACTTAAGAAAATTCCAGGGTTTTGGCCGCAGCTGGCAAATGTACGCTTGAAAAATGTGTGGTAATCGGAGTGGACTCAACTTTCTATTCTGCAACATTTCTGGTGGTGTTCCATAACCAGATGGAATATACGTGGATTGTGTCTCCCACCAGGTGTACAGGTTACCATCAATCGCCAATACAGCCTTTCCGGAAGAAGTTTCATTACTGAAAGAGTGAATTGTCCATTTTTCAGGTGATATTCCAAATGTCTCTGATATGATGCTTGTTTTACGATCAGTCGCAGGATCCCTGGTAAATGTGTTGACGGTTCCGCCATCTCTTAATTCAAATGGGGCGGTATAGGGTTTGAAATCGCTTTCGTGTGGCTGATTTCCAATGTTGTGCCTTCGTGTTTCTTTCATTTTTTTCAGCGTAGGAGAAGCATACTCTGTCAAGTTGGTTTAAAGCTTTGACTTGCAAATGTGTATGTTTTAGACCGCACCATTATTTTATGTAGGTGTCATTTTGGAGCAGGTTTTCGAGTTCTGTTTTCAGGTTTTGCATTTATATATTTTCTAAAAGTTCGCCCTTTATCAATTTGTAAGCATTGCTTTGGTCATATTGTGTTCCGGGTCTCAGCAATGCATAAATATCACCCTGAAAGTCGGGGTCTTCCATTTTCTCATCCATGTTTAAGATAAACTGCTTTTGCGTTGGTGGTTTCTGTACCGAGAATGCCATGTACTCTCTATAGCATTTGATGAGCGTTTTAGTATCAATGTCCAAGTTGGTCATGGCATAGTATAGGTCGAAAAGGTCTCGTCCCTTTTTGCGTTGATAGAGTGCACGCAATTTCGTGCCCAACATCTCTTCAGCTTCAAAGCCAATCAATTTACACGGACTATTGGCCCAACTATTTTCTATGCTGTACTCAATTTCCTTATAGCCTAGAACACTGAAATGCTCCCGGCAATTTATCTCCACTTTAAGTCTAAGGTTTATCACAGGTGGTATTTCAGATTCAAAACGATAAACAACAGTATTGTTGTTGGCTTTTTGTTTGATGGATGGCTTACCCAAAAAATCGAGTTGTTTTCTTATAGCAGTCAGAGTGTCTTTAATGGGTTCTCCTTTTATCTGCACCAAGTCAATATCTTCGGAGTACCGCACTTGGGGTTTCAAAAAGATCTTGTGCAATGCAGTTCCACCTCTAAAGGCCAATCGTTCTTGTAGAAATGGGCTAGAAAACAATTCCAACAATGTTTTTTCAATGACAAGGTCTTGTTCAACCTGTGCATCTTCGGGCCAAGGCGCAAATTCTTTCCATTCTTCTATGTATCGTCTCGGCAACATTAAAAATTGAGTTCAGTATTGATGATGATATTCCATTTTGGGTTCACTTTTCCTCCACGATTCTTATGCGCAAGTGAAAGTGGTATCTCTCTCAGTTGTATATTTTTTACTTTATTATAGAGTGTAGATGCCTGAGACGCCATTCCCAATACTTCCAGTAAATAACCCAGTCGTTGAATGTCCGGTATTTTTTGTCCTTTGGCTGTTCGGTTGAGTTCAGAAGCTTTGATGCTTTCGGTCAGGTCCTCAAAAATGGGTATGATGCGATTGAGTCCACCGATTTTTTTATTATAATGAATAAGGTCAAAGGCTGTCTGAGATGGTGACGTAACATTGATATAACCGGTTTCTGTTTTCTTCTGGGTTATATTCTCCAGTGCCCATTTACTTTTCACGAAAAAACTGATATACAGTTTATTGTTCTTGATCCTGCGCAAAGGAGGTTTTTTAGTCATTACTTGAAACTCCATGGGTTGTTGATGACCTGCACCGTGCAGTGCAGCCGCTGAAAGCAACGCCACATAGTAATCTCGTTTCAAAAACTGCATCAAGTCAGCAATGAACAAGGAAGGGGGCACCATTCCCCGATTGGAGTATTGTGGAGGAATAATCACATAGAATTCCTTCCGAACTTGGGCAAGTTGGTTCCTGCTTTTGAGCCGAAAAACGCTTTGAAGAATAGCTTTATCGGAAGTCTCGAATTTCTGTTGCAATTCAGATAATGTCACTGCATATCGTCCTTTGGACAGAGCCTGATTCAGATAGTCTTCAATATAGTTATAAGTGGTATTTTTGCTATTCACTGTGTTTGCACAAAACTACACAATCTGTAGTTAATCGCAAATATAAAACCAAACCTTTTTAGAGGGAGTTGACAAGATTCAAGCTCTGTTGGTTGCTGAAAGGTCGACTGTGTATTGGCCAATCAGAGCTGCTTGAATGCGCATCTGCCTTTTCACATGAGGCACAACGGTCTTGATAAAATGCGTTTCAACGCATTTTATCTTTTTGTTAGCATTCGTTTAAACTACTTTCTTAGCTTTTTTATCGAGCAATATGGCCTGCGTTTATACCATTTTCTAGATCAAAACTGTCGCCTACAGACCCCACAACAGCGTCAGAACGACTCAACTTCATCAAGTGCCTAAGCGTGTAAAGTGAATTAATTCCGGTACAATGAGCTCCAATTATTCTGGTGACTCCAAAATCTCCTAATTTTTCAGAAGTCCATCTTAATTGTTCATCGGTAGCGTCAAGAAGATAAAAATGGTTGGGGGGTGTACCTGGTCGAAGGCTTACCATTATACACCACTTTGACGCTACTTCACGATCCGGAAGGCTTTTGTTGTTCGTGGCTCCTGTGTCTTGACGTTGCGGTCGTTGTATTCCTGAAATTTCGCATGCAACCGATCAATAAGCTCCCTGTGTTCCGGTACATCAATCAGGTTATATTCCTGTGCCAGATCGTTGCCGAGGTTGTAAAGTTCCGTGGCATTATTATTCGGGTGTATCATCAAAACCCAGTCACCTTCTCTAATCGCGGAGGTAAGGGTATTTCCACCTCTATCATAGATCATAAAGGGATGCAGTGGCTCCTTACTTGTTCGTTTTCCCCTAATTAATTCCAACAACGATGTGCAGTCCATGGCCTGGTCTTCCTCCATATCCTGCCCGCACAATTCATACATAGTAGCGACCCAGTCCATCGCACCCACAGGTTCGTCGGATACAGATCCCGGCTCGACCTGTCCCGGCCATTTTACAATGAAGGGCACCCTATGGCCACCTTCATAGATGGACCCCTTGTAACCCCTAAGCGGTCCGTTATTGTCATGTTCCATATTGCCGTAATCAGCAATATTGTTCGCGTCATTTGTTAACGCGCCATTGTCACTGGTGAAAAAAAAGATGGTATTTTCAGCCAGTCCCGCATCATCGATCTTCTTAAGAAGCTTGCCCACCTGCACGTCAAGTTCATAGACAAAATCTCCTGTTGGGCCAGGTGTCATGCCTTCAACGGGTTCGTTAATTTCACTGGCATCACCATCAAAGTCCTTCGGTGTAGTGTGTGGAACATGAATGGCCTGAGATGCGAAATACATCATAAACGGACGCTCTTCTCCTTTAACCCGGTTCTGCGCCAGATGATTGTCGATGAAATTCAAAGCCTTTCTAGTCAGCATGATACCTGCTTGACTGGAGTTGTAATCCACATCACCGACGACTGGTATATCCTTGTCAATGAAGTTATCGAGGATCTCTGACGTACCGTTATCCATAGTATAGCGGCCGCCCATCCATAAGCGAGTGCTCCGGTTATCAGCAGGCTTGCGGGGATCTATAGGCAAAAATATTCCATTTTCAAAAAACGCTAACGGCTCATGCTGGATTCCGCTCGGCAGGGAGTAGGAATAATCAAATCCATGCTCATTGATAGAATTTATAACGCCTTTACTGAAATCCATTTTGGAAATTTCTCTCAAATTCCTGATCAACTTCCCCTTTTGGTCCCGGATGTCCCCGCCCAAATGTGATTTCCCGAAAAAGGCCGTTCGGTAACCGGCTCTTTGCATGATTTCCCCTACCGTTATCATACGCCCCGCCTTCGTATGTTTATACGGATCAATGAAAATCGAAGGATTTTCGGTGCCCCATGCCCCCAGGGCTGTTCAGTGCTCCCACGCTCGCCCCTGACCGTTCCGGTCAGGCGGGCCTTAATCCCCGAAAGGGGAATTCCACCCTCGTATAATTCGTTGATTCTCAGCGTGTGGGTGCTCCCCGCCAGCTGGTGGGGCCGGGAGACGGGAGTAGGCCATTTTCCCCAGCACTGAACAGCCCTGCCCATGCCCCTGCCTTGTAAAATCGATGCGAATAACTTCCTGTCAGCAAACTGCATCTCGACGGTGCACAATATGCCGCGGGTGAGTGCGCATCGGTAAAGCGCATGCCTTCGCGGGCAAGCCGATCCAGATTTGGAGTTGGTAACTTGCCACCATAAGAAGCTAAGTCCCCATAGCCGATATCATCAGCCAGAATAAAAACGACGTTGGGTAATTGATCCGGAGTGCTCACTGAAGGGCTTGTCACCAACGGGCAAAGCAACAATCCTGTTATTATTAGCCAGCCTATTTGTTTGCCTTTGATTATTGATATATTCTTCATTGCTAATTGGTGTTTTGTTAATACTTAAATATCCAAATTGAATTTTTTGAACTAGGATTAATCCGGTATATGAACAAAGGTTATTCAAATTACGGCCAATTTGGTTCAACTCCACCGTTTGAATTGCATAATCCGGGTAAGGATATTTTTGCCCTCTTACAGAAAAAAACTGTTTTACTTTCCTCCCCCTGGTTGATTTTTTCCTGTTGCATCCTGGATGAAACCATCTTTTGCAGGTGACCAGCGTTTTGTCTGAATGATGTCAAATCGAACATCGGTATCATTCAGCTGATTTGGTCCGGACCGACTTGTTCCACGCTGAACAAGTGACTCCAACTCTTTAGTGAGCTGGTTAATGATCTCCGGATATTCAGTCGCCAGGTTATACTCTTCCGCGATGTCTTCATCGAGATTGTACAATTCTACGACAGCCTTTTTACCTCTGGAAGAAGAAAGACTATTTTCAGAACTCCTTACCCGTCCCAATAAATTCAGGGTAATAGGGAGTAGACCTCGCGAATTAAAACTGCTTCATATTTTTGTATATGCAGTTACAATTCCCCTTCTTCCCTAAAGATACAAAGATGATCTCTCATTGTCTTGGAGTACACACCCAAGACGGTATTGTACAATACATAGCCAATGGCTTACCTGTATATAGTCATTCGAGTGACGATCTTAATGCTTTCAGATTCATAACTAGCAATTTTATAGATAAAGGATTGTGCAGCCGAGCTGAAGTTCAGCGGGCTTTTGGAGTGAGTATAGACAGTGTCAGAAGATCGTATAGAAAATACAAGGAGAAGGGAGAATCTGGATTTTTCGGGCCTGATGCCAGAAAAGGCAAAGCATACAAGATGGTTGGTAAACTAGTGGAGCGGATACAATCGAAGCTGGATAAGAGACAAAGTAATTTGAGTATCTCAAAACAAGAAGGGATTTCAGAATCGTCGATACGCTATCACATTGAAAAAGGCACTTTAAAAAAAAGTTCAAAATAGAGTGTGAAGGTGGAAATGGCTCGACCTTAAATGATCGCAATGACCTAGACCAATCTACGCCGATGGGCATAGCCACAAGCCGCTCTGAAGACAGGATAGGTGCATCTCTTGGGTTGTCTGGTCATGCTGAGGTGAAGTTTGACAACAGCGAAGCTTTATGCGGAGCAGGGGTATTATTCCTCTTACCTGCCTTGATAGAGCATGGGTTATTCAAGACAAAACAGGTATATGAGTTACCTTCATCACACTATTACGGACTAAGGTCGATACTATTGACTTTGGCCTTCATGGCCCTGTTGCGCATCAAAAATCCCGAACAACTCAAACAATGTAAACCAGGGGAGATCGGCAGGATAATAGGCTTGGATCGTATACCAGAAGTTCGGTGTTTGCGAGAGAAAATAGATTTGCTGAGCAAGCAGGAAAAAGCCGTTGAACTGAACAACCTTCTGATCGATCACTGGTATAGAGATGAGGATAATGAGGACTCATCTTTTTTATATATAGATGGTCACCAACGGATCTATTATGGAGGCAAAGCTAATCTACCTGTCAAATATATTGCGAGACAAAAATTGTGTTTAAGCGCCACTACGGAGTATTGGGTTCACGATGCACAAGGGATGCCTGTTATGATGGTGATAGGGCAATTGACAGAGAAAATAAAAGAAGCAATACAAGACCTGATTATTCCACAAATGCTACAAACCAAATTACTTACTGAGATACAAGAGGAGGATGATCGACAAAGCCCTCAATGCACCTTTATTTTTGACAGGGAGGCTTACGAACCTGCTTTCTTTAACCACCTGTGGGAAAGGTATAGAATAGCCGTGATTACATATCGCAAGGATGTGCGAGATTCATGGAATAAAGATGACTTTGAATCCACTGATACACAAGTACTTAGCCAGGATGTAACCATGCAATTGTGCGAGAAAGAAGTAACGCTTGGAGGACACACTTTCAGAGAGATCAGAAGCTTGTCTGAAAAGGGTGAACATCAAACCGCTATTATCACCACTCACCCTACTTTGGGAATAGCATTGATAGCAGGCAGAATGTTTGGAAGGTGGTGTCAGGAAAACTTCTTCAGTTACCTCATTCAAGACTATGATTTTGATAAAATGATTCAATTTGGGGTAGAAAGTATTGATCCCAATCGGGAAGTGGTCAACCCACAATACCGAAAATTAACAAACCAACTGAAAAAACTCAGGGAAAAGATCACCCGGTTAGAAGCCAAGTTCTTCCCTCTTGCAGAACTAGCTATGGATGAGAAAATTGACAAACTTCCTGAAATAACCGAAAGACAAATGAAGTATAAACACAAAATTGATATTCTTCGAAAAGAAGAAAACAAGATCGCCACCCTCAGAAATGATATTCCTGCCAGAATAACTCTTGAGCGTATGCCCGAGCAGAAAAGGTATAACAAGTTAAAAACCGAAAGTAAACTGTTCATGAATGTAATAAAGATGATCGCTTACAGAGCAGAATCATCTGTGGCAGCTGTGGCTTGTGACCACCTCAATAGGGCAAAAGACGAAAAAAGAATGTTCATCAAACAAATCATCAGCAACAACGCTGACTTGATTCCGGATTATAAGAGTAAAACGCTGACTATAACCTTGCACTCTCTTTCTGCACCAAGATTTAATCATGCAGCCAAACAGATTGCAGACCTGCTCAACAAAACTGAAACCATATTCCCTGGATCAAATTTGCGCATGATCTTCAAAATAACAGCGAATTTAGATTGCGAGAGGTAAGGAGTTCTGATTTTCGGGTTTCTTAAAAACGATCTTCCAAGGTCCGCTCCGGTAGGCAAATTCACCTGCCCCTGAATGACTGACTAAATCTGAGCGGAAATCCGAACCATCCTTCTCAAAAAGGGCTGGTAAGATACTGAAACTGTCTTCGCCTGCGTTGCCCGGAAGGATATCGTTGTTGACAATCTCTGCGCAGGTTGCAAAAACATCTGTGAGACAGACCAACTGCTCGCTCGATTCACCTGGTGTAATCTTCCCGGGCCACCGCACCACAAACGGAACACGATGCCCTCCTTCCCAAATATCACCCTTGTGGCCCCGGTAAGGTCCGCTTGGCAAATGCCCGGCATCAATCAGACTCTCCCATCCAGTATAATGAGAATGGCCATTGTCAGCTGTAAAAATTACAATCGTATTGTCAATGATACCGGCCTCATCGATTGCTTTGAGAACCATACCTACTGACCAATCCGTTTCCATAACAAAATCAGCAATTGGAGCTATACCGCTCTTTCCTGCGAAATCCTGCGAGGGTACAACAGGTTCATGCGGGGATGGCATTGAAAAGTACAGAAAGAAGGGTGAATCCGTTTTTGATTGCTCATGGATATAAGCAGCTGCCCGGTTGGTAATCTCAGGCAGGACTTGATCAAAACGCCATCCCGGTGCCATGGGTGAACCGGAAAATACTTCTGGCATTACAACGCCTTCATCCGGATCGTACACATATTGTGCAGTTGGCTGCTCCACAACATGATCATTTTCAATAAAAGTGAAGGGTGGGAAACAGGGAAGATCAGTACCAAAGTAATAATCAAATCCATGTTCCGTGGGTCCGCCCTGAATGGGAAGGGAAAAATTCCAGGTTTCATCCTTCAGGTCGATATACCCTTCGGTCCGGCGACTCGGCTGATCACCCGGCCAGTACCAGCCCAGGTGCCATTTGCCTATACAGGCAGTTTGATAAGTGTACTGTTTCAGGTACTCCGGAAGGGTTAATCGATTCTCTGCAATCAGTGGAGGTTCATAGGGACCCATTGCCCCTTGCTGCAACTGTGTTCTCCAGCTATATCTCCCGGTAAGAAGACCATAACGTGTCGGTGTACAAACAGCGGAACCACTGTGTGCATCGGTAAAACTCATTCCCTGCCGAACCAGGTTGTCAAGATTCGGTGTAGGGATCTTATTATCTGGAAAATGAGCCTGGATATCACCGACACCGAAATCGTCCGCCAGAATAATTACAATATTGGGCCTGGATTGTGCTCGATCCGGAGAATGACTATCACAGGAAATAATCATTTGGATGATCACAGGCAGTATGAATAGCTTTTTCTTTATCATATCAGCTATAGTTGTGTAACTTAAATTTCCAAATCTTTGTGATGTTTTATATTGTTCTATCAGCTGGTTTCATTCTCCACAGGCCTTACATAAACATAATAGGCACTGCCAATTGCCTTGTCTTCAGCATCAAGCATGGTGGCCTCAACATCTGTCAATCCCCCGGGCAGTTCAAACGTGAATACACATTCCTTCATGGTATCATCGACATCTAGCGTTTTCTCCTGGTCACCGACCTGCAACCGGACCTTGCTGACAGGTAAGGCCTTCCCCTGCTGCAAAGATTCGCCTCCCGTAACCGGTACATAGGGATGTATCCAGGCTCCCGTAACCGGGTTGCCGGTTAGCCAAGAGTCAACTTCCTTTTCAAACCGGTAACTCCCGCGTATAGCAGTATCCGCTTCCCGCGGCCAACGACGCACCTCGAACCGGTACAAACCTTTACGCGCCACATTAATCTTCCAGAAGAAATCAGAACTGTGTCCCTCCATTACCAAATAATGATCATGTGCCGGATAGACATCGGCATAAGCAATGTAAGTCCCCAGATTGGTTTCAATCTGGTGTTGGGTCCCAACGATCGGGGCAGCAAAATCATTGTCATTCGCGGACACACTTTCCCAGTAATTCTCATATTCTTCGCGCAACTGCTTTACGATGTCGGGGTACTGCTCGGACACATCATTTTTTTGGCCCGGGTCGGCCTTAATTTCATAAAGTTCTGAGCCGTTCACAAGGCGCCAGCGGTCAGTCATTACAGAATTCATTCGCCACTTTACGGGTTTAGGCACAATCTGTTGTTCGACAACAAGGGTTCGCGGAGGCATTTCTTCTTCCGGATTCATCAGCATCGGCTTCAGGCTTATACCGTCAAACTTTACTCCCTCAGGCGCATCCAGCCCACAAAGATCAATCAATGTCGGCAACAGATCGAAATGAGCCGTGAGCCTTGTAATATCCCTGGGCTGATTTAGTTTACCTTCTGGCCAATGAATGAAACATGGAACTCTGTGACCACCCTCATACACCGAACCCTTCCCTCCATTCATCCCTGCATTAAAAGTGCTACGTCCTGCAGTGCCTCCGTTGTCAGTCAGGAAAATGAGAATGGTATTATCGTCAATCCCTAATTCATCAAGGCAATTGCGCAGTCGCCCTATGTTCTGGTCAGTTTTGGTGATGGTAGCGAAAAAATAGGCAGTTTCCAAGTCTACCTTGCCTTTATAAGGTTCGACCCATGCTGTATCCGGAATATTGACCGGAACGTGCGGAACATAGGTTGGCAGATAAAGGAAAAACGGCCGGTCACGGTTCCTGCGGATAAATTGAATCGCCTTGTGAAAGAAAACATCACAGCCCCAGCCGTCTATCTGCTCGTTCTCTCCATTGCGGGTATAGACGTCATTGACGCGGTCATTGCCCCAGTAGTCCTGCGAAGTCGCTGTTCCTCCGCCCACCTGGCCCAGCCATTCCTGGAATCCGCGGTCCATCGGACGAAAGGGATAGTTGATGCCCAGATGCCATTTGCCGAACATTCCGGTACGGTAACCATTCTGTGCAAACACATTGGCCATCATTGGTTGATCTGCCAGGGGCCGGTTGCGTCCCAGGATCACGTGCCAGCTATTGACCCGGTGTGAATAGCAGCCGGTCATCAGGGCTGCACGTGTTGGTGCACAAAATGGGTCGACATGAAAATCAGTAAATCTTACGCTCTCGGAATGAAGCTGGTCAAGATTCGGAGTATTAATGACCGGATTACCATGGGCGGCAATATCGCCATAGCCCTGATCGTCTGTCATAATAACAATGACGTTTGGTCTTTCTTTCTGATACCTATCGCCATTTGAGCATGACCAGCCTGCCAGGATTGATATACCAACCGCCAGACCTGTCAAAACAGATCCAATACTTTTCTTTTTCTTTTTCATTTCTGAATGTTATTAGTTTAGTCCTAAATTTGGTGTTTCTATTTCTGAACCCGTGCATCCAAGATCGGAGTATACCATGTCATCGGCTAAAATGCATCATCTCACTGGTCTGATATACACATAGTAGGCACTGCCAAAGGCTTTGCCACTTTCATCGATCATAACCGCTTCGACTTTTGCCGGCCCTTTGGGCAGGTCCATGGTAAAGACACAAGCCTTGTCATCTTCTTTAACATCAAGTGTCTGTTCCTGATCACCTATCTGTAATTTGATTTTATGTATCGGCAACGCCGTCGATTTAGTCGTATAATAGTCAACACCATTCCAAAACATTCCTGTAACAGGTTTGTCAAACTGCCAGGCATCCGCTGTTTTATTCAGTATGTACTTTGCTCGCATAGGAGTATCCGCTTCTCTTGGCCATCGACGTACCTCAATTCGATATTGATCGTTCTGAGCCATGTAAACATTCCAATGGTGAAACGTGAGGAGTCCATTCAATATAAGCCCGGGGGTGTATGCAGGAAAAACACCATTGATGTTCATAGCCTCATAGGCGGTCAGTCTTGTTTCGATTTGATGTTTGCTGCCGATAATATCACGCGCGACGACATCGTCATTCTCGGTAACACTGGCCCAGTATTGTCCATGACTGTCTTGTAACTGTTTGATGACTTCGGGATGATTCTTCGCGATGTTATTGTTTTGTCCCGGATCAACCTGGATATCATAGAGTTCCACATTATTCACCAAACGCCATTGTTCAGTCATCACTGCGTTGGGACGCCATTTTTTCGGCGGCATGTCAAAACCCTCAGTAACCAATGTCCTTTGTGGCATATCAGCCTGCGGATCGACCAGTAAAGGTTTTATACTGGTCCCGTCAAACTTTATATTGTCTTGATTCTCCAGTCCGCATAGATCCATTAGTGTCGGCAGTAAATCAATATGTGCCGTCAGGCGAGATACGTCTTTGGGTTGATCCAGGCCTCCCTTTGGCCAATGGATAAAACATGGAACTCGATGTCCGCCGTCATAAATGGAACCTTTCTTCCCCTTCATTCCCGCATTAAAGATTCTCTCACCATCGGCAGTGCCGTTGTCGGTCATAAAAATAAATATCGTGTTGTCGGTAATTCCCAATTCATCGAGACATTTCCTGAGGCGGCCGATATTCCAGTCGATCCTGGATATACTGGCAAAAAAGTAGGCCTCATTGCTGGACACTTTGCCTGTGTAGGGATCGGCCCAAGCTTTATCAGCGATTGAGCATGGAGTATGCGGTACAAAGGAAGGCAAATATAGAAAGAACGGTTGATCACGGTTTTTCTTAACATACTTAATGGCTTCGTCATAGAAAAAATCCGCTGAGTATCCCTCTGTTTTCTCTAATTCTCCGTTGCGGATAAGCATATCATTAACTCGATCATTACCCCAGTAATCAGCCGCGTCTGCAATACCGCCGCCATAGCCATAGCTGCTTACAACTTCCTGAAAACCGCGATCTACCGGACGATATGGATAATTGCCGCCCAGATGCCATTTGCCGAACATCCCCGTACGATAGCCATTTTGCGAAAAAACATCCGCAATGGTCGGTTGACCGGCAAGTAATAACGTGCCGCGCAGAATCACGTGCCAGACATTGACTCGATGGGAATAGCAGCCTGTCAACAGCGCACCGCGTGTCGGCGCGCATACGGGGCTAACATGAAAATTCGTCAGACGCACACTTTCATCATGGAGTGCATCCATATTGGGCGTCTTGACTATTGGGTTACCATGACAAGCAAGATCGCCATATCCTTGATCATCCGTCATAATCAAGACAACATTCGGTTTACGTGCAGATGCCCCGTCTTTGACATGAGCGCACCCTGCATAGACCGTGACTACGGCAACCAGCGCCATGATCCTGATGAATTCTCGTCTATTTGTCTTCATACTTCTTTACCTTTAACTGGAGCTTCCAATGCCAGATTGCACTTTTCGGGGGGGAGCTTATCGCTAAGTTCATTTGAGCATGACCAGCCTGCCAGGATTGATATACCAACCGCCAGACCTGTCAAAACAGATCCAATACTTTTCTTTTTCTTAATCATTTCTGAATGTTATGAGTTATTAGTTAAATATCCAAATTGAATTTTTTGAACCAGGATTAACCCGGCATATGAACAAAGGTTATTCAATTACGGCCAATTTGGTTTAACTCCACCGTTGAATATTTTGTATACTTTGCCCTTGATTTTCCTTTTTTGAGTTAAAAGAACGTACCTCGCACATACACTCTTGGGGTGGGTTCCATATTTTCCTCCTTTCTTTAATTCTTATGCCGCTTCGACGAGCCTGTCAAGCTCTTTC
Organism: Saprospiraceae bacterium; assembly: GCA_965247965.1. GTDB lineage: Bacteria > Bacteroidota > Bacteroidia > Chitinophagales > Saprospiraceae > UBA7328. Next base: position 582,716 of record OZ252053.1, read on the forward strand.
CAATCGGCTTTATGAAAATGGTTTTCATACATATTAATTTCAGTTTGGTGCCCGTTCGTGGTTATTTATTCAGGGACTGAAAGGTTCTTCAATTTTACTTTAACAAGATAATCCCGACCGAAAGATTCCAGCAATTCAAATAATTTCCCCGAAAACCCAAATGCGATGGGTATATATTGTTCTATCATCTGGTTTCATTCTCCACAGGCCTCACATAAACATAATAGGCACTGCCAATTGCCTTGTCTTCAGCATCAAGCATGGTGGCCTCAACATCTGTCAATCCCCCGGGCAGTTCAAACGTGAATACACATTCCTTCATGGTATCATCGACATCAAGCGTTTTCTCCTGGTCACCGATCTGTAACTGGATCTTGCTGACAGGTAAGGCCTTCCAATGCTGCAAAGATTCGGGGCCAGTAACCGGTTGGTATGTGGGTCCCGTAACCGGTTTGCCGGTTAGCCAAGAGTCAACTTCCTTTTCAAACCGGTAACTCTCGCGTATAGCAGTATCCGCTTCCCGCGGCCAACGACGCACCTCGAACCGGTACAAACCTTTACGCGCCACATTAATCTTCCAGAAGAAATCAGAACAGAATCCCATCATTATCGAATAATGAGCAGTTGCCGGATAGACATCGGCATAAGCAATGTAAGTCCCTAGATTGGTTTCAATCTGGTGTTGGGTCCCAACGATCGGGGCAGCAAAATCATTGTCATTCGCGGACACACTTTCCCAGTAATTCTCATATTCTTCGCGCAACTGCTTTACGATGTCGGAGTACTGCTCGGACACATCATTTTTTTGGCCCGGGTCGGCCTTAATTTCATAAAGTTCTGAGCCGTTCACAAGGCGCCAGCGTTCAGTCATTACAGAATGCATTCGCCACTTTACGGGTTTAGCCACAAGCTGTTGTTCGACAACAAGGGTTCGCGGAGGCATTTCTTCTTCCGGATTCATCAGCATCGGCTTCAGGCTTATACCGTCAAACTCTACTCCTTCAGGCGCATCCAGCCCACAAAGATCAATCAATGTCGGCAACAGATCGAAATGAGCCGTGAGCCTTGTAATATCCCTGGGCTGATTCAGTTTACCTTCTGGCCAATGAATGAAACATGGAACTCTGTGACCACCCTCATACTCTGAACCCTGCTCTCCATTCATCCCTGCATTAAAAGTGCTAAGTCCTGAAGAGCCTCCGTTGTCAGTCAGAAAAATGAGAATGGTATTATCGTCAATCCCTAATTCATCAAGACAATTGCGCAGTCGCCCTATGTTCTGATCAGTTTTGGTGATGGTAGCAAAAAAATAGGCAGTCGCCAAGTCTACCTTGCCTTTATAAGGTTCGACCCATGCTGTATCCGGAATAATGTGCGGAAAGTGCGGAACATAGGTTGGCAGATAAAGGAAAAATGGCCGGTCACGGTTCCTGCGGATAAATTGAATCGCCTCGTCAAAGAAAACATCACAGGACCAGCCGTCTATCTGCTCGTTCTCTCCATTGCGGGTATAGACGTCATTGACGTGGTCATTCCCCCAGTAGTCCTGCGAAGTCCCTGTTCCTCCGCCCACCTGGCCCAGCCATTCCTGGAATCCGCGGTCCATCGGACGGTAGGGATAGTTGATGCCCAGATGCCATTTCCCGAACATGGCAGTACGGTAACCATTCTGTGCAAACACATTGGCCATCATGGGTTGATCCGCCAGGGGCCGGTTGCGTCCCAGGATCACGTGCCAGGCATTGACCCTGTGTGAATAGCAGCCGGTCATCAGGGCTGCACGTGTTGGTGCACACATTGGGTCGACATGAAAATCAGTAAATCTTACGCTCTCGGAATGAAGCTGATCAAGATTCGGAGTATTAATGACAGGATTACCATGGGCGGCAATATCGCCATAGCCCTGATTATCTGTCATTATAACAATGACGTTTGGTTTTTCTTTCTGATACCTATCGCCATTTGAGCATGACCAGCCTGCCAGGATTGATATACCAACCGCCAGACCTGTCAAAACAGATCCAATACTTTTCTTTTTCTTAATCATTTCTGAATGTTATTAGATATTAGTTAAATATCTAAAATGAATTTTTTGAACCAGAGTTCATCCGGTACTTGAGCAAAGGTTATTCAATTACGGCCAATTTGGTTTAACTCCACCGTTTGAATATTTTGTATACTTTGTCCTTCGGGCATAAAACGCCTCTTGATTTTCCTTTTTTGAGTTAAAAGAACGTACCTCGCACATACACTCTTGGGGTGGGTTCCATATTTTCCTCCTTTCTTTAATTCTTATGCCGCTTCGATGAGCCTGTCAAGCTCTGAAAGGTTCTTCAATTTTACTTTTCCCAACCGACAGATTCCAGCAATTCAAATAATTTCCCCGAAAAGAAACCGCTGTCTGCCCGGAAAAAAATCTTTGTGATGTTTTATACCCATCCCACATGAATTTTCGGGTTTTTGTCTGCTTCTTTTTCCCCATAACTCGTGCCGCGTCACGCGGTATCTGCGTTAAAATTTAAACCATAACCCCAGCTACCGCGTACCGCGGCACAGCGGTATGCTTGAAAATTTTGCCTTGATCTGAGAAAAAATAATCTAGTCAAAATTCCCGAAAACCCAAATGCGATGGGTATATATTGTTCTATTATCTGGTTTCATTCTCCACAGGCCTCACATAAACATAATAGGCACTGCCAATTGCCTTGTCTTCAGCATCAAGCATGGTGGCCTCAACATCTGTCAATCCCCCGGGCAGTTCAAACGTAAATACACATTCCTTCATGGTATCATCGACATCAAGCGTTTTCTCCTGGTCACCGATCTGTAACTGGATCTTGCTGACAGGTAAGACCTTCCCTTGCTGCCAAAATTTGCCTCCCTTATCCCATTGCCAGGCTCCCGTGACCGGTATGTTGAATAGCCAAGAGTCAACTTCCTTTTCAAACCGGTAACTCCCGCGTATAGCAGTATCCGCTTCCCGCGGCCAACGACGCACCTCAAACCGGTACAAACCTTTACGCGCCACATTAATCTTCCAGAAGAAATCAGAACACTGTCCCTTCATTACCAAATAATGATCATGTGCCGGATAGACATCGGCATAAGCAATGTAAGTCCCCAGATTGGTTTCAATCTGGTGTTGAGTCCCAACGATCGGGGCAGCAAAATCATTGTCATTCGCGGACACACTTTCCCAGTAATTCTCATATTCTACGCGCAACTGCTTTACGATGTCGGGGTACTGCTCGGACACATCATTTTTTTGGCCCGGGTCGGCCTTAATTTCATAAAGTTCTGAGCCGCTCACAAGGCGCCAGCGTTCAGTCATTACAGAATGCGTTTGCCACTTTACGGGTTTACCTATAAACTGGGGGGTGTGGTGTTGTTCGACAACAAGGGTTCGCGGAGGCATTTCTTTTTCCGGATTCATCAGCATCGGTTTCAGGCTTATACCGTCAAACTTTACTCCTTCAGGCGCATCCAGCCCACAAAGATCAATCAATGTCGGCAACAGGTCGAAATGAGCCGTGAGCCTTGTAATATCCCTGGGCTGATTTAGTTTAGCTTCTGGCCAATGAATGAAACATGGAACTCTGTGACCACCCTCATACACCGAACCCTTCCCTCCATTCATCCCTGCATTAAAAGTGCTACGTCCTGCAGTGCCTCCGTTGTCAGTCAGGAAAATGAGAATGGTATTATCGTCAATCCCTAATTCATCAAGGCAATTGCGCAGTCGCCCTATGTTATGGTCAGTTTTGGTGATGGTAGCAAAAAAATAGGCAGTTGCCAAGTCTACCTTGCTTTTATAAGGTTCGACCCATGCTGTATCCGGAATATTGTGCGGACCGTGCGGAACATAGGTTGGCAGATAAAGGAAAAACGGCCGGTCACGGTTCCTGCGGATAAATTGAATCGCCTGGTCAAAGAAAACATCACAGCCCCAGCCGTCTATCTGCTCGTTCTCTCCATTGCGGGTATAGACGTCATTGACGCGGTCATTCCCCCAGTAGTCCTGCGAAGTCGCTGTTCCTCCGCCTACCTGGCCCAGCCATTCCTGGAATCCGCGGTCCATCGGACGAAAGGGATAGTTGATGCCCAGATGCCATTTCCCGAACATGGCAGTACGGTAACCATTCTGTGCAAACACATCGGCCATCATGGGTTGATCCGCCAGGGGCCGGTTGCGTCCCAGGATCACGTGCCAGGCATTGACCCTGTGTGAATAGCAGCCGGTCATCAGGGCTGCACGTGTTGGTGAACATATTTGGTCGACATGAAAATCAGTAAATCTTACGCTCTCGGAATGAAGCTGGTCAAGATTCGGAGTATTAATGACCGGATTACCATGGGCGGCAATATCTCCATAGCCCATATCATCTGTCATTATAACAATGACGTTTGGTTTTTCTTTCTGATACCTATCGCTATTTGAGCATGACCAGCCTGCCAGGATTGATATACCAACCGCCAGACCTGTCAAAACAGATCCAATACTTTTCTTTTTCTTTTTCATTATGAATGTTATTAGTTAAGCACTCCAATTTCTGCTGCTCCACCAGGTAAATCACTAATTGTAGATACAATCACCAGTTTGACATACCGTACATTTTTTGTGCCCGGAAACCTGATGAATTGTTTGATCGGGCTGTTATCGATATTCCCAAAAGAACCTTTGGAAAGAGGAACTCCCCAATTTTTACTGTCCTTACTGGCGTAGAATTCATAGTCATAAATTTTTCCGCCGGGTCGACCATTGTCTCTGGGCTGATAGGTAAATCCGTTAATATCGATCGACTCACCAAGATCGATTGCGATATAATTCAGCGTATCTTCTAACTTTCTCTTCTGCAACATTTCTTTAGGTGTTCCACCCACAGAGGGAATATACCCCGATAGTGTCTCCCACCAGGTGTGCGGGTTGCCATCAATCGCCAACACAGCCTTGCTTGAAGAAGTTTCATTACTGTAAGAGTGAATTGTCCATTTTTCAGGTGATATTCCAAATGTCTCTGATATGATGCTTGTTTTACGATCGGTTGCGGGATCCCTGGCAAATGTGTTGACGGTTCCGCCATCTCTTAATTCAAATGGGGCGGTATAGGGTTTGAAATCGCTTTCGTGTGGCTGATTTCCAATCTTGTAATAAATGTCCACTTTATCTGCTGTTTCAATTTTTACCATCCCTGATTTCTCACGATGGATTTCTGGATCATCAAGCAATGCAGGGGCATTGTAAATACCCATGTTCGAAATGGCCAGGCATGGCGCTTTGGTCCAGATTCTCACCCTTACTTTTGTCGCTTCCACTGTCTCAAATCGCAAAATCCGCTTATAACCAATGGTGGTGCCCTGAATCACTTTTTCCCAACTATTGCCGCGAAGGGCTTCGAGGTAAAAACCGTTTACCCGCTGCCCGAGCCGGATATACTCCTGCAAAAGAAGCCTGTTAAAGGAGGTTTTTTTACCAAAGTCGATAATTATGGTTGCGTCACTTATCCCATCATCTGTTGCCCAGTACGTATCTTTGTTGCCATCACCAACGAGTGTTGCTTTGAAATTTTCAGATTGGCCACGAACGTTATCAGCGCTTAGACCGGCATTATCCAGCAGGTTTACTGCAAATTCCTGATCAAGCGTCTGTTTTAGCTCAATTAATGCATCAATATCCTGCTGTGGTATATCGCCATCCTTATCTATTGATATACCAAAGTTCAGGGTGGCATTTCTGCCAACTGTATTATAATAGGTATCTACAAGTTTTGTCAGACTTTTCGGCCTTGTGTACGGACGCCAGAACCAATTTGTGCGACTGGGGTTATCCGCCTCGGCAGCAATCCAGTCTTTACCGCACTCATCTCCATTTGTCAAGAGCTGTGACCAATCGGGGGTAAAACCATTAAGCCACCATCCTTTGCCTTCTAAGGTCAAACGGCTCCAATTAGTCTCTCCTGCTACTCCCTTCTCATTGCCCGCCCAACGGACATCCGGCCCATGAGAATTGAAAAAACAAGCATCAGGCTGAAGTTCGCGTGCCATCTCAATGATTTCTTTTTCCGTCTCCATGTAGTACTCGGTAAGAAATTTACCCTCAATTATAGGTCCAATAGGTCGTTCATGATCAGATCCTCCATAATAACCATTCGTCCCGTGCGCACCGTCAAACCATATCATGAATACGTCACCATAATTGGTCATCAATTCACGCATCTGATTTTTCCAATATTCCAGGTACCCGGGTTTCCCCCAATCAGCACGGTTCCTATCCCATGGGGAGTAGTAAATTCCCAGTTTCAGTCCATGCTTCTTGCATGCCTCTGCCATTTCTGCGAGCATATCCCCTTTACCATTTTTCCAGGGACTGCTTTCCATGTCGCGGGTGGTATATTCACTCTGGTATGTACAGAAACCATCGTGATGTTTGACAAAAAAGACAACTCCACGCATACCCGCAGCCTTGAATACCCTGCACCACTTGTCGGCATCGTATTTCGTGGGATTGATTAACTCAGGTGACTCATCACCCCATGGCCATTGTGATTCCGTGTAGGTTCCCATAGTATAATGCGGTAAAGCATAGTACTCGGTTTCATGCCACTTTAGTTGCCGCTCCGAGGGTGTGGGGCCCCAGGGAGCAGGTGCGTTAATCGTTTGTGCAAATGATTGCACGGATAGGGATAGGAATAATAATCCCAATAATAATATTTTTTTGTGTTTCATGATCTGTCGGAAACTTACCGATGATTGGATAGAATAAGTTTGAATCAACAGTCCTCAAAATATAACAGGAGACAATGTTTTGTCTCCTGTTATATTATAAAAACCTATAATTCCAGATAGATTAATAACCCGGATTTTGTACCAGATTCTCGTTTGCATCTATTTCCGCCTGGGGGAAAGGCATTAAATAATTTTTTGCGGGATCAAATTGCCTTGTAACACCATCTTTATCAGTGATAGTAGGTATTATAAATTCAGCGGTTCGCCATCTTTTAACATCCATCCATGATAATCCCTCGAAGGCAAATTCGACTCTCCTTTCGTTTCTGATACGGTCCCTCATTTGACCCTGAGTTAACCCCGCAGGCAAATCAGGCATGCCAGCTCTTGTACGGACTTCATTAACTGCATCATAAACACGTCCATCCGGGCCACTTGATTCATTTGTTGATTCTGCGTAGATTAACAAAACTTCAGCATACCTGATAAGGACAAAATCATCATCTTCAAGTAAAATTCGAGGAATCGGAATATGTTCAAAATTGATATGTTTATTTATTCTAAAATGTCCGGGAGGAATAGCTGTCAAAATATCTGGTTGCCGCCACTCAAATCCATCAGACCGTACCATATTTTCCTCTCGCGGTACAGCAGACCATGCTAAACGAGGATCCCTGTTCTCCGCTGGCGCTGCAGGGTCATAGAGTGGGGATAGATTAATGGGTAGACCATCGATACTCTCGAACGCATCTATAAAATGCGGCAAGGGCTGTATTTGGTTCGCTGAACCAAATTGCCAGGTAGGTCCAGGTGTTTCCCCCCCAGTTCCAACTGGCGCCGTTCCAGATCCGATAAAATTATTGGGGTGTCGATTCCTGGTGGAAAATACGATTTCAGGATTATTGGCCTGTCCCGGGCTAATAAACAAACCTTGAAAATCATCAGACAAGCTAAATTTACCTGATTGGATTACAAGGTCAGCGGCAGCAGCAGCCTCCCCCCACATTTCATTATGCATCAGTACTTTGGCTTTATAAGCTAATGCAGAACCTTTAACTGCATGCCCATCAGTATATGGAACATCTGGCAAAAAGCCGATGGCCGCGTCCAGATCACTTAATATCTGAGTAACAACTTCTTGCTTTGTACTTTTTGCTATTCTTGACTCTTCTATGGTTGGGGGTGATGTATACATTACAACGCCTCCATAATACTCTGTTAAATGGAAATAAGCAAACGCCCGTAAAAATCGTACTTCTCCAATCATTCTGTTTCTCGTTGCCCCATCCATTTCAACCCGGTCGATGTTTGCTAAAAAAATATTGCAATCAGAAATTACGGTATAACAGAGCCTGTACAATCCATCTACTAATCCCAGCGATGTGGATTCTACCAGACCAGCTCCAATTAATTGGTAAGCTGTTTGAGGAGAAAATAAATCACCACTAAAAACATCTGTAAAAGCCCGGGTATATTGAAATAATGCGCCACGATTGGCGAAGTCAAGTCGAATTGACTGGTAAACCCCGGCAAGGGCCATTTGAGCATCTTGTTCGGTTTTCCAGAAAGTCTCACTAGACAGTCTATCTGGTGGATTCCTATCCAGAAAATCTTCTTGGCACGAAAGGAAAAATATCGGAATTATTCCTATAATTAATATGGTTTTTTTCATGATAATATATTTAATATTCATCTTATATTTCGTATTTAAAATTTAGCATTTACACCAGCAGTATAGACCCTTAGTTGAGGGTGATAGTTCTGGAAGAATCCATTTTGGTATTCAGGATCACCACCAAATCTGAAATTAGTGATTGTAGCCAAATTATCTCCTGAGAGATATATTCTTAAAGCTTGCAGGCCTATTTTCTTGGCTGACCGTTCCGGCAAAGTATACCCGATTTGTAAATTTTTTAACCTGAAGTATGTACCATCCCACAGATAGTATGTACTTCTGGTTCCTTGAACAGCTGGGTAAAAATGCTTATACAAAGCCGGGTATTCATTGGTTGGCCTATCAGGTCTCCAGTAATTATCGGCAAGTTCCCTGGTTGGTGCCGCACCCTGCAAAAAAGGATCTATTACCCAGAGCCAAAAACTATACTTCCGGCCAGTCTCCCCATAAAAGAAGGCATTAAGATCAAAATTTTTCCAGGAAAGAAAGATGGTACCTCCATAATTGAAATCTGGGAAAGCTCCGTCAAATACTTTCCTGTCTTCTGCATTTATCACTCCATCTCCATTCTGGTCCTGGAATTTCAGATCACCTGGTTGAGGATTAAACTGATGTTCAGGACCGGCATCAATTTCCGCCTGGTTTTGAAAAATCCCAATCCATTCGGTTAAATAAAACGAGTTCCAGGGAAGCCCTTCTCTTATGATTCTTTCTCCTCCAATAGTCGGCCTAGCTACCTTGGTGACTTCATTATTATAAGTAGAAAAATTAAAATTTACTCCATAACGGAAATCCTGCCCGATTGCTTTAGTATGCCCAACCGTAAATTCAAAACCGGTGTTTTTCATGCTTGCGAAATTGGTAACGGGTGGATTCAATCCAACACTCCATGGTATCGAAGACTGATGTAAAATACCATCAGTTACCTTGTTATACCAATCAGCAGTTAATGAAAACAAACCATTCCCCAGATTCATGTCGATTCCAATATCAGTTATAGTTGTGGTTTCCCACTGCAATCCCTTATCTGTCAGATCTGTTTGCCGTATTCCCTGTTGAGGTTGTCCAAATACATAAGATGCGGTAGATAAAACACTCTGGTAAGGATAGATTCCGATATTCTGGTTTCCAAGTTTTCCCCAGGAAGCCCTGAGCTTAAGATCATCAAGCCATGGCAAACTTTGAATTTCTTCCGATATTCTCCATCCGGCAGAAACAGACGGAAAAAATCCCCACCGGGTATCTGGAGCGATTCTCGAAGTACCATCATAACGGAAATTACCTTCTAATAGATACTTCCCTTTATAAGCATAATTTATCCGTCCGAAAAAAGACTGAATAGCCCATTCCTCGGAACTGCCTAAAGTCTGTTGTCCTGTTTGACCTCCTGCATTAATTTCTTGCAGCTGATCTAACCCAATTCCAAATTCTCGACGACTCGCCTGAACATAATTGTATTTTTCATATTCCTGTTGATATCCCACAAATGCACCGATACTGTGATCATCGGCAATTGTTTTATCATAATTAAGTGTGGAATACAAAGTTGGGAAAAAACGGGTTTCCTGACGATCAGTTACTCCCAAATTTAAAGCAAAAGACTGGCGATATGGTTCGTCATTGGGGGGCTGATAATAATACAAATCCGCTGGCGCAGGCTCGTGATCTTTCCTTAAAAAGGAATTATAAACTATCGATCCCTTTGTAGTCCAAGTGAGGCCTTCCAATAACTTAATACCAACATATGCCTGTGCAGTCACATTATTCTCCACAGTGTTAAGATTTCCCTCACTTGCAAGCACCTGCGGGGCAGGCGCAGCGGGGAAGTACGCACCTGCTGCATACCTTCCACTACCATCATTAAGAAAAGGTTTATGAAGTGGATTTGCTACTTGAGTAGCCCACATAGGAGCTGGATACCACCAGTCGTTCTGAATTGAGTGCTGTAATCCAATATTTGCCCCGACTGTAAATATATCTTTTTCTGTCTGAATATTTAATCTTGTGTTATATTTCTTATAATCAATTCCATCGATTATCCCATCCTGATCGACATATCCCAATGAAAAATTATAGCTCGTCGCATCGTCAGAACCATTAATAGATAGATGATGGGACATGGCAAAAGCATTATTTAATGTATTATCTATATGGTCAAAATTCGGAAATTGGTCTGTGTCTGTTGAATTCCTGTAAGCATCAATCTGTTGCTGACTATATATTCTACTTCCATTTCCTCCTCGAGGCTCAGCTATATTGGACAACTCCATATACTCTACAGAATTAGTTACCTTATCGGGATACGAGGTGGCTTGCTCTAATCGGAATGTGCCATGGTATTGAATATTAAACCCTCCAGCTGACCCTTGTTTTGTGGTGACCAAAATTACACCATTTGCGGCCCTGGCCCCATAAATTGATGATGAAGCAGCATCTTTCAAAACAGAAATCGACTCGATATCGTTAGGGTCGAGGTTCGTAAGACTGCCCTGAACTCCATCAATTAAAACTAGTGGTTGATTTCCTGCACTACTGAAAGTTCCTTGTCCACGGATTCGGATGACGGCATCATCTTTTCCGGCTTGGCCGGAGGTTTGAAAAGCTTCTAATCCAGGCGCTTTACCCTGTAAAAGAGATGTAACATTCGAACCAGGTCTTTTTACTAGTTGTGCCGACGAAACAGAAACAACAGATCCGGTAAGGTTGACTTTTTTCTGAGTTCCGTATCCCACTACTATCAACTCCTCCAACTCACTGGCAGAAGCAGTCAGGAGTACGTCCACAGTATTGCGGTTGTCGATGATCAGTTCCTCAGTAGTGTATCCGATAAAAGATACTACCAGGACATCGCTCGCATCGGGAACACCTTCAATGGTATAGCTTCCGTTGAGATCTGTAATGGTACCCAAATCTGTACCCTTTACAAGAACATTTGCGCCGATCAAGGGCTCACCCTCCGCAGAAAGGATGGTACCTGAGACCGTTTTTTGTCCAAAGGTCAATAAGGGCATAAGAAAGAAAAGCAGAAGCACAGGTAAGAAGCGCTTTGTCTGTATTTCTTTCATTGATAAGAATTTTAGACTTTTCATAGCATCTTTCGATTTTAGTTTTAATAAATAAATCTAATCCGGTACGACACAGGCAAGAAAATCAATTGGACGTGCATTACGGCACAATTGCACTTTTGCAAGATTAAGTACAGTTTTCTCACTAGAAATATTGAAGAAAGGTATATTTAAGGAAGATATATTTGAGGAAGATATAATTAAGATATAATTAAGATATATTAATAAAAAATTTTTATGTCAAGCAATGAATGGATAAAAATCTGCTGGATGCAAATCCCAAAAACCAGGCAAATTTGAAGCTCCAAATTCAAAATAAATTAATTCAATTATGATCAATAAGTTATTGTCTCAAACAGCAATGCATATATTTAGTCATGCATCCCGGTTACGGTCTTTCCTGACTGCTGCTGCCATTGTTATCTGTATGTTTTCGGGTTTACGGGTTACGGCCCAGGGAGGAAAGCCCCAAATAGACGATACATTTTTTAACGGACAGAATCTGACTGGATGGTCCGCATCCGATATGAGCTACTGGTCTGTTGAGGATGGCGTAATCATCGGTCAATTTGAGGAACAGGTTAGCGGAAACGAATTCCTCTGGTCTGACGTCAGAGTGGAGGATTTTTACCTGTGTATTGATGTCCTGTTAGAACCTGAAGACCGCAATGCCGGCATACAATTCCGTTCCAAAAAAACGGATGAATCCGGTCAGGCATTCGGCTATCAGGCAGATGTTGGTAAAGGGGTCTGGGGGTGGCTATACCATGAACATGGCCGTGGGAAATTAGACTGGACGGACCGTGGGGAAAAGGCTGTCAAGCCTGGTCAATGGAACCGTTATGAGATTCTGGCATCGGGCCACCGGATCTGGACGGCACTTAATGGTACTTTATCGGTGGCAGTGAATGATCCTGCGGGAGAGTTGAAGGGGCACATCGCCCTTCAGATCCACGGTGGGCCACCGCAAACTGTTAAGTACAGGATAGTTAAGCTAGTGCATAATCCGAAAGTAAAATTGGACGGATACAACAAGTCTCAGCTGGAAAGGCAGCTACAGGACATTAATTGATTTAGCTAAACGATTCGCGGGAAAGTTCGAACTTCTAGTGCACCAAGCACTAGGACTTCGGCGGCATCTTCGCATCGACCCTCTTTCGCCAGGCTTTCAGCTTTCTGTGCAATCGTTCCGCAATTGCCGGCTTGCGGGTCACCAGATCGCGCTTTTCACCGATGTCCTCGGCCAGGTTGTACAACTCGATTCGATCATCGTTGAAAAACTCGATCAGTTTCCAATCGCCTTCGCGGATGGCGCCGGCCGGAGTTCCTCCCTGCGGCGCGCTATGCGGGTAATGCCAGTAGAGCGTGTTGCGATCCAGCTTCACGGCCGGGTCTTTCAGCAGCGGCAGCAGGCTAAGGCCATCCATGTGCTGCGCGGGCATGAGATCGAGACCGGCCAATTGGAGAATGGTAGGATAAAAATCGGTGCTCATCACGGGGATCTTGCACACGCCTTTCTTCACGAGCGGCGGATACGAAATGATCAGCGGCACGCGGTGGCCGCCCTCGTAGTTATACCCTTTGCCCATGCGCAACGGCGCATTGCTCATCACGTTGTTCTTCTTGCCGCCCGAGTGACTGGAGCCACCGTTGTCGGAGAAAAAGACAATCATGGTATTGTTGGTCAAGCCATACTTATCTAGCCGAGCCAGAATACGGCCGACGTTCTCGTCAAGGCAGTGCACCATCGCGGTGTACTCGGTGTTGTACGCATCGCCCGGCTTGAGCTTCTGCTTGTAATGCTCGACCAGGTCTTTCCTACCTTCAATAGGCCCATGAACCGTATGATAAGGCACGTATAAAAAGAATGGTTTATCGTGAATCTCATCAATGATTTCAAGAGTTTTATCAGTGAGATAGTCAGTCAGATAGGTCCCCGGTTTCATATCCGGAAAGGTCACCTCGTTCGGCAAGTGATAGCCGCCAGGAGGCCAACCATGCTCGGTCCCGATAACGCTGTAGTCAAAACCCTGCTTGTCAGGATAATATGGTTCTCTACCCAGATGCCATTTGCCGACACTGGCCGTGGTATATCCATTTTCTTTCAGCACTTCGGCGATGGTGATCTCTTCAAGCGGCATATGGTCGAGTGCGGGAGCGCCGTAAAAAAGCGGGTCCCAATCCATGGCATACAGGTAGACGGTCACGTCATTGCGCGCCGGGTACTTGCCGCTCAGGATGCTTGAGCGGGTCGGCATACAAACGCAACTCGCGGTATACGCATCCGTAAACCGCATCCCCCCCCTTGCCAGCCGATCGAGGTTCGGCGTCTCGTGGAAGGTGTCTCCATAACATCCCAACTCGTTCCAGCCGAGATCATCGGCGAGGATGAATACGATGTTGGGCTTCTCGGTTCCTGCTTCAGTTGCCGTGGCGCACCACGCCAACGAAATAACGAACAAGCCTGCCCATACTGTGATTATGCGCCTGATATCCATGTTTCTCTCCTTTTGAGGTCGATCGTTTGATTCGTCTGAAATAATCTGTAAATTGTTGTCCATCATTCCTACGGTTTATTTTATAATCTTTTGCCCGTTTGGTTAAATCGAGTGAAGTATTCCCTTTGAAAAAATTAATTAATATACTTTTTTTCCTTATGATCAAAATTACAATGAACCTATTAGTAGAAACTATTATGTACTAATTCCAAATTTAGGGCTTTTCAGATTTTTAAAGTTTCGGATAGGTTGTGTATATTGCCTCCTACTTCTTTTAAAAGAACAAGTTAGGATTGAGACCAATGAAAATCAGCCGCGGGTTCGCTCATTTGTCCCTGTTTGCAATATTTTCTTGCAGCCAGGAATTCCCACCGGATGTTCAGATACAGTAAAAAGAATGAACAGGAATATACTTACTAAGAGCGCTGTCTTCACCAGAGCTTACAGCGCCTGCAGTGTTTGCTCGCCAACTCGTGCCGCTTTGATGACAGGGAAGTATCCCCAACGTGTTGGTTTTACCGATTGGCTTAATTCATATAAAGAGAATGGTCCGAATAGCGCAGCCTCATCACTGCCTGCATCGGATATAACAATTGGCGAGGCGTTCCAGCAGGCGGGATATCGCACCGGATATATCGGAAAGTGGCATCTTGGCCCCGGAGAGGAAGCCATGCCGCGGCAGCAAGGATTTGATTGGCAAATGGCATCCTGCAGGCATGGCTTTCCCTCATCTTATTTCTTTCCCTATAAAGGGCCTAATTCGGAAGGCAATGTGCCGGACCTGGAGAATGGGAAGAATGGCGATTACTTAACGGATGTTTTGACCGATCAGGGGATAGGATTTATCAAGGAGACAGTGAAGGAAGGAAAGAATCCTTTCTTTCTCATCCTGGGTCATTACGCGGTTCATTCTCCGATCGAGGCCCCGGAAAATCTGGTCAAGAAGTACCAGGCAAAACATAGACGAATGTACGGCACGGATTCGGTGGAGATGTTACCCGAAAGATTTAATTGCCATAGCCGGGCAACTCAGAGTGATCCAACCTATGCGGGAATGGTGGAAAACCTTGATACCAATGTCGGAAAGGTCTTGGCGGCTTTGGACAGTCTCGGTCTGAGGGAAAACACAATCATCGTTTTTTCCTCGGATAATGGTGGTTGGTGCGCGTCGAAAAAGTCCGATATTCGGCCTACAAGTAACTTGCCGCTTCGCGCCGGCAAGGCATGGAATTATGAAGGAGGAATTCGAGTTCCTACCTTCATTACATGGCCCGGGCATATCACTTCGATGACATCTTCCGAGCCGGTCATTACCATGGACATCTATCCGACGCTTCTGGAATTAGCCGGATACAAACAAATTCCGGAGCAGCACCTGGACGGTCGTTCACTTGTGCCCCTGACTCGGGGTACTCAAAAAACACTGGAACGACCATTCCTGGCCTGGTGGTATCCTCATCACAACGGGCACGGGCATCGGCCTAGTCAGGCGATTTTAAAGGATGGATGGAAGCTGATTCATTACCTTGAAGATGATATCACAGAACTCTATCACCTGAATAAGGATGAGGGAGAGAAGAACGATCTTTCAAATGCGGAGCCAGAAAGAACACGCGAGTTGCTTAAGACCCTGAATCAGTGGGTAGAGGAGACACGCCTTAATTGATAAGCGTGCGACTTTAAAATCGATGATACCTAACGTGAAAAAAACAGTTTCGGTTGGTTGGCCAATCAGGCAGTACACGATAAAATAGATACCATGTCAAATAAGAAAAAAATCGTTTTTGCCTTAGTTGCTGTCTTCATGAGTATGATTCAAGCCTGTAATGATGTGGGTGTCAACCCTGTCGAGGATGATGCCCCCAACAGGCCCAACGTAATTATTGTAAATATTGATAACCATGAAAAATCAGCGTTGAGCTATTACGGCAACAAACTGACCGAAATGCCTGCATTGGATAAACTGGCGGCAACTTCGGTCCGCTTTGAGAACTACCATACTGCTTCCCGTTGCGCACCATCACGAGCGGCCTTGATGACCGGCCTCTACCATCATAGAACCGGTAGCTATGGTACTTTTGGAGCCAGCAGGTACATGAAAACCGGTATTCCAACAATGGGAGATTTTTTCAAAAAAGCGGGTTACAAAACCGGCTTATTCGGAAAATGGCATTTGGGGGGTAATTATCAATACAGGCCGGAAGACCGTGGATTTGATGAGGTGGTCGCTTTTGTAGAAGCTAATGTCGGGATACATAGCATCGATGGTAAGGGCAAAAGGTCAATGAAGCATATATTCCGCCACAACAAAGAATGGGAAAAGTATGATGGTTTTCGTTCCGATGTATGGTTTCATGAGATGCAGAGGTTTATCAAAGAGTCTGTCAGTCAGGATAACGGGCCATTCCTGGCTTATCTGGCAACTTTGACACAACATGCCCGACAAGCGGGCCCAGAGGAATTGTCCCAAAAATATAGAAGGAAGTTGGATGCGATGGATCTGTCCTCAATGAGCAAGGAGGAAAAAGCAAAAACAAACTATGTTGGCATCACTGTTCTGGAACAGGCCATTGAAGTTGCTGCTGAATTGGAATGCATCGATCAGGGTATAAGTGAAACATTGGCGCTGCTCGAAGAACTTGGAGAGCTGGACAATACCATTTTCATCTATATGTCGGATGGAACAGGAAGTCACCTCCCGCGTGCTGGCTTAATGAAACCGGAAGGCAATATCGGTCGGGAAATCCCCATGACCATGTCCTGGGCGGGTGGAAATTTGAAAAACGGAGCCATAAACGAGCATGTGGCCAACATTGACGTACTTCCCACCCTTATGGATATATGTGGCGTCCATGCTCCACAGGATTATTCTTTTGATGGACAGAGCTTCTATGGTTTGATAAAAGAAGGTAAAACACCTTGGAAACCAAGAGTCTATGTTCAGGATATGCAATCGCACAGAGATAAAGGACTTGGCCATTTTTACAAACCATTTGTCAGCACCAGATTATTCATGCCGGAAGGAATTGTTTACTGGGGGTCATCACCGCATTGGGGCGATGATGATTTACCCCCGGAAGCTCCAGCTGAACTAATTGAAAAAGGGCGTATTTATTATGAAAAGTGGTTTGATGAGGTTACCGGAGGTGGAGAGCCTATGACAAACTACTTAGAAGTAGGGACCCAATTTGAGAATCCTTCCTATTTTCACACTGCCCACTACCTGATAAAAAACGGCCCTGCCGGTGAAGGTGAAAAGCAATATTTCCCAATTGAGTTTACCACAGCTGGAAGATATACTTTTTCCGATGTATCTGATTTTCCTCCGGGAAGCGGCAAGACGCTGAAGGAAGGTATTAACGTGAAAATGAATATTGAGGGTGAGGTTTATGAGGGTCAATTCCCCCTTACCCTGCCGGTTGAGCCGGGACAATATTTGGTCCATGTCGAAGATGAAGAGGGTAAGCCGTTTTTACACCTGAGAGTGGAAAAAAAAGATATGTAGCATGAGCAGTAAGGTTTCAAAATCCGCAACAGGATGGGGGTATGACCCGGAAGGACTGAACTGGGACGCCTATTATGTATTTGTAACATTAAAGAATAACATATACCTCGTGACAGAGAACAAGTATACCAAATATGATTGGGGCTGAAACTAGAAATGTGGTATCTTCATACCATCGGATAGTACCTACTGATTTAAGCTAAACCAACTACCGGATGAGACTCATTGCGATTTCAGTGATCTTTTTGGTCATCATTTCTGCTTGCAACCCTGACCCCGGTTCGAGAGAGGAAAATACCACGAACCAACCGAATGTGATAATCCTACTGACCGATGACCAGGGGACACTTGATGCCCGATGTTATGGTTCGGACGATCTGTACACACCCAACATCGACCGGCTGGGTGAGACTGGCATCATGTTTACCCAGGCCTATGCCCATACGGTATGCTGTCCATCCCGGGCTGCGCTGCTGACTGGAAGAGCTCCCCAGAGATCAAATGTGAATAACTGGGTACAGGGAGATCCCAACGCGGAAACAGGGATCAACATGTACCTGGATGAAATCACCATTGCGGAGGTGCTTAAGGCTGAGGGATACCGCACCGGATTGTTTGGCAAGTGGCATGTTGGAGCCGACCTTGGACACGGACCATTGGAGCAGGGTTTTGATGAGTTTTATGGTATAAGAAATGGCTTTATTGATAACTATAACCATTTTTACCTTCATGGTGTGGGATATCATGATCTTTGGGAGAACAAGAACGAGGTCTTTGAGACGGGAAAATATTTTCCTGACCTAACTACGGGCAAGGCTTTGGAATTTATTGACCGGAATCGGGAGACGCCTTTTTTCCTATACCTGGGATTCAACATACCTCATTACCCGGAACAGTATGACACGAAGTTTGATGACAATTATGACCAACTGGAGGAGCCTAGGAGAACATATGCGAAAATCGTATCAACTACCGATGACCGGATCGGGCTTATCCTTAACAGGTTAGAAGAACTAGACCTGAGGGACAATACCCTGATCTTTTTTATAAGTGATAATGGCCACTCCACTGAAGAAGGCCAGATCAGTGTTGACAATCATAACAGCGGTTTGCCAAAGGGAAGCAATTATGGAGCAAACGGCGGCGGAGGCAACACCGGTAAATGGAGAGGCGCAAAGGGCAGTTTCCTCGAAGGTGGGATTAGGGTGCCGGCTATAATAAGTTACCCTGGAAGATTTCCCGAAGGCGAGGTGCGGGATCAGGCCATCACCGTAATGGACTTTCTCCCTACCCTATGTAGTTTATTAGGTGTTGAGCTGCCGAACCGTAAACTGGATGGTTATAGTTTGCTGCCCATAATTCATTCCCGGGATGCAAAATCGGAGCACAAGATTCTATATTTCCAGTGGTATCACCGATGGGCTGTCAGGGAAGGGAACTGGAAGCTAATTGGGAATGGATTGGATAATTCGGGTGAATATTCGCCGCATGCGAAGAAGGAGTTACATATGGACAGTCTATACCTGGCCAATCTTGCCGATGAGCATCTGGAGGAGGAAAACCATGCTGAGAAACATCCTGAAATCGTAGACCGCCTTTCCGGATTATATTTGAAATGGAGCGAGGATGTTTTTTCGGATGCGGAGAGAAATGACACAAATCGGCCTAATATGTGAAACAGCATTTCGTAAAGTGTTTCAAATTCCAACTACATGATTGGTTTTAATTTTTTGTTAGCTCTATAACATGTCATATATTGCTGCTAATGCCGTTTGGCAGTAGAATACATGTTCGAAGGTAGATAATATTATGCATCATACTATCACACGAATACTGGCGGCAGCCTTTCTCATGGTGTCTGCGACTGCTTGGGCGCAATCGACGGCATCGGAGCGACCAAACGTCCTGCTCATCTGCGTGGACGACTTGCGCTCGCACCTGGGTTGTTTTGGCTACGATGATATTCGCTCACCCCACATCGACCGACTGGCCGAAGAAGGCCGATTGTTCACGCGGCACTACGTTTCTGTCGCCGCATGCGGTCCATCACGGTGCAGCTTACTGACAGGGCGATATCATGGAAGGAGTTGGGATGCGTGGGGGGCGGATCGCAAATTGGATAAGGAGCCGGATCGCCCGGTCTCTTTGCCTCATCTTTTCCGAACAAAAGGTTACCGAACAGTGTGCATCGGCAAGGTCAGCCACAACCCAGGGGGTGTGATGGATGCCGAGCAGAAGGTGCACCAGGTGCCTTTCAGCTGGGACAGCGCCTTTGCGCCGACTGGTCCCTGGAAAACTCCGACGGGCGCCTTTTTCGGCTATGATGACGGCCACTCCTACAACCGGGTCGTGGATCCCGTGAAGAAGAACACGCCACGACTGCCCTACGAGGCGGCCGATGTACCCGACACCGGGTATCCAGATGGACTCAATGCCCAAGCCGCGATTGAACAGCTTCAAGATCTCGCTGGACGTGACCAACCCTTTTTCCTCGCTGTTGGCTTCTACAAGCCACACCTGCCTTTCTGTGCGCCGAAGAAGTACTGGGACCTCTATGACGCCGAGAAGATCGGGCTGGCCGCCAACCCGCAATTCCCGGAAGGCGTGGACACGGCCTTGGTTAACCACAGGAGCTACGAGTTGACCCACTACAAGTGGCCGTGGGGCATGGGCAACATTCCTGAAGAGCAGGCGAAAAAGCTGCGCCACGGGTACTACGCGTGCACGAGCTACGTGGATGCCCAGATCGGCAAGGTGCTGGACGAATACCGGCGGCTAGGCCTGGATAAGAATACGATCGTCGTTCTCTGGTCCGACCATGGGTACCACCTCGGCGAACACGGGATGTTCTGCAAGTACACAAACTACGAGCTTGCGGCGGGCAGCCCGCTCATCGTGAGGATACCCGACATGGCTCAACCTGGGGTACACACCAGGAGCCTTGTCGAGACGATCGACATCTACCCCACGCTCGCAGATCTGTGTGGGATCACTACGCCCAGCCATGTGGAGGGGCAAAGCATGGCCGCACTGGTTCGAGACCCAAAGGCCCCGGGGAGGGATTGTGCGCGGACCGTGAACTTTAACAAGGGATATACCTGCCGCAGCCTGCGGACCGCCCGGTGGCGATTCATCATCTGGCAAGACAAGGGGGGGGAGACTGCGCAGACGGAGCTGTATGACCACAAGACGGATCCGAACGAAAATGCCAATGTCGCCTCAAGTCACCCTGAGGTTGTGGGGCAGCTTACCGCCAAGTTGGAAGCAGTGTATCCCAAGCTCATACCCTGACATGATGGCTGTCGAAGGAGCACATCGCCCTTCAGATCCACGGTGGGCCACCGCAAACTGTTAAGTACAGGATAGTTAAACGCAACTCGCGGTATACGCATCCGTAAACCGTATCCCCTCCCCTGCCAGCCGATCGAGGTTCGGCGTCTCGTGGAAGGTGTCTCCATAACATCCCAACTCGTTCCAGCCGAGATCATCGGCGAGGATGAATACGATGTTGGGCTTCTCGGTTCCTCCTTGGGCTGCTTCAGTTGCCGTGGCGCACCACGCCAACGAAATAACCAACAAGCCTGCCCATACTGCGATTATGCGCCTGATATCCATGTTTCTCTCACTCTTGGGGTGGGTTCCATATTTTCCTCCTTTCTCTGTTTTTATGCCGCTTCGAGGATCCTGTCAAGCTCTTTCCAATCGGCTTTATAAAAATGGTTTTCATACATCCTAATTTCAGTTTGGTGCCCGCTCGTGGTTATTTTTGCAGGGACTGAAAGGTTCTTCAATTTTACTTTTCCCGACCGAAAGATTCCAGCAATTCAAATAATTTCCCTGAAAAGAAACCGCTGTCTGCCCGGAAAAAAATCTTTGTGATGTTTTATCTGTTTTCATTCTCCACAGGCCTTACATAAACATAATAGGCACTGCCAATTGCCTTGTCTTCAGCATCAAGCATGGTGGCCTCAACATCTGTCAATCCCCCGGGCAGTTCAAACGTGAATACACATTCCTTCATGGTATCATCGACATCAAGCGTTTTCTCCTGGTCACCGATCTGTAACTGGATCTTGCTGACAGGTAAGGCCTTCCCCTGCTGTAAAGATTTGGGGCCCGTAACCGGTTGGTATGTGGGTCCCGTAACCGGTTTGCCGGTTAGCCAAGAGTCAACTTCCTTTTCAAACCGGTAACTCCCGCGTATAGCAGTATCCGCTTCCCGCGGCCAACGACGCACCTCGAACCGGTACAAACCTTTACGCGCCACATTAATCTTCCAGAAGAAATCAGAACAGTGTCCAATCATTATCGAATAATGAGCAGATGCCGGATAGACATCGGCATAAGCAATGTAAGTCCCTAGATTGGTTTCAATCTGTTGTTGGGTCCCAACGATTGGGGCAGCAAAATCATTGTCATTCGCGGACACACTTTCCCAGTAATTCTCATATTCTTCGCGCAACTGCTTTACGATGTCGGAGTACTGCTCGGACACATCATTTTTTTGGCCCGGGTCGGCCTTAATTTCATAAAGTTCTGAGCCGTTCACAAGGCGCCAGCGTTCAGTCATTACAGAATGCATTCGCCACTTTACGGGTTTAGCCACAAGCTGTTGTTCGACAACCAGGGTTCGCGGAGGCATTTCTTCTTCCGGATTCATCAGCATCGGCTTCAGGCTTATACCGTCAAACTTTACTCCTTCAGGCGCATTCAGCCCACAAAGATCAATCAATGTCGGCAACAGGTCGAAATGAGCCGTGAGCCTGGTAATATCCCTGGGCTGATTTAGTTTACCTTCTGGCCAATGAATGAAACATGGAACTCTGTGACCACCCTCATACGGTGAACCCTGCTGTCCATTCATCCCTGCATTAAATGTGCTAAGTCCTGAAGAGCCTCCGTTGTCAGTCAGAAAAATGAGAATGGTATTATCGTCAATCCCTAATTCATCAAGGCAATTGCGCAGTCGCCCGATGTTCTGGTCAGTTCTGGTGATGGTAGCAAAAAAATAGGCAGTTGCCAAGTCTACCTTGCCTTTATAAGGTTCGACCCATGCTGTATCCGGAAGAATGTGCGGAACGTGCGGAACATAGGTTGGCAGATAAAGGAAAAATGGCCGGTCACGGTTCCTGCGGATAAATTGAATCGCCTGGTCAAAGAAAACATCACAGGACCAGCCGTCTATCTGCTCGTTCTCTCCATTGCGGGTATAGACGTTATTGACGTAGTCATTCCCCCAGTAGTCCTGCGAGGTCCCTGTTCCTCCGCCTACCTGGCCCAGCCATTCCTGGAATCCGCGGTCCATCGGACGGTAGGGATAGTTGATGCCCAGATGCCATTTCCCGAACATGGCAGTACGGTAACCATTCTGTGCAAACACATTGGCCATTATTGGTTGATCTGCAAGGGGCCGGTTGCGTCCCAGGATCACGTGCCAGCTATTGACCCTGTGTGAATAGCAGCCGGTCATCAGGGCTGCACGTGTCGGTGCACACATTGGGTCGACATGAAAATCAGTAAATCTTACGCTCTCGGAATGAAGCTGGTCAAGATTCGGAGTATTAATGACCGGATTACCATGGGCGGCAATATCGCCATAGCCCATATTATCTGTCATTATAACAATGACGTTTGGTTTTTCTTTCTGATACCTATCGCCATTTGAGCAGGACCAGCCTGCCAGGATTGATATACCAACCGCCAGACCTGTCAAAACAGATCCAATACTTTTCTTTTTCTTAATCATTTCTGAATGTTATTAGTTTAGTACCCTGGATCCATCATCATAAAAGGGATGGACTTTAATTTCATGATCAGGACTATCCTTTGGTTTTGCTTGCCATTTTTTCACTTCAGGCCTAAGTTCACCGCTATCGTAAAACCTGGCTCCGGATCCAATCCTATCATAATCCCCAATTTCTGATCGTGCAGTATCAGCAAGCTTAGTGAGTTCATCTACAATTTCCGGGTGTTGCCAAGCTACATTTCTTCTTTCAGAAGGATCATTTGCGAGGTTATACAACTCCGTGTCTCGAACCGGCTCCATGTCCTCCCTAATCCAAATAGATTTTTCACTTACGTCTGGTATCCAGTTAGGAGCTTGTGGCCGGGGCAGTACCAGTTTCCAGTTGCCCTTTCGCACCGCTTGAAGGTGGGTATACATGTAGTAATAGTAAATCTGGTTGAGCTGCCGACTCTGCTGGTTGTCGACTAATAACGACGAGATGTCGTTGCCATCAATTACCAGGCCCTCAGGCAATTTTGCACCAGCCAACCGGGCGAAGGTGGGAAACAAATCCATTGTGGAAGTAACCTGATCTACCACGCCTTGTTTCAAAAAGTTTCCTCCCCAAACCACGCAAGGCACCCTTACTCCGCCTTCCCAAGTTGAAATTTTTCCTCCCCGCAGTGGAAAAGCCGACCCGGCATGGGTATCTCTTACTCTCCAAGGTCCATTATCCGATGTATAGACTATCAGGGTCTTATCCGCTAAGCCCAGCTCGATAACTTTCTTCTTAATTTCCCCCACGCTCCAATCAAGTTCTTCAATCACATCTCCATAAAGGCCAAACTGGGACTTTCCCTTAAATCTTCGGCTGGCTCCCAATTTGGTATGCGGCATGGTATGGGGTAGATAGAGAAAAAACGGGTCGTCCTTATAATTTTCAATAAAACGCAAGGCTTCCGCTGTATAAAGTTGTGTAAGGGTATCCACTGTATAAGTATGCTTTAACAACTCCTCATTTCTAAAAACCCTTCTGACCCCACCATCATTACTTGAAGGCAATCCAAACCAATAGTCAAATCCCTGGTTATTAGGTCTTGCGTCAATCCGGTCAAAATTGGCCCGATTCAAATCCCATTTTCCGATACAACCCGTTTTGTATCCCTCTTGTTTGAGAATTTCAGGTAACAATAGTTCCTTAGGATGTACCGAGGGGTGCATGCGCTTGATGTTGTCAAGTTCCGCGACCCTGAGTGGGTAACATCCCGTTAGTAACGCGGTTCTTGATGCACCACATATAGGTTGGGCATAGAAATTAGTGAACCGCAACCCCTCCTTGGCCATTTGATCAATTTGGGGGGTCCTGAGAAGTGGAGCGCCGTAGCACCCCAGATCATTGTACCCTTGATCATCGGTGAAGATGATAATGAAATTTGGTTTGGAAATCAGGATTGATGTTGACTTGCTTTCACATGACAACATGGTCAGACCCACAATGCAAACAAGAACGTAGCCGCCAGAAAATAGTATTTTTGCCAACCTACTCATCTGATATCAGGTTTTGTCTCCTGTTATATTATAAAAACCTATAATTCCAGATTAGATTAATAACCCGGATTTTTTGATGAATTTATTAAAATTTTAAAAAAAATTTCCTAAAGTCAAGGATAAAAGGATAAAATTGTGTATGACCGGGTTATCATCCCCCCCCTGGGTGGATTGTACTTTTCGAAGATGGCATGGGGTGGAGGGTAAGAGGTAGTTGGATTGGCTGACGAAATCCCAAGATGCAAATCCCAAAAACCAAGTTAGTCCTTAAGACCGGGCCGTGTTGGCGGTCAAATATCTTGACCAGTTGTTGAGTTGAAAAATCTTCAATTCTCACTGCGTATGCCCTTTGAATTCCTCCTTTGTGGTCTTTATCCACCACAACGGATACCTTTTTCTTGTTTTGGGCTCCCCTTCCCGGTTTGCCTCTACGATGTCCTCCGATCATTATTTCATCCACCTCACAATTACCTTCAAGGGGATATTGCTCACTGCTGGCCATCGCTTTTCTAACCTTGAACATAAACAGCCAGGCCGTTTTTTGATTAATCCCGTATTTACGGGCCAGCACCGGTGAGGAACAGCCTTTGGTTGTTGTGGACATTTCAAAAATGATCAGAAACGCCTTGCGCAGACTAAATTTCACTTTGTGAAACAGGGTATTGGCCGTAACAGATTCAATATGTCTACACCCCTTACACACCCTTACAAAAGGATCCTTTTTGTTGATCCAATAATAGGAATGGTTACATTTACTACAGCTAAAGCCATTGTAGGTTTGCAGCTTATCGACTCCATAGTGTTTATGGCATTGAGAACATTCGAGGACAACGGTGGGCACCTACTTGTTAAATGTACTAGACAACAACTCATTGATAAAAACATTTAGAATCATTAAAAATTAAATGAAATGAAGAAATTATACATTTTGCTTGCAGCAGTGATAATTACTGTAAGTGCTATGGCTCAAGCACCTCAAAAAATCAGTTACCAAGCAGTTATAAGAGATGCTGGCAATGTGTTAATAACAAATCAATCTGTAGGAATGCAAATAAGCATACTACAGGGCTCTGTTTCTGGTACCGCAGTTTATGTAGAATCCCAAACACCCACTACCAACATTAATAGTTTGGTGAGTCAAGAAATAGGCTCTGGAACAGTTGTTTCTGGCACATTTAATACCATAGACTGGAGCAATGGCCCCTACTTTATTAAAACAGAAACAGACCCAACAGGAGGAACAGCATACACCATTGAGGGCACTAGCCAGTTAATGAGCGTGCCTTACGCATTGTATGCCAAAACAAGCGGTAGTTCTATTCCTGGTCCTAAGGGTGATACTGGCGATACAGGTGTGGATGGTACAGATGGCCAAGGTGGTGTTACACTGGCAGGAACTAACGTTACCATATCTGGATCTGGTACTAGTGGAGGCCCCTACATAGTAAACTCGGCGAATGAGGTAGATGGTTCTATAACCAATGAAATTGAACTACCAACTGGCGGAACCGATGGACAAGTTCTAAAAACAGATGGTAGCGGAAACTACACTCGGGTAAATCAAACTATCGATACGAATACAGAGTACACTGGAGAGGATGATATAGAAGTAACAGGAACAGTTATATCAGAATATCAAGTTGGTGATTTTGCTCAAGGTGGGATTGTTTTTTGGTTGGATGAAACTGGTGAGCACGGCCTTGTATGCGCTAAATCAAATCTAGGTCGAATAAGATGGTACGCTGGAACTTATGGAACTACACAAGCAAAAGGAGACGGACCTTATGCAGGAGAAGCGAATACATTAATAATTATAGCCGCTCAAGAGGCACTTGGAGATGATGACGGTATGTATGCCGCTCGAATTTGCAATGAATTACAAATTACAGAAGGCGGAAAAACTTACGGTGATTGGTATTTACCATCTAGAGATGAGTTAAATGAAATGTACTTGAATAAAGCAACAATTGATGCTACAGCTTTAGCTAATGGCGGTAGCGGTTTTGCTATTGGCACCTATTGGAGTTCTACGGAGTACGGTAACGACTATGCGTGGAACCAGACGTTCTACAATGGGTACCAGTTCAAGTACAGTAAGTACGTCAACTACTACGTGCGTGCTGTTCGGGCTTTTTAATGGAGTAAGCCTCAAAGTATTTACAAAACTACCTCAACTGGTACGCCTATGTGGATAAAATAAGAAACAGCAAAACCACATTGAAGCAATGGTTCATGTCCATGCTGTCGACCGATCAGGCTTACCACTTATATGAACTTTTTAAACAAATGCTGTTATAATTAGAACTTAGCCATTAACTAAGCACAGAAAACCATATCAACATTGTTACTGAATAACCTATATTGTACCCTGTTGTTATCAGGAATCATGTTTTCCTGCAATAACCGAAATGAAATGGAGCATCATGCTGCTTCTACTTCTGCGCCAATCGACTCACGATCGTATATGGACTATCTCGGAGGCCGTCTTAATCATAACTATAGTGATGCGGTATTGAACACCTACCGGTTGTACGACTTCTATTCGCGGCAGGCTGATTTTTACCGCTCACGGGAAGATGTTCCCGAAATAATCCCCTCCTTTCCAGGACTGGACGCCGGGCTATATGGGCACTGGGGCAAATATGGTGCAAACGGCTTAGCCGACGATCGATGGAATAGGATGGACATAGGAACAGCGGTTGGTGCAATAATCAACAAACAACCCAAATCACTGAACCTACATTTGGGTAACCAGGGCCAGATGGCTGCCTCCTTCAACCATGATATGTTGTCATTCACTTCCATCTGGGAAGGAGGCTTTTTAGAATTTCCCGCTAGTCGATGGGGAATGCAGAGCCCGGTTGAGTCCGTAGGAGATGTCGCCTTTAAAACAACGGATGAAAATCATGCCGGCTGGTCATTGGACGATACATTTTCCGAACTTCCTGCAAATTCAAAATATCTGGGTAACTACAGACATGGTAAAAGAGCGGTTTTACACTACAAGGTGAATAATGTAAAAATCTACGAAATAGCCTGGGCGATGGATGTTGATGGGAAGAATATAATGTCCCGAACCATTGCATTTGATGATAGGATGGACAAAGTGTTTATAAAGCTTAGACCTGTTTTTGATGGGGAGCAACTTTCGGTATTGGCGAGTGCCAATGAGCTTCAGTCTTTCACAATAAGCAATGACTCTTCCGTTCAAATTATGTCGGTGAAACCGGTTGGCCTGTCATCTCAAAATGTGGCAATTTCTACTTCTAAGAACAAAAAGCATGTATTTGTAAAAGCCACCAATATAAAAAAAGGAACTCGGTTGGTTATAAGCTTTACCTCTGTTCCAAAAGGATCGGATATTAAATCCTTAAGGAACAAGATAGAGCAAATTCCGATTCAAAAATATGAGGGATTTGTTTCAAACCGTCCTACAGAATGGCATAAGACCTATAACGTGAATGGCACACTAGGCACGGAAAATAGACCTTATGTGATAGATAACATACCAATCCCGCATGAAAATGAATATAACTCGATGATGTTCCTGACTGGGTTGGGTTTCCTGTCCAATGGTGACCTGGCTGTCTGCACATTCATGGGTGATGTATGGCTGGTGAAAGACATTGGTAACGACCTGAAAAATATTACCTGGAAACGATTTGCTTCAGGACTGACACAACCCCTGGGATTGGAGGTGATCAATGATAAGATCTACGTCAATTGTAGGGATCAGATTGCTATTCTTCACGATCTCAACGGAGATGAAGAAGCTGATTTTTATGAATGCTTTACCAACCAAATGCCGGTGACAATAGGTGCTCATGGTTTTCATTCCGGCCTTCAAAGGGATGCCGAGGGTAATTTGTATTTTGTGAATAACAGCTCAGGGTTTATGAAGGTTTCACCGGATGGCGCCAAAGTGGAAAGCCTTGCCATGGGTATCAGGAATCCTAATGGTGTGGGAGTTAGTAAGAAGACCGGAATGATTACCGCTTCATTGCAGGAGGGGACGCATACACCGGCTTGCGCTGTTATTGCCATCCAGAAAGGTGATTTTTATGGTTACCAAACGGATGGTACTCAGGAAATCGCACCGGCTTATTGCTACCTGCCAAGAGGTATCGACAACTCGTCCTCAGGACAAATATTTGCTGAAGAAGGTAACTGGGGACCTTTGGATGATCAGCTTATCCATTTCTCTTTCGGTGCTGCGGCATGGATGGTGATTCTGCAAAATACAGTTAATGGAGTAGGACAAGGAGCAGTGATGCCAATGCCCGGAGACTTTGCTTCAGGAGTGCATCGTGGACGCTTTAGTCCGTTTGACAAGCAACTCTATGTAGTGGGATCAGATGGATGGGGCTCCTATGCCAGCCAGGTAGGAGGGCTTGACCGAGTGAGATATACGGGCAAGAAAGCTTTTCTACCAGTAAGCTTTCATCCACACTATAATGGTATCAAAATTACTTTTTCTGAAAGACTGGATAAAAATGCTGCCCGGGATGTAACCAAATATTTTCTCCAGCAGTGGAACTATGAATACTCCAATAGGTATGGTTCTCCGGAATATTCGGTTCGTCAGCCTGGAAAGATTGGACATGACCGGATGGATGTGAAATCGGTACATCTACTAGGTGACCAGAGAACCATTTTCATCGAAATACCCGATATAGTTCCGGTAATGCAAATGCACATCAATGCACGCCTTAAGGGTCCAAAAGGAGAAGATTTCCTGCTGGATATTTATCCAACCCTGAAAAAGCTTGACAAGCCTTTCAAAGAATTTCCAGAGTATGCCGAGATCGATTCAGGTAAAGAAACCACATTGGCCTTGCGCATGAATTTTAAAAAGAAACCGCCAAAACATGGGTATGAGTTTACACCTAAGGGCCGACTTGTTTTGGTCAAGGCAGTAGCAGGGTTGCAATTTGATCTGAAAGAGATCAGGTGTAAGTCGGGCGAACAACTGCGTATTGCACTTATGAATGAGGACGACATGCCGCATAACCTCGTGTTATCGGCCCCTGGAGCTTATCAGATGGTAGGAGAAGCTTGTGAGGCTTTTGCATCAGACCCCCAGGCACATGAGAATGACTATGTGAAGCCTGGGATGAAAGAAGTATTGGGTAATACGATCGTAGTTATGCCGGGTGGTGTGGATACATTCGTCTGGACAGCTCCGGACGAGCCGGGAGAGTACACTTACTTATGTACTTTCCCAGGTCATTGGCGACTGATGAAAGGTAAAATGATCGTCGAGCTCAATGAAGAAATTCAGTAATCGAGTATTTATATAGAAATTAAATTAACAACTAAATAGAACAATTATGAAAAGGAACAATCTTTTATTCCCCCTGATGTTATCTGGTATATTATTTTGCTATAATTCCTACATTTATGGTCAAGTTGTTGCGGGTGATAAATCCAACAAGACGCCTGATGCTGTCGATCGCAATTTTTTTAATCAGCAGGATTTAACCGGTTGGTCATCATCCGAAATGAGTTATTGGTCCGTGAGAGACGGGGCGATTGTCGGTCATTCATCCGAACCTGTTAAGGG
This sequence comes from Saprospiraceae bacterium, assembly GCA_965247965.1. GTDB lineage: Bacteria > Bacteroidota > Bacteroidia > Chitinophagales > Saprospiraceae > UBA7328. The sequence continues at coordinate 613,018 of OZ252053.1, forward strand.
GAACAAATTCCTATGGTCAAATGTAGCGGTGGGTGATTTTTATTTTGTTTTGGATGTGAGGCTTGAACCAGATAGCCGCAATGCCGGGATTCAGATTCGTTCTAAGAAAGTGGACGAGAATGGCCAGGCGTATGGCTACCAGGCTGATGTTGGGGTTGGTTACTGGGGGAAACTCTATCATGAGCATGGCCGAGCAATGTTAGACTCGAACGATCATGGTCTGAATGCCGTAGAGCCAGGTAAGTGGAACCGTTATGAGATATTGGCAGTAGGACACCAAATCTGGACATCCATCAACGGGACATTGTGCACGGCCATTGAGGATCCTCTCGGGGAATTAACAGGCTACATCGCTTTTCAGATACATGGTGGTGAACCACAAACTGTCAGCTACCGGATAATCAAACTTGAACATAATCCTAAAATAGAATTGGAGGGATATGATGAATCTCAACTAAAAAAGAAGCTTAAAGCTCCTTTAAATTGATTCTCAATACCATCCTTTCACCCTTATCTGAGACCACTAAAAAAGAGAACGTATGAAAATAGGAATGAACTTTTTTCTATGGACAACACGTTTGAACCAGAATCATTTTCCTTTATTTATGGAGTTGAAATCAAAAGGATTTGACGGAGTTGAGATACCGATCAGCAATTATTCAGCAGAAGAAATCAAGGCGATTCGTAGCGCATTGGAAAGTGAAGGTTTGAACTGTACTGCGACCACGATATTGACCTCAGAAGCCAACCCTATTTCCGGCGATCCTGGAATACGTCAGGCAGCCGTTGAGCAACTTCGCAAGGACATTGAGGTTGCTGCCGGATTAGGTGCCGAAACTTTAGCTGGACCTATCCATTCAGCACATAAGTGTTTTCCTGGCAGAGGGCCCAATGAAGTCGAGTTTGATCGATGCGTGGAATACCTAAAAAAGGTAGGAGCAGATGCCCAAGCCGCTGATGTAGCTCTTTCGATAGAGCCGCTCAACCGATTCGAATGTTATTTCCTAAACTTGCAATCCCAGGGTAAAAAACTGGCAGACGCAGTGAACCTGGACAGTGTGGGTATTCTCTACGATACGCATCATACCCTTATCGAGGAGAACAATATAGAAGAAGCTGTTAAGGTACTTGATAATCGAATGAACCATTTCCATGTCAGCGAAAGTCATCGTGGTACTCCAGGCACAGGTTTAGTTGATTGGAATGCAAACTTCCGGGCATTAAAAGAAATAGGCTATAACGGTTGGATCGTTATTGAAGCTTTCGCAACGGATGTGGATGGCATCCCTAATGCGGTGAATATTTGGCACAATAATTTTTCCAGCAAAACCGAAGTTTATGAGAAGGGGATCCAGCTGATTAAAAGTCATATCTGTAAATAAAATAAGCATGAATCGAATGTAATAATAAACGTAGTTTGGCATTACTACTAAATAAAGATCTCAAAAAAACTGTTGAAAAACTAAGCCCAACAAACTATGCAGTATACCTATACATGGTATCTGAAAGGCGCTCTTTTGTTGCAACACATTTGCTAAGATATTGAACACCCATTGGTAAAAAGATTCGAACCTATCCTATCTCCAACTGGTCAGTATGAGTTGTGATTTAGATGGCAATCTAGGGAGTTTCGCTAAATGACTAAGTTGGAAGCTGACTTTTCTTATTTCCCAATAATATTTGGTTTGATCACGGTTCAATTGGTTAAACGGTTGAGCAATTAACCAGGAATATTTGGCTCTTAGGGATAGGTATCCTTTGGATTTTAGTTAATGTTTCAATTCAAGCTGCTATTGAATGGGGTTGGACTCGTTTGATGATCCTGCAGGCATTAGCCGTATGGATACCAAAGTAGATCCATAGTACTTCTGTAGATTTCGTTCTGGCCTTAACCCGTGATAGTCCGAAGTAATTTTTTTCTGTACCGAAAGAACCTTCCAGGCGAGTAGCTCTGTGCTTGGACAGGGTATTTTGAAGAGTCAATCTTTGGTTTTCGAGTTTACCAGCTCTGCCTTTTCGGGTAAATGAGGTATAGATTCCACGATTGGAACAATAAGAACGATTGGCGTTGGTAGCGTAGATTTTATTGGCAGCCAAATGGGTACATCTGCCTGTTAGTTTGCGCATCAGGTATACAGTTGATTTCAGACGAGTAGACTCATTAAAGGCATCAAAAGAGAGGTGTTCGATAAAGTTGATTCCATCAATTTGCAGGATGTTTACTTTGGCGCCAAATTCCACTTGTTTGGTTTCTTTTCCACGCACGATGGGACGGATATAGTCTTTAGAGATGCTGACGATTCGACCCCGAACATGTTGACCCTGAAAAATCTGTTTTTGCTGAGCGAGGATCTTTTGAATGGTGGCCTTTCTTTTGTGATATCTTTTGGGCAGTTTCAGGTCGTTTTTTGATTCACACTTTTGTTGAATCTGTTGGATTTGATCAAGTAATTTTTCTAACAAATACAGCAGGCTGCGTTTGCGCTTCTGAGTGAGTTTATAGGACTTCTTCCTTCTTTTCTGATAGACCAGTTGCTTTGATTTTTGCTCGGCATACTTGTTTCTAGGCATTCTGAGTTTGGCAAATTTGCATATCTGTTTCATCTGACCATAAGTCCACTCACAGCACTCCCACAAAAGCTTGGGGTCGGTAGGAAAGCGCAAATCCGATTCGTAACATGTCGCATCACACATGCCTACATGCACATTGGTCAGATATGGCTTCCAGTGATGGGCCAATACCTTCTCAAATTGCTGCCAGTCCACTCGTTTGGATAGTTCGACCCTTATCTTGGATACGATTTTATAATCTTTGATGTATTCATCTGGACGCAGGTAAATCTCACAAAAGAATTGGAATGCAAAATCGGTGTTTAAATGCTCAACTAATTTTCGATCACTAAAGCCTGTGTAGGACTTCAAGAACATCAATGCCAGTTTAGTATGCAGATTGAAAAGAGCTTTACGCCCTCTGCGATCGGTAGATCTTCTTTTCACACATTTGTAAAGACCCTGCCAGGGAAGTGAAGCATAGACCCGGCCTAATTCTGATTTCTGAAAGCGAACTTGGTAAGATTTATAGTCCCGATGTGGACAAGAAAAATCTAAAAACGAAATATTGTTCGCTAAGGTCAATATCTTCGTCATAATATTTAAATAATAAGTTACCCCGAAAATACGGCAAATGTGCTGATTTCGGGGTTTTTATTATGACTATTTATCCACATTAACAGCTGATAATCAACTGTTTATCTATTTAACGAACGTCCCAATCTATTCCCTAATCTTTTACCCGTTTGGTTAAATCCAGTGAGTATTCCCTTTGAAAACATTAAAATATAAAATAATAATATTTTTCTTTCCTTGTGATCAAGATTGCGATGAACTTATAAATAAGAAGGGATAAAGTAAAAAGAATGAACAGGAATATACTTGCTAAGATTGCTGTTTTGACAGCTGCAGTTGCAAGCGCATGGGGATCGTCATGTGCGCAAGTAAACATCAAAAACCCCAACGTCATCATTATATTTACCGACGATCTTGGGTGGACAGATCTGGGTTGCTATGGATCATCATTTTACGAGACGCCGGTTATTGATCGGCTCGCTAAACAGAGTGCTGTCTTCACCAGAGCTTACAGCGCCTGCAGTGTTTGCTCGCCAACTCGTGCCGCTTTGATGACAGGGAAGTATCCCCAACGTGTTGGTTTTACCGATTGGCTTAATTCATACAATGAAAGTGGTCCGAACAGCGCAGCCTCATCACTGCCTGCATCGGATATAACAATTGGCGAGGCCTTCCAGCAGGCGGGATATCGCACCGGATATATCGGAAAGTGGCATCTTGGCCCCGGAGAGCAAGCCATGCCGCGGCAGCAAGGCTTTGATTGGCAAATGGCATCCTGCAGGCATGGCTTTCCCTCGTCTTATTTCTTTCCATACAGGGGGCCATATTCTGATGGCGATGTGCCGGACCTGGAGAATGGAAAGAATGGTGATTACTTAACGGATGTTGAGTGCCGGGAGTAAAAGAGTATTGGAAGACCTGGTTGATCCCGATAGTACCATTCACTTTGCTAATGTGAGTTATGAAGTTGTTTTGGTAGATAGTACCAGGATACATGGCAATTCATCTTTTTTGCTGATGACCAAGAGGGAAGACCCTGTTTTTATATCGTCAGTGGGTGGGATATTGCAGTACATCCCTGTCGAAAAGGTCAGTAAAGTCACCAGGCTCAGCCAATCTTTGATGTTGTCTGCTGAACAGCTCGGATTGACAGATCAGGATTTAGCGGATGTGGTGGCTTTTCTTCAACAGTATAACTAAGGAATGATAAAAAAATAACATATCGATTTTATACTGATCTTTCGACTTTATGCTGCGTTACAAAAATGCGGGACTTAGTCCGCTATCTTAGCCAATTAAAGGGGGCAAGGACGAGAAAATAGTATTATGAAGTTTTTATTAATCCATTAATCCTAATTTGCGCAGCAAACAAAGTTGATTCCGATCCAAGAATCCGGGAATTAATCATTTTAATTGAAGAAAATATGAAATCTATTAGTAAGAATATCATTTTAACAATCATTTCTTTAGCATATATTGGCGTTCAATCCGGTTGCAGCCAACATGCAGAACCTCCTCTCAACGTTATTATCATTATGACCGATGATATGGGCTATGGCGGTCCATCTTGTTATGGAGGCAATGTTTATAAAACACCGGGCATAGACAGGTTGGCCAAAGAAGGAATGTCCTTTTTGGATTTTCATTCTTCAGGGACGGTATGTTCACCCACCCGTGCGGGGCTGATGACCGGAAGGTATCAGCAGCGTGCTGGTATTGAAGCTGTTATCCACCCTGTCCCTAGTCACCCCGAAAACAACAAAGGCCTGCAGGAGTCAGAAATCACCTTTCCGGAAATCTTTCAAAAAGCAGGTTATAAGACAGGCATGGTTGGTAAATGGCATTTAGGTTATGCTATAGAACACCCCAAATACCATCCCACGAACCATGGATTTGACAAATTTTATGGGTTTGTTAGCGGTAATGTTGATTACATCAGTCATTGGGGAGACCACTTGGACCATGATTGGTTTCATGGGCGCAAAGAAGTAAAAGAAGAAGGTTACACCACTCACCTAATCAATAAGTATGCACTGCAGTTTATCGAAGAAAACAGAACTTCACCATTTTTCCTCTATATCGCTCATGAAGCACCCCATGCACCTATCCAAGGACCAGGAGATCCGATAGTACGCGGGCCAAATCGTGGTGAAAGAAATACGGAATTCCTCCAATCTAAATCTATTGAAGAAGCTTACCAGTACATGATGAACATTATGGATGACGGGGTTAAGCAAATACATGATAAAATTATCAAGTTGGATTTGGATAAGAACACGATGATTGTCTTTTTATCAGACAATGGGCCAGATCCCAAAACCCGAACTGAAAATCCCAATCTTCGAGGGCACAAAGGCCAGGTTTTTGAAGGAGGCCATCGGGTTCCAGCTATTTTTTGGAATCCCGGCAAAATTAAAGCTAATACAAAAAGTTCAACTTTGTCCATTAGCTTGGATATCATGCCCACGGTTCTCAGTGCTGCCGGACTAAAAACACCAGCGAGCCACGCGTTGGATGGTGTGGATCTTTCTCCCATTATTTTTCAAACAGGTACTATACCACAACGTCCGTTATACTGGTTTAATTTAAATAATAACGGTACTCGAAAGGAAGCCATGCGTGATGGAGATTGGAAACTAATTGTCGATCATCCGGGAGCTAAGAAAGGAAGTTTTGAAAATGAAAGTGTATCCTTATATAATTTAAAAACTGATTTGGGTGAACAAAAAAATATTATTAAAAATCAACCGGAAATAGCAAATAAAATGTTGAGTCAACTTAAAGCATCCTATAAAGAGCTTATGGAAACGGCAACACCTCAAAAAGGAGGTTGGTCCGAAATCCCATCTTGGGAATTCCAGGAATTCACAAGGTTTAGGGAGTTAAAAGCCAAAGAATGGGATTTAGAAAAAGAACGAGAATAGAAGAATTGTTTGTTTCTTGATTACAAGCACCTGGCATCAGAGCCGGTTATGACCCAGGTAGCCATGATAGAGCAGAAATAATTAATCCCAAAATAGAATTACTGGACATAATAAAAGAAGCTAAAGAACCTATTCAATTGATTGATGATCAGTAAATGTATCCTAATAAGCAATGAAAATTCAACAATTGAAGACTGAAAGAAAGAAATAGATACCATGTCAAATAAGAAAAAAATCGTTTTTGCCTTAGTTGTTGTCTTCATAAGTATGATTCAAGCCTGTAATGATGTAAAAAATCAAAACACCTGGAAAGCAATTACTCCCCATGAACATACAGAGGTTTCGCGTTTTGAGGTTCCGGATGACCTGGAACTGACAGTATGGGCAAAAAGCCCTTTGCTCTATAACCCGGTGAATATTGATGTGGATTCCGAAGGTCGCATTTGGGTGGTAGAGGGTGTGAACCACCGAATAAAAAATGAGGAGCGCCGGCCGGCCGGCGACCGGGTTGTTGTCTTGGAAGACAGCGATAATGATGGCAAGGCTGATATTTCAGAAGTATTTTATCAGGGCACTGAGCTTGTTGTCCCAATGGGGCTTTCTGTGGTAGGGGCCGAGGTTATAGTTTCACAACCGCCAAGTATATTCATTTTTAAAGATATCGATGGCGATCGTGTTTTTGATGGCAAGGTTGACAAGAGGGAAGAATTTTTAACAGGGTTCCATGGTAAAAACACCGACCATTCCTTGCACACAATGACAGTAGGCCCTGACGGAAATTACTATTTCAGCTGCGGCAATATGGGATCAATTTTCACAGACCATGACGGAAAGACTTTTAGAATTGGTTCGTGGCTTACGGAGTTTTCAAAAGCCATTTCAGGGCAAAAAAGTGATGATGGTAATATTTATTTGGGCGGCTATACAGCTCGCATCAGCCCTGAAGGAAAGAACACCAGGATCTTGGTTCATAATACACGCAACACCTTTGAGCACACCCTAAATTCGTTTGGTGACCTGTTTCAATCAGACAATGATGACGCTCCAGGAGTGAGGTCCACCATCGTTTTGGAAAATGGAAATGCCGGTTACGCATCCGAAAATGGCCTGCTAACGTTTCTTGCCGAAAAAAGGTTAGGACAGTCCCATTTTGCAGCCCATTGGCATCAGGACGATCCGGGGATCATGCCGGCCGGCGATGGTTATGGAGTAGGTTCCCCAACGGGCCAGACATTCTATGAAAATGGCGCTTTACCTCAAAAATATGAAGGAATGTTTTTGACCTGTGACGCCAGGTTGAGGGAAATTTTCTATTATCAGCCTTCTTATGATGAAACCGGACAGTTGATCTTAGGGAAACGTAAGATCCTGGTTTCACTGAAGGATGATCAGGAATCCCCCAATTTTGTTCCTACTGATGTGGTTGTCGGGGCTGATGGCGCTTTGTATTTTTCAGATTGGCATGACCCGCGTTTCTGTTGCCATCAGGACGATGATGTTTCCACTTCGGGTACCATATACCGTTTGGCCCCCAAAGGATTTAAAAGTGAAATCAAGAAGACTGGCCTGAGGAGCCCGGCCAAACATGTCAGGGCAGCTGCTTTTAAAGAAATGATAAAAACTGAAAACAATTACGCCGATGTGGCTGATTTGTTGAATGAGAACAATCGCTTTGTGTCCGCAAGGGCTATCTGGTTGTTGCCGTACATGGGCACCAGGGGGCAGGAAAAAATGGACGCCCTGTTGAATTCTGATGACGCAACCAAAATCGTTACCGGCCTTCGTGCACTCCGGTTGGCAGGAAAGAATGTTGAATTGTTAAGGGCTTATGAGCAATTCCAGTTTACGCAAAATAACTATATCAAGAAAGAGATACTTGTAGGCTTATATGATATGCCACTTTCCGAAAAACAGGAAATCTGGCTAAATATAGCCAAGGGCCTCGATGGCGAAAACCGCTTGATATTGGAGGCCCTGGGCCTGGCAGCTCATAAGGCTGAATCACCCCTGTGGAAAGCATATATCGGGAATAAACCGGCATTGGAATATTCAAAAAATGATGCTCAGATTGCCTGGCGTTTACATTTGGATCAAATGATCAATGATCTCAAGGTCAGGGCCATGAGTTCGAAACTGAGTATAGACCAAAGAAAATATGCAGTTGAAAGTATGGCCTTCAACTCAAGCAAAGAGGCGGCTATAGCCTTGCTTGAGGTTTTCAGTTCCACCACAGGGGTTGTAAAATCAGAAACCAGGTATTGGCTTGTTCGAAATAAATATATTCGTTGGAAAACGCATCAGCTACACGAGCTCTACGAAAATGCCGGTATTAAAGAAGATGATTTAATTTCAGTGCTTTTGCCCGGGCGAGACAGAAAGGTCTTGGATGAGGGCAGGCTCAAAAAAATACAAAGCCTGAAAGGGGATGTGAATCGCGGTAGAATAGTTGCCAATCGCTGTATCAGTTGTCACCAGATTAATGGACAGGGAATACAATTTGGCCCGGAACTTAGGGGATATGCGAAAAGTGCCGGGAGTAAAAGAGTATTGGAAGACCTGGTTGATCCCGATAGTACCATTCACTTTGCTAATGTGAGTTATGAAGTTGTTTTGGTAGATAGTACCAGGATACATGGCAATTCATCTTTTTTGCTGATGCCCAAGAGGGAAGACCCTGTTTTTATATCGTCAGTGGGTGGGATAATGCAGTATATCCCTGTCGAAAAGGTCAGTAAAGTTACCAGGCTCAGCCAATCTTTGATGTTGTCTGCTGAACAGCTCGGATTGACAGATCAGGATTTAGCGGATGTGGTGGCTTTTCTTCAGCAGTATAACTAATATATAAAAATGAATAATTTGACGTTAGCATGTTTCCTGGCTTTGCTTATCGCCGGATGCCAATACAAGCAAAATCAAACCAAACCAAACGTCATTATAATCATGACCGATGACCAGGGTTACGGGGATCTTTCCTGCTATGGTAATCCTATTATCCGAACCCCGAATCTGGATGATTTGAATTCGGAGGCTCTTAGTTTTACCGATTTTCATGTCAATCCTTTTTGCGCACCAACTCGTGCTGCATTAATGACCGGTCGTTATTCTCAGAGAGTGTGTGTCTGGGACACCCAGGCAAGTAACAATTTGCTGCAAAAGGATCACAAAATAACAATAGGCTCACCAAGTGAGACCACAACCCTTTTAACGGCAATAGATGATGCAGTTCTACCCGGACCTCAGGGTGATGGTACGGAATCAATTGGAGGATCGCCTGCAATTGCAGGAACAAAGATCGATGTAAGAAAAGCCCGTCTGCAAAATAATTTCTTTAAAAAACTTATCAATCTAAATCTATCTTTGACTACCGAAACTTGAGTTAATAACTGACATTTCGCAGTTCGAAAATTTGGTATTGTAAAAAATTATTATATGTATAGCTTTGTGCTGGATCTAAAGATAGTTACTAATGATGAATCCGCACATTGCCGACTTGTACAGCGATTATTTGTTGACAAGTTTTAGTCACAGCACAGCTATAGGTATGTCTAAAATGTTAGACGGTGCTTATAGCCATGATCAGATCAGTAGATTTTTGGCTCAGCCTACTCTGGGCCAAAAAGATTATTGGAAATCTGTTAAACCTATAGTCAGGAAAGTAGAAAGTCCTGATGGTAGCATTTGTATTGATGATGTGATAACTGAAAAACCACATTCTACTCAGAATGAGATAATAACGTATCACTTTGATCATACAAAGAACAGGAGCGTCAAAGGCATCAATATGATAAGTTTTCTATATCATAACCAATTGGGTGATGGCCAAACGGTAGAGTTGCCTTTAGCCTATGAAATTATCAGAAAGCCAATCAGGTTTACTGATCTAAAAACACGACAAGAGAAACGCAAAAGTGAGGTGAGTAAGAATGAGTTAGTAAGACAAAGGCTCAAAGTACTCACACAGCGTAATCATGTTCAGTACAAATATGCCTTATGGGATAGTTGGTTTAGCTCAAATGACAATATGGAGTTTGTGCATTACGAGTTAAAAAAGCATTTTATCGGTGCAATTAAGACCAATCGTCTTGTTGCCCTGAGTAAGGAAGAAAAACTGCAAGGTAAGTTTACAAGAGTCGATGCACTAGACCTACAGCCAGACTGTGTAATGGAAGTTTGGATCAAAGGATTGGACTTTCCGGTTTCTTTGACCAAACAAGTCTTTACGAACAAAGATTACTCCACAGGCGTACTGTATCTGGTAAGCAACGATACAAAACTTACACATCAGCAGACTCATACAATCTATGAAAGAAGATGGAAAGTTGAGGAATTCCACAAATCGATGAAACAGAATGCTTGTTTAGCCAAATCACCAACAAAGTATGAAGTGACGCAGTCCAATCATATTTTTTGTGTGATGATAGCGTATACTAAACTCGAATTGCTCAAAATTAATCAAGCTAAAAACCACTTCGCCATAAAGGCAAGACTATACTTAAAAGCTGTCAAAGCAGCATATCAAGAACTTAACCGAATGAAAAAACAATTCAATTTGGTTAACCCTGCTCAACTGCAAGCTATTCCTCTTTTGGAATAACTATAATATTATTTTTTAATTTTCCAAATATCTGCCCTGCGAAAGGTCAGTTAATAATTTAAAGCTACATCCACCACTATGTCAGAAATGACATATATTTGCGTTTATGAGTAGCTTGTACAAACCCTTGGTTTGAAATCAAATAAAACTCCGAAAGTAGTAATTGATTCATGTAAACGTCGTATTAAAACATATGACACACTAACAAAATAATATGGAAAAAGCAAAACAAAGAAGGATTGAGACAGCAGGTTGGAAAGTAGGAAAGGTGGATGAGTTTCTGAATCTCACAGCTCCTGAGATAGAATATATTGAAATGAAACTCACTTTGGCCCGTAAACTTCGTCAAGAGAGGAGGGGCAGAAATCTGACGCAGATTCAATTGGCGAATCTCATATCTTCAAGTCAATCCAGAGTGGCCAAAATGGAGGCTGGTGATCCATCCGTATCTATTGATCTATTGGTGCAGTCGCTAATGGCCATAGGAGCAACTTATAAGGACATTGGAAACGCGATAGTGCAATCAGCATGAAGAAATTGATTTTGTTGAGTAGAGAAATTGAAAACCTATGAACACAATAAAAATCGGAATGCTTGGCGCCGGCGATGTAGCTGATCTGCATGCTGAAGCCATCAATAGTTTGTCCGGAGCAGAGCTCACAGGGCTTTGGAACAGGACACCTGAAAAAGGAGCGATCAAAGCGGCGAAATATGGCTGCAAGACTTACAAGTCTGAGGATGACCTGCTGAATGATTCAGAAATAGATGCGGTTTTCATTTTAACAAATATGGAAACACACTGTGAATATACAATCAAGGCTGCTAAAGCGGGTAAACATGTTCTTGTTGAAAAACCCGCTGCTTCCAATATAGAAGAACTAGAGAAGATGCAGCTAGCTGTAAGCCAGGCAGGTGTCAAGTGTATGCCGGTGCATAATTACATTTATGAAGCCGGCATTAAGCGGGCACATTCAATGATAAATAGTGGAAAACTTGGGGATGTCACACAATTTTATATGCTTTACAATATTCACCATGCAGATGATATTCGGGCACGTTATCCGGGAGTTATCAGACAGATATTGACTCACCATGCATATACCATGTTGTATCTTGCCGGATTGCCGAAAACCATATCCTGCTTTAAGCATACCGTTGACGCGACCATAGCGCCACAGGAAAACGTGGCCATGGCAATTATGAAAATGACGAGCGGCGCCTTAAGTCATTTGTGTGCAAGTTTTGCTAATGATGATCATGCCGGAGATCCATGGACCTGTATGATCAAGGTATTGGGTACAAAAGGAAGTACACGATATAGTTACCGCGATTGGGTGATCCATGAGAGGAGCGGCGCGCATTCTCAAACTTTCCACTGCTACCCTGAATCAATTAAGAATACTTCAGCACATTTCATTGATAACGTCTTGCGAAAGAATGAAGAACCTTTTTCAAGCCTGGAAGATGCTATCACTTGTCAACGCATCGTAGAAGCCTTCGAACGATCAGTGGAAGAGGGGGTACATGTTGATTTTTGATAGAGAAAAGAATTTATCGAACTACGGCTGAAATAGGGGCATTGATTGAGGAGAAATTTGGAATAAATTATAGTACATCAGGAGCTAATAGTCTGTTACATCGAATGGGTTATGCTTATAAGAAACCCAAGCGGATACCAGGTAAACTTGATAGATCCAAGCAAGAGGATTGGATAAAGGAATATGAGTTGCTAAAAAAAGGGTTTTTCAATGGTATGGAGTATAATACTGTTTTTCTTTGTCCAGTTCCATAATACTTTCTAAATTCGCTGGCATTCATAAATAACATGCGCATTTTAAAGTTGAACCGTAGAACAAAATGCATTGACATGAAAAATAAATCCAGCGTAACACGTCGTACCTTCATCCGTAAGACCATGGTTTCCTCTGCAGCAATTTCCGTGCCCTGGATAGTCCCTTCCACGGCATTGGGAAAAGATGGTGCAGTTGCAGCAAGTGACCGTATCACGCTTGGTGTAATCGGAATTGGTCCAAGATGCAGAAAAGTGTTAAACGGAATGATGCAACATGCTGACATTCAATGCATAGCGATATCGGATGTACAAGCAAGTCGAAGAAATAAAGGAAAAGATCAAGTAGATATGCATTACGGGAATAAAGATTGTGAACTATATAGGGATTTCAGGGACTTGCTGGAGCGAAAGGATATTGACGCAGCTTTGGTTGCCACCGGTGATCGATGGCATTCACCAGCATCCATTCTTGCAGCCAAAGCTGGCAAAGATGTATACAGCGAGAAGCCATGCGGTATAACGATAAAAGATTGCCAGGCTCTCGCTGATACTATCCAAGCGACAGGACGAGTCTTCCAGGCCGGAACACAACGACGAAGCATAACCAATTTCATTAGGGCTGTGGAACTCGCACATAGTGGAAAACTAGGAAAGATTCATACTCTCCACGCTTCGATCTACAGACCGAAGTTGAAAAACTCCTGGTTACCGCCACAGCCTACTCCCGATCCGAAAGAAGTGGATTGGAATATGTGGTTAGGCCCTGTAGCATGGCGGCCTTATAACGCCGATTATGTCAAAGGGAAATGGCGTGGATACTACGATTTCGATTCCGGTGCTACATTATTGGATTGGGGAGCGCACACCGTTGACCTCTGCCAGTGGGCGAATCAGTCGGACGATACCATGCCTTTAACATACGAACCTTCGGACGATAAAATCACCGCTCATTATGCCAATGGAGTAAAATTGATCATGCATTTTCTTGATACTCCGTTCAAGGAGCGTCCCGGATGGATTCAGCACCTGAGTACATGTCCGGTTCGATTCGTAGGGGATGAAGGTTGGGTAGAAGTTGGTGATAGTGGTGGCATTGAAGTTTCTTCTGAGGCCTTGAAAAGAGAAGTAGCTGATATGCCCGAAAATGTGTCCGGCCTCGGTGTAGGGGCACATTCCAGGAACTTTTTCGATTGCATTAAATCTCGCAAAGCTCCGGCTGCCAATGCTGTTGTTATGCGTCATTCGCATATTGCCTGTCATACTGCTGCTCTTGCATGGATGCTGAACCGAAAACTTACCTGGGATCGGAAGACAGAGTCATTCGTCAATGATCGCGAAGCCAATAGTCTTCGGAGCCGCCCTGCACGGGAATGGAGTAGCTAGTGCCTCAGGAACGAAGTCCTTGAACGTTTTAAAAGTTGCTGGTTGCCGGTTGTTTGTTGCTGGTTCCCTAACAAACAACTATCAACGAACAACAATCAACTGTTTGAATAAATGGTCACACATTTAGTTCCTGACGCACTAGTCCTCCCCCAACCGCTTATAAGGATTATAATCATTATGATGCGGAAGTTCGGCTTCACTCAATCCCCAAATTTTTACACCAGCTAGAGGAGTCGCAGATTTGATACTAAGCCCTTGAATTTCTTTGGGAACTTCCAATTTCAATGTTGGTAAATCGGCCCGTTTGCTCACCACAGAATTATCCGAAAATGTGATCTCAGCTTCTCCTACCAGCTCAATCATATCGATCATTACTTTGTTTGCAAAATCGATTTTCCACGCTGTGTCTGACGATTTTGTAATCTGACCCTCTAAAGCTCTGTAACCATTTATCTCTCCATGATCAAATTTTTGCACTTTTGTGTGCCCATCTGCTCCAATCCACTGTTTAATATTTTCCAGCTCCTCCTGGTAATGCCGTCCTCTTTTGTGCTCGTAATAATCGTAGTAGGCCATGTCTTCATCGCTCCAGTCGCCCGCCTCCCGATAATCACCTACAAACGGCACCAGTAGATCAAGCCATGCAGCCATTTTGTGAAATTCTTCTTCGGTCAATTTTACGTCGTAATGTCCATCTTCGAGCATATGCATCATCTTGCTCTTAGCCGCCCCATAAGAATAAGGTGGCATTTCCGTCGGTCGGGACATTTTGCTGATCCAGTTCACCACTTCATTTTCAGGATCGCCAAAGTAAGCGTATGATTTCCAGTGCTTTACCTCTTCTTTTTTCGCATGAGTAAGATTTAGATAAGAGTCGCTCCACAAACGTTGCTCGGTTGTTCCGCGGCTTTTCATGGCTCCGCTAAGACTCATTACTCCATCCTTAGTTCCATCGTGACAAATCAAGGATCTGGTTGATCAATTGGAGAAGGCGTTCACTATTTCGACGCATCATTGATACTACCTTCGAATTAACCGAAAGGAGCCGACCTTCGCCCTTTGACGACGGAGGAAGCGAATCTTCGAGCTGCTTTAACGGCCCAAGTATCAATGTAAGCGGGGTGCGAAACTCGTGACTTATATTCGCAAAGAAGCGCGACTTTAATTGCCCCAGCTCTTTCAATTTTTCGGCTTCCGAGCGCTTTAGTTGCAGCGCGACCTCTGTTTCTTTCCTTTTTATCCTGTTTCTGTACCTGAGATACTGAAAGATGCCTGATACCAGGAGCAAAGCAAATATTCCAAGAATTGTGATGTTCTTTTGGCGATTCCCTTGTTTTGAAATGATCAGATCCTGTTGTGCGAGTTGGGCAAGGTTCTTTTCAGTTTCATATTTCGTTTCTACCTCCCGCACCTGTTTCAGTTTTTCTTCATTGAAAATGCTATCATTAATAGCCGACAAGAGTTTGAAATATTTTAGGGCCGACGACATATTCTTGCGCTCCTCGTGCATGGTCGAACGTGCTTCGTAAAGGAACATTAAAGCCGGCTTGACGTCGGTCTCGGATCCTAGCGTCTCGCCCTTTTCAAAAAAATAATAACACGAATCCATTATACCGAGATAGCCGTAGGCTGCTCCCAGGTCTGCGTAATTATACACCAATCCGGGTTTAAATTCCATCTCTTCCCAAAGAATTCGGGCTCTATGCAAAAAGCCAATGGCTTGTCTATAATTTTTCTTTAGTCGTTGATTTGATCCTAGGTTATTGACCACTGTTGCAACACCCATCTGGTTATTTAACTTTTGAAAGACGGGCAGAGCTTTTTGCAGATACATAATTGAAGTATCGAGGTTCTCTCTTTTATAATAATAAATGGAAAGGTTGTTGTAAGCCATGGCTTCATTCAATTCGTCCTCCATTTCTATGGCAAGTTGCAGAAATTTTGAAGTGTAAAATTCCGCTTTGACGAAATCTTCTTCCTCTTCTTCAAAATAGTTTCCGAGATTTTGGTAAACATATGCAAGTCCAAGCTGGTAGTCTATTTTTTCTGCAAGTCTTATAGATTCAAAGTAATGGAATAAGGCCTGTTCGCCATTGCCTTTTTTGGCGTAGACCCTTCCCAGCACATTGTATGTTTTGGCCAACGTGATTGTTTCGTCCGTAGGCTGCAAAGCCCGCTCACAGTGAAAAATAGCAGAGTCTTGTTTTCCAGTAATATGATAAGCCAATCCCATATGATAATTGGCCTTGGCTTCTTCTTCTTCTTTCAGGCCGAGTTTTTGTGCCAGGGGGATAGCTTCTCTCGTATATAAAAATGTTTCACTTGCATTGAAATCTTTTAACCGGTCGGCTATTTCTCTCAACAGATTTTATCTTTCCAGGTCATCGCTTGTTTTGGTCAATTGTTCTTTCAGACTATCTAATTCGATTGCCTGGCCGGGCAGACATTGAGTGCCGCCATAAAATGCAAGAAGCAGAAGTATCTTCTTTAACATGTCCTAAAGGTGGCGTTATCCAGTTGATTTCACTTATGAAAATTACGCAATAGCTTTCAATTTTGGAGCATTGGTAAGCCCAATTTTCATTGACATGGGGAACCTGTGTGCAGTTGGATTGGGTTGCTGTGCACTGGCATACAGCCAATCAGTCTTCAAAAGTCAGGAATGAATGCGCTGAACGAACGGTGTGGCTGATACAATGACCATTTTTCGGGTTGGCTTTCTAACGGAAAAAATTTCCATAACAATTATTTTCTCTATTTTCACCCAAAACCATTTCTGATCATGGCAACATACCAACTCACTATTAACAAAAACCCCCACTCCGTCGAGGCTATGCCTGACACTCCCCTTCTTTGGGTGCTCCGCGACATGCTAGATATGACCGGCACAAAATACGGCTGCGGAAAAGCCCTTTGCGGAGCATGCACCGTCCATATAGACGGCTTACCCGCCCGTTCCTGCAGCACACCAGTATCGACTTTGGGAAACAAATCGATAACGACCATAGAAGGCGTAGGACAAAGAAGACTTCATCCAGTGCAAAAGGCCTGGATGGAGGAAGACGTCCCGCAATGCGGATACTGTCAGGGCGGACAGATCATGTCCGCGATCGCCCTTCTCGACCAAAATCCCAACCCTACAGACGATGATATCGATGCGGTTATGGCCGGCAATATTTGCCGCTGCGGAACCTACGTGCGCATCAGGCGAGCTATTAAAAGAGCAGTAAAAGAAATGTGATATGAAAAACCAAAAACTCTCACATGATATATATAAGGTCGATCGCAGGGATTTTCTCAAAACAGGAGCGCTTGGCGCAGGAGGTCTGCTACTCGGCATTCAACTCAGTTGTACTGATAAAAACAAATTTTTAACAGGCAATCCCGATGCAGTCTTCTCTCCTAATGTCTACATGAACATTAGCGGCACAGGCGAAGTGACCCTCATTGCCCATCGCTCGGAAATGGGAACAGGTATCCGCACTAGTCTTCCTTTGATCATGGCGGACGAAATGGAGGCTGACTGGAATCAAGTCAAACTGGAACAAGCTATAGGCGATGTAAAATATGGCGACCAAAACACAGATGGTTCCTACAGTGTCCGAATGTTCTATCCCCAGTTGAGAAAAGCGGGCGCTACGGCGAGAAGGATGCTGGAACAGGCTGCGGCCAACGAATGGCAAGTAGACGTTTCCGAATGTAAAGCCAAAAATCACAAAGTAGTACACACTTCCGGTAAATCATTTGGTTTTGGATATCTGGCAGAAAAAGCAGCAGAAGTACCCATTCCCGATGAAAGTGAAATCACCTTAAAATCTCCTAAGGATTTCAAATACATCACTAAAAAAACGTCCATATACGACCTCGAAGATATTGTGACAGGTAAGGCGGTATTTGGAATGGATAAAAAAATACCCAACGCCAAATTTGCTGTGATCAGGCGAAATCCCGAAGCTGGAGCAGGTATAAAGTCATTCAATTATGATGCTGCCATGCAAGTAACGGGTGTGCAGAAAATCTTTAAAATGGAAGCACCCGGTTTCCCAACGGGATACGACAAACCACTAGGAGGAATAGTCGTAGTCGCCGATAATACCTGGGCAGCTTTAAAAGGCAGAAACGCATTGGAAATAGAATGGGAAAGCAGCATCAATGCCGACTACAATTCTGTGAATTACCTCTCCTCTATGCAAGACAAGACGAGGAAAAACGGCAATATCAGAAGGGAACAAGGACAGATTAAGACCGCATTGAAAAATGCATCCAAAGTCATCGAAGCAGAGTATTTAGTACCCCACTTTTCGCACTCTCCTATGGAGACACCTTGTGCAACAGCTCATTACAAATCGGACGGCACATGCGAATTGTGGGCGCCTGTACAAGACCCGCAATGGACAACTCGTGCGGTTGCCGGTGCTCTTGGTATTGACGAGTCTAAAGTAACCGTGAATGTCACTTTGCTCGGTGGAGCATTTGGCAGAAAATCGAAACCTGACTTCGCGGTTGAGGCAGCGCTCGCATCAAGGGAGTCCGGAGGGCCGATCAAACTTTTGTGGTCACGAGAGGATGATATACAATTCGACTTCTTCCACTTTTCGTGCGCGCAGCATATGAAGGTAGGCATTGATGCTAGTAACAAAGTAAGCGCCTGGCTGCACCGATCCATATTCCCACCGATCGGCGGAACAGCAGATCTTAATGCCAAAGAACCTGCCCCTCTCGAAATGTGCATGGGCCTTCTGGATATGCCTTTTGATATCGAAAATGTATGCTGTGAAACGAATGAAGCGCCTGCCAAGATCAGGATAGGTTGGCTGCGCTCAGTAGCAAATATTAATCACGCATTTGCGGTGGGTTCTACTTTGGATCAAGTCTCTGAGGCACGAGGTATGGATCCTATTGACAATATGCTTGATATGGTCGGTGATGACCGCGATATCGAGTTTGGCGTCTTGGTAAACGAATTTTGGAATTATAACGAACCCATTGAGGACTTTCCTTGGAGTACGAAGCGATTCAAGAACGTAATCAAGACAGTTAGAGATAAATCCGGATGGGGAAAACAGATGCCGGAAGGAAGCGGTATTGGTTTTTATGCCCACCGCAGTTTCTTGACGTATGTGGCGTGTGTGGTGGAAGTGCAAGTCGAGGACGATCAAATCAAAATTCCGATGGTTCACTTTGCGGTGGACTGCGGAGTGCCAGTAAATCCGGAAAGGATCAAATCACAATTTGAAGGCGGAGCTGCTTTTGGTGCGAGCTTGGCTTTGAAAAGCGAGATCACGGTGAAGAATGGAGCTGTTGTCGAGGATAATTTTGACAATTACTTCGTCGCCAGGATCACGGATGCGCCTTATGAGACCGAGGTTCATATCATTGAGAGCGATGAGAAGCCGACCGGTGTTGGGGAGCCTCCGGTCCCTCCGTTCATTCCTGCGCTATGTAATGCGATTTATGATGCTACCGGGCAGCGGGTAACGCAATTGCCGGTGCGGTTGGCTTGAGGAGGTATAATTGATCAATTTTACTAAACTTTAGAAACCCGCCTTCACTCTGCGAAAAATGAGATACACCGTGCGTCCTGAAGCTCAAAAGTGAGCATGCTGTTTACCAGATGGAGGTATGGCCCTCCGAAGGCGGCTGGAAGGAGCAGCCTTCAAACCACCTTATGGTGCTAAGGTAGTAATACCTGGGTACTGAGCGATAAGGAAAAGGCTTCGCTAAAGGAGTCAGGTGATCATTGAAAGAGTCGAACGAAAGTGAACCACTGATTAAGCAACGAAACACATTTAGTTGTACATCAAAACCGGGGATTGGTGTATTTCCCGGGAAGACCATAGCGGAAGACCTTCTTACTGGCTATGGGGTTACCGTTGTAGAGGTGGCGAGACATCAATGAAGGGTGGTAAATAGAACAGGAGATTGCCCTACTGTAATGATAAGAGAGAAGGCACAATCCGTAGAGGAGAGGCCGAGCGTATCGAAGTGCAGAGGGTTACGGACTAACTCGTAGTAGTGATGAAGCATCTGTAATGGATGTGGATCGAAGGGGTTAGCATTGTTGGAATCTGTTATTGGTTCAACAACTAATAAGAATTAGGAGGATTGAATTAAAACAGATTGAAGTCAGAACTCCTTACCCGTCCCAATAAATTCAGGGTAATAGGGAGTAGACCTCGCGAATTAAAACTGCTTCATATTTTTGTATATGCAGTTACAATTCCCCTTCTTCCCTAAAGATACAAAGATGATCTCTCATTGTCTTGGAGTACACACCCAAGACGGTATTGTACAATACATAGCCAATGGCTTACCTGTATATAGTCATTCGAGTGACGATCTTAATGCTTTCAGATTCATAACTAGCAATTTTATAGATAAAGGATTGTGCAGCCGAGCTGAAGTTCAGCGGGCTTTTGGAGTGAGTATAGACAGTGTCAGAAGATCGTATAGAAAATACAAGGAGAAGGGAGAATCTGGATTTTTCGGGCCTGATGCCAGAAAAGGCAAAGCATACAAGATGGTTGGTAAACTAGTGGAGCGGATACAATCGAAGCTGGATAAGAGACAAAGTAATTTGAGTATCTCAAAACAAGAAGGGATTTCAGAATCGTCGATACGCTATCACATTGAAAAAGGCACTTTAAAAAAAAGTTCAAAATAGAGTGTGAAGGTGGAAATGGCTCGACCTTAAATGATCGCAATGACCTAGACCAATCTACGCCGATGGGCATAGCCACAAGCCGCTCTGAAGACAGGATAGGTGCATCTCTTGGGTTGTCTGGTCATGCTGAGGTGAAGTTTGACAACAGCGAAGCTTTATGCGGAGCAGGGGTATTATTCCTCTTACCTGCCTTGATAGAGCATGGGTTATTCAAGACAAAACAGGTATATGAGTTACCTTCATCACACTATTACGGACTAAGGTCGATACTATTGACTTTGGCCTTCATGGCCCTGTTGCGCATCAAAAATCCCGAACAACTCAAACAATGTAAACCAGGGGAGATCGGCAGGATAATAGGCTTGGATCGTATACCAGAAGTTCGGTGTTTGCGAGAGAAAATAGATTTGCTGAGCAAGCAGGAAAAAGCCGTTGAACTGAACAACCTTCTGATCGATCACTGGTATAGAGATGAGGATAATGAGGACTCATCTTTTTTATATATAGATGGTCACCAACGGATCTATTATGGAGGCAAAGCTAATCTACCTGTCAAATATATTGCGAGACAAAAATTGTGTTTAAGCGCCACTACGGAGTATTGGGTTCACGATGCACAAGGGATGCCTGTTATGATGGTGATAGGGCAATTGACAGAGAAAATAAAAGAAGCAATACAAGACCTGATTATTCCACAAATGCTACAAACCAAATTACTTACTGAGATACAAGAGGATGATGATCGACAAAGCCCTCAATGCACCTTTATTTTTGACAGGGAGGCTTACGAACCTGCTTTCTTTAACCACCTGTGGGAAAGGTATAGAATAGCCGTGATTACATATCGCAAGGATGTGCGAGATTCATGGAATAAAGATGACTTTGAATCCACTGATACACAAGTACTTAGCCAGGATGTAACCATGCAATTGTGCGAGAAAGAAGTAACGCTTGGAGGACACACTTTCAGAGAGATCAGAAGCTTGTCTGAAAAGGGTGAACATCAAACCGCTATTATCACCACTCACCCTACTTTGGGAATAGCATTGATAGCAGGCAGAATGTTTGGAAGGTGGTGTCAGGAAAACTTCTTCAGTTACCTCATTCAAGACTATGATTTTGATAAAATGATTCAATTTGGGGTAGAAAGTATTGATCCCAATCGGGAAGTGGTCAACCCACAATACCGAAAATTAACAAACCAACTGAAAAAACTCAGGGAAAAGATCACCCGGTTAGAAGCCAAGTTCTTCCCTCTTGCAGAACTAGCTATGGATGAGAAAATTGACAAACTTCCTGAAATAACCGAAAGACAAATGAAGTATAAACACAAAATTGATATTCTTCGAAAAGAAGAAAACAAGATCGCCACCCTCAGAAATGATATTCCTGCCAGAATAACTCTTGAGCGTATGCCCGAGCAGAAAAGGTATAACAAGTTAAAAACCGAAAGTAAACTGTTCATGAATGTAATAAAGATGATCGCTTACAGAGCAGAATCATCTGTGGCAGCTGTGGCTTGTGACCACCTCAATAGGGCAAAAGACGAAAAAAGAATGTTCATCAAACAAATCATCAGCAACAACGCTGACTTGATTCCGGATTATAAGAGTAAAACGCTGACTATAACCTTGCACTCTCTTTCTGCACCAAGATTTAATCATGCAGCCAAACAGATTGCAGACCTGCTCAACAAAACTGAAACCATATTCCCTGGATCAAATTTGCGCATGATCTTCAAAATAACAGCGAATTTAGATTGCGAGAGGTAAGGAGTTCTGAGTCTGGATAATCCAGATTAGACAATGAAGAGCCGTATGAAGGGAGACTTTCACAGCCTGTCCCGAAAATCGGGATACGGTTCTGCGAGAGGCTTGGGGTGAAATTCCCCAGGTCTACTCGACCTGTGAGCTTCGCTGTTGATAGCATTACAAAATATTTATTAGTTTTACTAAAAACACTTAATCAATTCAAAACATCACCAAATGAAAATCTCAGAGGCACTTTCTCTTTTATCTTCTTTATTTGTCTGCTGCTTCTTATTCGTCTCATGTCAATCAAATTGTCCATGTACAATATCTGAGGACGACAAGGCCTATTTTGAAACTGAAATTGCCAATTCCCAGGAAACATGGAATAGTGGCGACCGTGAGGGCTATGGTAACCGTTATGCCGACGATGCTGTGTTCATGGTGTCCAATGGTGAAACATTGGTAGGTAAAGATGCTATCCAGGAGTGGCTAAATAGCATTCCTGAGATAAAAGTGCAATTTGATGTAGCAGAAAGCATAGGATCATGCAATCTTGCTGTTGTGCGCGGCACTTTTCAATTGACTCAGCCAGATGGAACAATGGCCGATAAAGGTAAATGGCTCGAAGTATGGCAAAAATCAGAAGATGGTCAATGGCAACTGACGCGAGATATATTCAATTCGGATATGCCTCTACCTGAGGCTGGTGGAGAAGAAGAAGCGAGTTCTGAAGAATAGACGAGTGAGCTTTTAGGTAATGAAGTTGTTTAAAAACAAATCTCATCGCCTACAGACAACACATTAATGCTCAATGTATTAGCAATTTTCTCAAGGCGTAGCTATCTATGTGGATGTTTCCCCCGCTGGCGCATTGGCATCAACCTTAGTTTAACTTATATTTTATTTATGAATATGTATTCTTTTGATTATTAACATTATACAGGCAAACATTGGACTGCCACATAGTGAAGAACTTTGAATTTTTCTGCACTTTTGTTCTATGGTTAGATTCCCAAATATTAGGTTAAAACACAGGTAGTCAATTCTTTTTACATTGTTAATTGTAATATATGTTAAGTTAGAGTTGATGCATATGCCCCGCTGGCGGGGGACCAAGGGGGGTGGAATTTGGAATTACATTTTGCAAAACGAGCTTCGCACTCAGTGAACGAAAAATTCGTTTCCACAAATTCAAGGGAATTCAGAGTAATTCGAGGTCATTCTAATCCTAATCGTAGGTTTTTGAGTTCCAGATTGCGGATCACATCACCTTTGTAATTCATTCTTTCATTTATCTCCATTCTCAAATACCTCTCGACGAGGGGAGGTTGTTTAAGAAAATTGAGATTAAAAATGTCCGGTCGAGAACCACGCCCAATCTCGAGGACATCCCTAAAACCGGATGTAGTCAACAATGCCGTTTTTGAATATTTTCTTTCAAT
Organism: Saprospiraceae bacterium; assembly: GCA_965247965.1. Taxonomy (GTDB): domain Bacteria; phylum Bacteroidota; class Bacteroidia; order Chitinophagales; family Saprospiraceae; genus UBA7328. The sequence continues at coordinate 636,694 of OZ252053.1, forward strand.
AATGGAGTTAATGACAACCGTCGTGCCATGAATAAAGAATGTCTGCTTATCGAGGTCTACTTCTGCCACGGATATAGCACCTAATACACCTTTTTCGTAATCAGAAGGAGTTGTTTGCGTTTTCGTTATCCTAATTTGACTGACATTAGAATTTTTGTTGGAATGGAAATGAACGAGATCGGTGAATGTCCCACCTACATCTGTGGCTAGTTTCAATTCTTTAAAATTTTCTAACAATAGTCCGTGAAGGAAATATTTCATAACTCGTTGATACTCAATCTTAGAATTATGGATAAATAATCACTAGTGTCCCGACGTTGTTCAAAAGTCATAACATAACAGACTAAATATCAGCGCCTTACAAAGGTTTTGAAATTTTTTGATTTCAACAAATTTCTGAGTTTCTGAGACTTTTTAGTTTCAGATCATGCACCAAGGAAAATTTATATTCGCTCAAGTCATTGACCACATTCCGAGATATGAATTTCAAAAAGCAGTTGATAAATACAAAGGCAACTATAAGGTAAAGACCTTTAAGTGTTGGTATCAATTTCTGTGTTTACTGTTTGGCCAACTCACCCATCGAGAAAGTTTACGTGATATTGTCACTTGTTTAAATGCCCATAAAAGCAACTTGTATCACATGGGTATAAAGGCTGCTTTGGCTCGTTCTACTTTATCAAAGGCCAACGAGGTAAGAGATTGGCGCATTTATGCTGACATAGCCCATTGCCTCATAAGGCAGGCTAGAAGTTTGTATATTGATGATATTGACTTTTCTCTGGAACTGGATAATGCTGTTTATGCATTAGACGCCACTACAATTGACTTGTGTTTAAGTGTGTTCAAATGGGCGAAATTTCGTAAGAACAAAGGAGCCATTAAACTTCATACGTTAATGGACATGCGTGGTTCCATTCCTGTATTTATTCATATTTCAGATGGTTTAACACATGATGTCAATGTTTTGGACATTTTGGACTTTGAACCAGGGGCCTTTTATGTAATGGATAGGGCCTATGTAGATTTTGAAAGACTTTATCGAATTGACCAAGCCCAGTCATTTTTTATCACCAGAGCAAAAAAGAACTTTAAGTTCAGAAGAATCTATTCTCGGCCTTGTGACAAATCCAAGGATATACTTTGTGATCAAGTCATTAAATTAACGGGTTATTATACACTAAAAGCATACCCGGATAAGCTTCGTCGGATAAAAGTTTTTGATCAAGAAACAAAACGGAAATTTGTATTCTTGACTAATAATTTTGAATTGTCTGCCGAGATCATAGCTAGGTTGTATAAATACAGATGGCAGATCGAATTGTTTTTTAAATGGATCAAGCAGCATTTAAAAATAAAGGCGTTCTGGGGAGAGTCTGCCAATGCGGTCAAAACACAAATCTGGATAGCAGTAGTGACCTATGTATTGGTTGCAATAATCAAGAAAAGGTTGAAATTAGAAAGACCAATTTACGAAATTCTACAAATTTTGAGTATCTCTACATTTGAGAAAGTGCCTCTAAATCAGCTACTTATGAACACAGAAATACAAAACGATCTACATCCATTTCATAACCAATTGAAACTCTTTTAGTTATATCGGGACACTAGTGATAAATTATTAAAACTAAAGTATCGTCTGAACCGAAACTTGCATTTTAATAGGATTGCCAAATAAGCAGGCCATAAATACTTGATAATCAGCGTTATAGAAAATCTTGAATTTAAGATACTGCTGTTAACACTTCGAATTTGGCCGAAATCCTTCACGAACTATTGTTCTAAAAAAATTAAAATAAATACACAAGACGATTGCAAGCGAAAACGAAACCCCAGTGATCACATCCGTAGTTGTCGGAGCTACCGATATTCCGACTACATCAAAGAAGTATTGAATAAAAGAATTGGGCAATCCCGTCTCGCCAAGCTGCCTTTTCACATTCCAGTGCCAATCCGTCAAAAAACAATATCCCCATCCGTACCAAATGCCCAGAACGAACCAGGAGGCTAGCGTTAGTCCAACAACCCAAAGATGAAGCCTTCGCGTGCGCTTCCAGATCCAGCCTGTGAGATTGAAGAGGATGACTGCGATGTGGAGCACAAATAAGAAGACATCGAGAATGGTAAGCATGGATTAAAGATATTAAGATAGAGTGGTATTCGACACTGAAGAATACCCTCTCGAGAAGTTATACCACCATTTCATATTCGACCCTTGAAGGAGAATCAGCAAGTTGAGAAGCGTTTAAAATTTCCATTCTGAGGACATTCCCATCTTTTTCACAACATTAATAAACAATAGTCCGTGAAGGAAATATTTCATAACTCGTTGATACTCAATCTTAGAATTATGGATAAATTATTAAAACTAAAGTATCGTCTGAACCGAAACTTGCATTTTAATAGGATTGCCAAATAAGCAGGCCATAAATACTTGATAATCAGCGTTATAGAAAATCTTGAATTTAAGATACTGCTGTTAACACTTCGAATTTGGCCGAAATCCTTCACGAACTATTGATAAAGACTCTGATCAAATAATCTTTTCCATTTACAACTACAACCTCGATTTCGTTTCCCTCATTTATCCCTCGGCGGTGTAATCATAATATGCGCCCGATGCGTACCCGGATCCATAATCCATGGACCACCCTCAACCATCGGCTTTAGCGGCAGTCCGGTAGATTCGGCAGTTGCCCACGGTATGTACACGACGTAGCGATAATTCGCTCCGATCACCTCACCAGACGCCTGATCAAATCTTGCCTCTTCGTCACCCTCTAATAAATGCAGAGTTGCACCATCCTTCGGCATTTTCAGTGATCCTTCCTTCGCCTCCTTTTCACGCGTGTCAAAAATCTCCTTAAATTTCAAACCTTTAGCTTTCAACTCCCTCCCTCTTGTCATAAATGGTTCGAGATCGTTGTGATAACATACAGATTGGAATCCTTTTTTATTAAAATCATCAGAAATGCAGGTGAGACTGTTCGTTCCTTCGCGAAGCAAGGTTAAGTCTCCTTTGCTATTGTAACCCAGCACTGTTGCTCCATCCCTATCTTCTTCAGGAGCAGCTTGTACCGCGGTAGCAATTTGCACTTCTTTATCGGGAATATTGGGTTGGGAGCAGCTTGTGAAACTGATAAGGAGAAAAAAGACGAATAGTACAGTAAATTTTTTCATAGTTGTAGGGATCTTTTAAAATGAATAAGAGTATGTTTAAATCTCTCGACGGGTTTGCACCCAATTCGATTAATTTACGGATAATGTACTAAAAAACAGAGATACGTTTTGCTTACGACGAAAAATACTTTTACGGTTCCATTCGCGCTTATGACAAAGATGTTAGCGGCATTCGAGGAAATTCTTTGTACAGGGATCGATTAGCCGGTTCTGACCATTTTGAAATCCTGCTGGATACGTATAGTGACAATGAAACCGCATATATATTCAATACCATTTCCACAGGTGTAAGAACGGACGCTGCCGTAGCTAATGATGCCACGGGCGGTACCATTTCATCAAGCGCATGGTTCAATCGAAATTTTAATACGTTTTGGGATACGAAGGTATCAAGAGATGAAAAGGGTTGGTATGCCGAAACCCGTATACCTTTTAGCAGCCTTAGATTTCAAAACGTCGATGGAGAAGTGGTAATGGGTCTCACCGTACAACGAAAAATAGCGCGTAAGCTCGAACGCCTTGTTTTTCCCAATATTCCTCCCGAGAATGATTGGGCATTTTTGAAACCTTCATTGGCTCAGAAAATATTGATCAAAGGAATAAAACCAACAAAAACGGTATACATCACACCATACCTGCTAAGCGGCACAGCCCGCACCAATATGCTAAATGACAGTGAAAACGGATATGAATGGGACAACAACCCCGAGTTCGATATTGGTGGCGATGTGAAGTTCTCAGTGACTAACAATCTGACGATGGATTTTACGGGCAACACAGATTTTGCACAAGTCGAAGCGGATGACCAATTGATTAATCTTTCGAGATTTTCGCTGTTCTTCCCGGAAAAGAGGCAGTTTTTCCAGGAGCGGTCCGCTGTTTTTGAATTTCGCACCGGAGGGCTTAGTCGCTTATTTTTTACCAGGAGAATTGGCCTCACCGATGACGGAATGCCTGTACCGATTATTGGAGGTGTGCGCCTGACGGGCAGGATAAATACATGGGATGTGGGCGCGCTAAATATGCAAACGAGGAACTTTAATTCTTTTGAATCAGAGAACTTTGGAGTATTCAGAATAATTTGCAACCGGCAGTTTATCTCATACCCGACTATTCCCGGAAGGATCGAATTTTATTTGGCAGATCTTTGATTTAACAGGTTCCCTTTACGTGGACAATGACGATGAAGCCGTGCAATCCGCAGAAATTGGGCCGTTGTGGAAATTTTCTACGCGGACATTGGATAGCGGACATTTGGGATTTAAGTGGGTGTACGAAAATCTTTCTGAAGAATTTACCCTGTCTGACGACGTTGAGGTACCAATTGGAGATTACCGTTTCGCTCGTTTTTCCGCATCTTATCGAATGGCCAGTGAAAAAGTAATACGAGCCGGAATAAAATTAGAAACCGGCACTTTTTACGATGGATGGTTAAATACGATTTCTTTCACGCCTTCATGGTTTGTTTCGAAGCATTTGGAATTAGGCCTTCAATACTCCTACAATCACGCAAACTTTGCAGATCGCAATGAATCGCTTACAGCACACATAACCCGTCTGAGAATAGGCACTGCAGTGAACAGTAAAATCTCTACAAATGCCTTCGTACAGTACAACAGCGACGTCGATCTTTTTTCTGCCAATGTTCGATTTCGTTACAATCTCAGTGAAGGCAATGACTTTTGGATCGTATTAAATGAAGGCTTGAATACGGATCGATTTTCAAGAATACCTTCCCTTCCTCTTTCGAATTCTGAATCTATATTAATTAAGTATGTGCATACCTTCTTATTATAAAAATGCTATTTTTCCGGTCTAAACAAAACTAGGAAAATGGATTCAACAAAATTAATTCTCGGTACCGTAGTAGGTACGATCACCAGCTTTATAGTTGGTTTTCTCATTTTTGGCTTGGCTTTAGCGGGTTTTATGGCAGAAAATACTGCCGCTAAAGAGCCAATCGAATTTCACTGGCTTGTCATCGGACATGTCTTCCTCGCTCTTCTGCTAACTTATATTTTCATGAAATGGGCAGGTATCAAAACTGTAGGAAGCGGAGCTACAGCTGGTGCTATTATCGGCCTTTTAGCGGCCCTTGGTTTCAATTTTATTTGGCTCGGCACTACTGGGCTGTTCACTGGGGGCATTGTCGCAGCCATCGTTGATGCTGTGGGAACTGCAATTGTCAGCGCAGCAGGAGGTGCCGGAGTCGGATGGGTACTAGGAAGAGGAGGAGATTGAATTTCACCCAATTATTGAAAGTGATCAGATAAAAGGCAGACCTTTTGCAACAGGAATCAAAAGACACTTGCTCGCAGGTGTCTTTTTTTGTTTTCATCGATAGCATTGCGGGACCGATACTTCCTAAGGGTGTAGGACAGTCCGATTCGCAACCTTTGACTTGATTATTGCTCATTTAAATGAAAAAATTATTTTTGCTCCTTCCTTTTTAAAGAAGCAACGCTTAGACTATGGCACATATCAAAAAGACAAAGGGAACCATCTCAATACTGACCGGAGGCGGCGACGTACCCGGACTAAATCCTGCCATTCGGGCAATCACCATACGAGCTCTTCGGGAAGGATACAAGGTCATCGGGCTTAGAAGAGGATGGCGCGGCGCCATTGATATTATTCGTGATAAAAAGTACGACAACAGCAACAACTTTCGAATATTAACTAAGGAAATCGTTAACAAGGCCGGACGCACAGGAGGAACATTCCTGCACAGTTCGCGCACTCGGCCCAGCCATGTAACCAAAGAAAATGTGCCGACCCACTTGAAAGAAACTTATAAGGAGGACATGAATGATCTGACATCCGAGGTCATAAAAAATCTCGAATGGCTTGAGATAGACTACCTGATTCCTATCGGCGGCGATGACACTTTGAGCTACGGTGTCCATCTCTACCAGCAAGGATTCAAAGTGGTCGCTATACCTAAAACCATGGACAACGATGTACCTGGCACCGATTACTGCATAGGATTCAGTACATGCGTAACCAGGACGATCAGCCTTACGCATAATTTGCGCACAGCTGCAGGTTCGCATGAGCGGATCATGGTATTAGAAGTGTTTGGGCGCTATGCAGGATTTACGGCGATGCTGCCTACGTTGGCCGGAGCCGCGAATCGATGTGTCATACCTGAGCACAAATTTGATATGGAACGATTGACCAAGCTGTTGATCGACGACAGGAATGATAATCCAAGTAATTACTCCATACTGCTCGTATCGGAGGGTGCGATGATGTCGGGTTCGTCGGATATGATTTTTGCAAATGTAGAAAAAGACGCATACGGTCATGCTAAATTAGGCGGCATCGGAGATATCGTAGCAGCGGGTATCAAAGAACATTCTCCTAAATACAACAATGGGTCAAGGGTCAGCACCATCACACAGAAACTGGGATATATTGTACGATGTGGGGATCCCGATGCGATCGATTCAATCGTTCCAATGGCTTATGGCAATTTGGCTCTGGATCTAATTCTCAAAGGAATCGACGGGCGTCTCGTAGTTCTGAAAAACGGGCGATACGACAATGTGCCGATCGGGGTGGTAACAAGTACTAAAAAAGTCGTGGATGTAGACAAATACTACAATGTTGAAAGATATCGGCCATATTACCACAGCTTCGAGATGAAGCCTATGTTGATCATGACGAGCGAGGGGTTGTGATTAGTTGTTGGTTGTTGGTTGTTAGTTTCGTTGTGACATTTTCATTGACATGCGGAGTTGAGTTTAGCAAATTAGTAATCGTACTTAGACGAAAACCTCTCAAAGCTGAGGTTCTGAAGGGAAAACCAATGAAACAGTTTAGCAATCTAATCCTCCTACGCCAAGGCTTTGGGGGGCAAAGCAGTACAAGCATGAAATACGGAATTTGCACCTTCCTTCTTATTCTTTCACTTACCAATTTTGGCTGCAAATCAAACATTCAGTCCAGCACAAAGGCCAAATCAATCGCATTATTTTCAGAATCATCCGAAGACTGGTCGACTACCGGAAATGCTGATTGGAATATAGAAAAAGGAATCCTCACCGGCAACGGTGCCGAAGGTTATGTTACTACCACTAAGGAGTTCGACAATTTCGTCCTGACCGTAGAATTTTTCCCGGACCAAGTTGTCAATTCCGGTATCTTTATCAGGTGCCCAAAAGATGAAGTATCAGCTACAGGTTGTTACGAAATCAACATATGGGACAATCACGTCAACCAGGATTTCAGAACAGGGGCCATCGTCACTCATGGCAAACCGCTGGCTCATTTGGAAACTATAAATAAATGGAACAACTACAAGATAAAAGCTGATAATGATCATATAGAAGTATGGCTCAACGGGACAAAAACCGCTGACCTCATCTCCGAAATTACGAGTAATGGATTCATCACACTCCAGGTCAAGGACGGAGTCATTAAATTCAGGAATGTCAAGATCCAAAAGCTCGATTATGGCGGACGATAAGTTTATTTCATAATAATTCAGATAATTCGTTCCTTGTGTATAAAGAACAGAATATTTAGAGATTTCGCTTATTTTAGGGGTTTTCGCCTTCACAGGTTTTTCGAATGACCAGTGTTGCTTGAACTCAGTTCCTTGGTCTATCCATTTGATTATCAATGCTTTATCGTAGTCCGAAAGAGTGAAGTTGGATTTAGATGGCGGCATCTTGTAGTCTTCATAGGCAGAGGTAATGCGGTGGAATACTTCGCTCTTTTTAAGGCTGGATGGCCTGATTACTCTCGGAGCCTTGCTTTCGGGAATATCCGTTTTCAAATAATTCTTCAGGGCCGAATACGGGAATTTGGCTGTATTTAAAATCTTTCTTATTTCTGGTGATTATTTCTCCCATATAATATCTCGTATAGCCTCTTTTTCATTCATATCCGGTGGAAATGTTATACAGCCGTAAATTTCTCTGAATTCCTCAGGTAGTTCTTCCTCTCTGTCAATATCCGTGGATACCAACTTGCTCAAGTAGGATTCAATCAAATCAGAAAGGCTTCGGCCCGAATAGTTCAACGATCAATGTGCTTTGCGTAAAATTTGGCGAAAGCCGACAAATCGTCAACCGAAATTTTATTGACTCCAATACTGAGTAAAAACTCCCATGTCTTTTCATCGTCCCTTGTACCCCAAAATCTAAATTCCGGATACCCCAATTTATATACAGAACCGACTATTTGTTTTAGTCTGCTCATTTCCTGAATGTCGCCATTGATCAACAAATCCATTGAAGTTATGCTGTTGATATGGCCGCTGATTCTCTTAATTCTTTTCTTTACTTCCAGAGGATATGTTGTGCCAATTCTTGCGTCCAGAAAAAAGTAGGGAGAGTTTATCTTTTGCCATTCATGCAAAGGCGGGCTGCCTGATATTAACACCATCACAGGCCCCCATCGCTCAATGCCATTCACGGATTTATGAAACAAGTGATCATGCTTTAAAAGAAACTGATGAAGAAGGTTTAAGGCTTTTTTCTTTTTGGTTTTTAAATCCATCATCAATGTCAACTGTGTTGAATCTTTGTCAAATACTGTTCCTCCATTAGCGAATACAAGGCTGTCAAGAGGTTTTAAGTAAAGTTCGTCAATATTCTTTTTTTTGCGTAGGCAACCAAACCTGGTGTGGCTAACTTTCAATGCATCCTTATAGGGATGAATATCTACCTCTATACTCGTAAAACCGTGAGACAATGCTTCGAAAAGCGGGTTGGATTGCTCATAATCATTATGGGCGTGTGCTAGGAGCAGAATGGAATTATTTATCTGGCCAAAAGCAGGGCTTATAACTGCAAGGACCAACCATACGATCCCTATCACTCGACATGTAAATATTGATAACGAAGAGCCATTTATTTCTTCCATCATTTAATTAACGCGTAAAACGCTAAATAGTTAATGGATTTCATTTGTAAAAAGACCCTGGAAATCAAACGATAACCAGGGCCTCTAAATCTCCATGGCACGTCTCTAATCAGAAACAAATAACGGCTCTATTGGATTTTTATCAAGGAGACTTTGCCATTGAGGCCATTATTATGAAAGTGTTGAACTGTATGTGTTCCTCCACTCCAAGATGTTTCTAAATCTCCGATTTTAATTAACTCATTAAAGCCAATGTCCCTATTAGCTGTAACTATTGTGTAGTCATCATCCGTATCACCACAGTCATTGTCGTAGAGATAAATCTTGGTCCCGTCTTTGACGTTAGATAAAACAAGAGATCGAATCTCATCATTCGACCATCCCCATCTTTCCTTTACATTTAGTAATTGGGACGGAGCATCTGTCGCAGTCCAATAGTCACCGGAACACGAAGTTCCCGAGTCTTCATAGAAGGTAATGCCGCGGCCGACGGGATACTCGCAAAAACCACTATCGTTAGCTTCGAGATCGCTAAAAAAATCAAGCTTGTAGGCCGGGCCAACCGGTCCATTGCCAGGAATGGGATTTGCGAATGTTGCTCCAAGTTCTCCCCAAAATCCAGAATATTTTAACCAATTTGGAGCACTGGGAGAATTCAAACATCCAAAATCTTCACAATCGTCGATTACATAATTGTTCAGAGTCCAGGTATCGATTAGGATGCCATAATTTGTATGATCCGAAGGAAGAGGCAATGGTCGATTATGTGTACCTACCGTCGGATATGACGCATGTGAACCTAAGGCGGAGTAAACTATTGGGTGCTCGGAAAGCCAAAGTATTTGAGACGGAGAATATGTTTGCCCTTCGCCTTCATGTCTGGACATATACACACCGACTGCTTTATCCTGAGATACACTGTAGTTAACTGTAATGTGTTCCCAATCACCTTCGTGAGCTCCATCAAGTCCACCACATTCAGTATTACTGTTTCCACACCATGCACTTGGAGAGCAAAGGGCATTAAAAGGGTAAAATATCCAATACTGAATCTCCTTTATATCCGAATTTCCAATTCGTTCGTGGATGTTGACCAAAATTCTCAGCTCGTTGGTATTTGGGTTTCCTCTCCTTGTATTCTGTTCATTACCATCATTTGGTATCTGCAGATAAAAATTTGAATGGTAACCTGCTCCTGAGTTTTCTGCATGTTTACGACAATTCCACGGTCCCTCGTAGTAGGTTCTGTTGGCGATAATATTATTGGAAACAGGATTTGCAATAAGCTGGTCTGAACCTTTGCGAGTAAATTCCATTTTCACTCGGTTGATGTACCATTCCGGATCTGATGGAAATAACCTTTCACAACTATGGAGAGCAATTTGTGGGGCGAATCGTTCGGCTAACGTCGTACCGGACTTTTCGTAATGCAATTTCTCCATTTTTTCATTCATAGCTATCTCAGGAGAATGGGCATCGGTGTCCACAAGATCCACCTCATCATTACAAGAAGGAAGAAACAAAAGAATAATGGTTGTGAGTGTTAGACTAAATAACTGACATTTCGCAGTTCGAAAATTTGGTATTGTAAAAAATTATTATATGTATAGCTTTGTGCTGGATCTAAAGATAGTTACTAATGATGAATCCGCACATTGCCGACTTGTACAGCGATTATTTGTTGACAAGTTTTAGTCACAGCACAGCTATAGGTATGTCTAAAATGTTAGACGGTGCTTATAGCCATGATCAGATCAGTAGATTTTTGGCTCAGCCTACTCTGGGCCAAAAAGATTATTGGAAATCTGTTAAACCTATAGTCAGGAAAGTAGAAAGTCCTGATGGTAGCATTTGTATTGATGATGTGATAACTGAAAAACCACATTCTACTCAGAATGAGATAATAACGTATCACTTTGATCATACAAAGAACAGGAGCGTCAAAGGCATCAATATGATAAGTTTTCTATATCATAACCAATTGGGTGATGGCCAAACGGTAGAGTTGCCTTTAGCCTATGAAATTATCAGAAAGCCAATCAGGTTTACTGATCTAAAAACACGACAAGAGAAACGCAAAAGTGAGGTGAGTAAGAATGAGTTAGTAAGACAAAGGCTCAAAGTACTCACACAGCGTAATCATGTTCAGTACAAATATGCCTTATGGGATAGTTGGTTTAGCTCAAATGACAATATGGAGTTTGTGCATTACGAGTTAAAAAAGCATTTTATCGGTGCAATTAAGACCAATCGTCTTGTTGCCCTGAGTAAGGAAGAAAAACTGCAAGGTAAGTTTACAAGAGTCGATGCACTAGACCTACAGCCAGACTGTGTAATGGAAGTTTGGATCAAAGGATTGGACTTTCCGGTTTCTTTGACCAAACAAGTCTTTACGAACAAAGATTACTCCACAGGCGTACTGTATCTGGTAAGCAACGATACAAAACTTACACATCAGCAGACTCATACAATCTATGAAAGAAGATGGAAAGTTGAGGAATTCCACAAATCGATGAAACAGAATGCTTGTTTAGCCAAATCACCAACAAAGTATGAAGTGACGCAGTCCAATCATATTTTTTGTGTGATGATAGCGTATACTAAACTCGAATTGCTCAAAATTAATCAAGCTAAAAACCACTTCGCCATAAAGGCAAGACTATACTTAAAAGCTGTCAAAGCAGCATATCAAGAACTTAACCGAATGAAAAAACAATTCAATTTGGTTAACCCTGCTCAACTGCAAGCTATTCCTCTTTTGGAATAACTATAATATTATTTTTTAATTTTCCAAATATCTGCCCTGCAAAAGGTCAGTAAATAAAACGAATTTTAGTTTCATGATAAAATGTTTTAATGATTTATCAGCAATTCAGGGTAAAGATAGTAAAGAAGAGTCAAGACAACGGAGTTGTTTAATGCCATGACAATCGCATTAACCTAATCGGTTTTGAGATTCACCAGCCTTAAATTTCCATAAAGTATTTTTTGAAATTGTTCCAGGCAAAATAGCCGTAGGTACTATTACTTTTCACAGGTTTTAATTCAGTATCGGTAGTTGAGTTTTAATTTTTCACATTGTGGGAATTGTTCCAGAGGCACTAAAAATATGGTCGCCCACAATTGTTTCCACATTCCCTTCAAGGTTTTCCATCCTTGCATGATTCTATTTTTACACAAAACAAATAACTGGTCTATGATACCGCGTGACGCGGTACGAGTTATGAGCAATCTGCATACAGATATAGAAATTGCGTATTCCGGTGAAATTTTTGCGTACATATTTGTGGTGCAGATTGAAGCCATGATTCTTTTGAGCGTTGAATCCTTCATTTTCTATTTTCCATCTCATTCGTCCTGCCTCGGTCAATTCTTTGATGTTGGCCTTATTTGGAGTGATACTGCAAATGGTGATGAACCGTTTTTTATCTTTTACAGATGGATCACCCACTTGGCTTGTCTGTAGTTCATGTTTGATATAATAAAACTCATGCCCTTGGTGTGTAAGAGCTTCGTTGCTGTATCCATAAATGTGATCAGTTTTTGATTTAGGATTGTGGATTTCTTCTTTTTTGATGCGTTCTACCTGTTTTCCAAACGTAAATCGCCTAACTGTTCCCACACACTTTTGAGCTTTCCATTTTTCCATACAATGATGTATTCCCAGCCATTGCTCTTGATCTGTTCCATCACAGGGCCAGATGCAAATAGCCCGTCCAAAAGAATACAAATTTGTAATCTGGAAAAATCTTTTTTAAGATTTTTCAGCAGTCTCTTCAATGCTTTTTGTTCGCAGTCTTGTTTGCTGCGGCCATCCTCATTTTTCAACCACTCCGTTGAGACAGATAAACAAAATCCATTTGAACAAACAAGTTTGGCTTCCAACACATTTTGATTCCAGGTCGTTTTGCCTTTTTTGCTTGTTTTTGACGGGCATCCCGCATAGGGTTCTTTGTCAAAGGTATACACACCACTCCCGTCTATGGCCATCGTGAAATATTTGCCCATCAGCCGAAACTTATGAAGGGTGCGTTTGTCCAATAAATATTTGATAATATGGCGACGACAGGATTCCAAAAGGTCTGGCTCTAACTTATTCATCACATCACTTAGGAGTATCCATAGCTCGTGCCGCGCTACGCGGTATGGGGTAATTTCAAACCGAACAAGGTCTCATAATTCGCCCTGAATTGATCTTCTTCACGATCCTCGTTCATCTGATTGCGCGAACCTTCTTTAAACAAAAACATAATCACAGCGGCCAGTATGATTTCTGACATCTCATACGTGGCACGTTTACCTCGATAATCGGGCATACTATCGAGTGTGTTTTTCAAATCAGGAACAAAGTGGTCAAAGGTTTGGCCAATCCTATGTAAAAGCAAATTGCGTGGAGATTTTCGAGAGTTTTTTAACTCATTTCTGAAGGCTTTGGCTCTTTTAAGTTTTCTTTTTTTTTAAATTTACTCATTATATTATATTTTTTGCAAATATATAAACAACTGTAAACTTGTTTTTTACGGTTGTTTATTATTTGCTCTGCTTCAACGAGTTATGAATTGGCTCTGAATTGCTGTGATTAATAATGATAAGAATTCAAGTACATTGACTTAACATAAATTCGTTTGATCTATGTATAGAGATATAAAGTATTTGGTGAAAATTGGTCGAGTAGACCCGGGGAATTTCACCCCAAGCCTCTCACAGAACCGTACGTGACAGTCTCCCGTCATACGGCTCTTCATTGTCTAATTAAGGAGCATAGCCAAACTCCCAATGTGCAAATAGGTAGGGTTCTTCCCGAAAGCGCTTTCGCATCCACCTTGTGGCTGCCCGGCTGCCTTCTTTAAACCGTTTCATGCGGCGAAGAACCATCTTATGAGTTTGTAATTTATCCAATCCCACAGTGACCCCATTGCACTTGGATTATGCTTGGCATAGTATGCTTTCCACCCTGGTATCTTATGTATCAACTCTAAGCTTACATCCTTAAGATTAGCCCCTACAGGCATCCTTCTCAGAATATCCCGTACTTCCTTCTTGATGCGTACCTGTGCTTTGTGACTTATCCCCAAATCGAATCCTGTAAATGCGCGTTTACGCATCTTATTCCAACTCTTCCTCGGCTTAAAGTCATACCCTAGAAAGGTGAACTTCCTCGGCCTTGATGGCTTTTCCTTCCGGTTACTATCACTGCAATAAACAATCTTGGTCTTTTCCGGATGTAATTCTAATCCACATTCCTCAAGCCGAATTCTGATTGCTTTTAGCAATCCTTCTGCTTCTCCTTCCGTTTTGCAGTGCACTACTATGTCATCCGCAAATCGTTCAAATCTGACTCCTTTATGGTTAATCTCCATCCATCTGTCAAATACATAATGTAAGAACAGGTTCGCCAATAGTGGGCTTATGACTCCACACATACAAAAGGCAACTTTGAATTTTCAAAAGAGATTGGCTTGAAACCGCACATTGGAAAAACTCAGAAAAAGACTTGATAATTTCGTAAATAGTATTACCTTTATGAAAAATGAAGAGATCCCCAAAATCGGAATTAACACGTCGGATAAATCGGGCATTTGGTTTACTAAATCAGGGTTTTTCTCAAGACCAGATGATCAAACAGTTGAGCACCGAATATGGAGTATCGTCTACCCAAGCTTATCGTTACCTTCAGCAAGCCAGACAGAACGGAGAGCCTGTTCCCGTTCCAGAAACCAAAGAAGTTTTTACAGTCAAGTTACCTCACAGTTTAATAAATCAGATAAGAAGATTTTCTGAGATCAAGGGTATTTCTATCAGTGGATTAGTCAGTCAGGCGCTGGAAGATTTTCTAAAGCGAAAAAAGTATGGTCAGCGGGAAAACCAACAAAGAGGTTGAGCTTAAGTTCCAGTTTGACCGTTTGGCTCCTAAAAAGTTGTCTTTGGCATATGGTTTTCTGGTTCCCGAATTGGGCGATAAAGAGGTTTTTACAATTGTTCAAATAGATGATTATGAACAGATTAGCTGCGATATACACGAGGGTATCTTCCGACCAACAGAAGGAAGCTCAAACGATTGATAGCCAAGTGGCTGCCTTATTGGAATATGCCGACCAAGAAGGCTTTCAAGTACCAGACCAGTGGGTGTTTAAAGATGAAGGTTATAGTGGATCGATCTTACGGCGCCCGGGTTTGGATCGGATTAGAGACCTGGCTGCAGATCAGCAATTGGAATCTGTATTAATTTATTCGCCAGATCGGTTAAGTCGTAATTATGCTTATCAGATAATCTTAATAGAGGAATTAAGTTACCAAGGAGTAGAGGTTGTATTTATGAATGCGCCTCAATCTGATAGTCCTGAATCTGCCTTGTTGGTGCAGTTTCAGGGCATGATAGCAGAATATGAACGTGCTCTAATCCGGGAGCGTACTCGAAGAGGTAAGCGGTACAAAGCCAAATCTGGCTGTATCAACGTATTATCAGGCGCACCTTATGGTTATCAATACGTGAAGAAAACTGAGCATACCGCGGCCTACTATGAGATAATGGAGGCTCAAGCCAGTGTGGTACAGCAAGTGTACCAACTTTATACTGAGGAATTTAGAAGCATTGGCGCCATTACCCGTTGGTTAAATGAACAAAACATTATTACCCGAAAAGGAAAATCCAACTGGGATCGTTCTACAGTTTGGGCTATGCTGCGTAATCCAGCTTACATGGGTAAAGCTTGTTTTGGCAAAACGCAAGTAGCAGAACGCCAAAAAATTACTCGTCCTTTGCGGCAAAAAGGTGGCTATAATCCACGCCGTTGTGCAAATCGAGAAAGACCCAGAGAAGAATGGATTGAAATTTCTGTACCGGCCATTATCTCGCCACAGACTTTTGAGTTGACCCAAGAACAGTTACAAAAAAATAAACAACTGGCGGCGCGAAGAACTATTAAACCAACTTTGTTGCAAGGTGTGCTGGTTTGTAATCAATGTGGTTATTCTTATTACCGAACTTCTGCCCGCACTTCAAAAAGAAAAATCTACTATAATCGGTGTCTTGGTTCGGATGATTATCGCTATAAAGATGGCCGTATTTGCCAAAGTCGTCCCATCCGGCAAGATTATCTGGATGAATTAGTTTGGCTTCATTTGATACAATTACTTGAAGACCCTGGCCTTATTCAAGAGGAAATTAGAAAAAGAACAGAGCAAGCAGCAAACTCTGACCCCATAAGGACGAGAAAAGACAATTTAGTTAAGCAAAGGATCAAGCTGACCAAAAGCATCGACAAACTGCTGGATGCTTACCAGGAACATCTTATTCCTTTACAAGAACTTAGAAAACGCATACCATCTCTTAGAAAACGTAAGGCCACCCTCGATGCTGAACTAAACAGTCTGGAAGCTAAGACACTATATCAAGAACAAAATCAAAACACCATCATGAACATAGAAAACTTTCTAGCTCAATTGCGGCTAAATGCAAATTCAATGGATATTGAAAACAAAAGGAAAATCCTTCAGTTACTTATTAAAGAGATTTTTGTAGCAGACAATTCCATTGTCATTAACCATTGCATAAAGGTTAATGGCAAGTTGGGAATGGAAAATGAACAAAGTTACCTTTTGCGTGGGAGGGGTGATTACCCCACCCTGTGGTGTTCCTCCTTTCGTCTCCTCATATCTCCCATCTTTGTGTAATACTCCCGCTGTTAACCAACGTTTGATATACATCTTCACCCAACTTTCAGTAAAGTGTTTGTCCACTGCTTTGAGTAGTAATTCATGGTTTATTGTATCAAAGTAGCCTTTGATGTCCATGTCTATCACCCAATCGTAGCGCCAACAGTTACTCCGTGCCGCTTTCAGTGCGTGATGCGCTCCGCGTCCCGGCCTTCTAACCCCCTAAATAACTGGACACGAATTAAGTAAAAGAAGTTATACACTAAATTCGTGAAAATATGAGCGAGAACAGAAG
The DNA here is from genome assembly GCA_965247965.1 of Saprospiraceae bacterium. Lineage (GTDB taxonomy): Bacteria > Bacteroidota > Bacteroidia > Chitinophagales > Saprospiraceae > UBA7328. The sequence continues at coordinate 653,699 of OZ252053.1, forward strand.
AAAATGGAGTATTTCAGAGAAACTCGAAATTCTCCAGTATTACAAAATTCATGGTTTGAGCCGAACCGTTAGAGAATTCCATGTATCATCAACCGCTGTTTACAAATGGCAAAATATATTGGATGATCACGGCCCTGAAGGTTTGGAAAACAAACATCGCATTAAGGGGAATGCAGAGCTGGATCGACTCAGGCGAGAGAATAGGGAACTCAAGGCGATCGTGGCCGAAAAAGAATTGGCATTGCGTATCAAAACTGAGCTTTTAAAAAAAAGCCTATAAGTAAAACGGATCGAAAAATGGTAGCACAGCAGTTCATTGATCAAGGCCATGGCATTAAATCAGTATTGGATAATTGCAGTTTATCCAGGAGCAGTTATTATTATCGTCCAAAACAAGGAGGTGATAAAAAGGGAGTTCCTAAAAGCAAGTATACAATGACTCAAAAAGGAGAATATGTATGCAATGACCAGGTGGTCAAACAAATTGAAGAACTGTTGTCCAGAGAATTTGTGGATTACGGATATATAAAAGTCACCCACTGGCTCAGACAAGAATATGGGTACATCATCAATCCCAAGAAAGTATACCGTCTCATGCGAGAAAATGGTCTTTTGAACAAGAAGAAAGCCTCACCCAAACCTAGCCGAAAACATTGGGTAAAACAGTTGGTTCCAAAGCCTTTAAGTGTTTTTGATTACCTGGAATTTGATATAAAATACATGTATGTATCCGGGTGTGGAGGCAATGCATTGATGATCACTGTATTGGACGTGTACAGCCGCTGGGTGCTCGGACATAAAATACAATGGTCGATAAAAGAAAAAGATGTCAAGGCCCTGTTCGATGAACTACTTTCACAATATCCTCTGCCATCCAGGTTTTATGTGCGATGTGATAATGGATCGCAGTTTATAGCCACAAGTGTGCAAAACTATTTTGAGAACAGAACCATTATTCAGGAGTTTACCAAACCCGCCACTCCTGAACAAAATGCCCATATAGAAGCCTATCACAGCATTGTTGAAAATGTCATTTGTCGCCGTTACGAATTTGAAAATATAGAGGACTTGAAACAGACTCTAAACAGGTTTATCCAATTCTACAATATGGAAAGATTGCACTCAGGAATTGAGTATTTCAGCCCTTATAAATATTTACTTCAAAAAGGAATTGACCTAAAAGATCAATCCCCTCTCGAAGCGTTTTGTCGTAAAACAAATATAAAACCTAATTTTGAAAAATCTGTCCAGTTAATAGGGGGTTAAGACACCGGTCTGTAACCATATGAACTATTACTGAATAGCCTTTCTATACGAGGCTCACAGTATGCTAAAACAACCGTTGAACAAAACCTGAAGTAATTCCTCTCTAGGTATGGGGGATGAATACAATTGGATAGGTGGAAAAAGATAGATTTGGAGGATTATAAATCTTTCAGAGATGAGTTCAACGACAACCTATCTAAAACGATACAATGAGTATCTCACATTAAAGAATTATAGTAGTGGGACGATAACAATTTACCTGAGTACTCTTCGGATATTTTTTAAATATTGCAAGGAGCATAGTGAGGCTACAATTGATTTTCAAGAATACGCTCGCAGATATATTTTGGATGTACAGAGCAGAGGATTTTCATGGTCTACAATCAATATACAATACAGTTCGCTCAAGTTATTCTGCATCAAAATAAAAAGAGATAAATGGGATGTAGATCATCTTCCGAGGCCAAAGAAATCAAAGCTACTTCCGAGGATACTTTCACAACAAGAGGTAGTAAGATTAATAGAAACTCCAAGCAATTTAAAACATCGAGTAATTATTGCATTTATGTATGCTACGGGATTGCGTATATCAGAAGCACTCAATATCAAATTGAGTGATATCGATTCTGATCGATTAGAGCTATTTATCCACCAAGGGAAAGGATATAAAGATCGAATAGTCAGAATACCTGAGAAGTTATTGGATCTATTAAGAGTATATTATAAAAAATACAAACCGAAGAAATACCTGTTTGAAGGGGCGATTGCGGCACAAAGATATTCTGGAGCTTCTGTACGCAAGATTATACTTAAAGCGAGAAGCGGGGCTAAGATCACAAAACCGGTATCTCCGCATACATTGCGTCATTGTTACGCTACTCATCATTTAGAAAATGGAACGGATTTGGTATATCTCAAAGAGCAATTAGGTCATTCTAAACTAATGACAACTGCGAAGTATATCCATTTGTGTCAGAAGCGACAGCGACATATCAACCATCCTTTCGAAAAACTCACAATCAATATTCACAGGAGAATCACTTAGGCCATCTTATGCGAAGCCATGGTGAGCAATATATAAGAATTTACAAACCATATGTTCAGCAAATAAAGCTAATCCGAGCTATGCGGATATGCAAAAGCCCGGCACTTGGAGGCAGGGTCATCATATGCGATCGATGTGACCATAAACACTATATATACTATTCTTGCGGACATAGCCACTGTCCCATCTGTCAAAGTATCAAGCGAGAGCAATGGGTGGACAAATTAAGAGCCGAACTTTATAAAGTGCCATATGTACATACCACTTTTACATTACCACATCAGCTCAATGGATTAGCAAGAGTCAATAAGTCAAAAGTCTATGGCTTGCTAATGCGAGTTGCCTGGAAGACCATTCGGCAAGTAAGCGCAAATGGCTCCAATCTAGGGGCCTTACCAGGTATGATATCAGTCCTGCACACTTTTGGATCAGACATGAAATATCATGTACATGTCCATTGCCTAATTACATTTGGAGGACTAACCAAAGATGGGAAGTGGCATTATCCAAAACACAAATATAAAATTGCTCGCTACCGTGAACTATCAGCTGTTTATAGAAAAATATTCCTCAAAGAACTTAAACGTCTTTTTGACAAGGAGGAAATCAACTATCATCAACCATATGAAATACTCCATTCAGAACTTAAAAGTAAAAGATGGGTAGTACACAATACACGACCAACAATAGATACAAAAGTATTAGAAAGTTATCTGGCCAGATATATAAATAAAGTAGCCATAAGCAACTCAAGATTAGAATATCTCCATGACCAGAATAAAGTGAAAATTATATACAATGATTATAAAAAGCAACAAACAGGCAATCCTGCACCCAAGGCAATCAAATCATTAGAACCACTCGTTGCTATCCATCAAATAATGCAACATGTACTGCCTCCATATTTTCAAAAATCCAGACGATATGGATTGCACGCACCGGCCACAAAAAAGAGATTAGAAGAGGTATTGCCAGTTGAAATAAAAAGAAATGGTCAGACGGTCAGAACGTTATTTGAAATACTTACACAACTATTAAAAGCAAAGCCATTCCAATGTTCCAATTGTAAAAACACAGAATACACAATACAAGAGGTTAAATCGGATAAAAGTTGGATATACCAATATTTAGGCATACCCAACTGTAGGTCACCTTCAAAAGTGTCTAACATATTATCACCACTTGCTCAAGACAGTAAATAATCAATGCTGAAGGAAATACCTATGAGTTAAACAATCAAAATGGACGCCAAAAATACACTTGAAAAGACTAACGATAAAAATAAGGATGAAAGTGATCAGCCTACACCTATTAAAACAGTATCGAAATTAAATAATCGCTATTATTTAGTCCCAATCAAGTATTGAATCGTCTAAGCCTTACCCTAAAGTAAAAGTCTGGTCACGGCATTGTTCAACCGAAATGTTTACGTCACCCCTTCTGGCAAACAGTAGATAAAATTTTGAGCGGCCGACGTAAACATTCCTTTGAGTTTGTGCTATCCGATCCAGCACCGTCGGTATACCCAATGGCCGATAATCATTCCCTCCCTTCGGTATCAGCACACGCTTCACCGATGGCGGAAAGTAACTCCCTGAGCTAAGCCTGTTCCACAGCTTATACAGTTGATTGCCAAGATCACCTTCTAATTCTTCTATGGTCATCCTGTCAACTCCTGCTCCGCCTGCTATTAGCCTTAACTCTTAAGTACCCTTTCTTCACCATTCGCATGGTAATAGGTACCGACTTCCCTTTGTCTTTGTTTAGTCCTTCCATAATTAATGGTTGTTAAACTCCAACCAATAATCAACAATGCTAACCCCTTCGCTTCACACCCATTACAGATGCTTCAACACTACTACGAGTTAGTCCGTAACCCTCTTTACATCGATACGCTCGGCCTCTCCTCTGCGGATTGTGCCTTCTCTCTTTGCATTACAGTAGGGCAATCTCCTGTTCTATTTACCACCCTTCATTGATGTCTCGCCACCTCTACAACGGTAACCCCACAGCCAGTAAGAAGGTCGCCCGCTATGGTCTTCCCGGGAAATACACCAATTCCCGGTTTTGGTGTACATCTAAATGTGTTTCGTTGCTTAATCAGTGGTTCACTTTCGTTCGACTCTTTCAATGATCACCTGACTCCTCTAGCAAAGCCTTTTCCTTATCGCTCAATACCTCAGTATTACTACCTTAGCACCATAAGGTGGTTTGAAGGCTGCTTCTTCCAGCTGCCTTCGGAGGGCCATACCTCCATCTGGTAAATAGCATGCTCGCTTTCGAGCTTCAGGACGCACGGTGTAACCACTTATTTTAAAATGGAAACCCTAATATGGCAAACCCTATATTGAGGTCGTAAGGCAGTTAAGAATCGAATTATTACAAATCATCTTTCCAACCAATTTTGACTTTGGCTGGTACCAATTCATTCCAAACCAATCTGTCTTAACACAATAACTGCACCTAATAGTGCTGGAATAAATACAAGAAAACTGCGATGCAGCAAGGTAATAGAGGGAGCAAGTTCAACGCCTATTAAAGGAATCAGAAGTGCTGTAATTCCCAATTCGGCTATACCGCTTCCTCCCGGACTTGGTGCAAAGTACAAAAGCAGATAGACCACAGCCATGACAGCAATTACGCTCCAAAAATCCACGTCTACCCCAAAGGCAACGATGAAAATGTAAGCAAGGGCATATTTATTGAGATAGAGAACGATGGTAAGTAAAAAGCTGAAAAGCATCAAATGCGGTTTTCTTTTGATCAGGCCGGTGTATTTGCTGCGATATTCCGTAAGTTTTTCAATTCCTTTATTTCCCAGTGTATTGATTCGACACTTCCATTTTGCCTTTATAACACCAATTATTTTTGCGATTGCTTTGATAAACAAAAACAGCACGCGAGGTGCAAACAGGCCGACCATAACCACGACGAAAAGAGTAGTGAACACACTGAAACCAAAGCGGGTCAAGTGCATTACAAAACCTTCAGGAATCGATCCTTTTAAAATATAAATCGCCAACGCACCGCTCAAAGGAAAAAACAAAAGCGTCGATATCCAGTTGTAAAAACTCACCCCTATGATATCAGCAAACGATACTCCATTGCGATGAAAAATATACCATTGACCAGGCCCGCCGCCGCTCTGTGAAGGAGTGATCGCACCCATAAAAATATTGGCCAAATTGGCCTTTATACTTACCATTTGCGATATTCCCGGCACAAACTGGCGCACGAAAATGTGGTTTCTCAAACCTCCAATGTATAGATCATTACATATAAAAATCAATCCTGCTAACAGATATTTCCATTTTATTTTTTTCCAGGCTTTAAGGTTTTCCAATCCGTCATTGTAAAGAAATAGTCCTGCAAACGCGAGTAGGGTAATGGTCAGGAAAATGACTATTCCTTTCTTGATAACCTTGGGGTTGAATACTTTGGATCGATCCAAATTTTCAATCATTATCTATCCATCTTTTTATTATGGAGTGTACCTGGCTAGTACGAATGGGACGGTTAATAGAGTCTTTTTGGTTCGTCAATATGGGTACGTGCATATGTTCCCAATGTAAAGAACCATGGGAGCCTTTATGCTCAGGAATTTCCCAAAAATCGCGAAGATCAAAACCGGAAGCAGCGCTGATCACGACATCTCCCGCCCTATGGCTTTTCATCAGTTGATGACATTGCCAAAGACAATCAGGGTAATCACTCTCGAAGGTGCGGTCAAAACTGTCCATGTAATTCAATGGTATGGATACCTCGTCTATTCCGAATACGTCAGCGGTATGCGGGTGATAGGATAGTCGTTGATCGTGGTGCAATCTAATAATTGACTCACCTTTTTGTTTGGCAACAACGTACTCATTCTCACGACCAAGCATTAAAATAAAGTCAACGGCATCTTGTTTTACCAAATCCTCCAGTACCTCTTTGTGATTTTGGTATAAGGTACTCCTGGTATGGTCTTCCTTTTTATCCAGGAAACTAATGCTTGCAAAAGAGTTGCCGGATATAAAGACAGCGACATTCGGACGAAACTTCAAAATCTTGGGATATTCCAAAACCCTGTAATTATGACTGGTAAAAAAATTACCAAGATCCAGATGTGTATGTGTTGAACTCAACCCGTGATCGGCTGCCATTATGATCAGTGTATCCTCATATTGATCCTTTTTCTTCATGGCAGATACCAATTCTCCGAGGCTGTCGTCTACTATTTTATAGGCCTTGTGAGTAGTATCAGGATCGTCGTAGTGGCAAGTGTGTGAATCCCAGTCAATGCTTGGAAAAACAGCAAATGTAAAGCGTGATTGGCGACCGAGCGACTTCATCAGTTTTTTATGGCCGGCCAAGTCTACTTCATGATGTTTGTGATGGTAATGGGCCTTAAAGTACAGACCTGTTTTCCCTTTTTTAGTAATGTCATTTTCTGCGCCCACGCCTTTGGTGATCATATTGTACAAATTGATGCCGTCGTCATATTCTTCAAATAGCGAAGGACGATCCGGATCCATATCGTCATTAAAATATTTGGCCTCGTAGCTGCAATAGCTGCGCATAGAATTCCGGTGCCAGCGTCCTTTGGACATATTTTTTTTTTTGTCAAACCAACGTATTCCTGGTATGTGATGATCGCCGGGGAAGGCTCCCGTTAAGAAAGGTAAATAGGCAGGTCCCGTTGTTGGAGGAAAACAAGTACTCCCTTTAGTATACGACCCATTATCGATCAGATGGTTTTTGATATTGGGTAATTGGTCATTATTTGCCAGCTTGCTGAGGACGTCTGGGCGCGCTCCGTCGATCAAATAGAAAATGACTTTTTTTTTGCTCATGCATTTAAATGAGGGCGCAAAAATAAAGGATTGGTGGTATTAAAGATGAGTTATTAAAATCGATTTTCACTTTTCATGAATTATGATTTATTCCATTGCAAAGCGACCTCAGTAATCACCAATGGAACTGACCATGATGCCCACCCCATTGCCAGAGCCACATCCTGAAATTCGCCTAGCCCTGCTATGATCCCAAGAGTCAACGTATCGAAATAGAAGAATGAGTGCACTCCGAATACTAAGATTGCCGAGCGATTGAATTGGAATTGACGATGACAATCCAGTAGAGTAGAATGAAGCGAAAGAACGAATCCACTTCGCTTCACCCCCTCGTCAAACCGTACGTGCGATTTTCCCGCATACGGCTTTCCTAACAGTTTCGTCTCACAGTATTCGCGGTGTCAGCCCGGATGACTTGTATGGATTGACGATACCATGTCTCAATAATAATTCAAATGCCTGTGAACCAGACAGGCGACTCCTTCGCTGACTTTTCCGATTATAGTAACGGTATAGCCTACCTTTCAGATACCACATTAGTTCTTTCCTGACCATCTGGGTGTAGCTTAATCCTCTTACATCATAGTAGTTCAGAACAGGGGCAATCGTCACTCACGGCAAACCTTTGGCACATCTGGAAACTAATGACAAATGGAATAACTACATGATTCGAGCTGACGGCGACCACATCGAAGTATGGCTCAATGGTGTAAAAACTGCAGATCTAGTATCAGAAATAACAAGCAATGGTTTCATCGTCCTTCAGGTCAATGGGGGTGTGATTATGTTCAGGAATTTGAGGATTCAGAGACTGTAGAAATTACCAGAAATACAGCGTCATGAGGCATTTTGTGCTATACAGACATTGTGTGGATTCATCGGGCTGCTAGTGCGTCAGGAACTAAATTCTAACCTACATAAACTTGTTCTTTTCCTTCTGCTCGGCGTTGGAAAAATCCTCCCCGACGACGAATGTCAACGATTTTTGAAGGTAAATTTATTTTAGTCATTTGAATCGAAAGTCGAGTTTAAAATCAAATAGCCAAGGTATTTTGGGATTAATTCCCTCCTGTTCCAGGATTCGAGGCAAGTTTTGGTAATGTTTTTCTATACCAAGGTTGAGATAGTCCCGATAGTAGGTGACAATGATGGTGTCGTCCTTGACTCTGAGATCACCTTCCATATTGGTAAGGATTTGTGTAGCGGTGTGTGTAGCAGTCCATTGGTTATAGGGTTTTGGTAGTTTGTTTTTCAATTGATGTGTAGCTGCTTGTGCAATAAGAGCAAGACTTTGTTTCCCGTACCGGATATTGAGGTTAAAGGTAGAAGCACGATTCCAACCCATATCTCCTTCAAAATTGAAAAACTCTTCGATAGTCCAACGTTTTGGATAGTTTTGAGTGAGTAATTGGACTACGTTATTATCCACAGTGGATAAGAAAGCTTTGTAGGAATAATATTGAGGTATTTCTCCTGTTCGTTGTACAATAAGTTTAAAAGGATGTGGACATGCTTTCAATTTATAATCAGTTTGCCCAATGGCATATCCTGCCCAGAGGTGCTTATAGTCCAATGAATTAAAACATTGAACAACACTTTTGGTATTAGGGACTGCCAAGAGAAGATCCATTTCGGTATTATCAACAATGTGGTTTAATATATCGACCGTAAAATGTTCTTTATCGGCCATTATTAATGCTTTTTCAACCCCTGATTGTTTCAATAGGTCTAACAACTGTAAGGTGGCCTTTGAGCATGTTTTGCCGCTTGATCCAACGGTAAAAGCCAATGGCTGTCCCGTTAAAGCATCGTTACAGAAGAAAGTCTGTAGCATTTTGTGAGCAGGCTCTGAAGGTCTTTTTTTCTTCTTTGGCATAACGCGCTGAGTGGACGACCGAATGCGGTGTGGATCAATAGCAAGGATATTTTGTGGATCATAATGTCCTTGCAGATTTCTGAGTTGCCTTAATGTCACTTGAAGGGATTCATATTCTGCCATCGTATGGCGGTCGAGTACCTCATGAATGGTTTCGTCAGTAACCAAAAAGGACAATCCATTTGCCAGGGCAAAACCTTGATTGCACAGAGCATTCCTTTTCCTGACTCTGTTTTGACAAATTGCTGCTTCATTGACCAATTGTAGGCCAATACGGGCAGAAAGGTTGTGATCTTCGGGCTTATTGAAAAGTCCGCAGACCAAGTCCCAGGCTCCAAGTCGTAGATATTCCGGTATCAATAACCAGAGACCCAAATGAGTGCCTGATACCTTTCGAGCTAACATTTCGCGTATGAACCGTTCATTGTTCTGTTCGGTAACCACGATCTTCTTTTTTACCCTCTTGGTCTGCTGGGCAGTAACAGGTATTGGCTTTTGACTATCGGGATTTAGCTTATGGAGTTTTTTTTTGAAGACCATATTCCTGAATAGTCCGTTCCACACTTCGTTTACTGATTTTGATCCCCTGTTGGTTAAGCTTTTGGGCGATCACATCACTATTGGCTCGCGGATCGAGAAAACGATGTCTGATTATCTGGTGGATGACCCTATCAGAACGAACAGTATTTTTCTTTGGGCCTCTTTTCTGATTGATCAGAGCGTCCATACCATCTTCCTTGAACTTGTTCAACAATTGGTAATACCGTTGTTCTGTATAACCATACTTCTTGATGCTTTTCTTCACACCCTGTCCGTAAGCACCTTCTACCAGCATTAAAAATTTCAAAGAAGTAGAATCATCAGATTTAACATTGAGTTTTTCAAAATCAAGATCGGGTAGTCTCGGATTTGTATTTTTTGCCATAATAACTAAAATTAAATATGGCGTAAAATAATAATATGAAGTGTAATTACAAAGCGAATTCGTGGCTCATTTGCCCTATTCTAGAATAGAAGCTTATTAAATGGCCAATTAACAAATAGTTAACCGCCATATATTATTTTAGTGTTTAAATTGTTAGCCTAGCAGTGTCAGTAAACAGCGGACTGAGAATATTAAAATAATTGGATAGTAGAAAATCGTTGACGAATGTCGGGACATAATGCATTATGCTTAGGCATAACTCCGGTTTTCCCGCCTTGATCAGAAGAAAAATAACGTCGTTTATATATGTCATTACTTAGTTCTTGACGCACTAGAGGAAATAAAAATCAAAATCAAAATGAAAGTTAAAAGTAGGGTGGTTTTTAATTTTAATTTTTATTGAAATCTATGATTTCTCAAGTACTTTCCTATCCTTGAGCGGATTCCAATCCTCAATCTTACGCGTCAGTCGTTCTACTTCTTCAGGATATCGTTTTGCCAGATTCGTTTTTTCGTAAGGATCTTTAACAATATTATATAATCGCACCGGTTGAGTTCTCATTTCTTCATGCGTGTGGCTTCCCCAACCCTCAATTTCACCATCGTAACAAAGGATCAATTTCCAATGGCCTTCTACGCACCATCGGTAGGCTAGTGACGCTTCCGGGTTGTCCTTGTCGATCATGTTATGGCCGTATCCTTCTCCAAATATGATTTGACGGTCGATTTTTTCTCCTGAAATGAGATTATCCCATAGATTCAATCCTGGGAGATTCGCAGGCGGATCAATGCCTGCTGCGGCAAGTAGTGTGGGCATGAAGTCAATACTGGAAATGAGTTCATCGCGTATAGCTGGTTTCAGTTTTCCGGGCCATGAAAATAATATGGGTGTGCGCACGCCTCCTTCCATAGCGCTTTGTTTGGATCCATTTGCAAATCCGTTTGCATCGGGTTTTTGGATCCACCCGTTATCGCATAAATAATAAATGAGGGTGTTCTCCAGAAGATTTTTTTCTTCCAGGAAATCGATTAACTGGCCGATTGTTTCATCCAGCCACTCCACCATAGCGTAGTATTTCGCTACGGAAATTGTCAGTTCTTGATTTACATATTTGGTAAGAAGGCGTTCGGGTGGATTATGTGGTGTATGCGGCAAAAATGGTGCATACCAGAGATAAAATGGTTTATTCTCAGATACTGCGTATTCCACAAATCGGTAGATAGAATCCATGCCTTCTCTGCCAATTTTGAGGCCCTCGTCACCATGTCTCCTTCCCTTGGTCATACCGTGCGTAAATCCACCTCGCGAGTAATCCCCTTCCCACCATTTTCCGGATTGATGAGCCAGATAGCCATTATCGACCAGGATTCGAGGTAAAGTGGGAAGTTTATCAATATTCTCGAGAAGATCTTCTCTCGGAAATCTCGGCGTATCAAATCCACCTCCTGGATCATTGCCCGTGATCATGTGCTGATGGGGAAAGAGTCCAGTAGCCATGGTCATAAGCGACGGGCGACATATGGCTGTAGGAACGTATCCTCTTGGAAAAACGATGCCTTCAGCGGCTAAGCGATCGAGGTTTGCTGTCTGTGCAATTTCATGTCCCATAAAACCGTAATCGTACCATGCGTGGTCATCAGAGAAAATAAGGACGATATTCGGCTTGGTCTCACTTGAAACGGCGATAGGTTGAGCTGTGTGCGGTTTGCACGAATGCCATAATATCGCCACCAGAAGTAGAAATTTAATCGTAGATGCTATACTTTTCATCTTCGTTTTGGTTTTCTTAAAATTACAACTTAATCGTGCCTTTGCAAATTGATAAATAAACTAAATGAGTACGAACACGTCACGAAGAAACTTCATAAAGGAATTATCGCTCTCGTCCCTAGCAATTACCATAGTACCCAGGCATGTACTAGGACACGGCTATACTCCACCAAGTGATAAAATAAACCTAGGATTTATCGGTTTAGGCAAGCAAAGCCGTGGTCTTTCTAAACGCTTTTTGGAAATGACAGGTGCTCAAATTGTTGCCGGCTGTGATGTATGGACGACAAAAATGAACTGGTTTCAGTCTCATGTGGAACAAGCCTATGCAGAATTCAGGAATAGGAATGGCTATAAAGGTGTAGCCGTATATGAAGATTATCACCAACTGATAGCACGAGATGATATTGATGCCGTGATTGTAGCGACACCCGACCATTGGCATGCTATACCTTCCATCGCGGCGATGAAAGCAGGCAAGGATGTCTTTTGTGAAAAACCCTTGACACACACGATTGAAGAAGGCCGCAAAATGGTAAAAACGGCAAAGGAAACAGGACGGATCGTCCAGACCGGCAGTATGCAACGGTCAACCGAAGATTTCAGGAAAGCCTGTGAACTGGTGAGAAACGGGTATATAGGGAAAATTGAAAAAGTCCTGGTAACCGTAGGCGATCCTGCTATGTCCTACAATCTGTCTGCCGAACCATTGCCCAAAGAAGTAAATTGGGAGAGATGGTGCGGACCTGCTCCAATTCTCGCTTACAACCATCGACTTTCACCTTCGCACAACCATGTAAAGTTTTGGCCCGATTGGAGACTATTAAAGGAAACCGGTGGCGGTATTCTTTGCGACTGGGGCGCGCATATGTTTGACATAGCTCAATGGGGGCTTGATATGGATCGATCAGGGCCGGTTTTATTCGAACCGCCAAAGAAGCCGAATGCAGTAAGAGGTCTTAAAATGACTTATGCCAATGGCATAGAAATGCTTCACTGGAATTTTGGAAGAGGCTATGCCGTGCGATTCATTGGGAGAGATGGAACGATCGATGTGAGCAGAGGATTTTTGGAATCCAATCCAGCCAATATCGTTACGGCTGACATCAAAGAAAGTGAAACTCATCTCTACGATACCAAAGGCAATCATTACCAAGACTGGATCGATGCCATTAAAAATCGCACACAACCGATCTGCGATGTAGAAACAGGACATCGGTCAGCCACCGTTTGCAATCTTGCGAATATTGCCTATCGGCTGAATCGTCCGCTAAGATGGGATCCGGTCAAGGAGCAATTTATTAAAGACAGGGAAGCCAATAAATTGAGGAAGAAAAAGAATCGAAGGGGGTATAAGACCTGATAATTAAAGTTGACAAGCATCAAATTATCGACCATCGGCATGCCGCTTAATTTTGGTGGATTTCGTGCGCGATAGGCGATTTCGGCTGCTGAAAGCGGACAAGAAAGGCCGATTAGTCTTTGCGTGACAAATCTCTGATTTCAGGATTTTGACTATATTGGATTTTTAAACAAACTTTGAAAATCGAAAATGTGAAATCATATTTCACCAATTTTATCACTTCCAATAGCGCATTCCACGCCCCAACCTCTTTAATAAAGAATTTTGTGATCTCTATTTTTTCACTTGTTAAACCAATTTTATTATGAATATTCAAAAAACAATTCTTGCTACCCTTGCTGGGTTCGTAGCACTGTTCGGCCTCGGTTTCGTTATCTATGTATTGCTACTGCCGGATTTGCGATTTGCCACAGACGCTGCCGAAGCTGTCACTCGCGAATATTTTCCAGGCATCATTATTTTCGAAATTTTGTTTGCGTTATTGCTCGCAATCATCTTTGGAAGATGGGCCGCAATAAAAACTTTCAACACAGGAATGAAAGCTGGTGCTGTAATAGGATTGATCCTTGGATTGTGCATAGGCTTATGGATGTATTCCACCACTACCCTTTTCACCGGTGGTGTGATTTGGTGGTACGCGTTAACCTTTTCAATCCGCTTTGCTGTCGCCGGTGGTTTAGTAGGATGGGTATTGGGTAGAGAGTAGAATTATTCAAGATTTTTTTACATGTAATTCAAATCTGATGGGTATTTTAAGGGAATGAAATGGTTTATTCTTCCGGTACTTTTTGTACCCATTTTTATGCATTGCGGACTGAAGATGCATCAACAGCACACGGATGTAAAGGTGATATCATCTCCTGCAACCGAAGGATTTCAAGAAACGGAAGATGGTGAATCTCCTGATTTTCAGGAAGTTATGCGGATTGCTCTCGATCGACAATGCGGTTCTTGCCACAACAGCAACAATTCGACGGCAAAGGCTGCGGCACTTGCCATCTTCGATTGTACGGAGGAGAATTGGCCTAAAAATGCGCTCGCAGAACATCTATCCGGGCTCAAAAGCAGAACGTCAAATGGAGATTCTTTTTCTGATCGGGAAAAGGAAGCAATTGAATGGTTTATTGATCAACTCAATGCCTCAAGTTCAAGTAGTATGTGAAGAATACTGTGTGAATCGTTTCACAATTTAATCATTGACAGACCTGTAACTAATCCATGCTTTTTTTCGTCTAATTTCAATACTCAATTGTAGATACAATTTTGCGTTGCGACGCTTTTGAAATTGCTTCGCATATGATGAATTTGAAAACTTTGAAACAATTCTTAATTACTGCTCTTCTTTTCGCATGCATGAGCCTAGTTCATGGGCAATCACTCAACATCCCCTCCAAACCCGCAGGCATCAGTTTTGGCAATTCCACAAAATTTAACGGCCTGCGACTCAACTTTATCGATAGAAATATCCAAACCATCAATGGAATTAATTTCACCATTTGGAATGCCAATGAAGATGAGGAATTAAGCGGCACAATTAACGGATTGTCCATAGGGCTTCCGATGGCATTCGGAAGTGAAGACCGCAATGGCGTCTCACTGGCACTATTCGGAGCCGGGGCGGAGCGAAATCTTTCGGGAATTCAAATTGGAGGTATTGCCGTTGGCGCAGGAAGCAATCTTTCCGGAATTAATATAGGTGGCATCGCCGCTGGAGGAGGGAATAATCTTTCCGGCATAAGTATCGGCGGGCTTGCCGTGGGCGCGGGTCAAGATGTAAAAGGCATCAGTATTGCAGGATTGGTAGTGGGTGCCGGGGGAAAATATGACCGGCATAAATCTAGCAGGCCTGGTAGCTGGAAGTGGAGGAAATGCAAGTGGCTTTAATGCAGCAGGCCTGGTGGTCGGTGCGGGCGAAGCTTTGCAAGGGATTAAAAGTGCTTCCCATCCTTAATGCCCCATTTCACTGATCTGATACAACATCCATTCTGACAATTCCATCATAATAGTCGCCTGTAATAGGCCATAATCAAATTTTTCCCCACTATTATGTCAGCTTCTGACGTTACGTTCTATTGACAACACAGAAACAACGTGCGGATATTTATATTCACACTTTTGACATTTTCTTTTTGAATAGAATAATGTTATGAGAGCTCTGAAACATTTTACCCTTTTGTTACCGACCGTTACAATCGCTTCTTCGGTACAAGCACAATTCTGTGCCACAAAACTCAGCGACCACAAGGAAATTGACTCCGTTGCGTTTCGCAAATTCCAGCAAAAAAAATGCAGGGCAAGCTAATGAAACGAAGAGCATCGGCATCACCATCCATATCGTAGAAACCATACCGGGAGCCGCGAATATTGAGATAGAAACTTTATACGACGAACTGGATTTCGTCAATGACTATTTTCTATTTGCCGGACTCGAGTTTTTCTTTTGCGGATCCTTCGGGTAACCTATACAATCCCGATCCGAGCAACCTCATGTCTTACGCACCTTCGGTATGCAGAAGGAAGTTCTCTGATATGCAAAATGAATTGATGAACTTTTATTACGAACAGGAGTATTCCACCGTGTTGTCAGATTACGATTTTTTTCCGGACTTTTCCATCACCACCAACGAATCTTCTTTGAATATCAGCTCCGGACAATTTCTTTACCTGGTTTTCGAATTAGGCAATGAGGGTGTCAACGAAGACACTGATCTCGAAGTAGAGTTTTGGCTTTCGGCCGATGGTAACATCTTGGGATTTCGCATTTATGATGATGTCATCACCATCCCTCGCGGCACCGGTCTAATGAATACCAATTTCGCATTTGAATTTCCTTTGGAGTACGGAACGGGGCAATATTTTATGACCGTATTGATCGATCCAAGCGGAAAAATCCTGGAGCGGGACGAACGCAATAATTTCCACAATCTTAGAGTCATAGTCGACAATTCCAGCCTGAATGATTTTATTTTATTTCCAAACCCAGTCACCGACCAAGTCAAGATATTTTTAAGGGATCCAAGAGCTTCCGGCAAAGTAAGCATTATCATCTCTGATTATCACGGTCGCATCTTTATGACCAAAGATTTGTTCAAAATTGAAGACCAAGAATTATTTACCTCAATAGATGTACGTCAACTTCCCTCAGGAATGTACATAGTTAGTTTCGACATTAGGTTCGGAACAAATAGGGCTATTTCCTTTTATGAGCCAGATCATAGTACATGACAAAACAGGATTGATAAAATAATTGCCACGCGTAAAGTGTTGATAATGTGTTACTTACAACACTGAACGACATGGCAATTAAGGAGAAAGTTAAAGAACTTTCCCGAGAATTGAAAATAGAACTTAGTAAACTTCACCAGCAAAGGGTAAACTTGATTGCCTCGGCGGTGATCAGTATGTCTACCATTAGGAGTGTCAATATGGTCAAGGTTGCTCACGGTATGATTTCAAAAGCGAAGCCATTGAGTAATTATCGTCGTCTTCAACGATTTATCTCTCAGGTGGATTGGGATGACACTGGTCTAGGACATTTGCTTTTGAAAATGAGTGAGTTGAAGGGGCCTTATACCCTGCTTGTGGATAGGACAAACTGGCAATTTGGTAAAGTGGATATTAATTTTTTGGTATTTTCTATACTAGGAGACGGGTATTCGATACCGATCAAATGGGTGTTGCTTCCAAAGAAAGGCAACTCTGCACAATATGAAAGAATTGAGTTGTTAGAGGAAGTGGTAAAAATTGTTGGAAAAGGTCAGATAAAGAACGTTATAGGAGACCGGGAATTCATTGGCCAACATTGGGTTAAGTACTTGATAACCAATGAGATAGGATTCAACCTTCGGGTTAAGGAAGGCATGGTAGGTGTAAAAAATGGCAAGGAGGTAAAACTGGGTTTATTATGTAAAAATAATAAAAGATCATCGCCAAGATTGCCGGGAAAATATTTAGTTGGAGGCAATGAAGTATACGTAAGCGGATTCAGATTTAGAAATGACAAGAACAAATTAGAGTATTTGATAGTCATACACTCTGAGGATGTAGAAGATGCTTGCGATATCTATGCCAAAAGGTGGTATATTGAAAACATGTTCAAGGACATGAAAACGAATGGTTTTCAACTGGAAGATACACATGTAACTCATCCCAAAAGGCTAGAAACATTATTTGGTTTATTAGCCATATCATATGTATGGATGATACGTATAGGCGAATGGATAAAGAGAAAGATACCCTCATTATTCAAAAAAAATAATCGAGGAAAAAGAAGAAAAAGCATTTTCAGGGGAGGGATAGACAACTATATCAACGCATATATTAACCACGACAGACGGAAAATTTGGCTCTACTTCCGTTTTTTGTCATGTACTTAGGAGCCAGATATATAAGCGCCTACCTTTGATGACTTTATATGCCTCTGTTTTACCGATCTATACACATACTAATATTTGTAATATATTAAGAATTGGTCATTTTTTGCAATAAAATGGCAAGAGGCGTTAATTTGTATTAAGGCTTCATTAAGAAGAATAATAATTTGATCTTAAACCACCTATGAAAACTTGAAAAGAGAAAATTATCACGGCTACTTTGTTAAGATATTGCGAAACGTTTTAATCTAACAATCATGAAAAAGCTTCTTACTCTTTCTTTATCTCTTTGTACATTTCTACTGTTTTCACAAGATCGAATTTCGGCGGAACTTAGCGACCTGCAATTCAATCTCAACATCCTGGAACCAAGTCTGAATCTGGAAAAAAGTATCAGTGACAAGCAGTCGGTTACGTTTGCTTTTGGTTTGAATAGTGTTACCGGCGAGGATCAATTTGACGACATAAAGTTTGGCCTTGTACCGTCGATTCGGGCATCCTTTAGAAATTATTATCCTCGAAAAAAGGTGAAAAAAGAACTCCGGCCTAACTCGGGTAACTACATAGGACTCGTAGCCGGATATAATTTCGCCACGATCGCTGGTAACTTGGGAAATGCCAATTTTTCGGATGAAGATGTCTTCTTTATGGGGCCGGTCTGGGGCATTCAAAGAAATTACAAAAGCGGAATACATCTAGGATTAAGTCTAGGTGCAAGATTTAGAACTGGGAAAAACACGGATGTTGGTTTCACAGGTGTTGGCAATCTTGAATTGGGCTTCGTAATCAGTTCAAAATCAAAGAATTAGGCGCTAGTTTCATAAAATTTTAGCTATTCTCAGTTTAAGAAAACGAATACGTCGAGGTGGCATCTTTTTGAAAAAAAGGTGTCATCTCAGTAATTTTTGATAGCGCTTGAGGTTAAGATGACACCTTCTGCCTTCCGATTATCATCGGAATTCATAACCTGCCTGTCCGGTTCAGGCGGGGATGTCACCTTGTCGACGTAAACCGAGAATAACTGATAAAATTTTGCAACGACGAAGAGCACCTAGTGCTTTGGGAACGAAGTCCTTGAACGTCTTAGAAGTTGATAGTTGCTAGTTGTTCGTTGCTCATTCCATAACAAACAACTATCAACGAACAACAGCCAACCGTTTAAGTAAATGGTCAAGTATTTAGTTCCTGACGCACTAGTGCTCTGTAAAATAAATTTCTACAGTTTATGGCGGCATCTTTTGAGCCAGCTCTTTGTTGCAAAGCCTCGCCGTAGCTTTGGCTATGGCTGCGTTTTGCGCCGCGATCTGACTCAAAATCTGGTCCCCATAATTCAGAAGAACTTACTTTACAAAGCACTAGTGCCTCGGGAACGAAGTCCTTGAATGTTTTAAAAGTTGCTGGTTGCCGGTTGTTTGTTGCTGGTTCCCTAACAAGCAACTATCAACGAACAACAATCAACTGTTTGAATAAATGGTCACACATTTAGTTCCTGAGGCACTAGGCTAACTCAGAGTTCTTAGTGGTTTGTTCGCCGAGAATATCCACTAACTTCCCTATCTCAATATTCGCACCACATAACACAATCACCACAGTCGCCCCCTGAAATTTATCCTTCTCTTTGATAAAACTGGCCACAGCTACAGCTGCTGATCCTTCTATAATTTTTTTATGCTCGTGAACGATTAATTTTAAGGCTTCCTTGATCTCATCTTCCGTTACCAGAATACTTTCATCCAATATCTGCTGGCAAAGCTCAAAAGTGATCGCATCAGGCTCGATGCCCCCCGCGGATCCATCGGATAAAGTGTGCTTTTGCTCACCCAAATCCACGATCCTGCCTGCCTCCAGACTTAAAGTCATTTCAGGCGAATTTTCAGGTTGGCACGCGATTATTTTTACATCGGGCCGCCTCATTTTTAGATAAGAACCTATGCCCGAAATCAGACCGCCGCCGCCGACTGTCGCCAAAAGGTAATCGAAGCGATCAAGTTGATCTTCAAGTTCAATAGCGATTGTGCCCTGGCCGCCGATTACCATCGGATTATTGTACGGAGATATCCAAATACGGCCATTTTCTTCCGCCACTTTTTTAGCATATATTTCTGTCTGAAGTGAGTCGCCGTCGTGATAGATCAATTCCACAGGGTAATGAGAAAGCACTTCCGTTTTAGCTTTTGAAGCATAGCTAGATAGGTATACAACTCCCTGTGTATCAGCTATTTGTAACGATCTTGCGAATCCCAACGCGTGATTTCCTGTAGATGCCGTGACCAGCCCCTTACTCCTTTCTTCTTGGCTCAGAGAAAGAATTTTGTTTAAGCTTCCCCTTGCTTTAAAAGAACCGGTGTACTGTTCGTTTTCGCATTTCAGGTAGACTTTTCCTTTGATGAGTTGGCTAAGACTGTGGGACTCGATTAATGGGGTTTTCAGAATGTGTTTGCGTATTCTTTTTTCGGCTAGAAGTACTTCTTGGTAAATGGACTGATAATTCATGGGCAGAAGTTATCCTCGTCGTGGCGGTAGTTCTAAAGAGTAATTTTCTCAAAAACGCCCAATCCAACTACGCTTAAGCTTCGTTGGACTAAGAAAATTGGGCCCCCCATTAGCCCTCAAAACCTTCTCTCCGATGTGCACCGTCGCAATAAGGTTTGTTTTCCGAATGCCCGCATCTGCAGAAGGCAGTGGTGGCTTCCTTCGTGTCGACGTCGCCACTTCCCAAATTCACTTCCAATGCACCATGGACGAGTAGAGGACCGTTTTCCACGACTTCAACGGAAGTTGTGGTCGACAGCGTTTCATCCACGGAGGCATCATTGTTCATGTAAAATGTCAGTGCCCCGGAAGGACATTTTTTTACTTGATCTACGATGTCTTGAGCAGAGGCTTTATCAACTTTTATCCAAGGCCTTTCTTTCGGCTGGAATACACTTGGTAAACCCCCAACACATTTACCGGAATGAATGCAGAGATCTGGTTTCCAGACCACTGTCACTTCGCCATTTGTATATTCTTTGGTTTTGCTCATTATTTTTATTTTGTTAATCAAAAAATCCCAGGTCTTGAAAATAATGCATACTGCTCTTAAATGCCATACCTTGATCAAGTGCTATTTGCCTGGCTTTGTTTACCAGGTTTGCCGCATCCTCTTTGTGACCTAATCGGTATTGTATCGCGGCTAGAATATCCATGCTGTCCAGAGAACTGGAATGCTCTATACAGTTTTCCACGTATGGTATTATTCCCTTTAGAAATTCGTTGTCTTTGTTCTTGAGCATTACGGAAAAAACAACTTCATTGTACCAATCTGCGTGCTCACAATCACTGCCTGAGATTACACTCATAGCAAGATCAGTAAATTTTCTCTTCGATTCTACGTCCCGGCGTCCCTCATAAGTTTTGATTGCATAGTGATTCCAAAAACGATCGTAATCGTATCCTGCAAAAATTGTTTTCATCCTTGTGGAGATATGTTTGTCATTTCTCCTTTGAGGACTAAGATTCTCGACCACGGCATTGCACAATTGGGCATTGACATCCTCGTACGAGTACAAGGTATCGAAAACGCTGAGATTTTCCAACACATACCTAAAGCTCTGTAGTCTAAAGTGCCTGGCCGAATGAAAAATAAAGCTGAAGTCCGGAACAGACTTTTGCGCACTGAGGTTAGCAAAATATTGGTCCACCAATCTATTTGCTTCGTCATCGAATCCATACCTAATCAGGCGATCGTAATAATTTACGAGAACAGCGTTGTCAGTTTTCTCGTGTTCCTACTCCCTTCTTAGGCCTTCCAGTCCGCTCAATTGCTTGATAAATGATGTTATGAACGCAGAGGTGGTCTTGCTGTCCTTATAACCCACGTTTCGACCCATTTCGTTACCTCGCCGGTCGAGAAAAAGCAAGGTAGGCGCCTTTTTGAGGTTGTAGCGCTCTTTGAAATCAAAAGTGATTTGTCGGCTGCCTATTTTCGCGCAGACGAAATTGCGGTTAACAATTCGAGAAATTTCCGGCGATTCCAAATCCTTGATGACCTTCTTCGTTGTTTTACTGCCCTCTTTGTGGATAAGGAGTAGAATATCTTTACCAAAAGCGTGAGCCACTTCACGGGCCGTTTCGAGGGATGGCAAAAACGTAATTTGTGAAAAACCCAAATTAGGTCTCAAAAATAGTATCGCCAGACCGATCGCTATAATTCTCATTATGATATAGTGCTGCCAGAACTTGAAATCCCGGGCGCACTGGCTCTTTAATGGCTTATGACCTTATTACTCAAGTGCGAGTTAATGTTTTTCATCCCTCCTCAGGAAGGTACCACCCTGTCCATACGCCGATTAACGCCCAAGGCACAACGGCATCAATAAGATCGGGAATAGAATTGCTTTTGAACCATATTTGATCCAGATAGTTTATTGTTAAATACCCGATCAGTCCGACTCCTACGGAAGCTAAAATGGCCGTCTTAATATTCAGATCAGCAAATCTCATCAATATCCAGCAAATTATAAAAGCGGCAACAAGGTTGATAAGAATAGCGCGCACCAGGTTCATTCCAAAACTGTATTCCAGGATATTGTGATAGTTTACCAAGGCCCATGGCTTACCGATTCTTTCGTTCATATAAGCCTCACTTTCTTCCTGAGATGAACCTCTTGGCGCTCTGGGAATAAAATATTCGCCTTCCTCGAGATTGGCTTCAAGCACTTCCAGAATCGCATCATTGTTTGCCGTATATTCCATCTGGGAGCCGTGAAGATCTAAAATGGAAAAAGAAAGAAATTGCCAAATGAATAAGATAAGTGCAGAAACCACTGCACCGATAATAAGTTTTTTCATAGCTGAATCGTGTTTGTTTGGCATCAATATAACGCCGATACTACCAAGTCACAAGTAAATGAAGATGTAATTGAACAATTTCTTTGGGTAGAAAGGCTCTAGTTTAGGTTAGCGTTGATATTAACATTTCATATCGATTCGATATCTGTTGGTATCTCGCGTAGGCCGTTATGTCTTCGACTGAGAGTGCTGCGAAATCTTTCACGAACTGCCTGTTTTTTTTAAGCATTTCCTTCAGCCTATACCAATTGAGATATTGTTGGAGGTATTTAGTGGAAACACCCCAAAATTGATTGTCAATCCATTTCTTTATCCTTCTGTGGGTGGAGTTTACATGTTGGATATGATAAACCCCATTTTTGACCCGTTGCTTTAAATCGGAACGCAATGGATGGTGTTCGATCTGTTTATCCATGGCAAAGCCTTTATAGCTGACATGCGAATCGCTGCACAATATAGTTTGCTTGGTAAACCTCTTTCCTATGGCCTTTTCTATAACTCGTGCCGCGTTACGCGGTATCCTTTTTCTTCAACCGCCCTTTGGTAGCCACGCTCAAATCCATCTGTTCTTTTCTATCCAGGGTAACAATTACTGCAATGTGGTCATCATTTATGCCCCTTTTACCTGAGGAGCCACCCCGTTTCCTTGGTTTGCGGGATTCAACTTCCCTGCCCTTGTCCGAGTGAAAAAAGAAAGTCTCGTCACTTTCCGTAATCCCAGTAAAATCCCCCTTATCAGTATCTTCTATGGATGCCAGTATCTTGTGGCGCCAATCGAATGCGGTTTTCTTGTTTATGCCCAGGGTGACCTTGATTTTATCCAGGCTCATTTCTTCCAACATCAACTTAAGATAATCATCAATCTTGTCTTTCCTGCGGATCCTAGCCA
Organism: Saprospiraceae bacterium; assembly: GCA_965247965.1. Lineage (GTDB taxonomy): Bacteria > Bacteroidota > Bacteroidia > Chitinophagales > Saprospiraceae > UBA7328. The sequence goes on from OZ252053.1 coordinate 676,875, forward strand.
TCCAGGTGCCGCTGTATTCTGTAAAACTTCTATTACATGACTTGCACTTATAGCGCCGGGAACCTTTGTCGATGCCAAACTTTACATATTTGGTATGGCCACAATGGGCACAGCATCCTTGCTTATTGTCCAAGATATCCCTCCTAAGCCTCTGGCATTGAGGGGAAAGATTTTCCAACTCACCAGCGGCTTGCAGTTCCATTATCAGGGATTGCTGACCTTCGGCCGAAAGACCCATGAAATACGATTTTATTGCTTCTTTTTCCATACCTCTAAGATACAAATAATAGCTTAATTAAACTAGAGCCGGTAGAAATTATAACTCCTTAGTATTTAGGAAATTATATATTAGAAATTCTTATTGTACCGAGGCTGGTAACGTTGGATATAAAAGTCTCCCGGCACCTTAAAATAGGTCACCAAGCCGTAACCGTGATCTTCTATTCCGCCTTTAAATTCTACTCCTTTTCCCTTCAGCGCCGCTACTGTTTCCTCTATGTCATCACAATAAAATGAGATCGCATGAGTTCCCGATGGAGCGCCGTCCGAAGTCTCATCGCCCGAGGGATGGCATCCCATATCCGCTTCCGGAATATCGAATATCAACCAGCCGTCTCCGACGTCCGTACTTTTAAATTCGAGTTTGTCGCGTAAGAAGGTTCTTAATTCTTCAGCTTTTGAAGTGTAAAACATGGTGTGTACTCCTTTTATCATGGTTTGTCTTTTGAAGTTGAATTTAACGCTTTAGAATTATTGTGATCCTCTGAAGTAAGTTTAAAGTGCCGGCTAATTTGGAGGTTCGTTGTCTTGCGATGCTCTTTCTCTGATTATGAGCAACTGATTCATTGTTTTCAATTGATAGGCATGTCGTGATTCGGGTGCAATCAGCAGAACCGTATTATACGTGTATTACCGTAATTTACGCTTATTACCGTAATATACATGTATAACCGTAATAGTCGTGTATTACGGTATCTAGAAATCTTGTTCTCAAATTCGCTACACTGCTCCGGTGCTCGGAACGGCGGTAATGTTCTCACCCGCATTCAAATACTTGCGCAAGTCATCAATTGTGTATTTGCTTTTGAAACTAAATGCATACGGCGTTTCGCCAAATTTGCGAATGTATTCAAGACGTTCTACCGCGTCCTCTACCGTCGGGAATCGTCCATATTTGATGTACCAATTTGCCATGTGTTTTTCTTCCATTTGCTCAAACCATTCTTTCCTTCTTTTGAATACTTCGACGTGATCTGATTGGTATACAAAATCCAAAAGGCATTGCACATTTTCCCAAACCGACATATTGACGATCAAAAAATTATCGCCGAAAATGCTGATCGAGGTAGCATCGTTGCTCACTTCGTCCTTTAATCTCCAAACGAAGCCTTCACTGTCCTCGGCCAAGGCATTGATTCGATCCAAATTATTGACGAAATCTGCCATGATCGGACTGTCAATAGGAGCTCTCATGCGGGCAATATTCACTTGCGCAAGGTGCATTTGTTCTGTTTTACTCATTTGAATAACGTATTAAATTTAGTTGTAATGTATTATGGCATGGATAGTATTATGGCATGGATAAGTTTTGGGTTCAAAAAAAACGCATCAGGGGTATTGTGCATTGTAATGGCTGCCCTACAAAATGAATTGCTGGACACAGATGCTTGAGGCGTCGGTAAATTTTTTAAAAAAAATTTAGAAAAATTGTCCGCACGCCCCACTACCGTATTTATACTGTAGTCACTGTCACAAAAGGTCAATAAATGCAGGCGTATTTGAATTCTTGCACTACCGTAAAAATACGTAAATAAAAAAGGGTATAGAATAAATTTCGAAGAATCAAATAATCGAAATTTATAATGGCAATACCGTATTGGCACAGAATATGATTCTATAATCGGGTCTGTCCGAACTCAAATCTCGTAGGAGATAAAGATAGACTCCCCTACTCTAAGAATACCTGAATTCGATTAGGAATGCAAAACCCGATGTGGCAATGCTGATACGTATATCCTTTTTAGTATTGATAGGAATTTCTTACCTGGAGAGTGGTGGGGAATTGACAAGCAGTGATCATTTCCAGTTAAGAAATGGTTCAACGGTTGATGTAATTAGCGGCGCTCAATCCACCACGGGCTTGCAAAATGACACTATCCCTGTACTCAAGCTAAAAGAAATACAAAAAGTTGGTGTGCCCGGCAGTTGTCCTCCCTGCGACGAATTGGTAGGGGGTGTTATATGCCTGCCTATACCAGGGTGTACCACCGGTTGTCAAGGCGATCAGGTTGAGGATTGCAATGGAGTTTGCGGCGGTAGCGCAACATTGGATTGTGCGGGAAATTGCGGAGGTAATGCAACTGTGGATTGTGCCGGAAATTGCGGTGGAAATGCAACTGTGGATTGTGCGGGAAATTGCGGAGGTAATGCAACTGTAGATTGTGCCGGAAATTGCGGTGGAAATGCAACTGTGGATTGTGCCGGAAATTGCGGTGGAAATGCAACTGTAGATTGTGCCGGAAATTGCGGTGGAAATGCAACTGTGGATTGTGCCGGAAATTGTGGTGGAAATGCAACTGTGGATTGTGCCGGAAATTGCGGTGGTTGTCCTAACCCCCTATAAACTGGACAGATTTTTCAAAATTAGGTTTTATATTTGTTTTAGAACACAACGCTTCACGAAGGGATTGGCTTTTTAGGTCAATTCCTTTTTGAAGTAAATATTTATAAGGGCTCAGGTAATCAATTCCTGAGTGTATTCTATCCATATTATAGAACTCAACGAACCTAATCAAAGTCTGCCTAAGTTCTTCAATATTTTCAAATTCGTATCGGCGACAAATGACATTTTCGATAATACTGTGGTATGCTTCTATATGTGCATTTTGCTCAGGTGTAGCTGGTTTTGTAAACTCCTGAACGATGTTTTTCCTCTCAAAATACTTTTGCACGCTAGACGCTATAAATTGGGAGCCATTATCACAACGCACGTAAAACCTGGATGGTAGAGGGTATTGGGAGAGTATTTGGTCAAACAGAGCCTTTACATCTTTTTCTTTTATTGACCATTGTATTCTATGTCCGAGTACCCATCGGCTGTACACGTCCAGTACGGTGATCATTAATGCATTGCGTCCACACCCGGGCACATACATATATTTAATGTCGAATTCCAAGTAATCGAAAACAGATAAAGGCTTGGGAACCAATTGTTTTACCCAATGTTTTCTGGAAGGTTTGGGAAACTTTTTCTTGTTGTTTAACAAACCATTTTCTCTCATCAGACGATATACTTTCTTGGGATTGATGATGTAACCGTATTCCTGCCTGAGCCAGTGTGTTACTTTGATATATCCGTAATCGACAAATTCCTTAGATAACAGTTCTTCTATTTGCTTGACCACCTGGTTATTGCATACATATTCACCATTTTGGGTAATTGTGTATTCACTTTTCGGTACACCTTTTTTATCAGATCTTTGTTTTGGCCGATAATAATAACTGCTTCTGGATAAACTGCAATTATCCAATACTGCCTTAATGCTATGTCCTTGCTCCATGAATTGTTGTGCTATCATTTTACGATCTTGTTTTGTTAAAGACTTTTTTTTAAAAGCTCTGTTTTGATCCGCAATGCCAATTCTTTTTCAGCCACAATCGCTTTGAGTTCCCTATTCTCACGCCTGAGTTGATCCAGTTCTGTATTCCGGTTACGGTGATGCTTATTTTCCAAACCATCCGGCCCGTAATCATCCAATATATTTTGCCATTTGTAAATAGTGGTCGATGATACCTGGTATTCTCTAACCGTTCGGCTCAGACCATGTACTTTGTAAAATTGGAGTATTTCAAGCTTCTCTGAACTACTCCATTTTCTTCTGTTTTTACTCATATTTTCACGAATTTAGTATATAACTCTTTTTACCTAATTCGTGTCCAGTTATTTAGGGGGTTGGAAGGAGGTAATGCAACTGTAGATTGTGCGGGAAATTGCGGTGGAAATGCAACTGTGGATTGTGCGGGAAATTGTGGTGGAAATGCAACTGTGGATTGTGCGGGAAATTGTGGTGGAAATGCAACTGTGAGTCCACTCCGATTACCACACATTTTTCAAGCGTACATTTGCCAGCTGCGGCCAAAACCCTGGAATTTTCTTAAGTGCAATATTGTTGCATAAGCATTCCTGAGGGTTGCGATGATGATATTTGGAAATCCGAGGGCATTTTCGACCAATTTATCGTTAATTCTTCTAAAATTCGTCCAAAGTACTCGTGACAGGACATAAATTTGACATTTGAATAAACCCCGATACAATATTTTGTTCCTTTTTTTGAGCCGGTGAAAACATTGATGTATGGTCGATTCCACATTGGCTCTTAGATTGTGGGTGTGCTCATCTAATGTTTCTTGCATCTGTTGAAATAAAAAATAGTTTTCTACTTCATCTTTGGTCATATACCGACCTCGGGTGTCGTGTTTAATGACGTATTTGTTGGTCTTCTCGTTAAACTTTACCGCGCACTGTTCTCCTGTCTTTTTTCGCCATACTTGAAGATTGTTATTCTCATCTCGTTTCATTGTATAGGCCTGCTTTCCCCCTTTTGTATTAGCTAACTTCCATTCGGGCGTGGTCGTTTCTGACATTGCTTTTCTGTTGGCCTTGCTGTCGTATCCGCCATCCGTGATGGCCTGTTCTATTTTATTCTTTTCTTGACCTGATTCATCCTTATCTGGATTTAATACATCCTGGATATGGTCGATAGATTCGATTAAAAACTCGTCTTCTGTAATATTGGCCGGTACTACCTGGGCATCTACGATTAGGTCTATTTCATTTTCTTCTGTACACGTTTCACTTATGTTGGCATGATAGCCCGATATGGTCTGTTTATTTTCTGCTTTACCTTTAGTACGGTAGGCAGCATCAGGATCATGAATGGACTGCACACTGCCACTCGATATGTCTCTTGCAGCTTTGGGTCTCGGAGTATTCTCCTGTTTAGTTTGCTGTTCAGATTCATCACAGACCGCGCTGATTTTTGTTTTATCATCAGAGGCACTCGGAGGTTTTTGCTCATTAGATTCCTCTGATTGTTCTTCATACTGTTCTTCGTAGAGCCGCTTGAGATCTTGGTAGCCTGTCAATCCCGCCGCCTGGCCATGACTCAAGAGTACCTTTATGATCTTACCCATACCTACTAGCAGTTCCTCTTTTTCTTTTTTGTTTAATGGGTAGACAATATTGGAGGCACTTTGGCTTTTTAGCTTTTCTAAAAGCTCGCATGATTCTTTATCCAATTGATCTGTAAGCAGTTCTACCATAAGGTCTTTACTGCATACTCGTACAGCTTCGATTATCATCTGGACTCGAGTGCAGCGTGCAATATTGGAATTAATCAACTTCGAATCCAATCGTATTTTCGGGTGCATTTCATTTTGTCCCGTCTAGGCGGCGCGTCTTAACCTGTCAGTTACCATATCCCAATGGCCACTTTTATTGATTACTCTGAGATTGATCATATTTTGAATTCCCTTGGCAGACCATCTTTGACCTGACAGTTTCATCCTTTTTTGCAATACGTTGCGGTGCGCTGCTTCTATGGCTCCAGAACCTATTAACATTCCCTTTTCTATGTATGAAGGGTAATCCATTCTTGTCTTGTTCCTTTCTAAATAGACCATCAATTTCCTCTTTTCCTCTTTTTTTAATTTCGTGTTACAATTCAATGCATCGATCCGTTCTATAAGGCTATCATAACCCTTTTCTTTTAATAGTGAAGCTGTCTGTGAAATCCATTCTTTTCTTACTTTTTTATTTTTCATACACACATTTGCGTATTTGCTCACATTTTCAACGGCGTGGTAAAAATCTAGTACTTGGGTTGCATCAGGATATTCTGCTGTAATCCATTTTTCTATCCATACAGCTCCGTCATTCACAAAAACCATCCGGTCTTTTAATCCTGAATATTCATCTAATAACACTGAAACTTTTGTCTCAAATTCTTCATGATCACCCAAATGACCTACATATTCACTATTCCTAATCCACTGTCTATCAGCACTTTGAGGTAGAATTGAGCTTTGTTTGAATACCCTTCCCAATTTTACCTCTTTCCATCCCGGTCCTCTTGTCAATAAATGAGAACCATCCACCTGACAATAAACTCTATCCTCTTTTTTCACATCTTCTATGTTGTACCGATCTTGGTCATCTATCCATTCTCCTACTTGTTCTCCCATTGTATCAGTTAAACGGTAAATTGCCGTATCATTCGTTTTTACCTCTAATAATTTATTCGCAATTTCTTCCCCATTCTCGTAACAACTAAACTGGCCTATGAATATCAACTTGCCTTGTAAATAAGGGCTTACTTTTGCAGACTCGATTTGTTCGCTGTACTTGTTGGACTTATTCAATTCAATTTTACCGTAACCTGTCTTGATGCATCTTTTTTTTTACGATTTTCAACAGCCTCGCCCAATGAACTCTCTAGCAATTCTCTGCCAAAATCTTTTAACAGGTAGGTAAAACTTTCTTCATAGTCGTAAAAACTTTCAATGTCCTGTAGGTTCTTTACATCACTCATCAGTTGGTCAAATCTTTTCTGTAATTTAACCACGTTCATGACTTTTAATTTTTGGTTGATATATCTAATTTAACACATATTTTCCTATATCGGGACATTTTGAAATGCACCCATTAGAAGGCGATTATGTCAGCGTCACGAGGTACCAAGACAGCCTATTAAAAACCAATCAGACCATCTACGATCTTGAAAAAGATAAAAACATATCCAACCTTCAACTCTCATTTGATATCGAAAAAAAACAAACGGAAATAGATCTGCTCAATGCCGATAACGAAATCAAATCGCAACAAATAGCCAGGGCAAATCTCTTCAGAAATTTCCTTCTGGCCACGGCGGCATTTCTGTTGATAGTCGTGGGTGGCGTTTGGTATCAATACCGGTACGCGAGGAAAGCAAATAATATCATCACCGAAGAAAGGAACAAATCGGATCACCTCTTACTAAACATCCTCCCACAGGAAACAGCCGAGGAATTAAAACAAAAAGGGTCCGTACAAGCTCAGAAGTACCAATCTGCCACTGTGCTTTTTACGGATTTTGTAAACTTTACAGGAGCGGCAGGAAAGGTTTCTCCTGAGGCATTGGTGGAAAGCATAGATTACTACTTCAGAAATTTTGATGAAATAATTGGCCGGCATAATATTGAGAAAATAAAAACTATCGGGGATGCCTATATGTGTGTAGGTGGGCTTCCGAAGGAAAACAATAGTAACGCTATGGACGCCATGAAAGCCGCCCAGGAAATTATCGAATTCGTAGAAAATACAAAACAAAATCCACCTGCCGGAGTAACCGCATTTAATATCAGAATAGGCATCAATAGCGGGCCCCTTGTAGCCGGCGTAGTAGGCACTCGAAAATTTCAATACGATATTTGGGGCGACACCGTTAACGTAGCTTCAAGAATGGAATCCAATTGCGAACCCAACCATATCAATGTATCCGAAAACGTCTTCGAAGTATTAAAGGATGATTTGGCATTCGAGTACAGGGGAAAGATCAAGGTGAAGAACAAAGGCAAGATGAAGATGTATTATTTGGATCGGGTTGGCATGAATTGATCGGCACTGATCAGTAACAATGGTTCGTGAAGGATTTCGGCCAAATTCGAAGTGTTAACAGCAGTATCTTAAATTCAAGATTTTCTATAACGCTGATTATCAAGTATTTATGGCCTGCTTATTTGGCAATCCTATTAAAATGCAAGTTTCGGTTCAGACGATACTTTAGTTTTAATAATTTATCCATAATTCTAAGATTGAGTATCAACGAGTTATGAAATATTTCCTTCACGGACTATTGCAGTAAGAATCAATTTCAAAAAAGGGTAAGAAAATTAAGAATGAATATTGAGGCATGAAACTTCGCGTCAATAGGTGTGAAATGCCAAACCCAAAGCTCTCCACCGCTCAGCACTAGATCATTTGAGCGCAAAATTTTTCAAGTTTATTATCTTAAAGTTAGTGTTTGTTATTTTGCACATAAAGACCTATATCTGTACAATATACTAAACATTACAATGCGTAAGGAACGAAGATAAAATAAAGTATCGAATTTATGCACAAATTCTGTAGGAAAGAACTGGAAGTTGTGGATGAAATTGAATTCGATTATAGTCAATTTCTGATTTAGGTGTCTTTATTCCTGTGTTATATCTTTTTTGATTTAATCGTGCTACTACTTTTAATCCTGTTTTGGTTTTGGTTTTATTTATGAGTTTAGCTACCAACTCATAATCGGTAAAAACTGCACCTTGAATAGCGCGGTGAACATGAGCAAATAAACGATGTTCAATTGGATTCCACTTAGAAGCATAGGGTGGGTAATGGCACACGATAATATCTAATCCTATCTGTTTTGCTAAAAGTAAAATTTGTTTTTTGAAAGCATAGTGTCCATAGCTATTGGCTCCTCCTGCATCACACAACACGAGGATATTTTTAGCATTTGGATATTGATGGATACCATAGTTTTCCCACCACCATAACAAATTATCTGTAATAAATTCTGCTGTTTCATGACTATTACCTATCGACATATACCCTTCATTTTTTTGTAAATCGTAGATTCCGTGAGGAATTACTGCACCTTTAGATAAATGGTGATAGTCGTGATCGAAAACCTCTATAGCTCCCGTAGCATAACATTTTCCTTCACGATACAAGTTGCCTAATCGCTCCTTTTTCTTACAATCTATGCTTACTACTGGGCTTTGCAAACTCATCAGTCCTACTAATTTGAAAATAATTTTGAACTGTTCATCTCGTTTTTCATAACTGCCTAAAGCTATATTCTTGCTCATTTTACGATACTTGAAATTCATAGCTCGAAGGGTTCGCTTTATTAAGCCATTGCTGATCTTGATACCATACTCTTGAAAAAATCGATCAGCTATTTCCCCAGCCTTTAAGTGAATCCAATAAACATTTTCATTGGTAGGACTACCGGCTTTATTTATATTGATAAACTCAGTAAGCTTCGCTAATGTCTCGGGGTACTTGTTAAAATTTTTTTCTACCTCCTCCTATGCGCCTTTGTTTGCCTAATGGAATTTGTCCATATAATTCAGAATTCAATAATTCTCGTTCTCCCTTGCGCAGCGTCTTTTGACTTATTTTAAACATCTTTCCTATATACTGCTTACCTCCATGACCTAATTTTGAGGCCTCTAAGGCAGCATAATGACGCCTATCTTTTTCTTCCAAACCAGTATAAAAAAGCTTCATCTTTGCTTCTGTTTCTTTTGAATACCTTTCCATCCTTTTTTTTCACAAGATAATAACATATTGTTACTTTATTTAATATGTATTCCTAAGGGTAAATTGCTGCCTAGAGGAAAAAGGATTCTTTCGTCTCTCGGAGAGAACATAAAATTGGCAAGGTTGCGCAGAAAACTATCTGCGGAAATGGTAGCGGAAAGAGCAAATATAAGTCGAACTACTTTATGGAATTTGGAAAAGGGAGAAGCCAATTCATCCCTTACTTCTATGCTTCGAGTGCTTTCAGTTCTTGGGCTTGAAAATGATTTGTTACTTGTTGCATCAAATGATTTGTTAGGCAGAAAACTCCAAGATGCAAAGTTGATTACTAAGAAAAGAGCACCTAAAAAAGGCAAATTACCATAATAGTGAAAAGCTGGAAACAAAGAGCTGTCAAATTGGGCATCTCAAAAGTTGAGCAAATCCAATTATCACCTGCATTTAGAACCGTCTAACCCCCTGATATTCAATCAGATAAATGATATGAATACCTATACATCCAGCGTCAATTCAATAGGACAATGGTCAGATCCCATAATTTGATCATGAATTTTGCAATCCGAAACCTTGTCCTTTAGCCGCTCATCCACCAGGAAATAATCGATGCGCCAGCCAACGTTTTTCGCCCTTGCACCAAACCGCACACTCCAAAAAGTATACTGGATCTTTTCGGGGTATAGGGTTCTGAATGCATCTATTAATCCGACCGAAAGCAGGCCGTCCATGCCATCGATCTCTACCTGTGTATAACCTGAAGTTTTGTTGTAATTGGGTTTTGGCCTCGCCAGATCGATTGCTTCATGCGCCACGTTGAAGTCTCCCACCGCGATGATCGGTTTTTTCTTTTTTTGGCTTTTAAGATACTTTGCAAATGCCATGTCCCACGTCGCCCGGTAGTCAAGGCGCTTAAGTCCTGCACCGCTATTGGGCACGTAGACATTGATCAGGGTGAAATCGTCGAATTCAGTAACCACTACCCTTCCCTCCTGATCGTGTTCTTCTACACTGATATCTATCGAGTTTGAAATTGGCCTTGATTTTGATAATATCGAGACACCTGAGTATCCCTTTTTCACAGCGGAATTTGTGAACAAGTGATAACCATTTGTTTCCGCGAGTGCCTCTTCGACCTGGTCATCTTGCGCCTTGGTTTCCTGTATACAAAATATATCCGCGTGCATTTTCTTAAACTCTTTTACAAAGTCCTTACCGACTGCAGCACGGATTCCATTTACATTCCAGGATGTTATTTTCACGTCAGCTTTCTTTTATGTATGCATTTTTTGTGATTGATTGATTTTTGTTTGTGTAATTCTGTTCGATATAGTTTGATGTGATTTGATATAGTTCGCGGCCTAACAATCTCAAATCACCTCAAACAATTTCAAACAACATCGAACCACCCCAAACCATCTCAAACCACATCAAACGACCTCAAACGACCTCAAACCATTTCCTAAACTAAATAGATATCGTCTCCTTTAGCTTTTTCATCTTTCCCAAAATACCTCCATTTTCTTCGGATGGACCTTGTAAAAGATTAGTCTCATTATTCAGCTCTGATATTTCAACCTGATTTTTCAGGATATCATCAAAAGTCTCGCGCTTTCTGATCAGATGTGCCTTGCCATCGAGGATCATCACTTCTGCAGGACGAAAACGACTATTGTAATTGGAAGACATAGTAAAGCAATACGCCCCGGCATTTTTGAATGCCAGTACATCTCCTTCTTTGATCTCATTGATCTTCCTATTGATACCAAAGGTGTCCGCTTCGCATATATAACCGACTACATTGTATATCCTGCTTTTGCCTTCAGGATTAGAGACGTTGACGATCTCATGATGGGCGTCGTAAAACATAGGTCGGACAAAATGATTGAGTCCCGAATCAACACCGGCGAAAATGGTCGAAGTGGTCTGCTTGACCACATTGGTCTTGACTAAAAAGTAGCCAGCTTCGCTCACTAAGAACTTTCCAGGTTCGAATACAAGGCTTAAATCTCTTCCGTATTCTTTACAGAAGTCTTGAAACCGCAATGAAATTTTCGTACCCAGTTCTTCTATATCAGTTTCTATATCGCCTTCGCGATAGGACACTTTGAATCCACTACCAAAATCCAAAAACTCTAAATTCTTGAATCCATCAGTAGCGCGGAAAAGAATCTCAGCTCCATTGAGAAATACGTCTGCATCCATAATCTCAGACCCCGTATGCATGTGTAAACCGTTGACTTTCAATCCCGTAGCCGCCACTATTCGCTGCACAAGAGGAAGCTGGTAAACTGAGATGCCAAATTTGGAATCGATATGCCCTACGGAAGTTTTGGCATTCGCACCCGCCATAATGTGTGGATTGACTCGCACACACACCGGATAATCGGGTCGAAGTTGGCCAAATTGTTCAAGAATGGAAATGTTGTCAATATTGATCTTCACGCCCAAATCCACCGCATCGAGGATCTCATTCACCCCTATGCAATTAGGGGTATACATAATGTCCTGCGGTGCAAATCCGGAGAGTAGTCCCAACCGCACCTCCTGTATCGACACGGCGTCTAATCCCGCTCCGAGATTCTTGATATATCGCAAGATATTTATATTGGTCAGCGCCTTGCATGCGTATTGTATTTTAAGGTCGACTCCATTAAAAGCGTTGACGAGACGTTCGTATTTCTCCTTGATAATGGAAGTATCATAAACATAGATTGGGCATCCGAATTCTTCAACCACATCGAGCGCCTTCTTTCCAGCATTGAAAATATATGACCGATTGACAATTTCCATTGTTATTTTTTGAGTTGCCTTGCAAAAGTAGGTTTACTTTGAGTGCACTGCCAAATTGTTTCAATCTTAATAATGAACCAAAGGTGTGAATCACTTCCGTTTCAATAGAATGTAAGGTAAACAAGTTAAAGTCTAATTTATATGAAGGGTAACCAATGCAGGTATGAGTCCTTGTTTTATTGGCATGGAAGTATGTCGTAATTGCTTTATTTTGTTCAATGGGCAGACGTTGATTATTACGTGGACTAGTAAATACTCTTCATTTGCCAGGCATTCAAAGTGAGGAGTTCTGCATCTGATCCCTGGGCACGCAAGGAAACACCGGTGCTTCCTTCAAGACCTGGATAGACCCGTTGTGCAACACATTGCCTTCCATTGACAAATACTTCTACTACACTTTTATCAACAAACACCCTGAGCTTAAGCATTTCGTCTTCTCCAAGAATAATCGGACCAGTCTCGGGTGCCCTCGACTTGGCTTCGGGTAATATTGACGAATATGAAGATTCAATGGTGATCAAGCTGGCATAAACATCGGGAGCATTAGATAAAATGCTGTCTGGTTGGCGTGGGACGTCAAGGTAGACGAGCACATCGGGAAAGTTATAGGGACGTATTTGCCTCTTGCCCCTATCTTTGAAAAAAGCAATTTTCGTAAACTCTTCCTTATTTGGAGATCGCAGCACATTCAATTCAATCATTTGGGCTTCCTGTAGATCAATTTCAGCGATGATCTCCATCGCGTTTCCATTTATATTCTCGAGAACAATCTCCTGATTAGCTGGAAGAGTCATGCTGCCAAGCTCCTGATGATCATATCGCAGAGATTCAATGTTGCCTGCCGGTTCCATTCCAATGGTGTTTTCACTGATCATTGTCAATTGTCGAGGCAAGCTCATGATCTGGTTCCAGCCTTCGGTAGGTTTGCCTGGGTTCATATTGAAGATGATGATCACACCCCCTTCGCCATCAGGTGCTGCAGATGGAGCATGGACACCACCTGGTCCCCAGGCCTCAAAATTGAAATTTCCATGATTGGTTACTACAAACTTGTCCCGGTCTTTGTCATAGTCTCCCAACAAATATTGTCCACCGCTGGTGTGGCTGAAAAAGGGAAGAATATACTTATTCCCAATGGGCCAGAAATAAGGACAGGCGCCGTCATCGCCAACTCTCGTAAACATATCCTCTTCAACAAAATGATGCATGTATTCCCATTTGGCTAAATCTTTTGATCGGAACAGGAAGTTTGCACGAACCAGTTTGTCATCAGATCCAACAGTTCTTCTGCCTCCAGAAAGTGAGTAATACATGCCATCTTTTTCCCAGATGCATGGATCAAAAACGGCATAGGGATCGTCCGGGCCTGCTGATGGGATGACGGCTTTGCCACTCACCTTTTGCCAATTTAACAAAAGAGGATCGCTGGAGACCGCAACCATATTACCTACTCGTGTCCCATGATACATCGCTATCACGCGGTCATCTTCAGCAAGGGCAGAACCGGAAAAACATTGGTATTCCGGATTCGGATAGATCGCATAAGGGAGATCACGCCAATGAATCAAATCATCACTAATGGCGTGACCCCAGTGCTGGCGAGTATCTTCCGGGGGAAATGCCTGATAAAATAAGTGCCATTGCCCTTTCCAAAAGCAAAGGCCATTTGGATCATTCAGGTTTCCTTCGGGATTTACATAGTGATAAATGGGCCTGTGAGGATCATCTGCCTTTTGTTTCCTCGACTCGATCATCCGGAGGAGCAGGGGATTAGTCTTCAATTGTTCTTCCTGTTCTTCCAGGGTAGTGGCAAAGGTGTAGAAAGGTACCTTTGAAGTGTAGTCCTCTGTTTCTTCAGGTTCTGCAAGTGATTCTTCATCCTCGCGGGTAGTAGTCTTCTCAGTGGATAGAGAACAGGCTGTCATAAATATGCATAAAGCAAAAAACAATAAACATTTCATTGGAGCTGGTTTTGTATTGTCAAATCATGATGTAATGGTTGAATGCACCAAAATTGGATCAAAATTATTCATCAAAATTTTTGTTCCGGAACACTACTGCATCTCAAGGTTACGTACTTTCATAGGAATATTCTAACCCTGAGTTATAATAAAAATACCTATCTCAACCTCCTACTATGTTCGGTTGAAATAGTGAAGCAATGGTTCGCGGATTATCAGCCTGCCGTTCGTTTCAATTACTATTCTACCAGAAATATGGCTCGCTTATATATTTCCAGCATCTTCAAAACTGATGTATGAGTCCATCTCGTTTACTGCCGCCCAATTAATCACCTTACATTCTATTGGAACGGAAGTGATTCACACCTCGGCATTAACCGCCAAAATCATCCTAAATTGCATCTATTATGTGTGATATGGAACTCAAACAAATCATAGAACAGTGCAAAAAAAACGAGCGAAATGCACAGAATGCACTTTTTCGGTCATATGCTCCTGTTTTGAAATCGATTTGTCTGAGATACATGAAAAGCGAAGTGGCCGCCGAAGATGTCCTTGTAAAAGGCTTTTATAAAATATTCAGCAATATAAAGGCGTATAGTGGCTTAGGAAGCTTCGAAGGATGGATGAAAAGAATTGTGATCAATGAATGCCTGATGCTCTTGCGAAAAAATCACAATTTCAATCTGACCATTCCGATCGAAGATGTGCCAGGCCACAGAATGAAGATTGAATTTGAAGACTTATTGACTTACGATGAGATCATAAAGCTACTGGACGATTTGCCGACAGGTTATAGGACGATTTTTAACATGTACGTCATCGAAGGCTATAAGCATCGCGAAATCGCAGACCACCTAGGTATAAGCATAAATACTTCAAAGTCACAGCTCATTTTAGCGAGGAAAAAATTGCAAAAATTGATCAAAAAAAAATTGAATATTAAATCTGCATAAATGGATAATTTGTTTCAAAAATCAGAGACTCAAAAAAATATAGCCGTTAGCGACGGAGCTTGGGATCGGGTGAGTGATCTTCTGCGGGCAGACAGGAAGAAAGTGACATTGTTGAAGTGGAGGATTGTGGGTATTGCGGCGAGTATGGCCGTTGTAATTTCTACTTTGTTTTTATTTCAAGCGCGTGTAGCGTCTGACTACCAATTAGAAAATCTGGATGTGACTGAAGTAGATCATTTGTATTCGACTGAGGACATTGCGATGCTTAATCAGTCATTTAAAAAGATGAAACAATAGAGCACGAATGCCGCGGATGCGACTGATCAACACGGATTTTTGTGTGCCTACCAGTGAGCATCCGTTGCATCAGTCTCATCCGTGTTCTATTTCTTGCATATTTGGACTCACTCCTTAAACGGATTCCTCGGCGTCCACTTGGGCACTGGAAAAAAGGTTTTAATAATTATGCCCATTAATGAATTGAAAATCGGATTATTGTGTTTGATGTACATGTACATCTTATGAGGCACCGCGCCTACCGAACTTTTTATCTCCAAGGCCGTCCGATAATAAAAAAGCTTGCCGACCTTAAGATCTATCGCATTTCGTATTAATCCGAGCAAGATATTCATATAGATCGAGTACTCCTTGTTGTTCTCTTCATCATAACCGATGAAGTGGGACAGCAACGCGCCATCTTTAATCATATAGGAATAAAATCCTAGTAAACGATTTTCCAGAAACATTGCATCAATAAAAAACTGACCGGGAAATGCTTTTGCCATTCTGCCAAAATAGCCCTCTCCTACAGAAGCCATATTGAATCCCGAAGTCCGGATCACTGAGTCGTATAGCGTAAAAAGCTGATCGTCGTAGTGTTCGACTTCTTTGGTTTCGAGCGTTCTGATTTCGAGGGAGTTGCCTTGCTTAAGATGTTTTTTGACACGCACTCTGTGCTTGGATTTCATATCGAGAAGATAATCGTCCATACTGTTCCAATCAGGCCGGATATGAAGTATCATGCTTGGGTCTACCTGCAGTTCATTGAAACCCGTTTTGTTGGGTTTGGGAATCTTCTCTTCGTCAAAAAAATCTTTGACCAATGATCCTCCAAATTTGTAATCTGTCTTTATAACTTTGCATTTCAGCCGATTAAGAAGTCTTTTAAGAATTTGATAATCAATCAGTTGTACTTTCCCTGTTGTACCTCTGAATCCATACTTTCCAGTCAAAAGAATATTTCCGACGATCATCAAATTAAAATTAACCATCGGGAAAAATATCCTCTGCAACCAATACTTAAATCCAGCGAGAAAGCCAGTGCCCTCCCTAAACTTATCGACCTCAATGCTATCCGAAAGTTTCAGCTTTTTCTTGTGGAGGCAGTAAGCGGCAATAGGTACATCCTCATCTTTTACAAAAACAAACGCATACAATGGCAAGGCACTATCAAAGCAATCCGATTCCAGTATTTTAAAATATTCCGGAGAGTAAAATGGATCTTCGCAACGGATAGAGGGCCAATGCTCCTGGCAATCTTCAATCGACTTGAAAACTTTAAAAGTTAGTTCTTTATCTGTAAACTTGAGTACGTCGCTATTTCCCAAAATGTTTGGATTGCGTGTTATTGCTTCTTTGAGACACAGTCCTGCATCGACCATATGTACATATTAGGGAATTAGTTAATTGATAAGAGTTTCGTAAAAGCGTGTTTTTTGAACAATCTTTTTCATAATTAAAGGATTAACCATCTTGTAATTTTTCCGTTTATGCGTTGAATCGTTTATGCGTTTATGAGGTTTACGAAGATGTTCAAATACACGAAATAAACAAATACACGAATAAACAAATACACGATCTTGCGGCTTGGCCGCGAGAGGTTTAGTCACCTAAGCGCCTAGTTTCTCAAATTCCAGGGTCTGCTTCAAATAAACCTATCAGTACACCTCCCATTTCACATCACTAACGCGACCAAGTCCGTATCTATTGGCATACCAATATTCTATGATCTGTTTAACGGCATAATGTTCGGTAATAAAGTCATCGTATGCTTCTATTTCTACTGAACGGTATTTTTCGAGTGCTGGAATGGCTAAAATAATGCTTCTCTTCTCGTCCTGCATTTCATAACTAAGCTTTGCAAATGGCCGTACGTATATATGGGTTCCCTTCTTCAATCGCTTTCCTACCACGGCAATGTCCTTTCTCTCTGTATTGTCGATTAAGGCTCCGATATTTGTGATATAGGGTAAAAAGGTCTTGGTGGTGCCGTCTATTTCTTCTGAAAATTCCGTGCCTGCAGGAATATTTATTGTTACTTGAATATCACCTTCTCTGATGTCTTCCGGAACTGCGCAAGCCAGTAAAAAGATACACAGAAATAGACTAGTCTTTGAAAACTTTTTCTCTGCCGGTATATGTGTTAACGAATGAATCACGAACTCAAAATACTATAATAATAGGACGATCGCCAAAATTTCTTTGGACAACATTATGCAAATCAGAATTTAATTCGTGCTTTTTCGCATGATAATTTTTGAGAATTAAAATATATGAATACCTTTCCGCAGATTTTGTGAACCGACATGACGAACATCCGAATGCCCTTGAGAACTACTAGACTCTTTTCTTTAGCTTCTCTGATCATTCTTCCTCAACTATTGATCTCCCAGGAATCTCAAGGTTGGGACGAGAGAATTAACGAAAAATTCGAACCCATTGCCACATGGTGGGAAAACCTCATCTTTTATCCATTTCCTTTTTCTGAGGCTTTAACGGGTACGCCTATTCCTACAGTAGTAATACTTCTGGTTTTTGGAGCCTTGTTTTTTACGTTGGTATTTAAGTTCGCCAATATTACAAAGTTTCTCCTGGCTATCAGAGTGGTCAGAGGCAAATACGATGAAGTCGAAGGCCATGGAATAGGCGAAAAAGCTGCAGTACATACCGCTGAGGGCGACATAGTAGATACTATAAGAGACGAAAGCCATGATGGAGAGGTTAGTCATTTTCAGGCGCTTGCGACTGCAGTTTCAGGTACTGTAGGACTGGGAAATATTGCTGGAGTGGCGATTGCCATTTCCATAGGTGGTCCGGGTGCTACCTTCTGGATGATCATCTGCGGGTTGATCGGTATGTCTACTAAATTCGTGGAATGTACCCTTGGTGTGAAATACAGAGATATCGGGCCCGATGGAACGGTCTATGGCGGCCCGATGTACTATCTGACAAAAGGCCTCAAGGAAAGAGGCTTTGCCGGAATGGGTAAGGTTTTGGCTATTTTATTTGCTATTCTTTGTATAGGCGCTTCTTTCGGAGGTGGTAATGCTTTCCAATCGAATCAAGCAGCGGAGCAACTCATAAATCAATTTGGTTGGTCAGGTGGTAGCATAGGTACTGTTGTTGGAGTGGTTATGGCAGTTGTTGTGGGTATCGTAATAATTGGAGGAATAAAACGGATAGCGTCCGTCACCGAAAAAGTTGTACCCCTGATGGCCGCTATATATATATTAGCCTGTCTCATCATAATATTCAGCAATATTAGTTATATTGATGATGCTATAGGCTTAATTATCAAAAGCGCATTCTCCAATGAAGCTGCTGTTGGAGGTTTCTTTGGTGTTCTGATACAAGGATTTAGAAGAGCTGTTTTCTCAAATGAAGCTGGTGCCGGTTCCGCCGCAATTGCTCACTCTGCAGTAAAAACCAAATACCCCGCTTCAGAAGGACTCGTCGCACTTTTAGAACCATTCATCGATACTATAATTATTTGCACAATGACCGCCTTAGTCATCGTTTTTTATAATAGTGGGGGCGCATTTGTGTATGGACAAGCGGCAGAAGGTGCTTCTTTGACCTCTGCAGCATTTGAATCCGTATTGCCTTGGTTTCCAATAGTTCTCACCGTTGCAATCGTACTATTTGCATTCTCTACAATGATCTCCTGGTCGTATTATGGCCTGCAATCGTGGAAGTTTTTATTTGGTAAGAGTAAAATTTCTGATCTTTCATATAAAATTTTATTTTTGGGATTCATTGTTATCGGAGCCGCTTCACAATTGGGTGCGGTATGGAGATTTTCTGATGCTATGATATTGGCATTGGTGTTTCCGAATATGATAGGCTTATTCTTCTTGTACCCTAAAGTACGGGAGGAACTATATAAATACCTGAAAGCTATAAAGGTTGGCGATTAAGGTCGGCTGAAGATGTTGATTATTTAGGGATGGAAAAAGGGGGTGAATGAGAGTTTATACTTTGTATTTTGCTACCCTTTTTCCTTTTTTTTTTTGAAATGACCCATTTAGCCAAACCGCCGAAATCTTTATTATCGTATAAAGTTTTAGTGAGCCCAAAAAGTTAGCATTTTTAGCTTTACAAAAATGAGTAAGAATAAATGGAGCTTAGCAAGGAAACTTTTACTATATGGGAACAGCAGTAATAATAGGAACAACAGTGCTCATGTCGATATTTCTTTTCACGGTTTACAAAACCATGATGCAAATGATCGATGAAATGGAGAATAAGGAACAATAGTGGTCATACTCCTCCAAGGAGTAAATATCTCTATAAGTCAAACAATCAAATTTCGTTTAATTGCTTTATAAACATTTATTGTCGTTAACTGCACTCTACACCTCGGAAGCAACCTGAATAATCGCCTTGAAAATTTACAGCAAGCTTACAACTTGATCGAAAAACGAATCGGCTCCATTCTCAAAAAATCAAAGATCTACGAAACCGCACCCTGGGGAAACCCAGATCAAAATGACTTTCTCAATTCAGCAGTAATAGTTGATGCAAAACTCAACCCTTACCAAATCCTTGAAAAAATAATCGAAATCGAAAATTCTTTGGGCAGAACGAAGGAAGTCAAATGGGGTCCCAGAATCATAGATATCGACATTGTTTTCTACGACAGTCTCATCCTGCAAAGTGCTCTGTTAACAATACCTCACCCTAACTATGCTGAGAGAAACTTTGTTCTAAAACCACTTTCGGATCTTTCACCGCAGTTAGTTGATCCGAGAAGTAAAAAGTCCATTCTGCAAGTCGCCGAGGAATGTTTGGATGAGTCTACCGTTACACTTTTTGCTGTATGAGCTAACTTTATGCCCGATCAAAGTTGACAACTTTCCTGGTAAGGTTATTCTATCTCAAATAGCTCATCACCAATCTCTCCATTCACAATAATCTCCTCCACCTTCATCTCAATAGTCATAGGCATCGCACCGGATATTTTGGTAAGACCGGGGAATGATATTCCATCAGTCTCAAAGTAATCAGAAAAGTCCGTTGTAACTGTCACTTTTTGTCCCATAGCCTCTTGAGTCGTAATGCTTCGAACGAGAAGGCTGTTCTCCAGACCATAATACTCTGTCGACGATTTTCCGCCCTGATCTTTGATATTGATTTTATAACATTGCATTCCCTCTACATTCTCTACACCTTTGAGATTAATTTCATATGACTCGGCCAAATAATTGATTTGCGGAAAAATGACGGCCTGGCCTTTCATAGCCTCGAATTGAGAGCCTTCTGTGAATACTTGCTTTTGACCCATGCAGCTTTGCATTGCTTTTTCTCCATTAAATTTTTGCTCCTTGAAGACCATTGCACCACTTCCCACCACCAAAGAGAATTTATCAGGAGATTTTTGTTTCATGTTCATCTCAATACTCTGTCCCATCATTTCTGACGACATTTTTGTTTGCAAGGTCTTGACAGATTTAATCTTGTCGTGGCCTCCTATGGCATCCAGATAGTCCGATATTACCGATTCTGCAGTAGCATCCGCAGGAACAACCAAACTGTATTCTACTTCCCTGCCAAAGGCATCGTAATAATCAATCTTCCCGTTGGAATCAAATCGTATCAGATTTTTCGCCACAGCGTCTTTATCGCCCACGACCACTATGTTGGCATTGTCCGGGTGGACATATTTTCGAGCCATTTCCATAATTTCATCAGGAGTCACGGCATTCATTCTTTCGAGGTACGTTTCGTAGTAATCGGCCGGTAAATTGTACCTAATCGTATTTAGGGCAAATCGGGCAATAGTCTGCGGGGACTCCATAGCCCTGCCAAAGCTTCCCGTTCTATAATTCTTCATGGACTGAAGCTCTTCCTCGGTCACAAGGGCATCGCGTATCTTCCCGATCTCGACGAGAAATTCTGTAATCGAACTATCAGTCACTTCATTTCTAACACTTGCCGAAGCGCCGAACGAGCCCACAACGGGGTCTGAAGATAGAGAGGAATAGGCTCCATAAGTGTAGGCTTTGTCCTCTCTTAAATTTTGAAATAGCCGCGCAGATGAACCGCCGCCTAGAATAGTGTTCATCAAAGAAGCTCTTACTATATCGGGGTGACCTGGTTCGAGATTAATCGGATGAGTTATGCGAATTTCAGACTGAACGGCGCCTTCCTTATGTGCAAACGCCAGCTTGCGTTCCGAAGCCCTGGCAACCTTTTTGTTTACAACGGGCTTGAATGGTTTTTTTCGCCATTTGCCAAAATATTTCTTTGCCTTTTCCCTTGCCTCGTCCGAAGTAATATCGCCTACAATGGTGAGGTACGCATTGTTTGGTATGAAAAATCGATCGTAATAGTCCTTGCACTTTTGCAAGGTAATCGCTTTGGTGCTTTCTATAGTTTGCACCTCACCATAGGGATGGTTTGTTCCATAATTGACTACCGTGGTCACATTGGAAGCCATAGATCCCGGATCGGTCTTTTGAGTTTCCAGTCCCGAGAGTGTTTGTGTGCGCATTTTTTCTAACTCTTCTTCAGGAAAAGATGGATTGTAAAGTACTTCGGTTACAATGTCCAAAAGCGCTTCGGAGTGTTTCGTCAATGAGCTTGCAAAAAATCCGGACGAAAATGTATTGAAACTAGCTCCTATGAAATCAATTGACTCATCTATTTCGGCTTTTGTCCTTGTCGAAGTACCTCGGCTCATCAGATCTCCCGCAAATGAAACATAACCTTTTTGGTTTCCTTCGATGATTGGTTCGTTCTTTAATGTGAGCTGAAAACCCACTCTTGGAATTTTGTGATTTTCAGCCACAATTACAGTTAGGCCATTGTCTAGTTCGAACGATTCGGCCTTGCCGATTTGAATTTTTCTAGCCGGCCCAGGTTCCGGCGCAGAACTTCTAAATACCTCTTTATCCGTTTTAGCCATAACCAGATCTGTGGATTGAATCACTGCATCGGTAGAGGTTTTGGAACATGCCAAAACAAATAGGAAAGAAAAACCAAGGATATATAAATATTTCATATTTTTATTTTTATGATTTATAAAGATTTGTAGATCAAGGGTTTGTCGCATTTGGCAGATAGTGCAATACAACTCGGTTATTTTTATCATAGTATTTTTTAGCGGCATTCTGAAGATCTTCTTTGCTAACTGCTAAAAACCTTTCGATCTCCGTATTGATCAAATTGGCATCGCCATAATACATGTGATAATTGGCCAGGCTCTCAGCTATGCCCGCCACGCGGGAATTGCGACTCACAAAACTACTCTCGACCTGATTTTTCAATTTTTGAAATTCGCGATCACTAATGAGATTATTTTGCACATCTTCGATCTCTGCATCTATGGCCATTTCCAAATCCTGCAAACTCACACCCATATTTGCTATCCCAAACGAAATGGATACACCGGGATCCTCTAATTCCAATGGAAAATTTCCTACGAAAAGAGCTTTTTGCTGTTCATCGACGAGGGCCTTTCGCAGACGCGAACTTTCACCACTTGATAAAAGTCTGCTTAGCATACTCACAGCGTAGAAATCCTTAGTGCCTTGGGCCGGAATTCGATATGTTGCAATTACTGCGGGCAGTTGGATATTGTCGTATACCGTATCTCTAACCTCTGTCGTCATTTCGGGTTCGATAATGTCGGGTCGATATACATTTTTGTTTTTTACAGGTATGGTAGAAAAATATTTACGCACGAGTGTTTTGGTCTCTTCAAAATCGATATCCCCTGCTATAGAGAGCACAGCGTTGTTCGGTGTGTAGAAGTCTCCATAAAATTGCACGTAATCTTCTTCTTCAGCTGCATTGAGATCGTCCATCGAACCTATCACGGAAGTTTTGTACGGATGGACGGTGTAAGCCCGCTTCAGTGATTCTTCTAAAATCGAACCGTACGGCTGATTATCTACCCTTTGTCTTCTTTCCTCTTTTACCACTTCGCGCTGTGTTTCTATGCCTTTCTGCTCTACTTTGGCGTGGAGCATCCTTTCCGATTCGAGCCAAAGCCCAAGTGCCAATTGATTAGATGGCAATATCTCGTAGTAGAATGTGCGATCATACCAAGTATTGGCATTATTGGTTCCACCTGCTCCGGTGATGTGTTTGTCAAATTCTCCTCGATCTATGTTTTCGGAGCCTTCAAATAGCAGATGTTCAAAAAAATGGGCAAATCCGCTGCGATTCGGCTTTTCATTTTTAGAGCCGACATGGTACATCACTGACACGGCAACTATAGGTGTAGAATTGTCCTGATATAAGATAACGTGGAGTCCGTTGTCGAGATCGTATTCTACAAAGTCGATTTGGTTCATTTGGGCGGTGAGGGTGACACTAAAAATAAGGGTAATGAGTATGGGAATGTTTTTCATAGTAATAAATTAATTTATGCGTGGTATACGTTGTGCGAAAATATGACAATTGCCGATAAGTTATCAGAAATTCAGATCAGTATAGCAGATGTATGGAAGATTTGATTTATTCTGTATAGTGGATTTTCGGGTATAATTTCATTTTTCGGAAGAGCTCGGTATTGGATCTGTACATATAAAATTGTCTAATGGTAAACTCTCGATTTTACTTTAAAATTCATAAATTATTAGGGTATATACTTAGAAAATGAAATAGAAAAAAAAATGATTTGACATTCAATAATAAAGTTGCTACATTGTTCATATATATTTAATCATAAATGAATTGAATTTCATGCATTGGGTCTAACCGTAGAGCGTTTTCTTTTTCAAATCGACAATAAACATTTAAACATTCCGGTCAAGCCGGACAAAAAAAAGAAGCCACGATCGACCATCGAAATGGTGTCGCAGCCTCATCTCTTCAGTAAAAGAGACTGCTAAGATAAAGGTTTTCTTGAAAATTTGCTCGCTTGACTGCTGAGCTTAATTGCTTTCCTGCTCAGTTTTTTTCAAAGGGAGGCATATACTAAATTTTTAATCATGAAACTTAGCAGTTTTTTGAAGTTCTCAGTTTTTTTTCTTATTTTATTACTGGTAGCCTCTTGCGCCGAGCAGGAAGCGATAGATGAATCTACGTCTTTGGATCAGACCATTACTTTTGAAGGACAGTTGAAATTAGATCAACAGGAGTATGAAAAGTATGTTGCGGAACATGGAGAGGTGACTATAGAACATATGACTTTGGAAGAACTTCAGGCTTTTGTCAAGGAACATAATTTACCTCCGGTGAGTCAGGAGACTGTTGACGCCTATGATAAACGAGGTATCGAAAAAACGACCGGGCCATGTAGTTCAGGATGGATTAATTATTGTGGGGACTTAAATGCCAATGGCACCTTTAGTAGTTCGGATTTGGTTACGTTTAATAACCTTTGTGCTGGTGTTTGTAATCAGGGATGCAGCTCATTTGGGGATTGCCCTACCTGGTCTGAGCCTAGTGATATTAGACGCTTTGGCTATGTGTCATACTATGCACATATTCATACTGAACATACGTATTTTGATGGAGATGATTATATCGCAGCATATAACTTGATTTTAGGATGGGAAAGTTGTTAGCCTCATTAGAATAAAAAGATCTCGACTTCTTCATCGAAGTCGAGATCTTTTTTGAAATAAATGATTATGCGAAATCTTTTAGTCATAGTGTTTTTTATTCACAGCAATATTTATTCTCAAGGGGAGAACAATACTTGGCTATTTGACTTGAATAGGGGGATACAATTTCAATCAGTAGTTCCCGTAAAACTATCTAGTAGTCAGAATTTTGAATTAGCAAATGAAGCCATTTGCACCGTAAGTGATTCTGAAGGTGCTCTCTTATTTTACTCAAACGGTGTCAATGTATGGGATAGGTCACACAATTTGATGCAAAATGGTTCGGATATTGGAGGACATTTTTCTACAACTCAAGGTGTTGTTGCTGTACGATCCCCAAGCAATTTTGACGAGTTTTATGTATTTGCATTGGACAGTAATGGAACAAACGGTAGTCTTTACTATTCCATAGTAAATATGAATTCAAATGGTGGTATGGGTACTGTCACACAGGATAAAAGAATTTTTCTTGCAACTAACTTGACGGAAAAAATGATTGCTGTAAATGGAAATTGTAATAGTTCTTGGGTAGTGACACATGAAAGAGAAACCAATGCATTTCTTTCTTTTGAAATCAATAGTGCAGGGGTATTTAACAATCCGGTTGTATCTACAATTGGAACTATTCAGGGTAAAGGTGATGCAGGCCAAATGAAGGTGTCTAGAGATAATTCCAAGATTGCAATTGAGGCTCAAAAAGGAATTGTTGATCTACTCAAGTTCAATAACAGCACCGGTAAATTATCAGAAGCCATTAAAATAGAATTAACCGTGTTCGATAGCTTTCCATCTGCAGGATATGCAGTTTGTTTTTCTCCAGATGGAGAACTTCTGTACGTGGGAGAAAACAGCAATATTTCCTCTACAGATTTTTCCGTAACCACCAGGTTACATCAATTTAAGATTTCCACCTTGAACTCAGACTCTATTATGACTTCAAAATTTTTGATTGCAGAAAATCTCAATCCAATTTCATTTGGGCTTCCTTTTGATTTGCAACTGGGTCCGGATAATCAGATATATGTATCTGGAGTTGCTAGAACTTTTTTAGGTGCGATACAAAATCCAAATGGAATTGGCGCTAAGGCAAATTATAATGATACTGCCGTTTTTGTTGGCCCTGGGTCTATTCAAACAATCGGTCTCCAAAACTTAGTAGTAGTACCTGACTCAATTCCAGAATTAGAACAGCCTTTCGTACGAGATACAACGTTGTGTTCATCAACTGCCTTGTTTTTGCAGGCCAACACTCCTCAGGTCGACTACCTTTGGCAAGATGGCAGCAGAGACTCCATTTTTATGGTTTCGGAGTCCGGCATCTACTGGGTGGAAAGAACAATAGGAGAATGTGCAATGAGAAGAGACAGCATAACGGTGACCATGATCGATGCCGCACTTAATTTAGGGCAAGATACCGTACTATGTGTTGGAGAATCACTCGAGCTCAGCATCGAAAATGACCTTGACCAAATAACTTGGGAGAATGGCACTACCGACCGTACCAGGACAATTATCCAGCCAGGTATATACATTGCAGAAGCACTGGCTATTTCCAGCAACTGCCTCGTCAGGGACACTATAAATATCGAATTTGAAACCTTAGAGAATATCGATCTTGGAGTAGATACTACCTTGTGCGAGGGCGAAACATTTTTGCTTGGAGAAAACTTAGAGGCTGAAGGCCTGTCATTGCTATGGTCGGACGGCCAAATGGCTCCAACCTTTCAAGTCACTCAATCTGGTGACTATTGGGCAGAAGCGAGCAGAGGAGATTGCTATGCAATCGATACCATCGCAGTAACCTTCCAGGAAGCCTTTGATATTTCTCTGGCCGAGGACAGATCCAAATGCCCCGAAGATCTGCTCGAACTAACCGTCAACGATCCGTCGTACACCTATCTGTGGTCAGATGGCAGTACGGCTTCCAGCATTTTTGTAAGCGAACTCGGCACGTACTGGGTCAAAGCCTTCGATGGAATATGCGAAGCAACCGATACCATCTCAGTCACCACATCTGAAAAATGCCTGGAAGAAAAACACTTCATACCCAATATTTTTTCACCCAATGGAGACGGCACTAACGATGAATTTAAAGTCAACTTGGACGGTGAACTTGCCGATTACAAATTGGCCATATACGACAGATGGGGCACTATTCACTACACTTCTTCCGATCCGTTATCCACCTGGTCAGGAAAATCCGACAATCGCGATTTATCCAGCGGAGTATATATCTATCATATCACATACACGCTTTCCGGAGAGAACAGGGTCAGAACGCTAAGCGGAAGCACTACACTGGTGAGATAGACGGAGCGAAATAAATGCTCTTGAGGCGGTGTAGAACATCCCAATCAAAATTCTGATTTGCTTCTACCCCCGCTGCCCGAGTCTCTCGAAGGCAGCGTAGGAATAATCTTGCTAACGTTTTAGGATATTTCTTTTCGATTTTAATGTTGAGAAAGTCATATAGTAAATGTAGGTACCTATTGTATTGCCTTCAGACTCCGCTACTATTGCGTGAAAAGTTCCCTCTAAGTATTCCGTCTACTGTTCTCTAACCCCGCCTACCTTTTTCTATTGCCTTTAATAGCATCCCTGATTTCACCTGATCCTGCAATTGCATATTATTCAAAATCGCAGTGCGCTCCTGATCTTCTTTCTCATACACACTCCATCGTTGAAGAGTGCCCTGCAAGGTATTCGTTGCAGGTACAGAAACCACCTTTATTCGATCGGCGCTCACATTGATCTTGCGAGGATCGCTAAGCATTTGGAATCCTTCCATAGCATATTGAAGCGTCTTAAAATACAGATTAAAATCCGTATTCCTGGCAAGGCCCATAAAGTGGTAGATATTCCCGGCATACTGGATAAGGTAAGTCAATACTCTCAGTGCTTCCTGATTGGGATCTTCGCTATTGATCATAGAGATCATTGCCAGGGCATTGTTGCCATTGACCCTTCTATTGCCGGATTCTACTACGCTTAGGTTATACTGTTGCACTACTTCCTGCGCTGCCTGATCCAATGATTTTTGACTCGATAATGTGAAAAGTACCATGGCCTTCCCATCTTGCGGAGCCATCCGTACCATCTGCGGGCTATTGATCAATCTCCAGACTTGGAAATATGATCCATATCATTACTGCCAAGAAATACTTATTGAAAGATTCAAGCTATTCATGGATCTTAACAATTGTGTGGGTGATGTAATGTTCGAGTCAAGAGGCGGCAAAGAAGATTTGCGGCTTAAAAAAAAACCCTTTCGGGGCCAAGGGCCTATACAACCCTCCACCTCCACATCAGTGGATTGCCACAAATATAATGTATACACTTATATTTTACAAAATTGGGCTTAAGAGAATGAGTCTAGGACATTCGCAAGATTCGCTAAAATTTTTCAGTTTAACCACTCTAATCCATTATTGGCCGTAAACCCGTCTACCATTGACTCTTGTCATCTCCGACCCTTCTCAATCGTCTTAATCAACATTCCCGCCTTCAACTGATCTTGAAGCAACCTATTATTCAAAACGGCAGTGCGCTCCTGGTCATCTTTATCGTACACATTAAACCGCTGCAGAGTACCCTGCAAAGTATTGGTAGAAGGAACCGAGACTACCTTAATCCGATCAGGGCTCACATTGATCTTGCGAGGATCGCTAAGCATTTGGAATCCTTCCATAGCATATTGAAGCGTCTTAAAATACAGATTAAAATCCGTATTCCTGGCAAGGCCCATAAAGTGGTAGATATTCCCGGCATACTGGATAAGGTAAGTCAATACTCTCAGTGCTTCCTGATTGGGATCTTCGCTATTGATCATAGAGATCATTGCCAGGGCATTGTTGCCATTGACCCTTCTATTGCCGGATTCTACTACGCTTAGGTTATACTGTTGCACTACTTCCTGCGCTGCCTGATCCAATGATTTTTGACTCGATAATGTGAAAAGTACCATGGCCTTCCCATCTTGCGGAGCCATCTGTACCATCTGCGGGCTATTGATCAATCTCCAGCCTTGCGGAACGGGGAATAAGAATTTCAATGTGGGGTGAAAGAAAATATTGTTTTCTACATAGCCCTGCTGAGGATCTTCGCCGTATATGATTCCATCTATCATGCGCAGATAGCTATCGCGATTGATTTTGAGTTGGGCGTTTGTTGTGCGTTTGGCCTGGTATTCATCTGCCATTCTGTGGACGTTGTTGAATCTGTCCCCAGGATCGGGGTGGGTAGATAGGAAGGTAGGAATCTGTTGGCCGCTTTGGACTTGCATTCTTTTGAGTACTCCAAAGAAATTTGCCATTTCATGAGCATCATAACCGACTTGCGTCGAATAATCTACTCCGAGCATATCCGATTGACTTTCGTCATCTCTGCCAAATTTTAAAAACAAAAGGCCAAGCCCTTGTTGGATATCACCAAAATTCTTACGCACTCCTTCGAAGGCAATAGCGCCAGCAATAGCTCCAAGTCCGATCAACTGCTGCTGTGACATCTGGGCAGCAGAATGACGTGCCGTGATATGGCCAATCTCATGACCAAGGACTCCTGCAAATTCTGCCTCATTATTAAAATGTGCCATGATACCCCTGGTGAAATAGACGTAGCCCCCAGGCACAGCGAAGGCATTGATCACAGGCGAATCCAGAATTCTGAATTTGTAATCAATATGAGGACGATGCGATATGGCGCCCATCTCTTTGCCCTTGGTGTTAATGAATTGCTGTAGTCTGTCGTCGTCGTAAAGACCCATGCTTGCAATAATTCCGGGATCAGCCTGTTGGCCCATGGCCAGCTCTTGAGATTCGGAGACCAACATTATTTCCTTCTTGCCTGTGACTGGATTCACTGAGCAGGACGAAATGAAAAAGCATAAAATAAAAAGGGAGAATATCTTTGTAGTGAAATTTTTCATAGCTGAGTTTTAACTTATCGAATGTGATCGGTTTAAAGTTAAGACGAAAATTTAAAACAAAGGCAGGGTTAAAACGAACTTAATGGATCGTTTATTCGTGGATTCGCCAATAAAGGAATAAACAAATAAACGCCCTTAGTCTTGAAACTCGTGGAACTGTTTATTCGTTTATGTGCCTAAAATAACCATTATTACATACAAAACATTCAAGAATGAAAACCTATAGTTTCGAAAAGCTTCAAGTCTGGCAAGATACACATCAATTCACTAAGCACGTTTACATTTTAACAAAAAAAATTCCGGCTGATGAAAAGTTTGGACTGACATCCCAACTTAGGAGAGCTATGATTTCAATTTCTTGCAACATAGCGGAAGGTACCTCAAGGCAATCGGGCAAGGAAAAGAAACGATTTATTGAGATCGCTTTTGGAAGTCTTATGGAGGTACTTAATTGTTTGATCCTATCATCCGACTTAGAAATAATACTCGAAAAAGAGCTTGTGGAGTGTAGGCTCGAAATCGACAAAATAGGTAACAAACTTAATGCTTTGGCAAAATCTTATGCTTAGGGTTGTGGATTCGTTTATTCGTTTATTTGTATATAGCCGGAAGTACCGACCGTACCCATTACAGATTAACGCATAAACAGATAAACGCATAAACGCATAAACGCATAAACGAAATTGAGTAAACAAGGAAAAATATTAGTCGCTATGAGTGGCGGCATAGACAGCACCGTAACGGCCATGATGCTCCACGAAGAAGGCTATGAAGTCATAGGTCTTACCATGAAGACGTGGGATTATGCCTTATCTGGAGGAAGTCAGAAAGAGACAGGGTGTTGTAGCCTTGATTCGATCAATGACGCTCGGAGGGTCTCAGTCGAGATGGGTTTTCATCATTTTATCGTCGATATACGGGAAGAATTCGGAGATTATGTCATTGACAATTTTGTAGATGAATATCTTGCTGGACGCACTCCCAATCCTTGTGTGCTGTGCAATACGCATATCAAATGGACAGCGCTCCTGCGACGTGCTGATGCATTGGATTGCGAATATATAGCGACGGGACATTATGCAAAAATCAGTAAGTGCGACGGGCGGCTTTTTGTACGAAAGGCAAAAGATCGAAATAAGGACCAATCCTATGTCCTGTGGGGACTGAGCCAGGAATGTCTTCAGAGGAGTAAATTTCCGCTAGGTGTATATACCAAAGACGAGGTACGGCTGATGTGCTTCGATCGGGGATATGACGATCTGTCGAAGAAGGCCGAGAGCTATGAAATTTGTTTTGTACCTGATAATGATTATCGTGGATTTTTAAAGCGAAGAGTAACAGATCTTGAGAAGAAAGTGAAAGGAGGCCTTTTCGTAGATGTAGAAGGCAATATCGTCGGCAATCACGAAGGATATCCTTTTTATACGGTCGGACAGCGCAAAGGCCTCGGAGTAGCCTTTGGTGCACCTAAATATGTAACTGAAATAAGACCCGAAACGAATACGGTAGTCCTCGGAGATGTGGACGATCTGATGCGCAACGGAATGCTCGTAGGAGGTCTCAACCTCATGAAATGCGAACATCTCGGCGATGGAATGGAAGCAAAGGTAATGGTGCGTTACAACGACGGAGGCAGTCTTGCTCACCTTTATAATGTTGCAGATAAGATCAAGGTCAAATTTCTATCCAATGTGCGCGGAGTGGCTCCCGGTCAGTCCGCTGTGTTTTATGAAAGCGATGATGTGCTTGGTGGAGGGATAATTGAATCGGCTTTATGAGAATAAATAATCAACCATGACCTCACTCTTCTTGAGAAACTTATTATTCACGATCTTACTCCCTGGAGTCGTAGTGGCATATATACCTTACGTTATTGTCAGAGACGATCTTGATCTAATTTTTCAGTTTCGCGGAGTTGAGCAATATGCTGGAATATTGATCTTCTTGACCGGTCTGATTATTTTGCTTGACTGCATTCGAAGATTCGCTGTGGAAGGACGTGGTACACTGGCGCCGGTTGACCGTACAAAAAAACTTGTTGTAAATGGGCTGTATAGATTTTCGAGAAATCCGATGTACCTGGGAGTAATGACCATTTTAACTGGTGAAGCCATATTTTTTAAATCAACGTCCGTTTTGATCTATCTGCTCATAGTATTCATAGCCTTTAATTTATTTATCGCTTTTATAGAAGAGCCGCGATTGCGAAGGGATTTTGGTGACGAATATCGCGAATATTGTCAGCGAGTGCGGCGATGGATTTAGTACAATATTACCTCACCAACAACAACTTCCCCACCAATTCCTTCAGCAACTCTTCCCTCGATGTCGATCGATTATTATAGCCCTTTGTCCGTCCGTCATAGTCTTTGAGTAATTTGAAAATCTGGTAGTAACCCTTTTCAGAAACATTGCTGGCTTGTTGCTTTGATTTAGAAACAAAGTACGGATTGATGCCGGCTACTTTGGCTAGATGGTTATCGCTTTTGGTCACATTTTGTTTTACTATATATAATCTTTGGTAGAAGGAAAACAAAGAGCCAAGGATGATTTCCATAGGTTCCCGATTAATATTCGCCTGAAAATTGGCTACGATGCGATGCGATTTTGCATAGTCTCTGCCAGCCAGAGCATCCTGAAGTTCGAAGACATTGTAATCTTTGCTAATGCCGATATTTTCCTCGATTTCATTCAGGCCTATTCTCGCCTTAGGTTCCAAATTGACTATCAATTTGTCCAATTCATTGGTCAGCCTGCTTAGATTACTTCCGACATATTCAGCAACAAGTGCTGTAGCCTTACTTTCGATTGTATATCCTTTTTGATCTAGGTATTCTCCGATCCAATTTCCCAATTCCCATTCTTTTATTCTAGCTGCGTCGAGAATGACGTATTTATCCTTAATCACCTTTACCCAATTTGTACGGCCATCTGCTTTCTTGTTTTTGTGCGCCAGAACAACAATTGTGCTCGGCGTCGGATTAGTCAAATAGGCTTCGAATTTTTCGTCGATTTTTAGGTCTTGGGCTTCCTTGACTATGATCACCCGGTATTGGCTCATCATGGGAAATTGTCGTGCATAGTCGACCAACGTAGCACAATCGATACTTCTTCCATATAAGATTTCGAGATTAAAGGCTCGCTCCGATTCGGAAAGGATTTTTTTTTCAAAATAACTTATCATCTGATCGATGTGGTATCCTTCTTCTCCATGAAGGAGATAGCTAGGACTTATATCGCCCGATTCAATTTTTTTTACTAGTGGTGCAACTTCTTTATAAATCAATTCTCAATGATATTTTTTTAATTGATTAAAGATTGTGATAATTGCTTTAGGCAATGTTATGATTAAAGAAAAAGGTGAAATTGGAGTAAATAGTGATTGTAGCAATCTGCTTTGTCTTAATACTTTGTTTATCAATGTATTATATATTCCATAGATTCATTATGTAAATATTTCACATGATAAATTTCCTTAATACAACTCCTACCCCAAAAGGAATATATGTCAATTACTTAGCATAAACTTTGATTCCTTCCTTTTTTTGACATTCTGGCAAAATGCTTGCACCGTACTCAGCGAGAATTTGAATGTACAACATTTAAAATACCCTGAGAATGATACCACCGCTAGCAAGGCTAATGAGCCTTTTACTCATCTTCTTTTGCCATTTTGCCAATGCGCAAAATTGGTATTCCGATCACTCCTTTATCACTTACTACACACCCGAAGGTGGAGTTTTTCTTTCACCGGATTATTCGCGTGTAGATATATACCTCAAAAATGGGAAGAAAGGATTTTCGCTAAAAAAAGCTAAAAAAATCAAAGAATTTTCTCAATTGGGAGAAAAAGGAAAATGTTCTTTCACTTGATTTGAATTACAGTTTCAATGCCAATGACGGCCTCGTAGATCTTGAAGCTATATCCACAGAGTACGGCATACCAAAATACAAGATCAAGGAAGTCGTCCCCAGTGTTTGGGTAAATGGAAAGATCAGGGCACGTCTGCAAAAAGAATTCATCATATCGCTGAACAGTTCGATCAGACCTGATTTTCTCGAAAGTGTTTTGACACGACTGGAAGGTAAAATCGTAGCATCGCGACCCGATGGTTCTTTGGTTGTTCGAATGAATAAGATTAAAAACGGCTTTGACTTGATGCACGAATTGGCCGGTCTTGGATTCATCGATTTTGCCCAGCCCGACATGGAGGTCAAAATCGAACATATGGACCCTCTATTTGGCAAACAATTTCAACTGCAGAATATCGGACAATTCATTGATGGCCAGCAGATTACGGCTGGTATGGACCTGAATGTGGTGCCGGCATGGAACGTTACCAAAGGTGGCGGCATTAAAATAGCAGTGGTAGACGATGGCATCGAAAACCACGAAGATCTCCCGAATATTACTGGCGGATATACACCAAGTAACGGCGGGAATGGGCAGCCCGAAAATACAGGAAAGCACGGCATGGCCGTGGCCGGTATTATCAGTGGCCAGCACAACAGCATCGGCATAAAAGGCATAGCTCCTGACGCCCAACTTCAGAGTGTGAATATTTTTACCCGAGGCACCACAATATCGCATTATGCGCAAGCATTCTATTGGGCAGTTGACCAGGGAGTCGATGTAATATCCAACGCGTGGGGATTTGTCTATGAAGACGTGGAAATCGAATCGATCAATCCGCCAAAATATATAATCCGTAAAGGTGCTATGTGCGATTCGAACCCTTTCCCTGCATTAACGTCCGCAATCAATTTCGCGGCTAGGCATGGAAGAAATGGGAAAGGTCGAGTAGACCCGGGGAATTTCACCCCGAGCCGCTCACAGAACCGTATCCCGATTTTCGGGACAGGCTGTGAAAGTCTCCCTTCATACGGCTCTTCATTGTCTCGTCATGGAGCGTAACCAAACTCCCAATGTGCAAATAGGTATGGCTCTTCTCGATGGCGTTGTCGGAGCCATCTCGTGGCTGCGCGGCTGCCCTCTTTAAACCGTTTCTTTCGGCGAAGTAACCATCTTATGAGCTTGTAATTTAACCAATCCCATAATGGGCCCATTGCACTAGGATTGTGCTTGGCATAGTACGCTTTCCACCCTGGTATCTTATGTATCAACTCT
Source organism: Saprospiraceae bacterium (assembly GCA_965247965.1). Taxonomy (GTDB): domain Bacteria; phylum Bacteroidota; class Bacteroidia; order Chitinophagales; family Saprospiraceae; genus UBA7328. The sequence goes on from OZ252053.1 coordinate 711,819, forward strand.
AAGCTTACATCCTTAAGAGTAGCTCCTACTGGCATCCTTCTCAGGATATCCCATACAACCTTCTTGATACGTACCTGTGCTTTGTGACTTATCCCCAAATCGAATCCTGTAAATGCGCATTTACGCATTTTATTCCAACTCTTCCTCGGTTTAAAATCATAGCCTAGAAAGGTGAACTTCCTCGGCCTTCTTGGTCTTTCCTTCCGGTTACTGTCACTACAATACACAATCTTGGTCTTTCCCGGAGGTAGTTCTAATCCACATTCCTTGAGGCGTATACTGATCGCTTTTAGCAATTGTTCCGCCTCTCTTTCCGTTTTGCAGTGTACTATTATGTCATCCGCAAAACGTTCAAATCTAACTCCCTTATGGTTGATCTCCATCCATCTGTCAAATGCATAATGCAAGAATAGGTTCGCCAATAGGGGGCTTATAACCCCACCCTGTGGCGTTCCTCCTTTCGTCTCCTCATATCTCCCATCTTTATGTAATACTCCCGCTGTCAACCAACGTTTGATATACATCTTCACCCAACTTTCAGTAAAGTGTTTGTCCACTGCTTTGAGTAGTAATTCATGGCTTATTGTATCAAAGTAGCCTTTGATGTCCATGTCTATCACCCAATCGTAACGCCAACAGTTATTCCGAGCCGCTTTCAATGCATCATGTGCTCCACGACCCGGTCTGTAACCATATGAACTCTTACTGAATAGCCTTTCTATTCGAGGCTCACAGTATGCTAAAACTACCGATTGTGCTATCCGATCCAGTACCGTCGGTATACCCAATGGCCGATAATCATTCCCTCCCTTCGGTATCAGCACACGCTTCACCGATGGTGGAAAGTAACTCCCTGAGCTAAGCCTGTTCCACAGCTTATACAGTTGATTGCCAAGATCACCTTCTAATTCTTCTATGGTCATCCTGTCAACTCCTGCTCCACCTGCATTAGCCTTAACTCTTAAGTACCCTTCTTTTACCATTTTCCTGGTGATGGGTACTGACTTCCCTTTGTCTTTGTTTAGTCCTTCCATAATTAATGGTTGTTAAACTCCAAACAAATAATCAACAATGCTAACCCCTTCGCTCCACATTCATTACAGATGCTTCAACACTACTACGAGTTAGTCCGTAACCCTCTGTACTTCGATACGCTCGGCCTCTCCTACTGGATTGTACCTTCTCTCTTACCATTACAGTAGGGCAATCTCCTGTTCTATTTACCAGCCTTCATTGAAGTCCCGCCACCTCTACACCGGTCACCCTATGGCCAGTAAAAAGGTCTCCCGCCATAGTCTTCCCAGGAAATACACCAATCCCCGGTTTTGATGTACAACTAAATGTGTTTCGATGCTTCATCGATGGTTCACTTTCGTTCGACTCTTTCAATGATCACCTGACTCCTTCAACGAAGCCTTTTCCTTATCGCTCAGTACCCAGGTATTACTACCTTAGCACCATAAGGTGGTTTGAAGGCTGCTCCTTCCAGCCGCCTTCGGAGGGCCATACCTCCATCTGGTAAACAGCATGCTCACTTTTGAGCTTCAGGACGCACGGTGTCTCATCACCTTCGCCTCCGGCAATTGGGCACAGGAAGGCCCACTCGGCCAAAATGCGGATGAATGTGTAACCTATCCTGCAAGCCTTGAAAATGTACTGGCCATAGGAGCCGTAACACCCAATGGTCATCGGTCGATCTATAGCGATTACGGATCAAAATTGGACTTCGTGGCACCATCAAACGATCTGAATAGCAGCGGTTCGCGTTCGTACTTCGGAGTTCGCACTATAGATCGAATGGGATCGAACGGCTATTCCAGGTACGATTACCACTCCGGTTTCGGAGGAACTTCGGCTGCTACACCAGCTGCCGCAGGCGCTATTGCTCTCCTTCTTTCTGCCCATCCAAACCTTACGCGAACAGAAGCCGTAGCCGTACTTCAAAAAACAGCTAAAGACTTGAATACCAGTGGATTCGACCTTCAGACCGGGTACGGTTTGATCAATACTGCTGAAGCTATTACCCAAGCAGGAAATACAGGTCCTGTCGATCCCTGCGCAAGCAAAAATGGTGATACAGACAACGATGGCATTTGCGATGCCGATGATTGTCATCCCGGTAATGCATTCTACCCGGCCAATCCAGGCAGTTCATGCAACGACAACGATGATTCTACAGAAAATGATAAAGTGAGTGCAGACGGCTGTGGCTGCGAAGGTGAACCTATCGCTTGTTACCATCGCGGTGGCGATCTCGACGGGGATGGCTATTGCTTACTGGACGACTGCGATGATGAAAATGCCAATATACCAGCTGCGCAAGACAGTCCTTGCGATGACAACGACGACAGTACAGAAAACGATGTGATCCAGGCAGACGGATGCACATGCACGGGTACCCTTATTAATAATGAAAACAATAGCAATGATAACACTGATGATAATACTACGAATAATCAAGGAGATCAAGAAGATGAGGGGAGCACCAATGGGGATGGACAAGATTGCTCAACACCAGACAATCTAGCCCTCCAGGGCTCTGCTTCTCAATCTTCGACCTTCTTTACTTTCGCCGCCTCGAGGGCGATTGACGGTGATAAGAGTAAGACGCATTACTCACAGACAAACTACTCTCGTGACCCTTATTGGGAATTGGATCTAGGCCTGCTTGCAGAACTGAGCCAAGTCAATGTGCACCTCAAAAGTGCCCCTCGAAGTACCGTGTACCTTTTCGTTTCGGAGAATGACTTGAGTGGAAAGTCATTCGAAGAGCTGATGACTATGGCCAATCTCACGATATACGAACTGAACAGCGCCGATTCGGAAATAAGTCTTACGGCAAATGCGCAATACTTGAGAGTACAAACTCCTGGTTTTCAGTCGGTTGCATTGATCGAAACCGAAGCGTTCGGGTGTGAAGCTACGAGCGGGTTTGCAGGCGCCGAGGCATCCGATGTAAATCTAAACGAGCGGGTATTCGAAAATGAACTTACGATAAACGCCTACCCAAATCCCACGTCAGGCGATGCATTTGTGCAGTTTAGAAACAGCTTGGGCAAATCCGGTGAATTGTCCATTTATAACAGCTTAGGCGTAAAAGTATTCCAACAATCTATGAAACAACTACCAATCATACCGATGCACATCGATTTTGGCAGTGTAGAGAATGGCATATATATCCTGGAATTGAAATCGGGAAACCAAAGACTTACTCAAAAACTCATTGTTAATTAATAGAAGACAATTCCAAGTATTATCTCAGGTTTATAATTCTCATGGGATGGGCCTATAGCGGGGCTCATCCCTTTTTTTGTTTAGACTAGTGTACCAAGCATTAAGTAATGAACCCCATAGACAAAGTTATTTTTCTTCTGATCAAGGCGGGAAAACCGGAGTTATGCCTAAGCATAATGAGGATTTTTCCAACGCCGAGCAGAAGGAAAAGAACAAGTTTATGGGGGTCAGGATTTAGTGCTTGGTGCACTAGTGCGTCAGGAACTAAATGTGTGACCATTTATTCAAACAGTTGATTGTTGTTCGTTGATAGTTGTTTGTTAGGGAACCAGCAACAAACAACCGGCAACCAGCAACTTTTAAAACGTTCAAGGACTTCGTTCCTGACGCACTAGGAATGGCAGTCCTCAGAGGACTGTCATTCCTTAGTACTGTTTTAGCTGGCAATAAAGTCTTTTGGGCTCATAGCGATGCCGGGAAATTCGCGAAGCACTTGCTTATCATTTGTCACAAGCGTGACGTCTAGTTTGATGGCTAAAGCAACGTATTCGCAATCGTAAGTAGAACATTTTGATCCGGCGGCTAAATCAAGAACGGCAATATCACTTATTGCAAAAGTCGTCGGCTTAAGTCGACGAGACACAATTTGCATTGTCGTATATACATCTGCCCTATCAATCAGATCATTCCTGAAAAATTGAATCAGGACGCTTTTAAATTCACTTTTCCATAAAATCGGTACACCCCATTCAGAGTCTTTTTGGGCCACTCGCCGAACCAAACTTTTATTTTTTCCAGGCAACCACAGATAGGTCAACGCATTATTATCTACCACGATCATGCCCGGCCGATCTGTTTGGCTTTTGTTATTTCAGATTCACTTAATGTACCCTTGAACCGTGCGTGCACCTTTTCCACTTCCTCCATCAGTTCTTCATAATCAATTTTTTCAGCTCTGCTCTCAATATCCAAAATCTGAATAATCTCCTTATTTAAACTCCGTTTGTTTTTGCTTGCTCGATTTTTTAACCTGTCCAGGACATCACCAGGAATCCCTTTAATAGTAACGTTTGCCATTTGGTTCCATTTTGCAACCAAGTTACGGTGTTATTTTGCAAAATCCCAATTGTGTAAGTGCAAAACTCAAATTTGAGGATATTCCCACTCCCCTCGATACTCCCTGCTTAATAAAGCATTGGCCGCAGGATCATTGATGACGATACCCTTCTCATTATCCCACTCAATACTCCTACCCAATCGATAAGAGATCATAGCGAGCAGACTAATATTCGTAGCCAGATATCCATGCTCAATATCACACACAGGCCTACGCTTTGACTCAATCGCATCGATCATATCCTCCCAAAGCTCCTTAATATTCTGATGATCCGGTTCGTGCAATTTGGCAGGCACATTTATTACTTCCTTTTTCTTGTCTTTCGGATAAAAGGTCCAGCCGTCCAGCCATCCGAGGTGCAGTGTCCCTTCGGTGCCGTAGAAATAACAGCCCACATTGTGGTCTTCGTTGGCATTAGGTGTACAGATCTTGTGCTCCCAGTGAAGCGTAAAATTTTCAAATTCGAAAATGGCAAGCTGAGAATCAGGTGCATCCGAATTGTCCTTTTTTATGTGTCTTGTGCCTGTCGAGAATATCGTCTTGGGTGCGCGTTCCTCTGTCCACCAAAGCACTTGATCAAACCAGTGAATTCCCCAATCTCCGATCTGCCCGTTAGCAAAGTTCAAGTATTGTCTGAAGCCTTTTGGGTGGAGTGTCTCATTGTATCCGGTCATTTGTGCAGGGCCGATCCACATGTCCCAGTTCAATGTTGAAGGTGGGGTTTGAGCGGACCTCATTTCGCCAGGACCGGAGCCATAATTTACAAAAGCTTTCACCACGGAGATGTCTCCAACTTTTCCCGATTTCAAAAAAGTCATTGCCGAAATATTGTGCTCGGATACTCGTCTGTGCGTACCCACTTGCACTACCCGATCATGCCCTCTAGCAGCTTTCAAAATGGCTTTTCCTTCATTAATGGTATGGCTTATTGGTTTTTCGAGATAGATATGTGCACCGCTTTTGATTGCTTCAATAGCTGATAGTGCGTGCCAATGATCCGGTGTGCTGATGATGACAATTTCGGCATTGACTTTTTTGAGCATTTCTCCATAGTCTTCGAAAATTTTTGGTCGATCTCCCGTCGCTTCATTAACTCTTTCCAAAGTATCTTTTACCGCTAGTTGATCGACATCGCAGATGCCGACTACTTTGGTATTGCCAGTTGCCATTGCCTCCGAAAGGATATTATTCCCCCACCAACCTGCTCCGATTATGGCCACGCGGTATTTCTGAGTTTTTTTATTTCGAATGTAAGGAAGGAATGGACTTGTGCCTAAGATCAGGCTTGCGCTTTTGGTAAAGTTTCTTCTGTTCATGAAGCAAGAGTTGTGAATTACTTGCAATTTATGTAAAACTCAAAAATAGTGTAATACCCATTTTTAGTCAAATAAAAAACAACTTTCTATCGCTAAGGATGCGCAATTTGTTCGGCGCCCGATGATTGGTCGAGTAGACCTGGGGAATTTCACCCCAAGCCTCTCGCAGAACCGTATCCCGATTTTCGGGACAGGCTGTGAAAGTCTCCCTTCATACGGCTCTTCATTGTCTAATCTGTATTATCCAGACTTCAATCTGTTTTAATTCAATCCTCCTAATTCTTATTAGTTGTTGAACCAATAACAGATTCCAACAATGCTAACCCCTTCGATCCACATCCATTACAGATGCTTCATCACTACTACGAGTTAGTCCGTAACCCTCTGCACTTCGATACGCTCGGCCTCTCCTCTACGGATTGTGCCTTCTCTCTTATCATTACAGTAGGGCAATCTCCTGTTCTATTTACCACCCTTCATTGATGTCTCGCCACCTCTACAACGGTAACCCCATAGCCAGTAAGAAGGTCTTCCGCTATGGTCTTCCCGGGAAATACACCAATCCCCGGTTTTGATGTACAACTAAATGTGTTTCGTTGCTTAATCAGTGGTTCACTTTCGTTCGACTCTTTCAATGATCACCTGACTCCTTTAGCGAAGCCTTTTCCTTATCGCTCAGTACCCAGGTATTACTACCTTAGCACCATAAGGTGGTTTGAAGGCTGCTCCTTCCAGCCGCCTTCGGAGGGCCATACCTCCATCTGGTAAACAGCATGCTCACTTTTGAGCTTCAGGACGCACGGTGTATTCCAAAATTTCGCACAATGGCCTACCGTGCCTGCCGGCAGGCAGCAAGACCATTGTGCCTAAGTCCGTTTCTAAAGGACAAGGGCGCTTTAGCCCTTTGTATCCGGGGAAAAACGAAAAAATGGGATGCACCCCGGTGATTTGGAGGTGCAAACATATACTAGAAACTTCATATCTTCCGTTCTGAGAATTCAATGCGCATTGGTCGCAAAATTATCGCTCGTCTTGCCAGTACCAGAAGAAAAACAACTAATCGAACTCGTCATATCAGGTAATGAAAGGGCTTACCGGCAAGTTTTTGATGCTTATTATCGCGAATTGGTTATCTCTTCCTACCAAATCCTGAAAGATGAAAATATTTGTAAGGACGCCGTACAAGAAGTATTTCTCGAATTGTGGAAGAACCGCAAAAAATTGCACCAGGGAATTATACTCCTTCCCTACCTCAAGCGCAGCGTGATCAACCGCTCGCTGAATATTCTAAAGTCGCGAAAACACCATATGTCCTCCGGCCCCGAACCGCTCGAAGTTTTTAAAGACAGAAATCGTCAACCCGATGAGGACTATAAAGTGCTTGAGGGCAAAATCAGGAGATCGGAAAAGGGATCGGTTTTCACTCTTAAAACTTGGATCGGGCTCGCGGCATCAGTGGTGGCTTTGTTTGCTGCCGTGTTTTTGATAAGGCCGTCGAGTGAATTGCAAATTGTTGCAGATGCGGATAAATTTGAAGTTGTTTTACCAGACGGTAGTGAGGTTGTCCTATCCAACGGAACAGAGTTAAGTTATTCCAAAAATTTTGGCAAGCAACGAAATGTCGAATTGCAAGGCAGCGCCTTATTCGAGGTAGTTCACGATGAAGACATTCCATTCGAAGTACACTCCCCTAACCTGACTACGACAGTTTTAGGTACTACTTTTTTTGTCAATGACAAAGAGGAAAACGGCACCGCAGAAGTACAATTACTGGAGGGAAGTGTATCAGTGAGTAATGGGAAAGGTCGATCCGTGATATTGAAAGAAAACCAAAGGTTAATTTCGGACGAAAATGATGAACTCTCGTTACGCGACCAATTGAAAACACAACAATTCGATTGGTACCATGAAGGTTTTGAATTTGACAATCGCTCCCTCAATGAAGCTATTCAAGATATCGCTGACTACTATGGCGTGAGCATTGAATTAAATGAGGAATTGACCGGCTGTGCTTTCACAGGTAGCTTCAATGATCAACCGTTAGATATAGTGCTTTCATCAATTGCCGAAGTTTTCGGATCGGAATTGATCAAAACGGAAGATGGTTATACCATATCAAATGGTCGATGCGAATAGAGGAGCTTTTTTCAATAGTACTTGCCTTTTCCCTAAGTCTTTTCACCCTACCATTTAGTCTGCAAGGACAAGAAACTCCCGGAGCGCTCAGCATTTCTTTCCATTCCGAAACCTACCCGAATGCCATCAAAAAATTAGCCGAAGTTTCCGGTACTTCCATCCTGTTCAGTAACTCTTTTTTTGATCGGGAAGCGCGGTATTCCGGTGTCTTTGAAGAATCCGACGTCAACAATATATTAAGAAATATATTAATGGGTACTTCCCTCATAATCAAATCAAAGGGAAACATTTTGATCATTTCAAAGAAGCATGAACAAAGGGTCAATCTCCACGGTTTCATTCTCGAAAGCAATGGCGGCGAGACCCTACCTTTTGCGACTATTTATTGTGAGACACTCAGCAAGGTATTTTCTTCTAACGAAAACGGTTACTACAGCATTCCAATAGTACCCGGCTCTTACCATTTCCGGATTACCTACCTGGGCCACAAAGAAAAGATTCTAGAGATCGATCTGAATGACGACGCAAGGGAAAACATCATTTTAGAAGATCAAAATGTTCTACCTGAAATCATAGTCGATGATTCTCAAAATTCATTTTTTTATAACGATCGAAATAAGTATTCCCATGACAAATTAATGCGTCTGGCTAACCGTGCACCAGGTTTGGGCGGCAGCAATGACCTCCTGCAAATAGCGAGATCTTTGCCTGGAGTACAAAGCGGTGCAGGAGGAGTGGGAGGATATTTTATTCGTGGCGGCAGCAATGACCAAAACCTTTTTCTACTCGACGGCGTATCGATTTACAACCCATTTCACTCCCTCGGCCTGACCTCTATTTTTACACCGCACACGACAAAGAGTTTTCAGGTGTACAAATCGGGTTTCAGAGCGCAATACGGCGATAAGCTGTCCTCCGTAATCGATATCAAACTCAGAGATGGAAATGAGAATAAGTTTGAAGCCAATGCAGGGGTCAATACCCAGGATGCCTTCGCAAAAATAGAAGGCCCGATAATAAAAGGAAAAGCATCCTTCATGGCCTACGGCCGCCTTTCTACAGCAGCTTCCAGTTTCAACAATATCGTCCGCGAAACCATATTTCCGGGAGAAGAAGCTCACAACAAAACCGCTTACTTCGATGTAATTGCGAAATCGAATATTGTTTTAGGCGAAAAAAATGAACTTTTCCTGACTTTTTATAAAGGCCAGGATCTGATCGAGGGCCGCGTTGAAGAGGAGGAAATGGAAGGTTCCGAATCTTTTCACTCCTTTTCGGAGACCCATTTATCCTGGGGCAATGAGATCATAAGCCTGCGGTGGCAAAGTCTGTTGTCTCCTTCGCTCTTTTTTAATGCGACGGTGAGCAGTAATAGTTATTTCAGTGATCTTGGAGCGCTTGTAGTTCAAGAGGTCATTTTTGAAGATTCCGAAGATCTGGAGGACCTCTTCTTTACCTCTATCGCTTCGGTCAATCAGGACGTGGACATCAAAGCCGAATTGGATTATAGCGCTTCTACCGATTTTAGGCTAAAGACAGGCGTAGGGCATCTAACCAAAACATTTATGCCTGATTTTGGAGTGATTACGGAGGATTCAGAGGAGCTCAGCGACCTGGAAAATTTCGATTTTAATACCCTGGATGAAATAGGAGATGTACAAGTTTTTAATACGAATAAATGGTACCAGTTTGCCGAGGGGACCTGGTCTTTGAACAACTGGGTTTTCCAATTGGGCTTGCGAAATACATATTTCCGCTTTGACCAAGATAAATACTTTCATACACAGCCTCGTCTTGGCCTGGATTATAGTTTTTCGAATACTTCCGTGCTGTCGGCCTCAGTATCCAAGGTGGTACAATACGTACATCTGTTGTCCAGCTCTGAAATCAGTCTGCCACGAGATCTTTGGTTTCCGGCCAACGAGGATCTTCCGCCTGAAGAATCCTGGCAATACAACCTGGCTTTCAAAAAAGCTGTGAACGATGAGGTCGAATTCAATACGGAAGTTTACTACAAAACGATACGCAACAAAACGGCGAGCTTGGAGATAGACTTTGAACAACCGGCCCAACTTTCCGATTTGTTCAGCAGCCTTGGTAAGGGCAATAGTTATGGATTTGAGTTGCTACTGCACGTCAACAAGGGCAGGTGGGAGAGCTCGATTTCTTATTCCATGGGCAGATCGACCCTTACCATTCCGGAAGTGAATTTGGGCCGTACTTTTGACTTTCAATTTGATCGCAGACACGAATGGAAATCCGTAAGTACTTTCCAACTTTCGAGAGATTTTATTTGGGGCTTAAGCACCTACCTGGGCACGGGCCATCCGTTGCTGGTCACAACAGAAATCGATCTCGATGCCGGCCTCAATCCTATTGATATCAATCCTCCCGGGCAAAGAAATACCACGCGAACGGATGTACAGCACAGGATCGATATTTCTCTGTTGTATTCCAAACAAACGGGCAAACTTCAACATAACCTAAAATTAAATCTGTACAATTCGTATAATTTTAACCAGCCTCTCTTCTACACTCTTGACCCCAATGATGTACGAGAGGGTCTCCAGCCTAATTTTTCGATACCTGTGATTGCTTCGGTTTCTTATTGTGTTGGGTTTTGAGGATGGGGTGTGTTGTTGTGCTCATAATCGTGAATGAGAATTTTTGCGTCTATTGTTAATTTTTCGGATAGATTTCGAATCGTGGTTACCGTCAATTTCCTCCGATTATTCAATTCTTCAGAAACAATTCCTTTGTAATAAAACCGGAAACATATAATGTACCAAAAGATCAGGGAAATGTTATTCTTCTACCACCTCAAAAAAAACCTTCTCACTTGCAAACGCTGTAAAAATCCCAAGTGCATTTTCAATGTTAGAAGGTGGTTCGTTGAGATCTCGTGAATCCTGATCGCTATTTTCAAATAAATCGGCATATTCTTGATTGACATGATAAACTCTTACCTCATGCGTACCATAATTTCTCAATCCGGCACCAATGATAGTCTGAGAATCGTTTTGGGTAGGGTCTGAAACAAATCGAAAAAACTCCAAAGCTTCTTCTATTCGCATGGGAAAAATGGGATCTTTTTCTGTTTCGATATTTTCCACTACGATATAATACCAATCTCGATTTGTATTTGACCACGAGACATTTAGTACCAACCCCTGTAATGCGTCGCGCAACATCTGTATGCCGGCAGGGGTCAAACCAACTTTTGGAATGAGTACCGTATCTCTACTAATATCTGCTCCTGTCGGTGGTGAAGGGACAATGGTCTGTGCTGTTGCTAATCTTTTGTTGTTATTTATTTCTAATCTAAAATGATCACCAGAGGCGATAGTAAGTTCTGTATCCGGGTAATGATAATAACCATCGCCACCGGAAGAAATTAAATCGTAGGAGACATTATCTTTGACCAATTGTACGGCCGCATCATTAATGGCTTCGCTAATATCCTCAGTGGAACTTATTGGGAAAGTTGTCTTGAGTCGAATATTGTCCACTGGTTCTCCCGCAAAAAGAAAAGCTTCGACTACAAAGTTATTTTCAAGATTTACTTCTTCGACATCTGTGCATGAACTATGCACTATTACCCAGCTAATGCAGATTGTAAGGATGATATTTTTTGACATAAAAACCATTTTTTAAACCACTTCGATAACATACTCTTAGAACCTCACGTCTACTGACAGATTGGGGGTGAATCCCAAATACTTTACGTCTGTGACAATGGGAGGTCGCTGTGTAAAATCAAATTCTCGATACCAGGTATTTCTTCTTCCATAGAAATTGAAAATTGAAATACCAAAATCATATTCGATTCGATTTCTTTTAATTATATAATGCCCTGAAATATCCAGCCTGTGATATGCAGGCAGCCTTACCGCATTATTACTGCCCACATTGATATAGGTAGATTCTGTCCCGTCCAGATACTCGATAGAATAAAGAGATTCTGCTTCTGTATAAGGTTTACCATTTCCATAAACCCAGGTCAGTCCAAGTGTCCAATCTTCTATTTCGTATGTATGAACCATCTTGAACTCATGGCGTGAGTCATGTAACGCATAAAACGATAATCCTTCATTAAGGTCTGAAAATGTATTGACCACTTCTGACAATGTGTAACTCAACCATCCTGTGTACTGACCAGATTTTTTTTGAATTAAGAATTCTACGCCTTGGGAAATTCCATCTCCGTTGAAAAACAAATCGTTTTCTTGCGAATTATTTCTTCGAAATCTTAGCGAAAATTCAGAGAGATTTTTCAAATTTTTGCGATACCCTTCTACATCGATCACAAAATCATCGTTCTCATAAGTAAGTCCAAATACATAGTGATCGGCTTGGCTGACATTGATCAAATCATCATCCCCCAACAACCAAAAATCTCTTGATCCTTCTGATACATTTTCATTGACTACTCTATTTACAAATTGATAATGCCTGCCATATGCCCCTTTTATTGCAATTGCATCAGTGAATTCATATTCGAGGGAAAACCGGGGTGACCAATATATTTTATTGTTGATACTATACTGTGTGGTACGCAATCCCAGATTAATGGTCAACCTGTCATACGGTCGAAAAACATCTTGAAGATAAGCGGAGCTAAACCTTCCGTTTTGATTTCTGTCCAAAATCGTCAAAGTATCATTTACGATGAGTTGATAATCGACTTCTGCGGTGGTAGAATGAATGCCAAATTGTAATTTATGGTGCTGTCCCAATTGAAGCTCGTTGTCAAATTTTATGCTCAGATCTCTTACATCGTTATCCTCAAAAGTATTGAAGTTGACATCGATCGTAGTAGTATCCTGCTCGGGAATGCTGACTTGGAAATGGACATTCCGGTTGTACTTACTAAAATAATTTGAGTAGGCAATTAAAATGTTCGAATACCATTTTTCATTCCATTGTCTTGACCACTTTCCACTTATTCCGCGATTGCCCCATTCTGACTTTTCGTCCAGATCTCGTCTGATGTCCCTGGAAGTCTGACCGAAGGGAATATTAATATCCAACAAATCTGATTCGAGTAGGTTGTCTTTTCCTGAATACAAACTTATGGCAATATTGTCTTTTTCTGTCGGCCGAAAGCTCAATTTAGAATTAAAATCAAAGAAATAAAATTCGGGTTCAATGGTAGTGGTTTCTATTCCGTTTTCTGCGAGTAGTGCAATAGATGCATCTTCAGTATCAAAAATACCGAAGATATCTTTGAAGAGTTGACTTCTGATAATATCAGTAAACGAACGGCGAGCACTAATGATAAGAGAGCCTTTGCCAAATAGTGGAATTTGAAGTCCTGCCTTTACATTCAATAGGTTGACACCAATATCTCCATGCAATTCATTCATATTGCCGGTCTTGCCTGTGAGGTCAACTACACTCGATAGTCGACCACCGTATTTGGAGGGAAATGCACCTTTATACAATTGAACATCTTTAATAGCACTAGCATTAAAAGCGCTGAAGAAGCCAAAGAAATGATCCACATTATAGACGGTCATTCCGTCCACCAAGACCAAATTCTGGTCAGGTGTCCCGCCACGAACAAACAAGCCCGATGAGCTCTCATTACTAGCGCTAATTCCAGGGAGCAATTGTAAAGAGCGAAAAATATCTACTTCTCCCACATTTGGTAGAAGTGCAATCTTCTTTGGAGATAATTTTACACTACTCACACCATCAGTAGTCTTCATTACTTTAAATGAATTAGCCACAACAGAAACCTCCCCAAGGTTTATACCTGAAGACATTGCAATTTTCATATTTGAAATGTTTTCGGTTCCTTTTTCAATAAATATTTCATTGGTGGTATATCCGACATACATGATTTGAACGACAAAGGTGTCTGTCGGAACTCCTTTCAAGGAAAAGAATCCATCTACATTTGATGAGGTACCCGAAGTTTTACCTTTGACCAAAATATCCGCAAACGGTAAAGTTTCTCCTGATTCAACATCTATAATTATTCCTGAAATGCTTCTTGTTGAGATATCGCTTTTTTGTGCTGACAATTGGAATGTAAACGGCAACAACAGGATGATGTAAAAAGTCGAGTTTCTAAACATATCAGCAGGCGCTGTGAATTTTTAGAAATACAAATCTATATGCTGCAATTCAAAATATCATTTCTGATCTCAACGAAATTACATAACGTTAGCTCAAAGTTACTGTCTTAGTTATCTTTGGTACAGCTTATTTTACTTAAATGGGCCAGGGTGTCCACTTTTATGGGTGGGCTCAAAGTAAGTGCCATTGTTGGTGGCTTGATCACTTTGGGTGTTGGTCTTGGTATGGCGTCTATGTTTAGAATGAATAGTATCGATCAGATCTTCATCAATACGGTAGGAGATGCGGTCTGTAGTGGATTGGCAGGAGGAGTGATTGGTTGGTACCTGGGGCGTGGGAAATAGGTGCTTTGGAGATAAAAGCTACTCCACATTTAAAAATTCATATATCGAAAATAAATTTTCATTTAGCAGCTTTTCTCAACTCAAAAGCCATTTCATTTCCTCTTTTAACCGGATTCCTTAAAGCATGGCGAATTACCCATTTAAGATCAGTTGATGCACCGGCCAGCCAATTCTCACAAAGCTCCAAGGCCAGTTTAAGGTTGTCCTTTGCAATATCACCAACATGATTGGCTACACTTCTTCTTACATATAAATCCGGATCATTTTTCAAATGTTCCGAAATAGGAATGGATGGACTTGGATCTTTCACAAATGAGTCAATCTTTATAGACCAGGGCAATCTCGGTCTGGTACCTTCCGAGCAAATCCTCCGCACATGAGGATCAGGATCACTCATCCATTTGTATAGACCTTTCATCGCTCTACCTTCATCGTTGATGATGAATGGGCGAATAGAATATTCACATGAAAATCTTTCGGGAAAATATCCGCATTACGTTTTACGGCCTGACTAAGTACTCTTGTTTCTACTTCATAGAGTTCAGCAAGATCGAAGCCCAACATTATACGCTGACCACGTATTTCGTAAGTCCGGTTTTGTATTACTCGTAAATCCATCTAAATTTTTCTGCATGTTTCACTTCTGACTTCTCAATTTAGACCAAATATCAAAATCCGCAAAGTAAAGCTGACTAATGATCAGTCGTTCCACAACTATAATAAATTTATTCCTTCCAACTTTCTCACCGCCCACATAGGGGATAAAACACTTCCAATTGTTATTGGGGCATGGATCTTAAAAATGCCCATGATTCAATTTTGCAGCTTAGTATCGAATCGATCGATAGCTGCTTGGGTTCGGCATATTTTTTAAACAAAAAATTTTCATAAAATATGATTGATCTAAAAATGTCATTCAAAGTATCTTTATTTCTAATCCTTGCTTCATTTCTGATCCTCGCTTGTTCTGACGAGTTTGAGAGCGATCACTCTCCTGAGAATGCCCAGCAAAATGCACTACATCTGATGAGTTCAGGTCGTACCGCAGGTCCCGACGGCGGAAATTGGTCCTACTCAGAAGGTGATTCTTCCGACTATGATGATGATTTCGATTACGATGAATTTTTCGACGACTGTTTTGAATTCGTATTTCCAATAGACGTCACACTAGCTAATGGTTCGACTCAGACCATATCCTCGCAGGAGGAATTGGACGCATTCATAGAAACATGGTTCGAGCAAAATCCGGAATCTGAAGATTTTCCAAGCTTGAATTACCCAATTGATGTGGTTGTTGATTCTACAACAGTAACCGTGACTTCGGAAGAAGAATTGTGCGGAATCATAGAACAATGCTTTGAGGATTTTGACTTTGATGATGAATGGGGTTACGATTTTGATGAGGTATTGGAGGATTGTTTTGAGGTGATCTATCCGATTGATGTCACCCTCCCTGACGGCACGACGCAGACTGTTAATTCGAATGCTGAGTTGGAGCAATTAATCGAAACATGGTACGAACAAAATCCGGAAAGCGAAGAATGCCCCATGCCAAACTTCCCTATAGACATCATAACGACAGATATGGACACAGTAGCCATTACTTCAGAAATGGAATTGGACGATGTGATCGACGAGTGTTTTGGTGCTGGGGGTTATAGTGATGGCCACGGAGACGATGACGACGAGGATCAGGATGATGACGGCGGTAACTAGTGCTTTGGGAACGAAATACCTGCACATTTATACTTGTTCTTTTCCTCCTGCTCGGCGTTGGAAAAATCCTCATTATGCTTTGGCATAACTCCAGTTTTTCCCCCTTGATCAGAAGAAAAATAACGTCGTCTAAATATGCATTTACTTAGTTCCCAAAGCACTAGCAGCAAACTTAAGAGTCAAAATCAAATTCATTCAGCCGTGACTTTGATGACGTGATTTGGGCGAGAAATCAAACAACGACATTCAGGTGCCGTGGATGATTTCTCTGCCCTAATCCATATTTCTGCTCTCTAAAAATTAAAAATAATGTTTGATTCAAAAATTACATTAAAACTACTTCTTGTAACCACGCTCGGTACTATTCTCATGCTCTCCTGTTCCGAAGATTTGATAAATGATACCGGAACAAATAATTCACAACCAAAACAAAACGCTCTACAACTGCTATCGCCAAACCAAGGCCCAGATCAAGATGGCGAGGATGACCAGCATGAAGATGGAGGTGATCAAAATGGTACCGATTTTACAATCGTAAGCAACAACGACGGTGTTCTTACCTCCTTCACAAAGAAAGTCGAAGTTTTCGGTATTCCTATCTACTCTGCTTCAGGTGTGGACGACTCTAAATTGCTCTACGCGGCTAATCTCATGGCGCAATACCTGGATAACAACGAAGACGGAATCGTTGACAATCAACTAGTTATAAATGCTATGAAGGCGAACAATGCCTTTATGGTCATGTGGAAATCACAGAACGATTTAGACGTAGACGCTCCAGGTAGCTGGATCGGGCAGGATTAGGGCAATGACGAAACGCAGCCCTCTTTCGTAGCCAATGGCAGTACGGGACAATTTGATGCAGCTCTTGAAGAAGTACTCCACCTAATCACGCATGCAGGGTATGCGCAAGCCTATCCCGATGTATTTGGGGAGCATAGCGGTACCTCTTTGAGCGATGCTATGGATATCGCGCGAGGTGGTCATTTTGAGTCCGTGCCGTCTTCTTATCCCGCTGGCGCATGGTATTCCTACGATGATCAGACGTGCGATTACGAATGTATGGCTGCGGAATACATTTACTGGGCATTGACTTCGATCCTCGGCGCACAAGAAAACCGCTTGGATGAGATCGGACACGAATGGAAATTGAATACAGAATCGAAAGTACGATTGACGGATAAGGCCATTTACGAATTATTGAGAGATCCTCAGTATAAGTTTCCGACCATTTTACCGGATGCGAGATACCGAGGGTAGATTTAACGGAATTGTGAATCACATCTGTTTCAATGAATCAAGGGGTCCACAAGCTATGCTGGAGATATCATCAATGGAAAGTGATTCACAATTTTCATCCTATAAATTAAAAAAACACCTATAGAGAAATCCTCTACTCGAAACGGCCAGATCAACAATCGACTTAACGATCCGGCAAATTTTATCACATTAAAATTTTTGAAAAATGTTTGATTTAAAAATTTCTTTCAAGGTGTTTCTATTTCTTTTTTCAGCGGCCTTGCTGACAACATCATGCTCTGAAGATTCTGAAAATGATGTCGGTTACGCCGCAGATACACAACAAAATGCATTTCAGCTTTTATCACAAAATGCTTCTACCGATCCGGACAGCTCAGGTGTGGATCACGAGGACTACGAGGGCGGCTTAGAAGAGATTGGCGATTGTTTTGAAGTCGTTTATCCGATCGATGTGTCTTTCCCTGATGGATCTACGCAGTCAGTTGCAAGTGATGAAGAACTCGAAACGGCCATAGAAACATGGTTCCAGGACAACCCGGATGCCCAGGAGTTTCCGAGCCCGGTTTTCCCCATTGATGTTGTGGTCGGGACAGAAACGATTTCTGTAGACTCAGAAGAAGCCCTATGTGAGTTAATTTCTCAATGCCCTGATGATGAAGGAGAGGACGCTGACGGAATGCATGATCCAGAAGGCGATGATATGGACGATGAGGAAGGTGCCGACGATACGGAAGGCGAAGAAGCTGACGGCGAGGAAGATGACGGAGAAGAAGATGCTGGCGAGGACACAGGCGACGATTCTGACGACGATGATTCCGACGACGACGATGATGAAAATGACGACGATGGAGATACAGATGGAGACGGCGGTGACGCAGAGGAAGATGGAACCGATGGTGACGGATAGGATTACAATGTAGTTGTGAATCACTTCCGTTCCGATGAATTCTGGTGTGAATCACTTTTGTTTCAATAAATATCAGACCATAGCAATTAACATGAATTTAATATGAATGGCAAGTGATTCACACCTTTTGTCTTTGCAAGCGATGCACAACTTACATCAAAAACACAATCAAATGAAGTACATATTAGTAATACTGAGCGCGCTCTTTTGCGGTAAAGCAGATAACCTGAGCGCTCAATCGGTCACCACCAGTTACAACGAAGCGGTGGAAGTAGCAAAGGACTAGGACAAACAAATCCTTATGGTCTTTTCAGGCTCGGATTGGTGCAAGCCATGTATTCAGCTCAGAAAGGAAATCTTGGAAAGCGAGAAATTCAAATCCTATTCAGTTAATCACCTGGTTCTTCTGGAACTCGATTTTCCGTACCGAAAAAAGAACCAGCTGAGTAAGGCACAAATCGCTCATAATGAACGACTTGCAGAAAATTTTAATGCAAAAGGCATCTTTCCATTTGTGCTTTTGCTGGATTCCTCAGAGGATGTGATCAAGGTGGTCACCTACAAAAAAGGAATGAGTCCTGACATTTTTTTGGAACATATAACGGCACTACCCTGATTCATGAAGAATACACAAGTCATAGAATTTAAGGCCAAAGCGCACCATTATCCTGTTAAACTGATGGGATGCCACTTCGTACTAACTGCGATTGACATTGATCCTCAAAAAGCATGGGACGGCATCAGGGCAGGAGTCGCAGAAATAGAGCGCATCGAGCAATTGATCTCTTCATGGCGGGAATCGTCTGAGACGAGCGAAATCAATCGAAATGCTGGAATTCGGCCTGTAAATGTAAGTTGTGAGTTGTGGGACTTGATCGACCGAAGTCAAAGAGTATCAAAACTTACCGCAGGAGCATTTGATCTAAGTGGAACGCTCTCTCGCTATTACTGGAAGTTTGACGGAAAGGAGAATTCAATGCTAGCCCAATGGCGGATAGAGGAACTGAGGTCATTGATCGATTATCGATTGATTGAATTGGAAAAAGAAACAAAAACGGTATTTCTCAAGAAGAAGGGAATGAAAATTGGCTTTGGTGGAATTGGGAAAGGATATGCAGCATACAGGGCACAGGTTGTGATGAGAGAATTCGGGATTCGCAATGGACTTATAAACGCGTCCGGAGACTTGATGTGTTGGGGAAGGCCGCCCGAAAAGGAGCACTGGGATATTAAAATTCCGGATCCCGATGCTTCACGGCAATCCCTTCTTGAAGTGTCCATTTACCACGGATCTTTGGTTACTTCCGGTGATTACGAAAAGTATACGATGATCAATGGGAAACGCTATGCACATATCGTCGATCCCAGGACGGGAATGCCGGTGACTGGCTTGAAAAGTGTATCGGTCATTTGTCCTAATCCGGAGTTAGGAGATGCTCTTGCAACAGCGATCAGTGTAGTGGGTGCTGAAGACGGTATTGCACTAATCAACAGACTTGACGGTATTGAATGTCTTGTGATCGATGAACGGAATGAGATGCATGTTTCAAAAAATTTAAACTGCAAAAGAGTTGCCGCTTGAGGTATGGAAACCCGACGTATTAAAAAATAACCGTAGGCTAATGGCATAGTACATGACAAAACAGGATTGATAAAATAATTGCCACGCGTAAAGTGTTGATAATGTGTTACTTACAACACTGAACGACATGGCAATTAAGGAGAAAGTTAAAGAACTTTCCCGAGAATTGAAAATAGAACTTAGTAAACTTCACCAGCAAAGGGTAAACTTGATTGCCTCGGCGGTGATCAGTATGTCTACCATTAGGAGTGTCAATATGGTCAAGGTTGCTCACGGTATGATTTCAAAAGCGAAGCCATTGAGTAATTATCGTCGTCTTCAACGATTTATCTCTCAGGTGGATTGGGATGACACTGGTCTAGGACATTTGCTTTTGAAAATGAGTGAGTTGAAGGGGCCTTATACCCTGCTTGTGGATAGGACAAACTGGCAATTTGGTAAAGTGGATATTAATTTTTTGGTATTTTCTATACTAGGAGACGGGTATTCGATACCGATCAAATGGGTGTTGCTTCCAAAGAAAGGCAACTCTGCACAATATGAAAGAATTGAGTTGTTAGAGGAAGTGGTAAAAATTGTTGGAAAAGGTCAGATAAAGAACGTTATAGGAGACCGGGAATTCATTGGCCAACATTGGGTTAAGTACTTGATAACCAATGAGATAGGATTCAACCTTCGGGTTAAGGAAGGCATGGTAGGTGTAAAAAATGGCAAGGAGGTAAAACTGGGTTTATTATGTAAAAATAATAAAAGATCATCGCCAAGATTGCCGGGAAAATATTTAGTTGGAGGCAATGAAGTATACGTAAGCGGATTCAGATTTAGAAATGACAAGAACAAATTAGAGTATTTGATAGTCATACACTCTGAGGATGTAGAAGATGCTTGCGATATCTATGCCAAAAGGTGGTATATTGAAAACATGTTCAAGGACATGAAAACGAATGGTTTTCAACTGGAAGATACACATGTAACTCATCCCAAAAGGCTAGAAACATTATTTGGTTTCACTAGTGTCCCGACGTTGTTCAAAAGTCATAACATAACAGACTAAATATCAGCGCCTTACAAAGGTTTTGAAATTTTTTGATTTCAACAAATTTCTGAGTTTCTGAGACTTTTTAGTTTCAGATCATATACCAAGGAAAATTTATATTCGCTCAAGTCATTGACCACATTCCGAGATATGAATTTCAAAAAGCAGTTGATAAATACAAAGGCAACTATAAGGTAAAGACCTTTAAGTGTTGGTATCAATTTCTGTGTTTACTGTTTGGCCAACTCACCCATCGAGAAAGTTTACGTGATATTGTCACTTGTTTAAATGCCCATAAAAGCAACTTGTATCACATGGGTATAAAGGCTGCTTTGGCTCGTTCTACTTTATCAAAGGCCAACGAGGTAAGAGATTGGCGCATTTATGCTGACATAGCCCATTGCCTCATAAGGCAGGCTAGAAGTTTGTATATTCAGAACTCCTTACCCGTCCCAATAAATTCAGGGTAATAGGGAGTAGACCTCGCGAATTAAAACTGCTTCATATTTTTGTATATGCAGTTACAATTCCCCTTCTTCCCTAAAGATACAAAGATGATCTCTCATTGTCTTGGAGTACACACCCAAGACGGTATTGTACAATACATAGCCAATGGCTTACCTGTATATAGTCATTCGAGTGACGATCTTAATGCTTTCAGATTCATAACTAGCAATTTTATAGATAAAGGATTGTGCAGCCGAGCTGAAGTTCAGCGGGCTTTTGGAGTGAGTATAGACAGTGTCAGAAGATCGTATAGAAAATACAAGGAGAAGGGAGAATCTGGATTTTTCGGGCCTGATGCCAGAAAAGGCAAAGCATACAAGATGGTTGGTAAACTAGTGGAGCGGATACAATCGAAGCTGGATAAGAGACAAAGTAATTTGAGTATCTCAAAACAAGAAGGGATTTCAGAATCGTCGATACGCTATCACATTGAAAAAGGCACTTTAAAAAAAAGTTCAAAATAGAGTGTGAAGGTGGAAATGGCTCGACCTTAAATGATCGCAATGACCTAGACCAATCTACGCCGATGGGCATAGCCACAAGCCGCTCTGAAGACAGGATAGGTGCATCTCTTGGGTTGTCTGGTCATGCTGAGGTGAAGTTTGACAACAGCGAAGCTTTATGCGGAGCAGGGGTATTATTCCTCTTACCTGCCTTGATAGAGCATGGGTTATTCAAGACAAAACAGGTATATGAGTTACCTTCATCACACTATTACGGACTAAGGTCGATACTATTGACTTTGGCCTTCATGGCCTTGTTGCGCATCAAAAATCCCGAACAACTCAAACAATGTAAACCAGGGGAGATCGGCAGGATAATAGGCTTGGATCGTATACCAGAAGTTCGGTGTTTGCGAGAGAAAATAGATTTGCTGAGCAAGCAGGAAAAAGCCGTTGAACTGAACAACCTTCTGATCGATCACTGGTATAGAGATGAGGATAATGAGGACTCATCTTTTTTATATATAGATGGTCACCAACGGATCTATTATGGAGGCAAAGCTAATCTACCTGTCAAATATATTGCGAGACAAAAATTGTGTTTAAGCGCCACTACGGAGTATTGGGTTCACGATGCACAAGGGATGCCTGTTATGATGGTGATAGGGCAATTGACAGAGAAAATAAAAGAAGCAATACAAGACCTGATTATTCCACAAATGCTACAAACCAAATTACTTACTGAGATACAAGAGGATGATGATCGACAAAGCCCTCAATGCACCTTTATTTTTGACAGGGAGGCTTACGAACCTGCTTTCTTTAACCACCTGTGGGAAAGGTATAGAATAGCCGTGATTACATATCGCAAGGATGTGCGAGATTCATGGAATAAAGATGACTTTGAATCCACTGATACACAAGTACTTAGCCAGGATGTAACCATGCAATTGTGCGAGAAAGAAGTAACGCTTGGAGGACACACTTTCAGAGAGATCAGAAGCTTGTCTGAAAAGGGTGAACATCAAACCGCTATTATCACCACTCACCCTACTTTGGGAATAGCATTGATAGCAGGCAGAATGTTTGGAAGGTGGTGTCAGGAAAACTTCTTCAGTTACCTCATTCAAGACTATGATTTTGATAAAATGATTCAATTTGGGGTAGAAAGTATTGATCCCAATCGGGAAGTGGTCAACCCACAATACCGAAAATTAACAAACCAACTGAAAAAACTCAGGGAAAAGATCACCCGGTTAGAAGCCAAGTTCTTCCCTCTTGCAGAACTAGCTATGGATGAGAAAATTGACAAACTTCCTGAAATAACCGAAAGACAAATGAAGTATAAACACAAAATTGATATTCTTCGAAAAGAAGAAAACAAGATCGCCACCCTCAGAAATGATATTCCTGCCAGAATAACTCTTGAGCGTATGCCCGAGCAGAAAAGGTATAACAAGTTAAAAACCGAAAGTAAACTGTTCATGAATGTAATAAAGATGATCGCTTACAGAGCAGAATCATCTGTGGCAGCTGTGGCTTGTGACCACCTCAATAGGGCAAAAGACGAAAAAAGAATGTTCATCAAACAAATCATCAGCAACAACGCTGACTTGATTCCGGATTATAAGAGTAAAACGCTGACTATAACCTTGCACTCTCTTTCTGCACCAAGATTTAATCATGCAGCCAAACAGATTGCAGACCTGCTCAACAAAACTGAAACCATATTCCCTGGATCAAATTTGCGCATGATCTTCAAAATAACAGCGAATTTAGATTGCGAGAGGTAAGGAGTTCTGAATCTATCGCCACAAAAATCAATCCGGCCACCAAATATTTCCAATCGATTTGCTTCCAAACAGATAAATTTTTGGCGCCATCGGTATACAGGAAAATGGCAGCAAAGGTGAGGATTGTAATTCCGATGAACAGGAATATGCCCCTCCTGATAATTTTCGGATTGAAAGTTATCGTTTTTTCAAATTGGTCTTGATTTTGCTGCGGCATGCTTGGAGTAGGTTTAAACTTTGCTTTTAACCAAGGCGTCGAATTTAAACATACTCAATCAATCCATTTCTTAATAATAGTGTGCACATCTGCCGTGCGAATAGGAGTCTTGATATGGTCATTTTGATTGGTCAATATGGGCACATGCATATGCTCCCAATGTAGGGATCCATGCGAACCTTTATGTTCCGGAATTTCCCAAAAATCGCGTAGATCATAGCCGGATGCTGCGCTGATCACCACATCCCCTGCCCGATGACTTTGCATCAGTTGATGGCATTGCCAAAGACAGTCCGGATAATCGCTTTCGAAGGTATGCTCAAAGCTTTCTCGATAATTCATTCCGTCTGATATCTCACCAATTCCAAATACATCAGCGGTATCAGGATGATAGGAAAGTCTTTGATCAGCATTCATTTTAATAATAGACTCACCTTGCTGATTGGATACAACGTACTCATTCTGACTACCACGCATCACTATGAATTCAATGGCATCTTGACCCAACAAGTCCTCCAAAACTCTATGGTGCTTTTGGTATAATGCACTCTTAACATAGGCTTCCTTTTTATCTAAAAAACTAATACTTGCAAAAGAATTGCCAGAAATAAAAACAGCAACATTTGCACGTATTTTTAGAATCTTGGGATATTCGAGAACCCTATAGTTATGGCTACTGAAAAAATTGCCCAGATCCAAATGAGTGTGTGTAGAGCTTAAGCCGTGATCGGAAGCCATTGCGATCAACGTATCTTTGTATTGATGCTTTTTCTTCAAAGCAGCTACCAATTCTCCGAGACTATCATCCACTATTTTATACGCTTTATGCGTAGTATCAGGATCGTCATAGTGGTAGGTGTGCGAGTCCCAGTCTATACTGGGAAATACTGCAAATGTAAAACGCGATTCGCGATCGAGTGATTCCATCAATTTTCGATGGCCAGTAAGGTCTACCTCGTGATGTTTGTGGTAAAAATGGGCCTTAAAATAAAGGCCGGTTTTGCCTTCTTTGGTTATATCATTTTCATCCCTTACCCCTTTGGTGATCATATTATATAGATTAATACCCTCTTCATATTCTTCAAATAGGGAAGGGCGATCAGGATTCATATCGTCGTTGAAATATTTGGCTTCATAGCCGCAATAGCTGCGCATTGCATTTCTATTCCAACGTCCTTTCGACATATATATCCTCTTGTCAAACCATCGAATACCTGGTGTGTGATGATCGCCGGGGTATGCTCCTGTTAAGAAAGGCAGGTAAGCAGGTCCGGTTGTCGAAGGAAAACATGTGGTGCCTTTTGTATACGACCCATTATCGATGAGGTGATTTTTTATATTGGGCAAATGGCCATTATTTGCGAGTTTGCTTAGGATGTCGGGGCGTGCACCGTCGATCAAATAGAAAATGACTTTCTTTTTACCCATTCAGGTGAATAAGGGCGCAAAAATAGATTAATAAGTCCACCTATTTCAAGCTTTGAGCGTACGACAGCGAAACCTCTAAGGATTGGCTAATTCTCATTTTGATTTTAATTTCAATTTTCATTTTGATTGTTTCAAAAGACACAGTTGACAAAGCATTTGGACGAACAACCGTTCCTCGCGGGAACGTCGTTCGTTTACCTTGATCTACCTGATCGCAATCGGCCTACCCGGCGACCCCGTTGCTCCTTTAAATCGTACCGGAGTGAAAATGAAAAGAAATTGATACACTTCATCTCTTACTAATTCATCAAAATGAAGATTTTCAAGATTGAAGATTCCATTTTGGTTTACTAGAATCTGATGAGCGATGATGGCTATTTCTGGAGTAGAGGGTACACCGGGCTCAGCGCCCGATTGATCAAATCCTGTCATGGAGGCGTTTTTACTGACTACCCAGTTGGCTACTTCAGCTCCAATACCCGGTTGATTACTGTTATATTTCTCAGGTTCGGACCACCATTTTGACCAACCAAGTCTAAAAAAAATAGCGTCGCCATCCTGAATATCATCTTCACTCAGACCTTGTCTTTTCAAGGCGTTTTTCACATCTGCCACCGTCACCTCATAATTATTAGGAAGCACCTCGACCCCCCTTGCGCCCGCTATATCCACAAGAATTCCTTTTGTTATAATAGGTTTTATATGTTCCACACCGAGTTGCAAAAGACCATATGGACTATACATTTCTTTCCCTGTGAACCCATTATAATATACGTCGCGCACAGAGCCGTCGGTGAATTGAAGTCGTGTCCCGATATGTCCCGGGCCATCGAACTGAGTTCCGACCTGGCCAATTTCCGTACAGAGGAATTCGTCGTTATAGATTACATTATTGTCACCCAAAGGGCCGCCAGTGGGACTACCGGGGCTGCGCATTTCATAAGATCTGCTGCCGTACAAAGGCATGCCTTTTTCGTACACCTGTCCGAGTTCGTAGACCTTACCCGTTTTTACCAGCTTTAGTGAGTTCAGGATCTTTTCGGAAGTGATCCAATTTGATGCCCCTGCCTGGTCGCCTTCTCCCCAAATCGGATGGGGCCACCATGGGCCGCTTTCTGTGGTTTGTGTATTTCCGTAGGACATAAAGACAAGGATGAAAATTAGTGGGAGGTACGAATATTTGAAGTAATTAATGATGGCAATTTTCATAATCATACTATTTGGTTTATGGCTCAATTTATTAGTTTACGGGTCCACCAGCAAATATCCTGCAAACTAAATAATGTGAATTCGGGGTATCAATAGTTCGTGAAGGATTTCGGCCAAATTCGAAGTGTTAACAGCAGTATCTTAAATTCAAGATTTTCTATAACGCTGATTATCAAGTATTTATGGCCTGCTTATTTGGCAATCCTATTAAAATGCAAGTTTCGGTTCAGACGATACTTTAGTTTTAATAATTTATCCATAATTCTAAGATTGAGTATCAACGAGTTATGAAATATTTCCTTCACGGACTATTGGGTATTATTGTTTATCAAAAACGAAAACATGCGAAGGCCTGCTCTTGCACTGGTAAATTCAATGTTGCTTTGATAAAATCTTCGTCATATTTTTATTCTAATAGAATTCAGAAAATGGAAAAAACTCTTTCTCTTCTGATGTTTGGCTGTATAGTTTTATCTGCCACCGTTTTGTCCGGTCAAAAGGACCGATTAACATTTCAGAATGCTTTTAAATCAAATGATCTCAACAAGATAGAGATCAAATTTGATAAGACCGATTGGAGAGCGGCCCTAAACGCAACCCATTCGTCAGTCGATGCCGCGATAAGTATAAATGAAGGAGGGCAAATACAAGTAGGCATAGCGAAGAAAGGAAATACTTCCTACAACAATACTTCGGACCGAGACAAAATGCCTTTAAAGGTGAATGGGCCGGGAGGTTTTAACTTTAAGCTAAACAACAACTACCTCGACGTCAGCATGGGGGCAAGAGAATATATAGGCTACAAACTGCACCGGGAATTCACAGGCATTGGTTCCGGCACCGCGCCTACGGAAGTGTATGTGAATGGAACATTTTATGGACTTTACCTGGCTGTAGAGGATCTCAATCGCCGATTTTATGAAGACAACCTAGAAGGCATTACACAGCGTGTAAAGGCCAATGCGACAAAGGCGCATGTGCACGACTCAAAACCCTACAGTAATCTTTTTTGGAGCGGTAGAGATCCGAAGTACTACGAGGGGCACTATGAAATCAAAAACGGAAACATCCGCGAGCTCATTGATCTTATCAATGTCATAAATAACGACCCTGACGAAGCTTATCGACACATAGATATTGAACAGGTTTGTAAATTTCTGGCTGTTGAAAATTATATAATAAATAAAGACGGCATCATTGGGGAATTGTTCAGCCACAACTATGAATTGGTAAAAAGAAAGAAAGATGACAAGTGGCAATTGGTACCCTGGGATTTAAATTTATGCCTGGGAGCATGGAACAAACGATCCATGCCCAAAGGAGATGAGGCAATTGATGCCGTAGCAAAATTTCCCCTTACATCGGGCAGCAATAAAAATGCTCTTATAGAATTAATAATGGACAAGTACTTTTCCCTTTACCACTATTACTATGGTCAACTCATTAAAAAATTAGCCAATGGGCGAATTGTTTCCTGGGCTCAAAGTTATAGGGAACTCATCAGGAAAAGCGAGCAAAGGGATGATAAGCTCTATGATTTTGATTTGTTTGAAAAAGCTTATACGGAAAACTTAAACACCGCCGATGGATATGTGACCGCCCTGATACCGACTATAGAAAAAAGGTACGCCTACTTAAATGGATTGTCTCTGGATGAAAAATTTTCTGACAAGAAAAATGCATTGGGATCCCCGAAAGAATAACTATAATGCCAACTTTTGGGTTAGTTCGGCTAGTAAAATGCTCATAACTCCCTCGGCCTCAACACCTTAGCAAACCGTTCATCACCAAAAAGCGTCCGGAGATCAGGGTCGCCGATGAGATGCTATGACACCGATGCCGGAGAGGATCTCTACGAAGAGGGCGGTGCGTTGGAGTTTTTGGTTGTTCGTATTTTAAATATTCCAGAGCGCAAAATCATGCTACTTCGAGTTTTTTGACTTGATCGAGATCTACCTTCTGTCTTGCTACCCACAGATCATAATTATTTTGCATGATGAGCCAACTCTCGGCTGATCTACCCAAGGTCTTAGAGAGGCGGAGCGCCATCTCTGAGCTCACATTGCTTTGACCATTGATGAGTCGGTGAAATGTTGACGGAGCAACACTCAGTTTAGCAGCGACTTCCCGTTTACTGATTCTAATCGGTGATAAATATATTTCATTAATAAACTCTCCCGGATGAGGAGGATTGAACATTTTCATGAGTGATAATTTGTAAAACCTTTCCAGACCTTTGTGCTTAAATGATTTAATCACGACACAAAGATATTCAAATATTGCGTATTGCGCAACAGGGCAAGTAAGATAAGCATTACCGAGGGCAGTTCTCTTTTATTTTTGAAATCACATCTGAACAATCCCAATTTACCGCTGTTGGTAAGGTTCTCATTAAAGTTACAAATCCCATGAAGAGAATACTAGCCTTTGGTGCAAGCAGCAGCATTAAATCCATTAATAAAAAATTCGCCTCTTACGCCGCGTCGCAAATAAAAGATGCAGAGGTCAATTTGATAGATCTAAATGACTTCGAAATGCCTCTATTCAGCGTAGACAAACAAGCCAAAGTCGGCATTCATGAAAAAGCCTTCTATTTTAAAAAACTCATAGAAGAGTCAGACGCGGTGGTAATCTCTCTGGCCGAACACAACGGCAGCTATTCTGCTGTATTTAAAAATTTACTGGATTGGGCATCCCGATTGGAAGGGAAGTTGTGGATGAATAAGTCCATGTTTTTATTGGGCACTTCACCCGGTGGACGAGGAGCGAAAACGGTTTTGGGATTGGCACAAACTTATTTTCCGTATTTGGGTGGGCAAGTTGTTGCTAGTTTTTCATTGCCTTCTTTTAATCAAAATTTTTCGGAAGAAGAGGGGATTTTAGATGAGGAGTTGAAAATTGTTTTCCTGGGGCAACTTGAGCTTTTTGAGAAGGCGCTTGATTTAATCAAGGTGTGATTTCAAGTCATAATCTGCGCTAACCTGTTAGGTCGCCGTATATACTATATCCCAAAATGTGAATCTAACCGTTATTATATGAATGATGACCTAACAGGTTTAGTGAAGGTTTTCGAAATCATCAACACCAATTGACTTCACTTATTCAAATTCAATCAACTCATATCGGCTTTGTGTTGAATCTTCAACGATGAAAGCATCGATAAACCCATGCGAAATCAATAGTCTTTTCGCCTCTTCCGCAGCGTCATAGTCCTCATATTTCCCGACACGTATCTTTGTCCAATCAAATGTCTGAAAGCGGTACACGGAACCAACGTATAATGCCTTCTTAAAAGAGCTCAAATCATTAGTGGATTTAGATAAGGCGGCAATTTGAACGAAGAAATTTCCCTTGTCCTCCAGTAATGCCAATGGCGAGGACGTTTCTTCGGGTTTGGATTCTTCTACCGCGATCGGGGCTGGCTTATCGGCGGTATTAATGCCTTCCAGCACTTCTTTTCCAGTGTCATGCTCTTCCAGTTCGTTGATTTTTTCTTCTTCGTTCTGACCTTCTCCTTTAGACGAAATCTTTAAATCTTCAGAAGCGGCCGGCTTTGTTTTCGATTCATCAGATTCCATATCCGCTACTTTTTCCTCAGCGGTTTCTTTTTCCTCGGTGTCCTCTTCACTTGAAAGATCTTCTCCGGAAATATCCGGATCATTGTCGGTATTTTGTTCTTCCAATTGATTCATATCTCGCTGATTATCAGTCGTTTTCGCATTGAGACCGTCCACATCTTCTTCTTTTAAGACTTCAGGCACTGCTTGTTCATTAGGTATTTTTTCTTCGTCGCTGTCAGTTTTGTGATCTTCGTTTGGTTGTGACAGGATTTGGTTTTCATTCGGATCTATATTTGGTTTTGCAGTGATCTCATGTCCAGGATCTTTAGGAGGGAAAATGTAGCTCAGGTCCAACCCAATTCTAGTCGTCGATCCACCAAAAAATAAATTGGGAGCCACAACGAACAGACCACCATTATTACCAGGAAAAGCAAAATTCGCCCCAATTCCAAACATAGTAGATCCGCTGCTGATACCACTCGAACTGGTACGGCTATAGGTCAAATTAACAAATGGTTGTACTACGAAATCGTTCAATTGAATTTTATGGTAACCCGTGACATTAGGCGAGATCATCGTGCTGCTGAAACCGGAAACCTTGTTGTAGACTACGCCCAAACCTCCCGAAACACTGACTGGCACATCATCATTTTGCTTCACAAAAAAATAGTCTCCATATGCTCCTAAACTGTAGTTGCTAAAACTTGGACTGGTAAACTGTCTCGAAACGCTTACTCCTACATCAAATTTTCCGTCAAAGCTACGACTGTACATCAGCCCCAATGTATTAGAACTGCTGTAGCGGCTGTATTTGAAACCTACTTCGTCGGCGTTGCGATCTACCAGGGAGCTCTGAGAAACCGCAGAAACGATAAGACATAAACCAAATGAAAGTGACAGGAAAAACTTTCTCATCATCGGCATTTTAAATGAAATTCAGTCCGGGGGGCGAGCGGCCACATTCTCCAATCATAATTTACTCGAGTGGTGACCTACAAAAAATTGAAGGTAGGGCATGTAAACTATCTTACGGAAAATAGACGAGGGTAAAAAACACAAATGACTTTAACTAATAGAAGAATTGCGAATCTATGGTCAGGCATAATTTGAATAAAGATTGGAACTAAATTCTGAAAATTTTATTTCTGTAGTTATTAATATTGAATCGATAGGAATAATCTAGTCGTTTCAATATAAAATTTGTTCATCAAAAACGTCATTATGAACACAATCACAGAAAAAATAGAAAAAAATAAGTTTTCCAAAGATACCCTCAACATTATTCGCACCACGATGCGGAACAACATCGAACTCACACATATAGCCGATAACAAGGCAACGTGTTGCTGAGTTTAAATGCGCTAATGATCACGTTTTTGGTGCCCTTTGCTGTGCCGCACTTCGATTCGATCATAAGGTACAATCTCGGTGTGCCGCTCACATTATTAGTCGTGACTTGCTTGGTGACCATTTACATCGCGGCTTTGGTGTTGAAGTCGAGTAAATTCTATGAAAACCAAAAGGAACTCGAAAACGGAGGTAACGTAAGTCCCTTTTTCTTTGGAAATTTTTACAAAATGAGCAAGACAGAATTCAGGGATTATATAGAAGCATCCGCTTCGAATAAAGAAATGCTCAAGTGCCACATTACAGAGGATCTGCACTTCGTAGGCAGTAGGTTAGGTAAAAAAATGGGGTTGATCCGGATTGCTTTTAACATTTTTCTTGCTGGGTTATTTGGATCAATTGCGCTTGCGTTCATCTGTCTGATCCTGTTTCGTTAGTACTTTTCTTTGTCAGATTAATGCTTGGAGTCGTCCTTATCGCTGCTTGTTTAGTCGAGATAAGGTCACCTTTGCGCAACTTTTGTATACTTTTTTGAATTGATAGTATCGATATGTAATTTGGAATTTTCTATCTTTTAGCACTTCAGAATCTAAATGAAGTGCAGGATACTGGGAAATTCAAAATATTATTCTGAAATAATAAAACATTGATCATGACAAATTTTGTAACAAGCTACAATCCGTTTAACACAGGATTACGACCCAGACAATTCTTAAGCGCACGAGTAGAAATGCTCAAAAGAGAGCAAAGGGAAAAGGTGATTTTGAAGAAAGCGGCATAGCCCTTCGGCTTCGCTCAGGGTGACAAACGTGACTGTTGTCATTCCGAGCGGCCTGCACTGAACGAAGTCGAAGTGAGTCGAGAAATCAGAACGCATCAACATACCTTTTTCGACTACCACGATCTCCTCTTCTCTGTTGACAAATCGCCAAACCTTTCATAATCCATTTCCTTGTATCGGCAGGATCGATCACTTCGTCAATTTCAAGGAAAGGAGCCGCATTTATCGCTTTTCCTTTGTCATACGCAGACGCCACCAATCTCCTGTACAAAGCCTGTTTTTCTTTCAGACCTTCAGCAGCTTCGAGTTCTTTCTTATAACCTAATTTTACGGCGCCCTCCAGACCCATTGCTCCAAACTCCCCACTTGGCCACGAAACGATAAAAAGAGTATCGTGAAATCCTCCACCAACCATGGCCATGGCACCCAGGCCATATGCTTTGCGCAGAACGATCGCCATGATCGGCACTTGCGCGGCTGCCCCTGCTAAAAACATTCTAGACGTATGTCTCACCAATCCCGTCTTCTCATCCTCCGGCCCTACCATAAATCCGGGAGCATCAACCAATGATATAATTGGCAAATCAAACGCATCGCACAATTGCATAAAACGAGCGGCTTTATCGGAAGCATCCGAATCAATAGCGCCTCCCAGATGCCTTGAATCATTCGCCAATAGTCCGAATGGGTGTCCTTCTATACGTACGAGCGCTGTATACATATTACGCCCAAAGCTCTCCCGAAGTTCGAGCACAGAATCAACATCGCAAACAGCATTCACAACCTTGCGGATGTCATAGGCAAATTTTCGGTCTTCGGGTATAAGGTGGCGAAGTGCAGTTTGTTCGGTGCACTTCCATTTTTCTAAACTTCCCTGGAAGTACGAGAGGTATTTCTTTGATACTGTGACCGCCTCAGCTTCGTCTTTTATGAGGATGTCGATGACTCCATTTTTAAGATGAACATCGGATGGTCCTACGTCCTTTGGATGGTGTCTGCCCAAATTGCCTCCTTCGATCATAGCGGGGCCACCCATGCCTAAAGAAATATTTTTCGTGGCAATGATCACATCCGAACAGCCAGCTATCGCCGCATTGCCAGCAAAACAATAACCGGAAACTATTGCAATGCGCGGTACCTTACCGCTCAGCCTGGCATAGTCAGAAAAAGTCTTCAAATCCAATCCGCCGCACGAAACATTGTCAAAATCGACATCACCAGGCCGACCGCCGCCACCTTCTACAAAAAATATTATTGGCAGGCCTGTTTCATCGACAACTTGTAATAATCGGTCTGTCTTTTTGTGATTAAAAGCACCTTGTGTGCCGGCTAACACAGGGTAATCATAACAGAGCACGGCACATTGACTTTTGTCCTGATCAAATAAATCACCATTCACCGAGCCAATGCCGGCCACCAAGCCGTCAGCAGCGGTGTATTTCATTAAATCCTCCATCGAACGCCTACCTCGTTGGCCAGCCACAGTCAATGATCCGAATTCGAAAAAGGTGTCTTTGTCGCATAAATCGTCTACATTTTCTCTTGCGGTTCTTCCTCCCTTTTTGCGACGTTTTGCTACTGCCTCCGGCCTGTTCTTGTCTTCCAGGTAGGAACGTCTTTTTTTAAGTTCTTCCAGGTGGATGTTTGTCTTTTTTTCTTTTGCCATAGCTAAAATAAAATACATTGAATAACTGACAAATCATTCAAAACCCGCTTGCTCCGCCTATCGGGCAGGTTCAAAATTTCTCATTCAACATTTGCCTTATGCAAGGCACTCTCTGTTCTATACGTTCTGGACGCCATATAGAAGAGAATTATGCTCGCTAGTCCTGTCAAAACGGTAGAACAAAAAGCATAACGCAGTGATGCACCACCGAAAGCAGAAGAGAAATAATCGCTAAGCGCTCCAATGCACACAGGCCCAAAGCCCAGACCTATAGCGTTTAAAACCAAAAACAAAATAGCTGACGACAAAGCGCGCTTTTTGGCATCCACAAGGTTGTGCGTCACCGCCAGACATGGAGCAAGATATACAGCAGTGAGCAAGGAGGCCATGGCGTGGGTAATAAGAACGATACTAGTATTTCCTGAAAAAAATGAAATGAGTGAAGGCCCGATAGTCAACAGTCCGGCCAGAACTGGGATCCACAAGTACCACCTCAAATCCCTTTGCCCCAATCGATCTGCTAAATATCCTCCCAAAAAAGTGCCGATAATGCCGCTCAACCCAGCTGCTATGCCTAGCCAAAATCCAATCTCGGCAATCGACATTTCGTGTACCCGAGCTAAGAATGGCGCGAAGAAATTGCCCACCCCGTATGTGCCAAACGTGTGCATTCCGCAAGCAAAAGCGAGGAAAACAAAGCTTTTCTTCTTTGCTAGTATTTTTATCACTTCCCAGAATGATGTTTCCTCCTTTTCCTTCAAAACTTCAGGATCCGAATGTCCCTTAGGAGGTTCCTTCACAGTGAAAAGTAACAAAAAGGCATAGAGAATACCTGGAATGCCTAAAGCCAAAAAAGCTGTACGCCACCCAAAAGATTGATCGAGCCAACCGCCCAACATATACCCGAGTAATACACCGATATATATTCCCATAGAGTACACGGACAGTGCCGTCGCCCGCCTTTGAGGTGGAAAATAATCAGAGATTATAGAATGCGAAGGCGGGCTGCCTCCAGCTTCTCCAACGCCCACCCCAATCCGTGCCAGGAGCAATTGCCAGTAACTTGTTACAAAACCCGAAATCGCCGTCATCGAACTCCAAATCGCCAATGAAATGACGACAATATTTCTCCGATTTCCCTTGTCGGCGATCCTCGCAATGGGAATGCCGAGCGTGACGTAAAAAAGAGCGAATGCCAGGCCGGTGAGAAGGCCAAGTTGTGTATCGGAAATACCCAGCTCCGCCTTGATCGATTCTTGTAGGATGACCAGAAGCTGCCTGTCCAGGAAATTAAATGTATAGACGCCCGTCAGGATTAGGAGGACATAGCCTTTATATTTTTTCGAAAAAGTTGGTGTTTCTACTTTCTGCGATGACATATAATAGTACCGTGAAGGAGCACGGTGCGGCTAAAGGTAGGAAAAGAGAACAAAGAAGCGCCTGTGTTCAGCAGGATTTCAAATGCATCAGGTTCACAAAAAGTACATCATCTTGATTATATACACGTATGCGAAGCATCTTGTGATGACAATAGTCGGTGAAAGTTTCAACACGAATTGACACAAATTTTCACAAATGCTTGATTATCAGATGTTCACAAAATTTTATTCCCTGTGAATTGCTGATGATGCTTTCAAGCGATCAATTCCTCCATGGCCCTCGGTTTCGGAATGCGAAAAACGCGCTCAAAATAGCCACCTATCTCTTCAACTAACTTATGTCTGTCTTCTTCCATTTCAATACCCGCTAGTACTTTCGCCAGTCGCTTCTTGTATTCCATCTCCGCCATTCGCGCGATCTGAATGCGCTGCGCTTGTGGCGATCCGGCTCCGTGCATGCTCTCCGTAAGGTAACCTACGGCGTTGCGCCCCAAAGTCATATTTTCGATCAATCGCAATATCCGCATCCGATCCTCGGTCTTGACATCTGCTTTTCCTTTCAAATATTTTTTGATCAATTTGCCAATTTCCGGATGGTTCAAATCTTTTTCGGAGGGCATCGTCGCTACCAATCCGCCTCCCAGGTCTTGGGCAAGTCTTCCGATTTCGTAGGGCAGTTTGGTCACGTGGTGTTTGCAGACATTTGAAAGCATCGGGTCGCACATGTAGCAACCCGATTTCAGCTCGTAGCCCTGGTAGGATGAGGCAATTCCGGTCG
Organism: Saprospiraceae bacterium; assembly: GCA_965247965.1. Classification (GTDB taxonomy): domain Bacteria; phylum Bacteroidota; class Bacteroidia; order Chitinophagales; family Saprospiraceae; genus UBA7328. The sequence goes on from OZ252053.1 coordinate 747,659, forward strand.
CATAGATGGTCTCATTCAGATGAGTCATTTCAATCAGTTTGTCCTTTATATGCGATGCTTTGGGTACACCATTCATGTCCGCAATCGAGGCCGCCGCACCAATCAATACATCCCCTACTCCACTTTTGCATACGTAGCTTCTGCGGTGATAATTTGTAAATCGCTCGACCAACAAAGCTGCAAAATCGTATTCCCCATCCATGAAAATATGTTCATTTGCAACGAACACATTATCAAAAATCACCATGGCTTCTTGTCCTCCGTACTTTGAATTACCCGTGTCCAGATCGCCTCCTTCCATGCTCCTTGTATCGCAAGATTGCCGTCCGTATATATACGTAATCCCTTGACTATTAACTGGTAATGCACCGATAACAGCGTATTCTTTGTCGTCTTCCTTAAGGCGAATCGTGGGCATTATGATCATCCAGTGCGAATTGATGCAGCCCGTCTGATGGGCTTTGGCGCCAGATATATAGACTCCTCTCTCCGTGCGCCTCGTAATGTGCACATACATATCGGGATCTTCCTGGGCGTGAGGCGGAAGGCTTCGATCGCCTTTCACATCTGTCATAGCACCTCCGACCACGTAGTTGTAACTATGCATTTCGGCCAAAAAAGAAAGGAACTTTCCATGATAGTCGGTGCCGTATTTTTCATCCATTTCAAAGGTGACAGAATGCAAGGCATTGAAGGCATCCATTCCAACGCACCTCTGGAAGCAAGTACCTGTAAGCTGGCCCAATTTGCGCTGCATTTTATTTTGCAAAACCAAATCTTCCGAAGAAGTGGCCACATGTAAAAACCTACTTATACGATCTCCTGTAAGCGGCGAAATTACTGAAGCTAATTCCGGTTCTTCCTGTGCAAGATCATAAGTTCTTGCCAATGCATTGATAGATGGCCGGATCATAGGATGGTCGACATAGTTTTCGACTTTTTCACCAAAAAGGTATATAGTCAGATTGCGTCCTCTGAGTGATTTGATATAATCTTCTCCTGAAATTATTCTTTCCATGATGGAAAGATATCTAAATTGTAGGAATCAAAAAAATGGTTGAGGTTAAATGGACTAATCGAGGAAGGCCTTTTTCATTGATAACTTTTTTAATTCTTAGGTTTATTTAGAAGTAGTACGTATATACGGTCACGACAACAACTTCATTTTCTTCCTATATAAATCACATTATCATCAAAACGATGAAAATCCACCTGTTTGGTAATACTTCAACCAAAAACTACCTCCCAAAATCTCGCTTTCGGAATGCTAGCTACCTCTTCTGCCAGATGTTTCATTTGCCAATGTTTGTCTGCCTTTCCCAGGAGAGGCGTATGGATGTGATATTTCCAGAAGCGCCAATAGGAAGTTGATATCGCAGCGTATTCGACAAATAGAAGTAAGGTGTCTTTTTCTCGCTTTTCTAACATTCGGATTTGTTGATAGCCCCTCACCAGTGCCCGTACCTTGTCAAGCATCACAGTTGTATGCTCTACACAAAGCCCCAAAATCCCCATGCCAAGGTCAAACCCTTTGTAATAGTGACACGCTTCTTCAAAGTCGATAATCGCCTTGAAATTCCTTTCTTCAAACAATACATTATCGTAGAATAAATCGCCATGGATTAACCCATAAGGCAACCCTGGCGGGATGTTTTGCTCAAGATAAGCAAGTCGTTTAGCTAGCCAGGCCTCATATTCCGGATGGATATTTTGACCGATGACACTTTGATAAACTTGCAGACCATATGGGTGTTTATCGGGCAAAAAATCAGGGGCAGGCACCTGGTGCAATCTAGCCATTGCCGTTCCCACTTGACTCAACATAGTTTCATCTAAATCTTTGCACACCTGACCAGGAATATACGCTTTCAACATCACTGGTTTGTCCATATACATTGAAATTATGCCTCCCTTGGTCGGAGGCAGCAGACGTGTAGTGGGAAACTTGTATTCTGCCAACAGTAATAACAATTGCCCCATTCTGACCACATAGACCGGCGTTTTGTCGTCAAAAACCGTCAGCACATAGTTGCCCTGCCGTGTGCGTAGTAAGTAACTGGAATTACCGGCTCCTCCCTCAATTGGCTCAAAATTGATTATGGCCAGGTCATAGCTGCCGGCTATTTCCTCAATGTCATTTTTTTGTAATTGTGTATATCTGGCCATATGTCATCTATACCGGTCTTTTAAGATCAGGGTGATAATTATAACCGATTACCAATACATCACGTATAGCTGACTCACTTGGGTTTGTCGGATAGATAGGGGTGACCCCATGCATCACGTATGGATCCCACACGATAATAGAGTCCATTGGTTGATGTAAGGTGCAGGTCATCAGCGGGTTACGGTTATTATCGCAAACTGTATTTACCCCGCCACTAGCATTTTGGCGACCAATCAAGTGTATGCAATTGAAATCATCCCCATCATGATGAATGCCTTCCGGGGTTGGCTGACCTTGTTCATCTTGAGAGGCCACAATCCGGAATTGATGAACATCAATTTCCCACGGTTGGTGTGTCCGGCTGCTGTCCACCGGAAACTGCCGGAAGTTGAATTTAATCAAATCGTGCAGAAATTGATTGGTCAGGGTCTTTTCTAATAAAGGCGCAAACTTACGCGCAATGCCGCCGGCATAGGTATTGATTTTGCGGGTCTGGATGTACGCAGCCGGCGACAAAGGTAGTAGTTCCCCAGTACTCGGCAGCATATAAAAAAGACCAAAGCGGCGTTGACGAAAGCGGCCATTATCTTTCAAATAGTTATCCAGCTTCAAGTCATCCCAATCTGCCCACAGATGCTGCCTATCGACCACCAACTCCGGGGCAAAGGAAAACTCTTCAGCCGATATTAAGGCATACTTTTTTTCTTGCAGCTCAGAGCGGATTGCCCGATCAACAGTAATCATGTCCATGTTCATTTCTCCTTTTATATTTCACATCCCGATACAAAAAGTTTACAGTTCTCCTGTTCTTGCTGGGTTTTCGACTAATAAACTGTACTAAGAGCAACTGTGCCGAGTGGTCTAGTGCATCGGGAATTAAGTAATAGTACATTTAGACGACGTTATTTTTCTTCTGATCCCAGCCTGCGCAGAGGCTTCGGCAGGCAGGAAGGCGGAAAAACCGGAGCCCGCCCGACCGAGTCATTCGGGCAGGTTATGCCTAAGCATAATGCATTCATGTCCCGACATTCGTCGTCGGGGAGGATTTTTCCAACAATGAGCTGGAGGAAAACAACAGGTATAAATGTGCAAGGATTTAGTTCCTAGTGCCCTAGCATATGTTCTACTGCCAAAAGCGGCATGACGCATAGTATACGAAATTTATTTAACCCAATTTGACCTTTTTAGCGTTTGGCCTGATGATTTTAGTTAAAGTTTTACTATTTTCTGCTGGGTGGCGGCAATCTAATTGACTTCACCCACTTGATATTTTTTTAAAGTGATTTTCGGATTTTCTCATCTTCACTCATTTACAAATTGTTTTTCGTAATTATGTAGATTGTTTATTTGGCTGTTACAATTTGCAGTAGTTCGCTTAAAAATAATTCTTTAAACTATGTCAAAAAACAACACCGCATCATTCATGCTCAGGTTCACCCAAAAACTATTTGAGGACGATAAAGGAGAATCCAATGTGCAATGGCGAGGTAAAATTTCTCATGTGCAAGGAGGTGACGAGAAAAGCTTTAGTGAGGTGGAAGATGCCATCACGTTCATCCAGGACAAATTGGCAAAGCTCACTCTGAAAACCACAGAAGACAAAAGCCAGGAGGAGCAAGAAGGCATTTTAACCAAGAGTTTTGAGATCTGGAAAAAAATGGCTCTGAACGCACCAAAAATGGTAAGAGAAGCTATAAAAGATCCAAAATCTCAAATGGCGCAAATCAAAGATCAGATTAGTGATGTAAGCGAAGAAATTGGTGAGAAATTGGAGATCGACAGTTGGAGAGCAGCTTCCAAAACGGATTTCAAGGCTGTCATGGATGAATTGCAAAAGATCTCCAAGTCGGTAGCTGATCTCGACAAGAAAGTCGCTAAACTGGGTACTTAGTTTCCCGAAGGGAGAATTTCTCAGTTCAGATTGAAATTGCCATTGTCATTGATATTTTGATCTATGCTTTCTTACGTGGAACAAATAGAATCGATCCTTCATCGCCTTGACACTGCAGAACTCAAGGTGGAGACGCTTGGTCATTTTAAAGTTTGGAGAAATGGGAAGGCCGTGCAATCAAAGTCATGGGGCAGAGACAAAACGCTTCAGCTTCTGCAATATCTCATCACTACCAGGCAAAGAAGAGGAATGCACAAGGAACAAATCATAGATCGATTGTGGGAGGAGTCTGACGGCGAGGCTGGTGATCGGGATTTTAAAGTGGCCATGCACGGCATCAATAAGGCCCTGGAGCCAGAACGGAAAAGCAGGGAGGCGCCCAAATTCGTCGTGCGCCAGGGACTGACGTATCAATTGAATTTTGAGGCGATCGCTCTGGATGTAGATATCCTCGAAGACCTTGTCGCCACAGGCAACGAAGCCATACAGGCTGACATCCTGACGGCACAGAAAGCCTATTCGGCAGCCATCAAATTGTACAAGGGACCCTACCTGCCTAATCGTCTATATGAAGATTGGACGAGCGTGGAAAGAGAGCGTATACAGGTATTGGTGCTGGGTACGCTCATCAACCTCGCGGAACTAATCGTAGACTCTAATCCATTGGAAAGCATAAGGCTCTGCCAGAAAGCTATCGGCATAGATCCTAGCTGGGAAGACGCCTATCGAATTCAAATGAAAGCCTATATCAACAGGGGAAATCGTCCACAAGCTTTAAAGGTATATGGGGAATGCGAAAAAGTATTAGATAGAGAATACGGCATTGAGCCCCTTCCTCAGACCAGGGCCTTATTGCGGGAAATTGAGATGATCGGACAAGCAAATTAAAAAACTGAAAAAATTTATTTTACTACCTCATGACACAGCAAATGAAAATTGAAAAGCTCTTAGCGGAAGCCTGGAATAAAAGACATGTGAGCGATTATAATGAATCCCGAGAATTGGTCAAAAAAGCTCATGAACTATGTAAGGATACAGATTTCAATTCTCTGGGTCGAATATTTCATATTTATATGCAATTCGAATACGATCACGACAACTATGCAGAAGCTTCAGAACTCCTTACCCGTCCCAATAAATTCAGGGTAATAGGGAGTAGACCTCGCGAATTAAAACTGCTTCATATTTTTGTATATGCAGTTACAATTCCCCTTCTTCCCTAAAGATACAAAGATGATCTCTCATTGTCTTGGAGTACACACCCAAGACGGTATTGTACAATACATAGCCAATGGCTTACCTGTATATAGTCATTCGAGTGACGATCTTAATGCTTTCAGATTCATAACTAGCAATTTTATAGATAAAGGATTGTGCAGCCGAGCTGAAGTTCAGCGGGCTTTTGGAGTGAGTATAGACAGTGTCAGAAGATCGTATAGAAAATACAAGGAGAAGGGAGAATCTGGATTTTTCGGGCCTGATGCCAGAAAAGGCAAAGCATACAAGATGGTTGGTAAACTAGTGGAGCGGATACAATCGAAGCTGGATAAGAGACAAAGTAATTTGAGTATCTCAAAACAAGAAGGGATTTCAGAATCGTCGATACGCTATCACATTGAAAAAGGCACTTTAAAAAAAAGTTCAAAATAGAGTGTGAAGGTGGAAATGGCTCGACCTTAAATGATCGCAATGACCTAGACCAATCTACGCCGATGGGCATAGCCACAAGCCGCTCTGAAGACAGGATAGGTGCATCTCTTGGGTTGTCTGGTCATGCTGAGGTGAAGTTTGACAACAGCGAAGCTTTATGCGGAGCAGGGGTATTATTCCTCTTACCTGCCTTGATAGAGCATGGGTTATTCAAGACAAAACAGGTATATGAGTTACCTTCATCACACTATTACGGACTAAGGTCGATACTATTGACTTTGGCCTTCATGGCCCTGTTGCGCATCAAAAATCCCGAACAACTCAAACAATGTAAACCAGGGGAGATCGGCAGGATAATAGGCTTGGATCGTATACCAGAAGTTCGGTGTTTGCGAGAGAAAATAGATTTGCTGAGCAAGCAGGAAAAAGCCGTTGAACTGAACAACCTTCTGATCGATCACTGGTATAGAGATGAGGATAATGAGGACTCATCTTTTTTATATATAGATGGTCACCAACGGATCTATTATGGAGGCAAAGCTAATCTACCTGTCAAATATATTGCGAGACAAAAATTGTGTTTAAGCGCCACTACGGAGTATTGGGTTCACGATGCACAAGGGATGCCTGTTATGATGGTGATAGGGCAATTGACAGAGAAAATAAAAGAAGCAATACAAGACCTGATTATTCCACAAATGCTACAAACCAAATTACTTACTGAGATACAAGAGGAGGATGATCGACAAAGCCCTCAATGCACCTTTATTTTTGACAGGGAGGCTTACGAACCTGCTTTCTTTAACCACCTGTGGGAAAGGTATAGAATAGCCGTGATTACATATCGCAAGGATGTGCGAGATTCATGGAATAAAGATGACTTTGAATCCACTGATACACAAGTACTTAGCCAGGATGTAACCATGCAATTGTGCGAGAAAGAAGTAACGCTTGGAGGACACACTTTCAGAGAGATCAGAAGCTTGTCTGAAAAGGGTGAACATCAAACCGCTATTATCACCACTCACCCTACTTTGGGAATAGCATTGATAGCAGGCAGAATGTTTGGAAGGTGGTGTCAGGAAAACTTCTTCAGTTACCTCATTCAAGACTATGATTTTGATAAAATGATTCAATTTGGGGTAGAAAGTATTGATCCCAATCGGGAAGTGGTCAACCCACAATACCGAAAATTAACAAACCAACTGAAAAAACTCAGGGAAAAGATCACCCGGTTAGAAGCCAAGTTCTTCCCTCTTGCAGAACTAGCTATGGATGAGAAAATTGACAAACTTCCTGAAATAACCGAAAGACAAATGAAGTATAAACACAAAATTGATATTCTTCGAAAAGAAGAAAACAAGATCGCCACCCTCAGAAATGATATTCCTGCCAGAATAACTCTTGAGCGTATGCCCGAGCAGAAAAGGTATAACAAGTTAAAAACCGAAAGTAAACTGTTCATGAATGTAATAAAGATGATCGCTTACAGAGCAGAATCATCTGTGGCAGCTGTGGCTTGTGACCACCTCAATAGGGCAAAAGACGAAAAAAGAATGTTCATCAAACAAATCATCAGCAACAACGCTGACTTGATTCCGGATTATAAGAGTAAAACGCTGACTATAACCTTGCACTCTCTTTCTGCACCAAGATTTAATCATGCAGCCAAACAGATTGCAGACCTGCTCAACAAAACTGAAACCATATTCCCTGGATCAAATTTGCGCATGATCTTCAAAATAACAGCGAATTTAGATTGCGAGAGGTAAGGAGTTCTGAGCTTTGGAGTATTGCCGACAGTCATTAGAATACTACACGAAAACCCAGAATTCCAATAAGATTGCGCACTCGACAAGACACGTTGCCGATCTTCTTCGGCAGCTTGGGCAGGGGGAAGAATCAGAACTCGACTATCGAAAAGCCGTCGGTATCTACAGAAAAATCCTGATCCTTCGAAACTCGATCTGGCGAATGCTTTACGAGGATATGGCCTTCTTCTTGAAAATTTGGGCAAGATCGACTACGCAATAGGCGTCTGGGAAGAAGTAAAAGAGCTTTACTCAACATGCGATATACAGGCAGGTGTTAATGAGGCACGGGACAGATTGGATTCTCTCCGAGCATAGAAAAACCGCACCTCAATGAAAATATTTAAATACACTTCGAATGGAATGTATATCTATGGATTTTTGATCCTTTGGATTCCAGGGATTTTACTGCAATCAAAAGCGGCTCCATTCATAGCATTATTTAACCATCTATATATCTGGGTGCATTATTATTTTACCGAACTACCGGATATTAAGATGATTTATAAGGGAACTTTTTTAATCAATACTTCGTCACCACCTCATCCATATTAAAAATGGCACTCGCTACTTGAGCGTACGCAGCCCATTCGGCCAATTCATTTTCATCTTCCGTCTGCCATTCGCCAATGGACAACAATTCCTTTGCTGCTTCATGATCCTCCCTGTAAATGGCTTTTTCGCTGCGCCATACCTCTTCTAACAATGCCAATTCCTGCCTAGTTGGCAATCGCGAAGTCGCTGTTCTGAATCCATGTTTTATCCTTGATGCCATTTCTATGCCTCCTTCTTGCATCATATGTATGCCGAATACGCGTGCCGCTTCCAGCACTTGCGGGTCATTCAACAGTACAAGCGCCTGGAAGGGAGTGCTCGTTTTCTGTCGTTTGGGCAAACAGTAATCTCGAGTTGCTGCATCAAAGGTAATCATGGATGGCGGCGGCACGGTGCGCTTCCAGAAGGTGTACAGACTTCTTCGATAGAGGGACTCACCGAAATCCTGGAAGTAGTATTTTGTACCCCTTCCGCAGGATAATTCTTCCCAAAGGCCTGCTGGTTGGTACGGTCTTACGCTAGGCCCGCCGATCTTCGGGATCAAAAGGCCGCTCATGGCGAGCACATTATCGCGGATCATTTCTGCCGGCAGTCGGTATTGCGGGCCGCGAGCCAGAAAGATGTTTTGCGGATCCTTAGTTATTCCTTCCCCGTCTATTCGAGAAGACTGGCGATACGTAGCAGAATTGACCATCAGTTTCAAGATGTGCTTTACATCCCAACCCGACTGTACAAATTCCACGGCCAGCCAATCCAGCAACTCGGGATGAGTCGGTAAGGCTCCCTGGCTGCCAAAATCGTCCACTGTGGACACCAGGCCTTCGCCGAAAATTAATTGCCAAAAGCGATTGACAGTAACACGAGCTGTTAGCGGATTTTGAGGATCGGTAAGCCACTGTGCCAGGCCAAGCCGATTTTTAGGAAATTTGTCGTCGAAAGGCAGGATGGCATTCGGCGTACCGGGATACACTTTCTCACCTCTTGCTTGGTAAACACCGCGATTCAAAACGTAGGCCGGACGAAGTGTATCCGTATCCGCCATGACAAGCGTAGGCTGTAATTGTTTGCGTACCTGCTGTTCTATTATTTTTTGATGGCCCAGGTTCTTGATTGCTTCCTGGTATTCGGCATCGTAAAAATGCAAGTAGTGTTGGCGCAAACTTTTTTCTTCTTCCGCTGTTCGGTTTTCCTTTTCCTGCAATACAGCAGTTGGACTGTAACTTTCGACTAAATGTCTGATCTCATCCTGCGTTAGCGAACGATCGTAAAACCGCAACTCATCCATCTTCAAAGGCGCCCGAAGATAATGCTCGTCTGAAAGGCCTTCTCTGCCTAGGAGCATGGATTTATTGTTGCGAATGGCCTGGTAGGGAAGCCTCACATGTTCGTCATCCGTCTTACCCGGGGCCCATACTCTGAGCACCTGTGGCGCACCATCGACATATAAATTAAGGCCTGCTGTGTTCCGCGAACCGTCATACATCCAGGCCATATGAAACCACCGATTTTCGGGTAGTGGAGTGACAGCCATCATTCCAAAGCCATTTGGCCCGAATGTCCTAAGTGTCGGCCGTACAAAATTCAACATAACTTGGTAGCCTCTGTTTGACTTCTCATCTTTCTTGTAAATGATGGCGGTCTGGTGATCTACCCACGCCATGTTCAACCAATAGGAAATAGTGTACGGTTGATTCACATCGATATTACCAACATTGCCGAGATCGAGATGATTTTGCCATTTATCCTTATAGCTGTCGCCGTAAAACGCCACGGCTCCTCCAAATTTGCCCTGCGCCTCGATGACATCATTGCCGGCCTTTCCCGATTTACCAGGATTGACTACATTAAGAACTTTCCCATTTTCAAAATGATCAAAATTGAAGTAGTCGATTAAACCGTCCTGTAATTGTGTAATTTTCTCGACAGCTGTAATAAGCTCTTGCTTCGGCCTAGGTTCAGCTGCGGACTTTCGCAAAGAGGGCAGGAGTCCTTTTGCTGAATGATCGTCTCCGGGCGAAGGTCTTCCCGATCTGGTAACAGCATCGGGAACCTCTCGCCGTGTTTTACGATCTTTCACCTCCTCCAACCGCTCCTTTGCCTTCTCGACTCCTTCCCTGATATACACTATAATTTCTTCGACATGCTTTTCCGGCAATGGAAGATTCGGTTCTGGTGTAATGTGGTAGAGGGCCACACCCTTTTCGGGTACGCTATTGCTAAAAGCAAATAGTTGGTAAAATTCTTTTTGAGAGATCGGGTCGTATTTGTGGTCGTGGCAGCGGGCGCATTGTAGTGTCAATCCCAGGAATGTAGTGCCAATAGTCTGCGTTCGATCCGCTACATATTCCACGCGATATTCTTCGTCGATCGAACCCATCTCCTGGGTAATGGCGTGATTGCGATTGAATGCCGTAGCCAATTTCTGTTCGTAAGTAGGTTCGGGCAATAGGTCTCCCGCCAATTGCCAGGTAGTAAATTGATCAAAGGGCATATTTTCATTGAACGCCCTGATCACCCAATCCCTCCAGGGCCACATCGTGCGATCCAGATCATCCTGGTAGCCATGCGTATCCGCATACCTCGCCAAATCGAGCCACGGCACGGCCATTCTTTCGCCGAAGGCAGGAGATGAAAGGTAGCGATCTATAGTCTTCTCGTAGGCCTCTTGTGAATCGTCCTTCACGAAAGCATCAACTTCTGCCAGGGTCGGTGGCAGGCCTGTTAGGTCAAAAGCCAGCCGCCTTATCAGCTCGGTTTTTTCTGCTTCTTTGGATGGCTTCAATCCCTCCTGATTCATTTTCCCTGCAACGAAGTGGTCTATTTCATTGCGGGGCCAGGACGGATCTTTGACTTTTGGCAATGATGATTTTTCAGGTAGAATAAAAGCCCAGTGTGATTTCCATTCTGCGCCTTGCTCTATCCAACGTTTTAGCAATTCGATTTCATAGGCCGACAAACTGAGATTAGATTCCAGTGGTGGCATTTTTTCCGTAGGATCCTGGTGGGTAATCCGCTGCACTAATTGGCTTTTGGACAAGTCACCAGGCATGATAGCGAATCGTTCACCTTCATCATCCAAAGCTACAAATGCGCCTTCTTTAGTATCAAAACGCAAACCGGCCTCGCGAACTTTTTCATCGGGCCCGTGGCATTTGAAACAGCGGTCGGAAAGGATGGGTTTTATGTGGTAATTGAAGTCGACTCGCTCAGGTAGTTTGGGATTGCCGACTCCGTTTTCATTTGGTTGAGGTTGACAAGCTAGTATGAGGATTATCGATGCGGCCCACTGCCACCTACTCAAAGGCTTCGATGACCAGGGCAGACGGCTCGACTTCCTTCGACTTCGTTCAGGACAGGTCGCTCGGCGCAGGCGGTTGACACTTGGACTTCCTTCGACTTCGCTCAGGACAGTTCGCTCAGTGCGCGCGGCAGACGGTCTTTTTAAAGTACTAGTAGTCCTTATCATTTGTACTTTTTGGCATTGCCCCAAAAAGTACCAAAAAACTCTAGGAAAAAGCAAATGCTCCGCTGCTTTTTCCGGGCCTCCGCCACCCTTTGAAACTACCGCTTCACTATAATATAAATTCTTGTTTTCCAATAAGATTCACTATCCGTTTCAAGATTTGTACAATATCTTAATGTGCCCATTCAGTCCTATGCCATGGGCCGTCCGCCGCTTGCCCTGAGCCTGTCGAAGGGTCAAGCCAAGATCCCACCGACCACTTCCCCATGCACATCCGTCAACCGATACCTCCGCCCTTGATGTCTAAAGATCAATCGCTCATGATCAATTCCGAGTAAATGAAGAACAGTAGCTTGAAAATCATGTACATGTACAGGATCCTTCACGATATTGTAACTAAAGTCGTCTGTCTCACCATACGTTGTTCCGGCTTTTACACCTCCCCCGGCCATCCAAATGGTAAAAGCTCGTGGATGGTGGTCGCGGCCATATGTTTCTCTGGTCAATTCTCCCTGGCAGTAGACGGTTCTGCCGAATTCGCCACCCCAAATCACCAGTGTATCATCCAGCATTCCGCGTTGCTTTAAGTCTTTCACGAGGGCAGCCGAGGGTTGATCGGTCTCCTCGCAACGGTTTCTTATTTCAATAGGTAGGTTGTCGTGGTGATCCCAGCCTTTGTGGTAGAGTTGGATGAATTTCACATCCCGCTCTGCCATCCTTCGGGCCAAAAGGCAGTTGGCAGCAAAGGTGCCCGGTATCCTTGATTCTGGGCCGTAGAGATCAAAGATGTGATCGGGCTCATCGGATAGATCCATCGCTTCCGGTACGGATGTTTGCATTCGGAAAGCCATTTCGTACTGGGCGATGCGCGTCGCTAATTCGGGATTTCCGAAATCCTCTAATTTGATTTTATTCAACTGCTGTACTTTGTCCAGGAAGGCTCTGCGGTCTTTTGCTTTTATTCCAGGCGGATTTGAGAGGTACAGGACGGGATCTTTACCGCTCCTGAATTGAGCCCCTTGATGAACTGATGGCAAAAAGCCGTTGCCCCAAAGGCGGGAATACAGGGGCTGCATATTGCCCACTTTGGCTTGAGAAAGCAAAACGATAAATGCAGGTAAATTCTCATTGTCGCTCCCTAAACCATAACTCAGCCACGATCCCATACAAGGCCTGCCTGGCTGCTGCGAACCCGTCTGGAAAAAAGTAATGGCAGGGTCGTGATTGATCGCTTCCGTATGCATCGATTTTATGACACATAAGTCATCGACGACGGAAGCAATGTGGGGAATCAACTCACTAAACTCGGCGCCGCTTTGTCCATAGCGCTCAAATTTGAAATGAGTGCCCGCCATGGGATGTCTGCTCTGAAAGGCCGTATTGGTGGTGAGTCTCTGACCCATTCTAACCGACGCGGGCAAGTTTTCGCCATTGCGTTTGATCACTTCGGGTTTGTAGTCGAAAAGGTCTAGTTGGGATGGGGCTCCGCTTTGATGGAGAAAGATGACTCTTTTGGCTTTTGGTGAGAAATGGGGTTTTCCAAGGATTCCCCTGCCGAGTTCGACATTGCTGACCGAAGATGAATGGTTCCTGCAACCGCCCAGCATGGAAGCTAGAGCCGCTGTGCCAATTCCGAGGCTTGCCTTGCAGAAGAATTGGCGGCGAGTTTGGTTGAGGAAGTAGTCGTTGAGGTTCATTTTCGTGGGTGGAAACTTATGCTGTTTTGTTTTGACCACCTTAAAATTAGTAAAAAAACCAGGATGAGGTAAGAGACATAACTTCCTAGTTCATGTCTTTCCGATCATATCGGTTATTTTTGGAGGTGGTTAAAATTATTAGATCTTGTTTTGCTAAAAATGACCAAAATGGGTTGTGTATATCAGCGAAATAAACGCACCTGGTGTGTTTATACAAATGTAGCAATCATTGAAAAATAAAATGCAAAATTCACCTGCTGACAAGAAACTATAAATGAATATAGAATTTTATTTGGCATGTTTGGTCACAATATTTTGCTCGAACTTAAACGCTCAAACAACCGAACATGCAGACAAGCACAATCATCATAAAATTGAAATTGGCATTGCAAATGCACCAATATATTTTATAAAAGAAAAAGCATTTGCTTATGGGCTTCATTTACACTTCGTTCGAAATATTCCAAAATCAAAATTTGGTGTTGGACTTGGTTATGAAAGGATATTTGACAAGCATGGCCATAATACTTTTGGACTTGTAGCTGCTTGCAGACTAATTGACAGGTTTGGTCTCAATGTATCACCAGGTCTTACATTTGAAGATGGGAATTCAAAGATGAATTTTGCCTTACACTTTGAAACTTCTTACGAATTTGAAATTAGTAATTTCCACGTTGGTCCTGTGTTTGAATTTGCCTATGACCCAGTAGATATTCACATAAGTATAGGACTTCACGTTGGATACGGATTCTAAACGTAAAATGGATAGACAAGGAAAAACGAACCGCTAACAAAAAGTAAACGCCATTAAAACTGGCGGATGACATAATGATATCAATCATGCCTGTAATTCTGGGTGACGGAACACTTTTTTTGACTGCGTCGGCCAAGAACAATTATTGCATCTCAAGGACGAAAAAGCCTATAAGGACGGAATGGTGGAATCGTGGTATGAAATAAAAAAACAATAAGAACATGCGCTAATAAAGGCCTATCACAGGGACTTAGCGGCAGGGCCTTTGGGTTGGATTGCACGAAAAGTGCCTTCATCCCCAACACAACCACTACGAACATCACCTGACCCGCCAAAATTGCTTTCCCTACCTTTACCCTAGTCAATGACGGGGCAGTTTAAATCTCATGAGTTCATTTCTACTTATCCTAATCACAATCGCGATCAATGCTGTAGTTGCCTACTTTTTAATCAACTATTTCCAATCTAGAAAAGCCGCACAATCAAACACACACCACGTCTATGATTTCCAACAGGGCATTTCGTCGCGTTGGATATCATTTGAAAACCCGAAAGGCAAAAAAGGAAAAGGCGGGTGGGAGAACCAAGGATGGAAGGGCCATCCGTACGACCACGTCAAGCCGCAAGAAGAAAAGGTAATATTCGACGTAGAGGGATCAGGCGTAATCCATCGAATTTGGATGACAGGCGGCATGTTCAGGAATCCGGAAATGCGAAAGCTATTGCGCATCGATATATACTGGGACAATGCTGAAAAACCGGCTGTATCAGCGCCATTATCAGCATTTTTTGGCGGGATCATGGGTTACATGGTTCCCTTCGAATCGGCTGGAACTTCGAGTCCGGAAGGTCGGTCGTTTTGCTCGATCTTTCAAATGCCTTTTCGGAAAGCTGCGAAAATCGTCGTCACCAACGAATCGGATCAGTTGTATAAGCAGTTGTTCTTTGATGTCGATTATTCGCTTGGAGTAGAACACTCTGACCGTATGCTATACTTCCATTGTTTTTGGAATCGCGACAAACCTCCGGTTGGAATGGACTACGGGATTTTGCCATGGATTAATGGCAAAGGACGATTGTTTGGCGCCTTCATCGGATTAAAGGAAGACGATGCTTATCAAAGAAATTGGTGGGGAGAAGGGGAGGTGAAAATATACCTGGACGGCGATACCAATCTGCCGACTTTGGTTGGTACTGGAGCTGAAGACTATCCCGGGACAGGATACGAAATGCGGCAATACGGCAATCAGTACCAGGGCGCTCCGGTGGCCGATAGGGAAAAAGGTGAATGGATCTTTTATCGATTCCATATACCCGATCCGATATTTTTTCACAAAGATATAAGGATGACCATTCAACAAATGGGAGGAGCCAATAACCAAAGAGTTATAGAAATGATGGAAAAAGGAGTCAATTTAAAACCTGTGAGCGTAAATCTACCCACCTCGCCGAGGAAGTTTTATGAGGAAGACCATATACCCGATTTAAAATCAATAGAACCGCGAAACGGATGGGTGAATTTTTTGAGGAGCGATACGTGGGAGTCGGTGGTGTTTTTTTATTTGGACACTCCTTGCACTAATCTAAGGGGATTACCTGAGTATGAGAATCGGATTAAAACACCACGTTAGTTAGGAATAGTATTAGTCTCAATTTAATTTGTTAATTTTTTAACGTTTTGTCCTAAACCTAATAATTCCATGATTTTGAGTGTTGTTATTTAATTTAGTCTTCCATTTTTGAATACTTAAATAAGACAAACAATGAAATTAGGCTGGATTGGGACAGGTGTTATGGGCGTATCCATGGCAGGACGCCTAATGGACGAAGGTCATGACTTATTCGTCTATAACCGCACCCGAAAAAAGGCTCGGCCACTGATTGACCGCGGAGCCCAATGGTTCGACTCACCGCTTGAAGTCGTTCAAAAAGCGAATGCTATTTTCTCAATTGTCGGATTCCCGCAAGATGTCCGCGAAGTGTACTTTGGTGCCAACGGCATTTTGGCAGGCGCAAAGCGGGGTGATATTCTGGTCGACATGACCACAACAGAGCCAAGCCTGGCCGTGGAAATCTATAAAGCTGCAAAAGTGAAAGATGCCTCCTCCGTCGATGCTCCCGTTTCTGGCGGCGATGTAGGTGCACAGAATGGCACTCTTTCCATTATGGTAGGAGGTGATATTGTCGCGATCAAAAATGTCATGCCTTTATTAGAGACAATGGGTAAGAATATTGTACATCAAGGCCCTGCTGGTTCGGGGCAGCACACAAAAATGTGCAATCAAATCACGATTGCAGGCACAATGATCGGTGTTTGTGAAGCTCTTTTATATGGCCAAGAGGCAGGGCTCGACCTGATAACCATGTTGAGATCGATTAGTGGAGGTGCAGCAGGTTGCTGGACATTGGATAACCTCGCTCCAAGAGTGGTGAAACGAAATTTCGATCCCGGATTCTATGTGGAGCATTTTATAAAAGATATGAGCATCGCCTTGAAAGAAGCGGAAAGGATGAATCTTTCACTGCCTGGCCTTGCCCTTGTCAAACAGATCTATTTGGCTGTTCAAGCCCAAGGGCACGGACAGAAAGGAACGCACGCCTTGATGCTCGCCCTCGAGCAGATTTCTGCGGTGAAATGATCTGAGAGTCCGGAACTGCATTGGCTCGTCAAAAATGCAAGCAGAAATTTGTTATCCCATTCGGCTTGTGCTGAGGGAAGTCAAAGGAAGTTGTCATCCTGAGCGTAGTCGAAGGATGTAACTCATTTGTAACTCTCCTCCCTTTTCTTCGCATCATCAAACAGAAAAAAAGCTGATAATCATCACGCCAAGGCGTGATCGTCGGCCCTTTGGGCGGAAAATTCCTATGAATTTTCCGGGTTAAAGTTAAAACCATCACGCGAAAACAATCTGGCTAAATCAAATAAAGAATAAAATTTATAAAAAATTAAAATCAATAAAATGGCTAGTAAAACAGCAAAAAGAACAGTAAAAAACAAATTGAACAGAGTTCAAGAAAATCTTAAATTTTCCAAAGTTGTACATAGGGTAAAAGGGGGCGCTAATGATCTCAATGATTTTATGGTGGATACTTCTGACAAGCTAATCGATGAAGCAATTGTAAGAAGCGAGCAATGGCAAACCGTCGGAGCTAAAGCTATAAAAGGAGGTCTTAAATTGGCCTCCGGTCAACAAGACATTGTATTCGATACTTTGGAAACAATTAAAGGTCAATACACTGACGGAAGAAAGAGATTTAAGAACCTCTTCAGCAAAAACTAATTCCGAACTGCCAGTTGGCGGTTTGGACAAATTATAATCCTGCATTATAAAACGGCAAAGGCTCGATCACAAAACTGTGATTTAGCCTTTTTGTTGTACTATTAGCTGTCAAAGTAATACGACTGGGAAATTACAATGAATTCAAAGACTGAACACACTGAAATTCAGAAGCCATCCCTTTTTTGGTTAGTAACCGAGGGCGGCAGAGCCATCTTAGAATACGGTACATTTTTCCCTTATCATTTCTTGAAAAGAAAACAAAAAACGGGAGATGGGCATATAGTCTTGGTATTGCCGGGATTTATGGCATCTGATTACTCCACCCGGCCACTCAGAAAGTTTCTCGAAAAAATCGGTTATACACCATACGGCTGGGACATAGGGCGCAACTATGCCAATGAGCACTATATGGATGTCTTGCTAAAACGAGTAGAGGAACTTTACAGAGAGAGAATAGAAAAAATCAGCATTGTCGGATGGAGCCTCGGAGGCGTTTATGCCAGACAGATCGCCAAAAGAACTCCTCATTATGTCAGGCAGATTATCACATTAGGCTCTCCATTCAGAGGGATCAACCTACCCAATCATGCGGCGTGGGTATATCGGTCTATCACTAATGGAAAAACGGCGAATGATATCGACCCATTCCTGCTTGCCGATCTTCCGAATCCGGCACCTGTGCCCACTACAGCCATTTACACTAAAGAAGATGGAATAGTACCTTGGCAAACGTGCATGGAACAGCAAGAAAGCGATATCCATCAAAATGTGCAGGTAAGAGGCAGTCATTTCGGGCTTGGCGTCAATCCGACTGTCCTGGAAATAATATCAGATCGATTGCAGTATAAAGAGGAAACCTGGGTTCCCTTCCAGCCCAGTACGAAGATTGAGGAGAAGTTGTTTTATCCATCGGCTTAGATAGAATTGTTTAACTCACCCCCGACCCCTCTCTTGGCGGGGCGGAAGAACTAGCAGCGTGAATGGCCCCACGAACGAGGATAGCGAATACCAAGCCCTGAAAGGGCTGCAGCATTAACACAGGGCAATTAACATTGAAGGGAGAAAAGGGGAAGCCTACGTTTAAACCCAACAAAGAGTCAGAACGCAAAGGAAGGGATAAGAAGCAAAGAAATAAGAATAATAAAAAAGGTGGGAAAAAGGACGAGGTCAGCATTGATAAAGAGATAATATGTAAGGTAGATAAATCCATTCTTCCAGCAGATGCACAATTCAAAGGCTATGAGGAGCACATACAACAGGACATAGAAATAAAGCGAGTAAATACCTTATACAAAATTGAATTGTATTACTCAAAGACAGAGAAGAGTTATCGAGCCATGGTACCAGAAAGTGGTAAGGGGATGTATGGTAGTGGGGTAAAGACATGGCTTAATTTACTCAATAGATGTTGTGATACAACACAGGGACGTCTAAAAGTGCTATTTAAAAGTTTAGGAATAAGCATATCAACCGGATCAATAAATAATTATCTGCTGGAACCAGAGGATTGGGTATTGGAGGAGCAAAAGGAAATATTGAAAGCAGGCGTATCATCAGGATCTTATTGTCAAATTGATGGCACGAAGAGCGTTGAGCGAGGGATATCGAAAGTGACACAAATTATATGCGGAGCATTTTTCACGACCTTCTATACAAAGGCAAACAAAAAGCGTATATCAATAATAGAAGCTCTGTTGGGTATGGTAGAGGGGCAGTCTGGATTGAAATACGGATATAGTGAACATACCAAAAAAGTATTGGCAGTATTGCGTGTATCACCATCAGATAGGAATACATTGGAAGAGGTCTTTGGGAATAAAGAGAAACAAGGCATCTTCGAATGGATAGGAGACAAGGATGCTTTTGAACAACATATGAGGGACATGGCTCCTCAAATCATGTCAAAGAAAAATATGTATGTACGAGTAATTGAAAGCTTTGCTCTGGGTTATTATTATTCCCAGGATGAATTTCCGATAGTGGACTTCTTGATTTCAGATGACGCCCCCGAATATAGAAAACTAAGCCTGGTCCTACAAGGCTTATGTTGGGTACACGATGCACGCTATTATAAAAAATTAATGCCAAAATTAGCTGGCCACAGAGCTATGTTGAGCACTGTGATGGATGCCTATTGGGATTTTTATGATCTGCTATTGGCATATAAGGAAACCACAAAAGAGGAACAAGAAGCAAAAAAGGAAGGGATAAAACAGGAATTTGACCGATTATTCACCCAAAAGACGGAATACTTCCAGTTGAATGTCTGTTTAGAACGAACGCTAAATAATAGAGGCAAACTTTTGGCGGTCTTAGAAAACCCGGCCTTGCCTCTTCATAATAATTCAGCGGAATTGGAGGCAAGGCGAATCGTCCGAAAACGAGACATCTCATTACATACATGGTCATTTAAAGGCACCATAGTAAGAGATGCATTTATGTCAGTTGTTCAAACATGTTTCAAACTGGACGTTTCGCCATTCAATTACATTATGGATCGAATTAAAGGCCAATATGCAATGCCCTCACTTAGCTCTCTGATTTATCAAAAAGCTCTCTAATTTCCACCCACTTTTGAGGGGATACATTATTTTTGTATAACTATCTGTTATTCAATAATAATTACTCCATTAAGTCAATTGTAGTGATGTATGGCATTTGTTAGTTTGCCTTTCTTGCCTTACTTTTACCCTCATGTATATCCGACAAGTCAAAAAACAAAATGCTAAAAATGCTAAAGTCTTCTTTCAGTACACCTTGGCCCAAACCTCCAGAGTCGATGGCAAAGTCAAACAACGCAGCATCCTTTATCTGGGCTCCAGCCCTTTACTTGAGTCAAAGGAGAACCGCGCTATCGTTACCCAGATATTAAAAGCTAAAATATTTGGCCAACCGACTCTATTTCCTACCGATGTGGTTGAAGATCTGGTCCAATTAGGACTGAGCTTTTATGAAAAATATTTAGTAAAATATCCCGGCAACCAGGGCGAAAAGGCTGCTGCAATCCCACCCCCTGCTGAAAAAAGTGAATATCATACGATCGATATCCAATCTTTAGAATTGTCAGATATTAAGTCCTTTGGCCCGGAACATTTATGTAAACAAATAGCTGACAAACTACAATTAGATGATTGCTTAAAAGCTTTAAACTGGAACCCGGTGGATATTCAAAAAGCCCTGATCAGTATCTGTGCCCGAGCGATCTATGCATCATCTGAATATAAAACGGCTCAAATCCTTGAAGACAACAGTGAGTTAATGGCCTGCTATGGATATAGATATTCAGCCATCACCCACAGACAACTGTATCGCATTTCAGATATGTTGCTCAGAGATAAACACCGGATCGATCAGCACATCTACGGTCGTGTTACCGGTCTGTTTCATCTGGAAGACAAGCTGGTTATTTTTGATATTTCCAATACCTACTTTGAAGGGCGAAAAGACAAAAGTAAACTGGCACAATATGGAAAGAGCAAAGAAAAGAGAAGTGACTGTAAACAGGTGGTGTTCACCGGGGTGATCAATGAAGATGGTTTTATCAGGTATTCGAGAATTTATCGAGGCAATACTGCAGATTCCACTACGCTAACAGACATGATAAGCGATCTGGAACGCCACAGTCCGGATCAGGCCAGTAAAACAGTGGTCATTGATGCAGGCATAGCCACACAAGAAAACCTCCAATTGATCGTTAACCGTGGCCATCACTATGTGAGTGTATCCAATAAAAGACTAAAAAATTATCCTGTCGATCAAGACACAAAAACGACAAAAATATACACCAATCGAGGAAAACATCAAGTCGAGTTAGTTCAGTTTCATCCCGTCGGATATCAGGATACCTGGCTGTATGTACAAAGCTCAGCCAAACACCTAAAAGAAAAATCGATGAGTGAAAAGCTGATGCAACGATTCGAACAGGATTTACAACAAGTACAAAATGGCCTACTCAAAAAAGGAGGAACTAAAAGACTCGAAAAAGTTTGGGAACGCATCGGTAGAGTCAAACAAAAACACATTCAAATCTCCTCTCGGTATAAAATAGAAGTAGAACATGACAAGCACATAGCCACACAGCTTTTATGGTCCATTCAAAGGCGCAAGGACAAAGCGGACAAAGACAAAGGCATTTACTTTTTAAGAACCAATTATAAGAAAATAGGCAATGAGCAATTCTGGCAAATTTATAACACAATCAGGGAAGTTGAAGCTACATTTCGATGCCTAAAAACAGATTTGAACATTCGACCCATTTACCATCAAAATGACGAAAGAATTGAAGCGCACATTTACTTGACTCTAATAGCTTATCAAATTGTAAACTGTATTAGATATATGCTCAAACATCATGGAATCAATTATGACTGGCAAAATATTGTTCGAATTATGAGCACACAAACCATCCAAACCGTCGTGCTGCATTCGGATAAGAAAATCATTCATCTGCGCAAACCTTCCAAACCCATCCATAAAGTGCAACAAATCTATTCAGCTACGAATTGCAGCAACACCGAAAAAGCAATCAAAAAATATGTAGTGTACCATTGAAATCGTATGTGTTTGATTATCAATATCTTAAAATTCGAAAAAGACACGTTGGGTTAATCATCCTATGACTACTGGCTAAGGTTCTGTCGCATCTGTGAAGCTCAATTTAATTAATTCCTAAATTCGCGGACATAAACTACACGATTATGTTCAAAGGTCACTGCTTTCCTTCATCGATTATTAAATATGCTGTCTTCCTTAAACTGAGATTTTCCCTGAGCTATAGAGATATTGAGGAATTGCTTCGGATGCGAGGTATAAAAGTTGATCATGCGACAATTCAGAGATGGGTATTTAAGTTTGCACCAATCTTTGAAGCCAATTTCAGGAAAAGAAAGAAAAGCGTGGGAAGTAGATGGAGAATGGATGAGACTTATGTGAAGGTAAAAGGTCATTGGATGTTTCTTTATCGTGCGGTGGATAAACAGGGAATGACGATAGATTTCCTACTTAGCCCAAATAGAAAGAGACGGTCAGCTCATGCCTTTCTGATAAAAGCAATCAATCAGAATGGATTGCCTTCACTGATAAACATAGACAAAAGTGGAGCAAATAAAGCTGGAATAAAGGTTTATAACAAGAGGAATTGGAAGAAGATCAAGTGGAGGCAGTGCAAATACCTAAACAACATTGTAGAGCAGGATCACCGATTTATTAAATGGCGCACTAGACCAATGCTTGGGTTCAAATCATTTGAATCTGCGAAACGAACGTTGACCGGTATTGAGCTGGTCAGAATGCTAAAAAAGAACCAAATGATCGATCCTAAATCGAGTGCCTTCAAATCCTATTGCTCATTGGCAGCTTAATTTTTGAAGTGTAAAGTTGAAATAGTATTTTTCGGTTAGACAGATGCGACAGAACCCGCACCAGCTATTAAAAAATTCAATAAAGACATACAGCCCTACCTTAAATCCAGAAAAAAGTTAAAAGGGTACATTACAAAATACCCGAAGGAGTATACTCATACGTTCACCGAACCGGATCCGAAATCAGACAAGAAGCCCAAGGAAATTATCCACCGGAAATGGACGTCTATCGATCGCCAATATGAAGACTTGATGATGTTCCTGGTATCACACCTTCCTTATTCCCGGGCCGAGCTCAGTGCTATGCCTTACAGGATTTTCTTTTCGCAGATTCCAAGGGTGGAAAAGGTTATTGATAATCAGAAGAAAAGGGAGAAGAAGAGGAAGAAGTGACATTAAAACATGCTCTCAATTCAGCCAGATCTGGGGGGAATGAGAGTTATGCGAACCACCCTTTTTTATACCCTGCTTGTGTAAAAACGCTCCGTCTCTCATGATTTACTCTAATGTTTTTGCTTCTTCGATAAATCCAAGAACATCCAACCATCTTGCTGTATTGGATCATAGCTCGTCCACATTTTCATTGCCTTGTAATGAACCTGGTCAAACATAATTGACACCTGTTCACCCTGTCTAATTGTATCTCCTTCGTAAATTGCTCTTACTTGACACCTTTGATTTATAACTATTGCCAAGGGGCCATTATAGTCATTTATTAATAATCGCTTAGCAGACATTGCTATTTCTGGCTTACCTCTTTGATCCCCACAAGAAGCTAAGAGCAAGCAAATTATAATAGTTCCTATTTTAGTCATCCCACTAATTTTGGTTTTAAAGGACAAGATAATTTCTTTTGGGTATTGGGGGGATACATCAATTTTCCATTCCCTATAATAAAAATCTTTCATGCTTCCTCTAGTACAACAAACTCCTCAATTGCCATATCCAACCAGGAACATGCATTGAGCACATGTCGGAGCTATGGGAGTTCATAGTCATCATTTCTCAAAAAATGCCCGAGTGATGCTGCAGGCATATCCATTTCTGTGGCGAACTTTTTAATGGTATCGCCCGATTTATACCTGGATCTGATTTCTTCTCTGAGTTTTGCGTAATTGAATTGGAGTTTCATATTTATGAATTGTTCAAGTTTCTGTTACTAGCCTATTCGAAAGATTCTATACATCTCTGGACTAACCATTCCATAACCGGTGGTGTCACCGCATTCCCTAATTGCTTAACCTTCTGACGACTGTTACCCAGAACGACATAATCTTTTTCAAAAGCCATTGCAGATTGTATTTCATGAGGCTTGAGCATTCGATAGTGGCAATTGTCAATGTCTTCTTGAGTAGGGTAAACAAGCCCTATTCCATCTCTTGTCCTGATCGTATTTGTGGCTTCAAATGCACCACTGGCCATGTTGCTTCCTGAATAGTAGTAAGAAAGGAATGCCTGAAGGCTTTCTTGTGCCAATAATGCAAATGTATCTCTAGTGGTTTGTGTGCCAATTCCTTCAATAGCTGGCTTTGCATTACTGGATCCATGGTTTTGAACGATTATCGGCATAGAAAGTAGACCGTGATTGATGTTAGAGGTTACGGTTCCAATAGAATTCAAAGATGATTTTGTTTTGCTCTGTCCATTATTCTCCACAATCAACGGGAATGCTAATAGTCCGTGATGATCCTTGGTTGTGATGGATCCAGTTGGCTTATCTAATGTTCTCGACCATCCTGGTGTATAATTGCCAATGAGCATATGATGGTTCCCACTTGACAAGATTGTTGAAAGATGTTCTGACACAGTCCGAGCTTTGCCGGTTCTGTTCATTTCAACTACAAAGGGAACAACCATACCCAAGGACTGAGATGATGTTTGTGTCCAAATAGGTTCAGTTCCATGTCTAGTATTCAAGCCTATTTTGCCATGTTCACTTCTGATGATAAAGGGAATGGCCAAACCATGATCTTGTTGTGTAGTTTGTGTCCCTAAGGGGACTTCAATTGCTGTTTTCACCCTACATTCTAAACCAGATGTGTGTCTGGCATTCAAAATGAGTGACTGGCGACCATATTTCTCAAGACCATATCGAATCCTTGCTATTGTCTTTTCTGCCAATGGTTTCTTCCTGTCTCCAATCCTGGTACCGGGAATAGACCAGTCAATTGCATTGAAGGCAGCATAGTAGAATGGCATGACCACGTCATGACATCCCGAACAGTGATAGACATATTGCTGCCTGTACTTACCCCATTTCTTTTCGCTCTTTTTCCACGACTGGTAGGACTCAGTGATACCGCATTTTGGGCAAGGTGCCTTTGGAGAAAAGTTTAGCTCAGGAGCATTATTGTTTTTCTTCCAGAAAACAACATACATCCGATCTCGAGACTGAGGACACGGATGAAAAAACATTGAATTCAGATAGTTGCACTTATGCTTGTAGCCGAGATCATGCATAGACTTTAACCACGCATCAAATAGCCTCCAATACCTGGCATCTACTACGTTCTCAACTATGATAATGTTATAGTCGTGATATTCTGCAAATCTTGGCACATCCCACATTGTGGCCCTGCTTCTTTCTTCTTCTGGTTTTAAATCAATCTTACCGAATAGCTTCAATTGATTTTGGTATTTCTTTCGTGTCCCTTTTGCCAAACTATGAGACGTACACTCGGGAGAGGTGATTAAGATATCGGTGCTCGGATAACGTCTTGGATCACACGCCTGGATATTGGTGCAGTCATGATCGGTCTCAGGATGATTTGTATTATGCGTTTCAATGGCTAAATCCCAATGGTTCAAAGCCATCTTTACTTCGACTCCTGCTTCCTTGGCTCCTGTAGTACTTCCTCCAGCTCCGCAAAATTGATCTGTTGCCGTTATGTATGAGTTCTTTTTGGGCATGTCTGAAATCCTAAAGTCAATTCAAATCATATTCCCTGTCCAGAAAAAAGTCCTTTTCTTCTTTATAATTCCTAGATTCCAATACCGTCCTATCCCCACTGACAATTCGATCATAATTCTCATCGATCCGCAAACAAAAATCAACATAGTTCTCACCATCCCTTGAATGCACGGAAATATCCCATGACGAATGTGCTTTTCCATTTTTACAAGCCTCATAGTCATCCTTCAGGCCAAATCCAATCTTATAAACCAACTTATTTTGCCGTACATCAATCCCCTTACTCAAAATCCATTTGGCATTCTTCCAAGTACGATTAAAGGAACACTTCAATCTAATACGCTTCGCACCGTGCTTACCTCGTTCTCCGAAAATATTTCTTTTTATGTCACCTAAGGATGTGAAGTCAGGTAAAGGCATTGATGCACGGTTGCGATAAAAATACAAACCATGAAAGTGGCTTTCTTCAAAAACACTAAACTGTTTCCGCCACTCGTAAAGCTTGAATTTATTCCTATTCATGTATAGGTTTTCAGCATCCCAAGGTTGTACAGAAAACAAAGCAATTTGGAAAAATTCGTCGAGATCGTCCTCGATAGAAATCCATGCCGAAACAGGCAAACCTTTCCTCATTAAGAATTGAGCTAGAGAAACAAAATAATCGTCGTCATATTTGCTGATATACCTGTTTCCTTTTCGAAATAAGTCAACTAACCTTATTCTGGTGCTTTTGAGGTAAGGCTTTTTTGCTCCTTTTTTACAGGAAAAATTCTTTCGGTATCCGTAGATTATATGTGACATCCTAAAATCTAATAATCCTAAAAATCCTGGTTGCTCCTTCTGCGAATCATATCTGCCTGCTCCCGTGCCAGTTGCTTACCAATCTCACGCCGTTCAACAACTCCTTCAATATCCTCTTCCTGTTTTCGTGCTTTATGCTGTCTGTGTTCCGGACGATCAATTTTTTTAGGGAAGGTCTTTAAGAGTTCCTGCGTCCTGTCTCGAAACCAATTCGGTGCCTCAACCAGATCTTTTCCGGTTTCAGTTACCACATTCTGACCCTTGACTGCTGACTGATCAATGTGCTTCCGGTTATGATGTATACGTTCACGCTCCCGGGCAATCGCTTCCGACCTCTCTTGATAATATTCCTGCACCGCCAAATTCAAAGTATTCACATCAATCCTATTATAGACAGCCCCTTTGGTCATACGTTTGATAATTCGCTTGATCTCAACAGTCCTCAGATCCGGATAATCTTCTAATATGTCCTCTGCCCATACCGCCATATGATTTTTGTCGATCTCAATATCGAATCGCTCGGTCAGGTACTTGTATGCCGCTATTGCAATATATTTTTGGGCTACTTTGGGATTTAAATTGGAGAGCATAGGTGCGGCATGGCGGATCAGGTCTTCGTGATTCTCCACCGCACTACACTTCTTTGTATGGTCTGCCACCTTATCCAGGCTCATCGACCTAAATGTCGATACCGGCAGCCTCACGCTTTTGCCGTTCGAGTTTACTTTCTCCGGCAACGCCATAGCCTTTTTTTGCATCTCGTACATCATTTAGGTTTGAAATAAATTGTTTACCGAATAACACTTTCGGCTGTAGAAATTTTCTCTGCTTGGCTTTATCCTTAGCTCCTTCGGCCTCCCAAGTTTTAAGTTCAATGATCAATTTTAAATCCAACACCGAATACCCCTCATTCAACCTCGTTGTGATCACCGACCGACTCTCAAAATGATTCAAAGGAAAATGCCGGCCTGTCGTCTGATTGAAATGTTCAAGTACATTTGTAACATCTTCGTCCAACGCAGAGCCCGCAACCGGTAACCCGCAACTTGCAACAGAGTCAGCCTCATATCCTTTTTCACGCGCGCCCGTTTCTTCTTCTTTTTCTTCTTCCTTATCATCTTCTTTTTCTCCTTCTTCTTCTTTAGGGGTACTGAGTACCCTAACACATACCCTATCATATAGTCCATAAGATTTCAAAAGACCAATTATTTTTTTATGCGGCGGCGAATTTTCCTTAAGCTCCTCACCACATTGAAAACTTACAAAATCCTTTATCCAAATCTTACCATCCTCCAAAATCTCATGCCTATTCCCATTGTCAATTTTAGCAATGTCACCTACACTTACTTTAGCACCGATCATTGCACTCGCCAATACCCAATTAGGCGACCAAACACCTGCATTATCACACTTAGCCCACAGATACCCCACCAGGCATTTCAGCCGCGGCTCAAGAGACATAAACCAGGCCTTGTCGTAAATATTTGTATCGGTCATCCGCTTCATGGAAACATCCTATAATCTTGAAATCCTATGAATCCTAGTTCTTCTCTGTCAATAGCCAAATAGCAGTATGCATTTTATCTGACACCTCAGTAACGGTGTATTTTCGAAACTTCCCATCCTTCTTACGCTCTATCAATCCCGATTTGATCAAAGGATAAATCTTCTGCGCTATCACCGATTGACTCACTCTCAATTTGCTCATTAATTCCGATTGATTAATACCAGGATTTTCCTCAATCGTCTCATAAATCCGGTTATAGGAAGTACCTTCTGTCAACACTTGTCTGTAGTATTTCAGAGCCATGATGGCTTTGTTGATGGCATATCTACCAGGAGCAATCTTCTCATAATCCAACGGATCATTCATCTTAGTCACCATCAATTTGGAATTGTTTGTGGTAATCATAAGTTTAGTTTTGTAGCCTTTTCAACCAGCATTCTTTGCAATTCCTTCTTAGTTTTCGTTGGGTTTTCAAGAACCAATAGAGCCGCTTCATAAAATCCTGTCACACGTCCTTTTTCAAACATTCGATCCATATACGCATGCTTCAGTTCAGTGAATGTTGTGTCCACTATTGCAGCTTTCACTTCGCTCATAATTGATCAATTTAGATTTGTATACATCAGCTAGCGCATTGTATAGCTCATGGGCAGAATTGATACCCTGCACTTCAATTTGATAAATCATATCCATCAAGGCCATCTGATAACCAAACCGCTTTAGGCTTTCATTCCTCTTCTTAAATAAGGATGTATCGACATCCACATCACTAGGCCGGTCTTTACTATTCCCTCTGCCGTTGAGCGTGTCCGAAATATTTTTTGTCTTAACCATTCTGCTTTTCCTCGATAATCCTCTTCAACTCCAGGATTTCCCGGGCCATGTCCTGAATTCCCTGAACCCGAAACGTTACATCCTCAAAATCCCCTACCTCGCAAGTGCCGGTATATTGATGTACCGATGTACTTGTCAGATTCAATATACCTTCCAATACTTGTTTCATAATTTTCTGATTTTTAGTTGTTTATTACGCAATCCTATAAGCCTATAATCTAGCAATCTCAGCTTGCGGGTGATCGGCCCCTGGCCGGCCAGTAAAAACACACCCGGTCTCTTCATGGGATGGGACCGAGTGGTTGTGAAAAAATTGGTTTTAACAGTGAGAAATAAGCCCGCCTACCGGACGGACAGGAAATATCAATACCACTCGCTATTCCCCTTTCTCATTATCAATCTAAAAACACTGCCACTTTTGGCAATGTGGATTCTTTATATCATCGCTTTTGCTTAGCTTCCTTTTTGAGCTCATCCCAATTATCCTCGATGTAATCGGTCAATCTTCCCGCCCGGTCATTCTCATATAACCATGTCAAATAGTCACCCGGCACATCTTTGAGATGTTTGCCTTTATGAGCTTCACCAAATGGCATAATGCTCATGTCGTAAAATTCAGTCATTTGGATACATCAACACACCTCCCATCAATAGCGCCATACTCAATTTCGTATCTGCGCATTAATTCCCCTAAAGCCACCTTTCCCTTATCCTTCTGATACCTTTGTACTACCAGAATCGCTTGCAATATTCCAGCCTCCTTGCCCTTCTCATACATCCGCTCAAGTTGATACACAATGCTCCTTTCCATGTGCCTGGACTCCAATATTTCGTTATTCATAACCCTGAGATTTTCGATTGTTGTTTAATCCTGGTTCCTCAATTGCAGCCTAGCCTCCCGTTCCAATTCCAATTCCTCATCATACCACTTCTGGTGAGCGCGCCACCTCATCCAATAATCATCATCACCTCCATTGCCTGCTACCAACTGCCCAGTCCCGACTCCAGTATCCTGATCGCTAATAGCTGACCGCTGATTATTGACCACCGACTTATTACAACTTTCCATTATGCAACATTTACCAGCTCACTCATTTGCTCAATCTTCTCCTTTGCTATATCTTTTGCCGCTTTCAGAATGATTTCCATTATGTACCCCTTGATAGGCTTTCGAATTGTCACATATTTCCATATAGTATTAGCAGAAAGTTCAGTGCGGGCCTGGAGCTCCTTTAGACTCACATGTTTCATCAATGGCCCAATCTTCGCTAGAAATGTATCTTTATTCATGTTTTTGAGTTCTCTTAGACAAATGTATAATTAATTAGTCAAATGTCAAATTAATTGGCCAGAAAAAAAGACATAAATTTTTACAAAACAAGCAAGGAGTTACGTAACCTATTGATAGACATGGAGATAACTCAAACGGACTTCTGCAAAATAGTTGGAATTTCCAGAGGAACTTATACTAATTGGATGAATCAAGGGGGAGTTACATATGAAAATTGGCAATTAATTGGACATGTGGCTAATAAATTTGGCGCAAAACCGGAAGTTGTTAAAGATTGGTTTTATGATGATCCACTTTATGAATTCGGTGACGAAGACGCTAACAGAGATGCGGGCAAATCAGACAAAGAATCTGACCTAATAGATATCATAAAAAGGCAACAAACCCAAATAGAAAAACAACAAGAGCAGATTGACCATTTTGCAGAGCTTATGAAAAATCTGAAGCTACTGGAAGAAATATTACCGCAGTTGGATCAGATAAAGGATAAATCATGAGATACTTATTCATATTTACAATTCTAATTATCAGCAGTGAAATATTTTGTCAGTTCACAGCTACTATAAACTATATGGGTGCGAGGATTCGTGAAGCACCATCCATCAACAGTTCTATAATCGCTGAAATATCCGAAGGAGACACAATAACGCTTACAGGTTGGTATGAAAAACCCTTTTTCCAATGCACCTTAGACGATTATTCCGAAGGCTATATTAGCTACGCTTCTCTTATTCGAGAAGACAAAGTACAAGACATTATAGACCACCATTCACAAATTGAAAATCCCAAATTATTCAGACTTACAAAAAAATACGGAGGCATAAATGCCAAAAAAATAATGAAAAATCAATATTGGATTGGAATGACTGATTCCATGGCCAGAGAAAGCCTAGGTAGACCTAATGATATTAACAAAAGCACTGGCTCATGGGGAGTGCACGAACAATGGGTATATGACACCAAGGATCTTTATTTATACTTCGAAAATGGGAAATTGACTTCGTTTCAAAATTAGTTTAAAATGAATTATTATCACCGAGATAAAGGATAAGTTGTGAACAAACAGTCTCATGGAGAAGCAGGGCATATCTAAGATATTCATCGTAATTATTATCGTTGTAACATCACATCAAGTAACATCTCAAATACCAAAGATAATAGATGGTGATTCAGTAGAATTTCGTAAGGTCATCTACAAAGATCCCAATATGCTAACTCTGCTGTTGGGCAATAAGGGTCATTTAAAATTTAAAGTCTGCGTTGACAGAAAAGGGATGGTTGTCTATGCGCATGTGATAGAAGATGAAAGTACAATAAAGGAAAGTAGACGGATTCGAAAAGCACTAAATGCCATAAACAATTATAGATGGGAACCAAGCATTGATGGTGCCCTTGAGGAATGTGGTGAATATTTGGTGAGCGTTGACAATTTTGGAGGACTTAAATAGAATTCTAAAGAATACCTGTTGTGCTGCGTCGAGTTATTACCACATCTGGATCAGATAAAAGATAAACTGTAGCTATGTATTATTCTGTAATTTGAAAACATTGGGATAGATGAAGTTAACCGAACTACAGCGCAAAGAATTCAGGTCAAAACTCAGATCTTATTGTAGAAAGTATATGGTTAAGAAGTTCTTGAATTTGGACGAGTCCGGCACAAGAATTATGATAAATAATCTACTCTGTGATGTATTGGATTATGAAGAGCTGTCAGAGATAAGGACGGAGTATGCTATCAAGGGAAGCTATGCGGATTATGTTGTACAGGTCGAGAAAAAACAACACCTGGTGGTCGAGGTAAAATCTATTCAAATCGACATTAATGCAAATCATATCAAACAAGCCACCTCTTATGCTGCCAATGAAGGAATCGAGTGGGTTATTTTGACCAATGGGAAAGAGCTGATGTTGTTCAGAGTAGAATTTGAAAAACCGTTGAGAACAAAACTTGTATTTGAGTTGGACTTCTTTGACAAAGAGCAATTCGACGAAAACGCAAAGAAGCTCGAGTACCTTTCAAAGAAATGTGTAACTACCGATGAACTCGAATCATACTGGCTTCGCCACATTGCTCTTACCCCAATGAATCTAAGTAACCACTTATACGATAAAGACACAATCACTTGTTTGCGAAGATCAATAAAACGAGAGGTGGGAATTAATTTTGATGATCAGGAAGTTTTTGAAGCTGTCCATAAGCTAGTAATATCACAACTCGAAAGAACCAAACCCAAATTCAAATCCTAACCAACTTTACGCCGGTAAGACCAAAAATCCAAAATGAAAATTCCCAGAATATTTTAATATGATGGTTCGCCTATCATTTTGATCCGTACTCATTTCTTTCTTTCATATCACATCAACATCAGCGCCATGAATGAGCTTAAAAGCTATTGATTCAAATTCCTGTATCATCGAGCCCGATTATTTTCATTCCTTACCTAATTAACCAATCTATCAGCCACCAACTGAACAATATCCCCGAAAGGCACTACCTCTTCCTCATCACTGTACCATGCTTTCGGGTCATTTTTCATCCCGGCAAGTAATTCAATCGTTTTCCGGCTTTTATTCTCCAATGATCCATTTGCAACACGCTCTGGTAGGTTGAGAAAATATTTGATCATGACCTCAGTAGCCTTCAACCCGTTATCGCTTAAAATATATCTACTCAGGTACTTTCTGCAACCGTTGCGTATTTCTTTAATGTGCAAAACATCCATAATGGCATAATACCAAAGTTTTGCGATCAAAAGCAACGTATTCAGTGATTGTTTATCTCGGACATAACCATCAAGAAAACTTTCGATTTTTTTTATGTTCACATTCTCCGTTTTCCCAAGGCATAAGAGAATATATAATTCAAGAATCTCATACCTTAGGAAATACTCATCCGGGCCTGAGCGACTTGAGTTTTTGTTTAACTGATTATCTACAGTGTGCAGCGCCTTCTTATAATCGCCCTTATGAATAGCAAGTAGTGTCTGATACTCATCGATTCGGTTCCGCTCATTATGGCTCGTGGCGTTCTTTTTTGCTAATCTTACGTGCTGTTTGGCTAATTCATATTGACCGGTTTGAATATAACACTCTATTAGGCGATCAATAAAGATCAACTTCGCCCCGCTGTGATTGAAAGCAAGTGTACCATAATACGTTATGGCATCCTTAAGAATTTGAATACTTGACTTATAGTCAAAATGTATTTTTCGCTCACTGTATCTTAGGAAATAGTAGTACATAAAAAATCTGGGTGATTTCGCTTCATTAAGCATTTTGGCGATTGCTCGATTCGCAATTACCAAGGCATTTTTCTTTTCATCCGTAAAGCTTTTTGTTAGTGTAAAATGCCCTTGGGCGAGAGAAAAAGCCCTTTCAGCCCGCATGACCAAATTGTTCTGTTCAACATGGTAAATAGCTTTTTCATAGTACGATTCTCGTTTCTCTTCATCATAGTTAAAAAGTGAATAATCCTTTGATAACTTACGGCATATTTCTGCGGCAACATTATGTTCGAAATATTTTTCAGCCATTCTAAGTGTAGATCTGGCAACCTTCAATGCATCCTGTCTCTCTCCGAACAAGAAGAGATCCTGCATCCAATTATATGACCGATTGATTCTGAATATGGCTCTCTGGTAATTATTTCCAGATTCTACAAGAGAATCCACATCAAAATCATCGAATCTCCTCTTAGATTTTTTCATATCATAATATTGATATATATAACACAGTTATAATATGTAATGGCCTGAAGAGTACAAACTGTCAGAGTTTAATCCCAATGTTTTGCTTCATCTTCGACAAAAATCAATCTTAATATGAAAATTGTTTCGCCGGACACAGACGGTCTTTAAAAGGCACACCCTTGTTAAAAATTCTAATTTACAGGACATCATTGGATAAAAAAAATCCAATATTGGCTTGATGTTGCTAAAAATACGATCCATTTACCTCGTATTAAATAGCATATCTATTTGACTATCAAAAGTTTAATAGCTTATTTATCCCAGTATACCCTTACCTACATTTATAAGGTCATTTCTCTAAAATTACCCTGTTTCAGGTACGTTTCAAATTGGTTTATTTTGTAATATCTCCTCTTCGATTTGGAAATGTGAATTTCATCATATACATTTGCTTCATATCAATACCACTCTCGGAGCATTTCAATTCCTGATCTGCTCTTAATAACCAGAGTTCCCCTTTCTCCATTTTTTCACGATTCAAAAATTGTTTTGTTATGCAAAATGGAGAAAAGGCCGTTGCTACGGCTACCACTAAAACTATTCCTGCTACTGTACCAGAAAAGATCGACAACACCGATCTCGCCCCTGTCAATGGAAGTGCACTCGATGCCGTAGAAGGCCAGAAAGTAACCTTCCATATGCCATCCACCGAAGAACTCGCCAAGCTATCCACACTCGACGAGAAATTCTCAATGACCGCACGGTACCGCACCCAAGAAGAATGGGCAAAGCTACAAGACCAACCCATTAGGTGTTTCTTTATAGGTATCAAACAAATCCCTAATGACGAGGGAGAAATGATCGGCTGCGCCGTATTCGTATCCGAAAGGGAAGTCTTCATAAGCGGTCAAATGCTGCTGGTCGATTCCGTAAAAAGACTATGCACCAACACACCGCTGGTCATCACGTACCTGGGTAAGAAGAAGAACAAGAATGGGAAAGGAGCCACGAATCTTTTCGAGGTTGTAAAGCTGGGATGATGCCAGAATATTCAGATTTAGCACAGTCATTAAGAAAATGCAATATACAAGCGAATGTCCTCCATTTACCACCAATTGCAGACGGGGCATTAACAAATTACCAAGAAATACGAAAGGCCCTATTAAATGCAGGTGCTAAATATAGACGGAATAAATTCATATTTCCTTCCGCAGCCCAACCGTTCGTTGATCGTTTGTGTGCCGGAGAGGTAGTTAATCTTAGAAAAGAATTTCAGTTCTTTCCGACGCCTGCTGCTATCGCTGATTGGTTAGTGGATCTGGCAGAAATCCAAACTGGTCACAGGATTTTGGAACCTAGTGCCGGTCAAGGCGCAATAATCAATGCGATCATTAGTAAGTTCCCTAAAATGAAAATTGAATGTTTTGAACTAATGCCAGAGAACGCAGCAATTCTTAATAGTCATCCTTCAATCACACTAATTGGGCGCTATTTTTTGTCCTCTGGGATAGATGTAGCTGAGGGGTTCGATAGAATAGTGGCCAACCCACCATTTAGCAAAAACCAAGATATAGATCATATCTATCAGATGTATGACATCTTACGAAAAGGCGGTAGGCTTGTTTCAGTGGCTTCAAAACATTGGCAACTTTCACAGAATAAAAAGGAAGCACATTTCAGAAAATGGTTGAAAGAAACTAACGCGAAAATTTTGCACATAGAATCAGGAAAATTCAAGGAGAGCGGTACAATGGTAGGTTGCTCTATAGTTGTTATCAAACGATGACGTCATCCCGACCTCTATGGATTTAAGCAATTCACAAAAACAATAACAATGCCAGGACAACAAGCACTCCCACAAAAACTAATCACCGAAATGGGCAAGGCACTAAGTATCGATCTCAATTCTCTCTCCACATTAGAGGAAGGAGAAACCATAGTGAACGGTGAAGATCAACCAAGATCCTCAGTCATGCAAGGCCCCCCAATCCTAAAACGTCGAATCCAGGACATAGAAGTATACATCCACGCCTCCAACCTACACAAAGTAATGACCGGCCAATTCGGGCTCACCGACCGTCAGGAGGCCGATCTTCTAGAACTCGAGGACCGATACAAAGATCCCGACGGCAAACCTCTAACCGATATAATTAAGGAAAAAATGACCGACCTCATCATGAGGAAAGCCAATCCCGACATCGGCCAGACGGGCAAAACGTACCTCGACGAAATAGTCACCGAAGCCTTATATGAAATCCCCAAATACCTCCACACCAAATACACTCACCACGGCCAGGTCAGTGAGCAACACTCCATCGACATGCTCAACGCCCACTTAGGCGCCGCGTTTAAGAAGAACACCATACGGAAAACAGACAAGAAACTTCTCCTTACAGGAGAACCAGACATCGTGGGTAAGGACTATATCATCGACATTAAGAACCCTTACGACACCTACACCTTCGACCGCCATCGCAATACAGAAACCTTTGACCAGTCCGGCTCCGATATGCAACAAGAATACTACTGGCAGGGACAAGCTTACATGCACCTCTTCCGCAAGCCGAACTTCTACCTCATCTACACCCTCAATGAAAACATGTACATGGAAGACCAGGAAGAGTATATCCGATTTGGCTTCCTCGATCGAATCATCATCAAAAAGATGAACCGAGACTACGATGCGATGAAAAAATACAGACAACGACTTCTCGGAATCACAAATGCAATTAAAGGAGCCAAACAACGAAGATTACAATCCATGAAACACACTGCTTCACTTTTGAAAGAACTGAAAGTATGACTGAGAATAGCCATGCAGCTATAAATTCTATGAAAAAGTTACATCCCTTGGAGATGGACTGCGTTCTACTCGATCTAATAAGAGCAAAGCACATAAAGTTTGATAAAATCACCGCTTCATACGTAAAATCACTCGAAGAAGATAAATCAAAAATGTGGTCACTGTTGGGTCATCTGTCAACGGCATTGGCTGCCCTAAGCCATGGCAAATCCAAACTTCACAAGCACGCCCGCAGAATATTATGGCTCCACCAGATAATGAAAGGATTAGAATTTGGAAAAGAGTTAGAAGAAGAATTCAAAAACGAGAAGGTAATGGAGCACGAATCCAGATCGGTTTTACAACAATTGAAATCCTAAAATCCTATAATCTTGGTCGATTTTGCCAACAATAAAAACACCCGCCAAAGAGTGGCAGACCTACTCCGAGCAAAAGACGAATTGCAAGTCAACGACTTCAAACTCCTGGCCAATTTCTGGTACCACGAACTCAAACAACTCAATAAACCCATAAAAGAAATTACAGCACTCGAACTCCTCCAACTCGTCGCCAAAGGCCATCTCACCCCGACAGAATCCATACGCCGAAACCGACAACTCCTTCAAGAAAAAAACCCAACTCTTTACGGCACCCACAACCGAAAAGAAGAAAAACGAGAATCAGTAAGACAACAAGTAATCAGTTTTCAATAATCAATAAATCAGAAGAATGGAAAATACCAATTTCGAACAATGGGCAGTCCTGGAAATATTTGGCCACGAAAAATATGCCGGACTCGTCACCACGGAAACAATCGTAGGCAGTGCAATGATTAAACTAGAAGTTCCGGAAGTCACTAACCTCGAAGTAACCCTCCCGGCATTCGTGAAACTTTTCAACCATGCTTCGGTCTATTCGATAACACCTGTATCTGAGCAATATGCACGATCTATGGCAGCTAAGTTGTCAAAACAGCCCATTCAGGGCTACGAGCATGAACAAGTCATAACCCAACTCGCAAAAAGAGCCACAGAGAAAATGACATTGAATGAAATCAAGAAACTAATGAATAACGGCCTCTTGGAAGCGGAAGAAGGTTTCGATGAAATGGCAATGGCCGAATCCGAATCAAGAATTTATCATTTAAAATCAAAATTATGCACATCAAAAAAGTATCAATTAAAAACGACCCAGAAGTGGTCATACATTACAAAGAAGAGGACACCCAACTATTTGAAGTTACCACCAAAGAGGTGGCACACCCAGACTTTGTAGACGCACTGAATGCTCTGGTAGATCATGTGAAAGACGTGTGTGAATTCTCAGCTAAGTACTGCGAAAATATGACTGCGCAATCAGTCACAATTACAGAAAGAACGATCGACGAACAAACTGTACCCTACATCACCGTTACTGCGCGACGTGAGGTCGAAAACAGCAATTCGCCTTTCATAATACATACGCCACTCGCTGAATGCATGAAGGGGAGTTTGATGGATAAAGTTATTGTAGAAGCTAAGGAATTTATTCTTGATCACAAACGAGCTCAACTCGATCTTTTTGAAGGTGGTGGATCTGTAGGAAATGAGGAAAAAGAAACCGAAGCGGTTGCAGCTTAAAGGCATCGTGTAAGTCACGGTGGAGTTACTGTATATCGGTAATCAGTTTGGAACCATCCGTAATACCCGGCAGATATACTAACTAATGATCAAAAACAAGGACAATGGAAATACTAGGAATAGTGGTGTTTTTATACATCGTTCATGAGCTCTTCAAGAATGCAACTGACAACAGACCATGAATGAAAAAACCCTAAGAATATCATTGGAAGAAGTAATAAGAAACATCAAGTCCGGCAAATGTAAAATGATATTCTACTCAACGGGAACTTGCTGGTGGACACATTCTGTGGATGATTTAGAAAAGGCCACAGAAATGGGTGTAAATATGAAGAGGCTCAACCATAAGCGATTGATGGATCGCACTGATATTCCTCTTTACGAAAAGCAGAAAATGGAAGAACTATATAATATGGCTAATCCAAACCATCACCAAGTAGCATTGGATCCCACTGGGTGTCCTCTATTTCCGACTGATAAACCAATGGATTTCATTCGCACAGCAAAAAAAAATAAAGGCCACTATGGTCGTCACGGGCTTAAAGCATTTATGTTCTCACATCATCAAAATTCACCGGTAGTCTATAAGTCATTTTCAGAATACAACGATCACTTAGACCTGAAGAATGGAAAAATTTGACGACCAGCGGAAAGAAGATTACAAAAAGAATTAGGAATGTTCGCATGACAAGTGTTATAAACATACCAAAACCCAGGCCAATGAAGCTAACCACAGCTGAACACATTGGTTCAGCTGTGGTTGATCTCCTAAAGCCTCATTGTGACCGAATCCAAATCGCCGGTTCCCTCCGGAGGAAATGCTCTACTTGCAAGGACATCGAAATCGTGTGCATCCCTAAGATGTACGAAGTAGGCCTATTCGAGAGTGGAATAGCCACGGTCGTCAACCAATGGCACAAGGTCAAAGGAAACCTACCTTGCAAATACACCCAGCGTCTCATCGCCGTCAAAGACATCATTCCAGCACACCGGGGAAATGAGATTATTAAGCTCGATCTTTTCTTTGCGACTAAATACAATTGGGGATACATCCTGGCCATTCGCACCGGCACTACCAGATTCTCCCAAAACCTTGCGAGCACCTGGAAGAAAAAAGGGTACCATGGCAAAGACGGGATGCTGCGGCATCAGAATGGAAGGTCTATTGCTGTACCAGAAGAAAAGGATTTGTTTTATAGGCTCGGCATCGGTTATGTGGAGCCAGAAAATCGAAATCTGTAATGGAATGAAGGATTATGAATACAATCCATTAAATTTATCGAAAGAAGAACTTGAGTTCATAGACCAACTCACATTCATCACTGCCGACCTGTTAATAAACAATGAAAAAAGCATTCTCGTACGTTCGGATAAGCAACAAGGATCAAAGCAACTTCTCGATTCCGGGACAAAAGGCAACCAACCAAAGTTACGCAGAAAAAAATCAGGTAATCATCTTAGACGAGTTCGTTGATGATGGTTATAGCGCTAAGAACTTTGACCGTCCGAGCTGGAAAGAGCTTTACAGCAATCTTACTAAACATCGCAAGAATATTGACTTTCTCTTGGTGGCAAAATATGACCGCTTGGTGCGCAATGCCGCTGAAGGTCTGGCTATGCTTAAAAAGATTGAAGAAGAATATGGTATCAAAGTAATAAGCACCACAGAATGTTTTTTCATAGATCCTCACAGTCCAGTATTCTTTAAGTTCAGGGCTGATCTTTTTGTAAATGCTGAGTTCGAATACAGGGTAATTCGAGATCGCACGAAATTCGGAAATTTTCAAGCCCGAACGAATGGAAGATATTTAGGTACCGCACCTATAGGGTATGAGAACAGGAGAGATGAGAACAATAAACCAATAATAATTCCAAGCCCCGATGCCGATAAGATTAGGCAAGCCTTCTCATTGTATCTCAAGGGATTTTCTTTCCAACAAATTAAGGTCAACTGCAGAATTAACAGAAAGGGCAACAGTAGCATTAGAAAGATACTTACGAATCAAACATATGCTGGGCTCATTAAAGTCAGGGCATATCGTGATCATCCCGAAAAAATCGTTCAAGGGATGCATGAAGCTATTGTTGAACCTGAAATTTATTGGGCCGTTCAAAATAAGCTGGACAATTCAGAACGTCCCCATACCACTTCAATTAGTTCGATGTTTCCGCTCAGGGGATACCTCCGTTGTGCAGAGTGTCAGAACATAATGACGGGTGCCGAGTCTACTGGAAACGGCGGTAAATATCCTTACTATCGATGTGAAACCTGCAGTAGAAAAAGCATTAATGCCCGCAAGGTGGACAGCTGGCTGGGTGAAATTCTTGGCGAATTGGCTGTACGAATTCCCGGAGATTATTGGAGCCGTTATTTTAATAAGAATGCATCGACTCTTCTGAAGGAGAAGAATTCTGACCATAAGCGTTATTTAACCGAGTTGAAACAAGTCGAATCCGACATTAGCAAGCTGGAAGAAAAATATATCGGTGACAAGTTGGAAACCCAAGTTTACAATAAGTGGAAATCCAAATATGAGGGGCGACGGGAGCAATTACAAACCTCTATAGCGGAAAGCAATGCCAATCTCACCATCGACCAAAACTTGATAAAGTCAATAATGACAAGGGTTCAAGACCTACCTGGAATCTATGAAAGCTTCGATGTGACAAAGAAACAACAGCTCTTAAAGACGATAATGATAGGTGGTTTGTATGGCACCAAGGGGTATCTACAAACCATTCGCATCAACCGGTTATTCGGCTCTAATTCTCTGAAAACCAACAAGTTAAAGGTCGGATCGATAGGAGGAATTTACCCCATTTTCGGGCAAACTCCTATAGGTAGCCCCGCCAGGACTCGAACCTGGATCTAAAGTTTAGGAAACTCTTATTCTATCCCTTGAACTACGGGGCCGTTAAGAAACAAAATTATCACAAAAGTTATCAAAGTCAAGGCGAAGCACCGACAGTGCTCGAACCTGGATCTAAAGTTTAGGAAACTCTTATTCCCCGCCCGAACGTACATTCGGTACGGGCGGGTATCCCTTGAACTACGGGGCCGCATGAAAGCAAATTCACACCTAAAGTTATGAAAACCAAGTCATATACGAAGGCCTTGCAGTACTTCGAGCAATGTCAGTCACGATCATCACCCAATCTTAAATTTAATAGTAACCTCGCCCGTCTCCTTATCCAATTTAACAGCTCCTCCTTCACCGGGCATTAGATCTTTTCCAGTACTCATTTTATACAGCCCTGATAAAAAGTCCAGACCTTTTGTAAATACCTCTTCGACCTCTTCCGGTTTTGGTTCCCGGAATAGTTCGAGCTGCTCAGTTGAGTCCTCTCTTTTGACCGATTCACCATTTACGCCAATTCGATCTCCTTCCGCATCTTCCGAATGCACTTCAGATACTACATCAAGAATTTGTTCGCCCACAGACTCAGCCCTTTCTTCCTCTTCAACAAAAATCTCCTCTGCATCCTCGCCTAGGAACATAGCTTCCAATTCTTTGATAAACTGTGCCCTGCCCTTATCCGAAAAATCAATTGTATCGACCTTGTTATCCTCATTCAACACTCCTTCGAAAAGGTTTTGTTTGAGTTCCAGCCCCGCAGCAATACTTAGCTCTATGGACGGAATGCTGATCAGGTTGATCACCGTTAAGGTTTCGTTTTTCTGGCCTATTCGGTTGATGCGGCCTATGCGCTGATTTTTCTTTGCGGGGTTCCAGGGCAGCTCGAAATTGATTACGGTATCTGCTACCTGTAAGTTGAGTCCCGTACCTCCCGATTCTGTAGATAGAAAGACCTTACAATCGTCATTGGTTTCAAATTCTTCGATCAGCTTATGCCTTTTTTTCACAGGTACTTTCCCTGTCAATACAGTATAGCCCACGCCTATTTCCATCAACATTTCCTCGATTAGTTTGAGCATGTTGATCCACTCCGAGAAGATCAAAATTTTCTTGCACTCCTTGTGAATGTCAATCTTTTCCGTCAGGATATGCTTTAATTCCACCAGCTTTGGAGAAATGTTCGTTTCCTTGTCGATTAGAAAAGTGGAATCCGCCACCATCCGCATGCTCGTCAATAAAAGCATCAGTTTTTGCCAATCGAATGGTGTTTTGAACTTTTTATGGAGGATTTGCGCCACGCCATGTGCATATGACCTGTGATACTCCATTTGCTCCTCACTCATTTTGACAGGCACATCCTCTTGGATGACGTTGGGCAGTTCTTTGAGCACCTGGTGTTTTTCTCGTCTTATGAGGATATTTTGTAGACGTTTATTGAGTTCATTCAGATTATAATATCCAGTGATCTTATTTTTTGATACTTGATCAAATAGGCAGTGTTGGTAAGAAAATTCCCAAAGCGGTGTAAGGAAATTCCTATCCAAAAACAACATAATAGAATACAGATCGATCAATTTATTTTCAATGGGAGTACCTGTCAGCACAAGGCCGTGTTTCTTTTTCAGGCGTTGGATGGCGCTCGCCGTTTTTGTTTCGTAATTCTTAATGCGCTGCGCTTCGTCAAGGATTATGAAATCGAATCCTGCATTATTTATCGCCAAAGAATCGCGTAGTACCGTCTCGTAATTAATTATGAAAAAATAGTGATCAACATTTATATACTGCTCTGCTCTTTCATTGGGAAACCCCTGCACCACAAGGGCTACCTCATCGGAAAACTTTTCGATCTCCTTTTTCCATTGATGTTTTAGAGAAGCAGGACAAACGATAAGACATTTACCAAAGTCGAAAATTTGTTTCTTAAGTAAAGAGATCGCAATCGCTTGAATCGTCTTACCCAGGCCCATTTCATCAGCAATTATTGCGGCTTTTTTGAACAGGGCAAATTCAACTCCTTCTTTTTGATAAGGATACAGAGCTGCGTTGATTACAGAATATTCGGGTTTGTTAGTTGCCTGAATAATCTCGAGCATCTGTGCATCGGCTATTCGCTCCATCTTATCATAGACTTCCGATCTGATCATAAATCGATCGTTTTGTCCGATCTCGTTGATCATAGCTTGCATCCTATCAATATCTTCATCGACAATGATCACATCTTCACCGAAATACTTTTCAATGACCTGTTTTTCATCGCCTTCCAGATCGTGCGCGTAAAACCAGCTAAAAGCGTAATCTTTATTGGGATCAAGATAGATTTCAACAAAGGGAAAGCGCTTATCCAGCTTTTTCCACAATTTGTGATCCTTCATTATTTCTTCGCAGAGGTAGATGATGTGTTTTGTTGTGCCGAGCTTATTGGTTTGCCAGTCTACATTGTCGATGTAGCCCCTTTGTTCCTCAAAATCATGGATAGTGACCTTGAATTGTTTTCCCTTATCATTAGTCAGGACATGTTCGCCGTATATATTGTCTGCCCATTGGATGTGATATTTCGCAGTCTTAGCCTTTTCCTTTCTTTCTTCTAAGACGCGCTGTATCATGCCTTCGCGTGTGTATTTTTTACCGGGCAGGCCAAGTTCGAGATGCTTGAGTGCATCCTCAAGGTAGATCAGACCCGCATATGCATGAGTATTCCATTCTACTTCCTTTTCGTCAACAAAAGGTTTGATCACATCATCTACAATGTCAAAAGTGACAATGTGCTCGTTTTCGGGAGTCTCAATGCAAAATTTTTCCTTGCTGTAGAACCGCATTGTCCATTCCTTGTCCGAGATTTTTTCGGCATCGGAAATTTTTCCCTTCGATAATAATTTTTCAGTTTGAATGGCTTCCTTGGTTTGGATGATTAGGTTTTGAATTTCCTGTTTGACTTCCATTGGCGCTGTGATGAATGGTTTGTACAAAAGAAGGGAGTAAGGAGGACTTGGCAAAGGAAAACGGGAGAAAATATTAGGAAAAAATATTATGTGTATAAGAAAGCGTAATTTAATTCCCTATTTTTTTGAAGTTCCAAACTTTAAGAAAATTTTGAACTTTCGATACAGCAATTGATGACAAAAAGAAAACAGCACGAAATTCTTGTTCCCTTATTGGTCGCAATGATAATGATCGCCACTTTCTGGTGGGTCAGCCGTTCATTATCCACAGTCGCAATATTCATTCCGGCCGTCGTTGCTTCTTTCTTTTTCTACCTATACACAGTTCGAAAAAAACCACCACAACCTGAAAAATTTTTACCGCTATACTTAATTGCACTCGCAGTGCAATTCCTTCATTTTTTAGAGGAATATTTAATGGGATGTAATGTCAGAGTTGCCGAATTACCCGGACAATCCGAAATGCCGATGGATACCTGGATCATTTTTAATATGTCC
This sequence comes from Saprospiraceae bacterium, assembly GCA_965247965.1. GTDB lineage: Bacteria > Bacteroidota > Bacteroidia > Chitinophagales > Saprospiraceae > UBA7328. The sequence continues at coordinate 792,020 of OZ252053.1, forward strand.
GCATATGCAGCATTCGTGTTAGGCGCAATTGCTTTATTGAAAAAGAGAAAAGAATTCATGATCATCCCGATCTTTTTCGTGATAACGGGCGTAGTGCTCAATGCCATTGGTCACGCTCTGATCTCGTTTTACCTGGGAGGATACTTTCCCGGCTTGTATACAGCGTTAACCCAACTTGTCCTTTTTGATTAATGTCTGCACTAATTTTGTTTGAATATCCATGTTTTTGTGATATAACTTGTTGATTTTCAATAGTAGTTATTAAGGATTTTCAAATGTAGTGTAGTATGGTGCTTGCGTAATTGGAATCATATGTGTACATTTGCCATATGTACATTAGACAAGTAAAAAAACAAAATGTCAAAAACGGTAAAATATTCTACCAGTACACACTTGCACAGACGGCCAGGGTAGATGGAAAAGTCAAACAAAGAAACATCCTTTACCTGGGAAGCGACCCGTTGTTGGATTCGAAGCAGAATAAGTCTGAGGTCTTACAAGTGCTCAAATCCAGAATATTTTCTCAACAAGATCTATTCCCCGTTGATATTGCGGATGAGTTGCTAAAGCTTGCTCTTAAATTCTACGAAAAATACCAATTAAAATACCCCGATAATCAAGGTGAAAAGGCAGCCTCACTTCCCCCACCAAAAGACAAAAGCGAAATTCACAGTGTTGATATTCATTCCATCGAAGTAGGAGATGTCAAATCTTTCGGTTCCGAACACCTTTGCAAGCAGATTCTGGAAAAACTTCAATTAACTAAGTGCCTTACCTCACTTAATTGGCGCAATAAGGATATTCAAAAAGCATTGATCAGCATCTGCGCAAGAGCCATATACACAAGTTCAGAACATAAAACTTCACAGATTCTCACAGACAATTCAGAATTGATGGCCTGCTACAATTACACTCCCGGCTCGATCACCCATCGCGAACTATACCGTATTTCAGACCTGCTCTACAAACACAAAAACACTATCGATCAACACCTATATAGCCGCATCATCAATATGTTCACACTGGATGATAAACTGGTCATTTTTGACATTACCAATACCTATTTCGAAGGTCGAAAGGCGACAAACAAACTTCCAAAATTTGGAAAAAGCAAAGAGAAAAGGACAGATTGCAAACAAGTTGTATTCACCGGAGTGATCAATAAGGAGGGCTTCATCCGGCATTCAAGGATATATGAGGGTAACAGAGCTGACAGCACAACCCTGGAAGAGATGCTCAAAGACCTTGAAAAATACAGCCCCGATCACACGAACAAAACAGTGGTCATAGATGCAGGTATAGCCACTGAGAAAAACCTGGAATTGATCGCCGGTAAAGGTCTTCATTATGTATGCGTTTCCCGAAAACGACTCAAAGACCACCCGATCGATCAATCCAATGTGTTTACAAAAATATCGACAGATCGTAACAAACATGAAGTGCACATTACTCAATTCAAACCCGAAGGGTACAATGACACCTGGCTTTATGTGCACAGTTCATCCAAACAACTAAAAGAAGAATCGATGAAGGGTAAGCTCATGCAAAGATTTGAAGAAGACTTACAACAGGTTCAAAATGGAATAGCTAAAAAAGGAGGTACTAAAAAAATAGAAAAAGTGTGGGAACGCATCGGTCGGCTCAAGGAAAAACACAAGCATGTATCCTCCCGATACAAAATAGATGTGGAGCATGATGACAAAGTAGCTGTCAATGTCTCATGGTCTGTCCAGCCACAAAAAGAAAAACAGGACAAAGACAAGGGAATTTACTTTTTGAGAACAAATTACGAGCAGATCGACGATAAGCAGCTTTGGCAAATTTACAACACCATAAGAGAAGTGGAGTCCACATTCCGATGCCTCAAAACTGATCTCAACATCCGGCCCATTCACCATCAAAATGACGAAAGGATCGAAGCTCATATTTATCTCACACTTCTAGCCTATCAGGTCGTAAACACGATCCGATACATGCTCAACCAAAAAGGCATAAATTACGACTGGGCAAATATTGTCAGAATAATGAGCACACATACCATCCAAACCGTCGAACTACGCACTGACACCAAATCCATACACCTGAGAAAACCTTCAAAGCCAATCCAAAAAGTACAAAACATCTATTCTGCAACCAACTCAACAGATATTCAAAAGGCAATTAAAAAATATGTAGTGTACCATTGAAATCGTAACCCACTGATAATCACCGACTTATTTTCTAAAAAGAGCAAGTTGGGTTAATTTATTTTGTCCTGGGCCCAATGCTGGTAAAACAATTTTTGGCGACGGCCAAAGAAACTTAGGCGCTAACTTTTTTACCAACGTGTTGTTTAATTCAGAATGCGAATTTCTATCTCAAACAAGTTTGAATCTGTGGAATTCCTCTTCCTTCTATAGTTCCTCTTTGCGCACCTTTGCGTAACCTTTGCGCTACTTTGCGGGATGTCTTCTGATGGTAAGAGGTTTCCCGCGGAGGTCGCAGAGGGTACGCGGAGTCTCGCTAAGTTAACCTCGGAGACTAAGACAAAATTCAATATGCAGTAAATGGCCTATTTCAATGGCAATTTCAATCTGAAACAAGAAATCCATCTATGTCGGGGCTTAAACTTGCCAGGTCCCGCAGGTTGGTTTAAGCATGAACTTGTCTAGCCTTTGTTAGCAAATTTATGTCCTAACCACGCCATTGGAATATAAGCTCCGACCAAATCCAAAACATTAAACTACATCGGTGAAGGCAATTGCACTATCATCATAATACCGCCAATCAAAAACACACCACCTATTGATAAGGCCATTAATTTATGATTGGATATTGCCATTTTTGCGGCAGTAAAAGCGCCTACCAAAGTGCCCAGGGCGTGCGCCAAAAACGGACTAATGAAATGTTTGGGTTGGTACAAATGCATATTGCTTTTAATGCTTTCCATATCAGAAGGATCAACACCGTCCGGAGGAGCAATAATGTGACCAAAAAGCATTATTATACCCATATTGACGGCGCCTCCAATTACTATACCTGCCACGACCGCCAGGATATTTCTTAAAATAGGATTCATAGTATTTGGTTTTGGCTCAAGGTAAGAAAAACCTCAGAATTAGCTATTTCTTTTACATCAGCTCAACCGTGCGGTTAGCTTGAGCGCCGTACACATTACTCTTTATCGCTTGGAAGATAAGGGCCTTGTAGAATCGTACTTAGGAGGCGCAACTACTACACGAGGAGGTCGGCGAAAACGATTTTATCGAATCACTAATGCCGGCAGGGATTTACTCTATGCATTGCGGGAAGATCGGCAAAAACTGTGGCAGTGGATGCCGGAATTGCTATTTGCGTGTTAATATCGAGCTAGTTGGAACACTACTTCAAATTACTCGTAATTTGCAATTTTTCGTTTGTCACTTATTTCTCCTTCTATATTGTAATAGGCAATAATTTCCTCTATTAGGCCATCCCTGGGAAAATGCCATTCAGTCACTTCCAAAGTAAAATCTCCCTGGATCGCAGTATACCGAACACAAGCCTTGTCCTCGTCATAGATCTCATCGTGGATGTCGAATCGATGGCCTAAGAATTTGTCTTTGTTGGCTTCCACCAAGCTGAGGTAATTCTTTTTCCCATCGATAGTTCCGTTGGGGCTGGTGTGCCTGAAATTCTCAGTGATAGGAATGTTATGAAAATCTCCTTTTTCCCACATAATAAACCATTTTTTTGCCAATTCCTTTATGTCCATAGCTCAATTGGTCTTTTAATTCATCAATTTTAGCGATAAAATTTCACAAGGGTGATAGCCGGAATCAATTTTATTAAGGAAGTCAAGTTGCTTCCTTTTACCTGCAACTTTTTTGTTAATTGCCATTTACCTGGGCATGTAAATCTCTATAGAATTTGGCAATTAATTGTTTGTCAATTGGTTTTGTACTTTTTGCTTCACTGGGGAGATCTTCTCTTGTTGATATCCAAGGTTCCTTAGAATGAGTCAATTCTTCTAGATATTTGGCGGATTTCTCGCCATATACATCCTTGATATCTTCAAGCAATTTAACCACTTCGTCAGGAAGATTATAGTCGTATGATGCATTCTTCGAGTTATTCACATTATTTATCATTGTCCTTCATGCGTGCTTATTAAATAGCCATTACCTTACTTTCCACGCCATCTCCCTCGCCTCCACAAAAGACGCCACCGACATTATCACATCCTCCTCTGTAGTAACCCACGAACAAACACTGATCCGAATCACTTTCCTGCCAAACCATTCCGCGCCGCCACACCAGCACTCTCGCAATTCTTGTAGATTTTTCAAAGTATGCAATGTCAATTCATCGGCACCGCAAGACACGAGCACCTGGTTGAAAACCACATCATTTAACACTTCGAAGCCATTGATTTTCAGCTCTTTAGCAAATTGTACGGCTCTTTCGTGCAAGCCTTGAATGATCTCATCGATGCCGCTTTTGCCCAAGTATTTCATCGTCGCCCAAAGCTCCACGATCCGTGCCCTTCTAGACATTTCAGGCGTATAAAACATTCCATCCCTCTGCGCGCTGCGTACGATATAAGAACCTGCGCTATGAAGCGCGGAAGTAAGCGCCTCTTTATCATCACAGAGAACAATACCGCTGTCATACGGAGTATTTAATGTCTTATGCCCATCCACCGCCCATGAATTGGCTAATTCTATTCCTTTTGTGAGATGCTTGAAGCGATCTGCGGCAGCTGCCCACAGTCCGAATGCCCCGTCTATGTGCACCCATGCATTAGCCTTTCTTGCCTTATGACAAATCTCTTCAAACGCGTCAAAGGAACCTGAATTTACATTTCCCGCTTGCAGAACGATAATTGATTTTTCGTCCAGGCCAGGGACGAGATCAGGCCGTATTCTTCCTTGATTATCCACTTCGACCCATTCGACATTGGCTGTTCCGAAACCGAGTAAGGAGATCGCCTTGCCTATCGAAGAGTGTGCGTGATTTCCGGTGACAACTCGAATACGCGGCGCATCGAACATTCCCTTTTTATTCCAATCCCACCCTATTTTCTTGAAAATGCGCCACCGCGCCGCCGCTAGTCCACAAAAATTGGCCATTGAGCTGCCGCTTACAAAACCGGCTACCACGTTCTGTGAAAGACCGAAAAGCTGCCTAAGCCATTTTTCAGCAACAATCTCAAGTTTTGCGGAAATTGGAGAGAGGACATACAATGCCGTATTCTGATCCCAAAAATCGGCCAACCACCTTGCCGCTAACCCCGCGGGCACAGCGCCTCCATTGACGAAGCCATAATACCTTCCACCACTAATCGGTAAGGTAGCAGGGCTGCCGTATTTGTGTAATTGATCAATTACTTCACGCGCAGAGATCGAAGACGACGGTAGGTCTTCGTCAAAATGCGATAAGTTTGATAGAGCGCTTTCAGTGGGGAAAATGTGTCTATCACGAACCTGGTCTAAGTAGTCATAGGCATATCCCCGAGCGAGTTCAAAAATGGTTTTCTCCGCCAATTCCTTTCGCATTGCAGATTGGACTTTATTCCTCTTCATATCTTTGCTTTCTGAAAATTTATTTTATGAAAACAATTATACAGACACCTACTAACAATATCGAAGAAAGCCGGAATTTCTATTCGAAACTGAAATTCGGCACCGTCAATCACGAAAGTCTTACACTGCTTACTGATGGAAACGCTGTAATTCAAATCAACCCTGACCGGTATGCGAGAGCGGGTATAAAGTTCTATTCTAAAGATTGGAAAGAAGCCGTAGATCAAGTGAAAAAGCTTACGCCCGTCGTCAAAACCGAAGGAGGTTACCTCCTGAGCGATCCAAGCGGCACATGGATATATCTTCTTGAAAATGAGGAGATTACGAATGTTCAAATCAACGGTATCAGGCCTTCTGTACTGGGCAATTTTGCGGGAATAAGTTTGGAAGTGATATCGATAGAAAAAGCTTTGGAAATCTGGAATCTTCTGGGATTTTCACATAGTATGGGCGGAGTCGAACAAGGTTGGGTGAGCCTGGCCAACCAAGACGGTATGAACGTTAGCCTCATGAAGCCGCTCACCTGCCCGCACCTGTTTTTTAATCCGTCGCTTACCTATTTCAATGGAGGAAATAACCTAGCAGTTATCGAAAATATCCGTAAGCTCAGTATCCCAATCACAGAGGAGATCACTCATTTCAATAAAGATGGCATCGTGGACAATATTATCATTCGCGATCCTGGAGGTTTTGGGTTTTTTGTATTTAATGATTGAGTCTACTCTGAAAACCCCAATTTGCCAAATCTCAAAGATTTAGTAAATTTTATTCTGTTGATAATCAATGAGTTAAGATTTACTAAATTCGAAAAATTTAGCAAATCAGTGTAATTTTCTACTTTTCAGAGGAGGCTCATGCTTGAATTCTTACTATTCTTAGTCGATTTCGCTTCATATTTCTTTTGTTACGGTTAGTGCTTGAAAATTTCGTGATTTTATTGAGTTAGGAGCATAAGAGTCCAGGCCATCATGTGATGGCACAAGTAGTACCAGCCTTTTAAACTATTTGTCTGAACTATGACTTCTCATGTTTGAGTATTAGCTTACCCAAGTGATGTAGGTTGTAGGCGATTACACCCAGAGCCACTTTTAAATCCGTATATGCCTTTGTCCGGGCATCTATCCACTCCATTGTGTTCGAGTTGGTTGATGTTGGCCTCTACTGCACTGTGTCTTTCTCAGAGCTGAAAATGTTTTTGATGATTCTTCTTCTTGCTGTTGAATAGATTTTTTTCCAGGCTTTGGTAATATGACATTTTCAAATAGTTTTCCTACAACTTGTTTTGCGTTTTGAGAAAAAAAGTTTCTGTCAAAACTGATTGATTCGAGTTTATATCCTTTATATTTTTTTGATATGGATTTTGAAACAGGGATGGTCATGTGCACATGTACTTGTTTTTGCATCACCTCGTGGTGGAGGATGAACTGATATTGATCTGTGACAATCAGAGTATTGAGTCCTAATTCAACATTTTTGTGAAGTTTTCCTTTGTTGAGCCATTCGGTGTGGGGTTCGAATATGGAAAACATTTTTTCTTCGTGAGGAATCTTTTCTCCTTTCAATATCCGCCTCTCCACCAGGTCAATGTGCTTGTCTAAAAGATCTTTATATCTCTGTAATTCCTGGATCAATAACGCACTCTTTATCGTGTGTCCAATGCTTTTATCCTTGGTTGTATTGTCGGTTTTTTGAGTGATTATCAGGCAACAATTCAGATATTTTTTTACACTACTTTCCAACTGATTTTGATAGTTGTTTCCTTTCTTTCGATGGATCTCAGAACATTGATGATACCTCCTTCTGAGTTTATTTCTCCAGTCTTTTATTTGCCTCCATTCCGGAAGTCTATCCAATTCCTCAATGATATGTTCTGTCGTATCAAGGCACTTTCTTGCACAATCCCATGTCAAATTTATGTCCGTTGGAAAATGAACATTGGTCTCTACAACACAGGTGTCCACTTTTGTCGACAAACTCAATGGTTGTTCTTCCTCTTCTTCTGCGGGCCTTTCTTTTTTTTTAATATGCTGTAACCTGATTTGACAATCAACTCATTTATCTGTTCTAAAGTTGCTTCATCCAGAAGAGTGATGTTATCCACCACAGTTTGGTATTGATAAACTTTTCCAATGCTGAAGTCAGATTTTTGTACTCCCTATATTCCTCTCAATTCATTGTGATTATTGGCCTGGTCTAATAAAAAATCGTAGTCCACATCAAGGCATAGCCTCACCACAGCTAAAACAAATATTTCCCAAAGTGACATGCCTGGTCTACCTGTTCTTTTTTTGCCTGCCATTATTCTGTTTTCAAGCATGCTGAAGATTTTCTCATTCACTTGTTTATCTGTAAAAAGATATTGAAATCCGACCAGTACAGGTGCGAGTTCATGGCGAGTTTTTAGATTGATCTGTACTTCACTGATCGGTACGGTGCCGATGCTGAGTTGCTGTTCGAAACGCTTTCTCATTGCTTTGAGTTTCATGCCCAAAAGGACTCATAAATTTAATAAAATTGCTGATTATCAAATATTTACATATTGTGAAATACAAAATATATCTAATAACTCAAAGCATACTACTGGACATGAGCTATAAATTGTGGTTCAAAGAATAGCCAAGAGGGTTTGGGGATAGAACGAATGGAATGAGAAAGAAAGCATATGAAATTTCTAAGGTTGTTGAATTTGATTTCTAAAAAGGATAGTCCTTTTTTAAATTTGGAAACGACTAAGTTGATCGATCCGTTTTTATATTTCTTCCAATCACTCTTCTTTTTGTGCTTGAGTTGGGTTAGACCCTGTTCAATACATAAGGCATAGATAAATACTACAATACCCATTGTCAATTCTATTTTTCCAGAGTCTTTAAAATTAAGAGCTTCTAAATTGAAACCATTTGATTTTAAGTGTTTGAAGCAAGTTTCAATAGTCCAACGAATAGGGTAAAGCTTTACTATTTTTCTTTTGTCTTTCAATGTAGATATGAAATAAAACAGAGGTTCGTTGGCTGAACTTTTGGGGTTTTTAAAAATCACAAAAGAAATTTTTTTTCCAAGGATTTCAATTTGTTTAGACACTCCACAGATTTGATACCGTTTTTTCAATGCTTCACGTTCAATACCAATGTATCGAAGATGTTGGTGTTTATAAAATGTCTTATCCTTTCCCCTTTGGTTGTCCACATACCCTTTATAAATTCCTTTTTTTAACCTAATTACAAACTCTAACCCCTTGTCTACCAGATATTTAAACCATCTTTCTCCGATGTACTCCCGATCTGCTAGTAGTATCAAACCTTTCAGATTATATAATTTACAGGCTTTGTCTATCACCTTTCGTCTTTCATTAAAATTACTCATACCCTTCTTGTCTAAGTCTTCCCACCATATTGGAATACTTACTCCATTGACCACTACACTCAATGTTAATAAGTGAATATTCTTGTTGCCATTCTCCCAGCTCGTACCATCTAGTGCCAAATATTTGATGTTCTTCGCTTTGAGTCTCAACAAATAAAAACTAAAACATAATATAGCTTCAATCAATGCCTGCTTGTCAGCATCATCCATATTGAAAAAACGGATCAACCTCTTATAATTCGAATCAGGTTTGGTGTTTTGTTGGTTTTCGAGTATTCCAGGGAGCTTATCCTTTACAATGTTCAAATTCGTCGTCCTGGCTGATAATATACCTTGGGCTGTTGTGAGAAAATTTTTTATTACATGTTCTTCAAAACCTGAGAAAAATGGTTTTATTTCGCTTACGAGTGGAATTGTCATTGTTGTTAATTGTTTGTTTTACAAACAATAATGATATATTCCACTTTATTATAATATATAACCTACTTTATTTCAAGACATTGTATTATTTTAACCCCAATGTCCAGTAGTATGAAGAAAGAGTGATGGAGTGATGGAGTGATGGAGTGATGGACTATTAAAAGATAGATATTGAGTATTGCAATACTCCAATATTCCAATATTTCAGTATTCCAATTCCTGGGTAGCCCATAACAACAATCACGATGAGATTAAAATTGCACTAGCCAAATGACATAAAGAATACAACATGACAAAACATAAACCTTTGCCCATTGGTCTCGTCGGCCGTGGATTCATGGCTCGTGCACACAGTAATGCCTACAAGCGGATCGGAGATTTCTTTCCCGAATTGGAATATCGGCCCGTGCTCAAGGCTGTTTGTGCACGCTCTAGCGATAAAGTCAGATCATTCGCTGAGCAATGGGGCTATGAGTCGCAGGAGACTGACTGGAAAAAGATGATCGCGAGGGACGATATTGATGCCATCGATATCTGTTCCCCTAATGACACCCACGCGGAGATTGCTATCGCGGCAGCTGCAGCCGGAAAAATGATCCTTTGCGAAAAACCTTTGGCTAGAACCGTTGCCGAAGCGCAGCCAATGGTCGACGCTGTCGAAAAAGCTGGAGTAAATAACACGGTTTGGTATAACTACAGGAGAGTTCCCGCGGTTACCTTGGCCAAACAGGTTATCGACACCGGTAAGCTGGGCAGGATATTCCATTACCGGGCCAATTTTCTCCAGGATTGGACAATTAACCCTGATCTGCCGCAAGGAGGAGAAGCTCTATGGCGGCTCGACGTAAATTCAGCAGGATCCGGAGTGACTGGTGATCTGCTGGCACATTGTATCGACACCGCGATGTGGTTAAATGGGGGCATTAAAGATGTGTCTGCAGTAACCGAAACTTTCATAAAGGAGAGAGTGCATCAAGACACTGGCAAATTGCAAAAAGTAGGTATCGATGATGCCTGCATTTTTCACTGTCATTTTGATAACGGATCATTGGGACTCTTTGAAGCTACTCGCTATGCGCGCGGACAAAAAGCTTTGAAAACTTTTGAGATCAATGGAGAACATGCTTCTATGCGATGGGACTTACACGACCAAAACAGGCTCGAGTATTTTGATCATAGCGACGAATCCATCGTCCGTGGATGGCGCTCAATCCATGTCTCCGACAGCGATCAACCTTATATTGACAGATGGTGGATTCCGGGAGTATGCATTGGTTATGAACATACTTTTGTACACCACGCCGCTGATTTTCTGAAAAGCCTCGAAACGGGAGAGCCTTGCTCACCTACATTTAAGGAAGCCCAGGAGACACAGAAGGTCTGCGAAGCGGTGCTTGAGTCTGCTGCATCGAGGAGTTGGAGGGATACAGGAGTGAATTGGTAAGAACAGAATGGGTTTCACACAACGACACAACCTTCCGCATTGATTTTCAATTTACACCATTCGAAAACGTCATAATTGCTACCCCTTTGAGAATCCTACTGCTTCTAAAGTATTGCTCCCACCTTGATTTTTTCTCAAGCTTCTTTGGATGAGAAGATCACCAGGGAATGGGAAGAAGAAAGGCTCAACTATATTCTTTTCGACCTGGATCGAATAACCGATTTTGATATTCGATACAATGAATCTATCCTCCCCAAGACCCGCTACTCGTATAGTTTCGTGCAAACACCGTTAAGGCAAATTCTAAAAATTGTATTGGACAAAGACCAATTCCAATACTATGAATACGCTCCTGGCAAACTGGCAATTGCTCCCCAAAAGGTAATGAACATCGAGCATAAATCTGCCGAAAAAGAGGAACCGGTAATTGCTCTAAAAACAAAAGAAAACCTTATCCAAATCGGAGAGGAAATTAAGTCTTCCGACGAACAGGCCATTGTCCTCGGTATTCTTCTTGATAATCAATTCTACGAACCTGTCGTCAATGCATTGATTTACAATGAGACAACTGAAGATTTTACAACCTCAGACGCCGAGGGTAAATTCGTTTTAGTGCTCGACCCGGGTATTTATTTGGTGCACATTACTTCTTTGAGCCATGAAAATGTCTCCCACCAAATACGGGTTTTAGGTTCGGATCAATGGAAGGTTGAATTACAAGCCAAGGCCTATTATATCGAAGAAATCATTATATCAGCCAAAGCACACGACTATGTAGTCGAACAAACCATATCCGGATTGGAAAGATTGAGCAGTCGGGAGATAAAACAATTGACCTCCTTTATGGGCGAGAATGACCTGCTGAAGAGTTTGCTCACTCTTGCCGGTGTGAGCAGTTCGGGAGACGGAGCTACCGGATACAATGTGCGAGGTGGATCGATTGATCAAAACCTGATAAAACAGGACGGAGCCGTTATTTTCAATCCGTTTCATATTCTTGGATTTTTCACTTCTTTCAATGCCGATATCATCAGCAATTCTTCTTTGTACAAAGGCCATATCCCTGCTTATCACGGTGGGCGTGTTTCTTCTGTACTCGACGTAGCTGTCAAGGAAGCCAATTATGAGCAATGGAAAATGAAAGGAAATCTTGGACTGTTGTCAAATAAGCTGACGGCAGAACTTCCAGTCGTTACAGGCACGAGTTCACTGTAGGCGTCGGCAAGATTATCCTATTCGGAATGGCTGTTGAAAAGAATAAACAATCCTGATGTACGCACCAGTTCGGCCAGGTTTTACGACTTGTTTTTCAAATACAGCCATAAATTCAGCCAGAAGACAAAGCTCATCGGCTCCTATTCGCAAAGTTTTGACCGGCTTCAGTTCAGCGATCAATTTGGTTATTCGTGGGGAAATCGGGTCGGTTCGATTAGTCTAAATCACATCGTTACCGGGAATATCGCTATATCGATAAAAGCATCAAGGGGAAGTCTGGAGAACGGCAATTTCGAACCTGAAGGCCCTTTGGCTTTCGACCTAAAATCAGGTGTCAAATATATCCAAGGCCAGGCGCAAATACTATAGGATAAAGGCAGTCACACCGCACATATTGGCGCTGAATTTACTCGATATGATTCCGGTGCCGAAGAACTATTACCATTTAACGATTCTCAAATAAGAAGCCAGATAGTACCAAAGGAAAACGGTAGAGAATTTGCGTTTTACGCAAATGATCAATACACTATTACCGATGATCTTTCCATTGATGCCGGAATCCGGTATTCAATATTTAAGCAAATCGGGCCGGCATTGGTGAATATACGCCAATGATTTCTTTTTCGATCGGTCCACCATCGTGGCGCAAAATGAAGCAGGTGAAGGGGAGAACATTGTTTCCTATTCAGGAATAGAGCCCCGAATATCGGCAAGATGGAGAGCCAAGGAAAATCTATCCTTTAAGCTCAGTTATAATCGGCTATATCAATACATCCATCTACTATCCAATACCACCTCGCCTACTCCGGTCGACATTTGGCAGGTGAGTAATACCCATATTCGGCCACTTCAGTCCGATAATTATTCTTTCGGAATAGCGCATAAAGTTCGCGACGATCTGGATTATACTTTGGAGTTCTATTTCCGTGACCTTGATAATACTATTGATTACAGGGATTTTGCAGATTTGATACTGCAGCAAAACCTCGAAAATTCGATCCTTATCGGGCAAGGCCGGTCTCTGGGCGCCGAATTTTCTATTTCCAAAAAAGGGAAAAAATTCTCAGGACGGCTTTCCTATGCCTATTCCAACAGTAAAATGCGAACAAATAAAACAACACTAGAAACCATTAATGGCGGCAATTGGTATGCCAACAACTTCAACCAACCTCACGAGGTAAAATTGTTTTTTAACTGGATCATCTCAAAGCTGGATAGGCTTAATGTCAACTTTGGCTATAATACCGGGCGTCCATTGACGGCTCCCACTAGCAATTATCGTCAGCAAAGCGTAATTATACCCGACTTCTCTACCCGAAATAGATTCAGATTACCTGCTTATCACAGGCTCGATATATCCTATACGCTCAGCCTTAATCGGCGAAGAGGTGCGAGATATAAAAATGATTTGACCTTTTCTGTCTACAATATTTATGGTCGTAAAAATGCTTTCTCAATATTTTATCGCCAGAAAGACGGATCGACGGTCAACGCTCTGCGTCTGGCAGTAATTGGTACGGCGGTGCCTTCAATAACCTATGGATTTCAGTTTTGATATGGTAAGAAAAACAGGCATATCTATCGTTCTAATTCTGTGTCTAAACGCTTGTCTTGATCCCATCACAATTGATGTTTCTTCCGATAACCAAGAGTTAATCGTCGTGGATGGGCAATTCAATGATTCGGGTGAAAAGCAGATCGTCAGACTGTCCACAACACAGAAATTTGGGCTAAAATCCTTTGATCCTGTATCGGGCGCCCAACTGCAGCTTTGTGAAACGGAATCTGGTCTGTGCGAATCCTATACCGAAGCGGAAGCAGGTATATATGGATTACTTCCGCAACGTATAACCCCTAGTGAGGGAAATACATATTTTCTACAAGTAGGCTTCTCCAATGGCGATAGTTATCAATCCACACCTCAACCATTACCGCGCAAGCAAACAGCGGACAGTGTATATCACAGATTCGAATTCGAAACTGATCAATTCGGACAAGAGAATACCGAAAAAGTGATCAACGTATATCTAGATACCAAAATTGACAAAGGCGCTGGACCGGTCTATATGAGGTGGCGGTATGACGAACTATATATCTTTCCTGAGGAGTCGTGCGGGCCTTTGGATTTTCCTACGACATGCTACGTGTCCGTATCGCGAGAAACTCAAAATATTCTATTGCTGAATTCTGAAGTGCTCGAGAAAAGCAGTCTAAAAGGTTTGAAAGTAGTCGGCAGAAGTTATTTCGAAATAATAGAGTATAAAAACAGGCACTATTTCAATGTATACCAACAGTCGATCGGCCGGGAAGCCTATGAATATTGGAACAAAGTTGAAACGGTAATAGCACAAGCGGGTACCATATTTGACCAACCTCCTGCCTCGGTTCCAGGCAATGTTATAAATACGAATGAGCCAAATGACCGACTCCTGGGCTTTTTTGAAGTTGCGGCTGTGGATGTCAAAAGAACCTATGTCCTTCCGGCGGACTTTAGAGAAAACATTAATTTCAGAACTGTCTGTAGCCAGTTCAATCGGAGAAGGTGGCCCGAATACTGTTGTAATTGTTTGAGTTTGGAAGGTGCTACGACAGTTCGGCCTGATTGGGTGAGATGACTTATAAATAACCTTTTATCGCCTTTAACGCATCATCAATCCCCGACACCTTCTTCCCACCAGCAGTAGCAAAAAACCCTTGCCCTCCACCACCGCCTTGGATATGTTTAGATATTTCCTTAATGATCTTTCCTGCGTCCAGCTCTTCATTCACAAGATTTTGACTTATGGTCAGCATAAGGTTCGCCTTCCCATTATTTTCCAAACCAAATAGGATTACTGCATCTCCTAGTTGTTTTTCAAGGTTGTAGGCAATTGTCTTGGCGGATTTAGCATCCGTGCCTGGAAGTTTGGCAACCAGTAAGTTTTTTCCGCCTATTTCTTTGAATTCCGATTTCAATTGATTTTGAATATCGCCTGCTTTTTCCCTCCGCAATGCTTCTAGTTGATTTTCAAGTAGCTTATTTCCTTCGATAAGATCAGTAACATTCCGTACGGGATCAGTTGGATTTTTGAACAAATTTCTCACCTCGTCAAGCACTCTGATTTGTTCGTTGAGATAATTGTGGGCACCAATTGCCGTGAGCGCTTCGATTCTTCTTACTCCGGCTGCAATAGCACTCTCCGATTTGATTTTTAACAAGCCGATCTGGCCAGTAGAATTGACATGGCATCCACCGCAGAGCTCTACGGAATAGTCTGAATCAAAAGTGATCATTCGCACAAAATCACCGTACTTCTCTCCGAAAAGCATCATGGCACCAGCCTCTTTCGCCTTTTTGATGGGTATGTTACGACTCTCAATTTTTGCTATATTCTCTCTGATCTTTTCATTCACGAGATGCTCAATTTTTTGTAATTCATCCTTGGATATTTTTGCAAAATGAGAGAAATCAAATCGCAGATGTTTGTCATTGACCAACGAGCCTTTTTGTGTTACATGATCTCCAATGATGTCTCTCAGCGCCGCGTGAAGTAGATGGGTTGCAGTGTGATTGTTAATAATAAGGGTTCTTTTACCGCTATTCACTTTCGCCTGACAGACGTTTTCCACAGATGATGGTAGCCTGTCGACGTAATGAATAATAAGATCGTTTTCCTTTTGCGTGTCGTAAACTTTGACAATCTCACCGTCGCAAATGATCTCACCCGTATCACCCACCTGACCACCACTTTCTCCATAAAAAGGAGTCGTATCAAGGACCAATTGATATTGCTGCTTGTCTTTAACCTTAACTGTCCGGTATTTCACAATTTTCGCTTCAGCGACATGCAATTGGTCGTATCCAACAAATCCGGATTGAGCATCATTTACGATGACCCAATCGCCTTCCTCTTTTTTGGCATCAGCCCTAGATCGTTCCTTTTGCTCCAGTAGGGCCTTTTCGAATTCGTCTTCGTCCACCATCATCTTATTTTCAAACGCGATAAGCCGCGTCAAGTCGATCGGAAAGCCATAGGTATCGTATAATTCGAAAGCTGAATTGCCTTCAATTGTACCTCCCTTTTTTGTCAATGTGTCCAATCTTTTCAAGCCTTCTGAAAGTGTACGCAAGAAGGATTTTTCCTCTTCAAGAATGATCTTGGCAATAAATTCCTTTTGAGCGTGAAGTTCAGGGAAAACACTTTTGAAATATTTGGCCAGGCCATCCACTAACAAATGCAGCAGCGGTTCTTTCCTATCCAAAAATGAATAGTAATAGCGCACCGCTCTTCGAAGGATCCTGCGTATAACATAACCCGCACCTGTATTACTGGGCAATTCTCCATCCGCAATTGTAAAACTTACAGCACGGACATGATCCACTATGACCCTAAAGGCGATGTCGCTTTTATTGGCAGCAGAATAGTCTCCCGCATATTTCTGATCTACCATTTCCTCGAGTTGAGCGATGAACTGCATAAAAATATCCGTGTCGTAGCTCGACTGCTTACCCTGCAGTACGATGCATAGACGCTCGAAACCCATTCCTGTGTCTACGTGCTTCTCGGGCAGGCTTTCGAGGCTGCCGTCCGATTTTCTATTGAATTGGATAAAAACGAGATTCCAGATTTCCACCACCTGTGGATGATCTGCATTAACGAGATCCTTTCCCGGGATTTTTTGCCTTTCCGCATCCGATCTAAGGTCGATATGGATTTCAGAGCACGGCCCGCACGGCCCTTGCTCTCCCATTTCCCAGAAGTTGTCTTTTTTGCCAAAATAGAGAATCCGTTCCTCCGGCAGAAATTCTTTCCAATGCCCGGCAGCTTCGTGGTCGCGCTCCAGATTTTCATTTTCATCACCTGAAAAAACAGAAGCGTATAATCTGTCATTGGGAATGCCGTAGACATCCGTGAGAAGTTCCCATGCCCATTCAATGGCTTCCTTTTTAAAATAGTCTCCAATGGACCAGTTGCCCAACATCTCGAACATCGTGTGGTGGTAAGAATCAATTCCCACTTCTTCTAGGTCATTGTGCTTTCCCGACACTCGAAGGCACTTTTGTGTATCTGCTATTCTACGGTTATCAGGTATTTTATTTCCTAAAAAGTAATCCTTGAATTGGTTCATCCCGGCATTGGTAAACATTAGGGAGGGGTCTCCTTTGTTCACGATTGGAGCCGACGGAACAATCTTATGCCCTTTAGATTCAAAGAATTTGAAAAATGTACTTCTGATTTCGGTCGAGTTCATTTACTGGAAGTTATACATTAAATATTTTCCTAATGTAAAAAATACCACTTGTCACAAAAAGCTATATGACAGATTTCTTTTATAAATATTTGAAAAACATGGATTTATACAACTAAATAATCAATATATTTTTTTTATTTTTACGCCCACCGGATCAAGAAAAGGCGAAAATAAAAATTAACTTTGCTCATCTTCTTGATTTAAGATTACAAATATAACTGTTAAGCGTACCGGATGAAGAAAATGAAATATGTCTTCAACGAACAGACGCTGCGTTATGAGCACGTCGCAGTATCTTTCAAAGAACGTATGCTCAAAGGTCTCGGGCTTACTGCATCTATTATTTTCACTTCTCTTGTTCTTACTGTAATCCTATCTCATTTCTTCCCGACACTTCAAGAAAGAGCGCTAAACAGAGAAGTCGGCCAGATGGAATTTCACTTGAGTGCGCTTTCGCATGAATACGATGGACTCCATGGCGAAATAAACAAACTCCAAGAAAATGACGCAGGCATCCACCGAGTGATCTTTGGTCTGGATCCCATTGACGAATCGGTATGGGAAGGCGGCCGCGGCGGAAGTGAGAACATAATCCAGTTGGTGAATAATAGGTCAGCGAATGATATACTTTCTGACCTCTTAGACAAAGCAGACAAGCTCAGAAGAAAAATAGAGATGCAAAAAGCGTCGCTTGACACTATTCTCAGCCTTTCTGTTGCACATGAAAAAAAACTGGCATCAATTCCTTCGATCAAACCAGTCGGGGAGAACAAACTCAAGAGAAGAATCCGATACATGTCCGGATACGGCTGGAGAATTCACCCGGTGCACAAAGTCAAGAAATTTCATAGAGGAATGGATTTTACAGCTCCCCGAGGTACTGCTATACAAGCTACTGGCGACGGTGTAATCGCACGCGTGCAAAACAGGAGGACTGGCTATGGTAAGAACGTTATTATCGATCACGGCTATGGTTTTGAGACCTTGTTTGCACATCTGCAAGATGTCCAAGTAAAAGTAGGCCAGAAGGTCAAAAAAGGTCAAAGAATCGGTACCATCGGCAGTTCGGGCACCTCTACTGCTCCTCACCTACACTACGAAATCAGGCTGAATGACAGGGCCATAAATCCAATCGATTACGTCCTTGATGGCCTTTCTCCTGATGAATACCAGGAATTGCTGAAGCAGGCATCTGAAGAGAATCAGTCTTTGGATTGACCATTTCAATGGAAAAGAGACTCGGCCAACCTCGTTGTTGGTTCATCTGCTCGCAACAGAACCAATAGGAATTGGCGATTTGATCTTAGCGGAAGTCCTTCAGGGGTTCTCGTATGATAAAGATTTTGAAAGTGCAAAAAAACGATTGAGATTCGTAAATTATCCGATAATAAGGGAATGACAATCCTAGAATATTTTGTTTTTCAGATCTACACTTTATTGAGTTTATTATTTCACATCAAATCGAATAACGAGAAGTGTCAGTATACGAGACTGTAGTAGGTCTGGAAGTTCACATCCAGATGAACACCCGATCCAAAGCGTTTTGTGCCGATGCGTTGTCTTTTGGAGCAGAGCCCAATACACACGTTAGTACAATTTCCCTGGCTCATCCCGGCACTCTTCCCGTTGCCAATGATCAGCACATTAAAAATGCTATGTCCCTGGGTCTTGCCCTGGGCTCTAAAATCAATAGGACGAGCATGTTTGACCGAAAGCACTACTATTACGCGGACCTTCCCAAGGCTTATCAGATCACCCAAGATCGACTTCCCATTTGCCAAGGCGGAAGGTTAAAAATTAACACGCTCTCCGGCGAAAAGGAGATCGAAATCCACCATGTGCACATGGAAGAAGATGCCGGAAAGACGATACACGACATAGATGAGTACTATTCGCTTGTTGACTTGAATAGAGCCGGGACACCCCTTTTGGAATTGGTTACCGAACCAAATTTATCTTCGGGGGAAGAGGTGCTCGCCTTCATTGCCGGGCTTCAGCAATTAGTCAGGTATCTGGGCATCTCAGACGGCGATATGGAAAAAGGATCCCTTAGATGTGATGTGAACGTGTCCGTCCGGCCCAAAGGCTCTGATATTTTGAGCGAACGTTGCGAAATAAAGAATGTAAACTCCAAAAAATTTGCAAAGACAGCCGTGGAGTACGAATCAAATAGGCAAATCGAACTTATCCGCCAGGGATCGACCATTACAAAAAAGACACTGCATTTCGATCCCGTCACTGGTCAAACGTCTCCCATGCGCGAAAAAGAGGATGCAGATGATTACCGCTATTTTCTAGATCCCGACCTTCCGCCAATTGTCATTTCAGATGAAGAATTGAAAGAGATTCGTTCGAAACAACCGGCTCTACCATGGGAAGTGAAAAATCGAATGAAAAATGAATTTCAGCTAAGCGAATACGATTCCTCACTGCTGTCGGAAGATAAATCCATTGCAGATTACTTTTTCCGATTGGTTAAAAAAGTCAATGAACCCAAGCTTCTCGCGAACCTTATCACTAACAAAATACTTCCGGAGATAAGTACGGACGGCATCAAAGATTTAAATAAACGGGATGATCAAGTTATTGATTTCATAGAACTGATCAAAGAAAATAAGGTAGGCAAATCCATAGCATATCAGAAATTGTGGCCGGAAATAATTGATAATTCGCACGAGGAAAAAGTGACAGCTATAGCTGAACGAATGGGAATTATTCTGAGAGCGGATGCAGATTTTATCGTAGGAATGATCAAAGAAGTGCTGTCTGAAAATGCTGTTCAAGCAGAAGAGTACCGACAAGGGAAGAAAAAGGTATTTGGATTTTTGGTCGGTCAGGCAATGCGTAAATCCAAAGGTGCAGTGGCTCCTGATGCTGTGAGAAAGGCATTAATGGAGGTGCTGGAAACTTGATGGCGGTAAGGTGACATCTTTTTTTTCGGAAAAAAGGTGTCATCTTGGCAAGGTCACCCAAAGTGTCACCTTTAAGTCAGTCGCAGAAATTTGCTACAACTCCTCAAATCATCCTTCTCATTAGAACTAATAATCACTGTAGAATCTCCTTTATATTTTTCCAGCAAAACATAAAACCATCTCTTTCCTTGTTCATCCAGGTACGATCCTGGTTCATCAAGAAGAATCAGTCCGGATTCGGTGAGTATAGACAACGCAAGTGACAATCTTTGCTTCATTCCGGAGGAATAATACTTCACATATTGATCTTTATCGAAAGGAAATTCAAGCATTTCCTTAAATTCCAGGAGCCCAATGCCCGATTTGAACTTTCTGAAAGTAGTGTGAAAGGATATAGATTCGTCCAGATTCAGGTTGTCCAAAGGAGATATATAGGGCGCCGAAAAACTGATTTTAGAATAGATTGTACTTCTATCGATTTCAAAGCTGTCCGAATCGACATATTTAACTATTCCCAGCGTTGACGATAGTTGGCCGGAAATAATTTGCAACAAAGTGCTTTTCCCACTGCCGTTAAGGCCTGTTATTCCGTAGACACCCTTGTGGTCAAATACAAAATTGATTTTTTTTAGCACCCAGGATTTCGTATATCGCTTTGATACATCTATCAATTCCACTTTCATAGTTCCGATGAATGCATGAGTCCTCGAATAATTCCTTTTTCGGATGCATTGATAAATTCCAAAATCAATGTTCTCTCGTTGGATGGTCTCAGCTCATTGATGATGCGGTCGATGCTCCGTGTTACGTTTGACCCGTTAACAAACAGTTCTCTATAGATATCCTGAATTGACTCTATTTGCTCCTCTTTAAAACCTCTTCTTCTCAGCCCTACGGAATTCACGCCCACGTAGCTCAATGGCTCTCTCGACGCCTTTACAAATGGCGGCACATCTTTGCGCACTAGTGAACCGCCACCTACCATAGTGTGCGCTCCTATCCTTGAGAACTGTTGTACAGCTGTTAGCCCTCCGACTATGGCATAATCACCTATTTCTACATGTCCTGCAAGGGTTACGGCATTGGCAAGGATCGTGTTTTGTCCTATTATGCAATCATGAGCCACATGCACGTAAGCCATGAGAAAAGCGTTATTCTTCACAGCCGTTTTATAATGAAATTTCGTTCCTCGGTTGAGCGTACAACACTCCCTGATCACCACATTATCCCCTATTTCCAGGGTAGTATATTCTCCTGCAAACTTCAGATCCTGGGGAATAGCACCTAAGACCGTCCCAGGGTAAACTTTGCAATCGGCACCAAGCCGCGTCCCGGGGAAAATGGTGACGTTACTAGCGATCCAGGTATTATCTCCTATGACAACATCCTCGTAGATATGCGTAAAGTGGTCGACGCGCACGTTTTCGCCCAATTTGACCTGGTCCGAAATGACACTATGAGGAGAGATCTTCATTTAAGAAGGTCTTTTGACAATCTGAGCGGTGAGCTCGCCTGCCGATGCTATCTGATCGCCGACATATATTGTGCCTTGCATATGGACAATGCCTCTGCGGATGGGGGTGAGCAATATCATTTTCATGATCATCGTGTCTCCGGGCACTACCATTTTCTTAAATTTTACATTGTCCATTTTCAAAAAATAAGTATCCCAGAGATGTGGATCTTCTACCGTGTTCAATGCTAATATCCCTCCCGTCTGCGCTAAAGCCTCCATTTGTAATACCCCTGGGAACACTGGATTGCCTGGAAAATGGCCTTGAAAAAGTTGCTCGTTAAAAGTTATATTCTTTATGCCGACGACGTGGGTATCACTTAAGTCGATGATCTTATCAACCAGCAAGAATGGATATCGATGAGGCAAGAACTTCTGTATATCTACAGCATTGTAGAGAGGGGCCGTATTTACATCGTAATTGGGCTTGCCCTTGAGCTTTTTTTGTTTTTGGTATTCCGCGCGAAGCAGCTTGGCGAATTCAATATTAACGGTGTGGCCCGGTTTTTTGGCAATGATATGGCCTTTGATCTTAGCCCCTACCAAACGCAAATCGCCGAGCAGGTCAAGTATCTTATGGCGTGCCATTTCATTCGGGAAATACAGTTCTAGGCCATTCTTGAGCTCTGATATTTTATTTTTGATATCCTTCTTCCCGAGCTTATCGAGAACTTCCTGAAGTTCGGATTCGGGAAAACCCTCGTCCATAAAAACTATAGCGTTGTCAATATCACCTCCTTTGATTAACCCTTGCTGAGCAAGATGTTTGAGATCCTGGGCGAGAACAAAAGTCCGTGACCCGGAGATTTCCTTTCCATAATCATCCCCATTTCTATAAGTAGCAAATTGCTTTCCTATAGCCGATGAAGGGAAATCGATTAAGGCGTCAATTTGTAAGCCATCATGGGGTATGGCGATAAGTTCCGCACCGCTTTCTTCGTCTCGAAATTCAATAATTCTGTCAACTATCAGATAATCTTTTTCCTGATCCTGCTCCTGCAAACCTGTTTTGATCAAATCGCGATAAAAATCCTTGGCGCTGCCATCCAGTATAGGAATTTCTTTGCCTTCCACTTCGATAAGCACATTATCAATGTCGGCTGCCACGAGTGCGGAAAGGAGATGCTCCACGGTCATTATTTCTACTCCGTTGTTCTGGAGATTGGTTCCCCTGAAAGTCGATGAGATATATTTCACATCTGCAGCGACAAATGCGCCGTTTTCAATGTCCGTTCTCTTAAATTTTATTCCAAAACCAGTGTCCTTTGGCCGAACGGTCACTTTGGAAGAAAGTCCAGAATGAAGGCCAATCCCGCTCCATCCCACTGCTTTTCGTATGGTTTTTTGTTTCATACTCGCGAATATGCAGCAAAATTAGTGAATAGTGGGGAGTTGGGGGTGGTGGTATATTCGATAGGTGCATTTCAGTTCGTCGCACAATGGCTTAAAAGACCATTGTCTCCAAGTCCGTTTCTAACGGACAAGGGCGCTTTGGCCCCTTGTATCCGGGAAAAAACGAAAAAATAGGATACCCATATCACCTCTAATCTTATCACTGATCAAATTTCTTCTCCAGTGCCGCTATCCGTTTTAATAAATCCGGTAGTTTTTTAAACAAAGAATACGATTTGAGGTATTTTGTATAAGGTAAGATCGGATAACCATACCATTTTTCCCCTTTTTCATCGATGGATGAGGCCACTCCCGACTTTGCCTGGATCATCGTATTCGGCGCAATTTTGATGTGGCCTGCTATACCTACCTGACCGCCTATCTGGCTTCCTTCGCCTATTTCCGAACTCCCTGCAATGCCCGACTGAGCAGCAATAACGGCATTTTCACCAATGACCACGTTATGGCCTACCTGGATCAAATTATCCAATTTGGCACCCTTTTTAATGATCGTCGAACCGACAGTCGCTCGATCAATGGTCGTTCCACTGCCTATTTCTACGCTGTCTTCTATGATCACATTGCCGACTTGCGGTATTTTATCAAATTGCTCGCTAATTTTGGAATACCCAAAACCATCGCTACCTACAACGGCGTTGGCGTGGATGATCACCTCATTTCCGATCTTACAACTGGCGTAGATTTTTACGCCGGGATAGATCTTTGCTCGACTCCCGATTTCAACATTTTCACCAATGAAGACCTGATCACTTATTTCTGCCCCATCACCAATCGTCGCACCTTCTTTGATTACGGTAAATTTACCTATGGATACGGCATGGCCTAATATCGCCGTTTCGTCTACACTGGCCAGAGCATCTATCCTGCCTATCTTTTCTGAATCGTCGGAATAGGTCTGTAATACTTTGGAAAAAGAGCCATAGACGTCATTGACGTAGATGAGTGTGCTCGTACAATTTTTTTTAGGTATGAAGTCCTCGGCCACGAGTACAACCATGTCGCGGCCTTCGTAGAGAAACTTTTCGTATCTGGGATTTGCCAAAAAACAGAGAGCGCCAGATCTTTTATTGTCAATTTTATCGATGCTTTTCACCAGGTGGGCGGGATTACCTACTAGCCTGCCGTCGATAAGTGAGGCGATTTGAGATGCTTGTTGATGAGTTATATTCATACCGTAAATATAGACCTAATTGACCGTAATAAGTTTAATCTTAAATACTGTCGATACCTAGGGGTTTCCGGTATAATAAGCGTTCGGATCAGTATTTGTAACCGTGCGAATTTATAATAAAGCGTACTTAATTCATATTTTATTGCGATGAATAGTTTATTATTTCATTGTTACTAAATTTTTAAATCGTTCAAAGAATATAAGACTTTTGCAAGAATGATCAATCGGAAGATAAGAATAGGCACGCGCGGCAGTGCACTCGCGCTTTGGCAAGCCAATTATTTTAAGGATCAGGTACAAGCCAAAGACGTTGATTGTCAGATAGTTATAATCAAAACTCAAGGTGATCAAGTGCAAAATTTGAGCTTTGACAAAATGGAGGGAAAGGGATTTTTTACAAAAGAAATCGAAGACGCCTTGCTCAATGAAGAAGTCGATGTAGCAGTGCATTCTATGAAAGATTTGCCCACCGATCATCCTAAAGGATTGGTCATTGGTGGAATTTCAGAACGCGCTAATCCGCAGGACTTGTTGATCATTCATCCTGACTCTTATGATGCGGATTCGATTCTCAAAATCAGGAAAAATAGTGCAGTGGGAACCTCCTCAATTCGCAGAAAGATTCTGCTTCGATCCTTTCAGGACGATCTAAAGTTTATAGACATCCGTGGCAATGTTCCTACACGCGTTAAAAAATTGGAGTCAATGTCGGAGTTAGATGCAATTGTTCTGGCGGCGGCAGGAATCGAACGCCTTAAAATTGATCTAGTTCAATTTGAGGTGGTTAGACTAAATGCAAAGGAATTTCCAAGCGCTCCTGCTCAGGGTGTGCTGGCTTATCAGTGCCGAGAAAACGATTTGGAAATCAGAAGATTATTGAACGCATTAAATAGTGCAGAAACCTTGCAATGTACAAATGTCGAGCGCCAGATTTTGAAGTTAATGCAGGGAGGATGCCAGCTGCCCTTAGGTGCTTACTGCGAAAAAGATGTGGCCGGAAACTATCATTGTTATGCCGCTTATGCGAAAGATAACTTTGATCCTGTAAAATTTGCAAATTTGTCGCAGACGACCACTTCTAATCTTGCAGAGCGCATGGTCGAAAAGTTAAAATCAAAAGAATAAGATGTACTTGATCTTCGACACCGCCGCTGCCGGCAAACCGAAATCATTCAAAGCAGAAGTGTCCGATACATTTAATTGGCCCCGATTGATGCACATCTCGTGGATTCAACTGGGCAAAGATTTGAAACCCATAGAAGACCATAATTATCTCATCAAACCGAAAGGATTTACGCTTACGCAAGAATTAGCAGATAAAGCTCATGTAGAATTCGAAGAATTTGAAAAAAATGGGAACGACCTAAAAGAGGTGCTCCTAAAACTTAAAAAAAGCAGCGAAAATGTAGAATACGTCTTTGCTCATAACCTCAAACTAAATGGAGCCATAGTCGGCGCCGAATGCTACCGAAAATCAATGAATAATTTTCTGGCCCATGTAGAGTCATACTGCCTCATGCACGAAGCGACTTATTATTGCAAAATCAAAGGAAAAACGAGCGGTTACAAATGGCCTACGTTGCAAGAAATGCACACTATAATATTTAACCAAGGATTTACGCCTGCTGGCAATGCCAGAGCGGACGTTATCGCTGCATCAAGGTGTTTTATTGCATTGAAAAAGGCAAGGGCTTTTGAGGATATATTTTTTGATGATGAGTAAGGTCAAAGTTTTTATCTCTAGAGAATTGGGCCCGGAAAGTGAATTCCGAAACGCGGTAGATGCGTCAACGATAGAAATAATCAACCAATATCTAATTGATTTTCAGCCGATTACATTCGAAACACCCTCATCAGCCTGGATATTCTTTTATTCCAAATCTGGAATAAAATATTACTTGCAAAATCGCAGTGAGCACTCGAAATTTAAGATCGCTGCGTTCGGCCCTTCGACAGCGAAATATTTCAGATCATTAACTGATCACTTACCGGAATTCATCGGAAGTGCTGAAAAAAATGACGTCGCTCTGGCATTTTCGCAAGAAGCGGACTATGAATCCTGCACATTTGTAGTAGGCGAAAGATCATTGCGAAGTGTGCAGAAAATACTGAATAATCGGACTCATAATGAGATAGTCGTCTACCGAAATGCACCCAAAAAAATCATTGATGTTGAATGCCCTGATGTAGCCGTTTTTACAAGCCCGCTATCCGCGAATATTTATTTTTCAAATTATAAGGATCGCGAACATCCCAATATTGCCATCGGTAATACGACCGCCGAAGCTATTGAAAAGAATGGCAAAAAAGTGACTGCTATTCCAAGCAGTCCTAATGAAAATGAACTAGCTAAGGTTCTGAATTCCTATTTGCGTGCGCAACTTGGCTGAAATCTTTTTGAAATCAATCGATTATTTTGCTACCAAGGCGCTTAGACGCAAAGAGCAAAACTTACCTTTGCGCCTTCGCGTCTTTGTGGCTTATGAAAATAGAACTGATACGAGGCGACATCACAAAAATCAAATCAGACGCAATAGTCAATGCAGTCAATAATTGAGAAAGTGATCTTCGTTTGCTTTGATGAGAAAAATTATCAGATTTATTCGCAATTGTTAAGCCTAGTTTAATTTGGTGTGTTTGCCCAAGTTTGCTGTCTGCGATTTAAAACAATATATTTGAGCGTCGAATAAAATTAGTTAATCAATAAATATTTGTAATGAAATTCTTTGCATCCAACACATTTTTGAGCCTAGCCCTGATTGGTGGATTTTTATTCTCTTCAGGGAAAGCATTCGCTCACTGCGAGATCCCTTGCGGTATATATGAAGACTCGGTAAGAATAGCCATAATCAAAGAGCATATCACTACCATCGAAAAGTCAATGAACAAGATCAAAGAAGAGTCAGCAAGTGATTCACCCAACTGGAATCAACTGGTCAGATGGGTCAATAATAAGGAAGAACACGCCAAAAAAATCCAGGACATCGTAAGCCAGTACTTCCTGCACCAAAGAATAAAATTGACTGATGCCGAAGACAATAAAGCGTACGCGAAATATCAAAAACATCTTGGCTTGCTTCATCAAATGTTAGTCTACTCTATGAAGGCCAAACAGACGACCGATCAGGCCTTTATAGATAAGTTAAGGAAAGCCGTGGCTGCATTTGAGGACAGTTACTTCCATAAACATTGACAATTCGAATTCTATTCTCATATCTTATATCTAAAAAAAATGGAATTAGAAGGAAAAATAGTCAAAATACTAGCCGTGCAGACCGGCACTTCGGCGCGAGGAGAATGGCGCAAGCAGGAATTTATTGTAGAATCCAGCAGCGGTCAATATCCTAAACAAGCCTGTCTTTATCTCTGGGGAGATAAGATCGATGAGTTTGAATTGACCGAGGGTGATGACATCAGAGCATCAATAGAAATCGAAAGCAGGGAATACAACGGTCGTTGGTACACGAATGTCCGGGCATGGCGAATTGAGAAGAAAACAGCTGAGGTAGAAGCATCCGAAGTAGACACATTTGCGGATGGCACTGCTCCGTCGTCACCATTCAGCGAACCGAAATTAGTAGATCTTGGTGATGAGGATGACGGATTGCCATTTTGACACGCTCAGTGCAGGCTACTTCGACACGCCGACTCCGCGCTCCGTCACTAAAGCTAAGAAGCGTAAGCCACCGAAGTAGCTTCGGCTACGTAGGCAGGGCGCTCAAGGCAGACTGTGGACTGCCGACGATTGCGTAGGTAAAAAATTTGGGTATTCTATATTATGGAGCAAGACTTATTAACAAAACTATCCGATCACAATCTTCGCAAAACGCCTTTCCGTCGAAGAATACTTCAAATTTTTATTGAATCAAAAGGTTTTGCGCTCACAAATCGCGACATCGAGGAAAAATTAGGTGATTTTGATCGCATTACTCTTTACCGTACATTAAAATCATTCGAACAGCATGGCCTTATTCACCAGGTAATCCATGGCACCGGCACTCCCAAATATGCTCTATGTTCCGATGTATGTACCGAACACAACCATCGGGATGTGCATGCCCATTTCTTTTGCACAGATTGTGAGCAGACTACTTGTTTGGAGGACATCAGTGTACCCGAACCAAATCTTTCAAAAGGCTTCCGCGTACATGCTGCGCAATTGGTACTCAATGGAGTGTGTGATGTGTGTACGAGAGCGTAGATCAGCGCCTACCTGTTGATAGACCCGCCTATCTTGATATGGACATTCTACTACGCATCTTTCTACAACCTAAATCGCACCCCGCCAATAATATTAAAGCCAAGTGTACTAAATCCATACACCTCCATAAACTCCGAATCTGTCAAGTTCTTTAAATCCGCATACAGCATGACATTTTTGTTCAATTGAAACTGAGTATACATGTTAATAATCAGGAAGCTATCCAAAATAACCTCTTCAGCCATAAAGAAGTTATTGGGATCAAAAAACAAGTCTCTTCTTTTCCCTACACTTGATAATCTTGCGTTGATGAGAAGGTTATCAATAAGCTGAACATTTGCCGATAATGCAAAATTGTGCTTTGGTCGTCTATATAAATTGTTTGACTTAACCTCCTGGCCATTATCCTTTATTGTGGTTACCTCGCCGTCGAGGTAGACATACTGACCCTTCACGGAAAGGCGCTCGCTTAGTCGCACGCCTATTTCTACTTCAACACCTTGATCATTCCGTTTGTCCCGATTGAAATAGCCAGGTGTGAACTCGAATACGATCACGTCATTGACTTTTCGCTTAAAATAGGTGAATTGAGTATCGAATTTGGAATCGTTCGAAATCACTTGAGCACCGAGTTCGAATGATTTGCTCAATTGTGGATCGAGATTTTCGTTAGCTCCGAAAGCACCGTAAAGTTGAAAGAGATTGGGAGCCTTAAATCCCGTAGAATAGTTGCTAAAAATTTTCAATTGTTCGCCTGTCCAATAAGAGGCCGCCAATGAATAATTTGTATTCGCACCAAATTTCGAATGATCGCTATACCTCAAACCTAATTCGGCATTGAACCGGTCATTCGGATTTATCAAAAAAGTGACATAAGGGCTTAGGATATTGTCTGATGGATTAGGAGTGGTTGCCGACTCATGGATCATTCCATGGCTTTGATAATGGAGTCCACCGGTGAATTGAATTCTTTCGGAGAATTGATAATTCAACCATGAATCCACATTGTGAAATCGACCGAAAAACTCACTCAATCCGAAGGAAGAATCAAAAAGCCGGTCGGTTTTGGTGTAATTGTAGTTGACGTTAGCAGAGATATTTTCGCTAGTAAGTTTCAGCGCAGCACCGGTATTCAAAGTGTTATTTTGGTATATATTTTTTGCATCGGCAAATGCACCATCATCCGTATCACTCTGATAATCAGCGTATTGTATAAATGATCTTAGATTTATATTGTCGTGAAGAGCTAGCCCAATATTGGATTGAAAACTGTTTAGATTAGAGCCATCTTTTTCGAATTGCGAGGCGGGATCAAGCGATAGAGCCTCGGATATTCCGTCCGATTCGCTGTGGCTGAAACTCGCATTGTAATGCAGCATACCGCTTTGACCGTTTGACCCGACATATCCGTTTAAGGTGCCAAACGATCCGTAGCCTGCATTGGCATTAAGGCCAAAATTTTCGGAGTTGCTTTTATCCGTGATAATGTTGATCACTCCTGCTATAGCGTCAGAACCATACAAAGTGCTTTGACTGCCCTTCATAATTTCTATGCGTTCTATTTGGCCGAGTGCAATTGTCCTGATATCCGCAACACCTCCTATGCCCGAAGGGTCCAGCAAAGGTTGGCCATCGATGAGGATTAACGTATACTCTCCGCTTGCCCCTCTGAGGAATACACTTTTGTCCTTTCCGGGGTTGCTCTGGGCGCCGTTGACCGTCAGGCCCACTTCCTCGTCGAGCAATTGAGCGAGGTCCTTACCATAACTCTGTTCTATCTTTTGGCGATCTATTATACGAATTGGTTTGGCAGTTTTACTCAGTTTTAGGGGAATTTTAGAATGGGTGACCACCACCGTTTCCATAATTATGGAATCTGCGATGGACTGGCCCGACGTTTGTGCGCACATGAATATTTGCACTGTGACGAAGATTGATGTGAGCTTTACCTTTTTATTCATCTATCCAAATTGACTAAGCACTAGTTGAGAAACCTTCTGTGAAGTTGCAAATCTCGCGTCCCAAATTCCAATTTGAATGCAAAAAAGTTGTATATTTCTATTGACCTTTAAGCACTACCAGATGAGTTCAACAGAAAGTTTGGTCAAAGAAATATTGTCAAAACCTCAGGCGCAGCTTGTCGTCGAACGCGTAAATGAAGAGTTGGTAAAAGAACTCCGGAAAAGGCAGGAGTTTTACGATCTGGTGCACGATAATATGAAAGCGGAATTCATAAATGGAGAGATCATTATTCATTCTCCGGAGGTAAAGGAGCACAATGATTCTACTAAAGGCCTCTTGTCCTTATTGGACAACTACGTAATAAAACATGATTTGGGTTATGTAGGAGTCGAAAAGGTAATGGTCAAATTTACGCGGAACGATTACGAACCCGATCTCTGTTTTTTCTCGAAAGCAAAATCACAAAAGTTTAAAAAAGGCTGCAGATGGCACGATAGCCAGCACAGCGGTAAAGGGTTTTGAGATACCGACAAGGGCGATTTTTGATACCGAGATTCGTTTAGAGACTTTAAAAAAGATTTTATTGGCATACACCAAATGAAACTGTTGTCTCAACTTTTAGCATAACTCTTGAACTTGACTCTTGTACTTGAACTTGTCACGGCCTCATCGCCTTTTTCTTCTTTGCCCTCTGCATAGGATTTTTGCCTTCATCGATTTTATTCGCCTTGAAAACCTGAAACCTCGTGGGAAGCTCGATTTCGGGCCAGTTGTTGTTGTCTTCATTGATATCCGCAGTTTCCCTATTTGGATCGATAACGATGGACGTCACTTCTTTGTCTTTGACGAAAACCTTGGTGAAGTCGTATTCATTTTTTCGCCAAATTTCTACAGGAACGCGCTCGATCTCCTTGGTCCCGTCATCAAAAGTCCATTCGATGATCACAGGCATCACAAGGCCGCCATGGTTGCTAAAATACAGTTCGTAATAATTTTTATCGCCGAAAAGGATCTGCTTTTCCTTTTTAGAATATCGCTCATCCGCTATGGTGTATTTAACATAGCGGATCGAATCTTTTGTCTCCCACGGACGATACGTAGAATAAAAATCATTAAGCGAACGATCCTTCTTGACTGCGAATTCCACGCCCCCAGCCTCATTCCTTTTTTTCGAAATATGCTCAAAGGGTTTATTGGCAAAAACTGGATATTCCACCTGCTGCTTTTCGGGATTATTTTTCAAATCGACTTTGTACCACACCACACTGTCCAGAGAAATATCTACCGCATCAATACTGTAAAACCATCCGCGCCAAAACCAATCTAAATCCACCGCACTCGCATCTTCCATAGTTCTGAAAAAGTCCTCGGGACTAGGATGCTTAAAAGCCCAGCGACGCGCGTATTCTTTGAACGCGTAATCAAAAAGCTCGCGCCCCATAATAGTTTCTCTGAGAATATTCAGGGCTGCTGTGGGCTTATTATATGCATTCGACCCGTAATCTATTATATTCTCGCTATTGGTCATGATCGGCTCGAGCTGGTCGAAGGGTCGTGCCATGTAATTCGCAATTTGATACGGGACGAACCAATGTGGATAATGGCTGTCAAATTCCTGCTCAGTGATGAATTGCAAAAAGCTATTGAGCCCTTCGTCAAACCATGCCCACTGCCGCTCGTCGCTATTGACGATCATTGGAAAATAGTTATGGCCTACTTCATGTATGATGACAGTAAGTGCAGCTATTTTGGCTCTTTCGGTATACGTTCCGTCCTCTTCTGCCCTCCCGGGATTGAAGCAAATCATAGGATATTCCATACCGTTTTCGGCCTCTACTGAGATGGCTACCGGATAGGGATACGGAATGGTATACTTCGAATAGGTTTCGAGTGTGTGGGCAATTGTCTTTGTAGAAAATTTATTGTAAATCGGATACGCCTCCTTGCCGTAGTAGCTCATGCACATCACAGCATTTCCGTCTTCGGTATTATGTGGCATAGCATCCCAGACGAATTTCTTGCTCGCCGTCCAAGCAAAATCGCGCACATTTTCCGCTTTGTAATGCCATGTCGACATTTTTGTCGAGATATCTCTTTTCTCGTTTTCTTTGGCCTCTTTTAAAGTGACAATTTCCATAGGCTGGGTAGCTTTTTTTGATCGATTATACCTGCTTAATTGTGCTGGAGTAAGCACTTCTTCATAGTTCTGACATTCTCCCGTCGAACCTACTACAAAGTCGGAGGGCAACAATATTTTGACATCGTAGTTGCCAAAAGTAAGCGCGAACTCACCTCTTCCGACAAATTGCTTGTTCTGCCATCCTTCGAAATCATTGTAGACGCACATCCTGGGAAACCACTGGGCGATCGTGTAGAGGTAGTTGTCGTGATCTTCGAAAAATTCATAGCCTCCTCGACCGCCGCTGGGATTGTTGATCCGATCTATGAGGTAATAGTGCCAGTCTATTTTGAAACTAAATCTATCTCCTGGTTTCAGTGGAGCAGGCAACTCTATCCTCATAGAAGTGCCATTTATCTCGTAATGCAATTTGCGGCCATTCGTATCCGCAACTCTTTGAATCTTAGTTCCATATTTGTCCAGGGCCCTCCATGGCTCCAAATTATTCAGTTCTTCTTCGCTCATGGTCTCACTAATGCGGGAAGGCTCCATACGGTGTTTTTCGCTTGTCGCGGAATGTTCGTTTTCGTCCAGTTGAAGCCACACATATCTGAGGGTGTTCGGAGAATTGTTATGATAGGTTACGGTTTCTTTTCCGTCCAATCTATGCTCGAATACGTCTAATTTGCAGTCTATTTTATAATCCGCCCGCTGTTGCCAATATTCAGGGCCTGGTGCGCCATCAGCTCCGCGATATTGATTGGGCGAAGTGAATAATGCCCCCATTTGCTCGAATTTATTTCCGTGGTTGGATTCGGTTTGGCTTTTGACTAAAAAAGATGTTGTAAGTGCGGCAAGGAACAGTATTAATCTTAACATCGCGTTCATGAATTTATAATATTCTACAAAAGTACGATTCCTTACATCTACAATTTTCTTATGTACGTGTTAAGAGTATGTTTAAAAAGAGAAGTAAAATTTACCCGTTCTTTGCGATTTATACGATTTTAGAGTACGAAATAAATGACGACGCAGAAACAGTCTAAAATAATAAGTTATTCGTCCTGGCTAATGTTGGTTTTTTTATTAGTCCTAAACGGGTGCAACAACGCTAAAAAGGAGGCACCTCAGCAGCCCGAGGACAGCCGGGCTAAAAGGAGCTATATACAAAAACGCCTCCATGCCTTTTCATTAACACCTCAACAACTAAACATTCCGGATACAAGGGAAAAATTCCACATTTATGGGATGGCGATGGATTGGCATATGCAGAAGGATCTATACGTATCCACGTGTGTATTTGAAAATGGGACGGCGATGCTCTATACGAGTGACGGCAATAAAGACATTACTTTCCAACACGACAACATCAAAAATGCAGTCAGACCCTATCTTGAAAAAGCCCAAAAACATCTGGGGTTGTCCGTCGAAAGTGCGAATACCGCTCTTCCTCTTGATGGGACATTCAAGTTCTATTTTCTTACGAATGTGGGAGTATCGGTCGGAGGAGATCATACCGCGCATATAGACGATAATAGTTCTCCGTGGGCAGAATTATTCCATGAGGCAAATGCGGTTATCTCGGAGATCAGGTCTACCTATATTGATTTTGTGGAGCAGGTGGACTAGGATTATAGGATCATAGGATTATGTAAAAGATAGTGCGGAGTGAAGGAATAAAATGGCGGACGGCTGACGGTAAACGGCTGACGACTCTGTCGACTGCTTACATTTGCATTAAATCTTTACGGTCGGATTAAGGCCGAACCTAGTGCTCTGTAAAGTAAATTTCTACAGTTTATGGCGGCATCTTTTGAGCCAGCTCTTTGTTGCAAAGCCTCGCCGTAGCTTTGGCTATGGCTGCGTTTTGCGCCGCGATCTGACTCAAAATCTGCTCCCCATAATTCAGAAGAACTTACTTTACAAAGCACTAGTGCGTAAGGAACTAAATGTGTGACCATTTATTCAAACAGTTGATTGTTGTTCGTTGATAGTTGTTTGTTAGGGAACCAGCAACAAACAACCGGCAACCAGCAACTTTTAAAACGTTCAAGGACTTCGTTCCCGAGGCACTAGTGCATTAGGCATTAAGTAATGAACCTCATAAACAAAGTTATTTTTCTTCTGATCAAGGCGGAAAAACCGGAGTTATGCCTAAGCATAATGAGGATTTTTCCAACGCCGAGCAGGAGGAAAAGAACAAGTTTCATGGGGGTCAGGATTTAGTGCCTGGTGCACTAGTCACCCATCTCCGCCTTCACCTTTTTCATTTCAGCTCGAATTGCCGCAACCTCGGCGTCAGCCTTTCCCGCTTTATCTAATCTAAGTCTAAGTCTAAGTCTGGCAATATGGAAATCCAATCTGTCGATAATGGATTGCAACCTTTTGGATTCATCCATTGCGCTCAAGTATTTTAATCTTGATTTCATTATTGATCATCTCCTGTTCGTAAAGGTCGTTATCTTTTTCTATTCGTTCAATAAAATTTGCAGGGCAAGGTCAGCATTCCGCTCTTCAAGTTCCCTAATTCTGCGTTCTTTGTCGTCCATGGTGTCATTAAAATAACGATTTTGCCAAATTTAGAATTTGTGCACCATTTCATTGCGTAATAGACAAGCGCTTTGCCTCGCCGCCTCCGCAAAATCTGTACCATCCGAAGCATAGATAATTCCCCTCGAAGAATTGATCAACAAACCCCCATCTTTGTTCGCTCCATTATTAATTACTTCATTTAAGTTCCCCCCTTGAGCCCCAACTCCTGGAATCAAAAGAAAATGATCGGGCACAATCTTCCGAACAGCTTTTAAATACTCTGCACGCGTAGCCCCAACCACAAACATGGTATTGCCCGTATCTCCATAACCCGCACAGGTTTTTAAAACCCTTTCGAACACCCTTCCACCTCCTTGCAAATTCAAAAGCTGAAAATCCGACGAACCTGCATTCGACGTAAGTCCCAAAATAATCACCCATTTTCCCTCATTGTCCAGAAACGGTTTCACCGAATCCCTGCCCATATACGGAGTAACAGTAATCGCATCAAAATCAAAAGTTTCGAAAAATGTCTTGGCATACATTTTAGAAGTATTCCCAATATCACCGCGTTTGGCATCGGCAATTTTGAAACAGTGATCGGGGATGAATGAAATTGTCTTATCAAGAGCTTTCCAACCATCAACACCCAAGGATTCGTAAAATGCAATATTGGGTTTGTACGCCACGGCAATATCGGAGGTGGCTTCGATGATAGATTTGTTGAATTCTACAACACCTTTGTAATTTTTAGGCAGATGTTCGGGTAGTCGCTCTATATCCGTATCCAATCCTATGCAGAGATATGATTTTTTCTTGCGTATGACACCGATCAATTCTTCTCTGTCCACTTACGTTATCTTGATCTCGACAGCCTTTGTAGGAGCCAATTTCTCATTCCTGATAGCGACCTGTTTTGCAAGTTCGCGACCCACATCCATGAATACCTCGTGAAGCGAATTTTCTTTATCATAGGCTGCCGGAATGCCGTTATCACCACTTTCTCTTAGATCTTGTACGAGCGGAATTTGCCCTATGAGACTGGTGTCTACTTTATTAGCCAATTTCTTGCCGCCTCCCTGACCAAAGATGTAGTATTTGTTTTCGGGCAATTCTTTGGGTGTAAACCAACTCATATTTTCTACGACGCCAATAATAGGAACGTTAATGCTATCCAATAAAAACATATTCGTTGCCTTTATCGCATCAGCGATTGCCACATCTTGCGGCGTAACCACTATCAATCCGCCTGTCACAGGCACAGTTTGCACCAATGTCAATTGTATATCTCCCGTCCCCGGAGGGAGATCGACGATAAGGTAATCCAATTCGGGCCAAATCGTATCTGTGATAAATTGTTTGATGACACCACTTAATCGAGGACCTCTCAATATTACGGCCTGCTCTTCATCTACAATAAATCCAATCGATATCGTATGTATACCATACTTTTCAATCGGTATGAGCTTGTGTTTGCCATATACATTTTTGACATTGGGTTTTTGACCCTTCAGCTGCATCATCGTGGGTATCGAAGGGCCGTACAAATCGGCATCCATAAGGCCTGCACGAAAGCCTAGCTGCGAAAGCGCAATAGCTACATTCACGGCAACTGTGGACTTTCCAACACCACCTTTACCAGAGGCAACAGCAATGATATTTTTGATCTGTGGAAGAGAGCCGCCCATGTTTTTAAGAGCCTGATTTGTCACTTGTTCCATGTGCATGTGCACTTCGCATTCCGGATATACATTTTTGAGCGCACCGTATATTTCGGAATTGAGATGAGCCTTTAATTTCGCATCTAAATCGTTGGCTATCAATGTGAAAAATATGGACTGGCCTTCGATTTTTAGGTTTGATATTCTCTTCGCAATGATAATATCCTTTCCCGTATTGGGATCCATTATGGTTCGGAGTGTGTCTACTACTTTATTGTTATCGATCATATATTCTACAACGCTTGGATAGGGTTAGTGGTTCGTATTAAATTATTCG
The DNA here is from genome assembly GCA_965247965.1 of Saprospiraceae bacterium. Lineage (GTDB taxonomy): Bacteria > Bacteroidota > Bacteroidia > Chitinophagales > Saprospiraceae > UBA7328. The sequence continues at coordinate 829,055 of OZ252053.1, forward strand.
AATTAATTTCGTGATACAAATATGTTTCTTTTTTGAAAATTCATCGAGAATTACAGGATTTACGGCAATTTGAAAAACCGGTTATTACATTCGGTTCCTTTGATGGTGTTCATGGTGGGCACAAGGTTATCCTCGAGCAAGTAGTGAAGACTGCAAAAAAGTTAAAAAAGGAGAGTCTTGTTATCTCATTCGATCCCCATCCCAGAGAGGTTATTTACCCTAAAGATCAAACGCTCCGCCTGATTTCTACCATTGAAGAAAAAATAAAAATTTTTGAGGATTTAGGGATTGATCATTTTGTCCTTATTCCTTTCAAGGTCGAATTTTCTCAAATATCTCCTAAAGAATATATCGAGAAAGTAATTATCAAGAAGTTTGATCCTTGCCATGTAGTGATAGGTTATGATCACCGATTTGGTTTGAATCGCGCAGGAGGTTATGAATTGCTCCAGGAATATGGACAAAAGCACAACTTTATTGTCGAGGTCATAGAAGAACAAAAGTGTAATGACATAAATATAAGCAGTACCAAGATTCGAAATGCCCTCGAAAGGGGGTACGTGGCTTTAGCGAATAGTTTATTGGGCTATCCCTATGAACTTACCGGCAAAGTGGTACAAGGTGACCAATTGGGGCGGAAATTAGGTTTCCCTACTGCTAACCTTTCTCTTGCGCACGCAAAGAAACTGGTGCCTAAAAACGGAGTTTATGCTGTGAAATGTCTGATTGATAGGCAGAGCCATACTGGAATGCTATATATAGGTAATCGATCGACGGTAACTGATGGTGAAGTTCGAAATATCGAGGTGAATATTTTTGATTTTGACAAAGACGTTTATGCAAAGGAAGTGACCTTGCAATTTCATCAAAGGATAAGGGGAGATCAAAAATTTAAAAATGTAGCCAACCTGAAGCAGGCCATTGCTTTGGATAGAAATGCGGCAAAATCATGGTTTAGAAAACAGTCCGAAAAGACCAAAGAAGACCTCGCCACAATAGCCATCCTAAATTACAATGGCCAGGAAATGCTGGAATCTTTTTTGCCTATGGTACTCTACTCTTCCAGCAAACAGGTGGCCACCGCGGTAATCGATAATCATTCGACCGACGAATCCATACACTATATTAAAGAATGGCATCCGGAGTGCAAGCTTATCATTTTGGACAAGAACTATGGATTTGCAGAAGGATACAACAAAGGAATTAGCAAACTGAAGACCAAATACACCGTACTGCTCAATTCTGATGTGTTGGTTTCGGAATATTGGTTGGATCCGATTTTAGAACTGATGGAAGGTGACGAGACCATCGCAGCATGTCAGCCAAAGATCAAATCGTTGGAAGAAAAGAATAAATTCGAATATGCGGGTGCCGCCGGAGGGATGATGGATCGATTGGGATATCCATTTTGTCGAGGTCGGATTTTTGATGAAATCGAAGAGGACAATGGACAATACGACGATCGGATTGATGTCTTTTGGACAAGTGGAGCGGCAATGGTCATCAGGACAGATTTGTACAAAAAGTTTAACGGACTAGACCCTGATTATTTTGCACACCAGGAAGAAATTGATCTCTGCTGGAGACTTAAAAATGCGGGCTATCGATTGTGCTATGTAGCGGAGAGTGTAGTTTTCCATCTGGGTGGAGGCACATTAGAATACTCCAATCCTAAAAAGACCTTTCTCAACTACAGGAATAATCTAAGCACTCTGTTCAAAAATCAATCGCGGGGAAGCCTGATTTGGGTTATGTTGCAACGGTTAGTTTTTGATTTGGGTTCCTCATTTGTGTTTCTGATAAGAGGTGAATTAAAGACATTCGGCTCTATTTGGAAAGCCTACATTGCCTTTATAATATTGATTCCAAGCCTAATAAACCGGAGATGGCAGATGAGAAAAACTGTGCAGAGATTCAGAATCGGAGCCACTGATAAAAGTGGCCGCCTACACATTAATCTTCCGTGGAATTATTTTGTAAAAGGAAAAAAGACTTTTGGTGAATTGAGTAATAATGAAAAAGTAAACTTGCGATGATAACTTTGAATTTGGCCACAAGTAATGTAATCCTCTTTTGAAATCACCAGAGTTTCTTCCCACAGGAATGCTTTTGGCAAAAATCATGGTGATTTGTTCAAATTCCTAATTTACAATATCATCACTGCTTCGTGAATAAATATCTGAAAACCAATACTTTGTATGAGGATCCCAATTTTATTTTTATAAATAAAACACCGGGACTCCTCTCGATTTCGGATCGCTTTGATTCGAAAAAAGCGCATATAAAAGGAATTCTTCTCACTGAATACGAAGAAATTTTCCCTCTGCATCGATTAGATCAATATACATCAGGTGTAATGGTATTTGCTAAAAATGCCGAAGCCCATAAAAAATGTTCAGAGCTTTTCGAAGCCCGCAAAATTACAAAAGAATATGCGGCACTTTGCCTCAACAGGCCTGAACAAGATAAAGGAATCATAGATACGCCAATAGCGGAAAACAACACAAAACGAGGAACTTATACATTGAGCGATCGTGGGAAACAAGCCACTACCGAATACGAAGTTATAGGCACTTGGCCCAATTATTCTTTGCTAAAGCTGTCCATCAAAACTGGGCGTACCCACCAGATCAGGGTGCATTTGTCGTATAAAGGTTGTCCGTTATTGGTCGATCCTGTATACGGGTATTATTCCGAATATTACTTATCGGCCATAAAGAGGAAAAAAGTGAACCTCAAAAAGGGAGAAAAGGAAAAGCCGCTGCTGACGAGGACTCCGTTGCATGCGACATTGTTATCATTCAGAAATCCCATAGATGGAAAGATTCTCGAAGTGCGATCTGAGTTACCGAAAGACATTAAAGCTGTGTGTTATCAATTGGATAAGAGGTATGGTGGTGAGGTGGTGGAAGCACGACAAAGTTGACAACTTTTGAAAAGTTGTCAACTTTCCGCTCAATGGTGTGCGACTTGCACGGTTGATTGACCCGATAAAGCAGGATGTCTACATCTATCGGCAGGATGGTTCTGTGGATCAAGTTTCCGATTTTGATGGCGTATTGTCCGGTGAAGATGTATGTCCGCGATTTGAATTTACTCTGGAATTTCTCAAGCCTCGAACTTAATTCTTCCTAAAATTTTTAGCTACAAAACCTGCTTCTTCCCTAAGGGTAAGCACATCATTACTCATAGTGGCAAGATAAAATCCTTTTTTGAAAATCGATTTTTTTAAGGAGTCGTCGACCTTGCCCGGAGTTGCGAGCATTCCAAATAGGTTTTTATTAGCATGTCCCGGAAGCAAGTCGTTGAATGAGTTCATAAAAGACTGTAGTCCATTAACGTCCTCCGGTCTGATTTGGGCTTTGACTTCGACCACCACGGCATTGTTGACAGCGCTATTGGTGTATCCAAACACATCGATTTCTCCCCTGACATTTCTAGTGCCGGGTTCGTAAATGATTAGTTCGGAACTGACATGGTCGACCGAAAAATTCTCACGTAAAATTTTCGAGATACTTTCAAATGCCAAGCCTTGTACCATTCTACCAAATCCAATTCCGAGGCCACCAATTTGTATACCAAGTTTTTTGAGTATCTTATCAGTTTCCTTAAGCCTCATATCCGTGTCCTTCATGGACTCGGCCGTCTCCTGTTGGCTTTCCCTGATCTCCATAATCATTTTTCTAAGTTCTTTGAAACTTTTTGCCATCTAAGGTTTTGTTTTGTTCAAAGTTAAGGGTTTTGGGAGGATAATTGTTCCAATTGAAATTATGGACGAGCCCATGCGAACAACCTTCCCTGCCAAAGGCCAGATTCAGAGGAGCGTCACTCGCCTCTTATCCCTTCGGCTTCACAAATTCCTCAAAATCCGGATACCCAAAAAGCGGTATGAGCAATGGATCATATTTGTAAGTTTCAAGATTCAAAAATGGTACGGTGTGATTATCTAAATGGTCTCTTAGAGATTCGACCGCTTTGTCTTTCTCTCCCAAATGGGCATATATTTTTGCGATGTTATAGGGATTCCAATCGTATGCCTTCCTGTATGGTGCTGACTCTCTTATTTTATCAATGCAGTCAAGTGCTTTGTCTGGATTTCCGGTTAATGCATATAGGCATCCCAACCACTCCAAGTTACCTTCTATCTCTATAAAACTTTCTTTGTCACGGGGTAATGTGACCGACTGAAACTGATCTATCGCCGCGCTATAGTTTCCCAAATAATAATACGCCTTTCCCATACTGTAAGCATCATCCGCTATTTTCCCTTGTTCCAACAGTTGATTGGCATATTCATGGATCAGAATTTTTTGCCCGGGAATGGATGCTTCAGCACACACCCGGTTAAGGAGAGTTTGGAGCGTCACAGCCTTACCCTGGAGACCTACCAGCGGCTGTTGTCGGGAATAGTCAAGATAATAGTCAATGTCGGCTTTCCGTCCAAGCCGGACTAATGTTCTTAAATGAGTCAGAGGATAATGATAAAGTAAATATTCGACACCAATGCTATCTACAATGCTTAGCACTTTTCCATATTCTCCGAGTGCATAATGCGCCTGTAATATTAGTGCAGGTGACCAAAGGCTTTTTCTCCTATTTGAATTGAATCCAAATGGATCATGATAGTCGTAGGCTATCTTCAAAGCCTTTTCAGGGCGATGTAAAGAAACTAAATTAAAGGTCATTGCATTCCCATAAGAGATATGGTCGTAAGGGTCTATTTTAATCATTTCTTCATAAGTTTTGGTCAAATTAACCCGGTCTCCCTCGGCATGGTATGCATATGACTGATAGCGTGCTTTTTCCCAGGGTGTAAGCTCCGTTTCGTGCTGCGAAATAAGATTTACGATAGAATCTCTCTGTACATGCAAACCATGAATGCTATAAGCTACTCCGAGTTTGAGTATGGCGACATAAAAACCGGGGTCAATTTTAATCGCACGTTCCAGGTTTTCAATGGATTGTAGATCGTTCCGGCCTGAAAGTGCTTTGGCATAGTACTGATATGCCGTGTAACTCGGGGGTCTTCTGTTAAATTTTGATCGGGTGTTGAGCATCCAGAAACCCAGTAGTTTTTCCGTCATTTGTTCGAGTAATGCGTCTTGCTTATTTCTATTGGCGCTTTGCGGTTCTAAAGCATGGATAATCTGCCCCGTAATCGCATCCACAATTTTGGAGTGCACAAATATTTGATCTTCCAGCAGGTAATAATTGCCCTGAATAACCACTTCGGCACCGGTAGCCCTGGCAAATTTTTCATTGGTTGTATTACCTGTCCCTGCCAATGCCAACTGATTTCTGACATTGTCAACCGACGCTATTTGATTGGATTGTGTTTCTGAAAATCGCTGCGTTATCCAATCGGCGGCCCAGATGCCAAAACTTTCCAACTCTTCATCATTCGTTCGGTTGTCAAAAACCATTACGGCGAGTCGCTTTTCCCTGATATCTTCGGAGAGGGGTGTTTTGAATTCCGGTTTAATAATTCATTTAAACATCCATAATCCTGCTAGGGCAACGATTACGAAACCTATGATCAAAGGCGCCAGCCAATTTCTTTTTATTGGTGGCATTGTTTTCAATTTCCTCTGCATTTCCTTCCGCTTGGGAATGGCAAATCCTTCATTAGCCAAAGCAAACACCTCCATCGGTTCGTCCACATTTTTAAAATGAAAACTACCCATGGACTCCACTTGGAACTCAGCTTGGTTTCTTATTTTTTGAAAAATGTTTTTAGAAAAGAGCACGGCTCCTGCCACACCCAAAGATTCAATTCGGGAAGCGAGGTTGACTCCATCTCCAAAAATGTCGTCTTTTTCAACTATAAATTCACCAATGTGGATGCCAATACGAAGGGGAACGGTTGGTTTCGATTTAGCCTACTCTTGAATCATTTTGGCCGCCTTCACCGCATCCACGCTATTGGAAAAAGTCATCAAACTCCCATCTCCATAGTTTTTTAAAATTTGTCCATTGAATTGTTCTGCCGCCGATTGAAGTAAATCTTGATAGTTCTCTATTTTTTTGAGGGCGAGGGCTTCGTCTGTTTGCATGAGGGCAGTGTAGCCGACGATATCAGCGAAGAGAATGGCAGCGAGTTTGCGGGTTTTGGAAGTAGTCATCTGGTGGAGTAATTATGCTTCGGAGAACCAAAATACTCAATTAATACGTTTAAAGCCAATAAGGTGGCGGTGGCTTTTTGGTAGTCGTTTTCTAGTACATAGTTATATACTTCACTTTTGACTATACGTGCTGACAACCAAAGGTCTTCTTGATCTAAGGACCTCCAGATATTACCTCTATAGACGCCCGATTGAATTAAGGCAATGGCTTTGTTCCGTTTTCCGAGAAGTGAAAAAGCAAAAGCTTTCAATTCCGGATCTAGTTGGTCGGGATAGTTGTCGTAGTAATCCAACAATTGAGTAGCATAATGACTACTCGAATCCACAGTGTTGGTCACGTAATGGATCTCCGCCTTCTTAAATAATATCTGGTCGTCTCCTTGAACTAAAGAGCCTTCAAACCTCCAATTCTTGGTAGTATCAAGTATTGTCAAACAATCATGCCAATTCTGTTTGAAATAGTTTTCATAAAACAATAATTCATTACCATAAATAGACTTCCATGTTTCAGGGATGATACCCGTATCCCCTAATCTCGTTGCTATTTCAAGTAGCCTCGCTTTTCTAAACTCTCCTTCTCCTAATTTAGCTGCAACTTTAAAAACCTCCATTGCCCCATCATAATCTCCCTGATTCCGAAGCACTAGTGCTCTGTAAAGTAAATTTCTACAGCTTATGGCGGCATCTTTTGAGCCAGCTCTTTGTTGCAAAGCCTCGCCGTAGCTTTGGCTATGGCTGCGTTTTGCGCCGCGATCTGACTCAAAATCTGCTCCCCATAATTCAGAAGAACTTACTTTACAAAGCACTAGTGCTCTGTAAAATAAGTTTTTGAAATTAATTTATGGATAAAATCGTTTGAATTTATCTCGAGCTTTTTCTGGAGTGAATTGCCAATTTGTTTTGACTTGCTTATCATTTCGTTCTTTGACCAATGCATTGAGTTGTTGAGTGACAATTTTTTGATTTCCCATTCTACGATTCAAACATTGAACAGTTAAAGCGTGGATTTCAATCTCTGCCATGTTCAGCCATGATGCGTTTACCGGTGGGTGATAAAATCTAATTTTTTGGTTAAGTTCAAATGCTTTTTCCGGTGCAAAAGCTTTGTAGAACGATCCAGGTTGGTGAGTGTTTAGATTGTCGGATACCATTCTTATGGATTTAGCTTCAGGTAATGTCGTTGGTAGGTATTCTTCCATGAATACATTAATATAGTTGGCAAAATGAATTGCTGTACGGGTAGGACACACCCAAACAAATCTTTTTCCAAAATTAGGTAAATAGGCTACGAAAATTTGTATTGTTCCCTGTCTTTTATATTTTTCAGACTCCCGAAGTGGTTTGCCAGTTTCCATTGGTAATGGCAAAAGTGTATGATCCAACATTTGATAGGACTTTTCGTCAACACAAACTAAGGGATTAATGGGGTCGGGTTCCCGTTGATATAAATGGAGAAGTTGTAGATTACGGTTGAAAACTGAGCCAGAATTCGGTTGAAAAGTGAGCCAGTTGAGAGAGGCGAAGTTATGCATTTTGATGAAAGAATAACCATTAATATTTTTTGAGAGAAATTAAAGTTGTTGATTAAGTTTTTCTGATTCTTTGACTCTGAAGGATTTTCCATTCATGTTGACCAGGATGGCTTTATGGGTGAGTCGGTCAACTATGGCAGCAGTGAGAACTTCATCACCAAATATTTCTGTCCACCGATCAAAACTCAGGTTGGTTGTGATAATGGTTGACTTTCTACCAGCTCTGAGGCTAAGATGAGTAAAAAGTAATTCTGCAGCCTCTTTGTCAAAGGACACATAACCGAACTCGTCACACACGACCAGATCGTATTTTTCAAAACGAGATTCCAGGGTACGGAGCATTTTGTGAGACCTGGCTTCGTTGATTTGGGTTATCAGCCTGGGAATGGCAGTAAACAAGACAGTGAAATCGAGTGTGCAGGCTTTGATGGCCAGGCCAATAGCGATGTGTGTTTTACCGGTACCGGGATTACCAGCCAGGATGAGATTTTGTCCATCTTTTATAAAATCGAGACGTTCGAGAGTAGCCAGTTTGTTTTGTGCATCATTGGGGAGTTCAGATTTGATCAGATCGTGGATTTGTTTTTTATACGGGAATCCGGCTCTTCGGATACGCTGTTTTTTTCTCCGGATGAGCCGCCCGTCATATTCGGTGATCATAAGATCGAGCAAGTAGCGTTCAAAAGAATGATTGCTTTTAGCAGCACTTTTTGCCTGTTCGGCGTACTCTGTTCTGAATGCAGGCAGCCTAAGCAGACGTGAGTAATAATCAATTTGTTGTTCCATTTTTGCTTGCATTGTTGAGATTTTATTCGAATTAAAAAATAGCCTGTATGTCTTGAAGTTGTTTTACACAATTAAGACTTATCTGTTCAGTCAAAGGGCTCGGGATGGTGAGTGCCTGAGCCTCGTTTTTCTTTTTCATCAGGGCTTGTACCATAAAGATGATTTTGTCACTGGTCAGGGGAGAGTTCAAAGTAGTTTTTAGACATTGATCAACTGCGGAGGTTATTATTGAGGTAGATAAATGATGTTTGGTGGCGTAACTAATCACGTCAATAAATACCTTGGGTTGATCTGAAAAATATTGTTTGTAAAGTGCGATCAAATCGGTATCAGCCTGAAGAAAGGCTTCGCTGTTTGACAAAGCACCAGGCTTTACGGCTAATGTCTTCAGATAGTGCTCTATTTTAATGAACCATTGATACTTACAGTGTCTTCTCTGATGAATGTCCACTACATCGCCATTTTTATCATAAATGTGAATGTGCAAAGGGTAAATTTTCACATCCACTATGGGGCCGCGCAAGTTTTCAGGAATAGAATAGTGATTGGTATCAACCGAGATGGTGTGATACTTGTCTACTCTTAATGTCTGGATCAGGGCGGTATCATAGGCTGAAACAGGCAGAACTGTCATATGAATTTTCTCCTCGCACACACGTTCAGCGAATGTTTTAGACTCACCTTTTGATTTTCTATTGTTAAGTCTGATCAGTTTTTGCTTCAGGTGTCGATTAGCCGAATCGAGGTCGATAAACTCATCATTTTGAGCAAAGGCTTTGCGGCGCACATATTCAACACTTCGCTCTACACGTCCCTTTTCATTGGCTCTATACACATTGCAAAAACGAATATCAAATTGATAGTATGTGCTGATTTTAAGTAGATCATCTGTAGGTTTCTTACCTGCCCGTTCGGTAGACGGGTCTGCATTTCGCATGGTAAATCTTGCTACTGCTGTACGCATATTGTCGTACACTATCTGTGATGGCACACCACCAATGTGGCTCAGATAGTGTACATGAGCGTGCAAGAAACTGATCATAACTCGTGCCGCGTCACGCGGTATCCTGGCGGTAGTAAAGACGAGCCCATCGGTAATTGCTGTACCCATTGGTAAATACAGCCAGCATCAATCTTTTCTGTTTTCCCTCTATTGTCAATTTAACTTCTGCCCAATCAAACTCACTGTTTTGCCCTGGGTCAATGTGCTGGCGTATGAAAATCTCCTGACCTTTTCTCAAGTGCTGTTTTACATATTCACATACCGTAGTATAGCTGATTTCAAAACCATCGGCGATCAGTGCCTCGTGCATGTCTATACGCCGCATGCATTGTTTGGCCAAACCCGAACAATGTTTGCGCTCATTATCTTTAACAAACTGATCTATCCTGGTTCGTATCTGTTGGGTAAGTTTGCGTTTGGTACGAGAAGAACAATCGTACCGAGGTGGATCCAAAATGCCTTTAGAAGAACGGTCCTGCAAAGAACGATTCTTCTCATATTCATCAATATACTTCTTGACTGTATTGCGCGATAATCCCAGATCCTTACTGATCTTTCGTTGGGATATTCCCTGATCAAAATAGCGCAGAATAATATCTTGTTTTTGTAGCATAGTTATCATGTTTAATAGTGCAAAACATATGATGGTTATGCATCATATCTGCCATGATAACTGGCTCAGTTTTCAATTGGAATTCTGGCTCAGTTTTCAACCGTAATCTACAGAAGTTCTTCAATTTGGGCCAGATGTTGTGGTGTGAGTTTAGTGATACACCACATTTTTTTCAAATGAGGTCTAAGTTCGTTTTTTTTAGAATTTCACCAATTGATGTGTGTGAAATACTTCCTTTTTCAACATAATCTAACTCTACCGCTTTATCTGCAAGTAATCGCAAAGTCCATCGAATACGACCATCAGGGGTATCTGTGCATGCCAAAGCTGTGATCTTGGCACGATCCTTCCCTAATATTGTCTTTGGCCTTCCTGGTCGTGGTTTATCATATATAGCAGCTTCTAGGCCGGATTGCTTATAAGTTCTCAAAATATTATGAACCGTTGATTTAGATCTATTCACCGAATTAACAATCTCATCTGTATTTTTACCCCGGTGATTGAGCAATAGAATTTGTGCTCTTGCCAAACAACGAGACGAGTGCTCTCCCTTGTTCAACATCTTTGTAATAAAAGCAATTTCTGAATTAGAAATTTTAATAAATTCATGTTTGCGTGCCATAAGTTTTCGTCATTAGTTATGCACGCAAACATATTAAAAATAATTGTAATATTTTATTTTACAGAGCACTAGTGTTCAGTCAAATTATATAGTCTGGGTAAAGATTTTTTAGTTTAATGCGCGCATCACTCGTTGTAAATTGCCAATCTACTCCTTTTTGGTTTTTGTTTCTGTACCCATACCAGGCTTTGGTTTGTTTTTTGAGTTGTTCTTCATCTGACATTCTACTTTTCAAACCACACCGTGTTAATACGCTCAATTCACATTCTGCAATATTGAGCCAGGAAGCATGTGCCGGTGTGCGAACAACTTCTATCTTTTTCACTATGTTTCGGGCTCTGGGGGCAGGCATAATTTCATATAAGGTACTTAATTTATGTGCACTTAAATTGTCCTCTACCAATGTGATTTTGTTAGCAGCGCTATATGTTTTTTCTACTAAGTTCATGATGATTTTTGCGTAAGTCTGACTATTGTGATTATCCTCAATATGTACTTCTCTGTATTCTCCTAAGGGTTCTACGATCATGTACATACTTTTTACTCCTTCTCTTTTATACTCATAGTCTTGATGTAATATACCCTTTGAATCCATATAGCTTTTCTTGGGTGTATCCCAGTTTTTCGCAAAAATGGTTAAATTAGCATAAACCAAAATACATTCAAAAATGGACAAGGCTAAATTACTGAACCAGTTTAGCCAACTTTTGGATGAGATAGAACTTAAAGAGAAAACCGCAGAAAGCTTTTATGAATTTGAAACCAAATCGGTGGAGCTTCTTAAAGAATTAAGTCGCAATGTGATAGAACAGACCATAGGAGAAGCCGATGAAGATTATCGTAAAAAAAAAGCATAATAGGCTATTACGGAAAACTTGAACTGGACAACTCACATCGATTTGTAAAAGAGGTCAAAGGAGTAAAACTGAGTCCGATGCTGAAGGATATCACAGCATATGTAGGGCAAAGTGAATGCTACCAATCGAGTAGTGAATTACTAAAAAAGACGATGCAACTTGATGTGAGCGACAACAGCATACACAGAGTATGTCAAAGTCTTGGAGAGGAGGGTGAAAAATGGCTGGAGGAGCAAAGAGAAGATGTACAAAGTAAGCCCAAAGCGGAGTCCGATGAGGTAGTATATGCACATGCAGATGGAGGGATGGTGTTGACCAGACCGAGTGATTGGAAAGAAGTAAAAGTAGGAAGGGTTTATAAAGGTAAAGAAGTACTTAAACTGAGCGATACCAGGAGTTTTATCAAAGAATCGTGGTATTGTTTTCATTTAGGTGGGCATGAAGAATTTGAACGAAAGATGTCAGAATATCTGGATACCTACGAAGATCTAAAAGACAGGTTGGTCATAATAATAGACGGAGCGAAATGGTTGGGAGATTGGTTTAGCTCAGAATATCCAGAGGCTTTGCAAATACTGGATTATTATCATGCCTTAGAACATTTTTCAGACTTTTCAAAAGTAGCGATACATAGAAAAGAAAAGAGAAAAGAGTGGTTAGACACCATAAGGGAAACACTATTGAAAAAGGGAGGACAAGCTGCCTTAAAAATGGTGGAGAACATAGAATGTAAAACAGAAAAGAAAAAAGAAAAGAAAGAGAAATTATTGGTCTATTTAAACAACAACATCCACAGGATGGAATATCCAAAATATAGAGAAAAAGGGCTACAAATTGGAAGTGGTGCCATAGAAGCAGCCCATAGAACATTGGTGCAAAAGCGCTGTAAATTGTCAGGACAAAGATGGACTCCAAAAGGAGTTACAAACGTAATCAGTCTCAGAAATTTGAGAATGAACAATCAATGGGACAGACTCTCTGAGTTCCTTGGGAAAAAAGCTGCTTAAACGAAAAAATGGGATACACCCCTTTTCTTTGTTTCACTTATGATCTGTTTAGGGGACTCATCTAAACAGATTACTGGATGAGTCGGGTCATATCGTCGTTCATATACATCTAATACCGCTTCCATTTTATGAACAAAATCTGCTCCTTTCTTTGGCATTATCCAACCTTTGACTCGCCAGGGTTTAATTTTGTTTTTTTTAGTATCTGCCGTATAGATTCATGACTGATGCTTTCTACATATTCCAATTCTACCATCTTATCAGCCAATAATCGTAAACTCCACCCTGAATGACCATCAGGAACTTCTTCACATCTTAAGGATAGTAAATGGCTTTCTACCCGACCGTCAAATATCTTTTCTTTTACATATTCTCTTTTCTTTCCATATAGCGCTGCTTCAAATCCGTGTTCCACAAATCTTTTTCGCATTCGCTCTATTCCATTTATCGTCATTCCATAGGCAATTTGAATCTTTTTATCTGTCCAATGCTTATCTCCATTCTCATCTGAGGCCAATAATATATAACTCCGCTTGGTCCTAATTGACTTACTATTGGGTATGCTTATTATTCGCTCTAATTCACTACGCTCTTCTTCGGTTAAGGTTACTTTGTAAAATTTTGCCATGATTCTTTTTTTTGTTCATTAATCAAGGCTCTATATTCTCTTTTTGATCAGGTGGTCACTCTAATCTTTATGCAAAACAACATTCGAAGTTACTTTATTCTTTTTACCCAGATTTATGCGCTTGACTGAACACTAGTGCCTCGGGAACGAAGTCCTTGAACGTTTTAAAAGTTGCTGGTTGCCGGTTGTTTGTTGCTGGTTCCCTAACAAACAACTATCAACGAACAACAATCAACTGTTTGAATAAATGGTCACACATTTAGTTCCTGACGCACTAGTGCATTAGGCATTAAGTAATGAACCTCATAAACAAAGTTATTTTTCTTCTGATCAAGGCGGAAAAACCGGAGTTATGCCTAAGCATAATGAGGATTTTTCCAACGCCGAGCAGGAGGAAAAGAACAAGTTTCATGGGGGTCAGGATTTAGTGCCTGGTGCCCTAGTGCCTCGGGAACGAAATATTAGAACTATTTTTAATATATTTGTGTTCACCAAAACAAAAAAAAGATGAGAGGGATTCCCACAGCCCTCCCATTAACAGTAAACGAACGTCAGCGTGATATATTAGAAAAGGAATATCACAAGGTGAATATACCAAGTTCATACAAACAACGAGTTTCCATAGTAGTTTCAGGAATGGAAGGAAAGAGTATACATGAAACTTCAAGAAATTTAGGAGTTTCATTAAATACAGTACGACGGTGGAGGCGGCGTTGGGAATCAGGACAAGAGGAATTAAGAGCGTTAGAACATGATGAACAAGGCATTCGAGTGAAAGATCATGTTTTACGTACCAAGATTAAGGAGGAGGTACTATCAGACTTGCCCAGGAGTGGAGCACCAAAACGAATAACCTTAGCCCAAGAGCAGCAAATTGTAGGGTTGGCCTGTGAAAAGCCCGAGGATCATGATATTGAAATGGATTACTGGACAAGAGAAATGTTGGCCCATGTGGCAAAGGCAAGGAAAATTGTGGATAGCATTTCCCCACGTTATGTGGGCACTATTTTAAAAAAAACAAATTAAGGCCGGATAAGTCAGATTATTGGTTATACCCCAATATTGAGGACCGAGAATTATTTCGCAAACAAGTTGAGTTCATTTGTGCTTTAATTATAGGGGCAGTGGCGGGGCAAGACCCAAATAGGCGTGTTTTTAGTGTAGACGAAAAAACAGGTATTCAAGCCTTGGAGAGAAAAAACAGCACTCCGATGCGCCCGGGTAGAAATCGTCGTATTGAATCTGAATACACTCGACACGGAACAACCTGTTTAATGGCCGCATTGGATATTTCTAATGGAAAAATACACCATTACCGATTACATCCAACCCGTACAGAAAAGGATTATTTAGAATTCATAAAACAAAGTTGTGCAACTGTATCAATTGATAAACAAATCGGATTTCTTGCTGATCAACTCAATACACATAAATCGGAATCTTTGGTGCGTTGGGTAGCCCAGCAAATCGATTATAGGGGAGACTTAGGAACAAAAGAGTATAAGGGAATTCTAAAAAGTCAAGCTTCCAGACAAGCATTTTTAGAGAATCCCGAACATCGCATCTTTTTTGTATATACTCCAAAACACTGTTCCTGGCTCAACCCTATCGAAAACTGGTTTGGAAAACTACAAAGGCACAGAATTAAGAACGGAAATTTTATATCAGTGGACGATCTGAAATCCAAAATTGAATCTTACATTGCATTCTACAACACACTATTGTTTAAACCGTATAAGTGGAAATTCAAAGGATTTATCGAAGCTCAACCTCATGGTTCAAGAACTTCGTTCCCGATGCACTAGTGCGTCAGGAACTAAGTAATGACATATATAAACGACGTTATTTTTTGTCTGATCAAGGCGCAAAAACTGCGCATAGTAAGACTACGCAAGGCTTTTTGCAACGATGAGCAGGCGAAAAAGAACAAGCAAGTAGTTCTAATATTTGTCTTGACTGAGCACTAGTCCTATTTCATCCCATATAGAGGCTTCATTAGGATTTTGATCTTTGGCTTTTGTAATATGAAAAAGCGCTTCGGATGTTTTTAATTGCCTTTTATAAATGGCTGCTATAATGGCATTTGCACGGCTATTCTCCGGGTTTTCATCTAGTGCTTTAAGAAAGAATTGCCGTCCGTTTTCATAATTGCTTAATCCGTGATATTCATAAAGTCCCCTGGCTAAGTTCTTTTCCCAGGCTTCAGGAAAATGTGTTTCAACATAGTCCATATCCCTTTTTAGATTTTCCTGCGATAAGGTATCGGCATACCATAACATTCTCGTCTTAGCATTAATCAACCCCACCCATGCTGAAAGGTAATTGGAATCTATTTGAATTGCCGTCTCAAATTGTACTAAAGCATTTTTGCGTCTGGTAGGCGATCGGTCGCTATTTAAAATTTCATAGCCCTTCAGGTAATGATCATACGCCACCACATCGGGCGTGTATTCTGCCTTTGCGGGAGCGTCCTGATTAAAGAAAGAAAACTGCCGAAGTACCCGGTTAGCGATTTCGGATTGTATCTGAAATATTTCGGTCAACTTATTTTGATATTGCGGTATTTCTTCTACACTTTTTCCACTTTCTGCATCGAGCAATTCTACACTGACCTTAATATCTTCCCCCGCAATTTGAAACATACCCATCAGTAAATAATCTACCTTCAATTCCTGAGCGATTTGTTTCGGAGAAAGGGTGGAGTTGGCATAAGATGCCGTAGCCTGTATTGAACTGAGGTGCTCAAATTTTTTACTCAATGACAATTTAGTCCGTATTTCGGATGCCATCCCAAATCCATAGTAGCTGTTAGCTTCATCGCCACTTATGTTGCGGAAGGGAATAATACCGAGGCTGACCTCTCCGTCGGCAAACTGCTTTTTTGTAAAGACACCGGATAGGACAAGTAATACAATAAGTAGTACTAGTGTGCTTACTGCTGTGGGAATCAGCCATTTGGTTTTTTTGCCAACTGGCGTCTGGATTTTTCCTTTCATCTCACCAGGTTTGGGAATCGCAAATCCTTTGTTTGCTAATGCAAATACTTCCAAGGGATCGGTCACATTTTTGAATTCAAATTTGCCCAGAGGTTCAAAATTCAAATCATATAAACACGAATTTCGCGAATTAACACGAATTGAATATTGTAAACGCCTGATAATCAAAAATTTGTGTCAATTTGTGAAAATTCGTGTCAAAACCTTCACGGATTATTGATACACAAGATCAATATTTATGTTTTAGTGCATCACTATTTTGCCCTAGGAGACTTTCCCTAGTACGAAATAGGTTTTTACTTTCCCTTTCCCTTTTACATTTATGAGGCCTCGTTCCTGAATTGCAAAATTTTCTCGTGCAAGGCTATAAGTGTTTGGCGCAATTTGGATTTTACCTGCAATTCCGGAAGATTCCATACGAGAAGCAATGTTCACAGTATCGCCCCATAGATCGTAGAGAAATTTCTTTTTGCCTATTATTCCAGCCACAGCAGGCCCCGAATTTATTCCAACCCGAATCTTGACGTCCTTACCATGATCGAGATTAAATTCTTTGGTAGCATCCATCATATCAAGAGAAAAATCTATAATCTTTTTTGCATGAACCTCACTATGCCTTGGGATTCCTGCTCCTACCATATAAGAATCGCCAATCGTCTTTATTTTTTCCAGACCATGTTTTTCTGTCAGTCCGTCATATATGGTAAATATGTCATTCAGTAAGGAAACAACTTCCTCCGCTTTCATTGAAGAAGACATATCTGTGAAGTCGACGATATCAGCGAACAACACCGAAATGCTTTCATATCTATCTGCGATGATCTCCTCTTTGGTAGTCTTGAGTCGTTCAGCAATATCTTTAGGAAGAATGTTTAACAACAACTTTTCCGATTTTTCTTGTTCGCGAACTAAATCGCTTTGCTGTTTTTTAATAGTGAGATTTTGCTTAAAGGACTGTCGGGTCGATTTTTCAAGAAAATATCCACCTACACTGATGGCAACAAATCCTAACCAAAAACCTATTAGAGTATGAAAAACCTCTCTGGGAGTGTAATTTCCCTGAACAAGCATCACAATTTGTGCTATAGCAGTATATATCAAAGTGATACTCAGGGCTATCTTAAAACGAAGACGCATGATAAAATGAGCAAAAAGCAATAGCATGACGATCCCGATGGCCGCTAAAGAGTAATCATTGATTAAATATTCAATAGTATAAAGGCCCACTATCGCTGCTAAAAAATTTCCTAATGCACATAGTGGTTGATAATAAGTCAAATATCTTTTGAAATACGTGATAACGATGATGAAGGCGAATAAAGGAAAAAGTAGTGCACATACTATGACAAAGACCTGGCGGGAAAACTCTGGGTAGACTATATCAGTCAACACAATAACCATGATCCAGGACAAAACAGATAAATAGATTCCTGCACGGTAGAAAATGATCAGCTCCAGGTCATTTTCAAGTCGAAATTGTTTCTCAAGAATCTTATCCTTAAAAGTTAAGAAAACAGGGTGTAAGGTGAAGTCTTTCATTACATAGTTATGAAGTAATTTTGAAAATGATCTATGATAAATACAATTTATGGAAAAACCAAAAACATACTGCCAGGCCGTGACTCTTTTGGCATCAGATAGTCCTCACATCTTCTATCACGATAAAGAATATGGCTTTCCACTTCAATCGGACAATGAACTTTTAGGAAGGCTGATCCTCGAAATCAATCAGGCAGGATTATCGTGGACGACCATTCTCAAAAAGAAGGATAATTTTTACAAAGCTTATGATCAATTCGATATTCAGAAGATAGCAAGATATACTCAAACAGCCCGTGCACGACTTCTAAGCGATGCCGGTATTATTCGCAATAAACTGAAAGTAAATGCTGCAATTGTCAATGCGCAAAGAGTAGAACAACTTCAGAACGAATTCGGATCGTTTTCCAACTGGCTGGACCATCATCATCCTATGACACGCGAAAATTGGGTCAAGCTATTCAAGCAAGAATTCATATTTACAGGTGGCGAGATCACTAATGAGTTTTTGATGAGTACGGGATATCTACGAGGCGCTCATGAGCCATCGTGTCCTGTCTATGAGAAAGTACTGGAGCAAAAACCAAGGTGGCTGAAGAGCATCTGAGTGATCAATTGCCTGGTACCCCCGGAAAAACCCATACAAGATATCGCAGGCGTATTCATGAGTAACAACAATGTTGCAACAGATGCCAGATTAGGAATTCATTCAGTAATGTACTTTTTGTTCCTCATATGAACGATGTTCGTTGCCATATCTGTTGAAAGTAATTTTTAGTAACGTTTGAAAAATAAGATGTGTGCTTATGTATAGAAGGACTCGAATGGAACCCCTCTTAGTTTTTCGCACATAGTTCCAAACAACAGTCCAACCACTCCGATCTCTTGCCGTAGAGTCCTCAAAATACTCCGTTCCTCCATATTTTGAAAGACTCTGTTTGGACAGGGAGACTTTCGTACTTGTGCCCCTGCCGCCATGGCTTATTTTATTACTAAAATTACATTATTCTTTTGTCATTGCTAATCCCTCACCTCCCGCCAAATCGGTTCTGCCAATTCCTGAAAGTCTGACAGACCGAAGTGCCATTTATATTCTATCTGGTTATTTGTCTTCCAGCAATTCCTCAACGGTAAGGCCAATGTCTCTGGCAATTTTACGAAGTAATGTTGGAGATATATCGCGCCCTTTATGAAATGCAACTGTTGTTCTTCTGCCGTCCGAATGTCGGTATTGCTTATGCGATCCACGCTGTCGGACTTGTATAAAACCAAGGTTTAGAAGAATCCTGACAACCTCGCGAGGTTTCAAAACGGGAATATTGCCCATGCTTAAGCAATACTAATCTCTTCCGTACCGACGAACTCTGACTCAACGATTGGTTCTTCATCTTCGAGTAACATTTCAATTACTTCTTGTAAGTTGCGACGCAATTCGTTGATGGATTCTCCTTGAGAATGAGCTCCCGGAAATCCCGGAACATAACCAACCAATAGATTGGTATCTTTATCTTTTTCAACGATAGCAGTGAAAGTTCTCATTTTATTTTATGCTTTTTGACAATCAAGCTATATGGCGACTTTTTCTCTATCAAAGGTATACTAAAATAGAAGATAATTTTTCATAAGCGCTAGTCTCTCACCTCCGGCCAAACCGGCTTGATCAATTCAATAAAATCCGGATGATCGTATAACGGAGCCAGTAGATAATCGTATTGAAAATGACATAGCTTGGCTGCCAAGCCTATTTCCTTGGCTTTTTTAAGGTCTTCTAAGGCCGGGTCAATTTGCCCTGAAGTTGTCCAATATAATAGTGAGCAAGGGCGCCATGAGAATCGCTGGAGGCAGTAAGGCTGGGAGGAATTCTGTATTCTTCTAATTTTTCTATAATTTTTTGTGTTTCTTCTATTTCTCCGGCATCTGCGTATGTCCTCCCGACAAAGGATATATCGACTATTTGCATGGAAATGGACAATAGGTGGAGATGTTCAAGGCTAATTTTTGATATATCCTGCTCTAACATGGCGGTATAATTTCTCCAGGCTATTCTTTTAAATTCGTCTTGTTCTAATTCATAATAAAGATCGATAATATCCCTCCTGATTTTACTTTTTAAAGACGCTGATGTCAACTTCGATAAAGCAAGTTGGCTCATCATACGGATAAATGTTCTTGGCTCTTCAAATCTTTCAGCTTTTATCTTTTGATAGGCTTCATATTTAGGCGGTGTTGTAAACCTCTTAGTATCGAGCGCTTCTCTAACAGCCCAATATCCATTCACTCGCTCTCTCAACCGTTGTAATAATTCTTGCTTGAGGTGTACTTCGCCTTTTATCTCATCGAATGAATACAGTAAATCACCTTGCAAGGCATCCACCATTTCGAGTTTGAAAACCAGCTTTTCCTCTTCCCGATAAAAACTTCCGGTAATCAAATTTTGTGCTCCCGTCAACTTCGCAAAAGAAGTCCTTCCTTCTGGGTCATTATCCATAATGCCAATCGAAGCTTTATGTGTCCTGATGGTAAAATTAGAAACCACTTCAACTTCATCCATATCCATAAATTCCTCATTGATCCAATCCGCTGCGACCACTCCTAAGTTGTCCAGTTCCGCATCCCCTGTGTTATTTTCAAAAGGGATGACAGCAATGCGTTCTTTACGTATTTCTGAGCTTATTTGTGGTGTGTTGTTTTTTGATAACAATTGATAAACCGTATAAGCTCCAACAATGACGAACAGCGCAATCACAGCAATCAAATATTTTGAAGTTAAAGAATTGCCTTTCACCTTACCTTTCATCTCCGATCTCTTTGGCACAACGAGACCTTGATTGACAAGGGCATAGACCTCCATGGTTTTGTTCACATTTTTAAAATCAAAGGCGCCCAAAGATTTGATTTCAAACTCAGATTGATTTTCGATGTGCTGTCGTATTCTTTTGGAAAAGAGCACCGAGCCGGCAACAGCAAGTGACTCGACGCGAGAGGCGATATTGACACGGTCGCCGTAGACATTGTCGGCTTCATAGAACACATCTCCGCTGTGGAGTCCGATGCGTACGGGTATTTTTGGTTCTTTCAGAAATGTCTCCTATGCATCTTTTGCACATTTTACTGCATCGACAGCACTGTCGAATGTGCAAAGACAACCGTCGCCTTGTTTGGCAGCCTATGATCAAACACATTAAAAGCAATATCATATCTTTGAAGGAAAAGATGTCTGTGACTTCGTTGTTAATTCAAGCTGTTCCATTCCCAACCCTGGAAATGCCCGATGATTTCGGGCCTATAGAAGTCAAGCTGCCTCGCAAAATGACCGACTACGCGAGATTCTAAATTTTACTAATGAAATCAAAACTGAAAGATCTCAGTGCATTTTTACTAGTGGTCATTGCATTTAGCTTTTATCTTTTGTCCTGTTCGAGTTCAGGAACAAATGCCACTGAAAAAGTAACATCATCCATAAACGTATTGGTCCAGGGAAGCCCCATTCACGGCGCCAACGGTATTAATTTTGATCAAAATGATGAACTCTATATTGCTTCTGTGATATCCAGAGCAATCTTCCATTTGGACAAAGAAACCGGTGCAATTAAAAAAGCTTACAGTGCAGCAGATAGTGTACAAGGCCCTGATGATTTGACATTTGGACCTGATGGATCTCTTTACTGGACGGATATCCTTGCCGGTGAAGTAGGAAAACGCACATCTGCTGGTATCGTCACGAAACAATTCGTCGCTCCTGGAGTCAATCCTATTACATTTTCTGCTGATGGTCGCCTTTTTGTAGCTCTTGATTTTTTGGGTGATGCGCTATACGAAATAGATCCGGATCTAAAAGAACCTCCGAGACTGATCACAGAAAACCTGGGATGGTTAAATGCAATGGATTGGGGTCCGGATGGATATCTTTACGGTCCCATATGGAGCAAAGGCGAGATAGTAAAAGTGGATGTGGATAATGGAGACATAGAAGTTGTAAGCGATCAATATCAAATGCCTGCTGCTGCTAAATTTGATTCCAAAGGAAGACTGCATGTGCTCGATCAAATAGCGGGTCATGTAAGCCGGGTGAATTTGAATACAGGTGATCTGGAGGTTGTGGCCGAATCCGTACCCGGCTTAGACAATCTTGCTTTTGACAGTGAGGATCGACTTTTTATTGCTCATGCACAGGACGGAAGCGTTGTAGAAATTCTGGATGATGGAAGTAGTCGAGACGTGGTAGCCGGAGGTTTTATTGCTGCCGGGGATATAGCAATTATAGAATCAGAAGGTAATAAATCTTTGATTCTTGCCGATTTGTTCACCCTTCGTGAAATAGATGTAGATAATGGTGGTGTGAAGAAAATCACAAGGCATTTTATAGGAAAACCAGGTTTGATCAGTCCTTTCACGGTTTCAACGCATGGATACAATTTGGTGTTGACTTCGTGGTTTGCGAATGAGGTGCAAATTTGGGATCCGGTCAAAGAAGAAAGTATTGAAGAATACCGGGATTTTGCGGTTCCCTTGAATGCCATTGAATATCAGGGAGATCTCATAGTAGCTGAATTGGGCACACAACCCGGAGCTGCAAGAGTCCTCAGGCAAAACGAAGAAGGCAGGGAGGTGCTGGCTGATTCCGGAGATGGGCTTGCAGTGCCTTCGGGAATGGCAGCAACGAATGGAAACTTATGGGTGGCTGATTGGGCAACGGGAAGAATACTTCAGTTGATCAAAGAAAATAACGTATTGGAATCTCCATTAGAAATTGTTTCAGGCCTGGTTAATCCGGAAGGTTTGGCAATTGGCCAAGATGGCAAATTGCTGGTCGTTGAAACCGGTCCTGGTCGAGTAACTCAAATAGGGCCTGGCAATGATGAATCAGATGGTTCTTTAATAAAGACCACTATTGCAGAAAATTTACAGCTGGGCATACAAGCACCACCTAATGCACCTCCATTGTGGGTTTTCAGTGGCATATCAATAGGTTCAGATGGCACTGTCTATGTTGCCAGTGATATGGAGAGCAAGATTCTTCAGATCAAAAGGTAATAAACCAATATCGATGCGATATGCAAGGGACAAATATTCAGATAAAAGCATTTACGGTAATACCCGTATAATACTTTTATTACCGTAATTTCCGGATATTACCGTAACTTCCGTATATTGCCGTAATTATTACTATACAATAGAAAATTCGCTTCACATACCAAAACATCTAACAAATGCCTTTTCCCCGTCCCGCAAAACACTGCCCAATATGCGGCAGCAAAGTAAAAGGCCGTAGTGATAAGATTTTTTGCTCACCCGATTGCAAAGCAGTTTATCACTATAACCGTAAAAAAGAATTGGATCCTATAACAGGGCCGATTGACAAAATCCTGCATAGAAATTGGGTTGTGCTTCAGGAACAATATGAGCTGGCAGGAATAAAAAAGTTCTATGTGGAAAAGAACAAACTACAAAAAGATGGATTCAAACCTAACTACTATACGACAAGCCTTACAAATTCAAAGAATAAAGTTTATTACTACATCTACAATTTCGGTTGGATGGATTTCAGCAATAAACAACTCATGGTGATAAGGTTGAGCAAACCGAAATGAATCCCTAAATCCTGATTGGCCGATTCATTACAGCACATCTCCACCAATTTAATCAGCTTACGGAAAACACCACTAATTCAAATAAAAAGAATCCGGCATCTCAGCAATCACCGTATACTTATCTCCTTTCTGCCGCAATACCTGCTTCCACAATCGTTCGGGTTTTGATTTCAAAATATGATTCGGATGCATGTCTGAAATGATCCATGATCCGTATTCCAATTCATCTTTGAGCTGCATAGTAGACCATCCTGAATAGCCGAGATAGAAACGGATGTTCCTTGGCTTAATCAGTTCGGATGTAATTAGAAATTTCAGCTTATCAAAATCGCCGCCCCAGTAAATACCATGACCGATCTCCTCACTGTCGTCTAAAATGTCGCCACAATCGTGTACATAATGGATCGTTTCGGTGGATACCGGTCCTCCGAAATAAACAGCGGCATTGAATTCGGGAAAATCGCTGATCAGGTCATTAATTTTAAGGTCGAGCGCTTTATTGAGTATAAATCCTACCGTGCCCAGTTCGTCCTCGTGGCTGCATACTAAAATTACCGCACGCCGAAAATTAAAATCGAGCATAAAAGGTTCGGCCAACAACAGCTGACCTTGTTCGACATGTCGTTTTTTATCTACTCCTTCCATGCTTCCGTATTTGCGGATCGGTCAATTTTTCTGATCATACCGTTTAATATGTTTCCCCTTCCACCTATTTCAATAAATTCTGTTATGTCATCAGCGATCATATTTTGAATCGTCTGTGTCCATCGTACTGATGAATCCAACTGCGCAATTAGATTCGCTTTGATCGCCTCGGGATCAGTATATGGTTTTGCATCGACATTTTGATAAACCGGGCAAATTGGTTGTTTGAAGTCTAATTGGTCAATTGCCTGGGAAAGTCCCTTTGCAGCGGAAGACATTAATTCGGAATGAAAGGCGCCTCCTACATTTAAGATCATAGCTCGTCGGGCACCGGCCTCTGTCATTTTCTCTGTAGCTTCTTCTAATGCCTTCATTTCGCCGGAGATTACTAATTGACCAGGGCAATTATAATTAGCCGGAACGACTATGCTATCTATAGATTCGCAAATATCTTCTACCACATTGTCTTCCAGTCCAATGATAGCAGCCATACTGCCTTCGGTAGCGGCACATGCTTCCTGCATCAATTCAGATCGAAGCTTTACCAGTTTCAAACCTTCCGCAAATGTGAGACTCTCCGCAGCGACCAATGCAGTAAATTCCCCAAGAGAATGTCCGGCAACTGCATCATAGCTAATTTTGGGTTTTGATCGCAGCATAAGGTAAGAGTGGATGAAGACAGCAGGTTGGGTGACGTCAGTTCGCTTCAACTCCTCCTCATTGCCTTCAAACATAACAGATTGAATGTCAAAGCTTAAAATTGCCTTTGCGCTATCCATTATACCTTGCAGGTTAGCACTTGCTTCGAGCAATGCTTTCCCCATGTGCTTAAACTGGGCGGCCTGACCTGGAAATACCAAGGCTCTTTTCATCACTTGTTACATTCTCTATTCGTACACCGTAAGGATACTTTTATTCTTGAAATATTAAAAGAAATAAAAGGAAAAATTCCGTTTGGAAATTGACAAATCCACCTTTGGATGAGAGTTTTAGGAGTGTGTTTAAACTCTGGGTCCTTCTCAGCGGCGTGTTATTGGACCTATCTCAGATTCGAACTTATGAGGTTCAAAAACTCCGCCCTCGTCTCCTGGTTTTTAAATTCTCCTGTGAATGCTGAAGTCGTGGTCACCGAATTTTGTTTTTGCACGCCTCGCATCATCATGCACATATGAGCGGCTTCGATAACAATCGCTACTCCCAATGGTCTGAGCGTTTCGTCAATCGCTTGTAGGATCTGATGAGTAAGCCTTTCCTGCACCTGGAGTCTTCTGGCAAAAACATCCACCACTCTGGCTATTTTACTCAAGCCAACCACATAGCCGTCCGGGATATATGCAATATGCGCCTTGCCAAAAAAAGGAAGGATATGATGCTCGCAAAGTGAATACAGCTCGATGTCCTTCACGATCACCATTTCGCTATAGTCCTCCTTGAATAAGGCCGATTTTAATATTTTTTGAGCATCCAGATCATAACCTTGGGTAAAAAATTGCAATGCTTTTGCCGCCCGTTGCGGAGTTTTGCGAAGTCCTTCACGATTGGGATCTTCCTTTGCAAGTTCGAGAATCTCATGGTAGTGATCCTTTAGCTTTGTTGTGACCTTTTCCGAATATTCTTCTTTCTTATTATACATTCAATTACGTCTGTTTTTTAAAAAATTGGAAATTCTCCCGAAACAAAGTTCTTCTATAGTCTTGAACTTCCTGTCCGTCCGTTCAGGCGGGGATTCTTCAATTTGAGCTTGAACTTGCCAACTTATTATCTCTAAATCGAAAGTTGATCGAAAGGTTTACAATATTGATCTTAATATTCGGCGCGAAAGTTCGTATTTTTTTATACTTGTGCGCATTTTAAAATTTTGAATTGGCAAACAAATTAGATTTTAAGACAGCATTTTACCGCTTTCTCGAAAATTCGGTCTTCTACCATATCCTCTTCTGGACAGTATTTTATTTTTTCCTGATCATCGTTGACCATAGCGAGGCTCTGCTTTTGGAAAAGATGGCGAATAAGCTCATCAGGGTTGTCTTCTACATGCTCATCGTATACCTCAACCTCCTAGTGCTATTCCCGCGATATCTGAAGCAAAACAAATTTTACTTGTATACACTTCTGCTGATACTCGCTGTACTGGTAATCACTCCAATAGAATCTTTGATCCACTATGTGCTATTTTATACGGATCAGCCTTTCGGCGAAGTGTTCAAGTTTGAGAATTACTCGCGGATATTCTTAGGAAGTTTTTTCATGGCTTTCTCATCCACCTTGTATAAAATAATCAACGACTGGGCATTTCATCAAAAGGAAAAAATAGACTTGAAAAGGCAGTCCCTGCAATCGGAATTAAACTTTCTCAAATCTCAAATCAATCCGCATTTTCTATTTAATACGCTCAACAGCCTTTACGCACTTACACTCAAAAAATCGGACAAAGCGCCCGAAATCGTTCTACGGCTCTCCGAAATGATGCGCTACATGCTCTACGAATGCAATGAGCCCAAAGTATCTCTTTCGAAAGAAATGAAATACCTTAACAACTATCTCGAACTCGAAAGACTAAGACACGGTCAGAATTTTAAAATAGATCTCAATATAGATGGTGAAGTTGACGGCCAGTTGATCGCGCCCCTTTTGTTCATACCATTTCTGGAAAACAGTTTTAAGCACGGCATGGATAGTCATTTGGACAAAGGATATGTTGACATCGATATCGAGATCCAAGACGACAAACTTAATCTCGAAGTGGAAAATAGCAAGTCAAAACTCAAATCGAAAAAGTCAAAAAACAGTGGTGGTATCGGCCTGGTCAACGTCAAAAGACGGCTGGAACTAGTCTATCCCGACAAACACGAACTAAAATTGAACAACAGCGAAGAACAATTTAATGTATCGCTGAAACTAAATTTATCGAATTAACAAATTGAATAAATCACTAAAAACATGAATGTAATTATTGTAGACGACGAGCCCCTGGCTCACGAAGTATTAGAAACATACATCAACCAGGTAGCTGATCTCAATTTGGTTGGAAACTGCTATAACGCCTTGGAGGCCAGGGAGTTATTGGAGAAAGAAGACGTCGATCTTATCTTCCTGGATATCCAAATGCCTCAGCTTACCGGCCTCGAATTCGTAAAATCGATGACCAAACTTCCCTTGGTTATATTCACAACAGCTTACGCCGAATATGCGCTGGAGAGTTATGAAATCGACGCGGTCGACTACCTTGTCAAACCCATTTCATTAGAAAAATTCCTTAAAGCGCTCAATAAAGGCCGTGAAAGATACGAAGCCGAAAAAGCGGATACTTCTAAAGAAGGCGACGATTACTTCTTTGTAAAAGCGGATAAAAAACTGGTAAAGCTATTCTACAATGATATCCTGTATATTGAAGGTCTGAAAGATTATGTGATCATCCGCACAGAGACAGGGCGTGTCATAACGCTTCAGACTATGAAGAGTCTCGAAGCAAAGCTGGCCGACAAAAATTTTAAACGGATCCATCGCTCTTACATTCTCAACAAATCCAAAATCAAGGCTCTGATGGGTAACGTAGTCGAGATTATAGAACGTGGGAAAGAGAAGCATATTCCGATTGGGAAAAATTATCGAGAGGAGCTTTTTGAGGAGATTAATAGTAAGAAGATCTAGGACGGCTAACGACCGACGATAGATGACCGTCGCTATATATCTAAAATTTTAGCCAATAAGGCTTTCGATAAAAAAGAATCTGGGCGGGATAAAACAGGATTCCGAAATCATGCTTGACCAATTGAGAGCAATAGACAATCGTAGGTTTACCAACTGCATTGGAATATTGCCAGCAGCTTTGACCAAAATCGTCCAGGAAAATTTGAAAAACATCCTGGATCTGCAATATTGATACAATGGTTTGGAACTTCCTAATCGATTCTGTGTGTTTTATTTTATTGGCTATATTGGCACCTCGTCAATCTATTTCATTGTAATTAATCAAAATCATGAGTACATCATCCGTTAGGCCATTAGTCAAATATATTGCCCTGTCTGCCCTTCTTATCTTTAGCTGTAAGAATGAGCAAATGTCTGAAACAACAGAAGCCGAAAAGGGCTCGGATTATTATACCGAGCAGCACCGCCCACAATTCCACTTCTCTCCGGAAGCCAACTGGATGAACGATCCAAATGGCATGGTCTATTATGACGGGGAGTACATCTTTTTTATCAATACTATCCGGACAGTACGGTATGGGGCCCGATGCATTGGGCGCATACTGTGAGCACAGATTTAGTGCATTGGGAACATCTTCCTATCGCTCTTTATCCTGATGAACTCGGTTATATCTTTTCAGGAAGCGCTGTGGTGGATTGGAACAATACGAGTGGATTTGGTAAAGATGACAAGCCGCCTTTGATCGCCATCTACAGCTACCACCATGCAGAGAAAGCAAGAGCAGGAGACATAGATTATCCGACACAAGGAATAGCCTACAGCAATGATCGCGGCCGGACATGGACAAAATACCAAGGTAATCCCGTGGTAAAAAATCCGGATGTAAAAGACTTTCGCGACCCAAAGGTCATGTGGCACGAGGAAACAGCGAAATGGGTAATGACCGTAACGGCATATGATCATCTGAAGTTTTACGGTTCGGAAGATCTTAAAAACTGGAACCTGCTGAGCGAATTTGGTAGAGACATCGGCAGCCACGACGGAGTATGGGAATGCCCCGACCTTTTTGTTATGAAAGATGAAAACGGTCAGGAAAAATGGGTTATCATTCAAAATATGAATCCTGGGAATCCGAATGGAGGTTCGGGTACCCAATACTTCATTGGGCAATTTGATGGCGAAAGATTTTCAGTGGATCCTGCATTCGAAAAAGCATTAGAGGCAGAATCCGTAAAATCAATATGGTTGGATGCGGGTATGGACAATTATGCCGGCGTGACGTGGTCTGACATTCCCGCTGAGGATGGGCGAAGGATATTTTTGGGTTGGATGAGCAATTGGGCATATGCTCAAGTTGTGCCTACGGAGAAATGGAGGAGTGCGATGACGCTTCCATGGGAGCTAAGTTTGAGACATTTTGGCGGAACACCTAGACTGTCAGGATATCCTGTCGAGGAGGTCAATTCGCTTCGAGTTGGGAACAGATCAGCGATCAATAGTGATGGCACGACAGCACTGCCCGAAAGCGGATTAGCCGATATCGAAATTATAGCCTCGCTCGCCCTGATTGAGAGTGCTGGTTTCCGACTATCCAATGATCTAGGCCAATCAGTTTCTTTCTACCTCGATGTTGGAAGCCATACACTTCAATTAGACCGCACGAAAAGTGGCAAAGACAGTTTTTCTGAGAAATTTCCAGGCATACATACCGCAAATCGACACAGCTCATCGGATATGCTATCAATTCGCGCCATTATAGACGCCTCTTCCATTGAAATTTTTGTAGACGAAGGGTCTAATATTTTCACAGAAATATTTTTCCCGGATAGGAACTATTCTCAAGTTGAACTAATAGGCAATACGGAAGTTCTAAAAAATATTTCCGGAAGTATGTGGGAAATTCAAAAGATTTGGTAACATTCGTCTTCTTTCACTCTAAGAATTTCTAATCAAGCGATTCGGCAATGGATAAAAGAACTTTCATGAGGACTTCCTCCGCTCTTATTGCAGGTGCGGCACTGTCTCCTTTGACATCCTGTGGCACTACTGTTGAAGAAGAGCCCCTGAAAAACTGGGCAGGCAATCTCGGCTTCAGTACTAAGAATGTCCACTACCCTACTTCAGTTGAAGAGGTTCAAGAATTAGTGACGAGGCTCCCTTCAATCCGAGCATTGGGTTCCCGTCATTCTTTTAGTGCAATTGCTGACAGTAAGCAACATCTTGTCGCTACTGAAGCACTAAACCAAATAGTCTCACTTGACAAGGAAGCAAGAACGCTTACCGTCGAAGCAGGTGTGCGCTACGGAGACATCTGTGAATATATCCATGACCAAGGTTTTGCACTTCATAATCTTGCGTCCCTGCCGCATATTTCCATTGCTGGTTCCAGTGCGACTTCTACCCACGGGTCCGGTGTGAACAACGGCGGACTAGCGACTGCGGTCAGAGCTATTGAAATCGTCAATGCTAATGGAGACATCATCAACCTATCTCGCGAGAGCAATCTCGAAATGTTTAACGGAGCCGTAGTAAATCTGGGAGCATTGGGCATCGTTACCAAAGTTACACTCGACCTTTTACCGACTTTTAATATGAGTCAAGTAGTCTACCGCAACATGCCAATGGCCGCATTAGCCTCTGATTTTGAGTGGATTATGTCCATCGGATACAGTGTTAGTTTATTCACCGACTGGAGAAATAAAAATGTGAACCAGGTTTGGATAAAGAGTCGTAGTGACGCGTCAACAATAGAACCCGGTAAAGAATTTTACGGAGCAGCCTTAGCAGATCGAGAAATGCATCCTGTAGATGATCATCCTTCCGAAAGCTGTACAGAACAGGGTGGTGTCGATGGCCCCTGGCATGCCCGACTGCCTCATTTCAAAATGGGTTTTACACCGAGTAGCGGCGATGAGCTTCAAGCCGAATTTTTCATTCCTTTTGAGAATGGTTACGAGGGAATGATCGTTGTGGAAAAAATGAATGAAGAGATCAGTCCTCATCTTTTAGTATCGGAAATACGCACTATTGCCCCCGACGACTTTTGGATGAGCCCTTTTTACAAAAAACCTTGTGTTGCTATTCACTTTAGCTGGAAACCGCACAGCGATGCTGTATACGCATTATTGCCCAAAATCGAAGAGGCGCTTTCGCCTTTTGGCGTGCGGCCGCACTGGGGAAAACTTACGACCATTCAACCTTCAGTTTTGCAATCCAGGATTGAGAAATTAAGTGATTTTAAGGAGTTGATGCTCGAATTTGATCCTCAAGGCAAATTCAGAAATGACTATATCAATACCTATTTGTTTTCGTGATATTAAAGAGACCTGCTCCCGAAATTTCAAATCATCACACCTAACTTGTTCATCATTTTAACAGTAAGAATTAATCAAAATTTCATGAATTCTACGTCATAGACCATTGAGAATCAAATGTTTATAAATTATCAGTTTGTAAACGTTTCTAACGGTTAATATATTATGTTAAATAGAAATGCCCTGAGGCACTACTCAAACCCGTTCATCAATCTTAAATCCCGCTCATCACCACAGCAATGTCTCCCGCCAATCGAGCATTGTTCAAAACCAATTGAATATTTCTTTTCAGACTTTCTCCTCCCGTCAGTTGCTCAACGCGCTCCAATAAAAATGGCGTAAGACCTTTTCCTGAAATATTTTCCTTTTTAGCATCTGAAAGCGCGTGATCGATAGCCTTTTGTACAACATCTGCGTTTGCCTCAAATTCTACTGGAATGGGATTGGCCACTACTACCCCACCCTTTAAGCCGAGCGACCATTTCATTTGTATTAATTCTGCTATTTGGGAAGGTTTATTTAATCTATAAGGAACAGCGTAATCGCTATCGCGAAGGTAAAATGCCGGAAATGAGCTAGTCCTATATCCCACCACCGGCACTCCATGTGTTTCTAAATGTTCCAGCGTCCTCCCGATGTCCAGAATGGGCTTAGCACCCGAGCACACTACAGCGACATTCGTTTTCGCCAATTCCTGTAAGTCGGCAGAAATGTCCATCGATTCCCCGACATCGCGGTGAACGCCTCCTATTCCGCCTGTCGCAAATGCCTGAATACCAGCCATTTGTGCTATAATCATTGTCGCTGCGCATACTACTGGACATTGGGGTTAAAATAATACAATGTCTTGAAATAAAGTAGGTTATATATTATAATAAAGTGGAATATATCATTATTGTTTGTAAAACAAACAATTAACAACAATGACAATTCCACTCGTAAGCGAAATAAAACCATTTTTCTCAGGTTTTGAAGAACATGTAATAAAAAATTTTCTCACAACAGCCCAAGGTATATTATCAGCCAGGACGACGAATTTGAACATTGTAAAGGATAAGCTCCCTGGAATACTCGAAAACCAACAAAACACCAAACCTGATTCGAATTATAAGAGGTTGATCCGTTTTTTCAATATGGATGATGCTGACAAGCAGGCATTGATTGAAGCTATATTATGTTTTAGTTTTTATTTGTTGAGACTCAAAGCGAAGAACATCAAATATTTGGCACTAGATGGTACGAGCTGGGAGAATGGCAACAAGAATATTCACTTATTAACATTGAGTGTAGTGGTCAATGGAGTAAGTATTCCAATATGGTGGGAAGACTTAGACAAGAAGGGTATGAGTAATTTTAATGAAAGACGAAAGGTGATAGACAAAGCCTGTAAATTATATAATCTGAAAGGTTTGATACTACTAGCAGATCGGGAGTACATCGGAGAAAGATGGTTTAAATATCTGGTAAACAAGGGGTTAGAGTTTGTAATTAGGTTAAAAAAGGGAATTTATAAAGGGTATGTGGACAACCAAAGGGGAAAGGATAAGACATTTTATAAACACCAACATCTTCGATACATTGGTATTGAACGTGAAGCATTGAAAAAACGGTATCAAATCTGTGGAGTGTCTAAACAAATTGAAATCCTTGGAAAAAAATTTTCTTTTGTGATTTTTAAAAACCCCAAAAGTTCAGCCAACGAACCTCTGTTTTATTTCATATCTACATTGAAAGACAAAAGAAAAATAGTAAAGCTTTACCCTATTCGTTGGACTATTGAAACTTGCTTCAAACACTTAAAATCAAATGGTTTCAATTTAGAAGCTCTTAATTTTAAAGACTCTGGAAAAATAGAATTGACAATGGGTATTGTAGTATTTATCTATGCCTTATGTATTGAACAGGGTCTAACCCAACTCAAGCACAAAAAGAAGAGTGATTGGAAGAAATATAAAAACGGATCGATCAACTTAGTCGTTTCCAAATTTAAAAAAGGACTATCCTTTTTAGAAATCAAATTCAACAACCTTAGAAATTTCATATGCTTTCTTTCTCATTCCATTCGTTCTATCCCCAAACCCTCTTGGCTATTCTTTGAACCACAATTTATAGCTCATGTCCAGTAGTATGGTCGCTGCGCATACTACTGGACATTGGGGTTAAAATAATACAATGTCTTGAAATAAAGTAGGTTATATATTATAATAAAGTGGAATATATCATTATTGTTTGTAAAACAAACAATTAACAACAATGACAATTCCACTCGTAAGCGAAATAAAACCATTTTTCTCAGGTTTTGAAGAACATGTAATAAAAAATTTTCTCACAACAGCCCAAGGTATATTATCAGCCAGGACGACGAATTTGAACATTGTAAAGGATAAGCTCCCTGGAATACTCGAAAACCAACAAAACACCAAACCTGATTCGAATTATAAGAGGTTGATCCGTTTTTTCAATATGGATGATGCTGACAAGCAGGCATTGATTGAAGCTATATTATGTTTTAGTTTTTATTTGTTGAGACTCAAAGCGAAGAACATCAAATATTTGGCACTAGATGGTACGAGCTGGGAGAATGGCAACAAGAATATTCACTTATTAACATTGAGTGTAGTGGTCAATGGAGTAAGTATTCCAATATGGTGGGAAGACTTAGACAAGAAGGGTATGAGTAATTTTAATGAAAGACGAAAGGTGATAGACAAAGCCTGTAAATTATATAATCTGAAAGGTTTGATACTACTAGCAGATCGGGAGTACATCGGAGAAAAATGGTTTAAATATCTGGTAAACAAGGGGTTAGAGTTTGTAATTAGGTTAAAAAAGGGAATTTATAAAGGGTATGTGGACAACCAAAGGGGAAAGGATAAGACATTTTATAAACACCAACATCTTCGATACATTGGTATTGAACGTGAAGCATTGAAAAAACGGTATCAAATCTGTGGAGTGTCTAAACAAATTGAAATCCTTGGAAAAAAATTTTCTTTTGTGATTTTTAAAAACCCCAAAAGTTCAGCCAACGAACCTCTGTTTTATTTCATATCTACATTGAAAGACAAAAGAAAAATAGTAAAGCTTTACCCTATTCGTTGGACTATTGAAACTTGCTTCAAACACTTAAAATCAAATGGTTTCAATTTAGAAGCTCTTAATTTTAAAGACTCTGGAAAAATAGAATTGACAATGGGTATTGTAGTATTTATCTATGCCTTATGTATTGAACAGGGTCTAACCCAACTCAAGCACAAAAAGAAGAGTGATTGGAAGAAATATAAAAACGGATCGATCAACTTAGGAACGAAGATAAAATAAAGTATCGAATTTATGCACAAATTCTGTAGGAAAGAACTGGAAGTTGTGGATGAAATTGAATTCGATTATAGTCAATTTCTGATTTAGGTGTCTTTATTCCTGTGTTATATCTTTTTTGATTTAATCGTGCTACTACTTTTAATCCTGTTTTGGTTTTGGTTTTATTTATGAGTTTAGCTACCAACTCATAATCGGTAAAAACTGCACCTTGAATAGCGCGGTGAACATGAGCAAATAAACGATGTTCAATTGGATTCCACTTAGAAGCATAGGGTGGGTAATGGCACACGATAATATCTAATCCTATCTGTTTTGCTAAAAGTAAAATTTGTTTTT
This sequence comes from Saprospiraceae bacterium, assembly GCA_965247965.1. Taxonomy (GTDB): domain Bacteria; phylum Bacteroidota; class Bacteroidia; order Chitinophagales; family Saprospiraceae; genus UBA7328. The sequence continues at coordinate 863,619 of OZ252053.1, forward strand.
TGAAAGCATAGTGTCCATAGCTATTGGCTCCTCCTGCATCACACAACACGAGGATATTTTTAGCATTTGGATATTGATGGATACCATAGTTTTCCCACCACCATAACAAATTATCTGTAATAAATTCTGCTGTTTCATGACTATTACCTATCGACATATACCCTTCATTTTTTTGTAAATCGTAGATTCCGTGAGGAATTACTGCACCTTTAGATAAATGGTGATAGTCGTGATCGAAAACCTCTATAGCTCCCGTAGCATAACATTTTCCTTCACGATACAAGTTGCCTAATCGCTCCTTTTTCTTACAATCTATGCTTACTACTGGGCTTTGCAAACTCATCAGTCCTACTAATTTGAAAATAATTTTGAACTGTTCATCTCGTTTTTCATAACTGCCTAAAGCTATATTCTTGCTCATTTTACGATACTTGAAATTCATAGCTCGAAGGGTTCGCTTTATTAAGCCATTGCTGATCTTGATACCATACTCTTGAAAAAATCGATCAGCTATTTCCCCAGCCTTTAAGTGAATCCAATAAACATTTTCATTGGTAGGACTACCGGCTTTATTTATATTGATAAACTCAGTAAGCTTCGCTAATGTCTCGGGGTACTTGTTAAAATTTTTTTCTACCTCCTCCTATGCGCCTTTGTTTGCCTAATGGAATTTGTCCATATAATTCAGAATTCAATAATTCTCGTTCTCCCTTGCGCAGCGTCTTTTGACTTATTTTAAACATCTTTCCTATATACTGCTTACCTCCATGACCTAATTTTGAGGCCTCTAAGGCAGCATAATGACGCCTATCTTTTTCTTCCAAACCAGTATAAAAAAGCTTCATCTTTGCTTCTGTTTCTTTTGAATACCTTTCCATCCTTTTTTTTCACAAGATAATAACATATTGTTACTTTATTTAATATGTATTCCTTAGTCGTTTCCAAATTTAAAAAAGGACTATCCTTTTTAGAAATCAAATTCAACAACCTTAGAAATTTCATATGCTTTCTTTCTCATTCCATTCGTTCTATCCCCAAACCCTCTTGGCTATTCTTTGAACCACAATTTATAGCTCATGTCCAGTAGTATGGTCGCTGCGACAGTCGTTGCTCCATTTTGTTTTTGCGTGATAACGAAAGGCAAATCTCGACTGCTGCTCTTCATTACCTTTTGACCCTGCTTTCCCAGAAGTTCGAGTTCATCCGTTGTAAGACCCACCTTTATTCGGCCATTTATTATGGCTATCGTAGCCGGTACGGCATCCGAACTTTTACGGCTTCCTCGACCGCAATGGCTGTTCCAACATTTTGCGGATAGGACATTCCAGAATAAGGGAAGCAAACAACAAATTAATCAAACACCTTTACCAAACTCCAACAGAATAATCTTTGCTTTCTCCTAGGTCGTGGGGTAGGCGATTCAGTTCAACACGCTTGTCCTGAGCTCGTCGAAGGAGGATTCAAAGCTGGGTCCCCGCATGGCGGGGCAGGCAGTGCCGACCGCTTGAATCCTTATTTATTAGTTGCTTTTATTTTTTCTTCAATTCCTTTAATGAATTCAGATTTAGCATCTGCATATTCGTTTCCATCTGTCCATTCCCTTTTAGCCAGATCCATTTTCAATTCTAAGTATTTGTCTCTGTCTTCATTGTTCTCTCTTAAATGATCTCGAAATCGTAAATGCCTGTTCCAGAATTCGGTTTCAAGTCCTCCCATATGAATATGATGAGTTCTTTTTCCGTTTAATTCTTTTGTGAAAAATCTATGGAATGGCAGTACACTTTCGTATTGCGAGACATAACTATATCTCAAGCTTTCAATTGCTGAGATATGATTGTTCGCTGTATTGAAGTTTCTGAGTCCAATCATTACATCAATAACAGGTTTTGCACCAAGCCCATCCACGGACGTACTACCTATATGCTCAATTTTGGCATCAGGTTCTTTAATCGAACACATCAATAAACAGCTCTCTTCTTCAAATTCCGTCTTCCAGTCAGGATTATATTTTTTGATAGTTATTTTCATTTACTCAAATTGCAACTAACGTTTTGGCTAAACTGCGTTTTAATGCAGTTTAGGTTTTGTTAGTTTGAGTTTTCACAATCAATTCTTTTGCTGTTTTTCAAACCAAAGATTTCTTACTGTTCCATTTGATACCAAGATTCCAATGATTTCACCGTTTTCATCTCTCTTATATTTAACTACACTAAAAGGCCATTGACCTTCTAAAACATCTTTTTTGAGTATTTTCATTTTATACTCTCCATGTCGAGGATGATGCCATGATAGTGTATCGTCCACCACTGAAATAATATAGTTTGTTTCTAGTTCAGGACTAAAAAATTTCCCCGAATACTGTGATAAATCTGTTTTAGAAGGAATGACTGGAACAAAAGCTTTGGAAAAGATTGGAGAACCATCGTCTATTGTTACAATCATTATTTTATCCTCATTTTTCCTTACTCCAAATTCAACCGTAAGATTCACGTCGACATCTAACATTTTAAATTTATTTTTGCCAAAAGGGACAAGAGTACTTTCACTATTTTCGGAACGAAAGTATCTAAGTGTATCATCCTTCCTTCCAATAGATCTTACGTGCATAATTGCCCTTATCGTTCCAATATGATGATGCAAATTTTTCCAGTTGATTGTTTGGCTGATCAATTAACTTAGTTGAAGATACTGTACTATTATTTTCTGATGGATTTTTATTTTCGAATAATAGTTTTGAAACTTGGTTAGAGTTATAGGATACACTAGAGGATGAAAAATTAGTTAAAATAACAATGCTTAATTTTTGATTTGGGTAAGTGCATATAAATGAACCGAACCCTCCAATTGAATCATTTAGTAATAACGTAAATGAAGCGGTCAAGTGGATTAGAGTTTACAATTTTGGATTAAATACTAAAATCAGATTTGGTAAAAAAGGTAATACTATTTGGTTTTATAATTTCGCTTATGAATTCTCGGAAAAATACGATGTGGATTTCAAAGATGATCCGAGCGTATTTGGAGAATATAGGTCAAAAAACGCATCATTTAGAACTGGGATCTCGTTTAGATTTTAATAAATTGATTCTCAGAGATTGTCTTTTACTATCATAAATATATTACTGGAGAAGCTGAAGGTATCGCAAGATGGCTATTCCTGGTTTTGTGGCATCTGCCAAAATTAGCCGTTTTGGATATAAAAAGTTAATCATATCGATAGCTTAACCCGCTGATTATCAATAAAAATATTCTGCAGAGGAATCAGAATTATTGCAAGAAATAGCTAATAGCGACAGAATCCTAAGAGGTCATTTATCATAATTTTTGAATTTTAATTGACTCCTCTAAACGGCTTAATCTTTTATCAATATCTTCCAATAATTTGATAATTATCACATGAGTTTTTTCAGCATTAATTCCAACAGGACTTGTTTCGCTACAAATTACTTCTGCAATCCTATCGTAGACGTCTTTTTTTATCTTCATGATTTTATTTTATTTGTTGCCAACATATGGCTAAACATACCCTCTAAACACAACAGTAACGTGCATATCTCTTATGTCTGGAACACAGAGAGATCATTTCGTAAAATTTGGCCTCTAAGGTATTAAGATACTGAATCTTCTCAGAAGGAGAGCATATTATTTCAAAGTCAATTAAAACCTTCCTTTTTCGTTACTCGTGGAATTAGAGTGAAATGACTTTTTGTTGTGGAGTTAATTTAAACGACGATTTTTTGTAACCATAAGTAACCCGTCATTCTGTCCTAATAATTGGGGTATGATCGAGAAAGTTAAAGAAAGGGCCGTTGATAGATCCTAAATCATGCCCCTTTAAATCTTGTTGCTCTTTGGTAGCGTGACTTTGAAAGTGGAAACTGGAAAATATTTATCAGTTTGACAGATGTGACAGAACCGAATCCTCGTATATTAAAACATAGAATCGCAGTCGATAGTCTCCAGATTTAGAAAATCAAATCGGAGCAGGTCTTGCTCGAGTAAATCACTAGTCTTAATATAAAAACGAGGTCCTAACGGACAAACGTGACAAGCTTCACAGACGACTTGGTGATATGTCGAGTCAACAGAGATGTCTTTTATCAAAATTCCTTCGCCTTGAAGGTAACTTTCGATCTCATCCATTTTATCTTGTATAGAAGGATCGGAAGGCAGCCCTGGTGCCCATAGATCTGTCTGGCATTGTCTTTCATCAAAACTGAAGCACAAATCTTCTGTGTCGTCATCACTACAAGATACCAGAAAGAAGATCATTACAAAAGAGACAAAAGTTGACTTTATGATAAGCATTTCTATGTAAAACGCAGAAAATTCTCTGCAAGGGGAAAAGAATACCTTAAATGTTTCTTAATTCTTTTGAAAAAATTTTAAATGAGCTCTTTTTAGCGGCTAATTGGCTATCCTTTTTCTGCTTAAAATCTCGTACCGAGACGTTACTTATTGAAGGAAGTCAGTCCTTTTGAGGCAAATTGCTCAATCGCTAAGTGCAACCGAAAGAATTCTAACATGCAAAATCAACGGTTCTGTGGCACCTGTGAAGTCCAATTTAAGAAATACCTAACTTGATGGATATAAATATTACAATTATGTTCTGATCATAGTGCAATGTTCAGGACAGCGTAGGCATTAATTCATAGTTACATAAAACGTTCGTTTTTCGTAACACTGCTCAACGACTACCTGGCTGCGCCTGGGCAAAATGACGAGAGTTACACTAAACCACCGTTATTTGCAACTATTCGCCTTAGACTTCTTTTAGTCATTTGTCTGATGCAACTGTCCATGAACCCCCACCTGGTTTACCTGCACTGCCATTCACGTGTAATTTGAAACTTGGGCTCGTCGTTCCGATGCCAACGTTACCGTCTCCCGCTATCTGGGTCCTGGGGTTTAACTAATGCTCAAAATCCAAGGGACTTTGAGCATCTTTGATTGTTTTGCTTTTTATAGTGTGTGTGTATATCATGGTAGTTTTGAGATCGCTATGCCCGAGAAGTTGCTGGATCGTTCGTATGTCATAATTGGCTTGTAGCAGATGGCTGGCAAAACTGTGGCGAAATGTATGTGCTGTTGCTCGCTTGGTGATTTTTGCTCGATAAACACCCTTTTTGATCGCTTTTTGAACATGACTGGGATGCAAGTGGTAGCGTTTTCGTTCATCTGTTTCGGGGACTACCGTTAATGATTTGGCTGGAAATAACCATTGCCAGATGTGTCAAAAATGACTTTACATCATCAGTCGTTAACAATTTAGATGCTTTCTCGTTCGTGAAATACTGAAATCGTCTAACCCAACCTGCGTATGTTTTGTATGTTTTAGGCGAATAATGACGCACCTTTATTGCTGTATCCAAATCGTTATGAATTTTTGCCCATAGCTTTTTCTCTTTTGTTAAGCCAACTGCGGATTTCTGTCTGACTTTATCATTTTGATTTGCAGGTTTATTAAACGTATCAAGGTTTTTTAGTTCGTAATACAAACGGATCGCATGAGAAGCCTGACTTAGCTGGCGGGGAGTTTGATTTTTCTCATGCAGTTTTCTGATAAAAAGGGGTAAAGAACTAGGGCGAGTAGGATCATGATGATATTTGTTGCAAAAATCGAGATAGAAGCGAAGCCACTTCACATAGTAATTATGGCTGTGTGGCGGGACGTCACGTTGCTTCAGCAACCGAACATAACCGTTTCTCAATTGTGTGGGTATTTCAAGCATCAGATGATATCCAGCTGCCTTATATCACTCTTATTGGGGTGTTATACAGTTAGTTCTTGTTGCAATTCGTTAAGTTTCCCTTGTGATTCAATCAAAAAGTTGTAATCCTGGGATGTTATCAAGAAACTATAGAATTACTTGTTATGCAGTGTCCGCATATCGCCCTTCTTGGGGCGTTATGCAGGTAACTTTTTCAGTTTATAATCATTTTCCCTTGTGGTTCAATGAAAGAATTGTAATCTTGGGGGAGTTATCAGGAAAACTACAGAATTACTTGTTATATGGCAACGATAGACCCTGAACGACATCTAGAACAAAATCATTTTAAATAACCGTGGCGAGGATTTCACATGAAACGTAGAAAATTCGGTAAAGCACTGGTCGGAGGAATCGTTGGCGCGGCAACGGGCAACGTGGTGAATTCGTGCCCGGTACAAGCCAACGATTCACCCCCACCCCGGAAAAAGGCGCAGATGTTTCTCGCCGAGGATCATTGGGATCTTTTCACGCCAGAGCACATACAATACCTGCAACGTCATGGTGTCAAACACCTCACAGTCGAGCATATCAAGCGATCCCCTGAAGGTGAATGGGATCTTGATGAACTCAGGCGTATACGCGACATCGCCGACAAAAACGACTTGACCATCTGCATGCTCAATTTTACGCTCATCCGGTCCAGTGAACATCCCGAGGAAAGTACCAACCACATCATGGCCGGAACGGTCGGTGAAAGGGATCGCCAGATCGATATCATCGCCGGTAATATCGAGAAGGCGGCGAAGATTGGCGTACCGGTGATGCGTTATCACTGGCGGGTGGTGCCCGATACTTACCGCAACGGTCAGGTGAAAGGCAAAGGCGGCAACACATTCCTGTCGTGGAACCTGCCGGACAACTGGCAAACATTAAAACCGACGAAGGCTGGCCGCATCACGCTGGACGAGTTCTGGGAACGCATGAGCTATTATCTGGAACGGATTATGCCGGTCGCCGAGGAACACGGTGTCAAGATCGCCTGTCACCCGCCCGACCCACCGCTGCCCCCAGGTTATCGTGGTGTGGATACCTGGAATTACGACACATTCAATGGCCTCAAGGAATACAACGCGCTGACCAACAGCCCCAACTTTGGTTTCCTGATGTGCATGGGCACCATCGGTGAGGGACTGGAGAATCCAGGGAATGATGAACTGGAGAACATTGTCAGCTACTTCGGTGAGCGCAACAAGATATTTGCGGTGCACCTGCGCAACATCAAAGGCAGTCGGGATCATTTTTCAGAATGGTATCCGGACAGCGGCGACATGGACTTTTACAAAGTGATGAAAACACTCCACGACGTGGGGTATTCGGGCGCTGTCCTGCCCGACCACATGCCAAGCCTCCCCAATCACGCGGACGATCCCGATCGCAAACAGGCATACGCCTTTGGTTTCGGTTACATTAAGGCGATGATTCAGGCGGTTAATTCCGGGGCATGAAAGAAAGTGTGACAAGCTCTAATTATTTTAATAGAATTGGGGGAAATAAAAGCGACTGACTCGGTTGTCCGCAGTAATACATAACCAATCAATCCAGCAGACAGCAAAGCTGCTGCTGATTTTCACGTTATGCAGCTGTCGCATATCGCCCTTCTTGGGGTGTTATGCAGGTAACTTTTTCAGTTTATAATCATTTTCCCTTGTGGTTCAATGAAAGATTTGTAACCTTTGGGGAGTTATGAGGAAAACTATAGAATTACTTGTTACCCTTGGCGTCCTCTTCCTTGGCGAACTTGGCATCTTGGCGGTTTCACTCCTCTTCCTCTTGGCATCTTGGCGGTATCATTTTATAAATACCGCCAATGCAGTAATGGAAAAATGCTCATTACCACCACGAGACCTCGGGAAGATGATGCTGTTGCACCTTCTCAGCGGCTTAGGACTTAAGCCTGTGAAAAGGTGCTGCGTGATCAAACATGCGTTCTACTCTAGTTTTTTATCCCCGCGAGGAGGAGGTTTCTAAAATGCCCGATACGACGATTAGCAAAATCGAATGTCGTGTCTTCCGCTGGCGGCGAGACGCTGCCATCTCAAACGCTGCTCATACCTATGACGACGGCGTGATGCTGGTAGTTATCATTCATACCGTGGCCGGAGTAACTGGCTATGGGTGGATTGGCGGAACAGCTGCCGAACGACCCTTGGAAGAGTTTGTCGGTTTTGTTCGGTACTACGGCAAACAACTGGAAGGAAAGAGCCTGACTGATGCAACAAAGCTTGCCTGGCAGTTTGCCAACGACCGAAAGACCTTCGGTATGGCTGGACCACACGGCCAAGTGCTTGCGGCAATTAACGTCGCCTATTACGACATCCTGGGAAAGCTCGCGGGTGAGCCGGTTTGGAAAGTCTTGGGCGGCACGTCTTGCTCTGTCTCAGGCTATATTGCCGGAGGATACCTGCGTGAATCCGGCGGTGTAGATGACCTTCAGAATGAACTTCGCGAGAATGTTGCCGCCGGCGCTACTGCAGTCAAGGTGAAGGTAGGAAACCCGGCAACTGGTTTCAGCCTTGACGTCGAACGGGTGCATGCTGCTCGAGAGGCGATTGGCTCGGAGGTTCAGTTAATGCTCGATGCCAACTGTGGATTTTCGTACTACGATGAGCCGCTTGCTGCCGCCGTGCGCTATGCCCAAGCTTTTGAGCAAATCGACCCCGCTCCGTTCTGGCTTGAAGAACCGTTCTGGCCGGATGCCACCGAAATGCACGAACGGCTTGCAGGAGAGACTTCGATATCTCTCGCAACAGGTGAGAACCTTTACACCGTCGAACAGTTCGTGTCGCTTCTTAGAACCCGGTCAATCCGCTACGTAAACGCCGACGTAGCTATTATGAACGGCGGTTACGATGCCGTACTGCTAGTCGCGAAGTACGCACGGAGTGTGGATGCGATTCTGGTACCGCATGGCTGCCAGGAGCTACAAATCCATGCGATCATAGCTTCAGGTCATCAAAGAAGCTGGCTCGAGATTTACCCGCCTCGTCTCGACAATAAGCGGGAGAACATTTTCCACCCGAAGCTGGAGATGGATCAAAGCGGCTTGGTCCAAGCTCCCACGACACCGGGACTTGGATTCGAGCTTGATTTTGATTTCCTTGAGCAGTTTCGCGTTCTCCTACCGCATGACTGAAATTCGGCGTATGCGTGTTCTGAGCTCGCCTGGATTCGAAACACAACTTCACGTTTCGTCTCCAGGCAGCTCAAGAGCGAACGTTTTATCTAGTGGCACTCATTAGGTTATGCCTGGTCCGCAGCATCAGCGATATGGTAGGGTGAGAACGTCATAAACTTAAAGCCTTAATTTGTTGTTTCCCCTCACATCTCTTTCCGCTCTCTTCCTTGGCGAACTTGGCATCTCGTATGTTGATTTCCATCTCTTTATGGCAAGTGCAGGCTGTAAAGGGAGGAGGTGGGAGATCGATTATCGGCTTAAAAGTTCCTTCCTATTAGAGACTGTCGCCAAGCAGGATCACCACCTCCGTTGTTTCGATTAGCTCGAACAGCTGCTTGAGCCTCATAAGAGAGCTCGAATTTCAGCGAGACCGAGCGTCTTATTTCTGAGCAAGACGGAGCCAATATGGAACGAAAAATAACCGCAGGCTTGGATGTGAGCAAATCCAGCATTGAGTGTAAGATAGACAGCGTTAAAGATATCCTGCGTTTTCAAAATACTACTCGAGGATGTTTGAAAGCGGGTAAGCTACTTGTAAAGCACGGGGTAAAGCTGGCAGTAGTCGAAGCCACCGGAGGGTATGAGCGAAAGCTCTATCAAATGCTTTGGGCCACAGGAGTACCAACAGCTGTGGTCAACCCGCGCCAAATCAAAGCATTTGCCACGTCTCTTGGCCGACGAGCAAAAAACGACCTACTCGATGCCGAGGCTATTATGGAGTTTGGAAAACGGGTTTGTCCGCCAGCACGGCCACCTGCATCTGAGCAGGTAGAGCGCCTAAAAGAGCTTATTTCTAGGCGTCAACAGCTAAGCCGGATGCTGGTTGCCGAGAAAAACCACGCTGCTGCACCACTGACCTCGGCTGCCACACGCTCAAGCATCAAAGCAGTGCTTAGCACGCTGCGCACGCAGATAACCCAGCTCGATAAAGAAATCAAAAAGACAATCGTCGACACACCGGAGCTCGATGAGAAATCAACAAAGCTTGAGCAACAGACAGGCGTCGGACCGGTGCTGCTCAGCACCTTGCTTGCTGAGATGCCTGAGTTGGGAACACTCACCAGAGGGCAGGTATCAGCACTGGTCGGGGTTGCTCCTTTCGACCGCGACAGTGGTTCGTTTAAGGGAAAGCGCTCAATCGCCGGTGGAAGGATCCGAGTACGCTGCGCGCTCTATATGGCAATGCTTGCTGCAGTACGTCACAACCCAGTCATCAAAACTTTCTACCGTCGACTTGTCGCAAATGGGAAACCGAAAAAGGTTGCTCTTGTTGCTTGTATGAGGAAATTTATCATTCATCTTAACAGCGTGCTTAAAGATGACCCGGCGCAACATTTCATTGTTGCTAACAGTTGACTTTTAACACAGCTACTTGGCGGTTGTGCTCCTCTTTCTCTTGGCGCGCTTGGCGGTTGTGGGTTGGGACGGTGCTTGCATGGGGGTTCTTTAATAGACTAAGGTCAGACCTGTATATTAGATGTTATCTTGCCTCCGTTGAATGTGGCCGAATCACAAAGCCGAGTGAATCGTGAATTTCGAATTATGGCGCTCAAATCCCAATCGATTAATACTTTGCTCAAGACACGATCTGGTACTACCCAACGAAGAAATTTGGCAGTACAAGGTGCCTTGGTTCGGTCAGCGTTCTCTTGAGCATCTCGATGTAATTTATGTCTTTCGGATATCAGACGGAGTGTCGGAATTAATCAAGAACAACATTGTGGTGCCCACAGCCACATAAGAAGCGGGGCAACAGTCGTTTCGTATTCTAGGTCAAGGATGCGAATATTTACTTATGAGGGACGGAATTTCCTCAACTTTCTTACTAAAAGATCCCAGGGGTAGTGAGGTGTTGGGTTCAATTTCGCGCATGTCCCAGATTGGCGGCAAGCGGGAACTCAAGTTTCAGCAAAGGGTGGCAAATGAAACGCGATTTTTTTGTTTTCATATAAGTATAATATGCGATGAGTCTGGGTAGGTTTCTCTTATTGTAGATCAAACAGCAAGATAACAATGCGTTTGAGCCCACGCGCTGACGCACTGGGCTCAACTTTTCGTTAGGTAGAATGTTGAAAGGGGAAGTACCTGGTCTTGAACCGGTTGCGGGAAAGCTGGCAATGAGTACACGAAGTTGGTATGTTAGGCCCTTTCAGGGCTCTTTTGCTCAAATTAGCACTGATGGATAAAGATAAGGACTGGGCGTCCCCCTTGAGCGTGGGAACGATTTAACTTCTTGATTTCTTTATAAGATGAAGAAGTACAAAAATTCAAGTCGCCCTTGCAAAAGATCTGCAATTTGGTATTAAAGATGAGAATATTTATTTCAATTTGAGATGGTCTCTGGAATCGGGCCATCCTACTCTTAATTAAGGAGGAAAAAATGTCAGTACAACACAGTCGTGAAATCCGGTTGAAAAGCCGCCCGGAAAAATGGCCGTCGGCAGAAAATTTTGAACTGGTAGAAGGGCCTGTCCCAGAACCCCAAGCAGGAGAAATCCTTGTCAAGAACCTCTACATGTCCGTGGATCCTTATATGCGGGGGCGCATGCGGGGTGCCAAAAGTTATGCGGATGCCTGGCAAATCGGAGAAGTCATGCAAGGCGGTGCGGTGGGAGAAGTGATCGCATCCCAGTCTCCGGACTTTGCCGTGGGAGACTATGTCATCACCGGGCTGGGATGGCGTGAACATTCGGTCAGTTCCACAGAAGGGATCAGGAAAATCGATCCTTCCCTGGGACCACTTTCTGCGTTTCTGGGGACTTTGGGCATGCCGGGCATGACCGCTTATGTCGGGCTTAAAAAAATTGGAGAGCCCAAGGCCGGAGAAACCCTCTTTGTTTCTGCAGCCTCGGGGGCGGTGGGTGCCAATGTTTGTCAAATTGGGAAAATCCTGGGATGCCGGGTGGTGGGCAGTGCCGGATCTGATGAAAAGGTGGCCTGGCTCAAAGAGGAAGCCGGCGTGGATGAGGCGATCAATTATAAGACTGTCGGCAATTTGGAAGCTGCGGTTGCCCAGGCCTGTCCGGATGGCATGGATGTCTATTTTGAAAATGTGGGCGGCGACCATTTGGTGACCGCCTTGAACTTGATGAACAAGTTTGGCCGCATTGTCCTCTGCGGCATGATCGCCATGTACAACGAACCCCTTCCCGGTCCTCCAAACCTGGGCATCGCTATTGGACAACACTTGCGGCTGCAAGGATTTATCGTCTCCACTTACTGGGACCTGTATCCCCAATTTCTCAAAGACATGGGGCAATGGATTGGCGAAGGGAAACTCAAATGGAAAGAAACCGTTGTGGAAGGTTTGGAAAAAGCTCCAGAAGCGTTCATCGGGTTATTCAAAGGAGAGAACTTCGGTAAAATGGTCGTCAAATTAGCCGACGAATGAGGGCAAAGCTCTTTTCCTCTTGTCAAACGTACCGGGGAAGGGCAGCCGTTGGGAATCGCCAGGAAGGCTGGACCCAGCATTGTCGTTGACTGGAGTTGCTTCAAAAAGGGGCCGAGACCGGTACGCCGGAGCGGGCCCCTCTACCCACTTTACTATCTGACATTCAAAAGTGTCACCTTTGAGGCTGGTTTATTTCATCATTTTGGTCGACCAATTGCCATCAGCCCCAATGGTGTTGATGCTGTAAAGACCACTGACATCGCCATTCTTGTCAAAGTCAACGATACCGGAAGCGCCTTGATAGTTGATGTCTTTACCCGCGGCGATGGCTGCTTTTGCTTTTGCCCATTCACCAGGGCGGATCACGACACCCGGCCCCCGGGAGACAGCATGCAGCGCAGCGGAAATTTTACTACGATCTGTAGAACCGGCTTTTTCAATGGCCAGCGCAATCAGGAAGGCGGCATCATACCCATTGGCGACATACGGTGCCCTGGGATCCCCCCCTTTTGCTGAGAACGCTTCAGCAAAGACCTTATATGAGGCATCGTCAAAATCCGAAGAAATGATGGCGCAAATGATGGCAACGGATATACGCTTGAAAGGGTAGGGGTTGAGCTGTTTTGTATCGGGTTTTCCGCTAGGCGTCTACGAAGTTAATTTTTATCCGTTGCACGCAGGTTTTTCGCAAGTTGACGTATCCTTTCTTGCATTTGGCCATTTTCCCTTGTGGTTCAATGAAAAAATTGTAATCTTTGAGGAGTTATGAGGAAAACTATAGAATTACTTGTTGTAGTGCGACACGAAGTCGCATGATTGGGCTACTTACTTAAGATGGAACAACTGAAGGAGTCGCCACGTTAAGATTCATAGCGCCTTTGTCTGGGCGATCTCGTCATCCTCGCGAATGCAGCAATCCACTGGGCTAGTGACCAGGGCATTGATCTACCCTCGATACCGGCAGGGGTGCCGGCGCACTCAAGTCCGGTATGGTACATCATATGAGTGTTGATAGTTTATGATATTTTTTATCTGTCCCATCTTAAATGGATAACCAATACCAACAAATAAGAAGGAGAAATATGGATCTTTCGTATGGAGAAGAATATGATGTTTTTCGTTCTGAAATGCGGTCATTCCTTGAGAAGCATAAAGCAGAATCTCCCCGGGAGCGAGAGATTTCTTCTCAACAAGCACTCGATTGGCAGGCTCTTTTAATTGAGCATGGCTACACAGCCCGTACGATCCCTAAAGAGTACGGCGGTTATGGTGCAGAACCTGATGTTTTAAAGAGCCGCATCATTTCTGAAGAGTTCGCCAATGCCCAAGTACGTGGGGGCTTAGGTGGGCAGGGAGTTGGCATGTTGGTACCAACACTATTAGAGCTAGGTACTGAAGAACAAAAAAAACAATTCATCAAGCCAACGATCCAAGGGAAAATGATCTGGTGTCAGGGGTACTCAGAACCGAATGCGGGCAGTGATCTGGCCAGCCTGAAAACCAGTGGGGTGTTGGATGGAGATGTGTGGGTTGTCAATGGTCAGAAAATCTGGACAAGTACTGCTCATATTGCGGATTGGATTTTTTGTTTGGTTCGCACAGAACCCCAGGCTGCAAAACACAAAGGGATTTCGTTTCTTCTCTTCAAAATGGATACCCCTGGAATCGAAATCCGTCCCTTAGTGGACATGACAGGAGCTCACAACTTTAATGAAACTTTTTTTACCGATGTGAAAGTCCCTAAAGATCAAATTGTCGGTGAACGAGGACAGGGGTGGTTCGTGGCCAATAGCATATTGGGACACGAACGAGAAGGGCTCGGCGATCCAAACACCATGCTCACCCGCTTCAATGCATTGGTTGATTTGATGAAGACTGAAACGATCAATGGCGAACGGTTAATAGAACACCCCACCTACCGTGATCGCTTGATGAAAATTCAAGGCAGGCTAATGGCCTTGCGATTCAATGATATGCGAATTCTTTCGGGCAACATCAACAAGAAGAAAGAAACTCTTCCTCGAATGATCGTGAAACTTCAGGGAACGGAGTTGCGTCATGATCTAGAAGCACTGGCTATTGATGCCATGGGAGAAGTGGGGCTTTCCTACGGAGAAGGTGCTTACTTACGAAATCAAGGGAGCTGGCAATATCAGTATATGTTCTATCTTGGTGTGATCATTGCTGGAGGCACTTCTCAGATTCAAAAAAATATTATCAGCGAACGGGGTTTAGGTATGCCTAGAGAACCCAGGTTCGAAACTAAAACCTAACGATTGGATAGTATTATGGATTTTGGTTTATCCGAAGAACAAAACCTGCTTCAAGAAAGTGTGAATCGTTTTTTGAAAGATCAGGTTCCGTTGGAAGAAATCCGTAAATTTGCTGACTCTGAAAATCAGGGTGATGCGATCTGGAAGGGACTCACTGAACTTGGTATCCCATCCATATTGATTCCAGAGGCCAATGGTGGTGTGGGCTTATCCTGCATGGACGCTGCTCTTGTTGCAGAGTGCCTGGGGTTTCATGCCACACCAGCCCCTTTTCTTGGTACGGCAGTGATGACCCCCATTGCCTTAAGAGCATCTGGAAAGGGAGAAGAAACTCTGTCGGCAATCGCAACAGATGAATATCGAGTGGGCATTGCCTTTAGTGAGGCAATCGATGCTAGAGCAGGAGCAAGCGTGCAATGGAATGGGACAACACTCAATGGCAAATCAATTTTTGTGATCGATTTTGTTGCAGATTCCTATCTGGTTGCTACTGCTGACAAAAAAATTCTGTTAGTCCAAGCAGAAGCTCAGGGGCTGGAAAAACAAATATTAACCACCATCGATCGAACTCGTATTACTGGAGAGCTGCAATATAATAATACTCCTGCTGAATTGATTAGTGAGGATCCGAGCGTCTTTTATCAAACTTTGGATGCCGGTAGAGTGATGCTCGCTGCAGACACGCTTGGTGCAGCTCAAAGTATGTTGAATCAAGCAGTGGCTTATGCAATGCAGCGGAAACAATTCAATCGGTTGATTGCTTCATTTCAGGCAGTCAAGCACATGTGTGCTGAAATGACAGCCAGCCTGGAACCTTGTCGGTCTATGGTTTGGTATGCAGGTCATGCTCTTGAAAATGTACCAGAAGAGAGTAGGGTTACTGCCTGTCATGCCAAAGCTCATCTTTCTGAAGTGGGGCAATTTGTTGCTAAAACAGCGACAGAAGTGCATGGAGGGATGGGATTTACCGACCTTCTTGGATTGCATTACTGGTTCAAACGGATTGGGTTTAATAGGCAGATGTTAGGTGCTCCTGAATTAGTCCGAGAGGAAGCGGCTCAGATCCAAAATCTGAGCGTTGCTTCTTAAATAGTTTTCCTATCTCCAACTTTATACTTTAAAAAAGAGATTCTCATGACTGAAGTAATAAAAATAGCAAACTGTAGTGGTTATTATGGTGACAAATTATCTGCTGCCAAAGAAATGGTGGAGGGTGGTCCCATTGACGTCTTAACCGGAGACTATCTAGCTGAGTTGACGATGACAATCCTCTACAATCAAAAACAAACACGGAGCACTGGTGGGTATGTAGGCACCTTCTTGAAACAAGTGAAAGATGTGCTAGTGACTTGTTTGGAAAAAAAGATCAAGATCGTCACAAATGCTGGGGGATTAAACCCTTCAGGGATGGCCGAAGCAATTGAAAATATTGCCTTAGAATTAGGAGTCAACGCAAAGGTCGCCTACATTGATGGTGATGACTTACTGCCTCGAATTGACCAATTGCAGAGGCAAGGAGAAGCTTTCACCAATATGGATCGGGGCAACCCTCTAAGCGATACAGAAAACGAGATTGTAACGGCAAACGCCTATCTGGGGGCATGGGGTATTAAAGAAGCTCTGGACCAAGGTGCAGATGTGGTGGTTTGTCCAAGAGTGACTGATGCTGCCGTTGTTATGGGGCCGGCAGCCTGGAAATTCAACTGGAATCGAAATGATTATGATGCTCTCGCTGGTGCCTTGGCTGCGGGACACATTGTAGAATGTGGGGCACAAGCCACTGGTGGCAACTATTCTTTTTTCCAAGAAGTTCCCAGTTTTCATAATGTCGGATATCCGATTGCTGAGATTGAACGTGATGGTAGTTTTACCATTGCCAAACACCCTGGAACAGGTGGGTTAGTGTCTGTCGGCACAGTGAAAGCACAATTACTTTATGAAATTTCCTCACCTGCTTATTTGAGTCCCGATGTGATTGCTCACTTTGATACTCTAAAAATAGAACAGAAGGGCGATGATCGAGTTTATGTTAGTGAGTGTCGAGGGTCTTCTCCGCCCCCTTCTCACAAAGTCTGTATCAATACTCTGGGAGGCTTTCGAACTGGGATGGATCTGATTCTCACGGGGCTTGATATTGAAGAAAAAGCCAAAGTTTTCACTGAAACTTTTTTTCAGTCAATTGGGGGCAAAGAACAATTTGATGAGGTGAAAATTCAACTCATACGCACTGATCATGAAAATCCTAATTCTAACGAAGAAGCTTATGCCACATTGAGAGTCAATGTGAAATCTCGTGATCAGAAATTAGTTGGTCGTCTTTTCTCTGCCAAAATGATTGAACTCGCCCTAGCAAATTACCCTGGTTTTTCCTCTAAAGATGGCCCTGTTGGAAATGGCGCCCCTTTCATTTCCTATTGGCCTGCCTTGATTGATAGTAAACATCTGGTCGAAAAGGTTCATTTGGGCGAAACCGTTGCAGAGATACTCCCAACCAATCAACTTGATTTAGAGCAGGTTAACTATAAAGTGAATCCTGCTAAGATCGTGGACCTGCCTAGTGGTAACCCGATTGAGATACCTTTTGGTCGAATATTTGGTACCCGCTCCGGTGATAAAGGGGGTTGTGCCAACCTGGGTATTTGGGCGAAAACAGGAGAAGGTTTCAGTTTTCTACACCAGTTCTTAACGATTGAGAAGTTCAAAGAGTTACTACCTGATACCGCTGAATTTAAAATTGATCGTTATGAAATGTCGAATCTCAATGCACTTAATTTCTATATTCATGGAATTTTAGGTGAGGGGGTGTCTTCTTCAACCAGAATCGATGGGCAAGCAAAAACCATGGGGGAGTACTTGCGATCTAAAACAATTAGCGTCCCTGCTGAACTAGCCAGTCAAGCTGGTTTAGCATAATCAAATTTTATAACCACTAGGAGTAAACCAATTGTGATATCAAAAATACTGATAGCAAATCGGGGGGAGATAGCCTGCCGTATCATTGAAAGTGTGCAGTCTGCAGGATACGATGCGGTGGCCGTGCACAGCGAAGCCGATTCCGATGCCTTGTTTGTGAAATTGGCAGATGAATCAGTCAATTTAGGAGGCAATACTTCTACCGAATCCTATTTGGACATGGATAAGGTCATCAATGCCGCTAAGATAAGTGGCGCGGATGCGATCCATCCTGGTTATGGATTTTTATCCGAAAACCCATTATTTTCTGCAAAATGCCAAGAGAATGAAATCATCTTTATTGGTCCGGCCCCTCATGCGATTGAAGTCATGGGAAATAAAGCAGAAGCCAAAAAACTAATGCAATCCATCATTCCCTGCATTCCTGGCTATGAAGGCACAGCGCAAGATAATGCCTCCTTGCTCAAGGCAGCTGAAACCATCGGATTTCCTTTGATGGTCAAAGCCGCCGCAGGTGGAGGAGGAAGAGGCATTCGTAAAGTAGACTATTTAAGTGATCTGGAAAGTGCCTTGGATACGGCACGTACGGAATCTAAAAACTCATTTGGCAGCGATGAACTGATTCTTGAAAAATCCATAGAAAATGCTCGACATATCGAAATACAAATCGTTGCAGATCAACATGGTGCGGTGATTCATCTATTCGAACGAGATTGTAGCGCCCAGCGACGACATCAAAAAGTAATTGAAGAAGCTCCTTCTCCTTTTATGACAGAGGAATTGCGAAAGGCAATGGGTGATGCTGCAGTCAAAGCGGCTAAAGCAGTGGAGTATCAAGGAGTGGGCACCGTTGAATTTCTTGTGGATGAGGAACGCAATTTCTACTTTCTTGAAATGAATACTCGGCTCCAGGTTGAGCACCCTGTAACTGAGATGATCACAGATATAGATCTGGTGGACTGGCAACTGCAAATCGCTGTTGGTGACCCCTTACCATTGACTCAAGATGAAATCACAATAAATGGTCATTCGATAGAAGTTCGAATTTACGCTGAAGATCCTGCCAAAGATTTTATGCCTCAAACGGGAACGATAAGAGTCTTTGAACCATCAGACGATGAAGGGGTGCGCACTGATTACGGAGTCCTTTCCGGCTCAGTCATCACACCTTATTACGACTCGATGTTGGCTAAGATAATCAGTTGGGGAAAGGATAGAGAAGAGGCCCGACGGCGATTGGTTCGCGCATTGAAAAAGACCACCGTTTTAGGCCTCACTACGAACAAAACTTTTCTAGTGCAATTATTAGGTGAGCAGGAATTTATTGCAGGGGAGACAAAGACTTCATTTATTAGTGGTGAAATCCTTGAACGGGCCAACAAAGGTGTCGAGAAAATCGATTTAGCATTGGCTGCCGTGCTGTTGAATCAAAATTCTCATGCCTTAAATGGTTGGAGCAATACAGAGCCTATGCTCAGAACGGAAAAAATTTTGGTGAGTGATAAAAAACATCTCGTTGCAACGTTACAAACAACAACGGGTTACGAGGTGACTGTTGAGGACCAAGTTTTTCAAATCGACAGGGTGAATGCCATTAACGGAGAGTTGTCCTATAACCTTAATGGTGTCATGCGAAGAGCTGCTTATTCAATTGTTGAGGATCAAATCAGTATCGATCTGGGTGAACGTGTGTCAAATATTCTGAGAACAACACATCACACTGCACAATCGGCTGATGCTGCAGGCAGCGGACAAGTGAAAGCCGCTACCGAAGGATTGGTGGTTGATATTTTGATTCAGCCTGGAGATAAGGTGGTTAAGGGAGACACCCTTGTTATTGTCGAGGCCATGAAAATGGAACATCGCCATCTTGCTGATGGTGATGGAACTGTCGAAACCGTTGGCGTCGAAAGAGGTCAACAAGTAAAAAATCGCCAGCTTCTAGTGGCATTAAATTTAACGGAGGGTGAAGGTGAGTGAACTTGAAACAAAATTAGATGTCAATAGCCTTGCATTCAAAACGAATGTGGAATTTATGACAGCCTATGTGGAAAAAATTCGCATTGTTGAGCGCAATAGTCGTAAAAAAGAGGAAGGTTACCGAGAAAGGGCAGCCAAACGAGGTAAGTTATTACCACGAGAACGCCTGGCTCACCTATTGGATCCAGGAGCACCATTCATTGAGTTGTCATCGATTGCTGGTTATCTAATGAATGATGATACAGATGGATCAACCGCAGGTGGTAATGTTATTGTCGGAATTGGTTTCGTTAGCGGTCGTCGCATCCTTTTTTGTGTCTGGAACTATGCGATCAAAGGTGGAACCATTAACTCTGCAACGACTCGTAAAAATCTAAGGATGCAAGAAATCGCATTTGCTACGCGATTACCGATTGTTTCATTGAGTGAGAGTGGTGGTGGCAATCTGGCGGGTAAAGGCACTCCAGATCCTTGGGGGGTTCATGGATTTCTTGATGGCGGTCGTTTTTACTGTCAACAAGCAGAACTTTCTGCTGCTGGTATTCCACAAATAACCGTTGCCCATGGAAATGCTACTGCCGGTGGTGCTTATCAAGTCGCTCTTTCCGACTATGTCGTTTTGGTGCGCAAACAGACCCATCTTTTTTTAGCAGGGCCGCCTCTCCTCAAGGCAGCGACGGGAGAAGTTGCAGACCATGAAACGTTAGGAGGAGCAGAAATGCACGCTACTATTTCTCAGACTGGAGAGTATTTGGCAGAGAGTGATGCGGATGGAATTAGCAGGGCTCGAAAAATAGTGGCACAATTTCCTCCCGCTGCCGGTCGTGCGATTACTCCAGATGCTGCATCTAAAAATCCTCTTTATCCAGCCCATGAATTGCGAGGGATTGTTTCGGCAGATAAACGGATTCCTTATGATATGCGGGAGGTCATTATGAGAATTGTGGATGCCTCCCATTTTTTTGAATTTGAGCCTGTGATGGACCCCCATACTTTATGTGGTCATGCTTATATTGGAGGGTGGCGTTGTGGCATCATCACCAATAATGGTCCAATCACACCGGAGGGCGCAAAAAAAGCGAGCCAGTTCCTACAGCTTTGTGATCAAACGAACACCCCGATGATTTTTCTGCACAATACCACTGGGTTCTTAGTGGGTGTGGAGGCAGAGCAAAGTGGTCAGGTCAAACATGGATCAAAAATGATTCAAGCTGTTGCTAATTTTAGACCACCTAAAATTACCATCATTGTCGGTAATTCCTATGGTGCAGGGAACTACGCAATGTGTTCAAAGTCATTGAAACCCGCATTTGTATTCTCCTGGCCAACAGCAAGACAAGCGGTGATGGGAGGGGCACAGGCTTCTGGGGTGATTCGTATCATCGCTGAAGATAGAGCAGAAGCTACTGGACAAGAGATATCCAATGAACAACGAGAAAAAATGGAGAAGCACAGTAAAGTGCTCATTGAGGGGATGGAGCTCACCTCAGAAGCCATGTACTGTTCTTCAAGAATGATGGATGATGGTTTAATTGATCCTCTTGATACTCGCGAGATACTCATTTTCACTCTTGAGACTTGCAAAGAAACCGAACACCGAGGAACTATGGCAAATACATTTGGTGTTCAAAGACTGTAAATAGAAAACTTGAGGTTAAAACATGAGCGAAAGTGCAACTGAATTAGAAGCGTTTAGAGCAGAAGTTTCTAACTGGCTAAAAGACAATACACCTAAAAATCCTAATTTTCTGCTTCCTGAATCGTTTATGGAGATAGGAACAGATCAGCAATTTGAATTCCTCAGGAATTGGCAGCGTCAGGTTTATGAAGCAGGTTATCTCGGTATGGCCTGGCCAAAAGAATATGGCGGTGGTGGGAAATCCCAGAATTTGCAGAATATAGTCAACGAAGAAATGGCTCGACAGCGGGTACCTTTTGTTCCCAATACCATTGGTTTGAGCTGGGCAGGTCCTCTGATATTGCATCAAGGAACTGAAAAGGAAAAACAAAAGTATATTAAAAAAATCCTCAATGCGGAAGACATTTGGTGCCAGGGATTTTCAGAGCCAGATCATGGTTCAGATTTGGGAAATGTCCAGTGCAAAGCCCAAAGAGATGGTGATGATTATCGGATCAACGGATCAAAAATTTGGACCACTCTAGCAGCCTATGCTAAATATATGATTCTCCTTGCTCGTACTTCTACAGATGGGAAAAACAAATATGCTGGTTTGAGTTATTTTCTCTCACCAATGAAAGTTCCTGGAATCGAAGTCCAGCCGATAAGAAAATTAACAGGCGAATTTGGATTCTGCCAAGTCTTTTTCGACAATGCGCGCATTCCATCGGATTGTATCATGGGTAAAGAAGGAGACGGCTGGCAAGTGGCCATGACCACATTGATGTTTGAACGAGGTGCAACCGGAGGACAAGCAGGTGGTTTGGCCATGATGGATCTCAATATAAATGATGTCTTAGAACTAGCAAAACGAGCTAGACGCAATGGGAAACCAGCTTTGGATGATCCTTTGATTCGTGATGAATTGGTTCAATTATTAATAGAGGCTAGGGGCAATCAGTTGATGGTTGCAAGAGCTAATTTTCCTGCTTTAGTATCGGAAAGGCCCACAGCCATCGCCATGTCAGGAAAAGTCAGAAATACTGAATTAAAACGAAGAATGACTCAATTTGCTCTGTCTATGCAAGGGGCAAATGGCAGTCGTTATGTCAGTGCCACTGCCGTGGATGGGGGCAAATGGCAGCGTTCCTATTTCAACTCTTTTTCAGCAACCATTGGTGGTGGGACGAGTCAGGTACAAAAAAATATTCTAGGCGAGCGAGTGCTCGGCCTAGCAAAAAGTTAATTAGGAGATTTTGATGAACGCATTAATTGAATTTAGTGAAGAACAAGCCATGTTGTTAGAAACGGCAATGGAATTTTGCAGCACACATTCCCCACTGGATCAAGTTCGGACACAGCTAGATCTGGATTTAGGTTTTAATGAAGAGCAATGGAAAACCATGGTTGAATTGGGTTGGCTCGGTATTCTCATTCCAGAAACCTATGGCGGTATAGGACTGAGCATGGCAGATGTGGTTCCCATCGTTGAATCCATGGGGCGGCAACTAATGGGATCCCCTTTCTTAGCAACGACGCTTGCTAGCCAAGCCTTGATTCAGGGCGGCAGCGAACAGCAAAAAAAGGAATGGCTGCCCAAAATCGCAGAAGGCACTATCGCGACTCTCGCAATTTTAGAAGCAGACGGAGATTGGGACCTTTCAAACCTTCAAGCCGTTGGAATAAAAAATGGTGATTCAATCGTTTTACAAGGCACAAAAACTCTTGTTTTAGATGCAGCAACAGCAGAGCTGATCATTGGCTCGGTTGCACTGGATCACACTCCTGCCCTAGTTTGCCTCAACGCCAGTGAAATTCATAAAGATCAAATTAACAGGGAAATTGTGATCGACGAAACTCGTCGCTGTTATGAGTTAAATCTGGATGGTATCACGGTTAAAAGCAGCGCTGTCTTAGAAAAAAATTGTTTCCAGGCAATTGAAAATGCAGCCCTCCTCTTGCTCTCAGCAGAGATGGCTGGTGGGATTGCAGGGACATTAAGCACTATTGTAGACTATCTCAAAACACGAGTGCAATTTGACCGATTGATTGGAAGCTACCAAGCATTGAAACATCCAACCGTTGATATCTTAATAAAAATGGAGGCAGTGCGTTCTCATGTTTATCATGCTGCTACTATTTTTGATGCAGGAGATGACAAAGCGCTAGAAATTGCTTTACGAATGGCAAAAGTCAGTGCCAGTGAATCCTTTGCTTATGCTGGTGATCGGGCAGTGCAATTTCATGGCGGAATCGGATTTACCTATGAATGCAATGCCCAACTCTATTTGCGGCGGGCTTTGTGGAGCCAATATCAATTTGGTGATGAGAAATATCACCGACAGAATCTGGTGCCACTGTTACTGGATTGAAATCTCACACATTTTAAATAGTAAAAAAAGGACAACCCATGACAGAATCATCACCTACCCTTTATGAAATCCGCGATGGTGCGGCCTGGATCACTTTGAACCGACCTGAACGGCGAAACGCATTATCAGCACAACTGAACAATGAGGTTTATGATCATCTCAGCAACGCAGAAGCAGATGCTGATGTACGCTGTCTTGTCATCACAGGTGCTGGAACTGCATTTTGTTCAGGAGCTGATTTAAAAAATCCTCCTGGTTCCGCAATTGAAGGAGTCCAATCCAAATCTTATCCTGATGTTCTTCAATTTATACTGGATTGCAAAAAACCAGTGATTGCCGCTATTAATGGTCCTGCCTTTGCCGGAGGACTAGGTTTGGTTGGTGCCAGTGATATTGCCATCAGTGTGGATACTGCTAAATTTAGTTTCAGCGAGGTACGAATCGGAGTGATTCCTGCCGTCATCTCAGTGGTCTGTATACCCAAATTGGGTAGGCTCAATGCCATGAAACTGTTTCTCACCGGTGAGCGTTTTACAGCTAGTCAGTGCAAGGAATACGGCCTTATTCACCGAGTCGTTGGAGAGGCGGAATTGGTTTCCGCTGTTCAGGAAGAAATTGATATGATTTTGCTGGGTGGGCCATACGCCATAGGTGAAGCCAAACGATTAGTGAATGAAATTTCTAAAATATCCACTGAAGAAGGTTTTAAAATGGCAACCCCCTGGAGTGCGGCAACCTTTAGATCTGAAGAAGCATCTGAAGGAATGGCAGCATTTCGTGAAAAACGCAAAGCGGAGTGGGTCAAAGAATGATCTATCAATTTACAAAACTGCAAACGGATTCAAATGTTCTTTCTAACTAAACGGTAAGCTTCCGATAACTGTTCAATTGAACAAATCTGTTCAAAGAGTCCTCGCTCTTCTGTATCAAATAGACTCGGTTGTATCATGTCACTTCCTTTGAATTTACTGTCATCAGTCTACCTTTAATTTCCACAAGTTACGTCTTGTCTCCATTGAAGGACTTCCAAACCTCAGTTCGTTGTTATTTTGACAAAACCCTGTCTCATTATCATGTTCCATCGGGGACACCTAGTTCTTCGCTTTTGACTCCTCTGTCTCTTTCGAGATGTTTTATCCTCAAATGGGTCATCCTCATCTTCATTGGCATCTCGTTTAACGACCGGGTGGCGATCCGCTACTATTTCATCCTCTTTGTAAGCCTACCAGAGGTTCACACTGAGTTTAGGTGAGAGATTTGTCTAAGTCTTCCTTCAGATTCAAAGGGGCCGCCTAGGCTTGGTCCATAGTGCATGTTTATTCCAGTATAGAAAACCTTGTCCTGTGGACAAGGTCAGAGTTCAAAGGCTTTGCCATTTGAACGACTCAAGATCACTCTAAATTTGAGTTGTCGCCACAATCTCAAACTAGGAGTAAATAATGAGTCGATTTCGTAAATTATCACAAAGTATTTGGCATTGTCAGTACCATATTGTTTGGACGCCTAAATACCGTTACAAAATTCTGACTGGTCGAATCGCAGTGGAAGTAGAAAAATGTATTCGTGCCTTTTCCGAGCAACAAGGTGCTGAAATCGTTGAGTTGAATGTCCAATGTGACCATGTTCATCTGTTAGCAATGGTTCCCCCTAAAATATCTATTTCGAATTTTGTTGGAACGCTAAAAGGAAGAACGGCAATTAGACTATTCAATCAATTTCGTGATTTGAAAGAAAAGCCCTATTGGGGGAATCACTTCTGGGCTAGAGGGTATTGTGCAGGGTCATTCACTTCTAAAAATTTAATATATTAAGATTTTTTATATTTATTGCATTAATACACATTGACAATCTATTGGCGTATTTTTCTTGTGCAACAGTCATGCTTTGCTCATTGTTTAGTTTGAATATGTTGAATACAAATGTTCTGACCATAGACATGTTTCTGGCTAGGCTAAAACCATTAACCAGTGAATTATCCTCATTCCATATTTTGTCCTTTACCCAATGTAGTTTGTTTTCTATGAACCAATGAGCTCTGATACCTCTGGCATAGAAGGATGCCTTTGATTCGGTTCTGCTTGAGATGTACATGCTGCTTTCGCTGCTGGTTCGACCTTTTCTCTTTGCTGATCTTTTCACAATTATTATGGTTGTCAAACCTGTCCATAAGGTAAATGGCTCTGCAGACATTCCTTGGTAGGTATAATATTGGCGTATTTCATTTCTGCCTCTTACCTTTTCTCTGGTTTCGTACCTATCAACCGGCTCATTTTGTTGGGTAAACGATGAGATCGCCTCCTTAAGCTTCATTTGATTGCCTTTGACTTGTATTACATAGTCATTTCCATTACCCACGATGGTTTGCGCAGTTTTTTTTGGCAATGAAGTGGGTCAAGGGTAAAGATAACACCCTTAACTTCCAACTGTTCGATAATGTCGAGTGCACAAGCAATTTCATTGTCCTTCTTTAATTCGTAGGGCTTGGTAGTTATAACCACGCCCATTTCAGAGTTGAAAAGGCTAACAATAGCTTGAAAGTTCTGATTTTTTCCGTTAGGCTCTCTTACAGTAGAGGCCAGTGCTTTTCCATCAATAGACATCCAATTGGCTTGGTTGTTACCCATATACTGACTCATCCAACTTACAAGGGCTTTATTAAGTTCTGTGTAATCAAAATCACGAAGAATATTAAAGATTACTGTTTTTTTGGGTACACCATGGAGCAAACCATAACGGTCAATGAAGAATTCTTGATTGTATTCAATAAATCTGGCAATAGCGTTTATACTAAATCGGCCACTCATGCCAGCTAAGAATACCATTTCAAAAAAAGAAGACAAGCAAAACCGTTGGCCTTGTGCACGTCGAGGGTCATGGATGAGTTCTAAAAAGGAGTTAAGCGTTTTCATATGTAAGAATTTCACTCAAACATATTGGATATTTAACACATATATAAATAATTTCTATGATTTGTTTTTAGTACTGAATGGCCCTGGGGTATTGTGTTGATACCGTTGGTTTAGATGCAGAAATGATTCGTAAATATGTCAAATATCAAGATGGTAAATAAGTCTTTGTAAACAAACTTTATTTGGCGACAACTCTCCTGCCCCCTTTGGGTGGCAAGGCAGTTTTATCCCCTTCTAGGGGTTAACCCAAAACCGGCCCCTCTGGAGCCGGTTGTTTATTGATCCTGAAAATTAAATTTTTCGGCAATAATTCTAAAAAATAAAATTGGCGAGGGTATTGTTTTTTATTCTTATTTTTTAAGATCACAGGAGTTTGGTCATCAGGGAAAACAGATTTGCTTTTAGGTGAAACAACCATGTAGTCAAAATGATTTTCTTCTTTTCTCAACCATTGTAGGTTGGACTCAGTGGTCATTCCAGCATCAAGAACAACAATCGGTCGAATCAATTCATCTCTAGCTTCTAATCCTTCAACCATTTCTTTGAGTGTTATTCCCTCAGAAATGTTACCCTCAAAAAGACGACTTCTTTTGCAGAATCCCTGTTCATCTAGGACTAAGCCCAGAGTGATCAAAGGACAATCACTGCGCTTTTCCTTGGATCGCCCATTTTTTGCTGATGGATTCAAGGAGGCACTCCCTTCAAATTTCTTTGAATAAAGACGATCTGATATTTGATAGATCCGATTCAAAGAAACTGAAGCAAAGTTAAGCTCTAAAAGATCGTCTAGACCACTACTGGCTTGGATTTTTTCCAATGTCTTTTCTCACTTCCTGGGAAAATAGCCCGAGAAACAAGACGGCCTATGGCCAGCTCCATTTCACGTCGATTCAAACCTAATTGTGAGAGTATTTTATCTAACTCTAATTCTTTGAGAGTGCTGAATAAAAGGTGTTCAGCACCAATGCTTCGAACTACCTCTTGCTTCATACTATTGAGGTCAACCGTTTGGAAATCAGGAACCTCAGTTTGTTCCTCGGGAGAAGATATAACCGGTTGTGATTGTTTTTTGATAGCTTGCCTAGCAAACTTTTGAGCTAATGCTTCCACCTCCACTTCAAAGGGAATCAAGGTCTTGGTCCCACCGATTAGCTCTTCAATACGGAGTGCAAGATCTGGCCATTTTTCTTTTGGAAGGTCTAAACAGTTACCCAAATTAAGAATAACTCTTTGTCGAGGACCCCGTTGTGTTCGGATAGATTTCACTAATTTATAGCTGTGATAGCTTTTTTTATTTTTTTGAGGCCTACTTTGCGAATATACCTCCTCAAAATCGACCTTTTCTGATCCCTCAATGTCAATATAAAAATAACTATTCTGTCACTACATTTCCATTTCCTGGAGTTCTGCGAAATTATTTCATAATAAAAATCCCCGCAGCAAGCTGTCTTCTCGCTGAGGCTCAAAGCCCCTTCGGGCGGGATATTTTGCGGAACACCATTTTCTAAAACGTAGCAAGCTACAGGGTATTAGACCCGATGCTACGCAATAAAAACCTCATAAAAATTTTTATAACAAAGCGTTACACAAAGATTTCTTTCCGCCGCTCGTTCCTCACTACTGGAAAGAAACTTGTGAACTTTTCGTTCGGCACTCCGGGCAGCGCTCTTCAAACAGGGCCATGCCGGCCGCCGAATCCTGAATCGTGAAGGGGAAGTGAATCGCTGGCGACTTGTCCGCTGAAGCAAGCGCAGGAGGAAGCCCAAGACGGCTGGCGAGCGAAGAGTTGATGGGCCAGGGAAGCTGGAAACGGCTGGCGACGGCGGAAGCGAACGCATCTTGAGCTCTGTAACGCTATGGGTTTTCAAGCACGGTTGACAGGGCTAAATTCTTCGGCCAGGACATCTGAACACTGAATACTGAACACTGATCACTGAAAAATGGAAAAATGTTGTCCCCCACACAAATCGAATTCTACCGCACCAACGGCTACCTCGGGGTCGAGGGCGTGTACTCGGATGAGGAGGTCACCGCGTTGCGGGCGGCCACGGACGAGTGGGTCGAACGCTCGCGCGAGGTGACGGACAACGACGACGTTTTCGATCTCGAGCCGGGGCACACCGCCGACGGGCCGAAGCTGCGTCGCCTGAAAATGCCGCACCTGCACCACCCGGCGTTCCGGGACGCCCTCCACCACGACGGGATGCTCGACATCGTCGCGCAATTGATCGGCGACGGGATGCGGTACGACACGACGAAGCTGAATCTGAAACTTCCGGAAATCGGCAGCCCCGTCGAGTGGCACCAGGACTGGGCGTTCTACCCGCACTCGAACGACGATCTGCTGGCGGTCGGCATATGTATCGATGCAATGACGGTCGAGAACGGTGCGCTGCTGGTGATTCCCGGATCACACAAGGGCCCGGTGTTGGATCATCACCTCGACGGTTCGTTCTGTGGCGCGATCACCGATCCGGCGTTCGACGACAGTGCCGCGGTACCGGTGGAGCTGCCGGCCGGCGGCATCTCCATCCACCATGCCCGCACCATCCATGGCTCGATGCCCAATCGCTCGTCGAAGCCGCGACGGCTGATGCTGTTGCAGATGATTGCGATCGATGCATGGCCGCTCAAGGGGGTGAGTACCCTCGAAGAATGGGACAGCTGGATCCTGCGCGGCGAGCCGACGATCGAGCCGCGGGTCACTGATGTGCCCGTGCGCATGCCAATGCCGGCGATGGGCGACGCCGGGTCGATCTACGAGCACCAGACCCAGTTCAAGGACCGTAAGCTGGTGTAACTGGAGGCGCGGTAGGCCCCGACCGCCACGGCGTCCAAGCTCACGACTGATCGGAAACAGCTTTCCGGAACTCGTGGACGATACAGCGAGGACTGATCTGGACTTCAGCATGATGTAGCCGAGTGCCTTGCAAGCATCAGAAGACAGAACCGCCGCGAAACACTTGGACACCACCGGGACGTACGGGAAGTGCGAGAAACAGTGGGGTGAGACGCCGTGTAAGACGTCGAGGTGAGAGTTATGGCGATCGCCAACAAGGACGATGCTACGGACGGCTAAGCCGCCGCAGATCTCGTCGTTATACGGTTAAATTTAACGTTGTTTTTTCTTTACTCGAGTGGATTAAAGATAACAGCCTCTCTCTGACATTTAACATCTCCGCGCAAGAAGAAACGGCGAATTGGATCTATGTGGAAAAGTCAAACACTTAAAAAAGGAGTACATTAGGAGTTTGAGGTTAGTGGGGTGATCAACACATAGAAAGAGTGAAGTAGGAGAATGGAAGCCGTATTCTCTTAGGACACACAGAAATGCGGATCATATTGAAAATCTTCCATAACACTAAATCAAGTCTTATGAAAACCATTTTCACTTTCTGTTTTATTTTTGCCATTACCTTTTCGATTTCTCATGCTCAAAAATACACGATCACACCACTCGTACATCCAGACGGTGATTTTGTAGCATTCAGCATCAATGATCTCGGACAAATTTCGGGATATGTGAGAGTCGGCTCTAGGACCCATGCACAACGCCTTGAGCCCGATGGAACATTTACCCCATTAGAAGAGTTAAATCTTAATTTGAGTACTGCATCTGGTATGAATGAACATGGACATGTAATTGGTACAAATTTGGATGATGATGGGCTTCATATGGTGGTTTGGCTTAATGATGGAGGAACGCGCGAGTTAGCAATGCCACCTGGGGCACGAGTAATAAACTTGGAAGACATCAATAATTTAGGTGAGGTAGTTGGGTTTTACTTCCCCGAGACATTTATAAGAAGAGCAGCCTTCTGGGACACCGAAGGTAAATTCCATGATCTTCCTCAGCCTGAAATGGGTGCCACAGCGAACGCCATAAATGACAGCTCCCAGATTGTCGGCACATCTTTCGATAGCCTGGATAGAGGACACCCCGTCATGTGGCAACCTTTAAATGAAACCAGTCCAAAAACGTTGTCCAATAATGAATTTGACATAGTCAATTTTTTGGGACAAACTTTAGGTTCAGCGACAGATATCAACAATAAGATCCAGGTAACTGGTTGGGCTAATACGATTACAGGCACACATGCTTTCGTGTGGGATGATGGAGTGATTACTGACCTGGGCACATTAGGAGGCCCGGTTAGCTTTGGCCTTGCGATTAATGAAGAGGGAGATGCTGTGGGAACTTCGAGTTTAAATTTTATTGACTTTGAAGATTCTGGTTTCGTAGCCTTACCACCAGACTACGAGATGGAGGGCATCAATACATTTTCGAATTTACTTTTATTGGATACAATAATCGAGTGTCAGGATATCAATACCAATAGAAGTATACTAGGACGCGGCAAGGAGGGAAAACTACATTATAGAATAGACGAAGTTCCAACTTTTGACATTGGTCTTAGTCCAATCGAGGTTTCAAGCGGTATGCTCAAGCCAGGTAAGAATACGATCACTTTTACAGTTAAAAACAACAGTGAAGTTAGAGCAGATAATATTCGAGTCCTTTTGTCTTTGCCTTCGGGCATGTCTTATATCTCGCACGAAGCAAACATTACTTCAGAATATAGTTCAGACGATCGGATCTGGGTGATTCGTCAATTGCTAGATAGAGAAGATGCGAGCCTTACCCTGAACGTTGTGGTTCGGCATACGGCAGGTGAACCGACAGGAGCTGGTGCTTATATTGACAATTTCATTAAATCAGGTGATGGGGGACTAAATGAACCCTTTGGGCCAGTATTTGGCCCAGATGTCAACGAGGATGGAATTCAGGATCTTTACATTGTATCTCATTTCACCAGGCAGGTTTTACTTTATGATGGTGTTACAGGCAATTTTCTGAGACCTTTTGTGACTAGCCAAACTTTTGATTCGTTATCATTAATCTTACCGACTTATGGATCATATTCCCCAATTGATCTTGAATTCGGACGCGATATAAACAATGATGGGATTCCAGAATGTTATATAGCAACTCTGAAAGGGCAAGGCGAAACTAATATTTCAATTTACGATCTGACATTTCGCAGTTCGAAAATTTGGTATTGTAAAAAATTATTATATGTATAGCTTTGTGCTGGATCTAAAGATAGTTACTAATGATGAATCCGCACATTGCCGACTTGTACAGCGATTATTTGTTGACAAGTTTTAGTCACAGCACAGCTATAGGTATGTCTAAAATGTTAGACGGTGCTTATAGCCATGATCAGATCAGTAGATTTTTGGCTCAGCCTACTCTGGGCCAAAAAGATTATTGGAAATCTGTTAAACCTATAGTCAGGAAAGTAGAAAGTCCTGATGGTAGCATTTGTATTGATGATGTGATAACTGAAAAACCACATTCTACTCAGAATGAGATAATAACGTATCACTTTGATCATACAAAGAACAGGAGCGTCAAAGGCATCAATATGATAAGTTTTCTATATCATAACCAATTGGGTGATGGCCAAACGGTAGAGTTGCCTTTAGCCTATGAAATTATCAGAAAGCCAATCAGGTTTACTGATCTAAAAACACGACAAGAGAAACGCAAAAGTGAGGTGAGTAAGAATGAGTTAGTAAGACAAAGGCTCAAAGTACTCACACAGCGTAATCATGTTCAGTACAAATATGCCTTATGGGATAGTTGGTTTAGCTCAAATGACAATATGGAGTTTGTGCATTACGAGTTAAAAAAGCATTTTATCGGTGCAATTAAGACCAATCGTCTTGTTGCCCTGAGTAAGGAAGAAAAACTGCAAGGTAAGTTTACAAGAGTCGATGCACTAGACCTACAGCCAGACTGTGTAATGGAAGTTTGGATCAAAGGATTGGACTTTCCGGTTTCTTTGACCAAACAAGTCTTTACGAACAAAGATTACTCCACAGGCGTACTGTATCTGGTAAGCAACGATACAAAACTTACACATCAGCAGACTCATACAATCTATGAAAGAAGATGGAAAGTTGAGGAATTCCACAAATCGATGAAACAGAATGCTTGTTTAGCCAAATCACCAACAAAGTATGAAGTGACGCAGTCCAATCATATTTTTTGTGTGATGATAGCGTATACTAAACTCGAATTGCTCAAAATTAATCAAGCTAAAAACCACTTCGCCATAAAGGCAAGACTATACTTAAAAGCTGTCAAAGCAGCATATCAAGAACTTAACCGAATGAAAAAACAATTCAATTTGGTTAACCCTGCTCAACTGCAAGCTATTCCTCTTTTGGAATAACTATAATATTATTTTTTAATTTTCCAAATATCTGCCCTGCGAAAGGTCAGTTACGATGGAAAAACTGGAAAATTTCTCAAACTATATATCAAAGGCCCTGGATCCAGCACCCATATCATAGGATTTACATTTGGCCCTGATAATAACGGGGATGGAATTCAGGATTGCTACGTGACACGCTTTGGCTTTGGTATTGCACTTTATGATGGTAAGACTGGAGTATTTCAAGATACTTTTGTTCCAATCAGTGCGGGATTCATTGTGCCAGTCAACATTAAATTCGGTCCTGATAAGAATGGTGATGGAATCGATGATCGATGATTGTTATGTATTAGATGCACTTAATACTAGTGAGAGAAAGAGACGGGACCTATTTATTTTTGATGGAGAAACAGGTGCATCATTAGCAGTCTACCCCCTACCTTTTGTTACATGGGATTTCGATTTTGGAGCGGACGGCAATGGTGATGGACAGCCGGAATTGCTTCTAATTGATTCGACTGGGATTTACCGGATTGATGGAAAATCCGGAAACTTTATTGATCATTACACCAATCCTCTTTTTGGAGGTGGTTTAGAGAACGCCAGTAGTTTGACCTTCGGTCCCGACGGACATGCTTACGTCGCTGACCTCGGTACCAATAGTGTTATACGATTTGACGGATTTCCCAGAATATCTGCCTCAATAAGCTTAGATGAGGGAAATCCTGGTTTTACACCTACTTCCACTAGTGTTCAGTCAAGCGCATAAATCTGGGTAAAAAGAATAAAGTAACTTCGAATGTTGTTTTGCATAAAGATTAGAGTGACCACCTGATCAAAAAGAGAATATAGAGCCTTGATTAATGAACAAAAAAAAGAATCATGGCAAAATTTTACAAAGTAACCTTAACCGAAGAAGAGCGTAGTGAATTAGAGCGAATAATAAGCATACCCAATAGTAAGTCAATTAGGACCAAGCGGAGTTATATATTATTGGCCTCAGATGAGAATGGAGATAAGCATTGGACAGATAAAAAGATTCAAATTGCCTATGGAATGACGATAAATGGAATAGAGCGAATGCGAAAAAGATTTGTGGAACACGGATTTGAAGCAGCGCTATATGGAAAGAAAAGAGAATATGTAAAAGAAAAGATATTTGACGGTCGGGTAGAAAGCCATTTACTATCCTTAAGATGTGAAGAAGTTCCTGATGGTCATTCAGGGTGGAGTTTACGATTATTGGCTGATAAGATGGTAGAATTGGAATATGTAGAAAGCATCAGTCATGAATCTATACGGCAGATACTAAAAAAAACAAAATTAAACCCTGGCGAGTCAAAGGTTGGATAATGCCAAAGAAAGGAGCAGATTTTGTTCATAAAATGGAAGCGGTATTAGATGTATATGAACGACCATATGACCCGACTCATCCAGTAATCTGTTTAGATGAGTCCCCTAAACAGATCATAAGTGAAACAAAGAAAAGCTATATGGATTCAAAGGGTATATTACATCAAGACTATGAGTATAAAAGAGAAGGAGTAAAAAGTATGTACATGATCGTAGAACCCTTAGGAGAATACAGAGAAGTACATATTGAGGATAATCACAATAGTCAGACTTACGCAAAAATCATCATGAACTTAGTAGAAAAAACATATAGCGCTGCTAACAAAATCACATTGGTAGAGGACAATTTAAGTGCACATAAATTAAGTACCTTATATGAAATTATGCCTGCCCCCAGAGCCCGAAACATAGTGAAAAAGATAGAAGTTGTTCGCACACCGGCACATGCTTCCTGGCTCAATATTGCAGAATGTGAATTGAGCGTATTAACACGGTGTGGTTTGAAAAGTAGAATGTCAGATGAAGAACAACTCAAAAAACAAACCAAAGCCTGGTATGGGTACAGAAACAAAAACCAAAAAGGAGTAGATTGGCAATTTACAACGAGTGATGCGCGCATTAAACTAAAAAATCTTTACCCAGACTATATAATTTGACTGAACACTAGTACTCGGGTAGGAATCGGAAGAATTATTGATCTTAGAAACAGTAATGAAAGTGGGGAAGGATCTCTACGGGAGGGAATAGAGAAAGCTAACGTGGAAGAGGATGATGGCAAAAGCATTGCAATACCGGATAGACTACCCGTCACAATTGTCAATAGGATACCTGGCACTGGACCACACAAGATTGTACTAAATACGCGACTTCCTCCATTAACAGGGTCCTGGATCACCTTAGATGGGCGGGATTCCACCGGTCATCCGGCTATTATTATTGACGGTAGTCAATTACAGAATGCAGATGATGGGCTTACTCTGGAAGGTGGCAATGCTAGGTTGCGTGGGTTGATAATTCAGAATATGCCAAGACATGGAATTGTGCTGAAAAACAAAGGAGGAAATGTGATTGAGCACTCAATCATTGGCACCAACTTCGAAGGATCTGAGAACCTGGGTAATTCTGGAGCCGGCATTTATGTGGAGAATTTGGGTACTAATATTATTGGGGAAGGACTGATTGGAATTGGAAATACCATCGCATTCAATAAGGAAGGAGGGATTGTCATTAAAAATGGTACTTCTAATTATATCCATCACAATTCTATTTTTGCAAATGAGGGCTTAGGCATTGACCTGGGGGGCGATGGTCATACTGAAAACGATATAGATGATTCGGATATAGGACCAAATAACCTACAAAATTATCCGGAGATCCAAGAAGTAGAAATCATGAGTGGCAATATAACCCTAACTTACAGTGTTCCATCTGACCCAGCCCATTCTCTCTATCCCATCAATGTCGATTTCTTCATCGCCGACAGCACCGGCGAGCAAGGACAAACGTATATTTGGACCGAAACCATATATCAAGAAAATCAAAATTCACTGAAAACGATTACGTTCGCACCTGCGCTTATGGTCAATGAGAATGATCAGATC
The DNA here is from genome assembly GCA_965247965.1 of Saprospiraceae bacterium. Lineage (GTDB taxonomy): Bacteria > Bacteroidota > Bacteroidia > Chitinophagales > Saprospiraceae > UBA7328. The sequence goes on from OZ252053.1 coordinate 899,199, forward strand.
GTGGCGACGGCTACCGATGCATCAGGCAATACTTCTGAATTCTATGTACCTAAGGTGAGTACAGCGACCTCTGTTGTATCATCATTTATAGGATTCTCTTTTCCTCAGAATTTTCCAAATCCGTTTCAAGGGACTACGCAGATCAAATATACACTTCCTATAACCTCCTTCGTTCGTGTTTCTATTTACAATGCTGTAGGTCAGCAGGTAAGCGCACTGGTTCAAGAAAAACAACGGCCCGGAGATTACTTCGTAACATGGGATACAATTGGAAAATCTGCGAGGCGACTGACTGCAGGGATATATTACTGCCGGATGGAGATTACCTCAGACGCCAAAGCTGGTGGGCAGTATGTGCAATACCTGAAGATGATACTGATAAGGTAAAGCATTTGTACCTATCATAAAATATGATGTTCATCGAGTCTGGTTTAATTCTTCCAGGTTTTCTGCCAAATCTTCCAAAACCTTTGTTTCCTTTTCTCTGTCATTTCGCTCTTCATTCCAGTTATTAATCTGCAAAGCAATAAGTATCTCAATGACTACCAGAGCAATTTCTCCAACGGCATAGAGGAGGTATTTTCTGGTGCTCCCAGATTCAATCAATGATCACCTTATTTTTCTGAGGTATGTGAGCATGGATTAAAGATAGTGAACAGAGCGGAACTGGAAGTCGCTATCAACCCAGTTAAATAAAAGGTTCATTATTCTTTACTCGGATTCACCTACTGACGATCCTTATGTCGGTCGACACCTTGTAATTCCTCTTTAATGAGCTGAAGGACCTGCTGACTTTCATTGATGCATTGTTCGTATCGAATCTTTAAAAATCTGCGTGTTCCATTCGAATTATTAATTAAACTGAGATAGTAGGGATCATTCAAAAGAAACTCATAATTAACAGGAACCAAATCAGCCGAAAACGTATTAAGGAAGTTTTCATCTAAATATTTCTTGTGAAAAGGATCAGGGTTTAACCCAACTTGAGCAACTTCGAAGATAACTATCTGATATACAGAGAGTTAAATCAATGGTACACAACATATTTTTTTATTGATTTTGGTAATTTTTTTATTCCCATAATTTTATAGATGTGTCCTACTGACTTTTCGGGAGATGATGGTTTTCTGATGTGTATTTCTTTGGTTCTCATTTTCATTTTGATTGTATTCATTTTTTGGGAGTTCATTATCCTTACAATGTTTGTCCAATCGTGATTGATATTGTTTTGTTTGAGCCGGTGGCGGATGGCAGCTACCATTTGATAGGCCATTAATCCCAAATGGATGTGTGCTGTTGAGTACTTATCTTTTTGATGAAAAATAGGACGGATGCGAAGGTCGGTTTTTAAGCAACAGAATGTTGATTCTACTTCTCGGATGGTATTGTATATTTCCCATATATTTTCATCACTCATTCCTTCCAGGTTGGTGCGTATAAAATAAACACCACTCCGATTGTTTTGTGTCCAATCTTTTTTTGACCAAGTGATCTGAACTGCATTTGCATTTTCTTCTTTGACTTTGATTTCGTAGTTACTGTGTGCCTTTTTACAACTTTCCTTTGCTCTTCCTATTCGTTCCCATACTTTGTTTATTTTTTTAGTCCCTCCTTTTTTGTGAATACCCTGCTGGATGGTTGTAAGTTTTTCTTCAAATTTTTGTTCGGATTGGGTCAAAATTGATTGTTCTTTCTTCTTCTTCATTTCGCTTTTTACCAAAAGCCATTTGTCTGGTTTCCCATCGGGGTCGAGTAATTTGATCTCGATTTTGTTTTTTCTTTTATCAGTTATTTTGATCATCTCACTCATATGATTTTCGTAGTCCTTTAGATGTGTGCGGCTCACACACACATATTTTTCTCCATTTTTTTGCAATACTTTTAGGTTTTCTTCGGTGGCTATTCCTGCGTCTATGACTACTACTTTGCCCAGTTGTCCGCTTTTGCTTTTTTTCTTCAGCTCTCGGATCACCTCCATCAATGTAGAACTATCCGATATATTGCCCTGGTCTATTTTGCTGTATCGTAAAAAACCATATTTGTTGACAACAGCTGAAAAACTGACTAATCTACAATCACTTCTTTTTTCTTTGCTTTTTGCAAATTTGGCCAGTATACTTCCCAGTTTTCTACCCTCAAAATAGGTGTTTGTCAAATCGTATATCATAAGGGTATCTTTCAGACTGAATATGTCCATTGTGTTTTGATATACATGATCGGTATACTCATCAAAATGTTCGGACAGTTTTTCGGCCGTTCGATATAAGGCAAATCGAGTAGGGGACGATTCGATGGTGTCAAACAGTTCCCACAAAGCACTGTTTTGTTCCAGCAATTGAGCTGTTTTATGTTCTGATGCTGGAAAAACAGCCCTACTGATCATACTCAGCAGTGCTAGGTCGCTTTCTTTTTGAACAAATCCTTTTGATTTGAGAAGGTTGTCAATCTTTAATTCCTTTGCTATGTTCAAACACAGCCACTCTGCTCCTACTTCTCTGCATTGGTCTGTGTCGATCGAAGCGGTATCAATTTCTTCAAAGTTTGCAGTTTGACGATCTGCTGGTTTGGATAAGGGTTGGCCTTGTTCCTCTTTTTCTTTTTTTAGGTATTTTTTATACCATTGGTCGACTTGTTTTTTATACTCATCTTCCAAACCATCGTAATAACAATGAGTAGTTTCAAGATGAAGTTGTCCATAAATTTTTTCTTCCAGTGCCTTAGCAATTTTCCTTCTCAAGTCTTTGTCATTCAAAAACTTTTGGGATCCCAGGTAGAGCACATTTCGTTGTTTGGATTTACCATTTATCCTGGAGCCTTGAACCAATACATACTGTAAGAAAACTTTACCGGGTTTTGAATTCGATTTTTTAGTTTCTCTAATGAACATATGGTAAAGATACGGAATACAACAACAGATGCACCATACATACTACACAACATATCAAATACATAAAATATTCTTTTGCTGATAATCAGCACATTATGAAAAAATATCTCTTAAAAAAAATTAAAAAACCCCCGAAATAGTCGTAAATAAGACGAAAATCTGGCCCCAGGAGATATGCCATGCTCAAGTTGGGTTAAGATTTCAGCCATCATCCGCAGGCGGTCATGACCATCAATGAAACTTATTCCGCCGAGGTGTTCGATCTAAAATCCTGGAAATATTTCTTCCCATCGAGTCCAGGAAAAATTCATAGGTCAGCAGAAAAGTGATCGTATGGTGCGTATACTTTGGTGCATTTCGATCAAATAATTCGATACGTGGAAATCGGTTGAATTGATCCACTGAATGGTCAATTGCAAATCCCCAATCCAGGCCTATCACAAATGAAGAGTTTTTATGATTGACCTTGCACCCCAAAGCGATCTGTGTCCTGTTTTGCTCGAGTACAATGACCGTCTGCGAATCATCTAAAGGTTCGACATTGTGGTAAGCGTTTAAGTTGGTTCGGGCACTGCATAAAAATTGAATATTTGGGCTTAGCATTCGTGCATAACCCACTGCGAAATTAGCGATACTAGCTGTACCTCCATTAAGAATCAGCGGATCGGCATTGACGTTTTGTACTCTAAAAATTTCATGCCTTTCCACGCCGGGATAGATAGATGCATTGAACCATATCTCGGAACTGTCGGAAAGCACTTTGGCATATCCCAAATCTATTTGCCATCCGTTTTTAAGTGTAGGATCAAGGTCAAAATCAACGGTGCTGTTGAGTGAGTGAATACCTGCGTCAAAGGACGATGTAGATTTGTCAAAACTGGCAGACTTGATCATTGACCTATAGTTAGGAGTAGTAACAACCACCCCTATTCGGTCATCCCGACGATCGATGCTTATACCGATCTTTGTAACCATTGAGAATAGAGAGCTGTATTCGAGAATCAAGTTTTCATTGAAAAAGGAATTTCGAATCCCTCGCGTATCAGCAGTTTCCGATGATATACTATAGTTATATGAAGTATTCAGAAAACTCCAAAATTGGCTAACGCCAAACGACACAGCATCCGCCAGTTTAAAATTACTACCCAAACCAAACCACTTTTCATCTCCTTCATAGCGATATTTGAAAGACTCATTTTTGTCCAATCCGTTAAGTGTTCTTAGATCGCTGTATTCTATCCCGTTGTTCCAAATGTCTTTTTGCAAGATTGAGAATACGACCTCGAAATCTTTGATGGATGTTTTATACGTGATCAGGCTGGAGTTAAACAAGAAATTGAGCGATTTGAGATCATCACCGCTATTGAAATAATCCCCGTAATTATAAGAGCTTAACGAAGGCATGAACAGTGCCAGGTCAAAGCCTTTGTCCTTAGCATATCTCAGAGCAGCCGGATTGTAATATACCATACTGAGATCAGAGCTTCCGGCGGTAACAGCACCACCCAAGAGTGTACTCTTCAGTCCGAATTGTTGGGTATTGTAGAAAAAGGATTGACCAGTCCCTGGATTCGATAGAACAAAAAGAATTATGACAATAGCTATTCTCATGCCATACCAAATTATGAAATATTCAATTAGCGCGAGTCTTTCCTTCAGAAATCCAGATATCTGACTGTCGTATATAATCTTGTTTTCCTTCAATGGCACACAGATCACCTGAGTGTATTAAGCAGTCCATTTTCTCATTGGCGATTACCCTAAGCGTTTTTAGAAAATTGGCTCGCACATCGACTCCGCGAACGAGTTCTCCCTCATTTCCGACATGCGTATCCGTTATTTGTATGATGCGAACCATATCCATGTCAAAAAATAACGTCGTCTAAATACCACATTACTTAATGTTTGGTACACTGATTTTTTAACTACTTCATTGTATATTGCCATTCATCAAGGCTCGAACTTCGGCAAGGCTTGAAGAACAACACCCCCCTTTCTTTTTAGCAACAACAGCACTCGTCGCACTCGCAAACTCCACAGTTTGCTTTAATGGCCAATTCTGAGTTGTCCCATATACAAATCCCGCAGTAAAAGCATCCCCACAACCCACAGTATCGTCTACTTCAACCTTATGTCCAGGATGGATGACAAAAATACTCCCATCAAAAACCTTTGACCCTTTAGCGCCCTTAGTAAGAATAAATACATCAAGATCAAATCGATTCACTACTTCGCTCATCGCGTCATCCTCTTCCAAATCAATACTTAACCAATCCAGCACAACCGGAAATTCCGCCTCATTGATCTTAAAAATATGAGCGGCCGGAAGGTATTTCAATACTAGTTCTTTGCTAGTAAATGGAAATCTAAAATTGGCATCAAAAAAGTTGAGTTTGGAGTGTTCCAGCAGCTTGTCAAGCGACTTTCTGGACTGATCATCCATGCGTTGTGCCATAGTACCGTAGATCACGCCTGTCTGAGCTGCTATTTCAAGTAGACTGTCAGATATCGGTATAGCATCCCAGGCTACCGGCATTTTGATGTCATAAGTAGGTACGCCCTTTTCATCCAAAATAATGTCCACCGTACTCGTCGGATAGTAACCCAGTCGAGCCACGTGGCTTCGATCAAGTCCTAAATTGTCTATATCTTCCAGGAGTTCGTCGCCAAGCACATCATCTCCTACAGCGCTGATAATCAATGGTTTAAGGCCAAGATTGTGCATCTGGACAGTCATGTTCAATAGAGCCCCGCCAAGTACTTTGCCTGTTGGTAAGCAGTCCCATAGTATTTCTCCGAAGCAGATCATTTTTGTTAATCGTTTATTTGTTTATGCGTTTATCCGTTTATGAGGTTTACTAAGACGTATTAGATCCAAGTATAAACGAATACACGCATACACGAATACACAATTTTCCAGCTCGACCGCTATAAGTGCCTATTCGAGCAGGATAATTTCCTAGTAATTCTTTTCTATCCTCAACGTCGGATATTCAATCCCCAATTGCTCAAGGTACGTTTCATACTTGCTTTCGTCATAATAGAACTTTTCCAGCAGTGGTCGAAACTCTCCTTGAATATCTTCATTAAGGTAGATGGCCGGAGAATCCTCTTCGGTGATCATAGGTACATATTCATCTCCATACCTTGCTCGTTTTTGAAGTAGTCCCAGGCGGCCTCTACGATCTGTGGTTCCATGATCTTCGGATAAGTCACGTGGCGTAAATAGTCCCAGATCGAGGCTTTAGGCGGTGCTACATTTGGTTGATCTCCTCCATTATTGATCACGGAATGTGATCTATACAAAGGATCCAGGTGTTCCCTTTGGTACTGCCAGCCGATGTTCATGAGTTCAACCGCATCGGCAGCGCTTCGTCCTCGCCATGGAGCTCCGGCCGCGTGAGCAGCTTCACCCTCAAATTCATATTCTACGGAGATCAGGCCTGTTCCCCTTGCCTGACCATAGGAGACTGTCAGATTACGGCTGACATGGGTAAAAATGGCGAGATCGACGTCGTCAAAATATCCATCACGAGTATAAAATGCTTTGGTACCGACCAGTTCTTCTGCAACACCTGGCCAGACAATTAAGGTGCCTTGAAGGCCGTCGCGTTGCATAATCTCTTTTACAGCAAGCACAGCAAGGATATTGAGTGGCGAACCGGAATTATGGCCTTCGCCATGACCAGGGGCTCCTTCGATAATAGGGTCGTGGTATGCTATACCGGGTTTTTGAGATGCTTTGGGTATACAATCCAGGTCACTTCCTATGGCAACAATTGGCTTGCCGCTACCCCACTTTGCCCACCATGCGGTGGGTATTCCCGAGATGCCGTGTTCTATTGAAAATCCATTTTCTTCCAGAATAGCAGTCAAATATTTTGAAGTTTCAATTTCTTGGAAGCCCAATTCCGAAAAACTAAAAACCTTGTCCACCAGGACTTGGGTCATTTTGGAATTGTTATCGATTTTCTCAATCAATTCAGTCTTGTATTGCTCAAGACGTTTTTCTATCTCTAATGAGTCTTGACCAAAAATCAGATTTGGTACGATCAGGGCTAAGAATATAAGTTGCCGCATATTCGATTTACTTTGTGTACATATTTTAGTGTGAAAAGATAAATAAACATTAGCATAAAAAAGAAGATGAAAAATTTAGAAGGAAAGGTCGCCGCAGTCACCGGAGTTGGTTCCGGTATTGGAAGAGCATTAACAGTACTATTAGCCAAAAAGGGCTGCGAACTTTCTCTTAATGACATCAATAAAAGGCGGTTAGATGAGACGATAATACTCTGTAAAAAGGAGAATCCTTCGATCCGCATATTCGCGAAAGCCTTTGATGTATCCCAGGAAAAAGAAGTGAGATCATTCGCAGCAAACACGATTAACACATTTGGAAAGGTGGATATTGTCATAAATAATGCAGGTGTAGCGCTAGGTCCTGTAAAGGCCGAAAGCGTTACAAAAAAAGATTTCGACTGGATAATGGGCATTAATTTTTGGGGCATGATCTACGGCAGTCAGGCGTTTGTACCTTATCTCAAAAAACAGAATGAAGCAGCGCTCGTCAATGTTTCAAGTGCATTTGGTCTGATCGGGGTGGCTTATCAAGCGGCATACTGCGCTACAAAATTTGCTATAAGAGGCTATACGGAATCCTTGAGAATGGAAGTTATGAATGACACTCCACAACTTATCGTGCAGACAGTCCATCCAGGAGGCATAGCCACCAACATCGCAGATGATTCCAAGTGGGTGCTCGATGCACCGGAACCTGAAGAGACGAATACAAATGAGTTCCTCATTATGCCTCCCTTAAAAGCCGCCGAGATAATCGTCAAAGGCATTCAAAAGAAAAAACATCGAATACTTATTGGAAAGGATGCAAGGCAGATCGATACGATACAAAGAATCTGGCCGGAAAAGCACACCAAAATCGTCTGGAAAAGTAAATTTTCTACGTGGGATTTTATTGGCAATGTGTAGCCTCTATACGACTGACAGGTCTCATATGTTTTCATTAACCGTTGACCTCTGCCAGGGCGCGTAATCAATGTTTTCTAGAACTTGAATCTTACACAGACCTGTCAGTCGTTTTAGCAATCTTCTCGACAGCCTCCACAAAATTCCAAACTGCTTCGGGCGCCAAATCGAAGGCAAGCGTCGGTTCAATGAGTTCCAATTCCATGAGACAGAGATCTCCCTTATCAGGCACCAGGTCGACCCTTGCATAGAGCGGTAATTCCGGTAAGCGAGAGAATAAAAAGTTTGATATTTCCAGCATTTCTTTGGAAGGCTTTATGGCTTTAAATTTTCCCCCAAATTTTTCCTGAACCCGAAAATCTCCTGGTTTTGGAATTTTATGAACGGCGTGGCTGTAATCGCCATTGAAATAATACGTTGAATATTCTCCTTCACTTAGAATATCACGCATTAAGGGTTGTACCATCACAGCTCTGGAACCTAATTCTTCTGACATTTCTATATACGTATCTGATAATGAACCACTTGTGCATCTATATGTGCCAAAACCATTCAGGCCATATTGAGGCTTTACTACCAATTCGTCGGAGTCAAAATGTTCAAAGCATTGCTCAATTCCTTCGCAGTTGATCGAGTGCAACCAAGTTGTCGGCACCACGGGTACGCCTTGATTTTCAAGTTCACGGAGATACGTTTTACGTATATTCCACTTTATTAGATTTATTGAATTGGCCAAAATGGCTCTAGACGCGTCGATTTTTGACAGCGCTCCGGTGAACTCCTTGGGGTGATCGAGATAGTCCCAGGTAGACCTGATGATGACCAGTTCATAATCATTCCAATCACTAGTTTTATCGTTCCACGATACGTGATCTACCTCCCAGTTTTTACTTCTCAGCGGCTCGATAAGAGGGAGATCATGCTCTGAGAAACCGGGCAGTGAATCCATCGAGAGGAATGCGCATTTTTTCATATCGCTGCATATTAAAGCTTGAAAGGACTGACCGGTCTTTCTGAGTTTTCAGCCTTTCAAATCCAAGGTTGTCGATTCACTGAGCATTTTTGGTTGATGAATTCATAAAAGACCTGTCAGTCCTACTTTACTTTCGGCCGAAGAGGGGCCATAAGACCTTCCTGTATTGTAGAAGCCACTAATACACCATCTTCAGTAAAAATATTACCTCTACCAAGTCCCCGAGAATTGGACGAGCTCGGACTGTCCAGTTGATAAAGAAGCCATTCGTCCGCTCGAAAATCTCTGTGAAACCACATCGCATGATCCAGGCTTGCAAAAAAATATTTACGCGGTTTCATTAAGGATTTATTCGGCAAAGTGGCCGTGGTCATTAAGTAGTAGTCGGAAATATAGGCAAGAACGATTTGGTGAAGCCTCTCATCGTCTGGCAATTTTTGCCTGGTCTTAAACCATATGTGCCGCACTGGGGGGTGATCGACATTCTCCTCGGGATGATAATTTTCGACAGGTCGGAATTCAATGGGTTTCGGAACATACAATTTCTTAAAGAGATCCGGATTTGTATGTTTCAAATCGAATAAGATGTCTTCTGCTGATTTTAGTTTTGCATATTTGGGCACGTCAGGCATAGTCATTTGATGTTCGAGCGAATTTAGCGCTGCAATATTAAACGAAGCAGACATATTGTATATAGCTCTGCCTTTCTGAATTGCGACAACTCTTCGCGTATTAAAACTTCCGCCATCGCGAATGCAATCCACATCATAAACTACAGGAACCTCGATGTCACCTGCTCTCAAAAAATAAGCGTGCATTGAGTGCAGATGGCGATCCGAAGGTATAGTCTGATAAGCTGCCTGAAGGGATTGAGCCAATACCTGTCCTCCAAATATGCGCTTCCAGGGGCTTTGGTAGTTCTGACCTCTGTAAATGTTTTCTTCTATTTTTTCAAGCAGAAGAATCTTTAGTAATTCCTTGACAGTCTTCATGGTTCAAATTTACGCAGAAGTGTGTTGGAAATTTTCTTGCTTCATTCATTTTTTCCTCTCACGTGCGGGCGGATTTCCCTTTAGGGTAAGGGTGCGGGAGGATTTTTACCTCATAAATTAATTTGAACCTCATCTAAAAAAGCAAGTATTTCGCGTATAACAGATTGGAACTCATTCAAAATTCCCATGTCCTTCAAGTCAATTATTCTATCATGCATTTTGTGGTATTTTATGTTTCCAATTTGATGCCCCAACTGCTCAAGGCTAACTTAAAATCTACTAACCGCCCACGCTCACCCCGACCCTAAAGGGAGGCCGCGAAAGCCCAAGTAAGACGCGTCCACATTACCTCCCCACTCCATCAGCCATCTCTTTCATTACGCGAACGAAAGTATCCAACTCGTCAACAGAGGTATATACATTGGGCGAAATTCTACATCCATGCACTCCGGAACCGTCTATCCCAACTGTCCAGATTTTGTATTGCTCCATAAGCCTATCGGCTTGATCCTTCGGCTTGATTCCCTCGATGCCCACATTAGCAATGCCGCACGATCGATGCAATTCAATTGGTGTATTTAGGGCAACATTTGGGTAATCTCTTAGTTTGTCAGACCAATATCTTTGAATATAGCGCAATCTGGCTTCCTTATTCTTCATGCCCATTTTTTCCTGGAAATCGAGCGCATTGAGAATGGCCAGATCCGAATGGCATGGGTGTGTACCTGTGTGGTTCAATTTTTTGATATCATCTTTTTCGAGATCCCCTCCGGCATATAAAGGCCATATCTGTGGGATCTTCGATTTTTTGGCGTACAATAATCCAGTCCCGAGCGGAGCACTCAGCCATTTGTGAAGGCTGCTTCCATAATAGTCGCAATCCAGATCTTTCATCTGAAAATCGATATGCCCGAAAGCATGAGCTCCGTCAACCATGACGTCAACGCCCCTGGCATGAGCCATATCACATATTTTTCGAATGGGTAAAATATGACCTGTGATGTTGATCATATGGCAGACCACAAGCAGCCTGGTTTTCTTCGTAATGGCGTTCGCATAAAATTGTACAATTTCATCATTAGATTTTGGGTGATTGGGTACCGAGACCACGTTACACTTGATACCGTGCCTTCGTTCCTGCAATGCGAACATATTGCGCATTGCGCCGTAGTCCTGTTCTGCATAGACTGCTTCATCACCTTCTTTCCAGGGGTAGCCTCCGATAATAGTGTCCAATGACTCCGTTGTATTTCTGGTGACCACTACTTCGTCATTGTTGACGCCGACTACCTCGGCAAGCCGCTGTGCCACAACGTCTTTGTCATCGAATCTCGACTTCCTCATATAATAAGAGCCCTGGTGATTGATCCTTTTTACTTCATCAACTAAATGACCTAAAGTGTCCTCCGGTATAAAACAATAATAGCCGTTTTCGAGATTGATGTAATCAGGTTTCAGCCGGTAAGAAGATCTTATTTTTAACAAGTATAAAGGCCTAGCTGGTCCATGAAATTTTAGACGAACAGATATTTCTCCACTAATTTTCACGAATTTCCACGAAACGTATCCAATTGATGATTACAGTCTTATTCGTGTTAATTCGTGTAATTCGTGGATTCTCGTACTCGATCGCAAGTCGAATTCTGGGTTAAATATTTAGGTAAATTCGATTTATTGAACGTAGACCCCCTAATAGGGTCGAGTAGACCCGGGGAATTGCACCCCGAGCCGCTCACAGAACCGTATCCCGATTTTCGGGACAGGCTGTGAAAGTCTCCCTTCATACGGCTCTTCATTGTCTCGTCATGGAGCGTAACCAAACTCCCAATGTGCAAATAGGTATGGCTCTTCTCGATGGCGTTGTCGGAGCCATCTCGTGGCTGCGCGGCTGCCCTCTTTAAACCGTTTCTTTCGGCGAAGTAACCATCTTATGAGCTTGTAATTTAACCAATCCCATAATGGGCCCATTGCACTAGGATTGTGCTTGGCATAGTACGCTTTCCACCCTGGTATCTTATGTATCAACTCTAAGCTTACATCCTTAAGAGTAGCTCCTACTGGCATCCTTCTCAGGATATCCCATACAACCTTCTTGATACGTACCTGTGCTTTGTGACTTATCCCCAAATCGAATCCTGTAAATGCGCATTTACGCATTTTATTCCAACTCTTCCTCGGTTTAAAATCATAGCCTAGAAAGGTGAACTTCCTCGGCCTTCTTGGTCTTTCCTTCCGGTTACTGTCACTACAATACACAATCTTGGTCTTTCCCGGATGTAGTTCTAATCCACATTCCTTGAGGCGTATACTGATCGCTTTTAGCAATTGTTCCGCCTCTCTTTCCGTTTTGCAGTGTACTATTATGTCATCCGCAAAACGTTCAAATCTACCAAAATTTTAAGGCTTTGGAATATGACCTCGAATATGCGAAGGTGGAAAATGAACTTCGGAATGTGAAGCCCGATAAGGTATTCGACATTAGCAAATATGTATCCTTTGTATCGGTTGGGGCCTTTTTTGATGAGATCATTAGCGCCCCACTAAGCTTTTCACGAAATGGCGAAAAGATCACAGTGCGAATGTTTGATCCGGAAGCTTATCGAAGAGCGAACCGGGGAAGAAACTCTAGCGAAAATTTTCCTCTTGACCCTGTTTTTATTATCGATGGTAAGATGACGAGAAACGCCAATCACGTTTATAGCATGGATCTTAATGGAGTGACCACAATTGAAATTTACAATAGCCGTCCTGCTATTTCTCAATTATTCGGAAATTTTAGAAATTATGGTGTTGTTAAGATCAATACCTCTCTGCCTGATGTGACCATACCAGCAGCCGATCAAGAAGACATTCACGCTTTTAAAGGCATACAGCCAAAGGCCAGTTATTTTAATATGAAAAGCCTGAAAGCAGATATACCTAACCTTCGCCCACTGGCGTACTGGAATCCCGACGCAATGTCAGATGGTCAGCAAGATGCATTGCTTACGTTTCCGGCTACAGAAGATGCGAGTACATTTAGAATAGTTGTGGTGGGCAAAACGGCAAAAGGCGATATAGTAAAAGGAGCAAAAACGTTCAGGACGGTTATGGCAAATAGGCCATGATTGTATCCAAGCTAAATCCGGATCATTGACCATTATGGGAGAATATCAAAATTCAATCCTGCATTTTCAATGAGCCTTTTCAACAACACTTCAGCCATAGCTGTCGAAGGAGTGAGTGATCCAAATGTCTCCGGAATATCGTTTTCATCTTTTGCAAGACAAATCGCAGCTTCAGCCAGCATCTTGCTAGTAGAGCCGTAACCTGGGTCGCGGTCTCCGGTCACTTTTGCTTTTATGACTTTCCCATTTCTCAATTTGCCTAGGATCATTATATTAAAAAAGCCATTATCTCTTTGCTCCTTTGACGGTCCTTCGCCTGGTTTTGGCAGAAATCGATCACCAATTTTTTTTATTGCAGAACCCGGTTTCATAGCCTGAGCCAATGCCATTGTCAATGCCCCACCATGCGCCTGTAATCTTCCTTTCAGGCCTTTCCCGGCCAAGACAACTTCTTCATATCGAAAATCTTTTCCATACGGAAATCCGGCCAAAGCGTGGCTGCGACGTACAACTTTGGTATTGATCGCTGCCATTACAAATGGAGCGACCCAAGCGTCAACATCCGGATCGTATTCTGCCTTCGTAATATCGAGTTGATCTTTGCCTTCCCGCTGACCCTTTGGATTGAGAGCGTAAGGGTCTTGTAAAATAGCATAAACCGAGCTATCGGATTGAGCTTCTGCAAATACATTCTGAAGGCTGGCAATCGTACCGCCGCTATAGGTTCCTTTCATGGCTTTTACATAAAGTGTGATCTGTTCGGCGTATTCCCCAAACCGGGATTTTGCCTCTTTTTGCAAAAAGTACACGCCCAGATCGGATGGAATAGAATCAAAACCACAGCAATGCACCATCTTGGTTTTGTTCTTTTTCGCCGAGTCGTGATAGGCGTCGATCATCCTTCTGATCCACTGAATTTCTCCTGAAAGATCGCAGTAGTGAGTGCTATTTTCTAAAGAGGCAGCTACTAAATTAGAACCGTATTTGGCGTAAGGGCCGACTGTTGTGCACATAACTTTCGTCCTTTTTGTAAGACTGTCGAGAGAACTTCTATCGTTGCTGTCGGCTATAACAATCGGAACGTCTTCATTTCCTAATCGCTCGCGAATTCTTTTGAGTTTGTCTTCATTCCTGCCGGCTATGGCCCATTTCAAATCCTTATTGGAGCAATAATTTTGGATCAAGTATTCTGCTGCCAACTTGCCTGTAAATCCACTTGCTCCCCAGATGATTATGTCGTATTCTTTCATTGACTATTATTTATACGCCTTCCTTCTCCAGATCTCGCCATAAGGGGCGAGAGAGACAAGTAGGCCCTCCTCCACCTTTAACGCTTATTTCATTACCCTCATATTCGAATACCTCGCATCCAGTCTCTTCTAACGCTCTTTTAGTCACTGGATTTCCTTTTACCATAATACACTTTCCGGGTGCTATTGCCAAAACATTGCATCCCATAGTTTCAAATTCTTTATCGGGAACTTCGATAAATTTATACCTACGTGTGAGTAGAATATTTCGAAATCGAACAGGCATTAATGGCGAATAGACCACTGCAAGATTAGCATCCACGGGACTGAGTATAGACATCAGATGAAAGACATCATTCGCACCTCTGTAATGAGGAAGATCAACCTGGATCAATTGAATGTCGTAAGGTTTCAGAATAGCCTTGAGTTGCCTGAATCCTTCGTCGTTACTTCGATAACCATGCCCGACGGCAAGAGTTTTAGTATCCAGCCAGGCAACGTCTCCACCTTCTAATTTGCCGGGGGCGGTGATTTTACCTAATATTTTTATACCTGACTTTTCGAAAGTGATTTGGGCTGCATTGGGTTCGAACATGCGTTGCTTCTTCTCCATCCGACAAAGTATCATTCCATGATCCGTAGCAAGCGATGCATCTCGGCAATATATCGAATCCATTCGAACACGATCGTCGTGATCCATAAATTTGATTTCAATGTTCTCGTTTTTGAGTAGGCCCTCAAATGCCTCGTACTCTTCTAGTGCTCGATTCATATCGGGAGCCGAAGTATAATTCAATTCATTCCATTGCTCATCAATGAATTTTTGCGCCTTAAATGCATTCGCAGGCCTTTTTAAGAAAACGGTCTTAATGCTGCCATATTCAGAGTGACAACTCAGCATAATAACTAGTAATCAATCCTCCTACGATCAGTCTTCGGAGGACTCAGTAATTAATAATTTATGATCATTCATCCTTTTTCAAATAAACATACAAAGGCAGCCCCAACATCAACATGACAAATCCCCAAAAACACCACTTCCTGTCCCGATCCGATCACGGCCCACATTGAAAAAAGAAAAGTTAACATGCCCAATACCCAAGTCCATTTTTTACCTTTTTCATAAGAAAGTAAAATATGGGTAGCCGCCGAAAAAAGATAGGGTACCAAAACACAGAGCGTAGCAAGTAGGATAGCACCGATAGCCGAGATGAGCCAACCTACCATACTTATACCTCCGTAAAAAGCGAGCGATGCAGGAAGGAGAAATATACCAGAGCCGATCATATTCCCAAGGACGAGGGATGTCGATGCCCAATTGCCGATTTTTTGTTCTTTGCCGATCTAGAAAATTTTGAACTAAAAAATATAGCACTTTGAAACTCCAAGATGTCCGGTAGTTTTAAAGGGCATAGAACACCTTGTGCAAAATATTAAATATAGGTTTATATAATGAACTTTTGACGAAAAGTAATGCGGTCCAATAGTTCGCACGGGAACACTCTTGTTTTAATTATAACAGTGAATTACGGTTATAAGCGTGTACTACGGTAATATCCGTATATTACGGTTATATACGCATAATACGGATATTGTAATGGTTGCGGTCAACACCCTCAGGTGGACACTTTGCAATTCGTCCCGCTCTTAGAATTTGGGTTAGTCCTGCTACGAAGCCATAACCATCTCGATCAAACCAAAGCTTGGAGATTTACAATAAGGAAGTATTTATCTTCTGAAGATTAACATTTCGAAGCGTTAAATTAGTCGGAGCAAAATAGTCGTTTTGAAAAAACAATATCAAAAAAGAGGCGTCCATTATCCCATTGTCGACGGCCAAAGAACATTACCGGGAAAGTACTTCCACGATGAAGACATCTTCCTCGAGGAAATTGAAAAGATATTTTACAAGTTCTGGATTTACGCATGCCGCGCTGAAGAAATTGAATCCATTGGAGATTACAAATTGCTACAGGTAGCGGACGAAAGTATTATTCTCGTAAGAGACCGTTCGAATGAAATTAGAGCGCATTTTAATGTATGCAGACACAGGGGAACGCA
Source organism: Saprospiraceae bacterium (assembly GCA_965247965.1). Classification (GTDB taxonomy): domain Bacteria; phylum Bacteroidota; class Bacteroidia; order Chitinophagales; family Saprospiraceae; genus UBA7328. The sequence goes on from OZ252053.1 coordinate 915,452, forward strand.
ACTTTGCACCGAGGAAGTAGGAAACTTTATTTCAGGATCATTTCAATGTCCCTACCACGCCTGGACTTATAGCTTGGATGGCCGACTTCTTCGAGCGCGGCTGATGGGAGACGATAACGGATTTAGCAAAGATGATTGCACTCTGCACCAGGCCCATGTCCACGTCTGGGAAGGTTTTGTCTTTGTTTCCCTAGCCGAAAGTCCAGAGCCCTTCGAAGTTCAAATGGAAGCCCTAATCGGCAAATTTTCGGATTGGAAAATGGCAGAATTGAGAATCGCGCATCACATAAAGTACGAGTTGAATTGCAATTGGAAACTGATCTTACAGAACTACTAGGAATGCTACCACTGCCCCGGAGCACATCCACTCCTTTCACAATGGACACCTTTCGATTCGGCGGAACACGATTATAGCAAAGGAGCGGTGATCGGCGGATACATGAACATCACGAAGGAAAGAGGAAGTATGACTATGAACGGTGAGGCTGCGGCTCCCCCCGTATGCGATGTCTCAGGAGATGATTTGCAGAGGGTGTATTACTATTCTGTATTTCCGAATATGCTTTTGACGCCTCATCCGGATTTTGTACTATTTCACCACATAATGCCGCAAGGGCATGGGAAGATTACTAATGACTGCTATTGGCTCTTCCATCCTGACATAATAAAGGATAAGGACGCGACGGATGGCATTAAATCCGCCGTTGAGTTTTGGGATTTGACGAACCGACAAGATTGGAAGGTCTGCGAACAAATGCAAATCGGTACGAAATCAAAGAGGTTTACAAGGGGATATTATTCGGGGCGCGAGGATATTTTGGTGGCGCTGGATAAGGAGGTTTTGAAGGCGCTGGGACATAATTGAATGGAATGGACCCTGAGCGTTGATAGATGTCTCGCACCACGGCACATCGACACATCGTCGACATACGATTCTTAAACAGACGGAATGTAAAAATACTTTCTATAGACTCAAAAACATGGACAAATCTCCCAGGCGTCGTGCCGTCGTGGCGTTGTGTGAAATAATCATTTGCAGTCTTATATCTTTGCGCATCAATTACTGCTGGCCGGAGTGACGAGTGCCAGGGACCATGGCGCCCCTCTCGAAGAGAGCATCGAAGTCCGTGATCGAATCAACAATGGCGAAATTCCAGGACCCACCATGTATATGTCCGGGCCATTTATCCAACACAAACCCTATCCTGGCACCGAAGCATTCCGATGGGGAGTAAACGGCACTGCCGATGCGCGAGCAAAAGTGCGCAAACTCGCATATGCCGGAGTCGACTGCATAAAGCTTATAGACCAAGATCAAATGACCATGGAAGAAGTCAAAGCAGTAGTGGACGAGGTGCATAAATACGATCTACCCGTAGTAGCACACTCTCATCGACCAGAAGAGATCAGGAGAGGATTGACAGCCGGCATTGATAATTTCGAACACACCGGTCTTTCTTCGGCACCCGAATATCCCGAAGACGTCATGGCCGATCAAAGAGCGCACCTCCCAAATGAACATCGGCCCACTCTATTGGACTCCTACAGTAGAAGGACTCTACAACTACGAATACGTAAGGGACCATCCTGAAAAACTGGACTACGACTGCTGGCACCTAGGGCTACCGCAACACATCATCGATGATATCAAACAATCGATAACGCATCCCGGCAGACTACCCTACTTTCAACTCACTCCGACAAGACGACCAACGTTAGAAAGAAAGATCAAGCAACTCATGGACGCTGGAGTGGTTTTGCTAGTCGGCACAGATAGTGGAATCCCCATGAAATTTCATTGCCAATCCACCTGGAACGAACTCGATGTATGGGTGAATGAATTTGGTATCGATGCTATGTATGCCATCAAAGCAGCAACGTATTGGCCGGCCAAGATGATGAATGTTGAAGATCAATACGGTACGACCAGCGAGGGGAAGTATGCGGATATTATTGCAGTCAAAGGCGATGTGTTGCGGTGGATTTCTTTGTTGCAGGATGTTGATTTTGTGATGAAGCATGGGGAAGTGGTGAAGTGGAACATTAGGCCTTGATTTACCCGAAAATCAAAACCGATCTATCTCTTAAATGCGGAAATCAACGAGGTTGAAGTAACCTTATAAATGTGTAAGATTACACAGTTTAAGGGGTCGTAAAGGTGCAAATATGCAGCAAATACACAGATATAAACAATCTTGTGTGCCATTTCATCAGGAAGAAACCAAGGCCAATTCGCTACTTCACCTAGTACGTCTTTAGTTCAAAATAGTTTTCAAATAACATACTTTCGTAAGTTCATGAAACTAATTCCAACGTGTCAAGAAATGAGGATTTTTTGGAACTAGGTGAGGATCGATCGATAAAACTTTTGAACATTATTTTAAGAGTGGGTTTACCTAAACTCTACCAGATAGAAAAATGAAATAAAAGGAACAATTCCTCATCAAGAAGTGCAAATCAGTGTATATTTTGTTGGAACACATAATCGAAATAGCGATGTCGTTAGTGGGTCAATTTGCTAAAATCCACACCACTAGGATCTTGAAACACTCGCAAATCAAATTCCGGCACTACAGCTAAAATATGATCGAAGATATTTGCCTGAATACTTTCATAATTTGCCCAGTCCTTGTCTTTGCTAAATACGTAAATCTCGATGGGCAAGCCATGTTCAGTTGGAGCAAGCTGCCTTATCAAAAATGTCATTTCCATATTGATCATCGGGTGGTTGATTAAATAAGCTTTGAGATAGGCACGAAATGTTCCAATGTTGGTCATCCTTCTACCATTCACAAGACTGGAATTATCAATCTGCTCCAGTTTATTGTTTTCTTGCAACTCTGTTTTCTTTTTTTCAATGTAACCGGAGATATACTGGATTTTGCTAAATCGATTCAGCATGTCTTCTGTGCAAAATTTTATGGTATTCATATCCATACTAATGGATCGTTTAATCCTCCTGCCACCTGATTCAGACATGCCACGCCAGTTTTTAAATGAGTCGGTAATTAGTGCATAGGTGGGAATTGTAGTAATTGTTTTATCCCAATTTTGCACTTTAACAGTGGTTAAAGCTATTTCAACAATTTCACCATCTGCGCCATATTTTGGCATTTCAATCCAGTCACCATTGGCAACCATTCGATTTGCCGATAATTGTATTCCAGCTACGAAGCCCAAAATGGCATCCTTAAAAATAAACATCAATACAGCAGTAAGAGCGCCTAAGCTGGTAAATAAATATATAGGCGTTTTATTCAGTAAAATGGAAATGATAAAAATGCCACCGGCGAAATAAATGATTATTTTGAAAACCTGGACAAAGCCCTTTATCGGAATTCTATTCGAAACCTCATATGCTGTATAAATAGCCAAGGAAGCATTTAGGAAAGCATCAAGTGCTAGTATACCCATAGCAATCATGTAGATTAAAACTAGTCCGTTAATCAAAGCAATGAACCAATCGTAACCTGCAAAAGGAATTGAAATAGATGTGTAAATGACAATGGCTGGCACCATATAAGCTAGGCGATTGAATACTTTTTTCCTTAAGATCACATCATCCCATTGTGTTGCTGTCCGACTAATAATAGCGACTAGCCCTTTTAGGATAAAATGTTTCGCAAGCAAATAACCAATAAGACTTAAAACAATAATCAGCGCAAAAATCAAACCTCGTGCTAAAATGTTTGTAACAGATAAATCCAAGCCTTGGGTTATCATCCAATTTCTAAGAATCTCAAGCATACTTCTTCTAAATTTGAATCAATTAATTTTGTCCAAACATTTAATCCTACTGTATAAATTCAAAACCTAGCTCGTCAAAGGAAGTTTGACTAAATCGGGATGGAAATAGGAACCGGGATCAAAGATAGTTAAACCTTAGAAAGGAGAGCAATAAAGCATCAACCCAGGTGATCTTCTATGTGTTGATGATTTGGCAACCCCTCCCTCGAGCCTGCTGCGGGCAGGTTCACTACGCCAAAAACTTATAGGTGGGTGCATTTCAAAATGTCCCGATATAGGAAAATATGTGTTAAATTAGATATATCAACCAAAAATTAAAAGTCATGAACGTGGTTAAATTACAGAAAAGATTTGACCAACTGATGAGTGATGTAAAGAACCTACAGGACATTGAAAGTTTTTACGACTATGAAGAAAGTTTTACCTACCTGTTAAAAGATTTTGGCAGAGAATTGCTAGAGAGTTCATTGGGCGAGGCTGTTGAAAATCGTAAAAAAAAAGATGCATCAAGACAGGTTACGGTAAAATTGAATTGAATAAGTCCAACAAGTACAGCGAACAAATCGAGTCTGCAAAAGTAAGCCCTTATTTACAAGGCAAGTTGATATTCATAGGCCAGTTTAGTTGTTACGAGAATGGGGAAGAAATTGCGAATAAATTATTAGAGGTAAAAACGAATGATACGGCAATTTACCGTTTAACTGATACAATGGGAGAACAAGTAGGAGAATGGATAGATGACCAAGATCGGTACAACATAGAAGATGTGAAAAAAGAGGATAGAGTTTATTGTCAGGTGGATGGTTCTCATTTATTGACAAGAGGACCGGGATGGAAAGAGGTAAAATTGGGAAGGGTATTCAAACAAAGCTCAATTCTACCTCAAAGTGCTGATAGACAGTGGATTAGGAATAGTGAATATGTAGGTCATTTGGGTGATCATGAAGAATTTGAGACAAAAGTTTCAGTGTTATTAGATGAATATTCAGGATTAAAAGACCGGATGGTTTTTGTGAATGACGGAGCTGTATGGATAGAAAAATGGATTACAGCAGAATATCCTGATGCAACCCAAGTACTAGATTTTTACCACGCCGTTGAAAATGTGAGCAAATACGCAAATGTGTGTATGAAAAATAAAAAAGTAAGAAAAGAATGGATTTCACAGACAGCTTCACTATTAAAAGAAAAGGGTTATGATAGCCTTATAGAACGGATCGATGAATTGAATTGTAACACGAAATTAAAAAAAGAGGAAAAGAGGAAATTGATGGTCTATTTAGAAAGGAACAAGACAAGAATGGATTACCCTTCATACATAGAAAAGGGAATGTTAATAGGTTCTGGAGCCATAGAAGCAGCGCACCGCAACGTATTGCAAAAAAGGATGAAACTGTCAGGTCAAAGATGGTCTGCCAAGGGAATTCAAAATATGATCAATCTCAGAGTAATCAATAAAAGTGGCCATTGGGATATGGTAACTGACAGGTTAAGACGCGCCGCCTAGACGGGACAAAATGAAATGCACCCTTATAGCTTATAGGCCTTTGATTTTAAATTAATTTTAAAATTGTATTTTTTACAACAATTTGTCAGATTACTTAATAAGAGATCAGCACATAACAACTTATATGAAATCGCAGCGCGGCAAAGCCACAACCAAATAGGTCTCCCCCTAAGTCCGCAGAGGTTCCGCTAAGTCTCGCTAAGGATGACTTTACGAGACTTTGCGTGACCTTTGTTTGCCTTTGCGGGAAATAGTCCTATGAGCATTTGGTTCTGCGTAATGAGCATACGAAAGTTTGTTTTTTTAGCAAACTTTTACGGAAGCATACTATAGCGGCTAATCGCCGATACGCTTAATACACTGATCGTTGAAACACGAGCTAAGATTTTTGAATCATAAATTAAAAAAAGATTTAGAATAAGAACATCCTAAACAAAATCCGAATTATAACATCATAATACTTCGTATACAGCTTAGCTCATAGAAGGCATGTGAGATCGTCCATTCCAAAACATAAATCCATATTGCATTACCAGACAAGTCTACATACTAGGCACCTTCGACACTAAAGCAAGAGAGCTGAACTTTGTAAAAGAACGCCTCACAGCTTTAAAAGTACCCTGTACAACTGTTGACATAAGTACAAAACTTTTTGCTTCCGACGCCGATATAAAACAAGATGATGTGCTTCGTGATATTACCTCGCAAAGCTGGGAGAGCAGAGGCGAAGCCATTGCAACAATGGCACAGGCGCTCAAAGAATTTCTACTGGACAAAGAAGACATAGCCGGTGTCATGGGCTTGGGAGGTTCGGGTGGTACATCACTCGTCTGCGAAGCTTTCAAAGCCCTGCCCATCGGCCTTCCCAAATTGATCGTATCGACTATCGCATCCGGTGATATACATCCGTATGTTGGAGCGAGCGACATCAATATGGTTTACTCCGTCACCGATATCAATGGCATCAACGAGATTTCGAATGCCGTTCTGTCAAACGCGGCACACGCAATGGCGGGAATGGTGCAAAATCAACCTCCTGATTATTTGAGTACAAAAACCGCGATCGGGTTGACTATGTTTGGAGTAACTACGCCTTGTGTAAACCAGGTAGTGGCACAACTTGAAGACCAATACGAATGTCTGGTCTTTCACGCTACCGGAGTCGGCGGACAAAGCATGGAAAAGCTGGTGGATTCGGGATATATTAAAGGAGTTTTGGACATCACTACTACCGAAGTCTGCGACCACCTCATGGGCGGCGTACTCAGTGCGGGCGAAGACAGGATGGGCGCTATTATTCGACAGAAAATTCCTTATGTCGGATCCGTTGGTGCACTGGATATGGTCAATTTCAGGCACATTGCCACGGTTCCCGAAAAATATAAAAACCGCAACCTCTACAAGCACAACGACCAGGTCACGCTGATGAGAACGTCTAAGGAGGAGAATGTCGCGATGGGAAAATGGATAGCTAGCAGACTCAACCAGATGGAAGGCGCGGTTCGATTTTTGATTCCTGAAAAAGGGATTTCCTTGATCGCTGCAGAAGGCGGCGCTTTCTATGATAATGAGGCTGATTGTGCACTATTTGAGACCTTGGAAAGAGAGGTAAAGCAAAGTCCTAAGCGTAAATTCATTAGCTTGCCTTATGCGATAAATGATCGTCAATTTTCCGATGCATTGGTCGCGAACTTTTTAGAAATTATGGAATAACTCCGTCATTGCAAAATCGACAATCTATGATTAAGAAATGTGCGCCACTCGAAAACAGCGATTTGCTAAATCTCATTGATTTAGTAAATCTTGACGTGTTGAAATCCAAGTAGAAGCAGAATTACTAAATTTCGAAAATTTAACAAATCTGATGACCTTCACCCTTTCGGAGCGCGTTTAGTTGATAATTTGAACAAAATATATGAATTCCAGAAGTGAACACCTCGCCAAATTCCATAAAATGATCCAAAAAAACATCCCCATCATCGGAGGTGGTGCAGGCACGGGGCTTTCTGCAAAATGCGAAGAAGCTGGCGGGATCGATCTCATTATCATCTACAATTCGGGGCGGTACCGCATGGCGGGAAGGGGCTCGATGTCTGGCCTACTGGCATACGGCAACGCTAATGAAATCGTAAAGGAAATGGCACTTGAAGTCATCCCTGTCCTCAAACATACTCCTGTCCTCGCTGGAGTAAATGGTACCGATCCTTTTGTAAATTTTAATCTACTATTTAGCGAACTAAAAGAGCTTGGATTTGTCGGTGTGCAAAATTTTCCTACTGTCGGATTAATGGATGGCGTGTTTCGCCAAAACCTGGAAGAAACGGGCATGGGCTATGATAAGGAAGTGGAAATGATCGCATTGGCCCACAGGCAAGGCATGCTCACCACACCTTACGTCTTCAGCGATGAAGACGCTATCGAGATGACTGAAGCAGGTGCCGATATGATAGTATGTCACATGGGATTGACCACATCTGGAAGCATCGGTGCGAAAACAAGCAAGACCTTGGACGAAAGTGTTGATCTAATTAATTCTTGGGCTGAAGCAGCCAGGGCAGTGCGAAAAGATGTGATTGTATTATGCCACGGCGGCCCAATAGCCATGCCTGAAGATGCCGCCTACATTTTGAATCGTTGCGAAAATGTCAACGGATTTTATGGCGCGAGTAGTATGGAGCGATTACCGGTCGAAGTTGCTATAAAATCGCAAGTAGAAAAATTTAAGGAAATAAGAAGAGATAAAACGAATTAAGAGTATGTTTAAACCAAAAATGGGCTATGTCTAAATCAACAATTTTTCAAATTCTCGGGGCAATACTTGCCGTCATAGGAGTCCTCAAACTAATCTACGATCTACGAGACGGAGAACAAAATTTCATAATTCCGGATGGCATCAGCACAATTATTATGGGCATTGCCATAATTTATCTGGGAAAGAGCGGGATACTTGAGAAAAAATAATGCAAAAATATAAGTCATGAAAAAACTATGGGTATTCTTTTTAACGCTTTCGTTCTTTGCACATCTAAACGCGCAATCACCCAATTATGTAGATTTTGAATGGGACATATTCAGATTTGGATACGTTATTCCCACAGGAAATAACCAGAGCGGAGGCGTTACCTTCGGTGGTGAAATCAGGTACAATGCAACCGACAATTTTTCACTTGGGCTTTCTGGGTAAGGCGCGGCATTCGGTACGGATTTTGAGGGCGATGTCGATATTGGCATAGCGGGTTCATCTTTGATAACAGGTGATTATTATCTGCGCAATAATTCGAGCACCAGAGCCTTTTTGGGAGTGGGTGTCGGTTTATTTAGTACGGGCACCTTGACAATAAGAGGCGGCACTGCCCAAGACGTACTAGAAGGTACCACAGGCTTTGGTATAGCGCCTAGAGCAGGTTTTGAATTTGGTCACGTTCGACTACTCGGACAGTATAATTTGCCTACGAAAGAAGGGCATGCTGATTATTTCGAATTGACCGTAGCTATTACTTTGTGGGGCGGGTATAAAGGAGACGGTGGATAAAAGGTTAAGAAAATATGAATGCGACAACAATATGTGAATTGGCAGAAGGAGGATCAGAAGATAGTAGATCGAATAAATGAACTTCTCAAAATAATACAAAAAGATTTGGGTTGGTCAACGGCCATCGGGAGATCGGTGAATACTTTAGCAATGCGCACATTCGGCCCAAATTCAGGCATGATCAAAAGGCCATGACGGCCATATTCGCCCAATCCGGCCTGTATGGCAAGGGGAATATTGAGTCCGGTATCGTTCAAAGACGCTACAGCTTCAAAGCCAAGGTTAGTAATGAATTGTGCCAATGAGGTTGCCGTGTTAAGACATTTTGCATATCCATCTCCTGTAGCAGTTCCACTAAGTGCTGCAGGGAAAGTACGCCCGAGCTGATAGTCCATAGGTTGGATGATAACAATTACATATTTCAAGGATTCAGGAAGATCCATCGACCTGCTTTTCCCAATTTTGCCGCCAATATACCTTGTCCGACAAAGTTTTAAAATAATCGGATTGTCAACCCCATTAGCCTATTCCATAAAACCCATGACATGCAACCACTCCCCAAATCGCTCAATCCATTGATCAGAAGGAAGACAAATCCCGTGACACCTTCCTTGGCCAACCACTTCGCGACCTCATTGCCCTCGGAATAAATGGACAATAGATACATTCCGCCCCCGGGACATATGACCACAGAAGTGCCATTTGCTTTGCCGGCTTCGGGCTGGAAAACCTCCATTGTCGGTTCTGTAACATTGCCTACAGTCTCCGTCTCCCAGATGGTATTGTAGAATTGACGTTCTTCATTTTCCCATATCACATCTTCCGGCGTGCCACTAGTTGGAATTTTAACTATTTCCTGGCTATTTGTTTTAAGAAAGCTCATGCTCAATAATAATGGCATAAGGATGCTCTTCATCACAATTCAATGTTTAAATAAAAGTCTAAAATAAGGATTCCTCGGTTTTGGTAACTTTATTGATGTGGCCGCCCAGGGACACACCTGTCAATTCGCATATTTTCTGAAGGTCGTTGCGCACTGCTTCAATGATTGGTATTCCTGTTTCCAAACGTCTGTCCCTACATATTTTTTCGGGTTCACCAGGAATCAATACGCGTTCCTTACCGGGAATCGGCCTGGTGCTTTTCAGTGTCCGAATCCAATGGTCAATCTGATTCTTGAATTCATCTTTATCCATAAAACTTTCAATATCCCATGCTCCCATAAATTGACCCATTCCCTTTCCTACACTTTTATCGACACCCGGTTCTCCAATAGCAAAAGGAGGAACAAAAGGGCCCCAGTTCGCCCCGCTCAGTACACCGCAAAGAATATCTACCATAGTACCCAGGCCATATCCTTTGTGTCCCCCACGCACTTTTTCAGAACCTAGCGGAAGCAAGCAAGCCCCATCCAAAAAGTCTTCAAATCGATTGGTATGCTTTCCTTCTTTATCGATCACCCACCCTTTCGGAAGGGGTTCTTTTTTTCTATACTGAATTTCGGCTTTGCCAAAAGCTACTGTGCTTGTTGCAAAATCGATAACGATGGGGTCTTCTTCGCTTCCCGGAAATGCGATTGCGATGGGATTAGTGCCCAGCATTCTTTCCCTCCCCCATAGTGGAGCCACGACTTTTGAAGAATTGGTCATTGAAAGTCCGATCATGTCTTTTTTCAATGCCTCATTCACATAATATCCTGCCGCACCGTAATGGTTACTGTTCCGAAGCGCTATCCAACCAGATCCGTATTCTGCTGCTTTTACAAGAGCGATTTTATACGCCTTTGGCGCAACAACTAATCCCAAGCCATTGTCGCCATCGACAGTCGCGACAGATTTTCGGTCTTTCACGATTTTGACATTTGGTTTGGCATTATACCGGCCTTCTTTCAGAAACCAGCAATACATAAACAGTCGAGCCACTCCATGCGAATCAATTCCATTTATATCGCTATAGTGGAGTACTTCAGCAGCGAGTTCTGCATCTTCAAGCGGCACCTTAAAGTGGATGAGATTTTGAATAACAAAATCATTTAAGATCTCGGGCCGATAGTAGAAATAAGTATTTTCTCCCGCCATCACAAAAGTTCAGGATTCAGATAGAAATACTTTAGTGGCAGAAACTAAGAACGGGTAACATTCAACTGGCAACTCAAAATTAATTCAAGAAGTCCGGCTGTTCTGCCACAATATCCTGCCAAATCGGTTGATAACTAAACCAACCGGAAAACGGAAATCCTACTTCTTTATCCCTGGTGCGTATAGCCACTTCATGGCTGATGGGCTGGGTCTTGAGGCCGGTCATTTCCGCAAGGATTTGAGATTGGCAGCAGCGCTCCATAGCAATAAACCAAAAAGCAGCTTCTTCGACATTACGGCCTACGGTAAGGATACCATGGTTTTTAAGTATTACTGCCTTTTTGTCTTGGAGGGCTTCGGCAATTCGATCACCTTCGGAGGTCTTGAGAACAACTCCTGTAAAATCATCAAAAACTCCATGATCCCCGTAAAACATGCAAGAGTCCTGGGTCAACGCGTCGAGAGGACGTCCGAAAGCTGACCAGGTCTTCCCATAAAGTGAATGGGCATGGGCGGCTGCTATAACATCCGGACGTGCGACGTGAATTCTTGAATGTATGGCAAAAGCTGCCTTGTTCAGCATTTTGTCCTTTCCACCTTCGACTATCTTCCCATCCTCGCTAACGAGAATGAGATCGGATACTTTCATTTTATTAAAAGAAATAGCAAAAGGATTTACCCAAAAATGATCAGTTAATTCAGGATCTCGTGCGGTAATATGCCCCGCGACTCCATCCGAAAATCCGAACTTACCGAACACTCTTAATGCTCCTGCCAATTGCTCTTTTCGATGTTGTCTTTCTTCTGCAATGGTTGCTCTTTTAGGATATGCGTCTTTGAGATGATCGGGATTTTCTACTGCCATTGTACTACGTCTTTGTTTGAAGTACCGAATGTATAAAAAAAGCAATGAAAAGAACAAAATTGCAATTGAAAGATTGAAATTGGCCCGCCTATGCCAAGGCTTCGGCGGATAGGCAGTCGGCAGTAAAAAAGTTTTTGACTAATTCTCATTTTTGATTTGCTATGCCTAGTAAATATGCGAAAGGCAAAAGTGAAAGGAGGGAAATCCTGTCATCTAAACATTCTGCGCATCCTTCGACTCACTCCTCTTCGCCTTCTCAAAACTGTCACAATTCCGTCTAATGAGCTTTTAATTACATTTGCATTTATGAAGCAAAAAATTCTCATAACGCATCCCATAAAAGTCAAAAATTTCCCGAAACAAATAGACGGAATCGACATTGAAGTGTTGGAAAATCGCGAAGACCGCTATGGGCAAACGTCGAGAAGAATTCATGAGTACGATGGATTGGTGTGTATTGCAATATCAATTGACACGCGGATGCTCGATCGCGCTGTAAAACTAAAAGTAATCTCAGCATATGGTGTTGGTTATGACAATATTGATGTCTCAGCTGCTAAAAGAGCCGGCGTCGCCGTTGCCAATACTCCGAATTCAACAACGATTCCTACAGCTAATATGGCTATAGCCCTCATGTTATCGTTGATGCGAAAAGTCGCCGAACTCAACCATAAAATGAAGTCAAGAACTCTAGGTGAATGGCATAGAAGAGACTCGCAAGGCACTACTGTAGAAAATAGTACACTGGGCATTATCGGCATGGGAAGAATTGGAAAAGCAATGGCGACCAGGGCAAGAGCTTTTGGAATGAATATCATCTATCATAATCGAAACCGGTTGAGTGAGAAAGATGAGCGCGTTTACGTAGCTGAATACTATACCCTCGATGATCTCCTGACTAAATCAGATGTAGTCTCCATTCACACTCCATTGAATGACCAAAGTCGATCTTTGATCGGTGAACGCGAGCTCAAATTGATGAAGCCTACAGCCTTTCTGATTAATACGGGAAGAGGCGGTGTAGTCGATGAAGATGCACTGATACATTGTCTGGAAAATAAGAAGGTAGCCGGAGCCGCCTTTGACGTTTTTGAAAATGAACCGAATCCAAGGGAAGAATTTCTTAGCCTGGAAAACATGGTCGTTACTCCTCATTGTGGCACGGCTACTCAAGAGGCCAGGCACGGAATGATGTTGGAAGCGCTGGGAAATGTTGTTGCTTTTCTCAAAGGAGAAGAAATGACATCGAGAGTTGCTTAATGGCAGACCCTCCCGAAAGCTTTCGGGAGATCCCAAAACTTTCGGCATACGTTTTTGAAAATCCACAACTTTCTTTTTGATCATTTCCGTTTATATTTGCTATAACAATCTATGAGCATTCTCCTATGAAAAAGATAAACAAAGAAAAATCCCGCAGAAAATTTATAAAGTCGAGCACAGCCGCAGCTGCGGGCTTTTATATTATTCCAAGACATGTATTAGGAGGTAGGGGATATATTTCTCCTTCCGATAAATTGAATCTCGCAGCAATTGCCGCAGGCGGAAAAGGGGGTTCGGATATACGCAATTCATGGAATGAAGGAACGGAGAATGTTGTTGCCTTAAGCGATGTCGATACTAAAAGAGCCACAAGGTCTATTGAATTATTTCCCAAAGCAAAATTTTACAAGGACTTCCGGATCATGCTCGACGAGAAGCACAATGAAATCGATGCGGTCACAGTATCCACTCCTGATCACTTGCACGGAGCTGCCGCTATGTCCGCCATGCAGCTGGGCATACACGTATATGTACAAAAGCCTTTGACACATAATATTTATGAAGCAAGGCAACTAACCCTCGCAGCCAGAAAATACAAATGTGTTTCACAAATGGGCAACCAGGGAGCGTCCAATCCGGCCCAACAACAAATGATCGATTGGTTCAATGCCGGTGAAATAGGAGCTGTGAGCACCATATACGTGTGGACGAATAGGCCCGTCTGGCCCCAGGGAATTCCGGTGCCATCGGATAAGCCGGAAATGCCAGAACACCTAAGTGCAGATGATTGGGATCTATTCATCGGCCCTGCGGAACCGGTGGATTACCATCCGCTTTACCATCCGTTTAAGTGGAGAGGCTGGTGGAATTTTGGTACGGGTGCCTTGGGCGATATGGGTTGCCATTTGATTGATACTCCTTATCGCGTACTCAAATTAGGCTATCCAACGGAAGTAGAATGCAGCGTGGGTCAGGTTTTTACAAGGGATTGGACGCCGGAGCATATTCCTGAAGGTTGCCCGCCAAGTTCGAGTGTTCAATTGACATTTGGAGCTACTGCCGTTAATAAAAAACCAATTAAATTTATTTGGTCCGATGGTGGGATCCGGCCTTTCCATCCTGACCTTATTCCAGCTGGAGACTATCTCGGTTCTCCCGGTGGTAGCAATGGCGTAATGATGATGGGCGATAAGGGAGTGATGACGTGCGGCACCTATGGCTACTACCCGAAAATCTATAAAAACAACGGCGATGTCATGACTATGCCGGAGGATTACGAATCCGGCTATGTCAATCTGGATAAGCCTGAAAACGGACATCACGTATCCTGGGTGCAGGCATGTAAAGCCGGATTTGGCAGCAAGGAGCACAAGGGCCTTACTTCTTCATTCGATTACTCCGGGCCACTTACCGAAACGGTTTTGATGGGTAATCTTGCCATAAGAAGTTACGGCTTAGCAAGGCCAAACGACAGAGGAAGAATGGATTACTATGGCAGAAAGAAATTGTTGTGGGATGGTGAGAATACGATGATTACCAATTTTGACGAGGCGAATCAATTTGTGAGTCGTCCGTATCGCGAGGGTTGGAAATTGATCTAAAAAATGATCATCTTCAAAACGGCCATTGGTCAACCGATGCAATTCAGAATGTCTTATTAATGGCAGCGAGCCTCCGTCGGCCATAGCCTTTGGCGGCGGCACGAGGTCAGAAGATCTTCACCTTGGAGACGGGTTCCAAGCAAAAGGTCTCCCGACCTCTTTGCGCATCAGCCGCTCTTAATCTTCTTTCCTAAGTTGGGAAGCTCCTTGATAGCGTTGCGTCAACCGCGAAATCACTACAATCGTCAGCAGACCGGAAACCATAGCCAAAGTCCTGAACGGAAACAAAACTGCCCCTTCTTGCTCCATTGGATAATCAATGAAGGCGGGGATTCCCAACGTAGCATCACCTCCTCCAAATCTCAAAACAAAAGCCACGACAAAGCCCGATAAAGCACCCCAAACATTCGCTTTGGAGTCAAATAGCGCACATACTAATGCTGGAAATAGAAGACAATACACAAAATCACTACACAAAAACCAAAGCTCGTAAACACTCTCTATATTCAATGCCAAAATCGTGGCAGCGATACCAATGATCCAAATGCATCTCCTGATGATCATAGCTAGATTTTCCGATGTCACATTCGGATTGATGAGTGGCCGATAGACATTCCAACTTGACATCGAAGCCGCTGATAAAATAGACGAATCTACTGAAGACATTACAGCTGCAGCTATTGCGCCAAGCCCTATCATTCCGACTAATGAAGGCGTCAAATAGCGCATTACATGGGGAAGTATGGAAGCGGAATTCTCAGGTTCAGGCAAACCCAAGGAATTCCAATCAGTGACCGCTCCAATAATTCCAATCATACCCGCAGGAATTGCTGCTATCAGGCAAACTATACCGGCAAAAACAGATAGGCGTACAGCTGTCCTGGCATTTTTTGCCGAAAGAACTCTTTGAAAATATACCTGCCACGGGATACCACCAAAGATCAATAGTAGGGCATAGTCCCACCACACCCAGTAATACTCTCCCAATGCCTGCCTGGATGGTATGAGGGTTGCCTGGTTTCCGAACTGAGAAGAATACTTTTCCCACGCACTTGAGAAACCATCAAGATGATCGGCTGCAAAGGGCAAGACGATCAATAATCCAATCATTAGCAAGGTTAATTGTACCATGTCGGTCATGGCTACGGCCCATAATCCGCCAATAGCCGTGTATGCGATGGCGATCACGGCCGATATAATAATGGCAGCTTGAAGTTCGATACCGAGTATGGTAGCGAATGTGGTTCCCAATGCCGTGAGGATAGCCGCTGTCCAAAAGATCTCTCCGCTCAGAGCGGGTAAAAACAAAACTGCAGACATTTTATTCCCGAATCGCTGTGCTAGCGGATCGAGCATTGTTTTATACCCATATGATCTCATTTTTCTTGCGAAAAATAATCCGCCTACGATCAGGCTCAAAGCGTATCCCCACGGAGCCTGCACCCATATAAGGCCATAATTCCGGTCGTATGCGTATTCGGCTGTACCATTAATGAATCCACCGCCAATCCAGGTAGCGCTCATCGTGAATACAGCAAGAAAAAGAGGCAATTGACGACTGGCCAATAATAGGCTGTTGACGTCGTCACCAGTTTTTAATCTGGAGGCATAGACGCCGATGCCGAATATCAAAACATAAAAAACAACAATAAAACCCAGGCCAGGCCAGGATATGTCCGAATCGGTAAGGAAGTATAAATAGGTGCCTGCAAAACCTAAGAAAATCAGGAGATAAAAAACCGGTAGGAAAAGGGATTTTGCAGATTTCACATGAATAAGTCAAAGGACGTACGACAAAGTTGACAACTTTTCGCAAGTTGTCAACTTTCCCTCCGATGCCAAAAAAAGGATAGAATTGGAATTTGTCGTGCACACAGGTCAAACGGGCAAAATAGATTTTTTTTACATATTTAAACTGTAAAGCAATTTATTCACTCTTTCACATTACTTTGAAATCACAGTTTTCACCAGTACAAAAATTCATAGCGTGGAGCGTACACATCTTCACTTCACTTGGCTTAGTGGCAGGATTTATGGCCATCCTGGCCGTACAGGAAGGTGATTGGCGGACGGCCATGTTTTGGCTGATCATGGCATTGATTGTTGACGGGCTCGACGGTACGTTTGCTCGTTATTTTAATGTAAAAGAAGTATTACCCGGGATTAGCGGGAAAAACATCGATTATGTGGTCGACTTTTTGAATTACGCCATTGTACCGGCCTTTATGTTTCACGAAGCTATGCTTGTACCACATCCGTGGAACCTCCCACTGACCGTAATCATTTTACTGGTATCGGCTCTTTATTATGGAAGAAAAACAATGGTAACCCAGGATCAGTATTTCCTGGGATTCCCTGTCCTGTGGAATATGGTCATGTTCTATTACATTTTCATAACCGATTTTAAACCAATGACTTATATAGTAATAACCCTATTCCTGGCTGTTTTGCATTTTGTGCCTATTAAAGTGGCTTATCCAAGCCGGAATATGCGTTTTAAGATCTCGACAATTGCGGTATTCTGTATTTTTTTGGTGACGATGCTGTTTGCTGTTTATTATTACCCGATTCGTCCAAATTGGATCGTAATAAGTGCGTATTTTTCGTTGGTTTACTTTGCGATACTTTCTATTTATGAAACCTGGTTTGATAGATAGTAGCTCCTTAGCTCTTTAATTTCGTGCGCGGACCTCGTCTCTGTTAAAGTTTCAAACTCTTGAAAAGTTTGGAACTTTAAATGTCATGGAAAAAATATTCGTTTTCAAACCGTCTGCCGTAGGCGCTTCGTGGCTCAAGCTGTAGAGCTTAAGCGACTGGTGTATCCCAGTTTTTCGTTTTCCCTCCCCCGCCCTGACCCTAAAGGGAAATCCACGCTCAATTTAGGCTGCAGGTTGGGCTTTCCTTTAGGAATTGAAGCCCGCCTGACCGGAACGGACAGGGCGCGCGGTGGCAAAAAATACCCAACAAACGAAATTTTGGGATATACCTTAAGCGACTGCCCAACGTCCGTAATCAAACAATTTTCATATTTTTCGCATCCCAATTAATTACTCGCGTTTCAAAATAGCTGTTATTCGTAGCCAATGAAGGTCCAGCTGCTCTCAGTTCAAATGTTCCATCTTCGACCAATTCTGTCCCATGTCTAATTGCATCCGCAAAGTTCTGCCAGTGATCCACATGGGCGCTATAGCCTTTCGGGGTTGTGTACTCATATTCCTGAGGCTCCATCATCTCTGGTTCTGCTTCATCATAATGGGAGTGATACCACTTTTTGAAATCTTCTTGCTGAGCTTTCGAAAAAGTAGGGAAAGAATCGTATACCTTGTATGTCGGAACAGTGTCAATCTTGGATTTTGATATGTGAATACCGATTCTTTTTATCGTTAATACTCCTTCATTGCCTATCAACCGAATGTGTGATCCCCCACCCGATCCGTCCGCAAAGTTCACGCGCATTTGCACATTGAATGCAGCACTCGATATCGTTTCCGGATAATCATTAGTGACAAAAATATCTTCACCATGCATCTCTTTCATACGCTCCAATCGGCCTGAGTACAGATCACAAGCGGCTCTTATGTTTATTCCATCAATCTTGACTGCCATGCGCGCATTGATCATACCCTGTATACCGTATCCGATAATGGCCAGTTGGATTTGGTCATTGATGCCGTATTTTTTTCTCGGTCTGGCCTTCGTTTTAGCTTCAATGATTTGATGACCTTTCAGGTTTTTAGAAACACCTCCGATCACCAAGCCTCCAATGGATATTTTTTTTAGAAAATCTCGTCTTTTGTACTACTCATGGTATTGTCTTATACAGGTAAATTTAATGGAATTTCTGATTGCAAACCAACTCAGATCATTGAGCTCGGAACGTAGTGGGGACCTGCCCGGCCGGTCGCATTGGCATCAACCTTAGTTTAACTTATATTTTATTTATGAATATGTATTCTTTTGATTATTAACATTATACAGGCAAACATTGGACTGCCACATAGTGAAGAACTTTGAATTTTTCTGCACTTTTGTTCTATGGTTAGATTCCCAAATATTAGGTTAAAACACAGGTAGTCAATTCTTTTTACATTGTTAATTGTCATATATGTTAAGTTAGAGTTGATGCATATGCGGCCGGTCGGGCAGGGATCGGTAAGCTAAATTTTATCGGCAGCGTTCCATAGCCAGCACGCTGATTCCATCTTTCGGCGGACTCAATTGATCCTATTTCCGCCGAACTTGAGATTATCCTAGTGCTTTGGGAACGAAGTCCTTGAAGGTCTTAGAAGTTGATAGTTGCTAGTTGTTCGTTGCTCGTTCCATAACAAACAACTATCAACGAACAACAACCAACGGTTTAAGTAAATGGTCAAGTATTTAGTTCCTGACGCACTAGTGCATCAGGCACGAAATATAATGCCCTATAAGAAGGTTTAATAGGTAGTAACAAAAAAGCAAAAATAATGATGAGAGGGATACATCCAGCCCTTCCATTAACAGCAAACTCACGAATAGTAAGAATACTTGAAAAGGTGTGTAGAAAGGGAAATATTGAAAGCCTGTTTAAACAGCGTGGACTGATTATCCTAGATGGGATACAGGGAAAGAGTAAGTACGGAACACGAAAGGAAATGGGGATATCAAAAACGATGGTAAATCGGTGGCGAGAAAGGTGGAATGAAAACATATCAAATTTATTGAAAGCATCGGAACAAGGGCATTCAGGATCACCATTAAAAGATTATGAACTTTTGAAGATGATCAAAGATATTTTATCAGATAAGCCAAGAAGTGGTACTCCAAAAACAATCACACTGGAACAAGAAGAACAGATAGTTGCATTAGCATGTGACAAGCCAGTAAATCACGATATTGAAATGACAAATTGGACTCATCAGTTGTTGGCTCACATAGCAATGACAGAGAATATAGTGGAAAAAATATCACGGCGACAAATCGGGAACATTCTAAAAAAAAGAGTTAAAACCACATAAAACTCAGTATTGGTTGTTTCCGAAAATATCTTGTTGGGCTACATTTAAAAAGCGAGTTAGCCTGATTTGCACATTAATAATGTGGCATTTATCAGCTAATAGGATCAATCATCATCTGTACAGTGTAGACGAAAAGACAGGGATACAAGCATTAGAAAGAAAAGAAATAAATTCAACAGGCACCGGGAAAATACGTCGTATAGAGTATGAATAACTCGTGCCGCGTTACGCGGTATGTAAGACATGGTACCACATGTTTGATAGGAGGGTTAAATGTATGTACCGGCAAACTGGAAGCATATCAAATACATCCGACAAAAAAAGAAGAAGATTTTGTGAGGTTTATAAAAAATCTATGTAAGAAGATACCAACAACAGATCAAATTACAATATTGCTTGACCAATTAAATATTCATAAATCTGCATCATTGGTAATATGGGTGGCACAACAAATAAATTATAAAGGTGAATTAGGCACAAAGGAGTACAAAGGCATACTAAAGAGCCAACAAACAAGAATGGATTTTTTGGAAACAGAAGACCATCGTATAAGATTTGTGTATACTCCCATACCTAAGTACATGACAAAAAACGGAAGTAGAGCCAAATTTTCCGTCTGTCGTGGTTAATATATGCGTTGATATAGTTGTCTATCCCTCCCCTGAAAATGCTTTTTCTTCTTTTTCCTCGATTATTTTTTTTGAATAATGAGGGTATCTTTCTCTTTATCCATTCGCCTATACGTATCATCCATACATATGATATGGCTAATAAACCAAATAATGTTTCTAGCCTTTTGGGATGAGTTACATGTGTATCTTCCAGTTGAAAACCATTCGTTTTCATGTCCTTGAACATGTTTTCAATATACCACCTTTTGGCATAGATATCGCAAGCATCTTCTACATCCTCAGAGTGTATGACTATCAAATACTCTAATTTGTTCTTGTCATTTCTAAATCTGAATCCGCTTACGTATACTTCATTGCCTCCAACTAAATATTTTCCCGGCAATCTTGGCGATGATCTTTTATTATTTTTACATAATAAACCCAGTTTTACCTCCGTGCCATTTTTTACACCTACCATGCCTTCCTTAACCCGAAGGTTGAATCCTATCTCATTGGTTATCAAGTACTTAACCCAATGTTGGCCAATGAATTCCCGGTCTCCTATAACGTTCTTTATCTGACCTTTTCCAACAATTTTTACCACTTCCTCTAACAACTCAATTCTTTCATATTGTGCAGAGTTGCCTTTCTTTGGAAGCAACACCCATTTGATCGGTATCGAATACCCGTCTCCTAGTATAGAAAATACCAAAAAATTAATATCCACTTTACCAAATTGCCAGTTTGTCCTATCCACAAGCAGGGTATAAGGCCCCTTCAACTCACTCATTTTCAAAAGCAAATGTCCTAGACCAGTGTCATCCCAATCCACCTGAGAGATAAATCGTTGAAGACGACGATAATTACTCAATGGCTTCGCTTTTGAAATCATACCGTGAGCAACCTTGACCATATTGACACTCCTAATGGTAGACATACTGATCACCGCCGAGGCAATCAAGTTTACCCTTTGCTGGTGAAGTTTACTAAGTTCTATTTTCAATTCTCGGGAAAGTTCTTTAACTTTCTCCTTAATTGCCATGTCGTTCAGTGTTGTAAGTAACACATTATCAACACTTTACGCGTGGCAATTATTTTATCAATCCTGTTTTGTCATGTACTATGCTCCCATACATTGTTCATGGTTAAATCCAATTGAAAATTGGTTTAGTAAATTAGAAAGGCAGAGGTTAAAAAAGGCTCAATTTAACTCATTGGGGAAATTAGAAAATGGAATAAGAAAATATATTGATTTTGCCAATGAATGGTTTTCAAAACCGTATAAATGGAAATTTCAAGGCTTTGTTAAAGCTTATCAATTAAGGGGTCTCGAACTTAGTGCCTGATGCACTAGTCTGGAACAAATTATTATTATCATCTTGGTTTGTTTTCTCGTTTCTGTCATCTGTTATCTGCGTCCTGCCTTCCATCTACACATATTTCCCTACATTCGATTTTTGATAAACAATCACGAGAAATATGCTCAAAATAGGAATGCTAGGCTCCGGGTTTATTTCCGAATTTTATGCATCGGCGATCCAGGGTCAGCGCAATACCGACACCATCATATCAGTAGCATCAAGGAATGAAGAAAACGCAAAAAAATTGGCAAAAAAATACAGCTGCGATCACTGGAGTACGAAAATGGATGATACTATTAATCATCCGGAGGTAGACCTGGTATGCATTGGTTTACCCAATTTTTTGCATGAGGAAGCTGTACTAAAATGTGCTAAAGCAGGCAAAGGAGTGATATGCACAAAGCCCTTGGGAAGAAATGCGAAAGAGGCTTTGAATATGCTAAGAGTTGTGGAAGAAGCCGGAATTTTCCACGCCTACCTCGAAGACTTAGTCTACACTCCAAAGACCCTTCGCACGATCGAAAGTATCCGGCAAGGAGCCATTGGCAAAGTGCTTTGGGCGCGTTCCAGAGAAACCCATCCCGGTCCTCACAGTGATTGGTTTTGGGATAAAGATCAGGCAGGAGGAGGTGCGATTTTAGATCTGGCGTGCCACTGTATTGAGATCGCAAGATGTTTCATTGGAAAAGAGAATAAACCTTTAGAAGTGGTGTGTTGGGCGGACACCCAAGTGAAACCGATAGAGGCAGAAGATCACGCCATCGGATTGGTCAAATATGCGAATGGTGCTATCGGACAATTTGAAGTCAGCTGGGCATTTCGGGGCGGTATGGATTTAAGAGATGAGGTAATGGGCACAGAAGGCACGGTTTGGCTGAATCATTTTTTGAGGACGGGTTTTGAAATGTTTACTGTTGCGGGTCAGTCAGGTTATGTGGCAGAAAAAGCCGAAACGGATTCCGGATGGATCTTTCCGGTAGGGGACGAAACCCATGATTTGGGATACAACAATATGTTCAGTGATGTATTTGCTGCCTACGAAAGTGGCACCCAGCCAAAAGAAACATTTTACGATGGATATGTGGTGAATGCAGTAATGGATGCAGCCTATTTATCTGCAAAAACGAAGAGGTGGGAGCCCATTATTCTGGAAGAGTGGCGAGGGGATGACATCGATTCCGAAGGGACGGCAGTGCTTGAAGATTACGACGGACAATATTATCTAATTAAGGAAGAGCTGCTGCCTAGTGGAGATAAGAAAGTGATCCTGAAGGACAAGAAGACGGGGAAGATTGTTCAGAGGTAAAGTGATGAGATATAAGATATGAGACAGTAGTCGGCTATTAGATGTGTCAAACGCCCAACCCGCAACCGACAACTGACAACACGCAATATTTACTTTAAGGAACGAAAACAAATAAGAACAAAACCGCTATGAAAACAACAATCCGCATCCAGCTCTCAACCATGATGTTCTTCCAATATTTCATATGGTGTTCTTGGTATGTTACTATGGGTACATATTTGCTAAAAATTGGATTTTCAGGCCTTGATGTCGGCGCTGCCTTCAGCACAGTCAGTTGGGGAGCTATTGTATCACCATTTATAATGGGCATTATTGCCGATCGATTTTTCTCGGCGGAAAAAGTGATGGCATTCAGCCATTTGGTTGGTGCCGCCTTACTCTGGTACGTATCGACGCTCACCTCACCCGGGCCGTTCTTCTGGACATTGTTGGCCTACACTATGCTGTACATGCCCACCTTGGCTTTAACTAATGCCATCAGTTTTTACCAAATGGACAATCCCGAAAAAGACTTCCCGCCAATTCGGGTACTGGGCACTATTGGCTGGATAGTCGCAGGTTTGCTTATTGGCAATTTGCAGGTGGAAGATTCCCATGTACAGTTTCAGATTGGCGCAGGGGTCTCTTTATTCTTAGGTATTTTCTCTTTCTTCTTACCTCATACCCCTCCTAAATCAAAAGGGAAAAAACCTTCTATGCGCGATATTCTGGGCCTGGATGCATTGGCATTATTAAAGGATAGAAATTTTGCGATCTTCATTTTCTGTTCATTACTAATTTCAATTCCTCTCGCGTTCTATTACAGTTTTGCCAATCCATTTCTAAATGAAATGGGCATGACCAATGCGGCGAGCAAAATGACTTTGGGGCAATTTGCAGAAATTATTTTCATGATACTCATGCCGTTCTTCTTTGTGCGCCTGGGTGTGAAGAAGATGCTTCTCATAGGAATGTTGGCCTGGCTGATCAGGTACGTATTATTCTCATTTGGGAATAATGAAGAATTGGTATTCATGTACTATATCGGTATTATACTGCACGGGATTTGTTATGATTTTTTCTTTGTAACAGGGCAGATCTACGTAGACGATACGGCTCCTAAAAAAATACAGGCCAGTGCACAGGGGTTTATTACTCTTATCACTTACGGTTTTGGTATGCTGATCGGTAGTTGGAGTGCCGGATGGTTTGTGAATATGTATACACTGAGCGATGGTTCGCATCTTTGGAAAAGTATATGGTTGATTCCGGCTGGCATGGCTTCGGTTGGAAGTGTTTTATTCTGGATTTCGTTTAGGGATGTGAAGTTAAAGGAAGCTTAGATCACCGATAATGGGGCTGCCAATCCGACTACGAAGTTGTTTAATAACTACCGCTTGAAGCGAAAAATGGAGATTTTTAGTGCAGATGAGGCGCGAAAAACGAAGTTTAGCAGAGCTAAATGAGGCTTTTCGCAACGAAATATGCGCTGAAAAGATCATTTTGCAGCCAAGTGCTTAGTTTTTAAACAACTTCTACGTTAAAACTTCGTCGGACAGGTTTATTGGCGGTTTTTGAGGCAACATTTTTTACGCTAAGGCGCAACAGCCCAAAAAATTTGGGCTGAGCTAGCCGCATAAAAGGAGAAAAGTATTTTCAATTATAGGAAAATTATAAAGGAGAAACATTAACATTATGAATACGATAAAAACAATAAAAGTCGCACTTATAGTTGCTATAAGTTTGTCATTTTCAATGACTTACGACCAAGACCAGTTTAGAGCCCTTCTCTTTACCAAGACAGCTGGCTATCATCATGAATCGATCAATGCCGGTGTAGATGCACTCAAAGTAATGTCAGAAAAGCACTTTTTCAAAGTAGATTGGCACGAAGATGCAACTCGATTTAGCGATAAGAGTCTGGAAAATTATGACGTGATTATCTTTCTGAATACATCAGATGATATACTAAATGACGAACAGCAGAGCGCTATGGAGCGATTCATCCGATCGGGAAAGGGGTTTGTAGGATTGCACGCTGCAGCTGATACCGAATACGACTGGGAATGGTATACCAAGATGATCGGTATGATGTTTAAGATCCACCCTCAGATCCAAACGGCCCGACTCAATGTAATCGATTCCAATTTCCCAGGCATGGAAATGATGCCGTCAAAAAGATTATGGACCGATGAGTTCTACACATTCGGATCCTTGCTGAATGACAAGCTGAATTATCTAATCACCGTCGACGAAAATTCGTATAAGCCCAACGCCAAATGGGGCGATAATGAATCAACTGGCATGGGTGATTTCCATCCCATTTCCTGGTACCACTATTACGATGGTGGCAGGGCATTTTATACTGCGCTGGGACACGTACAGGGCGCCTACAGCGATGACCTTTTCCTGGAGCATCTCTATGGAGCGATTTACTGGGCTGCTACCGGAAATGGAATGACGGAACTTTCTGTAGAGAAGTAGAGCAAATCCGAATACTATGCATCTGTTGCGCTTTCAAGTCCTATTTGGCTATTCACTTCTTGCCGGTGTGTACCTGTCTTTTACATCATGCCAAAGTATATCAATAGCGTTAGAAGAAAGATCACCTAACATCGTCTTCATACTAACTGATGATCAAGGATGGGGCGATTTAAGCATAAATGGCAACGCAAATTTGAGCACACCAAATATCGACAACTTAGCTAAAAATGGCTCCAGGTTTGACCGTTTCTATGTGAGCCCCGTATGCTCGCCAACAAGGGCAGAAATTCTGACCGGAAGATACAATCCAAGAGGTGGTGTTTACTCGACATCGGCTGGAGGAGAGCGACTGGATTTGGATGAAACTACAATTGCCGATGTTTTCAAAGAGGCCGGATATGCAACAGGAGCCTTTGGCAAATGGCACAACGGCATGCAGTATCCCTATCATCCGAATGGTCGAGGCTTTGATGAGTTCTATGGGTTCTGCTCAGGGCATTGGGGCAATTACTTCAATCCAATGCTCGAGCGCAACGGGGAAATCATTAAAGGGAATGGTTTTGTTATCGATGATCTCACGGATCAGGCCATGAACTTCATCGCAAAGAATAAGGATAGGCCTTTTTTTGCGTATCTCCCTTATAACACGCCCCACAGCCCGATGCAAGTACCGGATCCATGGTGGAATAAATTTAGGGACAAGGATTTGAAATACAGGCACCGCGATCCAGACAAAGAAAAAGTCCAGCACACCAAAGCCGCTTTGGCGATGTGCGAAAATATCGATTGGAATGTAGGTCGACTAGTCCAAAAACTAGAAACACTCGATCTCATCGAAAATACAATAATAATCTACCTGTCGGACAACGGGCCCAACGGATGGCGATGGAATGACGGTATGAAAGGAAGGAAAGGTTCGACGGATGAGGGTGGAGTACGGTCGTCATTGTTCATAAAGTGGAAAGGGAAAATTAAAGGCGGATTGGAATTACCTCAGATCGCGAGTGCTATAGACTTCTTACCGACCTTAGCGGATTTGGCTGGAATTGAATATAAAACCAATAAGCCTCTTGATGGCAGGAGTTTAGAACCACTCTTATTCGGCGATTCAGAGGATTGGGAAGATCGGTACGTCTTTAATTTCTGGAGAAACAGGTTGAGCGTTAGAGGTCAAAATTTTCGATTGGGAAATGAGGATAAGCTCTTTGATATGGTAAATGACCCAGGTCAGGTGGTAGACATTTCAAAACAATTTCCCAAGATCAAAGCAGATATGTTGGCGGCCAAAGCAGATTACATGGATAATGTCGTAAACGAGCTTCCCAAAAAAGATGAAAGAAGATTTCCTGTGGGACATCCTGATTTCAAAAACACGCAAATTCCTGCTAGGGACGGCATTGCCCATGGCAATATCAAAAGGTCAAATCGATACCCGAATTGCTCCTTTTTTACCAATTGGATCGATGTCGGTGACAAAATTACCTGGGAAGTTGAAGTGCTTGAGGAAGGAGATTTTGAAGCCATCATTTATTACACCAGTAGCGAAGAAAATGTGGGTTCGACGATCGAATTGAGCTTTGGCGAATCGAGTATAGAACATACCATTTCTGAAGCGCACGATCCCCCATTATTCGGAATGGATGATGATCGCGATCCCAGGATAGAATCATATGTGAAGGATTTCAAGCCGCTTTCGATCGGTACCATTCGCCTTGATAAAGGAGTAGGAAGCTTAGCCTTAAAAGCGAAAGAAATAGTCGGCAAGGAGGTAATGGATTTCCGGCTTTTGATGTTGAATCGGAAGACCTAATTCGTGTTAATCGGTGTAATTCGTGGACGGTATTTCATCCACTAATTCTCACTAATTTTCGCGAATACCAATCTTATTCTTTACCCGCTGTTATCACATGCTCATTAGCCCATTCTTCCATAGTTTCTTCAGTCCAGTTATTTTCTTCCCACAAGCTATCCATCTCCCTTGTTGCTTTTTCAAAAAAGTTACAACTTCGCGCATCCATTTATCATTACAATCGCAACACGGAAAATGACTAAATCACATCGAATCCACTATTATATTCTAGCCGCCATTATAACAATGATTTTCACAGCCTGCCAGGAAAGGGAATCAAACAACATCAATTTTGAAAGCAAAGTCATCCAACTAAGCCACGAAACCGCCCAAAAAATGGCAACCGAAATTCGAAAAGAAGTGACCCTGGAAGTACACGAAGATTTCGAAGTTTCCCTATGGGCATCCGATTCTCTGCTTGCCGATCCCATTGCCATTAGCATTGATCCAAATGGCAGAATATACTACACGAGCGCTAGCCGTAAAGCCAATTCCGAATTTGACATCAGAGGCCACCGCAACTGGATGACTGCTTCAATCTCTTTCGAAACTGTTGAGGACAGAAGAAAATTCCTAAGAGAAACCTTTTCCACAGAAAATGAGGAAGGAAAGGAATTTCTGAAAGACCTAAACAATGACGGCACGCTTAATTGGAAAGATCTGGCGGTACAAAAAGAGCAGGTGTGGTTACTGGACGATACCGATAGCGATGGAATAGCAGATCGCGCACAACTCTATTTAGAAGATTTTAATGAAGAGATCACTGACGTGGCCAACGGCATTCTTCACTTTGAAGACGACGTATATGCCGCAGCCGGCCCCGATCTATGGCGCACTACGAACACCAACGAAGATGGAAAAGCTGATCAAAAGTTTTCCCTAAGCCATGGTTATGCTGTCCACATCGGCTTTAGCGAGCACGGAATGTCCGGCGTAACAGTCGGCCCGGCGGGAAGGATATGGTGGGGAATAGGTGATATTGGAATGAATGTAGTTGACCAAACCGGCAAGAGATGGAAGTACCCAAACCAGGGAGTTGTCGTGAGATCGGATCCCGACGGCAGCAACTTCGAAGTCTTTTCCGCGGGATTGCGCAATACCCATGAATTTGTTTTTGACAACTACGGCAATCTCATAACGGTCGACAACGACGGCGACCATAGCGGCGAGCGCGAACGACTCGTTTACCTGGTCGATGGTTCCGATTCCGGCTGGCGTATCAATTGGCAATTTGGGAAATACACCGATCCGGATAATAACACATACAAGGTCTGGATGGATGAAGGAATGAGCATTCCGCGATGGGACGGCCAAGCCGCATATTTCATTCCGCCAATTGCAAATTACGTGAACGGCCCCACAGGAATGGTCTACAACCCAGGCACCGCTCT
The DNA here is from genome assembly GCA_965247965.1 of Saprospiraceae bacterium. Taxonomy (GTDB): domain Bacteria; phylum Bacteroidota; class Bacteroidia; order Chitinophagales; family Saprospiraceae; genus UBA7328. The sequence continues at coordinate 944,017 of OZ252053.1, forward strand.
TAGTCCTGAGTGGTACGAGCACTTTTTCATTGCCGAATTTCAAGGTTCATCCGCCAATTCGCCAATTCACGCTTTCAAACTCAGATCATCGGGAGCTTCTTTTGAAATGGACACGACGCTTATCGCCGTTAAGGGAGCGTTGCCTACAGGTATCGATTTTGGGCCCGATGGAGCTTTGTACTTTGGAGATTGGATTGAAGGATGGGGCACTAAGGACTATGGAAGATTGTGGAAAATGGATGTACGGGATCAGGCTAATTCTGCGATTCGGCTCGAAACCAAATTGCTTATCGAATCCGATTTTTCTCAAAAAACATTGATCGATTTAGACGCCTTGCTCGCTCACCAGGATAAGCGCATACGACAAAAATCTCAATTTGAATTGGTCAAAAGAGAAGATGCGGGTTACGATATTTTAACGAAAGCGGTTGCACCAAAGAATAAGCAGTTGAAGCGCATACATGCTATTTGGGGCATTGCCCAAGTCGCCCGACGTGATGTTGAAAAAGCAGAAGTTCTGGTTGACTACCTTGACGATGAAGATGATGAAATCGTAGCTCAAGCTGCGCGATGGATCGGCGATGTGAGATACAGCGAAGTGGGAGAAGCACTGGTTCCTTTGCTCAAAAGTGAATCGCCACGAGTCCGATTTTTTGCTGCCGAAGCCCTTGGAAGAATTGCACATGAAGCAGCAACTGACGAAATCATAAAAATGCTGGATAAGAATGACGATGAAGATGTTTATCTCACACATGCCGGCAGTCTCGCCCTGGCGAGAATTGGCAATGCGGAATTGTTGATCGCTTTAAAAAATAGTGATTCCAACGCTTTGAAAACGGCTGCCGTTGTTGCCTTAAGGAGGATGAATCATGCCGGGGTTGCAGAATTCCTCGACGATCCCAATGAGTACATCGTTGCCGAAGCGGCACGTGCCATTAACGACGACTATTCCATCGAGGAAGCATTGCCGGCACTGGCAAATTTGATTAAGACCACATCCTTTAACAATGAGGGGATCTTGAGAAGGGCTATCAATGCCAATATGCGATTAGGAAAAAGTGAAAATCTTCAGAATCTCATCGACTTTGTTAATGATCCGGATATTTCCGATGTCATGCTCGAAGAGGGGATTTCAGCCTTGAGTACTTGGCATAAACCGTCTGTTTTGGACAGGGTCGATGGAAGGTATAGGGGTGAAGTAGCGAGAAGCAAGAAAGCCGTAATGGATAAATTTTCTCCAGTGTTAGAGACAATGCTGAATTCCGGCAAAGGAAGAATTCAAAACGCGGCAATCGCTGCGGTGGGAAAGTTGGGCGCTACCGAACTCACAGGCGACCTGCTCCGCATATTCTCATCCAGCACCCGATCGAGGACCAAGAGAACCGCCTTACGCTCTCTTGCTCAAATGAATTACGATGGTCTCGCCGATGTACTACGAATAGCATTAGAGGCTAAAGCGTACACAGTGCGGTCAGAGGCTCTGGCTTTGATTACTGAATCCGACATTCCCAAGAATCAGGCGGCTTCGCTATTTGGAAAAGTACTGGAAAAGCAAAACACCTCAATCATTGAGACTCAGATTGCACTGGCGTCTTTGGGAGAAATACAAACTGATGCATCTGCAGCCATATTGGATATGCAATTCGACAAATTCAAATTAGGAGCATTGAAGGAAGAAGCCCACCTCGAATTAATCGATGCCATTGAAAAACAAGACAATGAGCAACTGCTAGAAAGACTGGAAGAATACTTCAACAGTATTTCTAACAACCCATTGGCCAAATACATTGCTGTGCTCAAAGGCGGTAATGCACGCAATGGCCAAAATGTGTTTTTATACCATTTAGCCGCCAAATGTACTCTTTGTCATTCCGTCTACGAATCAGGAGATCGTGCCGGGCCAAGACTTGCAGGTGTTGGAAATCGCCTTACCGACATGGAAATTTTGCAGTCACTTGTCATGCCGAGCGCTCAACTTTCGCCTGGCTATGCCGTGGTTAGTCTCAAATTGGAGGATGACGAAGTCGTTGCCGGTATGGTTAAGAATGAAAATGACGAAACGATGACCATCCAAAAAGGAAACAAGGAACAAGTCGTAGTCACAAAATCAAACATCGTCGAACGGTTTGACATTCCTTCAAGTATGCCGGATATGAGCACGATTTTGTCCAAAACGGAGATTCGAGATTTAGTCGCTTATTTAAAGGGATTAAAAGCCTAGGGAAGCGAGGCGCTGTTGCCTAAAGCTATTCTACTGAGGGTGATTCAGGAGTAAGTGGAATGAAGACTTAAATGTGGCAATTGCATATAATCTGGAATTTCATCCTATGATATAATTATTTCAAATTAGGCTATTTCATTGAATAATCTTTGAGGGATAACTTATTGAAAATCAATAGAATGTAATCCTCTATTGAGTAGGTTAGACGGGTGGCGGAGGCCGGAAAAAAGTGCCGGATGGTTTGTAAATATGTATACACTGAGCGATGGTTCGCATCTTTGGAAAAGTATATGGTTGATTCCAGCTGGCATGGCTTTGGTTGGAAGTGTTTTATTTTGGGTTTTGTTTAGGGATGTGAAATTGAAGCAGCAGGCTGTTTCAATGTAGACAACATAAGACGCAAATTGTGAATCGCTCGACCTACTTGAAAATACGATCATTGTCTATCTTTCCGATAACGGGCCAAATGGATGGCGCTGGAATGATGGTATGAAGGGACGAAAGGGTTCGACTGATGAAGGTGGTGTGCGATCGCCTTTGTTCATCCAATGGAAAGGGGAATAAAAAGTGGGTTGAAAATACCTCAGATTGCCAGTGCTATAGATTTCTTACGGACCTTAGCAGATTTGGCAGGAATTGAATATAAAACAAATAAGCCTGTTGATGGAAGGAGTTTCGAACCACTGCTATTCGGCGATTCACATGATTGGGAAGATCGGTACGTCTTTAATTTCTGGAGAAACAGGTTGAGCGTTAGAAGTCAAAATTTCCGGTTGGGAAATGAAGATAAACTCTTTGACATATTAAACGATCCCGGTCAAGAAGAAGATATATCCAAACAATTTCCAGAGATCAAAAGGCAACTGCTCGTAGCCAAGGCCCACTATTTGCAAAGTGTCGTAAGTGAACTTCCCGAAGAAGATGAAAGAGCATTTCCAGTGGGTCATCCAGATTTCAAAAACACGCAAATTCCTGCAAGAGACGGCATTGAACATGGCAATATTAAGAGATCTAACAGGTACCCGAATTGCTCTTTCTTTACGAATTGGGTAGACGTTGATGACGAGATCACTTGGGAGGTGGAAGTTCTTGAAGAAGGCGAATTTATTAATATTTCTTCGCCAGAATCTCAGATTCCGGTGTGGTTTGCACACATCGACATGACAGTGTCAGTATTTGAGAAATTTAATTAAGAACCCCGATTTACTTACTATCTACTTCCAAATATGTTTTATTATCTTCGAGTTCACAATTGTCATATTACAGTTGTGAGATTCCTATTATCACTCATATATTACCATTGTCAATGGACATCATCGCACTTCTCACTCAATTAGAACGAGGATTGTAATTTTACCCAATTATTTAAACGAAAAATTTTAATTTTCAAAATGATTATTTCCCATAGTGTATATTTTGGTCTATTTATCGGCACTTCAATTTTTCTTCTCGCCGCCTGCCAGGAAGAAAAACAAATACCCACCATCGATTTCGAAAGCAAGGTCATCCAGTTGGCCCAGAAATCCGCCCAAAAAGCTGCAGTCGAAATAAGAAAAGCAGTTGCCCTCGAAGTACATGAAGAATTCGAAGTCTCGCTATGGGCATCCGATTCCTTGCTGGCCGATCCCATTGCCATCAGTATAGATCCGCAGGGAAGGATTTACTATACGAGCGCTACGCGACAAGCCCATTCCGAATTTGATATCCGCAGCCATCGCAATTGGATGACCGCATCTATTTCATTCAAAACTGTTGAGGACAGGCGCAAATTTTTGCGAGAAACTTTTTCAGAAGAGAATGAGGAAGGAAAGAAATTTCTAAAAGACCTCAATAAAGATGGAACCCTGGATTGGAAAGATCTTGCCGTCGAAAAAGAACAAGTTTGGGTGCTCGACGATACCGATGACGACGCATTGGCATCAACCTTAATTTAACACATATAATCTTTCAAGATATGTATTTTTTCCTTTTTTGTTCTGGTAAGTACCATAGTAGCCTATGAATTTGAGCAAGAATTGTTCTGAAATATTTTTTGTTTGAATAAGTGAGTTATAGCGCAATAGGAGTTGAGCAATTTTGTATAGGCTTACATTTGGCACATTATTTTTGGTTCGAAACAAGTATTTCAATGGTGTGAATATCAGATTATGACACAAGCTTATCCAACCGAGCATCAGTAGCAGAAGAATATAAGGTTTGGCCGTGTTATTGTATTTTTTGCCTGTAAACAGCTTTTGAAGATTCATATGAGATTTCCAACATTTGAATATACATTCTATACGCCATCTTAATGCATATACCAGGAGCACTTGATGTGGTTGAAGTACTTTATCATCGACATTGGTTATCAAGATGGCATAGTTTAGCATTTCGTAATATTGCTCCGAGTGATTCGATTTTGAGTGTCTGTTATTTTTTGCTTTTTCCACCCTTTTCTCAGCAACTTCTTTGGGAGTTTTAAGACCTATTAATCGTACTGGGACTTGCTTGGCTGATATCTTAACTTGCCAATCTACCCAATCGGCACCGTTTCTGAATGCATCATTAAGGCACCTCAGCAAATTTATCTTAACTCCTTGATTATCAAACACATCTATGTTACTTCGAAGTCTTGAAATAAAAAAAATATGCTTTTCAATCATTGCGATCAAACAATCCATAACCAGGTATCCCAAGTCTCTAATTACAAGGTCACCTGCTTTGGCTAAATCGAAAATGTCAAAAGCATAAGATTGGTCATTGTCTCTAAATGATTTAAGATCCATTTTGTGTAAAACATCTGACTTTAATTCCATTGTCAATTGAATTTTAGCCGTTGCTGCATCTCCCTTTTTTGAGTGGCTACCCGGGAAAACTTCGTTCAGAATTTTAGGCATACTCAGACAGGAACTGTCAGTAACAAACACGGAATTAAAACTACTGAGAAGACCTTGATAACCTATAGGAGCATTGGACAAAGAGTAGCTACTTGCCACTTCTAAAAACTTTTCAGCAAATCCTACATGCCTAAATGTTAGTTTCTTTTGTAAAGCTTGACTGCTGATCGTTTGTTGTAAAAAAATTGACAATGTTTTGGCCCAGTTAGAAAGAGAAAAAACATTTGTCGACATCATTTCGAAAAAGGACAAAAGAAAATTGACCGAATCAATCTTATAATCACTTCTCCGAATGAAACCAGATTCTAAAGCAAGAGAATGAATTGGTAATTTGGAAATAATTTCCGAAATTTGAGGTATCATATTTAGAGCTGTTTTACCTCAGGTTTTTAGTCTAACTTAAAGGTAAACAGCTCTTTTTATATACCATAATCGAATATATGTTAAGTTAGAGTTGATGCCAATGCGATGACGACGGTATAGCAGATCGCGCCCAGCTTTACTTAGAAGATTTTAATGAAGAGATCACGGACGTGGCCAATGGCATTTTTCACTTTGAAGATGAAGTATATGTCGCAGCCGGCCCGGATCTATGGCGAACTACAGATACTGACAAGGATGGGAAAGCGGATCAGAAGTTTTCCTTGAGCAACGGTTATGCTGTACACATTGGACATTTCGCGCACGGGATGTCAGGTATAACTGTAGGCCCGGCCGGTCGCATTTGGTGGGGCATTGGAGACATCGGTATGAATGTGGTTGACCAAACGGGCAAGAGATGGAGTTATCCCAACCAGGGCGTTGTGGTCAGATCGGATCTTGACGGAAGCAACTTCGAAGTATTCTCCGCAGGATTGCGCAATACGCATGAATTTGTTTTTGATAATTTCGGATATCTCATAACCGTTGACAACGACGGCGACCATAGCGGCGAACGAGAACGCATCGTCTACCTTGTGGACGGTAGCGATTCTGGATGGCGCATCAATTGGCAATTTGGAAAATACACAGATCCAGACAACAATGCATACAAGGTTTGGATGGACGAAGGAATGAGCATTCCCCGATGGGACGGACAAGCGGCATATTTCATTCCTCCGATTATCAATTACGTGAAGGGGCCGACGGGTATGGTATACAATCCCGGTACCGCTCTCAACCCGAATTGGTACGATTATTTCTTCATAGCTGAGTTCCGCGGTTCTCCTGCTAATTCTCCTATCCACGCATTCAAGCTCAGACCGGAATGGGCGTCTTTTGTTTTAGACACCACTCTGATCGCTGTTAAAGGCGCATTACCAACTGGTCTCGATTTCGGGCCAGATGGAGCATTGTACTTCGGCGACTGGATTGACGGTTGGGATACAAAGGACTATGGAAGGCTTTGGAAAATGGATGTGCCCGGTGAGGTGAATTCACCCATTCGATTGGAGACAAAAGCCCTGATCCAAGCTGATTTTTCGGAAAAGACATTGATCGATCTTGACGGACTACTCGCTCACCAGGATAAGCGAATTAGGCAAAGAGCTCAATTTGAATTGGTCAAAAGAGAAGAAAGTGGTTATACCATTTTTGTTAAAGCCATCCAACCTAAGAATCAACAATTGAAACGCGTCCATGCCATCTGGGGTATCGCTCAATTCGCCAGACAGGACATTCAAAAGGCAGCGGTACTATTAGATTATCTCGACGACGGTGATGATGAAATTGTTGCGCAAGCGGCCAGGTGGGTCGGTGATGTACGGTACGCCTCGGGTGGTGAGGCCCTGATTCCGTTGCTGAAAAGTGATTCTCCTCGAGTTCGATTTTTCGCTGCGGAAGCACTAGGAAGGATTGAACATTCTGGCGCTGAGCAACAGATAATAAAAATGCTCGATGAGAATGACGACAATGACCTTTACCTGAGACATGCAGGCAGCTTGGCACTGGCCAGAATTGGAAATTCCGATGCCCTCATTGATCTAAAACATAGCGATTCGAAATCATTGAAGACAGCGGCCGTAGTTGCTCTTAGAAGGATGAAGCATCCAGGTGTTGCCGAATTTTTATCAGATCCGGATGAATACATCGTTGCCGAAACAGCACGGGCGATCAACGACGATTTTTCCATAGCCGAAGCCTTGCCGGCATTAGCAAATTTGCTGAAAACCACATCCTCTAAGAATGAGGTAATTATTAGAAGGGCCATCAATGCCAATCTGCGTTTGGGAAAAAACGAAAACATGCAAAACCTCATCGACTACATAAACGATCCAAGTGCTTCGGATGCTATGTGCCAGGAAGCGATCGCTGCGTTGAGCACATGGCACAAGCCTTCGGTTTTGGACAGGGTCGACGGACGCTATAGAGGTGAGGTCACTAGAAATAAGCGGGTCGTTCTTGATAAATTTTCTCCTGTATTAGAATCACAACTGAAATCCGGTAAGGGTACATTGCAAAATGCTGCGATTACTGCCGTTGGAAAACTTGGAGCTACCGAGTTAACCGACCACCTACTGAATATTTTCTCGTCAAGCACAAGATCAAGGACGAAGAGAGCCACACTACGATCGCTTGCAGAAATGAAATACGATGGTTTGGCTGAAGTCCTGCAAATAGCACTGGAAGATAAAGCCTTTACCGTAAGGTCAGAAGCCCTAAGTCTGGTTCCCGAAGCAGACATTACGGATGAACGAGCTGTATCGCTTTACAGGAAAGTACTGGAAAAGCAACATACATCAGCCGCCAAGTCTCAGATTGCTCTGTCTGCACTCGGCGATTTCCAATCGAGCGAATCCGTAGGTGCTTTGAATGCCCAATTCGACAGATTGGAAGCGGGCAAGCTGCGAGAAGAAGTGCATCTAGATCTGATCGATGCTATTGAAAAACAGGGAAACGAGGAATTGTTGACCAGACTTGAAGAATCTTATAAAGCTCGATCCGATGATCCTCTGGCCAGGTATACAGCGGCACTGAAAGGCGGTAATGCACGGAGCGGCTCGAGTTTGTTCTGGAATCATGAGGCCGCGCAATGCATCAGATGTCATTCTCTCCAGGAGTGGGAAGGCGATGCCGGGCCAGGATTGGCAGGTGTAGGCAGCCGTCTTACGGATCGAGAAATTCTAGAATCACTTGTAGCACCTAGCACCCGTCTTGCACCAGGCTATGCGGTTGTAAGCCTCAAATTGGCGGATGACGAAGTCGTTGCCGGTATGGTTAAGAATGAAAATGACGAAACGATGACCATCCAAAAAGGAAATAAGGAACAAGTTGTAGTCACAAAATCAAACATCGTCGAACGGTTTGACATTCCTTCAAGTATGCCGGATATGAGCACGATTTTGTCCAAAACGGAGATTCGGGATTTAGTCGCTTATTTAAAGGGATTAAAAGCCTAGGGAAGCGAGGCGCTGTTGCTTAAAGCTATCCTATTGACTAATACGGCCGCGGAATCGTCCCCGTTCGCTCAGCCCATTCCCGCCACATTTCGGTCATCTGCTTAACTCGTTCCGGTTCTTCAGCAGCTAAATCGTTCAACTCATTACGATCTTCATCAATATTATACAATTCCCAATTTTCTAATTCTAATTCATCTATCCGATCCCAAATAATTGGATTGAAATCGGCCTTAGACACTAGTTTCCATTTACCCATTCTAACAGCGCGATTCCCTTCGTGCTCCCAGTAGATGGCTTTTCTATCCAGTGGCTTTTCTTCAAAGGTCGGCACGAGGCTTCTGCCTTCAAATGGAATGATCTTATTGCCATTGTAGTCTGTGGGATAGTCCGCTTTCCCAGCATCTGCGCACGTGGCCATGATATCGATGAGATGACTTGGTGCCCATCGCAATTCATTTTTAGCCTTAATGCCATCTGGCCAATGCACGATCAATGGTGTAGCTATACCGCCTTCATGCACCCAGTGTTTGTACATTCTGAAGGGAGTATTACTCGCATTCGCCCAGTTTTTTCCATAAGCGGTATATGTATGCGCAGGACCCGGCATGACCTCTTTATTTTGAACGGTCACCGGCCTGCCATCCCTCGTAGACTTAGGGATCATATAGGTCTGCAGATCATCTTTGCCAAATGTGTATCCTTCAGGTACATTTTGAGGATTTTCATAAGCATCAGGATTACGAACCCATTCCAGTTCCTCTGCGCAAGCTCCGTTGTCCTGTAGAAAAAAGATGAGCGTGTTTCCCAATAGTCCTTCCTTTTGTAACTCATCCACTATTTTACCAATTCCGGCATCCATACGGTCTACCATCGCGGCATAGACTTCCATATTAGTGATTTCCCAATCGCGGTATTCGATATCACCTGTCCACGGCTTCACGCGTGAGTCTCTTTCGCTCATTGGCGTTCCTTCCGGAATCAAACCCATTTCAAGCATACGCTCCAGTCGTTGTTCGCGCATCACATCCCAACCTTGATCGTACTTGCCTTTATACTTTGCAATATCCTTCGGCAGTGCGTGCATTGGCCAATGCGCCGCGGTATATGCAACATACATGAAGAATGGATTTGTACCCTCGTGTCGTTTAATATTTTCGACAGCGTAGTCAGTGATGGCATCTGTAAAGTAATAGTTTTGGCCGGGCACAATATATTCATCGTCCAAAACAAGTGATCTGGGATCGTAAAAACTTCCCGCCCCTGAAATCATACCATAGAACTTATCAAATCCTCTTTGCCTCGGCCAGTTGTCTTTAGACTCTACGACACCCTCGTGTGGCCATGGAGTGACATGCCATTTTCCAGACATATATGTGCTGTAGCCCGCACCCTTTAGCACTTCAGCAATGGTCAGCGCGTTTGAACTTAGGTCTCCTCGATATGCTGGAGTACCTCGATTATTGACCATGTGGCCTATTCCTGCTTGTTGCGGATAGAGTCCTGTTAATAATGAAGCCCTTGAAGGACAGCATCGTGCCGTATTGTAAAACTGGGTATATCGCAATCCGTTACGGGCAAGAGCATCCAGATTGGGTGTGTTGATTTCTCCTCCAAAGCAGCCAATATCCGAATAGCCCATGTCGTCGCTCATGATGAGGATGATATTGGGGCGTATAGAAATGTCAGTGGTTTTGTTGACATCTTGACAAGACAGAAATATGCAGGTAAGAGTGAGTACACAAATTACTTGTGATAATTGTTTCATAGGTCTTTCAATAATCTGTGTTTAGGTCACGTGCGCAATTGAAAATGCCACATTATACAGCACTGAAAGTGGGAAGCCTCATAAATCATGATACCTGCTTAACCCGACAAAACGAATTGCGCCCAAGACCACAGTCTACACGGTTGTTAAAAAAATATTTCGAATATTCGAAACCGTATTTGCATATTCTTCTTTACCCGACATTGCCTTCCACTCAGGATGTACAATGAATTCCTTCCACGCCTCCTCTCTTTGAGCCATATCTCTATAATTGAGCATGTAAACCAGGCAAGGCATGTATGGACCGACAACCATCTCACCGAAGAAAATGGGTTGCAACTGTATCTTTAGGAACAACGGCAGTTCTTCTTCGTTGAACATTTTGATCTTTCTTCTCACTGCATCTTCGTTATAACCTTCATAAATTCTCAGTTCGTACAGGCCTACTCCTTCAATCGGATCCAGCATCTGCGACAGTCCTTCGAATGCGTGTAGAAGGAAAGACGTTTGCCTGCTAAAAATCGGTTTAGCGTTCTCGTCATAAGCCATGGTCAGGGCCGTAAACTCATCCGCATGCTGCATAGTCAGGCCGTTTGAATAAGCCTCGATGCCTGGATAAGAAATCAGCACGTGAACCTTTGACGGCATCGGATTCCCGAGCTCTTTGAAGATTTGAAAATGACTAACTCCCGCTTTGGTCAATGCAGTTTTCAGTGAACCGTTTAGATAATCCATAAACAATTTCGAGTTACCGCCAAATACCAGTTCATACGTTCTCCATTCGTAGAATTCTCTTTTTGATTCCAAACTGTTCGATGTTGAAACGACAGCGGCAGTACTTGCGCACGAGGCGATTGTCGTACCCATTGCTGCGGAGGCGACGAATTTTCTTCTTTTCATTAATTATTTAATTATTTATTATTAATTATTTATTATTATCCGTTAAGATCACGTGGCTACAATTATATGAAACTCATTGTGAAATATTCGCGAGTCAGTGCAAAAAATTAAAATAGGAAATCGGAATCATATCCAGAAAAACTGGTTGGTTGATGTAGTAATCAATAATTAATAATCAATAATTTCAGCTTATCGTATCACATCAAAAATATGAGAATACTTCACCGTAAAGATCTGGTTATCCCTCCTGAAATCGTCTCGAATCTCATTAAACACAACAAATAGCCCTGAATTGGCATTGCGAAGCCACCCGAATCTCAGATTGGTTGAAAAAGTATCAGAGGATTGATTGTACTGGATCAAGGTCTGAATGAAGATCTTGGGAGTGAAGGAATAAGAAAATCTTGCCTGAACAATATGGGTAGTAAAATCTCCACCGGGAAAAATTTGATCATTGCCGATTGGTAGATCAATGTTAAAACGACTCGCAATGATCTCACTATTGAATTTATCCCCTATTCTGGCTCTGAGTGTCAAACGATTAGATATTCTTGTACCTCCGAAAAATCCACCAAAAGTACCTCTCCAACTCAGGCTTAAAGGTTTACTGCGATTAGTCCATGCTGTCAAAAAAGCTTCAGCGTGATTGTAAGTACCACGCTGCACAAAAACGTCTTGCGAAATTTCAAATTCATCTTTCACTCCTTCTGTAGTAAGATTTAATCCGCTGTGAAATTCCGCCGAACTCTTCCAAACCCAGTGATTGTCAATATGTACAAAACTGGTTTCCATAAATCCCTGCAAATGCCAAAAGCCTCTCCACGAAATATGTGGCCGTACCTCGAGCAGACCCATTATATTCTTTTTCAGACGAATGGTTTTGAATACCAATCCTTCCACTTTCCTGAAGGCCGTACGCTCAAGAAACCCGACTTCAGGATTGAATCCCTCGCCTTGTTGCGAAAATCCGATGAAATTAAACCAACCATTCCATCTGTACTCTGCACGCACTTGCATAGCCATCTCTCCTCCGTCTCTTCCCTCGAATCCCGGTGTCTCGCTGCGCGCGAAAAATCCCGCTATCTGAGCTTTTTGGCCAAGGCCGATTTTCCCGTCTATGGCATACACGGTATTGTGGTCATCTCCCCTGTCCTTGGTACGCGATCTATTCACTACAATGCCACCCAACCTCGAACGGGTACCGCCAAATTCGTGATTCACACGCGCAACGGTAAACGTATTGCCATCGATGCCTACATCATCGACGTCATTGGTATACATATTCAGAAATCCTATATTGGTATTTTTCTGTTTGCCCGATAATCGCACCCCTCCAATTATCGGCACCAATTCACCATCGTCACCAATGCCAATTCTTCTACTAAAGAACAGATCAATTTCACCCGGGCTTCCCACTCCAAAGAGGCCGGCATTTTCAAGGAAAAACGGTCGTTTTTCGGGAAAGAAAAGGTTAAATCGATCCAAATTCACTTGCTCTTCATCTACTTCCACTTGAGCAAAATCGGTGTTGTATGTCAAATCCAAAGTGATACTCGGCGTAATGCTGTACTTAATGTCCGCTCCGAATTCCGGGTCATTCTTCCATTCTCCATCGCCATTTTCCGTGTAATCTTTCGAAGCCTGATTCAACACGTACGGGATCAACTTGAGATTGCCCTGGTTTCTGAGGTTAAGGCCACCCAGGTCTCCCGCCATGGATAATCTATTGAGCGTAAACGAAAGAGGTAACGAGGCCCATTGCGCCACCTCATTGTTCTTCCTGATATTCCTCTGAATGTTCATACCCCAAATCTGATCGCCTTTGGCAAACCGAATGGTTTTTAAGGGTATTTGAAATTCCGCACTCCATCCATAATCTCCGGTATGCGTCTGTACTTCCCAGGTGCCGTCCCAATTCAAATTGAAACCACCAATCATTCCTCTTTGTGTTCTGCGACGGGTAAAATTTCCCTGGCCTTCATTGTCCACCTGGGCATCGTATTGTATACCGATCGGATTGGTGCCGAATACAAAGCCATTCTGCGTATCGTGGTAGGTATCAAAAATGAATTGAATGGCATCGGTTTCCTGGAGCGAGGCATCGCGGCGAGAATCGCTCACTATTAGGAGCTCTGGCTGATCGTCGTACATAATGGCAGACAGGTACAAATTTTCTCTGTCGTACGCGATGCGTATTTCGGTGCGCTCGGAGACCAACTGACCCTGGTTTGGCTTTTGTTGAATCAAATCAGTAATGGGTTGGATCTGTTGCCAGACAGGGTCGTTTACGACGTTTCCGTCTAGCTCGGGCCGCGATTCGACGCTGCTCGCTTGCGCGACGGGTCGTTCGGTGAAGTCGAAAGCCATTTGTCCCAATACTTGAGCTGACGGCGTCCAGAGCAATGCCATTACACCGCAAAACAAATAAAGACCACCACCCTTGCGATTCGAGCGCATATATTTTTAATGCAAATTAGGAAGTGAAATTAGTGAATAACCTGCTGACAGGGCACGAAAAGGAGATATTTGTTGGAATTTCGAGCGACATTAGGCCATAGTTTTGCGTTCCAAAATGTCGATTGAAATGTAGCGCCACAGTCCTGCTTGCCGGCATTAGACTTGTAGTGCCAAACTCCCATCAAGCAAAATATTCTAAATTTTTATTGATAGATTTAGGCTAGTCCGACGAGGACGCCCGCCTGACTGAATCATTCGGCCAGGTCGGAGCTACTCTAATTTTCTACATAATGCGCACTTTCAGGTTTATCAAATGTCTCATCCGGTAAGGCTTCTTCACCTATACTTACATTTACAAATTCCACCTTATTTCTGAACTCCGTTGGTAGGCCATTTTCATACTTATACCAGCTCAGGCTATTGGGTAAGCGAAGCCCATTATGATCGCCCCAATCGTCATATCTTATCCAATGCACGTCCTTTGATTTCTCCTTTGTAAAATATGTCACCGTATAACCAAGCCAGGCCATTTCATTTGTGCTGCCGTTGTAATGGAGGAAGTACTCATCATCGGGACTGAAGCCAATGTCGCTTTCGTAAGCAATGCGAATACCTGGATAGTTCACGCCTTCAAACTCCAAAGGCTCCATGTCGGAATAAACGATTCCATCATCAGCAACTACAAATGGCATCGCGTAAAAATAGAATATTGAGCCCACTCCGATTAGCACGATTTTCGAACATTACGGAAGTGATATTGGGCGAAGATAAAATGAGTGTCGGCCACCTGTAATTGACTGTTGTGGCGCATTGTCTGGAATGGGAATGACCAATTGACAAAAAATAGGGCAATTTCTTGCAAATTTTTACTTATTCGAATCATATTAACCCACATTGCTCGCGAAAGGACATACCACTGGCACTTGATTAAACGGCGATATACGATTTTTTGTCGTTTTTTAATTCTGTGGAATGTCTGATGGATTGTGGATTCTACATTTGATCTTAGATTGTAACTCTCAATGCTGGAGTGGGACATAATGGATTGTGAATCTATATAGGTCAATACCTGCTCTTGTGTCATGTAGCGCGCGGCGCCCTGCTTTCTTTTTATCCTGTATTTTTTTGCCCGCCCGGATGACCCGTTCGGACGGGCCTTTTCTGAATAGCTCACCTCACATTGTTCTGATGTCTTTTTGTCTTCTACTTTCAGTTCTCCTTGTTCGGTAAATTCCATCTTATAGGTTGTTTGTCTACCTTTTAACTTGGCAAGACTCCAGCTTGGCATATCCTCGCTTACCATAGCTTTTCTATTTGATACACTGTCGTAGCCTCCATCAGTGATGACTTGTTCTATCTTCTTCTTTTCGCCACCTAATACTTGTTCTGTTTGTGTTATTGCCGATACAAGAAAATCGTTTTCGCATACATTGGCTGGTACGACTTCTACTGAGGTGATCAGGTTGATTGGATCATCTTCATCACAGGTTTCTGTAATGTTGGCATGGTAACCACTTACGGTTTGGGTGCTGGCTCCTTGCCCTTTTTTGCGATAAGCAGCATCAGGATCATGGATGGATTGTACGCTTGAACTGTTTATGTCCTGCGGCGTCTTTGGTTCAATTGTTAAGTCGGATGGAGGGCTGTCTTCATTTTGATCGTCCTGCGCTTGGTTATATTGTTCGGTGTAGATGCGCTTCAATAGACTATCCCCGTTGTTGTCTCCTATTCCAATAATCGCTTTGATGATATAGCCTAAGTCTATGAGCATCTCCTCCTGGTCTTTCTTGTTTAATGTATAGGTAATATTGGAGGTGGTTTGTTCACAAAGCTGCTCCACCAAGGTGTACTGCCCATCGCTCACCTGGTCTTTAAGCAGAGATATTTCCATGTGTCGAATGCTTACCCTGACTGCTTCCAGAATCAACTGTAGTCGGTTGC
The DNA here is from genome assembly GCA_965247965.1 of Saprospiraceae bacterium. GTDB lineage: Bacteria > Bacteroidota > Bacteroidia > Chitinophagales > Saprospiraceae > UBA7328. Next base: position 959,554 of record OZ252053.1, read on the forward strand.
TCTTGGCTATATTGCTCTGAATCAGCTTGGAATCCAGCCGTACCTTCTTGCCCGAAATATTGAATTCAACTACTTGCTCAGTCGTGATCTGAGTGAATGTAGACTGGATTAAATCCTCTCCGGTACGATCACAATGTTCTGCCATTAATCGTCGAAGCTCGTAATAAGTCGACTCAACCGGTACATCCTGGTCAATATCAGAAAAACCTAAGGCTTGCATCACCTTAAGATTGAAACGAGACTCATCAAACAACTGCTCATCGCTCCACCCATTACCTTCTTTTAGTATCATCATCCCAATAAGCACTCTTATAGATGCATTTGGTCTGCCCATTTTCTCATCATACAAAATTGAATAGGGCTCTTCATCTATGCGAGATGTAACTTGATTCCAAAAAACATTGTGCCATCCACACGGGTCTGATAACACCTTATTCTTCCCTGAAGAAAGATGCGATCCAATGTTTTTGAATAAGTCTATTTGTTTATTTTCACTACGTTTAAACATGTTTTCAAGATACGCATATATCAAGAAAAATTATAATCTGTACAGACTTTTCGAAGTGGGCTCAATATTAAGTTATGATAAAAAATGGCGTTCCCTTTGTACGAAGTGTCCGCGCGCAACCAAACCTGCTCACCATCATAACCGGTTAGAAAATTATTTCCTTCAATGCGTTCTCTTCTGCTTACCAGATCTATTTGTTGCTTTTCATTCCCAGCTTCCTTTACGATTTCATAGGTCATCGATTTCATCTTTTGCCATTGATCGATGCCGCCGTGGTGATTGAAGATCGCGGAGATGTCCGCAGGATACTCTTTTGCAGGTTCTGTAGGTTGCTTGGGAGCAGGTTTGCATGATATGATAAACGCGAAAGGTACAAGAATGCAGATGAATTTCATGGCTTTTGTTCTGTTGAAGTTGTTTTACCTAACACTCCGTGAAAGCTTTATAAACAATTGATAATCAACCATTTGTATAAACACGAATTTCGCGAATTAACACGAACTGAATTTTGTAAATGCCTGATAATCAATAATTTGTGTCAATTTGTGAAAATTCGTGTCAAGACCTTCACGGACTATTGTTACTGCAAAGTAACAAATAAACTGACCGCTACTTTTTTTGATACAGTAGTTTTAAAATTGCCAATTAGAATGACGACTGAGCCATCAAATGGTATTTTTTCGACGACCTTGATTTTTGTGCCAATGCTGACCGACAGTTGCTCCAGGTATTTCAGAAAATCGGGCGAAGCATCATTCACAGCTGCAACCTGACAAGTCATTCCCTCATCAATTTCTGACAGCAGCGTGTTCGTGGTAAGAGGTATTTCACCCTCTGCATTGGGTATCGGATCTCCGTGAGGATCGTAATTGGGATAGCCTAAAAATTTATCCAACCTGTCCGCTAGTTCATCGTGTTTTACATGTTCTAATTGTTCTGCAATTTCGTGAACAACATCCCAGGAATAACCCAACTTTTCGAGTAAAAATACTTCCCAAAGACGATGTTTTCTCACCACGTCAAGAGCAATTCTATTTCCTTTACCCGTAAATTTTGCTCCTCTTTTCTTATCGTAATTGATCAATTTCTTGTCGGACAACTTTTTAACCATATCTACAACAGAAGCGGCATTTATTGACATTTCCTCGGCCAGTGCGGTCAGGGTTATTTTATGATTTCCCTTTTGTGACAATCGATAAATTGCTTTCAGGTAGTTTTCTTTTGTTAGTGAATACATTTCTGAAATTTAGGCAAAGATAGTCAATATTCCTAATTATTTTATTTAGATATATCTAATTAATTTAATTGGGTAATTCAAATTAAAGTTGTACCTTTATGCCTCTAACTTTCGGAGGAATGAAAAATAAACGATTTTCCGCTATTGCAATGATGCTTTGTGCATTGATTATCATGGTCTCCTGTGAGAAATTATTGCCGCCCGAGCCTGGTGAAGAAGATGTCCTGGACGGCCCGATGGAGGACCTGACTTCCTCCCAACTATCGCAATTCCTGAAAGGGGATGCTGCATTTAGTGTGGATTTCACTGCCGAAACAGGAATCGGCCCTATTTTCGTTTCGACAAGTTGCGGAAGTTGTCACGCAGGGGACGGCAAAGGACATCCGTTTACAACGCTCACGCGTTTCGGGCAAATGGACGGCACAGGAAATCAATTTTTACATTTAGGGGGCCCTCAATTGCAAAACAGAGCGCTGCCCGGATTTACACCCGAACAAATTCCACAAGGGGCAACATTTGCAAAATTTACTCCACCAGCAGTGACTGGTCTCGGATTTTTGTCATTTGTTCCCGATGCCGATATTCTGGCAATGGCTGATCCAAACGATGAGGACGGAAATGGAATTTCTGGCATTCCAAACTGGATTTCAATTCCTTCGTACATAATTCCTCAGTCAAATGCCATAACACAAGATGGAAATTACATCGGACGATTCGGGAAAAAAGCAGCTGCTTACAACCTGCTTCATCAAACTGTAAATGCCTATAACCAGGATATTGGCATTACTTCTCTTTTCGAACCAATTGACGTTCATTCCGGATTGGAAATTGATCCCGAAGTTTCCAGTCAAACTGTCAACGATGTCGTCTTTTACCTTCTAACGCTAAAAGCTCCGATTCAAAGAGACAAAAACGAATCGGAAGTTATAGAAGGAAGAAGAATTTTCGATAGAATCAATTGTGCCACTTGTCATGTACCGGCTCTAAATACAGGTTTTTCGCCGATTGATGCTCTTTCGAACAGAGAATTTCATCCGTACACAGATTTCTTACTCCACGATATGGGAAGTGATTTGGATGATGGCTACACTGAAGGAAATGCCCTCACTTCGGAATGGCGCACTCCTCCGCTTTGGGGATTGGGACTTTCTCCCGATTCACAAGGAGGACAATTTTTTTTAATGCACGACGGAAGGGCAACGAGTATTGAAGACGCTATTTTATCGCACGGGGGAGAAGCGGCCGACAGTAAAATGCAGTATCAAGATCTTTCTCCATCCGAAAAAGACGCTCTGCTAACATTTTTGAAATCACTATAAGACCTTGGATAGAAAGGAATTTATAACCGCTTGCGGTTGTGCTTGTCTTGGTGGGTCGGCATTAATGGTTTTGCTTCAAAGTTGTGCCAGTATGGCTCATTTCGCTCAGACAACCTTTGAAAAAAATCAAATAACGATTAAGAAAAATGAGTTTGTAAAAACTGAAAAAGAAAAAACAGTTTCAAGAAAATTTGTCCTGGTGAATTGGAAAATGTCTGCTTACCCGATTTGCGTTTACAAAATAAATGAAGATGAGTATTCCGCCTTGTTCATGCGCTGTACGCACAAAGCATGTGAACTGAGGCCGCACGGAAATTTTCTTTCTTGTCCTTGCCACGGCAGCGAGTTTAGCAATAAAGGCATGGTTCAGAATCCGCCTGCGGAACAGAATTTACAAACATTCAAAACAACTACCGATAGTGAGCACATTTACATCCATGTATAGAAGTATTTTTTTGTTGATCATATTGATTTGCGCTTTTGAATTGGCCAAATCTCAAGCCGATTCAGAGCAATTTATACAACTTATTTCCATCGATACCTCCAAGCAGAAATTAAATATGGACGCGGTGTACAATCGCCCTTTTCTGAGTGCGGGGAAATTACCTGTAGCTCTGGGAGGCTACTTGGAAGCAAATACGCAGTATGCGGCGACGGATGGCGTTTCGGATGGATTTTCTTTTCAAGCCAGGCGTTTCACTTTATTCTTTTCATCTACCATTGCGAAGAGAGTAAAATTTCTTTCCGAACTCGAATTCGAGGACGGCACCAAAGAAATCAACATTGAATTTGCGGCAATGGATATCGAGTTTCATCCCTTGCTCAATTTGCGCGGAGGAATCGTCATGAATCCCATCGGGGCATTTAATCAAAATCACGACGGCCCGAAATGGGATTTTATTGACCGACCCATTTCAGCGACCTCTATCATCCCTTCCACTCTTTCGAACGTAGGTTTTGGTTTGCACGGAAAATATTTTTCAAATGATTGGATTTTTGGCTATGAAGCATATCTGACCAATGGATTTGATGATCGAATTATTTCAAATGAGGAAAACCGAACTTCCTTAGCAGCAGGAAAGAGCAACCCAGAGCGATTTGAAGAGAACAACAGCGGGAAGCCGATGTTCACTGGGAAGTTAGCCATTCGCAACAGAGAGATCGGTGAATTGGGCATTTCTTACATGACTGGTATTTATAACAAGTGGAAGGAGGACGGTTTGGTTATTGACAGCAAGAGAAGAGCGAGCGTTCTGGCCTTTGATTTTAATACTTCTCTTTATAAAAACAGACTGCATATTACCGGAGAATTGGCAAAAGTTTTTGTGGATGTTCCCGATACGTATTCACAGCAGTTCGGCGCACGGCAGTTTGGCGCCTATATCGACATTATCGGGACGGTGTTGCAAGGACAAATGCTGGATTGGGAAAATGCAAAACTTAATGTTGGCGTCCGACTTGAATACGTTGATTACAACCAAGGAGATTTTATAGAAACAGGAGGTAATATTGGAGACGACATTTGGGCGGTTGTGCCCTCTCTTGCGTTCAGGCCTGTGGGAAGTACGGTTTTACGTTTCAATTATCGCTACCATCAGGAGCGCGATATCCTGGTTAACCCGCCTGCCAAAACGGGAATAATACAGTTTGGCTTGTCGACTTATTTTTAGAGCATTGCAAACGGCAATTTTGCTTTAGTCTTTGGATAAACTTCAAAGCGCGGAGGTTGCTTTCAACTGATATGGCTCTATATCTTGAAAGCTAAATGGACTGTTTCGTTTGGCCTCCATTAGGTCGTAAAGGTTCTGCAAACGCAACCAGTATCCTTCTGACAAACCAAAAAATTGGGACAACCTTAAATCGGTATCAGCGGAAATACGTCGGGTCCCCTTTATAATTGCATGAATTCTGTTGGCCGGCACAACGATACATTCTACATTCTGCAAGCTTGTTTTGTGACATTCCTATTTCATTCAGAAATTCTTCTCTTAATATGATTCCAGGATGAGGATTTCTAATTGACTTTTCCCTGTTCCATGTGCTTCATCTCTTTGATTCAAAAGTACAATATTACGCGATACGTATCAAGTAAAAAGACACCCCTACGGAAACACCCCCATAGTAATATAATCATTAGCCACCTTATCCAGTGCATTGATGAAAGCTGCTGTGCGTAGATCCTTGACCTTTTTTCTTCGATTTTTGAGGTCCCTGATATTGTGGTAGGCAGTGACCATAGTTTCTTCCAATCCTGATCTCACCAAATCGATCTCATCCGCACCTCTTGTAATGATATCTTTTTGCTTTTGATCGATGGACTTTCCAGTAAGTTCTTCCACGCTTGTTACAAGCTTGAGATAGGTATTTTGATTAAATCGTTTATCCATCCTTCCGAAGCGCATGTGGGACAGGTTTTTGAGCCATTCGAAATAGGATACCGTCACACCACCCGCATTGAGGAACATGTCCGGTAAGATCATGACACCTGCTTTCAACAGAATTTTTTCACCTTCAGCCGTGACCGGACCGTTTGCGGCTTCGCCTATGATCTTTGCCTTGACCTTGTGTGCATTTTTTTCATTAATTTGATTTTCAAGAGCTGCAGGGATCAACACATCGCAATCGAGTCCTACCCAAGCGTCTCTGTTCTTCAGCACTTTAGCATCAGGGAAGCCCAAAATAGTTCCCTGTTCCTTTTTGTAATCCAACAATTTTTCCACATCGAATCCTTTCGGATTGTAAATCGTTCCGTCGTATTCCGATACTCCTACAATTAGAGCATCTCCTTCATTTTGACATATTTTAGCAGTGTACGAACCCACATTGCCGAGACCCTGAATAACAATTCTTTTGCCGGCCACTCCTTTCCTCAAACCCAATTTTTTCATATCGGATTTATAACTCAACGCTTCACGTACTCCATAGTATACACCCCTTCCTGTTGCTTCGGTCCTACCTCTTATACCGTTTTGGTTTACTGGTTTTCCGGTCACACAGCCCACTGCATCGATTTCTCCTCCTTTAGCCAAGGTTAGGTAGGTATCGAGAATCCACGCCATTTCGCGTGATCCGGTACCGTAATCGGGCGCAGGTACATCTATACTAGGTCCGATGAAATTTTTTCGGATCAGTTCTGCTGTATACCTTCTTGTGATACGTTGCAGTTGATCTGTGCTGTAATTCCTGGGATTGATTTTTACACCTCCTTTGGCGCCTCCGAACGGAACATCCACTAGAGCACATTTATAAGTCATCAAAGCAGCAAGAGCCATCACTTCCTCCTGGTCAACCAGCTCGCTGAATCGAATTCCTCCCTTAGTCGGCTGCCGGTGTTGTGAATGCTGTACCCGGAATGCTTGTATGATATGGAACTGGTTGGCAATTTTTACCGGAAAAGACATCTGGTATACCGAATTGCATTCCTTTATCTGCAAAAGAAGGCCTGTTGGCCAATCGGTTAGTGCAGCTGCGCTATCAAAATTTTTCTCTACGGTCTGAAAAAAACTACTCATCGTCAAGAGATTTTTCGATACGTGTGATTTTACGATCAATGGAGAATAGATATAGAGCTAATACGATAAACAGAACCAGAATTACGGCATATACTCCATATATTTTGCCGGTACTTCTCAGGAAATCGGGATCGTGGGCGCTGACATTCAGAGTGCAGAAAAAGACAAAGAGTACGCCTGAAAGTAATCGCTTCATGATTTAATGGTACGGTTAAGTAATTTATTGATCTGATATTCTTTTATCACCTTCGTGCGGTAGGTAAGCTGAGCTATCCACGTCCCAATCAGGATTAGCGACAATATTGCCGGATAGAACACAAGCCGTAAGGTGTTGTCCAAATCTTCGCCGCCAAATGCAGGATTTCCGCCGCTGCCGGGATGGAGGCTACTCGTCATCCTGGGTATGATCCATATGAGCGGGATCATGGCTACAAAGGCAAAAATATTGTAAATGGCCGATGATTTAGCCCTTTTATCATGGTCGTCAATTGAAGATCTAAGTACTCCATATGCCAAATAGATCATAATGGAAATGGCCACCATGTTGAGTTTGACATCATCCACCCACAACGCTCCCCATGTATATTTTGCCCAGATCGAGCCTGTCAGAATACCTATAATGCCATATACCACCGCGATGTATGTAAATGAGCTCGCGTGATAATCGAATTTGGTTTGAGATGTCTGTAAATATCTGATGCTATTGATCATGCCCATAATGAGAAGAACAAACATTGCCATCCAAATGGCTACGTGAAAAAACGTATTTCTAATGGTCTCTACCAGAATGTTGCGATAAGGGAAAGCAAAACGCCACGAAGCTTCGGAAATCTCCAGGCCGTTCTGCCATTGATTTGCATTTGAGCTTGATGAATCTATTGATTTCACAATTCTAAGACTGGGATAAATCGAATAATCCTTTTTTCCATTTATCAGCACCAGAGTAGCGTCGACATAAGGTAAATCGTCAGGCAAGTCATTGGGAATATCGAAAATAACATTCATCTCCTGGTCGGAAATGATAGCCACCGATCTGGAAGCAATATATCCCTCCTTTAATTTGATAAACGCTTCATGTGCGTTGTTAGTAAAGTGCGAATTGTACCCTGTAATTTTAAGAGTTGCAGTCGCTCCCGTGGAAAGTCTGTTTTGATCAACGTGTAAAATGCCTGATTTGAGTGGAATAAGAAGTCCGGCAGTCAGCACGTAGATCATTATTAAAATGCCCAATATTTTCCACCAGTTCTTCATTGTTCGGTCAGTGTATTAAGAGTATGTTTTAAATTTACGCCAAAAATCGCAAAGAAATTTGATATAATTTTTCCGTTTATGCATTGAATCGTTTATGCGTTTATGGGGTTTACGAAGATGTTCAAATACGCAAATAAACAAATACACAAATAAACAAATACACGATCTTGCGGCTTGGCCGCGAGAGGTTAGTCGCTATGAATTGTGAATTATCTATCCATCTATCCCCCAAGAATAGAACTCATGATTGCCAGTTATATCTAAACAAAACGAGGGATACTGCAATCATTATTAACGCTATACTTACCAACATGAGCAGGCCATTGGGGTTCATCTCATTCTGTGCCAAAAGTTGATTCCCCATACTCGAACTGATCAGTATAACGGGAATGCTGATAGGAAAAGCTAAAATCCCCAACAAGGTGGCTTTGCTAGAGGACGACATAACCAATGCTGACGGCAAGGAATATGTACTGGACAGAGCAAGTGACGACAGCAGGAGCAATCCGAAAAATGAACGCAATGGATATTCTTCAAAAGAGTGAAATATCAATCCCGACAAAAGAAATAGCAAACCACCTGTAAAAATTAAAAGCCAGTTAAAAAGTAACTTCGAAAATATAATTGAAGTGGCATCGGTGAGTTGATACAAATAACGAGATTCTGAGGCATTCATTTTGGTAAAAGAGCGAAGTGCAAAATTAGTAGATATGACGAGGAGCAATACCCAAAAAACGGCGTTGTAATACAATACATCGGTATCGATAATAGATTTGTAAAGAATAAAAGAAGTTACGACCACAAATAGTAAGAGGCCATATATCTCGAATTTATTGCGGTATTCGATTCTGAAATCGAGTTGTGCTAATGCGAAAATTTTGGTTATACTTTTGACCATTGTATTTTATGAAGTTTTGCAGGCCGCAGACCCGCCTGCCGGACGGGCAGGTTACACGCCTGCCGAAATGGCAATGCAGGCAGGGATTAATCGGATTTTTCCAGCCTATTTAGTCAGTGTGATCCATGCAATCTGTGGCTGACAAGAAAACTTTTGAATCCGCTTATCTTTATATATTACGATTTTAAATAATTTGTATATCTTTGTTAATGAGATAGTTATTGAAATCATATGGTTTATTTCGTTTCCATCATATCTCTTCTGTTTCTCGTTTCGCCAGACCCGATCAAGGATAAACACTACACTTTTCACTCCGTGTCGGTTGTAAAAGGCGACGGTGCTTATTCACTCCTCAGAAGATATAATCTCAGCCCTTCCGCGTGCAATATCGATCAATTTTATGAATTAAATGACCTTGACAAAAACGCCTACTTAATGACAGGTAAAAAGTACAAATTGCCTGTATACATCTTCGAATACGATGGAATAAGTATTCGTTCGACGGTAGGTATAGACAGTTGGGACATGGCTATACGTATCAAGGAGTACAACGAGTATTTATTGACGGAGGGAATAAGAAAAAAATCGTACATCGAGAGCAAAATTCTATGGGTGCCGCACGACGTGATATTTTGCAATGAGAAAAGCACAGAAGCCCAACCAAGAAAAGAAGATGCCAGTCGGGAAGAAACGCTCTCTCCTGAGATCGTTGAAGATGATCTCTATGGCAAAAAATACAATAAGATAGAAATCCTGGATAAGTCTTTGGATAGCAAGATCTTTTACATCCTAAGTGGGCACGGCGGGCCGGACCCTGGTGCGGTATGTAAGGAATGCAATAATACTTTGTGCGAAGACGAGTATGCATATGACGTAGCCTTAAGATTGGCAAGAAATCTCAGGCAGCATAGCGCTACCGTGGAAGTGGTTATTCAGGATAAAGACGGAATCCGGGATAAAAAGGTGTTTAAATGTGACAGCGACGAGAAATTGGCCAATGGAAAAAGGATACCACTCAGCCACCGCGCGCGATTAAAACAACGCACTGTATACGTGAATGAAAAGTACAAAGACTTCAAAGAGAAAGGATTAGACGATCAATACGTGGTTTCAATCCATGTCGATTCGCGAAGCAGGAATCATAAGCAGGATGTGTTCTTTTGTCATTACGGCAAGAGCAAAAGTGGTAAAAAATTGGCTACCACCCTTCAGCGAAAATTTAATGAGAAATACAAAAAGCATCAGAAAAATAGGGGCTATCACGGCCATATCGATCAGAGATCGCTTTACGTATTGATGAATACCTTGCCCCCAGCTGTACTGATCGAATTGGGGAATATTAAAAACAAGTCCGACCACCGCCGACTCTTGTTAAAAGAAAATCGACAGGCTTTGGCCAATTGGATCTATGAAGGTCTTGCAGAGCATGCCTTATCTGAATCAAAGCAGCAAATTGCATCCCCTTAGATCAGAGTGATCTAATCGGCCAAGAATGTGTACTTCATCATTTTCATCAACATATCCGACGTCATCCGTTGCAATAAAAGCACAAGAATCGATATTGGCCAGGTCGACCACATTGATCCGACCGGTTCTATTCTTTTCCAAAAAGCAAAAAGGATCGGAAATATCGCTCACAACTACTTTCATTCGAAGATTTTGCGCGTAAGACTGCCCGTTTTTACTGTACAATTGGGATTGGCATTCCGTCATACCGTATTCGGCGAACAAGGTACCGGTACCGAACGATTGCATCAAGGCCTCATCTAATTCGCTATCATTTATTTCCACCCTTCTTCCCTTCATACCCCCTGTTTTCATGACGCGCACGTGCTCCAGGCCAGTGTATTGATATCGCTCTGCATAGTCAAACAGTGCAAAGCTTACCCCGATCAGAAGGGTAGGTATTTCTCTTTTTTCGCATAGTTGAATTTTTTCATCGAGGTCTCGATAGTTATATAAATAAAAGCCACTCTGTTCGTATTGAGAATGGCTCACAAAGTATTGGCACATATCAACAAGTGAAGAATCTTCGCGCTCCAAATAGGAGGGCAAGAGACACAGAAAACACCAATTTTCCGGCCCGCCAAAGGCTTTTTCAAAGATCCATTTGCAGTTTTCCAAATAGTCGGATTTATATCGTATGAAATGTCTGCTAGTCACATCACTCGTCGTGCCCGAGCTATTATATACTTTTTCTTCTCGCCATTCACCCGTTTTCACAGATCCCTTTTTGAAGGCGGAAATCGGCAAAAAATAGAAGTGCAAATTCCGATCGCTATTCATTACATTAGTCAAAAAATCAGCGAAAATCCCATTCCATTCGTTCTGAAAACGAAAAAGGTTTTTGGCGATATCCCAAAATTCACTATCATTGGATATAGCCTTTATATTGTCGTAAAGATATTGGCGTTGTAATAGATATGAAGATTCCAAAAATTCAGTATGTTTTGTTGCTTTGCTCACTGGCCATTTGTGTCATTTGTTGTCAGAATGACGAAATCATTTCGCCTATACCGGAAATCAAATTCCTTGGAATGAGCAAAGATACTATGGTTCAGAGCTTCTTTAACGATGATACCGTGCAAATCGCACTTTCGTTTGTGGACGGCGACGGAGATATCGGGAATGTGCAAAATAGTGCTATAGCTACAATCTTCATAGTCGATCTAAGGACGGGTGAATTGTATGATCGATTTGCGATTCCGGCGATTCCAAGCAATGACAAGGCGCTTAGGGGAGAAATGTTTATAAGATTATTTACAACTTGTTGCGTGTTCCCCGACAATATTCCTCCTTGTGAGGTATCGGCGGACCACCCCACTAATGAACTAGAACTTGAAATCAGCCTATTGGACAGGGCAAGGCACAGGAGCAACATTATCAAGACACCTAAAATTACTCTTCTCTGTAATTGACCCAATCGATTCCTTTTTTTAAGAGCGCCTGAGTTTGGCCTTCGAGGCTTTCTGCCAACGGTACATGATCATAAGTCCAATCAGCCTCCGGCGGTAGACTCATAAGAATAGATTCTGTGCGGCCGCTGGTCTCTAAGCCAAACTTCGTTCCACGATCATACACGAGATTAAATTCCACATATCTGCCTCTTCTTACTTTCTGCCATTTTTTATGTTGTTCGTCAAATGGTTTTTTATGATTTTCTCTGAACAGGTGAGTGTATATTTCTAAAAAGGAAGATCCTACCGACTGAACAAAATTCCAGGAAGGCTTCTTGTCGAAGGCCTTTCGATCCCCCAGGCGATCAAAAAAAATACCACCTATGCCGCGAGTTTCTTCGCGATGAGTTATGAAAAAATAGTCATCGGCCCATTTTTTATAATCGTTATACGCATCGACGTACAAACCATCACACACGGATTTGAGTTTCTTATGAAAGTATACCGCATCGTCCTTGATAATATAATGCGGAGTAAGATCGATACCGCCGCCGAACCACCAAAGGTCTCGATTCATCTCGAAATAGCGGACATTCATGTGGATGATAGGTACCCATGGATTTGTGGGATGCAGTACAATTGAAATTCCAGTGGCCAAAAACTCGCTAGGTGGGATATCGAGTTTTTGAGCAATGGTGGAGGGCATTTCTCCGAATACTTCGGAAAAGTTTACGCCCCCTTTTTCAATGTGTTTTCCAGTTATGGTTCGCGTTCTGCCACCACCACCTTTGCGTTGCCACAAATCTTCCCGGAATCGACCAGAACCATCTAATCTCTCCAGACCGCTGCAAATCTCATCTTGCAATGTCTTAAATCCCTTGACTATTTCTTTTCGATTCACTTTGACATTGGTTGGGGTCATCAAAATTGGTAACTTTTCGAGACATTTATGGACTTTGGCGGGAATTAGGGCAAACGCACCAAATCAAATTTCATCTTTTAGCCCCTCCCGGCCTCCCCAAAGACAGGCGGGTTTTGGAGGGGTTGGGGGAGGCTAGATGGCAGAATATGCTGCGAATTTTGAAGTAAACATTTTGGTGCGTTTGCCCTAGGCGCGAATAGACTCAAGACAGATCGTCCAAAAGTCGCAGGCAGTGAAATTCCTATTTTGAGCAAGAGCAAAAACCGACTTCCTAATACGAAGCCGTACAATTTTTTTAGAACATGTCAACTTTCCGCCACTCATTTCAGAGCCATGTGCGATTTGCTTCAATAGCCGCTCCCACAACTTTCTTGGTATTGCCAATGAATAGCTTTTCTCCGATCCGGATGACTGGCCTTTTGAGAAAGGTGTATTCTCTCGTGATGAGATCCAATATATCCGATTCCGACAATTTCTTTTCGTGCAATCCCCAAGCCCTGTATTTCATAGCCCTCCTACTGAAAAAATCCTCATAGGTTCCGTTAATCAAATCTTTCAACTCGTCCAGTTGGCCTTTGGTTATATTATTCGCTTTAATATCGATCAATTCAAAATCGCTTATATCTCCGAGTTCTTTCAGAATACGCGCACAAGTTGAGCATGTGGACAGGTAAAAGATCTGTTTCATAGTGGACTATTCATTGCCTTTGCGGTGATCTGCGAGGAATTATTCCAAACCAATATCGGTGAGCGGATGGTTGAGTAAGCCCATAATCGAATTCAACGGACATGTTGCGACATCAGCACCGGCCATGGCGGCCTCGACGATGTGCTTCGGATTTCGAATTGAAGCCGCAAGTATCTCAGTATCAAAGAGTTGTATAGTGAACAATTCGGCAATTTCTCTGATCAATCCTATACCGTCCCAATTGATATCATCTATCCTTCCAACAAAAGGTGACAGATAAGTGGCTCCTGCTTTGGCCGCCAGCATAGCTTGTCCCGCGGAAAAAACCAAGGTACAGTTTGTCTTTATGTCATTATCCGCAAACCACCTTAAGGCCTTCACGCCATCCTTTATCATCGGAACTTTTACAACGATGTTGGGAGCAATTTTAGACAGTTCTTCGCCTTCCTCTGTGATTCCTTTGAAATGTGTCGAAATCACTTCGGCACTCACATCACCGGCCACTACAGCACATATTTTTTCGTAGTGTTTTTTGATATTGAGTTCTCTGGTAATGCCTTCTTTGGCCATGAGCGACGGATTGGTTGTAACGCCGTCGAGAATGCCGAGGTCATTGGCTTCTTTGATCTGATCAATAGAAGCGGTATCGATAAAGAACTTCATTCTTTGATTCCATTCATTTGGCGCAAATATATTGGTTAATATTAATATGTTGGGAATTTGTAGAAGGAGGGTCGCGAGACAATTCACACAAGAGTTATAAATTGAAAATTGGAAAACGCCTGTTTTTAAATAGAAGAAAACCGAATTTTTGTGATTACAGAATGTGCATGTTGTTCCCCATCTATTTCTCAATTGAATTCCTCAGATTACCGTAATTAACGTTTATTATCGTTTATTACGGTTATTAACATCTATTACGGAAATAAGCGCGTATTACGGCAATAAACGTATTATACGGATATAACCGTAATGGCACATTCACAATGTCCTAGTGCATCAGGAACTAAGTAAAATGCCCCTTAGACAAAGTTATTTTTTACCTGAATGAGGCGAAGGTTCCTGATTTTGGCCTTAGCCAAATGAAGGGTTCTTCAACGAAATACAGGTGAAAAAGAACAAGTATAAGGGGTGTTATATTTCGTTCCCGAGGCACTAGGGTACCAAGCATTAAGTAATGAACCCCATAGACAAAGTTATTTTTCTTCTGATCAAGGCGGGAAAACCGGAGTTATGCCTAAGCATAATGAGGATTTTTCCAACGCCGAGCAGAAGGAAAAGGACAAGTTAAGGGGGGTCAGGATTTAGTGCTTGGTGCACTAGTTCAACCTGAGACTTTACAAATACAAGGCTGGAAAATCACAAGACCACAAAGGTCATGGGAAATCTATTTTTTTAATCAACCTGACTCTGGTAACTCGGATTCGCTACGTTTATGGGGCTGTTACTCCCATCTATCCTAATCAAATCGACCGAATGCAATGAAATTTTCATCATAAAATGTCCTGCACTATACTATTACCCCCCCCATTGACCAAATATTCTACCTTAATTGAACACTTTTTCATCCCACACTACCAAGCATTTGTATAATCTTACACGTTATATCTTAGGTAAAAGGACCACATCCACAGGATTGTACCAGAAAGAGTCAACACAAAGTACCTGAGATCAAGAGGACACGAAGAGTCTGAATTAAACTAAATTCTTCTTTTCGTCTACCTCCTTATAGTTTTATTTAGAAAAAAAAATCGACTAGATATGAGTAAATTAAAATTTAATTCTGGACATGCACAGGGCAGAAAATTATTACTCCTGCTCCTGTTTTTCTTACTTACACCGCTCTTTATCTTTGCACAAAAGACTGTATCAGGGGTGGTTACTTCAGAGGACGGTCAGCCCTTAATCGGGGCCAATGTCCTGGTCCAAGGTACCGACATAGGCACCATTACGGATATAGACGGTAGTTACACACTTGACAATGTACCGGAGGACGCGGTCATCGTAATCTCATTTATTGGCTACGATACGCAAGAAATAGGCGTAGCAGGCCGCAACGACATTGACGTACTTGTGACAGCAACAGGTGTACTATTAGACCAACTAGTCGTCACCGGTTACGCTACTGAAAGAAAGAAAGACATTTTGGGAGCGGTTTCTGTGGCCGATATGGATGCGGTCAGAGACCTTTCGAACCACAGTGTGCTCCAGTCTCTGGCAGGAAGGGTTCCGGGGCTTTATCTCGATCAGTCCGGAGTTCCCGGCCAGGGAGCAAAGGTCAGAGTCAGAGGGAACAGTACCCTGGGGAATAACCAGCCACTGTACATTATTGATGGCGTTCCGCTTCAATCTTTTGAAACAATAGGAACCCAAACAGGTATGGCAGAAAGAATTAGCCAACCCCCGGTTGTAGACCTATCCTGGCTCAACCCGAATGATATCGAGTCCGTGCAGGTATTAAAGGATGCCTCTTCAGCCTCTATATATGGATCCCGGGCTTCCAATGGAGTTGTCATTATCACGACCAAACAACCAAAGGAGCAAGAATCACGAGTGACCTTCAATGCCCGGTTTGGTGTTGAGAATGTACATTACAGAGCGCCATTTGTCACCACTGAGCGAGGAGCCATGCTTGGCTGGCAATCCGCTGTTAACAGTGGTAGCGATCCTAATGATGCTGCCTTTTTCGACTTTGACTGGCATTTTGACCCCAGCTTGGGCCCCGGTATCCAGGGGAATGGTGTACCAGTGCTGGATCGGGTCATCTATACTGCTGATTGGTTGGATGAACCTAACAACCTGAGACCCTCCGGCCACCCGCAAAGCAATTTAGGCGGCACCCTGGAAGAAGGCACCAACTGGCAAGATATAGCCTACGAAAAAGGGTTAATTCAGAATTATGATGTGCAATTCAGTCGGGGAAGCAAAAAAGGGGGAGTCCAGTTTTCCATGAATTTTTTCGATCAAAAAGGGGTACTCATAGGAAACAACTTCCAGCGCCTCGGGCTTCGGTTGAATTCAAATTACAAATTTGCCAACGAAAAGCTCACGGTAGGCCAGAATGTTGCAGTTAGCAGAGGGAAACGCCAGTGGGGTGTATTTAGCGGCCTGGGTCCCCCTCCTATTCTGCCACCTTTTACGGAAGATGGAGAGATTGCGGGAGTTCCGCCTGGATTTACCCGCCACGATAACCCTTTGGGTACTGTAGACAACGACAAGTGGGATAGGAACAACAATACCAAGGTATTTGGAAATGTCTATCTGAATTGGGATATTATAGAGGGCCTCAGTTTCAGAACTAACATGGGTCTTGACTACGATAATATTTTTATCCGCGACATCTATCCAACTTTTGAGCGAGGGCTCGCGAGAAATGCTACTGGCGAGTTAAGGCAGACTCAGCTGCATCAAACCAACCTGGTATTTAACAACACGCTAACTTATACCAAATCCTTCAACCAACACTCGTTCACAGTTTTAGGCGGCACCGAGTACATTGACAATTTTGTGACGGATTTCCAGGCATTTGCCAAGGACTTTGCTCTTAACACGAATGAATACTACCAATTCGATGCTGCTACCGGTGAAAAAAACGTCAACGGAGGCACATCCGGATTCAAGCTGTTTTCCTATTTTGGGAAGGTCAATTATAGCTTTGCCGATAAATACCTTGCGTCGTTTACCGTAAGAAGGGATGGATCTTCGCGCTTTGGCACCGAAAACAGGTTTGCCGTTTTCCCGGCTGCATCAGTGGGTTGGAGAATCGGGGCTGAAGAATTTATGCAGGACGTGGATTGGCTATCGGCATTGAAGATACGGGTTGCCTGGGGTCAGACCGGAAACCAGGATATTTTGAATGAAGCCCGTTTTCGCTTATATAGGGCCGTGTACGCACCACCCAGTAATTTTACGCCCTGGGGAGCCGGTTGTGCTCAAACGTATTGTACCAATGCTGCGACTGCTTATGACATTAGCAATAACAATACCGGCCTTCTGCCTTCGGGTTTTATTGCCACCCAAACTGACAACGATCAGTTGAAGTGGGAAACCCAGACCGAAATCAATGTCGGTATAGACTTTGGTTTATTGAATGACCGGATAACGGGTTCTTTCGATGTCTTCAATAAGGACACCGAAGGCATCTTGATCGTGCAGAACCAACCTGGCACCTTTGGCGATGGATTTAGTCTTTTTACCAATGGAGCTGATATGGAGACAAAGGGTTGGGAACTGGCACTTGATTATCATAGTAAGCCCGGTAGGGACTGGCGCTATTCAATCGGTCTAATTGGTTCTCATTATAGTGATAAGATCACATCACTACCCGAGGATTTATACGGTACTTATCCCGGCAATTCGGAGCAAAACATCGTCGGACAATCGCCAAGGCAACTGTTCGGTTTTATATCCACAGGAATATTGGAAACTCAAGCTGCAGTGGACGCAGCTCCGCAATATCCAGGCATAAGGGTTGGTGCATTAAGTTATGCCGATTTAAATAATGATGGGATAATCTCCGAGCTGGATCAGGAGTACCAGGAGGTCAATGGATTGCCTAGCGTCGAGTATGGAATGAATGCCCAAATAGGATGGAAAAACTTCGATGCAGCCGTGCAAATCTGGGGTATGGCTGGCAGAACAGTGGCCATTGGTGGTGGATTTATTGGTTTTGGGAATGAAAATCTGAATGCCTGGACGACTGTGAATACCGATACCCACGTTCCTGCTCTGGGTATTGGTGGTGGAGGCGTGCAATCCCAAGCAGGAGGAACGAGTTACCAGTTTCGAAACGGAAGTTTTTTCAAATTCTCACAATTCACCCTGGGCTACACACTTCCCCAGACAGTTACTGGAAATATGAGCTGGTTGTCAGATCTACGAGTGTATTTCACTTTGGATAATATATGGTACATGTATGATAAGAAAGGGGCCAATCGTTTTCCTTCTGAGCCCTGGTTGCTGGATCAGATAAATTTTACACCGGGAGCCGGTCCCGATGCTCATGGTAGAGGGCAAGGTAATTTTGAAACGCGTCATCCCAAGCCACTGGCGGCTTCTATAGGTATAAACATTGGCTTCTAAAATTAAAAACTGTAAAGAAATGAAAAGTCTAAAATTACTAGAATCCATCATCGTAATAGCTCTTGCCAGCCTTATCATATTTGGCTGTACGGAGAGCACACTTGATGTTTTGCCCAGGGGGGTCGTGACTGAAGAGGATTTAACTTCCCCTGAAAACGCTGAAAAAATAGTGATTGCAGCCTATGCCGCGCAGGCAAATGACAACGTTTTTTCACCGTGGCAAGACATGTGGGAAACTGGATCCGTAGGAGGAGGCGACGCCCATAAAGGGGGGGGCGGCATTCGAGACCAGATCGGTGGTCACTGGGTAGAAATTAAATCCTTGAACAGGTCTGCCGGGAATCCAAGAAATGAGCTCATGTGGAAGTATATGTACGGGGCGATTGGCAGGGCCAATGAGGCCCTGGGCAGACTTAATGTCCTAACCGATGCTGACTTATCTACCCGTTCTGTGCGGATTGCCGAGATGCATTTTCTTCGGGCCTATACTTATTTTAAACTGAAAGTATCGTACAAAAACATTGTGTATATCGATGAGAACATTCCGAAAGGCGAATACAAAGATCTCTCGAATCGTGCAGTTTCAGACCAGGATGGATGGACCTGGATTATTGATGACTTCCGTAGGGCTGTAAGCGGGTTACCCACTACCCAGGCGGATGAGGGCCGGCCAACCAAGAATGCCGCCCAGCTCTTTCTTGCCAAGTCGCTCATATTCAAAGCGTTTGTACAAGATGATAATCACCAGGTGGCCAGCATTACTACATCAGAGCTGCAGGAGGCGATTGGCCTGTTCGAAGCTGTAGAAGCCACAGGGGAGTATGATCTGTGGTCCGACATTTCAGCCAATTATGAATGTGCGACTGAAAGCGGTATTGAATCCGTTTGGGCTATCATAAGGTCAATCGAAGATGGTACGACTGAAGGCCGGCTTAATATGGGAAGTGCTCTTAATTCTCCTTCTGCTGTAGGATATGGATGCTGTGGATTCTTTACGCCTTCTGGCAATCTTATTAATGCCCATAAGACCGATGCTGACGGATTGCCATTGTTTGATACTTTCAACGAAGCTCCAATTATCGAAACTTCTGTGGATGTTGAAGCCAACAATATGGATCCGCGGTTTTCACACGGGATTGCTATAATTGGCATGCCCTGGAAATATGATCCGAACCGCATTTTTGATGAAACCTATGCCCGCAGCCCCAGTACCTATGGCTTTAATATGCAATTTAAAGACCAATTGTTACCGGATGACCCTTGTTGGAGACAGGCAGCGGCATTTTATGGTAGTTCCAGGAACACGGATGCAATGCGTTACGCAGATGCCCTGTTATATTGGGCGGAAGCACTGGTTGAAGTGGGCCGGCAAATGGAGGCAATGCCCATTATTAACCGGATAAGGGAGCGGGCTGCAAACAGCACCGCATTATTGGTAAAGGCCGATGGTTCACCTTCGGGCCAGTACGTTATTGGGCAGTACGACGCATCTCATTTTGCAGATCAGGCACAGGCCAGGGAAATTGTGCGCTGGGAAAGGCGTCTTGAAATGGCCCTGGAATCTCACCCCGGGCGACACTTTGACCTCGTTCGCTGGGGAATTGCCGCAGATTGGATGAACAATTACTTTGAAGTGGCGAAGACGAGAAGGTCATATATGGTTGAGGCATTCTTTACAGCAGGCCGGGATGAATATTATCCTATTCCCGCTATAGAAATAATCATTAGCCAGGGACTTATTCAACAGAATCCCGGCTATAATTAGGAATAGGCTTCCTTCGTCCTCCGGAGGCCGTAGCCTCCTGGGCGGAGGGACTCAGACATGAAGGCTTGGGCGGCCTCCGTGCTCCTCCGCTGAAGCTACGGCGGCACGCGGGCGGCCAAAGCCTCGACCCTACGCCAAAGACTCCGGCCGACGGCGTATGGCGGCGGACAAGGCTAGTGCGTCAGGAAGTAAGTAATGACATATATAAACGACGTTATTTTTCTTCTGATCCCTGCCTGCGCCGAGGCTTCGGCAGGCAGGAAGGCGGAAAAACCGGAGTTATGCCTTAGCATAATGCATTTATGTCCCGCATTCGCGGCGGGGAGGATTTTTACAACGACGAGCAGGAGGAAAAGAACAAGTTTATGTAGGTTAGAATTTAGTTCCTGACGCACTCGCCTCATAAAAGCCGTTAATCAAAAGTAGTCTACCGCCCATTTTTAACCAAAAACAACTTTCTATAGCGAAGCATATACAATGTGTCCTGTACCCGGAAAAAGACGACAAGTCATATAGAATTTACAAGGCATATGTTCAACCGCACTCAAATCAGATTTGAAACGTAGTCATTGAAAAAGTGAGGAATCACACCAGGCTGCTACAACCTTCTACCCTTGCTGCGTTTCCACCCTGGGGGAGTTCAAAGGGAGCTAGCTGTATGAACCTCACCGCTGCAAAAATAGGGTGTTTTGTAGGTGAATTCAAAATTAAAATGGATAGAGTTGCGAATGACTTCGACAATGCGGATTGTCGCATAAGTAAAAATGAAAATTCAAACACGGAATTTTTTGAACCACATAGACGGACCCGCCGTCTGCCGGCATTTGAAATTCATATGAGGGCGGGCAGGTAGGCCACATAATATTTTGTCTATGCGGTAAAACTAAATTTTTCTATGTTTTTCAAAATTGATCTTTTGATACAGCCCCCACTTGCGCCTTAACTAGTGTACCAAGCATTAAGTAATGAACCCCATAGACAAAGTTATTTTTCTTCTGATCAAGGCGGGAAAACCGGAGTTATGCCTAAGCATAATGAGGATTTTTCCAACGCCGAGCAGAAGGAAAAGAACAAGTTTATGGGGGTCAGGATTTAGTGCTTGGTGCACTAGTACCTTCTGATTCAAATATCACGCTCAAAATATAAATAGACATACATCGCAAGACCAAACGAGGCAGCATCGGTTGAGACAAGCTGCCATCCTTCTTTCGCATAATTGTCAAGAAAGCCTTGGATTTCTTTAGATGATGACTTGACGATGTGGTTTTTGTCTACTGATAGTTTCGAATAATATGCCCTGGATTCTACTTTGTATTCTTTCATTTTTTACTATTTAAACTTTGAATATGCATTTCAAAATCTTCGACTTACGTATTCCATTTTCGGACTTCAGACCATTCCGGGATATCGGGCGGATCAGACTCTATTGTCATGGGTTCCTTCCTCACCGGATGAACGAAGCTGAGTAATTTGCAATGCAGGCAGATCGATTTATCGGAATTTGCATTTTCGTATCCGTATTTGAGGTCGCCTACGATATCACAGCCGATTTTACTAAGCTGTGCCCGAATTTGATGCTTACGGCCTGTCTTCAAGTCAATTCGAAGCAAATGAGCATCCTCAAAACTGGCAAGAATTTCATAGGCCAGTTCAGCATATTTGGAATCAGCCACATTTTTGTCCAGGCATTCTACCCGATTGCCTTTTTGTGATTTGGCGATGTAATTTACCAAGATTTTGTACGGAGGTATAGAGGCTTTTCGGGTAAGCGCCCAATATTCCTTTCTGATTTGCCTGTCGGCAAAAATCTTTTGCATTCGCACCATTGCTTTGCTTGTCTTGGTAAAAATGATGCATCCGGATGTCGGGCGATCAAGCCGGTGGACCATGCCCACAAATGCACTACCCGGCTTATTATACTTCTCGATTAGGAAATCCTTAAGCATGTCCGACAATGGCAGGTCACCCGTATCATCTCCTTGCACAAGCACTCCAGCAGGCTTGTTGTATGCGATCAGATGATTGTCCTCATATAATATGAGCGAAGGTAGGATTTTCATAAGCTCCATATCACCAGAACATATTAAAATAAATTAATATATGTTATCATATTGCATTTTTCATTAATATGTGTATCTTTGTGTCAGTGTAAGTTTTGGTTATTAAATTGTAAAATTCGTTTTACCGCTCGCAAAAAGTTGCGAGCTTTTTTTTTGTCCTGATTTCGCCTGCCTATGCTAACAAAAAGATGCAATTAATTTGGTCCTTTCTTTATTCATGTGTTGAGCCTCCCCCAACCCCAGGGTCATTCACTTCTAAAAATTTAATATATTAAGATTTTTTATATTTATTGCATTAATACACATTGACAATCTATTGGCGTATTTTTCTTGTGCAACAGTCATGCTTTGCTCATTGTTTAGTTTGAATATGTTGAATACAAATGTTCTGACCATAGACATGTTTCTGGCTAGGCTAAAACCATTAACCAGTGAATTATCCTCATTCCATATTTTGTCCTTTACCCAATGTAGTTTGTTTTCTATGAACCAATGAGCTCTGATACCTCTGGCATAGAAGGATGCCTTTGATTCGGTTCTGCTTGAGATGTACATGCTGCTTTCGCTGCTGGTTCGACCTTTTCTCTTTGCTGATCTTTTCACAATTATTATGGTTGTCAAACCTGTCCATAAGGTAAATGGCTCTGCAGACATTCCTTGGTAGGTATAATATTGGCGTATTTCATTTCTGCCTCTTACCTTTTCTCTGGTTTCGTACCTATCAACCGGCTCATTTTGTTGGGTAAACGATGAGATCGCCTCCTTAAGCTTCATTTGATTGCCTTTGACTTGTATTACATAGTCATTTCCATTACCCACGATGGTTTGCGCAGTTTTTTTTGGCAATGAAGTGGGTCAAGGGTAAAGATAACACCCTTAACTTCCAACTGTTCGATAATGTCGAGTGCACAAGCAATTTCATTGTCCTTCTTTAATTCGTAGGGCTTGGTAGTTATAACCACGCCCATTTCAGAGTTGAAAAGGCTAACAATAGCTTGAAAGTTCTGATTTTTTCCGTTAGGCTCTCTTACAGTAGAGGCCAGTGCTTTTCCATCAATAGACATCCAATTGGCTTGGTTGTTACCCATATACTGACTCATCCAACTTACAAGGGCTTTATTAAGTTCTGTGTAATCAAAATCACGAAGAATATTAAAGATTACTGTTTTTTTGGGTACACCATGGAGCAAACCATAACGGTCAATGAAGAATTCTTGATTGTATTCAATAAATCTGGCAATAGCGTTTATACTAAATCGGCCACTCATGCCAGCTAAGAATACCATTTCAAAAAAAGAAGACAAGCAAAACCGTTGGCCTTGTGCACGTCGAGGGTCATGGATGAGTTCTAAAAAGGAGTTAAGCGTTTTCATATGTAAGAATTTCACTCAAACATATTGAATATTTAACACATATATAAATAATTTCTATGATTTGTTTTTAGTACTGAATGGCCCTGCCCCCAACCCCTCAAGAGGAGGGGAGTCTCGCCGAAGTAAACATGATTCGGTACCATACTCCTCTCCGCCAATCGGCGGGAGGCCGGGAGGGGTTAAAAATGAAGATCTTTTGTGACATTTTGAAATGCGCCCGAACCAAATATTGCTCCTCTCCTACCGGAAAAATCTTATTTTATAATTCAAATTTTCTGCTCAACTCTATACTACCCTTCTTCCGGTACGAATCTTATACAATCTAAGGTAGGGCACGCATATGATAAAATTGGCATAGTATTTGGTTTTTCTATGACATATGAGTTTTGGTTATTAAATGAGTAATGCCCATGTATCGTCATACATGGGGTTTTTTTTTGTACCTACCTTACTTTTGGCATTCTTAATCCACCTTTTCAAGCCCAAGTTCTTCTCCTTTTTCGAGCATAAAGGCATAGGCGGCTTCATTTTCATTTGGTATCTCGCCATCTAAGATCGCTTCCCTAATTGCCGTTTTGATTTCCCCCACCATTCGACTCGGAGGTATCCCAAAGGTTTCCATTATTTTCTCTCCGCTTATCGGCGGCTGCCAATTGCGTATGTGATCCTTTTCTTCTACTTCTTGTATACGCTGCTTTACAAATTCGTAATTCTGCCTGTACCGTTTTACCCTGTCTGGATTTTTGCTGGTAATATCTGCATTGCACAATGTGACCAGGTCGTCCAGAACCTCACCAGCATCAAAGATCAAACGCCGGATAGCGGAGTCCGTCACCTCTTCTTTCGTGAGACTGATCGGCCGCTGATGGAGAGAGACAAGTTTTTGAACATACCTCATATTGTGATCCAGAGGCAACCTTAGGCGCTTGAATAATTTCGGAACCATTTTCGCTCCGATTACTTCGTGTCCGTGAAATGTCCATCCCGATTGCTCCTTGTATCTTTTTGATTTGGGTTTACCGATGTCGTGCAATATAGCCGCCCATCGCAACCAATAGTTGTTTGACATCAATGTCAGATTGTTCAAAACCTGCAGAGTGTGATAAAAATTATCCTTATGTCCTTGGCCATCGACGTACTCTACTCCTTCAAGCATCACTAACTCGGGCAAAAATAATTCCAATAAACCTGCCTCATTCAGCAAGATGAATCCACCGGAAGGCAGTGGTGTCTTTATTATTTTTTCCAGTTCGCTAGTAACGCGCTCCGCACTTATAATTCGCAATCTTTCTTTGTTTTGCTTGATCGCATGAAATGTTGCGGCTTCTATTTGAAAATTCAATTGAGTTGCAAAACGTATCGCCCGCATCATTCGCAAGGGATCATCCGAAAAGGTTTTGCCTGGCTCCATTGGCGTGCGTATAATACCTTTTTCTAAATCTTCCAGTCCTTGAAAGGGGTCTACCAGAGTGCCAAATGTTTCTTTACTAATATCCACGGCCAGAGCATTGATTGTGAAATCCCGTCTGTTTTGGTCATCTTGCAAAGTGCCATCTTCCACCCAAGGCTTCCGCGAATCTTTGCTATAAGATTCTTTGCGCGCCCCAACGAATTCCACTTCTACATCTTTGTATTTGAACATTGCAGCGCCAAACCTTTTGAAGTAATTGACCTTCAGTTTGGGCTGCAGCTCTTTGGCGACTTCTTTGGCAAGTTCGAGCCCACTGCCCACGCATACGACATCGATGTCTTCGCTTTCGCGCCCGAGAAGGCGATCCCGGACATAGCCACCGACCAGATAAGTCGGAAATCCCAACTTTCGCCCGGTCTCAGCAATCGTGTGGACCAATGGCAATTCCTTATCTATGAAATTGAATCGCACGCAGTCTTATGTTTAGGCAAAAATCGCTTCTTCCTGATAGGCATACCGTATTTCTTCCAAAATATCGAAAATGTCGGCGGGGTCATGTTGCGTAACTAATTGATTTCTAAAGGGTTTTATGTGCGGAAGACCCCTCAGATATATCGCGTAATGCCTCCTCATTTCCAATATGCCTAACCGCTCTCCTTTCCATTCCAGGCTTCTTTGAAGATGTTCCTTTATAGTCTCAATTCTTTCACTTACACTTGGTGGATCAATGATCTCCCCATACCGAAAGTAGTGTTTTATTTGCCTGAAGATCCAGGGATTGCCTATAGCTGCTCTGCCAATCATAATAGCGTCCACACCGTACCGATCTCGATATTCTTCAGCTTTTTCAGGATTGTCCACATCACCATTTCCGATGATAGGGATGAATATTCTCGGATTGTCTTTAATCCTCTGAATTAGAGTCCAATCAGCCTCGCCCTTGTACATCTGCTTTCGCGTGCGTCCGTGAATCGCAAGAGCTTTTATTCCTATATCCTGCAGTCTTTCGGCCACTTCTTCGATGTACTTCGTATTGTCATCCCAACCTAATCGCGTTTTGACTGTAACCGGAAGTGAAGTTGATTTGATAATTTCATCCGTCAACTTCACCATTTTTGGAATGTCCTGGAGTATTCCCGCACCAGCCATTTTACACACTACTTTTTTAACAGGGCAGCCGAAATTGATATCCAGCACTTCGGGTTCGGCTGCTTCGACGATTTCAGCGGCTCGCTTCATAGAATCTATTTCGGCGCCGAAGATTTGAATTCCGATGGGACGCTCGTCATCGTAGATATCCAATTTCTGGACACTCTTAGTCGCATCGCGTATTAATCCCTCGACTGAGATAAATTCGGTGTACATCATATCGCAGCCTTCCCTCTTGCACAAAGCGCGAAAAGGCGGGTCGCTTACATCCTCCATTGGAGCGAGAAAAAGCGGGAACTCGTCAAATGTGATGGGGCCTATATTCATATGATTTACAAAGGTAAGGGCTTTTCCTGGTCAGCGTATGACAATCGGTTAGGGTTTAGGTCAAATTGCTCATGGTCTGCCAGATATTGTACTAGTGTAATTACAGTAATACTCGTATTATACGTTTGTTACCATAATATACGTACATAGCCGTAATTCAAAAATTCGATTGAAAAACAAGTGCGAAACCATACAACCAACGCCAGGAGGCCTTCCGGACGCTCCTGGGATGGTTAAACCTGTTTTTGAGCTTGAATCTTATCACCCCTTTCTCTTCATCAAAGGCATCTCCTTCACCACTAGCTGAACCGTATCCGGAGCCCTCTCCTCCATGAGCACCACCTTACCTTTTTTCAATTCATCGATAATCTCTTCCGTATAATGTCTAATGCTGATCAATTCCAGGTTGAGATCTGTGGTAATTCCAAACTCTTCCTGCAATGCGGAAAGTAGCCGCTCGATTCGCCGTTTTGCATTAGTAACGCAGACGGTAAAACTGATGGCGGTGTTTTTCATCATATTTACCTTGATCCGGTTTTGATCGAGTGCAGAAAACAATTGCGCTAAATGTTCTTCCGCAATGAAAGAAAAGTCTTTGGTCGCAAAATGCAGCAAGGTCTGGTCAGTTTCGATCACAACAATCGGAGGATAGGTAAGCTCAATTTCCGAACTGATCAACGTACCCGGAGCACCGGGATCTGCAAAAGATTTCACATACAAGGGTATCTGCTTATTCTGGAGTGGTTTTATGGTTTTCGGATGTATGACCTTTGCGCCATAGTACGCCATTTCGATCGACTCCCTATAAGAAAGACGATCCATTTTTACTACGTTGTCGAATCTTCGCGGATCAGCCGTCAATATACCCATCACATCTTTCCATATGGTCAATCGGTCAGCATCCAAAACATACGCGAATATGGCAGCACTGTAGTCGGATCCCTCTCGTCCCAAAGTAGTAGTGTAACCTTCAGCATCGCTGCCAATGAATCCCTGAGAAACGATGACATCATGCTCTGAATTCAGGCTCGTAACTGCATTTTTGATCTTTGATTCGGTCCCTTTCCAATCCAGTTTTGCGTCTCTATAGGTATTGTTCGTCTGTATTGCCCTACGTGCATCGAGCCATTTTACCTTGGTTCCTTTTGCCTTGAGATAATGGTATATTATAGTGGAGGAAAGCAATTCTCCGATGCTCACAACCTGATCGTATAAGTAATCCGATCCACTCTCATGGTCCAACGCAGACAGATCCGATAAGCGCAGGATTTCATCGTCGAGATCACCAGCTTCAGGGCAAAGTGCTCGTGCAATGTCTTGATGTTTCTCTACAATCGCAGCGAGAAGTGGCTTGTACTTTTCCGGATCTTTGAAATTCTGCCATACTTCTTCGAGGGCATTGGTCGTCTTTCCCATTGCGGAAATAATGACAACGAGCTTGGTGACAGTTGATTTCGCAATTATCTTTGCCACATCGCGCATACGTCCAACGTCAACAATGGACGCGCCTCCAAATTTATAGACCTCAAGCTTCATAACAAATCAAGAAAAATAACTTTAGATTTTGATATATTAAAAAAAAGTGTAATATTGAGTCCACTCCGATTACCACACATTTTTCAAGCGTACATTTGCCAGCTGCGGCCAAAACCCTGGAATTTTCTTAAGTGCAATATTGTTGCATAAGCATTCCTGAGGGTTGCGATGATGATATTTGGAAATCCGAGGGTATTTTCGACCAATTTATCGTTAATTCTTCTAAAATTCGTCCAAAGTACTCGTGACAGGACATAAATTTGACATTTGAATAAACCCCGATATAATATTTTGTTCCTTTTTTTGAGCCGGTGAAAACATTGATGTATGGTCGATTCCACATTGGCTCTTAGATTGTGGGTGTGCTCATCTAATGTTTCTTGCATCTGTTGAAATAAAAAATAGTTTTCTACTTCATCTTTGGTCATATACCGACCTCGGGTGTCGTGTTTAATGACGTATTTGTTGGTCTTCTCGTTAAACTTTACCGCGCACTGTTCTCCTGTCTTTTTTCGCCATACTTGAAGATTGTTATTCTCATCTCGTTTCATTGTATAGGCCTGCTTTCCCCCTTTTGTATTAGCTAACTTCCATTCGGGCGTGGTCGTTTCTGACATTGCTTTTCTGTTGGCCTTGCTGTCGTATCCGCCATCCGTGATGGCCTGTTCTATTTTATTCTTTTCTTGACCTGATTCATCCTTATCTGGATTTAATACATCCTGGATATGGTCGATAGATTCGATTAAAAACTCGTCTTCTGTAATATTGGCCGGTACTACCTGGGCATCTACGATTAGGTCTATTTCATTTTCTTCTGTACACGTTTCACTTATGTTGGCATGATAGCCCGATATGGTCTGTTTATTTTCTGCTTTACCTTTAGTACGGTAGGCAGCATCAGGATCATGAATGGACTGCACACTGCCACTCGATATGTCTTTTGCAGCTTTGGGTCTCGGAGTATTCTCCTGTTTAGTTTGCTGTTCAGATTCATCACAGACCGCGCTGATTTTTGTTTTATCATCAGAGGCACTCGGAGGTTTTTGCTCATTAGATTCCTCTGATTGTTCTTCATACTGTTCTTCGTAGAGCCGCTTGAGATCTTGGTAGCCTGTCAATCCCGCCGCCTGGCCATGACTCAAGAGTACCTTTATGATCTTACCCATACCTACTAGCAGTTCCTCTTTTTCTTTTTTGTTTAATGGGTAGACAATATTGGAGGCACTTTGGCTTTTTAGCTTTTCTAAAAGCTCGCATGATTCTTTATCCAATTGATCTGTAAGCAGTTCTACCATAAGGTCTTTACTGCATACTCGTACAGCTTCGATTATCATCTGGACTCGAGTGCAGCGTGCAATATTGGAATTAATCAACTTCGAATCCAATCGTATTTTCTTACCGCTCACCTTGTATTGCTCTATCTGCCCAATAGTGATTTGTTTAAATGCCGCCTTCATCAAATCCTCCCCATGGTCTTCATTATACTCTACCATGCTCTGTCTGAACTTATAGTAAGTCGATTCGGTCGGAATATCCTCATTTATATTCGAATATCCCATAGCAAGCATGACCCTGGTGTTGAATCGACATTCATCAAAAAGTTGTTCATCAGTCCAACCTTTACCTTCTTTAAGGATAATCATTCCCATTAAAACTCTAATTGAGCAATTGGGCCGGCCTCCTTGATTATAAAGCACCTCGAACAATCCTTCGTCTATGCGAGATACCACTTCTTTAAAAAATATATTATGCCAACCATTCGGATCATCCAGAAGCTCTCGCTTCCGTTCTGATAGCATCCCTCCTATCGATTTGAATAGATCAACTTGTGAATTTGTACTACGTTTAAACATATCACAAATTAAATATATATGTCATCTTATTG
Source organism: Saprospiraceae bacterium (assembly GCA_965247965.1). Lineage (GTDB taxonomy): Bacteria > Bacteroidota > Bacteroidia > Chitinophagales > Saprospiraceae > UBA7328. The sequence goes on from OZ252053.1 coordinate 989,374, forward strand.
TAATATTTGACATGATTTATGATTTAGTTTTCGGAGTGGACTCAATATTTATATTTGCGAAAGCGGCTATTAATTTTAAGTTAATTCTATTTGTTTGAAACTAATTTGCGTTTATTAGAGTTATATTCACGAGTTAGATAGTTTTTTCATACTTTTCGGTTTAGAAGCTTACTTGCGTAAGCTTCTTTTTTTTCTCAAAGTAGTAATAGGAAAATAAAACCTGAAATTCTGCCTCTCAATACGAATATCTCCCGGCAGATTTCCAATCCAGCCTAAATTCTTTCCGAAATACTTAATGATCAGCGCAATGACCACTATAATTATGCCGAAAACTATGATCCACTTGCCCCATTTTTCATCCATTTACATTGTTGTAACTTTTAATAAAAAATTAACTACTACCAGATTTTAAAATCCCAATTAGAATATTTTATTTTGCGCAAAATTAGCCTCATTTGATGAGTTGTGAATGGGAAAATTGAATTAAAGGGTTCTTGAGTGCAATGAAACTCTCCCCCAGCCCCTCTCTTAGAAGAGAGGGAAGATTCCGACGCAGGAGGAATGGGGTGAGTTGAATAGATTTCGAACGCAAAAGAGATCACTAGGTTCCGGGTTAGAGATTAAAAAAAGATATAGATGAACATAGCCGTAAAAAATCTTACTAAATCTTACGACCATCAAAAGGCGGTAGATAATATTTCATTTTCGGTCAGCACCGGAGAAATCCTTGGTTTTCTCGGTCCCAATGGCGCCGGGAAGACGACCACAATGAAAATCATTACCAATTACCTCAGTGCCGATAGTGGTGATGTCGAAATCGCCGGAGAATCAGTCAAATCCGGCTCTTTCAGAAAGAATATAGGCTACCTTGCCGAGCACAATCCACTGTACGAGGACATGCCGGTAATGGATTACTTACAATTTTGCGCCCAGTTGCAATCCGTACCTAAAGATCAGACACACGATCGAATCATCGAGATGATCAAACTTTGCGGCCTCAATGACGAAAAACACAAAAAAATCGGAGAGTTATCAAAGGGATATAAGCAACGGACAGGCCTCGCTCAGGCAATGATCCACGATCCGGAGATTCTCATCTTTGACGAACCCACTTCGGGCCTTGACCCTAATCAAATTGTCGAAATACGAGAACTCATCCGCAGAATTGGAAAAGAGAAAACGGTCATACTCAGCACGCATATACTTCCGGAAGTGGAAGCCACTTGTGATCGCATATTGATCATTAATAAAGGAAAGATCGTCGCAGACGGCACTGCCAATACGCTGAGGAAACAAGCGAGTGGTAACACCATCCTTCGCTTGCAAATTACAGGAGCGCCTGTAGATTCTATCGCCGAAAAGCTCCGAGCATTGTCTCTTGTAAAAGAAGTGCAAATAACCAATTTGGACAGCGGTAGATTCGAAGTACAATCGGATAATAATGTAGGTGATCTAATATTCAAAACTGCTGTAAAGAACAAATGGGTGATCACCGAAATGATCCCGGTCGAAACCAAGTTGGAAGATATATTTAGAGACTTGACGCTGAATTAATGATTTAATGCGATAATGATGAAATGCGATAACGCTTTAATAGAGGCATACGAAGGAGTGAATTACCAATTTATAAAGAGAATTCATCCATTGAAAAGATGAAGACGACAGACAGCGCATCCATATTACGGCATTACATCATTGTAGCATTAAATCATTAAATCATTGAATATGAATCAAAGCTGGATAATCGCAAAAAAGGAACTGACGTCTTATTTCGACTCTTTGGTCGCTTATATAATGATCATTCTCTTTCTGGCCTTCACGGGTTTTTTTACGTGGATTAGCGGCAATGGAGATGTTTTTTTCAGAAAACAGGCCGACCTCAACGTATTTTTTCAGACGGCGCTGTGGACGCTTTTTTTCTTCATTCCGGCAATCACCATGCGCATGTTGGCCGAGGAAAAAAAATTGGGTACTATCGAACTTTTGCTGACCAAAAACATCAGTAATTTCCACCTGGTCATTGGTAAATTTATTGCGGCATTTCTGTTGGTTTCCATAGCTCTTGGATTTACCTTGGTCTATTATATCTCCGTAAGCCGGCTTGGCAATTTTGACCACGGAGCATCCCTCTGCGGGTATTTTGGTCTGTTGTTGATGAGCGCTGCTTTCATTGGCATTGGGCTCTTTGCGAGCAGCCTTACGAGCAATCAGATTGTGGCATTTCTTCTGGCGCTCATGATCGGAGTATTGTTGCAGTTTTTATTTGATATTTTATCCGGTGTGAATAGTGGGTGGCTCGGCGAATTGTTTTCCACACTTAGTCTCAATCAGCATTTCAGTTCGATATCTAGAGGTGTTATAGACACCAAAGACGTGATCTACTTTTTATCGCTCGCCTTCCTTGGCGTTGTTTTATCTGAATACATGATCTCTAAAAGAAAGTAACGATGAAGAATTTGACCAGAATATTGCTAGTCGCTGGAATTCTTTTATTCATAAACCTGCTGTCCCGACAGTATTTCGTACGAATAGACGCAACTAAAGAAAAGCAATATACACTTAGTAATGCGACGAAAAATATTCTCAAAGATCTTGACGAATCGGTATCCATCACCGCCTATTTCACAAAAGATTTGCCTGTGCAATATGCGAAGAATTATACCGACCTCAGAGACCTTCTTATCGAATACAATACGCGCTCGAGAGGAATGCTTGATTACGAATTTATTGATCCAAATGTCGATCCCAAAACAGAACAAGAAGCCGTACAGAACGGCGTCTCTCCCCTACTCATAAACGTCCGCGAAAAAGACGAAGTCGCACAGAAAAAGGCATTTATGGGTGCGGTGATCTCTGGCGGTGAAAGTTCGGATGTGATTCCCTATTTCCCTCCCGGCGGGGCGCTCGAATACCTGTTGACCACTTCTATTAAAAAAGTTGTTGCCGTAGAGAAGCCGAGCATAGCGATCGCTTCAGGTTTTGGCAGCCCAGGAATGCAGCAATTGCCTTTACTTGTACAGTCCATGAGCGTACTATACAATGTTACCTCAGTAGATCTCTCGGGTGCTGCACCGATCGAGCCATCCGTCCAATGCGTGGCTATTGTCAATCCTCAGGACACTATTCCAAACTCCGCGTTTGAGTCGCTGGATACGTATATTCAAAATGGTGGAAACCTCGCCGTTGCATACAACTCCGTTGGTGGTGATTTTCAGTCGATGCAAGGTACGGCGATACATACGGGTATATCGGAATGGCTGGGTAAAAAAGGACTCACTGTTAATCAGAATTTCGTGCTCGATGCCAGCGCGGCTAGTGTAACCGTACAACAGAGGCAAGGCTTTTTTACGATCAATTCTCAACTGGAGTTTCCCTATTTCCCTATGGTCAATAATTTTGAAGAGCATCCGATCACCCAGGGACTAGAGCAGATCGCCTTCCAATTCGTGAGTTCGATGGACTTCGGCGGGAATGCGGAGTACGAATTCACACCGCTTATACGCACTTCGGACAATTCGGGTGTCCGACCGGCCCCTGCTTTCTTTGATGTACAAAGAAAATGGACGAGGTCAGACTTTCCCGATGGCCGCCAGGTCATTGCCGGTGTATTAAGTCCGGCAGCAGGTACCTTAGGAGGAAAGATTATTGTATTTGCAGATGCAGACTTCCTGATGGGCGCTCAATCAAGGGGACAAACACCCGACAACATCAGTCTCTTTTCCAATGCAATGGATTGGTTATCAGACGATACAGGGCTTATCGATCTGCGCACGAAAGGAGTCGCATCAAGGCCGATAAAGGAAATGGAGGAAGCGAAAATTACGACGACGAAATGGATGAATTTCCTTCTCCCGATCGCGTTAGTGATCATTTTGGGAATTGTAAGATTCCAGAGGAACCAGAGAACGAAATTAAAGAGGATGGCTCTTCACTACGGTTGACACTTCGACAAGCTCAGTGCAGGTGGTAGATGGCCAACGGTTGGCAACTGACGGAACACAAAGGCAGGTAGACTTAACGAAAGAAACTCAAAACCAAAAATTGACAACTTAAAGCTGAGAGCTAATAACTGAAAGCTAAATACATGAACAACAAAATACTAGGAATAATACTCGCAGCGCTCGTGCTACTCTTTCTCGGCAACCGCTTTTTCAGCGCTGATAAAAACAGAAGCTTTGATCCCAATGTATTGAGCCTTGATACGGATGAGATCAATAGAATTGAAATATCCATTCCCGAAGAATCGACCTCCACTTTAACTAAACTCGGTGACTCCTGGCGAGTAAGCAACGGAACGGATGAATACCTCGCTGACGAATACGCTGTGAACTCAGTCCTTGGCGAATTGAAATCCATAGAAGCGGATAAGGTTGTGGGTCGGTCCGACGAAAAAGCGGAGGAATTCGAGGTCAGCCCAGATAAAGGCGCTCGCATCCTCGCGAAAAAAGATAAAAAGACACTCGCTGATATCTACATAGGCCGCTTCAGCTTCAATCAACAGACCCGGCAACCCATATCGTACGTCCGACTAGCTAAAAAAGACGAAACCTACCTGGTCAATAAATTCCTGGCCATGTCCCTTAAAAAGGATTTTAATTCTTTGAGGGACAAAAGTTTTGTAGGAGTTGAAAAGGATGACATAAGAAATCTGAGGTTGGTCAAGGAGGGCGTAGAAAATCAAATTTCCAAAGTGGCTGACGCCTGGCACACCAATGAAGGAATCGTTCTCGACTCCCTTAAAATTAGCAATTACCTGGATAGACTGGCTTCACTCAAAGGGTCTACTTTTTCCGAATCCACTTCTGCTGGTGTAGATAGTCATACCCTCGAAATCGGCCTGGGTAGCGGTGAAAACATATCTATCAAAGCCTCGATCATCGAAGAAAACAAATTTCGCATGGAGTCTTCCTCGCAGCCGCAAAATGTGTTTGAGAGTAACGAGCATGGGATCTTTAAGCAGGTGTTTACGGATTTGGTGGAGATGTTGGAGCCTGAGTAATGGCGTCGCAAATTTATTTGATCAGCCAATAGCGCCTTATTCGGCGTAGCCATCCTTCCACAACTTTTTCGGATACTTCCCCTCCTCAATAAGCCGATTCAATTTCTCCACCACAAAAGGCTTATCCTCTTTATAAGTCACGCCAAACCACTCCGCATCACAGCTCAGCACCTCGACTTGTTCATCCCCATCAGCCATCAACTTATCTATTAGCAATGGAATAAAAAACTCAGATTTTAAATCATCTTCATTTTCATTCAAAAAATTGCGAAAGTAGTCTTCTGCATAATCAAAGTAAGAAGGATAGAATCCCCACATATTCATGGACACGAGTGTATTTGGGTCGAGATAGACATTTTCTCCATTGGTGTCGGGATAAGCGATCCGGTCGTCTTTGGTAAAACCGACCTTGAGGCGTTCGTTGATGCCCACTAATTCTCCTCTTTCATTCGTATCGCATACTCCCCTATTCACAGTTCCATGCCTGGACAACGTATTGATCAATTTGTACCCTACGAGGCTGTATTTTCCCGTTGCTGCCTTTTGATTTGATTTGAAAAAATTCACTAGAGTATAGAAAGATTCCTTTCCATAATAATCATCTGCATTGATCGCAGCGAAGGGTTCGTCTATCACATCTTTTGCCACCCACACTGCATGTGAAGTGCCCCATGGCTTTTCGCGTTTTGCACTATAGATACTTCCCTCAGGGATCATAAACAATTCCTGCGCCACATAATGCACTTCGACTCTATCATCAAATTTTGCGTCAAAGAACTTAATGAAGTCATCCTTAAAAAACTCTCGTACAACAAATACTATTTTGTCAAATCCCGCCTTGATTGCATCGTAAATCGAATAGTCCAAAATGGTCTCGCCATTTGGGCCAAATTCATCCATTTGTTTGAGCCCGCCATATCGGCTTCCCATTCCAGCTGCAAGGATGAGGAGGGTCGTCTTCATATATTGAATAAAAATTTGACTTCGAAAACTTTGAAAAATTGATAACCAACTTTATCAAGATTGCCAAAGGTAACTAACGATTGAGATAAAGATTAGTTCGACATACATCTACATAACCACCCCTTTGAATCGAGGGCGTTATACGAGTTACACTTTGATTATTTTTGTCCGAATTCTTTGATTATCGCTTTTTGCAATCTCCCGCTCTACGGGTATTTTTTACATAGCAATTATCGCTATTTCCTCGCTATGCTTGCGATTTGCCTGTTTCGAATATTCTGATTTACGCTTAAACAGAAATAAAATTCAAATTTTGACAACTGAATTGCATTGATTTTTCAGGGACTTGATTAAATTTATACAAGACTTAACATATTACGATAAATTGTAATATATTTGCAAGTCCCATAGAATCCTAATAGAACCGTGCCATGAACAGTAGACTCAGTGTAATCCTATTGGCTTTTGCCTTGATTGTCGTCTCTTGCTCCAAGGACGTGACCCAGCAAGAATCGTACCTTGACGCCAAACTCAAAAGAGCAATCGAACAAATAGCTGAGACCAATTCGGTTGCCTATTACGTACTTCCTTCGGAAAAGGACTATTCCCTTATCCCCCAGGATCCGAAGAATCCCTTAACACGGGAAAAGGTCCAACTGGGAAAAATGCTTTTTTACGATACTGGTTTTGGTGCGGATGCAAAGTTTGAGGAAGGAATGCGCACTTATGCATGTGTGTCGTGCCATGTGCCCTCGGCGGGATTCAGGCCAGGCTCTGCGCAAGGCATAGCCGATGGAGGTTCTGGTTTTGGCATAAATGGCGAGAAAAGAGTCAAGCAAAGCAATTATAAAGAAGAAGACCTGGATGTACAAAGTGCTCGCCCCCTCAGCCTCATCAACGTTGCTTATGTGACAAATACATTTTGGAATGGCCAATTTGGTTCTACCGCAGTAAATGAAGGTACCGAGGAAGTGTGGCCCTTACTACATGAAACCGATTTGAACAATTTGGGATTTGAGGGTATAGAAACTCAAAATTTTGAAGGCCTTGGAACACATCGCTACAGAGTGGATGAAGAAATTATTGATGATCTGGGCTACAGAGACATGTTCGATGCCGGCCTGCCGGAACTCGGCGAAGAGGAGCGATACACGCTGTTTGGCGCTTCACTGGCTATTTCGGCATATATCAGAACTATTCTTTCCAACCAGGCGCCTTTTCAGGAATGGTTGAGGGGAGATGGAGATGCATTAACCTCCAGGGAAATGGAAGGAGCGCTCGTCTTTTTTGGGAAAGCACGATGTACGAATTGCCACTACAGGGCTAATCTCGGCTCCCTGGAATTTCACGCGATTGGCGCCAAAGACATGTATCAAAGACCATCTTACAATGCCTTCCCCGATGACAGAAGAAACCTGGGAAGGGGCGGCTTTACGCTGAGAGAAGAAGACAATTTCAAATTCAAAGTGCCTCAATTGTACAACCTCACTGATGCTAATTTCTTCTTCCATGGGAGCAGCAAAAACACACTGTCAGAAGTGATCGATTATAAGATTTATGCAGTTTCTGAAAACCCAAATGTCTCCAATGAATTGCTCTCCGACAAATTCAAAGCAATAGAACTCAGTCAGAAAGAACGCGATGATCTACTAGCTTTTTTGACTATCGCTCTTAGAGACCCCAACCTCGAGCGCTACCAACCCGAATCGGTCAGATCGGGTAATTGCTTTCCCAATAATGACTATCAATCGCGACTGGATCTTGGTTGTGATAACTAATGCCTAATACTCAAAGAGTCATGGGAGACCTAAGAAACCAGGCGTTCACTTCATAGTTGCTTTGGATTTCATTCAGATGATTTTTTAGATCCCTGCGGTTACATTCGAATTGCACCGCTACTCGAGTAAGGTTCGAATACGGGAGCATAACAGTGTTCAAGCCATCGCTTTGCAATTTATTCCATAATCTCTGCGCGTTGTTTTGGTTTCGAAATGAACCTACAACAATAGTGCAGCTTTGCTTTCCTGCAGAAGCCAGATCATCTCTTAAAGCGTTTGTTTTCTCGCCTTGCCCTTCAAAATCCATCCCTTTGCTATAATCGAGTTCGTCCTCGACTATACCCTGTGCCGATTGCTTTTCAGGTACCGACATGATTACCTCGCTACCCTGCTGATCTGAAATTTCATTCTCATTCATACAATGCTTACACAGCAAAAATGCACCGAGGAAAAGAATAAGGCCGAGTATTGAAAAGCCAATAAGGCTAGCTCTTTGAGTTGTATTATTCTCGGCTTTTGTTTTCGAAAAGTGTGGAGACAAGGTCGACGCGCTCGTATTCATAATTAGCGCCTCCGGTTTTTGAAACGTCACTTTTTGATCTTTATGAACCGGACTCGCTGCGAATTGGAATGCGGCTGTATCGATTATAGGAAGGTACTCACTATCCACGTCTAGTAGATCGCCCGGTGCAAAGACAATCTCGCCGCTTTTCATTCTTTTTATTGCTCCTAGTCCCTTGATTTTGGCTTCGCCGAAGTTTAGGACGTCGTTGATCAAATTTTGAAAATGTGACTCAAGCTGGTTTTCTACATTTTGATCATAATAATACTTGGTGAGCGTCTCGTCGGTTGACTCTGCCTTCTGGGATTGGCTAAACCTCACTTTTACAACCGGAGGATGTATTATCGAGTCGTTATTGCTGAGATATTGATCGATATGATAGACCCGAAATATGCCTATGCCCGGCAGACTCATCTCTTTATTCTGGTATAGATAATCCTTTATTCTTTTCCCTATGTCAGCTTCTATCAGCATCTTCGCAAAAGTATGATTTAGGCAGAATGTGGTTGGGTGAGAATACTATTTATTTTATTTAAAACCAAGGATATAGGTTAATCAGGAATTGGATTGGGTAATGTTGAAAAATAACGGCCACAGATTTCACACCCTTCTGAATGCCAGAGGCGGGCAGGGAGGCTGTGTAATCCCTGCCTGCATTGCCATTTCGGCAGGCAGGCGTGGCTAAATTCAATGACTTTATCGCAAGTTTATGTCGAAGGCATGCCTATGGCATTTTTTCATTGTTACTAAGACTAAAGACCGGAGAGTATAACATTGTAAAGTCATGATTTAACTATAATAAACAAATGACACTCAGAAGAAAAAAGTCCGCATCACTTTTTGAAGAGGCAAAAAACTATTTTCCCGGGGGAGTCAATTCACCGGTACGCGCTTTCAAATCCGTAAATGGAACGCCTCTATTCATCAAAAAAGGAAAAGGTGATCAAATAACGGACGAAGACGGCAATAAATTCATCGATTTTTGCTGTTCGTGGGGACCCTTGATACTGGGCCACAACAATAAGAAGATACGCAAAGCAATAGCTAAAACACTTTCCAAGGGCACTTCATTCGGCACTCCGATACTGCTCGGCAATGAAATCGGCAAACTGATCATAGAGAATCACCGGTTTGTTGAAAAGCTTAGGTTTGTGAGTTCGGGTACGGAGGCGGTCATGTCAGCGATTCGTTTGGCTCGTGGATACACCGGTAGGGATAAGATTATAAAATTTGATGGTTGTTATCACGGGCATGTAGATTCTCTTTTGGTGAAAGCAGGTTCGGGCCTTGCAACATTTGGGGTGAGCACATCTGCTGGCATACCCGCTTCGTTTGTCAGGGATACAATTGTATTGGATCTCAATGACCTGGACGCTCTGGAGCAGACTTTGGACGCTTTTGGTAAAGAAATCGCGTGCGTGATCATAGAACCAATTCCTGCGAATAACGGCTTGCTGCTCCAAGACACATCCTTCCTCGTATGGCTCAGAAAATTGTGTGATGATCACGATGTGTTGCTCATATTTGATGAAGTGATATCGGGCTTCCGCGTAGCATTTGAAGGCGCAGCCGGGCATTATTCGGTTGAACCGGATCTATTGACATTTGGGAAAATTATTGGCGGAGGCCTCCCCGTAGGAGCATTCGGTGGTAAGGCTTCCATCATGTCCCACGTTGCGCCTGAGGGTCCGGTGTATCAGGCCGGTACGCTTAGCGCTAATCCTATTGCCCTGGCAGCCGGATACAGCGCACTAAGACAACTCAGGAAAGAAGGATTTTATGAAAGGCTGGAGACAAAAACTTTGAGATTCGTTGATAAAATTGAATCTCATATCCAGTCGAAGAATTACGAAGCCAAAGTGGTTAGCATCGGTTCCATTTTTTGGATCTCTTTTTCAAGAGAACGGATAATCAATGCGAAAGGGATAGATGCAGCCGGTATGGAAAAATTCAAAAAACTCCATGGATTTCTACTTGAGAATGGAGTCTATCTCGGTCCGTCGGGATACGAGGTTGGTTTTGTTTCGGCGGCGCATGGTCGTAAATCGCTCAATAAGGCAGCTAATATCATTTGTGCCGGTTTGGACTATGCATTGGGCGACTAATGGCGTCGCAAATTTATTTGCGACAGTTTGAAAAGTAGATATTTTAATTGACATTGATATTGACATTTAACAAATGAAAATCCGCTGGTTCACATATTTCATCATGATCTACTTACTGACTGCGGTTAGCTGGTGGACCTTATTGTTATTTAATAAGAATAAACAAGTCTTTAAAACTCAAATCGAACTGGCAACTTATCAAAATGAAGGCCACTTCGATGAAATCATCCGAGAGTACCAAAGACAAAAAATAATGATCCTCGGAGAGGGTATCTTTCTGGGAGCTAGTCTGCTGGCAGGCATATGGCTTATCAATCGCGGAAATCGCAGGGAACTCGACGCAATCAACCGGCAAAACAATTTTCTACTGGCCATTACTCATGAATTAAAATCACCGCTCGCTTCAATAAAACTAATTTTTCAGACCATTAAAAATCGACAGCTCAGCAAAAAACAAAACAATGAATTAGCGAAGGCGGCAGAAACAGAAGTGGTGCGACTTGAAGAGATGATAGAAAACCTTTTGTTGTCTTCTAGCCTAGAAGGCGATAGTAATCTTGTATCCGAAATTATCGCACTCGATGAGTTGTTGTTTGATTTGCTGCAGGATTTAGGCAAGAAATTTGACGATCTGAACTTTGTATTTCGGAATCATCAAGAAAAGCATGTAGTTGTGAAAGGAGACAAGAGATTTATTTCCATAGCTTTCAAAAACATCTTAGAAAACGCGCAGAAATACGGAGACCATTCTGAGATCAGAATTGAATTGTCGCAGAAAGCGAATAAGGCGATAGTGCGCATTGTAGATAAAGGCAGGGGCATCTCCGAGCAAGAGAAAAAACTCATCTTCGACAGATTCTACCGTTCGGGCAGCGAATGGACAAGAGGGGCTAAGGGAACAGGGATGGGACTTTATGTCGCAAAAAAAATAATTGCCAGCCACAACGGAAACGTCGCAGTTTTGGACAACGAGCCAAAAGGAACCATTTTCGAAATAAGCCTTCCAGTTAATGCCTGATGGAATTCAAACCATATTAATCGTCGAAGACGAAAAGTCCATAAGAGACGTGCTGAAATTAAATCTTCAGATGGACAGCTACGAAGTACTAACCGCCGACAATGGCGTTGAGGCCATTGAACTGATAAAAGATCAAAAGATCGACCTGATATTGATGGACGTAATGTTGCCTGAAATAAATGGACTAGAAGCTGCCAATAAGATAAAATCGATAAGGCCGGATCTGCCGATTATCATGTTGTCTGCTTTGGATCAATCAGTCGACAGAGTGAAAGGCCTAAAAGCAGGAGCCGATGACTACGTAAACAAACCTTTTAATTATGAAGAACTACTACTGAGAATACAAAAGCAATTAGATAAGGTAAAATTTCATAATAGCGAGGCCACGACGATCAACATTGGTACTAATCAAATCGACCTCGTGTCGTATACTATAAAGAACGCGAAAGGATTACACCAAATGAGCTCCAAAGAAGCCTCACTGATCAAATATCTATATGACAATAAGAACAGGGTCATTAGCAGAGAAGAGATTTTTGCAAATGTATGGGAATATAAATCCTTTCCCAATTCGCGCACCGTAGACAACTATATCTCGTCGCTTCGAAAGTATTTGGCATGCGAGAAGAATACAGGTTTTATCCATTCTGAGCGTGGGGTTGGATATAAATTGATTTTGTAAGAGTGGCGAGACATGTCAAATTTCAAAAATTTGATATGTCTATTTCTCGAGCTGGTCTATTTGCGACATTTTAAGACAAAAAAATATGACTAGTCAACCAACCTCTTATCACACTCAAGCGTAGCAGCAGTAGTACCCAAGGTAGGCGCAAAGAAAACTCCCACCACAGGAATGGCTAGCAGCAACAAATACAAAGAGCCATTACCCGCCGCCAAAGCCCTATTATCTTTAACAAAACCTATAGTTTCGCGAATATTAAAGTGCCGTTCCGCATAAAAATCGATATTTCCAAAACCGGCAAAATAGCCCTGTACAAGAAAAATCAAAGGTGTCGTCGCAAGTGCAAATCCCGGTAAGAGACCTACAATAAAGAGAAGAATAGTATAACCTACTTCCTTAAAAATATTGCGGACCGAAATAGCGATTGCCCTCGCAAAATCCGACCAGATCTGTTTAAATGAAAGGGGGATGTCGATATATTCATCATCAAGGATGCGCTCTACATCTTCAGAGAGCTTGCTCATCAGAGGTGCAGTAGCAATCAAAACGAGGTATTTATAAAGGATAAAAAACAACAGGCCAACCAACAGACCGGCTGCCCAACGGGACAGCTTGGCAAGCCATCCGGCCTCTATGTCTAGGAGGGAAATGATAAAATCCGAAAATATTCCGGAAAGCAATATGAGCAGGACGGTCACCAAAGCAAGTACAACCAGACCTATAAGCCCGGAATACCAGTAGTACCGGCCCAGTCCATTGTTTCGGATAAATGAATAAGCGTCAAAATAGGAAAACGCACCTCTTAAGAAATCGTTCAGCATTCAGATGTGGTTGTGATTTGCTAGCAATTTAGGTGATTTCGCTGGTGAGCTCTGTTATAATTCGACTAAGAAGAGAATTGTTTGGATGAGTGGGTGGTAATGCCTGCCTGCCGGACATGCAGGGGGCTGTCAACCCGACTACGTTGAAAATTGGTCGGACGCAGTTTATTGGCGGCATTTAGTAATGCTCAAAAAATAACATATCGATTTTATCATAGGTGAAAATTTATGAATGACAAGAAAAATATGCTTTGGCAGGAGATACAGCCACAGATTACACACCCGCCTGAATGCCGGAGGCGGGCAGGGATGCACACGAATTAATTGCCTTCGGCAATAATCTGTGCAATTCCCCGACGAAAATGTCAACGATTTTTGAAGGTAAATTTATTTTAGTCATTTGAATCGAAAGTCGAGTTTAAAATCAAATAGCCAAGGTATTTTGGGATTAATTCCCTCCTGTTCCAGGATTCGAGGCAAGTTTTGGTAATGTTTTTCTATACCAAGGTTGAGATAGTCCCGATAGTAGGTGACAATGATGGTGTCGTCCTTGACTCTGAGATCACCTTCCATATTGGTAAGGATTTGTGTAGCGGTGTGTGTAGCAGTCCATTGGTTATAGGGTTTTGGTAGTTTGTTTTTCAATTGATGTGTAGCTGCTTGTGCAATAAGAGCAAGACTTTGTTTCCCGTACCGGATATTGAGGTTAAAGGTAGAAGCACGATTCCAACCCATATCTCCTTCAAAATTGAAAAACTCTTCGATAGTCCAACGTTTTGGATAGTTTTGAGTGAGTAATTGGACTACGTTATTATCCACAGTGGATAAGAAAGCTTTGTAGGAATAATATTGAGGTATTTCTCCTGTTCGTTGTACAATAAGTTTAAAAGGATGTGGACATGCTTTCAATTTATAATCAGTTTGCCCAATGGCATATCCTGCCCAGAGGTGCTTATAGTCCAATGAATTAAAACATTGAACAACACTTTTGGTATTAGGGACTGCCAAGAGAAGATCCATTTCGGTATTATCAACAATGTGGTTTAATATATCGACCGTAAAATGTTCTTTATCGGCCATTATTAATGCTTTTTCAACCCCTGATTGTTTCAATAGGTCTAACAACTGTAAGGTGGCCTTTGAGCATGTTTTGCCGCTTGATCCAACGGTAAAAGCCAATGGCTGTCCCGTTAAAGCATCGTTACAGAAGAAAGTCTGTAGCATTTTGTGAGCAGGCTCTGAAGGTCTTTTTTTCTTCTTTGGCATAACGCGCTGAGTGGACGACCGAATGCGGTGTGGATCAATAGCAAGGATATTTTGTGGATCATAATGTCCTTGCAGATTTCTGAGTTGCCTTAATGTCACTTGAAGGGATTCATATTCTGCCATCGTATGGCGGTCGAGTACCTCATGAATGGTTTCGTCAGTAACCAAAAAGGACAATCCATTTGCCAGGGCAAAACCTTGATTGCACAGAGCATTCCTTTTCCTGACTCTGTTTTGACAAATTGCTGCTTCATTGACCAATTGTAGGCCAATACGGGCAGAAAGGTTGTGATCTTCGGGCTTATTGAAAAGTCCGCAGACCAAGTCCCAGGCTCCAAGTCGTAGATATTCCGGTATCAATAACCAGAGACCCAAATGAGTGCCTGATACCTTTCGAGCTAACATTTCGCGTATGAACCGTTCATTGTTCTGTTCGGTAACCACGATCTTCTTTTTTACCCTCTTGGTCTGCTGGGCAGTAACAGGTATTGGCTTTTGACTATCGGGATTTAGCTTATGGAGTTTTTTTTTGAAGACCATATTCCTGAATAGTCCGTTCCACACTTCGTTTACTGATTTTGATCCCCTGTTGGTTAAGCTTTTGGGCGATCACATCACTATTGGCTCGCGGATCGAGAAAACGATGTCTGATTATCTGGTGGATGACCCTATCAGAACGAACAGTATTTTTCTTTGGGCCTCTTTTCTGATTGATCAGAGCGTCCATACCATCTTCCTTGAACTTGTTCAACAATTGGTAATACCGTTGTTCTGTATAACCATACTTCTTGATGCTTTTCTTCACACCCTGTCCGTAAGCACCTTCTACCAGCATTAAAAATTTCAAAGAAGTAGAATCATCAGATTTAACATTGAGTTTTTCAAAATCAAGATCGGGTAGTCTCGGATTTGTATTTTTTGCCATAATAACTAAAATTAAATATGGCGTAAAATAATAATATGAAGTGTAATTACAAAGCGAATTCGTGGCTCATTTGCCCTATTCTAGAATAGAAGCTTATTAAATGGCCAATTAACAAATAGTTAACCGCCATATATTATTTTAGTGTTTAAATTGTTAGCCTAGCAGTGTCAGTAAACAGCGGACTGAGAATATTAAAATAATTGGATAGTAGAAAATCGTTGACGAAAATGTCGGGGTAGGCTGTGTAATCTGTGGCCAAATCCCCTTACATTATCGAAAATTCAGAACTCCTTACCTCTCGCAATCTAAATTCGCTGTTATTTTGAAGATCATGCGCAAATTTGATCCAGGGAATATGGTTTCAGTTTTGTTGAGCAGGTCTGCAATCTGTTTGGCTGCATGATTAAATCTTGGTGCAGAAAGAGAGTGCAAGGTTATAGTCAGCGTTTTACTCTTATAATCCGGAATCAAGTCAGCGTTGTTGCTGATGATTTGTTTGATGAACATTCTTTTTTCGTCTTTTGCCCTATTGAGGTGGTCACAAGCCACAGCTGCCACAGATGATTCTGCTCTGTAAGCGATCATCTTTATTACATTCATGAACAGTTTACTTTCGGTTTTTAACTTGTTATACCTTTTCTGCTCGGGCATACGCTCAAGAGTTATTCTGGCAGGAATATCATTTCTGAGGGTGGCGATCTTGTTTTCTTCTTTTCGAAGAATATCAATTTTGTGTTTATACTTCATTTGTCTTTCGGTTATTTCAGGAAGTTTGTCAATTTTCTCATCCATAGCTAGTTCTGCAAGAGGGAAGAACTTGGCTTCTAACCGGGTGATCTTTTCCCTGAGTTTTTTCAGTTGGTTTGTTAATTTTCGGTATTGTGGGTTGACCACTTCCCGATTGGGATCAATACTTTCTACCCCAAATTGAATCATTTTATCAAAATCATAGTCTTGAATGAGGTAACTGAAGAAGTTTTCCTGACACCACCTTCCAAACATTCTGCCTGCTATCAATGCTATTCCCAAAGTAGGGTGAGTGGTGATAATAGCGGTTTGATGTTCACCCTTTTCAGACAAGCTTCTGATCTCTCTGAAAGTGTGTCCTCCAAGCGTTACTTCTTTCTCGCACAATTGCATGGTTACATCCTGGCTAAGTACTTGTGTATCAGTAGATTCAAAGTCATCTTTATTCCATGAATCTCGCACATCCTTGCGATATGTAATCACGGCTATTCTATACCTTTCCCACAGGTGGTTAAAGAAAGCAGGTTCGTAAGCCTCCCTGTCAAAAATAAAGGTGCATTGAGGGCTTTGTCGATCATCCTCCTCTTGTATCTCAGTAAGTAATTTGGTTTGTAGCATTTGTGGAATAATCAGGTCTTGTATTGCTTCTTTTATTTTCTCTGTCAATTGCCCTATCACCATCATAACAGGCATCCCTTGTGCATCGTGAACCCAATACTCCGTAGTGGCGCTTAAACACAATTTTTGTCTCGCAATATATTTGACAGGTAGATTAGCTTTGCCTCCATAATAGATCCGTTGGTGACCATCTATATATAAAAAAGATGAGTCCTCATTATCCTCATCTCTATACCAGTGATCGATCAGAAGGTTGTTCAGTTCAACGGCTTTTTCCTGCTTGCTCAGCAAATCTATTTTCTCTCGCAAACACCGAACTTCTGGTATACGATCCAAGCCTATTATCCTGCCGATCTCCCCTGGTTTACATTGTTTGAGTTGTTCGGGATTTTTGATGCGCAACAGGGCCATGAAGGCCAAAGTCAATAGTATCGACCTTAGTCCGTAATAGTGTGATGAAGGTAACTCATATACCTGTTTTGTCTTGAATAACCCATGCTCTATCAAGGCAGGTAAGAGGAATAATACCCCTGCTCCGCATAAAGCTTCGCTGTTGTCAAACTTCACCTCAGCATGACCAGACAACCCAAGAGATGCACCTATCCTGTCTTCAGAGCGGCTTGTGGCTATGCCCATCGGCGTAGATTGGTCTAGGTCATTGCGATCATTTAAGGTCGAGCCATTTCCACCTTCACACTCTATTTTGAACTTTTTTTTAAAGTGCCTTTTTCAATGTGATAGCGTATCGACGATTCTGAAATCCCTTCTTGTTTTGAGATACTCAAATTACTTTGTCTCTTATCCAGCTTCGATTGTATCCGCTCCACTAGTTTACCAACCATCTTGTATGCTTTGCCTTTTCTGGCATCAGGCCCGAAAAATCCAGATTCTCCCTTCTCCTTGTATTTTCTATACGATCTTCTGACACTGTCTATACTCACTCCAAAAGCCCGCTGAACTTCAGCTCGGCTGCACAATCCTTTATCTATAAAATTGCTAGTTATGAATCTGAAAGCATTAAGATCGTCACTCGAATGACTATATACAGGTAAGCCATTGGCTATGTATTGTACAATACCGTCTTGGGTGTGTACTCCAAGACAATGAGAGATCATCTTTGTATCTTTAGGGAAGAAGGGGAATTGTAACTGCATATACAAAAATATGAAGCAGTTTTAATTCGCGAGGTCTACTCCCTATTACCCTGAATTTATTGGGACGGGTAAGGAGTTCTGAAATTTATTTTTTCAAAGTTACTTAGGAAGTGATTATCTTTTAGCGACACTGGCGCAACAGCCCAATCCGACTACGCCATGGCTATGTCGGACAATGAAATTTTGGGTCGCCCATTACCCCTTCGGCTTTCTCTTCTTTTTGAAAAGCTCTTTCACGCTTTTTTCATCCATAAATCCCATATCGACGAAAGAGGGCTGGACAAACTTCTTGATATCCTGGTAATCCTTGCTCCTTTTGTCGGCATACGTTCGCAACAAGATCTTTACATATTTGAGCAATTCGGATTTTAGGTTTTGATTAAATTTTTCGTTAGTGAAAATATTCATATAGTTAATGAATACCGGGTTGAACTCAAAATACTCCTGGAAATCTGAGGTGCTCAGATTGGATAAAAAGGATTTGAACTTATTAAAAATGAATACCCTCGTTGCTTCATTTTGAGCTGAAAGACCTTGATGATTATTATAGTAAGAGCGTATTTTTTCGGCCGCCTCATCATTTATATATCCAATGCCGTCTACATCTACCATCATCTCGAGGTATTTTATAAATTCATCATCCACAGTTCCTTCGAGGATCTTAAAGAATCTCGCAAAAGCTTCTCCGCTGATGCCATAGTCCTGCTCCTGCATCTTGATCAATTCTGCAAAAGCGGATTGCTCAAATCCTTCTTTTTGACTAATTGTCCCCCATTTGGTTCGCAACAATTCCTGATCCTTTTTATCGAGATTATAGTACAGGCCGAGGACAAGAAGAACCTCCAGGAAGGCGGCACAATCTTCTAAATTCAGATTTATCAAATTGGAAATAAAGGAGGTCAAGCTGGAATTATTAAAATCCGAATGTGCCCTATACAACAAAAAATCGATCAGAGATTTACCATTGAGCGTCAGATCAGAACAAGAAGCAGGTGTCTCGGCAGTCAAATAATTAAAGTTTGCAAATTGCTTCTTGTATTTTGTATATGCGGTAAGCCGAATTCGATCGTCCCTGTATTTAGGAAGTTTAAGGCTTTCTAAATATTGCCTTACTTTTTTATTCGAAAGTTCATTAAGAAGATTGGTGATCCAAATATCGCTACTCAACGCAAAGCCGATCTCAATGGTTTTTCCCGACCTCAATTGCAATACTCCGAAATTAGCGCTATTGCATATTGTCAGTAATATTTCCTTGAAGTGCTCCTGGGGCTTGACATATTTTACCTGATCATTGATTTGGCCTCTCATCACTGCATAGCCCAATACTCTGGGCAAAAACAAACCTTCGTACTCAGGGTCCAAAAGCTCTTTTTCTGCTGCGATGACTTGTAACGGATCATTGGCAGCCAACTCCGCGAACACTTCTTCTATTTGCGGCTCGTATTTATCTTTTATGGGGACGTATAACTCGTCTTCCTCTTCTTCAAGGTAAATACTGAGCTCCTCCGAATGTTGGATGCCGACCTTAATATCATTAAGCCTAGTCAAATACTTTGCATCTAAATCGAGCATAAAATGACTTTTTTGATCATATTGTTGATAGTCCTCAATTTGAATTAATAAAAAATGACTTACTCTTCCTCTGTAGACCCATCGGGTTTTTCTTCGGACATCTTTCCTTCGACAAGCTCAGGACTATCGGCTTCGACAGGCTCAGAACTAGCCACTTCTAAATCTTCCGTGTCGGCAAGTATTTCGACTGTTTCGGTTTCCTCTTCTGTCTCTTCAACTGTTCCTTTAACAGGCTCCAGACTACCTTCTTCTACGGGCTCAGAAGTTTCTTCTGCACTGGATTCTTCCCCACTTTCCGAAACAGCTTCCGTGGACTCCTGAGGTTCTTGATTTTCTTCAGGGCTTTCTTCTTGTGCCTCTGTTTTCACTGAAGAGTCTTCAGTCGCTTCTGCAGATGTTTCTTCTGCGGTGGTTTTGACAGAGGCTTCTTCAGCAGCAGCTTCTACTGCAACTGTTTCAGAAGCTTCGACCGTTTTACCTACTTCACCTTCTTGTGGAACCTCTTCGGCTTGAGTGAATGCTTTTACTTCTTCCTTTGCCGGTATTGCGGCTTTCTCAGGAATCCCTTCCGCCACCTGCTCACGCCAGTCTTTGATGCGCTTGGCTTCTTCTTCTCGTCTTTTGTCAATTTTGGCTTCCTTTTGCTCGATCCAATCCTGGTATTGCTTATCTGCTTCTTCCTGGGAAAGGGCGCCCTTTAAAACACCTCTTTGGAGATGTTTTCTATATAATACTCCTTTAAATCGCAGTATTGATCGGGCCGTTTCAGTCGGTTGTGCTCCTTTCATGAGCCATTCGAATGCAGCGTCTCTGTCTAATTCTATTGTAGCAGGCACGGTCATTGGGTTATAAATTCCCAATTTTTGAATGAACCTACCATCTCTGGGAGCTCTGGTATCGGCAACTACAATGTGGTAAAATGGTTTTTTACGTCGGCCATGACGGGCAAGTCTGATCTTTGCAGGCATTCCTAAAATTTATTTGGTTTAACCATACCTGACTACTTCAATTAATGAGCATCAGGATTTTAGCGGTGCAAATATAGTTATTTTTGACTAATTGTCGCCCTTCAGATTTTTGGTCAAAGTACGAGGGAATCCTGACTCAAGGTGTCCCTCACTAAAGTAAATATAAAATCATAGTTCCTTATGTTCGTCCCAAGTACCATTGCACTATCATTAAGTAAAATTACCCGGTAATCGACGTTCATCGATCCGCTTTGCTTTATAAGACCATTTTCGAAGGTATAGTTGTATGAGGCTGTTCTTCTATCGACATTGGATTCCATGCGTGATTCATCGACAAAATCAAAATAGGCATCTTTCAGCGTTTCTGTTGGTTCGCCGTCTCGACTTGCTTCGCTTACGATCCATTTTCCCAATAGATCATTTTCAGCTAAGTGCGGTTCATTTTTACAGCTCAAAACAAGAAAAAAAAAGACTAGAACCAAAGGCAGTTTACTCATAATCTAATAACCAATGCATGTGCAAAATCGATAAAATTTTGATAAGTTGGAATTGGTTATATAATAAGAGCTTCCTAAAAGCGTGTATTTTGAAAAATCTTTTTAATTGGAAATTAGTCAAGTAGGTAGGTCAATCTATAGTTTTAGAAAAGAAATTCTATTAGGCGCGCCACCACTTTAATTTCAGCCAAAGCCCGCCTGTCGGACGCACAGGGCTGCTCGGCGCTCCGTCGCTGAAGCTATGGAGCGTAAGCGACCTTTGGCCGAAACCGATCACCTGGTTAACCAATTACAATTCACTTCTTGGTCAACGTCTTCTCCTTAATTTTGGCCTTTTTCCCAACAAGGTTTCTCAAATAGAATAGCCTGGCTCGGCGCACCCTACCGCGCTTGTTTATACCTACTCCTACGAGATTGGGCGAAGTAAGAGGAAATATGCGCTCCACACCGATGTTTCCTGACATCTTCCGCACAGTGAGCATTTTGGTGCGGCCAGTTCCTTTTATTTGGATAACATCGCCTTTGAAAGTCTGTACCCTTTCTTTATCGCCTTCGATAATTCTATATTTTACCGAAATATTATCGCCTGCATTAATTTGAGGAAGTTTATTTCCTTTGAGCATTTGGTCTTGCACAAACTTTATAGCGTCCATGGTATCGTATTTCAAAATTTGGTGCGCAAAGGTAGATTTTTAAAATGAAAGTTTCACTCGAATTTTTCATCTGGAAGACAGTTGTGAGGGTAGGGCGAAAGCTTGGCTTGGAGAACGCTATTTTGGAGTGATGGAATATTGGAGTATTGGAGGGTTGGAGGGTTGGAGGGTTGGAATTTTGCAACCTATTAATTTATCCTTATGAGAAAGAACAAAAATCGTGGATACCAACAATTAAGAGTTTGGCAATATGCCATAGAATTATATAAGCTTACGTGCGAAAAATTCCGTAAAGGGTGATTGGGACGATAATTTTATGGACAAAAGTTCAGAGACTTGAACAGATCCAAAATCGTAATACACAATATTCTTTTTCTCCCCTATTCCAATACTTCATTATTCCAGGATTCCAACATTCTAATTCTCCAACGAAAGCTCTTGAGGTGCGGCTCAGTGAGTCCCCTGCTACCGCAACAAAGTCGCAAATCCAGGCTTAGGTCTCGACTCGCATTCGGGATTTGAAAAATCGACGCGATACATGTACACTCCCGGGGGAAGATTTTCGCCGGAATTGAGGTATTGCCCATTCCAACCGGTCTGCGGATCATCGGTTTCAAAAATCAGTTTCCCCCAGCGATCGTAAATAGTCAAGCGAAAATTCTCTGCACTCAGTCCAAATATTAAACCTTTGAATACTTCATTTCTTCCATCGCCATTGGGCGTGAACGCATTAGGAAATCGGACATCTATACATGGAATGATGTCGAATTCCTTGGTCGCTTGAGCTGAGCATCCGTTCTCCCACGAGGCATGCAGTGTTATCACATGGCGTCCGGTATCTGAAACAATGAATGTAGGATTTTCAGCATATGAAATATCGCTTCCTGCAAAATCCCATGTGAAGTTTATCGCTCCAGGATCAGACCGATTGATAAGGGCAACGCGTTGGCCGATGATGTTGGGTTCTTCGGGATTCATATCAAAATCGGCATCAAAGCCTTGCAGGACTTGTATCAGGTCTTTAAACTTCTTACTTTCTACGCAGCCTGCCGTAGGCGACTCGATTTTTAGGGTAACATCGTATTGCCCGGGTTCTAAATAAGTGTGGTTCGGGTGCAGTTCAAATCTTTCGGGGCCTTCCGAGCCATCCCCAAAATCCCAAGTAACCGTATAGTTGTCGTCTAAAGGAGTAGATAAATTTTCAAAGTGGAAAGTCTGGGGAGAGCAACCGAGAAAGCCATCGGGAGCCACTCGGGGTTCAGGAACGGGAAACCAATCAAAGGTTTGTGAAGATGTATTAACGCAACCGTTATCGTCAGATACTTCCAAGGTAACCGTCTTCGTTCCGGGTGAGCTGTAAAAATGACTCGTATTGCGTAATAAAGATGTATCTCCGTCCCCAAAAATCCACTTCCATCCCACAATGCTGTTATCAGCATTGGATGGCTTTGTATTCGATTGATCTTGGAAGGCAATGGCGCCTGCCTTGCAATCGTCAAATTTCAATTCAAAATCCGACGCCACTGTGGGCAATATTTTTACTTCGACAAAAGCCGTATCCGAACACGGAGGCGACTCGGGATCGATCACCATAAAACCATTGTACTCACCGATACCCGGGAAGTCGATCTCAGGACTTTGTTTGTCCGATGTAATGATTTTATCACCGAGATCAAAAAACCACAGAAAAGATTCATTCCTGTAGGGTACGGAAGCATTTTCCAAATCAAATTTTACATTGGTCTCTCCGCATACCCTGACAATAAAAATATCATCCAGAGGTCTATTAGGATCTCCCGGCAGAGTTCCTCCGGGGCCTGTATTAAGCACAAATGGTTCATCTTCAGGGCTTACAGAAAGGAGTGCGTCTTTGGGCGTACAATCTGTAATAATGACCTGCAGATCCCGTCTGATTTTGGTCAGTAAAATACCATCCCTGTATTCTTCGGCACATATTGCCATCACATATTCTCCGAGAATATTCGGATTGCCAGCCAGTAGACCAGTGTTTCTGTTCAAAGTTAAGTCGGGATTGCCGAGTACAGGTCGGAAAAATGAAAATGTCGGAGATCGAAACTCAACGTCTATGAATTCTTGAGGGCCGCATATTTCAGGATCGGGTTTCACATACGTGCATGAAAATTGATCCATCGAATTTCGCCCTCCGGCGGATACCGGAAAGCAGAAAGCATACTGTACGCTGTCTCCATCTATATCCTGCGCATTATTGTCAATAATTAATTGTTGATTCGTGCAAAAAATGGCAGTCTCGTAAGGGTTAAATTTTGGAGAATTGTTGCAGGTAAGCAATGCTTCAGGAGTCAACTCGATCGAAAATACGGCACCGAATCCGCCCGGGTCCACCACATTGGATATAGCTTCATTTCGGCAGCAACGCTGATAGGCGATAAGGTAGTTTTCGTCGATCTTTGGTAGATCAATTTCAAATTGATAAACGCATTGCTCATTTGGCGGTATATTGGCCGAAGTACCTGCCCCTGCGTCAGCACACGGCGGGTTGAGTAGTTCATTAAGAAAACCCTGTTGCGGTGATAAAGGTGCAGTCTTGCCTGCATATATCCAATTGTCTTCACTACCCGTCCATACGCCAAAAAGTGCGTCCAAATCACAGTCGGCACCTTCGGGATCTCTTTGATCTCTATAGAGAACCATTTCGAATCGCAACCTGACTGTGGTTGCAGTTTCGGAAACGCATTCATAATTTAAATCTCCTCCGATGATGTGCTTGGATTCTACAGAAGGGCATAGAAAAAATAGGATAAGGCATAGGGTAGCGAAAAATCTTCTTGTTAGGCCTCTCCCAACCCCTCCGAGCGCCTGCGGCAGACGTGGTAGACGACAGCGCATGAAGTCCGCAGAGCTGCTTCGGCGCTCGCGGAAGGAGGGGAGTTTCCCCCGAATAATCAAGGTTGGGCACAAAACTCCTCCCCGCCAATTGGTGGGAGGTCGGGAGGGGCCGAAGATGAAAAGTTTTCGCAACATTTTAAAATTCACCCAAACCATCCCAAAAGATCTTCCAAAGGTTAATGAATTCAAAAAATTGCCAATGACCATATATAGGATATATTTTCGCATATTTTTATTGCTAAGGCGCAGAGTAAAAATAACGTATCAGAATGTCAAATGATTATGTGGAGGAGCTAGATGTCATCCACAATACCTTAACGAATGGAGGCTTAATATTGTATCCGACCGATACCATATGGGGCATAGGAGGCGATGCTTTGAATGTAAAGACGGTAGAGAAAATTTATAAAGTGAAGAAAAGACCCAGGGAACTGCCTTTTATCTTGCTGGTCGATAGTATCGAAATGCTCAAAAAATACGTCTTCATTCATCCGCGGCTGGAAACCCTCCTGTCGTTTCACGAAAAACCCCTGAGCATTGTCTACACCCAGGTGCGCGATCTTCCGACGGAAGTGTTGTCCGAAAATGGAAGCAGCGCCATGCGGGTAACGTTGGATCCATTTTGCAAAGAAATCATAACCCTCCTGGGCAATCC
The DNA here is from genome assembly GCA_965247965.1 of Saprospiraceae bacterium. Lineage (GTDB taxonomy): Bacteria > Bacteroidota > Bacteroidia > Chitinophagales > Saprospiraceae > UBA7328. The sequence goes on from OZ252053.1 coordinate 1,014,225, forward strand.
AATTGTATCGACTTCGGCAAATATCAATGGAGATGGATTCCCCAAGAATTTTCACGAAGTTTCATCCCAGATCATACGAAACATGGACTACATCGTCCAGTACCGGCAAAATGATTTTAGTGAAAATCTTCCTTCCGTATTAGCTGAATTTAATAAGAAGGGAGAGTTGTCCTTTTTGAGGGAGTAGGGCTGGCCTTCCGAAGCCTCGTGCGAAGGAAGGTTGGCCCTCCGAAGCCTCGTGCGAAGGAGGGTTGGCCCTCCGAAGCCTCGTGCGAAGGAGGGTTTCTGGTTGTCGTTGGTCTGCTGTGAGTGGTTGGTTGAAGCGCACAAATGCAATACATCCTGCTGCCAAACACCTTACATTCCTCGGGAAAAAATTTGTTCTACTAAAATAAACTTAAGGAGAGCTTTGAAAATTTCGACGATCGATACGGGTATTTTCACTGTGAATTGCCAGACTTCGGACTGTCCCGCAAAGCGGGATCTGCCCCTGGCAGGCCGACTGCATGTCCACCGAAGCTTTAGCGTAGGTGGGCCGACTGCTAACTCCCCTTCAAGATCCCCCATTCATCACCTTTTTCAAAGAGCTCAATAGATTTTCTGACATAAGGATCGTTGAGTATCACTCGTTTTCTCACCCCTTCCTGGTCAAAAAGCATAGAAGCCATTTCCAACTTAATTTGACTCGAGGCTTGCTCCGTTAATTCATCAGATGAGCTCAGTTGATAGTTCTCAAGGAAGTCTTGAATAGATTCATGGTGGGTGCTTTCGTCATTTTCTAACTCATTCAGAGCCAATTGGAAAATTGAATATTGCGATTGATGCTCTTTAGTATCTACAAGGTAATCCGGTCGAATGGGGCCATTGGCACCAAGCTCTCTTTTGTATATTTTGGAGTAGTACGTTTTCGCTTCTTCGATATTGGATTCCGGATAAATTGATCTGCCCGATGGAAGTTGATAATAGCTTACTGACAACCTGAGAAGACCCCCATTGGATAGATTAAATTGTTCCTGAACCAAACCTTTTCCAAAGGATGTATTACCAATAATGATCGCTCTGTCCAAGTCCTGAAGTACACCTCCCAATATCTCACTGGCCGAGGCCGAATAATTATTGATCAGTACAATCACATTGTCAATTTGAAAAAAAGACTTTCCGTGAGAGCGATACGATTTGGCTTTTTGATGTCGATCGATCGTTTTTAGAAATTCTGTTTCTTCAGTAAGAAGTTGGCTGATTATTTTACACACTTCACTTAGAAATCCGCCGGGATTGGAGCGCAAGTCGATGATTAGATTGTCCAATGATTTGTCATTCAACAGTAGTTCCAGTGCGCTCATAAAATCCGCATATGTGCCTTCTCCAAATCTGGATATGTTAATATATCCTATGCGCTTATCAAGACGATAGACATCCTTAACATTACGGATACCCACTTCGGCAGGAAATATTGAAATCTGCGCGATTGAGTCATATTTTATATGTTCAAGGCCGAGGGTGATTTCCGTGTTGCGATTTACTTGTAGAAAAACGGACAGGCTATCCACGTTCCAATTTCTCGCATGCATATCGATGCCATTTACTGCAGATATTCGCGAACCCTTTAACAACCCGGCTTTTTTGGCAGGACTCGATTCCAATACCTTAGAAATAAACAGATCTTTCTGAAAATCTATAGTTTCTATTCCTAATCCTATGTATTTCCCCCGGGAGTATAAATCGTGGCTGTCCCTGTACTGTGGTGGAACATACGCGGAATAATTGTCCAAATTCTCGGTCATGTTCATTATTGCATCATCGACGAGCTTTTGCGATTTTTTTTCTATATAGAAATGGCGATTTATTAATTCTACGGCTTCATTAAGGGTTTTCGTGTTTTCCAATGGCTGAGTGATGCGTATATGGGAAGAAACAGGCATGTCTTTCATGCGATATCCAAGGAGCATTCCGAAAGCCACCAAAAGCGATAGAATAAGAGGTTGTAATATTTCGTAGCGATTTTTATTAATCATTTAATACCTTTGCATCGCCAAATTTAACGCAGCTCGCTAAGTTGTTCTAACAAGAACAAAGTTTTTCAGTTTTCTATTTTTTTCTTACATTAAACTTTCAACTCTATTTTGATGAAAAAACCTATTGACATTGACCGCATTGATAGAGCCATTATTTCTATCATGCTGGAAGACGCCAAAACGTCTTATGCTGAAATCGGTCAGAGACTTTTTGTATCTGGAGGCACGGTACACGTCAGACTCAAAAAGCTTATTGATCAAGGCGTGATCAAAGGCTCCAAACTGAAAGTCGACTTCTCCAAGCTGGGTTTTGACATTGTTTCTTTTCTGGGAATATATCTGGAAAGGAGCAATATGTACGAAAAAGTCATAGACCAGCTAAAAGATATTCCCGAGGTCGTATCCGCTCATTATACTACTGGCAGCTACAGTATTTTTGCCAAAATAATGTGCAAAGATACACTACATCTGAGAAGTGTCCTTTCTGAGAAAATCCAGCAAATCGACGGTATCCAAAGAACGGAAACCTTCATTTCATTAGAAGAATCGATAAACCGGCCGCCCCAAATATCACAACCGCAATCTGACTAGTTCAGATAAAATCAAATACCAATAAGGAGAGCAATCACGTACTGATAAAGTGCGTATATCGTATTTCATTGGAGGCTAATGGCCACAGCCGACCTATTGCCTCTTTTTTGCTTTCCAACATCTATTTGCACGATAAGACTGTAATCTGCATTATTCATACCAAATGAATAATACGCTCTCCGAACTGACGAAATTGCTGAGAATCAGTCCCGCTCTATTGGGACTTCAGTTGCCTGATAGCATAATCCGACTATAGCCTATATACGTTGAATAAACCGGCCTGACGGTCAGGCAGGTTCGCCGTTACCTCATGCTCCTAAGTAATGCTTCAGCAATTTGCTTCGTGAAGCAGATCTTAGTTTATTGATTGCCTTGTCTTTTATCTGACGTACTCGTTCGCGGGTGAGTCCGAATCGCTCTCCTATGTCTTCTAGAGAAAGCGGATGCTCCACGCCAATACCAAAATATAGCTTGACCACATCGCACTGCCGTTCCGTAAGCGTACCGAGTGATCTTTCGATTTCTCCTCTGAGCGATTCTACATACTCCAGTTGGGCATCGGTACCTGGAATTTTTCTGTTTTCCAAGCGATTCTACATACTCCAGTTGGGCATCGGTACCTGGAATTTTTCTGTTTTCCAAAACATCTAAAAGAGAATTATCTTCACCATCTACAAAGGGTGCATCCATAGATACATGTCTGGCCGCGACACCAAGAGTAGTTTCGACTTCATCCGAGCTGATTTCTAACAATTCAGCCAGTTCTTCTGAAGAAGGTTCCCTTTCATACTCCTGTTCGAGTTCTGAAAAGGCGCGATTGATCTTGTTGAGGCTACCCACTTTGTTTAATGGCAGTCTTACTATACGAGACTGTTCGGCAAGAGCTTGAAGTATGGATTGTCGAATCCACCATACAGCATATGAGATAAACTTAAATCCTCTTGTCTCGTCAAATCGCTGTGCTGCTTTGATCAAACCGAGGTTGCCTTCGTTGATCAAATCACTTAGTGATAGCCCTTGATTTTGGTATTGTTTAGCTACCGAAACCACGAATCTCAGATTTGCCTTGGTCAGTTTTTCCAAGGCTTCCTGATCTCCCTCCTTGATCCTCCGGGCAAGGTCTACTTCTTCCTCCGGGGTAAGGAGATCTACTTTTCCTATTTCTTGAAGATATTTTTCTAAGGATTGGCTTTCTCGGTTGGTTATAGACTTCGTAATCTTAAGCTGCCTCATGAAATTTCAAACTAGTTTTAGAATGACTACTTTACCAATAAGAGGCAAAGATGTATAAAAAAATAGTATAACTCAAGGGGCATCAAGTTAGAAGACACAAGATCGAATATGGAAGCATACACAAACAATTTTTTCTTTTGTGGTCTTCCAGCTTCGATCTTACGGCGTCTAGATAATAGACTTGCTGCGAGTCATTCAAGGACCAAGCAGACAAGTAAATCGCCTCGCATAAATAAAACTGTCGCCATCATTTTGAATTTCCGTTTTTTTCCCTTTAATTGCCGGTCAAGGAATGGTAAATAAATATTCCTGAAAATCCTTGATACTCAACTATTTGTATCAGCCAAACTTATTTATGAAGCGTGTTCGAGTAGATGCTGAATTTATATTTAGAGCCTCCCCGGCTATTATTTACAAATTTTTAACAATTCCTGAATGTTTGGTACGATGGTTTTGTGATGGTGTCGATGTGACCAGTGACGTATATATTTTTGACTGGCAGGGATCTGAGGAACAGGCGGAACTTGTCGACGACATAGAAGAAGAAAGAGTGCGCTTCATATTTGACGATGCCGATGATGGCGAATTTCTCGAATTCAGAATGTACAAATCGGATGTGACCAATGAAACGGTATTCGAGGTGACTGATTTCTGCGATGAAGGTGAAGAAGAAGAGCAGAAGACGCTTTGGGAAAATTGGATTCAAAAGTTGAGGACGGAGACTGGAGGGTAGAATTGCTGCTGGTTGTTAGGTGCTGGTTCTAGGTTCGAGCGATCACCACGCATCGGCAGTTGTCAGCTTTGAACAGAAAAAAAATATCTTCATCTTTGACATTGTGTTGTATATTATGGAGTTATTTACCCAAATTGCACTGGTTTTATTGTTGAAATATGAAAACCAACCTCATACATACTTTTTTCTTTCTGCTCTTTTCCATAGGTGCCTTTTCACAACCACAAGGGACGGTAACGCACGTTGTGATGGTTGAAGACCCATGTGGATGTGATAATATTATTGCTGCCAACAATGCCTTTGGTTTCTTATTTGTGGATGTGTTAACTATCACAGGTTCTCCCGCAACTGTGACATTGACAACTAATAATAGTGGTTTTCTGGATGCCACTGGAACCCCTTTTCTCGATGCAGGCGCAATTACCCTAGGAGTTTTACCTCCAGACATTCAATTTACATTTTATCGCCCGCCAAACGTAGTGATGAAAATTGTAACATCAGTAGGAAGTATAACTAGTCCGGCTTGTACACAAACTTGTCCACGTGTTCCTACTTTGTCTCAATGGGGGATTCTTTCTCTTGCTATTCTTTTATTAATTTTTGGAATTACAGCAATTAGAGAAAGAAAGGCAGGATAACTTTATTTTGCACAGGCATTGACCCAAACTTCCTTTACCACAAAACTCTCTCCCTTATACTGGAAAACATCAAGAGTCTCAGGATTGAGGAACTTATCGTCAAAGAGTTTTGGATTTATTTTTTCGCGGTGAAATAGTAGAAGGGAATCGAGTTGAATAAAATTGTATTCAATGGTTTTTCTCACCTTTCGGATGAAAGAGCTTTTATTCTACATTATTTTGCTAAAAAGGCGGCAGTCTCCGTTGCAATCTTAAATTATTGTGCATACGCATCAATATTTAGAATATATGCATATAATAAATTCTTAAAATAAATGGACATTTTGAGGCCGATTTACAAATGTTTATTACTATTGTAGTGCCAACTATCATAATTTGAAAGCTAGCGGTTCATATTTGATTCTTTTTTTGCTCCTATCTACTTATGTTATAGCTCAACCCAATATGACCGTGTGGAAAGTGTATCACAAATCGGATGTTCCAATATTCGCTCATACTCCATCGGACAATGCTAAATTGTGGGATTGCGGATATGAATACTATTTTTTCTATGCCGGAGCTGGAGTGGGGGAAGAGATCATCCTTCATGTTTTAAATGATGGAAACGAAACGTTAAAATTATCTGCACCTGCCTTAGTTAATGCAGGTCCCGAATATACTATCGACCTTCTGGGATTGACTGGTGATATTGAAATTGAGCCCAACCAAGAATTACAGATTATAGTTAACTATACCGGACCTCCTCTCTACTCCAACTCTTCTGCTGAATTGAAATTGCTAAGCAATGATCCAAATTCCGCGAGTTGCTCATTTGAATTTGAGGTCGGGATAGTATTGGCACCACCGGTTGATCCACTTGTTCCTACCTTGTCTCAATGGGGAATTATTTCTCTTGCTATTCTTTTATTAATTTTTGGAATTACAGCAATTAGAGAAAGAAAGGCAGCATAGCTTTACTTTGCGGTGGGCATTGACCTAGTGCACCAGGCACTAAATCCTGACCCCCATGAACCTTGTTCTTTTCCTCCTGCTCGGCGTTGGAAAAATCCTCATTATGCTTAGGCATAACTCCGGTTTTTCCGCCTTGATCAGAAGAAAAATAACTTTGTTTATGAGGTTCATTACTTAATGCCTAATGCACTAGTGTTCAGTCAAATTATATAGTCTGGGTAAAGATTTTTTAGTTTAATGCGCGCATCACTCGTTGTAAATTGCCAATCTACTCCTTTTTGGTTTTTGTTTCTGTACCCATACCAGGCTTTGGTTTGTTTTTTGAGTTGTTCTTCATCTGACATTCTACTTTTCAAACCACACCGTGTTAATACGCTCAATTCACATTCTGCAATATTGAGCCAGGAAGCATGTGCCGGTGTGCGAACAACTTCTATCTTTTTCACTATGTTTCGGGCTCTGGGGGCAGGCATAATTTCATATAAGGTACTTAATTTATGTGCACTTAAATTGTCCTCTACCAATGTGATTTTGTTAGCAGCGCTATATGTTTTTTCTACTAAGTTCATGATGATTTTTGCGTAAGTCTGACTATTGTGATTATCCTCAATATGTACTTCTCTGTATTCTCCTAAGGGTTCTACGATCATGTACATACTTTTTACTCCTTCTCTTTTATACTCATAGTCTTGATGTAATATACCCTTTGAATCCATATAGCTTTTCTTTGTTTCACTTATGATCTGTTTAGGGGACTCATCTAAACAGATTACTGGATGAGTCGGGTCATATGGTCGTTCATATACATCTAATACCGCTTCCATTTTATGAACAAAATCTGCTCCTTTCTTTGGCATTATCCAACCTTTGACTCGCCAGGGTTTAATTTTGTTTTTTTTAGTATCTGCCGTATAGATTCATGACTGATGCTTTCTACATATTCCAATTCTACCATCTTATCAGCCAATAATCGTAAACTCCACCCTGAATGACCATCAGGAACTTCTTCACATCTTAAGGATAGTAAATGGCTTTCTACCCGACCGTCAAATATCTTTTCTTTTACATATTCTCTTTTCTTTCCATATAGCGCTGCTTCAAATCCGTGTTCCACAAATCTTTTTCGCATTCGCTCTATTCCATTTATCGTCATTCCATAGGCAATTTGAATCTTTTTATCTGTCCAATGCTTATCTCCATTCTCATCTGAGGCCAATAATATATAACTCCGCTTGGTCCTAATTGACTTACTATTGGGTATGCTTATTATTCGCTCTAATTCACTACGCTCTTCTTCGGTTAAGGTTACTTTGTAAAATTTTGCCATGATTCTTTTTTTTGTTCATTAATCAAGGCTCTATATTCTCTTTTTGATCAGGTGGTCACTCTAATCTTTATGCAAAACAACATTCGAAGTTACTTTATTCTTTTTACCCAGATTTATGCGCTTGACTGAACACTAGTGTACCAGAAACTAAATACTAATACATTTATACTTGTTCTTTTCCTCCTGCTCGGCGTTTGAAAAATCCTCATTATGCTTGGGCATAACTCCGGTTTTCCCGCCTTGATCAGAAGAAAAATAACGTTGTCTAAATGTGCAATTACTTAATTTCTGGTACACGAAACTTCCTCTACCACAAAACTCTCTCCCTTATACTCAAATACATCGAGGGTCTCAGGATTGAGAAAATTATCGTCAAAGAGTTTCGGATTTAATTTTTCCTGGTGAAATAGTAGAAGAGAATCCAGTTGAATGAAATTGTACTCAATGGTCTTTCGTACTTTTCTTATAGAAGAAGGAGTGAGCTTGAGACCTTTGATCTTACATTTTTTCAGCAGGCCGGTGGTGTCTTCCATACGAACTGGTTTTATTCTGTATTCAAAATATTACGCTCAATTCGTCTTTATAACGCATTGATAATCAATAATGTTAATGAAAAATGATCCATTTGACCGTTTTGTTTGTTACGAAATAGTTAATTCTTTAAGATATGAGCCAAAAAATCGATATCTACCAGGTTGACGCTTTTGTGAAAGGCTCTTTCTCAGGTAATCCAGCGGCGGTTTGTCCTTTGGAAGATTGGCTGCCCGATGATCTTTTACAAAAAATTGCAGAAGAAAATAATCTTTCGGAAACGGCTTATGTTGTTCGCGAAGACAGTGGTTATCGCATTAGATGGTTTACGCCTGCTACGGAGGTTAGGCTTTGTGGACATGCTACTCTTGCAAGTGGATTTATTTATTTTGAAAAACTCGGACATCCGCTATCGACCATTGAATTCAATTGCCTTAGCGGCAAAATAAGCGTCACGAAATCTGACGATCTATACACTCTGGATTTTCCTCTCGATGATGCGCGTGAATGCCCATGTCCTAAGGAGTTGATCAGAAGCTTGGGAAAGGAACCTTCACAGACATTAAGAGGGAGGGATGACTACTTGCTGATCTTTGATCATGAAAACATCATTCGGGATTTTGAACCCGATTTTAAGGAAATGACGGAGGCCGATGCAAGAGGCTGTCTGATAAGCGCACCCGGAAATGACTACGATGTCGTCTGTCGCGGATTTTTTCCGCAGACCGGCATTGACGAAGATCCCGCCACAGGATCTGCTCAAACAACTTTAGCCGCATATTGGCCGGATGTATTAGGTAAGAATAACTTCACGTGTTGCCAGCTTTCCGCAAGGAAGGGTTATTTTCAGAATGAGCGCATCAATGATCGGGTGAAAATATCGGGCGCTTGCCGGCTTTTCCTGAATGGTGAAATTTATATTGGCTGATGCCGACCGTCTTGCTAAGAAATGGATTTCGCTTTCACTGCTATTCGTCGGATAGACGCGAATTGCCGCATATACACGTAGGTACTTCAAGGAAAAATGGTATGAATATTTCCGAAAATCAATATGACACTTTTGAAAAAGTGATCTTTGAGGATGGATTGAGAATTAAGGATATTTACATCCATCCTGAACTCGACCTTATGCTTTTAGTTCTGAATAATCGAAAGGCTCTTAATCGAAAATTATCATCATACCCTTTGCTGGCTAAAGCCAAAGCAAAGGCACTGAATAATTTTGAATTCGTAGGAGAAGGCGTGGCTGTATTTTGGCCCGATCTCGATGAAGATTTGAGCCTGAAAGGATTTTTGCAAGAAGAGCTGGCACTTCAAAAACCGGTGCTGAAATAACCATCACTACTTTGCCTTCCTAATTTGCTGGACGACCTGTGCAACCCACCAATACGGCAATTTCAGAACTCCAGACCTGGACAAAGATAATCAAGGAGTTATGAGAATTTGACCGTAAATTCAAATGTCGCATTTTAGCATAAACTATTTGATAGATCATGCAAATGCGACTTCCCATATTTCCCTCATCATCACGATTAATAAACGCAAATACAGCTGTGTACGCAGATTCGAACATGGTCTACTACATGCATTCCGGATCGGTGATATACTGCCATGAGAAAAGTGACCTTCAAGGCTATCGATATATTACAGCCAATCTTGTAGTGTCAGGTCTATGTAGACCAAAGGAAATAGCCGATACATTGGGAGTGGGCAACCGGAACATCCAAAGATATGCCAAAGCCTTGCGCGAAAAAGGATCACAATGGTTTTTCCAAAGAGAAGAACAAAGAGGAAGTTGCTATAAGTTGAGTGAAGGGGCGATGGATCAAGCCCAAAAGTACCTTGATGGTTTCTATGGAGTAGCCGATACAGCTAAACTTTTAGGAGTTACAGAAGGCGCACTTCGCTATCATATCAGAAAAGGCCGGTTAAAAAAAAAGTGGTAAACCAACCGATTCTGTATCATCCAATGGGACTATTCTTTTGCCTGCTGAGAGAAACGAGTTGGATCTGTTGGCATCAGAGGTCTTGGGAGTAGCAGCTACACGAGTAGATGAAAGGACAAAAGCCGCCTTCGGTAAGATAGAAACTACCCCATTACATTTTGAATCCTGTCAATCCCTGTCCTTTGGCGGAGTACTTCTTTTACTTCCCTTTTTGATCATGAGTGGTCTATTGACCTATCGGGATCATTACCACGAATTGAAACGGGGCTACTACTACATAGAAGTGATCATTTTGCTGTTGTCATTTATGTATTTATGCCGCATCAAGAGCGTGGAGCAGCTCAAGCAGATCAGTCCCGGAGACTTTGGCAAATTACTCGGACTAGACCGCATACCTGAAGCCAAATGCATGCGCAACAAACTGCATATGATCACCAATCAGCAAAAAGCAGGGCCATGGATGATGGACTTAGGTCAAAACTGGGCAAGTGAGGAACAAAACGAGTTTTACTACATAGACGGACACGTTCAGATTTATTATGGTTACAAAGCCAAATTGGGTAAAAAATACGTATCACGTCAAAAGTTATGCCTGCCGGGAATGCAGGAATTTTGGATCAACAATCAAGACGGTTCTCCCTATTTTTTTGTTACAGGCCAGGTGAACCAGAAGCTTCAGGAAACTATTATTGAGCAAATTTTACCAAAGCTACTAAATGAAATGCCCTGCAAATACAGTGATGAACAATTGGAATCTGATCCTGATTTACCGCGCTTTACCATTGTCTTTGACAGGGAGGCATACAGTCCTGCTTTTTTCGGCATGTTGTGGGAAAAACATCGGGTGGCGGTGTTGACCTATCGTAAGAATGTAGAAGACCGGTGGAATGTTGATGATTTTACAACACATCAGTTGGCTATCGAAGGTGTAGACACGCAAATGGACTTGAGTGAAAGGCAAATCGTTCTGGATAAAGTGCCGATGAGGGAAATAAGAAAACTGAACAAAGACACTCATCAGACAAGTGTATTGACGACCAACAAAAAACTGGCCATTCTATCGGTAGCACTATACATGTTTGCCCGCTGGACGCAGGAGAATTTCTTTCGATATATGCGACTGGATTATAGGTTGGACAGTATTGTACAAAACACTGTGGATCAGATAGATAAAGACTTTGATGTAGTCAACCCGGAGTACAGTAATCTTAGTTACTACCTCAAAAAAGTAAGAGAAAAAATCCAACGAAGAAAAGCCCGCTTATTCGACATCCAGGAAAAACTTAGCAAGCAAAATGTAGACCATGTATCCAAACTGGAAACACAACAATCCAAAGTACAAGAACAGATAAACGGCCTGGAAAAACAGGAAAATCAACTGATAACCAAACGCAAATCAGTTAGTTACAAAATTAAAATCAAGGATATGCCTGAATCCATAAGATACTCATCACTCAACATGGAAAGTAAAAGGTTCCAAAACGTAATAAAAATGATATGCTATCGTGCCGAAACGTCAATGACTAATAAATTGATGCCTCATTTTAAAAAGTCAAAAGACGAAAAACGAAGTTTGATCAAAAGTCTGATCAAAACTCCAATTGACCTGGAATGTGACTATAAATCTAAAAAATTAACCGTCTCCCTTTACTCCCAATCCAATCCAAGAATGAATAAAGCTGCTGAAAAATTATGCCATCTTCTCAACCAAACCCAAACCATATATCCAGGCACTAATTTGGAACTTCACTACCAAATCGCGACATTGTAATTTACTCCGAGTCTGGAGTTCTGAATTTAGCAGCGCAGCCATACAGCAATGCAGCAATGCAGCAATATAACAATATAGTAACTCACTGATATTCAACAACTTATAAGCTATTTTGCCAACTAACTTACATTTCACCTCGACGTATCGATATCATAAATCAACACCCCGCATTGCTCCTCTGACAAAGAAGGAATAAATACAAATTCTTTCGCTTTTCTTATAGCCAAAGAACTCAGGCTTGTTCTGAAAATGGTAGTTTGTGCTGTACTTATTTCGGCTTTAGAAACCTTGCCTTCGCTATTCACACATATATCGACCGTTACTATTCCGGACTTATCAGAGAGCATCAAAATATTTGGATAATCTTCGATTTTTCGCTCTCCCAAACCAGCTGTGATTTTGAGGGTCAGTTCTTTGTCAATCTTTATTTCTTGGATGGCATTCATATCCACATGAGCTGTTCTACCGGTTTCTTCTCGTTCACCGACTTCTCCAGTTTTCCCTGCTTCACCGGTTTTATCGGCTTCCTCAAATTGACCGTCTTCACTCATTACTTCGTCATGCAGCAGCACTTCATCTTGTGAAGCAGTTTCCTCACTTCTCTTAGGTGGTAAATGGATCGTGTGATCATAGGCACATCTCAAGGACGCTTGCTTTGCGGCCGAGGCATCGCCTAATTTTGCTCCCTTGATCCAGTATTGACACGCCTTGTTCCTGTTCCCATTTTCTAATGCGAGGTCACCGGCTTTCGCAAAGTATTTTCCCTCAAAAGGCTTCAAATCAAGTAGTATCTCAAAATAGGACAAAGCATTGGCGAGGTTTTCAAGTTTCAGTTCTGTTTCGGCCATAATTTCTATAATCTCATCACTAATTCCCCTTTGATCTATATAGCCCAGAATATCTCTTTTAGTGCCTTTAAATGCTCCGAGAGCAAATTTCGCCTTGCCCCTCATGAACAAAGCTCCGGAAAATGTAGGTTGATCGTTCAAGATTCTGTTGTATAGCCTGATAGCTTCATCGTAGCGGCTGGTTTCGTAGAGAATATTGGCTTTTAGGAAAAGCACATTATTATCTTCTTCCAGGCTTTGGGTAGAAATGGGATTCATTGCTGCCAATAAAAGCAGGATAAGAAAGTAAAAACTGAACTTGGTCATCGTTGTTTCTGTTTAAAGTTTATGACGATTTTTGTGGCCGTGGTCATGTAAACATTTTTAAAATTTATTTTAATATAATCATAAAAGTCGGAAGTCGGAGTCAATCAGAGATCCCGAAGACGTAGAACTTTGGGCAGATGGATACAGGTTGCTGGATACTCGATGCTGGTTGCTGGTTCCAGTAGTGCCGATTTGCGAAAAGATACAATTAAGCAAATAAAATCGTAGAATACAATTTAGGAATGAACAGACTGCCAACTGCCCACTGCTGACTGGTTGTCGGTTAACAGTTGAGAATAATTTGTATAAAAAATGATCATAAAATGACAATTAGCAAAGTTTATATCGCAAGTGCCAAGCGTACGCCAATGGGCAGTTTCGGAGGGCTTTTGAAATCTCTTTCAGCTACTCAACTCGGATCAATAGTGATAAAGGCCGCTGTACAGGAAGCTGGTGTAGAAGTTGATAACATCGCAGAGGTTTTCTTCGGTAATGTCTGCTCGGCTAATTTGGGTCAGGCGCCAGCACGACAAGCAGCACTCGGAGCAGGAATTCCGAATACTGTGCCTTGTACGACTGTGAATAAAGTATGCTCATCAGGCATGAAGTCAATTATGTTTGGCGCTCAATCTATTCTACTCGGTCACGCCGATATCATAGTAGCTGGAGGAATGGAAAGCATGAGCAATATCCCGTACTATGTGCCCAAACTAAGATGGGGAACGAAATTTGGAGCCGCCGATGTGGTCGATGGCTTACAAAGAGATGGACTGACCGACGCATACGACCAGCAAGCCATGGGCGATTCCGGAGATGCCACTGCTGAAAAATATGGCTTCACACGAGCAGCCCAGGATGAATATGCTGTCAGATCATACACAAGAGCAAAAGCAGCCACAGAAAGTGGAAGATTCAAAGCAGAAATTATTTCGGTCGAAATCCCTCAGCGCATAGGAGACCCACTTGTAATGAATGAAGATGAGGAATTCAAAAATGTAAGATTCGAGTAACTACTCAGGTACCAAACAATGCTTTTGAGTAGGGAGTTTGGCAATGCAGTAAAGATAGGCCAAAACATTGAGCTCTCTTTTTTTTAATGTATCGATGCAGGAACGCAAGACACAAAATATATTCTGACCCGATTTAAACTGTCCTGAGACCTTTAGTTTTACTTTTACATTTCTTATTGCCCTTTCTGAAGAATTGTTGTCCGGTGGGACTTCAGAATTGTATAAAAAGGGAAAGATGTAATTCCTGTTTTTTAACATTGATTTTTGAAAAGAATGAGTTTTTGGGAATTCGGTTTTTTCGATATGCCTTAACAGTAGCCGATCAAGCCTTTTTTCCAATTTATAGGCATCCTTTTGGTTGGTTTGAAAGGTTTGAGTTTGTTCTGTTTTTTTTCGCAAGGCTAAAGCATGTTCTAACAAGGACTTAAATTGGCTGGCCCAAACTTGGTTTTCCGATTCTTCCAAAAATATGAGGTCTCTCAATAAGTGAGCTATGCATAATTGTTTGGATTTGGATTTCATTTTCAGTTGTGCTGCCCAGCGGTCTGACCCTATTGTAGCGTGGGACAAGTGATCGCCAATTATTTGCTGGACACTTATAAATCCTCGACTTTCAGTGGCTTTTATGTAAGTGTTTTTCATATTTTGCCACACCCATACCCACCATTTGTCGCCATTTACTTTAGCAGATGTTTCGTCCGAACCGACGTAAGTCGATGAAAAGATTTGTTGGAGTATAGCATGGTATATGGGTCGAGCCTTTTGGGCTGCTTTTTTCAATAAGTTCTGTACACTTCCCTCACTGATGGGCAAGTGAAATATATCTTTGAACAACTGGGTCATTCTTTGGAAGGGAAGATAATGGAAAACACTAAAATAGCTGACCAGTGCTATGACGCTGCTACCATATTGGATCGGTGCTTTTACCCCTTGGGGAAAACTACCTTTTTGAAGATGACCACACCGCCCGCACTGGCATCCATACTGCTGATATTCAATGTATCTGGGGCGTATCGAAGGTATTTCTACTATTTGTCTTTTCGATACCAATTGTTGCTTTTCCTGATCAATGGTGTCCCCACATTTTGAACAGTAATCACTTTTTACTATGTGCTTTTCATCAGGATTATCTGTCATTGCAAGATAATGACCCTTATGTCCTTTTTGTCCTCCTGATTTACGTCCTGTTTTCTTACGCAGACTTTTTTTCTCATGTGTTGACTTGTCTTGGCTTGGTGGGTTGTGGCTGTTGTGGCTGTCTTTTTTAACCTCTTTTTTGGCCAGTTGGCTAAGGACTAATTCCAGTTTTTCGCGAAGTTCTCTAATCTCTTGGCATAGAATTTTATTCTCTTCACGCAAAAACTTATTCTCCTTTCGAAGAAGTTGGTTTTCTTTTTCCAGTTTTGTTAGTCGTGATTCGATAATAGTCCAATTTATCCGGCCCTATTATCTTTAGTTCGAGTTGGATTGTCCTATAACTCTTTTTACTCCATTATTATTATTCGTTATATTACCTCCTGAGTAGTTACAGATTCGATAAAATACCAACACTCCGCCCGGCCTTCTCAAAAAATGGAACAGTTACAGCAGCGAACGCGTCAACCCTGAATGATGGGGCAGCCGCATTAGTATTATGCAGCGAAGCGGCTGTGGACAAATATGGATTAAAACCCATTGCTCAAATTTTATCCTATGCAGACGCTGCTCACGAGCCAACATGGTTTACCACGGCCCCAACCAAAGCTGCCCCACTAGCCATCGAACGAGCTCAGCTGTCACAGGCAGACGTGGATTATTTCGAAGTTAATGAAGCTTTTTCCTCTGTGGCCATGGCATTTAGCGCAGAATTAGATGTAAATCAGGATGTTATAAACGTCAACGGCGGCGCTGTAGCGCTGGGGCATCCTCTCGGCTGCAGCGGAGCCAGGATCGTTACCACTTTAATAAATGTCCTTGATCAAAATGATGCCGAACTGGGTTGTGCCACTTTGTGCAATGGAGGCGGCGGGGCTAGTGCGATGGTAGTGAAGAGTTTGGCAGAGAGGTAGAACCAGAACAAGGCAGCCACCATGCTCATGCCTTGTGTTACAGAAAGAGAAAGTAAAACACTATGAGTTAAAAATGCCAGTTGTCTCCCGTTAAGTTTCCAGCCAACGAGAAAGGAAAACATCATATACAAGCCCACATACTCGATCGATGTATCAGGGTAAACTGTTTATCTTTAAAGCATTGTTTCACAAAAAACGACTACGATGAATTACAGTCTCATCTATAAAATAATAACCCTTTGCACTATCTTCTTTGCACTTAATTCTTGCCAAACGCAACAGGGCAGCATCTCCATTTCAAAAAATCCGGCAGCCCAAGATTTCAACGCTGATGCTTCGGACGCCAAAGCAATCGCCATAGCTGATGAGGTCATGCAAGTAATGGGCGGAAGAAAAGCATGGGATGATGCGCAATACCTCAGCTGGACATTCTTCGGCAATCGAAAGCACATCTGGGACAAAAAGAACAAACGCTGTCGCATCGAATCCCCGAGACAAGACTTGACCATACTTTTAAATCTGGAAGACAATTCAGGATCAGCCAAGAGAGGAGACCATATATACAGCCAACAAGACAGCCTGAATCATTTTCTGGAAATGGGCAAAAGATGGTGGATTAACGATAGTTACTGGCTAGTAATGCCTTATAAATTGAAAGACTCTGGAGTGACATTAACATATTCAGGCAAAGGAACGACTGAAGAAGGCAGCTCATCGGATGTGCTGGAATTAACTTTTGAAGAAGTGGGAGTGACGCCTGATAACAAATACCTCGTGTATGTGGATGATAATTCCAGATTGGTAACGCAATGGGATTATTATACGAATTATCAGGACAGCCTACCCAGATTTAAATCGCCCTGGTCTCAATATCAGCAATACGGAGAGTTACTTCTTTCCGGAGGCACCCTGGGGGAAAGAAAACTTACGGATATAACTGTGGATGCTCCTTCGGCAACAGTATTTACCGAATTCTAAAATTCCACTTTTCGCATTCTTTTTGCACTGATTAAAATCAACGACAGTAGTGGAAACATGAGTTCATATTACAAAAAATAATAATATAAAGAGTACTTTTGTTTTCTCAGTACAGGTTCTTTTGATGAATTATATAAAATATTGCCTTCCCTTACTACTCTACTGTATAAATCTTAATTCTCAAACTCCAAATGACCAAAATGATCACGCCCTCTACATAACTTTAGACATACACATATTCCTCGAAGGCGCCTACGAACCTTCCACGGAAAAAATGCATACCAGGCTCAATGAAGAAGGATATCTTCCAGGACAGGCACCGGTGACTTTTTTCGGAACTCCGACTGAGGCGGGACAACCCTATAAAGCAAAGCCGTGGAATTATTTTGGCAGTGAAGGTCTTGAGTTGGATTCAAACCTTCCCGACAATGACGGTTTTGCAGGCTATCCATTGGAATTAACGGATTATGTATTGTTGAGCCTGAGATCGGATAAAAACTTTGAAAGTGAAGTATGCAGAATAGCCGCTGCGCTCATGAAGTACGGGCAACTAGTATACTTCGAAGGACAAAACTGCTGCGAATTAGATACGTTACAATCGTATTTTGTAGTCGTAGAACATAGAAATCACTTACCTGTTATGTCTTATGAAATTGTGAATTTTCAAGGTGCTACACTTTCGTATGACTTCAGAATTCAAGATTCGTATCGAAATCTTTTTGGCCGAGGTCAAAAAGAGATCGCACCTGGTATATATGTTATGTATGCAGGTAATGGCGATCAATCCAAGACTACCTCTTCGGCTGTAGACATCAATGTCAGAGACTACAGCTTTTGGTCTCAAAAATCAGGTCTGAACAGCAGTTATTATATAGCGGACTACGATCTGAATGGCGATGTTAATGTCAATGATCAAAGATTGGCATTGGTAAATAATGGTGTACTTACGGATGTGGAATTGCGTGACTAGTGCGTCAGGAACTAAGTAATTGCATATTTAGACAAAGTTATTTTTCTTCTGATCAAGGCGGAAAAACCGGAATTATGCCAAAGCATAATGAGGATTTTTCCAACGCTGAGCAGGAGGAAAAGAACAAGTATAAATGTGCAAGTATTTCGTTCCTGACGCACTAGTGTTCAGTCAAATTATATAGTCTGGGTAAAGATTTTTTAGTTTAATGCGCGCATCACTCGTTGTAAATTGCCAATCTACTCCTTTTTGGTTTTTGTTTCTGTACCCATACCAGGCTTTGGTTTGTTTTTTGAGTTGTTCTTCATCTGACATTCTACTTTTCAAACCACACCGTGTTAATACGCTCAATTCACATTCTGCAATATTGAGCCAGGAAGCATGTGCCGGTGTGCGAACAACTTCTATCTTTTTCACTATGTTTCGGGCTCTGGGGGCAGGCATAATTTCATATAAGGTACTTAATTTATGTGCACTTAAATTGTCCTCTACCAATGTGATTTTGTTAGCAGCGCTATATGTTTTTTCTACTAAGTTCATGATGATTTTTGCGTAAGTCTGACTATTGTGATTATCCTCAATATGTACTTCTCTGTATTCTCCTAAGGGTTCTACGATCATGTACATACTTTTTACTCCTTCTCTTTTATACTCATAGTCTTGATGTAATATACCCTTTGAATCCATATAGCTTTTCTTTGTTTCACTTATGATCTGTTTAGGGGACTCATCTAAACAGATTACTGGATGAGTCGGGTCATATGGTCGTTCATATACATCTAATACCGCTTCCATTTTATGAACAAAATCTGCTCCTTTCTTTGGCATTATCCAACCTTTGACTCGCCAGGGTTTAATTTTGTTTTTTTTAGTATCTGCCGTATAGATTCATGACTGATGCTTTCTACATATTCCAATTCTACCATCTTATCAGCCAATAATCGTAAACTCCACCCTGAATGACCATCAGGAACTTCTTCACATCTTAAGGATAGTAAATGGCTTTCTACCCGACCGTCAAATATCTTTTCTTTTACATATTCTCTTTTCTTTCCATATAGCGCTGCTTCAAATCCGTGTTCCACAAATCTTTTTCGCATTCGCTCTATTCCATTTATCGTCATTCCATAGGCAATTTGAATCTTTTTATCTGTCCAATGCTTATCTCCATTCTCATCTGAGGCCAATAATATATAACTCCGCTTGGTCCTAATTGACTTACTATTGGGTATGCTTATTATTCGCTCTAATTCACTACGCTCTTCTTCGGTTAAGGTTACTTTGTAAAATTTTGCCATGATTCTTTTTTTTGTTCATTAATCAAGGCTCTATATTCTCTTTTTGATCAGGTGGTCACTCTAATCTTTATGCAAAACAACATTCGAAGTTACTTTATTCTTTTTACCCAGATTTATGCGCTTGACTGAACACTAGTGCACCAACCACTAAATCCTATAACATTTATACTTAATGGTTGATGCACTGGCAATTAACAGCCGCGCACTTTTGTAGATCAAAGAAACTATCCTTGAAGCTCAGGATTATTTTAGGTCAGTTAATTTACCAAATGGAAAAGTCAATAACAAAGGAAATGCTAAAGTCTTATCTAACGGAAATTGCTGAGAATCTTACCGAGGAATCTACTCTGGACGACATATATGCTCAATTGTCTCTTTTGGCGGACATTGATGAGTCTTATCAGCAAGAACTTAAGGGAGAAGTTTATACCCATGATGAAGTAGGCAAGATGTTGAAAGAGTGGTTGAAGTAATTTGGTCGAAAAGGGCTACGGCTCAGCTAAATAGGGAAACAGACTATATTAAAAATGAAAGTGGTCGGTCTGCTGCAGAACGCGTGGCATACAAAATATATGAGGCCGCGTCTCATTTAGCGCGGTTTCCACTAATGGGCAGGAAAGAAGATCTGTTGAGCCATATGAAATATGAATACCGGTTTGTTGTGACATGGAGTTATAAAATAATTTATCGCATCGCTAGGCCTTTTCGAACCTCAAAGACATCGAATTCACACAGTGCCGAGTATCCTTATTCGTTAGTCGTTCTCCAATAAATACATGACCCAAATGCCCGTCGCAATTCGCGCAAATGATCTCCGTGCGTCTACCATCAGCATCGGGTACTTTTTTCACAGCACCTTCGATCTCAAGGTCAAAACTAGGCCATCCGCAGCCAGAAGAAAATTTATCTTCTGAATTGTAGAGTGGTGCATCGCATTGACGGCACTGGTAGACGCCAGGTTCTTTGTGATTATCGTATTCTCCTGTGAATGGGCGCTCCGTACCTTTGTGAATAATGACGCGTTCTTCTTCGGGGGTCAGCGTGTTGTATTTTTTCATGTTCTTTCTATTAATACTCTAACTTCGTTAAAGTTCATGAAAGAATGTTTATGAAAGGGAAAGGGCTTATTGTATTTTTTTGTTTGGGGGTTCATCGGCTCACCGATCTCTGCCAAAGGCAGACAGGCCCTCCCTGCCCGTCCGGCAGGCGGGCTTCGTCGGCGCTCAATGATCCTATTGCAGACGTTCCAAGCTCTCCTTCAAAATTCGTAACCTCTCTTCTCCATCGGCTTGTTTTTTCCGTTCATTCTCAACTACCTGCTCAGGCGCGCTATTAACGAATCTTTTGTTGCTCAGCTTTTGCTTGACTGAAGTCAGAAAACCTTCTGCGTATTTAATATCCTTTTTTACTTTTTCAATCTCCTCTTCGGCGTTAATCGTTTGTTGGAGCGGGATGAAAAACTTTCGATTATTAGTCAGAAACGTAACGCCTTCTTTTGGAAAGTCACTTATACTTTCGAATGAACTCAGAAATGCCATTTTTTTCAAAAGGGCTACAGCCCCTTTCGTCCGATAAATTTTATTTACCTCTTCCGCTGCTTCAATGAACAAAGCCAATTGCTCTCTTTGTTTGAGACCTTTATCGTTCCGTACCTCGCGTATTTTAGTGATTATATTCTGTAGACTCTCGACCGTTGCAATGAGACCTTTGTCATGGTTGGCAGCTTTGGGATAGCTCGCAACAATACAATCATTTCCGTCCTCCCTTTCTTTTATAACGTGATGTACTTCCTCTGTAATAAACGGCATCAATGGATGCAGAACAATTGTTATTTTCTCAAATAATTGAATAGCTGAATCATAAGTCGATTTATCCAGGCTTTCGCCGAAAGGCGGTTTGATCATCTCCAAAAACCAGGAACAGAAATCACTCCAAACGAAGTTGTACAGCTTCATGGTGATTTCCGAAAGTCGGTAATTTCGATAATCGCTTTCGAGAGATTCAATTACTTGATTCAGTTTGCTTTCGATCCATAAAACAGCCGATTTATCGGATTCGCTTTGCAACTTATCCTCAACTTCCCAGCCTTTGACTAATCTTAGTGCATTCCAAATCTTATTACTAAAATTCCGACCTTGCTCACACAGCTTTTCATCAAATAACAAATCGCCGCCAGCAGGTGAAGAGGACATAATTCCAAAGCGAACACCATCGGCACCAAAATCCTCAATGAGCTTCAAAGCATCCGGAGAATTACCTAATGATTTGCTCATCTTACGTTGCTGCTTATCGCGAACCATACCAGTAAAGTACACATGCCTGAAGGGTCTTTTCCCCTCCCATTCATAACCGGACATAATCATCCTAGCCACCCAAAGAAAAATGATATCCCATGCTGTCACTAAGACCGCTGTGGGATAATAATAGTCCAAATCGTCTCTCTTTTGAAAGCCGTGAAAACATGTGATTGGCCACAACCATGACGAACACCAAGTGTCCAAGACATCTTCGTCCTGAGTCAGGTCGGACAAGGAAATATCAGGATGCTTTTCTTTGGCTTTGGCCAAAGCCTGTTCTGCAGTGGGAGCAACAAAAACATCGTCCTCATAATACCACGCCGGAATGCGATGCCCCCACCAAAGCTGCCGCGAAACACACCAATCTCGAATATTTTGCATCCAATGACGGTAAAGGTTCTTTTGATTTTTCGGGAAAAATTCTACTTCGTCCGTTTCAACGGCATCAAGGGCAGGTTTGGCGAGGGCTTTCATATCGACGTACCATTGTAACGATAAGCGCGGTTCGACAATAGAATTGGTGCGTTCTGATCGGCCCACATTTTTTGTATAATCTTCTGTTTTGAGCAATTGTCCTGTTTCATCGAGCATTGCAATGATCTGCTTGCGCGCTTCGAATCGATCAAGGCCCACTAGAATTTGTCCGGATTTGCTAATGGTTCCATCTGCATTGAGCACATCGACGGTTTCGAGGTTATGCCTTTTTCCAATGTCGTAGTCATTTATATCATGGGCAGGAGTGATTTTGAGCGCTCCGGTACCAAATTCCATATCGACATAGTCATCGTAAATGACGTCGACAGGCCGATTGATCAATGGTACGAGCACCTTTTTCCCCTTTAGCTCTTTATATCTTTCGTCTTTTGGGTGTATAGCAATCGCCGTATCGCCCATTATCGTCTCCGGCCGGGCAGTAGCAATCGCGATAAACTTTTCCTCTTCGCCTTCCAGAAAGTATTTTAAGTAATACAGTTGGCCCGACTCTTCCTGGTAAAGAACTTCTTCATTAGAAAGAACCGTTTGCGCTTGTGGATCCCAATTGACCATACGGTAATCTCGGTAGAGTTTGCCTCTTTCATACAGATCACAAAATGCCTGTATCACAGACTCCGATCGTACTTGATCCATTGTAAATGCCGTGCGATCCCAATCGCATGAGGCTCCAAGTTTGTGAAGCTGCTTTAGAATAATACCTCCATATTTCTCTTTCCATTCCCACGCGTATTCCAGGAATCTTTCGCGGGTGATGTCGGATTTTTTAATTCCTTTTTCTCGCAACATCTGTACGACTTTCGCCTCTGTGGCAATCGAAGCGTGATCCGTTCCGGGCACCCAGCAAACATTTTTTCCTTCCAGGCGAGCCTTACGCGCAAGTATATCTTGTACTGTATTGTTGAGCATATGCCCCATGTGCAAGACACCAGTGACATTCGGAGGAGGAATGACAATGGAGTACGATTCGCGGTCGTCAGGCACTGAATGAAAATAGCCTTTATCGAGCCAATGTTGATACCATTTTTCTTCCACTTCGCCAGGCCTATATTGTGGTGAGATCTGTGTCATATGAGACTAGTAAATTTTTTTTTGAAAAATTTTTGGCAAAGGTAGCTGAAATGTTGCTTTTGACGTCAAGGCAAGAATCGTGGGGTACAGA
Source organism: Saprospiraceae bacterium (assembly GCA_965247965.1). GTDB lineage: Bacteria > Bacteroidota > Bacteroidia > Chitinophagales > Saprospiraceae > UBA7328. The sequence goes on from OZ252053.1 coordinate 1,037,370, forward strand.
ACAAATTGCACATCTTTCGCCATAGAAAGTCTTTTTTTTGAGGGCTACGAATGGGTCTAGAAGTTGTTTAAAAACATATCTCATCGCCTACAGACAACACATTGATCCTCAATTTATTAGTAATTTTCTCAACACGTAGACTATGGCTATGCATTTCAAAAATTACAAATTCCTGAGAATCAAGCCGTTATCTTCGTCAGATGACATAGTTATTAAACAACTTCCTAAACTACTTTCAATCTACAACTTTTACGAATGTGAAACATTCTGGAATATGCAATTACGGTAATACCCGTATAATACGTTTATTACCGTAATAAATGTTAGTTACCGTAATACACGCTAATTACCGTAATTTTAGCACTTCAATTGAAAATAAATGGTGAACAAATTATTCTCGACAAATTTTCAAATGACCCATTATCCGGTCAGTCCAACCATTGCCTTAATCACCCCAGCCTTCGGATCCAGCCAATTCTCAAACTCCCCGATCATATCGTCAAAATTAACTTTATGCGTAACATAATCATCAGTCGGGAACTGCCCCGACAGTAAGAGGGTTATGACATTTTCAAAGTCTTCTGATGTCGCATTTCGGCTGACCATAATTGTTGCCTCCTTTTTCTGGATAGACGGTTGGTGGAAAGATAAATCTCCGTTGTATAATCCTACTAGAATGTATCTGCCTCCATGCGCCATGTAGTCCGGACCGCTTTCGAGTGCTTTTTTATTGCCAGTGGCATCAAAGACTACTAATGCCATTTCGCCATTGGTGATTTCGGAGACTATTTTTTGTGGGTTCTCTGTCGCATTGACCGTGTAATCCACGCCGATTGACTGTTTGGCAAAAGTCAGTCTTTTATCAACCACATCAATGCCTATCACTTTTGCTCCCCTGACCTTAGCAAATTTCATAATGCCCAGTCCTATTGGACCGCAGCCTAAGACCACGACGTGTTCTCCTGCTTGTACATTGGCTCGACGATTCGCATGAGCACCAATAGATAAAGGTTCGATAATAGCGATCTCTTCATGGCTTAGATCATTTAATTCGGTAAGTAAATTGGCTGGGACCGAAATCCTTTCCTGCATACCGCCGTCGGTATGTACGCCCAGCAATTCTAAAGTGGTGCAGCAATTTGTCTTGCTATTCCGGCATGCAATACATTTTCCACAGCTCATATAAGGCGAGACCACTACCCTATCTCCCTGGGCGACATGACTCACTTGATCACCTATCTCTAGAACTTCCGCCGACAATTCGTGGCCTAGAATTCTTGGGTAAGTGAAGAAAGCTTGATTTCCGGCAAAAGCGTGCAAGTCGGTGCCGCAGATTCCGATATTCTTTATCCTGACGAGCACCTCATTTTTTTTATATGAAGGTTCATCTTTCTCCTTCATGAGGAATTTGCCGGGTTCTTCGCAGACGATGTATTTCACAGTAGGGGGGAGATAAAAATTTTAAATTAATAGCAAAGAACGTCAAAGAAATTTACAATGGATCTCTTATGGCAACCAATGTGTTATCAGATGATGTGATATTATTCTCACACAACGGCACAACAACACTACGGCAACCTTACCCTCTGCCTTATACCGTGTGCAGTCAGCCGTTCAAACTAAATATCTCCTCCATCCTCACCCATTTCTCTCCAGGTTTGGCCCAAGGTATGGCTTGTTGGTATTTCCACATCAATTCTTCCCAATCTTGCACCTTTTGATTCTCCGTATCCATTCGTGCTTTGCGTTCCAAGCTGAATTCCTCATCCACTTCCATTGTCATGAACAAGCGGTTTCCCGTAAGATATATCTGCAAATCAACAATTCCGGCATCCATAAGGCTCTTTGTAATTTCAGGCCAAATGCCTTCTTGCTTGTGGTAGTTTTTGTATTCCTCCATAAGTTTGGGATCTTCCTTAAGGTCGCATGCGAAACAGAATCGGCGAGTAGTCATGGTGGCGTTCGTTTATCAAAAATAATTGAATTTTCGACACATCGAATGAAGGACTATTTATTTTTTCCAGGTAAAAAGTCAGTAATTCTCTTAAGCCACTAACCTGATTCAAATTCTGATGCCATAACGCCTTGTTTTCCAATACTGCTTTCACCAAATCATTCATTGAATCGCCGTATTCAGACCAAACCATCTTAAAAAAGTGTTTCTGATTTTCTTCGTCTTTTATGGGAATGTGCTCCCCGTTCCATTCGCCTTTGTAGAATCGAATCAAAGCCGCAAACGCAAAAATTATTCGCCGAGGTAACTGCCCGGTGATTTTTTGATACTGCAGAATGCTAGGAAGAAGACGGGTTTCAAATTTTGTTGTAGAGTTTAATGCGATGTCCAATAATCTATGTTGTAGAATTGGGTTAGAAAATCGTTCTAAAGTTGCTTTTGCAAAATCATCTAATTCTTCTTTCGGGTGGTCAAGGGTCGGTATGATTTCTTTGAATAGTTCTTCTTCGATAAATCTTCTAAGTCCGAGGTTGCTCATAACATCCAATACCGTTCTTGTGCCGGCCAAATAGCCAAGAGGAACCATCGACGTGTGTGCACCATTTAGTATTCGGACCTTGATCTCTCTCTGAGCATTGAGGTCTTTGACAAATTTGACATTTAGATCGGTCTCTGAAAAGGGCAATTCTTTTTGCACACCTTCCGGTCCTTCTATAATCCAACTGTGGTAATATTCGCCTTCTACGATCAAATTATCCTTAAAACCTATTTCCGTTTCCAATTTTTTGACGTCTCGCTCAGGAAATCCTGATACTATTCGATCGACCAATGTATTGCAAAACGTTTGCACTTCGATCCACGCTTTAAAGTCTTCATCCATCGCCCACAATTCCGCATATTGCAACAAACACTTTTTTAACAATTCTCCATTTTGCTCTACTAATTCCAGCGGCAGGAAAATGCAGCTTTTGGAAACACTACCGGAAAAGTGTCTGAATCGTTGATACAGCCAAACGCAAAGCTTCGCTGGAAATTCTTTAGGTGGTCTATCGTCAATATTGTCTTCCGGATTAAAGCGTATGCCCGCTTCGGTCGTATTTGAAATCACAAAACGGATGTCGGAATTTTTCGCCAATTCGAGGTAGGCACCCCATTCGCAATAAGGATTAACAATTCTTCTAATGCACTTTATTAGTTTCTTCTCATTGTGAAATTTTCTATCCTTAAGGCCATTCAAAACAACGTGAAAAAGTCCATTTTGCTGTCGTAGTTGGTTGTAATCTCCTGATTCTGTGGGTTTTACGACGGCTACACTTCCGTTAAATGAAGTTTGTTCATTCAATTCATCGATCATGTAATCGGCGAATGCGCGGATGAAATTTCCTGCTCCAAATTGCAGGATACGGATAGAGCGTTCAGTGCGAACAGGGATTGTTTTATTTGAAAGTTGCTGCACTTCTTTTTATATTTTCACCTTATTATAATTTGAAATGTTTTTACGAAATAAAAATATAAAGATTTCTTACCCTTAATTTCCAAAAAGTACGTTTTATGACCTCCAAAGCAAAAACAACACAAGAATACCTCGCCTCACTCCCAGAAGAAAGAAGAGAGGTAATGACAAAACTAAGAACCGTCATAAACGAAAACATCCCAAAAGAATATCTAGAGAAAATTGGTCACGGCATAGAATGGGTCGTTCCCTACTCACTCTACCCCAACGGCTACCACTGCCCTCCTCATCAGGAGTTACCTTTTCTGGGCATCGCTTCACAAAAGAATCATATTGGAGTGTATCATTTCGGTATGTACGTGCATCAGAAGCTTTTGAATTGGTTTACGTCTGAATATCCAAAGCACGCAAAAAGAAAACTGGATATGGCAAAAGCTGTGTACGATTGAAGAAGATGGATGATGTACCATATTAGCTAATTGGTGAATTGTCTTCTAAAATGGCTGTGCAAGAATGGATTGAGATTTATGAAATGGCATTAAAAAAGTAGAGAAATTTTGGAATGAGATACACATCTGGTCAAGGAGATATAATTTGGATGAATTTAAGTCCGACTTTAGGTGTGGAGCAATCCGGCCATCGGCGGTGCTATGTACTTAGTACTAAACAATATAAATGGTTATTGTTCGTAGCATTCTGTCTTTCGATGGTATCCGTGCAGGGAGTCTAATAAAACCGAAAAAACCAAAACTGAAAATATTCCAGTCGCATCGATCGAGTCGAATGCACAAACATCAACCGGTGATTACATCTCCTGGAAAGAGCATATCATAGACGATATCGAAATAAGCGGTGTCGATCTGAGCGGAAGCGATGGACTTACGATTGGAGATTTGGATCGTGATGGTTTCGTCGACATAGTGTCGGTTCACGAATCGGATACAGAATACGATGGCAAGGCTCACGGAAAAATGAGGATAGCTTTTGGTTCCGTAGATCCCAATAAGTGGGAATGTATTACTCTTGCCGAAGGCTCAGAAGCGGCCGCTGCTGAAGATGTAGCCATCGACGATATTAATGGCGATGGATTCTTAGATATTGTGGCCGCATGCGAGTTGGCGCATTTGATCTATTTCGAAAATCCCTGAAAAGACATTCGATCCTCAAAATGGGAATGAATCATACCTAAGATCACTAAAAATCGAGGCTCTTTCATTCGTGTGTTTACAGCAGATTTGAACAACGATGGTAGTGCAGAAATAATAGCAGCCAACAAAGGAGATCAATTAAGTGATGGAACCAAACCTATAGATCCTGAAAAACAAGGACTCAAACCTATTTCCTTTTTTGAAATCAAGGGAGATCCTTTCCAAAATGCCTCATGGATAGAGCACAAAGTCATCGAGGTACTGGTACCGATCAATGCGCAACCTGTCGACATAGACGGGGATGGTGATGTGGACATAATCGGTGGCTCTCGGGGTGAGCGCAGGATTTTTTTACTAGAAAATATCAGCGCCGACTCTGTTAAGTTTGCAACATACCCTATAACAATTTCAGGCTCCGCCCTATCCGAAGAAGGTACAGCCGGTACCGATTCTGAAGATCCATGGGTGACCGGATTTAACATGGCCTTTGAAGACATGGATGAAGATGGAAAACTGGATATAATTCTGGTCGAGGCGATGCATTATTTGATCTGGTTGGAGCAACCGGACTATTGGTCGCAAAAATGGAATCTGCACGCTTTAGGAAATGTCAAACCGGATTTGATAGCAGGTCTTGCGGTAGCTGACATCAACAATGATAATTATTCTGACATTTTGATTGGCGGATACAGCAGAGGAGCAAGGGATCGGGACGGCGACGTAACATCTGAAGATCCACTCGGACGCCTCGCGTGGTTTGAAAACCCCGGCAATTTGTCAATGCCGTGGAGACGCCACGATATATCGAGAAGAAAGAGAGGCATGTATGATAAGTTTGTTGCTAAAGACATGGACAGAGATGGAGACCTCGATTTCATGTCTACCCGGGGTAATAGTAACCCGTACGATGGTGTATTCTGGATGGAGCAGGTACGGACTGAGAAATCAATGAAATCTTTTGTTCGAGCCAGGACTAAAGACAGCGAGGAAATGCCCTTGCCATGCAAAGAATAAATTATTGACCGTCTTCATTCTCTTCGTCATCAAATTCACCAATTTTCAGAACAAGTCTCATAGCCAACCTTGCCGTAAGGATAATAGCGAAGAGCATTACAAGGTTAATACTACCCATGCCTCAAGGTTCGATATTTTTGCAGTCATAGTCAAATGTTTAAGGGAGGCGATCCCTTCAAGTAATCGCCTCCTTTTTCCCTTTCTCTAAAAGCGAAGCATAGTTATTCACTTTTCTTGCGCAAATAATGCCCATCAAATACAATCGTCCATGACTCGCCTTCATCATAACTCTGCTCCCAGGTCTGCCGCACCGAATCGTCATCTAACTTTTGCCAGGTCAACCTATTGTATATTTTGCCATTTGCACGCTCTTCTTCATTTTGCAGAATCATCTTGCCATCTACAATACCTCCCAGGATATGCAAGGTCGTTCCGCTATTATCTACCCAATATTGTTCCCATCTTTTTTTCGTTGCGTTGTATTTGTTGAGGCTTGTTCCTTTATGCGTACTTGATGTCGACTGATACGATTCTTTGATAGCGATACCGCCTAGAATACTTTTGATACTACTCGATCCGACTAGGGTATCCGTCCCATATTTATGCACGTTCCACTCTCCTATCCAAAAGTCAAATTCTTTGTAGCGATGTTCATCGAGGTTGGATTGAGCATAACTCAATTTTGAAGAAAATAGCAGCAGGAGGAACAATAAAAGGAACCTATTCATAATCAATGAGTTATATAGAGCAAAAATTTATATGTCATTTTTTTTTATACAGACTAATGTTATATTTGTAGTGAATTTGATTTCGTCGATCAATTTTGACTGGAGGAGGGCAAATTATAATCTGAGAAGTAAAAATAGAACACTTTAAAGAGATAACCTCCTTCAGTCCTTTTTCCTGACTGTGTCTTCGCAAAGCCGCTTCTGCGAAGTAAGGTGAGCACCTTTATGGCGTGCGGTCAAGGATACTGACTTGACGACTCAATGTGCCCTTAGCCTCCTCGGCGGTGGCATAAGTCAACGTAAGTATTGTAGTGTTTTTGTTCCCTCAATAAGCTAGTGCACCAAGCACTAAATCCTGACCCCCATAAACTTGTTCTTTTCCTTCTGCTCGGCGTTGGAAAAATCCTCATTATGCTTAGGCATAACTCCGGTTTTCCCGCCTTGATCAGAAGAAAAATAACTTTGTCTATGGGGTTCATTACTTAATGCTTGGTACACTAGCATGCCCGCAAGCTAAAATTTAGAATATTTACACATTTTTCAATCAAAATGTCGGCCAAAGGCCGATCAGCCCTTGGCTGAAAAATAAAAAATTCAATCAAAAGCATCAACTGACTTTACGCTATTTTGATTTTAATTTGAATTTTGATTTTGATTATTTCCAAAAATATCGACGACAAAGCCTCATTCTCCTCTTCCAAGTACCCATCCAATTGTTGCCCCTGCACCAGCCGACATAACGGAGAGCACAACTCCATCAACTAACAACGGAACAACGGAGCCAAAAAAATTAGAATCACCAAATCGAATGAAATTAAACGATAGTCCTAACATTAATCCGATTATAGCTCCTGCCTTTGCTCCGGACGACAACGTCTTTATGCCCGCCCATTTTAAAAAAACATAAGTAAGGAATAAGGCATATAACAAACATCCGACTACTATTGCCCACATTTCGACCGGCTCCTTTATAGCCTCAGGAGAACCCGCATTGGCCGTAAAATACGACCCGAAAAGAACAATAAAAAATAGCCCTCCGAGCAACCAGTAGACAATTCCACCGGCAATAGTGCCCAAAAGTAATTTACTAGTATCCATTGTAATCTTTTTGAAATTAAAAACTAATTTTTCGTCGAAGGTGAATATAGCAATTTGTTTGGCATAGGACGTAACTTAGCCTTCGCACATCAGAAATTAAAATGTCTAAACTTAGCATTGCAATAATCTTTGGAGGCAAATCAGCCGAACATCAAATATCTCTCATCTCCGCCCAGAATATCATCAGATCCCTCGATCGTGCGAAGTATACTCCCGTTCTTATCGCCATTGACCAAGTTGGAAAATGGTACTACCAAGAAAAGGAAGAGTTGCTCTTTAAAACAGATGATCCGAAGACCATAAAAATCGAAGACAAATCCAATCCAGTCATCTTATCCCCAGTATCGGGAGATCATAGACTCATTCAGAGCGATACTTTGAAAGTCTTGGACAAAGTCGATGTCCTCTTTCCCGTACTCCACGGCACTTATGGCGAAGATGGGGCTATCCAGGGATTCGCAAAACTTGCTGATCTTCCGTGTGTGGGATGCGGTATTCTCGGCTCAGCTGTAGGCATGGATAAGGAGATCACCAAGCGAATACTTACAGCTAATGAGATACCCAGTGCATCTTATCGCACTGTGAGAAAAAGCGACGACGCCTACCCTACCTATGGGGACGTTTCGGTGAAACTTGGCAGCGAACTTTTTGTAAAACCGGCCAATATGGGTTCGTCCGTAGGCATCACATTTGTCAAGAGTAAAGAAGATTTTCAGAAAGCCCTAGACGATGCTTTCAAATATAACAGCAAGATCATCGTCGAGTCGAAAATAGAAGGACGCGAGATCGAATGCGCTGTGATGGGCAACCACGAACCCAAAGCATCGGCTGTCGGGGAAATAATTCCAAAGGATGGATTCTATTCGTATGAGTATAAATATATTGACAAATCAGGAGCAGCTTTGGAGGTTCCGGCAAAATTGAGCGAAAGGGAGGTTGAAAAAATACAACAGATCGCTATTAAGACTTATAAGGTTTTGGAATGCCGTGGATTGACCAGGGTGGATATGTTCTTGACGCCTTCCGGCGAAATACTTGTAAATGAGATCAATACTTTGCCCGGGTTTACAAAAATCAGTATGTATCCTACCCTTTGGAAATTGTCTGGTGTTACTAATCAGGAATTGGTGGATTGCCTGATTCAGTACGCCATTGAGGAGCACAGAAATTTGGAGAAATTGCAGATGAAAGTTTAGCAATTGGTTTGAATTCTTCTGTAATCCTATAATCCTAGTCGCGCCTCCAAGTAAAAAACCCTGTGATCTCTACAGACCACAGGGCACTTTTAGGTCGAATAAAATAAAATTAATACAAAATAACTGCTTTATCGAGCAGTTTTCTTTCCTCCGTTTCTATGACAAAATAGAAAACACCCCTACTTAATCCTATTTCATTCCTGTCCAGGATAATCGCATTCTTACCTTTTCTTACGAAAAGCTGTTTGTTATAAAGTAATACGCCATTCGAATTGTAAATGGACAATGAAGCTTGGCCAGGTTTGTTACTGTCATAAATAATATTTGCCCGGTTGGAGAACGGGTTCGGTGCAATGCTCATAGATGATGCTGAAGTTTGAGCTTTTGAGAATGATAAGCTGATATCTCTTTCCTCCATATCCTCTGTCACAATTCTCGACAAAACGTCTTTTCTCAGAGAAAGAACATCACTTAACACTCCTTTTGATTTCGCTGTAAATGAGAATCTAAGCTCGTAATCCTCTTTACCAGGGAAAATCGCTAGCGCAAGATGTCCCCTCTTCACGGTATGATTAATAAGGGTATAATCTCGCTCCGGAAGATCTGTAGACAGCCCTTCAAAATTTAAATATTGATCATCTATGTCGAAGTGTAGGAGTACACCTTCCGCAAATTCGAAATCATCCGCACTAACTACTGCTTCCACTGTTTCGCCAAATTCGAAATATTTATCTGCTAGTCTCACATCTATCGGCCTACTTCTGACTTCGGTCGAAAGAAATCCGGTTAAGTCTGCTGAAAAATCCAAATCCCCAATTTTTACACCGCTGAAATTCTGAGGTGGTATATTATTACTCAATTGTACGATCGCACTTTGCGGATGATTCAAGATTGCCGGAACCCTCGAGTATTGCTGAATTGTAGGCAATTCATAGTTGACCGGTACAAATTTCCAGGAATACGGCATTTCGCCCTCTGTAAGCATATTCATTATGAACCGTACAAGCACTTGCTCGTCCCTAATTGAAATTTCGCCGTTGCCGTCCACGTCCGCCGCAATATATTGATATTCACTGCTGAATGAGGTGATGAAGTTCAAATGTTTGTTGAGGGTCATCACATCGACCATTGATATACCGTTTCCACTTCTTTCGTCCATATAAGGCTTGATAATATAGGCGCTTTGACTACCCACACCGAGAGAGTAATTACCAAATTGATTCGTTTTCACTACTAGTCCGGACCCATTTAGAGCTGTAACATTGGCTGCCGGAAGCGGTATTCCTTTGACTGTACTTATATTGCCGGAGATAACGTTGACCAGGCTATCGGGTTCTACACTAATTTTACCATTACTCACTACAAGTTGTATAGGCATCGCATCGGCATCGTTAAACTCTAAGTCCACGTCGACATTATTGATGCTTATCAGGTTATCGATAATGACATCTATACAGGAATCTCCTCCCGGAAAGATCTCAATACATACATCTACCAATGTGGTCGAATCCATTAATTCGAATCTGCTCATCATATCCGTACTCCAGCTCACCAATGATACTTTGATACTTTCATTGCCGAGTGAGCCATCCAGATCCACGCTAGCATTAAAAGTTCCCTGATCAAATACTATATTTTGAATGGATATCACGCGAGCGTCTTTGCTGTCCACTCTTAGGCTGAACATTGCCGAACCCAGAGATTGGATGCCCGCTACGCCGACACTCACACAGACCGTATCTCCTGCCTTGCCAGAGGCGTCTTCTACATAAAGGCGGGAGGCTGCTTGTCCCTCGCACTCACAATTCGCATTTATCATATCATTGATCGTATTCGAATTGCCATCATCACATATATCCCCAACACCAAAGGTCGAAGTGGCATCGAAAGGCAGACAATCTAAATCATTTGGCACACCGTCGTCGTCGTTGTCTTGATCACAAGAATTACCCAAACCATCGCCGTCAAAATCAATCTGATCCTGATTAGCTATGAGTGGGCAGTTATCGTCTGCATCCGATATTCCGTCTCCATCGGTATCCTGGCCTGAACCGATACAGATACAATTGGCATCTATTCTATCATTTAGAGTTGCAGCGTCGCCGTCGTCACAGGCATCGCCGACTTGGAAACTAACGGACACATTATCAGGATCGCAGTCATTCGCATTAGCCACTCCATCTCCGTCGCGATCATTGTCGCATACGTCTCCAAAGCCATCATTATCCTGATCCATCTGATCGGCATTAGGCATGCCCGGACAATTATCTATACTATCTGAAATGCCATCCCCGTCGCCCACTCCTTCGCAGGCGCAGTTGTCGTTGATACGGTCATTCACTGTATTTGCTATCCCATCATCGCAGATATCCCCTATTTTAAAAGATCGACTCATATCCAAAGGAAAACAATCAAAGCTGTCCATGACCCCGTCGTCGTCATCGTCGATATCGCACTCGTCGCCTTCGCCATCTCCGTCTGTATCTTGCTGATCCGAATTCTGATCATCGGGACAGTTGTCGTCTCCATCGGCAACACCATCGCCATCGCTATCGTCCATACCTGTACACTCACAATTGGTATCAATTCTATCGTTGTCTGTGCCCGCATCACCGTCATCGCATGAATCGCCAATCGAAAATGCCCTGCTCGCATCGAGGGCAAAACAGTCATCGTCATCTGCTACTCCATCATTGTCATCATCATCACACGCGTCTCCCCTTCCGTCGTTGTCGTTGTCGGCTTGATTGGCATTGGAATCATCTTTACAGTTATCTGATTCATCTGCTACGCCGTCACCATCACTATCTTCGATGACTACCTCGCAATCTACTTCTACGGTAAATTCTGATTTGGCCGATTCGAACACTGCATCGACCACGGCATATACAACCTGATCTTTATCGAGGTTAAGCGTAACCTCATCATCGAAGCCGAGACTTTTGGTACTAAATCCGAGGCAGGTTTTTCCATCCTTACAATTGTCAACGATGTAGAGGTTCAAATCCTTCTTCATATCTCTAAGACTGAACTTGAATGCGCCGCTGAAAGGTGCTTTGAATTTATAACTTAAGTCCTTTCCGGGCAAAGAGAGGTAACTCGAAAAACAGCCATCGCCTATTCCGTCAAAGTCGTTCGCTTCGTTCCAGTTGTCGTCCTGTTTTGGAATACCGCATGTCAGCGTAAAATCGGGCTGGCAGGAGCACCCTGACACTTTGAGATCAAAATGAAGATCCTTGTGCGCATCTACGACTATATAATATCGGCCCGGGTGAAGATATGCGTCGATGATCTGGCTTCCGCCAGACAAATAACCTGACGTCCAGCACGTATAGCCTCCATTGTATGCTTTGTAAAGCATCACACCCATCTGCGAAATGTATTGGTGGCTGCTCAGCTCGATATAGGTCTGCTTGGCATACTCTACATCAAAATAATAGATCTTTTCCTTGCCTACATATCCATAGCTGTAGTTGTCACCGCAGCTGTAAATACTGCCATAGTTGTAGCCGTCGTGAGTTTTTTGGTCCCTGAGATCCGCTCCGCAGGTAATGTATTGAGCGCCTGAGAAATTGTAAGGATCGCACGTCACGTACAAGTCGTATTTGCTTTTGGTGTAACTGTGCTTCCCATCGACTATGATGTAGTACTCGCCACTGCCCCAGTTAAAATATCCTTGGTCAATATACTTGCCCCCCCAATAATCCTGACCCTCTTTCAGGCAGGTAAACTCGTATCCGCACTTTTCGGCCAGAATTATATTGAGGCCTTTTTCGTCCGTCTTCAGGTGGATCTGAATTTTACCGCCATAAGCCGATTTATTCACCTTGTAGATGTCGTCACCGCCGTCGTAATACCATCCATTGGTGGTACAGCTGTACGTATTATAGTTGTATTTACTCGATTTGCCCCAAGTATCGGCGGAATAGTAACTGCCGCATTCCAGGTATTTGGCTTCGCTGCAATCTACATGGGATTGCGTGCCTCCTACATGGCAACCGTCGATACTCAGATTGTAGTAACCGTCTTCACCCTTCCATGTATCCACCACAAGGTAGTAGTCTCCCGCTGGAAGCTGAATGTGCATTTTTTCATCGCTTTTGGCATATCCTGTACTGATACTTATCAAATCGTTCTTATTACACGTCGATCTGTAAAGGAACATATCGTAATTCACTCCGTAGCCAGTAATATCTGTGAGATAGATTTTCATGTGTTCGGTCTTAGCCAGCTTGAAATGATAAACTCTTTCGCTACCGTCGTAGCCGTTGTAATTCTTACCACCGTAATAATAGATTTCTCTATAATTTTTGTAGGGTTTGGTTGTCTCCTGTTTTAGGTAAGTTCCGCATTGCACATAATGAACATCGTCGCAAAGATCTTTGGTGGGGTCGTGAGTCAAGCAGCCTTTTAATTTTATATCAAACTTACCTACTTCACCATACCATGTATCTATAATTATATAATAGGTCCCTGGATGTAGGTGGGTATAGATGTACTCGTCGTGAGTGCCATACTTTTTACTTATAGCAATAGCATCGCCCTTTCCGCAATCTGTCTTGTACAAATACATATCATAGTCCACGCCGCCATAGCCGTGGTTGTACAATTCTATTTCGTAATAAGAAGCATAATCCACCTTAAATTCATAGACCATTTCGTAGCCGGAATAGCCACTATATGTGGTTCCGCTGTATTTATAAGAAGAAAGATAATTTGAGCCGTAATGATGAGAATTGGTCTGGTGAGTATAATGAGAGTCGCAAGTGATTACCGTACTTTTATCACAAGATTTTTCGTTTTTGGGCTCCGGTGGTTTGCAGTCGTAATATAAGGACAGATCAAACTCGCCAAACTCATGTCCCCAGGTGTCTACTACAATATAATACTTGCCGGCATACAGGTATTTGCTTATACGTTCATCAGCATTGTGAGGATAGGCGCTATATGTAATGCATGCGTCGTCATTGCAATCCGAACCTATAAGAAACAGATCGAAATCCGCTGGATGTTTCATGCCCGAAAGTTCGATGGTGACATATTCGGCCTTGGTGAGTTCGAAGTAATAGATTCTTTCTTTTCCTTACTCGTGTTGCGTAAAAGTTTTCAAACTTAACATAAGTGGTTGATTATAAACAGTATAGGAAGGTTTTTTGATTTTAGGACTTGAATATTTTGAGTGATTTTGGCTATGTTTTAACAAAACTAGCCAATGTATTCGGGAAAATATGTCTTTAGTCAAATCGTGTCCACCATTTCGAAGTATGAATTTCACAAATGTGTTGACAGATATAAAGGCGATTATCGAACAAAAGATTTTAATTGCTGGCAACAATTTCTATACATGTTTTTCGGCCAGTTGACCTATCGAGAAGGAATTCGAGATATTATCAACTGCCTTGAAGCACATAAAAATAAAGTCTATCATCTGGGTATCACACAAGTAGTTTCTAATAGTTCATTAACTCGAGCAAACGAGAATAGAGATTGGAGAATCTGGGCGGACTTTGCAAATTATCTTATCCAAATAGCACGCCCATTATATTTAAAAGATAATGAGTTTACGCTTGATTTAGACAATACTGTTTATGCACTGGATGCCTCAACCATTGACTTATGCTTGAGTGTTTTTCCCTGGGCTAGATTTCGCAAGAAAAAGGGAGCGGTAAAACTTCACACGCTACTGGATTTACGGGGTAATATTCCCGTTTTCATAGCGATTACCGACGGTAAAGTACACGATGTCAACGTTTTAGATCAAATTATTTTCGAAGCTGGGGCATTTTATATTGTAGACAAAGGCTACTACGACTTTGACCGATTGTATCAAATAGACCAGGCAAAATCCTTTTTCGTCATTCGTGCTAAACGAAATCTGAAGTTCAAACGAATATACTCTCGGCCAATCGATAAATCACAAGGTTTGAAATGCGATCAAACCATAAAACTGACGGGTAAAAAAAGCGCCAAAATGTATCCGGACAAACTCAGAAGGGTCAAGTATTTTGATGAAACAAAACCAAAGACTTATGTTTTCCTAACCAACAATTTTGAACTCGACGCTTTCACAATTACACTGCTTTACAAGAACAGATGGTACATAGAATTATTCTTTAAGTGGATCAAGCAGCACCTTAAGATCAAAAAATTCTGGGGTCATTCTGAAAATGCAGTAAAAACACAAATATGGGTTGCGGTGTGCACCTATTTGCTTGTGGCCATAACGAAACAGCACATCAACTCAAAGCTGACCCTTTACGAAATATTACAAATTCTGAGCATTTCAGTTTTTGACAAAACACCTGTAAATCAACTACTTATGAAAAAATACCATCCAACTATCCAAAATAAATTTCATAACCAATTGACTATCTTTGACTTATGACGCAACACTAGTGTCTTTTCCTGTATAATTCAAAAGCTTGTCATAACCACATTTATAGATGCTTACGTTATTTGTGCCAGTGTGATTATTTTCATCGTGTTTTGTCTCGTTGCATTCGATTTTTTCAGCAGTAGAGCAATCCAAAGTGCTACAAGTGACTGTTAATGAATATTTTCCATTCGTGTAGATATCCCTCGAATCTACGATGATGAAGTACTCACCGGCCGGCAAGTGCTCATTGTCATTATCGATGTACTTATCGGTACCGTGATGTATAGTATGTCCGCCTGCGATAAATGAGAGTTTTCCCTTAGAGCAATGATTGGCGAGAAATACATTGAAGCCCGATTGGCTGGTATGCAGAAAAATATGAAAGGGGCCGGATGTGGTCTTTTTTATCTTATAAATATGGTCTACTCCAGTGTACCATATACCACCGGCATAGCCTCCATAACTGTTCTTATCAAAGGCGCTTGTACCGCCTTGTACATGGCCATCGACAGGTTCGCCGCAAGTTAACCACACAGCATTAGGGCAATCAGAATCATATCCATAGAGGGAAAGTGTAAATGCCGCAACGAGCATTACAATCGCAGTAATCGTTTTCATCATTCAATTTTAAGTTATCCTAGTCCTAAAGTTTTCTAAAGAAGCCACAAAATACATATTATATTTAAATTTTTAATATATAATACCAGAAAAGTGGTATAAATCTTTTTTTATAATTTATTGGCTCCTGATAATGAGGTATTTGTGATTGGCAGCCGTTGGGATAGGGTGATTTGGGCATTAATTTTTAGTGGTTGCAAAGTGCCCGAATCAATTAAAAATAATCAAGCGAAAGCGCTTAAAAAGACGATAATCGAGAAATGATAAGTAGGTGTCAGAATTGGTTGTTGGCCTGGCCCACCGTAGCCTTGGCGTAGGCGAGTTGCCGGTTGCGAGTTGCGGGTTGTCGGTTGTTGGCTTGACCTGTCCCAAATTTAGTTGACACTTTTTAATGAATATTCAACCTGATTTAATACATCAGGTAATGCCGATTCTCCGGTCTGTTCTAAAACAGGATCGGGGGCTTGCCCCTGATCCTGTGGATTTAACACTTCAGTATAAAGCGCCATCTCCGGTCTGTCTTTTTCTGGTATTGTTTCGTAAGCGTACTGTAAAGTACACCCTACAATTCTTATTCAGTTTCCTGCTGGGCAGTGCTTGTTTCCATTTTCTGTTTTACCCATAGGTGTGGTAATAGTTGTTCAATTTGATTGTCGGGATGATGGGGTAATCTTTGCATTATGTCGTTGAGCCATTCGATGGGATCGACTTGATTCATTTTGCAACAAGCAAGGAGCGAATAAAAGATGGCTCCTCGTTGTGCTGCCTCATGGGAACCGGCAAACAAATAATTCTTTCGGCCTATGGCGATTGGACGTATTGCATTTTCTATAGGATTGGTGTGGATGAGTTTTTCTCTTTTTGGGCTTGGCTCTCGCTTTTTTGGGAGGCCCTTTTATTTGTACTTCGATGCGGGTTTCGTCAACCTGCAAATAGGCTGCACTTAAGACCTTTTCTACCAGCTTGTTGTATAATAAAGTTTCGAGTTTTGAGGCCGATTGTGCCATCCATCCGCACATTGTCGATCGTGCAATGGTGATACCCAAACGTTTCAGCCGACCGATAATGCGGTATAAAGGCAGGTGATCTACATATTTTTCTATTATTATCTTGGATAGCAGCGACTCGTCAGCTATGCACTTGTCTATGAATCGTTTGGGCATCCGAGCAATCTGTACAATAGTCGGCTCGGTTGGATCTTGATCTGTTGTGGGCGGAGCATATTTGGGACGCACTATTACCTTGACGGTGAGTTTTGCAGGACTATAAGCCAAAGTTTCTGTGCGCTGTTCTCCTATCTTGATCATATCGGTCGTGTCTACGTCCGGTTCAATGACCTGTTCTTCCCTTTCCAGATGTTCGGGCAATACCAATCGAGCTGGTTTTTCCTTGCGCTTCCTATTTTTACGATCATGGGCGGGTACATGGGTAGTAGCGGGTGCTTCAATCGGTTGCTCTATTTGGCCAAACAGCGAAAGTTGATCTGGTGGCGCAATGTTCGAAATATACCGTTCGCTCTTTGCCCCGAAAACCATCCGTTTCAGATTTTCTAACTGAAACTTTGAGTCCACTCCGATTACCACACATTTTTCAAGCGTACATTTGCCAGCTGCGGCCAAAACCCTGGGATTTTCTTAAGTGCAATATTGTTGCATAAGCATTCCTGAGGGTTGCGATGATGATATTTGGAAATCCGAGGGCATTTTCGACCAATTTATCGTTAATTCTTCTAAAATTCGTCCAAAGTACTCGTGACAGGACATAAATTTGACATTTGAATAAACCCCGATATAATATTTTGTTCCTTTTTTTGAGCCGGTGAAAACATTGATGTATGGTCGATTCCACATTGGCTCTTAGATTGTGGGTGTGCTCATCTAATGTTTCTTGCATCTGTTGAAATAAAAAATAGTTTTCTACTTCATCTTTGGTCATATACCGACCTCGGGTGTCGTGTTTAATGACGTATTTGTTGGTCTTCTCGTTAAACTTTACCGCGCACTGTTCTCTTGTCTTTTTTCGCCATACTTGAAGATTGTTATTCTCATCTCGTTTCATTGTATAGGCCTGCTTTCCCCCTTTTGTATTAGCTAACTTCCATTCGGGCGTGGTCGTTTCTGACATTGCTTTTCTGTTGGCCTTGCTGTCGTATCCGCCATCCGTGATGGCCTGTTCTATTTTATTCTTTTCTTGACCTGATTCATCCTTATCTGGATTTAATACATCCTGGATATGGTCGATAGATTCGATTAAAAACTCGTCTTCTGTAATATTGGCCGGTACTACCTGGGCATCTACGATTAGGTCTATTTCATTTTCTTCTGTACACGTTTCACTTATGTTGGCATGATAGCCCGATATGGTCTGTTTATTTTCTGCTTTACCTTTAGTACGGTAGGCAGCATCAGGATCATGAATGGACTGCACACTGCCACTCGATATGTCTTTTGCAGCTTTGGGTCTCGGAGTATTCTCCTGTTTAGTTTGCTGTTCAGATTCATCACAGACCGCGCTGATTTTTGTTTTATCATCAGAGGCACTCGGAGGTTTTTGTTCATTAGATTCCTCTGATTGTTCTTCATACTGTTCTTCGTAGAGCCGCTTGAGATCTTGGTAGCCTGTCAATCCCGCCGCCTGGCCATGACTCAAGAGTACCTTTATGATCTTACCCATACCTACTAGCAGTTCCTCTTTTTCTTTTTTGTTTAATGGGTAGACAATATTGGAGGCACTTTGGCTTTTTAGCTTTTCTAAAAGCTCGCATGATTCTTTATCCAATTGATCTGCAAGCAGTTCTACCATAAGGTCTTTACTGCATACTCGTACAGCTTCGATTATCATCTGGACTCGAGTGCAGCGTGCAATATTGGAATTAATCAACTTCGAATCCAATCGTATTTTCTTACCGCTGACCTTGTATTGCTCTATCTGCCCAATAGTGATTTGTTTAAATGCCGCCTTCATCAAATCCTCCCCATGGTCTTCATTATACTCTACCATGCTCTGTCTGAACTTATAGTAAGTCGATTCGGTCGGAATATCCTCATTTATATTCGAATATCCCAAAGCAAGCATGACCCTGGTGTTGAATCGACATTCATCAAAAAGTTGTTCATCAGTCCAACCTTTACCTTCTTTAAGGATAATCATTCCCATTAAAACTCTAATTGAGCAATTGGGCCGGCCTCCTTGATTATAAAGCACCTCGAACAATCCTTCGTCTATGCGAGATACCACTTCTTTAAAAAATATATTATGCCAACCATTTGGATCATCCAGAAGCTCTCGCTTCCGTTCTGATAGCATCCCTCCTATCGATTTGAATAGATCAACTTGTGAATTTGTACTACGTTTAAACATATCACAAATTAAATATATATGTCATCTTATTGTAATATTTGACATGATTTATGATTTAGTTTTCGGAGTGGACTCAACTTTAAATCCTCAATTTGAGTGTTTGCTTCTTTTTTGAAAGTGGCAAATTCTACTTCTAAGAGATGGTGTTTTTGTATCTCGATGTACCTTGGGGCATTACCAGCCGATTCCCGTTTGGATAGTGCAACTCAATCTCTAAGTTTGTTGCGAACCTATCCACCTCCAAGGCAACAAATCTGTGTGAGAATTCACCGCCCAATCCCCTGCACAATTTCCTGCGCCAATAATCCAGAGTGGGCATCTTGATACCACGCTCTACACAAAAGGTTCGCTTTGTACCCTCATAGGTCGAATAGGCATCCACTATCGGACGCATTTCTGTGGATGTTCTTTGTGTCATTTTTTTGAACTTTGTTGAACACCAAAGTTAGGGCGGGCTCCGGGTGATGGGCAAGATGTAGTTCACAGTACGCTTACTCTACAACCTTATCATAGTTCCCCAAAAACCAATATGCGTAGGACAAGGCAACGTGATATCTTGCCGAATTCTTATCTTGATATGCTGCCTGCACAAATTCAAGTGCTTTCTGATGTTCTCCGGAATAATTGTAGAGATTACGTCTGTTACCTCTTAGTTCTATGAGAGGGTTGACCTCTTTTGCCATATCAAGGTAGTATTTCGACTTGTCCCAAGCACCTATTTGGCGGTAAAAAAAAGCGAATGACTTATAAGTCAGCGCAAGTTGGGTGGAAGAGCGGTCTAGATTTTCCGACTTCTTGAGCAACCTATACGAACGGGCATAATCGTTGTATTCTGTATACTCCATCCAAGCTAAATACCTTATTGCATCTATATGATTCGGATTTAGCTCATTTGCTTTGTTGAAATCCTGATGCGCTTGATCATAGTACATGACAAAACAGGATTGATAAAATAATTGCCACGCGTAAAGTGTTGATAATGTGTTACTTACAACACTGAACGACATGGCAATTAAGGAGAAAGTTAAAGAACTTTCCCGAGAATTGAAAATAGAACTTAGTAAACTTCACCAGCAAAGGGTAAACTTGATTGCCTCGGCGGTGATCAGTATGTCTACCATTAGGAGTGTCAATATGGTCAAGGTTGCTCACGGTATGATTTCAAAAGCGAAGCCATTGAGTAATTATCGTCGTCTTCAACGATTTATCTCTCAGGTGGATTGGGATGACACTGGTCTAGGACATTTGCTTTTGAAAATGAGTGAGTTGAAGGGGCCTTATACCCTGCTTGTGGATAGGACAAACTGGCAATTTGGTAAAGTGGATATTAATTTTTTGGTATTTTCTATACTAGGAGACGGGTATTCGATACCGATCAAATGGGTGTTGCTTCCAAAGAAAGGCAACTCTGCACAATATGAAAGAATTGAGTTGTTAGAGGAAGTGGTAAAAATTGTTGGAAAAGGTCAGATAAAGAACGTTATAGGAGACCGGGAATTCATTGGCCAACATTGGGTTAAGTACTTGATAACCAATGAGATAGGATTCAACCTTCGGGTTAAGGAAGGCATGGTAGGTGTAAAAAATGGCAAGGAGGTAAAACTGGGTTTATTATGTAAAAATAATAAAAGATCATCGCCAAGATTGCCGGGAAAATATTTAGTTGGAGGCAATGAAGTATACGTAAGCGGATTCAGATTTAGAAATGACAAGAACAAATTAGAGTATTTGATAGTCATACACTCTGAGGATGTAGAAGATGCTTGCGATATCTATGCCAAAAGGTGGTATATTGAAAACATGTTCAAGGACATGAAAACGAATGGTTTTCAACTGGAAGATACACATGTAACTCATCCCAAAAGGCTAGAAACATTATTTGGTTTATTAGCCATATCATATGTATGGATGATACGTATAGGCGAATGGATAAAGAGAAAGATACCCTCATTATTCAAAAAAAATAATCGAGGAAAAAGAAGAAAAAGCATTTTCAGGGGAGGGATAGACAACTATATCAACGCATATATTAACCACGACAGACGGAAAATTTGGCTCTACTTCCGTTTTTTGTCATGTACTTAGGCGCTTGATTATAATTATACTTGGAATGATTATATGCGCCTCTTAGCCAATATGCATCGGCAAGATTTGCATTCATTTTTATCGCCTTTTCACATAGAATACTGACTATATCCAAGAAATTCTCCGTTTTGACCTTAGACCACTTATTTTGGTGGAAGTGTACTTCAGCCAAACCTACATATGCTTGGGCCAGAGATGAATCTTGTTCAAGAGCCGATTGGAATAGCCTTTCTGCGTTCTGCAAGAAACCTTCAACTTGGGTATTTTTAAATTGAACCAAAAACTCCCTGCCTTGGAGGAAAAAGTCATAAGCCAATGAATTGGCTGTCGCCACTTCTTCTATTTGTTCTTGGACTTTCGGTGAAATAATTGCCTGTAGTTCCGAGGCAATGGATTGGGTGATTTCAGCTTGAATTTCAAAAATATCTTTCAAGTTTCGTTCATACCTGCGTGACCAAAGATGTTTATCGATGTTGGCATAGAAAAGCTGCGCGTAAATGATGGCCTCATCACCAATTCTTTGCACACTGCCTTCTACTAAATACTCCACTTTTAATTTTTCAGCCATTTCTCTGCCTGTAGGTCAATTGTTTCTGAATTGTTCGACGCTACTTCGTGAAATCACGGTCAATTGAGGAATTTTGGCCAAATGGTCTAATATGCCTTCCATTACTCCATTGCAGAAGTACTGATTCTCTTGATTGGAACTTTCATTGCTGAAGGGAAGTACTGCAATAGACTTTTCAATGTTAGCAGTATCTAAATTGCCCCCGTTCCAATACTTGGCATAAATGAACTGTCCGGCTATAACCAGTATTAGGAATCCAATAAGTAGATTATTAGTGAGGGGTTTCTTTTTACTGTCAGGGAAAGGGTTTTCAGCAGCAGCTTCAGAGGTCGTTCTGATTATTCCATTAGGACTCATCTCGAATGCCCAAGCGAGGATCAGGGCGATGGGAAAGCCAATTACCAGAACCAACAATATCATCTTCATCACCCATTCGGGTGCGCCATAACTACTGGCCCCTAATCCAGCAATCTGAGCTACCAACCACGCAACTACAGCATAAGTCACGGCTACCTAATATACGCTCCTGCGCTTTAGCTCTTTGAAGAACTTGTTGAAGTTCATGTTCTAAAGATATGGAAACAGAAAGATTTTGGATTAAAGGTTTGCAGGAGCAGAGTAGTAACAAGAAAGGTTGGTTATTTGTTACATGCTTGGGGTTTTTTAAAAGCGTATACATAAGGTTGCCGATGGGATGCATTCATTTCTTCATAGACTTGCTAGTGTATGCTGTAAAGTTAAATTGGTTAAGAACTTTTCTTCAGGCGTGCAAGTATAGCCTCTGCCATATTATCTAAATCTTGGTAATGTTCGATCATTATGGTGTGCCATATGAGTTGATATACCATTAAGTTCTCAAATTCATAATTTCGAAATAATTCGTCATAATAATCCACGAGAAGACTGGAACGGGTATCGGTCACCCTCCAGAATCCCATCAGGTCTGCATTTCTCAAAGAAATATGTTTATTGATAAATGGCGTCAGGTATTGCTGAGCATGTAAATCTTGATTTTTGAAATCTTCATCTGTATCTTCCAGAGTTTCTAACCATTCGAATAACTGAATTTTAAGCGTATCGTCTAATAGCAACTTTAACCCTCCAGATTGGACTAATTCCTGTATTGAGCTGTTTGACGGATTAAAATTGCCATAATATTGAGTACGAACCAATATACTGTCTATTTCGGGTTCGGATAAATCTCTTGGTGGGTTCCCCATAAAGTTCATTATTGTATTGGAATGCTGGATAGATTGATTCAATAGTGCAATCCTGTCATTGAGATCCTTTCTATTCTCAAGAAATTCATCCCTTAGATTTTTCTTCATCACATCAACCTCCAGTTTTGTTTTCCTGGATTCGTTCCAATTGTTAACTTGTAGCGCAATCAATATACCTATTACCACCAATGCAATTTCCCCAATTGCGTATAGGAGGTATTTTCTTGTTGCACCAGAATCAATCAATGACCGTCTAACTTTCCTGAGAAATGTGAGCATCCATTAAAAATACGCAATGGAGAAGAATTGAGAATAAAGCAACCTAGTAGTTACATTTAAGGTTCGTTTTTCGTTACTTCCGAATTTTTCAGCAAATATCCCCTCTCGGTCTAAAAATTCATCATTTTTCAGTGATGTCCAAGAAAAACACCAATGAACGCGGGGTCAAAATGTCCGAGTTACAAAAACCCGTTACATTAATCAAAGTAACATTAACCTGATCGACCAACGTTTTATTTTACTCTTGATTTCCCATAAATCGGGTTGCGGTTAGGTGCGTCTTAGTCATTGAGATTTACATTGCAACTTATTCGTCTGAAGTGAATGGCTATATTCTTGATTTATAGGATAAGCAGTGATTTCGCGATTTCGGCCCAAGGGGCCTTTCATATTTCATTTTCCTTTTTGAATTTAGGCCCCCTGATCATGTACGTAACCCTTCCATGTCTTTCGAGTGTGGACTTTATTATCAATGTTATGAGGGTCAATAGGTTTAGTAATTTTACGCAAAGGATTAAGGTCTGAGTGCTTCACCATAAAATATGTGAAGGCGATCAAGATAAAGATCCAAATTTACTTCCGCTATTCGTCCATTTTCAAAAAAAAATCTACAAAAATGCCAATGTTTTACCAATGTTTTACCCGAAAATAAAAGAGATTCATAAATCGCTGATTTACTAATCTTTATAAAACTAAATGCAGCCCGTAGGGGATTCGAACCCCTGCTACCAGGATGAAAACCTGGCGTCCTAACCCCTAGACGAACGGGCCATTATAAAAGAACTTCATCTTCATGAAGTTAACTAATTTCGGTTGGCGTCTCAGCCAGGGGCTCCCGCGAGAGCGGACAGGAATCGGCCTTTGGCCGGCTAACCCCTAGACTGCCTGTCTGCCTCTGGCAGAAACGGGCCTTGTCGACCGCAGCCTTGTGCGAAGGTCGGCCTTGTTTGCCGAAGCCTTAGCGAAGGCACGGCCAAAAAAAAAAGAGACGCAAATATATTATTCTTTCCAAATTATTGTCAAAAAATCTCCATATTTGCACTCGCCAACCAAGAACTCATTTAATCGCACAATCTCAGAACACATGTATATCGGATTCAGAATTGGTATATTGACTCTTTTTTTTACTTATCTGATTGATTTTCAGACGGTTATAGGCCAAAATTCGAACCGACAAGACTTTGATTTATCGGAGTTATTCCAAAATTCTTCGGGACTCAAACTTCAACCTGAAGTCGCTACAAAAAGTAACTCAGCCAAACAAAATCCCTCGCTCATATTTGCCAGGCCTATAACAGATCGAGACGCAAAATTGAAGCAGATAAATAGTACTAATTGGGAAGTAATATCAGATGAAAATGTGAAGCTCCAAAGCCTGACTTTACCCCCGAACCAACAGGTGTACATTCGTTTTGATTTACTTCAATTAGCCAAAGGAGAAAGCCTTGGCTTTTACGACTTGATCTCCGGCCAGCTTTTAGATATCCTGGATGTAACTCCTAAATCCTCTAAATATTTGGCCGGCCCATTTTATACACAACGCATTGGAATGGTCATTCACTCAAATGATATAGCCAAAACTAAAAACATGCAAATCGGAGAAATTTACGTGGGTGCAATGGATTTTGGTTTCAGTGCATCCTTTGACTGTCATCAAAATATTAAATGTGTCGCTGGAGAAAATTTTAGAAAACAAGAAAGAGGAGTTGTAAAAATCACTATGGTTCTCGATGAAGGTTTAGGTTTTTGTACAGGTTCTTTGATCAACAACACGAGGGAGGATCGTACGCCTTATATGCTCAGCGCTTTTCATTGCCAGGACGGTTATACGCCGATCTATGAGCTTTGGCGATTTGATTTTGGTTACGAATCTTTCAGTTGTGCCGATCCCGATACCGAGCCTTCAAGCGTGACAGTGACGGGTTGCGAAAGGCTAGCCGGATATTTGGATTCCGATCTTTTGCTTTTGCGTTTGAGCGATGATCTTCCACTCGAGTCCAATGCTTATTTCAACGGATGGAATCGCGATCCGGAGCACCGTCCCTCGGGTGCTGTACTTATACATCATCCGGTGGGTGACATCAAAAAGATAACTACAGAAAATGATCAGGTATCGCCACATCCGGAAGTGCTGATGTGGGACAATGGCATTAATACAACTGCCAATTCGCACTGGGTCACCCGATTTGATGTTGGTACGTATCAAGGTGGTTCGTCAGGTGGTCCCTTAATAGACAACACAGGATTAATCGTCGGGCAACTCCACGGCGGGACGGAAGATGATGAGACCTGCAGCATAGGTATTGGTTATCACGGACGACTGTCTTCCAGTTGGGAAGGCGGTGAGACAGCTGATACCCGGCTGAAAGATTGGCTGGATCCGGATGATACCGGTCAGCTTCAATTGGCAGGACGCGAGCTGAGCGAAACAGGTTCCAATTTTGTGAGCTTCGTCGGTCGCCTTGTTACTCCGGACGGCATCGCTATTCCCAATGTAGAGGTAAGTATAAATGGTGATAAAGAAGAATCCTTCCTGACTGGATTAGACGGTAGATTCGAATTTGATAATTTACCGAAAAGCGGAAGCTATACTATTCAATTTAAAAAAGATACAAATGCCGCCAATGGCCTATCCGCTCTGGACATGGTGCAAATCATGAATCACATTTTGGGCACAAACCCCTTACCCGGATTATTCCAAAAACAATCAGCTGATGCCAGTAACGATGGCCAGGTGTCCAGTATTGATCTCGTTCAGATCCTGAACGTAATCATCGGAAAAGCAGATGGCTTTCCGAATAATACATCCTGGCAATTTGTACCAGCAGTTATTCAAATGGACCCATCCATGTTGAACTCAGATGCGGTGGATTTTGCTATAATCGGGTATAAGATCGGAGATGTAAATTTTAGTGCTAATCCGAGGAACTAACAACCAGAAACGAACAACTAGCAACTCAAATATTGAACGACTCATCCTCATATTTGACCTCACCACCAACGATGGTAGTAAGGACCTTCGTTTTCAATATCTCCTCATCACTACAATTGATCAAGTCTTCCGAAAGAATAACAAAATCAGCATATTTCCCTACCTCAATCGATCCCTTATTATCTTCCTCAAATGCCGCTAATGCATTGGCCATCGTGTAGGAGAAAATGGCTTCTTTGCGCGTCATAACATTTTCAGTGAAGAATTCCATACCATTGTCTATACGCTTGCGCGTAACAGAAGCGTAAAAACTTGATATCGGATCCACATCCTCTACGGGAACGTCAGTACCGTTAGTAACAAGGGCTCCCGCGTCGATGAGCGCTCGCCAATTGTATGCCCCTTCTCTAGCTCTTTTTTCACCCAACCTTTTTACGACAAAAGGCGCATCCGACGTGCAGTGAATACCTTGCATCGAGGCGATGACGCCTAACTCCGCAAAACGCACAATGTCCTGAGGATGAATGTGTTGTGAATGTTCTATTCGCCAACGTAGATCGCCATTTTCAGCGTGTGAGAATCTACTTTCAAAGATATCCAAGGTCTCGCGATTCGCCCGGTCGCCGATGGCGTGGACGCAAAGCTGCATTTTGGATTCCAGGGCTATTTCTGCAAGCGCATCCACTTCTTCGATTGTAGTTGTATTCTGACCATAAAATCCCTCCTTGTCTTCATAGGGCTCCAACAGCCATGCACCGAAAGAACCGAGCGCGCCATCTATGGACACCTTAATACTGCGGCAGGTAAAAAAGTCATCACCGGCACCAATAATCCGATAGTTTTGAGCCTTTTCTTTTAATTCATCAGATCCTTGCCTGATCATCGCCCATAGTCTTAGATTCATATCGCCATTTTCGGCAAGGGCGGTGTATTCCTCTATCTCATGGAAGCGCGAACCTGCGTCCTGGAACGATGTGACACCTTTGCGAAGACATTCTTCTTCTGCCAGGCGAATGCCTTGAAGCCATTCCTCGTGCCTCTCCTCTGCGCTTAGAGATTGGAGATATACGTTGTAGGCATCGCGAATCAAGTTCTGGGCTCTTTCCTCAAACATTCCGATAGCCTTGCCCTGCTTATTCCGCACTATTTCTCCACCTGCCGGATCAGGCGTTTCGGCCGTTATACCAGCCATTTGCATCGCTCTCTCATTGGCGAATAGGCCATGGCCACTGGCATGAGTGAGCATGACCGGATTATTTGGCGAAATGGCGGTCAATTCGTAGTTATTTGGATAGCCGTGAACGTGGTCATCGGGTTGCGCGCTCCACTTTTCCTGATGCCAACCTCGGCCTATTATCCATTCTCCTGCCTCGGTTTGTTCGACTTTTTCCTTGACCATGGCTACTATTTCGTCCCAGTTTTTGGAGTGCATAAAGTTGAGATTCATAAGACTTCTACCCAGGCCGGAATAATGGCCATGCCCTTCGATGAATCCGGGCATTACAAAATTTCCCTTCGCATCTATTTCTTTTGTTTTGCTCCCAGTTAACTTCAGCATGTCATCGGCGGTACCCCGAGCAATAATTTTACCATCCTTTACCGCAACAGCTTCTACCCAGAGATTCTCGGCCAGAGGCCGGCCAGCCTTTGGCTGGGAATCATCCACAGTATATATGTTGCCGTTATGAATTACGAGATCTGCATTGGGCTCTTGTTCACAACTTAACAGGAGCAATGCAAAAAACACCGAAAGAACTTTATACCGAATATTCATTATTAGTCTTTTATTTTGAATCTTGTGAAAATAAAATAATACAATCGAATTGAAAGAACTATTGCATAAGATGCGATCCGATTTTGAAGAGTTTGTGAAAACGAAAATTCATCGCAAATCTCCTGAAACCCTTTATTCGCCGATCAATTATATCATGGCCAACGGAGGCAAACGCATACGAGCGCTGCTCATATTACTCGGCTTTTACGGATATCGGGATGACTATTCAGAAGCGATGAATTTGGCCTACGCCATTGAGCTTTTCCACAATTTTACCCTTATGCACGATGATATTATGGATGCCGCCCCTTTGCGTAGAGGTAAGCCGTCCGTGCATGAAAACTTTGATACGAATGCTGCTATCCTGAGTGGAGATGTTATGATGTTTTACGTAATAAAGGAACTCGCCCAGAGTGATCCTTCCCGCGTAAATTATATAATTACACGCTTTTGTGATGAAGCAATAACGGTCTGCGAAGGGCAGGCGATGGACATGGATTTTGAAACACGCGATGACGTGTCCATTGTCGAATATTTCGAAATGATCGAAGCCAAAACGGGCGTGCTAATAGGTTTGGCCTTGGAAATTGGCGCTTTAGATGCCGGTGCTTCCCGGGATGCAGGACATCATCTCTTTCAGTTTGGTAAATATGCCGGTATTGCCTTCCAATTGCAGGACGATCACCTAGATCTGTATGGAGATGCGGATAAGGTTGGTAAGCAGGTCGGTGGAGACGTCATTCAACGTAAAAGGAATTTCTTTTATGTTAAAGCATTAGAGCTTCTTCAAGGAAAAGAAAGGAAAGCATTTATGGCGCGGTACAATACAGGGATTGACAGTGATGATCGAGTAAATCAGGTAAAAAACATTTATGATGAGCTTTATCTAAAAGATTATTTAGATGAATCTAAAAAAAGTTTCTTAGACTTGGCCAATTCGCATTTAGAAATGTCTGAGTACGACGTGGGGAAAGTGGAAATACTAGAGAATTTGGCACGAAAATTAGCATTCAGAGTTAGCTGATTTACGCAATATTCACTATGATCGCTACCAGGGTTTCTTTCCTCTGTTTGCTCGGTAGGCAATTAACAAATTTGAAAGTTTGGTGCGATCCAACCGCCGGTTTTTTATTTCAGTGACCCAAGGGTGGTTCACTTTTCCGTTAATAATGTCCTGCACTTTCTTGTGAGTTATCTTGAATAACCGATTCAGTTCAGTGGCAGGGTAACCAAGTTTACCCACTTGCCGCACAGAAGAATAACTATCCCATGCAACTTTAGCGCGTTTAGGGTCACGATCCCATAGAGTGTGAATGAACCAAGCTGCAGGAATCGCAGTGGCTCGTATTAATTGTGATGCGAAAAATGCCTGGGTGGCGGGTCGGCCACGGTACATTTTCAGGTATTCCGCATGTGTCCAGAACAGGGGCGCGGGATCAATAAGGGGATCCCATGCATCACCCCAAGCAAACAAATCGTCTAACGCATCGACGACCAAAACCTCGCTCTGACTTATCCGAATTGAGAGTCCGGCATGACCATCCGTTTCGATCAATTCGGAAGGAATATTCATTGAGCGCAGGCACCAGTGCATCAAGCCAGCAGCACTCCAACATCCTTGTGGTGACCAATAACGTTTTCCGAATTTTTTGTATTTGGGATCCTGAGAGAAATTTAGACCTAGCATTTGCTTCACTGTCCAATCCTTTGCCGAAATAGCCATCGATTCATGCCAAAGGTTGTGCAAAAACCAACGGCTTAGGGCATAAAGAGCATTCTTCATGCAAGTCTCAGCGGAACCCTGGTAGAACCAGTATGCTTTCGTCGATATGAGGAAATCCAGAATAAAAAGCGGGCTTTCAGGGATAGCGGAAGAAAAGGAGTATAGACTTACAGTATCTCCATTGGGATGCGCTTGGATAGAGAAGGCAGGACGATTCTCGACCAAGTATTTCGCACTTAATAGCATTTCAAGTTGTTTTTGGTCGAAGTTCAGGAGCTTCCACTTAAGAGCTCCATTTACTTCCATCCATAGTGTCTGAGCCACGTATGTCATGTAGACGTCTCGTATACCTCCACGCTTTTTTACAAAGAAGAAATTTTGGGTGTCATGTGCGCTTCGTACAAAATTAGTTTTGCCTATAGGAACCTTCTCCGTTTCTAATTCTCCCTGATCGATTTCACTCCACCATTTTTCCCGTTGAGCTACCATTTCTCTGTGCAGATCTTGGAAATCTCCTTTGTTTGATTTATTCCCGCTTTTCTCATTCGATAGATCTATATCCGGTGTTTTATTGTTGTCCTTCATGTTGTCTTTCAATTAAATGTAAAGATTCGCAATTTTTACAAATTAGGTTTAAACCCTTCGACAAGCTCAGGACATGTTTTGATTGCCATTGTCATTGCCATTGAAATTCATATAGACTTAGACCATTTGAAATAAAAACCTGACTTTTGGCAAATGCGCGTCCTATATGGAGTACAAGCCACCGGTAATGGCCATCTCAGCCGGGCTATTGAGTTTTACCCGATCATGTGCAAATATGCCGATGTAGATGTATTGGTCAGTGGTATCCAGGGTGACCTTAAACTTAATTTCCTTATTAAATTCACCCGGCACGGACTGAGTTTTATTTTCGGCAAAACCGGAAAAATAAACTATTGGAAGACAGCGCGTACTCTTAAGCCTATTCGCTTTCTAATCGATGTACTTAGCCTAAATCTCAAAGAATACGATCTTATCATAAGTGATTTCGAACCCATCAGCACGTGGGCGGCGAGAGCAAATGTCGAGAGAGTGGCCCTAAGCCACCAGGCTAGTTTTCTGAGCAAAAAAACGCCCAGGCCAAGTGGAAAAAACTTATTTGGTGAGTTGTTGTATCGAAAGTTTGCACCCGTGGATCGCTATGTTGGCCTTCACTATCAATCGTACGACGACAATATATATACACCCGTTGTGCGCAAAGAAATACGAGAACTGACACTCAGTGAAAAAGATCATGTCGTGGTGTACCTTCCGGCCTTCTCCGAGCACTACTTTAAAGAACATCTAAAGAAAATAAAATCAATAGCCTGGAAGATATTTTCAAAGCATACAGATGAATATTCGAGGGAAGAAAATGTGGAAATATTTCCAATTGACAATAAGAATTGGAGGCATTATTTGTCTTCGGCATTTGGAGCTATAATCGGTGGTGGATTTGCAAGTACTTCCGAGATGCTCTACCTCGCCAAACGGCTCATGGTCATACCGATGCCCGATCAATACGAGCAGGTATGTAATGCCTTCGCTTTGCAGAATATGGGAGTGGAAATCGTACGAAAAATAGATAATGGATTTTCCGAAAGGCTGAGAAAGTGGTTAGATCAAGCAGAGCCGGTAAAGGTCGATTTTCCGGAGCATTCGGAGAAATTGGTGAAGTTGGCCTTGGGGGTGGTTTGATAAGAGCTTCCTAATGAGGAATTTTCTTTTGAGATAAAAGAATTCGAAATTATTGAACAGTAGTTTTAAATGCCATCTTTTTTTTGAAGAATTATATCATCCTTCAACTACCCGTCTCAACCGCTCCATAGCATTATTGACAAAATCGAGGTAAGGCATCTTCTTATTACTGCGATATCTATCCAGTTCTTCAAGAAAAATGGGCAGATAGACAAATTTTCGCGATTCTATGTACCGTCTTTTTAATGCTTCCGCAGCTACATAATCACCCATGATCTCAGCTATTGCCACTTCCCCTGCTCGGACAAAATGTTCGTAAAGACAAACTTCCCATGTATTGTATGCCTGCTCGGACATTTTGGCCTTTATCGGTTCGAAGAGTACGGACGTAGCTGAAATCAGAACTCGAGGAATTTGGTCGACAACATGGTTTACAAATGAGTGTGCGAATTCGTGTGTGCTCAATTCCCGAAGCCCATTTTCATCACCGAAACCCATATCCAGTTGTGATCTATCTTGGAAACTTTGTTTGTCCAAGGCCCCAAATACGTTGTAGACTTTCGTTTTTCCATCGATTGAATACTTAAGGCCAAATCCCATTCCTTTAGGCACTGTGAGACTTGGGATTAGCGAATAGCTGTCAAATTCTTGTTTGTAGAACCTTTCCATAGTCGAAACAAATGCGGCGTCGGGTAATTTTTCCCGTATCTGATTTCCGACATTGGCGTAGTAATCTTGAGATTCCAATAAGAAGGTTTCAAAATCTACTTCGTCATGAAATCGATTCAGCGCCTCAATGAAAGCGGAAGCCTTCTTCTTGGCTTCATCCGGATTGTGGTGTTGAGAAAATTGCAGGTAGTAGCTTTCTTCTATATTTTCAGAAAGCGAGGCATTCGGGAAATCTTCGAGTTGAACTAATAAATTTATGAGATAATCGAGCCAGAGGTGGCTTGCATTAGTAAAAGCCTCGACTAAATTTTGACTCCTTGAATGAGCTTTATATTTCTCATAAAAATCATAGCCGTAGGCGTGCCATTCTTTTTTCGGCATTGTGACCCCATTTATTTCAACTGTTCCGGGATTATTTTCAATGCTGGGCCCTTCGAATCCCAGGAAATAGACAAATCCCAGTAGTTCGACATTTTTGTTGATCTCGATTTTGATCTGTTTGTTTGCATTATTCTCATCGTTGCAAGCGACCAGAAAGAGCCACATAAGGGAAGTAATTGCGATACAGAGATTCTTCATATAAGATTGCTTTTCTTGACTTTGACACTTAATTTTGCTGGTGATCTGATTTTCAGACAGTTACGGGATTGACATGTTGCAAATTGCCACTACGGCATTGGGTTTGGACGAATGTGCGGTAAGGAGGCTTGGCGAACTATTGTATGAGTTCAATATTTTTAAGCGGAGCAATATTTAATGCTCGAAGGATTTTTGCTCCATATTGTCCATTGGCACCTTTTACATAAAATTTGTGATCCTCCAGTTTCATTTGAGATACCTGGAGTTGATTGAGTTCATTTTTTATTTTTTCAGGACTTATATCTATTTCCTTACTTCGTAGAGTTTCTTCCAGAGCTCTTTCCATTGCAAAGGAAATGAAGCACACTACAAAGTGGCCTTTTATTCTATTGGGTGTCCAATGGAATATCGGTCGTGTTTTCATAGTTGTTTTTAGAATGCGAAAGCTTTCTTCTATGCGCCATAGATTGTGGTAGGCTTTCATAATAGCAAATTCACTCATGTCTTTGCGGCTTGACTGAATACCATAATATCCGTCCCACTTGCTATCTTCTTTGATTCGTTCTTCATCCAGAGTAGGTGGTGTCTTGTTCTCATATTCTATTTTGACGTACCTCTTTGCACCCTTTTTACTGCTGGGCACCTGGCCTTGGTCGACCATGGCTTCGGCCTTTTCGACTTGTCTTTTTCTGTCTTTTTGATCTTTTACCGCTCGTTGTTTTGACCAACTTATTATGAGTTTATCTTTCCATTCATGTTGTTGACCTTGTTCGTCTTTATAGGATACCTCCAGATCCACAGATTTATATCTGAACAATACTTCTGCTGTGTCTTTGTCCACTTCATGATTATGGTAACCCTCATTAGCCCATACCTGATCCTGTATAGGTTTGGCTTGGACTTTTAGTTTTGAACTCACAATGTATTCATATCCTGCTTGTCTGATGAGGTGAAAGTTGTTTTTACTATTCAGCCCCTTATCGGCTACTATGACAACTTGATTGATGTTGAACCGATCTTTGAGTATGTTCAACGCATCGATCATCGTCTTGCCATCTGATGTATTTCCTGGGAATAATTCATAACCTATAGGGCGACCTTGCTGATCGGTAAACAATCCCATCACTACCTGCACCTCGTTGAACTTTCCATTTTTACTGAACCCAAAGTCTTTTAACTCGTCAGGCCTCACACTCTCAAAATGAAAAGTGGTTACATCATAGAAGGCTACATCTATAGTTGAGTTAAACAGATCGCAATATCTTTTGAACATACCTTGTTCTATTTCCTCCTTATGAGTAGCTAACCAGTCGAGGTTTCTGTAGAGTTGATGAAGTTCAATATTGCTGTCCATTCCCTTGAATTCAATTTGATCCTGGTAGGCTCTTAATTTTGATTTGCACCGCAATAGTCTATGTATTGCCATATAAAAAGTAACCCTACTCAGGGAAAAGCCAAGCCTTCTATGCTTTGCTCCTACCTTATCAAGAATTGTAGCAAGGCCTAATTTTTCCCAAATCTTTTCATAAACCACATGACCATAACAAAGTCTTTTAACCTCTTTCATGTCCGAAATGCTATTGGCATCCATTCCCGACAAGGTCAAGAGTTTACGGCCAATGGTTTCAAGGGTGCGATCTTGTCGTAAGACATCCAACCTGCCTAGGTTAAGAAGGACTTTGTGCTTGACTTTGCCGTCCATGCGATAGGACTCGACTATTTGAAGGTAGGTGTGATTTCTGGATTTAGTAGTTTTAATGAACATGTAGTAAATATACTACATATATGTTACAAACACCTAATATATAGGAATTTATATTCAATTTGTTGCCACCACGTTTTTTTCAAAAACCTACATTTCTACCCCTAAAATCCCTATTCTATGGGCATCTTGTGAAAATCCAAGGCCGTTAAGTGTCAAACTCAGGAGATAATCGAGCCAGAGGTGGCTTGCATTAGTAAAAGCCTCGACTAAATTTTGACTCCTTGAATGAGCTTTATATTTCTCATAAAAATCATAGCCGTAGGCGTGCCATTCTTTTTTCGGCATTGTGACCCCATTTATTTCAACTGTTCCGGGATTATTTTCAATGCTGGGCCCTTCGAATCCCAGGAAATAGACAAATCCCAGTAGTTCGACATTTTTGTTGATCTCGATTTTGATCTGTTTGTTTGCATTATTCTCATCGTTGCAAGCGACCAGAAAGAGCCACATAAGGGAAGTAATTGCGATACAGAGATTCTTCATATAAGATTGCTTTTTGCTCACTGATCCCTAAGTGCCCAATGATCCGGTTTGTTCTCAAAAATACACCATACAGTTCAACCAATCCTCAGCAAACACGGCATTATTTTTCTCATAAAATCGGATAGCCGGATCGTTCCAGTCCAGTACCTGCCATCGTACCATTGTAGCACCCATCTTTTTGGAATCCTCTAAAAATCTTTCGTAAAGAAGCTGGCCGATGCCAAACTGACGGTAGTGCTTTTTGACCACAAAATCTTCGAGATATACGCACCTTCCTTTCCAGGTCGAAAAGGTCATATAATATATACACATACCCACGATATTGGTGTCCACCTCGGCCACTATGGAGTAAAATGTCCCCTTCTCAAATTCTGTCTCGTAGTAAGGAACATCGACTTTCACTCTATCCAGCGAATTTTCGTATTCAGCCAATTCTTCGACTAATGCAAAAACCGAGGCTATGTCCTCCATTTCTGCCTTTCGAATGATTAGATTCTCCCCTGTTTTGAGTTCATATGGCATAGTCCTTCCCGTTATCTTATTACTTGAAGAAAGAGAAAATAATTATACCTTTGCACCGCTTTTGAAAAAAGCAGTCGAAATTTAAGAATTTATATGCCAACAATCAATCAATTAGTTCGTAGAGGAAGAAAGCAGATCATTCACAAAAGTAAGTCGCGTGCGCTTAATTCGTGTCCGCAGAAAAGAGGTGTTTGCACTAGGGTATATACGACCACTCCCAAGAAGCCGAATTCGGCATTGCGAAAAGTGGCCAAAGTACGCCTTACGAACGGTTTGGAAGTGATTGCTTACATCCCAGGAGAAGGGCATAATCTCCAGGAACACTCCATTGTATTGATAAGAGGTGGAAGGGTAAAGGATCTTCCCGGTGTAAGATATACAATTGTGCGTGGAGCATTGGACACAGCAGGAGTGACCGACCGGCTGCAGTCGAGATCAAAATACGGTACGAAGAGGCCTAAAAAATAGAGCTCAAAAAAAAATCTAAATGAGGAAAAGAAAACCACGCAAAAGGTTTTTGCAACCGGATCCTGTGTATAGTGATCCTTTGGTAACCCAATTTGTTAACAATATGATGTGGCAAGGTAAAAAGACACTTGCCTATAAACTCTTCTATGATGCCTTGAATATCGTCAAGGAAAAGACCGGTGAAGATCCACACAAGCAATGGCAAGATGCGCTTAACAACATCATGCCGCAAGTAGAAGTAAGGAGTAAAAGAATCGGAGGCGCCACATTTCAAATACCCGTAGAATTAAGACCTGACCGTAGACTATCTGTCGGCATGAAGTGGATGATCAAATATGCCAGAGCGAGAAGTGGTAAGGGTATGGCCGAAAAGTTCGCTGCTGAGATCATCGCTGCAAGCAA
Organism: Saprospiraceae bacterium; assembly: GCA_965247965.1. Lineage (GTDB taxonomy): Bacteria > Bacteroidota > Bacteroidia > Chitinophagales > Saprospiraceae > UBA7328. The sequence continues at coordinate 1,073,503 of OZ252053.1, forward strand.
AAACGAAGGCGCTGCTATTAAGAAAAAAGAAGATACTCACAAAATGGCTGAATCGAATCGTGCTTTTGCTCATTTTCGTGTTTAATTATTGATTATGAATTACTAATTATTGATTTGAAAGAATTGATTGTGAATGCTTTATATACCAAAGAGGATAATACTCAATAATTAATAATTGATAATGTTCGATTCGCCATCAAACGGATCGATGACTGCCAAATCACCTACTATACTGATTAACCAAAATAATGGCAACTGATTTAAAATATACAAGGAATATTGGTATTGCCGCTCACATAGACGCGGGAAAGACTACTATGACCGAGCGCGTATTGTACTATACCGGCCTTTCTCACAAACTAGGAGAGGTACACGACGGTGCTGCCACCATGGATTGGATGGAGCAGGAGCAGGAAAGGGGTATTACTATTACTTCTGCCGCTACTAAGACGGCGTGGAATTGGCACAATCAAGAATATGCGATGAACATCATCGATACTCCCGGTCACGTCGATTTTACTGTGGAGGTGAATCGTTCGTTGCGGGTATTGGATGGCCTGATCTTCCTTTTTTGCGCAGTAAGTGGAGTCGAACCACAGTCCGAAACCAACTGGCGCCTGGCAGATAATTACAATGTGCCGCGCATTGGGTTTGTAAATAAAATGGATAGGGCCGGTGCGGATTTCTTCTCTGTCGTCAAAGATGTAAAAGACAAATTGGGCTCGGAGGCAATTCCTTTACAAGTTCCTATTGGCTCTGAAGAGTCCTTCAAAGGAGTAGTTGATTTAATTACCAATGAGGCCATTGTGTGGAACGAGCACGATATGGGCATGACCTTCAAAACCGTCGATATGCCGGCCGAACTTAAGGACGTGGTAAATGAATGGAGAGAAAAATTGTTGGAAGCAGTAGCGGAATACGATGACACTTTGATGGAGAAATTCTTTGATGATCCTAACAGCATCACCGCGGATGAGATGATTACAGCCGTCAGACAAGCTGTTCTGGATGCAAAATTTGTTCCGATGATGTGTGGCTCGGCATTCAAAAACAAAGGTGTCCAGGCAGTTTTGGATGCCGCATGTGCATTCTTACCCTCTCCGTTGGACATCGGAGCAGTCACAGGCATAAATCCGTATACGGATAAAGAAGAAGTGCGCGAACCAAATATTGATACACATTTTTCAGCTTTGGCTTTCAAAATAGCGACCGATCCATACGTAGGCAGATTGGCATTCTTCAGAGTGTACTCGGGGAAGCTGGATGCGGGTTCGTATATATTAAATAACAGAACAGGAAAGAAAGAACGGATATCCCGATTGTTCCAGATGCATTCGAATAAGCAAAATGCTATTGCTTCTGTAGAGGCTGGAGATATAGCCGCAGGGGTTGGCTTTAAAGATTTGCGCACCGGGGATACGCTGACATCGGAAAAAGGGCCTTTGGTATTTGAATCCATGGTATTTCCGGATCCGGTGATCGGAGTAGCGGTCGAACCTAAATCTCAAAAGGATATGGACAAGTTGGGACTGGGTTTGTCAAAATTGGCCGAAGAAGACCCAACATTCAAAGTGAGATACGACGATGAGACGAATCAAACTATTATCAGCGGTATGGGTGAGCTTCATTTGGAGATCATTGTCGATCGACTTCGAAGAGAATTCAAAGTCGAATGCAACCAGGGCGCTCCCCAGGTGAATTACAGAGAAGCCCTGACAAAGACGGTTTCTCATAGAGAAAGACTCAAAAAACAAACGGGCGGTGCTGGTTTATTTGCCGACATGGAGTTTGAATTGGGCCCTGCGGATAAGGAGTTTTTAGAAAGTGACGAATTCAAAAGCGGGCGGACAAGACTTCAGTTTGTAAATAATATTGTTAGAGGTTCTATCCCAAGGGAATTGATCCCTTCAGTTGTAAAAGGTTTTAAAGCAATGATGGGCAATGGTGTGATGGCCGGATACGCATTAGACAGCATGAGGGTCCGGCTTTACGACGGCAGTACGCACAATGTGGATTCCAAACCCATCGCTTTTGAACTTTGTGCTAAAGAGGGATTCAAAGCTGCAGCTCATCGAGCTGGGCCTCAAATTTTAGAACCCATCATGAGCCTGGAGATCATTACTCCTGAAGAATATACTGGTCCCGTAATCGGTGATTTGAATAGGAGAAGAGGTCTTCCAAAAGGCCAGGAGACCGCAGCAAGTGGCGCGATATTGATAAAAGCAGACGTACCGCTTTCAGAAATGTTTGGATATGTGACTGATCTCAGGACGATTACTTCAGGCCGGGCGAATAGTACAATGACATTTTCGCATTATGCTCCGGTTCCGAAGGGTATAGAGAAGGAGATAATGGAAAAAGCATACGGCGAGGTGAAGGTTTGATGAGCGTTTTGAATTGACTTATTCCATATCCAATAAATCTAAATATCGCTTCAAGAAACCACTATATCTATTCTTCTTCCGTTTCCTCTTTTTCAGGTTTGAGAATATTGGTGTTTACAGTCTTAATAAAAGGAGTTCTGTCATAATAAGTGTAGTATGTGTCAATTAACCAAAATGCAATTTAATGCTTTAAGGGAGTGAATTAGCCTATGTCATAATTTAATAGATATTGACCTAATGCCAGGCAGCATGATTTTTTTTCAATCACATCGAGCTGACGAATTCTACCCACGGATCTCTCCCTAACACAAAAAAGTAAAAGATACACGCCAGCCAACCATGAAATATTCCCAATACCAAAATATTGCGAAACCTGAAAAATATTAAACAATAAAACACAGCGAGAAAAAACGTTGCCACCATCAAAGGCAACGATGGGTAGTGTGCCACCGAGAAAAGTATCGAGGTCAGGCCAATAACGGAAGGTTGGCTGATTCTGAAGCTTTGCTGTGAGTAGATATTCCGTAAGCGTACCGTGAACTACATCTTGCCCATCACCCGGAGCCCGCCCTAACTTTGGTGTTCAACAAAGTTCAAAAAAATGACACAAAGAACATCCACAGAAATGCGTCCGATAGTGGATGCCTATTCGACCTATGAGGGTACAAAGCGAACCTTTTGTGTAGAGCGTGGTATCAAGATGCCCACTCTGGATTATTGGCGCAGGAAATTGTGTAGGGGATTGGGCGGTGAATTCTCACACAGATTTGTTGCCTTGGAGGTGGATAGGTTCGCAACAAACTTAGAGATTGAGTTGCACTATCCAAACGGGAATCGGCTGGTAATGCCCCAAGGTACATCGAGATACAAAAACACCATCTCTTAGAAGTAGAATTTGCCACTTTCAAAAAAGAAGCAAACACTCAAATTGAGGATTTAAAGTTTCAGTTAGAAAATCTGAAACGGATGGTTTTCGGGGCAAAGAGCGAACGGTATATTTCGAACATTGCGCCACCAGATCAACTTTCGCTGTTTGGCCAAATAGAGCAACCGATTGAAGCGCCCGCTACTACCCATGTACCCGCCCATGATCGTAAAAATAGGAAGCGCAAGGAAAAACCAGCTCGATTGGTATTGCCCGAACATCTGGAAAGGGAAGAACAGGTCATTGAACCGGACGTAAACACGACCGATATGATCAAGATAGGAGAACAGCGCACAGAAACTTTGGCTTATAGTCCTGCAAAACTCACCGTCAAGGTAATAGTGCGTCCCAAATATGCTCCGCCCACAACAGATCAAGATCCAACCGAGCCGACTATTGTACAGATTGCTCGGATGCCCAAACGATTCATAGACAAGTGCATAGCTGACGAGTCGCTGCTATCCAAGATAATAATAGAAAAATATGTAGATCACCTGCCTTTATACCGCATTATCGGTCGGCTGAAACGTTTGGGTATCACCATTGCACGATCGACAATGTGCGGATGGATGGCACAATCGGCCTCAAAACTCGAAACTTTATTATACAACAAGCTGGTAGAAAAGGTCTTAAGTGCAGCCTATTTGCAGGTTGACGAAACCCGCATCGAAGTACAAATAAAAGGGCCTCCCAAAAAAGCGAGAGCCAAGCCCAAAAAGAGAAAAACTCATCCACACCAATCCTATAGAAAATGCAATACGTCCAATCGCCATAGGCCGAAAGAATTATTTGTTTGCCGGTTCCCATGAGGCAGCACAACGAGGAGCCATCTTTTATTCGCTCCTTGCTTGTTGCAAAATGAATCAAGTCGATCCCATCGAATGGCTCAACGACATAATGCAAAGATTACCCCATCATCCCGACAATCAAATTGAACAACTATTACCACACCTATGGGTAAAACAGAAAATGGAAACAAGCACTGCCCAGCAGGAAACTGAATAAGAATTGTAGGGTGTACTTTACAGTACGCTTACATAGCGAAGGTGGGCACCCACTGTTCATACACCGTGTTCCTGCAAACACATCGAGCGGCCCTCCTATGCCAAGATCTTCGGCGGACAAGTAAAACCTGCTGTCAGCCCAAACGGGTGAAGTTCTTTATTCGGGCGATACCCTATTCCAGATATCCAAATACATTTTCCAGTCGTTATCTACCTTTTTCCAGATCGAGAAAAGTTTTTGATATTGACAAGGATTTTTTCTTTCTATTTCTGATTTGTTGAAAAGCTCATTTAATCGCAAAATATTCTCCAGACGGGATAGGTAATAGATTCGTCAGGTGTAACCCATTCGCCCAACCAGTTAAAACCGTTTTCGTCGATATCGGTGAAGTTAATTTTAAAAAGGCCATCCATACCGTTAGGAGCTTTTTGCGGCCGGTAGAGAATAATGTCGCCATCATTATTTTTGTTTCCTTCCCAGGCAGGTAAAACAGCCGATGGCGAACCCGAACTGTAAAAATGCACAAACCACCGGGCGCTATCTGCAATGTACTGCCGGATACTGCCCGCAAGCAATCCATCTTCTTTGAGCGTTTCGTCTTGCACAGCCATGCCGTTCATAATGTATTTAAATCGCCATGTCATATCCAGGGTATCCGCCCAGGTTTGATCCGGATTACGCGCCACCGATTTACATGTACTTTCTCCTAACAATGGAGCAAAGTCCAGGATTTGAGGAGGAGCTTCGGGATTGGGAAGTCCAAATGGATGGTTGGGCGATGGTTCGAAATTGTAATGCGTGTTTTGGGAGTAGACAGCGCTGAAATACAGGATGCTTATTACAATTGTTCGGAGGGAATTGTAAATCATAGTCAATTTGTTGCTTTAACCGCATTGGTATACATTAGATAAATTTTCATTGGTAAAACGAATGCAGAAGGGTGAATATACATAAGCTGATCAGTTCATAAGAAAGTTCCCGGCCTGGTGTTAGACAAATCGCACAAATTGCAAATTTGTAATTGATAAATGTTGTGGCTCGCGAAATAGTTTTTCATTTCATGGATGAAATTACGGTAATACGCGTCTATTACGGTAATACACGTTTATAACCGTAATAATCGTATTCTACGGATATTTAGAAAGATAAGTAGATCATATGAATTTGCAAATTTAAAGCTACGAAAACTCAACTGTCCAGCCGAAAGGACTCACCTCAATTCACGAATTCAGTACAATTAATCCTACGACGTCAACCTCCAAAGTTCAAAACTTTTCGAAAGTTTGGAACTTTACACTATATGCGGGAAGTAAAAGATCATTTCTCAGGCGTATCGCAGGGTTATAAAAAATACAGGCCCAAATATCCTATGGAGCTATACGACGAGATCCTAAGACTCGTAAAAGACCGAAACGCCTGCTGGGATTGCGCTACTGGAAATGGACAAGCAGCATTGGAATTATCTAAATATTTTGACTATGTGTACGCTACGGACGTTAGCCAGAATCAGCTCGCAGAAGCGCAACAAAGGGAAAATATAAAATACAGCATTCAAAGAGCGGAAAAAACCGATTTCGTCGATGATCAATTCGATCTGATAACAGTAGCACAAGCAATACATTGGTTTGATTTACAAGCATTTGAAAATGAAGTCCAAAGGGTTATCAAACCCAATGGAATTCTGGCATTTTGGGCATATGGGTTAATGAAAATAGATTCTCAAATCGACGACGTAATTGATGATTTTTATGTCCATAAAATCGGAGTGTACTGGAATGTGGAAAGAAAGCATGTTGACGAAGAGTACCAGTCGATAAATCTTGGGTTTGAGAAGATAAAATCTGACGGCAACTTCGCGATCACAGTGGAGTGGTCAGTGCGCGAACTAGAAGGTTACTTGAATACCTGGTCAAGTGTGAAGAATTATCGACAGATAAATAACCATAATCCGGTGGATGAGTTCATTGATCTTTTAAGAAGTCAATGGACGCCTAACACTAAGAAAAGAATATCCTTTCCCGTCTTTCTTAAAACGGCGCGAGTACGAAAATAAATTGATAACCGAAGATGTGGCATTTCTCTGCCCTTCGACGGACACTTCCATTTGATCACTACTCGGATTTCATTACTATATTCATCGTCATTTGAAACATAAGTGTTCTACAATTACAGTAAATGACTACATCAATTCCATCTCAACTCATCAACCATTTCGAACAAAATAACCTTCCCGCAATTGAAAATTACCTCAACCAAAATCCTGAGATCATCAACAACGACCAACTCCTCGGCCGGGCGGTACGACATGGCAATCTGGAAATTGTAAAAAGACTGTACGAACTGGGAGCAAAAGATGTGCAAAAAGCTCTGGGTTACATCATCTACAGCCGCAAAAGGGATATTGCCGAATATTTGGTTTCTCTCGGTGCGGATATAACAAAAGGAGGCGATTACGGACCTCCTGCTGTAGGTGCATGCGAAACGCTGAACTCTTACGCTTTGGGTCTTTCACTTGAATTGTCGGTGGAAAAATTATCTGCGTCAATCGGCCTGGACTGCTTGGCTATGATCTTATCTACCTATTCCCGAAATCCCAATGAAAAACACAAATGCCTAAAGATATTGGAAGAAAACGGCACAAATATTCCCGACAACCCTGTAATGCTATTCCATCGGGGAGATATACATGCTTTGCAAAAAAGCATTCAAAAGGATAAGAAACTCTTGACCAGAAGATTCAGAGAAGAAGAAATCTACCCTAAGGAATACGGGATCAACAAAGGGGACGGACTACACTTAACACCTTTGGACGGAACAACATTACTGCATATGGCTGCTGAATTTGAAGAATACAAAATCATGAGGATACTTCTTGATGAAGGGGCTGCTTCAAATGCACGTTCAAATAAGGACGACGAAGAATTCGGAGGACATACTCCCCTTTTCCATACCGTAGTATCTTATTCCTGGCGCGACACAATGAAAGTGAAGATTTTATTAGAAAATGGAGCGGACACATTTATAAAAGCGTCGATACGAAAACAATTAAAGTATCTGGGCGATCCTGAACTAGAGAAAATGCACGAATTTAAAAATGTAAATGCTGTAGACTATGCCGAGGCATTTCATTTGCAAAGATGGGTGCGTAAGAGATCATTAGATGTGATTAAGCAATATATTCATTAGACACAAGTTGGGGCATTTTGGTTTGTTTTTACATCGTATCATAAATTCGAAAAAATGAAAGGTACCAGGGCCGTCATAATACTATCCCTTATAGCCGGATTAGCCATCCGATCAAGGACACAAGACTATGTACACATTGATAATGCTTCTGCAGTCGAAGTATATAAGGCAATAGATGATATCGAACTAAAAGCATGGATTTTTGACCCTGAAGATCACGAACCCAGTGACCAAAAATCAGCCATCGTATTCTTTTTCGGCGGCGGGTGGGCTACGGGTACACCATCGCAATTCGCAAAACATTGTGAATATCTTTCGGCAAGAGGTATGGTCGCAATGACTGTTGATTATCGAGTGGCAAATCGGCATGGCGTGAACGCCCGTCACTGCGTCGCTGATGCCAAATCTGCCATTCGATGGATGCGCTTGAATGCCGAGCGGCTGGGAATTGATCCGGATCGAATCGTGGCATCGGGCGGCTCGGCCGGAGGGCATTTGGCAGCGAGCACAGCCACATTGCCGAGACATGACGAAATCTCCGACTACAAAAATGTGAGTTGCGTTACCAATGCGCTTGCCCTATTCAACCCGGCACTAGTGCTTGCCTCGGTCGAAGAAGAATTTAACCTTGACTTCAGGAGAATCGAGAACTTGGCCAAAAGAATGGGCGCCGATCCCGAATCACTTTCGCCCTATCACAACATTGATGAGCTTTTGCCTCCGACCATTATATTTCACGGAACAGCCGATGATGTGGTCGATTTCAAAACTGCTGAACTTTTCAACCAGAAAATGAAGGCACTGGGCAATCAATGCAAACTGGTCAGTTACGAAGGCGAAGGTCATGGATTTTTCAACTTCTTGAGAAAAGGCAATGGGCCCTTTGTCTCCACCATGCAATATTTAGATGCTTTCCTGGTCGATTTGGGTTATCTGGAAGCACCACCGACCAGCAAAGTACGGTGAAAACGATGTTAGACTTGTTCTAAACCGAAAATGTTGTATGACATATACGACTTTAAACTTTCCATCAAAAGATGGCCTCATCATTACAGCCGATCACTACCGCACTGAAAATGCGAAGTCCGTTATCCTACTCTGCCATCGTTCCCATTGCAATCGCGCAGAATATCGCGAAACTGGCTCCTAAACTGAATGCAATGGGCTATTCCTGTCTCGCCATAGATCAAAGATCGGGTATGAATATTTTCGGAGAGATCAACGAAACATCGTCATTGGCGAAACTCAAAAAACTGCCCACAGGATACCTGGATGCCAAACCGGATATCGAAGCTGCTGTCGACTATGCCTACAAAGTGAACAACAGCGAACCCATCATTCTATTGGGTAGTTCGTACTCAGCTTCCTTGGGTCTGTGGATTGCTACTAATTCCGAAAAAATCGAGGCAGTATTGGCATTTAGTCCAAGCGAATATTTAAAAGGAGTATCGCTAGCAGAGGAAATCCGAATTTGGAACAAGCCGGTTTTCGTAACGTCGGCGAAAAAGGAAATAGACCAGGTGAGTAAACCTTTCAAGTTAGCTGACCCCAAATACGTCCATCAATTCAAACCTATTGTGGAAGGATTTCATGGCTCCAAAACGCTGTGGGAATCAGTGCGAGGATATGAAACGTATTGGGCGGTTTTAGGAGGTTTTTTGAAGAATTACAGCTTGTAAAAATATGAAGGGAAAGGCGGTGTGGCGCATAGCGCCCGTCTTTGCTTACAGAAAGTAGATCTTTTTAGGATAGAAAATGCATGTTACACCACTTTCACATTACAACCATTATGAAGCCTCGACATTATAGGATTTGTATTTACGCCAACACACGTATAATACGTTTATTACCGTAATAAACGTTAATTACTGTAATTTGAGCAATTCAGCTGAAAATAACCGGATTCCCAAATGCACATCTTTAGTCCTGGAAAATTGTTTTTTATGATCGGAAATTGGAGTAGAAAAGTTTATCATGAAATACTTAATAGAAATTGAAGATCTGGATCTTAACGTGCACGACTATTTCTCGACAGAGAACGATCCGCATCTTCTAGTTCTACCGTGAAGTACCTTCGGGATGGCAATTTTTGATTATCACGTTGGCTCTTATTCTTGAAAATCAAGGATTTCGTTGCACCTTTAAATTCATTACGCATCGATTGAAAGCCCAAAACGCCCTTCCTTCTAAACCCTCATACGAAATATTATCTTTATCGCCTATATGAATGGCGTATTCCCATACGATTTCATTTGCATCGAAGGCAATATCGGGGCAGGAAAGACCAGCTTTTGCCAAGAGTTACACAAAGAATATCAATGTTCACTCGTGCTTGAGCAGTTTTACGACAATCCCTTTCTACCCTACTTTTATCAGGATAAAGAAAGGTATGCGTTCCCTGTCGAGTTGTTCTTTATGACCGAGCGATATAAGCAACTCGAGAATACGCTGTTGCAGCCAGATCTATTTGCTCCTTTCACAGTAGCCGATTATTTTTTTACCAAGTCGCTGCTCTTTGCTCAAAATAACCTGATCCCGTCGGAATTTAAGTTGTTTCAAAAAATGTTCAACGCTTTAGAAGTTTCCTTTCCGAAGCCAGAAATATTGGTGTACTTCCACAGGGATGTCGATGTCCTGGTCGAATTGGTCAAGAAGAGAGGAAGAGACTACGAAAAGATGATCAAACGCGATTACCTTATACAAATTCAGAACACCTATTTCGATTACTTCAGAAATATCATTTCATTCCCCGTGATAATCATTGATCTGAACACTATCGATTTTCTGGACGAACCGAAGCACTATGAAGCGATCAAGCATATTTTGAAAAGTAAATATTTGCCTGGCGTGCATAGGGTTAGTTTGATTGTATAGGGGCAGTTGCAGGCCTTACGCTCCGAAGCCTTGGCGAAGGAGGGTTGCCAGTTGTGAGTTTCGTGAAAATTCCCGCCTACGTTGTAACTTCGGCAGACAAACGTGTAATTCGTGTAATTCGTGGATTTACAATCGCACTGTCTGAACTACCTGCAAAGCCCAAAATGGAACTTCATCGGTATAACTATCTTAACCATTTTATCTACTGCTATCCTTTGGACATCGGATCTGGACGGTGTCGGCATGGGCTGGCTGATTATCATGTGGTTACCAGTGGTGATTGGCATTGTAACCTATTTGCTTTACTTGCTGTCGAGGCTGTTTACTAAAAGATACAATTGGGTGATCAGCGCGATAGGAATGTTTTTCAGTTTATTTTTGAGTATTCAATTTCATTTTTTTCAATAATTGATCAAACGTATGGATCGCGAAAAACTGATGGATCCTTACGATAAGGCGATAGCTAGCCTACCCGATATTTCGCGCAAGGGAAAGACAATGCCTTACACTTCGCTCAATGCGCATATGTTTTCTTTTAGACTAGAAATGTGTATTTCGCCACTTTTGACTTGCATTTTTTGTGCAATTTATCATACACACCATCGGTTCTTGATGGCGTCCCCTCCTCAAGACTTTTCCCTAACTTGCACCCCATGCTTACAGCCAAAAATATTTCCAAAAAATACGAAGACCTCGAAGTGCTGACCGACGTAAACCTCGAAATAAACAAAAGCGAAATTGTAGCAATAGTCGGTAAATCAGGCTCCGGGAAAACAACCCTCCTTCACATTATCGGAACGCTCGACAAAGCGAACAGCGGAGAAATTTACCTAGAAGGCGAAAAGATAAGCAAACTCGACAAAAAGAAACTAGCAAAAGTCAGAAATGAAAAGCTGGGCTTCATCTTCCAATTTCATCATCTACTGGCCGAATTTACCGCACTGGAAAATGTCATCATCCCAAGCCTCATCGGCCGGAACAGTCAAAAAGAATCCAAAGAAAAAGCTAAGAAATTATTGGACTATCTCGGTCTATCCGATCGTCTTGATCACAAACCCAACCAACTTTCAGGAGGTGAGCAGCAGCGCGTAGCCATAGCACGAGCGCTTGTCAATAATCCCCTACTGGTACTTGCTGACGAACCAACCGGAAACCTGGATGATAGCATTTCAGAAGAGCTCTTCGAATTGATTTTGCAACTCCGAAAAGACTTTGGACAAACCTTTGTCATTGTCACCCATAGCAAAGACCTTGCATCAAAATGTGATAGAATTCTTACCTTATCCTCGGGAGTTTTGAATGATTGAATGATCAAATGCCAAAATACCTTTTTCGTTGCCCTGTCTACTTATGCCATTGTAAAGTTTCTCAAATTCCCTTTGCGGGAATACATCAACCGCGAAGACCGCCTTCGCAATCTTTATACCGTAGGCGTTATCAGCTTTGCAGCAATTGTCCCCAGTATACTTATTTTCAGAGGTGTTCTAAAAGATGTGCGAACGGATGTCAAGACCAAATCTTTCATAGAAGAATACATAGGCGAAGATGAAATATATCTGGATGAATACGAAATCGTAGCTTCGGATACAATGAACTGGTTGGTTCTGAAGGTATACGGCAACGAAATCAATCCTTCCAAGATCCCTGAGTACAATAATGGCCTTGTGAAAAGTGGTCTTAGAAATACAAAGGTCAAGATTATACCTACATCCGAAGTAGACATTACAGATGTTGCGACTTTGGAAACGAAAATAACCGGGATAGAAAAAATCGCAACACAACTGGAAGCAGCGACTAAGGAAAAGGAAAAACAGCAAAAATTATTGAAAATTAAGCGCCAATATTTCTGAAAAACAACTGGACTCAACACTTTTCAACCAAGTGGCTGATGAAGTCAAAACGGTCTTCCCCAATTTACAGGAGATTGGTCTGGCAAAACTTCAGAAATCCGATTTTGAGAATTATGCGGGGAATCTTCCTGTTGCCTTATTAAAGTGGAATGGCCGCCTTCGCGCTTCAGCGATACGGGCTAATGAAGTGAAAATTGAAGGTTTTTTAAAAGAGCGATTGCATTGGGATTCGTTGGTAGTGGTGCGGGTGTAGACGAATTCAATATTCTTTTACCCCAAATCGCTGATATACTTTTTTCTTTATCAAGTGATCCTTGTCGATAGATCCTTTCGAAATAATTTCGATTATAAGATTCCAATTCAAAAAAAAGTCGACCAGATGCTTTCTGATGTAGAATATTTGGAGATGCTCTTTTCACAATTTCACCACTTATCAGTTCGTAAATGGAAAGATCACCATCGGGAATTTCCATTTCCTTGAACCCCTTCCATTTTATTTTTTTTGCTCTTTCGGCCATAACTCGACGTCTTTCCTTTCGTCTTTTTAAAATTCCCCATGTGCCCTATGCGAAAACCCTAACGTACCTGCATTAGTAAAATAAATCACAACATCCGCACACAAGCTTTCGGATAATCCCTACCCAAAATAAAATTCAATTCACTTTGATCTTCGTCGCTCAACGCAAAAGGCTGATGTATTCGATCAGGGCATAAAGGCTTAAGGGCGGGTATCCAATGCGATAGATAACTTCCGTCAGGATCGTATCTTTTGGATTGCCGAATAGTATTAAAATATCTATTCTCCCTAATGTCGTTTCCAACTCCGGCCATAAAATTCCAATTGCCATAATTGCTACACGGATCGTAATCCAAAAGCAAGGATTCGAAGTACTCGGCTCCCATTTGCCAGTTGACTTTTAAGTCATTGATCAAGAAGCTCGCTACATTTTGCCGGCCTCGATTGGACATAAACCCTGTTGAGTTGAGCTCGGACATATTCGCGTCGATGAAAGGTACACCCGTACGAGCCTCTGACCATATTTTAAAAAGGTCAGGGTTGTCCTTGAGTTTGGGATCGGGTTCTTCTTTGATGCCTCCTTTTTGAAAGATTTTATTGCCGTATTTTTTACCCATAAGGCGGAAGAAATCACGCCACATCAATTCCATAAAAAGATGATAAGTAGAATCATTTTTCCCGCGTTCTTCTTCGTACTTTTTTAATTCGTGGTAAATCAATTTTGGCGATAGACAGCCTTGGGACAACCAAGCCGAAAATTTAGAACTGTAGTCCATTCCAAGCATTCGATTGCGGGTATTCTTGTAATCAGCGATGAGATCTGATTCCCATAAATAGTAGTTGAGACGATTGAGGGCACTATCTTCTCCACCTTTGAATTTACATGCTTTTGCCTCTTCAACTTCGCTTTCATCAAAGGCAAAATCCGCTAGGCTTGGTATTTCTCCGAATTCAGCGATTTCACTGATCAATGGAATTTTTTTGTCGGGCAAATTGAGCGGCTTTCGCACTTCCACTATTTTTTCAACCTCTTTCCTGAAGCTGCTGAACATGTCGGGCGTATGTGTCACCGGAAAAGGTAAGTCGGCGGTATAATATAGCATCTTTCCCCTCGAATACCTTATCTCTTGCCCAATTGTCCAAAGCCGTTTCTCGAGATTGTCCTGAACGTCCTTTTCTTCCTGTGTTCTTTCCCTGTTGCAGAACGTCCAACTGGTCTTGTATTTATTGGCTAGTTTGTAGATTTCCTCCTCAGGTTTGCCAATTGCTACGAGAAGATTCAGTCCCTTCTTTTTGAGATTTTTCCTTAAGTTTTTTACGCTCTCTATGATGAATTGTGCGCGATACTTGTGGGTCTTTTTAAATCCAAACTTTGTCTTGCCAAAAAAAACGCGTTCATCAAAAATGTAGACAGGAAGAATTTCATCGCCTGCAATAATAGCATCGCGAAGAGCCTCGTTGTCATGAATTCGTAGGTCTTGCCTAAACCATAAAATGACCTTTCTTTGCACGCTTATTGTTTTCTTTATTCTTAAACAGTTAAAACAAATTTCGGTTTTATTTGCGAAAACAGATGCGAATCTCGAAGTTAACATAGGTGAAACAGCTCAAAAAATTCAAGAGGATGGAATATTGGACTGTTGGAGCAGTGGAATGGAGAGTAACCATAGATGAATAAACATATATTGTGAGTTCAACTTACTGTCAAAATTAATGCGTAGACTTTTATTCTGTTTTGTGGCGATTTCGATATTTTTTGCATGTAAAAGTGATAAGGCCGTACATTCCGAGTCCAAAGTGCTCTATGATCAGGTCATGGCCGTGCACGATGAGGTAATGCCAAAAATGAGAGATGTGCGTCAGTTGTCTAAGAAGTTGAAAAAAATTGAAGACTCCCGAAGCGCGAAGGAAATCCAGGAGGCGCTCTCGAATTTGCAGTTGGCTGATGAAGCCATGATGGATTGGATGGCGCAATTCAAAATGCCAAAGAATAAAAGCCGTGAAGCAGAACTGGAGTATCTTAACGCACAAATAGTATCCGTGAATGATATGAAAGATAAAATGTTGAGTGCAATAAGTCAGGCCGAAAAGTTATTGGGTAAAATTGCTGTTGAATAATATGAGAAATCTGTTAGCTCTACTTTTCACGTGCTGTCTCATCCATTGTTGCCAGGCTCCGGTTAAAGAACTACCCATAATCGGTGAACGTGAAGAACTACCCAATGGAGAGATCAAATACCACACCATTCCCGATTTTAATTTCATTAGCCAATTGAGCGATACAATAACAAGAGCTACTTTTTATAATAAGGTCTACGTAGCCGATTTCTTTTTTACCTCTTGCCCTTCCATCTGTCCTAAGGTGATGAAGCAGATGCTGAGAATCTATGATCATACTTCCGACAATTCAAAGATCAAAATGGTATCACATACTATTGATCCAAAACGGGATAAACCCGAAGTGCTCAGATTGTACGCGTCCAACCTGAAGATCGATCATTCGAGATGGTATTTTCTCACTGGCGACAAAGATGCCCTTCTAGACATAGCCGACGAATATTATGTAGCCGCATTCGAAGACCCTGATGCGCCCGGTGGGTTCGACCATAGCGGTAAAATTTTACTCGTAGATACCAAGGGCCACATACGCGCTTTTTGCGATGGCACGGATCCCGAAGATGTCGATGATTTTATTAAGGACATTGATATTCTTATGAAGGAATATGAATTATAAATTATTGACTATAAATTATTTATACATACTATTATTCGTAATATCATGTGATCATAAACCTTTCCCAAATGGAAAGAGAATATATGAAGTGCATTGTGAAAATTGTCATATGAGTGATGGCAGCGGTCTGCCTCCGCTATATCCGGACCTTCGAAAATCGGATCTTTTGAACAACGGAATCGATGCGTTGCCTTGTCTTATTTTAAAAGGTAAGAAGTCGGAGATTTTAACGACGGTAGAAATGCCGGGAGTCGAATTGAGCATTGTAGATCTTTCGAATCTTATCAACTATACAACACACGAATACGGTGGCGGAACTTTAGGGATTGCGGAAATTAAACGGCTTGTTGAGTCCTGCAAATGAGAAGTTCTTACACAATGGCATGACGACACGACGATATAAACAATGGATTTTTAAATGTGCCCGCATGATGAGGATCACGGACGCGAGCGTAGCAATGTAGAACAAGAGATCTTTTGTTATCCTGATAGCTTTATTTTTCATGGTCATCATGTTTCAAAGAGAATTAATGGAGCTAATCTCAGAACTCCTTACCCGTCCCAATAAATTCAGGGTAATAGGGAGTAGACCTCGCGAATTAAAACTGCTTCATATTTTTGTATATGCAGTTACAATTCCCCTTCTTCCCTAAAGATACAAAGATGATCTCTCATTGTCTTGGAGTACCACCCAAGACGGTATTGTACAATACATAGCCAATGGCTTACCTGTATATAGTCATTCGAGTGACGATCTTAATGCTTTCAGATTCATAACTAGCAATTTTATAGATAAAGGATTGTGCAGCCGAGCTGAAGTTCAGCGGGCTTTTGGAGTGAGTATAGACAGTGTCAGAAGATCGTATAGAAAATACAAGGAGAAGGGAGAATCTGGATTTTTCGGGCCTGATGCCAGAAAAGGCAAAGCATACAAGATGGTTGGTAAACTAGTGGAGCGGATACAATCGAAGCTGGATAAGAGACAAAGTAATTTGAGTATCTCAAAACAAAAAGGGATTTCAGAATCGTCGATACGCTATCACATTGAAAAAGGCACTTTAAAAAAAAGTTCAAAATAGAGTGTGAAGGTGGAAATGGCTCGACCTTAAATGATCGCAATGACCTAGACCAATCTACGCCGATGGGCATAGCCACAAGCCGCTCTGAAGACAGGATAGGTGCATCTCTTGGGTTGTCTGGTCATGCTGAGGTGAAGTTTGACAACAGCGAAGCTTTATGCGGAGCAGGGGTATTATTCCTCTTACCTGCCTTGATAGAGCATGGGTTATTCAAGACAAAACAGGTATATGAGTTACCTTCATCACACTATTACGGACTAAGGTCGATACTATTGACTTTGGCCTTCATGGCCCTGTTGCGCATCAAAAATCCCGAACAACTCAAACAATGTAAACCAGGGGAGATCGGCAGGATAATAGGCTTGGATCGTATACCAGAAGTTCGGTGTTTGCGAGAGAAAATAGATTTGCTGAGCAAGCAGGAAAAAGCCGTTGAACTGAACAACCTTCTGATCGATCACTGGTATAGAGATGAGGATAATGAGGACTCATCTTTTTTATATATAGATGGTCACCAACGGATCTATTATGGAGGCAAAGCTAATCTACCTGTCAAATATATTGCGAGACAAAAATTGTGTTTAAGCGCCACTACGGAGTATTGGGTTCACGATGCACAAGGGATGCCTGTTATGATGGTGATAGGGCAATTGACAGAGAAAATAAAAGAAGCAATACAAGACCTGATTATTCCACAAATGCTACAAACCAAATTACTTACTGAGATACAAGAGGAGGATGATCGACAAAGCCCTCAATGCACCTTTATTTTTGACAGGGAGGCTTACGAACCTGCTTTCTTTAACCACCTGTGGGAAAGGTATAGAATAGCCGTGATTACATATCGCAAGGATGTGCGAGATTCATGGAATAAAGATGACTTTGAATCCACTGATACACAAGTACTTAGCCAGGATGTAACCATGCAATTGTGCGAGAAAGAAGTAACGCTTGGAGGACACACTTTCAGAGAGATCAGAAGCTTGTCTGAAAAGGGTGAACATCAAACCGCTATTATCACCACTCACCCTACTTTGGGAATAGCATTGATAGCAGGCAGAATGTTTGGAAGGTGGTGTCAGGAAAACTTCTTCAGTTACCTCATTCAAGACTATGATTTTGATAAAATGATTCAATTTGGGGTAGAAAGTATTGATCCCAATCGGGAAGTGGTCAACCCACAATACCGAAAATTAACAAACCAACTGAAAAAACTCAGGGAAAAGATCACCCGGTTAGAAGCCAAGTTCTTCCCTCTTGCAGAACTAGCTATGGATGAGAAAATTGACAAACTTCCTGAAATAACCGAAAGACAAATGAAGTATAAACACAAAATTGATATTCTTCGAAAAGAAGAAAACAAGATCGCCACCCTCAGAAATGATATTCCTGCCAGAATAACTCTTGAGCGTATGCCCGAGCAGAAAAGGTATAACAAGTTAAAAACCGAAAGTAAACTGTTCATGAATGTAATAAAGATGATCGCTTACAGAGCAGAATCATCTGTGGCAGCTGTGGCTTGTGACCACCTCAATAGGGCAAAAGACGAAAAAAGAATGTTCATCAAACAAATCATCAGCAACAACGCTGACTTGATTCCGGATTATAAGAGTAAAACGCTGACTATAACCTTGCACTCTCTTTCTGCACCAAGATTTAATCATGCAGCCAAACAGATTGCAGACCTGCTCAACAAAACTGAAACCATATTCCCTGGATCAAATTTGCGCATGATCTTCAAAATAACAGCGAATTTAGATTGCGAGAGGTAAGGAGTTCTGAATCTAAGGACACAGCAGCCAGTTCTGCTTAGCATATGCAGTGAATCGGGAAAATAGTTAGTAAAGCAGATTTACTAAATCTTAGAGATTTAGCAAATCGATCTTCTGACATTGCGACACCAGATCATACAAGCATCTGGCTATAAACAATGTGCAACCATTCAACAGTACAACAGTACAATTTTCCGCAAGAATCGGGTTTTACAGGCCAAAGGCTAATGGTAGGTTTGCATCATTAATTCGAATAAAAACATGAGCAGGCGTTTCTCCTAAAAAATTCCTGCAATACATCACGCTGGAACACGCCAAAAAACTATTGAGAAAAGACAATAATATATTCGAAGCGACCTACAAATCAGACTTGTCGGGTACAGGGAGGCTTCACGACTTATTCATAAATATAGAAACCATGACGCCCGGAGAGTACAAAAATGGTGGGGAAAACTTGTCCATCAAATACAGCCGTCAAGAGTCTCCGTTTGGGATGGTTAATGTTGCCAGCACGGACGTCGGCATATGTCATTTATCCTTTACCCAGGATGACCCTGTGAAAGACGTATTGGCCCGATTCCCAAACGCCTGTATTTCAAATTCGGAAGACCCAAGACACACCGAAATGATAGAATACATCAAAGGCATCAATAAGGAAAAAGCATTAAAGCTCCATGTGGAGGGCACAGCATTTCAGCTAAAAGTGTGGAAGATACTGCGGCTTGGCTCAGGGATAATCAACCGGATCTCATTTTTCTCGATATCCATCTATCTGACGATCTGAGTTTTAAGATCTTTGACCAGGTACAGGTAAAGTCGCCCATAATTATTACCACAGCATACGACCAATACGCCATCAAGGCCTTCAAAGTCAACAGTATCGACTACCTCCTCAAATCCATTGATAAACAAGAACTGAGAGAGGCTCTTCAAAAATTTCATCGATTGGCCGCTCCTAAAGCTGAAGAAATTGAAGAACTCAAACAAGCCCTGCTGGCCCCAAAGAAAACCGATTTCCAAAAAAACGATTCATGGTTAAAAAAGGAGAGCGTTGGTTAGTTGTATGACACCAAGGCTAGAAAGTCTATCAACCCTCGGCGGATGGCTTGAAGATGCTCGCGGGATTGCAACATACACTCTATGGCGGCCTACGCTCAATTGACCACAATACCTAATAGTATAGCCGAATCGCTCCCTCCACCCCCGACTCCAGCTTCGAAAGCAACTTTTCTACTCGTTTTTACCCTCAGCAAAAATGAATAAACTCCAAAAGCATCCGAGTCATTTACAACAACGAGATTATCCGTTACGAGATAAATTCTACTGCCTAGTTGGAGTGATCCGCCAATTTGAAAAACAGGGAAATCCGGCACGTTGATTGGCTCTACTGCTACTCCTAAGGTTAAATTATTGGATTTATTGCCGTAGGTTACAACGCCATAGATTGGGATGGCAGCTTCTCCACCGGTCGATGTTCCAAAATTGACCCCCCCTGCAATTGTGACGTCTTTCGCAATGGGAAAAGACAACTTGCCTCCGAGATTGAACACGCTCCCCAAACCGCTTCCCAGAAACAAAAGACCTCCTCCATTTATTGAGAAATGATCGCTCAGGCCAATTCCGAAATTGGGAATGACAGAACTTCCCGAAGGAATAACCGGCATGTGTAAATATGCTTCGTTTTCGCGAAGGCCTATAGCAGTTTCGGTAATATAGTTTTTACTGAAAATAGGATTGGTCTCCAGTGATATATCGTCGTGAACATTGATTGAATCCGCATTACTTTGAGAACTATCTACCTGACCAGGCAAACTGTTGCATAAAAAAAAGGCCATGAGAAAGATTTTGAATTTGTGCATGATTCGATTTTTCGTAAATGGACAATTGTTATTCCATCAAATGCTCTTCCCACTCTTATCATCGTAGCCGTATTACTAAAAATGGCCCTGTTTTTGTCTTTTATTAAAACGTATCGCTGACCGTGGTTGATCTGTTAAAAATAGATTTTGAAACAAAGAAAAACATCGCTAAACCACAACATCTACGTTGTCGAACTCAATAAAAAAGTTTGGAGCGAGAGCAAACGGTTTCGCGATGCCAATCCTCAATATCGCGGTATACTCGAATGCCTATATGTTGGAATGACCAGCAATACTCCACAGGAACGCTTTAGAAAACACAAAACAGGTCACCGCACAAAAAAAGGGTACAAGATCTCTTCTCGATTTGTAGAAAAGTTCGGCACTTTTTTACGGCCCAGCCTCTACCATCATCACAATCCATTGAGTAAAAAGGAAGCGATTGGCATGGAAGGTGAGTTGGCCAAAAATTTGAAAAAGAGAGGCTATGCAGTTTGGTGGAATTAGGGAGTTTGACATACGAGAACTTATGCTACTTGTAATCGCACGGATAAATTTACCTTGCCAATATACTTCAGTCCACATCACGAAGTCCCAGGAACTATTTTGTGCTGATGTTGACTTATATATACGCGATTATTGACTTGCCGGTCGAAAAGATTGTACTTTTATTGAATAAATTACCTGATGAAATTAAACCAGAAGCTATGAGCAGTTACGATATGATTATTGAAAAGGGCATTGAAAAGGGTAGAAGGCAAGGGAGAAAAGAAATTACTCTTAATGCAATCCATAAAATGAAGAACGAAGGGTTCGAAAATGAAGTGCCGCTCCATCGTCCGGGTTCTGTGCGATTACGTCGGTGAATTCAGCAATAGCATTAGGAAAAGCTCCTGCGAGATAATGCTCTATTGCCGAGTTGAAAGCATCTTTTGTCTTTAGCTTTAATTTCTTTCGTCGTGGTGGCTCTGCATCAAAACATTCGTATATACCTAGCGGAACTTTCTTTCCTTTGACTTGCACCTTTCCTAGGTATCTGAAATTGAAATCACTGTTTTTGTCAATCCTGTCTTTCGTATCCTCACTTATCAGGGTGGAGACACTATAGTATTTGGTCAGTCCCTCGATCCGCGACGCCGTGTTGACCGTATCAGAAATGGTAGCTGCGTCGAGTCGCTCTTCATCGCCCATAATGCCCATTATAAGCGATCCGGAATGCAAGCCCAGACCAACTCTTACTGTCGGTTTTTTCGTCTTGGCTCTTTCCCTGTTGATGTCGCGAAGCAGTTGATGCATTTCAATAGAGGCTTTAACAGCGTCCTTCGCACTTTCCGGGAAAATGGCCATAATGCCGTCTCCTAGGTATTGCCATTATTACTTTGAATAATAGGTCCCATTCGGCCGCTGTAGTCGTTCACAAATTGAAAATTCTCCTCAGGAGTCATGCGCTCGGAAATGCTCGTATAATCACGGATATCAGAAAACAAAACCGTCACTTCTCGCTCGACCAGATCCCCCAACAGAACATCGAGAATGTTCGTCCTGCCTAGTGCATGGAGAAAGGCTTTGGGCACAAATTTCGATGAAGCCTTGTTGATCCGTACTTGTTCTTCGAGTTTGCGTCGCTGCACACGTGTACGCCATCGATAAAAGCTCCACAAAAGTCCGATCGCTACAAGTGCGTAGATCAGCTGGCTCACCGAATTCCAGTACCACGGCGGGGTGATGGTGATCTTAAGTGATTTTCCTTCCTCGTTCCACACTCCATCATTGTTCGATCCTTTGACATGTAAGTTGTATTCTCCAGGGTCGAGGTTGGTCAGAGTCAGCTTATTGCGATTGCCCAACTGTATCCATTGATCGCTCAGACCTTCCAATTGATAGGCGTACTCGTTTTGATTGGGATTGATGTAGTTCAAAGACGCAAATTCGAACTCCAGGATATTGTCGCGGTAGGTTACTATGACGTCATCGCGTTCTGTAATGCCCGGATCGAGGATGATGTTCTCCTGGTCTTCTTTTGAATTGTACCTGCCGAATTTTGTAATGATAAAACCAGCCGGTCCCGCTATCAAATCGGTTCAATCCTCCATATGCAGTGCCAAACCACAACCTGTTTTGCGCGTCCATGTGAATGGCATCAATGTAATTGTCACTAATCGAGTAAGGATTTTGATCATCGTGAAAGTAAGATTGAATTTCACCGGTTTCGCTGATGAATCGATTGAGCCCGTCAAGTGTACCGATCCACAAATTACCCAAATGGTCTTCGTCAATGGCTGTGATAGAATTGTTACTAATTGAGCTTGCCTTTTGGTCATCGTGTCCGTAGAGATCCATTTTAGCAGAATCGTCATCGTATCGGATAAGTCCATAATCCGAGCCGATCCAAATAATTCCGTTGTGATCTTCGTGGATGCAGTAGACAAAGGCAATGTTTGGCAAATGCGGATCGTTTCCAATGGGTTCGACCTTTTGAAATCTACTCCGGGATCGATACATCACATCTAGGCCAGCATCGGATCCAACCCAAAGATTGCCTTTGCTGTCTTCCATAATAGCATGAATATATGTCCCCGATAGACTTCCTTTTTGGGAAGGCTCAGGAAATAAAGCTTCAAAAGACTCTGCATTGCGGTCGAGTCGATTCAGTCCTATGCTGTGTGTCCCAAGCTGGATAATGCCCTTGCTATCCTCGTGAGCCGTACAGCCGGAGTAATCAGAAAGGGGATTCTTGATCTTGTTGCCGTGGACATAATGAGAAACGGCATTAGTAGAAGGATCCACTTGCATTAGTCCTTTGCCCATCCCTTTTACCCATACTATGTTTTGGTCATCCTTGTATATACCGGCATTTTCCACCAGAATGGAATGGATTTGATCATTGGTTCGATTCAATATATTGAGCCCCTCGTAAGTGGATATCAGCAAATGATCTTCATCATAATCAATTGCGCCAAGCATTCGTCCCCCAGTGATTGAGTTAGCATCTGCGGGATCGTGCGTATACTCTACATATGAATTGTCAATTGGATCGTACTCGTAGACGACGTTCTGTCCTCCGATCCACATTTTTTTATCATTGTCTTCATATAAACCAAATAACCTGGTATTTGGAACGACTGAAGTGTCATCAGCGGTCAAATCAATATGTTGCATTTTATTGCTTTTATAGGAGTATCTATACAAGCCGTATTGCGCCGCGAACCAGACATTGCCACTGTGATCTTCATAGATATCATCAATCCGCCCACTCGTATCCGTATCCATCTTCTCATCGAATAATGGATAACTTGTGAAGGTCCAGCTGTCCCCGTCAAAACGCAGTAAATCTGTTGCTGTACCTACCCACAAATTTCGGTGGCTGTCTTCAAGAATTGACCAAATCCAATTATCGAATGAGGATTCGACAGCATCGGGATTGGGATAAAAACGTTGGAAGTTGTCCGTAGATCTGTTTAAAAGATTTAACCCATCCCGTGTTCCAATCCAGAAGTTGTGATCGCCGTCTTCGAATAATGCATCCACCTTGTTATTGCTCAAACTTGTCGAATCACCCTCAACATTGCGATAGACAACGAATTCGTTACCGTCGTAGCGATTGAGGCCGTTGGGCCCGCCTGCCCAAATGAATCCGTGATGATCCTGAGTGGCACAATAAACATAGTTGTGGGAAAGTCCGTCTGAAGTGGTGAAATGCTTGAATTTTGGATCATTCTGGCTGACGGAGATAAAAGGCATAAGGATCAGGGAAATGATTGAGAAGCGATGTTGTAAGTTGAAAAACATGGTTTTGGGATTTCGGAAAATGCGTCCGTGTTTGTAAATTAACTGATGTTTCAAACTCGTCAGCCATTCTTTTCCAGGAGCGCTTTGATTTCTTCATTGGAAAGGAGTCCTACGCTTTTGGATTGTATAAGGTGAACACCAATACCGGCGCACCATCGACGTCGGTATACGTAATTACCCTTGCTCGAAGAGGGTTACTCCAATATTTGGCACTTATCGTTAACGAATTTTATGAACGTATGTAACCAGAGGAAGCCCGAATTAATGGATTTTCTTTCAATTTTTCAATCAAAGCTGTCGATTTCTTTTTTCGCAACGCCTAAAATTGGTTATAAGACGGTCAACTTATTTTGGACATGGACATAGTTGTAACCGTCAACCGCCTGCAGTCAGAGGACACAGCGCAACCCCTACCAGCCTCAATGGTGATACGCTTATGATCAAAATAGAGGACAGTGGAGTCGGGATGAATAAGGACACGCTGAAAAGAATGTATGATCCTTTTTTTACTACGAGGGATGTCGGAAAGGGAGTGCGTTTGGGACTTTAGCTGAGTTATAGCATTATCAAGGAGCATTATGGTGAAATCGAAGTGAAAAGTGAGGTCGGTAAGGGTACAGAGTTTACGATTAGCTTCGATCTAAAAAATCTGGAGTGAAAGCAAAAAATTACGGCAATATTCGTAAATTACCGTAATAAGCGTATTATACGGGTATTGCCGTAACAATGGAACTCACAATGCCTGGCCTTCATAAAAGCATTCGTTCAATTCTCGATTCTAGTAACCTGAAAGGAAACCGAGTTTTACAATTACTTTTGAAAAAAAAACATTAGAAAATGTCATTCTTCGCTATGTACACCAAGCTGCCGGTCTTTCTGTTTTACATCTTTCTGACCGCCGCGTGTACCA
Organism: Saprospiraceae bacterium; assembly: GCA_965247965.1. Taxonomy (GTDB): domain Bacteria; phylum Bacteroidota; class Bacteroidia; order Chitinophagales; family Saprospiraceae; genus UBA7328. Next base: position 1,098,387 of record OZ252053.1, read on the forward strand.
CCTGTACAAAGGCCAATCGCGAAACACGCCTGTGTGGCGAAAATAAACCGAACTGGGCACTATTGCATTTCAAAAAAGCAGATGACATCAACCCCATTCTCAAACCGGCAAAAGCTCAGAGTTTCTTCTGTCCGATAAGAAACGAAACTGTCCTTTGGGAAGAGAGAAATGTGCTGAATCCTACTGCTTTGGTCAAGGACGATAAGGTCTACCTGATCTACCGCACCCAAGATCATAGAATGACTTCTCGCTTAGGCATGGCCATAAGCGAAGACGGCTTGAACTTTGAGAAACTTCCTGAACCTATATTCTATCCTGATCAAGATGAAATGAGGCAGTACGAATGGCTCGGTGGTGTAGAAGATCCCAGAATTGTGGAAAGCGAAGATGGCTGATACATTCTGACCTATACAGCATACGATGGAAAGATCGCTCGTCTCTGCCTGGCAAGTTCAAGAGATCTAAAAACGTGGACAAAGCATGGCCTGGTTTTGGGCGAAGGAAAGTACAAAGATACCTGGTCAAAGTCAGGTGCAATTGTGACGAGATTAGTGGGTCACCGTTTTGTGGCTGCCAAAATTCAGGGCAAGTACTGGATGTACTTTGGCGATACAGATCTATTCATGGCTACATCGGAAGATCTGATAAACTGGGAAGTAGCTGAAGATAAGGAATTGGAAAAAATGATATCTGTATTACAGCCTCGACCCGGATACTTTGATAGTCGCTTGGTCGAACCCGGGCCCGCTCCATTCATCGTAAACGAGGGTATATTATTGATTTACAATGCGAAAAACGCATCCAACTTTCATGGCTCAGATCTGCTTGCATTAACCTACGCTGCCGGGCAAGTTCTTTTTGATAAAGAAAATCCATATAAGCTTTTGGATCGCACAAGCACACACTTCATTCATCCTGATAAAGATTATGAAAAGGTTGGTGAGGTGAATAAGGTTGTTTTTGTAGAGGGATTAGTGCGATTTCACGACAAGTGGTTTTTGTATTATGGTACGGCGGATTCTAAGGTGGCCGTAGCGGTGAGAGAGTTAAAGAGGTAGACCCCCGGGCCCCTGTTTTTCTTGCGCTTACACTACAAAACAATTATGAGTGGCACTTGGAAGCACTACGATCTAAAGATCGGAATTGCCTATCCGGTCGAAAAACTGGGGTGCGCTAAAAGTGGAGTGTCCTTTTTTTGAAAACTATCGATAACAATTTTGGCAATCCGTCTCCCCGGGCTTCGATGCGAAGCGAGATGACAGGGGCCGGGGGTATTAAAGCCCTATCTCAAAGTAATCGCATTCCAAACGTAATACCTACCTTGCACCCAAGAAAAAACTATAAAAAGTCATGAAAAACAAGCATTTTCTCCCTCTTTTAGTACTAATCGTCCTCCTTTCGCAATCCTGCCAACCCGAAACCAAAACCTACACCGAAGAAGAAATCACCAATGAAACGAAAAAAGCAAATGATTTCTTCGAAAAAAGCTTTCAGGCCGGCTTAGACCGATCCCCTATCATGCAAACGTTTTTGGGCATCAAAAAAGACTACGACAAGTGGGACGACATCTCCGAAGAATTTGCCGAGGAAGAATTGGAAATAACCAAATCCGAACTTCAATTCCTTCTGGATTCTATCAATTCAGATGCCTTAGATCATCAAGCGAATATCAGCTATCAATTGTTCAAAAAAGAGGCAGAAAATGAAGTGGCGGACTGGAAGTGGCGCCATCACAATTTCCCAATTAACCAGATGCGTAGTATGGCCACCCAGATTCCTGCACTGCTGATGAATATGCACAATGTGGTCGACAAAGGCGATGCGGAAGCTTATGTCTCAAGACTGAATGCCATCCCTACCCTATTTGACCAATTGATTGAGAACCTCAAAATTCGGGAAGAAAAAGCAATCCTGGCACCGGCATTTGTATATCCCCGAGTATTGGAATCTTGTGACAACCTATTGAAAGGTGCGCCTTTTGACAAAGGAAAGCCCGGTGCTGTTCTGGCCGATTTTCAGAATAAAGTGAGAGCGTTAGATCTATCTGACACGGATAAAGCGAAACTGATTCAAAATGCTTCAGATGCTCTGCTTGATGCAGTAAAGCCATCCTATGAAAAACTGATCGCCTACCTGGAAGATCAAAAAACCAGGGCGACAAAAAATAACGGCATTTGGGACACACCCGAAGGAGATGATTATTATAATGTTCGATTGAAAAGAACTACTACCACCGATCTCACTGCACAGAATATCCACGAAATAGGACTCAAAGAAGTCGAAAGAATTCACAACGAGATGAAAGGCATTATGAAGAAGGTAGGGTTTGAAGGCGACCTCCACGCTTTTTTCAAATTCATGCAAGAGGATCCTCAATTTTACTATTCAAATACGGACGAAGGAAGGCAAGCATATCTCGATCGAGCTACCGAAGTAATTGACGATATGAGATCGCGCCTGGATGAACTCTTCATTACCAAACCAAAAGCCGATATGATTGTTAAAAGAGTAGAACCATTCAGAGAAAAATCGACAGGAAAGGCATTCTATCAACCGGCTGCTCCCGATGGTTCACGTCCCGGTACCTACTACGCCAACCTGGCCAACATGAAAAACATGAATAAGTTCGAATTGGAATCCTTAGCCTATCACGAAGGTATTCCGGGACACCATATGGATCGCTCTATTGCTCAGGAGCTTGAGGGCATTCCTAAGTTCAGAAAATTTGGCGGCTACACTGCGTACGTGGAAGGTTGGGGTTTGTACAGCGAGTTTATTCCGAAAGAGATGGGACTTTACCAGGATCCTTATTCTGACTATGGTCGATTGTCCGCAGAATTATGGAGGGCGTGCAGATTGGTAGTAGACACAGGCATCCATTTCAAAAAATGGACTAGAGAAGAGGGCATTGATTACTACATGAATAATACTTCGAATAGCTACCGCGATTGCGAAAGAATGGTGGAAAGGCATTTTGTGATGCCTTCGCAGGCGACTGCTTATAAGATTGGCATGTTGAAGATCTTGGAATTAAGGGCGAAGGCTAAGGAGCAATTGGGTGAGCATTTTGATTTGAGGGAATTTCATGAAGTGGTATTGACAAGTGGGGCTGTGCCTTTGAATGTATTGGAGCGATTGGTGGAGGAATGGGTTGGGAAGGTAATAGAAGAAGCGGAGAAGGCATAGAATTTGGTGCCGTAATTATTCGGCTTGAAATAATGGTTAAATTTGCTGAATGAATTTACTAGAATAAAATAGAGCTTCAATTCATGAGTTGTGTAGAAAATATCACGTCGAAAACCTATATGTTTTCGGTTCCATATTAACGAATAAATTTGAAAAAGAAAGCGACGTCGACCTGATTGTGACTTTCAAACCAATAGAACTGAAAACTTACGCGGATAACTATTTTGACCTAAACTTTTCGCTTGAAGATTTACTGAATCGGAAAGTAGACTTGTTGGAAGAGAAAGCACTCAAAAACCCTTTTCTCATAGAATCAATCGACAGTAATAAAGTCCTGATTTATGGACAGCGAGATAAAAGTTTGGCTGTTTGATATACTTCAATCTATTCAAGAAATCGAAAGTTAAAACAAGAGGTAATGAAATTATTGGAAATTTGAGCTCCAAATATTAAGTCTTACTTCCCAAAATAATACCTCAATCCATTCAAAAGATTATAAGTAAGATTGGGCACCTGCTCCGGTACATCGGTATCGTATGATAAAAGAAACCGGATCGAAAAGGAAAGCCGATCGGTAATGCTGAGACTCAGGTCGTTTTCATTTAATATTCTATAATCGCCCCAATCGTCAATGCGCGGTTGCACGTACGTTGTGCTAGTAAAAGTAACGTCTGCTTGTGGCTCCATGGCAAAGGAAAAATAGGAGCTCAGCCGATGATCATTGTTCGAATCTATCTGACCGTCAATCGATTCGTGCTCAAACATATAGAGCAAGCCCCAAAAGAAAAGCGCATTGTCGTAGTCGGTAAGTTGGAATCGGGCACCTGTACCATTAAGCCATCGAAGGTCGATTTTGGTCAGAGAGTTGTATTGAGCCTGGGTGAAGTTCTCCCATTCGATGTATTCCGAAACCTTGTAATTGTAGCGGAGATGTCCGTGTCCGTAATTCGAGAAATTCTGACCCTCACTTTTTACTAATGAAAATAAACCAAAAAGAAGTACTTGACTTTTCGGTGTGTAGTACGTCAAATGACCCCCATTGGAAATGCTGACTAGGTTTTTCGTTGTTTCTTGAATGGAAAGGTTGAGGTTTACATTTCCATAAAGGCCCGATGAATCGGCTTTGATTCGCTTTTGTTCGATGTTAATAATTTGCGAGTTGGCACCGAAAAAGCAAAAAACACAAAGAACCAAGAGGGTCGTTTTCATTCATCCTTATTTCTTGAAGAGCTAAGATAGTACAAATAATTGTAATATTTAAACTATTATGTAACAGTAGTTTATGTAATATCATCGCGATGAACTTTCTTATTTAAGACAAGCCGCCAAAAAATTGTCGGCGCCAATGGCCTGCCCAATTTATTGGGGCGGATAAATAGGGATCCGCTTCCTTGGCTAGATCAAACAGATTTCGGCAAAACGGACCAGATTGGTACACCTAGATAGTGGCTTCCTTATACTTACCCTTGCTTTTTCTGATCTTCACAGACACCACCTTATACTCAGGGCACTTGGCTTCAGAATCATGGACATCTGAGGTAATATTATTAACCATAATTTCCGGAAAATGAAAGGTTGTGCTCAAGATCCCCGGTTTCACTTCATCAGTCAGACGAGCCCGCACATCCGCCTTGCCGCGGGGAGATTCGAGACATACCATATCGCCTTCCTTGATTTGATGTCGATCTGCATCATCCGGATGTATCATCAGTGCATCTTCGCCTAGTATTTCCACATTTGCGGTGCGCCTTGTCATGGTACCGCAATTGTAGTGCTCTAATTCACGATTAGTGGTCAGGATATACGGATAGTCATCCTTGTGATTTGTAATTTCAATCGTTTCCTCAAAATCTTTATATTGAAACGCTCCTTTACCTCTTTTAAATTCTTCGGTATGGATAATTTTCGAATCAGTCCCATCCGGAGCGACCGGCCATTGCTTTCCGTTAATGCCTAATTCATCCCATTTGATCCCAGCGAAGAACGGTACGATCTGCGATATCTCTTCGAGCATGCCGTCAGGAGTGTAATCCGGTTGATCATAGCCCATGCGATTCATGATATCCACTATAATCTGGCCATCTGGTTTAGTTCCTTCTAAGGGATCGATTACTGCATTGACTTGTTGTACTCTTCTTTCACCATTTGTGAATGTCCCGCTCTTCTCCAAGAATGAAGAGGCCGGTAGGATGACGTCCGCATAGTTAGCCGTCTCCGTCATAAAAATTTCCTGGACGACCACAAAATCTGTAGATTCCAATGCCTGTATGACTTTTTGTGTGTTCGGATCTGTCTGTACCACATCCTCTCCTATTATCCATATGGCCTTGAGTTTGCCCTCAATTGCAGCGTCGAACATTTCAGGAATTTTATATCCTACATGTTTTGGAAGTGATACCCCATAGAATTCCTCATATTTCTCCTGTACTTCCGGCTTGGTAATGTCCAGATAGCCGGCACCCTGATGTGGCTGTACACCCATATCCGCAGATCCTTGAACGTTATTTTGTCCGCGCAACGGATTGACTCCTACACCCGGCCGGCCAATATTGCCTGTCAACATGGCCAATTCGGCAATTTGCATCACTGCAAATGTGCCCTGAGAATGTTCGGTTACTCCAAGCCCATGAAAAGACATCGCGTTGTCCGCAGTGGCATAGGCGATCGCCGCAGCTTTTACTTCCTCCCTGTCCACACCGGAGACGGATTCCATTTTATCGATGTCCAATTGGAGCAGCGCATTTGCAAAGTCTCTATAACCTTCGGTTCGACTATCTATAAAAGTCTCGTCGACCAGTCCTTCCTTGACGATAAAATACATCATCATATTAAGCACGGCGACATTAGTACCTGGCCGCAGTTGAAGATGATGCTGGGCGTAGCGGGCAAGTTCGGTTCTGCGCGGATCCAAGATGATCATCGTCTTGCCTTTCATTACTTCTTGCTTGAGGCGCGCACCTGTAACGGGATGGGCGTCGGTTGGATTGGCTCCGATAATCATGAGACAATCCGCGATTTCCATCTCTTTTACAGAGTTAGTAGCGGCCCCCGTACCAAATGTTCGTTGCAATCCGAGGGCAGTCGGAGAGTGACATACTCTTGCGCAACCATCTATGTTGTTGGTACCCAGGACAGCACGGACAAATTTTTGCATGAGGTAATTTTCCTCATTCGTACATCTCGAAGATGAAATTCCAGCCAGATAGTCCGCGCCGAATTCATTTTTATAATGAGACAGTTTATTGGCAATATAGTCGTACGCTTCATCCCAGCTCACCGCGATAAATTCTCCATCTTTTTTAATCATTGGAGATCGTAAGCGATCCTTGTGGTTATAAAACTGGAATGCATATCTACCCTTGAGGCAGGTGTGTCCATGATTAGCCTCGGCATCATAGGGTGCCCGGATGGATAGTATTTCATCACCCGAGGTCGAAACTTCAAGATTACATCCTACACCACAATAGGTGCACACCGTGCGCGTCGTTTTACTGGCTGTAATGGCTTTTGATTGAAACACATCACTGATAGCAGAAGTAGGACATGCCTGGGCACAAGCTCCGCAACTTACACAATCGGATTCTACAAATGATTGATCAGCCCCTTTGACAATAAAAGCGTCAAATCCACGGCCTGCCATAGAGAGCACGAATTCGCCCTGTACTTCATCACACGCCCTGACACAACGGTAGCAATTGATACATTTTGATAAATCCGAAGTCATATATGGATGACTGAGATCCTTCTCGCGTTCCAGATGCATTTCTCCATCCGGATAACGTACATCACGAATACCCACTTGCGCAGCGACGGTCTGCAATTCGCAATTGCCATTTACTTCGCATGTAAGGCAATCCAATGGATGATCTGTCAGAACAAGTTCTATTATATTTTTTCTTAGACGTTTTACATTTTCGGAATGTGGAAATATTTGCATATCTGCGGTCACTTCCGTATGACATGAAGCAACTGTTTTGGATCTGCCATTCCCTTTCATCGCCACATCTACCGAACAAACCCGGCAAGAACCAAAAGGCTTCAGATTCGGCGTATCGCAGAGAGTCGGGACATAATCTTCGCCCAGATGCCTTCTCAAAAGGGAAAGAATTGTTTCGCCCTTGTTGATTGAATAAGGCAGATTATTGATAAAAGCGAGTTGATCGGTTTGGCCATTGGATGTCTCCGTACCATTTGCTGATGTCCTGCTTTTCTTCTTTAAGGATTGTACGGTAGGCATAAACTAATTTTTTTAACCGGGGGCGGTCTTTAACAAATATATCTGTTTTTTTTGGATAATTAATCAAAATAGGGCTCCAGTTCGTCTTTAAAATAGGTCAATACATTTCTCACCGGCAGCGGAATACCACCGCCATGCGCACATAGCGAACCGACTTCCAGCGTGTGAAGTAAATCGTCTATGAGTCTTTTGTCAATTTTATAATTTTCATTTTGTGCTTTGTGAAACAGTTCTTCTGCGCGCTTTGTACCCAACCTACAAGGGAAACACTTACCACAACTTTCCTCTGCGGCAAACTTGAATAGATGTTCGAGATAACGTATAATCGGAAAATCAGACGGAATACTGACAATGGATGCATGTCCCAACAGAAATCCATTTTTTGCAAATGACTCAAAATCAATAGTTAAGTTGTCGATGAGATTTGTTGGCACAATTCCGCCAAGCGGTCCGCCGATGTGGAGAGCCTTTATGTCCCGAGCAAACCCTCCTGCGTTTTCTGATATTAATTGCCCAAGCGAAGTGCCCATTTCCACTTCATAAATTCCCGGTCTTACAAATCCGCTATCCAGCGATAGTAGCTTTGTGCCTTTGGAATTTTCGGTGCCAATTTTCGAAAAGGCTTTTCCACCATTTATTAGAATATAAGGAAGGAAGGCAAGTGTTTCTACATTATTGACGATGGTTGGTTTATTAAATAATCCTTCCTGAGCTGGAAAAGGAGGTCGAATTCTGACTTCCGGCCGTTGTCCCTCAATCGAATTGATCAATGCAGTCTCCTCACCACATAAGTACGAGCCCTGAGCCTTGATTACTTTGAAGTGAAATGAAAATCCACTTTGCAAAATATTCTCGCCTATTAAGGTTTTTTGTTCCAGATTTTTGATGGCGGCATCAATGATTTCCACGCTTTCGGGATATTCACCTCTTATATAGACTATGCCGTGGCTCGCATCTGTAACATAACCTGCCATCATCATTCCAAAGAGAACGTCGTACGGTTTTTCTTCGAGTAGGTATCTGTCTGAAAAGGCTCCGGGATCGCCTTCATCGGCATTGCAAATGATAAACTTGCCAGATGATGAGGTGTTCCGACAGGTCTGGAGTTTAATCGAGATGGGGAAACCTGCACCTCCTCTCCCTTTGAGTTGTGAGTCTTCGATGTCCGAGAAGACTTCGTCCGGACTTTTTGAGACTAGATTTTCCAACAAATCTGCAAACGAGAGTAGGTCTACGGTTCCGGTTGTTAAAATAGCGGGCCCGATGGAATTTATTGTATAGTCGTCTTTGATGCCTTTGCGATTTTTCAATATCTGGTCCAGGTTGCCGTTCAATTTACCCGAGTAATTTTTGCCCCCTAATTGAAAGGCGGAATTTTCATGGCACCGGCCAAGGCAGCACATTTCACCTATTTCGTCTTTTTCAAAATGCTTTAGGAGTTCGTCCTTGAGTTTATCCTGTGTACCTGCACACATACATACAGATCCATTACATACATACACTTTTTTGCCCTGATTTCCTGGTTTTAGAAAATCGTAAAAACTTATAGCGCCATAGGTATTCGCACTACCAATGAGAAAGTCATCTGCTAATTCCTTCAGTTCTTCAGGACTAGGACGAGGATTTTCCTTTACAAGTGTATTAAAGCGCTCGAATAAATTGTTTTTGAGCCCCTGCCGTCCCGAAAGTTCACTTATGTTTTTTGACATTATTTAAAGCTTATTTTTTCTCTGTTACTCAGTCGGTTCGCATTTGCGTAGCAAGTTAACGACTCGTTACGGCAAAAAGCCAACAACGTAATGCCTAATGCCTCGGCATACTCAATCGACATGGAAGATGGTGAGGACACAGCCGCTAAAATTGGAATTCCAGCCTTGAAACATTTACTTACAATTTCATAGGATATTCGTCCGCTGACAAGTAGAAATTGCGCTCCGGAAAGAAGATTTTTTGAAAGGAGTTCGCCAATTACTTTGTCTACGGCATTATGACGTCCAATGTCTTCCTGGATGGCCAACATTTTACCGGATAGATCAAAACAAGAGGCGGCGTGTGCCCCTCCGGTTTGAATAAAGGTCGGTTGATTTAGTGCCATAAAATCAAACATTTCATGTATCAGTTGTGCATCAAAATGAGCGTTGACCTGCAATGGCGCTCCATCCACAGCAATATCTCCCAGCTCTCGTTTTCCACATATGCCGCAGGACGAGACGGATAGCAATGATCGACTCTGATAGTAACCGGATCCCAATAAATCCGGTGCAATCCAGGTGCTCGCAATATTCTCCTCAGCTTTCAATTTAACATCCGGAAGATCATTTTTTTGGTATATGTTTTCAGTAAATAATAATCCCCGTACAAGATAGGTATCGTTACCGGGTGTTCTCATGGTCACCGTATACGGTTTGCCGTTAATATTGATCTGGAGTGGTTCCTCGCCAACAATACTGTCATGCACATTGGTTTTAGATTTTGAATCCACCTTTAGAGCCCTAAATGATCTTTTATTTCGCGATGACATTCCAAGCATGAAATCAATGAGCTAGCAAAATACAAAAATTAACCTTCGTTCGATTTAAGAATCGGTCTGTATTTCTGAAAAGCGGAGTGCATTCGCGGATGATTTGTTCTTGGATTTTGGCCAAGATCAAGCTGTATTCAACACACTTTCAATCTCTACTTTATTGTAAAATCGACGAAAGACAGAGCGAAAGGCAAAAAGGTTGTCCTTTTCGTCGTCAACATATAGTATTTTGGGCTTAGCCGTCATCTCAGATTTATACGAGACTCTAATTTAGGCAGATAAAATGAATTGCTTGGCAAAAATGGCTCTAAATGTAAATAATGAACATCTCAAATACTATCAAATTCTTCGTTTTTGGGACAGCCCTTTTCTTGTCTTTCGCCTATGCATTGGGTCAGAGAATTGTCGCGCCTTCTAGCTTCATGTTTTCGAATAGTTTCGATGCCATGAAGAATTACTTCACATTTTATTCTTATTATCTTCAAAATTCCGGAGGCTCAATTTTTGCCTACCAAGGTATGAATTATCCGTTTGGCGATTACATTTTTTTCACCGATCAGACGCCCCTTGTATCTTTGCTTTCCAAATATCTCGTTCCCTGGACTGATCCCATTGGTTTTTACAATAGCTTTTTTCTCTGGAACATTTTTGTTGCAGGCATCGTCGCGTTCGCGATTGGAAATTTATTCAAATTTCATTGGGCTGTAAATGTTGTATTCGGCCTATTCCTGGCATGGATGAATCCTCAGGTGTTGCAGCTAGGAGGAGCCGTAAACCTCTCATTATCAACAATTTACATAGGCGTTATTTATCTTTTTATCACACATTTTAGAAATGCACAACGAAATACAAACGGGTTAAAAATTCCGGACGTTACCGTAGTAATCGCCGTCGTCTTGAGCGCTATGATCCATTTGTACTATCCTGTTATCCTTCTGATCTTTTTGAGTTCTGGTTATTTGTTTTGCGGTGTATTCCAACGTCGATGGAAGTTCTTTTTTTCGGGTTTTTTTACCTGCGCCTTGGCCACATTTCTCGTATGTGCATTGCTGTATTTGGCAGATGCATATTTGCAAATGAGGCCTGCTTCTTCTCTTGGATATGGCCTCAACGAGTGGAGCGGAAATACGCGGGACTGGCTCACCTCTTACCTATTCCTAGACCTGCCTTCTTTTTATAAACAGACGGGCTGGAATAGGGATACAATTCTTTTTATGGGCAGTGGATTTACTCTCGCAATTCTTACGATTGGAATCTATTTTTATCTGAAAAGAGGTCAAAAAGAGGCGGTAATAAAATCAAGTGTACTAGCACCTTTGCTCTTTGGAGCTATCATTGTTTATTGCGTTTCACTCGGACCTACATTCGACATTTTCAATGGATCCGTACGACTACCTAACCTGTTCAATCCATTTTACTATCTTTTATTTATTACCGATTATGTGACACACTTCAGATTCACCGGGCGCTTCGGTGTGCCATTTTTCTACTGTATCACCTTGGTTTTATTCTATTTTATGAATCAGATAGTGATCTCGGGTAGAGGCAGAAGCACCTATCGATATTTAGTATTTTTGGTATTGGCAATATATCTGTTCGATGTTATCCAGGCCGTGCATTTTGTCAAAAACGATTTCAAATCGGAAAATGTCTTTACTGACAAAGAACTGGAAAGAATTCCTGAATTTGACCAAGCCCATTTTGACGCCATATTACCTCTACCCTACTATCACGTCGGATCAGAAACTAAAGGTTTCATTATTGATGATAATGACCAATGGAGCCGAAAAACGTATCAATTGGCTATCAAAAATAAGCTCCCATTGATGTCTTCGAAGATGTCGCGCACGCCTCTAATATTTACAAAAGAACAATTTGATCTGTTGCGCGATTCGCCGAGCAAAGAAATGATGACACTCCTGAAAGGCAAGCACATTCTTGTAGCACATAATCATTCTCTTTCGCCAAAGTTGATGTACGGCTATCCCGCCGATGACGTGCTCCGAGGCCAAAGTTCATTTATAAATAAACTCGCTGATCATTTCCTATTCGAACAAGACAAGATATGTTATTTTAATTGGGAAATTAAGTAAAAAGGTTCTTGTTTGAAAAGCCATACTACTGGACATTGGGGTTAAAATAATACAATGTCTTGAAATAAAGTAGGTTATATATTATAATAAAGTGGAATATATCATTATTGTTTGTAAAACAAACAATTAACAACAATGACAATTCCACTCGTAAGCGAAATAAAACCATTTTTCTCAGGTTTTGAAGAACATGTAATAAAAAAATTTCTCACAACAGCCCAAGGTATATTATCAGCCAGGACGACGAATTTGAACATTGTAAAGGATAAGCTCCCTGGAATACTCGAAAACCAACAAAACACCAAACCTGATTCGAATTATAAGAGGTTGATCCGTTTTTTCAATATGGATGATGCTGACAAGCAGGCATTGATTGAAGCTATATTATGTTTTAGTTTTTATTTGTTGAGACTCAAAGCGAAGAACATCAAATATTTGGCACTAGATGGTACGAGCTGGGAGAATGGCAACAAGAATATTCACTTATTAACATTGAGTGTAGTGGTCAATGGAGTAAGTATTCCAATATGGTGGGAAGACTTAGACAAGAAGGGTATGAGTAATTTTAATGAAAGACGAAAGGTGATAGACAAAGCCTGTAAATTATATAATCTGAAAGGTTTGATACTACTAGCAGATCGGGAGTACATCGGAGAAAGATGGTTTAAATATCTGGTAGACAAGGGGTTAGAGTTTGTAATTAGGTTAAAAAAGGGAATTTATAAAGGGTATGTGGACAACCAAAGGGGAAAGGATAAGACATTTTATAAACACCAACATCTTCGATACATTGGTATTGAACGTGAAGCATTGAAAAAACGGTATCAAATCTGTGGAGTGTCTAAACAAATTGAAATCCTTGGAAAAAAATTTTCTTTTGTGATTTTTAAAAACCCCAAAAGTTCAGCCAACGAACCTCTGTTTTATTTCATATCTACATTGAAAGACAAAAGAAAAATAGTAAAGCTTTACCCTATTCGTTGGACTATTGAAACTTGCTTCAAACACTTAAAATCAAATGGTTTCAATTTAGAAGCTCTTAATTTTAAAGACTCTGGAAAAATAGAATTGACAATGGGTATTGTAGTATTTATCTATGCCTTATGTATTGAACAGGGTCTAACCCAACTCAAGCACAAAAAGAAGAGTGATTGGAAGAAATATAAAAACGGATCGATCAACTTAGTCGTTTCCAAATTTAAAAAAGGACTATCCTTTTTAGAAATCAAATTCAACAACCTTAGAAATTTCATATGCTTTCTTTCTCATTCCATTCGTTCTATCCCCAAACCCTCTTGGCTATTCTTTGAACCACAATTTATAGCTCATGTCCAGTAGTATGTTGAAAAGCTTTGATTACTACGTAAATGATTGATCATCAAATATTTAAGGAGTTAAATCGGTGCGTTCCCTCTGTAAAATGCTCTGGCAATTCGATGTAAATTACCTCTGTAGCTTCAAGTGCATTTGCTCCGTAAATATTAATACTGTTTGTAAAACTAGCGGCGTAGGCGGTTAATCCTTTCGCTCTGAATATTTTACCATTCAGATCACATTCGAAGTAAGAGGAATCATTTCCATCATCCAGAATGACACCGTCGCCATCTTTAGAACATGAAGTAACAAGAAGACCAAGAGAAAGGTAAGCGGTGAAAAACTTGTATGCTATAGCGCTATGGATGTTGAATCCATCATAAAGGATCTCGAACCAACACTTCTTGAAGAAGCCAGAACATTGAACGAACGGTTAAGGGCACGAAAAAACTAAATCAATATCACAACCACCCCAGACAAAACGGTAAGAATAAGCCCCACCAAAAACACGTTGTAACAGATCACAATTTGGCTGTATTTCACGCCGAGCACTTTGCCAATAAAGTACAGGTCGGTCAACACGTGTTCCTTGAAGGCCTTGGGATCCATAATCGTCCTATTGATGTCCTCTACAAATTCGTCAATCGGTTTCTTATGAAAATTCACAAAGAAAAATGGGCTGGACGTAAGCCTTCCTTCGTCCTTTTTGCTCGTCTTAATCCAATTAAATGGTTTTAGGATCGTCGCTGCGATCAGAATTGTCGTAAAACAGGTGATGAACAGGATGGTCAAAGGGATATAGAGCCGTTTTGCTTCGATTATTTCCAGTTGGCTCAGCACAATCGGGATTAGAAAGGTGAGCATCAAGGCATTCAGGCTCAGAAGAATATTCGCTTTATTGTCAGCAATATTTTTGAGCTCGATATTATTGCGCTGCATGGTGCGAATAATATTGATGGAGTTCTTGTCCAATTGGACCACGGATTTCGATCTCTCCTTGTTCTTGATTTGTTTGGCTGTTTTCCCCATAAATTTTGCTCAAATATAGCGTATCATTGCGCGTTCAGACAAGCATTGAATTCTGTTATCCTATTTAATGACTGCGATCGATCCACAAAAGTTGCGAGATGTAGCCGGTGCATTCGCTACAGGAATAACCGTAGTATGTAGCAAAAATGAAAAAGGAGAAATCACCGGAATGACTGCGAATTCGTTCTTATCGGTGTCCCTTGATCCGCCTCTTGTACTTTTTTCTATCCAAAATGAAGGTAATTTTTTGAGCCAATGCAAGAACGGTAAAGAACTGGGAATCAGCATATTATCTTCACAACAAAAAGAAATCAGCCAGCAATTTGCAGGATTGAATTCAAGTGATTTCGAAGTCGAATTTTTCGACATAGACGGCTGCCCGATCATCAAAGGAGCGATGGCATGGTATCGATTAAAAATCCGGGAAGTTCGGCCGGTAGGTGATCACCATCTTATTACTTGTCTCGTGCTCGACTTGGACCGGAGTGATGGTTCGCCTTTGATTTTTTATTCCGGTTATCGGATTATTGGGAGGCCTATTTGATAGATGTCGGAGTCTTGCACAGATGTTTATTCGTTTATGCGTTGATTCGTTTATGCGTGTATGCGTTAACGGTTTAGCTATAGCTATGTAGCGTAGCAGCGCATAGCCACTATGAACGGCTTGGCCTTTATTGCTTGTTATTTTCTACAAAATTGCTATTGGCGTGATCCCAAGGAAATCTGAGCAACATCTTTTTCCCATTAATCTCAATTTCATACTCCACGATGTCAATTTCCGAAAGAATGCTTTTTGTATTGAGTCCCGTAATGTGACAATGTTCAGGTGCAGGTATCATTCCCATAATTTTTCATTTTTATGCTGCGCAAACACACAAATAAACGAATAAACGATTACACGAATAATCGCATAAACAGTTCGTTAATATCCTGCCTCCTTCCTACGCTCCAGTACCAGTTCTTTCCAAAGGGTCGTAAATCCATTTTCGGTTGAGACTTCAGATAAATGTAACCCGGATCACGTGCATATGGGTTCTCAATACTATCAATAAGAACAACCGATTCAAAATAGGAAGAAGCGGTTTGCCTGTTGTCATCGACTTGAATTTGAATTTCAAAATCGAGATCTTCCGGAACCCAGGCAACGAAGCTCGCATTAAAGCTATACGTCTGCGGTAATTCGTATTTTTTTCTATGCAAATTGAGCACACCCGCCTGGCCGTAATGCCCGGCGTAAATCATGCATTTTTGTTGTTGTTCTGGTGTCAAACTATGATAGTGATCTGATACTTTTTCAGGTATTTCTTCCCAACCTTGCATATCCGCGTAGTCCTGCCTTAGATCTCTAAAGATCCCGTCTTGCCATCTGAACGGCGCTTTTATGCCAATATCATCCCTCAAATAAATACTGTACTCCTGCATTCTTTCAACCAGTAAAACAGGAATCGCCATTGGCCAGATCAATAGTGTAACCAGCAAATAAGCAAAGCTCAGAAAGCGGTAGTCCTTTAGTGATCGATGATAGAGTCCAAAGATCAACCCCGGAAGCCAAATCAACGTGCACGCAAAATGATCCAAAAATTGTGGGATAAGAAAAGCCGCTGTGGTCACATTAACCAGTTGTTTACTCGCCAGTTCTTGCATATGGTGTACTATGGGAAAATCATGGGCATATTGCCACCATATATTGGGAAAGCTTATGATCAATGCAATAACAAGGCAAATGTATGGGTACCTGGTCAGGAATATCTTCCTGTGTCGGGTCAGTAGAAGGGCGCCGACCAAAGCCACATAGAAAAATACTATGGAATATTTCGTTAAAAAACCAAAACCTGCAACGATGCCCAAAACGTACCAATACCTTGCAGCGTTCGACGCATCGCCATTGGATTCGGTAAACCCTTTAATAATTTTCACCACCCAAATCGCGGATCATTATGCCAAGCAAAACGATCGTCAATGCACCTATCAAGGCAGGGAAAAAGCGAACGGCGAAAAGACTATCACCTAACAATGACCTTGCAATCTTTCCGAACACTGCGATCATCGGAGGTACCTCCATGTAACCCCAAGCCATATGATCACTTTCGGAAATATAGAGGTACTCGTCCCTGTGCATTCCGAAAAAGGAAAGGCTATTGACTATAAAATGCATTAACAATTTTAAGCCCGCAAGGCTTAGGATGATATACCATTGGATTTTGTTGGTAATGAAGTGTTTTCCGCTCATTGAATCGTTTCGTTTTCTTCCGAACACTCAAGATAACCTGGAAAGGGAAAGGTGCTCATTTTTTTTAGACGATCTGTATAATAAGGATGAAATACACCATGTCAAACGTCCGGACACCGAATAATGCGATAGTTATCCAAGCACCTTGCCTACAGAAGTATGCTCCAAACCAAATGCAGCCGCGACTTCTTTGTACACTACCTTTCCATCAACAACATTGAGGCCTTTTTTGAGTGCGTTGTTTTCCTGGCAGGCTTTTTTCCATCCTTTATCCGCTAACTGGACAGCATATTGCAATGTTGCATTTGTGAGCGCTGTAGTCGAAGTCATCGGCACCGCTCCCGGCATATTGGCAACGCAGTAGTGCACAATACCATCAATCAGATATGTAGGATTATCATGAGTGGTCGGCTTGCAGGTTTCAATACATCCTCCCTGATCGACGGCCACGTCCACGAGGACGGTACCGGGATTCATGTCTTTCAACATTTCCCTGGTAATGAGATTAGGGGCCTTGGCTCCCGGAATGAGTACAGCGCCTATGATAAGGTCATGGTACTTCACCATTTTTCTAATGTTATATTCATTTGAGTATACAGTGGTGATGTTATCCGGCATGACATCTTCCAGGTAGCGGAGCCTCTGAAGATTGACGTCAAGGATAGTCACATCCGCTCCCATTCCTGCTGCCATTTTTGCCGCCTGTGCACCTACCACTCCTCCCCCGATGATCATTACCTTGGCAGGGGGCACCCCAGGTACTCCTCCGAGCAGAATTCCTTTTCCGCCCATTGGTTTTTCAAGATATTTAGCTCCTTCCTGTATGGCCATCCTGCCAGCCACTTCAGACATGGGGATTAGAAGTGGTAGGCTTCGGTCTTTTAATTCTACGGTTTCATACGCAAGGCAAATCGCATTCTTCTCCATCATCGCCTTTGTCAATGGCTTGTAAGATGCAAAGTGAAAGTAAGTAAACAGTAGTTGGTCTTTTCGGATGAGATCATATTCGGACTCTATAGGTTCTTTTACTTTAATGATCATATCAGCCCTGGAGTAGACTTCTTCAATACTTTTTAATATATCCGCCCCTGCTTTGGCATATTTCCCATCGTTAAATCCGCTTCCTTCTCCTGCGGTACTTTGGACGTACACCTCGTGGCCTCTACTTTCAAGTGCTTTCACTCCGGCCGGAGTCATGCCTACTCGGTTTTCGTTGGTTTTGATTTCTTTCGGTATGCCTATGATCATTTGTTACGTTTTGATAAAAAGGATGCTCAAAATGGGGAAAAATGACGAATTAAAGAAAGTTGATCTTAATGCGGTATAGGACACATTGCAAGGCCTGGACCTTAGAAATTCGATTTTTGTTTTTTGCGTATAAACAGGAGATCACCTCCTTTGAGGTTATGGCTTTAATGAAAGTTAGAAAGTGTCGACTATGCTGTTACGGTAATATCCGTATAATACGAGTATTACCGTAATCTACGTATATAACCGTAACTTACGTGTATAGCCGTAATTGGAGCAATTCAATTGAAAAATGGGTGCAGATCAATTGCACATCTCAATTCTAGGACTTCGATTTTTTTCATGGCTAAAAACAAATATTCCGCCACCTTCAATTTATAACTTCTGTGTGATTGGTCCTATATCCCATTAAGTAGTCCAAATTCCTCACACTATTCCCAATTTGGCTTTTACCTTTCTAGGTAATTTGGCAAAAATCAATAGATACGAATTGGCGATATATTTCTTCGAGATGCATCGCTGTATGTTTAGTTTTCTATTCCTGCAAATGACTACTCATATCACCACCGTCTCCACTTAATGTAATTTCGATACCACCAACCCATCCGGCTATAAGGTAATATAGTTAAATAAAATTTAGAAACAGGTCTTTTCAGGTCATTTGCGGTAACCAGCAACGGGCAACTCGTAAACTCGCAACCCGTCCTAGCGTAAAACGTCCTCCGCCCAAAAAACCGGCACATTCGTAGAATAAAGCACACCGAATATACTATTCCACCCCATCTTAATGTTATTCTCTCACCTAATCACCATTATGAGCTGAGTTCTACTTGACTAACTCCTTCGTTTATTATTTCTAAAAACAACGACGTATCATGAAATCGACTTCCATATCGAAGTTCACCGGCTTCGCTTTGCTCATTATTGCCCTTATCTGTATCTCTATCAGTTTTGTGCAGACCGCTATTGGTTATGAATTGTTAGCCGGGCCTATTTTTACCTGGTTATTTTCTTTTGTAATCAGTGCTTTTTTGCTAATTGGCAATCTCAAGATCAAGGAGAATGTACAAACCGGAAAGTCAGTTATCGGCATTCTTTCCTTTTTTATGATCATTGCCTTTTTCAGTTTTGCGGGAAATTTTAATGCTTTCTATAGTCAATTTATGGAGGGTGAGCTTTTTGATAAAAAACTCAAAGTGTATCAGGCCCAAATACCTTCATTGACCAATAAAGCTACTATAGCCATCGAAAATTCGCATAAAGCTGAAGAGGTTCAGATCAAGGTCAGACAGTTGGGCCTGTCGCTCCGCACTCAAATCTTGGATCCGGCCAATCTGGGATTCGGAGAGCGGGCAATGGCTATTACAAAAGAAATCGAACGCCTTCTGGAGACACCGCTTACCCTGTACGAAGGCAATCCTGCAAGCATCGCCGATAAAATGGACGTGCAAATCAAACAGCTTTTAGATGCCAAAGTGTCTGCACTAAGCAAGAATGGTGATATAGTGACATCGAAAATAGATCAAATCGAAGGATCCTCAGATACTTTAATAGCTAGCGCATTGGCTTCTACGGAATCACCCAAAAAAAGAGCGGCATTGGCTTCTGCAGAAGAATCTTACAACCGCATTGGCGAGTTGACCAGATCCATTGATGCGGACTTTGCCTTCGCACCTTTGAGCGCCGAACACCTGGAAACGGGTAAAATCAGCCACTCCTTTTATTCCGGATTTGTCAAAAAGGACAATCCTCAGGCTACTTTGGTTGCGACCTTGGCAAGTCTTGCTATCGACTTCCTGGTGCCTATTTTCATACTATTGGTTTATGGCGGAGCGGCAAGGAGTTCACTCAATGGTCAGCAACGCTACAGAGCCAGAAGATCGCAAATTGAAATCGTTTAGTAGCGCTGAAAAGTTGAAGTAGCTAAATCACCATGATTTTCGAAAATCGTGGTGATTTCAAACTGTAAACGTCAATTTAAAAAAATACGCTTAAAAATTTAGAGAAATGTCTAATCCATCGGATACTACAACGAGCCAGACCATCCACGACCTGTATCAAAAAGACCAGGTTTCTACAAAATTGGAAAATTCAAATATGGAAAGCGAAGTGCAAGAAGAAGACAGTATTTCAATTGAAGATAATGACACAAACGATTCACTGCACGACGATCTCGAACTTCGCAAAGAAGTTGACAGTCTCGAACTGGATATGGACGACGAAGAATTAGGGGAGGATGAGGATGAATATCAACCTGTTGAACAGCGAGGATATTTAAACAGTTTCAAAGACCTACAGGATCGAGACAGCACTTATGTATTTCTTTTCGGCAAGCAGCAAGCAGGCAAAACCGTTTTGATTTCTTCTCTGATCTATCATATGGGCGTGGATCAGGATGGCGCTTTGGAGACCAGACGAAGACACGACAACTTAAAAGGTGCAGCTTATCTTAAGAGCCTCTATAAATCCGTACGCGAAGGCTATTTTATGGATCGCACATCCGTGGGTGCTTTATACGAATTAGATCTTGCCTATGTGCCGAATAAGCCAAGAGTGCCAATGAATTTGACTTTTTTAGAAATGAGTGGAGAAGATTTGTCGAAAGTAGAATTGAGCCGTCATTCGATGGGTAAACTTCCGGATAACATTGATGTATTTATGAATTGTCCGGACATCGATCTGATCTTTCTCCTGGTCGCTGCTTATGATGAAGCTGCAGAACAGGACGCGATGATGATTGACTTTCTGGATTATCTAAGGGAGAAAAAACCGGATTTTAATTCTTCAAATATACTCCTGGTTATCTCCAAATGGGATCGGTACGACGGCATTTACAAAGAAGACGTCGAATCATTCGTTAAAGAAAAAATGCCTCTGTTGTACTCGAGAATTAAGGGTGAGTCCGGCAGCATAGCCCGATTCTCGATAGGCCAGGTATCGGAGTCCAACGACCACATTATAAGACTAAACGAAGAGCGGCCAAACGCTATCAAAAGGTGGCTCTACAAAACGATCACCGGCAGAAAGATTAAGTCTGATACCTCGATATTCCAAATGGTTTCGGAGTTGTTTTAGGGTTTTACAAATGAAATGTCGGCTAAAAGTGCCTGAAAAATGAAACACATAGGGACATAGTACACAAAGATTCTTAAATTTTTTGAAAAAAATTTAAGAATTACCTATGTGACCTACTGTGTCTATGTGTTAAAAATTATGATAAGTGTTTGTTTTCGGCTTTGCCGAATGAGGTTAATTGGTGTTGTTACCAACAACTTGATTATCACGGAGTTATAAAGTCTCCCAAACTGTTATTTAATTAATAAAACCAATAGGTGGAAATAGGATATGCCATATTCGGCACACCACATGGCCTGCAGTGTAAATCTGCCGGATTCATCTCCGAGGTTGACATCAGGAAGTATATCGATCTCGATGGTGAAAAAGTTGATTTGGGCAACGATGATCAACTCTTTAGAACAAGAAAGATCTCGAACGGCCGGGATCTGTTTATTTTTTATTGCCAATACGCCTTTGCTCGCGAAACGGTGAGTAACCGGCCGGGAACATTTTATGGCGCGTCTGTCGTCTTGAAAAATACGATTATGGCACCTGAGATCGTCCTGGGTGCATTATTCGAAATGATCAATGGAATAAAATCGCACATCTCTCCTAAGTCCAAAAGAATACTTCGAGAAGTGAAAAATATCCCTCTGAAGAAACCGCTGTTTCTCGATTTTTCGCAAGAGCTCCTAAATGCCTTTCCGGATAACGCCTTAAAAATCGAAGATAATAAGGCAATACTTTCCAAAAAGTGTTCATCCTATGAGGAAATACTTTCCTTTCTGGAAATGAGTACGATCAACACCTCCTTTTTCAAGTACGATGATCTCTATTGTCTATGGGACAAAGGAGGTGGCAGCAAGATTTTGTATCCAAAACTCAAAACCATTCTTTCCTATCAGACATTCGCGTCTAAAATGTCTCAGAAAAAACAGTCATTAAAATCGGACATTGAAAAAGCTCTTAGTAAGAAAAAGCAATCGGAGAATCAATTAGAACAAATCAAGAAAGAACTAAAAGCAGATCAAAAGGCGCACAATGCCCTGAAAAGCGAAGTCTTCAGGCAACAGAATAAACTCCACTTGCAAAAAACAGAAAGTGAAAAATTGAACAAGAGGATAAGGCTCTTAGCCAAGAAGGAAGAGGAAAAGTTGGGCATGATCAAAAAGCTGGATAATGAGATTGATCAGCAACGAGAAATAATTTTGAGCCTACGGCAACCATTGGCAGAGATGAAAAGTTAGTGAGAATGGGACGCACCAGCCTGCCCGTGAAGCACTGCCGTGCAGGAAGGGATTTTCTTCAGCAGCGACTGAAGTGCTTCGAATGATTCCTTCTGGACTCATTTCAAATGCCCACGCCAAGATTATTGCAATAGGGAATCCAACTAACAGGAGAATCAGAACTAAGATACCATCGACCAATTACATCGGCTTTGGGATAACATCAGCAAGAGTTTGTGTGGCTTAAAATTAAGCGTCGATAGATATTTGACTCACGCGACAAGCATATTTGCCCTGTTCTGTAGTATATTGGCGTTCATATCGCAAGTTATTAACTCACCGCGATCATTACAGGCAATGTATCGCCTATGGCTTTCTTATGTCAAATAATAATTAGGGGAACAATAGGACTAACGTATTCAATATAATTAATTGATTATCAATTAATTACTTAATTTATTTATTGATAATTCAAACACATTTCTATCTTTAATTAAAGGAAAACCCAAAAAATTATCTTTGTACCGTAGCCGTGGCTCTTATACTTTTAGAAATGAAAAATCAAATCATTGGGAAAAGTAGGTGATCGGGTTACTTTTTCCCATTTTACTCTTAAAATTTCCCTCTCATTATTCTGATTCCGGGAAGTCCGTTAATTCTATACAGGTGCAATTCAGAATATCGCTGGACAGGATATTTTACAGTGGGTATAAAACCCACTGTCTCTGCCTACTCTCACTGACTCTGCGGGACGAGAGACAGTCCCGATTTTTATGGGGATTGTTGCGACATTATGAATTGCACCCGATGTTAGCGCCTGCGATAGCCGTTCTCAATTCGGATACTACGTAACTATCTCGCTTTACTCTACAACAGCTAGATCTATGAAAACTCAATATTTCTCTTGTCCATTAAAACAAAATTTGTAGTTGCAATTTTATTGATTTCTATGGCTGCAGCCCAATCCCTGAAAGGACAGTACCCTAGCGGAACCATTTTGAGTTGCGGTAGTGAGTCCCCTTTACCGCTTGAAGCTACCTACCGATACCAATTAAATATTCCCGGCACAAGTGGGCCGAGCCGTTACGACTTCTATCTATACATGTATTCTACGCAAACGGCCACTGTGAAGGTGTATAACAATGAATGCAATTCAGTAGACATAGGTGAAGAGACATATAAAGGTGATCGTCCGCCTTCTGGAACTGTATCTCAAGTCACCTTCTCCCAAGAGTTTCTTTCGACCTGCCAGCCAACTACCTACTTTATCGAAGTAATGTTGGCTGATACCTGTGGATACGAAGCATCTGTAGCTCTCCAATGTTCTGGTGAAGTGGCTTGTCTGGATTGTAATGGTGCAATTAATCTTGTATGCGGAGCAACCAAAACCAATACGACCCCGAATAAGGCCAAGAATGTCTCCGAATATTGCGACCAAAAAAATAGTGGCTTTGCAGGGGGAGAAGTGGTCTATAAAATAACACCAAAAATTACTCAAGAATTCACTTTTGTACTTTCCGACATCGAGCAAGGTGATGACCTAGATATGTTCTTGTTGTCTTCATGCGATAAAAAAAGGGATTGTCTGGTTACCAGTAACGGTAACTCTTCGGATGATCCTGATGAAATAACATATGAATTAAATGCTAATCAGACCTATTATCTGGTGGTAGATACCGATGGGACCAGTGGAGGTGGAGAGAGTGATTTTACATTGAGGGTGACAGGTTGTTGCACCAGATTACCACAATTGGATAATAATTTTCTATTTATCCCGACCGGTGAAAATACTGCAACATTAAAATTCATTGACAATGATAATCCTTCGGCAATGGGAGCCAAAAACATCCGGTGGAGCCTTGGGAAAAATGAAATTGGCCAGGGAAGTTCAGTCGAAGCAATGATTGACAGCAAAAAGATAGAAAGGTTGTGCGTGAATTGGGATAAAGAAGAAGCGGGGTTTGATCGCTGTTTCATTCAATGCAAGGACATTTGTTTCCCCATCGATTATTCGTGTAATTTGATCAATTACCTGCCCATTATGGACAATGGATACAAACATCAATTTCCCATTCCTGATAAATATTTCGTCGTTTCATGGCTTCTTCATGATGGTTCGAACGATATAGAATTTCGTGATAGTGTCATCGGGAACAAAATGGATTTCGACTATGCAATCAAAGAAGGGCAAACGTACGATGTGACCGTCGTATACAGAGAGAATGAAAGATCAGGTTGTTTCAAAGTGTGTTCCCGAAAATTTTGTATTGATCAAATCGACGATTTATTCAATAGTTCTGAGTCTAAAATCCAGCCTCTATTTGCCGGCTCTCGTGATTCAATAGAGAAAAATGGTATCTATCGGTATCAATTGAACTACGATCTTCCAACGGGTGCTCAATTTGTAAAGTGGCAATACTATCCGGTAAATAAACCAGAAGATGTAGTCATAGTCGAAGGTGGGTCTGAGTTTGTGGACCTCGACACTAGTCAAAGTAAGGAATACACCATTTGTATGATCTTCGAAGAGGACGGCTGCCTGCGAATCACATGCAGTGATATTTGTCTTGATACACCTTATGACGTATGTATTGATAATGCCTCTACAACTTGCTCTTCAGCTGATCTATTTGTATTGACAGAACCCAAATGCGAACAAGGAAGAGTAGAGGTGAGTGTCAATTTACCGGACGGCGCTGAGATGCTTTATTGGAGCAATTATCAAGGACAAATTCTTCAAAGCAATTCGACCACAATAGCGGTGTCCAGCAAGGGATCCAGAAATTCTGAACACTTTGTCTATTGCTACTATCGAATCTGCTCCAGTAATGAAGGAGGAACTTTTAATAATGAACACACAAATTCACGGGATTAATTATGCGTAATTGATTTTGGTCAATTCTTGCTCAATTTAGCATAAGTCGCTGATAACCATCCAATTAACTTTCATTCAGTTTTAGACACGAACACTTTAATACGCATATATATTGCATATATGTAATATAACAAAGGGCGTTCAACGCGCGATCGCTGAACAAACAATGTTGTATTACCCTGTAAATCAATGAATTATGAAATATAGTAAAAATTATTATTTGTTTAATAAATATTTATATACCTTTATCACGGCACTATATATGCGTAATGATTGTTGCTCCAGAACTTTTCTTCATCAAACCCCAGTCCATTGCTCAAAAACAATACGAAGCATTGCGTATGTTTTATCACGATAAGGTGCCAGCCAAAGATGTGGCCCAAAGATTTGGTTACACTTATCGGGGATTTACAACGATTTGTTCCAATTTCAGGGCTGATCTAAAGGCAAGCCAACACGGTGATCTGTTTTTTAAAGTATCAAAAAAGGGAAGAAAAACTACCGATAGAGTCAGTATGGTAAAGGCCGATGTTATTGGCATGAGAAAATTATTCTATTCTGTTGAAGATATTAAAGTAGCTATGGATGGTTTGGGGTGTCAGATCAGTGAGCGAACCATCCATGGGATTCTCAGAGCGGATGGGTTTGGCCGACTGCCTCGGCGAATGAAAACGACAAAAGACAAGCTGGGAAAACCGAACATCGAAGCGCCAAAATGCCAGGCTCTTCATTTTGATGATCAAAAATTCAAGAGTGCTTCTGTCGGGATTCTTTGTTTACTTCCTATTATTGAAAATTATGGAATTACAAAGGCCATTGAAAACTCTGAATATCCTGAGACTAAGACCATCAACAGGCTCAGTTCTATCTTATCTTTTATTGCATTGAAATCATCAAATATAGCCAGATACACCGCTGATGATCTGTGGTGTACTGACAGGGGCCTCGGACTTTTTGCCAAGGTAAATGTATTGCCCAAAGCCAGTTGGTTTACCTCCTATTCACACCGGGTGACCTCGAGGATGAATCGTGTTTTGCTCAAATCTATACATAAAATATGGCTTGATAATGGCTTGCTTGGCGATACTTCCAATCTGGACTTTACCACCATTCCGTATTGGGGCGACGGGGATCATCTCGAAAACAATTGGTCAGGTAAAAGGGGGAAAGCAATGGTGAGTATGCTCGCCGTTCTGGCACAGGATCCGGATACCGGTATAATTGATTATGGAGATGTAAATGTGCGTCATGAAAACCAAAGTGCTGTGGTCTTAGAGTATCTTGATTTTTATAATAAAAATAATCATGGCCCAAAAGAGCTTCGTTATCTTGTTTTTGACAGCAAGTTCACCAATTATGAAAATCTCAATAAACTCAACCAAAAAGGGGTGTGTTTTGTCACCATTCGCAGAAGAGGAAAAAACCTGGTTGACCGGTTAAACGGTCTGGCGAAGCAACAATGGAAGAGCATTCGCGTGCAAATGGCGGGGAATAAAAAAAGAACCATCAAGGTGTATGACGAACGTGTTAATTTAAGAGGCTACCATGGTGAGCTTCGTCAAATCAATATCACTGGACATGGAAAGATAAAACCGGCAATAATCATAACCAATGAAATGGAGATGAAAGTAGAAGATATGGTTCGCAAATACACCCGAAGATGGATTGTTGAAAAAGGAATCTCAGAACAAATCGAATTTTCCCATCTCAATCGTGTTTCATCACCGATGGTCATTAAAGTAGATTTCGACTTCACCATGACGATCTTAACGCACAATATATTCCGGTTGTTTGCAAATGAATTGCCAAGGTATTCTCATCTTTCTGATTCGAGCATCTACCAAAAATTCTTACATAACATGGGTAACGTGGAAATCAAAAATAATAAAATTATCGTCAGACTAAAAAAGAAAAGACATCTCCCGGCCATCCTCGAACTAACCCAACAATACGCCAAGATCAAATACCCATGGCTAAACAATTGCAATCTGATATTTGAAGGGGCAACCTACTCTTGATTTTACGTATGTTTATTTCCCGTGATAATGTGTGATGAAGGGAATCCGTGCTGTATTTTTGTAAAGTATATTCCGATACCCTACTGCCCTGGGAATATGTCGTGCGGCTCTTCGATTTCTGGCAGCTTGAAGGGACGACCGAATGATTGGACTCTTGAAAGTTTGAAGATATCAGAAAATTGCCAGTTTTCCTCTTGTACTTTTAATGGCCCTGATGACATCATCGCATTCGAAAAAACGGGAGAGAGCTTTTCTTTAAAATTAACACATGGGGAAAATGGTCTGTCTCTTTTTGTTCTTGACGAGAATTTCAATGCTGTCACAGTCACGGATGGAAATGGGATCACTTTATGCAAAGGGCAAAATGTCGATGCCAATGGTGATGTTGTCGGAAACAATGAATCTGTAGGAGAAATATTTACATATAAATACAGGGCTCTCCCAAATGGGCAATATTATGCAGTCGTACAAGGTGGATGCCTGAATTCAGAGAATTTTAAAGATGATTATCAATTAGAATTGGAGTGCGAAGGACAAATAGATATTGTTCCTGACTGCCATTTTGGTCTGGAGTTACCACCAAGCACGTCAGAAGCAGAACTTGAGAAAGTCGTGGGGTCGAATTCCTACGTTTATCCAAATGTCACATAATATTTTTTTTTATACATAACGTTCATTGCTTATTCACCTATAATTTGCCAATTGCACATATGGAGTTTGCCTTTTTACAACAGCAAAAGCTCTATGGACAAGCTTGTTTTTTGCATTATTGAGCGCTACTCCTTTGGCTTTTCCTTGATCGATTTTTCTTGCATAGTACAGTGCCATTTCTGGATCAAATCGAATGGCAGCTGCTATGCCATTTGAAAGTAAACTCTTAATTTTTTTGTTGGCAATATGACTTACGCGCATCGTCCCTTTCTTTATGCCCGATTGTTTAACCAGAAATGGTGCTATTCCTGAATAGGAAGCAAATTTGCGTGCATTTTTGAACGTGGTGAAATTATTTGTAACTGCAATCATATAAGCTGCTATCACAGGACCGATTCCCTTGATAGATAATAGAAGATCATAGTTGTTTTCGAACTCTTTGTCTGCTTTGATGGTTTGTTTGATCAACAAATTGATTTTGTCAATTTCCCGATTGAAGTGTTCTATGAGCTCCTTATTCCCTTTGATAAAAATCTTATAAAGGTTAGGGTCCATCGCTCTGGCTTGATCCTGAAGTGAAACGCTGAATGATTGCTTAGATCTCACTAGTAAATCTCTCCTGGATAAAAGCTTTTTTAGTTTGATAATCAATGGTTTAGGTAATTTTGAAACTTCAATTGTTGCTTTTTTCTCAAATACATATTGACAGATGGCCAGTGAATCGACTTTGTCGTTTTTACCTCTTCTAATGCCTATTGATTTAGCAATTTGCAAACCGCTTTCTTCCTTGCACGCAATTTGTAAACTGAATAACCATTCCAACAAAGCTTTGGAATAAACACCAGTGTTTTCAAAGCAGACCATCCAAGAAGAACAAGGTAGATCGGTAATCTTCTTCAAATCAGTAAGAAGCTTTTTAAACCCCTTATTATTGTTTTTAATTTGACCCAAATAAGTGGGCTTACTTCCATTGTGGTAAGACACATCAATGACTGCTTTTGAGACGTCACAGCCAACAAAAAATTGGTACATTGTACTATGTTTAATTATTAAATAGATTAACACTGAATCCTTTAGTAGGCCTTAAAGCCTAAATTCCTACAAAGTGTTAATTGAATAATAGCGGAGGACTAATTCGACCGATAAGTCATTAGCTTAGGCAGACAGATAGTTCACCTCCGCTATTTTTATTAACAATAATATGTTAATTCAACAAAAGAAAAAGAAGCAAAAAGAAAATTATAAATAGTAATATTTGCAATATGATATAAAATATCACATCACAATACTAAAGGGCAGACAGGCCCGATAGGCCTGCCTACTCGCCAACTCGCCTTGGCAGGCAGGTCTCCGTTGCACTCCGAACTCAATGATCCTTTCCGCTAATTTCTGTCGTTTTGCCAATTAATTACCATTTCTTTGCCAATTTTGATCTTTGAATAATTCTTGGACCGAACAATGAAATTAGGCTGTCAAAGACATCTATTTTCTCTCGACAATAAGACCATTTATTTAAATGGCGCTTACATGTCTCCAATGCTCAAATCAGTTGAGAAAGTGGGCATCGAGGGTGTGAAAAGCAAAAGAAATCCCGTAAAGCTTTCTTCTGAAAAATTTTTCGTTGAGCTTGCCGAATTGAAGAAACTGGTCGGTGAATTGCTGGGTATTGCTGATACGGAGAGGATATGCACTATTCCCTCGGCCTCTTACGGATTGGCCAATGTCGCGAAGAATGTAGACGTGGAAAAAGGCCAATCTATTTGTTTGCCTGACGCCCAGTTTCCGAGTAATTACTACATATGGAAAAGGCTCGCAGACGAAAAAAAATCCAACTTAAAAATCATCGGTCCGCCAGATGAGCTTGCAGATCGGGGAAGATTGTGGAACCAGCGAATTTTGGAAGCGTTAACGCCAGAGGTTGCCCTGATTTCAATAGGACATATTCACTGGGCGGACGGTACTTTGTTTGATTTGGAGGCCATAAGGAAAAGGTGTGATGAGATTGGCGCCTACCTCATTATCGACGGGACCCAATCGATCGGAGCGCTTCCTTTTGACCAGAAGATGTTCAGGGCGGATGCGATCATTTGCGCTTCGTACAAATGGATGTTTGGCCCTTATTCAATAGGCGCAGCTTACTATGGAAAACAATTTGACGATGGCAACCCAATAGAAGAAAACTGGATCAACCGGTACAAAAGTGAAGACTTTAAGAATCTCATTGATTATCAGGATAGTTATCGCACAGGAGCACAGAGGTACGGAGTAGGCGAGAGCAGCAATTTCATTCTCCTGCCTATGATCAATGCAGCCATAAGACAGCTATTGTCCTGGAAACCGCAACGATTTCAGAAATACTGTATGCGTCTGACTGAGCGGCCTATAAATGTCTTGCGCGAAAACGGATTTTGGATTGAAGATCCACGGTACCGGGTAAGTCATTTATTTGGAATCAAAATACCTCGCGGTGTGACCGTAGAAAACATTCAAGCTAAATTGCACGCGGAGCGTATAAATGTTTCTTATCGCGGAAATTTTATTAGAGCTTCTCCAAGTATTTACAATACTGAGGAAGAATTATCGAGATTTGCTAAGTGTTTGTCGGATATGGCATAATTAGTCGAGACTCGCTTCAAAAATTGTAGATTAGTCGGACTAAAATTAAATCGGAATGGATACACTGTCTTGCACTTTATGGTTTTGGCTGTTCGGATTGGGCTCCCTTCTTCTAGGCGCCTTTGCTTACTGGCTATTATCGCGAAAAAGGATGGCCGATCTCGATGCAAAATTAAAAGTAGAGAGAGGCAAAGTCACCCAATTAGAATCAGAATACGCTAGTCTGAGAACTTCTACCACATCACAAATTCAAACGTTAGAGGACGAAAATGGAAATATTGCCGAGAAAATTAAACATCAATCTTCGCCATCTTCTACGGTAGACGCAGATTTGCAAGACAAGTATGAAAAACTGCAAAAGGAAAACCAACGTTTGCAAAGTCAGCTATTGGCTTCGGCTCCTGCCGAAAGTGATATCCCCAAAGCTAAATATGAGAAGCTGAAAACAAAATACGACAACCTCGTCGTAGATTATCGGCAAGTAATGGAGGAAGTGAGCAGGGACCTGAGTGAATCGCAAGACAGCGAAGAGTTGGAAAGGAAAGTCAAGGAACTTAAGAGTAAAAGCAACAAAAAATCCAAAAAGCTAAAAAAGCTGCGCCGGGAAATCGAAAAGCTAAGTAAAAAGAAGAGCAACCGGAACAAGACGTGAGGAATCAAGGAAAAAGTTGAGATAAGAAAGTCTTTGAAAGTAGGGAAGCTTTTGGATTGGCTAAAAGATGACAAAGCCTACAAAGTGAAAAAGAAAGTATCTACCAGAAAGCTTAGGAAAAAATAAGACGGAATCCGGTCTAAGAGTATGTTTAAATTATTCAACCCAAAAATCCTACCTTAATAAAGTCGGAAAGTTCAGTGCTGGTTGCTTTTACTCAACTCCAACTATCTAAACCTCACATTTTGAAAGTACATTTGAGGGCAAATTGGCAACTATGTCCTTCAAAGAGTTTGGCCAGAAGATATTATACCGCATGTTCGACCCGTTGGTTTGGATCATCAGAAAATTAGGATTGACCCCAAACAATATTACAACCATTGGATTTCTGATCAATATCATTGCCGGCATCTATTTAGTTGCGCCGTTTTTCTTAGACACTGCCATATCGGTGAAAAGGTTAGTAGGTTTTGGCATTATAGTTCTCTTTTCAGGACTCATGGACGTGCTTGACGGAAGGATGGCCAGGGTATTCCAATTGAAGTCAACATATGGGGCCTTTTACGATTCGGTAATGGACAGATATAGTGAGTTGATTATGTTCTTAGGGCTTATCGCCTACTTTATTATTGAAAATAAGTGGGTATTGATCTTCATTGTTTTTTGTTGTTTGAGTGGTTCGCTTATGGTGAGCTATACGCGCGCACGGGCTGAAGGCCTTAATGTCAAATGCTCCGTCGGATTACTTCAAAGACCCGAGAGGATTCTACTCATCACCTTAAGTTGCATAGTGGCCGGAATAATCGGAGGTGCGCAAAGTGACATCGTATTAGTTATCGGACTAGGAATTGTAGCGATATTAGCTAATTTTACGGCTTTTCAGAGGATTGCTCATGCTAAAAAACAAATGAACCAATTACCTCATTAATAGTTTTACAATAACGCATCGCTGAAAGGTATGAAATTGAGCATCCCCAGGGATCAGTGGTTATTCGCTTTGCTTTTTGCAAGTCTATATTTAAGCTGGAATTTTTTACTAGTTGGCTTGAAAGCCGACCATATTTTCTTTGTGCTCCTGATTGGCTTGGGTACTCTGATATCCAGAAATTTTTACAAATTCAGTCTTGGATTTTCTGCATTCATTTTTTTTTGGATCATTTATGACGGACTTCAGATATACCCTAATTACCTTGTAAATTCTGTGAGCATACAAGAACTTTATGACTTCGAACTGCGCTACTTCGGATTTGAATATCAAGGAAAAAGAATAATACCAAATGAATATTTTGTTGATAACCTTAACGATGTTGCATCTTTCTTTTTAG
Source organism: Saprospiraceae bacterium (assembly GCA_965247965.1). Lineage (GTDB taxonomy): Bacteria > Bacteroidota > Bacteroidia > Chitinophagales > Saprospiraceae > UBA7328. The sequence goes on from OZ252053.1 coordinate 1,130,668, forward strand.
GGCTAGCTTATTTATTTTGGATGCCGGGACCGCTTATTTTTGGCATATTTCTGTATATGCGCAATAGGCCCTTGCTGCTTCGCTATTCCTACTGTTTCTTATTTGTCAATATTTTGGGATTTATCGGATATTATATCTATCCAGCTGCACCGCCCTGGTATTATTTTGAGTACGGCACCACCTTGCACATGGGCATGAATGGTGATCCGGGCCTACTGACCGAATTCGACAGATTAGTTGGATTTCCTATTTTTGACTACCTATACAACAGAGGCGCCAATATATTCGCAGCAGTACCATCCTTACATTCTGCATTTCCGCTTGTTAGCCTGTTTTATGCTATTATTTCGAAAAGTCGTATAGCCATAGTCGCATTTGTTCTTTTGACCATTGGCACTTGGATCGGGGCGGTATACTCCCAACATCACTACATTATTGATGTCGTACTCGGTATCGCTGTGGCGGCGTTGGCATTATTTCTTTATGAGACTTTAAATTTCAAAAGGATATTTGAGCCGATAGTGAAAAGAGTCAAGGAAAGGCTAATAGGATAAGGTCAATGTTCTGGCCGATTTTTATACTAGTAGCTTTACCAATAGTTCGTGAAGGATTTCGGCCAAATTCGAAGTGTTAACAGCAGTATCTTAAATTCAAGATTTTCTATAACGCTGATTATCAAGTATTTATGGCCTGCTTATTTGGCAATCCTATTAAAATGCAAGTTTCGGTTCAGACGATACTTTAGTTTTAATAATTTATCCATAATTCTAAGATTGAGTATCAACGAGTTATGAAATATTTCCTTCACGGACTATTGTTTACTAGTGCTCAAAAAATTACTTTTTGTAATATTTGATTCGTATTTTGCGTTTTCTTACCTTTACGAAAAAGGAATGATATGACAGATAAGATCAAAATACTAAGTGTCTTAGCATCTTTCGTTTTGGTTTTTACCCTTACGCTTACCTCGTGTTCCAAAAGCGACTATGACGGAGGGGGAAACAATTCAGGGAATGAAGAAAACAACGATGACAACGACGAATCTCATATAGCACCAGCTTTCACATTGGATACTTATGATGGCAATAAAGTTTCATTCGCTGATTACAATGACAAGGTATTGGTCATATCCTTCTTTGGAAGTTCCTGTCCGCCGTGCATATCTGTAGGCCCTGATATTGAAGCTAGATTGCACCAGGACTTTATGGCAAAATCTGATTTTGCTATTATCGGAATTGATCAATGGGACGGAAACGCCGCCACTGTTGAAAGATTTGAAGAAAGTGCTGGGGTAACGTTCCCTCTCGGTCTCAAAGGATCGGGAGTAGCCAGAGATTATGCTTCGACTTATGACCGATTAGTATTGGTGAACAAGGCAGGCACAATAGCTTTCAGAGGAAAACGTATCGCGGCCAATGATTTGGACGAAGTCGTTAGTATGGTAAAGAGGCTTTTGAATTGAGGCGACAGATTACACAGATTTTTTACGGACAACTTTCAGTATTCCCTAAGTGGGATATCGCCTTATTGCACGGGAGAAGCTACTCTGCGGTAGAGCGCCTGTACCTTGTACCCTTTGTGTTCCTCTTACTAGTAAATCTATCAAATGCCCAACGAGTCAGGGATTTCTCATTGGAGAATACCTACAATGAGGTCGTAAGCTTTGATGAAATCAAGGGCGATAAAGTGACCGTTATTGATTTTTGGGCTACCTGGTGCAAGCCCTGCACGAAGGCAATGCCTAAACTCAATGCTCTATATAAGAAATACAAGGATCAAGGAGCGACCATCATTGGAATAAGTTGTGACGGGCCGCGAAGTATTTCTAAAGTGGCCCCTGTTGTTAATTCCTTACAAATAGAATATCCTATCCTTAAAGACATCGACTGCGAAGTGATGAATTCATATCAATTCCAGGCATTTCCGACCCTGATCATTCTCGACAATGAGGATGAAATTGTGTGGGTTCATGAGGGTTATTCCACGGGTGATGATCTGAAAATAGAAAAAGCAATAGTTGATCGACTAAAATGAGAAGCTTCAGCTCATTTAAATCTTTCTATATCCTTATTTTACTTTTTTCTGGCTCCACTGTTCTTTTCGGCCAGTTCAGTGGAGTCAGTCTTACGGAAGTTCAACTAGGCAAATTACCCAATGAATCTGATGAAGCTTTTCCCTCACTCTACGATAGGACGGAAATTAACTTTCGGTACGATGAGTTCACTGCTGGTATCACCATAGAGGACTATTTCACGGAATATGATGACCGGAATTACTTCGATCTTTCCCAGGCAAGCCTAGTTTTTAAGAAGAAGAAGTGGGATATCAAGTTGGGCAATATCTACGAAACGCTAGGTCGCGGACTTCTTCTAAGATCATTTGAAATTCCTGGTGCCTTAATAGAAGATATTGGCTTCCGCTCCAGGACGTATTTTCATAGAGATCTACTGGGATTATCCTTAAAATATAAAACAAAAAAGGCCACTGTTCATGTATTGAGAGCAGATGCGCTTAATAACGTCTTACCACCTACTTTTGCTCGGAAGGATCGCAGAGTCGACCTAGTAAATGCAGTTTCCGCGAAGTTAGAATACTATAAGAAACACAAGGTTGGTGGAATTCTAATGAATCATCAGACAGCAGGGCAAGGTGATGAAAACTTGACAAGCGGATTTCTGGAAGGGCCGATTACAAAAGCATTAAACTATTACTTGGAATATGCGACGAATGTATCAGAAACCGATAGATACGCCTTCTACACAGGGATAAATGGATACAGCGGCAGTCTGAGCTTTAGCCTGGAGTACAAACGCTACAACGATTTCATCATTGGAGCTGGGATCAATGAGCCGCCTGCTTTGATCAAGGAACATACCTACAAGGTACTCAATCGCAGCACCCACGTTACCAATCCTCTGAACGAAGAAGGATATCAAATCGATATTTTTTACACCTTGAAAGACGGTTCTTCGTTGAACTTCAACCATGCTATCGCAGTCAATAGATTCGGTGGTCGGAATCATGTATTTCAAGAATATTTTGCAGAATACACCGGAGCGATAAAAGAGGTGAACGATTACAAGATCTTCCTTGACTATAGTGAAGATCCATTCAAAGGTCAATCGAATAGAATTTCGGGCGGATTGTATGCAGATATCAGGTTGAATGAAACGATGCGTCTTCTTCCGGAATTGGAGTTTCAAAGATTTGACCGATCAGACATGGGCGTGAGCAATCTGATTTTCTCTCTTGGGTTGAATGTTGATTCAAAAATCTTTATTTCTATTCTCGCCGAAGTAACGAATGATCCGTTCATCGTAAGGGATGGCCAGACAAATCGGCTCTATTTGGGAAATACAATAAGATACAAGCCCAACTATAAGAACACTTTCCAACTGTTCTTCGGACAGCGAAGAGGCGGGCCGCTTTGTAGTGCTGGGGTATGCTATGAAATTCTTGACTTTAAAGGGATGGAAATCAGATGGACGACTAGATTCAAAACGAATTGAAGGTTGATTATCTTTGCCCAGGCCAGGAGTGCTGAAATTACTTACTTTTGCGCACCATTTTCAAAAGTTTTGGACTACTAAGTCCATGATCAATATGATATATTCTGACAAATATCAAAATTCTAAAGTACGCTCGGTCGAAGCACCAAACAAAAAGTCATTGTTCGGATGGGATTGGAATATATCCAAGAATAATCGATTATCAATGACAGGAGCAGCCAAAGCTGTTGCGACAGTTTTTGGTGTTGGCTATTCGCCGATTGCTCCGGGCACGGTCGGATCTATTTTTGGCTGTCTTATTGTCTATATTATTTCTCTTTTTGTCGAGATTAATCCGGTTGTCCTGCTCGCTGCTATAGCTTTGGCTTATGCAATCGGTTTCTGGGCTACGAAGCAGTTGGAAACCCTCTGGCCGCACGACGATAATCGAATAGTTATCGACGAAGCACTTGGCATTTTTGTATCGCTTTTGTTCTTGCCTTACAGTCCGAAACTACTGATTTGTGCTTTAGTAATTTTTAGAATATTTGATATATTTAAACCTTTGGGGATCAGACGAATAGATAATTTTCACTCAGGACATGCTGTTATGTTTGACGACATATTGGCAGGGATCTATACGAATATTGTTTTACAAATCATTTTTCGATGGGGAATGGTTACGCTTTGAGTAGCGGACGGGTGTCTAATGTTTCGTTTTTCAGATCGATGATCCGATGGCTATTTTCAGCAATGTCGGCTACGGCGCTTGATTTTTTTGTGCTTACTACCTCCACCGAATTACTTCATATCCACTACGTCGCATCCACTGCAATGGGCGCCTTATCCGGTGGTGTATGTGCATTTTTACTGGGACGGAATTGGGCATTTTTCAATAGGGAAAATGGTATTTTCGGCCAGGCAGGAAGGTATATCATGACCAATTTCGGAAGCATTTGTCTGAATACTTTAGGTGTATATTTGCTCACCGAAGTTGTAAGTGAAAACCACTACCTTGTTTCCAAAGTGATGGCGGCGGCCATGATAGGGATCTTCTATAATTTTCCTATGCAGCGATATTTTGTCTTCATAAAGAAGTTTGAGCAAAACAAATAACATATTATTCATAGTGAACCCTTTTGCGGGCGTTTCGAAGAAGAGAAGCTTTCCCAAAATGGTAGAACGCCGATTAGGCGATGCCAATATCTACTACAAGATCCGCTATACGGAGTCTGAAGGCCATGCTACCCAATTGGCCGAATCAGGCGTAAAGGATGGAGCGCATATAGTGGCAGCGGTAGGAGGAGACGGCACTGTGAATGAGGTGGCACGAGCATTAGTGAACACAGAAACGGCACTGGCAATAATACCGGCCGGGTCGGGGAACGGAATGAGCATGCATCTTAGAATCGGCAGAAATACTCAACGGGCATTGGATATTCTTAAGAATCCCAACTTTGAAAAAATCGATACATGCAGGATCAACGGAGAGTTTTTTCTGAATATGGCCGGCACGGGAATAGATGCCCATGTGGCTTATCGGACTTCGCAAAATAAGCATAGAGGATTTATAAATTATTTTCTTAATACCATGAAAATATCGATGAGCTATACCAACCAGGATTATCGCGTTGAGCTCGATGATGATGTACGCGAAGGGAAGTTCTTATCTGTGAATATCGCAAATGGCTCTATGTTTGGCTACAATTTTACGATAGCTCCATTGGCAAATGTCCAGGACGGCTGTCTTCAACTGGTCATGTTGCACAACGCCCCGAAATGGCAGTATTTTTTACACAGTTGGAGATTTTTTACCCGTTCCATTGATAGAGCTCCTTTTGCAGAAATTCTTTCGGCCAAAAATGTAAGTATCCAATCGAAAAATCCGTTGTTCATACACCTCGATGGAGACGGGTATCAGTCGAAGAGTAAAGAGGTAAATGCGGAGGTGGTACCTAATTCGCTCATTGTTGCAGTACCCAAATCGCATTAGATTTTACACAAAGCGTGTGTTGCGAAGAGTTAAAAATCAAAAAATGAGGTTTGCGATCCTTTTCATAGTCCTTCTCATCGCCACTGTTTGCAATGCTCAGAGCATCGTATCTACCCAGTCACTTGGTAAGAGAAGTGTAGCTGATGTGAATTTGTTTTTGGTGTTTGCCGGTTCGCATTTAAGAGCAGAATACGATTTGGAGTTAGTGCGAATTACCTACAATACTACCGGATCTGACGGGCAAATGGATGTTGCATCCGGTTTATTCATAATACCTTTAAATGTACCAAATGCGCTACCCCTCCATTGTCACCAACATAGTACAACAGATAGAGATAATGTGCCTTCACAACTGGCAAGAGGGATCGAATTGGGTTTAACTTATGCCTCTTTTGGTCAATTTGTAATCATGCCCGACTACTTAGGCCTGGGGACGTCTAGAGGATTCCATCCTTTCGTGCATCGTGCTACTGAGGCTAGCGCTTCGGTGGATTTACTATTCGCGGCAAGGGAGTACGTTGATGGCCGCGATAATATTACGCTCAGCAAACAATTGATTATTTCCGGTTACTCGCAAGGTGGTCACGCCGCCATGGCTCTACAAGAATCGATAGAGACAAATTTCAGCAATGATTTTGACCTGGTCGCCTCTACGCCGATGAGCGGTCCTTATAGTATATCAGAAGTATTCAAGGATTTTATATTCAGCGAATCGGAGTATTTTTTCCCGGGATATTTTCTGTATCAATTTATCGGTTACCAACAGGTTTATGGAAATCTATACGAGTCGCTCGAACAGATTCTTAAAGAACCCTATCGGGATCGCGCCGATCTATTTGAACAAACGGGGGATCTTAGTGGTTTGCACAACGATCTCAGCGCTCTGCTTATCGCTAATGAAGGATCTTCCATTCCATTGCGAATGTTTGAGGACACGTATATCACTGAATTTAGAGACAATGAAAATCATCCTCTGAATATAGCTTTGAGGGACAACGATACATACAATTTTACAGCAGCCGCTCCCACAAGGCTCATCTACTGCATGGCTGATGATCAGATTCCATTCAGGAATTCGCTGGTGGCGCAGGCAGAATTGAAAACAAATGGATCGCAGAATGTATCCTCGATTGATGTATTATCTGACGGTAGTCACGGAGGTTGTGTAGTTCCGGCGGTCGAAGAATCCGTTCGGTTTATTAATCAATTCCTTATGGTTTCTTCCACGGATGAATTGGCGAGTGCCTTGAGCGAAGTTTCTATATATCCGAATCCGGCTAGCGAGGTGATCACGATTGAAATGAGTGATAATGAAATAAGAGTGAACACGATTAGATTGTATGATATCAAAGGAGCGCTGAGGAAAACTCTTGATATGAAAACGCGAGGCGCCGTGCAAGTTTATTTGTCTGATATGGAAGGAGGTATGTATGCTGCTGAGATCGTTACGGAATTAGGTTCTGTATGGCGGAAGGTGGTGAAGCAGTAGAGTACAATTTACTGGTCTATGTAGATTACAAGCTTATCCTCGGCGATTATTCAAAGTTATCGACATTGGAATAGAATGGAAGAATAGAAGAGTCATCAGCCGCTAATTCAAAAACAACATGACACTCCTGGACGGAAAGGCATTGGCCGAACAGATCAAATCCGAAATAAAGACTGAAGTAGATCAGATACGCGAGAACAATGGAAAAATTCCACATCTTGCCGCTGTCCTAGTTGGCAATGATCCTGCAAGTAAAGTTTATGTAGACAACAAAGTGCGCTCCTGCGAGCAAGTTGGATTTCGCTCAACACTCATCGAAGAAGCTTCGGATATTTCCGAACAGGAATTGCTGGCTATAATTAATAATCTCAACCAGGACACAGACATCGACGGCTTTATTATACAACTACCATTACCCGAACACATCAATAGTGAAAAAATAAACCTGGCAATCGACTACCGAAAGGATGTCGACGGCTTTCACCCGGCCAATTTCGGAAGAATGACTTTAGGCTTACCCGCATTTCTTCCCGCAACCCCGCAAGGCATACTTTTTATGCTCGAAAGGTATAATATCAAAACTTCGGGAAAGAAATGCATTGTGCTCGGCAGAAGCAATATAGTAGGCTTACCGATTGCGATTCTGTTGAGCCAAAAAAGAAGACTGGGCAATTGCACAGTAACAATCGCTCATAGCAGAACGCAAAATCTCAAATCATTACTGCGAGAAGCGGACATCATTATAGCCGCAATCGGTAAGGCCCATTTTGTTAAATCGGATATGGTCAGAGAGGGCGCGGTCGTTATAGATGTGGGTACGAATAGAGTTGACGACTCTTCGAGAAAAAGAGGTTATCGTTTTGTAGGAGATGTGGATTTTGATGGTGTAAAGGAAAAATGTTCTTACATTACGCCCGTTCCAGGAGGAGTAGGTCCGATGACGGTTACTTCACTGATGATAAACACGTTAAGATCTGCCAAAAAGGAAATTTACGAGTAAAACCAAATGAGACAGCGACCGGATCACTATTACATATCTGAAGTTACCGAACAGCTCATTGATCAATTAATAAATGTGATCGGGCAAATGGACAGCAAAGGCTATTCAAAGCCTTTACCTATTTTCAATGGTTCGAGCATAGGTAAACATTTTAGACATATTCACGATTTCTATGCGAGCCTGATCAATTGCTCAAGTTCGGGAGTCATCGACTATTGCAAAAGAAAAAGGGATGCCGATCTCGAAACCATTCCCCAGATCATCATTCAGCGTTTCGAGGAGATAAAGAATGAAATCAGTCGGCTAAATGAGGACAAAGAGGTAGAAGTTCATGGCGACTTCGAATTTTCAGACGGCTCCCGTCCCAATGCTCTTTCCAGCCTCGGCCGCGAGATGCTGTATACTTACGACCACGGAGTGCATCATTTGGCGATCATCAAACTTGGACTCCGCGCTGAATTTCCAGACATTCAGATCGACGAAAGTATGGGTGTCGCTGCGTCTACTTTGAGGTACGCCCACAGCCATTCGTAGTGTGTCGAAAAAGACCTATTACTTCCTCCAACCCATAGTATCAGACGGCCGCATAAAAGAAATTATTAGCGCATTAGTCTCTGATAACCAAGGACTTATAGGCATTATAGAATTTGATGAGAAACTGAAAATTTGCTTCAATTCGTGATGGTCACAGGCCGAGGGACTCAAGGTCATTACGGGCTTTGATAACACACTTCAAATCAATAAATGCGGAAACGCATTAAAGGACAACGCTTCGTTGATTATATCCGGAATCTTGGCTGAAGATGAAGAGGAGATAAAGCAAATTTATAATGAAGAATTCAATTTTACGAACACCAACAAGAATGGAGAATGGATGGCTCTGCACCTTAGAAAGCGATGAACAGTCTAAGGTAAATTGATTAGGAATAATCGGTGGTTCTCAATTTCTGATATTGAGCAGTGCTCCTTGAGGCGTGAATGACGCCGATGAAAATCACGTTTGTTTTTAATACCTTGAAAATAATTTTATAAGATTTTTTACCTTTCTGAATCGGTAGAGATTGCGTTTGGTTGGCAACCGCGGTTCGAGCGGATGCGCGGTAGGATATTTAATAATATATGGGATGAGTTTTTGATAAATTTCATCAACCAGATCATCAGCACTCTTATCAGAATATTGTCGAATATAATAGTATACTTCTTTTAACGAATTCCCAAATTTCGTCGTGATGATGTAGTTTTCCAGCTTCTTCTATTGTAAGGTCTATGGATTCATTTTCCACTTTTTGATGCTTTCTCCCAGTTCTTCATAGGTAATGCCGCCCGACCTTTCCGATTCATAGATTCCCATCCGAAATTCGCGTAGCGTCATCCCATATTCAGGAATGAACTCCTCCAAATTTCCCTCATCAGTAAATTGTTCATTCCATTCTTCAAAGGTTAGTAGGGTTGCATCAAAATCTTCTTCTTCGCTTATGCCTCTTTTTAAATCTTTGGTTGCCATGGTTATATATTTTGTGTACCTAAAGATAGAGCGATTGTTTCATTGTTTCATTGGTACATGGCTTCGATATTATCGGGTAACATTACGGTAATAGAATAATCTGAGAGTAAGGGGCTATATAAATTTCAATAGCAATGACAATGGCAATCAAAATTTAAACCTACTTTCTAGGGAACCACCTGCTCTAATTGACATTGCAATTGATACCGCGTAACGCGGCACGAGTTATTGTTATTAACATTGAATTCGAACAACATGTTGGTAAAAGTTGTCTTGACTTTGACACTTAATTTTGCTGGTGATCTGATTTTCAGACAGTTACGGGATTGACATGTTGCAAATTGCCACTACGGCATTGGGTTTGGACGAATGTGCGGTAAGGAGGCTTGGCGAACTATTGTATGAGTTCAATATTTTTAAGCGGAGCAATATTTAATGCTCGAAGGATTTTTGCTCCATATTGTCCATTGGCACCTTTTACATAAAATTTGTGATCCTCCAGTTTCATTTGAGATACCTGGAGTTGATTGAGTTCATTTTTTATTTTTTCAGGACTTATATCTATTTCCTTACTTCGTAGAGTTTCTTCCAGAGCTCTTTCCATTGCAAAGGAAATGAAGCACACTACAAAGTGGCCTTTTATTCTATTGGGTGTCCAATGGAATATCGGTCGTGTTTTCATAGTTGTTTTTAGAATGCGAAAGCTTTCTTCTATGCGCCATAGATTGTGGTAGGCTTTCATAATAGCAAATTCACTCATGTCTTTGCGGCTTGACTGAATACCATAATATCCGTCCCACTTGCTATCTTCTTTGATTCGTTCTTCATCCAGAGTAGGTGGTGTCTTGTTCTCATATTCTATTTTGACGTACCTCTTTGCACCCTTTTTACTGCTGGGCACCTGGCCTTGGTCGACCATGGCTTCGGCCTTTTCGACTTGTCTTTTTCTGTCTTTTTGATCTTTTACCGCTCGTTGTTTTGACCAACTTATTATGAGTTTATCTTTCCATTCATGTTGTTGACCTTGTTCGTCTTTATAGGATACCTCCAGATCCACAGATTTATATCTGAACAATACTTCTGCTGTGTCTTTGTCCACTTCATGATTATGGTAACCCTCATTAGCCCATACCTGATCCTGTATAGGTTTGGCTTGGACTTTTAGTTTTGAACTCACAATGTATTCATATCCTGCTTGTCTGATGAGGTGAAAGTTGTTTTTACTATTCAGCCCCTTATCGGCTACTATGACAACTTGATTGATGTTGAACCGATCTTTGAGTATGTTCAACGCATCGATCATCGTCTTGCCATCTGATGTATTTCCTGGGAATAATTCATAACCTATAGGGCGACCTTGCTGATCGGTAAACAATCCCATCACTACCTGCACCTCGTTGAACTTTCCATTTTTACTGAACCCAAAGTCTTTTAACTCGTCAGGCCTCACACTCTCAAAATGAAAAGTGGTTACATCATAGAAGGCTACATCTATAGTTGAGTTAAACAGATCGCAATATCTTTTGAACATACCTTGTTCTATTTCCTCCTTATGAGTAGCTAACCAGTCGAGGTTTCTGTAGAGTTGATGAAGTTCAATATTGCTGTCCATTCCCTTGAATTCAATTTGATCCTGGTAGGCTCTTAATTTTGATTTGCACCGCAATAGTCTATGTATTGCCATATAAAAAGTAACCCTACTCAGGGAAAAGCCAAGCCTTCTATGCTTTGCTCCTACCTTATCAAGAATTGTAGCAAGGCCTAATTTTTCCCAAATCTTTTCATAAACCACATGACCATAACAAAGTCTTTTAACCTCTTTCATGTCCGAAATGCTATTGGCATCCATTCCCGACAAGGTCAAGAGTTTACGGCCAATGGTTTCAAGGGTGCGATCTTGTCGTAAGACATCCAACCTGCCTAGGTTAAGAAGGACTTTGTGCTTGACTTTGCCGTCCATGCGATAGGACTCGACTATTTGAAGGTAGGTGTGATTTCTGGATTTAGTAGTTTTAATGAACATGTAGTAAATATACTACATATATGTTACAAACACCTAATATATAGGAATTTATATTCAATTTGTTGCCACCACGTTTTTATCAAAAATCTACATTTATACCCCTAAAATCCCTATTCTATGGGCATCTTGTGAAAATCCAAGGCCGTTAAGTGTCAAACTCAGGAATTTCCCTCATCAGTAAATTGTTCATTCCATTCTTCAAAGGTTAGTAGGGTTGCATCAAAATCTTCTTCTTCGCTTATGCCTCTTTTTAAATCTTTGGTTGCCATGGTTATATATTTTGTGTACCTAAAGATAGAGCGATTGTTTCATTGTTTCATTGGTACATGGCTTCGATATTATCGGGTAACATTACGGTAATAGAATAATCTGAGAGTAAGGGGCTATATAAATTTCAATAGCAATGACAATGGCAATCAAAATTTAAACCTACTTTCTAGGGAACCACCTGCTCTAATTGACATTGCAATTGATACCGCGTAACGCGGCACGAGTTATTGTTATTAACATTGAATTCGAACAACATGTTGGTAAAAGTTGTCACCTAAGCGCCTAAGAGTAAGGGACTACAACAATATAACAGTACAATACTGCAATACAACCTCTACCACTCCAACAAAATAGAATAAACGAGGTGGATAGGCAGGCCCATGACATTCGCATAACTTCCTTCGATTCTCCTGACCTTGCAGATCCCGATCCAATCCTGGATTCCATAGGCGCCCGCCTTGTCCATAGGCTTGTATTTTTCCAGGTAATATTCTATTTCAGCTTCCGAAATACGTGCAAACCTCACTTGCGTCGTCTCTGAAGCGTTCACCGTTTTTAACAAACTCATAAGGGTGATCCCTGTGATCACTTCATGGCTGCTGTCGGATAGGCTTTGCAACATTTTGCTGGCTTGCTGTTTGGAATTTGGTTTGCCCATCAACTTATCATCTTTGATCACAACTGTATCGGCGGCAAGAACAACTTGCCTTTCGGTTAGGCGAAATTTTACCGCATTTGCCTTGTTAAACGCCAAATATTTTGGCACCTTTTCTACATGCATTTTAGGATCATAAGCTTCTTTCCACTTGCTCGGCACTTGACGAAAAAGGATGCCGGCCGCTTCCAGAAGGTTCTTTCTCCTGGGAGAATTTGAAGCGAGAATTAGTTCGTGGTTCTTAAGAATTTTGAGCATCGGCTACAGCATTTTTTGAAAGATCAGCAGAAGCGAAGCTATGACCATTTCTGCTTTAATATAAAGGCTGATTTTTCCGTAGTCGGCTTGTTTAAACAAAAGTATCACGAGGACAAGGAATGGGACGACTCCAAAGACACTAATGAGAATGGATAAATTGAAAGATGAATAAATAATCCAGATCACAAATCCGATTCCTATTAAAGCGCTGAGTACGAAGATCACCACATTGGCAGTTTCGATACCGAAACGGACTACGGCCGTCTTGCAATTTCGCTCCAGATCTCCCTTTCGATCTTCTGTATCTTTCAATATTTCTCTGAGCAGCGAGAAAATGAGAATAAAACCGCAAAAAAAGGCAAGGAATAACTTCTCTTCTCTATTAATTTCAAAGCTGTATCGGTTGATTCGGTAGATGATAAATGGAAAGAAAACCGCCAAGGCTCCGAGGAATGCGATTAAAAAATTGCCGAGAAAAGGTATGCACTTCAACCTCAAAGAGTATGCGAAAAGAAGTAAAATAATAAGGACGAAAATTGCAAAACACAAGATCGAGTGCAGCATCAAGGCAGACACAATGGCGCTAATCACGGAGAGCACCGTAGTAAATAGAAAGGCAGTGAACAAATGACTTTCGGAGATTTTTCCCAGCCCAAACGGTCTTTTTTGATTGATCAGATCAGAATCCTTATCGATATAATCGTTTCCAACATTGCCGAAGGAGAGGATACATAGCGTCGGAAGCAAACATGTCCAAAAATAAAATGAAGGACTGATCATTGGGACAGCAGACTCACGAATATATAGAGCGAAAACTAAAGCCTGCAGAAAGGACAAAAAGACAAGGTTTGGAAAACGTATGAGATCGAGAAGAACTTTTGCGCTATTGATTATCCCGCCATTCATATACCCATTTCGCCTGAATTTGTTCGAGGTGGCCTTCGCTGCAATCCTCGCGTTCACCTGTAAAATTAGAGATTTCCAATACCCATTCTATCAGATCTGTAAATCGAATCCTGTAGAAATTCTTCGCCGTTTTCTATATATACATGACAGGTACTGCAGGCACAAACGGCCCCGCAATTGTGGTTGAGGTGGATCTCATTTTCCTCCGCGAGATTCAATATAGAAAGATCTCTCTCCCCTTCGACTACTTTGTCTGTTACACTTTCGTTCTCAAATTTGAAAGTAATTTTACCCATCTCTTTGCAATATCTTAGAAAATTTGTAAAATTATATTATTCCTGTTCCTAAATGGATAATGGATATCATTAGTTCCACTTTTAAATGGCCAACACTTTAATCGCAATGATTAGGAATGAAACAAGATAACGCGTCTGAGAGTAACAAAGAGCAGCAGTTAAATGAATTGCTTAAGTTCCGAAACCTGAGAATTTATTCCTCGACCGAATGGCTCGCCGATAATAAAAAGAAGTATCGCCAGGTCTTCTACAGGAAAGAGGTGAATTTTCTCTATATCGAATTTTCCTTTGTCAATAAAAATTTTGACCGTCAAAATTGGGACGTGGGTGTCGAACTGAGATGCTACAGAATTGCACAAAGCCGCAAGCGCGTATGCTCGCTCAATATAAGTCGTCAAGTGAGCAAATACGACAACATTGTATACATCAGGGAAGGTTGGGGAAATAAACAAAACGGAAGTTTTTGGAAAAAAGGCAAGTACGTGTGGGAAGCATGGGTGAACGGTCTGAAGGCAGGCTCTAAATATTTCTATATCGAGGACATCCCTCAGTACAACGAGATTTTTCCGAAGGACTATATGTCTGTGAAGAACATGTATTTCTATGAGGGCAGTTACGACAATGACGATAAAGATCAACGGCAGTTGACTATTTTTGATGCAGAGGCGACCCGCTATGTGTATTCCGAAATAAGTTGTAAGAATAATTTGTCCGACAAAGATTGGATGGGCGAATTTATCCTCAGGTATTCTAATGAAGCCAGGGAACTCAAGGGAGAAATAAAAAAACTCATCAACGTAAAAAAAGACGAAGAGGAATTCAAAATAGCGGGCGGGTGGGGGAGTAATGTCAAAGGCTCATGGCGCAAAGGACTTTATGTTTTTGAGTTGGTCTTTATGGAAAGACTGATCATCCAGACTACCTTTGAGGTCGACACAATTTTCGAAGAAGGCCTACCCGAATTAAACCAGGGCAACGCTGAATTGATCTACGACGGCCTGGAATTGGAGGATGAACTAAAATCCGCGAAAGAGGTCTTCCGGGAATTTCATTCTCTGGTTGGGCTGCGCGACATTAAAAAGCAGATCAATGACCACGCCACCTATATTTCCTTTTTGAATCTGCGTAAGCTGAAAGGCTTTAATGAGAATAGCCGGCTGAGGCTTCATTCTGTATTTACGGGAAACCCGGGTACAGGTAAGACGACGGTAGCAAATCTTATGGGCGCTCTATACAAAAGCATAGGTATGCTCAAAAAAGGACACGTCCACATGGTGGACAGGGTGGATTTGGTCGGAGAATTCATCGGGCAGACCGCTCCCAAGGTCAAAGCTGCTATTGAGAAAGCAAAAGGCGGTGTGCTGTTTATCGATGAAGCATATGCACTTGCTAGAAGCCACGATGACAATAAAGATTTTGGGAAAGAGGTAATAGAAATTTTGGTAAAAGAAATGGGCAATCCCGAATGCGACTTCATGGTCATCGCAGCGGGATATCCTGCGGAAATGGACTACTTCATAAATTCCAATCCGGGTCTCAAGTCGAGATTCAAACAGATCTTCGAGTTTAAAGATTACAGTCTTAATGAATTGTATCAGATCATCGATAAGGCGTGTAGCAAATTTGAAGTCTATCTGACGCCTTCAGGCAAAAGAAAAATAGAAGAGCTCATCACGGTTGCTTTTCGCGAAAAGGACGAAAACTTTGGCAATGCACGATTTGTCTACGACTTGATCGAAAGGGCAAAGGTTCAGATGGCCTTGAGGCTGATGGCCGTAGGTGGCCACAAACCTGAAGACGAAACGGATTTGGATTTGGAAGGCATTCAATTGATCGACGTGCTTTCAGTAGAGAGTGGAGAGACTCATCCGATAGGCCAGTTGCCCCTCGATCAGGCCCTGCTCGACGCTAGCCTTAAAGAGCTCGACAAATTAATCGGCCTGTCGAAAATCAAAGAAGAGATCCACCAATTGATAGAGATCGTACAATTCCATAAAGGTGTAGGCAATAATCCTTTGCATGCATTTAATCTCCATACACTTTTCATTGGCAATCCCGGTACTGGCAAAAATACCGTTGCAAGGATCCTCGCGAATATTTACAAGGCTTTGGGCCTGATCGAAAAGGGCCATTTGGTGGAAGTGGATCGTCATGCTCTTGTCGCAGGATTCGTTGGTCAATCTGCTATCAAAACTTCCGAACAGATCGACCGGGCCATGGACGGTGTACTTTTTATCGACGAGGCCTACGCCCTGAATACCGGCCATATTGACGATTTCGGGGCGGAAGTAATTCAGACGCTATTGAAGAGGATGGAGGACGACAGAGGAAGATTTTTTGTTTTCGCCGCCGGGTACACCGAGAACATGAAAAACTTTTTGAAATCGAATCCCGGTCTGTCGTCCCGGTTTGACAGGACCTTCCACTTTCCCGATTTTGAAGCATATGAATTGAATGATATAGCGCTATACTTCCTCAAAGAAAGAGCATATTACATTTCTTCAAAAGCCGCTACGGCACTAAATGAATTCATAAATGATCTTCATCTTAAAAAGGACAAATTTTTCGGAAATGCAAGGGTGGTACGAAACCTCATGCTCGAATTGATCAAATCGCAAAACTATCGGTTGAGCAGTATGCGAGAAGACAAGATCAGCAACCACATCATGATGAGCATAAAACTGGAAGACGTAGAGAAGATGATCAATCAGAATAGGGCATTGAGTTTGAATAGGGAGACGTCGATTGGATTTGGGCAGAAGTCTGGGGGGTAGGTACTCTTATTTTGGCAGTTCGTTTAGTATAAGAAGAGACCATTGGTTCGCTTCAATTTTTTCTTATTACATCATTGACATGATTAATGCCTTAGCCTGTCAGTTCAGTTGTTTCGGTCGCTGATTTACCTCTAGAGTGCATGAACAAAATAATTTCTGCCCGATTTGTTGACAATAGTAAATTTAAGCACCAAGACAAATTGCCTATTATTTCATATCGCCGAATTTCATTTAATTTGTTAAACAAAAATAGCTATATTTGTTTACTATAATAAACAAATGGTACGCATTGAATTGTTGCAGAGCATTATTCTTGAGAATCAGACCTTTACGTCTCAAGTCAATCTAATTTCTCGCAAAATAAATTTTGAAGACAATGCCAATTATGCCATTACCGGGCCCAGAAGGGCTGGGAAGACGTATTTGCTCTACCAGATTATTCAAGAGCGGTATGCGCTGAGAGGTTTATTGGAACACGTTGTGTACGTCAATTTTGAAGATGAGCGTCTCTTTGAATTTGATCGAACAGATTTTGATCGAATACTGAAATCGTATGAAGAAATGTTTGATCACCACCCGGCATTATTTCTTGACGAGGTACATCGGATAGAAGGGTGGGAAAAATTTGCCAGGCGAATGGCCGACAAGCATTGTCGAGTATTCGTAACTGGCAGCAATGCCGCAATGCTCAGTTCGGACATTGCGACAACCTTGGGCGGCCGGTTTTTCATTCATGAACAATATGCTTTTTCATTTCACGAATACCTCAAGCTTGTGGATTTGACCCTCGAATCACACTTTTGGATATCGCCTCAATCACGTGAAATACGAAAAGCATTCGCCCAGTATTTTCTCTGGGGCGGATTCCCTGAAAGTAACAAATACCAAAATAAAAAAGAATATTTAAGAACCCTACATCAAAAAGTATTTCATGGAGATATCGCTCAACGGTTTCACATCAGAAATACCGAAGCGCTCAGGTTATCAGTAAAAAAGATTGCGGAAAATATTGGTAATGAAACATCTTATCGTCGACTTACGAACTTGATAACAGCAACTGGAGTTAGTATTTCGCCTAAATCTGTGATCGACTATATATCCCACTTTGATGATGCGTATTTCATATTACCACTCACTAATTTTAGGAAAAAGTTTGTTGAACGTGAGTCATCCAGAAAGTATTATTTCGTCGATAATGGTCTGCTCAACCTATTTCAACCGGCCGACGCATCCATGCTTCTTGAAAACCTAGTTTTCCTAGATCTGAAACGGCGATACGGCGATCAGTTATTCTACCTGAAGGAAAAGTATGAGCTTGATTTTTTTGCACCGGATGAGGGTGTTTTGGTCCAGTCTGCATACGATATGATCCACCCCGAAACCCGTGCACGTGAAATCCGTGCTTGTATTTACTTTGCCAAACAATATGACATCCATCAAGCTACTATTGTGACAATGGATTCAGATGAGGAAATCAATCAAGACGGATTATCGATCCGGGTAATTCCGGTATGGAAGTGGTTGTTGAGGGATGAGATGGAGGTGGGGTAATGGTCCGGAGTTGCATTGCGAATGACGTTCGAGGAATGTCACTCGTTTGTCTGCACGTGGTATGTTTTGAAGAGCGCAAAAGGGTTTGACATTATAGAAAAACATTTGTTTGAAGTTGCAAACTTCAGACAGCGGATCTGATCCCATACCGTCGCGCATCAGTCCGCTCAGGTCGTCAAATCCCTTTCATATTTCTGTGAGCTGTCGGTAAAAATAATACATGTGGTGGTTACTTAATCCCAACATGCTATATTAGGTATATTGATCCGAATACCAGATGCTGTGTTTATGGTAAGTGTTTTGTTATGTCAAGAAGGAGAAATCTTCATAGCCGTAAATCCAGTACATTCAAATCTTGGCTCATCAATTGATCCCCTTGCTCTACGAAGATAATAACTCACCATACTGGCAGACTTGCCTTCGAATTGAGCAAATTCTTTTTGAGTCAGACTGGGTTGTTCGAATAGGGTTAAAATTTCTGTGGACTTTGTCATTCATATTTTTTGATAACAAAGCCCGGCCGTTCTCATTGAAATTCATTGATGTTGTTGCTCGGATGGATACAGTTCAATCATCCAAAAAACATTTCGCCAGCTGTGGAAAACCAAAAAAATGGTTCTTTTTTTAAACTGTGGGGGATTCCAATTTTCCTGCTTTGGGAATTGTGATGAGAGCAATCTGCATCCCTTTTGAAAAAGAATATCCCGAATATGTTAGGATTTTTGTAGAAACGAAAAGCACTTTTAGAGAACAAACTTTTTAGATAATGCGCCTCACTTCTGCAAAAATTTTGATGGGGTTGGGGATGATGGCGATTATATTACTCACACAGTAAGGCATTATTAGAGATTTGTTGATTAGGTAATTTTTTGGGAAATTTCACTCGCCAGTATCCTGCACCAACTCTGGCATACCATAATATTCTATGGTTTTTTGTTTCAGCGGATTTGTACTCCATTCAGCCCATTCTCCTGTATATGGATTGTAACCGCATTTTAGAGGTTTGGATAAGTTGGTACTGTCAGGGCCCGATTTGTCATGTGGGTCTTCAACATAAGCCCGGCAATCTGTGCATATGTAGCGAAATTCGCAGTCTTTACAGACGGCAATATCGTCTTTGGTTATATTCCAATATTTCTTGAAACCTGGTTTTTTTATCGCTTGGGACAATGTAATATCATTAATGTTACCGTATACGTTTGGCATGGATGGGCAGATTTTAATGTCGCCCGTGATTCCTATGGAGATTTTTCTATTCAGACAAGAATTGTGGCTCAGACTTTCGGTGAAAGAGCTAATGCTTATATTGAACAGTTTAGAATTAATATTACCGCAATGAGAATGCGATGTTATCTTGGCTTTGGTCTTGTAAATATGACCCATGTTGGTAGTCGAGTGAAAAATTTTGTTTTCAACATCTGATGAATGTAAAACTAACTGATGGATTCTTGGAAATTGAGAAACGAAATGAATCCAATCTTTATTTTTGCAATCAACTATATCTGGAATAATCAACTCTATTGAAAGAACTCTCTTATTCTTAACAGAAGTCAATATATTTTTCAAGTTCGATATTGAAAGCTCATTGTATACGCTTATTTGAACATGCTCACAGCCAACTGCTTCCAATTGATCCCATATTTTAGACCAATTATGGCCATGATTTTTATCATATTCAATTATCGCATTGGTCAGATCCGAGTATGTTGACCAACTTAAATCCATCTTTGGAAATAATTCCGGATTGTCCGTAAAGAACAAAAATTCTTCTTTCTGCAAAATATCGATATTGTCTTCAATCACTTTTTTATCAGTTGCAGGATATGCTGAATATACTTCTTCAATGCTTTTACCATCAATTGTATGTATAAAATTGTATGTCTGATTATCAATAAATCGATAGGAATTCCTCTGAATGTCAATCACTAGTGAACGTAAATGTCCTTTCACATAACGGCAACAAGCAAATAGTCTAACGAACATCGTTCTTGTCTCCACTGTAGTCATACATAGTTGATATGTGTTTGTAAAATGGTTCGCATCTTATATTCTTCGATTGATAAAAATTGATAGATACAGCATCTCGTTTAACTTGTGATAGTTTAGGCCGCTTCTTTTTGAAAGAAAACCATAGCGGGAATAAATTTTTGCCTTTCATGATAGTACTCAGCGATATATTTGTCCAGGTAATAATTACAATTGACTGAAACAAAGTCATACTGTCCGATGGGATTTGCCTCAAGAAAATAGTACTTACCCTTTGGTGTTAGAATTAGATCAAAACAAGCATACGTATACTTCCTCTGTTTTGTGAATGATTGTAGTCTATCTCGAAGACTATTTGGGAGAACAAATGGGACTTGTCTGTTCGGGTTGTTTAAATCAAAACATCTATAGTCAATTTTTGTCAGATCATCGTTTTGTGAAAAAATTGCCATCGAAAAAAACTGATCATATATGAATATTGTTCTAATTTCAATTAACTTCTCAACATACTCTTGAATCATCGAGGGGAAAAAACTTCCGCTCGGTATATCATCAATTGTAACTACGGTTGGAAAGCCGCCAATAAAATTTTCACCTTCAAAGTCTATTTCAATTTGGTTGTTCGTTGATTTGAGAATGTACTTTTTTCCCTCTCTCAGAATGTCCTGACATTCATCTTTGCTGCTTACCAAATGCGTTGTCGGTGTATGGATTCCAAGCGATGAAATTATTTCTAAATCAATCAATTTATTATGATCGTACTCGTCCACAATAGATCCAAGACATTTGCCTTCCTTCTGAAGCAAATAATGAAAGTAGCGATTTAGTTTAGACCATTCGAGATAATTGTATTTACTGGTTTCAATGCTTCTATGAAGAATGTCACCTCGTCTAAAAAAGACTGTTTTATTAGAAAACCTATTGATTAAGTCTTTAATTTCAGCCAAAGAGTATCTATCTTCAATATTTATTCGAACAAACCGCTCCTTAAGCCAAGCCAATACCTTTCTCGTTGAAGTATCATTTTGTTCACTAATCACCAACAAATTATTTCGGGCACAGGGCATGTTAAAGTAGTATTCACCACTTTTCACACAGACAAGATGGTAAAGTGCTGTCTAAGTCGATTTCCAGCGACTTCAAATACTTTTGATCTTCATCCGAATTAAAAAGAAATGATGGTAAATGTTCGACATACGAAAATGGCGAAAATTTAAATCGCGAAGCAATGCCTTCCTGACAAAATGTCTGTGTCACTGCTTGTTTGAATGAGACGTGAAAAGAATCTATACCCATTGAAAGCCTCTTGGAATTCAGTGCGTTCATAGAAACGCTATCATATTTGATCATAGGACGATGGTAGCTGGCACCGATGATGTTAATGTAGTTATTTTGGACTGTTGGCAATCTCTTCTCTATATTATCTTTTAAGTCTATAATATTCGCATAAATTTCCGCTGGAATTTTATCCTTTACAATGTGATAATCATGCAGAATTGCTAACAAGTCTTCGCCGAAACCTATCTGCACAAAATGTCTAAATAAAATTCCATAAATGTTCCAAATGTTCATCTCCGATAGGAAAGCCCCAATATCGTTCTCTCCTTGAAACTGCCTGACATCCATTAGCCTAGAAAATTCTATAAAATTGGTTGAATCCGCACTATTTCTTTCACGTATGCCTTCCTCTGATTGTCCTAGCAATAATTGATGTACTTCCTGATCTAATTTGTACAATTTTAAAAGCCGAGTTTTATAATAGATTTGCCGATTACTCTTTTCAACCCGTTCGCTTATTTTTTTTTCTAAATAGTCTACAATCTTTGCGTTAAAAAATGGAAATTCTCTCGAAAAATCATTTTGTCCCAGCTGTTTTTGATCAACAAGGCGGTCTAAACACTCCTTCATTAAGTCGGAGTCTTTGCATTCATATGCAATTACAACACAATTTTTAAGGTCATGGTAAAAAGGTTGAACATTTTCAATGCTAAAAGCCGCTTTATAATGTTCCAAAGCCAAAGAAAGATTGCAGGAATATACTGCCCGGTTAGCCTGAATAATTTTCGAATTGTAATCATCGACTTTATCAGAATTGCTGGCAAAAGTTGCCAATACTATGTATACCCCTGCAAATAAATTTATTGATGCCATGTTAAACGCTAATCATTAAATTAACACAAATCGCGATTAATCAACTTCATGGCAGGTTACCAAATAATATTTGATTGACCATGAGGTCGCCCCAAGGCTCCACGAACTGTAGTCATCACCATAAGTTATAAGAAGTTCCTGTCCACCTGCAGTGGTAACTACTTTTTGGCCAGCGCCAGTGTAACTACCGCCTCCTAACAATGATCTTTCATTCTCAATTCGGGTTGAAGTAAAATCTTTTATCCGTTTCATTTTCTAATTTTTAACAATTTGTTGAATTAACCCCGTTATACTTTACACTGACGTAGGTAATATTTCCTGAAGTTAATGTGTAGCGGCAATCAGATGAGTAGGTAAAGCAGTGCTCATTTCCATTGGCGTCATAAGTAGAGCGACTACCTGCCCCTGTGGCTTCCCCACCTCTGATATTTCTTGAATTGGATATCTTAACTTCGTTAAAGTTTTGTATGGATAGCATAATTAAATTTTTCTAAATCCGATATACAAAATCAGGGTTCGGAATTTCCCTATCATCGGCCAATGACAATTCAAACATATACCCCCTCACTGCAAAAATTCCGCAGCCGGAAAAAATCATCAAAAGTTAACGTTTGCTTCCCTCCTCGAATCGAATTCTGATCCCAATTCGAATCAATAAACCCGAATGAAAATCGCACCTGATTCTCATAGCAGTAACTCCCCCGACTCCTGCAATAGTAAATCGGCGCGTTCATATTTTTCATCAATTCAATACAGTCGTAGACAGCTCTCTCAGAAATTTCTAATCTGCTGGCCAGTTCTTTTGGCGAGCCCGTCGCTTTTCGTCTGATGAGGTCGTCAATACGTTGTACCTGGTGGATTTTTTCTATTAGTGTCATGGCTGGTGGATTTTTTTAGTTTTTTGTTTTATTTCCGTTCTGGTTCTGTGTTTTGATCCTTTGAATGTTTTTGGGTGGACGGCGTACGGCTGACGCTTCGACTTCGCTCAGTGCAGGCGGCGGACGGTCAACGGTTACCACCTCACTGACAGATGTTAAATACGTATGACAGCTGTGAAAACGTAACTTGCATGTAGTCATGATGTTCTTTTTTTTTCGCCTAATCTTCGGTCTTACCTCTTCCCTGCTTTAACGGCAGGCAGGCGATTTCTATCTCAGACTTCTCCAATCTGTCCTCTGATTTCACTGTTTTACTAAACTGATAAATTGCTCCAATATCCGCTCAAGCACACTTTTGTCCTCGGTGATAAAATCTACCTGTGCGCTCATCTCCGGCCGGTATTCTACTTGATTGCCGTAGTCGGTAATGAGGTGATCGGGCAGATTTACCGTTATTTCATAAAACTGTTGGTCTTCCTGAGCTATAAAAGGTAATCGGGAGATGTTGCTCACCTGCTGGATGATGCTTCCGAATTCTTTATAAGGATAGGCATCCAGTTTTATGATGGCCTTGTTTCCTTCGGATAATTTACTGATTCCCAGTGCCGGACTTCGGGCCTTCAGGTATCTCTGATTTTTCAGCTGTGGGCTGATCGGCCCTGTCCGTCCGGCAGGCGGGCCTTGGCCGGGATCTTCCGGCGGCACAACGTAGCAGATCAACTGACCCACTGACAGTGTCATTTTTAACACCACATCCTGGGGAAGGCTTACTATTCCGCTAATCTCTGCCTCGATTAAATATTTCTCTTTCCATTGCAGGTAGCTGCCCTCTAAATTGTTAATCAACTCCGACAAAGCGAACTGATTAGATTTCACCAATCCCGATCTTTCTTCTTTCAGATTTTGACTTTTAAGCTTCAATTGGTCAATCTTGATTTGGTTTTGGATGATGCCATTGGTCATATTTTCATGTTGTCTTTGATATTGCACTAATTTTCCTTCGGCCATGTCCTTATCCGCGTCGCTTACGATGCCTTGTGCATGCAGTTTTTCACTTCTGCTCAATTCATTCGAGACCATTCCCAACTCTCTTTTAAACAGTTCCCGTTCCACTTCCTGGCTCGCTATGAGTTGCTTTGTCTTTTCCATTTCACGGCCTAGAGTTTTGATTTGTTGGAATACGCCTGATTGGCGCAAAACCTGGCGGTATTCGCTGTATTTGAGTTCGAGGCTGGCATAGAGCTGTTGCATCTCGCCTACACGGAGATTGTCGGGTACGTCATTACGCAGTACAAACTTGATCTTATCTGATTTTTTGTATGCGCTTATAAAGGCAGTGAGCTTACGAACATCATTGCGGCTCGCATTATTCTCGATATAGATGATGGGTTCGCCTTTTTTCACCTTATACTCATCCTTGACGAACACGGCGTCAATAATTGCATTCGATTGAGCGATATGGGCAATTGGCGGCCTTTGGGTAGTTAATACACCGGTACAGCTTATTTTGTCGGGATATTTTATAATGGCGCTCATGCCGAGAATGATAATCGTCACAATCGCCACAATGCTGATGCCGCTTCGCAAGATCCACCCGGGTGCATTTCCTATGAGATCTGTAATCTCGTCTTGGCTTTGCACACTTTGAGTCGCAATCTCCTGGTTAATGTCCTCCATTTCGGAAAGCTCACCATTATAAGGTGTCACATCGTCATTGAAACTAAAAATGGGTTTCGTCGGCAGCAATGAATTCTCTCCATTTGATAATGCCTTCTGCAATTCACTTTTTATTCTTTGCTTGTTTAGGGAACCACCGTTTTCAATCAACGTCATAATACTATATCCATTCTGCTGTAGAGGTTCGGAATCTTCCAGACTTTCAGTCGAGTTTACCTGGATTATGGTCTTCGTATTGCAGCATAAAAAATCGGCCAGGAAATATTTTGTCGCATAGTCGCCATTTTCACAATACTCTACTATTTGGTTTTTTTGAAAATCAAAGGCAGGATAATCATTGCGCAAAATCTTCCACAACTTTTTATGAGATTTTGATGGCTCCTTATTTTGTTTGCCTTGTATCGTTAAAAGTTCTTTAAGCTTAGTCATCGATTCGTTTTTATTAATTGCCCAATTCCAATTGATTCCTTACAAGAGTGAAATAATTTCCTTTTGCTTTTACCAGTTCTTTGTGGCTTCCTACTTCCACAACTCGGCCTTTTTCCAGCACAATTATCTGATCGGCGTTCTTCACCGTGCTCAGTCGGTGTGCGACTATTACTGCCGTCTTTCCTTTTAAGAACTTATTGAGATTGTTCATGATGACCCTTTCATTATTTGCATCCAGGGCATTCGTCGCTTCGTCAAAAAAAAGGAAGTCGGGATTCTTGTAGACAGCACGTGCAATCAGTAATCTTTGCTTTTGTCCCTGGCTCACGCCATTGCCCCTGGCGCCGATCATCGTGTTGAATCCAAGAGGCAGGGATTCTATAAAATCCATAATATTCGCTGTAGTCGCTGAGGCTATCACTCTGGCAAAGTCAACCTGATCATCGCTTTCGGCTATATTTTTTGAAATGCTATCTGAAAAAATAAACCCGTCCTGCATGACCACACCGCATTGAGCCCTCCAGATCTTTTTGTAAATAGCTTGTAGAGGATGTGATCCTATGGTTATGTTCCCTTTATTTGGTGGATAGAAACCCAGTAGTAGTTTGATCAAGGTCGTTTTGCCGCTGCCGCTCGTACCAACAATGGCGGTCGTCTTTCCTCTTGGGATTGTAATATTCACGTCCTGTAATACTTCTTCTGAAATAGGTGTATAGCTAAAGGACAGGTTATTGATGTGGATATCGCCTTGGGGGATGATGCTCATTTTTTGTTCATTGACAGCGAAGATATAGCCATCAACTATTCTACCTGAAGCACAAGTACGAGTTGGACTTTTATTCTGCCGATGCGGGGATATTAGTTCAGAGTGCATACGATATGATCGACCCCGAAACCCGCATTGGCATCAACCTTAGTTTAACTTATATTTTATTTATGAATATGTATTCTTGTGATTATTAACATTATACAGGCAAACATTGGACTGCCACATAGTGAAGAACTTTGAATTTTCCTGCACTTTTGTTCTATGGTTAGATTCCCAAATATTAGGTTAAAACACAGGTAGTCAATTCTTTTTACATTGTTAATTGTCATTTATGTTAAGTTAGAGTTGATGCATATGCGAAACCCGGGCACGTGAAATTCGTGCTTGTATTTACTTTGCCAAACAATATGACATCCACCAAGCTACTATTGTGACAATAGATTCAGATGAGGAAATCAATCAAGAAGGATTATCGATCCGGGTAATTCCGGCATGGAAGTGGTTGTTGAGGGATGAGATGGAGGTGGGGTAAATCCATTCTGCAATTTTCTTGCAGTGGATTTTCGCAATTTCAAAGATCAAAGTTGTTGTGCGCTAGACGATTTAAATGTCATTTGTACAGCGAACAAAGATTCTTTGGATGAAAATCTGTATTTGTGTTTCAGGTCAGTTCAGAAATTCGGTTGAACCATTGGAGCAGTTGAAAAAACTATCCAAGGGTATGGACGTAACCTTCATCTTCTCGATATGGGATAAGCCAGGAAGAAAAGCGGGGGGCGTTCAGACTTTTCAAAACCTCAGTCGATGTTTGCCGCCACACCTGGTAAAGTCAATTTCTATTCATTGGTTGTTTGAGAATTTCCGTAAGAAAATCCCCCATTTCGAGGAGCTCGAGAACAGTATTGCAAATGACAGCACGCCGAAAGAATTCATTAAAAATTTATTCCCAGATGCAATTCTCGACGTTCAAAAGAGTGATTTATTGGACTTGGAGTTTGATTGCCTCATTCGGGATAACCACAGCCTCCGGATGCTCTATTTAATTTGGAGAGCGAATGAAATCAAAAAGAGAATTGAAAGAAAAGGAAATTTCACATTCGATGCCGTTATCCGCACGCGCCCTGACCTAGTGCTGGAAAAATTGGACCTAGCGTTATTCAAACAAGATCCTAAGACCTTACTAATCGGCCAGTTAAAATTGGGCAATAATTACAAGCATTTCCTATATGACGCTTTTGCTATGGGATCCTCATCAACTATGGATATTTACGCAAATACGTTTGGCCGAGCTCTAACAAAAAGAAATAATTGGTCGAATATTCATCCCGAGTTATATAATTTTTTAGTTGTTGATAATAACATTTGTACGCGGGAATATCCTCTTGGTTGCACTCTTGAGCCTGACAAAAAAATAGGCTATGACGCCTTAACAAAATGCATCAAATTATCGACAAACAAGGCCGATTACGAAATTAAGCAGATGCTTTTGGTTTTCGATATTGCGAACAATATTGAAAAACGGAAGTCATTTGAAGATGTAAGCAAGATTATTGAGGACAGGCACGGAGAGATTGCTGATTACCGCACTCTTGATGCCCTGTTCCGTGTTCTTTATGATTTCTATCAGAGACAACTATGTGTTTCAGACGCTGTCGCCTGCCTGATAATGAGCTTTTGCATTCACAGATGCAACAAAAATTTTTGGGATGGCGATGGAGATTGCGTGTATCTCAAAGAATACACTTTTTTTACAACAGATAATGCAGTTAAATCTTCTTCCGAATTTAAGGCTCATGTCCTGGACAACGCTAAAGATCCTTTGCTTGCCGAGCTTCTAGCAGCAATATTCGAGGCCATTCCACTAAAGCATTTCTATGATATTTGCAAATTTCAAGGTAAAGAGCTACAGAAATCCTACCTGTTTAATTTTTACTGTGGTCTTGACCTATTTGAGAAAAAGAAATATTCCCAGGCAAAGAATTATTTCGAAAAAGCCATCCAGATTGACGGTAAGTTTCCCAAATCCAGATATTATCTGGGTTTGTGTCACTTACATCAAGACAACTATAACATGGCAGTCACCGAGGTGGATAAAGCCATTGAACTCAATTACAATGATGAATATGTAAGAACACGACGGCAGATAAATCAGAAATCAAAACCACGGGAATATGCAAAATCTAGTCCTTGACATTGATGGTACTATTTGCAAAATCGACGATAATGAAGACTACTGTAACCGAAAGGTAGATCAGAAAGTTAAGAATCAAATTAAATATTACAAAAACAAAGGGTTCAAAATTATTTTCTATACCAGTAGAAATATGAAGACGTACTCAAATAATCTCGGCGAAGTAACGGCCTTTACTGTTCCAAAAATAATTCGATGGCTGGAAAAAAATGATATTCCCTATGACGAACTAATTGTAGGAAAACCGTGGTGCGGAAGTCAAGGGTTTTACGTGGACGACAAGGCCATAAGACCTCAGGAATTTATAGACAAAACGTATGAAGAAGTAAAAGAACTACTAAATATTAAGTAAGTGAAAAAGGTCCTTGTCATAACCTCAGCCCAGTATGTATCTCTGGACATGCAAAGTGAATTTGGAAGGGTACCTCCTGTATTTCTCCCGTTACAGGGAAAATTTCTTTTGACCAATCAATTAAATTCTTTTAAAAGCAAATTTGACCTCATTGTACTCACACTTCCGGAAGATTTTTGTTTGTCTAAATGGCAAAGGAAAATTGTTGATGAATGGAGCATACGGGTGGTCTGTATGTCGGCATCGTTACAATTAGGAGAATCGATTTGTCGATCAATTGATTCCATCGACTTAGCACCATATCACCTCACGCTCTTGCATGGCGATACCTTGTTTTCTTCGGTTAAAAGTAGTGATGATGTGGATTTTGTATCGGCCCACAAGACCAATTCTGTACACGAATGGTCGGTTCTACAAGATAATCAGTTCAGAAAGGTCAATGTCGAGTTTTTTTCTAATCCTGAAGAAATAGTTAGCGGGGTGTTTGGTTTTGGTTCTCCAGATCTACTTCAACAATACATAAAGAGAAATGAATACAACTTCATAGAAGCCTTGAGCGAGTATAACGGGAAACGCCCATTTGTTTTAGTTAAAAAGCATCTGTGGTGGGATTTCGGAAGTTTGCAAACCTATTATCAATCAAAGAAGAATTTTAGTACTGAGCGGGCATTTAACTGTATCAAAGTAAATGGCCCCGTTCTCACCAAGAGCAGCGCTCAGTCTCACAAAATGATGGCAGAGAGTAGGTGGTTTTCAGATATTCCGAGTGAGTGCAAGGTATATACTCCTCAACTGTATTCCGTTCAAAAAAACGGCTACAGCATGGAGTATCTGAACCTATGTACATTATCGGAGCTATTTGTTCTGTGTAAAATACCTCTATTGTACTGGAACCAAATATTGAGGTCATGCAGCAATTTTCTCGAAGCTTGCGCTACCCATAGGCCTACCAATCCGGTACCTGTCGCCCATCTATACAATGGGAAGGTCGATGACCGCATAGCAGCGATTCGAATAGCCGAAATCGACACGAACTCACCGGTCACGGTGAACGGCGAACGACTGTCTTCGATAGAAAACATTGTAAACGAGTTGAGAGAAAAAATTTTGCCGGTAAAATCGGATTTCGTGCGAATCGCGCACGGCGACTTCTGTTTTAGCAACATACTCTACGATTTTCGAGCTCAAATTATCAGAACTGTTGACCCACGAGGTTATGTGGTGAAAGGTAAGCCTACGATTTACTCAGATTTTAGATACGATATTGCCAAGCTCATGCACTCGGTTATAGGGTATTACGATTTGATAGTGGCGGGAGCGTATGACCTGGAAGTAGTGGAACAAAATGTATTCAACTTGAATATTTATCTAGGCCAGGTACAAAGAAACGTATCGCTTCTATTCGAAAATTGGCTGGAAAGGAATTTTTCAGCAGATAGCGACGCTATCAAAGCCATCACCGTATTGCATTTTCTCACTATGATCCCGCTCCATTCGGAAGACAAGAGGAGACAAATTGCACTGTTTTCAAACGGGCTAAACCTGTATAACACATTTTTTCAAAACGGCCAAGCATGATTATCATCATACCTATGGCCGGATTGAGTTCTCGATTTTCAAAAGCTGGTTATATGTTGCCGAAATACATGTTGCCCATTAACAATGCCACCCTTTTTGATTATTCGGTTTCAAGTTTCAAGTATTATTTTAATCAAACCAAGTTTTTGTTTGTCGCCAGAGAGTTGGGTCAAACCCGGAAATTCATAAGTGAAAGTTGTGCCAAATTGGGATTGGTCAATTTCGATATTATCATGCTTGACGAAATGACCAGGGGTCAGGCCGAAACGGTTGCTATAGGTCTTGAGACCATAAATGCCACGGGCGACACTCCTATCCTGATCTTCAATATCGATACGTTTAGACCAAATTTTGTTCTTCCAAAGCATTTGTTACTTAATGGTCTCGATGGATATTTAGAAGTATTTGAAGGCGAAGGAGAACACTGGTCTTTCGTAGAACCAATAGATGGATCGGAGTACCGGGTGAAGAGAACCACTGAGAAAGAAAGAATATCCAATTTATGTTCAACAGGGTTGTATTACTTTAATAGTAGTCGAATGTATTTGCGCTATTTCAATCAGTATAAGGAAAGGAATATAGAGTCGCCTTCATCAGCCAGGGAGTACTACATTGCTCCAATGTATAATCTGTTTATTGATGATAATCTTGACATTCGATACGATATAATAAAAAATAATCAGGTGGCGCATTTTGGGACACCTGCCGAATACGAGTCTGCCAATGCGAGATTTCCATGTGTCGGCGATTCTGAACTGACTAAATGATTAAAAAAATCAATATTCTTGCGACGTACCTAATGTATTTATTCCGAACTGTTCCAAATATTCTTCAATAGGCCCCATACCAACCTTGGCACGCCGTTCATTGACGTTTTCTGGATCCAAGATTGGATAGAGTTTAAGAGAATCGGAATGCATCTTAAACAGTTGAGTACCATATAGTTGTTTTTTCCCCTGGTCAACTAAAATCCTATCTTCCATAGTTGCCAAATTGCTCAGAGAAAGATCTTTCCTCTCTGCTGCCTTTTTGAATTGAGAAAAATATTTTTCCCTCAAACTATTATGAGCGTGTTGTATTACTAAGAATATGGTCAAAATTCCCTTTTTTCCAACCTTTTGTCCAGTTGGAAAACCGCAAGTTTCAATAATACTTACCACTATTTGCTGATTCTCGTAATCTATTTGAGGATTAAACTTTGACATATCCTTTCGTATTTCTTGATCATCCTTAAAGATTTTATCGAGTAAGGGGACAAGATGGTCACAATTCACATTAATTAGCTTGAATGTAGGGAGCGATGTTGGTTTTGTAGTAGTAGTGCCCCTATTCTGTAATGCTGTTTGGAGACGGGCGCTCCACTTGCGATCTCTTTTTCTCTCTGGCCTCAATACAAACTCTCGTACCAGTGTATCTCTATCGACGTACTCATCCAGAGTGTATTTACAATCATTAAGCATTTCGCTAAGTTCATTTTGATTTACAGTGTCGCCATTCATTAGTTTAAAGACTATATCACCGGCAGGAGGAATACCTTTTAAATTTCTTTCAAATGACTCTCTTTTAGTCAACTTCCTCAAATGCCCGGGGACATTGTACATTGACGACTTGCAACTAAGTAAAAATACGAACAGTACGCAAATGGAAAAAACATACTTAGGTGAGACATGTACTTTATTCATAGTAATAATTAATAGCTTTTTGCTTTAAGGGGTTGCTTGACCAATCCTTCCATTCACATGTATACGGATCATATCCGCACTTAAGTGGTGCGCTATAGTTGTCTTCTGGATTCTCAACGTAAGCACGACAATCGGTGCATATATATCTAAATTCACAATCTTGGCACTTTTGGACATCATCCTTGGAAATGCTCCAAATTTTTCTAAATGCATCTTTCTGATATACCTCCATTAGGGAGGTATGAGCAACATTTCCGAAGCTTGTTTTCATCGAAGGACAATTCTTAATTTCCCCTTTTTTGTCTACTGCTATTTTCTTATTTAGGCAGCTATTAAACCCCTGTGACTCAGTAAACAATCGAGTATTTGTGCTAAAATAAGCGGGGCTAATAATTCCGCAGTGAGATTCATCTGATATTTGGGGAGAGAAAAATTTTAATGCAATTTTGTCTTCTTCCCCGAGTTTATTTAATTCGGTCAGCTTTTTAGATGGCGATCCATAAAAAACAATTACGTCAATGGCGTACCGGTCATAGAAATTCTTAAGCTCGCTATATTTTAAGTCCTCGAAATAAGGCATTATTATGTTTATTGCACGATAATTTTTTTTGAGAGTATGTTTGAAAATGGAATTCAGGTCGCTCAATTTCTTTTGAGTAAAGAGTCTGATCTGAAGTTGGCGACATTTTAAGTAATACAACTCATCAAAAATTTTCTTGCAATTATGCTCCGATTGCGCATCGATGTCAATAATGCAATTTGAAATTCCTTTTCATCAAATACTTTGACTACCCGATTTCAATTAAATGAGTTTTCAAAGATTATAGAGTTAAAGTTTTACATCGACGAGAATGAATCCGTTATAGACAAACTTGCCAAGCCTGAATCTGCTAATGATTTTTCAAAATATGTGTTGATTTATTACCATTCCTTGAAAGAATGTATTATCGAAGAATTGCTTGAAGGTCTCAAGCTTACCCTATATTTCTTCTGTGAACCTAGGTCCTGCAATACAGTAATTAAGAAGATGATAGAAGAAGATTTGATTGAGATAAATGCCGATTCTGAAATGTTAAAACTTAAACAAATCATGATAGACCTGGTGAGCAATTACTTCATTTTCCACCCAGTCTTAAAAATCTTGAATAAACCTGAACAACTGTAGGTTAGTACTCGACTTTCAGCGCTTGAGCCCGTTGTTGTCTGAAATGGAATTGCTATAAAGCCAAGAGTTATAGATCTGAAGTCGTAAACTTCAGACTGTCGGATTCACACAGACTTTAGGCAGTACTTTCCTTACCAACCAATTTCTGCAGTAGTCCATAAAATTCAATGGTTTTTTGTTTTAATGGGTTCGAGCTGCACTCTCACCATTCTCCAGAGTGTGGATTGCATCCGCATTTCAGCGGCTTTGAAGTGTTGAAATTGTCGATACAATATTACCTCCAAACGTAATTGCAACCCAGGAAGCTATTCATTATGAAAATAAAGTTGCTTCGTTTATCCTTCATTATATTATACATTTTGCAACCAGATCATTTTTAACAAATCTTAAGGTTGCCCTAAACAAGCTGAAATGATTTTAATATAAAATAAGGGGTTATTATTCAAATTTAATCTGTGTTGATTTCGAAATGCCAAGATTGGACGTAGCCCTTATCTGGAATTCGCCAATGGTTAATACTAGAGACGAGTTTTCCCCGCGTTCAAGTTCAACAATATCATATGGAACTGCGTCACTCTTGTCACATTTTCTCCAAGCTTCTACTAAACAAGGGTAACCGATATCATCACAATACCCTTCTTCGAGTTGGTAGATTTTAGCATTTTCTTGAGCAGACAACCAACTAGGTCTACCATTGATCTGACTGCTTCGAGGATGATATACACTAATGTCTACTTTAAAGGGATTTCCATCGATATCGGAAATCCCAGTCACCTTATTTACTAAAACCGCCGAAAACTGAATCTGGGAAAGAGCTTCATAATTTGGATTTTCATCATATTTTGTTCGTTCACTTAGGACCTCTTGATCAATAGTCAAGGGATCTATTCCGGTAATGTCTTTTAAATATCCAGCCATCCATTTAGTTTTCCCACAGTTTTTGGTTTTTTCTCCTTCGGATTCCAATACATGACAATAGCCACAAACTACAACCACCTTCGCATTCTGATCAATTTTAAATATTCTATTGTATATATTCTGCGCTTGGATTAATTCACGATTTCCCTTTTTTTCTTGTTCATATGGGACAAGGATATAGCCGAGGTCTTGGCCATGTCTTATCAGGTTGGACATTTGAGGTTCACTGGTAAGGTAAAGGTATTTTGATTCATAGTTATTAGAGCAGCACCCTTCTTTATTGTAATTTCGATAACATTCTGTACAATTTGCCAAAGCCTCAAGTGCTAAATATCTAAAGCCCTTTTCGAACAGTTGGGCTAAAAGTCCTTTAATAAAAACTCTGTGTCTAGGTCGATTGTGACCCTCGTTGATAATTATGATATTATTACTTTGAGCCTGAGCGATAAGATATTCTTTTGCTCGACTTATAAAAAAGCTATCCAGATCGTGTACATAGTGGCTTTCTTGCCTTACGGATGGATGGATATCATAAGTAAGTAATGCTTTTTGGTATTCGCCAATGACACTGTATCGGATAGCTTTTGAAGATGGATTAATATCTAGATTTTGCAATGTATCTCCAAAAAGATAGAAAGATGGATCACTCTCCTGACAATAGGCAAAGCACACAAAAAAAAATATTCCTAAAAAAATAAAATAAGATTTCATCAATTCTGAATTAGTTCTTTAAGCATTATTTTCAAGTCATCAACCCTGTAATAAATAGGCAAAATTCTTTTGTTAAAAGCAATTATAGGTGTGTGTTCAATATTTAAACTCTCAAACCAACCATTTTGTGATGAAATAATTTCTTCTATATTGCCACTGTTATGTTCATAATCTACATCAGATTTTCTTTTATGAGCGAACCAATTCAAGATTTGATGCAGACCAAGTTTGGGATCTTTTCGATATTGATCTATTATAGGTCTTAGAATAGACTTATCGAGGTCATCGTGGGTTTTGATAAATACTACTATTTTCATTTTTTCATACAGGAAAAGAAAATTTTCAATCTGTTTTGCAAACCTATTACAGCTTCCGCATGATAAACTAAGTCCCAAAATTAGCATATCAGTATTTTCTTTTGACCCAAAGATGAAAGGCTTATATGTTCTGAAATTAGCCAATTCCTCAATTTGCGTATTACCAAAGTATAGCTCTTTAAATACTGTCTTATTAAACTTAAAAAAATTCAATTCTTCCTGGAGCGCATCCTTAATTATTAATTTTCGAAATAAGGGTAGAAGAAATATCACAGAGGAGAGAGATAACAACAATGAAATGCAAACAACAATTAACAAATTGTGATTGATGCCGATATAAATATTTTCTAATAATAAAGTATGAGAAAAAAACTCAGCCAACAATATAAAATCAACACATAAGCAAAGTAAACAAAAAGTTCTCAGGCGGAACTTTTGATAATAGATAAGATATATTACCACCGGAATAGCTAATAGGGATTTGAGAAAAAGAGTAGGCAATAAGTCCACATGCCCTATGTATCCAAGCACTATAGCTGCAATATTAAATACATAGTAGAGAAATGATAAATCTATTAAGCTGAATCCTCCCAAGTATGTTGTCTTACTTGAAGCGAGTACCTTTTTGCAATTGAAATCTTTAATCATGCAAATTCTTCCCGCTATGCCTTTTTCCGGTTCTAATTCAACAGAAAAAAGGAGTGCGCTAAGCACTAATCCGATAAGTGACAATACGAAAATTGTATTCTCGTAAGAGCCCAATACCGTCATCATTGAGAACACTAATGTAAGAGTCAACAAAAGTATTATCGTTTTGCCAATTTTTCGATAGGAAAGGGGCTTGGTCGGAATTTTATTTTGTACATACTCAAAAAAGAACATTTTGGAGGAGATTAATCCAGCGAATTCACTTATCTCTGTTTTTGAATTAAACGCACTGTCTACTAGTTCCAGGGCATGTACATATTTGCTTGAAATTCTTTTAATCAGAATTGGTTTGCTATATTCCAATTTCTTATCGAAACATAAAATGGGAGTGGGGAGAGTGTCATTAAATTTTTCGAATGGCAACTTCACAAAAAGTGGTTTAACATTCATTTCATATAGCACGTCAATTAAGGCGCGAAGACTATACTTACCTGGGTGTAAACGAAAAAATTTAGACAATTGACCCTTTGAAACTGGGATATTGAAACTTGCAACTATATTTTGAGCTACCTCATAATAAATGGAACCTTTCATTTAAAAACAATTTTCTTGCACTATGATTATTACTAATCATATTTCTCTTTATGTAGATTTTATCCAATAATCGTATTTTGAGCCAAGCTATATAAAAATCACTTTGACAAGTCAGATTTCCATTGATGCTTTTTCCATTTTAGGACGACTCATTTGTCAAAACGTGAATTCTTGTGGTACCGACAGATATAATTAAAAAGATAGAGTTTTAATGAAGGGATTAACAACACTTTAGTTGTTAACCCCCTAATTTCTAGTGACAACAGGCATCACATGCATCACAGGTACAGCCACTACCTGACTTTGGGGTATTACAACACTTTGTTGAACAATTACCGCCGTAGCCACCTGTAATCTGGATCATTTCGAAGTCATTAAAGTCCTGCCTAAATTTTTTTAGGCTTTCAAGCTTAAAACTTCTTTTTTTATCCTTCATAATGTATAGCTTAAATTCTTCATATTTTAATATTTGGGATTGAAGAATTTTCCCAGTCCTTGGCCAGAGACGAGACTAATCTAATCATAACCACTGCAAATATTTTACAGTATAGTTTTGCTAAAAACTTAATGCTGACGTAGACAGGATATCGATGTCGGTACGCAAGATCTTTTCTATATGAAAAGAAGACAGAACACACTAACAATATTTTTCCGCTGCTTCGAAGGGAGGTTTAAATTCGAAATTAATTTAAGGAGGTTCCGGATAAATCCTTACAGTTGATAGAACTTTTCGAAAATCTGAATTTTGTTATTATCTTCTGCCCAATCTTCCCATTTTCCTTTATAAGGATCGTAACCACATTTTAAAGGCTTGCTAAATATGTCGTTTGGATTTTCTAGGTAAGCTCTACAATCAGAGCATACATATCTAAATTCACAAACTTGGCAAGTATCAATCTGATCTTTTGAAATACTCCATATCTCTTTAAATCTACCTCTTAAGATTATTTCATTTAGCGAGTCTCTGCATATGTTTCCATGAATTTGAGGTAGAGATGGGCAATTTCGCACATTTCCGGCAATATCAATACTTACTTTCCTATTTAGGCAAGAATTGAACTTTTTACTCTCGAAAAAACTAACTACGTCAGGATGGAACAGTTTGGGATCAATGTTCCCACAGCAGGAATTTTCGGACAAATCATCTGTGGAGACAAAGACTCTTTCATCTGACATAATTCCATTCGGCGCACTAAAAAGAATGACAAAACAAAGTCTTTGATAATCCTTGAAAATAGTTCTATCAAATGATATATAGGGCATGTGAAGCGTAATGAATTCGATTCTGGTATTGTCAAATCCTTGTAAAATTGAAATTACTTCTTCTTCGTCAATTTGTTTTTTGACTCGTATTTCTAGTGCTTGACAACCACAATTATTCAATTCGTGAATGGACTTAACGAACGAGGAATTCATATCCAGATAGTCAAGAATAGCATTTTCAATCAAATGTGGAGAATCCCAGACATCTTCTAGGGGAATAAAACTCTCAAGATCTTTGGCGTGGTCAACAAAAAAAACATATTCATTTTCAGAAAGAAAATCGAAATACTCCAATATAATATCTCTATTTCCTTCTCCATATTTATCAAGAACCTGTTGCAGAGTTAGCCCTTTGCTGTCCATAATTACGTCGTAAAGATTATTTGGAATTATGTCGACCCGGCTTCTTTGTGTGTCACAAATACTTGATCGAACGACTCCCCGGACGAACATGCAGTTTGAAAATATAGAAAAGTACTTATTTAGATAGCTGCTTTTCATTATACATCTTAGATATTAATTTTCTATAGCCTCCACTATGGGGAAATTTCCTGGTATCATAGTCGGCTATCGAAATCACTTTTATAGAGTCGTCCTTAGCTTCAGAAATGCTGTAGTTCATCTAAGTACATGACAAAAAACGGAAGTAGAGCCAAATTTTCCGTCTGTCGTGGTTAATATATGCGTTGATATAGTTGTCTATCCCTCCCCTGAAAATGCTTTTTCTTCTTTTTCCTCGATTATTTTTTTTGAATAATGAGGGTATCTTTCTCTTTATCCATTCGCCTATACGTATCATCCATACATATGATATGGCTAATAAACCAAATAATGTTTCTAGCCTTTTGGGATGAGTTACATGTGTATCTTCCAGTTGAAAACCATTCGTTTTCATGTCCTTGAACATGTTTTCAATATACCACCTTTTGGCATAGATATCGCAAGCATCTTCTACATCCTCAGAGTGTATGACTATCAAATACTCTAATTTGTTCTTGTCATTTCTAAATCTGAATCCGCTTACGTATACTTCATTGCCTCCAACTAAATATTTTCCCGGCAATCTTGGCGATGATCTTTTATTATTTTTACATAATAAACCCAGTTTTACCTCCTTGCCATTTTTTACACCTACCATGCCTTCCTTAACCCGAAGGTTGAATCCTATCTCATTGGTTATCAAGTACTTAACCCAATGTTGGCCAATGAATTCCCGGTCTCCTATAACGTTCTTTATCTGACCTTTTCCAACAATTTTTACCACTTCCTCTAACAACTCAATTCTTTCATATTGTGCAGAGTTGCCTTTCTTTGGAAGCAACACCCATTTGATCGGTATCGAATACCCGTCTCCTAGTATAGAAAATACCAAAAAATTAATATCCACTTTACCAAATTGCCAGTTTGTCCTATCCACAAGCAGGGTATAAGGCCCCTTCAACTCACTCATTTTCAAAAGCAAATGTCCTAGACCAGTGTCATCCCAATCCACCTGAGAGATAAATCGTTGAAGACGACGATAATTACTCAATGGCTTCGCTTTTGAAATCATACCGTGAGCAACCTTGACCATATTGACACTCCTAATGGTAGACATACTGATCACCGCCGAGGCAATCAAGTTTACCCTTTGCTGGTGAAGTTTACTAAGTTCTATTTTCAATTCTCGGGAAAGTTCTTTAACTTTCTCCTTAATTGCCATGTCGTTCAGTGTTGTAAGTAACACATTATCAACACTTTACGCGTGGCAATTATTTTATCAATCCTGTTTTGTCATGTACTATGGTAGTTCATATGCGAATAGAAACAAGGGTATTTGCCCTCAGTATCATTCAAAACCGCTGTCAGAAAAGATTGAATTGAGTTATCCATGATTACTTTTGGCTATCATGTAATTTGCTAGCTTTTTTTCTATGTAGTAATTACAAGGATGTGAGGTAAATCCGAATTGACCAACAGGATTTATTTCAACAAAGACCATTTCGCTATCGGGAGTCACTATGAAATCAAATGAACCTGTGTCCATCTTAATGTAATCCATAAATTTCAAAATTTGTTTTTCCCTTTTACTTGAGAGCGAATAAGGCACCGTTCGATATTCATTCTCGTTTCCACCCCTGAAATCGGTGGTTGTGCCAGTACCCAATTGTGAAAAAATCGCACATGGAAAAATTTCATGGTCAAACACAAAAATTCTTAGCTCATAGGACTTCTCTATTCTATTTTGAAAAAGTGACGGGAAAAAATTATCCGGCCAACTCGAAATTTCGTCCCGGCCTATTTGAGCAGTATATGACATAGATTGTTCACTATCATTGAAAAGTGCAACTATTTCCCAGCTAGGCTTTGTTATTAAGCGATAGTCATGCTTTTTCGCGAAATGAACAAGCTTCTTCTTTTCCGATGTTACAATTGTATCCGGTGTATGAAATCCAAATTCTCTAGCTTGCGTCAGTAGTCTAAGTTTGTTAACTGATCTGGTAAAATAATTCCCAAGCATATTAGAGCCATTTGAAAGAAAAAACTGAAGGTAATTTTGAAGTGTTTCCAACTCATATTCCAGGGATTTATTAATCCTTTCGTAACTACTCAGGTACCAAACAATGCTTTTGAGTAGGGAGTTTGGCAATGCAGTAAAGATAGGCCAAAACATTGAGCTCTCTTTTTTTTAATGTATCGATGCAGGAACGCAAGACACAAAATATATTCTGACCCGATTTAAACTGTCCTGAGACCTTTAGTTTTACTTTTACATTTCTTATTGCCCTTTCTGAAGAATTGTTGTCCGGTGGGACTTCAGAATTGTATAAAAAGGGAAAGATGTAATTCCTGTTTTTTAACATTGATTTTTGAAAAGAATGAGTTTTTGGGAATTCGGTTTTTTCGATATGCCTTAACAGTAGCCGATCAAGCCTTTTTTCCAATTTATAGGCATCCTTTTGGTTGGTTTGAAAGGTTTGAGTTTGTTCTGTTCTTTTTCGCAAGGCTAAAGCATGTTCTAACAAGGACTTAAATTGGCTGGCCCAAACTTGGTTTTCCGATTCTTCCAAAAATATGAGGTCTCTCAATAAGTGAGCTATGCATAATTGTTTGGATTTGGATTTCATTTTCAGTTGTGCTGCCCAGCGGTCTGACCCTATTGTAGCGTGGGACAAGTGATCGCCAATTATTTGCTGGACACTTATAAATCCTCGACTTTCAGTGGCTTTTATGTAAGTGTTTTTCATATTTTGCCACACCCATACCCACCATTTGTCGCCATTTACTTTAGCAGATGTTTCGTCCGAACCGACGTAAGTCGATGAAAAGATTTGTTGGAGTATAGCATGGTATATGGGTCGAGCCTTTTGGGCTGCTTTTTTCAATAAGTTCTGTACACTTCCCTCACTGATGGGCAAGTGAAATATATCTTTGAACAACTGGGTCATTCTTTGGAAGGGAAGATAATGGAAAACGCTAAAATAGCTGACCAGTGCTATGACGCTGCTACCATATTGGATCGGTGCTTTTACCCCTTGGGGAAAACTACCTTTTTGAAGATGACCACACCGCCCGCACTGGCATCCATACTGCTGATATTCAATGTATCTGGGGCGTATCGAAGGTATTTCTACTATTTGTCTTTTCGATACCAATTGTTGCTTTTC
The DNA here is from genome assembly GCA_965247965.1 of Saprospiraceae bacterium. Classification (GTDB taxonomy): domain Bacteria; phylum Bacteroidota; class Bacteroidia; order Chitinophagales; family Saprospiraceae; genus UBA7328. The sequence continues at coordinate 1,171,831 of OZ252053.1, forward strand.
CTGATCAATTGTGTCCCCACATTTTGAACAGTAATCACTTTTTACTATGTGCTTTTCATCAGGATTATCTGTCATTGCAAGATAATGACCCTTATGACCCTTTTGTCCTCCTGATTTACGTCCTGTTTTCTTACGCAGACTTTTTTTCTCATGTGTTGACTTGTCTTGGCTTGGTGGGTTGTGGCTGTTGTGGCTGTCTTTTTTAACCTCTTTTTTGGCCAGTTGGCTAAGGACTAATTCCAGTTTTTCGCGAAGTTCTCTAATCTCTTGGCATAGAATTTTATTCTCTTCACGCAAAAACTTATTCTCCTTTCGAAGAAGTTGGTTTTCTTTTTCCAGTTTTGTTAGTCGTGATTCGATAATAGTCTAATTTATCCGGCCCTATTATCTTTAGTTCGAGTTGGATTGTCCTATAACTCTTTTTACTCCATTATTATTATTCGTTATATTACCTCCTGAGTAGTTACATCCTTTCTATGTTATACGCATTCAGAGATTCAAAACAATGAGGCATTGAGGGTTTATAACCCTCGAATTGGAATAACCCCCTTCTATACCAATAGAAACTTTTCTTTGTAAGTTTTTTTCCTTTATATAGAACTTCAAGGGTATGACTGTCAGACAACTCCAAAGTGATATTGTCAATACTGTCCTCTTTATTTATCCGAATAAAATCGACATTCCTATATATTAGCCACTTTATTACATCGGACGTACTCCTATCTTTTCCCTCTGAACAGATAACAATCATACAACCTAAATTTAAGCTCCATTGTGAAGCTTAAACGCTTCACAAACGTGTGCTATGTCTTATAGTAAAGGGAAGACTTAACCCAACTTGCCATACTACTGGACATGAGCTATAAATTGTGGTTCAAAGAATAGCCAAGAGGGTTTGGGGATAGAACGAATGGAATGAGAAAGAAAGCATATGAAATTTCTAAGGTTGTTGAATTTGATTTCTAAAAAGGATAGTCCTTTTTTAAATTTGGAAACGACTAAGTTGATCGATCCGTTTTTATATTTCTTCCAATCACTCTTCTTTTTGTGCTTGAGTTGGGTTAGACCCTGTTCAATACATAAGGCATAGATAAATACTACAATACCCATTGTCAATTCTATTTTTCCAGAGTCTTTAAAATTAAGAGCTTCTAAATTGAAACCATTTGATTTTAAGTGTTTGAAGCAAGTTTCAATAGTCCAACGAATAGGGTAAAGCTTTACTATTTTTCTTTTGTCTTTTAATGTAGATATGAAATAAAACAGAGGTTCGTTGGCTGAACTTTTGGGGTTTTTAAAAATCACAAAAGAAATTTTTTTTCCAAGGATTTCAATTTGTTTAGACACTCCACAGATTTGATACCGTTTTTTCAATGCTTCACGTTCAATACCAATGTATCGAAGATGTTGGTGTTTATAAAATGTCTTATCCTTTCCCCTTTGGTTGTCCACATACCCTTTATAAATTCCCTTTTTTAACCTAATTACAAACTCTAACCCCTTGTCTACCAGATATTTAAACCATCTTTCTCCGATGTACTCCCGATCTGCTAGTAGTATCAAACCTTTCAGATTATATAATTTACAGGCTTTGTCTATCACCTTTCGTCTTTCATTAAAATTACTCATACCCTTCTTGTCTAAGTCTTCCCACCATATTGGAATACTTACTCCATTGACCACTACACTCAATGTTAATAAGTGAATATTCTTGTTGCCATTCTCCCAGCTCGTACCATCTAGTGCCAAATATTTGATGTTCTTCGCTTTGAGTCTCAACAAATAAAAACTAAAACATAATATAGCTTCAATCAATGCCTGCTTGTCAGCATCATCCATATTGAAAAAACGGATCAACCTCTTATAATTCGAATCAGGTTTGGTGTTTTGTTGGTTTTCGAGTATTCCAGGGAGCTTATCCTTTACAATGTTCAAATTCGTCGTCCTGGCTGATAATATACCTTGGGCTGTTGTGAGAAAATTTTTTATTACATGTTCTTCAAAACCTGAGAAAAATGGTTTTATTTCGCTTACGAGTGGAATTGTCATTGTTGTTAATTGTTTGTTTTACAAACAATAATGATATATTCCACTTTATTATAATATATAACCTACTTTATTTCAAGACATTGTATTATTTTAACCCCAATGTCCAGTAGTATGAACTCAAAGAAGAAAATCAACTTAATTTCCTGGAAATCAATGGATTGTGGGTTTACTTGCAGGTACTATTTAGGTCTTCAGCTCAAGCCAACCTGTTAGGTGTCCGCTAAAATGGGGACAATCTAAAAGTTTATTCTTTTATCACGATCATGGCAACCTAACAGGTTATCACTCCCTTATAACCTGCACCTTCTCCGTACTAACGCCAAGTTGCGTCTCCACTCGAGCAAGATAGAACCCTAGCGGAAGATGGCGAGTGTTCATTTCAAAATGATTGGATTGGATATCCGGATAGATATTTACACGCTCGCCCAGGATGTTGTATATGACAATACTCTGAATCTCATCCTGGTTATTGGCATGAAAGGTAAGGATATCAGAAGCAGGATTGGGATAGGTGACTATATCTATTTCTCTAGCAATATTCTGATCATTGAGATCGAGATATATGGTCAATTCAGAATCTTCTAGGCCGTATTTAGAACCTTCTTCTGAGAAGAATTGGCCACCGTTAATTTTTACATCAATTGGTATTTTATCAGATTCTGGTTTAATTCCATCAATATCATCGCTAAGAACAATTTCAAAAGTTCCGATCAGGCCGTGACCATCCACAGAAGAGCGACCAGTTCTTGATATGCTCGCTTCGACTCTTCCATTTGTAGGATATTGTATAAAGTCTATAGTAGGATTATTATATCCGTACCATGCCTGTGGAGCGAATGAAAATCTTAGAGAATTGTCCTCAATATAATTCCCCGGAATGTTAAAATTAAATGCCAGGCCATTGGATTCGAATAGAGGATGTTCTGCTGTCCCGATGTAGAGATCGATTAATATCAAATCCCCGCTACTGCCGATAAATTTGGATGGTATAGCATAAAATGGAACATTTTTGATGGATAGCGCTTCCCTGGTCACAAAACTGTTCAAACGGGCGTAGTTATCGTCCAACGCCTGGACATCGTTAATATCAATCGTTCCATCTCCATTGCTGTCGGCATTCTTAATGTCCTGACCAGTCTCTATGTTATTCTCTCCCCAATCATCCGCGTGTACAGCATTCCATACATCTCCTGATTCCTTCCTTGACGGCCCCTTCTCCCCCATGTAATAACCTATTGGAAGAAGATCCTTAACGGACACTCTTCCGTCGCCGTCGGCATCACCGGGCCAGGCACAATCGAGGCCGATGCAATTGCAATCATTGGAGGATGAAACTACAGCCATAATTACCTCCAATTCTACGCACGAACCGTCTGCAGCGCAGAACTCAATCTCAAATTCATCCTGTCCGACAAAACCATCATTTGGAGTATAGACCAGGAAGTCTTGTCCCAAAACGCTTCCACAACCGTAGTGAAAACCATTGGGATCCAATCGAAGCGTTCCATTCACCGGGGCTTGCATAAAATTAAATTCACCGCCCTCTTGAGGAAGTGCATATTGCAAAACAAAAGCAGTATTGACTCGCGTCACAAAATCGTATTCGCGCACCTCAGGCAGGAAATTGTCTACAATGATCTCGATATTTCCAAGGTAAATATTAGAGCCGTCAGAAACTTCGTAGAAGAAATTTTGAACGCCTTGAAATCCTGCTGGCGGAGTATAAGAAAACTTGCCGGAGTTAGGAGCAATGTTTTTTAATTCGGGAGATTTTGACACGATCGGATATATGTCCTCCAGGTCATTAGCAAACACATCAAACTGAATTGGTGAACCTGCCGAGGTAAAAAACAAATCATCGCGGATAAAATCACTCTTTTCTTCCTTTGGCAACACGTGAATATTTAAACCAACAGCTTGCGTTGCGGTTCGGTAGCTGATCACTTCAATACCTGCCTTCTTACCTGCGTGGTATGAAATCGCCCCAAACTGGGTCTGATTTAATTTGCCAAGGGACGTCTTACCAAAGTTTTCAAGCGTAACTTCAGATGGAACTACAATATCCCGTGATTCCCCCACCTGGAGGAAGTAATCCTTTATAAACGAAGTCTCATCTGAGATCACATGAACCGTTGCGAATCCTGTTTCGGAAAGGCCCTTGGAGTCGGTCACCACATAATTGATATAAGCCAAACCCGTGAAATCACTATCCGGACTGAATTCAATAAGGCCATCACTTATTTTGGCAGTTCCATTTTGAACATAAGGAATAGAAGCAACTTGCAATTCTCCGGCAGAACTGTAATCATTTGTTACCACATCAAGAATGGCGACCTGATTTTGCGTTACCTCCCCATAATCCTGTACCGGTTCAATTATTGATTCGACTACCTCTATTACCAACGTAGTATAGTAAAATGTGCCGTTCTCCGCGTACTTAATGACGTGAGTGAAGGTTCCCAATTCAACTGCGTCGAAGGTCAAATCTAAAGTATTGCGATCAGGATTATCCATACCGCTCAAGTCACCGCTACCGTTGAAAATAATGCTTCCTTTAATCGTAGAGAGTGACAGGCCAAAAGTTTCACCTTTTAGCACTTTTTCGGAAATGCTCGAGGGATTCGTTTGTGCTGTGGTGTATAATGTAAAAAACATCAGTCCCACTACTAACAAAATCCGCATCAGAATCAGTTTTGGTATTACCTTGCAAATATACCGAATAATTTATTTAAATACATAGCCTATTTCCCACTTTATGAAAGATTATAAACTGATTCGCGTTTTAAGATCTTTTTCGGAAAAAGACCTACATAAACTCAAGCTTTTCGTGCATTCTACCTACTTCGATGTAAACAATGAAATAAAGGACTTTTTGTGCCTTACTATAGAAAATTTGGTTCAACCCGAAACATCATTTCAAGAGATTTGGGATCAATGCGTTAGGATTAATTTTTCTGAGGAAAGGCTAAGGAAAAAGCTGCATGAATGCCTGGTTGTTGTTGAAAGGTTTCTGGCCGTGGAGAACTTTTTCAATTCGCCGCTTAAGTCATCGAAAAGTACCTTGGATGCAGTTATCGATAAGAACATCGATGACCTTATTACCAAGGCGCTAAAAAATGTAGAATATGAACTTGACAAATTCGAACAGTTAACCTTTGAATACTATAGCAAACGCTTCGAACTATTCAATACATATTATAACCTCACCGGATTTGATCGGAAAATTGCCATAAAGAAAAATAGAGATACATCCGAATTTCTTCAAAAGGCGGATCGAATTTTGAACGAGATATACCTTTCTGAAAAACTTCGGTTAGCCCATCTGTTGAATCATGACAATTACATTGCAAATAGAAATGATAGGTTAACTTTTATCGATGAAGTTTTGGACATTGCTACACGAACCACGAGACGAGGAAGCAAAGCTTACTTCTACGTTCAACTATATGAGCTAAGAAACAGTAAAAAAATTCTACAGGAAATTAAGGACCTGAGTTATTATATTTCAAACAAGGATCAATTATTTGACCATAAAGAACTACGGAATGTATTGCTCACGTTGATAAATGAAGCAATTCGTATTTTAAACAAAGGCGTAGTTGAGGCAAATAACACTCTTTTTACTTTAAATAAGTTAGGTATTGAAAAAAAACTCTTCCTCGATAAGGGACAAATTCAGCCAGATCACTTTAGAAATATTTGTGCTACCGGGTGCCGTACAAAAGAATTTAAATGGACTCTGGAATTTATTGATAGTTACAAAGGTGCTCTAAATTCCAAATACAGAGAGACCGCGGTCGCTTTTAACAAGGCACGAGTTTATTGGTATAGAGGAGATTATAGTAAGGTAATCGAACAAGTGAGAGACGTTGAATTCGAGGACATTGGTTATAACATTAATACCAAACTTATGATTATGACTTCATACTATGAATTAAGTGAATATGAAGTTTTAGATTCTTTTTTAAAAAGCTTCAATACGTTTCTCAGAAGAAAGACAAATATTTCCGAATCCAGAAAATCCTCCTTCAAAAATTTCAACTCCATCCTTCAGGACATAGTCCGCGCCAAAGAACGCAGAGACAAAGTGAAACTCAAAAACGTCCGCAAAAAACTAGAATCCAAAATGATCGCTCCCAACAAATCCTGGCTACTGGAAAAAGTGGAAGAATTGGAAAAACAATTGGGAGTAGCCAGGGAAGTGGAAAGTGCCGAGCCTATGGTAGCAAATTAATTAAAATTCAAACTGTCTGTCCACTTCAGATGTTCTATGCAGATGACGGACTTCGCTCTCAAGTTCGTCAATAGTCTTCTCAATTCTCTCCCTGACCTGATTAATTTGGTAAAACACCTCATCATTTCTAAATCTGATTACCTCCATTCCCAAATCCTCCAGTCGCTGCTGTCTTACTTTATCGTTCTTCGCAATAGTTGGGTCTCTATGACACCAATCGGCTACTTCGATGATCAGTTTCAACCTTGAAGCATAAAAGTTTACGATGTATTTGTCGATAGGGCGTTGTCGATTGAACGTATATCCTTTCATTTTCTTTGCGCGGAGGAGCTCTGCCCAAAGACGGATTTCTGCCTTGGTGGATTTGTTTCTTAGGGAGCGTGCGTAGGTTTTTAGTTTTGAGTTGTAGTTGTGGAAGTAGGGCATTGTATAAAGAGATGAAGTAGATTGCATTGATGCCGAATCCCCCTGCCCCCTTTCAAAGGGGGACTTTCGGCGTGCTTGCTTCTTGCGCATCGCCTTATGCTTGAGATCAGTTGCTAATTCGACCGGTCTCTACATCCACCCACAAACCCGAGCATGTCCCCCTTCGCTGAAAGGGGGTGTTCGCCGCAAGGCGAACGGGGGATTTCACCACCTCACCTTCACCCCGCCAAATAAATGCAACGGCGGCCCCGCCTCAAAATGCCTTGCGCCAAATGCATTGATGCGCACATTGTCATTATAATCCACATTGAAGAGATTATTCACTCCCAGGAAAGGTTTAATATGCGCACCTTCCGTCCGGAACGCATAACCCATCTGTAGATTCACGAGACCGTAACCGTCATCGGTGATTTGATTATTATCTGCTGCGTAGAGCTTACCGATCAATCTCGCCTGGATGTTATATATAAGTCCCTCGTTTTCAGTACTTTGTAAAGATATTGTTCCAAAATGCCGTGGAATGCCCGGAAGAATATTGCCTGCAAAATCACCATTTGGTGTACTAAAATCTTTGTAGGTAAAGTCAGAAAAAGTATATGAAGCCAAGAGATTCACATTTTTACCGAGAAGATATCCTCCGCTCAATTCAAGTCCCTGTCTTTTTGTTTTCCCTGCGTTGCGATAAAAGGTAATGCCAGGTTGCTGTTCCAATTCGAAAGGAACGATATCGTCCTTCGTACTTATGCGATACAGGATAGCTTCGTATGACCATTTTCGAATTTGGCTTCCCCGAATCCCCATTTCAAAACTATTGGCAACTTGAGGTTGCAAATCTTCATTCAGTCCTGAACCTCCTTGTGGGTCAGCAAATAATTCGATCAACGACGGCGTTTCGAAGCTCCTAGAGTAATTTACAAACGTATTACTTCGCTCTCCTAAATCGAAACTTAACCCAATGCTAGGATTTACAGAAGTATAGTTCAAATCGGCCGTCGAGGGGCCGGGGCCGGCCAACTCACTCTCCGAGTCAATCGCATTTCGATCTAATCGAATCCCTGCCGATACCAGGACATTCCCAAAATCGATATGGTCCAAAACATAGACTCCCAAACTTTTAAATTTCTCCCTCTGATCGGATACCAAATCGCCTAACACACCGTCATTATTGACATGCCTCATCCGATCATCGTCCTGCGCACCAAAATCCAATCCGACCTGAAACGTATTTATAGCATTAGACATCAATCTCTTACTAGTAAAATGGCCGCCTCCGCCAAAATATGTTCTCTCGAGATCCACGACTCCTCTAAACCTAAATGGTAAAAACCCAAGAAAGTCGCGGACCGCAGTAAATCCGTACAGAGATAAGGTATTATTATTGTCCCATAGCTTTTCATAAGCGACGGATGTCTTGAATTGTGAAACTTGCTCGCCCGCACCAAATAACAGATTTCGGTCGCGAGCCGCTCGTTGATCCATCTCTTGTGTCGCCCTATTCAGCCCGCCAGGATCGTCGGCCTGAGGACTATTTGCATAGTTAAGATTTACATTCAGAATAGAGTTATCCTGGAAAACGTGATTCATTCTTCCATTAAAATTCCAATGTCTGTAACCACTGTTCACTCTGTAGCCGTTACCTTTATTGTAACTGCCCTGCCAGATGAACGAAGTACGATTGCTCCTGATTCCGCCTTCTGCCTGATATTGTTGCATACCGTACGCGCCAAAAACTGTTCCCAGTTCCAGGTAAGGTTCTTCGATTTGACTCACGGTCTTGATATTAATGACACCACCTGCAGCATTGCCGTAAAGCGAAGACGCCGGACCCCTTATGATCTCGATTCGATCGATGATACCTAGATTCAAATTATCGATTTGCCCTTGTCCGTCGGGAGTAGTTTCCGGTACCCCGTCGACGATGATCTTAATACCCCTTATCCCGAAGGAAGCTCTCGCCCCAAATCCCCGGATTGAAATGCGCAGATCCTGCGCGTAATTATTCGCATTCAAACTGAAGAGGCCCGGAATGTCATGAATATATTCCTGCAGCGATAATTGTTGTCTGATGCTCTGTACAGGGCTCCGTTGATAGGCGCTGATCGCCATTGGTATCTCATTTTTTGCGGAAGCTATGCGGGATGCGGTGATGGTGAGTTCGGGAAAGTTTTCCCTTAAAATCGTATCGACTTGCGTATTACCGAAATTTATACTTATACAAATTATGGTGGGCAGAATAAAAGTTCTATACAATGCAGTTTTCATTAATCGATTAGTATAAGAAATTCAGAACAAATTATATGAAATATTAATGTATAAGTCATTGTATTTCAACAGATAGAATTGGAAACCTCGGTGCAGAGTTTATTTATTGTGTCCAAAAAAATACGTCGGTGCAATATTACATAAAACATTAAATTTGGCTGGGCTGTTGAATCAGCTGCTGAACATGAAATCCAAAGATGTCTTATTGGCTTTAGCTAAAAAACAGTTTGCCGAAACTGAATTCGACTGGCTCAGTAAGAAATTGCGTCTGATTGAAGATGAATTCAATGCAAGCAAGTTTTATTTGGCATTCAGCGGATGTTCCCGGTTTTTGAGTAAAGAACGTATAATCCTCAGCCGGGATGACTTGAGTAAAATACATCCTCATTATCCTAATTTTCGAGCAACACCATGGTCCAAAGATGAAATAGGAAGGATCTTGATGACGCTTTCCTTATCTGCTCAATATAACGAAAAGCATTTAACAGCACTATTTGAAACAGCCGACTACCGGGAATTAATAGCTCTCTATAAGGGACTTTATTTTTTGGAAAATGCAGAGGATTTTGCGTTAAGAGCACGAGAGGGATTGCGTACAAATATGGTCGGCGTGTTTGACGCAATTGCCCTACACAATCCCTATCCCTATAAATATCTACCGCAAGACGCCTGGAATCATATGGTACTCAAGGCAATGTTCATGGAACGGCCTATCTACAAGATTTACAAAATTGAAGAAAGAAAAAATAAAGAGCTCGCATTGATCTTTTTGGACTATGCCCACGAACGTTGGTCTGCCCATCGAGAAGTAAGTCCTGAGCTTTGGCGCTTTGTCAGTGGTTTTGCTGATGAGCGTTTCTTTGATGATATGAAAAGAGTAATCGGCACAGGGGATCGGCTCGAAAGTTTGGCTGCGGCTACAGCCCTGGTCGAAAGTGATTATTCTCCTGGAATAAAATGGCTTGCACAGACAGATGTAAAAGTTGATGAATTACCGGATTGGAATGAAATAGGTCAGCAATTGGAGAAAGAAAAGCAGGCTACCTTATAGACAAGATGCCATATATTGTTCAACTTTGAAGACAAACTGAATACTGATGATATTTATAGATCCACACGTCCATATGGTTTCGCGCACTACCGATGACTACGAGGCTATGCGCAAGGCTGGCATTGTTGCTTTGATCGAACCGGCTTTTTGGATAGGCCAGCCGCGTACCGAACTTGGTACATTTAAGGATTATTACAGCACCCTGGTCGGCTGGGAGCGTTTTCGTTCTTCTCAATTTGGAATTCGACACTATTGTACAATTGGATTGAATTCTAAAGAGGCCAATAACGAAGCCCTGGCGGAAGAAGTCATGGATTTGTTGCCTCTGTTTGCGGCAAAGGAAGGAGTTGTGGCAATAGGCGAGATTGGCTACGACGATCAGACGGATGCCGAAGATAAATACTTTCGACTTCAGATAGAATTGGCGATTGAATTGGATATGCCTATTTTGATACATACACCACATCGCGACAAAAAAAACGGCACGTATAGAAGTATGGATGTCCTCGAAGAGCACGGATGCGATCCTACAAAGGTGATCATAGATCATTGCAATGAAGAGACCGCCGAAGAGGTGCTCAGCCGAGGTTATTGGACAGCATTTACTATTTATCCGCATACCAAAATGGGCAATAAGAGAATGGTCGAATTGGTAAAGCACTATGGGCCAGAACGCATCATAGTTGACAGTTCGGCAGACTGGGGAATCAGCGATCCATTAGCGGTTCCAAAGACTGCTGCCTTGATGTTGGAAAGAGGAGTGCCTCGCGAACATGTCGTTTTAACTTGTTATGCGAATGCTCTTGCTGCCTATAGTCAAAGCGGTCAGATGAAAGAAGAGCATTGGCTCGAATCAGAGGAAATAGATCGCACCAAATTGTTCAGCGGTAATAGTGTGTTGCGGGGCGGGAGGCCAACGACAAAAAAGCCGGAAAATGCTGCGATGAACTAATCATCAGGAATAGATGAGAATCAAACCCTTTTTCGCCTTAATGCGTCCGGCAAATCTAATTACAGCCATCGCCGACATTCTGGCCGGTGTAAGCGTTGCCGGCCTCTTATCTCAAGGTGTTAATCCTGAAGTTCTTTGGTTGATACTTTCCACAATGGGCCTCTACGGAGGAGGCGTTGTTTTTAACGACATTTTGGATAGAGATCTGGATAAAGTAGAACGGCCGGAAAGGCCTCTGCCGAGCGGACACGTAAGTGTATCGGCAGCAACAATATTGGCTTTAACATTATTCCTGATCGGTATAATTGCAGCTTTCCTTGTATCTGCCATTAGTGGAACTATTGCTGTGGTTATCGCCGTCCTTGCTATCGTATATGACAAATTCGCCAAGCACAATGTACTTTTAGGCCCTATCAATATGGGACTCTGCCGCAGCTTCAACTTACTGCTTGGAATGAGTATTGCTGTGAATGTTCTTGCTTCTTATTGGTATTTGGCTTTTATACCTCTGATCTTCGTTGGTGATATCACGCTGACAAGTCAGGGAGAAGTAAAAGGTAGAAATCGATCTTTGCTTCGTCTCGCCCTGGGTCTTGATTTTGTAGTTATAGCGATGTTTATTGGCTTGACGTTTCTGACGCGTTTTAATGCTCTATCGGCTTTTGTTTTTCTGGCCTTATGGCTTGCGATGAACAGCACTTACAAAATCAAGGCCATGAAAGATAATCAGCCGAAGATGATACGGATGGCCGTTAAAATGGGTGTGCTATCTCTCATCCCATTAAATGCGGCTATAGCAGCGGGCTTCGAAGGCTGTCTGTGCGGGGTTATCGTTTTGTTGCTTCTACCACTCTCGGTAGGGTTGGCGAAGTATTTCGCTGTGACCTAGTGCACCAAGCACTAAATCCTGACCCCCATAAACTTGTCCTTTTCCTTCTGCTCGGCGTTGGAAAAATCCTCATTATGCTTAGGCATAACTCCGGTTTTTCCGCCTTGATCAGAAGAAAAATAACTTTGTCTATGGGGTTCATTACTTAATGCTTGGTACACTAGTGCTTGAAGAACTAGCATATTCATAAATCAGAAAAAATCAAGCGATGTATATTTGCGCTTAGAATGTCGAATATATCGCAAGACGTACTCTTTGACTGAATGGTGAAAGACAATATAATATATGGGATAGCTCAGAATACTAAGTTGATTCGTCAGCAGTTTTCACTTAAATATGATTATAAAGTTCTTTTCACTCAGAATCTGTTTGACACAGCAAACACGCTCTTTTTAAATCTTCTTAACAACGAGCCCAGTCACGAGCCTCGAAAAATATTATTTGTAATCGATAGCGAAGTTGCGCGGAATCATTCTCATCTGCTCGAATCCATCAAGTCCTACTGCGCTGCTTGTCCTGAAGCGCTCAGGTTATGCGGCGAGCCGTTGGTCATAGAAGGAGGAGAATCGGCGAAAAACCGATTTGAGTTGGTCGAGCAGATACTACGCTTAGTTGAGGAGCAACAAATAGACCGGCATTCTTACATTGCGGCTATCGGAGGCGGAGCGATTCTGGATTTAGTCGGATTCGCTGCTGCGATAGCTCATCGCGGTATCCGGCACATAAGAATTCCAACCACGGTATTGTCTCAATGCGATTCTGGTGTAGGTGTCAAAAACGGGATTAACTATTTCAATAAGAAAAATTACCTCGGTACATTTTCTCCTCCTTTTGCTGTAATAAACGATTCCAGCTTTTTGTCAACCCTTGATGATCGGGACTGGAAAGGCGGCATTGCGGAGGCCATTAAAGTCGGCTTGATTAAGGATGACGAATTTTTCAATTGGATTGAAGAAAACACGCCTAAGCTAGCCAGAAGGGATTTACCGACAATGGAAAAAATGATTTACCAATGCGCCAAGCACCACCTCGAACATATAGCCACCAAAGGTGATCCATTCGAACAGGGAAGCTCCAGACCTCTTGATTTTGGGCATTGGGCGGCGCATAAGCTGGAACAAATTACCAATTACGAAGTACGACATGGCGAAGCCGTGGCAATGGGCATCGCTCTTGACTCGACCTATTCATGGCTTACTGGAAAATTGGAAAAGTCAGATTTGCACCGAATTCTCAATTGCTTTGAAAAGCTAGGATTGGAAATTGTCCATCCCAATTTGATGAACAAAGATTGCGATGGCATTAATTCCGAGATACTGGACGGCTTGGAAGAATTTAGAGAGCATCTGGGCGGGCGGCTTACCATTATGCTTTTAGAGACAATTGGCAAAGGCGTGGAAGTTCATCAAATGGATCCCCAAATTTTAGATGCCTCTATGCGAGAATTGAACGCATATAAATCTTAGGGATTTGGCAAATCTAAAAACCCATCCTTTTTCAGAATGCCCTCTTCCCTTAATCCCAAACTTCACTTATCATTACATCATGAAAATATCTAACTCCGGACATCTCACATATTGCACTAATATTCATCCCGGAGAGACCTGGCCAGAGGTATTTAACAGTTTAACCAATGCTACAGAAGTCCGGGATAAGATGAATATAGACGAGCCGTTTGGCATCGGGCTTCGCCTATCTGCTCAAGCCGCGAATCAGCTGGGATTGGGCGAAGAGTTTAGCAAATTCAGAAATTGGCTTTCTGATAATAAGTGCTATGTATTCACTATGAACGGTTTTCCGTACGGCGGATTTCACAATACGGTGGTAAAAGACCAGGTGCACGCACCGGATTGGACAACAAAGGAGCGATTGGACTATACCAAATTATTATTTGATCAATTGGCAATACTTCTGCCCGAAGGATTAGAGGGAGGCATATCCACTTCTCCAATATCTTATCGATTTTGGCATAAATCTTCCGAAGCACTGGAGAAGGCAACAGATGAAGCGACTTTGAATATGCTGCACGTTGTGATGCATGTTGCCAAAATAAAGGCTCGTACAGGAAAAGTACTCCATTTGGATATCGAACCTGAACCGGACGGTGTTCTTGAGAACAGCGCCGGATTCATTGATTTTTTTGAAAATGTGCTTCTGCTTAAGGGGAGAATATTCCTTAGCCAAAAATTGAAATGCGATTTTACTCGTGCCGAAGAGTTAATCCGCGAGCATATTAGATTGTGTTATGATGTCTGCCACTTTGCCGTGGGATATGAAGAGCCGAACGAGGTACTGAACAAAATGAATGAGAAAGGCATTAAGATCGGTAAAATACAGATAAGCGCTGCTATAAAAACCCTTCTCAATCAAAGCGGTGATTCTAATTTATTGGTCAGGCAAAGTCTTGAGCCTTATAACGAATCCACTTATCTGCATCAGACGGTTTTCAGCAAAAAAGATGGATCAATAGCTCAATTTCCCGACTTAGGCCCCGCTTTAGCTGCTATAGATAATCCTGATTTCCTTGAACTTAGGACACACTTTCATGTCCCAATATTTACGGATACCTATGGCCATCTGCAATCGACACAGGACGAGATCGTCAAAGTTCTAAATCTTTGGAAAAACGAGGCATTTAGCCAGCATTTGGAAGTGGAGACCTATACGTGGGATGTGCTTCCTGATAATAACCAATTGGAACTTACGGATTCTATTTGTAGGGAGTTGGATTGGGTGGTTGGGATTTTGGAAAAGTGAGGTGTTGATTATGAAGAAAATGAATTCTTCATTGGACAGGTTTGACTGATTCCACCTTTTCAAGGAGTTCAACAGCTCTATCATACTTTTCTTTGAAAATGGGTTTATCCATGTCCTTCACCTCATCGAGAACCGATTGCAGGAGACGTTCTTCTTCAGGTGAATAGGTAATTACCTTTTCTTTAGAATCAATTTTCATAAATAATACTTTTTATCTGATACTATATCAAAACCACGATTACTTAGGATAAAACACAATGCCATCATATATAGTTCCTTTCATAAACTTTTCAATATCGCCTATCTCATAAGCATTACCTATTTTATTGCCAAAGGCCAAATTATACATCTCCATCATTCCTCTCGTGGTTTCGAATCGGTTCGGCAATTTTTGATAAAGAGCAAGTTTTATAATATCCCTCTTACCTTTACTGATAAAAGAGTATATAAGATGACTATATTCATTTTTAGCGCTGTACCTACTCGAACCCATATTTTCGTTGGGTAATTTAAGGATTATAATTTTGAAAAAAACCGCCGTAGTCAATGTGGTAGGACTAACCTCCGATCTACTGCAACAAAATATGCCTTTCCTGTCCAAATGGGCAAAAGATAATCGAACAGTTTCTACAATAAACCCAGTACTTCCCGCTGTCACCTGCACAGCGCAATCCACCTACCTGACAGGAAAATATGCAAACGAACATGGAATCGTCGCGAACGGATGGATGTTCAAAGAAGAATGCGAGATCAAGCTTTGGCGGCAATCCAATCACCTCGTGCAAGCACCAAAGATCTGGGAGGTAGCAAAAGCAAGAAATTCAGATTTCACCTGTGCCAATATGTTTTGGTGGTACACTATGAATTCATCCGTAGACTATTGTGTTACGCCCAGGCCTCAGTATTTAGCGGATGGTAGGAAAATGCCCGATTGCTATTCCTTCCCCTTGGATATTAGACATCGACTGCAAGACGATTTAGGTACATTTCCACTGTTCAATTTTTGGGGACCAAAGACCAGCATTAAAAGCAGCCGTTGGATTGCAGATGCTTCGATGAAGGTGCACGAATGGTATGATCCCACCATGATGCTTATCTATCTGCCTCATTTGGATTATAATCTGCAACGACATGGCCAAGGACACACATCCGTGCACAAAGATCTGGCAGAGATAGATGTCGTGGTAAAGGATTTAATCGAATTTTTTGAACGCAAAAGCGTCGATGTAACCATCCTTTCGGAATACGGTATCACCAACGTACATAAACCAATTCACATCAATCGGCTGTTAAGAGAAAACGGGCTGATCAATATAAGGACAGAGCGAGGATTAGAGCATTTAGACATTGGAACGAGTAGAGCCGTGGCGATGTCGGATCATCAAATCGCCCACATTTATATCAGGAATCCTGCTGATATTTCTTTGGTGGCATCGCTCCTTGAAAAAATCGAAGGCATAGAACTTCTTCTCGACAAAAAAGGTCAAAAGGAATATTATTTACATCACGAGCGTTCAGGCGATCTTGTGGCTGTTGCAGACCAGCACAGTTGGTTTACGTATTACTACTGGCTTGATGATGTCAAAGCTCCGGACTTTGCCCGAACGATTGATATACACAAAAAGCCGGGTTATGATCCTGCAGAGATGTTTTTGGACCCTAAGAAGAAACTCTTACTTCCGCGAATAGCTTTGAAGGTGTTCAAGAAAAAATTAGGATTGAGGACGTTGATGGATATGATACCATTGGACGCTACATTGGTGAAAGGTTCGCATGGCCGCATCCATGTTGATGACAAATACAAGCCTGTATTTATTGGCTCTTTGAGAGCGCTTGATAAAATCGATGCCATAGAAGTTTTTGATTTGTTGTTGAAAGGCTTGGAATTGTAAAAGTTTATTTTGCCATAAAATACTTCAACGTCCCAAATGCCTTACCGCTTTCTATAGAATCAACAGCTTCAGAAATGCAATCCTTGATGTCCACATCGGGTTTGAATCTTTGGATTGCGTAGCCGGCATTCACACAAACCACCTTGGTCTGGTCATCGCTTCCCTTTCCTTCAAGGATTTTAACGAAAGTATTGACGGCCTGGTCGATAGTATCTCCTCCGTATATTTCTTGAGGCTTTATTTCTTTCAAACCTATGTCTTTAATTTGCACCTCTCCATCGAATGAATTGGAATAAATGAGAAACGGACTGGTAAGTGAAATTTCATCGTACCCATCCCTGGAATGGATTACTGCATAATCGCTGCCCATATCTTCGAATACAGCTTTGTACAAAGGCATAATTGCTGCTGAATACACCCCTGCTATTTGCCTTTTCGGTTTTGATGGGTTGAGCAAAGGGCCGAGCATATTGAAAAAAGTTCCAAAGCCCAAGCCCTTCCTGATCGCTCCTACTTCTTTCATCGCTGGGTGGAAGAGCGGAGCATGCATGTAGCAAAAATTATTTTCTTCGATTTCTTTTTTCAATTTTCCTTTGTCATTCGACATTTCATAACCCAAATATTCGAGCACATTTGACGAACCGCAAACTGATGATTTTCCAGAATTGCCGTGCTTGGCGACTTTATATCCTGCCCCCGCCACAACGAGTGAAGCCAGGGTGGAAATGTTGAACGTATTTTTTCCATCTCCTCCTGTACCGCAAAGGTCTATGGTGTCGTAATCTGAGAGATCGATGTGAATGGCTAAATCGATCATCGCTTCGCGAAAGCCTGCTAATTCTACGCCAGTGATTTGTCTCATTTGGAATGCGGTGAGCAAGGCAGTGATTTGGTATTCATTTACGCGACCTTTTCCAATAGAGGACAATACCGATTTAGCTTCGGATTTTGAGAGTTTTTCCCGAGCAAGGAGTTTTTGAAGGGTGTCTTTTATGTTCGCCTGATCGCTCACCCGAAGTTGAGGTAGTGTTTAAAAGCCATAAAACTAAGGAAAGAACGATTAAATGTTTGCTCTTTCTTTATTTGAGAAGTCACAACTACCAAGAAGGCCAGGCACTGTCAAAAATATATTTACGGCAATATTCGTATAATACGACTATTACGGTACTTTACGTATATTATGGTAACGTTATCAATTTTCCTAAAAAACTAGGTCGAGACAACGTCCACGTCTTGGTCATGGGAAGTTGATTTTTGTATGGCTAAAATTGGAGGTTTCATTTTTTACAACTGTTGTGCGATTTATCTTGCTCACGCAATCGGAGAGTGCATTTCAAAAAAGTCGCGAGAGGCTTACTATGCTGTGAAGAGATCGGTACAGGCGAGGAGAGCTTTGCATTGAAGGCGTTAGAATATGCACAGTCTAGGTAAAAGGTCTTTAACTTCTCAGCCAGAGATTGCTGACGCTTCATAGCTCCAGTGACGAAGGCCTGATCAGCCATCGGCTGATTCGCAGAAATGCGACAAACTGAATTACACCGTGCGTCCTGAAGCTCAAAAGTGAGCATGCTGTTTACCAGATGGAGGTATGGCCCTCCGAAGGCGGCTGGAAGGAGCAGCCTTCAAACCACCTTATGGTGCTAAGGTAGTAATACCTGGGTACTGAGCGATAAGGAAAAGGCTTCGCTAAAGGAGTCAGGTGATCATTGAAAGAGTCGAACGAAAGTGAACCACTGATTAAGCAACGAAACACATTTAGTTGTACATCAAAACCGGGGATTGGTGTATTTCCCGGGAAGACCATAGCGGAAGACCTTCTTACTGGCTATGGGGTTACCGTTGTAGAGGTGGCGAGACATCAATGAAGGGTGGTAAATAGAACAGGAGATTGCCCTACTGTAATGATAAGAGAGAAGGCACAATCCGTAGAGGAGAGGCCGAGCGTATCGAAGTGCAGAGGGTTACGGACTAACTCGTAGTAGTGATGAAGCATCTGTAATGGATGTGGATCGAAGGGGTTAGCATTGTTGGAATCTGTTATTGGTTCAACAACTAATAAGAATTAGGAGGATTGAATTAAAACAGATTGAAGTCTGGATAATACAGATTAGACAATGAAGAGCCGTATGAAGGGAGACTTTCACAGCCTGTCCCGAAAATCGGGATACGGTTCTGCGAGAGGCTTGGGGTGAAATTCCCCAGGTCTACTCGACTCCATCGGATATTATATAAATTTGGTGGAAAGAATTATTTAATTTTGTGAAACGAATTGGCCGCGTAGTTCAATTGGATAGAATATCAGATTTCGGCTCTGAGGGCTGGGGGTTCGAGTCCTCCCGCGGTCACTATAGCAAGTTTAGCTACCGTAACTACAGAGGACGAGAAGTTTATCCCGACATGATCCTGACATTTATAGTCAGGAGAATCGTCGGGAAGTCCTCCCGCGGTCACTCCTCCAATTAAAGTCCTTATAAATCAATTATTTATAATGATTTTCTATTTATCAGTACAGGGGAATTGCGCTATGCAGAGACAGTTTCCATAAAAAGATAAATGGATGCAAAAAGCTATAATTAAGGCGAATCTCATCCGTCATGTGCTCCGTGGCATTTAGTAGATCACTTTGCTTTTGAAGTGCGAAACCACAACGCCTACGCCTTCAACTTCTACGCTCAATTCAGTGTCCTCATCTATACCAGTTAGTCCAACTGGCGATCCTGGAATGACCAGGCTACCCTTCTTTAGGCGTGAGCCTCTATTGGTCAAAGAATCAACTAACCACCGCAACGAATGAATTGGGCCACCCATTATTTCAGACGCAGGTGCCTGTACAATGAGTTCGCCATTTTCGCGGACAGAGAAAAGCTCGTGTTGAAATGATAATTGTTTTGCAAAAACCTTGGTTTCGCCGACAATTAGACCTGCGTGAATGCCTCCTGAGCAAATCAATTCTTGAGAGGTTGGTGGGGTAAACCAGAATCGGGAATTGTGAAGTTCGATTCCAACGCTGACGCACTCAATCGCATCGATTAACTTATCATGAGACAGACCTGTGCCGCAAAGATCGACACCAATTGTAAAAACCATCTCAGGCTCGATAGCACAATTGACGTAGTTGTTCCAGTACACCTCTGCTCCTTCTTCGTGAATGTAAGGACTAAACAGTCTTCCCGAAATCGGTTCATTCAGCCCAAATTGTGAACGTATCGCTTCACTGGTGCATCCAACTTTGAATCCAACGACTTCCTCTCCTCTTTGCACTCTCATTTCTGCGACTAAGTCTTGAACCCTGTAAGCTTCCGATATTGATAAATGAGATACAGGCGGCTCAAGGGGTCCACTCCAGCCCCTCTCATAGAAGGCTTGGGCGAATTTGCCCGCTAGTACATCGATCGATCTCATTTGTAATCCACCATATATTTTGCTGTCAATTGTGGCATTATCAATATGTGATCTAATATCTGGTGAATAGCAAAAATTTAAACCTAATATGCTACATAGTCCGGATTAGGCGGCATCATTTGGGCATTGACTGCTTTTCTCCAATCGTGTAAATTTTTTTGCAATTCTTCAGCTTTTTCCGGTTCTATTTCTGCGAGATCATGCTGTTCTCCGATATCGGTTTTTAAATTAAAGAGCTGTATGGTATTGTTTTCATAATACTCCAGAAGTTTATAATCCCCTTTGCGAATCGCTCCACCGGGACTTTGCATGCCGTGGTTGCTGTAATGCGGAAAATGCCAGTATATCGCGTCCCTTTCCAATTTATTTTTTCCCTCCAACAGGTCCACCAAACTCACTCCGTCAAGAGTGTTATCATGGGCAGACAGCAAGCCTAACATATCCAGGATAGTCGGAAAAAAATCCGTGCTTGTAACCGGCGCCTCGCATACTTCTCCCATTAGGCCATGCTTGGGCCATTTGATGATCAGAGGTTCGCGGATTCCACCTTCGTACAACCATCCTTTAGCCCCTCTCAATGGAAGATTTGATGTTGCATAAGCTTTATCCAATTGAGCTTCGGAAATTACCCGATCCGGATTCCCAAAATTCCCAGCTGACATGCCTCCGTTATCCGAAAAGAAAATGACGATGGTATTTTCTTGCAAGTTCAATTCTTCCAGTTTGGAAAGTACTCGGCCCAGACTCTCATCTACACTTTCGACCATTCCTGCAAATTGTGTGTTATCCTGGATCTGTTTGATTTTGACTGTTCGATTGGGCAATACTTTGTATCCTTCATACTCGGTTTCTTGAATCAGGTTGTCCAATTCTTCCCGTGATAATTTCGTAACATCATCCGGGTTACCTTCTAAAATAAAACCAGGTTGCCGGGAAGGACTGGCATGGCTCAATTTCCCTTCATACTTTTCCACCAGATCTTGCCTGCCCTGGATAGGATCGTGAACTGCGAAATGGGAAAGATATACGAAGAATGGCTCATCCTGCTTTCCCTCGATATATTTCAATGCCTCATCTGTCAGTCTATCAGTCAGGTAATCGCCTTCCACATCTTCTATGCCGTCAAGGCCAAAGGGTGCGTGATATCCTTTGTTGGGACAGCATTTGTTCCAGTTTTGGGGAACCTGGACATCAAAACCATGTTGCATAGGGCCTGAAGGATCTTCCCCAAGATGCCATTTGCCGAATATGGCTGTGCTGTATCCCTCTTCCCGCAGCGCCTCAGCAATAGTCGTTTCCTCATACGGGAGATGCTGGTTGATTTCCGCATTCAAAAACTTCTGAAAAGGAAATTCCCGTCGCCCGGGCAGCCAATCCGTAAGATGAAGCCTGGCAGGATATTTACCTGTCAAAATGCTTGCCCGTGTAGGCGAACAAACATGACAAGTGGCATAGGCATTTGTAAATTTCAGGCCTTCCTGAGCGAATTTATCAATGTTCGGCGTTTCGTAAAAGCTGCTGCCGTAACAGCCCACATCCGTCCATCCCATATCATCTACCAGGAAAAAGATCACATTCATTTTTTCTCTTTCCTGGGCTTTTTGATTTGTGCAAGTGCAAAAAATGATGCAAAAACTGGTGACTAAAAAGCTTGTGAATCTAACATTTTTATATTCCTGCGTCATGCTTAAAGATAATTTCCGTAAACTAAAAGGGGGTTAATGTACAAACAATGTAGCGATGCAACAATCGCCAAGCTATAGTTTTCTGTGTATCACATCTGACAAGCAGAAGAATGGTCATTTTTGGACTATAAATTTACTGAGCATTCATCAACCAAGTAATGCTGATCTTATTTTGACCCATTAAGCCGATCTGTTCCGAGAAAAAAGTATATTGAGTGGAGAATTTCGCCCAGTAGGCAAATCGTAAAAGAAACTTTGTACAAGAGGTTTCCTTCACCAAAGATTACGGATGATACCGGAGTATTCATATGACATTTTTTTCTTTCCTCAATAAAGAACATTCGATTGCCAAACCCGGCTTCAGCCGTTGGTTAGTTCCTCCTGCCGCCTTGGCTATTCACCTTTGTATAGGTCAGATATATGCGTATAGTGTTTTCAATAGGCCCCTGACGCAGATTATTGGTATCACCCAGTCTGTAGAGCAAGATTGGACATTGACCACGCTGGGTTGGATTTTTTCCATTGCCCTGGTCACTCTGGGGGCTTCTGCCGCCTTGTTCGGCAAATGGTTAGAACGAGTGGGGCCGCGCATGGCTATGTTCGCTTCAGCGTTATGTTTTTCCGGCGGTTTTTTTATCGCCGCCTTCGGCGTACATCTTCATCAAATATGGCTTGTTTATTTGGGCCACGGAGTGATCGGTGGTATTGGGTTGGGACTTGGATATATTTCGCCAGTGTCTACCTTGATCAAATGGTTTCCCGACCGGCCAGGAATGGCAACTGGAATGGCCATTATGGGCTTTGGCGGAGGAGCTATGATCGCCTCTCCCATGGCGGTAAACCTAATGGAAACATTTCAGTCGGCGCATTCCACTGGAGTGGCCCAGACGTTTCTGTGCATGGGCGCTCTCTACCTTGTATTTATGATGTTTGGCGTATTCACTGTGCGTATACCGGCCAAGGATTGGAAACCAAAGGATTGGACTGACGAACCACCCGGCCGAAATCAAACATTAAGGTCCAGCTACGTCGATGCCGATACGGCCATTCGTACACCACAATTCTATCTGCTTTTCGGTGTACTCATGCTTAATGTGACTGCCGGCATTGGTGTCCTGGGCCAGGCATCGGTGATGATACAAGAAATGTTTTCCGTAGCTTCTGTGGGAGAGAAAGCGGCCGTTGCCGCAGCTGCGGCTGGTGGCTTTGTCGGATTGCTGAGCCTATTCAATATGGTGGGTCGTTTCTTTTGGTCCTCACTGTCGGACAGGATAGGCCGCAAGTATACGTATAATGTTTTTTTCCTGCTCGGAGCTCTTTTGTACGTCGCCGTTCCAACTATTGGAAATATAGGGAGTGTCGTTTTTTTCGTGCTCTGCTTCGGCATTATCATCAGCATGTACGGAGGAGGTTTTGCCACTATTCCGGCCTATTTGCGCGATATGTTTGGCACCGTACAAGTAGGAGCTATCCACGGTCGTTTGTTGCTGGCCTGGTCTGCCGCCGCCATCCTTGGTCCGGTATTGATCAATTATATCCGAGCTTACCAAATCGAAACCTTGTTACTGCCGCCAGCTCAGGTCTATTCCATTACTATGTACATCATGGCAGGCCTTCTCATCGTGGGTTTCATTTGCAACAGCCTTGTCAAACCTGTGGCAAACCGACACTTTGTCGAAGAAGATAATATGATTCCCGGCTTAGATGCTGTACCTGCAACAACAAATGAAAATAAAATGCAGAAAATGACTATTTCTTCGGAAACCACTGGAAAAATGGATATAAAGTTGCTAGCGGCCTGGCTATTTGTAGGAATCCCGCTGATCTGGGGCGTTGTGCAAACCCTCATCAAATCGTTAGCGCTTTTCGGATAACTAAGCGACGAACCTGTAGGGCAATTGCAAGAAATCAACCTCTCTTGTTTATTCGTTTAATCGTTTATTTGTTTACTGGGAAAGTCAATATTATTTTTATTTTTTCCAGGCCGATTTCATTTTCCAGGCAGTAACTTTCCTGACCGGCATATCACCCTGATTTGAAAAAAGTTGGTGGTGAGCATGGTCGTGGGTCCTTTTATGTGCGTATGCCATTGCCTGAATGTCATTGACAAAAATCTCAATGATCCCTTTGTCGATAAATACGCGCAGGACGGTTTCTTCATTGACTGGGACTTCGAGCGGAGCGGAGATACCGGCAATGCTAACGGTTTCCCGGACAGGATAGACGGCAATTCGCACTCCGTTTTTTCCATTTTCATCGCAAAGCACTTCGATGCCAAACGTTTGAGGGATATGGATTACATGCGCTGTATTTAATGCATAGGTGGTTTCTAATGGCTTGAATGCAATTTCAAATTCAACGGCATCGCCTGACATTTCTTTCAGTGGATAGGCCGCTTGATTTTTAATGATAATATCTGTTTCGCTTTTTTCATCATATCGAAGTTTTTCGAGTTCACGGAGCGGTTTGATTCGAAGTATTTTGTCCTCAGGCAACTCCAGTTCGCGAGGCAGGGACTGTACGCCCTTTTGCAAATTGGGCAAGGACCGTACATCGTTTAGCACATTTTCACCGGTTGGCCAGAGCAAGGCCCACATCACCCGTCGACCATCAGGGGTGAGCAAAGATTCCGGGGCAAAGTAGGTGCCAAATGTTCTGAAGACGTCTCCTTCCAGCG
The DNA here is from genome assembly GCA_965247965.1 of Saprospiraceae bacterium. Lineage (GTDB taxonomy): Bacteria > Bacteroidota > Bacteroidia > Chitinophagales > Saprospiraceae > UBA7328. Next base: position 1,196,107 of record OZ252053.1, read on the forward strand.
TGTTGGCATCTTGCCAATTCATAAGACGGTGTGATTCCGGCAGATATTTTCCGTCTTTAAAATCACCAATGTAGTACCGACACCCCAAAGCGTGAGAAATGCAAAGCAACATCCATTTATCGCTGATTTTGAACATATTCGGACACGAAACATTGTCGTCCCGGGTAACGCCCAGGTTTTTGGGAAACTCTCTGTGCATAAGTGGGCCGAGATGTTCCCAGTTTTCTAAATCGGTCGATTTTCTTATATCGGGATTTTTTCCACCCCCAATGGAGTAATAGGTATCACCATCCAGCCAGCAATCGGGATCCCAGACACTGGCTTGAACAACATTGCCCTCTTTGTCTTTCGGCATGAGCTTTACGGGCTCCGTCCAGGAATCCAGATGATCGTCTTGCGCATGGAGAATCATTACGTCTTCGTTGTCACTATAAATTATTGCCGGTTTACCCTCTTTTGTAAAAAATCCGGTGCCGCTCAGCATACTATGCCCCAAATTTTTGGGACGTAGTACAATGGGGTGAAATTTCCAGTGAACCATGTCCGGACTAGAAACATGCGCCATCGCGAGTCCGACTTCTTGTGTTTCAAACAGATAGTGGAGATGATAACGGCCTTTGTAATAAAAAGCCGGATTGGGATCGGCCCAGAGATTCGATATCGGGCCTGGATGAAGCAAATGATAAGTCGTACTGTCTTTTTCGAATAACGCAAAGGCAAATCTAATCAAGCTTTTCATATCTTTATTTCCGATCATGTTTTTCAAAAATTAATGCAAAGACGAAAGTTCATTAAAAAATCATCCAATGCGTTGACAGCCCTATTGGCTTCTGATATAGTATTTTCGTCCCACCTTCCGAAAGGACTCAAACTTCTCTTCGAAACCGATCAAATTGACTTTTACCAATTGCCTGGCAAACATGCAGAACTAATTATTCTTAACGACAAACCAATAAACGCAGAAACACCGCCTCATCTCCTCGATCCCGAAATCACCCCGTCTAATGTCTTTTTCGTAAGAAATAACGGCATTCATCCAGAGCGCAGTGAGATTAAATTATCACAGTGGAAATTGACCATCGATGGCGAATCTTGTTTTCAACCAAAGACGTATACATTCGACGAGCTTCGTTCAAAATTCAAAACATACGAATATCAGCTCACCCTGGAATGTGGGGGCAATGGCCGTAAAGAATTCGATCCTCCTGCGAAAGGCAATCAATGGTCACTCGGCGCCGTGGGCTGCCCTATGTGGAAAGGAGTGCGTCTCAGAGATGTATTGGAAGACGCCGGAATCAAAAAAAATGCGGTGTACATAGGTTACTATGGAAGCGACCGACATCTTTCTGGGGATCCGTCGAAAGAATCAATTTCAAGAGGTGTGCCTATGCACAAAGCCTTCGAAGATGAATCCCTCATTGCCTGGGAAATGAATAGAAAACCACTTCCACTACTCAATGGTTATCCGCTTCGTTTGGTTTTCGGAGGTTGGCCAGCATCGTGTTCGGGAAAATGGCTCAATCGTATTTCAATCAGGAATAAGGTCCACGATGGCCAAAAAATGGGTGGGCAGTCGTACAGAGTACCATGCCAGGCGGTAAAGCCCGGAGCCAAAGTGAGCGACGAAAACATGTGTATTATTGAAAGTATGCCTGTCAAATCTTTGATTACCAATCCCAAAACAGGGGCGATGATAAATGAGGACGAATCGTTGGAGATTAGAGGGCACGCCTGGGCCGGTGACCATCCTGTCCGGCACGTACACTGCTCCATTTATTTCGGAAGCACGTGGAAAGAATGCGAATTAAAGGAACCTGCTAATAGGTTGGCCTGGCAGCGATTCAGCGCTTTGGTGAATTTTCCAAAAGTCGGTTATTACGAGATTTGGGCAAAGGCCATTGACAATACTGGCAAAAGCCAACCCATGGTTTTGCCCGGATGGAATCCGAAAGGATATCTTAACAATGCCTGTCACCGAATAGCGGTCAAAGTCAGCTGAAGTTATGGATCCCTTAGACCACCTCAATCGTCTGATTTCATTCATATTTATAGCGCTTATTTTGATTTTTACTTTCTCAATAATGGCGCCAATGGTAAACTTTGAATGGAGGAAAATAAAATGGACGAAGACGAAAACACTTCAAAAATTCACTCCTTCAAAGGCTATGGAATACACGGATGTCGCGTGGGCAGATTCTCCCCATCTGCCAGTCGTGAAAAGGCACTGTACGGGATGCCACAGCAATAGACTTATTCTACAAAATCGCAGCACACGTGAAGGGTGGCAGGAGATGATAAGGTGGATGCAAGAGACGCAAGGGCTTTGGGAACTAGGCACTGACGAAGTCATTGTCCTTGAGTATCTCAGCACTTATTATGCGCCACAAAAAACAGGGAGGAGGGCTTACATTGATCCTGCAACTGTTGAATGGTACGTTCTTGAGGAATAGTTTTTTTGAGTGTTGTTCAAGTCGATGATAATGGATTACGTATCTTGCCAAAAACATCGATTATGAAAGTACACATCGAATCAATGGACTACAAAAATTTCTCTTCTCTCGAAAGTTATGCCACCCAAAAATTGTCGAAAAGCTTTGGTCAATTCTCCTTTATTACTTCAGCCCATGTCTACTTTAAAGAAGATCAGGACGGCCAACATTCCAAGCGCGCTAAAGTCCAGCTCAACGTGAAAAATGATGTGCTTTTTGCGGAATCGTTGGCTGATAGGTTCGATGCGGCCCTTGACAATGCCATTCAAAAATTGAAGAGGCAGATCCAGAAGTATAAGACTAAAAAATTTGCGAGGTAGTTCTATATGGTCATGGGCAAACTATCTCAAGATAAAGCAACATCGATTCGCAAAGGTGAGGAATTGGACAAAACCGCCCTCACAATATATTTAAAGAAGCACGTACCCGAACTTCAAGGCGATTTTGAAATCAAGCAATTCCCTGGTGGACATTCGAATCTCACCTATCTGTTGAAATTCGAAAAGGAGGATTTCGTACTCCGTCGGCCTCCCTTCGGTGCCAATATCAAATCCGCTCACGACATGGGCAGAGAATTCAAAATTCTTAGCGCCTTGGATCCTACTTTTTCTAAGGCTCCCCGAACGGTACATTTTTCCCAGGATCACTCTGTAATGGATTGCGACTTTTATATAATGGAGCGAGTGGACGGCATTGTGCTTCGTCCCGGTCAAGTGGAAAATGTTCCTAACGAGGCGGATATGCGAGCCACCTCAGAATCCCTGATCGATACTCTGGTAGAATTACACACATTGGACTACAAGGCTTGCGGACTAGGAGATTTTGGAAGGCCACTAGGCTATGTGGAAAGGCAAATAACGGGATGGACTAAACGTTACAACAACGCCAAAACCGACGACATACCAGAAATAGATCATCTCGCCAAATGGCTCTATCAGAACGTGCCCAAAGAAGGCAGACCGGGACTAATCCATAATGATTACAAATATGAGAACGTCATGCTTAAAACTGAAAATCCTACAGAAGTAAGAGCCATTCTCGATTGGGAAATGGCGACGGTAGGCGATACATTGATGGATTTTGGTACGGCTCTTAGCTACTGGATAAGCATCGACGACCCAGACGTCATGCACCATGTCAACCAAAGTCCCACTACTCTACCCGGGAATCCCACCCGCACGGAAGTGGCCGAAATGTACGCGCAAAAATCCGGACAAAAAATCAATAACGTGCACTACTATTACGCTTATGGATTGTTTAAACTGGCTGGAATAATACAACAGATTTATGCTAGATACAAAAGAGGATTTACCCGGGACCAGCGGTTCAAAAATATGATCCAAGGGGTAGAGGCATGTGCGAAAATCGGCTGGAGAGCCGTTGAGAAGAAAAGGATTGATGATCTCTTCTGAATGATACAATGATTTAATGATTAAAAAAATAGCCATATTCGCCTCAGGGACAGGCACTAACGCAGAGAAAATAATACAATATTTTGCGAAAAAGTCTGATGTGTCGGTCGCAGCAATTTATTCGAATAACAGCAATGCGGGAGTTCTGGGCATTGCGGAAAAACATCAAATTCCTTTCGTTGTGTTCGGCAAGAAAGAGTTTTATGATTCAGACGCTATCCTAAAAGACCTGGCATCGAAGAATGCAACCCTGATCGTATTGGCGGGCTTTCTTTGGCTCGTACCGGAGTCACTGATCACAGCGTACCCACACAAAATCATAAACATTCATCCGGCCTTGCTCCATAAATATGGAGGCAAAGGAATGTATGGAATGAATGTGCATCAAGCGGTATCCGAAAGTGGGGACAGCGAGACTGGAATCACAGTTCATTTTGTAAATGACAAGTATGATCAAGGAGAAATCATCTCGCAAATCCGCATTCCGATCATACCCGGCGACTTGCCTGAGAATATTGCTAGAAAGGTGCTGAACGTAGAGCATGAATACTTTCCAATGATCATCGACAAGCTTTTGGAAAAGAAGTATTATGAATCAAAATAACCGAGACACTTGCGTGAAAATCGAACTTGAGCAGGAATCCTGATTTGGTTTTTGTGACCGTGGAGTTGATTGAAACCGCTTATGCCTTGCAAGCCTCCTGTATGAACGTACAGAATTATTGATCCCGTTGGGAAATAGTCCTCTTCGATAAGATCGGTTAGTGCCATCACTGCCTTGGCATTATAAATAGGGTCCAAAGGAACATTGTACTCCTCCCAAAACGCATTTACAAAATCGACTATTTTCGCATTGTAGCGCCCAAATCCATGAAAAGCATAATCATAAAGCACTTTATGTGGTCTGCCTATGGAGCTGAGGAAAGGAATCTCCACTTTATCTTTTTTGAAAGGAGAAATGCCAAGTACTGTCGCCGAAGTCCGTTGCACTAATGCAGCCATGGTCGCCGCAGTGCCAATGGGCAACACAACAAAATCAGGTTCAAAATCAATTTCGTCCAGCATTTCTTCACAACCCTTTTGACTCCATTCGTTCGAACCTCCTTCAGGTATATAATACGGCCGTTCGAATTGAGATTGGTGAATCGTCTGATCTTTCATATATCTTTTTGCATAGGCATTAGGGGGTACAGTTTTGAGAAACATTCCTAAGTGACAACACTGGGAAAGTGTAGGGTTGTTATAGTCGATGCGAGACGTTCGCACAAGGCCAAGGCACGGAACTTTTAAAATTTGACAAGCTGCAGCTAATGCGCCTAAATGATTTGAGTATGGGCCTCCTGGCGAGATAATGCCGTCGTAGTCGCCCTTTAAAAAATGGATCAGGTTGTATTTTAATTTTCTCCATTTGTTTCCACTGATCAAGGGATGGATTTGATCTTCCCTTTTTATGTACACTTTCACGCCTCGCGAATTGGCTTCATGGAGAGGCAATTCAGCAAGTGGGCTTGGAAGTCTGAGTCTTTTTTCCAAGACAGACATGGAATTCATTATGGAAGCTTTAATAACTCCTTGATTATCAAGTTGTTCACCACAACCTGTCCGCCATACTTTGGCACTATGGAAGGCGGGCACCAACAACGGCGTATCCGAATTCATAAGCTGTTTAAATTATCATTTTAAAAAGATCCGTGTAATCCGTGAAATCCGTGGCCTAAGGAGTAATAATAGCCATCCTTTTGGTAAATAGTTTGTTGCCACCATCGTCGACTAAGGAATAAATGTAGGTGCCCTTTTGAAGAAAACCCAAATCTTCTCGTATTGTCGTATATCCCTGGATGAAATATTTTTGAGATGAGATTTTTTTCCCAATAATATTATACACTTCAAAAAAATAAGTACCTGATGGGAGATTAACAAAATCCAGACGCACCACGCCAAAGGTAGGATTGGGATATAAAAAGAAGTTGGATTCTCCATCGGAATGATAATGTCGTACTTGATCTTTACTCGATTTGAAAAGAGCATTTTTTAACTTATTCTTCGAATCCACTTTGATCGCAGCAATCCATTCCAGGCTACCTTCACTCATGAATATGACTTCGCTTCTCTGCGTTTCCAGTTCGACTGGAAGTTTGTCGTAATCACTCAAGTTCACTTCCTTCCAGTTATTTTTCGAAATATATTCGTATAACTGGTAAGAGGAGTACACTGACCGCTCCAATTTGACCACCTTGTGACGTTGTCCAGGCAAGAGTAACACACCACTATCGCTGATTCTTTCTTCATTATCTTCGATACCTACTAGTTTGTAGGCGGTAAATCTCTTCGCTCCGGTTTGGTTCAGTTCCTCACCGTTGAAGACTATTTCCCATTTGGATTGATAGCTACTTTCCTCGCCCATGTGACGTTTTGAAGTATAAATGCGTTCGGGTTCGGTGTACTTTTTTAATAATGGATTGGACGGATCGCGATTTGATTTGAGGACTTCTCCGACCAGGAATAAACTGTTGCCGACTTGCCTGTAGAATTTCTCATTCTGCCAAAGGTCGAATGCTACCAGATCAGGATCGTCAAAATAAGAGGCATAGATGCTTTTGTCAGGACTGTGGAAGGTGTATTCATGAGCCGATGGTGCGCTAAGCATCGTAAAATTCCATGCCTTAAGATGGCCTTGAAAATCGAGCGAAAGATCATCGGGCAGGTTGTCCAACATATAGTAGTGAATATCGCCCGGCTTAGGCAATTCAAATGAAAACGTGCTTGTCTGTGATTCGACAGTAGCGCAAAAGAAAGTTAGAAAATACATTAGAAAAAATAGGGTCAGACTCCGCATTCATTCATATTATCCAGCAAATATACAAACGCTGGGAGACCCCTGTTTGTCCAAAGGCAGGGAAGTCAGAAGAAGGAAGAAGGGGTGTATCTCAAAAATTCGCGCATTTTCACCCTTCCTGAAAGCTTAACAAATCTTTATACAATCCGTCTTTGGCCATCAATTCTTTGTGTGTGCCGCGATCTACTATTTTACCTTTGTCCATCAAGTAAATTTGATCTACTCCTCTAATAAGACTGAATTTATGAGATACAATTATGGTGGTTTTGCCCTTCATCGCCTTTTGTATTGCGGAGAGTACTTCGTGTTCGGCTTCGGCGTCAAGTGAAGTGGTGGCTTCGTCAATGATCAAGATAGGGCGATCCTCGGCAATTGCTCTTGCTATGGCCAATCTTTGCCGCTCACCGGCACTAAACCGCAAACCTCTGTCTCCGGCAATAGTGGCCATCCCTGATTTCTTTTGATCTATGAAATCTTTTGCATTCGCGTCTAATATGGCCTTCCGTACACCTTCATCCTCCAGGTGCCTTCCGAGAATAATATTCTTCTCAACTGAAGTATTAAATAAAAATGTATCCTGAGTCACCAGGCCAAAAAGTTTCCTATACTCATCAATATTATAGCTCTTAACATCTGCACCATTCAAGTATACTGTTCCGTGATCCGGATCGTAAAAGCGCATGAGCAAATCGAGAAAGGTAGTCTTTCCGGCTCCCGATTTGCCTACCAGGGCGATAGAAGAGCCACTCGAAATGCTCAAATCAATTCCAGCTAAAATTTCCTGGCCATCGTGTTCAAAATTGACGCCCTCAAATTCTATTCTTGACAAACCAGAGCCTACACTTAAGTGGCCGGATAACAAGTCAAATCGCTTGGCATCTCCGATTACTTTCGCAATTCGCTCCATTGAAGCCAGGCCTTTTTGAATGTTGTAATAGGCGGACGACAAGGTCTTCGAAGGTTCGATAACGTTGTAAAAGGCGAATACAAATGCAAAAAATGTCTCGGGCATCATTTCCGAAGCGAGTACCAATTTGGCGCCGTACCACACTAAGACGATTACCAATGCTACCCCCAATAACTCCGAAAGCGGCGAGGCCATATCTCTTCGCCAGAGTACCTTGTTGTTCAGTTTATAATGCCGATCATTTTCGATCTTGTATTCTTTTTGGAAAATATGTTTTGCCCCATATGCTTTGATGATTTTCAGGCCGCTGAGCATATCGTCTAATTGACCATTGAGCAGGCCAAGCATCTCCTGGGTGCGTTTGGATTTCTTTTTTAAATTTTTACTCAACGCACCCATCAACACTCCTATCGCCAACATTAGCGCAATGGCAATAATCGACAATTGCATATTTATCCAAAACATGAAAATCAGGCTGCCGATGATGACCAATGGACTTTTGAAAAGCAATTCCATCATGCGGATAACGCTCCATTCCACCTCGACCACATCGGTGGTGCTAATGGACAGAAGATCGCCTTTTCGCTGTTTGTTTAAGTAAGAAATGGGCATTGATGAAAAGGACTCCATAATTTCCGCTCTCAGATCGCGCACCAGGCCATTTCGCACAGGAATAAGAAAAAATGAAGTGAGGTAACGAAAAATATTTCGAAGCAATACAATAACGAGCAAAGCAATACACACAACCGATAAAGCCGTAGGCCGATCCGATATTGCGATAAGGCGGCTGAAGAAATAATTGAGATTAGCTTCTAGGTCGTGGAAATTTTCAGAAGGGGCATAGGAACTGATATCGGTGCCAAACAATATCTGGAAGAAGGGAATGATCAAAGGAATACTGATTAATGTAAATACTGCAGTCAGGATATTGAAAAATATACTAAGCTCAAGTCTGAACTTGTATCTGCCGAGGTAAGGGAGTAGGTTTTTTAGGCTTTTCATTTTTCGTTCTTTGACTTTGGACTTATGTCATTCGCTCGTACCACCTATCTGGCGATTGACTTCTATGAAATATTCCTACCACTATAACCACTTTTTTAATCTCATGCACTCTATAGATAATTTTATGTCTAAACTTTTTTAAATGAAACTTGCGATATGAATCTCCAAGAGGCCGGAAAAGAAAAGGGTACTCTTCCAGGATACCCAAGTACTCCATAAGCTCCTTATCAAATTGATCAGGAAGATCCGGTGCTTGTTCACCAAGGTATTGGATGTGATTTAAATAATCGGCCTGGGCTTCTATACTAATCAACACCTCATAGATCATATATCAAGGCCTGATTTTTCCTACTACTTCCCTCCATGGTTTTGCGGAAGATGGATTTGCAAGATAATTCGACATTCTCTTATCGAGTTCGGACTTCAACTCTTCGGTTAACTCAAATTCTTCATCATCTCTCAGAATTTCAATATAATTCATGATATCGTCACGTTGTTCAGGGCTCATTTGAAGTAGTTGCTCCTTAATTTCCGCAGTACTCATGTAACCAAAATTAGGCTTTTATTTTCATTTTTCAATGCGAATTTGACACGAATTGAATATGAGTAACAAGGTCACTCATCATCATATTAGAGGTCTCCTTCTTATAGTCCTAATAGTACTTATGATCGCACAATACCGTAATCCTAAAATCCTGTAATCCTAAAATCCTGGTCAATCCTGGCGCATCTCAAACTCATCCAAAAATCCAGTGTGAAAAGTACCCTTCCTGAACTTCTCATCCATCATCAATTTTTGATGAAAAGGTACCGTGGTTTTAACACCCTCAATAATAAATTCATCCAAAGCCCTTTGCATCTTGGTAATGCATTCTTCCCTGGTTTCAGCTTTACAGATGAGCTTGGCGATCAATGAATCGTAGTAGGGGGGTACAGTGTACCCAGCATACACATGAGTATCCACTCGAACGCCATGACCTTTAGAGCTATGGAAAGATGTAATCTTTCCCGGACACGGCCTAAAATCGTTATAGACATCTTCGGCATTGATGCGGCACTCTATTGCGTGCATTTGCGGGATATAGCTTTTGCTGGTTAATTTTTCTCCAGCAGCTACTTTTATTTGTTCTTTGATCAGATCGCGATCTATTACCTCTTCAGTCACCGGGTGTTCTACTTGTATCCTCGTATTCATTTCCATAAAGTAGAATTTGCGATGCTTGTCGACCAGGAATTCTACCGTACCGACACCTTCATAATTAATGGCTTTGCCTGCTTTGACGGCGGCTCTGCCCATCTTAGTGCGCAATGATTTGGTCATAAAAGGAGAGGGGCATTCTTCGACGAGCTTTTGATGCCTTCTCTGGATACTGCAGTCGCGTTCGGACAGGTGGACTACCTTACCATATTGGTCGCCGATGATCTGAAATTCGATATGGTGCGGCTCTTCGACGAATTTTTCCATGTAGATGCCATCGTTGCCAAAGGACGCTTTAGCTTCTTTTTTGGCATTGTCCCAATTCTCTTCGAATTCCTCGTCTTTCCAGATGACTCGCATTCCCTTTCCACCTCCGCCAGCAGTAGCTTTGATGATCACCGGGTATCCAATTTGCGCTGCCAACTTTTTACCTTCACCAGCATTTTTTACCAGTCCATCAGATCCCGGTATGCATGGCACGCCAGCATTTTTCATGGTCTCTTTAGCCGTGATCTTATCACCCATCCTAGTAATCATCTCCGGTGTAGGTCCTATAAATTTAACACCGTATTGCCCGCAAACCTCAGCGAAATCTGCGTTTTCCGCAAGGAAGCCATAGCCGGGGTGTATAGCATCAGAATTGGTGATTTCTACAGCGGCCATAAGGCGAGGTACATTCAGATAAGATTCAGAAGAACTGGGTGGCCCTATACAAACGGCTTCGTCAGCGAAGCGTACATGTAAAGAATCCCGATCGGCAGTAGAATAAACCGCTACTGTTTTGATCTTCATTTCGCGGCACGTGCGTATGACACGCAGAGCAATTTCTCCCCTATTCGCTATCAGTATCTTTTCAAACATATTTTTATCCTATATTCCTAGTCAACCCTCCACCAAAAACAAAGGTTGATCATATTCGACAGGACTGGCATCTTCGACGAGCACTTTTACTACTGTACCAGCTATCTCACTTTCTATTTCGTTAAAGAGCTTCATAGCCTCTACTACGCATACGATAGAACCTACGTCTATTTTATCACCGATTTTGACATAAGGCGGTTTGTCGGGACCTGAGGATCGGTAAAAAGTTCCTACTATGGGAGATTTGATCTCCAGTAGATTTCCATCTTCGGCAGCGTCGCTGGATTCCACAGAGGGAGACTTGTCGGAATCGGCCTGACTAGGTTCTGCTCCAGCTTCAGAAGCAGGGCTCGGTGTAGTCATTGCGGCTATATTAGGTTGTAAGGCAGAGATAGGTGCTTTCGCACTACTACTTTTAGAGAACTTCTCCGTTCTAATACTTAATTCAAAATCGTTCTTCTTGATCTTGAGTTCCGCGAGATTGGATTCTTTAAGCAGCTCGATTAATTCCTTAATTTCTTTGAAAGTCATAACGTTTAGTTTAACAGATTACACCATGGCTTCTGTCAAATCTGTTGATTATACAATTCCCCAAGTTCAAATATGAGCGAAAACTCCAAATCTCCACTATTAAATTCCGACCTGGTTTAGAATTTTACTCGTTCCATATAGCTTCCCGTTTGAGTATCCACTTTCACGATATCGCCCTCGTTGATAAATAGTGGTACTCTTATTTCTGCCCCTGTTTCGATTTTCGCGGGTTTGGTAGCATTGGTGGCCGTATCTCCTCTGACCCCAGGCTCAGTATACGTAATTTCTACCTGAATGTATTGGGGCATTTCCAATGTCAACGGAACATCCTTAGCCGTATCAAAAAGTACTTCTACTTGTGTGCCTTCTTTGAGCAGATCGGATCGGTCTAGCATGTTCTCATCAAGAGTGACCTGTTCGTAAGTTTCATTTTCCATAAAATGAAATCCCATATCGTCTTTGTACAAATATTGAAATTTGTGGCGCTCTACACGCACTACGTCGATTTTGTGGCCGGCAGGAAAAGTGTTGTCGACTATTTTACCAGAGGTTAGGCTTTTTAACTTTGTTCTTACGAAAGCGGGGCCTTTCCCCGGCTTGACGTGCAAAAATTCGATGATTTTCCACACCTCGTTATTGTAGTTGATGCACAACCCATTTTTTATTTCTGATGTATTCGCCATGCGGCCCAATTATTTTCGGAGGTAAATATATTAATTTATGAGACCTATCTAACGGCAGGTCCTTTAGAGTATTGGGCTGATCAGCGCTTGGCTGAAACTTGTACTCCCTTAGTACGTTGGGAACAAAGTCTTTGAATGTCCTAAAAGTTGCTAGTTGTGGTTGCTGGTTTCCTAACAAACAACTACCAACGCTTGTCCTGAGCGAAGTCGAAGGGAACAACGACCAACGGTATAAATAAACGGTCAGGTATTTCGTTTCTGATCCCCTAGTACGCCCAGGTAAGGTAACACGCACCCCACGTAAAACCACCTCCAAATGCGGTTACAATTAATTTATCACCCTTTTTTAATTGATCTTCATAATCCCACAGGCAAAGCGGAATTGTTGCGGCGGTTGTATTGCCATATTTCTGGATATTGATCATCACTTTGTCTACGGGATAATCGAGCATATTACACAGGCTTTCTATGATCCGTTTGTTAGCTTGATGCGGGACTATCCAATCTATTTCGTTGATACTCAAATTGTTAGACGACAATACTTCCTTTACAGCTGAAGACATACCGGCTACGGCAGCCTTGAAAACCGGTCTGCCATTCTGTACTACAAAGTGCTGCTTATTTTTAATAGTCTCCTCAGTGGGAGGCATAACCGAACCCCCTGCTTCGATGTAGAGATGCTCCTGACCACTGCCATCGCTTCGCAAAAATGAATCGTAGTATCCGTTTTCTTCGTCAGCTTCCAGGAGCACAGCGCCGGCTCCATCACCAAAAATGATACACGTCAATCTATCTTCATAGTCAATGATCGAAGACATCTTATCCGCTCCGACTATGATTACTTTTTTATGGCGCCCCGATTCTATGAATTTAGCTCCGGTTGTCAATGCAAATAAAAATCCCGAACAAGCGGCTGCCAGGTCATAGGTAAATGCATTTGTCATTCCTGTATTGTACGCTATGAGATTAGCGGTGTCCGGAAAAGTTACATCTGGCGTAACCGTAGCACAGATAAGAAGATCTACATCCATAACATCAGTTCCTGTCTTCTCCAATAATTCTTTCACAGCCTCGATGCCCATTATCGAGGTTCCCTTTCCTTCTCCTTTCAGAATTCTCCTCTCTTTGATACCTGTCCGTGATCTAATCCATTCGTCATTGGTATCCACCATTTTTCCCAAATCGGCATTGCTCAAGACATCAGGTGGTACATATCCGCCTACACCCTTTATTGCTGCTCTGATTTTTGACATACAGAAATTTTGGATTTAGCGCTGCAAGGTAAGTAATTGTCTGAATACGGCACATGGCTGGTAGAAGCGGTCGATCTGGCATGCCTGTTCGATATTGTTCGAGGTTGTTTGATGTTGTTCGATGTTGTTCGATGTTGTTCGATGTTGTTCGATGTTGTTCGATGTTGTTCGATGTTGTTCGATGTTGTTCGATGTTGTTCGATGTTGTTCGAGATTGTTGAGGGTGTCCATATGCTAGAACCATTCAAACTACTTCGAACCATCTCAAACCTTCTCACACCATCTCAAATCTACTAAACTAATTACATTTTTTCTTCATTTTTTTTACAGATTGATAATCAATCGTTTATGAAATATTTAGTAACATATTAATCAAAACTGCAATATGAATGAAGCATTGGTACAGAGCTTGCTCTTATTAAATACAGAACGCGAACTAACGCCATATAAAACCAAAAATTCTGAGAATGAAACAAATTGCATTGTTGCTACTGGCATTAAGTCTGGGCGCATCTATGAGCAAAGCGGAGAGTTATAAGCTTAAGTACCACACCGGAAACCTGGCATCGGCCAAGAAGATGGCCAAGACGGAAAACAAAATGGTCTTTGTCAAATTCTACGCTGACTGGTGCGTACCTTGTAAATGGATGGACGAGACTACTCTTAGTGATCGGTCAGTTGTGCAAAAAATCAATGACAATTTTGTACCCATAAAAGTCAATATCGACGATTTCGACGGATTTGCCTTAAGGCAGGAATTGGGTATAAGTGTTCTCCCTACCATGATCATCTATGATTCTAAGGGAGCGATGGTGAAAAGGATGGAAGAGACCTTGCCGGCTTCCAAACTGAATCGCGCTCTAGACCATCTAATGCGGCAAAATGGAAAGAGAATTATTCACAATGTAAATCAGGCGCCTTCACAAACAATAGTACAGTCCAGGCCAAGGCCAACGAAAACAATTAAGAAGAAAACCTTCAAACTCCAATTGGGAGTATTCAAAGGATTCGAAAATACGATGAACTATCTCAACGAAATAAAGGACAAAGTGGATGGGCAAGCTATGGTTCTTCATGATTACCGAGATGGCCATACCATGTATAAAGTGCTGATCGGTAGATACATGAGCGCGGAAGAAGCGGCCCGGGCGCGAGACGATTTGAGGATGTTGTACGGCATAGATTCCGTCGTTTACTGAACCTGAACAATAGTATCTTCTAGGGTAAAGAATGACGTAATTTGGATAGGGTTAAAACTAATTTGAAAAGAAGTAATTTCATAATTGGAAACATACTTGAGATACTGCAATAAGCGCAAAACACCACTCGTTAATCTTTAGTCATTATCGGTGGTGTTTTTTTATTTCAGATAGAGTATTGAGTTTTTATGACGCGTGTTCGAAAATTGTTTCAATCTTTTTTTCTCTTTTCCTTTTTTTCTCTGTTTTTTCTTGCCCCTTCTGCTCACTCCCAGAACAGTCTAACAATTGTCGGTTCGATGGTATCCGGTCAACCCGGAGATAACGTTTGTGTGCAATTCACAGTTACTAATTTTAATGATGTTGCGGCGTTCGCTTTTGCCGTTAATTTCAACTCAAATATTCTTCAGTATGACGCGGCCATTGTCAGTAGCGGCTTACCGGATCTGGACCCTACCCAGTTTGTACCACCCGATCCTCAAAATCTCGATGTAATACGCGTATTGTGGCTGTCTCCCGGCGTAACAGGTAACAATCTGCCAGACGGAACGGTCTTTTTCGAATTGTGTTTTGACATAATCGGCACACCGGGCCAATGCTCTCCATTGTTTGTAAATACAACAGGTCTGACATCTTCTTCGGTAGAGTTCCTGGATCCCGCAGCGAATGAAATTCCCCTCTCTTTTGAATTTGGCGAAATATGTGTCAAACCCCCTCCAAACGAAGCACCTGAAGCATTTGAAAATTCTGTTTGCCCTGCTTCCTTAGGAGCAAGTGATGGCTCGCATTCTTTCTTTGTTTACAATGGAACAGCTCCTTATACCGTAACCGATCCGTTGGGTAATAACACCACGTTAAACAATCCGGGTGATCTTGCAACTTTTGGGAATCTGGCAACCGGGATTTACACATATACTATTACAGATGCCAATGGCTCGACCAATTATACGGTGAATGTTCAAGAAGCAACTGCAATATCCACTACTCTGGATATTAAGAATCCGACCTGTTTTGACGATGATAATGGAAGAATTACACTCACGGTATCGGGAGGTGATCCATACCTCGTAGATGGAAAAAATGAGTACTTCTTTGAATGGAGCAGTACGCAGATCGGCCTTGGACAGAATGTTATTCGGAATCTGGCCAATGGTTCTTATGACGTAACCGTATCAGATGCCAAAGGATGCCGCATTTCGCAATCATTTCTTGTCAATACCTCACCACTGTCACCGACTATCACTTTTACGGGGCCTCTTTGCGAAGGCGCAAACACTGGACAAATTATTGTTCGAGGCTTGGGTGGAAGTGGATTGTATACTTTTATTTTATCTGGAGCGTCCAACCGGTTTGAGAATGATGTGTCTTTCAATTCGTTTAATAACCTTCCGGCTGGAGATTATTTCATCGAAGTCAGAGATGTAATTGGAGGCGATAATTGCCTTTATACTGATAGTGTAAGTCTAGCCGTTACCAATGAGCTTACAATGCAATTTACCAGAAATTCATTGGATTGCGGAGCTGATGTCCTCGATCTGGATGTAGAATTTGCCAACAGCAACGAAGCTCCTAGCGCCGACTATGAGCTATTGATCATCGATCTAAACAGTCTACAAGTATACCTGGACACAGTCGTAACCACTGCTACAACAAATCTTCCCAACCTTCCTATATCCAATTACCAATTTCAAGGTAGATCATCCGATGGGTGTGAGATAGACACCATTATCGATTTACAGAATTCCGGAGTATTGAGCCTTGACAGTGTGGCAATGCTCAACCCCTGCGTAGGAGAAATCAACGGAAGTATAGAGTTGTTTGTAAGCAGCGCTTCCCAGGTCACTTATGAATGGAATACCGGAGCCACCCTTCAGGATTTGACCGATCTTTTTCCAGGATCGTATGATGTTAGGATTTCAAATGTCGAAGGATGCCAGATTATTCAACAATTTACCCTTGACACGGTAAGCATGATCATATCATCCGCTTCAAATGCCGCATTATCTTGTACCGATACGCAAGGAGATATTACGGCAGTAATCGAAGGGGGAAATGCACCTTATTCTTTCGAATGGGATCATCTGAATAATACTTCAGAGGCTACCTTGGCGAATGTAATACCCGGACTCTATTTTGTAACCGTGACCGATGTCAATGGTTGCACAGCCCAGCAGGGTCTAAGGCTGAATGCCGCCGATGCCGTGACTCTCGATACAGCGCGTACCTTTGCTCCATCTTGCCACGATCTCACCGATGGGGCCGCGGAGGCCCTTGCTCAAGGTGGGTCGAGTAACACCGGAAATTATACATACATATGGTCAAATGGTATAGTCGAAGTAACAAGTATCGGAAGTTTTGTATCCCAACTGCCAAGCGGGCAAAATTGGGTAGTTGCCGATGACGGGACTTGCACCTCTGATACCTTTTTCTTCAATATATCAGAAGGCCGAAGATACATGGTCGATACCATTAACAGCATCATCACGCCACCCAGCTGTAGTGGAGATGATGATGGTTTTCTACGTGTGGAAGTTACCCCGGATATTAGTAATACCGCGTTTATGTTTACGTTCCCGGATCTAAATATTAATAATACAACTAATCCTACTTTAACTAATCTCGGAGGAGGAGATATCAGAGTGATTATTACGGATTCCAATGGATGCTCTAATGAGGATGTCGTGGCCATTGCTGCTGCCAACACCCTCACCGCACGCATCGATAGTGTGGCAAGTGAGCTGCCGGTATGTGCAGATGATATTCTGGGCTCCGTGGTCGTAAATGCCTCCGGAGGAACAGGTCAGCTCACGTATACGTGGTCCAACAATGTATCCTCCACAAATGTAGCGGATAATCTTCCTGTGGGCTCGTATTCAGTTACGGTATCCGACGAGAACTTTTGCGAAGTACCACTCAGCATCGATATAATCGTTCCCGAAGGCGTTACGGCTACGGTCAATTCTTTTGATCCCCTTTGCTTTGGTAATGCAGGAGGTATAACCGTATCTGAGGTGAGCGGAGGATCGGGTATGAATTATAGATTCCAGGTAAATACGGATCCTGCATTAGCTATTGTCGATACGGCAGCTGTGGCACCTGGCACCTATACGGTGCGTGTCTTTGACTCCGAGGGCTGTAGTTTTACATCCAACCAGGTTTTGATACCTCAAGTGCCCGAACTTGTGGTTGATCTGGACGTGGACCGAACAATACAATTGGGATCGTCCTCCGACATTGTCGCTCGTGTGATTACAAGTACACCTATTGTAGATGTGCTATGGGATCCCTTGGAGGACATTGAGTTTTTATCTAATGATAACCTGGACGTATCCGTATCTCCAGCGTCCGATCGGGTGTATTCCATCACGATCACAGATGAAAATGGGTGCACAGCCACAGACGATGTTCTTATACGCGTAGAACGATCGGTAAGTGTCTACGTGCCAAACGTATTCAATATTGACGAAACCAGCCAGAACAGGAGAATGAAGGTGTTCGCCGGAGCAGCGGTGGTCGGTATTGATTATGTCAGAATCTACGATCGATGGGGATCACTGTTGCAAGAGGTCAACAATATACCTCCCAATATTTTTGGTGTAGAAGTATGGGACGGTACGGTGAATGGCCAGGATTTAAACAGCGGCGTCTTTGTATACGTGCTGGGTTATACACTTGTAGATGGCACCACTGGTCTTTTGACCGGCGACGTAACCTTACTCAGGTGATTGATTAGTACTGTCTTTTTCGACAACTTTCTCTTCCTTCACTTTTTCCAAAACATTGCCTGACAAACGCAATTTGTGTACGGGTTCGGAAGCATTGGAAACAACAGTAATCGCCGGGGCCTGCTTACCAGATTTGCCTACACTATTGAAAGTAACGCCAATGAAACCTCTTTCCCCCTTCTCTATCGGGATGAACGGATATGAAGGGATCGCACACCCACATGTGGCACTTGCATTTTTAATATTCAACGGAGCGTTTCCGGTATTTGTAAAGTAGAATTTGTGTTCTACTATATCGCCTTCGGTGATGTCTCCATACAAGAAAATGGGGTTGTCAAATTCGATTTTAGCCATTCCGCGTTTCCTTGGAGGAGTGGGATTTCCTCTCTGTGAAGAAATGTCTGCAGTGGGCGCCTTATTCGCACCGGTAGCAGTCGCTGCAGGTTCATCGTTTGTAGAATCCTCAGTATGAATAGAAGTATATCGCGAACTGTCGATTTCGGTTGCAACTGAAGACGATAGATCTTTATTCGATTGGGCTTGCTTTTCCGATTTTATGGCTTCCTCTACTACAGAGTTATAAGTAGGCTCCGATTTACATTGTACAAATACTAGTGCAATGAAAAGAATTACTCCCCTTTTCCAAGCGAATATGTCCATTTCAGATCAGTTCATGTGTTAGCAGGTATGAAGGTAATCGATAAATATCAATTTCAATGACAATAGCAATCTCAATTTAAGGCCGGCCTGGACATTGAATTTGAAATTGATATTGCGATTGATATTGACTCACCTGATCACATTAACACCCCCATTAATTATCAACTCATCACCACCGCAGACGTACTTCACACGATACACATAAGTCCCGGGCATAACTGGTTCGCCCCTAAAAGAGCCGTCCCACTTTTCATTGTTCGGTGTGCGATAGAATAATCTGCCGCCCCACTTGTCAAAAATCTCGAATGATAATAACTCCTCCAAAATAAACTCATTACTTATCCCAAATTCGTCATTCAACCCATCTCCATTGGGCGTAAAGGCGGATGGCAAAAGCAGTTGGCTACAATCCAGTTCTTCGACGTCTACTACTATGATATCAATTTGATCGCTTATTTGGCAGTCTTCGTGATTGATGTCAAGAGTATATGTTGTCGATTGTTGAGGGAAGGCCAGTGGATTTAGGGTATTGATATCTTGTAAATCGTCTACGGGGAACCACATGAAATCGGGGGCGCACGTTCCGCCCGTTTCAATAAGCGCATTTTCTCCTTTGAAAATGACAATTTTATCTTCGATGATTTGATCCGGGTAGAAATTTTCCAAGTCGAGCTCTGCCGAGGTCAAAGCCTTGTTGTAAATTCTCAGTTCGTCTACTAAGCCTTCATATTCCACCACCCCCGGCATGTCTATGCACGGACTGATAGACACCGTCAGTACATCAGAGGATTGGAAATTAGTAGGTATGGAAGAAAAAGCATTGTCGACCTCCTGAGACTCTATGTACAATTTATATTCTAAATCCTGCCTGCTCACCGCGAGATAGGACCAACAATTTCCTTCAGGTAAAAAGCCCGAAAGGTCAATTCCATTCCTGGGTTGGTCAGATATCCGCACGCGGATTTCGCCATTAATCGGGAAGTATCGTATATAAAATATCGTATCGCGGTTGCAAGACGCTCCAATCGACCAAATATCTATAGCCTCCGAACCCGTAACCAAACTCCTCGGCCACATATAAAAACTCAATGTAAAATCAGAGCTGAGTACATCGTTAATTGATCGCGGAAAATCAGCAAATTGGCCGGGGCCCGTGAGTTCTAATGCGTCCCCATTCACGCCACAAGGACAACCGGCTACCCCAAACAGAAACCCATGCTGACCGCCCGAATTATCCCCTCCGGTGCAACCATTGAATGAATAGTGATGTATCAGGCCATTTTGAGCAAGGCCCTGAATACACATACTAAACAATATCAGGAATGTTATACTATATTTTGGCATGCGGAGAAATAATTTCCTAAAACCACAACCGAACAAGGACTATGAACTGATACCGCGAAAAGTGAAATGCACCTAGCCTAGCCCACCGTATTCTTAATCGATTCACCAATGAAAAACGCATAAAACACCAATAACATTACGCCCTCCCACATACTTATCTTTTTAGAAAGACAAATAAATCCGAACAGCGCAGTTACTACAAGCATAAAGGGTAGGTAAAACGATAATATCTGTTCGGGAATGACCAGAGGGCCCAGGAAGGAAGGGAAAGCCATGACTGCATATGTATTGAAGATATTGGAGCCCAGTATATTGCCAATCGCAATGTCATGTTGTCCTCTGGCCGTCGCCGCAAGGCTCACCACTACTTCCGGCAATGAGGTTCCCAAAGCCAAGGCCGTTACTGCTATAATCGCAGGATCCGCTCCCAAATCCAGGGCTATGCTTTCGATCATTTCTACTGTGTATGCCGCACCAAAATAGACGAGGATACCACCGAATATAAGTGTAACATAGTCTCGAAATGCCGATTTGCTCTTTTCGTCATTATCAGCCTTCCTATTCGAAATAGAATTCATAAGGAATACGACCAGGGCGATAATAAATAGCACAGCCTCAAAAAAAGAAAAGTGTCCGTCAGCTATAGCAAACCATAGTAAAAATGCGGATATAAAGAGTAATGGCATGTCTATATCCATCACGTCGTAGTCCAGGTCAATCTTTCGGGACATGACAGCGGTGAGTCCCAGGACGAGCAGGACATTCGTGATATTGGAGCCAATGACATTTCCAACTACAATTTCTGATTGTCCGTCGACCACGCTAAAAATTGATGTAGCTAGTTCGGGAAGAGAAGTACCGAAAGCGACGATAGAAACACCTATAATAAATGGGGAAATCCCCAGCGACAATCCTATTTTCTCAGCAGCACCGACAAATTTATCCGAGGCAAAAATTAATACGGCAACGCTCAGAACAAAGAGTAGAATATTAACTATCAACCAGATCTAGATTTATAGAATGAATGTACGCTTAACAAAGTCAAACAAAAAAGGACAGCAAATGATAATGGTTATTCTCATGAATGTCGTCAAAAAACTCGGTGAAAGTAATCTTTTTCGATTTGGCAGGTCGTTTTGTACGACATAGGCCTACAGCCGTCCGTCAAACACACACGACGGTCGGATTCTTCGCATTATTTATGAGCAAGAGGTACCATGAAGAAAAATAGCAGCTTATTTTTGTGCACTAAATATTTCTCTGTCCTATTCCAATATGTCAAAAGAAGTAGTCAACCAAGAAGAAAACAAAAGCCCGGTAGAAAAGGAAATGTCGTTCCTGAATCACCTGGAGGAATTGAGGTGGCACATCCTTAGATCCATAGCTGCCATCTTCGCGATAGGCATAGTTGTATTCATTCTTGATGAAATCACTTTTGGAGTCATTATGGCGCCAAAGGATCCAAGCTTCCCGACCTACCGATTGCTCTGCGCGATATCCGAAATGACGTGTATGATACCCACTGATTTTCAACTTATTGTGCGGGATATGGGCGAACAGTTTTTCACTCATATTAAAGTTTCAATATGGGTCGGCCTGGTCATTGCATTCCCATATGTCTTTTGGGAATTTTGGAGATTTGTCAAGCCTGGCCTGTACTCCAACGAACGAAAAGCTGCGAGAGGAATGGTAGCTATTTGCTCTGGACTGTTTCTCTTCGGTGTGTTGTTTGGATATTTTGTGATCAGCCCTTTTGCCATTACATTTTTGACCGGTTACCAGGTCACAGAAGATGCTATCAATAGTCCCACACTCGCATCGTATGTCAACTATCTGACGATGATCACCATACCCACAGGTATCATATTCGAACTGCCTATAGCAGTCTATTTCCTGGCCAAAATCGGCCTGATCTCTTCTGCATTTATGAAAAAATACCGAAGGCATGCCTTTGTTATCGTATTTATCCTGGCTGCCATCATTACACCGCCAGATATCATTACCCAGGTATTGATAGGAGTACCGATCTATCTACTGTACGAGGTGAGCATCATGATCGTGAAGCGGATTGAGGCCAAGGAGGCAGAGGAGGATTGAGAGCGCAGCTGCGTGACCGAATAAACTCAGAGAGGGTTCTTTTCGGAATCAGCGCTTCCTAAAATGCGATATTTGACCGCTTGTCAAAAAATCCTGCCTATCGTTAGATAAAAGTATCATATATCTTAAAATTTTTTATCATTATACGGACAAATTTATTGTGATCCAGCTTTAGAGCACAAGATTTATAACTCAAAAATGAAACCCAATGCTGAAAGTCAATTCTCCAGACTTTAGTCCACAGGAAGAAAAAGTCTTAAAAGAACTAGTCAAAGGTTTGACAAGTATAGAAATTGCCAAAAAACTGAACTTGTCACCACGCACCATTGAGTCATATCGTCAAAATATGATAAGAAAGACGAATTCAAAAAATACCATTGATCTGGTAATATCGGCGGTACAACAAGGGTGGCTCACCGAGGGAGCGTAAGACAAGGGTAAATTTTTTCTTAGAAAATTGTTGACAAAATCGGCGTGCACACTAGTACCGTAAAAACACCGTAGTGCCCGCAACGAAACCCCAATAAAAGTGGGCTTCCGCTACTTTCCCACACTACCGTAAAAATACGTAAATAAAAAAGGGTATAGAATAAATTTCGAAAAATCAAAAAATCGAAATTTATAATAGCAATATAGTATTGGCACAGAATATGATTCTATAATCGGGTCTGTCCGAACTCAAATCTCGAAGGAGATAAAGATAGACTACCCTACTCTAAGAATAACTGAATTCGATTAGGAATGCAAAACCCGATGTGACAATGCTGAAACGTATATCCTTTTTAGTATTGATAGGAATTTCTTACCTGGAGAGTGGTGGGGAATTGACAAGCAGTGATCATTTCCAGTTAAGAAATGGTTTAACGGTTGATGTACTTAGCGGCGCTCAATCCACCACGGGCTTGCAAAATGACACTATCCCGGTACTCAAGCTAAAAGAAATACAAAAAGTTGGTGTGCCCGGCAGTTGTCCTCCCTGCGACGAATTGGTAGGGGGTGTTATATGCCTGCCTATACCAGGGTGTACCACCGGTTGTCAAGGCGATCAGGTTGAGGATTGCAATGGAGTTTGCGGCGGTAGCGCAACATTGGATTGTGCGGGAAATTGCGGTGGAAATGCAACTGTGGATTGTGACGGAAATTGCGGAGGTAATGCAACTGTGGATTGTGCGGGAAATTGCGGAGGTAATGCAACTGTGGATTGTGCAGGTAATTGCGGAGGTAATGCAACTGTAGATTGTGCCGGAAATTGCGGTGGAAATGCAACTGTGGATTGTGCCGGAAATTGCGGTGGAAATGCAACTGTAGATTGTGCCGGAAATTGTGGTGGAAATGCAACTGTGGATTGTGCCGGAAATTGCGGAGGTAGTGCAACTGTAGATTGTGCAGGTAATTGCGGAGGTAATGCAACAGTGGATTGTGCAGGTAATTGTGGTGGAAATGCAACAGTGGACTGTGCCGGTAATTGCGGAGGTAATGCAACTGTAGATTGTGCTGGTAATTGCGGAGGTAATGCAACAGTGGACTGTGCCGGTAATTGCGGAGGTAATGCAACTGTAGATTGTGCTGGTAATTGCGGAGGTAATGCAACTGTAGATTGTGCCGGAAATTGCGGTGGTAATGCAACTGTAGATTGTGCAGGTAATTGCGGAGGTAATGCAACTGTAGATTGTGCCGGAAATTGCGGTGGTAATGCAACTGTAGATTGTGCAGGTAATTGCGGAGGTAATGCAACAGTGGATTGTGCAGGTAATTGCGGAGGTAATGCAACTGTAGATTGTGCAGGTAATTGCGGAGGTAATGCAACCGTAGATTGTGCTGGTAATTGTGGTGGAAATGCAACTGTAGATTGTGCAGGTAATTGTGCAGGTAATTGTGGAGGTAATGCAACTGTAGATTGTGCTGGTAATTGTGGAGGTAATGCAACTGTGGATTGTGCAGGTAATTGCGGAGGTAATGCAACTGTAGATTGTGCAGGTAATTGTGGTGGAAATGCAACAGTGGACTGTGCCGGAAATTGCGGAGGTAATGCAACTGTAGATTGTGCTGGTAATTGCGGTGGAAATGCAACTGTGGATTGTGCAGGTAATTGCGGAGGTAATGCAACTGTAGATTGTGCAGGTAATTGTGGAGGTAATGCAACTGTGGATTGTGCAGGTAATTGCGGAGGTAATGCAACTGTAGATTGTGCTGGTAATTGTGGTGGAAATGCAACAGTGGACTGTGCCGGAAATTGCGGAGGTAATGCAACTGTAGATTGTGCTGGTAATTGCGGTGGAAATGCAACTGTGGATTGTGCAGGTAATTGCGGAGGTAATGCAACTGTAGATTGTGCAGGTAATTGTGGAGGGTCTGCTGTTGACTTAGGTTGCGGTTGCAATCAACCTGCTCCGGACTGTGCCGGTAATTGCGGAGGGTCCGCTGTTGACCTTGGGTGTGGATGCAATCAACCTGCTCCGGATTGTGCCGGTAATTGCGGAGGGTCGGTTTTACCTGCTTCAGCTTGTGACGATCAAGATCCATGCACGATCAATGACACCCACGATAGCAGTTGTAATTGCAACGGAACACCCCTCTTGGAAAACATCGAAGACCTTCTCACAACCCCCAACGATATCATCTGCATCTACGATAATCCAATGCAATTGAATACCGCTTTTCCCGAAGGCACGTTCACCGGTAATGGAGTTACTTCATCATCGGGTCTATTTGATCCGGAGATAGCAGGACAAGGTCCGCATACCATTACCTACGAATATGTGAGTGAACAAGGTTGTACTTTGAGTCATTCAATTTCGATATTAGTAGAAAATGTGGTAAACGGTGCAGAGCTCAACGAAATCCTTGTCTGCCCGGGTGATACGGCTATTATGGCTGCCGGAGGCATTTCATCCAATGTAACTGGCCCCTCTATCGAATGGAGTGGTGGTTTCAGAATAGGTGATCCCACAACACAAATTCAATTTTACGGAGCTACTCAACCCGGTACATATACCGTAACGCTAACTTATGAAGCATGCACTTTCACCAAAACCTTTGTTGTCATCCAGGACGAGCTTTGCGATCCCTTAATCGACACCTTAGGTTGCATCGATTCAACTG
Organism: Saprospiraceae bacterium; assembly: GCA_965247965.1. Taxonomy (GTDB): domain Bacteria; phylum Bacteroidota; class Bacteroidia; order Chitinophagales; family Saprospiraceae; genus UBA7328. The sequence continues at coordinate 1,221,406 of OZ252053.1, forward strand.
CAATTAATTTTGATACTCTTGCCACAACATCCGACAACTCATGCATCTACTGCTCCGACCTCACCATAGACCTCCCCGGCCTTAGCTACCTCTGCGAAGGAGAAAGCCTAACTATAGAACCCACATCCAATAGAGAAATAATATCCTACACGTGGCGACAGGAAAATGGAGATGTCATGGGTACCGATCCGACAATGACGGTCACCGGTGCCTCAACCCAAATATTCGGCCAGATCGATCACTATTCCCTTGAAGTCACCGACGAACACGGCTGCACTAAATCGGAAAATATCGACATCGCAGTCATACCTGTACTTCAACTAACTCTTACTGTCCAAACCGGCCAGTGCGGACAAGATCCATCCATTTTTATCGAATCCGACCGCTACTTAGGTGGAGTACTTTTCGAGATAAGCCTCGATGATGGGGATACGTACACCATACCTGATCTTGCCGGCGATAGCACATATACGTTATCAGCTGAAGTCGGTATCGTCCAACCCAAAGTTAGATGGGTCACAGTTTCCGATCCGCTCGGTTGCTTTGATATAACGCTTGACAGCATTGAAGTCCTGCCAGACTCCTTGGGCTGCTCCGATCCCGATTGTGGAAGCCCAGTAATCGTAGAAATCATTGACTTCACCGACGTCGAAAGCTGTCCCTTTGACAAGGATGGCAAACTTCAAATCACAGCTACGGGCAGCAATTTGCAGTACAGTATCGACGGCCAGAATTATCAGAATTCCAACATTATTCAAGATCTCGATCCGGGCAACTATACAGTCTACGTCAGAAATTCAGAAACGCTATGTGAAGCTATGGGATCAGCTACCATTACGGCGAATGACTGCCCCGAAATCTGCAACAACAACATCGACGACGATTCCGACGGCCTTATCGACTGTTTCGATAGTGACTGCATCACTTCGGATTTTGAGATAAAAATCGTACACATTGATACATGCGCTACTGGTCAGAACGGTTCAATAACTGTGTGTGTAGATACAACAGGATACGAATTCAGCATCGACGGCCAGAACTTCCAATCCGATTCTGTCTTCTCCAATCTGCCTTCTGGCCTGTACACAATCACCGGCAGAAACACAAATGGTGGTTGCTCCTTCACCCATGATGTGACGCTCGGGGAAGTTGGGGAGTGCTCGGACTGCGAAAACGTTTCCATTTCTATAAACGGCGAGGCTGAGATTTGCAGTGGCACCTCTGCTACCCTCACTTTAAATGGCCAGGTGGACGAAAGCACAATTTTATGGAACAATGGTGCGAGCACAGTTGAAATAGTCGTCAGCCAAGCTGGCACCTACGCGGTAAATGCAACCGTCAACGGTTGCCCTGCCTCCGCAGAATTTACGGTAGTTGCAAGTTCCGATACTTGCGACACATCCTGTATACCTACCACAGTAAACATCACGACTTCTGAAAACGGGTTCAGCTACTCAGAAGGCAGCCATGTCGAAGACAATACCTACATCGATGAAAATGGAATCGAAATAAGTCCGAATGGTTCTACGGCTAATGCCGAATTAAGGTTAATTGCCAACGGTGGGATTTCTGGAATTCGTCTTGGCGTTCATTCTGATGGCAGAGATTTCGGCTTAGCGCTAACCAGTGATATAGTCATAGACACCCAAACCGTTCACCCAATTGCGAAGCAATCGAACCGATTCCGGGAACCTCTATTCAACCAAATGACATTCTGGTTGTACGAGTCCAGGACGGCATCCTGAGCATTTGGCATAACGAAAATCTGGTCTATGCCGAGGATCTGGGACAATCTCAAATCTCACATTTTTACGTCTACGAGCAAGAAAATATACAACTTGACGCCCAAATCATCTTTAGCGAAGAAGGCTGTCCTACCTTGCTTTCCGAAGATCATAAAGTCAATCCCCAGGATATACCTCCAGCTATAACAAATTGCCCAAACCACTGCAGTGATTTTACCCTCGATCTCACGCACACAGACACCTGCCACAACGAATACGGCTCTATTACAGTCACCATAGATTCCGGCGACTATTCATTTAGTATTGACGGCCAGCCAGGGGCTGGTCAGCCTTTGGCTGACTCGTCATTCCAGGACAACGGGCACTTTAGCGGCCTCTCCTCGGGTATATATATCCTGACCATGAAAAATGATGTGGACTCCTGTACACAGCAAGTGGATGTAGAGATCCTCGTAAGCGATACTTGTTTGGGTTGCCCCGATGTTCCACTGGCACTTGTTGTTCCTGACGTTCGATGCGAAAATGAACAAATCACCATTTCTACAAATCTTGACGATACAGAGCCATACTCGTTTGTATGGAATGATGGGTCAACCGGAAGCACGCTAAGTACAACCTTCTCAATAGGAGATCACACGGTATCGGTCGAAATTACAGATGTATTCGGATGTACTACCTCAGCCGAAACCAGCTTTGAGGTTTATAGTGCGCCGATGATTTCAATCGAAGGCAATACATCCGCTTGTGCTGGAGACACGGTTATTCTTTCATTAGTAGGTGACGCTGCTGATAACAATATAATTTGGAGCGATGGAAGTACAGGCACAACAACGGAGGTCATTGCGGGCGACTCTTATTTTGTCACGGTAACGGCTAACGGTTGTGAATCGACCGCGTCGCTTACAATCAGCACAATATCTGAACCTGAAAACACCACACTCACCTGCCGCGATGGAATCGACAACAATTGCGATGGTTTGGTAGACTGCGACGACCCCGAATGTCAACTGCTTTTGGCCTGTGACGATGAATGCCGTGAGCAATTTGTAAATTTTGAGGTCAATGATGGAGGCGTTTCAGTCGATTACGAAAGCGATTTTGATCTGGGCTCCATAACCGAACAAAGTATCACTTTGAAGGCGCGCGCCATTACCTCTTCATTCGAATACAAATTGGTATTCGGCGAGGTAGATCTCGCGAGCACAGGACTGAGTATTAGTCTTGATAACAACAGTGTCTCTACATCCATTTTCAATGGACAAGGAGATGCTCCGGACTTTGAATTTGTCTGCACTAATGTGCCGGTGGACACAGAAGAAGGTATACTTTACATTCGTGCTGTAGACGGAATAGTGAGCACATGGACGTCCGAAGGCGTGCTAAGCATACGCGAACTGGACTCACTTTCCGGAGCATCGCTTTTACTTGATTTTTCCAATGCCTCGAATTTCTCCGCTGTCCTCCGACTTTCTGAAGACGGCTGCCTCGATCCTATAAATCCGGACTTACCGACCTGTCCTCCGGAAGTATGTGGAGACGGCTTGGATAACGACAGCGACGGACTGATAGATTGCGACGATTCGGATTGTTATAGCGAACCGACTTTCGCCGCGCAAAACATTGGCACATGTGCTGACGAAGCGTCGGGTTCAATAACATTTTCTGGAAGTGCGGAGCTCGAATTCAGCATAGATGACGGCAGCAGCTACCAGTCAGTTCCTCTATTTGAAAATCTTTCAGCAGGTCAATACCAAGTTATCGTAAGAAATACGGACAACCTCTGTAGCAGCAACATAGATATCGAGGTCACCCAAAGCGATACAACCTGCACAGGATGCATGGATGCACAAGCCCATAACTTTAATGAAAATGTCGAATCCGATGACGGCTCTTGCCAGATGTGCAACGACGGCATTCTGAATGGTGATGAAGAGGACATGGACTGTGGCGGACTTCTATGCACACCTTGCATTTTTGGCTGTACGGATAACCTGGCCTACAACTATGATCCAACAGCCAACGTATCGGACAATTCCTGTTTGTATTGTCAACCGATTTCGATAAATTTCAACCTCCCTGAACACCTCTGCGGTGACGAAGAATCCACGATCAACCCGACCGTAGTACCCGCTGGAAATTACGACTACACTTGGCACAATGGATCTACTGAATCGACACTTTCGTTAGTTTTCGCCTCCGGTGCACATACAATTTCATTGCAGGTCTCCGATGAAAACGGATGTCCAGCTGAGATCACCGAGACAATTGTGGCTACAGCGCCTTCCACGTTATCCATTAGCGGAAATACCGAGATATGTATAGGTGACGCGACAGCGCTTGTTGTAAATGAAAATGTAGATCAAGGCTCGATTGTTTGGGGCACAGGCGACACCACAATCGAAATAATCGTAGATCAAGCCGGAACATATTCATTATCAGCTACTGTTGATGGATGTCCAGCTATAGCTTCCATTACAATCGAGGCCCGCTCAGAAGAAGAAAATACAAATCAAACCTGTACAGACGGCATCGACAACGACTGCGATGGCCTGATAGACTGCGAAGACGGAGATTGCAGCACAAGCCTCCTGGCCTGTGACACCTTATGCCGGCCACAGTTTGTGCGTTTCCTTGCAGACAGCTCGCGCCTGACAGTAATTGAAAGCAATCACGACATTGGCAGCATTTCTTTTGATGGCGTCACCATCGGTACAAGACAGGTGACATCCAGCTTTGAATATATGCTACAGCTGGACGGCATAGAGTTTAAGAATTCAGGCTTGAGTCTGCGGCTTATTGAGGATGGCCAGAGTATTCTTTTGAACGACTCATTTAGCGAAGAAGGCGGGACTGCTTTGTCATGCAATAGCATTCCTGAAAACACGGAAGCAGGAATAGTCTACATTCGTGCCGTCAATGAAAGTTTAGCTGTTTGGACAGCCACTGAGGTTCTTACCACAATTGATTCCATTAACCTTGCAGGCGCTTCGCTTCAGCTCCGGGTAGGTGGCGTTTCTGGTGTCACAGGTACACTTTCACTAATGGAAGATGGATGCCCGGAGCCAATCAAAACCGATTTGCCTGAATGCACTCCTATAGAAGCTATCTGTGACGACGGCGTGGACAATGACGGCGACGGGCTGGTGGATTGCGACGACGAGGAGTGCATGGATTCGACAATTTGCGATCCCGAAATATACTGCGAGATATTGAGCTTGATCACGATCACACAAAGGGATTTTAATCAATTGCACTTTTCGTTTGAGCGGGATGGGTCTTTGGATCATACTTTGTCGAGGCTGGGGGAATTGGGGTTGAGTACAGCGTTAACGCAACAGTTAATTAACAATCTACAAACTGTCCGATACGACATAGAAGATAGCTTCCTCAGCGGGACGTATAGCTATAAAGATTCCGTATATCTGAGATTGGCCACGATGAGACAAAATTTCTTATCGTGGAAAATGAATGCATTTACCAAGTATCCGGTATTAGAGTCTACCTCCTTCGCCAGGAAATTCATCCTGAAATCAAGCGGTGGTGAAGAAGAGCCAAGCGAAGAGGCGTGCGAAGAGATCATCAAAATACTTATTGATGGGGCATGCGAAAATCAAGAAAGCGCTCTAAGTTGTCATGGGATAGCCAATGTGGCCGGTTCTGGACAGACGTTCCTTTATTTTGAACCCAATATCTCACCACACCTCTTAAACAAATCAAGAATATATGATCTCGCTAATGGTATAGAATTCGTAACAAGTTTTAAGCCTTCATCTACATATGAACGAGTATCTGGCCAGGGACCTTTCCTTGTGATAACCCAGGATGTTTTCGGATGCATTACAAGCTGTATCATCGAACCCGAAGCCTGCAGTGTAGATGAGGACGGACAACATATCGATTTCGACACGATCAACGTGACACATGGAGCCTGTATTAGAAGCGACATTCTTATCCAAGGGGCTTTATCCTGCGGCACTTTGGTGGAAGTATTGTTCAATTTGGATATTTTGAAAGCCGAATGTATCTCTTATCAAAGTGATGAGTATGGCCCGATAGAGTCGGACTTCGAAAAAATCTGCCCCAATGAAGATGGCCAAATAACCATTACGATAACCGATGGATTTAATATTATCGTGGTCGACTCTATATATATTAACTCCCATCCCCCCTACAACATCGACGGTTGCGATAGTGAAGACGATCAAAACTGCGACGATACCGAAAATGAAAAAGACAATGATACCGACGGCGATGGAACTGATAATGAATTCGACAACGACGACGACGGTGACGGTATACCGGATCTCATTGATACTACACCGCAAGGTCTGGATTCGGATATTGATGATGACGAGATTAAGAATGAAGAGGATTGCGATATAGATGGAGACAACTCTCCAAATCATCTGGACGGCGACACTGATGGTGATCTGATTGACAATGAATTGGATCCGGATGATGACAATGATGGGATTTTGGATATTGATGATTTTAGTCCGCAGGGTATTGACATAACATGTCCTTGTGAGGATATTACTAAGTCTTTTCCACTAACTCTCGAATCCTCTGTACAAGGCGATTCCTCTTGTGCCGGTAGTGATGTCACAATTCGTGTAGGTGGGAATACTTTTGGTGCGATATTTTATCATTGGGACAATGGGCAGTCAGGAGCATTTCTTGACAGTATTACGATAACCGTAGATTCGACCATAACAATAGGAGTCGAAGTAGAGTTTTTACATTGTATGGTAAATCTGGACATTGCTATTGAAGTTGCCAATCTTAATCCACCGACGTTCAAGTTTAAGACCAATCATCGCACGGATACATTGTGGTGTCATAATTGGTCGGATAGTACGGTTTTAAGATTGGATAGTTTGATGGGTGGGGGTTCGTATACATATAACTGGTCAGATGGGTCATCAGGTGATTCCTTGGAAGTATTTCCTCGGGATACTGTTAACAATGAGAGAACTTATACGGTTACTATTACGGATCAGTATGGGTGTACGGCTGTGGAGTCTATCACGTTTGAGACTATTGATTGTCCGTGTAAAGGAGATCCCGTTTTAAAGCCGGAAATAGCTGCTACCGTCAATTCATCTTTGGACAGTAATTTTATTGGGGGCTTATTCGATTGTGTTAGAAAAAATGACAAAAAGAAAAATTGTGCCCTGGACACCCTAATAATTCCAAGGCCTTCTAGACGAGATACAATAGTGAAAATTGTTAATTGGAAACACGGAGGTTTTGATATAAAAGATACTATTTGCTCCAATATTTATGCCATGCATGCTGGTTGGGTACAAAGGGTCAAGAAAAATTGCAATTGCAATAGCCACTATATCTCAAATTGTAACGAAGATCTTGGAAATCAAGTAGCTATTATTAGTGTTATTAACGGAGATAGCCTTAGGTTTCATTACGGTCATCTGAAGTCGATTGCCTCACATTTGAAAGTGGTTTCTAGTACAAAGATCGACAAAAATACATATGTAAAACAAGGTGAAATTATAGGGACAGTTGGGGTTACAGGAAATGCTTGTAAATCACATACCGTGCCTCACGTTCACGTTCAAGTTAGGAATTGGATTAACGGAGGTTCTTCTGGCATGCCGCTTGACCCTGCGGATTATTTCGCAACGAAATTTAACAATGATGCAACTATTAGCACAACATTATGTAACAATTGATCATATGAAAAATACACTTGTTCTTCTTACACCTTTTCTTGTCTTCATTACGTGGCTTGATGTCTGTAGCCAACAAGATTTTCTAAAGGAGGACTTTAAAATTGTTAATCTCTTAACTAACGATACACTTTCTTTAGATGAAATAAATGGGGATTCATTAGTCCACGACAAAATATTGGAGATACTTGGAGAACCTTATGAAATTGATGATAATATTTTTGATGAATCCGTGAATTTGTATTCTATAATGTATAAATATGAGCACTTATTTGTAAAATTATACAAATGGAGTGACATACAAATATATAAGGCTGACTTCAGTGCATCCGGCGGTCAGGATAATTACATCCTCATATCCCCAAATGGTTGTGAACTTTACATAGGTATGACCTCGTCAGAAGTACAATCATGCTTCCCTGAAGAATACTTAATACATAATAGCGGTGTGACGAATTATCTGGGCAAGGCCTTTATGACAAATGGTGTTAATTCAGATGATTCAGGTTTAACCATTTATTGGGATACAACAACACAGGTAGTTAAATCAATCAAAATTACTACGACGTATTAGCCACATTGTTTTGAATCACCCCCGCTGTTTGAAGTTAGCAACTTCAAAGAGATATGTAAAAGGAAAGCACCCCTCTAAAGAGCGACCCTCCATAAAATTCCCCCTTATTGAAAAGATGCCCAAAGGATTATTTGTCTCGCAGAAACGGAGCAAGGATAATTCATATGGAAAAGGAAAATTGACATTGAAAGAACACTGAAATTATTTGAAAAGAGATGACAACACTGAAGGGCCTTAATTCAAAAGATGATATGAGTCCGAAGTTACAAACTTCGGACAGCGGGATGGACGAGATGCGATGCATGTTCCCGGATACCGATACGACTAGATTGAGAGAGGTGATGGAAGCGTTTAATAGACATAAGGATGCGTTTGAGATCAATACACCCTTGAGGATTGCACATTTCTTGGGACAGATTGCTGTCGAAAGCAGTTTTCCTCCGGCCGGTCTTGCCCCATTTGAGGCCCTACAGGAGAGTTGTAATTACTCGAATGTAAGAAATACAGATTGGGGTACGCGTTATTGTCATTTCTATGTGGGCTTTGAAGACACAACATTGAACGATTGTACACACTCTTGTGTCACAGGTACACTTTCACTAATGGAAGATGGATGCCCGGAGCCAATCAAAACCGATTTGCCTGAATGCACTCCTATAGAAGCTATCTGTGACGACGGCGTGGACAATGACGGCGACGGGCTGGTAGATTGCGACGACGAGGAGTGCATGGATTCGACAATTTGCGATCCCGAAATATACTGCGAGATATTGAGCTTGATCACGATCACACAAAGGGATTTTAATCAATTGCACTATTCGTTTGAGCGGGATGGGTCTTTGGATCATACTTTGTCGAGGCTGGGGGAATTGGGGTTGAGTACAGCGTTAACGCAACAGTTAATTAACAATCTACAAACTGTCCGATACGACATAGAAGATAGCTTCCTCAGCGGGACGTACAGCTATAAAGATTCCGTATATCTGAGATTGGCCACGATGAGACAAAATTTCTTATCGTGGAAAATGAATGCATTTACCAAGTATCCGGTATTAGAGTCTACCTCCTTCGCCAGGAAATTCATCCTGAAATCAAGCGGTGGTGAAGAACAGCCAAGCGAAGAGGCGTGCGAAGAGATCATCAAAATACTTATTGATGGGGCATGCGAAAATCAAGAAAGCGCTCTAAGTTGTCATGGGATAGCCAATGTGGCCGGTTCTGGACAGACGTTCCTTTATTTTGAACCCAATATCTCACCGCACCTTTTAAACAAATCAAGAATATATGATCTCGCTAATGGTATAGAATTCGTAACAAGTTTTAAGCCTTCATCTACATATGAACGAGTATCTGGCCAGGGACCTTTCCTTGTGATAACCCAGGATGTTTTCGGATGCATTACAAGCTGTATCATCGAACCCGAAGCCTGCAGTGTAGATGAGGACGGACAACATATCGATTTCGACACGATCAACGTGACACATGGAGCCTGTATTAGAAGCGACATTCTTATCCAAGGGGCTTTATCCTGCGGCACTTTGGTGGAGGTATTGTTCAATTTGGATATTTTGAAAGCCGAATGTATCTCTTATCAAAGTGATGAGTATGGCCCGATAGAGTCGGACTTCGAAAAAATCTGCCCCAATGAAGATGGCCAAATAACCATTACGATAACCGATGGATTTAATATTATCGTGGTCGACTCTATATATATTAACTCCCATCCCCCCTACAACATCGACGGTTGCGATAGTGAAGACGATCAAAACTGCGACGATACCGAAAATGAAAAAGACAATGATACCGACGGCGATGGAACTGATAATGAATTCGACAACGACGACGACGGTGACGGTATACCGGATCTCATTGATACTACACCGCAAGGTCTGGATTCGGATATTGATGATGATGAGGTGAAAAACGAAGAAGACTGCGATTTAGACGGTGACAATTCTCCTAATCAACTGGACAACGATACGGATGGAGATCTGATCGACAACGAACTGGATCCGGATGACGACAACGATGGCATTTTGGATATTGATGATGAGAGTCCGCAAGGGCTGGAGACTGAATGCATTGAAGATTGTATGACAACTGATGACGAGGACAGCGATGGACTTACTGGATGTGAGGACCCAGATTGTATACCACAGCTTGTGGTACAGAAAATCGAAGTTGGCGAGTCCGAATGCGGTGAAAATAATGGCACAATTAGCGTGCAACTAGCTGGTAATCAGTCATTTGAGAATTTTCGAATATGCGTAGGTGATAGCTGTAGTGAGTACGGGGTAAACATACTTGAAGGCATTGCGCTAGGAGAATATACACTCACTATTGAGAAACAAGGTGGCTGTGCTATTCAATATACCCCTGCTATTTCACTAGACAGTGACAGTGATGGCAATTTAAACGGCACCGACAAAGACATAAATAATGACAGCATCCCTAATATCGAACAGACAGATGATAATGACGATGCCGATGGAGATGGAATTATTAATTTACACGACTATGATGACGATAACGATGGAATACTTGATGAAGATGATCCTACTCCATTTGGGCCCTCAGAAGAAGTATGCGATGGTGAAAATATTGATGAAGATGGAGACGGACATGCAGATTGTTTTGATACGGATTGTTCCATCCGCCAAACGCTACAGAAAAGTATCTCCAAATCAATTGATACGGTCGATTGCAATTTGAATTGCTTGCCAGACTGCATTGAGATATGGCCTGGCACCTGTCTTACAGATGTATATGTGGCTAATGAATGTTTTACACAAGATCAGTTTGCAAGTGCAAATTATTATCACCCTGAAACAGGTGACGCAATAGCCTGTCCGGATACGGGTAGAGCATATATAGTGGAAATGATCGGAAATGACGGCTCATTATTGACCTCGGAAGAGATATGTATAGAAGCAAGAACAATAGATAGTGCCTACGTGTATAGCATTCTAAAGTGTGCATTTGATGATACAGACACAATCCGTTTGCAAGAAGTAGCTGGAGCATTTGCTAGATATGCAGATCAATTTGAGATTAATACTCCATTGAGGATTGCTCATTTCCTGGGTCAGATAGGGCATGAATCATCATTTTTAAATACTCCGCCTTTTGAGGCGCTTAGAGAAAGCTGCTATTATTCTGAAAATAATTTACGAAATAATAGTTGGGGTAGAACCTACTGCAATTTGTTCGAAGGTTTTGCCGACGAAAATCTAGATGATTGTGAACATGAATGCACTGTTGACACCAGTTTGCTAGCAGATACGTTGAAAAATCTAAGTTTTGATCAAATAAGAAATAATAGGCTATTAAGGGATCTCCTAAATATAAAAGAAGACTATCTTGAAAATACAATGGACGACTGTCTTTTAATGGATTTGGTATATTCTTGTAGGAATGGGAATGGCTCACCTGCAACCGGTGATGGTTCAAGATATAGAGGAGCTGGCCTGATACATCTTACTTGGTACAACAACTATGACCTGGCTAGTCAATGGTGGAATGAAGGATTACCAGCCGATTCTCCTCATCGAAAAGATTTTACTGGGGACGACTTTGATGATTTTTTCAATGAGATAAATGTAAGCATGAAGGTGGCTATGTTGTTCTGGCAAAATTGTCCAACGGGTCATTGCAGAGGTAATGGAATGCAGTCAATCAATGATTTAATTGAAGGGAATTTAATTGAGGATGATATAAGAAATGTTACCAGAGCGATAAATGGTGATGGTGCAACACCTGAATCCATTCGAGCACGCCAGGAACTATCTCAGACTATTTTAGAATGTTTAACAAGTAATAATGAATAGAATTGTCTTTTTCGTTTGGATTGCATTTATTTCAGTTGGTCAAGCTCAACATACATTAAATTGCCTAAATGGCTATTGGGAGAGTTCGAAATTGAGTCGAACTGAGGAAGACAAACTTGATTATCAAATTAGGATAATAAAAGACCATAAATCAATTATTATTTATGGAACAGATCGAGATTGGAGTGAATGGATTGTATCTGGTGTTGGATTCATTAATACGGAAAACTTTTGGGTAAAGGATACATTAAGAATTGGTACTGATATACTAGAAGAAGGTGAATATTTTGTTCAATTCGATTACATAGATAGTATTCATGTAACAAATATTTTTGGATGTATGATTTATTCCTGTAAAGATGAAGATTGGATGGTAGGGAATGGATCACCGTCTTGGTATGGTCGTCTTAATAAATTATCCTATAATGTTATTCAGTATTTATTTAACCAGTCTAAGTTGCTCAGACATGACCTTATTCTGGAATATATGGAAATGGAGATTCGCAATATCTGCGTCGAGCAATTGGATGTATACGAGAGCCCAAATGGCCAGGACACAGGCGATGTAATGCAGGATGAGCTTGTGGAAGTGCTGGAGACTAACGAAGACTGGGTCAGGATAAAATCACTTAAAACAGCACTCGAAGGATGGATTTACGACAGCTGCCTTGAATGAAATAACCAATGCCTTAGAAAAGAATCAGCCAAAATGATGAAAACGAAAACATATAGCATTTTACTCGCGCTTAGTTTCTGCTTATTACCGCAAATGATTCTTGCGCAAGTAACACCGGAAGGCAAAATCGTCATCACCCAACCATGCGAAATATGCGATGATGTAGAAGGCATGGACGAAGATGGAGATGGTCATGCTAATTGCGATGACCTGGAATGTATACTGGAAGATTTTTCGAATGTTAAGAATGGTACAATACAAAAGGCAGATGGATGTGCTGACTATGATTCCGAAGTTGCAAACTTCGGACAGCGGGATGGACGAGATGCGATGCATGTTCCCGGATACCGATACGACTAGATTGAGAGAGGTGATGGAAGCGTTTAATAGACATAAGGATGCGTTTGAGATCAATACACCCTTGAGGATTGCACATTTCTTGGGACAGATTGCTGTCGAAAGCAGTTTTCCTCCGGCCGGTCTTGCCCCATTTGAGGCCCTACAGGAGAGTTGTAATTACTCGAATGTAAGAAATACAGATTGGGGTACGCGTTATTGTCATTTCTATGTGGGCTTTGAAGACACAACATTGAACGATTGTACACACTCTTGTGTAACAGGCACACTTTCACTAATGGAAGATGGATGTCCGGAGCCAATCAGTACCGATTTGCCTGAATGCACTCCTATAGAAGCTATCTGTGACGACGGCGTGGACAATGACGGCGACGGGCTGGTGGATTGCGACGACGAGGAGTGCATGGATTCGACAATTTGCGATCCCGAAATATACTGCGAGATATTGAGCTTGATCACGATCACACAAAGGGATTTTAATCAATTGCACTTTTCGTTTGAGCGGGATGGGTCTTTGGATCATACTTTGTCGAGGCTGGGGGAATTGGGGTTGAGTACAGCGTTAACGCAACAGTTAATTAACAATCTACAAACTGTCCGATACGACATAGAAGATAGCTTCCTCAGCGGGACGTACAGCTATAAAGATTCCGTATATCTGAGATTGGCCACGATGAGACAAAATTTCTTATCGTGGAAAATGAATGCATTTACCAAGTATCCGGTATTAGAGTCTACCTCCTTCGCCAGGAAATTCATCCTGAAATCAAGCGGTGGTGAAGAACAGCCAAGCGAAGAGGCGTGCGAAGAGATCATCAAAATACTTATTGATGGGGCATGCGAAAATCAAGAAAGCGCTCTAAGTTATCATGGGATAGCCAATGTGGCCGGTTCTGGACAGACGTTCCTTTATTTTGAACCCAATATCTCACCGCACCTTTTAAACAAATCAAGAATATATGATCTCGCTAATGGTATAGAATTCGTAACAAGTTTTAAGCCTTCATCTACATATGAACGAGTATCTGGCCAGGGACCTTTCCTTGTGATAACCCAGGATGTTTTCGGATGCATTACAAGCTGTATCATCGAACCCGAAGCCTGCAGTGTAGATGAGGACGGACAACATATCGATTTCGACACGATCAACGTGACACATGGAGCCTGTATTAGAAGCGACATTCTTATCCAAGGGGCTTTATCCTGCGGCACTTTGGTGGAGGTATTGTTCAATTTGGATATTTTGAAAGCCGAATGTATCTCTTATCAAAGTGATGAGTATGGCCCGATAGAGTCGGACTTCGAAAAAATCTGCCCCAATGAAGATGGCCAAATAACCATTACGATAACCGATGGATTTAATATTATCGTGGTCGACTCTATATATATTAACTCCCATCCCCCCTACAACATCGACGGTTGCGATAGTGAAGACGATCAAAACTGCGACGATACCGAAAATGAAAAAGACAATGATACCGACGGCGATGGAACTGATAATGAATTCGACAACGACGACGACGGTGACGGTATACCGGATCTCATTGATACTACACCGCAAGGTCTGGATTCGGATATTGATGATGATGAGGTGAAAAACGAAGAAGACTGCGATTTAGACGGTGACAATTCTCCTAATCAACTGGACAACGATACGGATGGAGATCTGATCGACAACGAACTGGATCCGGATGACGACAATGACGGCATTTTGGATATTGATGATGAGAGTCCGCAAGGGCTGGAGACTGAATGCATTGAAGATTGTATGACAACTGATGACGAGGACAGCGATGGACTTACTGGATGTGAGGACCCAGATTGTATACCACAGCTTGTGGTACAGAAAATCGAAGTTGGCGAGTCCGAATGCGGTGAAAATAATGGCACAATCAGCGTGCAACTAGCTGGTAATCAGTCATTTGAGAATTTTCGAATATGCGTAGGTGATAGCTGTAGTGAGTACGGGGTAAACATACTTGAAGGCATTGCGCTAGGAGAATATACACTCACTATTGAGAAACAAGGTGGCTGTGCTATTCAATATACCCCTGCTATTTCACTAGACAGTGACAGTGATGGCAATTTAAACGGCACCGACAAAGACATAAATAATGACAGCATCCCTAATATCGAACAGACAGATGATAATGACGATGCCGATGGAGATGGAATTATTAATTTACACGACTATGATGACGATAACGATGGAATACTTGATGAAGATGATCCTACTCCATTTGGGCCCTCAGAAGAAGTATGCGATGGTGAAAATATTGATGAAGATGGAGACGGACATGCAGATTGTTTTGATACGGATTGTTCCATCCGCCAAACGCTACAGAAAAGTATCTCCAAATCAATTGATACGGTCGATTGCAATTTGAATTGCTTGCCAGACTGCATTGAGATATCGGCTACGTGTGTGGACGGTTTGTACATTAAAAATGATTGTTTTAGCGATACTGCTATGGCAGGAGCCAATTGGTATTCTAATTTAACTGGAGACGCTATATTATGTCCGGATACCGGAGGAACATATATAGTAGAAATGATCGGAAATGATGGAAGACTACTTACCTCTGAAGAGGTGTGCATTGAAATAAAAACAGAACTGGACATGGATGAGATGACGTGTATGTTTCCTGATACGGATACTACTAGATTGAGGGAAGTTATGGAGGCGTTTAATAGGTATAAAGATACATTTGAGATCAACACAGTTTTAAGGATAGCACACTTTTTTGGGCAAATAGGGCATGAAACAGGAGGGTTAGTTGAACTCGACGAGTCAATATCTGCATGTTATACCGAATCAAATATTCAAAATACGTTTGCAGATAGAAGGCGTTGTGATTTGTACGAGGGCCATGAGGCAATCGATTTTAGTATTTGTCCATTTTCAAATTGTGAACCTCCATTTCCTCCCGGTACTGTTGTTTCTCAGTTGCCAATAAAAGATGAATATTATAATACAGGAACAGATTGCAATGAGAATTTATTCAATTATGTCTACGCATGTAATGTTGGTCCTGGTAACGGCCCACCAAGCTCAGGGGATGGCTATACGTTTTTCGGAAGAGGATTTATTCATCTTACAGGAAAAGTGAACTACGAGGCAATAAGCGATGCCTGGAATATAGATTCTATCCAAAATGGGGGAGCAAAATATTTTCATATTCAATCAGATGACGGCGGGCACATTGATGAACTGACAACAGATGTTGATGTATCCTTGAAGGCAGCAATGTATTATTGGGAATATAGAAATCTGAATTTACACTCTGATGAAGGCATGACAGATGCTCAAATTGACGATGTTGGAGAAATAATAAATGGTGTTGACCCACCAAATGGCTTCCTTAGTCGTAGCACTTATTCCAGGTTAATTTACAATACATTACTAAAAAACAGGACTTGCCATGGAAACTAAAATTCTTCTGCTAACGCTCATTCTTAGTCTATTCAGAACAGATTTAATATTTTCTCAGATATCAAATTATGATTGTATAAAAGGTATTTGGAATTCAAGGAATTATCTGCCTCGCGAGGATGTAATTCGAATTGATTACAATATCATTAATGATGATAAAATCATGATCATCTCATATTCCGAAAGTGAAGATTTCAACTATTATTTTGACATCAAAAGAATTGGCTTTCAAAATAAAGAACAAAATGAAATTAGTGTGGCATCAGAAATTGAACTAGTTCCTGATGGAACATACTTGACGCAGTTAGATCTAAGCGATAATTTTTTCAATGTCCTCTTTCATTTTCGATGTGATACTGAAAGAATGATTTACGGCAATGCCGGGATGATGGAATTTACCAGAGTTATTGAATTACCATATAACATAATTTTGATTATAAATACGGAACAAAGGAATAACGATACGGATTATTTCCAAGTATTTCTAAACAAAGAGGTCAAATCCATCTGCGTCGATCATCTCGATATTTATGATACCCCAAGTGGACAAGATACAGGCGATCTGGAACGGGACGAGCTAGTAGAAATATTGGAAACGAGCGAGAATTGGGTGAGAATTAAATCACTGAAAACGGATATAGAAGGATGGATTTATGACAGTTGTTTTGAGTAGAAATTATAGGTAACGGGTACACCCGAAATAACACATGAGGAATCTAATAATGAGAACGACAATATTGAACTTAAGCACCTTCATTTTTTTACTTTCTGCGAATGCACTATTCGCACAAGTAACACCAGAAGGAAAAATAATCATCACACAACCATGCGAAATATGTGATGATGAGCAAGAAATGGACGAAGATGGAGATGGTCACGCCAATTGCGATGACCTGGAATGTATACTGGAAGATTTTTCGAATGTTAAGAATGGTACAATACAAAAGGCAGATGGATGTGCTGACTATGATTCCGAAGTTGCAAACTTCGGACAGCGGGATGGACGAGATGCGATGCATGTTCCCGGATACCGATACGACTAGATTGAGAGAGGTGATGGAAGCGTTTAATAGACATAAGGATGCGTTTGAGATCAATACACCCTTGAGGATTGCACATTTCTTGGGACAGATTGCTGTCGAAAGCAGTTTTCCTCCGGCCGGTCTTGCCCCATTTGAGGCCCTACAGGAGAGTTGTAATTACTCGAATGTAAGAAATACAGATTGGGGTACGCGTTATTGTCATTTCTATGTGGGCTTTGAAGACACAACATTGAACGATTGTACACACTCTTGTGTAACAGGCACACTTTCACTAATGGAAGATGGATGTCCGGAGCCAATCAGTACCGATTTGCCTGAATGCACTCCTATAGAAGCTATCTGTGACGACGGCGTGGACAATGACGGCGACGGGCTGGTGGATTGCGACGACGAGGAGTGCATGGATTCGACAATTTGCGATCCCGAAATATACTGCGAGATATTGAGCTTGATCACGATCACACAAAGGGATTTTAATCAATTGCACTATTCGTTTGAGCGGGATGGGTCTTTGGATCATACTTTGTCGAGGCTGGGGGAATTGGGGTTGAGTACAGCGTTAACGCAACAGTTAATTAACAATCTACAAACTGTCCGATACGACATAGAAGATAGCTTCCTCAGCGGGACGTACAGCTATAAAGATTCCGTATATCTGAGATTGGCCACGATGAGACAAAATTTCTTATCGTGGAAAATGAATGCATTTACCAAGTATCCGGTATTAGAGTCTACCTCCTTCGCCAGGAAATTCATCCTGAAATCAAGCGGTGGTGAAGAACAGCCAAGCGAAGAGGCGTGCGAAGAGATCATCAAAATACTTATTGATGGGGCATGCGAAAATCAAGAAAGCGCTCTAAGTTGTCATGGGATAGCCAATGTGGCCGGTTCTGGACAGACGTTCCTTTATTTTGAACCCAATATCTCACCGCACCTTTTAAACAAATCAAGAATATATGATCTCGCTAATGGTATAGAATTCGTAACAAGTTTTAAGCCTTCATCTACATATGAACGAGTATCTGGCCAGGGACCTTTCCTTGTGATAACCCAGGATGTTTTCGGATGCATTACAAGCTGTATCATCGAACCCGAAGCCTGCAGTGTAGATGAGGACGGACAACATATCGATTTCGACACGATCAACGTGACACATGGAGCCTGTATTAGAAGCGACATTCTTATCCAAGGGGCTTTATCCTGCGGCACTTTGGTGGAGGTATTGTTCAATTTGGATATTTTGAAAGCCGAATGTATCTCTTATCAAAGTGATGAGTATGGCCCGATAGAGTCGGACTTCGAAAAAATCTGCCCCAATGAAGATGGCCAAATAACCATTACGATAACCGATGGATTTAATATTATCGTGGTCGACTCTATATATATTAACTCCCATCCCCCCTACAACATCGACGGTTGCGATAGTGAAGACGATCAAAACTGCGACGATACCGAAAATGAAAAAGACAATGATACCGACGGCGATGGAACTGATAATGAATTCGACAACGACGACGACGGTGACGGTATACCGGATCTCATTGATACTACACCGCAAGGTCTGGATTCGGATATTGATGATGATGAGGTGAAAAACGAAGAAGACTGCGATTTAGACGGTGACAATTCTCCTAATCAACTGGACAACGATACGGATGGAGATCTGATCGACAACGAACTGGATCCGGATGACGACAATGACGGGATTTTGGATATTGATGATGAGAGTCCCCAAGGGCCTGAAACCGATTGCCTTGCAATTTGCGAAGGTTCAAAAGGGGAATGCAGTGCGGATGTGTGCGGATGTGAGGATTTCGGTAAAAAAGGATTTTACTCTACACGAGTATATTTCAATTCAACTGCTGCGCTCAAGGGAAATAAAGAAGGTTATAAAAAGAACCTAGTTGATACTGATCTCGAATTGAGCTTTGAAGACGATGACACTTATGTTTCTGCCACTGAATTTTTTGAAGAAATCTTAAACGACCCTCTTCTGTCTTCAGAGCTTCCGCTCGAATATTTTATTACCGATAACAATTCCGATATTGGAAATATAAGCTCTTTATTCGAATCTTCCGAGTTTGCTTTCTGGATTCATCTGTGTCCTAATCCAGATGATGGTAGCCAGGGATTGTTATACATAAAATACAAAGCTCCTTACTTGCCGAGTTCCGGTCCATGCGCTATTCCCGGTTTAGAGAACTTCTTAAACGGCCTCGCAGAAAACAGCGAAGAGAATTTTGATGAGACATGTTATGCTTCGCCCGATCACCAGACGGGGTCAGTAATGCTCTGGCATATGCTGGGATTATCTGAGGCTCCATACGTCAATGAGGCGGATGAAGAAGCTAGTGGTAGCCCTGATTCACCTTACTGTGTCGGGACTACGTCATCCGAAACAATCTACGTTAATGCTGCTGGTATTCCTTTACGAATAAACGAGGAGCTTGAAGGGGAAAGTCACAGAGCAGTATTTGGCAGAGCACATCCCGATATTACACCGCCTGGAGCGGCGACAGGTTTCCATCTTTTTAATTCGGATGGGACTAATTCATTCTATCGAGGTGTCATTATGCAAGAATCCAGAAGGCACTTAGGGTTTAGAAATGATATCAATTGTGAATCCAGAAGTTTTGATGAGCCGATAATAGAAACAAACGAGACTGTGACTGTTTTGGCCGGACACCCGTTTACCAGTGTTCCACCGGGCGGCAATATGGCAATACCTGATCGATGCAGATGGAGAGTATTAGAATTCTATAATTATACTCCACAGGTACTTACAAATCTAACGGGTGAAGGGCCGATTCTAGATGCTCTAGCGTTTGAGGGTCTCCCAACAAACACCATCAGCCAATTCGCCTGTCCGCCCTCCCCAATAACTGAAGAGCAATTTGATAATATCTCACAAGTGGATACGACAACCGCTCAATTCGACGCGAGTTTGGGAGGTATGCTTTACCGTACCAGGCTAGTCGATCACCTTGGAATAGAGAGAGAATATATCATTTTGATAAGACCACATGAGACTGAACCAGGAGAACTTGTTTATCTGCTTTGGGATCCATATCTATGTGCCTGGCGGCCATATGTGCTTGTAGAGTCGCTGACTGACGACGAGGTATTATTTTCGATATTGACATTTGGTCTTGACCTAACAGGTGATGTAGTTGAGGTTGCCCTTGACCTCACATTTATTGGAGGAGTAGTGGTAGGTGCAGTTTATGTGTTAGCTGAGGGTGCATATGCTCCTTTGATTTTGTCTTTGGTTCCTTATGATAAGATTCTTAGTGGCGCAGCCCAAGCCATCAAAGGGGCCAAAAATATGCGCTTCATTTTTACCCAGGCAAAGGATGGGGTCAAAGTAGGCGACGAGATCAGGTTTGAGGAAGTTTATGCCATCTTTAAAGGCCTTGGACATACAGATGAAGTAGCTGACGATCTTATAGAGAAATTTGCCAAAGATCTCACTGATAATCTCGATCTGGCTTATATTTTCAAGAAGAATCCGGATGCAGTTAAGGCTTGGGAGAAGTTGTTCCATAATGCTATCCCTGACGTAATTAGAACAAATACGACTTATCTAAGCGCCGTAAGCAAACAGCTTACGAATTATGGAGATGATGTAGTTTTTCAATTTGAAAGAGTTTTACCCAATATTCCTTCAAATAAATTAGATGATTTTTTCGCAAAACTTGATAATCCCAAAAGTATAGATCATATTAGATCGTTAGTCGGAGATTTTGAAAATATCCCTGGAATAAGTTTGACATCTTATGTCTCCAACAGTTTGCCTAAAGTGGATATTCCTGCCCCTGCCACATGGGCTAACCCACTTCTTCAGCTACCAAGTCTTGCCGCTGAAACCTTCACAGATGTCACCGCGAAGACACTTTCGCCTGGCCAAAAGATTTACAGAGTTCTTGGAGAAGACCAACTTCCTGACGGAAGTTTTTGGATGTACTCGTTGCCAACAAGTAAGGCCGATTTCTTTGGAGGTACGGCTGTTCGTCCAGAATGGAATGCAGCCACTCATTATGTGGAATATACAGTTCCGCCCAGTGGATTGAAGGTATGGGATGGCACTACAGCGAGGCAGCCTATTTTAGATGACGTCGGAACGGTTCATTTGCCCGGAGGTAAGACGCAAATATACATTCCCGATGCTCTGAGGCAAGTTGGGAATGATTTTGAAAACCTACCTTTAAAACTTATGAATTGGTAAATATGAAAAGAGAAGATCACTATTGTTTAATAAGAAATAAGATAGCTTCAATTTTTTCAGAGTTACTTCTTATTGTCGAGGCGATAAAAGATGATTTTGAAAAAGAAAATCGCCAACATCCACGACTAACGATGAAGGTTGTTAATTATCATCTTGATATCGTGCGCAGACATCAAAGTCATTACCATGGCTCATCAGACAAAGATTTGCCTATTGACAAATTAATTCAATCTACTTCAAGAAGTATTAGCAGTTTTTACAGAGAATTCGACAACCCTTTTCGAGGTTCGCAAAGGTGGTATCAGCGAATTGTACAGTTATTGGATCAATTGTCGCAAGAGTCTAGAGAATTGGACAGGTTGTTGGAAATGGAAGAAGAATAAATGAAGAATTTTCAAAACATAAAACTTATTTTAAGAACATTGGCAATTTTATTCTTACTTCTGTATTTCAATTTGAGTTTTAGTGAATATTTATTAAATACAGGTGAGACTGTGACTGTCGTAGCGGGTAATGCTTTTGGAAACTTTCCAGACGGTGGAAATATCATTGTTCCCGAAGATTGCGATTTCAGAATCAACAGCTTTAATGAATATACCCCTTCCGTTCCAACAAACCTCACAGGAGCAGGGCCAATTATTGAAAAAATTGTTTTTGGCCAGGTACCCACATTTAGTTATAGTGAGTTCATATGTGCCCCCGCACCCATAACACAGGAGCAATTTGACAATTTCGCGACTTTGGATATGTCCACAGGCCTTATAGATGAAAAGCTCGGGGGTTTGGTTTTTAGAGTGAACTTACACGATCATCTTGAATTTCTGAGGGAGTACATTGTAGTTACACGACCCCGTCCTGGTGAACCAGGAATGGATTATATCCTTTGGGATCCATACATATGTGGATGGCGGCAATACTTTGCAGCACCTCCGATATCGCACGAAGAGATTGTAGAAGCACTCCTAATCGATTTATTAAACATTGGAGGCGATGTTGTAGAATTTGTCCTGGATTTCACGGTCGTAGGAGGTGCGGCAGTGGGGGTTTTCTATGTTCTGAATGAGGGGAATGCCGTACCACTTATTCTTTCCTTAATCCCAGGTGATCAAATTGTCTCTACAACTTATAGGGCTGTCAGAAAGCTAAAATTTGTATTTACCGTAGATAAGGGAACAGTGAAGGCAGGTCAATCTCTTGATTTTGGTGTTGTGCATGGATTATTCAAAAACCTGGGACACAGTGACGATGTTGCGGATAATCTTGTGGCTCAGATTGCCGGGGATATTCATGCAAATCCGGATTTGGCTTATCTTTTTAAGGAGAATCCAGAGACCATTAAGGCATGGGAATTTGCAATTAATTGCCCTCAAGGCGTAAGATCTAACACTAATGTTCTTTCAGGAATATTTACAGCACTTCAAAGAGGAATAAAAAATGTTGATGATGTATTAGCTAATGCAAATGTACCTTATATTACGAAAAGTACCGTGGAACACATTTTAAGAGGAACTAATGGGGGTGGTATTCATCATATATCTGCATTACAAGCAAATACGGGCTTAAAATTATATGAGTAGGTATGATTAGTAAAATAAAATACAAGGAGGACGAATACAAGTATCCTATAATCTTTAATTACTTCCACCCTTTTCTTGTTCGGTTTGGAGTCAAGAATGGAATCGAGTACTTAACGACAGAATCTTATGAATTAGAAGAGGCTCATTTAAAAGAATTTGCTGAAGTAGTAAAAAAAGCACTAATAGAATTGCTCGAAGATTGCTATGAGGAACCTTCACATAAAAATAGATCTAAACATCCAGGGAGATATGAAAAAATATATGTAGATGGCGTGAAGTATGCTGTCGACTATCGAAAGGATTACGTAGGGAAAATTTTATATGGATTAAATTATCTTTTAGAATGGACATCTAAACATATAAAGACCAATGTTGAAGAAGAATAATTAAACTAATTGTTTCCTAAGTCCTTGTTTTAAAATAAAAGCATCGAGAAAGTCGATGACAGATTGTTTGAGATCATCATCGAGGTTCTGATTTTAGAAGAATATAAAAATTGGCAATTGAAATATGAAAGTTGCAAATTACCTGGGGTGATACCAGAGGCTAAAAAAGATGAGTTGGTTATAGTTCCACGTTCTGCAGTCAAAGTGGAATATTGGAAAGAGAAAGGCTAGTTTCCCAGCTGTTGATCAAGCAACCGGTGAACAGATTACTGAAATTTTAATAGAGCAAATTAATTGATGATTAAGTTTTTAAACAGATTAAAAAAGAGATACGGGTCACACGTAATTGAGCAAATTGATAAAACCCCCGCTGTTTGAAGTTTGCAACTTCAAAGAGATATGTAAAAGGAAAGCACCCCTCTAAAGAGCGACCCTCCATAAAATTCCCCCTTATTGAAAAGATGCCCAAAGGATTATTTGTCTCGCAGAAACGGAGCAAGGATAATTCATATGGAAAAGGAAAATTGACATTGAAAGAACACTGAAATTATTTGAAAAGAGATGACAACACTGAAGGGCCTTAATTCAAAAGATGATATGAGTCCGAAGTTACAAACTTCGGACAGCGGGATGGACGAGATGCGATGCATGTTCCCGGATACCGATACGACTAGATTGAGAGAGGTGATGGAAGCGTTTAATAGACATAAGGATGCGTTTGAGATCAATACACCCTTGAGGATTGCACATTTCTTGGGACAGATTGCTGTCGAAAGCAGTTTTCCTCCGGCCGGTCTTGCCCCATTTGAGGCCCTACAGGAGAGTTGTAATTACTCGAATGTAAGAAATACAGATTGGGGTACGCGTTATTGTCATTTCTATGTGGGCTTTGAAGACACAACATTGAACGATTGTACACACTCTTGTGTCACAGGTACACTTTCACTAATGGAAGATGGATGCCCGGAGCCAATCAAAACCGATTTGCCTGAATGCACTCCTATAGAAGCTATCTGTGACGACGGCGTGGACAATGACGGCGACGGGCTGGTAGATTGCGACGACGAGGAGTGCATGGATTCGACAATTTGCGATCCCGAAATATACTGCGAGATATTGAGCTTGATCACGATCACACAAAGGGATTTTAATCAATTGCACTATTCGTTTGAGCGGGATGGGTCTTTGGATCATACTTTGTCGAGGCTGGGGGAATTGGGGTTGAGTACAGCGTTAACGCAACAGTTAATTAACAATCTACAAACTGTCCGATACGACATAGAAGATAGCTTCCTCAGCGGGACGTACAGCTATAAAGATTCCGTATATCTGAGATTGGCCACGATGAGACAAAATTTCTTATCGTGGAAAATGAATGCATTTACCAAGTATCCGGTATTAGAGTCTACCTCCTTCGCCAGGAAATTCATCCTGAAATCAAGCGGTGGTGAAGAACAGCCAAGCGAAGAGGCGTGCGAAGAGATCATCAAAATACTTATTGATGGGGCATGCGAAAATCAAGAAAGCGCTCTAAGTTGTCATGGGATAGCCAATGTGGCCGGTTCTGGACAGACGTTCCTTTATTTTGAACCCAATATCTCACCACACCTCTTAAACAAATCAAGAATATATGATCTCGCTAATGGTATAGAATTCGTAACAAGTTTTAAGCCTTCATCTACATATGAACGAGTATCT
Source organism: Saprospiraceae bacterium (assembly GCA_965247965.1). Lineage (GTDB taxonomy): Bacteria > Bacteroidota > Bacteroidia > Chitinophagales > Saprospiraceae > UBA7328. Next base: position 1,246,637 of record OZ252053.1, read on the forward strand.
GGCCAGGGACCTTTCCTTGTGATAACCCAGGATGTTTTCGGATGCATTACAAGCTGTATCATCGAACCCGAAGCCTGCAGTGTAGATGAGGACGGACAACATATCGATTTCGACACGATCAACGTGACACATGGAGCCTGTATTAGAAGCGACATTCTTATCCAAGGGGCTTTATCCTGCGGCACTTTGGTGGAAGTATTGTTCAATTTGGATATTTTGAAAGCTGAATGTATCTCTTATCAAAGTGATGAGTATGGCCCGATAGAGTCGGACTTCGAAAAAATCTGCCCCAATGAAGATGGCCAAATAACCATTACGATAACCGATGGATTTAATATTATCGTGGTCGACTCCATATATATTAACTCCCATCCCCCCTACAACATCGACGGTTGCGATAGTGAAGACGATCAAAACTGCGACGATACCGAAAATGAAAAAGACAATGATACCGACGGCGATGGAACTGATAATGAATTCGACAACGACGACGACGGTGACGGTATACCGGATCTCATTGATACTACACCGCAAGGTCTGGATTCGGATATTGATGATGATGAGGTGAAAAACGAAGAAGACTGCGATTTAGACGGTGACAATTCTCCTAATCAACTGGACAACGATACGGATGGAGATCTGATCTACAACGAACTGGATCCGGATGACGACAATGACGGCATTTTGGATATTGATGATGAGAGTCCCCAAGGGCTGGAGACTGAATGCATTGAAGATTGTATGACAACTGATGACGAGGACAGCGATGGACTTGCTGGATGTGAGGACCCAGATTGTATGCCACAGCTTGTGGTACAGAAAATCGAAGTTGGCGAGTCCGAATGCGGTGAAAATAATGGCACGATCAGCGTGCAACTAGCTGGTAATCAGTCATTTGAGAATTTTCGGATATGCGTAGGCGATAGCTGTAGTAAGTACGGGGTAAGCACACTTGAAGGCATTGCGCTAGGAGAATATACACTCACTATTGAGAAACAAGGTGGCTGTGCTATTCAATATACCCCTGCTATTTCACTAGACAGTGACAGTGATGGCATTTTAAACGGCACCGACAAAGACATAAATAATGACAGCATCCCTAATATCGAACAGACAGGTGATAATGATGACCCCGATGGAGATGGAATCATTAATTTACATGACTATGACGATGACAATGATGGGATACTTGATGAGGCGGATACCACCCCTTATGGACCTTCAGAAGAGGTGTGTAACAACGACATAGATGACGACGGAAACGGTTTAATTGATTGTGATGAACTTGACTGCCTCATTGAATCAACTACAAATGCCAAAGGAAATCAGATCGTTCTAAAATCACTAGATGATTGTATTCCAGGGGATGACTTCGAGGCATGCCTGGTGATATATGGTGATGCTATAAGCCAATTGACCAATTCTGCAGAAGAAGGCCGGATTATTTGTGAAAAGATTAGTTTCATTTTGGATACTATTAAAACAGATCCATTTGTTTTCTTTAGAAATTGTTTTGATCCTGATGATCCAAATTCTATTTGGATTGATTTAGCTGCATTTACTGTACCAGAAGTGATTCGTGCTGAAGTAGAGAATAGGAATGACTTTGGGAGTGACGCCTGGTTTGTGCAGGACATACAAGATGCTGAGGGAACGGTAGTCAATGCTGATTTTTATAGTGTGAATTTGGGATCAGATTTAATGATCAATGGTCAACCTGTTACACCTCAAGAGATATTTGAATACATAAGATTAAATTTCACAGATTTTGACGATGGATGTAATTCGACTTTTGTATTGAATACCGGGGCTTCGAATGAACAGGATGAAGAAAGATGGCTTTCGGATGATCCTGTGGGGGCTGTTGTGGATATTGATATTGAGCCTGCAACTGATCCTTTACTACAATTATTTCCTGACGACGACGCTACTGTTGTTACATCACACTATGCGAATGATCCAAATACCAATGAATTTTCATGGACCTTTTCTACAATCTCAACACCATTTGGAATAAATGGAGATCATCCTGTAAGCGGACATCGTCAATTCGGTATTACAATTGATCCGAATACAAATGAATGGACTTTTTATGTGAGAGGTCTTGATAGGGTAACTGACAATTGGGTACCCTTCATCGACAATAATAACTTAGTTCTAGGAGGCGGCCACGACCTTTGGACGTGCGTCATGGATAATGTGGCACAGCTCTTTAATGGAGAAGTGAATGAACCCGTAATTCACAGGCCTGATTGGGAAGAAGTTAAGAATAAAATCTTAGAATTCGAAATTTCTGACATCATTGATTGTATTAGCTTTATGAAACCATGATTGAGAATATGAATAGGAGGTTTAAACTTATTGTTGGAATTTTTTTCATATATGTTGTAACCACCACTATTATGATCTTACTTTTCCTTTTACAATATGAATTGAATCACATTGAAAAAAGTTATGGTGATTACGTTTCATTATACTTATTCCCATTTTATGCTTTAGTTTTCAACCTCATACTTTTCTTGATATTCCGAATTCTCGATAAATTTAGAAGAGAAGCTGACTTTATTAAAATTGTAAAACTATTATTGATTTTTTTATGTGCGTCAGGCATATTATATCTTATTTCTTTCAATAAAATATTTTCTCAAATAATGTGGTGGTCATTTTGGCTTTCCATGAATATCTGGTGCTTGCACAAGTTTATTCAACCTTTATACCGGAAGGAAAATCTAAATGGATAAGATGAAGGTAGTTAAACCTATAGTACACCGTCCCGATTGGGAAAAAGTAATAGAAGACATTCTTGAATACGAAATTCAAGCGATCCTGGACTGTATTAAATTTATAAGACCTTCAATGCCTGGAATCATCTGAAATTCCTGATTGAATAAGATTATTATGACTAATAATGAAAGTAACAAAGTGTTTGGAATTAATTTACTAATTGTCGTCCTAATGATTTTGATCTTTCCTATCATGTCCACGCTACTAGAAGCACTTTTTTTTCACCCCTTAAAAATATTTTTACGCAATGAATCATTTAACATTTTTCTGTATGGCAGTTTAATGTATTTGATTTTAACCTTGGCTTTCGTTTTTATTCCCTTCGTTCTAATTACAGGTATGATTAATTATTTATACTCAAAAAACATAGATATAAAGTATCGAAAAATCATAAGATACATTTACTTGCTTGGATTAATAACGCTCATTTTGAGCATTCCACTTGATAAATTTATGAGTGTCCATAATGAGTATTATGCATTGGCCTTTTCAATACCGATTTGTATCCACATGTATTTGTTTCTGTTGGAAAAGTACGTGAAAAGATATTATATGAAAGAAAATGTGAATCCGAATTAGCAATACCGTGAATGGAAATGACTAACATTTCAAACTGTCAAAAATGAAGATAAAAATCACTATAATGAAGAATTCGGATTTGCTTAGGAAGATGAAATCAGACAGCTTTTCAAGCATGCCAATTCCAGGAAGTGGAACATTGAATATAGTGAGCTTCTTTATTACTTGGAATCAAGCGAAATATACGGTTAATAATTGTAGCATGAACTCAAATGAAAGTACAAAACTCGTTCTTGTAAATATGATAGTTATACTTTTTACATCTCTCGTTTTTTCCACCGTAATAACCTTGTTAGACATGATGTCCTTTGCCACAATTAGCAACTTATTTGATCATGATACTCTGAAGGCATTAAAATACGGTCTTATGGTCGCCTCATTCATTAATCTGGCCTTTTTACTAATTCCCTTAATAATCATTACTGGAATCATAAATTATTTGTATGAGAAACATTGGAATTTAAAGAGCTCGAAAGTCATTAAATCGATATATGCACTTGGAATATTGTCATTGGTTGTAACAAATGTTTTTCAAAATCAACTAGAAGTGGATCCAACGGATTTTTACCCAATAGCCATTGCGGCACCGATTTGTATCCACTTGTATCTTTTCCTGTTAGAAAAGTATGTCAAACGATATTATTCAAAAGAGAATTTTCACCACACCAATAAACCAATAACGTGATTGGATTAGTTATCATGAAGCCGAAATTTTACTATAGCATAAAATTGATTTCTTCGAACATGCTTATCGCCTTAACAGCCATTTTAGTTTTTTCCCTTAGTTCCGGTGTAATCGCTGGATTCTATACGGTTGGCTTTGGCAATTTTTCAGATCCTGACCTGTGGCCGCACCTCCGCTATTTCACTCTGTACTACTTTTTTTTTATAGGCACTTTTGTTTTGATTCCAGTCCTTATGATTTCTTGTATTATTAATTATTTGTACCAGTTAGGGAATGACTTCAATTATATACGCATAGTGCAGCTCATTTATCTATCGGGTGTAATAATGTTTGTTACGGCCATGGTTTTAGATAATTACAAAGAACTTTTTGTAATTGCCTTTTCTCTGCCAATTAGCGTTCACCTCTACTTATACCTGCTGGAAAATCGTATAAAAGGATTTTATAAGAAAAAATTTGCAACAAATGATAAGTCGTGAAAAGAAATATGTTGAATCCTATAAATCACGGAGTGAAAAATGATATGAGTCATACTCTAACACCACATAGCGCTTAAGAAATCTAATGATGAAAACGATAAAATATAACTGGATACTGATCTTGTTCCTGCTTTTAGCAAGTACATTGCCAGCGCAAGTAACACCGGAAGGCAAAATCGTCATCACACAGCCCTGCGAAATATGTGATGATGAGCAAGAAAATGACGAAGATGGAGACGGTCACGCAAATTGCGACGACCTGGAATGTATTTTACAAGATTTTTCGAATTTGAAAAGTGGCATTGCAAAGTCGAGTGCTCCTTGTGAGGGCTATGATGGAGTTTTACTGGATGAAATAGAAGGTATTTTAGAAAACGCCGAACTTATTAGCCTATGCGACCCTGAGAAGTCCGCTGATAAAATGCTAAATGATGCGTTAATCAATTGCGGGAACGGCTGTACAAGAGACGAATTATTTGAAGAGTTAGCAAAAAATGATGACTACGTTTACTCCGGCGGTCTTTCCGGATGCCCACGAATGAAATGTGTATGGGATGTAATAGAGTCAAAGGTCGTGGAAAGTGAGTTGTCCGGTACGAATGAAAAGCTATGTCAATTAATGGGCGATTTTATCAATTCACCTTTTAAAGATGTTGAGTTAATGGAGGATTTAGACGGCCTTCTTGGTTCGAAAGCTGGAAGAACCCTTCCGAACGAGCCGTTACTTGGGATGAGTAAAATATTAATTAATTCGGCCTTATGTTCGAGTGACTCGACGAATTTTTCGCCGGTTGAATCTGCAGGAACCATAATTCACGAATTCATCCATGCCGAAATTTATAATCACCTATATGTTAATGGCTTTATTACAGCTACCCAAAGTAATCTAGATACGATTTGGGAAAAATGGGTAGAATCTGAATACGGCAATCTTAATCCGCCGACCGTAAACCAGCATCAACTCATGGCTCAATTTATGGTAGATAGAATAGCCAATCTATTACATCAATTAAACGGAGGGATTGGTATGAAGGATGATTATTTATATGTGGCGTGGGAGGGGTTATTTAGTGCTTACGGTGATCAAGGACCAATGAAATATAACTTTATTCCAACTCCAACTAAGTTGGATTCATTACGAGACAACTATGTTAATAATGTAAGAAATGAAATGTCATCGCCATTTTTTGAATGCTGGTTTAAATAGCATGGTAACTGGAGTGCTGCTTTTCCTTATATCATGTAATGCTCAAAGACCATGGATTGAGGACAATCAACACTTGGCTGAAATATTTAATTTAATTCTGAATGAATCAAGGATAAAAAAATATTCTAATAAAGGAGACACAATCCTGATAATTGTCAACGACAGATCAATGAATAACACTTTGAAAAATTGGGTGAATGACAATCTTCAGTCTTATAAAGTCGAAAAACTCCTAAGACTTAAAAAGAAGAAAATGCAAAAAGTCAGACTTGATTATGCCGGTATCATTATCGACGATGAGGATCAAAGCTATCGTAAAGAAAGAAAGGGTTTGGGAACTGTCGATTTGTGGCAAGGTGGAATTGATGACATGATTTGGACTTCAGATATATACTATGACGGGCAGTTAAGATACGCAATATTAAAATACCGAAACAGTGGCGAGGGATGGCTATATGTCATCAAAGAAAGTGGTCGAGAACTAAAAATGACAGAAATTCGAATGTTGTTCATAGAATGATGAAAATGAAGATGAAATTTCTAATAACAGCTGTCGTTCTAATTGGCTTGACTTCATGTAAGACAATAGAATCAGTACCAAAACTGACGAGCAAAGGTATTTACAACCAATTGATATGCTTCATTATTAAAAGTGCACAACGCACAAGTTCCTATAAAACAAGTCCAAATAAATGTATCAACATAGATCCACATCTTCCATATGGAGGCGAAATTCCACCTAGATCACTGATTAACAAGGGATATGATGTAAGCCACGGAAAGTACGCAAGTGAGAGATCCTTTCATTTGCATCAAATAGATTGCCTCCCGGAATATAGGCTAAACTATATGAATTCTAGCGAATATTCCTCTATGGATACTATTGAATTGGAAAATTCAACTGAGGTGCTTCTGAGCGTGCAGTATAGCGAACATGCGGATTGCTCTAATTTTGTCATTTCAATGAGTACTCCATACTTCATAACCAGTGATACCGTATATGTGTCATTTTATTTGCATTGCGGCTATCTATGTGGGGAGGCTTACGAAGCAATATTTAAAATACTAGAGAATGGTAGCGTTGAGAAGGTATACTTTGATATGACCTTTATTGAGTGATCTTAAAGAAATCGCCCGGCTCTTTGAAGCTTCCAACTTCAAACCAATATCAAAAGTCAAAGAACACCTCCCAGATAGATTCTCCCCGATTTTATCCCCCTAATAAATTCCCCCTGAATACGAAAAAACTGAAGCTCCCCCAGGCAATCAGAATCGTATCACTTAATACCAAAACATGACAATATGATGAAAATGAAAAAATCAATATGGACGATAAGTTTATTAGCGTTCTTCGCTCTTAGTGGCCTATTCGGACAAATCGATGTTGATGTCCTTTCTGCCGTGAATGGAGAAGCAAACGGAAAAATTACTGTAGCAGTAACGGGAAATTCAGGTCCGTTTAGACTTTCTTTGAGTGGAGACGGACTCACCGAACCCTTAACAAAATTCGTCGATGGCGAGGGTGGAGGAATGAGGGTTTTTTCTAATCTACCTTCAGGATCCTACAGACTTTTTGTATCGGATATTACCGACTGTACAGAATCTGTAGATATTCTAATAGAAGATGGTGGAGAATTTGAATGTGCTATCGATCTGGTTATCTCTCATTTGCAACACATACAGGATTGTTATGATGAAAACTGTGAAGGTCAGATAGAAGGATGCCATGGGTTTGGTAAAATAAGTCTCGACGTAAATCCAGAAGATGTCAATATCACCTGGACGTTGAATGAAGAGCCATTTGACGCTCCCGATGTCCTGAACCTCGAGGGATTAGATGCAGGAATATATACTGTCAGAGTAGAAGATAATGAAAGGCCGGAACTCTGTTATATTGAAAAAACAATTGAAATAGACGTCTGTCACGATCATAATGGTAATTGTGAAGAAAGAAAGAACAACCATATAACTGTTGTGCGGCATACTTTCCCGCAAGTTAATGGTTCCACTAATGGCACCGATGGATCGATATATTACGATTTTGAATTTGAATCTACCACCGATGTCATTTACTATTGGGAATCTGAAGACGGTACTCGATATCCTTCACTTAATGTAACCGGGCTGGCACCCGGAACATATTGTTTCAAATTGTTTGATGGATGCGATTTTATTGATAAAAGTTATGTCACTGGTTGTGTTACTGTGCTCGATTGCTCTTTTTTGAATCACCTTGCCGTAGAAATTCGAGAAGATCACAATGTTTATATTGGAACACCAGACGACCGGATCGATATACAAATAGTAAGGAATTCCAATTCTTCTGGTTGTGTAATAGAGTCATTACGCTATGCTATAAATGATGATGGTTTAGGATCGGATTTGAGTAGTGGATTAAGCATTACGATTAAAAATGTTAGAGAAGAATTTGTTGAAGAAATTAGCTCGTCTGATTTTAACGGAATCGGCAACGAAGTTCTGCAGGCGACCAATTTCTTAAACCCAACAGATATTAGTCATCTTCCAACGGATTACTATATGATTACGATAGAAACTGAGGAAGGATGTACGAAGACTCTTGATTTGGACTTAAGGCCTCCCGGCATGCCTATAGAAACGGACGGCCTAGTTATATACCATGAGCTGAATCCAGATGGAAGCGATGGACACTATAAAGAAGATATCTTTGAAGAGAACCGACCACCCTTCTTTTATAATGTAACGTTTGGCGCTTACGTATGTGACAATACCTGTGTAGCGGATTGCCCTAGTTGGGAATATATTGAATTTGAGTATGAACCTGACGATTGGGAAACTCCTTGTGCTGGCGGAATCCTCAAATATGTTAAATCTAACGGTACGAGTTACTTTGTGATTGACGACGAGATGCCTGGATTCAGAGGTAAATTGGTGGTTGTGGCCACACTTTTCAATGTAGAACCGCAAACTCTAAGTAATTGTGAAAATTCTGTCACCTGTATTTGGGATTTTAAGCGTTTTGAGGATGCCTCCTTTGCTTATGATCGAATCGCTGCTACCTTTTGTCGCGACCACCTGAAACCAGATGAAATACCAGATGATAATCCTTCTGGTGATGATCCTGCGGAGGATTGCCCTGATCCAGGCATAGATATTTTTGCTTACGTCAACGATGATGACCCTTGTCAAATAATCATTGAAATTTTTACGGATTGTGATGTTAGCGGCGAGCTTCGGGTATCTGACAATCTAGGCTCGCGTTGGAGGGGTTTATCGGGGATTGTCAATTTAGAAGAAGGCCGCCCAAATATATTTACCGCAAGAATTAAATCTTATTTAAATGACGCCAACATTAGGTTTGAAGTGGAGATTAACAACGAAATTTGGTCTTATACTCTTTATGGAGGATTTGGGTGTTTAATCGGAATTAATGATCAGGAAGATTTAGCGCAAGTAAGTCTCAAGCAAACTGCAAGTGGAGAACTTTCAAAATCTGTGACCAAGAACTTGCACAGTTCTTCGGATTTATCCCCCTTCCAAGAATCCATCACCTACTTCCCCAACCCATTCACCCAAGACATCACAATAAGAATACAAACCTTAGAAAATAAAGAACTAAACATCCTAATCACGGACTTAGTAGGTAAAAAAGTTTACCAGCAGGCAGTGGCGGTTACTGAGGGCGTGAATGACATAGTGGTAAAGCAGTTGAGACTTGCTGCCGAAGGGGTTTACCTGGTGACTGTGACAAACAAGGATATGGATCTGGTAGAGGGCTTTAAAATTATCAAAGCGCATTGAGTTGCGGGATGACTCCCCTTTAGGGGCCGGGGGTGGTCGCAGAAAGGGTTTATTTGGTGACAGTGACTGATCGGGATAAGCAGTTGGTGGAGAGTTTTAAAGTTATAACGGCTAGATAGATGCGTGCTGTCCCACAAAGAGGGATCTGCCTCTGGCTGACAACAAACAACTGACAACCCACAGAATATAAAATATTAAATCAAATTATAATGCATAAAACATTCATTTTAAAACACAACTAATAAAAAACAAAGGAAATGAAAACGTACAAACAAATCACAACAACACTCCTAATAACCACGCTCACCCTCACCCTCTCCGCCCAAATCGACGTAATAGACGGCGGCAAAGTAGGCATTGGAACAGAAACACCGACCTACAAACTCGATGTAGTAGGTTCGATCAATTTCACAGATTCCATTTATCAGAATGGAGAACCTCTACAATCGGGAATGTGGGAAGAGGGAAGCGGTACAGCCTCGTATGATGGCAATGTTGGGATCGGAACAAGTGCTCCAACACAAAAACTGGATGTAAATGGTAACATCAATGTCACCGGAGAGATCCTTCAAAACGGACAACCCTTCTCAGCGGGTAGCATTCCAGCAGGTGTCATTGTCATGTGGTCGGGTGCGATGGAGGATATACCTGAAGGGTGGAGTTTGTGTGATGGAACCAATGGAACCCCAAATCTCTTGGATCGATTTATCGTAGGTGCAGGTAATACATACGGTCTTGGTGTCAGTGGTGGCTCCCCGGATGCTATTGTTGTGGAGCATACACACAGTATTAATGATCCTGGGCATAGTCATCAATATTCTGGATACTATTATGGCGGAGGGACATATCCCGCTATGCAAGGTGGTACTGGTCAAAATTTCAGCAAATCTACAACATCGAATGCAACGGGTATAACAATTAACAGTGCAGGTAGTACTGGTGTAAATGCCAACCTACCACCGTACTATGCCTTGGCATATATCATGAAACTATAGTCACGACTGACAGGTCTGCCTGAAGCTCAGGTGTTCGCATGGAATGTAGATCGGGAAAACCGTGATTTGGGGCTGATAAATTCATGAGAGACCTGTCAGTCGTTCACAACAGCCCCACTTTTTATAATTAAAAATAAAAAAATTCATAAAAATGAAAACTACAATAAGAGCAACTCACATCACCCTCTCTTTCCTTTTTTGTCTTTCAATGTCCGCCCAAATCGACGTAATCGACGGCGGCAAAGTAGGTATAGGGACAGAGACGCCAACCTACAAACTGGACGTAATAGGTTCGATCAATTTTACAGATTCCATTTATCAGAATGGAACGCCATTTAACCTCACCACTTCCACATCGTGGGAGGAAGAAAACGGAATTGTTAGCTACGATGGTAAAGTTGGCATAGGTACTAGTAATCCCCAAGCAGCATTGGACATTAGTTCAACAAATGCGGGATTTTTGCCACCGCGAATGACTTCACAGCAGATAGAACAAATTCAGAATACAATAGAGGGAATGCTTATTTATAATACCGAAGATAGGTGCATCTCCCTTTATAATGGAGAAGAATGGGGGTGTCTGAACTTTACAAAATCTTGCCCCGGTTGGAATGATAACCTGCTTGGAACACCTTGTGATGATGGAGATCAATCAACTGGAAATGACCTGTATGTCGATTGCGAAGTATGTCAGGGAACATTTCTCGATGCTGATGGAGATGGAATCGCCGATTATTTAGATGCTTGTCCGCAATGGGATGATACGTTATTAGATACACCCTGCGACGATGGAATTGCAACTACCGCCAACGACAAATTCATTGATTGCAACATATGTGAAGGAGAAAATTGCCAACTCGCTCTGAACGGCCTTATGCTTGATTTAAACGCGTCAAGTTCATCCTCAATTTCAGGTTCTACATGGCTGGATCAAAGTGGAAACGGTAACAATGCGACAATTTACGGGCCGACTCACTCTGAAGATTATTTTGATTTTGACGGAGCAAATGACTACATGAGGCTAACGCCAAATAGCACCCTGGAAAATGGCACTTTTACTCTAAGTGTATATGCTAACTGCGATAATAGCGGTGCATTGTACACCTACTATCCGAAAGGGGCACATTATGATGGCAGAGGCGTCTCTTTATGGTCGAATGAAGTATTTTTTGGCGATGCGGATGGAAGCTGGGCATCAACATCTTATACGCCCAATATAATAAACGATTGGCATTTGTATACCATTACTTTTAATGGAGGTACTATGCGCTTGTACGTGGATGGAATTGAAAAAAGCAGCACAAATGAGGGCATTACATTTTCGGATCGATATACCGGGAATCCTTCTTCTAAACAAGCGCTTATTGGTGCGTACGTTAATTCAAGCTTAATTAACTACTTCAATGGTAAAATCAGGCGAGTAGTATTGTACAATCGGGTATTGACCTCCTCGGAAATGACCGACAATTATGATGTGATAATTAGCGAAACATGCCCATGTGATTGATGCGTACAACAAGGATTACGATAATGTTGGCACAAGACGTATATAGATCAGGTTTGGACGCTGCAACCTTTGTTTTTATAGAATGGGTGAGTGCTTGACGTTGAGGGCGCCTTCTCATATTCAAAAAATATGAAAAAGATGAAAACGACAATAAGATCAACCAATCTGGCCCTATTTAAAGTGTCTTATCCTTTAGCACTGAAGGTGCGAAAGCATATAGCCAGGGGTTTCAACCCCTGGTTCACGTTATTTGTTGCCAAGCAGTTGGCGGGATTTTTGCGAAAATGCAAAAAACACGTGTCCGTCCGAAGCCTTGCAAAGGCGGATGACAACTGCATTAAGCAATCTTACAAAATAGTCCCAATCTGCTCTTTCACCTTTAGCCTTCTCACCCTTTCCCTCTCCGCCCAAATCGACGTAATAGAAGGTGGCAAGGTGGGCATAGGCACAGAAACCCCAACCCATAAACTCGATGTCATAGGCTCCATAAACTTCACTGACTCTCTCTACCAAAACGGAGAAGCATTCAGCCTGGATGCGCCAACCCATTGGGAACTGCAAGATCAAACAAAGCTCAGCACAGATTACTCAGTTGGAATTGGTACTACTGAGCCACAAGCAGCGTTGGAAGTTGCTTCAACAAATGCAGGATTTCTACCCCCACGGCTATCGGACGAACAAATCAACGCTATTGAGAATCCGATACCTGGTACGATGGTCTATAATACAGACGAAAATTGTATATCCCTGTATAATGGTACGCAATGGTTTTGCCTCAGTTTTCGCAAGTTAGGTGACAAGGACGCTCCTGCACTTTCATGCCTTGACATTCTGAACAAAGAACATTCTGAAGGTGATGGATTATATTGGGTTGATCCGGACGGCAATGCAACTGCTTATTCGCCATTCCAGGCTTATTGCGATATGACTTCGGACGGTGGAGGATGGATGTTAGTACACAAAACCAACAAATCTTCGGGCTTAGATAGAACCATAGATGGTTATAACACTGGTGCCCTAACTAACGAAGCCGTGAACGATGTTGCCATTCTTGACCTCGCTTTGATAAAATATGTAAAAGACAATGGACTTAACGAAGCAAGGGTAAAACATGAACAAGGGAATTTTTTTTGGAAGAATGCTGACTACTATGCCACCGATGACCACGGATCAAGACCACAGCCGACTACAACTCAGGCAAGTCTGGATGGGGTTACTTACAATCAAGCGAACGTCTCGTGGCTGACCTCACATTCTTTGTGCATTGGTCTGAACAATTTTGTAGGCGAACACATCTGCATTGCAAGATGGTGCTGCGGTGCACCGAACAATGGCATTTGGATCAACGGTGGAGCTTGGGGTCCAGGATCCTATACTTCCGGAACAGGATGGATCAGATAATTTAAGCAAATAAACGTTTGAATTTCTAAATGATGAAAACAATTATAAAAACAACGTATCTAGTGTTCTCCATCCTCGCAACAAATCACATGTTAGCACAGGTTGATGTATTACCAAGCGGAGAAGTAGGCATAGGCAACTCAAATCCAAACTATAAACTCGATGTAAACGGCTCGATCAATTTTTCCGATTCTTTATATCAAAATGGAATTCCAGTCGAGCTTGAAGGTGCTTCTCATTGGACCGGAAATGATACCATGATAGGCTTTGAGGGTAAGGTCGGGGTCGGCACGAACACACCACAAGCCGCTTTCGAAGTTGAATCGACCACGGGAGGATTTTTACCTCCAAGGCTCTCCGAAGAAGAGATAAACACTATAGAAAACCCTATTGCAGGCACTATCATTTTTGACACCGATAAAAATTGCCTGGCTCTTTATACTGGTGAGAAGTGGGAGATTGTACGATCGATCAGGAGATTATTCTTTCTCATCGGGAATACGATAAAGTATTCAGCGAGAACAATGGAGGAGTATGCGTATATGATCTGTATTGCGATGGCGTACTGGTTTTGGAGAATGGGCTTCGAGAAAACAGAATGACATGTAATATTGATGACGTATCGAGAGGAGGTATTGGAGGAGTTTTCCTTGATGCGATTTCTTCTATTTGGCAGGGAGCAGGTAGATGCTGCAGTATATGTGACCCCTGCGAGGGTGAGACTGGGGTTCCAACAAAGAGATGCACAAACACTATTGGAGTTAACGGCGCAGAATATAAAGCAATAATAGATTATGCTTTGGAATCGGGAAAAATCGGTGAAGATTATTACTTTAATTTGTTGGCAAGATTTGTTGCTTCTGAATGCAGAGCTTATGCCATCTGCCCTATCGATTTGCACAAACATTCTGGGGCATTTCAACCATGCGACGGCGGGTGGAATCCCTGTGATTTCCTATCAAGAGTTGGTTTTGAAGTCGATCCCATTGAATGCAATAATATCTGCAAACCAACCCAGGAAAATTTAATCTATTATATAGAAAATCACGAACAACTCAAAACTGATCTTCTTGGTTATGACGGTTCTGATTTAGCGAACTTGGTATATAACGATTATCGAGAGAATGATCAGTACGTGCTTCTGATGCCAGATATTCAGTGCGCGAAAGTGTCGTACTGTCCCATCGGATATGCTGCTCCTAGTGTATCAATGCAAGAGAAGTACTGCGGTGGTGAATGCGTACCTCCGGGTAGTGCTTTTGATTGTGATGATGTTCTGGTGGTAGGATCAAAGGACCATGAGACTAATTGTATTGATGGAATAGATAATGATGATGATGGTCTGGTGGATTGCGAAGACTTGGATTGTCTACTAGAGTTAATTGATAATTCTTCTTTTAAGTCTCACGTAATTAAATCAGCCAACAGTTGTACATTACCGGATGATGAGGTATTGACAAAAATTGATGACCTTAGAGATGTTCTTCTAGAATACGGAATGTCTACAGAAGAGGCAATTCTAGCTGCCCAATTCGAACTTGGACGTGAAGAAGGTTTAATTGCTGAACTGCCGGCAGATTGTCCCCAAGGGAATGATGTTTTCGACATCAATGGAAATTTCCTAAGAAGACAGAATTCTTTAGAAAGCCGGATTCTAATTGAAATCAATGATCAGACATATTCTTACGTAAGTAATGAGGCCCAGTTATCGGCGGATGCACATCAAAATATAGCAAAACATTATTTGACAACACTCTTTTCCCATCTACCTGATTTCAATATGGTTGATTTTTTGGCCACTTCCAATGTCGGAGGGACGATGTCTGTCGGCTCATTAGGAGCTGATTATCTACCAAACAGTGGATGTGCTACGAGTTTTCTTGACGGAGTCATTTGCTGTGAAGATATTGGAATTCTAATTAAAACGAGCGGCATGCCACCTTCAACGATTTTTGGTACTTTTTATACAAATAGAAACATATATCTGTCATCCCTATTCCATGAGTTGAATCATCTTTACGCGCAATTTCCTCCTCATCCATATGGAGATGCCTGTAGTATAGGCGGAGAGGACTTCTTAGCACAGAGTCATGTAATCATTTATTATAATCAATTCAAAAGCTCCTTTTTTCAATGTGCTAAAACTGCTGATCCATTGTATTTAGAAGTCATGCAAGATGTTCTTGGCAATACCTTTTTAGGTTTAATCGAGCAGAGAAAAGCAAAAGGAATTGACGCGACTAAACTATATCAATGGATGTATTGCGAATTTTTAGAGCAATTGCTGAATGATGAATGGAAAAATTTTCTTGTAAATGAAGCGAAATATGTTAAGGACTGCGAGTAATTTGATTACAGGTTATGTTCTCCTAGTACAGGTTTCTTGTACTCGATATGAAGTTAAGTCAACAATAGCTTGGGAACCCTGTGAAAATATGCAGATTGTTGTTGGAAATTATTTTGAGGGTTGGTCGTCGGAGTTCAGGGATCCACAAATAATATATGAAGTCTTAATTGAAAATATTAGGGATACATTGATAGATGTGGATTTTTTTGCAAAAGTATTGAACAATCGTCCAGATCAAACTCCATCTAATACACATATTAAAGGAGTCGTGCATGCAAATTCTCGGCGGTTACTAAATGTTTATTCATTTTATCAAAAAGATTACGAGTTTTTTGACAAAGAGAACCCCACAATAATCATATATGATGCAAAGGGTGATACTTGCCAATTATCAATAGCTGACGATGTAACTATTTTTGATGGAAGCAAAGAATGGATCAAAACTCCCTATGACTCACTAATACCAATGAATTGAAGACTGTTAAGAATGTTGCGAGCGCGAATAAAACGGAATCTATTGAATTATCACACGAAAAATGATATAGAGTCGACGTTGCCAACTATGGACAACCGAGTGTATGTCTGTGGATGCCATGAAAATCTTAACAACAGCCGGAATTTAATGAAATATTATAAGATCAACTATGATGTCGATGCAATGGGATGGGTACCGCAAAGTGAAACTCAGCACCCGAAACTCTATAAACCAAAGGATGACGAGGTAAGTATAGTTGGTTTTTTAAAAAAGCGTGACAAAATTTCGAATCTTCAGAATTTGCTTTTAAACCATAAGGCGAATCTCACTGATAGAATCAATTGTGTCTATATCAGTGACATCGTTGGCTTAGTTTTGTCAGATAAATTAATCGCAGTTTTCGAATCTTTCAATTTGCCTAAACATTATACGAGACGCGCTACGTTTATACAAAGCGGAAAAATAATAAACGGTTATCAATTGCTTTGGACTCATAATGCCAATATATACACAGAAGCTTTAAGAGCACCATACCAAAACCAAAAATCTGAACTATATAGGTTAATTCCTGACAAAGTTTACTTAAGCTCAAGTTGTTGTTATGATTTTTTAAACTTTTATGTTAGCCGTAAAGGAGGTGGGTTACTTGTCTCTGAAAATTTAAAGAAAAAAATCGGAGAAGTTAATGCCACAGGATTCGCCTTTGAAGAAATTGATTGGCTCGAATAGTTAAAGTAAAGCTACAATGAAAGACGACACCATAGTATCTACAAGGCTAATTCCAAGATTGGAACATTTGAGCGATTTGTATGATCGAGAGAAGTTCTTAAATGCCAGTATCGCGGATTCCTGTCAGGCGGAAATAGTAGATATCCTGAAGGAAAAAAAGAATTTCAAAGGAATTATGACACTAAGAAATGAGTTACAAGATTCCACGAATAAAGAGTTCAAAATGACGATAAGAGCATATTTTTTATTTTTTGATAAAGATTTCTCGGAATCCTTATTAACAACCCTGCTGGATGAATTTAGAGGCGAGTTACAGGAACTTGAAATTCAAGCCCTTTTAGACCAATGGAGGAACGGTTCAAAGAAAAAATATTATGAAAAACTCTTCAACGATTAGTAAGTCATATGTGATCAATTTGAAAGAGGGAAAATATTGTGTCGAATTTTCACTTTGAAATAGATATTAATAAAAGTAAGTTGAATAAAACGCTAGCCATAAATAAGTTCATACCAAATGCGAATGCCAGAATATACCTCTTGGTTATTATCTTGGTTACAGTTTCAGTAAGTTCATTCGCTCAAAGACAGCAAGAGGTCAAACTCATAGTCATCAGCGCTGATCACGGCATCCTACCCGAAGTTGGTTACGAGTTTTCTTTAACCCCCAAAAGTTCTGTATTTGCCTCCATCGGGTACACCACCGAGTCCGTCTCAACAGGAAAAGTGATCGGAATAGATACCATATTCGGCTCACAATTTCATCGCGACATTTTTGAGCAGGTTAATGCAAATATTCTCTTGATCGACCTCGGATATAAATATTACTTCAAACCCAGGAAATGGCATAATCACGGATTGTTTATTTCCCTTTTTCTCTATCACAAGAATTTTGTCAAAATTCCTGAAAAAGGAATTGTATTCGATGAAAAACAATTTGGATGGGGCTTCTCATTCGGTCATAAGTGGATGCTAAATGATCAATTCAGCCTTACCGCGGATGTAACTGCAAACATCTTGTATGAAGGAACAGGCGATGTATCCTTTGGCCATACAACACCGGAGGCCACAGCAGATGCATCCATAAAATTTGCATATGTTTTCAATGCTCAAAAAATATGAGACAACAACGAAATTTTACAAAATATGAGTACTAAGAAGTTAACGATACGGCTATTTCTGATTGGTACTGTGATTGCGTCATGTACATCTGATGATATGGATATGGATGAAGATACGTTGGAATACAATGATATCATTGGCATTTGGGACATGTATTCCGCAGAAATAAATGGTTGCGAATTCTTCTCTGACTCTTCCTTTGAAGGGATCGGTAATAATTGTTATCAATTTGCTGGAAATTCTCTATGTAGAATGCTGGAATGGGAGTTTCTGGATAATAATATTTTTGAATTACGTGCTTCCGATTACTATCCGGATCTTGATACTATTATTGTGAATGCCAGTATTTTAAATGGCATTTTGCGCGAAGCATTAGATGGTGAATTCGAATTGTGCGCTACAGATACGATGGACTGTTTTTCGATTTCTCTCACAACCAGTGAAGATACCCTCACCATAGAACATTATGAGTCATGCTTTTTTCAAATGCGATTAATACCACAATAACATATCAAAAACATAGATGATGAAAACACTGATTTTATTTGTTGGAATTTCCATGTCAGCTGGATTGATGGCATGGATGAATAATAGCGCGGTAAGTAATTTGGAGTACTCTGAACTCACAGGATCCTGGATGCTACATTCGGCTTATCTGGAAAATTGTGATTTTGCAGATAATGTATCATTTACTGGAGTGAATAATAACTGCTACGAATTTGGCGGATTTTATAAGTGCAGGATCACGTCATGGATTTTTGATCAGGACTCTACGTTTGCCATGACGATAGACGATTACTATCCCGATCACGATACAACCATCGTAAATGCCAATGTGCTCAATGGTGTCATCAGAAATGCGAATGGAAATATAGAATTTTGCAATGATGAAATGCTCGAATGCCGAGCTATAACGCTCAACATGTTAGGCGACACCCTAGTCATGGAAAATTTATTTGAATGCGATCACCAGTTTAAATTGATAAGAACGTAGGCTCTGGCTGTCATTCTCCGATAACTCAATTGTAGAAGAACACCCCCCAAATCTCCCCGCTGTTCGAAGTTTGTAACTTCGAACGGTTATCATAAAGTCGAAGAACTACCCTCTATACTCCCCACACATTTAATAACAAAATTCATCTGCCATGCCAAGGGCAGCTAAAGCTTTGGCAGGCTCAAAAATGCAAGAAAATGAAAACAACAAAACTTATACCGGGCTGTGTGGTCGCTCTACTTATGATTCACTGTTTACACGCACAACTATCGGTGAACAATGTAGTAGCTCCTACTTCGGGTTGCAATGGGAATGTAGAAATTACCGCGGCAGGTACAGCCGGCCCCTTCGACCTGCAAGCTGTCCTGGTCGGGAATACCGATCCGTCCGTCAGCTCGGACAGCATCCAGGGGACTTCTACTTTATCCGGTCTTTGTGCCGGTGATTACGAGATATTGGCTGTCAATCGATTTGGGTGTTCACATTCTCTGGGGATAGTATCACTAGGCCAGTCATCCGGGATAATCGATAAAGAGTCTGATGTTTCAAAGAGTTATGAGGTATCTGAATCAGATGTCTTACAAGACTTCAAGATCTCCTATTTCCCCAATCCATTTGCACAAGATATTACACTCAGGATTGAATCTTTTTGGGATAAGACTTACAACATCCTCATCACAGACATAGTGGGTAAAAAAGTTTACCAGCAGGAGGTAGCAGTTGAGGCAGGACTTACGGATCTGGTGATTAAAGATTTGAGATTTATGCCGGAGGGAGTTTATTTAGTTACAGTTTCAGATCATGAGAAGGACGTAATTGAGAGTTTTAAGATTATAAAGGCACGATAGGGCACTTCGGCAGGCTCAGAGCATGAGGTGTATAAAATATATTTTGAAACCATAACTCACTCCCCAACTTCCCCCTGATTTTTGATAGCCATCATACTCAGTCGAATTCGAAAAAGTTCGATTTCGATTAAGGTTATTCTTTTTAAATAAAAAATTTCAATCTCAATATCCACTTTATTGTCGAAGGGGCATTGTCAGTCAAGGCGTGATTAGTCCCGGTAGGCGGACATTGGCGATATACTGACAACCCGTTGGAATATAAAATATTGAAACAAATTATAATGCATAAAACAATCATTATCAAAGACTAATAATAAAAACAAAGGATATGAAAACGTACACACAAATCACAACAACACTCCTAATAACCACGCTCACCCTCACCCTCTCCGCCCAAATCGACGTAATAGACGGCGGCAAAGTAGGCATTGGAACAGAAACACCGACCTACAAACTCGATGTAGTAGGTTCGATCAATTTCACAGATTCCATTTATCAGAATGGAGAACCTCTACAATCGGGAATGTGGGAAGAGGGAAGCGGTACAGCCTCGTATGATGGCAATGTTGGGATCGGAACAAGTGCTCCAACACAAAAACTGGATGTAAATGGTAACATCAATGTCACCGGAGAGATCCTTCAAAACGGACAACCCTTCTCAGCGGGTAGCATTCCAACAGGTGTCATTGTCATGTGGTCGGGTGCGATGGAGGATATACCTGAAGGGTGGAGTTTGTGTGATGGAACCAATGGAACCCCAAATCTCTTGGATCGATTTATCGTAGGTGCAGGTAATACATACGGTCTTGGTGTCAGTGGTGGCTCCCCGGATGCTATTGTTGTGGAGCATACACACAGTATTAATGATCCTGGGCATAGTCATCAATATTCTGGATACTGGTATGGCGGAGGGACATATCCCCATATGCAAGGTGGTACTGGTCAAAATTTCAGCAAATCTACAACATCGAATGCAACGGGTATAACAATTAACAGTGCAGGTAGTACTGGTGTAAATGCCAACCTACCACCGTACTATGCCTTGGCATATATCATGAAACTATAGTCACGACTGACAGGTCTGCCTGAAGCTCAGGTGTTCGCATGGAATGTAGATCGGGAAAACCGTGAT
Source organism: Saprospiraceae bacterium (assembly GCA_965247965.1). Classification (GTDB taxonomy): domain Bacteria; phylum Bacteroidota; class Bacteroidia; order Chitinophagales; family Saprospiraceae; genus UBA7328. Next base: position 1,267,698 of record OZ252053.1, read on the forward strand.
TTGGGGCTGATAAATTCATGAGAGACCTGTCAGTCGTTCACAACAGCCCCACTTTTTATAATTAAAAATAAAAAAATTCATAAAAATGAAAACTACAATAAGAGCAACTCACATCACCCTCTCTTTCCTTTTTTGTCTTTCAATGTCCGCCCAAATCGACGTAATCGACGGCGGCAAAGTAGGTATAGGGACAGAGACGCCAACCTACAAACTGGACGTAATAGGTTCGATCAATTTTACAGATTCCATTTATCAGAATGGAACACCATTTAGCCTGGGATCTTCCACCTCGTGGGAGGAAGAAAACGGAATTGTTAGCTACGAAGGGAAAGTTGGCATAGGTACCGATAATCCCCACGCAGCATTGGACATTACCTCGACAAATGCCGGTTTTTTGCCACCGCGAATGACTTCACAGCAGATAGAACAAATTCAGAATACAATAGAGGGAATGCTTATTTATAATACGGAAGATAGGTGCATCTCCCTTTATAATGGCGAAGAATGGGGGTGCCTGGACTTTAGGAAATCTTGTCCCGGTTGGAATAATAATCTTATAGGTACTCCTTGTGACGATGGTGATGACACTACCGTAAATGACCTGTATACCGATTGCGAAATTTGTGCGGGAGAGTTTTTGGATGACGATGGCGACGGAGTAGCTAATCACCTCGACGAATGTCCCGATATGGACAACAATGTGACCGGCACTATTTGTACGCCAGCTTCATCATGTTTGGCAATTCTGAATGCAGGAGATTCAAATGGTGATGGAATTTACTGGCTCGATACGGACGGTGATGGAGGTGAGGACCAATTTGAATGCTACTGCGATATGACGACTGACGCAGGGGGTTGGACTCTTGTTAGAAATTCCTTTGGCTCCGCAATACCGACCAGTGGTTATCCGGAAAATTTAGAAACAAAAAAGTTTATCATTGGGGCAAGTATGATTCCTGGAGTGACCGAATACAGGATGGAGCTTGTTGGTATTAATGGCGCCGTTTCGGACCACAAAACTTCAAATTCTAATGTTATTGCAGCTTTATATTCTGGGAATGGTTATGACGATCGTTCCAGAACGGTTGCTTGGACTACGATTCAAGGAACTAGTATTGCCACACGTGTGGTAAATCAACATTCCCCAGTTGTACTAAGAACTACACCATATTATAGTACTGATATTTGGTTTTACACAGACTCTGCTGCACCGAATCCTTATTGCAACATAAATAATTGTTCTCTGACCGGATCAGCACTAGAGCGAATGTCCGGATGGGTTCGATAAACAAATAAAAAGTAAATGGTCAGCTTAGTTGAATCGATTTTTCAGTACATACAAGACCTGGCAAGGAAAATTTTATGTACCTGAAAATGGTATCTATAATGTATCGCCTGATTCAGATAGTGTCAATGAAATCTTATTACTGATGCGGGCCTGCTGACGGTGGTGGATGCAATTAATAACGCAAAAATGTCGCACCAGTAATATCAAAAGCGAAGGACTTACAATCCTTTATACTGTCCCTCATTATTAAAAACTGTTAAAGCACAGAATGATGAAAACGAAAAGACAATCAATCATAACAGCATTAACCTGCCTAATCACTTTATCGCTCTCAGCCCAAATTGATGTAGTTGAGGGAGGCAATGTAGGTGTCGGAACCACAACACCAACACATAAACTCGATGTCGTGGGTTCGATCAATTTCACCGATTCCTTATACCAAAACGGTGCGCCTTTGGATATTGGAGGTTCACCATTTTGGAGCGGCAGCGATACGATGATCGGATATGAAGGCAAAGTGGGCATTGGTACACAAACTCCTCGAGCCGCTTTGGAAGTAAACTCCACCACCGGAGGGTTGCTACCTCCCCAACTTACCTCTGAACAAAAGGAGAATATTCAAACTCCAATTTCAGGTACTATCATTTTTGATAGTGACAGAAACTGCTTATCCATATACACCGGTAGTGAATGGGGATGCTTGAAAATGGAGCTCGACAGTGAGAACGAGGATGGAAGTGCAGAAGAAGGTGTATGCGAAGGCAACTATAGCCACGTGAGTCTATTGCTTCACGGAGATGGTGATTTGACCGATGCAAGCAATAATAACCTTACTGTTACAGCAAGTGGTAATGCAGGTTCTTGTGCCACCCAAAGCAAGTTTGGAGGAAGCTCGCTTTGCTTTGATGGAAGTGGAGATTATCTATCGATTTCGAACACCGAATACAATGATGAGTTTGACTTCGAAACCGGTGATTTTACGGTCGAGTTTTGGGTATATTTTAATGACTTTGGGTCTACTCATTACGGATTGGTAGGGGAAGGTTTGGGAATCGATGGTACAGGCCCAGACAAGGCTGGTTGGATGATTTGGTATGATACAGGGACCGATGATTTGACATTTGGAACATACGAAGGCGTAACTGTTGTGACAAGGTCATTTGATTGGAATCCATCAGCAACAACATGGTATCATGCCGCGGTAACAAGAACAGGAAATGACCTGAAGGCATTCGTAGACGGTGCGCAGATAGGTTCTACGGCTGATGTGACAGGGATAGCTTTCGATTATGAACATAATCAGGTGAATCTTGGCCTATTCCACTGCTGTTCGGGAGCGATAAGGTATTTAGACGGCTATTTGGATGATGTACGTGTGACCAAGGGTGCCTCACGTTACACATCTAATTTTACTGTACCTAGTGAGGCTTTTGGAGACAGAGCTTGTCCGTGCCCTTGCGACATAGATTTTTCTGATTTAGTAGGTATGACACCTACAGGTAATAATATACAAAAGACAAGTGCAAATGCGTGGGGCAACGGTGGATTTGCCTCCACTAATACTATTCCTGCAAATACTGATGGATGGGTGGAATGGGAGATTAACGGAACCGCCGATGCGTACTTCTTAGGCCTTTCATCTGTCAATGCCGACGCTAACTACACTACTATTGAGTTTGCAGTTTATGTCCACAACACCAGCACCCTTGGAGCTTATGATGCCGGGGTTGATCACCCAGTTGGTACGACTGGATATGCCAGTGGTGATTTAATCAGAGTAGAAAGAATAGGAGCAACGGTTTATTACAAAAAAAATGGAACAACATTTCACACATCAACGACGACATCAACCACTCAATTAATAGCTGATGCCTCCTTTCATTATCAAAACCAACAAGCCATGAATATCAGAATGTCGCATTGATGTTATGCCTTAAATAGTGTCGTGTTAGACGTAAAAATGTCACGGGAATAATACTGACTGTAAATTCACAGCTACCCAAACCAAAAATTGGCATAATCAAAAACCACTAAAATGCAAATGATGAAAAAAAAAGACAATCAATTTTCTCGATAATAATCGGCCCAATTGTTCTTTCCCTTTCCGCCGAAATCCGCATTTTACGACTGACAGGTCTGTGTCGAATTCAGGTATCATAAAAGGGATGTTTCCCAATGAATCCGAACTTTTTGGCTCAAAAATTTGTGAAAGACCTGTCAGTCGTTCGCAGATGAAAATTCCCCCTTTTCAACAATTGAACAAATTCATAAAAAGATGAAAACAAAAACAATATCAATCTATACCATCATCCTTCCCTTGATCACCCTTTCCTTATCCGCCCAATAACAGAGGCAAATTTCCTGGCCGTCATGCCCCATAATCATAATTCTTTAGCAAATGTTTCAAATGATTCTTGTTTTTATTAAGAAAATATTATATTTGTTCTTAATATATCGGATCCGATATGCGGAGGATAGGAAATTACGGTCCTCCCGTACGTCGATTCCGGTTCCATAGAGGGGCCATCATTGGGCTCGTATACCTACGAGTGGACCAATGGATCACACGACTCGAGCCTTACCCATACCTTTCCAACCATATTCGCTCGAAAAGCTCTTTCCCTATTCATAAGAGTGTGATACGTTACTGTGTGATGGGGGAGCCACTTTTCTATCGGTAAGTCGCCGCTACCCTACCTCACCGAAAGACAAATAAATGGACAAATCATCTCCTCTAAAGAAATACCTCCATGTTGGAAAGTATCACGGTACAGATTATTGTAGTAATTGTAATTATTGGGATATAGGAAATATTTGTCTTCTTTGGCAAAGATAAATGCCGAACTCACATTGGGAGACGGCAGGCCAATTTCTATTGGTTTCCTGATCTCGAATACGTCATTTCGCTTGTACTTAAGCATACGACCTAATTTGTAGCGCAAATTTGCTGTGGTCTCTTTGTCCCCTACTACTTTTGACGGATTCTGTACGCGTATAGTGCCGTGATCTGTGGTGATGAACACCTTCCCGCCCTTTTCGGCGATCTGCTGCAAAGCCGACCACAAAGGCGAATTTTTGAACCACGAAAGCGTCAATGATCGGTAAGCCGTCTCGTTAGCTGCTAGTTCTTTTAATACTTCCATTTCGGTACGGGCATGGGAGAGCATATCTATGAAATTGTAGACGATTACAGTGAGTTCGTTATTGAAATAATTATTCACATTATCGTTCATAATTTTGGCTCCATGGGTGTTATAGACTTTCATATATTCAAACTTGACAGAATCCCGGAACACTCTCGATAGCTGTTTTTTCATCAGTTCGGACTCAAATTGATTTTTACCGCCTTCTTCATTATCATTTCTCCAGTATTCGGGATAGTGTTTTTCGATGTCTGCAGGAAGCATGCCCGCAAAAATCGAATTGCGACTGTATTGGGTGGCCGTAGGCAGGATGCTGTAAAACGATTTTTCGCTTTCCACTCTAAATTCCTGCACGATGACCGGCTCCAGGATCTTCCATTGATCGTATCTCAGATTATCCAGAACAATAAGGAAATTCGGAGCCTTATCGTCCAATTCATCGAATAGATATTCTTTGAGCAGGTTGTGAGACATGACCGGGCCATTGCTCCCATTGATCCACGACTCATAATTTTTTATTACAAATTTTGAAAACTCGGCATTCGCTTCCTCCTTTTGCATATTGAGGATGTCTTTCATATTCTCTGCATTCGAGCTGTCGAGTTTGATTTCCCAATTTATGATATTGATGTAAGCGTCTACCCATTCGCGATGATCGAGGCCGCCGCTTATGGTCATCGATATTTTTTGGAATTCCTGTTGGTAATCCGTCATTGTTTTAGCGCTTACCAGCCTGTCGTTGTCGATCAGTTTTTTTAGCGTAAGCAGGATTTGATTGGGATTTACAGGTTTGATGAGGTAGTCGTCGATCTGAGAGCCGATGGCTTCTTCCATTAAGTTCTCCGCTTCATTTTTAGTGATCATCACGACCGGCACATTTGCATTTATCGATTTTATCTGTGTCAGTGTTTCCAGTCCTGAGATGCCTGGCATGGACTCATCAAGAAAGACCACATCGATATCGTTTTGTTCGCGAAATGTATCTATGGCATCGTGGCCATTGGCTACAGTTTCTACCGCATAACCTTTCTTTTCCAGAAAAAATAGCTGGGGTTTTAGCATTTCGATTTCATCGTCCGCCCAAAGGATTTTGATTTGGCTCATGGATAAAATTATTGATTATTAATTATGAATTACTCTGTCCCCCGTGGCCTTCCCGGCATCCGAAGCCTCGGCGTAGGATGTGGCGAAGGAGTATTAGGCACTTAATAAATAAATGTTGCAAAGCCACGAGTTACCGGAGCGACATCTCCCTATTTCTGCTTTGAAAAACGGTCAACCTTTTTTCGGCACGGACGGACGAACACCGGCAGCCCGCAACTGCAACCCGTTTTCCAACGCTCCACTGCGATTAAATAGTATCGCCGCCAGTCACTCAATCGATGAAAACATTAATGAATTTTTTTTAATAAGGTTAGATAAATTCAAAATAAAAATGTTACCTTTTGAGTTCAAAACGTCAGAAAATACAGAAACCCCTTGGTGTTAGTAATGATGAAAGCGCATATTTGATGAGAGCAGGAGAGGAATTCGCTCCAACTTATCTCATCGGCGACGACATTGAAATACTCACTATCAAAGGAAAGATAGCCCCTCTTTGTGCCACCGCTAAAGCTAAAGGCGGGGCGCGGTCAAGCTTCCTTGGTACTATTATTTGATACTATAAATATTACAATCTAATATAGAGTGTCATACTACTGGACATTGGGGTTAAAATAATACAATGTCTTGAAATAAAGTAGGTTATATATTATAATAAAGTGGAATATATCATTATTGTTTGTAAAACAAACAATTAACAACAATGACAATTCCACTCGTAAGCGAAATAAAACCATTTTTCTCAGGTTTTGAAGAACATGTAATAAAAAATTTTCTCACAACAGCCCAAGGTATATTATCAGCCAGGACGACGAATTTGAACATTGTAAAGGATAAGCTCCCTGGAATACTCGAAAACCAACAAAACACCAAACCTGATTCGAATTATAAGAGGTTGATCCGTTTTTTCAATATGGATGATGCTGACAAGCAGGCATTGATTGAAGCTATATTATGTTTTAGTTTTTATTTGTTGAGACTCAAAGCGAAGAACATCAAATATTTGGCACTAGATGGTACGAGCTGGGAGAATGGCAACAAGAATATTCACTTATTAACATTGAGTGTAGTGGTCAATGGAGTAAGTATTCCAATATGGTGGGAAGACTTAGACAAGAAGGGTATGAGTAATTTTAATGAAAGACGAAAGGTGATAGACAAAGCCTGTAAATTATATAATCTGAAAGGTTTGATACTACTAGCAGATCGGGAGTACATCGGAGAAAGATGGTTTAAATATCTGGTAGACAAGGGGTTAGAGTTTGTAATTAGGTTAAAAAAGGGAATTTATAAAGGGTATGTGGACAACCAAAGGGGAAAGGATAAGACATTTTATAAACACCAACATCTTCGATACATTGGTATTGAACGTGAAGCATTGAAAAAACGGTATCAAATCTGTGGAGTGTCTAAACAAATTGAAATCCTTGGAAAAAAATTTTCTTTTGTGATTTTTAAAAACCCCAAAAGTTCAGCCAACGAACCTCTGTTTTATTTCATATCTACATTGAAAGACAAAAGAAAAATAGTAAAGCTTTACCCTATTCGTTGGACTATTGAAACTTGCTTCAAACACTTAAAATCAAATGGTTTCAATTTAGAAGCTCTTAATTTTAAAGACTCTGGAAAAATAGAATTGACAATGGGTATTGTAGTATTTATCTATGCCTTATGTATTGAACAGGGTCTAACCCAACTCAAGCACAAAAAGAAGAGTGATTGGAAGAAATATAAAAACGGATCGATCAACTTAGTCGTTTCCAAATTTAAAAAAGGACTATCCTTTTTAGAAATCAAATTCAACAACCTTAGAAATTTCATATGCTTTCTTTCTCATTCCATTCGTTCTATCCCCAAACCCTCTTGGCTATTCTTTGAACCACAATTTATAGCTCATGTCCAGTAGTATGATAGAGTGTTAAGGATAGAGTCTTTAATACTCAAATAATACAAAAAAAAAATACATTTGCATCAAAGGAAAAAAGACATTATTAACAAATCATTTTCTCATTAAAATCATTTCCATAGGACTATGAAAAATTTAATTGTACTATTTGTTTTGCTTGTATTTGCCAGTGTAGGATATACGCAGCCGGAAGCCGGTATGCCAGCCGAAGCTGGAAAATGCTACGCAAAATGTTTGATTGCCGATCAGTACGAAACAATCACGGAGCAAGTACTGGTAAAGGAAGCAGGTACAAATGTAGTTGCATCCGATGCGCAATTTGAGACGGTAACAGAACAAGTAATGGCCAGAGAAGCCAGTATGTCTTATAGTATCGTTCCTGCTTCGTTCGAAACTATAACTGGTTCCGTTACCGGAGAAACTGCTGACGACCTCAGGGTCATTACAGCGCAATTCGAAACTGCTACTGAACAAGTAATGGCAAGAGGAGGTTGTGGCGAATCTTCAAGCGGCGATGATTCTTGCGACAAAAGAATCTCTCCGGCAACATTCGAAACGGTCACTGACCAGGTGGTTGTAAAAGAGGCTTATACGACAATCAGAGTAGTGCCTGCTGTATTCGAAACGGTCACTGAGCAAGTGATGGTGAAAGAAGCTTACTCTGTTTTGGTAGTTGTACCTGCCACTTACGAGACCGTGACCGAGCAAGTAATGGTAAAGGACGGATACACAGAGCTTTCAGTGATCCCCGCTACTTACGAAACGGTAACGGAGCAAGTACTCGTAAAAGATGGTTACTCTGAGTATTCTCAAGGTACATCCAGCACCGAAACGTTGACTGAACAAGTATTGCTCAGAGAGGCCAGTACTAGGATAGAGACCTCTCCAATGCAGTACGAAACCATGACCGAAACTGTCCAGACTTCTCCTGCATCAACCAGATGGGTCAAGAAGAAAGCGGATAAAAACTGTCTTTCTGCCAATCCTGATGATTGTTTGGTTTGGTGCCTGGTTGAAGTTCCTGCTCAATTCAAAACTGTGACTAAGAAAGTTGCAAGGGGTTGCGCTGCAGGATACACTGCCGGACCCGACGGATGTTCAAGAACTATCGATGTTCCTGCTCAGTACGACACGAGAACGTATGAAAGAGTGAACACTACAGCTCCTTCAGCGAGCGAGGTAGACGCAGTATACAAAACTGTATCGTACAGGAAAATAGCATCTCCGGCTTCTACTAGTTCACGAGAGATACCTGCCCAGTACACGACTAGAACGTACACACAGTTAGCAACTCCTGCTTCTACAACAAGAAGAGATGTTGCGGCACAGTATGAGACAAGGACGTATCAACAGCTGGTATCTGCTGCTACAACGCAGGTTACTGAAGTTCCTGCAGAGTACACCACCAGGACCTACCAAAAAGTAGTACAAGATGCTATGGCAGCTGATGCTCCGGCTCAAGCGGCTCAGTACGAAACAAGAACTTATCAGAGATTGGTAAGCGATGCTTCGACTCAGACTGTTGCGGGCATGGCAAGTGCTGATCTTACCACTACCTACGCGAGCCAGACACTTGCGTCTGATGCTGGTGTAGAATCTTCGGATATTTCTGCTCAGTACACGACAAGAACGTACCAAAAGCTGGCTTCGGCGGCTATGACGAATACAGTTGATGTACCTGCTGAGTACAGTACTCTTACAAAGAGAAATCTTGTAAAATCCGGCGGATTCACAGAGTGGAGAGAGGTGGTATGCGAATCTGATATTACAGCAGATTTGGTAAGAAGAGTACAAGTAGCTCTGATGGGAAAAGGATATGCACTTCCAAAATATGGTGCTGACAATGATCTGGGTGCGGAGACTAAAGCTACTTTAGTTAAGTTCCAGAGAGATAACAATCTTCCTATTGGACAGTTGGATCTTGAGACACTTAGAGCATTAGGTGTACAGAGATAAGCCCTTAGGCAAGATGCCCATAGGGAACGGGCTTCACCAGCCTCAACACAAGAGAAAAAAGCTCTGCTGCGGAAGTGGCAGGGCTTTTTTTGTTTTACATACCTTTGCCGCTGGGTTGTTGAGGGCTTCCAGCCTCAACATAAAGCAAAAATCGATGGACAAAGTATTTAGCCTGCTGGACAAAGAATTGCACCGACAACAATCAGGAGCTGAGCTTATTGCTTCGGAAAATTTTGTGAGCACCGAGGTATTGCGGGCAATGGGAACCTGTCTGACAAATAAATACGCAGAAGGCTATCCGGGCAAAAGATATTACGGCGGCTGTGAAGTAATAGATGAAATCGAAACGCTTGCAATAGAACGCCTAAAAGAACTCTTCGGTGCCGAATATGCAAATGTGCAGCCACATTCCGGTGCCCAGGCCAATGCTGCTGTTTTTTTGGCAGTGTTAAATCCCGGAGATATTATTTTGGGATTTGATTTATCGCACGGAGGGCATTTGTCCCATGGATCACCTGTCAATTTTAGCGGGAAGGTGTACAATCCTGTATTTTATGGTGTCCAAGAAGACACAGGCATTATCGATATGGATAAGGTAGAGGCTATAGCACTCGAACATCGTCCGAAATTGATCATATGTGGAGCTTCGGCATATTCGCGCGATTGGAATTATGAGCGGTTCAGAGCCATAGCTGATGAAGTCGGAGCCTTGCTTCTCGCCGACATCGCCCACCCGGCGGGATTGATAGCGTCCGATCTTCTCCGCGATCCTCTTCCGCACTGCCACATCATTACCTCTACTACGCACAAGACGCTCAGAGGGCCGAGGGGTGGCATAATAATGATGGGCAGAGATTTTGATAATCCATGGGGGCGTACCACTAAGAAAGGAAATCCGCTAAAAATGTCTTCTATTCTAAATAGCGGAGTATTCCCCGGAATGCAGGGCGGTCCGCTCGAGCACGTAATCGCTGCAAAGGCTGTCGCCTTCGGGGAGGCGTTGCAGCCATCTTTTAAAGAATATTGCGAAGACGTCATCAGCAATGCAAAAGTTATGGCAACAGAATTTGTAAAGAGAGGATACAAAGTGATATCAGGCGGTACGGATAACCACTTGATGCTCATAGACTTAAGATCCAAAAACATTACAGGTCGACAAGCGGAAAATGCCCTCGTCGCCGCCGAACTTACGGTGAACAAGAATATGGTGCCCTTCGATACACAAAGTCCGTTTGTAACTTCTGGAATTCGCCTGGGTACAGCCGCTGTCACTAGCCGGGGATTGGGGCCGGACGATTGCCTCCAACTGGTAGAATGGATCGATGAAGTCATCGCTAATCATGAAAATGGAAACACCATTCTGGCCATAAAGAGAGAGGTGAATAAATTTATGGAAGAGTTTCCGCTGTATGCGGATGTGGCGATTGCGTGATTCGTTGCTAGTTGTTTGTTGCTAGTTCTTTGTTTGTCGAAGTAATAGTGGTGCAGAGCATCGTCATATTCTATCGTTGGCAGATTGGGGATATATTACTCTCGTAAGAAACAACCCATGTGCCGGTACACTCCAATCCGTTGCGAGTCGCATCTTAGATTCTAGTGCTTGATTCAACTCATCTTTGGAAATTTTACCCCGCGCTACATTGATCATGGCTCCTACTATGAGGCGAACCATGCCTCGCAAAAATCGATCGGCCGATATATGATAGATCATTCTTTCTTCCTCAAATATCCACTCTGACCTACTCAACTCACAGCGCGTTGTTTCTGTATCTGTATGGGTCTTGCAGAACGTATTGAAATCGTCAAAATCCAATAGCAAAGAGGCCGAATGCTTTAAAAGTGAACGATCAATATTTCCCTGCCCTAACCTGAGGTGAAAAGACCAATCCTTCAAAAAAGGGTTTTTATGTGTGTGTATACGGTATTCATAACTGCGCTCCAATGCATCAAAGCGTGCATGGAAGGAATCAGCTACCTCGACTATACTTTTGATGGCAATTCGGTCTCCTAAAAGGCCATTAATATTGTGAATCCTCGTGACTGGTACGTCAAATGAAGTGTCAAAATGGCAATAATAGTCCCTGGCATGCACTCCTGCATCGGTACGTCCGCATCCCACGATAGAAATGGGTTCGCCGAAAATAGTCGACAATACTTCTTCAACAGCTTGCTGGACGCTAGGTGCGTTGTCTTGCCTTTGGAAGCCTGAGAAACCCCTTCCGTCATATGCCAGCCGTGCAGAATATCTTTTTTTCATAAAAAAGGCCAAGCACGAGATTGTAGCGCAAGCTCAGTCGAAAGCTTGGCGCTACAATTGTAAGTTGAGCCAGGCCCAAAAACTCAAATTTGCTAAATCTCAAAGACCTGCCCGTCCGGCAGGTTTTGTAAATCTTAACTCATTGATTATCAACAGAATAACATTTGCTAAATTCTAAAAACCTGTCTGTCGACAGGCGGGCTTAGCAAATCAGTACAGCTTTCCACTTTCCGGAAGGGTCCTAAAGTTCTAAACTTTTCAGAAGTTTGGAACTTTGAAAACATACTCACTTGATCACCCAATAACCGAATTGTCTTTTGCCATTGACGCATACATCAATGCACCACCGGCAAGCGCTACATTCTTCAAAATATTTCCCATTTCGTGTTGATTCTCAGCTAAGCCTTGAATATGTGGGATGGAGAAAAGAAGCAACATGAGTGCCAATAGCACACTGGCTAATTTGTCCAGTTTACCAATAATAATAGCTATCGCTGCTGCTATAAGCGCAACACCAGCAAAATAAACCATCGGAACTCCACCGGGCGCCATTCCGGCCATTTGGTCCGCATTCATAAAGTGAAAAATTCCAAAAACCGCAAAAGGGATAGCAAATAGGTACTTTCCTAAACCAATAATTGCATTCATATGAAGTTGATTTTGGTGACTAAATTGAATCTAACATATTAGAAATTTAGTCATATTTCTCAACTTACCAAAACAATTGTGAACGAAGTTTTTATTCCCACACTTCGTGACAAAGCCGTCTTATACAAAAAGACGCCTTTGCAGCGGCGGCGAGATTGTCATCAACATCCTGGTTATCAGGTAGTTATGAGGACTTTCAGTTATTTAAAAATCAAGCGACTTTTAATTGCGAAATTTTGGAAGTGGAGAGTTTATCATTAGCATAGTCCAAGTCTATTGTCAATTCAGAGACCCCTTCCTGAGATGGGAGGTGGAACATATCATCAGTGAGAATCTCTTCGCAGATAGATCTTAATCCCCTGGCTCCGAGCTTAAATTCCATTGCTTTTTCGGCGAGAAATTCTATGGCCTCTTCTTTAAAATTAAGGGTAATTCCTTCCAGCTCGAAGAGCTTTTTGTATTGCTTTATGATCGAGTTTTTCGGTTCTTTCAAAATACGCATCAATGTTTCTTTATCCAAAGGATTGAGATAGCTAAGTACCGGAAGTCGACCGATAAGCTCCGGTATCAGCCCAAATCGTTTCACATCCTGATGGTTTACATATTTCAAAAGGGATTCTCTGCTGAGACTTTCCTTTTCCTCATTTTTGAACCCGATAACATGAGTTCTGAGTCTTTTGGCAATTACTTTTTCTATTCCATCAAAAGCACCCCCGCAAATAAAAAGTATTTCAGATGTATTGACCGATACCATTTTTTGCTCCGGATGCTTTCTTCCTCCATGCGGTGGTACATTCACGATTGCACCTTCGAGCATCTTAAGTAGAGATTGCTGCACTCCTTCACCGGAAACGTCCCTGGTAATGGAGGGATTGTCGCTCTTCCTGGCTATTTTGTCAATTTCATCAATGTATACAATTCCTTTTTCCGCCGCCTCCACATTGTAGTCACAAACCTGAAGAAGCCTGCTCAACATGCTCTCCACATCCTCACCAACATATCCGGCCTCTGTAAACACGGTAGCGTCTACGATTGCAAACGGAACCTCCAAAAAACGAGCAATGGTTTTGGCAAGAAGCGTTTTACCCGTCCCTGTCTCGCCTACCAGCAGAATATTGCTCTTTTCTAATTCTACATCATCGTTTTCCGGGATATAGCGCAGTCGCTTGTAATGATTATAAACAGCGACGGCTAGAAATTTTTTCGCTTCTTCCTGCCCGATCACGTACTGGTCCAGAAATTGTTTAATATCGCTCGGGGTAATGTGCTCGGGAAATTGGAATTCATGATGCCCCTCTTCCCCATCCGAGCTGAGTTCGCGATCGACGATATCTGAGGCTTGTTCTACACAGGTCTCGCAGATATGACCTTTTAAACCGGCAATGAGTAGAAGAGCTTCATTCTTTGTCTTGCCGCAAAACGAACAAACTTGTCCGGTTTTAGTATTCTCCATTCGCAATCAGAATTATAGGAACCGAACAAATGTCAGACCCTTCGTATGTTAACTTTATCACCATGTGGTTTAAATATACTATCAATGGCAATTTCAATCTCAAATGAGAAATCGCTCGGCATGGAGGCTCAAATTTGAACTTGATTTTTGAACTTGAACTTGAACTTGTTTATGCCCTTTTACTCTCTAATACTTCATCAACTATGCCATATTCTTTGGCTTCTGTGGCGCTCATCCAATTATCCCTATCGCAATCTTTTTCTATTTTCTTATGGCCCTGGCCAGTGTGCTTAGACAAAATCTCGTAGATTTCTTTTTTTATGGTTTTGATCAAATTGTACGAAATTTCCATATCCGAAAACTGGCCCTGCATACCTCCTGACGGCTGGTGGATCATCACACGGCTGTGAGGCAGGCAGCTTCTTTTTCCTTTAGTACCCGCTGTAAGTAACACAGCTCCCATAGAGGCGGCCATACACGTGCATATAGTACTGACGTCAGGGGAAACATATTGCATTGTGTCGTAAATGCCAAGGCCTGCCGTCACAACACCTCCTGGACTATTAATGAACATCTGTATATCCATTTTTGGATCAGTGGACTCCAAAAAGAGCAATTGAGCTTGAACCACATTGGCAACATAATCATTTACAGGTACTCCCATGAAGATGATGCGATCCATCATCAATCTGGAAAATACATCCATTCCGACGACGTTCATTTGTCTTTCTTCAATGACTTGTGGGGTGAATCCGTCTATCTTAGGTACAGTGACCACCTCTGCATACTTTTCGAGATGCATGCTGCTCATATTGAGGTGGCGGGTTGCATATTTTTTAAATTCATCCTGTGTAAACATGGAGTCTGATTTTTCTATTTTCAACAACAAAAAATATGGATTTGGCGCTAAGCCAAGAGATATAACAATCGGAATTGTTATTTGTTCTTTTCGCCGAGTTCATTTACCCGATTTTTGTATTCGTCGATATCGATTTTTGTCCTTTTAAGTGTTACGTTGTCCATTATCACATCAAATACTTTTCTGGCGTATACCTCTTCAAATTCTTTTCTTGCTTTCTCCGGATCTTCGCGCATAACACTTTCCGCCATCTCCTTGTAATCAACGTCGTAATAATTATAGTTTTGCATCATTTTTTTCACCTTTTCGGCCATTGATTTTCGGAGTTCTTCTTGGCTGACTTCGACATTATAAATCTTGGCCACCTTTGATTTTATAAGCGACCATTTGATATTTTTGGCTAGAGCATCGTACTCGTCGTGGAGGTTACTTTCATCCAAATGATTTTCCGATTTTAGTAACCATTCTTTCAGAAATTCGTCCGGTAGATCGATATCGTTTTCTTCTACCAATTCTTCAAGTATATACCGCTCTGATAAAGCTTTTCCCTGTACTTCGTAATACATGATTAGCTCCCTACGAATTATTTCTTTTGCCTGCTCTTCAGCTTCTACTTCGCCTTCTCCGAAAGCTGCATCAAAAAACTCCTGGTTGATTTCGGCGGGTACCAAATTCTTAATGGATTCTACTCGAGCTACAAAGAGTTCGCTAAAAGGTGTTTTTTCGTCAACCTTTAATAAATACTTTGCGGCAAAAGAACGGTCGGCATTTTTCTCAATATTAAGTATATTGATAATAGTTTCAGTTCCTTTTTCTTTCCCGACGAAATTTTCTTTGTACTCATCGGGCATGCGATCAACAAGGATGGTAAATTCAGCTTCGATGCCATCTTCAATTATTATGTTTTCTTCATCTAATTCATTGACTTTCAACGAGATACGATCATTTTCTTCGATGATTTTATCAATGTCTTCTTCTGAGCCATAACGTTTTCTGATATTTAGGAATTCCTCCTCTACAAGGTCATCGTTGATCTTCACTTCGAAATGATCGTATATTTCGTCCTGGCTCACACCTACTAATTGAAATTCAGGAGCTAATCCGACTTTAAAGACAAATTCCAGTGATCCAAAATCATTGATGTCAAGATCAACATTGCTGCGCTCATCGACGGGAACAGGCTGACCCAGTATATCTATGTTCTCAGCCTTGAGATAGGTATCAAACTCCTTGGAAATCTTTTTATTTACGATATCTGCCAGCAGAGGTTTACCATACATTTTTTTGAGGGCGGAAATAGGCGTCTTTCCCTTTCTGAATCCCTTTAAGTGGGCCTTGTTCTTATACGTCTTAAGCTCTTTGTCAAAATCCGGTTTGTAGTCTGCGGCATCAAGTACCAGAGTGATTTCGCTCGTTAAATTATCGAGGTTTCTTTTGGTAATTTTCATTCATAATAATTAGTGCGGGTGGAGGGACTCGAACCCCCACACCTCGCGGCACTAGATCCTAAATCTAGCGTGTCTACCAATTTCACCACACCCGCAAAAAGTGGCGCAAATATAAAGGGATTGTTTCATTGTTTCATGGCTTCATTGTTTCATTGTTTCACGGCTTCATTGTTTATATTTGCTGATTGTATAACTCATTACAGACTAATCGTTGTTCTACGTTGCCACATAGGCTGTTTATCAGTACTGCAGGACCACGCGGTACATTTAATTCCTGAAAAGATAAGTCAGTTAAAAAAAAATAATTGATCAGTATTTCAGCTTCTCGTTGGTGTATTTGATAAGTTGGTTAATGGCTTTTGGCAGTTTTTCAAGTTCAGCGTATATGTCGTACAATTTGGCGTCTTCTATCAAACCTCTGTCTTTGCATTTATTGATCCAATCCCTTGTTTCCTCAGTAGATCCATAGCTGTATCTATTGAAGTGAATTTTCTCTTTCTTGTGATAACGACCGAATCCTTCAGCTATATTGGCCGATATTGAATCTGCGCATTCTACAAGTTGTTTTCCGACAGTCCATTTTGCAAAGCTGTCCCAACCAACAACTTCACGCCAGATTTCATTTCCTAAGTCATAACCAGTTTTATGCTCATCGATCTTGTTCAAAGTCAAATATTCTTTAGTCATTTGAAAAAATTTAATTAAACAGTTCGTCAATATAATGATGATTCACAACATAGCCGTATTTGTCACTCCAATTCAACAATGAAACAATATAACAGTGCAGCCATGTAGAATTTTCCCTAAATTAGACTCCTTCTAAACGAAATTTTGTGCCGCACACCGTCGAAAGCATATCGGTAGATGAAATAGCAGTCGCGAAGCGCGCTTACATGTCCCTCATAAAACCTCTTGTGCCTAAATTAATTGGTGATGATCGCGAGCTGCTGGATTCCGCATTCGCACTTGCATTGGACGCACACAAATTTCAAAGACGAAAATCCGGAGAACCGTACATTCTGCATCCCCTTTTCGTCGCAAAAATATGTCATGAAGAAATCGGACTTGGCCCCACCGCGGTCATATGCGCCCTACTACACGATGTCGTGGAAGACACACCGGTGGAACTTGAGGAAATTCTGGACCGTTTCGGACCAAAAATTACCGGCATAGTCGATGGATTGACCAAGTTGGATGGTTTGTACAACGTCGGAAATACCAATGCTGAAAACCTCAAAAAAGTCCTGAGCACATTGGTAGACGATGTTCGGGTGGTGCTTATCAAAATGGCGGACAGGCTTCATAACCTTCGGACTATAGATGCTGTGCCGCGCCATAAGCAAGTACGAGTTGCTGCAGAGACAGATTTTATTTACGCCCCGCTTGCTCATCGACTGGGCCTATATCAGGTCAAATCGGAATACGAAGACATCATCCTCAAAATCACCGAACCAGAGGTATACGCTGAAATATCAGAAAATATTAAGACCAGTGAAAAGCTAAGGCAAAAGTATATCAAATCATTTCTCAGACCACTCGAAGAAAAATTGAAGGAGCTTAAGGTGCCTTACAGAACCCAGGGACGGCCAAAGTCAATCTCTTCGATATACAAGAAAATAAAAACGAAGAATGTACCTTTTGACAAGATCTATGATCTCTTTGCAGTGCGCATAGTCATCGATTTACCCTTAGAAGATGAGAAACCCGTGTGCTGGCATATCTATTCTATTATCACTGACTTCTACAAACCGATACCCGAAAGACTAAAGGACTGGATAACCACACCAAAGGGAAATGGTTACGAATCCTTGCATACCACAGTTATAGGGCCAGAAGGCAGGTATGTGGAGGTGCAAATCCGTTCAGAAAGAATGGACGATATTGCCGAAAGAGGTTTTGCTGCACATTGGAAGTACAAAGGCATGAAAGAACAACAAAATGTGTATGACGGATGGCTGGACAACATACGCACGATCCTGGACAACCAGGAAGGAGATGCGGTCGATTTTCTCAATGATTTCAAAACCAATTTATTCAAAGAAGAGGTATACGTATTCACGCCCAATGGGGAGATGCGAATACTGCCCAAAGGCGCCACTGCCTTGGATTTTGCATTTGATATACACACAGATATCGGTATGCAGGCTACTTCCATTAAGGTCAATGACAAATTGGTACCCATGGGCTACCAATTGCAAAACGGAGATCAGATATCGGTCAATACTTCCAAAAACCAAAAACCAAATAATGACTGGCTCAACATTGTGGTGACCGGCAAGGCAAGATCCAAGATCCGATCATCCCTCAATAGCGAGAAGCGCCAAACCGCAGAGCTGGGAAAGGAGATTCTTCAGCGAAAGTTCAAAAAAATGAAAGTCGATTTTGAGGAGAATATGGACTTTCTCGTGAATCACTACGGTTTCAGGAATCGCATTGACTTTTACTACGCTATAGCACAGGAAGAAATCAAAACGACGGGTTTTAAAAAGTTTCACATTGAGGGCGGAAAGTTTAATGTGGCGCATAAAGTTGAAGAAAAGAAAGAAGAAAAGAAGGGTACCGCCTCAAAGAAGAAAAAGGCCAAGCCTTTAGTTATTATCAATGGGGAGGAGGCCGAAAAATACGATTACCAACTTTCCAGGTGCTGTCATCCATTAAAAGGTGATGATATTTTTGCTTTCCTTACCTCGAGTTCGGGAATGAAGATTCATCGGATGAACTGCAAAAACGCGGCTAACTTATTCACCAATTACGACTACCGAATACTCAAAGCAGAATGGCAAGGTGAGTCTAAAAAAGATTTTCTTGTAGACATCAAAATAGTGGGCTTGGATAGCGGTGTCGGAGTCATTCAAAAGATCACTGACGAAATCTCCAATAAGCAAAGTCTGAATATCCGATCTTTTTCCATAGCCGGTGAAGGTGGTGTTTTTGAAGGTGTTATAGGTGTAGAAGTCCGGAATCTGGAACGACTGAACAAATTGATCAAGAAGCTGAAAAGTATGGATGGCATCAATTCGGTAAACCGAGTAGTTAATGACTAATGCAATAAATATCGATCAGATCATTGAAGAAGCAAGTCGACGCTTCTCCAATTATCTCAAACAAAATAACAATCGAAAGACACACGAGAGGTTTGCCATTCTTGAAGAAATCTACAGGAATCAAGACCACTTTGATGCGGAAACTCTGTATATCCAAATGAAAAAGAGTGCCTATAGGGTGAGCAGGGCCACGATTTACAATACTTTGGAAGTTTTACTCGATTGCGGGCTGATAAAAAAACATCACTTCGGCGATAATATCTCTTTTTATGAAAAGACATGTGGATTTCCCCGCCATCATCATTTAGTGTGTACGAAATGTGGAGAAATCGAAGAATTTGTAGATGAGCAAATTATTCAGTTAGCTGAGCACCATAGTAGATCAGGTTCTTTTTTACTCAATGACCTAAGCCTGAATTTGTATGGTTTGTGTGAGCGGTGTAGCTAGAAGGTGGTTTTCATTGGTTCATTGTTTCATTGGTTCATTGTTTCATTGGTTCATTGTTTCATTGGTTCATTGGTTCATTGGTTCATTGTTTTAAGGAAAGGTATTTCGTTGCTATATTGTTGAATTGATTAATTAAAGCATTTTTAAATGAGTAAAGAATATTTGACTTTGGACAAAATTGATGCACATGCAATTTCCTATGATTTGAGTAATACAATATGGCGAGAAGTCATAGGATGGGAGAGCTTCGCTAAATGGATTATCGGGAAACAATTAGTGGATGCTGCCGATTCTATTTCAGCCAATATCGCCGAAGGATTTGGTCGATATCACAAGAAGGAAAAAATACACTTCTATAGGTACAGCTATGGATCGATGGAAGAAAGGAAGGATTGGATCAACAAATGCCAAGATCGCGGTTTGATAAACAGCACGAAGCTAAGCCACGTACACTCAGAACTTGAAAAACTGCCAAGGGCAATCAATCACCTGATTAAGTATACCGACGAAAAGTTGAAGTACTGACATATTATTGTCTCACTGTTTTAGTGCTCAGATAAGCACCATGTAACAATACAACAATGTAACAATACAGCAATACAGCAATACAGCAATACAGCAATGAAGCAATGATAATACCTATCTTCGCGTCTCTAGTAAAAACCTTCTTTTACCAAAAACTCAGATGAACAATAAGGTAGATGTTTTGCTCGGTCTGCAATGGGGTGACGAGGGCAAAGGAAAAATTGTGGATTACCTTGCCGGCCGATACGATATAATTTGCCGCTACCAGGGAGGGCCAAATGCCGGCCACACCATAAAAATAAACGACAACTCCTTTGTACTCCATACTATTCCATCCGGCGTATTCAGAAATAATGTAATCAATGTCATTGGCAATGGAGTCGTTATTGACCCGATTACTCTTATTAAGGAAATCGAAGGATTGCACTTGATAAATGTTGATGTAGAGGAAAGGCTGTTGGTGTCTCAGAAAGCCCACTTAATCCTGCCTACGCATAGGCTTCTTGATGCGGCCTCCGAGGCCGCTAAAGGATCTAAAAAGATCGGTTCTACCCTCCGGGGAATAGGACCGACCTACATGGACAAAACAGGGCGAAACGGATTAAGAGTAGGAGATATTTTCTCTGTGAATTTCAAAGACAAATACGATACTATCAAAGCCAAACATTTAAATCTATTAAAATTATATCCCAAAATCACTTTCGATCTGGATGGAGAGGAGGAAAAATGGACTCGGAGTCTGGACATTCTACGGAATTTGCAGACAATCAGCTGTGAGTATTATCTAAACGAAGCGATTAGAAAAGGTAAAAAAATACTCGCCGAAGGCGCCCAAGGCGCTATGTTGGATATCGATTACGGCACTTATCCCTATGTGACCTCTTCGAACACTATTTCGGCGGGAGTATGTACGGGACTGGGAATAGCCCCACAGCTCGTAGGCGAAGTGATAGGAATTACAAAAGCCTATTGCACAAGGGTCGGTAGTGGTCCTTTCCCAACTGAACTTGATAATTCTGATGGTGAAAAATTGCGGGAAGTAGGTAAGGAATTTGGTGCCACTACCGGACGGCCAAGAAGATGCGGATGGATCGATATACCTCAATTGAAGTACGCCGTGATGGTCAATGGCGTCACCCAAATCGCAATAACCAAAACAGACGTTCTCGAGGATTTTGATGTGATAAAGGTAGGAATCGAATACAGCATAGCAGGCGAAAAAAGTGATAACCTTCCATACGAATTGAACACTGCAACTATCACCCCGGTATTCAAGAAATTTAGAGGTTGGACTAAGGCATTAAATTCCAATGAAATTGATAAATCTCTGGAACAGTATTTATCCTTTCTAGAAACTGAATTAGAAGTACCTGTAAGATACGTATCTAACGGACCTGGCCGAAACGAACTATTGGTTCGGCACTAAATTCTTTCGAATAAAAAAGGAAGGCAAAATTTCTTTATCTGCCTTTCTTCATATCCTGATCATCAGGACATAATCAATCCAAAAATGATTTTTTCACTATTATAAATCCACTACTATCAATTTTTTATAGATAGTATGACCCATTGCGTTGGTCAGCGCTATGGTATACACTCCTCGCCTGTGATCACCCAAAGGAAGTTTTATCTTACCCTCTTGCACTTCTATTTCTTGCTCGATCATGAGTTGGTTACTGGAGTTGAATACTTTCAATATGCCTCGATTGCTCTTGGCCAGGAAATAACGTACATTAATAAATCCTCCCGATTTTACCGGGTTGGGATAAATCGTCATATCGTTATTGTCCTGTTCTTTGTCAATGGACAATCTTCCAAGAGTATATACATGGTACCCATCAGGTGCAATTTCAGAATCTGTAGTTATCGAACCAAAATCAAAGTCTGATAAATCCTCCGTATCGCGATGGGCAGAAGAATGAATATCCATCGCAAATTCATCTAAAGTCGATGGAATGGCCACCCACTCTACCCCATCCCAGCCTACAATGGTAAGCTTCGCGAGGTCTGACTTTACCAATTCCTCAATATCGATCGATTCCTGCCAGGCAATCGTAATTCTGGTCGAACCCGCACCATTGATATCCCAATATTCCTTGATGGACACGGCGTCCAGATTATCATTAGTGCTTGCCACATCAAATGGTCCTGCCTCAGGAACAAAAGAATACAAATCACTGAGCACTAATGATGTAACTGCCACACTCGGTTCTACAGCATAGTACGCCGCTTCTACATTCCTGCCGTTGCTAAATCCTACGGCTCCATACGCGCCATTGTCACCCAATGGAAAAACGAATGGGCCGTTTTTTGTCGATTTGACATATCCGTCCACATGGCTGTACTCATTGGCATTGTTCCATGAACTTTTTTCTGAAAAAACAATAAACCCTTTCTCCGAGGAGGATCTATCCGTAGCAATCAGTCCCGGTAATAATCCCACGCCAATTTCCTGAAAATTGTGGGCGGAAAAAATAGCAACCTGACCTTTGGAAGGGACAAAGGAGTTGCCTAATGAGACCGATTTGTCTTGTGATTCACCAGGGATACTCATCAAGAGTATCCCCAAGGTGAAAAGCAATATTTTATTGTAGTAAAACATATTTCTCAGCGTCATATATTAATGATCAAGCAGCAATGTCAACAAGAACTCAAAGCTAGTGTCCCATTCTTGTTCCGAATCAGATCGCGTAATCAATACGGTTAATGTTGAACTATTCGGAACGGTTCTAAACGTAATGCCGAAGTTAGCGCATGATTCAATATTATCATTAAGCGCTTGTGCGAACGATGACAGAACTCCTTGATTCAAATCTGCAAATGTATAGAGCACCTCCAGATGTGGATGGTACCTCATGCCTTCATCTTCGCCGCCCCCAGTTTTGTTTAATATCCTCCAGGTCACAGCGCCCAAAGATTCATCGCTAAACGATCCCATGTCCAGAATATTCACGCTAGTAAATGCTGGAATGATCATGTTACTGACTATTATCCTGATCCCAGCTTTACCTTGCGGGCCTATTGGACCTTGCGGACCTGCCGGGCCTTCCGGGCCTGTAGGTCCCATTGCACCTCCATTACCTTGTGGTCCCATTGGGCCGGTAGCTCCTGTCGGACCTTTTGGCCCTTGTGGCCCCATTGCACCAGTTGCACCAGTTGCTCCGGTGGGGCCTTTAGGTCCTTCATCACCCTGTGGTCCCTTAGGTCCCTGTGAACCCTGCGGGCCTGCCGAACCAGCTATTCCTTGCGGACCTTGTGGACCTTTAGGTCCTTTGTCGCCATTGAGTCCTCTTGGACCCGCAGGTCCCTGCGGACCAGTGGCTCCTGTGTCTCCTTTAGGACCCGATGCGCCAGCAGCCCCTGTATCCCCCTTCATACCTTGAGCTCCGGTGGCACCAGTAGCGCCAGTAGCTCCTGTTTCCCCTTTCATGCCTTGTGCTCCTGTGGCACCAGTAGCGCCTGTTAAACCGGTAGCTCCAATGGCTCCTGTTGAACCAGTAGCGCCTGTTTCTCCTTTTTCTCCTCTCGGTCCTTGTGGACCAGTAGCTCCTGTATCTCCTTTAGATCCTGCAGGACCAGTTGCACCCGTGGCACCTGTAGCTCCTGTTGCACCAGTTTCCCCTTTCATGCCTTGAGCTCCTGTTGCGCCCGTTAAGCCTGTTGCTCCAGTAGCTCCCGTTGAACCCGTTTCTCCTTTTTCTCCTCTTGGCCCTTGTGGACCCGTAGCCCCTGTATCTCCTTTAGCTCCTGTCGCACCAGTGGCCCCAGTATCTCCTTTTGAACCCGCAGGACCAGTTGCTCCAGTATCTCCAGTCGCGCCTGTGGCCCCTGTTGGACCTGTCGGACCTTCAGGGCCTGCATGACCTTTTTCGCCTTGCGGACCCGCCGAACCCTGTGCACCCGTCGCTCCTGTGGCGCCCGTTGCACCCGTTTCTCCTTTTTCCCCTCTTGCTCCTTGTGGGCCCGTAGCCCCTGTATCTCCTTTAGCTCCTGCCGGACCGGTGGCACCTGTTGCACCCTTCGATCCGGTGGCTCCTGTTTCTCCTTTCATACCTTGAGTTCCAGTGGCTCCCGTTGCTCCCGTTAAACCTGTGGCTCCTGTTGCACCAACTGCTCCTGTGGATCCCGTGGCGCCCGTTGCCCCTGTTTCACCTTGAGCTCCCGTAGCACCTGTCGCTCCAACTGCACCTTGCCCTCCTGTGGCGCCAACTGACCCGGTGGCTCCCGTAGCGCCTGTATCTCCCTTTTCACCTTTCTCCCCTCTTGGGCCTTGTGGTCCTGTGGATCCCGTAGGACCAGCCGGACCGGTGTGACCTATTTCACCTCTTGGGCCCTCCGGGCCCCAAGGACCTTGAGCTCCGGTTGGACCAACCGGGCCCTGAGCGCCCGTTGCACCTAATGCACCTGCCGGACCTTGTGGACCAGCTTGACCCTGTATGCCCGGACTGCCTTGTGCACCTTGCGGACCAGCCGGGCCTTGTGGACCGATTTGTCCATCATGGTGACCTTTGTCCTCAGCGAGGCATTCCCATTCTACCCAGTCCGGAATACCTATCATAACCTGCAGGCATTCCTCAGTAGTATTGTATATTATAGCACCGGTTAACGGCGTAGGGATTTGATCCCTTTCCTCAGTGGTCATTCGCGGAGGAACGAAAGCTTTATCGGTACTTTCCAACTCGAGGATAGAACCATCATCTATGGTAGTAGGGTCACCACCAATTTTTAATTGGGCACTGACATCATTGGTCAGGGTAAGAAACAAAAGTAAAACTATACCGCATGACGGGTATGTATAAATAGCTTTTAGGGTTAATGAATAGCGGTATTTCAACGATTCGCAAAATGTAAAATTAGATAACATATGTTATTCCGGATTAGCAAATGAAAAAAGAGCCAGAGGTCATTATCTTCTGACATATTTGCGCAACCAATATCTGGGGAAGATGTAATATATGGGTATAGAAGGGTGCCAGAAAGATAGTAAATAGTTGATAGCAAATGGAACTCTAGACAGAAAAATGACAAGTACTTTACAAATAAAATAATGTTTGGACTTTGGAGGGTCTTTTTATAATGGTTTTACCTTCAGCGCTGATAACTGTATAATTCTGCCATAATTTGTTCGAATTTTTGGCGCATTTGCCCGTTGCCGCACTTATGTCCGTTGGAGATAAAGGAAAAAATGTAATTTTTGTTCTGTACTTCCACGAGGCCGCAGAAGGACACTACCTCTCCCATTGATCCGGATTTTAAATATGCCTTGCCTCGCAAAAGCCCTTGACTAAAGATGTATTCCAGGCCTTCATCTATGCCTGCTCGTGGTAAGTGGGTTTTGAGAATGTTTTGTTCATTTTCTTCATAAACGGAGTTAAGAAACCGAGCTAGCACGTTAGAAGGAATGCGGTTTCTGGCGGATAGGCCGCTTCCGTCTTTAAAAGTGATACCTGAGCTATCGATATTCTTCTTTTTGAGATGTTCGAGGATGGTCACAATGCCCGCTCCAGTCGAACCAAAACCGGTTATTTCATTTGCAATCGTTTTTAAAATCGCCTCGCAGTAGAGGTTATTGCTCTTGAGGTTGGCATACTTTACGATTTCTGATAAAGTAGGCGACTGCAACTCGCCAATTTTCTTTAGTGATTTTTTTCTGGAAGGCATCGGAAAATCTTTTCTTGAAAAGTATGCAATACCTCTCATGGCCAGAGCATTCTTTAGTTTATCAATAAAGAAGAGATCCGGGCGAGGAATGGCTCCTTTTATTTGAAAAACTCCCTTGCCCGGGGGAATGGTACCTTTTATTTCGACTTCCGGTTTCATTGGATGGCTATATATATAGGCATTATCCCCTGATTGCATTTTACCGGTTTTCACTTTGTTGGAAACCTGGAAATTGGGGATAGAAGGTTCTACACTATTTATCTTCGTCCAATCGTCTTCTGCACTTGAGCGGTCAAATCTGACGAAGTATGAATTTTCATGAATGTTAAATGCCCAGACTCCCGAAGCATAATAATTACTAAGATCATTCCATTGCCAGGTCGGGTTGACCGGGCTATCGTTAAAAACAGTGTTGTCAATTAGTATATCGCCGTCTATACAGGTAATGCCCGCATCTTTAATATCTGCGATTACTGACTCAAGCACTTTATCCAGGTCGGATGCTTTTTCAAAAAAAGGAGAGCCTAAAGTCGGATCGCCAGAACCTTGGATAATGACATCGCCAACTAAGGTGCCATCATCTAAAATTTCTCCACTGTGATAAATGCTCGTTTTGTACGTATAATTCGGACCCAAAATGTCCAGAGCCGAAAAAGTGGTAATCACTTTGAGAGACGAAGCGGGGATAAGAGCCTTTTCGCCATTGTAATCAAAAATGAGCCTTCCATTATCGGCATCTATGATACTCAATGCCGCAGATGCGTAATGAAATATATCGTCATCAAAGTGTTGACGAAGTTTGGACCAATCCCTCGACTGCGCTCGGAATGACAATTTACTCGACTGCCCTTCGACTGGGCTCAGGGTAGGCGCTCGGGATGACAATTCCGTCGTCAAAGAATATTTGAAGGAGAACAGTACTAAAAAAAGTGAGTAGTATAATTTATTTTTTATCATAAGCTATATGAAACAGAGCATCACCTACATGAACGACTGAGGTATTATTGTGTCCAATGATATAACCATTTCGATTAGCAAGTACTCTATCGCTCGAGGAGCCTTGAGGATCTTTTATCAGGCCGACGGGCTCTCCTTTAACGATGTAATTTCCGGATTTTTTTGTCCACATGAATAAGCCGGATTTGGGAGCGCGTATCCAGGATGTCTTTGTGAAGTGAAGTGGTTCTTCTTTTTCGATAGGCGCATACTCTACCAAGGCGAGATGCTGAAGTACTCGCAGCATTCCCTCATATCCCCGATCGATCGAATATCCATCCAATCGTACAGATTCACCCCCTTCGTAAACTATCGCCGGAATACCCATTTCGAAAGCAGTTTTCCTGAATGAATTGGGAATCATTCCTTTTTGCAAAATTACAGGTGGTGAAAAAACCTTTGCTATATCCCTGGCTCGTTTGTCCAATACAGAGTACCTGATCTGGGGTAAATTGTAGCGCGAAGATCCACCTGTGTGAAAGTCCATGAGGTAGTTTGCATTGGGTAGAATTTCTTTGGTCATGGCACGCGCTACCCGAGAGGCCAACGAACCCTTGAGAGTGCCCGGAAAGCTGCGGTTCACGTCTTTACCATCAGGAACATCTCTTGAGAAATTGATAAACCCAAATACATTGAGCAAGGGAATCGCGATAACAGATCCACATTTTAGATTTTCAAACTTCCTATATTCAATGGCTTTTCTTACTATTTGAATGCCATTGATCTCGTCTCCATGAACGCCTCCAACGAGAAGAACTGTCGGTCCCGGATCGTAAGCGCGAAAGACGTGGGCTTCTACAAATATATTCGTACCTGAGGGCAGGGTGCTGATGTCGAGCTTTATATTGCTCCTTTCTCCGGGCAGCACGTCTATATTGTTGATTCTGATCACATTATCTGACATAGCTCTTTTCTTTTTGAAGGCTTCTTTCGACCATTTCTATAATATGACGTGCAATATTCACTTTCGTGGTTATCTCTATTCCTTCCAAGCCGGGAGATGCATTGACTTCCATAATCAGAGGTCCTCTGCTCGATCGCAATATGTCCACCCCTGCTATTTTCAGTTCCATGATTTTTACTGCCTCCAGGGCAATGCGTTCCTCTTCTTCTGATAAATCGATTTGGAACGAAGTAGCTCCCCTGTGCAGATTTGATCTGAACTCACCCTTTTTTGCTTTTCTGGACATCGCTGCTACTACTTTATCGTCGACTATAAATGCCCGGACATCTTCTCCTGCTGCCTCCTCTATGAACTCTTGCAATAACACCTTTTGCTTGGTTTTAAAAAACGCCTCCATAATAGACTCTGCTATTTTAAAATTGTCCGCTTTAATCACTCCCAGGCCATGCGTGCCTTCGAGCAATTTGATAATGACAGGCATTTTGCCAATAAATCTTATCATGTTCGATAGCGCGTAAAAGTTATTCGTCATAGCCGTTCTGGGTACAGGGAGATAATTATTTGATAAGATCTGGAGGCAGCTCAATTTATCTCGTGCCCTTAGCAGTGCTTCCGAACTCAATGTAGTGTAGAGCCCCATGGACTCGAATTGCCTAACGACGATAGAGCCGTAGCGAGTTACTGATGACCCTATTCGGGGTATTACGGCATGGTACCCTTTGATATTTTCACCATTGTAAACGATGGCATTGCTCTTGTTATCGATTACAACGTCACAATTGAGATGGTCCAAAATTCTAACATGGTGACCTTTTCTGCGCGCTGCAATAGCAAGAGTATTGGTGCTGTAGAGTGCTGGGTTGCGGGAAAGGATCAGTATGCGCATGGGCTAAAGATAGTAAGGAAACGGTAGTTCGCAGTTCGCAGTCGGCAGTCGGCAGTTCGCAGTTGGTAGTGGCGTGTATTGATTTTTTGGTCGTTAAAGCGAGTCCTGGGAGAGATAAGAGATGTCGGAGCGGAGCGGAGACCCCGATTGAGGATTAATGATGAACATTGGGAAGAGATAAGAATATGCAACTTTCATTTTCTTTCGTAACAACCGATATCGGGATTTTGGGCATCTCGGCTGTTTCCCTCCAGATCATCTGTGGTAAGCTGTACAGGTAGGGCCTGTTCCAGAGCAGGAGACATTTGATGAAGATGAAAATCATTATTTTCTAAATCAACAAACAAAGAGTCCTGCAAAGACGCCGATATGCAATTGTCGCATGAGTTCATGAATACTTCGTCGCTTTCCAGTTCGTCGATTTTCACTACACAACTTTGAAAAGACATATTGAATGTCTCAGGCTCTTGCCCGTCAGTACCGTCTACGAACAAAATCTCATCGTCATTGGAGCCTACGATTATCGTATTGGTAAATGTGACATTCAATGGAAATATGTCAATAGTGTTGCATTGAGCGTCTCTGCACAGAAAATTGTCCAGGAAAATTCCGGGATCCTGGTTGATGTAGTTGGCAATCGTGGTGTAGGTCACATTATAGTTGCCTCCATATGCAAATAAGAGGCTATTGCTGCCATTTTGAAAAAACAGACAGTTCGAAATATCGACATCAGCATGAACACCAATAATTCCCGCATTAGCTGTATTAAAAAATACTGATTTATCGACAATGGCGCTCGAAGACGAATCAACCCTAATGCCCACTATGCTGTTTTTGATTATAGTATGCCTTAACAGATTATCCTTGCTACCTGGCAAAAATCTTAGGCCCACCCATTGTCCGGTGACATCGGAAAATTCGTTCTCGAGTCGATCTCCCTGAAAAACTACAGGTTGGTCCAAAGTGCCTCGGCTTAGTAATTTACCCTCTTTTTGGAAAAAGAGCGCTCCATCATTGATAATGTTGCCTTGTAGATTAGCTAGGCCACCGTGTACGAAAACTTTAGTACCAGGAGGTATGACGAGATCGCAACTATCAATGAATAGAATGCCGTAAATTACATACGGTTTAGGATCATTCCAGGTCACCGTGCCATTACCACAAGTCAGCCGGGCGAGTTGTCCTGCGCTAAACCGATTCGGAAGATAATTGGCATTTTGGCCCCAGGCTTCGAGTACTAATTGTTGGATTATCCCAGGGCTTTCAAAAACTATAGCATCTTCAATCACAAAAGGGCTGATCGATGGCGGTTCGTCGGGGTCGATAGTCACTTCTACGAAAATGTGAATGCTGTCATGTGCCCTTATTTCTATACCCTCGAATGTACTGGCCGATATGCCATCGACATTCATTCTAAACTTTGAGCTGCCACTATTCAAAAAACTGATAGAACCAATACTGATGTTCTCATTTGAAGGGTTGGAAATTCGAACATTTCTAGTTGCCGAACCCAAAGATGTGAATACCGTATCAAAGCGAAGCGTATCCATAGAAAATCGAAGAGATCCGGTCTGAGGCCCAAATATTTCCTCTTCAAGGCAGGATGAGAGAAAAATACCCGAAAGAACTAGTATGCAGAGGACAAATAGGACAAAGAATTGTCCTAAAACCCGGTCTTTTTTAAGAATTTTGTACATCAGGTATTTTCGGATTTGAGATGTTGTGCAAATGTACATCTGAATGGATAACGAAGATAGCTATTGGGGGATTGGCAGATAATGCAATAATGATGCCCGCCTGAAGGATGGGCAGGGAATGAAATAATAAAGTTATCATAAACGCATTAGATCATTAAAGCATTGCAACAAATCATCGATGTCATCATTCCAGCGTTTAACGAGGAGAAGTCCATTGGAAAAGTTCTGGACGATATACCACAGAATCTCGTTAGAAATGTATATGTGTGCAATAATGCATCTACAGACGGTACCGGAGAGACGGCCCGGGGCCATGGTGCAATAGTCCTGGACGAATCGCGACCAGGCTACGGATATGCATGCTTGAGAGGAATGGTCGAAATTGCGAATACTGAAAGCAAACCTGATATAGTGGTATTTGTCGATGGCGATTATTCTGATTATCCTGTAGAAATGGCTCAGCTAGTAAAACCTATTGTGGAAGATGAATATGACCTGGTCATCGGATCACGGGCATTGGGAGAATTGCAAAAAGGGGCGATGACACCCCAACAGCTTTTTGGCAATTGGTTAGCGACTAATTTGATCCGTCTTTTTTATGGATATCATTTTACGGATTTAGGGCCGTTCAGGGCAGTGAAATATGAGAAGTTGGTGGCCATTGATATGCAGGACAAGACCTACGGATGGACAGTAGAAATGCAAGTCAAAGCCGCAAAACAGAAATTAAAATGCACAGAAATACCTGTAAAATACAGAAAACGGATAGGCGTTTCAAAAATATCGGGGACGGTGAAAGGGACCATTCTGGCCGGACACAAAATACTTTGGACCATATTCAAACTTGTATGAGTTAAACAAATGAGCGCATTAAGCATCATAGGCACTATTGTGATCGTAATTTATTGTATTTCACTGGCTTACATTACAGTGTATTGCCTGATGCAGTTTCATCTTTTATATCATTACAGAAAGCATCACAAGACTAAGCCCGATTGCGATGTAAAAATGATCCCAAATCGAGGCGAATCCTACCCCTTTGTCACTATTCAGCTACCGATCTACAATGAGCTTTACGTTGTAGAACGACTTATAGACACCGTTGCAGCGCTCCACTATCCGAAAGACAGGATGGAAATACACGTCCTTGATGATTCTACGGATGAAACGGTAGACGTGGTGAAAAGAAAAGTGGAAGAACACCGGGCGAAAGGTGTTAACATTCGGCAAATCAAACGCGACATTCGCCAGGGATATAAAGCAGGAGCGCTACGCGACGCAATGAAATATGTGAAGGGTGAATTCATCGCCATTTTTGATGCAGACTTCCTCCCAAAGAGCAATTTTTTACTGAAGACTTTATCCCATTTTGTGGATGAGAAAGTAGGCGTGGTCCAGACCCGATGGGGCCACCTCAATCACGATTACTCCCTTCTTACGGAAATCCAGGCTCTTCAACTAAATGTGCACTTCACGGTCGAGCAACTCGGAAGAAGTGCAGGTGATTACCTCTTACAATTCAACGGGACAGCGGGCCTTTGGCGCAAAAGCTGTATCGAAGATGCGGGAGGCTGGGAAGCCGATACGCTTACAGAGGATCTGGACTTGAGTTATCGGGCTCAGCTCAAAGGATGGAAAATAACCTACCTGGAAAATATCATCTCACCTGCCGAACTACCTGCGGAAATGAATGGCCTTAAGTCGCAGCAATATCGGTGGATGAAAGGTGGCGTCGAAACGGCTATGAAAGTACTGCCGCAAGTCTGGAAGTCGAATATTGGCCTGGGAAAGAAGATTTTTGCAACGGCTCACCTGTTGTCCTCGTCTGTGTTTTTATTTGTATTTATCGTCGGTGTTTTCAGTGTGCCATTAGCATTTCTCATTAATCCTATGAATTTTAACAAAGACTACCTGGTCATATTTCTTTTCGGCCTTTTGTCGATCGGCATCGTCTACTATGTAGCTAATGTGCAAATGTCGTGGGGAGGTAAATCCAGATGGAGAATGGTACTCAAATTTTTGTACCTCTTCCCGATATTCCTCGCACTGTCGATGGGCTTATCCCTCCATAATGCCTTAGCCGTGTTACAAGGATTAAGGGGAAAAAAATCCGCTTTTGTCCGCACTCCTAAGTTTGATATAGGCCGACTCTCCAAATCCCGCGCCTGGCGCCGTGCCTGTCGGCAGACAGGGCAGGCAGACTTTCGCAACAAGAAATACTTCAATGGAAAGGTCAATAAGATTACTATAATGGAGGGGCTACTCAGCGTTTATTTTGCGCTTGGTCTGGGCTATGGCATTTACACGAGCGATACCGCATTTGCCTTGATGCATTTTGCTTTGGCTTTTGGCTATGGCACTATATTTTATTATTCAATTAGGCATCTTAGTTTGAAGAGCTGATGGCTTCGAGCAAAGAGCAAAGGGTCACGAACATAGAACGTAGCGGAAAGAGCAATCGACAAATCCGCAGTTGGCAGTCAGCAGTTGGCAGCCCAAAGCAACTTCTTATTTTTCTAGCACTCCTCTACTCAGCTTGTATTCTTTATGTAGGGTTTATTGCAGTACAAGGAGATTTCGTTCAGATCATCGTACCCTATTCTTTTTGCTTTTTGGTCTATTTGTTTTTGATAAAAGAGAAGCCTCAGCTGAATTATTTCGTGCTCCTGATCGCTGTTGCAATATCTCTGAGGTTCATTCTGATTTTCAGCTTTCCCAATCTTTCCGATGATGTATATCGATTTATCTGGGACGGAAGATGCATGCACCATGGGATCAATCCTTACCAGTATTTACCATCAGAAATGATTGGGAAACACGACTGGCTAGCTGCTGGCCTTTTTGAAAAATTAAACTCTCCGAACTACTTCAGCATCTATCCGCCCATTGGTCAATTTGTGGCTTACCTCGCCACTTTTTTTGAGACGTCTAGCTATTATTTGGAATCTGTTCTCTTGAAGTGTTTCGTATTTGCTGCGGAGGTGGGTAGCATTTTTTTTGGCCTCAAATTATTGGAACATTTTGGTCTTAGTTCACATAAGATACTCATCTATGCGCTCAATCCTCTCATTCTCCTGGAAATCATGGGTAACATTCATTTCGAAGGATTTATGATCTTTTTCATACTTCTCGCTCTTTGGCTTTTGGTCAAAAGCAAGTATACCTTTTCAGCATTGTCATTATCCCTTGGCATTGCCTGCAAACTGCTTCCTTTGATGTTTTTACCGCTTTTTGTTGCCTTTTTTCGGGACCGTAAGGCCATTGTTTTTTCGATTATTACCGGCGTGGCGCTGCTCCTTTTATTTCTACCATTTTTAGCAGGTGCCAATGCCTTGAATCTTTCTGAGAGCGTGGATCTCTTTGTAAAAAAATTTGAATTTAATGGCAGTATTTACTACTTGTTGAGGGCGGGCGGATACGCACTCAAAGGATTCAATACCATTCATATTATTGGGCCGATTCTATCGGCCTGCATTGTTTTATTCATATTTGCGCAGGCCCTGGCATTCTCTATTAAAAAATTGAGTATTGAAGATTTAATCACCTTTATGCTCTTTGCTTTTACCACTTATTTACTTCTGGCGACTATTGTGCATCCGTGGTATCTCGCCATGCCTTTGGCTTTGTGTATGTTCACAAGATTCCGGTTTCCGGTGGTGTGGTCGGGTTTGATCTTTTTTACCTATGTAAATTATAGTTATGCTGAGTATTTTGAGAATCTTTGGGTGGTTGGGGTTGAATATCTAATAGTGTATGGCGTAATTATTTATGAAATGGTTGGTAGAAAAATCAATGGGGCACAGATGCCGAGGATGCGATACGATCATTGAGCACGGTAGAGAGATCGGTGAGCCGGTGACTTGAACCCTACTGGAGCTAAATTTAGCTCACTAATACGTCCACAGATCATGCTCAAAGTTAAAGAGCTCGTTTTTGATCTTTTCGGATTCCAAAAGTACGTCGTAATTTGTGTCAGGGCTGTTTTTATAAATATCTTCTAACCTCAGGCCCAAACTGTTCGACTGCTTAAAGATGTAGCTGGAGAAAAATCTGGCCTCCATGAGATCATACCAGGACATCGGCGCCACTTCATTAAATTCATTTACCACGCGTCTGCGAGCTAGATGTTGCCTGGTTTTGGGATAGTACACCCAAAAAAGCGGAAGAGAATATTTTAGTTCGCCCGTGGTCGCATCTATCTCATCTTTTATTGGCGCAATACCCAAAATTCTCGCTTTGACTATAGAAGATTCTTTATCAAAATACCACACTTCTTTTATTCTGAATCTCTTAATGTCCTCTACGTCGATCTCACTCTTGGTGATCTTGATTTGCTCTTCATAGGTTTCCGGATCGTAAATTACAGAGGTATCTATTCTATTTACCAATTTAGCCAGATCGTCCTGGCTGAGTTGTTCTTTAAAGAATTCGTCCCTAAATATTTTTATCTCGTTATTTTCAGCAAGTTCTTTCAAAATTCCAAAAAAAGGAGCATCGGGATTCCTCCAGTGCAGGTTCATTTTCTCCCGAGTATCGACAACTCTCCAAATTCTTTTTTGCCATACTACGTCGGATTCGCTCAACGGCTCGTATTCGAGAAACGGACTTTCGGACATTAAGATCCTTGGAACCACATCATCGTAATAGCCCTGAAGATCTTTTTGATCTTCGGGGAGCGCCAATTCACTGGACTCCGTAAGAAAGAAATCGTCTTCCTGTGCCATTACATTCCAAGAGTAAAAGCCGGTGAGTAAGATTGATAAAAAGAATATTCGCATTACCATTAATTAGATTCTTATTTGATATTAAACACCATCTGACCTAAATCCCTTGCAGCGGGGTCTCCCGGACATCTACACTTTATATTTTCAAAGAAAAACCGATCGCCAGGCCTTGCTTTATTCACAATTCTCCGAGCGTCCTGGCGGTATTTTGCACCCGGATTCTCCGCTATTTCAGGATCAGCCCTTCGAGGAACTCGTACCACTATATATCCCGAAAGATCACATTTTGCTTCAAAATCAAAGTTTTCCAAAACCGCACTAACACCACCCTGTGCTTTGAATTCTCCTGATGACATAACACCGCCGCGGCTCTTACTCAATTTTGGTACTGGATCAGGGATTCTTTTTACCCTGAAATCTTTGCCTGCATTAAAGCCCGGAGCACTTACATTTATTTTGGCGTACTCGTTCAACTTCGTAGGCCTATTGACACTCACGTTGTATGTACCGTCGCTGTTCCGCTTGATATTCCCACCTCCGGCACCGGCCATCTTGACGTTTACCTGGTTGCTTGGCACACCAGCTACTGACACTTCGACCGGGTTATCCACGCCTATATAGAATACGTTCATCTTAGTGGCCGAGATCGTCGCGGATCGCTCGCCTACTTCATATTCATATGTCTTGTTGAATTTTTGGATTTCACCGGTGACCGGGTTCTCCACTGAGGCTTCTACAGTGTATTTTTTCTTTCCTACACCTCTGGCTCTTATCTGCCAGTTTGCTACGCCGTCATCATCGACTGCCAGGTCTCTGCCGTTTACCTTGATCGCTACACCAGTATTGGATTCCGTCGACGCCGAAGCACTTAAAAACACGTCCGTGGTAAACTGCTCGCCATTGATTACATATGTTTTTTCAGGAGCGGAAACAACTGTAAATCTATCCAAAACCACATCAGTAGTCGTACCTACTTTATTTGCCAAATAATTCAAGAATTCAGCTTCTGTGCTTTTTACGTCATTTTGAAATTTTCTCAAAATCGGCAATACGGCCTGTACAGGCATATGCCTAAAGTTGAAGGTACTCCAGGTGTAATTTTTTCTCTTTCTCTTCTTTAATTTCCACGTTTCGTCGTCCACTATTGGAGGTATTTCCTTAGCCACGGCAGCTCTATCTTCTTCGTCTACGAGTTCCATGATTTCATTGCGGTACTTTGTCAGCGCTTCCTTGAGCTGTTCTCCCCGTCCATTCTCCACCAGAAATTTAGTGGCCATATCATTATTTTTCTTTCCTCTCAATTCTTCTACGCCTTGCACCATGCGATAATCGCCGTCGTCGTGTACCCCATTTTTATCGCCCGACTTATCCACTAGTTCGTCGATGATCTCTTGGAGAGAAACAGTCAACGCTTGTGATTTCTGCTGTGCAGGATCTATTCGATCCGCATATTGTTCCAGAGATTTTTTCTTTTTTGCTCCATCTCTAATCGCTGCGGGGAGGGCATTATTGGATTCATCCAAAGCTACATTGGACTTTTCCAAGCCTTTATCTACGATTTTAAATGCATTGAATATTTCGGCGGAAACATTGAGGGCCAAAAGGGCCGTCAACACCAGGTACATGATATTGATCATGAGTTGCCGCGGTTCCTTAGGAATTGCCATATTCTTCTATTTAATTGAAATTGCGAAGTACAGAAATGCCCACGCACTGCCCCATCCCTAAAGGGAGTCCAGCCGCAAGTTTCAATTCGAGCGCGGGGTTTCCGCCCTTCGGCGGATTAGGGTGCGGGATGGCAATTATGTAATCGATACTTCGCAACTTTTGTTATTTAATGTTATCAGATCAATCTCACGCTTTTACAGAAAATGCACCTAGTACATTGCCGTATACGCCATTCAAAGAAGATAAATTCCTATTCAATGTAGCCATTTGGTCTTTGTACATTTTTGTATCCTCTACCGTATCGTGAAGTGTACTCATAGCCTCGCTAAGCCGCGCATAAAAGTTATTGGCCGTGTCCAATTGTTGTTTGGTCTCAGAGAAGTCGATTTCCTGAAGTGATTTCAGGGAGCCGAGACTCGAAGACATCGACTGCAACTCTCCGAGCATGCCGCCTAAATGACCCTCCACTTGCTCGGCATTAAGTGGTCTTGGTACATCTCCGTCTATCATCCCTCCGGCAAGAGGAACGAGGTTAGCTTCCTGCATTTCCAGACCGGGATATAATTTTTCCCAGTAGTAATCCTTTTCGGGAGGTATAATGCCCAACATTAAAAAAAGAATAGCTTCAGTGATCAATCCTACCGTGATAAAGAAATTACCCATAGGATGACTCGTGATCTTCATTAATGCACCGATCATCACTATTGACGCACCCACACCTATGACGAAGTTTTTGAAGTATTTGAATCCTCTCGAATGTATAAAGCCCATAGTTGTAATTTTTAATTGATATTCTTATTTAATTATAATAGGGTATTAAAAGTCATTGATCGATCTACCCAGGAACGTGAGAGTTGTTCTGAAGCCTATATACGACTTCGTGGTATCCTGGAATTGATAATCCCTGGTACCTGTTTGGAGAAAGTAATGTACATCTTTCCATGAACCTCCTCTTACTACTTTTCTTTTGTAAGCAGAAGGATCGTTGTCTTTGGCATTGTATTTAATGTCAGGATTCAGATCGTGGATGTGGGTATAACTATTTGGGAAGTATGCTGTCTCTGTCCATTCTGATACATTTCCCGACATATCGTAAAGGCCGAAATCATTAGGGAAGTAAGAAGCGACTGGCACGGTGTGCATACCACCGTCCTCCGCGTAATTTCCTCTGCCCGGTTTGAAGTTAGCGAGCAAGCATCCTTTCGCATTTCTTATATAGTACGTACCCCATGGATAGGCTGCAAGATCATGACCGCCACGAGAAGCGTATTCCCATTCCGTTTCTGTGGGAAGTCTGAAATCTTCCATTAATGGATTATTTCTATCCCTGTTTTCGTTCCAGATATTTGTCCTCCAATCGCAAAAAGCTTTGGCCTGATGCCAATTCACTCCAACGATCGGATAATCGTCAAATGCCGGATGCTCGAAATACTGCCGGGTCATGGGTTCATTATAAGAATAGGCAAAATCTCTTATCCAGCAAAAGACATCGGGATAGACGTTTACAGTTTTGGTATTTAATACCTCTGATCTTCTGCCGTTGTAATTTCCAGTAGCCGCTTTTTTCCAATCGACCCAATCGTATGTATAAGTAAATAGATCCGTATTAAATTCTCTTTCGCCGGACAAGGACATGTTGGCAGTGTGGTACATTTCATCCAGTATCTCGTCCTGCCAATCGATCTTGAGTTCCCAATCGATTTCTTCATTTCCATAATCGTCTTCTATGAAATCGCCGAAAATCTCGTGCGCCTTATATTCCCTGACCCATTCTACAAACTGGCGATACTCATTATTAGTAATCTCGGTCTCGTCCATGTAGAATCCTTGGACGGATACAGTGCGCGGCCTTTGGGTGTATGTATTAAAAATATCCTGGTCGCTCTGGCCGATGGTGAGGTATCCGGATGGAATGTATACCATCCCAAGTGGATTGATCGTGCCTTTCCATTTTGGTCTGTCTTGTGAGCCTACTAGCTGGCCTCCGTTGTCTCTTCCGCAAGATATTAACAATAGCAATGCGCATCCCAGAAGAAGGGCAATAATCGGTACTCTCATATTCGAATGTCTTCAGTAATAATTTTGTTAATTCTTTCTACAGCCATTATAGTTAAACCATTACAGTCTCTAAGACCACAAGAATAACTCATCACGGCATACAGATATTTTACATACCAACAAAAAACGAACCACGATTCTCATTATTTTGTAAAACGGCGCAATATGGCCATTTGTTTTTATAAAGTTGGCGACATTAATGAATGATTAACTCTCTCCGGAAGTCATTGATATATAATGATTCATACTAATATAAAACATATTATTATATTTTTTAATCAATAGTTCGTGAAGGATTTCGGCCAAATTCGAAGTGTTAACAGCAGTATCTTAAATTCAAGATTTTCTATAACGCTGATTATCAAGTATTTATGGCCTGCTTATTTGGCAATCCTATTAAAATGCAAGTTTCGGTTCAGACGATACTTTAGTTTTAATAATTTATCCATAATTCTAAGATTGAGTATCAACGAGTTATGAAATATTTCCTTCACGGACTATTGTTAATATGTTTTTTAAAATAAATGGGAAAATTTTTGGCACTAAGGCGCAAAGACGCAAAGGGAAGGTCATGTGATCCCTGGAATAAAAATCGAGTTAAGGAAATAAGAAGCATTGTCGACCCCAAGAGCTACTCCAAACGCACCACCCGATTTCTGATCGCCACAATACCACATACGACCAGAAGCAGGCCCAGAATGATCAGGCCCCACTGGAATTAAGATTTACTAAATCATTGAGATTTAGCAAATCGTACTTTTCAGAACGGCTTGTCTACGGAAAATCTCTTCTATCATTTCAAAACTCAATTCTTCGATAACTTTTTCCGCACTAGTAATGGCCCGTTCCAAAGAACCCACCTTGCTCAAAACGTCCTTCGCTACTTTTACATTGAGGTATATCAGATCTGTATCATCTAGTTCATTGATGCCCACTATAAGACCTAAAGGAATTTGATTCTTCTTTGCCAAAGCAGCAACTCCTGATATTACTTTACCATGTCTCGATTGCTGATCGGCCTTGCCCTCTCCACTGATGACCAAATCCGCATTTTTGCACGCATCTTCAAAACCGGTCATTTCCATAACAGTCTGTATGCCAGGGCGGATTTTTGCATCTAGGAATGCTACGGAGCCGCCTCCTATTCCTCCAGCAGCTCCTGAACCTCGGATATGGGCAATATCCTTTCCGATATCCCTTTCGATGATCTGCGCAAGGTTCTGAAGACCCTTGTCCAGCAGTTCAATTTGTTTGGCACTGGCGCCTTTTTGTTTCGCATATACATGAGCGGCTCCATTTTTCCCATGGAAAGGGTTGGTTACGTCGCAGATGGTGAAAAACGAAATTTGATGGAGCCGCTGATCGATCCTATTCTTTTCAATTCTACTTACCTCGATCAGGTTTTTACCAATGGATTCGAGCGATCTATTTTCTTCATCAAAAAATCGATAACCCAATGCGGCAGCAATCCCCATCCCCCCATCATTCGTAGCACTTCCCCCGATAAAGAGATAGATTTTTTTGCACCTCTGATCGAGGGCATCTGCTATCAATTGGCCTGTGCCATATGATGAAGCTTTCATCACATTGAATTCGGATTCTTCAAGCAATGCGAGTCCCGATGCTTTGGCCATTTCTATAAAAGCAGAATTTCTTTTTATTCGATAATCAGTTATAATTTCTCTTCCCAATGGATCCAAGACTTTCATCTTCCTCACCTCGACATCCGGATCACTGTCAAAAATTGTCAACGAACCTTCTCCCCCATCAGCCAAAGGATGCACAATAGTATTTATCGATTTATCGAACCTTTTAATCCCTCGTTCAATAGCTTTTGCGACTTCCAGGGCAGAAAGTGAACCTTTGAATTTGTCGGGGCAGATGATGGCTTTCATTTTACAAGTATAAAAGAACCAAATAAATTTGGTTCGCCAGTGGTGTAGACAGTCCGATTACCTTAAAACTTCGTCGGGCGGGTTTATTGGCAGCTTTTGCACTATGTTGGATCATTGAGCCCCGGCTGTCCATTGGGAAAGAATCAAGGCAGAGGAATAATCTCCCGTTATTTTAGTTATAAGATGATCAGGATATCACATGAGATTACCTC
Source organism: Saprospiraceae bacterium (assembly GCA_965247965.1). Classification (GTDB taxonomy): domain Bacteria; phylum Bacteroidota; class Bacteroidia; order Chitinophagales; family Saprospiraceae; genus UBA7328. The sequence continues at coordinate 1,308,475 of OZ252053.1, forward strand.
TTCATATCGCTTGCATTTCTTTATTGATCTTCTTCTGCAACCTCCTGATTGCCCAAGAAATCAAACCCCATAACAAAGCCATCATCTGGCGCGGGATGGAGCACAAATGGACGTACAATCACCGCATAAATCGAATGGGCAATTACGTTTCGTTCGATGGTAAAAAAGGCTATTCTCTGCATTCCAGCGCAACCGGTTTGGGCTCAGATAGTTCTTTTTCAAAGACGTATTATACCTATGTCGAGTCGCCTAATTTATTTTTCAAAGTGATAGAGGTTTCTGTGAAAATCGAAGGCAAAGAAGGCAAAACCAAACATTCCGAATCCGAATGTGCATTGTTCTGGAAAGGAAAAAATCAAGCACCTGATTCTGAATTTGCGGAAGAAAGGATAGATCTTTCTCTCAATTTAGATCATTGAGCTTAATTACTATTGTCATTCATGCGTAAATTGATGCTCTACTTTCTCACCTCCTGGTTTTCTCTCTCATCCTGTGGTCTGAAGCGAATGCTTCCTCAAAAAGCCGTTCTTTCTGCATCTGAGCGAGCGCGATTGGAGAAAGAATCGAGTGCGCAAATCAAGTATACAAGCCAACCGCTAGTAGACTTCCCGATCATCCCGTTTCAAATATTTGGCCTAGCCTACGACCTTGATATCATAATAGTCACTGACCACCCAAAAATTGACATGCATGAATTTGCCAAGATCGCTTTCCCCGATGGCGAAGTATGGATAACAAAAGAATCGGAAAAAGGGACATTGGATCAAGTCATTTATACGGACAGAAATGACCTGTATAAATTATTTCCCGAAATACCGCTGAGAATTATTTCCACTCCTGTCAAGGTGATTGATCAAAGCGACAGAAAGAATTACAAGTTTCAGTTCGAATACAGAAATAGAGATGGTGAAGAAGTGTCAGCTCATTTCGAAGGTAAATCAAATTCGAAATTGTTGAAAAAAAGGAATGGTTCTACAATGGGTCATTCGCGTAACCAGGTGATGGCAGTATTGGATTTACCCAAAAGATCATTTGGTAAGAGGTCAAAGGTTACTTATGATGGTATTCATTACAAAACCAAAAAAATATTAGGCATTAAGAACTTTCATACTGCAGTACAACAAACCCAAGCCGGCCTGAGTGTAGCATCGATTGAAATGAAGAAATCAGGCGGGAAAATCGCAAGCACGCACAAAAAAGTATCCAAGGATATCGACCAGAAATGGGAGATTGAAAATGGACAAGAACAGGTTAACCTCATCCAACAAAATGCAGTCAGGGAAATAAAATACTGTTATCATAAAGTGGGCGAAGAACTCCATTTTTTCAAAGCCTACCTAAGCTTTTGGAAAAGCGACGACGGAACAATGAGCATTTCCGTATTCCCTGATATGCCCGATCTCCGTCGAAAATTTTCCCGGACATTTAATGGCAAATTTATAATAGACGTCAATGGACAGAAAAGTCATGGATTTGGCGATATTTTGTGTTACTGGGAAGCTGACCAACTTGTCGTAGATGTTCTTCCCAATTCGCCCTGGTGGATTGAAGAGCGGCCGATGCGCGGAGTTATTAAAATTGAAAACAATGCGGTATCGATGAACTTTGGAATGTTATCGAGTTTAGATCCAATTCGTGAAAATTAATGTAGAGCCAACCGTTCGGCTGAGCTCCGGTCGAAGCCTCTGGTTGGCTTATTTTTAAACTCAATAACGCCAAGCAGAGCTTGACGCTGCTAAATGTTTGCTAAACATTAACATATCTCTGCATGCAATTATCGTCATTCATGAAAACATCAATTGTGAATATTTTCGCAACAAATTAATGGATATAAGTATTGATTAAACAAACAACTACTATGAGGATGAACAACGTTTTAAGCCTTTTTGGCTTTCTTTTGTTTTCTGCATTTACGGTTCATTCGCAAAACCTCACAGCCGTACAAATCGTAGAAAAAGCCGACCAGAAACAAAGGGGCGAATACAGCCAGGGCGAGATAAAAATGTCTATCGTCCGGCCCGATTGGAGTAGGGATATGACATTGAAAATGTGGTCTTATAAGGACGACCTATCGCTTATACTCGTGACGAGCCCGGCAAGGGACAAAGGCACTGCCTTTCTCAAGCGCTATCGCGAGATGTGGAATTGGCAACCGTCGATAGACAGAGTGATCAAGATGCCGCCTAGTATGATGTCTCAAAGTTGGTTAGGGTCTGATTTTACCAATGATGATCTTGTGAAGCAGTCCTCCATTATTTACGATTACGATCATGAGATTACAGGCGAAGCTACTTTGGAAAACAGACTTTGTTGGGAAATCACATTAATCCCCAAAGATGATGCCGCCGTGGTTTGGGGTAAGGTCACTTTGTGGATCGATAAAAAGGACTTTTTGCAACTCAAAACAGAATTTTACGACGAGGATGATTACCTGGTGAATACCATGTACGGCAAAGAAATCACTCCATTGGGAGGCAGATTGTTGCCGCGCATTTTAGAGGTTGTTCCGGCTGAAGAAGAAGATAATTTGACAAGGATTGAATATCTGGATCTGGACTTTTCTACACCTATTAAAGAAGATTTTTTTTCTATTCGGAATATGCAGCGGGTGAGATAACACTTCGGCTTCCCCTTCGGCTCCGCTCAGGCCGGAGGCTCAGTGCAGGCGGCGGACGTTGGACGGCTAACGGCCGACGGCAGAGAAAATTAAGCCTCCTAACATTACAACTCTATTCCATTCTCTCTTGCCATCTTCTTGGATGTCTCTTACCGGCTTCTGTGACTTCAACTTTATAGCTCAACTTCTGCGAAGTTCTTCTATCACTTCATGAGCCGGCCGGGTTTTCATTTCACCCGCCTCAAGTGCTCTTTCACGACGCTCTATCTCTTCCCACCATTCGGCACTAATTTCGGGCTCTTTTTGGGGAAGGCTCATGATATAAAGTAGGATATCATTTCGATCCTTTTCGGATAATTTTGATATGTTCTCTTTAATTTCTGTGGTGCTCATAATACTAAGTTACTTCTTTAATCAAACATTTGGCTAAACCAATTTTAGCTAGCTGAGAATTTTCTGCTGGATTCCAGCAACCAACAACAAGCAACAAACAACTAACCGCAACTATTCCTAAATTGCCCATGTTTAAACAACAACATGATCTTCAACTTAGCCTGGCGAAACATCTGGCGCAATAAACGGCGCACACTGATCACAATAGCAGCAGTCGCTTTCGCTGTTTTTATGTCCGCATTTATGCGGTCGTTTCAGAAGGGTGTGTGGGATATGGTGGTCGATGGCGCTGTGAATGTCTACTACGGCTATGCGCAAATTCATGGAAATGGATATTGGGAAGACCAAAGTCTTGAAAATGCAATTGCTTATGAAGATCGTCTCAAAGAAATCCCAAATCAAATTGAGGAAATCAACAGCCTTGTCCCACGCATTGAGTCATTTGCACTAGCCTCCGAAGGAGATTTGACATCGGGTGTTTTGGTTTTGGGCATCTCTCCGGAACTCGAGGATGCGATGACTGAAGTTTCGAAAAGGCTTGTTGAAGGAGAGTTTCTACAAGAAGACGACGATGCTGTTATAGCAGCCAGCGGATTAGTGGAAAAACTAGGCCTTGAACTGAATGATACACTCATCCTTATCTCTCAGGGGTACCATGGTGTCAACGCAGCTGGGAAATTTCCAATTAAAGGAATTTTCGAATTTGCAATGCCTGATTTAAACAAGCGGCTGCTACTGATGCCTTTGCTTCGAGCCCAATCGTTCTACGGCGCAGAAGGATTAGTAACTACCCTTGCGGTGGACATGGACGACCGGAAGGATCTACCCGAAGTCATGCCTAAGTTGGCATCGCTCCTACTGCCGGAAGAAGAATACGAGTTAATGGCATGGCAGGAACTCATTCCCGAATTAGTCGAAGCGCGCCAGGTGGATGAAGCAGGTGGAGTTATCATTTTAGGCATCCTGTACTTGCTCATAGCTTTTGCGATTTTTGGTACTATCCTGATGATGACCAAAGAGCGGAGTTATGAATTTGGGGTGTTGACGGCCATTGGCATGAATCGGTGGAAATTGTTTTATGCGGTATGGCTGGAGACGATCATGTTAGGATTGGTAGGGGCGATTTGCGGCATTTTGATCAGCATTCCCGTGATCTATTATTTCAATATCAATCCCATTCCCGTTTCGGCTATAGCAGAAGGTTCGGCGGATGCGTATGAAAAATTTGGGATACAGGGATTTTTGCCAACGGCATTTGAGTTCAAGATTTTTGCGAATCAGGCGGTGATTATTTTTATTGTTACTTCCCTATTGGCTGTTTATCCGTTGATTAATATTATGAAGTTGCAGCCTGTGAATGCGATGCGTGATTAAACGGCTTTGGGGTTTGCCTTCGGCAGATAAAGGGCCAGTAGAGTAGAATGAAGCGAAAGAACAAATCCACTTCGCTTCACCCCCTCATCAAACCGTACGTGCGGTTTTCCCGCATACGGCTTTCCTGAACAGTTTCGTCTCACAGTATTCGCGGTGTCAGCCCGGATGACTTGTATGGATTGACCATACCATGTCTCAATAATAATTCAAATGCCTGTGAACCAGACAGGCGACTCCTTCGCTGACTTTTCCGATTATAGTAACGGTATAGCCTACCTTTCAGATACCACATTAGTTCTTTCCTGACCATCTGAGTGTAGCTTAATCCTCTTACATCATAGTAGTTCAGCCAACCCATCTGTAGATTACGGTTGAAAACTGAGCCAGAATTCGGTTGAAAAGTGAGCCAGTTGAGAGAGGCGAAGTTATGCATTTTGATGAAAGAATAACCATTAATATTTTTTGAGAGAAATTAAAGTTGTTGATTAAGTTTTTCTGATTCTTTGACTCTGAAGGATTTTCCATTCATGTTGACCAGGATGGCTTTATGGGTGAGTCGGTCAACTATGGCAGCAGTGAGAACTTCATCACCAAATATTTCTGTCCACCGATCAAAACTCAGGTTGGTTGTGATAATGGTTGACTTTCTACCAGCTCTGAGGCTAAGATGAGTAAAAAGTAATTCTGCAGCCTCTTTGTCAAAGGACACATAACCGAACTCGTCACACACGACCAGATCGTATTTTTCAAAACGAGATTCCAGGGTACGGAGCATTTTGTGAGACCTGGCTTCGTTGATTTGGGTTATCAGCCTGGGAATGGCAGTAAACAAGACAGTGAAATCGAGTGTGCAGGCTTTGATGGCCAGGCCAATAGCGATGTGTGTTTTACCGGTACCGGGATTACCAGCCAGGATGAGATTTTGTCCATCTTTTATAAAATCGAGACGTTCGAGAGTAGCCAGTTTGTTTTGTGCATCATTGGGGAGTTCAGATTTGATCAGATCGTGGATTTGTTTTTTATACGGGAATCCGGCTCTTCGGATACGCTGTTTTTTTCTCCGGATGAGCCGCCCGTCATATTCGGTGATCATAAGATCGAGCAAGTAGCGTTCAAAAGAATGATTGCTTTTAGCAGCACTTTTTGCCTGTTCGGCGTACTCTGTTCTGAATGCAGGCAGCCTAAGCAGACGTGAGTAATAATCAATTTGTTGTTCCATTTTTGCTTGCATTGTTGAGATTTTATTCGAATTAAAAAATAGCCTGTATGTCTTGAAGTTGTTTTACACAATTAAGACTTATCTGTTCAGTCAAAGGGCTCGGGATGGTGAGTGCCTGAGCCTCGTTTTTCTTTTTCATCAGGGCTTGTACCATAAAGATGATTTTGTCACTGGTCAGGGGAGAGTTCAAAGTAGTTTTTAGACATTGATCAACTGCGGAGGTTATTATTGAGGTAGATAAATGATGTTTGGTGGCGTAACTAATCACGTCAATAAATACCTTGGGTTGATCTGAAAAATATTGTTTGTAAAGTGCGATCAAATCGGTATCAGCCTGAAGAAAGGCTTCGCTGTTTGACAAAGCACCAGGCTTTACGGCTAATGTCTTCAGATAGTGCTCTATTTTAATGAACCATTGATACTTACAGTGTCTTCTCTGATGAATGTCCACTACATCGCCATTTTTATCATAAATGTGAATGTGCAAAGGGTAAATTTTCACATCCACTATGGGGCCGCGCAAGTTTTCAGGAATAGAATAGTGATTGGTATCAACCGAGATGGTGTGATACTTGTCTACTCTTAATGTCTGGATCAGGGCGGTATCATAGGCTGAAACAGGCAGAACTGTCATATGAATTTTCTCCTCGCACACACGTTCAGCGAATGTTTTAGACTCACCTTTTGATTTTCTATTGTTAAGTCTGATCAGTTTTTGCTTCAGGTGTCGATTAGCCGAATCGAGGTCGATAAACTCATCATTTTGAGCAAAGGCTTTGCGGCGCACATATTCAACACTTCGCTCTACACGTCCCTTTTCATTGGCTCTATACACATTGCAAAAACGAATATCAAATTGATAGTATGTGCTGATTTTAAGTAGATCATCTGTAGGTTTCTTACCTGCCCGTTCGGTAGACGGGTCTGCATTTCGCATGGTAAATCTTGCTACTGCTGTACGCATATTGTCGTACACTATCTGTGATGGCACACCACCAATGTGGCTCAGATAGTGTACATGAGCGTGCAAGAAACTGATCATAACTCGTGCCGCGTCACGCGGTATCCTGGCGGTAGTAAAGACGAGCCCATCGGTAATTGCTGTACCCATTGGTAAATACAGCCAGCATCAATCTTTTCTGTTTTCCCTCTATTGTCAATTTAACTTCTGCCCAATCAAACTCACTGTTTTGCCCTGGGTCAATGTGCTGGCGTATGAAAATCTCCTGACCTTTTCTCAAGTGCTGTTTTACATATTCACATACCGTAGTATAGCTGATTTCAAAACCATCGGCGATCAGTGCCTCGTGCATGTCTATACGCCGCATGCATTGTTTGGCCAAACCCGAACAATGTTTGCGCTCATTATCTTTAACAAACTGATCTATCCTGGTTCGTATCTGTTGGGTAAGTTTGCGTTTGGTACGAGAAGAACAATCGTACCGAGGTGGATCCAAAATGCCTTTAGAAGAACGGTCCTGCAAAGAACGATTCTTCTCATATTCATCAATATACTTCTTGACTGTATTGCGCGATAATCCCAGATCCTTACTGATCTTTCGTTGGGATATTCCCTGATCAAAATAGCGCAGAATAATATCTTGTTTTTGTAGCATAGTTATCATGTTTAATAGTGCAAAACATATGATGGTTATGCATCATATCTGCCATGATAACTGGCTCAGTTTTCAATTGGAATTCTGGCTCAGTTTTCAACCGTAATCTACAGAAGTTCTTCAATTTGGGCCAGATGTTGTGGTGTGAGTTTAGTGATACACCACATTTTTTTCAAATGAGGTCTAAGTTCGTTTTTTTTAGAATTTCACCAATTGATGTGTGTGAAATACTTCCTTTTTCAACATAATCTAACTCTACCGCTTTATCTGCAAGTAATCGCAAAGTCCATCGAATACGACCATCAGGGGTATCTGTGCATGCCAAAGCTGTGATCTTGGCACGATCCTTCCCTAATATTGTCTTTGGCCTTCCTGGTCGTGGTTTATCATATATAGCAGCTTCTAGGCCGGATTGCTTATAAGTTCTCAAAATATTATGAACCGTTGATTTAGATCTATTCACCGAATTAACAATCTCATCTGTATTTTTACCCCGGTGATTGAGCAATAGAATTTGTGCTCTTGCCAAACAACGAGACGAGTGCTCTCCCTTGTTCAACATCTTTGTAATAAAAGCAATTTCTGAATTAGAAATTTTAATAAATTCATGTTTGCGTGCCATAAGTTTTCGTCATTAGTTATGCACGCAAACATATTAAAAATAATTGTAATATTTTATTTTACAGAGCACTAGTGCACCAAGCACTAAATCCTGACCCCCATAAACTTGTTCTTTTTCTTCTGCTCGGCGTTGGAAAAATCCTCATTATGCTTAGGCATAACTCCGGTTTTCCCGCCTTGATCAGAAGAAAAATAACTTTGTCTATGGGGTTCATTACTTAATGCTTGGTACACTAGTTAATACCAAGCTTTGGTGATGCCAAACATTAAAAGCAGCACCGCGAGATTCAGATTATCATTGAAAAAGCATTCAAGCTGAAAAGTAAAATAAAAAAACCTACCTTCGCGGCGCTAAATTTCGATTTCCGTAATTGTCTTTTGGTAAAAAATAAAAAATGGCAGAATATCTCACAAAAGAAAAAGTTGAAGAAATTTTCACTGAACATAGCGGTTCATCAAAGAACACAGGTTCAGTTGAGGGACAAATAGCACTTTACACCTTCAGAATAAATAGCCTATCACAACATTTGAATGAAAACAAAAAAGACCACTCTTGTAGGCGATCTTTACTTACCTTAGTGGGGAAAAGAAAGAATTTATTAAAATATTTAGCGAAAAAGGACATTCAGAAGTACAGAGATCTGATTGAAAAACTGGGCTTAAGGAAGTAAGCCTTTCAAAATTCGTATTCGAATTTTGGGCAAGAAAAGCCTCCACTCTCCAAATCGTACAGAAGAAACATATTAAGAGAAATTATAATATTTCTTACCTTCGCTGATCTTAAAATTTATTAGATGGGTTCGATTAAACCTATTAGCATTTCCTTTGATTTGCCGTCAGGGGAGACAGTGACTATTGAGACGGGCAAACTAGCCACTCAAGCACATGGATCGTGTGTGGTGAAGGTGGGTAAGATGATGGTTTTCGCTTCAGTAGTTTCTAACAAAGAGGCCAAAGAAGGTCAGCCATTTTTCCCGCTATCGGTGGATTACCAGGAGAAATTTGCTGCGGCAGGTAAAATCCCAGGCAACTTTTTCAGGAGAGAAGCTCGTCTCAACGATTATGAAATTTTAATATGCCGTTTGGTAGACCGTGCTCTTCGACCTCTGTTTCCCGACGGATATATGAATGAAACCCAAGTAATCATTAATCTCATTTCCGCTGACAACGACTTCACTCCGGATGCCTACGCTGCTCTAGCCGCATCCACGGCTTTGGCTGTCTCAGATATTCCATGGGCGGGGCCGATTTCAGAAGTTAGAGTAGCTAAAGTAAATGGTTCATATATTGTTAATCCTAAGAGATCCGACCTCGATAAAGCAAGCCTGAACATCATTATCGCTGCCACAATGCAAGATGTAATGATGGTAGAAGGCGAAGCGAACGAATGCCAGGAATCAGAGCTTGTCGAAGCGATAAAGACAGGTCACGAATTCATTAAAAAACAATGCCAGGCTCAGCTCGATCTCGCGCAAATGGTCGGAGATAAAGCGACGATCAAAAGAGAACTGCCCGAAATCGAAGAAGATGAAGAGCTAAAAAAATATATTGAAAAAGAGTGCAAGGATGAGATTCTAAAAGTTTCGAGAGGCGCTCTGGATAAAGCGACTCGCAATGACTCCTTTTCGGAAATCAAGGAGGCTGTAGAAGAAAAACTTTTAGAGGAAAAGGGCGAAGAATATGTAGAAGAGGCAGGCGAATTGATCGGAGCGTATTTTGATAAATTGAAAAAGGAGTCTATCCGCAATATGGTATTGGATGAGAAAGTAAGGCTGGATGGCCGAAAATATGATGAAGTCAGGGATATATGGACAGAGGTGGAATATCTTCCATCGGCGCACGGATCGGCCATATTCACAAGAGGGGAGACGCAAGCGCTCACTTCGGTCACTTTAGGTACAAAGTTGGACCAACTACTGATCGATACGGCACTTGACCTTTACCATGAGAAATTTATTCTGCACTATAACTTCCCGGCCTTGAGTGTAGGCGAAGTCAGGCCCATGCGCGGGCCGGGTCGAAGAGAAGTTGGTCATGCAAATCTGGCCGGTAGATCGATAAAAAAAATGTTACCGGATGACCTACCGTATACAATTAGAATTGTATCGGATATTTTAGAGTCCAACGGATCTTCGTCGATGGCTACGGTTTGCGCAGGTTCGCTAGCGCTTATGGATTCCGGAATCCAATTGAAAAGTCCAATCTCGGGAATTGCTATGGGCATGATCGCAGAAGGGGAGAAGGTCGCAGTGTTATCGGACATTCTTGGTGATGAAGATGCTTTAGGAGATATGGACTTCAAGGTGACAGGTACGGAAAAAGGTATATGTGCATGCCAAATGGATATTAAGATTGACGGCCTGCCCTACGAGACACTCGAAAAAGCGCTCATGCAAGCCAAAGACGGAAGAATTCATATACTGAATGAAATGGCCAAAACAATAAGCAAACCGAACGCCGAACTTAAAGAACACGCTCCTCGCGTTATAGAGTTTAGCATTGATAAAAACTTTATTGGCGCTGTCATCGGCCCTGGAGGAAAAATCATTCAGGAAATCCAAGAGGTTACTGGAGTCAAGGTCACCATCGAGGAAGTCGAAGAAAGAGGAGTGGTCAGTATTTTCTCAACCGATAAAAAAGGAATCGATGAAGCCAAAACCTGGATCGATCGCATCACGTACGAACCTTCTGTGGGTGACGAAGTAGAAGCTACCGTGGCGTCCATTATGCCGTACGGTATGTTTGTTGACTTTAATGGAAGAAGTGGGCTAGTCCATATCTCTGAAGTTTCACATTCGCGGATCGAAAAAATGGACGGACTTTTCCGTGAGGGAGACGCTGTCAAAGTAAAAATTATCGGAGTAGACGAACGATCAGGTAAATTGCGGTTATCAAGGAAGGCACTGCTGCCTAAGCCGGAGAGAAAAGGTTAACCCGAATACACAAATTCTCAATCAATAGGGCGTCAATTTCTGAAGAATAGCTGACACATTTATGCCTTTCTCAAGGCTTGGTAAGCTTTTTGCTCGTATTCAATAGCCTGATCATTAAAAACCTAAAATAAGTTGGAACTTTTTCTGTTCTTGAAACGTACTACTTATAGTATTTTTTCCTGAGTTTGACACTTAACGGCCTTGGATTTTCACAAGATGCCCATAGAATAGGGATTTTAGGGGTAGAAATGTAGGTTTTTGAAAAAACGTGGTGGCAACAAATTGAATATAAATTCCTATATATTAGGTGTTTGTAACATATATGTAGTATATTTACTACATGTTCATTAAAACTACTAAATCCAGAAATCACACCTACCTTCAAATAGTCGAGTCCTATCGCATGGACGGCAAAGTCAAGCACAAAGTCCTTCTTAACCTAGGCAGGTTGGATGTCTTACGACAAGATCGCACCCTTGAAACCATTGGCCGTAAACTCTTGACCTTGTCGGGAATGGATGCCAATAGCATTTCGGACATGAAAGAGGTTAAAAGACTTTGTTATGGTCATGTGGTTTATGAAAAGATTTGGGAAAAATTAGGCCTTGCTACAATTCTTGATAAGGTAGGAGCAAAGCATAGAAGGCTTGGCTTTTCCCTGAGTAGGGTTACTTTTTATATGGCAATACATAGACTATTGCGGTGCAAATCAAAATTAAGAGCCTACCAGGATCAAATTGAATTCAAGGGAATGGACAGCAATATTGAACTTCATCAACTCTACAGAAACCTCGACTGGTTAGCTACTCATAAGGAGGAAATAGAACAAGGTATGTTCAAAAGATATTGCGATCTGTTTAACTCAACTATAGATGTAGCCTTCTATGATGTAACCACTTTTCATTTTGAGAGTGTGAGGCCTGACGAGTTAAAAGACTTTGGGTTCAGTAAAAATGGAAAGTTCAACGAGGTGCAGGTAGTGATGGGATTGTTTACCGATCAGCAAGGTCGCCCTATAGGTTATGAATTATTCCCAGGAAATACATCAGATGGCAAGACGATGATCGATGCGTTGAACATACTCAAAGATCGGTTCAACATCAATCAAGTTGTCATAGTAGCCGATAAGGGGCTGAATAGTAAAAACAACTTTCACCTCATCAGACAAGCAGGATATGAATACATTGTGAGTTCAAAACTAAAAGTCCAAGCCAAACCTATACAGGATCAGGTATGGGCTAATGAGGGTTACCATAATCATGAAGTGGACAAAGACACAGCAGAAGTATTGTTCAGATATAAATCTGTGGATCTGGAGGTATCCTATAAAGACGAACAAGGTCAACAACATGAATGGAAAGATAAACTCATAATAAGTTGGTCAAAACAACGAGCGGTAAAAGATCAAAAAGACAGAAAAAGACAAGTCGAAAAGGCCGAAGCCATGGTCGACCAAGGCCAGGTGCCCAGCAGTAAAAAGGGTGCAAAGAGGTACGTCAAAATAGAATATGAGAACAAGACACCACCTACTCTGGATGAAGAACGAATCAAAGAAGATAGCAAGTGGGACGGATATTATGGTATTCAGTCAAGCCGCAAAGACATGAGTGAATTTGCTATTATGAAAGCCTACCACAATCTATGGCGCATAGAAGAAAGCTTTCGCATTCTAAAAACAACTATGAAAGCACGACCGATATTCCATTGGACACCCAATAGAATAAAAGGCCACTTTGTAGTGTGCTTCATTTCCTTTGCAATGGAAAGAGCTCTGGAAGAAACTCTACGAAGTAAGGAAATCGAAATAAGTCCTGAAAAAATAAAAGATGAACTCAATCAACTCCAGGTATCTCAAATGGAACTGGAGGATCACAAATTTTATGTAAAAGGCGCCAATGGACAATACGGAGCAAAAATCCTTCGAGCATTAAATATTGCTCCGCTTAAAAATATTGAACTCATACAATAGTTCGCCAAGCCTCCTTACCGCACATTCGTCCAAACCCAATGCCGTAGTGGCAATTTGCAACATGTCAATCCCGTAACTGTCTGAAAATCAGATCACCAGCAAAATTAAGTGTCAAAGTCAAGAAAAAACTAAAATAAGTTGGAACTTTTTCTGTTCTTGAAACGTACTACTTATAGTATTTTTTCATGAATAAGTCAAGGGTACGGTAAAAAAAAGTAAAAACCGATCACAATAGGGGATGCGACAGCTTAAAATTACGAATAAGATTACCAATCGAGAAAGCCTCGCTCTGGACAAGTATCTCAATGATATTAGTAAGATCGAGCTGGTTACTGCGGATCAGGAAGCAGTACTGGCTCGTAGAATACGCGAAGGCGACCACGCGGCATTAGAAACGCTTACTAATGCTAATCTGCGTTTTGTAGTATCTGTATCCAAGCAGTATCAAAATCAAGGCTTATCACTTAGTGACCTAATCAACGAAGGCAACGTCGGCCTTATGAAAGCGGCCAAAAGATTTGACGAAACAAAAGGATTTAAGTTCATTTCCTATGCTGTATGGTGGATTCGTCAATCCATCTTACAGGCGATAGTCGAAAATTCGAGACTGGTGAGACTTCCTCTCAATAAGGTAGGTTCGTATAACCGAGTCAACGAAGCGTACGTTTCTTTCCAGCAGGAATTTGAAAGAGAACCATCCATAGAAGAATTGGCAGATGTACTGGAAATGAAGCCCAAAGATGTCAAAACGACCCTTCAGAGCAACAGAAGACATATCTCCTTTGATGCGCCCGTCGGTGGAGAGGATGGAGATGCTACTTATCTCGATTTAATGGAATTTGATTCTATAGATCGACCTGACCAAAAATTGATGGAACAGTCCTTAAAGGAAGAGATAGAGTACGGCCTTTCTATGCTTTCGCCGAGAGAAGTTGAAGTTCTCTCTGCTTATTACGGTCTTAATGGAAAACGATGCATGACTCTTGAGGAGATCGGTGAAATGTATGGACTCACCAGGGAGCGGGTACGCCAAATTAAGGAAAGATCGATTCGCAGACTTAGAAAGTCGATCAACAAAAACAATCTAAAGTCTTTTCTGGGAGCGTGAATGCTCCCTGGTTATTACATAGCAACCCTCACATTGGCTTCCGCTTAAAATTGTGATTTGCTATTACCGTGAAATAGTGACATGATAAGACTTATCCTTGTCTACGCCATTGTCGGCATATCTCTATACTTTGTGATTTCAGAAATTTTAAAGTTCCTGGGCGCCATTAATGGAAGCAATCGCCAAATAAGCAGAGATAGTCTGAGATTCAAGGAACGGCTAAAGAATGTCAAAGTGGTCCAATGGCCATGGGAGGAACTCAATCTGCTTTCCCAAGAGGTGAGCCTAAATCCATCTTCCAGGATTTTCAGCAATATTAATGAAGGAAATTACAAAACAATATATGACGAAGTAGTTGCTGCGGCAATCACTAAAAAATATGGCGAGCGTTACTTAATCCTTATTAAAACTTTTTCTGATCACTACGAATTGTCGTTGGCGAACCCGACTAAAGGCAAATTGACAATAAACCAATCGAGCACTTGTGACTTCGATTTAGCAAAGGATCGTTTTTCTGTTAGTAGAGAGCCGGGTAAAGTTGAATTGATTTTGAATGGTCCCGTTGCCGAGGTCGTTTTGCACGGAAATAGTGTTTTAAAAACTAATCCTGCGGACTCGACAAATGGAAACGTGGAAAGAGTCTTGAGCGTTGTGCCAGAGGTTTTGAACGAAGAAGACCAAAAGATTGTTAAATTCTTATTACTATTTTATTTAATTTGTGGCGAAATTATCACTTAGAAAGTAGATCATCGCATGAGTCTTCTGAATAAGGTACGTGTTATAGTCTATAGATTTCACGAGAAAGGATTGGAAATTTTTCTATTGGATTCTGATCTGAAGAACAATCCGGATGTTTGGAAATTGCCCAAGGCCAGAGTTCCAAATATGGAAGATATGGACCTTGCCAAGGACTATATCGAAATCCAGCATTCCGATAATTCTGATAGCGAAGAGATGAAGACTATCGCAATAGAGGCAGATTGGCACGATATACCTTCAATTCGTGGTTTGCTCAGGTATGATGTGAAAATTGCGAAAGAATTGGTTAAAGAGGCATTGCCCGGAGTAGAAAAGGGAGCTTATTTTGCGATCAAAGAAGTCATGAAAAAATCTATGCCCGGACAATACAAAACCCTCAAAGAACTCAAGGAAATATTGATGGATCGCAACCTGCTCCGCTATCTTTGATAATGGTTAAGAAAGAATTTAACGTTTTGCCTTCGCCCACCCCTGGTCCCTAAAGGGGAAGCCACGCCCCCGATGGAGAAATCATTTTTGAAACATTCCACAACAGGGATCAGGGAGACGGATTTTCATTTCAAAGGTCAAACATCATTTTACAGAGGCAAAGTCAGAGACGTCTACGGCGTAGATGACCTTCTGGTAATCGTTTCATCAGATCGAATTTCTGCCTTTGACCATGTACTACCTAAACCCATTCCGTACAAAGGCCAAGTATTAAATCAATTAGCTAGTCGGTTTCTTGAGGAATCCAAAGATATTGTCCCCAATTGGTTTTTGAATTCCCCGCATGCAAATGTTTCTATAGGATATAAATGCGAACCGATCAAGATCGAAATGGTGATCCGAGGATATTTAGCAGGACATGCATGGAGAGAATACAAAGCCGGAAAGCGCATTATTTGCGGTGAAAAAATGAAGGACGGTTTAAGGGAATCTGACAAATTTCCAGAACCGATTATCACTCCCGCTACCAAGGCAGACCAGGGCCACGATGAGGATATTTCGAAAACGGAAATTCTATCTCGTGGAATAGTGTCCAAAAGAGCATATGAGATTTTAGAAGAATATACACATAAACTGTTTCAATTTGGTTCTCAAAAGGCTTATAATCAAGGACTTATACTGGTTGATACGAAATATGAGTTTGGAATTTACGATGGTAAAATCATGCTTATCGACGAAATTCACACACCTGATAGTTCGCGATATTATTACAAAGAAGGTTATGAACAGCGCCAGAAGAATGGAGAAAAGCAGAAGCAGTTGTCCAAAGAATTTGTGAGAGAATGGTTGATGGAAAATGGTTTCAGAGGCATGGATAGCGATGTTATGCCTGAAATGAACGATCAATTTGTTGAAAATGTGTCTAAACGATATATCGAATTGTATGAAACTCTGACAGGTGAAAAATTTATCAAAAAAGATTTTGTCAATGTTGAAAGAGACATCGAGCTAAGTTTAAATGGCTATTTGAACGATGAATAGGTATGGTAGTTCTGCATAACTAATATTCAAGCCCTCACCTTCCTCTCCTCATTCCTGTAAAATTGAGTTTGGCTAAAGCCACTTTGTTTACAATCTCTTTTCGCTTAAAAGCGACGGCAATTGATAGTAGCGGCTATTCAAAGTCAAAAACTGTTCACAGAATACTATCCTACAATAATCCCAGTAGTAAAAGCCAGAAACGAAATTAATTAACTCATTTCTAGCTTTTTATATATTATGTAGGCTCTAGTTTAATTAAGCTATTATTTGTATCTTAGAGGTATGGAAAAAGAAGCAATAAAATCGTATTTCATGGGTCTTTCGGCCGAAGGTCAGCAATCCCTGATAATGGAACTGCAAGCCGCCGGTGAGTTGGAAAATCTTTCCCCTCAATGCCAGAGGCTTAGGAGGGATATCTTGGACAATAAGCAAGGATGCTGTGCCCATTGTGGCCATACCAAATATGTAAAGTTTGGCATCGACAAAGGTTCCCGGCGCTATAAGTGCAAGTCATGTAATAGAAGTTTTACAGAATACAGCGGCACCTGGATGGCTAGGATCCGCAGGAAAGACAAGATTGATGATTATCTTAAGTTGATGTTGGAAGAAATGAGCCTGGATAAAATCAAGGTCACCCTGGGCATAAACAAGAAAACCGCATTCGATTGGCGCCACAAGATACTGGCATCCATAGAAGATACTGATAAGGGGGATTTTACTGGGATTACGGAAAGTGACGAGACTTTCTTTTTTCACTCGGACAAGGGCAGGGAAGTTGAATCCCGCAAACCAAGGAAACGGGGTGGCTCCTCAGGTAAAAGGGGCATAAATGATGACCACATTGCAGTAATTGTTACCCTGGATAGAAAAGAACAGATGGATTTGAGCGTGGCTACCAAAGGGCGGTTGAAGAAAAAGGATACCGCGTAACGCGGCACGAGTTATAGAAAAGGCCATAGGAAAGAGGTTTACCAAGCAAACTATATTGTGCAGCGATTCGCATGTCAGCTATAAAGGCTTTGCCATGGATAAACAGATCGAACACCATCCATTGCGTTCCGATTTAAAGCAACGGGTCAAAAATGGGGTTTATCATATCCAACATGTAAACTCCACCCACAGAAGGATAAAGAAATGGATTGACAATCAATTTTGGGGTGTTTCCACTAAATACCTCCAACAATATCTCAATTGGTATAGGCTCAAGGAAATGCTTAAAAAAAACAGGCAGTTCGTGAAAGATTTCGCAGCACTCTCAGTCGAAGACATAACGGCCTACGCGAGATACCAACAGATATCGAATCGATATGAAATGTTAATATCAATGCTAACCTAAACTAGAGCCATTATGTATAGTGGTAAAATGTGGAGCCGCGGAGATTCGAACTCCGGTCCAGCTAAAGCTCCAAAAAGTTTTCTACATGTTTAGCTTATACTTTAGTTTTCGACATCAGGCAGGCGTAAAAGCGACCAGCCATCTGCTTAGCTTCTTAATTTTCAAATCACCCTCGAAACATTGAGATCATCTAGCCTGATTTTTTTGATGTGCGGCATCTCTTTGTATCAGGCGTCAAGAGAGCGGCACAAAGGCTTTCTAATTCCTAGAATTAGGCAGCCATGGCAAATTGTCTATTGCCAATTGTTGTTTGGATATCATTTGTTAACGGAGTGAATAGCCAGTGCTCCGGCATGCTTACTTATCAGAAATCTTTCCTGTCGATTCCATTCGGCCCCATATTTTCAAAGAACGATTCGTATCGCAAACAAAGCTATCATATTTTCAGTTCCACATTATTTAAAAAAGCCTTAATTTCCGAAAAAAAGTAGAACATGGCTACCAACACCTTAACAAGAGAAGCTCCATACAAAGAAAAACAGCCGCGCAAAATTTCTATTGAAGCCTTCCTCCGAAGATATCGAAAAGGGAAACCGGGTATCAAATACGAGTTCAATAATGGAATCATTGAGAAATCCGATGCCATGAGATTTTCAGAACAATATATCACACTCAATATGCTTAATCATTTTGACAAAACACTCCCTGCTGGTAACGGGTGCAAAATTGTAAATGAACTTGAAGTCTGGACTTCTGAAAACCAATTCCGAAAACCTGATTTGTCATTTATCACACCAGAAGAAATTTATGCTGCGACCCAAGGCAATGAACCTGTGCCTGAATTTCTTATTGAAGTCATTTCGAAAAACGACAAGATCAACCAAGTGAAGAATAAAGTCTATGAATATTTCAATTCGGGCGTAAAAGTGCTTTGGCATATTTTTCCGGAACTTAAAGTGGTAGAAGTCTATCACTCACCTGAAAAATATGAGACCTTCAGCGGTGATAAGATTTGTAGCGCGGAGCCTGTCGTAGAGGGTTTCAATATGAAGGCACAAGACATTTTCAAAATAAACAAGCCGTCATCTTGATATTTCCTAACCTACCATGAAATACATCGCTCTAATTTTTGTGCTATCTTTTCTCAGTTGCAGCGCAAATGGGCAAATTCAAAATAAGAAGTATGCCGCTACCTTAAATACCCTTCTTTCGCACTCAGTCAATGAAGTGTCTGTGGAAGATTTTGCCGAGTCCAAAGACGATTACATTATTCTGGATGCTCGCGAAAAGAAAGAATATGTGGTTAGCAAGATCGAAGGTGCCAAATATGTAGGTTTCAAGGACTTTGATATGAGGGTCGTTGATGAATTCGACAAGAATGCCAAGATAATCGTCTATTGCTCAGTAGGTTATCGAAGTGAAAAAATTGCTGAAAAATTAAAAGAGGCAAGTTACAGTGTTGTTTCCAATCTATATGGCGGAATCTTCGAATGGAAGAATCAGGGACACGATGTAGTCGGTGCGGATAATCGGATAACACAAAAGATTCATGCATACGATAAAATTTGGGGAATCTGGCTTGACAAAGGCGAAAAAGTTTATTAATGCAAAAAATTCTTGTCCTGGGAATGGGAAAGGTAGGATCACTAGTCGGCTGTCTGCTCAACAAAAGATTCGATGTAAAAGGTTTGGATAAAATCCAACCGCACTACGAAATGGAATATCCGTTCGAAGTGATAACAGCTGATGTAACGGATCAAAAACAGATGACGGAAATTATCAATGATTTTGATACTGTCGTATCCGCTTTACCCTATTTTTTAAATGCAAAAAATTGCAAAAACCTGTCGTGATCTTTCAGTGCATTATTTTGATCTGACCGAAGATGTAGAGATTACCGCGCATATCAGAGAATTAGCCGAAAATGCAAAGGCAGTTATGGTTCCGCAATGCGGCCTTGCTCCCGGGTTTATCGGTATTGTAGGCGCCCAAATGGCGGAATATTTCACGCGATTACGGGATATTGAATTAAGAGTTGGTGCTTTGCCTAAATATCCTAACGGACAATTGGCGTATTCCTTTACTTGGTTGCCTGCTGGTGTGCTCAACGAATATCTCAATGATGCGGAGGTTATTCAAAATGGGGTGAGAAAAACAACGTCTTCGTTGAGCGGTCTGGAAAGCATAAATCTCAAAGGACGAGAATTTGAAGCGTTTTCCACTTCGGGTGGATTGGCTACGATGTGCGAGACCTACGAAGGGAAAGTAGATACGCTTAATTATAAGACGATACGCTATCCCGGGCACATGCGATTGATGTGATTTTTAATCTATGAGTTGATTATGAAAAAGGATAAGCAGCTACTCGAAGAAATACTATTCAATGCCAAACCACCCGTGAAAGACGACGTCGTGTACGTCTACGCAGTGGTCGAAGGTTGGCGAGGAGAGAATATTGAAAGAAACGAATTCTTCAGAGGCTACAGTCCATTGGAGATTGATGGCAAAAGATGGAGAGCCATCTCGTGGACGACTGCGGCTTCAGTGGCTGCCGTTGTGGAATTGGTCGCAGATAAAAAATTACCTCAAAGGGGATTTGTCAAGCAAGAAGAAATTGGTTATTATGATCTCATTGGTACTGAAAATGGCCAGTATTTCAAGAAGTATGAGGAGCAGGGTGGAAGAATGAGTGACTAGTGCGTCAGAGTTTTTAGATGTGCTAAGATAAAAAAGGACGACAATTTGTTGTCCTTTTTTGCTTGTGTCAATGGATAAAGTTGTCAACTTTGCCCTCTCCCTCGCATTTAAACTACATGAAACATGAAATTCACAGGATCGAACTACCAACCATGTTTGCTATGGGCACAGTCAATTGCTACCTGATCACAGGGCAATACAATACACTAATCGATTGTGGAGAAAAGAACGAAAAAACATGGCAGGCGTTGGACAAAGGCCTAAAAAACCACGGATTGGCAGTAAAAGATATTGACAAACTGGTAATCACACACGCACACGTCGACCATATGGGTATGGCTCAAAAGTTTGCAGAGGAAAGCGGCGCCAAAGTATATGTATCCGACCTTGTTTACGATTGGGCGGTGAATCTTGAAAAGAACTGGGAGCTGCGCAATAAGGTTATGTCGGCAACTTTTATGTCTGAATACACCAAAAAAGAATTTGACATTTTCAATAGCCATTTTCCCCAATTCTTTAATAAGGTCACAGATCACTGGGACAGCATCGTTCAAGATTTAATTGAAGTCTTTTCGCAAGATGGGCCGATAGACCTGAGTGGGAGAATTTACCAGTCCATTCACTGCCCGGGCCATACCATCAGCCAAACTTGTTTTTTGCACGAAGAGACCGGAGATTTTATATCGGCCGATATGCTCTTGCGAATTACCCCAACGCCCGTAATTGATTTTGATCCCGATAATCCCGATAAAAGAATAAAGGGAATGAGACAACTTCTCGAAACTTTCAAATTACTTAAACCGTTGGAAATCAAGACGATATACCCAGGTCATTACGAAATTATGACTGACCACATCAGCTTGATCGAAAGCCAGTTGAGCAGAATCGAGCATAGAAAAAGACAATGTATCGATCTCATTTCAAAAGGCACGAACCGATATTTGGCGTTGTTTAATACTCTTTACGCGAACCCTATGAATTTCCCCGGTTTGACTATGACCTTGGGGTATTTGGATTTGTTACAAGATGATGATAAGATCATTCGGGAACAAACCTGTGACGGTGCTGTGTATTGGTTAAAATAGAAAGCACATTTAGACTAAAGTGCGGTGAAAACTGAGCTAGTGCACCAACCACTAAATTCTGTTAAATTTATACTCGTTCTTTTTCGCCCCTGCAGCGTTGGAGAACCGTTTCCCGACGACGAAGTCAACGATTTTTGAAGGTAAATTTATTTTAGTCATTTGAATCGAAAGTCGAGTTTAAAATCAAATAGCCAAGGTATTTTGGGATTAATTCCCTCCTGTTCCAGGATTCGAGGCAAGTTTTGGTAATGTTTTTCTATACCAAGGTTGAGATAGTCCCGATAGTAGGTGACAATGATGGTGTCGTCCTTGACTCTGAGATCACCTTCCATATTGGTAAGGATTTGTGTAGCGGTGTGTGTAGCAGTCCATTGGTTATAGGGTTTTGGTAGTTTGTTTTTCAATTGATGTGTAGCTGCTTGTGCAATAAGAGCAAGACTTTGTTTCCCGTACCGGATATTGAGGTTAAAGGTAGAAGCACGATTCCAACCCATATCTCCTTCAAAATTGAAAAACTCTTCGATAGTCCAACGTTTTGGATAGTTTTGAGTGAGTAATTGGACTACGTTATTATCCACAGTGGATAAGAAAGCTTTGTAGGAATAATATTGAGGTATTTCTCCTGTTCGTTGTACAATAAGTTTAAAAGGATGTGGACATGCTTTCAATTTATAATCAGTTTGCCCAATGGCATATCCTGCCCAGAGGTGCTTATAGTCCAATGAATTAAAACATTGAACAACACTTTTGGTATTAGGGACTGCCAAGAGAAGATCCATTTCGGTATTATCAACAATGTGGTTTAATATATCGACCGTAAAATGTTCTTTATCGGCCATTATTAATGCTTTTTCAACCCCTGATTGTTTCAATAGGTCTAACAACTGTAAGGTGGCCTTTGAGCATGTTTTGCCGCTTGATCCAACGGTAAAAGCCAATGGCTGTCCCGTTAAAGCATCGTTACAGAAGAAAGTCTGTAGCATTTTGTGAGCAGGCTCTGAAGGTCTTTTTTTCTTCTTTGGCATAACGCGCTGAGTGGACGACCGAATGCGGTGTGGATCAATAGCAAGGATATTTTGTGGATCATAATGTCCTTGCAGATTTCTGAGTTGCCTTAATGTCACTTGAAGGGATTCATATTCTGCCATCGTATGGCGGTCGAGTACCTCATGAATGGTTTCGTCAGTAACCAAAAAGGACAATCCATTTGCCAGGGCAAAACCTTGATTGCACAGAGCATTCCTTTTCCTGACTCTGTTTTGACAAATTGCTGCTTCATTGACCAATTGTAGGCCAATACGGGCAGAAAGGTTGTGATCTTCGGGCTTATTGAAAAGTCCGCAGACCAAGTCCCAGGCTCCAAGTCGTAGATATTCCGGTATCAATAACCAGAGACCCAAATGAGTGCCTGATACCTTTCGAGCTAACATTTCGCGTATGAACCGTTCATTGTTCTGTTCGGTAACCACGATCTTCTTTTTTACCCTCTTGGTCTGCTGGGCAGTAACAGGTATTGGCTTTTGACTATCGGGATTTAGCTTATGGAGTTTTTTTTTGAAGACCATATTCCTGAATAGTCCGTTCCACACTTCGTTTACTGATTTTGATCCCCTGTTGGTTAAGCTTTTGGGCGATCACATCACTATTGGCTCGCGGATCGAGAAAACGATGTCTGATTATCTGGTGGATGACCCTATCAGAACGAACAGTATTTTTCTTTGGGCCTCTTTTCTGATTGATCAGAGCGTCCATACCATCTTCCTTGAACTTGTTCAACAATTGGTAATACCGTTGTTCTGTATAACCATACTTCTTGATGCTTTTCTTCACACCCTGTCCGTAAGCACCTTCTACCAGCATTAAAAATTTCAAAGAAGTAGAATCATCAGATTTAACATTGAGTTTTTCAAAATCAAGATCGGGTAGTCTCGGATTTGTATTTTTTGCCATAATAACTAAAATTAAATATGGCGTACAATAATAATATGAAGTGTAATTACAAAGCGAATTCGTGGCTCATTTGCCCTATTCTAGAATAGAAGCTTATTAAATGGCTAATTAACAAATAGTTAACCGCCATATATTATTTTAGTGTTTAAATTGTTAGCCTAGCAGTGTCAGTAAACAGCGGACTGAGAATATTAAAATAATTGGATAGTAGAAAATCGTTGACGACGAAGTCGGGACATAAATGCATTTAGCTCTGGCTAAACTCACGAACCTCCGCCTTGCTGAGACAAAAAATAGCGTCGTCTAAATGCAAAATTACTTAATGGTCGGTGCACTAGCAATATTGAACTCTAAATCACCATGATTTCGGAAATCATGGTGATTTTAAATCGAAACGCAAGCATTTAAACAACTTCATACCTAAAAAGACCGCGACTTATCAATTTTCAATTCGAAAACATCCGGACGAAAATAGTGCCCGCTCACGGCGAGGTTCATTTTCTCCTTAGTATTGACAGACAGATCTAACTCTTCGAAAATGATCTTCCTTTCACTATAAAGAGGCTTGAAAATTTCACTTCCGTCAGGTCCATAAATACAACTTCCCCCTTTCAGGACTAAATCCTCTTTCTGAATATTATCTACGAGTTCAAGTCCTTCAGGGACTATCTTTTGCCTCGTAAATCATTTATTTACAAGACTTTGGTTTTTATGGTTGCCGTTTTAGTTGCCGCTTTTTTTCAAAACAATCATGAGTCCACTCCGATTACCACACATTTTTCAAGCGTACATTTGCCAGCTGCGGCCAAAACCCTGGAATTTTCTTAAGTGCAATATTGTTGCATAAGCATTCCTGAGGGTTGCGATGATGATATTTGGAAATCCGAGGGTATTTTCGACCAATTTATCGTTAATTCTTCTAAAATTCGTCCAAAGTACTCGTGACAGGACATAAATTTGACATTTGAATAAACCCCGATATAATATTTTGTTCCTTTTTTTGAGCCGGTGAAAACATTGATGTATGGTCGATTCCACATTGGCTCTTAGATTGTGGGTGTGCTCATCTAATGTTTCTTGCATCTGTTGAAATAAAAAATAGTTTTCTACTTCATCTTTGGTCATATACCGACCTCGGGTGTCGTGTTTAATGACGTATTTGTTGGTCTTCTCGTTAAACTTTACCGCGCACTGTTCTCCTGTCTTTTTTCGCCATACTTGAAGATTGTTATTCTCATCTCGTTTCATTGTATAGGCCTGCTTTCCCCCTTTTGTATTAGCTAACTTCCATTCGGGCGTGGTCGTTTCTGACATTGCTTTTCTGTTGGCCTTGCTGTCGTATCCGCCATCCGTGATGGCCTGTTCTATTTTATTCTTTTCTTGACCTGATTCATCCTTATCTGGATTTAATACATCCTGGATATGGTCGATAGATTCGATTAAAAACTCGTCTTCTGTAATATTGGCCGGTACTACCTGGGCATCTACGATTAGGTCTATTTCATTTTCTTCTGTACACGTTTCACTTATGTTGGCATGATAGCCCGATATGGTCTGTTTATTTTCTGCTTTACCTTTAGTACGGTAGGCAGCATCAGGATCATGAATGGACTGCACACTGCCACTCGATATGTCTCTTGCAGCTTTGGGTCTCGGAGTATTCTCCTGTTTAGTTTGCTGTTCAGATTCATCACAGACCGCGCTGATTTTTGTTTTATCATCAGAGGCACTCGGAGGTTTTTGCTCATTAGATTCCTCTGATTGTTCTTCATACTGTTCTTCGTAGAGCCGCTTGAGATCTTGGTAGCCTGTCAATCCCGCCGCCTGGCCATGACTCAAGAGTACCTTTATGATCTTACCCATACCTACTAGCAGTTCCTCTTTTTCTTTTTTGTTTAATGGGTAGACAATATTGGAGGCACTTTGGCTTTTTAGCTTTTCTAAAAGCTCGCATGATTCTTTATCCAATTGATCTGTAAGCAGTTCTACCATAAGGTCTTTACTGCATACTCGTACAGCTTCGATTATCATCTGGACTCGAGTGCAGCGTGCAATATTGGAATTAATCAACTTCGAATCCAATCGTATTTTCTTACCGCTCACCTTGTATTGCTCTATCTGCCCAATAGTGATTTGTTTAAATGCCGCCTTCATCAAATCCTCCCCATGGTCTTCATTATACTCTACCATGCTCTGTCTGAACTTATAGTAAGTCGATTCGGTCGGAATATCCTCATTTATATTCGAATATCCCATAGCAAGCATGACCCTGGTGTTGAATCGACATTCATCAAAAAGTTGTTCATCAGTCCAACCTTTACCTTCTTTAAGGATAATCATTCCCATTAAAACTCTAATTGAGCAATTGGGCCGGCCTCCTTGATTATAAAGCACCTCGAACAATCCTTCGTCTATGCGAGATACCACTTCTTTAAAAAATATATTATGCCAACCATTTGGATCATCCAGAAGCTCTCGCTTCCGTTCTGATAGCATCCCTCCTATCGATTTGAATAGATCAACTTGTGAATTTGTACTACGTTTAAACATATCACAAATTAAATATATATGTCATCTTATTGTAATATTTGACATGATTTATGATTTAGTTTTCGGAGTGGACTCAATCATAATATTATTGATATACGCATGAGAATTTAATTATTAAAACAAGGAATGCTCTTAAGAAAGCGGAAAGATGGAATCTAAGCCTATTTACACCAATGATCTAAATGCAAATATTTCGATTCTGATATGGACTAAATGACTATACCTCTTGGCCTCATCAGATTGATAAAAGAGACACACTCGAAGGACATGGAAGAGCGGTTCGAAACTTGCCTGCCTGCCTGTTGGCAGGTTCCCTCTTCGTGAAAATCGGGTGGAAGACGGGAATTTGGATAAACCAATAAATCAAGAAATATTTGAACTTTTTTCAATACTAAGTGCAGTATAATACCACCATCCTTCAAATTTAGGTAAGGGCAAAATATATTATTTCAAAAACCTATGATGGAAAGCCTACAAAGAAATACCTGAAAATACTGGAACAGTTAGATCGAATAGAAAGAATACCATATTGTCAGATTGAGAGGATGATGGTTATTTGAGCAACATTTATTTGATTAGTCAATATTAATCCAAAAAAGAAAATAGCGCATGGGAGGTTAATATTTTAATCACGATCCCAAATTGATAATATAAAACCGCCCGTCAAAGGTGTATGAAGACCAAAAAAAAGATTCCGACACCAATTGCCGGAACCTTTAGACGATATTCTGATCGAATTAATTAGTAATGACCAAGCGCTTAATATGAACAGTTTCATTTATTTTAGCACGAACGAAATAAACGCCACTCTCGAAATTGTCGAGACTCAGTCTAATAAAGTCATTATCCAGTTCACCTATGTTGGTGTTTTAATAAATGATTCTGCCCAATCGATCGTAAATCCTCAAGTCCAGGTTGGTTGCCAAGCCATTAAACTTGATATCCACAAAATCTCTGGATGGATTGGGAAATACTTCTATACTATTGGTTAATATGGTACTACCAGGCTTGGGTAAATCTACGAGCTGTTCCATACTCTTTTTAGAATTAGCATGAATTGTTATAGATCCACCGCCTAATTCCTGAGTATCGTATCCGGCTTCATCCGAACCCATTTTATTATCATATATAACCCCACCGGCATCCGAAATCTTAATGCGGAATTTGTCGGTACCTCCGCCACCATTTACCTGCCCATCGACCCCAGTCAGCATAAATTCATAATCGCCCTGATTGTTGATTTCACCCGAACCTTTGAATTTTGCATTGGGTCCGGCAATCACCAACCATTCGTATTCGGTGCTCTTAAATTTAAAGTCTGCCGCATTAAAGTTAAAGGTCGTATTCCCGGCGGGTACGGTTGCACCTTTCTTGTATTTAGACACAAATCCAAAATTGGCTTTTCCTGTCAATGTTTCATCAGGCGTATAGGCTCCGGGAGGAGATTGGATCCAGCCACCTCCGGTAACAAAGCCTCCGTCGGGATCATAGACCACGGCATAGGTGGTCGCAGTAATGATGTCGTTATTGCCTGCAACATCTTCAACCTCTAGAGTAACAATGTAGACACCGGGTTCGTCATAAGTATGGCTGCCGATTACGGTATTCAAACCCTGATCAACTGTTCCTGCAGAAGTAGGTCCGCCATCACCCCAATCCCAGGTAGCTGTATGGTCACCCAGATCGCATTCGTCTGTATAGCTGCCTGATACGTTCGTTGGGTTCCCAAGTTCCAGGGGATCAACAGGCACTGTAATATTAGTTATAACGGGGCCTCCGAAGCCTTCATCCACATCTCCATCGCAGTCGTTGTCCTGCCCATCGCAAACTTCTGTAGCATCAGGATTGACATCTTCATCGTTGTCATCACAATCTGTCCCGCCACAAGAAGCGTCATCGAAACCATCACCGTCAGCATCCGGACAAGCTACTACTCCTAAACATGCACCTGTCGATATCGAAAGATCGCCACTAGTAGCGGCGTACACATTGGCGCCGTTGACAAATACGCCACGGACGGAATTGTTTCCCAGGCCTTCGAAGGAAGTGTACAGAATTTATTGAAAAAAGCAGCCCAAAAGGCTCAACCCATCTACGATGCTATACTCGAACAAATCTTTTCATCGACCTACGTTGGTTCGGATGAAACATCTGCTAAAGTAAATGGCGATAAATGGTGGATACCGCGTAACGCGGCACGAGTTATGGGTATGGCAAAACATAAAAAATACATATCTAAAAGCCACTCAGAGCAGAGGCTTTGTAAGCGTTCAGCAAATAATAGGTGATCGGTTATCCCACGCTACAATTGGTTCAGACCGTTGGGCAGCACAACTCAAAATGAAATCCAAATCCAAACAATTATGCATAGCCCACTTATTAAGAGACCTCATATTTCTGGAAGAATCGGAAAAACAAGATTGGGCTAGCCACTTCAAAACCTTGGTAGAACATGCATTAGCATTGAGAAAAACAACTGAACTGGCTCAAATCTTTCGAACCAATCAAAAAGATGCCTATAAATTGGAAAAAAGGCTCGATAGATTGTTGCTAAAAAATATCCAAAAAACTGAATTTCCAAAAACTCACTGTTTTCAAAAATCAATGCTAAAAAACAGAAATAACCTGTTTGTATTTTTATATGATCCTGAGGTCCCTCCTGACAACAACGGCTCAGAAAGGGCAGTAAGAAATATGAAAGTAAAAATTAAGGTGTCTGGACAATTCAAGTCGGGTCAGAATATATTCTGTGTATTGCGCTCCTGTATTGATACCTTCATCAAGCGAGACCTCAACATTTTGGACTATCTTTACCAGATCACCAAACTACCTATTCGAAAGCATTGTTTGGTACCTGAGTAGTTACTTTTATTTTAGTGGTGTCCGGTTAAAATAAAAAAAGACAAGGGAAAATCGATAGATAATCCCTTGAGTGGTTATTTTGATATTCCACAATATAAAATAGCCATGAATAAAAGTACAAATTTTACCGGACAGCCTATTTTCTCACAAGTACTCAATTTGGTCGATAGATGAGAAATCAACAGGATAAGTCGAAAACATTCATCAGATCGATATTATAAGAAGTTTACCACATGGGTTCATCTAGTGAGTATGCTTTATGGAACATTGAGTAAATGTCATGCAATCAGAGAGTTAACAACAGGAATGTTGGCATGTGAGGGTAAGCTGAATCACTTGGGTTTGAGCTATTCTCCAAAGCGATCCACACTTTGTGATGGTAATAAAAACAGAAGCAGCGCCGTGTTCAAATCCATCTATGAGTATTTGTATAAACAATATGAGTCGGTTTTATCGGACAGCCGAATTAAAAATGAAGTACTCAAACGGGTCTACATAGCAGATTCCACTACGATTAGTCTGTTCAAAGAGATACTAAAAGGAAGTGGAAGAAAACGGCTGGACGGTAGACAAAAAGGAGGTATCAAAGCTCATACGATTGTTAAAGCAGATATGGCAGTAGCCCAGTTTGTCCATTATACAAGCGCTGCAACCCATGATAAATGCCTTATAGAGGAGTTTAGCCTTGTTTCAGGAGACTTTATCTGTTTTGATAAAGCCTACATAGACTATAAACAATTTTACAAGTGGTCAGACCAACAGATTTACTACCTCACCCGAATGAAGGATAATGCGGTATACAAAATTGTAGAAGAATTAGACATTCCCGAATCAAGTGATGATTGTGTAATAAAAGATGATATAATTGAAGTAACAACTACTGATGAGAAAGGCGAAGCCAGACCACTTAAAATGCGAAAGGTAGTCTAGTGGAATGCCAAAAAGGAAAAATTTTTAGTCTTCATAACCAACCATTTTGACCTTCCTGCACAGGACATAGCCATGATATACAAACGTAGATGGCACATTGAAAAGCTCTTTAAAAAACTCAAACAAAATTTTCCACTCAAAAATTTCCTGGGAGATAACCCGAATGCCATAGAAATTCAGATATGGGTTGCTCTTATAGCCATGCTACTACTCACCGTCATAAGAGCTAAAATCACCAAATCATGGGCTTTTTCGAAGATGGTTTCTATGATCTCACACCATCTCATGAATTATATTGATGTGGTAAAGTTTCTCAATAATCCTGAAAAAGCATGGACTGAAAAAAATAGGGCAAATCGTAACGAAATTAACCTGTTCTCATCTGCATAGGGGCTGCTATTCGATCATTAAACAAAAATACCAGTGTTTATTGGCTTCTAAATCCATTTTAGGTCATATTTGGAGTTTTACCGGACACCACTAGATAACAATGTACTTTTTCACAATAATTAACTGACATTTCGCAGTTCGAAAATTTGGTATTGTAAAAAATTATTATATGTATAGCTTTGTGCTGGATCTAAAGATAGTTACTAATGATGAATCCGCACATTGCCGACTTGTACAGCGATTATTTGTTGACAAGTTTTAGTCACAGCACAGCTATAGGTATGTCTAAAATGTTAGACGGTGCTTATAGCCATGATCAGATCAGTAGATTTTTGGCTCAGCCTACTCTGGGCCAAAAAGATTATTGGAAATCTGTTAAACCTATAGTCAGGAAAGTAGAAAGTCCTGATGGTAGCATTTGTATTGATGATGTGATAACTGAAAAACCACATTCTACTCAGAATGAGATAATAACGTATCACTTTGATCATACAAAGAACAGGAGCGTCAAAGGCATCAATATGATAAGTTTTCTATATCATAACCAATTGGGTGATGGCCAAACGGTAGAGTTGCCTTTAGCCTATGAAATTATCAGAAAGCCAATCAGGTTTACTGATCTAAAAACACGACAAGAGAAACGCAAAAGTGAGGTGAGTAAGAATGAGTTAGTAAGACAAAGGCTCAAAGTACTCACACAGCGTAATCATGTTCAGTACAAATATGCCTTATGGGATAGTTGGTTTAGCTCAAATGACAATATGGAGTTTGTGCATTACGAGTTAAAAAAGCATTTTATCGGTGCAATTAAGACCAATCGTCTTGTTGCCCTGAGTAAGGAAGAAAAACTGCAAGGTAAGTTTACAAGAGTCGATGCACTAGACCTACAGCCAGACTGTGTAATGGAAGTTTGGATCAAAGGATTGGACTTTCCGGTTTCTTTGACCAAACAAGTCTTTACGAACAAAGATTACTCCACAGGCGTACTGTATCTGGTAAGCAACGATACAAAACTTACACATCAGCAGACTCATACAATCTATGAAAGAAGATGGAAAGTTGAGGAATTCCACAAATCGATGAAACAGAATGCTTGTTTAGCCAAATCACCAACAAAGTATGAAGTGACGCAGTCCAATCATATTTTTTGTGTGATGATAGCGTATACTAAACTCGAATTGCTCAAAATTAATCAAGCTAAAAACCACTTCGCCATAAAGGCAAGACTATACTTAAAAGCTGTCAAAGCAGCATATCAAGAACTTAACCGAATGAAAAAACAATTCAATTTGGTTAACCCTGCTCAACTGCAAGCTATTCCTCTTTTGGAATAACTATAATATTATTTTTTAATTTTCCAAATATCTGCCCTGCGAAAGGTCAGTAATTAAGATTTAGTTCCCTGACATAAAGATCATAGGGGAAATTGAGGTTGTCTTTAAATTCATCCTTTGCAAAACCAAATGAAAGCGCCTGTTCCTTAAGTTTTGGAGGTATTCGCGGGTCGTGTCCAATAAAGTACAAATATCCAAGAGTATAATCCTTGTGGTCCTGATATATCCTTTCCCTTGTTTCATAATCTGAATCCGGATAATCGACATTTCCTCCGAAGATACCCAATGAGATGGTTGAATGTTGCCGGTTATTGAATTCATATTTCCCGCTTCCCCGGGACATTATACCTATCAAGTCAAATATTTCGGTTTCGGGATATTTATTAAGGAAATCCGCTAATAACTGGTAGCGGGTCGAATCGTAATTTTCGGGTCGGGTTACCGGACGCATATTGTCCGGATCCTTTGTCATGGTTGGTCTAAAATTATAACAAATCACCCGTTGATCTCCTGGGAACTCCGGCCGGCGCGATCCGCGAAGGTGATTGGAAACTGATCGAGTTTTTCAACGATGATCGAATCGAGTTGTACAACCTGGCCGAGGACCTCGGTGAAAAGCGCGATCTGGTGACCCGCAAGCCGGCAATAGCGGAACGATTGCACAGAAAGCTGAAAGCCTGGCGAAAGAGGGTCGATGCGAAGATGCCGCCGAAGTCCTAGAAGTTCGGACTTTCCCGCGAATCGTTTAGCTAAATCAATTAATGTCCTGTAGCTGCCTTTCCAGCTGAGACTTGTTGTATCCGTCCAATTTTACTTTGGGATTATGCACCAGCTTAACTATGCTGTACTTAACAGTTTGCGGTGGCCCACCGTGGATCTGAAGGGCGAAGTGGGCAGCTTCAAATCTTTTAAGAAAAGAATAGTCAATTTCCTCGAATGTCAAATTGTCGACAGCATGAAAGTTTTTCAGGTTGTTCAACTGTGCACGGTTGGTTGATGAGCTGCCTACGGTGTACATTCCTAACCTGGACCGGATCCCGGCTACGG
This sequence comes from Saprospiraceae bacterium, assembly GCA_965247965.1. Lineage (GTDB taxonomy): Bacteria > Bacteroidota > Bacteroidia > Chitinophagales > Saprospiraceae > UBA7328. The sequence goes on from OZ252053.1 coordinate 1,340,735, forward strand.
CCAGAAAAAATAAAGTAGCAACTGTACTTTGCGTTCAGGACTTTAGCCAGTTGGAGGACAAGTACGGCGAGAAAAAAACCGAGGTGATCATCTCGGTACTCGCCAATCAGTTTTTCGGTAAGACCACCAACCCCAAAACCGGGGAGCACATCAGCCGCATTTACGGCAAGCACGACCAGGAGTTTATCACTGAAGCGGAAAGTGAAAGCCAGGGGCGCAGTAGCGGGGGATCTTTCCTGGGATCTTTTAGCAGATCCAAGAGCTACTCGCGCAGTACAACGATCCAGGAGAGGGCAAGGGTCAAACCGCAGGATCTAGTTAGCTTGGAAGCCGGTGAATTTTACGGAACATTGGTCGATAGCGATCGGGCTGAATTCAGGGGGCAGTTTCAGGGATCTGATATAAATCCTCAAGAGATTGAATCTTTCAAGATTGTGAGTCGGGATCAGGTGAAGGAGAATTTCAGGAGGATCAAGGTCGAGGCTAGGGCGATTCTGGAGGGGAGGGCCGGAAAGGAAGATGGGGGTTAATTTTCGGATGTCAAATTCCGGTCATATTAGATCGGTTTCGTTCAACGGTCTTAATAAACGCCAGTTTTAATAGCGTTTTATTTTTTGTTGTATGCAAGCTGAAAAATGACAAACGTTGAACAAAATATTGAAACGCCTTTATTATTGGGGCGGATTTTTCTACTGAAAATTCCTATCTTGTTGCAATGGCTTGGTCATTGCGGAGACCGTTGTCAAAATTCAAATAAAAGATGAAAAAAGTTACTCACGTATTATTCTTGCTCGTCATTCTGCTGCCATTATACGAATGTGCTGCGCAAGATACTACCTCAAATGGAAAATACACCTTTAGAAAGGGTGACCCGAATGGAATTGGAAAATGGTATATGGGACGAGAAATTGCTTATGTAATGGGGTTTCAAGGAATGGACTGGCTAGATCGTCCTGAACGCGAAGAAGAAGAAAACACCTCTAAATTACTGCATAATATGGATATTAGTGCTGGCGATACTATAGCCGACATTGGTGCTGGATCGGGTTACCACGTATTTAAGATGGCACAAATGGCTGGGGAAGGCCTTATTTATGCCGTTGATATTCAGGATGAAATGCTGGCAGAGCTCCGTAAAAACAAAGAAAATGGTACGGGTAAAAATGTAGAGGTTATAAAAGGAAGCGAAAAAAGTGTGAACTTAACTGAAAATTCAGTTGATAAGGTGCTCATGGTTGATGTGTACCATGAGTTTAATTATCCTATGGAAATGATAGCCTCCATAAAAAAGGCGCTGCGGGCAGATGGCAAAATATTTTTGATTGAATACCGAGGTGAAGATGATAGGGTGCCTATCAAAAAAGTACATAAAATGACCGAAGAACAAGCCGTTAAAGAAATGCAAGCGGCAGGTATGAAACTTCAACGAAACATTGGTAACCTTCCCTGGCAGCATTGCATGGTGTTTGTTAAAAAATAATTTTGTAAAAAAGCCAGCAGGTAACCAGTGTATAAAATTAATGCTTGGGTAGTTGCTAATTCGCAGCAACGTGCGTGCTTTCTTACGGCGGATTTATCAAAGGGAAAATCCGCGAGTACAAAGCCGCTCTAATCTTATACAAACCGTTATGGACATTTTGTCCATCCAGGTCCTCTAACAACTTGTCCCGGCATTGCACCAGTATGTTCTCCATCTTTCAGTACTTGAACGATTCGGTTTTAGGAAAGCTCGTTTTTCAGTAATTGGAGTGTACCAATCATACTCTAGTTCTAATTGATTTCTCATATTAGAATATAGTTTCACCACTGATTTACTATCCATCCTATCTTGCATACTTGTTTAGGCGGGCTACAATGTCGGGGAATTCCGCATCTAGCAAATACCTGAACGTATCCAAAAAATCGTTCTTATTATGCTCCCGGTCCTTAATCAAGATCCCGTATTCGTCGACATTAGCATACCTGCAATCGTGAATCAATTCAGTACAGGTGGTATCAATCAAGATGTCACAGTTCTTTAGGGCAGCATTGCAGATGATTCGGGATTCTATCAAGTCCAGGTTTTTTGCCCTCAGCCGGATGTTCCGATCGCTCAGTTTAAGTCTTTGCTTAACGACCTGCCAATAAGAGCGTTTTCCTCTCACTGTTCCGGTTCGAGCTTTGCCAGAGGCATCACCGGTGACTAGGAATTCCCTCGCTCCATAATTTGCTAAGATCTCATCGCACACCTGCTCGATGTCTGAGGATGATATTATTTTATCAATAACTCGGATACTTTTAAAGTCCGGCTTCTGGTACACCGTAACCGGATTCAGGTTAAAGTCAAAACTCAATCTTAATGTTATGTTTTCGTCAATGGCGCAGCCTGCTAGGTGACGTGATTCATCGAAATTATAAAGGAAAGGCTGCTCAGCCTGATCAACGTATTCGACTAAAAATTCTTGTGCAAACGTGATCTTATCCACTTGCTCTTTAGAATGGTCGATCTCGCTTTTCTCTAGGTGCGGATTATCGTAAGATGTATAATGAAAAAACGCCCAATCATTGAAGTTTCTGTACTCATCCTCCATGTGGAAAAAATCATTGTTTTTCCCCTTTGGCCTGGTTAATATAAAGGCATCCCCCACATAATCGGTTAAAGTTGGCCTGATGGTAGAATACGCTAAGACCAGAAGAGAGAGACCAGACCAGGGGGGTGTGGGCTCAATTATCAAAGAAATCAATAGGTTCCCGGTTCAAAATCAGAAAAAACCTCTTCCGACCATTTCTCATATAACAAAGTCAGGCGTTGCACAATTTCCGGATGTTCATCAGCATGGTTTTCCTCCTCCGGATGCTCATCGGCAAGATTGGCCAGGTATAGACTGTCCATTTTTATCTCCTTCTTCGCATGCGGCGAATATTCACCCGAAGTATCCAATCCATCCCCAATTAGCTTCCAGTTCCCTTCCCTGACAGCCCATCCGTCATACCACTGGAAATATAGAATCTTGTGCTCCGATTTTGCATCCCGGGAATGAATTATGGGCAGCAAACTATAACCGTCCAGTTTACGGTTCGGCAGCTCAACACCTAATACACTACATATGGTAGGGAGAAAGTCCATCACGGTAATGATCTGTTCCCTAACCTCGCCTTCGGGAAATTTGCCGGGGTAACTTATTATAGCCGGCACCCTAATCCCACCTTCGAGGAAACTGCCCTTTGCGCCTCTCCATTTACCGGTGTTACCTCCGCCGCCGTTTGCTCCATAATTGCTTCCCTTTGGCAAACCGCTGTTATGATTGTCAACAGAAATCTGAAAATCAAAAGTGTCGTGGCCATTATCACTTATAAAAAAGATCAGGGTATTGTCCCTCAGGTCTAGTTCTTCTAACCTGTTAAGAATAAGCCCGATCCGGTCATCGGTAGTTGATACGATTTTCGCATATGTTCTCCTGGGCTCCTCCAGTTGGTCATATCTGTCATCAAACTTCGTGTCATACTGTTCCGGGTAATGAGGTATGTTGAATCCCAGGTATAGGAAAAAAGGCGTCTCTCGATTCCGGTCAATAAATTCCAAAGCCTTGCCCGTGATTAGGTCAGGAAAATATTCTCCCCCCTCAAAGACCTCCTTTTTGTTCTCCCAAAGATCATGATATCCCACACCATGAAGGAAAAAATGGTTGTAGTTATCGATAAACCCGTTCCTGATGCCGTAAAACTCATCAAAACCCTGCTCCAATGGTCCGTGTCCAAGGTCGGCTCCAACATGCCACTTGCCAAACAATCCGGTGCGGTATCCCTCAGCCTTAAGCACACCCAACTTGGCTTTTAAGAAGAAAGAACTCCTACTGGTCGGGGTTTTGGTTTCATCAGTGGTACACTACATATTTTTCTTTAGTAGTCATAGTGTTGGTGATGCAGTCCTAACCCCCTAAAAGATTGGACACAAAATTATTAACTAAGTTTAATATTTGTGTCTATGAACAAACATCGTAAGACACGATCTATAGCTGAAAAACTAGAGATCATGAATTTTGAGAAAAAGAACGGATGTATACAAGCCTCACGGGAATATGGTGTATCGTGTACGTCCATTTACAAATGGAAATCTCGATATGAGGATAACGGGGAGGAAGGGCTGTCATTAAATCGTAAAAATAAAAGTGAGTCGATAAAGATCAATCGACTCAGGCGAGAGAATGATGAACTGAAGAAGATTGTAGCCGAGAAAGAGTTGCGTCTTCGGATACAATCAGACATGCTAAAAAAAAGTCGATAAGTAAGGAATATCGAAAATGATTGCCACAGATTATATAAAGGAAGGTCACGCAAAGAGGACGGTATTGGAGGTATTAGGAATTGCACGAAGTAGTTACTACTATCGACCGAGTGTTGAGGCCAGTCAGAAGGGTCGGGTGAACAGCGAATTTACTTATACCCAGAATGGTGATAAGCTTAGCAATGCCATTGTGGTAGAAGACATTAAAGAAATCTTATTTCAAGAATTTGTTGACTATGGGTATTTAAAAGTGACACATTGGTTACGTCAGCAGAAGGGTTACAGGATTAATCCAAAGAAGGTGTATCGCTTGATGAGAGATGCTAATTTGTTGAATAAAAAAGGGCAATGATATATTTGTGTAACCCAATTTCCCCGAAAATCAATTCCTGATCAAATTTCTGATAAAGAAACAACCTCTCACCGTATTGGGATTGTCTTTCATTGAGACTGAAATATTTAGTCGTTTTGAAGCCAGAAAGACAGTTGTTCTACCTTTGCGGAACTAAGATAGGGAAAGATGCAGTAAGGTCAAATAGCTTTGTTAAGTCCAGTTGTTACACATGCGTATAACATATAATATGTAACGGGTAATTAAATATAACAACTTTTCTAACAAAACTTGCGGGGCTCAGATTTAAGGTCTATATTTGTGTATAACAAGAAAAGAAGTCCCGAATTAGCGCCCGGAAACTCCTTTGTCTTATGACCTTGCTCGGAATCCCGCTGACCTTCCAAGTCAGAAGATGGGGCCGAGTGAGGGCTTTTGTTATGAGAAAGGGAAGGATGAAAAAGTTCCGTCCTGGCACCGAAGCATCTCATTAGTGCTCACGGGCTAGGAGCCCTTTCTTATTTACAAAGGTACTTAAAAAATTGCATATATGCAAACATAGAATTATGGAAAAAGAAAAAATTCTGTTAACCAAGAGCCAAAAAGAGACTCTGGTTAAGAATACCAAGAAAGAAATATCTGACATCAAGGGCGACATTAATGAGGCATTGGTCAAGATGAATGACTTGAAAGAACAATTAAAATCGCAGGAAGATTTATTGTCTCAGCTATTAGAACCAAATCAAATAGCAGAACAACAAGTCAGAATCAGAAACTATAAATGGCAGGAAGACATTGAATCAATGCTTAGCGGAGAAATTAACCAATTATCGGTAGACGTTATGGTTGAAATGTTTATCGTAGATAATCCAGATGTTAGTGAAAACCTTGACTATAAGACAATAAAAGCAAGAATTAGGAGCACTTGCTCTAGGATGACTAAAGAGGGCAAGTTAAATGAGAGTGAAGAGAACAATGTTAAGACGTTTGAACTAACGAACTGAAAACAATTTCGACGTATAACCTAAAATATCCGATTAAAACTTGACAAATAATAAGTATATACTTATCTTTAGTGTATAATCATTAGAGATGTGTAAGAATAAAAACATTAAGCAAATTCGAGACTTTGATTCCTTTTATGAGTTGGTGGCGTATTTTGATACTGAGGAAAAGTGTCAGGAGCATTTGGCTACGTTTCGATGGAACGGAGAGCCACAGTGTCCCTATTGCCAGTCTAAAAGAGTCAATGAACTAAAAGGGAAAACCAAGAGGTATAAGTGCTATGGATGCCGGAAACAATTTGGAGTTCGAGTAGGTACAATCTTCCACGATTCAAAGCTACCCTTGAGGAAATGGTTCTTTGCAATCTTTCTTTTTTCCGCACATAAAAAAGGCGTTAGTTCTCATCAGTTGTCCCGAGACTTAAAGATCACTCAAAAGTCTGCATGGTTTGTCCTTCATAGAATCAGGCAAGTATATAAACCGGAAAATCCTTCATTCGAAAAGACAGTAGAAATAGATGAAACCTATGTAGGCGGAAAGGAAAAGAATAAGCACAAAAACAAAAAGACAGAAGGTGCTCAAGGCAGATCGACAAAATCAAAAGTTCCAGTAATCGGTATATTTGAAAGAGATGGAAGGGTTTATGCGCTTCCCGTTAAAAGAACTGATGGCGAAACTGTAAAAGAAGTAGTCGAAGGATCAGTCAAAAAAGGCACAACCATATATACCGATGAATGGGGAAGCTATAACGTACTTAATAAAGAATATAAAAGAGAGGTTGTTCAACATTCAGCAGGTGAGTATGTTCGCGGTGACGTTCACACAAATAATCTTGAAAACTTTTGGTCTCACTTTAAACGTGGTATTTTTGGTATCTACCACCAAGTATCCGATAAGCATCTGAATGCTTATGTTAATGAATTTACATTCCGATTTAATACCAGGAAAGTTAGCGACGGTTCCCGATTTGATATTACTTTAGCAAATGGACAAAAAAGACTCACCTACGAAAGACTTATCCGAAAAACAGCTTAAAGAGCTGCGTGAAAAGAATCCTGATATTAATATTCCCGATTCTGATTTAAACATCGATAGCTTTAATACACTGCTTGAAGAAGCTATTGATCGGCCTGCCATTACACTCAAAGAAATCAAGAAAGAGCTAGGAATTAAGGATGCTGATATAGCCGACATATTTGAGTATAAGAATGTTCTCAGTTATCGTAATTCAGATGCTAAAGAAAGGATTGATCGGGCTATTGTAAGGCTGTGTGAATTAATCCGGTCTAAAATTTAGTTTTGTCGATTTGGTACACTAATTGATCTTTTAAGAGTTTAAAAACGATTTATTTTCTTTAATTTACGTTTTATTAAACCAAAAAGATCTCAGCTATGATTTACTTAACCGCTTTTATGGAAGAGTTCCCAGACAATATTTTCATTGGGCGTATCAAAGAATTCAAAGGACTAGTTGTGCAATCTGATTCATTTGAAGGTGTGAAAAAAGAACTAATAAAATCAGTAAGAGTGAAACTTGCCTATGATTATGGACTTGACATTAATCAAATAGTTAAGACAGATAAAATGCCCCCATCCTTCATTCACCAAAGTGATAATAGTTATAGATTACAGCTAGTATAATGGTTGTTCCCTGTTTATCCGAAGCTGAGTTTTTCGAACTGTTGAAAAAGAACGGTTGGACAGTTTGCTCAAATGAACATTGGTCGGATTTCGGAAGGGTCGTGGTAGAAAAAGATGGATTGACCGTTCCTATTCAACTTCTCACAAAATATTTTTATCCACACGTTGTAAACATCTGCCATGAGTTAAATATAACTCCGACAGAAAATCACCTTAAAGTGTATGAGCAGCATTACCGTCGTAAGAAGAAAAGTTTGATCAGTTTGTCATTTTTTAGCCAGGCGGGTTACACAAATATATCATTGCCTTAATTTTTTTGTAGATGTTACTAGTCTCGATACCGGAGGTGTCTATCCGATAAACATTGATCTCTTAGACAAATGCGGAAACAAATTCACAAAAACGTGTACGGTTGTAATTGAGAAAAAGACGTGCAATGCGGATTTGACCAATTTTTCTTTTGAGATAAATAATATACCATCCCAGGATGAATTATGCAATATATCTATTGGTGAAGCAATGGAAATAGACTTGGTTGTCAAAACTGAGAGCGATGAAATTATAGATCGTGTAGAATTTTCTTTTAATAATCAAGTGTATAAAGATTCCATTGCCCCATTTATTTTTTTTATTGATGTTGCTAGTCTAGATACCGGAGGTGTTTATCCGATAAGCATTGATCTCTTAGATAAATGTGGTAACAAATTCACAAAAACTTGTACGGTGGTAGTTGAGAAAAAGACGTGCAATGCGGATTTTACCTTTATTAATCAAAATGATTTTCGAAGATGCACCATTCTCGATTTGAGTGGAGTCGCGGTGGATGTTTCGAATGCGGCTGATTTAGCCAAAATGTCTTTAATGATTGAGGGAGGTACCACAGAACTCATTATTGATTCTCCTCCATATTTCTGGGGTGCCTATGCAATAGAAAAGTTGTCAAAGAAAACAATTACGACGGGCATTCCAATTTCTGTCAAGCTGACAGATCGATGCGGAGGCAGTATCACTAAGTCCTGCAAATGGTTCTACTTACCCACGTTAGAGGACTGTGAGGGCAGAAGGCTAGATGTTTTCACCTCTTTCCCTGATGATGAAGTTACCAGGTTTTGTGAAGGGGGGGAAGGATTGCCTACCGATTCGATCATAATTGATTTTCAAAAATACAGCTACGGCAATAATATCATAAAGGCTTATACCCAGGAAAATACTATACAGGCTGTTTTTCCCAAAATCCAATTTCTTTTTATTAATACGCCTGAAGAAATAGAATTTATGGATATTTCGAACGAAATTGCTGGCCCAATTGACCATCTAGAAGAAGAAGAATTATTTGAAATACCTATTGATAATGATTTGGCAATACCGGTAATTGATTCAATAACTTACAAATACATCGAACTTGCCGATTCGTTCACCGGAATTAACCTAGATTCAGGGGACGTTTTTGATACCCCCATTCCAGATGAGCATGCTGATGAATTTGATGCCCCACCTCCAGAGATTGAACTTGATGTTTCTTATATACTACCTGCAGCGTAAGCGTACTGTAAAGTACACCCTACAATTCTTATTCAGTTTCCTGCTGGGCAGTGCTTGTTTCCATTTTCTGTTTTACCCATAGGTGTGGTAATAGTTGTTCAATTTGATTGTCGGGATGATGGGGTAATCTTTGCATTATGTCGTTGAGCCATTCGATGGGATCGACTTGATTCATTTTGCAACAAGCAAGGAGCGAATAAAAGATGGCTCCTCGTTGTGCTGCCTCATGGGAACCGGCAAACAAATAATTCTTTCGGCCTATGGCGATTGGACGTATTGCATTTTCTATAGGATTGGTGTGGATGAGTTTTTCTCTTTTTGGGCTTGGCTCTCGCTTTTTTGGGAGGCCCTTTTATTTGTACTTCGATGCGGGTTTCGTCAACCTGCAAATAGGCTGCACTTAAGACCTTTTCTACCAGCTTGTTGTATAATAAAGTTTCGAGTTTTGAGGCCGATTGTGCCATCCATCCGCACATTGTCGATCGTGCAATGGTGATACCCAAACGTTTCAGCCGACCGATAATGCGGTATAAAGGCAGGTGATCTACATATTTTTCTATTATTATCTTGGATAGCAGCGACTCGTCAGCTATGCACTTGTCTATGAATCGTTTGGGCATCCGAGCAATCTGTACAATAGTCGGCTCGGTTGGATCTTGATCTGTTGTGGGCGGAGCATATTTGGGACGCACTATTACCTTGACGGTGAGTTTTGCAGGACTATAAGCCAAAGTTTCTGTGCGCTGTTCTCCTATCTTGATCATATCGGTCGTGTCTACGTCCGGTTCAATGACCTGTTCTTCCCTTTCCAGATGTTCGGGCAATACCAATCGAGCTGGTTTTTCCTTGCGCTTCCTATTTTTACGATCATGGGCGGGTACATGGGTAGTAGCGGGCGCTTCAATCGGTTGCTCTATTTGGCCAAACAGCGAAAGTTGATCTGGTGGCGCAATGTTCGAAATATACCGTTCGCTCTTTGCCCCGAAAACCATCCGTTTCAGATTTTCTAACTGAAACTTTAAATCCTCAATTTGAGTGTTTGCTTCTTTTTTGAAAGTGGCAAATTCTACTTCTAAGAGATGGTGTTTTTGTATCTCGATGTACCTTGGGGCATTACCAGCCGATTCCCGTTTGGATAGTGCAACTCAATCTCTAAGTTTGTTGCGAACCTATCCACCTCCAAGGCAACAAATCTGTGTGAGAATTCACCGCCCAATCCCCTGCACAATTTCCTGCGCCAATAATCCAGAGTGGGCATCTTGATACCACGCTCTACACAAAAGGTTCGCTTTGTACCCTCATAGGTCGAATAGGCATCCACTATCGGACGCATTTCTGTGGATGTTCTTTGTGTCATTTTTTTTGAACTTTGTTGAACACCAAAGTTAGGGCGGGCTCCGGGTGATGGGCAAGATGTAGTTCACAGTACGCTTACACTACTGGTTGCCAAGGAGTAATCGTGCTAACCTCTCTTACTGACCATGAATCCCACGCATAGCTAAGTCCATAAATAAAGAGTATAATTACAAAAGGAAAGAAAAATATAATGTAGTTAATTACCATTAAAATTTCGTAACTACTCAGGTACCAAACAATGCTTTTGAGTAGGGAGTTTGGCAATGCAGTAAAGATAGGCCAAAACATTGAGCTCTCTTTTTTTTAATGTATCGATGCAGGAACGCAAGACACAAAATATATTCTGACCCGATTTAAACTGTCCTGAGACCTTTAGTTTTACTTTTACATTTCTTATTGCCCTTTCTGAAGAATTGTTGTCCGGTGGGACTTCAGAATTGTATAAAAAGGGAAAGATGTAATTCCTGTTTTTTAACATTGATTTTTGAAAAGAATGAGTTTTTGGGAATTCGGTTTTTTCGATATGCCTTAACAGTAGCCGATCAAGCCTTTTTTCCAATTTATAGGCATCCTTTTGGTTGGTTTGAAAGGTTTGAGTTTGTTCTGTTCTTTTTCGCAAGGCTAAAGCATGTTCTAACAAGGACTTAAATTGGCTGGCCCAAACTTGGTTTTCCGATTCTTCCAAAAATATGAGGTCTCTCAATAAGTGAGCTATGCATAATTGTTTGGATTTGGATTTCATTTTCAGTTGTGCTGCCCAGCGGTCTGACCCTATTGTAGCGTGGGACAAGTGATCGCCAATTATTTGCTGGACACTTATAAATCCTCGACTTTCAGTGGCTTTTATGTAAGTGTTTTTCATATTTTGCCACACCCATACCCACCATTTGTCGCCATTTACTTTAGCAGATGTTTCGTCCGAACCGACGTAAGTCGATGAAAAGATTTGTTGGAGTATAGCATGGTATATGGGTCGAGCCTTTTGGGCTGCTTTTTTCAATAAGTTCTGTACACTTCCCTCACTGATGGGCAAGTGAAATATATCTTTGAACAACTGGGTCATTCTTTGGAAGGGAAGATAATGGAAAACGCTAAAATAGCTGACCAGTGCTATGACGCTGCTACCATATTGGATCGGTGCTTTTACCCCTTGGGGAAAACTACCTTTTTGAAGATGACCACACCGCCCGCACTGGCATCCATACTGCTGATATTCAATGTATCTGGGGCGTATCGAAGGTATTTCTACTATTTGTCTTTTCGATACCAATTGTTGCTTTTCCTGATCAATTGTGTCCCCACATTTTGAACAGTAATCACTTTTTACTATGTGCTTTTCATCAGGATTATCTGTCATTGCAAGATAATGACCCTTATGACCCTTTTGTCCTCCTGATTTACGTCCTGTTTTCTTACGCAGACTTTTTTTCTCATGTGTTGACTTGTCTTGGCTTGGTGGGTTGTGGCTGTTGTGGCTGTCTTTTTTAACCTCTTTTTTGGCCAGTTGGCTAAGGACTAATTCCAGTTTTTCGCGAAGTTCTCTAATCTCTTGGCATAGAATTTTATTCTCTTCACGCAAAAACTTATTCTCCTTTCGAAGAAGTTGGTTTTCTTTTTCCAGTTTTGTTAGTCGTGATTCGATAATAGTCCAATTTATCCGGCCCTATTATCTTTAGTTCGAGTTGGATTGTCCTATAACTCTTTTTACTCCATTATTATTATTCGTTATATTACCTCCTGAGTAGTTACAAAATTTCTTGCCCTCGGGGTGACAAAAATTTATCCGGCAATATTGAAATCCTTACATGAGCACCTTTGTGTAGCGTGTATGCCCAACATAGGGTAATTATCCCCGCATACAGTTGTGTCTCAACATCGTATGCCCATATAATTGGTGAATTAAATACAGATCTTGCAATAACATCTATACATGTTATGAACACAAGAATAACAATAGGATATATCACAATCCTTTGAAGACGACTTATAAAATCAAGTACCCTTGTAATTTTCTCAAAGTGGCCTTTTACACTCATTGAGTTGTATCTTTATTTTTTGTGGGAAACCAAACCATCATAGCTCCTTCCGAGCGTCCCACTTTGATTTGATGCCCTGAAGTTAATCATCAGTTAATCTAGCTTATTTAGGTGAAATTTAATTTCTTCTTTGATAATTCTTCCCAGAACTCTGGTTTTCCATTCAAAATTGGGTAGCATTTGATCCAATTTCTTACTGTCACTTTCTAATTCATCTATAATGGAAATATAGATATTTGAGATTTCAGATTTTTTGGATCGATTCTCATTCCAATTATTAATCTGCAATGCAATCAATACCGCGTAACGCGGCACGAGTTATACCAATAACCACAAAAGCCACCTCACCTATTGCATAAAGGAGGTATTTCCTAGCTGAACCTGATTCAATAAATGACCTTCTTATTTTCCTAAGGAATGTGAGCATCCATTAAAAGTACATAATGGCGAAGAATTGAAAATGAACTAGTGTTCAGTCAAATTATATAGTCTGGGTAAAGATTTTTTAGTTTAATGCGCGCATCACTCGTTGTAAATTGCCAATCTACTCCTTTTTGGTTTTTGTTTCTGTACCCATACCAGGCTTTGGTTTGTTTTTTGAGTTGTTCTTCATCTGACATTCTACTTTTCAAACCACACCGTGTTAATACGCTCAATTCACATTCTGCAATATTGAGCCAGGAAGCATGTGCCGGTGTGCGAACAACTTCTATCTTTTTCACTATGTTTCGGGCTCTGGGGGCAGGCATAATTTCATATAAGGTACTTAATTTATGTGCACTTAAATTGTCCTCTACCAATGTGATTTTGTTAGCAGCGCTATATGTTTTTTCTACTAAGTTCATGATGATTTTTGCGTAAGTCTGACTATTGTGATTATCCTCAATATGTACTTCTCTGTATTCTCCTAAGGGTTCTACGATCATGTACATACTTTTTACTCCTTCTCTTTTATACTCATAGTCTTGATGTAATATACCCTTTGAATCCATATAGCTTTTCTTTGTTTCACTTATGATCTGTTTAGGGGACTCATCTAAACAGATTACTGGATGAGTCGGGTCATATGGTCGTTCATATACATCTAATACCGCTTCCATTTTATGAACAAAATCTGCTCCTTTCTTTGGCATTATCCAACCTTTGACTCGCCAGGGTTTAATTTTGTTTTTTTTAGTATCTGCCGTATAGATTCATGACTGATGCTTTCTACATATTCCAATTCTACCATCTTATCAGCCAATAATCGTAAACTCCACCCTGAATGACCATCAGGAACTTCTTCACATCTTAAGGATAGTAAATGGCTTTCTACCCGACCGTCAAATATCTTTTCTTTTACATATTCTCTTTTCTTTCCATATAGCGCTGCTTCAAATCCGTGTTCCACAAATCTTTTTCGCATTCGCTCTATTCCATTTATCGTCATTCCATAGGCAATTTGAATCTTTTTATCTGTCCAATGCTTATCTCCATTCTCATCTGAGGCCAATAATATATAACTCCGCTTGGTCCTAATTGACTTACTATTGGGTATGCTTATTATTCGCTCTAATTCACTACGCTCTTCTTCGGTTAAGGTTACTTTGTAAAATTTTGCCATGATTCTTTTTTTTGTTCATTAATCAAGGCTCTATATTCTCTTTTTGATCAGGTGGTCACTCTAATCTTTATGCAAAACAACATTCGAAGTTACTTTATTCTTTTTACCCAGATTTATGCGCTTGACTGAACACTAGGTTGGCAGTAACATTAAAGGTTCGTTTTTTGTTACCCCAGAATTTATCGAAAAATATTACTGACCTACTTAAAAATCAATCAATATTCATTTCTATCATCCCAAAACATCAATGAACACCGACCAAATTCATCTAAGTAACATAAACTGGTTACAATAATCAAAGTAATATTACCTCTCAGGCATACCGTTTTATGTAACATACAGAAGGCTTAAATTCTGCTGTCCATAATTGATGTTGACATACTATTAAGGAGCGAATATTTTCTATTTGTGTGGATTAAGAGGATCACTAATTGGACACTTAAGGGAATGATATAAAAATATGATATCATGCAGCGCAACTTATGGTCACCGTTTCATCACTTACTCATGGATGCGTTCCATCTCTGACATTTACCGTAAAAGCACAGGCACCGAAGTCTCATGGGTATCCTACCTCTCTTGTTACACTGGCAGACCACATAAAGGTTGCCAGACTCGATAGGGAACTGTTGCAAAGGCAAGTAGCTGGTATCAATTTTTTTTTTTTGATTTGCCGGATAATATGTCATATATTGTTAATAATGCCGTTATTGGCAGTAAATATATGTTATGGCCAAGTTTACTGAATTCAAGGGATATCAGGATGATAAGCCACCCACTGTTCCGAAGCCAAAGACACCGCCCGATCCAATGATCGTCACAGTGCAGGAGGGCGTTCCGGTGGTGTATCCAGGTTGCCATGGTGCGGCGGTACGCGTCGTGCACCCCGTCAATCCCAAGGCACCTTCAAAAAACCAAGGGTTGGTTATGTTTTATCTGCCTCCGCACGCGGTACTTGATCCGGGTAGCCACGAGACCGAGGAGACGTACGTCATCCTCGAGGGAGAAGGTGAAATGACTTTCGCTCGGGACAAGCAAAGAGTCAAGCGAGGCGACTTCGTCTACCTGCCACCTTGGTGCGTGCATGGCATCGAGAACACTGGCGTCGAACCTCTTGTTGTATTGATCTGCACCTCACCACCTAACCCGTGAAATTAGCCGCAAAAATTCCAATGCCATTTCTACCCCTGCACATCCAATATCTGCCCCAACTCCAACAGTTTCATCCTCAGCTTAGAATAATCCACCTCCTGAATTGTTATCCCCTCCTCTATCGCCAAATGAGCCGCAACACCAGCAGATTCTCCCAAAATCATCCATACAGGCTCCATCCTCAGCGATGTCATTACAATATGACTTGCCGAACAGCAAACGGGTACGATAAGATTGGAACACTCATTTTCAAACGGAGTTATGGATCGGTACGGAATCTTGTAGATTCCCGCACCAGGTGAAATAAAAAGATCGCCCTCTTCACTGGTATTGCGCAGACCGTCACCAATATATACAATGGAAAGTTCGCCTCCACTCAAAGCAATTTTGCCGTTGTTTGCAATCGTAGCAAAAGGAAAATCATCCAGGCCGTATGAAGCCAGTCCCACTGAATCATATGGATCTTTTTTGCGTTCCATATCATCTTGAGTCACGACGTACGACGAAACCATCCGCCTCGCTTCACGGACGTAGAGATGATGAGACCAACCCTCTGTTTCTTCGAAATCACCCATACTTAATCCTGCATTGACAGCAGTTTCTTTCATGTCTTGTGGGACGGATGGATCCGTGCGCAGAAAATGAGCAAGATTGCGGACGTAATCCTGGTGAAATTGCCAGATCCGCGACCTGGTTTCCCAATTGCCGTCCGGGTAATCCATATTGCTGCCGAATACGGTATGGGTCAACAGGCACCTTTTAGCATTGTTGTTAAATGGGCCGTATTTCCCTGTATCTCCCCATGTGCTGTAATTGTCCAAGATGTACTTCATGCACCGGTCCTTGGTCATGTTTATGCCTTTGGCAAAACCGCGTCTGAACATCTCGAACATATGCGGATCGTAGGAATCGGTCGGAGTCAGCGGATGGCGAGCGCCTTCAAATTTCCATTCATATCGGAAGCAGTAGCCCATCGTGAGTTTGTCTGCACTCCCGAACGGGCCGATTTCGATGTCCTGGAGTAAGGGCAAAAGGCCGCTTTCAGGGACTCCAGGTTTTAGATAAGGATTGATGTCGTATTCTAGTAATATCGGTCGAACACCTGCCAGTGATTCCCCATATTGTTCGGTGGATTCGCGCCCGTACGTATAAGAAACACCGGTCATAACCATAAGATCGCCTTCATACGAACAGTCAATGAAGATCTTCGAATTGATGGTTATCGCATTCGCTTTGAGTGGCTTAGCAAGCGGAATGCCTGTCTTGCCAGGCGGTGCGTAATCCAGGTCAATTGATTGAATTCGATTTTCTGTTTTATGCACGTTACCCAGGCGATGTTCGTAAACCACCTTGACTTCGTGTTTTTTTACTATCTCCTTGAATCGATCGTGGTAGTCCTTGTTGCCAAATCTTTCTTCCGAATGATCGGATATGCCTTTTCCCGGACGACCCAAAAGCACCCTGCTCGACCCACCTACTGCAGTAGGACGGCCCCAATCGATCTCATCTATTCCGCCTCCGCACATTCCGCCAAGCCATCTGCTCTGTTCTACAATAATCACTGAGCGGCCTCTTTGAGCAGCGGCTACGGCAGCCATTATTCCACTTGCATTGCCAGTGTAGATGCAGACGTCGGCATTTAAAATCGGCTTTGAACTTTCATTGAGCTTGCAGCTAATGGGGTTTGTGGCTAAAGCGGCGCTTCCGGCTGTTAGGGCGAGGAATTCTCTTCTGTTGAGTGACATTTTGGTTTCATTTTAATGTGAATAGATCGCGGCTCATGGCATGACCTGGCCATGAAGAATTTATCAAATCAAAATGAAAATAAAAATTGAAATGAAAATATCGCTAGGTTCAGCGTCTGGTCGGCATTGTAATTTTGATTGAAATTGATATTGAAATTTTGATCTCTTACCTTCCTTTCCAAACCGGCTTCCTTTTTTCTACGAAGGCAAGTGGCCCCTCTCGGGCGTCTTCGGATTGGAAAACTTTTGCGTTGCCCTCATCTGTAAGTCTGATTAATTCTTCTTCTGCCCGGTCATAGGTCAGTCGCGCCACCTTTAGACTTTCGATAACAGCCAAAGGCGCATTATCCGCGATGGTTTGGGCCAATGCAAAAGCCTTATCCATAAGCTTTTCGTGGGGAACTAATTTGTTGATCATTCCATATTGTATAGCACGCTCAGCGGAAAATCGACCACCGGTCGCTATCACTTCCATGGCGATTGCCCTCGGCAATGCTCTTGGCAGACGGTACATTCCACCGGCACCCGCAATAATACCCCTAGTCACTTCAGGTAAGCCAAAAACTGCTTTCTCAGAGGCCACGATCATATCGCAAGTGAGCGCGAGTTCTAGTCCACCTGCTAGTGCAAAACCGCCAACTGCCGCTATCCACGGCTTGTCTCTTTTGTGGTATACAAAACCTCCAAAACCGCCATCCGGAGTGCCGAGCTCTGAGCCTCTTCCCTGGCTTATCATCTTAAGATCGGCTCCAGCTGAAAATGCAATTTCTCCACTTCCTGTGAGAACAACTACCCGTATATCCGGATCTGCTTCGGTTTGCTTAACAATAGCGTCCATGCCTTTTGCGACTTGGTCGTTGACCGCATTTCTTGCCTCTGGGCGATTTAAAGTTACCAATGCTATATGATCGGTCTTCTTTTCTAATAGGACTGCTTTTTTGTCTGACATAAAATTGTTGATTGTTAATTATTGATTATTTATTTTGTCTGGTTCTTTCTTCACCGGTCGTCGAATGTCCGTTTGATCGTACAATTAACTCAAGTTGCGAACTATCATAAAACCATTGCCTTCCCGCACCCTAACCCTGAAGGGAACCCCCACGCTCGCTTTAAAACTGGCGGGTTGTCCTCCTTTAGGGCAGGGGTGGAGCGAAGGAAACTCTTATATCGCAACTTGAGTTAATTAGTAATTCATCAATTAATAATTGTCTACATGGATACTCCTCTTTTCCACGGAATAAAATCATCCTGCCCCAATTGCACAGCCTTCGGAATAGCTTCTCCGCTAGCTACCTTTATTATGTAATCAAAAAGTTCTTCGCCTTTGCTTTCTATTGTATCCTCACCCGTGATAATCGTTCCGGCATCGACATCGATAATATCAGCAAGCTTTGTTGCCATGATCGAATTGGTAGCCAATTTGATAGTTGGAGCTATCGCATTGCCGGTCGGTGTGCCTAGGCCGGTAGTGAAGACAATGACGTTAGCACCTGAACCGGCAAGAGCCGTTGTTGACTCCACATCGCCTCCAGGTGTACAAAGCAAATTCAAGCCTGGATTGGTGGCCGTTTCCGTATAATCCAATACTCCAGTGACCGGTGATGTACCGCCTTTCTTTGCGGCTCCAGCTGACTTCATTGCACCTGTGATGAGCCCGTCGCGAATATTGCCCGGTGATGAATTGTAAAGGAATGAATTGCCGGATCTCTCTACCGACAACCTGTAATCCGTAATTAATTGTTGAAATCGTTTCGCCAAATCTTCTGTGGTACAGCGATTGACTAATTCTTGCTCTACACCGTGCAATTCCGGAAATTCTGCAAGAATTGGTGTTCCTCCTAGTGCCACTAAAATATCCGATGAATGTCCAAGCGCGGGATTAGCAGAAAGGCCAGAAAATCCATCTGAGCCGCCACACTCGAGGCCCAGTGTGATATGACTGAGATCGGCCGGCTTTCTTTCGATCTTATTCGCCTCCATCATACCCACGAATGTCTCCTTAACAGCTTGCGCTACTAACTCGCGTTCTGATTTGGTTTTTTGCTGCTCGAGGAAAAACACCGGTTTAGAGAAGTTGCTGTCTTTTATCTCGATGGCTTGCTTCATATACTTGATTTGTAAGCCTTGACAACCGAGACTAAGTATAGTCGCGCCTGCAACGTTAGGATGGGTGATATAACTTGCGAGTAGGTTGCACAAGGCTCTTGTGGAGTCGCCCGTCTCGCCACATCCTCCGTTGTGGTTTAGGAATTTTATGCCGTCCACATTGGGGAAAAGTCGGTTTTCTTTAACCTGCTCAGGACTTTGGATAATTTCCAGGTTTAGAAGGGTTTCCTTGTTTTCTCCTCGTTTATACTGCTGTACCAAATTTCGGGTATCCACCTTCCAGGTCTTCTCGGTGCGATAGCCAAGTTCGTCCAGCAAAGCTTCACGAATTACATTAACGTTGCGGTTTTCACAAAAAACCAATGGAATCACCAACCAATAATTCATGGTACCGACACGCCCGTCGGCCCTGTGGTAACCCATAAAAGTGCGGTCCTTCCATTTACTGACATTCGGTTTGTTCCATTCCAGTTTTCGCTCGCCGATGGTATAATCGCCGGGCTCGTTGGTAATATTACTGGTCGTAATCTTGCCTCCTCTACTTACAGGCTGAATGGCTTTACCAATCAACACGCCGTACATATAAACGGGGTCGCCAACGGCCATCTCTACTTCGCTAAATTTGTGTTTTAGCGGAATGTCTTCCACTAAATCGATACTGGTGCCGTTGAGTTTGAAACGTTGACCGCCTGAAAGGTTGTCGAGGGCAACAATAATGTTGTCGCCAGGGTGAACTTTTAGAATGGGATCAGTCATAAGTACTATGTCTTGTTGAATTTACAATTAGAACCACTTCGAAAAAGACCACAATATAAGGAGTATTGGAATATTGGAGTAGTTGGAGTATTGGCCCCCTTACCACCGCAACTATATGGGATGGCAACGGGTTGTTTTATCTCTTCGGCAATCACGATCAAGGTATTCCCCTCTTTGGCCTTTTCTGGAAAGGTGATCTATATTCGGAGTAGAAATTGTAGGGTGACCAAAACTACTTATGAACTTACTACAAGGAAACGCCCAATAGGTGCTGAGCGATTTGTTTTACCTGCTCTTCCTGTCCAATATAAATCCAAAACACCAATTGATCAGATGTATTCGATCTTCCGGTGGATCCTCCTATGGTTTGACCATTGCATTCCAGCTCGGCGAAGCCGCCGTACGACCCGTCGTCATTGTAAATATGTATAGATTGACCTTTTTTACCAACCAGAGCCGGGGGCTCCTCGGAATAAACCGATGACGGATTATTGAAGAAATTACATATCACCAGGTAAGCCCGGCCGTCGGGTAATTGACTGAAATAGCTTGGCCGCCCCAAGATATGCGCGGCCTTCAACCCCACTTTGTACTGTTTTTTGCCGGTAATTCTGAACTCGTTATAATTGATCCCGCTGCGGTGGTAATCTTCAGGCATTGGATCAAAATAATCTATATACTCAAGCAACGGGGAACTGGGGATAATCATTCGACCTTCCGCCTTGAGTTGAACCAGATCCCAGGCCTCAGTCATAAGATCGTCAGCTTTGGTCTCCGAAAGGTTAACTTGTTGTTGATACCCTATATATGTAACCTCTCTCATCAATTCCTCTTTTTTACTTAAGAACCGAATCGGATTGGCTGCCTTGCTAATGGTTCTTTCCACCAGCAATTCTTTCTTCCCCGTGGCTATGTTATAGGCCTCCAGGACCATTGATTGGGAAAGCGTGCACTTTCCTTCATCGGTCATTCCAATTTGATAATTACCCGGATCCACATCCGGTGGAATAGAATAGGATTCCCAAAATGCACTCCTGTCAGGAACGTTGTATTGTATTTCGGGAGCAATCCAAATCCGGTCGCCGCCCACGTTCCACTCCTTAGCGGAGATAAATTCCTTAAATGCATCTTTGTCTCCAAAAATGGGATTTATCCAATAGATGCCGGGCTCGGTTTTGGACGGAAATGGCCCTAGAATTCGCCCGCCGTACTCGGATACTACAATTACTGCTTCACCTTGCAGAGACAGTACCACATATTCCAGATCATTCTCATCAAATCTGGAGACCACATCCTGAAAGGTGATCTGTGGCGCCGTCAGACTCAGATTTACCTCCTGACTCTCACAACGAGTAGAAAATGAAAACAGAAGAACGTAAAACAGCAGGTTTGTCAAGATACCTAGCATAAGATTATTGTTTTTGGTGAAAACTGGCGTTAAAGTACAAATTTAGGTATATAAATTAATGCGTTTGTTCCTTTTCTTCCAAAAGAAAATGACCGATCGCAAAACCGGAAGTGGGGTAATTGTATTCGAAGAAGTATTCCGTCGCACACTGTTATTTCAGGCTCTCAGTTTATCGATATAGTTATTTGCTTACCCAAGCCTACTTCAAAAAGCTTGTACAAAGTAGACAGTTGGATATCGGTTTTCCCATTTTCAATTCTTGAAATATAGCTTTTCTTGGCGCCGATTTTATCAGCTAATTCTTCTTGCGTCAACTTCGCTTCGATCCGCTCGTCTTTTAATAATTCGCCGATCACGAATACCTTGGCTTTAGCTTCAAATGAATCGCGCTTCGGAGTACCGATTTCACCGTATTGTTTGGTTAAATGTTCCTCAAACGTCGTTAAGTTTCTATCTTTTTTCATTGATATATTCAAATCAAATTTTTCCTTCACCTTTTGGCTTTGACTGTTGTAAAATTCTTCGAAATGATGTTTGTAGTATACAAGGCTTCTTAGTTTTTCCACGAATTAAAGTTAACTAATAATGGAACAGAATACAAGAGTTGAGTTCATTTTTTGAATGCGAGATGAGGGTCGGCATGGTAGACGTGTCGCCTTTTTAGGTGACCTGGCCGGCTTCAGCGTCACTTATCACTCGGCCACGTACTGCCTTTCCAAGCTACAAATTCTATAAAACCAAGACAGACAAACTAAATTCAAAATCCATAATCCCGAATTGACATCTGGTACAGCTTTCCGCCAATAGGCGGACAAGTGCTCAACACACCTGTTCCGTATAGTTGTATCGGGAGGCTGATCGCTAAATTTCATCATAACTATCCATCGTCGCTGTCGGAAAAGCTCTTGGGAAGCCAGTGATTGTTTGACCTGCATTCGCCTTTGATCGAATTGCTCCTGCACCACTTGCATGAGATAGGCGTGCAGCAAAGTATCTGTTGTACCTGGCAAAAGGCGTAAGTCATCCTGAACCATAAATGGGCCAGGGCAGTAAAAAGTAGAAACATATGAGATACCTCAATATCAATCTAAATTTCAAATTATCATTGCCATTGTTATTCTCCGATCTTCATATAACGACTCTGGCTATGGCATGTGGGATATCGTCGAGCTGTAACGGTTTGAAGTTAGTTCTGAACAATGATCACATTTTTCTTGAAAGCTGGATGACCATCGACATGCGATTTTTTATCCCGCTTTCCCAATCATACAACTGAATGTCTAGCAGCACCATTCCACAGGTGGAGGATTTCCAATGATTCCCTTCTCCCTATCATCTCAAAGGAAAATACATTTGATAAGGCATGTCGTATTTGACGCTGTGGAAAGGTGTGTACGTTCTTTTTGACTCAATCTCGTTGTTGAAGACCAAGGGCTTTTCACCGGGCACAAGAGATTTTGAAAATGCTTGAGGACTGGTATTAGAAAGGATATCCTCGACTTGGACCAGCACGTGAGGGCCATAGGTTACGGCAACAAGATGAGGGTGTTGTTTATCAACAGGTGCCAGTTTGATTTGCATCGGAATCCGGAAAGTTATTCGGTCGTCCGGAGCCCATTCGCGTTCGATTTCAACCCACAATCCGGGCTCGCAGGAAACATCTAGTTTTACATCATTCAATTCAACCGCTGCATTCCGGGTCCAACCCGGGACTCTGAGTCTTATTCGGAAACGCATCTTGTCCTTGATCTTTATTATTAACGAGGTCGTATCAGATTCGGGATAGGCTGTCTCCTGTCGAACCTTGATTTGTTTACCTTGTTGGTTCCAATTCACCTCGGATGGAACGTAGAGATTTACATAAAGACCTTCGGCATCCTTGAAGTAAATAATATTGTGATAGTCCGCCACCACCTGGATATAGGTTCCTGAACAGCAAGGCCAGGTTGCACTGTAATACTTCTTCGAAGCGCCTCCCAATCTGTAGTCGGAATAGTAGAAAGTTTTGCCATCACCCCACATTGGTAATGCTGATCCGATTCCATTATATAGCATCTTCTCCATCCAATCGCCGAAACGCGCCTCTCCGGTGAACATCATCAAATAACGGCAAAGCTTGAATATAGCCCAGGACCCACAGCCTGTTTCAAAAGAGCGGCCCGCATTTTTGTAATTGTTACCTGGCCATTCACCGTAGAAAGCTTTAGATTCGTCCTCGATCGATCTTCCCAATGTCCTGTCTTCCGGAACAAGAAGTTCACTTGGTCCAAAGCCGCCTGTTGCATAACACTGCGTTTTTTGAAAATAATCGTAAGCATTGATGATGGTTTTCAAATATTCAGAGTCACCTGTCGCAGCGTACGTCATTGCAGCGCTGCTCAGACTGTTGACATGGCTGTATGCATGTAAGCCTTTCAGATTGAGTGGGGTTTTCCCAGTGAACATTCCCCAGTAGCGATGGTACCGCCAAACATCGCCGAAAATCTTAAACTTGTCTTCGCCGGTCAACAAGTAGGTCCGATAGATGTTTTCTGAGAGCGTGTACCACTCGCCTTCTCCGGGATGGCGGCCTCCGGAATGATTTTCGAAAGTGGCCGGATTTCGAATGCGCCCGAGGTTTTGAATGGCATACTCTGTAATTTTCTCAATCAGCGGAATCGCCTCTTTCACATCGGCATATTCATACAGGTCGACCAGACCGCCAAGGGTCTTATCATAACTGTAATGCGTCAGACTCAGCCTGGAGATGGTCTTGCTCCATTCCCGTATCAAGTGCACGGCTTTGTCGCGCATAGCGACATCGCCAATAGCTTTGTACATACGGGCCATCCCGCTCAGAAATTGACCGAAGACAGAGTAGCTTGTTTTTGAACACCAGCCGCCCATATGAGTGCCCGGTGCCGGAAGCCCAGCCTGTTCGCGAAAGCCCTTGAGAATGTCATCGTCAGAAATGTTAAAATAAAAGTCTCTTGTTTGGTAGTACTGTTTTTTAAACATGCTGTCCTAAAGGCGAACTCCACTGTAGTTGAACGGTTCCAGGACGTTTGTTGGATAGGAACTGATTTTTGCGGGATGAATAGGTGATTCCGCTTTCACGAGGCGGGGAAGAAATGCTGCACCAGGAACGCCTGCCAACAGTTTAATGAAATAACGTCTATTGGTTGCGTTACTCATGTGATCATCCATTATAATTAATTTTGATATATGGTATTGATTTCGTGCCAAAATAGGGACAATTATTAACATTTAGTTTTTGATATCAATAGTTCGTGAAGGATTTCGGCCAAATTCGAAGTGTTAACAGCAGTATCTTAAATTCAAGATTTTCTATAACGCTGATTATCAAGTATTTATGGCCTGCTTATTTGGCAATCCTATTAAAATGCAAGTTTCGGTTCAGACGATACTTTAGTTTTAATAATTTATCCATAATTCTAAGATTGAGTATCAACGAGTTATGAAATATTTCCTTCACGGACTATTGTGATATAATAGATTAAGTTTGTCTTTTCAAACTGGGGCCTTAGCTTCCCGATGTTCCACTGCGCTGCAATCGGGACAGGCAACTTCGCTAAGCCCCCGAAAACATGGGGCCTTAGCTCAGTTGGCTAGAGCGTTTGACTGGCAGTCAAAAGGTCACGGGTTCGACTCCCGTAGGCTCCACACTGATTATCAAAGAGTTATGAATATTTATAGAGAAGAGAAATTATATTTGTAAAACATTTGTAAAACGCACAGGCCGTTTTCTGCCCCCGCGGGGTTTTCTTGATGTGATTAGCGATAAATTTTTGAAGCTATTTGGTAGGCTTTCACTTCTAGCGCGTCAAGATCGGACATCGATACGCCTAAAAGAGCTGCTCTGGAATAGTTGTATTCGAAGGAGGTAATGTCTCCTTTTTCGTAATTCTTGCGAAGTTCTTTTAATTGATTGACCGTTTTGATGTTTGAGCTTTACGTTTTTGAGTTTAGCTCGGACTTCTTTGATTGCGTCGTAGTCGTCTGGCGCTACCATGCCTAGTATCTTATTTAGAGCCCCGCCCCAATCGAGGAATGTTTTAGTTTGAATTGGTGATTGTCCAGAAGAATGTTTATAGAACTGGCCGTTTTTTTCGTACCAGTCTGGTGCGGTATATTGTTTTTCTTCCTTTATCGGGATAATAATCCCGGAAAGACTTATCGTGTCTGAAACAACTTTGACGGTATCTATTTCTTGGATTTGCTTTTGGGTATTCTGTTCTTTGAGTAGCCTCGAAGTCTTGCATCCGACTCCACACAAAATTAAGAGCAATGCCGTTATTTTTATTGGGATGTTCATAATTATGCTCCCCAATATTGATGAAATGTTTTGACTTCCCCGAATATTTCGACCATTGAGAAATCAACTTTCTGGATTTGTTTTGTCTTGATATCTAAGCCGCCAATTGTTGCGCGATACGTACCATCCCATTCCCATTTTGAATTGTTTCGTGTATCACCATCTTTAACTACATACAGTATGTTGGGCTGTATAAGCTCGAAATCTGATTTGTTTTGCTCGGTAATTACTATTGGTTCTCCGATAACGTTGAGCTCTACATCTGCGGGGGCGAATGTAATCGAGGAAGTTGCCAACATGACGTTATAGAGAAAGGTCAGGAAATGTCCCATTAATTTGTATTTAGGGTTAAACTAATTTAGGTTTTGGATTGAATAGTCGACAAATGCAGTATACCAGGCCGCTCATGCCTTCACATGCATCTTTTGTTTCCGGGATAGGACCATTGGCGTCGAAGTCTGACTGACCGGAATCTTCTGCCTGATCTTCTTCAATGTTATTCCATTCCGGATCCTGTTTGATCAAGTCATCTCGATGATATTTCATAAGGTATGATTGGAATCCGTCGTCTATGCATCGCAGCGATACTAGTCCGTTGCCGGTTAATTTATCAAACCCTGATGGGCCTAAATCTTCTGCGTATGATTTGAGGATGTCGTCAATTTCCTGACAGGTTGTGTATTTTATTCCGAATAACCTTTCAAAATATTCGTCGATCATTCGCTGTATCCCTGAGAGAAGAGGAGCGACGAATGACGTACCAGATGATTTGTCGTGATAACCACTTAGACTAGCAGTTATCACATGATTGCCATAAATGCAATAGACCCGCTCTACCTTATTATTTGCAGCATTTGAAAACGGAGAATGTTTTTTGTTAAAATCTACAGACAATGCCGTAAATACATAAGGCAGGTTGCCCGGGTAGTTGATCGGCACATTTTTACCTTCATCGTTTTCATTTCCTGCTACCGTGCATACTTTTCTGCCCTCCTCCCAACATAATCTCAATTCCTCTGTGAGTTCATGGTCACTGACTGTATACTCAGCCCCCAAACTCATTATTATGTACATGAATCCCTCGGCTCTCGCTGCCCTTACGGCGGATGCTATATCTCTGAACGTGCCGCCCTGACTCCCGAGTGCTTTTTTTTGATGCGGCTTATCTTTTGGCCGAATCCCTATGTAGGGATTGCCCTGCATATCGTTGATGCTTTGCACTTTTAATCCGTGCCCATGTGCACTTCTAGTGTTTCTATATCCGTGTGCGCTTATGGTTCTGGGAGCCGATACGTTAGGGTGAGCCTCTGTCCCGTCGTCGATTATGCAGTAATCTCTGCCATCGCCATAGAGATTGTAGATTTTATGATATTTTTCAATATTGAGAAGCCTGAGTCCTTCGTCATATATGGGATCAGCGTCTTTTACGAACGCCAGTCCTTTATCAATGTCTTTTTTGATTATTTCGACTTTGGGCGGTTTGAAGTCCATTAGATTATTTTTGTCCTAATTCCCAATCTTTGTTCTTTACAATTTCAACGATTTTAATAGTACCCAATCAATAAAACTTGTTGTACGTAGTGATTTGGCTCGTAGCGTGTTTTCATTAATTCTTCTGATACCTAATATTCTAGATTGGGGATATGGGGCAAAACTGACGGCATTACCCTGATTCCCCCCTAGTCCAATAACGTTGTCTAATTCGAATCTTTCAAACTGCATTACATGGCCTTTCCAACCATGCGGGGAACCTCTCCACAATATGACCCAATCTCCTTTTTGTGCATCAGCAATCTCGACTGACTCACCAATATTGAGCCATGACCTGGCTCGGTAAAAATGCTTTGGTATCAGGTCTTTTCTTCCCGCTGATTTCAATAGATAGCCTTGCCACATGCCACACCAAGCATAATCTGATTCTATGTTATTGCCAGTGACCCAGGGCAATGCCCATTTGATTGTTCTGACAAGGAATGGGTTTTGAACAATCCCCGGAATTTCGCGGACGCCTACGAATGCCCGCGATATTTCGAATAATTCCTGGTTGAGGGTCATTTATGCCGCTTTTGCTAGGTCTGTTATCCTATTGCACTTCACCACGCTTTTTGTCTGAACGCTGGCATTGGCTGTCCCGAATTTTCCAAGATTAAAAGCATTTGTAACCTTTTCTCCGGCTTTTGATTCTTCTGCTGTTTTCCAAATGTGATAAAATGCGTTTGCCATAATAGCTATTCTCGACCAGATTTCGTGCATCCCTTCGTAGTTAGCTAAGAGGAGATCTATGGTTTCAGACACGTTTCCAACAAAGGTTATGTTGCTTACGAATTCAAAGCCCACTAGGATACTGAGTAGCCCCGAAACTTGCTTTACGATGTTACGCACATTTGCCCATGATTCGGGTAATTCCTTAGTCGTAATGCTGTTTTGTGATCTGAAATAGAAGCCGTAGGTAACGGCCAATACTGTTAATGCTATGATTACGATTAACATAATTTATTGTTTTTTAGTTGATTAATATTTTCGAAGGCTAAGTTGTCTTTTCATTAATTCCTTTTTGTTGTAATCGTCTACCCTGATAATGATAAATCTGTACATCATATCGAGGGCTTCTACCTCGTTGTACTTATCAGGATTATAGGTCAATTCGCAGGTATTATCTGCATAACAACTGAAGATAATATCTGGTATTTCAGGTGGCTTTGTTAGGTTTAGGAGACTTTTTTGTCCCGCCAATGAAGGAAAAAGCAGACATATTGTGATAATCACAAGAGTTATGAATACTCTTATTTTCATTGGTGTGGATTATGTCAATAAATATACGACTTTTTTGGCGTATACGCATGTTGATTTTTAGTGGTTTTTGACTTGTTGGAGTAATCGCTCTTGATTGGGTATTATCCTATCCGAAAAACAATTACAGTTTGTAATTATCGTCGTAAGGTCATGTTCCTATTTTGGGGAATTACCGTATGCCTGCCATACATGATCAAAGGGTTTCCATCAACATCATACTTCACCACGTCACCCTCACATATAAGATGAACCTTCATACCGAACTTGGTATTATAGACACAATCAATGCAGTAAGGCGATTCACTTTTTGTCCTGATATGCTCGCCTAATTGTCGCATCGCTTCGTCGTAGCTCCCCTTTTCAATTTGCTTTTTCCAACTGTTAGGGCTATTCGGAAAATCTGATTCGTCCTCAAATCCTAAAATAGATCTGAATTTTGGACTATACCACTCGAAATCATTCGGGAAATCAATGATCCAAAAGCCGTCCGTATGATTGTCAAGTCCAGCAGCGATCATATATTCACCAATGGCCGTGACGTCGTCGCCTAATTCTTTGGCTGCAAGTATCCATTGAATCTTGAATGATGCGGATGCTATCTTTCGGGCGTCCAATACACTAATCATTCTTCGATATGTTTTCAATTTCTTCCACGATCGCACTCATTTCCTTATTGTCTTTTGCAACGTGCCGTAGCATGGCTACTATCAATTTCATGCTAGTGGCGATTCGGACGAGTTCTATTTTGTTTTGGCCGAGTTGTAATGTCAATTCCGCCACCTGCTCCTTGAGGCGCTTTTCGGACGCCTCCAATTTTGCTATTTTTGTCTTGTAATTGATTTCCTTTTCTTTCTTACTATTTGCTTCGATTTCCAGTTCTTGTTTCCTCACTGCTGTGGCGTTGTCTGATTTCCTCATCAGAAACCGCCACAGCCATTGGCTGCCAAACAATCCTCCAGCTCCTCCAAAAATAGCAAGCGCTAGTTTTAACCATTCATTTGTATCCATTTCACCCAATGTTATCTAAAGCGGATCATCTTGTCCGTTCTATGGATTTGACCATTCAAACCCAGTTGAACCCTGGCCTGTATACCATGGAGTATAGTCGCGTTTACCTGAACCATTCTTTCCAATTTTTTTCATTCCTCCAAATCGCTTCGCCCACTCTATTGATAATCCGTACGAAGTTTTTACTATTCCACCTGAATTGGTTACCCGATTGTAGGGTGATTGTATTGAACGCCACATCTATATTCAGAACTCCTTACCTCTCGCAATCTAAATTCGCTGTTATTTTGAAGATCATGCGCAAATTTGATCCAGGGAATATGGTTTCAGTTTTGTTGAGCAGGTCTGCAATCTGTTTGGCTGCATGATTAAATCTTGGTGCAGAAAGAGAGTGCAAGGTTATAGTCAGCGTTTTACTCTTATAATCCGGAATCAAGTCAGCGTTGTTGCTGATGATTTGTTTGATGAACATTCTTTTTTCGTCTTTTGCCCTATTGAGGTGGTCACAAGCCACAGCTGCCACAGATGATTCTGCTCTGTAAGCGATCATCTTTATTACATTCATGAACAGTTTACTTTCGGTTTTTAACTTGTTATACCTTTTCTGCTCGGGCATACGCTCAAGAGTTATTCTGGCAGGAATATCATTTCTGAGGGTGGCGATCTTGTTTTCTTCTTTTCGAAGAATATCAATTTTGTGTTTATACTTCATTTGTCTTTCGGTTATTTCAGGAAGTTTGTCAATTTTCTCATCCATAGCTAGTTCTGCAAGAGGGAAGAACTTGGCTTCTAACCGGGTGATCTTTTCCCTGAGTTTTTTCAGTTGGTTTGTTAATTTTCGGTATTGTGGGTTGACCACTTCCCGATTGGGATCAATACTTTCTACCCCAAATTGAATCATTTTATCAAAATCATAGTCTTGAATGAGGTAACTGAAGAAGTTTTCCTGACACCACCTTCCAAACATTCTGCCTGCTATCAATGCTATTCCCAAAGTAGGGTGAGTGGTGATAATAGCGGTTTGATGTTCACCCTTTTCAGACAAGCTTCTGATCTCTCTGAAAGTGTGTCCTCCAAGCGTTACTTCTTTCTCGCACAATTGCATGGTTAAATCCTGGCTAAGTACTTGTGTATCAGTGGATTCAAAGTCATCTTTATTCCATGAATCTCGCACATCCTTGCGATATGTAATCACGGCTATTCTATACCTTTCCCACAGGTGGTTAAAGAAAGCAGGTTCGTAAGCCTCCCTGTCAAAAATAAAGGTGCATTGAGGGCTTTGTCGATCATCATCCTCTTGTATCTCAGTAAGTAATTTGGTTTGTAGCATTTGTGGAATAATCAGGTCTTGTATTGCTTCTTTTATTTTCTCTGTCAATTGCCCTATCACCATCATAACAGGCATCCCTTGTGCATCGTGAACCCAATACTCCGTAGTGGCGCTTAAACACAATTTTTGTCTCGCAATATATTTGACAGGTAGATTAGCTTTGCCTCCATAATAGATCCGTTGGTGACCATCTATATATAAAAAAGATGAGTCCTCATTATCCTCATCTCTATACCAGTGATCGATCAGAAGGTTGTTCAGTTCAACGGCTTTTTCCTGCTTGCTCAGCAAATCTATTTTCTCTCGCAAACACCGAACTTCTGGTATACGATCCAAGCCTATTATCCTGCCGATCTCCCCTGGTTTACATTGTTTGAGTTGTTCGGGATTTTTGATGCGCAACAAGGCCATGAAGGCCAAAGTCAATAGTATCGACCTTAGTCCGTAATAGTGTGATGAAGGTAACTCATATACCTGTTTTGTCTTGAATAACCCATGCTCTATCAAGGCAGGTAAGAGGAATAATACCCCTGCTCCGCATAAAGCTTCGCTGTTGTCAAACTTCACCTCAGCATGACCAGACAACCCAAGAGATGCACCTATCCTGTCTTCAGAGCGGCTTGTGGCTATGCCCATCGGCGTAGATTGGTCTAGGTCATTGCGATCATTTAAGGTCGAGCCATTTCCACCTTCACACTCTATTTTGAACTTTTTTTTAAAGTGCCTTTTTCAATGTGATAGCGTATCGACGATTCTGAAATCCCTTCTTGTTTTGAGATACTCAAATTACTTTGTCTCTTATCCAGCTTCGATTGTATCCGCTCCACTAGTTTACCAACCATCTTGTATGCTTTGCCTTTTCTGGCATCAGGCCCGAAAAATCCAGATTCTCCCTTCTCCTTGTATTTTCTATACGATCTTCTGACACTGTCTATACTCACTCCAAAAGCCCGCTGAACTTCAGCTCGGCTGCACAATCCTTTATCTATAAAATTGCTAGTTATGAATCTGAAAGCATTAAGATCGTCACTCGAATGACTATATACAGGTAAGCCATTGGCTATGTATTGTACAATACCGTCTTGGGTGTGTACTCCAAGACAATGAGAGATCATCTTTGTATCTTTAGGGAAGAAGGGGAATTGTAACTGCATATACAAAAATATGAAGCAGTTTTAATTCGCGAGGTCTACTCCCTATTACCCTGAATTTATTGGGACGGGTAAGGAGTTCTGATATTATTAATGACTGTATCTTGTCCAGAAGTAGGCACGCCATCAACAATGCTATCCCATGGAGTAATGATAAACTCCACAGTATTTTTGCGCACCCTGTGAGCACCGTTCCCTGCTGTACGTACAAATATTACTGACTTAGCACCATTGACGCTATACGACTCAAGCCCGCTGATACTATTTGCAAAATTGCTATCATTATATGCCTGGTAATCACCGCCTTTATTGCCTATCAGGGTTTTCAGTGCCGCGATCCGCCTATCTACCTCATGTACTTTCACAATAAGCTCAGAGCGATAAGCAGTTTGAGCTCCCAAATCTTCTATCCATATCTGGACAGTATCAAGGCCCTGGCTTTGCTCTGTTTCTTCTGCTTCCCATACTACAGTGCCATCGGGGGTGATCCGTTGCCCGTAAGCACTTATAAGCAGTAGGCTACTAATTATTAATACTGTTATTTTTTTCATTTTTCTATTTTTTAAGGACGCCAATAGGCATCTTGATTATTGTATATGCTTGTGCGATCTGAGGATTTGTCAGTAGACCAAAATATTAAAGACTGCATTGTGCCCCTAAATGAATGGGCAGTCAAACCATTCCCCACCGAACCAATTTTCATAGTATTGGTCGCATTCGAAGCTGTTCCTGCATTTGTGTATGTGTTATCAAGTGTTTGATCCACATTGTCTTCGAATCCTTCTACCCGATCAGCAGCGGTGCCATTATCATTATCAGTGTGAAAGAAATATATCAGTTGCACATTAGGAGTAAACGTATTGTCTTCATGTGCTCGAAATGTATATTGGGTGCTTACGCCCCTTACTGCCCAAATACCTGCGGATTCATTTGATAGCCCTGAGCGATCATCTAAGACGAACCACGATCCAATGCAAGTAGTTGAAAGACACCCATTCCCATATATTGCATGTAAATCGTTAGGATTTCCGCTATCCCCTGCTCTGCCCACCCATGCCACACTTGATTCGCCTGTTCCGTGCATAAAATTGAATGTTGATGTACCGCTAACTTCTAACTCCTGGTCATCACCTGTCCAATCAATAGCTGGCCTATTATTTTCTGTTTTTATTGCCCCAGATGCATATATCGTAGGTTGATTGGCGTGAGTCGTTTCAATCGCATCTCGATTATTTCCTGATTGATCGTACCATGTTTCTATTTTGCAGGTCGTACCATTACAAAACGCTTCTACCGCCCCATCATCCAAATGCTCTCCTATAAAGTATATATCGTGTGTTTCATTGTTTGAACTTCTTTCAATTTCTATGCAAGCGCCCATATAATCTTTGTCGAGCTTTCTTAGGCTGTATGCCGCTTCTATGTTTGTGCCGTAGGTGTCCAGGAGTAGGTTTTTAGTAGTATCGGGAGAACTCATGACCATGCCCTGGCCTGACAAAGCAACCGCAATACATATAAATAATATAATGGTTAAGAACTTTGTCATGGCGCGTCGTAATCTCCTTCTAGCGTAAATGTTAATCCTGTTGTGGCCCCCACAACAGCCGTACATTTGAACTGCAATCTATCACCGTCAGTAAGAGCAAGATTGGTCATGTTAAAAGTCGAATCTGCAGTGGAAATCTGATAAGTATTATCACCATCTAATGTAACCGCTGTGCCATTTTTTACTAATTGTATATCTACGCTTGTACCAAAACTATTTGAGAACCATGATAATTCCCGAATAGTTACATTGTCGTGTTCTGGCCCTACCTTCCATACAACCAGGCTGCTATCTATCGTTACCACCGTCTTGTCACCCCACGCCTGGATAGAAACATCTTTTTCGTCAAGCCCTAGCATTACTCTAACTTGCTCAGGGGTTAACTCAGCTACTATACCACCTGCACCTGCTATATTGCCGAGAAGCCTTTGGTCTGCTACTACGTTTTGTATTTTATCATAGGTAGTTGCATCATTAGCAATTCCGGCAGTATTTAATTGTTTATAAGCTACTAAGCCAGTACCATTATCAAATACAGCAGGATATTCATCTTGCCCAGAACCAAGAGCTTGATCTGCATTCCATGTCGCTGTGCCTAATTTAATATTACCTGTTCCTTTTGGGGTTAACGTTATCCCGATATTGGCGTCCCCTCCGGTGGCTGAAAGTATAGGGTCATTTGCCGTAATGGAATTTGTTATGGTAAATTCATTAACGGCTGATGCTGTCCCGGTGAATTTTAATAGTTCAAGACCAGCTCCACTTTGAAGTTCAGGAGACTTGATAAATACATTTCCTTTTGTGGCATTAGAGGTGGATTCGAGGGTGAGATCATCGCCTGATGCTGTACCGCCGATCAACGTCTGTCCTGTGGCTCTACCCAGGAGTAAAGGATATATAGTATGGTCGTCATCTCCGAGTCCGACTAAATTACCATGATCAATAATGGATTCTAATTGAGTAATTGTCATGGAATGAATACCGGCATCAGTTACGTCTTCGTATACGAGTATATCAGCTGCTGCGGGAGCCTGGCCTGGCATCTCAGATGGATCCAGGTCTAAGGCGCGGGTGGCACTTATATCTCCTCCTCCGCTCAATGCATCCCCTGCTGTAATGGTGACTCCGGAGTGCAAAATATGCTCTCCAGCTACAAAGTTGGTGGCCGCGTCATGATCAATTATTAGATCCATATGGCCCGTTGCGTCCTGATAGGTTACTGCTATACCAGTATGGGTGCCTGTACCATTGGCTACCATTGCACCGGCGAAATCCTCTACCTGCTCCTGGGTGAGCTGCGTATCGGTATTGTCTAAGTATGGCGCAAGTAGTACAAACTTTCCGGGCTCACCGTCCGCTTCGAGACTGGCAAATAAAGTATCGCCAGATATTAGGAATGTATCTATTTTCTGGTCGTCTGTTTCTGATGTGAGGAATCCGGCGTCATTGGTATAGTTAGATAGATTGGGCTCTACTGCAAAATCTGTCGTACCGTCGCCGTCCTGGTAGGTTACAGTAATGAGGGTTTCGGTATTGCCGGTCACCATTGCACCTGCGAAATCCTCTACTTGCTCCTGGCTGAGCTGCGTATCGGTATCGATTGTGGTCTGTAGCTGTGTAAGGGTCATACTATGGATGCCGGCATCGGTTACGTCTTCGTAGGGTAGGATGTCGGCTAAGTCGGGAGCTTGAGCACCCATCTCAGATGGATCTAAATCCAGGGTGCGTGTGGCGCTTATATCTCCTCCTCCGCTCAATGCATCCCCCGCTGTAATGGTGACTCCGGAGTGCAGTATGTGCTCTCCAGCCAGAAAATTAGTAGCGGCATCGTGGTCAATTATAAGATCCATATCTCCGGTGGCATCCTGGTAGGTAACAGCAATCCCCGTGTGAGTTCCAGTTGCATTCGCTACTAATGCTCCTGCAAAATCCTCAACTTGTTTCTGAGTGAGCTGTGTATCTGTGTTGTCCAGGTACGGAGCCAGCAATACAAACTTCCCGGGCTCGCCATCTGTCTCTAAACTAGCGAATAGGGTGTCACCTGATATAAGGAATGTATCTATCTTTTGGTCGTCTGTTTCTGATGTGAGGAATCCGGCGTCATTGGTATAGTTAGATAGATTAGCGTCTACTGCAAAATCTGTCGTACCGTCGCCGTCCTGGTAGGTTACAGTAATGAGGGTTTTGGTATTGCCGGTCACCATTGCACCGGCGAAATCCTCTACTTGCTCCTGGCTGAGCTGCGTATCGGTATTGTCCAGGTACGGGGCTAGTAGTACAAACTTCCCCGACTCTCCGTCCGCTTCGAGACTGGCAAATAAAGTATCGCCAGATATTAGGAATGTATCTATCTTTTGGTCGTCTGTTTCTGATGTGAGGAATCCGGCATCATTGGTATAGTTAGATAGATTAGCGTCTACTGCAAAATCTGTCGTACCGTCGCCATCCTGGTAGGTTACAGTAATGAGGGTTTCGGTATTGCCGGTCACCATTGCACCGGCGAAATCTTCTACTTGCTCCTGGCTGAGCTGCGTATCGGTATTGTCCAGGTACGGGGCTAGTAGTACAAACTTCCCCGACTCTCCGTCCGCTTCGAGACTGGCAAATAAAGTATCGCCAGATATTAGGAATGTATCTATCTTTTGGTCGTCTGTTCCTGAGTCGTCTGGAGGGAGCTTGGCGAAGCCGCCGTTAACCAAAAATATTGTATCGTTTGATATTGACAGTGCTTGAATTTCATTGGTTGTTAGCGAATCTGCGTCGGCGACGGAAAATGAAATTCCAGTTCCATTGCTTATTCCAATACTCTGGACATTCGAAACTTTGCCGTCATTCGTTAAATTTTGTAGTTCATTGTTAGAATCACTATCGGCGTCGTTGATTTGGTCAACAGGAAGTTTAACAAAGCCATCTCCAGAAAGGAATATCGTGTCGTTTGATATCGATATGGCTTGTATTTCATTAGTAACTGATCCGTCTCCCTCTCCTGGCAGCTTTACGAACCCGCCATTGGCCAAGAAGACTGTATCATTACTTATAGATAAGGCCTGGATTTCATTAGTAATAGAGCCATCCACTTCTACGGTAAGATATCCATTATTAGCCACCATTGCGTCTATCCACGCCTCAGATATAGTGCTATCCATATCAGTGACGTCTATGTAGAATGTATCTTGTTGTGGCTGTATAATGAGCCTAAACCTTTGACTATCTACTTCTAACATGGCATCAATCGTAATACCGGCAAGAGTTTGAGCAATGATACTATCTATGACCACATCCATTGCCAGCAACTGTTCATAGACGTCATCAGCAACATAGCCTGGAATTGGCGGTGAAATGCTCACATTTGGCGACGGATGGATGCTGTCTGGCAGTGTAATGCTCGTATCACCTGATATGCCTACCTGATAGCCATCAATTGACAGGGACTGAATTTCATTTGTTGAGTCGCGATCTAGGTCTAAGTCAAAAATAGAATCAACTTGAGTGGTATCGTAGTAACCTGGTTTTTGTGAGATCCACACAGGATCAATCTCGACGGTCAGATCATTGGTGGTATCGCGATCCATTGCCGGAATTAAGACGCTGATAATAGAGTCTAATTGGCTTGCTGACCACTTTGTATCATTAGTATAAAAGCCATTAGCCGTCAGAATACTATCTATTTGAGGTGGTGTCCATTTTGTATCAACTGGATAGTATCCATTGGCGGCCAGGATGCTGTCTATTTGACCTGGCGACCATTTGGTGTCGATCGGGAAGTCGTTTCTTATGGCTTGGGCGGTGTCGGCTAAAAGTGAAGGTTGTACTGATGTAGTGGCGAGGTCTCCTTCTGATCCTGTGGCGTAGTCATCTTCGCTGAAGTCTGTGATGTGTATTTTCAGGTGGGTGTGGGATGTGTCTGATTTGGAATCAATGAGATTTCTTAGAACAATGAGACTGTCGTTAATGATTGAATCTATGGCATAGCCTTTTGTATTGAGTAGGCTGTCGACTTCTGACAGGCTCGTGGATTGATTGATAAGTGACTTGAGATTTTGCACTGAATCTACGAGAGCTGATTGTGTTGCCAGGCTATCAATGATAGCTTCATAGTCAACACATTCTGTTATTTTTTCTGCTATTTCCTGGCCTGTTCTGAATAGGGTGTTTCGAGCATCTATTTGAGTAACTTGATCGTTTTCGTAGGTTTCGAAGTATGCGTATCGACGGTCGTAGTATATGCGCTTGATGGGGGCGCGTATTTCTGTGATTTGTCGTCCTATCTTAAGATGGAATCCTTTTATTATTTCTGTTTTCCCATCAGGTATATCACATGTTTTGCAGTCTTGTTTTGTGACTTTTTCGAAGTGGTGGCATTTTATGGAGGTGAATTGGGCATTTAGAGTGAGGCGGGATGCCATCACTAACATTAGTGTCAGCAGAAGCATGTGAAGGGTTGTCCGCATTTTACACAAAAATTAAAAAGACCAAACCCTGGTCTGGTTATGACAATAAAAAACAGGGAATGGCCGCATCATGAAAAAGGTTTAGATTTTAGGGTATAGATAACTATTTGCCGTGCCGCTTGCCCAGTTGACGTCTTCATCTCCCTCCCATACAAATGGGTTGTCATTTATCAGCACATCCGCTGAGTTATCAATCGCCAAGGTGATATCAAAAGCAGAATCTACCTGGTTATTTACAACTTTGACATCAAATACCTCGATACTTTCTCCTGAGAACCAAGTACCTATATCGGTTTGCAATTGTGTAGCGGTAGCATCATCGGTTGCAGGTGTCCCAACATGGTTGTACGGAGAGTTTGCTAAAGCACTAGCTGCCGCACCACCGTTTGCCATTGTGACCGCTCCTACTACCTGCTTTGACCATGTCGTTGTGTAGATCGCCTTTTCTTTTCTGGTTGTACTCAGTTCGGTATCATCAGAAAGAATCAGCTTAGTAATGATGGCCTGTCCAACGTGCGCGAATGTGAGTGTGCCTCCTGAGTAGGTGACGTCGATCCGAAAGTCATAGGCGTACTTGTCTACGATAGCGAACATGACTTTTTCGAGGTCTGTTGCAACATCTGCAAGCGCTACATTCGATGTGAACGTAAATGTCTGTTCTGTGTCGTCGGGATGTGCTTTGTACTTAAAGCCCTTCAAGGCTAGTGTCTGCGCACCGGAATAGGAGTCTTCTTCAAATGGGTGGTCTTCGGCGTCTCGGTGGTGTACTTTTCCGTAATTATCTGAGCTTACCGCATCGAGGTTAGCTCGTCTTTTTCCAAAATGTCGTGTACTCATTTTAAATGGTTTGAGTCTGTTTCTGTCCACTTATTGCCGTCTGGATGTGGGCAGGTTATTGTAATTAATTTAGTCCGGTCAGTACCTTTGTACAACAGGATTTCGGCAATTTCTTTTTTTGTCAGTGGTCGGTTTTCTTCTCCTTTAATTCGGTAGTATTTCAATTGTCGCCTTTTCAGAGCAAAGGGGCATTGGCAGACCTCGCAACCTTCAACTTTCGGAAGGTAATTTGCTGGTATTACTTTGCCATTGTATTCGCAGGTGTCGCATATTTTTTTTCTTGCTTCTTCGTGTTCTGGGCTTACCTGGATACCTCCACAGTCAAAGTATTTTGTCATTTGATCAAACAGATACTTACCTATGCCACCCATACGTCTTCTATGTCTTTACAGTCTTCATCTTCGCTGCAATCAGATGTTATTTTTTCTTTTATGGGCTTATATTTATCAAATGTGTTGTCGTCGTTATTCGCTTTTATCCAGGTGTCTACTACGCTCCTTAGGCTTTCTATCCTGGATTTGAAGTGATCGAGTACGCTTTGTATTTCACGTGATGATGCGTGCTCAAAATCTCCACCTGTCGCTTTTACTACTCCGTTCTCTCTCATTTCCATCGAGAGTATCGGGATTGTATTATGCATTACTTTTAATGCCAATATTTTGGAAAGGCCGTTGCACCACAGGTCGTTGAATTTTGAAGTTGTAAACTTTGGTGCTACCTCCCAATCTGTCGAGTAGGTCGGTTCATTGGTCGTTGTCGCTTTTGCTTTGTAAATTATTCCTTTGAAAATGACCTTATCTCCTGCATTGTAGGACTGATTTTGCACGTGTTCATCAACTGCGCTATAATCAGCTAAGTGGTCTTTGTCTTTCAGCTCCTTATAAAAATCTATTCCAAAGCAATTTGTAAACAAATCATTTTCTGCTTCTATTATATCGACATCGTGGATTTTACAGGTCGAAAGATTCCCTACAATACCGCTATTCGATAATACTTCCGATCTCGTCTGTAAGGTTTTTACTGCCACTTAGATTTGTTTTGATCTCATCGATTGTTCTTGGGAATACAATTTTTACGTTTTTCATATCTTCTTCACCTGAAAATTCTGCTATTGTGTTGCTGATATTCATGAAGAAATTTGCCATGTCTCTCTGATGTGTTGCTATAACTTTGTAGTCGTATACGGTCATCAGGTCTCCTATTATATTTCCTCCTATATTTGCCTTTGCCTGTTCTGCTCCCGTAA
Organism: Saprospiraceae bacterium; assembly: GCA_965247965.1. Taxonomy (GTDB): domain Bacteria; phylum Bacteroidota; class Bacteroidia; order Chitinophagales; family Saprospiraceae; genus UBA7328. The sequence goes on from OZ252053.1 coordinate 1,380,357, forward strand.
GTTGTTTGTAGACGCCATGTGCCGCATAAATATTATTGCAGGCTTTGTCGAGGTTTGTTTTGTACCACTCGCTATCTCTACTGAATTGCAGGTCTTCTATATCGAGTTCGACGTTATTCGGTACTTTGGTAAAGACCATTGACTTGGCTTTGTCGCCTGAGTTAGTCATTACTTTTTCGAGCTGACCTGCCAGTTTCATGAACTTTGCTCGATTTTTCGCGGTGTCCGAAGACGGTTTCAAATCTTTGTATATCCACAGTTTCATGGCCGTATACTCTGTTCCCGATATTTTGCAACTTAACTCGGTAAGGGCGTATTCAATCCATTGATCGCGGATGGTTTCTATTGAGTCTGGTAGCCCATATACCATGTTTCCTTTTTTGAACATAAACATGGTTTCGCGACTGTTCTTTCTTTTTTTGAAGAAAGGATACATGGGTATGATCTCGAACCTTTTGTCTTCTATGTGGGAGAAGAACATGTACTGATCGCTGTAATGGGTGATCATGCGCGGCATAACGAATACCTGGAATGGATCACTTTTTCGCTTCCTGTATTTTCGCATACAATTGCGGGAATCCATTGCTTTCAGTGTTATTTTCTTAGCTCCGGCGAGGGTTTCCTCTTTATACCTGACAAAACAAAAACCTGATTTTTTGTACTGCTTAAAGGCTTCCTGAAGGGTTTTATTGACCTGGATGAGGTCTAGTCCAACACTTTCAATCATGTCTACATACCGATCTTTATCGGTGGCCAGCATTGCGGGTTTTGCCGGGTCTGACATGAGTCCTTTTCGCCCGCCTTTGATGAGATCGACGTCTCCTGCAAAGGCGGTACGGGTGAGCTCGTTAATGCAAAGACCTTGCGAAGGAGAAAGCTCTGCAAGGTCGTATTGTAAATTCAAGGTGGCGTGCGAGGAATACCTATTTGATCCTCTGTATGGGATCAGCCCTAAGTCGTCATAGACAAACTTTTTGTCCAGTTCGTTTTGAAAAAGTTCCGGTAGAACATTTCTTAGTGTTAATACTGCCATCCGTTCGACTCACTTGGTTCGCTCAGGATGACAAATTATTTTCAGTAGGTTCTTTTTCTACCGGTGTTTCGCCGCTCCCTTGCGGTTGTTCGCTCATTTGAGGATCAGGTACATCCTGTCCTGATTTCTTTTTCCCTCTATGTTCGATGAGGTGTCCGTGACCTCCTCTTTCGAATATTTGCTTGTACTGCGCTGGGGTCGCTTCCGGTATCTTTGCACCATTGTCCAGTTCTAGCGCGCCGCCTATACCTACGTGCTCGCCATCTACTATCGTGTTTCTATGCAGGATTTTAGCTTCTTTCGTTGGGCCGTACATGACGTTGTCTTATTATTTAATCTTTAGGGTGTATCCCAGTTTTTCGCAAAAATGGTTAAATTAGCATAAACCAAAATACATTCAAAAATGGACAAGGCTAAATTACTGAACCAGTTTAGCCAACTTTTGGATGAGATAGAACTTAAAGAGAAAACCGCAGAAAGCTTTTATGAATTTGAAACCAAATCGGTGGAGCTTCTTAAAGAATTAAGTCGCAATGTGATAGAACAGACCATAGGAGAAGCCGATGAAGATTATCGTAAAAAAAAAGCATAATAGGCTATTACGGAAAACTTGAACTGGACAACTCACATCGATTTGTAAAAGAGGTCAAAGGAGTAAAACTGAGTCCGATGCTGAAGGATATCACAGCATATGTAGGGCAAAGTGAATGCTACCAATCGAGTAGTGAATTACTAAAAAAGACGATGCAACTTGATGTGAGCGACAACAGCATACACAGAGTATGTCAAAGTCTTGGAGAGGAGGGTGAAAAATGGCTGGAGGAGCAAAGAGAAGATGTACAAAGTAAGCCCAAAGCGGAGTCCGATGAGGTAGTATATGCACATGCAGATGGAGGGATGGTGTTGACCAGACCGAGTGATTGGAAAGAAGTAAAAGTAGGAAGGGTTTATAAAGGTAAAGAAGTACTTAAACTGAGCGATACCAGGAGTTTTATCAAAGAATCGTGGTATTGTTTTCATTTAGGTGGGCATGAAGAATTTGAACGAAAGATGTCAGAATATCTGGATACCTACGAAGATCTAAAAGACAGGTTGGTCATAATAATAGACGGAGCGAAATGGTTGGGAGATTGGTTTAGCTCAGAATATCCAGAGGCTTTGCAAATACTGGATTATTATCATGCCTTAGAACATTTTTCAGACTTTTCAAAAGTAGCGATACATAGAAAAGAAAAGAGAAAAGAGTGGTTAGACACCATAAGGGAAACACTATTGAAAAAGGGAGGACAAGCTGCCTTAAAAATGGTGGAGAACATAGAATGTAAAACAGAAAAGAAAAAAGAAAAGAAAGAGAAATTATTGGTCTATTTAAACAACAACATCCACAGGATGGAATATCCAAAATATAGAGAAAAAGGGCTACAAATTGGAAGTGGTGCCATAGAAGCAGCCCATAGAACATTGGTGCAAAAGCGCTGTAAATTGTCAGGACAAAGATGGACTCCAAAAGGAGTTACAAACGTAATCAGTCTCAGAAATTTGAGAATGAACAATCAATGGGACAGACTCTCTGAGTTCCTTGGGAAAAAAGCTGCTTAAACGAAAAAATGGGATACACCCAATCTTTATTAGGATTTTGATAAACTTGCCCAATCGACGGTTGTGTGCACAGGTGGCGAAAGCGTGCTGAACTTATATTTGACAATGTTTGTGCTTTCTTCGCCGCCGCCTATGCTTCCGTCGTGTCCTGAAATTTTATTTCTGTCAAACACCTCCCATTCACCTTCTATTTTATCCAAGCCGATAACATACCTCTTACAGTCGGTAGATGCGAGATATGCTACGGCATCACTGATACATTGTCCGTGCAGGATAGCTTCGCGGCTTGCGTTGTCAAATCCGCCAAGATCAATTTCAATGAGTGTTTCGTATTGGCCGTTGTCTTCGCTATACGAAAAGGTCATTTTTGCCTTCTTCTTCGGTATTGAGGCAATTTTAAATGTCTTATCTGTGTTCATGGTAATTGCCGTAATCTCGCCAGTTGCATCAGTCAATGATGCAAGGTCAATATCTGCACCCGATACGAAGGCCAGCTTGCCTATGTAAATGGCACCACAGGTGTTTGCGGGTTCGTTAAGATTTTTTACCTCCTTCGTTACACTACAATCTACTATTGGCATAATGGGTTATTTTGATACGTAAGTGACTAGTCCTGTAAATAAGTCGGGATCTACAATTATTCCAGCCTGTAACTGCAGGCTTAGCACTGTCCACTTGAGGAAGTTCTCTAAACCTGGATCGGTTCCCCTGGATATGATTATACCTGGTCGGAATCCGTATACTTCACCTCCTTGTACTTCCGCCCAATTACCGCCAAACTGGATATTACCTGACACGCTGATCGTAATGGAATGTGTGTCTCCCTTTAGGTACTCGTCAAATCCATTGACATATTCGCATGGGATTACTGGTAGCCTTTGGTCGTAGGTGATTACTTTTGCGCCGTTGATGGTCTCCCATTTCCATGTGCGTTGGTTTTGGAGTGCATTAGTATTTTCGGCTTCGAGTTCTTTCAGGACTTTATTGTAGAAGGCGTTGGATAGTTTGATATATGTCCAGACTTGCTTGCCCCTTACGGTTTGCACTACTCCGTTTGCTAGTTTTTGCAGTTTTTTGACTTTGCCGTCGCGTAGGAGCGCGCTTATGATGTCTTTTATAGATCCGTTATAAAGTGAACCGTCTTCACTGAACAGGGTTTCGTCGATCAGGTCTGTTCTGTTCATCCATTTAGCTCCTTTGTCGTTGGCGTATTCTACTTGTAGTCGATGGAAGCCTTTGGTTTCGGATGTGGTTTTGTCCCAGATGACTCGCTGTTCGGCTGTGATTTTGTCGCGAAGGGCTGTGGTTTTGTCGTGATAGTTGCCGACTACGTTCATGCGGTTAAGGGCATATGTGTAGTCTTCGAGCAAGTTCTCTATGAAAAGATTTTCACGAGCTTTGCCTATGGCGTCGTATTCTATACCTCCGTCCGTTTTGTATTTTATTATGCCTTCCCAGTGGGAATTAAAGTCTTCATCTATACATCTACTGGCTTTGATGTAAGACTTGGATGGGCGGATGTTGTCGGTGGTTGTAGTCATTAAGGCGCCGTCCTGGAACGCGCAGTTGGTGAATTTTTGCACGGCTACATCTGACCGGTCTATTCTTTCGATTCGGTATTCTAGATGTTTGTCCAGTTGCATCCACCGATACATACCGAATGCCCTTTGGTATGCCCCTAACGTATCCATGTACTCGGAGCGTACCATTTGGTTGACTTTGTCTTCGGGATAGATTATTCTATCGGATGATCCGCCGGGGCCGGCTGGGATCAGTAAAGGGTTTATTTTTAATTTTACTTCGCTACTCATTTGATTTGGGATTACTTCGACCAGCTTTGCTTGCTCAGGATGACAAGTCGATGTGTTATTTAATAAGAGTTAGTTGATTAAGGTTTATGTTTTTAATAGACTGTTTCTTGTTCCGATCTAAGTTCTTTTTTGGCACCTTCGAGCGTGCCTGCTGTTTCTTGTGACGGCGCTTTTGGCGCTTGATCTCCTGCATCGAGTTCTTTGAGATCCAATACCGCTTTTGCGGTTTCTTCGAGTTTCTCCTTGAGTACGGTTTCGTTGTATGCGCTTTCAGTAATCATTCCTTCGACGTCTTTTTTTGAGAGTTTCGTTTCAATAGCCTCTGTATTTTTGTCAACTGCCGTTACCACGTTATTTACCTTTTCTTCGAGACCGATAATATCCGTAGATTCAGAGAGGGTTTGGGTTATTTGTTCGTTGAGGTAGTTTTTGACTTCGTCCGAAAGCTCGACTGCATCTGGATTATGTTCATATTGCTCCATTGCGTCTACGACTTCTGATTCAGATGCTTCCGTATCTATCTTCATTCCCAATTTTTCTGAGAGAAAGTTTTTGAGAGACTTTAGGCTTGTGTTTTTCATATTAATGATTAAGAGTTTTTTATTATTGATTGAAGTCGCCTAATGGCGAATGCTTCATTTCCTATTGCATCTATAAGACCGCGTTTTTTCGCTGATTTTGCCAAGAACATACCTCCTGCGAGGGTTTCGTTTTTTAGTTTTTCGTTGAGGTTGAGCGCTTTTTCTACTTCGTCCATAAAGACATCATCCATTTTTGTCAGGTCTTCAATCATCGGTTGATGATTATCTTTCAGTATTTCCCGAATAAGTTTGTTTTTGTCAGGACTTTTTTCTGAATACAGGCTCAGTACTCTGTCTTTAAAAAAACTCAGAAAACTTTTGTTTAATGAGATAAGCACTCCTATTGATCCAAACCTTGCCATTTCTCCATTTGATATTCGTTCGTCGGCATCAAGTGTAGCGTATACGCCTCCTGATGCAAACATAGACGACCACACGACTACGGGTTTGTTACGCATTTGTATCGCTGATCGCGTTCGTAAGGCTGCTTCTACTTCTCCACCTCCTGTATTCATTTCAAGAAGAATACCCTTTATCTCTGCGTTTTGGTAACCTTCATTGAGTTCATCAATAAGACTATCTACCCCTACCATGCAAAGATTATCGTCGGAGATCATCACATCCTGAAATTTGATTCGCTTGGCTTTAAAGGTTTTGGATTTTCCTTTTATGTCAAATGTGCGAGTTTTTGGTTTTGATATTTCAACACTTCTTTGGATCATGTCCCCGGTGTCGCTTCCCATCGTTGCCAAACTTGCCTGATACTTCAACAACCTCTTTAGGCCGTAGTTGCAATCGATATACCAATCACCAATAAGATATGATTCTATGGGATTGAAATCGATTTGTTGCATACTTGCATGGGTTAATTTGCTGTGTATGGTTGCAAATATAACGTGGGTGTTTTCGGGTTGTGGTCATGTTTGATCGAAAGCTTGCCATAATGGGCAAGGTATTTTAAGTGTTTATTTTAGTTTTTTGCGAACTGTTCTCACCATTTTAACAGTGAGTCCGGTAGGTCGGGATGCTTCTGCAAGGGACTTGCCTTGATCGAGTAGGTCAATGCATAACGGGATGGCCAAACTGCTCGCAGGTATGCAGCTTAGGTATCGGATGATCTTGGGCGGAATTTCGGTATAGCACACTATTTCTGAGTCTGCGACTAGGTTGTAAAATTTAATAATCATTTTTTCTTTGAGCTTCAAATCGGTAGTGGAGTTCATATGCTATTTCTTTCATGTCGAATAGGCAAGTGGAACAGCCTGATAGGAGTCCGTGCTCTATTATGAATTTTTGAATTTGGTTGTAGTTTCTTTTTTGCCATAAGGTTTTCAGTTTATTCTCCTCGACATCTGTTAATTTCTCAAAAAAAATCATACTTTATTCCAAACAGCAAACCTTACTCTAAATGTGGTGGAGCAATACGTAACATCCACATAAAATTCTATATACGCTGATGATACTAGTGGGCTTCCAGTGGGGGGGCAAGATGGTTGACTATTTGAGGGACTTCCGGTTAAATTAATAGATACTGTTGAAGGCGTGCTTGATTGAAGTATAACTCCTCCTCCAGTTGTGGATGTTTTAATCACGGTGAAGCTATATGGAGTCATCACGCCAGATATCAATAGTTGCAAATCGACATTATTGGATTCCCAATCACGCAATGATACCAGGTATTCAAAATTTGAGCATGGATTGGAATAAATGAGCGAACCTGAACTAACGCTAAGTCCATAGGTTTCAAAAGATGCTTCTGGGGATACTGTTATGACTCGGCTCTCGGTATCTGAACATCCAGTGCTGTTGTCAGTAACGGTAATAGTATATGTCCCATCGCCTTGTTCTGTGAATGACCTGGAAGTACTGGTGGTTGTGCCGCTTCCTCCATTGTCATTGTAATTCCATGTCGGCCCTCCAGAATTTGCCCACGTCCATTCAATTTGATCTCCATCACAGATTGAATCATTTGTTAGAGAAATATTTGGAATCTGGTTAACAGTAACCACTGTGCTTTCTGTATCTGTGCAGCCGTTAGCATCTGTGGCTGTGATGGTATACGTAGTGTTTGAATTAGGTGATACATTTTTTGATGATCCTGATCCAAGTCCGTGGCTCCAAGAATAAATTACTGCACCTGAAGCTATCAAGGTAGTACTTGAGCCGTTGCAAATTGTGGTTGTACCCGATATTGAGGCTGTGGGATTTCCATGTACGGTGATTTCGTCGAAGAATGAATCGTAGCATCCATTGGCATCAACAACTGAGAGCCAATATAAACCCGTTCCCAATTCTGTGAAACTAAAGATTGTACTGGATGTGACGAAAGGCCCGACTGTGTGGCCGTTCCTAGAACCATAGCAGGTATAATTTGGAGTGGTGGCCGTCCAACTGTAAGATGCTTGATCTCCATCGCATATGGTATCTGGGGTTGTCATTACTACATCTGGAATAGGGCTTACTGTTACTGTCACGCTTTCGGTATCGGTACAGCCATTGACATCGGTGACGGTTACGGTATATGTGGTGGTTGTGGCAGGAGATACTGTTTTTTGGCTTCCAGAACCGAGACCGTTGTCCCATGAATATATGACTCCTCCCGATGCTGTGATCGTGACATTGCCGCTTACGCATATAGTGGTTGTGCCCGATATTGAGGCTGTGGGATTTTCATGTACGGTAAGGGTTTTTGATGCAGTGCCTGTACAGCCATTGTCGTCTGTGACGGTGACGGTGTAGATGGTGGTTGATGCTGGATTCGCCATTGGATTTGCTATTGTTGTGGAACTTAATCCTGTGGCGGGACTCCATGCGTAAGATGATGCTACGAATGGGACGGATACTGATGCTGTGATGGTAGTGGTTTTCCCTGTGCATATGGATGATGGACCTGATATTGATGGCGACGGAGACGCGGGTGAGCGGATAATTACTTCATTAGACGATAACCATGAACTACTGCAAGTGCGTTTGGCTAGGCGGCGATAGTATTTCGAATAGGAATTAGGAGGGTCGTATGTTGTAGATGTGGCACCTGATATATTTCCCCAGGGATAAACTTTCAATGTTCTTGTCTGCCATTGATATTGAATAGTTCCTCCCGCGCCGCCAGATGCTGATGCAGTGGAGGTGATCGTAGTGGGGTCGAAATAACCGCAGTTTGATTGGTTACCTGAAATTGTACCTGCTGTGGTGACGTTAGCGCAAGCGGGGCAAGTGCCGGGTGCAGTGGTGGCCTGGGATATTGCTCCTGTTTCTCCTGTTAGGTCGCACTTACAACGGGTGCGGACGGTCTGTGCAGGGCCGTCTTGGTCATACACAGGTACTGTCGTTGTCCAAGTGCCACCGTTTGTAGAATATTGTAAGAATGAGCCTGTTAAGCATCCTGATGTGGCCGTGATCACTCCGCTTGAAGGCGTACCACCTATTACCGTGCAAGTGGAATTGGTTATTCCTACCGGGTTTGGTGTAATGAGTGTTGGGCACTGTTCTGTTGGGCATGTACCTGGTGATGTGGTGGCTTGGGATACGGGGCTTGTCGTGAACGGTGATACTGTGCATTTGCAGCGGGTGTAGACGGTCTGAGCGGGGCCGTCCTGATCGTAGGCAGGTAATGCGGCAGACCAATTAGTATTATCTAATGAATATTCTTTGTCCGATTCTTGTGGACACGCTGCGCCTGCTGATATGGAACCTCCTGATGGAGTGCCGCCAACTTCGTTGCACGTGGAGTTGACAATAACTACAGTTGCAGGGGCGCTACTTAAATCAGGGCAAGTCCCCGTTGGACAAACGCCTGGAACGGTAGTTACTTGCGAAGTATCGCTTATCAAGTCATTATTTAAATCACATACGCATCGAGTATAAACAGTTATCGCAATCGTGTCATTATATGTAGGCAAGGATGTGTTAAAGGTTGTATTATCAGTGGAATACTCTTTTGTAGATCCGCTTGGGCAAGATCCGCCAGCAGCAATAGCCCCGCCAGAAGGAGTGGCGCCTACAGAATCACAAGTAGATTCAGTCACTGACACAATTGGCGCCAATGGTAGGGGTGGGCAAGCTTCACACCCTTCCATAATAAATGTGGCTACGCTCGCTGCTTCTGCATTTAGGATATAATACATAGAGTCAGGAGGCGTGTCTGTGTAGGTGTGGAGTACAGTAGAGTTCCTGTATAGCTTCACGCTCGAACCTTCAATCCTTACGCTTATAGTGTCTGAGGTAGTTAAGTCGTTAACTATGTAAGCGTCTATCACGCCATTTTCTATGTCCTTAATTCCTCCAATGCCATCTACGTAAAATCCGTATTCAATATTCGAGGTTGCGAAACTTGAGTTATCGTCTGTTAGTCCTATTTGGCCATGTGTTGTAGCTTCATAATCTAGTACCAACTTGGTAAGTTTATTTGAAGACGTAAAACCAATACAACCGATTCGAAATTCATGTACTTCGTCACTTCCAATATCAACGACAAAGAACCTTTTACCGCTTGGATCAACAAATAATCCCTGTATATCATTCGCCCAAAAACTAAAGTCGAAAAAGTCAGTAAACGTAACGCCGGCAGATAAATCCCATGCAGTACTTGGCCCCCACTCATGAATCTTATCCGTACCGCCGACTACGTACATTCTATCTCCGTTTGGACTAAATCCTACACCGGTTACCACACTTTCTTTGGAGCCTATATCAAAGGTGCCGCTACTTACATCGGTTGTTATGTCCCATGCAGAAGACAAGTTTCTATAAACAATATCGTCAAACCCATGATCAGCGACATAATATCGCAACCCATCAGCTTTAAATGATAATCCCTGGGCATAATTTGGCCCTACATCAGAATCATTATAAGATGCAGTACCAATATCCCACGCAACTGTCAAATCATACTGCACAATTTCATCACCAGCACCTATATCCACCACAAACAAGCGTGTACCGTTATCACGAAAAAAATGATCATACGATTGGTCTAGGGGTGATCCACCAGACGTGAGATCAAATACATCATCGTAAGTCGCACTAGAAATATCCACTGCTACGGATAGATCGTATTGAAAAATCTCGTTCTGATCACTGATATGCATAACAGTGCTATCGGGATTAAAAGAAATACCTCTTGCGTCAGTAGTTTGTGCTGATATGTCAAAGCTTTGAATATAAAATGATTCATTGACATCGCCACCAACACAGTCACCTCCATGTCCAGACGTGCTAACCGTAAATTTATTTCCAGCTTTAGTTGTATTGTCGCTAATGTTTATAAAAACCTCATTAAGAAATATTGTTTTACTTAGAATTTCTTCACAGGCTCCACCATTTGAAATTGTGACAGTGTAAGTTGAGTCATAAGTAGGCGCGACATATATGAAACTGTCTTTCGAACCTGTATTCCAAACGTACTGTGATCCGCCACTTGCTGTAATTGTAATGCTATCTCCTAGACAAATGAAGTCGTTAGATGCGATAATGTTGGTGGTTAGAGGCTGGTCTACCAGCACCTTCATACTCGCCTCAGATGTACCGCATGATGCATCAGTAACCGTTACTGCAAATGTAGAATCTGATGGTGGACTTACTTTAATAGAATCGGCTGTCGCCCCAGTATTCCATAGATATGTATATCCTGTCCCATCCAATGTGGATGCCTTGAGCACAATACTGTCTGCACCGCAAAGGAAATAGGTAGATAGGGGGTTAAAAATATCCTGAACCGCAGCGCCAACGTCAATAAGTTCATGGCCAGTTCTATCATCAAATCCTATGGAGTCTACCTCTCTTGCATTAAGCCTGAATAGGTCATAGACTTCGGTATGAGTCAATGAAGTATCCACACTTAGAAGGAGCGCTGCAGAAGCTGATACTGCTGGTGCTGCCGCTGATGTGCCCCCAAAATATAGGTGATAGTTGCCTGCGCTGTATCCTGGTGCTCCCATCCTGTCTATTGTGCGGACGCCATATTTTATTTGCTGACTTATTATATCTGAGGATGGAGCTACAAAGTCTAGTTTTGGGCCATAATTGGAGTATGTTGACTTTTCACCTTTGGGGTTGATGGCTCCTACTGAAAGTACGCCATCGATGTTTGCTGGGTATGCTACACACTCTTCTTCTGTGGGATTAGAGAAGTTGCCTGATGCGAATACTACTATGCATCCTTTGCCACTCCTGCCTGATGTCAGAGCATTTTGTATTGATGAAGTGAGGACGGGGTATGGGTTTTCAAGACATAGGGCGCTTCCGCTTGTTTTCTTGAATCCCCAGGAGTTATTGATGACATCTGCACCTTGATTGACTGCCCATGTGATGGCGTCGGCGTATTCTGAAATTGTGGTGCCAGATGTGAAGATATTTGCTCCTATAAGTTCGACATCAGGGGCTATTCCTGCTATGCCGATGGTGTTGTGACGGGCTGCTATTATACCGGATACGGCTACTCCATGACGCTGTGATGCTTCGGGTACTCCGCTATTGCCTGTATGAGGATTGTAAGTGGTGTCAATGGTATTGAGGTCTTCGTGCTGTTCCAGGCCGTCGTCTATGATCGCTACTTTGATGCCATGACCTTTGGTGTAATTCCATACGGATTGGACGTTGATGTCGTAGTCTTGGATGGTGTCGCCGTCAATGATTTGGTTTGTGGCGTTTATCTGGTGCTGTTCGGGGAAGTATTGATCATTGACGGTTTCATTTTCAATCGGTACTATCATGTCGGGTTGCGCCCAATTGATTAGGTCGAGAGTTTGAAGGTCTTGGATCATTTGGAAACCTTGCTGAAGGTTGGTGACTCCGACTCTTATGTACCCTTCGGCTCCGCTCAGGGTGACACTCTTAAGGATTACTGCATTCCAAGCCTGGAAGTTGATAGAGACATTTTTTGGGGAGATTATGAATTCTTTTAGAATCAGGGCTTGCTGATCGTTTACTATTGCAGGTGTGAGGTCTTTGCCTTCAGCGGATTTTGTTAGTAGTCGGGAGTGGTCTAGTTGGATGGAGAGGTTGTCTTTGCCGTTATAGTATTCATAGACGGTAGACGGTGGACGGTGGACGGTTGTGCGTTGCCGGTTGTGGATAGGATGCATGCCAGGATTAAAGGATTTATGGATTTTAAGATTTTTTTCATTTGTAGGTTTCGTAGGTCCTTTTTGATTATCACGGAGAAGTTTCTATGAACACTCTTGGTTTTATGCCGTCTATGTAGACGATTACGCTGTCTGTGGTTGTACATCCTATTGGATCGTGCGCGGTGATGTAATATGTTGTGGTATCTAGTGGTGATGCTATTACGATTGGTTGGTCGGTGATATTTAGTCCTTGACTTGGAGACCATGTATATTCTAATGTCCCGCTTGGGCCGGATGTCAATTGCGTTGATTCGTACTTGCAGATTGTGATGTCATTGGGCGGTGTGAAAACAGGCGGATCGTAGACATTCACAGTTACATTATCCCATGCTGTGCATCCTCCTTCGAATGTTACAGTTACGGAATATTCTTTCGTGCTGTCGGGTGATGCTTTCGGTTTTCTGATGTTTGTTGCACTTAGTCCAGTGGACGGCGCCCATTGATAGGATAACCCCGATGTTATCGATAGTTGTGCTGAATCTCCCTGACATATTGCGGCGGCTACATTTGCTTGCGCTTCAAGACTTCCGGTTGTGACGTTGATTGAAGCCGTTGAATTGCACTGATTTGCGTTTCGGACTGTCACTATGTACTTGCTCACTCCTTCATTTGGTGTTGGGTTGATCGCTTGGATTGTTTCTCCGGTGTTCCAGATGTATGAACTGCCTGTGCTGGCCGTCAATGTCGTGCTTGCACCTGTGCAAATGGTATTTGTTCCTGATATGGAGGCTTGGCTAACTGGTTTGACATTGACGGTTACCTGGTCAGTATCAGAACATCCATTGTTGTCGACGACCGTGACGACATAGGTGATGGTGTCTTCAGAGAATGATATTGGGTTAGAGATAGAGGGATTGGAAAGTGTTGTGGATGGCGCCCAACTGTAAGTTGCTCCTCCTGATGCGCTGAGTTGGCAGGTTTCATTTTGACAAATTGTGGCGTCTGTTCCGGCATTGGCGAATGATGCTATTGTTGCGCAATCTATCATATCGGTACTGTCGGGCGGCGGGTCTCCGTCACCGGTGTAACCGCAGAATGGATTTATGTATATGTCGAAGGAATAGACGGTGATATTGACTTCTGAGAACGGGATATAGCCTGATGGGATTTGTGGAATGCAGGTAATAGTGACTGTATTGTTTTCTCCTGTGGTGTCTTGCGATGGATTGTATTTTACCTGGGTGAGGTCGTTATTTGGGATGATTCCGTCAGCATCAGATACTACCGTGCATATAGCGTCTAATCCGGATTGAAATGTTGTGAATTCTTGGGTTAGAAAGAAGGGAACGGCTGCATTGCATACGGTAATGTTTTCTACTTCTATTTCTTCGAGATCGAGAATGTAGAATGATGCGTATGCTGTGTCGGAACAGCAATCGGTATCTACGACGTAGATGAGGTTGTATGGGCCTGGGGACAGGCTTTGTTTTTTTATACAGGGATTGTCACCGGAAAATTGTAAGGATAGACTTTCTCCGATTGGCTGTGATGTGACTTGCCATGTGCCATTTGGGTCGGCATTAGTTAGGAGGGCATTTCGTAGGCAGAACTGCGAATAAATAAACGGTGAATAGATGACCAGGAAATAGGCGAATAGAATCTTTTGTATCATACCTTAATAAGTTTTTTGAATGCTTCTCTCATATCCGAAAGGTGTATTTCTGTTGCTTCTAGCCTGCCTTTGAGATGATTTTCGTTTTCCGTTCTTATATTTCTATTGTTTGCCTCATTTACAAAGCATTCGAGTAACGTGCGGAATAAATCTAAATCCACACTTAATAGAGGTATTATTTTATGGCTTAGTTCGCATCCCGATAAACATTGTCGAATGACGTTGTTTCCGTCATATCCATAGATATAGATTTTATTTTCCTGCTTTTCTTTTAAAAACAGTTTTACCTGATGAAGGTGAAACTCTTCTTGTATAATTAACTCCATAACATTATTTATCCTAAATCTTCCTCAACCACAGATATATCCTGCCCCTCTCCTGCTTCCGGCTTCACATAATCGAATGATGCTTCGCTTGTCTTTGAGCAAGAGATAGACGGAACTGTGATTTGTAGTGTATAGACTCCTGAATCGGGATCTGTGAATTCTTTGTCTGTGCTTACTACGGTATTTAACACATTTTTCCATGCGTATGTTGCATCTGATGGAAGGGCACAATTGAGGCCACTCCATACGGGTTTGAGGGTGTTGCCTTCGCATTCTATGTATAGTTCTGCTGCTGTGATGGACGGGCAGTCGCAGTCGGTGATGTGGTATTCCCAGCATGATCGATGGACGGGGCATTTGCCATCACAGAATATGATTTCTCTAAGAGCTTTGAATTGAGTAGTATCCGCTATTTCGGCGCCGTCCCAGATTTTGGGTTCTTGTCCATCGATCTGTACCCAAATTCTATCGAGGTAGTCCGTTGCCGCTATGTTGCCTGTGCGTTGAATGGTTTTGAATCCTGTACTACCATCTACAATTTGTACTCCTGCCGTGGTTTGAGAGCAGTCTGGGTTCGCTCTTTTTTCGAGGTTGATTAAGGTGATGCGGTCTTTGATCATGAATGCCTCGCATGTACCTTGATAGTTGATTGTCAGAGAGTTAATTGTGAATGGGGTCACTACTCCGCAGATGTCATGGCCGATGAGTGTATTGGGGTTGATGGCATATGATTCTCTTTTTTTATTGTATTCGATCTCTGTGGTAATCGATGCTACGGCGGAGTTGATGATTCCTTCTATTGCGATATTTACGCATACTTGGCCAGCTGTGTTTACGAAGTCATTGACTTTTACTATTGGATTGTTATTGCAGACCGGTATTGATAACGTCAAAATGCTGTCGGGGCAGTCGTCCGTCCATTTTACCCGTGCACGTACTTCTATGTTTTTTGTGGGGTCTACTATTTGGAGGCTGGTTGGGGTGGAATTTGTGCCGTTGTGGTTGGCTTTCCAGGTTACTTCTTTGATGTTGCTATTGAGTAAGCCAGCTACATTGATGGTGTAGATGTTGTTGGCTTCGTTGTAGGTGAGCTTTGGTTTGTTATTACATTTCTGGTCGGGAGGTATTATTTCATAGGTTTCCTGTTCTATGGCTTCGCCGTCTTCAATGGTTTGGAGGATTGCTTCTGCTATTTCCGTGCATCTGTTATATGAAATATCTTTGATGAAGGCTTGGATGTATTCGGATTTGTATTGGCCTGTGAATGCATCTCGAAGTGATATTTTGTCGTATTCGGATTTGTTGAAATGGAGTTGCAAGGTGAGGTGTTGGCCTTTTTCTTCTTGAAGTACTTGCTGGCCGAGGTATAGATTCCACAGGTCTTTTTTGTGTGTGCCGTATATAAGTGGTTCGTATGGGAAGGACGGAGTGATTTTTAGGTTGTCTGGTATTTCCTGATAGAGGGTCGGGAATTTATTGATTTCTTCGGCATCGCACCAATTTATTTTTGACGAACCTATTTCTTTGCCTTCGTCGTCGTAGTGTATTTGCACTCCTGGCGGTGAAGCGAATAAGATTCGTGGACCGATGTTGTATGATATTTCTCCGTCGGTATTGTCAGTCAAAGCAGGTAATGCTGGCGGATAAGGTAATTGTGCTTCTGTTCGGACTATTTCGGGACAGTTTCGCAAAGCTGTCGGTTCGAAAAGAGGGTTCCGGCGGTATGCTTTCTTATTTTCGAATTGTTCGCCGAGGTCTATTTTTTTGTCGAATAGCTGATCCTGGCCATCTCCGTCGAGGGAGCGTATATATGCATCTGATGATCGCTTGAATCCATATGCCAGGTATCGCGGTTGGCTTTCTTTACGAGTATTTATTACTCCTGAATCGCAGATGATGTTCTTGGTGATGTCGCGTATTTCGGCGGCTTGCTGGTATTCCTTTGGGGTGTAGTGATAGATAATCTGTCGTGCGAAGTCGTATTCGAGGAGTCCTCCTGTGAGGTGGAGGATACCTTTTAGGACGTCGAGCAGGGATAGGTCGCAGGATAGAGTTTCGGCCAGGGGGTAGGTGAAAAACGCTATTGATTCTTCAGAAAATAATCCATGTATGGCCTGGAAGGTTCTTCGTGTGGGTTTGTTGTAGAGTTTGAGGTATTTGATTTTAGTAGTTGTGGCGCCTTTGGTAATTCTAGCACTTATCAGATTGTTATCGCCTGATTGAATGAAGTGGTCTTTTGCTATAGCGTCTAATTGGCCCGAATAGATTCTTTCTCCCTGTTCTATTGTTATGTTTCCCGTGGCTATTTGCTCGCTTCCATGTGATAGGATTATTTCTATTTCTTCATTTTCGTCAGTATTGGTTTCAAATTTATATTCCAGAGTTACCTGTTGAGTAATCACTCTTTCATTGATCAAAATACCTATATGTGTGCCGTCGTAGTATGGTTGTGATAAACTTCCTGCTTTGATTACATCTAAAGTAAATGGCCCAAAGCTCCCTTGAATATCGGCGATTGCTACATCTGATTTTTGGCCGAGTATTTCGTATTTCTGAAGTTCTTCTATATTGTTGCCGCCATATCTGTCATCAGAAAGATACATCCATGCACTACGCCATTTGTCACTATCAAGCAATGTGCTTTTGAATGTCCAATTGAGTTGTTTGAATCCGTGTTGAAACAGCCATATCGGGTTAATAAATGGGCGTAGGTCTTCTCCGCATAGTTGCCCTTGCCCATATGTGCCACCATACCAAGCATAGGGTACGAACCAGCCTTCATGAGCATCTTCGTATTTGTAATGAGTTTCCTGCCGGTCTTTTATATGTACTGGTGAAAGATCAAATTCTATGGGTTTGTCACCTATTGGTTTTGTTACGCCGTTGAACGTAAACGTATGCTCTATGTACGGTATATCGCAAAGCTTGAAATTGGATGCAAGGGTCAAGGGATGATCGTATTGGTTTTGGAGTGAGATGGTGTAGGCTTTGTTTTCGTCGTTTTGCGAGACGGCTATCATATGGTTGTAAGACAGAGGAATGGCTCCTTGCCAGACGCAGATGTTAAATGGGATATTTATTTCTTCTTTAAGGTGAAGTCCTACTTTGTCTTTGAGGATGAGGTTGTTTTTGACGGATTGGGGTATTTCTATATCGAGGGCGCCGTCTATTTTGATTTTATTATTGGTGTCGAGTTGGGCACGGCTTTTCTTTTCTACTATGTTTTGATCGGGATAGGTATCGAGGTAGATGTGACCATTTTGGTCTTTGTGTTCGGATGGAATAAGGATGGAGTCGAGGATTTGTATGGAGTAGCAGATCACGACTAGGATTATAAGATTTTAGGATTATCTATCATACATATTAGCAAATGCCTTTGTTTTTATAAGGTCTGCTAACTAATACTTTTCCACATTTCAGACATTTTCTTATTAATGACCCTTTTGGCATTAGTCCATTATTGATCCATTGGTGTTTGCATGTACGTTTTATGGATTGGAGTTGTTTGTTTATTGTTTTGTCGACCATGACCAGGATTATGGGATTAATAGATTCTAGGATTATTTATCACTCTGAATAATGGCAAGATATTACATATTTCTATAATATCCTACTTTTTCTTTTCGAATAATGCGTAAACGGCGTCGGTCACTGTCCAGTAAATCGCCCGTGCCAGACTTTTGATGAATTTAAACATTTGCCTACATTTTTCAAGTTCTCATATCTATGCCTATGCTACCTCTGAATACTATTTCTGTGCGTCTGCTTTGATTCCAGGTTGGCAATGATCGAATGTCGGGGATAACAGGAAACAGGATTGTGCTGTGATCGCTGTGCTTGACGGCTGCCCGGTATTGCCTGGCATTTGCAAATGATCGGAAGGATTCTATATTGTTTTTGGTAACGAATACTTGTTTGGTTGCTTCGAAATTAAGCCATGAACGTTTGTGTAGTATACTGCGCCCATGTGACTTGACTAAATCGGATACGGATGTAGTGCAACCGTTGTTTTTGCATATTTCGGTAAAGTCACGACTAACTTCTTCTGACCCTTGTCTTTTGAAATTCATACACCGCCATGACCCTTGTGCTTCCTGAAAGTAGATGTCTATTCGTTTGTCTTTCCCTGGATAGGAATGCTCGTAGTATGTCGTACGTCCCATTATGGCTACGGACTTTACGTTTCTTGCCAATAAGCTGCCAAGATTAGCATTAGCTCCGCCTACCGGCACCAAGTTGCCTCCTGCAGCGAGCGTAACGTTTTGGGTGGTTTCTGTCTCGTCGTTTTCAGTTATCGTCATTAGCTGACTACCTCCGAGTGCGGAGTATATGAGTATCCAGTCATGACTATCGTCTGTGATCTTGTGATTTTTGCAATCGGTCATCGGATGAGTCCCCAATCTTGTTGGGTTGAGATAGGCTTGTTCGTATCCGTTTACTACATCTCTTTTTTCGCTGAGATTGAATGCATCTCCTTCAGTTGTTCCGGTTTCGTTATTTATTATAAGTTCGCCGTATTTTATATATGCTTTTCGGCGGTATCCAGTCCATGCCTGGGGTGAATTATTACCGTCGAGAAGTGGAATAGGGTTATCGAAGGCGTCCTTAATATTTTCGTTTATTTGGAATACTATTTCCTGGCTGGTACTGAGTGGTTTGATGTGTTTTTCTTTTGTCAGTTCAATAGCGTTACCGGATTCGTCATCTGCGCATACTTTATAGATTAGTTTTTTGGTTTCGGGATCGTTACCCAGATCGGTGAGGACGAGCTTGTATTCGAGGCATTCGTTGAGGTAGTAGAACGTGCCGTTGTCGGATGGTTGAGATACTAGTGCTACTGCCATTGTTTATTTATTGTGCAGGTTTTTGTTCAAGTTGTGTCTGCTCTAAAGTGTCCTTTGCCTTTCTAGTTTTTCTTCCCTGCGTTGGCGGATGGAGCTTTCTCTAATCCCTTCTCTTGTGCCGGATCCAGCCCCTGCTCTAACGGCATTGGCTATT
The DNA here is from genome assembly GCA_965247965.1 of Saprospiraceae bacterium. Classification (GTDB taxonomy): domain Bacteria; phylum Bacteroidota; class Bacteroidia; order Chitinophagales; family Saprospiraceae; genus UBA7328. The sequence goes on from OZ252053.1 coordinate 1,399,444, forward strand.
TCAGGAATCATTGCTCTCATTCCGTTTTGTACGGCTCGTTCTATTGCTGCATTGTCTATTGACGCCGTACCAGTCACCTTGAGACCTTCCCTTGCTCTTAAAAGATTGCGATGTACGGCATTGTCCCTTTCTGCGAATATTCTTTGGAAGTTAGCAATGCGTTGTTCGGTCTCCCGGTTTCTTTTTCGCATGATCTCTGCTGTATCTGGCCGACTGAATATCTGTACCATCCCATCTCGATATTTCCTGATCATTTCGCCGCCTTCTGCTTCGATGTGGCGGCCATTGACTTGCATCTCTACTCCACCCTGTTCATGTGATGGGCCTTGTATTATTCCTTCTTTGTCTATTGTCCCTCCGTGGCGGAATTTTACTTTTTTTAGGGCTGCTACTTGGATTGCTGTGGTGGCTGCAATGATAGCTGGAGCGATTAGCAATGCAGGGAATGGTAATTTAGTATTTGCCAGGGATTGAGTAATAGCCAAAAAGCCGTTTGCTATTGCCTGTTTGATCTTGATCTTTTGCTCCTTTTTAGCAGCTTCTTTATTGATTTTGGCTCTTTTGACCGCTAGTTCTTCCTGGATTTGGGCTTCTATTGCTGCGTTTCCTTCTGCTGCTTGTAATCGGGCGCCGAATTCTTCCTGGAGTGCATCAAGGGCAAATTGCTTGTTTTCTTCAACCTTTTCTAGCTCTGCATTGAATGCGTTGTTGGCAATGCCATTTGCAATGTCAAAACCAATTTTCTTAGCAACTTCTCCCAAGATCTCACCTCCTTCCTGCAAAGCTGTGATTAACCCTGAGAAGTCAACATTGATTCCAGTGGTGTTTTTGAAAAATCTCCCGAGAATGTCTTCAACGTCTGATGCAGCTTTTTCAAAGAGTTCTTTTTGCTTTTCAAGGTCATCTTTTATTCTTTCTCTGGTTTCATCCCTAGCTTGCTGGTCGAACTCTTTTAATAGGTCATTTAGTTTTTTTTGACCTTCTAATTCTGCGTTTTGTTGTGGAGTAAGGCCGTTCGAACTTGTCAATGAAGTAGGGAGAGGCTTCTTATCTACTTGTTGAACTGATCGAAATTTCCCTGTTTTTTGATCGAAGGTTCCGCTCGGTAGTAGTGCGTTTTCTTTTGCGCGGCGTCGTTTTTCTTTTTCTTCGAAAATTGTCTTCTCAAGTTCTGCTTGTTCCTTGAGAAGTTTGTTTAATTCTTCCTGTTCGAGGTTTTGGTTTTTAAGTTGTTTTATTACTTCTCTTAGTTGGTCTTGATAATCTTTAAGTGAACCATCTTCGACAAAATCTTTGACCTTACCCAATGCTATGTTCAACTCATCGGTTACTTTTTTTAGTTCTGATTCTGCGTCCTTGAATTCTTTCGACCCTATGGCCGCGGCATTCATTACGTCTCTTAGTTCTTTTTGACGTTCTTTTAGGGTGTTAATGGATATGACTGCTTCTTCTGTTGCCTTAGCATCTTCTTCAGTTGCTTTTATCTTTTCTTCAATTGTTTTTTTAAGACTGGATATTCTAGTATCTGCTTCTTCTGAAGTTAGGCCAATTTGAATTAACCCATTTTTGAAGGCTTCAAAAACAGTACTGTTAGCTTCTATATCTTCTGTTTTTTTAATGACTTCTGCAAAAGGCTTAAAGAAATGATCTTCATAATCTTTAACTGCTTGATCAATGTTCTCCTTTGCCTTTTTTATTGCCTCTGCTAATTTTGTCGGGCCACCAAATAATTGTGCCGCGAAGACTGCGTCTGCTCCTTCTTCGTTGAATAATGTTACTAAATCTAGTTGTTCTTTAAAGAATCCAAGAACTCCTTTAAAAGCCCTAGCTAATGGGCCATTGCCATCATCAAATGATAAGATAAAGGCTGACCACGAATCTGCAAAATCCTCTACTTTTGAAGTAGTAGCATCTGCCGCTCTTTCGGCCTCAGTCGTTAGCGCAATACTATCACCATATTCCTGATTAGCTTGCTCAATGGCCTCACCCAGTATTTCGTAATTAGCGGCAAGCGCACCTATAACTGTAAACGCTCTTTTTTCATGCAAGCCTAGTTTATTCAAAATCACCCGTAGGTTTTGCCCCTCATCTTTTGCTTTTGCAAGTCCTTTGATAAACCTTACGAACACGCCGGTAGCATCTTTCTGAAATTGTTTAGCTAATTGCTCTTCGGTAAGTGCTGTGAGCCTTAGAATATCTTCGAGCCCTTCGCCTGTTGCTATTGCCTTGTCTATGACGTTAAATGCCAATTGTATTGCGCTTCTGGACTGCTCTGCTTTTGAACCTAATGCTTCTGTTGCCGCTCCTAAAGCAAGTACTCCCTGGGCAGATGTATTGTAAACCGCTACACCCTTTTGAATTTCGGTTGTATTATTAAGTATTTGTTTTTCGGTTGTAGCGAAGTTGTTTCCTAATCGAGTAATGACTGAACCTAGTCTGTCTGCGTTTTCTACACTATCGGTAGATACTTCTATGAATTTGGCGAACTGTCTTGCAGACTCTTGACCAACAATATCAGATGTCAGCTTTAGCTTTTCGATGGTTTCTGCGAACTTGAGAATATTATCGGTACCTCTGATTCCTAACTGCCCTGCGATCTCTGAAGACTCAAGTAAGCCTTGTATAGAAATGCCTTTTAGCTCTCTGCCTAGCCTTTTTACCTTATCAGAAAAATCATCAAGCTCGTCATCTACTATATCAGTCGTCTTGCTTACTGCTATCAACTGACGATCAAAGTCTAAGACAATTCGACCAGCACTTCTTAGTAGATTCTGGAACACAAATAGACCTCCCCCAATACCCGTCAGAGTAAGCAGCGTACGTCCCAGCCCCTGAAATGCGCTGGAGTAGTTGCCTACATTTCTTCCAAATTGACCTGCTGACTTGTCAATGCTCTTGAGTCGGGTATCCAGCTTATTGACTTCCCTGAGTAGGTTTTTCGCTTCTCTTGTATTTGCTTTTCCGCCCGCAGCCAGGTCTTTATATTGCGTGCGCATTATGATGAGCTGTGAAGACAGCTTTCGATATGCTCCTAGTCCTGCTTTACCTGATGCAACGAGCTGCGTTTGTAGCCTTTTAGTTTCGTCACGGTTTGCCTTTTGGGTTGCTTTTACTACGGCAAGGCTGTTGTTGAGTTCGTTGTATTTTTTGGTGCCTATCTTGACCTTGCCTATCTCCTCATTGAGAAGTTTGGTAGCGTCTTTTAGGTCTTTTGTGGTATTGATCGCTATGTCAATACCGTTGACTTTTATGATTCGGGTTATTGTTTGTGCCACCGGGATTATATGCTTTTAGGATTATTTAAAATAACGGGAAGCTGGCTTCCCAACCATCCCGTTATCACTGTTAAAACCAACCTGAGAATGATAAATAGAACCTAGTTCTTGCCTATGACAGAATTCTACTTTTTTCTTAAAAACAGGAAATGACTTCACATCCTTCCCTATGGGTATTATTACTGAAAATTACGATTACATAACAAATATAATAAAAACGGTTAATATGTGTGCGATACTGAAATTTTACACTACCAACGGCTCCAACCCATCGTCCAAAAGATCATTCAAAAATTCATCGAGTCCAAAGCTCGCGTCAAAAATAAGGTTTGCATAATCTGTACCTGAATCTACCCATCCCGTTCGCTTTCCCGTCTGCGAGAATCTTCTACTGGCTTGTGTCGGCATTCCTTCTTCTCTCCATTTTCGAATAGTTAAGTACAGGAATCGATCTATTTCTTTTTTGCTTGACCCTGGTTTCTTGCGCTTCGCCCATTCCACTAACCTAGAATATTCGAATTTGATTTTATTAGGCGATGTCTTTTTGTTGAATTTTGCCAGGTAGTCTTCTGCTAAGAAATCTATTGTGAGCGTCCGACCGTCAAACGATATTTTGTATTTCATGGTACGGACTCCTTTGCCGGTATCGACTAATCCCATTTTCCGCACGTTATCGCGATCAAACTTTCGTACGTCTTTAGCGTATGCTGTAGCCGATTGATTGAGGGCGTGGAGTTCTCTCATAAGCACGACTCGCATTTTACCATTCCAAACTTCCTTTGTGCTGGTGTAGAAATATAATCAAATGTCATATACGGATCGTAACGACTATTGAAAATGAACTCGATAGTGGCTACTCTCAATTTGTCGATACCGAATGATCGATTCTCATAAGTCAGTTCTCCGAACGTGATCTTACTATCTAACTCTGTCTCGTATGTTGCGTTGATGCTTTCTGCATATACGGTTGGCATGATGACTTTGTTGCCTTCGTGGGTGTATAGGCCGAAGTGCTTATTAATCTGATCTACTATATCAGCAAGGATTCTATTGCAATGTACGTCTAGCTGAAATGTAGACATCCAGTTTCCTTCGCAACCTTTACATTCTATCGGGAATGCTGCATGAAGTCGGTATCTATCTTGGAAGCAGTTATTGTCAGAGTCCTGAGTTGAGTCGAGTGGCTGTAGTGCCAGTAGACCGTAATCGACCTCCATATTTTCTCGCGTAATTCCTTTGCGAGTCCAATAGAATCCATCTTCCGCGTCCTGGTTGGTACGGTTTAGATTTGTGGCGTTGAGATCGTTGATAAGATCTATTACCGCGAAGGTGTTGAGGCGTTTGGTCGGTGCTCCGGTGTGAGCGGAAGCTATTGATTTGAACAAGGCTGAGGTTGTGGTCAGGGAAAACATACTAGGATTAAAGGATTTTAAGATTCTATGATCATTTTAATTTGACCTTTCTTTCGGTAAATCATAAGCATTTTTCGGTTCTTCGATTTCTTTCATTTCCTGGTGATCTAAGCCTACTAATTCTCCGAAATTGAAGTATTTGTAGACTTTGTGTTGCAGCCAAGATGGGAGCTTAATCTTTGCATTTGGCTCATAACGTTTGAGGCGGATATGTAGGTCTTGGAGGGCTTTACCATAGTAATCATGATTGTACTCCTCAAATTGATTTTTGTCTTTTTTTAGCCACCCGAACATGTATTAAAGATACGCATTTTTTATTCCAAACTCCCAAGATATTGCAAGTTCAACTGATGAATAAAATTGTGAAAATCCATGTAATATATTTCTTCGTATGTCCCAATTTCGTATTTGCGACCCATCACGAACCAATGATCTTCCCCGATCAATTGTCCGAGAAACTTAGATTTTTCCTCGCGCTTTGATTTCTCCGCGAGACTTTCCTCTTTGCCGCCTTCCCATTTTTCGAGTTTATCTTTGAGTTCTTCGCTGTCTCTGAATAAGTATCTATAATCGTCTCTTTGAGTGATGTTTGCAACAGCAGTATCAAAAAAAAACAGATGTTGAAGTAGACGTGCAGCGGGATGTCCCCAAACAACTTCATTCGTTCTGCTATGAATTGATCGAGGTCTGACCGGTCAGTCGGTAATTTTTCTCTCGGTCTGCGTGCCAGCACTGCGATTTCTTCTAGCGATAAGTTGAACGCTAATGTACCATCCTCATCTCCTGCGTCCTCTATTTTTTTTCTAACTATTGATCTTATTTTTTTGACATGGGTTGCTTCGCCTACCGTGATCCGGTCGTCAGATGTGTAGATTCTTTTTGCTTCTAATGCACCTATTACGAAGATTTTGTTTTTGTGCTTGAATTTGAACGATTCATTTCCTGAATGGCTTCTCGTCATATGCTCGAAGGATACAAGGATCAGCTTCATTTTGTATTCAAGGGGAATTGGTTTTTCTAAATCAGCGAGGATTGCTTTTTCTTCGTCGGTGAGTTCGTTGATATTGAGGCCTTCGCGAAGTCTTTCTACTTGTGTGTCTAGGTAGTTATTGAACAATGCGAGGTAGTGATAGTAGATAGACCAGGCGGTTAGCTTCGGATTGTCTGACAATAGGTTGATCTCATCTTGAGGGTTCCCTAATTGAAGATCGTTGGGTATCTTGATAATATGCCGTAGGGTTTCTATCAGATAGATTTCGTTTTCCTCGGCATCGGCTTGGTAGAATTTAGTTTCTGATTTGATGAAATCAAAAAACTGGCACAGGGTTACTTCTGTGCAGTCGGTGTGGAGTGTGATATTTTGGATTGTGATCATTTAGAATATCCGAAATTTAATTCCCAATATTTTTACCTCATAAAACCCTTTTTCCTTGTCGCTATATTTGATGTATTGTGGATAATCCCTAGTGCACCAAGCACTAAATCCTGACCCCCATAAACTTGTTCTTTCCCTTCTGCTCGGCGTTGGAAAAATCCTCATTATGCTTAGGCATAACTCCGGTTTTCCCGCCTTGATCAGAAGAAAAATAACTTTGTCTATGGGGGTCATTACTTAATGCTTGGTACACTAGTGCACCAGGCACTAAATCCTGACCCCCATGAAACTTGTTCTTTTCCGCCTTGATCAGAAGAAAAATAACTTTGTTTATGAGGTTCATTACTTAATGCCTAATGCACTAGTGTTACCAAAAGCAGCCAGATTTGTAAAAAAGTTCTCATGATTGTCATTTTAGTCTGAATGAATGACTTTTTTGATTTGCCTTCCCGCGCCCTTGCCCTAAAGGGAATCCGCCCACATTTTTAGGGGTGAGATGAGCCTCCCTTTAGGGAATAAAAGCATATGCCTGCCTTTGGCAGGGGCGAGCGTAGGCTAAAAACAATTTGTGTCATGCAAACAGCAATTAAGTAATATAAAGTAATTTATTTTATAAACTATATGTTGAAAAAAATGTGTTCTTTCCATTTTCATTTTCATTTTCATTTTGACTCTTGTCTAGGGCTCGATGTACCTCTTTAAGGCATTCACATATTTTTCAAAGGCGGTCAAGCCCTTTCCGGTAATCCTAATTGATGTATTGGGATAATTGTCTTTAAATGTCTTTTCAACCTGGATATATTCTGCTTTTTGCAGCTTCTTGATTTGCACGCTGATATTACCGGATGTGGCTTCGGTGACTTCTTTAATCCGGTTGAAGTCAACCTTCCCTTCGGATACGGCGAGCGACACTATGGCCAATCGGAGTTGAGAATGAAGCAATGGATCCAGGTCTTTAAACATTTGTTCTTTTCTTATAATCTGATCTCAACAGCAGCCCGGGTAAAAAGAAAAGTAAGAATGCAATGAAGGCCGTTACCAATGGATGATACCGGAATGGCAAAAACAAGGCAGAAAAAGCCACAACGGTAGCAAGGAAAATCAATAAAATAAAGCTTTTCTTCTTGATTGTCAGTGCAGTAACAAGGGCTGCTACACAAAATGGCAAAAACATCACAGTCGTAAAACCAATGCCGTATTTGGGCTGAAAAATGAAGCCATTGAGCATGGCCATACTCCCTGCCATAAACCAGGCCATACCGTCTACGTCTATACCCGAACCGGCCACTTTAACTTCATTCTCCTTCCTACCTTTGCTAATATAATAATACAGCGTATAAATGAAAAGAGGTATCATGGTAAGAATCCAAATCCAATACGATTGGGCGGCATAGCTGGTTTGTAAAAGTATATACTGGCCTATCCCGGCTATCATCACTCCTACGCCCCAAAGCAAGATAATCGAGCCATTCTCTTCGTAGATACAGCGGCGCTCATCGATTATTCTATTTATGATTTCGAAGCTTTGTTTTGGTGTTAATTGCGTTTCCATATTTTTTATTTCTGGCGCAAATGTATGTAAATTAGTTTATGATGCAAACTACATTTGTGGTTGATTTTGATTTTTTCGATAAAGGTGTTCTAGGCATGACGGGATTAGTTAATATCCGGATTGGCGGCTTATTCTCACCTGTGAATTCCTTAGCGGAATCATTTATTAAAGCGGAAAGATGTATCGATTGACACAATGGCTATCCAAATTAAAGACGCTGATCCCAGAAATTTGATAAGCGAAAGAAGGCCGACAGAAATGGTCAGGTCATTGGTTAACACACTATTACTCATTCGCGCTCCTTCAGATCGGAGAAATGATCAATAAAGCGGTTACTCATTAGTTTAAAGATAGTCATCGTTTGGCTCATATCAAATTTTTCCGTCGGCTGATTTGTTTTCGATTCAAGAACTGGAATTGTGAATCACTTCCCTTTAAACAGTTGGCCTAGTCGACAAGTTGCGCTTGAAATTACTCTTTTGGGGAATTTGAACCCTGTAAAGATACTTCTTGGGCTTGAACTTGATTCTTGAACTTGAACTTTCCCTCCACTCCTCGGCACAATATTTGCATTACAAAAATCCGTAAGGTATAAACTGTTAATTATCAACTTGGTATATCATGAATGCTGACAAAGGCAAATGGAAAAGAAGAGGTATATTTCTGCTTAGTCTAGTACTACACGGACTGATCATCTACTTTTTGGCTTTTCCCATATTCAAGGTGAACAATCAGTCAGAACTCCTGTACAGCGGATTCCTGGTACAATTTGATACCCCGACAATACCAATTACTGACTCTCGTCCTGAGCGGACAGCTTCAAAAACAAAGCGCCGAAACAATCCCGAAACAAACCCATATAAAAAAGCAGCGGAAACGAAATCCGAAACACCGAAATTTACTAGACAAAGCGATCAGAAGATTGAGCGAAAACATTTGAAACCAAAGAAAGATACTAAGGTTTCGAATGAACCGATCAATCGAGAACAAAACACGGATTCCGAGAAAAGGCGTAAGTACGTACTCGATCAATTGGCTAAAAAGAAAAGAGCAGAAATAGAAGCCGAAAAACTGCAAGAAAAACAAGCCAGAATCGAGAAGTATGAAAAAATGAAAAACGCCTTTTCTCAAATCCTTGAAAATGCAAACAATGAAACTTCTACTCCTGGTGATATTGATCTATCTCATGAAATGCTACCTGAGCAAGGCTTAGGGGCCGCCTTTTCGACCATGGATGAGGATCTCGAAGGTTTATCAGACAGAAAAGTACTTTTCCAACCGGAGATACAAGACCACTCATACAAACAAGGCCGAGTGGTTATCAACATTTGCGTAAATGCAGAAGGCGACGTAACCTCGGCTCGCTATACTCAAAAAGGTTCGACCACAACTGACGCCTACCTCATCGAATTGGCCGAAAAAAGTGCTCTCCTTTACAAATTTTCACGGAGTACGGCTCGAAAGCAGTGCGGGATTGTGAATATTGTATTTATGCTTCAGTAAATTAGCATTTTTGGAGAAGCCTCCAAATGAACTCACCGAAGACTTAAGAAAAAATATGGATTGAGCTTTTCAACCAATACGGTTGAGCCTGCCGAAACCACTTCGTTTGAACATTTCGACGGACACGGTGGTTGAGCCTGTCGAAACCACCACTTTGCATATTTTTGGCTCGCTGTGGTTGAACTTGTCGAAACCATTGGCATTCAACGGTCCCTTAAAAAATTTGATAGAAGAAATGAAAGGATTTATGTACATCCTGCAATGTGCAGACGGAAGTTATTACACTGGAAGTACGAAAGACTTGGAATCGAGGATAGAGCAACACCAAAATGGTGAAGCAGCCATCTACACGAAAAAACGACTTCCGGAAACCTTGGTATACGTGGAAGAGTTCGACAGAGTAGATCTTGCCTTTTACAGAGAAAAACAAGTTCAAGGATGGAGCAGGAAGAAGAAGGAAGCATTGATTCGTGGGCAACATCAAAAGCTACCAGAATTGGCTCGGAACTATACGGAATATCTAGCTTCGACGACTAAGCCCCAGAAACCCTCCGTTTCCACCACTTCGACCACTTCAACAAGCTCAGTGACCGGGGAAGATGGGGTTGCTGGCCTTCGGCAAGCTCAGGCACGGGGCACCAAAAGCAAGCCTACAGAATTAATTAAAAAATGGGTAGACCTATTTAACCAAGGAAAAGCGACCGAATTGGCTGACCTCTACCACGAAGATGCCATTAACCACCAGGTCGCTAACGAACCAGTAGTTGGAAGGAAGGCCATCCAAAATATGTTCGAAAAAGATTTTGCAACAGCTGAAATGATGTGCATTGTCGAAAATATTTTTGAAGATGGGGAATGGGCGATCCTGGAATGGAAAGATCCAAACGGCCTGAGACGATACGGATTTTTTCAGGTCCTCGATGGGAAGATCAAATTTGAGTCCACTCCGAAAACTAAATCATAAATCATGTCAAATATTACAATAAGATGACATATATATTTAATTTGTGATATGTTTAAACGTAGTACAAATTCACAAGTTGATCTATTCAAATCGATAGGAGGGATGCTATCAGAACGGAAGCGAGAGCTTCTGGATGATCCAAATGGTTGGCATAATATATTTTTTAAAGAAGTGGTATCTCGCATAGACGAAGGATTGTTCGAGGTGCTTTATAATCAAGGAGGCCGGCCCAATTGCTCAATTAGAGTTTTAATGGGAATGATTATCCTTAAAGAAGGTAAAGGTTGGACTGATGAACAACTTTTTGATGAATGTCGATTCAACACCAGGGTCATGCTTGCTTTGGGATATTCGAATATAAATGAGGATATTCCGACCGAATCGACTTACTATAAGTTCAGACAGAGCATGGTAGAGTATAATGAAGACCATGGGGAGGATTTGATGAAGGCGGCATTTAAACAAATCACTATTGGGCAGATAGAGCAATACAAGGTGAGCGGTAAGAAAATACGATTGGATTCGAAGTTGATTAATTCCAATATTGCACGCTGCACTCGAGTCCAGATGATAATCGAAGCTGTACGAGTATGCAGTAAAGACCTTATGGTAGAACTGCTTACAGATCAATTGGATAAAGAATCATGCGAGCTTTTAGAAAAGCTAAAAAGCCAAAGTGCCTCCAATATTGTCTACCCATTAAACAAAAAAGAAAAAGAGGAACTGCTAGTAGGTATGGGTAAGATCATAAAGGTACTCTTGAGTCATGGCCAGGCGGCGGGATTGACAGGCTACCAAGATCTCAAGCGGCTCTACGAAGAACAGTATGAAGAACAATCAGAGGAATCTAATGAGCAAAAACCTCCGAGTGCCTCTGATGATAAAACAAAAATCAGCGCGGTCTGTGATGAATCTGAACAGCAAACTAAACAGGAGAATACTCCGAGACCCAAAGCTGCAAGAGACATATCGAGTGGCAGTGTGCAGTCCATTCATGATCCTGATGCTGCCTACCGTACTAAAGGTAAAGCAGAAAATAAACAGACCATATCGGGCTATCATGCCAACATAAGTGAAACGTGTACAGAAGAAAATGAAATAGACCTAATCGTAGATGCCCAGGTAGTACCGGCCAATATTACAGAAGACGAGTTTTTAATCGAATCTATCGACCATATCCAGGATGTATTAAATCCAGATAAGGATGAATCAGGTCAAGAAAAGAATAAAATAGAACAGGCCATCACGGATGGCGGATACGACAGCAAGGCCAACAGAAAAGCAATGTCAGAAACGACCACGCCCGAATGGAAGTTAGCTAATACAAAAGGGGGAAAGCAGGCCTATACAATGAAACGAGATGAGAATAACAATCTTCAAGTATGGCGAAAAAAGACAGGAGAACAGTGCGCGGTAAAGTTTAACGAGAAGACCAACAAATACGTCATTAAACACGACACCCGAGGTCGGTATATGACCAAAGATGAAGTAGAAAACTATTTTTTATTTCAACAGATGCAAGAAACATTAGATGAGCACACCCACAATCTAAGAGCCAATGTGGAATCGACCATACATCAATGTTTTCACCGGCTCAAAAAAAGGAACAAAATATTATATCGGGGTTTATTCAAATGTCAAATTTATGTCCTGTCACGAGTACTTTGGACGAATTTTAGAAGAATTAACGATAAATTGGTCGAAAATACCCTCGGATTTCCAAATATCATCATCGCAACCCTCAGGAATGCTTATGCAACAATATTGCACTTAAGAAAATTCCAGGGTTTTGGCCGCAGCTGGCAAATGTACGCTTGAAAAATGTGTGGTAATCGGAGTGGACTCAAATTTCAACGCGGATATTGGGACAAATTGTCGTTCTTGAGGTCACATGGCCTTCCAGTGCCATTGGAATAGATGAAAAAACTTTTTGATTCGGAGGAAAAGATAGCCTTCGACTCTTTTATTCGCTATGCAATTTGATCCAGTTCTCTTTGAAAATACTCCATTAAATTTATGGCATGGTATCTAAATGGAAAAATATCCTACCCTTAATTATACCGAAGTACTGCATCCTGCTAACTGTAGCCTTTGCCCTCTGCGGAAATATTCAATTGCACAGCCAGGAACTAAATGATTACAACAAAACACTCATCTGGCGAGGCATGCAGCACAAGTGGACTTATAATCACCGCGTAAATCGATTGGGCAATTTTGTAACTATGGATAATGGCGGCCAGGCCGTACATAGGAGCGCCACCGGCCTTGGTTCGGATAGTACTTCTTTTACCTCCCACTACACTTATGTCGAATCTCCTGATGTCTGTTTCAAAGAGATTCCAATCACCATCCAGGTAAATGGCAAAGAAGGGGCATTACTCACCAAAATCGAAGAATTGTATGTACCTGCTGATCCCTGGATCAGGGACAAAAAGGCATATTACGCCCTTATCAATGGTTTTGAGATAAGGTCCATTCTCAAATCGGATCAACTCGAATTGTTTCGTTTCCTGGTAGATGAAGTGTCCTATTCCAAAGCATCCGAAGAGCTAAAGGTCAAAGCACATTTTAACCTGGTGACCAATTGCCGTACTCTAGAATGTCCGATCTTGAGCAACAAAACGGCATACGAGCTTACAATTAACCTTTTGATAATGGCCTTTGACGACGACAATGCAAATTTGACCACCGCTTACACCGCGCGAAACTATGTATGGGACGAGCAAATAGAAATTGAAGATCAATCACAGCAGGTGATCACCCTGGGGCAAAAAAATAATATTTATCCCGAAGCCACAATTGGTATTAGAGGATTGGGCATTGTCCTGGACGAGGAGCATTGGTTATTGGAAATGAATGAATATGTTTTGCCCGTGGAATACAACTCGGAAACTGGAATTCTTCTCAGCGACGCCAATTTGAAATATGTGGAGTGGAAAAAAGGCATGCAGCAATTTGCAGTGTCTCCGTTCAAGGCCAAATTTGCAAAGCGCAAAAGCGGCTATGCCCTATTGGATATGAACCTCGCTATGGTACAATTTAAGAATGCCAAAATCAAACAAGGAAAATCAACAGGTTCGATGTTTTGGAAAGGATGGAACCAAGATGCCGCTGCCGGAGGTTCGCAGAAAATTCTTTCGCTTGCAGCATTTATTAATGGTCCGAAATAGATGGAAGATGGACAGGATTTGCTAAATTTTTCTTTTAGAGTTGATCCTTGAGGTCGAAAGTTTAAAAAATGGTGGTGACCACTTTGTTCATTCTACATAGAAAAATGAGATACTTCTTCTTTTTCATGTTTTTTGCGATCACCGGAAATGTATTCGCTCAGAAAGATGGTATCCGCGGTTATGGATCATTCGAATTTCTCGAACTCAGTACATTCGGCGGAAAAGCGTACACCAATGGCGGCGGTGGCATTATTCTAAATAACAATCTTCTCTTCGGCGTGTACGTAAGTACTTTAACCAAACCGTTTAGGTGGGATCTATTCACCTCGCTCAATAATCCCAATCTTGACCAACCCCAATTGACCAATAATGAACTGGCCACTAATTCTACTATCAACAATTTCGATGTTGGCGGTCGTTTCGGATTCAACATTGCACCTGCCAAATCCTTACAGACCACACTCAGCCTGAAAATAGGGTACTCTACAATTAATTATCTCGAATCCTATGTTGATCAATCCGTCGAAGTTAATGATCCCATGCTCCAAAACCTTCCTGTCCTACCTTTGGAAATTAACCACACCAACTACAATTTATCGCCCCAGCTGGATCTTCAATTTAGAGTGGGTAGAGCTTTTAAGATATCCGCAATTTTCGGGTATAAAATTCAGCGTACTACTATCAGGTCGCCGGACCTATTTCCCGATATAGATAATCTGTTGATCGATAATAGAATATTTGAAGGATCGTATGGTGGGCTCGGATTTACGTTTGGGAATTTATAATGCAAGTCTTATGAAAAATAAAGGAAACATGAAATGGCGCACAATATTAGGATTGATCATTTTATACTTCGCTATGTGGTTTAACTGGCAATGGATCTGGGGTATACTTTTTCTGATTTGGATGATTCCCGATCTGTTCACCGGAGTTCCCTATTTTATAGAGCCTGTAAGTAAGAAACGATCATGCCAGAGCTGAATTTGGATTTGTAGGCGATCACTACCTTTTTTGGGAGCCTTTGGCAAAGGAATATGTTGAAAATCTCGATAAGCTCATTCCCTTTAAACGCATAGCTGAAATGACGAATGAATACATAGGAGCCTATGTGCCGTGGCTATTGCCAAATTTGGGTTTGTCAGAAACAGAATCCACATGGAGAGAATGCGGTTAGGACTTTTCAGGGGATTGTAAAGCGACGGATCAACGGTCGGTCAACCACATAGGAACACCCGCCTTCATTTCCTTGCCAGAGTCCTCAAATAATCCCAAATTGCACAAAAAACAATCATGCTTAAAGAAGTACTTTTTTTAACATTGTTCTTTCTGACATTTAACCTTATTGCGTTTAGCCAATCTGAAACGATGAAAGAAGATCCAGCTCTTGCCACTTTCGAACTAGAAGAATTAGTATCCCAATTGGAAGAATCCGGCCGCCCTTGGATCCCTTTCTTCAAGGGAAAAAATGTACTCACCGGCATTTACAGACTGAAAGCAGGTGCCGAAGACCTACAGCAACCGCATGACACCGACGAAGTGTACTACGTGGCTTCGGGTAAAGCAAAATTTACCGTTGGTGACGAAACCGTTGATATAAAGGGGGGGGATCATTCTTTTCGTAAAAGCAGAAGCTGAGCATCGATTTTCCGATATTGAAGAAGACCTGGTGCTCGTTGTGTTTTTTGATGTGTTGAGGCGAGACGCCATCAACAACCGTTGAGGCGAGCCGCCATCCGCGTGCCGCTAAAGCTTTAGCGACCTCCTGGCCTCACGCTAGAGTTCCTTCCAAACCGCCTTCACCAAAGGCTCCGGATCATGAACACTTAAAGCGGCTGCTCTTCCTCCTTCTATATCAAATCGCACTCTTATCGAAGGCGCACCACCGGGAGCAAAAGCAAACTCCTCGACGCGATTAAGCACTCTGCCAAATGGTTGCTTTCCGCGTTTGATAGCTAGATTTCCACCTCGATTCAAAGCAACTTCGAAATAATCGCGTTCTCCCGAACCAAACTCGTAGGTTCCTAAAAACATCTTTTTTTCTGCTTCGGAAATATCCAAACTTGTATCTCTCTGGTTAGCATCGCCCAATGATTCCAGGTAGTCTACTACAGCTTGGCCCCCCTTGCGATCTTCGTCGGGTATATTGTTCCATCGCAATCTGTTTTTGGCATGCGCCTGAAGTGTAATGCCGTGCGGCCCATTGATCCTTTGTACCCCTGGAGTCGCCTCAACCATGCTTTTAATGGCATCCACCTTTCCCAACATGGCGTACGTGAAAATATTCGGACGGGCGCCGTATTCCATGAGCAACTCAGCAATATCTTTTCGCCCCATATGAGAGGCAGCACCGAGGGCCGATTCCCAATCTCCGAAACCCCAATCGTACGTGGCCTTTGCAAATTCGGGGCGGGCGGTTACCATTTCTTTGACTCGATCAAATCGGGCATGGGAAGCTCCTACAATTTCGCGTACGGATTCTATATCCTGGCTTGGAAACCTATCGGATATCTCCGCGAAAGTATGACTAGGTAATGCCCCGAAAATTGTGCTTTGAGTAAAAACAGCAGGAATGCTCGCCACCGCAATGGTACTGTAACCTGTCTTTTGGAGGAAGGCTCTTCGCCCGGATAATTTTTTCATATTCATAAATTTAGATTAAGAGCATCAAGGCCTTTGGGCGAAAGATTGATCGTCCCGTCTGTCCCGCCAGTCGCTACAAAAAATATTTTCTGGTCCTCAATAAATGTCATCAATTGATTGGTCAACCCTTCGTAAAACTTTGCCATTCTTCAAAACTAAGTGAAATGTAGGGATTAATCAGGCAATGCCATTCCACTTCCTTTGACTTTTCGATGAATCAGTTAATAACAGGGATAAACAATAATTTTGCTTAATGAATTTGGAATTTGGCAAACAAATCATGCTCGAAAACAAAAGAGCAAAACTCGAGCCGCTCGACTGGAAGCATTTCGAATCGCTGCTTCAAATAGCTTTGGACAATCCAGATGTTCTTCGATACAGCCCTTCAAAGTTCGGAACCTCAGAAGATCTAAAAACCTACTTTGATACAGCTTTCAAATCGAAACGAAAAGAGTTGCACTACCCTTTTGCCATTTTCGATAAGAATAAAGAAAGATTCGCAGGAAGTACAAGCTATATGAATATATCCAATTACGACAGACGACTCGAGATCGGTTCGACATGGATCGGTAAAAAGTTTCAAAGAACAGGCCTGAACAGGCATTGCAAATATCTTCTGTTGACACATGCATTTGAGACCTTAAAATTCCAGCGCGTAGAACTAAAGACCGATAGCAGAAATCTGCAATCCAGAACCGCCATCGAAGCTATTGGCGCTAAGTATGAAGGTGAATTAAGAAGTCATACTCTTATGATCGACGGGTACAGGCGAAACACTGCTTATTATAGCATTTTAAAAGAAGAGTGGCCAAATGTAAAAAGCACTGTCTTCAAAGAAATATCAGGATGAATTTAAATCAGATCACTATACCCTCATTGGACCTCGCCAAGTCAATTCTCTTTTACGAAAGGCTCGGTTTGAAATTAATCGTAAAATCACTGCCCGATTATGCGCGATTCGAATGTCCTGATGGCGATTCTACCTTTTCCATTCATAGGGTGAAAGAACTACCCAAAGGCGAAGGAATATGGGTCTATTTTGAGTGTGAAAATCTCGATAATGTAGTAGAAAGACTTGCTAACAAAGGGATAAAATTTGAAGAATTGCCAAAGGATAAACCTTGGTTGTGGAGGGAGACGAGATTAAAAGATTTAGACGGCAATCAATTGATTTTATTTCAAGGTGGTGGAAATCGGAAAAATCCGCCGTGGAGGATAGATTAGCCTTAACCCAACTTGTCCTTTTTGATTAATGTCTGCACTAATTTTGTTTGAATATCCATGTTTTTGTGATATAACTTGTTGATTTTCAATAGTAGTTATTAAGGATTTTCAAATGTAGTGTAGTATGGTGCTTGCGTAATTGGAATCATATGTGTACATTTGCCATATGTACATTAGACAAGTAAAAAAACAAAATGTCAAAAACGGTAAAATATTCTACCAGTACACACTTGCACAGACGGCCAGGGTAGATGGAAAAGTCAAACAAAGAAACATCCTTTACCTGGGAAGCGACCCGTTGTTGGATTCGAAGCAGAATAAGTCTGAGGTCTTACAAGTGCTCAAATCCAGAATATTTTCTCAACAAGATCTATTCCCCGTTGATATTGCGGATGAGTTGCTAAAGCTTGCTCTTAAATTCTACGAAAAATACCAATTAAAATACCCCGATAATCAAGGTGAAAAGGCAGCCTCACTTCCCCCACCAAAAGACAAAAGCGAAATTCACAGTGTTGATATTCATTCCATCGAAGTAGGAGATGTCAAATCTTTCGGTTCCGAACACCTTTGCAAGCAGATTCTGGAAAAACTTCAATTAACTAAGTGCCTTACCTCACTTAATTGGCGCAATAAGGATATTCAAAAAGCATTGATCAGCATCTGCGCAAGAGCCATATACACAAGTTCAGAACATAAAACTTCACAGATTCTCACAGACAATTCAGAATTGATGGCCTGCTACAATTACACTCCCGGCTCGATCACCCATCGCGAACTATACCGTATTTCAGACCTGCTCTACAAACACAAAAACACTATCGATCAACACCTATATAGCCGCATCATCAATATGTTCACACTGGATGATAAACTGGTCATTTTTGACATTACCAATACCTATTTCGAAGGTCGAAAGGCGACAAACAAACTTCCAAAATTTGGAAAAAGCAAAGAGAAAAGGACAGATTGCAAACAAGTTGTATTCACCGGAGTGATCAATAAGGAGGGCTTCATCCGGCATTCAAGGATATATGAGGGTAACAGAGCTGACAGCACAACCCTGGAAGAGATGCTCAAAGACCTTGAAAAATACAGCCCCGATCACACGAACAAAACAGTGGTCATAGATGCAGGTATAGCCACTGAGAAAAACCTGGAATTGATCGCCGGTAAAGGTCTTCATTATGTATGCGTTTCCCGAAAACGACTCAAAGACCACCCGATCGATCAATCCAATGTGTTTACAAAAATATCGACAGATCGTAACAAACATGAAGTGCACATTACTCAATTCAAACCCGAAGGGTACAATGACACCTGGCTTTATGTGCACAGTTCATCCAAACAACTAAAAGAAGAATCGATGAAGGGTAAGCTCATGCAAAGATTTGAAGAAGACTTACAACAGGTTCAAAATGGAATAGCTAAAAAAGGAGGTACTAAAAAAATAGAAAAAGTGTGGGAACGCATCGGTCGGCTCAAGGAAAAACACAAGCATGTATCCTCCCGATACAAAATAGATGTGGAGCATGATGACAAAGTAGCTGTCAATGTCTCATGGTCTGTCCAGCCACAAAAAGAAAAACAGGACAAAGACAAGGGAATTTACTTTTTGAGAACAAATTACGAGCAGATCGACGATAAGCAGCTTTGGCAAATTTACAACACCATAAGAGAAGTGGAGTCCACATTCCGATGCCTCAAAACTGATCTCAACATCCGGCCCATTCACCATCAAAATGACGAAAGGATCGAAGCTCATATTTATCTCACACTTCTAGCCTATCAGGTCGTAAACACGATCCGATACATGCTCAACCAAAAAGGCATAAATTACGACTGGGCAAATATTGTCAGAATAATGAGCACACATACCATCCAAACCGTCGAACTACGCACTGACACCAAATCCATACACCTGAGAAAACCTTCAAAGCCAATCCAAAAAGTACAAAACATCTATTCTGCAACCAACTCAACAGATATTCAAAAGGCAATTAAAAAATATGTAGTGTACCATTGAAATCGTAACCCACTGATAATCACCGACTTATTTTCTAAAAAGAGCAAGTTGGCATACTACTGGACATTGGGGTTAAAATAATACAATGTCTTGAAATAAAGTAGGTTATATATTATAATAAAGTGGAATATATCATTATTGTTTGTAAAACAAACAATTAACAACAATGACAATTCCACTCGTAAGCGAAATAAAACCATTTTTCTCAGGTTTTGAAGAACATGTAATAAAAAATTTTCTCACAACAGCCCAAGGTATATTATCAGCCAGGACGACGAATTTGAACATTGTAAAGGATAAGCTCCCTGGAATACTCGAAAACCAACAAAACACCAAACCTGATTCGAATTATAAGAGGTTGATCCGTTTTTTCAATATGGATGATGCTGACAAGCAGGCATTGATTGAAGCTATATTATGTTTTAGTTTTTATTTGTTGAGACTCAAAGCGAAGAACATCAAATATTTGGCACTAGATGGTACGAGCTGGGAGAATGGCAACAAGAATATTCACTTATTAACTGACATTTCGCAGTTCGAAAATTTGGTATTGTAAAAAATTATTATATGTATAGCTTTGTGCTGGATCTAAAGATAGTTACTAATGATGAATCCGCACATTGCCGACTTGTACAGCGATTATTTGTTGACAAGTTTTAGTCACAGCACAGCTATAGGTATGTCTAAAATGTTAGACGGTGCTTATAGCCATGATCAGATCAGTAGATTTTTGGCTCAGCCTACTCTGGGCCAAAAAGATTATTGGAAATCTGTTAAACCTATAGTCAGGAAAGTAGAAAGTCCTGATGGTAGCATTTGTATTGATGATGTGATAACTGAAAAACCACATTCTACTCAGAATGAGATAATAACGTATCACTTTGATCATACAAAGAACAGGAGCGTCAAAGGCATCAATATGATAAGTTTTCTATATCATAACCAATTGGGTGATGGCCAAACGGTAGAGTTGCCTTTAGCCTATGAAATTATCAGAAAGCCAATCAGGTTTACTGATCTAAAAACACGACAAGAGAAACGCAAAAGTGAGGTGAGTAAGAATGAGTTAGTAAGACAAAGGCTCAAAGTACTCACACAGCGTAATCATGTTCAGTACAAATATGCCTTATGGGATAGTTGGTTTAGCTCAAATGACAATATGGAGTTTGTGCATTACGAGTTAAAAAAGCATTTTATCGGTGCAATTAAGACCAATCGTCTTGTTGCCCTGAGTAAGGAAGAAAAACTGCAAGGTAAGTTTACAAGAGTCGATGCACTAGACCTACAGCCAGACTGTGTAATGGAAGTTTGGATCAAAGGATTGGACTTTCCGGTTTCTTTGACCAAACAAGTCTTTACGAACAAAGATTACTCCACAGGCGTACTGTATCTGGTAAGCAACGATACAAAACTTACACATCAGCAGACTCATACAATCTATGAAAGAAGATGGAAAGTTGAGGAATTCCACAAATCGATGAAACAGAATGCTTGTTTAGCCAAATCACCAACAAAGTATGAAGTGACGCAGTCCAATCATATTTTTTGTGTGATGATAGCGTATACTAAACTCGAATTGCTCAAAATTAATCAAGCTAAAAACCACTTCGCCATAAAGGCAAGACTATACTTAAAAGCTGTCAAAGCAGCATATCAAGAACTTAACCGAATGAAAAAACAATTCAATTTGGTTAACCCTGCTCAACTGCAAGCTATTCCTCTTTTGGAATAACTATAATATTATTTTTTAATTTTCCAAATATCTGCCCTGCGAAAGGTCAGTTATTAACATTGAGTGTAGTGGTCAATGGAGTAAGTATTCCAATATGGTGGGAAGACTTAGACAAGAAGGGTATGAGTAATTTTAATGAAAGACGAAAGGTGATAGACAAAGCCTGTAAATTATATAATCTGAAAGGTTTGATACTACTAGCAGATCGGGAGTACATCGGAGAAAGATGGTTTAAATATCTGGTAGACAAGGGGTTAGAGTTTGTAATTAGGTTAAAAAAGGGAATTTATAAAGGGTATGTGGACAACCAAAGGGGAAAGGATAAGACATTTTATAAACACCAACATCTTCGATACATTGGTATTGAACGTGAAGCATTGAAAAAACGGTATCAAATCTGTGGAGTGTCTAAACAAATTGAAATCCTTGGAAAAAAATTTTCTTTTGTGATTTTTAAAAACCCCAAAAGTTCAGCCAACGAACCTCTGTTTTATTTCATATCTACATTGAAAGACAAAAGAAAAATAGTAAAGCTTTACCCTATTCGTTGGACTATTGAAACTTGCTTCAAACACTTAAAATCAAATGGTTTCAATTTAGAAGCTCTTAATTTTAAAGACTCTGGAAAAATAGAATTGACAATGGGTATTGTAGTATTTATCTATGCCTTATGTATTGAACAGGGTCTAACCCAACTCAAGCACAAAAAGAAGAGTGATTGGAAGAAATATAAAAACGGATCGATCAACTTAGTCGTTTCCAAATTTAAAAAAGGACTATCCTTTTTAGAAATCAAATTCAACAACCTTAGAAATTTCATATGCTTTCTTTCTCATTCCATTCGTTCTATCCCCAAACCCTCTTGGCTATTCTTTGAACCACAATTTATAGCTCATGTCCAGTAGTATGGCAAGTTGGGTTAATATCTCCCTTGATAGAATACAATTTGCCATCTACACTGGAAATCGAATACCTTTTTCGGAAAAAGAACCTCCTGCGGCTCAACGTGGCTAAGAGTTTCCCTTCGTAAAATATTTCGTAGCGCAAACCGGGTCGGAAAAGCTTCTTTTCTATCTTTCCGATCTCAACTCGATAGCGGTCGTACACTATGATTTTTCTACGAATCGAGCGTGGCTTGCGTTCCAATCTTAAGGCAACCTCTCCCAGGTCGGTCAGAACGATGGCAGTTTTATCTTTATTCCACAGATTCTTATTGATGACGAAGGTCATAGGCAGGTAGAGAATGTATTCTCAGCTCAACTGCCTTAACGCCCTTCGCACAAAGACCTTCGCCAAATGACTGCGATACTCTGCTGATGCAAAATGATCACTCATCACATCGACACCGCCCACAGCATGTGCCGCTGCGCTATCGGTGCCGTCATAAGCGGCTTCTACGGCAGTAGCTCGATAGGGAGAATCGGCCACTCCGGTAACTCCTATGCGCACTCCTGATGAATCTTTCACTGCCGCACAACCGACTACCGCAAAACGCGAAGCGGATTGAAAAAACTTCAGATAAACACCATTATTTGTTTTTGGAAAGCGGACTGCCGTTATGATCTCGTCTCCTTTAAGATCACTGGTGAAAATACCTTGAAAAAAATCACTTGCCGCAATCGACCTGGTTCCTGAGCCACCTTGCACTTCAATGATCGCCTCTGTGGCCAGAACGGTTGCCGGATAATCCGAAGCAGGGTCTGCATGCGCCAGGCTACCTCCTATAGTACCTCGGTTGCGCACCTGGGCATCACCGATGACTCCGGCAGTTTGACTCAAGATGTTGACGTGTTCGGTTACCAATCCAGAACCAGCTATTTCGCTATGGGTACAATTCGCTCCTACTACGATTTCATTACCTTCTTCGCGGATCGAGTTCATTCCGGAAATTCCGCCAATATCGATGAGTACACCCGGCCGGTTCAGCCTTAATTTTATAGCTGGTATCAGGCTTTGGCCGCCTGACAGTATCTTGGCATTGTGCCCGTGCTCACCAAGGAGCGTTATGGCTTCTTCGGTTGTATTGACTTTTTTATAATCAAATTGTGCAGGTATCATAATGTATTTCTTTCTTTTGAAATAATATTTGAATCAGGAATTCATGGCCCTCCAAACGCGTTCCGGCGTCAGCGGCATTTGAATGTCTTTAATTCCCGTATGCGAAATGGCATCCATAACCGCATTCGCTAGTGCCGGTGTCGCACCAATTGTGCCAGCTTCTCCGGCGCCTTTCACACCTAGTGGGTTGTGCGGACATGGAGTCACGGTCCTGTCCGTCTCTATAAAAGGCACATCGTCGGCGCGTGGTATGGCATAGTCCATATACGAGCCGGTGATCATCTGACCGTCTTCGTTGTAGGATACTTCTTCGAGAAGAGCCTGACCGATTCCCTGCACGACGCCGCCGTGAATTTGACCATCGACGATCATCGGATTAATCACATTGCCCACGTCGTCGCAAGCCACAAAACGCTGAATGGCAACTTTACCGGTATCGGCATCTACTTCCACGATACAAATATGCGCACCAAATGGAAAAGTGAAATTTGCAGGATCATAAAAACTCGAAAAGTCCAATCCCGGTTCCAGTCCTTCGGGATAATCATGGGGCACGTAGGCAGTCAGCGATACATCTTCGAACGGTATTGATTTGTCAGTGCCTTTGACCGTGTATTTCCCATCTGAGTATTCGAGGTCGGCTTCTGAGGCTTCGAGTTTATGTGCTGCGATCTTAGCTCCTTTTTCTATGATCTTATCCAGGCTCTTTATAATCGCGCTACCTCCAACAGCAAGACTTCTCGATCCAAATGTATTCATTCCAAAAGCCACTTGCTCGGTATCGCCGTGGTGGATTTCAACATCATCGATATCTATACCCAGTTTTTCAGCTACAAATTGGGCAAACGCAGTTTCGTGGCCCTGTCCATGTGAATGGGAGCCCGTATATACACTTACCTTTCCGGTAGGCTGAACTCTCACATGGCCTACTTCGTATAGTCCTGCTCGCGCTCCCAGAGAACCGACGACGGCTGACGGCGCTATACCGCATCCTTCGATGTAAGTTGAAAATCCAATGCCCAATAGCCTTCCATTTGCACGTGCCTGGGTCTGTTCCTTTCTAAAGTCATCGTACCCTACCATTTCTAAAGCGCGCTTTAGAGTGGCGGGATAGTCTCCACTATCGTACTGTAGAGCAACTTGTGTCTGGTATCCGTCTTGCTGTATTCCATCGAAAGGCGGTATAAAATTTTTAAATCGAAGTTCGGCGGGGTCAATGTTCATTTCAAGAGCTGCGGTATCCAGGAGATGCTCAATAATATAAGTCATTTCAGGTCTCCCCGCCCCGCGATAGGCATCGACCGGGCATGTATTTGTAAATGCAGCCGTCACATCGATATTTATTAATGGAGTCTTGTAACATCCCTGGGCAAGTGTACCGTGCAGATACGTGGGAACACAGGTGGAAAATGTGGATAAATAAGCGCCCAAATTTGCCTCAGAATGGACCCTAAGGGCAAGGATGTTACCTTCTTTATCAAAACCCATTTCTGCGGTGGTGCAATGGTCGCGGCCGTGGACATCAGTCAGAAAGGCTTCACTGCGATCCGCAGTCCATTTTACAGGGCGACCTATTTGTTTGGCAGCCCAGGTCATAAGTGCCTCTTCTGTGTAATGACAGATCTTGCTGCCAAAACCACCACCTACATCGTAACTCACCACCCTGACCTTGTGCTCAGGGATATTCAACGTAAAAGCGCACATTAGTAGCCTGAGCACATGTGGGATTTGTGTACTGGCGTATAAGGTCCATTTATCGCCGTTGACGTCATAATCGGCAATGTAGGATCTGGGTTCAATGGCATTTGGAGACAACCGTTGGTTGTTGAATTCCAGTTTAGTAACGTGGTGGGCGCCTTCTAACGCCACATCTACTACTTCTTTCGGGTTTCCAATTTCCCAATCGAACACAGTATTAAGTGGTGCTTCCTCATGGATGAGCGGTGCAGCGGATTTAATAGCTTCTTTGGGATTGGTTACCGAAGGTAATTCTTCATAGTCCACATTGACCAATTCTGCCGCATCTCGAGCCTCCTGCAAGCTATCTGCGATGACGACGGCAACATTCTCACCTACATAACGAACTTTTCCTGTTGCCAATAGCGGATGGGGAGGTTCTTTCATTGTGTCGCCATTTTTGAAATCTACCTGCCAGCCGCATGGCACGCTAAAAGTGCCGCATTCATCAGTACCTGCATAGACCGCAACCACGCCCCGAGCGCTAGCTGCTTCTGAGGTGTCAATATTTGAAATATTGGCATGGGCATAGGGGCTGCGGACAAATGCAGCATGGGTCATACCGGGCAATTTGATGTCGTCCGTATATTTTCCCTTGCCTGTTAAGAAGCGGGCATCTTCTCTTCGTCGTATGGATTTACCGATATAGTTAGTTGCCATGATGATTTATTTTAAAGTTTCAGCGGCATGCTGAATGGATTTGACAATATTGTGGTAGCCCGTGCAGCGGCAAAAATTACCTTCCAGTCCGTGCCTGATTTCCTGTTCGGTAGGATTTGCATTATTCTCCAGGATGTCGGCGGCCATCATCACCATTCCGGGCGTACAAAAGCCACATTGCAATCCATGATGCTCTTTGAAAGCAGCTTGGATGGGATGCAATTCTCCGTTTTTGCTCATACCTTCTATAGTGGTTATGGAGGCTCCATCCGCTTGTACTGCCAATACAGTGCACGACTTTACCGCTCTTCCGCCCAGGGTAACCGTGCAAGCTCCGCAACTGCTGGTGTCACAGCCGATGTGGGTACCGGTTAATGACAATTTTTCCCTGAGGAATGATGCCAATGTCATCATAGGTGGAACATTGCGGGAATAAGTTAATCCGTTAACCTGAATAGTGATTTCCATAGTGATAATATTTTTGTAAGAATAAGTTCAATGAAAGTCGGTGCTTGTTGGTTTTGTCCTGATTTGTGGCTAGCCGATGAAGCTTCAGATGCGCCTTCATTTTTTTCTGATATTACTTTCTCCAGTTCTGAAAATACTTGGCGGGTGAATGTTTTGATTACACCATCCAAAATGCGTTGTCCCATAGAAGCAAGGGTGCCGGTTACTTTAGCTTTTCCGTTATAGGTGACCAGGGTCTTTCCATCACTGGTAGGAGCGAGATTCAGGATGATATGGGCCTCAGCATTACCCATTTTACTTTTCTGATCCAGTACCAGGGTCATGCTTTCTCCTTCGCGTTTGTCCTCAATCGCTAATCCACCTTCGAAACTGCCGCTTACCGGCCCAATATTGATAGCTGAAATGGCCTTGAAACGGTCTTCGGCTATTTTCTCCACTCTTGAAATACCTGGGGTTATTCTCGCTAACACATCCGGTTCCTGAAGCATGCGCCATAGGTCTGCAACATTAGAATCAAGAGTATGTTGGCCCTGAATAATCATTCTCAAGTTATTGGCTGGTGGTGATGGTGAAATTAAAGAAATATTTCATAACTCTTTAATAACCTTTCTCAAACTCTCCAGATTATGTGCTGCCGCTAGGCTATCAATAAAGGGCAAGGCATTTTGCATCCCTATGACCGAGGGTCGAAACTCCGGATTACCTGCAAGGGGATTTAACCAAACCACCCTACGTGCTTTTTTATGAATCTGATGCATAGCTTCCTTCAGTACTTCCGGCTCTCCTGTATCCCACCCATCACTTAATATGATGACAACGGTTTTGCGATTTAGTTTTCGGTATCCATGACGGTTATGAAACTCTTCGAAACAGGAGCCGATTTTGGTACCCCCTGACCATTGAGGGATACGGTCGGCTATTATTTCAAATGCCTTGTCAAAATTGTGGTTACTGAGAATTTCACTGATGTTGTAAAGGGCAGTACTGAATACAAAGGTGCTAATCTTGTCGTATGTATTTTGAAAGGCATAGATCATTTGAATAAAGAACTTGGAATACAAATCCATGGACTTGCTTACATCGCAAAGAATAACGAGCCTGAGCCGTTTATTTTTTCTTTCGCTGTACACCCAGTCGGTAATGTCAGTGCTTCGGCGAAGATTATGACGCAATGTCAATCGTATGTCAGGAATCTTTTTCTGGTGTGAAATTTTTTTGAGCCGGCTTTTGCGATGGGCAAGTCGTTTTGCTAGTTTGCCGAGGATGTAAAGTATGAGTTCAATTTCCTCCTCGGTCATCGAAGGAAATTCCTTTTTGGTCAACACTTCGATATTGCTGTAAGAGGATATAGCCATTTTTTCGGTCGAAGGAATTCCGTATAGCCAATTCTTCAATGCATGGAAGGCCTCTTGTTTGGATGAGTGTTCCTTTGTTTTCTTACTGGGTTGGTTCTTCACCTTGTCATCCACTGCCCTCTCCATTTCGTAGACATACTCATAATACAGATCATGGAATTGGTCAAATTGGTACTGGTTCTTCGCAAGTGTGGCCCTTAGAATTTCCCGGTATCTTTTTTGAGAATTGAGTGGAATCATAGAAAGGGCTTCTAAGGCATCGGATTCTTCAGAAGAAGACAAGTAATATCCTTTGGTGCGCAAGTAACGGCAGAATAGGACAAGGTTTCCACTGAGTGAGGTTTGTCTTTTGATTAATGAATAATTCATTCTACCAAATTTCTGGCCTTTGACCATAAGGATACAATTATTAATTGATTAATTATCACAATAGTTCGTGAAGGATTTCGGCCAAATTCGAAGTGTTAACAGCAGTATCTTAAATTCAAGATTTTCTATAACGCTGATTATCAAGTATTTATGGCCTGCTTATTTGGCAATCCTATTAAAATGCAAGTTTCGGTTCAGACGATACTTTAGTTTTAATAATTTATCCATAATTCTAAGATTGAGTATCAACGAGTTATGAAATATTTCCTTCACGGACTATTGTTATCAGTGACTTACCTATGTTTTGATCCATACACTAGTGTTCAGTCAAGCGCATAAATCTGGGTAAAAAGAATAAAGTAACTTCGAATGTTGTTTTGCATAAAGATTAGAGTGACCACCTGATCAAAAAGAGAATATAGAGCCTTGATTAATGAACAAAAAAAAGAATCATGGCAAAATTTTACAAAGTAACCTTAACCGAAGAAGAGCGTAGTGAATTAGAGCGAATAATAAGCATACCCAATAGTAAGTCAATTAGGACCAAGCGGAGTTATATATTATTGGCCTCAGATGAGAATGGAGATAAGCATTGGACAGATAAAAAGATTCAAATTGCCTATGGAATGACGATAAATGGAATAGAGCGAATGCGAAAAAGATTTGTGGAACACGGATTTGAAGCAGCGCTATATGGAAAGAAAAGAGAATATGTAAAAGAAAAGATATTTGACGGTCGGGTAGAAAGCCATTTACTATCCTTAAGATGTGAAGAAGTTCCTGATGGTCATTCAGGGTGGAGTTTACGATTATTGGCTGATAAGATGGTAGAATTGGAATATGTAGAAAGCATCAGTCATGAATCTATACGGCAGATACTAAAAAAAACAAAATTAAACCCTGGCGAGTCAAAGGTTGGATAATGCCAAAGAAAGGAGCAGATTTTGTTCATAAAATGGAAGCGGTATTAGATGTATATGAACGACCATATGACCCGACTCATCCAGTAATCTGTTTAGATGAGTCCCCTAAACAGATCATAAGTGAAACAAAGAAAAGCTATATGGATTCAAAGGGTATATTACATCAAGACTATGAGTATAAAAGAGAAGGAGTAAAAAGTATGTACATGATCGTAGAACCCCAGGGCCATTCAGTACTAAAAACAAATCATATAAATTATTTATATATGTGTTAAATATTCAATATGTTTGAGTGAAATTCTTACATATGAAAACGCTTAACTCCTTTTTAGAACTCATCCATGACCCTCGACGTGCACAAGGCCAACGGTTTTGCTTGTCTTCTTTTTTTGAAATGGTATTCTTAGCTGGCATGAGTGGCCGATTTAGTATAAACGCTATTGCCAGATTTATTGAATACAATCAAGAATTCTTCATTGACCGTTATGGTTTGCTCCATGGTGTACCCAAAAAAACAGTAATCTTTAATATTCTTCGTGATTTTGATTACACAGAACTTAATAAAGCCCTTGTAAGTTGGATGAGTCAGTATATGGGTAACAACCAAGCCAATTGGATGTCTATTGATGGAAAAGCACTGGCCTCTACTGTAAGAGAGCCTAACGGAAAAAATCAGAACTTTCAAGCTATTGTTAGCCTTTTCAACTCTGAAATGGGCGTGGTTATAACTACCAAGCCCTACGAATTAAAGAAGGACAATGAAATTGCTTGTGCACTCGACATTATCGAACAGTTGGAAGTTAAGGGTGTTATCTTTACCCTTGACCCACTTCATTGCCAAAAAAAACTGCGCAAACCATCGTGGGTAATGGAAATGACTATGTAATACAAGTCAAAGGCAATCAAATGAAGCTTAAGGAGGCGATCTCATCGTTTACCCAACAAAATGAGCCGGTTGATAGGTACGAAACCAGAGAAAAGGTAAGAGGCAGAAATGAAATACGCCAATATTATACCTACCAAGGAATGTCTGCAGAGCCATTTACCTTATGGACAGGTTTGACAACCATAATAATTGTGAAAAGATCAGCAAAGAGAAAAGGTCGAACCAGCAGCGAAAGCAGCATGTACATCTCAAGCAGAACCGAATCAAAGGCATCCTTCTATGCCAGAGGTATCAGAGCTCATTGGTTCATAGAAAACAAACTACATTGGGTAAAGGACAAAATATGGAATGAGGATAATTCACTGGTTAATGGTTTTAGCCTAGCCAGAAACATGTCTATGGTCAGAACATTTGTATTCAACATATTCAAACTAAACAATGAGCAAAGCATGACTGTTGCACAAGAAAAATACGCCAATAGATTGTCAATGTGTATTAATGCAATAAATATAAAAAATCTTAATATATTAAATTTTTAGAAGTGAATGACCCTGCGTAGAACCCTTAGGAGAATACAGAGAAGTACATATTGAGGATAATCACAATAGTCAGACTTACGCAAAAATCATCATGAACTTAGTAGAAAAAACATATAGCGCTGCTAACAAAATCACATTGGTAGAGGACAATTTAAGTGCACATAAATTAAGTACCTTATATGAAATTATGCCTGCCCCCAGAGCCCGAAACATAGTGAAAAAGATAGAAGTTGTTCGCACACCGGCACATGCTTCCTGGCTCAATATTGCAGAATGTGAATTGAGCGTATTAACACGGTGTGGTTTGAAAAGTAGAATGTCAGATGAAGAACAACTCAAAAAACAAACCAAAGCCTGGTATGGGTACAGAAACAAAAACCAAAAAGGAGTAGATTGGCAATTTACAACGAGTGATGCGCGCATTAAACTAAAAAATCTTTACCCAGACTATATAATTTGACTGAACACTAGTGCGTTAGGAACTAAGTAATGACATATATAAACGACGTTATTTTTCTTCTGATCAAGGCGGGAAAACCGGAGTTATGCCTTAGCATAATGCATTATGTCCCGACATTCATCGTCAACGATTTTCTACTATCCAATTATTTTAATATTCTCAGTCCGCTGTTTACTGACACTGCTAGGCTAACAATTTAAACACTAAAATAATATATGGCGGTTAACTATTTGTTAATTGGCCATTTAATAAGCTTCTATTCTAGAATAGGGCAAATGAGCCACGAATTCGCTTTGTAATTACACTTCATATTATTATTTTACGCCATATTTAATTTTAGTTATTATGGCAAAAAATACAAATCCGAGACTACCCGATCTTGATTTTGAAAAACTCAATGTTAAATCTGATGATTCTACTTCTTTGAAATTTTTAATGCTGGTAGAAGGTGCTTACGGACAGGGTGTGAAGAAAAGCATCAAGAAGTATGGTTATACAGAACAACGGTATTACCAATTGTTGAACAAGTTCAAGGAAGATGGTATGGACGCTCTGATCAATCAGAAAAGAGGCCCAAAGAAAAATACTGTTCGTTCTGATAGGGTCATCCACCAGATAATCAGACATCGTTTTCTCGATCCGCGAGCCAATAGTGATGTGATCGCCCAAAAGCTTAACCAACAGGGGATCAAAATCAGTAAACGAAGTGTGGAACGGACTATTCAGGAATATGGTCTTCAAAAAAAAACTCCATAAGCTAAATCCCGATAGTCAAAAGCCAATACCTGTTACTGCCCAGCAGACCAAGAGGGTAAAAAAGAAGATCGTGGTTACCGAACAGAACAATGAACGGTTCATACGCGAAATGTTAGCTCGAAAGGTATCAGGCACTCATTTGGGTCTCTGGTTATTGATACCGGAATATCTACGACTTGGAGCCTGGGACTTGGTCTGCGGACTTTTCAATAAGCCCGAAGATCACAACCTTTCTGCCCGTATTGGCCTACAATTGGTCAATGAAGCAGCAATTTGTCAAAACAGAGTCAGGAAAAGGAATGCTCTGTGCAATCAAGGTTTTGCCCTGGCAAATGGATTGTCCTTTTTGGTTACTGACGAAACCATTCATGAGGTACTCGACCGCCATACGATGGCAGAATATGAATCCCTTCAAGTGACATTAAGGCAACTCAGAAATCTGCAAGGACATTATGATCCACAAAATATCCTTGCTATTGATCCACACCGCATTCGGTCGTCCACTCAGCGCGTTATGCCAAAGAAGAAAAAAAGACCTTCAGAGCCTGCTCACAAAATGCTACAGACTTTCTTCTGTAACGATGCTTTAACGGGACAGCCATTGGCTTTTACCGTTGGATCAAGCGGCAAAACATGCTCAAAGGCCACCTTACAGTTGTTAGACCTATTGAAACAATCAGGGGTTGAAAAAGCATTAATAATGGCCGATAAAGAACATTTTACGGTCGATATATTAAACCACATTGTTGATAATACCGAAATGGATCTTCTCTTGGCAGTCCCTAATACCAAAAGTGTTGTTCAATGTTTTAATTCATTGGACTATAAGCACCTCTGGGCAGGATATGCCATTGGGCAAACTGATTATAAATTGAAAGCATGTCCACATCCTTTTAAACTTATTGTACAACGAACAGGAGAAATACCTCAATATTATTCCTACAAAGCTTTCTTATCCACTGTGGATAATAACGTAGTCCAATTACTCACTCAAAACTATCCAAAACGTTGGACTATCGAAGAGTTTTTCAATTTTGAAGGAGATATGGGTTGGAATCGTGCTTCTACCTTTAACCTCAATATCCGGTACGGGAAACAAAGTCTTGCTCTTATTGCACAAGCAGCTACACATCAATTGAAAAACAAACTACCAAAACCCTATAACCAATGGACTGCTACACACACCGCTACACAAATCCTTACCAATATGGAAGGTGATCTCAGAGTCAAGGACGACACCATCATTGTCACCTACTATCGGGACTATCTCAACCTTGGTATAGAAAAACATTACCAAAACTTGCCTCGAATCCTGGAACAGGAGGGAATTAATCCCAAAATACCTTGGCTATTTGATTTTAAACTCGACTTTCGATTCAAATGACTAAAATAAATTTACCTTCAAAAATCGTTGACATTCATCGTCGGGGAGGATTTTTCCAACGACGAGCAGGAGGAAAAGAACAAGTTTATGTAGGTTAAAATTTGAGTCCACTCCGAAAACTAAATCATAAATCATGTCAAATATTACAATAAGATGACATATATATTTAATTTGTGATATGTTTAAACGTAGTACAAATTCACAAGTTGATCTATTCAAATCGATAGGAGGGATGCTATCAGAACGGAAGCGAGAGCTTCTGGATGATCCGAATGGTTGGCATAATATATTTTTTAAAGAAGTGGTATCTCGCATAGACGAAGGATTGTTCGAGGTGCTTTATAATCAAGGAGGCCGGCCCAATTGCTCAATTAGAGTTTTAATGGGAATGATTATCCTTAAAGAAGGTAAAGGTTGGACTGATGAACAACTTTTTGATGAATGTCGATTCAACACCAGGGTCATGCTTGCTTTGGGATATTCGAATATAAATGAGGATATTCCGACCGAATCGACTTACTATAAGTTCAGACAGAGCATGGTAGAGTATAATGAAGACCATGGGGAGGATTTGATGAAGGCGGCATTTAAACAAATCACTATTGGGCAGATAGAGCAATACAAGGTGAGCGGTAAGAAAATACGATTGGATTCGAAGTTGATTAATTCCAATATTGCACGCTGCACTCGAGTCCAGATGATAATCGAAGCTGTACGAGTATGCAGTAAAGACCTTATGGTAGAACTGCTTACAGATCAATTGGATAAAGAATCATGCGAGCTTTTAGAAAAGCTAAAAAGCCAAAGTGCCTCCAATATTGTCTACCCATTAAACAAAAAAGAAAAAGAGGAACTGCTAGTAGGTATGGGTAAGATCATAAAGGTACTCTTGAGTCATGGCCAGGCGGCGGGATTGACAGGCTACCAAGATCTCAAGCGGCTCTACGAAGAACAGTATGAAGAACAATCAGAGGAATCTAATGAGCAAAAACCTCCGAGTGCCTCTGATGATAAAACAAAAATCAGCGCGGTCTGTGATGAATCTGAACAGCAAACTAAACAGGAGAATACTCCGAGACCCAAAGCTGCAAGAGACATATCGAGTGGCAGTGTGCAGTCCATTCATGATCCTGATGCTGCCTACCGTACTAAAGGTAAAGCAGAAAATAAACAGACCATATCGGGCTATCATGCCAACATAAGTGAAACGTGTACAGAAGAAAATGAAATAGACCTAATCGTAGATGCCCAGGTAGTACCGGCCAATATTACAGAAGACGAGTTTTTAATCGAATCTATCGACCATATCCAGGATGTATTAAATCCAGATAAGGATGAATCAGGTCAAGAAAAGAATAAAATAGAACAGGCCATCACGGATGGCGGATACGACAGCAAGGCCAACAGAAAAGCAATGTCAGAAACGACCACGCCCGAATGGAAGTTAGCTAATACAAAAGGGGGAAAGCAGGCCTATACAATGAAACGAGATGAGAATAACAATCTTCAAGTATGGCGAAAAAAGACAGGAGAACAGTGCGCGGTAAAGTTTAACGAGAAGACCAACAAATACGTCATTAAACACGACACCCGAGGTCGGTATATGACCAAAGATGAAGTAGAAAACTATTTTTTATTTCAACAGATGCAAGAAACATTAGATGAACACACCCACAATCTAAGAGCCAATGTGGAATCGACCATACATCAATGTTTTCACCGGCTCAAAAAAAGGAACAAAATATTATATCGGGGTTTATTCAAATGTCAAATTTATGTCCTGTCACGAGTACTTTGGACGAATTTTAGAAGAATTAACGATAAATTGGTCGAAAATGCCCTCGGATTTCCAAATATCATCATCGCAACCCTCAGGAATGCTTATGCAACAATATTGCACTTAAGAAAATTCCAGGGTTTTGGCCGCAGCTGGCAAATGTACGCTTGAAAAATGTGTGGTAATCGGAGTGGACTCAAATTTAGTTCCTGACGCACTAGTCGGATTGATCTGGGTACATGACGTTTTAACTTTTTGCCTTCGCGCGGTCCTAACCCTAAAGGCCTGTCTGCCCTTTAGTATTGTGATGTGATATTTTATATCATATTGCAAATATTACTATTTATAATTTTCTTTTTGCTTCTTTTTCTTTTGTTGAATTAACATATTATTGTTAATAAAAATAGCGGAGGTGAACTATCTGTCTGCCTAAGCTAATGACTTATCGGTCGAATTAGTCCTCCGCTATTATTCAATTAACACTTTGTAGGAATTTAGGCTTTAAGGCCTACTAAAGGATTCAGTGTTAATCTATTTAATAATTAAACATAGTACAATGTACCAATTTTTTGTTGGCTGTGACGTCTCAAAAGCAGTCATTGATGTGTCTTACCACAATGGAAGTAAGCCCACTTATTTGGGTCAAATTAAAAACAATAATAAGGGGTTTAAAAAGCTTCTTACTGATTTGAAGAAGATTACCGATCTACCTTGTTCTTCTTGGATGGTCTGCTTTGAAAACACTGGTGTTTATTCCAAAGCTTTGTTGGAATGGTTATTCAGTTTACAAATTGCGTGCAAGGAAGAAAGCGGTTTGCAAATTGCTAAATCAATAGGCATTAGAAGAGGTAAAAACGACAAAGTCGATTCACTGGCCATCTGTCAATATGTATTTGAGAAAAAAGCAACAATTGAAGTTTCAAAATTACCTAAACCATTGATTATCAAACTAAAAAAGCTTTTATCCAGGAGAGATTTACTAGTGAGATCTAAGCAATCATTCAGCGTTTCACTTCAGGATCAAGCCAGAGCGATGGACCCTAACCTTTATAAGATTTTTATCAAAGGGAATAAGGAGCTCATAGAACACTTCAATCGGGAAATTGACAAAATCAATTTGTTGATCAAACAAACCATCAAAGCAGACAAAGAGTTCGAAAACAACTATGATCTTCTATTATCTATCAAGGGAATCGGTCCTGTGATAGCAGCTTATATGATTGCAGTTACAAATAATTTCACCACGTTCAAAAATGCACGCAAATTTGCTTCCTATTCAGGAATAGCACCATTTCTGGTTAAACAATCGGGCATAAAGAAAGGGACGATGCGCGTAAGTCATATTGCCAACAAAAAAATTAAGAGTTTACTTTCAAATGGCATAGCAGCTGCCATTCGATTTGATCCAGAAATGGCACTGTACTATGCAAGAAAAATCGATCAAGGAAAAGCCAAAGGAGTAGCGCTCAATAATGCAAAAAACAAGCTTGTCCATAGAGCTTTTGCTGTTGTAAAAAGGCAAACTCCATATGTGCAATTGGCAAATTATAGGTGAATAAGCAATGAACGTTATGTATAAAAAAAAATATT
This sequence comes from Saprospiraceae bacterium, assembly GCA_965247965.1. GTDB lineage: Bacteria > Bacteroidota > Bacteroidia > Chitinophagales > Saprospiraceae > UBA7328. Next base: position 1,435,276 of record OZ252053.1, read on the forward strand.
ATGTGACATTTGGATAAACGTAGGAATTCGAACAGGCAGGGAATCCGCCCGCTTTTATGTATGAGTTGAGCTTCCCTTTAGGGAATGGATAAAAGCTTGTCTGCCTTTGGCAGGGGCGAGCGATGGCCATAAACAATTTTTATCATGCACTGTAGTCAATAATGTATAATTAATAATCAATAATTCGTCTACCCAATCTTAGACTTCACACCCGTCTTTTCCAACAACTCCGAAAGAGCATCAGTTGTCTCCCTTATATCGTGCCAGTCTTTGAGCACAACTCCCAACGTGTCTTCCACAATTTGCTTGTCTAAATGATCGATGTGCAATTCAGCTAGGGCATGAGCCCAGTCAATGGTTTCGGCTATGCCTGGAATTTTTTCCAGCTTTAATGCACGCACGTCCTGCATGAAGTTGCAGATTTGAACGCTGAGTTTTTCGTCAATTTTCGGCACTTTCGATCGGAGTATCGCCAGTTCTTTATCAAAGTCGGGATAATCGATCCATAGATAAAGGCAGCGACGGCGCAACGCTTCCGAAAGTTCTCTTGTGCGATTACCTGTCAATACAATATGGGGAATGCTCTTTGCAAGAATGGTACCGATTTCGGGTATGGTGATCTGCCAGTCGGACAACAATTCCAGAAGAAAACTCTCAAACTCTTCATCCGACCTATCCACCTCGTCAATCAACAATACAGAACTTTTTTCCTGTGATATGGCGGCAAGCAGTGGGCGTTTTAATAAGAACTTTTCGGAGAAGATCTCTTTTTCAACCTGCTCTCTAGCCATACTGTTTTTCTCGAGCATTTTCAGATGAAGGAGTTGGTGCTGGTAGTTCCATTCGTACAATGCATGATTGGCATCAAGGCCCTCGTAGCACTGGAGACGAATGAGTTGGGTATCAAGAGCTGCCGCTATGACTTTGGCAATTTCCGTTTTCCCTACACCGGCAGGCCCCTCGACCAAAAGAGGTTTTTGCAGACGGATAGAAAGAAAAACGGACATGGATATAGATTCATCTGCGATGTACGATTGATCACTTAGCAATCTGGATATATCCGAAAGTATCATGTAAATGTTTATTCGGGAAAGATACAAATGATAAGGCTCAACGTTAATTTTCGGCCTACAATCGTTCAGTGTCATTTATTGACCGATAAACTGCACCACCACCCTTCTGTTCCGTGGCCGTGTATCAAAATCAATAAAAACGATTTGCTGCCAAGTTCCCAAAATTAGTTTCCCATTTGCAAATGGAATGGTTTGGCTAGTGCCGACAAGAGCTGATCTCAGGTGGGCAGCTCCATTGTCATCGCCCCATGTTTGGTTGTGTTTGTAGTTTTTTCCGTAGGGAGCGAAGTGGTCAAACATTTCTGATATATCGTTGCTGACAAGTCCGGGTTCGTATTCGAGAGTTGTAATTCCTGTTGTCGAACCAATTGCAGAGATTAGCACATTTCCTTCTACAAATCCTGATTTATGTAGAAGATCATTAATATTCGGTGTCAAATCTATGATGTGAGTTAGCCCGTCGGTTTGAAACTCTATGTATTCTGTTTTCATTTGCATTTTCAAGGTGATATACTAATTTCAAAATCACTGTGTAAATGCCGAGTAAGATTACGCCTCGGCACCGTTTCGTGTTCCGGCATGTCGGCAATGTAGATGGAATGCATGTCTATTTCGAAATTGCCGCCACTGAGCCTGTTATTTGAAAAAAGTAATGCGCCGCTTTTGAACTTTATAGTGCCCTCATGTTTGCCCGTCCTCCGAAGCTTAGTGCCTTTCCAGTATACGATTGAACTTGTAATATCAATGAGAATTTCTTGCAAGGCCGGAATGGAATCGCGGTTATTTTCTAATAAAATACTTGAGTTATCTGCTTCCAGCGAATAGTGATTATGAGGCGTCTCCGCTAACTGCTCAAACTTCTGATCGAGCGAAAAATGGCTGATCATGCCTAACATTGCAATTAGCGCAACTGAATAAATTACCAGGAAAGTTTTTTGCATGGAACAAGCCGATATTAAAGTGTTCTTTCATTTAACGTATTCAATTACCAAACACATGTGGTCGCCGAATAGCAGCTATGGAGTTTTACACTTTATTCTCCTCAGCCGCCATTCGTAATATGGCTGATAACTTGGTATTTATGAAATTTAATTCCCCGACGACGCAGTAGGCGAAGGCAGCGTGAATTCCTGCCTGCTCGCCAACTCGCTTGGCCTTTCGTTCGCGCATAGGTTTTAACATTTTGAACCTGGGCATATTGCAATTCTCAACACGGCATCGATTATTCTTCTTCTGTCTTGGGGAACTTCTGAAAAGCTTCACTTCCTCTCAAAAAAATAATCAGAAAGATCCACCACAAAATGCAAAATACCCTTGAGATTATCGCCAATGCTAATAGGAGGCAAAAGCAAGATCTCCTCGTGAAATGGTTCTGGTTCCACAGTCTTCTCTTCCAATCGATCTTCATCGTACTCAAACACCTTTCCTTCCGAATACTGTACCATGCAATTGTAAATTTCGTAAGCCAATTCATAATCCTCCATACCGGCCACAATGAACGAAATGATATGAATGTCCACCCCGATGGCGTGAAGATCGCTCGCTACAAGGCAGAGATCAATAGGCTCATCACAAGTTTCTACTCCATCGGATATAAGGAAAAGAGCTTTCTTATTTTTCTTGGCGGTGTACAGCTGTTTTCCTTTTGTGATGCTGTAGCTCAATGGCGTACTTCCTTTGGGATATAAGGTTTCGAGGGTATCGGTTATATCCTTTCGGGCATTCAATTCTACAGGATAAAACAGAACGGGATGGCGCGCGCAGCCGCGCCCGACGGTTACAATACCGCAATTGGTGGTGGGTGCCAGGTTATGGAACAGGAATAAGATCAACTCTCGCATCAATGTAAATCTATCAATGTGCTTTGCCGGATGGATGTCTGCCATCGATCCGGAGATATCAGCAACTACGAGCGGTTCGTCGTAAGCTTGTAGTGTATTCAGAATAACCGATGCATTGTTGGGCAGGTAGTTGATATTGATCTCATCAAGCGTATCATTTTCTGATTTTTCCGTAACCATCAATTTGCTACGAAGGGTATCTATCGGCTTAGGTCTAATGAGTTGTTCCACTTCGTGGAATGTTCTTCCGGTTTGTAAAATCTTGGCGAACAGTGTATCCTTATTGGTTTTTGCATTTTCATTTTCAGGGTCAAAGTATAGGGCTTGTTCGAAGTGGCGGAGCGCACTGATCAGATCTGAAGTGATCCAATTCGTATGCGGATAGTCTTCTTTTCCATCCTGGTTAGGGCCGCCATACAGCATCCGGGTATAGCCCATCGCATTTTGAATCTGCGAGAGAAATTTGAAAGTCGGATAGGCCGCTCGCAGCTCAAGAAAATATGCCTCTCGGAACGAGTAGTAGGCCTCCGTGAAATAATCGAAACCCGATTTTAGTTCGATCAGCCCCCGGAAGTGGTGATGTCTTGCTTGTAGGGCATTGTTGAGTGTATCGATTCTTTTGACGTAAATGTATTCCCGCGCCAGATCGTACAGTTCTTGCGAAAGTAAGAAGCTGACAATCTCTTCAAGGAAGTACGCGTACTTTTTAGAAAGCTCGTAGGCCTCTTTTAATAATTGGGTACAAAATATTTTATTCGGATTGGTTTTATAGCAGTCTTTGGATTCTTCAAGGCGTTGGAAAGCTACTTCGAGGCCGAGGCTGTCTCCATTGGAATAGGCCGATAGCAAATGGCCCGTAAGCAGCAAACTAAGTAGCAAGACAAGTCTCAGCCGAGGTTTCATCGAGTATAAAGCCAAGTTGATTTTAGTAGCGCTTTATCTTATGAGACTTTGTTTTGAAGTCTGGGAGTGATAGTTTTTAGAAGCGTTGAACCATTATAAAACAGGCCAGTTAGGATATTATTGCCCATGAGGAAAAACAGTTTAGAATTGATACCTAAAATGGCCTAACTTGACAAAATGATAGCGAAGTTGTTCACAAACTTCAATTGAAAAGCATAACAAGTGGAAATATTCACACAAACTCTATCAAGAGACAAAATACTCGGTCATCTCGAAACCCATCGCCTGGATATCCAATCATTTGGGGTCGAAAGATTAGGCCTATTCGGTTCATTTATCAAAGGCGAGCAAAATGCTGAAAGCGACATTGATTTTTTAGTCAAATACAAAACCGGCCATAAAAACTTAAAGAACTATTTTGGCCTAATGGACTGGTTGGAAAATGCATTTCAACGAGAAATAGAACTTGTTACCATAGAATCACTTAGTCCATACCTGGCTCCGCATATCGAAAATGAAGTAAAATATGTCTCGCTCACAAGTTGAGTATTTATACCGGATATTCATCATCAATTGCCAAAAATTCTAAATGCATGAAGAATGAAAATCCTATCGATCTCTACAATTTTAATTTTAGCTTTAGCAAGCACTGATTTAAGTGCTCAACACAACCCCCAAGTCCGCCCACCCTCAATAAGCCCGGACGGCACTCAACTCAGTTTTTCCTACCTGGGCGACGTTTGGACGGTTCCTTCCGAAGGAGGAATTGCACGAAGACTGACCAACCACCATTCCTACGAATCAAATCCACAGTGGAGTCCTGATGGAAACCAAATCGTATTCCAAGGCAATCGATGGGGCAATAACGACATCTATGTGATGGATGCAAACGGTGGCAAACCGCTTAGGCTAACCTATCATTCAACTAGCGATATCGATCCTCAATGGGGGACAAATAACAATATATATTTCACGACAACCCGGGCCTTTGTGCAAGTAGAAAGAGAGGATGAAATACATCAAGTCTCAAGCGCCGGAGGAACACCTCAACGTTTTCTGAACGCCGTCGCCCATCATTGTGCACCTTCGGCGGATGGCAATTTACTTGTTTTCGAGCGAGGCAATTGTCGCATCACAAGGGAAGCCTACAAGGGGCCCGCTAATCGCGACATCTGGATCTACAACAACGCATCAAAGGAATATCATCAAATCTCGGACTTCGAAGGCCAGGACATCTACCCAGACTGGGGCGGTGATCAATTGTATTATTTAAGCGCTCAAAATGGTCGATACAACATCGTTCGCCAGTCCATTTCCACTGACGGAACACCAACCTCCACCTCCGAGGCGTTGACTTCGTTTACCGATGAAGGCATTACTTATTTTGACGTCAGTGCTGACGGGAGTAAAATTGTTTTTGAAAGAGCCGCTTCGATTTTCGTTATGGACGCTGCGTCTGGGGCTATTGCCGCACCAATAGAGATCCAAACGACTGCCGACGACAGGAACGACGCCGTAGAGCACAAAATATTTGCCAAAAGCGCTGCTGAATTCGCACTGTCGCCCGACGAGAAGCAAATCGCATTTGTGGTCCGGGGCGAACTGTTTGTCAAGCCGAATAACAAGGACAAGAAAAGAGCGGTTCAGCTAAGCGGTCACCCATACACGGACAAAGAAGTTATTTGGGTCAATGATTCTACCCTGATTTTCACATCCGATCGCGGCGGTAATTTTGACCTTTACGCGCTTCATTCGAACGACAAGGAAACGGATTTGTACAAGTCATTCAAGCTCAATGTCAGGCAACTCACGGACACCCCTGAAGAAGATGAAGATTTGACGATTTCGCCGGATGCGAAGAAGATCGCCTTCCGGAGGGGGCGAGGAAAATTGATCATGGCCAATATATCTCCTTTTGGCACAATTTCGAATGAGCGCATCTTGCTAGACGGCTGGGATACGCCAAGAGGAATTGCCTGGAGCCCAGATAGCAAGTGGATTGCTTACTCATTGAGCGATTTGAATTTCAATAGGGAAATCTACGTTCGTCCCATAGGGGGAAACGGTCAACCTGTTAATGTAAGCCTTCATCCCAGAAGCGACAATAGTCCTACCTGGAGTGCAGATGGCAGCAAGCTGGCATTTTTGTCAAATAGGAACAATGGAGATTCCGATGTATGGTTTGTGTGGTTGAGGAAGGAAGATTGGGAAAAAACAAAACGCGATTGGGAAGATGAAGAAGAGCCGGATGACGAGAAAAAAGACAAGGATAAGAAAGATAAAAATTCAAATCCTATTGTGATCGATTTCGAAGACATCCATGAGCGGATTGTACAAGTCACCCGCCTTGCCGGCAACGAAGGCGATCTCGTTGTTTCCAAAGATGGTGAGATCTTTTATTTCACCACCAATGGCGGTGGGAGACAAGGCTCGCCAGGCCCTTCTGACTTGATGTCTGTAAAATGGGACGGATTCGAAATGGAATCGTTGGTCAAAAAGATTAATCTGAGCCAATCAATCATTGACGAAGACGGCGAAAACATATATGGGATCAAATCCGGAGGCAGTATAGTAAAGATTGATTTGGCTAAGAAAGAAGACGAAGTACAGCCCTTCGAGGCTAAAATGGACATCCATCACGCTGACGAAAGGAAGCAAGTGTTTGAAGAAGGGTGGCGCAGATTGCGCGATGGATTTTACGATCCGGAATTTCATGGACGGGACTTTGCCGCTTTAAAAAATCAGTACTATAATCGTTGCCTGAACGCATCGACGGAGCAGGATTTTCGCGCTTATTTCAATGAAATGCTCGGACAACTCGACGCGAGTCATATGGGCATGAGGGGAAGTGATCCCGATGAAACCCAAGAGGATGCAACAGGCCTTTTGGGAATAGAAATTCAACCGGTCCCTACTGGCGCCAGCATTACCAAAATTATCCCAAACACTCCCGCAGACCGAACGGAAAGCAAGCTCAATACGGGAGATATTATAACCGCGATAAATGGGCACAGTATTGATGAGGGCACTAATTTTTATGCCCATTTAAACGGCCGCGCTAGTGAGCGCACACTATTGTCCGTTACAGCTCCATCCGGGGCAATGAGAGAGGTAGTCATCCGCCCCACCTCATCTATCCGAACGGAACTTTACGAGTCCTGGGTCAAAGAGCGAAAACAACTAACCGAAAAATATTCCAATGGGCGACTCGGCTACATACATATCCGCGGTATGAATTGGACAAGTTTTGAGCGTTTCAAAAGAGAATGAACCGCAAGTGGACTAGGTAAGGAAGGCATCGTGATCGATGTGCGTTTTAATGGAGGCGGATGGACCACAGATATGCTCATGACGGTGCTGAATGTACGCCAGCACGCATTTACCGTTCCTAGGGGAGCAGCGAAAAGCCTTGAAAAAGAAAAGATGAAATTTGTAAACAATTATCCATTCGGCGAGCGCCTTCCTTTATCAGCTTTGACCAAACCGAGCATTGCCTTGTGCAACGAGAGCAGTTATTCGAATGCGGAGATATTTTCCCATGCATTCAAGGCCCTGGGCCATGGCACGTTGGTCGGACGGCCTACTCTCGGCGCTGTTATTTCTACGGGCAGTGCAAGCCTCCTGAATGGCACAAGAGTACGTATGCCTTTCCGCGCATGGTATGTCAAGGAATCTAATATGAATATGGAGCACGGACCGGCCGTGCCTGATATCGAGGTGCACAATGCTCCTGATAGTAAGGCTAAAGGAGAAGATCCGCAGTTGAATAGGGCCGTTGAGGAGTTGTTAAGGGAGATTGGCCCGGATGAATAGAAGTTAAATAAAGATCAACAACATTTGAAAAACATCAAAAAATGACAACAGTAAATCCGTACTTAACATTCAATGGAAATTGTGAAGAAGCATTCAACTTTTACAAGTCTGTTTTTGGAGGCGATTTCCCTTACATAGGTAAATTCAAGGATATGCCCGAAAATCCGGATTACCCGGTTTCAGAAGCTGACAAAGAGAAGATTATGCACATCAGCCTGCATATCAGTAAAGAGACCGTATTGATGGGCAGTGATTCTTCCGATGCATTCGGAAAGGCAACGGTCGAAGGCAACAACTTTTCTATTTCTATAAATACGGATTCTGTTGAAGAAGTGACCAGACTCTACAATGAACTTTCAGAAGGAGGCCAAATCAAAATGCCATTGGATAAAACTTTCTGGGGAGCGTATTTCGGAATGTTCACTGACCAATTCGGTATTCATTGGATAGTGAATCATGAATTGAAGGAGCACAAAGATTTTGAGGCTAAGCACAGGAAAGATGGCAAATGACACAGTTACCGTCAAAGAAACCATTTATGTGAACGCATCACCTGAGATCGTCTGGGACTTTACCCAGGACTATGAAAAAAGGACAACCTGGGACAGGTCAATCATTCGCGCCACAGTTCTTCAAGTTAAGCCCACAAGAATTGTCGAAATAAAAGCCAAAGGAAATTTGGCGGCAAAATTTCAGTACAAACTCGAGGATAGACCTAATAAGACCAGTTTGGCAATGATCGACACAAAATCGTTTTTCATCAGAGGAGGTGGCGGCTCATGGAAATATGAAGCAAGCGACAAGGGAACTCTTTGGACGCAAACAAACACTTTACAATTGAAGAGCGGATTGCTGTCTCGATTACTTCGACCCGCGATATCTTATCAACTCAAAAGAAGTACGAGAGCCTCAATGAGACGGGCAAAGAGAATTATCGAGGTAAATTTACCTGGCGAATGAATGAAGTCCATTTCAAAATCGCGTTTGCCATTATATGGGTTGTTTATTTTGCAATAAGAGCCCCTCATGAAATAAGTACAAACTCTATAAAAGAAAAAAAGTGCTGGGAGAGAGCGCAGGGAACGAATGACTATCTTCATCCTCCTGATCGGCATGGGCATTCTTCCCTGGCTGTGGATATTATCGCCCTGCCTGCAATCCTTTAGAATGGATTTCCCGGTCGCACTTCGAATCGTTGGAATAGCTATCGCTTTATCCAGCCTCTGGTATTTTTGGTGGGTTCATAAGGCGCTTGGGACTAATTGGTCGCCTATCCTGGAAATCAGACAAGAACATAAATTGATCAAAACGGGTCCTTATACGTATCTTTACAAAAAGAACTCGTATCATGAATGCTAAACTTACATTAACCATTGAAAAGTCGATTATAGAAAAAGCCAAACTCTATGCAAAAAAGTCAGGTAGAAGTCTGTCCAATATGATCGAGTCCTACCTGGAAAGATTAGTTGTTTCGTCCGAAAACAGTGAAAATGAAGTTCCGAATGAATTCAATGATCTATTTGGGTGTGTAAATCTTCCTTCTGAGATGGATGATAAAGCTTCGATTCGATCCATATTGAATGAAAAATATAACCGGTGAAAACCTACTTTCTCGACACCAATATTTTGATGGATTTTCTAGGTAATCGAAAACCGTTTGGCAAATACGCATTGAAAATTTTTAATAAAGCTCGGCTAGGTGAATGGGTATTGTGGTGCTCAGACCATTCAATCCTCACTTGTTACTACCTTCTCGAAAAGGGTACATGACCAGTTGGTCCGGGATTCCGATGTTTTTCAGATTGGGTTGGTTGGGGATACTGAACTTCGGGGCAAGGCCGAACCGCTGACATTGTATACAGGCGTGACGAGGATATAGGATTCAATTCAACCCATAATTTCAATTGTGGGTTTTCCGATCCGCTGAACACATTGGTTGAAGCCTATTTGAAAAACAAGAAGGCAAATACAATGTACATGCAAAAAGCACATCTGTGTATTACATTGTTCGGAAATAGCTGTGAATTGTTGTTTCATTCGTATATCATATATATATTTGTTCGGTTGACCCCTCCAATGTGAGAAATCATTGGATCCAGCTCTCTCACGAGAGCTTTTTTTATATATGAAAAAGAGAGTTAATATTTATGTTGATGGCTTTAATTTTTATTATGGTTTAAGAGACCAATAGTTCGTGAAGGATTTCGGCCAAATTCGAAGTGTTAACAGCAGTATCTTAAATTCAAGATTTTCTATAACGCTGATTATCAAGTATTTATGGCCTGCTTATTTGGCAATCCTATTAAAATGCAAGTTTCGGTTCAGACGATACTTTAGTTTTAATAATTTATCCATAATTCTAAGATTGAGTATCAACGAGTTATGAAATATTTCCTTCACGGACTATTGAGAGACAAAAGCTGGAAGAAATATTATTGGCTGGATATAGGGAAATTTTTCGGCCTTTTCATCAAACCAAACCAAGAACTTCAAGCCGTATTTTATTTTACAGCTGCCCTAAGAAATAAAGCAAAAAAGGATCGCCAAGATTTATTCTTCAGTGCAAATAAATTAACCCCAAGTTTCACCTGATCTTTGGAAAGTATGTTCAAAAGACTATTAACATTGAAGGTAATAAGTATAAAACTTTCGAAGAAAAACAGACCGATGTAAACATTGCAGTTGAATTGACCAGGAACGTTGTGCAGAAACACTGCGACGTTTCAATTTTGGTGAGCGCTGATAGTGACCTTCTTCCCGCAATTCGTTTGATAAGGGAGTTGTCACCTCAACACAAAATATACTGCTTTTTCCCACCAAACCGCTATTCCGCTGATTTGTCCAATAACGCAGATGGCTGTATACATCTGAATAGATATGAAACAAGGTTTAGGAAATCATTATTACCCCGGGAACTCACACTAACCAATGGTTATGTTATTAGGAAACCGGAAAATTGGAAATAAAGGCCTTAGGGCACTTCACCAAAAATTGTGATATGAAAAATCCAATGCTCAAAAATTTCCTCTTCAACTTCCTCTTCTGGGCGTTTGTCTTCACTTCCATTCTTGGTATTCGCTATTACCATATCGGTCATGGCGTAAGAAGCCTAAAGATTTCTCCATTCTCTTCGTTGCCGATGCGGCCTTGGCCGAGTCGGCACTTCGTTCAGTCGAAATGCTTCAATGTAAAGAGTCACTCATCCTTCGACTCGCTTCCCTTCGACTCCGTTCAGGGCAGGCGCTCGTTCAGGACTTGTGCTGAGCTTGCCGAAGCATGACAGACTCGCTCTGACCTACAGTTAGCAATACATCACAAATTAAAAGTATACGTATACTTCAAAACAAAAGCCCTAGTACTGCTAAACGGCAAATTGGGAATTTCCCTATCGCGGCTGGTATTGAGTAGGTCGTTGTAGACGATGTAGAGATCATTCCCCTCTTTTGGATTGAAACGCAGTCGGACATTTCCCACATAAATTTTTTCCAAACTGTTGTACTGCATAAAGGCACCTACTGAAAATTTGGTATTCAACATATACAGTGCTTTCATACGCGCGACATGAGCAGTAAACTGCTGATCTCGTTCACTGAAATCAGCGTAATTGACCAGATAGAATCCTTCCAATTCCAAATGAGAGGACAACTTAATGCGCGGTGTTAATCCAATAGAGATTAAACTCCCATCGTAAAATTCGCCAATCATAAAATTGAAAAACGTGCTTACCAAATTATTAAAGGGAGTAGCACCAAAACCTTGCAGTTGCCAGAAATTGTACGTACCCACAGGAATGCCTACGTCATCAGATAAGTCAAATGCCTCAGGTACAAATTCCCGGTTTCGCGTTAGCGAAATATTCCCAAACCAGCCCTTTTTGGTTTCAAATTCGATACCCAAAGAGCCCATGGCCGTTTCGACTTTCTCGGAAATTCGATTGTGAACCCAAAAGCCTTTTATAAACGATTGAAAGCGAAGTAATTTAGATTTTTCGCCCGGAAGCCATCCATAGGCAATTTTGGGTTCCAGGCTCGTAAATGCTTCTCGTAATTCGAAACCCATTCCTGGCGAATAATCTTCGCCGACACTGGATGCAGACAATTTATAATTAAAACCGACTGAATTCCGCCTTTCCCAATCGAGAAACATGCGAGTAGGTCTGAGTGAAAAAATTTCATTCGTTTTTCCCGGATCAAATGTCTGTGCCCATTTAACCGTAAGGTATTCATCTCCGAAAAGGCGCAGAATACCATCGAATCCGTAGGCGCGGTTATAGTTTCCGTCAAAATCAGTTCGGCTAGTTGCAATTCCACCTATGTAGGAATTGCTGTTAAATACTTGCCGCCGCAGGCGCAACAAACCAAAATTTTCAGAAGGATTTGTACCATCTTTACCGGTCTGCATATTCAAAAATCCTATATCAGATTTACCAACTCTACCGACTAATCGCACACCTCCTAAAATGCGCACCTGCTCGCCATCGTCATTCAAACCAATCCTGCGGCTATAGAAGAGACGGTTGAATGAATCAAATCGAAAGTCGAAAATGCTGGCCCACTCCTGGAAAAAAAGTCGTTTTTCGGGAAAGAATAGCGAAAAGCGGGTGAGGTTAACTTGTTGATCATCCGCCTCCACTTGTGCGAAATCGGTATTGGCAGTAAGATCCAGAGTGAGGTTATTGGTTATACCGTATTTTACGTCAAGGCCTACTTCAAATGTCGGATCGCTTTGCATTTCGTAATCCGTTTCCGAACCGTTCAGTTCATTATCTTGTTGAAGACCGCCTAAGACATAGGGCGCGATGTAAAGCGGTTTTTCACTATAAATTCCTTCGAATTGATATTCCTGCATTTGTGACGCTTTCCATCCGCTCAGGAATCCCCAGTTGAGCGGAATGAGCGGAAACATGGCAATTTCATTTTTTGCAGCGATATACCACCAAGAGGTTATGCCCATTACCACTTTGCCTTCGTCGTCCTGGAAGCGCAGACTCGACCACGGGACTCGCATTTCCGTCGACCAACCCGATTCCCATTGCAGCGAGATCACATCCCAAAAAGTACACCAATCTGTGCTAAAGGGATGGATGCAAAATCCTCCCCGCCTTGGGCGTCATTCCATACCGTCCCGTCCCAACGCATTCCGGTCGGAGAAGTAAAAAAGCCCAGCGCGTTTTCCTTGAATACGTGTCCATGATCATCCCGAACATCTCCGTGGTGGCGTCAAATGCATCGCGTTTATAAGTAGTCCCCCTTACTAGTGATGCATCGCTATAATCGAATCGGCCGGCCAGGTAGATATATTCATCATCGTAAGCCATTCTCACGTCATACTTTTCGGATGGGTCTTTTCCGAATTGAGGGGACTGGGTTTTATAAGAAAATGGCGGTACCTGTTGCCAGGCGGATTCGTCCATTTTTCCGTCGAACACGATTGGTCCCGTAAGCCTGTGAACGGAAATGGGTTGATTTTGAGCTGTGGTTATGTGCGAGAACGAGAAAGTCAATAATAAGAGAATGAGTTTGGCTCGCGCACCGGCCAAAGTAAAGTGGGGTATTCTTTGATATATTGGTTCGACATCCATTTCGAGAATAAAACGTGTTGCGACTTGACAATGCCTATGATGCTAGAAAAGAGGTTGGAGAAGTGGGCAGCGGCTTCGATGGCTTGGATCTGCAAGGCAAACATTGCAATGTAATTCTACCCATTCACATTGCATTACAATATCAATTGGATGTAGCGCTAAAACATGGAAATGTAAATTATTCGGAATCGGATTTTGAAATTACCAAGCATATCGAAAAAGATTCTGAATTGATTGTACAGGGGAAAAAGAAAAATGCTGGGATTAATGCAGCGATGGTGAAAATTCGGGGAGAGGACGTCAAGGTGGAGTTGAGATTATGATAATGCTATGAGGATTCTGAGTGCAGAAAGCACATGACTGACAATTAGTGTAAGGTTATTTACCTGAATTCGCGAAAATTCGTGTAATTCGTGTATATTAATCATCCACCACTGCTAGGTCATTAAATGGGAAGTAGAAATAAGGTAGCCCTTATAACCGGTTCTGCCACAGGGGTAGGCGCCGCCACAGTGCTAATTCTCGCTGAAAAAGGATGGAATGTTGTTATTAACTATTCCAGGAGCGCTGATGAAGCGAAAGAAACCGCAAAGGAGTGCAGAGAATTTGGAAATGAAGTGATTGTCTGTAAAGCAGATGTATCGATTGATTCGGAATGCAGAAACTTGGTCAAAAAGACGGTCGATGAATGGGGACGAATTGATGCAGTTGTGAATAATGCCGGCAGGACAAAGTTTTGCAATTACGCCGATCTTGGTGGTTTAACTAAGGACGACTTTTTGAACCTGTATCAGATAAATGTCGTAAGCGCTTACCAAGTCACCCGAGCTGCTGTGTCCTATCTTAAAAAATCAAAAGATGCCGCTGTAGTCAACACCTCATCGGTGAGTGCTATATCCGGAGTTGGCAGTTCGATTGCCTACGCTGTCTCAAAAGGAGCTTTGTGTACTCTGACGAGATCTCTCGCTCATGCGCTGGCACCGGAAATTAGGGTCAATGCCATTTGTCCGGGATTCATCGAAGGAAGGTGGACAAAGAACTTTCTTGGCGAAAAATATCCGGAGACGAAAGTCAGTGTTGAAAAAAGCACCCTTTTGAATCGCATTTCGTTGCCTGGAGATATTGCCAAAGGAATTGTTTTTCTCGTTGAAGATGCGGTGATGATGACGGGAGAGATACTGACTATCGATGGTGGGAAATTGATTAATCAGGGCACGTTTCGGTAAACATAATCGTACAGATTGATATTAGGGATACAAAGGATGAGTCCACTCCGATTACCACACATTTTTCAAGCGTACATTTGCCAGCTGCGGCCAAAACCCTGGAATTTTCTTAAGTGCAATATTGTTGCATAAGCATTCCTGAGGGTTGCGATGATGATATTTGGAAATCCGAGGGCATTTTCGACCAATTTATCGTTAATTCTTCTAAAATTCGTCCAAAGTACTCGTGACAGGACATAAATTTGACATTTGAATAAACCCCGATATAATATTTTGTTCCTTTTTTTGAGCCGGTGAAAACATTGATGTATGGTCGATTCCACATTGGCTCTTAGATTGTGGGTGTGTTCATCTAATGTTTCTTGCATCTGTTGAAATAAAAAATAGTTTTCTACTTCATCTTTGGTCATATACCGACCTCGGGTGTCGTGTTTAATGACGTATTTGTTGGTCTTCTCGTTAAACTTTACCGCGCACTGTTCTCCTGTCTTTTTTCGCCATACTTGAAGATTGTTATTCTCATCTCGTTTCATTGTATAGGCCTGCTTTCCCCCTTTTGTATTAGCTAACTTCCATTCGGGCGTGGTCGTTTCTGACATTGCTTTTCTGTTGGCCTTGCTGTCGTATCCGCCATCCGTGATGGCCTGTTCTATTTTATTCTTTTCTTGACCTGATTCATCCTTATCTGGATTTAATACATCCTGGATATGGTCGATAGATTCGATTAAAAACTCGTCTTCTGTAATATTGGCCGGTACTACCTGGGCATCTACGATTAGGTCTATTTCATTTTCTTCTGTACACGTTTCACTTATGTTGGCATGATAGCCCGATATGGTCTGTTTATTTTCTGCTTTACCTTTAGTACGGTAGGCAGCATCAGGATCATGAATGGACTGCACACTGCCACTCGATATGTCTCTTGCAGCTTTGGGTCTCGGAGTATTCTCCTGTTTAGTTTGCTGTTCAGATTCATCACAGACCGCGCTGATTTTTGTTTTATCATCAGAGGCACTCGGAGGTTTTTGCTCATTAGATTCCTCTGATTGTTCTTCATACTGTTCTTCGTAGAGCCGCTTGAGATCTTGGTAGCCTGTCAATCCCGCCGCCTGGCCATGACTCAAGAGTACCTTTATGATCTTACCCATACCTACTAGCAGTTCCTCTTTTTCTTTTTTGTTTAATGGGTAGACAATATTGGAGGCACTTTGGCTTTTTAGCTTTTCTAAAAGCTCGCATGATTCTTTATCCAATTGATCTGTAAGCAGTTCTACCATAAGGTCTTTACTGCATACTCGTACAGCTTCGATTATCATCTGGACTCGAGTGCAGCGTGCAATATTGGAATTAATCAACTTCGAATCCAATCGTATTTTCTTACCGCTCACCTTGTATTGCTCTATCTGCCCAATAGTGATTTGTTTAAATGCCGCCTTCATCAAATCCTCCCCATGGTCTTCATTATACTCTACCATGCTCTGTCTGAACTTATAGTAAGTCGATTCGGTCGGAATATCCTCATTTATATTCGAATATCCCATAGCAAGCATGACCCTGGTGTTGAATCGACATTCATCAAAAAGTTGTTCATCAGTCCAACCTTTACCTTCTTTAAGGATAATCATTCCCATTAAAACTCTAATTGAGCAATTGGGCCGGCCTCCTTGATTATAAAGCACCTCGAACAATCCTTCGTCTATGCGAGATACCACTTCTTTAAAAAATATATTATGCCAACCATTCGGATCATCCAGAAGCTCTCGCTTCCGTTCTGATAGCATCCCTCCTATCGATTTGAATAGATCAACTTGTGAATTTGTACTACGTTTAAACATATCACAAATTAAATATATATGTCATCTTATTGTAATATTTGACATGATTTATGATTTAGTTTTCGGAGTGGACTCAAGGATTAATTTTTACAGCAACGCCTTTCCTTTCTTCCATACCTTTTTTACCTTTAAACTTCCTTGATGATAGAGTATTTCGCGGTAGTCTTGACAGGGAAAGGCGATGAAATCGGCCAGCCTTCCAGCTTCCAATTTTCCTCTATCATGCAATCCCAATGCTGCGGCCGCTCTAAAAGTCACTCCTGCAAAAACTTCAGTAGCGCTAAGCTTTTCAAATGCTCCCAAAATGGAAGCTTGAGTTAACCCAACTTGTCCTTTTTGATTAATGTCTGCACTAATTTTGTTTGAATATCCATGTTTTTGTGATATAACTTGTTGATTTTCAATAGTAGTTATTAAGGATTTTCAAATGTAGTGTAGTATGGTGCCTGCGTAATTGGAATCATATGTGTACATTTGCCATATGTACATTAGACAAGTAAAAAAACAAAATGTCAAAAACGGTAAAATATTCTACCAGTACACACTTGCACAGACGGCCAGGGTAGATGGAAAAGTCAAACAAAGAAACATCCTTTACCTGGGAAGCGACCCGTTGTTGGATTCGAAGCAGAATAAGTCTGAGGTCTTACAAGTGCTCAAATCCAGAATATTTTCTCAACAAGATCTATTCCCCGTTGATATTGCGGATGAGTTGCTAAAGCTTGCTCTTAAATTCTACGAAAAATACCAATTAAAATACCCCGATAATCAAGGTGAAAAGGCAGCCTCACTTCCCCCACCAAAAGACAAAAGCGAAATTCACAGTGTTGATATTCATTCCATCGAAGTAGGAGATGTCAAATCTTTCGGTTCCGAACACCTTTGCAAGCAGATTCTGGAAAAACTTCAATTAACTAAGTGCCTTACCTCACTTAATTGGCGCAATAAGGATATTCAAAAAGCATTGATCAGCATCTGCGCAAGAGCCATATACACAAGTTCAGAACATAAAACTTCACAGATTCTCACAGACAATTCAGAATTGATGGCCTGCTACAATTACACTCCCGGCTCGATCACCCATCGCGAACTATACCGTATTTCAGACCTGCTCTACAAACACAAAAACACTATCGATCAACACCTATATAGCCGCATCATCAATATGTTCACACTGGATGATAAACTGGTCATTTTTGACATTACCAATACCTATTTCGAAGGTCGAAAGGCGACAAACAAACTTCCAAAATTTGGAAAAAGCAAAGAGAAAAGGACAGATTGCAAACAAGTTGTATTCACCGGAGTGATCAATAAGGAGGGCTTCATCCGGCATTCAAGGATATATGAGGGTAACAGAGCTGACAGCACAACCCTGGAAGAGATGCTCAAAGACCTTGAAAAATACAGCCCCGATCACACGAACAAAACAGTGGTCATAGATGCAGGTATAGCCACTGAGAAAAACCTGGAATTGATCGCCGGTAAAGGTCTTCATTATGTATGCGTTTCCCGAAAACGACTCAAAGACCACCCGATCGATCAATCCAATGTGTTTACAAAAATATCGACAGATCGTAACAAACATGAAGTGCACATTACTCAATTCAAACCCGAAGGGTACAATGACACCTGGCTTTATGTGCACAGTTCATCCAAACAACTAAAAGAAGAATCGATGAAGGGTAAGCTCATGCAAAGATTTGAAGAAGACTTACAACAGGTTCAAAATGGAATAGCTAAAAAAGGAGGTACTAAAAAAATAGAAAAAGTGTGGGAACGCATCGGTCGGCTCAAGGAAAAACACAAGCATGTATCCTCCCGATACAAAATAGATGTGGAGCATGATGACAAAGTAGCTGTCAATGTCTCATGGTCTGTCCAGCCACAAAAAGAAAAACAGGACAAAGACAAGGGAATTTACTTTTTGAGAACAAATTACGAGCAGATCGACGATAAGCAGCTTTGGCAAATTTACAACACCATAAGAGAAGTGGAGTCCACATTCCGATGCCTCAAAACTGATCTCAACATCCGGCCCATTCACCATCAAAATGACGAAAGGATCGAAGCTCCTGAGTTTGACACTTAACGGCCTTGGATTTTCACAAGATGCCCATAGAATAGGGATTTTAGGGGTAGAAATGTAGATTTTTGATAAAAACGTGGTGGCAACAAATTGAATATAAATTCCTATATATTAGGTGTTTGTAACATATATGTAGTATATTTACTACATGTTCATTAAAACTACTAAATCCAGAAATCACACCTACCTTCAAATAGTCGAGTCCTATCGCATGGACGGCAAAGTCAAGCACAAAGTCCTTCTTAACCTAGGCAGGTTGGATGTCTTACGACAAGATCGCACCCTTGAAACCATTGGCCGTAAACTCTTGACCTTGTCGGGAATGGATGCCAATAGCATTTCGGACATGAAAGAGGTTAAAAGACTTTGTTATGGTCATGTGGTTTATGAAAAGATTTGGGAAAAATTAGGCCTTGCTACAATTCTTGATAAGGTAGGAGCAAAGCATAGAAGGCTTGGCTTTTCCCTGAGTAGGGTTACTTTTTATATGGCAATACATAGACTATTGCGGTGCAAATCAAAATTAAGAGCCTACCAGGATCAAATTGAATTCAAGGGAATGGACAGCAATATTGAACTTCATCAACTCTACAGAAACCTCGACTGGTTAGCTACTCATAAGGAGGAAATAGAACAAGGTATGTTCAAAAGATATTGCGATCTGTTTAACTCAACTATAGATGTAGCCTTCTATGATGTAACCACTTTTCATTTTGAGAGTGTGAGGCCTGACGAGTTAAAAGACTTTGGGTTCAGTAAAAATGGAAAGTTCAACGAGGTGCAGGTAGTGATGGGATTGTTTACCGATCAGCAAGGTCGCCCTATAGGTTATGAATTATTCCCAGGAAATACATCAGATGGCAAGACGATGATCGATGCGTTGAACATACTCAAAGATCGGTTCAACATCAATCAAGTTGTCATAGTAGCCGATAAGGGGCTGAATAGTAAAAACAACTTTCACCTCATCAGACAAGCAGGATATGAATACATTGTGAGTTCAAAACTAAAAGTCCAAGCCAAACCTATACAGGATCAGGTATGGGCTAATGAGGGTTACCATAATCATGAAGTGGACAAAGACACAGCAGAAGTATTGTTCAGATATAAATCTGTGGATCTGGAGGTATCCTATAAAGACGAACAAGGTCAACAACATGAATGGAAAGATAAACTCATAATAAGTTGGTCAAAACAACGAGCGGTAAAAGATCAAAAAGACAGAAAAAGACAAGTCGAAAAGGCCGAAGCCATGGTCGACCAAGGCCAGGTGCCCAGCAGTAAAAAGGGTGCAAAGAGGTACGTCAAAATAGAATATGAGAACAAGACACCACCTACTCTGGATGAAGAACGAATCAAAGAAGATAGCAAGTGGGACGGATATTATGGTATTCAGTCAAGCCGCAAAGACATGAGTGAATTTGCTATTATGAAAGCCTACCACAATCTATGGCGCATAGAAGAAAGCTTTCGCATTCTAAAAACAACTATGAAAACACGACCGATATTCCATTGGACACCCAATAGAATAAAAGGCCACTTTGTAGTGTGCTTCATTTCCTTTGCAATGGAAAGAGCTCTGGAAGAAACTCTACGAAGTAAGGAAATCGAAATAAGTCCTGAAAAAATAAAAGATGAACTCAATCAACTCCAGGTATCTCAAATGAAACTGGAGGATCACAAATTTTATGTAAAAGGCGCCAATGGACAATACGGAGCAAAAATCCTTCGAGCATTAAATATTGCTCCGCTTAAAAATATTGAACTCATACAATAGTTCGCCAAGCCTCCTTACCGCACATTCGTCCAAACCCAATGCCGTAGTGGCAATTTGCAACATGTCAATCCCGTAACTGTCTGAAAATCAGATCACCAGCAAAATTAAGTGTCAAAGTCAAGAACCAGTGTCAAGTCTTGCAATACCATGTTCTTGCATCGATTGAATTTAGACGCGACAGACCCGCCGGTCGAGTAGACCTGGGGAATTTCACCCCAAGCCTCTCGCAGAACCGTATCCCGATTTTCGGGACAGGCTGTCAAAGTCTCCCTTCATACGGCTCTTCATTGTCTAATCTGTATTATCCAGACTTCAATCTGTTTTAATTCAATCCTCCTAATTCTTATTAGTTGTTGAACCAATAACAGATTCCAACAATGCTAACCCCTTCGATCCACATCCATTACAGATGCTTCATCACTACTACGAGTTAGTCCGTAACCCTCTGCACTTCGATACGCTCGGCCTCTCCTCTACGGATTGTGCCTTCTCTCTTATCATTACAGTAGGGCAATCTCCTGTTCTATTTACCACCCTTCATTGATGTCTCGCCACCTCTACAACGGTAACCCCATAGCCAGTAAGAAGGTCTTCCGCTATGGTCTTCCCGGGAAATACACCAATCCCCGGTTTTGATGTACAACTAAATGTGTTTCGTTGCTTAATCAGTGGTTCACTTTCGTTCGACTCTTTCAATGATCACCTGACTCCTTTAGCGAAGCCTTTTCCTTATCGCTCAGTACCCAGGTATTACTACCTTAGCACCATAAGGTGGTTTGAAGGCTGCTCCTTCCAGCCGCCTTCGGAGGGCCATACCTCCATCTGGTAAACAGCATGCTCACTTTTGAGCTTCAGGACGCACGGTGTATGACATTTTGCAGATTTTAACTATTGATGATGATCCGACGATGAGCGCCGTAGGTGCTGAATACCGCGTACCGCGGCACGCGGTATCGGTAGCCCCGACCGAAAGGTCAGGGATATAAAACGTTGATGTTCACGCAGTTGGCGGGATTTTTCCCTCGGCGCAAAAATCATGACAACTGCCACCATGGCTAAATACAGAGCGCAATACTGATATTTATAAGGCGCTATTCCTGCATTTTGTCATACGCCCTGCCCGTCCGTACCGAACGGCACGTTCTGGCGGGTTTATTGGCGGCATAAGATTAAGTCAATTTCTTTTCGCTATCGCACAACAGCCCAAAAATTTGGGCTGCCCATTGGCCGCCCCCCACACTCTTTTGCAAAACAATATATTTGCAAATTCTCCTGATGACGAATGTCGGGATTCCTAAAAACTGGTGATGAGTATAAACTTCAGCGAAATAGAAAAAAAGTGGAACCGCAAATGGGAAGATGACGGTGTCTACCACGTCGAAGTCGATAATAACAAAGAGAAATATTACGTCCTGGATATGTTTCCGTACCCTTCGGGAACGGGACTGCACGTAGGACATCCTCTAGGCTATATTGCTTCGGATATCTACTCCCGTTACAAGCGTATGACCGGATTCAATGTGCTCCACCCAATCGGATTCGATGCCTTTGGATTACCTGCTGAAGAATATGCCCTTCAGACCGGAATTCATCCAACCGTTTCTACACAGAGCAATATCGAACGCTATTGCGAGCAGCTCAAACAGCTTGGATTTTCATTCGACTGGAGACGAATGGTAAAAACCTGTGATCCTAAATACTACAAATGGACACAATGGGTATTCACGCTGATGTTTGATCATTACTACGACAAAAATGAAAACAAGGCCATACCGATGAGTGATCTTGTGGACATTTTCACCGTAGACGGAAATGCGAATATTAAATCCCACACTGATCAGGCAGACCAATTTAGCGCTGATGAGTGGAAATCCTTTTCGGCAAAAGAACAGGCAGAAATATTAATGAATTATCGCCTTGCTTATCGCAAAGTAGGATATGTCAATTGGTGCGAAGCACTAGGCACTGTACTCGCCAATGACCAGGTCAAGGACGGGCTGTCTGAGAGAGGCGGACATCCGGTCGAAAAGAAGGCCATGACCCAATGGTACTTGCGCATTACAGCTTACGCTGAACGAATGCTCAACGATCTACAGGAATTGGATTGGTCGGACGCGCTCAAGACTATTCAAACCAACTGGATTGGTCGATCGGAAGGTGCTACGGTATTCTTTAAAATCGAGAATTTCGATGAAAAACTGGAAATCTATACCACCCGCCCTGACACCATTTTCGGAGCGACTTTTATGGTTTTGGCCCCTGAACATGCATTGGTGGAAGAACTCACATCAGCTGATCAAAAGAAAGAAGTGCAGGACTATATCACGTACGTCAAATCGCGTTCGGAGATTGAAAGAATGGCCGAAAAGAAAGTTACCGGAGTCTTTACAGGTGCCTATGCGTTTAACGCATTTACGAAAGAAAGCATACCGATCTGGATCAGTGAATACGTCCTGCTCGACTACGGTACAGGCGCGATAATGGCTGTCCCGAGTGACGACGAACGGGATATAGCTTTCGCAGAAAAATTCAATCTACCAATAATACAGGTGGTAGATAAGTCCGATTATCCCAGTGCGTCACTCCATGACAAAGTGGGCAAAATTATCCATTCCGGATTTCTGAACGGCATGGAAGTCATGGATGCAATAAGCGCCATCAACCAGAGAATTGAAGAGATGAAGGTCGGTTGGCGCAAGGTCAACTATAAACTCAGAGATGCGAATTTCAGCAGACAGCGCTACTGGGGAGAACCGTTCCCGGTAGTTTTTGATCAGGACGATATCGCTTCGGTGGTACCGGTAGAGCGATTACCTGTAGAGCTTCCCCACACAGACAATGTCAAACCCGGCACAGCGGGTCAATCTCCTCTAAGTCGAATTTCCGAATGGGCAAATCCTTCTACTTCGCGTTGGCGAAAAGAAACGGATACCATGCCGGCTGTGGCAGGCTCATCCTGGTATTATCTAAGGTACATGGACCCGAATAACGACGCCACCATAGCCGGTGCACAAGAAATTGCCTACTGGGAAGATGTGGACCTATATATCGGCGGGGCAGAACATGCAGTTGCGCATCTTATGTATGCCCGGTTTTGGCATAAATTTCTCTACGACCTGGGCTACGTACCCACTGTCGAACCTTTCAAAAAGCTTATCAATCAGGGCATGATCCAGGGAATAATAGAATTTCTGTATTTACAAAAAGAGAAGGTCGACGGAATGAATAGGTT
The DNA here is from genome assembly GCA_965247965.1 of Saprospiraceae bacterium. Classification (GTDB taxonomy): domain Bacteria; phylum Bacteroidota; class Bacteroidia; order Chitinophagales; family Saprospiraceae; genus UBA7328. Next base: position 1,458,646 of record OZ252053.1, read on the forward strand.
TGCGAGCAAACAAATTGCAGAGAGCGAACCGGAAAAAGAATGGGTGAAAATTCCAGTCCATATTGATTTTGTAAAAGACTATGGGTTAGAAAACTCCTACCTCGACAAAGAAGGGATTTTGAAGTTTTTGGAATGGATTCCTGAATACAAAAAACAATGCTTTTTTGAAACTGACAAAGGAGTAAGATTTCAGGAAGATAAATTACCAGGGGATGTAAAAATGACAACAGTTTCAGAAGTAGGAAAAATGTCCAAATCCAAGTACAACGTCGTCAACCCCGATGAAGTGTTAGAGAAATACGGAGCGGATTGCTTCCGAATGTACGAGATGTTCCTGGGGCCGATCGAACAATCTAAGCCCTGGGACATGCAAGGTATCGATGGCGTGTATAAGTTTTTGAAAAAATACGTCTCGCTATTCTTTGATGCCAAGCATGAATTTGTGCTAACGGAAGAAGAACCAAGCTTGGAAGAGCTCAAAATACTGCATAAGACGATCAAAAAAGTTACCGAGGATATCAAACGATTTTCATTTAATACCTGCGTTAGTGCCTTCATGATTTGTACGAATGATCTTAAAAAGCATTCCTGCAATAAGAAGGCTGTTCTCGCCCCTCTCAATCGTCTTTTTGCTCCTTTCTCACCATACACATGTGAAGAAATAAATGAAAGAATGGGCAATACAGAATCCATTCATTTGGGCGATTATCCAAAGTACGACGAGAAGTATCTTGAGGAAGACAGTATTGATTATCCAATTTGTTTCAACGGCAGGAAGCGAGGTCTACACGCCTTTCCAACAGGTATGACTAAACAAGACATGGAATCCGAAGTAAAGAAACTCGAGATCTATGAAAAGTGGACCGACGGGCAATCTGTCCGCAAGATAATTATTGTGCCTAAGCGGATGGTTAATGTGGTGGTGGGGTAATGAAGTCTCAGCATATTTTGCATTTTTTTGATTTTTGGCTAAATTCGAGATAAAAATAAGTGCCTAAACTTTATGAATATTTTGGTCTGGTTGTACTATTTTATGACCATGACCATGAACCTATGCACGTTCATGGGAAATATCAGGGAACCGAGTCAAAAGCGGAACTAATTATTAAAAATGGCGAAATAGTAGATATACGAATTAAGAACGTACAGGGCAAGCGCCCTCTCAATGCGGCAAGTATGAAGAGGTTTAAAAAAATAGTTGAGGTGTACCAGAATGATATTATGGAAAATTGGATCAACTTTTTTGTATTAAACAAGAAAGTAACGTCCAGAACTCCTTACCCGTCCCAATAAATTCAGGGTAATAGGGAGTAGACCTCGCGAATTAAAACTGCTTCATATTTTTGTATATGCAGTTACAATTCCCCTTCTTCCCTAAAGATACAAAGATGATCTCTCATTGTCTTGGAGTACACACCCAAGACGGTATTGTACAATACATAGCCAATGGCTTACCTGTATATAGTCATTCGAGTGACGATCTTAATGCTTTCAGATTCATAACTAGCAATTTTATAGATAAAGGATTGTGCAGCCGAGCTGAAGTTCAGCGGGCTTTTGGAGTGAGTATAGACAGTGTCAGAAGATCGTATAGAAAATACAAGGAGAAGGGAGAATCTGGATTTTTCGGGCCTGATGCCAGAAAAGGCAAAGCATACAAGATGGTTGGTAAACTAGTGGAGCGGATACAATCGAAGCTGGATAAGAGACAAAGTAATTTGAGTATCTCAAAACAAGAAGGGATTTCAGAATCGTCGATACGCTATCACATTGAAAAAGGCACTTTAAAAAAAAGTTCAAAATAGAGTGTGAAGGTGGAAATGGCTCGACCTTAAATGATCGCAATGACCTAGACCAATCTACGCCGATGGGCATAGCCACAAGCCGCTCTGAAGACAGGATAGGTGCATCTCTTGGGTTGTCTGGTCATGCTGAGGTGAAGTTTGACAACAGCGAAGCTTTATGCGGAGCAGGGGTATTATTCCTCTTACCTGCCTTGATAGAGCATGGGTTATTCAAGACAAAACAGGTATATGAGTTACCTTCATCACACTATTACGGACTAAGGTCGATACTATTGACTTGGGTGTATCCCATTTTTTCGTTTAAGCAGCTTTTTTCCCAAGGAACTCAGAGAGTCTGTCCCATTGATTGTTCATTCTCAAATTTCTGAGACTGATTACGTTTGTAACTCCTTTTGGAGTCCATCTTTGTCCTGACAATTTACAGCGCTTTTGCACCAATGTTCTATGGGCTGCTTCTATGGCACCACTTCCAATTTGTAGCCCTTTTTCTCTATATTTTGGATATTCCATCCTGTGGATGTTGTTGTTTAAATAGACCAATAATTTCTCTTTCTTTTCTTTTTTCTTTTCTGTTTTACATTCTATGTTCTCCACCATTTTTAAGGCAGCTTGTCCTCCCTTTTTCAATAGTGTTTCCCTTATGGTGTCTAACCACTCTTTTCTCTTTTCTTTTCTATGTATCGCTACTTTTGAAAAGTCTGAAAAATGTTCTAAGGCATGATAATAATCCAGTATTTGCAAAGCCTCTGGATATTCTGAGCTAAACCAATCTCCCAACCATTTCGCTCCGTCTATTATTATGACCAACCTGTCTTTTAGATCTTCGTAGGTATCCAGATATTCTGACATCTTTCGTTCAAATTCTTCATGCCCACCTAAATGAAAACAATACCACGATTCTTTGATAAAACTCCTGGTATCGCTCAGTTTAAGTACTTCTTTACCTTTATAAACCCTTCCTACTTTTACTTCTTTCCAATCACTCGGTCTGGTCAACACCATCCCTCCATCTGCATGTGCATATACTACCTCATCGGACTCCGCTTTGGGCTTACTTTGTACATCTTCTCTTTGCTCCTCCAGCCATTTTTCACCCTCCTCTCCAAGACTTTGACATACTCTGTGTATGCTGTTGTCGCTCACATCAAGTTGCATCGTCTTTTTTAGTAATTCACTACTCGATTGGTAGCATTCACTTTGCCCTACATATGCTGTGATATCCTTCAGCATCGGACTCAGTTTTACTCCTTTGACCTCTTTTACAAATCGATGTGAGTTGTCCAGTTCAAGTTTTCCGTAATAGCCTATTATGCTTTTTTTTTACGATAATCTTCATCGGCTTCTCCTATGGTCTGTTCTATCACATTGCGACTTAATTCTTTAAGAAGCTCCACCGATTTGGTTTCAAATTCATAAAAGCTTTCTGCGGTTTTCTCTTTAAGTTCTATCTCATCCAAAAGTTGGCTAAACTGGTTCAGTAATTTAGCCTTGTCCATTTTTGAATGTATTTTGGTTTATGCTAATTTAACCATTTTTGCGAAAAACTGGGATACACCCATTGACTTTGGCCTTCATGGCCCTGTTGCGCATCAAAAATCCCGAACAACTCAAACAATGTAAACCAGGGGAGATCGGCAGGATAATAGGCTTGGATCGTATACCAGAAGTTCGGTGTTTGCGAGAGAAAATAGATTTGCTGAGCAAGCAGGAAAAAGCCGTTGAACTGAACAACCTTCTGATCGATCACTGGTATAGAGATGAGGATAATGAGGACTCATCTTTTTTATATATAGATGGTCACCAACGGATCTATTATGGAGGCAAAGCTAATCTACCTGTCAAATATATTGCGAGACAAAAATTGTGTTTAAGCGCCACTACGGAGTATTGGGTTCACGATGCACAAGGGATGCCTGTTATGATGGTGATAGGGCAATTGACAGAGAAAATAAAAGAAGCAATACAAGACCTGATTATTCCACAAATGCTACAAACCAAATTACTTACTGAGATACAAGAGGATGATGATCGACAAAGCCCTCAATGCACCTTTATTTTTGACAGGGAGGCTTACGAACCTGCTTTCTTTAACCACCTGTGGGAAAGGTATAGAATAGCCGTGATTACATATCGCAAGGATGTGCGAGATTCATGGAATAAAGATGACTTTGAATCCACTGATACACAAGTACTTAGCCAGGATGTAACCATGCAATTGTACGAGAAAGAAGTAACGCTTGGAGGACACACTTTCAGAGAGATCAGAAGCTTGTCTGAAAAGGGTGAACATCAAACCGCTATTATCACCACTCACCCTACTTTGGGAATAGCATTGATAGCAGGCAGAATGTTTGGAAGGTGGTGTCAGGAAAACTTCTTCAGTTACCTCATTCAAGACTATGATTTTGATAAAATGATTCAATTTGGGGTAGAAAGTATTGATCCCAATCGGGAAGTGGTCAACCCACAATACCGAAAATTAACAAACCAACTGAAAAAACTCAGGGAAAAGATCACCCGGTTAGAAGCCAAGTTCTTCCCTCTTGCAGAACTAGCTATGGATGAGAAAATTGACAAACTTCCTGAAATAACCGAAAGACAAATGAAGTATAAACACAAAATTGATATTCTTCGAAAAGAAGAAAACAAGATCGCCACCCTCAGAAATGATATTCCTGCCAGAATAACTCTTGAGCGTATGCCCGAGCAGAAAAGGTATAACAAGTTAAAAACCGAAAGTAAACTGTTCATGAATGTAATAAAGATGATCGCTTACAGAGCAGAATCATCTGTGGCAGCTGTGGCTTGTGACCACCTCAATAGGGCAAAAGACGAAAAAAGAATGTTCATCAAACAAATCATCAGCAACAACGCTGACTTGATTCCGGATTATAAGAGTAAAACGCTGACTATAACCTTGCACTCTCTTTCTGCACCAAGATTTAATCATGCAGCCAAACAGATTGCAGACCTGCTCAACAAAACTGAAACCATATTCCCTGGATCAAATTTGCGCATGATCTTCAAAATAACAGCGAATTTAGATTGCGAGAGGTAAGGAGTTCTGAACGTCTGTCATTATTACAACTAAAATATTATGAACAAGGTAGTTTCCATATCTAAAGCGTATTATCTCAAGGACTATCAAATAGAATTTAAATTTGACGATGATTCTGCACAAGTGATTGATTTCGGGCCATTTCTGAAATCTGCACGAAATCCGATGATCAAGAAATACTTAAATAAAAAAGTGTTTAAGTCCTTCTCAATTGTACACGGAGATTTGATTTGGAATGACTATGAGCTGTGTTTTCCCATTTGGGATTTGTATACAAATAATATTCTTAAGTCAACAGGAGCGAGTTCCGCCCAATAGGCAACTTTTACACACCCATGCCCCTACTCCACCACCTTAAACGTCGTCCTTCGATTCAATTGGTGCTCATCATCACTGCATTCTGAACATGCGCAAGTTATCGCCAGCCGTGTCTCACCATAACCCACCGCTGTCAATCTCGAAGCCTCTACGCCTTGTGATATGATGTACGCGATTGCAGATTCCGCCCTTCTTTGCGATAGATCGTCATTATAATCATCTTCACCCTGACAGTCTGTATGTGAAGAAAGTTGGATATTTAATTCGGGATTGTTGACCATCATTTCCTGCAATTCGTTCAGGGGCGGTTTGGCATCTTCCCTGATAAATGATTCGTCAAAATCATAGTATATATTTTCCAGTGTTATTTCTACATCACGAAATATTTTATCGATCTCCACTTCCAGGCTAAAGGTCTGAATTCCTTCTTCTACTGTTATGTCCGATTCCGCAAATGAAAATCCACTTCTAGAATTTAGGTAGTCTCTTTTTCCAACTAAAAACTTATAATCTTCATCCTGGCTCACCTCTATCAGCCCCATACCTTTTTCGTCTGTTTCAATTCGAACGCTTTCTCCATGGAAATCGTAACTGATCGTAGCCGATTTGACCGGTTTAGTGCCAAGTACAAGACTGTTTGGGTTATCTTCGTTTGCAAAGTTTTTTTCCACCACTTTGATCGCTAATATCGTAAAGATTTCTTTTTTCTCTTCTTTCACTTCCTCAAGAACGGGCACAATTTCTTTTTCAATTTTCTTATCCGACCTTTTGATAAAATGATAAATATCGTCTTTTCCTTTACCTGCCCTATCCGAAGTAAAATATCCCTCTATCTCGACGTAGTCCTTTGGATACCGGCTTATGGTAATCCCAAAATCATCGCAGCTGGAGTTAAAAGGAGTGCCTAGATTTTCAGGGGTTGACCAGGAATTGTCTTCGCGCAGATGGGTTTTGAAAATATCGAGGCCACCAAGTCCCAAAAAGTGATCAGACGAAAAGTAAAGTGTATCTGCATCGACAGTAGGAAACCGTTCGTGCCCGATGGTATTGATTGACGGAGGCATCAAATCCGGCGAAGACCAAAGCCCATCTTCGCCCAGCACTGAATAATAGAGATCGGTCGCACCGTACCCTTTCGGATCATCACAGCTGAAGACAAGCACACTATCGTTTTCTATGAGAACCGGATCGCGGTAATTCTGCTTAGGATCCATTGGGAAAACAGGCAAAGGTTCACTCCACTCATCATCGTCTTTTTCCGATACTAAAATTTTGCAATAGTGATCCCTCTCTTCATCGAAGCATCTTGAAAAAAACATTTTTGTTCGGTCCTTGCTAAAAGTGGCCGAACCCTCGTTCTGGGGCGTATTTACTTTATCCGAAAAAGATGATTTCGCGCCTGAGTTGAGGTTGTAAAGCATTAGGTCGGAAAAGCCGCGACCTGTCCATTTATATTGCTCTTCTTCTGACTCAATTCGATCACTTGTATAAACTAATTCGGTTGCTGATAATAAAAATGGTGAATACTCAGACGCTGATGTATTGAAGTCGAGTAATTCGAATTCAAATTCGTCGGCTCCTGAAAATGCTTTGATGTGTTCGGCTTCTCGGCTTTTTATGATTTCCTTACGGATATCTGCAGTTCGACTTGAGGTTTTGAGCATTTCCTCAAAGTATCTCGCAGAAAGTCCGTACTTCTCTATTTTCTTCAAGCCATAGCCCATTTCATAGAGTGCTTCCGGTCCGTAGCCCAACTCAACAGCCTTATCATACCACTTTAGCGAAGGCCTCGTTTCATTATTTTTTCTGTACGATTCCCCAATCAGGTAGGCTATTTCAGCCTGCTTGGTTTTGTCTTGTTCTTTTTCAAATTCTGTTTCGAGAAGCTGGGCGGCCACCATGTATTGCTTGCTCTCGAATGCCGTTCTCCCGTTCTTAATTTCTTTAGTTGTTCTACAAGAAATGAGAGCGACACCGGCCGATAAGAATATGATAAACAGTTTACCCATTTGATAAAGATATACCTAAGCTATAACGATTAAAAGGTGAGTATAGTGATTGATTAATAAGAGTTTCCTAAAAGCGTGCCCGCCTGGTAGGACGGACAGGTTTTTTGAACAATCTTTTTCATAATTAAAAGATTAACCATCTTGTAATTTTTTCGTTTATACGTTGAATCGTTTATGGGGTTTACGCAGATGTTCAAATACACAGCCTGCCCCGACAAAATCGTCGGAGAATAAACAAATACACTATCTTGCGGCTTGGCCGCGAGAGGTTAAGTAGGTCAAACCTTTGGAAATCGTTTTTACCATATTAACGAAATTCTGTTCTTACCACTCCGTTCTGTTAGTGCTCCGCTACTGAGGCTAGTGCGTCAGGAACTAAATACTTGACCATTTACTTAAACGGTTGGCTGTTGTTCGTTGATAGTTGTTTGTTATGGATCGAGCAACGAACAACTAGCAACTATCAACTTCTAAGACGTTCAAGGACTTCGTTCCCAAAGCACTAGCCATCACAGAAAAGACCGTTGGCCGTCTGCCGTGTACCCTGCCCGACTAGACGTCAGGTCAGGCGGGCGTCTGCCGTGTACTCATTTTACCGCTCTCGAGAAATGCTTCTTTGCCTTAGCGCGTGATGGTTTCAAATCTTTCGACAAATCTCTCACAATCGGCGTAGCTATAAATATTGAGGAATAGGTACCTACAAGAATACCGATCATTAGAGCAAATGCAAATCCCTTAATACTTCCTCCACTAAAGATCAATAGCATCACAACCACAATCAAAGTAGTGAGTGAAGTGACCACTGTACGGCTAAATGTGCTGCTGATAGCGATATTCAATACCTCATCTGATGATTTGTCATTATATATTCTCAAATACTCCCTTATCCTATCAAATACGACAACGGTATCGTTAATAGAATAGGCGATAACGGTCAGCAGTGCGGCAATGAATGCCTGGTCCATTTCCAGGCTGAAAGGCACCACTCCCCAAAGAATGGAAAATAAACCTAAAACGATCAAAGAGTCGTGGAAAAGCGCAGCTACCGCACCCAAACTGTACTGCCACTTATTGAACCGAAGGAAAATGTACAAGAATATCGCAAGCAATGCAAAAAAGCCTGCTTTGAAAGAACTCTTTTTAATATCATCTGCGATCGTCGGGCCCACCTTACTCGAACTGATAATATGTGTAGCGCCAATGGTATTGGACGAACTGAACCGCCCGAGTTCGAGATCACCGCCTACCAGTCCATTAACTCCTTCGTGCAATTTGGCGACTACCTTCTCGGCAACGCCTTCGCTATTATCATCTATTAAATAAGAAGTGACAATATTGAATGTATTTTCGACATCAACAGATTTGACAACTGTCGACGCTCCTTCAAAAGTAGTTTCCAGTGTATTCCTTAAATCCTCCGCATTCGTTTGCACGTCATCCGTAAATTTCACGACGTAAGAATAACCACCTGTGAAATCTACACCAAGGTCAAAGCCTTTAGTTGATATGGACACTAATCCAAGGATGATGATCGCAGCCGAAAACATATAAGTAATTTTTCGCTTTCCGAGCCAATCTACATTAATATTGGCCAAAGCATTTCTAAACGGCGGCGTCCAAAAAGAGAGATTTCTGCCTTTTGATTGGGTCCACCAATCGATCATTAACTTGCCTACAAGCACGGCAGTAAAGAGCGAAGAAAGCACACCGATAATCAATACGACTGCAAATCCTTTGATCGGCCCCATTCCAAAATAGGCGAGAATAAAGGCAACAACAATGGTCGTCACATTCGCATCGACAATGGCTGAATAAGAATTCTTAAATCCATCCTCGATAGATGCGAGCAAACTCTTACCCGCTCTAAGTTCTTCACGGATTCTTTCGAAAATGATCACATTGGCGTCCACCGCCATACCGATGGTGAGAAGGACACCGGCGATCCCGGGCAAAGTCAATACCGTACCAAATGAGGCCAAAGCACCGAAAATGAAGAACATATTGGCAAAAAGGGCGATAACAGATACCACACCGCCGCCCCCGTAGTAGATCAACATAAAGATCAAAATCAGTACTAATCCGGCCATATAGGACGCTAAACTTCTCTGAATATTTTGCTGTCCCAATGAAGGGCCTACTGTACTCTCTTGAATGATCTGAACCTTGGCGGGCAATTTTCCGACTTCGAGGATATTGGCTAAATCCGAAGCCTCTTCAACTGTAAAATTACCGGTGATCGACGAATTTCCGCCGGTTATGGCATCGTTAACTCTCGGAGCAGAAACTACCTCATTGTCGAGCGCAATCGCAATTTCGCGGTTGTTGTCATTAGCAGCAACAGTTGTCATTTCTGCCCATTCGCGTGCTCCCTGAGGATTCATGAGTAAACTCACCGTGATTTCGCCAGACATCGGATCCGGAGATTGAGATGCATTGATCACTACATCTCCCTCAAGGGGAGCCGCATCACTGCCCGGCTCTTTTCTGATCATGTAAAGTTCGTATTCATTGGTTTCGCGCCGCGTTTGAAAATCCTGTATTGGTTTTTGAGACCAAAGGAATTTTGCGTCTCTCGGGAAAAGGCTTCTGACCTTTTCATGGTTTAGATAATTCATTACGGCATCCCGTTGATTTCTGTCCGCTGTACCCATTACTGCCAGTCCTCCGCTGCCTGTTGTGTTCACCTTCAGAGACCTGAGAAGAGGACCTTGATTGATAAGCGGGTTAAAGGGTCGTTCGTTGATTTGTTGAACGCTGTCTGTGATATTTCCAATAGAGTCAAATTGCGGGATATATATTGTATCGAATAGAGGCGTATTGATCACTTCTGCACCGTCAAATTCAGCTTTCAGAAATTGATCGGCGTTTCGAAAAGTAGTTTCAATGCCCGGATCGGTAATTCGGTAAACATTCCAAAATTCCAATTGTGCACTTGTCTGTAAAAAGACTCGGGCGCGTTCAGGGTTATCTATACCGGGCAATTCTACGATAATCAGATCACGGTTCGCATCCAATTGAATATTCGGTTGAGTAACCCCTAATTTATCAATGCGCTGCTTGAGTCGATTGAACGTGAGGCTCACTACATCATTCGCTTTTTCTCTAAGTACTCTAATGACCTCACCGTTAGAGCTTTGAGAGTTGATGTCTTCGCGTAGGGAGGGATTTCTAAGAAAAATTATAGCCAATTTTTTGTCTCCTGCTATCTTTTCAAATTCGTCTGCAAATAGAGATACGAAGTCCAGTTGTGAGTTCCTTAAGGCTTCCTGGGCTTTGTCCAGAGCCTCGAGGAAGGTATTGTCCTTGCTTCGGTTAGAAAGTTCCAACATTAGATCTTTCATATTTACCTGGAGCACCACACTTTGTCCCCCTCTCAAGTCCAGGCCTAAATGAAGTTGTTGTTTCTTGAGTTCGTCGTACGTAAAAGATTTGAGCAGCGGTATACTGAATATTTTTTCACTGGACATAGAGTCGAGGTAATTGCTGATTGCCTGTCTTTTAAGTGCAATCGCTTCTTCCTCATTGGCGATATGGCCATAAAGCTGCTCAGCCATTTTTGCTGCATCTGCCTCAACCTTTCGCGTAGGCAAAATATAAGCACACTGCAAAACCGTCACAACGAGCAATAGAACAAATAGTACTTTGATTAACCCTTTTCCTTGCATTTTTTATTGGATTTCTTAGCTTTCCTGAAAAGTCGCGCAAATATACAGGTTTTGGGAATATGTGTAGCGGGGCCCGTAGAGGCGAACCTGCCCATTCCGTTCAGGCGGGTTCATTCGCCTTTAGGATAAATTGAAAAAAGCATTCGGCGATTGAAATCGCCGCTACACAGCGCTACCCTCCATTAAGCGCCCAATCGTACTCTATAAAATCAACAGAAGCGCCTTTGTTTACCTTGGTGGAACTGTACTTGTTGATAAAATCAATCAAGTCGCCAAAATCCTGGCGGTACCACTCAAATATCTTGGACAGCTTAGCGCTATTGGTAGTGATCTGGTTCAAGTTTTTATTATTGATAAATTCCCGGCTCACTCTTTCCAACTCTTGTTCCAGGTTAGATTCTGTCCATGCCTTGTTGTTTATGGGCGGGCAGGATTTTGCTGCGCAATTCACTGCAAAATGAATGCGTGGTTCGTTGAATGTTGGCCTGATTATGTCGTGCTCTATATGATTCAGGCTATACAAATCCTTTCCGATCTTTATCCACTTTTGATCCCAGGGTTTGCCGTTGTGAAGTTTAGTGATCGATGAAACCGGAAAATTTTTGAGAATGAGTTTGATGGTAAATGCATTGTATGCATTTATCCAATAGGCGAGTTTCGCGTCTTTTGACCAACTAACTGCCTGGGGAGTTTGCGCCAAATGGTCGAGGTATTGATCTAATTTGGATTCCTCGCTTTTCCAGCCCGCATAATTCACTTTTCCGCTCTCTGAAACATACTTTTTGCACATCCCGTCGAAAATGGCATGCGAAAACTTGAACAGATCCTTCTTTTGGTCATGCTCCATTTTTACGTCCTTTGCATCCTTTTCCGGAAGGTTATTTTTATTCACGGGAAAATTGTGTTCCTCTTTTTCTTTTACAACATCAGCGCTTGAAAATTGAGAATCCTTTACCTTTATTTCTTCTAGCTTAGCGGGTTCATGAGATGCGGGGATCTCGTTTTTAGCAATAGTGGATTTTGATGGTTCACTTTTTCCAATGTTTTCCTCCGTGCCATTCGCAAGCCTATGACCAGCAGGATCACCCGATATTTCGGAATCCTGGATAGTCAGGTCTGTTATTTTTTGTTTTTCAACTTCATCGTATTCCTTCTTGACCTCTGCGGGCTCCGCATCCTTGACCGTTTCGCCTTTCAAATGAGCACCGGGGCGGCAGGAAAGAAAGGAGAACAGCAAGAGTAATAAAGTGTAAAACATAGCGAGATATTTATACATCAATACAATAACCTAAAATTAGATGACAAATTGTGGCGGCCATGTACCGTCAACCTCCGGTTGGCGTATCCAAGCGTCAAAGCTCACAGCTCCTCCGGATAGCTCTCGATTTCACTCCTCCTCATCCGCTAGTTCAATCTCATCGAGCATCGGCAACTTGATCAGCTTTGCCTCTTCGCTGCTAATGCTGCCCATTCGCAAAAATCCGCCTTCGGCTTTGGCAATGTGCTGGGCGAACGAAGTCAAACTTTTATAAACTTCATGCGCGTCAGTATTGTCCAGCTTTGTAAGGATCGGGTTGATCGCAGCAAGTTTTGGACTTATCCAATCGTACCGGGAATGCACCTGGCCCGGAACCTCGGACATGATCGCCTGGATTTTTGCGTCAAAGCCTTTTTCTACTTCCTCGAAGAGCGGATTGAGTGCATAACTCTGATTGTACGAACGAATATTCGACAACTTACTCCCCCACTCCAACTCTTTGTCATCAATGTCGTCATCGGCTCCAGCGATCAAAATAGTGATCAGCGGATAAGCGTCGATCAGGGCGGAAATTTCTTCTTCATTTAAAGCAGAGAAATGGTCTTTTAATTCCTGGTTCATATTTTCTTTTCTTCATTCAAATTAGATGATCATATTTTTTCTACAGATCGCAAAAATAAGCAACAGAGTTCTTTTCGGTACTAGTAATTTTAAAGGACTAACCCTTATTCTGCCTTCGTCGAAATCCGAACCATGACAAATTGCACAGAAACGGCGACTTGAGGCCTGTCTTTTCGGTTTTCATTTGAGTTTCCGTAATTTTGAATTTGTAAAATTCTATTACTCGTAAAATAATCGTATTATACGATTATTACCGTAATTAACGCATATTACCGTAATATACAGATATTACCGTAATTCATGGAATAAAACCTGGGAACGGGTGCAAGGCAAATGCCAATAATCAACGTGTTTCCTCTTCCTCTTTGTCATATGGTTCCGTTGAATTAGCATTTATTCATAGGATTTATCCCATATCCCGAAATCTCAACTACTCCGATTTTCGCTAACTTTCCCGTACCTTTGCAGCCGCGCCAACCGGGAATATCTTGGCAAAAAAAATAGGTAAAGTCACCCCCCTGATGCAGCAATACTTCGATATGAAATCGAAGCATCCGGACGCGTTGTTGCTATTCAGAGTTGGCGATTTTTATGAGACATTTGGCGAAGACGCCATTAAGGCTTCTGACATTCTTGGAATAGTGCTTACCGCACGCAATAATGGAGGTTCGGATATCGAATTGGCCGGATTTCCACACCACTCTATTGACCTTTATTTGCCGAGATTGGTGAGGGCCGGATTGCGGGTCGCCATTTGCGAACAACTGGAAAAACCATCGAAGGAAAAGAAAATTGTCAAAAGAGGGATAACAGATATTATTACGCCCGGAGTAAGTACCGGTGATGCCTTGCTCAATCACAAATCAAATAATTACCTCGCTTCTCTTCGTATGGCGAATGAGCACGGCAGCGTTGCGATCGCGCTGCTCGAATTGTCTACCGGGGAATTTTTGTGTGCAGAAGGTACTTTAGAACAGATCGAAAAAATCCTCTACAGTTTCGATCCCAGCGAAATTATATTCTCGAGATCAGACAAGGAAAAAGTCAAACACCTCCAAGAGGATTTCTATCTCTATCCACTTGACGAATGGATATTCGGATATGATTTTTGTTTGGAAAAATTGTTGGATCATCTGAAGTCCAACAGCCTCAAAGGTTTTGGTATTGAGGATGTAAAAAATGCTCAAATCGCCGCTGGTGCGATCATTTACTACTTGCAACTCACGGAAAACAATTCCGTTCGGCACGTCAGTAAGATTAGCCGCATTCACAACGAGGACTACGTCTGGTTGGATCAATTTTCTGTCCGAAACCTTGAATTAGTAGGCAGTCTTCATCCTTCCGGCGTATCGCTTCTACAGATGTTGGATCATACAAAGACGCCTATGGGCGCGCGCCTTTTGAAAAAATGGATTCTACTGCCCTTGACCAGTCTCGAAAAAATTGAAAAGCGCCAAATGGTAGTCGCTAAAATGTTTCAGGACCTCGCGGTGGTCGAAGAACTGGACGAATTGATCGGCAAAGTTGGTGATCTGGAAAGATTGGTCGGAAAGATAGCAATGGGCAAATGCAACCCGAAAGAATTAAGTCAGCTCCGTTCGGCCATCCAACTTTTACCAGAGGTAAATGCAACAATTGAAAAATTACAACTCAAATCTTTCCGCGCACCCGACCCACTCCCCAGCGTGCTCGATATGCTCAAGGAGCGATTGGCCGAAGATCCTCCATTCAATATAGCTAAGGGCAAAGTCATCGCACCCGGCTACCACAAGGAGTTGGACGAACTGAGAGGCCTGATCAGCGATAGCAAATCCGTACTCAATGATCTCCTTCTAAAGGAAACTCAAATGACAGGAATCGTTAACCTGAAAATTGGATTCAACAATGTCTTTGGATATTACTACGAAGTGACCAATAAGTACAAGGATCAAGGCCTTATCCCTGAGCACTGGGCGAGAAAGCAAACGCTAACTAACTCGGAAAGATACATTTCAGAAGAACTTAAATTATTGGAAACCAAAATCCTCGGGGCCGAAGAAAAGATCCTTGCCTTGGAGGCTGAACTTTATCAACAACTGCTCGCCGACTTGATCCCTCATATTTCCTCTCTGCAAAATGCGGCCAATCGCATATCAACGTTGGATTGCTTCGCCTCATTGGCTAAGGTAGCTTCGAGAAATCAATACTCGGTTCCTAACATCAATACATCACTTGAAATAAAAATTAAACAAGGAAGGCATCCTGTGATCGAGCAACATCTCGGCCTCGATGAAAAATACATACCTAATGATTTGTTTCTAAACAACGACGATCAGCAAATCATCATGATCACCGGCCCCAATATGTCGGGCAAGTCTGCTATTCTCCGACAAACCGCCTTGATCTGCATCATGGCACAAATGGGTTCTTTTGTTCCGGCCGAAGAAGCGTCGATCGGTTTGATCGATCGGATTTTTACGCGCGTAGGCGCTTCGGATAATATATCGAGCGGGGAATCCACATTCATGGTCGAGATGAATGAGACCTCCAATATTCTCAATAACCTAAGTCAAAGAAGTCTCCTGCTACTCGACGAAATCGGAAGAGGTACGAGCACCTACGACGGCATATCCATCGCGTGGTCCATAACCGAATACCTACACGATACATGCACAGAAAAGCCCAAGACTCTTTTTGCTACCCACTATCACGAACTCAATGAACTAGCCGAAAAACACGACAGGATTAAGAACTATAATGTAGCGACTAAGGAGGTCGACAATAGAATTATTTTCTTGCGAAAGTTGCTTCCCGGAGGCTCCAATCAAAGTTTTGGGATCCACGTTGCGGAAATGTCGGGAATGCCAAAAGAAATTCTTCGCCGTGCGAATCAAATCCTTTTGCATTTACAAACCAAAAGCATAGAAAACGACGACCAGGATTCTCAGGATTTCCAGGATGGACAGGGTTCACGAGATGGACGTGGTAAAAAATTAAAAGACTTGCCCGATGATAGCGGACAACAGTTAATGATCTTTGATTTGGTCGACGACAAGATTCTGGAAGCTATCAATGACCTTAAAGATATTGATATCAATACCCTTACCCCCATCGAATGTATGTTAAAGCTTAAGGAACTGAGCGGTCTGGCTGACGAGAACTAAATCGCTTCCAACTTCCGTACTTATCAATATCTCCTTAGGGCAAACGCACCAAAATATTTCGAACAAAAAATGAGGCCTTTCCGTGCTAAAGCCTCCCCCAACCCCCAGGGCTGTTCAGTGCTCCCACGCTCGCCCCTGACCGTTCCGGTCAGGCGGGCCTTAATCCCCGAAAGGGGAATTCCACCCTCGTATAATTCGTTGATTCTCAGCGTGTGGGTGCTCCCCGCCAGCTGGTGGGGCCGGGAGACGGGAGTAGGCCATTTTCCCCAGCACTGAACAGCCCTGCCCCAACCCCTCCAGAGGAGGGGAGTTTCCGCCCAAAAAACTGGTTTCGAAGCCGTTCTCCTCCCCTTTGGGGAGGTTGGGAGGGGCCAAAACGACGAAATTTGATTTGATGCGTTTGCCCGTATACCTCCTAGCCTGGAATGCTTTTTGAGGATGTAAATGGTAGTTTGTATTCCCATTTTTTACAGTATTTGGAAAGATGCTCTAACATTTACAACCGGATCATTTGAAAATGAAACAAAAAGATCTGCAAATCAAGACAATTGGTCCTTGTAAAAGTAGCCAATATTCATCAATTCGGAGGAACTATTCTAGGATCATCAAGAGGAAAACAGGATGTGGAGACCATCGTCGATTGTCTCAAAAGACACAACATCAATATTCTTTTTGCGATTGGAGGCGACGGAACTCTGAAAGGTGCGTATGCTATTCATGAAGAGATAGAAAGGAGGAAGCTTAAAATATTCGGTGGTTGGAATTCCCAAGACGATTGACAACGATATCAATCATATTGAAAAAAGTTTTGGATTTGAAACTTCCGTGACCATATCGAGTCCCATCATTCGAGATGCTCACAATGAAGCCAAAGGTGCATTCAATGGAGTGGCCATAATCAAACTTATGGGGAGAGATTCGGGATTTATTGCTGCTAGTGCTGTGATGGCTATGCCGGAGATAAACGTAGTACTGGTTCCCGAAGTGGAATTTGAATTGCATGGCAGCCGTGGTCTTTTGCAATTTATAAAAAACAGAATAGAGGCCAAACACCATTGTGTAATCGTTGTAGCAGAAGGAGCCGGACAAAAACTATTCGAAAAGAATGGCAATTTAAAAAGAGATGCCTCAGGCAACGTGCTTCATGAAGACGTGGGAGTATTTTTAAAGAACAACATTAAAGAGTATTTCAATACGAGAGGGATCAAAACATCGATCAAATACATTGATCCGAGTTACATCATCAGAAGTGCTCCGGCCAACCCCAGCGACAGTATCTTTTGCAACCAATTAGGACTAGCCGCCGTACATGGTGCTATGGCCGGCAAAACCGGTTTTGTTGTTGGCCAACGTACAGACACCTTCTTACACTTACGCATTCCATTTGTTGCTAATTGTTACGGCCGAACGAAAAAAAATCGACGTAGAAGGAGACTTATGGTTGAACGTTCTGGAATCTACAGGCCAACCAATAAGTATGAAAAATTAGTGTCAAAGCGAATTTCTACGTCAAACCATCTCCAACCCCTTCTTCGAAGAGCGGAACTTTTCTTCCAAAAAATCAAGCTTTGACGCCAAACTTTTCCCCTTTCCCCGTTTGCGCTTTAGAGTTTCAACGTTGGAGCAGGAGGTTGCGAGGGGTCGAAATGAAAGGATACAGGACACATTGCATATCGCTTGGCCAGACTCTGTATAAGTGTAATTACGGTACTATCCGTATTATACGTTTATTACCGTACTTTTCGTATATTACCGTAATCAATAAAAAGCACGGTGTCGTGGCATTTTCCGGTTGCAGATCCTATCCACCTATTTCATCTAGACCTTTTGATTAGTTTTACCACCCATGTCACCGCCTTCTAAAACGAAGATCACCTTAATTGGGTTCATGGGTGTAACCGGCCTGGGCTTTACTGTAATTCTGCCCATTTTGATAGGCGCTATTGTTGATGAAATGCAGCTGGATCGGTCGATGGTTGGGTGGATATCATCGTCCAATATCGCAGGGCTGACATTAGGGGCCTTAATCGCAACTTTATTGATTGGAAGACTTAGACTTATTAAGATTATCAGGATCGGTTGTATCGGGTTGTTGATTTTCGATTTTCTATCTAGTTATTGCACCGAAGAATTCTCACTACTTATCCTACGCTTCATCAGCGGCATTACAGGCGGAATGGTATATGCAGCATCGTTAGCTGCATTCTCCGGTCTAAAAAACTCGGTTAACGCCTTTAGTATTTACATAATTTGCTATGCCGCCGTAAGTGGTATTACCCTGCTCATCCTGCCCTATGCAATTGGTATTTGGGGCTATAAAGTCGGATTCTATCTGCTCTGCCTGATGGACGTGATTAGCCTTTTGTCTACCGGAATAGTCCGGCAATTCGAGTCGCTCGTTACCACTAAGAGTTTCGATACTTTGTCGAGATTAATTTCGAGGCCTGCTATTTCCATTACCCTTGTTTCTTATTTTATGTTACAAATGGGCGGTGGTCTCATTTACACTTATTCCGAGCGTATCGGAAGAGAGGCTGGTTTAGGTATTGAATATATTGGAATTGTTCTCAGTATCGGATCAATTGTCGCATTTTCAGGCGCATTCACAGTTATTAAAATCGGAAACCGCTTCGGCACTGCCAAACCTGTAACCATTGGCATTTCAATCATGGCCACTTTTATCTTATTGATGTTTTGGTCAGAAAACAAATTAATTTATTTCATAGCGATGAGCGTCACCGGCGCTGCCTGGTCCTTTGTAATGCCGTTTTATCAGCAGCTTCAAGCAGGATTCGATGAATTAGGCAGGGTAGTTTCTATAGGTACTATTGTAAATATGGGAGGGAGAGCTGTTGGGCCGGCTTTGGCGGCTGTTTTTTTGAGCAGTTACGAGTTTTCGTCTGTTATCTGGGTGTCAGTGGTTGCTCTTATGCTGGCTTTGATTTTTATTGTGCCGGTGATCAAATGGAAACAATAATTCAGTTTTCAATGACTTATACTTTAGCCTTTACAGACACAAATAATTTGTAAATCAGAGTTGAAATAAAAGTGAAGTTTTCTACCATTTGTTACCCTCTTCCCACAAAAGGCATCTTGGTGGCCATCACTGTAAGCGAAAGCACATTGGCATCCAAAGGAAGGCTGGCCATGTACATCAGAGCTTGAGTAACATTCTCTACGCCCATAGTATCTTCAACTGCAATGCTTCCATCTGCCTGAGGGACACCCGTTTTCATTTTGGCTGTCATAGCTGAAGCAGCATTGCCTATGTCAATCTGGCCGCACGCGATATTGTACTTTCTGCCATCAAGTGCGGTTGACTTTGTGAGGCCTGTTATGGCGTGTTTTGTAGCAGTGTATGCTGCGGAATTAGGGCGCGGAACCTGAGCAGATATCGAACCGTTGTTTATAATGCGTCCTCCTTGTGGTTTTTGAGCTTTCATGATCTTGAATGCTTCTTGTGTACATAAAAAGGCCCCTGTAAGGTTCACGTCAACCGTCGCTTTCCAATCCTCAAAAGCCAGGTCTTCAAGCAAATCGCCCGGAGGAAAGATACCGGCATTGTTGAAGAGCAAGTCGAGTCTGTCGAATGCTTTCTTAGTCTTAACAAATAGTAATGATACTGCTTTGGGTTGTGTAATATCCGTTGGAACGACTAAAGCATTTGAGGCATTCTCGCTGATTTCTGCTGTTTGTTTCAGGGCTCTTTCACGGCGTCCAGCTAAAGTTACACCATGTCCTGCATTCAGTAGAGCGATCGCAAAATCTCTGCCTATACCAGAACCAGCACCAGTTACAACAGCGATTTTTTGACGTGAATACATACCTTAATATTTTACCATCGCCGTCTGCCGTCTAACTCATCATCAATATACTCCTGGATCACCTCCCGCACCGAATCATTCCATTTAAATCCCAATTCCTTTGACCGCTGTGGTTGAAAATTTCCCGGCCAGGTCATCGCAATGCTCTGGATGAATGGATCTGGAGTAAAATCAATAAATTCAGTTGTTTCTTTGCCGGCCAATTCCTCCAGGTTTTGTACCATTTCTTCCAAGGAAGTCGTAAGTCCTGGCAAAGTAATCATGCGATTGGCGCCGAGAGCAGTATCGGATATTTCAGCGGCGTGAATAAAAGCATCGATAACCTTCGATGGCGAAAGAATCCAAACTTCGGTATCTATCGAAACCGGACATACGGCTTTTTCTCCGTTCAATGGTTCGCGAATAATGCCGCTTACAAAGGACGAGGCTGCGGCATTCGGTTTGCCTGGTCTAATTGCAATGGTAGGCAACCTCAGCGATCTTCCATTAAGAAACCCTCTCCTGCTGTAATCATTGATTAGCAGTCCGCTTATTGCTTTTTGCGTACCGTAGGAAGTGAGAGGAGCTGTAGCCGTATCGTCTCTAATAACCACGTCAAAATCGCCACCAAAGACGGCACAAGAACTGGCGAATACAAATACTGGCGAATAATCGAGGTGACGGCAGTGTTCGAGCATGTGTCTCGTGGCATCGAGATTGACCTGCATACCCAAATCAAAACTGCTTTCGGCCTCCCCGCTGACTATAGCCGCAAGGTGGAAAATGACATCGAACCGGGTATCTAAAAGAGAATTCTGGGTTTTGCTATCAGAGATATCACCGGCAATCACTTTCACGCGAGGATCGGACGGGAGATCAGTTACGGCCACTTTATCAAAAAAAACGAGATTAGAAATTTCCCGATTCGAATTACCATTTACCGCAATCGAACCCATCGCAAGAAGTGTTTGACCTAGTCGCTTTCCAAGAAATCCGGCTCCTCCAGTAATCAAAACTTGCATTATCTGAAATTTGGAATCAATAATACTCAATCAAAACCAAAATGGCATGGCTAAAAGCCTTTTTCTGTCGAAGAACCATAACTAGCAAAATCGCGAAAATATTCACTAGTGCTCTGTCAAGAATAATTGTGTACCTTTTGACTAGACAAATCTGACAAAATGAAGTTCTTTTTGACTTGCATAATCTTATTGATACTGATTACATCTTGTGCGCCGGTTGAAAAAAAATTATCGGATTACGAATGGGTCGATCTAAGCTATGCATACGACAGCACAACCCCCTTTTGGCCGACCTCCGATGGTTTCAGGCTGGATACAGTATCTTACGGAATGACAGTGAAGAATTATTTCTATTCGGCATTTTCTTTCGCATCAGCAGAACACGGCGGTACGCATATCGATGCACCCATTCACTTCGCCGAAGGCAGAAGAACGGTTGACCAAATTCCACTCGAACAATTAATGGGGATGGGAATATTAATCGATATAAGCGAACAATCATCCCAGGACATCGACTATCTCATATCGAAAGAAGATATTTTGAAATGGGAAGAAACCAATGGCCGGATAGCAGATGGAAGCATACTTCTCTTCAGAACAGGATATGGCAAATTTTGGCCAAATAAAAAGCTTTACATGGGTACGGAAAAGACGGGTCCCCTTGCCGTTGCGCTACTTCACTTTCCAGGCGTTGATCCGGATGCTGCTGAATGGTTGACGAAAGAGCGGTCGGTAAAGGCAGTGGGCATTGATACTCCTAGTATTGATTTTGGCAGGTCGTCGGATTTTAAAACTCATCGTATCCTTATGGAAAAGAATATTCCTGCGTTTGAGAACCTTGCGAATCTCGACCAACTGCCTGAATCCGGATTTCAGATAATAGCGCTGCCCATGAAAATCAAGGGAGGGAGCGGAGGGCCGCTGCGGATTATTGCGGGTGTGAAAAAATAGGACAACCGTACAAATGGTGTAGCGCTTTTTAAAATGTGAATTTTTTTAATCACCTGGAACTCTTTTGGTTTCCGGCTGGTTTTGCTTATGTGTGAATAAGAAATTATATTCGCGGTCCTTTTGAAGAAAAGGAATAAAATATCGCGGCGTGGAGCAGTTGGTAGCTCGTTGGGCTCATAACCCAAAGGTCGTAGGTTCAAGTCCTACCGCCGCTACAAGAACCATTGTAAGTTGTTGATTTGCAATGGTTTATTTTTTTCAGTTGCCGTTTTGGTTGCCGTTCTTAGAGGTGAGCGTCGCAATAATCTGATTAATTTATTTCTACTCAACCCGGCAAAGAGCCATTCTGCGCATTAACATGTCATCATGCCGCATTTAAGATTTCTCCTATCGGTTCAATTAATCGTGCGTCGTCTTCTGAGTATCCTTCCGGAAGTTTTCGTTTCGCAAGCTCCGGCATTACTTCATGCGCAATATATCCATCACTGGCAGGTGGGTAGTAGAAG
Source organism: Saprospiraceae bacterium (assembly GCA_965247965.1). Classification (GTDB taxonomy): domain Bacteria; phylum Bacteroidota; class Bacteroidia; order Chitinophagales; family Saprospiraceae; genus UBA7328. The sequence continues at coordinate 1,480,805 of OZ252053.1, forward strand.
GCGCTTAATTGTTCTTGGGTTGCAGTGGGATCCAGATAATCAAAGATTGTATCTTCCGGAATCACCAGGGGACTTCGCATATGCAAAGTACGTTCTGTGATTTTTGAGCGAGCTGTAGTTTTTATGGTAAAGGCGTAGGTCACCTCTCCCGTCTCTTCATCTATGATTTCGTTGTAAATGCCGGCAAGATAGAGGGCTGTTTTGTTTTCACGACGAATTAGAAACTTGCGTTTGTCTTTCGGATACATTTTTTTGTCGGGTTGCTCCAAGAAGAAGTCAACTGGTATGACGCAGCGTTGGGTCATAATTTGGTCGCGGACATAGGGATTGGTAAAGATCGCAAATGGGCCGTGATAGTTAGGATCATTACTTTTGTTGTTCCAACCTCCCTCAACTCTTACATTAAATACCGACCACGGTCTGCTTTGTCTGGTTTGTTCCATCCATGCAAAGGTTGCCATCAAAGGTTGATCAGGGTTTTTTTGTGGTATGATCACGGCTTGTTTCCATAAAGGGATGTGATGTGATCCCGGTGACAGCTTTTTGACTTTCTCCATAATCCTACCGAATCGTTGCATACGCTCAATGTTGTATTGGATTGCGTTTGGATCGAATTCCAGTTCTAGTTGGCCGATGTGTCCGCACATGTTTTTTGTATTTCTTCTTTGGTAAAATCTTCCGCGAAGGCCTGGTATAGATCTTCAAAGGTTGGGTGTAAATGGTTTTCAGTGAAAGCTGTGGGATCAGTTATTATTACCTGGTAGCCTTGGTGATGTTTGGAAATGTGAAAGGATTGTTGGCCTTGCGGAATATAGAGGGTGCTATTCATCATAATTGCGGTTTTCTGGTGGGAAAGTATGGAGGTGTTTTTGTTTTTGCAAGTTTTGTCCTCGTTCTTTTGCCTTGATGCAAAAGAACCAAAAAATCAAGGCAAACTCAATCGGCAACCCATCCGAGAAATCAATTCTCCGCCCGTCCTCTTTCGAGGGTTCGTCACTTGAATGTCCACAGGACATTCACTCACTGTCGTGAGGTCAGTTCCTCAATGATCTAAATTGACTTCAACGTCAATTTTCGCTTCGCGAGCGATCTCCAATGTCGGGCCACCGCCACCCTTTCTAATCGGCGTTAGAGGTTAAACAAATCTGGGTTTTTCAATGACCTTTGGCAGATTGTCCAGCCTGTTTCAACAATATATTAATCAAGAAATTTTTTAATCTAAGAGTTTATGTTGCATTCTCATCCATCTTATACCGTGGCATTCCGATTACCTGTGGATCCGGATATGGATCCCGGTTGGTGCCGCTGTAATCTTCTTTGTAGTGTCGTTCCCAATCGAATTTTTTGTCCTCCGTGTCTGCATATCTGGGGTCGGGCATGAAGGCTAGTCTTGCCATGCGGGTGATCTCTACTGAAGGGAAACTGAAGTCGATCTCTACCCTGCCCTCTAATAGGTAGCAACCTCCGCCCTGGAACGGATATTTCATCAGGCATTTGTGGAAATGGGTAGTGTCGAAATAAGCGCCTTCTACGTCGATCCACGTGCCGAAATTCATGTCGCCTTGTTTTGTGGGGACATTTTTTCTGCTAATAAGGTAGCCTACCATTCGGACAATTTTTTTGTGGTGTTTGGGGAAGTCTTTTACCATTACGTGGCCGCGGTAATCGGTGCGGAGCAAATCAAAGGGAGAGCAAGATACAGGAAAGGACAGGAGCTCCAGTTCATCGAAGGCGTCTTCGAAGGGATTTCTTGGAATCTCCGGAAGTTTAAACACAGGAGCTTCGGTATCAAAGAGTTTTAGGTTTTTGATTTTTGGTGTATCAGAGAGGAGCATTCTTCCTTCTAATACCAGGCAGCTTTTGGGTATTTTGGTAAAGCGGAGCGCCCCGGCAAAGATCAGGAATTCGAGGGATTCGATGCCCATTGGAACGCGCTCAATGAAATTATGGAGGTTTTTGAAAGCGCCATTTTGAGTGCGGTCGATAATCAGGGCTTCTATGACATCCGAGGGAAGGGATTTGATATGACCCAGCCCCAAGTAGACATCTTTTCCATAGACCGCAGCCAGGACACTACTTCTGTTGATGCAAGGACAGTGGACGGCAGCGCCTGCCATTCGTGCTTCGTGTATATATACCTCGCGACGGTAAAATCCGCCACTATTGTTGATCACGGCCGTCATGAATTCGATCGGAAAATAAGTTTTGAGGTAGAGGCTTTGGTAGCTTTCTACGGAGTACGAGGCTGAGTGTGCTTTGCAAAAAGAGAATCCTGCGAAGGATTCGATTTGGCGGTAGACTTCGTTTGTTAAAGTATCAGGATAACCCTTGGCTTTACAATTTTTGAAGTATTTTTCTTTTACTCTTTCGAACTCTTTTTTGGAACGTGTTTTACCGGTCATTGCTCGTCTGAGAATGTCGGCATCGGCAAAGTCAAGATCCGCAAAATGGTGGGCGATCTTGATGACGTCCTCCTGGTAGACCATGACGCCGTAAGTTTCTTTCAATTGCTCTTCAAAAATTGGATGGAAGTATTCGAATTTATCAGGATTGTTATGACGGTATACGTATTCGGACATCATTCCGCTCTTTGCCACACCTGGTCGTATGACGGAGGAAGCAGCGACAAGGGTTTGGTAATTGTCACATTTCAGTCGTCGAAGTAAACCACGCATCGCGGGAGACTCAATATAGAAGCAGCCCAGGGTTTTACCGGTAGCCAGGCGGTGGTTGATCTTTTCATCGTATTTAAAGTCCTGGACGTTGTGGATAGGTATTTCTTTGTCTCTATTTTGCCTGACTATATCGAGGGTTTCGCTAATATGGCCAAGGCCTCTTTGGGACAAGATATCAAGTTTGTCGAAACCGATTTCTTCCGCTATGTACATATTGAATTGCGCGGTTTGGAAGTTTTTGGGGGGCATGTCGAGGATGGTGTAGTACGTGAGCGGTTTTTCGGAGATGAGGATGCCACAGGCATGGAGGCTGCGTTGATTGGGAAAGCCGGCCAGTAGCTGGCCGTAGTGTTGGATCCGCTTTACCACCTTATTGCTCTGTTGACCGTGCATAGGTGTTTGCGAAAGTTCGTCCAGTTCTTCTTTAGAAAGGCCATAAGCTTTCCCCAATTCCCTAAAAATACTGCGGTGTTTGAAGGATCCTGTGACTCCACAAAATGCTACGCGGTCGCCGTCAAACCGGGTGAATAAATATTCCAGAATCTCATCTCTGTCTTTCCAACTCCAGTCGATATCAAAGTCGGGTGCTTTGAGACGGGAGGGATTGAGGAAGCGCTCGAAATACAAGTTCTGATCTATTGGACAGACATCGGTAATATTGAGGCAGTAACTTACTATGCTGTTGGCACCACTACCCCGCCCTACGTGGAAGAAGCCGCGTGACATGCTGTATTTGACGACATCCCAGGTGATCAAAAAATAACCGCCAAAGCCCATCTGATCAATGATCTCTATTTCTTTGTGGATCCTCCGTTTGGCTTCTTTATTGTGTTTGCCGTATCTTCTGTCCATGCCTTCGTAGGCCAGTTTGGTAAGCAGGGTTTTGTCGTTCCACCGACTGGAGGTAAAGGTCGTTTTGTTCTTAGGACTAGTAAAATCAAAGGTGAAATTGCATTGATCAATGATGCGTTTCGTGGTTTTGATTATTTCGGGAAAATGCTCGAAACGCTGCAAGAGGGTTTGGAGATCTACCATATATTCTTCCCTGGAGGCGACGTCTACTCTTTGAAGTTTGGATACCAAAACATTCGTATCGACTGCTCGGAGTATGACGTGAAGGTTGAAATGTTGTTTGGATTGGAAGGTGACGGTGTGGAGGATGACGACGCGATCCTGGTGTTTGTACCACTTGCTGGTGCGGAGCATGTGAAGTTCGTTATGTCTTACACCTATGTATTCAAAGTCCCGGAGTAGTTGTGGTGCTTTTTTAAAAGGGTAGATCACAAAACAGTCGTTCCAATCCGGTGGTGTTGCGGGTAATGGTTTGTCTTCTTTATTGCAATGGCTTTGCAGTTCGTTCATTTCTCTGAATCCTTCCTGGTTCTTTGCGAGGGCTACGAAGTGTTGATCGTTTTTGGTGCGAAAGTCAATACCGATTATCGGTTTGATGTTGCAGTCGTGGCATTCCAGGATGAAGTCGTATACTCCTGTTGTGGCGTTGATGTCGGTGAGGGCTAGAGATTGGTAGTTGTGTTCTTTAGTGGATTTTACCAATTCTTCGATAGAGAGGGTGCCGTAGCGTAGGGAGTAGTATGAGTGAGTGTTTAGGAGCATTTAAAAAATTGATTTATTTTGATTGTATTGCATTGATGTTTGGCGCGATCTAGTGGTCGGGACGTGCTAATCGAAGCGAAAAAGCTCTTTTTTTATGTTCTTTTGCCTTGATGCAAAAGAACCAAAAGATCAAGGCAAACCCAATCGCTCCGCGTGTTTTGCCCGGCAGCCGCCACCCTTCTATGTTCTTTCGGGGTTTCATGGCTCTGACGTCTTTCAATAAGTTGTGGTGGTCAACGTCCTTTGAAGTCCTCCACTTCTGGAATATGAAAACTCGACTCGCTATGCGGAACTCAAATACCAAATTTTATTTTCGATTCTCCAGGCTGCAAAAGCCTAAAATTTATAAGGCCGTTCCCCATGAAACATACTTTCTCGGAAGTAGGGGAGTTTGCGCCATAAAAGCTTGCTTTGGAGTTCCTTATTATTAATTGATTTCTAAGCCACATTTCGTAGGTCTTTGGTTACTCCAAAGGCGGAGGCTCTCATTATCGCGCTGGGATAGAAGCGTTTTCTTATGTGATCCATTTGTTGGTAGAGGTTGATCATTTCCGGAGTTTCGGAGAACATATCGATTTGGTGGTAGCCACGTACCAGGTTGGAGAAACGAACACCGATCAATCTCAAGCGGTAGCGGCGATTGTAAACTGTTGTAAATAGTTCGCGAGCCGCCCTTAGGAGGGCATGATCAGAGGCGGTATATGGGATGCGCATTTGACGTTGGTGGGTATCAAAATTGGTATATCTAATTTTTACAGAAATAGATGAGGTAAGCCACTTTTCGTCGCGGAGTTGGAAGCATAGGCTCTCGACCATCGCTGTGAGTATGGTGGTAAGATGGCTGAGGTTGATGGTATCGTGGTGGAAGGTGCGTTGCGTTGAGATGCTCTTTCGATCGGAATAGGGCTTTACCGGTGAGGTGTCAATACCGTTTGCTTTTTGAGAAAGGGTGATGCCGTTTTTGCCCAAGAGTTTTTCCATTATTTCCAGTGGAATTTCGGCTAAGGTTTTGATCTTTCTAATGCCGATGCGCGAAAGCATGTGGAAAGTTTGGTGACCGATGCCAGGTATTTTTTTGACCGATAAGGGATTCAAAAAGGGTTGGACTTCGTCCTGGACTATTTGGCGACATCCGAGCGGCTTTGATTCGTTTGTCGCCATCTTGGAGACGGTTTTGTTGACAGAAAGGCCGAAGGAGATCGGGAGACGGGTTTCATTAATAATGGTGGTGATCAGTTCACTTGTCCAGGAAAGGCATCCAAAATATTTATCCATGCCGCTGATATCGAGGTAAAACTCATCTATGGATGCTTTTTCCATTAAGGGCGCTTGCTCGTGTATCATTTCTGTAATGGTATTAGAACAACTCGTATACAAATCGAAATCTCCCTTGATGACCTTTGCCGTAGGACAACGCTGAAGGGCAACGTACATGGGCATGCCCGTCTGAACACCAAAATAGCGGGCTTCGTATGATGCGCACATTACTACCCCACGCTGTCGGTTGCCTCCAATAATGAGGGGAATACCCCGGAGGGTACGGTTTTCCCGACGTTCGCATGAGACGTAGAAGACGTCTAGGTCGAGGTGGACTATGGCTTTAGTCATTGTCATTTGTATGTTTCTTTCTACGCTAAAATTTATAAGGCCGTTTCCCTAGAAACAATAAGGGAAGTAAGTCCATGGCGCCTATGTTAAAATCAGTACTTTAACTCATTGCAATAATGTGCTTGTTTATCCCATAAATGCAATTTATTTTTGTGAGAAATATGCACAATGTCGATTTTAGCGGAAAATATCAGGTTGCTGCGGAGTGAGCAACAGTTGACCCAGCAGGCACTTTCGGATAAGCTTCATATTAGCCGTTCGAACTTAACCAAGTATGAAGGTGGGAGGCATGATCCCCCTCTCGATATTCTTTTGAGGATCTCGAGGTATTTTAAAGTGTCAGTGGATGTACTGCTTACTGTGGTTTTGAAAGAAGAAGGTATAGATAAGTTCACATCTGCAAGTGATGATCAGAAAATGATCTTTCCTATACAAGTCGATCAGAATGGTAATGATGTTATTGAGGTAGTGACGGAGAGTGCGAAGGCGGGTTATGCCGGCATGTATAGTGATCCGGGATTTATTGAAGAATTGGATCATATGGAACTTCCCTTCCTGGAGCTTCGCGGCAAATGCCGGGCATTTCCGGTCGAAGGGGATTCAATGCCGCCTTTTGATAATGGAGCCTATGTTATCGGTAGATATATATCGTCGAGTGCAGATATTCGGGATGGCAAGCGTTATATTCTGATTTCCAGGGAATCAGGTATTCTCTTTAAACGTGTGAATCATCACGAAAACCGAGATGATCTTTTGTTACTCTATTCAGACAACCCGATCTACAAACCGTTTGACATGTCATATCAAGAGGTGATAGAGGTGTGGGAATTTGTGGCAGCTATTTCGTTTTCGAATTCTTTGGATAATTATGTGGCTATTGATTTGCTCGGACGGATTCGCGCGAGGCAGGATGAGTTGGAGAAGTTGGTTGAGGACTTGGTTCCCCAGGGTGTGGGGGTTTCTTTGGGGTGAGATGGTGAAGTTGGCGGATCGAATTGAGGAGAGATTGTAGCTTAGAACGCTTTACGCGAAGCCGCATTTTTGTGATTTCCAGAAAGGGCTAAGACACAATAATCGGTTTCAATACCAGAAATGACCAAAAACAGAGGTGCTTCTTTTTCAACCAATGCCTTAAACTGTGGCGATGAAAAAGCAGATGCCGTTTTCTTGGATGCTATCTTTGTCGCAAGGTTTCCAACTTCGTCAATAAAATCATCAATTATCTCGATTGCCTTTGTCCCCAACATCTCGGTTGTCACTTTTTGATTATAGTAAGACTATGGTCAATAGTGGGTCACGATGGCCTTATCTGCAATGATATTATTCTCAATTTCCACATGACAACATAAATTTGAACCCTTTGATGGGTACCATAAAACCTAAGGCAAATCGATTAATATTACTTTGATTAATGTAACGAGTTAATGTTAATCAGCTGATTTGCCCCTATGTTCATTGGGGTTTTGAGGTGATAAAAATGAAAATTGGAAGATTTTTGAGTCAAAATGCTCTTTTTCCTGATAAATACGGGAGTAACGAAAAGGAAGGTTTAATGTAACTGATCCACTATTCTCGAAACCCCAAATCCTAAATCTTTCTGATTCTATATCTTTAACACATGAACTTCAACCAGTTCTTCAAGGAGTTAAAGCGAAGGAGTGTTTACAAGGTCGCTGTTACCTATGCGGTAGTGGCCTGGTTGGTAGCTCAGATTGCGGGACTAGGGGCCAGTAGTTATGGCGCACCTGAATGGGTGATGAAGATGATTCTATTGGTTCTGGTAGTTGGATTCCCAATTGCCTTAATCTTGGCGTGGGCCTTCGAAATGAGTCCACAAGGAATCATTCGAACCACATCGGTTGCTGCTCAAGAAAATCCATTTCCTGCCAGTAAAAAGAAGCCACTTACCAGCAATCTTCTTATAGGCTTTCTGCTACTGGTCATAGCAGGACAGTTCATTTACACAAAGTATTGGCAAACAGATGGCGTTGATACAGCTGATATTGAGAAAAGCATAGCCGTACTTCCGTTCAAGAATGAAAGTGCTAATCAAGAGAATCAATACTTCTGCAATGGTATGATGGAAGCTATCCTCAACCACCTATCAAAAATCCAAGACTTAAGGGTTATTTCTCGCACTTCAGTCGAACAATATCGTGAGAACCTTCCTACCTCAAAGCAAATCGGAGAAGAACTTGATGTCATATATCTGCTGGAAGGCAGTGTGCAAAGATATGAAGATAAGGCCCTCATATTTGCTCAGTTAATAGAAGCTGAAACAGATAAGCATTTATGGTCCCAATCTTATGACAGAGATCTCAGTGATATATTCTCTGTCCAAGCAGAGATTACCAAGATTATCGCTGACGAGCTGAAAGCCAAAATATCACCTGAGGTAGAAGATCGAATAGACAAAAAAATCACTAATGACCCAATAGCTTATGACTATTATCTACAGGGTGAGGAATTTCTAACAGAGCTTTATGACAGTTTCACTGCTCCACTTGCAGTCCGTCAAGATTTAATTGACAAAGCTGAACTATTCTACCAACAAGCTCTAGAAAGAGACTCGCTTTTAGCAGAGGCAATAGTTGGATTATCCAGGATAGATTTGGAGAGAACAAGGTGGTCTGAATTCACTGAAGAAGATTACTTAGAAAATAGCTTGTCCTTAGCCAATGAAGCTATTGCGGTGAATGAAGCAGTATGGCACGGTCAATATTGTTGGCATCCATGGTTGCCACCAGCATATCGATGGGAAAAGTGCAATCTTTCAAATACACCGGGAGTATTTGGGATTCCCTCCCGCCTATGAGCTCCTTCCCATAATTATTCTACCGCTAGTGTACCAAGCATTAAGTAATGAACCCCATAGACAAAGTCATTTTTCTTCTGATCAAGGCGGGAAAACCGGAGTTATGCCTAAGCATAATGAGGATTTTTCCAACGCCGAGCAGAAGGAAAAGGACAAGTTTATGGGGGTTAGGACTTAGTGCTTGGTGCACTAGTATCATTGTTCGTTTCCCGATTCTAGCGCGAATTTTATAGCTGCATCGAACAGGCGCAATCCTTCCTCGGTCATAAAGTTCGATGTGCCTGTTATATTTTCTTCTTCAAGGAAGAAGCCAATTCGTATTCCAGCTGCTTCACTACCATCAAATAGTTCGGTACCTTTATCGTAGACATAGATAGCTGCTCCTTCCTTCTTACCTGTGAGGGTGGCTATCACTTTTGCTCCCTCTCCAACCTTTCCCCAGGATACTTCTTTGGGTTCCTCGTATATCGTCACATGTCCTTCCAGTCCTGCCGCCAGTGGATGACCGGGCATAATTATATCTATACCAGTATCCTTTTCCCTAACGCCATAGGCGCAATCTTCTGGTTCACCGGGATCGCAAGAGGGCTCTCGCGGTGTCATCCCCATTTCATCCTGAAGAAAAGACTCGTAATTGAGGATCGGGATTGTGACCGATTTCAGCTTATCCCGCAGCCTCAATGAAAAGATAGATTCGGATACAATCACTAAATCGGACAATTCAACAGCCTCATAGAGTGTATTTGACGATTCTGTTTCAAAGAACAGGATTACCTCATGACCAAGTATCTTTTCGAGGCGATTCCGTATGAAGATGTCTCCGGTACCCTGGCCCGCTTTAACTGTTTCATTGTCATCACCTACAATCATCAGGATTGTACTACGTTCTAAGCGTTCTCCCGAAACTCTATTTTGATCTCCGGAACCGGCGCAGGTACTATATGGAATACCAGCTGCAAGGATGATCAATACAGACAGCGCAACATTATTTTTCATAACTATATCGTGTTTTCGATCTGATTAAAATCCCAGTTGCTTATCCACCATATTCAGCATTGGAAATTCATTTACATACCGGTATACATTTTCAACAAAGACATCATTTGATCTTGCCCTGCTAAACTGCGAGCGGGCGGCAATATGAGAGGTAATTATGACATTGGGCATGCTCCAGAGTTCATTATCTGAGGGCAGGGGTTCCGGGTCAGTCACATCCAGTCCCGCACCGGCGATCTGCCCGTTTTTCAGCGCATTAACAAGATCAGGTGTCTTAACAATCTTGCCGCGGGCGACATTGATGAAATATGCTGTGTTCTTCATCATCGCGAATTGCTCAGCACCTATCATTCCTTCACTGATCTTTGTATGGGGCGCGGATATCAGGACCACATCAGAGTTCGGCAGCAACCACTTGAGGCCGTCATCCTGCACCAGCCGGACCTCATCGCATATGTCACCGATCTGCTCCCGGTATTTTGGAACAATATCCACCGCAATTACATTCATATCCATGGCACGTGCACGGCGGGCTGTCTGGCTGCCGATACCTCCGAGACCTACAATACCCATAGTCTTTCCTTTCATCTCGAAAATACTGTCCATCGGTACCCCTTGCCATTTGCCATCGGACATATTCCTGGTCTGAGCACCTATATTCCTGGTAAGTGCAAAAAGTAATCCGAATGTATGTTCGGCTATGGCTGGGGCAAAGCATCCTTTGCAATTGGTCAGCAAAACATCGCTTTCACTCATTTCCGGGAACAGGTAATGTTCCACTCCTGCAGAAGTGCTGTGGACCCATGCAAGATTGGTGGCCATTTTTAGCTGTTCACTGTTGATGGGGCCATACCATGCATTGGCCTCTCCCTTGGCCTGCTCGTCATCAACCAGTGAGATTTCAGGTGATATCTTCTTAATTTTCTCATAAACCTCAGTGCCGACAGGATCCCGGTAGAAATATCCTCCACTAGTATTCAGATAGATCTTGAGTGGCAGCCTGGATAGTACAGCCTTACTTGAGGGATCGGGTGAGAATGAATTGTTTGCAAGGATTCCCGTGGGTATAGCTGATAAGGCAGCAGTATTGAATGCTACTCCTTTCAGGAAATTTCGTCTTGATGGTGATTTGTTTGTGCGTTCCATGATCTTGATTTTTATTTGTAAGTCATTTATAACAATAGTCCGTGAAGGAAATATTTCATAACTCGTTGATACTCAATCTTAGAATTATGGATAAATTATTAAAACTAAAGTATCGTCTGAACCGAAACTTGCATTTTAATAGGATTGCCAAATAAGCAGGCCATAAATACTTGATAATCAGCGTTATAGAAAATCTTGAATTTAAGATACTGCTGTTAACACTTCGAATTTGGCCGAAATCCTTCACGAACTATTGTTATAAGTAATACAAGCTACTGTCATTAAGTTCGGTAAAAGTGAAACTGCGGTCCTCAAATATGAGGGCTTCTTTATCTCCAAATTTTTTTGTAGCTATGGCTGCTGCTTGTCCAAGATGTCTTAACATTTTTTACTTTTATAATTGTCTAAGCTGCTTGTTGCTAACTTGTTTATAAACATCATAAACATACTATTATTCGCCTGATTTTTCGTGTAAAACGTCATAATATGCTACTTGATATTCCCATTTCATCCAATGGACTTTTCACGTTTCTAATATCCTTACCACTTAAATGCGTATAAAGCATCGTCGTTTTTGGACTCTTGTGCTCTAATATCTCCTGCAAGTATTGAATATTTATACCTCTGTTCGTCAAATGGGTGGCGTAACTATGCCGCAATGTATGAAGCGTAACTCTTTTTTGCACACCCGCTTTCTTTACAGCGCGTTTCAACACCTTTGCTGCACTAGTGTTGGTATAACATTTTGAACAGCGAGCTGACTATGACCAGGAGGTGCAAGCTGCTTATAAGAATAATTATATGGTTTGCGGGTTTTGTCGACGGATCTCGGCATTTCCCGGGGATTTCGCGCATACGACGACAAGCATATCCGCAATCTCATTGGTTCTCAATAATAATTGCCTACTGCTGTCACTGCAAAAGCCGGCAAATTCATTCCTCAGGCAAAATCATTTTCAAGAACTGCATAGTACAGCTAAAAGCAATAAGACTGCCATCAGAATGGACATGTAGCTGACGACATATGTGGTTGGCAGCTTGGCAGTACTGGCAGTAAATCTGCAGATATTGGATTGCTACCTGGGAAACCTGGATGTGCGTCCAGATCATCGCCATCCCGCCCCCCACAATCCCCCCATTTTCGTCCATTACAAAAGAGATTGCTGGGTGAGAAGGCTATTTTATTATATCGAGTTTTCTTCATCAAGCGTAAGATAGGATCCCTGCTAAATTGGTCTTGTATGTGTTGAAAGTGACACCCATCTTTACTAAGGTCACCCCTTGAAGGTCGAATTTGGGGGTATACACCCTACAACACCCCGCACCCCATTTGTTTTCCACAAGTTTTATCCCTGCACTCGAGTACAATGAGGTTCAATAACGCCCAACTGCTCATCATGTCCATGTCCATAAGATGGGGAAATAAACATCCGGTTCTTGCTAGCACAAGGCTTGCATCACAACTTGATACAGAGGCATAGAGCAAGGATCTTAAGCCTTAATTTAGACGAAGCAAAATGGAACTTGGCATTTGTCAGCTGCAGCATATCAATGCTCAGGAGTATGGCAAGTTCTTTGGCAAAATTGCTAATTCCCTAATTGGTCGGAGCTTGTGACACTATTTAAACGCGGGTTTAAATGGCGGTATATAAGGATTTGCTTTTGTATTAATTAGAACAAAATTCCATTTTCACTTATGTGCTGTCAAGGTAATTCCGCCACGTACCTCCAAAATTCAGTGCGTTCTGTTCCATCAAATGAAACTCCCATTCCGCCATAAATGTCTCCATTGCTAACAAAAACTACATCAGCATTGCCATCACCACGCCCAAAATCTGACAACTGTGACCATTGATCCTCAAGGGGATCATATTCCAAGAATCCTGTATATGCTCTTTCATTTTCATCCCTGCCGGTCAATATATACCCACGATTATTTGCAGAAAATGCTGTCTCACTAATAATATTCACTGGAAAATTATCGAGACTTGACCAAGATTCTGTTTCAAAATTGAATTCCCAGAAATCATTGACAACGGTGTAATAAGCGTCTCCATATAGGTGATACTCTTCACCCTGGCCTGATCCGGGATTCCGTCAGATCCCGATGGAATGTCGCCCGACTTTCCATACCCCATCAGATCCATTGCGAGGCAACGTCCCAGGGATTCCACGTAAGGAATCACATTGCGCCAAACGTATGAAAAAGTGCCGTTTCCGTGTATAAAAACTACAGAGTCACCTTCTCCTACATCGATATACGATATCTCACTATCCAATACTGCAACGGTCTTTCTATCGTAAGGGTCGACTTCTGAATTCTTATTCCTGGGCATGTACGGTTTTCCTTTCTTTGTTGAGTAAGATAAACTTGATTGGGTCATCTTGTATGTAGTCTTGTGGCACTGTCGATCCAACTCGTCCGTCTTGCGGTGAAAGTTGACTCGGCGCTCTTCTTTTGAAGGGTTGGACTCTTGCCAGACTGCCAGCACGAATCAGTTCAGCGCCCTTCTCTTCAAAGTAAACGGAGAGTAACAACTACGGCCGCTATCAGCGGGAATGGGTAAATGGATGCAAGTATGCGGAAAAACTACAAAATATATATATCGACATTGACTCTTTTCATGGCTACCGGTTCTCAACCCAGTCTTTCATTTTTTCAAAGGTAATGCCTGGGGTTTGACAAAGGTTAATAAGAGCCCGTTCGGCCAAGAAAACATCGTGGCAGGCCGGTCCGATCTTTTTGGCCACGTCGCTTGGAACTTGAATAACACCGTGTTCGTCAGCCTGAACCAAATCACCTGAATTAATGGTAACGCCACCCACTGTAACCGGCTTGCCAAAATCCACCAGGTGAACGTAAGCATGCGAAACCAGAATCTCGGCTGCAAAGAAATGAAAGCCCAGGGGCCGGACCACTGAAAGATCCCGCACCCCGCCATCCGTAATGACTCCCACGCAACCGAGGGCACGGTGCACGTTGGCATGGACTTCGCCCCACCATGAACCAATTGGCTTGGGTGCATCCAAGTCGTGAATCACCATGAACGTAGGCTTGGGTATCGAATTGATGTACTCCCAATAGTCGAGACGCTCAACATACGGATCGCTTTCCTTTCGGAGTCTCGACGCTTGAATGGTGGCGGTGGCTGCGTAGCCATTTGTAATACCCATTTCTGGAAATATGCATCGAATATCAGGTGTCATGAATCCTTTAAGTCGATCCCGTGCTTCAAGACGCTCCAGGGCGTTGGCAATCGTAGGGGTATCCCAGTGACGCAGATCGGCCATTTCCCGATCTGTGAGAGGCGCCTTGAGCTCAGATTCAGAGGCTGAGGTTTTCAGGGCGGTGGCTGCTGCAATCCCGGCAACACCGGCACTTTGTATAAACTTGCGTCGATTTAAATCATTCATGTTTGTTACTCCGTTTATTTTCGATTTCGGTGGCTAGGATACGACCCACATTCCAACCGGTCAATAGTGTAGACGGTTCAAATAGCTAAGTCTTACCCCAAACGTTTCAAACGCCCTCAAAATCGCAAAAGCAATGATTTTTAAATACAACAAGTTATGGAAAATAATATTGATTTTCAAAACCGAACTAAAAGTGAACGTACAAAAACGCACTTTTGAAGGCTAAAATCGACATGCGCGAGAAGCGTGGTTGTTCCGGTTCTGCTTCGCTGCCCGGTCTTGTCGGCCTTCGGCCTCGGAACAGCCCGCAACCCGCTTGGTCACGTAGTTTGCTGGTGTCGTTGTACTCGAAACTACGCTCCCGCGCTTGCTTGCAGACTGCGCCTTGCTTTTCATCACATTGGTTGATGTCGCGTTGCTCGGTATGATTTTTTGAAACACTTGGGTTAATAAAGCGACTTGCTTGCCGGATCGAAACCCTTCTTTCCCAGAGGATCGAGGTAATAACGAGCGCCTCACCTCATCAGGTTCTGTCGCATCTGTCTAACTGACAAATAGCATTTTCAATTTTCACATTCAATATTAGGCTGCCAAAGAACAAAAGGATTTGAAGGGACTTGATTTAGGATCTATCAACTGATCTTTTATTAGCATTCTAACCAGCTCAATACCGGCCAGAGTTCGCTTGGCCGATTCAAAAGATTTGAACCCTAACATTGGCCCTACTCGCCATTTTATAAACCGGTGATCCTGCTCTACAATGTTGTTTAGGTATTTGCACTGCCAACATTTAATCTTTGTCCAGTTCCTCTTGTTGTATACCTTGATTCCAGACATATTCGCTCCACTTTTGTCTATGTTTATTAGTGAAGGCAATCCATTCTGATTGATTGCTTTTATCAGAAAGGCATGAGCTGATCTTCTCTTTCTATAGGGACTTAATAGGAAATCTATTGTATTCCCTGCCTTGTCTACCGCTCTATAGAGGTACATCCATTGGCCCTTTATTTTTACATAAGTGTCATCCATTCTCCACCTGGCTCCTACCTTTCGTTTTCTTGTTCTGAAATTGGCTTCAAAAATTGGTGTAAACTTGAATACCCATCTCTGGATTGTCGCATGATCTACTTTCACACCTCGCATTCGTAGTAACTCTTCTATATCTCTATAACTAAGGGAGAATCTCAGGTTAAGGTATACTGCATGTTTGATAATTGATGATGGGAAATAGTGACCTTTGAACATATTAGTGTTGTTTATGTCCGCCAAGTTAGGTAATTGTTAAATTGGACTACAGACATGCGACAGAACCATAATTAATCACATAAATTAAATAGTATACATTGGGAAGATATCCAAATATATTTTGTCGATATTCCTCTTAAATGCTATTATATTGATAAAATCATTTTATTCCCGTAATTATCATGTCTTTCCTATGGGCCTATTCGAAATATTCATAAATCAACCTGATCATGAAAACTATCTGTATATTTCTTCTTCTGTTTTTAGGGTGTCCCACCTTATTTTCACAACAATATCGTTATCACGAGCTTACTTATGAGGATATGCCCATCATCCCTACTGATATAAATAATCTTGGTCAGATTGTAGGCTTCGTAAACATTAATTCTAACAGTCAAGCCATCAAAATTGACCCAGATGGGCAAACTACCCTATTGCCAGCATTGAGTGAAAATGGCAGTTCAGCATCATCGATAAACGAAATGGGTGACGTGCTGGGAACCTCGGTGGATGAGAACTTTGGTACTCGAGTTCAGATCTGGTACGCGAATGGAACCATAAGAGATTTAGAACTACCTCAAAACTTTTCTATCGTATTGCCAAGAGATATCAATAATTTAGGTCAGGCTGTTGGCTACTATTTAGATGATGATTTTTGTAGACATGCTGTTTATTGGGATTTATCAAATAAAATCCAAGAATTACCTACTACCCATGGGCAGAGTGAAGCAACAGCTTTAATGGCGAAGTTGTAGGACGGATGACCAATGAAAAAGAGGATTGGCGGCCGATTAAATGGGCCTTTGAAGGGGAATTTGATTGGAGAATTGATGAATTGGGTATTTTTAAAGGAGCTGATGCACGTGCCAACGATATCAATAATAATGGCGATATTGTTGGTTGGGTTCAACATGATAACGGTATAGGGGATGCGTTCATTTACAATGGTGGTACGCTTTCCTTTCTTCCTTCACTTGGCCATGGCCACAGTACATGACAAAACTCAAAAACAGCCTCCCGCACCCTAGCCCTGAAGGGAACCCTGCCCGCATCTATTACCGAAGCGGGCTGCCCCCTTAGGGAATTGAAGGGTGAGCATGGCCGAAATCATTTTTTGTCATGTACTGTGGGCCATGGCACTAGTGCACCAGGCACGAAATATAACACCCCTTATGCTTGTTCTTTTTCATCTGCATTTTGTTGAAGAACCCTTCATTTGGCTAAGGCCAAAATCAGGAACCTTCGCCTCATTCAGATAAAAAATAACATCGCCTAAGGGGCATTTTACTTAGTGCCTGGTGCACTAGTGTGGCGTTTGGAAATAATGAGGATGGAGATATTGTCGGAACTTCTGAGGATCGGATAACTGATGAACACCAGGCCGTACTTTGGACTCGTAAAATCGACTCATTAAGCTATGGTGTTCATAATCTAAACGGAGCAATCGAAGGAATAGGTGAAACTCAGCACCAAGCAACTGATATCAATCTTGATGGTCAAATACTTATCGGTAATACTTCCTTCCCCTCTTTTAATGTCTTGAATAGCAATACCTTATATTATATAAAGGCTCTAGTTTAGGTTAGCGTTGATATTAACATTTCATATCGATTCGATATCTGTTGGTATCTCGCGTAGGCCGTTATGTCTTCGACTGAGAGTGCTGCGAAATCTTTCACGAACTGCCTGTTTTTTTTAAGCATTTCCTTGAGCCTATACCAATTGAGATATTGTTGGAGGTATTTAGTGGAAACACCCCAAAATTGATTGTCAATCCATTTCTTTATCCTTCTGTGGGTGGAGTTTACATGTTGGATATGATAAACCCCATTTTTGACCCGTTGCTTTAAATCGGAACGCAATGGATGGTGTTCGATCTGTTTATCCATGGCAAAGCCTTTATAGCTGACATGCGAATCGCTGCACAATATAGTTTGCTTGGTAAACCTCTTTCCTATGGCCTTTTCTATAACTCGTGCCGCGTTACGCGGTATCCTTTTTCTTCAACCGCCCTTTGGTAGCCACGCTCAAATCCATCTGTTCTTTTCTATCCAGGGTAACAATTACTGCAATGTGGTCATCATTTATGCCCCTTTTACCTGAGGAGCCACCCCGTTTCCTTGGTTTGCGGGATTCAACTTCCCTGCCCTTGTCCGAGTGAAAAAAGAAAGTCTCGTCACTTTCCGTAATCCCAGTAAAATCCCCCTTATCAGTATCTTCTATGGATGCCAGTATCTTGTGGCGCCAATCGAATGCGGTTTTCTTGTTTATGCCCAGGGTGACCTTGATTTTATCCAGGCTCATTTCTTCCAACATCAACTTAAGATAATCATCAATCTTGTCTTTCCTGCGGATCCTAGCCATCCAGGTGCCGCTGTATTCTGTAAAACTTCTATTACATGACTTGCACTTATAGCGCCGGGAACCTTTGTCGATGCCAAACTTTACATATTTGGTATGGCCACAATGGGCACAGCATCCTTGCTTATTGTCCAAGATATCCCTCCTAAGCCTCTGGCATTGAGGGGAAAGATTTTCCAACTCACCGGCGGCTTGCAGTTCCATTATCAGGGATTGCTGACCTTCGGCCGAAAGACCCATGAAATACGATTTTATTGCTTCTTTTTCCATACCTCTAAGATATAAATAATAGCTTAATTAAACTAGAGGCTATATAAACGATGAGAGTACAGAAGAAGGATTACCTGGAAGTTCGACAGCTCCATTTGAATCTATGATTAAAGCCTTAGAGTACATATTCAGCAACACTGAAAAATTAGATGATCTCGAATTTAGAGTAAAATTTGGGAGTGCTTTAACCTGGGACTCATCTATTGATATCCAGAAAGTCGATTTTAGGACATGGAATGGTTTAATTGGTATAGACCAAAAATTGGATGTTTCAGCTGTAATTTCGTTTGATGGAGTCTGGGAGGTACCCAAAAATCATACCTGGACATTTTCCACAAACCCTGATTTTAGGGCAAACTTTGCCAACGAATTAATTGTTAATGGGGAGATTAAGTCGAATGCGTCAATAGGAATCAATCAGATCTTGGTAATTGATGGAAATTTTCAAATTGGACCAGATGGGTTATTAATTTTAGAAAATGATATCTCACTAGAAATACAAGATGGAATTCTTGAGGCGGGTCCCGGACAGATCATATTTCCAGCTACTAGATTTAATCTATATTATTCCGGGCAAAGTTCCAGGAATGTAGGTCCTGAATGGCCATCTACAATAGAAGAAGCTGAAAATTATAAAGATGTAGTGAATAATGTAGAAATCAATGGGTTTTATGACGATTATCTTGAATTTTATATTCAAGTAACACTCCATAGTACATGACAAAACAGGATTGATAAAATAATTGCCACGCGTAAAGTGTTGATAATGTGTTACTTACAACACTGAACGACATGGCAATTAAGGAGAAAGTTAAAGAACTTTCCCGAGAATTGAAAATAGAACTTAGTAAACTTCACCAGCAAAGGGTAAACTTGATTGCCTCGGCGGTGATCAGTATGTCTACCATTAGGAGTGTCAATATGGTCAAGGTTGCTCACGGTATGATTTCAAAAGCGAAGCCATTGAGTAATTATCGTCGTCTTCAACGATTTATCTCTCAGGTGGATTGGGATGACACTGGTCTAGGACATTTGCTTTTGAAAATGAGTGAGTTGAAGGGGCCTTATACCCTGCTTGTGGATAGGACAAACTGGCAATTTGGTAAAGTGGATATTAATTTTTTGGTATTTTCTATACTAGGAGACGGGTATTCGATACCGATCAAATGGGTGTTGCTTCCAAAGAAAGGCAACTCTGCACAATATGAAAGAATTGAGTTGTTAGAGGAAGTGGTAAAAATTGTTGGAAAAGGTCAGATAAAGAACGTTATAGGAGACCGGGAATTCATTGGCCAACATTGGGTTAAGTACTTGATAACCAATGAGATAGGATTCAACCTTCGGGTTAAGGAAGGCATGGTAGGTGTAAAAAATGGCAAGGAGGTAAAACTGGGTTTATTATGTAAAAATAATAAAAGATCATCGCCAAGATTGCCGGGAAAATATTTAGTTGGAGGCAATGAAGTATACGTAAGCGGATTCAGATTTAGAAATGACAAGAACAAATTAGAGTATTTGATAGTCATACACTCTGAGGATGTAGAAGATGCTTGCGATATCTATGCCAAAAGGTGGTATATTGAAAACATGTTCAAGGACATGAAAACGAATGGTTTTCAACTGGAAGATACACATGTAACTCATCCCAAAAGGCTAGAAACATTATTTGGTTTATTAGCCATATCATATGTATGGATGATACGTATAGGCGAATGGATAAAGAGAAAGATACCCTCATTATTCAAAAAAAATAATCGAGGAAAAAGAAGAAAAAGCATTTTCAGGGGAGGGATAGACAACTATATCAACGCATATATTAACCACGACAGACGGAAAATTTGGCTCTACTTCCGTTTTTTGTCATGTACTTAGGTAACACTCAACAGAGATCGATTTCTTAACGGTCAATTAAGTATAAATTCAGCTAATATTAGTGGCAATTTATATGCTCTAAGTCCCATTTCCGAATCTGGCCTAATCAATAGAAATACCCCCATAGATGGAACCGTTTTGTTACTAAATCCTGAGAATTATATACAGGGAAGTTTTTCGCGAATAATTGAATTTCCAATACCTGATCAGAATGGATATTTTTTCCCAATGGGTAGCGAAGGAGTAATTTCTCCAATAATTTTACAATTTTTATCAGAATCAGATCCGGGATCAATTATAAAAGTTCAAAATGTTGACCCATTTAATTTTGAGTCAACAGAAGTGCCAGTTTCGGGAAATGTAAAATTCAAATTTACTGCGTTAGAATCTTCACGTCAATTGATGCTAAAACCGAATATTACCTCACCATTTGCAACTAAAAATTCTTTCCAGATTTCCATAAATATGCGTATGATTGCCCATGATCTGGATATAACTGGCGATCCCGAACTGTTTCGACTATTACAATTTGATTGCGACGGCAATCTTATGGGAGAAGCTGGTACTTATTTGCCATTTGATGAAAATCTACCATCTACTGTAGCATATACCGGATTCATTGATGGAGTTTTCAATATCACGCACACTGATGTCTTCCTGGAAGACTGTAGCATTATTGCATTGGCAAGAGGTGAGGTAGTCACGTCCGTTGAAAATGACCCGCTTTTTGACTCACCTTTCAAGTTGAGTCAAAACTTCCCTAACCCTTTTGCAACTGAGACAGAAATCTATTACGAGTTGCCAACAAATGCTCATGTAGAGATAAGCGTCTTTAATTATCTGGGTAAAAAGGTAAAAAATCTTGTTTCTTCCAAACAAAACCCCAGAAATTATGTCGTGAGATGGAATGGTAAAAACGACTCAGGTAAAGATCTCCCAAACGGGGTATATTTTTATAGAATGGAACTGAGGGACATAGGAAATGTGGGTTCAAGCCCACTAATCAAAACTGAGAAAGCTATATTATTGAGATAAGAGAGCTACAAGAGCTTTGATCCTTCTACAGCTTTACTTATTTTTTATAAACACTTGTATTAAGGTCAATTATATATACTGGCAACGCATTGTAGATTCTACCTGTAACACCTACCATGCTACCAAACCATAGGTAACGGCTACCTTGCATATGCCTCTGCGTTTTAACTCTTTGGTAGCGTGATTTTGAAAGTGGTGACTGGAAAATATTTATCAGTTTGACAGATGTGACAGAATCGAATCCTAGCATATTAAAACACAGAATCGCAGTCGATAGTCTCCAGATTTAGAAAATCAAATCGGAGCAGGTCTTGCTCGAGTAAATCACTGGTCTTAATATAAAAACGAGGTCCTAACGGACAAACGTGACAAGCTTCACAGACGACTTGGTGATATGTGGAGTCAACAGAGATGTCTTTTATCAAAATTCCTTCACCTTGAAGGTAACTTTCGATCTCATCCATTTTATCTTGTATAGAAGGATCGGGAGGCAGCCCTGGTGCCCATAGATCTGTCTGGCATTGTCTTTCATCAAAACTGAAGCACAAATCTTCTGTGTCGTCATCACTACAAGATACCAGCAAGAAGATCATTACAAAAGAGACAAAAGTTGACTTTATGATAAGCATTTCTATGTAAAACGCAGAAAATTCTCTGCAAGGGGGAAAGATTACCTTAAATGTTTCTTAATTCTTTTGGCAAAAATTTAAGTGAGCTCTTTTTAGCTGCCAATTGAGAAATCATGCGACCGCAGAAAGATTTGCCACCGGCCAGGAGGGTTCGTTTATCTGAATATTTTGATGCTTTTTTTTACAGCTGCCGCGATGACCTGGTGAGCTTTTTTGGGCAGGTCAGGAGGGCCTCCTCCCTTTTCCATATAAGCGAAATTAAACCGTAACGTACCAATACCGTGCTTTGCCAAGCCCTCTGCAAGCATTTCCATAAAAACATGTTCCATACCCGCCCCAGCTCCGTGACTCAACACTAACAGCGCAGACGCACCTTCCGGCAACAGCAGAAGCGAGGAGACCTTTCCTATCTCATGAGAAACACTCATCTTTAATCTTCGAACTTTTGTCATCGTTTAGTTATGAGGGTACGCTCTAAAATAATGATCTAAAACTAATTGCCTCCCACGGTCTAATATAGGCAATCTTATAAATTATGATTTAGACGAGTCGTTATGTGTTTTCTCAGATACATCTTTGGTGAATGATGTATTCTTTTTGAGGAGCAATAAGCTTTATTGTCATCATTTTTTGAGTACTGGTCAAAACCCTAATAGCTAGAATAAGCCGGGATGGCTTACTTGCTAATTTAAACGTTCCTTTTTCGTTATTCGGTTGGATTCAAAATATACGACCGCTTAAGTTAACGGGTTCGTATATGAAGAGTAGCATCCCATTAGGGTGCTGTTTTTTACCGTTGTCAGAGTAAGTAGTTTTGCCAATTACTCCTGCGTTGCACAATACTTTCATTCAAGCTCATCGCCATATGGATCATTTTCGGCTCATATCCTCTTCACAATAGCCCCACGTGCCTACGAATTTCTTTTTATTTGAATCGTACTCGAAGCGGACTCTTCCCCAATAGCTACTACCATCCCGAGATATCGCATATGCATCAACTCTAACTTAACATATATGACAATTAACAATGTAAAAAGAATTGACTACCTGTGTTTTAACCTAATATTTGCGAATCTAACCATAGAACAAAAGTGCAGGAGAATTCAAAGTTCTTCACTATGTGGCAGTCCAATGTTTGCCTGTATAATGTTAATAATCAAAAGAATACATATTCATAAATAAAATATAAGTTAAACTAAGGTTGATGCCAATGCGAGATATCGGGCAGTATGGTTTTGGATAATCTTTAACCCATATTCCTTCGATCAGCGGACCGTTAAAATGAACCAGTAAGCGGCCGTTACTACCTCCGTAAGAACTTCGCAGTGTACCGTCAGAATCTTTCTCGAAGTCAAGATCCCCGTAGCTGCTTTTCCACTTGCCGAGAGGACTGCCATCAAATGGTGATGTACCGGTTCCGGAATCGGCAGATGGTATAGGTCCACAAGGTTGCGGGTCTGTGGGTAATTCAATATTGACAAGAGCTAGGCTGGTGAGTATCAGTCCACGCAGGGCTTGTAATGTTGCTATGTCTTCTGAAATGGATGTGGTTCGCGTTATTCCATTTGCAAGTGTGGTTAGAATAATACCGTTTTCAGCGATTATGGTGTTCTCGGTTTCCAATCCCAGGTCGTATAAATCCACACCGGCATAATATAGCGGCGACTTAAGACATTCAAGGCATTCCATCGCCGTAAGGACATTCACACGTCCAAGATTGTATCCTGCCCTGTAGATTTTTAACGCATGCTTAGACCATGGACTGGCTTTCAGAAATGGATCTTTACACAGTGTCGAATACGTCATCATTAACTCTATTTGCTTCTCATAACGTATCACTGCGTCGAGAGGGTAGCTTCCGAATAGGGGTGCACTAGCATATCCAGCTGGCATGGGTGTCCAAGAGGTAGTCCACTCCGCAGATGTATTTGCAGCCCAAGTGTCATACGTTCCCGATTGTACGCTGGCTCCCGATGCCTCCACAAGAAGACCTAGGTTATAGCCAGCATTGAAAATATTAATTGGCGTTATGGCTGATCCTTGTCCACTCACATTCAGTGTGTACATCGCAAGCATTATGGTGAACACAATGGTGCTCATCCAGAATCGTAATTTGCTCTGATTTCGTATTGATGAAGTTGATTGTACCAGTTGAACTGATCTATCCACTTTTTTTAACATCTTTTGACTCTGGTCTGAAAATTCAGCTATCATGGTTTTATTTGCTAATATCAGAATAATTACAATTAAAAATTTTGCTCTTGGTTGAAACCTCTAAGTTTTCAGAGATTTATTTTCATTATCAAGTAGTGCTTAATCCTATTGATATATTCTTTCCTTCCACTCCATTACTTTCTGAATTCCCCTTTCATCTTATAATCCGTCGATTTGCGTAAACGCTCTAACTGTGTGTTGCACAAAACGACCGCTATTCATGACAGTAGGTTGCCCCAGCATTAGTAATCTTTTCTGATAGGTCTGAAGAATGCTACTTTAATTCATTTATTTATTAGCATTGGTTCAATTCTTTCTCTATCAATTGAATGATTTCTTTGGCGGTAAGGATGAGTTGTTCACAATCGCCATTACTGACCATCAATAACAGGGCTCTATGACTGAGTAAATTTTCAAACTCCCTATCTTCAAACAGCATTTGATAATTCTTTTCAACTTTTGACATTCCTTCCTCCCAGAATGAATATCCTCTATAGTCAAAATCTTTTACCAAGTCAAAAAAGGATACATACTTAGACAATAGTTCGTGAAGGATTTCGGCCAAATTCGAAGTGTTAACAGCAGTATCTTAAATTCAAGATTTTCTATAACGCTGATTATCAAGTATTTATGGCCTGCTTATTTGGCAATCCTATTAAAATGCAAGTTTCGGTTCAGACGATACTTTAGTTTTAATAATTTATCCATAATTCTAAGATTGAGTATCAACGAGTTATGAAATATTTCCTTCACGGACTATTGTTATCAGTGACTTACCTATGTTTTGATCCATACACTAGTGTTCAGTCAAGCGCATAAATCTGGGTAAAAAGAATAAAGTAACTTCGAATGTTGTTTTGCATAAAGATTAGAGTGACCACCTGATCAAAAAGAGAATATAGAGCCTTGATTAATGAACAAAAAAAAGAATCATGGCAAAATTTTACAAAGTAACCTTAACCGAAGAAGAGCGTAGTGAATTAGAGCGAATAATAAGCATACCCAATAGTAAGTCAATTAGGACCAAGCGGAGTTATATATTATTGGCCTCAGATGAGAATGGAGATAAGCATTGGACAGATAAAAAGATTCAAATTGCCTATGGAATGACGATAAATGGAATAGAGCGAATGCGAAAAAGATTTGTGGAACACGGATTTGAAGCAGCGCTATATGGAAAGAAAAGAGAATATGTAAAAGAAAAGATATTTGACGGTCGGGTAGAAAGCCATTTACTATCCTTAAGATGTGAAGAAGTTCCTGATGGTCATTCAGGGTGGAGTTTACGATTATTGGCTGATAAGATGGTAGAATTGGAATATGTAGAAAGCATCAGTCATGAATCTATACGGCAGATACTAAAAAAAACAAAATTAAACCCTGGCGAGTCAAAGGTTGGATAATGCCAAAGAAAGGAGCAGATTTTGTTCATAAAATGGAAGCGGTATTAGATGTATATGAACGACCATATGACCCGACTCATCCAGTAATCTGTTTAGATGAGTCCCCTAAACAGATCATAAGTGAAACAAAGAAAAGCTATATGGATTCAAAGGGTATATTACATCAAGACTATGAGTATAAAAGAGAAGGAGTAAAAAGTATGTACATGATCGTAGAACCCTTAGGAGAATACAGAGAAGTACATATTGAGGATAATCACAATAGTCAGACTTACGCAAAAATCATCATGAACTTAGTAGAAAAAACATATAGCGCTGCTAACAAAATCACATTGGTAGAGGACAATTTAAGTGCACATAAATTAAGTACCTTATATGAAATTATGCCTGCCCCCAGAGCCCGAAACATAGTGAAAAAGATAGAAGTTGTTCGCACACCGGCACATGCTTCCTGGCTCAATATTGCAGAATGTGAATTGAGCGTATTAACACGGTGTGGTTTGAAAAGTAGAATGTCAGATGAAGAACAACTCAAAAAACAAACCAAAGCCTGGTATGGGTACAGAAACAAAAACCAAAAAGGAGTAGATTGGCAATTTACAACGAGTGATGCGCGCATTAAACTAAAAAATCTTTACCCAGACTATATAATTTGACTGAACACTAGTGCGTCAGGAACGAAATACTTGCACATTTATACTTGTCCTTTTCCTCCTGCTCAGCGTTGGAAAAATCCTCATTATGCTTTGGCATAATTCCGGTTTTTCCGCCTTGATCAGAAGAAAAATAACTTTGTCTAAATATGCAATTACTTAGTTCCTGACGCACTAGGCCAGGATATTAATAAATCTTTCAATTCATTATTGGAAATTATATTGATCTTAGCAGAAGAAAATAACAATTGCTGTGTCCCCGATTCAATGTTATAGGTTGGAGTCCGAAGTGTGATAGCCAACATGCTATCTAATGTATTGATGTCGTATAAATTTTTATTTGATCGAATTATCTGATAAAAATTCTCTGTAACTGTCAATATTTCATCCCGATATCCATTTAATTCCTTGATTTCGGCAATGGCGCTGGCAAACTCCACTTTCAAGTTTTCTAGCAATTGTAGCTCTTCCAACCGTTCCAATCGATCTATATTCCAATTATTAATCTGCAGAGCAATCAATACCGCGTAACGCGGCACGAGTTATCCCAATCACAACAAGAGCTATTTCTCCTACTGCATAGAGGAGGTACTTTCTGGTGGCACCAGAGTCAATCAATGATCTTCTTATTCTTCTTAGGAAGGTGAGCATTTTTCATCCATCGGAACTTTAGTGTAGGTGGACACTAAAGATATGGAATCATAAAGATTTGAAATTGCAATAGAAAATGGGTTACATTAATCGTTCCTTTTTATTTCCTTTTCAATCCTCCTTTTCCTTCAGCAGCAATTTCAAGTACGCTAAGTTCCTTGAGATACTCTAAATGTTCTCGGATTTCTTTGTTCATTTTGACCTGTTTTTGTGAATAAGTTATTTTCTAAATTAGTCCACCAAGATCTGGGGCAAATACACCTGCCTTTCAGGATGTCCTGGTGACTTCGCCGATGATGTCGAGTTTTTCATCGGTGAGGTAAGCATATCGGTTGACCCAGAAGCCGTACTTGCCGGCGTTGTGGGCGACCTGGAGGCGGCGGCGGAAGTCATCGACAGGCCCGTAACCGTGCGCGAGAACATAGACAGGAGTGTCTCCTGCGTCGAGCTGGGCCTGGACAATTTTCCGATGCATGGCAAGGTTGCCGACGGGGTGTGGTACGTCAGGGGGCGGATATGAGTAGTCATCGAGTGATTCGTCACTGGGTTCGTCCACGAAGTCGAGCATACGCACGAGGACGCGCGTGAGAAGATGACTGGACAGTCCTGGGTTTGCCTTCATGATCTGGTCGCCATAAAAGCGCAGGATCATGGGCCAGTGCATGGTGTAGAGTTTGACGCTGATAGCAGTGCTGTGTTTGGCGACGCGGCGGAAATCCATTCCTGAGGCAATCGTCCACGGCGGGGGAAAGGCATTAGGGAGCATTTCTTTTTCAGCGCCGCCAACTTCGTTCATAACCTCGCGGAAGCCGCCGAGCATTTCATCGACGAGCGTGGCCTTGAAGCGGATGAATGCGCTGATGCCAGGCCGGTCCGAGAGAGCGCGGAGGAGGTGATAACGCGAGCCATCGCCCTGTGTCCAGGGGTAGAGGTCTCGATCCACGAGCCTGCCATGGAGTTTTTTATAAAGATCCCCAAGGTCGCGCTGCATGAGATCAAAATCGAACTCGAGTCTCTCAGCGGCGCGGCGCGCGTGCTCGGAGAAATCGAGAAAGACTGAGTCGAGGAAATAGGGCGGGTATTCAGGCCAATCAAAACGCAAACCATCGATATCCGGGTATTGCGTGAGGAGATCGCGGATGAGGGCGTGTTCGTAGGCAAGGATTTCTTTGCTCGCGAGGCTGCCATTTTTGGCGAGGCGTTTCCTGGGGAGACTGCCATCGGGGAGGCGGGGGCGATCATCATCAGCAGGGCCACCGAACTGCACACGGTATCCGGGCGGAATTGCGGCCTGGACTTGGAAGTAGACTTTCAATCCGCTGGCGCGCGCGGTTTTGATGAATTCCTGCACGATGGGACCTTCGCTCTTCGTGATGGGCGCGGGATCAGGGGGCTGGTAGCGGAGGCTTTCGTAGAGTTTTTTATCAGGGACGAAACTAGGCGCGGTGGTGACCCAGACTTCACGTTTACCCCAAAGTGGCCGATCGAGCAGGCGGACGTTTCCTGCGCCAGCATCGACGGGCGGTTCGCGTTTGCCAGTTTCCTTGTCGGCCTCTGTCATGACATACGGGGAAATGGCAACCGCATTGGCGCCGACACGGTTGATGAGATTGTCGAGGACGCCGTCGATGCCTTCGGATTGGATGTACTCGGGAAAGACGGTAACGCCGAGAAATCGGGGTTTGTTCAGTGTTTGCGCCTGTCCGAACGCTTTGGGGAGAAAGTTGGTCGCCCCGGCCGCGAGGATGAGCCCGGCGGTTTTGACGAAGTTTCTTCGCTTGATCGGTCTGAAGTATTCTATACTCTTGGAATCCCAGTTGAAAGAAATAGGATGGAAACGCTCCATCATTTCCGTTGAAGCTTCGCCTTGTCCTCTAAAGCCCCAATCCCACGGATGCCGCCAGGTGTCTCGATAGAGACGAAGGCTTTCCACGAATTGGATGGCAGTTTTATAATGAATGTTTTCCATACTGTTGGAATTTGATAAAATCGCTGATATAATTGTTGAATTTACTGCGGCTAATCGGGCTATGCTAATGGAAGAGATTTATTTGTTGATGCCGGTTATGCTTTATAGCTTGCGGCTTTTTGAAAATTTAGGATAAAATTGTTAAAGTACAAGAAGAGGCTGAATAATCGGGGATTAGCAGATGGTAATGTATATGTATGTAAATCGCATGGAAAACCATGCTGTTGTTCTTTGTGCTCGAGACAAAAGTACAGTCGAAAGCAAAAACATAGAAGTGAAATTCAGGATCGGGCCGCTTGAGATCAGCGGCGTTAAGTGAACGGGCCGTTATATCCGTTTAGGTTCAACATTCGCTATTCATTTTTTGTATCGAGAGACTGCGACGGGTACATACCAGACGTTGGTATCGATAATGATAGTATTTCCGACGATCAGACTATAAGGCAAACGTACTCGATGTGTAACAATGACTTCCACTGCTCATCTCTCGCTACTTTTGCCATGTGAAAAAATTCTACCTGTACAAGCTCTTTTTGAATTTTCTAAATATCGCATTGATGTGCTATTTGGGCTAACGGGAAATAGAAGCTTCGTGGCACCGCTTAGGCAGCATGAACGATTTGCACTTTATTATTCTCAGCAGTTTTATTATTTCTTCTCATATTTCATGTAGTAGGATTTATGACCCAAACTTCTAGCTAATGGAACTAATAAGAAATTTTGAAGCTTTTGTATAGCTACAGGTGGCCCCTCCCCTAAATAAGAGTCAAAATATTGGTTAAACATAGCCATTTGAAATATTATCTTCGGTGGCTTCATGTTTCCTTCTGATTCGTCCATGTAACCATATACCTGACTGAGATAAACAGCAAATTCTTCAGGAAATGCTTTATCATCTGTCATAATTAAAGTTATTGTCGAATCACTTTTGTTATAAGGTTTGTGTGGTGTTCCCTTTGGAATCACTATCTCCTCTCCAGGATATAAAAGTTTTTCTTCTTTTCCCACTAGCATATTTATTGGGTGGTTTCCACCAACAAAAACTTCATCAAACTTGGTATGGATATGTACAGGTGGACCTTCGGCTTGCGGTTCTACTTCAATCTTACAATAGACTTTCCCATTTGCCTGCTTTAGTACTGTTTGCCTTAATCCCTCTTGTTTACTATAAAACTCATCTCCTGGTTTAAAGTAATTGGAAACATCTGGCTGATATTCAGGGAATATTACTAAATGTAAGAAATAACCAATCCCCAAATACGCAAGAATTAAGATTAATCCTAATTTCAAAATGTTTTTTATGGTTTTCATAATTTCTGATATTGGTCTTGTTTTCTAATTGCTGAGAAGGTCCTTGATAAAACGAGTTTTAATTCATTTTATCGTTTCAAATCACATTGCTCCAATTTGCCTCATTAGCGCACCTGCATCCTGATAGTTTGCCATTCTTTTGAATTTACCATTTTCCCAATCATAAAATTCTGAAACATTTAGTTCTACTTTTTATCTTCAATTATTAAATTAGATATCGATCTTGCCAATACAGGGCTTATTCTCAGGATTTGGGATAAAGGTAACAATCACACCCGTTGTGATTATCGACACAGGTTTCTTAACGACTTTTAGTGTTCTCCAAAGGGGGAAATTTGAAAGTCGTTCCGATCGAACCGGAACTCAGACACCAAATTTCCTTATGGCTTTTCCTAGCTTTAATAGTCTAAAATTTAGAAGGAGTATAAATACATTTGATTCCAATTGTAATTTTTTGAAAAATGGTTGTTTTCAATAGTTCGTGAAGGATTTCGGCCAAATTCGAAGTGTTAACAGCAGTATCTTAAATTCAAGATTTTCTATAACGCTGATTATCAAGTATTTATGGCCTGCTTATTTGGCAATCCTATTAAAATGCAAGTTTCGGTTCAGACGATACTTTAGTTTTAATCATACTACTGGACATTGGGGTTAAAATAATACAATGTCTTGAAATAAAGTAGGTTATATATTATAATAAAGTGGAATATATCATTATTGTTTGTAAAACAAACAATTAACAACAATGACAATTCCACTCGTAAGCGAAATAAAACCATTTTTCTCAGGTTTTGAAGAACATGTAATAAAAAATTTTCTCACAACAGCCCAAGGTATATTATCAGCCAGGACGACGAATTTGAACATTGTAAAGGATAAGCTCCCTGGAATACTCGAAAACCAACAAAACACCAAACCTGATTCGAATTATAAGAGGTTGATCCGTTTTTTCAATATGGATGATGCTGACAAGCAGGCATTGATTGAAGCTATATTATGTTTTAGTTTTTATTTGTTGAGACTCAAAGCGAAGAACATCAAATATTTGGCACTAGATGGTACGAGCTGGGAGAATGGCAACAAGAATATTCACTTATTAACATTGAGTGTAGTGGTCAATGGAGTAAGTATTCCAATATGGTGGGAAGACTTAGACAAGAAGGGTATGAGTAATTTTAATGAAAGACGAAAGGTGATAGACAAAGCCTGTAAATTATATAATCTGAAAGGTTTGATACTACTAGCAGATCGGGAGTACATCGGAGAAAGATGGTTTAAATATCTGGTAGACAAGGGGTTAGAGTTTGTAATTAGGTTAAAAAAGGGAATTTATAAAGGGTATGTGGACAACCAAAGGGGAAAGGATAAGACATTTTATAAACACCAACATCTTCGATACATTGGTATTGAACGTGAAGCATTGAAAAAACGGTATCAAATCTGTGGAGTGTCTAAACAAATTGAAATTCTTGGAAAAAAATTTTCTTTTGTGATTTTTAAAAACCCCAAAAGTTCAGCCAACGAACCTCTGTTTTATTTCATATCTACATTGAAAGACAAAAGAAAAATAGTAAAGCTTTACCCTATTCGTTGGACTATTGAAACTTGCTTCAAACACTTAAAATCAAATGGTTTCAATTTAGAAGCTCTTAATTTTAAAGACTCTGGAAAAATAGAATTGACAATGGGTATTGTAGTATTTATCTATGCCTTATGTATTGAACAGGGTCTAACCCAACTCAAGCACAAAAAGAAGAGTGATTGGAAGAAATATAAAAACGGATCGATCAACTTAGTCGTTTCCAAATTTAAAAAAGGACTATCCTTTTTAGAAATCAAATTCAACAACCTTAGAAATTTCATATGCTTTCTTTCTCATTCCATTCGTTCTATCCCCAAACCCTCTTGGCTATTCTTTGAACCACAATTTATAGCTCATGTCCAGTAGTATGAGGCACCTCAGCAAATTTATCTTAACTCCTTGATTATCAAACACATCTATGTTACTTCGAAGTCTTGAAATAAAAAAAATATGCTTTTCAATCATTGCGATCAAACAATCCATAACCAGGTATCCCAAGTCTCTAATTACAAGGTCACCTGCTTTGGCTAAATCGAAAATGTCAAAAGCATAAGATTGGTCATTGTCTCTAAATGATTTAAGATCCATTTTGTGTAAAACATCTGACTTTAATTCCATTGTCAATTGAATTTTAGCCGTTGCTGCATCTCCCTTTTTTGAGTGGCTACCCGGGAAAACTTCGTTCAGAATTTTAGGCATACTCAGACAGGAACTGTCAGTAACAAACACGGAATTAAAACTACTGAGAAGACCTTGATAACCTATAGGAGCATTGGACAAAGAGTAGCTACTTGCCACTTCTAAAAACTTTTCAGCAAATCCTACATGCCTAAATGTTAGTTTCTTTTGTAAAGCTTGACTGCTGATCGTTTGTTGTAAAAAAATTGACAATGTTTTGGCCCAGTTAGAAAGAGAAAAAACATTTGTCGACATCATTTCGAAAAAGGACAAAAGAAAATTGACCGAATCAATCTTATAATCACTTCTCCGAATGAAACCAGATTCTAAAGCAAGAGAATGAATTGGTAATTTAGAAATAATTTCCGAAATTTGAGGTATCATATTTAGAGCTGTTTTACCTCAGGTTTTTAGTCTAACTTAAAGGTAAACAGCTCTTTTTATATACCATAATCGAATATATGTTAAGTTAGAGTTGATGCCAATGCGACAGGTTCCGGGCAATAATTTCTTCTTATTGAAACTCCTGAAAAATTCAGGACGAAAAAACATTTTACAATGAAAAAATTTCAATCCTCTGATAGCATCCTCAATTTCAATATATTCGAAATTCTAAATCGGTTATCATTATTGCATAATATCATTTTTCTCTGTTCTTTTGTCCCCGATGCCATGATCGGGATGTGCCACTTGATACAAAAGAACCAAAAGATCAAGGCTGAATTCATATTTCGACTGCGCTCAATACAGGTTTCTTAACGGCTATGAAACTGAAAAATGCTAAACAAAACCAAAACTCGCCAGATCGATGCTCTTTTTGCTGCCGATTGTGAAAAGATTTTTTCTGATAAAATATCCGGAACTAAATCTTCTTAAATCTCAATTACGATCTGGTGATGTGGTGGTGGTAGATAAGTTGGATCGCTTTGGTCGATCTCTTAAGGATCTTATTGCCTTAATGTCAGATTTGGAATCTCAGGATGTGTCGTTCCTTTCTCTGAAAGATAGTATCGATACTACTACGGCTTCCGGGAAACTGATCTTTCACATATTTGCATCGTTGGCTGAGTTTGAAACAAATCTTATTTCCGAAAGGACTCATTCCGGATTAGCAGCTGCGCGCGCACGTGGCCGTATGGGCGGTCGGCCTAAAGGACTTACGGACGAAGCTAAGAGAACTGCTATGGCTGCGGAGACTTTGTACAAACAAGGAGAGCATAGTGTGAGTGAGATTTGTCTACAGCTTGGGATTAGTAAACCTACGTTGTATAATTATTTGAGATCTAGAAACGTGAGTAATGGAGCATAGTTGTTTTACTGTTCTTTTGCCTTGATGCAAAAGAACCAAAAAATCAAGGCAAACCCAATCGCTCCGCGTGTTTTGCCGGGCCACCGCCACCCTTCTATGTTTTGGTTTCGTGTCATTGGTGTGAACTGTTTCAATAAGTTTTCAATCTCTATTGCTCTATGCCGTGCTGGCTGCAACTCATGCTCGCGGGCGTATGGGCGGTCGTCCTAAAGGCCTTACTGATGAAGCTAAGAGAAAGGGGCTCTCGCTGCTGAGACTTTGTATAAGCAGGGGGAGCATAGTGTAAGCGAGATTTGTCTACAGCTTGCTATTAGCAAGCCTACGCATTATAATTATCTCAGGTCTAGAGATAGTACCGTAGCGGATTGACATTCATTCAATAATCGTTGATTTTGAAGGTATCTGATAGTCACGAGCTTTGAGATCGTCACCTAGAGGCGATCTACTGAGGTCATTTTTTCGGGAATTGGGTGGTTAGCGACTAAATCTGTGGGATTTCATTTATTGTCATTTCCTCTTATGCTGGATATAAGCGGAAAATATTAGACCGCTACACTAGCCATTTCTTCTTTTACTGAACAATACTGTGGTGTGGTTATCATTTAACGGCCACTGTCATCTTAATGGCCTGTACCATTTTGTTAAAAATCTCATTGTTTTGGTAAATACCCATAAAGTGTTCAGCTCCTGGCCCATAGGCAAATACTGGTACTAAAGCTGCGGAGTGGTTGCCGGTGGAAAAAGATGGTGTTATTTTGGAGTAATCCCCCTGTCCAAAAAGAGTTGCTGCAGACAAAGACAAGCCACCTGTTTCATGATCAGCCGTTACGATAACCAGGGTATTCTTGTCTGTTGCCGCAAAGTCAAGTGCCAGCCCAATTACTTTGTCAAAGTCCAGGGTTTCCTGGATGACATAATCTGCATCATTGGCATGGCCTCCCCAATCGATCTGGGATCCTTCTACCATCAGAAAAAAACCATCCTTATTCTGTGATAGATGATCAATAGCCATTTGTGTAGCTTTTGGTAGAAAATCTCCACGCCCCTCCTGCATTTTGGGCATGGGGTCTTGCGCGAGTAAAAAGGCGTATTTGCTGTTAATATCAAGAGCAGCGGAAGTGAGAGATGTCGTGTCTATCAGGAAGCCTGTCTGTTGGAGTGAATCGACGTAATTAAGCTTATCCGATCGTTTGTTAAAAAATTGGAGCCCGCCGCCGGCAAAAAAGTTCACCGGTGCATAAACCAATTGACGGGCAATCTCTTCGTAATTGCTGCGGAAAGCCGTGTGGGCATAAAAGCAAGCCGGTGTGGCATGCACTATGGAAGAAGTTGCAATAACCCCGGTACTCAAACCGGCCATAGCAAGTTTCTCCAAAATAGTGGGTACCGATATTGTATCCTGATCGACACCAATGGCGCCGTTGTAGGTTTTGACCCCGGCGGAAAAGGCTGTTGCCGCGGAGGCAGAGTCTGCTACCTTGTGACTTGTTGGCATGTTTTGATGCAGACCGATATACTTAAAGCGAGAGAAATTACTGGGTTCATCCTGATAATAGTAAGCGGTGGAAATCTGGGTTAGACCCATACCGTCGCCAATCAGTAAGATGATGTTTTGGGGTTTTTTGAAACTTGTTTTAGATAGCTTCTTATGGCTGGAACATCCCATAAAAGTAATCCATACCACAATTGAAAAGAGGATGTTGGATTTTTTCATTTTTTTCTGAAACTTGTTATGGTAAAGTTTCACTTTATATCTGGATTTTGTGTCTTACGTGAATCTTTTAGTTGTTCGAATTTCTCATAATTTCCGAAGATCAAAACAGAGCGACACTGTCATGCGACAACTGGCTTTCCCCTTATGTCCTTTATAGCAGGAAATTGACACGGAAAACGTATCTTCGGCCACCCTTACCAAAAGATTATTCTCATTTTTCACACTTAATTGAGAGGCCCTTTTCTTTACGAGAAGGGCTTCTTGTTTGATTGTTGGATATACTTTATATCGGCTCATATTGTGATCGTGGCTTAGAACTCACCCTTTGAGGCCGTTTTTTCACTGCTTCGCGCCGATTACTCATTTCCCCCTTTGTCGATTATAACAGGAAAATATTAAGCCATAAGTGAATCTGCTGTACGACCGTTGGGGAGTGTGATCATCATGCTATTTGTCTCTGGTTCGCCATTCTTTTTTCGGGATTCATATATTATGCTGATGGTGATAATCGGCACTTTGTCTTATATGATGGCGTAATAATTTGGCAAGGTCCTTATTGACCTTGATGATCCTTACCTAGCCCGAAACCTAAACCCTTTGGGCTAGCTCAAATAAAACTATGCCTATGAAAGATATATCTTCGATTCCTATTTTACTATTATCACACATTATCACGGGAAATAAACATACGTAAAATCAAGAGTAGGTTGCCCCTTCAAATATCAGATTGCAATTGTTTAGCCATGGGTATTTGATCTTGGCGTATTGTTGGGTTAGTTCGAGGATGGCCGGGAGATGTCTTTTCTTTTTTAGTCTGACGATAATTTTATTATTTTTGATTTCCACGTCACCCATGTTATGTAAGAATTTTTGGTAGATGCTCGAATCAGAAAGATGAGAATACCTTGGCAATTCATTTGCAAACAACCGGAATATATTGTGCGTTAAGATCGTCATGGTGAAGTCGAAATCTACTTTAATGACCATCGATGATGAAACACGATTGAGATGGAAAAATTCGATTTGTTCTGAGATTCCTTTTTCAACAATCCATCTTCGGGTGTATTTGCGAACCATATCTTCTACTTTCATCTCCATTTCATTGGTTATGATTATTGCCGGTTTTATCTTTCCATGTCCAGTGATATTGATTTGACGAAGCTCACCATGGTAGCCTCTTAAATTAACACGTTCGTCATACACCTTGATGGTTCTTTTTTTATTCCCCGCCATTTGCACGCGAATGCTCTTCCATTGTTGCTTCGCCAGACCGTTTAACCGGTCAACCAGGTTTTTTCCTCTTCTGCGAATGGTGACAAAACACACCCCTTTTTGGTTGAGTTTATTGAGATTTTCATAATTGGTGAACTTGCTGTCAAAAACAAGATAACGAAGCTCTTTTGGGCCATGATTATTTTTATTATAAAAATCAAGATACTCTAAGACCACAGCACTTTGGTTTTCATGACGCACATTTACATCTCCATAATCAATTATACCGGTATCCGGATCCTGTGCCAGAACGGCGAGCATACTCACCATTGCTTTCCCCCTTTTACCTGACCAATTGTTTTCGAGATGATCCCCGTCGCCCCAATACGGAATGGTGGTAAAGTCCAGATTGGAAGTATCGCCAAGCAAGCCATTATCAAGCCATATTTTATGTATAGATTTGAGCAAAATACGATTCATCCTCGAGGTCACCCGGTGTGAATAGGAGGTAAACCAACTGGCTTTGGGCAATACATTTACCTTGGCAAAAAGTCCGAGGCCCCTGTCAGTACACCACAGATCATCAGCGGTGTATCTGGCTATATTTGATGATTTCAATGCAATAAAAGATAAGATAGAACTGAGCCTGTTGATGGTCTTAGTCTCAGGATATTCAGAGTTTTCAATGGCCTTTGTAATTCCATAATTTTCAATAATAGGAAGTAAACAAAGAATCCCGACAGAAGCACTCTTGAATTTTTGATCATCAAAATGAAGAGCCTGGCATTTTGGCGCTTCGATGTTCGGTTTTCCCAGCTTGTCTTTTGTCGTCTTCATTCGCCGAGGCAGTCGGCCAAACCCATCCGCTCTGAGAATCCCATGGATGGTTCGCTCACTGATCTGACACCCCAAACCATCCATAGCTACTTTAATATCTTCAACAGAATAGAATAATTTTCTCATGCCAATAACATCGGCCTTTACCATACTGACTCTATCGGTAGTTTTTCTTCCCTTTTTTGATACTTTAAAAAACAGATCACCGTGTTGGCTTGCCTTTAGATCAGCCCTGAAATTGGAACAAATCGTTGTAAATCCCCGATAAGTGTAACCAAATCTTTGGGCCACATCTTTGGCTGGCACCTTATCGTGATAAAACATACGCAATGCTTCGTATTGTTTTTGAGCAATGGACTGGGGTTTGATGAAGAAAAGTTCTGGAGCAACAATCATTACGCATATATAGTGCCGTGATAAAGGTATATAAATATTTATTAAACAAATAATAATTTTTACTATATTTCATAATTCATTGATTTACAGGGTAATACAACATTGTTTGTTCAGCGATCGCGCGTTGAACGCCCTTTGTTATATTACATATATGCAATATATATGCGTATTAAAGTGTTCGTGTCTAAAACTGAATGAAAGTTAATTGGATGGTTATCAGCGACTTATGCTAAATTGAGCAAGAATTGACCAAAATCAATTACGCATAATTAATCCCGTGAATTTGTGTGATTATGGATAGTTTCAACGCTCGTCATTGCCCAAGAGATAATACTTACTTATGAAATTCGTAAAGACTTACCTACTGCTTTGAGAACAAAGTTGCCATCAAAAGCTCTACAAATAATCGAATCAAGAACAAAACGCCAGAGTTATCTTTATCATAAGGACGGTAGCTCCTCTTATCGCATCCAGACAGATACGTTAGTTTCAGTAAAGTATAAGGATGATCGAGGTGAAATTCCACTATATGAAAGCGCTGTCTACAAAGACTTCCTTAATGAATCAATGACTTATGCGGACATGAAGAATGACAGCACTACAGGATGTGTGACTCCAATTAGATCAATCGGCAAATGGAATCAAGATGGGAGGCAAAAGATTGTTGCAGGCTACGAATGTCACCTGATGGAAAAAATGAATGAATATGGTGTCCTAGAATTTATTTGGTATACAGAAGAGATCCCAATATTTGACGGTCCAGCAGATTATTGCAATTTCCCTGGTCTTGTTATGGAAGTAGAGCGAGGCGGGAAAACATTCGCTGCTATAAAGGTTGAGCATAACAGGAAAATGAAATACGACCACATGCCTTCTAAAATTGTCAATATTATCAATTACACAGAATTTGAAAATCGCCTTAAAAGTATTACACCTCACAACTGTCCAAAACGAATAAAAAAGTGACTGTTATGTCTTCCCTAAATTAGGGTTGTCAAAAACAAAAAACAGTCACCGATGAGAGTTACATTATTCAGTCAAATAATCAGTCTACTCCAACGAGATAGTTTCAGG
Organism: Saprospiraceae bacterium; assembly: GCA_965247965.1. Classification (GTDB taxonomy): domain Bacteria; phylum Bacteroidota; class Bacteroidia; order Chitinophagales; family Saprospiraceae; genus UBA7328. The sequence goes on from OZ252053.1 coordinate 1,519,488, forward strand.
AATATCGTCAGACAAAAGGGTACAGACAAGCATAATAGGGGTACTGTCGGGATACGTGTAAAAAGTTGTGACAGAGAACAGACCGATCAAAAACGTAGCGATTATGGCATTTTTAACGGGTCACGAATTCTTTTAACAATCTGTCCAACCGCAGCACGGCTCAACTTATTCTTAATTTTTGCCCTAATCTTGTTTATACTTAAATCGGTAGATTGAGCCAATCGCTCAATTTCGTGAGTCAAGTATGGAGGTGTTTGAGGACGTCCCAGTTTCTTCCCTCTTAATTGTGCAGCCGCCATTCCAGCCTTTACACGTTCGCTGATCAGAGAAGATTCTAGCTCTGCCATTGCACCAATTATGGTAAACATAGCCTTACCCATCGGGCTGTTGGTGTCTACTTGATCCTGAACAGAAATAAAACGAATGCCTAAGTGGTTGAATTCTTCCAGGGCTTTGAGAAGTTGGGATACACTGCGAGCAAAGCGATCAAACTTCCAAACCAGAACACAATCAAAATCATGGTTGCGAGCGGAGCTCCTCAGATCATTTAATTGTGGACGTCCTTGTTTACGACCAGAAATAGCTACATCAGATGGTACTCACATTGCTTTGATTCAAAGCAACTTATTCGGAGAACGGCACATCAGGTATGGCGCATATGGCGGTATTTCTTACCACCATATTTCTGATAATTATGTGGCATTGTTCTGCAATTTTATTGCCTGTGGTGTTTGGGAAGCCTTCTATATTCTGGACGGTCTTTTACAATACATTAATTCCGAAGAAATGCGCCGCAAAATCGGCGCTGCAACTAACAAGGTTGAGTCGTTTCATTCCTTTCATAATTGGATAACTTTTGGTGGCTTGGTGATAGCTACTGGAGATCCGGTCGAACAACACAAACGCAACAAGTACATTGACCTAATTGCCAATGCAATCATTCTTCACAATGCAGCAGATTTAACAACCTCCATTAACCAACTTGTGAATCAGAAGGAGGCCGTCTCTGCTGAACTCATATCTTTTCTGAGTCCTTACATGACCGAACATATTAAGCGGTTTGGCCAATACTTTTTGGATTTAGACGAATTACCCGAAGAATTGGCGCTACAAAACCTCGTTTTGAGTGACTTTGATCCCTTGTGACAACTTTTTACATGTATCCCGAGAGTACCCCTACTCTTATCGATACCCCTACAGCCAGCCCTATAAAAGTTCCTACCAATAAAAAAAATAAAGTAGAGGAGAAACTTAAAGCAGTCACGGCTTCAGCACCCAATTGTCCAACAAAAATGGTATCGACGATTTGAAATAAAAAAGTGGAAAGCATGCCCATACTAATGGGTACGCTCATGGATACTAAAACTTTGTTCGTTTTGTCGGTTAAGATGTGAGCCACTTTGAATGATTTATTAAATAAGCGATGAGTGTGTGTAGTTTAAATACACACACTCACAAAAACACTATTAATATTTTCCAGCAAAAGGATAAAAATGTTTTTTCATAATCTCTACAAATCCGCCTTTAATTTCATCGCCTGTAAAAGCTTTTGGGTTTGTATAGCTCCGCAACATTTCCGCTCCTGCTGCCTCCCACGTAAATGGGATAGCACCTGCCTGAACCATTCTATCTATAGCCATATCATGTGCCATAGTGGTGGCATCCCCCATTACATCTGCCAATATATATACTTCATACCCATCTTCTAAAGCATCTAATGTGGTATAAGTAGGACAGCCAGAAGTCCATAATCCTGTGATTAAAATCTTTTTCCGACCTGTTTTTCTCACTGCCTCCACTACGGCTTTATTTTGCCAAGCATTTAAAGCTACACGGTCAATGTTTTCAACATCGACATGGATTAGGCTTTTTATGGATTCTACGTGGATGCACTTCCTGCCATCTTTACGCCAATGGTCGTTTCGATAACAGGCACACCAAACAAATTGGCTGTTCTTACCATGCCTTCAATATTGTTTACCATCACTTCTTTGTCTATATTTCGCACCACGTCGATTAAGTCAGGTTGCCAATCTATCACCAGTAAAACAGTATTGTCCCCCGTCAATAAGTTATCAGCTATTGAATTTTTAGGTACAAAGTTAGCATCCGGTGCTTGAGCAAATACCTGACTAATGGTCAATGAGAAAAACAATGTTAATGCAAAAATGAAATTACTTTTCATGATTAAAAATTTTAAATTATTAATTAATGTTCGAAAATGAATATTGAAAACCAAAAAGCATTTGGGTATTGGTTTCTTGAATATTGGTTGCCGTTTGGTGATTGTAATAAGTCTGATGACTTATATTCACCGAGAAGTTTTTACTTAGATTAAAGATTAATTGAAATAAATTTCCGCCGCCCCAAAATGCTGTCTCATCCATAGAATGGTAACTTCCTAATTCCCACCCAACAATGAGCCATTTGGTCACAGGAATTTTTGCCCGCAAAAGGGTGCTAAGAGCGAAAGACTGTAGAGGATCCTCTTCTTCAAACTTGAATTCCAAATACGATCCGTACATATGAAATTGGAAGTATTTCCCTGGTGAATTTAAAATGATATTCAAACCTCCCCCAATCCCTGCCACAATAGAATGGTCTATTCGGTAAGAAACGGCAAAACCCGAAACCACATTAGCACTTGGGTAAAGGCGATTGTTTGGGCTGTATTGGTACAAGCTGTAAAACCATAAGTCGTTTTTGGCTTCAAAACCATCCACTTTTATGTAATGATAAGCACCCAATACTTCCGCATAATGGTTTGAATGTATCAACCAGATTTTTCCATTTGGCATTAGATTTATCTGATTGAGGTTGCCTGTTTGCCACATTCCTCTTAGACCCACAAATCCGCCAGTGGAGGTACTGTCAGTTTGCCCGTAAGTACAGGTACAAATGAAGAGGGCAAATGCAGTTATTATGATTTTGTATGCCAGTCGTGCTTCTTTCAGAGCATTCCTTTTGTTCATTTCACAAGGCAATATATTTGTTAATACATAATATGTATATACAAATATTTGGTGAAAAAATATTTACCTGACTAACTGCTTTTAATATTAGTTTACCTCTCCTGCTTTTTCCAATGCCGCTTCGAGTAAATTGACGGTCTCTCGTTCATCCAAGGTTTCAACGATTTGTACCTCGTCTCCCTCAAGCTTTCTAACCAACTCTTTATACTGTTCTAAAGTCCAACCTTTTGTATCGTAATTTCCTCCAGGAATTTGTCGTTTTGCCGCACTAAGCCGACATGCACCCGGAGCAAAAAATACGATTGACCATTTACGGGATTCCAGTTGTTTGATGAAATCAGTGTCATCGGTTGTCGGAACATATTCTGCATTACCGATGAGTGGGGGGACAATGTTTGCAAAATTTACAGATGCAGCAGGGTCGCATGCACGAGCTAATATGCTCTTATTGGAATTGTCCAAATTTGCGGAATTGTTCTGTGCTGTTAAGTTCATAATTGTTAATATATAAATTGATGAATAAATAAGTGTTTTCATTATGATTTTAATTTTTGTATTAGATTTCTAAGTGTGGTTAATTTTTCAGGGCTAAGTTTATTGAAATAAGGTCGATGAAAAGCCTGCACTTTTTTGTCCAATTGTTCTAATAAACTTATGCCCATCTGAGTAATCACAATATCCATTTTCCTCCTGTTAGTAGGACATTCCGTTCGTTCAGCAAGATGCTTGGCAACCAATTTATCTACTATTCGGGTGATGTTGCTACTTCGCTGCACCATGTTGTCCAGAATTCTTCCTACGGTTACCGGTTTACCCTTCGCACCTCTTAAAGTTCTTAAAACGTTGTATTGTGGTTCTGTGATGCCATCCTCTTTAAGGGCTTTAGTGACTTCGTCAGTCACCCAATGACCTGTGGTGATTATCTCGTGAATAGTTTGAAAATATTTTTTATTCATTTCGATACAATAATTGTATATACAAATACATGACATTTTAATTCATACAAGCAAGTATTTTTTAGTAAAATTTGAATATTTTTTCCTTGACGAGAGCAATTCAAGAAATGGATCTTGAATAAAAATTCCAGGCACATCTCCAATATGTCGAATAAATTGAATACCAAAGCAGTATAAAAAACGGTCGTTTTCTATACCCTTGTAATTTCCCTTAATTTGACACCTGGAATAGGTATAATAACTCAGTATGGAAAAGTAGATGTCCCAGAATAGGGAATAGTGGGACATGATGGCTTTGACTTGTCACAAATTCTCAATTTTATGTAATCAACTATCTCGGTGATGATAATTGTGTAACCGTAACTTTGGTGCGGTTAGCAAGATGTTGGTGGTCATAAAAATAAGTCAAGATAATGCATATCTAATTCTATGAAATATGAATCTGAGAAAAAAGGAAAAGGAATACTATTTACAAAAGAATAACCCTGACCAATGATTATCTCAAAATTCAAATTTGGCCATATTTATCCCCAAATTTTTATATGAAACTGCGTTATGAAAAGATTATTTTCTAATATAGTGAGAATTGGTATCAATTCGAATGATGATGACAACGTTGCATTAGGAAAGCGGTTTTTAGTTTTTCAAGGGCTTGCTATGAGTATGGGAGGTCTGCTATGGGGTACGTTATTGCTCGTTTTCAACTATCCTATCCCATCTATTATTCCATACGGGTACGCGTTGATTACAATAATAAATTTTTTCATATTCAATAAAACAAAAAACTTTGTAGTTGCCAGAAATATTCAGACTATCATTAGCTTATGCTTGCCTTTCATCCTTCAATGGTTTTTGGGTGGATTCGAAGAATCAGGCGGTGTGATGTTGTGGTCCCTACTGTCACTTGTTTCTTCTGTTTCATACCAAAATACACGTTCGTCAATATATCTTCTAATAAGCTATGTTGTTTTTACTCTATTCTCAATAATCTACGACTCTTATTTTGAAGCCAATTTTAATATGGGCGTGGAGGAATACATATCACACATCTTTCTTGTCATAAATATCCTTTGTGTTTCTGCGATTGTTTTTGCGCTATTCCTTTACTATGCAAGAATGAATACCACTAATATGCTGCAAATCAAGAAAACTTATCTGAAACTTATAAATTCCGAAAAACTAGCTGCTTTAGGTCAAATATCTGCTGGTATAGCTCATGAGATAAATACTCCCCTTGGGGCAATAAAAAGTTCTGCCGAAGAATCTGCGATTGGATTTGAAGAGTTTGTGACCAAACTGCCGAGTGTACTTAAATCAATGTCATCAGATGAGAAAGATTTCTTTGTCCGATTTGTGGCAACGATAGAATCGCATAGTCAATTTCTGTCAACTAAAGAGGAACGCGAGAAAAAGAAAAACCTACGAACAGCATTAGAAGGTAAAAATGTAACAAATCCACGATTTGTCTCTGATCGTCTGGTTCAAGTTGGGATCTACGAATTGACTCCCGAAATTGAAATGCTTACGAAACATTCAAATTTTGAAGAATTGATAATGGTCACCTATAACTTATTGAATCAACAAAAAAACAACAAAACGATCGTACTTGCTGTGGATAAGGCTTCTCGTATCGTACTGGCATTAAAAAGTTACCTTCATACATCAGGTAATGAAGAGCCAGAACCCGTAAACATCATCGATAACTTAGAAACAGTCTTAACGATCTTGAACAATAGATTAAAGCAAGGTATAGAAGTAATCAAAGATTTTGAAACGGTGCTGGAAGTATTGGCAATTTCTGACAAAGTGAATCAAGTTTGGACCAACCTGATCGTCAATGCAATTCAAGCAATGGATAATAAAGGAACGCTTACGATTGGAGTAAAGCCTGCCGGAGATTTTGTTGAAGTCAGAATAAGTGACACAGGGAAAGGTATTCCCATTGAAATTCAGGAAAAGATCTTTGATCCATTTTTTACAACCAAAGCATCAGGCGAAGGTTCGGGTCTTGGATTAGATATTATCAAAAATATACTGACCGATCATTCAGGTACGATTTCGTTTGAATCAAAAGTCAATGAAGGCACAACGTTCTATGTTAAGTTGCCTGTAAGCAAAACTTAAGATAATGGAGCAAATTGTAATTCTTTGTGTAGACGATGAAAGGAGTGTCCTTAATGGGCTGCAAGCTCAGTTGCATCGTGAATTTGGTCGTGAATATACTGTAGAAGTCACTCAAAGTGGAGAAGAATCGCTTGAATTAGTACAGGAATTAATACAAGATGGTTTAGATCTACCAATTATTATTTCTGATCAATTAATGCCAGGAATGAAAGGAGATGAGTTACTTGCCCAGGTTCATAAACTTCTTCCAGATACCTTAAAAGTGTTGTTGACTGGTCACTCTGATATCAAAGCAATTTCGGATGCCGTCAACAATGCAAATCTATACCGGTATATCGAGAAGCCATGGGATGGACAGGATTTAATTCTCACAGTGAAAGAGGCCATAAAGGTCTATTATATCAATCGAGAGTTGGAAGAAAAGAACAAGTTGCTCGAGCGACATAATATGGAACTTGAAGAATTGGTGGAAGAGCGCACCGGCGCCCTTATTGATGAAAAGAAGAAAAGTGATGAATTATTACTCAACATTCTACCAAAAGAAGTTGCCACAGAATTAAAGAACACTGGAAAAGCTGCAACTAAAAAATATGATAACGTTACTATTTTGTTCACAGATTTTCAGGGTTTTACAGAATTAGTCGCGTCTATTTCTGCATCGAAATTAGTGGAAGAACTAAATGACATATTTAGTCGATTTGATGATATAATGGATGAATTCCAAATTGAGAAAATCGAAACAATAGGAGACGCATATATGGCTGCCTGTGGGTTACCAGAAGAAAATTTAGATCATGCTTTAAGATGTGTTAATGCGGCTCAGCAAATGATCGAATTTCTCAGTCATAGAAATCGCAGTAGCAAGATCCAATGGAATATGAGAGTGGGTATTCATTCAGGTGCAGTTGTAGCTGGTGTAGTGGGTAAAAAGAAATTTGCCTATGATTTATTTGGAGATACTGTTAACACCGCCAGTAGGATTGAAAGTAATGGCCAGCCGGGAAAAATCAATATTAGCCAAACAACTTACGACTTGTTGAAAGACAACCCGTCCTTTTCTTTTAAAAGCCGTGGTCGAATACTTGCAAAAGGTAAAGGTGAACTAGAGATGTGGTTTGTTGATATGACGAACCACCAACAAAAGCAACAACGGCCAGCCTCTTAAACGTCGGCCGTCGCGTAGCTAACCGTTAGCATATTAGACGCCAACATCTAACGGTTGTTTTAAATAGCTGCAATGATTGGTCTTTCTATATAGGTTTGAATTGCTGACCCACTATGTCTAATAGTGGGTCATTGTTCCGGAAATGCGTTTGCTTGGTGCCTGGTTAATTTGGTGGATTTGTGTAATTATTCAATCAATTTCGAGAAAACGGTAGTTTATTTTTACTGCCCGTTTTTTGGCAAATGAAAATCTATTAGAAATTAACCAGATATAATCAAGGAACTTTATTATGTCAATAGTTCGTGAAGGATTTCGGCCAAATTCGAAGTGTTAACAGCAGTATCTTAAATTCAAGATTTTCTATAACGCTGATTATCAAGTATTTATGGCCTGCTTATTTGGCAATCCTATTAAAATGCAAGTTTCGGTTCAGACGATACTTTAGTTTTAATAATTTATCCATAATTCTAAGATTGAGTATCAACGAGTTATGAAATATTTCCTTCACGGACTATTGTTATGTCTAAATTGATACTTTTTACCGATGGGAGTTGGAACGCACAAAAAAATAATGGATACGGAGCATACTTAATGGTGGGCGAGCACGAACTTTCGTTCGATTCTTTTGGAACAAGAATAAAAGTGAAACGTTTTGAAAATTCATCTTCGACAAAGTTGGAATTGCAAACCTTAATATGGGCATTAGGTGAAATTCAAAAGACAGATCAAAAGATAGTTGTCCACACTGATTCTCAAAACATTATCGGATTACCAGCAAGGCGAAGTCGTCTAGAACTAAACGATTATCGTTCCAGGAAAAATAAACTTCTTAATAATCATGCACTTTATCGCGAGTTTTATAGACTAACAGACCTGCTCGATTGTGAATGGATAAAAGTTCATGGGCATCTTTCGTCGAACAAAAAAGATAATTTTGACAGGCTTTTTACACTTGTGGATCGAGCTTCGAGAACAGCGTTGAAAGAAGATAGCTAATCTTTCTAGCGAGTATAAATTAATTTTTTACGAAATAAAGTTAGGAGCCGCTACCCCAGAGTAAAGGAAAATGCTCCTTATTCTTTACTCTGGAATTGACAGTCTCAAATAACGAAGGATTATTTTAACCCGAGCACAGTATTCATTTAATTAACATCTCTTCTACCCCGGTCCAGTCATCCAGCACTCCCTCATGTGTATACCGGCTGGCTTTATTGAGGAAGAAACGCGCAACCTGATCTTCGGAATTATTCTTAACTACTTTATTGAAGGCCGCCGAAGCCTCGGGAAACGACTTTCTAAGGTAATGCTCCAGTCCAGCGTCAAAATCTGGCAAGGTCTTGAGTTTGTGCGACATCATTTCAGGCGTATCCCCATCATAACATTCGTAGATACCCACAGGCGCTTTTTCCCCTTTGACCTGAACTTTGCCTAAGTAGCGAAGATGGAAAGTGTGCTCTTTACCTATTTTTTCCAAACTGTCTTCACTCAACAATATCGATGCACCGTAATGCTTGGTAAGACTTTCAATACGGGAAGCCGTATTGACAGTATCCGCAATGGTGGTGGCGTCCATTCGCTTTTCATCCCCTGTTATGCCAAAGATCAACGAACCCGTGTGTAAGCCAAGACCTATTCTTATCGGTTCTCGTGGTTTCTTTTTTCGCCCTTTGTTGTAGTGGATCATGGACTGTTGCATGTCGATGGCAGCACTGAGCGCATCCTTTGGAGTTTCTGTGAAAATGGCCATAATGGCATCCCCAGATATTGGTTAACAAACCCATTATTCTTTTGAATGATCGGCCCCATTCGCGTGTTGATGGCATTGATAAATTTGAAATTTTCCTGGGGTGTCATGCCTTCAGCCAGAGTCGTATAATCTCTTATATCGGAAAAAAGAACGGTGACCTCCTTTTCGGTCTGGTCGCCCAGCATCACTTCTGTAATTCTTTCTCGGCCCAGCGACCGGAGGAACTCATTGGGCACGAATTTGCCGGTGACTTCATTGATTCGATGAAGATCGAGTTGGGTATTGACACGAGCCAGAAACTCTTCCTTGGTGAAGGGCTTGGCCAGGTAGTCGTTGGCCCCCAGGGCAAGGCCCTGCACCAGGTCTTTGGCAGTGATCATAATGACGGGAAGTTCAGAAGGCAAAAACTTTTCTCGGATCTTCTGGCACACCTCGTAGCCCGACATTCGTGGCATCATAATATCGAGGAGTACGAGGTCAAAAGGTTGTTCTATACCTTTCAATGCTTTGATCGCTTCTTCGCCGTTCATGGCTTGGGTGAGTTGGAAGTCTTGACCGGAAAGATGGTTTTTGAGTACTTGTTGGTTGATGGGTTCGTCATCTACCACTAAAATACGAACGGCATTCCCATTTTGGGCTGCAGCTGTTTTCTTACCAGAATCTGCTATAGGGACAGCTTGGTGAATAATTTTAGATACTTCTTTAGCAGGAACCAGGGTCGTAGCCTTTTCCTTTGACAAAGGCAGGGTAAAGAAAAACGTAGACCCCTTTCCTACGGTGCTTTCCACCCACATTTTACCTCCGTGAAGTTCTACTAGTTTTTTGCTGATACTCAGGCCCAATCCCGTACCTGCAAATTCCCGCGAAATAGAACCATCTCCTTGCTCAAATTCCTGGAAGATCGCATCCATTTTATTTTCGGGTATGCCGATGCCTGTGTCTTCTACACGAACTTCCAAGCCCTCCATTTCACCATCTTCTATTTCCTGTGCCTGTACACGCACATAACCTTGCTCGGTGAATTTAATGGCATTACCGAGAAGGTTATAGAGCACCTGTTGCAAGCGATTTTCATCGCCGTCTACTGGGGGAAGCTCAGCTGGGATATCGTTGATCATTTGTAAGTCCTTGCCCTGCAATAAGGGACGGTTGTTCTTGAGTACAATGTCCGCAAGAACGCGCAGATCCACCGGTCTTCGCATCAATTCGATATCGAAGTTTTTCAGCTTGGAAAAGTCGAGGAGGTCATTGACCAGGCTGTTGAGGCGCTTTCCAGAGGAAGTGATCATGGAAAGGTTTTCCTGTTTTTCCAGATTGTCTTCCTGATCATATAGTGTTTCAGATAGTCCGATAATTCCTTGCAAGGGTGTGCGCAATTCATGAGAGGTATTGGCGAGGAATTGATCTTTGAGTTGATCGACGCGCTGTAGTTGCTCATTGAGAATGCGCTCCTGTTCCAGCTCTTTTTCTCGCTGTTGTAGTTTTTCCTGTTCCAATTCCAGCTTTCGCTGTTGTTTTTTAAGTTCCAGATGCCGAATGAAGTATAGTATTCCCAGCACTATGATCCCGTAAATAAGATAGGCCCACCAACTAAACCACCAGGGAGGCCGGAGGCTGAAGGAATAGCTTTCTGTATCACTCCATTGGCCATTACCGCCCACCGCTCTTACTTTAAAAATATAGGAACCGGGACGCAAGTCCGTGTATGTGACCTTGTTGTCCATCACCAAAGGCGACCAGAATTGATCTTTTCCTTCCAGGAGATAACTGTATTCCAATTTATGTGGGGCCGACCAGTGAATACTGCTCCAACTCAGGGTCAACTGATTGATATTGTATGGGAATACCGGGTTCAGTGGGAGATTAGAATAACCTATTACTGAATCGAAACTCACATTTGCCAATGGCAACTCGTGACTTCCCGTTACAGGATTTTCTCCTCTTTCGATTGCGTCTTTGGTCTGCCTCCAGTCTATGTCGTTAAAAAAAGTACCCAGCTCACGTAGGGCAAGCGTAGGCGAAACGGTATCGGGCTGTAACAGACTCATGTCTAATCTATCCACCCCTTTGCCGGTGGCCAGCCATAGCTGTTCGGACTCGTCCATCAAAATATCATTGATAGTTATTGCACCAAGTCCGTCAGACTCGAGATAGGTTTGAATAGCAAAGGATCCATCTTCGTCGAGAGGCCTCAGCCGGTTCAAACCCTTGATAGTCCCAACCCATATATCTCCCCACTTATCCTGGAAAAGGCTTGAGATATTATTATTAGTCAGACCATCGGCTTCGGTATAGTGGGTGAATCCAGTACCGTCCCATACATTCAGCCCGCCTCCACTGGTACCGATCCAGATCTTCCCATCGCGATCTTCCAACAGGCTCCGGACATCGTTGTGACTAAGACCCTCTGCCGTTGTGTATCTTGTGGAAGCCGCCTGACCAGCAGACAGGCTTCCACTTGTTGCTCTTTTGGCGGGATGCCATACATTTAGCCCATTCGTAGTACCGATCCACATCTTCCCATCCTGATCTTCCAGAAGGCTGTAGACACTATTCCCCGATAAGCCATTTTCAATTGTATAATGAGTAAATCCATTGTCATCCCAGACACTAATGCCTCGTGTTTGACTACCATACCATATCTTTCCCTCACGATCTTCCACGAGACAACGATTCTGACCCAGACCAGAACCCCGCAATTCATAAACAGTGAATCCAACCCCATCCCATACATGCAACGTCCGATTGCGCATATTGCTAATCCATATCCTTCCCTTTTGATCTTCTACGATGTCCCAGACAGATGCATCCGGATAACTGATAAATCCGGCTTTATCCCATACATGCAGCCGGCCTCCATAGGTGCCGACCCATATCTTCCCTTCCCGATCTTCCAATAAACTATTGACGACCCCAGCTGTCAAACCCATTGCCTCTGATTGATGACTGAATCCAGCCCTGGATAAGACATTCAAGCCATGTCCCCAGATCCCCAACCATATATTCCCGTCGCGGTCCTCTATAATGCTATTTACATCGTTGCTGCTTAGGCCCTCTTTTGTGGAGTAGTTGGTAAAAGTCCCACCGTCAGCGGGATCAAAACGACTCACTCCGCCATCGATGGTCACGATCCATTTAGCGCCCTGGCTATCTTCCAATATTGAAAAGACCCGCTCGCCATTTAGTCCTTCCTTGGTGGTATAGTGGGTAATCTCACCTTCAGTGGGATCAACACGGCTGACTCCGAATCCAAGGCTGCCAAGCCAAATGTGACCACGACTGTCTTCGATCATATCTATGACAAAACCAGGTAAGCCTTCATTGATGGAGTGATGGGTAAATCCGTTTTCCACGGGATCATAGCGGCTCACGGCGCAGCTCCCATGTCCAAACCATAGATGACCCCGGCTATCCTCGAATATTGATGAGATGCTATTACTACTTAAACCCTCTTTAATCGTGTAATGGGTAAAGCTTGCCTGTCCTGAGCTTGTCGAAGGATCATCTCCTTCGGCTCCGCTCAGAGCCTGCCCTGAGCTTGTTGAAGGGACAAGCCGGTTCACCCCGGCGACATCAGTACCGATCCACAAATCCCCGCGGCTGTCCTCCAGTATTGAATAGACATCATTGCTGCTCAATCCCCCTTCTGTAGTAAAGTGGGTAAATCCAGTCCCATCCCACATATTTAGCCCGCCTCCAATGGTACCAATCCATATCTTTCCGTCGCGACCTTCGGCAAGAGTCCAGATATGATTGTGGCTCAAGCCTTCCTTTGTGGTATAGTAGGTAAATCCAGTACCATCCCATACACTCAGTCCTCCTCCATCGGTGCCTATCCAAATCTTTCCGTCGCGATCTTCCAATAGGCATCTCACCAAACTGGAATTCAATCCCTGTTCCACATCCAAATAAGCAATGTTGAAACGCGTATCGGTTCTAATTTCCGGTTGAGCAGGTCTCCATGTTGGCCAGGCGGAAGGCACTTTTTTCCCTATGGCTGGTACGGATATCGGCTGGGATACCGAGTCCATATCGATTTTGTGGCCTATGAAGGGTTGAGATTTTGGCTTTCCTGCAGGGCGGACATTGGTTTTTGTGGGGATGTACGTCGGAGTGCTTGCTTTTAGTCGTTTGGGTTCGATTGGGTAGTATATTGGTTCGGGAAATGAATCCAAATTGATCACCTTGCCTTTAGCGGGCACGTACTTGCTGGGTTTGAGGATGTGGGGGTTGTAGTTGGGTTCGGGGATGTCTTTGCCGCTTCGGGAGCAGGACAGGCCACATACCATCAAAACAATGAAATATAGGATGGCATATGGAATGTCTCGAGGCATAGTGGTTTCTTGCTCTTGCTAAATATAGCGAAACTGGAGGTAATAGCTCTGTATAGGTGTTCCTTTGACTTAGAATACCGAGGACAGTTCGTATGCCAGAAGGAAGTCTGGATTCATGAAAATGGCCAATCTTATTTTTCTTTGCCTCAAAAAACCGAATGAGCGAGATCGACCGAGGTTAGGATGGTTTATTGACACAGAAGTTGTTTAATAACTAAATGTTAACGGTTTGAAATTTTCTCAGGAAAATAATTGCGAAGGCCAGATAGTGGAAAGACATCCAATTGATGGTTGTGGTTTCATATCTTATTACTAAAGTCTTGAATCCGTCTACCCAAGCATTAAGTTGTTCCACCACAAATCTTCTCTTATATAGTTGATTATCAAAGACATATGGAGTGTCTTCATCATCTGATTTTCCCCTTCTCTTGTTTTTATCGATGTTGAATATGATGTCCTTTTCAAAGCATAGTTCCTTGAATTTGGCAACATCAAACCCTGCATCGGCATTCAGGAAAAGACCATCACATGAAAGGTCAATTGCCTCCATTTGATCAAAAATTTTATTAGCAGTTTTTACCAGTTCAAAACTGTCATGATGCTGGCCACTTATCGGTTCTGACCAACCTATTGGCACACCCTGATCATCGGTCAGTATCAATAGATTCGTGGTTTGAGCTTTCTTTCTACCTTGATAACCTACCTCTTGTCCTCCTCGCTTTACCGGGGTATGTGATCCATCAAAATTTACAGAACAAAGGTTTAAATGCTTCCGTTTATTTAGCAATAATTGCTCATAACATCTTTTCCAAATTCCTGTTTTTGACCACTTGTTGAAGTGATAAAACACTGATTGCCAGCTATATCTGATAAATCCAAAGAAATGTCGAACAGGCAATTGCCTCCATTGCACACCTGTTTTGAGCTTATACAATATGGCCTTCACTATTTTCCACATTGGTACTTTTAGTTTCTTTCCATTTGATATTTTAGGCATGTGTTGTACAAAAAATTCATTAATTTCAGCTTTAACCATTGTTTGTAGTCTTTAGTTATTCTTTGGTTCTACACCTCAGCGTTTCTAAAGCTACAAACTTTTTATATTAAAATAATCCGTAATGTGTTATTAAACAACTTCACAATTAGATGGACAACAGCGATCATAATAACGGTGGTTTAATTTTACTCTCTTCGAGTTACAAGAAAGGAACGTTTTATGTAACCGAATCCCTTTTACAAGCCCAAAATCTCCATGATTTATATCTTTAAAAAATGCTGACATTCCTAAGAAAAATAAGGCGGTCGTTGATTGAATCTGGAAGTGCCAGGAAGTACGTCCTCTACGCCATCGGCGAAATAGCTCTAGTAGTTATCCAAATCAAGAAACCATCGGCACTGTGTTATGGCAATTGAAGCAATGGAGAGAAGCAAAGAAAGTTATGGCTCGAAGAGCAGCAAATCAAGTAAAAAAATTCAAAAACATTTGAGCCACCTCATCTTTAGGGTTAGCTTTCAATACTTTATTGAAAGTGGCAACCGCTTCCGGAGACTCCTTTGCAAAGAAATGCTCCAGCCCGGCATCAAAGTCTGATAAGGGTTTGAGATTATAAGCCATCATTGCAGGCGGATCTACATCAATACATTGGTAAAGTTGTATCGGCTCTTTTTTATGTCAAAGTCAAATGGCTTAGTCCAGTCAAAAAATTTTCATTCATCTTGCCACAGATAGGTCACATTCAGATCTTTAGGTAGTGGAGTTACATTGTTCTCATCGGCCCAAGCAGACCACATACGGTCGTAATGTTGTACCGTATCGGGGTGTACGGAAGCGAGATCGACCAACTCCGTCCTATCCGAATCGATGTCGTACAGCTCCCACTGCTTTCCTTTCAGCGCCGATAGCTTCCATCTATTTTGCATTACGGCCCGATTTCCTTCGTGCTCAAAAAACAACGCCCTTATTTCCTTTACCGATCCTTTTAATTGAGGCAGAATGTTCAACCCTGCAGGAGGAGCTGCGGGAATTCCATTGGTCATTTGAGGATATTCGGAATCTGTGATATCCAGTATTGTGGGCATCAGATCAATGAGGTGAGCGGGTTGATGGTTGATCGTACCCTTGTTATTCAATCCATTTGGCCAGTGCACAATGCAAGGCGAACTGATTCCCCCTTCGTGATTAAAATGCTTGTACAACCGCCATGGAGTATTCGAAGCATTGGCCCATCCGGATCCTATACTGTGGTAGGTGCCTGGTTGTCCCATTTGCTCAATCTGGTCTTCAAGATATAGGATATTGTTGGTACTGGATCCCACATCAAAACCATAGGGATCCCACTCCGCACAGGCTCCATTGTCCGATAAGAAAATGATTACTGTATTCTCCAATTCTCCATTGGCTTTCAAATCGGATATCAATTGACCTATGTCCTGATCCATCACATCCACCATGGCTGCATATATCGCCATACGTCGAGCCAGATCCGTTTTTCTTTCTTCAGACAGGTCATCCCACGACGGGTTGGTTTGACCATTTTTTTCACCCCAATCCCAATATTGTGATCGGGGTGCCAATTCGGTTACGCCATCAACTATGCCCAATTCTATCATTCGATTGTGCCGTATACGCCTTATCTCGTCCCATCCCATATCGTACCTGTCAGCATATTTGAGAATATCTTTTTTCGGGGCCTGCAGCGGAAAGTGAGGAGCGTTGTATGCCAGATAAAGAAACCAGGGTTGGTCTGGTGTTTTGCGACCCATATCCAAGAATTGTAACGCATAATCGGTAAGTGCATTGGTTCCGTAGAATTCTCCTTCCGGATAAGAAATGGCCTGACGTCCTTCCGGTAGCCGAAGGTAATGATCGGCATCCCAAAACGTCTGCGCGCTTACAAGCGTACCATAAAACTCCTCAAATCCGTGTTGGGTCGGATCATTTGTACCCAAATGCCATTTGCCCGACATGAATGTTCGATAATTGGAAAACTTCAAAGCTTCGGCAATGGTAACTGCATCATCAGATACGCGTCCCCGGTATCCCGGCCTTCCCAAATCCTGAACCATATGACCCAGTCCGGCACGATGGGGATAGAGACCCGTAAGCAGGCTGACGCGCGAAGGACAACATCTCCCTGTAGTATAGAATCTCGTCAATCGCAATCCATTGAATGCCAATGAGTCTAAATTTGGTGTTTCTATTTCACCGCCATAACAAGACAAATCGCTGAATCCCAGATCATCTGCCACAATGAGCAGGATGTTTGGACCCTTGCTCATACCATGACTACATGCTACCCATAGAGTTGATGTTGCAACCAAAAACAAAGAATAAAGAAGATTTTTCATAGAATCAGAACATGTGAATAATATGAATCGCAATATTCATGCTAGCCTAACTAGACACACCTAATATAAACAACGTCAACGAATTATTGAGGATTGGGATAACTCGTGCCGCGTTACGCGGTACTGCTCAGCGAGGTGAGTTCAGCGCAGACTGCAACAGAATTGTCCTTAACCGAACAAGCTCGCCGCCCGGTAATTCGGGTTCGAGGTTACCTTCCGCAGCGATCTCAATGGTGAAATGACCCGTTTCAGAGTCGAACGAATCGGCTCCTACAGGCGATGCTTTCGCATAGCCGTGTACCTTTACCTTTCGTTCGTTTTCTGCAAAAGCAATTGTCACCGTCAACCTGCCAGGATCATCCTTGATTGAAGTAATGCGCTTTTTCCCCGTACTTACAAATTTGTCTGGATCTCCCAAAAAGCAAATGCCCGATCGGGCGACAGGTGCAATTTGATAAATCCTTGTGGCATTGTGATCGATTTGATCCTGAAAGACATTCCCGGCACTGAGATGTTCTCCGTGCCCCTTGTTACAGTCATAAACCCACACATCACCTTCATAACCAAAGGAAGCGGGATCAAGCCAGATATCGCGTGATTCCTCTTTCGGATGACGAGCGTATACAAACACATAGACCGTACGTAGCTCACCGTGTTTTGTGTATGTCCAAGCATACATTGGTGATTCTGAATCGCCTGATGCATCAGCGATATAGCAGTTATCCGCGGGTACAATCGGAATATCAGGTTTGACGATTACGCCATCCGAACGCACACTCCGCAACAGATTGGATTTATCTCCTTCTCCGAGTGCATCAACCGGACCAATCGTGCCGCCAAACAACGTCTGTAACCATAGATTGTCCCTTTCAGAACTGAAGAAGTTATCACCGTGCGGCCATGCTCCCACAGAGCGAATAAGACGGGAGGAATAAAGCGCATCTGTCCATTTTTCACGTTCAAAGCGATCCTGGTTACTGCGAATCATGATCACATTCGACAAACGGCTGGCATTCAAGAACTGGCGTGGCAGAGCTGCGAAATACTCGACTGGCATACCATATTTTTCCATACCCTTCGCCATGTTGTCCATATAGTCTGCTGCAAGACGGATTGATTTATGCATTTCCGGCGATTCATTATAGACTTTATCGGGCCAATCCTGTTCGTACAGCACTACGCCGGAGCGCTTCAGGTACTCAGCTGTTTCCTCCCAGAATCGGATATCGATCATGCCAAGACCACTGGTTTCATACTGTTTGTGATAGTCGCTGTATGGCGACATCCATCGGCTGTGCGTGACCAACGGCAGGCCAATTTTTTTGTGGAATGCCTCGAGACCGTCAGGGAACAGACTGGGATGAGCGCGATATGTTGTAAAACCGCCAAAACAATTCCATGTTTCTCTGGGTAGATTCTCGCGATGATACTTCCCGTTCATTTCCTCGAGGGATTTCTGATACCACCAGCTATCCAGCTGGAGATAACGCGTCGGGATACCTGTTGCTCGATGGTTTTCAATTACGGCAGCAAGAGTTTCCCCATACCCTTTATCCATATCATAGTTATACCAATAAGGCGCGGGTGCAGAGTTCCAGTAACCCAGGCACCGTAGTGCAAGGTTAGCGTCATTTTCCGGAAGTTTCTTGCCATGAAGGTCGGTCAGGGCTTGTCCCCACATATCCCAGGTGTGGTTGATACCGTGGCCAATTGTCATCAATGTCTTATGCGTGAAACCAGGGGGAATGCTTGTGATGGTCTCAATTAACCCGCTGCCAAGTGTGGATTTTATGTTGCCTTTCATTTCCGCAACCATGAAGTTGTCGGCTGGTGAAATAATTACCGCATTTAACTGTTCGTCAAAAAGAAGCCATGGGGTGCCATTGTTCTCCAAGGAAAACCTGTGAGGTGCATCGCGGCGAGCATGATAGCTGAACCCATATAACTGCTCTGGGAAAATGCGAAAGTTAGGAAACGGCGGCGGAACAGTTTGGCGTTGTTCCTCACATATATATGAGAAGAGAACAAGCGGTTTCTTCGTGTAGAGTCGGATGCCGCCACTCATCGGTCCATCTGTATTCCATACAAAAACAATTTCCTCATAGGCGCCGATTTTGTCATTCCCCTTCTCTTTGCGAATCTCACCGAGGATTTGCCCTAAAGATCCCAGAAAACGCCACTGTGGTGTCCCCGTCTGAAGTTCGTATTCGCCAGCTTGGTCTACCCGGAGAGAGAGGCCGGTTTCGTTTGTGATAACTTCCACGTTGCATACAGATAAAGTTGCGGTCAGCATTAAAACGGAAATCACGATAATCCTAATTCTCATCTGTCGTTTCACTATTTTGATTCTGCCTAACATATTATTCTACTGCCAATAGCGGCATTATCAACAATATATGACATATTATCCTGCCAATCCGAAAAATTAATACCAAAGCCCCTTTTGGGAGTAAAGAATATCGAACCTTTAATGTTACTGCCAACCTAGTTCATTTTCAATTCTTCGCCATTATGTACTTTTAATGGATGCTCACATTCCTTAGGAAAATAAGAAGGTCATTTATTGAATCAGGTTCAGCTAGGAAATACCTCCTTTATGCAATAGGTGAGGTGGCTTTTGTGGTTATTGGTATAACTCGTGCCGCGTTACGCGGTATTGATTGCATTGCAGATTAATAATTGGAATGAGAATCGATCCAAAAAATCTGAAATCTCAAATATCTATATTTCCATTATAGATGAATTAGAAAGTGACAGTAAGAAATTGGATCAAATGCTACCCAATTTTGAATGGAAAACCAGAGTTCTGGGAAGAATTATCAAAGAAGAAATTAAATTTCACCTAAATAAGCTAGATTAACTGATGATTAACTTCAGGGCATCAAATCAAAGTGGGACGCTCGGAAGGAGCTATGATGGTTTGGTTTCCCACAAAAAATAAAGATACAACTCAATGAGTGTAAAAGGCCACTTTGAGAAAATTACAAGGGTACTTGATTTTATAAGTCGTCTTCAAAGGATTGTGATATATCCTATTGTTATTCTTGTGTTCATAACATGTATAGATGTTATTGCAAGATCTGTATTTAATTCACCAATTATATGGGCATACGATGTTGAGACACAACTGTATGCAGGGATAATTACCCTATGTTGGGCATACACGCTACACAAAGGTGCTCATGTAAGGATTTCAATATTGCCAGATAAATTTTTGTCACCCCGAGGGCAAGAAATTTTAATGGTAATTAACTACATTATATTTTTCTTTCCTTTTGTAATTATACTCTTTATTTATGGACTTAGCTATGCGTGGGATTCATGGTCAGTAAGAGAGGTTAGCACGATTACTCCTTGGCAACCAGTAGTATATCCAATCAAAGCAACAATTCCATTAGCGGCATTTATGCTTTTATTACAAGGAGTATCTGAAACAATTAAACATACTATTTCAGCAATAAAAGGAGATGCGAAATGAGTATAGAATTCCTTCTTTTATTAATGGTGATAACACTAGTGGTGGGGATTCTTTTGGGAGGTCACTTGGCTGTGGTCTTAGGAAGCGTGGGAATTATTTTTGGAATTATAGGTTGGGGGCCAAGTATATTACCTATTTTCTCTACAAGAGTGTATGGCGTCATGACAGACTATATTCTGATTGCAATACCTTTATTTGTGTTTATGGGATTTATAATTTCAATGTCGGGATTGGCAGAAGATTTATATGGTGCAGTGGATATTATATCTAAAAAGATGAATGGGGGAATGGTGGTTGCAACCGTATTATTTAGTGCGGTATTTGCAATGTGTACTGGAGTTGTTGCAGCATCTATAATAACTGCAGGTTTATTATGTCTTCCTCCGATGTTGCAAAGAGGGTATCCTAAAGGTATTTCGCTCGGAGCTGTGGGGGCAGGTGGAACCTTAGGAATATTAATTCCGCCTAGTGTGATGATTGTATTTTATGCAGCAGAAACAGGCCTATCTATTGGAAAGTTATTTGTAGCAGCATATATGCCAGGCATATTATTAGCACTTCTATTTGTCTTATATATTATGGTGAGATTTACTATAGAAAAAGAACCTGATAGAGCTGTGATAAAAGATATACAATATACAGATGGATCATCCAATACAGAAAAAATTAGTTTGTTAAAAATATTGGGTCCAGCGATTCCATTATTTGCTTTGATCTTTGCAGTAGTCGGAACAATTATAGGTGGTATCGCAACCCCTACAGAGGCATCTGCTGCAGGTGCGATGGGAGCACTCATTATTGCACTATTCTATGGTCGGCTTAATGTGAAACTAGTGAGGGAAAGTGCATTGGAGACAATTTCTACAGTTGGTATGGTGGGCTTATTGCTTGTGGGTTCACTTGCATTTTCTTCTTCATTTCTTGGACTAGGAGCAAAGGATATTGTAGGTAATTTCATACTAGCGGTGAGTTCTAATCCAAATGTGGTACTCTTTGTAATGCTAAGTATTTTGTTTTTCTTAGGTATGTTGCTAGATTGGATTCCCATTCTTTATATCACATTACCGATATTTATACCAATAGCAGAACAAATGGGTTGGGATCCCATATGGTTTGCAATAGTAATTTGTGTAACGTTGCAAACAGCCTGGCTCACACCACCTTTTGGATTTGCCTTGTTTTTCCTAAAGGGAATTGCACCTCCCGGAGTAACATATATGGATATAGTAAAAGGATGTTTTCCTTTCATGCTGGCACAAGTTCTCGGAATAATTATTATAATAACATTTCCTAATCTAGTAACTTTTTTACCTAACCTATTGGTAGGTTAGTAACGTGAAAATAAATGAAAAAAATAGAGTACCCACAATCAAAAACGCCGAAGTTTCAATTCTCACAGATGAAGGAAACACAACTAAAAGAATTACAACAGGGGCTGGTAATGAAAAGAATGGAAAAAGCAAGAAAAGAGAAAGAAGATGATCCTTATAGACCTTTATATCACTATGTAAATTCTGAATATAAGCTTAATGACCCTAATGGGCTTTGTTTTTGGCAAGGGACGTGGCATTTATTTTATCAAGCATACCCCCCAGAAGATGCAAGACCACATTGGGGTCACGCAATCAGTGAGGATTTAATCAATTGGAAAGAATTGCCCTATGCAATATATCCAGGACCTGAAAATGCTTGTTATTCTGGTACTACATGGGTTGAGGATGATAGAGTAATTGCTATGTATCATGGGACTGGAATAGGAAACATGGTAGCTGTGTCAAAAGATCCATTGCTTCTAAACTGGGATAAGCTTACAAATCATGCAGTAATTCCATTTCCAGATGAAGGAGAAAAAGGATTTGAGTATGGTATTTTTGATCCATGCATTTGGAAAAGGGATGACTATTATTATTCTTTATCTGCTGGTATAGAAAAATATAGACCAGAAGGAAAACATTTGGCAACTAACTCATTGTTTCGCTCAGCAGATTTAGTAAACTGGGAATATCTTCATCCATTTATTGAAGGCGACAGGTTTACTCTTTTAGGTGATGATGGTGCATGTCCATATTTTTTCCCAATCGGGAATAGGCATATGCTTATATTCTTTAGTCATATGAGTGGTGGACAATATTTACTTGGTGATTACGATATAAAAAGGGATAAGTTTATTGTAGACGCTCATGGTAAATTTAATTTTGGTGCGACTTTCCCAAGTGGCGTACATGCTCCTACTGTAGCGGTAGATGCAGAAGACTTGATTGTGATTTTCAATATGAATCCGGGCAAACCAACTCATCAATTAAATTCATATTTTAAAGATTATTTTCAAGGGACTATAGTAGCTCCCGAACCAGGCATCGAGGATTGGGATCAGATTATGACTTTGCCGAGAAGATTATCGCTTGAAGGTAAATATGATATTAATATGAAACCTGCTGGCAATATTGAATCATTGCGAATGAGTCATGTCCGTATAGACCATATAACACTAACCAGAAATAAGAAAGAATTTCTGGAGGGTATAGGGGGGAATGCCATCGAAATGCAAATAGTATATGAGCCCGTGTTGGCTTCTCATTTTGAAATTGATGTATTGTGCTCACCTGATAACGAGGAGTACACAAGAATTTCTTTTTTTAATAATAGAGGATTTAAATATCGTACTCCTATAGACGACGTTAAAGCTAATAAGGTGATCTCAACACAGCTATCAGCTCTTACTAGATATGAAAGCATCATTAGTATAGATACATCTCATGCATCTATTCTACCAGATGTCATATCGAGACCACCTGAAACAGCACCTGTGCTAATTAAAGAAGATGAGCTAGTAGATTTGAGGATTTTTATCGATCGTAGCGTAGTGGAAGTATTTGTAAATAATAGACAATGTGTATCTGTAAGAGTTTATCCTTCCAGAGCTGATAGTACTTTAGTTTCAGTGTTGTCTCAAGGACAGGATTCAGAAGTAGTCTCTTTAGATTGTTGGCAGATGAAAAATATTTATGCGTAAATAGAACCCTCAACAAGCCCTCTAAAACTTTCAGGTAATGTTTCGTAATTATAGTGTTTTTTCAGCTCTAGTATTTTTTGCCTCAATAATTATCTTGTCTTGTAGCAATGAATCCCGGCAGGGAGGAGAAGTAAATAATTTCTCTGGTCAGGTCATTACCTGGAAGGTTGGTTCTACACATCCTACTAATTCATCTGTGTATATGGCTTTAGAAGATTTAGCTAAAAAAGTTGCCGAGCTCAGTAATGGAAGACTAGTGCTTAAGACATATCCTGCTGGTGCAATTGTTCCTGCAACAGAAACGTATCCTTCACTTGTAAATGGTGTATTTGATGCAGCATTATTTTTTGGCACGTGGATAGAAGGAAGAAACTCAGCTTGGTCGCTTGCTAATCATACGCCAATGGGGTTTGAAGATAGAGATGCCATTCAAATGTGGTATTATACGGATGATGGTATAAAAGTGATTAACGAGTTGAGTGCAAAAGATAATGTCAAAGTAGAGCCATTTGTAGCTCAAGGGATGGAAATGGGAATGTTTTGTAGAAAACCAGTAAGATCGCTGGCAGATTTAAAAGGTAAAAAATTACGAATAGGACCAGGACCACATGTTGCAGTTTTTAGAGAATTTGGAGTTGAGACCTTGGCTTTGGCATATCAAGAAACATATTCAGGGCTTGATAGAGGTGTTATTGATTGTGCTGAATGGGATGTTCCTTTCTCAAACTATGAAATGAAGTTGCATGAAGTAGGTCCTTATCTACTTTATCCTGCTTGGTGGCAGCCAAGTGCAATTTCTTTAGTTGGTACAAGTCAAAAATCTTATGATAAACTTCCAAAGGACTTAAAGGCAATTTGGGACACCACAGTAAGAGAAATTGGACTAGAATGGTCTTTAAAATCTAAGGAACTAGATATTGAGAAAATGGAACTTATGTCTAAAGAATTAAAAGAAATTAATGCCTTTTCACCTGAGGAAATGAAACAGATTAGGGCGGCAGTAAAGAACGTGTTGGCAGAATATGCAAGTAAAAATCCTGATTATAAAAAAATATTGGAATCACAACAAAGTTTCAGAGAAAAATATAATAAATTTCCTGCACTGTTTCGCTTTCCAAAAGAATAGAGCGGCAACATTGTTTGCCAGCTATCTGATCGATGGTAAAGAATTACTTTTCGACAATGCAAAAGATCCATTGCAAACGGCAACTCCTAGCCATTAATTTAACTCCCACGCCATTTCATTTTCAAGTCTTGGCCAATGCCTATATTTATTGGATGCTCATATTCCTAAGAAAAATAAGACAATCATTGATTAACTCTGGTGCTACCAGAAAATACCTCCTCTACACTATCGGTGAAATAGCCCTTGTGGTGATCGGGATAACTCGTGCCGCGTTACGCGGTATTGATTGCTCTTCAGATCAATAATTGGAATGAGTACCGAAAGGATAGGGTTAAAGAAAAAATTATTCTGCAAAGCCTTTTGGAAAACCTTGAGACCAACATTGAGTCCACTCCGATTACCACACATTTTTCAAGCGTACATTTGCCAGCTGCGGCCAAAACCCTGGAATTTTCTTAAGTGCAATATTGTTGCATAAGCATTCCTGAGGGTTGCGATGATGATATTTGGAAATCCGAGGGCATTTTCGATCAATTTATCGTTAATTCTTCTAAAATTCGTCCAAAGTACTCGTGACAGGACATAAATTTGACATTTGAATAAACCCCGATATAATATTTTGTTCCTTTTTTTGAGCCGGTGAAAACATTGATGTATGGTCGATTCCACATTGGCTCTTAGATTGTGGGTGTGCTCATCTAATGTTTCTTGCATCTGTTGAAATAAAAAATAGTTTTCTACTTCATCTTTGGTCATATACCGACCTCGGGTGTCGTGTTTAATGACGTATTTGTTGGTCTTCTCGTTAAACTTTACCGCGCACTGTTCTCCTGTCTTTTTTCGCCATACTTGAAGATTGTTATTCTCATCTCGTTTCATTGTATAGGCCTGCTTTCCCCCTTTTGTATTAGCTAACTTCCATTCGGGCGTGGTCGTTTCTGACATTGCTTTTCTGTTGGCCTTGCTGTCGTATCCGCCATCCGTGATGGCCTGTTCTATTTTATTCTTTTCTTGACCTGATTCATCCTTATCTGGATTTAATACATCCTGGATATGGTCGATAGATTCGATTAAAAACTCGTCTTCTGTAATATTGG
Source organism: Saprospiraceae bacterium (assembly GCA_965247965.1). GTDB lineage: Bacteria > Bacteroidota > Bacteroidia > Chitinophagales > Saprospiraceae > UBA7328. The sequence goes on from OZ252053.1 coordinate 1,544,848, forward strand.
CCGGTACTACCTGGGCATCTACGATTAGGTCTATTTCATTTTCTTCTGTACACGTTTCACTTATGTTGGCATGATAGCCCGATATGGTCTGTTTATTTTCTGCTTTACCTTTAGTACGGTAGGCAGCATCAGGATCATGAATGGACTGCACACTGCCACTCGATATGTCTCTTGCAGCTTTGGGTCTCGGAGTATTCTCCTGTTTAGTTTGCTGTTCAGATTCATCACAGACCGCGCTGATTTTTGTTTTATCATCAGAGGCACTCGGAGGTTTTTGCTCATTAGATTCCTCTGATTGTTCTTCATACTGTTCTTCGTAGAGCCGCTTGAGATCTTGGTAGCCTGTCAATCCCGCCGCCTGGCCATGACTCAAGAGTACCTTTATGATCTTACCCATACCTACTAGCAGTTCCTCTTTTTCTTTTTTGTTTAATGGGTAGACAATATTGGAGGCACTTTGGCTTTTTAGCTTTTCTAAAAGCTCGCATGATTCTTTATCCAATTGATCTGTAAGCAGTTCTACCATAAGGTCTTTACTGCATACTCGTACAGCTTCGATTATCATCTGGACTCGAGTGCAGCGTGCAATATTGGAATTAATCAACTTCGAATCCAATCGTATTTTCTTACCGCTCACCTTGTATTGCTCTATCTGCCCAATAGTGATTTGTTTAAATGCCGCCTTCATCAAATCCTCCCCATGGTCTTCATTATACTCTACCATGCTCTGTCTGAACTTATAGTAAGTCGATTCGGTCGGAATATCCTCATTTATATTCGAATATCCCAAAGCAAGCATGACCCTGGTGTTGAATCGACATTCATCAAAAAGTTGTTCATCAGTCCAACCTTTACCTTCTTTAAGGATAATCATTCCCATTAAAACTCTAATTGAGCAATTGGGCCGGCCTCCTTGATTATAAAGCACCTCGAACAATCCTTCGTCTATGCGAGATACCACTTCTTTAAAAAATATATTATGCCAACCATTTGGATCATCCAGAAGCTCTCGCTTCCGTTCTGATAGCATCCCTCCTATCGATTTGAATAGATCAACTTGTGAATTTGTACTACGTTTAAACATATCACAAATTAAATATATATGTCATCTTATTGTAATATTTGACATGATTTATGATTTAGTTTTCGGAGTGGACTCAATATTGATATTTTGAATACATCCATTGAGACTGTCAACAATTTTCACAACTCAAGTAAACTCATCTTTTCCTTTTTCAGACAAGAAATTTCCTATTCAGATTCTCTGGATAGTCATTTTTATAGGCTTGTGCTGATGGGGGCTATGCAAGGTGCTCTGACTGAAGACGGGTATGAATCGTTTAAAAATGCAGGTTTCGAATTGGTACGTTCAGAAACTTTGAAGAAGAAAATCATTTATGTATTTGAAGTAATTTATCAGAATTTGGACGAATGGCGTCGTAACATGATTTCGTTTAATCCTGTTTTCATGGAATTGCGTCATTCTGAGTTTATCCAATATGAAATGGGTATGAAACCTCAAAATATACAGACTATTTCAAAAAATAAGGATGCGCAAAGTGCCTTTTACACTGTCTTCCTGCTGAGAAACATTTTGTTGGAGCGTTTAAATGAATGCCTTGATGAAAGTCAAATCATCTCTCAACTCATCAAGGATGAATTGCAAGGTGCTGACTGATCCTGACAGTCATCGTCAGGAGAGCGTCAGTGGGTGAATGATGTCTGCTTGGCTTTTACCCGACCATTTAGTATATGAAACAAGACAGCACTAATTAAAGATTTTTTAGCACAGATACATCTTCACATTAAAATATGCATTCACCTCCCAGCCACTTTTTTCATTGTCTGGCATCCAACTACCCGCTGTTCGAAGTTTAAAACTTCGAACCCATATCAATCCTTTTCCTTCGTGCTGTTAGATCATATTCATTTGAAATATGATGTCTCAAATATCGAGTTACAGAAAACCAAAAATTAATTTAACTTCCAACCTATTTCATTTCATAATCTTAGCATTCTCAAGAATTTGCAACATTAATTGCTTTCCAAAAACTATTGAGCGACCTTGTTTCATCGTTTACAAGTATTTCCTGTCCATCGCGACGTAGCTTGAGTGGGATAGGAAGACGTCATTAAGAGCTCGTCATCATGAGGTATCTAAGGTCTGGCCGGTTTACTGTTTTATGCCTGTCACTTTTTGCGATTGTTTTTGCTACTGCGATTTGTAAAAACGGGTGGTCTCAAAGTCTTGAACAGTCGGCTGAGACGCAGCCTGATCCTGGTGCAAAGGACCCCTCAGACCTACCCAGGTCGGGAGAAATCTCGCTGAAAATTGACGCTCTTGTCACCCCTCTTGCGAAATCAAATAATTATGCCGGTAATGTCCTCGTCGCTAATGGTGAAAAAGTCTTCTTCTCTCGATCTTATGGTAAAACGGATATCGAAAAAGACCTGGATCATGATCTGGAAACCCGTTTCTTTCTACGCTCGGCATCTATGATTTTCACATCAACAGCAATCTTGAAATTAGTTGATGAGGGGAAGTTGTCACTGCAGGCTCCGCTTTCCAAATTCCTGCCGGAATTTAAGAGAGCAAATGAAATCACGATTCACCACATGTTGGCGCAAAGGTCGGGCATACCAGCTATAGGATCACAAGGGGGCATTCGGAGGGCACTTCTCTTGAAATACACACATAAGCCACATTCCCCAAATGACCTGGTGGACTATGTGCTCGATTATGATTTGCTGTTTGAACCAGAGGAAGAATACAATCATGGAAAATCCGAATACAATATCCTGGCCTATATTATCGAAAAGGTCACCGGTTTGAGTTATGGTGAATACTTGGAAGAAGCCATTTTTAGGCCTCTGGGCATGAAGAACTCGGGCCACTTTGGAAAAAAGGCCAGCAATACCGCGTAACGCGGCACGAGTTATTCCAACTTGGCTAGCGGACATGCACAAAAGGGATTTTCCGATTTAGACTATGCCGATAAAATACATTTGGTCGTCAAAGACCGGCCATGCCTCCATATATTCGACAACGGGTGATCTACACAAATTTGCTGTAGCGATTCAAGAAAGAAAACTTCTTTCGGAAGGGGCCTGGAACAAAATTTTCACTGATTACGGAAGTCACTGGGGGTATGGTTGGAGTGTCAGTCCCCAAGACGGTTACAAGCGCCATCAGATCAATGGGCGGTCTCCGGGCTTTTCTTCCTATTTTGGCATTTACCCCAACGAAAATTTAATCGTGATCATGCTCTCCAACATTTATATTTCGTTACCCTATTTTGTTGGTCCGAGCATTGCAGCCATTGCCATGGGAGAGAATTATGAACAACTGAATTTATCAACGGATCCGATGGCAACCCAATTTGCCAATGAGGTCATTGGGTCATACAGATTTGAAGATTTCTACCGACCGGGAGGGGCCGTTAAAATCAGTTTTAAAGATGGCATCCTTTATTCGGACGGCAACGCACTGATCCCGGTCAAAGAGGGACAACCAAATAACAAAATTTATTCACCGGCATTATTGGTCTACCCTACAATTTCAAAAAAATGAAAAAAGAGAATACGCTCGATTGCTATTTGATGACTATATCGGGCGAAAATATCAAGGTGGCATTGCTGGTTTAGGATTTCGTAATCTAATTGTTATCGCTGCTGGATTCGCGGTAGTTTGTGTCATGCTAATACTTGGCCTGCGTCGATTTCGATCACGAATTAATGTAAGTGCTGCGAGCTAAACTTACGCCTCAAAGAACTGTTGGGTGTATCCCATTTTTTCGTTTAAGCAGCTTTTTTCCCAAGGAACTCAGAGAGTCTGTCCCATTGATTGTTCATTCTCAAATTTCTGAGACTGATTACGTTTGTAACTCCTTTTGGAGTCCATCTTTGTCCTGACAATTTACAGCGCTTTTGCACCAATGTTCTATGGGCTGCTTCTATGGCACCACTTCCAATTTGTAGCCCTTTTTCTCTATATTTTGGATATTCCATCCTGTGGATGTTGTTGTTTAAATAGACCAATAATTTCTCTTTCTTTTCTTTTTTCTTTTCTGTTTTACATTCTATGTTCTCCACCATTTTTAAGGCAGCTTGTCCTCCCTTTTTCAATAGTGTTTCCCTTATGGTGTCTAACCACTCTTTTCTCTTTTCTTTTCTATGTATCGCTACTTTTGAAAAGTCTGAAAAATGTTCTAAGGCATGATAATAATCCAGTATTTGCAAAGCCTCTGGATATTCTGAGCTAAACCAATCTCCCAACCATTTCGCTCCGTCTATTATTATGACCAACCTGTCTTTTAGATCTTCGTAGGTATCCAGATATTCTGACATCTTTCGTTCAAATTCTTCATGCCCACCTAAATGAAAACAATACCACGATTCTTTGATAAAACTCCTGGTATCGCTCAGTTTAAGTACTTCTTTACCTTTATAAACCCTTCCTACTTTTACTTCTTTCCAATCACTCGGTCTGGTCAACACCATCCCTCCATCTGCATGTGCATATACTACCTCATCGGACTCCGCTTTGGGCTTACTTTGTACATCTTCTCTTTGCTCCTCCAGCCATTTTTCACCCTCCTCTCCAAGACTTTGACATACTCTGTGTATGCTGTTGTCGCTCACATCAAGTTGCATCGTCTTTTTTAGTAATTCACTACTCGATTGGTAGCATTCACTTTGCCCTACATATGCTGTGATATCCTTCAGCATCGGACTCAGTTTTACTCCTTTGACCTCTTTTACAAATCGATGTGAGTTGTCCAGTTCAAGTTTTCCGTAATAGCCTATTATGCTTTTTTTTTACGATAATCTTCATCGGCTTCTCCTATGGTCTGTTCTATCACATTGCGACTTAATTCTTTAAGAAGCTCCACCGATTTGGTTTCAAATTCATAAAAGCTTTCTGCGGTTTTCTCTTTAAGTTCTATCTCATCCAAAAGTTGGCTAAACTGGTTCAGTAATTTAGCCTTGTCCATTTTTGAATGTATTTTGGTTTATGCTAATTTAACCATTTTTGCGAAAAACTGGGATACACCCGAACTGTTTTTCAGTCTTCGAGAAATTAATATTTTTAGCGCAAAAGAATACAACATCAATGAAAAGACGATTCTTTTTAAAAAATACAACTGGTGCCGCGGCGTTAGGTGCTTTCTCAAATGTCCTAACATCCGAACTTTTGCAACCGCAGACAAGAAAACCAACTCAAGAATTTATTCGCGAAATGGTCCGCGAAAATGACAAGCAGGTTCCCCATTTTTTGGAAAATCAGCAAAAGGATACTACACATCCTTATTTTGGAGGGACCCCAAATGGGTATGGCATTTACATGGCTTATGGCCCAGCCGGATTAATTAAACGATTGACGGTTTCCTTTTGTACCACTCTGTCTTCGTATTACCTGGACCCCGCCTTGCTTGCCTCAATGGAAATTGCGGCATCCTGCCTCCTAAAATTTCAGCATCAAGATGGGACTATCGATCTTCTGACAACAAATTTTCACTCTCCACCAGATGCGGGATTCATAACCGAACATATTGCACCGGCTTATGAGTTGCTGCGACGATTGCAAGAACAGCCGGTGAATCTTATGAATCTGCTCAGGAAATTTCTTTTGAATGCCGGACGCGCTATGTCAATTGGCGGTATTCACACACCGAATCATCGATGGGTGGTAAGTATGGCGCTATCAAGAATATATTCATTATTTCCCGATGCCGCCTTTGCCAAACGCGTGGATGAATGGCTCGCCGAAGGAATCGATATCAATGAAGACGGTGAGTATACCGAAAGAAGTAACGGCTATTCCGCTCTTTCAAATCTTTCCTTGATCACGATTGCGCGTCTTATGAACAAGCCTCATCTCCTCGATCCGGTTCGAAAAAATCTTGAATTGGCGCTGTACTACCTTCACTCCAACAATGAAATTGTCACTGAAATTTCTAAGCGAAGTGATCAATACCAGGTGACTGATCTGAGAAGGTTCTTCTATCCCTACTATTACATGGCCATTAAAGATCAGAACCCAAGATTTGCCTGGGCTAGTGATTTAATAAAAGATCATACCGCTACGTCGTCGCTTCTTGGCAATCTTCCACATTTCCTTGAGGATGATTTCCTTTTGAGGCCCTTGCCAGAGTCGGAGAGGCCTGAGAATAATTATTTGCGTCACTTTGAAAAGACGGATCTGATCCGTTGGAGAATAGGAGATATTGATATAAGTGCTCTTAGGGACAATGAGGTGTTTTTTACGCTGCACAAAAAGCAAGCTGTACTTCAAGCTATTCGCTTTGCCTCAGCCTTTTTTGGAAAGGGACAATTTATTGCACAAACTATGGAATTGGACGGGGATAAAATTATCCTGGAGCAAAAATTGGAAGGACCGTACTTTCAACCTTTTCAGGCAGATCAAATTTCCGGAGATGGGAATTGGGAAAACATGCCAAGAGAACTAAGGCTCCAAAGTGAGGTTCAGCATCTCACCAGCCGGGTAACCATAACGCAAAATGACCGCATCTTTGATGTGCAGTTCGATATTCATGGGACCTCCAACGTGCCAGTAGCGATAGAACTAGCCTTTAGAAAAGGCGGTATTTTACGCGGCGTCGAAAAGGTTAGTGGATTTGAAGAGGCGTATCTATTGAACTCATCAAATGGAACATATCGCATAGAAACGGATGTAATAAACTTTGGTCCTGGTAGAACAGAACATACCTGGACACAACTTCGGGGAGCGCTGCCAAAGCTCGACGCGATGAGCGTTTACATAACTGGATTTACTCCATTTCAGTACACCCTCAAAGTAGGCTGAAGACCAATCTAGCGTACCTTGTCTGGTGACCATATATTATCGTTTAGTTTAACCTTGGGTCAGTAATTCTCAGTTTAGAAAAAACGATGGTGTTGAGGTGACATCCCAGCCCGGCTGGCAGGTTTTTGAAAAAAAGGTGTCATCTCAGTGATTTGCCGTCGCTCTTGAGCTTAAGATGACACCTTCTGCCTTCCGATTACCATCGAAATTCATAACCTGCCCGTCCGGTCTAGGCGGGGATGTCACCTTGTCAGCGTAAACTGAGAATTACCCGCATTGCGCGCTTTACACTCTAACCCCCAAATAGTTAGAGTAAGCTTGTATAACTGAGTGTATTTCAAAATGTCGCAAAGCCTCTTCACTTTTAGCCCCTCCCGGCCTCCCGCTCCGGCGCTGAAGCTCTGGAGCGCAAGCGGCCAAAGAGGAGGAGAATGGCCCCGAAATCTGTTTTTTGGAGGAAACTCCCCTCCCGGCCCGTCCGGCCTTTCGTCGCCACATAGGTTTTTAACATTTTGAGCCAAATCATATTGCAATTCTTAGCACAGCACAGTTTATTATCCCGCGGCCCTGGCTCAGGGCAATGGCGAACCAAATTTCAGAACTCCAGACCTGGACAAAGATAATCAAGGAGTTATGAGAATTTGACCGTAAATTCAAATGTCGCATTTTAGCATAAACTATTTGATAGATCATGCAAATGCGACTTCCCATATTTCCCTCATCATCACGATTAATAAACGCAAATACAGCTGTGTACGCAGATTCGAACATGGTCTACTACATGCATTCCGGATCGGTGATATACTGCCATGAGAAAAGTGACCTTCAAGGCTATCGATATATTACAGCCAATCTTGTAGTGTCAGGTCTATGTAGACCAAAGGAAATAGCCGATACATTGGGAGTGGGCAACCGGAACATCCAAAGATATGCCAAAGCCTTGCGCGAAAAAGGATCACAATGGTTTTTCCAAAGAGAAGAACAAAGAGGAAGTTGCTATAAGTTGAGTGAAGGGGCGATGGATCAAGCCCAAAAGTACCTTGATGGTTTCTATGGAGTAGCCGATACAGCTAAACTTTTAGGAGTTACAGAAGGCGCACTTCGCTATCATATCAGAAAAGGCCGGTTAAAAAAAAAGTGGTAAACCAACCGATTCTGTATCATCCAATGGGACTATTCTTTTGCCTGCTGAGAGAAACGAGTTGGATCTGTTGGCATCAGAGGTCTTGGGAGTAGCAGCTACACGAGTAGATGAAAGGACAAAAGCCGCCTTCGGTAAGATAGAAACTACCCCATTACATTTTGAATCCTGTCAATCCCTGTCCTTTGGCGGAGTACTTCTTTTACTTCCCTTTTTGATCATGAGTGGTCTATTGACCTATCGGGATCATTACCACGAATTGAAACGGGGCTACTACTACATAGAAGTGATCATTTTGCTGTTGTCATTTATGTATTTATGCCGCATCAAGAGCGTGGAGCAGCTCAAGCAGATCAGTCCCGGAGACTTTGGCAAATTACTCGGACTAGACCGCATACCTGAAGCCAAATGCATGCGCAACAAACTGCATATGATCACCAATCAGCAAAAAGCAGGGCCATGGATGATGGACTTAGGTCAAAACTGGGCAAGTGAGGAACAAAACGAGTTTTACTACATAGACGGACACGTTCAGATTTATTATGGTTACAAAGCCAAATTGGGTAAAAAATACGTATCACGTCAAAAGTTATGCCTGCCGGGAATGCAGGAATTTTGGATCAACAATCAAGACGGTTCTCCCTATTTTTTTGTTACAGGCCAGGTGAACCAGAAGCTTCAGGAAACTATTATTGAGCAAATTTTACCAAAGCTACTAAATGAAATGCCCTGCAAATACAGTGATGAACAATTGGAATCTGATCCTGATTTACCGCGCTTTACCATTGTCTTTGACAGGGAGGCATACAGTCCTGCTTTTTTCGGCATGTTGTGGGAAAAACATCGGGTGGCGGTGTTGACCTATCGTAAGAATGTAGAAGACCGGTGGAATGTTGATGATTTTACAACACATCAGTTGGCTATCGAAGGTGTAGACACGCAAATGGACTTGAGTGAAAGGCAAATCGTTCTGGATAAAGTGCCGATGAGGGAAATAAGAAAACTGAACAAAGACACTCATCAGACAAGTGTATTGACGACCAACAAAAAACTGGCCATTCTATCGGTAGCACTATACATGTTTGCCCGCTGGACGCAGGAGAATTTCTTTCGATATATGCGACTGGATTATAGGTTGGACAGTATTGTACAAAACACTGTGGATCAGATAGATAAAGACTTTGATGTAGTCAACCCGGAGTACAGTAATCTTAGTTACTACCTCAAAAAAGTAAGAGAAAAAATCCAACGAAGAAAAGCCCGCTTATTCGACATCCAGGAAAAACTTAGCAAGCAAAATGTAGACCATGTATCCAAACTGGAAACACAACAATCCAAAGTACAAGAACAGATAAACGGCCTGGAAAAACAGGAAAATCAACTGATAACCAAACGCAAATCAGTTAGTTACAAAATTAAAATCAAGGATATGCCTGAATCCATAAGATACTCATCACTCAACATGGAAAGTAAAAGGTTCCAAAACGTAATAAAAATGATATGCTATCGTGCCGAAACGTCAATGACTAATAAATTGATGCCTCATTTTAAAAAGTCAAAAGACGAAAAACGAAGTTTGATCAAAAGTCTGATCAAAACTCCAATTGACCTGGAATGTGACTATAAATCTAAAAAATTAACCGTCTCCCTTTACTCCCAATCCAATCCAAGAATGAATAAAGCTGCTGAAAAATTATGCCATCTTCTCAACCAAACCCAAACCATATATCCAGGCACTAATTTGGAACTTCACTACCAAATCGCGACATTGTAATTTACTCCGAGTCTGGAGTTCTGAATTTACTGATCATCAGATGATTATACAACATTTGAGTCATGTTTTAATCCTATAATTTACGTGCCTATTTCGGTAATATTATTCCTATACAGATATGGCTTCTCTTGTGTATTAGCGACAATCATGTCGAGATCTCCGTCATCATCATAATCAAATACCTCCAACCCTCTCGATTTTGCCAAGTCGTTTGTTCTCGATTCCACCGAATAATCAATAAATCCTTCTCCTCCCTCCATAAGCATATTCTTGTAAAAAAAGTTTTCTTCTTCTTCTTGTAATTCTCCATCTAAAAACTGATTTTCCTCTACACCGTTTACGGCAAAAAGGTCTTCATCACCGTCGTGGTCGCAATCGAAAAAATGAGTGCCCCAGCCCCAGCCGGTGTCCTCTACACCCATTTCTGCCGCCACGTCATCAAATCTTAGATTTCCTATATTCATGAACAATGGATTGGGATGATCTTTAAAAATATTGGTGACATATATATCAAAGAAACCATCGTTGTTGTAGTCACCTATGGCAATGCCCATCCCAGCTCCTTCATCAGCTATTTGAAACGCCCGCGAAGACTCATGATAGGTTAATCCGGACGAGTTATAGAAAAATTGATTGATCTGGGTATCATTAGCAAGATATAGATCGAGAATCCCATTTTTGTTCACATCAAGTGCCACACTTGTCCAGGTCTGACCCGCACCTGCTAAACCTGTCCAATCAGTGACATCAACAAATGTACCGTCACCCAGATTCTCATACATGATATTTGGGACACTGAGACTGAGTACACTCACATACAAATCCAGGTCGCCATCGCGGTCGTGATCCCACCATAGGCCGCTGGAGCTATAACAAGTATGGCAACCCTCAACCCCAGCCTCTTTCGTCACATCTACAAACGTGCCATCCCCAGCAATTCAGAGCCAATTCATAACTCATTGAAACAGAGCAAATTATAAACAACCGTAAAAAACAAGTTTACAGTTGTTTGTATATTTGCAAAAAACATAATATGATGTAGTGGTGTCCGGTTAAAATATTTTTTGAGACATAATTTAACCGGACAGCCGATTTCATTTATTTGAAAGCAAAAGTAGTGCTATTGGATAAATTCGTTTAGTTAGCGGCTTTATGGTACGGGAAATGACCCAATTTGGATTGTTTTAATCGGACAGCCGCATGGAAAGTTTAACCTTATAAGCTGAAGGGAGCCTGCTTTCTGAAAAATTGCTTTTTATGGAGAATTAGTCGGAATAAATGCCTGATTCTGAATTTAACCGGACACCACTAAATATGATGTGTAAATTTAAAAAAAAAGAAAACTTAAAAGAACCAAAACCTTAAGGAATGAGTTAAAGAACTCGCGAAAATCACCACGCAATTTGCTATTGCATAGGATTGCCCAAACCTTTGATCACTTCGTCCCTGATTTAAAAAAAACACTTGATAGTATGCCAGACTATCGAGGTAATCGTGCCAGTTATGAGATGTCAGAAATCATATTGGCAGCCGTAATGATGTTTTTGTTTAAAGAAGGATCTCGCAACCAAATCAACGAGGATCGTGAAGAAGATCAATTCAGGGCGAACTATAAGGCCTTGTTTGGCTTGAAGTTACCCCATACCGCGTAGCGCGGCACGAGCTATAGATACCGTAAGTGATGTGATGAATAAATTAGAGCCAGAGCATTTAGAATTGTGTCGTCACCATATTATCAAATATTTATTGGACAAACGTACCCTTCATAAGTTTCGACTTCAATGCAAATATTTTATGATAGCAATAGACGGGAGTGGTGTGTATACCTTTGACAAAGAACCCTATGTGGGCTGTGGGTCACAAACAAGCAAGAATGGAAAAACGACCTGGCAGCAAAATGTATTAGAAGCCAAAATTGTGTGTTCAAATGGCTTTAGTTTGTCGATAGCCACAGAGTGGTTAAAAAATGAAGACGGGTGTCTAAAACAGGATTGTGAGCAAAAAGCTCTGAAAAGATTATTGGAAAACCTGAAAAGAGACTTTCCAAAATTGCCATTATGCATTTTGTTGGATGGACTATTTGCATCAGGCCCTGTGATGGAACAGATCAAGAGCAAAGGCTGGGAGTACATCATTGTATGGAAAGATGGAAATCTCAAAAAAGTACAAGAACAATTGAAAGATTTACGTCTGGAAAAACAGGTGGAGCGTATCAATAAAGAAGAAATACACAATCCTAAATCAACAACAGACCACATCTACGAATACAGCAAAGCAGCCCTGATACACCAAGGGCACCAGTTTTATTATATCAAACACGAACTACAGACCAGCCAAGTGGGTGATCCATCAGTAAAAGACAAAAAACGATTCATCAATATTTGCAGCATTCCTCCAAATAAGGCCAACATCACGGAATTGACCGAGGCTGGACGAATGAGGTGGAAAATAGAAAATGAAGGCTTCAACGCTCAAAAGAATCATGGCTTCAATCTGCATCACAAATATGTGCGTAAAAACTTCACCGGCATACGTAATTACTATATGTGTATGCAGATTGCTCATAACTCGTCCCGCGTCACGCGCATATGCATCAACTCTAACTTAACATATATAACAATTAACAATGTAAAAAGAATTGACTACCTGTGTTTTAACCTAATATTTGGGAATCTAACCATAGAACAAAAGTGCAGGAAAATTCAAAGTTCTTCACTATGTGGCAGTCCAATGTTTGCCTGTATAATGTTAATAATCAAAAGAATACATATTCATAAATAAAATATAAGTTAAACTAAGGTTGATGCCAATGCGCGTCACGCGGTATCATAGAACAGTTATTTGTCTTGTGCAAAAATAAAATTATGCAAGGATGGAAAACCTTGAAGGGTATGTGGAAACAATTGTGGGCAACTATATTTTTAGTGCCTTTGGAATTATTCCCACCCTGTGAAAAGTTAAAACTCAACTACCGATACTGAATTAAAACCTGTGAAAAGTAATAGTGCCTACGGCTATTTTGCCTGGCACAAATTCAAAACATAATCTATGTTAATTCAAGGCTGGAGAATCTCAAAACCGATTAGGTCAGTGGGATTGTCATGGCATTAAACAACTTCATTTTTGTGAGTATCTTTGGCTATGATCGCTCTGAATGGCTGGCCATCCCCTTCATTGTGATACAATTGATCTTCCCCGCTGTGGGTCAAAAAGATATCGGGATATCCATCATTGTCGTAATCTCCCCAGGCTGCGCCCCATTTTTCACCCCAGATAGCCAGGAGATCATCGTTTACATATTGATTATCAAACCCTGCTATTATAGTTACATCTTCAAAAGCCCCATCTCCATTGTTCTTAAACAGGCGATTCCATGTAGTATCTTCGGAGTAGATAAACGACCTTATCCCAACTAAAAATATATCGAGGTCCCCGTCCCGATCGTAGTCAGCTACTGCAACACCATTGTTGTGCGAGGCATGACCCAATTGAGCCTCATCTTCTACGCGGGTAAAGTCCTGGGCTCCAATGTTTTGGACGCCCAGTATCGCCAATAGAAGTGCGAGGTATTTCATTAAGGTAAGTTTAGTTCAATGGAGCATAGCTCCTAGTTTTGTTGCCACTGAGACACTAAGACACTACGTTTTTCCGAGCCTTCACCGGAAAAAAGCCGCAAAGCGGGACTAGTTCAGATCAAACCTATAACTTTCCGGAATGAAAATAGAAGATTCTTTAACCGAGCATTATAAATCGTTGTTAGAAGACACATATGATTGTGTTGATCGTATTGTATTGAATGCTTATATTCCGATGCTTATGGTTGCTGGCGGAGTAAGAATTTGGTACCGGATAATGAAAGGTGGAGATGATGATATGTCGGATGCGAACATGATGAAATTTGCGGGTCGTTTCAGTCGAAGGGTACAAAGTTTTTGCAAGAAAAAGAATATCCCATTTATACATTTTACAACGGGTGAACGCAAGCACGAAAAAGCAGAAGAGTTATTACCAAAAGACAAGTCGTTTACTGGATTATTTGCAGTATTTGTTTCAAGAGCGCCAAGTCTACTATGGGAAATAAAAAGGTTTGAGAATAACTCGATAGATATACGAAGGAAGAAGAAAACCTCACTGGTCAACCATTACTATTTTCATATAATAGACAAAGATTGGGGACATATTACAGTGAGGATGTGTGCACATCCCCCGTTTAGTAGTAATGTGATACTTAATGGGCATGAATGGGTGGAACGACATTCGAAGTATAAAAAAATTGAAGCGACAAAAGAAGGAAACTGTTTTACATCATATAAAAATGGAGAAGAACTAACTCTGATTGCAGACACCTTGAAATTCAACGGGCAATTGGAGCAGGTTTGTCAAAGGTGGATTTATTCCTGTTTGTGGTTTGTCATGGATAAACAACAACAGGAGGCAACGGGAATATCATACAAATATTCCATTTACCAGATAGAGTATAGTCGTAATTTATTGTTCAATAGGGGACGCTTGATGGACGATGTCCACAGTACATGACAAAACTCAAAAACAGCCTCCCGCACCCTAGCCCTGAAGGGAACCCTGCCCGCATCTATTACCGAAGCGGGCTGCCCCCTTAGGGAATTGAAGGGTGAGCATGGCCGAAATCATTTTTTGTCATGTACTGTGGGCCATGGCACTAGTGCACCAGGCACGAAATATAACACCCCTTATGCTTGTTCTTTTTCATCTGCATTTTGTTGAAGAACCCTTCATTTGGCTAAGGCCAAAATCAGGAACCTTCGCCTCATTCAGATAAAAAATAACATCGCCTAAGGGGCATTTTACTTAGTGCCTGGTGCACTAGTGTGGCGTTTGGAAATAATGAGGATGGAGATATTGTCGGAACTTCTGAGGATCGGATAACTGATGAACACCAGGCCGTACTTTGGACTCGTAAAATCGACTCATTAAGCTATGGTGTTCATAATCTAAACGGAGCAATCGAAGGAATAGGTGAAACTCAGCACCAAGCAACTGATATCAATCTTGATGGTCAAATACTTATCGGTAATACTTCCTTCCCCTCTTTTAATGTCTTGAATAGCAATACCTTATATTATATAAAGGCTCTAGTTTAGGTTAGCGTTGATATTAACATTTCATATCGATTCGATATCTGTTGGTATCTCGCGTAGGCCGTTATGTCTTCGACTGAGAGTGCTGCGAAATCTTTCACGAACTGCCTGTTTTTTTTAAGCATTTCCTTGAGCCTATACCAATTGAGATATTGTTGGAGGTATTTAGTGGAAACACCCCAAAATTGATTGTCAATCCATTTCTTTATCCTTCTGTGGGTGGAGTTTACATGTTGGATATGATAAACCCCATTTTTGACCCGTTGCTTTAAATCGGAACGCAATGGATGGTGTTCGATCTGTTTATCCATGGCAAAGCCTTTATAGCTGACATGCGAATCGCTGCACAATATAGTTTGCTTGGTAAACCTCTTTCCTATGGCCTTTTCTATAACTCGTGCCGCGTTACGCGGTATCCTTTTTCTTCAACCGCCCTTTGGTAGCCACGCTCAAATCCATCTGTTCTTTTCTATCCAGGGTAACAATTACTGCAATGTGGTCATCATTTATGCCCCTTTTACCTGAGGAGCCACCCCGTTTCCTTGGTTTGCGGGATTCAACTTCCCTGCCCTTGTCCGAGTGAAAAAAGAAAGTCTCGTCACTTTCCGTAATCCCAGTAAAATCCCCCTTATCAGTATCTTCTATGGATGCCAGTATCTTGTGGCGCCAATCGAATGCGGTTTTCTTGTTTATGCCCAGGGTGACCTTGATTTTATCCAGGCTCATTTCTTCCAACATCAACTTAAGATAATCATCAATCTTGTCTTTCCTGCGGATCCTAGCCATCCAGGTGCCGCTGTATTCTGTAAAACTTCTATTACATGACTTGCACTTATAGCGCCGGGAACCTTTGTCGATGCCAAACTTTACATATTTGGTATGGCCACAATGGGCACAGCATCCTTGCTTATTGTCCAAGATATCCCTCCTAAGCCTCTGGCATTGAGGGGAAAGATTTTCCAACTCACCGGCGGCTTGCAGTTCCATTATCAGGGATTGCTGACCTTCGGCCGAAAGACCCATGAAATACGATTTTATTGCTTCTTTTTCCATACCTCTAAGATATAAATAATAGCTTAATTAAACTAGAGGCTATATAAACGATGAGAGTACAGAAGAAGGATTACCTGGAAGTTCGACAGCTCCATTTGAATCTATGATTAAAGCCTTAGAGTACATATTCAGCAACACTGAAAAATTAGATGATCTCGAATTTAGAGTAAAATTTGGGAGTGCTTTAACCTGGGACTCATCTATTGATATCCAGAAAGTCGATTTTAGGACATGGAATGGTTTAATTGGTATAGACCAAAAATTGGATGTTTCAGCTGTAATTTCGTTTGATGGAGTCTGGGAGGTACCCAAAAATCATACCTGGACATTTTCCACAAACCCTGATTTTAGGGCAAACTTTGCCAACGAATTAATTGTTAATGGGGAGATTAAGTCGAATGCGTCAATAGGAATCAATCAGATCTTGGTAATTGATGGAAATTTTCAAATTGGACCAGATGGGTTATTAATTTTAGAAAATGATATCTCACTAGAAATACAAGATGGAATTCTTGAGGCGGGTCCCGGACAGATCATATTTCCAGCTACTAGATTTAATCTATATTATTCCGGGCAAAGTTCCAGGAATGTAGGTCCTGAATGGCCATCTACAATAGAAGAAGCTGAAAATTATAAAGATGTAGTGAATAATGTAGAAATCAATGGGTTTTATGACGATTATCTTGAATTTTATATTCAAGTAACACTCCATAGTACATGACAAAACAGGATTGATAAAATAATTGCCACGCGTAAAGTGTTGATAATGTGTTACTTACAACACTGAACGACATGGCAATTAAGGAGAAAGTTAAAGAACTTTCCCGAGAATTGAAAATAGAACTTAGTAAACTTCACCAGCAAAGGGTAAACTTGATTGCCTCGGCGGTGATCAGTATGTCTACCATTAGGAGTGTCAATATGGTCAAGGTTGCTCACGGTATGATTTCAAAAGCGAAGCCATTGAGTAATTATCGTCGTCTTCAACGATTTATCTCTCAGGTGGATTGGGATGACACTGGTCTAGGACATTTGCTTTTGAAAATGAGTGAGTTGAAGGGGCCTTATACCCTGCTTGTGGATAGGACAAACTGGCAATTTGGTAAAGTGGATATTAATTTTTTGGTATTTTCTATACTAGGAGACGGGTATTCGATACCGATCAAATGGGTGTTGCTTCCAAAGAAAGGCAACTCTGCACAATATGAAAGAATTGAGTTGTTAGAGGAAGTGGTAAAAATTGTTGGAAAAGGTCAGATAAAGAACGTTATAGGAGACCGGGAATTCATTGGCCAACATTGGGTTAAGTACTTGATAACCAATGAGATAGGATTCAACCTTCGGGTTAAGGAAGGCATGGTAGGTGTAAAAAATGGCAAGGAGGTAAAACTGGGTTTATTATGTAAAAATAATAAAAGATCATCGCCAAGATTGCCGGGAAAATATTTAGTTGGAGGCAATGAAGTATACGTAAGCGGATTCAGATTTAGAAATGACAAGAACAAATTAGAGTATTTGATAGTCATACACTCTGAGGATGTAGAAGATGCTTGCGATATCTATGCCAAAAGGTGGTATATTGAAAACATGTTCAAGGACATGAAAACGAATGGTTTTCAACTGGAAGATACACATGTAACTCATCCCAAAAGGCTAGAAACATTATTTGGTTTATTAGCCATATCATATGTATGGATGATACGTATAGGCGAATGGATAAAGAGAAAGATACCCTCATTATTCAAAAAAAATAATCGAGGAAAAAGAAGAAAAAGCATTTTCAGGGGAGGGATAGACAACTATATCAACGCATATATTAACCACGACAGACGGAAAATTTGGCTCTACTTCCGTTTTTTGTCATGTACTTAGGACGATGTCTATCAAAAAATAATTGACTTAACACGGGGTCGCCTGGACATAAAACGGTTAATGACAATATTTGGTAGAAAACGTAGGCCGTATAGACATAAATCCGTCCCGCAATACTGCGCATTGGCATCAACCTTAATTTAACACATATAATCTTTCAAGATATGTATTTTTTCCTTTTTTGTTCTGGTAAGTACCATAGTAGCCTATGAATTTGAGCAAGAATTGTTCTGAAATATTTTTTGTTTGAATAAGTGAGTTATAGCGCAATAGGAGTTGAGCAATTTTGTATAGGCTTACATTTGGCACATTATTTTTGGTTCGAAACAAGTATTTCAATGGTGTGAATATCAGATTATGACACAAGCTTATCCAACCGAGCATCAGTAGCAGAAGAATATAAGGTTTGGCCGTGTTATTGTATTTTTTGCCTGTAAACAGCTTTTGAAGATTCATATGAGATTTCCAACATTTGAATATACATTCTATACGCCATCTTAATGCATATACCAGGAGCACTTGATGTGGTTGAAGTACTTTATCATCGACATTGGTTATCAAGATGGCATAGTTTAGCATTTCGTAATATTGCTCCGAGTGATTCGATTTTGAGTGTCTGTTATTTTTTGCTTTTTCCACCCTTTTCTCAGCAACTTCTTTGGGAGTTTTAAGACCTATTAATCGTACTGGGACTTGCTTGGCTGATATCTTAACTTGCCAATCTACCCAATCGGCACCGTTTCTGAATGCATCATTAAGGCACCTCAGCAAATTTATCTTAACTCCTTGATTATCAAACACATCTATGTTACTTCGAAGTCTTGAAATAAAAAAAATATGCTTTTCAATCATTGCGATCAAACAATCCATAACCAGGTATCCCAAGTCTCTAATTACAAGGTCACCTGCTTTGGCTAAATCGAAAATGTCAAAAGCATAAGATTGGTCATTGTCTCTAAATGATTTAAGATCCATTTTGTGTAAAACATCTGACTTTAATTCCATTGTCAATTGAATTTTAGCCGTTGCTGCATCTCCCTTTTTTGAGTGGCTACCCGGGAAAACTTCGTTCAGAATTTTAGGCATACTCAGACAGGAACTGTCAGTAACAAACACGGAATTAAAACTACTGAGAAGACCTTGATAACCTATAGGAGCATTGGACAAAGAGTAGCTACTTGCCACTTCTAAAAACTTTTCAGCAAATCCTACATGCCTAAATGTTAGTTTCTTTTGTAAAGCTTGACTGCTGATCGTTTGTTGTAAAAAAATTGACAATGTTTTGGCCCAGTTAGAAAGAGAAAAAACATTTGTCGACATCATTTCGAAAAAGGACAAAAGAAAATTGACCGAATCAATCTTATAATCACTTCTCCGAATGAAACCAGATTCTAAAGCAAGAGAATGAATTGGTAATTTGGAAATAATTTCCGAAATTTGAGGTATCATATTTAGAGCTGTTTTACCTCAGGTTTTTAGTCTAACTTAAAGGTAAACAGCTCTTTTTATATACCATAATCGAATATATGTTAAGTTAGAGTTGATGCCAATGCGGTGACACCCGGGCACTCTATTTTACTGCCAATGCGTTAGTGTTTCTCAATCAACGTAAAAGAAGTCTCACTCTGCTACAACGGGCTTTATCGCTTGAACCGAATGATTCAATGCTCTTGTACAATGCCGGATGTATCTATGCTTTGTTGGGGATGAGACCAGAAGCACTCTCTTGCCTGGAAGGATCACACAAGGCAGGTCTGACGCTGCGTGGCTGGTATGAAAATGACGGCAATCTTGACAGTATAAGAGATGATCCTCGCTTTATCAGACTGCTGGAGCAGATGAAGGATGATCCTGAATAATATTTAATATCTTTTGGCCATTAAGAGCTGCGAAAATGACTCTAATTTCTTAAGTCCGATTATATGAAAAACATAAACTAAATCTTGTAAAACAGTGATTTTGATGCTAAACTATTCCCACTATTGGCAATAGAACAATAAAGAACCGGCAATGGATAATCCTTTGCAAAAACTCCTGCAAATAATAGCGAACATGAAAAACAGGTCTGGAAGGTTCATTCTTTACTTCGCGACTTTGAAGTTGAAGACGTCTGGCGTTTCCCTGTAAAGTTAAAAGAAGAGCACAGCCTCCAACTTTTTCAGCAGCAATTGACCGCAGCCATGGAACAACTTGGACAAAACCATTTAGCAGGATCACTATTCAAAGTTAGAAACGGAATCTTTGGCAGAGATAAAAAATGAAACCGTACATGCGGCTATACATTTGGGGAAAGTGCCATTTACAGGAGACCATACAGTGCAAATGGAAGTTTATGTTAAGCCAAAAGGTGCATTTGGCCGGTTTTATATGGCCTTAATCAAGCCTTTTAGATTGATCATCGTTTATCCAACTATGATGAGAATAGTTAAAAAACACTGGCAAAAATACCTCGAAACCCATCCATAACACCTGCTTACTATTCTACTTAAATTTCCCAAGGTTTGAAGTGCGGGAAGCAGTGATCCTACCTTTGAGCCACAGGTATCATTATCACAATTTTTCTTTATTTGTTTATTGGTGAATTTTCAATCAGAAGCGCGTTGATAGTAAAATTGCCGAGGATTTCACTTTTGAAAAGTATCGCGAAAAGAGGCACTTAAAGAGTGTGAGGAGAGCGGGTTTATCGATGATTTCGACAGCGTGGTTTTTAAGAAAAAACTGCACAAGAAATATCTTGGCAGGAATGACCCTTTGTATCCCATGGGGGCTTGTCGCCGTTTTGAGCAAATTTTTGCCAAATTTAATTGTGATTAACGTTTTTGCCATATGCTGGGGTTTCGCTTATCGTGAAATACAGCAATGATGGTGACGAGGTCTCCTTTTACCGTAAAAAAGATACTATAGGGAAAGGGTCTGTCGATACGCGCTTTTCGCTTTTTTCCGCGAATAAGTGGGTAAAACCGGGGATTCTTAAGAATACGGGATACAGCTTGCGAATAAAGTGTCAAAAAGCGTTCAGCTGTTGGAGGATTTTGTGACTGATACCAATTAATGGTTTCATTCAGATCAGTTCTGGCACCGGCAGAAACCCTAAGATGAGAAGCCATGTTTTTCAGCGATGTGCGCCATTACTTCTTCATGGGTATAGGTCGGCATTTCACCGGATTCAATGAGCTTTTCACGACGATCTAATTCCATTGACTGAGCAGGGGTTAACGAACATTCTTCTTCCCTTGCTTCAATTATACTATGAAAGCGTGACTGTTCATCTGGAGTAAGCTTTTTATAATCTTTAATAAGCTGATCGACAGACATAATAACTCATTTTACGCCAAAGATAAGATAAAAGGAAGAACCATTAATTCAGACCGACTTCGAGCATTTTATCCGCTAAATTGCTTATGGTGGTAACAATTCCTGTAGGCTTGCCGAAACAGTTTTATAAGTTAGTTAAGGAAGCAAACGGCAATTGAGAAGAATATAGTAATAATTAAGGGAAATACGAACAAAGCTTCCCACTACCTCACCATTTCCAGTGATTTTTAAGTATTCCCCTTTCGGCTATTGCATTGACATCAATGCTCTCTTACATTTAATGGTAAATCTATAAACCATTACCATGAAAAATTTTGTCCTACCCTCAATAGAGTATTGCGGCAAATCCACTTTATGTAGTACATTAACCAGGATTTGTTTGATTGATGGCAGAACAGAAATGACTACCAGAAAGCATTAAGGAATTCAATAACCCGGGAAATGACAGCACTCTGCTGCGATTTGAAAGAATGCCAAGAATATTATTAAAGCATTAATAAATGATTAAAATGAAATCTATAAAATTCCAGGTTATTATTTTCAGTGTGCTAGGAATTTCTTTATGCCTGGCATCTTGTTTTGATGCATCTGAAGCAAGCCAGCTTCCAGAATTTATGTGCAATGTAGCTTATGTGGATTGTGGATTGTGGATTCGAAGGACTTCCAAAATTTAAAGACGGAAAATGTCAATGTACGTGCCGATCTCACCAAACACTTAATGAGAAGTATGATCAATGCGATTGTAAAGACAAATCTCCTTGTCCAAATGAAGGTGAAGCTAGAAAATGGGATACCTGTGAATGCGTTCCACGCGATGAAATTTTTTCTGGATCTGGAATTAGAGAAAAAGAAGGGGTCCCGCAGTCAAAAAAATTCGTCTCTGAAAACGACTATTTCCCGCTTGAGATTCTCAATTCGTATGTATACAATATACTGGATAGTGTTGGAATGACTCAAATTCAATTTGGACTTTTTACCAGAGATACAGTAACTATCCTTTATACAGATGAGAATTTAGGTCAACCAGTATTCTCAAAGTTGTTTATTCAAAGATATATCCTAACAATAGTTCGTGAAGGATTTCGGCCAAATTCGAAGTGTTAACAGCAGTATCTTAAATTCAAGATTGGCTCTAGTTTAATTAAGCTATTATTTGTATCTTAGAGGTATGGAAAAAGAAGCAATAAAATCGTATTTCATGGGTCTTTCGGCCGAAGGTCAGCAATCCCTGATAATGGAACTGCAAGCCGCCGGTGAGTTGGAAAATCTTTCCCCTCAATGCCAGAGGCTTAGGAGGGATATCTTGGACAATAAGCAAGGATGCTGTGCCCATTGTGGCCATACCAAATATGTAAAGTTTGGCATCGACAAAGGTTCCCGGCGCTATAAGTGCAAGTCATGTAATAGAAGTTTTACAGAATACAGCGGCACCTGGATGGCTAGGATCCGCAGGAAAGACAAGATTGATGATTATCTTAAGTTGATGTTGGAAGAAATGAGCCTGGATAAAATCAAGGTCACCTTGGGCATAAACAAGAAAACCGCATTCGATTGGCGCCACAAGATACTGGCATCCATAGAAGATACTGATAAGGGGGATTTTACTGGGATTACGGAAAGTGACGAGACTTTCTTTTTTCACTCGGACAAGGGCAGGGAAGTTGAATCCCGCAAACCAAGGAAACGGGGTGGCTCCTCAGGTAAAAGGGGCATAAATGATGACCACATTGCAGTAATTGTTACCCTGGATAGAAAAGAACAGATGGATTTGAGCGTGGCTACCAAAGGGCGGTTGAAGAAAAAGGATACCGCGTAACGCGGCACGAGTTATAGAAAAGGCCATAGGAAAGAGGTTTACCAAGCAAACTATATTGTGCAGCGATTCGCATGTCAGCTATAAAGGCTTTGCCATGGATAAACAGATCGAACACCATCCATTGCGTTCCGATTTAAAGCAACGGGTCAAAAATGGGGTTTATCATATCCAACATGTAAACTCCACCCACAGAAGGATAAAGAAATGGATTGACAATCAATTTTGGGGTGTTTCCACTAAATACCTCCAACAATATCTCAATTGGTATAGGCTCAAGGAAATGCTTAAAAAAAACAGGCAGTTCGTGAAAGATTTCGCAGCACTCTCAGTCGAAGACATAACGGCCTACGCGAGATACCAACAGATATCGAATCGATATGAAATGTTAATATCAACGCTAACCTAAACTAGAGCCAACAAATATTTTAAGTCATTGAAAATCAATGGATTATATTAGGATCATCGATGCATTTGTCCTAGCTGAGAAGTTGTTTCTTGATTCCCCTGCCGGGTTATTATAGGGCGTTAGTTAAGCTCGCATGCTTCTTAGGGTTTTCCTATTCCGCATTTTCAAGATAGAATGTATGCTTTTTGAGGTAAACATAGATCAGATCATTCTCTGCAATGTTTCAGGATTTTTTGAGCAATCGGATTGCGCCGCTCTGACTAATATTTCATACAATTCTAATATTAATGGAATGAGATATTTCTTCTGAATTACCGTTCATGCTATTCAGCTGACCGATGAATGAATAACAAGACAATTCACGGCTCTGGCCAGATCAAAAACAACAAAAACACGATCACCCAAACTGCGCTTATCTCAACTCCGTGGCTGCATTATGGCTTCCAAAGTACGCTAACTAACTCACGAGTCCTCCCTACAGCTTCGTTTGGCTGTGCCAAATCATGCCCATAGCTACGAACATTAGTCCACCAATAAGAGCAAATCCTATACGTAAATCAAATACCTCACTAACAAACCCCATCAAAGCAGGTCCCACCAAAAATCCCATATAACCCAAGGTAGAAACCAACGCCAATCCCAAGCTCGGAGGTACAACCTCTGACCGACCCGCTTCGCGAAATAAAATAGGAATAAGTACCGAAAATCCCAAACCGCAGATCAGCATTGCGACAGTGCAGAGTAGAACGGATATTCCTAAAGCATAAAGCCACAATCCGGCAACACAAATGGCTGAAGCTGTAAGAAGTATTTTTCGAAGGGAATATTTTTCAATGATCATATCCCCGCTAAAGCGAGCAATTGCCATTGTCGCGGAAAAAGCCGCAAACCCAAAACCAATTGCAGCAGCAGGGGCAACAAGGATGTCTTTATAAAAGACAGAATTCCAATCCAATACGACGCCCTCACACAAGAAAACAATAAACGCTACAACCACAAGAAGAGCCAAATTCGTCCCGGGCCAAACCCATTGGAAATTTCTTTCTTGTTTGTCGACAATCGGGCCAATATCTTTTCGCAAGAATAAGATCAAAACTAACGACAGAATAGAAACGCCAATAAAGTGATACAAATAATGTACTCCCTGCCCGGCAATCAATCCAGCCAAAAGCGAAAACAGCATCGCCCCTAAACTCCAAAATCCATGAGTCGTGGACATGATGATCCGGGACTGCTGTTTCTCGATCGCAGAGGCCACGGCATTCATGCTTATATCCATAAGTCCATTGCATATACCAAAAAAGAATAGGGCCAACCACAGGTGCACATAATTTTGTGGAAGCCCAAGGCCTACAATAGAGAAGGACATCAGAAATGCAGCGATTGTTGTAGTCTTTCCTGCTCCTAATCGATTGATGCTGAGCGTAGCAAGGGGCGCGAGCAGAACCACGCCAAGCGGTGCAGCCAAAAGTGCCATACCAAGTTCGGCATCGTTAATATTGAGATATTCTTTGATGTCGGGAATGCGGACTGCCCAAGTGCTGATGAGCATTGCATTGATCGCGAAGATAAGCCCAATAGAACGGCTATGGTTATCTAATAAATATGCTGTAAAATTATTGAAGGCTTGTCTTATCAATTGATAATCAGTTAGTTACATATTTTTGTTGAGGCGAGACGCCATCAACAACCGGTTTCTGATGGCGTTCCTTCGACTCCGCTCAGGGCAGGCCCCGCTTCAGTGTTTCTGATGGCGTCCCGCCTCAGATTTCTTCTCCCAATACCTCAACAAACCCCGCACACTCATATACGAAGGATTAGCGGCTTCGTACGAAGCAGCTTCTTTCTCACTGCTTCCTTTGCTGCGAAGATAGTCGACAGCAAATTGTGTAAACAGTGGTACGATTTCATCTGGTGGTGTCTTCTTTTCATAAAATGGAAACATAAAATCAGCGTATTCTTTAAGCGTTTCTTTGAGCTCTGCCATATGCTCTGCGCAATCCGTCACTTTGCCAAAATGGGTAAGGTAGTACGTATCTATTTCGCTGTGCTCTAATATGCGGTCGATGGAATCAACCCAAAGTTCTATGTTGATATCCGGAGGGGGACATGGCGGTATCACAGGGCCGTGATTAACTCGGACTCCAGCCACATCACCGGTGAATAGTACATTATCAAATTGCCATGCAACGTGGTGCTTAGCATGGCCGGGAGAGTGAATGGCTCTGATTTTTAATCCATTTAATTCCAGAAGGTCATTGTCTTCTACAATATGAAGTAAATCGGCAGGAATTGGTTTCAGGGTGCCCCAAAGCCGATCCATTTGATCTCCATAGATCATCGTGGCCGATGCCAATAATCTACTGGGATCGTGCATATGTCGGTAGCCCAAAGGGTGGAGATATATATTGGATCCGTTTTCGGCAAAGCACCAGGCTGCCCCGGCGTGGTCGAGATGAATGTGGGTGAGTAAGACGTGCTCTATTCCTTTCCAGTCGTATCCGATTTTTTTGATTTTTGATGAAAGGGTTTCAATCGTAGAATGCGGCCCTGTTTCCACTAGTAGGGGCCCTTCATCAGTTTCGACTAAAAAGGATGCTATGGAAAAATCCTGGTTTTGGAATTCCAGGTTTATGACGTTGATGTTCATTTCCTTTTAAGTTTGCATACGTTAGCTGGGACAAAGATAGTACTCTGAGGCGAGATGAGCAGGCAAGCTTGGGACGTACAGTCATCAGTAACCGGATCGCGAGAGAGCAATGACTTACCCTGTTTTTTTTTCGGCGAATAAATACGCCGTTACAGGCTTCTTTGTGTTAATTTTGCACAACAAAATAGAATTTTATGAATCGATTGATACTCCTGTTCATTCTCCTGGCGATAAGTTCATGCACATGCAATGACGTCCAAGTAAAAGAGAGTGGAAATATAAAACTTAGCAAAGATTTGGTGAGGGATGTGGATATTCCTGCGATACTGGCAGCAAAAAATCGACTGCTGCCCGAGATGTGCGACTTGGTACCCATTTCATATATAGCAGAAGTATTGCACGTTGAAGAAGGTGCCTTAAAAAAGGTCAATAGCACTTCAGATGGCGAAAGACCAAAGCATCGCACTTGCTTTTTTAAATGGGAAGATCCCGATTTCCCTAATACGGGCATTATGATGCAGGCCAAGCGCAATCCTATGGAAGATGAATTCCCGGAATATATTATCTCATGGATGGAGTCTAAGCGTCTTAACGGGGAGCACGCGATTAACGACGACATGACTCATATGTTCAAAGAATTTGATGGAGTTGGCGATGAAGGCTTGTACAATACAGATGTAGGAAAGTACCACTGGAGGTATTCTGATAAAGTAATTTTTACTCTTGCTTTCAACACGATACATGGTCATCAAGAGCAGATCGTCATAGCTACTCAACTTGCGCAGCGAATGACCAGCGAGTATTTGGGGATAAATTAGTTGATTGGTTAATTGGGTGATTAGTGCACGAGGAACGAAATTCTTGACCATTTCTTTAAACCGTTGTTTGTTGTTCGTTGATAGTTGTTTGCTCGTCAGTGGGAAAACCAGGAACAAACAACCAGCAACCAGCAACTTTTTAAGACATCCAAAGACTTTGTTGCCAAAGCACTAGTGCTTTGTAAAGTAAGTTCTTCTGAATTATGGGGAGCAGATTTTGAGTCAGATCGCGGCGCAAAACGCAGCCATAGCCAAAGCTACGGCGAGGCTTTGCAACAAAGAGCTGGCTCAAAAGATGCCGCCATAAACTGTAGAAATTTACTTTACAGAGCACTAGTTAATCAGCGGAGTATCGGAACAATTATTGACTTAGTCGCATCACTTGGATTTTTGGATTTTGGAATTTAAATAACATGAAATACAGCAACGAGATCGTAGTCAATTTACCCAGGAAAAAAGTGATCGAACTTTTCGACAATCCGGATAATTTACAACATTGGCAAGAAGGGTTGCAATCGTTCGAACATCAAAGCGGAGAACCGGGAAAGCCTGGAGCAAAATCAGTACTGAAATACAAGCACGGTAAAAGAAATATGGAGCTTCTGGAAACGATCTCGGTGCGCAACCTACCCGATGAATTCTCAGGCACTTATGAGATGAAAGGAGCAAAGACTAAAGTCGAAATTTTTTTCTACGAAGAAGGATCAGATAAAACGAAATGGGCCTCTAATACGGAATTTACAGGTACGGGAATCGTCAAAATTATGATGTGGCTCATGCCTGGTTCCTTTAAGAAACAGTCGTATAAGTTTATGCAAAATTTCAAACGATTTGCAGAGGAAGGGGTGGGTGTGAAGGATGGAAAGTGACCCCAGCAAGATTCGAACTTGCAACCTCCTGATTCGTAGTCAGGTACTCTATCCAATTGAGCTATGGGGCCAATTAATCATCGTAACAAAAATAAGATCATTTTGCGAAACTCAACCTACACCTTCTTATTCATCACCAAAATAGAAGTGATCAAAAGACAAATGCCCACAGCAGAATCAAATCCATTAATTCCAAAACGCAAGGTCCACACCAGAAATCCTATGTAGAAAACATTGCAAGTAAGCAAAATCGCCTTCGGCAACCAGGAAGTCGGAGTTTCGTAAAGATAAACAAAGTTGAGCACGCCCAGGAAAATCAGGCCAAATCCTTTTGATAGGCTTTCAAAAAATACTAGAACTGTAGGAGATTCAAAAAAATGACTTTCGCAAAAGCCATCATAGATCCCGAATAGTATGAGTAATATACTGGTGAGTCTGTAAAACATCGAGTCGATCTTTCTTGCAGAAAGTTAGTAAGACTTTTTAATAACAAATGAAAAAGGGCTTCCCGATCACAGAAAGCCCTTTTATTTCTAGAACGTATTCGACTATCCGTAGATAGATTCTTTTCCAAATTTTTTGGTGAGCAAATAGTAGAAAATTGCTCTGTACTTCGCTTTGTTACTGCTTCCAAATGCCTCACCCACTTCCTTAACAGCAGCACTAAGAGATCCATCGTCACGAAGACCTAGCTTCTTTATTAAGAAGTTGTCCCTTACTCTGTCCACTTCTGCTTGATCAGAAGTAGATACCTTTGACGCATCGTTGTTGTAGATCGATGGTCCGAGGCCCTTTGCTACTTTTTTCAACAGATCAAGATCGTAATCCTTTATTCCTAGAGTGTTTTCTAATTCGCTCTGGTACAATGAAATACATTCATCAAATTTGCTCATAATTCCATTTGTTAGATTGGTTAATAAATAATATTGGTTCTATTTCAAGACTAGCACCGAATATAATATTAATAATTGGAAAGGCACAATGGTGAATAGATTGGGTGCATTTCAAAATGTCCCGATATAGGGAAATATGTGTTAAATTAGATATATCAACCAAAAATTAAAAGTCATGAACGTGGTTAAATTACAGAAAAGATTTGACCAACTGATGAGTGATGTAAAGAACCTACAGGACATTGAAAGTTTTTACGACTATGAAGAAAGTTTTACCTACCTGTTAAAAGATTTTGGCAGAGAATTGCTAGAGAGTTCATTGGGCGAGGCTGTTGAAAATCGTAAAAAAAAAGATGCATCAAGACAGGTTACGGTAAAATTGAATTGAATAAGTCCAACAAGTACAGCGAACAAATCGAGTCTGCAAAAGTAAGCCCTTATTTACAAGGCAAGTTGATATTCATAGGCCAGTTTAGTTGTTACGAGAATGGGGAAGAAATTGCGAATAAATTATTAGAGGTAAAAACGAATGATACGGCAATTTACCGTTTAACTGATACAATGGGAGAACAAGTAGGAGAATGGATAGATGACCAAGATCGGTACAACATAGAAGATGTGAAAAAAGAGGATAGAGTTTATTGTCAGGTGGATGGTTCTCATTTATTGACAAGAGGACCGGGATGGAAAGAGGTAAAATTGGGAAGGGTATTCAAACAAAGCTCAATTCTACCTCAAAGTGCTGATAGACAGTGGATTAGGAATAGTGAATATGTAGGTCATTTGGGTGATCATGAAGAATTTGAGACAAAAGTTTCAGTGTTATTAGATGAATATTCAGGATTAAAAGACCGGATGGTTTTTGTGAATGACGGAGCTGTATGGATAGAAAAATGGATTACAGCAGAATATCCTGATGCAACCCAAGTACTAGATTTTTACCACGCCGTTGAAAATGTGAGCAAATACGCAAATGTGTGTATGAAAAATAAAAAAGTAAGAAAAGAATGGATTTCACAGACAGCTTCACTATTAAAAGAAAAGGGTTATGATAGCCTTATAGAACGGATCGATGAATTGAATTGTAACACGAAATTAAAAAAAGAGGAAAAGAGGAAATTGATGGTCTATTTAGAAAGGAACAAGACAAGAATGGATTACCCTTCATACATAGAAAAGGGAATGTTAATAGGTTCTGGAGCCATAGAAGCAGCGCACCGCAACGTATTGCAAAAAAGGATGAAACTGTCAGGTCAAAGATGGTCTGCCAAGGGAATTCAAAATATGATCAATCTCAGAGTAATCAATAAAAGTGGCCATTGGGATATGGTAACTGACAGGTTAAGACGCGCCGCCTAGACGGGACAAAATGAAATGCACCCAATAGATTTCAAAGACTTCTGTACCTTTCAAGCTGAAAATAATTTAATATGAAAAAAACACTCTTTCTGATAATAATAATAACACCCTTCATTTTAATGGGGCAATCCTCCCTGCACGAAATAATAAGCAAGAAAGCAACTGAAATCGAACAGGAAGTAATCGATCTGCGCAGGCATTATCATCAGTATCCCGAACTATCCAACAGAGAATTTAAAACGGCCGAACACATAGCAAAGCAGTTGGAAAAGTTGGGCCTCCAGGTCGAAACGGGCATTGCGATAACCGGCGTTGTCGGCCTCCTGGACACAGGGAAACCGGGTCCCACTATCGGACTACGAGCTGATATCGACGCCTTACCGGTGACCGAGAGAGTGCCGTTGGGATTTGCATCAAAAGAAAGGACCACCTACCTGGGAGAAGATGTGGGAATCATGCATGCATGTGGCCACGATACACATATAGCCATGCTGCTCGGAACTGCCAAAATATTGACCCAGCTCAAAAACCAACTGAATGGAAAGATCGTATTTGTCTTTCAGCCTGCCGAAGAAGGTGCGCCCCCCGGCGAAGAAGGTGGTGCTAAATTGATGATAAAAGAAGGCCTGATAGAAAAATATGGGATCGAGGCATTTTTTGGTCAGCACATCAGTTCCGGTGTGCCGGTCGGCCATATCAATTACAAATTGGGAGGTGCATTGGCCGCAGCTGATCGATTTGTCATAACCGTCAAAGGAAAGCAGACTCATGGTTCTCGTCCATGGTCAGGAGTCGATCCGATCACAGCGGCAGCTCAGATCATCCAGGGCCTGAATAATATAGTGAGCAGGCAGACCGAGCTGACCAAAGAAGCTGCAGTCATAAGTGTAGGTAAAATCAAGGGCGGATATAGAAACAACATCATACCGGAAGAAGTGCAAATGGTAGGCACAATTCGCACACTGGATGTAGATATGCAGAAAATCATCCACGAGAAAATAAGAAAAACCGCAACGGCGATAGCCGAAAGTTCGGGAGCCGAAGCACTAGTGGAAATCAATATCGGAGTGCCCGTCACGTACAATAACATCGAACTAACCAGAAAAATGGTGCCTTCACTTATGGCAGCTACTGGAGAGGACAATGTGCACATCGTGCCAGCGATAACGGGTGCTGAGGATTTCTCCTTTTTCGCAGAGAAGGTACCGGCAATGTTTTTTTTTACCGGCGGAAAAGATCCTGATAAAGATGCTTATCCACATCATACACCCGATTTCTATATTGACGAATCGGGTCTTATCACAGGTGTAAAAGCAATGTCGTATGTCGCAGTGGATTATCTTATGACCAGGAAGTTGTGAATCACTTTTATTTGTTAATTCATGTAAGTTGCGCACTATGTACAGAATCATCGCCCTCCCGCGCCCTAGTGCACCAAGCACTAAATCCTGACCCCCATAAACTTGTCCTTTTCCTTCTGCTCGGCGTTGGAAAAATCCTCATTATGCTTAGGCATAACTCCGGTTTTCCCGCCTTGATCAGAAGAAAAATAACTTTGTCTATGGGATTCATTACTTAATGCTTGGTACACTAGTGCTCTGTAAAGTAAATTTCTACAGCTTATGGCGGCATCTTTTGAGCCAGCTCTTTGTTGCAAAGCCTCGCCGTAGCTTTGGCTATGGCTGCGTTTTGCGCCGCGATCTGACTCAAAATCTGCTCCCCATAATTCAGAAGAACTTACTTTACAAAGCACTAGTCCGCCGAAGGGCGGAAACCCAGCGCTTCCATTGAAACTTGCTCCAGAAATCACACCTACCTTCAAATAAAGCACTAGTCCGCCGAAGGGCGGAAACCCAGCGCTTCCATTGAAACTTGCTGGTGGACTCCCGCCAGCTGGCGGGTTGGGGTGCAGAGCAGGGCCATTCAGTACTAAAAACAAATCATATAAATTATTTATATATGTGTTAAATATTCAATATGTTTGAGTGAAATTCTTACATATGAAAACGCTTAACTCCTTTTTAGAACTCATCCATGACCCTCGACGTGCACAAGGCCAACGGTTTTGCTTGTCTTCTTTTTTTGAAATGGTATTCTTAGCTGGCATGAGTGGCCGATTTAGTATAAACGCTATTGCCAGATTTATTGAATACAATCAAGAATTCTTCATTGACCGTTATGGTTTGCTCCATGGTGTACCCAAAAAAACAGTAATCTTTAATATTCTTCGTGATTTTGATTACACAGAACTTAATAAAGCCCTTGTAAGTTGGATGAGTCAGTATATGGGTAACAACCAAGCCAATTGGATGTCTATTGATGGAAAAGCACTGGCCTCTACTGTAAGAGAGCCTAACGGAAAAAATCAGAACTTTCAAGCTATTGTTAGCCTTTTCTGACGAGTTAAAAACTGGCCTCTCTGTAAAATGGAAAAAATCAGCAAGTGGCCTTTTATAACGTGGTTATAACTACCAAGCCCTACGAATTAAAGAAGGACAATGAAATTGCTTGTGCACTCGACATTATCGAACAGTTGGAAGTTAAGGGTGTTATCTTTACCCTTGACCCACTTCATTGCCAAAAAAAACTGCGCAAACCATCGTGGGTAATGGAAATGACTATGTAATACAAGTCAAAGGCAATCAAATGAAGCTTAAGGAGGCGATCTCATCGTTTACCCAACAAAATGAGCCGGTTGATAGGTACGAAACCAGAGAAAAGGTAAGAGGCAGAAATGAAATACGCCAATATTATACCTACCAAGGAATGTCTGCAGAGCCATTTACCTTATGGACAGGTTTGACAACCATAATAATTGTGAAAAGATCAGCAAAGAGAAAAGGTCGAACCAGCAGCGAAAGCAGCATGTACATCTCAAGCAGAACCGAATCAAAGGCATCCTTCTATGCCAGAGGTATCAGAGCTCATTGGTTCATAGAAAACAAACTACATTGGGTAAAGGACAAAATATGGAATGAGGATAATTCACTGGTTAATGGTTTTAGCCTAGCCAGAAACATGTCTATGGTCAGAACATTTGTATTCAACATATTCAAACTAAACAATGAGCAAAGCATGACTGTTGCACAAGAAAAATACGCCAATAGATTGTCAATGTGTATTAATGCAATAAATATAAAAAATCTTAATATATTAAATTTTTAGAAGTGAATGACCCTGGGGTGCAGAGTGGCAGTTTGTATACTTTACAACCTGGATTAACGAGCAGGACTATTTTTTTCATAATTTATTTTATTTTAATGGCAAGTGATTCTCAACTATCGTCTTTAAAAGGCAAAACCGTCCTGATCACAGGTGGCAGCCGCGGTATCGGTAGATGCATTTCAGAGCTATTCGCTGAAAACGGTGCACGTGTCTTTGTTGTGTATCGCGTAAATGCGGACAAAGCACGCCAGTGCGTAAAAGCGCTGAAAGACAAGGGACACCGCAGTTTTAGAGTCGACATCACCAAGGCGAATCAGGTGACCAGTCTTTTTGAAAAATTAAGTGAAAATAAGGTGGTCGTAGATTTTCTGATCAACAATGCCGGAATCGGTTACCATCATCCTATTGAAAAAGTAAGCTATGCCCAATGGCAAAAAGGCTGGAACGACATCATCGGCACCAATCTCATAGCACCGGCCAACCTGTGCTATCACGCCGCCCAACATATGATAGGGAATGGAGGTGGCAAGATCATTAATAATTCGTCTCGAGGCGCTTTCAGAGGCGAACCGCTCATGCCTGCCTATGGTGCGAGCAAAGCGGGATTAAATGCCATGACTCAATCCCTTGCATATCAGCTCGCGCCGCACAATATATTCGTAGGAGCCATTGCCCCAGGATTTGTTCAGACAGATATGACTGAAGAGAGATTAAAAGGACAGGCTGGCCGCAAAATAGCAGCTCAAAGTCCCATGAACAGGGTTGCAACACCAGAAGAGATTGCCGAAGCGACTTACCTTATGGCTTTGGGAAATATATGGATGACCGGAGCGATCATCGATGTGAATGGGGCTTCGTATTTGAGGACATGATGGAAGTGCAGCTAGAATTTATCGGATGTAATTAATTTTTAGTCATAATCCCGAGACTATCGCATTGGCATCAACCTTAATTTAACACATATTATCTTTCAAGATATGTATTTTTTCCTTTTTTGTTCTGGTAAGTACCATAGTAGCCTATGAATTTGAGCAAGAATTGTTCTGAAATATTTTTTGTTTGAATAAGTGAGTTATAGCGCAATAGGAGTTGAGCAATTTTGTATAGGCTTACATTTGGCACATTATTTTTGGTTCGAAACAAGTATTTCAATGGTGTGAATATCAGATTATGACACAAGCTTATCCAACCGAGCATCAGTAGCAGAAGAATATAAGGTTTGGCCGTGTTATTGTATTTTTTGCCTGTAAACAGCTTTTGAAGATTCATATGAGATTTCCAACATTTGAATATACATTCTATACGCCATCTTAATGCATATACCAGGAGCACTTGATGTGGTTGAAGTACTTTATCATCGACATTGGTTATCAAGATGGCATAGTTTAGCATTTCGTAATATTGCTCCGAGTGATTCGATTTTGAGTGTCTGTTATTTTTTGCTTTTTCCACCCTTTTCTCAGCAACTTCTTTGGGAGTTTTAAGACCTATTAATCGTACTGGGACTTGCTTGGCTGATATCTTAACTTGCCAATCTACCCAATCGGCACCGTTTCTGAATGCATCATTAAGGCACCTCAGCAAATTTATCTTAACTCCTTGATTATCAAACACATCTATGTTACTTCGAAGTCTTGAACATACTACTGGACATTGGGGTTAAAATAATACAATGTCTTGAAATAAAGTAGGTTATATATTATAATAAAGTGGAATATATCATTATTGTTTGTAAAACAAACAATTAACAACAATGACAATTCCACTCGTAAGCGAAATAAAACCATTTTTCTCAGGTTTTGAAGAACATGTAATAAAAAATTTTCTCACAACAGCCCAAGGTATATTATCAGCCAGGACGACGAATTTGAACATTGTAAAGGATAAGCTCCCTGGAATACTCGAAAACCAACAAAACACCAAACCTGATTCGAATTATAAGAGGTTGATCCGTTTTTTCAATATGGATGATGCTGACAAGCAGGCATTGATTGAAGCTATATTATGTTTTAGTTTTTATTTGTTGAGACTCAAAGCGAAGAACATCAAATATTTGGCACTAGATGGTACGAGCTGGGAGAATGGCAACAAGAATATTCACTTATTAACATTGAGTGTAGTGGTCAATGGAGTAAGTATTCCAATATGGTGGGAAGACTTAGACAAGAAGGGTATGAGTAATTTTAATGAAAGACGAAAGGTGATAGACAAAGCCTGTAAATTATATAATCTGAAAGGTTTGATACTACTAGCAGATCGGGAGTACATCGGAGAAAGATGGTTTAAATATCTGGTAGACAAGGGGTTAGAGTTTGTAATTTAGGTTAAAAAAGGGAATTTATAAAGGGTATGTGGACAACCAAAGGGGAAAGGATAAGACATTTTATAAACACCAACATCTTCGATACATTGGTATTGAACGTGAAGCATTGAAAAAACGGTATCAAATCTGTGGAGTGTCTAAACAAATTGAAATCCTTGGAAAAAAATTTTCTTTTGTGATTTTTAAAAACCCCAAAAGTTCAGCCAACGAACCTCTGTTTTATTTCATATCTACATTGAAAGACAAAAGAAAAATAGTAAAGCTTTACCCTATTCGTTGGACTATTGAAACTTGCTTCAAACACTTAAAATCAAATGGTTTCAATTTAGAAGCTCTTAATTTTAAAGACTCTGGAAAAATAGAATTGACAATGGGTATTGTAGTATTTATCTATGCCTTATGTATTGAACAGGGTCTAACCCAACTCAAGCACAAAAAGAAGAGTGATTGGAAGAAATATAAAAACGGATCGATCAACTTAGTCGTTTCCAAATTTAAAAAAGGACTATCCTTTTTAGAAATCAAATTCAACAACCTTAGAAATTTCATATGCTTTCTTTCTCATTCCATTCGTTCTATCCCCAAACCCTCTTGGCTATTCTTTGAACCACAATTTATAGCTCATGTCCAGTAGTATGGTCTTGAACATACTACTGGACATTGGGGTTAAAATAATACAATGTCTTGAAATAAAGTAGGTTATATATTATAATAAAGTGGAATATATCATTATTGTTTGTAAAACAAACAATTAACAACAATGACAATTCCACTCGTAAGCGAAATAAAACCATTTTTCTCAGGTTTTGAAGAACATGTAATAAAAAATTTTCTCACAACAGCCCAAGGTATATTATCAGCCAGGACGACGAATTTGAACATTGTAAAGGATAAGCTCCCTGGAATACTCGAAAACCAACAAAACACCAAACCTGATTCGAATTATAAGAGGTTGATCCGTTTTTTCAATATGGATGATGCTGACAAGCAGGCATTGATTGAAGCTATATTATGTTTTAGTTTTTATTTGTTGAGACTCAAAGCGAAGAACATCAAATATTTGGCACTAGATGGTACGAGCTGGGAGAATGGCAACAAGAATATTCACTTATTAACATTGAGTGTAGTGGTCAATGGAGTAAGTATTCCAATATGGTGGGAAGACTTAGACAAGAAGGGTATGAGTAATTTTAATGAAAGACGAAAGGTGATAGACAAAGCCTGTAAATTATATAATCTGAAAGGTTTGATACTACTAGCAGATCGGGAGTACATCGGAGAAAGATGGTTTAAATATCTGGTAGACAAGGGGTTAGAGTTTGTAATTAGGTTAAAAAAGGGAATTTATAAAGGGTATGTGGACAACCAAAGGGGAAAGGATAAGACATTTTATAAACACCAACATCTTCGATACATTGGTATTGAACGTGAAGCATTGAAAAAACGGTATCAAATCTGTGGAGTGTCTAAACAAATTGAAATCCTTGGAAAAAAATTTTCTTTTGTGATTTTTAAAAACCCCAAAAGTTCAGCCAACGAACCTCTGTTTTATTTCATATCTACATTGAAAGACAAAAGAAAAATAGTAAAGCTTTACCCTATTCGTTGGACTATTGAAACTTGCTTCAAACACTTAAAATCAAATGGTTTCAATTTAGAAGCTCTTAATTTTAAAGACTCTGGAAAAATAGAATTGACAATGGGTATTGTAGTATTTATCTATGCCTTATGTATTGAACAGGGTCTAACCCAACTCAAGCACAAAAAGAAGAGTGATTGGAAGAAATATAAAAACGGATCGATCAACTTAGTCGTTTCCAAATTTAAAAAAGGACTATCCTTTTTAGAAATCAAATTCAACAACCTTAGAAATTTCATATGCTTTCTTTCTCATTCCATTCGTTCTATCCCCAAACCCTCTTGGCTATTCTTTGAACCACAATTTATAGCTCATGTCCAGTAGTATGATTTGTAATAAGAGTATGCTCTGAATTTTCAACCAAAAAAGTTAAAACTATGAAGATCATTAATATCCTGCTTTTGGTCATATCCACTACTCTCTTACTGTCACAAAGTGTTGAAAAAATGCCATTCGCTTGTGACAATCTACCCTATTCCGAAAAAAACGTAGTTGCTGTTACTGATTTTGATAATGCTGCATCAGGTTCCTGGCGGGTCGGCCAGGGCATGTCTGATATGCTAACAAACGCCCTGGTTGAATCAGGCTGTTTTCGCGTCGTCGAGAGAGATAGGCTCTCAAGTGTTCTAGGTGAACAGGATCTTGGTAACTCGGGAAGGGTCAATCCGGCTACAGCCGCACAAATTGGTAATTTAACCGGTGCTCAGCTTTTGGTCATGGGCAGTATTACCGAATTTGAAGAAAAGGTGAGCGGAGGTGCGATTGGCGGGTTCTCTAGAAAAATAGGTATTGGTGGTGTTGGTAAAACAAAGGCTCATATCGGCATGGTGGTTCAAATAGTGAGTGCCAATACCGGAGAAATCCTCATGTCAAAATCTATTAATCATAAAAGAACCAAGGTAGGCGCCATAGGTGGTACGTCTGTCCTGGGT
Source organism: Saprospiraceae bacterium (assembly GCA_965247965.1). Classification (GTDB taxonomy): domain Bacteria; phylum Bacteroidota; class Bacteroidia; order Chitinophagales; family Saprospiraceae; genus UBA7328. The sequence continues at coordinate 1,582,816 of OZ252053.1, forward strand.
GTTACAGCAGGAGCTCTTTTTTTCAAAAGCAAGGCGATGGAGGAGGTTGTAGAAGAAGCCATAATAGAGGCTGCAGGAATTATCGTAGCTCAACGCAATTCTCTGCCGCCGCCATCAACTATTTCTGCTTCTTTGTTTGTCATTCAGATCTCAAATGTGGATTTTAAAGGGTATAACAATGTGCGAAAGATGCTCGAAGGGTTGAATAATGTAGCAGTAGTCTCCAAATCGTTCAAGGATCGCCTCGCTATCTATAATCTGGAACTGGGTATCGATGCGGAAACTCTCGCCGACAAATTAATGACTAATGGCGGAATATCACTTGAAATAACAGGTTTCGACGAAACACGTATAGAAGCTAACGCCAATTGAGGTTGTCGATTATTCTCTTCTTTTCTATCCGGAATTAGTCTTGCCATTCGGCTATAAAAAGATTGGTATTACGCGTATCTCCATTGTTGCGATTGGAAGAAAAAGCAAGGTATTTTCCATTGTGCGAAAACATTGGGAAGGAGTCAAATGTCTCATCAAAAGTGACCTGCTCCAATCCCGAACCATCGAGATCGATCATGAAAAGATTAAATGGAAAACCTCTCTTGCTTTTGTGATTGGATGAGAAAATAACCTTCTCGCCTGAAGGATGAAAATAAGGCGCCCAATTGGCATTGCCGAGCGACGTGATCTGCTGCATCTCGCTGCCATCAACATTGCAAAGAAAAAGTTCCATTTGCGTAGGCTGTACCAATCCTTCTGACAATAATCCTTTATACGTATCTGCTTCATCACCTTCTTCCGGCCTAGACGCGCGAAAGATAAGTTTTGTCCCATCAGGAGAAAAGAAGGCCCCTCCATCGTAGCCCAATTCATCAGTAACTTGCCTTACATCGCTACCATCTATATTCATTGTGTACAACTCCAGATCCCCCGATCGCATAGAAGTAAAGACAATTAGATCACCTTTTGGCGACACCGTTGCTTCGGCATCGTATCCTGGAACATTAGTTAATTGATCGACCAAATTTCCATCTGTATCGGCCGCAAAAATGTCGTAGTCCGCATAAATCGGCCAGACGTATTTTCCATCTGCTCTGCGCTCAGGCACAGGCGGACAATCTGCATTTTTATGGTGAGTAGAGGCGTAGACAATTTTATCGTTGCCGGGAAGAAAATAGCTGCAGGTCGTTCGCCCCTTTCCTGTGCTTATCAATTTTGGATTCTTGTCCAGTTCATACGTCTTTTTCAGGTCGTATAAAAAGATTCGATCACACGGCGCCTTCCACTCCTCATTGGTCATTTGAAAAATTAGTTTCGTATTGTCAAAACTCCAATAGGCTTCGGCGTTATCTCCTCCGAAAGTCAGCTGGCGCATAGACTCGAAATGTTGCTCTTGGGGATAGATCAATGAATTGGAAATTTGCCCAATAATCGTTGATCGCTCATAACCCGATTTCAATGGGATAGGCTTATCGGGCTTGCATGCCATGAATACGACAAAGAACAGCAGATGTAAAAAGTGATTACGGTGCATTAGTTTACTTTTGTAGAATGCAAATTTAAAATCTATGTGATAACCTGTTAGGTTTTCATGGTGAAGCCTTCAAACGTTACTAATTTTTGCAGATTCACTTTTAATGGCAACCTAACAGGTTTTCGTGCCGTTTTAAACGAACAAATCAATCGAATGAAAATAAGCACTAAATACTACAACATTCTGAATGCATTTGGATGCGTGGTACTCCTTCTGATTACCGGGTGCAAAACACAGCAACATGCAGCTACCAGTTCTTCCTTCAGCTACGGCCTGCTGGAAAAAGATATCGAATATCTCGCATCTGACGAACTAGCAGGAAGGCAGATCGGCGAACCGGGAGAACTCCTGGCGGCTCAATTTATTGCCAGCCGCATGGAGGCACTAGGTTTAGAACCAATGGGTACTGATGGTTTTTTCCAGGAATTTTCGGTAAAAGATAAAAGCAATCCACACAAAGTGAATTTCACTGAAGGCGAAGAAGGACAGATCACAGGTCGAAATGTGATTGGCCTATTGGACAACAAAGCCACTAATACTGTTGTTATTGGCGCACATTTCGATCATTTGGGTTTAGGTGGTTTTGGTTCTCTCCATCCCGAAGAAGGCTTTATTCACAACGGAGCAGATGATAATGCGAGCGGTGTTGCAGGGATGTTGTGGCTGGCAGAAAAGCTCAAAAATACCTACAAACAAAACAACTATGTATTCATCGCATTTTCGGGTGAGGAGTATGGCCTGTGGGGATCAAATTATTTTACCAAAAATCCAACCATAGACCTCAAAAAAGTCAACTACATGCTCAATTTTGATATGATAGGCAGACTAAAAGAAGAACATAAACTGGCGGTCAACGGTGTAGGCACGTCGCCATCCTGGATTTCCGCTATTGAAAAGATCAGCTCTGCAAATCTTGAAATTGTGACCAGTCCGGGCGGCATAGGCGCCTCAGATCATACTTCTTTTTATTTACAGGAAATACCCGTTCTCCATTTTTTTACAGGCCAACACGAAGACTATCACAAGCCCAGCGACGACGAACATCTCATCAATTACAACGGAATAAATCTAACGCTTCAATTCGTGCTCGACTTAATTGAAGAATTGGAAAAGGTTGGAAGATTAGAATATACCGAAACCAAAGATGCCGATCAAAGATCAAGGGCTACTTTTAATGTCACTTTGGGAGTAATGCCCGACTACCTGTACGATGGCGAAGGCATGCGGATCGATGGCGTACGTAGCGACCGCCCGGCCCAAAAAGCAGGGATTATAAAAGGTGATGTAGTGATCAAAATGGGTGATCTGGAGATCAAGGATATGGAAGCTTACATGCAAGCGCTTTCGCATTTTCAGCCAGGGGTTAAAGTGGTGGTTGTGGTTAGGCGAGGTGATGAAATTGTTGAAGCGGAGGTTGAGTTTTAGGGGAACACGGTTGACGGCGGACGGCCAACGGTCGACGGCTGCGATAGGTTGCTAAGAAGAATTCTGAAAGACGCTGAAATTAAAACGGATAAAAGATGAGACCAGAAATCACTATGAGCATAATGAAAGAAGATGTAGGTTATAGTGCTTACGCGATGGTAGACAACAACCCTATTAATACCTACGCTGATACCTGGAGTGAACTGGAGGACATGATCATTGAAACTGTGAACCTTACATTCGAAGAGGAGGGATTTACCTATACCATTGATGAGATCAAGCTCACTTATGATCTCGAAAGCTTCTTTTCGTTCTACCGGGTGATCAATGCCAAAGCCCTTTCCGAACGAATAGGCATGAACCAAAGCCTCCTGGCGCAGTACATTAAAGGAATTAAAAAACCATTAGCAAAACAAACCAAACGCATTCTGGAAGGTGTACAGCAAATCGGTAGAGAACTTTCGGAAGTTCAGTTTTTGCTGTGAGCAACGCACGGGTTGAATAGGATTTCGATAAAAGTTGACAACTTTTTGAAAGTTGTCAACTTTCGTACATTCAGCAACAGCCTATTCCACCACAATCTTCATCAAACGCGAAATCTTACCGCTCTGACTATCCCTCGCCTGAGCGAAATAAATGCCCTCTGAATGTTGTGAAAAATCGAGTTTTACATATCCCATATTTTCTACGGAGTAACTTCCATACTACTGGACATTGGGGTTAAAATAATACAATGTCTTGAAATAAAGTAGGTTATATATTATCAATAGTCCGTGAAGGAAATATTTCATAACTCGTTGATACTCAATCTTAGAATTATGGATAAATTATTAAAACTAAAGTATCGTCTGAACCGAAACTTGCATTTTAATAGGATTGCCAAATAAGCAGGCCATAAATACTTGATAATCAGCGTTATAGAAAATCTTGAATTTAAGATACTGCTGTTAACACTTCGAATTTGGCCGAAATCCTTCACGAACTATTGTATTATAATAAAGTGGAATATATCATTATTGAGTCCACTCCGATTACCACACATTTTTCAAGCGTACATTTGCCAGCTGCGGCCAAAACCCTGGAATTTTCTTAAGTGCAATATTGTTGCATAAGCATTCCTGAGGGTTGCGATGATGATATTTGGAAATCCGAGGGCATTTTCGACCAATTTATCGTTAATTCTTCTAAAATTCGTCCAAAGTACTCGTGACAGGACATAAATTTGACATTTGAATAAACCCCGATATAATATTTTGTTCCTTTTTTTGAGCCGGTGAAAACATTGATGTATGGTCGATTCCACATTGGCTCTTAGATTGTGGGTGTGTTCATCTAATGTTTCTTGCATCTGTTGAAATAAAAAATAGTTTTCTACTTCATCTTTGGTCATATACCGACCTCGGGTGTCGTGTTTAATGACGTATTTGTTGGTCTTCTCGTTAAACTTTACCGCGCACTGTTCTCCTGTCTTTTTTCGCCATACTTGAAGATTGTTATTCTCATCTCGTTTCATTGTATAGGCCTGCTTTCCCCCTTTTGTATTAGCTAACTTCCATTCGGGCGTGGTCGTTTCTGACATTGCTTTTCTGTTGGCCTTGCTGTCGTATCCGCCATCCGTGATGGCCTGTTCTATTTTATTCTTTTCTTGACCTGATTCATCCTTATCTGGATTTAATACATCCTGGATATGGTCGATAGATTCGATTAAAAACTCGTCTTCTGTAATATTGGCCGGTACTACCTGGGCATCTACGATTAGGTCTATTTCATTTTCTTCTGTACACGTTTCACTTATGTTGGCATGATAGCCCGATATGGTCTGTTTATTTTCTGCTTTACCTTTAGTACGGTAGGCAGCATCAGGATCATGAATGGACTGCACACTGCCACTCGATATGTCTCTTGCAGCTTTGGGTCTCGGAGTATTCTCCTGTTTAGTTTGCTGTTCAGATTCATCACAGACCGCGCTGATTTTTGTTTTATCATCAGAGGCACTCGGAGGTTTTTGCTCATTAGATTCCTCTGATTGTTCTTCATACTGTTCTTCGTAGAGCCGCTTGAGATCTTGGTAGCCTGTCAATCCCGCCGCCTGGCCATGACTCAAGAGTACCTTTATGATCTTACCCATACCTACTAGCAGTTCCTCTTTTTCTTTTTTGTTTAATGGGTAGACAATATTGGAGGCACTTTGGCTTTTTAGCTTTTCTAAAAGCTCGCATGATTCTTTATCCAATTGATCTGTAAGCAGTTCTACCATAAGGTCTTTACTGCATACTCGTACAGCTTCGATTATCATCTGGACTCGAGTGCAGCGTGCAATATTGGAATTAATCAACTTCGAATCCAATCGTATTTTCTTACCGCTCACCTTGTATTGCTCTATCTGCCCAATAGTGATTTGTTTAAATGCCGCCTTCATCAAATCCTCCCCATGGTCTTCATTATACTCTACCATGCTCTGTCTGAACTTATAGTAAGTCGATTCGGTCGGAATATCCTCATTTATATTCGAATATCCCAAAGCAAGCATGACCCTGGTGTTGAATCGACATTCATCAAAAAGTTGTTCATCAGTCCAACCTTTACCTTCTTTAAGGATAATCATTCCCATTAAAACTCTAATTGAGCAATTGGGCCGGCCTCCTTGATTATAAAGCACCTCGAACAATCCTTCGTCTATGCGAGATACCACTTCTTTAAAAAATATATTATGCCAACCATTCGGATCATCCAGAAGCTCTCGCTTCCGTTCTGATAGCATCCCTCCTATCGATTTGAATAGATCAACTTGTGAATTTGTACTACGTTTAAACATATCACAAATTAAATATATATGTCATCTTATTGTAATATTTGACATGATTTATGATTTAGTTTTCGGAGTGGACTCAAAGTTCAACGAGGTGCAGGTAGTGATGGGATTGTTTACCGATCAGCAAGGTCGCCCTATAGGTTATGAATTATTCCCAGGAAATACATCAGATGGCAAGACGATGATCGATGCGTTGAACATACTCAAAGATCGGTTCAACATCAATCAAGTTGTCATAGTAGCCGATAAGGGGCTGAATAGTAAAAACAACTTTCACCTCATCAGACAAGCAGGATATGAATACATTGTGAGTTCAAAACTAAAAGTCCAAGCCAAACCTATACAGGATCAGGTATGGGCTAATGAGGGTTACCATAATCATGAAGTGGACAAAGACACAGCAGAAGTATTGTTCAGATATAAATCTGTGGATCTGGAGGTATCCTATAAAGACGAACAAGGTCAACAACATGAATGGAAAGATAAACTCATAATAAGTTGGTCAAAACAACGAGCGGTAAAAGATCAAAAAGACAGAAAAAGACAAGTCGAAAAGGCCGAAGCCATGGTCGACCAAGGCCAGGTGCCCAGCAGTAAAAAGGGTGCAAAGAGGTACGTCAAAATAGAATATGAGAACAAGACACCACCTACTCTGGATGAAGAACGAATCAAAGAAGATAGCAAGTGGGACGGATATTATGGTATTCAGTCAAGCCGCAAAGACATGAGTGAATTTGCTATTATGAAAGCCTACCACAATCTATGGCGCATAGAAGAAAGCTTTCGCATTCTAAAAACAACTATGAAAACACGACCGATATTCCATTGGACACCCAATAGAATAAAAGGCCACTTTGTAGTGTGCTTCATTTCCTTTGCAATGGAAAGAGCTCTGGAAGAAACTCTACGAAGTAAGGAAATAGATATAAGTCCTGAAAAAATAAAAAATGAACTCAATCAACTCCAGGTATCTCAAATGAAACTGGACGATCACAAATTTTATGTAAAAGGTGCCAATGGACAATATGGAGCAAAAATCCTTCGAGCATTAAATATTGCTCCGCTTAAAAATATTGAACTCATCAAATAGGTCAACTACCTACCGTCATACCAACTCATTCTCATAAAATGAATAGCTCGTAGTGGCAATTTGCAACATGCCCATCACATAACTGGCTGAAAATCAAATCACCAGCAAAATTAAGTGTCAAACTCAGGAAGTACTCCGCCAAAGGACAGGGATTGACAGGATTCAAAATGTAATGGGGTAGTTTCTATCTTACCGAAGGCGGCTTTTGTCCTTTCATCTACTCGTGTAGCTGCTACTCCCAAGACCTCTGATGCCAACAGATCCAACTCGTTTCTCTCAGCAGGCAAAAGAATAGTCCCATTGGATGATACAGAATCGGTTGGTTTACCACTTTTTTTTTAACCGGCCTTTTCTGATATGATAGCGAAGTGCGCCTTCTGTAACTCCTAAAAGTTTAGCTGTATCGGCTACTCCATAGAAACCATCAAGGTACTTTTGGGCTTGATCCATCGCCCCTTCACTCAACTTATAGCAACTTCCTCTTTGTTCTTCTCTTTGGAAAAACCATTGTGATCCTTTTTCGCGCAAGGCTTTGGCATATCTTTGGATGTTCCGGTTGCCCACTCCCAATGTATCGGCTATTTCCTTTGGTCTACATAGACCTGACACTACAAGATTGGCTGTAATATATCGATAGCCTTGAAGGTCACTTTTCTCATGGCAGTATATCACCGATCCGGAATGCATGTAGTAGACCATGTTCGAATCTGCGTACACAGCTGTATTTGCGTTTATTAATCGTGATGATGAGGGAAATATGGGAAGTCGCATTTGCATGATCTATCAAATAGTTTATGCTAAAATGCGACATTTGAATTTACGGTCAAATTCTCATAACTCCTTGATTATCTTTGTCCAGGTCTGGAGTTCTGAATTTTGGAAAAAGATTTGTTTGGGTGTGTCCTACCCGTACAGCAATTGATTTTGCCAACTATATTAATGTATTCATGGAAGAATACCTACCAACGACATTACCTGAAGCTAAATCCATAAGAATGGTATCCGACAATCTAAACACTCACCAACCTGGATCGTTCTACAAAGCTTTTGCACCGGAAAAAGCATTTGAACTTAACCAAAAAATTAGATTTTATCACCCACCGGTAAACGCATCATGGCTGAATATGGCAGAGATTGAAATCCACGCTTTAACTGTTCAATGTTTGAATCGTAGAATGGGAAATCAAAAAATTGTCACCCAACAACTCAATGCATTGGTCAAAGAACGAAATGATAAGCAAGTCAAAACAAATTGGCAATTCACTCCAGAAAAAGCTCGAGATAAATTCAAACGATTTTATCCATAAATTAATTTCAAAAACTTACTTTACAGAGCACTAGTTATTTATATAAAATGTAATTTTGGCACAAATCGCAAATAAAATGATAAAGTACTTTTTTACCGTCGTTTTCATCGCCTTTCTATTGTCTTGCAAAGATGAGGTAAGACCAATAATCGAAACCGGTTTTTACGCCGAAAAAACGGAAGATCAAATCCAAATTTTCGAAAAGGGAAAAGAAAAAGCATTGGTCACACAAAATGCTCGAGCTGATCACAGGCCATACCTCCACCCAATTCTAGCTCCAGGTTCCGGCGTCTCATTGACTCAATACAGTCCCGATCACCATAAACATCAGACCGGACTCTATTGGGGATTTACAAGAGTGAGCGGAAACGATGCAAGTCCGGAAGAATTGAAAAAATGGTTTTACAGAAAAGACAAACCTGAAGAAATAAAAAAGAAAATCGGTAGAGATTTTTTCCACAATCCAGGTGGGAGCCATTGGCAGAAAGTTTCGATGAATGTGCTCATACCTGAAGGTGAAGAGCTGAAATGGCAGACGATTTACAATTTGTTAGATGAGAATGCACAAGCCATTCTTAAGGAAACTCAGACTTGGACATTTGCTGAAAAAGATGGTAAGTATCTACTCGAACTAGAATGGAATGGCGAAGCCCAACAAGATATTACGATTAATGAATTTGATTATGGAGGTATGTTTCTGAGAATGCCGTGGCACAAAGGAATAGAAGGCGAAGCGGTCAATGCTGCACGCCAAAAAAACAATCGAGCCGAGGGACAAAGAGCAATGTGGGTGGATGTCGGAATGGAAATAGAAGGTCTGGACCAATGGGGCCACATCACCATTTTTGATCACCCGGACAACGATGGATTTCCTCAGGCTTGGAGGGTCGACGGAAAATTAGGAGTCGGACCGGTCAGGGCAAAAATGGGCGACTGGCACATCAAAAAAGGAGAATCTACCACTATAAGGCATGGCGTGCTGGCTTATTCCGGAGTATTGAATGACGTGGAAATGCAGGCCTTGTGGTCAGATTATATCGGTGACCAAGAAGGCATGTACAACGATGCCTCACTATGGGGCATTGCGCAAGGAGAGGGCCGCGAAGCAAAATTCCTAACCCCTGAGGAAGCGATCAATGAAATTACCGTAAAGGAGGGTTACCAAGTCAATATGTACGCTTCGGAACCCATGATCACCCAACCGATGGCTTTTTGTTGGGATAACAAAGGTCGCATGTGGATTGCCGAAAATCGAGATTACGAATCCCGAAGAGATGGATTTTCTAATGACGGCAAGAGTCGCATTTTGATACTGGAAGATACTGACCGGGATGGTGTAGCGGATAGTAAAAAAGTGTTTATCGAAGGCATACCATTCCCTGCAGCTATTGCTATTGGGTTCGACGGTTTGTACTTAGGCGCTCCGCCAAATTTGCTTTTTGTGCCGGATAAGGACAAAGATGACAAAGCGGATGAAGAAGACATTGAAGTTCTCCTAACAGGTTGGGGACTACGTGATCGACACGAGACGATTAATAGCCTGCACTGGGGGCCGGACGGGTGGTTGTACGGATTAGAAGGTCGCGCCACACCATCAAAAATCAGAAAACCCCAAGGCGAAGGAAAACTTTATGGTCACAAAGAACCATTTCCTACAGATCTACTTGAAGGAGAGGGTGTTGACATAGAAGGTGGTGTGTGGCGTTATCATCCAACTAAACATGAATTTGAGGTAGTGGCTCATGGGTTTAGTAATCCATGGGGAGTGGACTATGATGCCAAGGGTCAGATGTTCATTTCCGCATGTGTGATTCCGCATTTGTTTCACGTTGTGCAAGGAGGCATTTATCATCGACAGGGCGGAAAGCATTTCAATCCATGTATATAAAGACATTCGGACTATTGTCGACCATAGACATCGATCAGCTCACGGAGGAGCCAGAGTGTATCAATCAGATGCATTTCCCGAAGAAGAACAAGGTAGGATTTTCATGGCGAACATACATGAACATAATGTCCTATCCGACATCCTCACTCCGAACGGGTCAGGTTTCGTTGCCAGCCATGGAGATGATTTCATGATGGCAAACAATGCCCAGTGGATTGGATTTAGTATGGAGGTCGGGCCCGAAGGGGGGCTGTATGTTTTGGATTGGCATGATGCTGATATTTGCGGTAATGATGTGGTCAATAAGGAAACAGGCCGCGTATTTCGAATAATGCCGGAGACCTCATTAGCGAAGGAGTGGGACGGCAGATATGGTGATCTAAACTCATTAACGGATTTACAACTCGCTGAATATCAGCTATCTAAGAGTGACTGGCATACCAGGAGGGCAAGAGTTATTTTACAAAAAAGAGGTGCTCAAGCGAGCATTGATGCCGAAGCCATTGATAAGCTAAAGGACATATTGCAAAATGAAGGCAATAGTGATTCTCAATTAAAAGCACTTTGGGCTTTACATGTATCGAAATCAATAAATGAGGGGGAACTTGCAGATCTATTAGAAAATAGTGATCCGTATGTGCGAGCATGGGCTATTCAATTTCTTACTGAAGACAGAAATGTTTCTGATCAAGTGCTTGCGCAAATGGTACGGATGGCAAGGACAGAAAAATCTGCTGTAGTACGACTTTATCTCGCTTCGGCCCTGCAACGGTTGCAAGAAAAAGATCGATGGGGCATTGCCAATGCTTTGGTCAGTCATATTGCAGATTCTGATGACCCTAATATTCCATTTATGATCTGGTTTGGTATAGAACCATTAGTTAGTGACGATGTATCAAACGCAACTCAACTGGCCATTAGCAGTAAGATACCTATGATCACTAGTCATATAGCTCGTCGACTAGTTGATGCCGATCAATTGGAAGCCGTTACGGCGGCATTGGGTAAGAGATCGAATAACTTAAAGGCTATATTGGAAGGTATGATCAGCGGATTGGAAGGTCGCGCAGATATCACCGAACCATCAAACTGGGAATATATCTACAACAAGATTAAGAACGATGCTTCTCTTTCTGATCTTGCGGTGCAGGTAGCTCAAAGTTTCGGAAGTATAGCAGCAGCCAGGGAAATGCTGGCAACGTTAAAGAATCCAAATGCCGAATTATCCAAAAGACAAAATGCGATAACAAGTCTGGCTACACAAAAGTGGCCAGAACTTGAATCCGAACTCGCAGATCTTCTTCGTGTAGATGAGCTAAAAACGGAAGCTATCAGGGCTATGGCATCTTATGAAAGCGCATCAATTGGAGCCCTGCTCCTGCAAAGTTATGACGGTCTGAATCTTGAACATAGACAGGAGGCAATCCAAACACTATCCTCCAGACGTACTTATGCACGGCAACTGGCAAAAGCCATAAACGAGGAGAAAATATCGAGAAAGGATATCCCACCATATACCGCTCTCCAACTGAAACGCGTTTTGGGTAGTGGCTTTGTGGAAATGTGGGGACCAATAGAAGATCTGGCATCTAACAAAGAGGCAGAATATGCCAAATATCAAAGATTGCTCTCTGATAAGGCTTTGACCCAAGCGGATCCGCATGCTGGTCGAGCTGTCTACCGTCGTGTCTGTTTTGCTTGTCACAAGATGTACGACGAAGGTGGTGTAATCGGCCCGGATCTCACTGGGTCTAATCGTCAAAACACAGCTTACTTGCTCAGCAATGTGATCGAGCCGAGCGCTGAAATACAAGATGACTATCTTATGGTGGTCGTTACAACCCAAGATGGCAGGATATTCAGCGGCAATGTGATTGCTGAGAATGAGCGCCAACTCACGATGCGTATCGTAGGGCAAGACGAGGTGCTCATTAATCAATCTGACATTCGCTCAAGGGAACAGACCACGCAATCCATGATGCCCGAGGGCTTATTAGGCCCATTGAGCGACAAAGAGGTATTGGATTTGTTTGCCTACATGAGGACCTTGGAGCAGGTGGAGATGAGGGAGGAGTTGTAAGTGATTATTTTCGCCGTTACAATCAAAGGAAGATTACAAATTCGATAAACACAAGTAAAACCATGCGAATAGCAATAATAGGCCTAGGTTTCGGTGCCGAATTCATTCCCATTTACCAAGCTTATCCCGATGCGGAATTAGTAGCAATCTGCATAGACATGTAATAATTGCGAATGCGGGTGAAGTTTTTGCGCACATATTTGTGATGTAAATTCAAACCATGATTCTTCTGAGCATTAAATCCTTCCCGCCAAAGGCGGACAGGCTATTTTCAATTTTCCATCTTTCCAAACAATAATGTACTCCCAGCCATTTGTTTTGATTTGCTCAATTACAGGGCCTGAGGCGAATAGTCCGTCCAAAAGAATGCAAATTGGCAATCGAGGAAAGTCGCTTTTAAGATTTACCAATAATCTTTTCAGTGCTTTTTGTTCGCAGTCCTGTTTGCGGTGACCATCCTCATTTTTCAACCACTCTGTTGCCAGGGATAAAGTGGTCAAAGGTTTGGGCAATCCTATACAAAAGCAAATTGCGGGGAGATTTTCGAGAGCTTTTCAACTCATTCTTTAAGGAATTGGCTCTGAATTGCTGACCATAGTACATGACAAAACAGGATTGATAAAATAATTGCCACGCGTAAAGTGTTGATAATGTGTTACTTACAACACTGAACGACATGGCAATTAAGGAGAAAGTTAAAGAACTTTCCCGAGAATTGAAAATAGAACTTAGTAAACTTCACCAGCAAAGGGTAAACTTGATTGCCTCGGCGGTGATCAGTATGTCTACCATTAGGAGTGTCAATATGGTCAAGGTTGCTCACGGTATGATTTCAAAAGCGAAGCCATTGAGTAATTATCGTCGTCTTCAACGATTTATCTCTCAGGTGGATTGGGATGACACTGGTCTAGGACATTTGCTTTTGAAAATGAGTGAGTTGAAGGGGCCTTATACCCTGCTTGTGGATAGGACAAACTGGCAATTTGGTAAAGTGGATATTAATTTTTTGGTATTTTCTATACTAGGAGACGGGTATTCGATACCGATCAAATGGGTGTTGCTTCCAAAGAAAGGCAACTCTGCACAATATGAAAGAATTGAGTTGTTAGAGGAAGTGGTAAAAATTGTTGGAAAAGGTCAGATAAAGAACGTTATAGGAGACCGGGAATTCATTGGCCAACATTGGGTTAAGTACTTGATAACCAATGAGATAGGATTCAACCTTCGGGTTAAGGAAGGCATGGTAGGTGTAAAAAATGGCACGGAGGTAAAACTGGGTTTATTATGTAAAAATAATAAAAGATCATCGCCAAGATTGCCGGGAAAATATTTAGTTGGAGGCAATGAAGTATACGTAAGCGGATTCAGATTTAGAAATGACAAGAACAAATTAGAGTATTTGATAGTCATACACTCTGAGGATGTAGAAGATGCTTGCGATATCTATGCCAAAAGGTGGTATATTGAAAACATGTTCAAGGACATGAAAACGAATGGTTTTCAACTGGAAGATACACATGTAACTCATCCCAAAAGGCTAGAAACATTATTTGGTTTATTAGCCATATCATATGTATGGATGATACGTATAGGCGAATGGATAAAGAGAAAGATACCCTCATTATTCAAAAAAAATAATCGAGGAAAAAGAAGAAAAAGCATTTTCAGGGGAGGGATAGACAACTATATCAACGCATATATTAACCACGACAGACGGAAAATTTGGCTCTACTTCCGTTTTTTGTCATGTACTTAGATTGCTGACATATAGAAAATAATCACTCAAATTTACTATTCGTTTAATATTTTGCATTATTCCATTATTCCATTGTTCCATTGTTCAAAAAAATATATTTCTTCTTATACATCCTGCCCAATAATATTATTCTATCTTGCACAGAATTAAATTATCTGTCACTCAATATATTTTGTAAAAAAAACCATCTGATATGATTAAATTTAAATCTAACTTCCCTCGACTTCCCTCGACTTCCCTCGACTGCGCTCAGGGCAGGCGGGACGGACAGAGACGACAGCTATTACTGCTGCTCCTAATCTTCTTTCTCACCCCACTAATCACCTTTGGGCAACTGACCGTCTCAGGGGTAGTCACCTCAGATGGAGACCTATTAATCGGCGCTACTGTCCTGGTTCAGGGTACCACTTCCGGTACTACCACTGATGTCAACGGGCAGTACACGCTCGACGTGCCAGATGGACAATCAGTATTGGTGTTTTCTTACATCGGATATGAAACCCAGGAAGTACCAGTGAACGCACAGACAGAGTTAAATATTATCCTGAATGCATCGATATCTCGATTGGATGAGGTAGTCGTAATCGGATACGGAGCAGTGAGGAAAAGAGATTTGACAGGTGCCGTAGGATCTCTGAATGGGGAAAAGTTTACTGACGAAGTTATTTCTAATCTAGCTCAAGGTCTGCAAGGCAAGATGGCAGGCCTACAAGCAGTGTCCCAAGGTGGTGCTCCAGGAGGTACTATGATTGTACGAGTAAGAGGCAGCAATTCAGTAATTGGAAGTAATGATCCACTATATGTGGTGGATGGATTTCCCATCATTACGGGTAATGTAGGAGAAACCAATCTACTCTCGACTATAAATCCGGGAGATATCGAATCGATTGAGGTTTTAAAAGATGCATCGGCTACCGCCATTTATGGGTCCCGGGGCAGCAATGGAGTTCTCCTTATCACTACGAAGCAAGGTAAACCGGGCCGAAACAAAGTCGAATTTGAGTCTTCAGTGGGTTTTCGAAATGTCGAGAAAACCATCGATTTGATGAACAGTGCCCAATATCTTGATATTGCCAACGAACGGGCGTTCAATGATGGAAATCCTCCTTTTTTCAGCCCTTCTGAAGTATCTACCTTTTCGCAAATAAATACAGACTGGCAAGACGTAATATTTCGTGATGCTCTAGTGCAAAACTACGCACTGAGATTCTCTGGAGGAAATGATCAAACCCGTTACCTGGTGTCCGGAAACTATTTGAATGAAGAGGGCGTCATAAAGGGATCTGATTTCGACCGTGGCTCACTGCGCGTCAATTTGGACAGAGATATCAGCGATCGGTTTAAACTTTCGAGCCGTATCCTCCTATCTCGTTCAGTTAACAATCAAATTGATGAACAACTAATTATGTTTAGCGCACTTGAACACGCACCCTTTTTAACGCCATTCCGTGCCGATGGAAGCTATACGCCCGCTGCCGATCTCAAAGATTTTCCCTTCAGTCCCAGTGGTGGAGATAATCCTCTTGCCGTAATTTTAGAACAACTCGATCGAAACAAAATCGACCGGGTTTTGGCTAACCTTTCCGGGAGCTATGAACTTTTGGATGGCCTGACCTTCAAAGTTTTATTGGGCGCGGACCAACTTAGTACTGAGGGCGATTTCTTTAACCCCAGGTTAGTTGAAAGAGGTCTGCCAGCCGGGTCGGGTTCAAAAAATTTTTCTTCTACTAGTTCCTTGCTCACCGAAGGTACCGTAAATTACACCACCACTCTCCGTGAAAACGATCACCTCAGCGTGACCGCTGGATATACCTGGCAACAGGAACAATATGATAGACTTTCAAGTAGTAGCAGTGGCTTTGTGACGGATGATTTACAAAGTGATGGTCTTGGAGCGGGTGAATTTTTTGGTCCACCCAAGACTAATTTTTCTGAATGGACCTTATTGTCATTCCTGGGAAGGGCAAATTACAGCTTGAATGAAAAGTATCTCTTTACCGTATCAGGAAGGAGGGACGGATCATCTCGTTTTGGTCAAGGAAACAAATGGGGCTTTTTCCCATCAGCAGCGGTAGCCTGGAGATTGTCGGAAGAAAGTTTCATGGAAAACATGAGAAACCTTTCTGACTTAAAATTGAGAGTGAGCTGGGGTATTTCCGGAAACCAGGCCATCTCCCCTTATCAATCCTTGCAACGGTTCTCAGATGTTAGTCTTGCTTTTGGCGGTACGCCCACTACAGGTTTTGCGGCCGACAATTTAGGCAACCCGAACCTTAAGTGGGAAACCACCGAAGAATATAATGTAGGATTTGAGCTGGGTCTTTGGAATCAACGCTTTAGTTTGAGCGCAGACTATTATGTCAAAAATACAGACGACTTATTGGCCCTGGTTAATCTTGCGCCGACTTCCGGGTTTACAACTACCATTCAAAATATTGGGTCAACCCGAAATAGAGGAGTGGAACTTAATCTCGCAACCGTTTTGATGAGAAGAGGTAAACTTAGCTGGGATGCCAGCGTTAACTTATCCGCCAACCGCAACACGGTAACAGAGACTGCTGGCGGACAAGACATTGTTGCTCCCTTCGCTGGGTTTTTTTCGGTCAATGTTGTCCGCGAAGGCTCGCCGTTATCCTCCTTTTTTGGTGTCCAAACTGATGGTTTAACAGGAGAAGGCTTATTTAACTATGTTGACCAGGATGGTGATGGTAACATTACCGGTGCAGACCGCGTTATTCTTGGCAGCCCATATCCCGACTTTACTTATGGAATCTCCACAAGCTTGTCATATAGTAATTTTTCCATAAGGCTTAACATTCAGGGAGTATTGGGTCTGCAAATCCACAACGAAAACATTTATCGATTTGCGGCATCTATGCACCGTGGAGGCAACAACATTGTCGAGAATGCAGACCAACGCTGGACCCAATCTAATCCGGATGTTAATGCTCGTTTTCCAAGAGCAACAAGTACCCTTAATCAGGCATCTTCTGACTATTACCTTGAAGATGCTGATTATCTACGTATTGGAAACCTCATGATCAACTACAATATTCCACTTGCTTCAATTGGGGTATCCGAAATCAAGTCTGCCAGCATATTTTTCAGCGGACAGAATCTATTGACTTTGAGCGGATATTCCTGGTATACACCAGACATAAGTCGATGGGGTAGTGCCGATTTGCGTGTTGGTATTGATGGACATGCTTACCCATCTGCTCGAACTTTGAGGTTTGGGTTTAGATTGGGATTATGAATATCCCGTTAGAACACTTAATTTTAATACATTAACTATTAAATCATTCAGTCATGAAAACATTTGTATATAAATTCTTTTTAGCCTTTATATTTCTATTCACCATCGCGGCATGCAGCACGGATTTAAACGAAAATCCAAGGACATTCCTCTCGCAAGAGACTGTTTTTTCCTCCAAAGCAGGAGTTATTTCTGCTACCGTAGGAATATATGAACCTTTCAGAGGTGGTAGGCTCTATGGTTTTTGGTTACTAGGGTATCTTGAATTCTGGTCAGATGGCCTCTTCGGAAGGGGTAGCCAATCTAATGCGAGCCAGTACAATTGCCCTGCACGTTGTAGACAGCGGGCTGGTTTTATTTGGGTAGGAGCCTATGAAGTAATCAATAGGGCGAATATTGTCATCCAACAGCTCGAGGAAAAAGATATTGAAGGTGTGGACGGTACTCTAAAAAACGCTCTGATCGCTGAATCTCGATTCCTGCGTGCTTTAAGTTATTTTCATCTTGTTCGTCTTTTTGGCGATGTTCCATTACGAACAACAGCCGAAACCGATCAGGCAAATCTGGCCATAGGGCGATCACCGGAAAGTGAAGTTTATTCTCAGATTATATCGGATTTAGAATTTGCCGAAGACAATCTGCCGGACGAACAAGCTACCTCAGATCTAGGTAGGGCCACCAAATGGTCTGCCAGCGGGCTGTTGGCCATTGTGCACCTCACACGTTCGTCGTGGAACGAAGCCGCATCTAAAGCACAAGAAATTATGAATTCAGGGAGGTTTAGTTTGATTGAGATACAAGTACCGGAGGATTTTCAACAAATATTCGGAGCCTCTATTTCTACACATTCAGAGGACATCTTTTCATTGGTACATTCCAGGAGGGAAGGATTGGAATTTATGTGTTTGTGGTTGATGCATAGGGCAGGCTCTGGATACTCCGTGCGTCGTAATGCGCATGCTTGGTTCGGTAATTTAGATTCCTGGGTGGGCGATTGGAAACAAGAAATCGGAGGCCCGGATATGAGGGCAACAGACTGGATGTATAACGGGCCGCATGACGAGCAGTTTCTTAGTCCGGAGATCCCCATGTTGTTCAAAAAATTTAGAGACACCGAAGCGCCTTTTCCGGGAAACAATGTCCCGATCGTCCGCTACACCGAAATTTTAATGATCTTTGCCGAAGCCACCAGTCAGGCTAATAACGGGCCAAATGCCGCAGCTTATGAAGCAGTTAATATGGTACGCAGAAGAGCTCGTGGATTGGATCTTAACGCCCCCAATGCGGAAGCTGACCTGCCAGCAGGATTAAACGCTGCAGATTTTCAGGATGAAGTCCTGCTCGAAAGAGCCAAGGAATTTGTTATGGAAGGAAAGCGTTGGTACGACCTACTGCGCACCGGAAAATCCCTCGAGGTGATTCGCGCTTCCGGTCCTAAAAAATCCGCTATTGAAGCTAAGCATTTGAAGTGGCCGATTCCGGATGAAGAGCTTGATAATAATGAGGGCATTAGCCAGGCTGATCAAAATCCCGGTTGGTAGCCCCACACCGAACACGAATGTTGGAGCAATTTCAAGTTGCTCCAACATTATTTTTCTTCTTTCCTCTTCAACAGAAACACAATCATTCCATAAGTCGAGTTAAGGATGGATAATTATTCACGTTTAACATTTTTGCAAAATTCAGCATTACACGAAAAGGTGCAATTGATGGAGGCGACGGACCCCGTCGGAGGTGGTTAATCTTTAAACAAACCGGTCACAGATGGTCCGTTGGATCACGGCTTTGATCATTGGCTAGTGCGCCAAGCACTAAGTAAAGTGCCCCTTAGACGACGTTATTTTTTATCTGAATGAGGCGAAGGTTCCCGAGCTTAGCATTCCGCTAAGTGAGGCGGTTCTTCAACGAAATGCAGGTGAAAAAGAACAAGTATAAGGGGTGCTATATTTCGTGCTTGGTGCACTAGGCTTCAGTTGTGCCAGTGAATGCTGGATATTAGAGCAGAATTCTATATTCGGTGCAATTGGCCACGACCTGTATACCATTGAAGCAACACCCGGTAAGGATCACATTGAAGTGATCCCCTTGGAGAATATTTGCCTTTTATCACTGGGAAAGCGGAAGATTTTCTTCAAAACAAGGCTATGTCGAAGAATGAACAGCCTTTCTTTTTATACTTCGCCCCTTATGTGCCTCATCTCCCTTTGGCTGTTAGCGAGGAATTCAAAGGACAAACCGAAGCGGGTATGTATGGTGATTATGTTCATGAATTGGATTACTTCCTGGTGCACTAGTAAATTGAAGGATAGACTGACAGATATTATTGGTAACGATGTAATATTGAATGAATAGTTATTTATACCGTAGCCCCCTATCTTTAGGTTGAAATTCGGCACAATGAAATTTTGTGAAGAAAAAAAAAGATACAACGCAAGAAGGAATTTTCTAAAGGGAGTATCAATAGCGATACCTGCGGCAATCGTAAACCCATATTCGTTTGCAGCCGCTCCATTGTCAATGCGCGCTAATACAACCCTAGCTTCCAATCAACCCAACCTGAAAAACGGATCTCTGAACTGTGACCTGTTAGTATACGGCGCCACATCTGCCGGGGTCATTGCGGCTTATACGGCCAAAATGTATGGTTTGAACGTGCTTTTAGTAGAACCTGGACGTCATTTGGGGGGTATGACTTCGGGGGGACTGGGCAGAACAGATACTGGCGGTCAGGATAGTTATATTACCGGATTATCACAGGAATTTTATATACGACTTGGGCAGTATTATGGGCAGGAAAGCCCTGCGTACAATTTCGAACCTCATGTAGCTGAAATTATTTATAAGCGATATCTAGATGAAGCAGGTGTAGAAGTACTATTTTCTCGCAGGGTAAAAAGCGTTAAGGTCAGAAATGAAAAGATCCGTAGTGTAGAACTGGAATATGCCGGTAGCCAAGAAGATCAAGTCATGACAATAAGCGCGCATCAATTTATCGATGCTACCTACGAAGGAGATTTAATGGCCAAGGCAGGCGTATCCTACACCACTGGCAGGGAAAATAACATCGCTTACAATGAAAAATACAACGGAGTGATACCAGGTCGGGAAGCAGGACCATACGGCCAAACCGTAAGAACGCGGGAATGGGCTGTGGATGTTGATCCATATATCGTTCCCGGAAAGCCTTCCAGTGGGCTGCTTCCGGAAGTGAACGGGATTGGACACGCGGCCACAGGCACAGGAGATAAAAAGATCCAGGCCTATTGCTTCCGTTTATGTCTCACTCAAAATAAGGACAATCAAATCCCGCTCAGTGAACCGATAGGATATAATTCAGATCGCTACGAACTCATGGCCAGATTACAAAAACTAAAGCCCTGGGAAAAATTGAGAAACGGCTTTATCATTTCCAAAATGCCAAATGGCAAAACAGATATCAACAACTATGGTTTGGTTGGCTTCTCTGCCAATTTCGTCGGTGGAAACTATGAATATCCCGATGGAGATTATAGGACAAGGGTCAGGATTTGGAACGAACATAAAAAATATCAGCAAGGCCTTCTTTGGTTTTTAGCGACTGATGACCGAATCCCAGCCCATATTCGCCAGGAGATGAAGAGCTGGGGATATTGCCATGATGAATTTTTGGATACAGAAGGTTGGCCACATCAGTTATACATCCGCGAAGCCCGCCGGATGGTCAGTGATTTTGTCATGACAGAACATGAATGTATAGGCAACCGGGTCGTCTTAGATGGCATTGCCAAAGGAGGCTACGCCCTGGATTCTCATGTGGTGCAACGGGTGGTAATAAATGGTCATGTGGAAAACGAGGGAAATATTTCGGTCAAAGGTTTTGATCCATATCTAATTTCATACAGATCCATCATTCCCAAAAGAGAGGAGATCCATAACTTGTGTGTACCCGTTTGTGTGTCTTCTTCTCATTCTGCCTATGGGTCATTGCGCATGGAACCGGTGTTTATGGCGCTCGGACAAGCAGCTGGAGTTGCCACTTATCTGGCAATGGTTAAGGGAAAAAAAGTTCAGGATATTCAGGCAGATTCCATTGTTAAAGAATTAAGAGATAATCCGCTTCCCAATAGAAAAATACCCCCAGAATATGCAGATATTTTGCCATTCAAAGCAAATTCATAACCAACTATAAATGCAAAAGAGATGAAAATTTATAATTATTTGCCAACGGTCATTTTACTTGTACTAATATCTTGTGGTCCCTCGCAAAAGCCCGATGATAATAGACACTCTGCAGATGTCATCATCTACGGCAGCACTTCGGGTGCGATCACGGCCGCTGTCCAGGCTAAAAAGATGGGTAAGTCTGTCATCGTCGTATCTCCGGACATTCATCTTGGTGGCCTATCTTCAGGTGGATTGGGGTACACTGATACAGGAGACAAAAGTGTGATCGGTGGACTTTCCAGAGAATTCTATCAAGGTGTTTATAACCACTATGAGCAAGAGGAAGCATGGAAATGGCAAAAGAAATCAGAATATGGTAATAAAGGACAAGGCACTCCAGCCATGGATGGTGATCTGCGGACCATGTGGATCTTTGAGCCTCATGTGGCTGAAAAGGTTTTTGAAAATTTCGTCCGTGATCACAATATTATAGTACACAGTGATGAGTGGCTCAACCGGGACGGGGGAGTTGTCGTGGACGATGCGAGAATCATCTCTTTTGCCACCTTAAGCGGTAAAGAGTATCATGGAAAAATGTTTATTGACGCCACTTACGAAGGCGATCTTATGGCAGCTGCTGGTGTAAGTTATCATGTTGGCCGGGAAGCTAACGATGTCTATGATGAACAATGGAATGGCGTGCAGGTGGGGGTTTTACACCATGGCCACTGGTTTGATGAAGATATAGACCCTTACGTGGTACCCGGGGAGGTGTCCAGCGGACTTTTGCCCAAAATTTCAGGTGAAGATCCCGGAATTAAAGGAGAGGGAGATAACAAAATTCAAGCCTATTGTTTTCGAACGTGCTTTACCAATCACCCCGACAACCGACTTGCTTTTCCAAAACCTGAAAATTACAATCCTGCGGATTATGAATTGCTGGCCCGGGTATATGCTAAAGGATGGGATAAGACCTTCAGTAAGTATGATCCCATCCCGAATCGCAAAACAGACACTAACAACCACGGTCCATTCAGCACGGACAATATTGGCATGAACTATGAATACCCCGAAGGATCTTATGAAAAAAGAAGAGAGATTATCGCGGAACACGAAAATTATCAAAAGGGATTTCTGTACTTCCAGTCGCACGATCCCAGTATACCTGAGGTTGTACGGGAAGCGATGAGTGAATGGGGACTGGCAAAAGATGCGTTTGTCGACAATGGGAATTGGCCACACCAGATTTACGTGCGGGAAGCGCGAAGGATGATTGGTGAGTTTGTCACGACGGAGCACGAAGTCCTTGGGAAAAAACCTGTTCTTCAACCCGCAGGTATGGGTTCCTATACCATGGATTCTCACAATATCCAAAGGTATGTGAAACCCGATGGCTATGTTCAAAATGAAGGCGATCTTGGAGTCAAAGTACCTCACCCTTATCAGATAGATTACCGGTCACTTATCCCCAAAAAGGTCGAATGCGAAAATTTATTGGTTCCGGTTTGTGTATCGAGTTCACACATTGCTTTTGGTTCTATCCGAATGGAACCGGTATTTATGATCCTGGGGCAAAGCACTGCAACCGCAGCTGTTATGTCAATCGATCAGGAAATAGCCGTTCAGGATCTTGCTTATGAGGAATTGAGTAAACAATTATTAGCAGATGGGCAAATATTGAGAATTCCCACTGAATAATGAGCAGCAGTTGACGGTTAACGGCTGACAAATAAATATGTAAAAATTATGAAAATTCAAACGACTCATTTTATTTGCTTCATTCTTTTATTTAGTTTACTACCTTTCTCCTGTGGGGAAAAAAACCAAGATGTTTATGACATCATCATTTATGGTGCTTCTTCTGGAGGCATTGCCGCTGCCATCCAGGCAAAACGAATGGAGAAGTCAGTCCTGCTGATCGAACCCAGTTCCAGAATTGGTGGCCTGACTACAGGGGGGTTAGGCGCAACCGATATTGGCAATAAGTCCGCGATCGGAGGAATCTCCCGAGAATTTTACGAAGGGATTAAAAAGTACTATGACGACCCTGAGAATTGGAAGTGGCAAACAAGGCAGGAGTACCAGGATGGTGGACAGACTAGGACCGCGAAAGATGAATTAGCCATGTGGACTTTCGAGCCTTCAGCAGCCCTAAAGGTATATAAGGATTTTATTGATACTGAAAACATAGAACTGGTCATGAACCAAAAATTGAACCGAACCAATGGTGTGAAAAAAGATGCCGGAAAAATCAGTTCTATCACAATGTTATCCGGAGAATCGTACTACGGGAAAATCTTTATCGATGCTACCTATGAAGGGGATTTGATGGCAACTGCCGGTGTTTCTTACACGGTTGGAAGAGAGGCAAACGATACCTACAAGGAAACTCTTAATGGCGTTCACACCAGGTTGACCGATACCACCATGACCGGCTATCCTGCCCGGAATGCTATTAATCACAATTTTGTGGATGGTGTGGATCCCTACGTCGTAAAAGGGGATCCCGGTAGCGGCCTGCTTCCATGTATCGATCCCGATGGGCCCGGAGAGTATGGCGCCGGCGATCACCGGGTACAAGCTTATTGCTTTCGGATGTGCCTGACCGATCACTCGGGAAACAGGATTCCTTTCGAAAAACCTTCAACGTACAATGAACTGGATTACGAATTGCTTTTGCGGAATTATGAAGCTGGTGAAAAAGGTTTTCCCTGGGGCAACTCGAAAATGCCGAATCGCAAAACAGACACGAATAACCGCACCGGTTTCTCCACAGATTTTATTGGACAAAACTATGATTACCCGGAGGCAAGCTATGAAGAAAGGGAAAAGATAAGAGAAAAGCACAGACAGTACCAAAAGGGACTAATGTGGACATTGGCATATCATCCCAGAATGTCATCACATATTAAAGAAGAAGTATCAAGATGGGGAACCAGCAAAGATGAATTTGCTCGCGAAGATGGTTGGCAACAGCAATTGTATGTTCGCGAAGCTCGTCGCATGATCGGTGAATACGTCATGACCCAATACCACTGCGAAGGCCTGGAGGTAGCAGAAGACCCTATCGGTATGGGAGCTTATGGAATGGATTCCCACAATACGCAGCGGTATGTTGCAGATAATGGTTTTGTGAAAAATGAAGGCAATGTAGAAGCGACGGTGCAAGCGCCATATCCGATTAGCTATCTTTCTATCACACCTAAAAGAAATGAATGTACCAATTTGCTGGTACCGGTATGCCTGAGTGCATCACATATCGCGTTTGGTTCCATACGGATGGAGCCTGTATTTATGGTACTAGGGCAATCAGCGGCCACCGCGGCCAGCCTGGCCATCGATGGAGATATCTCAGTACAGGATGTAGCATATGATCATCTTAAGGCATTATTAATGGAAGGAAAACAGGTTTTAAAAAACTAATACATGCATGGATCATTGCAACATACCTTTTTACTTATCCTAGGCTAAAACTCGTGAATTGATTCATGGTTACTACGCATGTGTGAGTTTTGTAGACGCCCAGATCAATAAAGTAATAATTACTCTGGAGGAACTCGGACTTGCCGAAAATACGATCATCGTCATCTGGGGTGATCACGGATATAAAATTGGAGAGTATGGCGATTGGACAAAGCACACGAATTTTGAGTTGGACACAAAAGTGCCACTCATCTTCAACTGGAAAAATCATATTCCAGAGCATACTAACCAAACCATCGCAGAACTTCTTGACATCTACCCCACATTGACAGATCTGGCTGGTCTGCCCAAACCATTAGGTATTCAGGGAACAAGTCTTGTTGATCTTATTGAAAATCAAAAAATTGTTGGCGAAAAAGTCGCGCTCAGTCAGTATCCAAGAGGAAAACATATGGGTTATTCGATTCGCAACCAGCAATTCAGGTATACTGCCTGGATAAATGAAGATACTAATAATGTAGACTTCGATGAGCTTTATGATCATAGTGATCAAGGAATGATAGCCGATAAAAATTTAATGAGTGAGGAGTCATTTCGAGGAGTTGGCGAAAGAATGAAAATGCAGTTATTTGAGAAAATTCGTAAGTAATAATTTTGCTCCTCCAATTAAACCTCACTTAGTGAAATGAACTCGGTACGATGCTTTCAATTATTGCGCGACCAACGACAATTCATATTACGCCAAGTCAGAAATTCAAAATCTATTCATGAAAATTATAGTCTCTATACTGATATTGGGATTGATATTATCAGCATGTTTAAGTAAAACTGACAACACAGGGAGTTACGACCTCGTCATCTATGGAGGCACTCCGGCAGGAATTACAGCTGCGATTCAAGCAATGAGAATGGGCCACTCAGCGGTATTAATCAATCCTAATGATCATATTGGCGGAGCAACTACTGGTGGATTGACCTGGACAGATTATGGTCAAGAAGAAACAATTGGTGGATTAGCCGATGAGTTTTATGTTCGGATTAAAAAGTATTATGACGATCCTTCAAATTGGAAATTCGAAAATCAAGATTCCAGTGAGGTCTACAATCATTTTGGACCCGACGGTCGATACATCATCAGTTTTGAACCAAGCGTCGCTTTGCGAACATTCTTGGAAATGCTAGATGAAAACAACGTCAAAGTCATAAAAAATAAGCCAATACAATCTGTTCATAAACAAGAGGGAATTATAAGTGGCATTACAACCCACGACGGGACCGTTTTTAATGGGAGATTGTTTATTGACGCCTCCTATGAAGGAGATCTCATGGCGCTTTCAAAAGTGAGCTACCATGTAGGGCGAGAAAGCGAAAGTCAGTACAATGAAGATCTCGCTGGAGTTCTCGGTGAGGTAGAAAACTATCGACAGCCCAAAAAACATTTTGGCAAAGAAGTGAATCCATTCGACGAGAATGGCAACCTCAACGTGACACCATTAAGAGAACCTGCATAGGTATTGCCTCGTATGGCGTCGATAGCCACCATATACAGCGTATCGTCAAAGATGGGGCAGTAATGAATGAAGGAAATTTTCTGGCTCATCATCACCCTTATGAAATCCCCTATGAAAGTCTGCTCCCGAAGGAGGAAGACTGTAGAAACCTACTAGTACCGGTGTGTCTTTCCAGTTCACATATCGCTTTTGGTTCGATTCGCATGGAACCAGTCTATATGATACTGGGGCAATCAGCAGCCGCAGCGGCAATGCTTTCGTTGGAGGGAAATGTCTCGCTTCATGATTTAAATTATGAACGCTTAAGAGAAGTCCTACTAGTGTACCAAGCATTAAGTAATGAACCCCATAGACAAAGTTATTTTTCTTCTGATCAAGGCGGGAAAACCGGAGTTATGCCTAAGCATAATGCATTATGTCCCGACATTCGTCAACGATTTTCTACTATCCAATTATTTTAATATTCTCAGTCCGCTGTTTACTGACACTGCTAGGCTAACAATTTAAACACTAAAATAATATATAGCGGTTAACTATTTGTTAATTGGCCATTTAATAAGCTTCTATTCTAGAATAGGGCAAATGAGCCACGAATTCGCTTTGTAATTACACTTCATATTATTATTTTACGCCATATTTAATTTTAGTTATTATGGCAAAAAATACAAATCCGAGACTACCCGATCTTGATTTTGAAAAACTCAATGTTAAATCTGATGATTCTACTTCTTTGAAATTTTTAATGCTGGTAGAAGGTGCTTACGGACAGGGTGTGAAGAAAAGCATCAAGAAGTATGGTTATACAGAACAACGGTATTACCAATTGTTGAACAAGTTCAAGGAAGATGGTATGGACGCTCTGATCAATCAGAAAAGAGGCCCAAAGAAAAATACTGTCCGTTCTGACCGGGTCATTCACCAGATAATCAGACATCGTTTTCTCGATCCGCGAGCCAATAGTGATGTGATCGCCCAAAAGCTTAACCAACAGGGGATCAAAATCAGTAAACGTAGTGTGGAACGGACTATTCAGGAATATGGTCTTCAAAAAAAAACTCCATAAGCTAAATCCCGATAGTCAAAAGCCAATACCTGTTACTGCCCAGCAGACCAAGAGGGTAAAAAAGAAGATCGTGGTTACCGAACAGAACAATGAACGGTTCATACGAGAAATGTTAGCTCGAAAGGTATCGGGCACTCATTTGGGTCTCTGGTTATTGATACCGAAATATCTACGACTTGGAGCCTGGGACTTGCTCTGTGGACTTTTCAATAAGTCCGAAGATCATAACCTTTCTGCACGTATTGGCCTACAATTGGTCAATGAAGCAGCAATTTGTCAAAACAGAGTCAGGAAAAGAAATGCTTTGTGCAATCAAGGTTTTGCCCTGGCAAATGGATTGTCCTTTTTGGTTACTGACGAAACCATTCATGAGGTACTCGACCGCCATACGATGGCCGAATATGAATCCCTTCAAGTGACATTAAGGCAACTCAGAAATCTGCAAGGACATTATGATCCACAAAATATCCTTGCTATTGATCCACACCGCATTCGGTCGTCCACTCAGCGCGTTATGCCAAAGAAGAAAAAAAGACCTTCAGAGCCTGCTCACAAAATGCTACAGACTTTCTTCTGTAACGATGCTTTAACGGGACAGCCATTGGCTTTTACCGTTGGATCAAGCGGCAAAACATGCTCAAAGGCCACCTTACAGTTGTTAGACCTATTGAAACAATCAGGGGTTGAAAAAGCATTAATAATGGCCGATAAAGAACATTTTACGGTCGATATATTAAACCACATTGTTGATAATACCGAAATGGATCTTCTCTTGGCAGTCCCTAATACCAAAAGTGTTGTTCAATGTTTTAATTCATTGGACTATAAGCACCTCTGGGCAGGATATGCCATTGGGCAAACTGATTATAAATTGAAAGCATGTCCACATCCTTTTAAACTTATTGTACAACGAACAGGAGAAATACCTCAATATTATTCCTACAAAGCTTTCTTATCCACTGTGGATAATAACGTAGTCCAATTACTCACTCAAAACTATCCAAAACGTTGGACTATCGAAGAGTTTTTCAATTTTGAAGGAGATATGGGTTGGAATCGTGCTTCTACCTTTAACCTCAATATCCGGTACGGGAAACAAAGTCTTGCTCTTATTGCACAAGCAGCTACACATCAATTGAAAAACAAACTACCAAAACCCTATAACCAATGGACTGCTACACACACCGCTACACAAATCCTTACCAATATGGAAGGTGATCTCAGAGTCAAGGACGACACCATCATTGTCACCTACTATCGGGACTATCTCAACCTTGGTATAGAAAAACATTACCAAAACTTGCCTCGAATCCTGGAACAGGAGGGAATTAATCCCAAAATACCTTGGCTATTTGATTTTAAACTCGACTTTCGATTCAAATGACTAAAATAAATTTACCTTCAAAAATCGTTGACATTCGTCGTCGGGGAGGATTTTTCCAACGCCGAGCAGAAGGAAAAGAACAAGTTTATGGGGGTCAGGATTTAGTGCTTGGTGCACTAGAATCCGGACAAAAGCTAAAATTAACGTCTGAATACGTTATGGCTTCGACACTAAATAGTTATTCACCCGATCAAGGTACACGTCATAATTGCAGTCTATAGTCTCTTGTTCATAAATTTGGTCGGTGCGCATTTTACCTAATTTGACGAGCATACTTCTTGCATAAATTCTTTCAATTTCGTTGTCCGAATTATCTGCGATTTCTTTAAAATTTTTTTCTAAGCTTCTTGCTTTATTCCAATGATTTTCTAAAGACGAAACAGCATATGCGTATTCTCCAAAATCATTTATGAGTACCTCTAATCCCCTTTCTTCGTCTCCCATTTTAATCAGAATTTCAGCAGCGACTGCCCTAATATCCGCATGATCATCTTCTACCAATCGATATACTTCTGATGGTATATATTTCAATAGACCTTTGCTTGATAAATTTGACAACCCCGACAGTGCCCAGAAACGGAAAGAAGTTCTTTCATTGGTTAAATTTTCAACTAGTGCGCCAAGCACTAAGTAAAGTGCCCCTTAGACGACGTTATTTTTTATCTGAATGAGGCGAAGGTTCCCGAGCTTAGCATTCCGCTAAGTGAGGCGGTTCTTCACCGAAATGCAGGTGAAAAAGAACAAGTATAAGGGGTGCTATATTTCGTGCTTGGTGCACTAGGGTACTCAGATTCGTGGTATTTCCATCAGAAGCCACTTCCGCCAAGGTGATTAATTCTTTGAGAGGGTACACATTTTCTCTTACCCACGTGTAAAAATCATGTCCTTTTTCAGTTAAATCTGCACGGGCTTCCCTAGATATAAGTCCTAAATCATTGATGCTCCGGATATATTCTTCGTTTGCCTTTCGCAATGATTTTAATTCAAGGTCATATTCCTTTCGATTGACAAGGTTGTTCAATTCCCATGGATCACTTTCTAGATCATAGAGCGCTTCTACTGGGTGCGGTTCATAATATTTACTGTGAACGGGACTTGTTTTGCCATCCATGAAGTGCTGATCCCAGGCCAGCTGTGATGGCATTTGCCATTGAAACCATTGAGTCATTGCGTGTTTTTTGTAAGGGGTATAATACCGGATATAGTGAAATCTGCCATCAAAGACGGACCGCGATGGATCAAAGTGATGTGCTGTGTTGGTACGAAATGCATGGACAAATTGCCTTCTTGGGGCCTTATATTCACCCATAAAGGGCAGCCCAGTAATAGATTCTGGAATCGGTTGACCTGCTATACTGATAACCGTTGGGATGAAATCATCAAAACTAACCAATCGATCCGATCTGGTGCCTCTTTCTGCAGGAAGCAAATGCTGGAATTTATCAGGCACAGAAATGATTAACGGAACTCTATGTCCCGTATCAAAAGGAAAGGCCTTTCCCCTGGGCAAACATCCGCCGTGATCAGAAAAGAAAAAGATAATGGTATTTTCTAAAAGTTGACGTTCCTTGAGGTCATGCAAAAATAATCCCACCCATTTGTCTATATTTTGTACCCCTTCCAGGTGCAATGCATAATCCGCTCGCATTGCGGGAAGGTCAGGAACATGAGGAGGTAATACTACTTCATGAGTATCCACCGCACTTTTCAATCTGTTTTTATAGGTTACGGTTGTCAGGCGGCTCATATGCGTTGAAGCATTGTTGTACTGGGCAAAAAAAGGTTTGTCCCTTCTTAAAGAGTCGTTATAAGAAGCATTTCCGCCATTCATACTCCAGGCTGCTTGCATATAAGCCAATGTTTGCTTGCCAGTAATGTTGTAATCCGTTTTTCCTTTATTCACGGTAAAATAACCAGCATCCTTCAGGATTTTTGGAAGAAAATATCGCTGTGCTTGTATATGCCCTTCGCGGTGGATATCATTTCCATAGACAGTTGCAATTGTTCCGCTTACTAAGGTCGAGCGTGCCGGGGAACAATAAGGTGCATTGGCAAAAGCATTATCATATACGACCCCATTAGCAGCTAAAAAATCGAGGTTTGGAGTATTAATGGTTTCATTTCCGTAAGCCGGAAAAAGATAAGGGGAGGCATCTTCAATGACTAAAAAAAGAACGTTTGGTTTTTCCAATACATCCTTACAAAACGTCCATCCAAAAAGAAGAGTTGCTAGAATAATCAAATGGATGACGCTTTTAGAAGATATCATACCTACGAATGAAATTTTTGAATATTGAGTATGTTTAACATTACGGCATCTCAATGATAAGAATAATCGCAATTCGGTCTTAGAGTGCCTCAAATCTCAAATCTTTAAGCAATCGCGGATCTTTCCTGCTGAGATCAACCCAGAACTGGTAGATTTGGCCAATACTTACTACCAGAAGTACCTCATTAAGTACCCCGAAGATGCTTATGGCACGGTAGAACATGAGCGTGAGCTTCCATCCACACCACCTGATGGGGATAAAGCCCACTACGAACAGGTAGATATTTCAGGAGTAGGCTGTGGTGAGGTTAAAACCTTTGGAGGAGAACATCTATGCTCACAAGTGCTGGCAAATATTTAATACTTTACGAGGCATATTCTACTTCGACAGATCATAATCTCGGTCAGGCTTTTCATGTGTTTGAGATCGCAGCGCGTTCAATTCTTCTCGTTTATGGTCTGCATCTCTTTCTCTGACATACTGTGCGCCTCCCTCCACAAATCCAATCGCATACGGATGCTTTTTGGCTTGGATACCTCGGATCAAGCCTTTGGCAAGTTTCGGTATATACTTTTCCAAAAGGTACCCATGATTAAACCCTCGCTGGATGATCTGCTGCTGAGTCATTAAATTGCTTTTCGTTTGTGTTTTGCAATAAACTGCATAATCGATTCTCTGGAATACAGCAAGACTTTTTTGCTTGGTTGCGAAAACTCGATCAGTCCTTCATTGCGGTATTTTTGCCAGGTGCTTTTTGCGGTCACCGGCAACAGTTCTTGCGCCTCCTCTTCGGTAAGCCAGGGTTTCTCGTTGATCTCATACTTCTCCATCACCCGTTCCACTACCGCTTCGGTAAGCTGGTAGAATGCCTCGGTTTCCAAACAAATAATTTTCAGATCAGTGTCAAAGTCTGCCATCGGTGGGCTGGTTTGCTACAAAGATACGGTGATTAATATTTGGGTAGGGACGAAAGGAATATGGGCAAGTGGTTGTAACAATATTGTAACAAGTAGTTTTTGGAAAAGAAAAAGGAGTTACCGTAAAACGCATAACTCTTTGATTATCAAAGTACCCAGAGCGGGACTTGAACCCGCACTCCTTATACAGGAACTGGATTTTAAGTCCAGCGTGTCTACCAATTCCACCACCTGGGCAAACAAAAAAGCCTCCACTTTACGAATGCCCTTCAGAGCGAATGACGAGATTCGAACTCGCGACCCCGACCTTGGCAAGGTCGTGCTCTACCAGCTGAGCTACATTCGCAATTTTCTCGATTTCAAAAAGGATAACAAATATACGATATTTCGATTTCCGTTTCAAAAAGGGTCTCTTACAAATATACTGAATCACTTCTTGCAAGGACATCCATTACTTCGCAGGACGCATCTAAATAATTAATAATGAGTCCACTCCGATTACCACACATTTTTCAAGCGTACATTTGCCAGCTGCGGCCAAAACCCTGGAATTTTCTTAAGTGCAATATTGTTGCATAAGCATTCCTGAGGGTTGCGATGATGATATTTGGAAATCCGAGGGCATTTTCGACCAATTTATCGTTAATTCTTCTAAAATTCGTCCAAAGTACTCGTGACAGGACATAAATTTGACATTTGAATAAATCCCGATATAATATTTTGTTCCTTTTTTTGAGCCGGTGAAAACATTGATGTATGGTCGATTCCACATTGGCTCTTAGATTGTGGGTGTGCTCATCTAATGTTTCTTGCATCTGTTGAAATAAAAAATAGTTTTCTACTTCATCTTTGGTCATATACCGACCTCGGGTGTCGTGTTTAATGACGTATTTGTTGGTCTTCTCGTTAAACTTTACCGCGCACTGTTCTCCTGTCTTTTTTCGCCATACTTGAAGATTGTTATTCTCATCTCGTTTCATTGTATAGGCCTGCTTTCCCCCTTTTGTATTAGCTAACTTCCATTCGGGCGTGGTCGTTTCTGACATTGCTTTTCTGTTGGCCTTGCTGTCGTATCCGCCATCCGTGATGGCCTGTTCTATTTTATTCTTTTCTTGACCTGATTCATCCTTATCTGGATTTAATACATCCTGGATATGGTCGATAGATTCGATTAAAAACTCGTCTTCTGTAATATTGGCCGGTACTACCTGGGCATCTACGATTAGGTCTATTTCATTTTCTTCTGTACACGTTTCACTTATGTTGGCATGATAGCCCGATATGGTCTGTTTATTTTCTGCTTTACCTTTAGTACGGTAGGCAGCATCAGGATCATGAATGGACTGCACACTGCCACTCGATATGTCTCTTGCAGCTTTGGGTCTCGGAGTATTCTCCTGTTTAGTTTGCTGTTCAGATTCATCACAGACCGCGCTGATTTTTGTTTTATCATCAGAGGCACTCGGAGGTTTTTGCTCATTAGATTCCTCTGATTGTTCTTCATACTGTTCTTCGTAGAGCCGCTTGAGATCTTGGTAGCCTGTCAATCCCGCCGCCTGGCCATGACTCAAGAGTACCTTTATGATCTTACCCATACCTACTAGCAGTTCCTCTTTTTCTTTTTTGTTTAATGGGTAGACAATATTGGAGGCACTTTGGCTTTTTAGCTTTTCTAAAAGCTCGCATGATTCTTTATCCAATTGATCTGTAAGCAGTTCTACCATAAGGTCTTTACTGCATACTCGTACAGCTTCGATTATCATCTGGACTCGAGTGCAGCGTGCAATATTGGAATTAATCAACTTCGAATCCAATCGTATTTTCTTACCGCTCACCTTGTATTGCTCTATCTGCCCAATAGTGATTTGTTTAAATGCCGCCTTCATCAAATCCTCCCCATGGTCTTCATTATACTCTACCATGTTCTGTCTGAACTTATAGTAAGTCGATTCGGTCGGAATATCCTCATTTATATTCGAATATCCCAAAGCAAGCATGACCCTGGTGTTGAATCGACATTCATCAAAAAGTTGTTCATCAGTCCAACCTTTACCTTCTTTAAGGATAATCATTCCCATTAAAACTCTAATTGAGCAATTGGGCCGGCCTCCTTGATTATAAAGCACCTCGAACAATCCTTCGTCTATGCGAGATACCACTTCTTTAAAAAATATATTATGCCAACCATTCGGATCATCCAGAAGCTCTCGCTTCCGTTCTGATAGCATCCCTCCTATCGATTTGAATAGATCAACTTGTGAATTTGTACTACGTTTAAACATATCACAAATTAAATATATATGTCATCTTATTGTAATATTTGACATGATTTATGATTTAGTTTTCGGAGTGGACTCAATACTCAATAATTACCAATTGCCATCGTATGATACACATTCTGAACATCATCATCTTCCTCAATCTTCTCAAGTAACTTCTCCACTTCTGCGACATGATCGGGATTTTCCAGTTTTTTAGTCACATTTGGTATCTGCTCGAAGCCAGAGGACAGGATTTCCATTCCCCTTTCTTCAAGAGCCCTTTGCAGGCTTCCAAAACTTTCGAATGATCCGTACAACATTATTCCATCATCATCTTCAAAGACCTCTTCGGCGCCAAAGTCGATCATTTCGAATTCCAATTCTTCCAGGTCCTGCTCTTCATTTGTTATCCTGAAATGACACTTTCTGTCAAACATAAATGCCACCGAACCCTGCGTGGCCAAACTGCCATCGAATTTATTAAAATAACTTCTGACGTTAGCAACTGTCCTTTTATTATTATCGGTGGCGGTCTCTATCAAAATGGCGATTCCGTGCGGCCCGTAGCCCTCGAGGATTACTTCCTTGTAGTTTGTGGTGTCTTTGTCTGTGGCTTTTTTTATTGCCCGTTCGATGTTGTCTTTGGGCATGTTTGCGGCCTTGCAATTCTGCAGTACCGCGCGCAGCTTGTGATTGCTTTCTGGGTCCGCTATCCCGCCGCCTTTTTTGATGGCAATCAAGATATCTTTGTTCAGGCGGGTGAATATCTTCGACATCTGACCCCACCTTTTGAATTTCCTTGCTTTTCTAAATTCGAAAGCTCTTCCCATATTTTGTAGCTCCAAGCTCTGCTTGGTGATGTTACTGATAATACAGTTAAAAACACGCCTACCAGAGGTAGAGGATACATGGTCGACAATAAGCCGCAAAAATACGAATTGATTCTTTTGCACACGAGATGGCGCAAGGCTATTCACTAATTGGCATTTGTTGATGTTTGCTTTGCCTGGATTATTGATTTTGCTACCTGGATTTTTTAAATGATGAGAAAATATTAGTATTTTCGTTAATACGTTCAAAGACAGTTCCAATGGAAACAGTTAAACGTCACCGTTCTTTCAACCTGCCAAGAGTGTAATAAAGCCTACCAAAAAGTATTTTATCATCACATAAGCAGTTAACAATACAGCAGACTTAATTTAAATGCCGTTTATCTTGTGTTTTGAATAAATATGTACAATATTTAGCCGCTTTATTAAGGAACATAAGTTGCAAATCATGAAGAAATTTATTGCAATCCCGCGCCTTAGCCCTAAAGGGAACCCCGTGCTTCTTTTAAAACTGGTGGGCGGACTCCCTTTAGAGATGGGGTAGAGCGCTGAAACCTCACTATTTCGCAACTTTAATTAGTAAGCAAACATGAAGCCCACGAACATCAAAGACCCCGAATACTTTCATAAGGTAGTGGACTGCCAATACGCCTGTCCTGCCCATACTCCCGTTCCCGAATATATCCGCCTCATTGCCAAACAAAGATATACCGAAGCCTATATGGTCAATTGGGAATCGAACGTATTCCCAGGTATCCTGGGCCGTACCTGTGATCGTCCCTGTGAGCCTGCCTGCAGACGAGTTAGGGTAGAAGACGAACCCGTAGCGATTTGTCGATTAAAACGAGTTGCTGCGGATAATAAGAATGCCGTGGAGCATCTTATGCCCGATATACCTAAGACAAAGAACGGTAAGAAAATAGCTCTCATAGGTGGTGGCCCTGCTTCGCTGACTGTTGCTCGCGATCTCGCTCCGCTTGGTTATGAAATGGATCTCTATGACGAATGGAGCGGCGGAGGTGGAATGATGCGCACGCAGATACCCGCATTCCGATTGCCCATAGAAGTGCTCGAAGAAGAGGTGGATTACATTTTGAATATGGGTATAAAAACACATTTCAACCACTATGTAGATAGCATGAAAGATATGCTTACGAAAGGCTATGATGCAATATTCGTAGGTACAGGGGCACCTAAAGGAAGAAATCTAAATATCCCCGGAAGAGAAGAAGGGAGCGCAAATATTCATATCGGAATCGACTGGTTGGCGGGAGTTGCATTCGAACATATAAAATCCATTGGGAAAAAAGTGATTGTCCTCGGTGGAGGAAATACAGCTATGGATTGTTGCCGCACATCAAAGAGATTAGGTGGAAAAGATGTGACGGTCGTGGTGCGTAGTGAGTTCGAACGAATGAAAGCCTCGTCCTGGGAAAAAGAAGATGCGATGCGCGAGGATATCCTGATATTGAATAATATGCCCCCTCAAGAATTTATAGTCGAGGACGGCAAACTAAAAGGAGTGCTTTTCTCTAAAGTTCGTGTGGAATACGATGAAAATGGCAAAAGATCATTAACACCTACCGGAGAACCAGATGAATTTATAGAAGCGGATGATGTTTTGATCGCCATAGGCCAGGACAACGCATTTCCGTGGATAGAAAGAGACATAGGTTTAGAAATGGGCAAGTGGGAGCTTCCCGTCCTGGATGAAGTAACGTTCCAGTCTACCTTACCTGATGTCTTCTTTGGCGGCGATTCTGCATTCGGCCCTGAAAATATAATTACCGCTGTTGCCCAGGCGCACCAGGCTGCTATATCTATTGATTTATTTTGTCAGGGAAAAGATCTGCGAGACCGGCTCGACCCAATGACTAACCTGGTCAGCCAGAAAATGGGTATCCACGAATGGATGTACGACAGCCCGGTCGTAGATGACGAAAGGTACATCGTACCTCATGCCGATAAAGACACGACTTTGAAAAATAGAAAGATGGAAGTCGAGCTAGGTTTTAATGAAATTGCGGGATTTAAAGAAGCGCAAAGATGCCTTAATTGCGACGTTCAGACCGTCTTCAATACCAGCAGGTGTATCGAATGTGATGCCTGCATGGATGTTTGTCCCACCAGTTGCATCAGCTTTGTCGCTAATGGTGAAGAAGACGATCTTCGACAAAGATTAAGTGCTCCGGCCGAAAATAAGACCCAGGACCTATATATATCAGAAACACTTCCTACAGCAAGAATTATGGTGAAAGATGAAGACCTCTGTTTGCACTGCGGGTTATGCGCCGAACGGTGCCCGACAGCAGCCTGGGACATGCAATTGTATTTCTATAACGTTACAAAAGCGAGTAGCGGATGCCTGGTAAAAACCGCGTAAACGATTTTGTTATTCGCTTTGCCAATGTCAATGGTACCGGGTCGGCCAGTGCCAACGGGCTTTTTGGAAAAGCGATTTTCAGAAGTGGTGTGCCCGTTTCTCCTAAAAATCTCTTTCCTTCCAATATCCAGGGCCTTCCGACATGGTATGAAGTCAGAGTAAATGACAAAGGTTATCTCGGCAGAAGGGAAGGCATTGATATTCTCGTGGGCGTAAACCCTCAAAGTTTTAAAGAAGACCTCGAAAGTATAGTCCCGGGGGGATATATGGTTTACGATAGTTCGCGTAAGCTTTACGACGAATTTATCAGAGATGATATCCAAATGATTGGCATACCCATGATGCTTTTAAGTGTAGAACATTTCGAAGTTCCCCGGCATCAACAACTTTTCAAAAATGTGATCTACCTGGGCGCACTTGTAGCTTTATTGGACATCGACATTGAAGTGATAAAGGCTCTCACTGAAGAACAATTTGCATCGAAGCCTAAACTTATTTCGCCTAATTTCAAAGCACTGCAATTGGGCTATGATTATGCGGTACGTCATTTTGACTGTCCTCTGGATGTGAAGGTAGAAAAGAGAGATCTGATCGATGATCAAATATTAATAGAGGGAAATGCTGCGACTGCTTTGGGAGCCATATACGGAGGCGCCACTTTTGCGGCATGGTATCCTATTACTCCCTCCACATCGGTGGTGAAGTCCTACGAGAAATATGCCAACAAGCTTTTGATTGATAAAGAATCTGGAAAGAAAAAATTTGCTATTGTTCAGGCCGAAGATGAATTGGCCGCTATTGGAATGGTTATGGGAGCAACCTGGAATGGTGTACGCGCATTTACGTCCACAAGCGGCGCCGGAGTTTCATTAATGAATGAATTCATTGGCCTTGCCTATTTTGCAGAAGTCCCTGTCTTACTGATCAATGTTCAAAGAGGCGGGCCATCGACAGGTATGCCTACGCGAACCCAGCAAGGGGATGTGCTATTGTGCGCTTATGCATCTCATGGAGATACCAAGCACATCCTCCTCTTTCCCAGCACACCAACTGAATGCTTTGAAATGGCGGCATTGGGCCTTGATATAGCGGATCGGTTTCAGACGCCTATAATGTTAATGTCGGATCTCGACCTGGGCATGAACGAACACGTATCACAGCCACTGAAATGGGATAAAAAAAGGCGGTACGACAGAGGTAAAGTGCTGATCACCAAGGATTTAGAACGGAGCGATTTGCATTGGGGAAGGTATTTGGACGTGGACGGCGACGGAATATGCTATCGAACTATTCCAGGTAGCCATCCGTCAAAAGGAAGTTATTTTACAAGGGGATCGTCACATGATGAATACGCCAAATACACTGAGGATGGCGAGGTGCACAAACGCATTATGGACAGGCTCACGGCCAAATGGAATACGGCCAAGAGTACTGTGCCAAATCCGGAATTCTACCAGGAATCAAATCGGAGTCAATATGGATTGATATTCTTTGGATCGACAACATATTCGGCAGTAGAAGCGATGGACGACTTCAAGGTTCAGGGGTTGTCAATGGATGCAATGCGCTTAAAAGCTTTTCCATTTGGACAAGAAGTAGAAAAATTTATCACAGTTCATCAAGAGGTATTCGTTGTAGAACAGAACAAAGACGGCCAGATGAGATCATTATTGATCAATGAATTGGAGATCAATCCTAAGAAATTGAAATCCGTACTTAACTATAACGGCTACCCCATCACTGCCAATCACATCATAAACCAAATCGGTCAGCACATTTCGATTAATGAATTGGTAACGGCTGGTTAGCCTATGGAATGATGGAATGCGATAATGATGTACATACTATAAGCAAAATAACTGTCGCGGAAAAGAATTGTGCGTTGAACAATGAATAAAGCCTTGATTTCCTGCCTGCCTTTGGTAGGTTTGGTTTCATCCAAAGGTTGATATACTTTTGTATCAAGTGGTACATCCCGACCGTAGCATCGGGGACAAAAGAACGGAGAAAAAGACATTGTACAATGATAAGTTAATACAATTAAAGTTCGATCACCAATTCGTTATAGCATTACAGCATTAAATAAATGAGTTACATAAAACCCACATTCGCGCATCCCGGTTTACCAAAAAACAAAGCGGGTCATATCAAAAGAGATTATGAAGGTGTCATTTCGACGCTTTGTGCCGGCTGCGGTCATGATTCGATAAGTGCAGCGATCGTGCAGGCCTGCTACGAGATGAATATCGAACCGCACCGTCTTGCGAAACTTTCGGGAATAGGATGCTCTTCGAAAACTCCAGCATATTTTCTGAGCAATTCGCATGGCTTTAATTCTGTACACGGGCGCATGCCTTCTGTAGCAACGGGGGCTAATCTCGCGAATAAAGATCTGATTTACTTGGGCGTGTCAGGAGATGGAGATACGGCGTCGATTGGTATGGGTCAGTTTGTTCACGTCATACGACGCAATATCAATATGACCTATGTTGTCATGAACAATGGCTGCTACGGCCTTACAAAAGGGCAGGACAGCGCTACGGCGGATTTTGGCTCGATGAGTAAAGCAGGTGGTGGAGTAGCAAATCCTTTTCAGGCGATTGACCTGATCAGCTTGGCTTTGGAATTAGGGGCGAGTTTTGTAGCCAGAAGTTTTTCGGGTGATAAAAATCAACTCGTGCCGCTTCTCAAAGCGGCTATGTCTCATAGCGGATTTGCCTTCCTGGATGTCATCTCACCCTGTGTAACATTTAATAATAATGAAGGTTCGACAAAATCGTACGACCACGTACGCGAGCACATATCTATTACTGGCGATTTGGATTTTGTGCCAGAAGAAGAGGAGATAATTGTTGACTATGAAAAGGGCACAAAGAAAGTCATCAGCCTCTTTGACAATACGAAATTGAGCTTAGAGAAATTGGCAAAAGATTGGGATCCGACCGACAAATATTCCACTGTGAATAAGGTACAGGAATCGAAGAGGAATGGGAATATTCTTACCGGCCTTCTTTACATTGATCCCGATTCTAAAGATTTGCATTACATTCTGGATACCGTTGATAAGCCGTTGAATAAATTGGATGAAGGGGATCTTTATCCGGGTGAGGAGGTGCTTGAAGGGATAAATGACAGTTTTAGGTAGGGGAAGACGCAATCGAAGTTTAACCCATGTGGTATCAACTGCCCAAGAACACACAGATTAAATCTTTCTGTTGAAACATTTCTTTAGAGAAAAAGCGATAATTTTGAAATAAAATTAAGTATGTCTCACTCTCCAATTCTTGAACCTATTCTAAACTCACCGGGCTTACCTCGCTTGATGGATGAATTGGCTGAAATTTGGAATGATGAACAAAAAAGGCGGCAAGAGTTTTACGATTGGGTGAGTGAGGATGTTAAAGCAGAATTCATTGGCGGAGAAATAGTCGTACACAGCCCGGTGCGAAGAAAACACAATATTGTACTTGGATTTCTTTACCGTATTCTTAGTATTTATCAAGACAAAATTGGTAACGGTTTTGTAGGCTATGAAAAAATTATGATCCATCTTGATCGGAATGACTATGAACCTGATCTGGTGTATTTTAATTCTGAGAAAACCCAAAATTTCACGGATGATCAGACTCTTTTTCCGGCTCCGGATTTAGTAGTCGAAATTTTCTCGGTGAGTACGGAAGAAAGAGACCGAGGAATAAAACTAAAGGATTATGCACTGAACGGAATACCTGAATATTGGATCATAGATGCGGATATTGAAGTAGTGGAGCAATATCTTCTCGAAGACGAAAACTACCATTTACACCAAAAGTTATCAAAGAAAGATACCCTTCGCACTTCAAGTTTTGACGGATTAGAAATACCTGTTAAAGCCATTTTCAGCGCTAATGAGAATTATAACTATTTGCAATTGTTGCTGAGTTGAGGACTGCCAACTTATTGGAGAACAGAGGCTGCATACATCCTCAGAATCCTGATATGCCTGATTAAAACAGCATCTCCTGCAGCGCCAAATACACCCCATTAGTCCACCCAAATCCATCCTGCACAGGATACTCTCCTCCGCCTGCATCAAGATCGAGATTTTCGACATTGTACTTTTCCATCATCTTGCCGGTATTATTGAATACTGATTCGTTGAGGGTCAGCCACCTTTGGGCGATCTCTTTCGCAAGTCTCTTGTGGCCATAGTTCATCAGTCCTTTGATAGTCATATATTGTAATGGCGCCCAACCGTTAGGGGCGTCCCATTGCTGACCGGAGTGCATAGTAGAACTGATGAGACCACCTGCCCTAAGGAATTGATTTTCAATGATTTGTGCTACACTATCTGCCTGGTTTTGGGAAGCTATTTTGAAAAAAAGAGGAAATGCTCCTGCTAGTGAATACACTTCGGTCTTCTCATTCCGTAAAGTATTGTAATCAAAAAAGAAGCCTTTTCTTGACTTTGACACTTAATTTTGCTGGTGATCTGATTTTCAGACAGTTACGGGATTGACATGTTGCAAATTGCCACTACGGCATTGGGTTTGGACGAATGTGCGGTAAGGAGGCTTGGCGAACTATTGTATGAGTTCAATATTTTTAAGCGGAGCAATATTTAATGCTCGAAGGATTTTTGCTCCGTATTGTCCATTGGCGCCTTTTACATAAAATTTGTGATCCTCCAGTTCCATTTGAGATACCTGGAGTTGATTGAGTTCATCTTTTATTTTTTCAGGACTTATTTCGATTTCCTTACTTCTTAGAGTTTCTTCCAGAGCTCTTTCCATTGCAAAGGAAATGAAGCACACTACAAAGTGGCCTTTTATTCTATTGGGTGTCCAATGGAATATCGGTCGTGCTTTCATAGTTGTTTTTAGAATGCGAAAGCTTTCTTCTATGCGCCATAGATTGTGGTAGGCTTTCATAATAGCAAATTCACTCATGTCTTTGCGGCTTGACTGAATACCATAATATCCGTCCCACTTGCTATCTTCTTTGATTCGTTCTTCATCCAGAGTAGGTGGTGTCTTGTTCTCATATTCTATTTTGACGTACCTCTTTGCACCCTTTTTACTGCTGGGCACCTGGCCTTGGTCGACCATGGCTTCGGCCTTTTCGACTTGTCTTTTTCTGTCTTTTTGATCTTTTACCGCTCGTTGTTTTGACCAACTTATTATGAGTTTATCTTTCCATTCATGTTGTTGACCTTGTTCGTCTTTATAGGATACCTCCAGATCCACAGATTTATATCTGAACAATACTTCTGCTGTGTCTTTGTCCACTTCATGATTATGGTAACCCTCATTAGCCCATACCTGATCCTGTATAGGTTTGGCTTGGACTTTTAGTTTTGAACTCACAATGTATTCATATCCTGCTTGTCTGATGAGGTGAAAGTTGTTTTTACTATTCAGCCCCTTATCGGCTACTATGACAACTTGATTGATGTTGAACCGATCTTTGAGTATGTTCAACGCATCGATCATCGTCTTGCCATCTGATGTATTTCCTGGGAATAATTCATAACCTATAGGGCGACCTTGCTGATCGGTAAACAATCCCATCACTACCTGCACCTCGTTGAACTTTCCATTTTTACTGAACCCAAAGTCTTTTAACTCGTCAGGCCTCACACTCTCAAAATGAAAAGTGGTTACATCATAGAAGGCTACATCTATAGTTGAGTTAAACAGATCGCAATATCTTTTGAACATACCTTGTTCTATTTCCTCCTTATGAGTAGCTAACCAGTCGAGGTTTCTGTAGAGTTGATGAAGTTCAATATTGCTGTCCATTCCCTTGAATTCAATTTGATCCTGGTAGGCTCTTAATTTTGATTTGCACCGCAATAGTCTATGTATTGCCATATAAAAAGTAACCCTACTCAGGGAAAAGCCAAGCCTTCTATGCTTTGCTCCTACCTTATCAAGAATTGTAGCAAGGCCTAATTTTTCCCAAATCTTTTCATAAACCACATGACCATAACAAAGTCTTTTAACCTCTTTCATGTCCGAAATGCTATTGGCATCCATTCCCGACAAGGTCAAGAGTTTACGGCCAATGGTTTCAAGGGTGCGATCTTGTCGTAAGACATCCAACCTGCCTAGGTTAAGAAGGACTTTGTGCTTGACTTTGCCGTCCATGCGATAGGACTCGACTATTTGAAGGTAGGTGTGATTTCTGGATTTAGTAGTTTTAATGAACATGTAGTAAATATACTACATATATGTTACAAACACCTAATATATAGGAATTTATATTCAATTTGTTGCCACTACGTTTTTATCAAAAATCTACATTTATACCCCTAAAATCCCTATTCTATGGGCATCTTGTGAAAATCCAAGGCCGTTAAGTGTCAAACTCAGGAGTAGATGAAAGGACAAAAGCCGCCTTCGGTAAGATAGAAACTACCCCATTACATTTTGAATCCTGTCAATCCCTGTCCTTTGGCGGAGTACTTCTTTTACTTCCCTTTTTGATCATGAGTGGTCTATTGACCTATCGGGATCATTACCACGAATTGAAACGGGGCTACTACTACATAGAAGTGATCATTTTGCTGTTGTCATTTATGTATTTATGCCGCATCAAGAGCGTGGAGCAGCTCAAGCAGATCAGTCCCGGAGACTTTGGCAAATTACTCGGACTAGACCGCATACCTGAAGCCAAATGCATGCGCAACAAACTGCATATGATCACCAATCAGCAAAAAGCAGGGCCATGGATGATGGACTTAGGTCAAAACTGGGCAAGTGAGGAACAAAACGAGTTTTACTACATAGACGGACACGTTCAGATTTATTATGGTTACAAAGCCAAATTGGGTAAAAAATACGTATCACGTCAAAAGTTATGCCTGCCGGGAATGCAGGAATTTTGGATCAACAATCAAGACGGTTCTCCCTATTTTTTTGTTACAGGCCAGGTGAACCAGAAGCTTCAGGAAACTATTATTGAGCAAATTTTACCAAAGCTACTAAATGAAATGCCCTGCAAATACAGTGATGAACAATTGGAATCTGATCCTGATTTACCGCGCTTTACCATTGTCTTTGACAGGGAGGCATACAGTCCTGCTTTTTTCGGCATGTTGTGGGAAAAACATCGGGTGGCGGTGTTGACCTATCGTAAGAATGTAGAAGACCGGTGGAATGTTGATGATTTTACAACACATCAGTTGGCTATCGAAGGTGTAGACACGCAAATGGACTTGAGTGAAAGGCAAATCGTTCTGGATAAAGTGCCGATGAGGGAAATAAGAAAACTGAACAAAGACACTCATCAGACAAGTGTATTGACGACCAACAAAAAACTGGCCATTCTATCGGTAGCACTATACATGTTTGCCCGCTGGACGCAGGAGAATTTCTTTCGATATATGCGACTGGATTATAGGTTGGACAGTATTGTACAAAACACTGTGGATCAGATAGATAAAGACTTTGATGTAGTCAACCCGGAGTACAGTAATCTTAGTTACTACCTCAAAAAAGTAAGAGAAAAAATCCAACGAAGAAAAGCCCGCTTATTCGACATCCAGGAAAAACTTAGCAAGCAAAATGTAGACCATGTATCCAAACTGGAAACAC
Organism: Saprospiraceae bacterium; assembly: GCA_965247965.1. Classification (GTDB taxonomy): domain Bacteria; phylum Bacteroidota; class Bacteroidia; order Chitinophagales; family Saprospiraceae; genus UBA7328. Next base: position 1,627,720 of record OZ252053.1, read on the forward strand.
AACAATCCAAAGTACAAGAACAGATAAACGGCCTGGAAAAACAGGAAAATCAACTGATAACCAAACGCAAATCAGTTAGTTACAAAATTAAAATCAAGGATATGCCTGAATCCATAAGATACTCATCACTCAACATGGAAAGTAAAAGGTTCCAAAACGTAATAAAAATGATATGCTATCGTGCCGAAACGTCAATGACTAATAAATTGATGCCTCATTTTAAAAAGTCAAAAGACGAAAAACGAAGTTTGATCAAAAGTCTGATCAAAACTCCAATTGACCTGGAATGTGACTATAAATCTAAAAAATTAACCGTCTCCCTTTACTCCCAATCCAATCCAAGAATGAATAAAGCTGCTGAAAAATTATGCCATCTTCTCAACCAAACCCAAACCATATATCCAGGCACTAATTTGGAACTTCACTACCAAATCGCGACATTGTAATTTACTCCGAGTCTGGAGTTCTGAAATTAGGTAAATAGGCTACGAAAATTTGTATTGTTCCCTGTCTTTTGTAGATTACGGTTGAAAACTGAGCCAGAATTCGGTTGAAAAGTGAGCCAGTTGAGAGAGGCGAAGTTATGCATTTTGATGAAAGAATAACCATTAATATTTTTTGAGAGAAATTAAAGTTGTTGATTAAGTTTTTCTGATTCTTTGACTCTGAAGGATTTTCCATTCATGTTGACCAGGATGGCTTTATGGGTGAGTCGGTCAACTATGGCAGCAGTGAGAACTTCATCACCAAATATTTCTGTCCACCGATCAAAACTCAGGTTGGTTGTGATAATGGTTGACTTTCTACCAGCTCTGAGGCTAAGATGAGTAAAAAGTAATTCTGCAGCCTCTTTGTCAAAGGACACATAACCGAACTCGTCACACACGACCAGATCGTATTTTTCAAAACGAGATTCCAGGGTACGGAGCATTTTGTGAGACCTGGCTTCGTTGATTTGGGTTATCAGCCTGGGAATGGCAGTAAACAAGACAGTGAAATCGAGTGTGCAGGCTTTGATGGCCAGGCCAATAGCGATGTGTGTTTTACCGGTACCGGGATTACCAGCCAGGATGAGATTTTGTCCATCTTTTATAAAATCGAGACGTTCGAGAGTAGCCAGTTTGTTTTGTGCATCATTGGGGAGTTCAGATTTGATCAGATCGTGGATTTGTTTTTTATACGGGAATCCGGCTCTTCGGATACGCTGTTTTTTTCTCCGGATGAGCCGCCCGTCATATTCGGTGATCATAAGATCGAGCAAGTAGCGTTCAAAAGAATGATTGCTTTTAGCAGCACTTTTTGCCTGTTCGGCGTACTCTGTTCTGAATGCAGGCAGCCTAAGCAGACGTGAGTAATAATCAATTTGTTGTTCCATTTTTGCTTGCATTGTTGAGATTTTATTCGAATTAAAAAATAGCCTGTATGTCTTGAAGTTGTTTTACACAATTAAGACTTATCTGTTCAGTCAAAGGGCTCGGGATGGTGAGTGCCTGAGCCTCGTTTTTCTTTTTCATCAGGGCTTGTACCATAAAGATGATTTTGTCACTGGTCAGGGGAGAGTTCAAAGTAGTTTTTAGACATTGATCAACTGCGGAGGTTATTATTGAGGTAGATAAATGATGTTTGGTGGCGTAACTAATCACGTCAATAAATACCTTGGGTTGATCTGAAAAATATTGTTTGTAAAGTGCGATCAAATCGGTATCAGCCTGAAGAAAGGCTTCGCTGTTTGACAAAGCACCAGGCTTTACGGCTAATGTCTTCAGATAGTGCTCTATTTTAATGAACCATTGATACTTACAGTGTCTTCTCTGATGAATGTCCACTACATCGCCATTTTTATCATAAATGTGAATGTGCAAAGGGTAAATTTTCACATCCACTATGGGGCCGCGCAAGTTTTCAGGAATAGAATAGTGATTGGTATCAACCGAGATGGTGTGATACTTGTCTACTCTTAATGTCTGGATCAGGGCGGTATCATAGGCTGAAACAGGCAGAACTGTCATATGAATTTTCTCCTCGCACACACGTTCAGCGAATGTTTTAGACTCACCTTTTGATTTTCTATTGTTAAGTCTGATCAGTTTTTGCTTCAGGTGTCGATTAGCCGAATCGAGGTCGATAAACTCATCATTTTGAGCAAAGGCTTTGCGGCGCACATATTCAACACTTCGCTCTACACGTCCCTTTTCATTGGCTCTATACACATTGCAAAAACGAATATCAAATTGATAGTATGTGCTGATTTTAAGTAGATCATCTGTAGGTTTCTTACCTGCCCGTTCGGTAGACGGGTCTGCATTTCGCATGGTAAATCTTGCTACTGCTGTACGCATATTGTCGTACACTATCTGTGATGGCACACCACCAATGTGGCTCAGATAGTGTACATGAGCGTGCAAGAAACTGATCATAACTCGTGCCGCGTCACGCGGTATCCTGGCGGTAGTAAAGACGAGCCCATCGGTAATTGCTGTACCCATTGGTAAATACAGCCAGCATCAATCTTTTCTGTTTTCCCTCTATTGTCAATTTAACTTCTGCCCAATCAAACTCACTGTTTTGCCCTGGGTCAATGTGCTGGCGTATGAAAATCTCCTGACCTTTTCTCAAGTGCTGTTTTACATATTCACATACCGTAGTATAGCTGATTTCAAAACCATCGGCGATCAGTGCCTCGTGCATGTCTATACGCCGCATGCATTGTTTGGCCAAACCCGAACAATGTTTGCGCTCATTATCTTTAACAAACTGATCTATCCTGGTTCGTATCTGTTGGGTAAGTTTGCGTTTGGTACGAGAAGAACAATCGTACCGAGGTGGATCCAAAATGCCTTTAGAAGAACGGTCCTGCAAAGAACGATTCTTCTCATATTCATCAATATACTTCTTGACTGTATTGCGCGATAATCCCAGATCCTTACTGATCTTTCGTTGGGATATTCCCTGATCAAAATAGCGCAGAATAATATCTTGTTTTTGTAGCATAGTTATCATGTTTAATAGTGCAAAACATATGATGGTTATGCATCATATCTGCCATGATAACTGGCTCAGTTTTCAATTGGAATTCTGGCTCAGTTTTCAACCGTAATCTACAATAATCCTGTAAATTGTTTCGAGTCTCTATAGAGGTATTTTAGATTAGCGTCATCTCTTAATCTTGACACGATACTAAGAGCTGTATACTCACTTACTTTTTGCAAGAGTTTGTTGACTACTGATCTTGGGATTATCCCAAGATACGCATTTACCTTTTTATATTATAACTAATCATAATACGTTATTTCCTTCACGGAGTATTGTTTATTAAAATCAAAATCCAGGAAAGGACTAAGATGCCAGCAATTATTGCTGATGTTTCTGATGTTCTTTCTTACCCCGCTGCTGACATTTGGTCAGAGGACTGTATCAGGAGCAATTACTTCTGATGGTCAGCCATTGATCAGGGCAAATGTACTGGTGAAGGGTACCACTTTGGGTACAATCACCGATGTTGATGGAAAATACACAACGATGGGAGATCAGGATCGTGCACGTCAGATTTTGAGGAAGGAAAGAAGACTGGAGTTGGCTTTTGAATCCAAGCGATTTTTTGATTTGGTGCGATGGGGTATTACTGAAGAAGTATTGGATGAATATTTCGCCATTGAAAAGGTCAAAAGACCTCACCTAATTGATGGAAACTTTACCAGTGGTAGAGATGAGTATATGGCGATCCTGGAAGCTCAGATTACGCTGAGCCAGGGATTGTATGTGCAGAATCCTGGGTATAATTGATAAGCAATAGCAATTGCAATGACAATGGCAATTTCAATTTGGTTGAAGTTGCCATTGTTGTTTTTAGTCGGAGTGATGGAGTAATGGGGCAATGGAGTAATGAAGTATGAATTCGTAGGCTAAAAACATAACGTCTTTCACAAAACAAGTTTATCGGACTTGTCCCGAATCCCAAGACATTGAACATGTAAAAAATGGGAGCTAACTTGGGCCATGATACCAAAGGAAGTGACCTATGAATAAAATGGTGTGGAAGAACCCTTCCCGGATTCTGGTCGTAAAGTATAAATCTATCACTTGGTAGAATTATTAAGAAAATAATGGCGGCAGGACTTGGATGAAATTAATTCCAAGCCCTGACCCCAGATAGAATAATTCAAAAGTAAAGATACTTGACCCTTTGGATTTTTTTAGAACTATTAAATCCAAGAAAATGAAAAGTAAGAAGAAAAAGGTCAATGTAATGGCCATTGTTAATGAAAATGCATGCGGTATAGATGTGGGGTCTACATTTCACATGGTAGCCATAGGAATGGAAGAAAAAGAGGTAAAGAAGTTTGGTGTGTAGACAAAAGACCATCAAGCCTTGGTTAAATGGTTGAGATCCCATCAAGTTCAACATGTAGCTATGGAATCAACTGGAAGTTATTGGCAAACATTATTTAGTGCTCTACAAGCATCAGGTTTTGAGGTGGTATTAGTAGATGGTAAACAAACAAAAAACCTGAAAAAGAAAACAGATGTAAAGGATGCCAGAGGGATTTATCAGTTGCACAGTTTGGGGCTGTTATCGGGCTGTTTTTTACCGGATGAGTTAACATCACAAATACGAGTATACCACAGACACCGGAGTAATCTGATAAGAGAATCAAGCCGGCTATCCAATCGAATGCAGCAAGCTATGCGATACATGAATATCAGGTTGGACAACGTAATAAATGATATTATGGGTGTATCCGGCAAGAGGATAATTCAAGCAATTATACAAGGACAAATAGATGCAAAAAAGCTTTCACAATTGGCTGATCCCAGAGTCAAAAGTTCCAAGGAAGATATTGAAAACAGCTTGGAAGGGCAATGGAAAGATGAGCAGTTATTTGTATTAAAAGATTGTTTTGAAGCTTATGAAATATTACAAAAACGGATTAAACAAATAGATAAAAAAATAAAGGAAATATTAGATGTGCACGCTAAATATGATTTGCCGAGTGAGAAAAAATTGATCAAAAAACAAAATCACAAGAATCAAATCAACATCGGTTTAAAAAAACTAAGTTATGCCTATTATGGAGTTGACTTATTGGCTATACCCAATGTAAGCTATAACTTAGTTATGACCATCATCAGCGAATTAGGACATGGATATGACAAATTCTCGACAAGTAAAGAATTCAGATCATATTTGAGATTAGCCCCGAATAATAAAATAAGTGGAGGTAAAAAAATATCAGGAAGAGTACCTAAAGGGAAAAATCCTTTGGCAATAGCATTCAGAAATGCCGCAAACACCATATCTGGTAAAAAATCAGGAACCCTTGTCTCATTTTTCAAAAGAAAGGCATATCAAAAAGGAAGAGGAGCGGCAATTACAGCAACTGCAAGAAAATTGGCTACAATAGTGTGGCACATGCTAAATTACAAAGAAGAATATATGCCTATGTCGGATGAAGAATACAACGACAAAATCCGTAACAAAGTAATAAGCAACATGAAATATAAAATGCGCCGTTTAGGCATAGATATATCAGAATTAAAGGCTGCGTAAAACTATGAATATCAGTGGGTTGAGATTTAGTTAGATAGAAATTTGGGGCAAGTCCGATTTTTTACTTGACTTGCTCCAGTTTTCGTAGCTGTTTATTAAGATTTCGCCAAACATCTTTGAATTTGGGTAGGTCTTTAATTTGGTGGCTTAGATTATCTCTCCATGCCTTTTCGAATGTTCTTTTTTTTCCTGTGATTTTTTTGATAACCTCGGAAGGAATATGTCCTTTAAATTTGGCTTTTCGTTCAAATTGGTAATAGATATCTTGCAACTGGACTCCTGCTGTATTTGTTAAGTATTCGAAGTCGTATAGGTCTCTGGCCACCGGCCTTCCCATCAACGCGGCCATTTTTTCAACTACTATCTCATATAGACCATAACATTGAATAGTAAATTTGGCTTCATCCATTAGGTCTGAATATTCCTGAAGTATTGTATGATGCTCGATCTCGAATTCCAGTTTCTCCCCTTTTGTTATATCTAATTTCACATGATCACCGTTGCCACCAAGAGGGCCAACATAATTAATGTAAAATTTAATGCTATGAGTCGCTTCATGAACACCCTTGGAATCTTCCGGAAGTAATAGGTTAATATTAGTGGCATGTTTTATTTCGGTGAACACACTATTAAAAGCAGTGTAGATATCATCAATTGAAATGCCGGCCTCTATATCCGGGTTAAGTGTGAAGTCCATATCTTCGGAATAACGGTAGTCTTCAATATGATTTTTTTTAATACAGGTCCCGCCTTTAAAAATGAGAGCATCTCTCAATAAGTCGTTGCCCGATATCCCCCATAGTAGCCATGACATGAGGTAATCCTTCTCAATTTGTTGTTGTCTGACTCCTTCTCTACTAGATATATTGTTGAGTTCTTTAGGTTTAATCACGTGTATATCGAATCTTTAATAGTGTCTATTTCCAGATTTATTTTTAAGCCGAACTTTGAATTTTTACTTCCCTGGTCTGGCGCCGATGTGTCCAATAAGGAAAAACTCGTCCTGATCTTTGGTAACAATCCCTCATGGTATGATGTCCATTTAATATCAACCAGATCACATATGAATAAATAGCGCTTTATAGCTGCCAGACTACCGTTTTGATCGAGATACTTGAACAATTTGTCCAGGCTAACCTTATCCCTAGTCTCATAAATTGCCTTTCCTACTTCTATCATTCCACCGCTTAGATGCGGTCTTGTTACGGCATCTACTATTGTCTTTTCCAAATCGCTGACCATTACTTTTTCATGATCATTTATCCAGGTTTTTTCAAATGCAAAAAATCTCTGAGATGTGTGCGTTACAAATTGGAATTCAATCCCCTGTATATTTTTTAATGAGGGAGTTACTCTATGGTTAATGACAATAATTTCTTTAAGGCTGGGTTGTGTAATCAGGTTATGTATCTGCATAGCAGAATAATAACCTATATAGTATTTTTTCCCTTTCATGATATATTTAGCTACCAGATGCCAATCCGGAGTATAATTTTTAGCGTCTGCGCTAATTGGCACAATATGGTATATTCCGCGACCTAACTTGATTAACATTCCTTTGTCAATCATTCCCGAAAGCACTTTGGATAAATAAATAGTATCCTTGTTTGAATACTCTTTCACAACATCCTGGTATGAAAAACAGTCTTGATAATCACTTGAAAACCTTTTTATTATGTCCCAGCTAAGTTCACTTCTCATTGTTAGATAAATATTGTTTGTTAATTCTACAATGTGATAAGGTTACGACTGCTGTGCTATACAAGAGTTCCCGGTATCTATGGATTTGCACACATAGATTTTAGTTTTTTCAGATGAGTATCTATATAATTGGGCTTGCGAGATTTATTCGTGCAAGTCCGTTTTTTTTTTGAAAACTTGTTAGGTTATCGTAAAAATAATGACAGTTATATCAATAGTCCGTGAAGGAAATATTTCATAACTCGTTGATACTCAATCTTAGAATTATGGATAAATTATTAAAACTAAAGTATCGTCTGAACCGAAACTTGCATTTTAATAGGATTGCCAAATAAGCAGGCCATAAATACTTGATAATCAGCGTTATAGAAAATCTTGAATTTAAGATACTGCTGTTAACACTTCGAATTTGGCCGAAATCCTTCACGAACTATTGTTATATTAGCACTTGCAAAAATATCAAATATGGAAACCTAACAGGTTGATACCAATAGGTGAACAGCACAATCCCATCATTTCGCGTTTATTAAATTGACAAGGGGATTAACCTTCCATTGACAAACCGTGGAAACCATCCCATGTATAACGGGCAAAACTGACCAACAGCTTGTTGAAATAAACAGGAAGGACAATAACTCGTGCCGCGTTACGCGGTATCAACTGGAAAGTTGATGGGAGTATGCAAATCCCTCAAATCGAAAGACTAAATTTTGATTGCAATTGTCATTGATATTGTAAAAGGCGCTTATGGGAAATATGAAACAAATGGATCGCGCAGATATGACGTCAGCTATGGTTTTGGGTATCTTTTCCGACAAAGCATCAATTTTGACCAATTTTTCTACCAACATTGGCCACGTAGCATCAGTATAGGCAGAAGTTTTTATTAAACTTGTGGATTATTACAAATAAATTATGTTTAAAATTGTAACAAATTATTGTGAAACTAAAATCGAAAGATGTTATGAAATTATTATTACAGTCTAAATCGATGACAGGACTGCGGATAAAGCACGTATTACCGTTGCTTCTGCTTTTCTTCCTAACACCGTTCTTAGCCTTTGCACAAAAGACCGTGAATGGCACCATAACGGACGCGAATGGTGATGTCCTAATCGGGGCCAATGTGCTGATAAAAGGTACCGACGTAGGTACCATCACAGCTATCGACGGTAGCTACACGCTCGAAAATGTACCGGAGGACGCAGTCCTATTGGTCTCCTTTATCGGGTATGATACTCAAGAAATAATCACCGAAGGCCGAAGCTCCATTGACGTAGCTGTAACCGCGCCAGGTAGGCTCCTTGACGAAATTGTTGTGACCGGTTACACGGTAGAGAAAAAGAGAGACCTGCTCGGTGCTGTTAGCGTGATGGATTTAGATGACATTGCAGGAGCCTCGAACCCCAATGTCTTACAAAGTATGCAAGGCCGGGTGGCAGGAGTGAATGTGAATACGGACGGAGTACCGGGCCAGGGTACAAGGGTTCGGGTGAGAGGTATCAGTACACTTGGAAACAATGACCCTCTTTATATTGTAGATGGAGTGCCTATCCAACCCTTTAAGACTGATGATCTCAATGTAGGTCAGGAGCAAAACTGGGGTTTATCCTGGCTGAATCCGAATGACATTGAATCAGTGCAGGTTTTGAAGGATGCATCTTCGGCTTCCATTTACGGTTCGAGAGCTTCCAATGGTGTAGTTATTATTACAACCAAACAACCAGGCAACCAGAAGCCTACCATCAGGGTGAACGTGAGCACTACCGTTCAAAGTTGGAATTCATTTGATAATTTGATGAATAGTGATCAGCGCGCCAGAGTGGAATGGCTGGGTGCTGTCAACGATGGCGCAGATCCTGATGCGACCGGTATTTGGACGTACGATTGGCATTTTGATCCAAGTTTGGGAGCTGGTATTCAAGGAAACGGTGTACCCGTGCTGGACAGAATCAACTATCCTGAATGGCTGGACGAAACCGATCAAATGAGACCATCGGGTCACCCGGCAAGTATCTATGGGGGTGATATTACTGTAGGAACTAACTGGTGGGACGAAATATCCCAAGGAGGACTCACACAAAATTATGACATCTCTTTTGCACAAGGTGGCGAACGAGGTGGCATACACTTTGGGGCCAATTATTTCAAGCAAAAAGGAGTAGTCATTGAAACGGGTTACGAAAGAATTGGACTTCGAATGAACTCCAATTACAATTTCCTAGATGGAAGGATTACAATTGGTGAAAATATGGCGGTCACAAAAGGAGAACGACAATGGTTGGATAGTGGCTTTGGAGGAACAACTGATGGTACTCCATATCGCCTGAAGCCTATTCTTCCCGTTCTTACTGAAGACGGTCGATATGCAGGCCCTCCGGGAGCCGGTTACTCGGATAGAGATAACGGTGTTGGACTTGCCAATGACAACCGTGACGATATAATTAATAATCTGAAGGTCTTTGGGAGTGTGTATTTAGAAGCCGAGATCATTGAAGGATTGAATTTCAGAACCAACTTTGGTGTTGACTACGACAATATTTTTACCAGAGATATATTCAGAACTTATTCACGTGGATTCTTAAGTAACGTAATTGCTGAATTGGATCACAGACAATCACATTTTGTCAATTGGGTGTTTAACAATACACTGACCTACAACAGGCAAATTGGTGATCACGCATTTACGGTGCTCGCGGGAACAGAGGCAGTTGAAAACAACGTGACCCTGTTCTTTGCCAGAGCCAAAGAGTTTGCTTTGGAAACGAATGCTTACTTCCAATTGGATGCAGCTTCTGGTGAAAGGACATCGGGTGGAAGCACCACTGGATTCTCCTTGTTCTCCTATTTTGGAAAGGTCAATTATGCCTTTCAAGACAAGTATTTGTTTTCTGCCACGGCAAGAAGAGACGGTTCGTCACGATTTGGTTTGAATAATCGATATGCTGTATTTCCAGCATTCTCAGTGGGTTGGAGATTGAGTGAAGAACCATTTTTGCGGGACAATGACCTTATAAGTAATTTGAAGATAAGAGGAGCATGGGGTAAGACGGGTAACCAGGATATATTGAATACAGCCCGATTTAGTTTGTATCAGGCAGTGTACGCTCCGGCCAGTAATGTACTTCCATGGGATTCGGAATCGTGCTTTAATGTGTGCCCGGATGCGGCCACTGCATACGACATTGGTAACCAGGATCAGGGAATTCTTCCTTCCGGCTTTTCGGCTCAGCAGACCGGAAACGATGATTTAAAGTGGGAATCTACAACGGAGATCAACTTTGGTATAGATTTCGGATTGATAGATGAAAGAATTACGGGCACTGTTGAAGTCTTCAATAAGCAGACGGAGGATATCCTTATCGTAAGAAAAACAGTTGGTGCATTTGGAGACGGCTCTCAGCGATTTGTGAATGGAGCTGATATGGAAACTAAAGGTTGGGAACTATCATTGAATTACGCTAGTCCTGCAGGTAGGGATTTGTCATGGTCCATTGGAACCAATTTATCTCATTACGATGCGATTATCACAGCTTTACCGGAGGATTTATTCGCTTCTTATGCAGGAAACCAAGAGCAGAACATTATTGGGCATCCACCGAACGCAATATTCGGTTATCGAACCAGTGGAATATTCCAATCACAGGCTGAAGTGGAAGCACATGCCGATCAGACAGGAGCAAGAGTGGGAACATTGCGCTATCAAGACTTGAATAGCGATGGCGTGATCAGTGGATTGGATAGAGAATATGGACCAGCAAATAGATTGGCAAAGGTTGAATTTGGAATCAACTTCCAACTCGATTATAAAAATTGGGATTTTGGTTGGTTTGTTTGGGGTAACCTAGGTAGAAAAGTACAAGCGAGTGTCGGGCGTCTGGAATTAGGAGGTCTAATAAGCGGTGAAAATGCTGGTGCGGCAACATTGGATGGATGGTCATTTACCAATACCGATGCGTATATTCCTGCAGTATCTGGATCCAGAGGTCCGTTTGGAAATTCTTTGGATTATCATGTCAGAAATGGCAATTACCTGTCTTTCAGACAAGTTACTTTGGGTTATACATTCCCTACTACTTCCGGATTGGGTAATGTATTTACAAATCTTAGATTGTATATCAGTGGAGAAAACTTGGGATGGATTGTGGACCGAAGCGGATCCAATCAATTCCCACAAGCGGGATGGCACATTGAAACTGCTGTTGAAGCGGGTAATCATCCAAAGCCACAGCGATTTTCTTTTGGTTTAAATGCTAATTTCTAAAATAGTAACAATGAAAAGTAAAAATTTTATACAATATACGTTAGCTACATTCCTGGTGGCAATTCTATCATTTAACTGCTCAGAGACTTTTCTTGATTTCACACCAACTGGTGTGGTTTCAAGCGAGGATCTAGTTGATCCGACAAATGTCGAAGGTATGATCATCGCCGCCTACGCATCATTGGGTAATGACAATTTACTCAATGGCCCTTTCCAGGATCTTTGGCCTTTAGGTACAAGCCGTTCTGATGATGGCTACAAAGGCGGTGGTTCTATTGGTGACGTAGGATGTTGGAATCAGACTGAGGTGTTTACTTTAAATACACCCCGTAATAGCTGCGGAAATATAATGTGGCAAAATCTTTATGCCGGTATATCCAGGGTCAACGATGCAATGCGACGTCTTAACGCCTTAGATGATGCGTCTTACCAGTCCACCGTGGGAGTGAGCAAGGCTCAACGCGTAGCCGAACTGAGATTTATCAGAGGTCATTTTTATTTCATCCTAAAGAAATTGTACAAATTCCCGGTATTTCTCAATGAGACGGTTGAAAAAGCAGATGTGGTTGACGTGGGCAATCGAATCCTTGATGACCAGGCTGGATGGGCCAATATTGCCGATGAATTCAGGGCCGGGGTATCCGTTCTGCCAGATTTTCAGTCCGATGAAGGCCGACCTACTAAAAATGCCGCAAGATGCTACTTGGCTAAACTTCTGATACAAAAAGCCTTTGTACAGGACGATAACCATCAGTTGACGAGTATCAATCAAGGCGAGTTGCAAGAAGCGCTTGCACTGATAGAGACAGTAGAGGCAACTGGAGAGTACGGTTTACACGACGAGTTTGGTAAAAACTTCCTTTGGGAATATGAAAGCCAAATTGAATCGGTTTGGGCAGTGATGCGTTCAATAGCAGACGGTTCTCCGGAAGCGGGAAGAGGTAGTTTATCTTCTGGGCTCACTTCATCAATGGGACCGGGTTACGGATGTTGTTCCTTCAATCATGCGAGTCGGGACCTTGCCAATGCATTTAAAACAGATGCAGATGGCCTACCCATTTTTGATGGCTTTAATGATCCTTCATCCCCACAAATATTAGAACAACCGTCTTTGATAGCCAACAATATGGATCCCAGGATTGCACATACTTTTGGGGTGCCAGGAAATGGACCGTTCGAAAGAGGTACAACCTTTAAGTACGATCCCAACAGGCCATTTACCAAAGCATATGCAAGGGTCCCGGGTATATATGGTCACTTCTTAGGTATGAAAGACCAGGAATTACCTGAATGTCCATGTTTCAGGCAGTATACAGCTTTCTTTATGACCTCCAGGAATACCGATCAGATCCGATGGGCTGAAGTCCTGTTGTGGAAAGCGGAAATATTGATTGAATTAGGACGTCAGGATGAAGCGCTTCCGATTATCAACAGTATCAGAAGAAGAGCTGCTAACAGTACAGACTGGATCCACTTAGCTGATGGCACGCCTACTGGTACATGGGTGATTGGAGAATATACAACGATGGGTGATCAAGATCGCGCAAGACAAATATTACGCAAAGAAAAAAGACTCGAGTTCGCATTTGAATCAAAAAGGTTCTTTGATCTAGTAAGATGGGGAATCACGGAAGAGGTACTGGATGCATACTTTGCGATTGAAAAAGTACGAGCTCCGCATCTTATTGATGGCAACTTCACATCTGGAAGAGACGAATATCTCGCTATACCAGAGGCGCAGATCACCTTGAGCCAAGGTCTTTACGTTCAAAATCCGGGATATAATTAATTGGCAATAGTACTCTTGTAATAGAAGTTTTTTCATACAATTTTTTACATCGGACTTGCTCTATCCCTCAGAGTAAGTCCGATGTATTTTTAAGGGGATAGTAGAACTTGTTAGGTTGTCATGATAATAAGTCCAACTCAAAAATACACTTCGTCATTGTCAATATGGAAATCTAGCAAGTGAAGTTGTTTAAAAACATATCTCATCGCCTGCAGACAACACATTGATCCTCAATTTATTAGCAATTTTCTCAACACGTAGCTTTGGCTATGCATTTCAAAAATTACAAATTCTTGAGAATCAAGCCGTTATCTTCGTCAGATGACATAGTCATTAAACAACTTCAGTAGATCTGGACGAGCTCAGTTATTTTTGGATTAAGGAAATAACCAAGAACTTTATAGATTGAATAATTAACGGACAACAATGAAAAAGTATCTGATCTTCATCTTCATATTTGGTCATGTTTTGACAAACAATTCCTTTGCACAGCAATCGGAAGACCGTACTTCAAAAGCTCCAAAATTCACGAAGACACCAAGGAGTTGGGGATACTGACTTAAATCGAAGAGTTTTGAAGACTATTCCTCGTACCTTAGTGTCTTAGTGGCTCAGTGGCAACAAAACTAGGAGCTATGCTCCATTGAACTAAACTTAACTTAATGAAATACCTCGCACTTCTATTGGCGATACTGGGCGTCCAAAACATTGGAGCCCAGGACTTTACCCGCGTAGAAGATGAGGCTCAATTGGGTCATGCCTCGCACAACAATGGTGTTGCAGTAGCTGACTACGATCGGGACGGAGACCTCGATATATTTTTAGTTGGGATAAGGTCGTTTATCTATTCCGAAGATACTACATGGAATCGCCTGTTTAAGAACAATGGAGATGGGACTTTTGAAGATGTAACTATAATAGCAGGGTTTGATAATCAATATGTAAACGATGATCTCCCGGCTATCTGGGGTGAAAAATGGGGCGCAGCCTGGGGAGATTACGACAATGATGGATATCCCGATATCTTTTTGACCCACAGCGGGGAAGATCAATTGTATCACAATGAAGGGGATGGCACGTTTGTAGATGTGACAAAAGAGGCTGGGGTTGAGGGTTGCCATACTTGTTATAGCGCCAGCGGCCTATGGTGGGATCACGACCGCGATGGCGACCTGGATTTGTATGTGAGTGTACTCAGTCTCAGTGTCCCAATATCATGTATGAGAATCTGGGTGACGGTACATTTGTTGATGTCACTGATTGGACAGGTTTAGCAGGTGCGGGTCAGACCTGGACAAGTGTGGCACTTGATGTGAACAAAAATGGGATTCTCGATCTATATCTTGCTAATGATACCCAGATCAATCAATTTTTCTATAACCCGTCCGGATTAGCCTATCATGAGTCTTCGCGGGCGTTTCAAATAGCTGATGAAGGAGCTGGGATGGGCATTGCCATAGGTGACTACAACAACGATGGTTTCTTTGATATATATGTCACCAATATTTTTAATCATCATCCCAATCCATTGTTCATGAATATAGGAAATCTAAGATTTGATGACGTGGCGGCAGAAATGGGTGTAGAGGACACCGGCTGGGGCTGGGGGACTCATTTTTTCGATTGCGACCACGACGGTGATGAAGACCTTTTTGCCGTAAACGGTGTAGAGGAAAATCAGTTTTTAGAGGGAGAATTACAAGAAGAAGAAGAAAACTTTTTTTACAAGAATATGCTTATGGAGGGAGGAGAAGGATTTATTGATTATTCGGTGGAATCGAGAACAAACGACTTGGCAAAATCGAGAGGGCTGGAGGTATTTGATTATGATGATGACGGAGATCTCGACATGATTGTCGCTAATACACAAGAGAAGCCATATCTGTATAGGAATAATATTATTAGTGGATTTCAACCGGATTCGGCAAACTGGATCAGAATTTGGTTGGAAGGGACGGTCACTAACCGAGATGCTTTTGGCACTGAAGTAAAAATAACCATTGACGGTGATTCATATTACCGTTGGCACCATGGTGCTGGATACCTGAGTCAAAGTATCAAGCCAGTGCATTTTGGATTAGTGAGTGAAACTATCATAGATGAGATTCAGGTGACCTGGCTATCTGGATTGGTTCAAAAATTTGAAAATGTAAATGCGAACAAGACCATACGCATCATAGAAGGATCGGTCACTACTGCCGTCACCGACGAAATAATAGAGAATTATGCATTTCAGATCTCAAATTGTTTTCCAAATCCATTTCACAATTCAATCAACATTCGTTTCTTACTAAATCAACCGGGAAATCTTGATTTCCGAATATTTTCATTGTCCGGTACTCAGTTGTATACTCACCGGCAAAAAATTCTTTCACCAGGACCGATGGAATTGTCATGGAATGGACTAGATAGAAATGGGCATCTGCTGCCGGAGGGTATATATCTTTATACTGCCGATTTTAATGGTCAACGCCTTCTTGGCAAGTTAGTGAAGGTTGTAAAATGAGGGCCCACTGTTTCGGGGTCTACAAATCAAAAAAATCCAAGGTGGAGCCAAGAGATTTTTTATAGCGAAGTGAATTGGGGCAGTAATGTTTTGATTGAAAGTACATTCTTCCATTTTTCAGACATTACAGTGGTGGACAATACTTGTTGGGAGACTATGATACCGAAAGGGATAAGTTTTTGGCCACGTCTCACGGTAAATTCAATTTTGGCGCCTGGAATCCTAGAGGCATACATGCTCCCTCTGCTGCTCCTGATGGAGAAGGAGGGGTGATTGTCATATTCAACATGAATGAGGCAAAACCAACCAAGGGATGGAATCGAATTATGTCTTTAGCCCGGCAATTGACCCTTCTTGAAAATGGTACCATTGGAATCGAACCGGCTGGTGATATCGAATCACTTCGCTATGATCATAGGCATCTAGGGCCAATGGTTCTTCCATCCGGATTCTCGGCCCAACAGACAGGCAATGATGACTTGAGGTGAAATTCCCCGGGTCTACTCGACCCAATTCTACAATGGGATAAGGTTGCGACTGCTGTGCTATACAAGAGTTCCCGGTATCTATGGATTTGCACACATAGATTTTAGTTTTTTCAGATGAGTATCTATATAATTGGGCTTGCCTGATCTATTCGTGCAAGTCCGTTTTTTTTTTGAAAACCTGTTAGTGTCTTACCAAATAAATTTATGCCAAAAATGGCAAAGAAATTACACAACTACATATGAGTGTTTATGTGTTTATGTGTTTATGTGTTTATGCGTGTAACTGTTTATACGGCAAACTCCTAAATCGATTTAACGAATAAACGAATAAACGAATAAACGAATAAACGAAAGTGCCTTCCAAGGTGCATAGGCAGCTTCTCAAATTCTTTTTTGGTTCTGGCTTGTCCAGGTTGGGTTATCGTAAAAATAATGACAGCTATTTTAGCACTTGCAAAAATATCAAATACGGAGACCTACCAGGCAGATACCATCGGGTAAGCAGCACAATTCCATCCTTTCGCGTTTATTGAATTGACAAAGCGATTAACCTTCCATTGACAAACCGTGGAAACCATCCCATGTATAACGGGCAAAACTGACCAACAGCTTGTTGAAATAAACAGGAAGGACAATAACTCGTGCCGCGTTACGCGGTATCAACTGGAAAGTTGATGGGAGTATGCAAATCCCTCAAATCGAAAGACTAAATTTTGATTGCAATTGTCATTGATATTGTAAAAGGCGCTTATGGGAAATATGAAACAAATGGATCGCGCAGATATGACGTCAGCTATGGTTTTGGGTATCTTTTCCGACAAAATATCAATTTTGACCAATTTTTCTACCAATATTGGCCACTTAGCATCAGTATATGCAGATATTTTTATTAAACTTGCGGCTTATTACAAATAAATTATATTGAAAATTGTAAACATATTATTGTGAAACTAAAATCGAAAGATGTTATGAAATTATTATTACAGTCTAAATCGATGACAGGACTGCAGTTAAAGCACCTATTACCGCTGTTTCTGCTGTTCTTCCTCACACCGTTCTTAAGCTTTGCACAAAAGACCGTCAGCGGCGTTATTACGGAGGCTGATGGTCAACCCTTGATCGGGGCCAATGTCCTTGTAAAAGGTACTAACATAGGTACCATTACAGCTATCGACGGTAGCTATACGCTCGAAAACGTTCCGGATGACGCCGTCATTGTAGTCTCTTTTATTGGGTATGATACTCAAGAAATAATCACCGAAGGCCGCAACGCCATTGACGTAGCTGTAACAGCAACAGGCCAACTCCTGGACGAACTGGTTGTCACCGGTTACTCCGTAGAGAGAAAGCGAGACCTGCTTGGAGCAGTCGGCGTAGTCAACCTGGATGACATTGAGGGGGCGTCGAATCCCAATGTTTTACAGAGTATGCAAGGTCGGATGGCAGGAGTCAATGTGGCCACGGGTGGAAGCCCAGGTCAAGGTACCAAGGTTCGGGTAAGAGGAATCAGTACACTTGGTAACAATGATCCACTTTATATTGTGGACGGTGTGCCTATCCAACCCTTCCAGACAGATGACCTGAATACGGGATCAAATCAAAATTGGGGATTGTCCTGGTTGAATCCAAATGATATAGAGTCTATCCAGGTATTGAAGGATGCGTCTTCTGCATCTATTTACGGTTCAAGGGCTTCAAATGGTGTGGTTATTATCACAACCAAGCAACCTGGAAATAGAGAACCAACTATCAGTGTAAACGTTAGAACGACAGTCGAAAATTGGACTTCTTTCGACAAATTAATGACCAGTGACCAGCGTGCCAGACTGGAATGGTTAGGTGCTGTCAACGACGGTGCAGATCCTGATGCTCTAGGTATTTGGACATATGACTGGCATTTCGACCCTAGCTTGGGAGCCGGCATTACAGGAAATGGTGTACCTGTATTGGATAGAATAATTTATCCAGAATGGTTGGATGAAGAGGATCAAATAAGACCAGCAGGTCATCCGGCAAGTGTCCATGGAGGTGACATCACTGTTGGAACCAACTGGTGGGATTTAATTTCCCAAACTGGAATTACTCAGAATTATGACATTGCCTTTGCACAAGGCGGAGAACGTGGAGGTATTCACTTTGGAGCCAATTACTTCAATCAAAAATCAGTCGTCATTGAAGCCGGTTATGAAAGAATCGGATTAAGGATGAACTCCAATTACAATTTCCTCGATGGAAGAATTACAATTGGTGAAAATTTATCTGTCGCAAAAGGTGCGCGAGAATGGGGTGATCGTGGTGTTGGTACAACGGTAGGCAATGCACGAAGCCTTAAGCCGATTGTTCCTAACCTCACTGAGGACGGTCGTTTTGCCGCCCCTCCAGGATCTGGTTTCGAGGATACTGATAATCCTGTTGCACTTGCCCATGACAACCGCGATGATATAATTAATAATCTTAAGGTGTTCGGTAATGTGTACTTGGAAGCCGAGATCATTGAAGGATTGAGATTCAGAACTAACTTTGGTGTAGATTATGACAACATATTTTCAAGAGATATATTCAGAACTTATTCACGTGGATTCTTAAACAATCCAATTGCGGAACTGGATCATAGACAATCGCATATTGCCAATTGGGTGTTCAACAATACCCTTACCTATAATAAGTCAATTGGTGATCACGTATTCACGGTACTGGCAGGTACAGAAGCTGTTGAGAATAATGTAACCTTATTCATCGCCAGAGCCAAGGAATTTGCTTTAGAAACCAATGCATACTTCCAATTGGACGCAGCTTCTGGTGAAAGAAACTCTGGTGGTAGTACAACTGGATTCTCGTTATTCTCATACTTTGGAAAAGTCAACTATGCTTTCCAAGACAAATATTTATTTTCTGCCACGGTCAGAAGAGACGGCTCTTCTCGATTTGGTTTGAGCAATCGATTTGCCGTGTTCCCCGCATTCTCAGTGGGTTGGAGACTAAGCGAAGAGCCATTCTTGCGTGACAATAACGTGATAAGCAATTTGAAAGTAAGAGCAGCATGGGGTAAAACGGGTAACCAGGATATATTGAATACGGCACGCTTCAGCTTGTTTCAGGCTGTTTATGCACCAACTAGTAACGTATTACCCTGGAATAGCACAGCATGCTATATACGGTGTACAAATGCGGCTACAGCATATGATATTAATAACCAGGATGTAGGGATCCTTCCATCCGGATTTAAGGCTCAACAGACCGGAAACGACGATTTGAAGTGGGAGTCCACTACAGAGCTCAACTTTGGTCTTGATTTTGGATTGTTGGATGACAGAATCACAGGTACTGTAGAAGTATTTAACAAGCAGACGGAAGACATCCTGATCGTCCGTCGGACTGTTGCAGCATTTGGTGATGGCGATACCAGGTTTGTCAATGGCGCAGACATGGAAACAAAAGGATGGGAATTGTCTTTGAATTACGCAAGTCCTGCTGGAAGAGATCTGACGTGGTCCGTTGGTACTAATCTGGGACATTACGACGCAACAATTACCTTCTTGCCGACAGATTTGTATCCTTCTTATCCTGGAAACCAAGAGCAAAATATTATTGGTCATGCGCCAAATGCACTATTTATGTATCGAACAAGTGGAATCTTCCAATCACAAGCGGAAGTGGAAGCACATGCAGATCAAACAGGAGCAAGAGTAGGTGCGTTGCGTTTTGAAGACTTGAATGGCGATGGAGTGATCAGTGGCTTAGACCGAGAATATGGTCCTCCTAATGGTGTGCCGGATCTTGAATTCGGGCTTAACTTCCAAATTAACTACAAGAATTGGGATTTTGGTTTGTTTGCATTTGGAAACTTGGGTAGAAGGACATCAGATAGTGGTGCTGGACTTGAATTATCTGCATTGGCAAGTGGATCAAACGGTGGTGTCGCATCCTTGGATGCGTGGTCATTTACCAATATGGATTCATACATTCCTGCAACTACAGGTTCCAGGCGACCATTTGGAAGCTCATTGGATTATCATGTTAGAAATGGTAATTACTTATCTTTCAGACAAGCTACCTTAGGTTATACCTTCCCTGCTAATTCTGGATTGAGCAATGTATTTACAAATCTTCGATTCTACATCACTGCAGAAAATTTAGCATGGATAGTTGATCGAAGTGGTCCGAACCAATACCGACAAGCAGCATGGAAAATTGAAGATTTCGTTGATTCGCGAGATAGAAGTTTTCCAAGACCACAACGATATTCTTTTGGTGTAAATGCTAATTTCTAAAATAGAGTAACAATGAAAAGTAAAAATCTTATAAAATATACATTAGCTACAATCCTTGTAGCAATTCTATCATTCAATTGCTCGGAATCTTTTCTTGACTTCCAACCCACGGGTGTGATTTCGGGCGATGATTTAACCGACCCTACTAGCGTAGAAGGCTTGGTCACTGCTGCCTATGCGTCTTTGGGAAATGATAATTTGCTCAATGGTCCTTATCAGGATCTTTGGCCACTTGGAACCAGCCGATCTGATGACGGTTATAAAGGTGGTGGAAGTATTAGAGATGTGGGTCAGTGGAATGATACAGAAGTATTTACACTAAATACACCTAATAACTTTGGTGCTGCATCAATGTGGCGGGTTCTTTATGATGGTGTATCACGAATTAATGAGGCAATGAGGCGTCTCAATGCTGTAGACAATGCCGCTTTTCAAGCAGAAATTGGAGTCAGCACGGCACAACGCCTTGCCGAAATGAGATTCATCCGGGGTCATTTTAATTTCATATTGAAGAAATTGTACAAATTTCCGGTATTTCTCAATGAGACTGTTGAAAAAGCGGATGCGGTCGACGTAGGAAATCGCGTTCTTAGCGACCAAGAAGGTTGGGCCAATATAGCCGATGAATTCAGGGCTGGGGTATCTACACTTCCAGATTTTCAAGAGGCAGAGGGTCGGCCTACCAAGAATGCTGCAAGATGTTATTTGGCCAAAATTTTATTATACAAAGCTTATGTGCAGGACGACAATTATCAGGTGACGAGTATCAATCAAGGTGAATTGCAAGAAGCTCTTTCACTCATAGAAACTGTAGAGGCGACCGGGGAGTATGGTTTGCATGACGAGTTTGGCAAAAACTTCCTTTGGGAATATGAAAGCCAAATTGAGTCGGTCTGGGCTATTATGCGATCCGTTGCAGATGGCTCTCCAGAAGGTGGAAGAGGTAATCTTTCTACGGGACTTAACTCTTCATTTGGACCCGGCTACGGATGCTGTTCTTTTAATCATGCGAGCAATAACCTGGCAAATGCATTTAAGACAGATGCGGATGGTTTGCCCATATTTGATGGTTTTAACGATCCTTCATCACCTCAAATATTAGAACAACCGGATCTGATAGCCAACAATATGGATCTGCGAATCGCTCATACATTTGGGGTTCCGGGTATAACGTTTAAGTACGATCCGAATAGAATATTCACGAAGTCCTATGCCCGGATACCTGGTATCTACGGCCATCTCCTTGGTATGAAAGACCAGGAATTACCTTCATGTCCATGTTTCAGACAGTATACAGCTTTCTTTATGATCGCTAGGAATACGGACCAGATCCGATGGGCTGAAGTCCTGCTGTGGAAAGCGGAAATATTGATTGAACTAGGACGTCAGGACGAAGCTCTTCCGATCATCAACAGTATCAGAAGAAGAGCCGCCAACAGTACAGCTTGGATCAACTTCCCCGATGGCTCAACTACTGGAACGTGGGTGATTGGAGAATATACAACCATGGGTGATCAGGATCGCGCAAGACAAATATTACGCAAAGAATATAGACTCGAGTTCGCATTTGAATCCAAAAGATTCTTTGAACTCGTTAGATGGGGAATAACGAAAGAGGTGATGGATGAATACTTTGATATTGAAAGAGTAAGAAGACCGCATCTTATTAGCGCTGACTTCACATCTGGAAGAGATGAATATCTCGCTATACCGGAGGCGGAGATTGGCGTAAGCCAGGGATTGTATGTGCAGAATCCTGGGTACAATTGATTTGGCAATTGCAATTTCAATGACAATGGCAATTTCAATTTGGTTGAGGTTGCCATTGTTGTTTTTAGTCGGAGTGATGGAGTGATGGAGTAATGGAGTATGAATTAGTAGGCTAAAAAACATAACTCTTTTCATAAAACAACTTTATCGGACTTGTCCCGGATTTGGGGCAAGTCCGATTTTTTTTTGGGGATATTGCCAAAAACGGAGTATTGGAATATCTTAAAAGGAAACAACTAAACCTCACGCGGCTAAACCGCAAGATTGTTTATTCCCCGACGATTTTGTCAACGATTTTTGAAGGTAAATTTATTTTAGTCATTTGAATCGAAAGTCGAGTTTAAAGTCAAATAGCCAGGGTATTTTGGGATTAATTCCCTCCTGTTCCAGGATGCGAGGTAAGTTTCGGTAATGTTTTTCGATATCAAGGTTTAGATAATCCCGATAGTAGGTGACAATGATGGTGTCGTCCTTGACTCTGAGATCGCCTTCCATATTGGTGAGGATTTGGGTAGCTGTATGATTAGCTGTCCATTGTTTGTAAGGATCAGGGAGTTTGTTTTTCAATTGATGTGTAGCTGCTTGTGCCATAAGAGCAAGACTTTGTTTGCCATACCGGATGTTGAGATTAAAGGTAGAGGCACGATTCCAACCCATATCTCCTTCAAAATTGAAAAACTCCTCAATAGTCCAACGTTTGGGATAGTTTTGAGTGAGTAATTGGACTACGTTATTATCCACAGTGGACAAGAAAGCTTTGTAGGAGTAACGTTGGGGTATTTCTCCTGTTCGTTGTACAATAAGTTTAAAAGGATGTGGACATGCTTTCAATTTATAATCAGTTTGCCCAATGGCATATCCTGCCCAGAGGTGCTTATAGTCCAATGAATTAAAACATTCAACAACACTTTTGGTATTAGGGACTGCCAAGAGAAGATCCATTTCGGTATTGTCAACAATGTGGTTTAATATATCGACCGTAAAATGTTCTTTATCGGCCATTATCAATGCTTTTTCAACTCCTGATTGTTTCAATAAGTCTAACAATTGTAAGGTGGCCTTTGAGCATGATTTGCCACTTGATCCAATGGTAAAAACCAATGGCTGTCCAGTTAATGCATCGTTGCAAAAGAAGGTCTGTAACATTTTATGGGCAGGCTCTGAAGGTCTTTTTTTCTTCTTGGGCATAATGCGCTGCGTGGACGATCGAATACGATGTGGATCGATAGCAAGTATATTTTGTGGATCATAATGTCCTTGGAGATTTCTGAGCTGCCTTAATGTCACTTGAAGGGATTCATATTCGGCCACCGTATGGCGGTCGAGTAAGTCATGAATGGTTTCGTCAGTAACCAAAAAGGACAATCCATTTGCCAGGGCAAAACCTTGATTGCACAAAGCATTTCTTTTCCTGACTCTGTTTTGACAAATTGCTGCTTCATTGACTAATTGTAGGCCAATACGTGCAGAAAGGTTATGATCTTCGGACTTATTGAAAAGTCCACAGAGCAAGTCCCAGGCTCCAAGTCGTAGATATTCCGGTATCAATAACCAGAGACCCAAATGAGTGCCCGATACCTTTCGAGCTAACATTTCTCGTATGAACCGTTCATTGTTCTGTTCGGTAACCACGATCTTCTTTTTTACCCTCTTGGTCTGCTGGGCAGTAACAGGTATTGGCTTTTGACTATCAGGATTTAGCTTATGGAGTTTTTTTTTGAAGACCATATTCCTGAATAGTCCGTTCCACACTACGTTTACTGATTTTGATCCCCTGTTGGTTAAGCTTTTGGGCGATCACATCACTATTGGCTCGCGGATCGAGAAAACGATGTCTGATTATCTGGTGAATGACCCGGTCAGAACGGACAGTATTTTTCTTTGGGCCTCTTTTCTGATTGATCAGAGCTTCCATTCCGTCTTCCTTGAACTTGTTCAACAATTGGTAATACCGTTGTTCTGTATAACCATACTTTTTGATGCTTTTTTTTACACCTTGACCGAAGGCTCCCTCTACGATCATCAAAAATTTTAGGGAAGCAGAATCATCGGATTTAATATTGAGTTTTTCGAGGTTTAGATCGGGAAGTTTCTGATGTTTATTCTTTGCCATAAGTACTAAAATTAAATATGGCGTAAAATAATAATATGAGGTGTATTTACAAAGCGAACTCGTAGCTAATTTGCCCTATTCCAGAATAGAAGCTTATTAAATGGCAAATTAACAAACAGTTAACCGCCATATATTATTTTAGTATTTAAATTGTTATCTTAGCAGTGTCAGTAATCAGCGGACTGAGAATATTAAAATAATTGGATAGTAGAAAATCGTTGACGATTTTGTCGGGACAGGCTGTGTATTTGAACATCTTCGTAATCGTAATAAACGCATAAACGCATAAACGATTCAACCTGCCCGCCGAAGCTTTAGCGCAGGCAGGCGCATAAACGGAAAAATTATGCCAAAGGCATCCCTATGGGACAAAATGATTAATCCTTTAATTATGCAAAAGATTGTTTAAAAAACCTGTCCGTCCGACAAGGCGGGCAAGCTTTTAGGAAACTCTTATAACACAACATATTGAGCGAATGGCCCGGGACTCATGACCAAATGTCCTTAGATAGTGTTTGAATCTTGCCTTTTTGCCGCTTTACATATATCATGCTAAATTCGTACAACTATATTCTCAACAACTTATGAGTTATATCCGTCTTTTTCTCGGTATGCTTTTCGCAACTGCCGTGATCTCAGGGTGTGCAGACAAATTCGCAAAGCAGGCCCTGACAGATGCGTCCTTACCCGATAAGATCGATTTCAACTTCCATGTCAAACCCATACTTTCAGATCGCTGTTATAAGTGCCACGGGCCCGATGACAAAGCCCGCAAAGCAGACTTGAGGCTTGACCTGAAAGAGGTGGCCTTTGCCAAATTGAAAGAATCTCGCGGACGCGCCTTGGTCAAGGGAAATATCGGCAGAAGTGTGGCCTGGAAAAGGATTACCTCGCATGATCCGGATTTCAGGATGCCGCCGCCTGAATCCAACCTAAACCTTTCAGCCAAAGAAAAGGCTATGATCACCAAATGGATCGAGCAGGGGGCGGAATGGAAGCAACATTGGGCTTTTATTCCGCCCACGACACCTGAAATCCCTGAAATAGAGGGTCAACAAAGCCATAATCCGATTGACAATTTTGTCTTGGCCAAACTGAAAGAACAAGGTTTGAGTCCCTCACCTGAAGCTAATAAAGAACGGTTGATCAAAAGGGTAACCGTTGATCTGACCGGCCTGCCTCCAACACTTAAAGAAATAGATGACTTTCTCTCTGATGAATCTGATCAAGCCTATGAAAGGCTGGTGGATCGGCTATTACACACCGATGCACATGCTGAACGCATGGCCATGGAATGGCTGGACGTGGCACGATATGCAGATTCTCAAGGGATGCACGGGGATATGGAGCGGTATCACTGGCCCTGGAGAGACTGGGTGATAAACGCATTTAAAAAGAATATGCCTTATGACGATTTTATTACTGCCCAGATTGCCGGCGATTTATTGCCCGATGCTACAAGAGAAGAGAAACTGGCTACAGCATTCCATCGGAACCATCCTGTCACTGCTGAGGGGGGAACCATAAATGAAGAATTCAGGCAGAAGTATGTTCAGGATCGTACCAACACCACGGCTACGGCTTTTCTTGGCTTGACTTTGGAATGTGCGACCTGCCACGATCATAAATTCGATCCGATCTCCCAAAAAGAATATTACCAGATGTCTGCCTTCTTTAATAATCTGCATGAACTCGGCATGGTTGCTGAGGGAGGCGGCTCCTCGGGCCCTGTGCTGTTGCTGCCCGACCCTGAAAGCGAAGAAGAACTGGTCAGATTGGGTATCCGGATCGATGAGACTATGGCCCAACTTGAACTCACCAGATCCGAGGTGGCCCGGACTAAAAATTTTATTGAATCTATACAAAACCCGGCGATTAATCCCCCTACCCCAGTTGGTGTCTATCCCTTCGAATCTGTCCGACCGCAAAAGATAATATTCACTGCTCATGCTCATGCCAACAGCACAGTGAAACTCTGGGCACGCAGACTCCTTGCCAACAACCCGGTAAAACTAATTGTGGATGAAAACCCCAAATCGGTGGCATGTGGAGAACCCGGCTAGTACCGGGAAGATTTGGTAATGCATTGCGACTGAAGGAAGAGTACGATCTGGTTTTGCTGAAAGAAGGAGGCAATTTTGAGGTTAATCAGCCTTTTGCAGCTGGTGGCTGGATATTTACCGAAAAAGAAGGAGAGCTTCAGACCATCATGGGCACATCGGGGGACGTTAATACATTCTGGAGAGGCTGGGATTTGCTGTTGGATAGTTTGAATCGTCCTTCCGTACAGATGACCAGCTACTGGCCTCACAATTATATGCAGATCACGGCGGAAGTTTCCATTGCCAAAGCCCGATGGCACCATGTTTTCTTTACCTACGATGGCTCAGGCAGCGCCAGGGGACTCCGGTTGTACGTCAACGGTAAAAAAATTAGAAGCACTACCGATAACGACAACCTGTATCGGACCCTTCTTCACGAATGGGAACCATTCCAGGATTGGCCTGAAAGACCAGTCATCGTTGGAAGAAGCGGTCGTTACTGGAGGGGAGAAAACGCCGTGTTTGCGGGCCGTATTGATGATCTCATGATGTTTAATAAATATCTCACGCCACTTGAAGTGAAGGCAGTGTCTCAGGTGGGAGACATTTTCACTGCTGGCAACCACAATCCGGAAAGTCCCGGGTCATCTCCGGATGAGAGGAATTGGAATGAACACGACTATCTGGATCATTATTTAAGTCGAAACCATTCGGGTTTCCAACGTCTTACCAAAGAATTGCAAATTCTGGTTGGCAAAAAACTGAGCATCATGGAGAACGTAGGGGAGATCATGGTGATGGAGGATATGCCAGAACCCAGAAAAACATATATTCTCGATCGCGGTCAGTACGATTCCCAGATGGAAGAAGTCGAACCAGGTACACCGCAAAAGGTACTGGCTTTTGGGGAAGATTTGCCCAAAAACCGGCTGGGCCTGTCCCGGTGGTTGGTGGACAAAAAGAACCCGCTCACCGCCAGGGTAACTGTGAATCGTTATTGGCAAATGATCTTTGGAAGGGGAATAGTAGAGACCGCTCATGATTTTGGTACCCAGGGGGCTCTGCCAACCCATCCGGAATTATTGGATTGGCTGGCCATTCATTTTATCGAATCAGGCTTGCCCCGTACCGATCCCGGTTATGCGCATATGCATCAACTCTAACTTAACATATATGACAATTAACAATGTAAAAAGAATTGACTACCTGTGTTTTAACCTAATATTTGGGAATCTAACCATAGAACAAAAGTGCAGGAAAATTCAAAGTTCTTCACTATGTGGCAGTCCAATGTTTGCCTGTATAATGTTAATAATCAAAAGAATACATATTCATAAATAAAATATAAGTTAAACTAAGGTTGATGCCAATGCGGTTATGCGGGAGAGCGTCGGGGTTGGGATCTCCGAAAATTATTGAAGACTATGGTCTTATCAGCTACCTATCGGCAATCCTCGGTTGCTACTCCCAAACACCTGAACGGCGATGCAAAGAATCTCTATTTGGCACGTGGTCCAAGCTACCGCCTGCCAGCCGAAATGATCCGGGACAACGCCCTGGCGGCAAGCGGTCTTCTAACACAAAAAGTGGGTGGAGTAAGCGCCAAACCTTACCAACCAGAGGGTGTATGGAGCTTTGGCAGCAGTGGTTCTTATCAGGTTGATTCTGGTGACAATCTCTATCGCCGGAGTATGTACACCTTTATCCGTAGAACCAGCCCCCATCCAGCCATGATTGCGTTCGATGCGCCCAATCGGTCGGTGTGCATTGTCAAAAGAGAAAACACCAACACCCCCCTGCAGGCCCTGGTGTTACTCAACGACCCCCAATTTGTCGAAGCTTCCAGGGTCTTAGCGGAGCGGATGCAGAAAGAAGGGGGAGATGCGTTGGAAGATCAAACCCGATACGCATTTAGGCTTGTAACTGGAAGGCAACCTTCATCGCCTGAGCTTGATCTGCTGATAGAACAGTACCAAGACCAGACCAAAAGATTCGAGGAGGATCCGAAGAGTGCCTTGGATTTGCTCAAGGTAGGAGAATATGTCTTTGATAAGAACCTGGATGAAAGGCATACCGCCGCCTTAGCTATGGTAGCCAGCACTATATTTAATCATGACGAGGCTTATATGAAGCGGTGAATTTGTGGATTGGTGAATTTGTTGATTGGTTGATTGGTTGATTGGTGAGGCCCCTCCGAAAAGTATGTTTATGAAATAGAAACAAGAGTATAGCAAAATTAAATTTGGCTCTCCCGCCACCCCGACCCTAAAGGGAGTCCTCCCGCCAGGAATTATAACGATCTTTGTGGGCAGGCTCCCCTTTAGGGGCCGGGGGTGCGCGATGGCAATTCTTATGACGAAATTTAATTTGCTCACTTTTAGCTCGTTATACTTTTCGGAGGGGCCTCATCGGTGAATAGGTATTTGATAAGAGCTTCACAACCTGGACAAGCCAGAATCAAACAGGGCATTTTTATCAACCACAATATCAATAACTCGTGCCGCGTTACGCGGTATCAATCAAAACCTCAATAGAGAAACCGTGGACATTTTTGATTTTGATTTTGATTGTCATTTTGATTGATATTCGCAAACTTGGCAAAACCAATCAAGACAATTTGTTAGCCATTTTTGGCAAACATATTTTTGGTAAGGTACTAAAAGTGCACTCTCCTGCCTAATCGATAAATTTCATATTCCCAATCCCCAATTTTTGGTTTTTTTGTGAGGGGAAGATTCTTGAAGAGAGCGTCATGACGAAGCTATAAAGCTTGTATAACAGACGGTGGAATTCTTGAAAAAAACGTTTGAAACAACAATCAACAAAGAAATATGGTAATTTTATTTTATAATGCGACTGCGATTATCATACATTTTTTTGATTTCCCTTATTACTTGTTTCAACGCCTGTGGTCCTAACCTGCCTGCCGATGTCGCTCACGCATACCAGCAGCTCCCTGATGAAATAGATTTTAATTTTCATGTCCGTCCTATTCTGTCCGATCGTTGTTCACGCTGCCATGGACCGGATGAAAAAGTCCGCAAGGCTGACCTACGACTGGACAAAGAAGAAACTGCATTTGCTAAATTATCCGAAAGTTCCGGATTCGCATTTGTTCCTGGCAAACCCGATCAGAGTGTGGCCGTACACAAAATATTGAGTACGGATTCTGAGATAAAGATGCCGCCTCCTGAGTCCAAAATGAGCTTGACTGCGCAAGAAAAAGCTACGATTGTTAAGTGGATCGAACAAGGTGCGGAATGGAAGCAACACTGGTCCTTCATTGCTCCGGAAAAAGCAGAATTGCCGGTTGTAGAAGATTTGGAATGGAGCCGCAACCCTATAGATCGCTTTATTCTGGCCCGTCTTGAACGGGAAGGTATTCATTCTTCAGAAGAAGCCGGAAAAGAAAATCTCATTCGCAGGCTCACATTGGATTTAACAGGCCTTCCTCCCGACCTGGAAGAGATCGACAATTTTCTTGTTGATCACCGTGAGGAAGCGTACGAACAAGTAGTCGACCGTCTGCTGTCATCCCTTAAATTCGGTGAGCGCTGGAGCTGGGATTGGCTGGATGCTGCTCGCTATGCGGATACTAATGGCTTTCAAAATGATCCCGAACGGAAAATGTGGCCCTGGCGGGACTGGGTAATCCAGGTCATAAACGATAATATGCCCTACGATCAATTCACGGTAGAACAACTCGCAGGCGACTTGATACCGGATGGTTCCACTAGTCAAATTATTGCAACCGGTTTCAACCGCAATCACACCTACAACGGCGAAGGGGGCCGCATACCGGAAGAAACGCGGGTAGAAAATGTTTTTGACCGTGTGGAAACCATGGGAACCATTTGGCTGGGTTTAACATTGACCTGTACGCGCTGCCACGATCACAAATTTGATCCGCTTACCCAACAGGAGTATTATCAGTTCTTCGACTATTTCAATCAGACATCTGAAGCCGGTGAAAATGGCAATGGTATGATCAAACCTGTGTTAGATCTAAGTCCCCCGCTGGAAATAGAAGAACTTAAGGAATTACAAAAATATGTTGATGAAATTAGTGAAAATGTCGAAGCACATGAATCAATAATTTTTCCTCATGAAGAGGGACAATCACCTGCCGAATCTCCTGCTGCAGCGAATTTAGTAGGAGATAATTTACTTGCACTCAGCACGACCCCGTCGAAGAGAGGCAACTTTGGTATTGATTTGCTTAAAGAAGTATACAAGAATGTAGATGTGGTCTACACCAACCTTTTGGTAATATTAAAAGATGCCATAGCAAATCGAAACAAAGCCGAAAGTGACAATCTACAGGTTATGATCATGGATGAGTTGGATCAGCCTAGGACCAGTTTTATTTTGCAACGCGGAGCCTACGACAAACACGGGGAGGAAGTGACCCTCGGTGTTCCGAGTGTATTGCCAACGCTTCCTGACAATGCCCCTGCAAATCGCCTGGGATTGGCCAATTGGATTGTTTCTCCTGATCATCCATTGACCGCTCGGGTAACTGTCAATCGTTTCTGGCAGTCTTTTTTTGGCAATGGATTGGTCAAGTCTACGGACGATTTCGGTGTCCAGGGAGATAAACCTTCTCATCCGGAGTTGCTCGATTGGCTGGCTGTGGATTTTATAAAAAGTGACTGGGATGTGAAGGCACTATTTAAAAAAATAGTAATGAGTGCCACGTATCGACAATCCTCTAAAATCAGGGCAGAATTGCTGGAAAAAGATCCGGACAACCGATTATTGGCAAGAAGCTCAAGGTATAGACTTCCATCATGGATGTTGCGGGACAATGCTTTGTTCATAAGTGGATTATTGGTAGATAGTATCGGGGGATCACCAGTAAATCCGTACCAACCGGCAGGCATTTGGGAAGAAGCCACATTCGGAGTAAAAAAGTTTGAACAGGATCACGGAAATGATCTTTACCGGCGCACACTTTACACGTTTTGGCGCCGAATTGTAGGCCCTACCATGCTTTTTGATAATTCACCGCGTCAGGTATGTTCCGTTAAACCTTCGCGCACCAATACCCCTTTGCACGCATTGACTACCCTCAACGACGTAACATTTGTAGAGGCCTCACGGGTTATGGCTGAAAGAATAATGGCGATGTCCGGAAAAGACGATGAAAGAATAGATCTTGCCTTTCGATTGGCGACTTCTCGATTTCCCAATACCGAAGAGAAGGCAGTATTGACTGAAGGTCTGCAAAAACTTAAAAACAAGTTTGAAAATCAACACAGTGACGCAGAGAAATTGACTCGCGTGGGAGAATACCGCACAAATCATAAGTTGGAGGTAAAAGAGCATGCAGCATATACTGCTTTTTGTTCGATGATATTAAATTTGGATGAAACGATTACGAAGCAATGAGCCTAGTATGAATAGTGTATATAATTACAATGCGTCAATTACAAGACGCCATTTTTTTGGGGAAATGGCCCTCGGAATAGGTACAGCAGCCTTGGGTACTTTAATGAATCCTCCCAGGCTTGGCGCCATGGGATCCCGGAATTATGGTGATACCGGTATAGCCGGACTACCTCATTTTGCTCCAAAAGCTAAACGGGTAATTTATTTGTTTCAGAACGGAGCCCCATCGCATGTCGATCTTTTTGATTACAAACCTGCTCTCAAACAATGGCACGGTCGTCAAATACCGGATGAATTGACAAAGGGAAAGCGCTTTAGTACGATGACCGGGAAACAGGCTAATCGACCATTGTTGTCCGAGATTGCACCGTTCAGACAATGGGGAGAGAGCGGTGCATGGGTCTGTGATTTCATGCCACATACCGCTGGAATTGTTGATGACCTCTGTTTTATCAAATCCATATACACCGAACAGGTCAATCACGCTCCGGCCATTACGTTTTTTCTTACAGGAGCAGAAATGCCAGGACGACCGAGTATGGGTGCCTGGTTGACTTATGGTCTGGGCAATACCGCAGAAGACCTCCCAGCATTTGTGGTTATGACTTCCAGGGACAAAGAAGCCAGCTGCGGGCAAATCTTTTATGACTATTATTGGGGCAGCGGCTTTCTGCCAACAGAATTCCAAGGTGTCAAATTCAGAGGTGGAGGTGATCCCGTACTCTACCTTAAAAACCCGGATGGAATGAGCCGACAAACGCGAAGAGATATCCTGAACAGTATTGAAAAACTCAATGAAATCAACCTGGAAGAATATGGTGATCCGGAAATAGCTACACGGATAGCACAATACGAAATGTCCTATAAGATGCAGATGAGTGTTCCGGAATTAACCGATTTTTCAGATGAACCTCAATACATATTGGACATGTATGGTCCGGACGTTCTACTTCAGGGAAGCTTTGCGTACAATTGTCTTATGGCACGCCGATTGGTCGAGCGCGGCGTAAGCTTTGTGCAGTGTATGCATGCCGGCTGGGATCAGCACAGAAATCTATCATACCAATTCGAGACCCAATGCCGGGATACAGACGCTCCAAGTGCGGCCTTGGTTAAAGACCTGAAACAACGCGGTCTGCTGGAAGATACCCTGGTCATTTGGGGTGGTGAATTTGGCCGGACACCCTTCCTTCAAGGGGTGATCAGTGATAGAGAGAATTGGGGACGCGACCATCATCCTTATGTGTTCACCATATGGATGGCTGGAGGAGGTGTAAAAGCCGGACTCACTTATGGGGCTTCGGACGAATTTGGTTTCAATCCGGCCCGGGACAAAGTCCATGTACATGATTTTCAGGCAACTATCCTTCACCTGCTTGGTATAGACCATGAACGCTTCATTTTTCGTCACCAGGGAAGAAAGTACCGACTGACCGACGTGCACGGCGAAACGGTGCATGGCGTCCTTGCTTGATTCGGGTAATTCATCAGCATCATAAATCTTTGATAAAGGGTGGCGGAGGGAGGAAAAAGCGATCGACAGCCTTTTCGAGAAATCAATTAGCAACGGGTTATAGAAGAAATGCTCTGCTATCAGTCTTTTATTTTTTTATATTTGCTAAATTCAAAAATTGGAATCATTGTATTAATGCAACTGCTTCTACTTAATTAGAACAATTGAGGATAAGATCGACAAAAATCAGTAGTTGGTTCGCTTGTCTATCAATGCTTGCGGCCTTTTCTTGCAGCCTGGAATTGCCACCGGATGTTCAAGAGGCCTATCACGAGCTCCCGGAAAAGATTGATTTCAATTTTCATATCAAACCCATTCTCTCTGATCGATGCTACAAATGCCACGGACCGGATGACAATGCCCGTAAAGTCGATCTCAGACTCGATCTGAAAGAAATGGCTTTCGCCAAATTGAAAGAATCAAAAGGTCATGCCTTTGTTAAGGGCAATGTTTCCAAAAGTATAGCCTGGCGAAGGATCACCTCTAACGATCCCGATTTTCATATGCCTCCTCCGGAATCCAAACTTAGTCTTTCCATTGAAGAAAAGGCCCTGATCACAAAATGGATAAAGCAGGGAGCCGAATGGAAAGAACACTGGGCTTTTATTCCTCCCGACAAACCAAATATTCCCCAGGTTGAGGGGAAAACCCTAAATGCTATCGACAACTTCGTACTACGAAAAGTAGAGGAAAATGATCTCAGCCCTTCAATGGAAGCAGATAAAGAGCGACTGATCAGAAGGGTAACAGTTGATTTGACTGGCCTTCCTCCAACACTTAAAGAAATAGATGAATTTCTTGCAGACAAATCTGATCAAGCTTATGAGAAGCTGGTGGATCGGCTTTTGGACACAGATGCACATGCCGAACGGATGGCTATGGAATGGATGGATGTGGCCCGGTACGCCGATTCTCATGGCCTGCATGCCGATGGCTGGCGACTGATGTGGCCCTGGCGTGATTGGGTAATCAAGGCTTTCAAAAACAATCTGCCTTACGATGATTTTGTCACGTGGCAAATTGCAGGGGATTTGTTGCCCAATGCCACTATCGAACAAAAACTCGCTACAGCCTTCCACCGAAATCATGAAATGACCGCCGAAGGGGGAATAGTACCCGAAGAGTTCAGGGTCAAATATGTCCTGGACCGAACCTATACTACGGCAACTGCTTTCCTGGGTTTAACCATGGAATGTGCTACCTGTCATGATCATAAATTCGATCCGATCTCGCAGAAGGAGCTCTATCAAATGTCATCATTCTTCAACAACGTCAACGAACTTGGGATGACAGGAGATGATGGCAATTATGGGCCAATGATGCTACTACCGGATCCCGAGACGCAGGAAGTAATATCGGGCTTGGACGATAAGATTGAAAATACCAGGGAACAACTGAAATTGACCGAAGAGCAAGTTGCTTCAACTATTGACTTTGTAGAAATGATAGCGTCAAAGCCAACAAAACTTCCAACTCCTGATGGCCATTATCCTTTTGACCGGATGGCCGAACGAACCGATGAATACCGTTATACTAAGGGCGGGAGATTTGGTAATAATCAAAGCAATCGAATTCAGAATCCCTTCGCCCAAAACCTGGATAACAATACCAGATCTCAGGCCACCTTGGGAGTTGAAATGGTAAATGGGAAAAAAGGCAAGGCCCTCCGATTCGATGATGATTTCGATCTGGTGAGACTTAAGGACATGGGTATTTTTGAATTGTCCGAAGGATTTTCTGCCGGTGGCTGGATCCGAACTGAAAAAAGCGGTGAGCACCAGGGAATCATGGGTAACTTCGGTGGTAAGAACAGCACCTGGCGTGGTTGGATATTTTACCTGGATACACTTAACAGGTTGGCCGTGCGGTTACTTAGCTCGCCTCCGCACAATTACCTGCATGTAACCTCGGGGATATCGCTTCCCAACAACGAATGGCACCACGTCTTTTTCACTTACGATGGCTCCTCCAAAGCCAAAGGCCTGAGACTTTTCATAAATGGCAGAGAAGCTGAATCCGACATTGGCTTCGACCAGCTTTATAAGTCCATCAAACCAGTTACCCCTAACGAGTCCGCGCTCGTCCCGGTTCAGAACCCTTGGAAGCTCCAGGATCGGCCCCTTTCACTAGGTGTCGTTGGGGGGCAGTTTTTTTATCTGGACAATGGAGCGTTGAAGGGGAGTCTGGATAATATTAAGATCTTTCATCAATACCTGACTGCGGTCGAAGTGCAACGCTTATTCGATCAAGAAAACCGGTCCAAGGCTAGTCCAATATCCGATTTCGACGAAGACCAACTCCTGGACCATTACCTGCAGCGATACTCTTCGAAATACATCCGACTCAAGGAAGACCTTGAACGATTGAGTACCAAACGTGTAGATCTCCTGGAAAATATAATTGAGGTGATGGTGATGCAGGAGGCCCCGACACCTAGAAAGACATTTGTTCTCAATAGGGGTCAATATAATTCGCCGACCGAGGAAGTTGGGCCGGCAATGCCCGAAAAAATTCTTCCATTTTCTGAAGATCTGCCCAAAAACCGGCTTGGGTTGGCTCAATGGCTATTCGATGTTCAAAATCCATTGACTGCCAGGGTAACGGTGAATCGATATTGGCAAATGATCTTTGGCCGGGGAATCGTAGAAACACCCCACGATTTTGGCAGCCAGGGAGCCCTGCCTTCTCATCCGCAGCTTCTGGATTGGTTG
Source organism: Saprospiraceae bacterium (assembly GCA_965247965.1). Lineage (GTDB taxonomy): Bacteria > Bacteroidota > Bacteroidia > Chitinophagales > Saprospiraceae > UBA7328. The sequence goes on from OZ252053.1 coordinate 1,663,827, forward strand.
GCGATTCACTTTGTTGAATCAGGCCTGTCCCGCACCGAGCCAGGCGAGCGTCGGGGCCCGTCCCGTACCGATCCCGGTTATGCGGGAGACCGTCGGGGTTGGAATGTCAGAGAATTAATAAAGTTAATGGTTCTATCTGCGACTTACCGTCAATCTTCTGTGGCTACTGAAGAGCATATGGAGAAGGATGCAAATAACATTTATTTAGCTCGCGGACCTAGTTATCGTCTTCAGGCGGAAATCATAAGAGATAACGCCCTTGCTGCCAGTGGTTTGTTGAATCGGCAAGTAGGCGGTGCGAGCGTAAAACCATACCAACCGGAAGGGCTGTGGCAGGAGAAAAATGAGTTTTCAAAGATCTTGTTAACCTATAAGGCTGATCAGGGTACTAAACTTTATCGAAGGAGCATGTACACTTTTATTCGTCGTACATCCCCACCACCAGCCATGACGACATTCGATGCTCCAACGAGGGCGGTATGTACAGTTAAAAGAGAAAATACGAATACACCCCTACAGGCCCTGGTTTTACTCAACGACCCCCAATTTGTAGAAGCTGCCAGGGTTTTAGCTGAGCGGATGCAGAAAGAAGGGGGAGAAAAGCTGGAAGAGCAGACCAGGTATGCATTTAGCCTCGTTACCGGAAGGCAACCTTCATCGACTGAACTTGATTTGCTAATAGAACAATACCAAACCGAGGCCAAAAGATTCGAAGAAGATCCGAAAAGCGCCGTGGAATTGCTCAATGTAGGAGAATACGCCTTTGATGAGAATTTAGACAAAACACGTACTGCCGCCTTAGCTATGGTAGCGAGTACAATTATTAATCATGATGAAGCTTATATGAAACGGTGAGGACGGCCTACGGTTGACGGCAGACGGTGGACGGTTTTCGAAATTGTATTGAATATCAAAGTTATTTTTTGAGCACATATAAGATTAAAAACTGAAAGGAAACTTCAAAAATCCTAAAGTTTGGCCGATATTATCAATTTTTATCGCGATGGTATAACGCAACCAATTTTTTGTAAAATTGTGGAAAGCAGCCTATTGGCGGTCCACCGTTAAAATTTTATCTCATGAGTTGTTGTAATAATTATATAAAAATCCATAGCCGTAGAGATTTCCTAACCAAGTCCGCCATGGGCTTTGGCGCATTAGGATTATCTACTCTACTAAGTGCTTCAGAGTATAATTCACTGTCTGCCGTAAGCCGTCCACCGTCTGCCGTTGGCCGTCCGCCGTCATTACCCCATTTTCAATCCAAAGCCAATAGAGTCATCTATATGTTTCAAAGCGGCGCGCCTTCGCAATTGGATTTGTTCGATTACAAACCTCTTTTGAATAAAATGAACGGTGAGGAATTGCCCGAATCAGTCCGACAGGGTCAGCGATTGACGGGGATGACAGCCGGGCAGCGATCCTTCCCTCTTGCAGGATCTCAGTTTGCTTTCAAACAACTGGGGGAAACCGGCTCATGGATGAGCGAACTACTACCGCACCAGTCAAAGATTGTGGATGAGTTATGTTTTATTAAGTCCATGTTCACCGAGGCGATCAATCACGACCCTGCAGCTACTTTTATTCAGACCGGATCACAATTTCCGGGACGACCGGCTATAGGCTCCTGGATTGATTACGGATTGGGCAGCGACAATGAAAACTTACCCTCATTCATTGTACTTGTAACCAAGGGCAAAGGGGGACAGCCATTGTACGCCCGTCTTTGGGGGAACGGCTTCTTACCATCGCAGCACCAAGGGGTTCAATTCAGGGCAGGGAAAGATGCGGTTCTCTATCTCACCAATCCGCCCGGGGTCAAGGCAGATGCCAGGGGCCGGCAAATAGATTATTTGAAAAAATTACAGGAAGAGCAGTTTAAGAAATTTAACGATCCTGAGATTGAAGCGAGGATTGCCCAGTATGAGATGGCATTTCGCATGCAAACCTCGGTTCCTGAAATCACCGATACCTCAGATGAGCCCGATTATATCTACGATCTGTATGGCCCTGATTCCAGGATTCCCGGGACCTATGCTGCCAATTGTCTACTGGCCCGACGATTAGCTGAAAAGGGGGTGAAATTCATACAACTCTATCACCGGGGATGGGACCACCACAACAATCTTCCGGATAACATTAAGGTACAGTGCAGGGAAACCGACCAGCCTTCAGCAGCGCTTCTGATTGATCTGAAACAGCGAGGTTTGCTGGATGATACGCTTTTGATATGGGGCGGTGAATTTGGTCGAACCAATTATTCACAGGGTAAGCTCACGGTGGACAATTACGGCCGGGATCATCATCCCAGATGTTTTTCCATTTGGATGGCTGGAGCCGGGGTAAGAAAGGGGTATACTCATGGTGCCACTGACGATTTTGGGTATAACCTTGTCCGGGGTCCGGTACATATTCACGATTTTCAAGCTACTTTGATGCACCTCTTGGGCATTGATCATGAGCAATTCACATACAAATTCCAGGGGAGGCGTTATAGGCTGACAGATGTCCATGGTGAAGTAGTTCACAACATTTTAGCGTGACAGTGCGCCCATGAAGTACGATGACTTCGTGGCACGATATAAAGTACGGCGCCTTCATGGCAAACCATGAGTTTAAAAAACAAATATCTTCTCCGAATAAACCCTTCTTCGATTTTCATTGTAAATAGCGATGAGATATACACCTTTTTTCAAGCTTTCAGGTAGATCCAGATATTGATTTTTAGAATTGCCTAAGATCCCATGGCTGATTTTTCTTCCTATGAGATCAGATAGCTCATAATGCATTTTTTCGCTGTGATTCACTCCGGCTGAAAACCGGACTGAAATCTGGTTCATTTGTTCAACCGGGTTTGGAAATATACTGATTTGTGTGGCTTCGAGATCAGATTCTTCTACAGAAACTGTGGTTTGTTCACAAGCCACACTTCCAGGCAGAGGAGTATCCGAAAACACCAAATCTTCATCGCCTGGGGAATAACGCACCCATACCAGGGAAACGATCATCATTTCGTCAGTACTTTCGTTTCCGGCTGATACGTCTTCGGGAGGGGAATTAGGGTTGTGCGGATTATTACTCGTGTTATCATACATTGCTTCGGCATGTAGGGTAGAACGTGCCAGCAAGATCACCGGTTTTTTGAAATTGTAAAATCCCTGCCAATCGAAATCCCATTGCGGTACATTGACCAGGCTCACGGTTTCGAAGGTCGGATGACTGATTGCATAGGCATTAATAGTTCGACCGACCAGATGCATATGAGGACCGACACCCAGCACTGTGATATCAATAGGCAAGAAATATTCGGCTTGATAAGTCTTTGTGGTATTGGCTGGAATAAACAAGGGTTCCGGGAAACCTTCTACATCATTTAAAAAAGAACTGATGGTGATTTCTCTTAGGTCGGATCGGTCTGACAGTTTGAAATTTACTTTTGATTGATCCGATTCTCCCTGGCTTCCCTCGGGATAATGCATTTGAACGACAATGTTGGAATTGGCTGGAATGGACATTCCCATACCCTCCGGAAATTGCAGGGCCGGCATACCGGGCACCCATCCGCCAACCATTGTAAAATTGTTGCTGCCTATGCCTCCAAAACAGGAATATCCGGGAGCAGGATCACTGTCGTCCAATAATTGCGGTATGTCCGACTTATCCAGGAATATCAACGCATGATGCACGATTTTCGCATTTCCAGCCACGAATTCTATAGCCTGAATGAAACGGTTCTCATAGATTTCGGATGGGATCACAAAACATCTAAAATCGTCTTCATCGGTTGCTTGCGAAATGTATTCGGGAAGTTGAACCACCAGATCAGGTTCTTGAATTGCTTCAACCGATTCGAAATCCGGTGGGGATGGAGCGGTTGAAAGATCTCCTGAGGGTGCACCGGACTCAGCCCAGGAAGTAATCGCATCGATTTCCTCCTCACTCAATACCCGCTGATCAAGAAATTCATTAAAATTCGGATCCGGTGGCCAGGGGGGCATGGTCCGGTCTCTGACTACTTCGGCGATCAAGGAAGCTCTTTCAGCAGCATCTTCATAACTCGTTAAGGAAAAAGGAGCGATGCCATTTTCGTTATGACAGCTGGCGCAATTGTCAAATAGGATGCAAGATATGTCTTCTGACCAGTTTTGACCAAAAAGTATCTTAACAGAAAGAATCAGTATTGTAAGCAAAATGAAGATCTTATTCATGATTGACTAAACTACATTATTTTAACAATAATCCACTAGATGATTAATCTGGTGAAATATTGTCTCTGATTTTATCAATTAATTTTCTGAGCGGAGTCTTTTTAAACGTGGCAAGTTTCTTTATGATCAACGAAATATGCACTGTGGACGTGAACAATATCTCGTAGATTGTCGTGAAGAATTTTTCACCATATAATGTCCTGCACTATACTATTACCCCCCCATTGACCAAATGTTCACCCTAATTTGACCACTTTTTCAGACCTTTTTGCTCAGCATTTGTTTAATCTTGGCCGTATGAACTATGGGTAAAAAGACCACACACACAGGCTTCTACCAGAAAGAGTCAACACAAAGTACCTAAGATCGAGAGGACACGAAGAGTCTGAATAAAACTAAATTCTTCTTTTCGTCTACCTCCTTTAGTTTTATTTAGTAAAAAAATCGATTTGATATGATTAAATTAAAACTTAATTCCGGAAACGGACAGGGTAGACAAATCTTACTCCTGCTCCTGTTTTTCTTACTTACACCGCTATTCATCTTTGCACAAAAGAGTGTATCAGGAGTGATTACTTCGGAGGACGGCGAGCCCTTGATCGGTGCTAATGTCCTGGTCCAAGGTACTGATATAGGTACCATTACGGGCATCGACGGTAGTTACACTCTTGATAATGTACCGGAAGATGCGGTCATTGTGATCTCATTTATTGGCTACGATTCCCAAGAAATAGGTGTCGCAGGCCGCAACGACATTGACGTAATTGTCACAGCAACAGGTGAACTCCTTGAAGAGCTGGTGGTAACCGGATACTCGGTTGAAAAGAAAAAAGACCTCCTTGGGGCAGTCTCCGTGGTAAATGTCGATGATTTAGCTGATGTGGGATATTCCAATGCATTGCACGCGTTACAAGGTAGAGTGGCAGGTGTCTTCGTGGGTGTGCCGGGGAATGTTGGCCAGGGCACCGATGTCAAGATCAGGGGTGTGAGTACCCTGGGAAATAACTCTCCATTGTATATTATTGACGGAGTACCTCTTCAGCAATATACATCGGTGACGGCCAGTACTACCCAGACAGCTTCGCGTTGGGACCTGGCCTGGTTAAACCCCAATGACATTGAGTCGATCCAGGTACTGAAAGATGCATCTTCAGCCTCCATCTACGGAGCCAGGGCTTCAAACGGGGTTGTGATCATAACGACCAAGCAACCCGAGAGAGGGCGATCGACAGTTACGTTCAATGCCAGATTCGGTGTTGAAGAGGTCACTGACGGTTTCGAGCTTGCGACCAGTGAAGAAAAAGCGAGGATTCAATGGCAAGCTGCGGTGAACGATGGAGCCGATCCCGATGCGGGTGGACGATATCGCTATGATTGGCACTTCGACCCAAGTCTCGGACCGGGAATCCAGGGCAATGGTGTACCCGTTCTAGACCGGATCATTTACCCGGAATGGCTGGACGAAGCCGATCAACTCAGACCTTCCGGTCATCCGGCCAGCATGTGGACCGGAACTGAATTTGGTGGGGCCAGCCTGGAGGCAGGTACGGACTGGAATGATGCCATTTACGAAAATGGACTCGTGCAGAATTATGACTTTAGCTTAAGCCAGGGCAGCGAAAAAGGAGGCGTACATCTCGGATTGAATTTTTTCGAGCAGCAAGGTACGGTCATCCAAACTGGTTATAACCGTTTTGGAATTCGCCTGAATTCCAATTACAGCTTTGCGAATAATAGAGTGACCATCGGTCAGAATCTGGCGGTAAGTCAAGAAACAAGACAGTGGACTGACAACGGATTTGGTGGAACAGTGGAGATTCTTAACCTCGTTATGAAACCCATATTGCCGGTAAAAACCGAAGATGGAAGGTTTGCAGGTCCGCCCGGTGCAGGTTTCGACGACAGGGATAATCCTGTCGGATTGGCGGATGATAACAGGGATGACAGATTGGACAATAGCAAGGTCTTTGGCAATGTATACGTAAATTGGGATCTTCCCTTCGAAGGGCTCAGCTTCAGATCCAATTTTGGGATCGATTATGATAATATCAATAGCCGTGATATTTTCAGGACATACAGCCGGGGTTTCTTGAGCAACACCACCGCAGAGCTGACCAATGGCAATTTGCGTCAAACCAATTGGGTTTGGAACAATACTTTGACTTATTCCAAAATCTTCGATCAGCATTCAGTGACTGTTTTAGGCGGTATTGAGGCTATCAAGAATCAGATCAATGAGTTTTCGGCAACCGGAAAAGAATTCGCCCTGGAATCGAAAGAATACTTCCATTTGGGTGTAGCAACAGGTGAAAGTACTGTTTTTGGTACCGCTACCGGCTTTTCGTTGCTCTCTTATTTTGGCAAGGCAAACTATAACTTAGCTGATAAATACCTAGCCTCTTTTACCATTCGAAGGGATGGCTCCTCCCGGTTTGGCACGAATAATCTCTATGGCATATTCCCGGCAGCATCGGTAGGTTGGAGATTGAGCGAAGAAGCATTCTTTCAGGATGTGTCTTGGTTGTCAAGCTTAAAGATCCGGGTGGGGTGGGGAAAAACTGGAAACCAGGATATTTTGAATGAAGCCAGATTTGCGCTGTATAGAGCCATTTATGCGCCATCGACAATTATCCTTCCTTGGGGAGGTGGTTGCGCTCAAACCCTTTGCAACACTGCGTCCACATCTTATGACATCAGTAACCAAGGTTCGGGTATCCTGCCTTCAGGATTCATCGGCCAACAAACTGCGAACGATGAGCTGAAGTGGGAAACAACCACCGAGCTCAATATTGGTATGGACTTCGGATTTATAGACGACAGGATCTTCGGTTCGTTCGAATATTTTAATAAAAAAACCGAAGACATCCTGATTCAACCCTCATTTATAGGGACCTTTGGAGATGGCGCCAGCCGTTGGGCTAACGGAGCTACTATGGAGACCAAAGGATGGGAGCTCTTGATTGGCTACAGTAGTCAAATTGGAAGGGACTTGAGTTACTCCATCAGCTTTAATGGTGCAGCTTATGACGACGTAATCACAGAATTACCAGAGGATTTGTGGTCTTCTTATCCCGGAAATGTCGAACAGAACATTATTGGTCAATCACCGAGCGCTATTTTTGGATATGTGGTGGAAGGAATACTTCAAACCCCCGAAGAAGCTGCATCGGCTCCTCGGTACAATAACATCAGGGTTGGAGGCTTCCGTTACGCCGACCTGAATGGTGATGGGGTTATAAATGCATCGGATCAGGAGTATCAAGGAGTAGACGGCCGAGCTGGAATGGAATACGGTATCAATGGACAACTAGGCTGGAAAAACTTCGATCTTACCCTGCAATTCTTCGGGATGACAGGGCGTAAGCTAAGAGATGCCGGAGCTTCATACACCGAACTTGTTGGTGATAATCCGGGCTTCAACAGCGGATCAAGAGGTCTTTATGGAGCCTGGAGCTACACCAACACCGACACACATATTCCTGCCTTAACTACATTCAACCCAGCTCTCTCTCCTACCAGCTGGGCTACACGAGCTGGAAATTTCCTCAACTTCCGCCAGTTTACCTTGGGATATACCTTGCCTCAGACGGCAATGGGAAGTGTGCTTTCCAATCTGAGGGTTTATGTCAGTGCGGAAAACATAGCTTATTGGTACAATAAAAGTGGACCGAATGGGTATACATGGCCGAGTTGGCTTATCGATACGCAGACAAGTAGCCAGGCTCGCGGGGCTTTTAGTCGCTATCCCAAGCCGAGGAGGATTTCACTTGGTGTGGATATTGGATTTTAAACGGCAGACGGTTGACGGTTTTGCCAGAAAAAGTCAATAAATTTTAAAGGAAAATTTAATAAAAATGAAAAATATAAATATTAAACTAATTGCGACCATCGCATTTGTCAGCTTGATAGCATTCAGCTGTGGGAATGATTTTCTTGACTATACACCTGCTGGAGTGGTGTCGAGTGATGACTTGAATTCGGCAGAAAACATTGAGAAAATGGTGATTGCAGCTTATTCTGCTCAGGGAAACGATCACTTCAACTACCCCATGCAGGACATGTACAATTACGGGGTCATCGCAAGTGGTGACGCTTACACAGGTGGAGCTGTGCCTTTTCACAGTTTTTCGAGCCCTATGGAAATGAGGAACTTTCAGAAAGCCAATAATTGGCTTGAAAATGAGCTGATGTATAAGTATCTCTATGTATGCATTTCAAGAATAAACGATGCAATGACCAGGCTTAATGCCATAACGGATGCAGAAATGTCGACCCGATCCGATCGAATTGCCGAGATGCGTTTTCTTCGCGCTCAGACCCATTTTAAACTCAAAGTGATCTACAAATTCATTGTCTATGTCGATGAAAACATTCCAAAAGAGGAATACAACGATCACCACAACCGGGAGCTAAGCGATCAGGACGGATGGCAATGGATCATCGATGAATGGCGCGCAGCAGTAGCTGGCCTACCTACGACCCAGGTTGAGGAAGGACGACCAACCAAAGGAGCTGCTCAACTCTTTCTTGCCAAGTCCTTGATTTACAAGGCCCACGTGCAGGATGATCAACATCAGTTAGCCAGCATCAATACCTCCGAGCTCAACGAGGCGATCAGCTTGTTTGAAACCGTTGATGCTTCGGGTGAGTTTGCTCTGGCCTCCGACATTTCAGACAACTTTCGATGTGAGACTGAGAGTGGCATCGAGTCGGTCTGGGCCATCATGAGGTCACACGATGATGGCAATCCTTCTGGACGGGGTAATTGGTCGGGCTCGCTTAACCCTACAATGGGGCCGGGCTATGGATGCTGTTGGGTCACTATCCCTTCTCAAAACATGGCTAATGCCTTTCAGACCGATGCGAATGGACAGCCTCTCTTTGATACCTACGACACTGGGCCTCAAATAGAGACATCTGCCGATGTGGAGGCCAATAATATGGATCCCCGGTTTTCTCATACTATGGCCGTCATAGGTATGCCGTGGAAATATGACCCTAATCGCATTTTTGACGAAACTTATTCGCGGACACCCGGTATTTACGGTTTTCACGGACAGTTCAAAGACCATGAGTTGCCGGAAAATCCGTGCATGAAACAGCACACTGCATTTATGCATACATCCAGAAATACCGATCAAATGCGCTATGCCGATGCCCTGCTGTTTTGGGCAGAAGCATTGATTCAGTCTGGCCGGCATACTGAGGCGCTGCCCCTTATTAATCGCGTAAGGGAGCGGGCAGGTTCCACAGAAAGCCTATCAAAATTGGTGAAAGCGGATGGAAGCCCTTCCGGTAATTATGTTCTCGGCTTGTATACGGCGGCTGATTTTGACACCCAGGAGAAAGCATTTCTAAGGCTTACATGGGAACGGCGTATAGAATTTGCCTTTGAAGGACACCCCGGCCGCTGGTTTGACCTGTTGCGGTGGGGCATTGCGGGAGATTGGTGTGATGCGTACTATGCGTCGGAAAGCCAAAGAAGAGACTATCTGCAGGCGGCCTTTTATACCAGAGGCCGGGACGAGTATAGTCCTATTCCCGATTCTGAGATCATCGTGAGCCAGGGACTGATGACGCAGAATCCAGGATATTAGAATGTAGTAATATTCATACAGAGGCAAGGAGCAGGTGAATAACCTGTTCTCCTTGCTTTTTTTTTCTGAATAATCTGAGTAATCCGTGCAATCTGTGGCCAAATTCTGCCGAAATTCGCGCAGCCAGATTGTAGACATCATTGAAACGACTTTTCCTTGCACTCCTTCTATGCGCTCTTGCATTATACGGATGGTATTATCTGAATACCGGTAAAAACAATTGGAGCAGGACCTTCGGCTTTACCGGTACCAATTCAGCCCCCAGGGCGGTCGACCTAAATTTAGATGGAACACTGGATATTGTTTTAGGAGCTGGTGGAGAGGAATACGACACAACTCGTTATGCCGTAATCGCTCTGGACGGGAAAAACGGAGATATACTATGGTCGGTTCCGGGGCCTAACCAGATGGTCGGGTCAGCAATCTTTAAGGATATCAATAGTGACCGGGTCCCCGATGTTTTTATCGGTGGTAGAAGTGCACAATTTCACGCCATTGATGGGCGCTCGGGAAGTATTCTTTGGAGTTACCTGGAGGAAGATTATGTCTCGCCTGATATTCGAACCGATACCCTCCTTCTCAATTTTTTTAGCCCCCAATTTATTCCCGACCAAAACGGAGATGGAGAAGAGGACCTTCTGACTGTGTTCGGTGGATTTGTGCATGCCGAATTTAGGAGTCTGGCCAAATAATGACACTGCGATTCACGCCGTATTATCCGGGGCAAACGGCTCTGAACTTTTTAGAGATACTTTAGGCATGCTTCAGCCATCGTCACCCGTTTTATTGGATTTTAATGAGGATACTCACCTGGATATCGTTAGTCAGGTTAATAGACTTGTGCGTACTCCGTTAACAAAGAACTTTCAATCCCAACTTATAATCTATGACGGAAAAACGGGGTCAAAGACAACCGTTGATTCTTTGGTATACGGACAAAACCTAGTGCACCAAGCACTAAATCCTGACCCCCATAAACTTGTCCTTTTCCTTCTGCTCGGCGTTGGAAAAATCCTCATTATGCTTAGGCATAACTCCGGTTTTCCCGCCTTGATCAGAAGAAAAATAACTTTGTCTATGGGGTTCATTACTTAATGCTTGGTACACTAGGCTCCACCTCCTTAGTTACCGATCTGGATGAGGATGGAAAAGTGGATGTTATCTACACCTATATGACAGAAAGTAATAAGTTCTTGAGTTACAGGCACCTGGTCATCAAACGCCAGGAGTTTGATATTGAGTTTAAGGCTAATCCATGGGGAGGGTATATGGGCACGGATTACAGTGGTGTTTATGGTGAATAACTTCATTAGCAATGGCAATTACAACCTCAATTTCAAATTCCTTATTCCGATGTTTTCATTGATATTGATATTTAAAATGATAGGATCTGAGCTGAAAAACAGGTCGATATCGGTTGGAAAAATGGTAATATTGCGCACGTTTTTGCATAGTTCCTTTTTCTTTGATAATTATGGTCAGAACATTAATCCTCGACATGAATTTCATATTTCAACCACTAACGTTTCTAACAAAAAATATATGGCTGCTACCCACCCTTTTTCTAATAGCCTGCTCCTCTGAAAAACAACAAATTACGGCTGCAGGCCATCCTGCCCAACTCGATATCCGCCAAGCCGGTTCGAACAGTATTCGAATCACACTTAAACCCATAGATTTTACAGACGACTATCCGTGTACACCTGTATTGGCAAAGAAAGAGTTTGCAAAACCAGTGATCGGCCTTCGCGGAGTAGGCAAAAATTTCATCCAGCATGTCGGAAATCTAATTGTTGAAGTCAAGTCAAATCCCCTGTCGCTTATGGTGAAAAATGCACAGGGCGAAATACTGCAAAACTTGATCTTTGAAGAGGAGGGTACTTTATCTTTTAATATTGGAAATTCACCCCTACTCGGCTTGGGAGAAGGAGGGCCAAAGCCAGAACCAGATGTCGCATGGAGGAAATTACCGCCTGAGTTTGATCGTCGTGGCCGATACCACAAAATGATACCCCGTTGGCAAAGGGATGCCTATGGTTCAAGAAATCCCGTACCCATGTTAATCGGAACGGAAGGTTGGGGACTTTTCGTCGCTGCACCATGGGTCGAAATTGATCTTAAAAACAAAGATCGTGGATACTTCATTCCATGGTCACCACCAGCTCAGGATAGCATTCAGCAGAGCCGAAAGAACCAAAGTCTAGACCTGGGTAAAGGTAAGCCGCCTATGGCTCCAAAAAAAATTCCAGGCTTATATGATCTTTTTGTCTTCGATGCTAATGATCCCGCTCAAATTATGAAGGATTTATCAGAAATTTCAGGCAAGGCAGTCCTTCCTCCTAAATGGTCTCTAGGATACATGCAATCACACAGAACACTGCAGGACGACAAGCAGCTCATCGATATTGTAGATATCTTCCGTGACAAACAAATACCTATTGATGCGGTGATCTACCTCGGAACAGAGTTTTGTCCAAGAGGTTGGAATACAATGCAGCCCTCCTTTAATTTCAATTCGGAAGTATTCAAAAGGAATCCGGAGGATGTATTTTCAGATCTCCATGACCGACATGTGAAAACCGTTGTCCATATGATACCCTGGGACAGAGACAAACTGCCCACACTCCATGGTACCATACCTGCTGAAGATTATGATATCCTGGACAAATCACATATCCAAAATTATTGGCAACAACACGTCAATCTAATGGATCAGGGAATCGATGCTTTCTGGCCCGATGAGGGCGATTGGTTTAACTTATTTGAACGGATCAAACGACACCAAATGTACTATCAAGGGCCCATTTCAACCAATCCAAATGTGAGGCCCTGGAGCTTGCATCGCAACGGCCATCTCGGTATTGCACAATGGGGAGGCTGGGTTTGGTCTGGTGATACTGAATCTTCATGGAAGACCCTCGAAACTCAAATATCCGTAGGCATTAATCATTCACTGAGTCTTTCTCCATACTGGGGTTCTGACATAGGTGGCTTTTATCCTAATCCGGAGTATACAGGTGAATTGTTTGCAAGATGGTTTCAATTTGCCGCACTTTGTCCATCATTCAGATCCCATGGTAGGACTTGGTGGACGCATCTTCCTTGGGGTTGGGGTCTCAATGATATGGGACCAAGAGAAACGAATGGCCTAAATGACAATTCAAATGCTGAAGAAAGTGCTGCAAAAAATCCACTTTTTTCCGAACTGAACAATCCCACCATTGAGCCTGTAGTAAAGAAGTTTGCGGAGCTAAGGTATCAATTACTGCCATACACTTATACTTTGGCCTGGCAGGCGCGTGAGACAGGAATGCCATTAATGAGAGCCATGTGGCTGCACTATCCCGAAGACGAATATGCCCGCGGAATTGGTGATCAATATTTATGGGGTCGGGATCTTCTCATTGCACCGGTTTATAAAAAGGGGGCAAGTTCCCGTGAAGTATATCTTCCCGAAGGGAAATGGTACGATTGGTGGAATCTTGAGGAACAACAAGGTGGAAAGAATATTCCCGAAGACGAATATGCCCGCGGAATTGGTGATCAATATTTATCCCCAAAGAATATTATCCCCAAAGTGGATCTGAGCATCATGCCAATCTATGCAAGAGCTGGAGCGATCATTCCTTTCGACCCAATTCGTCAGTATACGAGTCAATTAGTTGAAGAACCAACAACCATCAAGGTATTCAGTGGTGCAGATGGGAATTTTACGATGTACGAAGATGATGGAATCAGCCTTGAATATCTCGAGGGAAGAGGTACGTGGACAAATTTTGTATGGCAGGATGATTCCAAGAAATTGACGATACAAACTCAACCACCGGAAGGCTTTTCAAATATGATTATGAATCGCACGTTCAGCGTAGAACTGCTTCCTGATCGGATAATCAAAGAAGTGGATTATTCAGGCAAAACAGTGGAACTTATCTTTGAGTAGAATTCAACTAATATTTAGAAAAACAAAAGGGAGTCAAACGGCAATTTAATACTGAGGATGCAACAATAAAATTCTATGATATTTGATCAAAAGGACTATTTAGCATCGGGATTGATTGCCTTACTGCCTGTCGTCCGCCCTGCCCGACTAGACGTCAGGGCAGGCAGGCGTCCGCCGTTATTCTTGCTCTTCTGCTAACCGCTTGTACATCGTCCGAAACAGGGAAAGAGAACAGCGCAGAACCAAGCCTGGTTTTCAGACTCGCCTTAGAACTCAATTCGGCAACAAAAATATGGGAAGCTTCCAACCTGTTCAAACAAGAACTTGAGAAAGCCGCTCCTGAAGACAGCATAGCTGAAGGTGAAATCAAAGTGGACTTCTACGACCAGGGCATGGTGGGCACAGAACGACAACTACTGGAAGCCTGTTATTTTGGTGTAATAGAAGTAGTCCAGGTCAATTCTTCGGTGGTGAGCAGTGTTGTCCCCATATATTCTCTGCTCGATCTTCCCTACATTTTTGTGAGCGATGATCATCTGAAAGAAGTATTGAATGGCTCCATCGGTCAGGAACTACTAGACCAACTCGGCACCATGAATATGCAGGGCCTTGGTTTTTACACAGCAGGCTTTCGAAATATGTTTTATAAAACCAATGAAGAATGCGCAAAAACACCCGATGAACTGAAAGGATTGAAGATCAGGGTAATGGAAAGTCCGGTAATGATCAACGCGATAAATGCCATAGGCCCAAGCGCTACACCTATCCCCTTTTCCGAATTGTATCAATCGCTCAAGACGGGTGTAGTCGATGGAGCAGAGAATAGCGCCAATATATTTGTCTCCTACAACTATCACGAGACAGGGTGCAATCGCTTTACCTTAACCGAACATTTCACCAATCAGCACGTATTAGTCGCCAATGCTAAATGGTTGAATGGGCTTGAACCCAAATACAGGAAAAGAATCCTTAAAGTATCAAAAGAAATAGTTCCTGAATTTAACAGGCTTTGGGACAAGGCCATTTCCAGGGCTTACGCGGAAATGGAGAAGCATGATGTGGTTGTTAATGCTGTGGAAAGTAAGAAGGACTTTGTGCAAAGTGCTGCGCACATACCTGATCAATTTTTTGTTGAGCACCCGGAGATTAATCGGGGGTTGCATGGAAAAATCAGGGAGATGGGTTTGAAGTATTTAGAGGAATAGAAGTACGAAGTTGGCAGTTCGGCAGTTGGCAGTCATTGTCGATGAAACCTTTAATTTGCATTAGTTAAAATATGAAAACCATTGTAGACACAATTTTGGACGCATCGCTCTTAGTTACCTTAGCAACGATGTCCCTCATCGTCGCCATCAATGTATTTTTCCGTTTCGTCCTAAATGCCTCCATTTACTGGGGTGACGAACTAGCTCTTGTGCTCTTCGTATGGCTTACATTTTTGGGTGCCGCAGTTAGTATCCGGGAAAGAGAGCACTATGCATTCAATTACTTTAGCGGCAAGCTGAAAGGCAAAGCCTTGCGCAATTATATTTTATTGAGGGACTGCCTTACTGTAATCGCCATATTAGTCCTTTTGTACTATAGTGGTCAGGTAACCTTGCAAATCAATGCCTGGATAATGCCTGCTATGGAAATAAGCCGTTCTCTCGTATATGGGGCAGCACCGGTGGGATGTTTGTTTATGTTGTATTATATGGCTTTGAGGTTTACGTCAACCGTTTTTAAATGGCAACCATCTTAATCATAGTCTTCATTGTACTACTGTTACTCGATGTCCCCATCGCATTCTGCATGTTACTTTCATCCCTGGCAGCGCTCATCTACATTGGTGTCGAGCCAATCATGGTGGGCCTGGAAACGACGCGATCGCTTACTTCTTTTTACGCTTTTTTGGCAGTACCCTTTTTCATTCTTGCTGGCGAACTCATGAATTATGGAGGACTGTCGCATCGATTGGTGGCTCTTGTAAAATCGCTCATTGGCCATCATAAGGTTGGTCTACCGGCTGTTACGACCATTTCTTCTCAACTGTTTGGCTCTGTTTCGGGTGCTTCTGCTGCGACTTGTGCGGCTGTCGGCAGCGTCATGATTCCGGCTATGGAAAAGAACGGTTACAAACGCTCCTTTGCTACTGCCATCACTGCATGTTCCGGTACTACAGGCGCTCTGATACCTCCGAGTATTGTCTTGATCATTTATGGAACAATTGCCAATGTATCCATAGAAAAACTTTTTATTGCCGGAATTATTCCTGGTATTTTGGTCGGCCTTGGACTAATTATGGTTAGTTGGAATATGTCCAAAAACATGGATGTCATTGTCGAAAAGAAGGCTGGTTTGTCAGAAATACGAAAGAGCGCTTATCAATCTATTTTCGCTGTGCTGCTGGCCGTTATCATCTTTGTAGGCATTATAGGAGGTATATTCACGGCAACGGAAGCATCCGCGGTTGCCGTAGTATACGCTGCATTTGTCGGCTTTTTCATCTACAGGCAACTCAGGATTAAAGCCCTTCCAACCCTATTAATATCCGCCGCCAAGACTACCGCCTCGCTCAGTTTTCTAATCGCTTGCGCCAGTTTGTTTGCCTGGACACTCAGTATCGGAAAGGTTCCGGAAATGTTGACCAGTGGGTTGGTAGAATTCAGCGAATCGGTTTTATCTCTATTTGGGTCGGGATTAGACGCTGATACCAGTTTCCTGATGAAAAAAATCATCATTTTGATTGTACTTAATATTTCTTTGCTTTTTGTGGGTATGTTTATTGATGCAGGACCAGGACTGTTGATTGTGGTGCCTGTAGTACTGCCTATCAGCGAGGCAATAGGTATGGATACAGGATTATCCGCTGTGCACTTTGGTGTATTGGTTGTTTCTAATCTGATCATTGGTTTGGTTACACCTCCTGTGGGTTCGACACTCTTTGTAGCGAGCGCTGTTGGAAAAGTCGGTATCCTGGAAATGACGCCATATGTTCTGAAATTTTTGGTTATTATGATCATCGTACAATTCCTGATTACTTTTGTGCCGATGATAACCACCCTGTTGCCTTCGTTTATGTAGTTGCTAAATGATATTTAAAATGAAAAATAGTCTGCTTACTCTAAAGGGGTCGGCAAAAGGATCGATACCGGTGTCTATATGGTGTATTTACTCGGCCTCATCCCGGGAATCGCACAGGCTCTATTTTTAAAATCAGAACTATAAAAAGATAATTCAAAGATAGTGACTGAACTTAAAATTTGAAGTGTGTTTAAATTTCTGGTTTGAAGATAGGTGCGGACAAATTGGAATTTTAAACATACCTTAAAGCCTAAACATATATCAAAATTAATTTTAATGGATGATCACATGAGTAACGCAACCAATAGACGTTATTTCATTAAACTGTTGGCAGGCATTCCTGGTGCAGCACTTCTTCCCCGCCTCGTGAAAGCGGAATCACCTATTCATCCCGCAAAAGTCAGTTCCTATCCAACAAACGTCCTGGAACCGTTCAACTACAGTGGAGTTCGCCTTTTGGACAGCATGTTTAAAAAACAGTATTCCCAAACAAGAGACTTTTATTTTAACATTTCTGATGATGACATCCTCAAGGGCTTTCGCGAACAGGCTGGGCTTCCGGCACCGGGCACGCATATGGGCGGCTGGTGTTCAAAAAACAGCTATTCTGTCTTCGGTCAATTTCTGAGCGGGATGGCCCGTATGTACAGAGCTACTGGCGATCTGGCTATGCGCGACAAAGCCGTGCACTTGATGCGGGAATGGAGCAAGACCATCTCCGGGCTGAATCTGAGTCATTACAGTTATGATAAGACCCTTTGCGGTCTGGTCGACCTGTATGAATATGCCGATGTGAAAGAGGCGATTCCGCTGATTGAGAAAATTACAGAGTATGCCGTTCAAAACCTCGGACGCATTCGAAATCCGGCCACTTTCGAAGATCATTCAGGAGGGGGCCATCCGGGAGAAGGCGAGTGGTACACGCTCTCAGAAAACATCTATCGGACCTACTTATTGACCGGCGAAGACAAGTTTAAGATTTTCGGCGATGTTTGGCGGTACCATCACTACTGGGGAATGTTCACTGGAAAAACCCCACTCAATCTGAAAGGCTTACATGCTTACAGCCATGTCAACAGTCTGAGCAGCGCTGCAATGACGTACGCTGTGACAGGTGACTCTAAATATTTGAAAACCATCATCAATGCTTACGATTATTTTCAAAAAACGCAGTGTTATGCAACAGGCGGCTTTGGACCAAGTGAACTTCTTGTTCCGGAAGACGGGACATTGGGAAGATCGATCGAGGACGAATCTAAAGCTTTCTACGGTGAATGGCCAGGTAACAATTACAAAAATGCGGGCCGCTCTTTTGAAACAGGCTGTGGGTCCTGGGCTATATTCAAGCTTTGCCGTTATTTGATGATGTTCACCGGAGAGGCGCGTTTCGGCGATTGGATGGAGAAGATGCTATATAATGGAATCGGATCAGCATTACCAATGTGGGGTGATGGCAAAACTTTCTATTATTCCGACTACAGATTGGGAGGCGCTTCGAAGAAGTACTACAATGCAACCTGGCCTTGCTGTTCAGGAACCTATATCCAGGTGGTGGCGGACTATCACAATATTATTTACTTCAAGGATGCCGAAGGTCTTTATGTAAATCTCTACGTTCCATCCGAGGTGAATTGGAACCAACAAGGTAAACAAATCAAGGTTCGACAGGAGACAGCCTATCCCGAATCTGATATGACCTCGTTAATAATAAAGATCAAGGACAAGATGCGTTTCCGAATAAGACTCAGAGTCCCGGGTTGGACCCGGAATGCAGCGGTTGAATTGAATGATGTAAAACTAGATGTTTCCTGCGAGCCCGGATTGTGGGTTGAAATCGAACGCGAATGGGCTCCGGACGACCGAATAACTTTCCGGATTCCGATGCAAATCAAACTGGCACCTGTTGATAAACAACACCCTCATCTTGTTGCCGTAACCTATGGCCCTCACGTGCTGGTCCAAGTCGAGGATATCCTTTCTAATACCAGTCCTCAAGCATTTTCAAAATCTCTTGTGCCCGGTGAAAAGCCCTTGGTCTTCAACAACGAGATTGAGTCAAAAAGAACGTACACACCTTTCCACAGCGTCAAATACGACATGCCTTATCAAATGTATTTTAGACATGAAAAAAATCATTGACAAAATACTAGACATATCCCTCATCATCGCCCTAGCCCTAATGTCTCTATGACTGTGCAAATTCATTGCATATCTCGATGAGACCGTTCCAAAAGAGGAGTACAATATGCATCACAACCGGGAGTTGACCGATCAGGAAGGATGGGCCTGGATCATAAATGAATGGCGCCAGGCCGTAGCTAGCTTGCCTGCCACCCAGGCGGACGAAGGCCGGCCAACCCGGGGTGCCGCGCAGCTTTTCCTTGCCAAGTCGTTGATCTACAAGGCCCACGTGCAGGATGATGCCCACCAGGTCGTCAGCATTAATACTTCAGAGATGGAAGAGGCGATCAGCCTGATCAAAGAGGTTGATGCCACCGGGGAGTTTGCTCTGGCTACCGACATTTCGGATAACTTCCGATGTGAGACAGAGAGCGGCATCGAGTCGGTTTGGGCCATCATGAGATCTCACGCCGATGGTAGTGGTTCGGGCCGGACTAATTGGTCGGGCGGGTTAAACACTCCCATGGGTCCGTATGGATGTTGTTGGGTAACTATCCCTACTCAAAATATAACCAATGCCTATAAGACCGATGCCACCGGATTGCTATAGTTTGATACGTTCGACGACGATCCTCAGATTTTAACCAGTGTGGCCGAAACACCGATCAAATGCGCTATGCTGATGCCCTGCTGTTCTGGGCCGAAGCACTGATCGAAGCAGGCAGGCCATTTGAAGCTTTGCCCATAATCAACAGGATACGGGAGGGCGCGGGTACGCCGGAAAGCCTGTCAAAATTAGTAAAGGCCGATGGTTCTCCATCGGGTAAGTATGTCATTGGGTTGTACGATGCATCAGATTTTGACACATTCGACAAGGCATTTCTAAGGCTACAGCGGGAACGGCGTATAGAATTTGGCTTTGAAGGTGTCCCGGGACGCTTTTTCGACATGGTGCGGTGAGGAATCGCCGCAGACTGGCTCAACGCCTATTACCAAACTGAAATACGACATCCGGGAAGAGACTATTTGGCTCAGGCCACTTTTGTGAAGGGTCAGCATGAGTATCATCCCATACCGGGAGTCGACATCATTGTTACCCAAGGCGGCATAGTTCAAAATCCAGGATATTAGAATGTAGTAATATTCATACAGAGGCAAGGAGGATGTGAATAACCTGTTCTCCTTGCTTTTTTTTATCCAACCCATAATTTCAATTATGGGTTTACGATCTGTTCGACCGTACTAAAACCATTTTTAATGGTTTCTATATAATGATTTTCCAACCTTGCATTATACTATTATCTTACTTACAATTAAGCAAACATACAAGATGCCCCATTCACTTATCAGAGTCTGGATACATGGAATTTATGAAACGCTTGATCAACGTGAGCTAATCGTTCCTTCCATCAAACGTCAAGTGGTAAATGGTTAAAACCATTAGCCCACTACATAGGTACATTTGTCACCCATAATTGAAATTATGGGCTGGTTGTATGGTTTAGGTTTCGAATAATTCCTGATGTCGTGAGCTGCATCCTTATATAACCGACACTTGACGACATAGTTACTTATCCAATGTGCCCAACAAATTGAGCACTTCATTGTCTTTTTTTTGAATAATCTGAGTAATCCGTGCAATCTGTGGCCAAATTCTTCCGAATTTCGCACAGCCAGATTGTAAACATAATTGAAACGACTTTTCCTTGCACTCCTTCTATGCGCTCTTGCATTATACGGATGGTATTATCTGAATACCGGTAAAAACAATTGGAGTAGGACCTTCGGCTTTACCGGTACCAATTCAGCCCCCAGGGCGGTCGACCTAAATTTAGATGGAATACTGGATATTGTTTTAGGAGCTGGTGGGGAGGAATACGACACAACTCGTTATGCCGTAATCGCTCTGGACGGGAAAAACGGAGATATACTATGGTCGGTTCCGGGGCCTAACCAGATGGTCGGGTCAGCAATCTTTAAGGATATCAATAGTGACCGGGTCCCCGATGTTTTTATCGGTGGTAGAAGTGCACAATTTCACGCCATTGATGGGCGCTCGGGAAGTATTCTTTGGAGTTACCTGGAGGAAGATTATGTCTCGCCTGATATTCGAACCGATACCCTCCTTCTCAATTTTTTTAGCCCCCAATTTATTCCCGACCAAAACGGAGATGGAGAAGAGGACCTTCTGACTGTGTTCGGTGGATTTGTGCATGCCGAATTTAGGAGTCTGGCCAAATAATGACACTACGATTCACGCCGTATTATCCGGGGCAAACGGCTCTGAACTTTTCAGAGATACTTTAGGCATGCTTCAGCCATCATCACCCGTTTTATTGGATTTTAATGAGGATACTCACCTGGATATCGTTAGTCAGGTTAATAGACTTGTGCGTACTCCGTTAACAAAGAACTTTCAATCCCAACTTATAATCTATGACGGCAAAACGGGGTCAAAGTCAGCCATTGATTCTTTGGTATACGGACAAAACCTAGTGCACCAAGCACTAAATCCTGACCCCCATAAACTTGTCCTTTTCCTTCTGCTCGGCGTTGGAAAAATCCTCATTATGCTTAGGCATAACTCCGGTTTTCCCGCCTTGATCAGAAGAAAAATAACTTTGTCTATGGGGTTCATTACTTAATGCTTGGTACACTAGGCTCCACCCCCTTAGTTACCGATCTGGACGAGGATGGAAAAGTGGATGTTATATACACGTATATGACAGAAAGTAATAAGTTCTTGAGTTACAGGCACCTGGTCATCAAACGCCTGGAGTTTGATATTGAGTTTAAGGTTAATCCATGGGGAGGGTATATGGGCACGGATTACAGTGGTGTTTATGGTGAATATGACGAATGAAATTCCTTCGAGCAAAGTCATTCGTTAGGTGCGTGACAGGCACAATACATGAATTGGAAACACATCCGGCAATTAGGACGAGCAAATCGATGATTCTTCCCATGCTTATTCAACATTGGTTGACGATTATCTGGCTTCTCCGGCTTATAGAGAAAGAACGGCTGTGCCCTGGTTGCACCTTGCACGGTATGCCGACACCCATGGATACCAGGATGATTACAAGCGGAATTTCGCCATTATTGTCCGCTTGACTGGCACTTTGCGTACTCAATACGTTTATATTTAGCGGGTATTTCAACGGCCTGTTTGTCGCAAGTTCGTTTGTCATGTGTGAAGTACCGGGTTAAATAGAAGCGGTAGTAATTGTCAGCGGTTTCGATTTATGATCTATTAAATGGTTTGGAGCGATATTTTAACAAATGAAACGGAGATTGATGCAAGCACTTAAAAATACAGTCCTTCTTTGCCTCCTTACATTAGGCGCCGAATTCGCGATAGCCCAAGTATTCAATCGCGCAGAAGATCTTGCAAACCTGGACCAAATCACAAACATGAATGGGGTAGCAATAGCCGATTACGATCAAGATGGTCATCTCGATATTTTTTTCACAGGTTTTCATTCCTTTGTCGCTTCTGATGGCGGAACATGGAACCGACTGATGAAAAACAATGGCAATGGGACTTTTACAGATGTAACCATAGAGGCCGGTTTTGGAGAGCAACATGTCAGTCAGGAGCAACTTACATCCACTGGAATTAAACTAGGGGCCGCCTGGGGCGACTACGACAATGACGGCGATGCTGATCTTTATCTCACGAATAGAGGAGCTAATCAATTGTACCAAAATCAAGGCGATGGAACTTTCGTCGATATCACGGCGCAGGCGGGTGTCGAAGGTTGTCCGACTTGCTACAATTCAAGCGGCCTTTGGTGGGACCACGACAGGGATGGTGATCTGGATATGTACGTGAGCATTCTTGATCGTCCGAATATTTTGTACGAAAACCTGGGAGATCCCGATGGATCGGGACAAGTTACATTCAAAGATGTTACTAATTTTTGGAATCTTGGCGGAGAGGGAGTGACCTGGGCCAGTGTTGCCCTGGATGTGGCCAAAGACGGAATTTTGGATCTCTACGTAGTGAATGATACCCAGATCAATCAGTTTTTCGAAAATCGCACAGGAGGACTCTACATTGAAGCTTCAAGGGCATATCGGTTGGCAGATGAAGGAGCCGGCATGGGTGTAGCCATTGGCGATTACAACAATGATGGCGCCTTTGATATCTATGTCACCAATATTTTTAATCACCTCCCGAATCCTCTGTTCACTTATATGGGTAATCGACGATTTGAAAATCATGCAGAAGAAATGGGTGTGGACAATGCCGGATGGGGCTGGGGAACTCAGTTTTTTGACTATGACCACGATGGAGATGAGGATCTTTATGCCGTAACGGGCGTAGTAAGCAAGCAATACATAGATGACCTGCTGCAGGAGGACACAGAGAACTTCTTCTTTAGAAATACCCTGATGCAAGGTGTTGTGGGATTCGAAAATTATTCAGTAGAGTCGCAAGCGAATGGATCGTCCATGGCATCGGCCCGGGGACTTGAGGTGTTTGACTATGATGAGGACGGAGACCTCGATATGATTGTCGCTAACGTGGAACTCCCACCGCACTTATATCGCAATGAGACAATCGGTGAAATGCCATCTGAATCCAAAAACTGGATCAAGATCTGGCTCGAGGGCACAGAGTCAAATCGAAATGCATTTGGCACAGAAGTCAAGATTACCATAGGTGATCAATCGTATTACCGGTGGCATCACGGGGCGGGATTCTACTGCCAAAGTATTAAACCCGTACATTTTGGGCTCGCCGATGCAGAGATGATTGACGAGATACAGGTGACCTGGCCTAGGGGGTTGGTGCAGGCGTTCGAGAATGTTGGTGTGAATAGAACCATTCAAATCACAGAGGGCTCGATGACCACTCCAGTTGAGGACATTGTGGCAGAGAATAGATCTTTTCGCGTTGTAAAACAATACCCCAATCCATTCTTGAACTCTACGAATATTCTTTTTGATTTGGATAAAGCAGGATTGATCGATATTAGGATTTTTTCAGCTTTCGGTACAGAAGTATATCGACACAGACAGCAAGCAAATTCAGTTGGCTCACTTGAATTCGGGTGGGATGGAATAGATCAACTAGGAAATGCATTGCCCGCTGGAGTATATTTTTACACGGCCGATTTTGATAAATATCGATTGGGTGGAAGGTTTGTGAAGATAACAAATCGGTAATAAAAATTGTTTGATCCAGCGGCTGAGGTTCCTTTATTCGGTTATCCACTAAGGCGCTGCTTGCACTTCTTTTAATAGTTCACCAGCTCGTTGTTCAACTTGCCAAAGGTCATAATCCTTCTGCAAGTTCAACCACATTTCCGCATCGGTTTGAAATGTTTTGGCCAGACGAAGAGCCATTTCCGGGCTAATACCTGTGCGCCCATTGACAATAGACGACAAGTTTTCCCTGGTAACTCCAAGGAATTTTGACGCCTGGGTAATACTCAAATTTTTATCCCGCAAATATAGTTGTTTAAGAACTTCACCAGGGTGGGGAGGATTGTACATATTGCGATTGTAAACTCCTAGGATCTCCACGTTCAAACAAACGTTTCAATCCCGTGTGCTTAAAATTTCGAATCACCTAACAAATATAGTTGATTTTTCATAAAGTGTGAATTAACAGTTCACGCGAGAAAGTGTTGAAGCATTAAAAAGTTCTCCTTTAACTTTGCCATAAATGTCCGCAAGCAGAAGCGCTCGTCTTCTGAAATACATTTACATTTAGTAGCATGAAGTATTTCCTTCCTTTATTGGTGCTTGTCCCGCTTAGCAATATAACTGCTCAAGATTTCACACGCACAGAAGACGAGGCCAAAATAGATCATGCTGTAAATAGCAATGGGGTAGCGGTGGCCGATTACGACCGCGACGGCGATCTGGATATATTTCTGGTCGGATTTCACTCATTTGTACTTTCTGACGAATCGACCTGGAGTCGTTTATTCAAAAACAATGGAGAGGGCACATTTGAAGATGTAACCATTGAAGCCGGATTTGATGTACAATATGCGAATGCAGATGTACCCGCTGCCAGGGGCGAAAAAATGGGCGCTGCATGGGGTGATTACGACAATGATGGCTATCCTGATCTCTTTTTGACTAATAGCCGGGAAGATCAATTATACCACAACCAAGGCAATGGTACATTTGTCGATGTGACCGATGAAGCAGGAGTTGCCGGTTGTCACCAATGCTACAGTGCAAGCGGTCTGTGGTGGGATCACGACCGGGATGGCGATCTGGATTTATATGTGAGCATTGTCAATGGCGAGAATATCATGTACCAAAATAACGGTGACGGCACTTTCAGCGATGTTACCGCTTTCACAGGTTTGGCGGGAAATGGGATAACTTGGACCAGTGTCACTCTCGACGTGAGGCGCGACGGTTTTCTAGATCTCTACCTGGCCAACGATACGCAGATCAACCAGTTTTTTGAAAATGTGACCGGACTTTTCTACAACGAATCCTCAAGGGCATATCGCATGGCAGATGAAGGAGCCGGAATGGGGATTGCTATAGGAGATTACAACAACGACGGTTTTTTTGATATCTATGTTACCAATATTTTTAATCACCTGCCCAATCCTTTATTAATGAATACAGGCAACCGGAGATTCGTCAACGTAGCAGAAGAGATGGGAGTGGATAATACTGGATGGGGCTGGGGTACCCAGTTTTTTGATTGCGATCATGATGGAGATGAAGACCTGTATGCTGTGAACGGTGTAGAGGATAACCAACAAATTGAAGGCAGTATCCAGGAGGATGTAGACAACTTCTTTTTCAAAAATATGTTCATGGAAGGCGAAGAAAAATTCATAGACTATTCTGAAGAATCAGGAACAAAATCCGCGGCAAGAGCCAGGGGATTGGAGGTGTTTGACTATGACGGTGATGGGGATCTGGATATGATCGTCGCTAATACTCGCGATAAAGTAAATCTATATAGAAATGAAACAATCGGAGATGACCAAACGGGCTCTGCAAATTGGATAAGAATATGGCTTGAGGGCACTATGACTAATCGCAATGCATTCGGCACAGAAGTTAAAATTACCATCGATGGAAAATCTTATTATCGATGGCACCACGGCGCGGGTTTCCTGGGTCAAAGCATTAAACCGGTTCATTTTGGCCTAGCAGATGCCACCACAATTGATGAAATCGAAGTGACCTGGCTATCGGGACTGGTACAAACCTTTGAAAATATAGCAGTCAATCGGACTATTACTATTACAGAAGGATCTGTCACTGTTCCGACCGAAGAGGAAGTGTTGGAAGAATATCCGTTTCGCGTTTTAGGGCCTCAGCCTAATCCGTTCTATTCTACAACGAACATCCGTTTTGAATTGCATGAGGCTGGAACTATAGATCTAAGATTGTTTTCCAGTAGCGGAACAGAAGTATATCGACATCAACAAAAAGTGAGTACGCCGGGCACATTAGAATTCCTATGGGACGGATCGGATAAAAATGGTGTTGATCTTCCATCTGGGGTTTATTTCTATACTGCTATATTTAACAAATACCGAATTGATGGGCGGATAGTCAAAATTGGAAATTGAGCTAATAATCGTAGGGCAAAATGTAATACCTTTGAAATATGAGCACAAGAGAAAAAGTACTCCATAAGATTCAAAATACAAAGGACGATAATCTCCTGGAAGAGGTTCTTAAAATGATCGACATTCAAGCGGAGTTGGATGAGGTTACAGAATTGAGCCTAGAGGAAGAAAATGCAATAGAAGAGGGATTGTCCGATGTGATGGAAGGTCGTATTTATGAAGATAAGGATGTTAAGGAGTTCTTTCAGCAATGGCTGCAGAAAAAGTAGTTTGGACGTTAAGAGCCATCAACGATAAAATTCGGATATATCGTTATTGGAATAAACACAATAAATCAAACCTTTACAGCATTAAGCTCGAAGAATTGTTTGAAGCTGCGGTTGATTTTATCGTAAAGTATCCCAAGCAGGCTCCTTAACAAAGTACGAGAATATACGAGCCAGAATTGTCAACTATTACAAGGTATTCTATCAAATTTCGGATGACGCTATAATTATCCTAACAATATGGGATACGAGAAGAAATCCAGCTGGGCTGAAACTTCCATAGGGAGTTTCGCCAGTAAGAAGATGTAAATCGGCAACCCGACATAATTTCACAAAGGAATCAGTATGTGGACGTTTCCCCTGCTGGCGGGGGATCAAGGGGGTGGAATTTGGAATTATATTTTGCGGAACGAGCTTCGCACGCAGTGAACGAAAAATTCGTTTCCCCAAATTCAAGGGAATTCGGCGTAATTAGAGGTCATTCTAATCCTAAACGTCGTTATAAGTGATTGTAAACCAGCAAATTAGATTATAGTGAAACTCCCTCCATAACTTCTAACACCCAAAGGATTATTAGTACGAAGTCATTTGACATGTATCATCTTATTCGTAGTGACTACATCACCATATTTAACCTCATAGATAAAGATTCCCGAGGATAGGAGGTCTTCCTTGCCGATGCTAAAACTATTGTAACCTTCCTGCATCATTGACTTTTTGCTGATTGCCAACTGACCTTTCGCATCAAATATTTCAAATACAACCTCACCCTCTTCAGGCAGTACAAAAGTTATTCTGGTAGTCTCTGACCACGGATTTGGTTGGTTTTGGAATACCTTGAAGTCAGCTACTTCTTCGGATATTTTTCTTAGGGTGTACTCCCTGGCTTTCATGCCATTGTACACTTCGGCTCTGGCGATTTTATTCGCCAAAATCAAGGATTGACCTCCTTCATCAAGTGATCCTTCGACCAACCACGAGAATACAGGCACAGTGGATAAAATTTGCACCGGATTAATGATCGGATGACTGAATATGACTTTATTTTCTTTTTCAATATAGTTGATTTCGTCCAGCCTGAATGCTATCTGGCGGTCGATGAGACCGGTCAAGTTTAGCGACACCGGCAATTGTATTTCACCTTGAATACCGTTAAATTCTTTAAGATCAGGAAGGTAGAAATCGATGAGTTGTTCTTTGCCTACTTTTCTCGCCTGCCAATCAAGGTGAAGTTTTTTTGCGCTCCGCGATTCAGAACGCTCCAAGCCATTGGCTACAGCATTACCGGATAGATCGCCGATTTTCACTCCTCGCCAATCGATAGTCATATTGCTATTCAGTGAATTAAGATTGTATTGTTCCATTAGCCGGTCGTACAAAGAATAATCCGCACCTAATTTTTGCCCATCCCATATAAACCGCCAACTGGTATTGGTTCTCACATTATCTTCTAAACCCAGAATAATTCTTCTGAGCAGCACCAAGTCTATTGCAGAAACATTGGCATCTTTGTTTACATCGGCAGCGACCAGATTATACCCATCCTCAATTTTTACTTTTCCTAAAATGTGATTTTGTATGAGGATCATATCCAATGTCGATACTCCATTAGGCCAATCGTCATTTTTGTGTGGTTTTATAGAATAAGCGCCACCCCAAGGCATACCGGAGAAAACATAATTCCCCAAGTTGTCCGTGTACTCGAGTTCCAATCCGTTCTCTGATATATCGTGTATGGCCACATCTACTTTTGCAATGGCCTCATCATAAAGACTGATCACAGAACCTTCTATTACGAAACTGTTTGTTTGATTCTTTACCAATTTGATGATTTGATCGTGGGTGTCAATAAGTTTAAATGGAGTGCTGCAGTGTTCGAACACACTCCATTTTCTTATAATTTTCAAGCAAATATTATCCGAAGTGTCCACAGGAGTTACGATTTGATCCTCGAAAGCAAAACCGATCATATTGCATCTTCCTTCGTTTGCTGTGGGCGAACCAGTAACTACTACTGATGCCATAGAGCTATCGCAAGTGACCAGGGTAGTATCCGGTGGGTAAGTGATTGTGGGTTTCGGCGCATTGTCGTCGTGGATAATCGCAATGGTTTGAGTACAAGATGATTCCAATCCGGCCATATCTCTGACCGTGAATGTCCTGTTGATAGTGCCTGCGTTGCATTGGTCAATATTTGATGTTGTGGATGCTAAGAAAATCGTATCCAAACAAGAACCAAATGCAACGCCATCTGTGAGTGCTTTGGAAGCGGCAATAACATCGGCCGGATTGATCAGAAGTGCTTTCTGCTGACCTTCAAATGTCACATTGCCAAAGATGGTAGTATCGCTAATGATCAGGTTGCAATTTACAGTGATATCTGGAGGACAATGGAGGGCAGGCAGATCTTTGTCCTGTACTGTTACATTGACCATGCAAATACCTGTGTTGCCGGATTTGTCCGTAGCCTGCACTTGGACCATTATGTTCTGATCGATGTCCTCACAACAGAATTTGACGGTTTTGCCAAAGGACGTGTCCGCTGCCGTACATGAAGTGGTCATTCTGCGTGCAAGAAAGGTTACCGCAGAGCATCCGTCGAAAGAGCCCTGATCAAATACAGAGGCATCTACTAATGCCTCTCCCACATCATTCAAAGCAATAGTTGTATGACTCAGGCAAAGATTGACAGGAGGGGCGTGGTCGGCTATGATGACTACAAAGGTATCGCGGCTCACATTGTGACAATTGTCAAATGCCTGAATGACCAATGTGTGCGTATCGATCGAAAGTTGGATCAACTCTCCCTGGCTATATCTCACAACGCCTTCGGGTGTGGAAATGTCGACTACCGGATTGCTATCGCACCCATCTTTGACCTGCAGGCCCGGAAGGTTGAAAGTGGCCTTACATTCGTGATTTGTCGCTTTTATTTCTAATGTGTCTGAGATGGTGATTTCAGGAGCAATCGTGTCTTTCAAGGTAATCAGTTGGGGCATTTCCCTCGTCTTTTCGGTACCGTTACAGAGCCATTGCCGTACTGTCCACATGCGCAATATTTGCTTTTTGCATGGTATATCTACAATGGTCATGTCTTCGAACGAAGCATTAATATTGCAGATCATTGCACTGTCAGAACTAAGATCCAAACCATTGAGTGTGGGTGTGCCGAAAGCTTTGGATTTCAACGAATCAATACTATTTAATGTAGCATTACATATTAATGTCGTATCTCCAGGGAATGTTGCATTATCGATATTAGGTACTTTAATATAAGTAGTATCAAAGCAAGTATTTGAAATATTCCCGGATTGATCTACGGCTCTGAATCCCTTAATGGTTCTGCCTATAATAGAATCATTAGGACACAACTTTTCAAAATTTTCTACAACCAATTGTATATCAATTCCCTGGTTGCATAGATCTATAACAGTCGGTGGTACGTGCGTGTCCATTTTGTTACAGAGAATAGTGTCCGTTGGAGCACATGTTATTGTAGGTGCAATTTTGTCCTCTACCAGAACTTCTGACCAGCATATAGCGTCTACGCAATTGGGTACACGCACCAGCACTTTCATGCGTTCATTGATGCGTATACTATCTATTTCATTGCCATTGAGATCAAAAAATTCCAGATCGAAATGATTGGGTTGAAAAGGAAATGTATCGACCAGCACCATTTCAGGAGTGATCTTAATGCTACACGAATTTTTAACACTCACATTTATTTTTTCGATGCACGCGATCTGGCCACATAGGTTGAGTGGTGCAGGATCGTGATCGTCTTCATCGATTATGCCGATGCCGCTGATGAGATTATCGGAATTGCTTCCCGGTAAGCCCCCTACATCATTTCCAAAATCGTCATCCGGTGAAGAGTCTATATCAAATGGGGACATATTGACACCACTTGCATCTCTGGCGTTAATGATTTCTGCCTGGTTGAGAATATTTGAATTATTCGCAGAATTATTTACTTGCAGGATGATATAGATGTCCGCTTTCGCACCGACATCAATATCCAGGGTCGGTATGTATTCGTATATGTTGCCAACTACTTTCCAATCCGGATTTTCTGTAGGTAGAAAAGTCAAACCATCCTCAGGGTAATCGGATACCTCTACACTTCGGGCATCTATGTTGCCCTGATTGAATATTTCAATATGATAGGTTATAATATCGCCTATTTCGGCGGATACAATGCCACCGACCGTCGTTTTGCGTAGAGCGAGATCAAAAACCGGTGTAAGTGCGATGTCGTGGTCATCTTCGTCTCCCTCAGAATTGTCTACTTCGTCGTCATTGACAGTGCCGTCATTGCTGTTGGATTCGTCCGGAGTACTGTCGAAGTCCTCCGCCTCGATGCCATTTTCGTCTTCTAAATAACTTATTTCCGCATAGTTAATGAGATCTTGTTCCTGTGTTCCATGCGCTATTATTAATTCGATAGCTATTTCAGCCGAATCGCCAGGAACTATATCATTTGTCCAGGTCGTTCGGGCATAACCATCAGGATCGAGGGACCAAAGCGGTGTATTATTACCACTATAAGTAAGGCCACTTGGAATATAATCTACCACCCGGACATTTTTAGCTGTAGCATTTCCCTGATTATAAAGGTGGATTTTGTACTGTACGGTATCGCCCCATTTTACCGGCCTGCCGAGGTCAACCATTGTTTTCTTCAAAGCAAGATCGAATACATTGACCAAGGCTGGATCCGCGTTGTCCTGATCAGTTGAATCTATACCATCCGGGCCGGCTGCTGTGCCATTCCCGAGAATGTAATCATCTGCAGGAGTGTTAGACAGGCATCCTACATTATCGTTTTTAATTGCATTGAGTTCGCTGTCGCAATCGTCCAGATCATTTCCGAAAATATCTCTTGCGTAACTGATTTCCGCATAGTTGGTATAACTGTCCTGTCCCATGCTCGTGGGCAACGTCAAGTTTACGAAAATCGATATTGAATCGGCTTCGCCCGCATTCAATGTACTTCCATGCCATTGATAATATGGATTGTTCGGATCTGCGGCATTCCAACCTTCATTCAATTCTCCAAGGCCTGTGGCATTAATGAATATCAATCCATTTGGCAAGTAATCGGTCACAACGGTACTATCGACAGGAAGGGTACCCTGATTGAAGATTTTGATTTTGAATTCAAGGTTATCTCCTTGCATGTGATTATTACTTGCGCTTACTAATCTCTTTGTCAATGCCAGATCGCTTCGATAAATGGTTACAGATGCTTCGGATGTGCAACCGTTTTGATCTGTGACAGTCACTCCGTATATACCGGCTGGTAAATTGTTTATATCCTCCATGTCGTCGTTATCCCCTGTGCCGTCGTTGTCCCAATCAAATGAAAACGGTCCGGCGCCGGTAACAACGGTGAGATCGATGGAGCCATTTGCAGCTGAACAGGTTTCGTTGGTGATTGAATCGACGGTGATTGTGGGAATGGCCGCACCTGTGATGTTTGCAGATTCTTCACTGGTACAGCCGTCAGCATCAAGAACGGTAACC
The DNA here is from genome assembly GCA_965247965.1 of Saprospiraceae bacterium. Classification (GTDB taxonomy): domain Bacteria; phylum Bacteroidota; class Bacteroidia; order Chitinophagales; family Saprospiraceae; genus UBA7328. Next base: position 1,696,119 of record OZ252053.1, read on the forward strand.
GAATAAAGTCCTGCCCCCAGACTATTAAGATCTTCGGGATTTGCGGTGCCCGGAATATGCGCCCAGTCGATCAAAATAGGATCTTGACCGTTTACGGTAAGGTCGATGCTGGCATCCGCCATTCCACAAGTGGTATCAATGGTGGTGATACTAGTCGTCAATTCATTAATCGGCACCAGGATAGATACGGTATCAGAACAACCTACCGCGTCGCTAACGGTTAAGTTGTAAGTGCCTGATGATGAAGTAGTTACATTCGGTATTGAGGGTTTTTCAAGAGTTGAGTTGAATGAATTTGGTCCTGCCCAACTATATGTGTACGGAGGTGTAGTTTGCGAGGCATTAGCGCAAAGCGCAAGAGTATCTCCTACACATGGAGTGTTAGCATAAGGAGCAACCGTTGGGAGATTGCAAGACTGCATTCCTGCAAAGCCGAAATCGATGCTGTGATCATTGCTCCCCGCAAAACCTGTACGTGTCGAGGCCGCTGCGTGATTATTGTCGTCAAAAGCATTATTGTCTCTTTTGGTACCTGTAGCTCCCTGATTCATGGTCGCCGTGATGAAATGTGAGGAGAAACCGTAGGTATTCCGAAAATCAAGCAGCGCCGAATCCGAAGCATAATTCAGTATCCTCACCTGGTAGACCGTGTCCGCCAGTACTTTGCTATGCCCTGTTTCCCATACTTCTGGACTAAGACCATTCGAATTAAGTGTATCGCTGAAGATATATCTACCATAGCTGTCTGTAGTCGTAGTCGCTACGAGGATCTCATCGCCGTTGGCGGCATTATTTCCCTCGGTATTTTCGTCCGGATCCAGGTACAATTCCACGGTTACGTCTGAAATACCTACTTCACTCGGGTCCATAAGGCCATCCTGGTCGAGATCCCACCATACGTAATTGCCAATTTCTATAGGGGCTCCTGAGCAAGCGAGCTCAATATCTCCCACTCCCGCTCCTTTTGCGAACGTTCCCGAATTGGCAAATGAACCCTGGTAGATCTCTATTCTTCTATTAGAACTTCCATTACTATTGTTGAGCCACACCACACCATTCGTATAAGGATCTATGAGATCGGCCAGAGGGAACATTACTTCAGCAGAGCCTGGCTTCATAGCCAAGCCACCTACACCAGAGCTATTGGCATCACCGTACCACCAATCCCCCCAATAAAAGGATTTTCCACCGATTCCGGTGCTATCCCTGATATTCGTACCGGTCAAAGGGCCCGCAACCCCATCGTTTTCGAGTTCGTAAGATTCTGTGGTGGGATTGTAGTAAGCCCTTAGTACGTCTCCATGTATAAATGTTCGCTCTCCGGAATTATTGAATGTCCGATCAGGAGGAGGAGAATTGTATCCGAGTTGATTACCGGTGCGGTCTCCGAAGCCCATGATGAGGGATCCATCGTCGTCAAATTCTATGTCGGAAAATACAGGTTGGCCAAACTGTGCATCGGTTATATTATAAACAAGGGGTTCCATGTCGGCAAAATCGTCTATCCACTGCACCCAGTAATTCGATCCGTTGTTCAGGGTTTTTCTAAAATAAGTAAGTGGGAAGGAAAATTCCTGGGCCCAGGCAGATGTACTTAGATCGTATGAATAAAGGACTGCTGACAAATCCGCACAGGCCAAAACATTATTACAACCGCTGGAATTGGCATCACATACGACACCTACATAAAGTTTACCTCTCCTAATTTTTAGTGCCCAGGGTCTTGCGATTCCATTGGTACATGGAGCACTGGTGAGCCATGGCTGAGATGATAATGCAGTGGCGCTACCTGGAACAGCATTATCCACGTTTATTTGATATACCTGGCGGTCAAAAAGATTAACGATGTATAGAGATCTGTTATCCGAAGTGATTTCCATATCTCCAAATCCAACCTTGCCGATCTGGTTGAATGTCGTAGAATCCACATTGTCGCACTGACCGCATGGGCCTTCTTCGCCGAAGTCATCGCCGCTGCCCGGAAATCGAGTTGCGTCGTCGGCGATTGCACCCGCGTTGGCTCCAAAATCGTAGAATAAAGGTGCCACATTACTGGCATCCCCAATTCGGTGTTCGTATATAGCACCAATGCCAAGTGGGCCTATTCCTGAATGCCTTTTGAGTACTGCGCTCATGTAGACTTCATTTGTATTCGTATTATACGCTATTCCCCAGGTCGAACCTATCGTTTGTGATTCGACTTCGACGACATAAGAAGCCGCTGGAGAATTCCCGCTGTCGTTGTACAAAAATTTTGCTAATGCTGTGTTGCCAACATTGCTGCTATGGCCAGCTTGGCCATTCACGTAGCACGGAATGACCCATTCCGGATTGGCGTTAGGACAGGTGTTATACGGATCAACCAAGCCCAGATTGACATCGCATTTTCCACTTTGCACAAACTGAATGGTTGTACCAGAGGAAGAACCCAGTGAACCGGCCTCTAAGAAATCCGGAATTGTAAATTCCACGCGATAAACAGCCGTATCGACAAGCCCTGAAAATGTATATTCTCCAATGTCGTCTGTGACTACCGCTGCGCCTACCTGGCCACTATCGTCAAATACGGATGCACTGACAGATTTTATCCTTGGTTCATTAGCGTCTTGTAAGCCATTATTGTTAATATCTTCGTAGACCGTTCCGCCTATTTGCGCATTAGATGGACAGTTGTCTGAGTAAGAATATCCCGTCCATGAAAGGTTCGAAAAGGCAACGATTTTGCTGCCGGTACACAAGATATCTGCCTTCCATCCGAGTGAAGTATTAGAGGCCGATGAGGTAAACCGGAATGTAAGACAACTGCCTGTCGAAGTGACAATTCCGGGAGAATTGGCCGGCCCGAAATTGGAGAATGGACTTCCTGTGATTTGTGGCGCATTAATGTCCGTACCGTCATGGATGTACAGCAGATCTTGTCCGGATTCGGTATTGAAATTTTCGAAACTAAAGGAAATATGATTTTGTTGGTCCGAGCATAAGGTGAGGGTATCGTCTTCGTTGTCCGAATAATTTGCGATCAAATCTCCGGAATCCAGAAAGATACCCGAACAGGCATTGAGCGTACCGGTTTCTCTTCCCATAACAAAGGTAGATCCTGTGCCACAAGACGCAACCGCAGTGGTCGTGTACATTTGCAGACAGGTCTGAGTGACTGCATCTCTGACGGTGACCACATAGGTCGAACTGCCATCGGCAGCGAACGTTCCAATTGGCCCATTCGTACCATCTCCTACCGTAATTGCCGTACCGTACGGTGTATCGCCTCCGAGTTGTGCGCCTCCTACCACTACCTGGTAATCGGTAGCCCCGTTGACAACAGATGCATTCATGGTCAATGTGAAATAGTCACCGGCGCCATTATCTATACAGGCAGATTGGGTACTCTCTATAATGGTCAGTGCGCATGCTAAGTTATCGCAATCCGACCCGGACAACTGCCCAAGAGTACAGTTAGCGCCTGATTGCCAGCCTCCTGCCGAAAGGCACGGGGGGTCATTGGCAGTGTCGGCGAGGTGGAAGGCAATCAGTGATGAGCCTCGGTAGACCTCCCATCTGGTGTTAACGGTACTCCATATGTATCGTCGTCGGAGTGAAAGCGCCATCGGAATAGGAGTTTTTACCGTTGATGATCCCGATATCATTTAGGATAAATGTACCTTGATCGAGACATGGCGGGCTGGAGGCTTCATCTATTATCTGAACGGTTAGTTGTCCTACCAGACAGTTCGATAAAATCAAAAAGCAGGCAATAAGAATTGTCGATATTCTCATTTTATACATTGTGGTGTACCAATAGTCTTCTTACAGCCTAATGGAAATTGACGTGGATACAGTGGAACAGCCCCGGCAGCTCGACCAGGTAGGTCTAAGAGGACAAACCGCCTTTAATCAGTAAAATAATGGGTAATACTAGTGGCTGATAAATCTGAAGCGTATCATTGAATCGTTTTCACATTAGGTAAATAAATAATTTGTAATTAATTGAATTACAAAGTGTTAAGTGCTAACTACTTCGATATCCCGCACTTATTCAACAGTTGAAATTGATGAATTGCGAATGGCATGGAAGCCAAAGCGATAGGCGCGACCCAACCGCTACAGGCACTTTAAAACACAATATGCATTCAACTTTTTACCCCTGACTCGGAGCTAGGATCTACTACTTTCACAGGAAAGTATGCGTAAATAAATATAATATATTACGTAAAATTATAATATATCCTTCATTTATTCTCACTAGTGTCCCGACGTTGTTCAAAAGTCATAACATAACAGACTAAATATCAGCGCCTTACAAAGGTTTTGAAATTTTTTGATTTCAACAAATTTCTGAGTTTCTGAGACTTTTTAGTTTCAGATCATATACCAAGGAAAATTTATATTCGCTCAAGTCATTGACCACATTCCGAGATATGAATTTCAAAAAGCAGTTGATAAATACAAAGGCAACTATAAGGTAAAGACCTTTAAGTGTTGGTATCAATTTCTGTGTTTACTGTTTGGCCAACTCACCCATCGAGAAAGTTTACGTGATATTGTCACTTGTTTAAATGCCCATAAAAGCAACTTGTATCACATGGGTATAAAGGCTGCTTTGGCTCGTTCTACTTTATCAAAGGCCAACGAGGTAAGAGATTGGCGCATTTATGCTGACATAGCCCATTGCCTCATAAGGCAGGCTAGAAGTTTGTATATTGATGATATTGACTTTTCTCTGGAACTGGATAATGCTGTTTATGCATTAGACGCCACTACAATTGACTTGTGTTTAAGTGTGTTCAAATGGGCGAAATTTCGTAAGAACAAAGGAGCCATTAAACTTCATACGTTAATGGACATGCGTGGTTCCATTCCTGTATTTATTCATATTTCAGATGGTTTAACACATGATGTCAATGTTTTGGACATTTTGGACTTTGAACCAGGGGCCTTTTATGTAATGGATAGGGCCTATGTAGATTTTGAAAGACTTTATCGAATTGACCAAGCCCAGTCATTTTTTATCACCAGAGCAAAAAAGAACTTTAAGTTCAGAAGAATCTATTCTCGGCCTTGTGACAAATCCAAGGATATACTTTGTGATCAAGTCATTAAATTAACGGGTTATTATACACTAAAAGCATACCCGGATAAGCTTCGTCGGATAAAAGTTTTTGATCAAGAAACAAAACGGAAATTTGTATTCTTGACTAATAATTTTGAATTGTCTGCCGAGATCATAGCTAGGTTGTATAAATACAGATGGCAGATCGAATTGTTTTTTAAATGGATCAAGCAGCATTTAAAAATAAAGGCGTTCTGGGGAGAGTCTGCCAATGCGGTCAAAACACAAATCTGGATAGCAGTAGTGACCTATGTATTGGTTGCAATAATCAAGAAAAGGTTGAAATTAGAAAGACCAATTTACGAAATTCTACAAATTTTGAGTATCTCTACATTTGAGAAAGTGCCTCTAAATCAGCTACTTATGAACACAGAAATACAAAACGATCTACATCCATTTCATAACCAATTGAAACTCTTTTAGTTATATCGGGACACTAGTGATTTCAAGCGTGTATAACTTGCTGCCATCCGGTGAAAAGCAAATACCATGAGAGGCATAAAAGTCATTTTCTATTTGTAAACCGTTATACAACTCACCTGTTTCCCTATTAAATTCATACAATTCTATAGGGTTAGCATGGAACGATGATGAAGCTATGTATTTGTGATCCCCTGAAGCCGTTAATTTGCCCATTTCCATAGAAACAATCGAATAGGAGGAATTAGAGGAGAATGCAGAGATCACCGGTGAGCGGTCTACCCCACGAGAGGACACCTTAAAAGACAAATATTCCGGAGCGTCAATTCTCTTGACGATCAGCCAGATTACGTCATCAAATCCTTTTACCGTTATCATTCTTTCTGACAACAAATCCCAAAGAAAGACGTTTTTTTGTACTGTTAGATCTCCAGTACCGTTTCTCAATTTCATATCGACTACAGAATAGTATAATCCGCCCCGATTCTCTTGACTGCCCCCGAAAAGAGAAAAAAGACAATAGACTGATGTATCACATGCCGAAGGAACTACAACAGTACTTTGGGCAGTTGACAAATGGCCCATTAATTGTTGCCCATTCGGCATCTCAGAATGGTTGCGATCCCAAACGGTAACACCATTGGTGTAAAATAGAAGATTTCCATTTCTACCCGACACCGTACAGACTCCCTCAGAATTCGACGGCATCATTCCTTCAATTGAATAGACAGGTATGCCACTGTTGAAGTTTATCCTCTTATTTCGGCCGAAATACCAGATATTGTTTTCGCCCTGGCCGAAAATTGAGTGTGCGCTGAGCATTATCATTACTGTTGCCAAAGGCTTCATGATCGGTATTCAAAATAGACTCAAATTATAGCTTTTTCTGCGAAAAGAGATCACCTTGGCGGCGTTATCGCACTAAGGTAGTAGTACCGGTCAACGTCCGTATTCTGTTCTCGCCTGCCCCGCTGTATGTAATGTGGTAGATGTATATGCCGCTCGACAATTCTCGGTTACCCGATTCTCCGTACCAGGTCGATTGAGGATCAGTGGTGGTGTAGTGAATATTACCCCACCTGTCGTAGATTTCTAATTTGTAGTCGGCCAGCTCATCGTTGAGATAGACCCTAAATACGTCGTTCGTGCCATCGCCGTTGGGTGAAAATATATTGGGTACAAAGTGATTATCCCCTTCGCATTCTTCTGAGAGGTTGACGGATATGGTGTCACTCGACTCGCATATTCCATCGAAGGCTTTTACCCAGTAGATGCCGGGTTCGATGATGACAAGGATGTTGTCTGTAGTGCCATCTGACCATTCATAGGAGTATGAGGGATCGGTAAGATTCAGTTGTAGTTGATCTTCGGGACATTTGGTTCTGTCGCCACCTATTGAAATATCGAACGGGTCGCGGAAGGTGACCTTCATACTGTCCACCGCATAGCACTCGCCTCTCCTCGCTTCTACCCAGTAGTCTCCGGATTGGGCAACTTCATAGGTGGGGGCCATCTGACCGTCGGGCCATAGAAGAACAAGATTATCGGAACTAATATTTTCTCCGAGTAGGAGGGTTTCGCCTTCGCATACGATCGTGTCGTTGCCGAGATTGATGTTTTCTAAGGTTTCAAATTCCACTGTGATGCTGTCAGTAATCAAGCAATTTGCGGAAAGGTAACGGCCTTCAATGGCATACACTCCTGTCGAAGTGATTATTCGATTTCTGTCGGTTGAGCCATCCTCCCAGATTATTTGGTCAAAGCTAGTTTCAACTCTTAACTCGAGTGTTTCTCCGGGACAAAGTGTTGTATCTTGCCCTAAATCAAAATTGAGATCGATCATTGTTACCGTAATACTGTCCCTTCTGATGGCGCATTCACGAATGGTTCTTTCTACCCAATAGACGCCTGATTCAGCGACTGAAAAAACGGAATCTGTGCTACCGTCTTGCCAGAGGTAAGAGGCTTGGTCGGCGGTGGCATCAAGAGATAATTGACTATTTGAGCATACTGTTGTGTCCGTACAAAATGGTGGGGATAGTTCTGGAATGGGTTCGGGTACTACAACGAGATTTTGCAACCCGATGGCGTTCTCGTTGCTCAAATTACGGTTTAGAACCTCAATTGCCTCATTCTGGTAACTACAATTCTCACCCTTTAAGTTGGGCTGATGGATTACTCCGATGTAGTTTCTTCTTACACCATTGATATAGATTTTATTATCCGGGCCAATTTGAATATCCACCCAATTTGCGCGCACAGTTATATCTGCGGCAATTAGTGTCTTAGACACGGAGATTAGATTAGCGTCTCCTGATGATAAATCATACTGGAAAAGGTAGACGATTTCCCGGTCGTCCTCAATCGTATAAAGAAATTTGGCATTAGGAGAAAAACAAAGGCTAAACGCCTCCAAATAATTAAAGTTTCTTGTATTCAGTGCAATTGTAATCGGGTTGGAAAGTTGGCCGAGTATGCCGTCAAAATCAAATATTTCAACAACGTTTGCCACCACGGGAGTTGCAAGTTTCTGATGATCGGAGGACATTTTCATCTTACCTATCCATGCAAACTCGGTTACGCTATAATGTTCGGTGCCTATATCCGATGACACTGGATTCATGGATAAACCATTTTGATTTATCTCATAAGAAAGAAATCGATTTGTCTGTCTTTCATGTACAATAAGCCAAAGATTGCCACAGTTGCCCTTTGCCATGACCATTTTTTCGGTCAAGTCGTTGGTCAGGCGTTTGCTTTTTTCATTTGTTATATCTCCAAATCCGTTGTTCAAGTCCAGATCCAAAATAGAATAGTATAATCCGCCTTGTCCGTGAACCCATCCGAGAGAAAAGATGAAAAACTCATTATTCTTGGAAGGTTGATGAGCCAGGATTACGCTTTGGGAACTCGAATTGTGGCCTTTCAGATCAGTACCGTTAGGCATTACACTGTGATTCCGATCCCATACGCGTACGCCATCAGAATAACAAATAAGTTCACCGCTTCCGGATGATATTGTGCTGACACCTTTTGCGCTATGTTGCATTTGGCCGTCGACAAGGAATGCCGGGGGCACCTCATTGAAATTCAATCCACCGTTAGCACTGAAGTACCAAAGATTATTCTCGCCTTGTCCAAATGATTGAAGGAAAGCGAGAACCAAGGTGGATATAAAGTAAAATTTCATGGTTGAATTAGAAATTTAGGTAAAATAACCCAGCTCAAGCAGTTCAAAGCCGAGCTGGGCTATTAAATTATCTTAGCACGGGGCAAGGCCTAATACGAATTCGACGCCAGCATCGAAGTCATACTTGTTAAAAAATAGAATTTCAGACCCCCCAAAGTAAAAAGTCAAATAGCCAAAGGTTCTGACCGGATCAATACTTGAAAGTCCGTCTGTTGGACAAGTTGTAGAATAACCACAGGCCTGTATGTTGCACAGACTGTTGCAATTAAGAATAAAGTGGGCTAAGTCTGAGGCAGAAAAAGTCCCATTTCTGTTCAGATCGCCACAGAAATTAATCCATCCAGAATTACATGCCCCGGTGGCTTTTTCCAAACTTCGCTTGTGGTACTTCTTGATGATTTCCTCGCTTACTGGCGGTAGATTATGCTCCGCAGCAAACGCTTGGTACTCTTCCAAAGTCATACGCTCTATAGTCACTTCACCGTGCTCAGCCGCATAAGCTTCGTACTTCTGTTGATCCAATTTCAATTGTTCTTCGACCGTGATAGTCTCATCCAAAGACGTAGATTCTTCTATCACTTCTTGTTCTGCACAAGAAGCTACCAGTAATAAAACAAAAACGAAAACAGAAAATTTCAAAAAACTGCTAAATTTCATAGCGATTGGTTTTAAAATCTGTCCCCCATTAAATGGACTGAGCAGGGAGGCAATTAGGCTCAGGGGTGTATGACAAAATGCAGGAATAGCAAGTTATGTTCATCACCATCAGGCTTTCAACTTAACTGCGGTGGCAGTTGTCATGATTTTTGCAATAATGCAAAAATTCCGCCAACTGCCTGAACGTCAACGCTTCATATCCCCGACCTTGCGGTCAACGATTTTCTACTATCCAATTATTTTAATATTCTCAGTCCGCTGTTTACTGACACTGCTAGGCTAACAATTTAAACACTAAAATAATATATGGCGGTTAACTATTTGTTAATTGGCCATTTAATAAGCTTCTATTCTAGAATAGGGCAAATGAGCCACGAATTCGCTTTGTAATTACACTTCATATTATTATTTTACGCCATATTTAATTTTAGTTATTATGGCAAAAAATACAAATCCGAGACTACCCGATCTTGATTTTGAAAAACTCAATGTTAAATCTGATGATTCTACTTCTTTGAAATTTTTAATGCTGGTAGAAGGTGCTTACGGACAGGGTGTGAAGAAAAGCATCAAGAAGTATGGTTATACAGAACAACGGTATTACCAATTGTTGAACAAGTTCAAGGAAGATGGTATGGACGCTCTGATCAATCAGAAAAGAGGCCCAAAGAAAAATACTGTTCGTTCTGATAGGGTCATCCACCAGATAATCAGACATCGTTTTCTCGATCCGCGAGCCAATAGTGATGTGATCGCCCAAAAGCTTAACCAACAGGGGATCAAAATCAGTAAACGAAGTGTGGAACGGACTATTCAGGAATATGGTCTTCAAAAAAAAACTCCATAAGCTAAATCCCGATAGTCAAAAGCCAATACCTGTTACTGCCCAGCAGACCAAGAGGGTAAAAAAGAAGATCGTGGTTACCGAACAGAACAATGAACGGTTCATACGCGAAATGTTAGCTCGAAAGGTATCAGGCACTCATTTGGGTCTCTGGTTATTGATACCGGAATATCTACGACTTGGAGCCTGGGACTTGGTCTGCGGACTTTTCAATAAGCCCGAAGATCACAACCTTTCTGCCCGTATTGGCCTACAATTGGTCAATGAAGCAGCAATTTGTCAAAACAGAGTCAGGAAAAGGAATGCTCTGTGCAATCAAGGTTTTGCCCTGGCAAATGGATTGTCCTTTTTGGTTACTGACGAAACCATTCATGAGGTACTCGACCGCCATACGATGGCAGAATATGAATCCCTTCAAGTGACATTAAGGCAACTCAGAAATCTGCAAGGACATTATGATCCACAAAATATCCTTGCTATTGATCCACACCGCATTCGGTCGTCCACTCAGCGCGTTATGCCAAAGAAGAAAAAAAGACCTTCAGAGCCTGCTCACAAAATGCTACAGACTTTCTTCTGTAACGATGCTTTAACGGGACAGCCATTGGCTTTTACCGTTGGATCAAGCGGCAAAACATGCTCAAAGGCCACCTTACAGTTGTTAGACCTATTGAAACAATCAGGGGTTGAAAAAGCATTAATAATGGCCGATAAAGAACATTTTACGGTCGATATATTAAACCACATTGTTGATAATACCGAAATGGATCTTCTCTTGGCAGTCCCTAATACCAAAAGTGTTGTTCAATGTTTTAATTCATTGGACTATAAGCACCTCTGGGCAGGATATGCCATTGGGCAAACTGATTATAAATTGAAAGCATGTCCACATCCTTTTAAACTTATTGTACAACGAACAGGAGAAATACCTCAATATTATTCCTACAAAGCTTTCTTATCCACTGTGGATAATAACGTAGTCCAATTACTCACTCAAAACTATCCAAAACGTTGGACTATCGAAGAGTTTTTCAATTTTGAAGGAGATATGGGTTGGAATCGTGCTTCTACCTTTAACCTCAATATCCGGTACGGGAAACAAAGTCTTGCTCTTATTGCACAAGCAGCTACACATCAATTGAAAAACAAACTACCAAAACCCTATAACCAATGGACTGCTACACACACCGCTACACAAATCCTTACCAATATGGAAGGTGATCTCAGAGTCAAGGACGACACCATCATTGTCACCTACTATCGGGACTATCTCAACCTTGGTATAGAAAAACATTACCAAAACTTGCCTCGAATCCTGGAACAGGAGGGAATTAATCCCAAAATACCTTGGCTATTTGATTTTAAACTCGACTTTCGATTCAAATGACTAAAATAAATTTACCTTCAAAAATCGTTGACCTTGCGGTCGGGGCTACCAATATTGAGTACCTACGGCACTCAGCGTTGAATCAGTAATGGACAACGAAACCTGCATTTTGTCATACACCGTGCGTCCTGAAGCTCAAAAGTGAGCATGCTGTTTACCAGATGGAGGTATGGCCCTCCGAAGGCGGCTGGAAGGAGCAGCCTTCAAACCACCTTATGGTGCTAAGGTAGTAATGCTGAGGTACTGAGCGATAAGGAAAAGGCTTCGCTAAAGGAGTCAGGTGATCATTGAAAGAGTCGAACGAAAGTGAACCACTGATTAAGCAACGAAACACATTTAGTTGTACATCAAAACCGGGGATTGGTGTATTTCCCGGGAAGACCATAGCGGAAGACCTTCTTACTGGCTATGGGGATACCGTTGTAGAGGTGGCGAGACATCAATGAAGGGTGGTAAACAGAACAGGAGATTGCCCTACTGTAATGCTAAGAGAGAAGGCACAATCCGTAGAGGAGAGGCCGAGCGTATCGAAGTACAGAGGGTTACGGACTAACTCGTAGTAGTGTTGAAGCAACTGTAATGGAGGTGGAGCGAAGGGGTTAGCATTGTTGGAATCTGTCTAGGTTTGACAACTAACGGAAGTTGGGAGGATTGAACTGAAACAGGTTGAATTCTGGGTATCCAGATTAGACAATGAAGAGCCGTATGACGGGAGACTGTCACAGCCTGTCCCGAAAATCGGGATACGGTTCTGTGAGAGGCTTGGGGTGAAATTCCCCGGGTCTACTCGACCCTTGGGACGCGCAGTGATCAGTAACCGGATCGCGAGGGGGCAATGACTTACCCTGTTTTTTTTTCGGCGGATAAATACGCCGTTACAAGCTTCTTTATATTAATTTTGCGCAACAAAATAGAATTTTATGAATCGATTGATGCTCCTGTTCATTCTGCTGTCGATAAGTTCATGCACATGCGATGACGTCCAGGTAAAAGAGAGTGGAAATATAAAATTTAGCAAAGATTTGGTGAGGGATGTGGATATTCCTGCGATACTGGCAGCAAAAAATCGACTGCTGCCCGAGATATGCGACTTGGTACCCATTTCATATATAGCAGAAGTATTGCAGGTTGAAGAAGGTGTATTAAAAAAGGTCAATAGCACCGCAGATGGCGAAAGACCAAACCATCGCACTTGCTTTTTTAAATGGGAAGATCCCGATTTCCCTAATACGGGCATTATGATGCAAGCCATGCGCAATCCTATGGAAGATGAATTCCCGGAATATATTATCTCATGGATGGAGTCTAAGCGTCTTAGTGGGGAGCACACGATTAGCGACGACATGACTCATATGTTCAAAGAATTTGATGGTGTGGGTGATGAAGGCTTGTACAATACGGATGTAGGAAAGTACCACTGGAGGTATTCTGATAAAGTAATTTTTACTCTTGCTTTCAACACGATACATGGCCATCAAGAGCAGATCGGTATAGCTACTCAACTTGCGCAGCGAATGACCAGCGAGTATTTGGGGATAAGATTAGTTAATTGATAAGAGTCTCATACGTCATACCCCTAACTGCTAACAGGTGACTGCTGACTGCTAACAGCTGACTGCTATGCTAACAGCTAACGGCTGACTGAGATGTGAAATCGATGTCTACAACCAAAAAAAAAACAACAATTAGTCTACTGAGAACCGCTACCTGCACTCAATGTATTACAACTCCAACTAAAAAATCTTACCTAACCTACCTAATTTCTTCCTACAAAAGTCAATGCCAATCTATATCGTGCCTCTTGCATGGTACAGGAATCCCATAGTGGCGGCTTCGTTCAACTTAATTGTATCTGTTGTAGATTACGGTTGAAAACTGAGCCAGAATTCGGTTGAAAAGTGAGCCAGTTGAGAGAGGCGAAGTTATGCATTTTGATGAAAGAATAACCATTAATATTTTTTGAGAGAAATTAAAGGTGAGTCCACTCCGATTACCACACATTTTTCAAGCGTACATTTGCCAGCTGCGGCCAAAACCCTGGAATTTTCTTAAGTGCAATATTGTTGTATAAGCATTCCTGAGGGTTGTGATGATGATATTTGGAAATCCGAGGGCATTTTCGACCAATTTATCGTTAATTCTTCTAAAATTCGTCCAAAGTACTCGTGACAGGACATAAATTTGACATTTGAATAAACCCCGATACAATATTTTGTTCCTTTTTTTGAGCCGGTGAAAACATTGATGTATGGTCGATTCCACATTGGCTCTTAGATTGTGGGTGTGCTCATCTAATGTTTCTTGCATCTGTTGAAATAAAAAATAGTTTTCTACTTCATCTTTGGTCATATACCGACCTCGGGTGTCGTGTTTAATGACGTATTTGTTGGTCTTCTCGTTAAACTTTACCGCGCACTGTTCTCCTGTCTTTTTTCGCCATACTTGAAGATTGTTATTCTCATCTCGTTTCATTGTATAGGCCTGCTTTCCCCCTTTTGTATTAGCTAACTTCCATTCGGGCGTGGTCGTTTCTGACATTGCTTTTCTGTTGGCCTTGCTGTCGTATCCGCCATCCGTGATGGCCTGTTCTATTTTATTCTTTTCTTGACCTGATTCATCCTTATCTGGATTTAATACATCCTGGATATGGTCGATAGATTCGATTAAAAACTCGTCTTCTGTAATATTGGCCGGTACTACCTGGGCATCTACGATTAGGTCTATTTCATTTTCTTCTGTACACGTTTCACTTATGTTGGCATGATAGCCCGATATGGTCTGTTTATTTTCTGCTTTACCTTTAGTACGGTAGGCAGCATCAGGATCATGAATGGACTGCACACTGCCACTCGATATGTCTCTTGCAGCTTTGGGTCTCGGAGTATTCTCCTGTTTAGTTTGCTGTTCAGATTCATCACAGACCGCGCTGATTTTTGTTTTATCATCAGAGGCACTCGGAGGTTTTTGCTCATTAGATTCCTCTGATTGTTCTTCATACTGTTCTTCGTAGAGCCGCTTGAGATCTTGGTAGCCTGTCAATCCCGCCGCCTGGCCATGACTCAAGAGTACCTTTATGATCTTACCCATACCTACTAGCAGTTCCTCTTTTTCTTTTTTGTTTAATGGGTAGACAATATTGGAGGCACTTTGGCTTTTTAGCTTTTCTAAAAGCTCGCATGATTCTTTATCCAATTGATCTGTAAGCAGTTCTACCATAAGGTCTTTACTGCATACTCGTACAGCTTCGATTATCATCTGGACTCGAGTGCAGCGTGCAATATTGGAATTAATCAACTTCGAATCCAATCGTATTTTCTTACCGCTCACCTTGTATTGCTCTATCTGCCCAATAGTGATTTGTTTAAATGCCGCCTTCATCAAATCCTCCCCATGGTCTTCATTATACTCTACCATGCTCTGTCTGAACTTATAGTAAGTCGATTCGGTCGGAATATCCTCATTTATATTCGAATATCCCATAGCAAGCATGACCCTGGTGTTGAATCGACATTCATCAAAAAGTTGTTCATCAGTCCAACCTTTACCTTCTTTAAGGATAATCATTCCCATTAAAACTCTAATTGAGCAATTGGGCCGGCCTCCTTGATTATAAAGCACCTCGAACAATCCTTCGTCTATGCGAGATACCACTTCTTTAAAAAATATATTATGCCAACCATTCGGATCATCCAGAAGCTCTCGCTTCCGTTCTGATAGCATCCCTCCTATCGATTTGAATAGATCAACTTGTGAATTTGTACTACGTTTAAACATATCACAAATTAAATATATATGTCATCTTATTGTAATATTTGACATGATTTATGATTTAGTTTTCGGAGTGGACTCAAAGTTGTTGATTAAGTTTTTCTGATTCTTTGACTCTGAAGGATTTTCCATTCATGTTGACCAGGATGGCTTTATGGGTGAGTCGGTCAACTATGGCAGCAGTGAGAACTTCATCACCAAATATTTCTGTCCACCGATCAAAACTCAGGTTGGTTGTGATAATGGTTGACTTTCTACCAGCTCTGAGGCTAAGATGAGTAAAAAGTAATTCTGCAGCCTCTTTGTCAAAGGACACATAACCGAACTCGTCACACACGACCAGATCGTATTTTTCAAAACGAGATTCCAGGGTACGGAGCATTTTGTGAGACCTGGCTTCGTTGATTTGGGTTATCAGCCTGGGAATGGCAGTAAACAAGACAGTGAAATCGAGTGTGCAGGCTTTGATGGCCAGGCCAATAGCGATGTGTGTTTTACCGGTACCGGGATTACCAGCCAGGATGAGATTTTGTCCATCTTTTATAAAATCGAGACGTTCGAGAGTAGCCAGTTTGTTTTGTGCATCATTGGGGAGTTCAGATTTGATCAGATCGTGGATTTGTTTTTTATACGGGAATCCGGCTCTTCGGATACGCTGTTTTTTTCTCCGGATGAGCCGCCCGTCATATTCGGTGATCATAAGATCGAGCAAGTAGCGTTCAAAAGAATGATTGCTTTTAGCAGCACTTTTTGCCTGTTCGGCGTACTCTGTTCTGAATGCAGGCAGCCTAAGCAGACGTGAGTAATAATCAATTTGTTGTTCCATTTTTGCTTGCATTGTTGAGATTTTATTCGAATTAAAAAATAGCCTGTATGTCTTGAAGTTGTTTTACACAATTAAGACTTATCTGTTCAGTCAAAGGGCTCGGGATGGTGAGTGCCTGAGCCTCGTTTTTCTTTTTCATCAGGGCTTGTACCATAAAGATGATTTTGTCACTGGTCAGGGGAGAGTTCAAAGTAGTTTTTAGACATTGATCAACTGCGGAGGTTATTATTGAGGTAGATAAATGATGTTTGGTGGCGTAACTAATCACGTCAATAAATACCTTGGGTTGATCTGAAAAATATTGTTTGTAAAGTGCGATCAAATCGGTATCAGCCTGAAGAAAGGCTTCGCTGTTTGACAAAGCACCAGGCTTTACGGCTAATGTCTTCAGATAGTGCTCTATTTTAATGAACCATTGATACTTACAGTGTCTTCTCTGATGAATGTCCACTACATCGCCATTTTTATCATAAATGTGAATGTGCAAAGGGTAAATTTTCACATCCACTATGGGGCCGCGCAAGTTTTCAGGAATAGAATAGTGATTGGTATCAACCGAGATGGTGTGATACTTGTCTACTCTTAATGTCTGGATCAGGGCGGTATCATAGGCTGAAACAGGCAGAACTGTCATATGAATTTTCTCCTCGCACACACGTTCAGCGAATGTTTTAGACTCACCTTTTGATTTTCTATTGTTAAGTCTGATCAGTTTTTGCTTCAGGTGTCGATTAGCCGAATCGAGGTCGATAAACTCATCATTTTGAGCAAAGGCTTTGCGGCGCACATATTCAACACTTCGCTCTACACGTCCCTTTTCATTGGCTCTATACACATTGCAAAAACGAATATCAAATTGATAGTATGTGCTGATTTTAAGTAGATCATCTGTAGGTTTCTTACCTGCCCGTTCGGTAGACGGGTCTGCATTTCGCATGGTAAATCTTGCTACTGCTGTACGCATATTGTCGTACACTATCTGTGATGGCACACCACCAATGTGGCTCAGATAGTGTACATGAGCGTGCAAGAAACTGATCATAACTCGTGCCGCGTCACGCGGTATCCTGGCGGTAGTAAAGACGAGCCCATCGGTAATTGCTGTACCCATTGGTAAATACAGCCAGCATCAATCTTTTCTGTTTTCCCTCTATTGTCAATTTAACTTCTGCCCAATCAAACTCACTGTTTTGCCCTGGGTCAATGTGCTGGCGTATGAAAATCTCCTGACCTTTTCTCAAGTGCTGTTTTACATATTCACATACCGTAGTATAGCTGATTTCAAAACCATCGGCGATCAGTGCCTCGTGCATGTCTATACGCCGCATGCATTGTTTGGCCAAACCCGAACAATGTTTGCGCTCATTATCTTTAACAAACTGATCTATCCTGGTTCGTATCTGTTGGGTAAGTTTGCGTTTGGTACGAGAAGAACAATCGTACCGAGGTGGATCCAAAATGCCTTTAGAAGAACGGTCCTGCAAAGAACGATTCTTCTCATATTCATCAATATACTTCTTGACTGTATTGCGCGATAATCCCAGATCCTTACTGATCTTTCGTTGGGATATTCCCTGATCAAAATAGCGCAGAATAATATCTTGTTTTTGTAGCATAGTTATCATGTTTAATAGTGCAAAACATATGATGGTTATGCATCATATCTGCCATGATAACTGGCTCAGTTTTCAATTGGAATTCTGGCTCAGTTTTCAACCGTAATCTACACCTGAATGGTTTAACTTCCAACTTTTAATAGGGTACAACGTTGGTATCCCGATTGATGGGTTTGTTACAATCTCGGATGCGAATTTCAAAGTTATTTATCTCGATCATATTCATAAATGGATAATGGGTTTTGGATTTTGCGACCTAGGATCTGTGGCAGCAAATCCCCCATGTAGCTGGTACAACAAGTATCATCCAGCTGATAGCGTATCGTTCAATGTGCCTGATTCAGTTCTTATTTATGAAAATGGTCATTTTCAAAATCCACCATTTAGAGATTCTCAGTTTATACCGCTTCATTTAAAATTATGCAAAAATTGGGAATTGTTCGGAGCATTATACCTTGGAGAATATTGCGAAGCTAATAGGAGAACCGTTGCCAAGCTATATTTAACCCAACTTGCTCTTTTTAGAAAATAAGTCGGTGATTATCAGTGGGTTACGATTTCAATGGTACACTACATATTTTTTAATTGCCTTTTGAATATCTGTTGAGTTGGTTGCAGAATAGATGTTTTGTACTTTTTGGATTGGCTTTGAAGGTTTTCTCAGGTGTATGGATTTGGTGTCAGTGCGTAGTTCGACGGTTTGGATGGTATGTGTGCTCATTATTCTGACAATATTTGCCCAGTCGTAATTTATGCCTTTTTGGTTGAGCATGTATCGGATCGTGTTTACGACCTGATAGGCTAGAAGTGTGAGATAAATATGAGCTTCGATCCTTTCGTCATTTTGATGGTGAATGGGCCGGATGTTGAGATCAGTTTTGAGGCATCGGAATGTGGACTCCACTTCTCTTATGGTGTTGTAAATTTGCCAAAGCTGCTTATCGTCGATCTGCTCGTAATTTGTTCTCAAAAAGTAAATTCCCTTGTCTTTGTCCTGTTTTTCTTTTTGTGGCTGGACAGACCATGAGACATTGACAGCTACTTTGTCATCATGCTCCACATCTATTTTGTATCGGGAGGATACATGCTTGTGTTTTTCCTTGAGCCGACCGATGCGTTCCCACACTTTTTCTATTTTTTTAGTACCTCCTTTTTTAGCTATTCCATTTTGAACCTGTTGTAAGTCTTCTTCAAATCTTTGCATGAGCTTACCCTTCATCGATTCTTCTTTTAGTTGTTTGGATGAACTGTGCACATAAAGCCAGGTGTCATTGTACCCTTCGGGTTTGAATTGAGTAATGTGCACTTCATGTTTGTTACGATCTGTCGATATTTTTGTAAACACATTGGATTGATCGATCGGGTGGTCTTTGAGTCGTTTTCGGGAAACGCATACATAATGAAGACCTTTACCGGCGATCAATTCCAGGTTTTTCTCAGTGGCTATACCTGCATCTATGACCACTGTTTTGTTCGTGTGATCGGGGCTGTATTTTTCAAGGTCTTTGAGCATCTCTTCCAGGGTTGTGCTGTCAGCTCTGTTACCCTCATATATCCTTGAATGCCGGATGAAGCCCTCCTTATTGATCACTCCGGTGAATACAACTTGTTTGCAATCTGTCCTTTTCTCTTTGCTTTTTCCAAATTTTGGAAGTTTGTTTGTCGCCTTTCGACCTTCGAAATAGGTATTGGTAATGTCAAAAATGACCAGTTTATCATCCAGTGTGAACATATTGGTGATGCGGCTATATAGGTGTTGATCGATAGTGTTTTTGTGTTTGTAGAGCAGGTCTGAAATACGGTATAGTTCGCGATGGGTGATCGAGCCGGGAGTGTAATTGTAGCAGGCCATCAATTCTGAATTGTCTGTGAGAATCTGTGAAGTTTTATGTTCTGAACTTGTGTATATGGCTCTTGCGCAGATGCTGATCAATGCTTTTTGAATATCCTTATTGCGCCAATTAAGTGAGGTAAGGCACTTAGTTAATTGAAGTTTTTCCAGAATCTGCTTGCAAAGGTGTTCGGAACCGAAAGATTTGACATCTCCTACTTCGATGGAATGAATATCAACACTGTGAATTTCGCTTTTGTCTTTTGGTGGGGGAAGTGAGGCTGCCTTTTCACCTTGATTATCGGGTATTTTAATTGGTATTTTTCGTAGAATTTAAGAGCAAGCTTTAGCAACTCATCCGCAATATCAACGGGGAATAGATCTTGTTGAGAAAATATTCTGGATTTGAGCACTTGTAAGACCTCAGACTTATTCTGCTTCGAATCCAACAACGGGTCGCTTCCCAGGTAAAGGATGTTTCTTTGTTTGACTTTTCCATCTACCCTGGCCGTCTGTGCAAGTGTGTACTGGTAGAATATTTTACCGTTTTTGACATTTTGTTTTTTTACTTGTCTAATGTACATATGGCAAATGTACACATATGATTCCAATTACGCAGGCACCATACTACACTACATTTGAAAATCCTTAATAACTACTATTGAAAATCAACAAGTTATATCACAAAAACATGGATATTCAAACAAAATTAGTGCAGACATTAATCAAAAAGGACAAGTTGGGTTAAAAATATTTCCCTCACAACCGCCCAATCTCAATGCCCGTAATCTTCCGATACAACTCTGTAGCATACAGATCCGTCATCCCCGAAACAAAATCCAGGATGTGCATCACCCTTTCATAGACGCTTTCTCCATCCACCGGCCTGAATTGGTTTGGGATAAGTTTGTGGATCATAGTCTTTTTAGAGGAATGATAGTTTTCAAGCGTCGTAGGTACAAAATGTTCAAGTAGAACATACATGACATTAAAGCCCGCAATTTCGATCTCGATCACCTTATTGCTCTCATAAATATTCCTATAAGAAAATTCTTTTATTTCTTCCATTTGGGGAAATTCTCTTGAGACCAATTCAGTTATGGATATGCTGAGATTGCCGTTAATAATATCTTCTGCATTTTCGGAGAAAGTCAGTACACCACAGTTAATGAGGCTATTGATGGCTTTCGCCCTCAAAAAGGACACCTGTTCATTTTTATCAGCTATAAACGAAGAGATCTTCGATATACTCTCATCCTCACCGGAATTCATCGCGTTGATCAAAAAGAGTAATCGATCTACACATTCTTCAAAAGAAATTATACGAAGTTTTTGGGCATCTTCAAGATCCATTATATTATAGCAAATATCGTCAGCAGCTTCCACGAGATATACAAAAGGGTGACGTTTATAAATGAGGGGTTCACTCTGTTCATTAATCATATTCACGGCATTCCCGATCTGGTGAAATGTGTTTTTTTCAGTTTGAAAAAATCCATATTTTTTTCGGTGCACTTCATCGATATTTTTATTCATAGCGATAGATTCGCATGGATATTTGGCTATCGACGCAAGGGTGGCTGCGGTAAGCCTGAATCCTCCGGGAGCCTTTCCCCGATGCTGATGGGTCAGTAGTCTTATCGCATTGGCATTGCCTTCAAAATTGGTTAGATCCATCCACTCCGCAGCATTGAATAGCGGCTTAAGTTCTCTTTCATTTTTGATAAAATAATTTGATATCGCCTTTTCGCCACTGTGCCCAAAGGCAGGGTTGCCAATATCATGACAAAGACAAGCCGCAGAAATAACATTGCTTAATTCATGAAGATAGAAATATGCCGACTCTTCATTTAAATGGTAAGATCGATGAATAAAATCGCCTACTAAAGTGCCTAAAGATCGACCAACAGATGCCACTTCGAGAGAATGCGTGAGCCGGTTATGCACTAATGCGCTTCCCGGCAAGGGGAAAACCTGGGTTTTGTTTTGAAGGCGTCTGAACGAGGGTGAGAAAATAATGCGATCGATATCCCGCTGGTATTCGGATCGGGGGTCTTTTTTCTGTGGAGATTTTTTCTTTACTCCGATTCTCTCAGTGCTGTGTATAGCGTTCCAGTCATTCACAATGTACCAATTGCAATATCAATAACAATGACAATTGCAAAAGTAAAATTGAGATTGATATTGTTGTTGAGATCGGGGCAGATTTTACTCTTCCGTCTCCTGAACTTCCAATTCTAAAATTAGTTCTTCTTCGGGAAGATCCATTACCATTTCTTCGATTATTTCTTCTTTGGCCTCCGAAGTGAGATGGCCGTCTACATCGTAGTCGCTGTCGCCTTTTATAATGTCGATGGCCATGGAACTAGTCATTTTAATGAGGTAGCAACTCTTATCGGTTTCGTAAGGTAGAGCTGTTATGATCTTGCCTTTGGCATCGGTGAATGAGATGAGATATTTGTCAAATCCGTACGGATAATTCAACTTCAATTGTTTTCGGATGTCTTCCTCCAAGGCATTATACGCCTTGATAACTTTTGGTTTTGACATAATTCCAATATTGGTTAATAATGTGCTTTAGTTAGCTTAAAGTTTAATAGACAGGCCGAATATACATTATAATTATTTATATATATAAATATTTTTTATATAAAAAATGACTTTTTTCTGTCAAGCTGTATCGGTGACTTGAAAAAAATCGTGTATCGACGGTTGATTGGGATCAATTCGGGTACCAGATGTGAAATATTTATCTAAAAAAAATATTTGTTTAATTTGCTGCGCTTTCCGGGAAAAAGGCTCAGTGTAATAGAAAGTCAATTTGAATTCAACGAAATAAAAACGAATAAAAATTATGTCAAAAAGAATAGCAATTAATGGTTTTGGGCGGATAGGAAGACTTACATTCCGAAACCTTTTGAAAAAAGACGGCATTGAGGTAGTCGCTATTAATGATCTCACAGACAATGCCACCTTGGCCCACTTGTTAAAATTCGACAGTGCACATGGCCCATTTGACGGCACTGTGGACAGTACGGACGAAACAGTAGTCGTCAACGGTCAGACCATTCAGGCTACTGCCGAGCGCAATCCCGCAGCGCTTAATTGGAAGGAGCTCGGTGTCGATTTGGTCTTGGAATGCACTGGTTTTTTCAGGTCAAAAGATAAGGCAGAACTTCACCAGGAAGCTGGTGCTAAAAAAGTATTGATTTCTGCTCCTGCCAAAGGCGGGGGCATCAAGACCATCGTTCTGGGTGTAAATGATTCGGATCTATCAGATAGCGATACCATTTTGTCCAATGCAAGTTGCACTACCAATTGCCTGGCTCCCGTGTGCAAAATTGTCGATGAATATTTTGGTTTCGTCAAAGGCAGCCTTACCACGACTCATGCTTACACTTCAGACCAACACCTACAAGATGCGCCACATTCTGATCTGAGAAGGGCGAGAGCCGCTGCATTTAATATTGTTCCGACGAGTACCGGAGCAGCTAATGCTGTTGGCAAGGTTTATCCGAATGTGGCTGGCAAACTATTCGCCATAGCCGTGAGAGTACCTGTCATCACCGGCTCGATGATAGAACTCAATGCCATCGTCGAGAAAGAGGCAAGCAAAGAGGAGATCAATGCCGCGTTCAAAACAGCCGCGGATGGCCCGATGAAGGGAATCTTGGAATACTCGACCGACCCGTTGGTCTCGGCAGATATTGTGCGCAATCCTCATTCGAGCATATTCGATTCTTTGCTTACCGATACGATGGGTACGATGATCAAAGTGGTAAGTTGGTATGATAACGAGGCGGGGTATTCTGCGCGGTTGGCGGATTTGGCGGTTAGGGTGGCGTAGAGTGGAAAACAGGGAACAGAAGTCAGAGAACAGAAGTCAGAGAACAGAAGTCAGAGAACAGAAATCAGAAATCAGAAGTCAGAAAGGCAAATTCGTTTTAATTCCCCGACGATGTTGTCAACGATTTTCTACTATCCAATTATTTTAATATTCTCAGTCCGCTGTTTACTGACACTGCTAGGCTAACAATTTAAACACTAAAATAATATATGGCGGTTAACTATTTGTTAATTGGCCATTTAATAAGCTTCTATTCTAGAATAGGGCAAATGAGCCACGAATTCGCTTTGTAATTACACTTCATATTATTATTTTACGCCATATTTAATTTTAGTTATTATGGCAAAAAATACAAATCCGAGACTACCCGATCTTGATTTTGAAAAACTCAATGTTAAATCTGATGATTCTACTTCTTTGAAATTTTTAATGCTGGTAGAAGGTGCTTACGGACAGGGTGTGAAGAAAAGCATCAAGAAGTATGGTTATACAGAACAACGGTATTACCAATTGTTGAACAAGTTCAAGGAAGATGGTATGGACGCTCTGATCAATCAGAAAAGAGGCCCAAAGAAAAATACTGTTCGTTCTGATAGGGTCATCCACCAGATAATCAGACATCGTTTTCTCGATCCGCGAGCCAATAGTGATGTGATCGCCCAAAAGCTTAACCAACAGGGGATCAAAATCAGTAAACGAAGTGTGGAACGGACTATTCAGGAATATGGTCTTCAAAAAAAAACTCCATAAGCTAAATCCCGATAGTCAAAAGCCAATACCTGTTACTGCCCAGCAGACCAAGAGGGTAAAAAAGAAGATCGTGGTTACCGAACAGAACAATGAACGGTTCATACGCGAAATGTTAGCTCGAAAGGTATCAGGCACTCATTTGGGTCTCTGGTTATTGATACCGGAATATCTACGACTTGGAGCCTGGGACTTGGTCTGCGGACTTTTCAATAAGCCCGAAGATCACAACCTTTCTGCCCGTATTGGCCTACAATTGGTCAATGAAGCAGCAATTTGTCAAAACAGAGTCAGGAAAAGGAATGCTCTGTGCAATCAAGGTTTTGCCCTGGCAAATGGATTGTCCTTTTTGGTTACTGACGAAACCATTCATGAGGTACTCGACCGCCATACGATGGCAGAATATGAATCCCTTCAAGTGACATTAAGGCAACTCAGAAATCTGCAAGGACATTATGATCCACAAAATATCCTTGCTATTGATCCACACCGCATTCGGTCGTCCACTCAGCGCGTTATGCCAAAGAAGAAAAAAAGACCTTCAGAGCCTGCTCACAAAATGCTACAGACTTTCTTCTGTAACGATGCTTTAACGGGACAGCCATTGGCTTTTACCGTTGGATCAAGCGGCAAAACATGCTCAAAGGCCACCTTACAGTTGTTAGACCTATTGAAACAATCAGGGGTTGAAAAAGCATTAATAATGGCCGATAAAGAACATTTTACGGTCGATATATTAAACCACATTGTTGATAATACCGAAATGGATCTTCTCTTGGCAGTCCCTAATACCAAAAGTGTTGTTCAATGTTTTAATTCATTGGACTATAAGCACCTCTGGGCAGGATATGCCATTGGGCAAACTGATTATAAATTGAAAGCATGTCCACATCCTTTTAAACTTATTGTACAACGAACAGGAGAAATACCTCAATATTATTCCTACAAAGCTTTCTTATCCACTGTGGATAATAACGTAGTCCAATTACTCACTCAAAACTATCCAAAACGTTGGACTATCGAAGAGTTTTTCAATTTTGAAGGAGATATGGGTTGGAATCGTGCTTCTACCTTTAACCTCAATATCCGGTACGGGAAACAAAGTCTTGCTCTTATTGCACAAGCAGCTACACATCAATTGAAAAACAAACTACCAAAACCCTATAACCAATGGACTGCTACACACACCGCTACACAAATCCTTACCAATATGGAAGGTGATCTCAGAGTCAAGGACGACACCATCATTGTCACCTACTATCGGGACTATCTCAACCTTGGTATAGAAAAACATTACCAAAACTTGCCTCGAATCCTGGAACAGGAGGGAATTAATCCCAAAATACCTTGGCTATTTGATTTTAAACTCGACTTTCGATTCAAATGACTAAAATAAATTTACCTTCAAAAATCGTTGACGATGTTGTCGGGACAAGCAGTGTAAATTCGTGGACCTCTAAAATGAACTTTGATTTTAAGGATAAAAAAGTTCTTATCCGGGTGGATTTTAACGTCCCACTCGACGTAAATCTGAATGTCACTGACGATACCAGAATAAGAAAGGCGCTACCAACAATTAATCACGTTTTGGATCATGGCGGCAGTGTAATCCTGATGTCTCATTTTGGTAGACCGCTTAAAAAGTTGAATGACGATGGCAGTGTAAATTGTAAAAAATTTTCTCTGAAAAATATAACTAATCGCCTCTCTTCACTGCTGGAAAAAGAAGTACAATTTGTATCGGATACGGTTGGTGAAGAAGTCAAAATGCATACTGCCAATCTAAAACCAGGAGAGGTTCTTCTCCTGGAAAACACGAGATTTTACAATGAAGAAAAGAAGGGTGATAAAGGTTTTGCAAAACAGCTTTCGGAACTTGCAGATATCTATATCAACGATGCATTCGGAACCGCTCACCGCGCACATGCGTCTACAACTACGGTAGCTCATTATTTCCAAAAGGAGAATAAAAGTTTCGGGTTTTTGATGCAAGCCGAAATTGAAAATGCCGAGCGCGTTTTGAATTCTCCGGAAAGCCCGTTTATTGCAATATTGGGCGGAGCTAAAGTATCGGATAAGATACAACTCATCGAAAAGCTGTTGGACTTGTGCGACGACATCATCATCGGAGGAGGTATGAGTTATACTTTTTCAAAAGCTCTGGGAGGCAGTATAGGCAATTCGCTGTGCGAAGATGACTTCCAGGAATTGGCTCTAAGCGTTTTGGATAAGGCCGTTGCAAAGGGTGTAAATATTCATTTACCTAAAGACACAGTAATCGCCGATGACTTCAGTAATGATGCCAATCGAAAAGTAGTCGATGCGGGCAGCATCCCCGATGGTTGGCAGGGGCTGGACATTGGACATGAGAGTGTAGACTATTTTAAGACTATCGTGTTGAATGCCAGGACTATCATTTGGAATGGTCCGCTTGGCGTATTCGAATTCGACAATTTTGCTGGTGGGACAAATTCTATTGCGGCAATAGTTGCAGAAGCTACCCAAAATGGAGCCTATTCTCTGATTGGTGGCGGTGATTCCGTTTCGGCAATAAATAAGGCTGGCCTGGCCGATAAAGTCAGTTTTGTGTCAACAGGGGGTGGGGCGATGCTGGAATTTTTGGAAGGGAAGGAATTACCGGGGATTAGGGCGATTCGGGTTGATTCTTAGTTGATGAATTGGATATCCAGGAGCCGTTGGAAGAACTTCTGTCAATGCTCGATTGATGGATTACTTATTTGATACGAACGTTATTCTAGCGTATGTACGAAAATCAAAGTTGAGTCCACTCCGATTACCACACATTTTTCAAGCGTACATTTGCCAGCTGCGGCCAAAACCCTGGAATTTTCTTAAGTGCAATATTGTTGCATAAGCATTCCTGAGGGTTGCGATGATGATATTTGGAAATCCGAGGGTATTTTCGACCAATTTATCGTTAATTCTTCTAAAATTCGTCCAAAGTACTCGTGACAGGACATAAATTTGACATTTGAATAAACCCCGATATAATATTTTGTTCCTTTTTTTGAGCCGGTGAAAACATTGATGTATGGTCGATTCCACATTGGCTCTTAGATTGTGGGTGTGCTCATCTAATGTTTCTTGCATCTGTTGAAATAAAAAATAGTTTTCTACTTCATCTTTGGTCATATACCGACCTCGGGTGTCGTGTTTAATGACGTATTTGTTGGTCTTCTCGTTAAACTTTACCGCGCACTGTTCTCCTGTCTTTTTTCGCCATACTTGAAGATTGTTATTCTCATCTCGTTTCATTGTATAGGCCTGCTTTCCCCCTTTTGTATTAGCTAACTTCCATTCGGGCGTGGTCGTTTCTGACATTGCTTTTCTGTTGGCCTTGCTGTCGTATCCGCCATCCGTGATGGCCTGTTCTATTTTATTCTTTTCTTGACCTGATTCATCCTTATCTGGATTTAATACATCCTGGATATGGTCGATAGATTCGATTAAAAACTCGTCTTCTGTAATATTGGCCGGTACTACCTGGGCATCTACGATTAGGTCTATTTCATTTTCTTCTGTACACGTTTCACTTATGTTGGCATGATAGCCCGATATGGTCTGTTTATTTTCTGCTTTACCTTTAGTACGGTAGGCAGCATCAGG
Source organism: Saprospiraceae bacterium (assembly GCA_965247965.1). Classification (GTDB taxonomy): domain Bacteria; phylum Bacteroidota; class Bacteroidia; order Chitinophagales; family Saprospiraceae; genus UBA7328. The sequence goes on from OZ252053.1 coordinate 1,723,986, forward strand.
ATCATGAATGGACTGCACACTGCCACTCGATATGTCTCTTGCAGCTTTGGGTCTCGGAGTATTCTCCTGTTTAGTTTGCTGTTCAGATTCATCACAGACCGCGCTGATTTTTGTTTTATCATCAGAGGCACTCGGAGGTTTTTGCTCATTAGATTCCTCTGATTGTTCTTCATACTGTTCTTCGTAGAGCCGCTTGAGATCTTGGTAGCCTGTCAATCCCGCCGCCTGGCCATGACTCAAGAGTACCTTTATGATCTTACCCATACCTACTAGCAGTTCCTCTTTTTCTTTTTTGTTTAATGGGTAGACAATATTGGAGGCACTTTGGCTTTTTAGCTTTTCTAAAAGCTCGCATGATTCTTTATCCAATTGATCTGTAAGCAGTTCTACCATAAGGTCTTTACTGCATACTCGTACAGCTTCGATTATCATCTGGACTCGAGTGCAGCGTGCAATATTGGAATTAATCAACTTCGAATCCAATCGTATTTTCTTACCGCTCACCTTGTATTGCTCTATCTGCCCAATAGTGATTTGTTTAAATGCCGCCTTCATCAAATCCTCCCCATGGTCTTCATTATACTCTACCATGCTCTGTCTGAACTTATAGTAAGTCGATTCGGTCGGAATATCCTCATTTATATTCGAATATCCCATAGCAAGCATGACCCTGGTGTTGAATCGACATTCATCAAAAAGTTGTTCATCAGTCCAACCTTTACCTTCTTTAAGGATAATCATTCCCATTAAAACTCTAATTGAGCAATTGGGCCGGCCTCCTTGATTATAAAGCACCTCGAACAATCCTTCGTCTATGCGAGATACCACTTCTTTAAAAAATATATTATGCCAACCATTTGGATCATCCAGAAGCTCTCGCTTCCGTTCTGATAGCATCCCTCCTATCGATTTGAATAGATCAACTTGTGAATTTGTACTACGTTTAAACATATCACAAATTAAATATATATGTCATCTTATTGTAATATTTGACATGATTTATGATTTAGTTTTCGGAGTGGACTCAAAGTTGAATGCTAAATTGTTAACAAGCGACAATGATTTTATACATCTCAACGATGTTTTCCTCGACCTCGAAGAGTGAAGGATTCTTTTATCCATATTGAAGTAAATATGATTTTTTTATGAAATAACAGTATTTCCGGAACGGCTGTGCAATTCCGATTCAATCGGTATTCAATACCTCATCAATCCTGGCCACCAATTCCTTCGCATGATATTTCATAACCTTATCCGAATGCTTGCTCTTTGCTAAGAGTTTGCGGATTTCGAGAAGGGTTCCGTTGGCCATTGCCCTGATATCGCTGGTGCTGACCTTGTCCTCCTCGACTTCCAACAAATTGGCCAGCTTATCTACAAATGCACGTTGCAATCCTCTCTTAATCGCGTCTACATTGCCTTTGCCATTCCCAAAAATTCCAATCCTTGTTTCCGAAAAGAGTTGGGCAATTCCATATGCCGAAGCACCATTAATTGCTTCATTCTCTCCTACTCTGAGCAATCTGTCTCCGTTAAAAAGCATATTAATGGTGCGATCCTGCACTTGTCTGATTCTATCTACATGTCCGGCATAATCTATATATGAAAATATCTCCCTATCTATAAGCCAATTGGGCGTATTGAACAAATGACGAACGAGAAAATTGACGGCCCGTTGTTGCTTCGCTTTTTCAACATGAGTAAATACGGGGCCCTCCTGATCGTATGTTTTAGTGTATTTGTAAATGCCACCCACATTCCGGGTCACATGTCCGAGATATCGGTTCAATTGGGCAAAGACGTTGCCATAGAGTTCTTCGAGGTCGTCGTAGTCTTCGCCACTGCGATCTGACCATTCGACGAGTTGAGGTACGATACGTTTGAGGTTTTTGATTCCTAATTCCGAAGCAAGCATAGCATCATGGCCTAAATCTTCTGTCTGCGAAGTAGGATCAATTCCGCCTCGCGACTGGCGGCCATATCGCTTGGCTGGGTCATCCGCGCGCTCAAGTATCCATTGATGAAGGGTTTCTTTTTCATCCTCAGCACTATCCGCATCAGGAATATATTTATAACCGTAGATGATCGACCAAACATCATATTCGCCAATCCTCGGATAGAAATTAGCAATTTCATCCTCCGGTTGGGCTATGTAATTAAATCTAGCATAGTCCATTATCGAAGGAGCCGTTCCATGAGTGTCTGTAAATGTTTTCGAACGCAAAGAATCCACGTGGTAGGCCACACTGGAACCCATATTATGGGGCAATCCAAGCGTATGCCCTACTTCGTGAGCGGATACAAACCGGATCAATTCGCCCATAACTTTATCCTTAAATTTGACACTCCTGGCTTCCGGATTGATAGCCGCTGTCTGGATAAAAAACCAATTGCGCAACAGATTCATTACGTTGTGATACCATAGAATATCGCTTTCGAGTATTTCGCCCGTGCGCGGGTCGTGTACATGAGGGCCCTGTGCATTTTGAATATCGGTACTTATATAACGAATGACTGAATAGCGCACATCCTCGGGACTCCAGTCAGGATCATTATCGCGCGACGGCGGATCAGCCGCATAGATGGCATCTTTGAATCCGGCAGCTTCGAAAGCCGGTTGCCAGTCATTGACGCCTTGTTTGATGTACGGTTTCCATTTTTCGGGAGTCGCTGGATCAATGTAATAGACTATCGGTTTTTCAGGCTCTACCAGCTCTCCTCTTTTGTAGGCATCGATGTCTTTGGGGACGAGTTTCCATCTTGTAACGAAGCGTTTACTCGCCGCTTTCTGTTCGTCCATGCTGTAATCGTTCTGGCGAATCGAAAAATAACCTACGCGCTCGTCGTACTTCCTGGGCGTCATAGGTTCTTCGGGCAACAGAATAAAGGACTGGTTCATTTGTAGTGATAGGGTCTGTGTAGTATTGTTATCAGGCAATTTATCGCCGCGATAGGTGAGCACATGTCTCACTTCGACATTTTCGGGAAAAGACTTGATGTATTCGATCAAACTTCGCTTATCGTCCAAACCTTTAATGCCAAAATTCTTGCGTTGCTGATCACGAAGCGCGCCTATCATTGCCACATCTTTTTCAAAGAGCGGGTTGACCTGTATCACTACTGAGTTTTCTTCCCTGCCTAAGCATTTAATATCAAAGACGTGTATGATCGGTTCGAAATTATTATTTACTACAGATTGATAAATTGGATCTTCGTGGCTGGCTACGCTATTGTACGAAACTGAGCGGAGTAGGATTTTTTCCCCTTTTCTTTGAAACCGGATGACTTGTTGTGGTCTTGATTTCATGCCGGCGCCACCGAAACCTAGATTTTTTACAAATCCGGAAATCCGGCTCACTACCAACACCTCTTTCTCCAAAAGGTCATTGGGAATTTCGAAATAGTATTTACCCAGAATGTTGTGCACTGTAAACAGCCCTTCGTCTGATATCGCCTCCTCTGTGATAATATCTTCGTATGATTTGGCTCGCCGATTCCTTTTTATCGGTATTCTCTCCTGAATCGGACTGTCCTTTCCCTTTCATAGAGAACAAAAGGCAAACCATCATGGTCACAATTGACATTAAATATTTCATATTTCACTTTTATTTTCCATAAAACACGGGCCATTATTGAACTTGATTCTTGTACTTGACACTTGAACTTGATCAGCCTTCCGGAAATCCACTATCCAGCCAGCACTTAAAAAATTCAAGTTCTTCGGCGGTCAGGTCATCTTTTAGAGATTCTTCGTAGGTGGACATATTGGGAGGCATGCCAATGACTTCATTATCCTTTTGATCTATGACCCGGCTTTTGACCAGGCCATTACTCAGGTCTCTGGATAAGTCGCCGTCGTATTTTGTGTAATTTCCAGGGCCGATACCAGCAGCTCCGTCGTGACACCCAGTATATGAGCAGCTTTCATTTATTATGGTGCGAATAGTGGCGTTGTAGGTGATGTTATCCTCACATACATCGGGATTGTCGGCTAACTGATCTCTGCTGCACGCGGTTTGAAACAAAAGAATCGCTGCAAATAAGATTCGCATAATATAAAATCTGCGCATCAATACATCCTTGTATAGTCGTAAAATAATGCGCAAACATATGCTATTTTTTTACAATGCAGACACTTTCGTTTCCAGCTTATCAATCCTCTGAGATCGGATGGAATACCCCAAAAAATCAGTAGCGTGGTCATCAAAATCATCACTGGCACCTGTTGTCAAAAACTCTACTGATCCTTCTTTGTTACAACGCACGTCAATATCCGGATGGCGTCGCAAATAATCCTCAAGACTTAGTGCTACAATAGCGCCCTGAGCGATGATATCGACATGGTCTGGTAAATACTCTTTGATCGCCGGATAAAGCAAAGGATAGTGTGTGCAGCCCAGAAGAACAGTGTCTATTTTATGCGATTTGCGCATAAGGTTGTCCAAATTGCGTCGAATAAAATAACGCGCTCCTTCTGAATCTAATTCATTATTTTCGACTAGCGGTACCCACATAGGGCAAGCTTCCTGGTACACTTTCACCTGGGGGAAAAGTTTGTTGATCTCCATGATGTAGGATTCTGAGGAGACTGTACCCTTTGTTGCAAATACTCCTACATGCCCTGTACGAGTTGTCTCTCCTATGGCTTCGGCGGTAGGGCGTATGACTCCCAATACACGAAGGCTTGAGTCGATCCTTGGCAAGATCAGTTGCTGAATATTTTTAAGCGCTTTTGCCGACGCAGTATTACAAGCCAGAATGATCAACGGGCAACCGCGGTCGATGAGATAGCGTACTGCCTCTAGGGTATACTCGTAAATCGTCTCGAATGAGCGGATGCCGTAAGGAGACCGGGCATTGTCGCCTAAATAGACGAAGTCGTATTCGGGCAGGACGTCTATGAATTTTTTTAAAACCGTCAATCCGCCATAACCGCTGTCGAATACTCCTATTGGGCCTTTCAATGTATTTGCTTGATTCGTTTATTGGCTTAGGAAGTAAATGCTTTAAGACTCTGATTTATTGCATGAAAGAGACAATAGGCACTTAGGCTGCTAAACTAATTTGTTTAGGAGCTTTGTATTATCTTTGGTTAAAAGCGTGAAATGATAATTTCGTCTTTATTGATCCAGTCGATTCCAACGATTACATTGGATATGCCAGATGCTCCTGGCCCAATAGAATTAAAAATACCCGGCAAACTGAATGAGGATGAATTTCTCGCCTTTTGCAATGAAAATCCGGATCTACAAATTGAACAAGACAAAAACGGTAAACTTATTATTATGGGTCCGGTAGGATTCGATAGTGGCTATCGTGAAGGACGAGTATTCAGAGTATTGAGTAATTGGGAAGAAGCGACGGGATTAGGCATGGCAATGAGCTCATCTACGGGCTTCCGACTTCCGGACGGATCAACCTATTCTGCAGATGGTTCCTGGGTTAGCGATGAAAAAATAGCAGAACTCACACCCGATCAGCGAAAGAGATTTGCGCCTATTGTTCCTGATTTTGTAATAGAAGTACGTTCTGAGTCCGACGGGATAACAAGGTTGAAAAGAAAAATGGCGAGCGTTTGGATAAAAAATGGTGTGCGATTGGCATGGCTCATCGACCCGGTGAAACAAAACGCATACATCTACCGACGAGATGGTGAAGTGGAAACCATCTCTGATTTTGAAAATGTACTTTCAGGAGAAGATGTGTGCGAAGGGTTTGAGTTTGATTTGAGAATGTTGAGGTCATAACCGGGAGTTCAATAATTCAACGTTTACCATTTACCATAAATAATAGCTCTACTTAAAATTACCTAGACAATTTTAGGGACAACACCTGGGACATTGCGCACTTAATGTTCGACTTAATTCATTGAAAAGCAATGAAATATCTATTTCACCTACAACTTAACGCTTACTCATCGACTAGGAAATCGAGAAAAAATATTTTTAATCGTTAATAATCAATCAAGTAATTTCAAGCAGTTGCGCTAATCTGAATATTATTTTAACTTACAGGGACTACGAAAAATGTGGCAAAGGAGAGTAAGCTTCGTATTTTTTAATGACTTAATTATGCGCCAACTATGAATTTCCAATGTCTGTTCACGCTACTGTTTTCCTTTTTGATTTTATCTTCTTTGATGGGTCAAAGGATTATCTCAGGCATTGTAAAAGACGAATTTAACGACCCACTTCCTGGTGCGACGGTACTAATAAAAGATTCAGATATTGGAACGATCACAGACCTACAAGGTCAATACAGTATCGAAGTTCCAATGGAGGCCAAAACCTTGGTCGTCAGCTTCCTGGGTTATGCAGATTCCGAAGTTAACATCGGTTCGCTTGATGTAGTTCATAAGCGAATGCGGATCGCATCATCCTTTCTCGACGAAATTGTAGTAACCGGCCTTGCAATCGGAACCCCACGACAAAGACAGGTTTTAGCATAGCCAAGGTCAATAAGGACCAGATAAAAGAGGCAGCGAAGAACTAGGTGTCACCAAGGTCACTTTTCGCAATGAGTTTGGAATGTCAAGTCTGCAGAGACCGGTAGAAATTAACCGTCACCACCACTATGAATTCAACGCTGACAAAAGCATCGACTACAATCGAATAAGCGAAGATCAATATTCCGACAATTATTATTTGAAATTCTACGATCAACAGGATCTGTTTTTCGATCCGGGCAGTTTCATGACCAATTCTCTGTCTGTCGGTTCGCGAAACAAGTCTACGAATTACTTCTTATCACTCAACAATACACGTCAAACAGGAGTCGTAGCCATAAAGGACGGATACAACAGGCAGAGTGCAAGAGTCAACGTCGACCATAAAATCTGGGAAAGCCTTGAGTTGTCCATGAGTAACTTCTATTCCCAATCTTATCACGATGAGCCCGCTTTTCAGGTCGGCGGAAGTGTTTTTCAAAAGTTGCTGAGAATGCCGACTTCAATAGACCTTACTGAAGTCAACGAAGAAGATGGCAGCCCGTACAACTGGGATCTTCCATTACAGGCTAATTCACGGGTGCAAAATCCACTTAACGATCTGCACAATTGGGATAAGGACGTAAGAAACGAACGATTTTCCAATTCTCTTAAACTGGACTTCTCTCCCGTTTCTTTTTTGAATCTTGAGGGAAGCTATACGATAGATCGAAGAACAACAGAAATCGAAAGTTTCATTGACAAGGGTTTCTTACCCTTTCAACCTTTCAACGACGGCAGATACGAAAGATCAAGTGGTAAAAGAACTTATTCCACAGCAAGTGGCAAACCGACCTTCCAAAAATCGCATAAAAAAGTCAACATCTCCTCCCAGGCCGCAGTAATCTTTGAAGAAGATCAATCCCGTTTTTTCGATGTGACGGCTTTGGATTTTCGCTTCCAGGATATTCGTTCCTTGAGTAATTCAGGAAGTTCCCAGGGCAGTAATCCGAGCGATCCGTCGATTAACAGAACGGAGCGCACATCCAATGATTTTGAAGTGAAAACCTTAAACTAATATGTCACGGGCACTGGGGATTGGAAAGACAAGTTGATAGTGGATGGCTTAGTTCGGTGGGACGGTTCTTCCCTATTCGGCCCAAATAATCGTTGGAATACATTCTACCGAACGTCATTGGCCTATAGGTTGACCCAGGATGTTGAAATTCCAGGTGTTGATGAAATGAAATTCAGAGCATCATACGGCACTGCGGGTAATCGTCCTCAATTCGGATATCGATTTGAGACCCTCAATGCTGATGGCACCAAGAATACCCTGGGACATATGTGGTTCGCTACGTATGGTGGAGGTGCGACACGCTACGATCCCAATAGTTTTCATCATTTTACGATCAATGAAGGTTTGAGTTTTAACCATGTATACCAGATTTTGGAGGATAGTAAAGGTAACTTATGGTTTGGAACTGGACGTCATGACTACCCTGGAAACGGTCTAAACATTTACGATGGTCACCAATTCACACACATCAAACAAGAAGAAGGTTTGTTTTGAGCAAATCAAATCAATACCATATTAGAAGATTCAAATGGGAAAATTTGGTTCGCAACAGGCACCGGACGTGGCTTTGGTAATTTGCACGGCAAGGAATTTACTCATTACATGTCGGCCCAGGGGCTGGCCAATGGGACGACCTGGTCAATATTAGAAGACGACAAGGGCCATTTTTGGATTGCTGATGGAGGAGGGATTGATAAATTCGAACCTTTTGAACACAAGCCTGGAGATCAATTTGTACATTATTCGGATGGCTGCGGCCAGTTTGCCGAAAGCAAATACGAGCAATCTGTCTGATGCAGTACACGCTGCTCTTGCGATTCGCGATTTTATGTTGGATTACAAAGAAGAGCAAAAAGAAAAAGGACAAGATGCTTTTGAAATTAGGATCGGCGTTCACTCCGGGCCCGTTGTAGCGGGCATCGTCGGCATCAAAAAATTCGCCTATGACATTTGGGGTGATACGGTAAATCTGGCCGCCCGAATGGAGAGCAGCGGAGAGGTTGGAAAGGTAAATATCAGTCAGCATACGTACAAGCTTCTGAAGGATCATAGTGGATTTAAATTCTTTGCGAGGGGCAAAATTAAGGCTAAGAATAAGGGGAAGGTTAAGATGTATTTTGTGGAGAAAAGGTAGGTTGGGTAGGATGTCGGATCATTGAGCCTGCCTGGTCGAATTCCTACGTTTATCCAAATGTCACATAATATTTTTTTTTATACATAACGTTCATTGCTTATTCACCTATAATTTGCCAATTGCACATATGGAGTTTGCCTTTTTACAACAGCAAAAGCTCTATGGACAAGCTTGTTTTTTGCATTATTGAGCGCTACTCCTTTGGCTTTTCCTTGATCGATTTTTCTTGCATAGTACAGTGCCATTTCTGGATCAAATCGAATGGCAGCTGCTATGCCATTTGAAAGTAAACTCTTAATTTTTTTGTTGGCAATATGACTTACGCGCATCGTCCCTTTCTTTATGCCCGATTGTTTAACCAGAAATGGTGCTATTCCTGAATAGGAAGCAAATTTGCGTGCATTTTTGAACGTGGTGAAATTATTTGTAACTGCAATCATATAAGCTGCTATCACAGGACCGATTCCCTTGATAGATAATAGAAGATCATAGTTGTTTTCGAACTCTTTGTCTGCTTTGATGGTTTGTTTGATCAACAAATTGATTTTGTCAATTTCCCGATTGAAGTGTTCTATGAGCTCCTTATTCCCTTTGATAAAAATCTTATAAAGGTTAGGGTCCATCGCTCTGGCTTGATCCTGAAGTGAAACGCTGAATGATTGCTTAGATCTCACTAGTAAATCTCTCCTGGATAAAAGCTTTTTTAGTTTGATAATCAATGGTTTAGGTAATTTTGAAACTTCAATTGTTGCTTTTTTCTCAAATACATATTGACAGATGGCCAGTGAATCGACTTTGTCGTTTTTACCTCTTCTAATGCCTATTGATTTAGCAATTTGCAAACCGCTTTCTTCCTTGCACGCAATTTGTAAACTGAATAACCATTCCAACAAAGCTTTGGAATAAACACCAGTGTTTTCAAAGCAGACCATCCAAGAAGAACAAGGTAGATCGGTAATCTTCTTCAAATCAGTAAGAAGCTTTTTAAACCCCTTATTATTGTTTTTAATTTGACCCAAATAAGTGGGCTTACTTCCATTGTGGTAAGACACATCAATGACTGCTTTTGAGACGTCACAGCCAACAAAAAATTGGTACATTGTACTATGTTTAATTATTAAATAGATTAACACTGAATCCTTTAGTAGGCCTTAAAGCCTAAATTCCTACAAAGTGTTAATTGAATAATAGCGGAGGACTAATTCGACCGATAAGTCATTAGCTTAGGCAGACAGATAGTTCACCTCCGCTATTTTTATTAACAATAATATGTTAATTCAACAAAAGAAAAAGAAGCAAAAAGAAAATTATAAATAGTAATATTTGCAATATGATATAAAATATCACATCACAATACTAAAGGGCAGACAGGCTCGGAGTGAAACTTAGACCTGCCCGACTTGACGTCAAGTCAGGCGGGGATCGGTGAGCAAAAATTGTGGTTGTCATTCGGCTCACCGATCCCTATCGGGCTCAATGATCCTATTAATGCAATCTAGATACTTCAGCAGCTTCTGTCTTTCCATAGAATTTCTCTGGAAATTCGGCTTAAAGGTCTTGGTTATTATACATCAAATCAAAACAACCCCACTCAAAAGCGCCACTCCAAAATAAATCGCAACCGTCTGAGCACCGTCATAATTCTTGGCGATACGCTGCCCAAAAATGAGCATCAGAAAACTGATCATCACCAAAATGAGTCCCTGCGATATCCACCAATCGCTGCCTGAGTTAAGGTAATAACCAACTCCAAAAACAGAAACTAAACCAGCAGCTAACTCAAAAAAGGTCAGGACACCAAGAAGTAATTTTACAAATGGCGCCAATGGCGATTTTTCGAAATGACCCTTTAACCAGGACAGGTTTCCATTCCAGTCAAAGACTTTGTCTAGTCCCGACTGCAAAAACACGATTGACCAAAACAACCCAATCGCTAATGGGAGCATGTAATTCAGATCATGTATTTTTTCCATACCGGCAAGTTACAATATCAATGTCAATTTCAATCAGCAGTTTGCACTGCCTCTGCTATTGTTATTGACATTGTAATTGCCATTGACATTCGGACAGCCTAAATGATCTCTTCTTCAGTCAGGTAGCGCTCCGCATCCAAAGCCGCCATGCATCCTGTACCCGCAGCCGTAACGGCTTGGCGATACACTTTATCAGCTGCGTCACCACTTACAAATACACCTTTAATTGCAGTTTTCGCAGTACCGGGCATTACGTTTAGATAACCGGATTCATCCATTCCCAGCCAATCTTTGAAGACATCGGTATTCGGTTTATGCCCAATAGCTACGAAGAAAGCCTTTGAAGGGATGACCGATTTCTCACCTGATTTATTATTGATCACGCGCACACCTTCTACTTCTTCCTCTCCCAAGATTTCTTCAGCTTCAGTATTCCAGTGTACGGTAATGTTTTCGGTTTTTATTACGCGGTCTTGCATGATCTTAGAAGCTCTCATTTCATCCCGTCGAACTAGCAGATGCACATTTGGGCATAGCTTTGCGAGATATGTTGATTCCTCAGCGGCCGTATCCCCACCCCCTACTACCACTACATCCATTCCACGAAAGAAAAATCCATCACATACTGCACATGCAGATACGCCTTTATTCATAAGTTTTGTCTCCGATTCCAGGCCTAGCCACATGGCACTGGCACCAGTGGAGATGATTACCGAATGGGCATTCAACTCATCGCCCGAATCCGTGAAAACTTTGTGAACAGGGCCGGTAAAATCGACCTTGCTAATCATTTCGTGGCGCACATCTGTATCAAATCTTTCCGCTTGTTTTCTAAAATCTTCCATCATTTCCGGTCCTTGCACACCTTCTGGATATCCTGGATAATTTTCCACTTCAGTAGTAATAGTCAACTGTCCCCCTGGTTCCGGACCGGTGAATAATATAGGTTTCATATTCGCTCGTGCAGCATAGACAGCCGCTGTATAACCTGCTGGCCCTGACCCAATTATAATGCAATTGTGTACTCCGTTTTTAGTTGACATATGAGTATTTGGTTTAATCTGTTATCGCCAGGTTGCAAATGTATTGCATTCGCGCTATTTTTCCTTATTATCGAAAACTCAACACTAGCAACAAACCGGTTAAAAAAAGGTTATCGTATGAGTCCTGTGTTATATTGCTACGTCATAAAGGTGTCTGAATAACATATGGAACGTTAATTGCATTATTTATGATAATTCATGGGAATTTTATACAACGTCCTTTGAAAGGAATAGTTTTAGATTATTCCAAAAGAAATATGGAGCTTAAAAACAAAGAACGATATCCGCAGTTTTGCCTCGAATTTCTGGACCGTCTCTATGACGAGCTTCCGGGTGATCTGTATTATCATAAGCCTGAACATACAATAGATGTAGCCAATGTATGCGAAGACTATATTGAGCGATACGCGCTTTCTGTGGAAGACGCTCGTTTACTTAGAATAGCCGCTATTGCCCACGATTTTGGTTATACACAAACGTATCGAAATCACGAAGAAGAAGGCATAAAACTCGTCACTCCAATTCTCAAGAAAAACAACTTCAACGAAGATCAAATTAACCAGATAGCAGGCATGATTATGGCTACAAAAGTGCCGCAAGTGCCGACAAACTTTCTGGAACAAATATTAGCTGACGCAGATTTGGACTATCTTGGCAGAGATGACTACAATCCCTTAAGTGAAAGACTTTACAAAGAGTTCAAAATCAAAGGAATAGTAAAGAATCGGAAAGATTGGTTAAGAATTCAAATTTCTTTCCTCTATTCTCATAACTTTCATACGGACTTTGCCAAAAAAAATCGCGAAAATGTTAAAGCCGAAATTCTGGCAAACCTGGAAAAAAAAGTTAAATCGAAAAGGATAAGCCACCGGGTCAGAGAATTTCTGAGACGAAACATGGCGGATGGGAAGTAGGAATGTAATTTAAATTGATATTTTGATTAACGAAATTGCTCTTTTTGTTTAAGGCTTGCCCGAAACAATAAGCCTTTCCGGGCTTATCCGGCTTGTATAATAAAATAGGAAATGCGTAAAGATCCCTACCATTTATCTCAAGAAAGCATCCTCACACCACCGCTTACTATCAAAGGCCGTCTGCGACATCTCGGTCCTGGTCTTATATTATCCGCTTCTATCGTGGGTTCCGGAGAGCTTATTGCTACGACAACACTTGGTGCGCAAGCAGGATTTATCACCTTTTGGGTGATCATTGTCAGTTGCCTGGTCAAAGTAGCGGTGCAGCTTGAGTTCGGTAAGCATACCATTTTGACAGGAGAGACCGCCATGATGGCTTTCAATCAGCTGCCAGGGCCTGTCCTGGGTAAAGCGAGCTGGACAGTATGGACGGTTTTGGGAATCATGCTTATTAAATTCCTACAGATCGGCGGTATAGTTGGCGGTGTTGCGATCATTTTGCATATGGTCGCTCCACAAATAGCGCTCTCCGTGTGGGCATTCGTGGTGGCAATAACAGTCGCTTTGTTGATCTTTAGAGGTTACTACCTTTTCATTCAGCGGTTTTCGATTTCGATGATCGCACTTTTCACGGTGTTCACATTTACATCTCTTTACTTCCTGACCCATACTCCTTTTGCTTTTAGTTGGGCTGATCTGGCTTCAGGTATGAAATTTCAATTGCCAAAGGAAGTGCTCGCTGTCGCCATTGGGGCTTTCGGTATTACGGGAGTGGGCGGAGACGAGATAATTCACTACAACTATTGGTGCCTGGAGAAGGGTTATGCCAGATATACAGGGCCACAGGACAATTCTGTAGCCTGGGAAAATCGGGCAAAGGGCTGGATCAAGGTGATGCATCTGGACGCGATCCTGGCAATGATCGTTTACACTTTAGTAACTGTAGCATTCTACTGCCTCGGAGCAGCAGTACTACACGCTCAAGGCCAAGTACCTCAAGGATATCAAATGGTGGAAACTCTATCCGAGATGTACACCCAATCGCTCGGGCCGTGGGCCAAGTCGTTCTTCCTGGCTGGTTCATTCATCGTTTTGTTTTCCACACTTTTTGCAGCGCTTGCAGCGTGGACAAGGCAGTTTTCTGACATTTTTGGGCAGATCGGATGGATAGATTTTATGGATTTTGCACAACGCAAGAGGAGCATTGCCATCCTCGCCTGGTGCACTCCCTTTTTGTGGGCTCTGCTATTCATATTTATTAAACTTCCGGTACTCATGGTAATTACCGGGGGTATTGCAGGATCCTTCCTTCTTTTCCTAGTATCCTTTGCCGTAGTTAATTTTAGGTACAGAAGGCTTCATCCTTCATTTCTTCCGAGTAAAGCATATGATTTAATTTTGTGGCTGAGTATTACCGCCATCATTTTGGTTGGCCTTTATGGAACGATTAAATTATTCTAGAAAAAAAAAGAAAATCTAAAGACAATGGCTAAACATATCTCATACAGGTGGATCTCAAAAATTCGCAAGGAAATCCGAATTGCACTACTCATTCTTGCCACTAGCTTTCTTTTCCTGGCTTGTTCGCAAAACTGTCAACGCATTTTTGATGGTACGACATTCCAGGGTTGGGAAGGATCGAAAGAATTCTTCAGGATCGAAGATGGGTCAATAGTAGCAGGTGCATTGGATCGCGAGATACCAACAAATAAATTCCTGTGCACAGAAAAAGAATATGACGATTTTGACTTATGCATGAAAGTTAAATTCACTTCCAAGGAAAATAATGCAGGTATTCAATTCAGAACAAGCAGAATACCCGATCATCACGAAGTAATTGGCTATCAGGCAGATGTGGGATACACACATGCGGGAGCAGTTTGGGGTTCGCTCTATGACGAATCGAGGAGGAAAAAATTTGTCGCTGAAGCTTCGCAGGACAAGATTTTAGAAGTGCTCAATGAAAATGGTTGGAACGACTATCGCATTCGCTGTGAAGGAGCTCATGTACAGTTTTGGTTGAATGGCGAACATGTTTTGGAGTACACTCAGAACTCCTTACCTCTCGCAATCTAAATTCGCTGTTATTTTGAAGATCATGCGCAAATTTGATCCAGGGAATATGGTTTCAGTTTTGTTGAGCAGGTCTGCAATCTGTTTGGCTGCATGATTAAATCTTGGTGCAGAAAGAGAGTGCAAGGTTATAGTCAGCGTTTTACTCTTATAATCCGGAATCAAGTCAGCGTTGTTGCTGATGATTTGTTTGATGAACATTCTTTTTTCGTCTTTTGCCCTATTGAGGTGGTCACAAGCCACAGCTGCCACAGATGATTCTGCTCTGTAAGCGATCATCTTTATTACATTCATGAACAGTTTACTTTCGGTTTTTAACTTGTTATACCTTTTCTGCTCGGGCATACGCTCAAGAGTTATTCTGGCAGGAATATCATTTCTGAGGGTGGCGATCTTGTTTTCTTCTTTTCGAAGAATATCAATTTTGTGTTTATACTTCATTTGTCTTTCGGTTATTTCAGGAAGTTTGTCAATTTTCTCATCCATAGCTAGTTCTGCAAGAGGGAAGAACTTGGCTTCTAACCGGGTGATCTTTTCCCTGAGTTTTTTCAGTTGGTTTGTTAATTTTCGGTATTGTGGGTTGACCACTTCCCGATTGGGATCAATACTTTCTACCCCAAATTGAATCATTTTATCAAAATCATAGTCTTGAATGAGGTAACTGAAGAAGTTTTCCTGACACCACCTTCCAAACATTCTGCCTGCTATCAATGCTATTCCCAAAGTAGGGTGAGTGGTGATAATAGCGGTTTGATGTTCACCCTTTTCAGACAAGCTTCTGATCTCTCTGAAAGTGTGTCCTCCAAGCGTTACTTCTTTCTCGCACAATTGCATGGTTACATCCTGGCTAAGTACTTGTGTATCAGTGGATTCAAAGTCATCTTTATTCCATGAATCTCGCACATCCTTGCGATATGTAATCACGGCTATTCTATACCTTTCCCACAGGTGGTTAAAGAAAGCAGGTTCGTAAGCCTCCCTGTCAAAAATAAAGGTGCATTGAGGGCTTTGTCGATCATCATCCTCTTGTATCTCAGTAAGTAATTTGGTTTGTAGCATTTGTGGAATAATCAGGTCTTGTATTGCTTCTTTTATTTTCTCTGTCAATTGCCCTATCACCATCATAACAGGCATCCCTTGTGCATCGTGAACCCAATACTCCGTAGTGGCGCTTAAACACAATTTTTGTCTCGCAATATATTTGACAGGTAGATTAGCTTTGCCTCCATAATAGATCCGTTGGTGACCATCTATATATAAAAAAGATGAGTCCTCATTATCCTCATCTCTATACCAGTGATCGATCAGAAGGTTGTTCAGTTCAACGGCTTTTTCCTGCTTGCTCAGCAAATCTATTTTCTCTCGCAAACACCGAACTTCTGGTATACGATCCAAGCCTATTATCCTGCCGATCTCCCCTGGTTTACATTGTTTGAGTTGTTCGGGATTTTTGATGCGCAACAAGGCCATGAAGGCCAAAGTCAATAGTATCGACCTTAGTCCGTAATAGTGTGATGAAGGTAACTCATATACCTGTTTTGTCTTGAATAACCCATGCTCTATCAAGGCAGGTAAGAGGAATAATACCCCTGCTCCGCATAAAGCTTCGCTGTTGTCAAACTTCACCTCAGCATGACCAGACAACCCAAGAGATGCACCTATCCTGTCTTCAGAGCGGCTTGTGGCTATGCCCATCGGCGTAGATTGGTCTAGGTCATTGCGATCATTTAAGGTCGAGCCATTTCCACCTTCACACTCTATTTTGAACTTTTTTTTAAAGTGCCTTTTTCAATGTGATAGCGTATCGACGATTCTGAAATCCCTTCTTGTTTTGAGATACTCAAATTACTTTGTCTCTTATCCAGCTTCGATTGTATCCGCTCCACTAGTTTACCAACCATCTTGTATGCTTTGCCTTTTCTGGCATCAGGCCCGAAAAATCCAGATTCTCCCTTCTCCTTGTATTTTCTATACGATCTTCTGACACTGTCTATACTCACTCCAAAAGCCCGCTGAACTTCAGCTCGGCTGCACAATCCTTTATCTATAAAATTGCTAGTTATGAATCTGAAAGCATTAAGATCGTCACTCGAATGACTATATACAGGTAAGCCATTGGCTATGTATTGTACAATACCGTCTTGGGTGTGTACTCCAAGACAATGAGAGATCATCTTTGTATCTTTAGGGAAGAAGGGGAATTGTAACTGCATATACAAAAATATGAAGCAGTTTTAATTCGCGAGGTCTACTCCCTATTACCCTGAATTTATTGGGACGGGTAAGGAGTTCTGACACTGAGGAAGACGACAGCATTCCGCAGACGGGAGTGATCTGCGTGCAGATACATGGCGGCAAACCGGCTGAGGCTTGGTATAAGGATATTTTTATCAAGGAGTTGTGACGACGGCTTACACTTCGACTACGCTCAGTGCAGGCGGCCAACGCTGACGACAATTTGTTTGATGTTGTTTCAAATAGTTGCCAGGATTTTCAACAAACTTTATCGGCTTTTTGAAACATCAGTGTTCCACTACTCCAGTCATTTCGCCACAGACGACATGCATTGCAACACATTTTTTTTGTTCGATATAGTTTGATTTTGTTCCATATTCTCAAACTACTTCAAACTATCTCAAACTATCTCAAACTATTGCGCAACTCCAGCCTCGATTAACCATCCTTCTCCTCTTTAGCCACCTCAACCGGCTCTCCGTTTTCCTCCACCTTTTCTACTTTCTCCTTACCCAAATAAGCCGGGAGGTCCATTCCTGCCATATCAAATAAATCGCTCATAGGAGGTATTGATTTATACAATCCCGAGATGAATTTAGAAGTAGAATTGCCCCCTTCTCCATTACTTTCGCCATTTTCCCAGACGGTTATTTTGTCGATCTTGATGTTCTTAATCGCTTCTACCTGAATGGCTACAAGTTCTGGTAATTTATCGGCTATTAGCATCAAGACTGCTTCTCTCGGATTACCGTTTGTAGCTTTTACGATCTGGTCAAAACCATCTGCTTGTTTTTTGAGCACCTCAAAAATACCCTTTGCTTCGGCTTGCTTTTGAATGAGGAGAGCTTCTGCTTCTCCTTGAGCGATCCGCCTGATTTTTTCTGCTTCGGCTTCTGCATCCAATTCTATTTTACGCTTTTGGATTTCGGCCTTGACAATAATATCTGCCTCTTGGGATGCCTTTTCCTTTTGTGCTCTGGCTTCCTCAGCTTCGCGTTCTGCTTTGAAAGATTCTTCCAATGCTTTAGCGATTTGAATCTTTTCAGTTGCCGTGGCTTTCTGATCTGCTTCGGCTTCTCGCTCGCGTCTTTCAGAATCGGACTGAGCTATTTTGATTTGCGATAGATTTTCTCCCTTTACAGCTTCGGCCTGTGCAGCGGCTTCACCTATCTTGGCAGTACTATCCGCTTGTGAGACCTGTATTCTCTGGTCTCTGGTAGCATTCGCTTCTCCTATCGAACCGTCTCGATTCTTTTCAGCAACGCTTTTCTTAGCATCATTTATGGCTTTGGCAGCAGCCTCTTTTCCGAGCGCCTCGATATATCCCGATTCGTCCTGGATATCGGTGACATTTACATTGATAAGAGCTAATCCTATTTTCCGTAGCTCCGTACCCACATTCTGCGAGACATTGGACAAGAATTTATCTCTATCCGAATTGATCTCTTCGATGTCCATTGTGGCCACCACAAGACGCAACTGTCCAAAAATGATATCTTTTGCGATCTCCCTTATTTCGTCAATCGGTTTGCCCAAAAGCCGTTCAGCAGCATTGATCATAACTCCGGGCTCATTAGAAACGGCCACGGTAAACCTTGAAGGCACGGCCACCCGAATGTTTTGTTTACTCAATGCTCCTCTCAAATCAACATCAATTGAAATCGGTGAAAGATCGAGATATTCGTAGGACTGAATGACGGGCCATACAAAGGTGGCTCCCCCGGCAACGCACTTGGCAGAACCTTTTCCGGTCTTACCGTAGATGACCAAAATCTTATCTGATGGACATCTTTTGTACCTGGTTAAAAAGATGATCAAAGCTGTAAAAGCGATGAAAATGAGAATTCCTAAATAAAGTAGTTGAAACATAATTATTTTGTTTTGTCACTTAAATCCTCTCAGTATTGAGGTAGATTAAGTGGGATTATTTAATGGATTTCACGAGCATTACGTTCTCATCAAGTATTTCAAGCACCTGAACTTTTTCACCAGTGATGATCTCATCTGCTGAAGTGACTGCATCAAATTCCATGATCTTTCCCTCCACCGATACCTGTATCTTTCCTTTACCGCTTTCATGACCCGGAATGGTGAGGTAGACTTCCGCAAATTGCTTTATGACATTGGAAAGTTTAACAGTGCCCGATTCCTGCATCTTGAGCATTTGGGCAAACAGATAAGCCACTCCGAGCATAGCAATGAAACCCGTGAGAAACGCGATCATCAGTGTCTGTGGAACACTCATACCCTGGTATAGAGAAACTACACCGCCCCATCCGAAAAACATTAAAAACGCAATGATGCTCCTCAAGCTGATCAATGCAAAACCACCGTCAAAGTCATCAAATTCGGCTTCAACGTCGGAATCCAAACCGATCAAACTCAACACCGCCTGTATTAGAAAAAGCGCCGTGGCGATTAGTGCGATTCCCCAAAAGATTTGTTCTGATTGGTTTAGCGCTGTGAACCATCCTGTGATCGAGAGTAACATAGCTGAGGGTTTTCCTTTGAAACAATAACCATAAGATATATTTAACAATTCCAATAATTCACATTCTATCGACGAAAACAAGGAAATGTTCGGCGAACTGATTTACTGTTTCATTGTTGTATTGTTTCACTGTTGTATTGCTTTACCGTTGTATTGCGATGCCCTCCGACCAAGTTTGAGCTAGAAAGGTTATATAGCTAAATTGCCTGCTGAGATTTACTAAATCCGAAAGATTTAGCAAATCCAATCGGTCAGAAAAGCACGCAGGGCGAGCCAACTTGTGAGGGGATTTGAGTATATAAAAACGCAATAATCTAGCAATCATAACAGTACAACAGTGTAACAATACAACAATGTACATCCCCCACTATTTTAACGATAGCACTCCAGAAGAAGTAAAAGAGTTCATAGACAAACACAGCTTTGGTACTCTTTTCAATCAAACTAAAGGAAAATATTGGGCTAGCCATATCCCCATGGAATTGGAAACAAATGAAGATGGTAAAGACATTTTGGTCGGTCACATTTCAAAAGGAAATCGGCAGTGGAAGGGATTTAAGGAAAGAGATGACGTGCTGGCGGTATTTCTGGGGCAGCACACCTATGTTTCATCCACCTGGTACAACCACGAAAACGTGCCGACTTGGAACTATATAGCCGTACACGTCTACGGCAAAATAAAGATCATCGAAGAAGAGCGACTTCGCGATTCTCTGAAAAATCTTATGAATAAGTATGAGGCAATGACGCAAACGCACTTAAAATTAGAAGATCTGTCCGAAAAGATGGTCGATCGAGAGATCAAGGGAATCGTAGGATTTGAAATCTTGATCGACGAAGTACAGGCTGCCTTTAAGCTTTCGCAGAATCGGGATGAGGAGAGTTATGATAATGTGGTCGAAGAATTGTCAAAATCGGATGAAGAGAATGAAAAAGAGGTGGGGCGGATTATGGCAAAGCGGAGGGAATGACATTCCTCAGAACAGCGGCGTCCCTAGTGCTTTGTCAGATATGTTTTTAGAAACAATCAAAATGAAAACCTGTACTGAGTACGTCGAAGTATGGAAATCAAAATAGTACAAAGCAGGTCGAAGTTTTTGATTGAATTTTTGATTTTGATTAAAAACTTTGTGAATATTCTAAATTTTGGCTTGGCAGAGCACTAGTATGTGTTTAGCGTGCAATAATAGCTTGCCGATAGGATCTTGTGAGTATTTCCTCGAATGATTTACCTTGTTGAATAAAGGTTTGCATTAACGACACGAGTGTTTGCCAAGTGTCAGCACCTTTGTCAGATCTGTTTCCACAGGATATTTTTCGAGATATGACCGCAGGCCTTAGCTGTCTTTCGGCCAAGTTATTTGTAGCGTCAACCTGATCGTAATCCATGAATGTGAATAGGTGATCTTTCTGTCTTGAAAATCTATTCAAAACCTTTATGGTACTTTCCTGAAATTCGATTGTTTGATCCTCTACTTGTTTTTTTATTTGTTCCAATTCTGGGATTAGATCGTCTGCTTGATTTTGAAGATGCTTAATAGCAGCTCGATATTGTTTATCTGTCACCTTATCTTTTGTCTTTTTTATAACCATTGCCGTTTTCAACATACTTTTTATTTGCTCCAACCGCACTTTATCTTTTTCTGAATCTTCTACAAATTGTTCGGCTGTTGAAATGGCCTTCAGATGATGGGAATAACATTTTTGTTGATCTTGGTTTACATCATCATAGATATTCAGACAATCACTCACCAGTACTCCTGCATAGTTTTCGCCTAATATGCTTTGTATTACCGCTCTTGCCCTTGATCGAATCACATGATATAAAGTCAGGTTTTTATTCGCAAATACCCACAACCAATACTTTGGATCAGATACGTACCAACTGGTTTCATCGGCATGAATGACATCCGATGTTCGCACCCTCTGCTTTAAATCTTCATAGGGTTCTTTAAGCACTTTGGCTGCTTTGTGCCCCATATGTACCAAGCCTCCGGGGCTTATTTTTATCCCGAATATCTTTTCCATCACAGCCACTGTTTTTCGCTTTGATAACCCGTATTTATAGTTCAATTCCAAAGCTAAACTCCTTGCCATTGAGCCAATGTAGGTACTTGCTGCTCCTTTAGCATTGCTGATCTTGATCGGATGGTCGCTGCTCACTACATTTTTACAATGGGTACATGTCCCTTGATATGTAATCAACTTTGTAACCTTTTTGGTGGCCTGGATTTCCTCCACTATTTGTTCTACCTGCTCAACTTGTTCAAATTCATCGTGCTGGCATATTGGGCACTTTTCTAAGGGTGCATCCACCGTTTGGTCCACCTTGCCTTCAAATTTTCTAAAATAGCCTTTATGCCGGGGCTTGTTGCCTGGTCGTTTTTTATCCTTCTTCCTTTTCTTGTCTTCTATCCTGAATGGTGCGGCTTGTCGTTTGGAGGCTCGCTCAAGGGAAACTATTTTGTCAAAAGCTAATTTCAACTCTTCTCTGAGTTCAGTAATTGTTTTACCTTGTTTTCGAACAAGTTCAATCAATTCTGATTTATCTAAGGACTCAAGAATGGATAAGTCCATCGTGCAGTTTCCTAATTTGAACACATATTACGAAAAATAATATGTATATCCAAATTACGCTAAACACATACGAGCACTAGTGCTCTGTAAAGTAAATTTCTACAGCTTATGGCGGCATCTTTTGAGCCAGCTCTTTGTTGCAAAGCCTCGCCGTAGCTTTGGCTATGGCTGCGTTTTGCGCCGCGATCTGACTCAAAATCTGCTCCCCATAATTCAGAAGAACTTACTTTACAAAGCACTAGTGTTCAGTCAAGCGCATAAATCTGGGTAAAAAGAATAAAGTAACTTCGAATGTTGTTTTGCATAAAGATTAGAGTGACCACCTGATCAAAAAGAGAATATAGAGCCTTGATTAATGAACAAAAAAAAGAATCATGGCAAAATTTTACAAAGTAACCTTAACCGAAGAAGAGCGTAGTGAATTAGAGCGAATAATAAGCATACCCAATAGTAAGTCAATTAGGACCAAGCGGAGTTATATATTATTGGCCTCAGATGAGAATGGAGATAAGCATTGGACAGATAAAAAGATTCAAATTGCCTATGGAATGACGATAAATGGAATAGAGCGAATGCGAAAAAGATTTGTGGAACACGGATTTGAAGCAGCGCTATATGGAAAGAAAAGAGAATATGTAAAAGAAAAGATATTTGACGGTCGGGTAGAAAGCCATTTACTATCCTTAAGATGTGAAGAAGTTCCTGATGGTCATTCAGGGTGGAGTTTACGATTATTGGCTGATAAGATGGTAGAATTGGAATATGTAGAAAGCATCAGTCATGAATCTATACGGCAGATACTAAAAAAAACAAAATTAAACCCTGGCGAGTCAAAGGTTGGATAATGCCAAAGAAAGGAGCAGATTTTGTTCATAAAATGGAAGCGGTATTAGATGTATATGAACGACCATATGACCCGACTCATCCAGTAATCTGTTTAGATGAGTCCCCTAAACAGATCATAAGTGAAACAAAGAAAAGCTATATGGATTCAAAGGGTATATTACATCAAGACTATGAGTATAAAAGAGAAGGAGTAAAAAGTATGTACATGATCGTAGAACCCTTAGGAGAATACAGAGAAGTACATATTGAGGATAATCACAATAGTCAGACTTACGCAAAAATCATCATGAACTTAGTAGAAAAAACATATAGCGCTGCTAACAAAATCACATTGGTAGAGGACAATTTAAGTGCACATAAATTAAGTACCTTATATGAAATTATGCCTGCCCCCAGAGCCCGAAACATAGTGAAAAAGATAGAAGTTGTTCGCACACCGGCACATGCTTCCTGGCTCAATATTGCAGAATGTGAATTGAGCGTATTAACACGGTGTGGTTTGAAAAGTAGAATGTCAGATGAAGAACAACTCAAAAAACAAACCAAAGCCTGGTATGGGTACAGAAACAAAAACCAAAAAGGAGTAGATTGGCAATTTACAACGAGTGATGCGCGCATTAAACTAAAAAATCTTTACCCAGACTATATAATTTGACTGAACACTAGTGCCTCAAGCAGAAAGTTTGGTACTCCTAATTCGAAGCCTTACAGCCCTGAAAGGGCGTTAAGCAACGACATAGGGCAACGCCCTATGATTTACTAATCGCAGAACCAGCCCTGAAAGGGCGGAAGCAAGCTACTCATTGACGATCAATGATAGGTTTTATATTTAACATACTGAAGCTTTCGCCCTTACAGGGCTTGACCTTTGTCGATTCCAACAAAGGGCGCTCCCCCATACTACTGGACATGAGCTATAAATTGTGGTTCAAAGAATAGCCAAGAGGGTTTGGGGATAGAACGAATGGAATGAGAAAGAAAGCATATGAAATTTCTAAGGTTGTTGAATTTGATTTCTAAAAAGGATAGTCCTTTTTTAAATTTGGAAACGACTAAGTTGATCGATCCGTTTTTATATTTCTTCCAATCACTCTTCTTTTTGTGCTTGAGTTGGGTTAGACCCTGTTCAATACATAAGGCATAGATAAATACTACAATACCCATTGTCAATTCTATTTTTCCAGAGTCTTTAAAATTAAGAGCTTCTAAATTGAAACCATTTGATTTTAAGTGTTTGAAGCAAGTTTCAATAGTCCAACGAATAGGGTAAAGCTTTACTATTTTTCTTTTGTCTTTCAATGTAGATATGAAATAAAACAGAGGTTCGTTGGCTGAACTTTTGGGGTTTTTAAAAATCACAAAAGAAAATTTTTTTCCAAGGATTTCAATTTGTTTAGACACTCCACAGATTTGATACCGTTTTTTCAATGCTTCACGTTCAATACCAATGTATCGAAGATGTTGGTGTTTATAAAATGTCTTATCCTTTCCCCTTTGGTTGTCCACATACCCTTTATAAATTCCCTTTTTTAACCTAATTACAAACTCTAACCCCTTGTTTACCAGATATTTAAACCATCTTTCTCCGATGTACTCCCGATCTGCTAGTAGTATCAAACCTTTCAGATTATATAATTTACAGGCTTTGTCTATCACCTTTCGTCTTTCATTAAAATTACTCATACCCTTCTTGTCTAAGTCTTCCCACCATATTGGAATACTTACTCCATTGACCACTACACTCAATGTTAATAAGTGAATATTCTTGTTGCCATTCTCCCAGCTCGTACCATCTAGTGCCAAATATTTGATGTTCTTCGCTTTGAGTCTCAACAAATAAAAACTAAAACATAATATAGCTTCAATCAATGCCTGCTTGTCAGCATCATCCATATTGAAAAAACGGATCAACCTCTTATAATTCGAATCAGGTTTGGTGTTTTGTTGGTTTTCGAGTATTCCAGGGAGCTTATCCTTTACAATGTTCAAATTCGTCGTCCTGGCTGATAATATACCTTGGGCTGTTGTGAGAAAATTTTTTATTACATGTTCTTCAAAACCTGAGAAAAATGGTTTTATTTCGCTTACGAGTGGAATTGTCATTGTTGTTAATTGTTTGTTTTACAAACAATAATGATATATTCCACTTTATTATAATATATAACCTACTTTATTTCAAGACATTGTATTATTTTAACCCCAATGTCCAGTAGTATGGCGCTGCCCTTTGCTTTTGCTGTAAGCCCTTAAGGCTTAATCTGTTAGCACAACTAAACCGCTTATTAAGTCTTTGGAGTATCTAATTTGGTGCACTAGTTAGGACATCTTTTCTTTTCCTATCCAGCACTCCCGCAATCCCAACAATAGCAAGCAACAAAGTAAGCACGATCAATCCCCATTGACCTAGGGTAGGTACAGCCGGGTTACGCTGAATCGTCACACTGAAGACTATATCGAGAGTTGCGTCATCGACACCATTACCACTAAAAACATTAGTACCGGCCAGGATATCACCGTTATTAAAGCGCATACTAAACCTGGCAGGGAAACCCTCTTCTGCGAGGGAAATGGCGTATTGAGTACCGTTAGTAACAGGAAAAGGCGTGGTCAATGGAATGTTTATAACCCCTGCTCCTGTAATGGCAACCGTTTGCGTATAGCCGCCGCCATTTGTATTCATTCCGGTAGAAATAGTTAAAACCGTATTGCCGGCAATTGTTACACCACCTATTTCAAAACAAACGGCCGTAATATTTCCATCACCACATGCGAGAAAAGTTTGTCCGACTTCTCTATTTGCCGCACCAAGTGCGGGCGCTGTAGCGTCGGAGGTTGGCTGGTCGATCATGCAATCCTGGGAGATCAGCCTTGAGGGAAGAAAAACAAAACAAAAAATGAGGATGGGCGCAACAAAAAAACCTAGAGCTTTAGTCCGTAGTCCGTAGTCCGTAGTCAAAATGTCTGGTCTTTCAAAATGGTTCACAATGGTGACTTTAAAACTTCTTGAGGAGGAGGAGGTTTTCACGATGTGGTATTTTATATTTTCATGGAATAGTCGTGTACGGTTTTCTTGTCTGGGGCACAATGTAAAAATTAATGGGACAATGGTGAGGAATACATGTGAAAATTTGATTTATTATTTTTTGTAATATGACCAATGGCCGACCTTCCTGAAAGTTTTCGAGATTGGGTCGATTTCAACTGAATCGCGTTGTAAGACCTGACAGATCATACCAAAGGCAGATAAATTTTCGAAACCTGTCAGGTCCAGGCAAAACTTAAATCATGGAATTAGAAATCACAACAGATAAATCTAAAATCGACGTCCCGTTCGTACACCAATATCTCAGCAAAACATCCTATTGGGCAAAGGGCAGAACTTATAGGGCTGTCAAAGAGTCAATCGAAAACTCATTGTGTTTTTCTGCGCTTTTGAACGAGGTTCAGATCGGCTTCGCACGAGTAGTTACGGATAAAGGGACCTTCGCCTACATCGCTGACCTATTCATTGATGAAAAATATCAAAGGAATGGATATGGTAGAAGGTTGATGGAAACTATTATGGCTCATCCTGACTTACAAAGTGTAGAGCGATGGATGCTGCTGACCAAGGATGCGCATAAGTTGTACAAAAAATATGGATTTAGAAAAACGAAGAAGGCGAAGTGGGTAATGGAGTATTTGCCAGGAATATGAAGATCTGACATACGAAGGATGAAAAGAAAACCTGGTGCCGAACAGAATTGCTAAACCGTGTTGGCTCTTTGTTTTGAAAGGACTTTCCACGATTCGAGCTTTTCAATGATTCCGCAAAGGTCTGCACTTATCTTTTTCTTTTCTTCTTTACTGAGAGAATGAAGTTGTTTAATAACACATTACGGATTATTTTAATATAAAAAGTTTGTAGCTTTAGAAACGCTGAGGTGTAGAACCAAAGAATAACTAAAGACTACAAACAATGGTTAAAGCTGAAATTAATGAATTTTTTGTACAACACATGCCTAAAATATCAAATGGAAAGAAACTAAAAGTACCAATGTGGAAAATAGTGAAGGCCATATTGTATAAGCTCAAAACAGGTGTGCAATGGAGGCAATTGCCTGTTCGACATTTCTTTGGATTTATCAGATATAGCTGGCAATCAGTGTTTTATCACTTCAACAAGTGGTCAAAAACAGGAATTTGGAAAAGATGTTATGAGCAATTATTGCTAAATAAACGGAAGCATTTAAACCTTTGTTCTGTAAATTTTGATGGATCACATACCCCGGTAAAGCGAGGAGGACAAGAGGTAGGTTATCAAGGTAGAAAGAAAGCTCAAACCACGAATCTATTGATACTGACCGATGATCAGGGTGTGCCAATAGGTTGGTCAGAACCGATAAGTGGCCAGCATCATGACAGTTTTGAACTGGTAAAAACTGCTAATAAAATTTTTGATCAAATGGAGGCAATTGACCTTTCATGTGATGGTCTTTTCCTGAATGCCGATGCAGGGTTTGATGTTGCCAAATTCAAGGAACTATGCTTTGAAAAGGACATCATATTCAACATCGATAAAAACAAGAGAAGGGGAAAATCAGATGATGAAGACACTCCATATGTCTTTGATAATCAACTATATAAGAGAAGATTTGTGGTGGAACAACTTAATGCTTGGGTAGACGGATTCAAGACTTTAGTAATAAGATATGAAACCACAACCATCAATTGGATGTCTTTCCACTATCTGGCCTTCGCAATTATTTTCCTGAGAAAATTTCAAACCGTTAACATTTAGTTATTAAACAACTTCAATGTTTGATCTCGCGGATCAAATTTCCAATGTCAGTAATACCATGCTCAATTGCCTTAATATTCGCGAGAGCTTTTTTTAGGAGTTTCTTTCGCCTGCTCATTCCAACATTAAAACTATGAAAAATCTAATCAAGATACAGGTACAGACACGTTTGGGTGTGAGACAAATCGCACAAAAAAATTACAATTCAAGTTGAGACGAACGGCGTTCCTTCGAAGGAACGCCGTTCGTTAGTGCAATCTGTCCTGCACCCACACGTTTTGCCTAACAATCCCCATCTTTGTCACACCAATTGTCCTAAAAATTCATGGCCAAAATATCGATCAATCTCAAAGACGGAACAATCGGTTCTGATGCGAAGCAGGACGTCATCGTAGGAATCGACCTCGGTACTACCCATAGTTTAGTCTCTTATATCAAAGATGATCAACCAAAGACCATTAGAAATTCTTCTGATTCGAATGCACTGGTTCCGTCCATAATTCATTTCAAAAAGGGTGGTAAAATCCTAGTAGGAAATGATGCAAAAACAAAACTCATCGAACATCCCGAGCGCACCATTTTTTCAGTAAAAAGATTAATGGGCAAGTCATACGACGATGTAGAAAAATTTAACAAAGTGCTCGGCTATAAGATCATCGATGAAGACGAAGAAAAATTAGTCAAAATACAGGTAGGTGATAAATTTTACAATCCCGTAGAACTATCGGCAATGATCCTAGCCCAATTAAAGGAAAATGCAGAAGACGAATTAGGACAATCCATCTCGAAAGTGGTCATTACGGTGCCCGCTTATTTCAACGACGCCCAGAGGCAGGCCACTCGTGATGCAGGAAAACTCGCCGGCCTCGAAGTACTCCGCATCGTCAACGAACCAACAGCTGCAAGTCTGGCCTACGAACTTGGAACCGACAGGGCACAAGACAAGATCATCGCCGTATACGATCTCGGAGGCGGCACTTTTGACATATCCATTCTGAGAATTGAAAATGGAATTTTTGAAGTGTTGTCGACGAATGGAGATACATTTTTAGGAGGAGACGATTTTGACAAAGTCATTTTCGATCATTGGTCTCAACGACTAACTATCAAAGAGTTAGGTGAGAAATCGATTGTCCAGGAGTTGAGATTGAAAGCGGAAGAAGCAAAAAAAATGTTGTCATTTGAACCTCACTATTCTACTTCTATTAGAAAGAAAAAATTAAGCATTAACCGTGAGGAATTCGAAAACCTCGCAGCCCCATTGATCAACAAAACAATTGAATCGTGTGCACAAGCGCTTGAAGATGCTAAGGTTTCAAAAGAAGAAATAACCGACGTAATTCTCGTAGGAGGTTCTACAAGAATACCCGCTGTAAAAAAGGCGGTAGAGGAATTTTTCAACAAGGAAGTTCACGATGAACTTGATCCCGACGAGGTTGTTGCATTGGGCGCTGCGGTGCAGGCCGATATTCTTGCGGGTAATCGCAAAGACATGCTTTTGCTGGATATCACTCCTCTTTCTTTGGGAATTGAGACGATTGGCGGATTAATGGATGTGATCATTCCGAGGAATTCGAAAGTGCCTTCACGAGCCGCGCGCAATTATACCACATCAGTGGACGGCCAGAAAAACCTTAGAGTTTCGGTCTTTCAGGGAGAGCGTGAACTTATTACTGACAATAGGAATCTCGGTGAATTTATTTTAAAAGGAATACCACCAATGCCGGCTGGAATTCCAAAAATTGAAATTCAATTTATGATAGATGCTGACGGCATTTTGAGGGTTAAGGCAATGGAAAACAGATCGAAAGTGGAAACCGAAGTAGAGATCAAATCGCAGTACGGAATAAGTGAAGAGGAAATGGCGCTAAGGCTCAAAGATTCGATAGTTTATGCCCAGGACGACATGAGTCAACGCGGTTTGATAGAAGCACGGACGGAAGCCCAGAACATAATTTTATCTTCCGATAAATTCATAACACAGAACAAAAAGATCCTCAGTCGTAAGGAAATCGAAGAGATCACGAGAATGACGAGAACGTTAAAAAAACTAGTCGAATCGGGCACTAAAGATGAAATTCAGTCGAACATGGAAAGGTTGAATGAGTATACGGCTCCTTTGGCCCATAAGGCGCTTGACGCGAATATTGCGGAGACATTGAAGGGAAAGACTTTGTAACTTTGTAGAAATTTTTTGATAATGAATACGATAACCATTGAAACGAAACTGGACAGGAATTTTTTGGAAAGAGAGGATCTGAAGGAATTTTTAGGGAATAAGGTGCAAATCGTTATGATGGATCTCGAATCCAGGACTTCATGGAAAAAAGCGAGCATTGAAAGAGAGGCAAACGAGAAACTAGAACAGGATTTGGATAAGCCAAATACAGCAGATTTACATTAAGATGACTACCATGGATCTAAAACAATATTATTATGGCCATCCTCGTATTTGAAGCAAAGCTAGATGAAAATGTGCTTGAAAGAGAGGACGTAAAAAAATTCCTCGGCAGAAAAGTGCAAATTGTGGTTAGCGAAGTTAGCAAAGGAAAGACTCCAGGTCAGAGACTCGCTCATATAGGCGGAAGGTGGAATCTAGGTGGAAAACTTGACGATGTCAATATCAGAGATTTTGCCCATGAGTAAAATCATTATCGATACGAATGTGCTGATATACAATTTCGATAAGAAATCAAAATTCTATAAAGAGACCCAGACTTTCTTCCGCGAAACATACGACGATTTGCATTTGTCCTCTAAAGTCATCGCAGAATTCTTTTCCGTTTGTTCTAAATTAGGCATTGGGCTCGTAGAAGCATTTAGCCAATACTACTTTTTTAAAAACTTATGTGAGTTGGTCTTTGTAGATAGGAAAAGCACGGCTATATTCGAAACATTAATCGATAAGTATGACCCTCTGGGAAACCAGGTTTACGATGTTGAAGTAGCCTCAGTAATGATTGCAAATAACATCAAAACCATCTACACATACAACCACAAAGATTTCGAACGCATCGAAGAAATATCCATCCTAGAATTAAACTAAGCGGTCACCTTAATGAAAACCGCCCTAATAAGACCATTCGCAAATCACATCTCCTCAAAAATCAAAAGAGATGCAAAAAATGCCAGCAAAGACCAGCAAAAAATAAGGCAACTGCTCATTTCAAAAGCTCAAAACACACTCTTCGGAAAAAACCACCATTTCGCTTCCATACATACCTATAATGACTTCAAAAACCATATTCCGATCTGCGATTATGAAGGTCTAAAAGAATATTTCGAATTAGCCAAAAAAGGCCTGCCCGACATCCTCTGGCCTGGAAAACCCAAGTACTTCGCCAAAACCTCCGGTACAACTTCAGGTGCAAAATATATTCCTGTAACTCATGAAAGTGTGCCTAATCATATTCACTCTGCGCGCAATGCCCTGTTCAATTTTATAAGTGCGAACAAGAGGTCAAAGATCTTCGACGGCAAAGTAATTTTCCTTTCTGGCTCTCCCACTATGACAAAAACAGGTGGAATCAAAACCGGCCGTCTTTCGGGTATCGTTAATCACGAAGTACCAGCATGGCTTCGCTCCAACCAATTGCCCTCATACGAGACAAATTGCATCGAAGACTGGGAAGTAAAAGTGGATCGAATCGTAGAAGAAACCTATAATCAGGACATGCGATTGATCAGTGGCATACCACCTTGGGTATTGATGTATTTTGAAAAACTATTAGAGAAAACAGGGAAGAAAAATATCAAGTCCATATTTCCAAATTTCGACTTATTTGCATACGGAGGTGTCAATTTTGAACCGTACCGCTCGAGTATAGTTGAAATGATTGGCAAAGAGATCGATATGATCGAAACCTATCCTGCTTCGGAAGGTTTTATTGCGTACAGCACAGAAATTCCGCATCAAGGCCTTCTCCTTAACGCCAATTCAGGGATTTTCTATGAATTCGTAAAAGCCGAAACGATTCATCGTGATCAGCCGGAAAGAGTAGATTTAAAAGATGTCGAATTGGGTGTCAATTACGCGATCGTAGTAAACAACAATGCCGGGCTTTGGGGTTACAATTTAGGGGATACGGTGAGCTTCGTTTCAAAAGATCCGTACAAGATCGTCGTCACCGGCAGGATCAAACATTTCATCTCTGCCTTTGGCGAGCACGTCATTGTCAAAGAGGTCGAGCAAGCCATATCCGAAGCAGCGAAAATTCATGATGCGAAGATCATTGATTTTACTGTGGCTCCTGAAGTCAATCCATCAAAGGGTCTGCCCTATCACGAATGGTTTATTGAGTTTGAAAAAGAGCAACCGTCTCTTAACGCATTTAGTCAAAGCATAGACAACTTACTTGGAAAACAAAACGCATATTACGACGATCTGGTGAATGGAAACATCTTGAGAAGTCTCGTTATATCTAAGGTGAGAAAGAATGGTTTTCGCGACATGATGAAGGCCAGGGGCAAACTTGGAGGGCAGAACAAGGTGCCGAGGTTGAGTAATGATAGGAATTTAGCGGAGGATCTAGCTGGTTTTGTCCTTAAATGAAGTGCTCGCTTCGGCTACGCTCAGGACAGGCGCTCAATGACCAAGTTTATGAACAAATCTCATCCTAACCCAGAGCGAAGCGCCACGGTAGCTGAGCGGAGCCGAAGCTACTTCCCCCTTTTCTTCCTTCGCTCCAACAAAGCAGTATAATATTTATGCTCATCCGCATCAGAAGGTTCGACACTGAAAGTATCTGTTTCCCGATCTCTGCTCACAAGGTAGTAGACCACATCATCCTCGCAACTCGCTTCAACGCACACTTCCGTCCCATTGACACAGATATTTATTACCTCATCACAGGCAACACGCGTATCGAGTACGGTCAAGTCGTCAAACTCCCATTCTTCGCCAGCGATCAAAAGCGCACATGGATGCTTCACAATACTCCGGTGAGGAAAGATGGTAATAAGCTTGGAGTTCTCCTCATCGACATCGACATCATTTGCAGGCCCTTGTGCTCCGTTGATCTGACCGATTATGGATCGTATTTGATTCAGTTTAATTTTTTTCTTCTTGCACTCATATGCATATTCTGGATGCCTTTCTAATAGGAATTCATTGAAATCCTTGCAATTCCTGAATACGTTAAACTCCTGATTATCAGGGTCGAAGATCATTCCTCGGATTCGATCTCCTCCTCCACCTCCCAATGAAAGCCCAAGGCCGATTCCGGTGCTAACTCCTCCTCCGCCTATTCCAATTCCTGATCCGGATCTGTTATAACTATCCCCGTCGTACTCCAGGTAGTCATATACGCCCCAAGACAGTACCTTGAGAAAATCACTCGAGTACCTTGAGCTTGGCAAATGATCTTTTTTAGCCAAATTGCGTGTAATGGGATAGATCTGAATGTACAATTCACCATCGATTAGAGCCGCGAATGCCTTCTTCAATTTCTTGTTATCCCTTCTGGTTTTTAAAATGTATTTTTTTACACGTCCGCCTCGGTCGAACACTTTATCCACATAGGGCTTATCACTCGTATCGCAGACATCGTCTAGGTAATCTTCCATTGTTCTAAAAATGCAATTGGAAGGATCGCCTGCATCGGCTCTCTGAGGATAGAGTGGACTAATAATAATTATATAAATCAAAAAAGTGAATAGGCAACGTATCATTCATCTATTTTTTTAAAACAACTCAAATATAAATTTACACAAACATAGAACGGTTTCTCCTATCAGGTCAATACATCAGTTAAAAATTAGCCGAGAAAAAATATCACAGGCCAAAATGAGGTTTCTTCATGAGTGCGATATTGCTTCATCACATATAATTAAATATCTTTGCGCGCTATGAAAACAATTCTGCTTTTTTTCGTACCAATTCTGATTCTATATACAGCCTGCAAATCCGAATTTGAGACCGTCCGCACTAGCGGCGACGGGCAGAAAATGCTCGAAATGGCCAATAAATTATTTGATGAGGGAGACTATACGAAAGCCATAGCGCTATACGAAATTATCTTGCCGGCCTATCGCGGAAAAACCGAAGGAGAAGCAATATTTTACAAGTACGCCGATGCTCATTTTAAAAATAGAAGCTATGTCCTGGCAGCACATTATTACAAATCGTTTAGCGATACTTATGGCACATCACCAAAAAGAGAAGATGCCCTTTTTATGTCGGCGTATTCTAATTATAAATTGTCTCCGCGGTACAAACTAGATCAATCATCGAGTGAACAGGCGATAGTCGGTTTTCAACTCTTCGCCAACACTTTTCCGGACAGCGAAAGATTGCAAGAGTGCAACGCACTGATCGATCAGCTAAGAGGCAAAAAAGAAAGAAAGGAATTCGAATCGGGAAAACTTTATTATCATACCAAAAAATACAATGCCGCGGTAGTCACATTGGAGAATATGCTCCGGTCATACCCGGAATCAAAAAACGAAGAAGAAGCTAGATACATAATCGCTAAATCAAATCACTTGCTGGCTCAAAACAGTATATATCTGAGACAAGAAGAAAGATTTTCTACCACCGTAAAAAGCTGTGACCGATTCTTGAAAAAATACCCCGATAGTAACTACACTAGAGAAGTGGCAAACTTCAAGGAGAATAGTCTCCAGGAAATAAATAAAATTAAGAATGGCTGATATTAAAAATCAAGTACAAAGTATCAATCCTAACCTAAGCGCTGTAGATGTCGAAGACCTTGCTGGCCGTACCGGTAATATATATGAGGCTTTAGCTATCATTACCAAAAGGGCAAGACAACTCAATCGGGAAATCAAAATTGAATTGCAGGCCAAACTCGAGGAATTTGCAGTAGACTCTGATACGATCGAAGAAATCCAGGAGAACAAGGAGCAAATCGAGATTTCCAAGTTCTACGAAAGACTCCCAAATCCGACCAGGATAGCTTTGGATGCTTATGTTAATAAAGAATTGGAATCGGAATACTTAGAAGAAAATGGTCGCAGGGAATAATGTGATTTCGACTTCCGCAAAGGAGTGAAGATGAATAAGTTCATTTTAGGCATTTCAGGGAGTATAGCTGCCTACAAAGCTGCCTACTTCGTGCGAGCTCTGATCAAAAAACGAAAAGAGGTCAGGGTGGTCATGACACCTAGTGCTACTAAGTTCGTTGCTCCCATCACCCTTTCTACACTGTCAAAGCACGAAGTACACATCGACCTGATAAATGAAGACTCCTGGAACAATCACGTGGAATTAGGCCTGTGGGCAGATGCTATGATTGTGGCTCCGGCAACGGCGACGACAATAGCCAAAATGGCCAATGGCATCGCCGATAATATGCTGATAGCCACCTATTTAAGCGTAAAATGTCCCGTATATATCGCACCTGCTATGGATCTCGATATGTGGAAGCACCCTTCTACCTTATCGAATATTGAAAAGCTCGAGTCCTATGGGAATAAAATAATCCCGGTCGGTAATGGAGAATTGGCGAGTGGTCTGTATGGTGAAGGTCGAATGGCCGAGCCCGATGACATTGTGAATTTTGTATTACAAGCTAAACCAAGAATTGGCAGACATGGAGATCTTATTGGCAAAAAAGTACTAATCACGGCTGGGCCTACACAAGAAAGAATCGATGCTGTGCGATTCATAGGTAATCACAGCAGCGGTAAAATGGGTATAGCGCTTGCAGAAGAATGTGCTTCCCGGGGCGCCGATGTTTCTCTGATATTGGGACCGACTGGTCTCAAACCATCCAACGGTCATGTGAATCTAACTTCGGTAGTTACTGCCGAACAAATGTATGGGGCGGCGGTAGATCAATACAGCGAAGCGGATATTTGCATTATGGCCGCAGCTGTTGCGGATTATACACCTAGTCAAATTTTCGACCATAAAGTCAAAAAAGTCAATAGCGCATGGAAAATGGATCTGAAAAAAACCAAAGATATAGCCCTCGAATTGGGTAAGCGAAAAAAGAAAAATCAGCTCAACATAGGATTCGCCTTAGAAACCGATAATGAATTGGATTATGCCAAAGGCAAAATGAAGAAAAAAGATTTTGATTTCATAGTGCTCAATTCGCTGAAAGACAAAGGTGCTGGATTTCAGTACGATACCAATAAGGTTACGATCATTTTTAAGGACAATAAGATCAAGAAGTTTGAGTTAAAATCAAAACGGGATGTCGCCGAAGACATTGTCGATGAAATCATTTCAATACTACCGGATGCCTAGAATAACTATTTTTCTGATCTTACTTACTTTTTCTTTTGTTGTTCGTAGCCAGGAGTTCAATCTGCAAGTCAGCATTAATGCACCCGCATTAACCACTGCCGATCCGAAAGTTTTCAGAACACTCGAACGATCTATTTCTGAATTTTACAACAATCAACAGTGGACGGATGACCCATACGAACCTGAAGAAAGAATCGAGGGAACTATCCAGATCAACATCGCCGAAGATCTTTCTGCCACAGCATTCAGGGCGAGTATATTAATATCTACCGCCAGGCCTGTGTACAATTCTACCTACACAGCTCCTTTGCTCAATCATATAGACAAACACTTTACATTTCAATACGAAGAGCTGACCCCAATAAGAGACAACACAACCACATTCACCGATAATCTGTCTTCGATATTGACTTATTATGCCTACGTAATGCTCGGTTTTGACTATGACAGTTTTTCGCCTTATGGAGGCGACGAATATTTCAAAATTGCACAAAATATTGCAGCCAATGTACCGCCCAACATCTCAACCGGTGATGATGGGTGGAACGGCGCTTCTAATAAAAGAAACCGCCATTGGCTCGTAGAAAATTTATTGAATGCAAGACTCCGTACCTATCGAAAGTCATTTTACACTTATCACAGATTCGGGCTGGACGTCATGGCTGATAATGCGCTCCTCGGAAAGTCAAAAATGCTGGAAGCCTTAAAAGAAATCGACCGGGTGAACCGAGGCTATCGGAATTCAATGATCCTTCAGATGTTTTCAAATAGCAAAAGAAACGAGATTCTTGAAATCTTTAAGAATTCTTTGAAACCTGAACAGAGAGCGGTGTACAATATAATGGCTACTATCGACCCTGCGCAATCTGGACAAATTGCTGAGCTTAGATAATTTTAGCTTGTCCTGATACTCCCCAAAAAACATACCAAGCCCATTTCATTAATCTTGATTTGTTGTCCGGAAATGCATTGGGGAATTTGAAATTTGAAATTTAAGATAACATGGGATTCATAATAGTCTATGTCACACACCCGGATCGGATGACAGCTGAGAAGATTTCGAAAAGCCTGGTCGAAGAAAAAGTCATAGCTTGCTCGAACACCCTTTCGATTAAAAGCTGTTATTGGTGGCAATCTGCCATTCAGAATGAAGAAGAAATCGTCACAATTCTAAAGACAAAAAAGGAAAACTGGGAAAAGCTCAAGGCTCGTGTCGCTGAATTGCATCCTTATGAAGTGCCTTGTATTATGAAATTAGAAGTGGAAGCCAATCAGGAATATGAAGATTGGATAAGAACAAACTCATCTTGAGTGAGACCAAAACTAAAGAAGCCCTCAAATTATTTTTTAGCTCAACTAAGAGTACGTTTAAATTTAACACATTGGGCTAAAAATGACCCTTCTGCACATACTCTAACATCTACAACTTCGTCAACCTCAAATAGGGCTTCACCTTGTTAATGCCTTTAGGAAACATCTTCTCTGCTTCCTCATCCGATACAGATGGTAATACTACTACGTCATCGCCCTCTTCCCAATCGACTGGAGTTGCTACACTTTCATAAGCCGTCAACTGCAATGAGTCAATAACCCTTAGTATTTCAAGAAAATTTCGACCGGTAGAAGGCGGGTAGGTTAATGTAAGTTTGATCTTCTTATTTGGATCAATCACAAATACCGTTCTTACCGTTGCTTTCTCTGAGGCGTTTGGATGGATCATATCGTAGAGTTCAGCTACGTTCCGATCTTCGTCAGCAATAAGAGGAAAATTGACTTCCACGTTTTGAGTTTCATTAATGTCTTTTATCCAATCGTTGTGAGAGCCTAGAGGGTCGACGCTGATCGCAATTGGTTTTACGTTTCTCTTTTGGAATTCTCCTTTCAGCGCAGCAGTGCGGCCCAATTCGGTAGTGCATACAGGTGTGAAATCTGCTGGGTGCGAAAAGAGTAAACCCCAGCTATCGCCGAGCCATTCGTAGAAATCTAGAGTTCCTTCTGTAGTCTTAGCTGTGAAATTGGGTGCGGTGTCTCCTAATCTTAGTGTCATAATTGATTGGTTTTAATTATGATTAAAGTTAAGAATTAAATCTTCTAAACGAATGGAATGAAAAAGTTTTAATTATTTGTGAACATGTAAACCAAGCGACTCATTGAACTATCTAAAATTCCAGGCCGCTCGATAAACTCATACATGATATCGTCAAATTTGGAAATTGACAAGGCGGAATTGAATTTAGTGTCTCGCTATGGCAAATTATCACAGCATATGCATACCGCCATCGGTAGGAATTACGGCACCATTAATATAGTTACCAGCTGGTGATGCTAAAAACAAAGCAAGGCCTCCCATGTCTGTTGGATAACCTATCCTTCGCATTGGATTAGCATCTTCTATGCCCTTGCGGACATCGTCTTTGAGCCAGCCCGCAGTCATTTTACTTTCATAGGGGCCGGGTGCTATGGCGTTTACCGTAACACCCATTCCGCCGAATTTTATGGCCAACAACTTCGTCATATGATGCACGGCAGCTTTACTTGTACCATAAGGTACGGTGTCCATCGACGATACCATCAGGCCATCGATCGAGCCAATATTTATGATCCGACTGGGGTTGGACGTATTTGCATTTTTGGTCAATAAGGGCAAGAAAGCCTGGGTCAGGAAGAAGATGGATTTGACGTTTATAGTCAAGACTTTATCATAGGCATGTTCCGGATGGGATTCAAACGGAGCACCCCAGGCTGCACCGGCATTATTGACCAAAATATCCAAAGAATTTTCCCTTTCTTTAATGGCATTGACAAAGCTGTCCCTTTCCTCGTTACTTGCGAGGTTGGCCGGAATCGAAAAACAAGCGCCCAATTCAGAAAGCTTTTCCGCGGCTTCATCACAAGCGGCAGCTTTGCGGGCGGAAATGTAGACTTTGGCGCCATTTTCTACAAAAGCTTGTGCGATCATATATCCTATGCCTCTGGAACCACCTGTGACAATAGCTGTTTTTCCTTCAACAGAAAATAAATTGTTAATTGTAAGTTTATCCATGAAATTGTGTGTTTGTAGTTTCGTTAAACGAGGATGCAATGTACATAATTCAGATTAAGCCTTTACTGCCAACGACAACAAATTAATGAAACGCAAGATCGTAAAGTGGACATTCATCGTTCTTTTGCTCTTGTTGTTAATTGCGAGCTATTTTGTCCTGAACTTTGAAATGCGATCGGACGATGAATCGCTAAGCATTTACTTTTCGGAGTGTGGTGTTGATGTGGACATCCAATACACAAGAGGAATCCGGTCATTTGACACAAAAAGTTTGGCCGAAACTAATTACACTATCTTTTTTGTCCACGGCGCTCCCGGAGGCGGCGATCAATTCAAATCCTACATGGCGGACAGCTCTTTGAGATCAGTGGCGAATGTGATAAGTGTGGATCGTCCTGGCTACGGTTACTCCAACTTTGGCATTGCTGAAGTGAACATCGTTAAGCAGGCGGCAGCGCTTCAGTTAGTCATAGAAAATACTATCGATACCAGCCAAAAAATTATTCTTGTCAGTCATTCCTATGGCGGGCCGATATGTGCCTTTCTCAGTATCCTCATGAAAGAGCGTATACATTCGCATCTCATGCTTAACCCGGTTTTGGATCCGTACCATGAAAAGGTTTTCTGGTATTCTCCTATGCCGTTGTGGTGGCCATTTAGATATTTCAGCAGTGGTGCGATGAAGGTGGCGGCTTATGAAAAGCTCAGCCATATTGAAGAATTAAAGAAACTGGAAAATTTCTGGAAGGACGTGGAAGTGCCGACCGTTCATGTACAGGCAGCGAAGGACTTTCTTGCGCCAAAGGAGAATGCGGATTTTGTTAAAGAGAAGTTCAACTCAGAACATACGAAAATTACGATATTGGGAAATTCGTCTCATCTTATTCCCTTTACGGAAAAGGAACTGGTGGTTAAACTCATTATGGACCAAATAAGACGGGAATTGTAATGGGGCTGCCAATTTATTGGCGGCTTTTGAAAACTTATTTTCTTTTGAGCATTTCTAAGTAAAAAAGTACTACAAGTGCCTAACTGTAATAATTCTTTGAAGTCGGGGGCGAGTGTTATCATAGCCAGCTTGTCGCATTCTGAGGACCTCTGAGCCAATAACGCGTTCTTCAGGTGTTTTAGACA
Organism: Saprospiraceae bacterium; assembly: GCA_965247965.1. Lineage (GTDB taxonomy): Bacteria > Bacteroidota > Bacteroidia > Chitinophagales > Saprospiraceae > UBA7328. Next base: position 1,763,947 of record OZ252053.1, read on the forward strand.
ACCAAAATTTTGTATCGTCCAGGGAGTTTCCCTTAAGGCCTCGTATGGTAACTTTGGTTTTGTCTAATCGCTGTAGATCCTCTTTGTGCATGTGATAAAAATAACGCAGATTTAGGGTGTAAGTTGCGACCCATAAGCAATCCTGATCCTCTGTCAATGTTAAACTCAACTAACGACTTCAATTTAGGCAGGTTTTCTCGACCAACTCCTCACATTACACAATTCCATAATACATACCCATTTGACCATTAAGCAAGAATAAATTATATTTATGCCATATATATAAGTTACTCATCTGTTGAACCTTCCGACACCAGCTCAAAATCCTCAATACGATCCAAAATATTCCAATTGATTATAATTTATAATCAGTTGGATTAGAAGAAATAACACTTTAGGGAAATTTATATGTATTTTGTAATAAAAAGTGGTAGAAAGTGTCGAGAAGTGGGAAATCGAATTATACATTTGAGACGTAAGCTACTCCAAGTGTTGGATGCAAAGATTAACCGGAGAACACGAAATCAAGGTCGATGCCAAAGGGCGTCTGCGTATCCCTTCTTCTCTGGTGCGTCAACTAGGTAGCGACAATTTGACATTTACAATTAACAGAGGTTTCGAAAAGCACCTGATCCTTTATCCAAAGACGGTATGGGACAAAAAAGCTGCTGAAATAGATCAATTGAGCATGTATCAATCGAGGCAACGGCAAGCCCTCCGATTTTTTTACCGGGGCGCTTCCGAGTTGGTTCTTGACAGCTCTGATCGCATTCTCTTGCCAAAGCCCCTGGTGAAATATGCCGGGATAGGTTCGACGGTAGTCCTGTTTGCACTGCAGGAGCAAATCGAGATTTGGTCAGAGGAGGAATACGATAAAATGATCGCACAGGAGCCGGAAGACTTTTCTCAGATTGCCGATGAGATATTCGGTAACTCTGACAACAATGAAGACTAAGACGAACGAAGATAAATTTCATGTCCCCGTTCTGCTCGAAGAAAGCATCGACCTCCTGATCACTGATCAATCGGGAATCTATATCGATGCAACATACGGCGGAGGAGGGCACTCAAAACGAATACTACAACGAATAACGGCCAACGGGCGACTTTTCGGTTTTGACCAGGACGGAGCTGTATTTCAAAATCTGATCAGGGATGATCGGTTTGAATTCGTGTTTTCCAATTTTGAATATATCAGTAGATATATGCACTATTTTGGAATCACACAAGTTGACGGAATCATTGCAGACTTGGGCGTATCATCTCATCATTTGGATGATCTCGAAAGAGGTTTTTCGATCCGATCAGATGCAGACTTGGATATGCGCATGAACAAAGCCAACTCAATAACAGCACAATCGATACTCAATAGCTATTCGGAAACCGATTTGGTTCGTTTATTTTCTGAATTTGGTGAAGTACGCAATGCAAAGACTTTGGCTAAAGCCCTTGTAAATCAGCGAGCTAGGACACCATTTTCGGCTATAGAACTATTCACCGAGTTTTTGCAACGCTATATAATAGGCGACAGGCATCGTTACATGGTGCAAGTATTTCAGGCCTTGCGTATCGAGGTGAACAGAGAGTTGAAAGTGTTGAAAAGTCTGTTGATCCAGGCAGCGCATCTTTTGAAAACAGGAGGCAGGGTAGTAGTGCTGAGCTACCATTCACTCGAGGATCGCCTTGTAAAAAACTATTTCAAAGGCGGCAACTTCGAGGGAGTAAGGATGCAGGATGATTTTGGAAAGGTGGACAGGCCATTTCGGGAGTTAGTACCAAAATTGGTACTTCCCTCTGAAGAAGAAATTGAAAAAAACCGTAGAGCGGCAAGCGCCAAGATGCGTGTTGCGGAGCGGATATTGAAAGACGACGAATAAGTTATGCCTTTGGCATAAACGTTCGACAATGATGTGAATTTTGGTAGCCACACCCGCCTGCCGTCGGGCAGGGATTACACGAATTACACAGATTGTTTGCCTACGGCAATAATCCGTGTGCATCTGTGAAATCTGTGGCCTATCCCTTTGCCGGAGGCAAAGAAAGAAAGTTCAGGGACTATTATTGGTCTCTTGCTGAATAAGATAGGATGTAATGAATTTAGAAAAATACAGGTTGTATCCGAGCGTGATCAGGAATATGAACTTCATCACCTTGTGGGCAGTGCTCGCGTTGATCTATATCGCTAATGTACACAGCGCGGAGAAGAAGATACGAGAAATGGATAAGACGCAGAAGGAGATAGAGGAGTTGCGCAGGGAATATATTAATGTAAAGGACAAGAGCTTGTACGACGGTACAATGTACCAAATAGTGCAACAAGTAGACGGAATGGAGGTGAATAAAAGCGCCAAGATTCCGAAGAAGATAAAAAGGACGTAGATAAAGGGTTAAGCCCTTCCTAGCCTTTCGCCAGTTGGCGGAGAGGAGTTCGTGCGAGGCTGAACTGACGGCAATGATGAAAAAGTAAAATATAACTGATCTGATGGAACGAAAAAACGAACTACTCGTACGCGTGTATTTGGTGCTTGTTTTTTTCGTAGCGATTGCGGGTGTGATAGGTTGGAAAATAATCAATACTTCTTTGCTCGAAGGTGCAAAATGGAAAGAAAAAGAGGAAAATAGATATCTGAAATGGAGGCCTGTAAAGGCTCAACGAGGAGATATATATTCAGATGACGGCGAAAGATTGCTCGCCTCATCGATTGAGTTCTTTGAAATTAGGATGGATCCGGTAGCTCCTTCGGATGCCACTTTTAAGGAAGGCATTTACGGCCTGTGCATTGGTTTGGAAAGAATACTGGATACACAAAGCGCACAGGAATGGAGGGATATATTGGAAGGAGCCAGAAATGCGTACGGCAGGTCTCAAAAAAGCGGGAGCCGCAATATTTTGATCGGCAGAAAGGTGGGCGACGAGTTGTTGAGCAAGCTCAAGGAGTTGCCCTTATTCAAGTTGGGCAAGCACAAAGGAGGCCTGATCGTCAATCGTTTTTACTCGCGGAAAAAACCATTTAAGCAACTCGCTTCACGCAGCATAGGAGAATATAGAGAGAGCAATATGGTGGGTATCGAGAAGCGCTACGACAAGGTGTTGAGAGGTGCCGAAAGAAAGGAGCTTATGCGCTTTGTTTCGCCTGATCTCTGGATCCCGATGTACGATCCGACGGATTTTGAAGTGATACGAGGCAAGGATGTAGTTGCAACGTTAAACGTTGATATTCAAGATGTTGTGCACCACGAACTGGAAAAAGGTATAGTGGAAAACGGTGCGGAAGCCGGAGTGATCATCGTGATGGAAGTGGAGACAGGATTTATCAAAGCTATGTCTAATCTTCATTTTAAAAGAGGGCAGATTCGAGAAATAGAAAACCTGGCAGTGAGACAAAGAACGGAGCCGGGATCGACTTTTAAAGCAGTGTCCACTTTGGCGCTCCTGGAGGGTGGAGTCGATGTAAAAACAAAAGTGAAGATCGACAAGGGAAGAAAGAAATTCTACGACTTGTGGATGTACGATTCGAATTATCCACATGGCGATATAATCTCGGACTTGGAAGAGTCCTTTGTAAAATCCTCAAATGTGGGGATAGCCACACTGGCACAAAAAAGATTTGGTAGCAAAGAAGGTCGTAACGAGTTTTATCAGATTCTGGGCCGGTTTGGATTGCTTGAAAAAACGGGTATTGATTTAGTCGGCGAACCAAAGCCATATGTCAAAAATCCTTCAAAGGATCATACATGGTCAGGGGTGACAATTCCCTGGATGGCACACGGTTACGAATTGCAGATTACGCCGCTTCAGACATTAGCATTTTATAATGCGATTGCAAATGACGGTGTCCATATGGAGCCGAGATTGGTCAAGTCAATTCGAGAAGGAGACAAGGTGATTCGAGAATTCCGACCGCAAGCCAGGAAACAGAGGATAGCAACAGCAGAGAACATCGAGTTGATAAAAGAATTGATGAGGGAGGTTGTGACACGAGGCACGGGCAAGAATATCTACACCGACGAGTACGAATTAGCCGGAAAAACGGGTACGGCTACATTCAATTATTCCGGCGACAAAGAGAAAGGATATAACGCATCATTTGCAGGATTTTTTCCCGCTGATGAGCCGAAATATTCGATGATCGTTGTGGTGTATGGTTTGAGAGGCCAATATTACTACGGTTCCCAGGTAGCAGGTCCGATTTTTCGGAGGGTAGCGGATCGGATAATCGCACTGGATGGCGGCGTGGAAATCGCTTACGTCGATGATTTGACAGATCTGCCCAATAGTTCAAAAGGCTTCGGTGGTGATTTTCAGGATTTGTATGACGGTTTGGGGCGTGCGCAGAAAAAGCGATTCCCTAGATGGGCCCGAATAGAAAATGACGGTAAGCGCACATTTGCACAAAAAGCCTTGATCAGGAAGAGCCAGGTACCGGATGTAAAAGGTATGGGATTAAGGGACGCAATGTACGTTCTGGAAAATATCGGTATCAAAGTAGAAGTGAACGGTGCCGGAAAGGTCTACAAGCAATCAAAAAAACCAGGAACCAAGTTGGATGGAAAATCCATTGAAATATATCTGAACTAAAAAAGATAAATGGGTACTAAAGAGATACCTGTTGATTTGAGTGCTACATTTTAAGATTTCGCCACCACTTCGGCGAGACCCGCCCATTGGCGGATTCGCCCGGATGTGGATTTTCAAGCAAAAGGTCTCCAGACCTCTTTGCGGCAGCGAAAAAGAAATACACTTAAATGACTTTATTTGAAATACTAGAAAGCGTTGATACTGAGGAGGTTATAGGCATTGATTGTCATATTACCTCAGTAGAAATTGATTCTAGAGAAGTGGGAAATGGCTCCTTGTTTTGTGCGTTAAAAGGCACTCAACGGGACGGTCATGACTACATCGAGAATGCGCTGAAAGCAGGAAGCGCCGCGATACTTTGCAACGACCTGCCGAAAAAGCTCAATGCAAAAGTCACTTACGTGAAAGTAAAGGACACCAGGAAGGCGCTCGATCAAGTTTTGAATCAGTTCTACGACGATGTCTCATCGCAACTCTCACTGATAGGAGTGACAGGTACGAATGGAAAAACAACGGTGGTGACTCTTCTAGCCGATCTTTTTGGCCTTCTAGGTTATAAAGTCGGATTGATCTCAACAGTTGAGATGAGAATCGGAGATGTGAAACGAGAAGCGAAATTGACGACACCGGACATTGTGAGCTTGCACAAGTTGATTCGCGAAATGGTCGGAAAGGGTTGCGATTATGCCTTTATGGAGGTGAGTTCGCACGCCATTGATCAGCGGAGAATCGGAGGGTTGAATTTTAGAGGAGCAGTTTTCACAAACATCTCGCACGACCACCTCGACTATCACAAGACTTTCAAGAATTATATAAATACGAAGAAAAAGTTCTTTGACAAATTGGGCAAATCATCATTCGCATTGACAAATATCGACGATCCGAATGGTGAGGTAATGATGCAAAACACCAAAGCAGATATCAGCCGTTACAGTATGAACAAAATGGCTGATTTCAAAGCGAAATTGATCTCGAACGATCTTAGCGGAATGCTGCTCGACATCAACGGCAAGCGAGTGCACGTAGCTTTAGCAGGCGGATATAACGCATACAATCTTACTGCCGTGTATGGAGTCGCGACATTACTCGGTGCGAAAAGTGAGGAAATCCTTGTTGCCATAAGTAGGCTCAAAGCTCCCAAGGGAAGGTTTGAGATTATAGGCGGTCATGATACGGCAAAAATCATAGTGGATTACTCGCATACGCCGGATGCCCTATTGAAAATATTGAAGGCAATACAAGAAGTAAAACGCCAAGGCAAGATCATCACGGTAATCGGTTGCGGTGGAGATCGCGACAAGAAAAAACGGCCCAAAATGGCCATAGTAGCAGTGAATTACAGCAACCAGTCAATTTTTACTTCTGACAATCCGAGATGGGAAGATCCCAAATCCATAGTTAACGATATGGTAAAAGGATTGACCAAAGATGCCAAAAACAAAGTAATCGAAATCACAGATCGACGAAATGCGATTAAGACGGCGATCAAAATGGCAGAAGCGGATGATATTGTCCTGATAGCTGGTAAAGGACATGAGAATTACCAGGAAATCAAAGGTGAGCGAAAGCCTTTTGACGATGCAGAAATTGCCAGAGAAATTCTGGCTTCATGATAAAAGAGGATATATAAGAGTAGGTTCTATTATCATTCTCAGGTTGGTTTTAACAGTTGCAGTGGTGCCGATAAAGATCGGATACCACTGCTTTTTTTCCCTCGACTCGCTGTGCTCGCTCGGGGTGACAATTTCCCTTCGACAAGCTCAGGGTGACCCAGCACATTCGACACGCGTTCGACTGAGCCCACATCGCAGTCCCAGGGTAACAACCTATCGAGGCCTATTCAAATAGACTTAAACAAAAGACGAATCACATTTAGATGCTTGGTAAGTGTTATGCTTTATCATCTATTCGACTATATAGAGGCGAATTATAATTTTCCGGGAGCGGGGCTGTTTCAGTTCATTACTTTCCGGGCGGGGCTTGCCATTATTCTCTCTCTTGTCATTTCTATTGTCTGGGGAAACTCCATCATTATCTCCTTGAAAAGACTTCAAATCGGAGAATCCATCCGCGACCTTGGCCTTTCCGGGCAAACCGAAAAAGAAGGCACTCCTACTATGGGAGGCATTATCATCATTTTATCCATTTTGATCCCTACCCTTCTGCTATGCGATCTTACCAATGTATACGTGATCCTAATGGTCATTGCGACCATCTGGATGGGCATTGTTGGTGGTATTGATGATTATATCAAAGTGTTCAAAAAAGATAAAAAAGGCCTTCAAGGCAAATTCAAGATCTTCGGGCAAATAATGCTGGGACTACTCATCAGCATTACAATGCTTGCTCACAAAGATGTAGTCGTAAGGTTACCCTATGATACTGCGATTGAAAATGACTTCCAAATAATCGATGAATTCGAAAGAAAAACGACGGCGATCGGCACAGAAAATATGTCGAAATATGCCTATGTGAAAGCCAACCTAACGAATATCCCCTTTTTCAAAGAAAATTTGTTGAATTATCGCTCCTTGCTTTTCTTTCTAGGCGACAACGCCGATAAGCTCGTTTGGATCGTATTCATTCCTATCATAATTATCATTGTGACGGGCGTATCTAATGCAGCTAATCTTACGGATGGCATAGACGGCCTTGCCGCCGGAGTTTCTGCCATTATTGGCGTTACGCTCGGCATCTTTGCTTATGTATCGAGTAATTTCATAATCGCTGACTACCTCAACATTTTATTTCTGCCACACACGGAGGAGTTGGTCATATTCGCCGCATGTTTCCTGGGAGCGTGCGTTGGTTTTTTATGGTACAATTCGTATCCCGCAAAAGTATTCATGGGCGATACGGGCAGTCTGGCGATCGGTGGAATCATTGCTGCCATGGCAATACTCCTTAGAAAAGAATTGCTTCTGCCCATCTTCGGAGGAATCCTGATGGTCGAAACCTTTTCCGTTATGCTCCAGGTAAGCTATTTTAAATACACCAAAAAGAAATATGGCGAAGGAAGGAGGATATTCCGGATGTCGCCTTTACACCATCACTATCAGATGATAGGATTGCACGAATCCAAGATCGTTACACGGTTTTGGATTGTAGGTGTTATGCTGGCCATTTTGGCAATTATTACGCTTAAGGTGAGGTAGGAAACCACGGAGAAATTATTAGTAAAAACAGGAAACGCGAAGTAAAAGTGATAAAGGTTTTGACCACGGATTACACAGATTACACAGATTATTGCGGTAGGCAATTAATCCGCTCCATCCGTGAAATCTGTGAAATCTGTAGCTACAAAAACCACGTGCCAGCAGGTGGAGTTTGGCCTGTGCAAACAATTGGTGTGGTTCTACAACTATCTAAAACATACAAGGGTAGATGAAGATTGGAATCCTCGGAGCGGGCGAGAGTGGTGTAGGTGCAGCCCTTTTGGCGAAAGAAAAGGGTTTGGTGGCATTTGTAAGTGACAACGGGAAAATAGCGGATTCGTATAAAGACGAGTTAGTAAAAAATAAAATCCTTTTTGAAGAAAGCGGACATTCTCTTGAAATACTCGAAAAACTGGATTTGATCGTTAAAAGTCCAGGCATACCGAATACGGTCGAAGCCGTAAGCCATTTGAAAGAAAAGGAGCTGAATGTCATTGGTGAAATAGAATTCGCCTTCCGGTTTTGTAATGGTAAAATTATAGGTATAACGGGATCAAATGGAAAAACTACAACGACTAATCTCGTTTACCATTTCTTGAAAAGTGCAAATTACAATGTATCCAAAGGAGGTAATATTGGAACCTGCTTTTCGAGGTTAATCATAGAAGGTTTTGATTGGTATGTCATCGAGCTGAGCAGCTTTCAATTGGAAGATATCGTAGAGTTCAAGCCTAACATCGCCGCCTTGCTCAATGTGACTTCCGATCATCTGAATCGATACGACGGCAACATTAAAAAATATATGGAAGCTAAGTGCAGAATATTTTTGAATCAGAATGCAGATGATGTTCTTTTTATACCAATGGACGAAAGACTTTTTGACAGAGCTAGTCGAAAATCGATTCAGCTTGAAGTCGTTGACGCCGAAGAAAATGTTGACGCTCAAGGCAATCCATATCTGAGAGGCGGGCACAATAAGATGAATTTGAGATTTGCGAGAGCAATAGCAAAACAAGCGCGTGTAAATGATGAAACCATAGCTAAAGCGATTTCCTTGTTCGTGAATGACGACCACAGGTTGCAACCGGTAGCAAGGATCGACGAAGTGCTTTACATCAATGACAGCAAGGCCACTAATGTAGATGCGGTCTACTATGCATTGAGAGCATTCGACGAGCCGATCATATGGATCGTCGGCGGAGTGGACAAAGGAAACAACTACGATGCCATAGAAGAAGATGTACGAAAAAACGTGAAACATATTATTGCATTAGGTGCTGATAATCAAAAGGTTATAAAATACTTCAAAGGAAAAGTAAATAGTCTGGAGGAAGCAAAAAATATGGAGGAGGCTGTAAGTAAAAGTGAAAAATTGGCTGATCAAGGAGATGTAGTTCTATTGTCACCAGCATGTGCGAGTTTTGATTTATTTGAGAATTATAAGGATCGTGGGGAGCAGTTTATGAGTGCAGTGTGGAGTTTACTGCAACAGTAAGTTTTTGAAGCGCTCGCGGGAATAAAACAAAAAAGTTGCCGGTTGCCGGTTGCGAGTTGTTGGAGTCTCAATCTAAACCAAAATATAAAAAATATGAATTCTTGTAATGTGATACTGCTTGAAAATGCGACAGTTATTCTTCGGACGCGTGAACCCGTAACTGGCAACTCGCAACTGGTAACTGGTAACTGGTAACTGGTAACTGGTAACTGGTAACTAATTAGTCGAGAAAGACGTAGTGTGATAACAGATAGATGAACTTAACACAAGACATACTCACCAAACTCAAAGGCGACAAGGTCATCTGGCTCATCGTCATCCTCCTAGGCCTTACCTCGATATTATCGGTGTACAGTGCTGCAGGCAGTATGGCATTTAAGAATAGAGGCGGCAATACGGAGTACTACCTCATTCAGCAATTGCTCTTTATCGGCGTAGGATTTTTTGTCGTATTCGTCACATCGAGCCTTCACTACATGTGGTATTCTAAAATCGCTCCATGGCTCATCTTGCTCACGGTACCACTTCTATTGTACACCATGACAATGGGCACTGCGATCAACGAAGCTGCCCGATGGATTAACATTCCGTGGATCGATAAAACGATTCAAACATCCGATTTTGCGAGGATTGCATTGATCATTTTTATAGCCAAATCCATCTCTAAAAAGCAAGAATTTATAAAAGATTTTCAATCTGCCTTTGTTCCTATCATATTTCCAATTATCTTAATATGTTCTTTGATAGCTCCCGCGGATCTGTCAACGGCTATTTTGTTGTTTTCGACGAGTATAATGATGATGTTTATAGGTAGAGTCAGTATGAAATATATCCTTGTCCTATTGCTAATGGGTATAGCTGCCTTTGCTTTTATTCTATTTATCGGCCAACAATTCCCAGAATTGGTTAGAGTGGATACGTGGACAACAAGGATCAATGATTTTGTAAGCCCTGAAGGAAGTTATCAAATGGATCATTCGAAAGCAGCCATAGCCAATGGAGGAATTTTTGGAGTAGGGCCGGGCAATAGTTTTCAAAGAAATTATCTGCCGTATGCGTACGCAGACTTTATATATAGCATTATTTGTGAGGAATATGGACTGATCGGAGGGTTTGCAATTTTGGGAATTTATTTATGGCTTCTGTTTCGATGTATTGGCATAGTGACACGATGCCCGAAGACCTTTGGAGCCATATTGGCCATTGGTCTTTGTCTCAATATTGTCATCCAGGCATTTACCAATATCGCCGTTTCTGTGCATTTGGTGCCCGTGACGGGATTGACTTTGCCGCTGGTGAGTATGGGAGGCACATCCGTATTGTTCACATGTATCTCATTTGGCATCATTTTGAGTGTGAGCAGGTTTATTGAGGAAGCGAGAACCGAAGAGAAACAAGAATTGAAAGTACCAGAATTCCGCAATGCGTTTGGTATTTAGCGCTGGTGGTACGGGTGGGCACATATTTCCTGCACTGGCGGTTGCAGATGAAATAAAAGAAAGATTTCCCCAGGCCGATATACTTTTTATCGGCGCTAAGGGAAAGATGGAAATGGAGCGTGTCCCGAAAGCGGGATATGAGATTAAAGGCTTGTGGATCAGTGGGTTATTGGGTAAGTCGATAGGATCAAAGCTGATGACTATGATCAAGCTGATGCACAGCATTTTGAAAAGCTATTTTATTCTGAGAAAGTACAGACCGAATGTTGCACTTGGGTTTGGAGGATTTGCAAGCGGGCCTGCTCTGTTGACTGCTCATTGGATGGGCATTCCGACAATGATACAGGAGCAGAATTCTTATCCCGGCTTGACAAATAGAATTCTAGGAAAAAGAGTAGATCGAATTTGTACAGCTTACGATGAAGCGAAAAAGTTTTTTCCTGAGAAGAAAGTTGTTTTGTTGGGCAATCCTGTTCGGAGGAATTTGGGACGAAAGAGTGGATCGAAGAAGCAAGCATTGAATTTTTTCCGCCTTGAGCGGAATAAGAAAACAGTTTTGCTCCTTGGCGGAAGCTTAGGCGCTCGCACTTTTAATCGTGCTATGAGGACATTAAAACTTGAAATCGTAGCGCTTGAAAAAGACGTACAATTCATTTGGCAAATCGGTAAGCTGTACATGGATGAATTCGGCAAAACTGAAACGGCTCAATTGGCAAATGTAAGAGCCCTACCCTTCCTGGACAGGATGGATTTGGCTTATGAAGCAGCGGATTTGACAGTCGCAAGAGCAGGAGCGCTGACATTGTCGGAATTGGCGCTTTTAGGCAAAGCAGCTTTATTAGTACCATCGCCAAATGTCTCTGAAGATCACCAGACGAAGAATGCTATGGCTTTGGTCGATAAAGGAGCTGCCAAGATTTTGAAGGATGAGGAATGTGAGGAGTTATTGGTAACAAAAGTAAAAAGGCTTTTGGCCGATGAAGGTAAATTAGAGCGTATGCGGTTGAAAATCAAGGAGTTAGGAAAGTGGGACGCAACAGAAATGATTGCGGATGAAGTGGTTAGATTGGGGCAGCGGCAGTAATTAGAATCGTTGCGGGCTTTGCCAACTGTAGACTTGGTGTCGGTGAATTGCGAGCTAATGGCCGACGCAAATTTTTGCGTCGTTTTAATCGCGCTGCCGATAACTCTATAAATACACTGTCGCCAATAAATTGTCGACGCCAATGAAAATCCTAAAAGATAAAAAGCGAGCATATTTCATAGGAATCGGGGGAATAGGAATGAGTGCATTAGCCCGCTATCTTTTGAATAAAGAAATTGAAATATACGGTTACGATCGTACCGAAACCGTCCTTACCAAAAAGTTGGAGGACGAAGGAATGAAGATCCATTACGAGGATGATGTTGATCTCATTCCAAAAAATATTGACTTGGTGGTGTATACTCCTGCAATTCCGAGAGATCTCAAGGAGATGAACTGGTTCGTTGACCAGGGATATCAATTGTATAAAAGATCGGAATTGCTTAAGGAGATTCTGAGTGAATACAAAGTGATTGCAGTAGCAGGTACGCATGGCAAGACGAGCACATCGGCTATTTTGTCGCATTTGCTAAAGGATTCTGCTGTTTCACCGACATGCTTTGTGGGAGGTATTATGGTGAATTACGGTACGAATTTTCTCTTTGGCGTAAGCGATTTGATGATCTTCGAAGCGGATGAGTACGATCGATCTTTCTTGAGGTTGTATCCCGACGTGGCCATCATTAATGCTCTGGATCCTGATCATTTGGACATCTATGGGACGGGTGAGGAGATGGTTGAATCTTATCGGCAGTTTACGATGCAGATTAAGGAGGGTGGGACACTCATTGTCCCTGATCACGTGATGCTACTGAAGATGTCTAATAAGTGGTTAAATGATTTGAACAACAGAAAAGTTGACGTTTTCTCCTATGGAAAATTGGGCATTGATTGTAAAGTAAAGTCAATAACGGGTAAAGAATTACTTTCTGAGGTTTGTATTGTCAACGAATTGGATGAGATCCGGTTAGAAATGACATTTCCGGGTGAGCACAACGCCATGAACGCCATCGGCGCAGCTTTAGTGGCCAATAGCTTAGGGCTGAGTTGGGAAAAAATAAGAGAAAGGCTAAAAACTTTCAAAGGCATCCAAAGGCGTTTTGAAATGGTGTACCAGTCTGATAACCAAGTATTTATCGACGACTACGCCCACCATCCTGAGGAAATAAAGGCGATGGTAGGCAGTTTGAGAAATTGCTTTCCGAACAGAAAGATAACGGGAGTTTTTCAACCGCATTTATATACGAGGACGAGGGATTTTGCTGATGGATTTGCTGAAGAATTGGACAAACTTGATGAAGTGATTTTGATGCCAATTTATCCGGCCCGGGAAGAGCAGATTGAGGGAGTGAGTTCAAAGATGATCCTTGATCGGATGAAGAATGATAAAAGCGAATTATTGGAAAAAGAAGAATTGATTGAAACATTAAAAAATAGAGAAATAGAAGTACTGGTTACTCTTGGAGCTGGGGATATTGATAAGGAGGTGGGGGTGATTAAAAGGGAGTTGTTTGGATACGGTGGACGGCCAACAGCAGACGGTTGACGGTTTGTTTCTGTCTTCGGCCTTCTAGCCTCGGTCTTGAAACTTTAGAAATTAGGTTTTTGATTTTACCAAAAACATAGGTGATTAAGGCACTAAAGAAATACAACTGGTCTCATCTAGCGCTTATGTTCGCTACTTTGCTCGTCCTTGCGGCGTGGGTATTTTCATTTGTGGAAACACAAAATCGCAAGGTCACTAAAATCAACTATGCCATAGAGTCTATCGAAGGTGCCAGAAGTCTCATTAGTACAAAGGATTTAAAAACTGTGGTCGATCATCTGTATGACGTGGATATAATAAACATGCCCATTGTCAAAGTAGACCTGATGAGCATAGAAGCAATCTTGGAAACTGACAACAGAATTTACACTTCAGAAGTGTATATCGATGCTCAACACGAGATGCATATTGGTGTAGTTCAGAGAAGGCCTATTGTAAGAATAATGGACGAAACGGGGGCACAATATTATTTAGATCAGGAAGGAAAATATATATCCAAACAAGAATACCAGGCCATACGAGTACCTATTGCCACCGGAGAAATCGAAGCATTCGCGCCCGACTGGCAAAAGAGAGAAGACAGCAAGATCCGCGAATGTTTTGAAATAGTAACTGCCTTGCGAAAGGACGAATTTCTAACCGCATTAATCGAACAGATCCACTTTGAAGAAGAACGGATCGTCATGATCCCGAAAATGAGTTCGGAGCGAATAGTGATCAAATACCTCGACAACCTGGAAGAAAAACTGGCCAACCTGAAGACTTTTTATAGAAAGGAACTTGCCCAAAACAACAGTTGGGGCAAGTACAAGGAAATTGATATTTCATACAAAAATCAAGTAGTGAGGAGACTCGTAAATCCATGAAGTTTTTTAAGATCTATCGCTCGATGCGAAAAATGAAGATTTAAACAACTTCTACAAACTCATGGCTATGGAAGGTATTTTCAGGAACAATAATTCGCTCGTAGTAGCGCTCGATATCGGTACTACAAAGGTCTGCGCTATTGCTGGCCGCAAAAACGAGTACGACAAAATCGAAGTGCTCGGTGTCGGTATCGTCAAAAGCGAAGGGGTTTCCCGCGGCGTGGTTTCTAATATCGACAAAACGGTGAAAGCGATCAAGGAGGCTATAGAAACCGCCGAACGCAATGCCAAGACAAAATTCAGCTCTGTTCATGTAGGCATTGCAGGCCAACATATCAAGAGCCTTCATCACCGGGGCCTGATGATGCGCAACGATATGGATTCCGAAATTTCACAGGACGACGTGGACAAATTGATCACCGATATGTACAAATTGGTGCTGCCTCCCGGTGACAAAATACTTCATGTCCTTCCACAAGAATTCACTGTGGACGACGAACAAGGCATACTCGATCCTATCGGCATGTCGGGCATACGGTTAGAGGCCAATTTTCATATCATAACCGGCCAGATATCGGCTTCTAAAAATATCTTGAGGTGTATTGAAAAAGTGGGGCTCGAAGTAGCAGATATGACGCTTGAGCCTATTGCTTCCGCCGATGCGGTGCTATCCGAACAGGAAAAAGAGGCGGGGGTAGCCTTAGTCGATATAGGCGGAGGCACAACGGATATTACCATTTTCAAAGACGGTATTATCAGGCACACTGCGGTCATTCCGTTCGGTGGTAATGTGATCACTAAGGATATCCAGGAAGGGTGCAGCGTGATGCATACACAAGCCGAGAAGCTCAAGGTGCGCTTCGGTGGAGCACTGGCCGATGAGATTTATGACAATCGCATTATTACTATTCCGGGTTTCCGCGGTCGCGAGCACAAAGAGATTTCAGAGAAGAATTTGGCCCGTATCATCCAGGCACGTGTTGAAGAGATTTTTGACTACATCTTTTGGGAAGTGAAAAGATCGGGATATGAGAAAAAGCTAATTGCTGGTTTAGTGCTCACCGGCGGCGGTTCACTTCTGAAACACATTGAATTACTCGCAGAATACCACACCGGAATGACGTGCCGACGAGGCCAACCGATCGAACACCTGGCACACGGTTACAATTCCAATCTCGCCAGCCCGATATACGCTACGAGTATCGGCTTATTGATACACGCGATCAGAAATGCGGAAATGAAGGAAGCTATGGAAAACCAGGTCTTCGATCTATCGGCAGAGGATATGGATGAAGAAGGAAGGAGCCGATACGCACTGGATAAGAATAATTGGTACAACAAGCTATTCACCTATACCAAGGAATTTTTTGAAACCACCCCTGATTCGGATTTTTGAATCGAACATTAGAAATGTATAAAAGTGGAAATAGACTTTTGATGACGACCTTTTATTTGGCCACAGATTAGACAGATTACGCAGATTGCCGAAGGCAATTAATCCGCGCCAATCCCCCGACGAAATGTCGGTGCAGGCTGAGAAATCTGTGGCAGAAACTGCTGCATCCGGCAGCCCAGTAATACGATAAGGATTTTCACTGAAAACTTAGATATTATGACAAAATCAAGATCACCACAGCACACTCACTCAATCATAAAAGTAATCGGTGTCGGCGGAGGCGGAGGCAATGCAGTTGCAAACATGTATAAAGAAGGAATACAAGGCGTGAATTTCGCTATTTGCAATACGGATATGCAAGCTTTGGAAAGCAGCAACGTACCTTACAAAATTCAACTCGGTCCCGATCTCACCGAAGGACGCGGCGCAGGTTCGAAACCGGAAATAGGACGTGAGGCGTGCCTCGAGTCCGAAAACGAAATAAGAGATTTCCTGGCAGATGAAACTAAAATGGTTTTTATCACTGCCGGTATGGGTGGCGGAACGGGTACGGGCGCCGCTCCTGTAGTAGCGAAAATATCAAAAGAATTGGATATTCTCACTGTTGCAATTGTTACATTGCCATTCAAATTTGAAGGTCTTAAAAGACAAAGATTCGCCTTGGAAGGCCTCGAAGAATTGAAGAAGGATGTCGACTCTTTACTTATAGTATCAAATGACCGCCTCAAGTCATACTTCGGAAACCTGCCGATCGGTGAAGCATTTTTACAAGCGGACGGAGTGCTGACGACTGCAGCCAAAGGAATAGCGGAGATAATAACCGTACCAGGTAACATCAATGTAGACTTCGAAGATGTGAACAGTGTAATGCGCGGAAGCGGCGTGGCCATCATGGGCAATGCAGTGGCAGAAGGCGATAATCGGGCAAGGAAGGCAATAGAAGGAGCTATGAACTCTCCCCTACTCGAGGACAACGACGTGCGCGGCGCCAAAAATATATTGCTCAATATCACCTCAGGTAAAAAAGAGATCACCATGGACGAATTGGGCGAGATAACCGACTACGTGCAAGAGGAAGCAGGATATGGTACAGACTTGATATTCGGTACGTGCAACGATACGGGACTAGGCGAGCGAATCTCTGTAACGATCATTGCCACCGGATTCAACGAGCGCATTATGCACCAAAACAAAAGTGAGGAGTCCAAGGTATTTGTACCGCTCGACGAAAGCGAAGAACTGAGCCCGGAAAACGGCATTGTTGTAGGCGTTGCAGAAGGAGATGAAGTGCACACCATAGACTTTGAAGTAGACAACGTGCGCGAAACGATCAACAACCTCAATCTAAGCGCAACCGAAAGCTACAACGAAGACAAGGTCGAACCGGAAATCCATAAAACTTTATCCGAAGAAGAAAAAGCAAAATTTCAGGAAATGGAAAGAGCCCGTCGCGACTTTATGCGCAGCGGCCTCATGAAAAATCTGGACAATCCCAGATCGATATCTGAAATGGAAAATGAACCAGCTTATAGAAGGAGGAAGGTCGTACTGGAAGATGTAAGCGACATTACAAGCGATCGCACATCGAAGTACGAAGTGACAATGGACGAAGAGAATCCTATACGAGAGAGTGGTAATAGTTTTCTACATGATAATGTAGATTAATCCTGACATCAGGCTGTAAAGCCGGATGGTCAGGGAACTAAGAACTTATCTATCCACTGAGAATGGGTTATAGAACCTCTCGAAAATGGATTTCGTCTTTTTAAATAGACCCGCTAAAGCGGGTCGAACTTTTCCGCCTTTTTGGCGGATAGTCTTTTCCTATCTTTTTGTTGAGATTGGTTTATTAAAGTTGCCCCGACTTCTCAGAGTCGGGGTTTTTAGAATTTCAGTGTGTGCTCGGCCCGCAGCGACGAATCCAACGATCATTCCGACAGTTACGCGCATACCTCGAATGCATGGTTTGCCTCCCATTACTTTGGGGTTAAATGTTATTCTTTCTAATTTTTCCATAGACGAAAATAGATAACCTTCTTTCAATACATTCACATATTTTCGACGACAGTATGACTTCAATCGAATTTGACAGTGAAGGATATATCTATCCATATAAAGCGATAGAATGCGATTTGCTGATATTAGAAAAAGTATTTGTTGATGGATTTCCCGAGGCCAAAAGACGTAGATGGCTTTTTGAAAACTATCTAGAGTACATTCATGCATTTCAGGAACAAGTCTGCGACGATTTCGAACAATGGATCGACGGTAGTTTCGTTTCGCACAAGGCAGCGCCTAATGATATTGACCTCATTACGATTGTAGATTTTGACATAGTTGAGAAAACACCTAATAAAATTTTAGACAGATTTTGGAGTTTCTCCCTTGAAAATGAGGGCATTGATGCCTATATTGTGAAGAGGTATCCCGTAAGCCATCTTCTCTTCCAACCATACTCAGAGATGATGGATAGATCGGAGACAAGATTTAGTGGCACAAGGCCAGATGTAAATAATGAGAAATACCAAAAAGGTTTTTTAAAAATTAACTTTGGTAAGTAAAGAGAGTTCCATGCGAGAAAAGCTAAATGGCAGCAACGAAAGGGCACAAGCTATTGCTCATGTTCTTAATCTTATCTCTGGTATTAACAGAGACATCGAAATCAGTAAGAAGATGAACAGCAACTTGATGGTTCGACAATATCAAAAACTCAAAAAAGAATATACCCAAGACCTCCTCGAATTGCTTTCCGAATATAAATTGCCATTGGAAATGTCGGCGGCGTAAGTACTACGAGGTGACATCTTTCGATAGAAAGGTGTCATCTGAAACGCCCCCGTTCTGTTGTTTCCAAGATGACACTTTCTCGACTGCGCTCGAAATGAAACTTTTTTTTCAAAAAAGATGTCACCTTTCCAAGCATTGCGGTAAACACTACATTTGCACCTTCATTTCAAAAAGCATCAATCGCAATGACCAAAATACTAGTCAATGACGGTATCCATCCCACCGGAGAAAAAATGCTCCGCCAGGCAGGTTTCGAATTGTCAATGGACAAAGTGGAACAGGATAATCTGCCGAAAGAACTCCCCTCATTCGACGCTATCTGCGTAAGAAGCGCGACAACAGTAAGAAAAGATTTGATAGACGTCTGCCCAAAACTGAAAGCTATAGGGAGGGGCGGCGTCGGCCTTGATAATATCGATGTCGATCACGCCAAATCAAAAGGAATTGCCGTACTCAATACACCTGCTGCATCTTCGCGCTCCGTAGCGGAATTGGTCTTCGCCCATTTGCTATCGGTTGCACGATCCGTGCATTTGTCCAATCGCACCATGCCTTCAAAGGGAAGCACAGACTTTAAGAATTTGAAGAAGACTTATTCAAAAGGATTCGAATTAGCAGGAAAGACGTTAGGCATCATTGGCTTCGGAAGAATAGGGCAGGCCACCGCAGAAGTTGCTCTTGGAATGGGAATGAGGGTGATTGCCATTGATCCGATAGTTGATGCAGCGACGGTTAGATTAGGAAATACTGAGTTGGGAATGGACGTGCGGTTAAAGACAGAGTCAATGGATAAAATGCTGAGCGAAGCAGACATTATTACTCTTCACATTCCGAATCTGGGCAAACCGGTATTGTCAACTCCCGAATTCGACAAGATGAAGGACGGAACCATTTTGATCAACTGCGCCAGAGGTGGTACGGTTGATGAGGATGCTATGTTGGCAGCATTGAATTCTGGTAAATTGGCAGCAGCAGGACTAGATGTATTCGAAAATGAACCTACACCCCGCGAAGATATACTTACCCACAAAAAAATATCACTGACTCCACATATAGGAGCAGCCACAGTCGAAGCCCAGGAAAAAATAGGCATCGAATTGGCAGAAAAGCTCATCGATGTCTTGTCGTAGTGTTCCTGCCTCGTTTTTACTAATTTGACAGATTTTTGAAATCTGTTAGATTTTTTTGACTGCACTGACCAAAACTCGTATCTTGAATAAAAGTTCATAAATGATCGCTATTCAAACCAAACAATTAATTGCGGACATCCTAGAACAGCCCAATGCTCCGGGCATTGTGAAAGAAGTAAGTGACCACCTCACGGATGAGCGCAAGAGAAGAGAACAGTTCTATAAAGACATCACAGATGAAGAGAAAGCCGAATTTATTAATGGAGACGTGATTATTCATTCTCCGGTAGTGAAAGAGCATAGCGATGTTACACGTAATTTGAGTAGATTGCTTAGCAGCTATGTTGATAAGTATCGATTGGGATATATCGGAATCGAAAAACTGATGATCTCTTTGACCAGAAACGACTACGAACCGGACATTTGTTTTTTCAAAACAGAAAAATCCAGAAACTTCAAAAAGGGGCAAAGCCTTTTCCCCGCACCGGATCTTATTGTCGAAATATTATCGAAGAGAACAAAGAAAAACGACAGGGGGATCAAATTTCAGGATTACCAGGCGCATGGGGTATTCGAATATTGGTTGATTGACCCTGTTGACGAAATGGTCGAGCAATATCGGCTGGATTCGCGCCGAGAATATGAATTGATCCTCAAAGACAGGAAAGGTGTAATCGAATGCGAGGCTGTAGATGGATTTAGAATAGATATCACCTCAATATTCAAAGACGAAAAGAACCTTGAGGAGCTCAGGCGGGTTTTGGGGGATGATTAATAATTGGCAATTTCCAAATCCGCAAAACTCGCAATTCATGCAAAGATTTCTATCTCTCCGGGTACTACAGTAACATGAATCGGGGGCGACTTGTCTGGCGAAGAGGATAAACCGATCATTTGCCCATCAATAATCAATACTTGGTTGTCATCGCTCAGAATTGAAAATCTACTGATCTTGCGATACTCCACTATCGGATCATGGATATGATCACCCGTAAAAACTTTAGAAAAAAGGGACAACAATTTTATGCGCCCGGTTTTCCTTACGATCAATAGGTCGATCAATCCGTCATCAATCCTGGCCCTTGGCGCCATTTTCATTCCATTACCCACATATATCGTATTGCAAGCGAGGATGAAGCTGAAATTGCCTTCGATGCATTCTTTGCCGATGAGGATTTTAGCGGGTCTTATCTTGTTTTTAAATATTTCCACCAGAGAAGCCAAGTTATAACGCTGGCCTCTGCTCCATCTCAATTTGTCTGCGAGAATATTTGTATCGACAGGCACTCCCCAACCAAGGACATTGAAGCCATATAGAGTCTCACCATTCGTTTTAATTTCAAACAAATCCAATTTTTTCAACCGGCCTGAAAGAATCTTTTCTATTGCGATATCAGGATCGAGACAATCCAGATCATGCATAAGCGAATTACCTGTCCCTGCAGGGATCAGTCCGATTGGAAGCTTTGCCCGATCGCCACGCTTCATCATACCATTGACTACCTCGTGCATCGTTCCGTCGCCACCTATGATACAAAATGCATCGTAATTTTTAAATGGTAGTAACGAATTGGCCAATTGGGTTGCGTGGGCTTCTCTTTCAGTCACATGTATGGTGGTTTTAATGCCCGCTCGCTCAAATAGTTCCTTTGCCTTTTTTGAGATGTGGAGGCCTTTTTGGTGGCCACTTTTGGGATTGACTAGTAAATGATATTTAAGCAATTTCTCCATAACAAATTCGCTGAGCAGGTCTTCGAAGACAAGGTTAATGGCTATCATCAATACCAATCGTTTAGGATCAATTGAATATTAGAAGTTGCTCAACCTTTGCCGGCCTAATTGTGGGATGAATCGCTTCACTTATCGGCATTTTGGTTGCGAGTAGTGCTTTGATTTCTTTCTTGTTATAGGCTTCGACTATTTCCGTTCCCTCACGTGATGGAAAAAGGAGTAAAATTTCATCCAGTGATATTCCTTTATCATTTAGAATGTCACTACTATGGGTTGATACTATTACTTGCTTTTTTCTTGGTTTTTGCAACCTATAGATAATTCCAGCAAGAGTTTTAACAATAGACTCGTTCAAAGACAATTCCGGTTCTTCTAATAGTAGCAATGAATCTCCTTCCTGCAGAGACCATAAGAATGCAATTAGCCTTAGTGTGCCGTCAGAGAACTGTTCTTCCCTTTGTTTGCCTGCTCTAGGTCTCCAGTGACTAAATACAGCCTCAATGTGTGGAATTCCCTTTTCGGTGGTGTACTGTAATTGATTTAGTTGTGGAACCGCTATTCTAAGGGCTCTTTCAATTCTTCTTAACCAAGCATCCCTGGTTTTTTTGTTGACTTTGGAAATTCTGTCTAGAAAGTTTTTACCAAAAGGATCTCCCGGCAAATCAACT
This sequence comes from Saprospiraceae bacterium, assembly GCA_965247965.1. Classification (GTDB taxonomy): domain Bacteria; phylum Bacteroidota; class Bacteroidia; order Chitinophagales; family Saprospiraceae; genus UBA7328. The sequence goes on from OZ252053.1 coordinate 1,785,823, forward strand.
CCTTTGAATGCATCAGGAAATCTTAATAATTGTGGAATTAAATGAAAGTAGACCGTTCTGCTCAAATGTGTAGCGATATTCCTGAATTCCTTGTTTGCGTTAATTTGCTCGAGCGCCGTTTGGGTAAGTCTTTCTTTGTCCTCTTTGTCATTCTTGTCTGGCCGTTCAAGAATCAATTCATTTCGCTTCCATACTTTTTCAAAGGTTAAGTAAGGAAGTCGGAATCCACGCGGTTCCTGCTTAATTCCGAGTGCGTATCGCCATAATATCTCCTCCTTCCCGTATTCGCTTAACGAAATTTCTATTTCTACATCCGGATCTTGCCGAGCAGCTAAACATCGTATTTTCTTTATACCGCCTCTTTGGACCACAGCTTTCTGCAACCCTCCGCCGGGCTTTGCAATATCGCGTAAAAACCTAAATACATCTAAAAAATTCGATTTACCCGAAGCATTAGGGCCCACCACAAATACCCTTTCCTTAAGTTTCACATCGACATTTTGAAAATTCTTCCAATTCTTCAACTTTATCCTTGAAACTATCATAGAAATAATTTTAAGTCAAATATCGCGTAACTTAAATAAACTTGAGTTCCATATTCAAATAGAGAATATATTGAGTACATACTGATATTTTGCCTCTCTAATCATCTTTTCAACTTATCCTCCCCCAATCCTTAAATTTCGATCTATACAATGTGAGATATTGCGCAATCGGTCGATTCCCCTCCTTCTCCAATGCAGGATCATCTGCCAATATTTCCTGCACCAAATGCCTCGCCGTACTCAGTATTTTCTGATCGGTTACTAAGTTTACAAGATTAAAATCCAATGCACCACTTTGTTGCGTTCCCTCAATATTTCCAGGTCCTCGAAGTTCCATATCGACTTCTGCGATTTCAAAGCCATCGTTGGTTCGACACATCGTCTGTAACCTCTTTTTACCTTCATGCGTAAGTTTATACGAAGTCATCAAAATGCAATACGATTTTTCAGCGCCTCGCCCTACCCTTCCCCTGAGCTGATGCAGTTGTGAGAGACCGAATCTCTGAGCATCCTCGATCACCATCACCGATGCATTAGGTACATCGACGCCTACCTCGATCACCGTCGTCGCCACCATAATTTGCGCCTTCCCGTTGACAAACCTTTGCATCTCCATTTCCTTATTCGCAGGTTTCATTCGTCCGTGCACGACCGCAATCTGGTAGTCCGGTAGAGGGAAAAACTCCAACAGTCGCTCGTAACCTTCCTGCAGATTTTGTAAATCCAATTTTGCCGATTCTTCGATCAACGGATATACCACGTAGATCTGCCTGCCTTTTGCGATCTCACTGTGCATGAAACCTATGACTTTTGTCCTATCCTTTTCTTTTTGGTGGATCGTTTCTATGCTTTTTCGTCCCGGAGGCAATTCGTCAATAATCGAAACATCCAAATCGCCATAGACGGTCATCGCCAATGTCCGTGGTATCGGCGTAGCTGTCATGACCAATACATGCGGCGGATTGTCTTCATTTTTGGTCCACAACTTCGCCCTTTGCGCTACTCCAAATCTATGCTGCTCGTCGATCACCGCCAATCCTAATTTTTTAAACACTACTGGCGACTCTATAAGCGCATGCGTGCCTATCAAAATATGAATATGCCCCTCCTGCAGAAAAGAAAGTAATTGCACCCGAGTTTTGCCTTTAACCGAACCGGACAGGAAAGCAATCTGAATGCCCAGGCCCTTTATACTTTCACTAATGGACGCATAGTGCTGTTGGGCAAGGATTTCCGTCGGGGCCATTATGCATGCTTGATAGTCGTTGTCCAACGCCATAAGCATCGACATCAATGCCACAATCGTCTTACCGCTTCCGACGTCGCCCTGCAACAGTCGATTCATCTGGCTGCCTTTTCTCAGGTCAGCTCGTATTTCTTTAAGCACTTTCTTTTGGGCATTTGTCAATTCAAACGCCAGATTTTTGTTATAGAAATTGTTGAAATAATCGCCCACCTTTTCGAATACAAACCCCGCCAAATTCAATTGGCGATGTTTTTTCATTTGCAATAGCCGAAGTTGAAGGAAGAAAAGTTCTTCAAACTTGATTCGATTCGAGGCAATTTTGAGTTCTCTGTTTGACAAGGGAAAATGTATCCATTGGTAGGCTTGGTAACGATCGCATAATTTCAGCAATTTGATGAGCTGGCCGGAGAGATTCTCTAGCAGGTCTTTTTGGCTCAATCCGGAGAGTGCGGTTTTTACAAGTTTTCTCTGTCCTTTACTATCGAGGCCACGGGCATTCAGTTTTTCAGTGGAATGATAGACCGGTTGTAGAGATTGTGGAGAGCGGCTTTGAGATGCTTCTTCTAATTCAGGATGTGCGATTGTCTTTTTTCCTTTGTAAATATTGACCGCACCATAAGCGATATATTCAACATCTTCTTTAATAATTTCTTCAATCCATTTCACACCTTGAAACCAGGTCAACTCCAGAAAACCACTGCTGTCTTTGAATAATGCGGTAAGACGATACCTTCTGTTTCGCCCTTTTATCTTTTCTCTTTCAATGATCTTTCCTCTGAGCTGTACAGTATCTCCGTCTTTTGCATCTTTTATAAGATGAAATTTTGTGCGGTCTACATAGCGAAATGGGAAATGATTGAGCAGGTCGAGTATGGTACGTATACCTAATTCTTCGCTCAACAATTCTGCGCGTACCGGCCCTACTCCTTTTAGGAATTCAATTTTTGTATTCAGGTATGAAGAAGTAGAGAGCATATAGTGGAAATATAGAGTTTTTCGTTATTTATGCGGCTATGTAAATGACTTACAGATGACAGCCATAAAAACTGCAATTGTGCCGCTAAGTTTCTTTATAATCTTCTGTTCCTGCAGCACTTCAAAAAAAATATCCTCTCCAACGGTTAATAAAGAACAACTTTTATCATCTAAAGTGATAACGAAGTACATGAATACCATCACCCCCGACGAACTTAGCCAACACCTCTACACTCTCGCTTCCGATGATTTCGAAGGACGCAAAACAGCCACAAGAGGTCAAAAAATCGCTGCTCGATACCTCTCGAATTATTATTTCACAACCGGACTTAAAGGGCCTGTAAAGAATCAGGCTAACCCGTATTTACAAAATATAGATTTCCTTGAGGAAAAGACGTCTCATGGTTCACTTAAAGCACAGGGAATTGAATTGCTGGAAGGGAAAGACTTTATCAGTCAATCCGCGGCCATAAAGACTGATCCGAGTGAATTGGCATTCGTGGGTCACGGAATGGAACTACCCGAATACGATGATTACTCCGATCTCGATGTCCGAGGTAAGGCTATAGTCGCCATATGGGGAAATCCAGTGAACAGTGAAGGCAAACGTTTATTCAAAACCCCTCAGGATAGTTTTCTGAACCTTGCCAGACTTTCTGAAAAAGGCATCACCGATCTGTTCATAACTATGCCCACGCAAGAGCGGTATGACTCCCAGGCGCCCTTCCTTACTCGCGGCGCGAATAAATTCAAACCTGTTTTCCTGCTCGACGAATCAGATCTCAGCGATCGGCCATACAACTTGCATTTCATTTCGCCCTCGCGGCTTGCGGCTTTGTTCGGAATATCGGCCGAAGAGTATTTCCAGGCGATTAGTTCGAGCCTCGATGAGCGAAAACCATTGGGTGGAATTTTCTCGAGCAAAGGCATTAAACTGGAAGTCGTAAGGCCAAGAAAAACAATAAGTTCTGAAAATGTCATTGCCTATGTAGAGGGCAGCGATCTCAAGGACGAGGTTTTGGTGATCTCCTCCCATTACGACCATATAGGCATCATCAATAATAAAATTTACAACGGCGCCGACGACGACGGTTCGGGTACAGTGACTGTATTAGAAATTGCAGAGGCATTTGCAATAGCAGCCAGAGAAGGAAACCGACAGCGAAGAACCGTTGTTTTTTTGAATCTCACTGGTGAAGAGATCGGCCTATACGGATCGGAATATTATGCGGATCAAGAGCCCATCTTCCCTTTGGAGAAGACAATTGCCAATTTGAATATTGATATGGTAGGCCGGGTAGATAAAAAACACGCGGACAATGAAAATTACGTGTATATCATAGGCTCGGATATGTTGTCTACCGACCTTCACAAAGTGCACGAAAATGTGTCAACCACTTACTTTCCGAAAATGGAAATGGACTATCTCTACAATGGAAAATCACATCCGGATAGATTCTATTATAGGTCGGATCATTACAATTTTGCGAAGAACAATATTCCTGTAATTTTCTATTTCAATGGCACTCACGAAGATTACCATCAACATACTGATACACCTGATAAAATCAAATATGAGGTCATGGCCAATCGGGCTAGGTTGATTTTTGCTACGGCGTGGCATCTCGCGAACGAAGATGATAGACCGGTTGTGGATAAGGCGGAGTAAAAGCAACTAGTGTACCAAGCATTAAGTAATGAACCTCATAGACATAGTTATTTTTCTTCTGATCAAGGCGGGAAAACCGGAGTTATGCCTAAGCATAATGAGGATTTTTCCAACGCCGAGCAGAAGAAAAAGGACAAGTTTATGGGGGTCAGGATTTAGTGCTTGGTGCACTAGTGCGTCAGGAAATAATTTCTTCACCATTTGCCAACAAGGTTCTATTCAAATAGAGCATCCATTACAATTTCATTCTGCACTAAGGATGTAGAATGAGCGTTTCTCTCGATACCGAAAGTGGTGATCATCGTAAGAAAGAGTGATTTTCTTGTTTTCGTTTCCTGACGGAACGTGCCTAATTTTCGCCGGAGCTTGTTGGCGTAGTCTTTAGTTATTCTGAATGGATGTATGGAATATTTGATTTCACAAACGCTGATCACCTGATCACGGCGGTCTATAAGCAGGTCGATTTGTGCACCTTTTTTGGATTTTGTGCTGATCCACGAAGACGCCCGACTTACCACCCCGCTGATTCCTAGCGCCTTTTTTATTTGAGGGATGTGTGCCAGACAGACTTGTTCAAAAGCATATCCCGACCAGGCGCGGTGAGCAGGAGAATCTACAGAATTAAGCCAAGCCGAACCGTGGTGGTCAATATTGTCTTTTAGAAACTTAAAATAGAACAATGTATAGAAATCGGATAAGCGAAATAGGGCATCGCGGGACTTCTTTCCAAATGGTGAATACCTTGTAATGAACCCACATTGATCTAATTCTTCCAAAATGTTTGTGAGGCTACCGCCTGTGGGAAGTGTTGCTTTTTCGCTTAATTCTTTTCGGGTCATGCCTTTTGCCTTCGAGCTTAGAGCTTCTACTATAGCGATGTGGTTTTCGTATTTTTTGAAAAGAGATGCGAAAAGACTGTGAAATTCAATGTTGAGCAGAGCTCCTTTTCTAAAGCAGAGATCTTCAATATTTTGATCTGCACTTTTTTCAGAAGTGAAGGCTTCCAGGTAAAACGGAACTCCGCCTGTTATCATAAATATATTGACGATTTGATACCTGTCAACGACGTGGTAATTGGATTTTAAAAACTGCTCCGTTTCTTGCAAGTTAAATGCTTGTAGGTGTATACGCTCAGTGACGCGATTGTGTAGCCCGCCGTGATCTTTGATGAGTTTATCAATTATCCATGAAGTAGCCGAACCGCATGCGATGAGGACAATGTCCTTCCTTGCACTAGCCCATGCATTCCAGAAGTGCTCTAATGCCATCATGAAATCCGATCTGGCCGTGTCCATCCATGGCATCTCATCGAGGAATATGATCTTCTTTTTTTTCTCGTCGATTCGTTTTATGTAGTTAATCAACCTCTGAAACGCTTGTAACCAATTCAAAGGCTGAGTTGGGTAAAATTGATTGCCCTGATTTTCCAATGTAGTGTGAAAATTAAAAAGCTGTTGGTTAGTGGTGCCCCTTGCAAGACCGGTCAGCTGAAAATCAAACTTATAGTCGAAGTATTCCCTTACAAGAAATGTTTTTCCTACCCTTCTCCTACCGTAGACGACGACAAATTGGGATTTACGGCTGTTTACAATTTTAGTCAGTCGCTTCGCTTCTTTATCTCTTCCGAGTATAACGGCCATATATGAACTTATCTTTAGCCAAAAGTATAATATTATTAGATATGACGGCAATGTAAATACATATAATAAGCCATAAATGTGAATTATTTATAGATTATGGCTATTTATATACTATACTTAGCCGTACCATAATATCTCATTAGAGATTTGGCCAACTACAATTTTCAACATTCCGCCATAGAAACACATTATTTTTTTTCTCAACCGAGCGACCTATTCACCCAAAACTTAATTACCTTTCCTCCCGCTACGTATCTAATTGGGAAAACGTATAGTCATGGAATCCAAAAGACAACTTCAAACTGCCGAAACGATAAAGCGCCACTTCAGCATGGTAATGCAACAAGAAGGCCCTTGCATCTACGGTCGCGATGTCTTAGTATCTATCACTTCGGTCAAAATGAGCTCAGATCTGGGCATTGCGAAAATCTACTTAAGTATTTTCAATGCAATCAACAAACAAGAGGTCATGATCGTGCTCGAAGAAAGCATGCACCGTTTACGCCAGCTGCTTTATCAGCGAATAAGAAAGCATGTAAGGCGGGTACCGGAATTGCACATCTACCTAGACGACACACTCGACGAGATGGACAAGTTGAATCAGCTATTTGACGAACTTAATAATACGGACAAACCAGAATCAAAAGAGAGCCAAACGCGACGATAATACAATATCCGGTTTATATTCTTGGCCTCGTTTGATTAGTTGACTGGTTTATCAGGATAACGGGTTACAGAGACTTTTTGGAAACTTAATAAAGGTGGGTTTTTTATTCCCAATTAACGAATTAACCGATTAATTATTCAACTCGTCCATTTACAATACATCAAATCAGTCCATATTTGTTTGGCAACTTTAGCGCTTAGATTCTTACCAAGCACCTAAAGCATTTTCTTCAGAAAATTGTACTGTGATTTTTCCAATTTGCTGTAGTCTCCATCGGCAAGGAAATGCGATTTGAGCATGTCCAGAACTTCGTTTTTGCCCTGTGGGCCTGGATAGAACTGTTTTCTGAGCTGAATGATCCTGTCCAATCTCTCGTAATCGCCTAATGAATCGTAATAGGCCTCGACCCTTTCAAATGCTTCCTTTCCAAAATTTTCAACAATCTTTGATTTTTCGTCCTTTGAAAATTCCAAATCAGCGTACGAGGCGTGGAGGAGTAAGAGAATGCGAAATTCTTTTTTGGTCGGTTTACTACCTTCGATGAGCATTGTTAATTTCGGATAACGTTTGGACTAAGGTAGAAAATTACTAGTTGCTAGCTCCTGCCTGGCCCGAAAATTATCAATATCTCAAAAGGCCCTTTGGGCAGATAATTCGTGGGAATTTCCCTGGTTAATAAGAAAAAGCCGACCGGGGGTTGGCTCTACATGTAGAACTCCTTAGGATATTCTACCAAACCTTTCACGCCGGTAAGAGCGTTTTCGGCAAGTCTGGCTACCATACAATTTTCATCTGGTGCATCAAACGGCAGCTCAATGCTATATTTACTCGCACGCTCGTAACCGAATCGAAGATAATATTGCGCATGACCAATCAGAATTACAGATTCAAATCCTAAATCCTTGCCAATTCTGTGCCCTTCCTTAATGAGTGAACTCCCTATACCTTTTCTCTGATAATTTGGCTTCACAGAGACGGGTGCAAGAGCAAGAGATTCAACTACCTCACTTTCGCCTCTTACCTTAATTTTTGTGAACAGAATGTGTCCCAATATCTCGTTTCCCACTGCCGCCACTATCGATAGCTCCGGAATAAAAGCATTGGATTTTCGAAGCCGTTCGACCAGGAGATGTTCGGTTTGATCGCTTTGTGGTAGTGTTTTGAATGCTTTCTGGATGACCTTGCGCACTTTTGAGTGGTCAGCCCGCTGTTCCCGGCGGAGGATTACTTTCACGATCCAAATTGTTTCGGTTTATTCTTGCGAAGGCGAGGCTCCCCTACTCCTCGTTTTCGGCGTCTACATCCTCTTCTTTGGTCTCCACATTCTCTTCTTCTTTGGGCTCTTCATTTTCATCGGCGGATTCTAGCTCATTTTCTTCAGGTTTCGCAACTTGTTTTGCCTCGGGCACTTGCAAAGCCACCATAACGGCATTTGGCCCTTTGGGACCCATTTCTATTTCAAATGTGACTTGTTGATTTTCATAAAGCTCATCAAGGCAGTTGTTTATATGGACAAAGACGCTCTCCTTCGTTTCCGAATCGACAATAAAGCCATAGCCTTTTTCATCATTAAAAAATTTGACCCTTCCCTTGCGTATCGTCTCCATCGGCGTTTTGTCTATCGGAGTTGCCCCTAGGATGATGTCTTCTGCTTTTATCTCTTTCTTCTTAGTCGGATCAGGAGGCGTACTGGTGAGATTGCCATCTTCATCCACATAAGCCAACATCTTTTCGAAACTCGTACCGCTGTTTTCGGCCTTCAGAGCTTTTCTTTGTTCACGACGTTCCTGCTTTTCCTGTTTCTTCTTCTTTCGTTTTTTTTCTTTTTCTTTTTTACTGAATGACTCCTGCGATCTACCCATGTGAATATCTTAGATTTAAAATGTGTTTCTAATCCAATTCGAAATACTGAAGTTGTTTAATAACTAAGTTTGGCAAACTTATGGAAATTAATAATGTGAATCATCTCTCTTCATTCAAATAAAAATCATTGCATCGCTATCGCAGCAACAAAACCGTCCCTTTTAAAGATCGTTCGAGCCCGTCGTTCATAGCGAGTGTTGCTATATACCCATACACGCCCACATTTACAATCCTTCCCTGATGCCGACCATCCCAACCTTCGCTGTCATTGAGAAATAGATCATCTTCGCTATGAATCACTCCTCCCCATCGATCAAAAATAGTCAGATTGCGTATTTCCACCAGGTCGCCGCCTCCATACACCATGAACCGATCATTTCGGCCATCTTCATTGGGAGAAAATACATTGGGAAAATAGACTGAATAGTAATTCAATTGTATATGCACCAGGCTATCGCAGCCTTGCGAAGTGACCAGATTGGCCGAGTATTCGCCTGCATCCCTAAAACTGTACGCGCCTATCGAATACGTTTCTCCATCGAATATCTTGACATCGGCAATGTCTTCTTTTGGGTCCATTACTTCCAATATCAATTTGACAATGCTGTCGCAATTATTTATTGTTTTGAACGTATCAAGGTATTCTCCGGATTCGGTCAGTAATTCACTACCGAATTGATGTACATCTTCGGCACAGATGGTTATTAACGGCTGTTCATAAAAGAGTGGAATGGAGTAATCAAATACTTTGGTGAGATTGCAGATACCCTCTCCGAGAACCCTCACCTGGTAATCCCCCTCGCCATACGTTTTGGAAAGTTGGAAAGATTTTTCATTGATCAATGCGACGCCTTCCTTATACCACTGATAGGTGAGCTCTTGCTCTCCAGGCACGGCGAGCAAAAAGTCCGACGAGCAAGGATGGCCCACTTCTTTAATCTGAAATTCGAAAGATCGCAAATCTGCCAGTACCAAGTTGTCAAAGAAGTAGTACAAGCTGGTAGTCGTCTGTACAGCAGGGCAATCAGGGCCGATAGCAATAGTTGTAATATTCTCTTTCGGCTCTATATCAATGGAAGTTTTTACCCAGGATGATGGCGAGGAAGCGGACACACCGCGCGAACCCAATCTTACCCAACCGGGCCCATTAGTCGGACAACCGAATTGATCGTTACCAACACCAAAAGGAAGATTTTCACAATCTGTCGATCCGAAAAAAGTAATGTTGATAGGAGGCGAACTACGTTGATCTACAAATCCAACTTCAAATTCGAAACGATACTTGGTATTTGCTCTTAATGGGCCGAGCAGGCAAGCACCAGCATATTCTTTCCAATTGGGCTCATTGTCCATTTGAAAGACCCTTCCATCTCTGAAGCCCATTATTCCTTCTCCATCGGGAAAGGGCTGAGGGGGAGGAAAATTATCCCAACCCATCCAACCACAGATGTGTATAAAATCGGTAGTAGGCTCTGAAGCTTGTATCCAAACCTCCGCACAATCGAGCTGGCTGCGGGTACTGGGACAGCAATTCATATCTTCGAAAGATGGATTGGGGATAAGGGATTCAGGTTCGATGACAATGCATTCGCAATCGGGGTCATTCAAATCGATTAAGCTGTCATTGTCGTCATCAACTGCGTTATCGCAGATTTCGACCATATCACGGGCGTCATCACCAAAATGACTTGGGTAAGTACTAAATGGCAAGTAGCTCCACACGATGACGAGCATCGATATGATTTTGTAAAAATTGCCGCTTAGCATCATTCTCATGAAATAAAACTAATGTTATTTCGGTATTACAAGTATCTGTAAATCAAACGCTCACACCGATTGCCTACTGAGAACTGCTTACTGCAAAGTGCCCACTTCTTACTAACCACTGCACTAATCACCGCACCAACAAGACCGTTCCTTTAATATTTCGTTCGATTCCATCATTCATTAGCAAAGTGGCCTGGTATGCATATACTCCGACGTTTACAAGCTTTCCTTGTGATCGCCCATCCCAACCTTCGCTATCGTTGACGAATAAGTCGTCCTTGCTGTGTAGCATAGCCCCCCATCGATCAAAGACCATAAGATTTCTTATTTCCCTCAACTCATTGCTTCCAAAAATGCTGAACCTATCATTTCGCCCGTCTTCGTTAGGAGAAAATACATTTGGAAAATAGACTTGATAATAATCCAGGTGCAGACGTACTAGGCTATCACAACCTTGAGACGACATCAGGCTTACATCGTAATCCCCTTCATCCCTAAATTGTTGATTTCCAATAGAATAACTTTCTCCTCGGAATATTTTAACACCCACTGCATCCTCCTCGATTCCCAACACTTTCAACGTCAAATGAACTATGCTGTCGCAACCGTTGATCGTTTTGAATGTTTCCTGGTAATCTCCGGCTTCGGTCAAAAGTTCGGCACCGAATCGATATACATCATCCTGGCATATTGTTTCCTCGATTTGCCCGGTATGGACGCATTGGCATCAACCTTAGTTTAACTTATATTTTATTTATGAATATGTATTCTTTTGATTATTAACATTATACAGGCAAACATTGGACTGCCACATAGTGAAGAACTTTGAATTTTCCTGCACTTTTGTTCTATGGTTAGATTCCCAAATATTAGGTTAAAACACAGGTAGTCAATTCTTTTTACATTGTTAATTGTCATATATGTTAAGTTAGAGTTGATGCATATGCGGTATGGACGGGAATGGAATAGCGGAACACCCTGGTAAGATTGCAAACACCATCGCCGAGTGTCCTTACCTGGTAATTCCCTTCTCCGTAGATCCTTGAGAGGCGCGATGACGTTTCATCTGCCAATGCCACACCTTCCTTGTACCATTGATAGGAAAGTTCCGGTTCCTCAGGCGCTTCCAGTAAAAAGTCTGTGGCACAAGGATGGCCATTTTCTTTGATCTGGAATTCAAAAGACCGCAAATCTGCTAGTACCAAATTGTCAAAAAAGTAATACAAACTCGTACTGGCCTGTACTGCCGGACAGCCCGGCCCTATGGCGATTGTGGTTATATTTTTTTCGGAAGTTACGTCGATAGACGTCTTAACCCAGGTGTTTGGTGTGGTAGAATACACTCTGCGCGAACCCAGGTTCACCCATCCCGGCCCATTCGTAGGGCAACCAAAGGCATCATCTCCGACTCCGAAAGGAAGGTTTTCGCAATCTGTCGATCCAAAAAAAGTGATATTGATCTCGGGAGAGCTACGTTGGTCTACAAATCCGACAAAAAACTCAAAACGGTACCTTGTACGGGCTATCAAAGGGCTGATCAGGCAGGCGCCTGCATATTCTTTCCACTGCGGTTCGGGTGGCAATGCAAATTGTTGTCTTCCGTCCCTGAAGCCCATTATACCTTCGCCATCGGGAAATGGTTGAAATGCAGGAAAATTTTCCCAGCCCATCCAGCCACAAGTATGTATGTAATCTGTAGTTGGTTCGGAAGCTTGTATCCATACTTCGGCACAATCCAGTTTACTCGGGCCGGCGGGGCAGCAATTCATATCCTCGAAAGAAGGATTAGGGATGAGGGATTCAGGTTCGATAACTACACATTCGCAATCGGGATCATTCAGATCGATTAGACTATCTGCATCGTCGTCGAGTGCGTTATCGCAGATTTCGACTATATCAGTCGTCTGTTCGATAACCTGGTGGGCAATGGGAGCAATTGACGAACAAGTCAGTCCGATTGCGCCAGCTAGAAGAATCAATCGAAGAGATACGACTCTTGTCATTCTCATTCCTTAAAACTAAGGTTATTTTTAAATTATGGAATTGACGTGTCATTGACGATCTAAAGAAATGATCAGACGAAACATGGGATCATTGAGCACGGAGTGATCGGTGAGCCGGATCGGTTGTTTTCGTCGTTAAACAACCGGCTTATCGATCTCCAATGCCTCGACAAACGACTGACAGGTCTTTTATGAATCGTTAATTGGTAAACTGTTGGCTTAGCAACACAGGAACTGTTTTGAAGCCTTGCAATTCAGATAGACCTGTCAGTCGTCTTCGGTTGCTAAAAATGTCTTTTTTAGGTTCTCGGGTATCGGTTTAAATTTGCGACAATATTGATCAATCGTTGGATATGGTCTATTGCGAATGCTCTTTAATCACACAACTACCTTCTCAGATTTCCTTTGTTTCAGAACTCCTTACCCGTCCCAATAAATTCAGGGTAATAGGGAGTAGACCTCGCGAATTAAAACTGCTTCATATTTTTGTATATGCAGTTACAATTCCCCTTCTTCCCTAAAGATACAAAGATGATCTCTCATTGTCTTGGAGTACACACCCAAGACGGTATTGTACAATACATAGCCAATGGCTTACCTGTATATAGTCATTCGAGTGACGATCTTAATGCTTTCAGATTCATAACTAGCAATTTTATAGATAAAGGATTGTGCAGCCGAGCTGAAGTTCAGCGGGCTTTTGGAGTGAGTATAGACAGTGTCAGAAGATCGTATAGAAAATACAAGGAGAAGGGAGAATCTGGATTTTTCGGGCCTGATGCCAGAAAAGGCAAAGCATACAAGATGGTTGGTAAACTAGTGGAGCGGATACAATCGAAGCTGGATAAGAGACAAAGTAATTTGAGTATCTCAAAACAAGAAGGGATTTCAGAATCGTCGATACGCTATCACATTGAAAAAGGCACTTTAAAAAAAAGTTCAAAATAGAGTGTGAAGGTGGAAATGGCTCGACCTTAAATGATCGCAATGACCTAGACCAATCTACGCCGATGGGCATAGCCACAAGCCGCTCTGAAGACAGGATAGGTGCATCTCTTGGGTTGTCTGGTCATGCTGAGGTGAAGTTTGACAACAGCGAAGCTTTATGCGGAGCAGGGGTATTATTCCTCTTACCTGCCTTGATAGAGCATGGGTTATTCAAGACAAAACAGGTATATGAGTTACCTTCATCACACTATTACGGACTAAGGTCGATACTATTGACTTTGGCCTTCATGGCCCTGTTGCGCATCAAAAATCCCGAACAACTCAAACAATGTAAACCAGGGGAGATCGGCAGGATAATAGGCTTGGATCGTATACCAGAAGTTCGGTGTTTGCGAGAGAAAATAGATTTGCTGAGCAAGCAGGAAAAAGCCGTTGAACTGAACAACCTTCTGATCGATCACTGGTATAGAGATGAGGATAATGAGGACTCATCTTTTTTATATATAGATGGTCACCAACGGATCTATTATGGAGGCAAAGCTAATCTACCTGTCAAATATATTGCGAGACAAAAATTGTGTTTAAGCGCCACTACGGAGTATTGGGTTCACGATGCACAAGGGATGCCTGTTATGATGGTGATAGGGCAATTGACAGAGAAAATAAAAGAAGCAATACAAGACCTGATTATTCCACAAATGCTACAAACCAAATTACTTACTGAGATACAAGAGGAGGATGATCGACAAAGCCCTCAATGCACCTTTATTTTTGACAGGGAGGCTTACGAACCTGCTTTCTTTAACCACCTGTGGGAAAGGTATAGAATAGCCGTGATTACATATCGCAAGGATGTGCGAGATTCATGGAATAAAGATGACTTTGAATCCACTGATACACAAGTACTTAGCCAGGATGTAACCATGCAATTGTGCGAGAAAGAAGTAACGCTTGGAGGACACACTTTCAGAGAGATCAGAAGCTTGTCTGAAAAGGGTGAACATCAAACCGCTATTATCACCACTCACCCTACTTTGGGAATAGCATTGATAGCAGGCAGAATGTTTGGAAGGTGGTGTCAGGAAAACTTCTTCAGTTACCTCATTCAAGACTATGATTTTGATAAAATGATTCAATTTGGGGTAGAAAGTATTGATCCCAATCGGGAAGTGGTCAACCCACAATACCGAAAATTAACAAACCAACTGAAAAAACTCAGGGAAAAGATCACCCGGTTAGAAGCCAAGTTCTTCCCTCTTGCAGAACTAGCTATGGATGAGAAAATTGACAAACTTCCTGAAATAACCGAAAGACAAATGAAGTATAAACACAAAATTGATATTCTTCGAAAAGAAGAAAACAAGATCGCCACCCTCAGAAATGATATTCCTGCCAGAATAACTCTTGAGCGTATGCCCGAGCAGAAAAGGTATAACAAGTTAAAAACCGAAAGTAAACTGTTCATGAATGTAATAAAGATGATCGCTTACAGAGCAGAATCATCTGTGGCAGCTGTGGCTTGTGACCACCTCAATAGGGCAAAAGACGAAAAAAGAATGTTCATCAAACAAATCATCAGCAACAACGCTGACTTGATTCCGGATTATAAGAGTAAAACGCTGACTATAACCTTGCACTCTCTTTCTGCACCAAGATTTAATCATGCAGCCAAACAGATTGCAGACCTGCTCAACAAAACTGAAACCATATTCCCTGGATCAAATTTGCGCATGATCTTCAAAATAACAGCGAATTTAGATTGCGAGAGGTAAGGAGTTCTGTGTTTAGAGACTTTCTTCTTACTCATTGCATCATCCGGCTTATAATCAAAATTCACCATAACTCTCAGTCCCTTAAGCCCTATTACTCCTTGCAGATCTTCGATATCAAATACCTCCGGTTCACCTGTCAGGTAGCCCTGGTAGGTGAGGTAATTTATATAGTTGAGGTATTCATCGAAATCGGCAGCCTGGGTATAGACCATTACGATCTTACCGGGCTCAGTGATGCGTTCGTCAGTGCCTTTGATGTGCGCCTTGTCGATCCGTTTTTTGATAATTTCATACCTGGCGTTGTAGGCTCCGTCAATATCAAATTGCTTTTCATCCATACGGTAGCGAATGGCCAAAGGATTGGAATAAACCATTATCAAAGAAGCCACTTTCAAAGGAACAGGAAGGTCATTGATCTTCTTATTGTGCTCGATCTCTAATTCACACAAGGCCTGCAATTGCCAAAGCCTGAGGTTATCAAGGTATAGTTTGTCATAAGGTATTTCGGGTGCTATTTCTTGCCCAATAAACATATTGTGTTCTACGCCGTCGGTTTTATATCGTTCAAAATAATGTGGATAGATCTGTTGTGCTTTCTTCTGCTCTTTATCCAAACGCCCCGCAAAATGCCTGTTGATCATTTGCACTGTATCATCATAATCCTTCCGCTTGTCATAGATAATTTCCATGCCTTCACCTATCCTGTCAAAGTATGCGGAGATAGCCTCTTCCAGACGCTCATCCCTAGTGCGCATTTGTTGTAATAAAGGATTAATAGTAACGCGCAGGAACTCTATAACTTCTTGTTCCATACCAGCAGCCAGATCGGAAGATAACTTTTCGCATATAATACCTATCTGATATTGGATACTCTCTAACAGAGGCATAGTTACGATTTCACTCGTCTGATCTATAATACTTCTGACAAGTGTCATCTGTGATTTCAGATCGGCCGCAATGGCTTCATTTCGTGCTGTCGAAGAGCCCGATATATCCATCTGACCATACAAGGCCGTAAGATTTTTAAAAGTAATATTATCAAAATTGTATTCCTTACCCTCCAATGCAGCTAAGGCTGAACCTTCTGCTTCTTCTCTGAATTTCCACTCTACAGATGGATGGATTGCCGTAAATTCCCGCTGAATTATCGAAGTAAGTTCATTCTCTCTTTCATCAATAAACCGCTTTATGGCGTTTATGCTGAGGTTTTTCATCTGGTCGATCTTATGGCGATGGGTTCTGTCGAATGCGCCATTGATGGTACTTGAGAATTCGAGCACACCGAGCAATGATTCTTCGTGGTACAATGGCGTCATTATGTAGCTTTTAATTCCCTGATCTCTAAGCGCGCTGTACAATTTGATCTCGAAGGCATTGTCGGGCAATTGATCCAGGTCATTGACCACAAGAGCTTTCTTGTCGTGAAAGATCTGGCCCGATCCATGTTCACAAAGCAAATCACCCTTCCTGCACGATTGGTTTTCAAAAAGCGCAAAACTTCTTTCATGTTCTCGGGTTCTGAGAAATTGTCCTTTGGCCTCATCATACATGATCAACGATGTAACTACGCCTGGGACGTCAAGCAAGGTGCTTGAATGGGAGTCCATATTCTTTTGGAATTCATCGTGATCTGTTTTGGCTTTGTTGCCTATTAAGTTGTTCTTGATGAGCGAAAGAGCTTGCTCATTGCTTACGGTGGGTAAAACTCTTTAGTCCGAATCCGCCAATTTCCCATGAGTCAGGCGGAAAGATCTCTTTCCACAATCGGACATCCTCATGACCTTCTTTGAGTTTTTGTAGAAGCTCATCAGAAATTTCAGGTGGAGTTGCCAGGGGCCGGATCGTCATAAATTCGGCATTGTATGTAGACTTGTAATATTTGACGACACCTCTGTCGTCTTCTACGTTATATACGGGAGGAACATCGAGTGGCATTGGTTTGCCATAGTGGCTCGCAAGAATAAAAGCGCACATATGGATGTAGTCCCTACCTTCATCTACTGAACTAAACTCCTTATCCTCGAGCACCTGGCGGTCTTTAAAAATCTTATTAAATCGATCTGTAGCATACAGGATATCGGAAGAGAGCGGAGGTATAGCAATTTTAATTTCATTGTTGAGCAGCAGACTGGGAAACAGAACACTCAGTAAGATTTTGATCTCACGCGTATATTTACTGGAGTCCGCACCGGGATCAAAACCTTTATACAGTTCATCCCTGTGATCAATTTGCGATAACACACTTTTTGATAAATCTGATTCTGCGGCTGATCGATTAGAGGCCATTTGATCCAATTGATCAAAAAGTTTAGCGAAGCCAAGTTTGATTGTGAACGGTTTCTCTATTTCTCTGAGGTTTATTTTCTTCTTCATTGTCTTGGAATTCTGAATGTGTCACCAAAAAGTACTAATGGTAATGCTGTGCGATCCTTTTTGTTCAAAAATCCTGTTTACTATTGTTGTATGGCTTATACAACTGCCGGTATTCACAACACTATGATCTCAATCATCTATTTCCATGGACTGCGTTAGCATATTATTGGTGGCATTTACATTATGCTGTGTAATAACCTTGGAGAGATCTAGCCATTCACTCATTAATAAAATCCTTCAATGGATACCGGCTATCCTCTTTGCGTATATCATTCCAGCCATTTTCACGCATACGTTTGATCTAGATCTTTCAGGAGTACAACTTCACAGTTGGAGCAGGGATTTCATAATGCCACTTGCTATAGTCTTGGTGATGAGCGCTCTCTCATTCAGGCAACTAAGAGCGGTCGGCATACGTCCGATCGCGGTATTCGCAAGTGGTTCGGCAGCCGTTGCTTTATTGCCTTTTGTTTTACTCTATATTTTATCCATGTTTAGTGGGGCGTTCGAATCTCATATTATCGATGGCGAATATTGGAAGGGTCTAGTGACGATTGTAGGGAGTTGGATCGGTGGAAGTACGAGCCAACTCATTCTCAAAGAACTTTCCGGATGCAACGAACAGATTTTCCTGGTTATCCTTGTCATGGACAATGTTCTTGTAAATATATGGACGATCCTGATGTTTCAAAAGATTAAAAAAAGCGATGCGCTCAATAAATTCTTTCGGATATCCGATGAATTTCTAGACTTCATCCCTGAGCAAATTACTGGAAATGGCCAAGATATTAAGAACGATTTCCTGACATTCGCCATCTGCCTTGTTTCCGTAATCCTGAGTTATTATTTTATAGAATCGTTTCTTTTCAAAATCGTCGTCCTTTCATTATTGGGGTTGGCCTTGGGAAATTTCTTATCCTTTTGGAATCATGGCCTGGTCATAAAAGCAGGAGGCTATCTCATCATAACAATAATGGCCATACTCGGTCTCAAACTCAACTTCCAGGATCTCAGCCTACCCGGGAGCGTCGTCGTTTTTTCCATTATTTGGTTGATTCTGCACTACGTCATTATGATGCTGTTGGCTTATCTACTAAAGTTGAATATGGCTTGGGTTCCAATAGCGAGCATGGCAAATGTAGGCGGTATTTCTACAGCCCCTGCCGTAACAAAAGCTTATAATGAAGAATGGATGCCGCATGCCATTTTGCTGGCTATTTTGAGCATGGTTACGGGCACGTATTGGGGTATGTTGACCATTTATTTGTTTCAATTATTGTATTGATTTGAATTTCTGGATTTACCCATCCACAGGGAATTCAGGATTCAAAACCCAGGGCAATCGAAAGAAATCTACCTCTCTTGTTTATTCGTTTATAGGGAAATAAAGCGGTTTTGCGGTATAAACAGTTCAACGCATAAACGAATAAACCAAGTCAGCTTCTTACGATTGCTCTGCAAGGCTTTTCAATGTTTTATCGCGCTCTTTTGATCAACAGGTATCCAATAATTCCAACCAAAAGTATATTCAAAACATAAGAAGTTATTAATACGGAAAAATTGTCCGTCTCACTAAAAAAATCAAATACTACATTAGCCGCAGCATTGAATAAGTTGATGATCAAAAATGACCAGATGGGATTTCTCTTTATAAAGTCTGTCATAAGCCCCATAGTGGTAAAGACTTCTTATTATTGGAATAGTTGTAGAAAACTGAAGAAACTATGAGTGAGAAAAAAATTGTCGTTGTGGGTAGTAGCAATACGGACATGGTCATCAAGTCCTCTCGATTACCGGCGCGCGGTGAGACTGTGCTCGGCGGAAAATTCATAATGAGCCCTGGAGGTAAAGGCGCCAATCAGGCTGTTGCGGCGGTGAAATTGGGAGGTAATGTTACGTTCATAACCAAGATCGGGAAAGACATTTTTGGTGAACAGGCACATGCCGCTTTCGCTCGTGCCGGAATCGACACATCGTATGTCTATTCAGACGAATTTACACAATCCGGAGTTGCGTTGATAATGGTCGATAAACGAGGTGAAAATGTTATTTCAGTAGCGTCAGGAGCGAATGCCGAGTTGAATCCCAAGGAAATCGATAACGCCAAAAGCGCTTTCGAACAATCTTCTATTGTCCTCATCCAATTGGAAATTCCGATGGAAACCGTTTTACACACTATCAAATTGGCTCATAATGTGAAGAAAAAAGTTATTCTGAATCCCGCTCCTGCTTTGGTCTTCAAAGCTCCGAATGCAGTCGGAGCGAAGAAGGGCCATTTACTCTCCGAAACTTTGTCGCCGACGCTCCAAAGCTTTGGCGACGGAGCGGCGAAGGAGGGCCATAAACTTCGAGATCTACTTGATGCCCTTTACATTATTACACCTAATCAATCCGAAGCAGAACTTCTGACTGGCATCGAAGTCAATAACGAAACCTCTGCACGAAAAGCTGCTGCTTTATTGCAATCCCAGGGCGCGCAAAGTGTCATCATCACAATGGGTGCGAAGGGAGCATTTGTACTCGCGGAAAATTACCAGGGCCTTATTCCGGCTTCGGAAGTAAATGCGATCGATACTACGGCGGCTGGAGATACCTTTAATGGAGCTTTGGCCGTCGCTCTTTGTGATGGCATTGACCTTCCGAAGGCTGTTGAGTTTGCCAATAAGGCTGCGGCATTTTCTGTTACGAAGATGGGAGCGCAGGGTTCAGCTCCTTACTTGACAGATCTAACCTAGACAAATCCATTCATTTTCCACTTTTAGAAAAACTTCAGAGTTTAACGATTTTAGTTATATAGGTTTTCTCTTTGTTGGACAACCTGACCAGATAGGTGCCCTGTGGCAAAAATGACAAGGCCAGATCAAAATCTTCCGTCATTTCCGAAGTCTTTATGAGATTTCCAAAGATGTCCAACAATTCTACTTGGTAGTTACCTGATTTTTCTTGTTCAATTCTCAAAAACTCACTCGCGGGGTTTGGAAAGACTGAGAAATGCAGATCGAAGTTTGCTACATCATCCGTAGAAGTAGTGACACAACTTTTTTCTTCATCAAATAATCCCTGAACAACATCTATTGGCTCCACACCATCTCCATCTTCTGTACGGGTCGAGAGTAAAAAAGATGGGCTGCCAAATTCATCACCGGGTTGAGCCACTTTTATAAGTGCAAACAATGAGGATGTTCCATTCGCAACACATCTTGTATCCGCTCCCACGACATTAGCGCCTTGCAAAGCCGCCATTAATCTGCAAGCAAGATCACCTGCTGCTTCCAAAAATCTGGTCTCCATATCTTGGATGATCTCTTCACTTAATAGTCCATTTCCCTGAATGGCATAATTACCTCCTGTAATATGGCCAATAAAATCTGTAACGGGATCGCCCGAAAATGCAGCCGATTGGGCCCCATTATCGATCAGGCGAACGATGCCGTATTGTCGCCGGTCAGGCTCACCACTTACATCATTGGCAATGAGAAAATCGATGATCTCCTGGAGCGTATAAGTACCTTGCGGTAAATTTCTCAGATATTCATCGTTGCTTTGGTTCGGTCTGCACCATTCATAAGGATATTGATTTTCTCTTCTTATCAATTGGTCATCTACATAGAGATCCATATAATCAATGTCCTGTGCGTTTTCAGGGCTTACTTTAACATAAAACTCATTTCCAAGCGGGAGGCTAATTCCCTCGTTGGGATTAAACCCCACAGAAGTTATATCAACCCCATGTAGTCCTAAACTTTCGAACCAACAGTTCGATTGACAATCGCCTGTATTTCCATTGTTGCCGTTGGAATCATTGCCATTTGTCGACGGAGCCCCGTTATTGCTGACATGAACGATTACCTCGATTTTGCCGCTATTCCCGCATATATCTAAAATATTTACCTCTAAGTTATACGTACCTGATTGCACGTTTCGCAAGTAGTTGTGGTTGTTCTGGTTGGGTTTGCACCATTCGAAAGGATAGGTTGATTCTTTACCGATGTATTGACCGTTTGCGGTTAATTCCAAATAATCGATGTCCTGGTATCTATAAGAATTCACCTTAACATATAAATCCGTTCCCGGTGAAACGACAATGGTCTGAGCAACGCGCGTAAGTTCCAGATCATAGTGAATATTTGCAACTTGCTGTAACCAGCACAACCCTCCTATACATTCAGCGTCTCTTAGAAAACCATCTGGCAGGTTCTCAACGTGAATCTCAGTGGTCATGTCGGATGTAGATCCGCACCTGTCTTTGATTTCCACTCTGAGCGGATGGGTGCCCAACGGCAAATTTCTTAAGTAGTTATCATTGTTCTGGTTGGGTAAACACCATTCATAAGGATACTGACTTTCTCTTCTTATGAATTGATTGTCGACATACAGATCCATGTAATCTATGTCCCTTTCATTTTCAGGATTCACTTTCACATAGAGCTCATTTCCAAGTGGATAGTCAAGTCCTCTGTTGGGAGTAAAATCATTAGGAAGGGAACCTATATCTACACCATGTAGTCCCAGACTTTCGAATTGACATTGTGATTGACAATTGGTGGAATTTCCATTGTTGCCGGAATCAATCCCATTGCCATTCCCACCAATAATGAGAGAACATTCTTTTTCATGGTACTGCCCGCATTTGTCTTGCACTCCAACTTTTAAGTAGTAAGTACCAGATGGCATGTTTCGCAGATAATTATCTCCTGGCTGGTTGGGTTTACACCATTCATAAGGATAACTGTTTTCTCTTCTTTTTTTATCTCCATTCACATATAAATCCACCCATTCTATGTCCTGGTAATGTCGTGGAGTTACTTTTACATATATATCACTACCTGGAAGTATTTCACTTCCGCCAAAAGTTGCATTGTAACGGCCATAAAAAGTATTACTGCAATATCCAGGTTCTTCAAAGTCAAATTCCCATTCACACGAATTTCCATCATTAAATACGTCCTCCAAACTCACTGTCTCAGGATTGTCTAAATTACTAATACCGACATTCAATGTTTTTTCGTAGTACTGTCCGCATTTGTCTTTGACCTTTACTCTTAATTCATAGTTACCACTTTGCAAGTTCCGTAGGTGGCTGTCTCCCTGTTGATTGGGCCTGCACCACTCATAAGGGAAGGAGCTTTCTTTTCTCACATATTGATCATTCACGTACAACTCCATGTAGTCAATGTCCTGGTATTTTTCAGGTGTGACTTTTACATATATTTCGGTGGAATTTATCGGGTTATAGTGGGTGTAGCTATTTGCATCACTGTAAAAGGGTTTTTCAAACCAGAAATTTGAGACACAGGGAGGCTCGGAATATTCTTCAGCAGAGGCAGTTACTTTTACTGTAAAAGTGAGGAGCAAAAAAACCAACGAAAATAAATTTTTCATGACCTGGAGTTTAGTAGCGAGTTTGTTGGATTGAAAGTTACCATTTTATTTTCTCTTTTTTGTTTGACCCTTTTTCCCGCATTCAGGGAAGGGGTAGGGCCGGCAAGAACATTTTCAACCTTTCTGTGGAAACCTGCTCGTCCTACGGGCTGGAATGTCACCTCAACGTACAAGCTAACGATACTTCTTATACAATTCCTGGATTTTCCGTTTATAGTCACCGTATTCGTCAGTCGTCATTTTGTACTTGATATTCTCCAGGTATTGAATAAGGCGATCTCTTTCCTTCTTTTCCAGCTGCCCATCCTCAAGGAATGAATTGACTAATACCATGAAGTTTTCGTCAATAGATCGTTCTTGTTCGATTCTTCTATTCCTATGTTCGATGAAATTGTAAAAGAAAACGGCTTCGGTATAACTTATATCGCGCTTGAGAACCAGCTTGTCCACTTCATTTTCGATATCGTGAAATTCTTGCCTTACATCGTTATACGTTTTGTCACCGTCTTTGTAAGCCTTTGTTATATCATAGACCCGCTGCGTATACCGATCGGTGTATTTTAGTTTTTGGCGAAATAAGTACCAGCTGAAAATAGCAGTGAGGAAGAGAAAACTCAAACCAACAAAAAATTCGGTGAGAAAACCCCTTTCCTCCAAATAATTCATTTGTGTTGCAATTGTATTAGAGCCGCGTAGCTTCCCGTTTGTGCGGATGGTATACAAAATGGGTTTGACGTCTCTTCTGGTCAGATCTTTTCCGCTACTCAATGCATTGACGTGATTCATGAACAATGAAACTGCCTCATCAAAATCTTCCGGTTGGTACAAATCTTTAATAATTCCTCTTTGACCCAGTTGTAAATCTTTTGAAAATTTCTTCTCGATGAGCTCATTCATCTTTTGAAAAAAATAAACATGCCTTTTTACATAGCCCTTATTCTTCAATACCGCTAGCCGATTTTCCACCTCTTCCCCGTCTTCGGAGTCACCTCGCATTTGTGCCAATGCTTCTCCCAATTTTAGTTTTTCGCGTTGGAGATAGATGATTAATTCTTTTGTATTGGGCAGGATATCCACTTTCCCACCAAGCCTTTTGAAATGTTCGTCGTTGAGCTCTATACGCGACCCCTGTCCACTATGGATGGACATAATCATGTAAAAATTATCGGGGATAATTATTTCGTTCCCATCTCTGATCACCTCGTAATCGCGGTCATATAGCTTTCGCCAAATTTCGGGGCCAAAAAACGTTTCCGGATTGATCTTATCAAAATCATCAATGAATAATAGAAAAGGCTCATCCGGCTGTGTTATGCAACGATCCCAGAACTTGAGTAATTTTCCTTTTCTGAATTGTCCATTGATACGCTGCCCGATATACTCATCGTGCAATCTGAGGTCGAATTGAGGTGCACAAAATAGTTCCATCCGATGATTGTCGTTGGGTGCAAAAAGCCTTCCTATACTTTCTGTCAAAGTTGTGCCCCCGACTCCCGTCACGCCGGAAAACACCACGAATTTGTTGTTTTTGAGATGTAGAAAATTTTTGCGTAATTTGGAAAATTCCATGATCGGAGGCTCAGGCTTGGATAAAAGCTCTAGTGCAGAAAATTCGCTATTTGACGAATTGCCATGCACCGAAAGATAAAGCTCCTGAAGTTCGTCGTTGGAACGGTCCAAGGTCTGCTAATCCGCTTCTACGAGGTCATCGAGTTCATTCCAAAAAGGGTCTTTCTTATCCTGGCACCCAAAATAGAGCAAGAGCAGCAACAGGAGTATAGCAATGGGAAAAATAGGAGCCTTTTGGTCTCTAGTTTTCATTTTGAGTTTTTAGCGAATTATCCTAAAGATACTACAACACAGAATCCATCTCCGGAAAAGCTAATCTCAAATAAAAATAACCCGTACCCGCCAATCCCAGCATAAGTCCAGGCGATTCAGAATTGCCGGGAGCAGAAGAAGTGACCACCCCGCTTGGCCAGTTGAGACCAGTTGAAGCATAGCGATCTCTACCATACTGTCCTACATCATAAGCCGCTTTGACGTATGGCTCGTAATTAAGCTGACGGCCGGCCTCGAGAAGGATATCCGCATTACCCGCTATACCGTGACAGTAAATGACTGGTTATCAGCCATTTGTGAAAATTCGTGTCAATTCGGGTTGAATACTTCACGGACTGTTATTTAATTAAAGCTACGACAAATTCCAATTGGTTAGTCACCAATCACCTTTCTGAAGGAACGGTAACCTTTCGGCAAAGGAAAATCAATTTTCATATTTCGGTATATCAGCTATTGGCTTTGCACCTTTCGCATCATAATCCATGTAATAAAATAAATTCTCCTTGCCATTGGAAAGCCATAAATACCTGGCATTCAATTCTATATTATAATTGGCAATTTGAAGAGCAGCACCTTCATTCAACTTTTCCTTCGGAGATTTGCATTCGATCAGGATATGAGGCAAGGCTTTTTTATCGAATACAACCAAGTCAAATCTCCTGGTCATGCCGTGAACCTGCAGCTGTTTCTCAATGCCGATAAGGGTAAGCGGATATGCCAAAACAGCATTTAAATGAACGATAACCAATTGCCTGACAAACTCTTCCGGCCTGAGCACATACCACTTCTTGCGGATAGGGTCGAAGATCTTTTGCTTTTCGCCAATTTGCCTAATTTTCAGCACATCTTTATGCTGGAGTAAGTCGATTGTATCATGCGACGGCATATTCGGCCTCTTTCTTTTGTTTTTCTTGAGACAAAGAGGCCAAAATAGTCTGTCTTACCGATTTGAGCAATTGTGCTCGATCTTTATACAAATCCGAGCTGCTGATGTCGATTCTCCTGATTCCCCCGTCGCGAAGGTGATCCAGTAGATGATAATGCCACCTGATCCCATCTTTGCTATCTTGCGAAAGCATACCATTCTCATAGAGAAGAAAGACTTCTGAGTCTGCACTTACCATACTTTCCGTCAGAGCGAGAACGTCCTGTGTCTTGTGATGCAAGCATTTGATTCCTTGAGCGATGAATAAGGCGGTGATTACATTTTCTACTTCTTCGGGCAATAATGATATTATGCTGACATTTCTAATGCAATAGATGCTAGCGCAATACGCAGCATCCATTAATGTTTTAGAAGCAGCGAGTGCCATTTCGTGTCTTTCGGCCACCGGGACATGCTTCAATGGACGCATAGAGCCGATTCTCGGACAATTAAGTCGGAAATTTGAAGGATTATCTGCGTCTTTGGTTTCCGTCACAGGATCAAGACAAATTGCTTGTTTTGCAGGCATGTTCAGGTTATTGGCTTTGATGTAAGAAACGTGCATATCAATCAGCACAATGGTATCCCATCGTTGCTGTGGGGTCAGTAGATCACTTACATACTTATCCGAGGTGAGTAATACAGGATAAAATGCATCGAAGAAATTTCTATGGGTGAAAAATGTTTCTGCGGTTTTGAGGGTTGTCGGGCCCTGCGCCTTAAAGAGTTCTTTGAATAAATATTGGCTCTGGGTTCGCAGTTCTTCTACAGCATTCAATCTCAATTGATGCGTGGCCCAATGAATCTTTTTGAGCCGCAACTGATAAAGTTCATTTTCCTTTTCTACAAGACGCCCAATCTCCGCAGCTATGCTCGATATACACGGATGGTAATGCTTCCTGAGACCGCCCGAAACCAGGCTTCTTCTAGCTTCTGACTTCCACGACTGCGAAGAAAATATCAATTTTTCAACTACAGCTTCTTCTACTGAATTTACATGCATCTTTGCGCGCCAGTCGTAGTAGTCGGGGAAGGACTCAAGCATGGCGATTGCCTTAAGAATATCTCTTTCGACATCTCTGAGGAGTTCGATCTTCTTACCGAGGTTGAGCGAATTATTCAAAAAAGTTTTCTTGAAAATGTCCGAATCATTCAGCTTCTCAATAAAGCTATCAAGCCTGGTTTCTAAATTTTTGAGCCGCTCGTCATCTGCATTAAAAGGACTAAATCTTTTTAAGTGGAAGACAGTTTGATCTTCTATTTTTTGTTGAATATCCTGTACGTAAATTCCCAATTCATTCAAAAACATTTTCAATTCCTCAAACCGTATTTGCGTTTTGTGTGGCGGCTCATCCCCAAAATCGAGGTATTTGAACTGGCGAATTTGATTGCTGTGTTCTTCGAGCAGGTTCCGGATTTCACGAAGTTCGGCAGCGGAGCAAAGCGATCCGACTTTGGGAGTTCTTGCTGCATTTTCGAGCTGCCGATTTTCTAATCGATCCAGATGTTTGCTAAGTTTCAAAAACGTACTCGATAAGCCCAAATACTCTTGCTCGATTTCAGAGCGAATCTTTTTTCTCAGTCGATCGTAATGCTCAACGTATAAAGATTTCAGTTCGCATATTCCTTCAAGGTGGTCTCGGAGTTCTTCATGGATTATTTCGCGGCCGCCCTCATCTGCAAATAACTTCGGGTTGAATAAATCTACATCGATGAGTACTGCATAATGATTTTGAAAATCTTTTTCCACTTCTGCTATAGCGCTTAAAAAATCTTTGATTTCGGTCTCTTGTCGAAATTCGGATAGATTGTATTCGGGTGTTAAATTTTGCGTTTGCTCCATCTGGCATTGAAGGTGGAGCAAATCTTTCCAGGTATACTTGCCAAATGCGCGCTGATACATCCTGGATGTGTATTCATCCATAATCGAGCGAATGTCGTCTCTTTGATTCAGGGTGACGCGATACTCGTCTTGACGAAAATCGATTTCTGACTTCGGCGAAAATGCCCTGATCCTTTCCAAAGGCTTTTGCTTATCTAAATATTCCTGAGTCCATACCAAGCAATACTGCGAAAGTGATATCGAAGACAGAATTTTAGCAGGCCAGGCTGGGTCGGACTCTTGGTTTGAAATAATCAAAGTAGACTTGCTTTGCTGGAGATTTTCCGCAATAATATTGATCAGAATATCTTCGAGATCATTCGTTTTATCTGCTCTAACAGATGTGAATTGTTCACCTGACCGATAGTGCTGAAAAGCGCTACCCAATGTCGGGTGCATAGGGAGTAATGGCATGTAGTTTTCTTTAGATCCTTATTAATCGAAGTCTTTTAAAACTTCTATGTAAATATATAATAAATTTTTATATATAAAAATATTTATGATATGAGGTTGTGTAAATCTCGAAGGGTACTTATTTCGACTTTCCATGTGTCCCGGGGCGGTTCTCCCAAAAGGCTATGTTCATTCTTTTGTATGCGAGCAAATACAATGACTGAATTTTTGTTCTCGTGCGGGTAGGTAGGCCCGGATACCAAGGCTTACAGCTTTCTGTGTTATTGTAGCTATAATATGATTATCTATAGACAAAATATGTTAATTATTTCGTTATAATATTTTGATTATCAACTTATTACGAACTATCCGTTCTGAACGGTTCGCAACAGTCATAAATTTAATTTTGACATAATTAAAACATTAGTCGATGAAATCTAAAAAAGGTTAAATCCTAAATTGATGTGCTAGATGTAAAAAATATGGTAGAGACGAAGTCTATGTGATGCGTGTGCAAAGCCTGTCATACTTCGGCAAGCTCAGCACATCAAAATGAGAATTAGACCTAAAAAAAGGCTTGGAGGTAAAAAAACCCGGGGCCCATGAAATCCTAGTTGAACCTTTTGGTGCTTGATGGCTGCCCGTGCCGCACTTGCTGCGGGATCCTCGCTTTTGACCTTGTGTCGTTCCCGATGGCCTGCCAGAGGCAGGTAGACTGTCCTCGCTTCAGGAATTAAGGCGCCTCAACTTACTCCACCGGAGCTTGCTTCTCCACTATTCCACCGCTTATCTTTTCTCCGTTTTCATATTCGTATTCCATGACCAGGTTACCGGCGTCGTCAAAATATTGCAGCTTTCCGTGGTATTGTCCATTCGTAAGTTCTCCTTTCCTCTGCAACTTTCCTTGAGAGTCATAGACTGCGAATGTGCCATCAATTTTACCATTCTTATAATTGGTCTCTTCTGTGGGCCGGCCAAAAGTGTATTTTGCCGAAAGGCCGTGCAGTTGATCATTTTTGTACTCGGTGAGCGACTCGATCTGACCCCTGTCGTTCAGATTGATGTGTACGCCATTCTTGGCACCATTGATATAGGAAGTGAGCGTTTTGATCTTATTACTGTTTTGGTAGTAAGACATCCAGGTGCCAGTACGCACGCCATTTTGCAGTGTTCCTTTTGCCAGCGCCCAGCCATTGGCATCTTTGAATACTGCCAATTGTGCTCCGCTTCCAATATTTTCAGTGGCGTATCCTTTCAAATCAAATTTGGGTCCTGTGGCTCCACCTGCGCAAGACATCAGGCACGCTGTGAATAGAAAAAATAAAAGTTGTTTCATAATACGGGACGTTTATTTCCAATGGTAAAATTACATATTATAACAAAAGATATATAATTTAAAACAAACTCAAATCTTTAATTTTGATACAAAGCATTTGGGCTTACATAAGTTTTGAAAAGATGACCAACAGAGAAATAGCAAACACCTTCAACCTCCTGGGAAAAATCATGGACCTTCACGGCGAAAACCAATTCAAAACGAGGTCGTATACTAATGCCTACCTGACCATTCGGAAATTACCGGAATCGGTCTTCGAAATGCCACCCGAAGATCTGCAACAAATGAGAGGAATTGGAAAAGCAATAACCGAAAAGATCCTCGAACTAAAAGAAACTGATGAATTGCAAACATTGAACAAATATCTTGAAATCACACCTTCCGGCATAGTAGACATGCTCAAAATGAAAGGATTCGGCCCCAAAAAAATAAAAACCATATGGGATGAGCTCGGCATCGAAACTCCCGGTGAATTGCTCTATGCATGCGATGAAAACAGGCTGGTCGATCTAAAAGGTTTTGGTGCAAAGACTCAAGATCAGCTTAAGAAACAACTTAAATATTTTCTCGAATCCCAGGGCAAATTTTTATACGGACGCATCGTCGATGATGCTATTGAAATTTTAAACAAACTTCAGGACTTGTTACCCGATGCAATGTTCGACTTTATGGGTGACCTCGATCGTAAAATGCCAATAGTATCAAGTTTGCAAATGCTCACCACTGCCGATGAATCTATATTAAGATCAAAATTAGAATCAGCGGAGGACTTTGAAATGGTAGGAGATAAATATAAATTTCGGGGCATACCCTTTGAAGTGGAATTTGAAGATGAAGAAAATTTCGCGCAGGTAAAATTCGAAAATTCGTGTTCTGAGGAATTTCTCGATCAATGGATTGATCAATTCGGCGAACCTGTTTTCGAAGGCTTTGAAGAAGATCTGTTCGATGCTTCAGACATCGCATATATTCCTTCGGAATGCCGCGAAAATCCCCGCATATTAGAACGTGCACAAGGAGGAGATCTCGGATTGATCGAGGACGGCGACATCAAAGGGCTCGTCCACTGCCACAGCACATACAGCGATGGCGTCAACACAATCAAGGAAATGGTCGAAGCCGCAAAGTCCTACGGCTACGAATATATGTTGCTCACTGATCACTCAAAATCAGCGTTTTATGCAGATGGCCTCGACGAGGATCACTTGGTACAGCAATGGAAAGAAGTGGACGAGGTGAACGCCGAGATGGACGATTTTGTGCTTTTCAAAGGCATCGAGAGCGATATTCTCAACGATGGAGCGCTTGACTATGATGATGATGTGCTCGGTCAATTCGATTGTATTATCGCGAGCGTGCATTCCAATCTGAAAATGGATTTGGACAAGGCGATGAGCAGGTTGATCACAGCGGTCGAAAATCCTTACACTCGTATACTGGGTCATTGCACCGGCCGGCTGTTACTATCACGTGAAGGCTATCCTGTGGATCATAAAAAACTAATCGACGCCTGCATATCAAACGGCGTGGTGATCGAAATTAATGCCAATCCTCAACGCCTCGACATCGACTGGCAGTGGATCGATTATATCATGGAAAAGGATGGAATGGTCTCCGTCAATCCGGATGCGCATAGTGTCGCCGGAATTGCGAATACAAAATTTGGCATCATTGCAGCGCGCAAAGGAGGTCTCATGCTGGAGTATTGCTTGAATACGAAAAGTGCGGAGGAATTTAGAATGTGGTTGGAAAGTAACAAGTAGTGTCAATTTCCCGGAACTGGCAGTCCGAGGTTTTTTTTGATCACGCTGCCGGAATCCTGCACTTGACGAACACGATTATTGCCAATACCTACAAATCAATAATTTAAACATATTATTTTTACATATATTTAGAAATAATTAATATGTTTGCATTGTTAGTTGCGTATCGCCTTTATTGATCGTCAAAATGTAATCCTTTAAACCTTGCCCAATGTCATAAAGAGCATAAGAATATTGATGAAAAACGTAGACTATGACAGCAGTAATTGAAAGAGAAAACAAAATAATACGATCGGAGCTTGATAACTTAAAATCAGAAGTCGAGCAGGCATGTGCGGTTAAGGCATCGTTCAAGGCCAGAGAACAGTTGATCCGTTTTGAGAATGTGCTCCGCTTTTATTCCAGTATTTATGATTTAGGCAATAGCTACCAAAAAGCAATTTTTGAAATGAAGCTAAGGATCTTCAGGCATAAGGAATTGGAAAATGTGCAAAATGACATGCTTGAGGAAATACGTTCGCTTGCTCTGGATGTGAAATACCTTTCCAAGATGTAGACGGAAAGCGAGTTCGCACAGTCGGCAGTAGGCAGTCATTTTCCTACCAACCTGATTTTAGCAGAACTACGTGAAATTAGCAATATGATTCTTCGCGATTTGGAATTTGGCGCTTGGAATTTTAGTTGGTTGGAACCAACTGTTTTCTCATTTTGAGATGTTAACGCGTTGTTAAGCCAATGTCTATCAAGGTTTTATACAATATCAATGGCATACCTTCGTATTATTATCTTAAACAAAATTATTTCGTAAATCAAAAAATTTAATTCAATAATGAAAATGTTTAAACTATTCTCTCTGGTTGCTATTATAGCATCTCTTTCTCTTACAGCTTGCAAAAACGAAAAGGCCGATACAACGGAAGTCCCGGCAAGTGTAACCCCTCAATCTACTACAATACCTCAACCTACCGGTGACGCTGCTACCACAGTACCCGTAGGACCACTTACAACAATTGTCTTTGAGGAAACAGAGCACGACTTTGGTGAAATCACCGAAGGGGACAAAGTGACACACTTATTTTCATTTAAAAATACAGGTGATGAACCACTTGTAATTTCCAAAGCTCAGGGATCTTGCGGATGTACAGTGCCCGATTGGCCAAGAGAACCGATAGCAGTTGGTGGTACTGGTGAGATCAAAGTACAATACGACTCGAGAGGAAAAGGCCAGCCAGAAGGAAGAGCTGAAAACAAGAGAGTAACGATCACAGCTAACACTGATCCTGTGAATACGTACATCTATATCAAAGGAAAAGTATTCAAGCCGGAAGGTGAGGCGCCTGCAAGCTAATTGATCCATTCGACTATTATAACAAAGCTCTTCGGGTTTTTCCGAAGGGCTTTTCTATTTAGCGGCTACTATTGTATAGAAGTAGACCTGGAAATGAAAATTTTTAGAATAGAGTTATTACTGGTCTTGGCCATCGGCTTGCTCGTTGCCTTGGGTCAGGTCAAGATCAATTTCGCACGATTCAACTACAAAGACGTTGTCATCACCTTGAGCAATCCCAATTTTAGAGGCGCTCCTTATATCGTTACCCAACTGCGCATACAAGATCGATGTTTTGAAGATGGCACCGTGGTCCTCGGGAAGAGAGAATGGAATCTCAACGAAGAAGTCCTGGATCACTATCCTTATTTTATGGCTACATTATCCTTACCGGAAGGATATTACCAAAGTCTAGGCACGGATTATGAAATCTGCCTTGACCAGGTTCGAAAGAAAGTCCTGACTAAAAGTGACCGATACATTCGCAAGGAATATGCTATTGAAGTGGTATACGACATCAGCGCATATTCACTGAATGATGGACGGGAAGCCTGGTATAATAACAAAGTTAAATACGAATCTCTCCTGGAGATTGAGGGGATAACTTCGCAGGAGTATAGAGATCAAAAGTTGCAGGAATTTATCTTTCACAGGATTTTTCAGTTAATGGATGAGTATTTTGAATCGGACGACGATCTATAGGATTTGGGGTATCAAAATTTAATTCTTTATGTTTCAAGTAGATCAAATTACAAAGATATTCAATTCAAAGCCGAAAAATCGAATAGTGCTCCGTTAACACCTCCACAGCCCTTTTCAAATCCTCCTTTCTCACCAAAACATAATCTGTCTCAAAGGTAGAAATAGCGAGAATGGAGATTTTAGCCTCAGCGAGAACAGCTGATATCTTAGCCATTATACCCGTCATGCTGAAGTCGAGCACTTCTTTAAATCGTATAGGTCGCCATACGATAGGATTTTCGCAATACTTAGACAGAATGGAAGTTTCTGCCACTATCGAAAGTTCCTTTTCAGATTTGGAGATAGTGTAGAACTTGCTCTTGTAGATACGTGTGGGAACTTCATCATGAGGACCCAAACGAAGGATGCTTAATTTCAAAGGAAGAATTTCGAGGAATTGAGAAGACATTACAACTCGTTGCGTATTTGAAAAATATAATCCGATTTTATGGGTTCGATATTTCCCTGGCGCAGGAGTAGGGATATTTGGGCGCGATGATGAGTGGAGTGGTTTACGACATGATATAAAATTTCCTCGATAGTATTTTTGAATGATTTACCGCTGGAATTGTTGTAGAAAATTTCTTTGTCCAAAGGATATTCGTCGATGATCTCTAGGGTTGTTTGGTGGTTACTTTCATTTATTGCCTTCCATTCATTGGGCGTCAATAACTCCCATATGCTGTATTTATAATGGGCACCTAATATTCGGCTGTTCCAAAGGTCTTGGACTGTGAGTATATGAGAATAAAGAGAGTACACCTGGCGATCGACATCTTTTTGTAAAGACAAGAGTTGTTCGCCGTAGGTTGCGTTCATAGTAAGCGTATATTTCAGAAGGGAAAACAGCCGATGATTTTTCATAACTCTAGTAAATAACGCGGGAAGAATCTCTGTGTTTGACATGTTCAGGATTATTTGCAAAGAGCACTATAAGTAAACTGCACGTTTACCAAACTTTGGGAGCCCACCTGCAGGAGGCCGTGCCTATGCTCCGGCGCAAACCCCCGGCCCCTGAAGGGGAGACCGTCTCCTAAACAGTAACCTACACTCGCCGAACTAGCAGGTATCATCACTTGTATTGCTTGGTTATCCAAACCCTTTGGCTATCTTCCGACCACCATCTGCCGTTTAAATCGCCTCAAAGACCCCGGTTGCCTTATCCTTCCGCACTTTGCCTGCCTGAAAACATCGCCCATTCATTACCACATATACTCCATGAGGTAATGCTTGGGCAAATCCCAAAGCATTCCCCAAATTGAATAGTCCATCCGACGAACCAAATCGATAAGGAATCAATGCACCGGTGAGCACAATCGTCTTATTCTCAATGCGCTCCGCCAGATATGTCGCGGTCTCGGTCATCGTATCCGTGCCATGTGTGATGATGATCTTATCTTCTTCACAATGATCACAGTTGTATGCGATCAATGCCCGATCCTGTTTGGTCATCTCGAGACTGTCGATGAGCATCAATGTACGAAGCTGGACTGGCACCTTACAACGACCTAGTTCAAGAATTTCATTAATGTGCGAATCTTTGAAATAGAGCTTGCCGTTGATCTCGTCGTATTCTTTGTCAAATGTGCCGCCTGTGGCGAATATGCGTATCATTTGTTGTGAAGATGGTTTGGCTCAAACTTAAAGTTTAAAGTTGAGAAAAAGAGGGCACTCAAGTTGACAACTTTCTCAAAGTTGTCAACTTTGCAGCAATGCCATCACTTGTGCAGAGCCGGTTTTTATGAAAGATCCGACAACTCAAAGTCACAATCAAACTGATGTTCTTGTAAATGAGCTGATGGAAGGTTTCTTGCGGATTATCCAGATATTTCTCTTGCACAACAGAAATTTGTCCATTGTCTAAATTTCTCAAATAAACTAATATCAATCGTCTCGCCTCTCTGCATAATCATCCTCATCCGGTACTTCCTCGACCTCCATAACATCCTCTTCAAATTGGCCCTGATACTCTTCCTTTACATGTTCTTTGAGCAGCCCATCATCATCATAGTCCGTGTCGTCCTCGATAATCTCTTGTGCTTCCGCCTGGGTCATGCGTATGAGATAATACCGCTCGTCTGTCTCAAAAGGCAGGGCAGACACGAATTTGCCATCAAGATCCTTGAAAGTAACGAGATGTTTTTCAAATCCGCTAGGGTAATTGAACTTGATCTGAGAGGTCAAGTCGTCATTGATCTTATCGTAGTCTTTGATTACTTTCGGTTTGCTCAATGGATTTATTTGTTTTGCGTTTGATGAAACAGGGTTTTCTTTTTATTGTGATCTTGTATTAAGACAAGGTTAAATATGATCAACTCAGTCAAAGGCCAAGTAAGGGCTTACATCCAAATTCTAAGTAAATAAATATCTTTTCTTTCGATTAATCAACGTACAGGCATTATTTTTTCAAGTTAAATTCAACCGTACTTTTGTCCGTCGTATTAATACCTTTGAAGAACCGAAGTCAATATTACCAAATGAATTATTTTGAACTTGATTCTTGTACTTGAACTTGAACTTGTCAATGCTAATATTCTTCATCATCCTATTCCTCTTACTCTCTGCCTTCTTCTCCGGCAGCGAAATTGCATTTGTATCGGCTAATAAACTCAATGTAGAAATCAAGCGTAACAAGGGTTCGCGAAGAGGGACGATCCTTGGTCAATTTTTTGATAAGCCCCAGGACTTTCTCGGTTCGATGTTGGTCGGGAATAATATTGCCCTTGTTGTCTTTACGTATCTGATGACCTTAGTGATGACTCCTCTATTCAGGCTTTTCGTAGAGAGTGAAATCGTTATCCTGATCATTAACATCTTTATTATTACTATGGTGGTATTGATTTTCGGCGAGTATCTACCAAAAACACTTTTTAGGCTTTACGCCAATGAGGTGCTGTACTGGCTAAGTTATCCGCTCAAATTTTTCAAAATTATCCTCAAGGCTCCCACCTGGCTCATGATCAAACTAACTAACCTAATGCTGAGGTGGTTTATAAAATCACCGGGAGAAAATATCAATATCGCCCTTAATCGCCTCGACCTGCAAAACTACATTGAGGATACCGTCACCAGCTTCAACGAGGAAATCGACCAGGAGATCTTTACCAATGCACTCAATTTGAATCAGATGAAGGTGCGAGACTGCATGGTACCAAGAAATGAGATCATCCACATCGACAAATCGGAAAGCCTTGATGATCTGATGAAATTATTCAAAGAGACAAACGTGTCCAGAGTCCTGGTAGCCGATCGCGACATAGACAACATAATAGGCTACATCCATCACCAAAATCTACTTGCTAGTCCAAAATCCATCAAAAGCGAGATCATGGACATCATCCTCGTCCCCGAGGCGATGAATGCGAGAGATATGATGTTCCAGTTTATCAAAGAAAATATGAATATCGCCTGTGTAGTAGATGAATTTGGTGGGACAGCAGGAGTCATAACACTAGAGGATGTACTAGAAGAAATTTTCGGCGAGATCGAAGACGAATACGACGTAGAAGATTACATCGAAAAACAGATCAGCGAAAGCGAATACCTCTTCTCCGGCCGGCTCGAAATCGATGATCTCAACGATAAATACGATAATCTGTCCTTCCCTGAAGGAGAATACCAAACTCTGTCCGGCTATCTTGTAATGACATCAGGCAAGATTCCTGAAAAAGAAGGCGAGGAGTGGGAATTGGATAATTATAGGTTTGTGATCGAAAAGTTGAGTGATACTAAGATTGAGGTGGTGCGGGTGTTTGTTTCAGCTTAGGCCGGAGGCCATCAGCAACAACGCTCAGGCGAGGCCTGTCCTGAGCGGAGTCGAAGGGACGCCTTGAACAATCCGGTTCGTGATGGCCTCTGGCCTCACGCTTGGTTTGTGATGGCCTGCCAGCTTTCGTTGGCACATAGGTTTTAACATTTTAAACCTGGGCATGATGCAATTCTCGACACGGCATCGATTATTCTTCTTCTGCTGGTAAGATTCAACACAATGGCGAACCAAATTTACATTGTCCAACAAAGCCTTGGCGTAGTTGGATTTGGTTCACATCGTGGAAGTCGCAAATAAATTTGCGACGCCATTGAGGGGCCGCGAATGATAGAAATAGACCAAATTGAGAATTTCAGATGATTTATGTGCTAACCAAAGGGCCTGCCAGAGGCAGGTAGACTGTCCTCGCCTCACAGCAATTCAGGGTGAAGATAGTAAAGAAGAGTCAAGACAACGGAGTTGTTTAATGCCATGACAACCTCATTAACCTAATCGGTTTTGAGATTCACCAGCCTTGAAATTTCTATAGATTTTTTGAATTTGACTTGAGCAAAATAGCCTTAGGCACTATTACTTTGCACAAAACAAATAACTGTTCGATAATACCGCGTGACGCGGTACGAGTTATGAGCAATCTGCATAGACATGTAATAATTGCGAATGCCGGTGAAGTTTTTGCGCACATATTTGTGATGTAAATTCAAACCATGATTCTTCTGAGCATTAAATCCTTCATTTTCAATTTTCCATCTTTCCAAACAATGATGTACTCCCAGCCATTACTTTTGATTTGCTCAATTACAGGGCCTGAGGCGAATAGTCCGTCCAAAAGAATGCAAATTGGCAATCGAGGAAAGTCGCTTTTAAGATTTACCAATAATCTTTTCAGTGCTTTTTGTTCGCAGTCCTGTTTGCGGTGACCATCCTCATTTTTCAACCACTCTGTTGCCAGGGATAAACAAAATCCGTTTGAACAAACAAGTTTTGCTTCCAATACATTTTGATGCCATCTTTTTTTTCCACTCTTGCTTGTCATATACGGACAATTTGGATAGGGTTCCTTATCAAATGTGTAAACACCGCTGCCATCTATTGCTATTTTGAAATATTTCTTCTGAAGCCGAAACTTATGAAGGGTGCGTTTGTCCAATAAATATTTGATAATATGATGACGACAGGATTCTAAATGTTTTGGCTGTAATTTATTCATCACATCACTTAGGTGTATCCATAACTCGTGCCGCGTTACGCGGTATGGGGTAACTTCAAGCCAAACAAAGCCTTATAGTTCGCCAAGAATTGATCTTCTTCACGATCCTCGTTCATTTGGTTGCGAGAACCTTCTTTAAACAAAAACATAATCACAGCGGCCAATATGATTTCTGAAATCTCATACCTCGCACGTTTACCTCGATAATCGGGTAGACTATCAAAGGTGTGTTTCCAAGCAGGGATAAAGTGGTCAAAGGTTTGGGCAATCCTATACAAAAGCAAATTGCGGGGAGATTTTCGAGAGCTTTTCAACTCATTCTTTAAGGAATTGGCTCTTTTAAGTTTTCTTTTTTTTAAAATTTACTCATCATATAAACTTTTTTGCAAATATATAAACAGCTGTAAACTTGTTTTTTATGGCTGTTTATAGTTTGCTCTGTTTCAGTCAGTTATGAAGTGGCTCTGAATTGCTGAAAAAGATTCGCATCATTATCCGAACCCTCCCAATCAATGTCGGGATCATTCTATTGAGTGAATGTTAAGACCACTACACCGAATGTTTCAACATGCTGATATTCAGCGGCATAAATCTATGATTATTATACATTTGAAAATGTTAGCCTGGGAGCGGGTGCAGGACATATTTCACGATCGATGAAGTCGATAGCGAATTATTATTGAAAATCAGAATTCAAGTTAAAGAAAAACGGCAGTTTCAAAGGGTGGCGGAGGCCCGGAAAAAGCACCGGAGGGATTGCTTTTTCCTAGAATTTTTTGGTTCTTTTTTTTTCAATGAAAAAAAGAACAGAATCAGTTTGGCTTGAATGGAAAACATGAAACCGAGGATAGTCATAGCGGTTGAAATGCCTTTCTCATATCGGCGGCTTTGCTTTTTCCTCCTTCGGGGACGGTCTCCAATTGGTACTTTTTGAGGCAATGTGGCACATCCCGATCATCCTGTCCCGATCGCAGCATCGCATATGCATCAACTCTAACTTAACATATATGACAATTAACAATGTAAAAAGAATTGACTACCTGTGTTTTAACCTAATATTTGGGAATCTAACCATAGAACAAAAGTGCAGAAAAATTCAAAGTTCTTCACTATGTGGCAGTCCAATGTTTGCCTGTATAATGTTAATAATCAAAAGAATACATATTCATAAATAAAATATAAGTTAAACTAAGGTTGATGCCAATGCGATCGCAGCATCGGGAAGCATCGGGGCCAAAAAGTACGAATAACTAGAAGTGGAAATCGGCCAATGAATTGCTTGATGACCTATTCTAAAGTAAGTCGTGTCTAGCTTAAACTTTGTGCGATTTGTCTTACACCCAAATCAACTAGAAATCCATCAGGGAAATGTCACGATCATTACTCCCGGAAGGACAAAGCAATGCAATATCGACAAACCCAATCATAACATCAGAATGACTAGAATGGGAAATGTGAAATCTTGGATATTCCGTACAAAGCTCGAAAGTAAAACCCCGAGCCTCAATCTGAGCAATAAAATGGCGAGTAGCCTTCAATGAAGGAAGATTCCGCGACCGGGTTAATAAAGCAAGCGCTCTGAGGTCGTCTGCAATTGATTTAGGCGCAGCGGAAGAATAAATGATCATAAGATCAAAGTTAATAAATAAGGGCCGGTAAAACATACGACGAGCATACGTTTGATCCCACCTTTCCGCAACTGATACCATGAAGAAAGAGATGCCCATATCCACGTTTGAGTTCGAACTACCTGCCCATCCCTGCCTTCTATGTTGTTTTCCAAGCATTTTATGTTAAAATTTCGCTATTTTCTTTTGTTAAGTGCATTATTCACTAGTGATCATCTCCACGATGATGAAATTTTTGTTCTTTTTTAGCCCCAAAGCTCAAAAAGAATGAAAATTTTAACGCCACTACTTCCCTTGTCGCTGATTTAAATATTCCAGCCTTCTATCACCAGTCTTTCCGTATAAACACGGATGCTGTATCTCCCTTTTCAGGTATTTTAAAAATGGATATGCTGTAGTCTGCCGGATACAGTCTTTCTCACCGATGGCGGATGCTGTAGGCAGGTTTTGATCAGTCTTTATCCTCATGATTTATAAAAGTCAGCAACTTATATCTTTAATATTCAGTTATCAGATACGGTTCCTTTTTTAGCCATACCCTTCTTATTCTTCTCATTAATATTCGTGCTATTTTTACGATAGCTTTATGACCACCCATTTGTTTTCTATACTCTTCATATTTCATCAGTAATTGAGGATCTTTTTTGATTGCCACCCAGGCACTGCCTATTTCGCTGATACCATGCCACGTATTTCGCTCTAAACCGTGCCACTTTCCATGGAGCTAATATGAGTCTTTTTTCATAATGAATTCAATAATTTTCATTTTGTATTCACATTTTTTAGAGTGAGTAATTGTGTGATTTTCCACATTTCAACATAGGGAAAAGCCTTAGAGCTTTTTACGTGTAATGTTGGAATGTTGTAAATCTTACTTTTCATCTTGTCTTCGATTCATAGATCATGAAAGGGTAATTTTTTTTCTCAAAGAGTGACCGTCTAGTTTTATTCTGTGAGCTGTATTTACAATTCTATCGAGTATTGCATCAGCAATAGTTCCTTCGCCAATGAGTTCATGCCATCCGTGTACAGGTATTTGAGAGTTTATGATCGTAGAAGCTTTTAAATGTCTGTTTTCGATTACATCTAAAAGGATTTGAGCATCTCCTTTTTTAAATGGATGAAGTCCAAAATCATCTATTATGAGAAGTTTGGTTTTGTGCAACCCATTGAGGTATTTGAGATATTTTCCTTCTACCTGGCATTTTCGTGCATGATCAAAGAGTCTGGCAAGGATGTAATATCAGAACTCCTTACCTCTCGCAATCTAAATTCGCTGTTATTTTGAAGATCATGCGCAAATTTGATCCAGGGAATATGGTTTCAGTTTTGTTGAGCAGGTCTGCAATCTGTTTGGCTGCATGATTAAATCTTGGTGCAGAAAGAGAGTGCAAGGTTATAGTCAGCGTTTTACTCTTATAATCCGGAATCAAGTCAGCGTTGTTGCTGATGATTTGTTTGATGAACATTCTTTTTTCGTCTTTTGCCCTATTGAGGTGGTCACAAGCCACAGCTGCCACAGATGATTCTGCTCTGTAAGCGATCATCTTTATTACGAAGTTGTTTAATAACACATTACGGATTATTTTAATATAAAAAGTTTGTAGCTTTAGAAACGCTGAGGTGTAGAACCAAAGAATAACTAAAGACTACAAACAATGGTTAAAGCTGAAATTAATGAATTTTTTGTACAACACATGCCTAAAATATCAAATGGAAAGAAACTAAAAGTACCAATGTGGAAAATAGTGAAGGCCATATTGTATAAGCTCAAAACAGGTGTGCAATGGAGGCAATTGCCTGTTCGACATTTCTTTGGATTTATCAGATATAGCTGGCAATCAGTGTTTTATCACTTCAACAAGTGGTCAAAAACAGGAATTTGGAAAAGATGTTATGAGCAATTATTGCTAAATAAACGGAAGCATTTAAACCTTTGTTCTGTAAATTTTGATGGATCACATACCCCGGTAAAGCGAGGAGGACAAGAGGTAGGTTATCAAGGTAGAAAGAAAGCTCAAACCACGAATCTATTGATACTGACCGATGATCAGGGTGTGCCAATAGGTTGGTCAGAACCGATAAGTGGCCAGCATCATGACAGTTTTGAACTGGTAAAAACTGCTAATAAAATTTTTGATCAAATGGAGGCAATTGACCTTTCATGTGATGGTCTTTTCCTGAATGCCGATGCAGGGTTTGATGTTGCCAAATTCAAGGAACTATGCTTTGAAAAGGACATCATATTCAACATCGATAAAAACAAGAGAAGGGGAAAATCAGATGATGAAGACACTCCATATGTCTTTGATAATCAACTATATAAGAGAAGATTTGTGGTGGAACAACTTAATGCTTGGGTAGACGGATTCAAGACTTTAGTAATAAGATATGAAACCACAACCATCAATTGGATGTCTTTCCACTATCTGGCCTTCGCAATTATTTTCCTGAGAAAATTTCAAACCGTTAACATTTAGTTATTAAACAACTTCTACATTCATGAACAGTTTACTTTCGGTTTTTAACTTGTTATACCTTTTCTGCTCGGGCATACGCTCAAGAGTTATTCTGGCAGGAATATCATTTCTGAGGGTGGCGATCTTGTTTTCTTCTTTTCGAAGAATATCAATTTTGTGTTTATACTTCATTTGTCTTTCGGTTATTTCAGGAAGTTTGTCAATTTTCTCATCCATAGCTAGTTCTGCAAGAGGGAAGAACTTGGCTTCTAACCGGGTGATCTTTTCCCTGAGTTTTTTCAGTTGGTTTGTTAATTTTCGGTATTGTGGGTTGACCACTTCCCGATTGGGATCAATACTTTCTACCCCAAATTGAATCATTTTATCAAAATCATAGTCTTGAATGAGGTAACTGAAGAAGTTTTCCTGACACCACCTTCCAAACATTCTGCCTGCTATCAATGCTATTCCCAAAGTAGGGTGAGTGGTGATAATAGCGGTTTGATGTTCACCCTTTTCAGACAAGCTTCTGATCTCTCTGAAAGTGTGTCCTCCAAGCGTTACTTCTTTCTCGCACAATTGCATGGTTACATCCTGGCTAAGTACTTGTGTATCAGTAGATTCAAAGTCATCTTTATTCCATGAATCTCGCACATCCTTGCGATATGTAATCACGGCTATTCTATACCTTTCCCACAGGTGGTTAAAGAAAGCAGGTTCGTAAGCCTCCCTGTCAAAAATAAAGGTGCATTGAGGGCTTTGTCGATCATCCTCCTCTTGTATCTCAGTAAGTAATTTGGTTTGTAGCATTTGTGGAATAATCAGGTCTTGTATTGCTTCTTTTATTTTCTCTGTCAATTGCCCTATCACCATCATAACAGGCATCCCTTGTGCATCGTGAACCCAATACTCCGTAGTGGCGCTTAAACACAATTTTTGTCTCGCAATATATTTGACAGGTAGATTAGCTTTGCCTCCATAATAGATCCGTTGGTGACCATCTATATATAAAAAAGATGAGTCCTCATTATCCTCATCTCTATACCAGTGATCGATCAGAAGGTTGTTCAGTTCAACGGCTTTTTCCTGCTTGCTCAGCAAATCTATTTTCTCTCGCAAACACCGAACTTCTGGTATACGATCCAAGCCTATTATCCTGCCGATCTCCCCTGGTTTACATTGTTTGAGTTGTTCGGGATTTTTGATGCGCAACAGGGCCATGAAGGCCAAAGTCAATAGTATCGACCTTAGTCCGTAATAGTGTGATGAAGGTAACTCATATACCTGTTTTGTCTTGAATAACCCATGCTCTATCAAGGCAGGTAAGAGGAATAATACCCCTGCTCCGCATAAAGCTTCGCTGTTGTCAAACTTCACCTCAGCATGACCAGACAACCCAAGAGATGCACCTATCCTGTCTTCAGAGCGGCTTGTGGCTATGCCCATCGGCGTAGATTGGTCTAGGTCATTGCGATCATTTAAGGTCGAGCCATTTCCACCTTCACACTCTATTTTGAACTTTTTTTTAAAGTGCCTTTTTCAATGTGATAGCGTATCGACGATTCTGAAATCCCTTCTTGTTTTGAGATACTCAAATTACTTTGTCTCTTATCCAGCTTCGATTGTATCCGCTCCACTAGTTTACCAACCATCTTGTATGCTTTGCCTTTTCTGGCATCAGGCCCGAAAAATCCAGATTCTCCCTTCTCCTTGTATTTTCTATACGATCTTCTGACACTGTCTATACTCACTCCAAAAGCCCGCTGAACTTCAGCTCGGCTGCACAATCCTTTATCTATAAAATTGCTAGTTATGAATCTGAAAGCATTAAGATCGTCACTCGAATGACTATATACAGGTAAGCCATTGGCTATGTATTGTACAATACCGTCTTGGGTGTGTACTCCAAGACAATGAGAGATCATCTTTGTATCTTTAGGGAAGAAGGGGAATTGTAACTGCATATACAAAAATATGAAGCAGTTTTAATTCGCGAGGTCTACTCCCTATTACCCTGAATTTATTGGGACGGGTAAGGAGTTCTGAATATTGTGTTTTGTGGAGCATACGACATGCTTGATATCCTAATCCTTGTGCCAGATAGCTTTTGCCGATACCTGCCGGGCCGGTGATGATGATGTTTTCTTTGTTCTGGATAAACTGTAGTGAGAGCATACGCTCATACTGTGTTTTGTCCAGTTTTCTCACACTGGTATAGTCTATATCCTGAACCGATACATTTTGTGTCATGGCCGATCGATGGATAAGACTATTAATTTTCTTGTTTTGCCGATCTTCCCACTGGTGGTCAATCAGCATTGTCATCCATTCATCTGTTGTTAATTCCTGGTACATATTCTGGTTCATGGATTGATGATACAGCTCTGCCATGGCCGTGAGTCGCATCATTTTCATCTTTTCTATTGTCTGTTGTGCATTCATTTGATATGGTTTTATTTATTGATAATATCGACTACCCCTGATGTTCTTGTGATTGGTGATTTGATGATCTGTAGTGTTGTAATATTCTTCTTGTTGGTCCAGGCCTTTTTGTAGGATGGTTTCTATGGTGCCATACTGGCTACGGCTGTAGATGAATGCTCTTTCACAGGCTTTTTCCAGTCTTTGATCGCCGTAATGTTTTTTAAAGGCCAGTATGCCCTGGGCTTGCTTGTAGCCTTTTTCCGGATAATTGTATTGTAGAATCAGTCTTTCGATATAGGCTACGGTGTGTGGCCCGACATATCCGGCTCTTTTTACAAAATATTCCAATGACCATTCGCTATATGCCTGATGTGCCGAGGGCATACCGCGTGACGCGGCACGAGTTATGCTTGAT
Organism: Saprospiraceae bacterium; assembly: GCA_965247965.1. Taxonomy (GTDB): domain Bacteria; phylum Bacteroidota; class Bacteroidia; order Chitinophagales; family Saprospiraceae; genus UBA7328. The sequence continues at coordinate 1,830,787 of OZ252053.1, forward strand.
ATTGGTGATATATATACCCTTACCCTGAGATTTGTGATGAGTAGCCACTCGTTTACTATTGTAATAAATCTCCACTATGTTTTGATTGTACTGAACCTCGACGTGTTTGCCTATGTATTTATAGGGTACGCTGTAGTAGGATTTGTCATCGCTCAAAAACACGTGGCTTATCTTCTGCACCTTGCCGCGTTTGTAATGCCGTATGATATATGGCTGAGGCGGCAGGGGTTGCAGTTGTCCTTTTTCTATGTCCATAAACTGCTGCCGTCTTGAGGTGTCTTTGTTTTGAAAAGTGTAATCATTGTATTGATCAAGAAGCTGGGATATAGCCTCATTGAGTTGACCCAGACTAAAGAACTGTTGTTTGCTTAGTTCATAATAGATACGCTGATATACCAGCCTTACCGCCCCTTCCACCAGTGCTTTGTCACGCGGTCTATAGGGACGTGCTGGGTCGATCACTGTGTTGTAATGGAGCCCACAATCCTTCAGTGTTTTGTTGATCACAGGAGCATAGCGGTGTGCTTTTGTTACTCCGCTTTTGAGATTGTCACTCACTATGGCCTGGGGTACTCCTCCCATATATCGCAGACATCTATTGATGCAGGTGATTACATCTTCTCGCTTTTGGCTATGTACTGCCTGTACATAGGTATACTGTGAACAAGGGAGTATGGCCACAAATACTTCTACTTCTTTGGATTCTCCTGTACTGGGGTCAATGTAGTTTAGCTTTTTACCTGCAAAATCTACAAACAGTTTTTCTCCGGATTTATGATCAAGGATACCACTGGCATCTACTTTCTTACTCCATTTGCGATAGTGCTTTACAAATTGGGTATATGCATATCCACCAGGCTGCTGTGCTTTATACTCGAACCACAACTGCTGTAAGGTGCAACCTGTTTGAGTTAACTCTTTTTGAAAGTATTCAAACCTTGATGACAACGTCTCATATCTATTTTTATCCTTTGTATCCGAGGTCGGAAATAGATCTTTCAAGCTGCAATCATCCATCGATAAGAGTTCACCGTAGTCCTGGTCCAGCTCATCGAAAAACTTTACATACTCATTGACCGTATTGCGACTGATCCCTAAATAGGTGGCTACCTTACGGTTACTATATGCTTTTTGCTTGAGCTGTAATACTTGTCTGATATCCATAATGTCCTTTCTATTCCTCGCCATGCTGATGTTGCTTTTTCAGCAAGGCTAGAACTATTATTCATTATGGAAAGTGGCACAGTTTAGAGCGAAATAGGTGGCACAGTTTGGAGCGAAATGACTGGCACAGTTTGGAGCGTTATAGCCAACAGACCTTAATTAATAGTTACTTTCAAAAGCTCGGTATGTTCCGTGGTTCTGAATAATCGTTTTAAACAGAATTGCATAAGTTTTGAAGATGGATAATCGTGTTTCCGCTTTTTTCAATCGGTTCAGCCGAGCCGTTTTGCGATTCGGCCCGGCCATTTTCATTATCGGTTATGTGATTGGTACGGGAAGTGTTACGTCCATGGTAATTTCGGGGGCAGAACATGGGTTAAGTCTTTCGTGGGCATTATTTCTATCCTGTTTTTTCACCTTTTTCTTGCTTGTTGCCATAAGCAAATTGACAATAGTCAGTGGCGAGACTCTGATGCTCAATTTCAAAATTCATTTTGGTCGATTACCTACGCTGTTTATCATGATCGCTTTATTGTTTTCAATTGTTTCATCGGTTATAGGAGTAATGGGAATTGTGGCCGAAGTAGTAGCCGAATGGATCGCTGCATTATTAGGCCGATCTGGAATATTCCCGCAAGTATGGATCGCTTTGATTTTCATAGTCCTTCTTATCATACTTTACTGGACGGGAAAACACAGAAATTTTATAAAAGGCATGTCGATCATGGTTGGACTGATGGCTTTGTCATTTTTACTGACCAGCCTAATTGTATTGCAAGGCCCTGATTTAGAAATAAGCCGGCTTTTTCCAAATCAACTGGAAAATGCCAATCCAGCCCTTCTTATCGCCGGGCTGGTAGGTACCACTATGGCTTCGGTCGTTTTAGTTTCCCGAAGTATTCTGGTTCAGGAACAAAACTGGAAATTGAACGACCTGGCCAGGGAAAAGAAGGATGCTGCATGGTCAATGGGATTGACTTTTTTGATTAGCCTGGCCATTATGTTTTGTGCGGCTGGGACCTTATATATTCAGGGTTTTGAAGTGGAAAATGCTATTGAAATGATGAAGGTATTGGAACCATTTGCTGGCGAATTTGCGATGTCCATATTCGCCGTGGGCATTGTTGCCGCCGGGTTATCGTCCATCTTCCCGAATTTATTGCTGTATCCCTGGTTGATCTCAGACTACACACATACAGCCCGCAACACAAAGCGACCGCTTTTTCGATTCATAGCAGTTTTAGTAGCCTTATCGGGTACAGCCGTTCCCTTGTTGGGCGGAAAGCCTATATGGATATTAATAGGGTCACAGGCGCTCAGTCCGTTTGTGATGCCGTTGATCACCTTATTTTTAATGGTGCTGTTGAACAAAAGAAATGTGATGGGTAATTATAAAATAGGTCTAGGAATGAATATCGCCCTTACTACAGCTTTCATTTTTAATTGTTACATGCTGTACATTGCTGTTATTGGTTTTTCCAACTTATTTTAAATTAAAATAGCTAGATCCCAAGGTTTCGCAATAAGTTCCAGCAGGAGACCGACTTTTTGAGAGGTTATGCTGCCGGATTTACCGTATGCAAACGATGGGCGTGTGTGACGTACACCGCCACACAAAATCCGAATTGTTCAAATAGTCAATACTATTCTTCAATTTCATAGTCGTGATTGCGAAACCCGAATTCGATACCACTGCCACTAAAGACTTCGCCTATAACATTTAAAATCTCTACAAATCGTTTGTATGTATCCGCACTTTCCCTAAATTCCTCCGAAACATCTGGTAACGGCATAATCAATTTTCCCCACCTTGATGAAATACCACATTTACATTCTTTACTCCAAAAAACTCAACCGATTCTGCATCGGTCTAACAACCAAAATCCAAAATCGGCTCTGGTTATTTTTTCATCTTTGATCCATCACTTTTCCTATTTGTTACTTCAATCACCTTTGTAATTATCCTCAATATCAGAAGCGTTTATCCACATTGGAACTATCTTTTCCTTCCTGCTCACCATTCTTTCATATAGGTTTCTGTACTTATCCCAAGTGTATTCGTAAGTATGAAAAATATCTCCTTTACCAAACATTCTTGGATCCGATTGTTTTGTTAATTCCTCTTCCATTTTGCTGATTAAATCACCCTTAATTGATTTGTATTTTTCCTCAGATGAAAGGTCGTTAACACAATATGGATCCTCAGGTAAATAGAAAAGTTCTTCAGCAGTTCTTTTGCCAAACGACCAATCCCAGTAATATTTGGTTTCAGGATTATGTCGCGATTTAAGAATTTCTGTTTTTGTTGGACTCCCATCCACAGTAGAATATCCACACTCCGGGTTGCAGGCCGGCCATAAATCGGGACGGTAATTTCGCAGGTACATCCAGCCGCCTTTTACAATTCCCCTTATGGGGTAACCATAATTATTGGACCGTCCCACATCGTGACGTTCCTTTCCAATCAATACATAGTCTCTGAAATCTTCATTCGCTCCTTTCAAAAACGGCAGCAGGCTTGTTCCGGGAGTCGCCTGCATTGCACTCTCCTCCCATGTTATTCCTGCAGCCTCAAAAAAGGTAGGAGCAATATCAATAAAACTCAAAGGAATGTTTACGTCGGCCGCTCAAAATTTTATCTACTGTTTGCCAGAAGGGGTGACGTAAACATTTCGGTTGAACAATGCCGTGACCAGACTTTTACTTTAGGGTAAGGCTTAGACGATTCAATACTTGATTGGGACTAAATAATAGCGATTATTTAATTCAATAGTTCGTGAAGGATTTCGGCCAAATTCGAAGTGTTAACAGCAGTATCTTAAATTCAAGATTTTCTATAACGCTGATTATCAAGTATTTATGGCCTGCTTATTTGGCAATCCTATTAAAATGCAAGTTTCGGTTCAGACGATACTTTAGTTTTAATAATTTATCCATAATTCTAAGATTGAGTATCAACGAGTTATGAAATATTTCCTTCACGGACTATTGTAATTTCGATACTGTTTTAATAGGTGTAGGCTGATCACTTTCATCCTTATTTTTATCGTTAGTCTTTTCAAGTGTATTTTTGGCGTCCATTTTGATTGTTTAACTCATAGATATTTCCTTCAGCATTGATTATTTACTGTCTTGAGCAAGTGGTGATAATATGTTAGACACTTTTGAAGGTGACCTACAGTTGGGTATGCCTAAATATTGGTATATCCAACTTTTATCCGATTTAACCTCTTGTATTGTGTATTCTGTGTTTTTACAATTGGAACATTGGAATGGCTTTGCTTTTAATAGTTGTGTAAGTATTTCAAATAACGTTCTGACCGTCTGACCATTTCTTTTTATTTCAACTGGCAATACCTCTTCTAATCTCTTTTTTGTGGCCGGTGCGTGCAATCCATATCGTCTGGATTTTTGAAAATATGGAGGCAGTACATGTTGCATTATTTGATGGATAGCAACGAGTGGTTCTAATGATTTGATTGCCTTGGGTGCAGGATTGCCTGTTTGTTGCTTTTTATAATCATTGTATATAATTTTCACTTTATTCTGGTCATGGAGATATTCTAATCTTGAGTTGCTTATGGCTACTTTATTTATATATCTGGCCAGATAACTTTCTAATACTTTTGTATCTATTGTTGGTCGTGTATTGTGTACTACCCATCTTTTACTTTTAAGTTCTGAATGGAGTATTTCATATGGTTGATGATAGTTGATTTCCTCCTTGTCAAAAAGACGTTTAAGTTCTTTGAGGAATATTTTTCTATAAACAGCTGATAGTTCACGGTAGCGAGCAATTTTATATTTGTGTTTTGGATAATGCCACTTCCCATCTTTGGTTAGTCCTCCAAATGTAATTAGGCAATGGACATGTACATGATATTTCATGTCTGATCCAAAAGTGTGCAGGACTGATATCATACCTGGTAAGGCCCCTAGATTGGAGCCATTTGCGCTTACTTGCCGAATGGTCTTCCAGGCAACTCGCATTAGCAAGCCATAGACTTTTGACTTATTGACTCTTGCTAATCCATTGAGCTGATGTGGTAATGTAAAAGTGGTATGTACATATGGCACTTTATAAAGTTCGGCTCTTAATTTGTCCACCCATTGCTCTCGCTTGATACTTTGACAGATGGGACAGTGGCTATGTCCGCAAGAATAGTATATATAGTGTTTATGGTCACATCGATCGCATATGATGACCCTGCCTCCAAGTGCCGGGCTTTTGCATATCCGCATAGCTCGGATTAGCTTTATTTGCTGAACATATGGTTTGTAAATTCTTATATATTGCTCACCATGGCTTCGCATAAGATGGCCTAAGTGATTCTCCTGTGAATATTGATTGTGAGTTTTTCGAAAGGATGGTTGATATGTCGCTGTCGCTTCTGACACAAATGGATATACTTCGCAGTTGTCATTAGGTTAGAATGACCTAATTGCTCTTTGAGATATACCAAATCCGTTCCATTTTCTAAATGATGAGTAGCGTAACAATGACGCAATGTATGCGGAGATACCGGTTTTGTGATCTTAGCCCCGCTTCTCGCTTTAAGTATAATCTTGCGTACAGAAGCTCCAGAATATCTTTGTGCCGCAATCGCCCCTTCAAACAGGTATTTCTTCGGTTTGTATTTTTTATAATATACTCTTAACAATAGTCCGTGAAGGAAATATTTCATAACTCGTTGATACTCAATCTTAGAATTATGGATAAATTATTAAAACTAAAGTATCGTCTGAACCGAAACTTGCATTTTAATAGGATTGCCAAATAAGCAGGCCATAAATACTTGATAATCAGCGTTATAGAAAATCTTGAATTTAAGATACTGCTGTTAACACTTCGAATTTGGCCGAAATCCTTCACGAACTATTGCTTAATAGATCCAATAACTTCTCAGGTATTCTGACTATTCGATCTTTATATCCTTTCCCTTGGTGGATAAATAGCTCTAATCGATCAGAATCGATATCACTCAATTTGATATTGAGTGCTTCTGATATACGCAATCCCGTAGCATACATAAATGCAATAATTACTCGATGTTTTAAATTGCTTGGAGTTTCTATTAATCTTACTACCTCTTGTTGTGAAAGTATCCTCGGAAGTAGCTTTGATTTCTTTGGCCTCGGAAGATGATCTACATCCCATTTATCTCTTTTTATTTTGATGCAGAATAACTTGAGCGAACTGTATTGTATATTGATTGTAGACCATGAAAATCCTCTGCTCTGTACATCCAAAATATATCTGCGAGCGTATTCTTGAAAATCAATTGTAGCCTCACTATGCTCCTTGCAATATTTAAAAAATATCCGAAGAGTACTCAGGTAAATTGTTATCGTCCCACTACTATAATTCTTTAATGTGAGATACTCATTGTATCGTTTTAGATAGGTTGTCGTTGAACTCATCTCTGAAAGATTTATAATCCTCCAAATCTATCTTTTTCCACCTATCCAATTGTATTCATCCCCCATACCTAGAGAGGAATTACTTCAGGTTTTGTTCAACTGGCGTATTTACTAACTACACGCCCCGGATCACTAATATTTTTACCCCACATCATTGCCAGCGGAATATGATTCGAATAGTCGTATGCATCACTTTTGGCCCTTGGGAAAGGCATACCGTGGTCGGAAGTGACAATGACTAAAGTGTTGTCTAATTCTCCTTTACTTTTAAGGAAGTCTAAAATTTTAATAACGTGAGAATCGAAATACTCGATCTCCAAAGTATAGTCTAACATGTCGGTTCTCACAATGTCATTGTCAGGAAAAAATGCCGGCACTTCGGCTATATCAGACAGCTTTTTATCAGCTTTTAACGAAGAACCGTATTCATATCTGCGGTGGGGCTCATATCCGCCATACCAGAAGTAGAAAGGTTGGTCATCCGGTTTATGATCGTAAAACTCAACAAAATTGGCTGAGTAATCTATGTTGGACATGGGTTTAGTCGGAGTGGTTTCAGACGCTCGTTTCAATCTGTTCGATAAAATTCGAAGCGTAATCAACAGTAGAAATACTTTTTGTTGGAGGCTTCAATTTTATAGCACTCCACATTTCTCCACATAATTTTCTTAGCGTACCTCCTTTTTCACCAAGTACTCCCGGAGCCCAGGGTTTGCCGGTAAATCCAACGAAATACCCTTTTTCAATAAGAGCCTCGGGATAAGTTTTATACTTTGCGGGAAAGTAGGCCCACATATTGGCAGCCTGTTCCAATTGCCATGGGTTGCGTCCTGTCAAAAGACAGGCTCTTGAGGGAGCACATTTTGCATTAGGGGTATAGGCATTCTCAAATAATAATCCACTACTTGCAACCCGGTCAAACGCGGGTGTATTTATCCAATTGCACGCTTTCCCCATATGTGGATAAGAAACATCATCGGCAATGGCAATCAAAATATTGGGGGTCGGGTTGGATTCTTTGATACTCCATCCCAAAATGCACAAGAACAAAGGTATTGTGATAAACCAACACACCGGCTGGATTGGCACCTTGATGGCACCACCAAAGGGTACATGGTAGACCAGATTGCCTATAAAGTAGACTGGCCCACCGAACATGGGTTGGGTACTCAATCCGTGATGTGCGGCGTTGAACCCACGGTTGTTCATCACTCGAATATTATGCTCACCACCGTCGGCTTCGATAAAATCGTCTACCATCAAAAAAATATCGTTGTTGTAAATGCCCATGTAAGTTCTCAATAAGCTAAAAATTGCTTTGATTTTATAAAGATAGTGAATGGTTGAAAATAAAGATGAGGATAAAGGGGTTAACAAATCAATACCTACCAAATAGTGATAATGGAGCTTTAAAAAGCTCGATCTATCAAAACGCAAGAAAATAGAGATAAAGACAATCTTTCAAATTCACAACTAATCAAGGGGTTTGAAAAAGTAACTGGATTTCGAAAGGAACTATTAGATGAGCCTTTCGTATGGTTTCTTCTGGAGCAGGTATCACGATTAAGCCAGGAGGTAGAAGAATTAAAAGTAGAAGTACGTGAGTTAAAAAAGTTACCGAAAAAGCCAAAGATCAAGCCAAGTAATCTTGATAAACCCAGTCCTAAGGGAGGAGGTAGGCAAAAGGCGAGAAAAACAGGGAAGCGAAAAAGGAAAGAGAATCTGACCATACACGAAGAAAAGGAAATCAAATTAAGTGATCCACCCAAAGGATGGAAGTTAATGGGTTACAAAACTTGTGTAATCCAGGATATTATAGTAAGGGCAAATAATACCGCGTAACGCGGCACGAGTTATCGAATACAAATTAGAAAGATGGCAGAGTCCGGACGGTAAACAGGTACAGGTAGCCGAGATGCCTGATCATTTAAAAAATACCCATTTTGGTGCAGATTTAAAAGCCTATACTATCCATCAATACTACTACTGTAGTGTTACACAACCTCTGATATTATCCTCACTTCGTGATTTTGGAGTCGATATATCATCAGGACAGATTTCAGCAATATTAACAGAAAACAAAGAAGCCTTTCATCGAGAAAAGATGACCCTATTATCGAAAGGCATAGAACTGACCGAAGAATTACGTACCGATGATACAGGAGCAAGGCATAAGTTCAAAAATGGGTTTTGTAACTGCATTAATTCGGATTTGTTCACCTATTTTACGACAACTTTTTCAAAAAGTCGGATCAATTTTTTAGAAATACTTCGTCATCGAAGGAGTGATTATCATATAAATGAGGCAAGTTTATCCTATGTTGAAAATGAAGGATTGTCACCCAGATATTGTCAAATACTCAAACAAAGCTATGATGAGGGACAGCGAGTATTTAAGGACAAAAAAGCCCTTGAACACTATTATAAAACAAAAGGAATAACGGCCAAATATGCGATAAAGCATATAACGGAAGCCTTACTTATTGGGACTATGGTCGAACATGGATTTGACCCCAATACGGTGATCCATTCGGATGGGGCAGGTCAATTCAACATATTTATACACTCCTTGTGTTGGAAACATGCCGAAAGAAGACTTGTAGAATTAAAATATTACAATCCGGTTCAACAAAAGCAATTGGACAGTAAAAAAGCCAAATATTGGTTGCTTTATCAAAAGCTCAAGTTATACAAAGAAAAACCAGATAAAAAAACAGCCCTACAACTGAGTCAAAATTTTGATCAAATGTGTGAACCGGTAGATGGCTTTGGAGCGCTCAATCATGTATTGAATGATCTTAACCCAACTTGTCCTTTTTGATTAATATCTGCACTAATTTTGTTTGAATATCCATGTTTTTGTGATATAACTTGTTGATTTTCAATAGTAGTTATTAAGGATTTTCAAATGTAGTGTAGTATGGTGCTTGCGTAATTGGAATCATATGTGTACATTTGCCATATGTACATTAGACAAGTAAAAAAACAAAATGTCAAAAACGGTAAAATATTCTACCAGTACACACTTGCACAGACGGCCAGGGTAGATGGAAAAGTCAAACAAAGAAACATCCTTTACCTGGGAAGCGACCCGTTGTTGGATTCGAAGCAGAATAAGTCTGAGGTCTTACAAGTGCTTAAATCCAGAATATTTTCTCAACAAGATCTATTCCCCGTTGATATTGCGGATGAGTTGCTAAAGCTTGCTCTTAAATTCTACGAAAAATACCAATTAAAATACCCCGATAATCAAGGTGAAAAGGCAGCCTCACTTCCCCCACCAAAAGACAAAAGCGAAATTCACAGTGTTGATATTCATTCCATCGAAGTAGGAGATGTCAAATCTTTCGGTTCCGAACACCTTTGCAAGCAGATTCTGGAAAAACTTCAATTAACTAAGTGCCTTACCTCACTTAATTGGCGCAATAAGGATATTCAAAAAGCATTGATCAGCATCTGCGCAAGAGCCATATACACAAGTTCAGAACATAAAACTTCACAGATTCTCACAGACAATTCAGAATTGATGGCCTGCTACAATTACACTCCCGGCTCGATCACCCATCGCGAACTATACCGTATTTCAGACCTGCTCTACAAACACAAAAACACTATCGATCAACACCTATATAGCCGCATCACCAATATGTTCACACTGGATGATAAACTGGTCATTTTTGACATTACCAATACCTATTTCGAAGGTCGAAAGGCGACAAACAAACTTCCAAAATTTGGAAAAAGCAAAGAGAAAAGGACAGATTGCAAACAAGTTGTATTCACCGGAGTGATCAATAAGGAGGGCTTCATCCGGCATTCAAGGATATATGAGGGTAACAGAGCTGACAGCACAACCCTGGAAGAGATGCTCAAAGACCTTGAAAAATACAGCCCCGATCACACGAACAAAACAGTGGTCATAGATGCAGGTATAGCCACTGAGAAAAACCTGGAATTGATCGCCGGTAAAGGTCTTCATTATGTATGCGTTTCCCGAAAACGACTCAAAGACCACCCGATCGATCAATCCAATGTGTTTACAAAAATATCGACAGATCGTAACAAACATGAAGTGCACATTACTCAATTCAAACCCGAAGGGTACAATGACACCTGGCTTTATGTGCACAGTTCATCCAAACAACTAAAAGAAGAATCGATGAAGGGTAAGCTCATGCAAAGATTTGAAGAAGACTTACAACAGGTTCAAAATGGAATAGCTAAAAAAGGAGGTACTAAAAAAATAGAAAAAGTGTGGGAACGCATCGGTCGGCTCAAGGAAAAACACAAGCATGTATCCTCCCGATACAAAATAGATGTGGAGCATGATGACAAAGTAGCTGTCAATGTCTCATGGTCTGTCCAGCCACAAAAAGAAAAACAGGACAAAGACAAGGGAATTTACTTTTTGAGAACAAATTACGAGCAGATCGACGATAAGCAGCTTTGGCAAATTTACAACACCATAAGAGAAGTGGAGTCCACATTCCGATGCCTCAAAACTGATCTCAACATCCGGCCCATTCACCATCAAAATGACGAAAGGATCGAAGCTCATATTTATCTCACACTTCTAGCCTATCAGGTCGTAAACACGATCCGATACATGCTCAACCAAAAAGGCATAAATTACGACTGGGCAAATATTGTCAGAATAATGAGCACACATACCATCCAAACCGTCGAACTACGCACTGACACCAAATCCATACACCTGAGAAAACCTTCAAAGCCAATCCAAAAAGTACAAAACATCTATTCTGCAACCAACTCAACAGATATTCAAAAGGCAATTAAAAAATATGTAGTGTGCCATTGAAATCGTAACCCACTGATAATCACCGACTTATTTTCTAAAAAGAGCAAGTTGGCATACTACTGGACATGAGCTATAAATTGTGGTTCAAAGAATAGCCAAGAGGGTTTGGGGATAGAACGAATGGAATGAGAAAGAAAGCATATGAAATTTCTAAGGTTGTTGAATTTGATTTCTAAAAAGGATAGTCCTTTTTTAAATTTGGAAACGACTAAGTTGATCGATCCGTTTTTATATTTCTTCCAATCACTCTTCTTTTTGTGCTTGAGTTGGGTTAGACCCTGTTCAATACATAAGGCATAGATAAATACTACAATACCCATTGTCAATTCTATTTTTCCAGAGTCTTTAAAATTAAGAGCTTCTAAATTGAAACCATTTGATTTTAAGTGTTTGAAGCAAGTTTCAATAGTCCAACGAATAGGGTAAAGCTTTACTATTTTTCTTTTGTCTTTCAATGTAGATATGAAATAAAACAGAGGTTCGTTGGCTGAACTTTTGGGGTTTTTAAAAATCACAAAAGAAAATTTTTTTCCAAGGATTTCAATTTGTTTAGACACTCCACAGATTTGATACCGTTTTTTCAATGCTTCACGTTCAATACCAATGTATCGAAGATGTTGGTGTTTATAAAATGTCTTATCCTTTCCCCTTTGGTTGTCCACATACCCTTTATAAATTCCCTTTTTTAACCTAATTACAAACTCTAACCCCTTGTCTACCAGATATTTAAACCATCTTTCTCCGATGTACTCCCGATCTGCTAGTAGTATCAAACCTTTCAGATTATATAATTTACAGGCTTTGTCTATCACCTTTCGTCTTTCATTAAAATTACTCATACCCTTCTTGTCTAAGTCTTCCCACCATATTGGAATACTTACTCCATTGACCACTACACTCAATGTTAATAAGTGAATATTCTTGTTGCCATTCTCCCAGCTCGTACCATCTAGTGCCAAATATTTGATGTTCTTCGCTTTGAGTCTCAACAAATAAAAACTAAAACATAACAATAGTCCGTGAAGGAAATATTTCATAACTCGTTGATACTCAATCTTAGAATTATGGATAAATTATTAAAACTAAAGTATCGTCTGAACCGAAACTTGCATTTTAATAGGATTGCCAAATAAGCAGGCCATAAATACTTGATAATCAGCGTTATAGAAAATCTTGAATTTAAGATACTGCTGTTAACACTTCGAATTTGGCCGAAATCCTTCACGAACTATTGACATAATATAGCTTCAATCAATGCCTGCTTGTCAGCATCATCCATATTGAAAAAACGGATCAACCTCTTATAATTCGAATCAGGTTTGGTGTTTTGTTGGTTTTCGAGTATTCCAGGGAGCTTATCCTTTACAATGTTCAAATTCGTCGTCCTGGCTGATAATATACCTTGGGCTGTTGTGAGAAAATTTTTTATTACATGTTCTTCAAAACCTGAGAAAAATGGTTTTATTTCGCTTACGAGTGGAATTGTCATTGTTGTTAATTGTTTGTTTTACAAACAATAATGATATATTCCACTTTATTATAATACAATAGTCCGTGAAGGAAATATTTCATAACTCGTTGATACTCAATCTTAGAATTATGGATAAATTATTAAAACTAAAGTATCGTCTGAACCGAAACTTGCATTTTAATAGGATTGCCAAATAAGCAGGCCATAAATACTTGATAATCAGCGTTATAGAAAATCTTGAATTTAAGATACTGCTGTTAACACTTCGAATTTGGCCGAAATCCTTCACGAACTATTGATAATATATAACCTACTTTATTTCAAGACATTGTATTATTTTAACCCCAATGTCCAGTAGTATGGCAAGTTGGGTTAAAAAGAAAAAGGATCAATTGTTGGTTGTCTTGATTCGACCCAATACTTCATTGCACAACAACGACTCGGAAAGGGACATCCGTGAATATGTAAAAAGAAGAAAAATAAGTGCAGGGACAAGAAGTGAAAATGGAAGAACGGCAAGAGATACATTGCTTTCTCTGAAAAAAACTTGTCAGAAACTAGACATATCATTTTGGGAATATCTCAAAGACCGAGTAAAAGGATCATACCTTATTCCTCCGCTCAGCCAAACAATGGTTCAAAAACATCAATTGGCTTTCGCTTAGTTTATCCTATTTTCGTTCAAGTATTGAGTACTTACATGCCCATGGATACACATCCTTATTCCCTTTACCATGTACTCCTTGAATGCCTGTTTAGCTTAATTTGGTCTACTATCCTTGAGCTCATCTTTTACCACCTATAGTTTTCAATGTATGCGCAACTTTACCGGTTTTCGAATTCAAAATTCGATCGATTGTCTTGGGAGAATTTGAGGTACACCCCTACCCTCGACGAGTAGATAAGTACCTGATACCTCCAGACCCCTAAACATTTCAGGAATGCCTTCGCCATAGGGCCAAATGACTTGGACATGATTAATCTCGACAGCCTCGCCCAAGCCAACTTCTAGCCTTAGACTTGATCCTCCAAAACTTCCACCGGACCCAACAGTCTGATACCAGTTCTTCATATCGCCTATTCTCGTTTTGCACGAAATCGTAATCCGTGCTCCGATAGCCTTACGATTTGATTTCCTTCCTTGTAGTTCAAGCGCGATCCAGGCATTGTCGTTACCCGGGTTTTCAAAAAGTAAGTTGTGGTATGTATCCCCCTCTACGGAGCCACCCATGACGCAATAGATGTCCTGATCGCCATCATTATCCAGATCCCCGAAACTCACGGCATGTCCCTTTTGGAGGTGACCAAAACCGCCATCGTAAGTGACCTCTTCAAAACCGGCCCCGTTAGCATTGAGAAACATTCGATTTGGAATGATCATCCTAAAGTCAGGGGCACCATTTCCGATGTAGAAGTCTGGGTATCCATCAGAGTTGATATCACCGAAGTTACTTCCCATGGCAAACATGAGTTTGTCAAGTCCCTGCGATTTAGCAACTTCAGAGAATGTCCCATCCCGATTGTTTTGATAGAGCGAGGGCTTTCCCGATGCGGATTTGCCATGAAGAAACTCTGCTGCGATCTGCCCTGCCATGTTCTGGAAACCTGCCAGATCATAGCTTGAAGCGAATATATCTTGCCATCCATCCTGGTTGTAGTCCCAAAACCAGCATGGGAAGCTGAAAATGGACCTGCCACGCCCGCCGTTTCGGTCACATCTTCAAAGAGGAGAGAGCCATCTGTTAGAGCGCCTTTGTTTAGGAAGAGCTTGTTCGGGCCGTTGAGCACAGATATATAGAGGTCGGGCCATCCATCGTTGTTGATGTCCCCTGCCGATACGCCCTTAACAAATTGATTTACATCCATTCCAGCCTGAGCTGCCACATCAGTAAAGGTGCCATCGCCATTATTCCGAAATAGCTCGCAGTGGTGGATCAGGTCTTTCCCCCCTTCATTTCCGATGAAAATATCTATCCAGCCATCACGATCAAAATCGCTCCAAACTGCCGTTTGGCTAGGATGCAGGGAGTATGTCCCGGATTTCCTGCTGACGTCAGTGAAGGTATTGTCGCCATTGTTGCGCAAAAGTGAATTGGGATGATTCCCGGCAGCCTGAAGCCAAGCACCACGCAGGACAAAGACATCCGTAAAGCCATCATTGTTATAATCAGCTTGCAACATGTTCAGGCCACTTACCAGACCGACAAGCCCTGCTGATTCAGAGACATCCTCAAACTGCCCGTTTCCATTATTGTGCAGATACTTCATCTGGTCACCAAGGCCATAGGATGAAGCCATAATATCCAGCAGGCCGTCGTTATCAAAATCTTCTATACAACAGCCGCCAGACAAACCGAAAATATCTGTCTCCGTTTGGATTGCAACGTCCCTGAATTTTTGATTGAATTTTCCTGAGGCTTTACCAATATCGGGAATCAGATACTCATCTGGAACTTTACCGGGATAATCACCTAAAGTCATATAGGCAATATTCAACAGATACCGGGACTGAAGATCTCCAGGGAAGTGCGACAGGATCTTCAGATACAGGTCAATAGCTTGTTCTGAGCCTTTTCGCCTTGTGTGAATCCCTTTTCCCTGAATTGGTAAGAAACACGATTCCTCGTTATGCCTGGCACAGCAATTTTCCTCTTCGCCCAACCGCATATAACCGATTGCCAGCATCTCATAAGCGATTTTCGTTTGTGGGGTAAGGGCAATTCCAATTGCTTCAAAATCGCGTATTGCGGTTTTAAATTGTGCAATTGCTTCATCTGTTTTACCTGCATTGAGAAGTTGTTCTGCGTACTTAAATCGCCATTTGAGTTGCTCCTGTCCCTGAGCTGCCTCAAGTCGCGACTTGTAAATATTCGCTAGTTTGGCGTTAAGATGCCAGGCAATTTGCGGATCGCAGCTCGCCTCGATATCCGCTAGTTCTTTGGCCATATCGAGATTGGATTGCGGCTGTGAATGAGTGGACAGTTGTTTCGAATTTGGGTCGCAGCTAATTGTAATTAGCAGGAAGGCCACCACCATTTGGACTAACTTTTGCACAATGATTCCGCGTTAGATTTAGTTTGACATTCCGGTATCTTCTTGATTGTAAATCGTCTTTTTTTCAAACCATCGGGCATCATTATCATCAGGCAGTAAAATCAAAGATTGTACACTCTGATCCACATTGCCATTAAAGGACATAAGCTTCTTTTTGTTCTTGTCTATATATGTTTTGATTATTCGCCAAGCCTGATTCATTTTGTGGGCGCTTTAATGCAGTTATCAAATACAGGGTAAAGCGGAAATTGAGAGATCCCAAGATAGTAATTGTTGTGAGTAATCCAAAATTCATAAAACCTTCGGATACTAAGATTTTTCTGCACATCTGCAAAGTCGGTGGAAACAATGAGATAGTTCAAACTGCTCTGGAGCTTGAATCACTAAAAAGGTCAAAATTATGCGTGGGCATCACAGCTTTTATGGACCGCCAAAGATCTGGTCTCCTCATTGAAAGGATTGAAATCAAACAATCATTGCTTTCAGCCACTATTCCTAATTCAGGGTATGATACGAAAAGTCTAAAAGATGTTTAGTAAATGGTCACCGTCGCTTATTTATTTTGGCGACTCGCTTCCCAGGCTCTCAAACCGCGGATGCCCCCGGAGAATTTATTAGGGTCCGGGTCATAATCGGGGTTGGGTAATGCCAGCTGTGCGTCGACTGCGGTGAGGTAGCAGTCCAAATGCTTGATCAGTGACTTCGCCTTTTCCGGATTTGTCATGGCCAGATCCTGCTTCTCCATCGGGTCATTGTTGAGGTTGTACACTTCCACCTGTCCGTCATCGGCATAGCGAACCACTTTCCAGCCATCGACGATCGCCGAGCTGTAAGGAGTCGTTTCGTCGTAGTGCGGATAATGCCAGTAGAGGGGACGGTCTTCAATTGTTCTGGTTCCGGTTAGCAGTGGCATAATATCCACTCCGTCCAGGTGTTCCTCCGGTTTCAAGGGAGCTTTGATGTAGGAAAGTATCGTAGGGTACAGGTCCATTCCGATGGTAGGGACTTTGCAAATACCGGTCTCAATGTTTGGACCGGAGACAATCAATGGTACGATGGTTCCGCCCTCGTAAGCCGTGCCTTTGTTACCTCGATAGTTTACGACAAACTCATCGCCCTGACTGCCGTTGTCGCCGGTAAAAATAACCAAGGTGTTGTCGAGCTGATCGATCTCCTTCAGTTTGGCCATCACCCGACCAACGCTTTCGTCAAGGCTTTGGATCATGGCTGCTTTGTTGGGATTAATCATGTAATATCCGGCATCCGGATTGTTCTCCAGTTTCTGCTTGTATTTTTCAACGTACTCCGGTTTGCCTGTAATGGGACCGTGCACGGTGTAATAGGAAAGATAGAGGAGGAAAGGATCGTTTTTTTTGCGCTCCATGAAATCGACGGCGCAATCAGTGAGCACATCGGTAATGCACTTTTCTTCGCTGCCCTTGTCTTCGAGGCCAGGCAAGTTCTGGTAGGCGGGATAGAAAAAACGCCTGCCTTGATTCGGCGAATGATTGCCACCGAAGTTTTCATCAAAGCCGTGTTTTTCCGGCATGTGTTCGGAATACATGGCGGCGATCTCAGTCAAGGCTTGGGGATTGCCTAGATCTTGCGGCCTGGGTCTTGGGATAAGGTGCCACTTTCCGAAGAAACCTGTGGTGTAGCCCTGTTCTTTCATGGCCTCGGGCAACAGAATACGCTCCTGGTCCATGTGGGTTTGCCAGTCCGGAGTAACGGTTTTGCGATTAATCTGCTTCTGACCCGGGATCCAGTCGGTCAGATGCAAGCGTGCCGGCGAACGTCCGGTGAGAAGAGCCGCCCGGCTCGGCGAGCAAAGTGTAGAGCCCGAATAGGCTTGAGTAAATAGCATTCCCCGTTCAGCCAGGGCGTCGATGTTGGGCGTTTCGTGAAATTTGCTGGCGTAGCATTCGAGCTCACCTGACCCAAGGTCATCCACCAGAAAGACGACAACATTAGGCGAGCGTGAGGCTTGCCCCATTAGTGGCTTACCAGCCGATCCTATAATAAAGATGATAGCAATAATAAAAACAAATCGATGTTTTAAGGTCATAATTTTCCCCTCAGTTTTATCGTCTCAAATACCTTGTTTAAGCTTTGATCATTGTAACGCATTACCAAGTTACCTTATTAGTTGGTATTACCCACTTTTTTTAATTCAGGATAGATTTCATATAACCTTTCCCTGACTTCGTCTCCATCCTTTCTATTTTCGTAAACCGATAAAAGTGGATCCGAATATTTTTTCATCCATTTTTCTAATTCGGTTCTCATCTTGTGGATTTCACCGGAATATTTTGGATCTGATATCAGGTTGTTCAAACAATCGGGGTCCTTTTTGATGTCATAAAATTCATCTGGTTGTCGTCTGCGAAATAAATCAACCCGACTTTTGATTTCTTGATTGGATTGAGCCGCTTCCTCCATCGCTTTCATGGTGATCCCTTCGTTGTTGGTATAGTGCATAACCTCGGTATATGCCCACGCATTAAAAATGTAGAGATGGTTAAGGGTTTGAACACCACGCATTGGGCTTGCATTACTCCTCATTGGCATTACTTTTCCGCCAGCCTTATTGTCTATTTGAGTAAACACAATGGCATCATTTTTTTGACGCTTTCCCCTATAAAGTGGCAGACGGGATTTTCCATCAAGTTGTGCTGGTATTTTGATGCCCGACGCCTCTAGTATGGTAGGATAATAATCCACGCCAGAAATGAGGTGCTCGTCATTGACTGTACCCGCTTTAATGACACCTGGCCATCTTGCAATCCACGGAGTCCTACTACTCGCATGGTAATTATCACATTTAGCAAAGGGCAGAGCTATGCCATTATCAGACATAAAAATCACCAGGGTATTCTCCCGGAAGCCGCTTTCGTCCAACGCCTGCATTACTTTCCCAAAAGTATCGTCCAGACGTTTCGCTGAATTGTAATAATAACTCAGCTCTCGCCTGACATCGGGCAGATCTGGCAAAAAACCGGGAACCTCAATTTCCTCCGGTGTATATATGCGCGAAGGTTTGGCCATTCCACCTTTCAGCTCCTGGCCTGGAACAAAGAAAGGCCGGTGCGGATCATCAGAGTTCACCATGAAGTAGAAGGGATTGCCTTCATTCCTCGCCATATCAAAGAAGTCCTTCGCCTTATTGTAATAAAGACCAGGATTTCGGCCATCTCCAAGCTGTTGCCTCGTATATACAAAATCCCATTTAAATGATTCTTTAGGCGTAGAATGGTTGACTTTGCTTAACACCCCTACCTGGTAACCATGCTCTCGCATCACCTCCATAATAAGCGGGGTTTTACAATCAGGCGACATTTTCATGAACCCCATTATGCCGCTATTATGTCCGTACAAACCTGTTGCTAATATTCCTCTGCTGGGTGCACAAATAGAATTGTTTACATAGGCATGATTGAACATCAAAGCTTCGGAGGCAAATTTGTCGATGTTAGGAGAAATATCTTCAACTTTACTTCCGTAGCATCCCAGAGAATGTTTGTCTAAATCATCGGCTGTAAAAAGTAAGATGTTAAGTGGCTCTTTGCTTTGGCTGGAAATCTTATTTTGAACAAAAAAAGCGGAGGTAAAAATAATTATCGTTATTAATATTCTCATCTGAATTATATCTTTTTGTATTATTTGCGAGTCACATAAGCATAATAAGCTCCTATAATTCCCTGAGATCTTATATTAAAGAAGGTGTGTAAATAAATAGGCCCGGGTTTGAGATGTACATCGAACGTAATAGCTTTATCTTCAGGAGACACTTCCTTTGTTAATCCTTCAAAACCATAAGGGGTTTTCTCTGAAATAGAGCGTAGTTCCATTCCTCCGATATAGATACTCGCAGAAACTATAGGTAAAGCTGTTCCTCCAATTTTTCCGTTTCTATCTATCATAGTACATTCTCCGGCAATTGGCGAGTCTGTTTCTTTGGGCCAGCGACGAAGTTCAATTTTATAATCTCCTTCCTGCGCCACATCTAAACACCAGTAACTGTTTTTTTGCTCTCCTCTGCTAATCTGGGGCTGTTGATCGATAAATACATCTAACCAATCGCAAGCAGTTAAAATACTTGGGTTTTCGTTGTCGCTTCCGATTATAATTTTTTGCGGCTCATTTACATCTTTTTTTACTCCGTCCCACCAAATATCAAGCTGATCTTCCATTTTTTCTACTACCTGCAGATTTTGCATATAGACATTTTCCTTTTGTAATGGGTCTACATTTATGTTATAAAGTTCACGAGACTCCAGCAAACGCCATCCTTTCCAAAGCACGGCAGCACCTTCCTTTCTCACAACTGTTTGGCCATGAGGTGCAGGATAGTGGATAAAACCAGGCATTCGGCTGTAATTAATGATTAGCATTCTGTCTTCAGAAATTTGTTCCTCGCCTCGTAATACGGGAGCTAAACTCATTCCATCAAAGCTTATTGGACTAGGCTTCGTTAAATCGCAAAGATCAACGAGGGTTGGAAGAATATCCTGAACTTGTGCCAAACCCGAAACTTCATTCCCGATATTTTTAAAATTACCTTGTAGCCAGTTAATAAAGCAGGGAACCCGATGGCCACCATCCCACAGCTCCGTTTTCATTCCCCGCATGCCGGCATTAAAATACCTAATGCCCATTATGCTTCCATTGTCCGTTAGAAAAACAACTATTGTATTGTCTCTAACACCTTTTTTATCAAGGAAATCTAATAGACTTCCGACATTCATATCAATATTCCGAATCATGGCCAGATATGGGATCAGGGAACTTTGAAGACTTTCTTTTTTTTCCGGAAAAGAGGAGTGTTCATAGTCTTCCTCTAGCGCTTTTATATCTTCTTCCTTTGCATTAAAAGGTCCGTGAGGAGTATTAGTAGAGATATAAGCAAAAAACGGTTTTCTATCTTCTATTGAATTTTCTATCATTTTTTTTGCCTCACTAAAGAAAACATCGGTACAATAACCATTAAATTTCTGATGTTCTCCATTGTGCCAGTAGGTATCATCAAAATAGTCATTACCCCAATAGTCGGAAACAGAACCAATATGCGACGATGAAAACCAAACTGATTCTTCAAAACCTCTATCTTGGGGACGATAAGGATAGTTCGCACCAAGGTGCCATTTTCCAAAAACTCCTGTGCTATAACCATTGGCCATAAAAATGTTTCCCATGGTAGGAAGTTCAGGCTTTAAAAATGCCCGTCCACTGCTAACATTTACCAACCCGTTTGCCGCAGCATCCATTCCGGTGAGAAGCTGTCCTCGGGTGGGCGCACACATCGGGGCCGCATGGAAGTCACCAAACCGAATGCTGGTTTCGGCCAACTTGTCCAAATTGGGTGTTTTTAAAATAGGATTGCCATGAATCGAGAGTTCAGGATAGCCTTGATCATCTGTCATAATGATTATGACATTGGGTCGGTGGTTAACTACCTCTCTTGCATGAGCCAAGTTAAAGACCGACATAAATAGGCCTGTGATATAAACAAGTAAATAATTTTTCATATTATTCTATTTTAGAATTTTCTTATATAATTAGCCAGACTAGAATTTGGCCTTAAAGGGTTTAACGTCGCAATTTACCACATACCTTTTTTCTACTTTGGCGTGTTCAACAGTGTTTAGGATTTTTATCAGAATTTTAATTGTTCTGATTTTAAGAATGTATTCACTTCCTGCTCTGAGGGTATTGAGGGCTGAGCTCCCATTTTTGTAACACAAATTGCTGAAGCAGCACTGGCAAAAATTAATGCCTCCTGCCAATTATGCCCCTTGCCGATTTCAGCTGCTATTGCTCCACAAAAAGTGTCACCGGCAGCAGTGGTATCTATGGCATCAACTGTAAAAGCCCGGATCTCAAAACTGTCCTGTTCATTTTTAAAAAAGCATCCTGCCTTACCCAATGTAAGCACAGCTGTTTTTGCTCCCATTGAAAGGAGTTTACCAACTACAACATCTTTTCCGATCAATTCGATTTTTTCACCCGTTATGGTTTCAGCTTCGGTTTCATTTACGAGCAATATATCAACACTTTTAAGTATTTCTTCTTCTAATTTTCTGGCAGGCGCAACATTGAGAATAAGCTGTTTCTTATACATTTGTGACAGTTCACATACAGCTACAACGGTTTCGTAAGGGATCTCCATTTGCAATACCAATATATCTGCTTCTTTAATTTTTCCCTCGACCTTTTGGATATAGGAAGGGCTAAGCTTTTGGTTAGCTCCCGGACTGATAACAATAATATTTTCCCCTTTTTCGTCCACCAATATCATTGTCGTCCCGGAGGGAACATCTTCTACAATTAAAGACGAGGAAACCTCCAGACCTTCTTTTTTATAGTAAGACAATGCGTGTTGCCCATTAGAGTCGTCGCCCAGGCTGGTAATAAAACTCACATCGCCCCCTAACTTATGTGCTGCCATCGCCTGGTTGGCTCCTTTACCGCCCATGGCCTGCATATAGGAGTTGCCTTCGATGGTTTCGCCTGCAGCAGGGAAGTTTTTAACTTTTGCTATTAGGTCGGTATTTGAACTTCCGATTACTAATATTTTTTTCACTTCTTTCAGATTAGTTATCCGGCTATTTTACTGCAGATTCACTTTGGGCAACGACTGTTGCAATTCCTTTATCACCGGTTCATATTCCGAATGTGAAGCTAGATTGGTCCATTCATTGGGATCTTGTATGTGATCATACAGTTCTTCACCCCCATCATTGTATCGAATGTACCGCCAACGCTCTGTCTGAACGGCGTGGTTTTGGTATCCAAAAGTCATTAGCGCAGGGCGTTCCCATTCCAACTCCGGATCTCGCAAAAGCGGAGCGATGCTTTGCCCATTCAGTCCCTGGCGACCGGGCAATCCACACATCTCAACCAGTGTCGGATACAGATCGATGAGGCTAACCGGACGCTCGCAAATACGATTCTTTTGCACCCCATCAGGAGCTGAGATTACCAGTGTCGTCCGGGTCGTCACCTCCCACAAGGCGTGTTTGCGCCAGTGCTGCTTTTCTCCAAGATGCCATCCATGATCACCCCACAATACCACAATCGTGTTATTCGCATGCTCGCTTTTTTCAAGGGCATCTAGCAACCGACCTACGTGATCATCGACAAAACTGATGGTCGCAAGGTAACCCAGCACTGCTCTATGCCATTGATTGTACTTCAGCACCATGTCATGGTCCTCGCCATGCTTAGCATAGTTAGTGCCGGTTGAAACGGTGTGCACTTCTGCCGCGAACTTTTTGCCCCATGCCGGAAGATCATCCCGGTCGTTATCCAGGGTTTCGGGCAGGATAATACTATCCAGGGGATACCGATCGAAATACTTTTGGGGAACGTACCAGGGCAAGTGCGGCTTGGTGAATCCACAGGCCAGGAAGAAGGGCTTTTCATGTGATTTCTCAAGTTCTGAAATGGTCCAATTCACCACCTTTACGTCGAACATCTCCTCGTCGTCCACTTCGAGGGGTCCCCATGGTGTCCAAGCGGATTCCGGTAGTCCTTCCTGTCGCTTGGCGGTATACTGTGTTGCGCGGATCTTTTCCATCTCATCACTGGAAAGCTCGAAATAGAAATCCCAGGAATCGGGATCGACGGCCCGAAACCCATGAAAAATCTTTCCTCCACCCTGTGTTGAATAGCCATACTCCTTTAGATATTGCATCAGCGTTTTTGCATCAGGTAATTGATCTCGCAACCTTTCTCCGTTGCCGTAAACCCCGGAATTTGAAGGGTTTATCCCAGTCAGCAAACTAATCCTGGACGGGTTGCACAAGGGGGCGGAGCAATAAGCTCTAGAAAACGAAACCCCTTTCTTCGCCAACCGATCAATATTTGGCGTTTTTGCCTGCGGATGGCCCCCAAGATGCCCCACCCAGTCGTTCAGATCATCTACCGCAATAAATAGGACATTTGGAGGGCTATCTGTAGTGTCTTTTGGCCCTGTACCGTCACAGGCCAGGCAAAAAAGACCTGCCATCAAGATAGCGATCATTGGCCTCAGATTTTTTTTTCGCGTCATATTGAACATCATATAATATTAGTTGAGTGAGCTATTGGCTAAAGGCGAAATCCGGGAATTTCATCAGCTTACCGCCTTATATTACTTTCTTTTCTCTCATCCTAATTCATCGAAATCTCATTCTGTGTCCTTAAAAACGCTACCAAATCAATCACTTCCTGATCTTCCAGGGATTGGAGCAATCCTTCGGGCATCATAGAACCCGGACTGGTTTCGCGGGATTGTACTTCAGATTTATTTATGATTACGGGCTCCTGCCCAACTACACGCATTGTAATGGTTCGCTCATTTTCCGAAACAACATTGCCGGCATAGGTTCGACCGGTCCGGGTGGTGATGACTACCATTTTATACTCGTCCTGAATGTCGCCACTGGGATCGAGCATATTGCTGAGAATACAGTCTATATTTTGCCGGTTAGAGCCTGTCAGATCGGAACCCAGGATTCCGCCTTCTCCATACATAATATGACAAACTCTGCACGTTCTTTGAAATATTGCCAGACCCCGGTTGACATCAGCACTGTGTAGTGCATTTTCGGTTAGTAAGGCCTTGTATTCGGCCATTGCTTGTTCCTTGTCAATCCCCAAATCATCAATTGACCCCCAAACCTCGACGAAGCCACTACCCACAACCCGTCTCAATTGACGGGCTACATAGGCGGGCACATCCCTGCGGGGTATCGATTCGTTCTTCAAACCCAGGGTGATTAAAGCTCCATATGTAGAGCGAGTCGCCAGCGTTTGAATGATTTCCAGTTTTTCCTCATTAGAAAAATCCTCATAAGATCTAAATAGCCCCCGGGCCAAATAGAAATTGTCATAAGCTGCCAGGGCCCGAATGGCTTCAATCCTTACTGCCTGATCTTTATCTTTCCAAAGCGTCTGAAGTTCGGCTTCCAGCTCAGGCCATTGCTTATTGGCCAGGGCCTTTATCGCCTGGCTTCTTTCCTCAGCGGGTTTATTAGGGTCTTTCAACACTGCTATATACTGATTGGCCGCTTCACTGTCTCCAAATTGTTGAGAAATTGCCAAGGCCAGATCAGCCGTTTCCTTCCTGGATGACAGTTTTTTATTGATCGCCTGCCAGTTTGCCGGGGCCTTCACATCTGAACGTCCTTCCAGACCTTCTCGAATTCCTTCTAATAAAGTAATTTGATTGACAGATTTTTGGGCGACTACATCAACGGCAAGTTCCATAGCATCGGCATCAATGGCTCTTCTTATAGTAAACTGACTGACGATCGGGATGCTACTCTTAGCGGCGATTGCCAAAGCGCGTTTGGGATCCTTTCCGGCCAGTTGCTCAAAAGCAAACCAAATCATTTTCGGGATATTGTGATCGGCGGCATCTTCATGATGGGCTAACAAGCTTGGGATGATCATCCACTGATCCGCCTCTTCCATTCTTTGTAAGGCGGCTGCCAAATACAAACGCACTACGGCTGAAGGATCTGCTGAGGCCATTTGACCAAACTTTTTAACAGCTTCTACAGGAGCATTTTGGTCTTCACACAAAAGCTGAATCGACCAGGCGCGAATATGGGCATCTTTGTCGGATAAGGAGGTGAGCAGCTCGTCTTGGGAGATATTTCCGGTAACATGAAAACTCCACAAAGCGCGAAGACGATAGTCTTGATTTTGGTGCGTTCGGAATATGATCTGAAGAATTTGGATGGCATCGTTATTAATGGCTGCTTTTGTCGCCCTTGTTTGTAAAATCACCCTTGCCCGACGCGCATGCCAATCGCTTTTGCTGGTTTGCAGTTCGGCAAGCTCACTGTCCGAAAATGTGTTCAGATCGCTATATCTACCATCCCAGCTTTCTGCCAGGGATTGTTTGGGACTAATTCGGAAAATACGTCCGGTTTCTTTTTGCCGAACGCTGTTGCCACAAATGTCTGCATCATGCCAATCCAGCACGTAGAGATTTCCGGCAGGACCAACTTCCATACTAAATCCAATCCACTGCGCATTATTTGCCATCATCACATTGTCCGCATGCTTAGCCACAAAACCCGATCCTTTGGGTACCAAGTCATCGGAAAGAACGGCATGTTCGTGAATATTGGCCATGAATAATCGTCCTTGTTGGTCTTCCGGGAAAGCGTCTGACTGATAGATCCGGGCGCCCCCATGAGCAGAACGGTGGTTGTGATCAACGATCGTTCGGATATCCTTGTACACATAAGGATTGAAATGTTTTCCTCCCTGACGATGGTAGATTCCACCTGGAATTACATGAAACATGTGTGGGATCACACAGGCTGTAATGAATAATTGACCTTTGGAATCGTAATCAATTCCCCAGGGGTTGCTGAATCCATGTGCTACGACTTCAAACCGATCTTTTGTGGGATGATAACGCCAGACACCCCCATTGATGTCTACGCCTTCTCCGGCCAAGACATCGGGGAAAGGATCTTTGTGGCCATACAATTTTCCTTTGCCCTTGGGTTTACTGATTTTAGAGGGTGTGGCAAAGCCTTCCAGGCCATAGAGCCATCCATCAGGACCCCAATGAAAGCTGTTCAGTGTCTCATGTCTGTCCCGGATGCCCCAGCCCGTCAACCTGACCTCGATATTTTCCATTTCGGCACGATCATCTCCATTTTTGTCAGGAACAAATAAGAGGTTAGGAGGAGAGCCTACGAATACGCCATCAAAGCCAATTGCCAGGGCGGCCGGAAAGGGAATCCCTTCGGCAAACACTTTTTTGGTATCGGCAACGCCATCCTGGTTGGTATCTTCCAAAATCAGGATTCGGCTATTTCCATCATTAGAAAAGCCTTCCCTTCTGCTTTCATAATCCCGGTTTTCGGCTACCCACATTCTGCCTTTATCGTCCCAGGCGAAGGCCATGGGTTGCGTCATCATGGGTTCGGATGCCCAGACATTGACTTCAAAGC
The DNA here is from genome assembly GCA_965247965.1 of Saprospiraceae bacterium. Classification (GTDB taxonomy): domain Bacteria; phylum Bacteroidota; class Bacteroidia; order Chitinophagales; family Saprospiraceae; genus UBA7328. The sequence goes on from OZ252053.1 coordinate 1,857,674, forward strand.
CTTCTGTCACGGTCATATTTTCAACCGCTTCCTCCGGGGTCAAAAACTTTGCGGCCAGGCCTTCTTCCTGAGCCAAACCCCATAGAGCTCTCGTGCCGATCCAGGATTTAGCGCCGATATAGTCGTTCCACAAGTCTTTCATTTCTATGTCATCCAGTTGGCCAGTATAGGCTACAATTTGATGCTTGAACAACACTGTCTGCCCTTGCTCAATGTGCCAGTCCCCTCCAATCGCCCGGCACGGGCCAATTCCCAATTGGCCGTCAACTCTCCAGGTTGTTGGATAGCCGCTATTCTGTGGGTGGTCAAAAATGGCAATGTGGCCCCAATCTTCTCTTCCTTCGATTTCCATTCCGGCATCTACCCACATAGCTTTTTGGCCTTCTGCTTGCTGATTTTTTTGTCGGGCAGCATTAATGGCTTCTCCCTCAATCCCTTTGCGCCAGGGCATTCGCAGAAACATACCTCCATATGAAAATTCATTTATCGTAATGTCTTCTATTGCTTTACCTTCCCATTCCAAATCAATCAGGAATTTGTCGTTTTGCTCCGTCATCGACCAGTTCATGGTCTCCTCCAGGATGGGGTTACCTTCCGCATCCAGCAGGTGATAAACGGTTTGCCATTTTACTATATCTCCCGATCCTTCTACAATGCTGGCCGACACCTTCTTCCAGTGGCTCTCTCCATTGAAATGGAAAAAGTCCCTTCCAACCATGTCCTTTATCCGCTGAGGTTTGTTGCGATTGTAAAACCATTTTTTGAGCGTATCTGCCGAGGCACTGGTTCCGTTGACCCGGGTGAACCCCCAGTACAAACCCGTTTGATGTTTGTGATGGCCCGGGCTATATTCCGTCAGAGAGCCATTACCATCCGGAGACATAATGGGGTGCAAATACGGGCGCATACCCGTTTTGGCATTTTGAGTAAGTACAGCTTCCTTTTCGCCAGCCCTGAATATAGACAGTGTTTCAGTTGTTGCATCTTCTACAATATGCAAGCCTTTAGAAGTATTCTCAGTATTGCGAGAGCTACTACAACTTATTGTTAATGAGGATATTAACAATAAATAAAAAAGCAAATGGATGCTAGCTAGTAGTTTTAACATGTGATAAGGATTTCTATTTTAAATCTGATATTTAGAGATTGTTAAGAGTATCGGGATCAATTCTGTAGCTTCCTGTTCAGTATTGCAGAACAATAAAATGCCGCAACGAAGGTAAAGGAAATACCTACTTAAATTAATTATTACAATCCTTTTGTACAAGTTTTATGTCTATTCAAATACCGATTATGGATAAATCCCGTCAAAGAGAACCTCAGATCGGGATTTACCCATAATCGTGCGTACCAACGCTATGTAGAGGCCTTGGAACGGATCACTAGGCAGTTCTCACAGGTCAAATTCCTGATTGAACATCTGTGCTATATGACCTCGGATCTATACGGAGATAATAGTGCCCATGAAACCTGGAGAAGGATGATACAACTTGTTTACTATAGGTGAAATAACCACATCCGTTTACTTAGTAGGCGCGAATGACTCTTCTCTTGTATCTTCTTTTATCAATTTCCCAGTGACAAAAACATACTGTAATGCCTTCAAAAGGGGCACCACTTGATGACGACTCTTTTCTCGAATCTTTACTTCTCCCATCGGAAGAATTCCCACGCTCATTTGTTGTTCAAATTTTTTTCGCATCTTAATTGTTTTTGAATCTTTATCACAAAGTGTTATGCCATTTCGTTCAGACTCTAAGTACGAAAAGGTTGGTTTAACAGTATTTTTTTTTTCAAATGTCGCCTACAAATACTAATTTTAGTCGTAGTTTTGTGTAAATGTTAACATTAAAAACTTAAACGGTGTAAAATTACAAGTGAAAGTAAGGTGCCAATTACCTACGAAATATTATAATGGGTTTACCAATGGGGAAAATCAAAATGGTACTTCCAATACTGGAACAAACGATGGGTATGAAAATTGAAAAGGAAGGTATTCGATTGATTATGCGATGATTTCATCAAACAAAAATTGCAGCTATCGGCCAGAGTCATTTGAGTAGAACATAAATTATTTACTATTTACATCAAATAGTTCGTGAAGGATTTCGGCCAAATTCGAAGTGTTAACAGCAGTATCTTAAATTCAAGATTTCTATAACGCTGATTATCAAGTATTTATGGCCTGCTTATTTGGCAATCCTATTAAAATGCAAGTTTCGGTTCAGACGATACTTTAGTTTTAATAATTTATCCATAATTCTAAGATTGAGTATCAACGAGTTATGAAATATTTCCTTCACGGACTATTGTACATTAAACAGTGTTATTATGACATTTTCTAAACTGTACGAAATAACTCTATTCGCTTTTTTGATCTTTTTTGCGCTAAGCATGAGTCCTCAATCCCTGTGGGCTAGCGAGATTGAGTTGAAACAAGAAAAAACCATTACCGGGTCAGTAAAGGACGAGGCGGGACAGCCTCTAATTGGTGCTACGGTACAACTCATTGGAAGTCTTGTTGGTACCGTTACTGACATCGACGGTGAAACAAGAAAAACAATTATGAAATTAGTGTTCCAACTGAGGAAGAAACACTCAGATTTTCTTATTTAGGCATGGCATCACAGGAAATTCAAGTTGCCGGTCTATCTGTGATTGATGTAGTGCTCTTGGAAGATATTACCGGCCTTAATGAGATCGTGATAACGGGATACGCTTCCCAGAAAAAAATCAATTTGACAGGATCTGTGTCCACAATTGATGCTGAGCAACTGGTGCAAGTTCCTTCAGCAAACGTCTCGGAAATACTTGCAGGTAAAGCTCCGGGACTGCTATCCCAGCAAACACAGGGAGTTCCTGGGAATGATGAGACGGAGTTAAGCATTCGGGGTTTTGATGCGCCATTGGTCCTTGTTGATGGTATTCAAATGGATTGGTCGCGGCTGGATCCGAATGAAATAGAATCTATCAGTGTTTTGAAAGATGCATCGGCTGCCATATACGGGAGTAGAGCTGGAAACGGTGTTATTCTAATCACAACAAAAAGAGGTGTCTCTGGAAAACCCATCATTACTTTTAATAGCAATGTGAGCTTTCAGGAGCCAACGACACTTCCAAACCTGGTTGATTCGTGGACATATGCTGAACTACTTAGAGAGGGAGAGTTTAATCAACAGCTGGATTTTACCTTCACGGAGGAGGATGTTGAAAAGTTTAGAAGCGGAAACGATCCCGACTATCCCAATACAGATTGGCATGAAGAAACGTTTAGACACTGGGCACCGATGCATACTCATAATCTTAGTGTTCGCGGAGGTTCGGACAACGTTAAGTACTTTATTTCCGGCGGATATTTAGACCAGGGTAGCCTCTACCATTCAGGAGATCTCAATTTTAACAGATATAATGCACGATCTAATATCGACGCGCAGATCACAGATAATCTAACCGCTATGATAGATCTGTCCTACCGAAGAGAAATCCGCGATCAGCCTCAAACTGATTTGGGCACTAATTGGGCGGATCTTAGTCTCGCAAGACCTGAGTATTCCGCTTCTATTCCAAATCCGGAATTAGGAGCTGCCTATGCGGGATTTAACGTCAGAACTCCAGTGGCACAGACTTTTAAAAGATACACTGGGTTTATTGACGATCAGCGTAATTATCTGACCGGAATGATCGGTCTGAATTACAAGATTCCAGGTGTAGAGGGCCTGGAAGCAAGCGCTAAATTCAATTACCTTTCGAGTGACACCTATGTAAAAACACAGGATAAACCTTTCGAAGTGTTGGAATACAATAGTTCCTCGCAGACCTATTCTTCATTTGGAGTCAATGGACAAAACACACTTGATGAGCAATTGATAAAATCTACCCAATTGTATCCGATTTTGACATTGAATTACGACCGAACTTTTGGAGATCACTCGGTAACCGGCTTACTTCTGGCAGAGTGGATAGACGATGAGGAAATTTTCTTTTCAGCTGGAAAAATTGATTTACTGTCATTAGATCTGCCGTATCTCTATGCAGGGGCTCCCGACAATGTCGTTGCCAATGGCTTCACAAATGAAGCAGGACGTGCCAGCTATGCCGGCAGGATAAACTATAATTACCAGGGCAAGTATTTGCTGGAAGGAACATTTCGATTTGACGCCAGTCATAAATTCCCTAAAGATTCCAGATGGGGCTTTTTCCCAAGTCTTTCAGCGGGATGGAGATTATCAGATGAAGCCTTCATGGAATCCCTAAACTGGGTCGATAACCTAAAGCTAAGGGCTTCATATAGCAAAGCCGGGGATGACAATGTGGATGCATTCAAATACCTGACTGGTTATCGCATTCGAAGCGTGATAGATCGTTTTAACGGCAACGAACTTTTCATATTTGGAGATGATGTATTTAGAATGATCACCTCTACCGGATTGCCGAACGAAAGCATTACCTGGTTGGAGATGACAAGTTACAATTTGGGCTTGGATGGCAGTTTTTCAAACGGGCTCCTCGGATTTGAATTCGACTTGTTTTATCGCAGTGTGGATAATGTATTTGGAGAACCGCTTGACGTGTTTCCATCAACCTTTGGGGCCATATTACCTCAATTAAATATTAATTCAACAGATGACAGGGGCTTTGAATTGACATTGACACATCACAATAGGATTAATAGAGATTTTAACTATTCCGTCGGTGCTAATTTTAGCTACAGTCGCGCAAAATACACGAATTGGGCTGAACCTCCTTTTGATGATCCTGATGAAATGCGTATCTTCCAATTGACGGGCAATTTTACCAACAGACGAGTTGGTTACATCTCTGATGGCATATTTATGAGTCAGAGTGAGTTAGAGAGTCACCCCATTAATCAAGACCAAGCGGGAAATGTAACCCTGCGTCCGGGAGACATTAAATACAAGGATCTAAACGGCGATGGAATCATAAATTTTAGGGACCAGGACGAGATCGGATTTGGTGTGGACCGCTTGTTAGATCGTGGTGCCTATCCAGATATTGTTTTTGCATTTAATTTCTCTATTGGCTACAAGGGTTTAGGCATTAGCGCTTTGTTTCAAGGAGCATCAAGATTTGATCATTTTAATCGCATACATCCTTTTAGTAATTTTGCACCGCCATGGGATTTTCATGAAAAATATAGGTGGCAGCCCGATCCGAATAATCCTGGCAACAATATTAATCCTGATGCGAGACTCCCTGCATTGCTGGGTGATGGCGTCGGCCGGACTCCTAATAATGAATTGGATTCTGATTTTTGGATCCAGGATGGCACTTATCTAAGATTAAAAAATCTCAATATTAGTTATTCCTTGCCTGGTAGGTGGCTTGAAGGCATTGGCATTCAAGGTGTTCAGGTATATTTGGCGGGAAGTAACCTTCTTACTGTCAGCAAACTCGGTATTTATAAGAATTCAATAGATCCCGAAGGGGTAGCCGGTGGTAGAAGTTTCTTTTATCCACCGGTAAAGACCCTTGCATTTGGGATAAACGTCACGCTCTGATATAATTTGTTCATTAACATGTTTTAAAAAAAAATTATTATGAAAAACATAAATTATCTTTTTTTAGCATTTCTGTTTTTAAGTATTACCAGTTGTGAAAATAGTATTCTTGACAAGGAACCGCTCGATATTATCTCAGATAATATAGTATGGAACGACATGGACCTGGTTGACTCCTATGTTGCCGATCTTTACTATGAGACAGATTTTATGGAGAGAAGACTTCCCGGGCATCAAACCGGTGTTTCCTTTGCTATGATCCCTTCAATGGGTGGTGAAGGCAGATCTTACGGTGGACACCATCAGCCATATAGATCGGCGACTAGACCCCTAACGGCTGCCGGGGCTAATATTGCCCTGGATTATTGGAGGTATAATAATATTCGTAATGTTAATTATTTACTGGATAAGCTTCAGAATGAATCTACACTTGATCGAGACTTCATTGATCAAAGAAGTTTAGAAGCTCGATTTCTGAGAGCATACATGTACTTTCAAATGGTGATTCGCTATGGGGGCGTTCCTCTTATTAGTCAAGTGCAGGGTGCAGATTCAGGACCTGAAAATATATTCATACCGCGAAATTCCGAGAAAGAAGTTTATGATTTTATTATTTCAGAGACGGCCCAACTAAGTCAGCAGTTACCATCAGAATACGGTGATTCGGACAAGGGCAGACCTACTAAATGGGCTGCATATGCTTTGCAAAGTCGTGCAGCGCTATTCGCAGCGAGCATAGCAAATTATGGTGAAGTTCAACTTAATGGTTTGCTGGGTTTTGCCGGTGGTGATGTTCAAGGATATGCTCGGACGTCAGTTGACGCATCTCAGGCAATTATTAACAATGGAATTCATTCCCTTTATGAAGTTCTGGATGATAAGGTCGAAAATTTCCAAAATATGGTGCTGGATGAAAGTAACGCTAATCAGGAGGTATTAATGGTTGAGGTGTATGATTTTGGTCTCAATAGGGGTCATCCTTATACACCCAGGTCTAGTCCACATGATTTTTCTGCTTCGTGGTCATCGATGTATTATTTATATGATTTTGTGGAGAGATTTGAATTTGCCGATGGTAGTCCTGGGACTTCAATTAGTCGCGAACAATTGGTAAGCCAGGAGTGGGCTATGGAAGATTTATGCGGCAATCGTGATCCACGGTTTATTGCCTCGGTGTTTTATCCTGAGTCTTCGTGGAAGGGTGGGAAAGTTTATTTTCATTCGGGTACATGGAGAAATGGTGAACTTTTGACCAGTGGTATTGCTGAGGATGGATATCCTTATAAGGCTCAAGAGAGAAATACTACCAAATCTGGTTTTATGGTTAGGAAAAGAACAAATCCGGCTGTTTTTCCATCTGGAGGTTATCCTGGTTTATTTAATGACGAAACAGACTATATTATATTCCGGCTCGGCGAAATTTATTTAAATCTGGCTGAAGCTTCCTATTATTTGGGTAATACCTCAGAAGCCCTGGATGCACTTAACAGAGTGCGGGAACGGGCCGGTATGCCTCCTAAGACAGAGATCACCGAAGATATTCTTCAAAATGAAAGATTAGTGGAACTCAGTTGGGAAAATCACAGCTATTGGGATTTGCGCAGGTGGCGGATCGCTCAGGAAGTCCTCGATGGTGTAAGGATGGCAGGCATTAAATGGTTCTACAACTATGAAACTAAGAAGTATATGGTTGATCTCATTAATGCAGAAGGTGTACCAAGAATATTTCAAAGCCATTACTATTATTTGCCGCTTGGGATAAGCCGGGTGACTGAAAATCCAAATATGGTTGAAAACCCGGGTTACTAAGGAAAAATTAAAATTAAAAATGCGCCTTAAGTTTATTTTTTGGGGATTCATAATTTCCGTTGGAGCTATATGCTTGCTTTGCTGTTCGAATAATAAGAGTCAAGATGTTGAAAAACTTAACGTAGTTTTCTTTCTGGTAGACGATATGGGTTGGACAGACTTGGGTTGCTATGGTAGTAACTTTTATGATACTCCAAGCATCGACCAATTTGCCAAAGAGGGTGTTAAATTCACTAATGCCTATGCCACTTGTCATGTCTGCTCTCCCACCCGCGCCAGCATAATGACTGGAAAATATCCTGCCACCCTGGACTTGACTGACTGGATACCCGGTCGCAGAGATTATGACTTTCAACGGCTATTGAATGCCGAGCATGAGCTAGGTCTGCCCCCTGAAGAGGAAACCATTGCCGAAGCCCTCAAGGAAGAAGGGTATAGTACAGCGATCTTTGGCAAATGGCATCTTGGAGGCCCGGAGACAGGTCCTTTGAATCAGGGTTTTGATGTCCAGGTTCCGATGAACTGGTACAGGTGCTGTCCGAACAAGACCTATTACGCTCCTTATGGTTTGGACGGTCTGGAAGATGAGGAAGGGGGATATCTAACGGATAAGCTGACAGATGAAGCCCTGAAGTACATCGACCAGAATAAGGACAAGCCTTTCTTCCTCTATCTTTCACATTTTGCGGTTCATGATCCCATAGAAGGTCGCCCAGATTTGGTGGAGAAGTATGAAGGAAAACTGGCTCAAAATCCCCCTAAAGAGGGAGAAGATTTCATTCTTGAAGGGAATCCGGACAGTGAGAATCCATTGTCCAGAGCAGAGCTGGATGCATTGATCAGCACACCAGAATATCAGGGACATAAAGTTCTACCGAATGAGATTGTAAAAATCAAACAAAAGCAGGACAATACTCAGTTTGCCGGAATGGTGGAAAGTGTCGATGAAAGTCTTGGACGAGTTATGGCAAAACTGGACGAGTTAGGTCTTGACGATAATACCATTGTGATCTTCTTTTCTGATAACGGTGGGATGGCTGCTGGCAATTGGGGAAACCCGAAGAGAGTCGTACCTGATGATAACGTCGATGTAGCGTATGCCACATCGAATTTACCGCTCCGTGGAGCGAAAGGCTGGTTATATGAAGGTGGGATTCGGGAACCTTTGATTATCAAATGGCCGGGCCAGGGAAAGAAGGGAACAGAATGTGAAGTGCCCGTTATAAGTACGGATTTCTTTCCCACAATCCTCGATATGCTCGGGTTGCGGATTCCTACTGAGGAAAACAAGCTGGATGGTGTGAGCATCGCCGACCTTGTAAAGGGTGGAAATAAGCTGGATAGGGAGGCGATTTACTGGCATTTTCCCCACTACAGCAATCACGGTATGCAAAGCCCCGGAGGAGCGATACGCAGTGGAGATTTTAAACTGCTGGAATATCTCGAAAACGGCTCGGTCCAACTGTTCAATTTGAAAGAAGACATTGGGGAGCAAAATGATCTCGCCGCTTCAGAACCTGAGAAAGCTAGTGAATTAAGAGCATTGCTGCACAAATGGAGGGAGGACATAGGTGCGAATATGATGCCTCCGAATCCCGATTACATTCCTTAGGGACGGCATATAATTAAGCAGCCAGGAAAGTAGATTTAATGTCAACCGTGAGGGATAAGCGGTAGTCTAAAACTTGCAATTGACTGCAATTCAAAAAATCAATCTTTTTGCATTTTGTTTTGAATTCAGGGTATTAGTTGCGGATTTCGAGTATAGGTTAGGAGATACCTTGAGGTTCAACCTAGAGTTTGAGGAATTCGTGAACATTGAAGCCGGCAGATTTGATGTTGAAGAGAAAGTATAGGTTTCCGTACACAGTTCCAGAAAAGCTATAATTCAACATGATAAAACCAATTAAAAAAATATACATCACTTTACTATTGGCTTCAAGCCTATTTGCCACTTGGTGGTTGGCACCCGCTACCGAGGTAGATTTCAATACTCAGATCCGTCCAATTCTCAACCAGAAATGCATGGTTTGTCACGGAGGTGTAAAAAATAATGCAGGATTGAGTTTGCGATTTAGGGATGAAGCACTGCAAGCCCGCGACTCGGAAAAACGAACCATCGTCCCTGGCAAACCCCGGGACAGTGAGCTCATCCGGCGTATTTCGCATACAGATCCTGAAATCCGAATGCCAGCTGAGGGAGAAGCTTTGACCGATGCAGAAATCAAATTATTTGACAGGTGGATCAATCAAGGGGCCAAATGGGATACTCATTGGTCTTATGTAAATCCCGATGCTACTTTGCTGGCTCCTCAAAGCAATTCCGATTGGCCTCTCAACGGTATCGATCAATTTGTTTACCAAAAACTACAGTCCAAAAAACTAGGACCTGCTCCTCCAGCTGATAAAGCTACTATGCTCAGACGTGTTAGTTTGGACTTGATCGGACTTCCACCGACACTTGACGAAGCCCAACACTTTCTCAATGACGGATCAGCTGATGCTTATGAAAAATTAGTGGACCGGCTTCTGGCCTCACCTCATTTTGGTGAGCGTTGGGCAGCGATGTGGCTTGACCTCGCACGATATGCCGATTCGCAGGGCTACCACACAGACTTTATCCGGCCCAATATATGGCGCTATCGGGACTGGGTAATCGATGCTTTCAACAAGGGTATGCCATTTGATCAGTTTACCATCGAACAGCTTGCAGGTGATTTGCTGCCAGAACCTACTAGCGACCAACTGCTTGCTACTGCGTTTCACCGCAATACGATGACAAACGATGAGGGAGGTACTGATAATGAAGAATTCCGGATTGCGGCAGTACAGGACCGGGTAACCACGACCTTTGAAATTTGGCAGGGAGCAACTATCGCTTGCGTACAATGCCACAGCCATCCTTATGATCCCTACCAACACGAGGAGTTTTACAAACTATTTGCTTTTTTTAATACGACTGCTGATGCGGATTTGCGCGATGGAAGCCCCGTACGGTATTTGCTTTCTCCTGCTCAAAAACGAAAAAAGCAAATAGTTCAGGTTTCTTTAGATGAGTATATGGCAAAAGGGGATTCTGTATCAGAGGCCTATGTTAGAGAATTGGAAAGTGTATTAAATATCAAGCCAGGCAAGATCCCCGTAATGCAAGAATTGCCTGCTGATTCCAGCCGTATAACGCATATATTCGAACGCGGCAATTGGTTGATGCACGGTAAGCAAGTGCAGCCGTCTACACCATCTTTTTTGCCAAAAATGGACGCTAAAATCAAACCAGATCGCCTGGCTCTAGCCAAGTGGTTGCTCAGCCCGGAGAACCCGCTTACCACACGTGTTATTGTCAATCGGTTTTGGGAGCAATTATTTGGCATTGGAATTGTTGAAACGGTGGAAGACTTCGGCACCCAGGGAACGCCTCCTTCTCATAGGGAGCTATTGGACTGGCTGGCCTTGCAGTTTCAACACGAGCACCAGTGGAGTGTCAAAGCATTGTTGCGACAGATTGTCCTGTCGGCCACCTACCGCCAATCATCCAGGATTTCTCCCGATCTACTCGAAAAAGATCCTTATAATCGCCTACTCGGACGAGGACCACGGGTGAGGCTTTCCGCTGAGCAAATTCGCGATCAGGCATTGGTGGCTAGTGGCTTATTCAGTTCTAAAATGTATGGCCCCAGTGTGATGCCTTACCAGCCGGAGGAGGCGCAATGGAACATCGTCCAACATCGAAGCAAATGGGAGCTAAGTGAAGATGAGAATCGCTATCGTAGAGGGATATATACTTTTTGGCGACGGGTGAGCCCATACCCTTCAATGGAACTCTTTGACAGTCCTAGCCGGGAGTTGTGTACCTCTCGTCGAATAAGTACTAACACGCCGTTACAAGCGCTGGTTACCCTGAATGATCCGGTATATACTGAAGCGGCAGAAGCTCTGGCAATACGCATGGCCACAGAAGGAGGAGGTGCCCTGGTGGACAAAATCCAATTTGGCTTCCGGCTATTGCTATTGCATGCTCCCAGCGAAGACCGATTGCAAAAATTACTCGACTTTTATCAGGAAACTTTGCCAGCCTATAAAAGGCAGGAAGATGTAGTCAAAAGATTCGTAAAAAATCAAGTTTACCAAACAGCAGAAATGGCAGCACTCATTAATCTAGCCAGCGTGATTTTAAATTTGGACGAGGTGATCATGAAAGGATGAAAAAAATTAAAAAATAATGGACCTCCTTCAGGAAGCATCTGAAAAACAACAACTCTACCTTGCCCGCCGTCATTTTTTGCGACAGTGTAGCATAGGGTTGGGTGCTATGGCCGTGGGAAGCTTAGGAGGGTGTCATTCCCAAAACCCCGTAATGGTTGCATTGGAGAAAGCCACTGGCTTGAAAGTGGCGCATCATGCTCCCAAAGCCAGGCGGGTCATCTTTCTGCATATGGCAGGTGGCCCTTCACAGTTGGAGCTGTTTGATTATAAACCATTGCTTTATGAATTGGATGGTCAAGATTGTCCACAATCCCTACTGGAAGGTAAGCGCTTTGCTTTTATAAAAGGGGTGCCCATGTTGCTGGGACCAAGGGTGAAATTTGCGCAGTACGGAGAATCCGGAGCATGGATCTCTAATTTACTACCCCATTTTCAGGAAGTGGCAGACGACATTTGCTTTTTAAAAGCTGTGTACACCGAACAGTTTAACCACGCTCCCGCACAACTTTTCATGCATACCGGCAGTCCACGACTGGGCAGGCCCTCCTTTGGCTCCTGGGTAACCTATGGCATGGGGTCAGAGAACGAAAATTTACCCGGCTTTATCGTACTGGTATCAGGTCTGAGTGGTCCAAGTGGGGGCAAAAGTCTGTGGGGCAGTGGCTTTCTTCCTTCCTTGCACCAGGGGGTGCAACTACGCTCAAAAGGCGAGCCGGTATTATTTGTATCCAATCCTGATGGGGTAAGTGATGACATTCGCAAAAATGCAATAGAAACCATTAATCAGATCAACAAACTGGAGTATGAAGAGGTAGGAGATCCCGAAACCCTCTCCCGAATCGCACAATACGAGATGGCATTCAAAATGCAAATGACGGTTCCTGAAGCCACCGATCTGAGCCAGGAGCCCGAATATGTCCACAAAATGTACGGAACTAAACCAGGTGAATCCTCTTTTGCCAACAACTGCCTGCTCGCCCGGCGCCTTTCCGAACGCAATGTACGCTTCATTCAGTTGTACCACCGTGGTTGGGACTCTCATGGTAGCTTGGAAAGAGAATCTCTCACCAGCGGATTCGTCAGACAATGCAAAGGGGTTGATCAACCGATAACGGCTTTATTGAAGGATCTCAAACAGCGTGGCTTGCTTGAAGAAACACTTGTGATTTGGGGTGGCGAATTTGGCCGCACTCCCATGCAAGAAAACCGTCAGGGCAAAACCAATCCCTACCGTGGACGCGACCACCACGGAGAAGCCTTCACTATGTGGATGGCAGGTGGCGGAGTAAAAGCCGGGCTGAGTTACGGCGAAACGGATGAAATTGGGTACTATGCTACCAAAGATAGGGTTCATGTTCACGACCTACAAGCAACCATACTACATCAATTGGGTTTTGACCATAAACGTTTGACCTATACATTCCAGGGACGCAAGTACCGGTTAACCGATGTACACGGACAGGTAGTGAGTGATATTTTGACTTAAAATTTCAATGAAAACAGCTATAATGACTTTAAAGATTATTAAAGTGATATAAAAAGTAAAAATGCACTAGGCAATCTGCCACTGTATTAAATCACTTCAATTCAAAAAACCAATATTTTTGAATTTTTTTTCAAAATCAAGAGTATAAATCCTTAATAAAGCTTCTATATGACTAAGGCAAAGAATATTAATACCTCTCATTGAATACTTAGGGTCTCCTTGTAAATGGCTCGAAAAACGGTTGGCAAAAGATTATTAGGTTTGATTATGCGGGCTTATCCGGATTAGACGGATCAGACAAGTGTAAACTTAGCGAAATACTCTTCAAAAGTATGCTTATAAGGCTACTTTTTTGAAATATTGACAAGGTTGATCTGTTTGGCGATGGACCAAGAAAGGAGGATTGGTTGTGTACGATTGTTTTAGTGATTCAGGCAGCAGTCCTTTGCCGGTCTTTGTGTTTTTCTTTGTTCTTTTTCCTTTTTATTCTACGGCCTATTTTAACTGCGTTGGCGGTGTGGATTCCAAAAGATCCAGGCGATCTCTGTTTCTTCAAGCCTTGCTTTTACCTTTGACAGGTGGTAATGGTTTTTCTCATTGCCGGCCTTGTAGGTACCACAATGGGTTCCGTCGTTTTAGTTTCTCGAAGTATATTGGTTCAGGAACAAAACTGGAAATTGAACGACCTGGCCAGGGAAAAGAAGGATGCAGCATGGTCAATGGCATTGACTTTTTTGATTAGCCTGGCCATTATGTTTTGTGCGGCTGGGACCTTATATGTCCAGGGTGTTGAAGTGGAAAATGCTATTGAAATGATGAAGGCATTGGAGCCGTTCGCTGGCGAATTTGCGATGTCCATATTCGCTGTGGGCATTATTGCCGCCGGGTTATCATCCATCTTTCCGAATTTACTGCTCTATCCCTGGTTGATCGCAGACTATACACATACAACCAGAGACACAAAGCGACCGCTTTTTAGGTTGATAGCCGTTTCAGTTGCACTTTCGGGCATCGCCGTGCCCTTATTGGGAGGAAAGCCTATATGGATATTAATAGGATCACAGGCACTAAGTCCTTTTGTGATGCCCTTGATCACGTTATTTTTACTGGTGCTGCCTATTTCGCTGATACCATGCCACGTATTTCGGAGCAAACTGTGCCACTTTCCATGGAGCTAATATGAGTCTTTTTTCATAATGAATTCAATAATTTTCATTTTGTATTCACATTTTTTAGAGTGAGTAATTGTGTGATTTTCCACATTTCAACATAGGGAAAAGCCTTAGAGCTTTTTACGTGTAATGTTGTAATGTTGTAAATCTTACTTTTCATCTTGTCTTCGATTCATAGATCATGAAAGGGTAATTTTTTTCTCAAAGAGTGACCGTCTAGTTTTATTCTGTGAGCTGTATTTACAATTCTATCGAGTATTGCATCAGCAATAGTTCCTTCGCCAATGAGTTCATGCCATCCGTGTACAGGTATTTGAGAGTTTATGATCGTAGAAGCTTTTAAATGTCTGTTTTCGATTACATCTAAAAGGATTTGAGCATCTCCTTTTTTAAATGGATGAAGTCCAAAATCATCTATTATGAGAAGTTTGGTTTTGTGCAACCCATTGAGGTATTTGAGATATTTTCCTTCTACCTGGCATTTTCGTGCATGATCAAAGAGTCTGGCAAGGATGTAATATTGTGTTTTGTGGAGCATACGACATGCTTGATATCCTAATCCTTGTGCCAGATAGCTTTTGCCGATACCTGCCGGGCCGGTGATGATGATGTTTTCTTTGTTCTGGATAAACTGTAGTGAGAGCATACGCTCATACTGTGTTTTGTCCAGTTTTCTCACACTGGTATAGTCTATATCCTGAACCGATACATTTTGTGTCATGGCCGATCGATGGATAAGACTATTAATTTTCTTGTTTTGCCGATCTTCCCACTGGTGGTCAATCAGCATTGTCATCCATTCATCTGTTGTTAATTCCTGGTACATATTCTGGTTCATGGATTGATGATACAGCTCTGCCATGGCCGTGAGTCGCATCATTTTCATCTTTTCTATTGTCTGTTGTGCATTCATTTGATATGGTTTTATTTATTGATAATATCGACTACCCCTGATGTTCTTGTGATTGGTGATTTGATGATCTGTAGTGTTGTAATATTCTTCTTGTTGGTCCAGGCCTTTTTGTAGGATGGTTTCTATGGTGCCATACTGGCTACGGCTGTAGATGAATGCTCTTTCACAGGCTTTTTCCAGTCTTTGATCGCCGTAATGTTTTTTAAAGGCCAGTATGCCCTGGGCTTGCTTGTAGCCTTTTTCCGGATAATTGTATTGTAGAATCAGTCTTTCGATATAGGCTACGGTGTGTGGCCCGACATATCCGGCTCTTTTTACAAAATATTCCAATGACCATTCGCTATATGCCTGATGTGCCGAGGGCATACCGCGTGACGCGGCACGAGTTATGCTTGATATTGGTGATATATATACCCTTACCCTGAGATTTGTGATGAGTAGCCACTCGTTTACTATTGTAATAAATCTCCACTATGTTTTGATTGTACTGAACCTCGACGTGTTTGCCTATGTATTTATAGGGTACGCTGTAGTAGGATTTGTCATCGCTCAAAAACACGTGGCTTATCTTCTGCACCTTGCCGCGTTTGTAATGCCGTATGATATATGGCTGAGGCGGCAGGGGTTGCAGTTGTCCTTTTTCTATGTCCATAAACTGCTGCCGTCTTGAGGTGTCTTTGTTTTGAAAAGTGTAATCATTGTATTGATCAAGAAGCTGGGATATAGCCTCATTGAGTTGACCCAGACTAAAGAACTGTTGTTTGCTTAGTTCATAATAGATACGCTGATATACCAGCCTTACCGCCTCTTCCACCAGTGCTTTGTCACGCGGTCTATAGGGACGTGCTGGGTCGATCACTGTGTTGTAATGGAGCCCACAATCCTTCAGTGTTTTGTTGATCACAGGAGCATAGCGGTGTGCTTTTGTTACTCCGCTTTTGAGATTGTCACTCACTATGGCCTGGGGTACTCCTCCCATATATCGCAGACATCTATTGATGCAGGTGATTACATCTTCTCGCTTTTGGCTATGTACTGCCTGTACATAGGTATACTGTGAACAAGGGAGTATGGCCACAAATACTTCTACTTCTTTGGATTCTCCTGTACTGGGGTCAATGTAGTTTAGCTTTTTACCTGCAAAATCTACAAACAGTTTTTCTCCGGATTTATGATCAAGGATACCACTGGCATCTACTTTCTTACTCCATTTGCGATAGTGCTTTACAAATTGGGTATATGCATATCCACCAGGCTGCTGTGCTTTATACTCGAACCACAACTGCTGTAAGGTGCAACCTGTTTGAGTTAACTCTTTTTGAAAGTATTCAAACCTTGATGACAACGTCTCATATCTATTTTTATCCTTTGTATCCGAGGTCGGAAATAGATCTTTCAAGCTGCAATCATCCATCGATAAGAGTTCACCGTAGTCCTGGTCCAGCCCATCGAAAAACTTTACATACTCATTGACCGTATTGCGACTGATCCCTAAATAGGTGGCTACCTTACGGTTACTATATGCTTTTTGCTTGAGCTGTAATACTTGTCTGATATCCATAATGTCCTTTCTATTCCTCGCCATGCTGATGTTGCTTTTTCAGCAAGGCTAGAACTATTATTCATTATGGAAAGTGGCACAGTTTAGAGCGAAATAGGTGGCACAGTTTGGAGCGAAATGACTGGCACAGTTTGGAGCGTTATAGCCATTGATGATGTACCCATATTCTTGTCTGAGCCAGTGGGTGACTTTTATATATCCGTAATCCACAAATTCTCTGGACAACAGTTCTTCAATTTGTTTGACCACCTGGTCATTGCATACATATTCTCCTTTTTGAGTCATTGTATACTTGCTTTTAGGAACTCCCTTTTTATCACCTCCTTGTTTTGGACGATAATAATAACTGCTCCTGGATAAACTGCAATTATCCAATACTGATTTAATGCCATGGCCTTGATCAATGAACTGCTGTGCTACCATTTTTCGATCCGTTTTACTTATAGGCTTTTTTTTAAAAGCTCAGTTTTGATACGCAATGCCAATTCTTTTTCGGCCACGATCGCCTTGAGTTCCCTATTCTCTCGCCTGAGTCGATCCAGCTCTGCATTCCCCTTAATGCGATGTTTGTTTTCCAAACCTTCAGGGCCGTGATCATCCAATATATTTTGCCATTTGTAAACAGCGGTTGATGATACATGGAATTCTCTAACGGTTCGGCTCAAACCATGAATTTTGTAATACTGGAGAATTTCGAGTTTCTCTGAAATACTCCATTTTCTTCTGTTCTTGCTCATATTTTCACGAATTTAGTGTATAACTTCTTTTACTTAATTCGTGTCCAGTTATTTAGGGGGTTAGAAGGAATTCAACATATTTATCCACTCTTTGTGTTGGAAACATGCCGAAAGAAGATTGGTGGAATTAAAATATTACGATTCTGTTCAACAGGAACAGTTGGAAAGTAAAAAAGCCAAATATTGGTTGCTTTATCAACAACTTAAGTTATACAAAGAAAAACCTGATCGAAAAAAAGCCTTACAACTGAGTCAAAATTTTGATTCATTGTGTGAACCGGTAGCCGACTTTGGAGCGCTCAATCATGTATTGGATGATCTTAAAAGAAAAAAAGATCAACTATTAGTCGTTTTGAATCGGCCTACTACTTCATTGCATAACAATGACTCAGAAAGGGACATCCGTGAATATGTAAAAAGAAGAAAAATAAGTGCAGGGACAAGAAGTGAAAATGGAAGAACGGCAAGAGATACATTGCTTTCTCTGAAAAAAACTTGTCAGAAACTAGACATATCATTTTGGGAATATCTCAATGACCGAGTAAAAGGATCATACCTTATTCCTCCGCTCAGCCAAACAATGGTTCAAAAACATCAATTGGCTTTCGCTTAGTTTATCCTATTTTCGTTCAAGTATTGAGTACTTACCAACAAAATAAAAGAAGTGGAGTACTCTTACGATTATTTAGGGTAAACCCGCTAGTTTATTAAAGATCTTCAATTTACATTTGAACCATCAAGTAGAAAAGGTTAGCAGATCCTTATTCACGTTAGAGTGAGACTGCAAATATATGCTAGTCTATTATAATCTTATCCACTTGGGGAGGCATATTCCTGAAATTTCCTGATCAAGAAGTAGGGGTAAACAAAAAAAAATATAACATGAAAAAGATTATTTCTATTCTCTTGGTTTTACCAGTTTTTTTATTTACAAATTGTTCAAAGGAAGTAGATAATTATAACCCTGAAGAAAGTATTGAAGCACAATTAAAAAGTAAGAACTTCAGTAAGAAAAAGGAAACTACTAATGTGTTTGATGATGATAGGTATACAGACAAAATACCCCCAGAATTTCGTAAAGTTTTGAATAAATATATATTCAAGAATCTGGGAATTGGGAATAATTCTAGAAATGATATTCTCTACAATGAGTATGAGAGAAGGTTAATCATTGATGACATCATTTTAGATGACAACTATTTGGCTCCATATTTAGTTGATGAATTCCTACACTAGTGTCCCGATATAACTAAAAGAGTTTCAATTGGTTATGAAATGGATGTAGATCGTTTTGTATTTCTGTGTTCATAAGTAGCTGATTTAGAGGCACTTTCTCAAATGTAGAGATACTCAAAATTTGTAGAATTTCGTAAATTGGTCTTTCTAATTTCAACCTTTTCTTGATTATTGCAACCAATACATAGGTCACTACTGCTATCCAGATTTGTGTTTTGACCGCATTGGCAGACTCTCCCCAGAACGCCTTTATTTTTAAATGCTGCTTGATCCATTTAAAAAACAATTCGATCTGCCATCTGTATTTATACAACCTAGCTATGATCTCGGCAGACAATTCAAAATTATTAGTCAAGAATACAAATTTCCGTTTTGTTTCTTGATCAAAAACTTTTATCCGACGAAGCTTATCCGGGTATGCTTTTAGTGTATAATAACCCGTTAATTTAATGACTTGATCACAAAGTATATCCTTGGATTTGTCACAAGGCCGAGAATAGATTCTTCTGAACTTAAAGTTCTTTTTTGCTCTGGTGATAAAAAATGACTGGGCTTGGTCAATTCGATAAAGTCTTTCAAAATCTACATAGGCCCTATCCATTACATAAAAGGCCCCTGGTTCAAAGTCCAAAATGTCCAAAACATTGACATCATGTGTTAAACCATCTGAAATATGAATAAATACAGGAATGGAACCACGCATGTCCATTAACGTATGAAGTTTAATGGCTCCTTTGTTCTTACGAAATTTCGCCCATTTGAACACACTTAAACACAAGTCAATTGTAGTGGCGTCTAATGCATAAACAGCATTATCCAGTTCCAGAGAAAAGTCAATATCATCAATATACAAACTTCTAGCCTGCCTTATGAGGCAATGGGCTATGTCAGCATAAATGCGCCAATCTCTTACCTCGTTGGCCTTTGATAAAGTAGAACGAGCCAAAGCAGCCTTTATACCCATGTGATACAAGTTGCTTTTATGGGCATTTAAACAAGTGACAATATCACGTAAACTTTCTCGATGGGTGAGTTGGCCAAACAGTAAACACAGAAATTGATACCAACACTTAAAGGTCTTTACCTTATAGTTGCCTTTGTATTTATCAACTGCTTTTTGAAATTCATATCTCGGAATGTGGTCAATGACTTGAGCGAATATAAATTTTCCTTGGTGCATGATCTGAAACTAAAAAGTCTCAGAAACTCAGAAATTTGTTGAAATCAAAAAATTTCAAAACCTTTGTAAGGCGCTGATATTTAGTCTGTTATGTTATGACTTTTGAACAACGTCGGGACACTAGTGGAATTCCTATTAAGTCATAAAGGTAAAGTACAAACTAAGGGTTATACATTACTTCCTAACAATTCATATGATAATAGTATTCCAAGTATAATACGCTGCTATTTTGGTCAGAGTAATCAGGAATTCGAGCAGGTGCAAATGATCATTCGATATGCCTTTACAAGTGATTTTCCTTCAATGTATGAGGATGAAATGAGGGCAGCATTTGACGAATGGGAAGCTGCAAGCAATAATAAGTTTAAATGGATTGAAGACAATAGTAATCCTTATATGATGATTAAATTCGATTTATCAGGGGGAAATGTTTTAGCGGTAGCGGCGTTCCCACACTATACAAATCAAGGAATTCATGTAGGTGACCAGATAAGGGTATCAAATACCTGGTTTCATCCCACTACTGGCACTTATGTTGCACTTTATGGCATTGAAGAAACGCAAGTTAGGTTAAAGAATACTTTAATGCATGAAGTAGGACATAATCTTGGGTTTAGCTCATTTCAGTAATGCCGAAGAAGTTGGGGCTTATCACATAAATGGAACACTAGTAGATCAAAATCAATTTGATGTCTCGATAATGGCGACAGAGAGCAATAGGGATAGGTTAAAAGAAACGCTTTATGCCGCAATAGTCCGTGAAGGAAATATTTCATAACTCGTTGATACTCAATCTTAGAATTATGGATAAATTATTAAAACTAAAGTATCGTCTGAACCGAAACTTGCATTTTAATAGGATTGCCAAATAAGCAGGCCATAAATACTTGATAATCAGCGTTATAGAAAATCTTGAATTTAAGATACTGCTGTTAACACTTCGAATTTGGCCGAAATCCTTCACGAACTATTGATGCCGATGACATTCTATCAATACAGACATTATACCCTTATTCCGGAAATGGGTCAAATCAATGTGAGTGCACAAATTCATCTCCTGATGTTCAAGAAGACGGCTTTTATATGTATTGGGCTATGGGAGATGTTAATTTCAACGGTTCAAGTTCTGCCTTGGATCTTGTATTAATGCAAAACGAAATATTAAATCAGAATGTAATTACGAGTTATGCCAGACAAAAAGCAGCGGCTTTGGATGGGAATAGCACCACAACCTTAAGCGCTCAAGATGTCGTAATTTTGCAAAACTTTATTCTTGGATATAGAAGTTGGAATGAAACTATCAATGATGATCAGTGGTTGGCTTTGGCTGATGCCAACGGGAATGGAGCACTGGATAATCTTGTTGATGACGGTGCAACATACTTGCCAACAGGTAGTACTGTCTGGGGAAACGACGGAAAAATCACGCGACCTGAATTTACGACTGAAATACAAAAAACTTGTTCAATGATTGACAATATTTCTTCTGAATTAATATTATATGAATATGACGTTTGGAGTGAGAATATATGACATTGTTGCCAGTTCACTATTACTTGCTGTTATTTGTTTGATATTTACTTGCTGTGGTAAATTGGATGATGGTAGTATAGATGAGTGTATTAATAACATTGGCACATTCACCTCAGAGGATAGTTTAGTTAATGATTTTATGCTAAACCGAGCTATTTGGAACTGTCATGAAGTAAATCATTACCTATTAGATGTTGAAATTCAAACAGGAGTATGCAGCGGCGTTTTATTTCAAGTTGAAATTGCGAATAATGATATTACTAATTCAACCACTTCAGATAATGCTAACGATTACTTGATTCCTTTTTGTGCAATTTATGACATAGATAGCCTATTTGCTCTCATTGGTGCTGCTTTAGATCCAAATATTCCTCTTCCTGATGAACTACAAGATCCGAGAGATATGAGGCCAGATATGGCACATAATGTTATAATAGAATATCACAAAGATCTTGGTTACCCCTCAAGAGGATATATTGATTATATTTTTGGCATTGCCGATGAAGAGTTTGGATTTTCAGTATTATCAGTTAAACAACTAGAATAGATTATATTTTCTAAGAAGATCTAAGTCATTGCCCCTGTATGATACAGGGGCTTTTTCATTTTCTGTCATCGTCTTTGTATGTACAAAGAACGAGTGAAGGCTCATTTCTGATTACTTGCCAGTCAGCTTTAGGCAATTATTATGGCCTTCTTGAGAATGCACTATAGCCTAAGCGGTCGTCCCGCACCGGCCAGAATATCACAGGGACGATTGTTGCAAAGGATTTAGATTAAGGCTTCCTGGGGTACTGTCGGGATACATGTAAAAAGTTGTCACAAGGGATCAAAGTCACTCAAAACGAGGTTTTGTAGCGCCAATTCTTCGGGTAATTCGTCTAAATCCAAAAAGTATTGACCAAACCGCTTAATATGTTCGGTCATGTAAGGACTCAGAAAAGATATGAGTTCAGCAGAGACGGCCTCCTTCTGATTCACAAGTTGGTTAATGGAGGTGGTTAAATCTGCTGCATTGTGAAGAATGATTGCATTGGCAATTAGGTCAATGTACTTGTTGCGTTTGTGTTGTTCGACCGGATTTCCAGTAGTTATCACCAAGCCACCAAAAGTTATCCAATCATGAAAGGAATGAAACGACTCAACCTTGTTAGTTGCAGCGCCGATTTTGCGGCGCATTTCTTCGGAATTAATGTATTGTAAAAGACCGTCCAGAATATAGACGGCTTCCCAAACACCTCAGGCAATAAAATTGCAGAACAATGCCACATAATTATCAGAAATATGGTGGTAAGAAATACCGCCATATCCGCCATACCTGATGTGCCGTTGTCCGAGTAAGTTGTTTTGAATCAAAGCAATGTGAGTACCATCTGATGTAGCTATTTCTGTTCAGGATCAAGTAGACACCAACAGCCTGATGGGTAAGGCTATGTTTACCATAATTGGTGCAATGGCAGAGCTAGAATCTTCTCTGATCAGCGAACGTATAAAGGCTGGAATGGCGGCTGCACAATTAAGAGGGAAGAAACTGGGACGTCCTCAAACACCTCCATACTTGATTCACGAAATTGAGCGATTGGCTCAATCTACCGATTTAAGTATAAACAAGATTAGGGCAAAAATTAAGAATAAGTTGAGCCGTGCTGCGGTTGGACAGATTGTTAAAAGAATTCGTGACCCGTTAAAAATGCCATAATCGCTACGTTTTTGATCGGTCTGTTCTCTGTGACAACTTTTTACATGTATCCCGACAGTTGATCTTCCCCCCAAAATTAGGACGGTTAAATAGTATAATTTTAATCACTTAAAATTTGGTAAAAATGACCAGAAGAAAGTTCACATCAAAATTCAAGACAAAGGTAGTATTAGAGACATTAAAGGAGCGGATGAGCACAGTAGAATTGGCACGCAAATATGAGTTATCACCGCAACAGATCAGCACGTGGAAACGAGAGTTTTTAGACAATGCCGAAAAGGTATTTGATGGTAAGAAGAAAAGTAAAAAAGATGCAGTTTTGGAAAAAGAAGAGTCGCTGCTAAGAGTTATTGGACAACAAAAAGTGGAAATTGATTTTTTAAAAAAGGTCTTGGCGTAAAGACGTTGAGGCAGAAAAGAGAATTGGTGGATCGGTCAAATATTTCGATTAGTTTACAGAGACAATGTGATCTAGTTGGAGTGCATAAATCGGGAGTCTATTATAAGCCCAAAGGAGAATCTGAATTGAACTTGGAGCTAATGCGCTTGATAGACGAGCACTATTTGGAGCATCCATATAAAGGAGCACCGAGGATGCATGTATGGCTCAAGAAAGACATGGGTTACCGGGTAAGTCGCAAGCGTATAGACCGATGGTACTATCGGGTAATGGGCTTACAAGCTTTGCTCCCTGGGCCTCATACATCCAAGCGCAACAAGGATCATAAGTCGAGTAGACCTGGGGAATTTCACCCCAAGCCTCTCGCAGAACCGTATCCCGATTTTCGGGACAGGCTGTGAAAGTCTCCCTTCATACGGCTCTTCATTGTCTAATCTGTATTATCCAGACTTCAATCTGTTTTAATTCAATCCTCCTAATTCTTATTAGTTGTTGAACCAATAACAGATTCCAACAATGCTAACCCCTTCGATCCACATCCATTACAGATGCTTCATCACTACTACGAGTTAGTCCGTAACCCTCTGCACTTCGATACGCTCGGCCTCTCCTCTACGGATTGTGCCTTCTCTCTTATCATTACAGTAGGGCAATCTCCTGTTCTATTTACCACCCTTCATTGATGTCTCGCCACCTCTACAACGGTAACCCCATAGCCAGTAAGAAGGTCTTCCGCTATGGTCTTCCCGGGAAATACACCAATCCCCGGTTTTGATGTACAACTAAATGTGTTTCGTTGCTTAATCAGTGGTTCACTTTCGTTCGACTCTTTCAATGATCACCTGACTCCTTTAGCGAAGCCTTTTCCTTATCGCTCAGTACCCAGGTATTACTACCTTAGCACCATAAGGTGGTTTGAAGGCTGCTCCTTCCAGCCGCCTTCGGAGGGCCATACCTCCATCTGGTAAACAGCATGCTCACTTTTGAGCTTCAGGACGCACGATGTAACCCATCCTAATCATGTATGGCAAACGGATATTACCTATATACCAATGGCCAAAGGATTTATGTATTTGACCGCAATAATAGATGTGCACAGCCGGTATATAATCGGTTGGGATTTATGTAATACTATGGATGCCGCCTGGTGTAAAGAAACTTTGGAACGAGCAATTGAAAGACATGGAGTACCTGAAATTATCAACACCGACCAAGCAGGGCAATATACCAGTGAAATATTCACTGATTATATAAAAAGCATGAAAGAAAAAGGGTTGGAGTTGAGCATGGATGGAAAAGGACGAGCCACCGACAACGCATTTATAGAGTAAGCGTACCGTGAACTACATCTTGCCCATCACCCGGAGCCCGCCCTAACTTTGGTGTTCAACAAAGTTCAAAAAAAATGACACAAAGAACATCCACAGAAATGCGTCCGATAGTGGATGCCTATTCGACCTATGAGGGTACAAAGCGAACCTTTTGTGTAGAGCGTGGTATCAAGATGCCCACTCTGGATTATTGGCGCAGGAAATTGTGCAGGGGATTGGGCGGTGAATTCTCACACAGATTTGTTGCCTTGGAGGTGGATAGGTTCGCAACAAACTTAGAGATTGAGTTGCACTATCCAAACGGGAATCGGCTGGTAATGCCCCAAGGTAGATCACTAACAGTATTGCAGGCTCTGGTAAAAACTTGTTGTTGATGTTTTCATTGAGTGAACGCCACCGCTATTTTTTGTATCAATCACCAACAGATACCGCGTAACGCGGTACGAGTTATGCGAAAAGGTTTTGATGGGTTGAGCGGATTGGTAAGCAATGCACTTCAAATGGATCCGCTATCCGGGGATGTGTATACCGCGTGACGCGGCACGAGTTATGTTCATCAATCGCCACCGCAATCGGATGAAGCTTCTGGTACCGCGTAACGCGGCACGAGTTATGGGAAGCGGGAGGATTTGTGCTTTGCTGTAAGCGATTGGAAAGAGGTCGATTTGAATATCCGTTGATGGAACAGAATGCAAAAAGCGCAGTAATAACCTGGCATCAGTTAATGCTCATTGTCAAAGGAATTGACTTAAAATCGGTAAAGCAACGCAAGCGATTTTTGTTGAAAAAAACCTTAAAAAAAGCGGGGTAATTGTAGGTGAATTCAGGTTAATTATTTGTATTTTGAGGTATAATGGATGGGTACATCGAGATACAAAAACACCATCTCTTAGAAGTAGAATTTGCCACTTTCAAAAAAGAAGCAAACACTCAAATTGAGGATTTAAAGTTTCAGTTAGAAAATCTGAAACGGATGGTTTTCGGGGCAAAGAGCGAACGGTATATTTCGAACATTGCGCCACCAGATCAACTTTCGCTGTTTGGCCAAATAGAGCAACCGATTGAAGCGCCCGCTACTACCCATGTACCCGCCCATGATCGTAAAAATAGGAAGCGCAAGGAAAAACCAGCTCGATTGGTATTGCCCGAATATCTGGAAAGGGAAGAACAGGTCATTGAACCGGACGTAGACACGACCGATATGATCAAGATAGGAGAACAGCGCACAGAAACTTTGGCTTATAGTCCTGCAAAACTCACCGTCAAGGTAATAGTGCGTCCCAAATATGCTCCGCCCACAACAGATCAAGATCCAACCGAGCCGACTATTGTACAGATTGCTCGGATGCCCAAACGATTCATAGACAAGTGCATAGCTGACGAGTCGCTGCTATCCAAGATAATAATAGAAAAATATGTAGATCACCTGCCTTTATACCGCATTATCGGTCGGCTGAAACGTTTGGGTATCACCATTGCACGATCGACAATGTGCGGATGGATGGCACAATCGGCCTCAAAACTCGAAACTTTATTATACAACAAGCTGGTAGAAAAGGTCTTAAGTGCAGCCTATTTGCAGGTTGACGAAACCCGCATCGAAGTACAAATAAAAGGGCCTCCCAAAAAAGCGAGAGCCAAGCCCAAAAAGAGAAAAACTCATCGAGGTTATTATTGGGGCTATCATGATGTTCAAAATAAACTGCTATTCTTCGAATATCACCCAAGTAGAGAAGCTGATAATCCTATGAAAAGACTTAAACACTTTACCGGTACTGTCCAGACAGATGCCTATACTATTTATGATCAGATTCGCAATGCATATCAGGGGCTGACACATTATCATTGTTTGAACCATGCAAGACGAGAATTTGAAAAGGCATTGAACAATGATCCACAGCGTGCCGATCATGCTCTTCGAGAGTTTCAGATATTGTATGCCATAGAGCGAGAAGCAAGGGAAGAAAACCTGAATACTCAAAGTATTCAAAAACTCAGAGAACAAAAATCGAAACCAGTTCTCGAAAGACTGTTCGAATGGATGGAGACCGAAGCGCCCAAGTTGTTACCCCAAAGCCCAATAGGTAAAGCGATGGGATATATGCTCAGCAGAAAAAAACGTATGAGCCACTATCTGACCGATGGCAACCTACTCATCGACACCAATCCTATAGAAAATGCAATACGTCCAATCGCCATAGGCCGAAAGAATTATTTGTTTGCCGGTTCCCATGAGGCAGCACAACGAGGAGCCATCTTTTATTCGCTCCTTGCTTGTTGCAAAATGAATCAAGTCGATCCCATCGAATGGCTCAACGACATAATGCAAAGATTACCCCATCATCCCGACAATCAAATTGAACAACTATTACCACACCTATGGGTAAAACAGAAAATGGAAACAAGCACTGCCCAGCAGGAAACTGAATAAGAATTGTAGGGTGTACTTTACAGTACGCTTACATTTGACCAGCATAAAATAAGTGATCCTTTTCATCAAAACTTAACCCAACTTGTCCTTTTTGATTAATGTCTGCACTAATTTTGTTTGAATATCCATGTTTTTGTGATATAACTTGTTGATTTTCAATAGTAGTTATTAAGGATTTTCAAATGTAGTGTAGTATGGTGCCTGCGTAATTGGAATCATATGTGTACATTTGCCATATGTACATTAGACAAGTAAAAAAACAAAATGTCAAAAACGGTAAAATATTCTACCAGTACACACTTGCACAGACGGCCAGGGTAGATGGAAAAGTCAAACAAAGAAACATCCTTTACCTGGGAAGCGACCCGTTGTTGGATTCGAAGCAGAATAAGTCTGAGGTCTTACAAGTGCTCAAATCCAGAATATTTTCTCAACAAGATCTATTCCCCGTTGATATTGCGGATGAGTTGCTAAAGCTTGCTCTTAAATTCTACGAAAAATACCAATTAAAATACCCCGATAATCAAGGTGAAAAGGCAGCCTCACTTCCCCCACCAAAAGACAAAAGCGAAATTCACAGTGTTGATATTCATTCCATCGAAGTAGGAGATGTCAAATCTTTCGGTTCCGAACACCTTTGCAAGCAGATTCTGGAAAAACTTCAATTAACTAAGTGCCTTACCTCACTTAATTGGCGCAATAAGGATATTCAAAAAGCATTGATCAGCATCTGCGCAAGAGCCATATACACAAGTTCAGAACATAAAACTTCACAGATTCTCACAGACAATTCAGAATTGATGGCCTGCTACAATTACACTCCCGGCTCGATCACCCATCGCGAACTATACCGTATTTCAGACCTGCTCTACAAACACAAAAACACTATCGATCAACACCTATATAGCCGCATCATCAATATGTTCACACTGGATGATAAACTGGTCATTTTTGACATTACCAATACCTATTTCGAAGGTCGAAAGGCGACAAACAAACTTCCAAAATTTGGAAAAAGCAAAGAGAAAAGGACAGATTGCAAACAAGTTGTATTCACCGGAGTGATCAATAAGGAGGGCTTCATCCGGCATTCAAGGATATATGAGGGTAACAGAGCTGACAGCACAACCCTGGAAGAGATGCTCAAAGACCTTGAAAAATACAGCCCCGATCACACGAACAAAACAGTGGTCATAGATGCAGGTATAGCCACTGAGAAAAACCTGGAATTGATCGCCGGTAAAGGTCTTCATTATGTATGCGTTTCCCGAAAACGACTCAAAGACCACCCGATCGATCAATCCAATGTGTTTACAAAAATATCGACAGATCGTAACAAACATGAAGTGCACATTACTCAATTCAAACCCGAAGGGTACAATGACACCTGGCTTTATGTGCACAGTTCATCCAAACAACTAAAAGAAGAATCGATGAAGGGTAAGCTCATGCAAAGATTTGAAGAAGACTTACAACAGGTTCAAAATGGAATAGCTAAAAAAGGAGGTACTAAAAAAATAGAAAAAGTGTGGGAACGCATCGGTCGGCTCAAGGAAAAACACAAGCATGTATCCTCCCGATACAAAATAGATGTGGAGCATGATGACAAAGTAGCTGTCAATGTCTCATGGTCTGTCCAGCCACAAAAAGAAAAACAGGACAAAGACAAGGGAATTTACTTTTTGAGAACAAATTACGAGCAGATCGACGATAAGCAGCTTTGGCAAATTTACAACACCATAAGAGAAGTGGAGTCCACATTCCGATGCCTCAAAACTGATCTCAACATCCGGCCCATTCACCATCAAAATGACGAAAGGATCGAAGCTCATATTTATCTCACACTTCTAGCCTATCAGGTCGTAAACACGATCCGATACATGCTCAACCAAAAAGGCATAAATTACGACTGGGCAAATATTGTCAGAATAATGAGCACACATACCATCCAAACCGTCGAACTACGCACTGACACCAAATCCATACACCTGAGAAAACCTTCAAAGCCAATCCAAAAAGTACAAAACATCTATTCTGCAACCAACTCAACAGATATTCAAAAGGCAATTAAAAAATATGTAGTGTACCATTGAAATCGTAACCCACTGATAATCACCGACTTATTTTCTAAAAAGAGCAAGTTGGGTTAATGAAAATGAAAATCAAAAACTCAATTAAAAGCCACAGTATGCTCTATCCATTTTGATGTAGATAGTGATGGAGTTCGCCGCACTGTTTAAGTTTTATGTAGAATTTCTGCTGTTCGCCAATCTTTTGCGGACATATCCATCCACTATTAGATGTGCTCTTTCTTGCTCATAATAATACACTACGACAAAGTTAATTTTTGTTGAGCAAACATTGCCTGCCGTCAGTTACTGCCTTGCTCTTATTTCTCATAAAGATCCAGATTTTCCAAAACCTGTCCGCCTGCGGGAGGGGTTGGAGCCATTGCCATATGGGCACCACAAAAACTAATTTTGTTCCACTTATATTTTAAAAAAGATTAACATATAATATTTCATTCTATTAATAAAAACCATATATAATTCTCATTTACTTTTTTTTATAAAAATAATTATGAATTTATTAGCACGATTTCGAAATATACATTATATTCGAATTGTTAATTGATTGTTAACCAATATAGTAAATATGAGTCCACCAGAGCTGTCAAATGCAAAGGTTGATATCACTTTTGCACGCACATCGAAATATAGCAAAGGGTTATATTCGTTTTGAAGAAATAGGTGCATTTGGATCTTCGAATGAAAGATCGGAAAAGCGCAACAATCAAAGTTGAAATCAAAAATATCGAAGCTGCTTTAGAGCATTCGTGAAAAATGCAGTGAAACCATATAGTTTCCTAATGCGGCCATTGTATCCACTTGCTATACGTACAAAGCATATCAAATTTATGAGCCATCTCGCTTGCCTGTGAGGTGGTTTTTTTTATCCTATTTTATAGAGTTCTTATCTCAATTCAATACCCTGATCCTGAGCCCTGTCCTTCTTCCAAATCGTCAATGAAATCAAAAATAGCCTCATAAGCCCGCTCGTATTCTTCATTACCAAATCCGCCATGGTTGCCTTCTTTTATGGTAATCAATTCATGTGTCAACTCGAGCTTTTCCAGTCTATCGTGAAGAATAGTGGCTTGCGCATAAGGAACGATAGAATCCACGCTTCCATGGATCGTAATAATCGGCGGCGAACTAGCATTTGCCCAATAGACGGGAGAGTAGTTCTCGGAAATTTGATCGATCCGGCCCCGTTCGCCTATCCATGTAATGGTGTAATTCCAATCGGGATTAGTGCTTTCCAGGAAGGCCTCATTTTTTGGGTGTATCCCATTTTTTCGTTTAAGCAGCTTTTTTCCCAAGGAACTCAGAGAGTCTGTCCCATTGATTGTTCATTCTCAAATTTCTGAGACTGATTACGTTTGTAACTCCTTTTGGAGTCCATCTTTGTCCTGACAATTTACAGCGCTTTTGCACCAATGTTCTATGGGCTGCTTCTATGGCACCACTTCCAATTTGTAGCCCTTTTTCTCTATATTTTGGATATTCCATCCTGTGGATGTTGTTGTTTAAATAGACCAATAATTTCTCTTTCTTTTCTTTTTTCTTTTCTGTTTTACATTCTATGTTCTCCACCATTTTTAAGGCAGCTTGTCCTCCCTTTTTCAATAGTGTTTCCCTTATGGTGTCTAACCACTCTTTTCTCTTTTCTTTTCTATGTATCGCTACTTTTGAAAAGTCTGAAAAATGTTCTAAGGCATGATAATAATCCAGTATTTGCAAAGCCTCTGGATATTCTGAGCTAAACCAATCTCCCAACCATTTCGCTCCGTCTATTATTATGACCAACCTGTCTTTTAGATCTTCGTAGGTATCCAGATATTCTGACATCTTTCGTTCAAATTCTTCATGCCCACCTAAATGAAAACAATACCACGATTCTTTGATAAAACTCCTGGTATCGCTCAGTTTAAGTACTTCTTTACCTTTATAAACCCTTCCTACTTTTACTTCTTTCCAATCACTCGGTCTGGTCAACACCATCCCTCCATCTGCATGTGCATATACTACCTCATCGGACTCCGCTTTGGGCTTACTTTGTACATCTTCTCTTTGCTCCTCCAGCCATTTTTCACCCTCCTCTCCAAGACTTTGACATACTCTGTGTATGCTGTTGTCGCTCACATCAAGTTGCATCGTCTTTTTTAGTAATTCACTACTCGATTGGTAGCATTCACTTTGCCCTACATATGCTGTGATATCCTTCAGCATCGGACTCAGTTTTACTCCTTTGACCTCTTTTACAAATCGATGTGAGTTGTCCAGTTCAAGTTTTCCGTAATAGCCTATTATGCTTTTTTTTTACGATAATCTTCATCGGCTTCTCCTATGGTCTGTTCTATCACATTGCGACTTAATTCTTTAAGAAGCTCCACCGATTTGGTTTCAAATTCATAAAAGCTTTCTGCGGTTTTCTCTTTAAGTTCTATCTCATCCAAAAGTTGGCTAAACTGGTTCAGTAATTTAGCCTTGTCCATTTTTGAATGTATTTTGGTTTATGCTAATTTAACCATTTTTGCGAAAAACTGGGATACACCCCATTTTTTTTGATCTCCGTGATACCGAAGAAATTGATAATACCCTTTATAGAAATATCCGATACATCACAAGTAAAGCTACGCCCGCTCGTAGGCGCCAATCCTGCGATCAGGCTCAAATGCCCTCCTGCCGAGTGTCCGATGGTATAGATTTTGGTCAGGTCGACATTGTATTCTTCCTTGCGATCGACAATCCATTGCAATGCGCATATCACATCTTCGGCTGCATCAGGTGCTGTACCGTCGCCCATTCGGTAGTTCGGACTAAAAACATTCCAGCCTCTTTGTAGATATTCGCTGAAAATGTACGGATTGTTTGCCTTATCCCCTCCAAGCCATCCACCGCCATGGATGTAAATCAGTGTAGGTTTTGGCTCCTTATCAATATTGATCCAGTTCGGTTCACCTACGAAATTTCCTTGCAGATAGATGTCTATAACCTGTTGAGTAGTATCGTCGCGAGCATAGACCACATCTCGTGTTATTATGATATTGTCAGAATAGACGCTGCCGTAACCGGCACGGGCAGTTGATTTTTTACAGCAATCTTTGTCGCACGAACAACTGATAAGGAAAAGGAAGAGAAAAATGGAAAGGTATTTCATTGGAGTGATTTTTTTAACGGTCATGTGTGCTTTGTAAATATATAGAATATAAAATACCGATAAGCGGATTGCTGCGGATTCGAATAACCTAATTACGTTTCCTATTTTTGGCGATGTATTCTTAGCGTACTACAAATTACAATTGATTAAGAATGACCGGATCAGAAAGTCGAATAAAGGAACATATTCCAACACACATTTTTGAATCTTCGGGAGAAGCATCGAAGAGTGTGGCAAAGGAGATAGCCGAGCTGATTAGGCAAAAACAAAGGTCCAAAGAGAACTGTATATTGGGATTGGCTACCGGTTCGACGCCGACAAAGGTCTATCAGGAGCTGGTCAGAATGCACAAGGAAGAAAGCCTTTCCTTTAAGAATGTGCACGCCTTCAATCTGGATGAATATTACCCGATGTCCAAAAAAGAATTGCAGAGCTATTGGAGATTTATGCACGAACATCTATTTGACCATATCGATATTCCCGAAAAAAACATAAATATCCCGGATGGAACACTGCCAAAAGAGAAAGTCTCGGAATATTGCGCCAATTATGAAAGAAATATAGACAGCCTTGGCGGACTGGATCTACAGATACTCGGCATTGGCAGAACGGGGCATATTGGTTTTAATGAACCCGGATCAGGCGAAAATTCGCTCACGAGATTGATCACATTGGATTATATCACCATCACCGACGCTGCCAGTGACTTCTTTGGTGAAGAAAATGTTCCGTCAAAGGCCATCACAATGGGTATAGGCACTATTCTCAAAGCAAAGCGCATCATTATTATGGCCTGGGGAGAGGGGAAGTCGGAAATTGTAAAGAAAGCCGTAGAAGAGCCAATTACCGATCACGTGCCTGCTACCTACTTACAATTTCATAATGAGACCTTATTCGTACTCGATCAGGCTTCAAGTGATCAATTGACTAGAGTTAAAATACCCTGGAAGCTTGGCCCTTGTGAATGGAAGAATCGATCCATGATCAAAAGAGCAGTAATATGGCTCAGCCTGGAACTCGAAAAACCAATACTCAAACTTACAAATAGAGACTACAGTGAATACGGTATGGCCGACCTGGTCACTGAATACGACAGTGCTTATAAGATCAACATAGAAGTCTTTAACCATCTGCAAAGAACCATTACCGGTTGGCCTGGCGGGAAACCGGATGCCGACGACGCACATAGACCGGAACGTGCAAAACCCGCTCAAAAACGCTGCATTATATTCAGTCCCCACCCTGATGATGATGTCATCTCTATGGGAGGTACTTTCATCAGACTCCACGAGCAAAAACATGACGTGCACGTGGCAATGCAGACGTCAGGTAATATTGGAGTCTTCGATGACGAAGTGATGAGATTTGCGGATTTTGTAAAAGACTTCAACGAGGTCTTTGAACTCGGCAATGAAGTTATGAAGAACATGTTTTCAGAGATTCGTGAAAAAATAGAAAATAAAAAAGCAGGAGATATCGACGCAAAAAAAGTTCAGAGAATAAAGGGCCTAATCCGAAGGGGCGAATCAAAAGCCGCTTCTCGCTATGTAGGTATCAATGACAAAAACGTACATTTCCTGGATATGCCCTTTTATGAAACCGGACTGGTGAAAAAGAAGGATTTAGAAAGAGAAGATATCGATATCATTATAAACTTAATGCGAAAAATTCAGCCACATCAAATATTTGCTGCCGGAGACCTGAGTGATCCGCATGGCACGCATAGGACTTGCCTTAATGCTATTGTCAAGGCACTCGCAGAATGTAAAAAAGACGAGTGGATCAGAGATTGTTACGTATGGCTTTATCGCGGTGCCTGGCAGGAATGGGATATAGATGAAATTGATATGGCCGTCCCGATAAGCCCGGAGGAATTGTTAAAGAAAAGACGGGCCATATTTAAACACCAATCGCAAAAGGACAGACCGCTATTCCCGGGACGCGACCCTAGAGAATTTTGGCAGCGCTCGGAAGAAAGAAACAGAAATACAGCCAAAATATACGATCAGTTGGGATTAGCAGAATATGAGGCCATTGAAGCATTCCGACGTTATTATTTTTAGGTTTCATTAGATTGTTTAGTTTCGAATAATGACATATCTGTTTTGGTTTCTACTGCTATTAATTAACCTAAGTTGCGACGTATAGATTTTCTTCGCTCCACCCCGGCCCTAAAGGGAGTCCACCCGCAAGTTTTGAACGTGTGCGCGGGGTTCCCTTTAGGGTTAGGGTGCGGGGAGCGTGTTAGTTTTAATAAGTTGCAACTTAGGTTCATTATTGTTAGCTGGTATGTGGTCGTAACGATTATTGTAGGCATCAGAGGAGCTCGGGATATTCGGACAATGATAAAAGGAGAAAAAAGGGATTCTGGGTAAGACCATTAGAGTGGTAGCCTTTGGGATCTGGAATTTTGGCCTGGTGCACCAAGCACATTGATATTAAAACCATGCTGATACGAATTTTGTCCTTCTTAATCCCTTTGATAATTTTGGATCTCAATTCTTGTAACAATAACAATGCAGAGAATGCACTATTTGTGAGTCAGGATTTCACACCTGAACATGAATTCACATCTGGTATCGAAGGCCCAGCGACGGACGTGCATGGAAACATCTATGCTGTCAATTTTCAAGAACAAGGTACTATTGGTGAAATCACCCCTCAAGGAGAGAGCACACTTTTCGTAAAACTTCCTGAGGGAAGCATTGGTAATGGAATACGCTTTAACGCACAAGGAAACTTTTATGTAGCTGACTAATTTAAAACTGACCAATTATGTACATTAAAACCCTATTACTCCTTATTCTTTTCCTGAATCTATCATTTCTTCAAGCCCAACAACTCGACCTTTTATTGAAAGGCGGCCATGTTATCGATCCTAAAAACGGTATCGACGCAGTTATGGATGTGGCCATCAATGACGGTAAAATCGCACAGGTCGGGAGCGATCTATCCGGGGGTAATTTCTTTCAGACGATCGATGCCACGGGCTTGTACGTAGTGCCTGGTCTCATTGACATACACTCCCACAATTTTTTTGGTACCGTACCGGATGCTTATCTGAGCAATAGTTTTACAGCATTGCCCCCGGATGGTTTTTCTTTTCGCTCAGGAGTAACGACTATCGTTGATGCAGGGGGAGCAGGGTGGCGTAATTTCAGAACATTTAAGGCGCAAACCATTGATAATTCAAAAACGCGAGTGCTCTGTTTTCTAAATATAGTCGGCTCAGGAATGAGCGGCGGTGCATTCGAACAAAATCTTGCTGATATGGATGCCAAACTCACGGCGATGGAAGCAAGAGCAAACCCCGATTACGTCGTAGGTGTGAAACTGGCGCATTACCGCGGGCACGATTGGACACCTTTGGAAAGAGCAGTCGAGGCAGGCAAGTTGGCGGATATACCTATTATGGTCGACTTCGGTGGGGCCGAGCCTGAATTGCCTATTGAAACTTTATTTATGGAAAAACTACGCCCCGGAGATATTTATACACATTGTTATGCTCATGTGCCGGGACGTGTACCCATAGTGGACGAACGCCGCAAACTGTGGGCTTTTGTGCTCAAGGCTCAGGAGAGAGGGATCATTTTTGACGTCGGTCACGGTGGGGGAAGTTTCCGATTTGATCAGGCCATACCCGCCATCGAGCAAGGCCTCAAACCCAATTCCATAAGTACAGACCTGCATACAGGCAGTATGAACGCAGGCATGAAAGATCAGACAAATGTTATGTCCAAATTTTTGAATATGGGGCTCACCGTTCAGGAGGTCGTCGAAAGGTCTACATGGAATCCTGCAAAAATTATTAAACGGCCCGATTTGGGCCACTTGAGCAGTGGGGCGGTCGCTGATGTGGTCATTTTAAAATTAGAAAGTGGTCAATTCGGATTTGTAGATGTAAAAAGATGGCGCCTGAATGGCGACAAAAAATTGGTTTGTGAATTGACCTTGCGAGAGGGGGAAGTGGTATGGGATCTGAATGGAATTTCACGGCCTGTTTGGGAGCGGTGAGATTATTAACAAGAAAAACTAAGCGAGGTTTAAAAAATCAATGAGAAATATACTTTTACAGATTTCAATATTGGCCATATCCTGTACAACAGTTTTTGCCCAGACAATATCCAAGGATCAAATGCACTTTCTGACATCTCAATGGAAGGGCGAGCGCTTTGAGGATGGCAGGCCTATGGTTGCAGAAGATGTTCTTGAGCGGATGAAGTCGGTGTCCATCGAGGAGGCATGGGGAGTTCTGAGAAATGAAGGTTATCACAATCAATTCGAAGGCGAATGGCAACCGCTTCACGATAATGTCGCGGTGGTAGGCAGGGCGCTCACGGTGCAGTACATGCCCAACAGGCCCGACGTATCTGATGCTATTAAAGTCAAAGGGAAAAATGACGGCCGGATCGGCAATACCAATTCGTGGCCAATCGACATGCTCAAACCGGGAGATGTCTACGTAGCAGATGGGTTTGGCAAGATCGTGGACGGCACTTTGATAGGCGATAATTTAGGCGACGCCATTTATGCCAAATCAGGCAATGGTGTTGTTTTTAATGCTTCGGGCAGGGAGATGGAAGGCCTTTCGCATATAGACGGTTTTAATGCTTTTGTAAAAGGATGGCATCCTTCTTTTTTGAGAGAAGAAAGAACTGCTTATTAAATAAAACAGATAGATAATGAAAAACACAAACAGAAGATCATCATTCAAAAAACTGGGTTTATCAGTAGCAGCCTTGTTGGGATTTGGTGCTGCGAAAGCCGAAAATAAGTTGAATTTAAATGATAACAATAAAAGTTTAAATTTTCGCCATACTAAACAGAAGAGAAATACTTAAAACGCTTTCATCCATGCCTTTATTAAGCGGCTTTGCAGGAGGTTCAGCCCTTACTAATGTACTTGAAACTTCGTCAACTGCGCTTAGAAGGGATTACTTCAAAGAACTTGGTGTGAGAACTTTCATAAATGCAGCCGGTACCTACACCTCCATGACCGGATGTCTTATGAACCCGGAAGTGATGCAATCTATCAATTACGCTTCTAACCAATACGTAAACCTTGATGACTTGCAAGACGCAGTGGGCGAGCGAATCGCAGAATTACTCCACTGCGAATACGGTACCATTACAGCCGGAGCCTTTTCGGCAATTACACTCGGTACAGCAGGTGTAATGACTGGAATGGATGCAGAAAAAGCAGCACGATTGCCTAATGATACCACCGGTATGAAGTACGAAGTGATTTTGCAAAAGACTCACCACATAGGCTACGCTCACGCCTTAAGAAATGCTGGGGCCAAATTGGTGATTGTAGAATCTGCCAAAGAATTGGAAGCGGCTATCAACGAAAATACGGCTATGCTTTGGTTTCTCAATTATGCCAATCCCGATGGTCAAATCCAATATGAAGAGTTTATCAGCATTGGAAAAAAGCATGGAGTTCCTGCAATGAATGATTGTGCAGCAGATGTCCCACCCGTTGAAAATTTATGGAAATATACAGATATGGGTTTTGACCTGGTTTGTTTTTCAGGGGGCAAAGGATTGCGCGGTCCGCAGAGCACGGGACTTTTATTGGGAAGAAAAGACTTGATTAAAGCTGCGAGATTATGCGCACCACCAAGAGGTGACACAGTGGGAAGAGGTATGAAAGTGAATAAAGAAGAAATCCTCGGCATGTATATTGCCCTGGAATCTTATGTAGCAAGAGACCATGAGGCAGACTGGGAATTATGGGATCATCAAATCGATCATATGACAAACACCTCAAAGGCGAAATTGATAAATTACTCGAAATACCCTCCGGATGGTTGATTTATAATACTCACGGTCTTGATGAAGAGTGTTGGGGCCCTGTGAATGCTGACTTTCTGGATAGGTTACTCGATCAACTGCTCCGGATTGACACTGTCGAGTTATTGCCTGCAGGGGTTGCACTTTCTTCGGGTTGAGAGTCATTAGGACACGAGAAAGCGAGATTAACTATTAAAAAAACTGATACTGGAGTCACTTGCGCAGCGAGATCCAAGAATTACAACGGTGGGCTATCTCGATAAAGCGCCAACCAGTATGCCTTCCAGATCGAATATCCTGGCTGTTATTTAACCACACTTAGCAACACAACGCCAAAAATTAAACAAATGCCAGTATTAAAAGGAAAAAACACTCCCTTCGAAAAGATAAAGGATGGCCTAAGAAGAAAAATCATAAGCACCGGAAATTTGATGACCGTTGTAATAGAATTTACGAATGGCCCGTGGGATGGACCTGAACCTCCTCACAAACATCCTCATGCGCAAACCTCCTATATAGCTGAAGGAGAATTGATTTTTTATTGTGAAGACGAAGCTGATGAACACTTGAAAGCTGGGGATATGTTTGCTGTCCCATCCGGAAAGTTACATACCATTAAGTTGCTGAGTAAAAAAGCGAGATTGGTGGATAGCTTTACTCCTTTACGCGAGGATTTTCTTCGTCGAAACAAACTCAAATAAACCATCTATGGCTTTTTGTGTGTTCTTGCGAAATGCCTTTTTAACGAGTAGGGCCATGACCAGTTTTTTTATAGGCGATCTCGACTTCCAGTAGGTTTCTATTTCAAGCCTACAAGAAATAGTGGTTAATGGATTTACAACATAGAACTGATAAAGTTCATCAATCAGAGGTATGCTGGTAGTCATCTCTCCATAGACTAGCTGACCGGGGTTTCCTTTTTTGGTCACGGTGATGAAGTCAAGGTGTTTTTCATTTACTACGCATACGTGTTCGGTGCCTATTCTTGTTACTTCATTTTCATTGTATTCAAATCGATCCACGCCTTCTACCCAATGATGACGGTAGGTGTAATTGGTAATATATTCTAAGAGTTGGGATGCAGAAACTGGAAATGTCTTTTCAATAAAGAGTGGAGGGGGCAGTCAAAGCGTACTTTTTTGGCATGGGAGAACGGTTTCAATTTTAACTCTTTTTGATCCATTATTGAGAATAAATATTTCAGTTCTTTTCCATCGTATTTATTTTGGCCTTCTTTAAAATCAAAAAGTCTGGTTTGGTAATTATCTGGCAAATGGATATCATCAGACAACTCCTTGCCCAGCAGAACATAATTGTCACTATCCACTGAATTTTTCATCAACCGATGGGCTTCTATCACCTGCGTCCCAAATGGTTTCCTGTTGTCCTGGACAGTAATAAATTGCAATTCACCACTATGAGCGATGATTTTGAGTTGGAGTTTTGGAGCCAGTGCGCAAGCATTGCACGGACAGATCCTATTTCTTTCTAATAATTTAAGATGGCTGTAAAATGCGGTAAATATTGTCTCGACCTGGGCCAATAATTTCTCAAGGGACGGAATTTCATCTTCTTTATAAAAAAAAAGTGCATCTCCTTCCACTTCAGCAAGTTGTAGATCTAAGGTATTTGCGTCAATCAGAACTTCCAGTAGTTCAGAAATTACGTGCTGACTGTGTTCCACTTCCGTAGACTGCACAAATTCTGTAAATCCGGATATGTCAGGTATAAAAAGTAAGGACTTCTTCATGAACATCGAAATTGTCCTTATAAATGCAAAAATTGGCTAAAGGGTTGTCGATTCTTCTCATTGCTTTCGTGAGGCAGTCGGTCAATTCTTTCCAAATTCACTCCCCGCCTTTAGAGTCAACAGGGCTTTCAAGCGAGGCCCTGAAGGATTGCATACCGACGGAGGTCAAAGTAAAAACGAGTATTGTTAGACCCGACAGGGCGAACAAGATTGGGTTAATATCAATTCTATGAGCAAAAGTCTCCAACCATCGTTGTAGAATGAACCAACTGACTGGAAAAGAGATAATTACCCCTACAAGAACCAGCCATACATATCTCTTCGATAGTAAGATGATGATTTCCGTAGCTGAAGAACCTAATACTCTTCTGATGCCAATTTCCTTTTTCTTCTTTCGAATGGTAAGTCTCAATAGGGCAAAGAGTCCCAGCCATGCAATACAAATGGTAAATAAGAATGCCAGATTAATCACACGACTCCATCGTTCTTCTTCGGCATATTTAGTTTCTAATACTTCATCAACAAAGTGAAACACAAATTCTTTATCAGGATTAATCTCTGTCCATATTTCTTTGAGTCTATTCACAACGGGTGAAATATCACCTGGGCCAATACGGGCTAAAATTTGATATAAATTGGGTGGCCACATGTAAGTAGAAAGACCGGTTATCCCATCTGAAATAGATTCAGAATCAGGAGAAATGATCAATGGATTAATTTTTTGATGAAGAGATCCATAATGAAAATTTTGCATGACTCCAATGATCTGATGATCATTCGCTAGATTGGCAGCCGGGATTTGTTTGGTCAGCACATCTTCTCCCCAGGAAAAATGACTGACCAGGGATTCATTTACCAAGATATATTTAGAATTGTTGGTCGAATTGGTCTTATATCCTTCCCCTTTTATTACCTGAATATCCATGGTCTCGAGATATTCCGGATCGACCTGGTTAAATGAGATTAACTCTGAGCTACCATCATCTTGCCTAAATCCCAATTGTGTCCATGGCTCACGAGAATTATTCATACTGGCACTGATTGCCAGAATCCGTTGATCTTTCAAAGCAATACTTCTAAATCGTTCTACCATCAATTGCCCTTCTTCCAGGTTCGACGGATTTCCCATCGAAATCTCTATTAATTTTTCAGAATCATAACCCAGGTCTTTATTCTTTATATATTTCATTTGGGCCTGCATATGAACTGCAGCGATTATAAGAATAATGGAAATCGAGAATTGGAAAACTATAAGACTTCTATTAAACCAATCACTGCTTTTTCCAAAAAAAAACATTTCCCCGGAGGGCTTCTGAGGCCTTATATTTTACAATTAGAATTGCCTGTGCCAATCCGGCAATAATGGCAATAGCGACTCCAATGAGACAAAGAAACATTAATTGAGAAAATCCTATTAAATAAGGAAATGAACTACCTGTGAGGAACGAAAACAATGGATAAGCAAAATAAGACAGCACCACCCCAAGAATGAGCGAAATAATTACAATCATAAATGACTCAGAAGCCAATTGAAATCGGAGTTGTCCGCTGATGGCCCCTAGGGTTTTACGTAGGCCCATTTCCTTTATTCTGCCAATAGCCTGACCGGTAGAAAGGGTCACAAAATTAATGGTTGCTACCAGGAGAACCAACAAGCCAATTCCAAGCATTAGATACAACTTTTGAGGGCTGATGTAGTGAGCATTCCCCAAGACCTGGTCTTCCATATGAATACTAGAAAGTGGTTGGACTGCGAGGGTCAATTTCCTTTTGTCGGCCGGCGAATATTTTTGAATGGCATTAGTCATCAGTTCTTCAAAATCTTCGACATTAGACAATCCATCAACGTGAATATAATTCTCCACTAAAGACACTGTGTAAGAGCTCATTATGTCTTCGGAGCTTACATGTTCAAAATTTTCAAATGCCGTTAATAAATCGATCTGAATACTCGAAGAGGATTGCTTGGGATCAAAAACTCCCGAAACCGCGGCTTCGAGGCTCGCACCATTTATGTCTATCTGGACTGATTTTCCAACGGGATTTTTATCGCCGAAATACTTTTGAGCTATTTCCTTTGATAGTACAACTGAGTTTGGATTAGAGAGAAGTGATCCGGATTTACCTTTTAGAATGGGGAAGTCGAACATTTCAAAAAAATCTGAATCGGCATAGCTGACAATCTCTTCAAATGGAGTATTATCGATCTGGACTGTGGCAGAACCACTACCTAATCTGGTAAATGATTTGATAGCTGGAAGTTCATTTTTCAAGTCCTTTGCTAGCGGAACGGCCGTGACAGCACTTTCGCTCACTAGCTGCCCAGTCTCCGAATTCAGAATTTTTTCATATACCCTATAGATCTCGTCTTTTTTAATGTGAAATTGATCAAAAGACAATTCATTCTTGATAAGCAGAAATACAAGAAAAACAAAGGCCAGCGATATTGAGACACCGGCTACATTAATAAAAGAGTGCGTCTTGTTATTGAATATGCTTCTGGAAGACACTTTTAAATGACTTTTGATAAGTCCTGTATTGATCATGGTATTATTTATTCGATTTTTGAAAATTATGGTTGGATGAAAAAAGAGCAAGACATTCCTGATGAACAATCTGTCAGCTTTTTTCTTTCCCAACTTTTTCAGATCCTTTTGGTACCTTTCAACTAAATCACCAAGAATTCCCTCAATTAAGTGATCCGGACAAAACCAATTGAGAAATGCGAGTGTTTTTTTTGGAAGATGTTTGTCTGTTAATTGGTCATTCATGAATAGATCATCCTTAGACTGGGAAGGAGGTTCCAGAGTTTTTGTTTCTGTTCTTGCTGTACCTTGAGAAGATTTATACCGGCATTTGTTATCTTAAATAACCTTTTTCTTCTTCCACCACGATTAGATGTTGCTCCCCCATAGTGCGATTTTAACAAACCTCTATCTTCCAATCTGTAAAGTGTGATGTGGACGGTATTTAGATTTACCTTTCTAGCGAGTTGATTCCATATTTCCTCGACAACAGCATTTCCATATGCTTTATCTTCAAGAATGCCCACTATTGTAAGAATCAATTCTTCAAACTCGCCAAGATAGTCTTTGCCCATTAGTCTGATTTTTGTCAAACAAATATAAATCATTTCTTTTAATAAAATCAAAGAAATATGGGTTGATGCACTAGTGTTTAGTTCATTCTTTTTAATCAGCGGTAGCATTAAAAGATTCCTATATTGTTAGTTCAACTAGTTTTTAAGAATAAAGGGGGTGCAGGACAAATTGCACTAATCTTGGTATCGACAGTAAATCTTATTAACAATCGGAATTCCCTCTATGGTACAACAATAGAATCAAAGGGTGGCGGAGGCCCGGAAAAAGCACCGGAGGGATTGCTTTTTCCTAGACTTTTTTGGTACTTTTTGTGGCAATGACAAAAAGTACAGATGATTAGAAGTGAAATTGGAAGAGTGAACGATTACATGAACCGATTAATGTAAACACCGTATACTTTAAATTTTGTGCGATTTGTCCTACGCCCAATAAAGGAAAAGAATGGACTATGAAAACCAGGAAAATGAAGGATTATATCTCTCTGGGAATACTGGTTTTACTCATCTCTCACCATACGATTTTTGCCCAGACCATCTTTCCTACCGGTACCACCATCTACGTACCGGATGAGGCCCACAGTAGCTATATCCTGATATCCGACCACTCGTCAGTCGGCAATCACCCAAATGCCAAAATCAGGGAGGAAGGTGCCGATAAATTCCCCGATCATATCCGTCTCATTGACATGAATGGCAATGTAATACACATATGGAAGGTAACCCCTTATTTTAACAAACGAAACCGACTCTTGCCCAACGGCAGCCTGGTATGCGTAGGCCCCGACAAAACGATCACAGAATACGACTGGGACGGAACGGTTGTCTGGACGCACCAGGGAATCGGTTCTGTCAACGATCTGCGTATTTTGCCGAATAATAACCGACTGCTCAATGCCCATGAACCGATGCGTGTGGAATTTCAGAAAAAGGTTAAAGATGTCGAAATAGCGCCCTGGTGGGGCCCAGAAGAAGAGGGACGGAAGAAAAACAATTGAGCGCCGACTTGTACGAAATAAACTTAGAAGGAGAAATCGTCTGGGAGTGGCACGCCTATAATCATTTGGATTTGAACAGATTTTCGCCCGCTACACCTGAAGGAGATTGGCTCCACGTAAATTCGGTCGCCCCGCTGCCTGAAAACAAATGGTACGACCAGGGAGACGAGAGATTCAGACCCGGAAATATCATTGTCAATGCAAGAAATATCGACATGATCTACATTGTGGACAAACAAACCAAAAAGGTAATCTGGGAAGGAACGCATAACTACAAAGGAGGTATG
The DNA here is from genome assembly GCA_965247965.1 of Saprospiraceae bacterium. Lineage (GTDB taxonomy): Bacteria > Bacteroidota > Bacteroidia > Chitinophagales > Saprospiraceae > UBA7328. The sequence goes on from OZ252053.1 coordinate 1,902,035, forward strand.
GCCCATTGCCACGAACCGGAAATGATAGAAAAGGATCTACCAAGGGCGGGCAATATCATCTTTTTTGACAATGGCCTCTTTACTCGCCACCGAACACATACGGGACAGTCGTTTGTAATAGAACTCAATCCGGTTACCAAAGAAATAGAGTGGATATAGGAAACTAAGGGTTAGGCCAATATCAAATTTTTCAGCAAGATGATGGGCTCACAGAAGCGCCTTCCCAATGGCAATACCTATATTGCCGAAGACAACAAAGGAAGACTGTTTCAAGTAAAACCGGATGGCGAAATTGTCTGGGAATTTGTCAATCGGGGAGGAACAACCCGCCCTTCAATCATACCATATGATTTTACACCTCAGCTCAGGGCCTTACCTAAACCTGAAGAACTTGCCGTGACCCCGCCAAACAATTTGGAATGGCACCTCAAGCCGGATAAATACAGGAAGAAGGGCGGAAATTAATAGTGATCTTCGGTATTATTTATCTGTGGTAGGATATCCCGCAGAGGATCGCAAAGGACAGCGCAAAGAATCGCCAAGGATTTTTTAAGAATATCTCAAGCCCCTTTTACTTCTTAGCGCAACTTCGCGAAACCTTAACAGGACTTGGCGGGAAACTCCCTTCTATAACTTGAAATTACTCATTTTACCAATTATGGATAGTTCGTTTGCGCATTTTGTTATTCACACTGATTAATTCTTACCTTTCTGGTTTTACACAGCAGGCTAAACAGAAAATCAAATCAAGATGAACCTCACGACTTTAGACTGGTCAATAATCGTCGTTTACTTTCTCTTCGTTCTCATAGTCGGATTGATGGTGTCCCGAAAAGCGGGATCAAGTGTTTCGGAGTTTTTTCTCTCGGAGCGCAATATGGCTTGGTGGTTGCTCGGTATATCTATGGTAGCTACGACGTTCTCCGCCGATACCCCAAACCTTGTAACCAATTTCGTTCGCGAAAAAGGAGTTGCCGGCAACTGGGATTGGTGGGCCTTCCTGCTGACAGGAATGGTAACCGTCTTTATATATGCCAAACTCTGGCGACGATCTATGGTGATCACCGATATCGAATTTTACGAGCTTCGATACAGCGGCAAGGCTGCGGCTTTTCTGAGAGGTTTTCGCGCGCTTTACCTGGGCTTGATTTTCAATGTATTAGTGATGGGAACCGTGTCTTTGGCTGCCATAAAATTTGGAGAAGTGATGCTGGGCATGCCGGGATGGTTGACCCTCCTCATAGCAGGTTCTATCACATTGGCTTACAGTGCTTTTGGAGGGCTCAAGGCTGTTGTTATTACGGATTTTGTGCAGTTCATTTTGGCTATGGTCGGAGCAATATGGGCGGCCATCTATTTAGTAAACCTAGAACAGGTGGGCGGCCTTTCAAATCTAATATCGCATGTGAATGTCGTCGACAAGCTCAGCCTTTTACCAGATTTTTCAGACCCTTCCGTTTGGATACCGATTATGTTGGTTCCGCTCGCGGTGCAGTGGTGGGCGTCGTATTATCCTGGCGCGGAACCCGGCGGTGGAGGATACATTGCACAGCGTATGTTTTCTGCAAAAAATGAGAAAAACGCCGTCGGAGCTACTTTGTTATTCAATATTGCACACTACGCTTTGCGTCCCTGGCCCTGGATTTTGATCGCGCTTGCTTCATTGATTGTCTTTCCCGAACTCACTGATATTAAACAGGCCTTTCCAGCCTTATCGGACGATAAATTGGGGCATGATGTAGCATATCCGGCTATGTTGACATTATTACCTCCGGGCCTTCTCGGATTAGTCGCAGCGTCATTGATCGCAGCGTTTATGTCAACCATGTCTACCCAGTTGAATCTTGGAGCCTCCTACCTCGTTAATGATTTTTATCAACGGTTTATGAAACCCGATGCCTCACAGAAAGATTTGGTATGGGCAGGCCGGCTTTTTACCGTTTTGACAGCTTTTCTTGGTTTGGGACTAGGACTTTTACTGACTGATGCCGGTCAGGCATTTGGTCTTTTGCTCCTCTTAGGTGCAGGTACCGGATTAATATATATCCTTCGTTGGTTCTGGTGGCGTATCAATGCCATCACCGAAATTGTGGCCATGGTTTCTTCATTGATCATAGCAGGTTATTTCACATTTGTGCATGACAACACAGGAATTCTCCAAACGGAATCCTGGCATAAAATAGTGATCGGAGCAGTATTGACTACCTTAATTTGGATAGCGGCTACATTTATGACGCCACCGACCGAAGATGCGACACTTCGCAAATTTTATCGCCTTATAAAACCTGGAGGTTCGGGCTGGGATGCGGTTCTTAACAAAGCGCGTCAGGAAGGTGATCCTATCAAAAAAGAAACCGGTCAGTTGCCACTGGAAATCCTCTGTGTGGTTATTGGATGTTTTACTGTTTTCGGAATTCTATTTGCTACTGGCAATTGGATTTATGGAAAGATTGTTCCGGCTTTTATTTTGTCTGCTATTGCTATTGGTGGCAGTTATTTTCTGTTTTGGGCATGGGGTAGGTTAAAGACGGATTGAGGGGACATTGATGATTGGCGGCTTATTGGTAAAAAAAAACAGATTATGAAGAGCAATAGTATTGGACGTAACTTGCTATTACTCATCTCCTTTATCGAAGGCGGCGCGGTAATGATCATAGAGTTATTGGGGGCCAAAATAATCTGCACCCTTTAATTTCAGATTTATAAGTACTCATTCCACTTTTCAACTAAATATAAGTGATTTTCCTTTACCAATTTTCTGATCTTCCGAGTTTCTTGTTTATTCCTCCTGAACACGAAGAAACCGGTCTGGAATTAACCAAAAAATTAATCACCTCCGCAATAGTGGTTGCCGGAGGTCATTCCGGGTCATTCGCCGATCAATTTTACAAGGCCATTGAGGCCGGACGTAGTTTGGGAGTACATTTTCTGAATGGCCCAAGTCGTAGCAGTTCAAAAGGTTTCCGCGATGGGGGCGCAGTGGAAGCTATGCTGCGCTCCGATGCAGTTTCTCTGGAGATCATAGGAGACGGCTACCATGTGGCTGCGGCTGATTTTAGAGATGTTATCAAACGCAAAGGCATTGATAAAATCATTGAGTGAGAGCGCTCATAAAATGCTACACTTTCCTTCACCACAATCTCCACAGGAATGTCCATAGTAAGCCCGGAGTCATCATCCTCAGTTAAATACTTGTAAAGTCCTTTCAATGCACTATAGCCTTGATGCTCAAGTTTTTGATTAATTAGAAAATCTATCTCTCCACTTTTAAGATATTGGATATTCTCCTTATTCAAATCAAAACCGACAATCCGTGTATTCACACTGCCGTTAGCCTTTAATAAATTTGGTAACATGAACGATCGCGCGTTGGTAACGAAGATACCTTTTGGTCTTTCGGTTTGAAAAGCTTTCTGAATTTCAGGCGCTAAATTCAAATCCCTTTCGGTATCCAAAAAGACAACCGGCATACGTTTTCTTTGTGCTTGAAACAGGAGTATGTTGCTTTCCTCTTCAAACAATGGCACCGTAATCAAGCCATGAAATTCACTTTCAAATATCCGATTAATACTATCGCTAAATGTTTCGGGATTGAGAAGGTCAAAAAAGTAATATTCGGCTGAGATTCCCGATTCACTTAATTCATTAACTGCTGTGTCGACTCCCTGAAGAGGTAATTTCCAAAAATTCGATTCGTTTTTTGGTTCAGGAACCAGGATTGCGATCCTAATGACTTTAGTCGATGCTAACTTAAGTCGGCTCGCCATTACATTTTCTTATATCCGCTTTCCTCAATAATTTTCAGCACTCTCTTTTTTGTTTCTGGAGAGACACCTTTGCGATTGTGTAGTACTCTGTCGACTGTACCAATAGACACATCTGCCAATTTGGCTAATTCCTTAATACCCAAATTTTTATTATTCTCGTGCATAGGTTTACGCTTAGAATTTTTGAAATCATGAAATACAAATAAATGATGTGGTTTTTTAATAGAATTTTCCTCTCTGGAGACACTTATAGTTGATAAATTAAATTGATGAAGAAATTTTTAGACGAAAATTATATCCTGGAAAATGAGACGGCTCGAAGGCTCTATTTCGAACATGCAGCAAGAATGCCAATCATAGACTATCACAACCATCTGCCGCCTCAGGAAATAGCAAGTAATAAGGTCTTTAATAACATTACCGAAATCTGGTTGAATGGAGATCACTATAAGTGGCGAGCTATGCGTGCCAATGGTATATCTGAAAAATTCATTACAGGAAATGCCTCTGATGAGGATAAATTTCTAAAATGGTCGGAGACAGTTCCTTATACAATGCGCAATCCACTTTATCACTGGACACATCTCGAACTCCAACGATATTTTAACATCGGTGACCTACTCAACGCCAATTCTGGCAAATCCATATATAAATCTACAACTGAGAAATTGCGTAGTCCGGAGTATTCTACTCAGAGACTACTTAGAAAAATGAATGTTGACGTAGTATGCACCACAGATGATCCTACGGACACTTTAGAACATCACTCTGCAATTGATGAAAAAGAGGTAGGTTTTAAAATGTTACCTGGTTTTAGACCAGATAAATTTATTCTAATTGAAAGTTCTGTTTTCCTCTCTTCTATTCGAAAATTAGAAGAAGTGACAGGGCATTCTATTTCAAGTTTTCAGGATCTGGTGGAAGGACTTCAAGATCGAATTGATTTCTTCCACGACTTAGGTGGAAGGCTTGCTGATCATGGGCTCAATCGTATATATGCTGCAGAATTTAGTGATCAGGAAGCGGATACCATATTGAAAAAAGTCTTGGATGGTAAGGAAATTTATGAAGGTGAAGTGGACGAGTTCAAATCTGCCCTGCTATATTATTTAGCTCGCATGTATCATGCAAAAGGATGGACTATGCAATTCCATCTCGGAGCCATCCGCAACAATAATGATCGTCTAAGAAGATCTTTGGGAGTTGATGTAGGATGTGACTCTATGGGTGATTTTGAACAAGCCTCCGCCTTATCCCGATTTCTAAACCGTCTTGATATTGAAGAAAAACTGTGTAAGACTATCCTCTACAATGTGAACCCACAAGACAACGCGGTTTTTGCTACTATGGCTGGAAATTTCAATGATGGTGAAACAGCAGGTAAGATCCAATGGGGTTCAGCATGGTGGTATTTAGATCAGAAAGATGGCATGGAAGACCAGATGAATATCCTGTCAAACATGGGATTGCTGTGTAGATTTGTGGGAATGCTCACCGATAGCCGAAGTTTTCTTTCCTTTCCAAGACATGAATACTTTCGACGTATTTTGTGCAATCTCATAGGACGTGATGTAGAAGCGGGCTTACTACCTAATGACACCAAATGGTTAGGACAGATAGTAGAGGACATATGCTATCATAATGCACGGGAGTACTTTGAATTCCCCCTGGTTAGTTGATGGTCTGAAGATATTTTTGCTTTACAGATTATGCCTTCAAAAACACTAGTCAGATGTAAAGAAAAGCCAATGCTCGTAGAATTATATGATAGAATTTGCTTGATAATGTCGCCAACAAGCTTTTGATTTTTTTAATTTAGTCCTTTGAAATTTTCCTCAAATTCTTATTGGCTTATAAATGAAAAAGGTAGTCACTTTTGGTGAAATAATGTTGCGGTTGAGCCCGCCGGGATGGAATCGATTTTCGCAAGCCTCCAGTTTTGATGTCATATACGGAGGTGGTGAGAGTAATGTTGCCGTATCTCTAGCTAACTATGGTATTCCATGCGATTTTGTCACAAGATTACCAGATAATGACATTGGAGATTGCGCTCTTATGGAGATCAGAAAAAGAGGTGTAGGCACTAACAATATTGTAAGAGGAGGAGACCGGATCGGTATATATTTTCTGGAGACCGGAGCGGTAAGTCGAGGAAGTAAAGTTGTGTATGACAGAGCATATTCATCAATGTCGACTATTCAAATAGGAATGATCGACTGGGAGAAAATATTTAAAGATGTGCAGTGGTTTCACTGGACAGGAATTACACCGGCTATATCTCAAGGGGCTGCTGACGTTTGTCTCGAAGCCATCGAAGTAGCCAATCGACTTAACATTACGGTCTCTACTGACCTGAATTATCGAAAAAAGTTATGGAAATATGGGAAGTCTCCTGAAGACGTAATGCCTCAATTGGTGGCCGGATGTGATATCATCCTGGGAAATGAAGAAGATGCTGAAAAACATTTCGGTATACATCCTGAAGGAGTAGATGTTACTCATAATGATACTCTTGATGCCAAAGCTTATATCTCGGTCTGCAAACAGTTAATGACCAAGTTTCCAAGGGCAAAAAAGGTAATAATCACCCTGAGAGGTTCGATTAGTGCCTCTCATAACTCATGGTCAGGTGTATTATATAATGGCGAGAATCTTTTGGAAACTCAAACTTATCAAATAACTCACATCGTGGATCGTGTAGGTGGAGGAGACAGCTTCATGGGTGGTCTAATCTATGGACTCATTAACTATAAAAGTGATCAGAAAGCTCTGGATTTTGCTGTGGCTGCTTCATGTTTGAAACACACCATTTTTGGTGATGCCAACTTATCGACAATAGATGAGGTCGAAAAGCTGATGGGAGGAGATGCCAGTGGTAGAGTATCTCGGTAATAACTTTTTTTACACAAAAAACTAAAACAAAAACATTGGCAAGATTTTCAAGACTACATGAGTATGGGTGCAAATCTTGTGGTAACACCTGTGCTGCGAGAAGATGTTGCGCTTGTGTGTAATCGTAGAAAAATTCTTTGGTCTCCCGGATGTGGTACACTGACAGAGATATGCCGGGCAGAAGAGTTGGGATGTGAGATCGTCAAACTCTTTCCTGGTGGTATATATGTTTTTGGTTGTATAAGAGGAAGATTTTTATTAGAATTTGAACGAATAAGTTAACTTTCAATAGTGAAGACTATAAAACAATTTTATTACAGCCTCATTTTGATCGTATTCTTTGGGTACACCTGTCAGGCTCATGTTAAGCTGAATTACCCCCACGGAGGAGAAAATCTTTACGTAGGTAAAATCATCGTTATTACATCGGAAGAGGAAATTGCACATATAACGGGAAATTGGGACTTGCTTTTTTCACTGGACAATGGAGATACCTGGCAAACAATCGAGGAAGATATATCATCTGAATCGCGGACTTTTATGTGGGAGGTACCTGATATCCCTACTTCACTCGGAAGCATTAAGATTATCCAGGACAATCAAATGCTGGATTATGAGGATGAAAGCAGTCCGTTTACCATTCAAAGAACCACAACCTCCACATTGGAATTACACGAGAATCGTAAGCCTTTGTTGGTTTCAGTGATCAATGCTCCGAATCCTTTTAACGACCAAACTACTATATCATTTACCGTTTTAAGAAAAACAGACGTCTCAATAAATATCTATGACTGTACCGGAAGTCATGTCGCCACATTGGAACAGGGATCTCTGTTACCGGACGCCTATCAGTATCTTTGGCTTGCAGATCATTTCTCAAGTGGAATCTACATAATTCGTTTTCAAGTGGGGAAAGAAATTCTTGTCAGAAGATTGATTTTGGCTCGATGACTTATTGGTAGGCTATTCATTCAACGGTTGTACTATCTGCTTATATTACTATAGAACTGAGGGCGGTTTTAAAATCCACATTATCAATGCTAAACCCCAATCAATATGAATTTTGAAAACATAGCTCCTTCGACCCTATCCCTATTCTTCCTGATCTCAATCCTATTCATCATCCTGATATTTTATCTCTTGCACAAGAGCAAAACCAACCTCCTGTCCCAGCGAATAAATGACATGAATGATCAAAAAAATCTACTCTACAATGAATTGTTGCAAGAACGCGAACTATTAAAAAACTCCAATTCTGAAAAAGAAGAATTAAAGATACAATTATCCTCTTCTCACAGCGATCTGAAAAACTTACAAATAAGATTTGACGAATACCTCAATGATGCCAACTCCATGCAAGAAAAGTTTGAAAACCTGGCAAATAAAGTTTTGGAATCCAAATCGAAAAAATTTGATCAGGAGCAGAAAAAAACGCTCGAAAATGTCCTGAATCCACTTAGGGAAAAGATCAAAACATTTGAAGAAAAAGTGGAGAGTACAAATAAAGAATCCATCGAGCGCCACAGCTCACTGAAAACTCAGATATCTACGCTGAAAGAGCTAAACGAAAAAATGACGTCCGAAGCAAGCAACCTAACTCGCGCGTTAAAAGGGGATTCCAGGACGCAGGGCAATTGGGGTGAACTGATCCTTGAATCCATCCTGGAAAAATCGGGACTTGAAAAAGATCGCGAATATTTTATCCAACCGTCTTTTACCAATGAAGATGGCAGGAGGCTGCGCCCTGATGTCATTATCCATCTTCCCGATGGCAAGAAAATAATAATCGACTCCAAAGTATCCATACGGGCCTATGAACAGTTTGTCAATTCGACGGAAGAAGAAGAACAGCAGGATATGCTGAAGGCTCACATTCTCTCTGTCAAAACACATATTGAGGAGTTGTCTGCCAAAAATTATCACGATATCTACAAGATTGAGAGTCCGGATTTTGTACTAATGTTTGTACCAATTGATACAGCCTTTGCCGTAGCAGAATCGACCAATCAGAATCTATACTCCTATGCCTTTGATAAAAATATTGTCATCGTCACGCCCGCTACTTTATTGGCCACATTAAAAACGGTGGATACAATGTGGAAAAATGAAAAGCAACAAAGACATGCCGTAGAAATAGCTGAAGAAGCGGGAAAGATGTACGATAAATTTGCCGGTTTGGTTGATGATCTGATCAGACTCGGCAGACGGATTGATCAAACAAAAGAGCACTATCAGGAGTCTATGAAAAAATTGCATTACGGCACAGGGGACCTGATTACAAGGGCTGAAAAACTGAAGAAACTCGGCGTCAAAGTCAAAAAAGAGATTCCTCAAGAACTTATTGAACGATCTAAGGAAACAAACGATTAGTGTTATTGCTTTTGTTTTATCCTTGTAATGGAAAGGTTATTATGTCAGCTGATCAAATAGTCAGTGCTACTTGGATTTGCTAAATTTGGAAATTTAGTAAATCTCATGTATCAATTATAAAATTCTCCCCGAAATCATACCCGGAATTAAAAGGAAATAAATCATAAGAACCGCAGGTACTATGTCGCCACATATAACTTTTTTAATCATTACTACCCTGACCTTCAGTTGCACAAAACAAAGTGAAATAGCGGAGGTCATCTACTACGGATAATGAAAAAGTTAGGCATTCTAAAATGGATAATTGACTTTATATGGGGCAAATAGATCAAACCATAAATGAGGCACTACGTCCCTTTTCGGATGCCCTTAGCCGATTTATATTTTATGAAGTCACTGTGTTTGGAATAAGTTTTCCGTGGATCGTGATGTGGCTCATAGTTGCCGCTGTTTTTTTTACCGTTTATTTTAATTTTCTCAACCTACGTGGTTTTCCACATGCCTTTCGGCTGTTGCGTGGAGACTATAGTTCGCATGACGATAAAGGAGAAATTAGCCATTTTCAGGCTTTGGCCACGGCCTTATCCGGTACGGTTGGCATTGGTAATATTGGTGGCGTGGCCATTGTCATTACCATAGGAGGCCCGGGAGCGTTATTCTGGCTGGCTGTGGCAGGAATGTTTAGTATGTCCACCAAATTTGCCGAATGTATACTTGGCGTAATGTATCGAAAAGAGCATCCTGATGGAAGCGTATCCGGCGCCCCGATGTACTATCTGGAATATGGTCTGCGAGAGCGAGGCTTGGGGTTTTATGCCAAACCGATGGGTTATTTTTATGCAGTCGCCATAGTCGTTGGCTGTCTTGGAATTGGTAACATGTTTCAATCCAACCAGGCATTCGAGCAGTTTGTTTACGTGACTGGAGAACAGTCCAGTTATTTTGTCGATAAAGGCTGGCTTTTTGGTTTGGTAATGGGGGGCTTGGTGGGTGCTGTAATTATTGGAGGCATAAAAAGCATTGCGCACGGGTTACGAGCAAGCTAGTTCCTTTTATGGCAATAATGTACCTCATCTGTGCACTAACCATTATATTTCTTAACTATGACAAAATTCCCTGGGCATTGTCTGCGGTTATTTCCAACGCTTTTGCACCCGAAGCAATAAGTGGAGGCATGATAGGCGTAATGATTTTAGGCTTTCAGAGAGCGGTTTTCTCCAATGAAGCCGGAATCGGTTCAGCCCCCATTGCCCATTCAGCGGTCAAAACGAACGAACCGGTCACAGAAGGTTATGTCGGGTTGATGGAACCGTTTATTGACACCGTAGTTATTTGTAGTATGACGGCTTTGGTCATCCTGACTACGGTCTACGAACCTGGATTGACAGGAGCAGGAGTGCAGGGAGTAGAGCTGACATCCAGAGCATTTGCCGGTACCATTAGCTGGTCTGTTATTCCGTTGTCCGTAGTAGCTGTATTGTTTGCTTATTCCACTATCATTTCCTGGTCATATTACGGATTGAAAGGATGGACGTACATCTTTGGCCAATCTTCTAAAATGAAAGTGATTTTCAAAATCATATTCTGCCTTTTTGTTGCTTTGGGCTGTACCATACAGTTAGATGCCGTCCTTGATTTTTCAGATGCAATGGTATTTTTGATCGCCTTACCGAATGTATTGGGGCTATACATTTTGGCCCCTGTCATCAGGCGGGAGTTGAAGAGTTACCGGCAGCGATTGGCTGATGGATCCATTCGACCTTCTAAGACAAAAACAGTTGCCACCTTTATTCCCTTATTCTTATTAACGATAGTATTCAGTTGTAAGACTTCTGAAAATCCATCGTCTTCTTCCCAACCCAACATCATCCTTTTCTTCGTAGACGATATGGGCTGGCAGGATACCTCCGTTCCTTTTTGGAAAGAAAAAACACATTTCAACGAAACGTATCGCACACCCAATATGGAGCGGCTTGCCGCAGAAGGAATGAAATTCACACAGGCCTATGCCACTCCCGTCTGTTCGCCTACGCGAGTCAGCCTGATGTCAGGAATGAACGCAGCACGTCATCGCGTAACAAATTGGACTTTGTATAAAGACAAACTTCAACCTATGGAAACAGGTCACCCAGAACTCAGTTTCCCAAAGTGGAATGTAAATGGGCTGACCCCTGATTCTACCATTGATAATGCCGTATATGCTACGCCATTTCCGAAAATATTGAAGGAGGCGGGGTATCAAACAATCCACGTAGGGAAGGCACATTTTGGCGCAATAGGCACACCCGGAGAGAATCCATTAAACCTCGGATTTGATGTGAACATCGCCGGACATGCTGCAGGGGCGCCAAAGAGTTATCAGGGCACCGAAAACTTTGGAAATATTGAACCATTTATCGGTAGTCCATGGCCGGTTCCCGGGTTAGAAAAATATCATGGTGAAGATATATTTTTGACAGAAGCGCTGACATTGGAAGCCATTTCAGCTATGGACGATGCTATTAATAGTCACCGGCCTTTTTTCCTTTACATGTCGCACTATGCCGTGCATACACCTATCATGGCTGATGGTCGCTATATGAGAACTTATCTCGATATGGGTCTGGATACTATAGAAGCGAAATACGCTTCTCTGATAGAGGGCATGGACAAAAGTCTCGGCGATATTATGGATTTCGTGCAAACAAAAAATATTTCTGATAATACGATCATCCTCTTTATGTCGGATAATGGCGGGCTCAGTGCGCATACCAGAGCTGGCGAACTTCACACGCACAACCGACCTTTATCGAGCGGCAAAGGTTCCATTCATGAGGGAGGCATACGCGAACCTATGATCATAAAATGGCCGGGTGTTATAGCACCGAATTCTTCTAATTCCAATTATCTCATTATTGAAGATTTTTATCCTACGATTCTGGAAATGGCTGGTATACAGGATTACCAACTTGTGCAAACCATTGATGGTCAGAGTTTTGTGCGACTTTTGAAAGATAATCCCATACTACTGGACATGAGCTATAAATTGTGGTTCAAAGAATAGCCAAGAGGGTTTGGGGATAGAACGAATGGAATGAGAAAGAAAGCATATGAAATTTCTAAGGTTGTTGAATTTGATTTCTAAAAAGGATAGTCCTTTTTTAAATTTGGAAACGACTAAGTTGATCGATCCGTTTTTATATTTCTTCCAATCACTCTTCTTTTTGTGCTTGAGTTGGGTTAGACCCTGTTCAATACATAAGGCATAGATAAATACTACAATACCCATTGTCAATTCTATTTTTCCAGAGTCTTTAAAATTAAGAGCTTCTAAATTGAAACCATTTGATTTTAAGTGTTTGAAGCAAGTTTCAATAGTCCAACGAATAGGGTAAAGCTTTACTATTTTTCTTTTGTCTTTCAATGTAGATATGAAATAAAACAGAGGTTCGTTGGCTGAACTTTTGGGGTTTTTAAAAATCACAAAAGAAAATTTTTTTCCAAGGATTTCAATTTGTTTAGACACTCCACAGATTTGATACCGTTTTTTCAATGCTTCACGTTCAATACCAATGTATCGAAGATGTTGGTGTTTATAAAATGTCTTATCCTTTCCCCTTTGGTTGTCCACATACCCTTTATAAATTCCCTTTTTTAACCTAAATTACAAACTCTTACCCCTTGTCTACCAGATATTTAAACCATCTTTCTCCGATGTACTCCCGATCTGCTAGTAGTATCAAACCTTTCAGATTATATAATTTACAGGCTTTGTCTATCACCTTTCGTCTTTCATTAAAATTACTCATACCCTTCTTGTCTAAGTCTTCCCACCATATTGGAATACTTACTCCATTGACCACTACACTCAATGTTAATAAGTGAATATTCTTGTTGCCATTCTCCCAGCTCGTACCATCTAGTGCCAAATATTTGATGTTCTTCGCTTTGAGTCTCAACAAATAAAAACTAAAACATAATATAGCTTCAATCAATGCCTGCTTGTCAGCATCATCCATATTGAAAAAACGGATCAACCTCTTATAATTCGAATCAGGTTTGGTGTTTTGTTGGTTTTCGAGTATTCCAGGGAGCTTATCCTTTACAATGTTCAAATTCGTCGTCCTGGCTGATAATATACCTTGGGCTGTTGTGAGAAAATTTTTTATTACATGTTCTTCAAAACCTGAGAAAAATGGTTTTATTTCGCTTACGAGTGGAATTGTCATTGTTGTTAATTGTTTGTTTTACAAACAATAATGATATATTCCACTTTATTATAATATATAACCTACTTTATTTCAAGACATTGTATTATTTTAACCCCAATGTCCAGTAGTATGAGATAATCCAAAAGAAGAACAAGAACGTTCGCTATTCTGGCATTATCCTAATGAATGGGGCCCATCCGGCCCGGGAATTGGGGCCTGTAGTGCGGTGAGGAAGGGTGATTGGAAATTGATTTATTACCATTTAACACAGTCGTTTGAACTTTTTAATCTTGAAGAAGATATAGGTGAGACAAATAATCTTACTACAAAACGACCTGCCGAATTAAAGACTCTGGCGTTAATACTTACCGAATACCTTAGAGAAGTCGATGCGCAAATGCCAAGTGATAAATTGACCGGTGATATTGTGCCTTATCCGACTGAGCATTTTGAGTAACTGGGTAATTGCTGTTGAATTTATTGGTGTGGGTTATTTTGATATTAGATTTTTTGTCGACATAAAGGTCAGCGACAAAAAATAAATGCTTATCGAAACCCATACCTTTTCTAGCGAATATATAGCCCAATGGATATTCTCGGTATACTTGATATTTTCTGCCTTTATGAATGTGTGTAGATTCGAGGCTTTTTCGAGGTCTTGGATCGCGAGGCGTGGTGCACGAATACTGATGTATCTGTGGCCGCGCCGCCGTAATATTCCAGGTGAATCAGGATTCAAAATCAGAGTTAAAGCGAAGATGACGGCGTGACCTGGTCAGATGCGATCAATATTACACCGCAAATTAAAAACCCGGATTGGTACCTGCTTTTACAAGGGCCGGGCAAGGGCATGACTATGGAAAATTGCACACATGCGAGGAATTGAACCCCCTTCGATGTGCCCGTGCACAGGAATACATTATTTTCCCTATATTACAACCCAAGATAGACTTTAACCATCCAGTAAATGAAAAGTACGTGCCGATTTTATAGAGTGATAAATCTCTGGATTGTTCTTATTCTCCTCACCTCGACGGCAGTATCACAAAAATCCACCATCAACGAAGAAAAACGCAGCCTCAAAACCTATCCTTTTTGATAGTGTTTTCCAAAATATATTGAAACTGGTAAAATAGTGAGAAAGCGAATTACCATAAAGGATGTAGCCGAAGAGGCAAGAGTGTCGCGAGGGACGGTAGATCGAGTCATACACAGAAGAGGCAAGGTAGCGCCAGACGTTAAAGCAAAGGTTGAAAAAGCATTGAAAACCCTTGGATATTCACCCAATATGGTTGCAAGGGCACTTGCTAAAAATAAAATATACCATATTGCTACCCTCCTCCCTGATCCAAAATACGATGCATTCTGGCAGTCACCCCAAAATGGGATTCAAAAAGCGTATGAGGCCACCCGGGATTTTGGTATTCATATGGAGCAGTTCTTTTTCAAGATGGACGACCCTTCAGATTTCATGGAGAAGGCCAAGCAATTGATACATTCAAATCCGGATGGTATTCTGATTGCCACAGAATTTTATCGGGAAGCAATGCTATTTTTTAATGAAATAAAGTCCTTCGATATTCCCATCGTCAGCATCAATACCCACCTCAAAGAAATGGTTGGAGCCAGTTACATTGGTCAGCATTCCTACCAAAGTGGACAGCTTGCCGGCAAACTTTTTGATATTTCGCTGCACGAGTCGGCTCAACTGTTGATCCTGCATCTTGGCCCACCTGCAGATAATGCCATGCATTTTATGGACAAGGAAAAAGGTGTATTGGATTATTTCGCAGATCTCCCTGTGGACATTGGAATTATCAAAGAAGAATTTGAGCGGTACGACGAACCGATCGAGTTTGAGTCCTTTATTAATTCACTTTTTCTCAGACATAGTAATATTAAAGGAATCTTTGTGACCAATTCACGTGCTTATCATTTAATACCTATATTAGAAAAACTGGGATCAGTGCACGATCTCTGTATTGTAGGTTTTGATTTACTCGAAGAGAATTGTGATCTTTTGCGAAAAGGCAAGATCGATTTTCTGATTAATCAGGATCCAACCCGTCAGGGCAATCTTGGCATATTGAAGCTTGTGGACAATCTTGTATTTGGCAAATCCAACAATTCGATCAACTACCTCCCATTGGATATAGTGGTGCCAGAAAATCTTGATACTTATTATCAAGCCTCCAGGGCAGATACAGCTTCAAGGCAGATTATGTGATCGGAATAAGCGATGAGAATATATTCCGCAGCAGAAGAAAAAACCCATATATGGTCCCACGCTATTGGCGCTGTGCTAAGCCTGATTTTTGTTTTTGTCCTATTGAATAGAACCAAAAACTCAGATGTCGAGTTTGCCCGCATAGGCGTTTTGGCTTTTAGTCTTTCCGTTTTTATTATGTTTTTGGTTTCTACTCTTTATCATGCTTCAAAGGAACCGGAAACCAAAAAGCGGTTGCGAAAACTCGACCATATCAGTATTTATTTTTTGATAGCCGGAACCTATACGCCATTTATCATTCGCTATTATTCGGATCCATCCGGGAAGTGGTTTGTCATCGTGCTTTGGGCGATGGTTGTTTTCGGTACACTCTTTAAATTATTTTTCACAGGCAGGTGGAAAATTCTTTCCGTTGCCATATATCTCCTGATGGGTTGGTCTGGAATATTTGTATACGAGGATCTTTTTCTTCAAATGCCTCAATTGGTATTTCATCTGGTTTGCTTTGGTGGATTGCTTTATACAGCAGGGGTTCTGTTTTATCTTTGGGATGGCCTTAAATACAATCATTTTATTTGGCATTTGGTTGTTTTGGGTGCTATGATTTGTCATGCTTTTGGGATTTATTTTGGCTATTTTTCTTAGAGTTAATTTAACAAGGGCAACCAAGCATATAAAATTCAATTTGTTTCTAGTGGCCGAAATATCTGAAAAAGGCAATGCTATTGCCCTTGCCGGAGAACGAGTCGAAAATGAAGTCAGATAGACATGTTGAATACACCATTGAGCTTTCTGAAGAAGCCTATGACGATCTCGTGAACATTCGAATTATACCTACTCGCAATTCGGTAAAGACAATGGCTTCAATTGCCGGATCAATTTATCCTCAATTGTCACCGGCTTTAGCCAAAAACTGAAGGTTCACAAGGTGACCAAAATGATGGTATTAGTTTGGCTGAAGCCAACGGCAATTAATCAATGACACGATTTATTCCATACTACAAGGCAAATCGAGATCGAATAGAATCACTTTGAAATTCTTTCTTAGTTTTGCGCGCTAAGTCTTAGAAATACTTTTAAGAGAAAAAAATGCAAATCGTACAGAAAATTAAAGTCGGATTGGTAGGAATTGGAAATTGTTTTTCAGGTTTGATTCAAGGAATTGAATACTATCGAAAAGATCCTTCTCAGCAAGTAATAGGAATAATTCATGAAAAATTATGCGATTATGGAATTCATGACATTGAATTTGTTTGTGGTTTTGATGTCGGAGAAAACAAAGTAGGAAAAACAATCAATGAGGCGATATACGAATATCCCAATATGGTGGATTGGATTCCAAAAGATGAGATGCCAAAAACTGAAGCCAGAGTCCATGAAAGTCCTTTACTTGACGGAGTAGGAATCTGGGTAGAAAATCGAGTAAAGCCAATTAAAAGCACCAAATCTATAGATGAAATTACCGAAGAAGCTAAAAAAATTATCAAAGAAAGTGGTACGGAAATTCTAGTATCTTACCTCCCTGTTGGTTCTGAAAAAGTCACACAATTTTGGGCCCAGATCTGTCTTGATACCAATACCGCATTTGTAAATTGTATTCCATCCTTTATCGCATCAGATCAAGAATGGAGCAAAAAGTTTGCAGAGAAAAACATTCCGGTCATTGGTGATGACATTAAGGGACAAGTTGGTGCGACCATTGTTCATAGAACACTTGCACGTTTATGTAATGACAGAGGAACCAAAATTGAAAAGACATATCAAATCAATGTTGGTGGCAACACGGACTTTTTGAATATGAAAGAACAGGACAGGCTGGTTAGCAAGAAAATTTCAAAAACTGAAAGTGTTCAAAGTCAGCTTGACGAACCATTAAATGAAGATCAAATCTATGTAGGCCCGTCTGACTTTATTCCATTTTTGGGAAATACGAAATTGATGTTTATGAGAATCGAAGGAAGACAATGGGCAAATATTCCATACAATATGGAAGTCAGACTAGAAGTCGATGATAAAGCAAATTCTGCCGGAATAGTAATTGATGCAATTAGGCTTGCGAAGATTGCACTTGATAGAGGAGTAGGTGGCCCGATAATTCCTGCAAGTGCTTATTTGATGAAACATCCTATAAAACAGATGACTGATCCACAGGCAAAACAGGCTTGCGAAGATTTTGTAGCGGGAAACTCTGGAGCAAAATTTCCTGTTTAACCTTAAAAACATACCCAACTCCCTTCAAAGTAACAATCTCAACCCCTTTATCCACCGAGAGTATCTTCCTCAGTTTATTAATATACACATCGAGATTGCGCGAATTGTAATACGAATCATCTCTCCATATCTCTTTGAGTATCAGCCTTCTATCACACGATTGATTCATATGCTGGCACAGAAGATGAAGGATTCGAGACTCTCGTTCTGAGAGGGAAATGGTTTGGTCGCCGTATTTGAGTTCGTAGCGGTTTTGATAAAGCCTGAACTTTCCAAAATCGTAGCACTCGGGAATGTCAGGTTCATTTTCTTCATGATTGACGAGATTTTCGATACGGGCAATCAGTTCTTCCATACTGAAAGGTTTTCGTATGTAATCACGCCCGCCCGATTCGAATCCTTTGACGACGTCTTTGGTCTGCACCTTGGCAGTAAGAAAAATAATCGGAAGATTTGGCAGGAGGTAATTTAATAATGATATCTGCACTGAACTATTTCCAATGCATCGCTATGAACTTTGTACAAGAGTCGATGCTCGCGATTTATACGTCGTGACCAGGTTTTCTTTAAATCGCGCTTTAGAAGCTCGGGTTTGCCAATGCCTTCAAAAGGATTTCTTCGAGTATCTTTGATTAAATCATTGATCCGGTTGAGAATATCTTTGTCCTCTTTTTGCCAGTACAGATAATCTTCCCATGCCTTACTAGCGAAAATCAGTTTCATTCTTCGATAAGGTCTCGCTCTACTCCTTGTCCTCTATCCAATTCTTCCATTGCCTGTCTGATTCTCATAGCATTTTTAGGACTTCTTAGCAAATAATCGGTTTCTTCAAGGCTTTCATAATCGTCTTTGGAAAGTACAATTACATCCGCGCCATTCGCTCGCGTTACCTGAAGTGGTTCATGTTTTGTATTTACTCCATCGAGAAACTCCTTTAGATTTTTTCTGAAGGTTGTATAGTTAGTTACGGTCATCGCCAAATATTAGTTTCTAACGAAAGTACAGGTTTCTGTACTTATAAACAAAAATTCAGATTGTCAATTCTATTTCTTATTTTTTAACTGTGTATCAATTTGCTGTGATGCTGCGAAGGAAGCTGTCATATCCGCCAACATATCGCTCGCTGATGACGGTGCATTTGGCAGCATGATCAGATTGCTATTCACATTTTCACCCATAGATTGAAGGGTGTCATAGTGCTGTGT
Source organism: Saprospiraceae bacterium (assembly GCA_965247965.1). Lineage (GTDB taxonomy): Bacteria > Bacteroidota > Bacteroidia > Chitinophagales > Saprospiraceae > UBA7328. Next base: position 1,920,897 of record OZ252053.1, read on the forward strand.
GACTACGATAAGAGCAGATGCCTCTTGCGAATTGATACCTACTTTATTCAGGACTTCTACAGATTCTTCCAGCCCTTTTGCGATTTCTCTGCGTTGATCGGCTATGCCTTGTCCCTGGAGTCTTTTGCTTTCTGCCTCAGCCCTCGCTTTGGCTACTATTCGTATTCTTTCAGCTTCTCCTTCGTATTCTGCTGCTATCTTTTCTCTTTCGGAGGCATTGATACGGTTCATGGCATCCTTAACGGCTTGGTCGGGGTCGATATCGGTGACTAGGGCTTTTACTATGCCGTAACCATAGGTATTCATCGCTTCCTGAAGCTCAGATCGGATGGCTGTAGCAATATCGTCCTTCTTTTCAAATACATCATCTAATTTCATTTTGGGCACCTCGGCCCGCACTACGTCAAAAATGTAAGAAGTGATCTGTGCATCGGGCAGATCAAGTTTGTAAAAGGCATCATAGATCGATTCTCGAAGTACGTGATATTGGACAGATACTTTGAGATGTACAAATACGTCATCCTTTGTTTTGGTCTCGACAGGCACATCGAGTTGTTGGATTTTTAATGAGACACGACCTGATACTCTGTCAATAAAAGGAATTTTGAATTGTAAACCAGAATTGCGAATGGATTGGAATTTTCCAAGTCGTTCTATCACTGCTGCGCTTTGCTGTTTGACCGTAAAAACTGCCAATAAAAGGATCACAAAAGCGACAAACAGAAGAATTAAGAATGGAGATAATGATATCATTGCAATTGTTTATAAGGTGATTAAAATAAGAGTTTGTTCAAAAAATTCTTTTTCATCTACTTCTTTTGTAAATATTCATCAGGGATGGGCAGTTCTTCTTTTTCACCCAGCCAATAGATCTGCATGATCCACCACCGCTCTCCATCATTTATCAACTGAATGGAATTGATTCCACGTGCAAAGGGTTTCTGATCGGATTTGCTGCGGTACGATTCATAAGTGCTCCATTGGTGCACCAAGGAACCGAACTCCTCTGTTTTTCTATGTATTTCCATTTCATGAAGACCATTTTCGACCAGCCATTTTCCAGAAGACTCAACGTAATCCTGAGGAGACATAATGCGGTATTCGTTTTTTCCTTCTTTGTTCTTGCCACTGGGAATCAGCTGGGCTTCTTCGATAAAAAGGTTTTTGAATCTGTCCCAATCTCTTTCCTCTCCTTTATCGCCAGAGATTACGTCGTATAAAGCAGCGATTATATTATCCTGGGATTCCACGTCCTGGTGGTATCGCTCTTGTGCCACGACCAAGTCGGTTAATGAAATACTGAAGATTAAAATGAAGAGCAATTGTTTCAATATTTATTGTTTAGTAACATTCAAAAACCAAATATGCTAAAGGCCATCCCTCGCCCCCAGCCCCTAAAGGGGAGTTGCTGCCCGCAAAGTACATTTTATTAGAGTAAACGTGGCTTTAAAAGTTCTTAGGTAACACTTGAAAATGTATGCAAATCTGCGTAATCCATGTAATCCCTGCCTTCTGCTCGTCGTAATTTAATCTGGCATTTCCTACGCTGCGCTCACCGACTATGGTGTTTTCCGTTGCGCGAGTATATCGGCAATGCAACGTAGGGGCTATCACTAAGTACTGATTATCAGCGACTTGTGATTCGGTTATATTATTTCTGACGTGGTTAAACAGAGCGATATTCGGGCTTATAGAAACGTCATACCACGAGCAAAACCAAAAGCTCGGTACACCAAATCCCATATCGTCGTGGTAGAATCCCCCTTTGTACCAATCCTGATCGTCGGGTTTGCGCAAGATCATTTTGTCGTATATTTCTGTCTTTCCATTTGCATTTTTCAAAATGTCGGTTACCGGTAAATGTGCTAGTGTTTTTGACATATCTACAGATGGATTTTCGGGAGATAAATCATAAAAACGCGAAATGCGGACAAGGTCTTCCTGCGTAGCTCCTTTCGGAATTCTCGGTTTGAATTTAGGTGCTCTATGCCGTGAATAGCATCTGTTGCGCACCGCCGCGATACCAATTGCCTTGCTCAAAATACTCGCCTACACGACCTACTCCGGCACCGTAACCCATAGGCACCATAGCAGCATGAGCAGGATGATCCAATGCCGCTACTGCCATCTGCCATTCCGCAGTAGACGAGCAACCATATGTGCCGATCTTGCCGGTGCTCCAAGTTTGATTTTTCATCCAGGTGAAGGCGTCATAACCGTTGGTAAGCGGTACTCCGAGGATGTCCTATTCTCCTTCTGAGAAGTAGCGGCCCCGCTCGTTTTGTACGACGTAGGCATATCCTCTTTCGACCGCCTCGTATGCACGCTCTGCGGTGCGAGTTCTTCTTTCACCGTCTCCCTATGAGTTGAAATTATACGGTGTGCGGGAAAATATGATCGGGACTTTTTGATCGGTCTTCGGGCGATAAATATCCGTACATAAGCGAATGCCGTCGCGCATAGGCATCATTACTTTTTGGTCGATGATGGCGATTGATTCGAGTTTTTCCCAAATGTCGGAATTGTTTTGGGCGGATAAGACATTGCTTTGCAATAAGAATAACGATAGGAGGGCGCAGAGGAGCGAGAGTCTTTTCATAGTAAGTCGTTAATAATGAGTAAATCTTTCCGTCTTCTTTTTTCATTTTTCAATTCATCTCATTCAAAGTCGAATATCAGAATTTTTATTTTAGCCATCAGAAAAATTTACTTCAATTCATGCTCTTCTGTTTGCTCGTCATTAAAGATCGTAATCCATAGCTTTTAAATCAGCAAAAGGTCAAATCTTAGGTGAGCAAATTGACCACAGATCAAAAAATTTGGGCGTCTTCCGTTAGGAGAGGCGCCCAAAAACAAATGGAGAGCATTTCTAAAGTAATTTGATTTTGATAAGGAATTGATTTCATTTAATCCAGCATGCCAAAGAGCTTTAAAATCATTCGATTTTATTTTCACGGGTGTCACAAATGTTTGACACTATGTAACATTTAGTAAGGTGATATCATTCTCAGGGACCACAGGCAGGCAGGGATTGCAAAGAAAGTGTCATTTTGCTGCCGACAAGATCTCCATTTAGGTTCGATTCTTCAATATTTTTGGTGATAAAAGCCTTCAATTCGACAATGAATTCGTCCTCTTTGCTAAAATGTTTGTGGTTGTCGGGCGATCGGCCATTGACATATCGTTGTTGCAAAAGCTGCCGGATTTCAATTAGTTTTTGAATTCGTAATGCCAATTCCTTCGGGCTGAATGGTTTTGTCAGATAGGCATCAGCCCCTCGTTCAATTCCCTTCAAGCGACTTTCCAATGAAGCTCTTGCCGTCAGCAACACTATCGGAATGTGCGAAGTGCGAATATCATCACGGATGGTCTGTACAACTTCAAAACCGTTTTTCTTTGGCATCATCACGTCGGATATTATTAAATCGGGAATGCTTCGGAGTGCAATTTCGTCATATCGGCTGATGGCACCTGGCATACTTACCCAAATGAAACCCTCATTATCCTGAACCATATCAAAAGCCCTTCGATGCGCTAAACGCTAAACCATCTTCTATATTGATTACCTCGACGACGAAGAGGTATTTTTGAGAATGGAGGATTGAAAACAGGGAAGGCAACAGACTGATTAGTAAAACGTAATTGGTAATTCTCATGCCTTTGTTTACTATTATCCGGATCGGCTCGACTCAAAGATAGAAATCAAAATTTCAGTATGTACTTGCAATTATTAACAATTCTTTACTCCGAAAGCGTTAAATAAGCATGAGACATTTCAAAATGACGATTTTAATCCTTCTATTAAAGGTGACTGTAACCGCTCAAACTTTCACCTATCCCAATAATAATCCAGTTGAGTTAGGAAAGGTAAAATGGCTAAGAAATTACGATGACGCAATAAGAGTCGCCGAAAACAAAAATCGACCGATATTCCTGCTCTTCCAGGAAGTGCCCGGATGCAGCAATTGTACAAAATACGGCAATGACATCTTGTCCCACCCGCTTATCGTCGAAGCCATTGAAGATCTATTTGTACCATTGGCTATTTTCAACAATAAACAAGGCCACGACAAGGAGATACTGGATCATTTCGGTGAACCGTCATGGAATAATCCGGTCGTTCGATTCCTTGATAGCTCCGGAAATCTTAAAGGGGATCGTGTCGCCAATTTTCACTCTCGCGCCTCACTCATAGTGTCCATGGTCGATGCCCTAGAAAAGAACAAAAAGGAAGTACCTGGGTATTTGGCAAGCCTCGAAAAAGAATTCGAAGCCGAAGAAAATGGTACCGAGGAGTTTTATCTCAGCATGTATTGTTTTTGGACAGGGGAAAAGGATATTGCCGGGATTAACGGTGTGGTTGGCACAGAAGCGGGATTTATGTATGGTAGAGAAGTGGTGAAAGTAGAGTACGACAGACAATTAACAGACGCTGAAAAAATCGCCAGCAAAGCCAGAAAAGTAAAGTGTGCAGATGAAGTTTATTCAGACAAAGCAATCAGCACAAAATTGCCTACCAAAACAGCAGGAAAATATCGCAAGGACAACCAGGACAAGTACTACCTTTCCAATTCGCAGTATCGCCTCATCCCTATGACGCAATATCAAAAAAGCCTTGTCAATAGTGCGCTTGGTTTTAGACAAAATCCCGATTATCTCCTTTCGCCGCGACAGTTGAGCTTATTAGGAAAGAAGAGAAATTTTGCGAGTTATGTGGATAAGAACTTTAGGGAATCATGGTATGAGTTGTTTGGAGGTTAGGGCAAACTTTATAGGCCTCGGTTTTCGATATCAACAATAGGATGGCCAACCTACCACCAGGATTTTTACTGGGCGGTGCGCTCTATCTGAGAATTTTAGAAATTTTGATTATAAACCAATCCAAATCTATCTAATAAAATATACCAGTAAACATCCAACTTTTCCCAATCCATGTGTTTATTACAATGAATAATACGTCCTTTGTGATCGAATAATGAAGATTGAGAATTTAGCTTCGGCAAATATTCCTACTGATTTCGGGGAATTTCGGATCTATGCCTTTGGCAAAGACGGAGATGACTATACCCCCCATTTGGCGCTTGTGAAAGGTGAAGTCGATGAAAACACTTCGGTCTTAGTGCGTATGCATTCGGAATGCATAACTGGCGATCTTTTCGGTTCGAAGAGGTGCGATTGCGGTGAGCAACTTCAAAATAGTTTGAAAAGAATAGGTGATGAGGGTGGGGTACTGCTCTACCTCAGACAAGAAGGCCGCGGTATCGGAATAGTAAATAAATTAAAGGCATACAATCTCCAGGATGCGGGAATGAACACAGCCGAAGCCAACGAGGCACTCGGATTTCCTATCGATCAAAGAGACTTCAAATCCGCTATAAAAATTCTAAAAAATCTCAATGTGCGAAGAATCAAACTGCTTACGAACAATCCGAATAAGATCAAGATATTTGACGAGTACGGCATCGATGTGATCTCACGCGAACGACTCATTATTCCGCCCTGCCTGGAAAACTATAAGTACCTGAAAACCAAGCAGGAAGAAATGGGGCATTTGCTGAATATGACAGACTAGACGTTAGTTATAAAATGAGAATCAAAGCACCAAGTGCCAATTTCTAAATTCCAAATAACTGTTGACTGACTTTTGGAATTTTAATTTTCGAATTTGGAATTTACAAAGAGACTGCACGGAACTCATGAATTTCATCGTATCTACCGTGCAGCCTCTTTGGTTTTATTTCATAGCCTTTTTGATCAATCCAATGATTGCCATAACAATACCGCCACCTACCGCACCGCCTGCAATACTTCCGATTATACTTCCTATATCCATACTTCCACTTGCTGCTGCTGCACCCATGGCCGGAGATAGCATACCCAATACCTGTCCTCCAAGTCCACCACCCAATATGCCTGCGATAGAGTTCCACAGTGTTCCGAGTGATAAGTTTTTCATCAAACTACCGGCAATATTCCCTCCCGCAGCACCGCTGAGTAATTGAATAATTAATGGTAAATATTCCATAATTCAAATTTTAAGTTGATCTAACAATAATGCAACATATGAATTATTTCTATAAGGTGTGTAGAAATTGGAAGTTTTAAGACTTTTCTGGTTAGCTATTTTAGCTCTTAAATTCATGTGCTAATTCCACTTTAGCTGCCTTCTTTCCGCCCAATAATCTTGAGGGCTAAGCTTGAAACCCTTTAGCTCAACTAATTCCTCTTTTTCCAACCTAAACCGTTCTGCGCCAAGATTTTCTGCGACATGTTTTTCACTTGCTGCTCCGCTCAGCACCATGAAAGGGTTGATCGAATCTATACAAAACCTTAAGGCAATGGCATCTATGCCCACTTGGTACTTCTTTGCCAAAGTTTGCAAAGTCTTATACATATCATTGTAGTGTGGATAATTGGCATTAGGTAAAAGGCGGCCATTGGCCATAGCTTCCTTGACGATGATGCGTTTGTTTTCGGTGATTAAAGCATTGGCAATTTCTGCTAATTCCTGGTCGAGAACGTTGTATGTTACCTGAAATGCATCGAAGAGTACAATGCCTTCGACTTCCACCTCCAATGCTTTTTTAATAACGTCCACCTGGTTGGTTCCGGTGGTAGTGATACCGATGATCAAGCCAACCAGACTCTTCAATTCTGCCAAACGATTAAGTACTGAACGGTTCTCCAGTACGCCTGTTTCGAATGTTGCCGAATGAATTTGGTAGGTGCTTAGACAGGGTAGAAGTTGGCTGGATTGCTTCCATTGTTCGTTGAGTTTGCTTAGGCCGTGTTCTTTTACCTCGTGTTGTTTAGCATCTGGATCAAAATTGGCGGTATACGTGTATCCCCATTTACTAGCGACTTCTAGGCGGTCGTCATTCTTTTGTCTAAGCCAATCGATCAGTAATTGCTCAGCCAAACCGTAACCTGGTGCGGTATCAAAATATCTCACACCTCGACGGTACGCATCCTCGAGAACATGCAGGCCCTGTCGCCGAAAAGACTCCAATTCTATGCCTGTCGATTTTTCCTGCTGGATGTTGATGTATTGCGGGCGGCCTAGAGCAGCCGTACCTAAGCCAATCAAGGGAGTTCCTTTCTTTGTGATTTCAGGTGCCTTCGTAATCTTTAAGTTTTATTGCGTTGGTTTTATTGCGACTGCCGTCCCCCAAAGAGGCACATTGAGTTCAGATGCTTGAAAGCCTTGAATTCCATATTTGGATTGAGTGTCATTCATGAGCTGAATCCAATAAACCTGCCAGACATGTACGTTCAGGCGTGTTTGGTTCGCCATTATGGGCGTACTTATTTACTCCGATTCCACAACTTCCTTTTTTAATCGCGATGAGTACATTTCCCTTAACTTCGCTATTTTCGGATCAATCACTACTCTGCAGTACCCTGCGTATGAATTATTGTTGTAATAATCCTGGTGATATTTTTCTGCTGGATAGAATTTTTCCAACGGCACCAATTCCGTTACAATCGGATCCTTGTAGTAATCTTTCAACCCCGCTATCACTTTTTCCGCTGTCGCCTTTTGTTCACTATTATGATAAAAAATTACAGAACGATACTGGGTGCCTTTGTCGGCCCCTTGCCTATCCAGAGTTGTAGGATCGTGGCTGGTCATGAAGACCGTGAGTAAATCTCCATAGCTGATCGCTTCAGGATCAAAAGTCACCTGCACCACTTCCGCGTGTTCGGTATTGCCCGAACATATTTCGCGATAAGTTGGATTTTTGGTAGTGCCGCCTGTATAACCGGAGACTACGTTTTGTACTCCTTTTAATCTTTGTACTACTGCTTCTACACACCAAAAGCATCCTCCTCCGAATGTTGCTGTTTCTTTATTATTTGTCATTTTCGTTGATTTTGTTGCAGTAGCAATCCTTTCAACAGCGTTAATAGTTTCATTTGCTACTTTGAAAGCATCGTTTAAAATTGAATATTCTACAGCTCCTGTAGTTTCAAAATCAGTTTCCACTTTTATCAAGAAAACTATGTATTGGAAGGAAATTGAAAGATTTGTTCTTAATGTGTCATTGTCAATGAATTGGAATCGTTCTTCGAAAAAATCAATTTCGGGAACTTCTATTTTACTTTTAACTCCAGCCACCATTAAGAAGTTCGGTCAATGAGCCATAACCGTTTTTATTTAGATATGTTCCGATATGCATATCAGATCGAACACCATAATCTTTGCCATATTTTTTTTCAATTGTTCTGATGTGAGTGTCGGATCGTTTCTTTCTTATTTTTCCTTTAGTTGTGGTATTCCTTCTTTTTCTTGTCATTCATTAATTTTTCTAATCTATTGAACAAGTGAAGTTAGACTTTAATTCCCACAATTTTTGGAAAATAGGAATGGAGCGTCAATTCAAAATATGCCCAAAAAATACAGCATTAGCAAATAACTTACTACATCCCCACCAATAGCCTCTGAAATGAGGGTTGTCCACAATGCCGATGATCTTTCCTTTTCCAGACTTTGATACAAATACTCCTGCCGAACCCGGCAGCTTGCTGAGATTTTCGCTATGCATATATCCGGACTTCAATGGTGACGAAGTATATCGCCCGGGAGTCGAATATGCGTCATTCAATGGCTGATAAAAGTCGTTGCCCTTTTTGAAAGTGGCGAGGTGTGGATCATCGTAGCCATAGAAAAGGGGATGAGTCAGATCGATGTTCATTTGTACGATCGCACCTCCGGTAACCCTAGCGCCTCTCTCATTGTGGCGGTTACCGTATTCGCTTTGCTTTGCCTTTTCATCTTTGGGCATATCCACCTTCTCAATTTTTAGAATTTCTTTGCTTTTCAGCCAATTGATGGCTCTTCTTGATGCAATTACATTTCCGCCGTCACTGACCCACCTCTTCAATTTTTCTACCTGACTTTCCATTGCTCTATAGTTCCCATCGACCATTACAATTGTATTGTATCGATCTATATTCAAATTGCCAAAGCGCGTAATATCAAGGAGCGGAATACTGATCTGCAAGTTCTGATCAAGATGATGCCACGTCTCACCGGAATCATAACCACTTACCCCCTCACCAACTAATATGGCCACTTCCGATTTTTTCAAAGCGCTCATGGAAGGGCTTCCGAGCGAAAATCCACTGCTTGTCAATCCTGTCGGGACTTCGGTGATATTCACAAAGTATTTAGAACTGAGATTGCGAAGTATATTATTCAAATCGTCCGCTGTAACTGGTTGATTATCAGCAGGTACGACGAGAGTACCTTTGCGGAATGCCCTACCTTGTCCATCAATTTTGACAGTAAAATCTTTGTGACTTACTCTGACGACCATTTCCTTTTTCAATAATTCATGAAGAAGGGCAGGAGCCAGGTAATCCGACCAGTCGATGAGATATGCATAAGGTTTGCCAGATATTTCTGTATAGCTGGTATTGTTATCAGGTGTTGCGGATGATCCGATATGGCCTTGGACATTTCCCCTGACCTCTCCATAATTCAGATCAAACGCTAATGGCAATGTCCAGGCTGACACATCGTAAAACAGGCTGTCCCTAAAGGTATTTACTTTTTCAAAAATTGATTTTATCAATTTGAACTGCTGTTGATCCGTAGGGACGATGAAGCTTTCTAAGGCCTTAAACAGCTGGTTACTGGCTCTTGAATTTCTTGCAAGATGGTGCACTTGTATTTGATGCGCTTTGAGAATTTCGATAAACCTATTGGTGCGGAACGGATCGATAGAATTGCCGAATACATAGGCTTTCACAGGAAACCTCCTTGCTTCTGATTGGGAGTCCCGGAAAAATTTTCTTTTGTATTCCAACAAATCTATCCGCAACGCAAGGCAGGCATCCTGGGTAGAGAGCGAGGTAGTTACCTGGTTTCTTATCGCAAATGGAAAGGTTAGTAATCCATGTGCACTCTCCTGCGCATGCCCTCTCGAACTGGCTTGCTCGAACAGAATTCCAATCCCGCCGTTGACATCGGGGTAAGTGGATCCCTTGCCGTAGTAGTAGTCATCGAAGGATTCTTTGGTGTAGTAGAGCGAACCGATCTTGTCCAATGCCCTGGCATGAAATTTTCCTATTTCGAAGGTAAAGTGTTGATTTTGATCTGGTGTATTTGGATTGGTGCGGGTAGGAATTCCAGGCTGGAAAAAGAAAGTAGAATTGGTACCCATTTCATGGTGGTCGGTGAAGATATCCGGTTTCCATTCGTGGAAGACTTTTATGCGCGCTTGGCTTTCAGGATGAGTTAGCAGCAACCAATCCCGATTCAGATCAAACCAATAGTGGTTCGTTCGGCCGCGAGGCCATGGCTCCCGGTATTCGCGGTGATTGGGATCGGCAGTGATGTGTTTATTCTTGTGCGAATTGGCCCATGTCGAGAATCGATGGAGACCGTCAGGATTGAAACTCGGATCTAAAATGATCACAGCGTTATCCAGCAATTCGACTACGTGATCGCTTAAGCCCGCAGCCAGGTAATAGGCATTCATTAGTGCAGCGTTCGAACCACTTGCTTCGTTGCCGTGAATGCTGTATCCCTGGTAGATGACAATAGGAAGATCATCGATATTTATAGCCGAGCTTTCATCAGCGAAGGTGAGCGCTGTGTGCCTTTCTTTTATTTGATCCAGTTGTGCATGGTTTCCCGGTGAAGTAATGATAAGGTTGATGAGGGGCCGGTCTTCATGAGTTTTGCCGATCTGGTTGAGCTTAATACGCTCCGACTCGCTCGCCAATTGCTTCATGTAATAGTACAGTCGGTCGTGGCTTACGTGCCATTCTCCGACCTGGTGTCCGAGAAATTCTTCAGGAGTAGTTATGCTTTCATCATAGTCTATATCAGGAAGGTAATAGGTGAGCGGCAGCTTCTGAGTTAGGCAAGAAAGAGGAATGATTAAAACTAAGAGGGCAAGGCAATGTTTTATTATCATTTTTGACAACTATTTCTGAACGGACGAATGTATCACTATTTGATTTATTCCATAGCCATAGGTTTTGCTCTTTTTGCTCTCTTTAATATAGTTATCCGATTCACCGTATTCAAAATGTACAGCGAACTCAGAAAGAAAGGAGTAGAATTTGATTCCAAACTTTTCTTTAATGAACGGAAATTGAAGGAGTATGTCGAAGTTGAATATCCCGATGAGGAGGAGCTCATTATGAAGTTTGTAAAATACACCAAATTCGCTATGACATTCGCCACTGTTCTTCTTGTCTTCATATTAGCTTTGGGATTTGTGTTGGTGCGGATGAAGTGATCGAGTCGGTAAAGTTCTTGGCGTGCAATAGAGAAAATGGTTCGCGCAAAGGTCGCAAAGCACGCAAAGGAGGATAGGAAATGATCCGACTGTTCAATTAAATAATTTTATCAACAAGACAAACTACCAGAAAATGAACGAAAATGAAATTGCCAATATAATTGTTGATGCGTGCGTAAAGGTCCACAAGGCACTTGGACCTGGATTACTAGAAAGTCTGTATGAAGAAGTCTTAGCTTATGAATTGCGTAAAAGAGGGTTGGAAGTCGATCAACAAAGACCTTTAGCTGTAATTTATGACGAAGTAACAATGAAAGTAGGCTTCAGAATAGATTTGCTTGTTAATAGTAAAATTATTGTTGAAATTAAGTCAGTTGAGCACATTACTCCCCTGTTCTTCAAAATAACAACTAACTATCTGAAATTGTCCGAAAGAAAATTAGCGCTGCTGATCAATTTTAATGTGGAGCTTATTAAGGACGGAATCCGCCGCATTGTGAATAATTTGTGAACGGTTCACGCAAAGAGTGCAAAGATCGCAAAGGGTCGTACAATGTAAATTAGCGTACTTAGCGTACTTAGCGCACTTGGCGTGCAAGATAGCGAAAGGTTCAAGCAAAGGACCGACTAGAAAAAATCTTCAATTCATAAGAAAATATGACCATGGGGTGGCGATAGAATCAAAAACTACAAAGCGAGCAAGAAGGGTGGGACTCATACTCTACCGCATTACAGATTTTGGCGCCGCCGCCCTGGCTTGGTTTCTCTTCTTTTCTTTTCGCAAGAAATACGAACTCAGTGATTTCGATTGGTCGTACGTCTTAGGAGATCATAAGCTTTACATCGGCTTACTTCTTATTCCGTTGGGATGGCTCATCCTTTATTTTCTTTTTGACCGGTACGATGATGTCTATCGTCTTTCGCGACCCACTGCGCTTGTGCGCACATTTTTTATCAGCCTGGGAGGTACGCTTTTTTTATTCTTTACGATACTCGCCGATGACATTTTTCTGCAGTACAGGACCTACGTCGTTTCTTTTCTGGTTCTGTTTTTTTTACACTTTGTAATAACTCTTTTCGGAAGATTAATACTGTTGAGCATCTTCCGGCGCCAGGTTCTGTCGGGAGCGGTGAGGTTCAATACTATTTTGATCGGAAACGATGAAAAAGCTTTGAATATCTATCGGGATATTTGCAATGCTCCAGTTCCCCTTGGCTACAAAATAATCGGTTACGTCAGCACCAATGGAAGTCGAAAAAGCAGCATTGACAAGCAAATACGTCATCTGGGAAGCAGCGCTGAAATATCCGCCATTATAGAAAAATACCAAATCGAAGAAGTCATTATCGCCATAGAGACGCGGGAGCATTCGGAGTTGACGAAACTATTGGACATCTTATCGGATAGCGGAGAGCGGATCTATATCAAGATCATTCCGGATATGTATGACATTCTTTTTGGAAGTGTGAAAATGAGGCACGTCTACGGCTTGCCGCTGATAGAATTAGACCGGAAGATAATGCCAAGATGGGAAAGCATGCTAAAGCGATCTATGGATATATTACTGAGTCTTTTAGTCCTGATCATTCTCTCACCCGTAATCCTGTATATTGGTATTCGAGTGGCCTTGGATTCTCCAGGTCCCGTGCTTTTGAGACAAGAAAGGATAGGTAAAAATCGCAACGCGTTCCAAATTCTCAAATTCAGATCTATGTATAGAGATGCTGAGAAAGACGGCCCTCAGTTGTCTTATGTTGGTGATGAGCGATGTACTCCTTGGGGAGCAAAAATGCGCAAGTGGCGCGTAGACGAGATACCTCAGTTTGTAAATGTACTCCGCAGCGAGATGTCATTAGTGGGCCCAAGGCCTGAGCGATCCTATTATATTGAGAAGATTATGGAAAGAGCGCCTCACTACAAGCACATATTCCGCGTGCGGCCTGGTATCACCTCTCTCGGCCAGGTGAAATACGGATATGCTTCCGATATCGAACAAATGCTTAAACGGCTAAAGTTTGATCTGATCTATTTAGAAAATATGTCCATAGGGCTGGACATTAAAATTCTATTTTATACATTGATGGTTTTGTTTAAAGGACAAGGAAAGTGATTTTTAGGGAATAGTAAATTGGTAGACTAGTTAATTAGGTTATTGAATATGCGCACATTCGGACTGATCGGGTATCCTTTGACGCATTCGTTTTCACCAGGATATTTTAAAGAGAAATTTGAAAAAGAAGGAATTCTCAATTCTGAATATTGTCTGTTCCCATTAGAGAATATTGATGAAATGATTTCTCTTGTCGAAGAAAAACAGCCAGCTGGCCTTAATGTAACGATCCCGTACAAGGAGAAAATAATATCCTATCTCGACGAATTGAGTCCTGAAGCGAAGAAGGTCGGAGCGATCAATACTATTAAGTTTCGGGATGGAAGGAGTGAAGGATACAATTCGGATATCTATGGATTTGAGGTTTCTTTAAAGGGCTTGTATGGTGATAACAAACCTGATCACGCACTTATATTGGGTACAGGAGGCGCGGCCAAAGCAGTGCAGTATGTGTTGGAAGAATTGGATATAATGTATCACAATGTAAGTAGACGTCATAGTTACGTAGGATACGAAGATCTTGATCAAGGTATAATGAAATCTCACCATCTTATTATAAATACCACTCCGCTTGGAATGCGCCCAAATTCTGACAATTGCCCGAAGATTCCTTACGAATACGTCACAGAGGATCACTTACTTTTTGATCTGATCTACAATCCTGAAAAGACACTTTTTATGAAAAAAGGTGAAGCTCAAGGAGCAAGAGTTAAGAATGGATTGGAAATGCTTCATCTTCAGGCTGAGAAGTCGTGGGAGATATGGAATGAAGTGTGATTTAGTTATCTACCAAATCCTTTCTCCTCGTCCGCCGCCATAGGCTCTTGCCGACGGAGGCCGCTAACCCGGAAAATTCATAGGAATTTTCCGTCCAAAGGGCCGACGATTTGCAAAATATTGATTTTCAACGGTTTACAGCTATTAAGCTAATTCTGGCCGCATTCAAAGCATCCTCATTTTTGGGCATCAAATATTTTGCAAATGTCGGGGTTAACCCTGACATACATCGTTGGAATTCAACGAATTACAAGGATGTATCGTCATTATTCATGGCAAATCCGTGAATAATCCGGGCTAAAGGTTCGGCGGCACGCGGATGGCGAGGGACGTGGCCTCTGGGCTTCAACTCCCGTACTGCCCTGTCGTAAGCATTACCAAAGTACATGCATTTAATACCTCAATACCGGCTTCTTTTGCCTTTCGGTATAAATTCCAATTCTCGGCACCCGGATTAAAAATAATTCTTTGGAGCTTGATAGTTTCCAAAATATATTTCTCGTATCGCGCCTGATGTGGCTCGGCCAAGTACAACGTAACTGTTTGAATATCAGTAAGTTCGGACCTACCTGATAGGATTTCTCATACTACTGGACATGAGCTATAAATTGTGGTTCAAAGAATAGCCAAGAGGGTTTGGGGATAGAACGAATGGAATGAGAAAGAAAGCATATGAAATTTCTAAGGTTGTTGAATTTGATTTCTAAAAAGGATAGTCCTTTTTTAAATTTGGAAACGACTAAGTTGATCGATCCGTTTTTATATTTCTTCCAATCACTCTTCTTTTTGTGCTTGAGTTGGGTTAGACCCTGTTCAATACATAAGGCATAGATAAATACTACAATACCCATTGTCAATTCTATTTTTCCAGAGTCTTTAAAATTAAGAGCTTCTAAATTGAAACCATTTGATTTTAAGTGTTTGAAGCAAGTTTCAATAGTCCAACGAATAGGGTAAAGCTTTACTATTTTTCTTTTGTCTTTCAATGTAGATATGAAATAAAACAGAGGTTCGTTGGCTGAACTTTTGGGGTTTTTAAAAATCACAAAAGAAATTTTTTTTCCAAGGATTTCAATTTGTTTAGACACTCCACAGATTTGATACCGTTTTTTCAATGCTTCACGTTCAATACCAATGTATCGAAGATGTTGGTGTTTATAAAATGTCTTATCCTTTCCCCTTTGGTTGTCCACATACCCTTTATAAATTCCCTTTTTTAACCTAATTACAAACTCTAACCCCTTGTCTACCAGATATTTAAACCATCTTTCTCCGATGTACTCCCGATCTGCTAGTAGTATCAAACCTTTCAGATTATATAATTTACAGGCTTTGTCTATCACCTTTCGTCTTTCATTAAAATTACTCATACCCTTCTTGTCTAAGTCTTCCCACCATATTGGAATACTTACTCCATTGACCACTACACTCAATGTTAATAAGTGAATATTCTTGTTGCCATTCTCCCAGCTCGTACCATCTAGTGCCAAATATTTGATGTTCTTCGCTTTGAGTCTCAACAAATAAAAACTAAAACATAATATAGCTTCAATCAATGCCTGCTTGTCAGCATCATCCATATTGAAAAAACGGATCAACCTCTTATAATTCGAATCAGGTTTGGTGTTTTGTTGGTTTTCGAGTATTCCAGGGAGCTTATCCTTTACAATGTTCAAATTCGTCGTCCTGGCTGATAATATACCTTGGGCTGTTGTGAGAAAATTTTTTATTACATGTTCTTCAAAACCTGAGAAAAATGGTTTTATTTCGCTTACGAGTGGAATTGTCATTGTTGTTAATTGTTTGTTTTACAAACAATAATGATATATTCCACTTTATTATAATATATAACCTACTTTATTTCAAGACATTGTATTATTTTAACCCCAATGTCCAGTAGTATGAGGATTTCTTTATTTCCTACTTTTCCGGATCTTCTTCCGATACCAATTGCCTCAAAGCCATTTTGTTCCAATAATTGCATAGCCGTAAAGCTATAACGTCGCGGATTTTCAGATGCCCCGATGACAAGTGTTTTTATTCTCTCCATTACTGTCTTGATGTTGGTTTAATTGGATATCTGAAACATTCGCGAACTCTACACTCCGATGCTGAGGCTCCCTTTCCATGGCATTACGAAGGAGAAGCCAGCTCAGGTGCATGCCTTTCGCCAATAGTTTTGTTTTCGGCGGTATGCAGAAGTCGGTAGACAAAGTCAGTCCGGATGGACATCGGGATTCACATGAAAAGCCTACGAAATCGGCATAATCCAGCAAAAGGTCTGATATCTTGCCAAGTGCGAAAAAAGGATATACGGGTTAATCGATCTTTTTAAAAAAACCGGCTGAAGGATTGGTTTCCTTAGCCGGCTCTTTGTTAGTTTTCTCCCCTGACCTTGTTTATATCTTAAACTGCCCCGTACCTACCTTGTATCCTTTGTTGTAGATTTCGACAGTATAATTTCCTTTCTGAATTTCGAATTCAGGATCCCATTGCACACAGCCTTCGGTATCCTCATTTTGGTACGCCATCTTTCCGGAAGCAGTATATCTGGTCTGTTCGCCAGTCAACTTATTGGTAATGACTGCCCTTTCATCGCTGCTCAATGTTTCACCATTTTCATTGAGAATTCTCACCAAGAAAGTTTCTTCTCCGGCGGGGGTTACTACATTCGTTTCAGTCTTGAAGCAAGTCTGAAAAACATCCATTTTTTTAGCCCTTTTCCTTCGCTTGAATGAACCATCGTCTTCCAGAGAACCTCCTGCAAAACTAATATAGTTGATCTTGATCGCGGATGCTACGTCTACTTTTTCGGCCAAAGCCGTATTGTTCGTGTTGAGCGATTGATTTTCGAAAACGAGTCGTGTCTTTGTCTGTTGCAAATCCGCAGTGACTGTTCTTTCTTGCTGAAGTGAAGAAACCAGTACTTCGTTCGTCTGGTTCAATTCCATGTTTTTGGCTTGAAGTTCTGCATTTCTTTTTTTGATCGTATTGATCTCAGCCAAATACTGGTTAGTCAGCTTGGTAAGATTTTTGATTTCCTTACCGGCCTTGTCCAGATCTCTTTTCGTCCAGATCAGGTTGCTGATTTTGTCTTTTTGAGACTTCAGTTCTGCTTTCTGACTGTCGATAAGATTGTTTAATTCCTGGTTGTCATTTTTGAGATTTTCAAGACTGCCAAGGGCTTCCTGGTATTCGCTATCCAGTTCAGCCTGGGCTTTTTGAAGCTGCACGATTTCCTCGTATTTTTCCGTATTTGCCGTTTTCAGTTGCGCATACTTATAACCGAGAAATGCGCTCAATCCCAACAGTACAATGATGAGACCGATCGCAAGATTCTTAAAATTTGATGTGTTCTGTGCCATATTAGTGATTTATAATAAAATTTTATCTAATTTATGGTGCAAAATTGCGTTGTATAGTTCCGAAGTACACTAGGGTAAACTCTTATTAATGCTGCAATGATTGAATCTTGTAATGATTCAATGTTGTAATGATTTTTATCTTTTACTCTCAATCGATATTCAGATTCATCAGTTTTCTCTACCACAAAGCCTATTTTAGTGAAAAATATATATTTTTGGATGTTTCTTTTGGGATCATAGCTCCAATGTTAATTTTTAATATTGCATTCCATCATTGTCGCATGGTATCATCAATCCAATACACATTAAATTCGTAACAGTACGTATATTTGAAAGAATATGCACCTAAACCAACTCCAAAAAACGCTTGTCCTTGACATAGAGACTGCAAGTATCGTGGATTCTTATGAGAAAATGGACAAAAGGCGCCAATCCTTTTGGCGCAAAAAATCCAAAAGATTCTCAAATCTGCACGATTATCCGTTGTCCGATGAAGAGTTAAGCGCACTTTATGTAGATAAGGCAGCCATTTTTGCCGAATTCGCGAAAGTGATATGCATTTCGGTTGGCTACTTTGGAATTAAGGATAACTCCATCGATCTTTTTAAGATAAAGTCATTCCACTCTGATAACGAAGTCGCAATTCTAACAGAGTTTGCTGAATTGCTCAATGCGCACTACTTCGACAAATATCACCATACCCTGGCGGGTCACAATATCAAAGAATTTGACATTCCATTCCTGTGCCGAAGAATGATCATCAATCAAATTCCTCTCCCGAACCTCATGCGTATCAGTGGCGCCCGTCCATGGCAGACACCACATTTGATGGATACAATCCAGCTTTGGAAATTTGGAGATTATAAGAATTATTCATCCCTCGATTTGCTGTGCTCTGTGTTAGATGTTGCGTCTCCAAAGGATAAAATGGACGGTAGCGAAGTGAACAAGGCGTATTGGGATGGAAGGGTAGGGGAAATCAAAGATTATTGCGAAAAGGATCTGGTAGCGACTGCTAGGGTACTACTCAGGCTTACTAGTAATTTCGCTTTGGAGGACGAGCGAGTGGAGTTTGTGTAGGAATGTTGAGGCTAGTTTGAAGGTCTACCGCTAATGGGCGACCCAAATTTTTGGGTTGTAAAATTCAGAGTCGTTCACCTTGTTGTTGGTTTATGTCGCCAATAAATTGTCGACCCCATTCAATGCATATTCTACAATCTCATCTACATGAATTTTCGTAGTGTTAAACAATGGAATGTCGGTATCCTCCGGCCCGATCAACAATGGTAACTCCGTGCACCCTAGTATAACTCCTTCACAATGGTCGTCATCCACCGTTCGCTTCATAATACCAAGCAGCGAATTTTTACTTTCTGCGGTAATAACTCCTTTGCTTAACTCATTAAAAATGATGCCATCAATTTCGTCTATTTCGATTGAATTAGGTAAAACCGTGTCGAGCCCATGCCCATTGAGTTCATTGAGATAAAATGGATCTTTCATCGTAAATCCAGTACCTAGAAGAGCTACTCTTTTCATGTTTTGCGCTTTGACCGCAGAGGCGGTGGCTTCAAATATGTCTACAAATGGTAAGCCCACCTGATGAGAAATAGTCTTTCCTACTTTGGATGTCGTATTCGACGCTATAGTGAAAAAGTCAACACCACCATTTTTCAAGGCCGTAACCTTTTCGCTTACGGCATCCTCCATGGCCCTCCAATCACCTTTTTGCAAATGAGGCATAAGTTCTTGAAAATCAATAGAATACATTATCATATCTGCGGAATGAAAACCTCCTAAGTTGGCATTTATTTTTTCATTAATGCCTCTATAGTAGTCTTGCGTGGATACCCATGTTACTCCTCCGATCAGGCCGATTTTTTTCATTTCTTGGAATCTTAAAAACTATAAATAAATAAAGTTCGACACATAACAATGATTGATTGGAAAGGTTGTTGCGAATGGTGTTCTTTTGAATTTCTAAATTGCCCATACACGAAGTGAGTCATTTGTATTCCCCTTCTCCTCATTTGCCCAACTTTGCGTATCATTAACAAGTGTTGAACTGATCTATGAGCAAATCGTTTAAGTACATTTTCCTGGTCATTCTGTTGATCTCCTGTCGCCCGACAAAGAAGACAGCAGATCTTATCTTACTCAATGGAAAAATTCTAACCCTGAACGATAGCCAAAAAGAGGTAACTGCCCTCGCCACCAAAGGTGACCGAATCCTTGCTATTGGTAGGGATGCAAAAATCAGTTCATATATAGGCTCAGAAACTGAAGTTATCGATCTGGAAGGAAAATTGGCAATACCCGGACTCATAGAGGGCCACGGGCACTATATGCGATTGGGTAAGACATTGACACAACTTAATTTGATGAAGGTGGAGTCATGGGGCGAAGTTGTACAACTGGTCGAAGATGCAGTGAAAGTAGTTAAAAACGGAGAGTGGATTCTGGGATGGGGATGGCACCAGGATAAATGGGAGAAGTTACTGCAACCAAGCGTTCAAGGACTTCCCATTCACGACGGGCTTAGCGCGGTCAGCCCAAATAATCCGGTAATGCTGTCGCATGCAAGCGGACATGGGATATTCGCCAACAAGCAAGCGATGAACCAGGCTGGAATCACTTTAGATACGCCTGATCCGGACGGAGGCGAAATAGTAAGAGATCGTCAAGGAAATGCAATTGGTATGTTCAGAGAGAGCGCTGCCGATCTGATTAAGAATGCATACCTAAAATATCTGGAAACCCGACCGCCAGAGGATGTGGCAAAAGAAAAACAACGACACATCCAACTCGCTGCCCGAGAGGCGCTCGCCAACGGAATTACGAGTTTCCAGGATATGGGCTCCTCATTCGAGACTATTGATCTATCAGGAATCTTTCAAAGATAATCCGGAACGGTCTGACTGGAGATGGCGGATCGAGCATGCGCAGGTAATACACCCTGATGATCTGCCAAGATTTGCCGAGCTGGGTGTAATCGCAGGAATACAAGGAATTTTTGCGTGCTCGGATGGCCCGTGGGTGGAGACTAGATTGGGCAAGAAACGTACTCAAGAGCGGGGCTACCTGTGGCGCTCCATGAGAGATGCAGGTGCATCAATTATGAACGGTACCGATCCTCCAGTGGAAGATATCGATCCAATGGCCAGTTTTTATTGTTCGGTAAGCAGGGTACTCCCCGATGGAAGTATTTTTGGGCCCGATCAACGGATGACCCGTGAACAGGCGCTAAAATCGTATACCGTCGACAATGCATATGCAGCATTTGAGGAAGATATCAAAGGAAGCCTGGAAGTAGGCAAGTTAGCAGATATCACGGTTCTTTCCAAAGACATTATGACGATTCCGGAAGAGGAGATTCCTTCGGTTGAGGCTGTTTTTACTATTGTTGGAGGTCTAGTAAAATATCGCAAAGAGACAAAGATTTGAATTGAAGTTTTTATTTTGATTATTAATGACACAGCATTAGTATACTTGATCATGATTCCACTCGAATCCCCTCAACCAGGTAAGTAACAATAGGCTTAGCCTTGCCTTTTACGGCAACAGCAGGCATGCGTTTTAGGGAAAACCGCTCATCCAGTTCCTTTCCCACGCTTTCTGAGACTAATAAATCAATTTTGTGTACCCGTGTCAGCGATTCTACTCTTGAAGCTACATTGATCGTATCGCCCACGACTCCAAACTTACTCAGCTCAAAATTGCCCATTATCCCTACCAATACTTCACCCTGATGTATGCCAATGCCAAAGGACAATTCCGGTAAAGATTTTGACCTCAATTCTTCATTGTAGTGTACCAGGGCTTTACGCATGGCCAATGCTCCTTTTACTGCGTCCTGTACCTGCCACGGATTCGATCGTACAGCTCCGAAAAGGGCCAGTATGCCGTCACCCATGAGCTCGGTGACCTGTCCGTGATGTTCGGAAATTGCCTCACTCATACAGCGGAAATAGCCGTTGAGAATGGAAACAATTTGCGTGGGTTCCATTTGAGCGCACATTTTTGTAAAACCTTTCAGATCGGCAAAAAGTACGGTTACCGATTTCATTTTAGGCGTGTAGGCTCCGTCCGGTTCGGCGAAATGTTCGATCACTTCCTGAGGGGTAAATCGACCGAAATGTAATTGAAGGTGTTCTAATTTGGCATGACTACGGCTCAAAAGTTTTTCCTGCTGACGAATTCGCAATACCTGCTTAACTATAACGAGGATCAACACAATCACCACAGCAGAAGAGAAGATCAAGTAATATAAATTGATGCCGTTCATCCCAATAAAACGGCAAGGCGTACAATTGAGTTGGCTAAAGCTGCCATGCCAATCGACTCCAGAAGCACTTCTTCATCCACATCGTTGGCAAGGGCTCTGACTCGTTTCTGCATTGGCCCCGTTTGGAAATGTACGGTTTCACGAGTCCATGAAAGGATTTTTCTTTCTTGCTGATTCAATCTTGGCGAAGTAAGGGACGAAAGGGCTGATTCAAATTCAGCTTCTGTCAAACCAAGATCTAAAGCCATTTTTTGACTTTCAGCTTGGCAAAAACTACATTCCAACGAACGGGCCACGACTGCGAACATCAATATCTTAAGCTCCATAGAAAGCACATTTGAAGCGAATGCTCCTTCCATTGCTTCATTGAGTAAAGATGCGGCAGGTAAATCCGACAAAGCCAGGACGACCCCAGAGTAAAATCCGTTATCAGCAGGTGATGGATCAATATCAGTAAATGCCATACTCCGTATTTTCCAAGCTACCAAAGGTCTAAAGTATCGTCCCATCAGACTTTTCTCCATCTTTTCAAATATACTTCCAAGCGGACATGAAAGGAAGGTACACACGCGGTTGAGCAGGCAGTGATTGGCGATAAGAAAGGCCATTTCTGATACAGCAAGTGGTGTAAAGCCCAAACGAATTAGCTTATCTTTATCGGCTTTAGGAGGACGAGGATTAGAACGCGACAAATTTCTGCAAAACTGGATAAAAGCCCGAGCCTTTTCGTCCATTTCGGCCAGATGCATTTCTCTTTCTATATCGCTAATCATTTTTTCGGAATAACCAAACAATCGCAATTGAGCTCGTGCAACACCATAGCAAAATCGACATGCATTCTCCTGAGCAACGACCAGGGTAGCAATGTCAGCTAAGCGTCTGGGAAATTGCTTTATAGGCACTCTCTGCCATGTGAGCATAATTTTGCGCAGCCAGGGACTCCGCGATACACGCTTCACCGTATCGGGAACAAATCCTATATCGGCTTTGACTTCAGCTTCCCACTCAGCATTATGCACAACAGGAAGAATGGGTTCTCCCCATTCAATTTCATTTATTAATTGAGCCATTCGGATTTACTTTGTTATAAGCGTACACAATCTCAGTTCTTTTTGGAGCTGAAGAGCCCGCAAGTTCGAGCAATCTATTAAAAAAAATCTCGGTTTCTTTCACATTGCCTGCTATTTCAGCGGCTTTCCCCGCACCATATAGGGTGTTGAATCGATTTGGATTTCTTTTCAGTGATTGCTGATAATTTAACAACGCTTCTTCAGGTTGATCCATTTCTAAAAGCATATCACCGAGCATTTCCCTGGCCGGCAAAAGTTCACCAGGTGTTATTGGGTTTTTCTCTGTTGATTCTTCAAGGCCAGCTGCTATCTCCATAATTTTCAAGGCTTCATCCCGTTTGCCTTGTGCAAATGTCTGCCATGCTCTTACTGCTGTCTTTTGTATCTCTATCTGATTGGCCCAATATCTGTTTACCGGTGCATCTCCCAATAAATTTTGGAGCGAATCCAACTGATCATGTGCCTGCTGAGCCATTTCCTGATCACCGCTCCTGGCGCTTCCAATACCTCTTGCAAAGTGAACAATAGCTTCAAATTGAGGAAACTTTTCCCAAGGAAAATGCGATGGTTGCCGCACTGATATCTTTGCCGCTTCTGACCACTTTTTATTTTCGAGTTCGATCCGTGCAGGAATGGAAGCCAATGCATATGCGCTTCCGGCATGTACTTGGAAAGGACCCTTCAGAGTATCTAAACCATTAAAGATGGATTGCGCCGTGCGTCCTGAAGCTCAAAAGTGAGCATGCTGTTTACCAGATGGAGGTATGGCCCTCCGAAGGCGGCTGGAAGGAGCAGCCTTCAAACCACCTTATGGTGCTAAGGTAGTAATACCTGGGTACTGAGCGATAAGGAAAAGGCTTCGCTAAAGGAGTCAGGTGATCATTGAAAGAGTCGAACGAAAGTGAACCACTGATTAAGCAACGAAACACATTTAGTTGTACATCAAAACCGGGGATTGGTGTATTTCCCGGGAAGACCATAGCGGAAGACCTTCTTACTGGCTATGGGGTTACCGTTGTAGAGGTGGCGAGACATCAATGAAGGGTGGTAAATAGAACAGGAGATTGCCCTACTGTAATGATAAGAGAGAAGGCACAATCCGTAGAGGAGAGGCCGAGCGTATCGAAGTGCAGAGGGTTACGGACTAACTCGTAGTAGTGATGAAGCATCTGTAATGGATGTGGATCGAAGGGGTTAGCATTGTTGGAATCTGTTATTGGTTCAACAACTAATAAGAATTAGGAGGATTGAATTAAAACAGATTGAAGTCTGGATAATACAGATTAGACAATGAAGAGCCGTATGAAGGGAGACTTTCACAGCCTGTCCCGAAAATCGGGATACGGTTCTGCGAGAGGCTTGGGGTGAAATTCCCCAGGTCTACTCGACTTTTCACTTTCTGACCGTTGCATATGGGCGTAAACAAGGTAATCAAGGGCATGAAAATAATGGAAGGAAATCTGCCCCCTGGCAGGTAATTTCCAAGCCGCTGCTGCCGATCGCTTATTCCATTCGATGGATTCCTTCCAATATCCCAAGCGTGTAAATATATGAGTCGGCATATGCAAAGCATGCGGAACTTCCGGAGCAATTTTGCTGTAGTTTCTCGCTACACGGAGCGCCTTTGAAGCCAGTGGAGGAAAGTCGTAAGCATGAATGGCGTAGTGAAACCCTCCGGGATGGTCAGGAATCTCTTCCAGCACCTTTTCGGCAATGACACCAACTTCATTTTGCACAACATAGCTCTTGTCAGTCGGTAATACTGTCGACAGCCTACTTAATGCATGAAATAATCGGGCTTCCAGATCGCCTGTCAGTTGCTCCTCGGCTTGCTTCCATCCTTCCTGATAACTTAATAAACGTTCTCGCTCCGTTTTATCACGACCATTTTCATAGTACGCTGCGAGGGCTTCTCCGAATAGTTTTTCCCTGTCTTTCTCGGCCAGGCTTAATGCTCTTTGCGAAAGGGCCCATCCCAATTTCATTCTTTCTTCTCCGGGAACATCCGGCCAAAGCGGGTGAATGTAGGTCATAGCCCTTCCCCAGTGTCCCGAAAAGCAATCAGGATCCATATCTATGATCTGTCTAAAGTTATACTCCGCATCGTCAAATGTCATATGATGGATAAGGGCCAATCCAAACTGAATAAGTGAATCTATTTTGGGGCTGCATCCATCGGCAAACTGGACCGTACCACACATGACATCAGGTGTCAGATAGACAGCCGACTCAGGAGATATTTCATTTTTTGCTTCATTTTCTGGTGAGCAGCTAATCAAAATGTAAAAGCATATAAATAGCAAAGCAGTTGATTTCATGATCTTGTTGTTTTTAAATTTGTTTAAAGTTATCAATTCGAATATAAGTAGGGTCGATAAATTTGATAATGGTAAATTATTACAGCACTGTTCTACATGTCGGGGCAAGTCTGTTCATCTCCTGCGGCCCAACAAAAAATACAGCAGATCTTATTTTACACAAGAATTATATTATTATAGTGTGCAAAACCATGCAGATGAAAAAATTATTCTCAATTCCATTTGCCGTTTTACTTACTGCGACACTTCTAAGCGGGCAGTCCAAACCTTTGAACATCATTGCCATAGGAGCACATCCGGATGATTGTGATTCTAAATTTGGCGGTACTGCTGCTTTGTTTGCCAAAATGGGACACAATGTTAAATTCCTGGCTCTGACCAGTGGCGATGCCGGCCATCAATCCCAAGGCGGTGGAGCCCTGGGCAACTGAAGAAGGGCTGAAGCGGCTGAGGCAGGCAGAAGATTAGGTATAGCCGAGTATGAAACTCTAGACAATCACGATGGAGAACTTATGCCCACCTTGCAGGTAAGGCACCAGGTCATAAGAGCAATTAGAGAATGGGATGCAGATATTGTGTTAGGGCTCAGATCCAACGATTATCATCCTGATCATAGAAATGCGGGGAAAGTAGTAATGGACGCCTCTTACATGGTAATCGTACCCAATGTCTGCCCGGATACTCCTCCTCTGGCAAAAAATCCATTATTCCCATATATGCAAGATCGCTTTCAAAGACTCTATCCGCATGTACCGAATATAGTGGTTGACATAGACCAAGTAATAGAAATGAAGGTGGATGCCCTGGACGCACACTCTTCTCAAATGTACGAGTGGGGTCCATGGACTAATGGTCGCGAAGAAAGTGTTGCCCAGGTACCTACAGGAAAAGAAGAAAGAAAGGCATGGCTTGCTAAAAGAGTAAAAAGAAATCCCGGTCAAATGTCGGAAGAGCGAAGGGCCTCATTAGAAAAATGGTACGGCGAAAAAGCAGCGAAGGACGTAAAATATACAGAGGCTTTTGAAATTGCAGAGTATGGCCTCCAACCCTCAGATGCCCAATTGTTAAACTTCTTTCCTATGCTAAAGCCCGACAAAAACACACTAAGGCCGTGACCCGATGAAGCGCAATCATTTCATAGTCGGGCTCATATTACTGATCTTTTTTGTCATCTCCTTTTTGACTAATATCATGGGCCCGCTTGTACCTGATATACTCAGAACAGCGGGCGGAGAAGAACATTTTTTTTGCCTTTACCTCGGTCATGGCCAATTGTTTTTTGGCCTTGCCTCGTTTTTGAGCCCAATGGTTTACTCTTATGTTGCCCTTAATTCTATTGCGGATTATCACGAATCATTTTCCGAGATTTTGGTTACAGGTATAGCAGGTGGAGCTGTATTGCCTTTGATTGTTGGCGCTCTGGGAGATGCCTTTGGTTTGAGGGTCGGAATGTTATTCCTATATATTTCTTTGGGGTATATTATGAGCATTGAAGACTTTTAAAAAATTTGGAAGGCATGTAGGCAACGATATCAAGGCGATCCTATCTGCATATGATCCGGAGGCCGTAATATTGGGCGGATCATTATGTACCCTTTTCTTGATACGATCTTTGATCAAATATCAGGCGTTGGGTCGAAATAACTGCAATTCCAGCCGAATCCGGATGTCGTGGATTAATTAAATAGTTGAACTCAAGATGTACTAGTGCATCAGGCACGAAATATAACACCCCTTATACTTGTTCTTTTTCACCTGTATTTCGTTGAAGAACCCTTCATTTGGCTAAGGCCAAAATCAGGAACCTTCGCCTCATTCAGGTAAAAAATAATTTCGTCTAAGGGGCATTTTACTTAGTTCCTGACGCACTAGTGCATCGGGAACGAAGTTCTTGAACCATGAGGTTGAGCTTCGATAAATCCTTTGAATTTCCACTTATACGGTTTAAACAATAGTGTGTTGTAGAATGCAATGTAAGATTCAATTTTGGATTTCAGATCGTCCACTGATATAAAATTTCCGTTCTTAATTCTGTGCCTTTGTAGTTTTCCAAACCAGTTTTCGATAGGGTTGAGCCAGGAACAGTGTTTTGGAGTATATACAAAAAAGATGCGATGTTCGGGATTCTCTAAAAATGCTTGTCTGGAAGCTTGACTTTTTAGAATTCCCTTATACTCTTTTGTTCCTAAGTCTCCCCTATAATCGATTTGCTGGGCTACCCAACGCACCAAAGATTCCGATTTATGTGTATTGAGTTGATCAGCAAGAAATCCGATTTGTTTATCAATTGATACAGTTGCACAACTTTGTTTTATGAATTCTAAATAATCCTTTTCTGTACGGGTTGGATGTAATCGGTAATGGTGTATTTTTCCATTAGAAATATCCAATGCGGCCATTAAACAGGTTGTTCCGTGTCGAGTGTATTCAGATTCAATACGACGATTTCTACCCGGGCGCATCGGAGTGCTGTTTTTTCTCTCCAAGGCTTGAATACCTGTTTTTTCGTCTACACTAAAAACACGCCTATTTGGGTCTTGCCCCGCCACTGCCCCTATAATTAAAGCACAAATGAACTCAACTTGTTTGCGAAATAATTCTCGGTCCTCAATATTGGGGTATAACCAATAATCTGACTTATCCGGCCTTAATTTGTTTTTTTTAAAATAGTGCCCACATAACGTGGGGAAATGCTATCCACAATTTTCCTTGCCTTTGCCACATGGGCCAACATTTCTCTTGTCCAGTAATCCATTTCAATATCATGATCCTCGGGCTTTTCACAGGCCAACCCTACAATTTGCTGCTCTTGGGCTAAGGTTATTCGTTTTGGTGCTCCACTCCTGGGCAAGTCTGATAGTACCTCCTCCTTAATCTTGGTACGTAAAACATGATCTTTCACTCGAATGCCTTGTTCATCATGTTCTAACGCTCTTAATTCCTCTTGTCCTGATTCCCAACGCCGCCTCCACCGTCGTACTGTATTTAATGAAACTCCTAAATTTCTTGAAGTTTCATGTATACTCTTTCCTTCCATTCCTGAAACTACTATGGAAACTCGTTGTTTGTATGAACTTGGTATATTCACCTTGTGATATTCCTTTTCTAATATATCACGCTGACGTTCGTTTACTGTTAATGGGAGGGCTGTGGGAATCCCTCTCATCTTTTTTTTGTTTTGGTGAACACAAATATATTAAAAATAGTTCTAATATTTCGTTCCCGAGGCACTAGGGTACCAAGCATTAAGTAATGAACCCCATAGACAAAGTTATTTTTCTTCTGATCAAGGCGGGAAAACCGGAGTTATGCCTAAGCATAATGAGGATTTTTCCAACGCCGAGCAGAAGGAAAAGAACAAGTTTATGGGGGTCAGGATTTAGTGCTTGGTGCACTAGATCCCGCTACCAATATGATCGCAATCTTCATCGCAATATTGAGAATCGAAGATAGAAAACCGGCATTCTCCGGAGCTACCTTTGCTTTCTCGAGAGCCTTATCTATTATTTTGGCGATCTTTTTGACCAACCAAAATCCAACAAAGAGTATCGCCGCGGCTATCAATAGATTTGGCACAAAGACCACTGCCCAGTCCGTGAGCCAGGTTACGTACTTTTTATTGAGGAAGTGTCCATAGTCTATTGTGAATATTTGACATAAAGAAAGAAAATTGAGCTTAAGTCATCAAATGAAATTACTATTACAAAGTTGACTTTGCTCCGAAGGAGTCCCTATGGGAAAAGTCTTGCTTTCTTTATTACCTTGGCTTAAATTACTTATGCGATGAACTGGCTAGACATTCCCAACATAGATTTATACGCAGTCCTCGGAATTCTTTTCTTTTTTGCAGTTCTTGAGACGGTTCTTGGACACTATCATAATACAAGTCGTCGTACGGATGATTGGATATTGGAATCTATCGGTTTCTTTGTAGTAGCTGGAACGAAAATTTTACACGTAGTTATAGTGGTTTTACTGGGTGATTTTCTATTCCCTTCTCTGTCCAATTCACTTGAGCACTGGTCCTTACTCTTGTCCTTTCCCGTGTATATTCTCATAGATGATATGGCCCAGTACTGGTACCATAGATCAGCGCACGAATACAATTGGCTCTGGAAGCATCACAGGGTCCATCATGCCGCTGAAAATATGGGCATATTTACCTCGTATCGAAACAGTTGGGTCTATTATCTTTTGATGCCCAATATTTGGTGGGTCGCCATTGCCACGTACCTTGGATGGGCTCCTGCTGTGATCTTAGCTTCGATCTTCAAACAACTCGTAGTAACTACAACACACAGCACCTGGAAATGGGACACAGTTTTGTATAAATGCAAAATACTTCATCCCTTCGCCTGGATTGTAGAACATATATTGATCACTCCTGCTTTCCATCATGCACATCACGGAAAAGATCAAAGTGACCATATCTCCGACCCAAATGGCAATTTCGGCAATACATTCTCGCTTTGGGATCAGATGTTTGGTACTGCCAAATTCACACGAAAATTTCCAGCAGCATATGGCCTACAGACAAATACCTACGACAGCTGGACTTCTCAACTGTTGTATCCATTTGTCAAAGAGAAACAAACCGAAAGTGAATTACACCGGAATTATAAGAAGGTAAGAACAACCGGAAAGGAACCTTTCCGCGAAGAACTAGTGCCCGGCACCTATCTCTATTGCCAATGCGGTCATAGCATTAACCAACCGTTCTGCAGCGGAAGGCACCACGGCACAAAATTCAAACCAATGATCGTGGAAATAAAAAAGAAGAGAAAGGTATCATTTTGCACTTGCAAACTGACCAAAAGTCCGCCGTACTGCGATGATAGTCATTTGACTTTAGGAATAGGTCAGGAAAAGTCCTCTAATTACAAATTCTTGAAGAATTAGCGAATCGGATTACAAGGAGCGATTCACAACTCTTTCTTTTTTCTAAACAACTCCGCCTCCGCCGCGATATACCCAAAGGCAGGCCAGTATTTACACTTCACAATTTTATCAAATATCTCATAAGCTTTTTCCTTTTCACCATTGTACAAATACCAATTGCCCACTCCATATCCCTGAGTCACTATGTCTAATTGAGATTCTTCCGAATCATTGTCCAAATCCAAAAGTTCGGTGGGGTCAATCAGGCCTTTGTACATCAGCAATCGCTTATGACATGATCTAAATCCGTAGAATCTTTTTGGTAATCGTTTAACGCGGCAAGGAGGAGGCTGTCTTTTTTCCTCTTGCTCTCCAAGGACTCGTTAAGAGGTAAAAGTTCCCTGCCATCAAGCGAAACTACGTAGGTGGACAGAGAAGAATTGGGTTTGAATTCTGAAAATGCACTGGTTGGATTTTTCTTACAACTTAATGCCATTAATAGCACTGCTACTGCGAGGACGACAAAGTATCTCATTTGTAATATTAACAATACTCCGTATAGTATTTATGACTAATTGATACTCAATCATTTATACAATAGTCCGTGAAGGAAATATTTCATAACTCGTTGATACTCAATCTTAGAATTATGGATAAATTATTAAAACTAAAGTATCGTCTGAACCGAAACTTGCATTTTAATAGGATTGCCAAATAAGCAGGCCATAAATACTTGATAATCAGCGTTATAGAAAATCTTGAATTTAAGATACTGCTGTTAACACTTCGAATTTGGCCGAAATCCTTCACGAACTATTGTTATATAAACACGAATTAAAATATGTAAAACAATGATAATCAACAACTTATGAAAACCAGCCTGCTGCGCGAGCGGGCAGGTTCGTGACAATTCCTGCCCGTCCGGTCAGGCGGGCGTGTCAAAACCTTCACGGACTTTTAATTAAATAATGCTCAAAATATTACTTTTCAAAAAAAAACCTTTTTATTTAGCTTCGCAAATAGACAAAACTACCTTATGGCCAACAGTATTCAACCGCTTCGCAAGGGCGACCTGCCCGACATGGAAAAGAGTTTTTGGAAAATGATCGGCCCGGGCGCGATTATGGTCGGTCTGGCTGTCGGCTCAGGAGAACTTGTTCTTTGGCCGTGGATTATCTCGCGGTTCGGTGCGGTGATGGCCTGGGCGCCTTTGCTGGCCGTATTTTTGCAATGTTGGTTCAACCTTGAGATCGGCCGTTGGGCCATTGCGACCGGAGAAAGTGCATTGAATGGTCTCTCGCGCGCCTCTATGAAGATCATCTATCTCTTCCTCGGGTTTCTTTTCATACTGACCATGTTGCCCGGCTGGGGTCGTTTGACTGCTGCTACAATTCGCTTTTTTATTTTCGGTTCGGAGGGACCTTGGCCTGATGGATCCGTTTTTGGTTCGGATTGGTTATGGACTCTTCCCATTACTCTTTGTGTCTGGCTGGTCATTCTTGGCCCGAAAAAGATTTACAATGGCGTGGAGCGGGTGGTCGCAACCATGGTCGTTGTGATCTTTCTTGGCTTGATCATCGTGGCGATAAAAATCGGCACTGCTCAGGACGCAGTTACATTGGCAAACGGCATCGCCAGCTTTCCGCCGGAGATAGTACTGGATGAAGATTTCGACTTCCTGCGCTTTTTCGGCGCCCTTGTATTTGCGGGTAATGGTGGGTTTGGTATATTGTTCTACTCTTACTACCTGCGAGACAAAGGTATCGGTATGGGCCGACGATTCCCTATGTTGGAAATTGACATCCGCGGCAAAAAGGAGCGGGTCGAAGAAACCGGTTATGTATTCGAAGACACTCCTGAAAACCAAAAGCGATTCAAAGACTGGAAAGGCTATATCAATAAGGACATTGCCATCTTTTTCGGGGCCATTACGGCTATCACTCTACTCTTATTTCTTTTCGCATCTCTAGTAACTCTATACCCTCAGCCACTTGGGTTTGGCGACAGCGATCTAATCTGGAGTTTGTCTACAGTTCTCGGATCGGTCATGGGCACATGGGGGCGCTATCTGTTCCTGGTCATAGCCATTGCTGCTCTATTTAGCACAATACTGGCTAATACAGACGGCGGCCTTCGCATGTGGACGGATATGATACACAAGGGATTTGCCTTTACCAGGAAATGGTCCAAAGGTCAGATGTTCGTCCCATTGATGATCGGTTTGTACCCCGTTGGTTTCATAAGCCTTTGGTACTTTGAGACGCATGGCGTAAGCATCCTTGATTTCTTCTTCATCAATGCATCGATCAATGGTATCGCGATGTCGATTTTTGTACCGATGATTTTGTATCTCAATTTGAAATATTTGCCGAAGTCGGCCAGGCCGGGATTCTTTAGTATCATATTTACCCTGCTTGGCGTATTGTTGTATGCCTCGTTTTCGATTTATTTGATTTGGGATAAGATCGGGCCTTGGTTAGGGATGTAGCTAATATTTGAAATTCAGAACTCCTTACCCGTCCCAATAAATTCAGGGTAATAGGGAGTAGACCTCGCGAATTAAAACTGCTTCATATTTTTGTATATGCAGTTACAATTCCCCTTCTTCCCTAAAGATACAAAGATGATCTCTCATTGTCTTGGAGTACACACCCAAGACGGTATTGTACAATACATAGCCAATGGCTTACCTGTATATAGTCATTCGAGTGACGATCTTAATGCTTTCAGATTCATAACTAGCAATTTTATAGATAAAGGATTGTGCAGCCGAGCTGAAGTTCAGCGGGCTTTTGGAGTGAGTATAGACAGTGTCAGAAGATCGTATAGAAAATACAAGGAGAAGGGAGAATCTGGATTTTTCGGGCCTGATGCCAGAAAAGGCAAAGCATACAAGATGGTTGGTAAACTAGTGGAGCGGATACAATCGAAGCTGGATAAGAGACAAAGTAATTTGAGTATCTCAAAACAAGAAGGGATTTCAGAATCGTCGATACGCTATCACATTGAAAAAGGCACTTTAAAAAAAAGTTCAAAATAGAGTGTGAAGGTGGAAATGGCTCGACCTTAAATGATCGCAATGACCTAGACCAATCTACGCCGATGGGCATAGCCACAAGCCGCTCTGAAGACAGGATAGGTGCATCTCTTGGGTTGTCTGGTCATGCTGAGGTGAAGTTTGACAACAGCGAAGCTTTATGCGGAGCAGGGGTATTATTCCTCTTACCTGCCTTGATAGAGCATGGGTTATTCAAGACAAAACAGGTATATGAGTTACCTTCATCACACTATTACGGACTAAGGTCGATACTATTGACTTTGGCCTTCATGGCCCTGTTGCGCATCAAAAATCCCGAACAACTCAAACAATGTAAACCAGGGGAGATCGGCAGGATAATAGGCTTGGATCGTATACCAGAAGTTCGGTGTTTGCGAGAGAAAATAGATTTGCTGAGCAAGCAGGAAAAAGCCGTTGAACTGAACAACCTTCTGATCGATCACTGGTATAGAGATGAGGATAATGAGGACTCATCTTTTTTATATATAGATGGTCACCAACGGATCTATTATGGAGGCAAAGCTAATCTACCTGTCAAATATATTGCGAGACAAAAATTGTGTTTAAGCGCCACTACGGAGTATTGGGTTCACGATGCACAAGGGATGCCTGTTATGATGGTGATAGGGCAATTGACAGAGAAAATAAAAGAAGCAATACAAGACCTGATTATTCCACAAATGCTACAAACCAAATTACTTACTGAGATACAAGAGGATGATGATCGACAAAGCCCTCAATGCACCTTTATTTTTGACAGGGAGGCTTACGAACCTGCTTTCTTTAACCACCTGTGGGAAAGGTATAGAATAGCCGTGATTACATATCGCAAGGATGTGCGAGATTCATGGAATAAAGATGACTTTGAATCTACTGATACACAAGTACTTAGCCAGGATGTAACCATGCAATTGTGCGAGAAAGAAGTAACGCTTGGAGGACACACTTTCAGAGAGATCAGAAGCTTGTCTGAAAAGGGTGAACATCAAACCGCTATTATCACCACTCACCCTACTTTGGGAATAGCATTGATAGCAGGCAGAATGTTTGGAAGGTGGTGTCAGGAAAACTTCTTCAGTTACCTCATTCAAGACTATGATTTTGATAAAATGATTCAATTTGGGGTAGAAAGTATTGATCCCAATCGGGAAGTGGTCAACCCACAATACCGAAAATTAACAAACCAACTGAAAAAACTCAGGGAAAAGATCACCCGGTTAGAAGCCAAGTTCTTCCCTCTTGCAGAACTAGCTATGGATGAGAAAATTGACAAACTTCCTGAAATAACCGAAAGACAAATGAAGTATAAACACAAAATTGATATTCTTCGAAAAGAAGAAAACAAGATCGCCACCCTCAGAAATGATATTCCTGCCAGAATAACTCTTGAGCGTATGCCCGAGCAGAAAAGGTATAACAAGTTAAAAACCGAAAGTAAACTGTTCATGAATGTAATAAAGATGATCGCTTACAGAGCAGAATCATCTGTGGCAGCTGTGGCTTGTGACCACCTCAATAGGGCAAAAGACGAAAAAAGAATGTTCATCAAACAAATCATCAGCAACAACGCTGACTTGATTCCGGATTATAAGAGTAAAACGCTGACTATAACCTTGCACTCTCTTTCTGCACCAAGATTTAATCATGCAGCCAAACAGATTGCAGACCTGCTCAACAAAACTGAAACCATATTCCCTGGATCAAATTTGCGCATGATCTTCAAAATAACAGCGAATTTAGATTGCGAGAGGTAAGGAGTTCTGAAATTGCATAAATTATTCAAAGGGCAAAATCATCATAGTCATGATTCATCGCCAAGCCGTGAATAATACGGGTTAACTCATTTTGGAGCTATTCCGCCTGCCCATTTGTGCTCAACACATGCACATTATGCACAAACCTGGCATCGGGATTCTGATACGTCCATACTACCTTTTTGTCCCGGGTGATCTCCATCATCTTTAGTCCGTCAGGAGTCTGATTGCCATAGCAAGAGACGAGGAAGTTGCCGCTCTTCAAAACCTGTAGACCGCATACGTCATTCAGTTGTCCATCGACTTCATCAGTAGTCAGGTGCCATTCCACTTTGCCGTCTTTGTCAAATATCACCATTCGATTACCCGAAGCACAAGTGATAACGGTAGACCCGTCTTTCTGGCGAATCGCGGCAAAAGTTCCATTCTTAGCCTCCGGGCCACCGAGTTCGGGAAGATCAACACGGAATGTTCTTACTACATTGCCATCATTGTCGTACTCTTTTGCAAAAGGCATGATGCGATGAGGTACCAAGTAATTTCCATTGGCTAATTTTCGGCCCATACGGCTCTGCATGTGATTATTGTCTGTTTCGGGTTGTATGGGGATCTCCGCTGTCACCTGGCCATTCTTATCCACTTCGACTAATCTTGGGTGATCCCCGAGTTCCGTGACGAGTGTTTTACCATTGGGAAGTCGTTGAGCGCTCATAAATTCCGAATTGACCTCAGATGTATATGACCATACCGTCTCCTTGGCTGGAGTCACTTCGACCACCCTGTCGAGAAAGGCGATGAGATAATTTCCATTATCCAGTTTGTACATGTCCTTGGCGTCGCCCGGGTATTCCCACACGATATCATCGTTCTCATTAATTTCAAATGTTTTCGGGCCGCTGATGACTATGGAATGGCGTATTCCGGTTTCGCTTTTTTGCTGGCCGTATATTTGGACGGTGATTAGTAAACTTAGAAATAGTGTGAATTTCATTTTTAGAATTTGTTTGTGGACAATTGCTTAAAGGTATAATTAATGCTCAAAAAATAACTCTTCGTTTTATTGTTTATGAAAGACGACAGATTATGCAAGGAGGCTGCCTGCGGCAGAGTTTCTAGCCAGTAGAGTAGAATGAAGCGAAAGAACAAATCCACTTCGCTTCACCCCCTCATCAAACCGTACGTGCGGTTTTCCCGCATACGGCTTTCCTGAACAGTTTTGTCTCACAGTATTCGCGGTGTCAGCCCGGATGACTTGTATGGATTGACCATACCATGTCTCAATAATAATTCAAATGCCTGTGAACCAGACAGGCGACTCCTTCGCTGACTTTTCCGATTATAGTAACGGTATAGCCTACCTTTCAGATACCACATTAGTTCTTTCCTGACCATCTGAGTGTAGCTTAATCCTCTTACATCATAGTAGTTCAGCCAACCCATCATGATTATGTTAAGTTCTTTTGCAACTCCTTGAGGTGGATAATGTCCAATTTCTTTAAGCTTTGAACTTATCTTTCCGCGCAACCGCTTACTTGACTTCTCACTTGGTTTGATATGCCAATAATGTTTGCCTTTATTGAACAAGCATCTGTCATATCTGATCGTGAATCCTAAAAAGTGTAATGGTTCTTTCTTCGCTTTCACCATCTTACTCTTTTCTTCGTTGATCTTTAGACCCATTCGATCCACTATGCTCATCAGCTTCTTTAACACTTCCTCTCCTATCTCCTTTCCCATTAGTACAAAATCATCTGCATACCTCACTATCTTCACTCCTTGTTGGGTGAATATACTCTTTTTGTTATTCACTATTCTGTCCAATAGATGTAAGTAGATATTGGATAATAACGGTGATATTACTCCGCCTTGTGGAGTTCCTACTTTGTTGCGCTTTCCTCCTTTCATCTTACCTTCCTCAACGTATGGTGTCTTCAACCATAACTTTATCAGATCGATAATCCGATTATCGGATATGCGCAGTTTTAATACCCTTATCAACCGATCATGCGGTATCGTGTCAAAGTATTTGCTCAGATCGGCGTCATACACCTCCGTCTTTCCTTCATGGAGATTTGTCTTTATATCCCTGATCGCATCACTCGCTGATCGCTTTGGTCTAAATCCATGTGAACTGTCTTCAAAATCGGCTTCAAATAACGGCTCTATTACCATCTTACATGCCATTTGGGCTACCCGATCTCTTATCGTCGGTATCCCTAATGGCCTGGTCTTTCCGTTTGCTTTCGGTATATGTACTCGTCTTACTGGCTGTGGCTTGTACGTCCGCTTCCGTAGTGCTTCTTTTAGCTCCGTTAGAAACTTCTCCAACCCTTTTTCCTCTATATCCTTAAACGTTTGTCCATCCACTCCAGGTGCCCCTCCATTTTCTTTTACTCCTTTGTACGACTCTACCAGAACATAGTCCAGAAATACCTTGTCATACAGTATATAAAACCGGTATCCTTTCTCCCGCCTGGCTTTGAGATATAGCTTTCTCTGCAACTCCTGTACGCGTTCCATAGTACTCATTTCACTTCGCCTCTTTGGCCATAGTGCTCCTTGTACTATTCGTATCTTTTTCTGATTACTTTTCGTCAATTTGATAGTTCAGTTGTTGTTCGAATGCTTCTTCTGCTAGTAATGCCCCTTCACTCCAACAAGGTTGTGTTGTCCTTATCATCTTCACTACTATGGGCATCTCCGAATCCCTCATCATCCCACGGCTAATGGAATACCGCGTAACGCGGCACGAGTTATGTTAGGGCCTCCCATGTTCATACGCGTCCCGTTCCAAGCACGCCACTCCATCTTACCCCGGATAGCCCCTCATCTGTGCGTTGCCGTTGCCTCGATGAGAGTATCAGGTTTCACCATATCCGGTAGGTTGACCACTATCAATGTGTAACGAGGCCTTACTGGATTCGCTTTCGCTGCGGCTTACTCAGACGCTTACCATGAACTTAGCACATTTCGTTTCCTCCATGTACCTCACGGCTGCTTCAGGGTGAACGGCAAATTTTCCTGTATAGTCCTTGCATACTATTGGGACTTTAAGTATTTATACACGTACGCTTCATGGCGTACCGGATTTCACAGATATACACGGATTAATTGCCTCTGGCAATAATCTGTGCAATCCCCCGACGATGAAAATGTCGGGACAGGCAGTGTAATCCCTGCCTGCGCCGAGGTTTCGGCAGGCAGGTGTGGCCAAATTCCTTACATTATCTAAAGTTTATTTTTTCACTGTTACTAATTTCACCAAGTCATTTTTATCGAGGTTTTTTAACAGAGAGAGAGGCCAGCGACTAGAATCACTGGCTCATGCGCTCGACATGGAGTACACCAGGAAAGACGATTTCAAAATGATAAAAAGACTGGAAGGCTTCTAATTATTTTTTGATTTTCTACAGATCACGCAAACGGCTGTCCCCTGAAATCATCAAAGATTTTTACCAAAAGGAATTGAAGGAACTGGATTAATTTACTTGAACACGTCCTTAGCTGATATCTTAAAACCCGGAATAACAGAATCAGCAGAGCAAATATCATCTCCCTCGCAGACAATCATTTTCTTTCCTTTATAAACGTGCACTTTTTTAGACTTAGGAAAAATGTGCCAGATAACCTTTACGTCGGCGCTTCGATAATTATCCATTTTTTCTTCTACTTTATATCGAAACCGTTTTTACAAAAGTAAAAAATAATTCAATCCACTTCCAGTTCGATTTCTGTTCTCTGTTTATCTTTACTAATAGAGATGATCGACGAAGAAATTAATTCTCAACTATGAAATTTTCAGAAAACAAATTCAAGTCCATCCCGATCATAGGCATCATTCGCGGTACTCCCTTCGAAAAAATACCGACCCTTATTTCGCTTTTCGTAGAAACAGGTTTTACGACGATCGAAATAACAATGAATACCGATCGCGCGAGCAAGGTCATCGAGGAAACAATTAAATCGTATGCGACAAAATTGAACGTCGGTGCCGGCACCGTGCGGAGCATGTCAGAATTGCACGAAGCCATCAGAGCGGGCTCGCAATTCATCGTCACACCCATTTTGAATTTTGACATTATCAAAGAGTGTAAGAATCAACAGATTCCCATTTTCCCGGGAGCCTACACACCGACTGAAGTATACAATGCCTGGGAGGCGGGAGCAACGGCTGTAAAAATTTTTCCAACGATAACGGGAGGCATTAATCATATCAAGGCCATAAAAGCGCCTTTGGATATGGTTCCTCTAATCCCTACCGGAGGCGTCAATACAGAAAATCTTGCTGACTTCCTCAATCTAGGTGTATATGGTGTCGGAGCAGGTAGCCAACTTTTTCCGAAAGGCTTAATTGAAAAGAATGACTGGGAGGGTCTGCGGAACAAATTGAATGATTTCAAGAATGTTTATGACTCCTGGCGCCATCGTGTAAATTCTCAATGAGTAAATATATTCTAAGCTGCGATTGGGGAACCTCTAAGTTCCGATTGAAATTAGTAGATCGAGCTTCCAAAGAAATTATCGCCTCACTGGAAAATGATCAAGGGATCAAGAAAACATTTTTCGATTGGAAAGCTAACAAATCCACCAATAGAGAAAGCTTTTACATCAAGGTTCTCAAAGATGCTTTGCACAAAATGTCTCAATCCTCTAACGTGGATATGCAAGGTATCCCTATCCTGCTGTCGGGAATGGCTTCTTCATCAATTGGAATTAAAGAATTGCCCTATGCACAACTCCCCGCTCGCTTGAATGGTGAAAATTTGATAATAGAAAACATTTCTTCGAATTTAGAGCTTCAAAATGAAGTCTTCTTGATATCTGGTCTGGAAAAGCCCGGCGACGTAATGAGGGGCGAGGAGACACAGGCAATCGGGTGGAAATACTCGTCATTCGTCGCCTCTTCTAATTGTGTCTTGATTGTGCCAGGCACTCATAGCAAACACATTACCATATGCGACGACCGTATAGTTGATTTTAAGACATTTATGACAGGAGAAATCTTTGAATTGCTGACGAGCCACAGCATTCTGAGCGATTCTGTGCAGAGCAATACTGTTTGGAATTCGACGGCAAAAAAATCCTTCTCGCAAGGAGTAGAGGATGCCTTAAAAGGCAATCTTACCCACTTGCTCTTCTCCATAAGAGCTCGCAGCCTGCAGGGCAAAATCGACACTACGCAAGCTTCGCACTATTTAAATGGTTTGCTGATCGGTTATGAATTTAATCATGCTATTGACTGGCCGATTGTGCTATGTTGTTCTTCAGCTCTGGCTCCAATGTATCGGATGGCCCTTGACTTGCGCTACGGCGATAAGTTGGGCTATAGTTTAAGAGTGGAAGAGGTTGAGAATTTCGATACGTACGGGCATTTGAGGATATATGATCTTATCTTAACGCAATATTCAAAACTTTTATGAAATAAGATCATGGGAATATTTTGGGAATTAATGCAGGAAAACAGAATTAAAGAACAACAAGTCCAAGCGTGAAAGAAAATTGTTATGAAGTATTCATCATTTATGCTTTCGATTCCGTTTTTACTCTTCATGTCCCAACAATGTCAATCCGACAAAGCAAATCCACCCATCCCGACTTCTGCAAAATTATGAGGATCTGGTCGACTTGTTTAAAGAATGGCGGACGTTTGAAAGACCGCCTCTTCGCGATGGAGCGCCTGATTATACCGTTGAAACTTTTGAAAAACGATGGCCTCAAATCAAAACAATACAAGAAAGGCTTCTTGCTATAAATACTTCCGAATGGCCTATTGAGCACCGGGTAGACTGGTTTATCGTACGGGCAGAAATGAATGGGTATGACTTCAACCACCACGTACTCAAACCCTGGGCCCGTGATCCAGCATTTTATAAATCCCTTTGGAGTTCTCGCAGCGACGTCCCCGCTCATGAAGGCCCGACACATCATATGACCACAGAAATCTGGACGTATACATTCCCTTTGACTCTTTCTCAAAGAGACAGGCTGTTAAGTGACCTTCGGGTGATTCCATCGCTGAATGTACAGGCAACAGGCAATTTCACTGGTAACTCCACAGATCTTTGGGTCGCTGGGATTCGCGATATCCGATCGCAAAGTGAAAACCTCAATAGGATTTTGGATCAACCGGGCGTCAAGGACGATCCTGAGCTGGTATCAACAATCCAAGCTGCCATTTCATCCACCGATGAATTGACCTCGTGGCTTGAATCTGAAGCGGAATCAAAGACAGGCTCTTCAGGCATTGGAAAAGAACAATATACGTGGTACCTGCAAAACGTACATTTGGTCCCACTTACCTGGGAGGATGAAGTGATGCTCCTGAAGCGTGAACTGGCCAGGGCCTGGTCCGCATTAAAACTGGAAGAGCATCGAAACCGCAAATTGCCACAACTCGTTGACGCGAATAACCCAAAAGCTTACGATGCAATGGCAGAGCAATCCGCCCAAAGTCTGATGACATTTTTGGATCGGGATGAAATGGTAACCGTAAAGGACTATTTTGAGCCGGCACTCCGAGAACATTTGGGACAATTTATCCCTAAAGAGCAACGGAACTTTTTCTGGATTGCTACGCATTATGATCCAAGACCGCTCTACTCGCATTTTTATCATTGGTTCGAGTTGGCTCGGATGGACAATGAACCGCATCAAAGTGAAATTCGTCGTGGTCCTTTGTTGTACAATATTTTTGACTCGCGCAATGAAGGCATGGCAACTGCTGTGGAAGAAATGTTTATGCAAGCCGGATTATATGATGAATCTCCAAGGGTACGAGAAATTGTGTACATCATGATTGCCCAGCGAGCAGCTCGTGGATTGGGTTCTCTCTACGCCCATGCCAATGAAATGACGATGGAAGAAGCCGGCAGCGTACATTCGGAATATACACCCCGCGGATGGATGAAAACAGAAAAAGACCTGCTCATTTTCGAACAGCATCTCTACTTGCGTCAGCCCGGATATAGCACCAGCTATATTACCGGTAAGTACCTCGTGGAAAATGCCATGGCTGATTTTGCCAGGATGAAAGAATTAAAAAATGAATCCTTTCAAATGAAAGACTTCTTTGATCAATTGAATGATATTGGCAATATTCCGATTTCTCTCGGGCACTGGCAGATGACGGGTATTGATGAACATATCAGACGCATTGATAAATATCCTAAATTCCGGAAATGAACGCTTCAAAAGAATCACCTCCAGCTTTTTCCTGGCAGGCGTGGTACGACGGTCTGGGAGGCAGGGCAATCAACATTCCCGAAGTGGAAGCCATTCTACATAAAATATATCACGACCAGTTTCCGCGTTTTGAAAGCCCTGTTTCGCCCGAAAAAAGAAAATTCAGAACTCCTTACCCGTCCCAATAAATTCAGGGTAATAGGGAGTAGACCTCGCGAATTAAAACTGCTTCATATTTTTGTATATGCAGTTACAATTCCCCTTCTTCCCTAAAGATACAAAGATGATCTCTCATTGTCTTGGAGTACACACCCAAGACGGTATTGTACAATACATAGCCAATGGCTTACCTGTATATAGTCATTCGAGTGACGATCTTAATGCTTTCAGATTCATAACTAGCAATTTTATAGATAAAGGATTGTGCAGCCGAGCTGAAGTTCAGCGGGCTTTTGGAGTGAGTATAGACAGTGTCAGAAGATCGTATAGAAAATACAAGGAGAAGGGAGAATCTGG
Source organism: Saprospiraceae bacterium (assembly GCA_965247965.1). Lineage (GTDB taxonomy): Bacteria > Bacteroidota > Bacteroidia > Chitinophagales > Saprospiraceae > UBA7328. The sequence goes on from OZ252053.1 coordinate 1,963,466, forward strand.
ATTTTTCGGGCCTGATGCCAGAAAAGGCAAAGCATACAAGATGGTTGGTAAACTAGTGGAGCGGATACAATCGAAGCTGGATAAGAGACAAAGTAATTTGAGTATCTCAAAACAAGAAGGGATTTCAGAATCGTCGATACGCTATCACATTGAAAAAGGCACTTTAAAAAAAAGTTCAAAATAGAGTGTGAAGGTGGAAATGGCTCGACCTTAAATGATCGCAATGACCTAGACCAATCTACGCCGATGGGCATAGCCACAAGCCGCTCTGAAGACAGGATAGGTGCATCTCTTGGGTTGTCTGGTCATGCTGAGGTGAAGTTTGACAACAGCGAAGCTTTATGCGGAGCAGGGGTATTATTCCTCTTACCTGCCTTGATAGAGCATGGGTTATTCAAGACAAAACAGGTATATGAGTTACCTTCATCACACTATTACGGACTAAGGTCGATACTATTGACTTTGGCCTTCATGGCCCTGTTGCGCATCAAAAATCCCGAACAACTCAAACAATGTAAACCAGGGGAGATCGGCAGGATAATAGGCTTGGATCGTATACCAGAAGTTCGGTGTTTGCGAGAGAAAATAGATTTGCTGAGCAAGCAGGAAAAAGCCGTTGAACTGAACAACCTTCTGATCGATCACTGGTATAGAGATGAGGATAATGAGGACTCATCTTTTTTATATATAGATGGTCACCAACGGATCTATTATGGAGGCAAAGCTAATCTACCTGTCAAATATATTGCGAGACAAAAATTGTGTTTAAGCGCCACTACGGAGTATTGGGTTCACGATGCACAAGGGATGCCTGTTATGATGGTGATAGGGCAATTGACAGAGAAAATAAAAGAAGCAATACAAGACCTGATTATTCCACAAATGCTACAAACCAAATTACTTACTGAGATACAAGAGGAGGATGATCGACAAAGCCCTCAATGCACCTTTATTTTTGACAGGGAGGCTTACGAACCTGCTTTCTTTAACCACCTGTGGGAAAGGTATAGAATAGCCGTGATTACATATCGCAAGGATGTGCGAGATTCATGGAATAAAGATGACTTTGAATCCACTGATACACAAGTACTTAGCCAGGATGTAACCATGCAATTGTGCGAGAAAGAAGTAACGCTTGGAGGACACACTTTCAGAGAGATCAGAAGCTTGTCTGAAAAGGGTGAACATCAAACCGCTATTATCACCACTCACCCTACTTTGGGAATAGCATTGATAGCAGGCAGAATGTTTGGAAGGTGGTGTCAGGAAAACTTCTTCAGTTACCTCATTCAAGACTATGATTTTGATAAAATGATTCAATTTGGGGTAGAAAGTATTGATCCCAATCGGGAAGTGGTCAACCCACAATACCGAAAATTAACAAACCAACTGAAAAAACTCAGGGAAAAGATCACCCGGTTAGAAGCCAAGTTCTTCCCTCTTGCAGAACTAGCTATGGATGAGAAAATTGACAAACTTCCTGAAATAACCGAAAGACAAATGAAGTATAAACACAAAATTGATATTCTTCGAAAAGAAGAAAACAAGATCGCCACCCTCAGAAATGATATTCCTGCCAGAATAACTCTTGAGCGTATGCCCGAGCAGAAAAGGTATAACAAGTTAAAAACCGAAAGTAAACTGTTCATGAATGTAATAAAGATGATCGCTTACAGAGCAGAATCATCTGTGGCAGCTGTGGCTTGTGACCACCTCAATAGGGCAAAAGACGAAAAAAGAATGTTCATCAAACAAATCATCAGCAACAACGCTGACTTGATTCCGGATTATAAGAGTAAAACGCTGACTATAACCTTGCACTCTCTTTCTGCACCAAGATTTAATCATGCAGCCAAACAGATTGCAGACCTGCTCAACAAAACTGAAACCATATTCCCTGGATCAAATTTGCGCATGATCTTCAAAATAACAGCGAATTTAGATTGCGAGAGGTAAGGAGTTCTGAAATTTGAGTCGCCTCAGGCAGCAGCAACGCATTTGAAAGAAAAGGCACGCGAATACGACGCTGATATCGTCGGTATCTGTGAAATCGAACCTTCGGACATTTACAAAGGTCGATCGATCGATGAGCATTATGCTATCGCGGTAGGAGCTAGGATGCGGTATAGGGAATTTCAAACAGTGCCTTCGGAAGCTTCAGCAATTGAATGTGTGCGCATATATCATCAATTGGGTGAGACAGTCATAAAATTAGCCAACTATATCAGGAGTTTGGGTTATACATGCGAGATAGAGCATCCTATCGGGGATAGTAATTTGCTCCATATTCCAATTGGATTGAAGGCAGGATTTGGCGAACTCGGAAGACATGGTTCTATCATTCATCCGGAATTGGGTCCTTTGTTTCGAATGGGATCGGTGGCTACCTCCATTCCTCTCGCAACAGACGAACCTATTGATGCGGGTATCGCTGCGTTTTGTGACATATGTAAGGCCTGCCGGATTTACTGCCCTGCTGGGGCCATTCCGGATGAGAGGAGTGCCGAAGCAGGCAAAGACCACCTCGGAAATGACCGATATATTGTAGACACCGGAAAATGCTTTCCATACTTCAGAAAATACAATTACTGCTCCGCATGCTCACCTGTATGCGTGTACAATCATAAAGAATGGGCTAAGGATTTTGAGGGTTTCAAAACCGAAATATTTCCCGATGTGGTTTTCGAAGATGCTCCTGAGCCATTTGACGACATTCCGGTGGAAGCAAGACATGATTATCCGAAGGTCAATAGGGATGATCGAACGATTCCGAAGGGCGAATGTCCCACAGGACATTCGAGTGAGTGAACCGCGAAGCGGATGGGAGGAACAGTTGCAATGGTCACCTCAGTTGATTCAGCACCTTATCAATCGATTCTCTTGACACTTTGCTCACACCGCTTTCCTTAGCCCGCTTCCTCCAATCACCAATTGCTGTGCGCACCTTCTCTATAATAGCCTTGAGATTTTTTACACCAAAAATATCAGACAGTTCCATCAAATGATTCTTGCCTGGAGACCTACCCTCCACGGCTATAGTAGTATTGTGAAATCCATGCGAGGACGTGGAAAAAGTAAGATCGTAGTGCGTCAGGAACTAAATTCTAACCTACATAAACTTGTTCTTTTCCTCCTGCTCGTCGTTGGAAAAATCCTCATTATGCTAAGGCATAACTCCGGTTTTTCCGCCTTGATCAGAAGAAAAATAACGTTGTTTATATATGTCATTACTTAGTTCCTAACGCAGTAGGCAGGCGATAATCGCCATTCGCCCCTGTGATTCATGAGAAAAGAAACATTATTACTGTGATCATCTCTGTTACGCGCAAAAACATTAAACGTTGCAAGGCGCAGAACTTTCTCATAGGCGCCCACATGGTTTTCCAGTCGAAATGCAGCATCCATCAAATGTCCATAGTCCATGCTGCTCAGTCTGAAATTGTCATGCATAAGTCCAGCTGCCGAGTGCATATGAATTCGCTTATTGCTCTCTCGATCAAAACGTCTTGCTCCAAAATATTGCTTACCCGACGCTCCTTTGAACAATTTACACGGACTCATTTCAAGGCCTGCATTTAATGCCATTTTATGATATGCATTTTCGATCTGGGCAATATCAGGAGGGTCTCGTGAAGACGAAAATTTTATGATCCAATGTTCATAACCTTCCGGTAGAAGCTCTGTGCCCTGAATTAGGTGATCTTTCGCACTATTGTACCCAACGAAAATTTTCGGTCGCGCACCTCCAGAAGAGCCCCCTAAACGATAAAGTTCTTCGATAATATCCGTGCTCGACCGTTCTAAAACCTTTTTTGTTTTTCGGGCAATGGCATCAAGTTCAAGTTGTATTCCCGAGCTTTGCAGGGAATCAATTGCAGGTCGATATGTCAAAGCGCCTCTTCCATTTGTGCCTACAATCAGCTTTGTAATGCTTTTCATTAAGACCTGGTTTTTTCGCTAAATAATTTTTCGACTTCTGTCCAATCGGGTTCAGGGGTGAAAATTGCCTCAAATTCGGACAATCGCCCCAGGATTTGTGCTACCTTTAATAAAGAGAGAAATGAGATTCTTCCGGTCTGTTCGAATCTCTTAATACTGCCCAAAGAAACTCCGGACAGTTCCGCAAGATTGGCTTGAGATAGTTTGAGACCCCTTCTCAGATCGCGATGTTTTTTTGCAGTTTCTTTTAGAATATCTGACGGTATTTTGATAAGCAAGAAGAACTGCTCAAAAGGTTGGGCAAACACAAAACCGGAAAAATATGTCTGTATATCAATAAACTCGCCAATGTCAACATGGAGATATTAGAAGAGATCATTGTGCGGGCATACAATCAGGTCAAGCACAAAAATGAATAAATTTGACATTTCAAAAATGGACTATCCGACAACACGAAAAATTACAATTTGATGAAAATCTCAAGGATCGAAACATTTATACTCTCCGATCAACTGAAAAAAAGTTTTTCCTTTTCTCAGTGGACTTATAGTGAAAGAAGGATTTGCCTGGTAAAAATTACGACAGACAGCGGACTGATTGGCTGGGGAGAAGGATACGGCCCTGCTGATGTGATTCGATCGGGCATTCATCTGCTTACACCACTGCTGCTCGGAAGAAGTCCTTTGGAAAATGAGACCATTTGGTTTGACTTGTATAGAAAAACATTGGATTATGCCCGCCGGGGTGTGCTCGTAGCTTCTATCAGTGCAATCGATATTGCCCTCTGGGATCTTAAAGGAAAAGCTCTTGATTTACCGGTTAGCACTATTTTAGGAGGACAGCATCGATCCCGGGTTAAGCCATATGCGACCGGCCTCTACTTTTCCGAATCAAGGACATTGGCAGACGATCTTGCAATGGAAGCTAAAGCATATGTCGAACGAGGCTTTAAGGCAATAAAAATGAAGGTAGGCAGGTCTATTGACAAAGATGTCGAGCACGTACGGAAAGTCAGATCAGCTATTGGCAATGGCGTGCAGCTTATGGTAGATTCCAATCATGCGTACTCCTTGAGAGAAGCCATTGAACTGTCTCGATTAATTGAGCCTTATGACATTTCTTGGTTTGAAGAACCCGTATCTCCGGAATTTTACGATCAGTACCGGACCCTGAGAAGCAAAACAACTATTCCCATTGCTGGCGGCGAATGTGAATACTTGCGCTATGGTTTTTTGCATCTGCTAAAAAATGAATGTGTAGATATACTGCAAGTAGATATCTGTTCTGCGGGCGGTCTGACTGAAGCTAAGCGTATAGCAGCGTTGGCAAGTACTTTTGGCGTTGAAATCATTCCGCATACATGGGGCACGGGAATTGCGATTCACGCGGCCATGCATTTTATATCTAATTTAGAACCAATACCAGGGCGGTTACTACCTTCGGATTTTTTTATGGAATACGACCAAACCGAAAATGGCATACGCGAATCCCTTACAACACCTGCTATAGAAATGAGGGATGGCTATATAAAAGTGCCACAAGCACCTGGACTCGGATTTGAAGTTGATGAGGGTGCTCTGGAGCAGTTTGCGGCGGAAATGCCATTGATCTAAATGACATTGAAATTGACCCTTCGACCCTTCGACAAGCTCTGGGCAGGCGAGCTCAGGGCAAGTATTGTTATTGACATTTAATTCACCTAAATTGAACTGATGAAAAGCATCATACCTATCATAACACTATTGTTTTACAGCCACATATTATTCTCCTGGGGCGCCAATGGCCACCGCATTATCGCACAGATTTGCGACCTCCATCTATCTTCTGATAGCAAAACAGAATTAGAAAATATACTTGGCAAGAATTACCTGGCTGAAATAGCCAACTGGCCGGACTATATCCGATCAGAAGATGAATGGGATTTTGCAGAAAAATGGCACTATACGACCATCCATCCACATCAGACGGTCAAACTTGTGAGAAAACAATACAAAGAAGACCCACCCATCAACGATGCCATTGAAGCGATGGAGATGATGAAGGATATTCTAAATGACGATGCGGAGGCAACGGCATTTCTCGAAAATTTAATGGAAAAGAATGGCGCAAAGCCACTCAATAATTCTACGAAGGCAACGGCTCTGGCATTTTTGGTTCATCTTGTAGGCGATATCCATCAGCCCTTGCATGTAGGCAAAAACAAAGACCGCGGCGGTAATAAAATATCAGTATTGTTTTTCTCAGAAAAGACGAATCTTCACGCAGTCTGGGATACAAAAATCATAGAGCACGAGCGTCTCAGTTATACCGAATTTGCTCATTTCATTAATAAGTTGACAACGCAAGAAATAGCGAAATATCAGGAGGATTCCATAGACGATTGGGCCGGTGAATCTATTGCCTTGCGTGAACACATTTACAACTCCTTGTATAATTTTACGGACAGGGAAACCGGTTTGCCCTCCTTTTCGTGGCAGTATCAGCACGACAACATCAATCGTGTGAAAGAAAGATTGGTTCAGGGTGGTGTACGACTAGCAGGAGTTCTGGATAGCATTTTCGAATCTTGACCGTTCTTTATTCGATAATATCCATGTGCCTGTCTGCCGAAGCCTTAACGCGAGCAGGCCCGGCCCAGGTCAAAACACTTTTCACGCGTCTGCAGTCACAGCATCTACTCTTCTCAGCGCCCTTTTATAACTTGAGGGAGGTAAATTACCAGCAGACTCAATGGCATTATTCCATTTGTCCCTGATGTTATTTAGTGTGGCCTCGTCTGTTTTATCAAAATATAAACACTGTTCGAATTTTCGACTAATCTTGCCGAAGGCCGCCGCCGCTCTGTTGTGTCTTTCAGACTTAATCTTCGCATTGGAGAAAGTCTGGATTCCAGCTATGGTTGCCGCTAAAAAACTGAGAACAACTTCTAAATTAATGGCGAAGAGTGAGGTGTTGGCATTAATGGCAATTGAAATACCGACTATCACTGTGACCACAACAACAAGAAAGCCTAAAAATAAATGCAAGCTGCTATAGTAACGCGCCGCGAAATTATGCCCGTAGTGGAGCAAAACCAACGATCTCTGCCATTCCAGTAAAAGGTCTTGCTTGTTTTCGGTAATTGATTTTGTTCGGTTGATCATCTCCATCAGGATATTATTTAACAAATGACCCTTTGTAAACTGAGCGTCATATGTGATTATTGTTAATCCTTCCGGAGAAGAAGGTTCAACTCAAAAGTATCTACTCTACGCTATCAGACAGTTCGCCACCCTTTCCCAAGATCATCGCCACACTCATATCGGCCGTAACATTCGCTGTTGTTATGAACATATCCGGGATGAGATCGAGTGCGATGAGTAATGCAATTCCTTCAACGGGAAGACCCAGGGCAATATAGACAGGTGTCATGACAAAGAGGCCGCCACTCGGCACGCCTGGGGAATAGAAACTCAAACCGGCAACTGCGGCCATGATCGTAATGATCTCAACAGCCCCGATATCAATACCGTACAGATAAGCGACAAAAAGCGTTCCGGTGCCTCGGACAATCGGCGATGCAAATTTGAAAAGGGCAACCGCGATTGGCAATACGATTCCACCGACGCTCATCGGGAGTTTGAGTTGGTGCTCTGCCGACTCTAGCATTGGAGGCTAAGGGCATCACCAGGAAAAATACACCGATCGGAGCAACCCTCAGAATCCACCCAACAATGACCAACATCGCTTTAGAAATGGCGTCAAAGAAGCCGACTAACCGTTCGCGATGTGCCGGTTCAATCTTAGTGATAGCCAAAGCCAGTATCACCGAAAAAACAATTAATGGTAACATGGCATCATTGGCCGCTGCCGCAATCGGGTTGGACGGAATCAATTCTACAACCCAGTCTCGGAACTGGGGGAGTTCGATCTGATCGGTCGTAGAAGGCATACCATTTGTGGCAAAGGAGTCAAGGTCGAATTCGCCAAGGCTTAACAGTGGCGGCGCTACAACAGCCGTAAGCAAGGCTCCGCCAGCAACAAAAACCAGAAACCACATAAGCGCCTTCCCGCCGATTCGACCTGCATGGATCGGTGAAGCCGACGCAATACCGGTAACGAGCAGTGCCACGACAAGCGGGATTACGGTCATTCGGATCGCATTCACCCAAAGTACACCGATAGGCTCACCGAGGGTAATAAATGTGTGCAATGCGCTGAAATCGGTCATCGAAGCAACGACACCGATGATCAGGCCTACGATGAGCGCAAGAAGAACTTGAATGGATTGGCTCATATGACACACTCGATGGCACCGAACTCAACGTGTATGAACTATGACTTTAGTTTCACATCTATCGCGTTCAATCCTTTTGGGCCGGATTCCACGTCATAGGTGACACTATCTCCTTCATTTATATTATCAACTAATCCGCTTTTATGAACAAATACATCTTTACCACCATCATCAGGTGTTATAAATCCAAATCCTTTTGAGGCATTAAAAAATTTTACTTTTCCTTCGCTCATGTTTAATTTTTAAAATGAAGTCCAAAAGTAATCTTCTATTGCTTAAATAATAGATATGGCTCCAATTTTATCTTTAATGATCCATATTATCATACAAAGTGCGGATATTGACGCTGTGGCATCCCGTTTTCGACGCAATTTTGGGTTATTTGTGCCAAGAGACGTTCTAACGATCGAATTTAAAGATCATGAAGTCGAATCGGGCCTTTCTATATCCGAGCAAAGACTTAACCCGAGAAATTCTTATTTTACCTGCAAATCAGCAAACGTGTTCAATACTATAAAAGGAAAAATCGGAGGCGCCTTAGGTAGCGCTTCAAAGCTCGTAGGGCTTGGTAAGATCCAAAGTATTTTGAAAAATAAGTTCTCTGATCTTGTCGAAAATGTTTTTGAAGAGAGAAAAAGGGACAATGACAATGCGATGTTAACCAAGGCCTTCGTAAAATATTGATTATCAAGAGGTTAAAAAAATTATTAACTACCATGGTCCCCGGAATGGGTACCCTTTTTGCCATTATCCAGGCAAAGATGGATGCCGCGAAGATCGCTGCAACGTCTACTACATTCTTGGACCCCAACATGGTTTTGGAAGAACCCGTTATCGATGAAACAATATCTGAAGCGGATATTCAGGAACATCGCATAAGAGCTCTGAGCAACTTAATGACCCTCGATAATGAGGCTAGTAAAGCGGAACAAAAATTTGTTGTGCCCATTATAAAGAAAAGTGATATTTCTACCGAACTCAAGAAAGAATTTAGAGGGGCACTTCAATCAGCCGCAACGGATTAAGCCATAAATTACGATCTGATCAAGAGATCGGGAGAAGCAGAAGATCTGATCGTCGACCTGGCTGTCCTGACCAAAAGAGACGGAGAGATCGGGCCGAGGGAATTGGAATATGTCGAGTACGCCGCAAAACAATTGAATATTCATCCGCTTGTTTATGAAAAGATGATGGAATGAAAAAAATCGACATAAAAGGTACGATGTACGTTGCAGGGTCCATCGACGAATTGAGTGATCCCGAAGAACAGGCGCTTTGTCGGGCCGCTGCTCAATCAGTCGATCACGCATATGCCCCTTATTCCCAATACAAAGTTGGCGCGGCCGCTCTTTTGGAAAATGGCGAAATCGTAGGCGGCAGCAACCAGGAGAATGCAGTCTTCCCATTAGGGCTTTGTGCGGAGCGTGTTGCGATTTTTTCTGCGAGCAGCCAATTTCCAAATGTGTCTATCAAAGCCATTGCCGTAAAAACAAACAAAAAATTAAGAGAGGGAGAATTGCCGGGCTTCCCGTGCGGAAGCTGCCGACAGTCGATGATCGAAATGGAACAAAGGTTTGATACCGATATGAAACTTTTTGTAATAGGGGGAGATGAAAAGGTGTACGTTGTCGAAAGTGCAAAAGACTTGATGCCGTTTGCCTTCGATCAAAGAGTTTTGAAAGGTTGAAGCGAATCAGGTGTAAATAACTTTTGGTTCGTACAAAACGGAATTAACTTTTTTTGTTTGAACTATTTAACAGTGGTCAGTGATTCACAACTCCCATACAAGTATATTTGCACTATTCTTTATAAATAAAAAATAAAAAATGACAAAAATTATTTATTCCATTTTGTTCGTCGCGGCATGTTCCATGACCACAATGTATGGACAAGATCGCGCTCCAAGTCCCGCTAGCAAAACCACTCAAAAAGTAGGATTGACCGATGTGACCGTCGAATATTCTCGTCCCGGCAAAAAAGACAGAACCATATTCGCAGATGACGGCCTGACTCCTTTTGGCAAAATGTGGCGCACAGGAGCAAATGCTGCAACTAAAATTACGTTTAGCGATGGTGTGAAAATCGAGGGCAAGGACCTAGCAGCCGGATCTTATGCAATGACTACCGTGCCCACAGCTACGACATGGGCAGTAAATTTTTATCCCTACGAAGCCAGCCAATGGACGACTTATAGAGATAAAGATCCTGTAGTTTCCGTCACCGTCAACTCTCAACAGATGGATGTATCGGTGGAGTCATTCTTAATCGATATCGGAAACCTCCGAGATTATTCCGCGACTATTAGATTGGTATGGGATAATACTTTTGTGCCGATTAATTTTACGGTTAATTGATGTTCCTGAAAGAAGCAGCAATGCAGTGATTGATTCAGAATCGCTTCTAAGACTGCCATTTCTGCAATATATGTTATCCCTGGCCGCCTGCCGGACGGCCAGGGATTTTCACTAATTAACACCAATTGTTTACAATCGATCAATTCGTGGGAATTCGAGAAAATTCGTGGATATAATTAGAGTCTCAACAAATTAGAGCATTTAAAAACCTCAAAGCATTCGAGTCCTAAAGGCGGCATACGATCGCCTCCGCCTGATCCGGGATTTCATAATTTTTTATCGGGATGCGGAGACCATATATACCCAGGACTCTCCTACCCTTTTTCACTTTTGTCAAAATGTTCCGGATGCAAAGAACCCCATTCTTCTTTCTGAAACCAAAAATTACAGAAGTAAGTGCTTAAGGGATAAAAGCATAATAATGCTAGAAAAGATGGGTGAGCCATCGGCCTTGCTCAGCGGTCAGACGATTTCCATTTCGCAGATAGCTCAAACTTCGTCTTCCGGCATTAAAAAGTGCAAAATATTGGTGCAAATCGCAAAATGGGCAAAGGCGAAGACCATACTCGAACTGGGTACAAACCTCGGCATAGCGACAACAGCATTTTGCGAAAATGGTTTTGATCTATTCACAGTCGAAGGGGATCATCAATTGTATCAGTACTCAAAAGCACATTTGAACGATTACGCAAATTGTGCAATACATTTTGCTAAATTTTCCGACTTCTTGAATGAAAATAGCAGGTCATACGATCTCATTTATATAGATGGAGATCACTCTTACACGGCTACGAAAATGATCTTCAATGAGTGCAAGAGTCATCTCAATCCTGCCGGAATGATAATCATCGACGACATCAGGTGGTCAAAAGGAATGAAATCCGCATGGAGAGATGTGCAACGGGATGAAGATTACAACTTGTTTATTGACCTGTTTTTTATGGGCCTGGTGACAAATAGGAACGAACTGAAAAGCACGATAATTTGCAAACTACTGCCGAGGAAGATCAAACCCTGGCCATTTTATTTTTTTAGAAAACGGAAATTTGTTCCCTATTCTGCTTGAGTAATTTTTGCATGGTTTTGTTCAATTCCTTGATGGAGTCCGCGTTGTGATCTAAGGAATGCTGGAAATGATGAAGCTTGTCGTTAAGCGTGGTGTCCTCGAAATTAGAATCCGGCGACCACCTCGTAATAATATGAGTAATTTCCCATACTTCCAGAATCTCTTCTACTTTTACCGTTTCGCCAGAAATATGGAAGGATGGATTTCTAACGATCTCGACCACGCCATCACTCGAAATCCGGTTGATCAATCGACTCGTGCTAATCCGATCGGGCTCGATCAACACGTATACAAAATGATTCCTTATCATGCGCGCCCATCGGTTTTTGGGAATTCTCTTAGTAATCAGTTTGTCGCCATACTCGATAAAAGGTGCCAGATCCTTGCTGTCCATTCGAAACATTCGAGCATCTTCCTGATCGTTCGAACCCTGATAATGCCACGCATTAATATCCTTCCACTCTGACCCATTGCCACTAAGTGAACTCAAATAGATCTCTTCGGAACGGTCGTCTATATAGGGTAACAATGAAAGCGGTAGACCATTCGACTGGTTTGAATTTTCATGACGCTCTATCCTATCGCCAGTTCCAGTAAAAATATAACGCAAATTAAAATCGTATTGCTGATGAGCTCTTCGCACCAAATCAATAGTGACATCGCGCTTCCCTTTTACAATCTGACTCAGATTTTGTGGCAGGAAATCAAGGGTCAAAGCAAATTCGCGGTCAGATCGGATGCGACCGGTCGCTTTCAATTCTTTAAGACAGGAAACAAAATTTTTACTAACAATGCTTTGAGCCAAAACCTATGAGATCAGTTAAACAAACATATTTAATATTTTGCTAATATATCATATTTACATTACTTAGTGGTGTGATCTGACTTAAAATTGAAATTGTTTATGGAAACTTCACGAAGTATTGATACAGTATTGGTGTGAATTTTCGCGAATCGGGAAATTCTATTTGGTTCTTGAGCTTGAACTTGTCAGCCAGAGGCTGATCAGCCTTTGGCTGAAGCTTTATCCTGCCAAGATCTCCGTTTTCTCTCCAAAATATTTGGCAAAATGGGCTAGGTCATCGCCAAGGGTTTCATTGCGGGTTGCCTTCTTATATGTGTCCGCCAGGCCCTTTAATGTATAATACATAAGACGATCCATCTCCGAGACCTGCATTTCTTTTGTCCAGAGATCGATCTTTAGCGTTTCCTTATTGCTCTTATCAAACAGTGAAAGTAGAAAGGCCTTCGCCTCGGTGGTCGTACCTGCACCGCCCTGATCACTGTTTTGCCAACTGATACCGCTTGGAATATTGGAGTCATCTAATTCCACATTGAGAATTATTTTTTCTTTTTTCATATTAATCCTATCAGTCTAAAAAGAGGCCGAAGGTAAATGATTATAGGTCTAACATTGAAAATTTGCTTTCGGCGTTAGTCCTTTTCTTTTTAGCAATGCCAGCACTCCTTTATTACCTGCGAGGTGTCCGGCGCCAAAGGTAAAAAGGGATGGCCTGTCCTGGTGAAATTCTGTAATTCTGTTGGCGATGACGTGATTCCGCTCGTAGAGTAATAGGTTTCTAATCGGTCCGAGATGCTTTCTTGACGATTTGTACAATTGAGCTATCCTCTGATTTTCATAAAGGTCTACCAAATACCTGAGGGATTTACGGAAGTTTTTAACGTTGCTGGCTATTTTGAGCAAGGACTTGAGTTGATATTCCATTGGTATTTTCTCGAGGATGGCCAGTTGCTCTTCCATACTTTCTATGCCCTTGTATTCTTTTCCATTTGCGATGGCCAATTGATAAATTTGGGAATCCAGCGAAGGTTGGTGCTCGACACTTTGCGAAATCAAGCCAAGATTTTGTGAAAGTAAAAGAGGCAACAGGCGATTGTTTTGATCGAGATCGAAATCAAAGGCTTTTTGAAAAATCTTCCTGATTTTGATGTATTTCTTTTCTCCGATAAGGTCCGACAATGTGCGGCCGTCTGATATTTGATAATGAGAAGGGGATACAGGTTGATCCAGGGCTGCCTCGGTATACACAATGTCGACCTGATCAATTATTTTTTCCAGCCAATCCATAAAATCCTGTGCAGCAGAACACTGTAAGTGGATAGTGCCGAAAATAAAGGAAGAGCGGTCAATAGAATCCCCGCTAATCTCCCATAACAAAGAGTCCTGAAGCATTCGTCTTAGTCATAGTCGTAAGGAAGAATTTTAGATTTTTTGACCTTGGAGAGCGTCATGAAGGTCTTTAGACGTTCTACTTCTTCGATTTGTGATAGTTTTTTGAATAAGAGCTGTTCGTATGCTGGAATGTCCTGGCACACCACTCTCAAAAGAAAATCTCCGTCTCCGGTAATAATATAGCATTCGGTTACTTCCGGAACATTCTTTATTTTTTCAATAAAGTTGTCAAGTGCATTTTCTCTCTGCCAGGCCAGATTGACCAGGATAAATGTACTTACATTAAGTCCCAATTTACTGGCGCTTACTTTTGCATGATACGATTCTATAATGCCGGACTGCTCTAACTTTTTGACCCTTTCCAATGTCGGAGCAGGTGACAATCCAATCTGTTTTGACAAATCCAGATTTGTTATTTTACTATTGCCTTGCAGCATTTTGAGTATCTTTAAATCTGTTGCATCAAGTTTATATTCAGCCATAATAGAAGACTTAAAATTTAATTCGGCAAATATATATTTTTCTACCTATTTATTTTTCTTATTCAATGTTAATTGAATGTAAAAAGGCGATAGCCGGTTGATGGGGAATGTTTCGCAGCACATCTCTTATAAGTCGTCCTGGCGTATCAACATGAGCAGCGCGGAATGAGGCACAATGACAAGATTTTGTTTGTTGAATTCAATTTCCCAGGCATTTTTCTGCATATATACTGCAAGATCACCTTCGCGAGGTTGAAGAGGAACATACTTTACTTCTTCGCTTTTGTCCTTCCAGGGCTCGTCCACGTCGTGCAGTGCTGGAATTGGATAGCCCGGGCCTACTTTGATAACATAGCCCGTATATAATTCTTCTTTTTTGTGTACGCCTTGTGGAAGATAAAGTCCGGAATCGGTGCGATTCTTAGGTTTTGAAGGCCGGACTAATACCCGGTCCCCGATGATAATTATTTTTTCGAGGTCTTTTTCTTTGAGTTTAAGCATTTCAAAACGAATTAGCAATCCCAGCAAATCCCTCCGGATCCAAACTTGCACCGCCGACCAGCCCTCCATCGATATCTTGTTGAGAAAACAATTCCTTCGCATTGCCGGGTTTAACTGACCCTCCATAAAGTACGGGCACATTTTCCGCTATACGATCTCCGTATTTGGCGTTAATCATGGATCTAATTGCACTATGTATTTCTTGCGCTTGCTGCGGACTTGCAGTTTCTCCTGTTCCTATTGCCCATATGGGTTCGTAAGCCAGGATGATCTTTGTCATTTGGCTAGGCAACAGATGAAACAAAGATTGTTCCAGCTGGTTTTTTACAAATTCGATATGTTCATTCGCTTTTCTGATCGCTAAAGTTTCGCCACAGCAGAAAATAGGTTTGAGCCCGTGCTCTAATGCCTTATTCAATTTCTTTGCGAGCATTTCGTCGTTTTCATTAAAATATTCCCTTCTTTCAGAGTGTCCGATCAGCACATATTCCACCCCTATATCTTTGAGAATGAGTGCCGATACTTCGCCGGTGAAGGCTCCTTTATCTTCGAAATACATATTTTGAGCGCCTATCTCGATATGGCCGGGAGCTCCTTGCACCAGTGTGGCCAGGTGGGTGAAAGGAACGCATAAAATCATTTCCACATCATTGGGTATTGAGGACTTTGACAAATTAGAAAGCAATTCGCGACCTTCATTCACGGTCGTATTCATTTTCCAATTTCCAGCGGCTATTTTTCTTCTACTCATATCTGTTTCTGTTAAGAGTATGTTTAAATTTAACGCTTTGGGCTAAAAGCTAATTTTAAACATACTCTAGTCAGTGCGAAGTAAATATCTTTTTTCGGGATTGCTTGCTTTCACTGTAATTTCTATTTGAAGTTTTTGTTTAGTTTTACCACGCAGATTATCCCGATGACTATTGTCAACAAATAGTTAATATGGGTTGGTTCAAAAGATTAGGTAATGGCATCCAAACTACCACTCAGGAGAAAAAGGAAGCTCCGGATGGCTTATGGCAAAAGTGTAAAAACTGCAGTAAGACCAATACGGTAAAGGAACTTACCAATAATTTTTACAAGTGCCCCGGATGCAATAATCATGTGCGTATCGGATCGTTTGACTACTTCGATCTTTTATTTGACGGACGCTATAAGGAGTTATTCGCAGACATCCATTCTTACAATTTTCTCGATTTTCAGGATGTCAAAAGCTACGATGAACGTTTGGAATCCGCCCGAAAATCAACGACACTTAATGACGCTATCACTGTCGCAAGCGGAAAAGTAAAACGAAAGCCAATAGTCATAGCAGCTATGGATTTCGCATTTATCGGCGGGTCAATGGGCAGTGTGGTAGGAGAAAAGATTTCAAGGGCAATAGATCATTGTATGGAGCGCAAGATGCCACTTCTTATCATTTCCAAATCTGGTGGAGCGCGAATGATGGAATCTGCCTTCAGCCTCATGCAGATGGCGAAGACGTCGACAAAACTCGCCCAACTTTCACGTGAACGAATCCCTTATTTCAGTTTATTGACCGATCCCACTACCGGAGGAGTAACTGCTTCTTTTGCCATGCTCGGAGACATTAATTTCGCCGAGCCGGATGCGCTGATCGGATTTGCAGGGCCGAGGGTCATCAAAGAGACCATTAAAAAGGATTTACCGGAAGGATTTCAGCGATCAGAATTTTTATTGGAGCACGGCTTCCTGGATTTTATCGTAGATCGCAAAGATCTTAAGGAAAGGCTTGGGGATATGCTTCATCTTTTTTGTGCGAATTAATTCTAATTCTCCTCGATAATCAGGAAATTCTTATTCAAAGGCTCCATTACTTCTAACAGATCCTCAAACCATTTTTTCCCATACCTCAAATAATACGGAATGAAATTATCATAGCGCTCCTGAAGTTTGCCTTTTGGAAAAAGTCGTTCTTTGATCTTACGTATTCTATTAATATCTACTTCATTTTTCTGTTTGGCTGCCCGATTGATTTTGTCGGAGATCGACTTCAATGACTTTAATAGCTTGGCGCCCTCTGCAAGCGTAAATTGCTCAAGGCTAGGGTCTGCTCTTCTGGCCTTTAGTGAGAGATTTTTAAAAAATTGCTCTAGTTCATCGTGCTCTATTTTAAGATCAAAGTCCTCATTCGATTCACTTTTGAGAAATAATTTGATGATTTCATCATTGCTCATAAAAAAATCAACCGCGTCAAGGTTCAATTTGGCAGTTGTCTTTTTGAATTTTTGCGAAATGATCAACGCTGAATTTCTACGCACGAGCATGGGATAAGGTATACCGAAAGCCTTAAATTGACTTTTCCGTTCGAGCCAATATGCGATTTCGCCTCCTCCTCCTATATAGGCCAAATTGGGAAGGATCAATTCCTGGTACAACGGCCTAGTCACTACGTTTGGACTTACATTGCCAGGATTCGATTTGAAGAGTTCGCCTAAACTTTCTCGATTGTATTCCCTTGTTCCAATTTGATATAGGTCGTTTTCCTCAGTGATCCTAAGGCGAGCGTTTTTCTCAATAAAGAATAAATTGATGTCCCTGACATGAGCCTGTTCGCTTACGCCATTTTGAGCCAGGTTTTCTTGAGTTTTTCTGACTTCAATTGCCGATATTCTTTGATCAATTTCCTTTTCAGCCAAAGGGATAAATTTCCCCTTGAGTCTGGCGTCATCCATATTCAAAACAACCAGCCCCATTTCGGAAAAAAGATGGTTGACAAGTCCGATATTGAATCCGGCATAAGTTTCCGAATTGTCGAAACTCTCATTGATAAAAGATATCAACTCTGAGGCGTATGGAGAATTGCCAAATAGGCTAATGACCTCATCCAAAACTTTTCGCAAATCATCCGTATGCATCCTACCTACGGATCCTTCCTGATATGTCTCCCAACAAAAATCCCGATTGAATAGATGAACAGTGGCCACCTCTTCGAAGTCATGATCTTCGCCGCCACTTATAAAAATGGGTACAAAACTGTACGCCGAATATTTTTTCTTGAGCGATTGGCAGAGGTGTAGGGCCGAGAGGATCTTATATACGACGAACAAAGGGCCAAGAAGCAAAACGGGCTGATGCGCTGTCGTAATAGTAAAACATTTAGGATCAGCTAATGCGTCGATTTGATCTTTGACGTCCTTATGAAATTCAGTCCCCTCGTATTGTTTGTGCAGTACCTCTACCAAGAGATTTCGATCCGTTGGAAATTTGTTCCTTTCCTTTATCGCCCGCCCGAACGATTCGATATTTGCCTCGTATTTGAAAAATCCGTTATATTTCGCGTCTCCCTCTTGATAGGCCTTGTCCTTAAAGGAGAGTTGTGGTATATCTTGAAAATCGATTTCTTGTACAGTCATTGAAGTCTGCTAAATGCATTTCGCTGTAAAAGAAAGATAATCGGAAAAGAAAATGTTCACATTTTTCATTAAAAGCATTTTTAACGGAGCCATTGTCCTGGCTTTGGTCGTGCTATTTATTACCTGCATCATTTATTCTGCGCCGGTAGACCCTACAAGATTAACCTTTGGGCAAAGGATGGACGAAGAAACGGTTTTGCTAAAGAAGAAAGAACTGGGCCTGGACCAGCCCCTCCAAAAGCAGATCTTGCTCTATCTGTCAGACATAAGCCCGATAACAATTTTGAGCAATGAGCGGTGGGCAAATTTACCTTTTATTGGTTTTAAGGTTTTTTCGGGAAGAGATAGATCTTTGGTGCTCAAGTTGCCCTACCTTAGAGAATCATTTCAAAATGGACGTAGTGTCACGCGGTCCCTGCTTCGTGCTTTTCCCAGCACTTTAATTTTAGCCACTCTTTCCATTCTGATAGCGGCTCTGTTGGGCCTCGTGTTCGGTGTCCTGGCATGTGTACTTCGGGATACGGTCTGGGATGATTTGATCATTGCGGTTTCTACTTTGGGATACTCCGTACCAAGTTATGTTTCAGCTATTTTCTTTGCTTTGATTTTTGGTTATTATTTAAAAGATATAACTGGGCTTAATATACAAGGAAGCCTTCTGGAATTGGATGATTTTGGCGAGCAGAGTGTAACTTGGAAAAATATTATTCTACCGTGCCTAGCTCTCTCTATTCGCCCAGTCGCCGTCATCACTCAACTCATGAGAAGCGCTATGAACGATATTTCGCAAATGCCATTTGTGCTTGCTTTGAGGGCCAAAGGAATTTCTGAATTCAGGTTGCTTGTCAAACACGTTGCACGCAATGCCCTCAGTCCTGTGGCGACGTCATTATCCGGATGGTTTGCTTCTCTTTTGGCAGGTGCATTCTTTGTGGAATATGTGTTTAGCTACAAGGGACTCGGTTTCCTTACCATCAATGCTCTACTAAATTTTGATATTCCAATGGTACTTGGAGCGATATTGCTGAGCAGTACTTTTTTTATATTAATAAATATATTTATAGATGTGGTCTATAGATATCTTGATCCCCGGATTGGTTGAGGGCGGACACTTCGACTTGCCTACTCCGCCGAAGTAATTTCGGCTACGAAGGCCGGGCGCTCAGTGTGGGCGGCAGACGATACAAAGACTGTAGGGATCGGTGAGCCGTGAAGTGATACTCCTTCACGATGAGCTGGTGATATTCCAAATTTCAGCTCACCGATCCCCGCCTGCCTACCAGTATAAATATAGAGGCGGGCAGGTGTCCGCACTGCTCCGAGCTCAATGATCTTACAACCACTTTTTGAAGCCCCATTCGTGTAAATTCGTGTAAATTCGTGGACCTCAAAAAATAATGTTGGATCATCTGAAATACGATAAAAGAGGAGTATCAGCCACCAAAAGCGAAGTGTACTCCGCTATAAAAAAACTCGACAAAGGCCTATACCCAAATGCCTTTTGCAAAATTCTGCCTGACCTGGTTGCCAGAGATTTTGACTACTGCAATGTCATGCACGCCGATACCGCGGGCACTAAAACAAGTCTCGCGTACATGTACTGGAGAGAGACAGGTGACCTTTCTGTTTGGAAGGGAGTGGTTCAGGATGCCATTGTGATGAACCTTGACGATATGGCTTGTGTCGGTTGTATAGACAACATAATCCTTTCGTCTACCATAGGTCGGAATAAACTCAAAATACCCGCTGTAGTACTAAGCGAAGTGATCAACGGAACTGCAGAATTCCTGGAATTGCTCGGAGACCATGGTGTCAAAGTTACTCTTGCCGGAGGTGAAACTGCTGACGTGGGCGATATTGTCCGGACAATAGACATTGGATTTACGGCTTTCGGTAGAATGAGAAAAGACGATGTCATTGACATCAATATCAAGGACGGAGACGTGATCGTCGGACTGGCTTCCTACGGACAAGCCACATATGAAGATGAATACAATGGAGGAATGGGGAGTAACGGACTGACATCGGCAAGGCACGATGTATTTCATAAGATGTACAAGGAGAAGTATCCGGAAAGTTATGATCCCAATATTCCGGAAGACCTCATATTCAGCGGAAGCAAAAAATTAGATGATGAAATGCATGTTGACGGATACGGCAATACATCTATTGGCAAATTGGTGCTATCGCCTACGCGGACATACCTACCTGTATTGAAGAAAATAATTCCGCAATTCAAAACGCAAATTTCCGGAATGATCCATTGTACGGGTGGTGCTCAGACCAAGGTGGGTAAATTCGTTAAGAATAAAAGAATTATAAAAAATAACCTATTTCCGATTCCGCCCCTGTTTCAACTTATCGAGCACGAAAGCGGTACGAGTAGAAAGGAGATGTACCAGGTATTTAATATGGGGCATCGGATGGAGATTTATACTAATTCTCAGACCGCACAGGCCATTATTTCTATTTCAAAAGAGTTAGGTGTGGATGCCAAGATCATTGGAAATGTGGACGAAGCCGACCGGACTGAAATTATTCTTAAGGATGATAAGGGAGCGTACGAATATGTTTTTTAAACCAAGAAACTCGCTTTTGTTGATGCCGCTTAGAATGTGGTTTGTACGAAGAAAACTTCTTTTTACTTTCTTACCTTTGCACTAATTAGCATTGCAGCGCTATGAACAATCAAGATGTCCTTGTGGCACACCCAACAACGACTGAGCAATTAAAAGCATTGAAGGCTTTTATGAAAGCTCTTAAAATTAAGTTTGAGATCAATAAATCTGAGGAAAGCCCTTATAATCCAGAATTTGTGGCCAAGATCGAAAAGAGCAGAAAAGAATTTCAAGAAGGTAAGTTTGTTACCGTGGAAAAGGAGGATTTACCCAAATTTCTAGGACTTGAATGAGTTATAGACTAGATTTTTCTAATCAAGCTCAACAAGATTTAGCATTTCACAAGAAATCGGGAAAGAAGTCGATTCAGAAAAAATTACAAGTTCTATTAGACGAAATCGCCGAACATCCGTTTAAAGGTCAGGGAAAACCCGAACCTCTCAAACGTAACCTGGTTGGTTGTTGGTCTCGAAGGATAAACCAAGAACATAGACTGGTCTATGAAGTGTTCGAAAACAGGATTTTCGTGCATTCAGCTAGAGGGCACTACGAATGAACTGCACTTCACTCACGACTTTCTCCTCACCTTCATCATCTCCTCTTTCATGATCTCCTCCGAATTAATATTTTCATAAAAGGAGTCGAGATAAGCGATCACATCTTCTTTTATTTTTTGATCCAAATGAGGGAAATTTCCGCACTCCGCGTAGAACGCATCTTTCTTGGAGAGAAATAATTCGTAAGTAGCACTGAAATCTTTATCTTTATTTGTCCACATAAAGTGCCGCTCCGTAACCATCTTTATTGGCATCATAGAATGTGGCTCTGCGTACGACGCATTTACCAGTCCGGAGTAATCAAAATCATAGGGAATGGGTAAAGGACCTTTGTCTTTATCGCATTTTATAAAGCGGATGTTATGCCGTAATTTGCGGTTCCAATCCGTATTCCCGATCATATATTGAAATACTACAAAGGTTTTGTAGTGATCCCTGTGAATCGTTTTCACAGGCACTTCCTCGCCGACAACTTCACATCCCAATCTCGCTGCCATTACATCGGTCGGCTCGATCATAAAGCCCATTTTTTCGACCGTTTCATGCTTGCTCTTTGAGTACTTATAAGATACCTTAGCCAATTTCACCGTGTAACTAAAATCGGTCAGGATGTTGAACAAACGATAGCACAGATATTCTTTGAGGACAATATCCTTAAATAGTGGATCATCTTTACAATAAGATACCAATTTGACATTGTCCGTATCTTTAAGATCGAGTTCTTCTCTTAACTCTTTCGGCGCCTTTAACATTACCGGTGGAAAATCACACAATCGCCTTCGCGTGACACCGCGAGGGCGAACTTCAATTTCCATATTCACTGTGGGCTTGCCATTGTCAAATATTGAAAGCGTGGCAGGTTGATAATGTTTGTCTTCGCTTTCCTTATTGTCAATAAGAGTCTGGATATCCGTTTCTAAAGTAATGGACAGTACCTCCGCGCGCTCTAGAATACCGAAAAATTCATTGAGGTTATCCTTATCCGAACTATTCTCATTGCTACAGCTCAACGCAAAGGCCACGAGAGAAAATACCAGCAGAATCAACTGAAAAGCCATGGTGATTTTTTGCGTCAAGCCTGAGATTTTCATAGTAGTGTTTTTGTTCCCCGGGTATCCACTTTGTAAAATTTTCCAGCTTCGACGAGAAGGGCCACTTGCTCATGAACATGTTTTCTCCCGACGTCTATGGCAAATATCTTTTTACCATATAGTGCAGTCACGTCGTTCACCAATGTATGACCGACTACAATGTGTTCAACACCAAAATGTGAAAGAACCTGCTCCACTTCCTCCTCGTCGGCTTTTCCGTCGAAATAGCCTCTGTACCATAGCGGGCCAGAAGAGCCCATAATCAGATGTTCGACATTGTTCGAATGATGGTCATGCTCAAAACCCGAATCAGCTCTCCGCCTGACAATCTCGTTTATCTCGTTGATTGTCAGTCCTTTACTAATGAGCACCGGACTTATGCCCCCATGGGAAAATAGAGTATTTCCTATAATTTCTATAGTATTTTTTGATCTCAGCCATCGTCCTAACTCTGTATTTTCTGCGAAAAAATCTTGGTAATCTTTACCGAGAGCCGCCATCATATTTTTGTACTTTCTATTTACATACCGGTGATCTCCGCTCAGCACCATAATCTCGTGATTGCCTAAAATTAAATGGACCTTGCCATTGGCAAGGGCAGCTTCGCGCTCGAGTTTATAGATGAGCCAAAGGCATTCGGTGACCTGGTCGTCCCGGTCAAAAATGTCGCCCAATAGTACAAGGCTGCCATTGTCGAAAACCCACGCAAACTGATCATCAATTACGCCATTGGCAAGCAAGATATTTTTGAAATAGTCAAAATCTCCTTCGATATCAGAAATGACAATGATCTTCTCTCTCTCCGCATGCCGGTCCGGCGGGATAATAATATTTTGAATAGGTCTGAAGGAGAAATAAGCAGGTGAACCTTGGGTGGTAACTTTGAATTCACGGCTGGCCAAATCAGCTACAGAAATTTCCTTTTCTATCAAGTGGAAGTGCTCCCCTTGTTGGAGAATTGAGGTTTCTTTTACAAGATGGTCCTCGTAAAAGATGTGTGGCCCTTCGACATAATCGCTTTTTGTGGACTTATTGAACATCTGACATGAAAGAAGAAAAATAAATACCAGGAAAAGTACAATTATTCCCGGTACCGCAAATTTTATTTTATTACCCAATTGTTGCAGTTTAATACTTGCCAGAGTCGAAGATTGAAGATAGAATTTAAATAGTTTTATGGCCACGCCTGGCTGCCGTCAGGCAGGGATTACACAGATTTCACAGATTGAGTGTATATTATGCCTCAATAAATTCAGTACCAATTTTCCATTCCATGTGGTTGTACGCATTTTGTCATTTCGCCAAAATATCTCTAACTTATTGATTTTCAAAACTTAAATCTCCTCATTTTGGCGGGACTACGATCTAGCACACTTTCAGTGCTGCACTATGTGACTCATGTTAAAAAAAATCTGTGTTAATCCGTGTAATCCCTGCCTGCTCGCCAACTCGCTTTGGCAGGCAGGTGTGGCCTATCTTGTCGCATATCCCACATAATCAAAAGGAGTAATCGCCTTCAACTCTTCCTTGACTTTATCACTTACCTGAAGGCCTTCGATGAAGCTAATAAAATCTGATTGTTTCAATGCACCTTTGCCCCTGGAAAATGTTTTAAGCGCTTCAAAAGGTTCGGGATAATTTTCTCTCCTCAGAATACTTTGAATGGCTTCGGCCACCACGGCCCAGTTGTCCTCCAAATCTTTGTGTATCGCATCTTTATTGATCTGTAACTTATCAAGTCCTTTTATCAGACTCTTGTAGGCGATCAGGCTGTGGGCAAATGCAGTGCCCACATTGCGCGAAACGGTACTATCCGTCAAATCCCTTTGCAATCGGCTTATCGGTAGCTTTTCAGCGAGAAAAACAAATATCGCATTGGCCATTCCAAGGTTTCCCTCTGCGTTTTCAAAATCAATCGGATTCACTTTATGGGGCATTGCGGAACTGCCTACTTCTTGTTCTACTATTTTTTGTTTGAAATAATTCATAGAGATGTACATCCATATATCCCGTGACAGATCGATAAGAATAGTATTGATTCTCGAAAGGCAATGGAAGATTTCTGCCAGACTATCGTAGTGAGCGATTTGAGTGGTGTGCTGCGAACGCTCCAAACCAAGGTCGGTTACGAATTCATTTCCGAATTTAACCCAATCCACTTTGGGATAAGTAACTACATGCGCATTAAAATTGCCCGTTGCTCCACCAAATTTGGCTTTAACCTTTATGTTATTCAAAATATTCAGCTGATTCTCTAATCGTTCTACAAAGACCAAAATCTCTTTTCCCACACCCGTTGGAGATGCAGCCTGGCCATGCGTTCTGGCGAGCATTGGAATGTGCTTGTAGCTTTTTGCTTTTTCATTAAGAGTACCAACGACCCTTTGAAGAAAAGGAACGATGACCTTTTCTAATGCCTCCTTAATCATCAAGGGCAGACTTGTATTATTTATATCCTGGGATGTGAGCCCGAAGTGTACAAATTCGGAGTAAATGCTAAGATCAGAAGAAGCTAATTTTTCCTTAACAAAATATTCCGCTGCCTTTACGTCATGGTTAGTGGTTTGCTCTATTTCTTTGATACTCAATGCATTAGATTCGTCAAAATTCGTGTATATTTTTCTCAGTTCCGTTTGCTTTTGGTCAGTAATCCCTTTAGTGTTAGGTCTAACAACAGGGAGCAGTTTGATAAAATATTCGATTTCTACTTTTAACCTATACCTCATCAAAGCGAATTCGGAGAAGTAGACTTCTAGCTCCTTTGTTTTGCTTTTATATCTGCCGTCGATTGGAGAGATGTTATTTATCATTGGTATTTTGATCGATGTTGACATTTTGATTTTTTAACCTATGTCCTGGTGAGTTAATCAAACTTGAAATAAAAATTAAAATCAAAATAAACTGCTACAATCCTTCTGTCACCCTCCGTATATAATAATAACTCTCGATCTGAGCTTGTGTGACCAGCTCTGTATCGCTCTGGCGATAGCTATTGTGTTCGTTGTGATTTAAAGATCGCGCTTTGACATTGTCGCGCAGCTGTATATTGATCAATTCTTCAAGATGTTCCTGAATTTTCGGATCGTACACAGGAGTGATCATTTCTATTCTCCGGTGCAGATTTCTATACATCCAATCTGCCGACGAAATGAAGTATTTGGTACCCATTTCAGTCTTAAATACAAATATTCTGCCGTGCTCCAGGTAACGATCAACTATGCTTATCGTTTCAATATTTTCACTGTATTTCGACATTCCTGATACCAGTGAGCAAATGCCCCTGATAATCAAAATAATCTTTACTCCTGCCTGGCTCGCGTCGTATAGTTTTTTGATCATGGACTGATCCTGCAGGCTATTCATTTTGAGGATTATTTCAGCCTTTTTTCCTTTTTTGGCCGATTCCATCACTTCATTTATTTGATCGCTCAAAAGCCGCTTTAGATTAAACTGGCCTATTCCAAGGTGCTTGAATCTGATATTCTCAAAATTTCGCGTTTCCAAAACCGTATACAACCGCAGACATTCTTTCGTAATCCGTTTATCAGCGCTGAACAGTCCCAAATCGCTATAAATTTTGGCTGTTTTTTCGTGAAAATTACCCGTGCTGACATACGCGTAGGTTCGACTTTTGCCGTTTTCATTTCGTATGACGACGGCTACTTTTGAGTGAACTTTGATGCCGGGGATACTGTAATATACGCGTACACCTTCTCTTTCCAATCTTTCGCCCCACTCCAGGTTGGCGGCTTCGTCAAATCTTGCCTTTATCTCAATAAATGCAGATACCTGCTTACCCATCTTGACCGCCTTCACGAGGGCATCCATTATTCTTGATTTTTTGGCTACCCGATATTGAATAATTTTTATATGGGTGACGTCTGGATCGACGGCTGCCGTTTCAAAAAAATTGATGACCGACTGGTACGAGTGATAAGGCATATGGATAAAGCGATCGCCTTTGCTTATGGCTTCCCATATTCGTTTACCCTCTAGCTTCGGAATAGGTATTGGTGTTAATTCCTGATTGAGAAGGTGCTTTTTGCCAAAATCCGGGAATTGGAAGAAGTCAAAATTGTTGTGGTACCTGCCTTCAGGAAGTAGATCGAGTTCGGAAAGGCCGAAAACATCGCGTAGCGCATCGAGGAATTCAGCAGGCATATTTCGATCATATACCATGCGGGAGGCTTCGCCGACATTTCGTTTGTTCAGACTTTCTTTGATCTTGGCGATCAGGTCTCCGCTGAATTCATCATCTATGTAGAGCTCCGCATCGCGCGTAAGTTTTATAGAATAGGATTGAATAATATCATATCCTGGAAATATCCATGGGATCGAATGCCGGATTACATCATCCAGAATTATAATGCTCCGCGATTTCGGGTTATTCTTATCGGGCAATTCGATAAAGCGGCTGATCCTTTCGCTCGGCATTTTTACCAATGCATATTGAGGCTTACCTGCGGCCGCCTTGTCTTCCAATTGGATAGCCAGGTAAATAGAGGCATTTGTCAAAAAAGGCTTGATCTTGTCTTCTACCAGAAGGATTGGTTGGATATGCGGCAAGAGGTGATCGTTAAAATAGGATTCTACGTACTCCCTTTGCTTCCTAGTCATTTCCTGTCGCCGTATTAAGTTGATATTGTTCTCGCGGAGTTCGATGGTGATCTGATTTTCGAATATCTCGCTGAGTTCCTCCTGTTGGCTTTTGAGGATTTTGAGTATTTGAATAAGGATTTTTTCAGCGTCAAACTTTATTCCTTTTTGTGCTTTTTTACCTACTTTGACGAGGTTGCGGTGATTGGCCACCCGCACCCTAAAAAATTCATCGAGATTGGAGGAGTAAATGGCCAGAAATTTTATCCGTTCGAGCAAGGGAACTCTTAGGTCTTTAGCCTCCTGAAGCACACGATAATTGAAAGAAAGCCAGCTTATATCTCTTTGTATGTAAGGAACAATATTATTCATATCAATCGACTGGCAAAGGTCGGAATTAAAAGGTAATTGGGTGAATAGGTGATTGGGTAATTAGTAATAGGTGCATTTAAAAAAATGCAAGTTAAATATTCGAATAACTAAACTCTTTAACTGCATCTATAAAGCATTTTACTTTTTCCACGTCTGTGTCGGGATATACGCCGTGGCCGAGATTCGCAATATGATGCCTTCCAAATGATCGTAACATATTCAATGTCGCCGCTATAATCTCCTCTTTACCAGCATATAATTGGCAAGGATCAAGATTGCCTTGCAGGATGATATCGTCACCCATTATTCTTCTGGCGAATTGAGGAGATGTATTCCAATCGATACCGAGGCAATCAAAAACCATGGAATCGGCAAACTCCGAAAAGACAAACCATGCACCTTTAGGGAAAAAGATAGTCGGAACCTCATTGATGGCCTGCAATACGCTCTTTGCATAAGGCCAGCCAAATTCGGCATACGTTTTCTGATCCAACATACCGGCCCAGGAATCAAAGAGCTGCAATACATTTACTCCCGCACCTATTTTGGCCTTTAAATAATGTATGGTAGCATTGGTAATTTTTTGTAACAGGCTCTTCGCGGTTTCGGGCTGTTTATAGAGCATTTTCTTTGCCGTGGAAAACGTTTTGCTCCCGCTGCCCTCCACCATATAGGCAAATATGGTCCACGGCGCCCCAGCAAAACCGATCAGGGGCACCTGGTCATTTAGCGCCCTTTTTGTCTTTGCGATTGAATCAAAAACATAATCCAGATTTCCCACAACTCGCTCATCGTCGATCAAGTCGGCAATGTGGCCGGCATTTTCGACTCTTTGTTCAAAAAGTGGCCCTTTGTTTTCTATGATTTCATATTTGAGGCCCATTGCTTCGGGAACGACCAAAATATCGGAAAAAATAATGGCTGCATCCACTCCTAATACATCCACTGGTTCGACGGTCACTTCGGCTATCCATTCCGGATTGGTGACCAATTTTTTAAACGATCCCGCTTTTTCGCGTATAGTACGATAATTCGGCAGAATGCGTCCCGCCTGACGCATTAGCCATACAGGCGGACGCTCTACGCTTTTATTTTTCAGAGTCCGAAGCAACAAATCATTTTCGATAGCCATAAAGTTTATACTAACCCAGGTATTCACTTAAATTAGAGCCGCAAATATATGCATTCGCAAAAGGGAAAATAGAATGAGAATACTCCTGATCGGTTATGGCAAAATGGGAAAGACTATTGAGAGGCTTGCAAAGGATAAAGGCCATCAAATAGTTGGAACGGTAGATATTGACAATGAAGATTCCTTGCCGGAAATGCTGGCTAGTGCAGATGTAGCCATAGAATTTACCATTCCCGAAACGGCCTATCAAAACATCACTACTTGCTTGCGATCAAATGTCCCGGTAGTGTCGGGGACCACGGGATGGCTCGATAAATTTGACGATGTTGTGGCCGAGACCAAACGAGAAAACGGCACCTTTTTCTATGCATCCAACTACAGCATTGGGGTCAATATATTTTTCGAATTGAACAAGCATTTGGCCAAATTGATGAATAACTTCACCGATTATGACGTGCTTATGGAAGAAATTCATCATACGGAAAAAAAAGACGCCCCAAGCGGTACTGCTATATCTTTGGCAGAAGTTGTGGTCGAGCATCTAGAACGTAAAAAATCATGGTTACTTAATGAAATAGGCAGCGCTGATGAACTGGGCATTTATTCAAAAAGAGTGGGTAAAGTCTTTGGAATTCACGAAATTCAATATCATTCCGATGTCGATAGGATCAAAATAACACATGAAGCATTTGGCCGCGAGGGATTTGCAAGCGGCGCGATAAGGGCGGCGGAGTGGTCAATTGGGAAAAAGGGAGTATACGGAATGAAGGATATGCTGGGATTGGGGCCTTAGTTGTCGGTTACCGGTTGCAAGTTGTGGGTTGCCAGTGGTTGGTCGCCGGTTGCCAATTGCGAGAATGTAGGAACGATATTGAGCATTTGGAAGTAAACTTAAGATCTGAATGACTTGTTTGATGTGATAATCAATATAGTTAAGATCAAAATTTTATTGTCATGGCTAAATCATATAGAGACCCTGAAATTGAAATAGAAATTGCTGTATTAAAGAAAGAATACAACCTGGTAGGAGCCAAAATTCACAGGTTCACAGAATACGTTATTAAGAACTGGAAAGTCTAAAAACGGGCAACCGGCAACTGGCAACTGATAAAAGGCTCAATAACTCTTGTAATGATTCTGACTAAGAAGCCATTACAAAAATCAACATACCAACATTGATCAGCCGAAAATCCATATCAGAAGTTCTCGACATAGCTAAAGTGGAAGAGGTCGTTGAGGAATTCGTAAGTCTCAAAAGACGAGGTGCCAATATGTTGGGGCTTTGTCCTTTTCACAATGAGAAAACGCCATCTTTCACCGTTTCCCCAAGTAAAAACATTTACAAATGTTTTGGCTGCGGCCGGGGTGGTCATGCTGTGTCATTCGTCATGGAGCATGAAAACTACAGCTTTCCTGAAGCGATTCGGTTTCTTGCCAAAAAATACAATATTCAGCTAGAAGAGCGGGAAGAAACTCCTGAAGATCTCGAAGCTATCCAGGAAAAAGAAAGTTTTTTCATTATTAATGAATTTGCCAAAGATTTCTTTCATCAACAATTGTTGAATACAGATGAGGGCAAGAGTGTGGGCTTAAGTTATTTTAAGGACCGCGGATTACTTTTATCCACAATGACAGAGTTTCAACTGGGTTATTCGCCATCAGAAGCAAAAGCCCTCGTCGATTTGGCATCGGAGAAAGGGTACAAGGAGGAGTTCTTGAGCAAACTTGGATTGAAAACAAAGAATGGGCTGGATTTTTTCCGCTCTCGTATCATCTTCCCTATTACCAATTTATCCGGAAAGGTTATTGCTTTCGGTGGAAGGACATTGTCACAGGATGCAAAAATTCCCAAATACCTCAACTCAGCAGAATCTGATATTTACGTAAAAAGCAATTCACTTTACGGCATCTTCCAGGCAAAAAATGAAATACGCCGATCGAATAATTGCTACCTCGTCGAGGGATATACCGATGTGCTCAGCCTTCACCAAAATGGGGTCAAAAATGTAGTGGCCTCATCAGGTACATCGCTTACCGAAGGCCAACTCAGGATTATTAAGAGATTTTCTTCTGTTATCACATTCCTATATGACGGTGATGATGCCGGTCAAAAAGCAGCTCTTCGCGGCCTGCCGTTAGCATTGGATCAGGATCTTGACGTGAAGGTTGTGCCCTTTCCTGAAAAGGATGATCCTGATTCGTTAATGCAGTCTTTGGGCGCGGACGCCTTTGTAAAAATGCTTCAAGACTCAGCACTTGATTTCATCATTTACCAAGCCAAAAGCATAGCCACAAAATTTGCGGATCACCCCATTGAAAAAAGCCAGGCAATCAAAGAATTGCTCAATCACCTATCTTACATAAAAGAAACCCTGAAACGAGCTCTATATATCAAGGAGCTAAGCAAGATCTTGGAAATTGACGAAAAATCAGCACTTGGCGAACTCAATAAAAACATTAGGAAGATAGTAGCTGCCAAAAGGAGAAAAGTACGCGAGGTTGATGTCGTTCACGATGAAGATTCGCAGCTTGCACCTATCTCCGATGCCGGCAAGCAGATTAAATTTCAAAAAACCGACTACTATCAGGAAAAGGACATTATCCGAATATTGATACTCGACGGACATAAATTCATTGATGAAGAAAATGTCCATACGGTTGCTGACTTTATCATTGAGAACCTTAGAGATGTGATGGACTTGATCGAATATCCTCTTTTCAAAAAAGTAATGACGGTGTTTGCAGATTATTCCAACAAAATTTCCGGAATAGGTTTGAATCATTTCCTCAATCATTCGGACCGAGAATTAAGTGATATGGCGATAGAACTTGCGCAGCAGCCCTATGAGTATGCCAATTGGACAGAACAAGGAGTGGACCTTCAAACCCAAAAACCGAAAGAAGAAAATTTTGAAAAGGACAGCAAACAAGCCGTACTGCGATTTAAGTTGAGAAAGCTTGCGCTTCAAATTGACAAAGTGTTAGCGCAGTTAAAAAGCGAAACTATTGATGATCAGGACAAGGAAGTACTTCTGGTAACGTATCACAAGATCATGGATTATAGGAAGAGTATTGCTAATGATTTGGGGGCTATTGTGTTGTCGTAGTTTATTTTTTTTGGCGTGTATTATTATCCGGCTGTAGTTTTTCTATCTTGCCCAATGGTAACATTTCCAAGGGCCAATAGCATGCTCATCACGGATTACAGCATAGCATTTTATTTGACAAGGCCAAGCAGAACTTGGCCCTACTAGGTTTGCTCTACATCAATTCCGATCAATGCAATTCAAATCCTCAAAGGCCTTATGAAGCCGCGCTACAAATGCTTTCTCTCCTTCTCTTAGCCATTTTCTCGGATCGTAGTATTTCTTATTGGGCTTGTCGTCTCCTTCTAGATTGCCCAATTGTGCTTGCAAATACGGTGCGTTAGCTTCATAGTAGTTTTTGATGCCCGACCAGAAGGCCCACTGCATGTCCGTGTCGATATTCATTTTGATCACGCCGTATTGTATAGCTTGGCGTATATCTTCAGTACTCGATCCCGATCCGCCGTGAAATACAAAATTAATGGGCTGCGCAGAAGAAGTATTCAACTTCTTTTGTACATAATCCTGGGTGTTCTTAAGTATGACAGGCTTCAATTCTACATTCCCTGGCTTATAGACACCATGAACATTACCAAAGGCTGCCGCGACAGTGAAACTATCGGATATTTTGGTGAGCGCCTCGTATGCCTGAGCGACTTCATGGGGTTGGGTGTAAAGTCTGGAGCTATCCACATCCGTATTGTCTACTCCATCTTCTTCGCCTCCCGTTACACCTAACTCTATTTCGATCGTTATACCAAGTGCACTCATGCGTTTGTGATATTCACAGCTTATCTCTATATTTTCTTCAATCGGTTCTTCAGAAAGATCGAGCATATGCGAACTGTACAGCGGTTTTCCGGTTTGTTCGAAATGTTTTTCGCTTTCATCTACTAACCCCGAAACCCAAGGCAGCAACTTTTTCGCGCAGTGATCGGTATGAAGGATAACCGATACCCCATAGAATTCAGCCAATTGATGTATGTGATGTGCGCCAGATACAGCGCCAATTATCGCAGCGGCTTGATTTTCGTTGGGCAATGATTTGCCTGCATTGAATGTGCATCCACCGTTGGAAAATTGGATAATAACTGGTGAGTTCACTTCCCTGGCGGTCTCCATGACCGCGTTGACAGAGTTGGTTCCAATGACGTTAACTGCAGGTAGCGCAAAGTCTTGGTCATTGGCATAATTCAGAAGATCCGTTACCTCTTGGCCGGTCAATACCCCATGGCGAAATTTCCCAGACATATATCTTTTATCTTTTAAAAACTCGGCAAAGGTAATCTTTTCAATCAATCAAAAGTTTCTCCACTACCCTTACGAGTGCAGATAACTTCTCGTCCGCTTCGACAATATGGTCGGCCTTTTCATAATAAAAACTTCTTTCCTCCAATTTCATATTAATGTATTCAAGCAATTCATCTTCATTTAGATCTTTTAGCAACGGCCTGCTTTCTTGTTGCTTTTGCAATCTTACGAATAACGCCTTAGGCGAAAGCCGAAGATAGATCGATTGACCATTGTCATTGATGAAATCCATGTTGTCAAAGAAGCATGGCGCACCACCTCCGAGCGCGACGATAGTGGGTTTGCGAATGTGTTTTGGCAGTGAATGAAGCTGTTGTCTTTCAATAAGACGGAACTGATCTTCGCCATATTCATTAAAATAAGAAGGAATCGATATGCCGACGACCTCCTCAATACGGCTATCTAAATCAGCGAAATCAAAGTCAAGTCTATTTGCCAAAGCCGTGCCAACAGTACTCTTGCCCGAGCCCATAAATCCAATGAGAAAAATATTGTTTGTCAATGCGAATACTTATTATTACGGATCGTTAAAATTAAGACTATATGACTTTTATGATATTACAAGCCAGTCCCAATGCAATGGTGCAATTTCTGCCGTTAGCCCTGATCATAGTTGTAATGTATTTCTTTTTTATCCGTCCGCAGGCCAAAAAGCAAAGACTGCAGACCAAGTTTGTGAATGAGCTTGCAAAAGGTAAAGAGGTGGTTACCGCAAGTGGGATAATTGGTAAAATCGTGAAAATTGACGAAAACGAAGTCACTTTGATGGTAGATCAGAGAAGTCAGATCAGGTTTTTGCGATCAGTGATTTCCAGGGAAATGACCGAATCTCGTAAAAAATAAAAAGTGATTTTTCAGGTGCTTCCAGGACTCCAAGTCCTGGAAGCACTAATATGATCAAAAACAAAAAGGCGCCCAGAGAGCACCTTTCATTTCATAAATGATATATTCTTTTCTGTCTTATCGCAGCAGGGTGACGCTGCCGGTCATTTTGATATTTTCATTATTCGAACATCTTCCAATCAGACACCAGGCATACACATCTGGTGTCATTTCCTTTCCATCATTTCGGAATCGGCCATTCCAGCCGACTCTTTGGTTAGTCGTTCGGAATACTTCGTCTCCCCACCTGTCAACAATTTGCAAATCCATATCTTTCACAGCATTACTTCTTACCAAAAGCTGATCGTTACTTCCATCTCCATTAGGTGAAAAGGCTGTAGGAATGAATATGCCTGTTTCATCACATGCCGGCACTTCCACTGTGATGGTGACACTTCCTGTCGAAGTACATCCATTAGGATCTGTGGCAGTTACTGTATAAGTAGTCGTCTGTTCGGGAGCTACACTTTGAGTCGGTCCGCTTACACCGTTGCTCCATGAATATTCGGTAGCAATGTCTGATTCTGCAAAGATCACCACTTCGTCGCAAAGGAAAATGTTGGGATCAGGATCGGCACCTACGTTGAGATCTACTACGATGATGTCTACCGGGAATACAACTTCCATGGTGCACATGAAATCCGCATTAGTTACGCGCACAACCACATCCGTATCATCATCCAAAGACAAAGTTGGACTAGGCGTATCTCCTCCACTTACTACAGCGCTTGCAGGAAGCCATTCGTAAGTCAGGTCGGCTCCCGTATTGTCGGTAATACAAAGCATGAACTCATCGCCTGCACAAATAATCGATGGTATTTCGCATGGTGTCAGGTCGAAATTGTATTGATCCAGACTAAATTTAATCGTGTCGTTTCCGCAAGCGGGATCATTGGAAACAGCAATTGCAAAAACCATACTCACCTCTCCATTAGGATTAAAGTTCAATTCGTTGCCCGTTGCCAGTTCATTGCCATCTATATCTTGCCATGTAACTGTAACGTCTCCGGTTGTCATAACTGTCAACTTCACAGGATCATCGTTGCAATATTTCACGTCTGTGTCGTCTTCTGTTGTAATCGAGAACAACTCGGGAACCGTAACTGTAGTGTCAAAGGTTGCGAATGCGCACGTGGGCTTATTCGATGAAATAGTAACTGTATAGGTTCCAGGCGAATAAGTGTAAGACGGGCTACCTAAATCCGACACATCATCATCTGTCAATGGATCGCCAAAGTCCCAGCTCAGATTGCCATCCGCTTCATCCGTATTGAATGCCACTGTTCCCGTAGTACAATCTACATCAATAGTCACTTCGGGAGGCTCATTTGTTCCGACATCAAAAAAGAGTATTCCTTCGACCGTACATCCGACATCATTTATAGCAACGAAAGGCAGAATGACCTCAGTTTGTCCTTCCAGCGCCTGGATCACAACGGATGTGCTGCTCGGCGTCTCAACGATATTATCAGACGGTCCATAAGTTATAGTAGCACTCTCGTCGGTAGGCATACCTTCGATCGTAAGCATATCGCCTAGGCAAATCTCACTTGGTAAATCATCACTAAATGAAACATCAAAAGAAGCCAAAGAAAGGTCTTGGGACGCAATGTCGCTAAAGCATCCAGGAATCGAAGACGCGGCTCGCATATATATAGTGGCGTCTTCTGAGAGCTCCAGTTCCAGGATAGGTTCGGTTCCGATTATTTCAACAAAATCCGGAGATAGCGACCATTCAAATGATGGATTAATGGCATCCGAGGATCCGGACAGAGTAAATGTTCCGTCGCAAGAAGTCGGATTACCCGCTATCAAAGCACTCATAGATCGAGTAACAACTTCTTTGATCTCATCCACCGTACATCTTCCATCTGCATCCATTACCTCTAATCGGATACTGTAAAATCCAGGTTCAGCATAGGTGAAAGGAGCTGGCGATTCTTCAGTGCTCGTGAATTGTTCGTCCTCGCTCGGGTAATTAAAATTCCATAGATAAGAGGCCGCATCGGTAGAATTATTGGTGACGCTTACCGTCAAACCGTCACAAGTATCGTCTTCAACATCAAAAGCTGCTACCGGAAAACTTAGACACACTCTTACGTTGTATTCAAAATCCCTCCGCGTTTCCGAAAGTTTTTTTCCATCGCGCCATTCTTCAACGAGTATACCCACGAGATATTGGCCAACGGCTGAAGGCTCCGCTGTAATCAAGCCTGTATTCTCATCAATGCTCAATGCAGTTCCGCTTCCGAGCATGTTGTCTTCGCTAAAACCGGATGCATACTCTACCAATTCTTCATACGGTGGATTCCAGGGCGGTTGCGGCTGAGGGTAATCTCGCGCCGCACCTATATGGGATGTGTACAGTTTGTACACGAGCATGTCGCCATCCGGATCCGTAGCAGATGCATCAAATGATAACGACTCATTAGCACATACGATGACATCCGGAAAACTATTGAACGTCGGGCTGCTGTTGCAGGAAGTTAAAGTCTCCGGAATAAGGCAAACAAAGCGAGTGACTCCTACATCTAATGGGTTTATTAAATTATTGATTGTACCATTTCTACAACATCGCTGATAGGTCAATACATAACCTTGTTCTCTAAATGGCAAGTAGATTGAGCCTTTATAAATAGTTTCTTCCACACATACCTCATCGCCGTCAATTGCACATTCCGGTACATTGTTTTTCACTATTTCGGCTCCACTAAATGGAAGATACAAAATACCTAGCCTGCCCAGCCAATCCAATTTTCTTCCCGTACCATCAAAGATTCCAACAGCTGCCGGATCATCAAAAGGTGCATCTTCCGCACCATTTATACAATCCCGCCTAACGACCAAGGTAATCTCGTAATAATCATTACCCAAGCACTCGAATGTCATATCTCCTCCGACGAGATGAGTACCATATATATTAGATGGCAACATCGCCGCGAATCCTAATAACATAATTGGGATATATTTCTTTATCATTCCTTTGATTTCATTATTCATTGGTACACAGATTTACTTTTAATTAATTCTGTCCAATAGCAGTTACTCTTTCTATTTCTACTCTTCTTTCTTGAGAAGCTTCCGGAGCATACCATGAATTTCTCAAATCATACAGTCTGTCGCTTACCGGAGGTGAAGTCGTTTCTCCAAATGCCAATTCGGTTATAACCAATCTACCGTCATCAATATATCTACTCAATGCTCCTCCTGCATAAGCTCTCAATTCGTTTTTGATAGATTCCACTCTTCGTTGAGATAGTGCAGCATTGTATTTGGTGGCGGCTCTCGGGCTCGCGTATCCACGAATTGCCAATTCGAAACTTCTTCCGGCGGAAAGTTCGTTGAGCATTGTGCTCAAGAACAATTGGAATCGACTATAGCCTACCCTAACGCCGTTTCTATACCTGCCGGGCCGTGTACGGCCTTCGAAGAATTCTTCTACCCTGGACTCAGCCAAAGCCTTATCGGTTCCTTCAAGCATTTCGGAATATATCTGTTTGAACTCTTCCTTAAGGACTATATAGGCATTATAAGTCTCCGTATACGTTCTATTTGTGGTTGTAAGCCTGCTCCTTTTATCCGGAATGTCATTGTCAAAGTAAAGGGTCAAAGGAAGATATAATTCTGGAATTCGAGGTTGGAGATATAGCCTTTTTATCAATCTTGTTTCTCCCTCCGCGTAATTCGCTGCGAAAGAAATCGAAGCGTCATAATATCCTGATTTCGAACCAGTTACTTTATACGAATGACCTTTTATGACTTCGAATAAATAGTCGTTGGAGTTGGCATGGGTGAGGGTTATTGTTTGAATACTTTGATCCGTCATGTCTTCCAACGTTACCGTCACTCCATTCAGCGCCAATGTGGTCAATTGATCGAAAGTCAGGACTTGAAGATCGTAAGGATTAGGCGCGCGTTCTAAGTAGATTTTCTTGATGATCTCCTCAGACCGAAATGCTCGCATCGTGCTGAAGTATACCGGATCGGGTGGAATATAATCGGGGTGCTCCACTACGATTTTGTATTCTTTTCCACGCATTAATGAAAATCTGTGATCATTGCCATCCAAATTTGTCACAACTCCTTCTTCTTCGCCCGTTGCCACACATATCAACCTCACTGTCGCCCCATTCACATCTTCCAAGGTATTCTTGTCAAATGTTAGCGCATTTAGATTAAGTTCGATATCTCCTATGTCCACGGTGTAGATGTCAAAACAGTGCGCACAGCATGCTTCTTCAGACTCCTCCAAGTACAGAGATCCCATCCTATTTGATGAGAAGTGCGCTGTATTGTTATCATCAGACAAGCTATAGTAGATGTCTTCGTAACTCGAGTTCATTGGGTAGCCCAGGTGCTCCGGCTTACCAAATACTCCATTATCCAGGTTGCTTCTATATACATCATATCCGCCTAAGCTCTGGTACCCTTCAGAACTGAAATAGAGTACCTGCGATGCATTATGGAAGGAAGGAGTGATATCATTATCTGCAGTATTGACACTAC
Source organism: Saprospiraceae bacterium (assembly GCA_965247965.1). GTDB lineage: Bacteria > Bacteroidota > Bacteroidia > Chitinophagales > Saprospiraceae > UBA7328. Next base: position 2,001,806 of record OZ252053.1, read on the forward strand.
CCAGATTCATAACGGCGCCGTATTTATCCACACCTTCCAGAGTAGTATACCAGATGTCCAGTTTGCCATCGCCTCCGGTTCTATCGGACACGAAGTACAATACTTCTTTGCCAAGCGCTTCATTAAATCCAACTGATGGTTGGGTAGAGGTGCTTGTCGTCTGATTAATTCCATCGGGAAGCTTCACTTCATTTCCCAATGTTCCATCGCCTAAAACGGGGCGATAGTACAGGTCACATTGCACTTCACTGATATTCACGTAATCACAAACGGTATAGAAAATCCGGGATTTATTGATGTTAAAAGCTGAATGCGCCGTCAGTATATTTTGCTCATTGATATTTTCGTCGTAATCTTCAACACTCGTACCGTTCACCTTCAGCACTTTCGAATACAGGCTTGCAGGCAATTCTACGTCCTCCTGGTCGAATCGCAAAGACGAAAACACCAATCCATCCTCAAGGAGGACAGGAGCAAAATCAGAATAAGGCGAGTTTACCTCCGCTTCCAAGTGCTCAATAGCTATATTTTCATCAGGGTTTTGTACGATTCCTATGGCCCAATCGCTGGCAGCTATTTCCTTTTGAGCCTTTTGGGTGTAAAAAGCGTCTTCTCCTTCGTGCTCGGAGAGATACATATTATAAAACGACTTGGCTTGCTCATAATCTCCCATTCTCTGGTTAATGTCTCCAAGCCAAAATGAAGATAGCGGATATTCACCATTGGACTCGCTCTCTATTACCGCATTATATCGCTCCGCTGCAAGATTGTAAGAATTGAATAACCGGGCAGCTTCGGCGGCCTGATAGAGCACCGCCAAATCTCCTTTTTCAAAGCTTATGGCATCATTGTAAAAACTGAGTGCACTGTAATAGTCTTTGGTCAACATTGCTTTCTCAGCTGCCTGAACATATTGGGAGTAGCTGAAACTTTGCGCTTCACCCAGATAGCAACTTAGTAAGAAAACAAGTAGTATATATATTCGCCTCATAGGATTTAGTTCTTTAGAATATAGGACAAACTTTAACTCTTCCTGGTGATGGGGGATCGGCCCAGATATATCTAAAGTGAACTTCTATTCCTCCACGATTGTCAGTGTGTGTATCAAATTCTGACCAGTCGATGTCGTAACTCGCTGATACATAGACATTTCTGTATTGAAGTGCCAAGGTTGGAATAAGCGACTTTCTCGTCCTGTAACCCGCACCGATATGAAGTTGCCATTCCTCTCCGGGAGTTTGGTTGATGTGGAACTTTAGCAGACCTCCTATGATGTATTCTGAGAAGTCGCCCTGAAATTGTGCCAATCCATGAAGCTGTAAATCCAAAGCACTGGCCACTTCCAGGCTTCCAATTCCGGACAGCGAAACCCTTTTCGGAAGTTTAATATCGTCGGCCGCAAAGAAGGCGACCTGAGGCTCGATCAGATGGTAGACTCCAATACCGAGGTCTAATTTTGTCCGGCTGTCTCTTTGGGCGCGGTAGTTGATACCGACGGCATTTTCGAAAAAGGATACCCGATCAGCGTTCAAATCCGCTTCTCCTGTAGGCCTAGAGCCATCGAAGACTCGTCCGTCCCATTGCGAATCCCAGGTAAGTGTTTCAGAATTAAATCCTCGGGTAGCATAGCCCAAAGAGAGCCCAAATGTGATCAAATTGTGTGGATTAAGAACCCGGGTATAACTACCGCTCAAATTGAAATTTGTAAGATTCAATTTTGATTGCCCTTGTCTGTCGTAATTGAAAATGAGGCCACCGGAAAAGAAGTAGTCATCGCTATCGTCCGGATAAAACTTCATATCGTACGAACCCGTAAAGTTTCTCCAGGGTACGGGTACCGAACTCCATTGATTTTTATAGCTGAGATTTATTCTTTTGTCACCATTAAAAATTCCCGTTTTGGCTGGATTTATGATGAGAGGAGCGTTGTAAAACTGAGAATAATGTATATCCTGGCCATAGACAAACAAGACAGAAAAGACAAAAAGTGCAGTTAAGAATCTTTTCATGGTAAAAAGTGTAAGTTGTTCCTGATATAAGCAAAGATAATAATTAGTTGGAATTACCAAATATTAAAACCTAATAAATATTATATTTTATAATGTATAAATCGCTTAGTCAGAGTTAATAAGAACTACTTCTTACATATTCAAAGTATCGCATTTATGTGTTCTAACATATTTTCATTAGATTTTTCCTACTAATATTACCGAGTGAATATATATACTTCTAGTCAAATAAAAGAACTCGAAAATCGTGCCGTAATCGACCAGGGCATCACATGGCCCAATTTGATGGAAAAAGCGGCCAAAGCTTTCATTTCGCAATTGCATTTGCGCTTTCTGGAATCCTTTGATCAATGTTGCATTTTTTGCGGCGCAGGCAACAACGGAGGCGACGGAATTGTGATTGGAAAAATCCTCTCCGGCTTCGTAAAATATCCGGTATATCTATATCTGATCGACGCGTTCAAAACGAAGGCTGATTTGCGCAAAGATTATTCTAAGCAAATAATACATAATAAGAATATTAATATTTATTCTATTGATGATCAATATATTATACCAAATATTGAAAAAAACACTCTAGTTATTGATGCCCTCTTTGGCATCGGTTTGAACAGGCCTATAGAAGGAGATTTGACTAAGGTAATTTCAGCGATAAATAATAGTTATTCGACAGTCGTCTCGGTAGATATTCCATCGGGAATGTATTCCAACAAACCGAATCAGGTGAATGATTCCATCGTCGGGTCGGATCTGACAATTACCTTCCAATTCCCAAAAATTTCCTTCTTTTTCGAAGAATCGCTACCCTATCTTCAGAAATGTAAGGTAGCTGACATTGGGCTCCAAGAATATCCGGAAAAAATCAGAAGCAAGTGGCACATAACCGAGAAAGAAGGCCTGCTATGTAAAATCAAAACCCGAGTAGCTTCCGATCACAAGGGAAAATATGGCAAGACTTTGGTCATCGGAGGTTCAGATGGGATGTACGGAGCGCCTGTACTTGCAGCCCTAGGCGCCATGAATTCGGGATCGGGATATATTTCTGTTTTAGTGCCAAAAGGAGGTGCTGATACGGCGCGATCTATTCCGGATATAATAGTACAAACACCTGATAATGAAGATGTTATAGATCACATTTCATTCACCGATAAGGATACGATTGCAATCGGCCCCGGCTTCGGTCAATCCGCTCAATCGCGAAAAGCGCTTTCAGATTTTATCAAATCATACACAAAACCAATGGTCATTGACGCGGATGCTATAAATATAATATCGATTGATAATCTTCGGGAATTCATTCCCGAAAACAGTATTCTGACCCCGCACCAAGGTGAGTTTGAGCGATTGGCCGGATCTTCATCAGACAGTCTCGAACGTCTCCAACTTCAAAGAGAATTATCCGAAGAGTACAAATGCATTATTGTTTTGAAAGGTCCGGGGACCTCGGTTAGCGCACCGGATGGAAATATATATTTTAATATCACAGGCAATCCGGCACTCGCTACCGGCGGTACAGGAGATGTTTTGACAGGTGTTATCGCTGCATTGCTCGCGCAAGGATATGAGCCGCTTACTGCAGCCCGGTTGGGTGTATTTGTGCATGGATTGGCTGCGGACATCTACCTGAGAAATCACAATGAATTCTCGCTAACTGCTTCATTATTAGGTAGTTATATAGCGAAAGCCTGGGATGAGTTGTACAAGTGTTGTGAAAGACTGGAATTGTGAATCACTTACCGTTGATTGACAGTCCGGAGTTAATATTATTGACTTCGTCTTGTATGAATCGAAAGTGATTCACGACTTGGTACTAATGGCCAACCCAATTTATTGGGTTGCTATAAGAAGACTCCTTTTTAATATAGTATTTTATTGGTTCTATATTATTTCGTATGGGTAAATCATCGGCCTAAAATGAATAAGGCCGGATTAGAGACGATGATTATCCTCCTAATTTTACCAACACTAATCGAAATAGAACCATTTTTATTCGCGTGCCGCAAATAAACCCGTCCCGCACAAATCGAATTCTTCGATTTCGTCGGGATATGCAGCGCCATTTGATATGAAAAAAATAGCAGTACTCACCGGAGCGGGAATAAGCGCCGAAAGTGGAATAAAAACCTTCCGCGGTGCAGATGGCCTTTGGGAAGGCCACGATGTGATGGAAGTAGCTTCTCCGCAAGGGTGGTATAAAAACAAGGAGTTAGTCCTTAATTTTTACAATGAACGCAGGCAAAAACTCAAAACTGTCCAGCCCAACCCGGGACACAAGAGCCTTGTTGATTTAGAAAAAGACCACGATGTCACGATCATCACTCAAAATGTAGATGATCTCCACGAAAGAGCCGGAAGTACTAATGTCATCCACCTGCACGGCGAACTTTCCAAAGTGAGGAGTACGGTAACGGATGATCTGATCTACGAATGGGACATGGATTTAAATTTGGGTGATGTCGGCGAAGATGGTCACCAGCTAAGGCCGCATATTGTATGGTTTGGTGAGGCGGTGCCGATGTTGGAAGAAGCTGTCCCAGTAATATCAGATGCCGATATTTTGATCATTATCGGTACTTCTTTGCAGGTCTATCCTGCAGCGAGTCTGTCTCAATATTGTTTGCCGGGATGTAATATATATTATATAGATCCAAATCCTCAAGTGAATTTTGAGTTGTCTCAATCGAGGAATCTTACGGTGATGGCAGGTCCTGCTACGGTTAAGGTGCCAGAATTGGTGGAGAGGTTGCGAAAGGAAAACTGTGGATAACATTCCTACCTTTATCAGGAAATAATATTTTTTCATTTTCAGGAGTTTAAGTTCCTTCACGAGGCGTAAAGGAGTTAAGTTGGTAACAATGTCTCGCGGCGAATATAGTTACGGGTGGGGGTACGGTACGAGCAAGTTTATAATGAGATATAGATTTACTAAATTATGGAAATTTAGCAAATTGGACTGACTTCTTGTTTCCATTAACAGGCTGAATAGGTCAACTGTGCATTTCAATTTTTCACGCAAAGCATTTGAATTATTTTTTGTCAAACAGAAAATTTCCCATATATTGAAACCACTTTTAACACCCGTATAGAGGCAGCTGTTTCCGCTAGGAAATGCTGCCTTATTCTTTAATAAAAAAGAGGAACAAATCCTGCGTTTTGTCCCTCTCGTACTTTTGGAATGATAATTTACTTATATCGCGTGAGAACGAAGGTCGCTTACGCTCCGAATACTATTGCGTGAGGCCAGAGGTCGCTTACCGTGTCCGCCGTACAAAGTACTTTGGCAGGCGAGGCGCTCCATAGCTTCAGCGACGGAGCGCCATCACGAACCAGGTTGGGTTGTCAATGGCCTGCCTGAGGCAGGTAGACTGTCCTCGCCTATGACACTCTACTACTAGCTCCCGCACATCAGACACTCCTCCTCCATAGTACACACTTCTCCTTCAGCAGGCACCATTTCGACAACTTTCTCGCCATTCACTAATTCTCTTTCATCCTCTTCTTTTATTACAAATTTCCGTTGATGCTTTTCGCTAAGGGTAAATTTGATCGGGTCGACAGCTGCCTTGCTTCTCAAATAATACATGCCTGTCTTCAATCCCTTTTGCCAGGCGTAGAAATGCATCGACGTCAGTTTTCCATAATTCGGATTATCCACAAATAGATTCAGACTTTGGCTTTGGCAGATATACGCTCCCCTATCTGCCGCCAGATCGATGATGGCTTTTTGGCTGATCTCCCAAACTGTCTTGTAAAGCTCTTTGAGATCTTTTGGCACTTCAGGAATATCTCTGACGGAACCGTTAGATGCCAATAGCTTTTCCTTTAATTCTTCATTCCAGATGCCTCGTTCGATGAGGTCGCTTAGCAAATGCTTATTGACAATGATGTATTCTCCCGAAAGTGTTCTCCTGCTATACACATTCGAGGTGTACGGTTCTATGCATTCATTATTGCCCATGATCTGAGAAGTCGATGCTGTCGGCATGGGAGCTATTAGCAGGCTGTTGCGCAAACCGTTTTTCTTAACATCTTCTTTCAAAGCGGCCCAATCGTACCGGTCAGAAGGATCGGCGCCCCATAAATCAAATTGAAATTTGCCCTTACTGGTCGGTGAACCTTTGAACGTTTCGTAGGCTCCGTCTTTCTTTGCCAGTTCGACGGACTCGAGCACCGCGGCGTGGTAAATTGTTTCGAAAATGTCCTTATTGAGTTGTTTCGCTTCAGGGCTTTCAAAAGCATGGCGGCACAGTATGAATACATCCGCCAAGCCCTGCACACCAATGCCAATTGGGCGGTGACGCATATTAGACTTTTCCGCTTCGGGAATAGGGTAATAATTTACATCGATGATCTTATTCAGATTTCGGGTCACCACACGAGTTATGCGATGCAGGGTATCAAAGTCAAATTTGCCTTTCTCGACAAACTTTGGCAATGAGATCGACGCCAGGTTGCACACCGCTACTTCATCAGTAGAAGTATATTCCACGATCTCTGTGCAGAGGTTGCTCGACTTTATGGTACCGAGGTTTTTCTGATTTGACTTTTGATTACAAGCATCCTTATACAATATATATGGCGTGCCCGTTTCTATCTGAGCATCCAGTACCTGGAACCAGAGCGTTTGCGCTTTTACAGTTTTGCGGGCAAGACCTTCTTCCTCGTATTTGGTATATAATTTTTCAAATTCCTTACCATAGCAATCAGCAAGGCCAGGAGCCTCGTTGGGACAGAACAGCGACCACTCTTCATCATTTTTTACGCGCTTCATGAATAGGTCGGAAATCCATAGTGCGTAAAAAAGATCCCTTGCGCGTTGTTCTTCCTTGCCGTGATTTTTCTTTAAGTCGAGGAAGTCCTCGATGTCGGCGTGCCAGGGTTCGATGTAGATGGCAAAAGCACCCTTTCTCTTTCCTCCTCCCTGATCTACATATCTCGCTGTATCGTTGTATACTCTTAGCATTGGGATGACTCCGTTAGAAGTGCCACCCGTACCTTTTATATAGCTTCCTTTCGCTCTGATATTATGGATACTCAAGCCTATTCCTCCTGCACTTTGAGATATCTTGGCACATCGGGAAAGTGTTTCGAAAATACCGGGAATACTATCGTCCGTCATAGTGAGCAGGAAGCAGGAGGACAGTTGTGGCCTTGGCGTGCCGGCATTAAATAATGTAGGTGTCGCATGGATAAACCATTTTTCAGACATCAGTGTGTACGTCTCAATGACACTGTCCATATCGGTGCCGTGGATTCCAAGTGCGGCGCGCATCAACATATGTTGCGGGCGCTCGACTACCTTTCCATTCATTCGGAGCAGGTAGGCTCGCTCCAATGTTTTGAATCCAAAAAAGTCAAAACTATAGTCGCGATCGTAGATGATCACCGAATCCAACTTTTCCTTGTGCTTCTCGATAAGATCAATTAGTTCTTTGGCGATAAGGCCAGCTTTTGTACCTGTTTTGGGATCTATATATTCATACAGATCTATCATGGTTTCTGAGAATGATTTTTTGGTATTCTTATGCAAATTAGAAACGGCTATACGCGCAGCAAGTATGGCATAATCGGGATGATTAGCGGTCATGGACGCGGCCGTCTCTGCAGCCAGGTTGTCCAAATCTGTAGTTCTTACTCCATCGTACAATCCCTGGACGACTTTCTTGGCTATCTCTATCGGCTCTACATGTTGGGGATTCAGGCCGTAGCATAGCTTTTTGATTCTTGCAGTTATTTTGTCAAAACTTACACCCTCTGATTTGCCACTTCTTTTTACTACTTGCATTAGAATTTATATGATTGTGTTGATAGAATGAGATTTAAATAGACATAAGTAATTTAATAAGCACCATAGAATAAACCTTGGATAATCCTCTTTAAAATCAAATGGCTGACGGTCGATGGCGGACGGCCAACGGATTTTGAAGACAAAAAAAGAGTTTATTCAAAACTCCTCGTCCAGCGAGAAGATCTGTTTTGATTTATCTGCCATCACTCCCGCTTTCTGATATTCTCCTACTCGCTTTTCGAAAAAGTTGGTTTTTCCTTGTAGTGAGATTAGTTCCATCCACGGGAATGGATTTTCTACATTGTACATCCCCTCATTACCCAAAGCCACAGATAGTCGATCAGCCACAAATTCGATGTATTGGCACATGAGCTCAGCGTTCATTCCTATGAGATTTACCGGAATGGCGTCTGAGACAAATTCTTTCTCAATCTCTACGGCGTCCCTGAGGATAGATCGTACGCTTTCTTTGGGCAGTTTTCTTTCTATATGTTGATTGTAGAGCAGGCATGCAAAATCGCAATGCATACCTTCGTCCCTCGATATCAATTCATTGGAAAAGGAAAGTCCGGGCATAAGGCCCCTTTTCTTCAACCAGAAAATGGAGCAAAACGAACCTGAGAAAAATATGCCTTCCACTACGGCAAAAGCGATTAGCCTTTCCACAAAGGTGCCTTTTTCAATCCACTTGAATGCCCACTCCGCTTTTTTCTTCACACAGTCCATGTGTTCGATGGCGTGAAGGAGGTAATCTTTTTCTTTTGCGTCTTTTATATAAGTATCAATGAGGAGGGAGTACGTCTCCGAATGTATATTCTCCATCATGATCTGGAAGCCGTAGAAAAATTTTGCCTCTGTGTACTGTACCTCGTTGACCATATTCTCGGCGAGGTTCTCATTGACTATGCCATCGCTCGCTGCGAAGAAAGCCAGGACGTGCTTTATAAAGTGTGTTTCGTTGTCGTTGAGTTTATTCGCCCAATCCGAAAGATCCTGGTGCAGATCGATTTCTTCAGCTGTCCAAAAGCTGGCTTCGGACTTCTTATAAAAGGCCCAGATATCGTCGTGTTCTATGGGAAAAAGTACAAATCTGTTGGGGTTGTCTTGTAAAATCTGTTCGATAAATTGGCTCTTAGACATTTGGCTTGCAAATTCCTTTTTTCTTACAATTCTCTATTCCACTGATGCACTGAAGACAGGAGAGGAAACGAGTTTCTATTAGCGTTTTCTTAGATTGGTCTACTCAAACGAAGTCCGGTGACTTCGTTTGAGTAGACAAATAAATGTAAATATTTTATAATATGAAGAAATTGTTAACTCACATTTATTAACATCATGTTGGTAACTATTTTCGCAAATATGAACTTACTTTTGAAAGCACTATCGAGTCAATTTCACAAGGCAATCACAGCTCACTTTTCGTGACGCCCAAACACTTATAAATGAGGAACTTATATAATATAAAATCTAATTTGATCTTCTTCTGATAAAAAACCAAATGAATGCCAAACCAAAAAGAATGGAAAATAAAATTATAAAATAAAAAGCATAAGGATGGCTGGTAAGAGGTAAATGGTCGAGGTTCATCCCGTAAAAACTGGCCACCAAAGTCGGTACCATCAGTATAATCGTGATGATCGTAAGCCTCTGGATGAATACATTCATATTATTCGAAATGATCGAGGCATAGGCTTCCATCGTACTGCTCAAAATATTGGTATGGACATTGGCCATTTCCAGCGCCTGGCCGTTATCTATTATTATGTCCTCGAAGAGGTCGATCAGTCCCTCGTCGTTTCGGATACCGAGAAAGTCTACTCTCCTGAGCTTTTGATTGAGCAGATCATTGTCGCTTATGGAGTTGACAAAGTAGACCAGTGATTTTTGGATGCGGAGCAACTGCTGAAGCTCGCGATTTCTGCTGGAATTGTAGAGTTCCTGTTCGATCAAATTTCTTCTCAGGTTCAGCTTTTTAAGGCAACGTAAAAACTCTATGACCGTTTGTTCGAGAATCTTTAAAGTAAAAGAAACCTGGTTCAGCGGTTCCGAAAATTTGATATAGCCCTTTTCAAAACGCTTGAGAACCGGATTTTCCAAACTGGAAATAGTCAATACCCTCTGATCTTCCAATAAAAAAATACCGATCGGCGCCGTGACATAAATAGGTCCGCGATCATTTTTATCCTGATTAAGAACGGGAGTATTGATCAGCAAAAAATTCAGGTTGTCGTCGCGTTCATACCTGCTCCTTTCATCGATGTCCAACGAGTCCGTAAGAAGGTCATATTCAATACTGTATTCGGACGAGATGGTTCCTAATTCATTATGATCAAAAGGTGGCGCAATATTGACCCAATTAGCATCCGCGGAGGCCACTTCTTCCATTTGGGACAATACTTCTTTGTAGTACTTGATCATAACGATTTTATTACGACAAAGATAGAGCCAAAAGGGGGCATGGAGCGATGGGGCAATGAAATATGTGAATACTAATTTAAGAGTGTGGTTTTCAAAGCTACCAGTTGTCCGTTGCCAGTTGCCGGTTACCGGTTTGACTGTTCTTCTTGTCAAAGCTGTTCATTTTGTTTTTTAAGTACAATGCTTGAATTGGGTAACGCTTTGATAGGAACAGTAGATAGTCGGGATGAGACTGAATATAACTTTAAAGAAGAATTTGACTACTTGTATTGGAAGCTCAATTCGCTGCGTCATGCGAAAATAACCAAAGGACTTCAATTGGTGAAATCGTTGATGAATCAATTTATCAAGGAAAATATTTGCACCAAACCGCTTGCATCCTTATTTATTGTCGGTAGTTTTTATTCTACTATTAATCTCTTAGATTCTCCATTAAGACTAATAAAGTATATTCCCCTACTCCATGCACTTACATCTATTAGTAGTTCGCCCGAAGTCTCTTTGGATAGGAGTAATCTACCACTTGCTGAATATATCTGGATACTTTGCTTTTGATTACTTAAAATTTCGATAGTAATGTAATCATATGTTGGGTTTGGATAGATATTAAACCTTGGGTGTTTTTTGATTTCTTCAACTGAAGTCGTTGTGTTTACTCCCGTAATTCTAAATCCGAAATGGTCATTACCTCTGTCTTCCTCATCAAAAAATCGTATGGAGGATTGCAAGGTTGCTTCATGATAGTTCCACGAACCGCCTCTCCAACAACGGGTTGTTGAACCAGCTGCTTCGACCAGTGGGTCTGTCACTGCATTAGTACTATAAGGTGCTATATAGTTATCAGCTATCCACTCCCACGAGTTGCCTCCTAAATTGTATAAGCCAAAAGGATTTGCTGTACCACTAATAGCTGACCGTACATGCCCTGTTGCCAACACATCTGTACCCGCTTGATTCCAATTTGCTTCAGCTACATCAACACCATTATGAACAGCATATTGATAATCAGATCCTCCTTTTGCCGCATATTCCCATTGTGCTTCTGTGGGAAGATTTACGTTATAATATTCTGCAAAAGCTTTTGCACCCCACCAACGAATATAAGGTAACAGGCCAATTCGATACATTAGCTTGTGTAGGCAAGTTCACCGCAGCAGAAGTATTGTTCTCTGTCCAACCTTCCAGTTCATTAGAGAGGTTTTGTCCTGAACCCGCCCAGTCATCAAAATCATTAAGTATTGGTCCCTCAAATTGCATCGGTGTGGTATCATAATCCTGATAATCACATATATTAATCCAATGAAAATCATTCACATCAAATGGGTCTTTTACATAGAAGAAATTGGATGTTGTGTTAAAACCAATATAAGGAATGTTCAGAGGGTTTTCGGGTTCAACACTTCCTGTAAATTCATTTCCATCCCCATCTCCATCATCATTGTCTTTAAGGACTCTAATACCATCAAGATTGTACAGCGTTTTTCCTTCATAAATAGAAGAGACAGTCCCCTGTATCAATTGCTTACCATTATCTGGCCCGGTTGTTCCGGTGACGATTTCTATTAATCCATCATTAAATGCAGTATTCAAAAATTCCACATATTGGGCATTGGTAATTTCAGCTTCACTCATTGAATAAGAGCTAATTGTTACTTCATGTTCTGGTGCAGCAGTCTGTTGATCTGGAGACCCCATTAAACTATTGCTACCCATTGTAAAAGTACCACCTGAAATATCCTTCATTTCAATACTGCCTGGTAGGTTTTGGGCATTGCAATTCAGGACTATTAAACTTATTACAATTGCAAGGTTTGTTTCAAAAACTCTCATATTTTTGCTTTTTTACTACCGACAACGTTTGCCTGAAAAGCCTTTCTGAAAGGTACGAAGCAGCTATGATTTTATAGGCTTTTTGTGTGCCCCGCATGGGCATCTTTTCTTATGAAGGTAAGAATTAATCTGAAGGGTGAAAGTCCATTACAGGCGCAGGGCTGTTCAGTGCTCCCTACGCTCGCCCCTTGATCCCCTACTAAAGGGGAAATCCACCCTCGTATAATTCGTTGATGATCAGCGAGTAGGTGCTCCCCGCCAGCTGGCGAGCCCGGGAGGCAGGAGTAGGCCATTTTCCACAGCGCTGAATAGCCCCACCCTTATAGGTGAGAGGCGCATTGGAGGAAATCCCATGCAAATAACATTGGCTTTTTGCTCGAAAATTTCTTGAGGTAATATAGCTTCGTTAAAACCAAAATCAAGCAATACCTGTTTGATTTTAACCATATTTTTGCAACTAAACCGAACTAAAATATGCATGTCACCGGTGTTTCGCAAATATCCATGAAACACGACCGCATATAGGAAGTGACTGGCTTGGTGATTACGATTATTTGAAAGTCAATGTATTCGGAAGACAAGATTCGATTTGGTGGGGGCAAGAATCAGGGTCATACGGATGCCACTACTAACTTTCGAGAGGTGTTTTCAAAAACTACAAGATGGCAGTCAGCAGGAGTAGTCCTGGCCAGTACTCCTGTGAATGTTGAGTCTTCATGTGTTTTCGCGTGCTTACCCTTTGAGCACAAAATCTAAAGGCATTGAAGTAACAGATCGCCAACTTTCAGCCAAAGGTTGATCGGCCTTTGGCCGAAAAACTGCCAACTAAAAAAACATACCTTTGCGCGAAATTTTACATAAAGTAAAGAATGGATAGAAATCAACTCATTGGTTTTGCCTTGATATTTATATTGTTGATGTGGTGGTCGATGATGCGATCTCCTCAGGCGCCGATTGAAGAATTGCCCGTAAGTGATGAAATAGAACTCCCTCAGGAAGGAACTGCTACTGCCCTCGAATCGGCTACTTCCACCGCCGTTGTAGATAGTACGAATTTTCAAAACCTACAAAATCAATACGGTTCCTTTGCGCCAAGTTCCATAGGTACTGAATCGTTGCATACTATTGAAAATCAACGACTTAAGCTAACTTTTTCCAACAAAGGAGGGAAGATCGTGTCGGCCGTCATCAAAGACCACTACAAATATGTAACCAAAGAAAATGGCGAAGAAGTGCGCGTCCCCGTTGAGTTGATGAGTGATGAAAGGAATAAATTCGAGTATCTTCTAAGGCTGAATAATCGTACGCTTTCGACAGAGGATCTCTACTTCAAACCAACTGTTCGCCGCAATAAAATAACCTTTTCGGCGCCCACAAGTTCAGGCGGCTCAGTAGAGCAGATCTACGAACTCAAGGACGACTCATACGAGATCGGTTACAACCTTAATCTGAATGGATTGCACACCGACCTGGCGAGAGGAACTGGAAGTGTACAACTGCATTGGGTAAATGTACTCCATGCGGTGGAGAAAAACAGAATGTTTGAGAGATTATGGTCTACTGTCTATTATAAACCTGTCGAAAATGGTTCGAATTGGTGCAGCTGTAGAGCCGACGATGTAAACGACCGCAGTGCGGAAAGCATTCAGTGGGTCTCTCATGCCAACCAGTTTTTCAGCTCAAGCCTGATGACATTTGAAAAACCATTTGACGGAGGGGCTTTTTCTACGGAGATGTTGGAAAGTAAAGAAAATCTAAAAGTACTCGGCACCGATCTCGCTATTCCCTACGAACATAGCGCAAAGGAGAGTCTTGCTATGACTTTCTACATCGGCCCGAACGAGTATGCTAACTTGAGAAGCTATGACAATGATCTCGAGAGGGTAATCCCATTCGGATGGAGCATTTTCGGCGATATTAACAGACATGTAATAAGGCCTGCATTCAACTTTCTCTCCCAATATATCGGAAGCAAAGGCATAGTAATCATCGTCCTCATTTTCATTCTTAAGATGCTGCTCTACCCTCTTTACTATAAGATGCTTTATTCTCAAGCCAAAATGGGCGCACTCAAACCCGAACTGGCAGGTCTAAAAGAAAAGCACAAAGGCGACGCACAGAAATCGCAAATGGAGACCATGAAAATCTATCGCGAATACGGTGTATCTCCCTTAGGCGGATGCTTGCCAATGGCCGTCCAGATGCCTATCTGGTATGCGTTATTTCGTTTTTTCCCAGCCGATATTACTTTTCGACAAGAAAAATTTCTTTGGGCCAATGATCTGTCGTCTTATGATGCTATTGTCAATCTGCCTTTTGAAATCCCAATGTTCGGCGCACATCTGAGCCTCTTTACTATACTTTGGGCGCTGAGCACGGTGGCGTACACGTATTACAACATGCAACATATGGATATGAGCGCCAATCCCGCTATGAAGTACATTCAATATTTCATGCCACTGATGTTCTTATTTTATTTCAATAACTACGCGGCCGGACTTACATGTTATATGTTCTTCAGTCAGTTGATGAGTGTGGCGCAGACAATTGTGACAAAGAAATTTGTCTTCGATGACGATAAGATCAGGGCTGAATTAGAGATCAAAAAACAAAAACCGAAAAAGAGAAGCAAATTTCAGGAAAGACTCGAACAAGCTATGAAGCAGCAGCAGTTGCAGCAGCAGAAGAAGAAGAGGTAGTTGGGGGTTGCGGGTTGCGGGTTGCGGGTTGCGGGTTGCGGGTTGCGGGTTGCGGTTAAATTGCTCTTAAATCTTAAACTGGACCATTTACTCAGCAAAATCTTTTATTATGGCTAAGACTTATAAAGACCTCGATATTTACACCATTTCCTTCGACCTATTGATAAAAACTCATCGATTTTCTTTTAAACCGTCACCGAGAATTGGAAGGTCTGGTAAGCGCAAACCCGCAACTCGCAAGCCGTAACTTGTAGCTGGTTGGTTTGTTCGTTCCAATTTCATTCTTACCTTATACCCCATTTTATCAACCACGATACCATTAACAAAGTGAAAGCTGTCGGAATAGTTGGTGCGGGAAAATTTGGCCTTGCTCTCTCCAAGCTGGCATCGGAAAATTCTGAAGTTGTACTCTACAGCAGAAGAAGAGATCTCATAGATCAGATCAATAAAAAATCCAGTTTTGGCGGCATCTCATTTAAGCAAAACGTGCGGGCTACTTCTGATCTGTTGGAATTAGCTGAAGAATCAGATCTTGTTATCCCGGTAATCGCTTCGGCGCATTTCAGATCAGTGATGCAGTCATTGGGCCCTCATCTTAGTCCCGAGCATTTCGTTATCCACGGCACTAAAGGATTTGACCTGCGAATCGAAGAATTTTCCTCCAGCAGCAGTTTGGTCATTGAAGATATCAAGACCATGGGCGATGTAATCAAAGAGGAAAGCAATGTGCTGAGAGTAGGTGCTTTAACAGGGCCAAATCTTGCGGATGAAATACTCCTGGGTTTGCCCACAGCTACGGTCATTGCGAGTGAATTTGATGAAGTGATTAAAAAGGGAAGAAAGGTGCTGGCCGGGAAAGCCTTCTTTGTGTTCGGCTCTTACGATCTAAAGGGCGCTGAGTTGGCCGGGGCATTTAAGAATATCATTGCTTTGGCCTCCGGCATTGTGGCCGGCAATGCATTGGGCAAAAATGTACAAGCTATGGTGATCACGCTGGGATTAAGGGAAATGATGTTTCTCGGTGAGGCCATGGGCGCTAATCCTAAATCCTTTTTAGGTACCGCAGGAATCGGTGACCTCGTCGCTACCGCTACCAGTGATAATAGCAGAAATTACAGTTGCGGACTGCGACTGGCAAAGGGGGAAAACCTAGAAGAGATATTGGAAAGTATGGAAGAGGTAGCGGAAGGGGTAAGGTCCTTGAAAGTAGCCTACTACATCAACAACAAGTACGACCTGCAGGCCCCTATAACAAAGGCTATTTACGGTATGGTGTTCGAAGATAGAGAAGTAGTCCAGACGATTGAGGCCCTGATGAAGTTTCCTTTTCGGATGGATATGGATCTTTCTTAGTTGGCAGTTCGCAGTCAATTCACGCCTTAAAATGCAAAAATGAATTATCTTGGCTTGGTAGTGCTCAGTCAAGATTAGTTTAATATTTATTGAAATTCAAAATTCCCAATACATGTCAGAATTAAAGCGAAGATCTTTTATTAAAAATACCATGATAACAGCTACAGGAATGAGTTTAGCAATAAAAGGCAATACTGAAACAGTAAAAACGAATGAGCCCATTTTCAAAATATCACTAGCCGAATGGTCATTAAATCGATCCTTATTTGCTAAAAAGATGGATAATCTGGACTTTGCCATCCAAACTAGAGCCCATGGAATCGAGGCAGTAGAATACGTCAATCAATTCTTCAAGGATAAGGGAAGGGATAAGTCTTATCTCAAAGAGATGAAAAATCGTGCGGACTCAGAAGGAGTAAAATCTCTATTAATAATGTGTGACGGCGAAGGCGCATTGGGTGATCCCGATGAAGCAAAGAGAATTGAAACAGTAGAGAATCACAAAAAATGGGTCGAAGCTGCGAAATGTTTGGGATGCCACTCTATACGAGTAAATGGATTTAGCAGTGGTTCATGGGGCAGCGCTCCTGTGAAATTCTATGAGTCGATGAAATTGGTTGCTGATGGATTGCATCGATTGTGTGATTACGCCGATGGTTTTGGAATCAATGTCATTATTGAAAACCATGGAGGACATTCGAGTTATACCCCATGGCTGATGGGTGTGATGAAAATGGCTGCTCATTCGAGGGTGGGTACCTTACCTGATTTTGGCAATTTTAGCATTTATCACGACAGAGAATCAGATCAAACGTATTCTTACGACGCTTACAAGGGAACAAAAGAGATGATGCCGTTGGCCAAAGGTGTAAGTGTAAAAACGACGGCATGGGACGATATGGGCAACCAATCCGATCTGGACTACGAAAAAATGATGCGTATCGTTTTAGATGCAGGTTACCGCGGATATTGCGGCATTGCACGGCGAAGAAGACCGGGAATGGGAGAGTATTATGGAAGTGAGGCAGAAGCTGTTAACGGTTCGTAATTGGTTGCAATCGGAGTATGGTTAGACAGGATATTTTTACCACAGAGAGCAAATGGGCCTTTCATAGGTGGTGGGGCAATCGCAAGAAGCTTGACTTGGTTTATTTGTTGATGCGTTGAACTGTTTATACCGCAAAATCGCTCCTTTTTCCGCAAAAAAATAAACGAATAAACAAGAGAGAATGATATCTTGCGATTGCCCTGTAAGGGGCATGTTGACTTGATAATATACGTATAATCGACTGTTTTTACGTGTAAACGTAAATTATTATGAATGCCAAACTCACCTTAAGCAAAAAAGTTGGTTCACAAAAAGCCATTCGGGTATTGACTGACTTGATGCAAATTTTGAGAGACACACCACTTTCAAAGAAACATGTACTTGAATCCTTTAAGTCAAACTTCAAAGACAAAGAAGACGGCCTTCAACATTTTGCTTGCCTGGATTCCGATGAAGTGATCGGGATTATCACGCGCAATCTTAATGATTGGAAAGAATCCGAACTTCCCGTCTACACACCCAAACAGATCCTCGAAAAGATTTGAAGAATTATCTTTTCGTCAATCTGCTACTTCATTTAATCGATGCAATTTTCCCATATTTACTTTAATTCTTTATTTTGATGGATTAAACTAAAACAACATGGCAGATTTTTCATCAATCGATAGTGTAAGTACCAAACCGAAATCATTTTGGAGACGGCCCGAAGGAATGACCGGAAGTCTATTTTTATTGGCAATTCTGGGCGCTCTCGGATTCTTACTTGTTACTAATCTCACAGCTATCCTGGCCTTCACACAAAGTCTTCTTGGACTTGTGGCGACCATAGCCGCTTTAGGCGTGAT
Organism: Saprospiraceae bacterium; assembly: GCA_965247965.1. Lineage (GTDB taxonomy): Bacteria > Bacteroidota > Bacteroidia > Chitinophagales > Saprospiraceae > UBA7328. Next base: position 2,019,796 of record OZ252053.1, read on the forward strand.
CGTATACATGATCCTCGACCCGAAGGTACGTACCCTGGTAAGCTATTTTTATAGAAGCATTATGAGGGGCATCACTAGTATGTTTATCACCATTGACCCCATAGGTATTCTCAAAAATTATATTGGTGACCTGGAAAATAACCTCAAAAAAATGGGTAAGCAGATCGGCGGCCTAAGAGGTCAGATCAGGAAGATCAAAACACTGATGCAAAAGAACAACAAGGACATCGAGCAAAATATGCTTATCGCAAAAAAAGCCAAGCAACAAGGCAACGACAAACAACTCATGCTCGCCTCAAGGAAAGCCGCACGCCTCAAAGACTCCAATGGCAAATACGAAAACCTGCACTCAAAGATGAGCATCTTATACAAGGTGCTCACCAAGATGTACGCCAATTCTGAAATCCTCCTTGAAGATACCAAAGACCAGGTCAAAGTAAAAGAGCAGGAGCGAAAGGCGATCCGAGCATCGCATTCTGCCATGAAATCAGCCATGAGTATCATCTCGGGCGACGGTGACAAAAGAGCCATGTTTGATCAGGCTATGGAAGTGATAGCAGATGATGTGGCTAATAAAGTAGGGGAGATGGAACAATTTATGGAACTTTCTTCTAACGTGATGGATTCTGTAGATCTTCAAAACGGAATATTCGAAGAACAGGGCATGAAGATGTTGGAGGAATATGAGAGGAGGAGCACCCTGCTTCTACTAGGAGGGAAGGAAAAAGTCGATGCAGATACCCTTGACCTAAATGAATATCAGAAAGAAAAAGAAAAGTTAACTAAGGATTCGGATTATTCTAATCTTTTCGATTAGAAGTTTGGACAAACCTGTCAGGTCGCCATATTTTAAGGCCTGATAAATCTTCGATAATCCGGACTTGCATTTACTGAGACCTGACAGGTTGAATGCATTCGAAATAATAGTACACTTGACTTTTCGGCCACGGATGCCGATGGTGATTCACTGGTTTATTCTTTATGCAATGTAATTGCTGCAGGAGGAACCAATGGCAATGCCAACAATGCTCAGCAATGCGATTACGTTAAACCCGATCCTGAATTGTGCGGTCCTGAGGAATTTGATACGATCAACTACAAAAGCCCGTTTTCGCTGAAATCTCCTATTTCGGCCAATGAAAATACGATTCTAGATGAGCAAGGAATACTTCACTTTGAGCCGGATTACGCTGGATTCTTGACCGTAAATGTTTGTGTAGATGAATACAGGGACGGCGTGTTAATGACCAATTTTTCACGAACGGCGTCATTTATTTCTACCCTCACGACTGCGACTGCCGAACTTCCGGATGCTTCAGACGCCATCCTGCTATTTCCCAATCCAGCTAATGATTGGATAACAATAAATTCAAAATACACCGATCAAATCGAGTCTGTTGAAGTATTTTCTACGGATGGTTCTTTAAGATATCGGAAAGGCATTGAGAAGGATCGAATTGATTTGAGAGGATTGAACGGAGGTATGTATTTCGTTAGATTTAGTGTAGACAAGCAGCGCCCAATTTGGAAAAAGGTGGTCATCAGCCACAGCAAACAAGAGTTGGTTTTCCGCACAATAGCGAACCGAATTTATTCGGTTCATTTATTAATCGGTTCTGCAACCAAATGAATTTGGTTGGCCAATAAAAAAAGGCCGCTACTCTTAGCGGCCCTTCTTAACTAGGATTTCAGAATGAATAATTCTTTGGCTCTCCGGCTTATAGGAAAATTCCTACATCTCTTATTAAAATTCGTTTTCTGCTCAATATGATCAGGTTGTTTTTCTTCAGGTCGTTAAGTATGGTTGTTACAGTCTGACGAGAAGTTCCAGTGAAATTGGCTATATCTTGCTGTGTAAAGCTGTGTCTGATTAGCATTTCATCAATACCTACGCGTTTGCCAAATTGGTTGGCATTGTCCTTGAGGAAGTTAATAATCCGTGTCCGTGCATCTTCCAGGATCAGGGATTCGAGCCTCTTCTCGGTCTTTTTGATCTTGTTGCTCATCATATTCATTACATCCATAGCGAATGCAAAATTTCTGCGCAATAATTCTCTCACGACCGATGAATTTACACCCAGAATTATACAGGCCCTGTCCATGGATTGAGCATTTTCCCGCAATACATTGTTTTGGGTTGTAATGCAAGTGCCGTTAAAGGTCATCCCGGGGTGTATCACAGCTTTGATCACCTCCCTACTGTCATTGGTAAAAGAAGAAATCTTTACGATGCCTTGTTCTAGGATAAAAAGTTGGTCTGCGACTTCATTCTTTTTATACAAAAAAGAATATTTAGGCAGGTGGATCTCTTTGGCGTTCTCAGCGAGATATTCAAGATTTTCGAGATCTATATTTTTAAAAAGTGACACAGTTCTCAGAAAACTTATCTGCGCCGATACGTTTTCAGCAATATTTTTCATTCTTAAGTTGATTAGCAACTATAAGACATTATTCCCGTTGCCCACCCCTATCTCTTAAGTCGGAAATTTGACAATTGAATTCACTTTGTGAATTGTTGCTTTGGAATTATGGAGTAATGCCCGCCTGAACGGACGGGCAGGGAGTAATGTTTTATTGATGTGTAGTCACCTGATAATCAGTGATTTGCAAATAAATCCTGTAAGATCTCAATTTTGAATGATTAATTTTGAGTCCACTCCGAAAACTAAATCATAAATCATGTCAAATATTACAATAAGATGACATATATATTTAATTTGTGATATGTTTAAACGTAGTACAAATTCACAAGTCGATCTATTCAAATCGATAGGAGGGATGCTATCAGAACGGAAGCGAGAGCTTCTGGATGATCCAAATGGTTGGCATAATATATTTTTTAAAGAAGTGGTATCTCGCATAGACGAAGGATTGTTCGAGGTGCTTTATAATCAAGGAGGCCGGCCCAATTGCTCAATTAGAGTTTTAATGGGAATGATTATCCTTAAAGAAGGTAAAGGTTGGACTGATGAACAACTTTTTGATGAATGTCGATTCAACACCAGGGTCATGCTTGCTTTGGGATATTCGAATATAAATGAGGATATTCCGACCGAATCGACTTACTATAAGTTCAGACAGAGCATGGTAGAGTATAATCAAGACCATGGGGAGGATTTGATGAAGGCGGCATTTAAACAAATCACTATTGGGCAGATAGAGCAATACAAGGTGAGCGGTAAGAAAATACGATTGGATTCGAAGTTGATTAATTCCAATATTGCACGCTGCACTCGAGTCCAGATGATAATCGAAGCTGTACGAGTATGCAGTAAAGACCTTATGGTAGAACTGCTTACAGATCAATTGGATAAAGAATCATGCGAGCTTTTAGAAAAGCTAAAAAGCCAAAGTGCCTCCAATATTGTCTACCCATTAAACAAAAAAGAAAAAGAGGAACTGCTAGTAGGTATGGGTAAGATCATAAAGGTACTCTTGAGTCATGGCCAGGCGGCGGGATTGACAGGCTACCAAGATCTCAAGCGGCTCTACGAAGAACAGTATGAAGAACAATCAGAGGAATCTAATGAGCAAAAACCTCCGAGTGCCTCTGATGATAAAACAAAAATCAGCGCGGTCTGTGATGAATCTGAACAGCAAACTAAACAGGAGAATACTCCGAGACCCAAAGCTGCAAGAGACATATCGAGTGGCAGTGTGCAGTCCATTCATGATCCTGATGCTGCCTACCGTACTAAAGGTAAAGCAGAAAATAAACAGACCATATCGGGCTATCATGCCAACATAAGTGAAACGTGTACAGAAGAAAATGAAATAGACCTAATCGTAGATGCCCAGGTAGTACCGGCCAATATTACAGAAGACGAGTTTTTAATCGAATCTATCGACCATATCCAGGATGTATTAAATCCAGATAAGGATGAATCAGGTCAAGAAAAGAATAAAATAGAACAGGCCATCACGGATGGCGGATACGACAGCAAGGCCAACAGAAAAGCAATGTCAGAAACGACCACGCCCGAATGGAAGTTAGCTAATACAAAAGGGGGAAAGCAGGCCTATACAATGAAACGAGATGAGAATAACAATCTTCAAGTATGGCGAAAAAAGACAGGAGAACAGTGCGCGGTAAAGTTTAACGAGAAGACCAACAAATACGTCATTAAACACGACACCCGAGGTCGGTATATGACCAAAGATGAAGTAGAAAACTATTTTTTATTTCAACAGATGCAAGAAACATTAGATGAGCACACCCACAATCTAAGAGCCAATGTGGAATCGACCATACATCAATGTTTTCACCGGCTCAAAAAAAGGAACAAAATATTATATCGGGGTTTATTCAAATGTCAAATTTATGTCCTGTCACGAGTACTTTGGACGAATTTTAGAAGAATTAACGATAAATTGGTCGAAAATGCCCTCGGATTTCCAAATATCATCATCGCAACCCTCAGGAATGCTTATGCAACAATATTGCACTTAAGAAAATTCCAGGGTTTTGGCCGCAGCTGGCAAATGTACGCTTGAAAAATGTGTGGTAATCGGAGTGGACTCAATTTTGAATGTGTGCACGGAGTAAATTCATTCATTCAAAATTCATTAGTAAGTGCTTACCTAATTCAACACTCCAACTTTCCAACACTCCAACTTTCCAACACTCCAGTTCTCCAATGCTCCAATTGACGGTCCTTCACGAATGGGGTTACAATTTGATCAAAGAATTGGTCGTGCTGAAGCCTCCAAAAACGCCAAGGCCATTTTCGATATTAGAAAAAGAAGAAACAGGTGTGGTGAACGGAGTAGCGTTATTGATTAATTGTTTGTGAAGGGATTGGTGGTAGTCATACAGTTCTCTTGCTATAGTGTGTACGATGACCTCCATACTCTGCAGAACGTCTATATTCGGATCGAGCAGAGTAGTTGTAGAGAGCCTGAGTTTGACCATATTGTTTTGGAGTTTTGAGTAATCGATGAAGACGCCTTCTTTGTGTATCAGTTCGTTGATGGCGTTAGGAGATTCTAGAATGTTCAACACTTGTAATGGTTCGGTTTCGGCAAAGAAGGTAATTTGCACCTCGCCGGTGACGTCAATCTTAAATTGAGAAAAGATGCGCTCCGGAATAATTTGTAAGAAGGTCTGCTCATTTCTTGACCCTCCAAGTTCGATTTCGACGTCGAATACTACATCGACCAAGCCGCTGTTAACTTCTAGTTCGTTCTTTGCTATTACGTTCGCCCTGGCTATGGTTATGGGCTCTGGTATGAATGTAGAGGCCCTTATCTCACCCATCTGATCATTGGGAAAGGAAATTCTGATGAAGTAATGTTGACCAGGTGAAGGCCGGAAATCTCTATTCCTCAATTCGTATTTATTCGTATTTCGAGAATAAATGAAAGCCGTAGCTTCAGCGGGTAAATCCGTGCCCGAAAGAAAAATAAAAGCGTCCTCGGGCCTTTGTACATCTGTCGACGAAAGAATACTGGTCGTAACGCTCAGGTCAAGGTCTATGGCATGACTGGGAGAGATCTCGCTCAAAATAACGATCTGATCTTCAGAAATTTCTAACTCCACATCGATCATTTCACGACAGGAAAATAGAAATGAGGAAAAAAATACGATATAGATTAAACGTTTAATCAATAGTCCCTAATAAAAAATTAGCCCAATGTGAACTATCTGAGACCCTAATTAAACTAAGCATCAAAGATAGTCCAATACCTACTACATTGCAAACATATTACATTTTTTAATAATATAAAAGTATCTGATACTCAATGTGGTATTTGCGTTTTTACAGAGAAAGTGCAGGTTTGAAAAGTAGGTGACATTTGAGGAGTTGGGTTTGTTGCCGGTTGCGGGTTGCGGGCGTTGTCCACCGAAGCCTCGGCGAAAATGGGTTGCGGGTAAGTAAAATCTTTTCTTAATGAAACAGTTCTAGGATTTCGAGTTATTTTCAACGCATTCTCTGAATTTGTAAATTTTTGCTCCCAATTGATCGTATTCCTTTGTAAGTATTGCAATTTCCTCGTTGTGTTCAGGATATAATATTTCGAGTTTTCTCAAATGATTCACCGTTTCGTCATTACTGGAATGGGAATAGGTCAGAAATTTTATGAAGTCTTTCTTCAAGATCTTTGTACGATTTAGCCATGATTATGAGATTTTAACTATCAAAAAAAGATTCAAAATTAAGAATTCCAACAATTTTGGCTCTTAACCACCAACAACTGGTAACTGGTAACTGGTAACTGGAAACCGGTAACCGGTAACCGGTAACCGGTAACCGGTAACTGGTAACTAGTGCCTCGGGAACGAAATATTAGAACTATTTTTAATATATTTGTGTTCACCAAAACAAAAAAAAGATGAGAGGGATTCCCACAGCCCTCCCATTAACAGTAAACGAACGTCAGCGTGATATATTAGAAAAGGAATATCACAAGGTGAATATACCAAGTTCATACAAACAACGAGTTTCCATAGTAGTTTCAGGAATGGAAGGAAAGAGTATACATGAAACTTCAAGAAATTTAGGAGTTTCATTAAATACAGTACGACGGTGGAGGCGGCGTTGGGAATCAGGACAAGAGGAATTAAGAGCGTTAGAACATGATGAACAAGGCATTCGAGTGAAAGATCATGTTTTACGTACCAAGATTAAGGAGGAGGTACTATCAGACTTGCCCAGGAGTGGAGCACCAAAACGAATAACCTTAGCCCAAGAGCAGCAAATTGTAGGGTTGGCCTGTGAAAAGCCCGAGGATCATGATATTGAAATGGATTACTGGACAAGAGAAATGTTGGCCCATGTGGCAAAGGCAAGGAAAATTGTGGATAGCATTTCCCCACGTTATGTGGGCACTATTTTAAAAAAAACAAATTAAGGCCGGATAAGTCAGATTATTGGTTATACCCCAATATTGAGGACCGAGAATTATTTCGCAAACAAGTTGAGTTCATTTGTGCTTTAATTATAGGGGCAGTGGCGGGGCAAGACCCAAATAGGCGTGTTTTTAGTGTAGACGAAAAAACAGGTATTCAAGCCTTGGAGAGAAAAAACAGCACTCCGATGCGCCCGGGTAGAAATCGTCGTATTGAATCTGAATACACTCGACACGGAACAACCTGTTTAATGGCCGCATTGGATATTTCTAATGGAAAAATACACCATTACCGATTACATCCAACCCGTACAGAAAAGGATTATTTAGAATTCATAAAACAAAGTTGTGCAACTGTATCAATTGATAAACAAATCGGATTTCTTGCTGATCAACTCAATACACATAAATCGGAATCTTTGGTGCGTTGGGTAGCCCAGCAAATCGATTATAGGGGAGACTTAGGAACAAAAGAGTATAAGGGAATTCTAAAAAGTCAAGCTTCCAGACAAGCATTTTTAGAGAATCCCGAACATCGCATCTTTTTTGTATATACTCCAAAACACTGTTCCTGGCTCAACCCTATCGAAAACTGGTTTGGAAAACTACAAAGGCACAGAATTAAGAACGGAAATTTTATATCAGTGGACGATCTGAAATCCAAAATTGAATCTTACATTGCATTCTACAACACACTATTGTTTAAACCGTATAAGTGGAAATTCAAAGGATTTATCGAAGCTCAACCTCATGGTTCAAGAACTTCGTTCCCGATGCACTAGTGCACCAGGCACTAAATCCTGACCCCCATGAAACTTGTTCTTTTCCTCCTGCTCGGGGTTGGAAAAATCCTCATTATGCTTAGGCATAACTCCGGTTTTTCCGCCTTGATCAGAAGAAAAATAACTTTGTTTATGAGGTTCATTACTTAATGCCTAATGCACTAGTTATACCGGACGAAATCCTAATGAACAAGATATATGTTCTAAGAGGTAAGAGGATAATGCGATCTTGTACAATTCGCATTTCACCTCCTCCGCTTCCCTTTCCAATGCCGCATGGCATCCGTTGTACCAACCATCCCGCTTTCATCGACAATGCCTTCAAAGACTAACGACATAAATGGATCGGGATTTTCATCGATTGCCCAGGCCATTGCCCGAAAGAGTATAATGCGAAATTCGGGATCAAAATAGGTGAAGGTGTGGTGGCCCGTTGTGGTTCCGAATACTCGTCCATCACCTAATTCATAGGTCCAAAAGATCGGAGATTTCTCTTCCGATAATTGATCCTTTGCAACAGGAGCAGTGCTATTACCGCCAGGGCCGGTTTTCACGGTTCCGTGCACCAGCACAGATTCTTCTTGAAAAAGATCCCAGTAGAACTCGTCCGTAATGGTTATAGTATTGGAAAAGCCGCGGAAAACCTGATGTTTGTTATTTACATGTATTTCGTCGAATATCGCACCCCACTTGGATGTTCCCTCGTTCCAGGCAGAACCAAGACACTTCGATAGTTTCTTGCCCATGGATGAAGGGCGGATGATCGCAGTTTCGTGCAAAGACACCACACCTCCGCCATTTTCAATGAAGTTTTGAAACATAACAAATTGATTATCAGCTAATTGTGGTAGGTGTAAATACATGACCACGAGATCTGCCTCATCAAATTGACCTTGATTGGGGAACAGAAAGGCTTCATCAACGGTGATATTTGGCACCTTTTCTAATAAGCTGACCATTAGGTCTTTTACCTTCACATAATCATGTGCTCCGGGAATGTGGTGTTCGTCGTATCCATAGACCCAAAGGACGTTGAGGGGTTTTTCAAATTTTTTGGACGATAACGGACCGATTATTTCTTCAAGATATGTTTTTTCAATTAGTGGCTTCGGGAGTTGGTATAAGTGCTGGCCATATACAAACAGCGGGAATAGACTAAAAAAGAGAACAGCGAATTTGCGAAACATAGACATATCACTTTTTTTGAAAACGGGCGTCAAGGTGACATCTTTTTTGCAGAAAAAGGTGTCATCTTGAATTTTGAAACGCTGCCAGATCACGAAACTTATACAGGGTAAAACCTGCCGAGATGACACCTTCTCTCGAAACCTGCCCGTCCGCAGGCGCATTGGCATCAACCTTAGTTTAACTTATATTTTATTTATGAATATGTATTCTTTTGATTATTAACATTATACAGGCAAACATTGGACTGCCACATAGTGAAGAACTTTGAATTTTTCTGCACTTTTGTTCTATGGTTAGATTCCCAAATATTAGGTTAAAACACAGGTAGTCAATTCTTTTTACATTGTTAATTGTTATATATGTTAAGTTAGAGTTGATGCATATGCGTCCGCAGGCGGGGATGTCACCTGTACACACTCACTCACTTCAAAGAAGCAACACTCTGATTCTTATCAATAAAATACTGATCATCCACAAACATATAAGGCGTCGGATCAAAATCGCCTACGATGTCCACATTCGCCTTTTCGGGCACCTCCAGATCGAGGCACCAGAAGACTGCGTTAACAAACATCCGCCTCGTTCCTTCGGATAACAAGTCCGTAGATGCTCCCATCGTCGTAGCGAATACCCTACCCTTCTGACCGCCGGGAATCTGGTAACTTTTCGTCCATGCCACTGGCATCATGGGTTCATTCGGATTGCCTTTTTCGGCTCGGTCGGGATGGATACCAGCCACTTCGATATCCGTAGATCGCATACCGTACAGAGGATCATTTTCATCGTACTCACCTGCCCGATTGACGGCCTGACCAAGAACTATCGGCTGTGAATCCCCCGGCAGCGGCAATCGCACACCGTACACATCTGTTGGGCCCCATATTTCGCCTTCTCCGATACCATTCAATATAGGGTGAGACGCTGCATCCGGAGCGACAATGCCTCTCGTGCTTTGATGACGATGCCATCCATGATGTGATATCCATTTTTCACCTAAAACCAATCTCCCGAATCCGTCTTTCCACTCGTCATCACCTTCGTAGGAATTGCCGTAGTGCGCCCATTTCGAATCGGGGTCTGACTTTTTAAAATGAAAGGCGTGAGTCGCCGTACGTATTCCCAATACCGGCTTTCCTGTTTTCAGATAGTCATTTATGTATTGCATTTGCTCATCAGGGAGGGCCCGAAAGCGGGTAAAGATGATCATCATATCAGCAGTTTTCAGATGATCGAGGCCTGGAATATTATGTACGTAGTTTGGATTAATGATTCCTGGTTTTTCAGGATCTTGAGCAAATAGTACCGTACAGTTAAATCCATGGTGTGTATTTAGCATTTTGGCCAATAGCGGCAGCGATTCCTCCGAGCGATATTCTTCGTCACCCGAAACGAGTACTACCTTTGGCATATCGCTTTTACCCTCGAAGGAGAGCCATTCTTGCACTTCAGTTGCCTCGATAAATGCAGTCTCACTCACTTCGCTGTTGTTCGGTTTGCATGCATAGTTAATGAAGAGGATAGGAACCAGGAGGTAGTGATAGATTTTCATCGGTCTCATATTTATGTTTAAATTAAAAAAAGTACCACCAAAAGTAACTATCCATTGTTATTTCGCTTCAATAATTAATAATTTGAGCAGATGCGTAAGACAACCTGTCTCTTTTCTATTTGTGTAGCAATTATACAAAGTCTGGAAAGGGGATATTCGCTTCACAGGCCCGGTTTATGATAATATACACGGCACGCAACCAATTTCCAGAGGAGAGGCCTATATCATTGACGAACTAACAACTTCGCCCTGGTCAATAAGGAATGATAGCGGTCAATCGGCCTCAATAATCCCGGATTACAAAGGTTACGTGCGCAAAAACAAAGGCGTCGCCATTAAGAGCCATCTTAGGAACAAATACTGGAATCCGAAGAAAATCTGGGTAATGGATCCACAAGAGAAGATACAAATGACCTTGGCGTGCTTTCATCTGTTGGAAGAATGGTAATAGGCAAAAGCGATTGCGCTGCTTGTCATCTGGTCGACAAACCAATCATAGGACCGTCATATACACAGGTGGCACAAAAATATGAGTCGAGTCCCGCGGAAGTCGAACAGCTTTCGCAAAAAATAATTAACGGCGGTTCGGGTGTATGGGGAAAACGGGCGATGTCTCCGCACCCAAATGTGTCGGAAGTCGATGCAAAAGCTATGGCCGCTTACATCTTATCAGTTGTACCAGAGGAGGAGGCAGAACGCCGTCCAGGTGTTGCCGTAGACTTTTATAACATCAGTCAGCCTCTAGCAAACTTACCTGAAATGATAGCCGGTCAAAATCCAAATACTTCTGAGGTCTATCCCAACATAGATTTCCGTTCAGGTAACCCCGATATCGGTAAAGCGACAGATGAAAATTTCGGTGGTTTTGTCACCGATTTTGTAATGGAGGCCAACGGTTATTTGAATGTAGACGAATCGAAAATGTACGATTTACAATTCACAGCCAACAACGGCGGCCGTCTGGCAATTGATGGCGATGTAGTATCCGAAGGCCACTATTACGAAGGTACCTTTGTCGACGAGATAGAAATCTATCTCACGGAGGGGGCGCATAAAATACATGTCGATTTTTACCATCATCTGTTTAGCAAATATCTCGTCCTGAGTTGGCGCAATGATAAAAGCAATGAATACGAACCCATCCCTGCGGTGGCATTTACCCACAATCCATTTGATATCAAACCTACCTCACCCGGCCTAAAAGAAATTGTGCATAACAATGCACCAGGATTTGGGGCGTCTCTCGAAGACGTGCATCCATCTTTTGATCTTTCCGTGGTGCGACCGAAAGGATTCAAACCGCGAGTTGGCGACATTGAATTTATGGGTGACGGTCGCCTTGTCTTGTGCACTTGGGACGGAGAAGTATTCGTATTGAATAATGTCACTGATGGAAGTAACCGGGATGTAAAAGTGACCAAAATCGCCGATGGACTCTGCGAACCGTTGGGCATAACAATAGTCGAGGGCGATATATATGTGCTGCAACGTTGGGAGCTCACCAAGCTAATAGATCACGACGGCGACGGGATCATAGACGAGTACAAAAGCGTTTGTGATACTTGGGGAACGACTGCCAATTTTCATGAATGGTCGTTCGGTCTTATCCATCGCGACGAATATTTCTACTGTACTTTGGGAATTGCATTGGGCAGCGGCGCACACAATCAACCCGTTGACCGGGGTAAGGCACTCAGAATAGCTATGGATGGCAGCTTTGAGCACATAGCGTATGGATTAAAAGAGCCAAATGGAATAGGCTTCGGCCCAGATGGTGAAATCTTCGTGGCGGATAACGAAGGGGAGGGTAACCCTGTGAATAAAATTGTGCACATACCTCATGAGGGAAAACCCTTTTATGGGAATAGAAATATAGAAGCGGACAATCTTCCCGAAGATTTAACAGAAGAGCCTCCGGTCATTTGGTTGACTCAAAACGAGATTGGAAATTCGCCATCGCAGCCTATCCTAATGCATTATGGTCCATATGAAGGACAGATGATTCACGGAGAGCACTCATGGTGGTATCAAAAGAGATTACATAGAAGTGGTCAAAGGCCAGTACCAGGGAGCGGTATTTCGTTTTGCACAGGGTCTTGAAGTAGGAATTAATCGAATGGAATGGGGCCCGGATGGAGCGCTTTATGTTGCGGGTCTCGGCGGCGCTCAAGATTTCGGACACCGAGGACATTCATTTGGTCTTCAGCGACTTACATATAATGGAAAAACAGTTTTTGAAATGCTTGCGATAAGAGCGAAATCAAATGGGTTGGAAATCCAATTCACGAAGCCCTTGAGAATTGGCGATGGTACTCATCCAGAAGATTACAAGGTACAGCAGTGGCATTACAAATGGACAGACGAAGGCCCAAGCCAGGAAAAGCGAGATCTTGAGAATCTTAAAATAAAATCGGTCACCCTATCGGATGATCGGAAAAATGTTTTTCTGGAACTGGTCGGCATGGAATTAGAATGGAAGCTAGAATCTGGCGCTGAAGGAGGCATACTGTTTAATGTACCCCACTTCGATGACGCAGAAAAAACACTTGCCGTTTCGCCGCGAATGCAACTAGTGGACGATCAGGGCAATGCCGATGCCAAAGTCGTACGCGAGCACAAAACAGGTGCTAATTACGACGTCAGCGAACCGAAATATGTGGTCTCAAAACCTGCCAATGAATACAACAAAGCGCGAATTGTGGTTAAAGGAAATCACGTCGAACATTGGGTAAATGGCATAATAGTAACTGATTATCAATTACTTAGCAAGGAGTGGAAGGCGAGTCTTTCGGGTACGATTTATGAAAATGTGGAGGATTATTGCAAGGCTTGGGAAGGGTTGATTGCTTTGTATTCTAAACAAGGGAATATTTGGGTTAGAAATGTCAGGCTGCGGGAGTTAGAGGACGCTTTGTAGACCGAACATAGGATCATTGAGCCCGAAGCGCGGCTCTGAGCTTAGTCGAAGAGAAGGAGGGATCGGTGAGCCGTGAAGCTAGTGATGATCTGGAAAGTTATGCTCACCGATCTTTCCGTTTCACTCCCTGCCAAAGGCAGACACCGGAAAGCAATCGGAAATGGAATACGTTCTCGAAAAAATTGAAGATTATCAGAATTTTGGCGTTCAAAAAGTTATATGGATTCTCACTAAAACGCAAAATATTATTATTGCCGACTCTTCGCGACCGCGTATCACTAAGAGTTGGGACAGGGATGTTGAAGTCGTTGAAAGCATTGGTTTTAATTTGAATAAAATATTCGGCAAAAGGAAAAGCGCATTGAGTAAGTGATTCACAACTCTCGTCTTTCAAAGTGATTCACAATTTGTTATTAAAGCTATTCCGACTCTTCCCTCTCATACTCGATCTTACCCTGATAAGGATTCTCGTGCAAGGTCTTGTAATTCTTCAAAGACGCAACATATTCAACGAGATCGACCAGTTTTTCCTGACCGATGACCGAATGCAAATTAGGAGTCATTAAAGAATAATCGCTCAATTTTCTTGATGTAATTTCATCTTTTGAAAAGGACTGATTAATCCCTCCCATAATCCGCAGATCGATTCCTGCTGCCGTCTCATTCGTAACATAACCCGCAAATGTTTTACCATCTTTCGTTTCGATTTCTTCGCCTTCAAAACCGAAACTAATTCCTGCATCCGGTTTTATAATTGACACCAAAATGGCCTCTTTGCCCAGCTTATTTCCTATCTCAGTCAGGTCGGGGCCAAATGCCGTTCCTTCGCCGCCAACTTTATGACACGTGCTGCACGCCTCTTTAAAAACAGCCATACCGCTTTCGATATCCCCCGTCCTGGCGGCGAGTACATCTATCGCCGGCCATTCTTCGGCCGTTTCGGCCTGATTGAGAAACTTTCGCCCAACTTCGCGATCAATGGGCTTATTGGCGCCCAATAATTTGGTGGCCGCAACTGACTTTAGTACATCGCTCATTGCTTCAGATTCTAAAACATATATCATCCGCTCTTCCCATCCCCAACCGCGGCCCAAATTTTCCACGGCTAATCTGCGCAAAGAAACGGATTGGTTCTCATCCCGTGCCACCTCATTCAGCAATTCTTTACCATCTTTGTTATACACATGGCCCAAATTTTCAATAACCGATCTTTTTGCTTCCTCGTCGTCATTTTCAACAACTGATTTAAAGGGGGCCACGCCTTTCCACGCAAAAACAATCTGCGCTGCCCTAACGCCTAATTCATGATTTGGCTTTTCAAGTACCAGCTTAAAAGCACGATCACTTTCTCCTTGCAAGTCGAGATTTTTTACCAAATCCAAATAAGCCGAACTGCCGTATAGCTCCGGCAAAATTTCACGAGCAGCTTTTTTAACCTCAACAGAATTCGCGGCGAATTGAGGATCGAGTAGGTTAAGCACCATTCGATTAAATTCATCCTGATCAGATCGCTTATTTTTGAGTAATTCGGCGAGTTTTTGATTTTTTTCCTCATGTTTTTGGAAATCTGTCGCCCGCAATAATCTCGCTATTTCATCCAGCTTAAGGCTCGGATCTTTGAGCAGTGCCAATTGGTAACCAAAACTCCTAGAAGCTCTGGATCTCCAAATAATATCACGTCCCGGTTTTTGCTTCCAATGCTCAGCAGCCTTTTCCACCCATCTATCGAAACAAGCATCCCAATGATCGTGCGCACCAATGCCCAACGCTTCGAGGTACCATCGATCTTCGCCATCGTGTTGTAAAGCCAAGTCAGTCCATAGCTCCGCAATTTGATCAGCGTCATCTACATTTCTAAGGGCAAGTGCTACTTCCCGTCGTACTTGAGGATTTGAGTCATTAACTGCTTTTTTAAGAGCTCCAATTAAATCCTCTCGATTTGCTTGGCGAGCAGCTCTGATACCCACGATCCGAATGTCCGGATTGGTATCTTCTAACGCTTGTGTAATATATGCTGTCGTCCTTTTTTCTATTTTAGTCAAGAGCCATAACGCCCTGGCTCGATATATGGGATTATCGTCATTCCAAAGTTCCAATAAAACGTTTTCCGCCCGTTCTTCCAAGTTGTTCAATCTGGTCCATGCTTTATAACGAGTTGCCGGATTAGAACTTTTCAATGCGGCTATAGTCGATTCGGGAGTAGAATAATCCGGTGCGTCGAAAGTGTATTGACGCGCATCGCGAAATAATCTAAAAATGCGACCCTTGTACGGATCGCCACACCAATTGCCTCCAACACCGGGATCGTACCAGTCGGCCGAGAATACCGAACCGTCGGGTGCCACCGCAACGTCCGAAGGCCGGTGCCAAGGATCTGTGGTGCGTGCGAGCATATTGACTTTTTCAGCTTTAAAGCCTGCACCATCTTTAGATTTTAGATAAGCGTGAGTGATCCCAGGCCCGGCTTCTGCGTGTATCAATTGGCCGTGATATCTGTTGGGCAAAAGGTCACCCTCATAAACCGTTATCCCTGCAGGTGAGCCTGAACCAGTGATCAACAAATTGGGTACTACGCCCGGGTCGTTTTGGTGCCAATGGCGCATGGGAATATCTTTGTGCATTCCGACTCTCGGCTCTGACCGCGAAGCTCCTGTAAGTTCATCTTTGTACCCAAAATTGCCATATTCCATGACATAATTGATCCTGCAGGCTTTGTTGCCGTCTGAGTCGTTATCAGATTGCCAGACATTGCCGTAAGAGTCCACTGCCAACTCGTAATTGTTCCTGAAATTCCATCCCAATACCTCGAATTCGCTTCCGTCCATGTTGCACCTGAATGCCATTCCTTGCCTGTACGGATTGCCCTTTTGTGCCACCTCGTTACCGAAAATGTCAATGATCTGATTACCGTCCTTGTCGGCAATTTGAAGACCCGCATTGCCAAAATTGAAATACAATTTGCCATCGGGCCCGAAAACAACAGCATGCACTGAGTGTTCGTTTTGAGGATTGCTAATTCCTGTGAACAATAACTCTTTAGAATCGGCTCTGTCGTCTCCATCTTCGTCGGTAAGAATAAATACATCTGGTGCAGACGAGACGATCACTTTGTTATCCAGAACGCATATGCCCAATGCAACATCGACGTCAACACCTTGGTAAAATACTTTTCGATCATCTGCCTTCCCGTCTCCGTCGGTATCTTCCAATATTAAAATTTGATCGCCCTCTTCGATATAGGGATTGTCTTCGTTGTTCCATGGACGATAATTTCTGCCCTCCGTTACCCAAATGCGCCCTCTGTCGTCGATGTCCATATTCGTGGGATTGACGATCATTGGTTCGTGCGCAAATAGCTGAATATCAAGGTCTTGTGCCACTTCCAGGCCCAAAAGAGCATTTTCGGGTAGGTGGATCTCTTCTTTAGAAAGTATTTTGATTTCTTGTTTTTGTGCACAGGATGCAAAAATTAGAATTACAATTGAAACTATGATCACGGATGACTTTGCTTTCATTTTAGATTTTTGTTTAAAATTGAACACTCTCTACAAATCTGTCAAAAACTTTTCTTTCCCCGTCTCATATTCCTCTTCCTGGCGTTAAAAGATTCACCGTCTAAAGAGTCGTTTTGGGATTCTGCACAAATTTAATTATTTATGCCTAAAATTTTAACGCAACAAGAGTTTTAGAAATAGAACCTTTCAATTCCGGAGATACTCTTACTTTATCTGCATATACCGGCCATCTCGAAACCGTTTCTTTAATCTCATCAATTATTTTTTCCCCTTTTTTAATACTGTTTGCTTTGCCTATGGTCATAAGGTCGGACTTATTGATATCTCTGTGTTTACCATTAATACTCAATGTGTGTTGATTTACCCAAACGTTTTGAGGATCATAGGAATAACATACGTCATAAGCCGGGGACAACTCCCATTTGCCGTTTTGTTTCAACTTAAAAGAAAAATTTTTGGTGTGGTCGTCGTAATTTGTCGCCATTACGTTGAACACCATCCTTCGAAACATTTGTTCCGCCTCCGGGTATGTCAATCTAAGCATTCTCATGGTTTGAAATAGCTGCTCATAGTTATAACCATACAGATTGTTGTAATCATAGTGTTGTATTCCGCACAAAGTTTGTACGTGGTGTTTGACATCGCTGCCATCTCTGTCAAAGCGCTTCGTCATAAAGTGAGCGCGTGCGTTTTCTTCTAAAAGATTGCAATTCATCATTTCGATCTTACAATCTCTTGCCATTAAATAATAGGCATATTCCACTCTTCCAAAACCGTGACTTGCTCCGAATTGGGCATCACTGACCCCATCTAATTTGAGCAACCAATGTTCGAAACCTTTGGGAGCCTTGGTCTGGCCGGATCGCACTTCTCCTGTTTTTTTGTTAAAGGCAATTACCACTTTAGGCCTTGCTCCTCCCGCAGAAGTTCCGATCTTTAATATTTCCCTCATGGCCTTGTGCTCGTCTCCGTGTAAATTCACTTCGAAGCCCTTCCGATTGGACAACATTTTTTGTGCGATTTCGACGAGGCTCTTAACCTCAATAGCAAAAGTTCTTTTACCCGTTTTGAATTGAGCAGGTTCAAATTCTAAAGCTCCCATTCCCCTGGCCCCGATGAAGCACAACTGTTCTATGGGGTTCATGCTATCCGGCGATCTGCCATTTTGGGCGAGCCAAACGTTTATGAGTTGATTCCCATATCTATCCGGCAGTGCATCGGCTAGTAAACCTGGCAATCCTTTGAAAGTGTCTGTCTGCTCTACTTTTGCCTTGCGTAATTCCGGGAAGGTATAAATGCGGTCTCCGTTTCTAATGGGCATTTTTATCGGTGAGATGTCATGTCCTTTGCTGAGAAAGCTTTTGTCGTACTGAAAACTGGCCAATTGTCTGTTTTCATCCCAGCGTGCAGCGCCCACAAATTCGCCCCACAGTCTTATTTCCGCAGCGTCTACCATCCTGGCTCTTCATTTGATTTTTTGTGCTGGTTGCGAGCCCGTTTCCTTTTATTCCTTTGAAGTTTGGCGTATTCAATCGGGCTGATCTCCTCACCGACTATGAAAACATCCATGACGTGCAATACATCCAATACGCGCAAAACCTGTATCAGACTGTTTAATGATGTTTTTTCACCCCGTTCCAAAAGGCTGAGTGTTGATCGGCTTATTCCGGCAGCTTTTGCTACATCACTTTGCGATCGGTTTTGATTCAACCGGTGGTGTTGGACAAAGTTTCCTATGGTTTCAATAAGCACTTCGTCACTCATTGATGCCCAATTTGTGTATGAAATATCATTCATAAAGTGTCATATTGGCTTATATTGAATGATCATTCATGCAAAGATAGTGATAATGATTGAATTATTCAATTCAGTATTGTATGAAATATCATGCAAATATTGGTCTAATTGCTGTTATTGAATGATTATTCATACAAATGTTAATTTCTATTTCAGAAAGTAGACTTGGATCAAGAAAATACGACTGAATTGCGAAGGCTGGTTTTAGTTCGTTTCAAGCCAATATACCCTCCTGAGTTTGACACTTAACGGCCTTGGATTTTCACAAGATGCCCATAGAATAGGGATTTTAGGGGTAGAAATGTAGGTTTTTGAAAAAACGTGGTGGCAACAAATTGAATATAAATTCCTATATATTAGGTGTTTGTAACATATATGTAGTATATTTACTACATGTTCATTAAAACTACTAAATCCAGAAATCACACCTACCTTCAAATAGTCGAGTCCTATCGCATGGACGGCAAAGTCAAGCACAAAGTCCTTCTTAACCTAGGCAGGTTGGATGTCTTACGACAAGATCGCACCCTTGAAACCATTGGCCGTAAACTCTTGACCTTGTCGGGAATGGATGCCAATAGCATTTCGGACATGAAAGAGGTTAAAAGACTTTGTTATGGTCATGTGGTTTATGAAAAGATTTGGGAAAAATTAGGCCTTGCTACAATTCTTGATAAGGTAGGAGCAAAGCATAGAAGGCTTGGCTTTTCCCTGAGTAGGGTTACTTTTTATATGGCAATACATAGACTATTGCGGTGCAAATCAAAATTAAGAGCCTACCAGGATCAAATTGAATTCAAGGGAATGGACAGCAATATTGAACTTCATCAACTCTACAGAAACCTCGACTGGTTAGCTACTCATAAGGAGGAAATAGAACAAGGTATGTTCAAAAGATATTGCGATCTGTTTAACTCAACTATAGATGTAGCCTTCTATGATGTAACCACTTTTCATTTTGAGAGTGTGAGGCCTGACGAGTTAAAAGACTTTGGGTTCAGTAAAAATGGAAAGTTCAACGAGGTGCAGGTAGTGATGGGATTGTTTACCGATCAGCAAGGTCGCCCTATAGGTTATGAATTATTCCCAGGAAATACATCAGATGGCAAGACGATGATCGATGCGTTGAACATACTCAAAGATCGGTTCAACATCAATCAAGTTGTCATAGTAGCCGATAAGGGGCTGAATAGTAAAAACAACTTTCACCTCATCAGACAAGCAGGATATGAATACATTGTGAGTTCAAAACTAAAAGTCCAAGCCAAACCTATACAGGATCAGGTATGGGCTAATGAGGGTTACCATAATCATGAAGTGGACAAAGACACAGCAGAAGTATTGTTCAGATATAAATCTGTGGATCTGGAGGTATCCTATAAAGACGAACAAGGTCAACAACATGAATGGAAAGATAAACTCATAATAAGTTGGTCAAAACAACGAGCGGTAAAAGATCAAAAAGACAGAAAAAGACAAGTCGAAAAGGCCGAAGCCATGGTCGACCAAGGCCAGGTGCCCAGCAGTAAAAAGGGTGCAAAGAGGTACGTCAAAATAGAATATGAGAACAAGACACCACCTACTCTGGATGAAGAACGAATCAAAGAAGATAGCAAGTGGGACGGATATTATGGTATTCAGTCAAGCCGCAAAGACATGAGTGAATTTGCTATTATGAAAGCCTACCACAATCTATGGCGCATAGAAGAAAGCTTTCGCATTCTAAAAACAACTATGAAAACACGACCGATATTCCATTGGACACCCAATAGAATAAAAGGCCACTTTGTAGTGTGCTTCATTTCCTTTGCAATGGAAAGAGCTCTGGAAGAAACTCTACGAAGTAAGGAAATAGATATAAGTCCTGAAAAAATAAAAAATGAACTCAATCAACTCCAGGTATCTCAAATGAAACTGGAGGATCACAAATTTTATGTAAAAGGTGCCAATGGACAATATGGAGCAAAAATCCTTCGAGCATTAAATATTGCTCCGCTTAAAAATATTGAACTCATCAAATAGGTCAACTACCTACCGTCATACCAACTCATTCTCATAAAATGAATAGCTCGTAGTGGCAATTTGCAACATGCCCATCACATAACTGGCTGAAAATCAAATCACCAGCAAAATTAAGTGTCAAACTCAGGGGCTACGGAGACGAGTATGCCAAAACACCTGTTTTTGATAAACTAGCTTCGGAAGGTATCCGTTACGATAAAGCGTATTCTGTTGCCCCGGTGTGTTCTCCTTCCCGTTCGGGGCATATTACCGGCATGTATCCTACATCGCTGGGAACGATACATCATCGAAGCCATAGAACAGGCCCCGGTTTTTTAAAAATGATTCCTACGCAAATGCGCGAAGCCGGATACTACACCAGCAACAATGCAAAGATGGATTACAATTTACCCGTCAATCCATGGAATGAGTGCAGCCATCAGGCCCACTGGCGGAATCGTCCTGATAAGAACCAGCCTTTTCTGGCAAAATTCGATTTTGGAGAATGCCATTCCAGTATTACGAAGATTCCGGAAGACCGGATTGTGGAAGAACGATTGAATCGACTCAAACCGGAGGATTTTCACGATCCGGACAAAGCACCAATTCCTCCCTATCATCCTGATGTGCCGGAGTTTCGAAAAGCATGGTCGCGTTACTTCGATGCGGTTACACAGGTGGATTACCGTGCGGGCGAGATAATTGAACAGTTAAAGGAAGACGGGCTTTGGGAAAACACCATTGTTTTTGTCTGGGCAGATCACGGTGTGGGCATGCCACGAGGCAAGCATACGGTTTGGGAACAGGGTACTCACGTTCCTCTTATTGTGCGGTACCCTGAAAAATATAAACATCTGGCTCCGGCAAAATCCGGTTCGGTAAAAGATGAATTAATTTCATTGATAGATATTGGACCTTCTACTTTGAATTTAGCCGGAATAGAAACACCTGATTTCATGGACGGCAAACCCCTGCTCTGTAAAAGCAAGGCAAAAAAACGGGAATATGTGTTTGCGGCACGTGGCAGGCTCGACAGCCGTTTTGAAATGGTGCGCACGGTTCGTGATAAGAGGTATCGCTATCACCGCAATTTTTTTCCGCATCTGCCTTATAAACCTTATGAAGATTACGAGTTTGATGCACCTGTACTTCAAAAATGGGTTGAGCTGGCCCGTCAGGGGAAATTGACAGGGGATATGGAAATGCCTGCCATGCGTTTTAAGCCAGTAGAGGAGCTTTACGACTCGGAGAGCGATCCGTATTTGATAAATAATGTGGCTGGTGATCCAAAATATGCCAAAGTGCTTGACCGCATGAGAGAAGAGCTCCACAAGCAGATGACTGAGACTCGCGATCTTGGCATCCTTGAAGAAACAGAGCTGATAGAACGTTCCGTAGGAAAAAAATCGCAGTGAGATGTAGGGCAGGAAATAGATAATTACAAAGAAATACTCGAAACGGCAGACTTGATGTATCAGGGCAAAGCTGCCATTCCTGAGTTGCTGAGCAGGGCAAAAGACCCGGATGCAGCTATCCGTTTTTGGGCAGTGCTGGGTTTGGCTGTTACCCGATCTGATGATGCAAAAGTTATTGAGGCTTTGCAGGCAGCTTTAAAAGATGAATCGGTAAGCGTGCGATTGACGGCAGTAGAAGGACTCTTTAATTTGAATCGATACGAAGAAGGATTGCCGGTGTTGATGAGCGCTTTTACTCATCCTGTTTTTCATGCTCAGGTTCGGGCAGCATGTATCTTAGATACTCAACCACCGGAGGCATATAAATATATTAAACCTGCTGTAGAAAATATGTTGCTGCCATACAATCCGGAGGAGTTTACCTGGGAAGGTAATAAGGAATACATGCCGGCAATTGAAATCCTAAAACAGAGAGCAGAAAAAACTGATTTTAAACACATGCCTGGTATTCCCTTTGGGTGGAATTATCCATTCGACAGAGATCTTAAAGCCATCAGTGGTGAGGAGAATTACTATCGCTGGGGCAATGGTGCTTCGGGAATGCCAAAGGAATAAGAAGAAAAAGGTTTGTATGGTGAAAAGTATTTTCCAGACGAAGAATGCAACTGGGATTGGGGATTAAAAAAGGTAGCCCATTGCCAGAGACCACCTCTAAACACTAAATAACGATTCTCGGTCTTTGGCCTGCCAGACTGTGCTGAAATCAGGGCAGGTCGAAGCGATCAAGGTTCATCACCTTAATCCATGCGGCCACAAAGTCATGCACAAACTGCTCTTGAGAGTCCTCACATCCGTAGACTTCAGCGAGAGCTCGGAGCTCTGAGTTCGAACCGAAGATGAGATCAACACGAGTGCCAGTCCACTTGAGTTCGCCTGTTGTGCGATCACGACCCTCAAACACGTCTTCGGCCTCCGAAGTCGTTTTCCACGTTGTGCCCAAATCGAGCAGGTTGACGAAGAAGTCATTCGTGAGCGCCTCTGGACACTTGGTGAAGACGCCGTGTTGGGACTGATCGAAGTCCGTGTTAAGGACACGCATGCCGCCAACTAGAACAGTCATCTCAGGCGCAGTCAGCGTCAACAGTTGCGCCTGGTCAACAAGCATTTCCTCTGCTGATACGGAGTATTGAGTCTTCAAGTAGTTGCGGAACCCGTCTGCAGCCGGTTCGAGGACGGAGAATGATTCCACATCGGTTTGCTCTTGCGAGGCATCGGCACGTCCAGGCGTGAATGGCACCGTCACATCCTGACCGGCATTCTTCACCGCCTGCTCAATGCCTGCGCATCCGCCTAGAACGATCAAGTCGGCAAGCGAAACCAGCTTACCACCGGGCTGAGCGCTGTTGAACTCTTTTTGGATGCCCTCAAGAGTCTCCAGCACTGTCACCAGTTGAGCCGGATTGTTGACTTCCCAATCCTTCTGCGGTGCATGGCGAATGCGTGCACCGTTCGCGCCACCGCGTTTATCGGAGCTACGGAATGTTGAGGCTGATGCCCAAGCGGTAAATACCAGTTGGGACACAGACAGTCCTGAATCAAGTATTTTACCCTTCAGTGCAGCGATGTCCTGATCGTCAATCAGTTCATGCGTAACAACTGGAATAGGGTCTTGCCAGATCAGCTCTTCCTCAGGCACCTCCGGTCCGAGATAACGCGCTAGTGGACCCATATCGCGGTGAGTCAGCTTGAACCACGCCCGAGCAAAGGCGTCTGCGAACTCATCGGGATTCTCGTAGAAGCGTTTTGAAATTGGCTCATAGATAGGGTCCACCTTCAAGGCGAGGTCAGTCGTAAGCATGAATGGCGCATGACTCTTTGACGGGTTGTGTGCATCCGGAATTGTACCGGCACCTGCACCATCCTTCGGTTTCCACTGATGCGCGCCGGCGGGACTCTTTGTCGACTCCCATTCATAACCGAACAGGTTCTCGAAGTAGTTGTTGCTCCACTTTGTTGGCGTTGTGGTCCATGCACCTTCCAGGCCGCTGGTGATCGTATCGGCGCCTTTGCCGCTGCCAAATGTGTTTTTCCAGCCGAGGCCTTGCTCTTCAATGCTTGCACCTGCGGGTTCTCGACCAACGTACTTGTCTTCTTCGGCAGCGCCATGAGTTTTACCGAATGTGTGCCCACCAGCAATAAGCGCTACAGTCTCTTCGTCGTTCATGGCCATGCGTCCGAATGTCTCACGAATGTCATGGGCTGCAGCCAGCGGATCGGGATTTCCGTTCGGGCCCTGCGGGTTCACGTAGATTAGACCCATCTGAACGGCGCCAAGAGGATTCTCGAGTTCCCGGTCGCCGGTGTAACGCTCGTCTCCTAGCCAATCGCCTTCAGAACCCCAATAGATGTCTTCCTCAGGCTCCCAAACATCCTCACGTCCGCCAGCGAAACCAAACGTCTTGAAGCCCATCGACTCGAGGGCACAGTTGCCGGCGAGGATCATCAGGTCGGCCCACGAAATTTTCTTGCCGTATTTCTTTTTGACCGGCCAGAGCAGCAAGCGTGCCTTGTCGAGGTTTGCATTGTCAGGCCAACTGTTGAGTGGCGCAAAGCGCTGGGTGCCGGAGCCCCCGCCACCACGGCCGTCAGCGATGCGGTAAGTACCTGCGCTGTGCCACGCCATCCGAATGAATAATGGCCCATAATGACCGTAGTCAGCTGGCCACCAATCTTGAGACGTGGTCATCAGATCGAAGAGGTCTTTCTTCACGGCATCCAGGTCGAGGTTCTTAAACTCCTCAGCGTAGTTGAACTCCTTGCCCATCGGGTTGGACTGAGAAGAGTGTTGGCGGAGGATGTTCAACTTCAACTGCTTTGGCCACCATTCACGATTTGACGGGCCACCGCCAGCGCTGTGCTTTAGTACTCCACCTATAAAAGGGCACTTGCTTTGACCGTTAATATTGTCTACTGATGTGGTCATACTTTTGTTGTTATCCATAATGAGACTAATTTTTAGTGTTAATATAAGAGTAAATTTATCAAAGATGTTGACAGATACCTGAACTTTGTACTTGATGGAGCTTTTAGGGGATTCTACAACGATTGTAAACAGGTATTCACAGAAAGTAAAAGTCGCTAACAAACGATATAGCACATGCCTCAATATTCCATTTGAAACTTGATCGCAAATCCGCTACTTTAGAAGATACTTGAAAGGTCCGGAGCCACGTGCTATATCTGGATCGTTGTGATGCAGCTAAGATTCAATATGCGCACAGACAATGTTTCTATATTTAGATACTTTTGATTATCTTTGTCTACCAACTTGATGATATGTGATATACTTTAAAACGAGATTCTTAGTGGAAGCCCGGGACTTTATGAAGACACTTGATAGCAAAATGGCAAATAAGGTTTTCTACAATATTGATCTTGCCGAGCAAACCAATGATCCAAGATTATTGCGAAAATTAAACGATAACATTTGGGAATTTCGAACCAAGTATAGGACAAGGCAAATAAGACTTCTTGCATTTTGGGATAAAACGGATAAGACCGATACGTTGGTTTTTGCGACTCACGGGTTCATTAAAAAAACGCAGAAAACACCAAAAAATGAAATTGAAAGGGCTGAAAATATTAGGACAAATTATTTCAAAAATAGAACCAATTAGTTATGGCAAAGAAAGTTAAGTCGTATTCTCTTGAAGAAATGAAAGATGAGTTCATTGGAAAAATCGGAACACCCGAACGTGATGAATATGAATACGAACTCAGAATGGATGTTCTAGGTAAAATGATAAAAAAAGCAAGATTGGAGCGCAGTCTAACCCAGGAACAACTCGGTGATTTAGTAGGGGTCAAGAAGGCTCAAATTTCTAAATTGGAAAATAGTGCTAATTCCGCAACAATAGATACAATTCTCAAAGTTTTCAAAGCATTAAAAGCTGAAATTAACTTCAATGTTAGAATGCAGGAAAGACGATTAAAATTGGTGTGAGAAAACGAAAGCCGACCGCACAATAATGTGGATGACGATCATCACGCTAGACGCGTGACGCCGCATCCACTCGACCGTTGTGTGCTATAAGAAGAAGAACATTTAGCAAATCCAAATGATTCTCAATTTCGCTAAGAACTGGATAAGAGAAAAAAATTTAACTATGTCTGTTTTTACATCATCTAGGGAGAACAATAGTTCGTGAAGGATTTCGGCCAAATTCGAAGTGTTAACAGCAGTATCTTAAATTCAAGATTTTCTATAACGCTGATTATCAAGTATTTATGGCCTGCTTATTTGGCAATCCTATTAAAATGCAAGTTTCGGTTCAGACGATACTTTAGTTTTAATAATTTATCCATAATTCTAAGATTGAGTATCAACGAGTTATGAAATATTTCCTTCACGGACTATTGGAGAAGCGACTTAGGTTTTATACATTTCTTGTATTGGTTGCAATTATTTCGACTCTCATTTTCGGCGGGGGACTGGTCCCAACAATGGATCAAGACCTACAAGGTGCTCTCTTTTTTTACACTATGATAGCTATTGCAGCAACTGTCATATTACACGGTCTAATAACTCGACCAGGAAAAGCTGAAATTACAATTTGGCTGGGCCTTTCTGCAGTCTACATCATGTTGTATGCAAGATTAGGATTTGCAGAAAGATCCCATCTTTTTGAATATAGTATATTGGCAATTTTCATACACAAAGCACTTATTGAAAGAGTAATACAAGGCAAAAAAATTCCTAAACCTGCTCTAGTCGCTTTTCTGACTGCTTTTGCAATAGGAGTGCTTGATGAATTTATCCAATTATTTCTTCCTTGTAGAGTATTCGACCCCATTGATATTTTATTTAACGGTTTTGCAGCATTTATGGCTATCGGAGCGAGCATGGTAATTCTATGGGTGCGAAAAATGTTTTAATTTGTAAAACAGCACACAATAAACCTAAACTGCATTAAAACGCAGTTTAGCCAAACCGCTGTCATCAATACAAACAAAAAGTACCAATATGGGAACTATTGTC
Source organism: Saprospiraceae bacterium (assembly GCA_965247965.1). Classification (GTDB taxonomy): domain Bacteria; phylum Bacteroidota; class Bacteroidia; order Chitinophagales; family Saprospiraceae; genus UBA7328. Next base: position 2,046,847 of record OZ252053.1, read on the forward strand.
TATATTTGTTCGTAAAACAATTGCGAGTATTTGCAAAAAAGATATTGAGAGATTTTTGGCAAAAGTATCCCTATTCTGAACAGCAGCTCAAATCATGGTTTCAAGAAGCTCTTGACTTTGACACTTAATTTTGCTGGTGATCTGATTTTCAGACAGTTACGGGATTGACATGTTGCAAATTGCCACTACGGCATTGGGTTTGGACGAATGTGCGGTAAGGAGGCTTGGCGAACTATTGTATGAGTTCAATATTTTTAAGCGGAGCAATATTTAATGCTCGAAGGATTTTTGCTCCGTATTGTCCATTGGCGCCTTTTACATAAAATTTGTGATCCTCCAGTTTCATTTGAGATACCTGGAGTTGATTGAGTTCATCTTTTATTTTTTCAGGACTTATTTCGATTTCCTTACTTCGTAGAGTTTCTTCCAGAGCTCTTTCCATTGCAAAGGAAATGAAGCACACTACAAAGTGGCCTTTTATTCTATTGGGTGTCCAATGGAATATCGGTCGTGTTTTCATAGTTGTTTTTAGAATGCGAAAGCTTTCTTCTATGCGCCATAGATTGTGGTAGGCTTTCATAATAGCAAATTCACTCATGTCTTTGCGGCTTGACTCAATACCATAATATCCGTCCCACTTGCTATCTTCTTTGATTCGTTCTTCATCCAGAGTAGGTGGTGTCTTGTTCTCATATTCTATTTTGACGTACCTCTTTGCACCCTTTTTACTGCTGGGCACCTGGCCTTGGTCGACCATGGCTTCGGCCTTTTCGACTTGTCTTTTTCTGTCTTTTTGATCTTTTACCGCTCGTTGTTTTGACCAACTTATTATGAGTTTATCTTTCCATTCATGTTGTTGACCTTGTTCGTCTTTATAGGATACCTCCAGATCCACAGATTTATATCTGAACAATACTTCTGCTGTGTCTTTGTCCACTTCATGATTATGGTAACCCTCATTAGCCCATACCTGATCCTGTATAGGTTTGGCTTGGACTTTTAGTTTTGAACTCACAATGTATTCATATCCTGCTTGTCTGATGAGGTGAAAGTTGTTTTTACTATTCAGCCCCTTATCGGCTACTATGACAACTTGATTGATGTTGAACCGATCTTTGAGTATGTTCAACGCATCGATCATCGTCTTGCCATCTGATGTATTTCCTGGGAATAATTCATAACCTATAGGGCGACCTTGCTGATCGGTAAACAATCCCATCACTACCTGCACCTCGTTGAACTTTCCATTTTTACTGAACCCAAAGTCTTTTAACTCGTCAGGCCTCACACTCTCAAAATGAAAAGTGGTTACATCATAGAAGGCTACATCTATAGTTGAGTTAAACAGATCGCAATATCTTTTGAACATACCTTGTTCTATTTCCTCCTTATGAGTAGCTAACCAGTCGAGGTTTCTGTAGAGTTGATGAAGTTCAATATTGCTGTCCATTCCCTTGAATTCAATTTGATCCTGGTAGGCTCTTAATTTTGATTTGCACCGCAATAGTCTATGTATTGCCATATAAAAAGTAACCCTACTCAGGGAAAAGCCAAGCCTTCTATGCTTTGCTCCTACCTTATCAAGAATTGTAGCAAGGCCTAATTTTTCCCAAATCTTTTCATAAACCACATGACCATAACAAAGTCTTTTAACCTCTTTCATGTCCGAAATGCTATTGGCATCCATTCCCGACAAGGTCAAGAGTTTACGGCCAATGGTTTCAAGGGTGCGATCTTGTCGTAAGACATCCAACCTGCCTAGGTGAAGAAGGACTTTGTGCTTGACTTTGCCGTCCATGCGATAGGACTCGACTATTTGAAGGTAGGTGTGATTTCTGGATTTAGTAGTTTTAATGAACATGTAGTAAATATACTACATATATGTTATAAACACCTAATATATAGGAATTTATATTCAATTTGTTGCCACCACGTTTTTATCAAAAATCTACATTTCTACCCCTAAAATCCCTATTCTATGGGCATCTTGTGAAAATCCAAGGCCGTTAAGTGTCAAACTCAGGATTGACGGTTTTTTCCAAATTTACGAGTCGCAGTTACCTCTTCTATGGCCAACGCAGCATTTATCGCATTTACGGCGTGATCAGGATCATTAAGGGGGACATTGAACAAAGCAAAAACAGCATCTCCAACAAATTCATTAACGACTCCTTTATGTTTTTGAATAATATCTACAATAGCAGAAAAATACTCGTTCAACATAGTGACAACTTCTTTGGGCGTCAATTCTTCAGACATAGTTGCATAATTCGCAATATCCGTTACCAAAATCGTGCATGAGCGAACTTCTCCCTCTAAATTTATTTTCTTGTCGAGAATTGCGGTTACTACATCTTTGGGAACGTACTTCCCAAAGGTATCTCTGATCAATTCTCGTTCTCTTAATCCTTTCACCATTTCATTAAATTCTTGCGTTAATACCCCAATTTCATCGTCTGTAATGACTGCGGCCTGGGTGGAATAATTCCCTTCACGTACCTTGTTGATCTCTTTTAGAAGTGAATAAATGGGTTTGGTGAAGGAGCGAGTTATAAAGACCACTGCAAATATCATCCCAACCCAAACTACAAACCGATCCACTAATACGGTTTCCAGCGGATTGAAACTCATGAACTGGGCATATTGATCTTCTGTACTTGAAAAGATAGTTAAATCCTTTATAATAAGAAGGGTCGGAAAAAAAACAAGGATCAAAAAGACAAATAATAAAGTCAGCCCTACTCTCTTTTTCCCTGCCGGATAAAGGATTTGAAAATGTAAAAATGCTTTTGCTTTGAGATCAAGGTTGAAATCATTAATTAAAAAATAGGTGATAAAGGAAGGAAAGACGGCATGAAAAAAAATATTGATGGAATATAGGAAAACCATACCATTGGTGGTACTTTATCTGGAGAAAAACCGTGACTTTCGATACCCGTTGGGAACCAAAAAAAGGCCAAAAGGACAAGAGCAACATAAAAGCTACCGAGAAAAAATATCCAACCCGTTGAGTACCAGGTCAGGCGATTAATCCGCTGGGCGGCATCCCGCTTTTTAGCCTGTTCAGTATCCCCATCCTGAATAAATATATGGTCGATGGGCTTATAGAGGAAATAAGCTCCAAGAAAGTTTATTAGTCCAAAAAGGACAAAATGGCCTAAAGCTGTCACTAAAAATATCTCTGTCGATTGGTGTACAACGAAGTAGACACATTCAAATGCTAAGATCAACGGAAACAGACTTAACATCGACAGATAATATCTTTTTTTCATAAGCTCCTACTAGTTAAAGGTTTTTCAGCATATCTTCAATTTGTTAATCCCGATAACTATTGGGTTCATCATGCCCCACAGTGATAACCACATTTCCCGCCTTCTGTCCCGTTTCCACGTACCGATGTGCCTCCACTATTTCTTCCAGGGGATAGAGCTTGTCGATCACCGCTTTTAGATGCCCCGCCTCGATCAACTCTTTGAGGTTATTCAAAGCTTCCAAACGATAGCCTGCCCAACTGCTGATCACTTTTTTGCCCGTCCCGCTGAAGGTGGGGTGGCCAAACATGGAAACGAATAACCCTCGAATCATGTCGCGAAGAGGTGGATTGCCCAAAAGATAACGCCCTTTGGGTTTGAGGCATTTTAAGCTGCGTGAAAAAGAACTCTTTCCAACCGAATCAAAAATCACGTCGAAGGTCTCACCATTAATAGTAAAATCTTCTTCCTCGTAATCAATGAGGTGATCAGCACCAATCGACCGAAGCATGTCCAGTTTCTGTGTGCTATCTACGACCGTCACTTCGGCCCCAAAGTATTTTGCGAGTTGTACTGCAACGGTACCGATACCTCCACCTGCTCCATTGATGAGCACTTTTTCACCACTTTTTATATTTGCCTTTCTCATGAAATGCAAGGCATTCAAGCCGCCGACTGGAACGGTTGCAGCTTCTTCATAATTCATATTTTTGGGTTTCAGAGTTATCGGATAGTTACTCCGCAGACATACATATTGAGCATAAGCGCCGCCACTCATGTCAGTAGGCCCGAATACCTGGTCTCCTTGCTTAAATCGTTTTACCTCTTTGCCCACTGCTTCAATTTCCCCAGCGAATTCCTGGCCCAGTATTCTTTTACCCTTTCTTGGTTTGAGGACACCATATATCAAACGCAACGGAATCCACAACCAAATCGGGAGGTCAAAACTTCGAATTCCGCAATCCCCTGCGAACACGGTTGCTGCGTATATTTTAATCAGGACTTCATTGTCTTTTGGTGTTGGTTTTTCCACCTCTTGAAGTTGGAGTACATCGGGTGGGCCGTATTTTGTCCAAATGATTGCTTTCATTGAATATTTTGGCGTTTTTCTAATTTACTGAGAATCTATTTTTTGGTCAAAAAACTCAATTTCCATGATCGTCATCATGATTTCGTTAGCCTTAGCTTCATGGTTATTAAACACAAAATAGACATCATGCACTCCACTGACTGGTTCTACTATTATGGTCATTTTTTGTGAGCCTCGCCGTCTTTGTGCTTTTATTTCTTCTAAATTATGTGCTTTTTGACTATTGTCAATAGCTATTCCAGGCGGCGTTTTCTGAAGTACTTCTTCGCTTCGCCCTATTAATTTACCATCTGGACTGTCCAACCGTACTTCGATGAAGCCACCCGTTGCATTTACTCTTGGGTTCGTCTGTACAAATACGTCTATCTGTCGGACGCCTGTCATGTCAAGGGAATTGTAAGCAATATAGGAACGAGGAGCCAACACATAAAAACTTGTTTCTGATGTTGTGAGCAATTGCGAATTCTCTTTGCGATCAGCCAATTGTGGAAAAACGACCGGACTCCGCAATACAATAAACGCTTCGCTTGTTAAAGGTTTCAAACCATTTGCCCCTTTGTCTTGATAGGCAGCACGTAACAAATAATTTCCTTGACCATCTTCTCCGGTGGGTAAGGTGGGCTGCAAGGTTCCAATAAGCGGAAGCCGCTCTTTGGCTAGTTTTTCGTCACGGAAAGTAAGAATAAATCGAACCATGCGCTCGGCCTGTACGGCGTTCAATTGCGGATGTGCCGCCATGGTGTGCTCGCCCCAAATGCCGCTACTTCCATAAATGATGCTTTCTGCCAACAAGGTTCGGTTCGTAGATGTATCCCTGTATTTTTTTGATACATCAGTATAACTTGGACCTATGGACTTGGCGTCGTATTGATGACACGAACGGCAATCATTGTCTTCGATTAAGTTTTTACCAATTGCATCAATTGCTAGTAATTCTGTTCCACTTTGATTTTGAGCAACTTGAACGGGATCGAAACCACCAGGAATGTAATCAAAGGTAATAGCTACTTTTTCGCGTTGAATGCGCCCGTCAGCAGAGCTGCCATCTTCTTTATCATTTATCGAAATGGAATAAGGCAATTTAGAATCTCCGAAATAAAAACTTCGATTGGCCTCTTTGAGGTCAATTTCTATTTGCGGAGGTTGGTTACCAACCACGATATCAAAAGCAACTTGATCACTTGCGTCTTTGCTATCCGTTACTGTGAGTTGTACCTCATAAATACCTGGCTGCTCAAATCGCATCGCCGGATGAGGATCGCGGAAAGTTTGGCTTATTCCGTTATTCGACACAATCTCCCAGTGAAAAAGTAAAGCTTCCTTATCGTAGGAATCATAATCCATCGTCCCCTCCGACGAAAACTGAAAATTCAAGGGAACCGCTCCCGCTTTTTTGTCCGCTGTAGCCCGAACGATCGGTTTTCTATTGCCTGCATTGTACTCTATCTTCACCAATTGGGCATTAGAATTTGGTTTAAACCACGTATCTCCATATTCCAAAATATAGAGATCCCCGCTTGGTCCAAAATCCATATCAATGGCTCAATTGAAGCGTTCATTGGGCTTAAAAGGTTCCATCCCCTTATAGTTGCCCGGATCATCCAAAGTGACTGCCATCAGCCAATTTCTCATAAAATCGATAATGAACCATTTGCCTTCATAGTATTCGGGAAAGACCCTGGCAGTATCACTGAAATCTGCTTTTCGGAAAATCGGACCACCTGTTGCACTCCGTGCACCGCTCCCCAACAAAGGGAACTCCTCAGAGAGCCCATAAGCATACCAGATCAAGGCGGGGACAGGGGGTGGCAATTCTCGTAATCCTGTATTATTGGCAGATTCATTAATGGGGTTCTTCAAGTCAAAATAAGCGCCACAGCAAGTATCCGGTGGATAATAACCTCTGTACGCCAGATTATTCGCTACGAAATAAGGCCAGCCATAATTACCAGGCCCTTTCGCCTGGTTAAATTCGTCATAGCCTCGTGGACCTCGATCAGAATCATTCACTGCATCGGGCCCAACCTCGCCCCAATACAGATAGCCTGTTTTGCTGTCTATCGAAGGCCGCCAAGGATTCCGATGTCCCATCGTATAAATTTCAGGTTGTGTTTTAGGCGTTCCTACAGGGTACAAATTGCCTTCAGGAATGGTGTAGCTGCCATCATCTTCAGGACGAATCCGCAGAATCTTACCGCGCAAATCATTGGTACTGGAAGGGCCTCTTTGGTCATCGTGATTTTCATAACCCGGTCGATCGTCAAAATTAGAAGCACTTCCTCGTGGATTTTTGGTATTGTTACCAGTCGTAAGATATAAATTGCCCTGTTGATCAAAGACCATTCCGCCACCCGTATGGCAGCATTCTTCCCTTTGAGTTGGTATTTCCAGCAGTATTTTTTTTGAAGAATCGATCAATTGTCTGTCTTTCAATTCCCAACGAGCAATCACGTGTTTGGGAAGATCCGGGTCGGCATAGTACATAAAAATCCAATTGTTACTCGAGAAATCAGGATGAGCGACAACGCCCATTAATCCCTCTTCGGCATCCTCAATTCTACCTGCTTTGTTTTTGTATAATGTATTGACGGGAATTGTGCCAGCCAAAGTCACCGCCCCTTTTATTTCGTCGAAAATTTTAACAGAGCCTTCCCTTTCGACAATCAAGACTTGTTCATTGGGCAAGAAGGTCATTCCCATGGGCTCATCCATGCCGTGGGTCAATATGATTCTGGTAAAGCGGTTATCCTCAGGTTTTTTTGCCTCAGTTGGGTCTTCATTCATCGTGCACGCTGCCAAGAACAATAGGAGTAAGAAGATGGAATTGATCAATTTTGATTGCATCAGGTCGTGATTTCTAATACTACACTGTGCCAAGGTAGGTATGTTACCGGAGGAAACACCGAATATTGATCGATTCGCCAGAGAAGGCGTGAAATTTACCAATGCATACGCGGCCTGCCATGATTGTTCGCCTACACGGGCGAGCATATTCACGGGCAAATATCCGGCGTAGCTTCATTTGACCGAATGGCTGCCCGGACGACGGGAGTTTCCATTTCAGAAACTTTTGAATGCAGAGTTCAACCAACATCTGCAGTATGAAGAAACTACCATTGCTGAGGTGCTGAAAGAAGAGGGATACAGTACGGCCATCTACGGCAAATGGCATTGCATCGTGTATCGGGCGACTTCTTGATATTTAGATTTCTCTGCGTCTTCAACGGGTACCCATTCGTCATTTTCATAAGACTGGTTGTTGCATCTCCCAGAACAATAAGCTTGTCTAAAAAAAAACATTCGCGAATATGCTGACGACAAAAATCAACAGGTAACCTATTCCTGCGATTCTGGCAGCTCGTCTCAACGATATATCGAAAATGTCCGATGAATCAGTTGTTGGATTCATTGTTTTTGTTGCTCAATGTTTTAATTCCAAATGCTATCGAAGTGATAATTAATGCAATAAAATATATCGTTGTTGTCATACTTTTCATAATTGTGAAAATATTGGTCGCGGCCATAGAGATTTGAGATAAGTCCGGATAACTAGTAAGCATAGTGACAAGTCCTAAATTCTCCATATAGTCTGCTAATCCGGCAATCAATGGCAGTAAGCACAAATAGAAACAGACAGAATTCAATTTATTGAGCTTTTTCAAAAAGTAAGCAATCAACAAACAATAACCAATTCCAAACAGAAATGGATAGATCATGTCAATTGGAATTTGGTTGTATAAGTAAATATCTCGTCCGTTTTCACCCAAAGTTTCAAAGAGAGAGTTTATGTATTCCGGACTGTATCCAAAAGGCATCATATCCAATAACTTCATTCCATTTGAAAACATCATTGTTTTTGGAATCGTTATTATCAACATTACAGCATAAACAAGATTTGCGAGTATAAAAAGCAGTAAAACTTTTTTACCGGTTGAATTTCTATTTATTATGTCTTTTATTCTTTTCATTATTTAGTTTTTTGATTTGATGAGTCCACCCCAAAAAACCAATTTGTTAAACCTGCTCGACTGCGTCAGTAGGCAGGTCTCAAAGATAGCAACGGCTAGCGGAGAGACACGATTATTCCAAACGTAAAGAAGTTCGGTATATCATTATCAAATACGTTATCCCCGGGAGAAAACAAGTGTCCTCGCATCTCGAGGCCGATTCCGACCGGCCCGGCCACCCGTCCCAAATCGAGGCCTATACCTGCATTTATTCCCGGGCCGCGATGAGATAAATTTGCTGTGATATCGGGAGAGTCCGGTACAGCACCACCGGCCTCATTGCGAACGTTGACATTCCAGTTTCCACGGAAGTGATACAAGCCGATGCCGACGACAAAGTATGGTTTTGGGTTTTTAGTTCGTATTGCCCAGCGCGTTGACGCGGAAGCCCATGACAGATTATATTCCCAGTTCCTTGTGTAGATGTGGTCCTCCTGATAGAATGTACTAAACTGCCTCTCCTTTTCATTGCCCGTTGTTCCGTAGTGGTGTCCCACCTCCAATCCAAAGGCGAATTTCTGACTTACGGATAGAAAAACTCCCGCTCCAATCGTTGCATTTGCCCCTTCTTGTGCATAAGGTCGAAAGCCGGGATCGGTGGCGTAGCCAGCCGACAGGTAGCCGGAGAAGTTGGGCTGCGCAACGAGTGGCGCCTGGAAATCGATCATGGCGGCAAGAGTAACCCAAAAACTCCTTTTAATAGAATAGAGAATTTGATCATATATTAATAATTGTCTAAAACCGTATACCTAATACGATATCCAGATGCTCAAATGCATCAGGATGAAATGCCATTGCTTGGGAATAGTAAAATCCTGTGAATATGCCTATCGGCCCTGCCTTAAAAACATTTAATCGCATGCCAGCACACAAATGAGCAAAGAAACCGGCATAGTCATTTCCAACAACACCCCCAGGCCCAGCGCCAACAAAAGCATCGATTGAAGCCTTTTCGCCAAGTCTAAATGAATACCCCGGGCCCAAATTAATCGGAAATAAAAACTTATCTCGTTCTGACCAATTTCTAAAATGTGCCCTGAGTCCAATTCTCCAACCTTTCCTTAGAATAAAGTCGAGGTCGTAGCCGGCACCGTAAGAACTCCATCGATTAGGAGTCTCTCGTCCGCCGTTAAAATAGGAAGCCATAAAGTAAATGTGCGACTTCACTTTTGGCCCACTGTCGCTAGTTTGGTGTTGAGCCAACAGCGAGCAGTTTATTGTAAAAAATGCCAGAACAAATAGAACAGTTAAATACTTCATAGCAGCCAGTGTTGTGTTGTTAAATTATTAAACTGGGATTAGTCATTCGCAAAGAAAAGCATCTCAATCGTGAGAAGTATGTCTTTTCTATAAGCGTGTACCCTTTTCGTATAAAAGTATACTTCTTCAACATTACTCGATCAATGTGGACTAAATCGTAATATTCGCCACCACGACTCCTACTATAGAAGCAAGCGTAACGACCAGGATAACCAGCCTAAAAAAACGAGCGAGATTTACTGTTTTCATGATATTTATTTTTTATTGTAATTACCGAAGTCTGCCTCGGGCAGATATTTTCGCCACAGATTTCACACCTGCCTGCCGAAATGGCAATGCAGGCAGGGATGTCCACGGATTAATTGCCTTTGGCAATAATCTGTGTAATTCCCCGACGGTCGAGTGTCGGGGCAGGCGTGTAATCCCTGCCTGCGCCGATGCTTCGGCAGGCAGGCGTGGCTAAATTCAGCTCCATAATCGAAAGTTTATCTTTCATCCTCACTTTCAAGAATCAACTCAGAAATACACCCTATACATCAGGTTGGGGAAAAAGCCAAATTGGGTGACGTGACCGATTGAGTTAGGCGCGTTCTCGTTGTAGTACTCGTATAATTTATCCTTGGTGTTCGTGACGTTGATCAAGTCAATAAAAATTTCGTGCGTAGCCTTCGGCTTGTTCCACTTGTAACTTGCGGAGACGGTTATCTCGTGGACGTCTTCAATCTTATTTTCATAGGCATTTTCGTAATCCCAATACTTATCGTTGGCTGGATTGACCGCTAAATTTCCCTGAGCGTCTCTCAACAGCGGAATGATCTTTTTGCCACCACCGAAAAATGCCTTTGTATTTAATGCCAGAGTTTGGTTCCGCTTTCTGCCGAGCTTGGTAAATTCTTTGCCAAATAAAATATTTGCAACATAGTTGCCATTGTACCTCGTATTTCTCTCCACACCTTCGAGGGATTTGTATTTAGAATTGTACAACGATGCATTGATCAAATAGTAGTAATTATTATCAAAAAAGCGCTCCAGGGTCACTTCCACTCCGTAGTTTTTCCCGGTACCTTTATTGACCAAATCGACATATTTATATTCAAGATCTTCATTAATGGTAGCATAATAACTCGTTTCATCGTTTTCTACCGGCAGGTCATACAGGCCTTGGTAGTACACTTCTACCTTGGCCATTAAATTCTTTGTGAAACGCTTTTCAAACCCCAGAATAAAATGGTCTGCTTTAAGCAGCCCGAGGTTTTTATTCGGTTCGATTACACTACCATCTTCCTGTTCAACCCGGACAAAATAGTTGTGTATCGTTTCCATATTGCTGTGTTTGCCATACCCGGCGTGAATGGAACTTGTATTATTCAGCCTCCATTTTACGGCAACTCTCGGTTCAAGCGTATGCGTTGAGTTGAATAAAACATTCATGTTGTGAAATCCGGACACAATGGTGATGTCTTCATTTAGACGGTATTTCCAACTTACAAAATTTCTCAGCGTGCCTATATTTTCTCTGAAATCTACAGTGGTAAATCGGGTAGCACCGTCATCCTGCAACCAACTCTGCTCAAAATCATAATCAAATAGAGTGTATTTAGAACCTATTTGAATTTTGTTCTTAGCGTTTAATTTGTTGTTGTACGTAATACTTCCCCTGTACGTCGATTTCTTTATCCTATTTTGCAAATTCAACATTGTGCTGACCACCGAGTCCTGTACAAATTCATCCTGGTCATTGTACGTCTTTACCGTCTTTGATTCAAAAATATCATCGTCAATGCCGCTCGTCGAATAGGAAAGAGACGTCTTAACATAGCTATTTTTATTAATCGGTAAAGTGTGATTCATGCCAACGGTTGCCTGGTATGTGCTTTTGTCCACATCTTCCCTAATATCGGGCCTCATACTCTGATTGCCCGGTGTCGCCGCATCTTCAGGTTGTACATCTTCGACTGAAAAAACGCTCCATCCTCCCAATCCGAAGAAAGAAAATACACCTGCCTTTTGGGTGGGCAGGACTACCTTGAAAGCCGCATCCTGGAATTTTATATTTCCGCCTATATCTATTAAACCGAGATCATTTATCAGGGAAGCGGTAGAGTACCTGTAATTGACCAGGTAAGAACCTCCATACCCTTTCTTAAACGGGCCTTCGAACATAAGGTCAGTACCCAAAAGACCAAAACCAAAAGTGGATTCAAACCGCTCGTTATTTCCCGCCCTGAGTCGCAAATCGTATACACCCGATAGTACATCTCCGTATTCAGGTGAAAATGCTCCCGTATAAAAATCAGAGGTGGCCAGTAAATTATTGTTCAGCGCACCGATTCCTCCGTTGCCACTCCCGTTTTGATCGGCAAAATGATTGGGATTTGTAATCTCAATTCCTTCCAGCCTCCATTGGACGTATTTCGGCGAATTGCCCCTGACGATGATGTCGTTGCTTCCGTCCTGATTACTGGTTACCCCGGCAAAATTGGACATAATACGTGACGGATCGTTGAAGCCTCCCGGGTAGCGTTTTGTTTCTTCTGCCGAAATAGAACGAGCGCTTAAAAGGGACATGTCATTCAAGGCCTCCCCCTTTTTCTTGTCCGGCCTGATCACTACTTCTTCCATTAGTACGGCCGATTCCTGCATGTCGAGATTTAGGACGACCTCCTTGCCGGAGTTTACCACGATGTTAGGAATGACCTTGTCTTCATAACCGAGGTAAGAAAATCGCAGTGAAATTCTTCCTATCGGTATGTTCTCCAATCTGAAGTTGCCGTCCAGATCGGTTGCCGTACCAATTAATGCGTCGTTACCGGGTATCAATACACCTGCACCTATTAGCGGCAAATTGCTGTCGGTATCGAGGATTGTGCCCCGCACGGTTTGTGTCAGTTTTTGACTAAGAGCCAGTGTTGTGAACACGGCAATAATTAATGCTGCTGTAAAAACCTTTTTCATGATGATGTTTTTAATTAGTTAGTAATTCATTTTTTCGTTTTAAGTGGGGACATTCATTTTCTTAACTCCTCCATGTCTGCTATAATTTCCTCGAGTTTTCTAAACACACGACCGTAAATAATATTCACGTCCCAATTGTAAATCCGACCTCCAAAGATTGCTAGTAAGCACGCGACTAGAATGACTGGTAATGTCCAAAATATGGGTATACCGTAAACCAGGTAAATTCCAGGAGAGTCCCTTATCATCTCGTCAAATAGTTCTTGAACACCACTTGAAAACCAAAACCCTAAAACCGCGGAGAGAAAAAATAACGGATAATAATATCCAGCCATTCTCCGATTAACGGAAAGCTGATCCTTGATCCAGTTGTGAAATGCTTTAAGGTATTGATAACTTCCTACGCTTTTATCGATTTCTCTCAAGGAATTCAATAGCCTTTTATTGACAATGACTATAGCACTTAATATTAAAAAAAAGCCTATGCCCATGATTGGAATTCCAAGGATGAAGGAAGCGCCCAAAAACAGTAACGAACCTACAACTATTGCATTCAGATTTATTTTGAACATTCTTTCCAACTTATCGATGATATGTATCGATTTTTGATTGTACAGATCATTCAATTTTGGAGCGACCAATGCATCTTGTTCCAAAAAACCTTCCTTCCAAATTGTTTCTATTGACTTTGCCATTTTTTTAGCTTAATAATTTTTTTAATCGTTCTTTAATTCTAGTAATACGCACACCAATGTTGTTTGGATTAGTGCCAATGATATCGGCAATTTCCTGGTATGACTTTTCCTCCAGGTAAAGCATAATGACCCCCCTGTCTACTTCAGGTAATTGCCTTATGGCATCGTATAGTTGACTAAGGGATTTGTCTGCAAATGCACTATTTTCTTCAGAATCTTCTGCCGGAAAGTAGTCAGAAGCGAAATGTTGACCATTGTTTTTCTTCTTCTTAAGTAAAGTCAGACAAACATTCAATGACAATCTATATATCCAGGTTGACCATTCGGATTGTTCGCGGAAGTTGTCCTTACTTTTCCAAATCTGTAAACACACCTCTTGATAGTAATCTTCAAAATCCTCCTGTGTATTGGTATATGCCCTGCATATCTTTATTATTATGAGCGAATAGGGTAGAATTGATAATGTATAAAAATCGGCGCTCACGACTTTTTTATTGGTTAGTGGCTGAAATCAAAATTATTACACCCTATTGAAGATTTTTTCACACAAACCATCCTTGTAGATATTAATAAGATTGAATTGGTGACTATTACATGTGATTAATACTTAAACAAATGTCTATGAATGAGTGTGGGGCTACAATTTTGATATGCAAAGCAGGGAAGGATGTCTGCATAACTATGTTTTTGGCCTGCAAACCACCTGCAATATTTTTAGTTATGTTGTGCAGTCGTATTTCCTAATTTGGATCAGTAACTCCTGGCATGAAATAATTAGCAATTCCCATATTGACATCATGGGGCATCTGTACCCAATTTTTTGCACCATTGGTTAATAAAATGACTTCTTTATTCTTGTCATTAGCATTTGTTTGTTTTCGACAGGTTGCCATTAGTGGAATACAACAGATTATCAATATTGCTCGATAGATATATTGCTTCATTTTGGTTAAAATTTCCATTTACTTTTTTCTTATTCATGAGGGGTGATGACTACATTTCCCTTTTTGTGCCCTTTATCAACATACCTGTGCGCCTCGGCAGTCTGCTTCAATGTATAGCGCCTGTCAATGACTGATTTTAGCTGCCCCGCCTCAATAAGTTCCTTAAGCTCTTGGAGGAGTTTTCGAAGCTCTGACGCGGGTCGCAAGCCTGTGGCCGAAAACTTTGCTTTCTTGCCTGCCCCACCAAAGGCGGGGCTGCCGTTCATTGAAGTCCATAACATCTGAAGAAGAAGTGGCAGCCCTAGGACAGGAGAAAGATAGACCCCTTTTTGCGTTAGCGAGCCTTTACAACGAGAAAATGAACTCTTGCCTACGGTGTCAAAAATAAGATCATAAGTTTCCCTGGTCTTGGTAAAATCGGCTTTCGTGTAATCAATTACTTTATCGGCTCCCAGAGATTTCACCATTTCTAAATTCGTGGTACTACATACCCCAGTAACTTCTGCCCCAAAGTACTTGGCAAGCTGTACCGCCGATGTACCCAAACTTCCGGAAGCGCCATTGATAAGTACTTTTTGTCCGCGTTGAATATTTGCCAGATCTCTAAGGAAGTTCAACGAGGTCAATGCTCCATCGCAAACGGGGGCGGCTTCTTCGTAGGTTATATTACCAGGCTTTTTTGCTAGTATCCCTTCTTCAGGTACACATATATACTCGGCATGAGCACCAAAACCCAAAGCGGTTTCTCCAAAAACTTGATCTCCTTCTTTAAATAGCCTTACATCTTTACCGATTGCCTCAATTACTCCAGCGAACCCAGTCCCTGGTATAGGGTTTTTTGGTTTCATTAGACCAAGAAATAACCTGCCATAAAATGGGTCTGCTCTTCGCATCATGCCATCTGCTGCCGTTACCGGGGTTGCATATATTTTTGTCAGTACTTCATTGTCATTGGGAGTAGGTTTTTCAAACTCTTTGAGCTGAAGAACATCCGGTGACCCATATCCTGTAATTGCAATTGCTTTCATTTTTTTTGAATTCATTTTTTTAACCTTTTTCATATCTCAAAGGTAACAGGAAGAGGAGGGGGAATCGTTCGGGTTTAGAAATAGGAACTAATTATTTTACCACTTCCTTCCAATATGCCCTCGGCGTCTTCCCCATCATTTTTTTAAAAAAAGTATTAAAAACGGTTTTGGAATTAAACCCGCTATCGTAGGCAAGTGCGAGAATGGTCAAGTGATGCTGCGCAGGGTCAGCGGCTTTTGATTTGAAAGTTTCCAAACGGTAAGAGTTAACGTATTCCGCAAAGTTTTTATGGAAACCCTCATTGAGTAATTACGACAAATGATTGGGAGGAATTTCCATAATTTGAGCCAAACCACGGAGCGTCAAATTAGGGTCGAGGTATGGTTTTTCCTCCGACATCAACTGCTCTAATTGATGCTTGTACTGTTCCAATTGTTCTTCGTTGAAAAGTGTTTTCTTATATTTTCTTTTGGAAAAATCAAAAGTGGTTTTTTCTCCCAATACTTGTCGCATCAACTCTTGAAATCGAGGAATCGAACGGAGCGGTTTAAGGATGGGGTCTGTAAAAAGATAAATCATCATTGGTAAGCGGTAGGCAATTCCTTGTTCGATTAATTGGATAGTTGCCCCCTGTCTGCCCAGCATTGCCTGACAAAGGATTAGAAGGTTCATCGCTCGTCCCATCGAATCCGTTTGTAGCACTTCTTCCAGTTTCGCTATGCCTTCTTCTGCTTTATCTACATCGCCCAGAGCCGCATAAGCCAGGGTGGTTCCACCTAATTTAGTTAAACCTTTTGGTTCATCAGCAGCAAGGTTCTGAAAGAAAGCCAAGCCTTCTACGCTGCGTCCCATTAACAATAATGCCTCCCCCCAATATAATGTTGGCACAGTAAAACCGGATTCCAGACTGACACTCTTTTCAAAGCATTCTATCGCTTTTCCATACTTTTCCTGCAAGTAAAAAACAAAGCCTTTCAGGTGATAATTTATCGCAGAAAAAGGGTCGAGTTGGAGTGCAGTTTCCAGGTAATTCAAAGCAGCCGCAAATTTACCTTCCGCTGCCAGTGTAGGCGCCATGGACTGGTAGAAATCAACGATGGGACGTATTTCCAATGCTCTGTTCAAATGCCGGTAGGTGCCGGCTAAGTCCCATTTTTGCAAAAAACAACTCCATGCAAGATTAAGTTGAACTTCCGGCAGGTTTTCATTCAATTCAATGGCTTTATCCAGAAAGGGCTTTCCTTTGGCAAAAGCTTCCTCTGCAGGTACCAGCCCAATCGTTCCGAGCAGGGCGTATGCTTGGTGTGCCCCCAACCAGGCTAGAGGAAAACCGGGTTGCTCTGCAATGATGTCCTGTAAAATCAAAATCTCTTTTTCAACATCGGATTTATTCATTTTCAGCACATGATACCTGGCTTTTAGATACCTTTTATAAATTTCAACGGGAATATCAGGGGCGTCAACCAGGTGGTCTTCTATATCAAAATGTCCTATATTCTCTCGCAATTTATCGGCAATCAACAGACTGATTTCATCCTGGACGGCAAAGATATCATCCATTGGCCTGTCAAAAGTCTCCGACCAAAAATGAAAATCATCAGCGACATCAATCAACTGTGCCGCAATCCTCATCCTATTTCCCGATAAGCGAATACTGCCTTCCAAAATGGTAGCAAGATTGAGATCCCGACCAATCTGAGGAGCAGGTAGATTTTTATTTTTAAAAAAGAAAGAAGAAGTCCTGGAGGTAACTTTCAGATTTTTGATTTTAGATAAGGCATTGATAATTTCTTCGGTCATTCCATCGCTAAAATATTCGTTATCCTCATCGGAACTCATATTGACAAAAGGGAGCACCGCAATGGATTTAGTTGAGTTCTCTTGTTTCCCTTCGACGGTGCTCAGGACATGCCCTTTAAGTTCCGAGCGTGTTGGAATTTTTATCCCGTCATTAGTTACAATAGTCCGTGAAGGAAATATTTCATAACTCGTTGATACTCAATCTTAGAATTATGGATAAATTATTAAAACTAAAGTATCGTCTGAACCGAAACTTGCATTTTAATAGGATTGCCAAATAAGCAGGCCATAAATACTTGATAATCAGCGTTATAGAAAATCTTGAATTTAAGATACTGCTGTTAACACTTCGAATTTGGCCGAAATCCTTCACGAACTATTGTGGTTACTGAAAAAACTTCAATGGGTTTCGCAATATTTTTTAATTCAAAATGCCCTAAAGAAAGGGTTGAAATTTGCCGATGATTTTTGAGTTCATCATTTAATTTTCCGGAGAGTAGAATTGCTCCTGCAACACTCATACTTTCAATTCGGGAAGCCAGATTCACCCCATCGCCATAAATCTCCGTTCCATCAAAAACAATATCTCCCATGTGTAAACCGATTCGCAAGGGGACGATTTGTTCCAGCTTGCCCCAGTCTGCCCCGATACCTGGGGGACCACTCGAGGTTCTCCCGGGAGGTTCTCCTTTATTTAAAGCTTTTTGAATGGCAATTGCGCATTCCACCGCTTCCACACCACTTTGAAAAACACTTAGCGTACCATCTCCAAAATATTGTAATATTTCTCCATTGTAAATTTCATGATACTGTTGGAATTCTTTTCGATGATGTGCTCTTACTTCTGCGGCAGCATTTTCATCCTGTTGCATCAAAGCGGTATATCCAACGATGTCCGTAAACATGATAGCGGCAAGTCGGCGGGTCTTGTGGTTTTTCACCTGCAATTCATTTAGAAGAATTTTTAGGCTTTTAACAGCTATATGAAACCAACAAAATGTCGATTTTTCCTCTCTCCGGAGGAGATTCAATTCGATGAAAATCGCAAGAGGAATTTTCTGATTCTGATTTTGATTTTCATTTTGATTTTCATTTTAATTTATCTAGCCTCTATTGTTTATTCTCTGAAAGAAAGCCTCTTTATACGTCTCGGAAATAGGAATCATCTGATCCGAAATTCTTATCCTACTCCGCTCAATAGATTCTATTTTATTTAGGGCAACCATATATGATTTATGCACCCTGCACACTAGATTCAGAACTCCAGACTCGGAGTAAATTACAATGTCGCGATTTGGTAGTGAAGTTCCAAATTAGTGCCTGGATATATGGTTTGGGTTTGGTTGAGAAGATGGCATAATTTTTCAGCAGCTTTATTCATTCTTGGATTGGATTGGGAGTAAAGGGAGACGGTTAATTTTTTAGATTTATAGTCACATTCCAGGTCAATTGGAGTTTTGATCAGACTTTTGATCAAACTTCGTTTTTCGTCTTTTGACTTTTTAAAATGAGGCATCAATTTATTAGTCATTGACGTTTCGGCACGATAGCATATCATTTTTATTACGTTTTGGAACCTTTTACTTTCCATGTTGAGTGATGAGTATCTTATGGATTCAGGCATATCCTTGATTTTAATTTTGTAACTAACTGATTTGCGTTTGGTTATCAGTTGATTTTCCTGTTTTTCCAGGCCGTTTATCTGTTCTTGTACTTTGGATTGTTGTGTTTCCAGTTTGGATACATGGTCTACATTTTGCTTGCTAAGTTTTTCCTGGATGTCGAATAAGCGGGCTTTTCTTCGTTGGATTTTTTCTCTTACTTTTTTGAGGTAGTAACTAAGATTACTGTACTCCGGGTTGACTACATCAAAGTCTTTATCTATCTGATCCACAGTGTTTTGTACAATACTGTCCAACCTATAATCCAGTCGCATATATCGAAAGAAATTCTCCTGCGTCCAGCGGGCAAACATGTATAGTGCTACCGATAGAATGGCCAGTTTTTTGTTGGTCGTCAATACACTTGTCTGATGAGTGTCTTTGTTCAGTTTTCTTATTTCCCTCATCGGCACTTTATCCAGAACGATTTGCCTTTCACTCAAGTCCATTTGCGTGTCTACACCTTCGATAGCCAACTGATGTGTTGTAAAATCATCAACATTCCACCGATCTTCTACATTCTTACGATAGGTCAACACCGCCACCCGATGTTTTTCCCACAACATGCCGAAAAAAGCAGGACTGTATGCCTCCCTGTCAAAGACAATGGTAAAGCGCGGTAAATCAGGATCAGATTCCAATTGTTCATCACTGTATTTGCAGGGCATTTCATTTAGTAGCTTTGGTAAAATTTGCTCAATAATAGTTTTCTGAAGCTTCTGGTTCACCTGGCCTGTAACAAAAAAATAGGGAGAACCGTCTTGATTGTTGATCCAAAATTCCTGCATTCCCGGCAGGCATAACTTTTGACGTGATACGTATTTTTTACCCAATTTGGCTTTGTAACCATAATAAATCTGAACGTGTCCGTCTATGTAGTAAAACTCGTTTTGTTCCTCACTTGCCCAGTTTTGACCTAAGTCCATCATCCATGGCCCTGCTTTTTGCTGATTGGTGATCATATGCAGTTTGTTGCGCATGCATTTGGCTTCAGGTATGCGGTCTAGTCCGAGTAATTTGCCAAAGTCTCCGGGACTGATCTGCTTGAGCTGCTCCACGCTCTTGATGCGGCATAAATACATAAATGACAACAGCAAAATGATCACTTCTATGTAGTAGTAGCCCCGTTTCAATTCGTGGTAATGATCCCGATAGGTCAATCATTGGCATCAACCTTAATTTAACACATATAATCTTTCAAGATATGTATTTTTTCCTTTTTTGTTCTGGTAAGTACCATAGTAGCCTATGAATTTGAGCAAGAATTGTTCTGAAATATTTTTTGTTTGAATAAGTGAGTTATAGCGCAATAGGAGTTGAGCAATTTTGTATAGGCTTACATTTGGCACATTATTTTTGGTTCGAAACAAGTATTTCAATGGTGTGAATATCAGATTATGACACAAGCTTATCCAACCGAGCATCAGTAGCAGAAGAATATAAGGTTTGGCCGTGTTATTGTATTTTTTGCCTGTAAACAGCTTTTGAAGATTCATATGAGATTTCCAACATTTGAATATACATTCTATACGCCATCTTAATGCATATACCAGGAGCACTTGATGTGGTTGAAGTACTTTATCATCGACATTGGTTATCAAGATGGCATAGTTTAGCATTTCGTAATATTGCTCCGAGTGATTCGATTTTGAGTGTCTGTTATTTTTTGCTTTTTCCACCCTTTTCTCAGCAACTTCTTTGGGAGTTTTAAGACCTATTAATCGTACTGGGACTTGCTTGGCTGATATCTTAACTTGCCAATCTACCCAATCGGCACCGTTTCTGAATGCATCATTAAGGCACCTCAGCAAATTTATCTTAACTCCTTGATTATCAAACACATCTATGTTACTTCGAAGTCTTGAAATAAAAAAAATATGCTTTTCAATCATTGCGATCAAACAATCCATAACCAGGTATCCCAAGTCTCTAATTACAAGGTCACCTGCTTTGGCTAAATCGAAAATGTCAAAAGCATAAGATTGGTCATTGTCTCTAAATGATTTAAGATCCATTTTGTGTAAAACATCTGACTTTAATTCCATTGTCAATTGAATTTTAGCCGTTGCTGCATCTCCCTTTTTTGAGTGGCTACCCGGGAAAACTTCGTTCAGAATTTTAGGCATACTCAGACAGGAACTGTCAGTAACAAACACGGAATTAAAACTACTGAGAAGACCTTGATAACCTATAGGAGCATTGGACAAAGAGTAGCTACTTGCCACTTCTAAAAACTTTTCAGCAAATCCTACATGCCTAAATGTTAGTTTCTTTTGTAAAGCTTGACTGCTGATCGTTTGTTGTAAAAAAATTGACAATGTTTTGGCCCAGTTAGAAAGAGAAAAAACATTTGTCGACATCATTTCGAAAAAGGACAAAAGAAAATTGACCGAATCAATCTTATAATCACTTCTCCGAATGAAACCAGATTCTAAAGCAAGAGAATGAATTGGTAATTTGGAAATAATTTCCGAAATTTGAGGTATCATATTTAGAGCTGTTTTACCTCAGGTTTTTAGTCTAACTTAAAGGTAAACAGCTCTTTTTATATACCATAATCGAATATATGTTAAGTTAGAGTTGATGCCAATGCGATAGGTCAATAGACCACTCATGATCAAAAAGGGAAGTAAAAGAAGTACTCCGCCAAAGGACAGGGATTGACAGGATTCAAAATGTAATGGGGTAGTTTCTATCTTACCGAAGGCGGCTTTTGTCCTTTCATCTACTCGTGTAGCTGCTACTCTCAAGACCTCTGATGCCAACAGATCCAACTCGTTTCTCTCAGCAGGCAAAAGAATAGTCCCATTGGATGATACAGAATCGGTTGGTTTACCACTTTTTTTTTAACCGGCCTTTTCTGATATGATAGCGAAGTGCGCCTTCTGTAACTCCTAAAAGTTTAGCTGTATCGGCTACTCCATAGAAACCATCAAGGTACTTTTGGGCTTGATCCATCGCCCCTTCACTCAACTTATAGCAACTTCCTCTTTGTTCTTCTCTTTGGAAAAACCATTGTGATCCTTTTTCGCGCAAGGCTTTGGCATATCTTTGGATGTTCCGGTTGCCCACTCCCAATGTATCGGCTATTTCCTTTGGTCTACATAGACCTGACACTACAAGATTGGCTGTAATATATCGATAGCCTTAAAGGTCACTTTTCTCATGGCAGTATATCACCGATCCGGAATGCATGTAGTAGACCATGTTCGAATCTGCGTACACAGCTGTATTTGCGTTTATTAATCGTGATGATGAGGGAAATATGGGAAGTCGCATTTGCATGATCTATCAAATAGTTTATGCTAAAATGCGACATTTGAATTTACGGTCAAATTCTCATAACTCCTTGATTATCTTTGTCCAGGTCTGGAGTTCTGAGATTGGAAGGTATTACCTGTTCCAATTCTTTGAAATTTTGCAGGGTCATGATCTTTTTGTCTACCGTATGTATTCTTCGGTAATCCCTCATGCCTTCGATATACAGTATATCATCAAGGGCGATTTTTTCCAATCGGTTTTCTGTCTTCACAAAAATAAAATCAGGTGAAGTATCGGGAACTTGTTGGCGTAAATTTTCCTGGGCTTTATTGACAGCTTGTAAAAAACGATTGAATGTAAATGGTTTTAAGAGGTCGTCGGTAATATTGAGCTCATATCCCTTTAAAGCATATTCCTGGTAGGCGGTTGTAATGATAACCTGGCTGTCTATATTGGAACTTTCCAATAATTCGACACCAGATAGTTCATCCATTTTAATATCCAAAAAAAGCACATCAACTTCGTTAGATTTTAAATAACCAAGGCCGTCAAGCGCATTATCGAATGTTGCACATAAATCGAGAAAGGGTATTTTATTGACAAAGTCTTTGGTTCTCTCGAGTGCGAGGGGCTCATCTTCGATTATTATACTGCTGTATTTATCCATGGTTAGTCAAACTTATTGAAAACTCCAGTACATTTATTGTTGTCTATCAGGCAGAACTGGAATATTACTGTCAACCACCGATACCATACGTACTATTTGGGCTCCCGATGCATACTCGAGAAGTAAATAGATATACCCATCCGGTCCGACTTCAATATCCCTGATCCGGGCCAGGTCTTCCAATAGGGTTTCACGATGAATCACCTCATTCTCATGCAGTTCCATGCGATACAATTCAGTCGCTTTTAATGTACCGACGATGAGGTTTCCCTGCCATTCGGGGAACACATCACCTTCGTAGAAAACAAAACTTGAAACTGCAGGCGAAGGCGTAAGATCTACAACGGGTTGTTCTATGTCCGCCAAATCGAATTCTATACCCAGATATTTTCCATACGCGACTTCCGATCCATTGTAGTTCATGCCTTTTGAATACAGGGGCCAACCATAATTTTTGCCGGGCAACAGACGGTTGACTTCATCCCCGCCGCGAGGTCCCATTTCCGTCCCCCAAAGCTCACCCGTGCCAGGGTTGACTTCCAGACCCTGGGGACAGCGGTGACCGTAGGTCCAGATCGTTTTCAGCGCGTTTGGAACATCCACTAATGGATTGTCTTCAGGTATTCGACCATCGTCGTGCAACCGATATATTTTGCCATACGGGAGAGTGACGTCCTGCACACCCAGATATTGTTCCATATTTCCCAGAGGTCTAAAACCGGTTTTTTTCTGCCCTATGCTTAAGAAGACATAACCTCTACTATCAAAACAAATTCTTCCTCCCATTGCAATTTCGGCTTCCGCATTGTAGGCCTTCTCCTTTGCTTGCCAGATCGTTTCCTAGTCAACCCATCTTCCATTTTGTATTCGGCCGCGAAGCAACCTGCACATAGATCGATCCGCACCCGTTCTAACGAGCCGGTCACCATGATTGAGGTAGATCCAACCGTTGTTTTCATAATCGGGATGAATCGCCACATCCAAAATCCAACCTGTTCCATATAAAACCCCCATCATTTTCCCATCATCATACACTTTGGGGGTATCTTTAATCGGCCCAGATTGTTCGCCGTTCCTTGAAATGATGCTCAAGCCGCGTGTTTTTTCCGTAAGCAGAATGCGGCCATCAGGTAGAGGCGCAATAGAATAAGGCCATGGATTCAAACCGGCAGCAACGATCTCCAATCGAAAGCTGTGCCGTTCGCTTTCTAAGATCTCTTCAGGTACAACTAGCGGTATATCAAGTTTGAATTCTCCCTCTGCATAGCTGTTCCTTTGTTCCGAAACGTAGATGGCAATTTTTTTGATTTCTGTCGGGCTCAGGGTATTGGTATATGCCGGCATACCGGTGGCGGGGTATCCATCGCTGATACTCCTGGCGATTTCACGAACCGTTTCTCCATGTTTCAAATCGACCCCTACAAGAGCTGGCCCCAGAGGGGCTCCGGCCAGATCGGGCGCGTGACATGAGCTGCAGTTTTCATCATAGGCTTTCCGGAAAGAATCAGAAAGCTGAGGGAGTATGAAAATCACGCCGAAAATGACAACACCCAGGACGAAAATCAGAACTGTGATGAGCCCAATTTTAAGCATTTTTTTTATGGAAGCCATGAATATTTAAATTATAGGTTTTCAGGTTTACTAAACTTTGAAAGCGCCTGACGGGCAGGTTTGGTAGGCCTTTCCCAAATCGTTAAGAATACACTATACCGGCCATTTTGATTTGCTATTTCCAATGTATGCCGCTCCGGATAGATCAGTTTCAGTCGTTTTTGAATGAGGTCATTCCCTAGACCATTATTTCCTTGCCTTGCCGGCCCGTCCGAACGGTGATCAGCCGGGCGTGGCTTGGAGGCCGGTTGCAAGTTTCGATTGGGGTCGAATTTGTTTTCGCTTACCAATTTTATGCTTTCCTTTTCTATAAGGATATTAATAGTAATGGCATTCTCCAATTTTTTATTGGTCGTATGCTTAAAAGCATTTTCAATAAAAGGAATAAAAACCATTGGGGCGATTGTTTTTCCGTCCGGAGCACCTGTTACCGAAAAGCTTACATAGCTGGAATTTGCTGTTCTTATTTTTTGCAATTCTATGTACTTTTCAATGTATTCAATCTCCGTGGAAAGTAAGATCTTATCCGTTTTAGTTTCGAAAAGCATAAACCGCATGATGTCGGACAGCTTGTTCAAGTAATTGGAAGCCTTGGTAGCGTTTTTTAATATGAGTACGTCAATATTATTGATCGTATTGAATAAAAAGTGGGGATCCAATTGCGATTTTACCAGAGCCAATTCCATTTCATGATTTTTCTGTTTTAGCGCTTCTTTAAGTTTAATCTCTCCAAACCAAGTAATGAAACCTTTTATCACTAGTGCTATAATTCCGCAGACTAGGATAATAAAGGACATAAAAAGTATTACTCCAATAAAGGAGCCCGTCCCATCTTCAATCCCACAAAAGGGCAGGGTTCTCGACAATAAAATAGCATAGCCAATAAGTGCAGACCCCAGAGAAATGAGTAGGCCATAAACGATAGAAAGTAGAATCTTTTTTCTTGAAGATATTTAGGGCAATAGTTCGTGAAGGATTTCGGCCAAATTCGAAGTGTTAACAGCAGTATCTTAAATTCAAGATTTTCTATAACGCTGATTATCAAGTATTTATGGCCTGCTTATTTGGCAATCCTATTAAAATGCAAGTTTCGGTTCAGACGATACTTTAGTTTTAATAATTTATCCATAATTCTAAGATTGAGTATCAACGAGTTATGAAATATTTCCTTCACGGACTATTGTTAGGGAATAATAGAAAATAAAATGAATAAAAAGAGATTGCCGAAGGAACAAGTACAAAAAACAGAATAATCTGGAGCGCATCTTCGATTGGTCTTTCTGGCACATCAACAATACCCCCATATAATAGACTAAGTACTACCATTACTAATACCAGGTAACACACCCAAAACCCTACATGTAGTAAAGCAACTATTGACTTTTTCACCATTAAAAATTTAAGGGCTAATAAAAACCATAAGGTATTCGTTTTTTGCTGTTTTAAAAATGCGTTCTGCAAATTGGGGATATTTGTCTGCAAGGTGGGGGATTAAAACTGCAAATTAATATCGTGTAAGAGTGACCATTCGCGATAGCCCCTATTCGTATTATCATTCACTCCTCAAACTCTTCACCGGATTCACCACCGCAGCCTTAATACTCTGATAACTCACAGTTAATATAGAAACAGCCACAGCCAAAAAGGCTGCCAGGGCAAATATCCACCAAGAGGTTTCTATCCGGTATGAAAAGTCTTCGAGCCATTTATTCATAGCATACCATCCTATCGGTAGGGCAACGAGTATAGCTATGCCCACCAACTTTAGAAAGTCAACAGCGAGTCTGTACGTAATTTGTGGTACACTCGCTCCCAGTACTTTTCTGATACCTATTTCTTTGGTGCGTTTTTCTGCATTGAACGCCGCTAAGCCAAACAAACCAAGGCAGGTAATCAAGATAGAAAGGATAGTAAAGGTGACAAAAATGCTTCCCTATCGCAGCTCCGCTCTGTAGACGTTATTGAAAGAATCATCCATGAAATAGTAATTGAAAGGCTGGCCCGGAGCTACCGCATTCCATGTTTCTTCAATGTTTGCGATACTGTTTGAGAAATCTCCGGCATTTAATTTTACGATCAATTTGTCTGCGTTGCCTCCTAAGAAAAGGCTCATAGCATTAATATCATTCCTTAGAGATTCGAAGTGAAAATTTTTAACAACACCAATAATTTTTAAAAATTCCATATTCTCTCTGTCCGGGCGTGCAAAGTCATTGGTTATTCGCATACCTATGGCCTCTTCTGGTTGTACGCCACCAATGTCTTGATAAAATGAATGTGTACTCACCTATGAAATCAGACTAATCCTTATAAGTGGGTCATTTAAAAAAATTATAAGTCAATACGCTTTCCTGTCTTTGCGGACTGCAAGCCTGCCTCCAATACGGCGATTACTTTTGCGCCATCATGAAAATTCGGATGAATTGGTTTGTTATTTTCAATCGCTTTCATGAAATCGGCCACGGCATGTGTGAAGGCATGCTCATAGCCAATGACATGTCCCGGAGGCCACCAATGAGATATGTAGGGGTGACTGCTTTCTGTCACCATAATGGTTCGAAAACCACGGATAGTTTCCGGGTCTTCCATAGAATAGAATTCCAGCTCATTCATTCTTTCAAGGTTGAATCGAAAGCTGCCTTTGCTCCCATAAATTTCAAAGGTGTTGTAATTTTTTCGTCCCGTCGCAAACCTCGTTGCTTCAAAAGAACCAATGGCTCCATTTTGAAATTGCACCATCATTAAGGCCGCATCTTCGACGGTGACTTTGCCCAATTCCTTACTGCTATTTGCCCCTGCACTAAACGTAGCGGCATCAGCTCCAGCCAAGGGACGTTCTGAAATAAAATTTGCAGTCAAGCAGGAGACCGTTTTTATCTCGCCGACTAAAAAATGGGCCAGGTCAACACTGTGTGAATTCAAGTCCCATTGCGGTCCTGCATGAGCTGTTTCCTTTTGTAAGTGCCAGGTTAAGGGAAATTCCGGATCCGTAATCCAATCTTGCTGATAAGCTCCGCGCCAATGAAAAATCCTGCCAATTTTACCTTGGTCAAGCATTTGTTTTGCCAGCATAACTGCTGGAGTACGGCGATAGTTATGGTTGAGATAATGTATAATGCTGTTTTCCTCTGCTACTTTTAGCATTTCTTCTGCCTGTGCTGAGGTAAAGCATAATGGTTTCTCGCAAAAAATGTGTTTCCCGTTTTTAGCCGCAGCTATCGCCACCTCATAGTGCAGGTGTTGTGGAAGCGAAATATCAATAATGTCAATATCTTCTCTTTCAACTACTTTCTGCCAATCGGTTTCTATTTCTTCCCAGCCCCATTTTTTGGCGAAAGCAGCAACAGCTTCTTCTTTCCGCCCGCAAGCTACTTTTAAGTTGGGCATCATTTTCAAATTAAAAAATCTGGCCGCTTGTAACCAGGCATTGCTATGGGCCTTACCCATGAAATTATAACCAATGATTCCTACATTTATGGCATTCATCTTCCTGAGTTTAATGACATCTTGATGAGATATTTTTCAGTTCCTGGATACTTTGAGCAATTACTTCTTTTTCCCGAAAGGCATAATCCGGATGCAGGGTATCCGTTTCTACTGCGAAAAAACCATCATAATTATGGTCCACTAATAATTGGGCAATCCGTTGGTTATCAATTAGCCCCTTGCCCGTCGGTACACATGAGAAGAAATACCATTCATCAACAGATACTCCTTTCACAGGCAGCATATCTTTGATATGGGTAGCCATAACATAGGGTGCTAGTTTTTCCGTGGCTTTGACGGGGTCATCAAGCACCCTGAGAAAATTGCCAGAGTCAAAATTTACTCCAAACATAGGGTGGTCAACTTCTTTTAATAACCAAAGAATTTCATCGGAATTATAGTCAATGTGATTTTCTATCGCGAGTTTAACGCCCTGTGCCTCGGCTTCTTTCACGGCTTTTTTGAACATACTTGCCAATTTCTCCAATTGAGGCTCATGTGGTTTAAATCGAAACATCAAACTGCTTCCTACCACCCGCATCACATCCGCTCCAATTGCTTTGGCATAGTGGATGTGTTCGAGCATAAGCTCAAATTCTTTTTGATTTTTTCCTCCTTCAAGTCCATCAGGATGTCCCCAGGCATAAACCCGATCGAAGGAATGATCATCCAGCCATTGCTTGACTTGTGCGAGATAGTCTTTTTCAAAAGAAGGAAAAAAACAAGATTCCAGAGATACCCCATCTACGTCCAGGTTTTTAGCAAGCACTAAAAAATCTTCCATGGTCAGTAGTGGATCAATTTTGTATTGGTGAGGATACACCTCCCCAAAAAGTCGATGGAAACAGTAGCTGTCAATTCCAACTTTTAGTTTTTTTATATTCGTCATAATTATAAATACTAAGTAACATTGAAAAAATAAACTTTCGACAATGTAAGTGGATTTGGCCACGGATTACACAGCCTGCCCCGACATTTTCGTCGGGGAATTGCACAGATTATTGCGAGAGGCAATTAATCCGTGGCGGTGACTCCTGCCGACCGCGTGCCGCCTCCCTCCATTACGAGGTTCAATTTTGAGCTTGAACTTGATTCTTGAACTTGAACTTGTGTAGTCCTTTAAGATTTTCTTTTAACACCAGTTCAACATCTTCACTTTCGATATGCCCAAGAATACCAAAAGGGCCGGAAAACCCATTTTTTAACAGCATCTCAATCATTTCCTTTTCCAAATTTCCCTGACCTATGGCCAAAATCTTAGGCCCTTCTTTTCGCATGCCATTGAGATTAACAGCCCACAGATAAGGTATCATGTCATTGACGATTTCTTCATAAATATGCAATTGGTGGTGTGCATGATGAAAGTTGTAAATTAATCCCAAATCGCGATTTGGCAATGACTTCAAAATGGCTATTTGATTTTTAGGCTCTCCAAACCAACTGCCATGATTGTAAAGCCCTATTTTGACACTGAGGCTATCTGTTCGTTCGGACAAATAATTAATCATCTCGACCCCTTTTGATACTGCTGCTTCCTGCTCTAGCTTGTCAAAAAAGTCGGCATCGAAACTCACCCATAATTGGGTTTTTAAACCCGTTTCTTTAATTGCGTCCAACACTTTTTCATTGTCCGTCGATAGCCTGCCAACAGTATCCTTACTATTTTCAATCCACATCCAGACTGCTATTACTTCAATGTTATGCTTTTTGGCCAATTCCCACTCTGTGGCCATTTCCGAAAGATGTTTTTGTCGCCAATCATAAGCATATTTATTAAACCCCAATTTTGACAACATCTGCACACGCTCCTGCGGAGAACGCTCCTTACTGTCAAAAGGCACGATGCACCACGCGTATAGGTTATCTATTTGAGTGGCCTTCTTGCTAATTGGGTTTGAGCAGGTTATCATACACATACCAAATAATAATAGAAAGACTAAATATTTCATTTTCTCTTTATTTTTCTTTCCGTTTCATCCTATTCACAGGTTTACAAATGTTAGTCACAAAATTAGTTTGAGTTTTTAATAAGAGTTTCCTAAAAGCTTGTTTTTTGAACAATCTTTTTCATAATTAAAGGATTAATCATTTTGTAATTTTCCGTTTATGCGTTGAATCGTTTATGCGTTTATTACGATTACGAAGATGTTCAAATACACGAATAAACAAATACACGAATAAACAATCTTGCGGTTTAGCCGCGTGAGGTTAAGCAGGTTACAATGTCCCTAATAAATTTCAATGTTCCACTCTCTATTTGCTTTGTTAAAGTACCTAAATTATTAAAATCCGGATGGTGTGCGTACTTAATTTTTATTCCCCATTCGAAAGTTCACCCCCTGCTGGAGTAGATGAGTTGCAAATGAGTGCCTCAATACTCCGCCCCTAAACTCATCAAATAAGCCAGTAAATCCTTCAACTCATCCCGATGTAAATTCCTCGTCAATCCTATCGGCATTAAGGACACAGGACTGACATCGACTTGCTCAATTTCTCCACTCGGAATTTCGACCAATTCACTATTCGCCATCCTGATCAGCGTAGAATTATCCGTCTTTCTGTGGAGTAGGCCGCTTACCACTTCGCCATTCGTCTTCGTAACAAGTATAGTTTCGTAGTTCTGCTTGATATCCGAGTTCGGATTGAGCATAGATTCTAATATGGAGTTTGGTGTCATGAAGGAACCAATGGTCGAAAGATCAGGCCCGCTCAATCCACCTACTCGCTCTGTGCGGTGGCACGAACCACACAGCAACTCGGGCCGTCGATAAATTTTCTGGCCGCGGCGCACATTGCCGTTTTCCACTGCATCCTTTATGAGCTGTTCTTTGTCTTCTTTTGACATTTGTGTTCCGATAGCCTTGATCGAACCAGCTTTGCGTAAAGCCTGATCAAGGTCACCTAGTGGAAGCCCCGAAGTATGCACTACTTTGAGCCCAACACTGGCTATATCCTCTGGAATTTTTTTGCCTGCTAAAGCTTTCCGCAATATTTCAGGCCCCTCTTCCAGTCTTCTGAAGGTGTTAAAGATCAGTTCGGCCAACTCTGTCGATTCGAGCGAAGAAAGGAAATCAACGGCATCATTGGCTGCTTTAGCGGGAGCTTCTTCAATCCAAACCGTGTAGGCAGTAGTACGTGTAGATAGATCATGAGGCGATCGGGTCATTTCTACTACTTTATTAAGTTTACCCATTGATCTGAGCGCTCTCAATGCGGCTAATTTTTCCTGTTGACTAGATGAATCGCTTAATCTGTCCGTAACCAGTGCTTCAAATTGTTGTGCTTTCCATCGGCCTGCAAGTTTGAGACTTTCTCTTTTTATATTTATGTCTTCGTGTGAGATGAGTGGTTCCAGTAACGCCAAATTGCTCGCAACAGCGTCATTGGCCTCTGATGCATTGACCATCGCACTTAGCAAGAGGCTGTTGCCTTCTGAAGCGGCTTTTTCCAAAACTTTACTTCTGGCTACTGCATCTCCTATTTTAGCCAACTGCAACCAACCATCATTTGCCAAACTGTTTTCCAAGTCGGGATTGTTTAATAAGTTGGTAATATGAGGGATCACTTGTGGATCATTACTTGTCAAAAGAGCGTACATCTGTTTATTCACATCGCCTCCAAATACGACTTGCCTACTAGCAAATGCAGGTAGCCATTCTTTTTGTAACTTATTGATAGTCAACCAAATAGCAAATTCTAAGTTCTGATCCATCGGATGATCCAATACCTTGACAGCTGTTTCGGCAGCAGCCAATCCGCCCATTTCTCTGAGGGCATGAATAGCTTCGAGTCTCACCTGCGGATGGATGTCATCGGTGAGGTTGTCCAAAATCTTTAGGTAGTCCGTTTGCTTTTGCCAATGCGACAATAATCGAACGGCCGCAGCCCTTTCTTGAGGATGAAACGATCCCAGCGAATTCAGCAACGATTGTTCATCGAAATGATTTAGTGCTGCAAGGAGCCACAGACCTTCCAAACGGTGCCGTTCAGAATTTGGTTCTGATGGTCTTATACTTTTTATCCAATTTATCACCATTTGAGGATCGCCATTTTGCTCAACGAATGCCCTATTCGCTTGTAGCCTTGTAAACTGCTCGGGTGATTTAAGTAGGTTGAGTAATTGAGCATGCGACGACTCATGAAAAGGTTCGGCTTGCAAAAGCGGCTTGTCCTTCTTGGTGAGCTTCCATATTCTACCGTGCGTCTTGTCTCTTATCGGGTGATGAAAATCTACCTCTCCGTGATTGATTATGGGGTTGTACCAATCGACAATATACAAAGCCCCGTCTGGGCCAATTTTGTTATCAATGGGCCTATAGGACCGGTGATCAGAGCGCAGGATCAATTCAACTTCCTTTGAGCGATACCCACTTTGATGAGGAGTCACTTTGTATCTCACCGTTCTGTTGGCCCTGAAATCGTTTGTGATGATCGTTCCTTGCCAATCTTGTGGAAAATGTCTGCTGTAGACCACTTCGGCTGAGGTGTTTTTTGGTTTACCACTATTCAATCCATCTAGAATTTTAGAAGCACCAACTGCTGACCTGTGTGCGGACTCCGGAAAGACGTAATTCATACCAGAAGATCCTGCCCCATCGGTAGCAAACGTTTGTCCCCATTCATCAAAAGTCTCACCCCATGGATTGACAAGGCCTCTGCAATAAACATCAAGTTTCTCGGTCTCGGGACGAAATTTCCAAATGCCCGATCCATTCAATTTTCTAAGCCCATATGCTGTCTCCACAAATGAATTTATATAGATCGATTGAGTAAAGTGTAAATCGCCCCACGGGGACCATCTCAGTCCATGAATCGTATGATGTATATCGGCATTGCCAAATCCATCGAATACAACTCTGCGCTCATCGGCGAAGTCATCTCCATCTCTGTCTGCCAGGAAGAGTAATTCTGTAGTAGCTGTCACATAAGCGCCGCCGAAAACAGGCATCACGGAATGAGGTACCAGAAGATTTTCGGCAAAAACAGTATGCTTGTCGGCTTGGCCATCGCCATCCGTATCTTCGAGGATGACAATGCGATCATTTGGTTCTCGCCCAGGGACGATGTGTGGATAAATGCTACTCGTCGCGACCCACATCCTACCTTTGCTATCCCAATTGATGTTGATCGGATTAGCGATCATGGGATCAGCGGCAAAGAGGTTAATTTCAAATCCATTAGCAATGTGAAATGCTCCCAATTCTGCGGCAATGTCGGGTTCTGGTATAAATGCAGGCACTTCATCTTCGGGATAATCTTTGGGTGGCTGCCATGGCCTGACAAGTTCTATTTCTACATCAAAAGTTTGGCTAGGTAACAGTCGTTTTATTTCCCTTTCTTTCTCCTCAACCAGTCTCGCCAGGTCATCCATTTCGTAAGCGAGATGATCCATTTCGTGACGTCTGAACAGATAAATATATGCTTCGTTCAATGGGCGCAATTGATATCTATGAAGTCGATTTTTCTCTTTAATGGTTTCCAAAAGTCTTTGTGCTTTGAGGGATGCGTCATGAAGAGTAATCCATGAAATGGCGTCATTGGTCTTTTCTTGCAACTTGCCGTTGATGAAGATAGCTACGGGCTCTTTTGAAATGACCTTACCCGAATAGAGCGCTGCGGAAGGTTTGAGATTGAAACTTATCCCATTGACCGTTTTAGACCAATCCGATGTTCGACAACCACCGCAATTGATGATTTTGGCTTCATCGTCAAGACTGATTGAAAATTCGGTAGTGTGGGTAATGCCAAGATTTTCAAGCAGAATTTCATTCATTCTCTCGTAACCCCCTTCGTTGAGTTGCACGCCATTTTCGGTATACGTCTTATGTCCTGTATCAGAAATCAACGTATTAAATAGATCGATAAACATATGCTTTCGAGTATTGGCCAGGTCTTCAATAAATGCGGTAGCCTTACTAAGCCATTCATTACTCTGATTCAACTCTTCTAAAGACAAAAATGAAGCTTCGTGCTTATGCGGCGAGAGCAAGATCAATGGAATGCTTTTCAACTCGGCAAAATCGAGTAACCTTTTGTACCCACTTGTAAATACTTCGAAATCATCTTCATTTTCTGCGAAAGCAGCTTCACCGCCATATCCGATTATCAGGGTGGTGGGCTCAGTGTCTTCGATATGTTGCATCAGCACCTTAGAACCAAATCCTTTTTCTGAAGAGGGCGGTTGCCATGATCGCGTATTTTGGGCCGAGCCAAATTGAGATCTCGCCAGGCCATACACGTCGTCACCAGGCCAACCGATATTTCGAAAACTTATGTCTTCATCGGAAAAGTTGCGCGTCACCGCCATTTCGAAAAAGCCGTAGTTTTCCATTGAGGAAATGAGGGAGCCGCCTACGAGGACGATTCTTTTCAGGTCTTTAGATTGGAGAGTTCCCTTGTCTTTGGAGCTTTGCTGACAGCACGGGAATAGGATTGCAATTAGTATGGCGAGTAAAATGTAATTTTTCATGAGAGAAAAATACGATAGTTCAGGAATATTGTTTCAGGACGACATTACTAATTTGTCGGGGGTAGTCTGAGCTTCGAAATGTTTCAGATCATCGGAGAGCAAGGCCGTCCGTCCTTGATGTTGTTATTTTGTACTATGACTAAAAATTTTGACAATAGTATATTCCTCAACGTTCCTTTTGACATAGAGTATAGAAAGCTTCTACGTCCGATGCTTTTTACTTGTATTTACTGTGGTCTTGAACCTCATCTTTCCGATTTAACAGATTCCGGCCAAATAAGGGTGCAAGGTATTATTGACTTACTAAAGGGATGTAAATACAGCATCCATGATCTGTCACGTATTAAATCCAAAAAGGAAGGAGAACTCGCAAGATTTAACATGCCTTTTGAATTGGGCTTGGATTATGTGGAAATACAACAACGGTTGTTCATTAAAAATTATTCGAAAAAAGAGATAGTAGGAATGTCAACGGCAGAATTCATCTTTTATACCAAAAAATGGATAAAGAGGGAACCGCTATAGCCTCGTTGCATTTCCTTCATAATCACCAAGAAAAATGGCCGTGACGTTTCCCTTTGCCAGGTTTTTTTTCGCATTTTTCAAGGCCCCCGCTTTCGTCGAATAGATTTTGAAAGGTTCTTTGCTTTTTTCTTTGTACAAATACCATTTTCTGTCATCCCACTGAAAAACATACATATCACCTTCATCAATCTTTGAGCGTTGAGCAGCAATTCAGAGCCAATTCATAACTCGTTGAAGCAGAGCAAATAATAAACAACCGTAAAAAAGAAGTTTACAGCTGTTTATATATTTGCAAAAACGTTTATATGATGAGTAAATTTAAAAAAAAAGAAAACTTAAAAGAGCCAATTCCTTAAAGAATGAGTTGAAAAGCTCTCGAAAATCTCCCCGCAATTTGCTTTTGTATAGGATTGCCCAAACCTTTGACCACTTTATCCCTGCTTGGAAACACACCTTTGATAGTCTACCCGATTATCGAGGTAAACGTGCGAGGTATGAGATTTCAGAAATCATATTGGCCGCTGTGATTATGTTTTTGTTTAAAGAAGGTTCGCGCAACCAAATGAACGAGGATCGTGAAGAAGATCAATTCTTGGCGAACTATGAGACCTTGTTCGGTTTGAAATTACCCCATACCGCGTAGCGCGGCACGAGCTATGGATACTCCTAAGTGATGTGATGAATAAGTTAGAGCCAGACCTTTTGGAATCCTGTCGTCGCCATATTATCAAATATTTATTGGACAAACGCACCCTTCATAAGTTTCGGCTGATGGGCAAATATTTCACGATGGCCATAGACGGGAGTGGTGTGTATACCTTTGACGAAGAACCCTATGCGGGATGCCCGTCAAAAACAAGCAAAAAAGGCAAAACGACCTGGAATCAAAATGTGTTGGAAGCCAAACTTGTTTGTTCAAATGGATTTTGTTTATCTGTCTCAACGGAGTGGTTGAAAAATGAGGATGGCCGCAGCAAACAAGACTGCGAACAAAAAGCATTGAAGAGACTGCTGAAAAATCTTAAAAAAGATTTTTCCAGATTACAAATTTGTATTCTTTTGGACGGGCTATTTGCATCTGGCCCTGTGATGGAACAGATCAAGAGCAATGGCTGGGAATACATCATTGTATGGAAAAATGGAAAGCTCAAAAGTGTGTGGGAACAGTTAGGCGATTTACGTTTGGAAAAACAGGTAGAACGCATCAAAAAAGAAGAAATCCACAATCCTAAATCAAAAACTGATCACATTTATGGATACAGCAACGAAGCTCTTACACACCAAGGGCATGAGTTTTATTATATCAAACATGAACTACAGACAAGCCAAGTGGGTGATCCATCTGTAAAAGATAAAAAACGGTTCATCACCATTTGCAGTATCACTCCAAATAAGGCCAACATCAAAGAATTGACCGAGGCAGGACGAATAAGATGGAAAATAGAAAATGAAGGATTCAACGCTCAAAAGAATCATGGCTTCAATCTGCACCACAAATATGTACGCAAAAATTTCACCGGAATACGCAATTTCTATATCTGTATGCAGATTGCTCATAACTCGTACCGCGTCACGCGGTATCATAGACCAGTTATTTGTTTTGTGTAAAAATAGAATCATGCAAGGATGGAAAACCTTGAAGGGAATGTGGAAACAATTGTGGGCGACCATATTTTTAGTGCCTCTGGAACAATTCCCACAATGTGAAAAATTAAAACTCAACTACCGATACTGAATTAAAACCTGTGAAAAGTAATAGTACCTACGGCTATTTTGCCTGGAACAATTTCAAAAAATACTTTATGGAAATTTAAGGCTGGTGAATCTCAAAACCGATTAGGTTAATGCGATTGTCATGGCATTAAACAACTCCGTTGTCTTGACTCTTCTTTACTATCTTTACCCTGAATTGCTGGCGTTGAGCCAAATAATCTCCAACCTCTCTCATTGTCTTTGTAATTGTCATAGTGGTCTAATTTATTCTTTACAAAAACGATCTGTCTCTTTTTTTCCTCACACTGCCTATCTCCACCGCAACTCAAATCAAATATATGACCATCGCTCACATTCATTTCTCAATTCTTGTAGAATCGATTGATATTCAGGATCTTCTGCAAGGTTGTGCAATTCATGCGGATCTTTGATACAATCGAAAAGTTCTTCGTTCGGTTTTGACATTCTGAACCATTGACCTTGAGCTTCGTTGAGTTTTCCTTCATCGCGAAGATTCAGAAGTTCTTGCATTTTTGGCATTTGTTCCCGAAAACTCAAGGACAGATAATAAGGTTTCTCCGGTTGGAAATTTCTCAAATATTTGAATCTATGGTTCCTCACCGCCCGTATCATATCTGATTGTTCATCAAATCGATCCGCAGAAGCATGAATGTATTGGCGTGGCTGCGGTGATTTATAGTTTCCTAAGAAGGCAGTTCCATCAAGATAGGACGGAAGATCAATGTTTGCCATAGAAAGTAATGTCGGTAGAAAATCTACAAACCTGATCAAACGATCATCGGTATGTCCGGCAAATTGTTTCTCGGGAAACCGAATAATCATCAGAACATTCAAACCGGAATCATAAAGCAATCGTTTTTGCCTTTGCAATGGGCCACCGTGATCGGTATACCAAAAAATAACCGTGTTTTCCAATTCGCCGTCTTCTTCGAGTTGTTGAAGCAATTCCCCGACCCGGTGATCCATTTCCAGTATATTAGAATACATCCATCTGATATTGCTTTGGGCAACGTCGGTATCCAGAAGATATGGAGGTATAGGAACTTCCAGATTATCATTAACCCAAAGTGAGTCTGCTGCTTTTGTCCATGGAAAGGATTTGCAGCGATCTCAAATTGGCAAACGACCAATAATTTTTTGTTCTCATAATTTGAGTAAGATAAAAGGAAAGATGGAATGAACTCATAACTTCGGATCTGAAAAATCAGAACACTATGAATAAAACAATATACTTTCTTGCCATTGGGTATTTCCTTACAACCGGCTTGACGGTCTCTGCACAGAACAAAGACGTCGAAGCGGTAAAATCAATTTTGATACGCCAGCAAAACGATTGGAACAAAGGCGATATTCCGGCATTTATGAATGGCTATATCATCTCAGACGATTTAAAATTTGTAGGTGCAAATGGTGTGATAAAAGGATATGATGCTACGCTCGCCCGCTACAATCGCACGTATACCGATCTTGACGCAATGGGCAAATTGAGATTTGAAATTATTTCCGCAGAGAAAATTCAGAAGAAGATCATCGTATTGAATGGCCGGTTTTTCCTAACCCGGAAAGATGGTGCGCCTCAGGGGGTATTTACACTCATTTGGAAAAAGATCAAAGGAAAATGGGTCATACTGTTGGATCATACAAGTGCGAGGTGCGAGAACCCGACCTCTTAGCGTCTCAGAAACTGAGACCTGAAAGCGTTGGTCGTCGTCAACTTCAACGCCTTTCTGATCAACGCCAGGAGGTCTTTCTGACACTTCTGGGATGCTCCTGGTTGCTTTTGGGTTGTAAGTCACATCCCTTCGTCGATTATTACAGCACTTTCATCGAAATGAAATGAATAGTACCTTGCAATACATAGTTCTTTGTGGTGTCATTAAAAAATAGACAAAATGAAAACAATCGATCTCGCTCATTTCTTTAGACTGGTTATCCTGGTCATTACGCTTGCTTCAGTAGCAGGAGTTGTAGTTGCGAATATTACAATCTAGTATACACCGATATAAAGTTTCAAAGAAAATGAGTACACGCATCATGGAAAAGAAAGGTGTCTCGACTTGAGATGCTTTTCTCGCCTTTTCGATCAATCTACTTTTCTTCGTTCTATACTATTCAAAAGCCTTTTCACCTGCACATAGCCAAATCCATATATACCTTCACGTAGGCTGAATTCTCTGAAAACCCACCTGTCCGGCTGGCAGGTTTTTGCAAAGGAATTTGGGCCTTCATTTTGAATCTCAAGTAGAACTCGCTCAGGTCTTCCAGGCTTTTCTTTTTTCGGAAAGCGATCCAGATGGGCACCTACGACCTGTTCAATTCTTGTATTAAGATGGCGCAGTTTTCCTGCAATTTTTTTGATTTCTTTCGCATCTGATTTGCAATATGCGCACCACATATTCGATAGGTTATTAAGGCCAACTTTCGATATTTTCATTCTTTGGCTAAAGGCGTTTAGCAATTCGTCTTGCGACATCTTCCCAAAACCCGACCAGTTCAAATGATCAGGGCGGACGAGGTAGACGGACAAATCGGTATTCATTTTCCAAAGAAGATGACAAGCACACCAAAGATTCACCTGGCAAAAGAGATCGTCTTAAAACCATAGATAGATTTCCGATCC
Organism: Saprospiraceae bacterium; assembly: GCA_965247965.1. Classification (GTDB taxonomy): domain Bacteria; phylum Bacteroidota; class Bacteroidia; order Chitinophagales; family Saprospiraceae; genus UBA7328. The sequence continues at coordinate 2,085,912 of OZ252053.1, forward strand.
AAGCGGTGTTTTGGTTATTCTTAATATTTCAGCTTTACTTTTTTCAAAATATTCTCGTTTATCAGCATTGTACTCTTTGTGTACAAATTTAGCTCTTCCCTCCCAAAAATCATTTGAAATATCATAGAGAACGGGACCGTCCACAAGGCATTCACGAAACACGATGATTTCGCCATTCATGTGCGGAAGCTGCCCACGCAGTGCATCTCCATTCAATATGTGGTATTCTTTATTCATTGTCTAGAATGTAACTGCTTTGATAACACCGGCATTCAATATAAGTGATCTGTACAGGTCGAAAAGAAAGTAGTTTTTCATGCAGTTGTAATAAAAGGGACTCGGATGAGTCCCTTTTTTGTTACTTCCCGATGTTCCACTGCGTCCAATCGGGATCTCTGCTGCGCTCCGAATTTATTATTGCCTACGCCATTTCCAGTTCCTGCTTGTACTGTTTGATAAGGTCAGCTTGAATCTCCTGAGGTACCGAAGAAAACTCTGCAAACGTTCTTTTGAACTTGGCTCGTCCCTGGCTTATAGAGCGCAGTGTCGAAGAGTATTTATACATTTCTGCCAGGGGCACTTTTGCTTTTATCTTTTGATAATGCCCCTCTGCGCTCATTCCTTGTATCACAGCCCTTCTGGTCTGCAGATCGCCCATGATGTCGCCCATTGCAGTATCACTACATAATATTTCCAGATCATAGATGGGCTCTAATAATCGAGGTTTGCATTCGCCGAATGCATTCTTAAAAACCATTGATGCAGCCAGCATAAAAGCCATATCATTGGAATCAACGGGGTGCATCTTTCCATCGTAAACACACACTCTGATGTCCTGACAATACGAGCCTGTAAGCGGACCTTCCTGCATCTTTTGCATCACGCCTTTTTTGATGGCATTGATAAATTTTGTATCAATCGATCCACCGACGATGCACCAGTAGAAAGCCAATTTGCCGCCCCATTCGAGATCTTCTATATCCCTTTTCCTAACATTCAAATCGGCAGGGTCCGGCATATCCTCGTAATAAGGTTCTATCCGCATATGTATTTCGGCAAACTGTCCGGCGCCACCGGTCTGCTTTTTATGCCTGTACGAATCATCGGCTGCCTGAGTGATCGTTTCTCTGTACGGTATTTTGGGTTGCTCAAACTCGAGGACGAGGTTATTTACCTTTTCTATTCTGTACTTGATAAGATCGAGGTGCAATTGCCCTTGTCCATGAAGTATCGTTTGTCTTAACTGGGCAGATTGCTCTACTTTGAGGGTAGGATCTTCCTCCTCAAGCTGGTGCAGGATTTTCATCAACTTCTCCATTTCGCCTTTCGACGGAGGCTTTATTGCCGAGCGAAATCGAGGCGGTGGAAATTTCATTTTTGCCACTTCCGTACTTGAACCTTTGGGTGCCAAAGTTTCATTTGTATGAGTACTCTTGAGTTTTACCGTTACACCGATGTCGCCTGCGTGGAGCGAGTCCTCCACAGTACGCGTTTTACCGTTGGCGACGAATACCTGACCGATCCTTTCCGTCGATCGATTCGTAGGATTGTTCAACTCGTCACCCGCTTTGATACTCCCGGAATAGACCTTGAAATAGGACACCATACCCACTTGTGGCTCGGAGACGGTTTTAAAAATAAAGACCACATTTTCGCCACCGCTGTCGCAGGGGATTTCATTACCTTCTTGGGTCAGTGCCACATTCCTATCCGCTGGACTTGGAGCAATATCGTTTATGAATCCCATGATTCGGCCGCTTCCCATATTCTGGGTAGAGCCACAGCAAAAAACAGGAAAAATTTCCTGGTTGGCCAATGCAATCGTGAGACCACGCGCAAGCTCTTCTTCGTTCAATGAGCCCTCTTCGAAGAATTTTTCCATCAATGCTTCATCGTTCTCAGCAGCAGCTTCTACTAGCGCATTGTGCATTTCTTGTGCCCTTCCGATTTCACTTTCCGGAATATCCACTTTTTTTGGTTTCCCTCCTTTGTCGTCGAAGACATACATGGTCATACGCAAGGAATCAACAATGGTATTGAAATCAGGCCCCTGATTGAGAGGGTATTGGATGGGTAACACATTGCTTCCAAATCTTTCTTTTGCTTGTTCCAATGCCACATCGTAGTCAGATTTGTCGTGGTCGATTTGATTCACTACGAACATAGCCGGAGTATTATTTTTTTGGATGTATTCCCATACCAATTCGGTACCCACTTCTACTCCGTTTGCAGAATTTAGCAGTAAGATAGCGGTATCGGCCACCATGAGCGAAGACACTACTTCACCTACAAAGTCGTCAGATCCCGGAGTATCCAGAATATTGATTTTGCAGTCCCGCCAAATGGCATGCATCAACGTGCTGAAGATCGTATTGCCGCGTTCCTGCTCGATAGCGGTGTAATCTGAGACTGTGTTTCCGGCTTCTACGGTTCCTTTTCTGTGTATCGACCCGGATTCGAAGAGCATAGTTTCGGCGAAGGTTGTTTTCCCACAACCGGAATGTCCCAGCAAGGCAACATTCCGAATATTTTTAGTTTCATAACTCATGATTGGTCTTGTTTTCTTATTATCAAAAGAGAAGGCGATTTGCCCCAGTCGTTTAAAGCGGGTTAAAGTATGAAAAATTAATTTTATTGGAATTGTTTTTTAGCAATAGGCCAAAGATTACACGGATTTTTACTGATTGAATTTATTTGAAAAACTCTATGAAATGACGGATAGGTCATAGCTGTAATGATTCCATCCTTGATTTCCTCAAACCTTTCAACCTCTGTTTTGCCGGCCCTTTTATTGCAATAATTATGGATAGAAATGATTTACGGTGATGTGTTTTTTAAATTAACCGTTAGAAACGTTTACAAATGATTAAGTCATAAATGCTTTAAATATGGGCATTCATATACGCAATATGGGTTCAATAGTTCGTGAAGGATTTCAATTTGTTTAGACACTCCACAGATTTGATACCGTTTTTTCAATGCTTCACGTTCAATACCAATGTATCGAAGATGTTGGTGTTTATAAAATGTCTTATCCTTTCCCCTTTGGTTGTCCACATACCCTTTATAAATTCCCTTTTTTAACCTAATTACAAACTCTAACCCCTTGTCTACCAGATATTTAAACCATCTTTCTCCGATGTACTCCCGATCTGCTAGTAGTATCAAACCTTTCAGATTATATAATTTACAGGCTTTGTCTATCACCTTTCGTCTTTCATTAAAATTACTCATACCCTTCTTGTCTAAGTCTTCCCACCATATTGGAATACTTACTCCATTGACCACTACACTCAATGTTAATAAGTGAATATTCTTGTTGCCATTCTCCCAGCTCGTACCATCTAGTGCCAAATATTTGATGTTCTTCGCTTTGAGTCTCAACAAATAAAAACTAAAACATAATATAGCTTCAATCAATGCCTGCTTGTCAGCATCATCCATATTGAAAAAACGGATCAACCTCTTATAATTCGAATCAGGTTTGGTGTTTTGTTGGTTTTCGAGTATTCCAGGGAGCTTATCCTTTACAATGTTCAAATTCGTCGTCCTGGCTGATAATATACCTTGGGCTGTTGTGAGAAATTTTTTTATTACATGTTCTTCAAAACCTGAGAAAAATGGTTTTATTTCGCTTACGAGTGGAATTGTCATTGTTGTTAATTGTTTGTTTTACAAACAATAATGATATATTCCACTTTATTATAATATATAACCTACTTTATTTCAAGACATTGTATTATTTTAACCCCAATGTCCAGTAGTATGGTTTTAATAATTTATCCATAATTCTAAGATTGAGTATCAACGAGTTATGAAATATTTCCTTCACGGACTATTGTGGGTTAAGTCAGACTGTTAAATCTCAATTATCCAAAAGCCTTCTTAAATAATTCACCTGTCCTAAATGATAAGAAAGATGAGAGGTAAGATTCACGAGGAAAAATTGGGTATTAATAGGTTTGTCTTTAAACTTCAATGGAAAGTCGGATTCCAATGTTTTGGAATCGAGTTTGGATAAGGTGTTTTCGATCATTTCAACGGTCTCGTCAATTTTGTTTAGAAGTTTAGATCGGGGTACATTTTTATCATTAAATTCTCCATCTCTATCGCGTACATATCCCGTTTTGCCCAGTTCTGCTCCAATGTAGGCATTGAGATTTCCAACCATGTGTAGACAGAGATTGCCTGCGCAATTCTTTATATCGCCGTCGATGATCCATAGTTTTTCCTCTGTTGAAAATGCCCCGATTTCTTCACGGAGTTTTTTTAATTCTTTGGTTAATATATCGGTGAGTATGGATGTAATCATTGCATTGATTTAGGATTAAAAATACAATGATCTATTGTAAGGATAATTAAGGAAGGTCAAGGACTGACAGTACCCTGAACTCTGTCAGTCCTACATCTTAGAATAAGATCGAAACAACATATTCTCTGGTTTGCTCATCGAAGTAGACAACATATTTTTCATAGGAAAACTCAGTTTTCCCAAATTCAACGGATGATGAAACAGAAGAATGTATGGATTTCTTTGATCTCAAGAAATCGATGGAAATGGCCGGTTCGACAAAGGTCAGTTCTCCGTTATGCGATCTAAATATTACCGAGTGATTATAGTCGGTTTCGTCGGTTTTTAGAATAGACTCCTCCATCCAATAAGTCCCGCTGCCTTCTTTGGTTTCAGTGAATGGAACGAAATTTTTCGGAATGAATTCAGAATAAACTTCAGGTCTCTCCTCTTCATTGGCGACTATCGATAAACGTTCGGCCAACATAATCGTGTAGAACTGAACGCCCAGATGTGTTGGTTTTGCTTGCTCAGAATATTGCTCGTTGTACATCCAATCCAATGCAATATGATCAACCGGGGAGGAGCCTCCGATTTCCGGCATGTCAATGAGAAAAGAAAAACTGTGCTGTTCTGTCACTTGTAGTTTATCCAGGGCGGTTTCGGAAATTCCCACTCCAAGTGATACCAGATTTTGATTTTTATCCACTTTAACAAATGATCTGGCCTGACCATTACCTATGACAAATGACTCGCCTTGAATTTCTTCGAGTTCTGGTCTGGGACTTTCTTCTATTTCATATTGTGTACAGCAAACGAAAAACATAAAAGTCAGGCCTATGAAAATCAGACTTATACTTACTATTGAGAATTCTTTGATTACTTGCAGATGTGCCATGATTAAAGGATTTTGTTTTTAATAAATGAACAATGCAAAGGTAGATGGAGGTGTAGGGCGAGGTTTTAAATATTAGAGCATATGCTATAAAATTTGAAGCATTAGACTTATTGAGAGGGTAAACGGACCAAAACGAATTTCAATCAACTATAGATTTTTGCCCATTACCGGTGGTAAGCTCGGCATGATTATCCATAAACCACATACTCAAATCAATAACCTTGGACGCCATTGCTATCCCAAAAGGAGTAAGAGAGTATTCCACTCTTGGCGACACTTCAGCATAGATTTTTCTTTTTACCAAATCATTCGATTCGAGTTTTTTGAGCGTTACCGACAACATTCTCGACGAGACGCCATCAATTCTTGATTTTAATGCATTGAATCTCAAGACTTTAAAGTAACCCAAGTTGTACACACAGAATAGACTCCATTTGTCCAAAACGGTGGTCAGCACGTCCTTCGTCGGGCACAGACCTTTTTCAACAAAGCAGGATTGGGATTTTTTGAAAATTATTTTGATTTTTTCTTTGAGTATAACTTCCTGGTTATCAACAATAGTTTCTTCCATGTTACCGAATTATGGTGTAGTAAGCTCTTGTTTTATTTACAATCGGAATGAACACGCAGGATGTTGCGGGTATTTTCACCGCCAGTTCTTTTGATTCTGGCACTATGTCAACAGGAGAAAAATCCTTTGACGCATATATTAAAGGAGGCTCTGTGGAATTGGCCAAATACATTTCAAACAGGCTCGACCACAGCGGTGCGTGGTCTGAATACGGGGTAAAAGGAAAAATACAGTTGGCAATAAAGCTAGATTCCGACGGAACTGTAAAAGAAGTTTTTTGTATCAAATCGATCCATGGAGATCTCGATACTCAAATCATCGAATTGGTAAAAGCCTTCAACGGATTTGTACCGACAACTGTAGCTGGAAAACCAGTGGCCGGGAAGTATTTGCTTAATCTTCGGATCGAATAGTACAACTAGTTAAATTCCTTGAGCGGATGCACAAAAGAGTGTATCCGCTTTTTTATAGCGAAAGCATGTTTTCGCGCAACATTACAATTCCAGTTCCAACAACTCTCCAAACCTCAAGGTCCTTAGTCTTTGTATCAATTCGAAATATTCATTTCTAATATTCTCAAGGTCTACTTCGGTAAAATTTTCAAGAAATGAAATACCGCGTTCTTCAAGCACCGTTTCGAGCATATCCATAAATCCATTCACAAAAGCAGAATTCAATTGCTCCGTCATCAATAGGTTCACAATGTGCTCAGTACGTATGGCTTCTTGCGGCAGATCGGAAAGAATAGGGTCGTTCTTTTACTTGAGCTTATTCTCAAAGTCATGAATATCAAGCCCTTTATTGACCATTCCATAAAATGAATTTTTCAATTGTAATTCTTTTTCTACGGCGTAGTGAGCGAGGTCGTGAAATTCTAATCCCCTTTGCAATTTTGACCAGGTTACCGAGCCATCATCCTTTGTAATGGTGAGGACAGTAAGACCGTTTTTATTTTTCATGAATTGAATTTTCATCTCGAGTACAAAGTTGACAACTTTAGGAAAATTTTCAACTAGCGAAATAATCTCATACGACGACACGACGAATACTCATTGATTCGTCTTTGATAACGTTGCGCTGTTTTTGACCTCATCTTTGAATCATCAATTATTTGAAAAACATCAAAACAATATCATAATGAAAACTTTAATCAATTCTTTCGCAACAGCACTTCTAATCTCAGCTTTCTTATTTTCAGCTAACACAGTTACAGCGCAGAGTACTAAAAAACTGATCAAATCGGTAAAGAAGATCATGAATGACGAATTGGCCGATATCTATGGCAACTCAGACGTATTGACCACTAAAAAAGACATCGTTTCTTCAATAGCCATAGCCGATTATGCACAGGTGAAGCAGCAATATTTCGAATTTGTAGGATTAGACCAGATTGATTTTTATATCACCGTTACTTACGTTCAAGTAACCAATGATACAGAGATTTGGACAATAGAAGAGACCATGAAATGCACTTTGGGCAAGCATAGATCTTTGAAGTACAACCATTTGACTGTCGAAAGAAATATCCATGATAGCGTCAGTCGATCAATGGTTGCGAGAAGGCCTTTGGGCGATGTAACCGGAGATATTGCTTATGTGGCGTTGAAGTGATCCTATAACCAATTATTTACCCTATACCATTCGGCAGTTTCCAGTACGGCACTCTCGAGATCGTATTGAGGTCGAAAGTCGAAGTCCTTTACGAGATCAGAAATATCACAATCGAAAATTCGCGCTTTTATCTCGGCATATTTATCCCGATTAAGCATGGGCGTGTTTCCTGTGATTTTTGCCAAGAGATCGTTTAATATGGCACTGGTATAAACCATGCTCAAAGGTATCCTCATATTAAATGGATTTTTGCCGAGACTTCCGGCGATTATTCTATTGAATTTAGAGGCAGCATAAAGATTGCCGTCTGTAACGAAATATTCTTTCGCATGCACATTTGATACAGTGGCTTTGACCAGCAGGCGAGCGAAATCCTTAATGTAAATGAGCGAAAGCCATTGTTCGTCCAATCCAATACTCGGTGCGATACCTTTATTAATCGTTTTAAAAATGGTCAAGAATTCAGATTCTCTCGGACCGAAAATACCTGTAGGTCGAAAGATTAAATAAGGAAGCCCAACGATCTCTTTTATAATTTTCTCAGCGCTCAACTTGCTTTTTCCGTAAGCGGTAACCGGATGAGGTGTGGATTTCGCGCTGAGTACCTTATCTTTCTGATAGTCAGCTGGCCCATATGCGGCAAGGCTGCTCATAAAAACAAATTTCTTTAAAGAGTTGCTAGCTCGGGCACTCTCGGCGATATTTTTGGTAAAATCTGAATTTATCCTATTGTACTCACCTATATTCCGCGCTTTGGTAGTGCCGGCATTGTGGATAACGTAATCAAACTGATACCTTTTCATGCAGTCTTCCAGATGCGTTTGATCAGATAGATCCTGCTCGAGTAAATTGATCCGCTTATCCTGGAGCCATCTCCTGCTACTAGTAGTGCGAATACCGGCATACACCTCAAGGCCAAATTTCAGTGCCTCTTCCACCAAAAAACTCCCTACAAATCCGGAAGCTCCGGTAATCAGAATCTTTGACATCAATTTTATTGTTAAGCAGTCGTCAAGAATGAGCGTGTTTGTTAAACCTGCCCAGTCGCCGACTCGCTATGGCAGACTTGTTATCGGAAATTAGTAAATCTATATCTTACTGAAAATCAACGAATTAAGATCTAGCAAATCGCACTTCTCCGAATTAGCTCATTGATTAACCATTTAACCGGACACCAAATCGTACCTATAGATTCGATACGTCTTATAAAGCTCGGAATTGAGTTTTTCCGCTGAGCGCACCATTTCCGTATTGTTTTCGAGTACCCAGGAGACCTCTCCAGCTACGACGTTGTCCACTCTTGCCTGCAGGATATTTTTGGCAAAGAAAATCGCCTCGATACCCTTTTTGCGATAAGATTCAATTACGCCTAACGCCAGGATACGCACGAATTTAGTCGTATGCTTTCGCCACAAGATTTTGAATACATTAAACGGGAAAAGGCGTCCTTTCTTGAAATCCTTTGTGATTTCGTTGATATTATTGATCGTGACACTAAAACCTACCGGCTTTCCATTATCTTCAGCAATATATATCCAATTTTTATTGGCGATCATTTTTAACTCATCTGCAAGGCCTTTGATCTCCCCATCCGTAAATGGCACAAATCCGGGATTATCCTGCCAGGCCTGATTGTATATATCCATTATCAATTCCACCTCCTTTTGGAAGTTTTTGAGATTGATATTTCTAATCGTAATGCCTTGATTAGCAAGTCTTCGCTCGAGAGCCTGTGCCAGTCTTACGGATTTCTCGGACGCTTTGAGCGTATAGAGGATATAGGCAAAAAGGTCAAGTTCTTTGATAAAACCGTACCGTTCTACAAAATCCCGGTAATACGGTCTGTTGTAGGTCATCATAATTTTGGGCGGTTCGTGAAAACCGTCAATAAGTAGTCCGGCAGTATTATTAGTAGAAAAGTTACAAGGTCCGATGATAGCTTCGAGTCCCTTCTTTTTACACCATTCTGCTGCCGTATCCAATAGCGCCCTGGCTACTTCATAGTCCTCGATTGTATCAAAGAAACCAAAGAAACCTACCTTAGTCTTATGATAATTGTTGTATCGGTGATTGTGTATTGCGGATATGCGACCGACTATTCTACCATCATTTTTTGCCAAAAAAGATTCTACTTCCGCAAACTCAAAGAAGTGATTTTTCTTGCGGTCAAACAATGCTTTTTGCGACATGAATAGCTCAGGAACGTACATCGGATCATCCTTGTGCAGATCATGTGCAAAATCGATATAATCATTAATGAGCTTACCCTGTGCGGAGATGATCTCAATGGGCATGCACTACACTTTCTTTACCGCTAAGCACGCGCAATTTTTTAGCCGCTTTTACAATTTTACCCACTCCCTCTTCAATTTGAGCTTTGGTGTGTGTTGCCATTAAGGAGAATCTCAATAAGGATTCAGAACTCGCTACTGCCGGTGATACTACAGGATTGACGAATACTCCGTCATCGAGCAGCATTTTAGTGATCTTGAAAGTCTGAAAATCGTCCCGTATAAAAATAGGTATGATCGGCGTCTCGGTATGACCGGTATCAAATCCGGCATCCTTGAGAAGTTTCAATGCGTAAGCAGTATTCTCCCATACCCTGTCTATTCTTTCCGGTTCTTCCTGGATCAAATCCAGAGCCGCGATTACACTAGCGGCGTTGGCAGGAGCTATGCTGGCGCTGAAGATCAAAGACCGGGCATTGTGCTTTAAAAAATTGATTGCATCCTGGTCCGCTGCAATAAATCCGCCTATGCTCGCCAAAGATTTACTAAATGTACCCATGATCAAATCTATCTCATCCGTAAGTCCAAAATGATCCGCTGTGCCCCGCCCGTTCTTACCAAGCACGCCGAGTGAATGGGCGTCATCGACCATGATATTGGCCTTGTATTTCTTGGCTAGTTTTACGATCTCGGGAAGTTTTGCAATATCTCCTTCCATAGAAAAGACTCCGTCGATCACGATAAATTTAATCTTGTCCTGTTCACATCTGCCAAGTACTTTTTCCAACGACTCCATGTCATTGTGCTTGTATTTCAACACTTTGGAAAAGGACAGCCGGGCACCGTCCAGAATGCATGCGTGATCCAATTCGTCAAGGATAATATAATCGTGTCTACCTGTCACCGAAGAAATGACACCAAGATTGACCTGAAAGCCGGTACTGAATACGAGTGCTCCATCCTTTCCAACAAATTCAGCCAGTCTGTTTTCGAGTTCAATGTGAAGGTCGAGTGTGCCGTTGAGGAATCGCGAACCGGCACATCCGGATCCGTATTTGTCTACGGCTTTTTTTGATGCTTCTTTGAGTTTGGGGTGGTTGGTAAGTCCTAGATAGCTATTTGATCCGAACATCAGCACATCTTTGCCTTTAATTTTGACAACGGTGTCTTGCTCTGATTCTATAGTACGAAAATAGGGATATAGACCTAGTTGTTGGACTTTTTGAGGCACGTCGTATGCCTTCATTCTCTGTTTCAGCATAACAGTTGAGTTGTAGTTCAGCTTGCAAATATAACTACTAGGATTATAAGATTAAAGGATTATGACCGGCATTACCAGGATTATGGGATTTTGGGATTATAGGATTATTTGATTATGCCGAAAGCGTCAATTTAGGATAGGACTACAAAATTCATGCGAAGTTTTCGTCATATTTAGTACTGTAAAAGTCAAAATATCATCGCATGAATCCTAGAATCCTACAATCCTAGCCCATCCTAGTCAATCCCTTTCATCCTAGTTTGTTTCTTTGCACCATGACATCATCGCTTTCTCCTTTTACAATCTTAATAGTAATCACAGCCTATTTCATCGCGCTTATCCTAATATCCTACTTCACCGGCCGGGATAGCTCCAATGACACCTTTTTTAGAGCCAATAGAAAATCTCCATGGCTCCTGGTAGCCTTCGGGATGATTGGTGCATCCCTTTCCGGAGTTACGTTCATCTCCACTCCGGGAGTCGTCGGAGGAGATGGCGCCAATATGGACTTCAGCTATATGCAGATGGTCATGGGTTATCTGCTCGGTTATACCATTATTGCATTGATTCTCATGCCTTTATATTACAAACTCAACCTGACCACTATCTACGAATATCTCAAAGAGCGGTACGGCGTTGTAGCTTATAAAACCGGTTCGTTTTATTTTCTTTTGTCCCGGGTGATTGGCGCTTCCTTGCGCCTTTTTTTGGTGGCGGTAGTGCTTCAGGAATTTGTTATGAATCGTTTTGGAATTCCCTTTGTCGGTACGGTTGCTTTGACAATAGTTTTGATATGGGTGTATACTTTTCGGGGCGGCATTAAGACTATAGTATGGACAGATACGATACAGACGACCTGCATGCTACTGGCTGTTGTTTTGACAATATTGTCTATTGGCGATGCACTCAATCTTAATATAAACGGTATGATCCGTGAGATGAAATCAAGCGGATATACAAAAACATTTTTCTTCAGCGGAGGCTGGGGCGACCCCAATAATTTCTTCAAACAGTTCGTCACCGGAGCGCTGATCGCAGTGGTCATGACCGGTCTCGATCAGGATATGATGCAAAAAAATCTAACCTGTAAGACGTTGCGAGACGCGCAAAAAAATGTTTTTGTGTTTAGCTTTATTTTGATCATTGCCAATATCCTTTTTCTTTCCCTAGGAGCCCTGCTCTACGTTTATGCCGGAAAAGAAGGCATTGGCATTCCCGACAGAACCGACCTTCTTTATCCTACTGTTGCTTTGGAGTTTTTGGGGCCAACCGTAGGAATATTGTTCATATTGGGTCTTATTGCTGCCGCCTATTCAAGTGCTGATTCAGCACTGACTGCTCTGACAACATCATTTTGTATCGACTTTCTGAATTTTAAAACTTCAGAAAAATCAGAAGAGGAGAAGAAGAAAACGCGCATTAAGGTACATGTTGTTTTTTCATTCATATTACTTGCAGTCATCGTTGCTTTCAAAGCATTGGACAACAATGCCATTATCAATCAAATATTTATTTGGGCGGGATATACCTATGGGCCGTTATTGGGTCTTTTTTCTTTTGGAATGATGACTAAGCGAGTTGTGAAGGATAAATGGGTTTTGGTTGTTTGTATTGTCGCCCCTATCCTTTCCTATTTAATTAATTCAAATTCCGATGTATTGCTGGGTGGTTTTGAATTTGGGAATATGATTATTGCGTTGAATGGGGTGATTACTTTTTCGGGGTTGTGGGTGATAAGTAAACCGAAATACTGGTCCAACCCCCTGTAAACTGGACACAATTTCAAATTTAGGTTGGGGCAGTAGTGGGCTTTTCAAATCTTTATGTAAATGTATGTCTCCATCAGTATTTGTAAAGGGTATATAAACAGCGGCTTTGGCCGCTGCCCTTGACAAACCCTGATTCCAACATTTATTGAACACTAACATTTCAAAATCCACAAATTCTATTTTCAAACTTAAACATATTGCTGAGTATAATCCTTTGACCATACCTTTTGGTCGTTTTTGTTTTGGATCAGACCACAGTCAAGAACTTCATCCAACTCATATTGTTTCATGTCCCTTTGCTGACCCTGGAGATATTTGCAGGGTGATTGATATCCCACCCCCGAATGTATCCTTTCAAAGTTATAAAATCGTATAAATCTATTCATCGTATCCCGACACTCTTTAATATCCACAAACTCACATTCCTGACAAACTACCTTCTCTATTATGCTATGATATGACTCGATATGAGCATTTTGCTCAGGTGTGGCTGGTTTGCAAAACTCTTGGGTGACACCTCGCATTTCAAAATACTTTTGCACCATGGTCGCCTCAAATTGCGACCCATTATCATTGCGTACATAAAAATGTTCTGGCAATGGGTAGATGCTAAATAGTTGATCAAATAGCCCCATGACATCATCCTGTTTTATCTGCCAACTCATATACTGACCCAACACCCACCGACTCTTCACATCAATAACTGATAACAATAAGGCATTACGGTTCTTTCCTCCTACATACAAGTACTTTATGTCAAATTCCAAATATTCAAATTCTGTTTTTACCGGTGGTAACAATTCGGTCACCCAGTTGCGTTTGCTTCTGCTTCGTACTACTTTTTTATTCAACAAATTAGCATCCCTCATCAAACGATACACCTTCTTTGGATTAATCCTGTAACCCTTGTGCTGACGTAGCCAATGAGTCACTTTTAAATAGCCATAGTCCACAAATTCTTGAGATAAGATTTCTTTAATGTCTTCTACCACAATGGCATTGCTGAGCTTATTACCATTCTGGGTATAAGTAAATTCGCTGTTTAGCCGACCCTTCTGTCTGGCCTCAACACTGGGTTGGTAGTAGTAATTACTTCGTGCAATTCCTAATACCTCCAATACCATCCTCTTTGTGTGACCTTCCTTTATATACTCTGTGGCAATCATTTTTCGATCTTCCTTACTTATCGACTTTTTTTTAGCATGTCTGATTGTATCCGAAGACGAAGCTCTTTCTCGGCTACAATCTTCTTCAGTTCATCATTCTCTCGCTTGAGTCGATTGATCTCCATCGACTCACTTTTAATTTTACGATTTAATGACAGACCTTCCTCCCCTTTATCCTCATAACAAGATTTCCATTTGTAAATGGAGGTACACGATACACCATATTCCCGTGAGGCTTGTATACATCCGTTCTTTTTCTCAAAATTTATGACCTCTAGTTTTTCGGCTATAGACCATGTTTTACCATGTTTGTTCATGACACAAATATTAAACTTGAGTCCACTCCGATTACCACACATTTTTCAAGCGTACATTTGCCAGCTGCGGCCAAAACCCTGGAATTTTCTTAAGTGCAATATTGTTGCATAAGCATTCCTGAGGGTTGCGATGATGATATTTGGAAATCCGAGGGCATTTTCGACCAATTTATCGTTAATTCTTCTAAAATTCGTCCAAAGTACTCGTGACAGGACATAAATTTGACATTTGAATAAACCCCGATATAATATTTTGTTCCTTTTTTTGAGCCGGTGAAAACATTGATGTATGGTCGATTCCACATTGGCTCTTAGATTGTGGGTGTGCTCATCTAATGTTTCTTGCATCTGTTGAAATAAAAAATAGTTTTCTACTTCATCTTTGGTCATATACCGACCTCGGGTGTCGTGTTTAATGACGTATTTGTTGGTCTTCTCGTTAAACTTTACCGCGCACTGTTCTCCTGTCTTTTTTCGCCATACTTGAAGATTGTTATTCTCATCTCGTTTCATTGTATAGGCCTGCTTTCCCCCTTTTGTATTAGCTAACTTCCATTCGGGCGTGGTCGTTTCTGACATTGCTTTTCTGTTGGCCTTGCTGTCGTATCCGCCATCCGTGATGGCCTGTTCTATTTTATTCTTTTCTTGACCTGATTCATCCTTATCTGGATTTAATACATCCTGGATATGGTCGATAGATTCGATTAAAAACTCGTCTTCTGTAATATTGGCCGGTACTACCTGGGCATCTACGATTAGGTCTATTTCATTTTCTTCTGTACACGTTTCACTTATGTTGGCATGATAGCCCGATATGGTCTGTTTATTTTCTGCTTTACCTTTAGTACGGTAGGCAGCATCAGGATCATGAATGGACTGCACACTGCCACTCGATATGTCTCTTGCAGCTTTGGGTCTCGGAGTATTCTCCTGTTTAGTTTGCTGTTCAGATTCATCACAGACCGCGCTGATTTTTGTTTTATCATCAGAGGCACTCGGAGGTTTTTGCTCATTAGATTCCTCTGATTGTTCTTCATACTGTTCTTCGTAGAGCCGCTTGAGATCTTGGTAGCCTGTCAATCCCGCCGCCTGGCCATGACTCAAGAGTACCTTTATGATCTTACCCATACCTACTAGCAGTTCCTCTTTTTCTTTTTTGTTTAATGGGTAGACAATATTGGAGGCACTTTGGCTTTTTAGCTTTTCTAAAAGCTCGCATGATTCTTTATCCAATTGATCTGTAAGCAGTTCTACCATAAGGTCTTTACTGCATACTCGTACAGCTTCGATTATCATCTGGACTCGAGTGCAGCGTGCAATATTGGAATTAATCAACTTCGAATCCAATCGTATTTTCTTACCGCTCACCTTGTATTGCTCTATCTGCCCAATAGTGATTTGTTTAAATGCCGCCTTCATCAAATCCTCCCCATGGTCTTCATTATACTCTACCATGCTCTGTCTGAACTTATAGTAAGTCGATTCGGTCGGAATATCCTCATTTATATTCGAATATCCCAAAGCAAGCATGACCCTGGTGTTGAATCGACATTCATCAAAAAGTTGTTCATCAGTCCAACCTTTACCTTCTTTAAGGATAATCATTCCCATTAAAACTCTAATTGAGCAATTGGGCCGGCCTCCTTGATTATAAAGCACCTCGAACAATCCTTCGTCTATGCGAGATACCACTTCTTTAAAAAATATATTATGCCAACCATTCGGATCATCCAGAAGCTCTCGCTTCCGTTCTGATAGCATCCCTCCTATCGATTTGAATAGATCAACTTGTGAATTTGTACTACGTTTAAACATATCACAAATTAAATATATATGTCATCTTATTGTAATATTTGACATGATTTATGATTTAGTTTTCGGAGTGGACTCAAACTTAGTTAATAATTTTGTGTCCAATCATTTAGGGGGTTGGAGGGATACTAGGAATTAAACTCGTTCCTGCGCCACCCGACTTTCCAATATTTCCCGAATATACCTCGTATAGGGCATGCCTTTTGCTTTAGCCAAAGCTTTTATCTTATCCAACAAGCCGGTGGATAATCGCATATTAATGCGTGAAGTCTTTTTGGCGAATTCGAACTTTACTGGAACAAATCCGCTTATATCGTACTCTGTTAGATCGGCGGTCGCTACAAAATGTTCGGCTTCCTCATCCGAATGAAAGAAAGGATATTCTTTAAGTTCTTTTTTGTTTTTCATAATACTTTTTCTCTTTTTCATGCATATACCTTGCGCCTATAGGCCTAATGACCATTCTCAGTTGTCTAATTCGAATTGTGTAAATAATATAAATCGATCTTTTGTATTGTACGTACAAATGTATGTTCATTTTTTCGAATTGTCAAACCGATCAAATATTCCATAAACCCTACCTTCGCACCACTATGATAAAAACCACAGAACAAGCCTCCCTCCACCGACATCTGGAAAAGATGTCAACGGCAGAATTGATCGAAAACATCAATCGTGAAGATCAAAAAGTAGCTCTTGCTGTAAAACAACAACTCCCCCAAATCGAAAAACTCATAGACGCTATCTATACCAAAATGAAAGACGGAGGGCGTCTCTTCTATTTAGGTGCTGGTACGAGCGGCCGATTGGGAATCGTCGACGCTAGTGAATGCCCTCCTACCTTCGGAGTGCCGTACGACATGGTGATCGGACTCATGGCTGGTGGAGATGAAGCAATGAGGAAGTCTATAGAATTTGCTGAGGACGACGTAACATTGGCCTGGAAAGATCTGTTGGTGTATCATGTTGATAATCAGGACTTTGTAGTAGGAATAGCAGCTTCCGGGACTACGCCGTACGTGGTTCACGGTCTTAACGATTGTAGAGAAAAAAGAATTCGAACTGGATGCATAACCTGCAATTTCGCTTCTCCTCTGGCAGAGCATGCGGACTTTCCAGTAGAAGTTGTGGTAGGCCCCGAATTCGTAACCGGAAGCACGAGAATGAAGTCAGGCACCGCTCAAAAATTGGTATTAAATATGATCACCACTTCAGTAATGATTAAACTGGGAAGGGTAAAGGACAATCGAATGGTAGATATGCAACTTTCTAACAATAAGCTGCTGGACAGAGGCACAAAAATGGTGATGAATGACTTGGAAATCAGCTATGAAGAAGCTAATGAATTATTGCTCAAGTATGGTTCCGTGCGTGAAGCAACCAGCAACTCGCAACCGGCAACCGGCAACCGGCTCACTCCCAATTAAAATCCAACTTCTTATAATTACTGATTTCACCGCCCGGAAATCCGCGACACTCCATGACATCAATACGGCTTCTGAATTCCAATTTGTCAATAAAATATTCCCCTGTTTCTCTTTGCTTTGGCAGGATGTAAATCTGTAGCCCTAGTCGTCCTTTAGGTTCTAACCAGGCATAATCGAAACCAATGGATTGGTCCTTATTTTTGCTTTGCGCATAGATGTCATATTCCTGCCAGTCATCCCGACCTATGAGAGCCGTGCTGTACATACCCACAAATCTTTTGAGTTGATAATGATTAATAGCATCGGGGTTTTTCATCTCAAAAACCAAAGGTTTATCGCGATTGGATTTGATGCTTTTTAAGACCAGATCGGCGTATTCTTTTGCATCTTTTGCCTTACTAAAAGGCAGGTCTTTAATAAATGGTTTCTTTCCGGAAGATGTCGTATCAGAATCGCATGAAAGCAGGAATGTACTTAAGACAAGAAATGAAAAAACGATTCTCATTTGCATATTTATGAAAAGCTGCAAACATGGGTAAATTATTGGAACAATGCCCGAATTTTGGAAACACCTCAGGGCAATCGCAGGAAGCTTGACTTGGTTTATGCGTTTATGCGTTGAACTGTTTATACCGCAAAATCGCTCCATTTTCCCGTAAACAAATAAACAATTAAACGAATAAACAAGAGAGGTTGACTTCTTGCGATTGCCCTAGGAAGCACCTCAATAATTATTAATTACTAATCATTCCACTGCTTCAATGAGCAAACTTAAAGCCCTCTTAAGCGCCTCAACACCGGGAGCCGATCCTTTATAATGCCCTAATTGCACTACGACCAAATCATGCGATGGAATTATAAAAGTAAACTGCCCACCTGCTCCTGCCATGAAAATGGCTTCTTCAGGAATAGGCCAGTTTCCCGTTCCATTTATCCAGAAGAAACCACCTCCGTAAACCGGCCTCTTATCCGCTTCCCAGGCCGGGGCCACGGTGCTGACATGCTTCAAATACCCTTCTGGCAACAATCTCTCGCCATTCCACATTCCGTCCTGCAAATATAAATTGCCCAATCTGGCCCAATCCCTGGCCGATCCGAATTCGTATCCCTGGATCAAAAAATTGCCATAAGGATCTGTCTCCAATACCATATTGCTTATCCCGATTTTGTCAAAAAGTGCGCGCGTAGGAAAAGAAAGATAATCTTCTCCCCTACCCTCTACACCAAGCCGGACCAGGTAATTGGTCAAGACAGGATCTGAATTGTGATACCTTCCTATTGTATTTGGAGGCCATTGCAAAGCGAGGTTAGCTACATACTCAAAGCTATTGACAGAGCCCGTATAGACATAAACATGATCGGGATAACCGATGCTGGGATCAAAATCCGGATCTTGTGGTGCGCGAAATCGCAGCCCACTCGACATACGCATAAGGTCGGCAATGCGGATTTTGGATCGTTCGTCGCCTTCGCTTTGCCATTGAAGAAGAAAAGGGCGATAAAACTTTTCGAACTTCAGAACTCCTTACCTCTCGCAATCTAAATTCGCTGTTATTTTGAAGATCATGCGCAAATTTGATCCAGGGAATATGGTTTCAGTTTTGTTGAGCAGGTCTGCAATCTGTTTGGCTGCATGATTAAATCTTGGTGCAGAAAGAGAGTGCAAGGTTATAGTCAGCGTTTTACTCTTATAATCCGGAATCAAGTCAGCGTTGTTGCTGATGATTTGTTTGATGAACATTCTTTTTTCGTCTTTTGCCCTATTGAGGTGGTCACAAGCCACAGCTGCCACAGATGATTCTGCTCTGTAAGCGATCATCTTTATTACATTCATGAACAGTTTACTTTCGGTTTTTAACTTGTTATACCTTTTCTGCTCGGGCATACGCTCAAGAGTTATTCTGGCAGGAATATCATTTCTGAGGGTGGCGATCTTGTTTTCTTCTTTTCGAAGAATATCAATTTTGTGTTTATACTTCATTTGTCTTTCGGTTATTTCAGGAAGTTTGTCAATTTTCTCATCCATAGCTAGTTCTGCAAGAGGGAAGAACTTGGCTTCTAACCGGGTGATCTTTTCCCTGAGTTTTTTCAGTTGGTTTGTTAATTTTCGGTATTGTGGGTTGACCACTTCCCGATTGGGATCAATACTTTCTACCCCAAATTGAATCATTTTATCAAAATCATAGTCTTGAATGAGGTAACTGAAGAAGTTTTCCTGACACCACCTTCCAAACATTCTGCCTGCTATCAATGCTATTCCCAAAGTAGGGTGAGTGGTGATAATAGCGGTTTGATGTTCACCCTTTTCAGACAAGCTTCTGATCTCTCTGAAAGTGTGTCCTCCAAGCGTTACTTCTTTCTCGCACAATTGCATGGTTACATCCTGGCTAAGTACTTGTGTATCAGTGGATTCAAAGTCATCTTTATTCCATGAATCTCGCACATCCTTGCGATATGTAATCACGGCTATTCTATACCTTTCCCACAGGTGGTTAAAGAAAGCAGGTTCGTAAGCCTCCCTGTCAAAAATAAAGGTGCATTGAGGGCTTTGTCGATCATCATCCTCTTGTATCTCAGTAAGTAATTTGGTTTGTAGCATTTGTGGAATAATCAGGTCTTGTATTGCTTCTTTTATTTTCTCTGTCAATTGCCCTATCACCATCATAACAGGCATCCCTTGTGCATCGTGAACCCAATACTCCGTAGTGGCGCTTAAACACAATTTTTGTCTCGCAATATATTTGACAGGTAGATTAGCTTTGCCTCCATAATAGATCCGTTGGTGACCATCTATATATAAAAAAGATGAGTCCTCATTATCCTCATCTCTATACCAGTGATCGATCAGAAGGTTGTTCAGTTCAACGGCTTTTTCCTGCTTGCTCAGCAAATCTATTTTCTCTCGCAAACACCGAACTTCTGGTATACGATCCAAGCCTATTATCCTGCCGATCTCCCCTGGTTTACATTGTTTGAGTTGTTCGGGATTTTTGATGCGCAACAGGGCCATGAAGGCCAAAGTCAATAGTATCGACCTTAGTCCGTAATAGTGTGATGAAGGTAACTCATATACCTGTTTTGTCTTGAATAACCCATGCTCTATCAAGGCAGGTAAGAGGAATAATACCCCTGCTCCGCATAAAGCTTCGCTGTTGTCAAACTTCACCTCAGCATGACCAGACAACCCAAGAGATGCACCTATCCTGTCTTCAGAGCGGCTTGTGGCTATGCCCATCGGCGTAGATTGGTCTAGGTCATTGCGATCATTTAAGGTCGAGCCATTTCCACCTTCACACTCTATTTTGAACTTTTTTTTAAAGTGCCTTTTTCAATGTGATAGCGTATCGACGATTCTGAAATCCCTTCTTGTTTTGAGATACTCAAATTACTTTGTCTCTTATCCAGCTTCGATTGTATCCGCTCCACTAGTTTACCAACCATCTTGTATGCTTTGCCTTTTCTGGCATCAGGCCCGAAAAATCCAGATTCTCCCTTCTCCTTGTATTTTCTATACGATCTTCTGACACTGTCTATACTCACTCCAAAAGCCCGCTGAACTTCAGCTCGGCTGCACAATCCTTTATCTATAAAATTGCTAGTTATGAATCTGAAAGCATTAAGATCGTCACTCGAATGACTATATACAGGTAAGCCATTGGCTATGTATTGTACAATACCGTCTTGGGTGTGTACTCCAAGACAATGAGAGATCATCTTTGTATCTTTAGGGAAGAAGGGGAATTGTAACTGCATATACAAAAATATGAAGCAGTTTTAATTCGCGAGGTCTACTCCCTATTACCCTGAATTTATTGGGACGGGTAAGGAGTTCTGAATTAAGGTTGATGCCAATGCGACAACTGGCGGGGCCGGGAGGCGGGAGTAGGCCATTTTCCACTGCGCTGAACAGCCCTGGGGACCAAGGGGGTGGAATCTGGAATTACATTTTGCGGAACGAACTTCACACTCAATGAACGAAAAATTCGTTTCCCCAAATTCAAAGGAATTCGGAGTAATTCGAGGTCATTCTAGTGCTCAGTCAAGATGAATTTTGGAATTAAATGCGACGTTATTTTTTGTCTGATCAAGGCGCAAAAACTGCGCATAGTAAGACTACGCAAGGCTTTTTGCAACGATGAGCAAGCGAAAAAGAACAAGCAGGTAGTTCTAATATTTGTCTTGACTGAGCACTAGTCCTAAACGTCGTTATTAGTGATTGTAAACCAGCAAAGTAGATTTCTTGAGAAACTCCCGAAATAAGCTTATCCTTTCATCGAAACAATGATCTTCTCATATGCCATACGCAGCGTGTACGGAAACGGAGATATTTCCAGTGCTGGGTGTCTCATACTGCTGTGGTAGCTGATGTTTTCTGCATTTTCGGATTGCACGTATTGAAGAAACAAGGGCTTGTTTAGAATTTGTTCTACCTGTTTGCGGATGTTAAAAATTGACATAGGTTTGCCGGAAACCAAAAAAATGATATCATCTGTTTTAAATTTCTCAAAAATTAGTTTTAACAGAAATTTTGAAATGTCTTCGGCGAGTATGTAGTCTCTTAGCGTGTTTTCCCGCCCATTGATCCGGGTCACTTTGTTCATTATTCCGTTTAGTAAGAAGACTCCGATTAATCCCAATCTCTTTGAAAAAAGCCGATGAGAATAAACAGAACCTGGCCTCAGCATAAATACTTTCTCAAACATTTTTAATTCTTGCCGCACCAGTGCTTCTTGCTGCAATTTCAAATATCCGTAAGGTCGGTTCGGCTTTGGTATTTCGGATGGTGATCGCACATACTGGCCTTCATAGAGCCCACCAGCAGAGCTGACAAGATAGAAATACCTGGATATGTCGAGACCAGCGCTCATTGCAGAAATGGAGCTGATCATCTTTGTGAAAACAGTAAATTCCAAATCACATGCATGTTGGTTCGCTGAAAATCCTGCCTCCCCAGCACTCCAAATGATGTGCAATTCAGTCTTGTCATTGCTAAATTTCGTTATGCTGGCAAAAGCACTTTTTAGCTGTTCTATTAATTGGGCCGATTTCGTCCAATGCATTTTGTACGTTTCAAAACCAACGATCCTCCTTCTTGTACCGGTTTTGATCGCATCACTAATGGATGTTCCTATGAGCCCAATGCCTATTTGCAAAATTAAGACGCTGGACTGATCCGTTTTCAGGGTGTGATGGAGAATCATGTCAGCCCTTTGAAAAATATTCCTTCAACTCTTTGTCCTTGGAGCGGTCGATAACAAAAAATGGCGGTTTGCCCTTGGATTTCAATAGAATATCGGTTACACCTTCGGTGAGAAAACCTTGCAGCAAAGAACTTATTCCCCCGAAAACCAGAATGACTGTAATAATTGACGCCCAACCTTTGACCTCGATTCCATGACTCACAATATTGAACAAAAAATAAACGATTAGAAAAATACTCGCTACAAATGAAAGGAAACTCACCAAAAAAACAATCCGCAATAGTTTGACCTTGGTAGTCATCAGAAGCCTTTTCGCATGTTGAATTAAGGCAAATAGGGAATATCCGCTTGCTTTTCCTCCTTCTTTCTTATTTCTACTATCAGTTAATGGAATCTCGAGTGTGCAAATCCTATTCGTAAACCAACAAAGGCATATGTCCAGGTAAGAATCAAAACTAAATACTGAGGCAGCCGCACGGCCCAAATCGCCTCTGATCAATCGATAGCTATTGAAATGTTTCACATTTTCATTTGCGGTAAGAAAGGATATCAATTTTTTGTACAAAATAGAAAGGCGATCCCTCACAAATGATCGGTGTGTGGGTTTAGGATTTCGGGCATAGCAGATGTCAGAAGAGTCGCTTACTGCCTTTTTCAGAAAATCAGATATATATTTTGGCTCGTGCTGCAAATCCTCATCAAGGGTCGCGATCCAATCTCCTGATGTATGGAGTATCCCTGCTATGGTAGCGGGATGCTGTCCGAAGTTCTGCGAAAGTTCCAAGATATTGATAAACGAATATTCTTCTTTAAGCTTACTCAGGATTTCAGAAGAATTATCAATCGGTCCGTCAAGCACGAAGATTGATTCGACTATCTCAAACGGCGCCCCATTATTAATAAGCCGATTGCGATAGCCATCGATAGCCTTTACAAGGCTATCCAGGTATTTTGATCCGTTATATACTGGTGTTACCGTTGAAATTCTTATCATAACACTAAGTCGATATTTTCTCAAATATCAGGATGACAAATCTATTGTCATTACTTTGGTCTTGTCTTAACAGCTTGTATTGTTCGGGCCTATTTTGCAAATAATCATAATCTAAATTGCCAAATCGCATGGTATAATGCGTTTCCCAAAAAATAATACTTCCGATCGGCGCACTTTCTAGCGACGCTTGATCGATTGGGAAATAGCCTTTTTCATAATCTTCGGGTACTTTGTCCATAAAAAAATAAAGCATGGCATTGTGAGAATAGACCGGTCTTTTGTCATATTCATTGTCGTAGCACCACTTTGCAATTTCTTTCATGGTTTTATCCTCTCCCTGAAGTTTTATGGGTTTTAAATACCAGGCATTAAAAACAATTGCTAAGATCAATAGAATACCAAATTGCTCAACTCTTTTTGATCTCAATAGTGGTATGATCAAAACAATTCCAGCCATAATTCCCATACTCCAATCTCTCACGTCTGAAAAAAGTACATAATTATGCTCATATGAAGCAATGACGATTGCCGCGATCAGCAGAGGAATGGAAACAATGAGCGATATCTTCTTCAACTTTAAGCGACGTATTTTATCCCAACCTATAGAAGCCATCACGGCTAGTAAGGGAGAAATGACGATGATATATCTCCAGTTACCACCTGTAGAAGTACCAATTTTTACAGATTGCCATTGAAAAGCGGTGTGCACCCCAAAAAAAATCAATGCCGGTACTAAAATGAAAAAATACCATTCCACTTTTTTGCGTATTGCGAGCATAAGGTACAGGAGTACACCTAGTAGGCATATTGTACCATAAATCGGGAATGAAATATTAGTATAATGCCAAAAGCCTTGTCTCGGATATTGATCAAGAAAACTTTGGCTCGCGCCGATCATTCCGGAAAGGAAATGCATCGGGTCTCCTGATACTGCCCAACCCCAGGCATTAACTAAAAGGGGAAACGCAGTTATACATAGCGCAGCGATCCATTCCCTCTTGTACAATAGGTACAAACCATAGAGTCCTAAAATAGGCAGCATTTCCTGTCTTATGATTAGAGTATATGAAAGAAGCAGTGCGGCGAGAATAAACTTTTCCCTGTAGTGATAATACACCGAGGCAATAAGAATTAGAGCGGTAATTAGTTCTGAGTAATTTCTAAATCCTAATTCAATCCAAAGAAATTGACTGAGCAAGATGACCACCGCGAGTACCGGTGCTTTTACATCCTTTTCTTTCGCCACAAGGAATGCAAAATATGCGCATAGAGCAGCGACTACGGCATTAAAAAACTTTAAAAACTGAAATCCTAGAACGGCAGGCCATACATAGATCATTTTCCATCCTGTCTTTGCCCAGTTTCCCAATATGGCGTTAGGGTTATACCAAAATCGCTTCATATTGGTGTATTGCACACCTTCTTCTCCCTGTAACATGCCATCCGATAGAAAGGAATATGCAAAATGGATTAATGTTATTATTAAAACGACCGAAAGAGCCGTCATTTTTGACCAATGACCTTGTACAAAAAAATCAAGTCGTTTTCTGAATGTCATTGAAGGACTATTTGTGCTTCAAAATATAATAAACGCCTGTAGTAAAAAAATTTCTGACATAAGGAAATGCGCTTATTATTCCGAATTGCTTTTTTGGTTGTAAGCCAAATTTCCACTTGTAGATGGGATTAATTAGGTAGTGGCGCTTTGCTACTATGGATAAGTTAGCGCGGTGGGATAGACGCTCAAATTTCTCAATGGATATACCTGTTTCTTTTAATTCGAGCATTTCATTAACGATGTCTTCATCTTTTTCTAAAAGCTCAATAAGGGCTTGGTAAATTTTTTTTGGTAATAAATGAATATACGGAAAGATGGATAGAATTTTGCTTTCACATATTTGCTGATGTCCTCCAAAAGGCATTTGCCAGGGCGGAAAGGCAAAAAACATTTTTCCATTGTCTTTTAGAACAATAGTTCGTGAAGGATTTCGGCCAAATTCGAAGTGTTAACAGCAGTATCTTAAATTCAAGATTTTCTATAACGCTGATTATCAAGTATTTATGGCCTGCTTATTTGGCAATCCTATTAAAATGCAAGTTTCGGTTCAGACGATACTTTAGTTTTAATAATTTATCCATAATTCTAAGATTGAGTATCAACGAGTTATGAAATATTTCCTTCACGGACTATTGTTAGAAAAGTTCGAAGAGTATTCAATAACCTTAATTGATCCGGGATATGCTCGATAACATCTTTCAGGACAACGAGGTCAAATGACTTCGTGAATTTTTCGTGGATTTCCTTTGCGCAAATATTAGCATTAATAATTTGGGCTCTTTCATTTTTTATAAATCTATTCAAATAACTTTTAGCGTCTTCGATTCGCTCCTCTTCCAAGTCAACACCGACTCCACTTGCTCCTCTTTGAAGAAAAGCCATTAATACACCAGCTTCGCCGCAACCTACTTCGAGGACATTCATTTCTTCCCATTTTATATCAGGACAATAGTCAAGCAAAAATGGGATAATGAATTCGTTCGTTACCTCAGTTTGTGTTTTAAAGTATTGGTCAGTATCATGGTGAAATGAAATGACATTCTCGAACCAAATGAATTCTCTAATCTTTCTTTCCGCAAATCGCCTGTGCATAATTCTCCCAGCTCATATCTTTTACTTTGGCCTCTATGCGCGAAGGATCTATTGGGCTATTGATAGATTTTTCCATGACATTGGCCATATCGACGATATCATTCGGCTTTGCAAGGAAACCGTTAATTTCATCATCCACTGTTTCAGGGAAATGTCCCACGCTCGTTGCCAATAACGGCTTTTTGAAGTTGTACGATATGGATTCTATTCCGGAGGGAGTGGCATATTCATAAAATAATAAGACCGAATCACTCGCCTGAAAATATTTGTGTACATCTTCGTTCGGGATGAATTCATTTTTCAGCATAACCAGTTCCGAAATACCAAGTTCGTCGATCAGACTTAAAGGCCGATAATCGGATTCCTTATCCTTCTTACTTACCAAAACTTTTTGGATTATGCTAAAAATAAACTTTTTAAGTTTCGTTGAAATTTTGTTTTTATCGAGCGTCTCCCAGAATGATTCTCCACATATAATGAGCGAAATATCATTTCTTCTCTCGCTGAGCAACTTAAAGGCGCGAATTACATTATGAAGCCCCTTGTACTTTCTAATAAATCCAAAAAATAAAAAGACATTCTTCTTAAGGTCATTTTCTTTTTTAAAAGCTTCCACGTCAAATTTCTCGTCAGGCTCAAACAAATTATAGACAGGATGAAATAATTCTATAATTGTTGTAGAATTATTAACCTTCTTTCTTTGCCCATCTTTAGTAATGCGGTATTCTTTTTGAGGAAAAAGTTGCTTCAATTCCTGAGTAGTTTGACTTGCATGAGTGATGAAAGTATTGGCCCCTTTCAAAGCGTACTTCGTAAGAAATCCGTCTATGACGCTCCTTTCTTTTTGAATTACAAAATGACAGTCAAAAATGATCTCGGCATGTGTTTTACGTTTTAATTTCTTTGCGATCCACCCTATTGGTAAGCCCTGGATGGAAATGGACCATTGAAAAATGACCATATCGGGATTGAGGCTGAATATATAATTGACGGTTTTGCTCCAGGTGAATGGGTTGTTGTAATCAGTGATATAATGCACTTGAATGCTAGATCCCTCCAGCACTTGAGACTTGCTGGATCTATCCACAAGATCTCGCGGCAGTATAGCAGGATACATCTGGGTCCACGAAACGATAATAACGTCGACCTCCGGCATGTAAGCGAGAGCTTTGGCTAAAGAACTGTTATAGTTTTGGATTCCACCTTTGAAAATAGGGCCTGGCCCGAAACATACGACACGCTTCATTTTTCAGAGCCATTTAGTCTCTCCAAAGCAGCATTGTACATGCGCGTCATTCCTTCGCGCAGACCAATTTTGGCTTCCCAATCCAACTTTTCTTTGACAAAATCCATATTGCAGTAGCGGCTGTGTACGCCTACAGGTTTGTCCAGGAGTCTTTTTATTTCCGCTTTGTAGCCTGCTATGTCTGTCAATTCGCGAATGATCTCATTAAACGAAGTCAAAACTCCGCGCCCGATATTTATGGCGGTACCGTCTTTAATGTGATCCATTGCAAGCAATGAACAGTCTAATACATCATCAATGTGCACAAAATCTCTGCCTTGATCTCCCGTTCCCCACACTTCTACTGGATTTTCTCTTTTTGCAATTCGGTATGCGATTGCCGGAATAGGGTAGGTTAAATCCTGATCTTCTCCGTATCCCGAAAAAGGTCGTATGCAAGTGACGGATATTCCATAATGTGTTGCGGCAATATGGGCGAGATATTCTCCTGTCAGCTTAGTCCATCCATACGTCATATCTGGCTGCCCCATCTTTTTGAAATCAATATCACTTTCTTTTAGAGCTACGGAAAATGATTCTGTTTGAAGGTCTACGGGATATGCTGCGCTTGAACTTGGGTAAAGAACTCGATTCGGTTTAGAACGGCACACCCAATTAAAAAACTCCGCATCAATTGCCAGGTCTAATGCAACCTGGATCGGATCGCCGTCGATCATAGCTCGACCCCCTACAATTGCGGCGAAATGAAAAACATCGTCAAAGCCGTCGAAGTCAAGGCTGTACCTATCTTGAAATTGCTGAGGATTTTTGCGCAGTTTTTCGAGAGACTCTCGGAAATCTTCTTTGATGAAATAAAGACGTTCATGGTCGCCATAAATTTCAGCATTGTCCACCTTTCGTACAAATCGTAATTCGAGCCATTCACTTGGATGCTGGCCTACTGATAAATTATCAATTGCAATTATAGTTTTATCTGTTGTGTTCAGGAGACGCTTTACCATGTTTTTCCCAACAAATCCACAACCGCCTGTAACCAAATCGATGTGCATGACTATTACATATTATCAAAATGTAAATATATTGTAGTTTGGCATATTTTTCGATGGTTAGTTCAATATATTATCGATTTTTATAATATTGAATGCTTGAACCTGCGTTTGCCAGCCATTCATGGCGAACTCAAATTGAAATTAATGTGATGGTTGAGTTTTTTATGTAGCGGGATTTATTATGAAACGAGTAATTGACAAGGTGTTGCAGGCTCACCTGAAAACTTTCAGTGCATTGAGTTCTGATACCGAATTTCAGAATAGGGTAGAAGACGCAGTGAATTTATGCATAAATGCTCTACGGAATGGCGGCAAAATTCTCTTCTGTGGCAACGGAGGAAGTGCTGCTGACGCCCAACATTTGGCAGCAGAATTGTCCGGCAGATTTTATCACGATAGGGAGCCCCTGTTCGCGGAAGCCCTACACGTTAACACATCCTATATAACGGCAGTCGCGAATGATTATGCCTATGATCAAATTTATTCCAGGGCCATTAAGGCTAAAGGAAAAGAAGGCGATGTGATCATAGGATTATCTACTTCTGGCAATTCGAAAAATGTGCTAAATGCCTTCACAGAGGCGAGAAAAAGAAAAATGCATACTATCGCTTTCACCGGCCAATCTGGTGGTAAAATAAATGACAAATGCAATGTTCTTTTTAAGGTACCTTCCGATGATACACCTCGGATCCAGGAAATGCACATTCTAATCGGACACCTCATTTGTGAATTAATCGAGAAAGAACTATTTACACAATAGAGTATATGCGATCGGCCATAATACTTGCAGGAGGATTCGGTAGGAGGTTACGATCAGAAATATCCGATGCGCCCAAACCGATGGCCCTGATCAATGGTATTCCTTTCTTGGAATATCTTCTTAACAAATTGGAACGAGAGGGATTCGAACATGCGGTGCTTGCCGTTGGGTACAAATATGAGATCATCTTACGTCATTTTGGAAGTGCATACAGGAATTTGCAACTGAGTTATTCCATTGAAAACGAACCCCTAGGTACAGGTGGAGCTCTTGCAAAAGCATTGGGTTATATGGCTGAAAATCAAGCTCTTGTGATCAATGGCGATACATTTGTGCAAATCAATTATGGGCAATTTTTTAGAGATGCAAGTGGCTCCAACAAAGGTGTATCTCTTTGCGCCGTTTATCAACGGGATGCATCGCGATACGGTAAAATTCTCTTCAGGGAGAATAATTTGTTTTACGGATTTGAAGAAAAGAAATCAGGTAATACTGGTTACATCAACAGTGGCATTTATCAAGTCAATAAAAAATGGTTGTTGAGTAGGTCGGGAGGTTTCAAATTCTCTTTTGAAAAAGACATCCTTCAACGTACAGCCTACCATCAAGATTTCACTGTTCATAAGAAAGACGGTTTTTTTATCGATATAGGCATTCCTGAGGACTATCATTATCTTGACTTTCTTTGCAGTTTAGTTTCAAATAATTGGACATTATTGCTCGACAGAGACGGCACAATTAATAAGAGGATTCACGGCGATTACGTGCGAAGTTGGAACCAATTCAAATGGCTCGACGGAGCATTGCATGCCATTCGAATATTCTCTAATCGTTTCCGAAAAATCATAATTGTCACGAATCAACAGGGAATAGGAAAAGGGCTGATGACTACTTCAGATCTGCAAGATATTCACAACAAAATGGCCAATGAAATCAAAGCAAATGGAGGCAAGATTTCAAAGATCTATCATTGCCCTGATCTAAAAACCAAGCCTTGCAATTGTCGAAAACCGAACATCGATATGGCTCTATGGGCAAAACGAGATTTTCCTGAAATAGATTGCAAAAGGTCAGTGATGATAGGTGATATGCGTTCGGATATTGTCTTTGGTAAGAGGTTGGGCATGAAAACTATTTCGCTCGGTGGTCGTGATTGCGATGCGGATTTTCGAAAAGATTCGCTTATCGATTTTGCGAAAGATTTGGAAAGTGCACCAGTGCTTATCTAAGAGTATGATTAAATTTCATCTTTTGGGCTGTCCCGCAGAAGTGCGCATTGGCATCAACTCTAACTTAACATATATTCGATTATGGTATATAAAAAGAGCTGTTTACCTTTAAGTTAGACTAAAAACCTGAGGTAAAACAGCTCTAAATATGATACCTCAAATTTCGGAAATTATTTCCAAATTACCAATTCATTCTCTTGCTTTAGAATCTGGTTTCATTCGGAGAAGTGATTATAAGATTGATTCGGTCAATTTTCTTTTGTCCTTTTTCGAAATGATGTCGACAAATGTTTTTTCTCTTTCTAACTGGGCCAAAACATTGTCAATTTTTTTACAACAAACGATCAGCAGTCAAGCTTTACAAAAGAAACTAACATTTAGGCATGTAGGATTTGCTGAAAAGTTTTTAGAAGTGGCAAGTAGCTACTCTTTGTCCAATGCTCCTATAGGTTATCAAGGTCTTCTCAGTAGTTTTAATTCCGTGTTTGTTACTGACAGTTCCTGTCTGAGTATGCCTAAAATTCTGAACGAAGTTTTCCCGGGTAGCCACTCAAAAAAGGGAGATGCAGCAACGGCTAAAATTCAATTGACAATGGAATTAAAGTCAGATGTTTTACACAAAATGGATCTTAAATCATTTAGAGACAATGACCAATCTTATGCTTTTGACATTTTCGATTTAGCCAAAGCAGGTGACCTTGTAATTAGAGACTTGGGATACCTGGTTATGGATTGTTTGATCGCAATGATTGAAAAGCATATTTTTTTTATTTCAAGACTTCGAAGTAACATAGATGTGTTTGATAATCAAGGAGTTAAGATAAATTTGCTGAGGTGCCTTAATGATGCATTCAGAAACGGTGCCGATTGGGTAGATTGGCAAGTTAAGATATCAGCCAAGCAAGTCCCAGTACGATTAATAGGTCTTAAAACTCCCAAAGAAGTTGCTGAGAAAAGGGTGGAAAAAGCAAAAAATAACAGACACTCAAAATCGAATCACTCGGAGCAATATTACGAAATGCTAAACTATGCCATCTTGATAACCAATGTCGATGATAAAGTACTTCAACCACATCAAGTGCTCCTGGTATATGCATTAAGATGGCGTATAGAATGTATATTCAAATGTTGGAAATCTCATATGAATCTTCAAAAGCTGTTTACAGGCAAAAAATACAATAACACGGCCAAACCTTATATTCTTCTGCTACTGATGCTCGGTTGGATAAGCTTGTGTCATAATCTGATATTCACACCATTGAAATACTTGTTTCGAACCAAAAATAATGTGCCAAATGTAAGCCTATACAAAATTGCTCAACTCCTATTGCGCTATAACTCACTTATTCAAACAAAAAATATTTCAGAACAATTCTTGCTCAAATTCATAGGCTACTATGGTACTTACCAGAACAAAAAAGGAAAAAATACATATCTTGAAAGATTATATGTGTTAAATTAAGGTTGATGCCAATGCGCAGAAGTGCGGGATAAAAATTCACGCCAATAGCGCTGCTATTACCGATAATTTTTACTTCTTCAGAACCAGAAATCTGAATTTTTCGCTACCAAAAACGAACTTTCATCATCCTCTAATTGCATCAGAACTTTGGACATGAAAACATTGTCAATCATTATTCCCGCCTACAACGAAGAGTCTACGATAACACAAATATTAGACACGGTACTCGATACAGAATTGATTAGGGAAATGGACAAAGAGGTTATCGTGGTGGATGATTGTTCAAATGACTCCACCTTTAGGTTGGTTAAAGAATATATCACACTGAATGATCAAAAAAGTGCTATCCAACTCATCGAGCACAAAAAAAACAAAGGCAAAGGAGCCGCTATCCACACCGGTATACACAAAGCCACCGGAGATCTTATCATTATTCAGGATGCAGACCTTGAATACGATCCAAAGGAATACAATCTTTTGTTGCAGCCCGTCTTGGACGGTTTCGCAGACGTGGTCTACGGTTCGCGTTTTATGGGAGGCAGTGCGCATCGCATTCTGTTCTTCTGGCATTCGATAGGCAATGCGGTTTTGACTTTTCTTTCGAATCTGTTCACTAATCTAAACCTGACTGATATGGAGACGTGCTATAAATTATTCGATGCAAAAATTCTCAAATCACTCGATTTAAAAGAACAACGCTTCGGTTTCGAACCGGAAGTAACTGCGAAAATTGCCAGGATAAAAGGTATTCGCATATACGAGGTCGGAATATCCTATTACGGCAGAACATATGATGAAGGCAAAAAAATCAACTGGAAAGATGGATTTCGAGCACTTTATTGCATTCTGAAATATGGATTGTTTAGGAGGTAAATATTGTATTTTAAGTTCCCATAAGCTCTAATGCACTTACAATTTTTATTGATTTACCTTGAGTTTTTAATGAGTCCTGCTGATCCCAGGTGATAATTGTTCCACAATCTAAATCCAGGTATTTCATGGCTTCAAGCAGGCCCTTTACTTCTCTTTCTTCGTTGTGCCGATCTAATCGCCAAGTCACTTGATAGCAGTTCTTGGACCCAACACTATCACTGGTTACAAAATCACACTCGCCATTCTTTTTAAAATAGAAGACATTGGAGTAGTTTCTTCTGAATTGGAGAAAAATTAGGTTTTCGAATATTCTTCCTCTATCCTCTTGACCTTTCAGTGTATTAGCCTTAACAAAACCTGTATCGACTGCATAAATTTTTTTTTCGTTGATCATCTGTTTTTTATAACTGTGGTCGTATTTGTTGATGCTGAATAAAAGGTAGGCATTTTCCAAATGGCGCATGTAGGCTGCTACAGTATTTACAGATCCGATATTGTAGGTCTTGGTTAGTTTGCTTAGAGTATAAGGTCTGGATATATTGTTAAACAAGTGGGTTGCGATTTGCAATATCGGATAGCTGTCTCGGAGCGAATATCGAGCAACAATATCCCTTTGTATAATATCAATTAATAGTTGGCGTAGTATTATGGGGTTTTTAGATTTTTGGTATTCAGGAAAGCCCCCTTCATCCAGGTAGGCTTGCAAGTTTTCCTGGTCGACAGACAAATTATGAAATTGACAGTATTCCTGAAAATCAAATGGAAAAAGTTCATAACTCAAATGTCGGCCGGTGAGAAGGGTAGCAAGTTCGGTACTGAACATTGTCGCATTGGATCCTGTAATGACCAGAGGTATTTTTCTCTCATTCGCCTGACGAATATATTTCTCCCAATTGTCTATTTGGTGAATTTCATCATAATAATAGTGGCATGGCGAAGGGCTCAAATCCTCAATGGTGTAGAAATCTTCGACCGTAAAATCTATTAACCTGGGGTCATCAAAGAGCAAATATTGACTGTTTGTAGTGTTGTCGAGCTGTGCTATCATGGATTTTAGCAATGTGCTCTTGCCAGATCTGCGTACACCGGTAATTATTGCTACGAAACCAGGTAAGAAGTTGATTTGATTGCGTATTCGTCTCTCGGTGAACCTACTTTCAATTTTAAGGTATTCACTTTGTTCACTAAGTATTTCTTCGATCCGCGATCTGAGCATGCCAGGATTTTACGCAAAGTTAAGTAATTTGCATTTGTAATGAATAATATTGTGTATTAATAATACACAATATTATTCATTACAAATGCACAATACCGCTATTGGCTTTCATAGGCGCTTAGGTGGCTAAACTAACCAACAAGTTGTTCAAAATGAAATATCAATTTCAACGGCAATTTCAATTTCGAACGGGCAATCCCTCCGATAGGAGGCTCAAATTTGAGCTTGAACTTGATCCCTTCGACTTCGCTCAGGGCAGGTCTTGTGCTTGAACTTGTGTAGAGTCTTTAGACAAGCGACTCAGTGAGTTCCTCATCAGTCCATCCAAACATCTCTAAAGAATAGCTGTGCTTGCTCTTATAGTGTCGCCTTTGAGCGATTTGCTCCATTATCCTTTGTTTGGTTTTCTCGGTCATTTCAAAGTCGAGAAATCGATAGATTTTTTCGACATGCTTTAAGGGGTCGCTTATGAAATCTTTGTAATTTATTTCCAAAAGATTTTTCTTAGCAATTTTCGTCTTCCTCGCCTTCCTGAAATGCTTGTAAAAATCAATTGCCGTTTTTCCCAACTCTTTATAAGCGCTGTCGGGAGCATCAGGAGCAATGAGTTTCCAGGATGCTGAAAACATGCTTATATACGAAGGGATCGTCTCAAGTGGCGATCTTTCCAAATAAATAAATCGGGCATCCGGAAAAGTTTTCAGAATTTCCTCTATCCTTCCTGAAGACATAACGCTTTTTATTAGAAATGTCCTGGATTTCCCCATAGCATATTGCATTCGCTTTAGCGTATTGAGATAATATTTTGTATTCGGTATTCTAATCGAATCAGGTAAGTGATCATAGACATTAAGGTAACGAAACGAGGCGTAATAAGGAGTTATCATGCAAATTGCAGGCGAAGTGAAATTGTAAAACCAAAGACCTTCGTCTTCCTCATAGTTATTAAATCCCATAGGATGTATACCCTCCCACATTTTGAAAATTATATTTCCCGACCATTCCAAAAACTTTTTAAAAGGCCGCTCAATGAAATTGTCGATATATGCAACTCCCGATACGAGTTTGTAAAAGGTAATGGACGGAATGATAACATGATAGAGCTTGGGGCTATTGAATTTCTCGTCATTTGTTGATAAAAGATTTTGGAGAAGGGTAGTACCGCTTCTTGGGCTGGAGATGATAAACAGTGGCTGTAGGAGTCGTGTTTTGCGGTAACCAAGGAAAATAACCTCATCTAAAGATCTGAAGAGGATATATAAAATCCACATTATGATCAAATTCAGGTAGACCAAATGAGTGCTGACGAAAAGTCGAAGAGTGAAATACCTGATACAATTAAAATAATAGACTTTGAAGAGCGTGGGGAGATGTACATAGGCAATAGTGGGATGCAAAAAACTCACATCTTAGATGTTCATGTTACCAATTCTTTTGTTCAGATCTGAAATTCTTCTGACTTATTCGTCGGCTTTTGGAGGTGGCTATAAGACTACCGCTTTCTGTTTTGAACCCGCCATTCTCGTTGTTCGCTTCCCTTTTTCAATTTTTAGACTTTTTTCGTAGATATAATTCGCAACAAATAATTAATGCAGAGTTCTTCGATTTAATTGAAAATGAACTTATTGTTTGATTTTGCAATTTATGCGATTAAACGGTAAAATCAAAAACTAAAAAAGCCCTGATCCAAAAAGAACCAAGGCTTTATATTAAGATCTGTTCAGATCACTAATCTGCTATTTCCCGCCGACTAAGAAGTCCTGATATTCTTTGAGATCGTCCCACTTACCTGCCGCAGCCATTTCTGCTTGCTTCGGCCAGGAACCCGGATCGGCAAGTTTATATCTTGATCCGGCTTGATCCAGAATGCCTTGGATCTTATCGACAGAAGTTTCAGAAAGCGTTTTCCATGTTTTTATTCCTGCAGTTTGAAGGAGCCCTTCGATTTTCGGCCCTATTCCTTCGATTGCGTTCAGATCGTCGTTTTTCCACTTTTTGAGCACTCCCATTTTTATTAGAAGCTTCTCAACTTTAGCATTTGTCGCTCCCTCACCGACATCCACTCTTCCCGTATCTAATCGTTTTTGATAGGTGATAAGATCATCCCATTCACCTGCATTGGCGAGCCGGGCTTGCTCAGGCCATGTAGTAGGATCAATAATCCGATAACGAGTTGGATTTTCTTTGTCCAAAATAGCTCTTACCTCGGCACTGCTTTTTGCCGCAAGCGCTGCCCATGTGGTAATGCCATGTTTTTTCAAAACCTCATCCATTTTTGGCCCTATTCCTTCTACCACCTGGAGATTGTCATTTTTAAGAGCCGCATAGATGTCTTTCTTAGCTGCTTGTTTAGGAGCGGCGGCTGCCACTTTAGCCGTTGATTTCTTTGCTTTTGGTTTAGCAGGTACCATCTTCGTTTTGCCTTTTTCTACTTTTTTCTTTAGGCAACTTCTGCCTACTTCTCTGCCGCTATCGTCGTAGAGTACATCCATTGTGTATTTACCTCTGGTCAATGTCTTGTACATCGATCTATTGTCGTGGAATCTCAGCACACCTGACAATTCCTGATCTCTTTCCTGTGCAGTTGTGAAACCTTCACTTCGCAATTTGACACCTCCTTTGGCATTGTAGAGTGCAAAATAATATTGACCATTAGAATGCTTGAATAGTGCTACATTGTTCTTTTTATCATTAACATCGCGTCCCTCGTATTCTTTGCATGATAGGTAGTCGTCTTCTTTGTCTGGGTCTTCTACTTTAGCAGCAGCAGCGGCGCCGACTGCAGCTGTGGCCATCGGAGCATCTTTGTATACTATTTTATCTTGGTATACGATCTTGTCTTTGTATACGATTTTTTCTTCTACTACAGTTTCTCTTCTGCCTCTTCCCAGTAGCCACCCGAGTAGGGCTCCCAGTAAGCCGGACAAAAGCCATGGTAATAACCAGTGGCAAGAGCAAAAACTAAATAATAACATATCTGTTGGTTTATAATTTATTTAATAATTTCTAATTCTGTTCTTCTGTTCATGGCCCGACCTTCATCGGTATCATTTGTAGCTACCGGTTGACTTTCACCTTTGGAATCAATGATGATCTTCGAGCTGGATACACCATTTGCAATGAGATAATCTCTGACAATTATCGCCCGGTTCCTTCCCAAGCTCATGTTGTAGGTTTCTCTGCCGCGACTGTCCGTATGTCCGGTAAGCCGTACGCGTTCACCAGAAGATTTTACCCTGTTTGCCACTTGGCGCAGATAAGACTCCACACTAGCGTCTTGTAATTTGCTAGTCGAATTGTACGGGAAGTAAATCAGTGATGTTGAACTGATTTTTTCAGCTACATCTACGATTCTGAATGAAGCTCTTTCGCATGAGTACCCATCATTTCCTGTGCCTCCTCCTACGCGAAGTTGGCCAGCTATTTCAACGACCTTAGAGCCCAGAAAATCGAGCAGGCCTTGCCGTATACCGTCTGCTCTACATAGACCGAGGTTATCAAATGTGGATTCGTTGCGTTCGCCGGTACCGTAAAATCCTGTAATTACCAATTTTTGGTTATCTCCGATAGCATTGATTATCGAATCCCGATATGCCGCCCACGAAGAACAGAAATTGGGATCGCAATCATGTCTATCAAAGCAAATCACTCCAGAACAATTCCTGGGCTGTTCTATTACAGGAGGAGGTACTATGGCCCCGATTTCAGGACCACAACACGCCTGATAGTCTGTGCACATCTTCCATCCCAAAGCCGCCCACAGGAGTAAAACTAATAGGATAAGTAAATTACGCATAATATCATGTTGGTTTTAAATATGCTTAAATGTAGAAACGTATAATTGGATAAGTACTGGTAATTTTCTTATATAGTGTGCCAAAATACGTTGTTCCGTATAAATAGACGAATGTAATAGCCCAAAGTAACAAAGAATTTAAAAATGCCCGTACCTCGAGAAATCCCTCTTGTCAAGATGGCCATCCCCGTTATTATGGGTATTTGGCTCCAACCTTACTTAAAATTGAGCCTGTCGTTACTGACAGTTTCATTCATTCTGGCCTTTATCGCCGTTTTGCTTCTTCAAAAAATTTACACTCTTGGTTGGCTTCACAAATTAAGGTCTGCGTGGATATATATACTTTTTTTCATACTCGGAATATTTGTCCACCATCAAAAAAATGAAAGCACGAAAAACACCTTTATCAGTGAAAACCTGAATAACAAATTAAGTTTTGTCATCGCGTGCGAATCCATACCGAAAAGGACAAAAACAACTCGATTCGTAGGTACATTGAGTCACATTGGATATCATGCGGATAGTTTAAAATCTATAAGACCTATCAAGGTTCTTGTCAATATATTTAATCTCGGGGAGGAGATTAAAGTAGGGCAAAACATTCTCGTCAATGCACAACTAAAAAGAACGCCGAATACTTTAAATCCGGCAGCATTTAACTATGCACGCTATCTGAAACATCAGAGTATCCTTTACCAAACGTACTTTTCAGCGAATGACATTTTGGCCATTTCGGACCAAATTCCATCGACTTATTTTCTCAAAGGAAAGATCAGGGGAAAGGCGATAAATACATTCGAGCGGTATCTTTCAGGAGACAATCTTGCCGTTGGTCTGGCCCTTGTTCTTGGATTTCGCGATTACATTGATGACGACCTGTACCGAGCATTTACGGAAACCGGCTCCATGCATGTGTTGGCAGTTTCCGGTTTGCACGTAGGAATATTGACCTGGTTTCTGGGATTGCTTATGGGCTTTGTACGTCACAATGCTGTAGGCTGGAAGATATTGAAAGGCATTGTTCTGATAGGCTGCGTAGTACTTTTCGCCATCCTGACAGGAGGTAGTCCTTCGGTAGTAAGAGCTTCAATAATGTTTTCGATTTTAGAGATGAGCAAGATAGCGCATGGCCATTATTCTGTGTATAATTCCCTTGGAGCGGCAGCGATTGTAATGCTCATCTGGGATCCTTATAATCTCTACCAAGTCGGATTTCAATTGTCCTTCACCGCTATTTTGAGCATCGTTTTATTTTTCCATAGGATCAATAGCCTGCTCTCATTTTCGACATGGCTGCCAGACAAACTTTGGAAAATGATGAGTGTTGCTCTATCGGTTCAGATTCTTACTTTTCCAATTGCACTGTTTTATTTTCATCAATTTCCGATTTACTTTTTTATAACGGGTATCTCTGCGGTGTTTTTAGCGATGCTTATTTTGGCTAGTGGCCTTGTTTTACTGGTGTTGTCGATTATCCCTGTTTCTTTGGAGCCGTTGTTCACAATTTATGATTTTCTGTTGTCCACTCTTGTCAACAGCACGAGGTACATCCAGGATTTGCCTTTTGCATTGATCAAAAATATTCGTTTTGACCAATTGACTTTGATACTTGTATTTGTGGCTATAGTCGCTTTCTCAGTTTACTTTTTACAAGCAAATAGAAGAGCTCTTATCCTAGGAATGGTTGCGACATGCATCGTTTTGACGTACAATTCTGTTATGAAAATACGGAACTACACTAAATCGGAAATAATCGTTTACGATACAAAGTATCCTCTCGTGGATATCATTTCAGCAGCGAATTGTTATACTTTCGCCGATCAGCGGCTCAACGAAAAGAATATTAAATATGCGACCGAGAATTATCGCCTTTCCCGCAGGATCGAAGATGTGCACATTATACAAAGCAAAGAGGAACTGGAGCACTTACTGGTAACAAATGGTCATCGGATGAAAGATTTTGAATTTAAATCATATTTGAGCGATGACAGAAGAAAAGAAGACTTTCAGGCTATTTTCAGTATCATCAATAATTCAGTCGGCCTTGATAGCTTAGAATGGAAGTGACTAGGACAATCGCAAGAAATCACCTCTGTTGTTTATTCGTTTAATTGTTTATTTGTTTGCGGAAAAATGAAGCGGCTTTAAGGTATAAACAGTTCAACGCATAAACGCCCGCCTGTCCGGCCGGCAGGAATAAACCAAGTCAAGCTTCTTGCGATTGCCCTGTGGAAGTGACCTGTCCTCCTGCGCCGACAAGGATTTATCACTATTTTAGTAATATGAAAAAAGAATCTGTACCAAATTATGAATCGGTTTGGAAGGTGTTGATGGAAAATGCCAAACAACTGGACAAATTGAGTAAGAATCAAGATCGGACGGATAGGCAACTTGCTAAAACAGACGCTCAATTGGCCAAAACAGACAAAAACTTGGACAAGATGATGGATCTTTATGGAAATGTATCCAACAATATTGGTAAGGCTGCAGAAGAATATTTTTACAATAGCTTATCTGAAAAAATGGTTTTGAACAACATAAAATACGATGCGATTGATAGAAATAAACGTCGTCATAAGGGAGATGTTCAGGGAGAATTTGACATTGTTTTGTCCAATGGAGAGTATTTGTCCATAATAGAAACCAAGCAAAAAGTGGCAGAAAGTGATGTGGAAAAGCTTCGAGGGAAAAAGGTTAAGAATTTCAGGTATCTCTATCCTCTTTATAAAAACCACAAAATATTCCTTGGTGTGGCAGGAATGATCGTACCATCTAAAGTAGAGGCATTGGCAAAATCCTATGGTTTTATGGTAATCAAACAAAAAGGCGATACGATCGAGGTAATCAGCGAAGATTTACAAGTCTACTAATGAATATCCTGGTGATCGGTGGAGGCAATATGGGCTATACATACGCCTGGTCTATGCAAAACGCGAATGCGATTGACAGGAGCCATATAAGCATCCTCGAAACCTATCCACCTAAAATCGACGAACTTCGCAAAGATGGTCTTTTTGAAATTTACGATTCTCCACTTGACTGCGTTAAAGGTTCGAAAATCATTTTACTCGCTGTAAAACCTCAACACAGCAAAGATTTATTCCGATTTATAAAACAATATTTGCATCAAAACCAGCTGGTTATCTCTATAATGGCAGGTGTGAAAATCTCCACGATCCAACAATCACTGGGCATCAAAAAAGTAGTCCGTGCCATGCCTAACCTCCCGGCACAGGTAGGGAAAGGAATGACCTCATTCTGCTGCACTCGTGAAATAAACTCCAAAGATAAAAAACTGGTAAAAAAAATACTCAACAGCACCGGGATATCAATCGAAGTAGGCAGTGAAGACGCCATTGATGCCACAACGGGAATATCGGGCAGCGGGCCAGCTTATGTATTCTATTTCATGCAATCGATGATGCAAGCTGCCGAAAAACTAGGCTTCTCGACGGAAGAATCGAAACTTCTCGTCAGTCAAACGTTTGACGGTGCAATCCAGCTTTATAAGCAAAAAGATCTAAGTACCGCTGAGTGGATTAATCGTGTAGCTTCAAAAGGAGGTACAACACGAGCAGCATTGGATTCTTTTAAGAAAAATAATCTTGGGGAAAAGATCATAGCAGGAGCGCTTGCCGCTTATGACCGGGCAGCGGAATTAGGTTCTGCTTCCTGAGGCAAGATGCCATCAGGAACCAAGGGCCAAAGAACCCTTTTCGTTAGTTTACTATCAGTACACATAATCCTCCCACGACTCATCTACAAAAATATATTTCATCGTAGATCAAGGTCTTTTTCAAATGACTGGCCGCTTTCCAATTTTTCAATTGCTGCGTCGAGTCTTTTTTCATTAACCTTCGAGGAAAGCTCATATTGGGTAGCACAAAGAGAATTTAAATGATGTTGATGCCCTATGTGTAAACGGCATCTCATCATTATCAATTACCTTCGTCCTTTGGATTAACCGATATGATATTACTCTCTACAGAAAAGAAAAACGCAGTCCTTGCCTCAATGATGAAAATTATTGATCGAAAAAGAAAGGAAATCCTCAATGCCAATGCCGAAGATATTGCGTCCTTCGACCCCTGCCTGCCGGCAGGCAGGGCGTCGGAAAGAGCCATGTACGACAGACTCATAGTAGATCATAAAAAAGTGGACGGCATGATTCAGGCAGTAAATGAAATCATGCAGCGACCTGACCCGATAGGAAGAATTAAGTCCGAATTCACCCATGAAAATGGTATGCGTGTAGTCGATAAGACCGCGCCATTTGGCACGATTTTGATCATTTATGAATCTAGGCCAGACGTAACCATAGAAGCTGCGGTCGTCGCTTTTAAATCCAACAACCGCATCCTCCTTAAAGGGGGTAAGGAAGCTGCAAGGAGCAATGAAGTGCTCGTCGACTGTTGGCACGAAGCACTAAAAGAAAATGGACTACGACAAGACTGGATAAAGTTTCTCAGATTCAACAGAGCAGAAATTCAGCAATTTCTCCAAAATCCTACAGAAACGATAGACCTTATCGTCCCCAGAGGCGGGAAAGCCCTCATCAGTTTTGTGAAGCAACACGCGCGATGCCCTGTACTGGTCAGCGGCCGCGGCAATAATTTTCTCTACATTCACGAAGATGCGGATTGGTCAAAAACATTAGATATCATTGTCAACGCCAAGGTGGATAAAATATCGGCATGCAATGCTCTGGACAAAGTCTTATTTCATAGAAATATACCAGGCTTAGAGAAAAAGCTTAAGGAAGCCGCTAGCGCATTGAATGACCACAAGGTAGAAATTCTTGTAGATAACGAAGTTCATCAAACGCTGTCTCATCTGACTCTTGTCGAGGATGAAGAAGTCTGGAGCGAAGAATTTTTGGCGCTCAAAATATGCTTCGGGGTGGCAGATAGCATGGACTGCGCAATAAGCAAGATCAACAGGTATTCCGGAGGACATTCCATAAGCATTATGACTGAGGATGCGAAATCGGCTGGTTCATTTATGGATCAAATCGACGGAGCCGCCGTCTACCACAATGCTTCCACAAGATTCACAGATGGGGGCCAGTTAGGCATAGGAGCAGAGTTGGCAATTAGTACCGACAAACTCCACCACCGAGGTCCGCTCGGTTTGGATCAATTGGTGACGAACAAGTGGTATATCTATGGTGACGGTCAGGTAAGGTCCTGATAGTTTCCTGAGGCCAGAGGTCGCTTACGCTCCATAGCTTCAGCGACGGAGCGCCATCAGGAACCCGGTTAATGATGGAGTCTCCGCCCAGTTCACTACTGGCGTTCCCGCCCTGAAGTTCAGGGCACGCATCAACAAACTATGGTGCTGGCCTTATTTTCGTTTTCTCCTTTATCCAACACTCAACCATGAAGTCATCATTCTTATTCAAACGTCTTTGGAAAATATCCTCCATTGATGGCATATATTGCTCGTATTGTCCGATGAGCTCATTTGCTTCTGCGGCCACTGATAGGTCTATTTTCTTTGCATATCTGAATTTATCAATTGCCGGGCAAGTTACGATTTGACTGTCCCAGCCGCGTCCAGGCCCGCAAAGAGGCCCGCTCGAAGCGTATAATTTACCAATGAGAATAAAGGGTTCTCCCCAATTGGCTCTAAAGTTAGCGGCGTTACGAGCGTAACTTCGGGCCTTGACAAAATCTTTGATATGCACATAGTAAATCTTTGATACCCGCAGCAATATGTCGGCTTTTTTACTGGGGTCCGAAGCAGTCGATAAATATTGATCATAGAATGCAATGGCCTCTCTAAATTGTCCTTCATTAAGTGCTCGATATGCTTTTTTGAGAGGCCCTTCAGGCGGAGGAGGAACGTAGCAATTCTTATCTTTTGAAGTTTTTACGGCCATCATTTTCGCATCATCTATGGGGC
Source organism: Saprospiraceae bacterium (assembly GCA_965247965.1). Lineage (GTDB taxonomy): Bacteria > Bacteroidota > Bacteroidia > Chitinophagales > Saprospiraceae > UBA7328. Next base: position 2,129,646 of record OZ252053.1, read on the forward strand.
ATTGTCCGTATCTCAATCGGAGATATACCTCGGTCACACTATTGCAATCTCCTGTATTGGCCAGATAGTCGTCATAGTATTTATCCATAAAATAATCACACGGATAAAATCCTTTTATGCCTTCCAGAGCTTCGAGCAATCCGGGAGCATATTCATTGATGATTTCCCAGGGTTCGCATTCTTTCCCATCACATTTTTCGAGATTCGCTTTTACCACTTCCAGTATTTTCAGCGCGTACATACTTCCTTGCTCTACACTGATTTTTTCGGTTAGGACTCTGTCATACAGCATCCTCGAAAATGGATTGATAATAAAATAATCTGCGTCTTTGTCTTTGCCGTCAAAGGCCTTTCGAAACATGTCCCATACCTGATCTTCTGCGATGTAGCCTCTAAGATCATAGTAGGAGTTAAAAGCCTTTTTGCCCATTACTGTGTACTCATCTCCCGGATGGCATTCTATTCTTTTGTCGTAAATGCTAAATATCGAATCTGCATATTCCTTTTTTAATTCTTCGGTTTCGGTGTTCTTAAATAAATGCTTGTAAATGGTAATGCCGTCGTCAAACTGGTATCGGATCCGGCCGTTTGCTGCTGGCGCAGTGTAATATGCGTTTTTCCAGATTTCAAATGCGCCTTCATAGTCCTTTTGTCGCATATAATCCCTATAGATCGTGTAAGCGTCCTCTGTGTCGCTTTTTAGACCCGGCTCAAGGTCATCAAGGGTGGTGCAAAGATTGTCGGTATATTGAGAATTTTCGGGGCCTTGATTTTCTTCAGCCGGTTCGTCTGTCTGAGGTGTTTCGAGAGTGTGGGTGACCGTGGGCGAACATGCTATGATAAAACTGAAGAGACTTATAGAGATTGCCTTTTTCATTAATTTTTTTTTATGAATATTTCGCAATACTAAAGAAGCCGATTGGGCAAGTCAATCGGCTTCTGCATATTTGCTAAAAGTCAGAGTATTTATCTGTATGAAACCGCCACTGATTCTCTTATCCAGCAACCTACTTTTTGTCGAGTACCGGGTTTTATGCCTTTCATGAATCCTTCCTCTTTATCGGGCTTACTTTTTTGATAGGTGGCTATTTTCTTATTTATACTTTGCAATTCTGCGGGTTCAAGTTGTAGCGATTTTGCCTTACGCCACTTTTCCAATGCGGCCAGCACCGCAAGAGATTGATTCCAGGCGTCGCCGCAGTTTCGCGCCGAAGAACTATACATATCTCCCATTTGTGCATATGGCCTACCCCACCCAGGTCTTAATTCTGCAGCTTTTCGAGCCTCATTTCGGGCCTCTCCATATTTTTTCATCTTTCTAAACAGGATAGATGCGATAGAAAAATGGTAGCTAGCTCTTTGACTCGGGTCCATTTCATTCCTTATTGCTTCTCTGTATTTATTGATAGCCCCTTGGAAGTCCCCGTTGTCATATGCTTTTTTTGCCATCATACCCGGATTGCTGGCCTCAAATTGAGCTTTTCTTCTTGCATTCTCCTGGGCCGCATACGAGCTCCACTTTCTTTCCAATTCTTTCATAAATGGATCTGATGGATCGCACCCCAATACCTTCAATTTGTTAAACAGATCTTTAGCAAAAGCAGGACTGTTTTTATTCTTCTCATACTCTTCCATATTGTCTTCTTTGTGGTAGGCACAATCAAATATCTCGTATTTGACTTTAGCAAATTCGCCCAACATTACAGCCTTTGCCTGTCTGTAATAACCTTCGTATTTGTGATCAGAGCCGATATTACTGTCGCAAAGAGCGACTAGCTTATCATGCACTTCCCGCACCTTGCCTTTATCGATTTTTCCTTTTTGATATTGGTAGACTGCAACCGCGGCCATAGGAGACACTATTGAATATACCGCAAAAGTACTGCCGTACTCCAAAGCATTTTCAAACGTTTTTAGTACCTGGGAATAAGGCATGCGTAAGGTATAATACATGTCATAGCCCTTTCTACCATAGAGGCCGGATATAAAATTATTGTAGCAATCATCGGTAACACACTTCCTTTTGATGATCCTATCGCCATAACACGCTATTGCTTCATCGTAGAGATCCAGGATTTTTTCCGCATATGCTTTCTTCTTTTCGTCATCCGATTCTTTGGCAAACATATCCTTGTAGATTTTAATGCCGTCGGTGTAATGGAAATCTCTTTTTCCATCTGCCGCAGGGGCAGCTTCGTATGCTTGCTCCCAATATTCGAAGGCGGAGGCATAGTCCTCCGATTTGACATAAGGCCTATACACCGAATGCCAGGTAGTGATGTCATCCTCATTGGGCTTTCCGACCCATGTTTCGCACTGGGCAAAAGTGGTATTTGAAGTGAGAATTAGTATTATTAATCCAAATAAGAATTTGCCTATTGATTTCATAATTAGTTGAATTTTCTTTTTATAAACCATTCGTCATCGTTAAAGGTGAAACCTAGAGATATTTTGAAAAATCTTTCTTGCAAGACTTCGACCGCTCCTCTTGATCCATATTCAAAACCGATATTTAAGTGAGATATTTTCCTTTGGAAAGCAAAAGGCAACCCCAAACCTAAAGATATTCCATAAGTATTTAAATCCTGAGATTCGATAAACCGAGGATCTTCCCTATAGTAAAGGCCAAATCGGTAATATATTCTGGAAAAGAAACTCGTAATCGAAACAGGATTTGGCCTGTAATATCCTCCTATCGAATATCTATTCGTATTATTAAGGGTTTCCGGATCGGCAGGATTGAAGTACTTACTCCAATTCGTTCTGCCATAGTCAAATCCCAAAGCAAAATTTGCGCCGCTAAGATAGGTAATTCCAAAACTGTATTCCGAGGGCATTTTGCCATTTGTTGCAGTCCTTGTCTCATTGCGCAATGTGTCTATTCGGCCCCCGAAAAGGTCCGGGTTATTCTGGGCCCTGAAAAATACTTCTTCCGTAGTATTAAAGCTTGTTGTGCTTTTTGCAGTAAACCCAAAATTTATTGCTTTTAAGTTGGTGCCTTTTGACTTTTCAAATTGCGTTTGATTGAGTATCAGTTGATAGATCAGTCCAAGCTTATAATCAAAGCCACGAATACTGTAGTCCGAAACAAAGAAGTTGTCAAAAGCTGCTCTGTTTTCAGTAAAGTCTGTAATTCTTTCGGTCGTAATTTTACCAAAGAGTATACCGAGATTTGTTCCAATGGAAAGACTCTTATATTTAAAACTGCCGCCCCATTGCGCTTTGTAGGTACCTCCCGTACCTAAGAATATGTTGAACACCTCACCCAGGTTCTCATCCTCTTCCAGTAAAACAATATTGTAGGCTACGGTCGAGACCGGCAAAAGACTGAATGCCATTGCAATCTCAAAATCCCTTTTCTCCCTTTCAAAAAGATCATTGATCGGATTTTTCAAAGGAAAAGCTAAGGCAAAATAAGAGAGTCGTGCCGAACCGGTATTTTCGATAATATTTGGGTCTCTGAAACTCGAAAATTTTGATTCTAAACCAACTTCAAAACTTGTCGCCCGCAAAAAGGAATAGCTCGCAGGATTTACAACATTGATGTGGTAGGCATCGGCAAAAGAGGAGCTGATACTCCCCATCAATCTAAGGCTTATGAAACTCGGGTCGTTGAGATCACCTATTCCGAATCTCGAGAAAGGCGAATTGAGCCCATTCAGCCCACTTTGTCCATAGGAAAGGGTCGAAATAACCAGGAATATGAATATGTTTATTTTTCTGCCCATTGGCACAGCACGGCAAAGCCGTAAAGTTCAAATTCAAGTTCAAGACCTGCCCTGAGCGAAGTCGAAGGGATCAAGTTCAAAAAGCGGCATTGACAAATAGCTTTACTAAAACAAATTTCTCTTGGTTTGTACTACATTGTAGCTATGGCAAAAAGCACGCAAATATCAAAATTTATAGTAAGAACACGAAACCGCTTATCGTCATGTTAACATTTTAAGAATACTTTAATCTTCACATGTTGTTAAAACGTCTTAATGCTTAAAATGTCGAGTACCTGTAAAGATCATAGACATGCGTTGCGCGTCGCAAAAATCTATGCTCAATTGATCATTCCTGGACCCTCCTGGTTGGATAACCGCTGCAATGCCCTCTTTATGAACCAACTCGACGCAATCCGGAAAAGGGAAAAAAGCATCCGACGCCATCACAGCTCCTCGAAGGTCAAATCCCAACCGCTTTGCCTTATTGATTGCCTGTGTGCAAGCATCTACTCTTGACGTTTGACCGCAGCCCATTCCTATCAATTGATGATCTTTACTTATCACTATTGTATTCGACTTGATATGCTTCACGCATTTGTTAGCAAATACCAGTTCTTTCATTTCCGCTTCTGAAGGCCTTCGTTTGGTTTTCACCTCGAATTCTGATTGATCTTCAATTTTCAAATCGGCCTCTTGCCAGAGCACTCCACTTAGTATAGATTTGAATCTTACTTTTTCTGGGGTCCGATTTTTCTTCTTTAACAAAATTCTATTCTTTTTCCTGGACAACAATTGAAGAGCATTATCCTCATAGTCGGGGGCAATCAACACTTCATAGAAGAGCTTATCAATTTCCTCAGCAGTAGCCAAGTCGATGATCGAATTGCAGATAAAAATGCCGCCAAAAGCAGAAATCGGATCTCCTGCCAATGCTGTTCGAAAGGCTTCGGTCGTGGTAGATCGCACCGCTACTCCACACGCATTGGTGTGCTTTAAAATGATGAAAGTGGTCTTCTCCTTTTCAAATTCGCGCATCATTTCTATTGCCGAATCCACGTCAACCAGCTTATTGAACGACAATTCCTTTCCGTTGAGCTTCTGGAAATCGTCTTCGAAGTCTCCATAGTATATAGCATTTTGATGAGGGTTTTCGCCGTAGCGCAGATGGCTGGCATTATTGAGACTTATTTTGAGCGCATTGTCATCTTCCGAATCTTCGCTAAAGTAGTTGAAAATGGCTGTGTCGTAGTGAGATGATATACTGAAAGCTCGTTTAGCCAATTCTTTTCTTTGCGAAAGCTTTGTTCCACCATCTTGATTTTCAAAAATATCTTCCAGATCTCTGTAACTTTCTTTGGAAGGAATCACCACAATATCTTTGTAATTTTTTGCAGCGGCCCGAATCAAGGATATGCCTCCTATATCGATTTTTTCTATAATTTCCTTTTCGTCGGCGTTTCTGCCAACCGTCTCGCCGAATGGATACAAATCGACCATAACACAATCCATTTCAGGTATCTGGTAGAGGTCTAATTGTTTTAAATGATCCTCTTTTCTTTCTGCCAAAATACCGCCGAATACTTTGGGATGTAGGGTCTTGACACGCCCATCCAAAATCGAAGGATAGCCTGTGATGTCTTCCACCTTAGTAACAGAAAGACCTTGCGATTCCAGAAAATGAAAAGTACCTCCGGTCGAGAAAATGGTGATGTCTGGTTGTTTTTTGAGGAGATCGGTCATTTTATTCAATCCGTCCTTATGGAAGACAGAAATGAGGATCGATTTTATTTTTTTCATGGAAGTGTTCAGAAATACGGAAGTGGCATCCGTTAATTAAGAAAGTTCGGCGAAAATAATGATTTTTTCCAGCTATTTTTTTGTCGATATCTATATGGAATTCACTAAGTTACACTATGCCAAAGTATGTGCCTTATCGACTAAAATCAAGTATATTCCCCATAGAATAGCACATCCTGCATCGCGGCTCGTACTTATCCTTTTCACCAATGACAACAGTATCAGTTTCTGCCGTAAGCCTATAGGAATGCGTGGCGAGATTACCGCAATGCGGACATATAGCGTGCACTTTAGTAACGTATTCTGCTACGGCCATGAGGTGCGGCATTGGGCCGAAGGGGATTCCGCGATAGTCGAGATCAAGCCCTGCTACGATTATACGCTTTCCTTTTAAGGCCAGTTTTTGAGCAATGTCGACGAGGCCCATATCGAAGAATTGACCCTCGTCGATGCCGATTACTGAATTGTGCTTGTCGATGTGGTCGATTAAGTCGGCGCTTTGAGCCACCGCGATGGATTCTTGAGCGTTTAGATTATGCGAGACTACTTGCTCTGCGTCGTAGCGGTCGTCTTGCTTTGGTTTGAAACATACGATGCTCTGATTGGCGATTTGAGCTCTTCTGAGACGTCTTATGAGTTCCTCGGATTTACCGGAAAACATACAACCTGTCACTATTTCTATCCAGCCACTGCGTTGTCCTCGATAATTCGGTTCTAAAAACAAGTCCTCTGTATAATTTTTATGATCGGAAATTAGTTTAAGGTAGGAATCGGTACGTTAACATATTCCTAATAAACTACTTCTTTTAAATAAGCGTATTAAAGGTAAACGGCATAATGAATCTGTCAAAATCTAAAGTTGTTCTAAAGAAAATAAATACCCTCCACGACAATATTTTACTCTCCGGTACAATGAGTAAAATAGAAAAAGATCTCTTTCTGGATTACCTCAGGGATATGTACGAATTGATTTTAGAAAAGGACGAAGATTCTGAAGTGGAATCATCGCATCCGCTTCAGCTGGTGAGGCAAAAGAATCCGGCCCAATCGCAAACAGGACCAAACGAGGTGGTCGAGCAAATAGAGGAAGTCGTAGTGGAGGAAAAGGAAGATCCCCAATACAAAATGGTTGAAGTTGCTGAGGAGTATGGGCGCGCTAATGGGCATGCTACAGAAGGGCCTGTACAACTGGTAAAAGAAACAGTTACTACGAGCAAGGCCGTCAGTGCAGAGATCGAGAATCTATTCAATGAAGAATCGATAAATCAACACTCCTATCGCTTTAGTCAAACTCCGATAACCGACATTTCCAAAGCGATGGGAATCAACGAGAAGATCCTGACAATCAACCAGTTATTCAATAAAGATCAGCAAGAATTCAATTACGTAGCTGCCAAACTAAACTATTTTAACACTTTCGAGGAAGCAAGTCAATTCCTCAAAACCGAAGTGGCGGAGAAGTACAAATGGGATGCGGAATCTAAGAGAGCCGAGGCCATTGATTTCATACGGTTGGTAAGCCGAAAATATGCGTCGTAATCGACCTTAAACGGTATGAAAAAAGACTTTCTGGGCGCAATCCGTGTTCCGATATATGTTGTTCTTTTCCTTTGGTTTGTTCATCTGCTTTCGCTCACAACCGGTATTAGGTTGGGCGCTTATGGCGTATATCCAAGAACGATAATCGGCATAAGGGGGATTTTCCTTTCGCCATTTGTTCACGGGAGCCTGCACCATTTGTTTTCTAATTCATGGCCTTTGCTCGTGATGCTTTTTATGATCATTTTCTTTTATAAGAGAGTGGCATTTTCGAGTATTGCCTTGATCTATCTTCTTACCGGGGTGGGTGTGTGGGCATTTGGCAGAAGTCATGTTTTTCATATTGGCGCTAGTGGTGTCGTCTATGGTTTGGTTTCATTTGTTTTTTGGACAGGAATATTTCGGAGGAATCTGAAATCCGTTGTGCTCGCCCTGATTGTCACCTTTCTTTACAGTAGCTATTTTTTAGGCATACTTCCATATCGAGAGGGCATACCCTGGTTGTCTAATCAGGGGAACATATCCTGGGAAAGCCATCTCATAGGCGGTATTGTGGGTATAATTGTAGCTTTTCTTTTCAAAAACAGTATCGAAATCGATGAGCATAAGAAGGATCCCTGGCATGATGAAGATGAAAATGCGGAGTATTTTTTACCGAGGGATGTGTTTGAGAAGAGGAAGGAAGGGTTTTAGAGGGTTTAAAAGGTTTTTGGTCCATAGTTTGTCAATGTCATCTCTAATTAAGCAAAGTTGGCTGTCTTCCAGTCGGCAGTTGGCAGTTTTTTTTGTATCAAATTCAAGTGAGATCATTATTGAAAAAGTTTTATTCACATGAAGCCATCAAATTGAAGATAAGACTAATCAAGACTGCCAACTGCGTACTGCCGACTGGACTGCATAGCACCCCTAAACACTAATTATCGCCATTTAATCTACTTTCCAAAGCAAACTACCTAATTTCGCGGGTATGGCAGAAAAATCATATTGGACGGGGTCGGACGAATATCTATGCGACGACGATCTGGCTCAATCTTTTCATATGGCAAGGGTGCTAGGAATGCCTTTGCTCATCGAAGGAGAACCGGGGACAGGCAAAACAGAACTTCCTCTGCAATACGCTAAGGACGTAGAATTGGACTTATTCGTATTTCCGGTAGGATCGAAAAGTACCGTAGAGCAATTCGTTGCGAGATTTGATCATGTAAAGTATCTCAGGGATTCGCAGATCGAGGTGCTTAATGCTCAACGTGAAGAAAAAGGCCTTAGTAGAATGCTGAGCACAGGGGGCAGAAGTACGGAGAAACTCGATGACTATATTGTACTGGGCTCTGGTGCCAATGCGTATTCCATACCCAATTCCGTGCTGCTGGTCGACGAGATCGACAAGGCTCCTCGTGAATTTCCGAATGACTTGCTCTATGCCTTAAGCCATCGAAAATTTGTACTTCCCGAATCGGGCAGAGTAATCACCATTTCCGAAAAAGATATGCCCGCTATAGTAGTGACAAGCAATAGAGAACAGGAATTACCTTCTGCCTTCAAAGGAAGATGTATCTATCATTACATCACCTTCCCCGAACCGGAAACCATGCGAAAAATTGTGCTCAAACATTATCCAAATGCCGACCAGGAATTGGTCAATGTGGCTATGGGTCTTTTCTATAAATTACGAGATCTTGGCCTTGATCGCTCACCGTCCACGCGAGAATTGCTCAATTGGCTAAAATATCTGCAGACTTTGACGAAAAAGCAGAGGATCGATAAGGCTAATAAACTAGAAGGTATTGGGGCGCTTGTGAAATCCGAAGATGATCTTAAGAAGGTGCAATTTAAGGTGTTGGGTAGGCCCGTGAGTTATAATTGATCCTTATCAATTTGCTAAATCTTTACATTTAGTAAATTTTACTCAGTTGATAATCAGCGGGGTAAGCGTAATTAAATTCGCCTTGTTAGCAATCTGCATGCAAATCAATTCAATTCTCGGCTATTCAGAGGGACATTGGTTAGTATTTTTTACTATTTTCAAGGAAAACAACAATTGATCACAGTGGTCGAAAAGCTTCTTCCGGATATTAACAAGGTCTATTTTATCGAACAACATACGTTGATCCACATCCTATCGGGCGGCGGAGGCATTCAGGTAGATTTTAAAAATTACTACGACTGGCAGGACAAGGCCATTTATCTGGAAAAAGGGCAGTATGTCAAATTCCTTTCAGATGATTTCGTCGTTCGAAAAATTGAATTCCCTAATGAGAATTTATTCTATAACCAGGATATACGTGTCTTATTCAAACATTTAATATCTCTTGGGTATATTAATTTCAGCGAATGTGTAGAATGTCAAAAATACCTGGGAAATACCGTTTTTTCGGATGACACCAGTGATCTTTTAGATATCTCCTCTCAGCAGTGGTATTGGCAGAATCCTTTTAATGCAAATAAGGAAGAATACCAGGTCATTTTTGATATCAAGGATGTCATCGACCGGCAATACGCTAATCATCTCAATACTGATCAGCTAAGTGCACTGATCAATGAGAATGGCTACAGTGCTCAAGCTTTGGTCAAAGACAAAATCGGTATTTCCATAAAGGCACTTTTCACTAATAAAAAAGTTTTTGAAAGCAAAAAGGAGATAGCCTTTACTGATAAAAGTATACAGGAAATTTCCTATGACCTGGGTTACCAAGATCCTGGTTATTTCAATCGTGTTTTTAAGAAGCAAACCGGAAAAAGACCTGTCGAATTTAGAGATGATTTTGACTATGCCAAGAGGGATAGATTTATGCAGGACTTATTAGAACTCCTGCGCAAATATCATACCGAGCAACGGTCGCTTCAGTTCTATGCTGAAAAAATGCACCTTTCGGTGAAAGCGCTTTCCAAAAAAGTAAGGAATAAAATGAACGCCTCCCTTGGACAATTGATCCGCCTGGAGATCATTAATTCGGCTAAAAATATGATCGAGCAAAATGCCAAAATAAATGAAGTCGCCTATAGCCTCGGCTTTGAAGAAGCAAATCATTTCTCCAGCTTTTTCAAGCATTATACGGGCGTGGCTCCTTCCGAATTTAAGTAGGGCCAACTGCTCGACTGAGCTAAGTCGAAGTCTCCCAGTTGGCGTAATTTAAAGATCTCCAAGCAGGCGCTAATGTACTGCTAACCTCCGGTTGACTTCGTGAAGAAAGCAATAGTTTCGTTATAGTCCGCAACTTGAGTTAATTAACTTAAAAGAAGAATACGCCAAGCAGAGCTTGACGCTACAAGCGCTACAAAAAGTACAATATTTAGCGTCTTTTTTGTAGCAATTTCATTCCGTTCTCAGTTCATTTTTGCATTGTAAAAATTAATTATTAATCAATTTAAAACAAAAGAAAATGAACATCAGAAAGCAAGCAAACGCTATGGATGAAATGGTGGCCAAAGGCTTAATTGTCGATGCGGTAAAAACCTATTTCGCAGAAAACGCGGATAGCTCCGATTACGGAGATGTATCTACTGCCAGCAAGGCACAGAAGGTGGAAAAATTAGATGGCTTCGTCGGATCGATTGCCAAGGTAAATGGTATCACACACCATCACACGATCGCTGATGGCAATGCATCTGCGTCAGAATTTACATTTGATTTTGATATGAAAGACGGAGGCAAAATCTATTGGCATGAGATCATCAGAAGGATATGGAATGACGAGGGTAAAGTAACTAAGGAGGAGTACTTCAATGCGGGGTAATCGGTACAACTGATTCCAAAGAAGCGAAAGCACACAAAATGTACAACTAAAATTATCTACCCAAAATAGAACGAATTGTTTTGTTCAACTGGCTAGCGGTCACGCAGAAGGCGTGATCGCTTTTTTGTATCTTAGTGGATAAATTGCGATGCGAGAACGAACAATTTCTTGCATTTCTTTTACGGAGAATTTATGTTTGAAAGCTTCCCACAAACCTGTCTGAAATACGGGGTACACGCCGATGTGCGATCCTTGCTTTTGCTGCGAAAAAGCATGGACAAGGGATTGGTGAATACAGTGGGGGATATTTACAAGGTAATGAAAGGTGTGATAGTAAAGGAGCCCACTGGACTCGGCCCGTTCACAAGGGCATACTACGATTATTTTCTGGGAATTATTATCGCTCCCGGCGAACCGCTTAACCTCGCAGTAGCGAGATCCGACGCTTTCAAATCGTGGCAAGCCAAATACATTGATGACGAAGAATTCGACGCTCTGGAACTCGACGAAAAGATCAATAAGTTTCTCGATGAAGTACATGAGACCACTTATGATATCAAAAACGTAATCAAAGGAGAGGACATCCTGGCCAAGGACGATCCATCCATGAAAGATGAAAATCCTGGAGATACTCCGCAAAATGGCAGGAGACATCTCGATAAGGCTGCGGATTACCAGGATATCGATTTGGAAGAATTGCGGCGGCGTATGGAAGAGGTGATGAAGCAACAAGAAGGATTTCACGAGGGTGGATCGCATTGGATAGGACAAGGAGGAATTTCTCCTTATGGCCATAGTGGTGCCGCTAAAGGAGGCATACGCGTCGGTGGTGGCGGAGGTGGAAAGATGGCAAGAGCGGTGATCGGTGATCCAAAATTCTACCCTGTGGATATTGACAGTACACTTGCGGACAACAATGTAGATGCTGCTCTGTCAGCTCTAAAAGGGGTGCGCGAAGAAGATGTCATCCAGGAATTAGATATTCCCGTAACTATCAAAAAAGGATTAAAACGCGGAGGACTATTCTTACCCGTTGAAAAAGAAAAAATCACTGATCGATTGCAGGTGCTTTTGATGATCGACAATGGAGGTTGGTCGATGGATCCCTATGTGCGATCAGTCACTTCACTTTTTAGAAAGATGAAGACGAGGTTCGCCCATGACCTTGAGACGCGTTATTTTCATAATACGATATACGATGTAGTATATACGGATGAGCGCAGGACGAAGTACGAAGAGGTGGATAGACTACTCGATATGGATCCCAATTATCGTGTTTTCGTTGTAGGCGACGCATCTATGGCCCCATATGAATTGGACGAAAGGAGTATCATTTTTTGGGGCCGTCTAAAGAATAAATTCAAGAGAACGGCATGGCTCAATCCTACTTATGAAAAATATTGGGGAATGAGTTATACTACCCAATTGTTAAAAGAGCTCATCAGTATGTATCCTATGACTCCGAGGGGAATTGAAAAGGCAGTAAGAGAGATGAATCGGTTGACTTATAAGGATAAGTAGCTCGAACCCGCCCGAATGGCTTTCGTTCAGGCGGGCATCCTGTTCGAGTTCTGAAATAACTTTGTTTATTTCTTCAATCGAATGACTTACTCCGGGCTTATTCAGTATTCCGCATAATTCTTTTATTGATCTTTTTTTTGCTCCCACTTTTACTTTTACTTTTCCCTTTTCATCGAACTCAAAGTATATTTTATCACCTTGAGATACGTTCAGATGTTCCCTGATGCTCTTTGGTATTGTAACTTGTCCTTTGGATGTAAGTGTGCTTGTGATTTTATTCTTATATGTGGTAATGAAGATAGAATGTTTTGCATTAATGTCTATGACTGATCTTCTCCTACTCGAAATATCAGCTACCGCTCTCGGGCTAATCTTCCTGGTTTTATTGATCAAAGAAAACATTTGGTGCTGGTTCTTCGGAGCCATAAGTTCGATTCTTAGTATCATTCTTTTTTACAAAACCCAGCTTTATTCGGAGGCCATTCTGTATTTCTATTATGTGATAATTGCAGGTTACGGATACCATTTGTGGTCATCGGCAGGGCGGGGAAAAGGTGAACTCAGAATAAGTGATAATCCCTTGAAAAAGAATGTTTTATACACCGTTATAGCGGGTAGTTTGGGCCTTCTGCTGGGTTATTTTTTTGATAGAAACACCAATGCCGATCAACCTTATCTGGATGCTCAGACTACTATGTTCAGCTTTCTGGCCAGTTACCTGGAGGCGCATAAGATCCTTTCCGGATGGATCTTTTGGATAGTGATCAATGCTGTGACAATAGGACTTTATACATATAAAGGCCTTTATTTTTATACAGCTTTGATGGTGGTTTACTTGATACTATCCTTTATTGGATATTTTATGTGGAGGAGGAATCTTGCGGCTTGATATCTATCCAACTTTTACAACTGTAATCTTCAGAAAAAGACCCTTTCCTTATATTACAAGAAATTAAAACAAAAACATTTTTTAACCAAAAAATAAGTAAACATGTATGATCAATTCAAAGAAATACAATTGACAAATCCCAACGACGAAACAACAATCGAAATCACAGGCTCGAATGGAAATATCAAAAAGGGAGGAAATGGTAATATCACCCTTGGAGGTAAAAGTACCCAAGGCGATGTTTCCCTGCTGAATCCACAGGGCGGATGCACTGTCCATGTCGATGGTGCTAATGGCAATATTACTCTTGGTGGTAGCGGTGCTCAAGGTGACGTCACATTGTTGAATATAGGTGGTGGTTGTACTGTTCATATTGACGGCGGTGAAGGCAACATGACTTTAGGCGGAGATGCACACGATGGTGATATTTGGCTTAAAACGTCAGATGGGAAAACAAGGGTAGAAGTTGAGGGGCACGACGGAGGCCTCAGATTGTATAATGGAGCAGGTGCGATCACCGTACAAGCCAGTGGTAAAACGGGTGAATTGGTACTCGGTGGTGGAGTTTCTGACGGAGATTTGGTGATCAAAAACTCAAAAGGAGAATCAGTCATTGAAATGAAAGGCAATACCGGTGAAATAAAGGTCGGCGGAAGCACGGTACATTCTGCGGATTACGTATTTGCACCGGGCTACAATCTTCTTTCTCTGCGCGATACTAAACAATTTATCCATTCAAATAAGCACCTTCCGGGTGTCCCGTCGGCAACTCAAATGAAATCGAAAGGCCTTGGTATTCAAGCGTTTAGCATGAAATTGTTGGAGAAAATCGAAGAATTGACCCTGCATTTGATCAAGCAGGATGAAACAATCCAGGGGCAACAAAAAGAAATGAATGAATTGAAGCAAAGATTAAATATTTGACCTGAAAAATTTATAGGAATTTTCCGCCCTCTGGGCCTACGATCCCGATGGTTGTCTGGATGTCCTGTTAAATTGTACGGACAAGCTCCTGGGCTCTTGTTTGATGTTTCAGCAACTTTTGCTTTGGTTTTAGCTCCTCCGATATTTCCAATAGCAGCCTTCAATGCAGAATCGTGTTGCAGGCCATAGGATTAGGACATTTTCTTGAATGGTAAAATAGTAGTCGTTTGTCAGATTGGCATTGGGCTCATCGAAAGTGAAGAGAACTACATCATCAGTTATCGTCCACTTGCCAATCATTAGTTCTCCATTCCAAAAGGTGAACTCCGCATTTTCTTTTATACGGCTTCTCATTCAAAAACTTCCACAATCATCTCAATTTCAACAGCAATATTCCTTGGCAAAGAATTCATCCCTACAGCAGCGCGGGCATGTTTTCCCCGATCCCCGAATACTTCGACTATAAGGTCTGAAAATCCATTGACCACCTCAGGTTGATTTTCATAATCAGATGTACAATTGACCATGCCGAGCACTTTGACAACTCTTTTCACTTTGTTGAGATCACCGAGATAGTCTTTGAGGACAGAGATTTGTACTACAGCCGCTTGACGCGCCGCTACGTATCCTTCTTCCTGACTCAAATCAGCTCCTACTTTGCCTTGGATATATCCACCACCGGGAAGGCTTGGTCCTTTCCCAGCCAGGAAAATCAGGCTGCCGGTTTGAACGAGATTTACATAATTCGCGACAGGTGCTCCGGGAGTCATCAGTTCAATGCCTAGATCAGCTAGTTTTTGATCGTAGTCGATTGTTGTTATTTCAACTTTTTCTTTTTTGCAGTTGTCACAACTGCAGTGGCATGAGATAATACCGAGGCTGAGAAGGCTGCCGATAAGAATAATTACAAATAGATTTTTCATTTTATTTTTTATCTCAAGATACTAATGATTTAATATTCGAAAAATTGTTGAAATAGGTTTGGACAAAAAACTTAAAATAATTCCTAATTGAGGGGTATAGGCTCCTCTGGAAAGAAAATGAGCACGACAAAAGTAGAAACCACGGTAAGCACTATACCAGCAATAAATATGGTGTAACATATCCTGATCTTTGAATATTTACTACCCAGAGCTCTACCGAGATGGAACAGATCAGAAAGGATGTGCTCCGTCATCATTTCCGGATCCACTATTTGATTGCGCGCATAAGTTTTATACTTTACTTCAGGGAGTTTGTAGTAATTACCAAAAAAGAAGGGACTAAATTGTGTTTGTCCCGAAATGTCAAAAGATTGCCCGCTCAATTTGGTTGGCCGGGTAATTAAAGCTGCGAGAATAATCGAGGCTACGCAAGTTGCAAATAGGACGAAGAGAGGAGCAAAAAGATGCTTATCAATTATGATTTCCAAATTACCCACTGACCTTTCGCAGGGCAGATATTTGGAAAATTAAAAAATAATATTATAGTTATTCCAAAAGAGGAATAGCTTGCAGTTGAGCAGGGTTAACCAAATTGAATTGTTTTTTCATTCGGTTAAGTTCTTGATATGCTGCTTTGACAGCTTTTAAGTATAGTCTTGCCTTTATGGCGAAGTGGTTTTTAGCTTGATTAATTTTGAGCAATTCGAGTTTAGTATACGCTATCATCACACAAAAAATATGATTGGACTGCGTCACTTCATACTTTGTTGGTGATTTGGCTAAACAAGCATTCTGTTTCATCGATTTGTGGAATTCCTCAACTTTCCATCTTCTTTCATAGATTGTATGAGTCTGCTGATGTGTAAGTTTTGTATCGTTGCTTACCAGATACAGTACGCCTGTGGAGTAATCTTTGTTCGTAAAGACTTGTTTGGTCAAAGAAACCGGAAAGTCCAATCCTTTGATCCAAACTTCCATTACACAGTCTGGCTGTAGGTCTAGTGCATCGACTCTTGTAAACTTACCTTGCAGTTTTTCTTCCTTACTCAGGGCAACAAGACGATTGGTCTTAATTGCACCGATAAAATGCTTTTTTAACTCGTAATGCACAAACTCCATATTGTCATTTGAGCTAAACCAACTATCCCATAAGGCATATTTGTACTGAACATGATTACGCTGTGTGAGTACTTTGAGCCTTTGTCTTACTAACTCATTCTTACTCACCTCACTTTTGCGTTTCTCTTGTCGTGTTTTTAGATCAGTAAACCTGATTGGCTTTCTGATAATTTCATAGGCTAAAGGCAACTCTACCGTTTGGCCATCACCCAATTGGTTATGATATAGAAAACTTATCATATTGATGCCTTTGACGCTCCTGTTCTTTGTATGATCAAAGTGATACGTTATTATCTCATTCTGAGTAGAATGTGGTTTTTCAGTTATCACATCATCAATACAAATGCTACCATCAGGACTTTCTACTTTCCTGACTATAGGTTTAACAGATTTCCAATAATCTTTTTGGCCCAGAGTAGGCTGAGCCAAAAATCTACTGATCTGATCATGGCTATAAGCACCGTCTAACATTTTAGACATACCTATAGCTGTGCTGTGACTAAAACTTGTCAACAAATAATCGCTGTACAAGTCGGCAATGTGCGGATTCATCATTAGTAACTATCTTTAGATCCAGCACAAAGCTATACATATAATAATTTTTTACAATACCAAATTTTCGAACTGCGAAATGTCAGTTACCCAATACAACAGGTATCAAAATGGTGAATATGAGCGACGAAAGGGTTAGCAAGATGTTGGCCTTATAATCCGCAATAGCTGTCAAATCCACATTATTGCGCATAGCGGTTTTGATCACGCTATGCACGCCCCTCGATAATTCTATCTTCTTCTTTTTTTCTTCTTCTTCCTTTTCTTGACTGGAAGCTGCTCGCTTACAGGTAATATCGGATCTTTATGTTCTTGTACAATCATGAATATTCTTATTAACCCAAAAAATCGTGCCGAGATCTTTTAGTGTACAATTCAGATCAAATCTTACATTTTCTCCACCAATCACAAAATTTTTCTCTAACATAAAGAATTAGTTATTGTAATGTCATATGTGGACCTCTAAACTCTAGGGTTTCTCCTAGTCCCATCACTTCTATTTTCCACCTAGATTTGCATCTAAAAATTGTTATCCATGAACACGAAAATCATTTTATTTTTCTCGGCAGTCATTAGCCTGAATTCTTGCTATAATCCTAAAATTCAGGCCTTGCAAAATCAACTCTCTAGCAAATCAGCACAAGTTACACAGCTCGAACAACAAATCGAGCATATGCAGTTGACAAATAACAGCCTTCTCGACCGCATGGCCGATCTGTCTATAGTCAACAAAACCGAAGCGGAAAGCATCAAAAACTCCCTGGAATCCCTCAATCGCCAACAGCAGTACATCGCCGAACTGGCAGATATTATCGAGGAAAAAGACTCTGTCAACAATGCTCTGGTAAGTAATCTCAGACGCTCTCTGCTCAATTTTGACGACGAAGACGTTCAAATCGAGGTACGCGGAAGTGCGGTCTACGTTTCCTTATCTGACCGGTTGCTATTCAATACGGCGAGTTCCAGAATACTTCCTGGAGCGCATCAAGTGCTCGAGAAGGTAGCGCGAATTATTAATGATAATGATCAATTAAATGTCCTCGTAGAAGGCCATACCGATAATTTGCCTATTTCAAATGAACATTATGCAGACAATTGGGAGCTGAGTGTATTGAGGGCGACTTCCGTGGTAAAAATGCTTCAAAATCAATTTTTTGTTCCTCCAGCCCGGTTGACCGCTTCCGGAAGAGGTGAACATGTCCCTAAAAGAGATAATTATTCGCCGACCAATCGACGGCAGAACAGGCGCACCGAGATCATATTAACTCCAAAACTAGATCAGTTTTTTAAGTTGCTTGAGGAGCCTGAGTTGGTAGGGTAGTAGTAATAAGATGAGGCAGGGATCCCGAAGCAAGTTCAACGATTTTTGAAGGTAAATTTATTTTAGTCATTTGAATCGAAAGTCGAGTTTAAAATCAAATAGCCAAGGTATTTTGGGATTAATTCCCTCCTGTTCCAGGATTCGAGGCAAGTTTTGGTAATGTTTTTCTATACCAAGGTTGAGATAGTCCCGATAGTAGGTGACAATGATGGTGTCGTCCTTGACTCTGAGATCACCTTCCATATTGGTAAGGATTTGTGTAGCGGTGTGTGTAGCAGTCCATTGGTTATAGGGTTTTGGTAGTTTGTTTTTCAATTGATGTGTAGCTGCTTGTGCAATAAGAGCAAGACTTTGTTTCCCGTACCGGATATTGAGGTTAAAGGTAGAAGCACGATTCCAACCCATATCTCCTTCAAAATTGAAAAACTCTTCGATAGTCCAACGTTTTGGATAGTTTTGAGTGAGTAATTGGACTACGTTATTATCCACAGTGGATAAGAAAGCTTTGTAGGAATAATATTGAGGTATTTCTCCTGTTCGTTGTACAATAAGTTTAAAAGGATGTGGACATGCTTTCAATTTATAATCAGTTTGCCCAATGGCATATCCTGCCCAGAGGTGCTTATAGTCCAATGAATTAAAACATTGAACAACACTTTTGGTATTAGGGACTGCCAAGAGAAGATCCATTTCGGTATTATCAACAATGTGGTTTAATATATCGACCGTAAAATGTTCTTTATCGGCCATTATTAATGCTTTTTCAACCCCTGATTGTTTCAATAGGTCTAACAACTGTAAGGTGGCCTTTGAGCATGTTTTGCCGCTTGATCCAACGGTAAAAGCCAATGGCTGTCCCGTTAAAGCATCGTTACAGAAGAAAGTCTGTAGCATTTTGTGAGCAGGCTCTGAAGGTCTTTTTTTCTTCTTTGGCATAACGCGCTGAGTGGACGACCGAATGCGGTGTGGATCAATAGCAAGGATATTTTGTGGATCATAATGTCCTTGCAGATTTCTGAGTTGCCTTAATGTCACTTGAAGGGATTCATATTCTGCCATCGTATGGCGGTCGAGTACCTCATGAATGGTTTCGTCAGTAACCAAAAAGGACAATCCATTTGCCAGGGCAAAACCTTGATTGCACAGAGCATTCCTTTTCCTGACTCTGTTTTGACAAATTGCTGCTTCATTGACCAATTGTAGGCCAATACGGGCAGAAAGGTTGTGATCTTCGGGCTTATTGAAAAGTCCGCAGACCAAGTCCCAGGCTCCAAGTCGTAGATATTCCGGTATCAATAACCAGAGACCCAAATGAGTGCCTGATACCTTTCGAGCTAACATTTCGCGTATGAACCGTTCATTGTTCTGTTCGGTAACCACGATCTTCTTTTTTACCCTCTTGGTCTGCTGGGCAGTAACAGGTATTGGCTTTTGACTATCGGGATTTAGCTTATGGAGTTTTTTTTTGAAGACCATATTCCTGAATAGTCCGTTCCACACTTCGTTTACTGATTTTGATCCCCTGTTGGTTAAGCTTTTGGGCGATCACATCACTATTGGCTCGCGGATCGAGAAAACGATGTCTGATTATCTGGTGGATGACCCTATCAGAACGAACAGTATTTTTCTTTGGGCCTCTTTTCTGATTGATCAGAGCGTCCATACCATCTTCCTTGAACTTGTTCAACAATTGGTAATACCGTTGTTCTGTATAACCATACTTCTTGATGCTTTTCTTCACACCCTGTCCGTAAGCACCTTCTACCAGCATTAAAAATTTCAAAGAAGTAGAATCATCAGATTTAACATTGAGTTTTTCAAAATCAAGATCGGGTAGTCTCGGATTTGTATTTTTTGCCATAATAACTAAAATTAAATATGGCGTAAAATAATAATATGAAGTGTAATTACAAAGCGAATTCGTGGCTCATTTGCCCTATTCTAGAATAGAAGCTTATTAAATGGCCAATTAACAAATAGTTAACCGCCATATATTATTTTAGTGTTTAAATTGTTAGCCTAGCAGTGTCAGTAAACAGCGGACTGAGAATATTAAAATAATTGGATAGTAGAAAATCGTTGAAGCAAGTTCGGGACAGTCAGCCATCAGCAATCACAAGGATTTCGTCTCTCATATATAAAGACCTTTTAAGGCCGGTTGCGTAAATCGGCCTTATTGATTTTGGGCACTAATTCGTACATTCCTAACCACAAAACAAAATCAGGTCATGAGATCAATTTCAGAACTCCTTACCCGTCCCAATAAATTCAGGGTAATAGGGAGTAGACCGGGTGTATCCCAGTTTTTCGCAAAAATGGTTAAATTAGCATAAACCAAAATACATTCAAAAATGGACAAGGCTAAATTACTGAACCAGTTTAGCCAACTTTTGGATGAGATAGAACTTAAAGAGAAAACCGCAGAAAGCTTTTATGAATTTGAAACCAAATCGGTGGAGCTTCTTAAAGAATTAAGTCGCAATGTGATAGAACAGACCATAGGAGAAGCCGATGAAGATTATCGTAAAAAAAAAGCATAATAGGCTATTACGGAAAACTTGAACTGGACAACTCACATCGATTTGTAAAAGAGGTCAAAGGAGTAAAACTGAGTCCGATGCTGAAGGATATCACAGCATATGTAGGGCAAAGTGAATGCTACCAATCGAGTAGTGAATTACTAAAAAAGACGATGCAACTTGATGTGAGCGACAACAGCATACACAGAGTATGTCAAAGTCTTGGAGAGGAGGGTGAAAAATGGCTGGAGGAGCAAAGAGAAGATGTACAAAGTAAGCCCAAAGCGGAGTCCGATGAGGTAGTATATGCACATGCAGATGGAGGGATGGTGTTGACCAGACCGAGTGATTGGAAAGAAGTAAAAGTAGGAAGGGTTTATAAAGGTAAAGAAGTACTTAAACTGAGCGATACCAGGAGTTTTATCAAAGAATCGTGGTATTGTTTTCATTTAGGTGGGCATGAAGAATTTGAACGAAAGATGTCAGAATATCTGGATACCTACGAAGATCTAAAAGACAGGTTGGTCATAATAATAGACGGAGCGAAATGGTTGGGAGATTGGTTTAGCTCAGAATATCCAGAGGCTTTGCAAATACTGGATTATTATCATGCCTTAGAACATTTTTCAGACTTTTCAAAAGTAGCGATACATAGAAAAGAAAAGAGAAAAGAGTGGTTAGACACCATAAGGGAAACACTATTGAAAAAGGGAGGACAAGCTGCCTTAAAAATGGTGGAGAACATAGAATGTAAAACAGAAAAGAAAAAAGAAAAGAAAGAGAAATTATTGGTCTATTTAAACAACAACATCCACAGGATGGAATATCCAAAATATAGAGAAAAAGGGCTACAAATTGGAAGTGGTGCCATAGAAGCAGCCCATAGAACATTGGTGCAAAAGCGCTGTAAATTGTCAGGACAAAGATGGACTCCAAAAGGAGTTACAAACGTAATCAGTCTCAGAAATTTGAGAATGAACAATCAATGGGACAGACTCTCTGAGTTCCTTGGGAAAAAAGCTGCTTAAACGAAAAAATGGGATACACCCAGTAGACCTCGCGAATTAAAACTGCTTCATATTTTTGTATATGCAGTTACAATTCCCCTTCTTCCCTAAAGATACAAAGATGATCTCTCATTGTCTTGGAGTACACACCCAAGACGGTATTGTACAATACATAGCCAATGGCTTACCTGTATATAGTCATTCGAGTGACGATCTTAATGCTTTCAGATTCATAACTAGCAATTTTATAGATAAAGGATTGTGCAGCCGAGCTGAAGTTCAGCGGGCTTTTGGAGTGAGTATAGACAGTGTCAGAAGATCGTATAGAAAATACAAGGAGAAGGGAGAATCTGGATTTTTCGGGCCTGATGCCAGAAAAGGCAAAGCATACAAGATGGTTGGTAAACTAGTGGAGCGGATACAATCGAAGCTGGATAAGAGACAAAGTAATTTGAGTATCTCAAAACAAGAAGGGATTTCAGAATCGTCGATACGCTATCACATTGAAAAAGGCACTTTAAAAAAAAGTTCAAAATAGAGTGTGAAGGTGGAAATGGCTCGACCTTAAATGATCGCAATGACCTAGACCAATCTACGCCGATGGGCATAGCCACAAGCCGCTCTGAAGACAGGATAGGTGCATCTCTTGGGTTGTCTGGTCATGCTGAGGTGAAGTTTGACAACAGCGAAGCTTTATGCGGAGCAGGGGTATTATTCCTCTTACCTGCCTTGATAGAGCATGGGTTATTCAAGACAAAACAGGTATATGAGTTACCTTCATCACACTATTACGGACTAAGGTCGATACTATTGACTTTGGCCTTCATGGCCCTGTTGCGCATCAAAAATCCCGAACAACTCAAACAATGTAAACCAGGGGAGATCGGCAGGATAATAGGCTTGGATCGTATACCAGAAGTTCGGTGTTTGCGAGAGAAAATAGATTTGCTGAGCAAGCAGGAAAAAGCCGTTGAACTGAACAACCTTCTGATCGATCACTGGTATAGAGATGAGGATAATGAGGACTCATCTTTTTTATATATAGATGGTCACCAACGGATCTATTATGGAGGCAAAGCTAATCTACCTGTCAAATATATTGCGAGACAAAAATTGTGTTTAAGCGCCACTACGGAGTATTGGGTTCACGATGCACAAGGGATGCCTGTTATGATGGTGATAGGGCAATTGACAGAGAAAATAAAAGAAGCAATACAAGACCTGATTATTCCACAAATGCTACAAACCAAATTACTTACTGAGATACAAGAGGAGGATGATCGACAAAGCCCTCAATGCACCTTTATTTTTGACAGGGAGGCTTACGAACCTGCTTTCTTTAACCACCTGTGGGAAAGGTATAGAATAGCCGTGATTACATATCGCAAGGATGTGCGAGATTCATGGAATAAAGATGACTTTGAATCCACTGATACACAAGTACTTAGCCAGGATGTAACCATGCAATTGTGCGAGAAAGAAGTAACGCTTGGAGGACACACTTTCAGAGAGATCAGAAGCTTGTCTGAAAAGGGTGAACATCAAACCGCTATTATCACCACTCACCCTACTTTGGGAATAGCATTGATAGCAGGCAGAATGTTTGGAAGGTGGTGTCAGGAAAACTTCTTCAGTTACCTCATTCAAGACTATGATTTTGATAAAATGATTCAATTTGGGGTAGAAAGTATTGATCCCAATCGGGAAGTGGTCAACCCACAATACCGAAAATTAACAAACCAACTGAAAAAACTCAGGGAAAAGATCACCCGGTTAGAAGCCAAGTTCTTCCCTCTTGCAGAACTAGCTATGGATGAGAAAATTGACAAACTTCCTGAAATAACCGAAAGACAAATGAAGTATAAACACAAAATTGATATTCTTCGAAAAGAAGAAAACAAGATCGCCACCCTCAGAAATGATATTCCTGCCAGAATAACTCTTGAGCGTATGCCCGAGCAGAAAAGGTATAACAAGTTAAAAACCGAAAGTAAACTGTTCATGAATGTAATAAAGATGATCGCTTACAGAGCAGAATCATCTGTGGCAGCTGTGGCTTGTGACCACCTCAATAGGGCAAAAGACGAAAAAAGAATGTTCATCAAACAAATCATCAGCAACAACGCTGACTTGATTCCGGATTATAAGAGTAAAACGCTGACTATAACCTTGCACTCTCTTTCTGCACCAAGATTTAATCATGCAGCCAAACAGATTGCAGACCTGCTCAACAAAACTGAAACCATATTCCCTGGATCAAATTTGCGCATGATCTTCAAAATAACAGCGAATTTAGATTGCGAGAGGTAAGGAGTTCTGAAAATAAGCTAGTTGATTCAGCTGGATACGATTCAGCTATAGTGGGGTTATCAAAGTGGTCGTACTGTGCTTTCAGGGATAGACAATCTAATCAGCCACTAAATTCTAATTCGAATAAAAAACTGGACGTCTGACTTTACAGCCATACCTCGTCATAACTTCACCAACTTCTCTATCTTCTTTCCTCCTTTTTCAAATGAAAGTTCGATGAAGTATGTCCCCGTAGGAAGGTCGTTGGCCTTGATGGTAAAATACCTTTGATCAAATATTTGAGAGGATGAGATTACAATTTTACCGCTGGCATCAATTAATGAATAGCCTTCCATCTTTTCAGAAGATTCTATTGCTATCAAATCGATAAAAGGATTCGGAGATATGCTGATCTCAATATCCGACACTTCCTCTTCTGTTGCCGTCGTCTCTCCTTCAACAACTGCGAATCCGTCAAATCCTCCTTCGACTATATGGCCGGCTCCATCATCCGAAATGCGAATAGACAATTGAATGTTTGATAGATCTGCAAAATGATTATTCACTGAAATTATTGACTTTTCGCGCCATCGCCCGGAAGCGTTGGTATCGTCTCTGATCTCTTCCACCAATTGGTTATTCGGTCCGTCTGAAAGAATGATCTGCATTAGATCATCAGGAGGGGAGTCTCCTCCGGAATTATAAAACCACAAGGAATATTCTATCTGTGGATCTTCATAATCAGTAAGGTCCAGTACCGGTGAGAATAGGGTAGTGCTTCCGCCGGCCACGTCATCAAATCCTACAATACCACCCCCATTACCTGTAACATACGCATAAGCGCCGATATCGTCGGGCAAATCTGCATTGGGATTGGACAGTGCTCCGTCCTCCTCCAAAATAGTTCCGACCGGTATACCTCGCTCCCAAACTCCCGTCAGAGCCTCACTGTCGACCTTCCAACCAAAATCAAAATTAAAGTCATCCATAAGTCCTCTTTCCAACGCTATATGAACCGCGTTGCCATCTTCCATAGTAAGTCGAAGTGCTTGTGTGATAAATCCCAACTTACCCGCGAAGACTTCAAATTGTCCTTCAAAAACTTCTAGTGAGTAGTTCCCATTTTCATCTGAAGTAGACAGAAATTCATCATTATTTGAGGCGAATCGGATTTGGGCTCCGGCGATTGGTTCTCCGGTGACTGCGTCTGATATTGACCCGGTTATTGTCTTCTTAGTTTTGGATCTCAATTCGAACATTGCCATAATCGTTTCACCACTGACCAGCCGAATTTCCATCGTATCGCTTTCGTACTCGCGGTGGCTGGCTATTGCCAAAAAATTACCCGACGTTGCTTGCCCAGTACGGTATTCTCCCAGTGCATCGGATGTGGCCGCATTTGCATCATTTGACAGTATATTTATGGAAGCTTGGTTAATGGGTAATTGAGTATTTTGGTCGATTACACTGCCTTCCATATAGCTAACTCGCTGATAATCAGGTTCTAATACATATAATCCACTAGTAATATCACTGGTCAGAATTAATCCCGAAGGTAAAAATGGGTATGCTCCCCAACAACCATTAAATCCTCCATCGCCTCCGAGCCACGTGTCGTATTGGCCTACTCTTACCAGGTTGTCCGGCTTATTCGCATCAATAACAATTACACCTTCCGTATACCATGATGTAACAAGAAATCCATTGTGGTAATGTGTATTGTGAGGGATCACTCCTTGTCCTTGTACGGCTAAAGATTGATACCGATCCAATCTCCGAATTTGATCTGTATTACTAATGTCGTAAGCGTCTACAAAGCCTTCGGATCGCTCGTCTGTTGTGAATGCGTATTTGTTGTCATCAGAGGACCAGGCGTTGTGTGTGAATGCGGATGAGGTGCGTTCGGTGATTATTAATTTCGGATCGGATTTGTCACTGACGTCGTAAATGCCCAGGTTGCCTTCAAAGATTTCCGAGGCAAATAGAATATTATCGCGCACAAAAGCATCGTGGGCATAGGTAAGATCAGCGGCGCCCATAACTTGCGGGTTCATAGGATCTTCATTGACGTCAACAATAAGCACTCCCTGATTCGAAATATTACAACCTGCTAAGTAGACGTAGCCACTGTCGAGGTAAAGATTATGGCAGGTCTGCAAAATTGTGGGAAAGCCGCTTATGTCGACTCTTGGCTTCCAAAAAGTATGACTTACGCTGTCAGGCAAGGTCGATAGATCGATAATCAATAGTCCATCCGTTCCTCTGTCCGCTGTAACGTAAGCGAAATGATCGTGCGTTTTTATATCTCTCCACGGCGAATTTACACCGGGTATGTTAGCTACTTCTACTGGGTTTGCCGGGTCTTCCAGACTGACAATGCTCGTACTATTTCGTGTGCCAATTATGGCATATTCTACGCCGTCTCCGTCCACATAGCCCCATATATCATTACAGTTATCTGCGTAGTCGAGGTTTGATACAAGTGCAAGGTTGAGGTTGTTCTGTGCGGCCGCAGCGCACCAGGAAAAAAGAAGGAGGAGGTATAAATTCTTCATAACCATATATCACTAACGTGTTAGAAACGCATTATGGCTATCTATTATTTGTCGTCAGAGAGCTCTTATGAGATTTCTTAACAGGCAGCGCGTTGAGTAGTTTTTGATAAGAAAAGTCTTAACTTTAGAACAAAAAAGGACGACAAACGGCCGTCCTTTATATCTTGAAAAAACAAGCGGGGTTCGAATAGTGAAAGATTTATGTTAATCATTTCATTCGAGGAATTCCTACTGGTCGTAGAGCTTCTCGTGTCACTACTCACTCTCCATTATGCTATCTTTGGCAGAAACTCAAATATAAGTATTTCTCCGGAACAATTTTCCAGTGGAGCTTCTACGAGTGCAAGACAAATTGCACATCCTTCGCCATAGAAGGTCGTTTTTTTGAGGGGGAAAAGAATGGGTCTAGACTACTTTCAATTTACAAACTTTTAAGAATGCGACACATGATAGAATATCAAATTACGGTAATACCCGTATAATACGTTTATTACCGTAATAAACGTTAATTACCGTAATTTTAGCAATCCAATTAAAAATAAGTGGTGAACAAAATGCACATCTTGTGCTCAAAGAAAATCTATTTTTTTTTGTACCTAAAACAAGTGTTTTGCTATTTTCAAAAACGAAATTTAAACATACTCTTGTCTAGCTCCTTACAATCATTACAGTCAACCTCGAGATACAAACAAGTTTTCCTTTATCATCCGAGATTTCAATATTCCAGACATGGAGTTTCCTTCCCAACTTTATCGGTTTACAAAGTGCATGTACAAATCCCGCGGTGGCTGGTCTAAGGTGATTGGCATTGATCTCGATTCCCATTGGCCGGTCAACAAATGGATTCTCCACACAGAGCGTAGAAGCAATGCTGCCAATGGTCTCAGCCAATACGCATGATGCCCCACCGTGCAAAATTCCGAATGGTTGTGTCGTCTTTTCGTCCACAGGCATTTTAGCTTTGAGATAGTCATCACCAATCTCTGTAAATTCCACCCCCAAAAATTCAGAACAACAATTTTTGTTTCTTTCCTTTATTTCCGGGAGTGTGATCTTTTTGTGCCAAATCATAGTTACGCTTCTTTGTCGCTACCTGATTCTCGAGGAAGTTTAGAGTATATAAAATTTTTCAACTTGTCATCCCGAGACCTAATCCTAAACGGATACTCCGCGTTCACATTGAAACTTGCGGGTGGGCTCCCTTTAGGGTTGGGGTGTAGCGAGGGAAATCCAATATTTCGCAGCCTGAACTAATTAAAAAATGAGGCCTCGCCGAAAAGCTGTAAATCTTATTCAGCTGATAATCAATGAATTAACAGTTACTCAACTCGCCTGACGGAACGGGCAGGTCTCTGAGATTTAGCAAATTGGGGTTTTCGGAGTATGCACGAAGTAATTATTCTGCAAATAAACCCGCCCGCAGACCTTAGTCGGGCAGGTTCGCCACGACAATTCCATCCTTCACCCAAGTCTCATCGCCTATTTTGACGGTAGCATCCGGAAAGAAATTCCACCGGACGTAGCCACCACTTACCTTACCACCCAATTCGGTGTTATCTCCTAAGGACAATCGCACCACTCCAGCACCGTAACCGTAATACGGAATCCAATCATATGGCTCTGTTTGCACGGGCATCAATGGATTAAATCCCAAAGCAAATTCTCTAAAAGATTTACCCGCTTCACCGGCTTCGTGAATTTCTGTCTGTACAGCCGTCAGGCCGTCATGGGCTACTACACCATTTATTTCTCCATTTCTAATCCTTACCTTCACATTGGTTGCATCCGTTCCGTTCCACTTTGCATCGGGGAAGGCAATGTATCCGCTGACGCTTTCCTCTATAGGTGCCACTCTTATGGCTCCGCTTGGAATTTCAATTTCACGGTCGATGAGGTTTTGACCATTTTGTGCACGCACCGCCGATGCGTTTCCGTCCTGTTTGGTCATAGGCCGATCTCCTATCCGGAAACGAATATCGGTACCTGCAGGAGTAGTGACTTGGACTTCCTTTCCCCTCATCGCACTTTCAATTTGCCTTTGTACTAATGCCAATTGTTCATAATCTGTTTCCAAAACCACTCGTTGATAAAAATCGTCGATGTGCGCATCATTCTCGAGCAGATTTCCATTCAGGTCGTATCCTCCCGCCCAATGGAAATGGATTGTTCTGCGTATTCCTTCTTCGAGCATGTCCTGGTAGACCTTGTAAGGCAAATGGTTTGGCGTTGCTCCCGGGAGCATAATACCGAGATCGACTTCTTCGAATATTTCGGACAATTCTTTGGCAGTTTTATTGTCGCACTTTTGAGTAAACTCCGTAGTCCATGGAGCAGGCTGCTCTTCGGATACACTTAGTGTGCCTAAATATTTTGCATCTTTCGTTTTAATAGCTTTTTGCAGTTCGAGTATGATTGGATCAAATCTTCCGGGCATCATTACGAGTAAGACTCGTTCGTTTGGTTGAAGGTCTGCCTGGTCGATCAATTTTTTTGCTAATAGGTTGAAATCCAGTGAGTTGGAAAGCTGTTCATTCGCAGCTGGATTGGATTTGGAACTCGTTTTGTTTAAGCCGCAACAGTAAAATAGAGCGCCACAGAGAAACAGGAATAAAATTTTTTTCATGGATGTGAATTTAGCTTTTTTTTCCTGAGGTCAGAGGCCATCAGGAACCGGTTGTTGATGGCGTCCTCGCCTCAACCCACACCTACCGATCCTTTACGCGGTACACCACCTTCAACCCACTCCAAATCTCATCAACAGCAGCTACTTTGATATCAACTAAACCCTTTTCCAGAATATAGTTTCTGATCTTATTTTCATCGATGTCCGTCTTTATACCGGAACACTTTTTGGGCCAGCTTATCCATATCATTCCATCTTTCTTCAGAGCAGGTT
The DNA here is from genome assembly GCA_965247965.1 of Saprospiraceae bacterium. Classification (GTDB taxonomy): domain Bacteria; phylum Bacteroidota; class Bacteroidia; order Chitinophagales; family Saprospiraceae; genus UBA7328. The sequence goes on from OZ252053.1 coordinate 2,158,941, forward strand.
TGTACTTTTCAAAGGATTGGTAAAGCGATTCCAGATCTTTGCAGAAAAGGTGAATGAAATCAGCGGATTGTTCCTTCACCGCGCCTAATTCTACGATATCCTCCGGTAGCTCGGAAAACAGATCGAAGTAGTAATCCGGTTGCTCGAAGAGTAAATATTCGAAGCCCGGTTTTATACCAAGCTTCTTGGCCATGGGAGTACCTGAATATCCGGCAGGCATGAGAATGTTTTAAGTTTCCTGAGGCCAGAGGCCAACGGGAACAGCGTCCCTTGATGGCGTCCCGCTTCGCGAGTTGTTGATGGCGTCCCGCCTCACACGGTTGTCGATGGCTGCCTGTTCCGAACTTGCTTCGGGATCACCCTCAACACTACATCAATTACAAGGCACCTGGTTCAGCGCATCCCGGGCTTGTTGTAGTATCTCGTTGAATGAAGTCTGATCGAATTGGTCGCACGAGGAATAATCTTCCACAAAGTTGAGCCAATCATTTGCAGCATCTTTGAATTTATTGCAATTGTCCTCAGTAGGGTCATCGGCATACACCACTAAGGCATTATTGTAGTCATTCACCCTTTGCTGGGTACCATTGTTGAAGACATTGACATCACAGTCCACACTATCGCCACCGCAGGAAGTCATAAAAGCCAAGCCAATTACAAGGAGGTAAAATGAAATTTTCATTAAATAATAATTTTATTCGTTTATCTCAAATTGAGCGGTCAACTACCGACTCATAAGTTTTCAATACTGTTACAAACGTATTATTCTCGAAATAATTTTTGAAATTCTAAGCAGTAAGACGATGGCGAATAGGAGAAACATAGGAATGTATTCTGATTCCGTATCCATGCGCTTCCAATAACTGATCGTGAATATCGACCAAATCCAATATCCGCCAACTGTATGAAGCAGTTTCCAATGCATGCTCGACAGATATTTTGAAAACTGTTCAAAGGAGGTGAAGAGCATCAGTACCAGGAAAAAGTAGGCAATACCGCCTCCTACGATGGACGAAGTGGCGGCCACTTCGAAAATCGGATGGAAGTTAAGATGAAGAATACCGAGTAAACAAAGGTGAATGAGATGAACAATGGCAAATGTGACGCCTACAAATTTTCTATTGGCTAAAAGCCAAAATGTAAATTCCCCTTTGACAAAATGCTGTAGGGCCAATGCCATAAAAGCAAAGGCAAAGAAAGTGGCACTAATCCGAGCCGATAAGCGGATATTGATGCGATTGGCTTCTTCGGTGAATCCGAAGAACAGGAAGATGGTTATAAAGAGAAGGAGTGATATTCCGACCGTGTATTTTACGATGTTCCAGGAGCGCATTTGAATTTAGTCCTATCCAATAATACCCATTTCTGGTATACTTAGTTCCCAATGTCGGAGTGCTTCCCGCTTTCTAATTCGGGTTAAGCCAAAGAAGAATCCAAAAACTGATTTATATCCTTTGCCACTTCATAGTTGGCGACGATTTTGTTCACCAGATCATCCGCCAGCAGGTCTTTTGCAGGCAATTTCGAACAATAGTAGAAGCCCTTGTTGTATATCAGTGGTTGTGTCTCGGCCGCTTCCTGAAATTCTTTGGGAAGCCGTTTGTGTTTGTCGCCCAGCACCTCACCGTAGGTCTGCTTAAACTTCGGATCGCTAATAAGAGCATTAAATTGCTTTGCATTCTCAATAATCTTGCTCCGCACATTATAGAGGTTCTCTTTTTCGAGCACATAACATCCGGTATACAATTCCACACCATTGTGATTGGCATGAAGATAGATACCGGGACGCGTCATTTCCTTCCTTCCGTACTGAGAGAGCATCGCCGCCATGTAATCTTTGTAAGGCGTTTTGTCTTTGCTAAAGCGCGTGTCCCTGTAGATGCGCATTACAAAGTCCTTGGCCGTCCAGGGTATCGGCCCCCAATCTTTTTGCAGTTCGTTCAAAAGGGCGGCAACGAAATTGCTAAACGGTTCCTTGACGCTTTTTTCATAACGCTTTTTGTTGGCCTGAAACCAATCTCTGTTGTTGTTATTAACCAGTTCTTTGAAGAAATCGATGTAGTCCTTAGTGAAGTATGGCATGATTGTTTTTTTTTTTTGCAGTCGAGTGCTTAGTTTTAAACAACTTCTAAACCCTATTTAACCAAATGCAAAATTTTTGATCTAATGGAGAAGAGTTTATCAGGAGAAGGCTTGTCTAACAAGATTAAGTTGATGATTTCTAAATCTGCCTTAAGTGCAGTGTACTCTGGCATTTTCTTGAAATGAGAAAAATTCTTTTTACCGCAGTAAAAGCTGTAAACAATGACCAAATTGTACATTGCATCACAACGGGGCAAACCCTGCTATCTTCTTTCTAGTCCAGCTCTACCCCCGATGCAACACCTCCTCAGGAAATGGAAATACAATCGTAGAATTCTTTTCCGATGCAATATTCGATAGCGTCTGATAGAGTCTCAATTTGATAGCAGATGGCGATTTATCAATTTGTTTGCCTGCCGCTAAAAGGGCTCCAGCCGCTTGTTCTTCTGCTTGCGCCAAAATGATCCTTGCTCTGCGCGACCGTTCGGCTTCGGCTTGATTGGCCATCATTCTGCGCATATTTTCGGGTAGAAGAATGTCCTTGATTTTTACGTCGATTATATCAATGCCCCATTCCTCAGTTTCCCTGTCGACGATATTCTTAATGCTCTTGCCCATTTCCTCGCGTTTGGAGAGAATAGTATCGAGTTCGACCTTGCCGCATACATCTCTTAGTGAAGCCTGTGCCAATTGTGTAATGGCGAATGTATATTCTTCTACTTCGAGTACGGACTTTTCGGGATTTACGATCTTAAAAAACAGAACTCCATCGATTTTGCATGGCACATTGTCTTGAGTCATTACCTCTTGTGACAATATATTGATCGTAATAACCCGGATGTCGACGATCTGCAACGTTTCGACAATGGGAATGATCCATCTGAAACCTGGATTCAGGATTTTGATATACTTACCAAAGCGGAATTTCAAAGCTCTTTTGTATTCGAATATGATGCGTATGCCGGAAAGAAGAAAGATGGCGAGGATTATGCCTACGATTTGTAACGGACTCATGATGAAAATTTTAGGTGAAAAAATAAAATTTCATCATAGACCCACCATAAAACTACGGTATTTTGACAAAGGGCGTATTGAGATATGAGATATGAGTGTTTGTAGTCTATACTTAGCAGTTGGCAGTTCGCAGTCGGGGCATACTTTAAAAACAAAACTGTTGTCAGTGGGTAGCTGTCTTGTCCTAAAATAGGTTGACAACAACCTAATTCAAAAATGGCCAAAAAATATGAGATACGAACGAGGCGGATTTTTTCAGAGGATTTCAAAAGGCAAGTAGTAAATGAAATAGAAACTTGTCAAATCAGTGTTTCCCAGGCCAGTCGTGAATACGAGGTAAGCGCAACAGGTATCTATAAATGGTTGTATAAGTATTCACGATATTTAAAGAAGCAATCGAAAATAGTTGTGGAAAAACAGAGCGAAGAAAAAAGAAGATTGGAGCTTCAAAAAGAGAAAGAAGATTTAGAGCGAGTTGTAGGTCAGAAGCAACTACAAAGTAAGCGTACCGTGAACTACATCTTGCCCATCACCCGGAGCCCGCCCTAACTTTGGTGTTCAACAAAGTTCAAAAAAATGACACAAAGAACATCCACAGAAATGCGTCCGATAGTGGATGCCTATTCGACCTATGAGGGTACAAAGCGAACCTTTTGTGTAGAGCGTGGTATCAAGATGCCCACTCTGGATTATTGGCGCAGGAAATTGTGCAGGGGATTGGGCGGTGAATTCTCACACAGATTTGTTGCCTTGGAGGTGGATAGGTTCGCAACAAACTTAGAGATTGAGTTGCACTATCCAAACGGGAATCGGCTGGTAATGCCCCAAGGTACATCGAGATACAAAAACACCATCTCTTAGAAGTAGAATTTGCCACTTTCAAAAAAGAAGCAAACACTCAAATTGAGGATTTAAAGTTTCAGTTAGAAAATCTGAAACGGATGGTTTTCGGGGCAAAGAGCGAACGGTATATTTCGAACATTGCGCCACCAGATCAACTTTCGCTGTTTGGCCAAATAGAGCAACCGATTGAAGCGCCCGCTACTACCCATGTACCCGCCCATGATCGTAAAAATAGGAAGCGCAAGGAAAAACCAGTTCGATTGGTATTGCCCGAACATCTGGATTTGGTCTGGGCGGTCTTCAAATCAATGTTGAGGGCGACGACCTGGCGCATCTCGGCAGTGACGACCCTGGTTTTCTCCGTGAGGTCCGCGCCACAATTAATAACCTCGGATTATTCGTCGAACTCGATACATGTGACACCAACCCGCACAAACTCACCAGGGTTCTAAACATCTGCAATACCTTAGGTGCCGATAAAATGCGAGTGTATTCCAGTGTTGGCGGCGATGTTCAGGAAGAAATCAAAAAAGCCGCCCCAGATTTCTTGCAGGTCGTCCCTCTTTGCGCCGACTATGGTGTCAAAATCGCTTACGAAAATCACGAGTACGAATCGTCACAGGACATATTGGGAGTGGTTCACAAGGTCAACAGTGAATTTGTTGGCACTTTTGTTGATGTTGGCAATTCAATGACGATATGGGAAGATCCCATCCATGCTATTACGGCCACGGCCCCGTATGCGGTCAGCACGCACTTCAAAGATCACATCGTTATTATGCTTGGCGATCAGCCAGTGATTATTGGCGTCCCTTTAGGTAAAGGCAGTATCGATCTCGTCGAGAGTTTCCGTATCCTTGCTGAACAATCCCCCCTTGACCGTATCAATATCGAGGTTTGCTATGGCTACATGGCACCTTTTCACGTCCCAGAGTCTGAAGGCTATGGTGCAAAATTGGATCAGGGCAGCTTTCGCATCCAACACCCTCCATTTGACCCTGAGGTTGTTGCCCCAAATATATTGCAGTACTTGGACCAACCATTTGAATTAGCTGCGTATCGCTGGCAAGACCTGGCTAAGATATCCAGCTCAGAATCTCAAGGTGAGGAGTTGGTTGCTCTACAGGAGCAGGCAGTAGTTGAAAGTGTTGAATATGTCAAAGAATTGAATTCTTGAACTTTAACAATTTGATCAAAAAATTGTCATGAAAATTGGAGTTTATACGATTTTTATTGTTACTAAGACTTGTTAACCCTGCATTATGCAGGTTAAAAAAAGGCATTTCATGAACATTATTGTGGACGGCAAACCTGTACCTTTTGAGACGGGTGACACGATACTGATAGCGCTGCTACGTGCCGGCATTTCGCCCACTGGAGGTGGTCCTATCTGTGGAGGCGGTGACTGTGCCAACTGCCTGGCTACGGTTGATGGCGTTTCGTACGTTCGTACGTGCCAGGTTGCGGCCAAACCGGCTTCCATGGTCGTGCGCCATCATTTGATCGACAACCCACCCATCGAAGATCGGGATACGATGGGTCCAGAAGTACCGGCATTTAACAAGCATGCAGATGTGGTCGTCATTGGTCAGGGCGAATCGGGGCGCGAGGCGGCAGCTGCCGCACAAGCCAATGGTCAATCGGTCATCACGCTCGACGTCAGTGCCGGGCAAGAAGCGGTTGGCATTTATGCCGGACCGTTGGTGGTGGTGCGCACGGATGCCGGCATGTGGCATATTCATGTTCGTGATGAGGTTGTGGTGGCGACCGGGGCCGCCGAGATTCAACCTGTGGTACCGGGTTCGCATTTGCAGGGGATTTATACAGTAAGAGGGGCAGAGCTGGTAGCAAATGCTGGCATTCCCCTGGATAATCTTGTCTCGATTGGCTCCAAACCAAATGGCCTTGCTAGCCAGCACCTTTCTGGAGAATTGGTTCGTTTTGAAGGGGCAGCCAGGGTTGCTGAGGTGGTGGTACGAGATGAAAACGGTGTCAATACTACCCATTCCTGTGATAATGTATGCGTGGGCTTAGGGCTGCATCCACGGGATGCTCTCAAGCGCATGGGGCACGATCTTGCGGTGCGGGCCGTGGGTGAAGCGGCCTTAGAGTCGAACATTCCTGCTTGCCCCGATGCCGGCATCATTTGCCCGTGTGCCGGTGTATCTGTTGCTGATTTAGATCGTGTTTGGGAGCAAGGATTTCACGAGATTGAGTTGGTCAAGCGAGCCACACTTGCTGGCACCGGCACGTGCCAAGGCTCTGTATGCATTCCCTATTTGCGTAGCTTTTTGGCCGATCGCGGTCAAGCGCTGCAGCCCGCCTTTACCGCCCGACCGGTTACTCGCCAGCTTACGCTTGGTGAGATCGCCGCCGGGGCCCATCATGCCGCCATGGGCGATACCGGAATGGCGGCCGAACATCGCGCCCTGGATGCGCAAATGGAGCGATCTGGTCACTGGTGGCGAGCCTGGAGCTATGGCGATCTCGAAACGGAATATTGGGCCGTACGTGAGGCCGTTTCCATTATGGATGTGAGCACTTTAGGTAAATTTATTGTTTCAGGCCCAGATGCATTGCCGTTTTTGGAGCGCATCTATCCGACCAAGATCAGCACGATTAAAGAAGGGCGCTCACGCTATGTGATGGCCCTCAACGAGCGCGGCTACGCGTTTGACGATGGCATGGTCTTCAAAGAAAGCGACACACGCTATTCACTCACTTTTACCAGTGGCGGTTCGAGCTTTGCCGAAATGTGGTTGCGCGATTGGGCCACCATTTGGGGGTACGATGTGCGCATCCTCAATCAGACATATGCGCAAGGCGCCATTAACGTGACCGGGCCACTCAGTAACGAGTTAATGGCTCGAGCGGGTGTCCCTGACCCACCTCGCTTTTTGGGCGTGATGGTAACGAGTGTAGCAGGTGTGCTGTGCCGCGTCTACCGGCTCAGTTTTACAGGCGAGCTGTCTTACGAGCTTCATCATCCAGTAGCTAAGTCAGCAGAGTTGTGGCGTGCTTTGCTTGAGCTGGGCGAAGATTTGGGAATTAAGCCGCATGGACTCGAAGCCTTATTACTGTTGCGCCTGGAAAAGGGGCATATCGTTATGGGACAAGATAGTGATTTTGATTCTACGCCGCGCCGAATTCATCACGAATGGATGGTTAAACTGGATAAACCGGAGCCTTTCATAGGCAAGAATGCGGTAATACGCACCAATAAAATTCCACTCGACAAGCAGCTGGTGGCGTTCGAAATGGAAGGCGATGCACCTATGGAGGGAGCAACCATGTGGTACGAAGATGAGTATGCGGGCTATGTGACATCAAGCGGATACTCGTATGCGCTGGGTAAAGCGGTGATGCTGGCCTGGCTCTATCTATTCGATGGGGTGCTACCAGACGAGGTGACCATTGCCGATCGTGTCGCGAAGCGAGTACCGACACCATTTTATGATAAAGAAGGAGTCCGTGCCAGAGCTTAAACGACTGATACTGACCCGCATTGCAGCGACAACGGCGACGCTCGATGCAGCCACCTGGCCAAAAGAGGCTGTTGTATTGCGCACAGCGCCGGACGAAGTGCTGATCTATCCAGTTCAAGATGATATTGGGCTAACGGATCCGTATGCCATAGTGATTGAGGATGGGGGAAATGCCGGCATTTGGCTAGATACCAGCGCCGCTCTAAATTTTCTTGAACGCAGTTGTGAGTGGCACCTGCCCCGCAAGCGCCCTGCATTTGCGCAAGGCGCGGTTGCTGGCATTCCCACCAAACTATGGTTCGAAGAGGACAAAGTACTCTTTATTGTATCTGCTCCGTTTGCGCCTGATTTTGCAGACCGGATGTCTAACACAAGTAAAGGAAATCCATGAACGAGTTTCAAGAAACACGTGTCAATCTAAAATGGTACGAACCCAAGAAAACGTATGATGTCATCATTATCGGGGGTGGTGGGCACGGGCTCTCGACCGCCTACTATTTAGCCACCCGCCACAATATCACCAACGTCGCTGTACTCGAGAGCAAATACATTGGCAGCGGTAATTCTGGCCGCAACACGACCGTTATTCGCGCCAACTACGGCATCCCCGAAGCGGTTAAATTTTACCAACGCAGCCTTGAGCTTTATCAAACGCTGGAAGGGGAAACGGACCGCTGGCTGATGCACAAAACGAAGGGCATTTTGTGGATGGCGCATACGGAAACAGGCATTCGCAAAGAGCAGGCGCGAGCGGCGGTTAATCGTGCGTTTGGAGCGCATACTGATTTTGTGACGCCGCAAGAGATTAAAGAGATTTGTCCGCAAGTGGATATCACTGGAGCCGGCATTTGGCCCGTTTTCGGCGCCTCTTATAATCATGGCGGCGCCACTGCCCGGCACGATCGGGTCAATTGGGCATTGGCAGAAGGCGCCAACCGCCTTGGCGCGCACATTCATCAAAGAACTGCCGTGCTCGACCTCATCAAAGATGGGGATAAAGTGATTGGCGTACAGACTGATAAAGGCCCAATGTATGCCAAGACAGTCGTCAGCGCTGTTGGTGGGCACGTGACCTCGATTGCCAAGATGGCGGGACTGCGCTTGCCGATTCGCACGCATCCGTTACAGGCATTTGTAACAAACCATTATGAGCAATCGATGCACCCCATTGTGGCCTCACTCGATCTACTCTTTTACTGTTCGCAAACGGCCCGGGGCGAGATGTTGATGGGGGCTGAAATCGACCGGCAGCCCAGCTATAACTATCGCTCTGGTCATCATCTCATTCAAAGCTGCTCATACCGGGCCATGACGCTACTGCCATTCTTGCGAGATTTGCGTATTTTGCGCCAGTGGACAGGTGTCTGTGATATGAGTCCCGACTATTCACCAATTATGGGTAAAACAGGGGTTGATGGTTTTCTCATCACCACTGGCTGGGGGACGTGGGGGTTTAAAGCGATTCCGGTTGGTGGCGAACAGATGGCGGAGTTGATTGCGTCTGGCAAAACACCACCGCTGATTGCACCGTTTAAGCTCGATCGTTTTGCTCGAGACCGAACCAAAGCAGATCGTGGGTCTGCCGGCACCCATTAGGGCTGCCTGATTATCAATTTCGAGAATGAGAGCATGTTTAATCTTACAATTCTTTATAAAACGAAGCACACGAGTCGATGGAGTTCTTCGTTCCAAGATTCTATGAAAAACGGCAGTTAATGGAAATATTATGAGCCTGAAAATTGACTGCCCCAACTGTGGCACGCGCCCGATAGAAGAGTTTGCATATGGCGAGATTCCGGTTGTGCCAGAATCGATTACAGATGCAGACGATTGGGATGTGGATCGCGGCTTTATGCTAAATAATCCCGAAGGGGTGCAGCGCGAGGGCTGGTTCCATGTATATGGCTGCCGCCGCTGGACCTACCTGTATCGAGATACGGTGACAGACCAAATTGTAGACTCACCGGACTGATGGTTCTTTTTGGGAGATGAACGATAGTAAAAGTTTTTTTGACGGACCTTTTGGTAAATATTTCCTTCCCGGTATTATTCTTCAATCTGTATTAATCGGAGGAGGCTTTGCTACGGGACGAGAAATTGTAGAGTATGGAGCAAAATTTGGTTCTCTTGGTTGGATTGCAGGAATTGTAATATTTCTGGGATTCACACTAATGGCTTTTTTAACGTTTGAGCTAGCTCGCCAATTTAAGGCATATGATTACCGTAACTTACTGATCCCTTTGATTGGAAAAGCTTGGATCTTATTTGATATTCTTTACATTGTTATGGTTCTCTTGGTTATTGCGGTAATGTCTTCCGCTACAGGAGAAATTTTAAAAAGCACAGTAGGTTTGAACTATTGGGTTGGGGTGCTACTTTGCGCTGTGTTGGTAGGATTATTAAATTTCTATGGGAAACGTCTCATCGAACGACTCAAAACTTTTGGTACCATTGCATTATATACAGCTTACATTATTTTTGGGGCTTTGGTTATCTCTTCAACTTGGGGAGAAGCGAAAAATGTTTTATCATTAGGAGATACTAGTTTCATTCCAGGAGAGGTTAGTGTTTGGGCGGTAATTGGGAGTGGTATTTTATATGTGGGGTATTGTCTAACGGTTTATCCTGCTGCGTTATTTACGGTAAGAAGACAAACTTCTAGGAAAGAAACCATGTGGGCTGGAATTATTTCAGGGTTTTTAATGTGTATTCCATGGTTTATAACTTACTTCTGTATTCTCGGGTTTTATCCTTCCCAAAAAGTACTATCAGCCTCTGTCCCCTGGTTAGTGATGTTAGAAAATCTTGGACCTGGTGTGATGATCATGTTTGGTGTTGTGGTAGGCTGGACGCTAGTGGAAACAGCAACTGGGATGATTCATGGACTTTTGGATCGCATAGATGCTCACATGCATGAGAATTTTGAAAAGCATTTATCTCAGACCCAAAGTGGACTGATCGCTCTATCAGCTCTTGGTTTTGCTGTACTTTTAGCACAGGTTGGTATTATTGACTTAATCTCTATGGGCTATAGATCGATCGCTTATGGAGTGATTGTTGTTTATGCCCTTCCAATATTGACTATAGGAAGTTATAAAATACTCAAAAAGCGTCAATATTAACGATCAATGTTTTTCCATTTAATGCTCTAGTGTATCAAGCACCAAGTAAAGTACCCATTAGACGACGATATTTTTTATCTGAATGAGGCGAAGGTTCCTGATTTTGGCCGTAGCCAAATGAAGGGTTCTTCAACGAAATGCAGGTGAAAAAGAACAAGTATAAGGGGTGCTATATTTCGTGCTTGATGCTCTAGTATTCTTCAGCAGCGTCTGTATAAATCTTTTTTAAAGATTTATCTGTACCATGCATTGCATGTAAAGAGATGTCAGGATAATATTTATAAGCAATTGGTTTTCTTCCTAATGCTACTGCCATTTCTCTAACATGGTGAGGCCCAGCACCGCAACAAACACCGATAAAATTTATTTTTTTATTGGCACATTCTTTGGCAAACTCAGCCATTTCAAATCTATTGCAGTACTTATTATCTAAAGCGACTGGAAAAGCATTTCCTCCAGGTATACAATCACAGCCTTCATCTGTTTGATTCAAAAATCCTGGTTCTTTTTCAGTGGTTCTGTAAGGAACTGGTAAAGCTGAAACATGACAAGAAACTTTTTCTCTAATTTCCGGCAAAAGTTTCATGGTCATCTTTGGTCCTCGAAAACAATTTAAACCAACCACATCAGCTCCATTATCTTCTAGAATTTTACAAGCTTCTCCTGGGGTAAAACCATCCCTTGTTTTACCACTTTTAGGTATAGCAAAGTTACAAACAGCAGTTAATCCTGATTCTTTAATTATTTTTAATGCAATTTTCATTTCCTCAAGCCAAGTAATTGTTTCTGCAATAACAAAATCAACTCCAGCTTCTTTTGCCCACGCAACTTGTTCTTCAAACATTTCTTGACATTCTTTAATAGTACTCTTATCTCCAGGGTCATAAATGTTTGTGTTAGCTACATCTCCACAAACCATTAAATCAAGATCTTTAAATTCATTTGCAGCGTCTTTTGCAATTTTGAGTGCATTTTTTTGAAGTGGTTCAAGTAAATCTTCTTTCCCTATTAATCTTAATTTTTCTCTATGACCATAATAGGTAAAAGCCACTACAACATCGGAGCCAGCTCTAATAAATTCTCTATGTAATTGAGTAACTACTTCTGGGTGATCTAAAACAACCTCTGGAACAAATGCTCCAGCAGATAAATAACCTCTTCTTTCCATTGCAAACAAATATCCTTCTGCACAAATAACTGGTCCTTTATTAAGTCTTGTAATTAAATCTCCTGTAACTACTCAGGTACCAAACAATGCTTTTGAGTAGGGAGTTTGGCAATGCAGTAAAGATAGGCCAAAACATTGAGCTCTCTTTTTTTTAATGTATCGATGCAGGAACGCAAGACACAAAATATATTCTGACCCGATTTAAACTGTCCTGAGACCTTTAGTTTTACTTTTACATTTCTTATTGCCCTTTCTGAAGAATTGTTGTCCGGTGGGACTTCAGAATTGTATAAAAAGGGAGAGATGTAATTCCTGTTTTTTAACATTGATTTTTGAAAAGAATGAGTTTTTGGGAATTCGGTTTTTTCGATATGCCTTAACAGTAGCCGATCAAGCCTTTTTTCCAATTTATAGGCATCCTTTTGGTTGGTTTGAAAGGTTTGAGTTTGTTCTGTTCTTTTTCGCAAGGCTAAAGCATGTTCTAACAAGGACTTAAATTGGCTGGCCCAAACTTGGTTTTCCGATTCTTCCAAAAATATGAGGTCTCTCAATAAGTGAGCTATGCATAATTGTTTGGATTTGGATTTCATTTTCAGTTGTGCTGCCCAGCGGTCTGACCCTATTGTAGCGTGGGACAAGTGATCGCCAATTATTTGCTGGACACTTATAAATCCTCGACTTTCAGTGGCTTTTATGTAAGTGTTTTTCATATTTTGCCACACCCATACCCACCATTTGTCGCCATTTACTTTAGCAGATGTTTCGTCCGAACCGACGTAAGTCGATGAAAAGATTTGTTGGAGTATAGCATGGTATATGGGTCGAGCCTTTTGGGCTGCTTTTTTCAATAAGTTCTGTACACTTCCCTCACTGATGGGCAAGTGAAATATATCTTTGAACAACTGGGTCATTCTTTGGAAGGGAAGATAATGGAAAACGCTAAAATAGCTGACCAGTGCTATGACGCTGCTACCATATTGGATCGGTGCTTTTACCCCTTGGGGAAAACTACCTTTTTGAAGATGACCACACCGCCCGCACTGGCATCCATACTGCTGATATTCAATGTATCTGGGGCGTATCGAAGGTATTTCTACTATTTGTCTTTTCGATACCAATTGTTGCTTTTCCTGATCAATTGTGTCCCCACATTTTGAACAGTAATCACTTTTTACTATGTGCTTTTCATCAGGATTATCTGTCATTGCAAGATAATGACCCTTATGACCCTTTTGTCCTCCTGATTTACGTCCTGTTTTCTTACGCAGACTTTTTTTCTCATGTGTTGACTTGTCTTGGCTTGGTGGGTTGTGGCTGTTGTGGCTGTCTTTTTTAACCTCTTTTTTGGCCAGTTGGCTAAGGACTAATTCCAGTTTTTCGCGAAGTTCTCTAATCTCTTGGCATAGAATTTTATTCTCTTCACGCAAAAACTTATTCTCCTTTCGAAGAAGTTGGTTTTCTTTTTCCAGTTTTGTTAGTCGTGATTCGATAATAGTCCAATTTATCCGGCCCTATTATCTTTAGTTCGAGTTGGATTGTCCTATAACTCTTTTTACTCCATTATTATTATTCGTTATATTACCTCCTGAGTAGTTACAATCTCCTTTCATTTTTTTCCTCCTTAATAATTTTTATGTAACTACTCAGGTTGCAATATATTGATATCCGATTGGGCATAAAAAAGTTTAACTTGATTTTTGATACAAGTATCAATTACGGATCGGATTACTACGAATTGGGTTGCCCCACCAAATGTTTTGAATTGACCGGATACTTTTTGTTTGACCTTTACATTTCTTATAGCCCTTTCTGATCCATTATTGTCTGAAGGAACAAAGCTATTTTCAAGAAACGGGAATAGATTGTCTTTATATTTTACCATTCTGTTTTGGAATGTTTTGGTTTTTTTATGTCGATCATCGATTTTGGCCAGCAGTAATTTGTCAGTGCTTTTTTAATTTGCCGGATGTGAACATAATATCTTTTATCCGGGTTTTCGATAATTTTTTTTTTTAGCTTTATAGATTTTCTCAGAAGTTTTTCAAATTCATGAGTCCAACATTCTTTTCTTTGTTCTTTAAAATAATTGAGCTCTCTTCTTAGATGTGCAAGGCATATTTGGTGATTTTTTGCTTGAATTCTAAAATGTGCTTTCCAACAATCATGAACTAATATGGCTTTGGGAAGTCCTTTTTCAAATGTATCTGTAATTGTTTTTAATCCTCGGTTGGATGAGGCTACTATGTAAATTAATGATGGTGTTTGCCATGTCCACATCCATGCTTTTTTCCCGTTTAAAACAAAACCGGTCTCATCTGTACCTACACATTTACTATTTTCTATTCTGTACTTAATTTGATCATAAACGGGCGAACATTTATCTACTAAACTTTCGATTTTCTTGGTCGAGTTATTAGACCGTGTAGTATGACAGTTGCACCAAGAGCGATCATAGTGTAGAAAAAGAGAGCACCTTGTAGTTCTTGATCCATTGTTGGGACTGAACTAGGGACCAGCCCCCCGCCGAAAATGAGAGTCGAAATAATTGCAACCAATACAAGAAATGTATAAAACCAAAGTCGCTTCTCCCGAGATGATGTAAAAACAGACATAGTTAAATTCTTTTGCTCTTATCCAGTTCTTAGCGAAATTGAAAATCATTTGGATTTGCTAAATGTTCTTCTTCTTATAGCACACAACGGTCGAGTGGATGCGGCGTCACGCGTCTAGCGTGATGATCGTTATCCATATTGTTGTCATCAGTACTCTTGGACGAGAACCTCAGTTGATATATTGAGTTTCTTATTCAGAGTTCGAATCATATTTAGCGTTAATTTCCTTTTCCTTGATAGTATTTCACTCGCACGACTTTTATGCCCTAATAGTTCTCCGAGATCTTTCTGTTTCAAACCCATTTGTTCCATTCTGAATTTTATTGCTTCAATTGGATCCGGTGGCCCGATTGGATAATGTTTATTCTCGTAATCTTCGATCAATAAAGCGAGCACTTCCAGTTCATCACCTTCTTTGGTTCCTGGATTAGCATCAAATATCTTATCAAGCCTCTTCATCGCAAGTTCATAATCCTCTTCTGTACGTATCGGTTTAATTTTCATAATCTTATATTTTTAACGGATCTATCTTGTCATATTCTTTATGGGTTCCAACAAAACGTATCCAAATCATCCCATATTTATAGTTCACTCTTATCACTAATCGATAGTTATTTCCTCTGATATTGAATATCACTCGATTACCAGAAATTAGCCGAGAATTAGGGAATTCATCCTTCACATAGTTTGGATTAGGCCATTTTCCTTTTTCAGCTTCTTGAAACCATGATTTGAGCTGCTGTTCAGAATAGGGATACTTTTGCCAAAAATCTCTCAATATCTTTTTTGCAAATACTCGCAATTGTTTTACGAACAAATATAGACAATAGTTCCCATATTGGTACTTTTTGTTTGTATTGATGACAGCGGTTTGGCTAAACTGCGTTTTAATGCAGTTTAGGTTTATTGTGTGCTGTTTTACAAATTAAAACATTTTTCGCACCCATAGAATTACCATGCTCGCTCCGATAGCCATAAATGCTGCAAAACCGTTAAATAAAATATCAATGGGGTCGAATACTCTACAAGGAAGAAATAATTGGATAAATTCATCAAGCACTCCTATTGCAAAAGCAGTCAGAAAAGCGACTAGAGCAGGTTTAGGAATTTTTTTGCCTTGTATTACTCTTTCAATAAGTGCTTTGTGTATGAAAATTGCCAATATACTATATTCAAAAAGATGGGATCTTTCTGCAAATCCTAATCTTGCATACAACATGATGTAGACTGCAGAAAGGCCCAGCCAAATTGTAATTTCAGCTTTTCCTGGTCGAGTTATTAGACCGTGTAATATGACAGTTGCTGCAATAGCTATCATAGTGTAAAAAAAGAGAGCACCTTGTAGGTCTTGATCCATTGTTGGGACCAGTCCCCCGCCGAAAATGAGAGTCGAAATAATTGCAACCCTGAGTTTGACACTTAACGGCCTTGGATTTTCACAAGATGCCCATAGAATAGGGATTTTAGGGGTAGAAATGTAGATTTTTGATAAAAACGTGGTGGCAACAAATTGAATATAAATTCCTATATATTAGGTGTTTGTAACATATATGTAGTATATTTACTACATGTTCATTAAAACTACTAAATCCAGAAATCACACCTACCTTCAAATAGTCGAGTCCTATCGCATGGACGGCAAAGTCAAGCACAAAGTCCTTCTTAACTTAGGCAGGTTGGATGTCTTACGACAAGATCGCACCCTTGAAACCATTGGCCGTAAACTCTTGACCTTGTCGGGAATGGATGCCAATAGCATTTCGGACATGAAAGAGGTTAAAAGACTTTGTTATGGTCATGTGGTTTATGAAAAGATTTGGGAAAAATTAGGCCTTGCTACAATTCTTGATAAGGTAGGAGCAAAGCATAGAAGGCTTGGCTTTTCCCTGAGTAGGGTTACTTTTTATATGGCAATACATAGACTATTGCGGTGCAAATCAAAATTAAGAGCCTACCAGGATCAAATTGAATTCAAGGGAATGGACAGCAATATTGAACTTCATCAACTCTACAGAAACCTCGACTGGTTAGCTACTCATAAGGAGGAAATAGAACAAGGTATGTTCAAAAGATATTGCGATCTGTTTAACTCAACTATAGATGTAGCCTTCTATGATGTAACCACTTTTCATTTTGAGAGTGTGAGGCCTGACGAGTTAAAAGACTTTGGGTTCAGTAAAAATGGAAAGTTCAACGAGGTGCAGGTAGTGATGGGATTGTTTACCGATCAGCAAGGTCGCCCTATAGGTTATGAATTATTCCCAGGAAATACATCAGATGGCAAGACGATGATCGATGCGTTGAACATACTCAAAGATCGGTTCAACATCAATCAAGTTGTCATAGTAGCCGATAAGGGGCTGAATAGTAAAAACAACTTTCACCTCATCAGACAAGCAGGATATGAATACATTGTGAGTTCAAAACTAAAAGTCCAAGCCAAACCTATACAGGATCAGGTATGGGCTAATGAGGGTTACCATAATCATGAAGTGGACAAAGACACAGCAGAAGTATTGTTCAGATATAAATCTGTGGATCTGGAGGTATCCTATAAAGACGAACAAGGTCAACAACATGAATGGAAAGATAAACTCATAATAAGTTGGTCAAAACAACGAGCGGTAAAAGATCAAAAAGACAGAAAAAGACAAGTCGAAAAGGCCGAAGCCATGGTCGACCAAGGCCAGGTGCCCAGCAGTAAAAAGGGTGCAAAGAGGTACGTCAAAATAGAATATGAGAACAAGACACCACCTACTCTGGATGAAGAACGAATCAAAGAAGATAGCAAGTGGGACGGATATTATGGTATTCAGTCAAGCCGCAAAGACATGAGTGAATTTGCTATTATGAAAGCCTACCACAATCTATGGCGCATAGAAGAAAGCTTTCGCATTCTAAAAACAACTATGAAAACACGACCGATATTCCATTGGACACCCAATAGAATAAAAGGCCACTTTGTAGTGTGCTTCATTTCCTTTGCAATGGAAAGAGCTCTGGAAGAAACTCTACGAAGTAAGGAAATCGAAATAAGTCCTGAAAAAATAAAAGATGAACTCAATCAACTCCAGGTATCTCAAATGAAACTGGAGGATCACAAATTTTATGTAAAAGGCGCCAATGGACAATACGGAGCAAAAATCCTTCGAGCATTAAATATTGCTCCGCTTAAAAATATTGAACTCATACAATAGTTCGCCAAGCCTCCTTACCGCACATTCGTCCAAACCCAATGCCGTAGTGGCAATTTGCAACATGTCAATCCCGTAACTGTCTGAAAATCAGATCACCAGCAAAATTAAGTGTCAAAGTCAAGAGGTACGTGAAGGGAATTATTCCACCCAGGCCGCAGTCATTACAGACGATGAAATTGGGGTATTAACGCAAGAATTTAATGAAATGGTGAAAGGATTAAGAGAACGAGAATTGATCAGAGATACCTTTGGGAAGTACGTTCCCAAAGATGTAGTAACCGCAATTCTCGACAAGAAAATAAATTTAGAGGGAGAAGTTCGCTCATGCACGATTTTGGTAACGGATATTGCGAATTATGCAACTATGTCTGAAGAATTGACGCCCAAAGAAGTTGTCACTATGTTGAACGAGTATTTTTCTGCTATTGTAGATATTATTCAAAAACATAAAGGAGTCGTTAATGAATTTGTTGGAGATGCTGTTTTTGCTTTGTTCAATGTCCCCCTTAATGATCCTGATCACGCCGTAAATGCGATAAATGCTGCGTTGGCCATAGAAGAGGTAACTGCGACTCGTAAATTTGGAAAAAACCGTCAATTAACCACTCGAATAGGAATCAATACAGGAGTTGTAGTGGCCGGAAATATCGGATCAGCTAACCGTCTGAAATACACCGTCGTTGGCGACGAAGTAAATGTCGCAGCCCGACTGGAACAATTAAATAAGCAACATGATACACATATCCTTGTGGGAGAGAATACCTATGATATGGCTAAAGATCAATTCGATTTTATTAAGCTCAGAACTCCTTACCCGTCCCAATAAATTCAGGGTAATAGGGAGTAGACCTCGCGAATTAAAACTGCTTCATATTTTTGTATATGCAGTTACAATTCCCCTTCTTCCCTAAAGATACAAAGATGATCTCTCATTGTCTTGGAGTACACACCCAAGACGGTATTGTACAATACATAGCCAATGGCTTACCTGTATATAGTCATTCGAGTGACGATCTTAATGCTTTCAGATTCATAACTAGCAATTTTATAGATAAAGGATTGTGCAGCCGAGCTGAAGTTCAGCGGGCTTTTGGAGTGAGTATAGACAGTGTCAGAAGATCGTATAGAAAATACAAGGAGAAGGGAGAATCTGGATTTTTCGGGCCTGATGCCAGAAAAGGCAAAGCATACAAGATGGTTGGTAAACTAGTGGAGCGGATACAATCGAAGCTGGATAAGAGACAAAGTAA
Organism: Saprospiraceae bacterium; assembly: GCA_965247965.1. Classification (GTDB taxonomy): domain Bacteria; phylum Bacteroidota; class Bacteroidia; order Chitinophagales; family Saprospiraceae; genus UBA7328. The sequence continues at coordinate 2,177,714 of OZ252053.1, forward strand.
TTTGAGTATCTCAAAACAAGAAGGGATTTCAGAATCGTCGATACGCTATCACATTGAAAAAGGCACTTTAAAAAAAAGTTCAAAATAGAGTGTGAAGGTGGAAATGGCTCGACCTTAAATGATCGCAATGACCTAGACCAATCTACGCCGATGGGCATAGCCACAAGCCGCTCTGAAGACAGGATAGGTGCATCTCTTGGGTTGTCTGGTCATGCTGAGGTGAAGTTTGACAACAGCGAAGCTTTATGCGGAGCAGGGGTATTATTCCTCTTACCTGCCTTGATAGAGCATGGGTTATTCAAGACAAAACAGGTATATGAGTTACCTTCATCACACTATTACGGACTAAGGTCGATACTATTGACTTTGGCCTTCATGGCCCTGTTGCGCATCAAAAATCCCGAACAACTCAAACAATGTAAACCAGGGGAGATCGGCAGGATAATAGGCTTGGATCGTATACCAGAAGTTCGGTGTTTGCGAGAGAAAATAGATTTGCTGAGCAAGCAGGAAAAAGCCGTTGAACTGAACAACCTTCTGATCGATCACTGGTATAGAGATGAGGATAATGAGGACTCATCTTTTTTATATATAGATGGTCACCAACGGATCTATTATGGAGGCAAAGCTAATCTACCTGTCAAATATATTGCGAGACAAAAATTGTGTTTAAGCGCCACTACGGAGTATTGGGTTCACGATGCACAAGGGATGCCTGTTATGATGGTGATAGGGCAATTGACAGAGAAAATAAAAGAAGCAATACAAGACCTGATTATTCCACAAATGCTACAAACCAAATTACTTACTGAGATACAAGAGGAGGATGATCGACAAAGCCCTCAATGCACCTTTATTTTTGACAGGGAGGCTTACGAACCTGCTTTCTTTAACCACCTGTGGGAAAGGTATAGAATAGCCGTGATTACATATCGCAAGGATGTGCGAGATTCATGGAATAAAGATGACTTTGAATCTACTGATACACAAGTACTTAGCCAGGATGTAACCATGCAATTGTGCGAGAAAGAAGTAACGCTTGGAGGACACACTTTCAGAGAGATCAGAAGCTTGTCTGAAAAGGGTGAACATCAAACCGCTATTATCACCACTCACCCTACTTTGGGAATAGCATTGATAGCAGGCAGAATGTTTGGAAGGTGGTGTCAGGAAAACTTCTTCAGTTACCTCATTCAAGACTATGATTTTGATAAAATGATTCAATTTGGGGTAGAAAGTATTGATCCCAATCGGGAAGTGGTCAACCCACAATACCGAAAATTAACAAACCAACTGAAAAAACTCAGGGAAAAGATCACCCGGTTAGAAGCCAAGTTCTTCCCTCTTGCAGAACTAGCTATGGATGAGAAAATTGACAAACTTCCTGAAATAACCGAAAGACAAATGAAGTATAAACACAAAATTGATATTCTTCGAAAAGAAGAAAACAAGATCGCCACCCTCAGAAATGATATTCCTGCCAGAATAACTCTTGAGCGTATGCCCGAGCAGAAAAGGTATAACAAGTTAAAAACCGAAAGTAAACTGTTCATGAATGTAATAAAGATGATCGCTTACAGAGCAGAATCATCTGTGGCAGCTGTGGCTTGTGACCACCTCAATAGGGCAAAAGACGAAAAAAGAATGTTCATCAAACAAATCATCAGCAACAACGCTGACTTGATTCCGGATTATAAGAGTAAAACGCTGACTATAACCTTGCACTCTCTTTCTGCACCAAGATTTAATCATGCAGCCAAACAGATTGCAGACCTGCTCAACAAAACTGAAACCATATTCCCTGGATCAAATTTGCGCATGATCTTCAAAATAACAGCGAATTTAGATTGCGAGAGGTAAGGAGTTCTGAAGCTTGGAAATATTCGATTAAAAGGAAAAAAAAGAACTATAAACGTGTATAAGGTTATTAATTGAACTTTACCTTAAAGAGCTTATGGAGGCCAGTAAGATAAAACCGGCCATAGATAGGCATTACGCGTTGGAAGAAATCGTCAAGGCCCACCGGTATGCTGAGACCGGGAAGAAGGCTGGAATTGTGGTTATCACTGTGGAGCACGATTAAACCTAACAGATAGTAGATAAAATGATTATATAAGCAATAATTTAAGAATCACTTAGAATAAAATTCCATGAAAAAATGGCTAATAGTCTCCTTGATTTTCAATTTGACAATCATTGCATCTATCGTTTATATTGCCCTGACATGGCGTGGATATGTTCTGTCGTTCGGAAAAAACTTTCAACAGATTCACTATCGACAAAAGGCAACTATGTTCGAAGCTATGCCGGTTCGTGACAGTGCTATCATTTTCGTTGGAAATAGTATCACCGATGGCGCGCATTGGGCTGAACTATTTGATAATCCGAATATCATAAATAGAGGTATTGGTGGTGATAATACTGAAGGCGTTGTTAAGCGTATAGATGAGATTGTTCGACACAAACCATCGAAATTGTTTATTGCTATTGGGACGAATGATATAGGTCTGGAAATTCCTGCTAAGGACATCATTGAAAATTACCTTGCGATTATTGAAAACGTGAGGGCATCTTCTCCGAATACCAAAATTTATGTCCAGTCAATACTGCCGGTATCTCTTCCTCCCGGTTCCTTGTTATTACATAACAATAAGGGTGTATTAGAGTTAAACCTGGAATTAAGAAAAATTTGCATGGAGTTGAGTATTCCTTACCTGGATTTACATCCACATTTTACAGATGAAACCGGTAAATTAAAGTCGGATTTAACGAATGATGATCTTCATTTATTAGGGTCAGGGTATTTGCTGTGGAAGGACTTGATTCAGGATTACGTATCCGAATGAGAACTCCCCCTCTCCGCCACGAGTGGGGACAATTTTGTTTTGATTAAAAAAATAAAAGAATAATGACCAATTCAACTACAAAAAACTAATCAAACTTGAACAAGGTTATTATGCGGAAAAAGGCAATGCGTGGACATGGAATCCTTGCACAAAAGGGAAAGACTTCATAAATAAAAACTATGAATCCAGAGTTTCATACATCGAACATTTCCGATATATCATTGAAACAAGCAGCGAGAATAGCAGGAATAGGTTACCTGTTGATTTTTGCAGTTAGTATTTTCGCCAACTCTTTTGCTTTGGAAAAGCTTATTAATCTGGAAGATGTATCGACTACTATCCAGGAGCCTCAAGTAAAATGAAAGCAATTGTTATATATGGATTGTTAATTTATGCTGTTTGGTGTGGCCTTCTGTATTTTTTTCAAGATCAAGTAATTTTTCCACGACATTTCCTGTCATTCAAGCAAAATCAACCAATTCCAAATAGCGTTGAGCAAATCTGGATTAATCACAGGAATGGACAGCAAACTGAAGGATGGTTTATATTAGGTGATGGCCGAAGCGCGCAAAGTCAAGGTCCGGCAGTTATCTATTTTCATGGAAATGGGGAGCGTATATACGAGTGTTTGCATTATAACGAAATCCAAAATTATTTGCGATCAGGCATATCGGTTTTATTACCGGAATATCGTGGTTACGGAAGATCACAGGGACATCCCTCAGAAAAAGGAATCACCGAGGATGCACTAAAGTTCTATCAATTGTTGATTGTCAAGCCCGAGGTAAAAGAATCCAAAATCATTTTTCACGGCAAATCGCTTGGTGGAGGGGTGGCCGCAGCATTGGCAGCCAACAACGAACCGGCAGCAATGATTCTAGAATCGACATTTACCAGTGTTGCCTCTTTTACCAACCAATATGGCGTGCCGTCGTTATTATGTCGCCACCCATTCCGAACGGATAGGCGCATAGCTTCTCTGGATTGTCCCATTTTGATTCTTCATGGAAACAGAGACCAGGTCATTCCTGTTGCTCATGGGCGACAACTCCACAAATTGGCAAACAACTCAGAATATGTAGAATGGGAAAAGGGACATAATGATCCTGCACCAGATTGGGAGGCTTATTGGAAAACAATTTGGTCGTTTTTGTTAAAAAATGATGTGATGTAAAAGAGGGGTAGAGTAATGAGAATAACCTACCGCTTAAAAACCTGAAGATTTATTAGTCTACTAAGAAGAGGATAATATTATGAACAACATGAAACAAAACAAAAAAGAAATTGCTCGGATGGATACGGTACACCAGCATATTATCGAGCTATAAATTCTCCAGGGCATTTCTATAGCTCCTCCCAACAGGTATAAGTTCTCCACCCACCTCAACCATTTCAGCAGTGTACGATTCAATCTTGCTAACAGAAATAATATAGGAACGATGAATTCGCCTGAAGAGATTTAATAGATACCTCACGCCTCTTGAGGTAACAGCAGTGTTCCAAGAGGGACCAGTCCTAACTTCCGTCAAACACGACCTGGATAGTCCGGAAACATTTTGGGACACCGGTAAATGGGATGAGAACGACTACCTGGACCATTATTTGAATCGAAACCATTGGGAATACCAAAGCCTGACCAAAGAATTGCAAAGTTTGGTAGCCAGAAAACTGGAAGTTATGGAGGATGTGGGGGAAATCATGGTTATGGAGGAAGCGCCCGAACCCAGAAAAACCTACGTTCTCAATCGGGGCCAGTATAATGAACCGACCGAGGAAGTTGGGCCGGGTACTCCCCGAAAAGTGCTGGTTTTTGGAGAAGATCTGCCCAGAAACCGCGTGGGACTGGCCCGGTGGCTGGTGGATCCAAAGAACCCACTTACCTCCAGAGTAGCGGTGAATCGTTATTGGCAGATGATCTTTGGCCGGGGTATCGTGGAGACGCCGCACGACTTTGGTACCCAGGGAGCTCTTCCGACCCATCCAGGGTTATTGGACTGGCTGGCCTTGCATTTCATTGAATCTGGCTGGGATGTCAGGGAATTGCTGAAGACCATGGTCAGTTCTGCCACCTATCGTCGATCATCTGTTTCTACTCCGGAGCACAGGGAAAAGGATACTAAGAATCGCTATTTAGCCCGGGGGCCCAGCTATCGTTTGCCGTTTGAAATGATCCGGGATAATGCTTTGGCGGCAAGCGGCCTCCTGACCCAAAGAGTAGGCGGTGCAAGCGTGAAGCCCTATCAACCAGAGGGACTATGGGTTGAAAAAACCGGTCCGGATTTGGCCTATAAACATAGTTCGGGAGACGGTCTCTATCGCCGGAGTATGTACACATTTATACGCCGTACTACGCCGCATCCTGCCATGATTGCATTCGATGCGCCAAACCGGTCGGTATGCATTGTCAAAAGAGAAAACACCAACACGCCCCTTCAGGCCTTGGTATTGCTCAACGATCCGCAGTTTGTGGAAACAGCCAAAGTCTTGGCCGAGAGAATGCAGAGAGAGGGAGGAGATGAGCCTGAAGATCAAACCAGCCACGCCTTCAGGTTAGTCACCGGAAGGAAGCCAACTTCCACGGAGTTGGCTCTACTTATGGAACAATACCACAGCGGAATCGAAAAATTCAAGGAGAATCCGGCAAGCGCGCAGCAACTGCTCAATGTTGGAGAATATCCTATGGATAAAAACTTGGACAAAATACGGACTGCAGCCCTAGCGATGGTTGCTAGTACGCTGTTTAATTATGATGAGGCCTATATGAAACGGTAGACATGACCGAACGATTCCGCCAATGGGCGGATCGAGTGCGGCAGCGCTCGAAGTGAGGGAACCCTGCCTGCGCTGAGGCTACGGCAGGCAGGCGCGAAAGCGGATGGGAAGGGCAAACGGGAGACGGTACACGGAAAACATAAAACATAAAACACTATGGGCGGTTGCAATCATTACCAACAAATCCAATGCCGACGAGACTTCCTGAACAAGTCGGCTTACGGATTGGGGGCACTAAGTTTAGCCTCCCTCCTCAGTCCCACCGACATATTTGCCGGCTCGGCGGATGCCAAGACCGGGGTCTTAGGATCGACTCATTTCCCGGCCCAAGCCAAACGGGTCATCTATTTGTTCCAAAGCGGGGCCCCGTCTCAGTTGGACTTGTTTGACTACAAGCCCCTGCTGACTAAAATGAATGGCCAGGAACTTCCTGAATGGGTGAGGGATGGGCAGCGGCTAACCGGAATGACTGCCGGTCAGCGATCTTTTCCGTTGGCAGGGTCACAGTTCAAGTTTAACCAGCATGGTGAAACCGGGTCCTGGATGAGCGAATTGCTGCCTCATCAGTCAAAGATTGCTGATGAGTTGTGTTTTATCAAGTCAATGTATACCGAGGCAATCAACCACGATCCTGCTGCTACATTCATTCAAACGGGTTCCCAATTCCCGGGAAGGCCTGCTATCGGTTCCTGAAGTTACCGACACATCAGATGAACCAGAATATATCTATGATCTCTATGGACCTGATTCAAAAGTTCCAGGTACCTATGCCGCAAATTGTTTACTGGCCAGAAGATTAGTTGAAAAAGGGGTGAAATTCGTGAACCTTTACCACCGGGGATGGGATCACCATGACAACCTGCCGGATAATATTAAGGTACAGTGCAGGGAAACCGATCAGCCTTCAGCGGCCCTGTTGATCGACCTAAAACAACGCGGTCTGTTAGACGATACGCTGGTTATTTGGGGTGGCGAGTTTGGTCGAACCAACTACTCACAAGGCAAATTAACCGAAGATAATTACGGTCGTGACCATCATCCCCGGTGTTTCTCTCTTTGGATGGCGGGCGCTGGAGTAAGAAAGGGGTACACGCACGGCGCAACTGACGAGTTCGGTTATAATATCGTACAGGACCCGGTTCACATCCATGATTACCAGGCAACTATAATGCATCTACTGGGGATCGATCATGAACGGCTCACCTTCAAATTTCAGGGAAGGCGCTACAGGTTGACGGATGTACATGGACATGTGGTGAATGATGTGGTGGCTTAAATCAAACCGACTACACTCTGGCAGGAATTCACCACTCAACCCCCGTATCCTTCCAACTTCGTGAATTCGCCGAATCGAGAACAGCTTCGCAAACCTTCTGTGTTTCCTGGGCTTCCTGGAAAGTAGGCGAGCATGGTTCCCCGGTTTCCAGGCTTTTCAGGAAGTCGGCCACATGGTGCACAAAAGTGTGCTCGTAGCCGATGCACACCCCCGGAATCCACCATCGGTCAATATAGGGTTGATCGGCATCCGAGACATGGATAGACCTCCAGCCCCGCACGATCGATTCGTCACTGTGGTCAAAGTATCCGAGTCGGTTCTGGTCGTGCAGATCCCAGCTGATGGGGGCATGACCAGCCCCTGGAGGGCAGGAGCCAATCAAGCCACGACAATCGAATTTGAGCACGACGTCAGGGTGGAAGGCCATGACTTGAAAGCAGGGACTTATGCATTATTTATGGCAATGGAAACGGATAAGGCCACCCTCATTTTTTCAAAGCAGACAGAAGCATGGGGCAGCTATAATTATGATGAATCCGACGATGTATTGAGAGTTGATGTCAAACCTACAGCCCTCGACAAGAGCGTCGAATGGCTAAAATATGAGTTTATCGACCACACAGAAAATGGGTGCACCATAGCGATGCAATGGGAAAAGCTATCGGTTCCTTTTAGGATTGAGGTGGATGTTGAAAATATTGTATTGGCCAGAATAAGAGAAGAATTTAAAGGTGTAAAGGGCTTTATAAGCGCCAACAGATTGCAGGCCTCCATGTATTATTTTGAGAAAAGTACTAATCTCGATGAAGCTTTGAGTTGGGCGGAGCAAGCTGTTACCGGAAAACCTTTTGGCCAAAACAGCTTTGTAGCCTTCGAAAACCTCGCCAATGGATATGGAAAGCTGACCCGATTAGCTGAAGCTGATAAGGTGATGGATGAAGGATTGCACATCGCCACTCTCAACGAATATCTCTCCTACAAAAGCAGGTTACTTGCACAAAAACGAGCTGATAGAGCGATTGAAATTATGATGCTTGCTAAAGACAAATTCGGCGACGTTTATGCCGTAAACGATGCCTTGTCTTATGGATATTCGGCAAAAGGAGATTTTAGCAACGCATTGAAATACGCGAACAAGGCTTTGAGCCAGGCCAAGGGAGAACGAGCTCAAAATAAGGTCCAGGCAAATGTTGAAAAACTTAAAATCAGGGAAGATATTAATAACAGTCAGTGAGACCTTCGACAGGAATTGATACAAACCTGCCCGATCGACAGAGCAGATAGAATTTCACAAAATGAATGCTAACAAAAAGACAGCAAGATTCGCTGACATTACTTTGGGCAAAGCTGCATTAATCACAGGGATTGGTATACTAATCATGGTAGTAGCTGCCCCTTTTGCCGAACTATATGTATACCCAAAACTTATTGTTCCGGAAAATCCAGCCGAAACTGTCCAAAACATCGTCGATAATAAAATGCTGTTTCTCAGCGCATTTTTTGGCTATTTGATCACTTTTGTTTGTGATTTGGTGGTGGCTTGGGCGCTCTATGTTCTTCTTGTACCTGTAAACAAGTACTTCAGCTTGCTTACGTCATGGTTTAGATTGGTATATGCCGCAGCCTCCCTTATTGCACTGACTAACTTTATTCAGGTTTATAAATTAATAAACGATGCGGACTATCTGACCATATTGGGAACCGATCTCCTGCATGCGCAAGTCAGGCTGGCCCACAGTGAATTCCAATATGGATGGTCGGTAGCATTTTTCTTTTTTAGCATTCATCTGGTGCTTCTGGGCTACCTGGTTTTCAAATCGGGTTATATTCCGAAGATGATCGGAATACTATTGATAATAAACGGTTGAGGCTATCTGATAGATTATAATTTAAGGCCATTTTTGTTCCCCGGAATCAATACGCAATTTCTGATGATTACTTTTTTTGGGGAGATCGTATTTATGCTTTGGCTTTTAATAAGGGGGTGGAAGATACCCGAACCGAACCAGGAAATTTAACATTTATGACCACCAATTCCGAAACAAAGTCATTTGCAAGAATCGTCGGAGCTTTATTTATAGTGCAGATGGTCATGGCCATTATCAGCCTGAGTGTACTACTGGAACCTTTAATACACGCTGAAGATTTCCTTGTCGAACTATCCGCGAATGCGACCAAGGTGAAGTTAGCTATGTTGTTTGACCTTGTTTGCGGCGCCTCACTGGTCGCTATCGCAGTTCTCTTATTCCCATCTTAAAACAATACAGCGAACGGATTGCGCTTTGGTATGTCGGGATGAGGGTTATTGAGTTTGCAGCTATCGTGGTCGCAGGAATATTTGTGCTGACACTTTTTTCGGTAAGTCAGGCATATGTGCAAGAAGGAATATCCGAATCTCCTCATTTTCAGGCCTTGGGCACCACATTCCGCCGTGGTTTCGATTGGGCAAAAAATATGTCGATTATTGTTTATTGTCTGGGGGCTTTTATGTTCTACTATTTACTGTTTATTTCAAAACTTGTCCCGCGATTTATATCGATTTGGGGTTTGATTGGTGTTATACTGTTATTTTTAGAAATGATATTGCTCACCTTCGGTGATTCTCTTCGGATGATCTTAATGATGCCCATAGGCTTGAATGAATTATTTTTAGGAATATGGTTGATGGTGAAAGGATTTGATCGATGAAGTGAATTAGTAATTAACCTAAGTTGCGACGTATAGATTTCCTTCGCTCCACCCCGGCCCCAAAAGGGAGTCCACCCGCAAGTTTTGAACGTGTGTAAGGGCTCCATTTAGGCCGCTTGCGCTCCATAGCTTCAGCGACGGAGCGGTTAGGGTGCGGGAAGCATATTAGTATCAATAGGTCGCAACTTCGGTTAATTAGAATATCAATAGTCATACTACTGGACATGAGCTATAAATTGTGGTTCAAAGAATAGCCAAGAGGGTTTGGGGATAGAACGAATGGAATGAGAAAGAAAGCATATGAAATTTCTAAGGTTGTTGAATTTGATTTCTAAAAAGGATAGTCCTTTTTTAAATTTGGAAACGACTAAGTTGATCGATCCGTTTTTATATTTCTTCCAATCACTCTTCTTTTTGTGCTTGAGTTGGGTTAGACCCTGTTCAATACATAAGGCATAGATAAATACTACAATACCCATTGTCAATTCTATTTTTCCAGAGTCTTTAAAATTAAGAGCTTCTAAATTGAAACCATTTGATTTTAAGTGTTTGAAGCAAGTTTCAATAGTCCAACGAATAGGGTAAAGCTTTACTATTTTTCTTTTGTCTTTCAATGTAGATATGAAATAAAACAGAGGTTCGTTGGCTGAACTTTTGGGGTTTTTAAAAATCACAAAAGAAAATTTTTTTCCAAGGATTTCAATTTGTTTAGACACTCCACAGATTTGATACCGTTTTTTCAATGCTTCACGTTCAATACCAATGTATCGAAGATGTTGGTGTTTATAAAATGTCTTATCCTTTCCCCTTTGGTTGTCCACATACCCTTTATAAATTCCCTTTTTTAACCTAATTACAAAGGCTCTAGTTTAATTAAGCTATTATTTGTATCTTAGAGGTATGGAAAAAGAAGCAATAAAATCGTATTTCATGGGTCTTTCGGCCGAAGGTCAGCAATCCCTGATAATGGAACTGCAAGCCGCCGGTGAGTTGGAAAATCTTTCCCCTCAATGCCAGAGGCTTAGGAGGGATATCTTGGACAATAAGCAAGGATGCTGTGCCCATTGTGGCCATACCAAATATGTAAAGTTTGGCATCGACAAAGGTTCCCGGCGCTATAAGTGCAAGTCATGTAATAGAAGTTTTACAGAATACAGCGGCACCTGGATGGCTAGGATCCGCAGGAAAGACAAGATTGATGATTATCTTAAGTTGATGTTGGAAGAAATGAGCCTGGATAAAATCAAGGTCACCCTGGGCATAAACAAGAAAACCGCATTCGATTGGCGCCACAAGATACTGGCATCCATAGAAGATACTGATAAGGGGGATTTTACTGGGATTACGGAAAGTGACGAGACTTTCTTTTTTCACTCGGACAAGGGCAGGGAAGTTGAATCCCGCAAACCAAGGAAACGGGGTGGCTCCTCAGGTAAAAGGGGCATAAATGATGACCACATTGCAGTAATTGTTACCCTGGATAGAAAAGAACAGATGGATTTGAGCGTGGCTACCAAAGGGCGGTTGAAGAAATAGGATACCGCGTAACGCGGCACGAGTTATAGAAAAGGCCATAGGAAAGAGGTTTACCAAGCAAACTATATTGTGCAGCGATTCGCATGTCAGCTATAAAGGCTTTGCCATGGATAAACAGATCGAACACCATCCATTGCGTTCCGATTTAAAGCAACGGGTCAAAAATGGGGTTTATCATATCCAACATGTAAACTCCACCCACAGAAGGATAAAGAAATGGATTGACAATCAATTTTGGGGTGTTTCCACTAAATACCTCCAACAATATCTCAATTGGTATAGGCTCAAGGAAATGCTTAAAAAAAACAGGCAGTTCGTGAAAGATTTCGCAGCACTCTCAGTCGAAGACATAACGGCCTACGCGAGATACCAACAGATATCGAATCGATATGAAATGTTAATATCAACGCTAACCTAAACTAGAGCCATTACAAACTCTAACCCCTTGTCTACCAGATATTTAAACCATCTTTCTCCGATGTACTCCCGATCTGCTAGTAGTATCAAACCTTTCAGATTATATAATTTACAGGCTTTGTCTATCACCTTTCGTCTTTCATTAAAATTACTCATACCCTTCTTGTCTAAGTCTTCCCACCATATTGGAATACTTACTCCATTGACCACTACACTCAATGTTAATAAGTGAATATTCTTGTTGCCATTCTCCCAGCTCGTACCATCTAGTGCCAAATATTTGATGTTCTTCGCTTTGAGTCTCAACAAATAAAAACTAAAACATAATATAGCTTCAATCAATGCCTGCTTGTCAGCATCATCCATATTGAAAAAACGGATCAACCTCTTATAATTCGAATCAGGTTTGGTGTTTTGTTGGTTTTCGAGTATTCCAGGGAGCTTATCCTTTACAATGTTCAAATTCGTCGTCCTGGCTGATAATATACCTTGGGCTGTTGTGAGAAATTTTTTTATTACATGTTCTTCAAAACCTGAGAAAAATGGTTTTATTTCGCTTACGAGTGGAATTGTCATTGTTGTTAATTGTTTGTTTTACAAACAATAATGATATATTCCACTTTATTATAATATATAACCTACTTTATTTCAAGACATTGTATTATTTTAACCCCAATGTCCAGTAGTATGATCAATAGTCCATGAAGATTCATAACTCGTTGATAATCAAGTAGTTGATGGCAACACCAACAACGGCGTAAACGGGGTATTTTCAGGAGCTTAGCCTTTGCCGGTGTTGTCACCGGCAAACGTTCACGGAGTATAATAATATATGATATGCCTTTATTTACATCTTCCCGGGAGAAGCGGCTTTGGCTTTATGCCTTGAGCGTTCTGGTCGCAATTGTTTTGACTCTTGTTTTCGCGCGCCCTCTTGTGCGATTACCTTATAATGAAGAGACACTGACTCCTTTCTTCATGCTCGCAATGATACTTATTGGAGCAACTTTCATAGCACACGGTCTGAAAACCCGACCAGACAAAACTGAAATATCAATTTGGCTGGGCCTTTCGGCAGTTTACATCTTGTTGTTTATAAGATTAGGACATCCAGCAGAGAGAACCCATCTGATGGAATACAGCGTATTGGCAATTTTCATACACAAAGCGCTAATTGAGAGACTAAGACAAGAGAATCTAGTCCTGAAACCTGCCTTGATTGCTTTCGCGGTTACGCTCATAATAGGAGTGCTGGATGAGGGTATTCAAATATTTATACCAGATCGGGTATTTGACCCGCTTGATGTGCTGTTTAACAGCCTTGCAGCCTTCATGGCTATTGGAGGATGTATGGTATTGCAATGGGCACGAAAGAAGTTTCGTAAATAAAAATGAATATTCTTGACTCGGGAATCTCTTTGAGCTTGCCGATCCTTCCATAAGTTCAAATATTTGATATAAAAATGAAAAGAAATAAAATATGTACTCAAATAAAACACTTTCCAGAATTGCAGGATCCTTGTATCTCTTTAACATCGCAGGAATTCTTTTCGGTGAATTTTTTGTCCGTGAAAAGCTTATTGACTGGGAAGATGCGACAGTAACAGCTCAGAATATTTTAGCTAATGAGAGGCTTTTCCGTTGTGGGTTTGTCATTGACCTAATGACCCAGGCAAGTTTCCTATTCATGGTACTGATAATATACCAGTTATTTAAATCTGTGAACAAATGAGTTCCAAAAAAAAGACAGCAAGACTTGCCGGCTTGATATATCTCGTTCTTGCAATCACTGCAATATATGGTTTTCTGTATGTTCCCTCACAAATTATGGTACAGGGAGATGTCGCTGCCACTTCCGACAACATCCTGGCCAATGAACTTTTATTCCGTTCGGGCATAGTTAGTTATCTTATCAGCCAGATACTAGTGTACCAAGCATTAAGTAATGAACCCCATAGACAAAGTTATTTTTCTTCGGATCAAGGCGGGAAAACCGGAGTTATGCCTAAGCATAATGAGGATTTTTCCAACGCCGAGCAGAAGGAAAAGGACAAGTTTATGGGGGTCAGGATTTAGTGCTTGGTGCACTAGGGATATTTTTAGTATTGGTTCTGTACAAATTGCTTAAACACGTAAACGAACATCTGGCTAAATTGATGGTCGCCCTGATGCTTATGGGAGTTTCAATCGCCATGTTTGCTGAGGTCTTCAATTTTGCTTCTCTCATGATTTTGAAGGGTGAAGTATTGACCACTTTTGAAACTGAACAGCTACAAGATTTAGCGCTACTATGTCGTAAAATTTTTGGATATGGAATGACAGCAGCCGGGATATTCTATGGGCTTTGGCTGTTTCCATTTGGTCAATTGGTTTATAAGTCAGGGTTTATTCCCCGCATATTGGGGGTACTATTGATTATTGGGAGTATAGGTTATGTCTTTGAAAGTCTGCAATTTATGCTATTCCCTGACTACGGTGGGTTTGTTTCTGAATATGCTGCAATTGTGTACGGCATAGGAGAACCTTTGATGATTCTGTGGCTTTTGATAAAAGGCGTGAAATCAGGCACACAGGCCAAATAGGAATTGATCGGGGAATAGGATTCTGATTATTTTCTCCGCTTCCTGATCTTTAATTTTTCCAAATGCAATTGGTTGGAAAAAGCGATGAATAGCTCTGTTGTCAGCTTTTTGCTCAATGATACCGGGCCGTATTTGACCATTTCCCTGAAGGGAAATGGTTCGGCCGTTCTCAAAGCTTTTGTAAGGGTTGCCATTTTGAACAATTTTGTGGCAAGATAAGCAATATCGAAGGAGGAAGAAATACCAGGGTCGGACTGGTAAAAAATTCATTCCTGCCGATCATATCTTCCATTCCGTCGAAAAGAGAATTTAAATAGAACACAGAAACATTAACTGGCGGAAAATTTGCAGTTTTGTTTCTCAATAATTGAAATATTATGACGACTAACGAAGTCCTAAAAGAACTCGAACAATGCGGAGACGAACGAACGAAAAACACACTCATCAAACACGGGGCTAGGGAGCCCTTTTTTGGAGTTAAGGTTCAGGATATGAAGAAAATTCTGAAAAAAACAAAGAAGAATCATGAACTGTCCCTAGAACTGTACGCCACCGGAAACTCGGATGCCATGTATCTGGCAGGCTTGATGGCCGATGAAAAGCAAATCACGAATCAACAACTTGAAGATTGGGCCGATAAGGCTTACTGGTCCTATTTGAGCGAATATGCCGTACCGTGGGTCGCAGCAGAAACAGAATATGGATTTGACCTTGGACTCGAATGGATCAAGTCGCCTGAAGAACGATTTGTTGCTGCTGGTTGGGCTACTTTGGCCTACTATGCGAGCTTAAATGAAGATGAAGATCTGCACATCGACAAGTACAGTCAATTATTGGATATTGTAGCGCAAGAAATTCATAGTGCGCAAAACAGGGTGCGATACACGATGAACGGGTTTGTGATCGCGATCGGAACGTACATAACGGCTTTGACGGAAAAATCAAAAGAGGTGGCCGGAAGGATAGGCAAAGTGAGTGTGGATGCTGGTGGCACGGCTTGTAAGGTACCACTTGCTTCGGAATATATTCAAAAGATTGTTGATCGAGGACGGGTTGGGAAGAAGCGAAAGACGGCAAGGTGTTGAGTGGAATATGTTCATGTGTGACGATGAATTTTTCTTTGTCCTAAATAGGAAATTATTCATTGATCTAGAGGATAAAACAATAGAGTTGAATGCAAATCAGGGGACTACAATTTCGAAGGGAGTAATGCACCGGCCAAGAGCTCCAAAAAAGACCGTAATGCTAATGGTAGAGACCGATTCCATTGACCCAATACGAGACGATTAACAATTCTCAAGGTTCATCCAAAGCCATGTTGCTTTCGATGAAAAGGCCCGTCAAAGTTTTTGGAGGATTTAAATAGTTCGAAACGGCCATCCCCCGCTACGTCTTTAATTTGATTCAGGATGTCGTCTTGTTTTTCTTTTGACATAGGGACAAAATTCCTTGCGATATTAATGTTTTGCGTTAGATCAGCCATGGATCGCATACCGCAAACGAGAGACGAAATAGGTTGGCTCAGCGAATATCGAATGCAGTCCTCAGCGGGTACTCCCGTACCGGCAGTAAGAATTCCTGGGCCGCCACCGCCGCCCAGACTCTTCATGCCTATCACACCGATGCCTTTTTCGAGACAGACCGGCACCACTTCTTTTTGAAAACTACGGTAATGCATGTCCAGGATATTGATAGGCATTTGCGCCGTTGCCCAGTTGTAAGGTTTGCCAATCATATTCAGATGAATACGTGGATCCTTATGACCGGTAAATCCTATGTAACGAACTTTACCAGCCTTTTGAGCTTCCAAAGCTGCCTTCATGCCCCCTTTATCGAATACCCAATCTGGATCATTGTCGTACACCATTTCATGAAACTGCCACAGATCAATGTAATCTGTCTTCAGTCGGCTTAGACTATCTTCAAGATTGGACATCGATCCTTTATAATCGCGCTCGCAGTTTTTAGTCATCAGAAATACCTGCTTTCTCTTACCGCCTTCGAGGGCTTTTCCCATTACCTCTTCGCTTCCGCCATTGTGATAATCCCACGCATTGTCAAAAAACGTAAGTCCTTCGTCAATGGCCGTATGCATCATTTTGATGGCTAGACTAGTATCTTTTATGAATCCAATGTGCCAACCGCCTAAACAGATAATGGAAACATTTTCTCCGGTTTTTCCTAGAGGCCTTGTCGGCAATCCCGTTTCTTCCCAACCTGTGGTGCTCGCAAGTAGCTTGGATCCTATAGCCACAGCCGAGGCGCCTATTGTCGTCTTTTTCATAAATTCTCTTCGCGAATGATGAGTATAAGAAGGTTGATTTTTCATTAGATGGAGATTTAATCTACGGCTTAAATGTAAGAAGTTTCTTGCCAAGAATTATGCCTTTCGTTATTTCTCATTACACTGTATTTTTCCACTGATCCCTTTTTAAGACTATTTTCTGTCTTTCTTATATTCTAAGAAACAACCGATCGTGGGAATCAAAAATAACCAGGCACCGGAAGCAGGCATGATAAAGACGGTGAAAACGGTAATGGCCAGAAGAGCCCATCCGAGAAAACGCGGTAAAGTATCTAAATTTTCCTGAATCCAATCAACAAGTACACCAATTAGGATCATAAGTACTCCAGCCATAACAAACCAAAAAAACGCTTCTCTTGGAGGTTCGCCATTCACGGTGTTAAAGAGTCCGTCTGCCATCAATTCTTTCCAAACTTCGTGGAGGAATATCATGCCGAGCAGGGTATCGATAGCGCCGATAATGATGATTGATTTTCCGATCCAATTTTTCATAGAGTTTATTTCGTTTGCTCGATGACTATAACATTGCTAGAAGCAATATGTTAGTAGGATGACATAGAACACGGGTGCCACTGATACGACGAATGCTCGCAGATTATGGCAGTGGTTAATCCGCGAATAGCCGTTGCATCCGTGTAATCCGGTACGCCATGAAGCGTACGTGTATAAATACTTAAAGTCCCAATAGTATGCAAGGACTATACAGGAAAATTTGCCGTTCACCCTGAAGCAGCCGTGAGGTACATGGAGGAAACGAAATGTGCTAAGTTCATGGTAAGCGTCTGAGTAAGCCGCAGCGAAAGCGAATCCAGTAAGGCCTCGTTACACATTGATAGTGGTCAACCTACCGGATATGGTGAAACCTGATACTCTCATCGAGGCAACGGCAACGCACAGATGAGGGGCTATCCGGGGTAAGATGGAGTGGCGTGCTTGGAACGGGACGCGTATGAACATGGGAGGCCCTAACATAACTCGTGCCGCGTTACGCGGTATTCCATTAGCCGTGGGATGATGAGGGATTCGGAGATGCCCATAGTAGTGAAGATGATAAGGACAACACAACCTTGTTGGAGTGAAGGGGCATTACTAGCAGAAGAAGCATTCGAACAACAACTGAACTATCAAATTGACGAAAAGTAATCAGAAAAAGATACGAATAGTACAAGGAGCACTATGGCCAAAGAGGCGAAGTGAAATGAGTACTATGGAACGCGTACAGGAGTTGCAGAGAAAGCTATATCTCAAAGCCAGGCGGGAGAAAGGATACCGGTTTTATATACTGTATGACAAGGTATTTCTGGACTATGTTCTGGTAGAGTCGTACAAAGGAGTAAAAGAAAATGGAGGGGCACCTGGAGTGGATGGACAAACGTTTAAGGATATAGAGGAAAAAGGGTTGGAGAAGTTTCTAACGGAGCTAAAAGAAGCACTACGGAAGCGGACGTACAAGCCACAGCCAGTAAGACGAGTACATATACCGAAAGCAAACGGAAAGACCAGGCCATTAGGGATACCGACGATAAGAGATCGGGTAGCCCAAATGGCATGTAAGATGGTAATAGAGCCGTTATTTGAAGCCGATTTTGAAGACAGTTCACATGGATTTAGACCAAAGCGATCAGCGAGTGATGCGATCAGGGATATAAAGACAAATCTCCATGAAGGAAAGACGGAGGTGTATGACGCCGATCTGAGCAAATACTTTGACACGATACCGCATGATCGGTTGATAAGGGTATTAAAACTGCGCATATCCGATAATCGGATTATCGATCTGATAAAGTTATGGTTGAAGACACCATACGTTGAGGAAGGTAAGATGAAAGGAGGAAAGCGCAACAAAGTAGGAACTCCACAAGGCGGAGTAATATCACCGTTATTATCCAATATCTACTTACATCTATTGGACAGAATAGTGAATAACAAAAAGAGTATATTCACCCAACAAGGAGTGAAGATAGTGA
This sequence comes from Saprospiraceae bacterium, assembly GCA_965247965.1. Lineage (GTDB taxonomy): Bacteria > Bacteroidota > Bacteroidia > Chitinophagales > Saprospiraceae > UBA7328. The sequence goes on from OZ252053.1 coordinate 2,196,103, forward strand.
GGTATGCAGATGATTTTGTACTAATGGGAAAGGAGATAGGAGAGGAAGTGTTAAAGAAGCTGATGAGCATAGTGGATCGAATGGGTCTAAAGATCAACGAAGAAAAGAGTAAGATGGTGAAAGCGAAGAAAGAACCATTACACTTTTTAGGATTCACGATCAGATATGACAGATGCTTGTTCAATAAAGGCAAACATTATTGGCATATCAAACCAAGTGAGAAGTCAAGTAAGCGGTTGCGCGGAAAGATAAGTTCAAAGCTTAAAGAAATTGGACATTATCCACCTCAAGGAGTTGCAAAAGAACTTAACATAATCATGATGGGTTGGCTGAACTACTATGATGTAAGAGGATTAAGCTACACTCAGATGGTCAGGAAAGAACTAATGTGGTATCTGAAAGGTAGGCTATACCGTTACTATAATCGGAAAAGTCAGCGAAGGAGTCGCCTGTCTGGTTCACAGGCATTTGAATTATTATTGAGACATGGTATGGTCAATCCATACAAGTCATCCGGGCTGACACCGCGAATACTGTGAGACAAAACTGTTCAGGAAAGCCGTATGCGGGAAAACCGCACGTACGGTTTGATGAGGGGGTGAAGCGAAGTGGATTTGTTCTTTCGCTTCATTCTACTCTACTGTTCCATTTCACCCACTCATCCCAATAAATACAATTGCCAATACCGCCAAAACCAAACCGACGCCTTTTAACGCATTCAGTTTTTCTTTATAAAAAAGCACGCCGACAATCGCCGTCAATACCAATATCCCAACATTATTCAACGGAAAAAGCACGGAGCCTTCCCAACCTCTTTGAAGCAATAAAAGAAGGAGATAAATAGTCAAAAAATTGGGAAGCCCAAGGCTGACACCGCCTACTAATTCTTTTAAGCCAGGATAGATTTTGGAGTTATACATTCTGTAAATGCCGTACAAGAGACCAAACGTTCCAGCTACTGCAAAAGAAGATGCTATAAATAGCAACGTATCATCGGTCACCAGATTTTCGACTTGGACAAAGAATAAAATAATCTCAATGATTCCGCTAAGCAACATGACGAGAATGGGTAAGATCAAAATTTGCCGACTTATCTTCAGACTTTCTTTACCCTCTTGTTTGTCGGGTAAGTTCACCATTACTATTGCCGCAAGGGCCGCTACAATACCTAGCAATTTGAGCAATCGCAGTGATTCGCCGTAAAGACTTATCGCAAATAATGCCGGAAGTACAAGGCTCATCTTAGATATAATGATTGTAAGACAAACACCCGACTTCTGAAATGCCAATGCGAGAAGATTAAAACCGACTATGAACAGACTACCCATTAAAACCGAGTATGGAAACCAGGATGCACTGAAGATCTCAACCGAATTATCGAATCCTCCCGTAAATATAATTGCGGCGGATACACACGTGAAATAATTGATCACAATCGCATTCAGATTATCTATCTTATACTTGCCAAATGCCTTGAAAATGACGGCGAGCACGACATTGCAGAGGATACATAGGATTAAGATGAGCATGTGGCTTGTTGTTTGGGCAAAGATAGTATTGTGATATTTAGTGGCAGGGCCATAACATGATTATCTTGTTATCTTCATTTTTTGACTTTATTTAGATTCAAAACTGTTTTTATGAAAAAACTGTTGCTGGCATTGATTACACTGATTTTTTGCTGTGTTGCTTCTGCACAAACCGATTTAATTCCGGATCGATTTCAGTTCGAACCCGAACTTTCATATGACGCTAGCATTCCGAGCCCAAAAGATTTCTTAGGCTACGAACTTGGAGAATCTTTTACGCTTTACGCGAATGCCGTGCAATACTTCAAGAGACTCGCCGAACTATCACCCAAAGTGAATATTAATCAATATGGCGAAACGTACGAAGGCAGAAAACTATACAACATGATCATCACTTCTGAACAGAATGTGCGTAATCTTCCTTCCATCCTCCAACAAAATAAAAAACTGGCTAATCCGCCCAAGCTACCGTCTCATGAGGCGAATACAATAATTGCCACCAAACCCGTATTCGTCAGTTACAGCTACAACATTCACGGCAACGAAGCATCGAGCACAGAAGCAGCCATGCAAGTCGCGTATCGATTGGCAGCAGCCACCGACGCCGAAACGAGAAATCTTCTTGACAACGCTGTGATTATCATGTATATATGTATCAATCCCGATGGCCGGGACAGGTATGTCTATTGGTACGAAGGCATGAAAAGAGCAATACCTGCCACGAGTCCGAAAGACATTGATCACCACGCGCCCTGGCCGAATGGGCGGACCAACCACTACTGGTTTGACCTAAATCGCGATTGGATTTGGGGTGTTCATCCCGAGTCGAGAGGACACACCGCAGAATACCAAAAATGGATGCCGCAGCTTCACGTCGATTATCACGAGCAAGGCTACAACAGCAATTATTTCACTATGCCCGGTACGACGCCAAGAAACAAACTGCTGCCGGAATTGTATGAATCTCTTTCAGATACGATTGGTAAGGCAAACATAGAGATCTTTGATAAACATAAAGTCAATTACTTCACCAGAGAGGCTTTTGATTTTTTCTATCCGAGCTATGGCTCAAGCTATCCTTCTGTGATGGGTGCGATCGGAATGCTGACCGAGCAAGGTGGAGGTGCCGGAAGAGTGGTGGAGACTGATGATGGTTATATTTTAACCTTGCGACAGAGAGTTTTTGATCATTATACCACTTCAATTGCCACCATAAAGAAGGCTGTCGAACGGAAAGAGATATTTAATCGATATTTCTATAATGCATTAAATCCACGAAATTCCAAGACCTCAGCCAAAGCCTATATAGTCAAAAATGAAAGCGGCGGATATATTACGGATTTTGTTAATGTATTAATTCGAAATGGTATCGAAGTTAAGCAAGCCAATAGCGCTTTCAGTGTAAGAAATGCTTACGACTATCGTACAAAAAGACGAGAGAATAAGAGCTTCTCAGCCGGAGATTTTATAATATCAACCGAACAACCTGAGCACCTTTTGATTAATACATTACTAAGCCCACAGATGGCTATCGAGGATTCGGTAATGTACGATATGGCTGCCTGGTCGGCACCGATAGCCTACAATCTCCAAGCGTATTCCACAAATAGCGAAGTATCGGCTCAGGGAGATTTGGTAACGTCAGAAATAGAACCAGCATCTGAGATAAGTGGTGCTCCCAATGCTTATGCGTATCTCGTCGATTGGAATCAAAGATATGCTCCAAATGCACTGGCCCAATTATGGCAAAAAGGCTATCGGGTTCGAACAGCTACAAAGGAATTTACAAATAATAGCAAAAACTATTCAAGAGGAACTTTGGTTATTTTGGTCGGCAGAAATTTGGGAAAAAGTGCATCTATAGTTGAAGACATGGCCGAAATAAGCTCATCTGCCAGGGTGATAATTAATGCTGCTCCGACCGGACGCTCCCAAAAAGGTATTGATCTTGCATCCAGGGATGTCGAACCTCTTAAACAACCAAAAGTTGCGTTGCTGGTCGAACCGCCGTTTTCCACCTATACCTGCGGCCAGATCTATTTTTTATTTGACCGGGATACAGGTCTCCCGATCGATCGTGTGCGCACATCGATATTAAAGCAGTCCTCAATACCTAAGTTCGGAAGTAGATACGGCAATACTGATCTCGAAGATTACAATGTACTAATATTGGCAGGAGGTGGTCAAAATTTGAAAAAAGTATTTAACGAAGGGGCGGCGCTCAAATTGAAAGATTGGGTGTCGCGTGGAGGGACCATTATTGCCACCGAATCTGCCGCCGCATTTTTTACAAAAGATAATTCTGAAATTTCCAAAGTTAGATTAGGAAGTGTCTCCAAGGACACTTCACTTCGGGCAGCCACATTGAGATTTGAAGATCGGGCAGATTATTATGGCAAAAAGAGGATTCCGGGTACTGCCTTGAATGCCACAATTGACAATAGTCATCCTCTGGCCTATGGATTAAAATCGAATTTGTACACCTTGAAATTTGGTTCGGAGGCATTGATTCCGTCAGTGGAATTGCAGTCCGTAGGCCGGTATGCGAATAGGTCGAAACTTCTGGCATCGGGATACGCTTCTCCATCTAATCTGAGCCACCTTGCCCAAAAGACTTTCGCTGGGGTAAGTCGAATAGGATCAGGTAAAATCGTGTATTTGATGGACAATACTGAGTCCACTCCGATTACCACACATTTTTCAAGCGTACATTTGCCAGCTGCGGCCAAAACCCTGGAATTTTCTTAAGTGCAATATTGTTGCATAAGCATTCCTGAGGGTTGCGATGATGATATTTGGAAATCCGAGGGCATTTTCGACCAATTTATCGTTAATTCTTCTAAAATTCGTCCAAAGTACTCGTGACAGGACATAAATTTGACATTTGAATAAATCCCGATATAATATTTTGTTCCTTTTTTTGAGCCGGTGAAAACATTGATGTATGGTCGATTCCACATTGGCTCTTAGATTGTGGGTGTGCTCATCTAATGTTTCTTGCATCTGTTGAAATAAAAAATAGTTTTCTACTTCATCTTTGGTCATATACCGACCTCGGGTGTCGTGTTTAATGACGTATTTGTTGGTCTTCTCGTTAAACTTTACCGCGCACTGTTCTCCTGTCTTTTTTCGCCATACTTGAAGATTGTTATTCTCATCTCGTTTCATTGTATAGGCCTGCTTTCCCCCTTTTGTATTAGCTAACTTCCATTCGGGCGTGGTCGTTTCTGACATTGCTTTTCTGTTGGCCTTGCTGTCGTATCCGCCATCCGTGATGGCCTGTTCTATTTTATTCTTTTCTTGACCTGATTCATCCTTATCTGGATTTAATACATCCTGGATATGGTCGATAGATTCGATTAAAAACTCGTCTTCTGTAATATTGGCCGGTACTACCTGGGCATCTACGATTAGGTCTATTTCATTTTCTTCTGTACACGTTTCACTTATGTTGGCATGATAGCCCGATATGGTCTGTTTATTTTCTGCTTTACCTTTAGTACGGTAGGCAGCATCAGGATCATGAATGGACTGCACACTGCCACTCGATATGTCTCTTGCAGCTTTGGGTCTCGGAGTATTCTCCTGTTTAGTTTGCTGTTCAGATTCATCACAGACCGCGCTGATTTTTGTTTTATCATCAGAGGCACTCGGAGGTTTTTGCTCATTAGATTCCTCTGATTGTTCTTCATACTGTTCTTCGTAGAGCCGCTTGAGATCTTGGTAGCCTGTCAATCCCGCCGCCTGGCCATGACTCAAGAGTACCTTTATGATCTTACCCATACCTACTAGCAGTTCCTCTTTTTCTTTTTTGTTTAATGGGTAGACAATATTGGAGGCACTTTGGCTTTTTAGCTTTTCTAAAAGCTCGCATGATTCTTTATCCAATTGATCTGTAAGCAGTTCTACCATAAGGTCTTTACTGCATACTCGTACAGCTTCGATTATCATCTGGACTCGAGTGCAGCGTGCAATATTGGAATTAATCAACTTCGAATCCAATCGTATTTTCTTACCGCTCACCTTGTATTGCTCTATCTGCCCAATAGTGATTTGTTTAAATGCCGCCTTCATCAAATCCTCCCCATGGTCTTCATTATACTCTACCATGTTCTGTCTGAACTTATAGTAAGTCGATTCGGTCGGAATATCCTCATTTATATTCGAATATCCCATAGCAAGCATGACCCTGGTGTTGAATCGACATTCATCAAAAAGTTGTTCATCAGTCCAACCTTTACCTTCTTTAAGGATAATCATTCCCATTAAAACTCTAATTGAGCAATTGGGCCGGCCTCCTTGATTATAAAGCACCTCGAACAATCCTTCGTCTATGCGAGATACCACTTCTTTAAAAAATATATTATGCCAACCATTCGGATCATCCAGAAGCTCTCGCTTCCGTTCTGATAGCATCCCTCCTATCGATTTGAATAGATCAACTTGTGAATTTGTACTACGTTTAAACATATCACAAATTAAATATATATGTCATCTTATTGTAATATTTGACATGATTTATGATTTAGTTTTCGGAGTGGACTCAATACTCAATATCGCATGTTTTGGAAAGGGCCTGCACGTATGATGCAGAATGCGGTTATGTTGATGCCTTCTTTGTAGATATTAAATTCGAGTTGTTGTATGAATATGCAATATAAATTTCTGGGAAATACAGGAGTCAAAGTATCCTCCCTTTGTTTTGGTACGATGTCATTTGGAGGAATAGCCGACGAGAATATGTCAAAAAAAATGTTTAATGCCTGTCGGGATGTGGGTGTCAATTTCTTTGATTGTGCGGATGTATATGAAGAGGGAAGGTCAGAGGAACTGCTTGGAAAATTTATAGCCGATTTCGAAATGAAGTAGTGATTACTTCAAAAGTATACTTCAAGACAGGCGAAGATCAGAATGCAATGGGGGCATCGCGTTACCACATCGTGAGAGCAGTGGAGGCCAGTCTGAAGCGAATGAAGACCGATTATATTGACCTTTACTTCATCCATCGATTTGATGATAGAACCGATTTCTCCGGTTTCCCCGAATCTTTTACCGTTTCTCCTGAAAATGGCCTTTTGTGATTAGTAACAAATGTGTAAGTAATAGAATTATAAGTAATACTTTTGTAAGTAATAGAAATATTACATAAGTTTGAGGCATGGATGTATCTTCTTCAATGCCCTTTGTTTTTGGTCAGCTTGCCGATACAGGAGAATTTGCCAACAGAACCAAAGAGATCAACCGTCTACTAACCAATTTTTCTTTAAGCCTGAACACGACGGTCATATCGCCCAGACGGTGGGGAAAGTCATCTTTGGTTCGCGTTGTGGCGCACAAGGCAAAAAAATCCCATAAAAAACTGCGCTTTTGCTTCATCGATATGTTCAACATCCGCTCAGAGGAAGAGTTTTATAAAGCGTATGCAGCAGAAGTCATAGGAGCTTCATCCGGAAAAATTAAAGAGTGGATAACGATTGCCAAAGAATATATTCCTTCAGCAATTCCAAAAGTAACATTCAATACTCCCCTGAGTTTGACACTTAACGGCCTTGGATTTTCACAAGATGCCCATAGAATAGGGATTTTAGGGGTATAAATGTAGATTTTTGATAAAAACGTGGTGGCAACAAATTGAATATAAATTCCTATATATTAGGTGTTTGTAACATATATGTAGTATATTTACTACATGTTCATTAAAACTACTAAATCCAGAAATCACACCTACCTTCAAATAGTCGAGTCCTATCGCATGGACGGCAAAGTCAAGCACAAAGTCCTTCTTAACCTAGGCAGGTTGGATGTCTTACGACAAGATCGCACCCTTGAAACCATTGGCCGTAAACTCTTGACCTTGTCGGGAATGGATGCCAATAGCATTTCGGACATGAAAGAGGTTAAAAGACTTTGTTATGGTCATGTGGTTTATGAAAAGATTTGGGAAAAATTAGGCCTTGCTACAATTCTTGATAAGGTAGGAGCAAAGCATAGAAGGCTTGGCTTTTCCCTGAGTAGGGTTACTTTTTATATGGCAATACATAGACTATTGCGGTGCAAATCAAAATTAAGAGCCTACCAGGATCAAATTGAATTCAAGGGAATGGACAGCAATATTGAACTTCATCAACTCTACAGAAACCTCGACTGGTTAGCTACTCATAAGGAGGAAATAGAACAAGGTATGTTCAAAAGATATTGCGATCTGTTTAACTCAACTATAGATGTAGCCTTCTATGATGTAACCACTTTTCATTTTGAGAGTGTGAGGCCTGACGAGTTAAAAGACTTTGGGTTCAGTAAAAATGGAAAGTTCAACGAGGTGCAGGTAGTGATGGGATTGTTTACCGATCAGCAAGGTCGCCCTATAGGTTATGAATTATTCCCAGGAAATACATCAGATGGCAAGACGATGATCGATGCGTTGAACATACTCAAAGATCGGTTCAACATCAATCAAGTTGTCATAGTAGCCGATAAGGGGCTGAATAGTAAAAACAACTTTCACCTCATCAGACAAGCAGGATATGAATACATTGTGAGTTCAAAACTAAAAGTCCAAGCCAAACCTATACAGGATCAGGTATGGGCTAATGAGGGTTACCATAATCATGAAGTGGACAAAGACACAGCAGAAGTATTGTTCAGATATAAATCTGTGGATCTGGAGGTATCCTATAAAGACGAACAAGGTCAACAACATGAATGGAAAGATAAACTCATAATAAGTTGGTCAAAACAACGAGCGGTAAAAGATCAAAAAGACAGAAAAAGACAAGTCGAAAAGGCCGAAGCCATGGTCGACCAAGGCCAGGTGCCCAGCAGTAAAAAGGGTGCAAAGAGGTACGTCAAAATAGAATATGAGAACAAGACACCACCTACTCTGGATGAAGAACGAATCAAAGAAGATAGCAAGTGGGACGGATATTATGGTATTCAGTCAAGCCGCAAAGACATGAGTGAATTTGCTATTATGAAAGCCTACCACAATCTATGGCGCATAGAAGAAAGCTTTCGCATTCTAAAAACAACTATGAAAACACGACCGATATTCCATTGGACACCCAATAGAATAAAAGGCCACTTTGTAGTGTGCTTCATTTCCTTTGCAATGGAAAGAGCTCTGGAAGAAACTCTACGAAGTAAGGAAATAGATATAAGTCCTGAAAAAATAAAAAATGAACTCAATCAACTCCAGGTATCTCAAATGAAACTGGACGATCACAAATTTTATGTAAAAGGCGCCAATGGACAATATGGAGCAAAAATCCTTCGAGCATTAAATATTGCTCCGCTTAAAAATATTGAACTCATCAAATAGGTCAACTACCTACCGTCATACCAACTCATTCTCATAAAATGAATAGCTCGTAGTGGCAATTTGCAACATGCCCATCACATAACTGGCTGAAAATCAAATCACCAGCAAAATTAAGTGTCAAACTCAGGAAGACAGGCGAAGATCAGAATGCAATGGGGGCATCGCGTTACCACATCGTGAGAGCAGTGGAGGCCAGTCTGAAGCGAATGAAGACCGATTATATTGACCTTTACTTCATCCATCGATTTGATGATAGAACCGATTTCTCCGGTTTCCCCGAATCTTTTACCGTTTCTCCTGAAAATGGCCTTTTGTGATTAGTAACAAATGTGTAAGTAATAGAATTATAAGTAATACTTTTGTAAGTAATAGAAATATTACATAAGTTTGAGGCATGGATGTATCTTCTTCAATGCCCTTTGTTTTTGGTCAGCTTGCCGATACAGGAGAATTTGCCAACAGAACCAAAGAGATCAACCGTCTACTAACCAATTTTTCTTTAAGCCTGAACACGACGGTCATATCGCCCAGACGGTGGGGAAAGTCATCTTTGGTTCGCGTTGTGGCGCACAAGGCAAAAAAATCCCATAAAAAACTGCGCTTTTGCTTCATCGATATGTTCAACATCCGCTCAGAGGAAGAGTTTTATAAAGCGTATGCAGCAGAAGTCATAGGAGCTTCATCCGGAAAAATTAAAGAGTGGATAACGATTGCCAAAGAATATATTCCTTCAGCAATTCCAAAAGTAACATTCAATACTCCGGCCGGAGAATTTGAAGTGGGACTGAATTGGAAAGAAGTGAAAAAATCACGTAGCTCTATCCTCGATCTTCCCGAAAAACTCAGCAAGGCCAAAGGTATACGTATCGTCGTCTGTATAGATGAATTTCAAAACATCGCATTTCTCAAAGAACCCCTTGCTTTTCAGAAAGCACTCAGAGCACATTGGCAGCACCACAAAAATGCCGCATACTGCCTATACGGCAGCAAGAGGCATATGATGATCGAACTGTTTTCATCACCGTCTATGCCTTTTTACAAATTTGGTGATATAATTTTTTTGGAAAAGATAAACGAAGCTGACTGGTCCAAATTTATCGTCAAAAGATTCAGGGATACCGGAAAAACCATTTCGAAATCTCTAGCTGTATATCTTGCCAACCTTGTCGAATGTCATTCGTATTACGTACAGCAATTGGCTCAATTATCATGGCTTCGCACCAAAAAGACTTGTACAAAAGACATGATCGCAGACGCACACGACAAACTCGCTCTGCAGATGAGTATGCTTTTCCAGGAGAAAACTGACAACCTCACCCGGCCACAGGTCAACTTCGTCCGGGCCCTGTTTGACGGGGTTAGTCAGTTCAGCGCATTTGAGACTTTAAAAGAGTACGACCTCGGCAGCAGCGCAAATGTCCAGCAGGTCAAAAAGGCATTGATACAAAAAGAGGTAATAGACACGATCGGTTCACGAATCAATTTTCTAGATCCGTTATACAAGTATTGGTTGATGAGCTATTACTTTACCAGAAGAAATTGAATCGAATGTTCCATTTCTTCAGACTCATAAGGAAATCACTTTTACCTGGTCAATCCGCCGACGCTAGACCTGTTGTTCGTCATTCTCGGCGAATTCTTCCATTAATCCTTTATGCAGCGTATTGACAAGCCCATGCGCTTATCCCCATCAAAATAATCTATACGCTCTGAATTGTAAAAAAGGATCCGACTTCGACTCCATGAAAAACCCCAAACGTCTCGCTCCATTGTATTCCACCAGAATCCCTCAAAGCGCACGCCATCGAAGGTGCCGTCGGCGCCGCGACTTCCACCGGGCAATCCGTTGAATCCACTGCGATTAGTTGCCCCTACGTTTGGCAAGAGCCAATGATGGGTACCTCTTTCCTTCATTTTTCCACCTGCAATATCTGATCCTCCTAGCCGAGTGATCAAAGTGCTCCATTCCGAATTATTGTTGATATCGGAATCAGACGGCACATGCCAACCACTTGGGCAAAGATTGCCGCGTGAGATTGCATACCAATTGTATAATTTCCCATAAGCAATTTCGAAGGCGCGATCATTACTATACCAGCACCAAGCACCTGATGTCCTATTCCTCCATGTAGTATTATCTGTCACCCATTCGATCAGACTACCGTCCCTGTATCTGGATGTTTTTAGATTTTCGGCCATCCAAATTTGATTCCCGATTCTTACTGTTTTGTATTCATGTCCATCTACATCGCTGACGGTACCTGTTTGGCTATAAGCAAGGGTCATCCAGAAGGGTAGGGAAAACACAATTAGCTGTATTCTCTTCATGTTATGCAGTTTTACACCACTTAAGATAGGATTTTATGCGCTACTTTTAATTTGCTTTCGCAAAAACACCAAAAAAGTACCTATACACAATAACCACAACGAGGAGACAAAATTTTAAGGCGAAGAAAAATTCCAAGGTTTGTTTTCATCTCAAAGTAGCTTTAACCATCCCTTTTGGCCACTTGGTTTTTCGATGAAGCCGTAATCTGCGTTCCTTCCGTATACTTTCAGTTTTTCACCTTCATTAATTTTATCGATGTGAAACGCACTATTCATAGGTAATGAAAGCAGGTCGCCTGAATAGTCAGCAAAACGTTGCTTTATGGGTTCGTCCGCAACTTCGACAACTGAATGATTAATGTATCCTGCAGTATTGTCCGGGAGTCTTACCCTGAAATATGATCCGGAGGCCCCTAATGTCTCCATGATCTGGAATTTTGCTATTTCCACAGATTTTTGACCTTTTGTGATGCCGGAGAGTCTTAGCCGAGCATTCTGTTTTGTGCGAATGTCGTGGCCGACCATAGACTTGTCAGCCAATCTACGTGAAAGCCTCGCCGTTGTCCTGGCAATAAAATGATAAGGGTCAATAGGCCCGTTCTTGTACATACCAAAGTGTAAATGAGGAGGCGTCGTTCGGGCATTGCCGCTATTGCCTACAGTACCAATTGTGTCACCAGGATAAACGGAATCTCCTCGCTCGACCATAACATCCTGTAAATGAGCAAAATACAAGGTTTGATCCCTCTCTGTATCGCGCATCCATATGACCGTTCCACCCAAACCTCTATTTCCTGCAAATCGTATCCTTCCTTCTGCAGGCGCTATAATCGGGGTGTGCCTTTTAGCAAAAATATCAACGCCGTGATGCTTTCTCCTACCGCCGTCTCTCGGCGCTCCGAAAAGACTTCCAATGTCACCGTTTCCTTTTCCCACTACGGGAAACACCAAAGCCGGCACTGCATTAATACGAATGCTAAAATTGCCTCCTCTTAATAACTCCGTTTGAAATCTGAGAATGTACTCGCTATCTCTCCTTGGCTCGAATTCCAGGTAATGGTCATGTTCACCAGAACTGGCAATATGTTTATATTCTCCCAACGAATCATTATCTACTCTAAAGACATCCAAAAATATTTGAACAGATCCAACGACTTTAATATCCAAATCGATGTCAATTTTATGTCCACGTTTCGCCGAAAATCGATAACCAACTGCCGTAGCTTCAGAGGGATCGGAGAAAAAATCCTCGGCAAATGGAGTTTCTATATACATCGGTTTGGTAAGGGCCATTTCACTGGCCTTTTTCCAATCCGCACCTAATGCGGTGTGCAGAAGACCGATCTTATCCAGTGAAGAAAGATAGGCTACATGATTGTGTCGAGGCATATACTGTTCTCGCACGATTTCTTCTTTGCAGGAAGAAGAAACAAATATGAATATGATCAAACAAAAAGAACAGGCAGAGAGATATTTCAGCATAGACAGTTCACATTTCCAAATAAATAACGCGCAAAGTTGAAATTCCTTTTGTGCAGGATGATTAGAACACCATCAAAGCGGAATGAAAAATTTAAGCGGCGATTGTCGGCCAAAAATTCATTTCATCTCCTCTTTCACTTTTTTATAGAATGACTTGCTGATCGGAAGTACTTTGTCACCGATTTTCAACCTTTGCTTGGAAAGTGATTCCACATACGACCGATTGACAATGTACGACCGATGAATCTGCATGAATAGGTCGTCAGGCAGTTCTTTGACCAGAAGCTTCAGCGACATATAGCTCAGGATACGACCTTTTGCTGTATGGAATGCCACGTACTCTCTCATGGCCTGGACGTACCTTATTTCTCCCAGCTTAAGTTTTATCGTATCATGTCCTGATTTGACTGTAATGGTTTGATCGGCGGAGGGACGTGTCGCCGATATACGATTCTTTACCTTATTGACGGCCTCCAGAAATCTTTCATAGCGTATAGGCTTCATTAAATAATCGGCGGCGCGATAGGTGTAGCTTTCGAGCGCATAGTCTGAGTAGGCCGTCGTAAAAATAATCTGCACCTTATCCATGATTTTTGACGCTACTTCGGTACCCTTCATTTGAGGCATTTGTACGTCCAATAGTACAAAGTCCACTTTAGTACCATTTAAGAAATCCAAAGCAATTGCAGGATTATCGAAGCAATGCAACAAGACCACATCATCAGTTTGAGCTACATATTTTTTTAGTAATTCAGCAGCGAGAAATTCGTCTTCGATGATTACACAGGTCAGTGGTTTGTTCATGTCCACAGTTTGAGTTGTACGCTGAATATTTCACCTGCGTTTTCAATATTCAGATCGTACTTGCCCTTGTACAGAATATCCAAACGCTTGACGACATTTTCCAGGCCAATTCCTGATGCAGCATCTTTTTGCATTTCTGAATTGCTTATTGAATTTTCTATTGAAAAATTTATCCTATCATCCAGGGCTTCAAGGTCAATAGATATCCACGCATTTTCATCAATAGTTAAATCTCCATGTTTTAGAGCATTTTCGACAAATGGGATCAAGATCATTGGTTGTATGTATTTCTCTATTTTGCCCTTCGGAAAATCTATGCGAATATCCAAATCATCCTCTTTCTTCAATTGAAAAAGTGCGAGATAATCTTGGATATATTTGACCTCTTTATCCAAAGGCACCGCACCACTATTGCATTCGTAGAGCACATATCGCAGCAACTCCGAAAGCTGCATTATACTCTCCGAAGTGCGATCAGAGTCCATCACAGATAGCGCGTATATGTCATTAAGTGCGTTGAATAAAAAATGGGGATTGATCTGTGATCGAAGCAATTTTAACTCAGATTCGGATCGCTGTCGCGACATTTCCAAATATTCCTTCTCTCTCCCCTGCAATACCGTCCAAAGTTCCCAAAAACTAGCTATGGTCACAGCAACAAAGATCGGAAAGGTGACATTGAAAAAACCGGTGCGCAACAAATGTTGTTTCACCCGTGCCAACTCGTGAGGCGGTATATCAGGACGTGGAGGTATAGGAAATAATGTATTCAAAATGAAGCCCATCAACAATGCAGACAACAGCGCCAGTGCAGCGAACAGGATTTTTCTATTGCGAACAAAAAAATAGGGAAATAAGAGATATACGACCAGACTAATTAGAAAATATTGAGTGATTAAGACGGAGGTCGACTTGATCTCACCTCCGCGAGGCATAGAACCCCACGACGGAATCCATATAAAGGCGGCAGTTATCAAAAACCAAAATATGATTTGAAATATGACCCGGTGATTCTTGTTCATTCAAGAATATGTTTGATTTTTAGCTAGTTGATTACCAAGTAGTTAGATTTATTTATTTGAGATTTTCCTAACCGGAGTCTAGGATTGTTGGAATATTGGATTGGTCGAACTCCATTATTCCATTACTCCATTATTTGGTCATTATAAAAATACTTGTGAAAGATGACAAAAATGGCACCTTCACCTCCTTTCGTTGAATAAAAACGGTCATTCGTTGAATCGCATCATATTTTCAGTTACACGGCCTTCAATCAGACCTTATCTCAATGAATTTTCTAACATATTAAAACTTGAAAGATGAGACTTCATATTTTCTTAATTCTATTGGCAATTTGTTCTTTCACAGCGTGCAGCGAAGATAGCGGACTGGTGAATGTAAGCACCGATCCTGTCGATACTTCGAATAACAATTCAAATAATTCATCCTCGGATTGCACAGATGTTGCTAATCTGGATAGCTCCCGAGGGGATTGTTCAGAGACCTTGCCCTGGCAATCTGAGATGAGTATGGTTAGTAGCGGCAACGAAATTGTCATCACTACAAATGGAATTCCCGATCATGCCGTAGGACTTTTTGGCAGTGCAAGTGGTTCGATCAATCCGAATGCGGTAAGCGAACAAAATGCACAATATACGATCACATCCAATCCTGCAATGACGGGCAACATCACATTACTTTCTGATGGAGGGCCGAAATACACTTTTGGGGTGACATTGGGCGGCATCGAGATCGATCCCGAAGCTGCAGAACCATGGCCACACACCCGACCAACTAATTTCAATACAGCTAATTGGGACTGGAATCTCGATGCGATGAGCATCAACCTCGGCTTGGATTGCAACAACGCACATGTACAACCGTCTGGAAAATATCACCACCACGGGACTCCTAGGTTATTCCTGGAAGATTACAATACCTCGGGCAGCGAAATGGTCATGGCGGGCTACGCAGGAGATGGATTTCCAATTTACTATAAGTATGGGTATAGCGACGCAAACTCCAGTACATCGAATGTAAAAGCATTGGTATCCAGCTATCTGCTGAAATCCGGAGACCGACCCGGTGACGGAGATTCTGCTCCGTGTGGCGCATATACAGGAATTTATACGGCGGATTACGAATACGTACAAGGTCTCGGAGATCTCGACGAATGCAATGGACGACAAGGAGTAACTCCCGAATACCCTGAAGGCACTTATTACTACGTCATCACCGAGACCTATCCCTATGTCGGACGATGTTTCGTAGGAACACCTTCTGCTGACTTTACTTTGAGATGAAGAGCTAATCCAATGAAAGCGCTACAAATGAAGACGCAACGATTTTTCTCGAGAGTATGGAGTTCATTAATGTTAGTCACGATTGTTGTTTCGACAGTCTTGGCTCATTCTCCAAAGGAAACTCATACGCTTATCGCGAATAATAATTTTCACACTGTGGTTCAGGTCGATCTTCCGTGGACAGCAAATGAAGCCGCACGTAAGTACTACAAAATTCCCGAAGGCGCACAAATCTCCGACGAAGAGACTAAGGCATATACGCAGCGGTACATTAAGGACAATTTGAGTTTGTACAGTGATGGGAAGCAAATAGTGCCCGTTTCTTTATCCATTGTACCCCAAAGTCACGGACACAGTATAACCTATGAACTTTTGTATCGGCAAATTGACCTCGCGCAATTACAAGTTAGAAATGAATTGATGCTCAACAATAGCGAAAAACAAAAGAATTATATACGAATCGTATATGGCGAAAACGAAGTCCTGAGTGGTATCACAGATCGGCAGAATACATGGTTTCGTATTTCGAATTCCGCTTATTCCCGCGTGCTCTTCTCACCATCCTATCGGGCCATTCTTGTTGTATTAAGCGTCATGGTTGCTCTAGGAATAGGGTTCATAAAACTGGGAACTTTCCGGTTTGCGGCGGATTAGAGGCTGTTTCCATTTTCTGCTGTCACAAACTCCATCCATCCCGATAATCAATGTGCAGTAGTGAGTTTGCCTCATTGTTATTAGTAAAGCGCAAATTTTCCGAATCCCACTCAAGCCTCTGATCTTTGACGCGGATCGCTATCATACCGAGTAAGGCCATTTCGGTCAAAGGCCCGCCATATTCGAATGAAGAACTGGCCGGTTTACCATATTTACAAGCTCGAATCCAATCACCTTCGTGACTGCCTTCGACTCTTGGGATAGTTTTTGCAGGCCGGGTATAGGACAAGTTTTTCAATTCAGGAAGGATTTGCAATCCAGCTGCGCCGTGGGAATTGTGAATAATGACGCCGTCCTCGCCAATAAATATAGCACCACTTGGCGTAAACTTCTGGCCAGGTTCAAATTCGGGCGGAACAGGAGGCAAGATGCGGCCATCTGACCATGTCAATTTCACTGGTGGTCGATTCCCCCTGGCCGGAAAATCCATCCGAACAACTGATGCTCGTGGAAAAGTCTGCGAAGCCACTTCGCACACCCAATGTGTAGAAGTAGACTGCACACCTGCAGGCGCCCCCAAATCCAGAGCATAAAAAGCCGGATCGACAATATGACATCCCATATCGCCCATTGCTCCCGTGCCAAAATCCATCCACGCCCTCCACTTGATCAGGAGTGGCTATCACGACCGCGTCAATATCCTTTTGCTTTTCGAACATTACCCGGTAGTCTTTGTAGACCGCAGCATTTGGGTATTTGTTGAAAGTTTTGGCAGCATATTCGCTGTCTACATCGCAAAGAGCGACAACATTCTCTTCTTCGCATTGGCGCAAGTTAGCGGCGCCCATGCCTCCGACGCCGACAGCGGCGATGTTGAGCTTATTGCTTGGTGCATTTTTGCCGAATAATCCGGTTGGGACGTAGTGAAAAGCCAAAGCTCCGGATGCCGCCGTTTTTACAAATTTGCGGCTAGTGGTATTGTATTTTTTACTCATAGCAATTTCAAAATTGTGTTTCAAGAACCGATACAACCTACATAGAAACCTATCTCGACCGCATTACAACGCGTCTATACCTGGCTAACCGATATACAAATTTTGAAACACGGGATACAGAAGCCAATCAATGGCTCATATACAAACCCAATTCTTCATTAAATCTCGCCCTGGGTGCTACGTACAAGGCTTTCACATTGAATTTCGCTTATGGATTCGGCTTTCTCAATGAGGATGAAGGACAGGGCGAAACGCGTTACCTTGATCTTCAGACGAGCATCTACTCTCGTAAGGTGGTCCTAGATATTTTTGGCCAGTTTTACAAGGGAATGTACCTTGAAAATTCTGCTTCTTATGATTATGCGGGCTCAGGGCCGTTTTATTTGCGTCCCGATATTTATGAACAGATTCTTGGTTTTACCGCTTTTTATTTATTCAACCATGACCGCTATACCTTCCGCGCAGCCCTTGTGCAGAACGAACGGCAATTGAAGTCAGCCGGATCATTTTTACTGGGCATGGAATTTTACTCCACAAGAGTCCAAAGTGTTTTTGGGATCGGCATAGTGCGTTTGAATTATGCTAAGCGGTTTGGCACACCACAAAAATGGCAGAAAGTGGCGGTTAAAATTCCTGGCTTGTCAATAGAATTATATATATTTTCGCAATTCACTATTTACTAACTACAATTTGTTAAAATGAAAAAAAAATTCACATTCTTATGCTCACTGATTTTCATCTTTTCTTTATTGCTGCTAGCTCCAAAGATTTCCGCCCAAGGATCGGATAACGGATCAACGGAATGGTCACTGGACAAAGCCCATACAAAAATAGGATTTGCAGCAACTCATATGGGTATATCGGAAGTAGAAGGGTCGTTTAAAGAATTTGATGGCTCTGTGACCAGTATGTCAGATGATTTTGTCGGCAGCAAGGTGCAATTTACAGCGCAAACCACTTCTGTCACTACGGGCAATGACAAGAGGGACGGCCATTTGAAGAGTCCGGATTTCTTTGATGCCGAAAACCATCCTGAATTGAAATTCTCAGGAGAAATTGTAAAAGAAGGCGATGATTATTTTCTGGTTGGTGATCTTACGATGCGTGATGTGACCAAGAGTGAAAAATTTGATTTGAAGTACAACGGTACCGTTCAAGGTGGAAAAGGGCCGGTATCCGGATTCAAAATTCAAGGCATGATTAATCGCTTTGATTACAATCTGAAATTTGATCGCGCACTTCCAGGGGGTGATTTGATAGTTGGTAAGAAGGTCAATATTACCGCCAACATCGAGATCGGAGCCAAGAAGGAAGAATAGAATTGATAGGGATACATTATCCTTAACATTCATTGAATGTTTGTTGATGTAGCTGGCGATTTTGATGTTAGTCATCGAGATTGCCAGTTACACATAAATTGTTGCGGTTATAGAAACCTCTTGCTATCACATTTTCTGAAGGCTTTCTTTGAGGTGTAAATCCCCGATGATTCTGCCCTCCCGACCTGTCATAATTACTTCGCCATTGCCAAATATGGACACCGGCAAACCACTCTTTATTCCAAACCGTTTTGAAAAAGGCTTCGTAGCAATTAGCTTGTGTTTCTGTGGAGACTTTTTTGTACAAATTAGCAAATGCGCTTGGCCACCTCCAGGGCTCAATAGCAGTATCTACTGTGCTTTTGTAGCCCATTTCGGTAAAAAGAACAGGCTTGCCAATTTTGGAATGAAGGTTTTCAATATTAGAAACGTGGGGGCGCCATCCTCCAACGATTTCAGTCAAGGAAGGATTTCTGCTTTTTGCCAAAGGAAGGATTAGATATCCAAATGTGTGGTTTGAGCATAACGCGAAAACCGAAAGACCGGGCTACCGAAATCTTCTTAACCCAATGAGAATCAATGCGACTTGCCAAAATACTATCAGAAGGAACTCCTCTCATCAACGGGCTAAGGTAATCTTCTTGACCTCCATAAGGTACCAAGGTAACCCACTCAAAATTATTTCTTAAAAGAAAGCGGATCAAAAGAAAAAATAAATAGGGCACTAATAAGATCACCCAGAAGAACCAGTGCTCTATAAGTTGGAAAAGAGCATCGGGGAAAACGCTTTTAATTTCATCAATAGACAGATCATTGAAATAGAGAACAACCAGGAGCAAGATGCAAATCAGAACGAAGCTGCCGAGGTACCAATGAATAAAATTTTTCACGGAGTTCTTCATTGTTCAAATTTCAAAATTAAGCTTCGATACCTCATATTCTAGTAATGTTTGTACCTTCGGAGTTTGGAATCATTATTGCCCTGATCCTCTGTAATTCTCACTTTTAAAGGACAACTATGTTCGTAGCAAATCTAATCGAGAAAGGTAAAAACTCTTTTTTTGGACGAAAGTCACCAGATCGTAGAATCGTTATTGAAAGAAATACGGTAAGAATCATTTCCGAATCGGGAATGATCGATAAAGAAATTAATATCAATTCCGAAACCAAAATATCAATGCGAGACCGGTATGATATTCCCTTTGGTCGCCTGCCCGAGGCCTTCGCCGAAGTCAGAGGAATCCATAATAAAAACAAGCTCCATTTGGGAAATGAGGGTCAAAGCCAAAAATTTGAATTCGCCATCAATTCTGCGCTTGGGATCGAACGATTAAAGAAGGAAATTCTATATTGGAAATCGTTGGGATATGAGGTAAATGAAGGATTGTAGTTAAAGCCTACTGGAAAATTGTTTTTACATCTATCAATTCATAAATAGACGTATCACCATCAGGGATTTCCATATCCTTAAACTCATCCCATGTTATTTTCTTGTGAAGTACACCCATATCTCGGGCCTTAATGTTTGTTCGAATATAAAACTCTTTCCACAAAGAAATCTTTCTTTTTTAGAGCCATTATAAATAAAATTATCGCCCATTTCTACCCGACTGAATACGTAAATCTCATATCTTGCCTTTCATTAACGAGCGCTAATTTTTTCTATGTCAGTCACAACCATTCAGCGAAAACAATACGGATTCGGAATTACAGCAAGGCGTGATCTTTGGTGGGTAGCGCCCTTTGCAGTTTTCATTGGCCTTGGACTTTTTGTACTGTACGCTACAGCCCGTGCCATCTACAATGCCGACTACGTAGTTGATAATAGCACTTCAGCTTTTCTATTGTCGCCGCTCTACTCTCCCCTATTGATATGGAATAGCATGCCTTCGTGGCTGTCACCCGCATTTCTGATCCTTTGGGCGCCCGGTGGTTTTCGATTGACGTGTTATTATTACCGGAAGGCATATTATCGGGCCTTTTTCCTTGATCCACCGGCATGTTCGGTTTCAGAAAGAAAAGGCTCGATAAAAAATTACAAAGGCGAAACCGGACTTTTCATCTTCCAAAACTTACACCGGTTCTTTCTTTACTTTGCATTGATATTTATTATCATCCTCGGTGTCGATGTGTACCATTCAATTAACTGGCCAAATGGTTTTGGGGCGAGTATAGCCACCTTGGTTCTACTGGCAAATTGGGTTTTGCTCAGCTTATATACCTTTTCGTGCCACTCGCTCAGGCATTTGATCAGTGGCAAATTTGATTGCTACAGCTGTGTGGCCTTCGGCGAAACGCGCCACAAAATGTGGAAAGGAGTCTCAGCACTGAACACACGTCATATGCTCTGGGCATGGTTGAGTTTGTTTATGGTGGGTTTTGCTGATTTCTACATTTGGATGATCAGTTCGGGAATGTGGACGGATATAAGAATTTTTTAAATGGACAAATACACAACACATACATACGACGTCATCATAGTCGGGGCGGGTGGCGCAGGACTTAGAGCGGCAATAGAAGCTTCAAGAAATGGTGTGAACACGGCTATCATATGTAAATCTCTATTGGGAAAGGCACACACTGTTATGGCCGAAGGCGGCATGGCGGCATCTCTGGGAAATGTCGATGATAGGGATAATTGGAAAGTGCACTTTCGCGATACGATGAAGGGCGGAAAATACCTCAACCAATGGCGAATGGCCCAACTCCACGCCCAGGAAGCGGCAGAAAGAGTGAACGAACTGGAAGAATGGGGAGCAGTCTTTGATCGTACCCAGAGCGGTAAGATCATGCAGCGCAATTTCGGCGGACACACCTATCCCCGACTTGCCCATGTAGGTGATCGGACTGGTTTGGAAATGATCCGAACCCTTCAGGACAAAGGTGTTCATTCAGGCATTGATGTCTTTATGGAATTCACAGTGCGCCGCATCTTGCAAAGCGACGGACAAGTGGCCGGATGCATTGCCTACAGCAGAGAGAAAGGCACCTTTGATATATTTAAAGCAAAGGCCGTCGTACTCGCAACAGGCGGCATAGGAAAATGCTGGGAGATCACTTCCAACTCATGGGAGTACACAGCCGACGGACATGCCCTGGCCTATTGGGCAGGGGCAGAATTGCTGGATATGGAATTTGTGCAATTTCATCCAACAGGAATGGTATGGCCTCCGAGCGTAAAGGGTACACTGATCACCGAAGGTGTCCGCGGCGAAGGCGGCATGCTCAAGAATAAAGAAGGAAAGCGATTCATGTTTGACAATGTACCGGATATGTACAAGGCCGAATTTGCCGATACGGAAGAAGAAGCCAATGAATGGGTCAAGGCTGTAGTAGCCAATAAAATTCCAAGCGCCCGTCGTCCACCGGAATTGCTGACCAGAGATGTAGTCGCTCGTGCTATTAGAAAAGAAGTGCTGGAAGGAAGGGGCGCCCCGCACGGCGGAGTATTTTTGGACATAGCCTCAAGACGGCCAGCTGCGGAAATCAAGAGAAAGTTGCCGAGTATGTACCACCAGTTTAAGCAGTTAGCCGATGTCGATATTACCGCCGAACCAATGGAAGTAGGCCCAACATGTCATTATACAATGGGCGGTGTACGTGTGCATTCGGAAACTCAGGAATCCAGTGTATCAGGGCTATTCGCAGCAGGAGAAGTCGGAGCAGGTCTTCACGGCTCTAATCGCCTCGGTGGCAATTCGCTTTCTGATCTTCTAGTGTTCGGAAAACGTGCTGGCGAATATGCAAGTGAGTACACCAAAAAAAGGAAGCATGCTGCAGTAGACGACAAGCAAGTCGATCAAGTGGTCAAAGAAAGCCTCAAGCCATTCGAAGAATCAAAAGGAGAAAATCCTTATACGATCACTGACGATCTCCAGGCCATGATGCAGAAAAATGTAGGAATAGTCAGGACAGAATCTGAACTCAAAACCGCTCTGGAAGAAATCAAAGCGCTTCGCAAAAGATCGCAATCCGTAAAAGTTGGCGGCAATATTCAATTTAACCCAGGATGGCATCTTGCGATGGACCTTTGCAATATGATCGATATAGCGGAAGCGGTGACAATGGCTGCACTAGTGCGCACAGAAAGCCGCGGCGCCCATACTCGAGAGGATTTCGAAGGTTCGAGAGATGAATGGGGAAAAGTAAATCTTGTTGTGAAAATTGAGAATGGAAAGACAAAGATCACCAAAGAAACTTTAGACAAACCGCCTGCCGAACTGCAAAAACTGCTAAAAGATTAGACTACGATGGAGAATACAGCAACACTTCATATATATAGAGGAGATGACGAAAGGGGCCAAATGGTGGAGTACACCGTGCCTCGAACACCTGGAATGGTTGTGCTCGATGCCGTACATCAAGCCCAGGCCATTCATGCTCCCGATCTTGCAGTTCGGTGGAATTGTAAAGCTGGAAAATGCGGCTCATGCAGTGCAGAAGTGAATGGCAGACCCAAACTACTCTGCATGGAGCGAATGGACAAATATCCCGAAAATGCCACTTTATCGATCATGCCTATGAAGACTTTCCCGGTAGTAAAAGACCTTGTGTCCGACGTCTCATGGAATTATGAAGTCAATAAACGAATACCCGAATTCAGGATCAAAGAAGGTGAAAGAAAATACTATCAATACGAAACAGACCGCGTCCAGGAATTTCGCAAATGCATAGAATGTTTCCTTTGTCAAGATGTCTGTCACGTCCTCCGAGAGCACGATAAAAAAGAAGAATTTTGCGGACCGAGATTCCTTGTTAGACTAGCAGGTTTGGATATGCATCCCCTTGATACGGAGGATCGCACAGCCCTTATCAAAAACGAAATGGGCATTGGTTATTGCAATATTACCAAGTGTTGTACAGAAGTCTGTCCGGAAGATATCACAATCACCGATAATGCAATAATTCCGCTCAAAGAAAGGGTGGCAGGCCGGTTTTTTGATCCATTAGCCTGGGTCTGGAGGAAGATTTTTGGAGGGCGTAAGGGCCCTCATTGATTGGCTGATGATAGTTGGGTTGAAAACCTAATCCAAGGGGTCCCGCCACAACTTTTTTTACTGAATTAATCCTCCCCAAATGAAACCAGGAAATATTTGATTGGGATATCGACCAATAACATAAACTTGTCGAATACTTAGATTTTTTGCCAATGTGGATGCCTTCTTTAAATGAGCGTGTCTTGCAGTTTCCTTTATTTCAAAAGCCATTTTCTTATTAAGAATAAAGTCGATTTCCCTCCCCGTCTTTAGAGAATAGTAAGATATATCGCCGAAATGCTGCAGCTGATTGAATATCGTATTCTCAAATTTGGCACCACTACCCAATTCCGCAGAAAGTGAAGCTATTCCATTATCGATAAAGTAAATTTTTCTAGCCTTAACTATTTCTCTATCAGGACTTGTAAATGTCACCGGAATAGTGTGAATTAAATAAGAATGCTCTAGCAAATCTATATAGTTTTCCACCTTTGATCGTGTCATTCCGGTAAGGGAAGACATTTTAGAAATTTCCAGGCGTGTTCCAATGCGCACGGCTAATACCTTTATCAACTTATACACCTCTGTGCTCTTTTTTATATCCGTCAAAGCGGACAAATCCAGATTGATATAGGAACTCAAAATATCTCTGGTAATATCTGTTTTATCTTCACATTTATTGGTCAAAACAACATCGGGAAAGCCTCCATAATCAATGTATTCGGTGTAGTGGTGCTTTAGTCGCTCGTATTCAGATGGAGTGAATTGTCGTTCCCAAAAATTTCCTTTTGTTACGTATTCCACTTCCTTGAATGTCAAAAATTCATTAAATGACAAAGGATAGATCTCAAATATCTTTTTCCTGCCAGCCAGAGATTCACTAAACTGGTTTTTCATGTAGTAGAAACTCGAACCGGTTACGACAAACTTAATGTCATATTTGTCATATAAATATTTGATAACACTAGGTAGGTTTGGAACCAATTGAATTTCGTCAATGCCGATTAGTATCTTCTCTGAAAATTGTATTCCTCTTTGGATCAGGACGTGCACAAGTGATTCGTAATTTTTCTCGGAGAACAGTTCGCGATTATCGATGCGCTCTAAATCGAAAAATACTTTTTGAGCAATATGGGAGTTCTCCATAAGTTGGTTTAACAGGGTTGTTTTACCAGTCCTGCGCATTCCCGTTATCACTGTCACTTGCCTTTTTGCCAAATGCTCCAGAAGCGATGGGAAAACATTTCTTAAGTAGAGCATGAAGAATAGTATTACTATATTTACTAATAAACTACAAAATAGTATACTTTTTTAATAATTTCAACCTAATATTTGGATTGAGTATTTGGCATTCTTTGAATCACCAATTCGCATCCAGCCGATTTTCCGATATTCGAAGTGCATAAAAGTATTACCAACTATAGCAAACCACTTTATGAGCCTTTCCACTCTCGCTCTACTCGCTCTCCTCCCTATCGCAGCCGCTGCAGTTCTGCTGGTGGGCTTCAGAATGCCCGCTCGTTCGGCCATGCCTATTTCGTTCGTTCTCACGGCAATCATCGCATCGTGGGCATGGGGTTTATCAGGCACGGATATTCTTGCTTCGTCGATTCAAGGACTTTTTATCACCTTTGATATCCTGTACATCATTTTCGGCGCTATTCTATTACTTAATGTATTGAAGTACTCAGGAGCCGTAGGAGTGATTCGAAGGGGATTTACAGATATCAGTCCTGATCGCAGAGTACAAGTGGTGATCATTGCCTGGCTATTCGGATCATTTATCGAAGGGGCTGCCGGCTTTGGTACTCCCGCTGCGATAGTTGCTCCGCTGTTGGTAGCGCTTGGATTTCCCGCGCTTTGTGCAGTGATGATCGGCCTTATGGTGCAAAGTACGGCTGTCACGTTTGGAGCAGTAGGTACGCCTATATTGGTTGGTGTGCGAGGAGGGTTACAAAATCCCGAATTGGACGCGCACCTGGCTTCGGTAGGTTCCTCATTTGCAGAATATTTGCACTTAGTAACGGTGGATGTAGCTGTATTCCATGCCATTGCAGGCACCTTTATGCCTTTGTTTATGGTAGTGATGATGTGTCGGTTTTTTGGAAAGAATAAATCGTGGAAAGAAGGCCTCAATATTTTGCCTTTTGCACTCTTCGGTGGTTTGGCATTTACTATCCCTTATTTGCTTAATGCCATATTTCTTGGACCGGAATTTCCCTCGCTGCTTGGCGCGCTCATAGGATTAACTATTGTCACTTACGCAGCGAGAAAGGGATTTTTACAACCAAAAGATACCTGGGAATTCCCTGAAAGAAAAAGTTGGGAAAAAGACTGGATGGGCAGTATAGAAATAACAGTGGACGACGAACCCACCTTAAATCAGCCCTCCTTGGTGAAGTCATGGGTGCCTTATCTCCTGGTAGGTCTTTTCCTTGTGATCAGCCGCGTTTCACAACTGCCTGTTAAATCATTTTTATCAAATATTAAGATCGGCTGGAATCAAATACTTGGCACCGATATCAATGCATCAAGCGCACCATTATATTTGCCTGGTACCATCCTGGTATTGGTTTGTCTTATTACTTTCTTTCTTCATAAAATGGACGTCAAATCATTTCGACTTGCATTTGGCGAAAGCGCCAAAATGCTTCTAGGGGCGGGTTTCGTGCTCATTTTCACTATTCCTATGGTGAGGATCTATATCAATTCCGGAATGAATGCGAATGATTTGCCGGGAATGCCGATTGCGATGGCAGAATGGGTGGCCGCCCATGTAGGAACGGTGTATCCATTATTTGCTCCTTCCGTCGGTGCGCTCGGCGCTTTCATTGCTGGAAGCAATACGGTGAGCAACCTCATGTTTGCCCTTTTCCAGTTTGGTGTCGCGGAGCGTCTTATGATGCCTTCGGTCATTATGGTTTCATTGCAAGCCGTAGGAGCAGCCGCCGGTAATATGATCGCTATTCACAACATTGTCGCAGCATCGGCCACCGTAGGCATGTTGGGCCGTGAAGGGAATATTTTGAAGAAGACAATTATTCCCACAATATATTATGTCCTTTTTGTGGGTTTGATGGGTTTGGTTGCTATTCATATTCTGGGTATGAAGGATGTGCTGATGTAAATTATTGAAGACGACTGACAGGTCTTCCCTAGTTGCAAGGCTTCGAATTGTTTGTTCTGACGGAAAACAACAGGTCGCTTTCCAAGAATTTATAAAATACCTGTCATTCGTATATTCACCTCTTGAATTATGAAAGAAAAAGATGAATTGACTTGCCGCATCAATTTTGCTCCAGCACGACTTTCTGAGTATAAAATGATGATAGAAAAAGGCTGGACCATTAACAATTACAACAGTACGGGAAGAAGAACGTCGGGTGACGAGATGCTTTCTTTTGGAACGATCAAAAGCCACATTGATGGCATCATGGGAGCGAGGACAGCTCGATTTTTTCAACCTTATAGTGACAATATTTTAGAGAATGCAAACTGGAGAGGCGGTTGGCGAGAATTTTCCGGAGACATGCCAAGTTTCAAGGAAACGCTCATCAGCGCCGATAGTGCAGACATTCAACTCCGTGTACACGCCATTGGTGATCAGGCCAATTCGCTTTTACTGAATATAGTAGATACACTTGAACAGGCCAATGGCCTAAAAGACCGAAGATTCCGAATAGTACACGCTCAAGTCATTGCTCCGCAAGATTTTGAGCGTATTGCAGGCCGGAATATCGTCGCTGAAGTACAGCCTTATCACGTTACAGACGATATGCGGTGGATGGAAGAGCGGATCGGGTACGAACGGTGCAAAGGGGCATATGCATTCAAAACACTTCGGGACCTAGGCTGCATTTTGCCCTTCGGTTCGGATTGGCCGGGTACGAATGCGTCCTACTATCCCATCAACCCGATCATGGGCCTTTATGCTGCCGTGACACGACAGACGGTCAAAGGAGAACCAAAGGAAGGATGGTTTCCGGAGCAAAAAGTTTCACTCGAAACGGCCTTGAAAGCATATACGTGGGGAGCCGCTTTTGGAGCCTTCGAAGAAGACGAAAAAGGTATACTGGAGCCTGGAAAACTGGCCGACATTGCGGTAATCGACACC
This sequence comes from Saprospiraceae bacterium, assembly GCA_965247965.1. Lineage (GTDB taxonomy): Bacteria > Bacteroidota > Bacteroidia > Chitinophagales > Saprospiraceae > UBA7328. The sequence goes on from OZ252053.1 coordinate 2,223,925, forward strand.
GATCTTTTTCACACCGAACCGAAGGAATGGTTGGAGGCGAAGATTGAGTATGCGATTTTTGGGGGTAGGATTGTGTATGAAAGGGGTGATTGGCTTGAATAGTCCTTTACCTAAACGTGAGCAATTCTGGTCTTCCACTAGAAGTAAAAAGTAAACTATTCAGGAACCTATTCCGAAAAAAGAGTAAGTACTCAATAACGGTCAATAAATCGAATTATTAAAAATAATGATTAGGTAAAAATAATGAGTTAGAGAAAACAGGGGTGCATTTCATTTTGTCCCGTCTAGGCGGCGCGTCTTAACCTGTCAGTTACCATATCCCAATGGCCACTTTTATTGATTACTCTGAGATTGATCATATTTTGAATTCCCTTGGCAGACCATCTTTGACCTGACAGTTTCATCCTTTTTTGCAATACGTTGCGGTGCGCTGCTTCTATGGCTCCAGAACCTATTAACATTCCCTTTTCTATGTATGAAGGGTAATCCATTCTTGTCTTGTTCCTTTCTAAATAGACCATCAATTTCCTCTTTTCCTCTTTTTTTAATTTCGTGTTACAATTCAATTCATCGATCCGTTCTATAAGGCTATCATAACCCTTTTCTTTTAATAGTGAAGCTGTCTGTGAAATCCATTCTTTTCTTACTTTTTTATTTTTCATACACACATTTGCGTATTTGCTCACATTTTTAACGGCGTGGTAAAAATCTAGTACTTGGGTTGCATCAGGATATTCTGCTGTAATCCATTTTTCTATCCATACAGCTCCGTCATTCACAAAAACCATCCGGTCTTTTAATCCTGAATATTCATCTAATAACACTGAAACTTTTGTCTCAAATTCTTCATGATCACCCAAATGACCTACATATTCACTATTCCTAATCCACTGTCTATCAGCACTTTGAGGTAGAATTGAGCTTTGTTTGAATACCCTTCCCAATTTTACCTCTTTCCATCCCGGTCCTCTTGTCAATAAATAAGAACCATCCACCTGACAATAAACTCTATCCTCTTTTTTCACATCTTCTATGTTGTACCGATCTTGGTCATCTATCCATTCTCCTACTTGTTCTCCCATTGTATCAGTTAAACGGTAAATTGCCGTATCATTCGTTTTTACCTCTAATAATTTATTCGCAATTTCTTCCCCATTCTCGTAACAACTAAACTGGCCTATGAATATCAACTTGCCTTGTAAATAAGGGCTTACTTTTGCAGACTCGATTTGTTCGCTGTACTTGTTGGACTATTCAATTCAATTTTACCGTAACCTGTCTTGATGCATCTTTTTTTTTACGATTTTCAACAGCCTCGCCCAATGAACTCTCTAGCAATTCTCTGCCAAAATCTTTTAACAGGTAGGTAAAACTTTCTTCATAGTCGTAAAAACTTTCAATGTCCTGTAGGTTCTTTACATCACTCATCAGTTGGTCAAATCTTTTCTGTAATTTAACCACGTTCATGACTTTTAATTTTTGGTTGATATATCTAATTTAACACATATTTCCCTATATCGGGACATTTTGAAATGCACCCGAAAACAGTTAAGAAATAGTAACTGCCAATAAATGATAATAGGGCGTAAAAAGCTCAGATTATCAAAGCACAAAAAAATAAAGGTAAAGACAATCTTTCAAACTCACCGACAAGTAGAGGATTGGAAAATGTTTCTGGATTTCGAAAGGAGTTGTTGGATGAACCATTTGTACTGTTTCTTCTGGAAAAGATAACTCGATTGAGTGATGAAGTAGAAGAATTAAAAGCTGAAGTACGTGGGTTAAAAAAGTTACCAAAAAAGCCAAAGATCAAACCCAGCAATCTTGATAAACCCAATCCTAAGGACACAGTCAGCTCGCAAAAAGAACGTAAAACAGGCAAGCGTAAGAAGAAAGAGAATCTGACCATTCATGAAGAAAAGGAAGTCAAATTAATCGATCCACCAAAAGGATGGAAATTAATCGGTTACAAAACATGTGTAATCCAAGACATCATAGTAAGGGCAAATAACATTGAATACAAGTTGGAAAAATGGCAGAGTCCCGACGGTAAACAGGTACAGGTAGCTCCAATGCCCAAGCACTTAAAAAACACTCATTTTGGTGCAGACTTAAAAGCCTATATTATCCATCAATACTACTACTGTAGTGTTACCCAGCCCCTGATATTATCCTCACTTCGTGATTTTGGGGTAGATATATCATCGGGACAGATTTCGGCAATATTAACAGCAAACAAACAAGCTTTTCATCGAGAAAAACAGACCCTATTATCGAAAGGAATAGAACTCACAGAAGAACTACGCACTGATGATACAGGAGCAAGACATAGGTTCAAAAATGGTTTTTGTAACTGTATTAATTCAGATTTGTTCACCTATTTTACTACAACTTTTTCAAAGAGTCGTATCAATTTTTTAGAAATACTTCGTCAAGAAAAAGAGGATTATCATATTAATCAGGCAAGCTTATCCTACATTGAAAATGAAAGACTAACGGTGGGATATTGTCAAATACTGAAACAAAGTTATGATCAGGGAGAACGAGTATTTAAAGACAAAAAAACCCTTGAAGAATATTTTAAAAGCAAAGGAATAACGGCCAAATACGCCATAAAACATATAACAGAAGCATTGCTTATAGGGTCTATTGTGGAACATGGATTTGACCCCAATACAGTAATCCATTCTGACGGAGCAGGCCAATTCAACATATTTATCCACTCTTTGTGTTGGAAACATGCCGAAAGAAGATTGGTGGAATTAAAATATTACGATTCTGTTCAACAGGAACAGTTGGAAAGTAAAAAAGCCAAATATTGGTTGCTTTATCAACAACTTAAGTTATACAAAGAAAAACCTGATCGAAAAAAAGCCTTACAACTGAGTCAAAATTTTGATTCATTGTGTGAACCGGTAGCCGACTTTGGAGCGCTCAATCATGTATTGGATGATCTTAAAAGAAAAAAAGATCAACTATTAGTCGTTTTGAATCGGCCTACTACTTCATTGCATAACAATGACTCAGAAAGGGATATCAGAGAATATGTAAAAAGAAGAAAAATAAGTGCAGGTACAAGAAGTGAAAACGGAAGAAGGGCGAGGGATACTTTCCTCTCGTTGAAAAAAACTTGCAGGAAACTTGATGTATCATTTTGGGAATATCTCAAAGACCGGCTTAAAAAATCAAACCTTATTCCTCCATTATCTCAGATAATGCTCCAAAAATATCAACTGGAATTGGCTTAGCTATCCTTATTTTTGTACGGTTATTGAGTACTTACAAAAAAGACAACTATTTTGGAGTGTTCTCTGAAATAGTTATAATAAGTTAGCTATACACGACCACATTTTTAAATAATCAAGATCTAATTCGCAAAAGGCTTGGTATCTTCATTATTCTCGGATTATAATTAATCGATACATTGAAGTTGTTTAAAAACTTCATTTTCTAATATCCGGAAACCAAAACAAACCATGCTCATCATCATCGCCACCCACAATGATCACAAGGTCAAAGAGATCAACTCAGTCGCAAAATCTTCAAACATCAACTTCATATCCCTCAAAGAAATCGGCTGGTCTGAGGAAATCGCCGAAGATGGCATCACCATTGAAGAAAATGCATGGATCAAGGCAGAAGCGGTATACGAGATCAAAAAATCACCGGTCATGGCCGAAGACACGGGCCTGCTCATTGATGCCCTGAATGGTGAACCCGGTGTCCATACGGCTAGGTTTGCCGGTCCGCAAAAAAATCCCGATGATAACATAAATAAGGTTTTAGGCCTTTTGGCGAATTGTGAAAATCGCGCTGCTCAATTCAAGACGATCATTGCATTGATCATCGAAAACACCCGACATCAATTCACTGGTATTTGCGAAGGCCACATCGGATTTGAGAAGAGGGGTCCCGGGGGATTTGGTTATGACCCGATCTTCATCCCTGAAGGATACGATCAAAGTTTTGGAGAATTGCCAAATCACATTAAAGATAAAATTAGCCACCGTGCGAAAGCAGTGCATGGAGTGATGAGGTATCTCAAAAGCAGGAAGTGAACAAAGTTGACAACTTTTATCCAATAGGAGCGATTTTAAGCATATTTCGAATTTGACTAAATTTTGGTGCTAATAAAAAAGTCGGCCAACTGGCAGACTCGCCAATATTGAGGCAGCATTCTATCCATTTCATATTGAACATATTTCTATATCAAAACTGATATTCAGATTTGAATTAACATAATTATTTGATTATGAAGGACTTATAAAAGTAGGATAGTAATGGACAAGGGTTTCAGTATAATGCGAAAAAAAAGTGAGAAAACTGGCTTTTCACAAAAGAGTAATAATACATTTGAATTGTTATAGGGAGAGATCAACTGACGCCCTAGTATAAAATTCAATCGTAAAGCCCTATGTTCTTAAAGATCTCTCCTTTAACACCTTTACGTGAAAATGAGAAGTGAAGGGAGTTTCCCAATGGCTCCCTTCTTTTTCATTCCGCTCCGCTCAATTTCTTTCCTTGTGAAGTAATCTAATGCATTCAAAGAACAACCTCCTATTTTCACATTAACAATATTTCTATATGTCTTCGAGGATACTCTTTTACCGCGCCATAACTCCTTGATTATATGACACTTAAGCAAATAACCTCACTTTCATAAAGGTATAAACTATAATGCGAGAAACATTGAAAAAAATCAGCGTTTAATCCGATTCTCGCAATAATTTTAAATCTTAAGAGAGAGGTTGTTTAGCGCCTGAATGTAAAAACTCAGACGCTATGCCCAATGTGAAAATAATTGAGCCTCTCTCTCTTTAGATGCCTTATGCATTAATGAGAGATGAAGTGATTCCCTGGTGGTTCTATTCGTATTCTCACCAGTACCGTCGGCTAAAATTCACCAACATCGTCACCGATAACTTCCCAATTATTCATTCTGAAATATTTTTAATTAATAGAAGTAGTCTGAATAAATTTCAGACATTTCAACAAATGAAACCGGTTTTTTTGCCCAGTACTTGCTAAAAACCAGAGCTCCTGATTTGATATTCTATATTTTTCCCATATATTATGCCAACCATTTTAAAACAGGGGACATTGGGTTGTTTTACTGAGAAAATTATATGTAAAACGGTGAGGAGAAAAGCAAGTTAGATGAAAAAATGGAGAAATGCAATTATGGAATTGCGCATTTCTTTCACTAGAACTTAAACCATGAGGGTATTAAAGGAACTCTACGACACCATCTCCGACAAGATGGCCTACGAAGAGAAGAAGTGGGAGCGATTTAAACTTTCACTGAATAGTAGTCTTAAAAGACAATTTTTCGAACTTTTAAAACGGGGTTATTCTGACGAAGAAGTCACCTATGAACTGTTCCGATCTGAAAAGGCCATTGCTCCTTATAGAAATACAAAATCAGATGTAAAAACCGCGTTACAGGCTGAGTTGTTAAAATTCAAAGCACCCAACCACAAATATTCGCGATTCCAACGTGCTTACTATAAAGCCATACGACAGCAAGCGATGTTGAAAATTTTAGTCGGTCTTGGCCGCAATAGTAGCATTAAAGATTTGGGAGAAAATCTTGTTAAAAGGGCTGTGTACTATGATCTCACTGAAATAGTGGTTGAAGTTTCAAGACAACTCTATCTTTTTTACGGATGGAAGGAAATCGATCCTGCCAAACAGGAATATTGGACGAAAATAAATGATCAGTACTTAGATATAATGGATAAGGAATTACACGCTGAAAAGGTTCTCACAACAATGAATGTAAATGTTGGGAGCGGAACAATTCCTAATACAGAAATAATTGAAATAGCTGGGAAATACCTTGACAACCACCCAATTCCAAAGGTTCCTATTCCATCATTCAATTATTATCATAAGCACTATTTAATCGAGATTTATATGTATGAATTAAAAAACGACTATCAAAAAGCGGAGCAAATAGCCCTCAATGCTTATAATTTCTTTTGTGAAAAACGCTATGATCATCGAATCGCTAAGCAACAATTCATAAATCACGTCATATATACTCAGCTTCGATCGCAGAAAGTAAATGACTCTTTTGAATATCAGGAACTTGCTCTAGAACTTGCGAGGGAAGGGGGATCCAATTGGTTTTTGAGCCTGGAACTTAAAATACTAACTTCTATAAGTTACGAAAAATACAATCATGCGCATCAAGCCTACCAAACCATGATCGACAATCGCAACTTCAACCATCAACCTTCGGACAAAAAAGTTCGATGGACATTAATGGGTTTGTATATCGAATTCCTACGACGAAAAGAATTAATAGAAGGAGAAAAACCCTCCACCCAATCCATCAACCACTACTTCAAATTCCTGGACGAAAACAAATCTCATCTCAAAGACCTGGAAGTACCCTACATCATCGCTCAATTGCTCTTCAATATCTGCGACAGGGACTACGGAGCAATAGAATCGAAAATCTATTCACTCAAAAATTATTGCAATACCTACCTCAAAAAAGGATCGCCAAATTTCCGCAGCAACTGCTTTATAAAGATGCTGCTGCAAGTGCCCCTCAACAACTTCCACCCACGGGCCGTAGAGCGCAAAGCGCTGCCCTACCAAAGAAAGCTGGAAGCGGAAGCTTTTAAAATTGATCATGAGCAAGTCGTCGAGATCATACCTTGCGAAAAACTTTGGGCCATCATCCTAAACCACCTGGAAGCGCCGCGGCGCCAGAGGGCTTCGGAATACTCAGTGAGTGACTGGAGTTTGGGCAAGAGAGGATTACCCTAATTTCTCATCGCCTGATATATGCTTTGTGTTTTATCGAGCAAAAATCTGACAACTTTAAAGGGACGCTGCCCTTCAAATAATTTCCGGAAATTCATCCCTACTGATTTCCTGCCATTCAGATAATCGATCATTTTTATTCTCGAGCATAGATTCAAAAACCGATTTCACCTTTTCTAAAAAAGTCTTATCCATTAGTGCCATGACGTGCTCCAACTTTTCAACACCATCCCTGGCATCTAACTTGAACACTTGTTCGAGTCGATTCCACTCCAATTTTAGTGTGAATTTTTGTCCCATCTTGAAAATGGTGACATGGATCTCTCCTAAAGTGAATTCCTTAACGATTCTCATGGATTGTTGATGTGATGAGTTTAGTTTAGCAAAAGTTGACAACTTTCGAAAAGTTGTCAACTTTAGGGTCATGCCTCCGCAGTTTTTCTCCTCCTAAACAGGCTCACCAGGAATCCTAATAACATCATTATCGATCCCGACCAAACCAAATTCATACCCGGAAAGACCTGTGCTTCGAATACCAATATATCTGAGCGAGGTACATTTTCGGCGATTTCGATTCTGAATTCATTTGCCCTGTTTTCATCCTGGGCTAGTGCAAAGGTCATCTGTTCAGTGGATGGATCGATACTTTTGAATCGGACGTGTAAAGACATTTCGGGAATATATTCCTTAATACTAAATTGCTGGCTATTGCGAATAATATATATAGGTTCGATATGTTTTATCATTTGCCCATTGTCTACCACCAATTGTGCACCGAGTGCAATATCTCCTTCCTGTGCGGTATAATTTCTATGCGCCGGAGTGCGACTGAAGCCTTGTAAGTGAATAGTAAGGCCCCTCCACTCGGTACTCTCGCCCTGCTTTAGAAGTACTTCGTCATAGTCCAAATTGTTCTCATCTGTAAATACCTGGGCGAAAAGATTTTCATCCGCGCGTATCTTCAATCCCAGTTCGTTGATCACTTTAGGCACTTGGTAGACCAGTGAATTCCGCAATCCAACTGCAGGCTGAGCGCTGTAAATTTTATTCCCCTTATCTCTTGACCGAAATTCCAAATCCAGGCCTATACCCATATCGTAGCCGATGCTATCATTGTCATCGAGTTCAGGATCAAAATTTAGGGCCACCAGCACGACATCAAAATTTTCATATTCGTATACCTTTCCGATTTCAAGATCATAAGGATTATAGACCAAGGAATCTTCCATGGCCCGGGCTTCTTCGATGTCTTGTAAGTGTGCTGGGTAACCTGCTATTTGGGTAAAAATATCTTTATGCCAATATCTTTTTGTGCTTGGATTCCAGGATGCAATACTCCTGTAATCATTGGAGTACAAAGCACTCGGACGCACTACGAATGAGTCCACAAGAACATCGTTATCGTCAACCTCTTTGAATGTTATATCAAATTTTCGCAAATTGCCCTCGAGTGAATCACTCTCATATTTCACCCAATAATTGTTCATTGGAAAGGGTTGATCCTTGATCAACAGTATTGTTTTATCGAGCTGTTCATCGCTATTGACACCTTTTTGCGCAAAGGCATTAGTGGAGATATGCCTTTTATTTAATCCGCTAAAAAGCACACCTAAAACCAAAATTCCAAAACCAATATGGGAAAGAAACGATCCGAGCGCTCCCATATTATTTTTGGAAAACAAAAGGACGTGATCGAGATTTGTCAGTACAACAAGCAATGCCGCATAAAGCAAAACCGGTTGATGCCAGGTCGTCGTCTCGAGAAAGGGGTTGATGACTAAGGTCAATACAAGAGAAATCAACGCCAATGCACCAAAATGCTTAAAGAATTTATTCTTATAGGAAGGCCAGTTGAACTCGCGATAACGCAGCAATAAGGCACCACTCGAAAGCAGGCCTATAAAAACGCCTATCCACAATTGATATTTATTGTGATGGGCAACTTGGTCAGTGATCACTTGCCCAATGTAGTCGGGATTGAAAAGCTGAACGATTTTATTGTATACAGGCAGCGAAGTAGAAATGGTCATTAATATTCCTGAAAACAAAAGCACCATGGCACCGACAAACATCCAGAATTCGCGAGCATAGAGCGCTTCTTCCTTTTCAACTTTCGGAATCGATTTTCGATTTTTTACATAAAGAAAAATGCCCAAAAGGCTGAAAAATGCCATAAAAAGGATCAATTGAGACTCCAAACCCATTTCCGTAAATGCATGTACCGAAGTATCACCAAGTACGCCACTTCGCGTCAGAAATGTGGAGTACAACACAAGAATAAAGGCCAGGCTGTAGTAGATGTAGGTCGAACCTACAGAGCGGCCCGTATTTTTTGCAATGAGGTGTGTATGCATACCGGCTATACCGACGAGCCACGGCACGAGGGATGAGTTTTCCACCGGATCCCATGCCCAGTATCCGCCAAAACTCAACGCTTCATAGGCCCAGGCGCCTCCCATTAAGATGCCTGTTCCTAATATAAAAGCAGAAAAGTACGTCCAGTTCATGGCCCGTTTGAGCCATTCGCGATGAGCTTTTCGAGCTAAGCCTGTCATCGCAAAACAAAAAGGAATGGTCACAGAAGCAAAACCAAGAAATAATACGGGCGGGTGGATGGTCATCCAATAGTTTTGCAATAACGGATTCAATCCTTGTCCCGTAATCAGGGAAAGGTAGTCAGCGTTTGAGAATATAGGTGCATCGATAGCATCCCTTATCAGGGCAAAAGGATTACTGCCTATTTTTTCGTCGTCCATAAATGGCATGTATATGCCGAGGATCATAGACATCAGAAATCCCTGAACCAAAGCCAAAACGGCCAGTACACCCGCCTCCCATTTTTTTGCCGTTTTTATAAGGATGAGCCCGAGAACACTATGCCAGAACATCCAAAGCAAAAAACTTCCTTCTTGTCCTTGCCAAAAAGCGGAAAACAAATATCGAAACGGAAGATCATCAGAAACCTGCCTCTGCACATAGCTGTATTCGTACATTTTATTGATCATCGCGTAGGCCAAGAGCGCCATAATAATGAATACACTTAATGCGTGAGTGATAAATCCGAATCGACCCATTTGGAGCCAGTTCGACTCATCACTTTTCCCGGACTTGTAATAAGAATATGATGCGAAAAGGACACTCACGAAGGCGAGCAGAATGAAAAAATGACCAAGCTGACCGACTAGAAGATGTTCACCAATATACTGAATATCGGACATGCGTTAATTCTGTTTACCTAGCTTTCTTTTCTCAAGGCGAGTTCTTCTTCCTTATATTTAGAAGGACATTTCAGGAGAACTTCATCGGCATGGAATTCTTCCTGGTTCATTTTACCGGAAACTACGATCTGCTCTGACAATTCGAAATCCCTTGGTTTGGGTTGGTTAAGGATTACCTTCTTGCTGATTCCATTGGCGTCGGTCATGTGAAATGTGAAAAAGTTGGGGTCTTTTTCGGGATTGTAATAAGTGTCTATCGATTTATCCAGTTCTCCTACGATCTTTACACGGTTATTGGATTTTTCAGCAATCTCAAAAGTGGCATACGAACTGATGTCCTTAGAAGACATGACTAAAAGAACCACGGCCACAAGCATGGTAATAAGAGCTGCAATATGAATCTTTTTCATAATGAATCAGATTGATAGTGGTGCAAAGGTATTGTAATTATGAAAAGGAGGGGAAACAATGAGTAAATTCTTTATTCTCTGTATAAATTATTTGATCTAATTTTGACAGAATAACTAAAAAATTGACGACCCTTTTTTTCTGATTTTACTATGTTCTGCTATGAGCATCCCTTTAGGATACTATTTTAGAGTGCGGTGCAATTCAAAATGTTGCAGGATATTATTATATTCAGTGCGGCAAAAAATGAGTTAAGATGGATAAGGCCAATAGTGTAAAAGAAATATTATTATTCCTGCTAATTCTCTTGCTGATAACGGGGTCAGCAAATTCTCAAATCACCATGGTCAATTATCGCGCAAAATGGGCCTACTACGATAATAAAAATGAACCACAGGAACAAGGAAGCATCGATTGGAATGATATCAACTACTCTACCATCTGGCCAACAGGCTATGCCCATTTCGGCTATGGTGATAACGACGAAGCAACTCTGCTGAATCCCAAAACCCGGACAGCATATTTTAGAAATTCATTTATTGTCAGTAATCCATCGTCAATCAATAATCTGGATCTGGATTTGATTTATGACGATGGCGCGGTGGTATATCTCAATGGTAGCGAAGTATGGAGGGTGAACATGCCCAAACATAAACGTGCCATTTCGTACAGAACATTTACCAAAACCGTGAGTAGAGACAATGCAACAGCTACTCGTACTATCTCAAATTCTCTGGTCTCAGGGACTAATGTAATTGCCGTAGAAATCCATCAGTGGAGCTTTTCAAGTTCAGACATCAGTTTTGATCTTAAATTGACCGCTAATGCTCCGGGCGCAGTGAGAGTCACAAGTGGGCCACATCTTCGCAGAGCTGGCTCGGCATCAATATTCGTTCGATGGGAAACAGCTGCTGCCACTGAATCCATTGTCAACTATGGACCAAACCAGAACAACTTAAGTCATTCCGTTAGTGATCTGGTTGCAAAAACCGAACATGAAATACGAATTACGGGTTTAGCGGCGAATACGACTTATTTTTACGAAATCTCAAATTCTGCAACCGTTTTGATACCTGCCCGGAGTGATGTTTATTTTAGGACTTCTTCTCCTGCAACAAGTACCTCCAAGCCTACCACAGCGTGGGTTCTGGGAGGCCAAGGCTCGGCTAATACGGATGCAAGAAATGTAAAAGATACTTATTAGACCTTCATATCAAATAATCGCTAGTGCGTCAGGAACGAAGTCCTTGAACGTTTTAAAAGTTGCTGGTTGCCGGTTGTTTGTTGCTGGTTCCCTAACAAACAACTATCAACGAACAACAATCAACTGTTTGAATAAATGGTCACACATTTAGTTCCTGACGCACTAGGTTTTGCTCCCTTTGTGACCAGGAAATTGACCTTCTTCAATCAACAGACTACGCTGCTGATGACATGCTCAATCTGAAATTTGATATAGGAATGCGTTTCCGAGGCCAGGCAATACTCGCAGGTAAGATCCGCTCGGTCGCGTGTATAATTTCGCAACTGAACAGAAATGTATCGGCTCATCTTTTTAGACTTCTCATCGCCTTAATTTTGGCAAGTCTGATAATATGCTCCAGCATTGCAAAATAATCTAACTGCTTTCGTTCTTCAGGAGAGAGATTACCCTTTCTATTTTTTTCTAATAACAATTCAATTCTCTTTTGATTTTCTTTTGAAGGATGGAAATCCAGCAGTCGTTTTGGATTATTGTCAGCCAGGAAATCCACGATTTCGTCGTATACATTAGTTGCTACCATTGCCTTTAGGTTTCTACAATGTTAAGGTATCTTTCTTTCTCTTTCCAATTTGCCGAACCGGCACCTGGCAACCGGCAACAAACCTACCTGACATCCGCAATAATAGTCTCCACATGATAGCGATAAGCAATGTCCATAATAGCCACCACATACTGATTAGGTACGTTTGGGTCAGGTGAAAGCGTCATACTTACAGGTCTTCCGCGCCTTCCGAGTTGGATGACTGCTTTTTCAATTTTTCGGATCGATACTTTTTGGCCTCTGATCCAGTAAGTACCGTTTCTTTTGATTTGGATGTTCGTTGGAGGAGCTTTTAGTTCGGTATTGTTTTTTCTTTTTCCGGGAAGTTTTAAGTTAAGCGCATTCGGAACGATCATAGAAGAGGTAAGCATGAAAAAGATGAGCAAAAGGAAGATGATGTCAGTCAAAGACGACATATTAAATTGCGCGCTTACTTTATTTTTCTTTCTTAATCCCATGGCGTCATTAATAATTAATAATAATAATCAATAATTACTTCCTCGCCTGTGTCGCTATAATAGCCCGCATTTTTAATCTGCTGGCAATGGTCATGACGTCGTTCACCCTTTTCCATGGAACGCCTTGTTCGGCTACGATAGCCACAGTTGCATTTTCCTTATTGGTTGCATCTCTAAACTCTTTTTTGATCAATCCTTCTATATCTCTCATCCTCGATTTTTTGCCATTAAAAGTCACATTACCATCTTTGGTCATGATGACGGTGTAGTCCGTAGGTGCAACTGTTTTGGAATCTGATTCCGGTAGTTTCAAATTGATCTGGATCATGGAGGCGGTCAACATAAAAAAGATAAGCAAGAGGAAAATGATATCTGTCAAAGAGGACATACTAAACTCAGCACTGACCTTATTTCGCCTTTTTACAGCCACAATTTTGGGGTTATGCAGGGTCTTGTAAAAGGTCCATGAATTCCACCGTAGTCTTTTCCATATTAAAGACCACTTTTTCGACATTAGCAACTAGTAGGTTGTATGCGATAAACGCAAAAATTCCAACCAGTAGCCCAGCAGCAGTAGTAATCAGTGCTTGGTAAATGCCACCTGCTAGTACGTCGGGGGTAACATTCTGCTCCGTAGCCATTTTGTAAAAAGCCAGGATCATACCGGTTACCGTACCAAAAAATCCGATCATTGGTGCGGCACCAGCTATACTCGCTAAAGTGGACAAGTTTTTTTCCAATTTAAAAATTTCTAGATTTCCTACGTTTTCAATTGCGGCATCTATGTCTTTAAGCGGTTTGCCTATGCGCATTAAACCTTTTTCCACCATCCTTGAAATCGGAGAAGATTTGGTCTTACACAGGGCTTTGGCGCCATCTATATTACCAGATGCAACGGAGGCTCGAATATTGTTCATAAAGTTCTGATCGATCTTTCCCGCTCTTTTTATAGTAAAGTAGCGTTCGGCAAAAATGGCAACAGCCATAATCGAAAGTAGCACAAGTATTGCCACAATGATCATGCCCAAAGGCCCGCTCTGGAAGATGAGATCCACAAGGCTTTGCCTTTGCATTTCTTCGGTAGCATCGTTCTGAAAGAGAAATAGGGTGTACGCTGACATTGGTATTTTTGTTTTGCTCTTATTAACGAGTCTTCAAATCAATTCTAGTATCTCAACAGCAAATTTACTTTTATATTATGATTTTTTTTAATATAAAAAGTAAATTTTTATTTAGAGAATGCATTCTAATAATGTAAACCACTTTGCAGAATATCTATTTTCATATGTGAAAAATTCGTTAGATATAAAATTCTAGTGTCATCAATTAGAGTTGACCAACTTTAGAACACTCTGCACCCTTTTTGTTCCCTTGCTCTATTTGCAAAGTGGTATATGCTTTCACGGCGATTTACATTAGAGAATCCTTCAACTCACTGAGGAGATCAAAGCGGCTCCCGAAGATGCTTTTCTCTATTTCAAAAGGGGTAGAATTTATTTTGAACATGGAGATTACACGAAGTCGATACAGGATCTGAATATCGCACAGAAAAAGGGCTATTCGGGCAGGATTCTCGATCTTGTCTTATCCAAAAGCTATCATCATTTAGAAGATTATAAGCGATCACTTCACTACGTCGATAGAATTCTTAAAAACAATGCAAACAATGTCAACGCTTTAAAGCAAAAAGCACTTGTTCTTTTCGATATGGGTGCTTTCGAGCAGTCTGCCTTGCTTTATGAAAATGCAATTGAAGCAGCTATAAGGCCATTACCGTATAACTACTTGGATGCCTCCAAATCAAGGCAGCATCGACTGGAACGATATTGACTATGCAGCGACGTGGCCGACCGGTAACGCCCCTCTCGGCTATGGAGATAGCGATGAGACCACCGTTATTAATAGCAATACTTTGACAGCCTACTTCAGACATTCTTTTAATGTAAGTAATCCATCTTCATTCAATGCCATCGATCTCAATCTTATCTACGATGATGGTGCGGTGATCTATCTCAACGGTACCGAAGTATGGCGCGTGAATATGCCATCAGGAGACATAACTTATGATACTTTTGCATCGTCATCCAGCGGGGATGACGCATCTGCATCCACCAATATCTTAAATACCTTTCTGGCAGGCTCTAATGTATTAGCTGTAGAAGTTCACCAACGAAGTGCTGGCAGTTCAGATATTAGTTTTGATTTCAAATTATCGGCCAATGTTCCAGGTGCTGTCAATGTGGTACGAGGCCCGTATCTACAAAAAGCAAGCCCGACATCAATGGTGGTCAGATGGAGAACGGCAGCGCAAATTGAAGGGTTTTGAAAGTTCACTTTTCGGGGCCTCCAGAGAAGCCTATAGAGATGACCTGATCAAATCCCTGAGGACACCATGGTTCAGATTTTTTTTTGAAAATGACCCTGTTCCGTATCTTAGAAATGTGCAATGCCCTGTCCTTGCTTTGAACGGTACGAATGACTTCCAGGTCTCACACGAATTGAACTTATGCGGAATTCGCGAGGCAATGAGAGAGGGTAAGAATAGGGACTATACCGAGAAATCGTATCCCAAACTCAATCACCTCTTCCAAACGAGTAAAACCGGTCTGGTCATGGAATACGGGGTGATAGAGGAAACTTTTAATGTCAAAGTGCTGAAGGATATTACGGACTGGATTTTGGTCAGAAAGTAAGGAAGGAGTCTTTCGAGAGCTACGAACCTTTATTCTTCTATCAAATTCTCGTAGATGTCACCAAGATGAAATTCCTTGCCGTCAATGGAGACGACATCTTCTAAATTTGCTAGTTTAGAATATATCCAGTCCCCTTCTTCATTTGCGGAGTAAAAATGAACGGCACATTCATTTTGCTCAAAATATAAAATGTGCTGTAGAGACGAAATGGTCTTATACTTCGGCAATTTCAGTTTGAAATCGCGTCGACGAGAAGTTTTCGAAACAATCTCGACAACCATCCACGGGTTTAGATACGCATCCTTACCAGGTGCATAAGTGAATTCTTCAGGCTCCCCTTTACATATCGAGACATCAGGAGAATAGGCGCATTTATAGTTCTTAATATAAACATGGCGATTGCTTCCGTATCGTTTCAAACCTTTATGAGAAGCGAACAGGGTAAAAAGAATTCCAATTATATTAAAGACAAATTCTTCGTGCCTACCGGTAGCTATACTCATGGCTATGAGTTTATCTTCGTGATATTCGACCTGGTAGTCGCATATCTTGATCAATTCGACAAAGTCCTCAAACGAACCTGGAAAAACTTGATCCTCGCAGCCGAGCTCAATACGCTCGTCAAGGGTTGTGGGATATGCCGCAACAGCTGTACTCATAATGGGTAAAGATAGCTGATTTTCACTATCAAATCTTCACAAATTTTAATACTTCTTTGGCGTCTCCGATTTCTATTTCTACTAAATATAAACCGGAAGATAGATCAGAAATGGGTACTTTGATTTCGGTCAACAAGGGTAAGTGGAGGAAAGAGGGGGTTTCACTCATTTGTCTTCCGGAAAGGTCGACGATTCGGATGCTTCCCATTGTCTGAGTTTTGGATTTTATACACAAATTCAAATCATTCTCGACCGGGTTACTCAGAATTTTAATAATTGGTTTTTCGCCAACCCGAACTGCTCTTTCGGGAAACAACTGAGCTCTTGGGATGATCTCCTTCCTGATCTTCTCATGGCTCCAACTCAACCTGGCAACAGCGCCGCCTCCATTTTCGTAATATTCCATTCGAATGGGATAACGCTGTTCTGCTTTTAGGTCAATCTTCCCCAACGCTTCTTTAGGAGCTTGGTCGACCCATTGATTGATGACTTTTTCGTCATTGATCCATAGTCGTGCTCCATCGTCGGTAAGCGTGTAGAAAGTATGTTCGCCGTCAAAGAGCGGAAGAATTTCTCCTTTCCACCTTATCGTAAAATGATCGTTGTTGATCACTGGATCAGGCGAACCTGCGCCCCAATCAAAATCAATAACTTTATCCAGTCTGCTCACCTCCGCCGGAACCTGAAATCCATGGGCGCTATTGTTGTGGTAGTGTCCTCTGAGCCCTGTCCCCTTTCCTACCTCTACCTCGTCGAAAATGGCTTTAAAAGAATTTTCTTGATCGATTATGTAGGTCAGAATGCGATTTTCGCCAATTGACGCCCAATTTTTAAATACGTGTATTTTATCCTCCTCGCGAATTATCGAAGGCGCTTGTACGGTGCGCAATATGCCGATGACCCCTTCTGTTTGATGTGGAGTAGTCACGCTTCTCCCGTCGGCGTTGAGTGCGAGGCCGGAAGGCTCTGAATCTATTCGTATAGTACCTATTTCCGGAAACACATCGACGTAATCCACTCCAGTGAGCCCGTCGGAATCTATTGCGCTTAGCCACACTCTGTACCACACGTTGGAGCTGATCTCGCCGGCCCTGGGAATCAAATAAATTCCATTGTTCATTCCGGAAGTTGGCGCTAAACCGGGGTGGGTATGTTGGTCGTGATGGAAATCAATTTTCCAAGTATTCAAAGCTGTATTGATTTGTCCGTCTTCGGTGTCCATCACCAATCCGTTGTAAAACAGCGTATCGCCTGCCCTATAAATCGAGCCAATTTCTGGCAATAAAATGTGGGGAACAGGCCGTGTATTTGACGTGACTCTGAGTAAAGCCGATGCACTGGTATCCGATCCAAAATCGTTGGAAACCACACAATAATAAATTGATGAATCCATGCTCAATTCCACCGAATGCTCCACAAATACTGCTTCATTGGCGCCCTCTATTAGCGCGCTATTTCTAAACCATTGAAAGTGCAACGGTTCGCTTCCGTTAGCCGAAGTTCGAAAGCTGGCCGATTCGCCGATGGGCACCAGTACATCTTCGGGAACGGAAGAAACGAATGGTGTGCCGGTCCCCTGGTACGAAATACGCCAAACGGTACCGTTGTTGGTGCTTGTATTGTCGACCATTGACCCGCCACCGATTCCGTTGCGTTCGATGTAGTACATGTCGCCGTTGTCAGCAACTACTATTGAAATCGGCCGATTTATTCCCGTAGCAAAAAGCTGTTCGATTTCTCCTGTTTCGGGATGCATTCTTTTGATCCAGCCTTTGCAGTAATCGGCGAAAAAGAATTTATCGTGATATTCTTCAGGGAAGGTCTTTTTTAACGGATTGTAAAATGCCGCACCTATTACCGAACAGCCCACATCATGGTCGTAAAAATGAATCGGGTCGCGGTAGTTCTGAGGAAGATTAGAACCTGAAAGTGAGCCTTCTCCGATATTCCAACCGTAGTTGCCGCCTTTGACAATGTCGTTAACCTCTTCAAATTTATTGCTTCCCACATCGGTAATAAAAATGCGCCTCGTACCTCTTTGATAAGCCATAGCGAAAGGGTTGCGCAGGCCCGTTGCCCAAACGGCCTTGTATCTTCCTTCATTTTCCTGGTAAAAAGGATTGTCCTCAGGAATGCTGCCGTCATCGTTAATCCTTAGAATTTTACCTAGCAGGCTATTTCTCTCTTGTGGCATATGACTCAATGCTCCATCACCTACGGCAATGTACAACTTGCCGTCTTCGCCAAATGCCATATCCCCAGCGTTGTGTATAGTTCCAGCCAATTGTTGGGTTTCGATCAATATTTTTTCGCTGCCTGGGGTGACTAAATCGCCATTGGCAGTAAATCTGGAAACGCGATTGATATTACTGCCTACCACCGTGTAGTAGATATAGAAATAGTTATTCTGTTCAAAATCCGGATGGAAAGCAAGACCACTTAAACCTCTTTCATTGAAGTTGTCGACATCGATTGTGAGAAAGGGATCATCTAAAAGCACATCATCGCGGATGATGCGAATGGTGCCATTTTTTTCAGCTATGAACATGCGGCCATCAGGTGCTATGGTGAGCCGGGTAGGGTCGAGGCCTGTGGCAATTCTTTTTTCTATAAAGCCTGGGGGGAGTTGGGCGGCTTGGAGTATCACCGAAGCCAAAAGAAAAGAAATCAAAAGTGTATGCGTAATGTATTTGCACATAGAAGTTGGTGAGAATTATGAATGTTAAAGGTAAGAATTTGAATGTAGAGCCAACCGTTCGGCTGAGCACAGGTCGAAGCCTTCTGGTTGGCTTAAAAAGGTTAAGAGAAGCTTTCTGCTTATGTGCTTCGACTGAGCTTGTGCACGACCCCTGCGGGTGGCCAAATTAGTGCTAAGTTGAGCTTGATCTTATATGACATGATTTATGTCATATAATTTATGTCATATAATTTATATGACACTTATTGCGTCACACAAAAAATGTCATTACATTTGAAATATGAAAGATGTGTTCAACCCATTCATGGTTACCAAATATCACTCTCCCGAGCTCTTTTGTGACCGCGAGCGGGAGACTAAAGATATAATGGATGCTATAAAATCGGGCCGCCACATTACACTCTATTCTTTGCGAAAAATGGGAAAGACCGGCCTTATCAACCATGTCTTTCACCTGCTGAATAATAAGAGAAATAAGAAACCCATTACCATCCACATCGACATATTCGACACTGTATCTAATCGCGATTTTGTCAATGAGGTAGTTTCAAAAGTGGTCAATGCAATCGAAAAGAACAAAACCAATTTTACCCAAAAAATAGTCAGCTTCTTTGGAAGATACAGGCCAACCTTTAGTTACGATCCGTTCACGGGGACTCCCACCGTTCAGTTGGACATTAAGAACCAGGAAGAAGTGAGAATCAGTTTGGATACACTTTTCGAAATGGTAGCTGCAGCCGGTAAAACTGTAATCATCGCTATTGACGAGTTTCAACAAGTCGAGCAATATCCGGAACAAACACTTCCGGCCACTTTGAGAAAATACTTGCAGACTATTGATAATCTTTTATTCATTTTCTCCGGGAGCCAGAAATCTATGCTTCTCGAGATGTTCTCTTCTCCTAAAAAAGCGCTTTTTAGCTGTACGCAGATGTACCCGCTTGGTCAAATTGATCAGACAGAATATCAAAAATTCATCCGGAGCTTGTTTTTGAGAAGGGAAAAAAATATAAGTGACGAGTTGGTACAACACATCCTCGAATGGACGAGGGGGCATACCTATTACACTCAATTTTTTTGCAATAGATTGTATGAAATGAATGTGAAGAAGCACGATCAAGTTCATTTAGATACGATAAAGAACAGGTTATTCAAAGAGCACGAAGGCATATACTTCAATTATCTCAGCTTACTGACCAATCCGCAGATAAAACTGCTAAGAGCAATTGCGAATGAAGGCATAGTAACTCAACCCACTTCGAAGGATTTCATCAAAAACCACAACCTCGGCGCCCACAGTACCGTGAGACAGTCGCTGAAATTCCTATTGGACAAAGAGATAATCTTCAAAATCTTTGACGAGAATGACAAGCCTGAGTACCATGTTTACGATGTTTTTTTATGGCGGTGGGTTTCGAGAAAGAATTATGGATTTCTCTAACTCTTAGTTCAACGTAAATATTTATGCCATTTGATAAGTTCACAAAGAAAGCTGCTATCTATTCCAATTTACCCCAGGCCTCCTAATCTTATTGATTCACCGGCAGATAAAGAGAGACCATTGTGCCTTGCCCGACACTGCTCTTTACTTGTATATTCCCGCCGTGATCCCTAATGATACTATAGCTAATGGACATCCTAAGCCCTGTCCCCTGTCCTACATCTTTAGTGGTAAAAAATGGATCGAAAATGTGTCTCAGTTCAGATTCATTCATTCCTTGTCCGTTGTCCTTAATTTCAATACACACTATGTTGTCTTGTGCATTCGAGTTTATTTCTATCCTTCCACCCAGCTCTGAAGCCTCAATGGCATTGTCGAGAATATTGACAAAGACTTGATTGATTTTACCGGCCTGACATTCGATTTTAGGAAGATCGCTAATGTTATTGACCACATCGCATTTTTTAGTTCTTTATTTTACTACCCAATAGGACGAGTGCGGACTCCAGCAGACCTTTCAAGTAGATCTTATCGGATTGATGCGTGAATATCTTCAAACCATTCACAAGCTCTGTGATGCGTTCACTTCCTTGTTGAATGCCTGAGATCAGTTCCTTCATTTCACTAAAAAGATATTGGACGTCAGCCTGCCGGGTCATATCAATTAATCTATTCACCTCTTGTGGATTGTTAGATTTTGGTTCCAATTGTGAAATTTTTTGAAAGACAGGTTCAACCTCTTTCAAATCCATTGTTAACGCAAGCGCATTTCCATTTACAAAGTTGATCGGGTTATTTATTTCATATGCTATGCCTGCAGTTAGTTGACCAAGCGAGGCCATTTTATCTTGTTGAATGAGGAGGGTCTGTTTCTTGTCGAGATCCAGTACAATTTCTTCTCGTGCTTCTTCCCACTGATAGTTAAATAAGACCATATGGCGAGTAGGGTGGTTGTAACAAATACGTTAAATCCAATCGCGTGCGAGACAATATCGAATTTGTACGAAATGCGAATTGTCAGAGCGGCAACTACTAGAAACAATACGGATAAGCTCGTAATCCAGCTGCCGATTTGGTACCCTGCAATAAAATAATACACTGGAAAAGGAGCTACGATAATAAAAGAGATCCAAGTGAAATCTATGACCGTTATTGCACGACGCATTTCCTCGGGTGATTTCACTACCGCGTCAGGAATTAGCAGTTCTCTTAATTTCTTTCTGAAGTTCAACATAGTAGTCGGATATGTGATTTGAACAATATAGTTAACCTATGCTGCACTCCATAACTTAACTAGTGCCTTCCTTCGCCCTCACCCACCAGCTTGCGGGAACCCTAAGTACCAAGCATAGTTTGTGGACGGACTCACTTCCTCACCTGCCGGAGCACTCCGCACGGCGGGGATGGTATGTCTGGCCCTAGTGGGGAATCCTCATACTTCGCAACTTGCGTTGAATATGCATTTGGACTAAATGTTTCTTAGTGATTCAATTGGTTTCAATTTTCGATTTATTGACAAAAAACCCAATAAATTAAAGCTCTAGTTTAATTAAGCTATTATTTGTATCTTAGAGGGATGGAAAAAGAAGCAATAAAATCGTATTTCATGGGTCTTTCGGCCGAAGGTCAGCAATCCCTGATAATGGAACTGCAAGCCGCCGGTGAGTTGGAAAATCTTTCCCCTCAATGCCAGAGGCTTAGGAGGGATATCTTGGACAATAAGCAAGGATGCTGTGCCCATTGTGGCCATACCAAATATGTAAAGTTTGGCATCGACAAAGGTTCCCGGCGCTATAAGTGCAAGTCATGTAATAGAAGTTTTACAGAATACAGCGGCACCTGGATGGCTAGGATCCGCAGGAAAGACAAGATTGATGATTATCTTAAGTTGATGTTGGAAGAAATGAGCCTGGATAAAATCAAGGTCACCCTGGGCATAAACAAGAAAACCGCATTCGATTGGCGCCACAAGATACTGGCATCCATAGAAGATACTGATAAGGGGGATTTTACTGGGATTACGGAAAGTGACGAGACTTTCTTTTTTCACTCGGACAAGGGCAGGGAAGTTGAATCCCGCAAACCAAGGAAACGGGGTGGCTCCTCAGGTAAAAGGGGCATAAATGATGACCACATTGCAGTAATTGTTACCCTGGATAGAAAAGAACAGATGGATTTGAGCGTGGCTACCAAAGGGCGGTTGAAGAAAAAGGATACCGCGTAACGCGGCACGAGTTATAGAAAAGGCCATAGGAAAGAGGTTTACCAAGCAAACTATATTGTGCAGCGATTCGCATGTCAGCTATAAAGGCTTTGCCATGGATAAACAGATCGAACACCATCCATTGCGTTCCGATTTAAAGCAACGGGTCAAAAATGGGGTTTATCATATCCAACATGTAAACTCCACCCACAGAAGGATAAAGAAATGGATTGACAATCAATTTTGGGGTGTTTCCACTAAATACCTCCAACAATATCTCAATTGGTATAGGCTCAAGGAAATGCTTAAAAAAAACAGGCAGTTCGTGAAAGATTTCGCAGCACTCTCAGTCGAAGACATAACGGCCTACGCGAGATACCAACAGATATCGAATCGATATGAAATGTTAATATCAACGCTAACCTAAACTAGAGCCTTTACTAAATCTCTGAGATTTAGCAAATCTCCGTTTTTAGAGTGCACTCGTCAAGGCAAAAGAACGAATCTGTCCAACCATACGAACCACAAGGAAATCTCGTGTATTTCAAAATGTGGAACCCAGAAACAAAAGGTTTACTAAACTTCCAAAGTTTAGTAAACCTTTCAATAGCATACGTAGCTGATATTCAATATCTAAGAAACAGATATTTATTCTAATAATGATTCAGTGGCCTTGTGCCATCAACTACGCGTCTTAGATAGAACACTTTTGCGGGTAAGACTTGGGTTGGTCTCCCAACGAATTATTGACCAAATCGAAAGTTGCGTCCTTTTCACTATGTGCATACTTTACGAAGAGTCACTAACAACTTTTCTGTCTAAGGACACCCAGCAATTCCAAAACAATCCGGGTCAAGGCAATCCACCAATCCATCCGCATTATTGTCAATACCATCGTGATGGCGCCAACGAAATATAGCGCCATACACGTTACTGGCGACGAATTTTCATAAGTAAGTTTATTGAAAACTCTAGTATGAATAACTTCGGCAGGCTCAGAGAAGGGTGGCGGAGGGCCGGCAAAACACACATGAGCGATGGATTTTTGCGATAGCATAATGAATGTGCGGGGCACATTCAAATGAGCGAACCGCGAAGCGGTTGTCAGGCTGGGTTTGCCTTGATCTTTTGGTTACGCCGCAATATTCAGTCGGTATTGCTTGCTGCATCAAGTGGCACATCCCGATCACGGCATCGGGGGCAAAAGAACATAATAAGCACTCATCAATCCCCCGACAATCCGGATCAGCACAATCCAACAAACCATCTGCATCATTATCAATCCCATCATGACAACGCCCAACGATATACGCCCCATCGGTCATGCCTTCGTGACAGATAAAGAACAAATAGCCTGCCCTGAGCGTAGTCGAAGGGACAACTTTCTTCCTGACAGTGGGAAGCTATGAAATCTCCACAACAGCAGGAGCCGGGAGTAACATCGTCGGTATTGGGTTTCCTTTAATAATGGTGGGCGTGGTCATGTCAATAGGTATAGGCAATCCCGATATCGTAGATGTAATGGTGAATTTCGGATACCCGACATGGCTCAACCTGGGGTACACACCAGGAGCCTTGTCGAGACGATCGACATCTACCCCACGCTCGCAGATCTGTGTGGGATCACTACGCCCAACCATGTGGAGGGCCAAAGCCTAGCCGCACTGGTTCGAGACCCATTGGCCCCGGGGAGGGATTGTGCGCGGAGCGTGAACTTTAACAAGGGACATACCTGCCGCAGCCTGCGGACCGCCCGTTGGCGGTTCATCCTCTGGCAAGACAAGCGGGGGGAGACTGCGCAGACGGAGCTGTATGACCACAAGGCGGATCCGAACGAAAATGTCAATGTCGCCTCAAGTCACCCAGAGGTGGTGGAGCAGCTTATCGCCAAGTTGGAAGCTGTGTATCCCAAGCGCATACCCTGACATGGTGGCTGTCGAAGGAGCTTCAGACAAAATTATTTTTTAACAAACACCATGCAATGCTGCCAGGGAAGGTTACCAATGTTTCGTTGAAGTTTCATACCTGCTGCTTGCATTTCTTTAACGGCTTGTTCTTCGGTCATTTTATGTACTTTTTTGATAGGCACCCTATCATCTTCACCTCGGTATTCAATCAAAAATATTTTGCCATCTGCCCGCAGCGCCTTTTTTATGGAGGCTATCATTTCCATAGGATAATTAAACTCATGGTACACATCAACCATGAGCACCTTATCAACTGAATTTTCAGTTAAGTTCACACTTTTTTCGCTTCCTTTTATAACCTCTACATTTTTACCCGTACCATTTTCTTTGTTTTTACGGAGCTCTGCCAGCATTTCATCCTGAATATCAACGGCATAAATAAGGCCTTCCCCAGCCATTTGTGCCATCTTAAATACGTGGTAACCCGATCCAGCACCAATGTCGGCTATAGTATCGCCAGCACTAATATCCATATTATGCAGTAATTTAGAGGTGTTTTCTTCTTCTTCACGTTCAGGACGATCTAGCCAGTCCATTCCTTGAAACCCCATTACATAAGCAATTTCTCGTCCCATATACCATTTTCCAATTCCATTCGGGTCACCCTTTCTAAAGGTGTATTTTCCATTTGAGGTAGTATCTTGCGCAGCACATTCGTATAATGGCAGCAGAATGACGAGCAAGAATAATACGTGAGTAACTTTTTTCATCGTTTATTTGAATTTTGACAACGGTCTCGGCAATGACCAAGCCATTGCAACAAGATAGGAATTTTCAGTAGAAAAATCCGCCCCAATAATAAAAGGCGTTTCAATATTTTGGTCAACGTTTGTCATTTTTCAGCTTGCATACAACAAAAAATAAAACGCTATTAAAACTGGCGTTTATTAAGACCGTTGAACGAAACCGATCTAATATGACCGGAATTTGACATCCGAAAATTAACCCCCATCTTCATTTCCGGCCCTCCCCTCCAGAATCGCCCTAGTGCACCAAGCACTAAATCCTGA
This sequence comes from Saprospiraceae bacterium, assembly GCA_965247965.1. GTDB lineage: Bacteria > Bacteroidota > Bacteroidia > Chitinophagales > Saprospiraceae > UBA7328. The sequence continues at coordinate 2,249,262 of OZ252053.1, forward strand.
CCCCCATAAACTTGTTATTTTCCTTCTGCTCGGCGTTGGAAAAATCCTCATTATGCTTAGGCATAACTTCGGTTTTCTCGCCTTGATCAGAAGAAAAATAACTTTGTCTATGGGGTTCATTACTTAATGCTTGGTACACTAGGTTGTACATTGGAAACCGCGCAACTGAAGCACCGCGGCGAGAAAAAGTCAAGAAGCAAGGAAATGCGCATAATCCGTAGAAAGATATACGGCCACTTTTTCTGGCGTGCAGGACTTCATCCGGTTACTTACTTTAAACGCAATAAAAAAACAACTTATGAAGATGTGATCTTCATTTTAGAGGAAGTGCGGAAGAAGTATCTATAATTCCGAAACGGCTTACACCGTGTTAGCAAATTATTTCGGCTGAAAATAGGTGATTAGGTAACTGGGATAGAACATAGTTTTAAGAGAAACTTCCCGAATTAACTAATTCACTAATTCCCGAATTCACCGCTCAACAAATCACAATGGGAAAAAGAAAATATTCTTCCGATTGGACAAGCCACATCTTCATGGCACAATCTACGACAGGCGTTAACCCAAGGCCCTACAAATTGGAATTAATAGAATTTCAGTTTTCCAACGCGGACGGTCCGGTATTGCTAATGCTGTCTGGGTATTTTCAGAATGCTTTTGTTTTTGATTTGTTACCTGCAAAGGAAATTAGCCTCCCAAGACATCTCGTCAAAGGCTATGGTTTTCACGTTTTTGCATTGCACTCAAATGGAATAGGGAGATCGGATTATATCAAAAAAAGCGATCTGGATGACATTGCCATCGACGATATCGATGGAGCGCTCAAAGTGTTGAAAAAATCATATTCAAAGGACATTTTTGTGATGGGCTATTCCAACGGGTCCATAACATTGCAAATGTATTTTTGCAGGCCTTGGTAGGTCTGTGGATGGTAATGTATTTAATAAAGATTCACGAGCTGTTTTGAGTCTGAGCCTAATAATCCGCATTTCTTGGTCTATAAATTACGACAACCCAACGTCATCCAAAAACTGTAACTACTCAGGAGGTAATATAACGAATAATAATAATGGAGTAAAAAGAGTTATAGGACAATCCAACTCGAACTAAAGATAATAGGGCCGGATAAATTGGACTATTATCGAATCACGACTAACAAAACTGGAAAAAGAAAACCAACTTCTTCGAAAGGAGAATAAGTTTTTGCGTGAAGAGAATAAAATTCTATGCCAAGAGATTAGAGAACTTCGCGAAAAACTGGAATTAGTCCTTAGCCAACTGGCCAAAAAAGAGGTTAAAAAAGACAGCCACAACAGCCACAACCCACCAAGCCAAGACAAGTCAACACATGAGAAAAAAAGTCTGCGTAAGAAAACAGGACGTAAATCAGGAGGACAAAAGGGTCATAAGGGTCATTATCTTGCAATGACAGATAATCCTGATGAAAAGCACATAGTAAAAAGTGATTACTGTTCAAAATGTGGGGACACAATTGATCAGGAAAAGCAACAATTGGTATCGAAAAGACAAATAGTAGAAATACCTTCGATACGCCCCAGATACATTGAATATCAGCAGTATGGATGCCAGTGCGGGCGGTGTGGTCATCTTCAAAAAGGTAGTTTTCCCCAAGGGGTAAAAGCACCGATCCAATATGGTAGCAGCGTCATAGCACTGGTCAGCTATTTTAGCGTTTTCCATTATCTTCCCTTCCAAAGAATGACCCAGTTGTTCAAAGATATATTTCACTTGCCCATCAGTGAGGGAAGTGTACAGAACTTATTGAAAAAAGCAGCCCAAAAGGCTCGACCCATATACCATGCTATACTCCAACAAATCTTTTCATCGACTTACGTCGGTTCGGACGAAACATCTGCTAAAGTAAATGGCGACAAATGGTGGGTATGGGTGTGGCAAAATATGAAAAACACTTACATAAAAGCCACTGAAAGTCGAGGATTTATAAGTGTCCAGCAAATAATTGGCGATCACTTGTCCCACGCTACAATAGGGTCAGACCGCTGGGCAGCACAACTGAAAATGAAATCCAAATCCAAACAATTATGCATAGCTCACTTATTGAGAGACCTCATATTTTTGGAAGAATCGGAAAACCAAGTTTGGGCCAGCCAATTTAAGTCCTTGTTAGAACATGCTTTAGCCTTGCGAAAAAGAACAGAACAAACTCAAACCTTTCAAACCAACCAAAAGGATGCCTATAAATTGGAAAAAAGGCTTGATCGGCTACTGTTAAGGCATATCGAAAAAACCGAATTCACAAAAACTCATTCTTTTCAAAAATCAATGTTAAAAAACAGGAATTACATCTTTCCCTTTTTATACAATTCTGAAGTCCCACCGGACAACAATTCTTCAGAAAGGGCAATAAGAAATGTAAAAGTAAAACTAAAGGTCTCAGGACAGTTTAAATCGGGTCAGAATATATTTTGTGTCTTGCGTTCCTGCATCGATACATTAAAAAAAAGAGAGCTCAATGTTTTGGCCTATCTTTACTGCATTGCCAAACTCCCTACTCAAAAGCATTGTTTGGTACCTGAGTAGTTACCAAAAACTTACTGGCAAAAACAGTTCTCATTTGAGGTGTAATCACACTATTACGCTGTGCTATCCAGTCATTTTTTCTCTGCCCATACATTTTGTCTACCAAAGCCGAACTCCAGGCTGCATTTTTGCCCCAGTGAAGGGCAAAGTCCAGATTGCTGTTGGATAAAATATTCGTGATTTTGGTAATGAATTCGTCCATCTTGTTCCACTTAACACCGTCTACTTCTACAATCGCTGTCTTGGCAAACCGCGTAAAACCTAAAGTAGCCCGGGTGGCCGGGACAAAACGCATAGACAACAACCCCGGCACATTCGGATTGATCATCGCTGTGTTGATCGCATTCAAAACAACTTCACACTGAGCCAAGTCCACAGCTACCGCAAAGCCATAGACAGCACCGCGACTAGTGGTATTGTAAAAGATTTCGCCCAGTGTACCCGACTTAACCGGATCATTCGGACTTGGAAAGATCACATTGGAAAGCACGTCCGCAAATGTGGGAACACTACTGTCTATAGCAGATACCACGGCACTGACCAAAGAAGGAACGTCACGGTAATAAGTGGTTCTGATTGTCGGGATCGGACTCGGATGCGGAGCAAAAGGACGTTTGAATAATATCTCCGCAATAAAGGGGTCGGTGTGCTTAAAGGGATTCATGTATAGTTTGTAGTGATAAGGCCGCTCTCCCTGGTTTGGAAGGGTAACTGATGTACTGGTAAAATTTTGGGATTTGGCCAGACCCAGCGCATCATTTCTATCCAGCTTGACAATATGCCTTTCAAGAATATAATTGTCTTCTACCTCGATCAACACGCCGTGAATAAACCCAAATGCACCCAGACCCACTAGGGCTGCATTGAAGAGATCGTCATCCCGGATGATATCCGAGTTTATCTTTTGGGCAAAGTTATCATTGAGTACGGGCCGGGAAGCGCGTTCGATATAGATGCTTTTCGTTGGGGAAACGATGATATTGAGGCCGACTACAAAATCCTGTACCGAACCAAAATCTATAGCCGAGCCGTGGACTCCGGTCGAAATGGCTCCGGCAATCGTCTGGCCGTTGCTGGCCCCCGACGCTTTTAACGATTTACCTCTTCCTTCCAGGTGTTGTGTGATCGACTTGATCTTCTTGCCCGACTGCACAAAGGAAAAATTGTCGATGTTATCTGTGTTGGCTGCGTGCTTGTCTGCGTTAGTAAGAGGGAGCACAAGTGTCAACGAAGAATTATCGATCATGAAGTCCTTTCCATAAGGCGCTTCGGAAAGAGACCATGTACTGCCGTAAGGATGCACACGCTTATTTTCATTAATTGCCTTTTGCAGTATTTTGGACTGAACATTTGCAGCAGTGACATTATAACGATCAAATGGATCTGATGATTGGGGATTGAGCACCTTGACCTTGGCCTCGTAGGGATACAGATAGTTGTGGTGGTAATTTCTGCATCGATCCGATGGTTTGTTAAATCTTACTCTGTCCATGGTTTTTTATTTATTGAGTGAACCGGTTCGAGAAAGTCCCGAATGGAATACTGGAGTTCCAGAGTACTGGAATATTGGAATACTGGAGTATTGGAATTGTGCATTACCATGCTCTAATCAATTTGTTTCATTGCACTTATATTTCACGGTGACTGGTTTCCAAATACCGATGGTGATTACGTTTGCAAGGGATTGTAAAAAATTAGGTTCTACTGTTACTTCGGCCAAAGCGCCTCCGTCGCAGAGGTCTTCATCCCATATTTTTTTTGTGCCCAGAAAGAGGTGTATTGTTTTGGTACGTTCTTGTTCCCCGTCGATTGTTGTCACGGGCACGGCATGTCTTGTGGTGACGGATAGGGTGTAGCAGCTGGAGAGTGAAAAAAGGAGTGGGATGAGGAAGACTTTTACTAGGTGTTTCATGTCGATTTTGAGTATCGTTTGTTATTAAATATGCGATTCAACTCTGTATCGCATTGTCTCATTTATGATCAATAAATATACCCGATAAAGGGATTAATTGTCGGTGTATTTATTTTGTGATTTCCTACTTTATTTGCACTGTTTCTCTTATCGTTAGAATCTGATAATCAATTAATTATACGTATTTTTACTAGTGGTTGTCCTAGTTCGAATCAAATATCTGATCAAATGCTGATTCCCATTCATACAACTCACTTTCCACCATAGCTTTCTCATACTGCACAGCAGGCTCCGCAAGCAATCGTGCCAAAGGAGGAGTCACTACACCCCATTGGTCTAACTTATAGTCTTCATACGCCTTCAATGCATTACACATAATTTCATTGTTTTTTCGGATGGCTGCAATGAGCTCTTTTGTAATTTTAGCTTCGCCACCAATCTCGGAGCAAATGTCATCCAGTGATATGATATGTGGCATAAAAATATATCGGATACGCTCCTCGGTACTGATTTCAAGTTTTCCTCTGAGAGCTTCGGGATGCTTATCAATATTGGCGAGTGTATTGACTATTGCTCCTATCTCTTCAGTCTTTTGAATTTCTTCTAGAATGGAACCATTCCGCTCTTCGAATTCTTTTACAAATTGTCTTACCCAGTCACTCTTCCCATTCCTGATATTGATGATGATATGCTTGTAATTCATTGAATCAAAATCCGGTATCGTTTGGCCCATTTCGTAAATATTTTGGACGGCAAGAATTCCCGAGTTTTCAAAATATCCCCCATCGACAAAATAGCCTTTGCCTTCAATTTTAGCGGCAGGGCTTGCAAATGGAAATCGATTGGATGTGCCTACCGCATTGTAATAACTAATGGAGCGATCACCTTCAAAATCGAGAATATCAATCGCAGATGGCATAAAACCTTTAGGATGAGATACACTCAGCGCGTACCCTTGCTTATAACTTGTTGACGAGGAATTAATATTCAAGAGAGGAATAGGATTCTTTCGATACAGATCCCCCCAATAGCATCTGAAACTCCTTTTCCGAAATTGATCCTTGTCCATCCCGAGCATATCGGCGTACGTCCACATGGCAAAGTGAGACCGGTCGTCATTGCATATGCCCGTAAAAGAAAGTACGAAATCCCGCATCAGCAGACCGGCTGCATCAATGCTGAGAATATTTGCATTACCGACACGCTCAATTAAATGGTTGCGCTGATCCGTCTCATTTGTTTTATCGATTAATGGCCAAAAATTAGCCAAACCCAACGAACCTCCCGAAACACCAGACATGCTCAAAACAGCATTTAAAGTATCTGGATTCTTGGTTAACCAATCATTCAATACAAGCAGATTCCATAGGTTGGCTTTCAATCCTCCACCGTCCGAGGCGATCGAATAAACAGTTTTTCCAGCTACCTTATTTCTTTCCACGAATTCATCGAAATAGGTATTATGAGGTACGATGCATTCCTTGCTTTCTTTAATAAGATTCAAAGAATGGATATTATTCGTAGAAGGTCGGATAACAATCAGTACTGCTACTGCAATGATCAGAACTAACGGCAATATTTTCGTATAGAATAAGTGGTATTTATCCCAATTAGCACTTATTTTTTTGTGGTGATCTTCCCTAAGAAGGGCATTTTTATTCACTGGCTTTTTCCTGTAATAAATCCAATGCTTGATGGATATGGTGATCAGAGAATAAATCAGAATCAACCAGGCAGATACGATGTTGATTGCGCTGAATTGATCATGGGAGACGGTCATAAATACATTTGAAATAACAAAGAAAAGAAGTGTGCCTAGTCCCGCCCATCTTAATCCTTTTAGATAGTACACATTATCACTCCACCGGGCAAACCACTGGTATACAATGTTTTTGTGATTGTCTTGAAAAAGACCGCATTTATAGAAGGCCTCACTAAAAGATTTGAACTTGTGCCATTCGATACGCTTTTCTCCTTTCATTGTCAGGGTGTCCGTTGGTTCCACGGCCTTGTTAAGAAAGGCTTTCAGGTTTTTAGGATCCCAATAAATGTATTGAAGAAGGGAACGATTGATCCTGAATTCGATAAAGAGGAAAATGTTCAGTAAGGTCAGCGCTACAGCTCCGATGTTGATCCTGAAGTTCCAATCTCGGCAGCAAGCACAAATGATGGACAGAGCGCCAGTGAGTACAAAGAGTATGGCGATCGCAAAATAATTGCTGACAAAATCCAGTGTAGCTTCATAAGCGGAATAAAACGTTTTGCGGCTTTTATTCGCCTCAAAGGCTTTCATTTTCTGAGCCAGCTTTCTCTTGCGGTCATACTTCCAATGGTGATAGCCGGAAAAGAAAAGAACCGACAGGATGAAAATAAAATTAATGTTCAGGGACGGATAAAAGTAGCTCTTGATAGGGTAGAGCAAGGCCGCCATCCAGGTACATAGCAATATGATTCCTAGGCTTCTCCTCAATGTATCTGATTTGACGTAGTTCGGGTCATCTTCGGGCTTATCCTTTTCTACTCTATAATAAGTGATGATGCCAAGCCCGGCCCAGACATGAGACATGGTGAATTCGAAGTATTTACTGAGTGCACCATTAGTTTTGAATTCAAAATAAGTCGGGTAGTGCGAGACGAGTACAGCCAGAAAGTTGATCAACAGGAACGAACCAATTATATTCAGCGGCGAATTGAGGAGGTTGATCATAATCGTGCCTCCTTGAGGGATCAACGTCATCAGTCCCCCGATGATCGCGATGATGATGAGGCTGATATAGGACGATCTGAGGAAGCGCCCAAAGGCAGCGAGATATTTCTTATTGGAATGAAATGTATGCGATATAAATGGAAGAATAAAGGCGAAAGCGTAAGCGGCCATTTTAATAGCAACAATGACGCCCATGGCCCTTTGTCCCTGGCAGCACAGGTAACTCAGATTTTCCCAAACATCGAAGAAGTAGGCCGTCGCTGCAGCAACAATCCACAGTTTTTGGAATAACCTGGTTTTATCATAATCAACGCCGGTCTTGATGCGGAACATGAACCTTTTCAATAGACCTAGTAGCAATAATGCCCAGACAAAGTCAACAGCAAAAAACAGCCTATAATAGCCGAGCGTTATTTGGTCAGATGATATAATGTCGGTGTAAATGGTTTTGAGCTGACCAATTTCTTTGAATTGAGGAAAGTCCAGCCCTGACATGCTGCTAAATCTTCCGGATGCAAACATCATTATCGCGGTCGCTATTAAAAAAGCGAGCAACAGGCCGAGGAATTTCTTGTCGTTCCAGAGGTTCGATGCGATTTACTGAGCTCTGACTTTTACTTTGGGAAGTGGAATGGTCATGGTGTATTTAAGTTTATCGTTTTACAAATTCGTTCTCGAACCTCGCCAAACGGGTGCATTTTGTCGCGTAGTACAGTTGTCACAATTTTTGCATTATGGTAAAAATTCCGCCAACTGCCTGACAATCAATAATTTTAACCAGGGGTTGAAACCCCTGGCTATGAGCTTACACACCTGCCTTTGCCGAAACGGCTACGTGCAGGCAGGCTTTCAGTGCTGTCCAATACGACTTTTTAAACTGCGCCCGATCATCATGGGCTCGTATTATCATTCGATATATTTTGATTTCTGTCGATTGCCAATGGAAATCCACCGACAAATCTGATCTGCGTGATAAACTGCGTATCTGTCAATCCGGGTACGGATGTTTCTCCTCCTTTTCCAACAAATGGTATGATAAACTCAGCACGGATATTATTAAACTTTACCCCGAAAACAACATCCAATCCCCAATATGTGCCTTTGGAAGTATTGATTATATCCTGTAGGATTTGTCGATCATTGGCCCTGATATCTCCTGTGATTGCCCTGAGTCCGTAAGCCAATCCGAGCATGACCGAACTATTGGTGCTTCGTCCTATATCGTCTGGTAGAAAGTCGTGAAAAATGCCTACTTTAAAATGCAGGGCCGTTGCGGACACGAATTGACCGTCATTGTTCCAAGTAGAATTGGATCCATAGAAGCGCATAAATCCGCCATCGATAAGTATCGATTGAAGTTTCTCTTTACTGGGATCATCTTTTTGATAAGCTGGTTTGAATAGACTGTAAAAATCCAGTCGCGCAGATTGACGAGTATTAATGGGATTTAGGATGTAATTACCAAATGATCTTGGATTGTCAAAACTGAATTCGTCTGTTGTCGTCGACACATTTATGGCAAAGTCGATTTCGATATCCCGAATGAAGCGGGTCTGCTGAAACTCCCTCAACATGTAGAGACCCACTGAAATGTTACCGGCAGTCATCTGGTCGTCACCCTGAGCTATTGAGTTGAGATCGCCGCCGCCTACGAAATTAAAGACCCGCATCTCACTATCGCCAATAATGATAGTATCCCCGGTCGAATCCTGCGCATTGGCAGCACATAGGAATGAAAACAGGCAAAAAAAGGCAAGCCACAATTTAACTGCTAGAGTAGAATGACTATTATTCATTTTGATTAGGTAATTAGGATGTTCTTAATAATCCGTCCGGTGTTACACTCAATCGTACATCCGTCCTGATCAATCGTTCCATTTTTCATACGTGTATCCCCTCATCACACCTGTCTGCATGCGCTGCTTGTCGAATAGAAGGCTGTTGCGTTTTTCGGTAGTAATTGTTGTGATATCTTCATCGTTCATGTAGTAGATGTTCAGACTGATATCATGATCGATCTGAACATTGAGTTTTGCATTGATCAAGTCATTTTTATTCACTTCTGCGCTAAACATATCCATCACCCGAAGTAATCTTTTAAGTATGCCGGCATTGTTGTCGTATCCTTCTGTCACTACTCCTCTTGTATTGTGGAATATGACATCGATATGTTCCAGATCGTCGGCGCGATTCTCAAGGATATACTCTACATTGGCATAATTAGTAACACCACCGTCGGCATAGCTGTGTGCTTTAGGATCATTCTCGGGAAATTCGAAACTGGACATAAAAAGTGGATTATTGGATGAGGCCCAAATCCAATCTCTCATTTGATCATTAGAGAATTCTTCTGTTGTCTTGACTTGGCTTATACCTTTGTTGAAATTAATAACAGTCACTCCAAATAGGAGATTGTTGTCCCTGATATCACGAAAGTGATCCTCTTTGATGAGCGCCTTTATCTTTTCTTTCAATTTTTCACTTTCCCCCAAAGTTTTCTTGCCGCGTATTATTCGCCAACCTGCTCTCACCGGGCGTATATCGCCATTGTCCTTGAATGGATCAACATTGAATATATCTTTTTGAGAAACGGAAGTATAGCCTACTTCAAGACCAGGTATATCATTTGCTAAGATAAAAGGGGCCATAAGGCTTCCTGTGCTAGTACCTATAGCGATGTCATAGGTATTGCCCAATTCGACAAGGGCTTTGACAACGCCAACACCCCATGCGCCTTTAGCGCCTCCTCCCGAAAGTATGATTGCTTTTTTGGACATGATTCTCCTTTTAACGGTTATTATTATTCATCTACAATATCAGTGTATTTTTTTAATATGGACATTGGTGGATACCAGTGAATACATGCCATCGACGTACAACCCTCCTTCGCCAAGGCTACGGAGGGCAATGCCAACCTGCCAGCGGAGATTAGCGTTCTGTCGTTGGAGCTTTTGAGCGCCTCGCCTGCCAAAGTACTTTGTACAGCGGACACGGTAAGAGACCTTTCGAGACGACTATGCATCGTTTCTCTCTATTTCCGCAACGATTGGAAAGTGATCTGATGCTCGACCTTTTAACTCGTCAGCAACCGCTTGAATTTCCGCATCATTTCTACCCTCATATGGATTCCATACTTTTCCATTTGAAGGTGTAAGTTCAGAACTCACGAAAATATGATCGATCAATACATTTACCCTGTCCTCTGTAATCCTATCCGCGAACCTGCTTGAGGATGGTTTCCAACCGTAACTGGTCCACTTTGGTTTTACTAGTACCGATCTCATTATTTTTTCCGGATTCCATAGATCGCCCAGCAGGATTTCTACAGCACTCTTACTGAACCGGTTTTCGTAAAAATCCATTCCGACGCCATCGTTTATATCGCCCATTACTATCACTTGCGATCCATTTTCCAGGTAATCATCGCACTTGTTTCTTACCGACATGCATTCTGCATAAAGCCGCATCCGATCCCTTTCGGAAATTTGCTCGAATTTGGCCAGGTCGACCGCGGAGAAAATTCCCTTTGATTTTGTATGAGCCACTATGACTCTTGAAAATTCATTACCGTCAAGGTCATTAATGGTCAATTCCAGAGGTGGCCTGTAATGTTTGTATTGCTCCTTGATCAATTTATTCGTCGTGTCTACCAGGAAAGGTTTGTTAAATTGATTTTTTTGATTATGGCTGCGAGTTTTTCACTTCTTTCAAAATCTTCTCCATCTGTCTTCGGAGTACCGTCTCCATTGAAGAGGTCTCTCATCCATTCTGTGTTGTAGACTGCTATTTTAAGTTTCATGATTTTTTGTTTAAAGGTATTCTACAGATGTTGATTTTTGCAAATGGATTTAATCGAGTTTTCCTAGTCGGTATGCACTATCATTCTATTCATAGATATTGGATTATCAACGATTTATGAAGTAGTAATGCATTCTGGCGTCCTAGCTCAAAACTGGGTTTAACTATGTAAATTCCGTTGACATTTTCATTTTGCTGAATTGCCGTTTGCCTTTAGGCAACGGAAATCGTTTTCAACCCAGTCAGGGGCGCGTTCGGGGCAATTAATACCAATAATTTATTTTACATAGCACTTGTATCTAATTTCCCAAAGAATCAATACCTGAATATTTTACCATGGCCTTCATATAATTGTAAGCCTGTGGGCCAAGAATGCGAGCTAGCGGCGGCTCGATGAAGTCGTATTTCTCATGAGGCTCGCAAATCCTCAATTTATTTTCCAAATCTTCATTGTGTTGGGCAATGCTGGCTTTAAGTTCCTCTTTTCTGATCTTACCTTTGTATTGGTTTTCAACGTCCTCGAGGTGATACGGATACGGAAGATGTAGCTGAATAAATTTTATACTGTCTCTATTTTGTTCCATTCTTTTCACCAAATATCTGGGCAACATATCAATGGACATAGCTGTATTGACAATGGCCGAGATTTCGCCTGACTCGTTGATCTTCTTGCTATCGAGGTCTTCCTGAAGAGTGCGAAACTTCACATAGTCGCTTTTTCCGTTTAAGACTTGAACAAAGATGACCGTCTTGCCCGCCTTAAAAATGGGGTAGCTTTTGAGATAATCATACACGTCGAGAAGAGCGGATAATCCCGAATTCTCAAAATATCCGCCGTCTACAAAATGACCCTTGTTTTTCACCTTCGCCGCAGGACTGAATACTGGAAAACGATTAGAACAAGAGGCCGCGTAGATATACGGTATGGACTTGGTACCATGTTCCAATATATCAATAGCGTCGTGGAAAACAGAGTAAAATTTGTCGCCAAAATCTACGGTACTCGCTATGCCTCTTTGTATATGGATGCCTGCAGAATTGGACAATAGCAAAGGATAGAAACTGCTGTCCGCTCTTTGGTCTTCGAACAACTCACACCAATACTCCTGGTAGGTCTTGTCGTACATTGATGGGTCTCCGACCATATTGGAATAATGCTTCATAGCCACTGCGGAGCGGTCAGGTGCGAATGGGGTGTGTTTTCTTGGAGAAAATTCTCGGATGAAATCTTTACCCAAAAAATAAGTGGCGTCTATGGACAAAATGTCGGCGGAGCTGATCGAATCAATTATGCGTTTTCTAAGCGCTCTATCCTCTTTGTGGTTCTTATAAATTGCAGTATACAAGGTCTGGCCTAACGATCCTCCCGAGACGCCAGACATAGCCACCGTATTTTCCAAAATATTTTTACCATAAAAATCGCTCAATGTGTCCAAAAGCAGCATATTCCATGCGTTCGCTTTCAGGCCGCCGCCGTAGGCAGAGATAAAATAGAAGGTGTCCCTCTTCGCAAAATGCGCGCTCAATTCGTCTACGTATTCGTCAATCCCTATAACCTGCTCTTCCTGAGGTGTCATAGGCAATAGATGGAGGTCATTGCCCCTGGTTGCACTGTACAGCATCCACAACGCAAGGACGAATGGAACAAAACTTATCGAGTACATATAAAATTTAGAGAGCGGATGTGGCTTGTTATTGCGAATTCGATATTTATGGTAGAGCAGTATCTTGATGGGTACGATAATCAGACCATAGATGACATGGAGGTAACACATGATCAGCACCAGTACATTGACTCTGAAAAAATAAAGATGGGCATAACAGATCACTACCAATGCGACGCAACCAATAATTGCCTGCTGCAAAGCATATGTGGTATTGTTTCTTACCCTCAGATAGAACGGCAGCTTTTCTTCCTGGGGAATTTTGGTTCTGAATTTTCTAAAAGCGCCATACCTCATAAAGTCCAATAACAAAACAATGGAAAGTACCACCACTGTCAGTTGGCTCCATCCCTGATTAAAAGAGATCCAGATCAAAATTGCTCTGCCCGACCAGGACAACCAAAACACCCATGTCAATAATCTTTTTATGAAGTTCTTGCCAAAGGTTCGGTTGTATCGATAAAACAATAAATATCCAACCAGAAAAAGAATAGAATAATGCGCCAATTCCCGGAAGCAATTCCCGGTTTTTGCCACAAAATGGCTTCGTGGGTCAACAACAAGAGGTACAAAAAGGATAGATATAGAGTAAGACCAAGAGCACTTCTGAAGAACTTGGTCACACCGTATCCCTGGATTTTTTCTTTTGAATCCAGGTCACCACTTCCTACCGGAACAAATGTGACTATGCCCAGGCCGAGTTTTTCGCGCAACTTATCCAGGGGATTCTTCATCCAGCTTGGCAAGCCTGTGTAGTCGATGACCCAGTAGTATAGTAGTCGATTGTGATTCTTAGATTCATTTCTTTGCCGGATTGATTTTTCTATAAAAATGGGGTAGTGCGAAAGGATGACGGCAAGGCCATCGAGTATAATGAAGAAAAAGATTAGGTTAATCGGATTCTTATCCAGGATATCGATAAATACGGTTTGGCCCTGATCCATCGTGCTCAATAGAAATATGAGGAACACAATCAACAAGCTCGGCCACGAATACCTTAAGAATTTTTTGAAACCGCTTAGTAAAAGGAGTAATCGTCTACCAATATTTTTCATTTTATTTTGATTTGGTATAGAAATTGGCAAGTGGGATATCGACGACAAAAGACAAACTCCATCTTCCCGTTCGATAGAGCACTACTTCATTTACGTCCGTGCCAACCTGCCTCAGAAGCGGTGCGCGTTGATAACCTGCATTTAGTGACATTATCTTTGCAAAGCTAAAAGACGCATAAATACCGGGTGAGAAAATTTCCCTTAAGAATATTTTGGGCACATCTGTCGCATCATCTTTAAATCGGAAGCTCGCAATTGCTCCAATATCAAGAAGAGAAAAGAATAAACTGAGGCTATTCTTGGCCTTCGTTTTCGACCCTAATCCAACACTTAATGCGACTCCCACTGGGACAGTCAATCCATACGCTCCGCCACCTTTAATTACTATAGAGTCTCCATTATCCTGAGTTTTTACTGTGGCGTCGTTGTCGATGCCTACATAAGGGCCTACATAGGCATTAAGCGATACGTTGACGGTCGAACTTCTTTTGATCCTGGCCGAGCCGGCAGGAAGAGCATAAGACTCAATGGCAGCCGCCACATCGTCAGAAGATTCAGCTTGAACGATGGTCGCCATGAAAGTGGCGTATTTTAGGAGTTTGCGGACGAAGTCGTCGGCTTCGCTTTTAGTTATTCCTGCATCGCTAACACTTGGCCGTTCTGAAATGGTTTTCTTAACTGCTTCGTCGTATATCCTCACCAAGTTCATAACAGCAGCGCCATATTTCTTCTTACTCACATTGACGATCATATGAGAAGCATTGCGGCTCAAACTCACCGCTTTTTTTATACCATTCGTGGGTAAATTAACGTCCTTAGGAAGGAGGGTATCGATGTATGTAGCGGACTCTACGATGTCTACTGTAGAATCGAAAAATCTGAGCATTTCCTCTAGGCTCATATCCTGGTTCTCGGCCTTTTTCCTGTTTTTAATGAGTTGATTAAGTTCCTCGGTCTCATTGGACAGATTTTGGAAAAACTTTTTGTAATCCCTATACTTTTCCTTGGTTTTATTAAAATCTTTGCCCACTTGGTCCAAGAGCAGATAGAGGTATTTGCCTCCCCCGAATCTTATACTGTCTAGCTTGGCCTTTTCGCGTATCAAGCCTATGAATATCTTAAACGCCTTCTCGTCATCGACTAATTCTTTGATCTGTTCCTTGGGAACCCAATAATTCGCATCTTCCGCAGAAACCGTATCGCGTAAAGCTGCGGAAAGCAATTGCACAGTCTCCAACGCTCCACTCATAGTAGGGTCAAAATCGGCTATCTCATCCGTATTCAGATTGGCTATTGCCTGGCCGGGATGCACGTTGTCTCTTATGGATTTGGCCAATTCTGCTGTATTCTTGACTAGCGGTCCAAGGCCAGGATGATTATCAAAAAACTCGGGGTGGTTGTCAACTATCTTAGGAAAATTATCGGGCAGTAATTTCAGATCGCTTTCAAAATTCTCTCTCAAACTTGTAAGATAGCGCTGATAAAAGTAGACCTCGGTACCGATCAAAGATAAAGTGCTCGCTGTCTGAGGGAAAAGATCGTTCAGATCAGGTTCGTCTCTTATGGCCTCTTGGAAGCCTTCGAAAAAGGCTATGCTGAGTTCTTGTTTGGTGCGTTTGACAAGGAATTTGGCGAGGCCGTCGGCGTATTTGGTGACGTCGAGACCGCCGAGGGTGGAAGCAGCCCTCTTAAAAAAAGACGGAGCATTGGTTAGACTAAATGTTCCGCTTTGCTTGGTAAAGTTACCTGATTGTTCGCCCTGATTGATGTAATTTTTCAATTCTGAGCTGAAGAATATGTCAATTGTATTTGTATCTATTTTTGGATACTTCATTAATAAATTGTCCCATTTCTGTGTCTTACTTGCATCTGAAAGAATTTTCGAATCGTAGTAAATGGACTCGTATGTCGTCAAAAGAGTCGGTTCTTTAACTTTTCCTACGAATTGAAAGCTTATGTTTTGAATAGGCGCGTTGTTGTCTAATTGAATGGAGAAAGATCGCAAATCGGCAATCTTCGCTCCGCCAAAGGTGGCATGACCATTTTTTAAGTATAAAGTATCTTGAGTCACTAAGAAAACATCCGTAGAGTTTGGCATGTATGTATGATCCTCAATTGGCCCGAAGCTAAATTTTACGTGCTCGTTATTAGCGTTGTCAAACTTGATGCAAGCAGATTTATATGGAATAGCGTGTATTCTGTCAGAATTGCCTATGATACTAATGACTATTGTGGTGTCACAATTTGTTTCGGCACTATTTGAAAAAAGAAATAGAGGTATTAACAGAAGCAATCCAATGCCGAGAGGTTTGATCACATTTTTCATTGTAGTTTATTTGTAAACATCCAAGTTCAAAGCATTAAAAATTGTGATTAACTTAACCGATAAGCTGTAATAGGTGTTGCCTATTCGTGCTTGGGCCATATGAATTGCGATAGGTTCCTTTTCACCCTCGTCCAGCAACACAAGTGAACCGGAGTGCCCGCCTTTAGTAAATTCTTCGTTAGCGGGTTTGATAGCGCTCTTTATAGCTCAATGGTTCGTGAATCAATCAGGCAGCAATTTTACCAAAATTCAGTAGTTGGCGATAAGCAGATCGTTTTTTTATCAAGTTTTGGTCAAAACCATACATTGAAAAAATTCGACAGATCATTTTTCTGTTCCTCAGTTCTGTTTTCATGTTGAATATCGAAAGACTGATCGGTTCGTCTTTTTTGCACTCATTTCTCAATAATGCTTTTCCTATTGAAACCGCTGTAAGGCATGTGTTGAAGTGAAAATGTAACTTTTGTTCATCCCTTGCCTGGCAGTGTTCTAATCCTGTAAACTGTTTGGAATCTCTATACAGATATTCGATCTGGTATCTCGCTTTGTAGTGTTTGATTATATCGTGTGCATCCATGTTGAGGTCTGTGCTAAAAAACATCTTGGTCACAGCAACCTTTCCTTTATTGTCCAAAAACTCCACATATACCGCTTTGATTATTCTCTTCAGAGATATGCTGTATACCTTGGCTCCATATACTATTATTTCCGAATCTGAATATGCTTTTTCAAAATATCTTTTATCGATATTTTTCATATCCACCTTGCCGCTATATTTTCTTGGTCTTCCTCTTCCAGGTTTTTGTTCTCCGGTATATAAATAGTTTAGATTGGCGTCATCACGCAATCTTGATATGAGTCTCAAACTGGTTTGAGTACATATTTTTTCCACAAACTTGTATTTGGAAAAATATCCGTCCACTACTAATATGTCGCTAACTCGCTGTAAATCAACGGCTCTTTGCACAATCAAATCTCCATAATGATCTACCAATGTGTAATCATTGCCCACTCTTTGCTTCTTTGCTGATGGACTTTGAATGGCCTCAAGGTGGTAGGCTGTATTTTGATTTATATCAATCGCTGCTATACCTCCTATTTCCAAACCCCGCTTATATCGACCCGCACAACCTGAGTAAAAATACCCTAAACCCGGTGTGTACTTCCCACTCTTATTGATATAACTTGGATCAAAGGCAATAATAGACTTATCGCTGCACACCTGCTTTACCAATTCGGTATTAAACTTCATGAAATCAAAATCTCAGCAATTCAGAGCCAATTCATAACTCATTGAAACAGAGCAAATTATAAACAACCGTAAAAAACAAGTTTACAGTTGTTTGTATATTTGCAAAAAACATAATATGATGTAGTGGTGTCCGGTTAAAATATTTTTTGAGACATAATTTAACCGGACAGCCGATTTCATTTATTTGAAAGCAAAAGTAGTGCTATTGGATAAATTCGTTTAGTTAGCGGCTTTATGGTACGGGAAATGACCCAATTTGGATTGTTTTAATCGGACAGCCGCATGGAAAGTTTAACCTTATAAGCTGAAGGGAGCCTGCTTTCTGAAAAATTGCTTTTTATGGAGAATTAGTCGGAATAAATGCCTGATTCTGAATTTAACCGGACACCACTAAATATGATGTGTAAATTTAAAAAAAAAGAAAACTTAAAAGAACCAAAACCTTAAGGAATGAGTTAAAGAACTCGCGAAAATCACCACGCAATTTGCTATTGCATAGGATTGCCCAAACCTTTGATCACTTCGTCCCTGATTTAAGAAAAACACTTGATAGTATGCCAGACTATCGAGGTAATCGTGCCAGTTATGAGATGTCAGAAATCATATTGGCAGCCGTAATGATGTTTTTGTTTAAAGAAGGATCTCGCAACCAAATCAACGAGGATCGTGAAGAAGATCAATTCAGGGCGAACTATAAGGCCTTGTTTGGCTTGAAGTTACCCCATACCGCGTAGCGCGGCACGAGCTATGGACACCGTAAGTGATGTGATGAATAAATTAGAGCCAGAGCATTTAGAATTGTGTCGTCACCATATTATCAAATATTTATTGGACAAACGTACCCTTCATAAGTTTCGACTTCAATGCAAATATTTTATGATAGCAATAGACGGGAGTGGTGTGTATACCTTTGACAAAGAACCCTATGTGGGCTGTGGGTCACAAACAAGCAAGAATGGAAAAACGACCTGGCAGCAAAATGTTTTAGAAGCCAAAATTGTGTGTTCAAATGGCTTTAGTTTGTCGATAGCCACAGAGTGGTTAAAAAATGAAGACGGGTGTCTAAAACAGGATTGTGAGCAAAAAGCTCTGAAAAGATTATTGGAAAACCTGAAAAGAGACTTTCCAAAATTGCCATTATGCATTTTGTTGGATGGACTATTTGCATCAGGCCCTGTGATGGAACAGATCAAGAGCAAAGGCTGGGAGTACATCATTGTATGGAAAGATGGAAATCTCAAAAAAGTACAAGAACAATTGAAAGATTTACGTCTGGAAAAACAGGTGGAGCGTATCAATAAAGAAGAAATACACAATCCTAAATCAACAACAGACCACATCTACGAATACAGCAAAGCAGCCCTGATACACCAAGGGCACCAGTTTTATTATATCAAACACGAACTACAGACCAGCCAAGTGGGTGATCCATCAGTAAAAGACAAAAAACGATTCATCAATATTTGCAGCATTCCTCCAAATAAGGCCAACATCACGGAATTGACCGAGGCTGGACGAATGAGGTGGAAAATAGAAAATGAAGGCTTCAACGCTCAAAAGAATCATGGCTTCAATCTGCATCACAAATATGTGCGTAAAAACTTCACCGGCATACGTAATTACTATATGTGTATGCAGATTGCTCATAACTCGTCCCGCGTCACGCGGTATCATAGAACAGTTATTTGTCTTGTGCAAAAATAAAATTATGCAAGGATGGAAAACCTTGAAGGGTATGTGGAAACAATTGTGGGCAACTATATTTTTAGTGCCTTTGGAATTATTCCCACCCTGTGAAAAGTTAAAACTCAACTACCGATACTGAATTAAAACCTGTGAAAAGTAATAGTGCCTACGGCTATTTTGCCTGGCACAAATTCAAAACATAATCTATGTTAATTCAAGGCTGGAGAATCTCAAAACCGATTAGGTCAGTGGGATTGTCATGGCATTAAACAACTTCATTTTTGTGAGTATCTTTGGCTATGATCGCTCTGAATGGCTGCTGAGACCTCGGCGTGAGCTCGGTCGAACGCTCAAGCCGTCTGCTGCTTGGAGTTGATTGATCATAGCCAATCAGGAGGTTGGCTCTATGTTATCAAAAAAAATTCCGATCTTAATTGCAATGAAATTGAACGCTCCTGCATGTCTTTAACAGTAAAACTCAAGGATATTATAGACGGTATGGAAATGCAGATGGATGAAGCTTCTCACTACCTTGATCTTAAAACCGGGGAAGTTGTTTTTGTAAAGGATGAAGAAATGCAGTATGCCGAAGACGATGATATCGACGAAGATGATTTCGTCCCTGACTGGCAAAAACCACAAATAGAACTTGCAAAGAAGATATTGAACATGGAAATGATAGAAACCATCACTGCTTGGGAGCCAAACAAATGGGTAGCTATGGATTTTGAGGCAGGAGAAATGTACAAGACCGATGACATCCATTTTTCATACGATGGGTCATCTACAACCATCAATAATAATGCGACGTGCCGAGGCACTTCTTACATAACCAAATGCATGTTTCCTTATTTCAAAGGCATGTTCAAGAAGATCGACCGGGAGATGTTGGAGGATTTTAAAAAGATGGCAGAGAAATAGCTTGTCTTACTAATAATAATTACAAAATCGGTCTCAATACAATATTTCGATAGGAAACGTTGCCATGATCGCCTTGTAAATAAATCGGCCCTGGAGCAAAGACATCCGAAATAATTGCGCCACCAGTAGGCCCGTATGCGGGTAAGTTATCAATAATAGTTTTGCCATTTAGCTTCACCGTTACATGACGATCGCGTAATGTAATGTCTAAGGATTGCCAAGTGCCTCCGGGTTTTTCTGCTGCAATACTCGGAGTGATACGGCTGTAGAGTGCTCCCATGTGGTGAGAATCCAAGTCTTTTCCGTAAGAGTCAAACACTTGTATTTCATACATTCCCTTGAGGTAAACGCCACTGTTATTCCCTTTTGGAACGTTCACTTCAAGTTTAAGATTGAAATCTTCAAATTCCTGTTCTGTACGCAGATTTCCGTAGTGTATATGTTCTCCTTTTTCAGGTTGAACGGGATCGTTTACCAATTGACCGTCTATGGCTTTGAAGCCATTTACGTTTTCGGAATTGATGAGTTTCCAACCGGTTAAATCTTTTCCATTGAAAAGGCGAATTGGTTTTCCATATTTCACTTTTGATAAATTTGGCGCCTCAGGAACTGGTGGAAGCAGCTTGCCAATAAAGGCAGTAGTCGTTTCACCCATTCCCTTCCGATTTGGAGCAGTCATCATGCCGACCAATCGGTCTCCCACTTTTTTTATCCTTAATGTGAAGGTCAAGGTATGTTTTCGTTCGTTTCCGTCAGTATCCTTGTGCCTGGATATATCATAAGTTCTGGTAACAACCAAGTTCTTTTCATCAGCCATATATACATGTCCTACTGGAAGAACGCTGCCGCCTATCCATAAAAGATTGGCATCCAGATATCCTTGTTTTTCGTGTACCTCGAGCCATCCGACTCCACCGCCTTCAATATCTAGTGTCCACATGCCGAGGAAGGAATTTTCTTTTGTTGGCGGATCAGACTTAGGAGAACTTACTACAATTCCCGTTGCGAACAAGATTGTGATGATGGAGGCGAACAGATGTTTCATTAAGCAGGTTCGAGTTTTTTTAGGACTTCGTTTGTTGTCATGATGTATTGAATAATTTGGGTGTTAAGGTAGCAAGAGCATTATAAAAGCACATCTTTTTAGACAACCTTTTTGATTATGGTCAGTAGGTGATTTGGGACGGGCGGCCAACGGTTTGAGCGGAAGACTATTCCAGAAAATCTTTTTAACGATTCAAAAACATTACTAATCCTGCTCTATTGCGTCATACGTTTTAGATTTGCATTATTAAAAGCACAGTATGAAATGCAATTTATCCATTATACTCAGCCTCATTTGCAGCTTGTCTCTTTTCTCACAAACCGCAACTTTTACGATTGATGACGAGGCCGTTGAAGTTGCCGTGTCTGGTGGCTCTACTCTTCACGATTGGGTAGTGCGGACGACTGATGTAACCGAATTTCCTCCGTCCTTGACCATTGATTTGACAAAAGTAGAAATAGCTGATTTCGATTTCAAGGTAGATGTCAAAAGCATGGAAGGTAGCAGAGGTGCGACAATGAACAATAAAATTTACGAAGCCGTACTGAGCGACAAGCATCCGCACATTACCTATGACCAAAAAGGAGCTACCCAGGATTTCAAAATAAATGAGGACGGTTCATTCGAATTGAAGTCAAATGGTTCGCTTTCGATTGCGGGTGTTGACAAAGATGTTAACGTCACCGTCAATGGACATTTGGAAGATGGGAAATTAATACTGGAAGCCAGTCACCCGTTGACGATGTCCGCTTTTAATATCGAACCACCATCGGCAATGTTCGGTCAGATTCAGACGAAGGATGATATTGTGGTCAAATTCAGATTTGTTTATACGCAAAACTAAATTGATCCTATGACATTGAAATACAAGTTGATTTTTTTATCTCCCTTCCTTCTTATTGATGGGATAATGGGCCAGGATACAATAAACGAGAACAGACACATCAAATCAATTCCTGCCACCGAAGTCTGCTTCGAAATGGCACTCATTCCGGGAGGAAGTGTAACGATGGGTAGCGACGAGAGTGAAGATGAAAGAGAGCTCGACGAAGATCCAAGATTCGAAACGGAAGTGGATTCTTTTTGGATGGGTGTGTATGAGGTGACTTTTAATGAATACCACATTTTCAGGGAGAAAGAATTGGACTTGACTCCACCAGAAATTCCTGATTACGATGCCGATGCAATAGTACGACCCAGCCCGCCTTATGAAGATCCTACCTTTGGAATGGGGAAGGACGGCTATCCTGCAGTGAGCATGACCCAATTTGCCGCCTTACAATATTGCAAATGGCTTAGCGATAAAACAGGTGAATTCTACAGACTACCGACGGAGGTGGAATGGGAGTACGCCTGTCGGGCAGGAAGTACAGAAAGTCGCTACTATGATGAATCACAATCCAACCTCGACGATCACGCATGGCACTATGATAACAGCATGGAAAAGTATCATAAGGTCGGTGAAAAACTGCCGAATGGCTACGGCCTTCACGATATGCTAGGTAATGTTTCTGAGTGGACGCTCGATCAATATGAGAAGGATGCTTATGACACCTTATCCGCAACTATGGCCGGTCAAAAGAATCCATGGATTAAGCCAACACGATTACACCCAAGAACTGTGAGGGGAGGTTCCTGGGACGATGACATAAAGGAACAGCGTTGCAATAGCCGCATTTCTTCCAGTCCAAAATGGAAAGAAAGAGACCCGCAAATACCAAAAAGTTATTGGTGGAATACGGATTCTCCATTTGTAGGATTTCGGATTATTAGGCCATATCGACAACCGACAAAAGAGGAGCAAGAAACATTTTGGGCATTGGTGTTTGGGGATTGAAAGATATGGCCACGGATTTCACAGATTACACGGATGATTACCCATACAAGGATTTGAATGCGAGTACGGCCCGATGGCCAGCCGAATCCTGTCCCGCACAAATCAGAATGCCAATTGATTTCGTCGGTATTATTCGGCTGTTGGTCGAAAGCCCAAATAAAACCTCTTGCACCGTAAAAGCCGCTAATAAACCTGTCCCGCACAAATCGAATTCTTCGATTTCGTCGGGATTAGCAGCCCCATTTCAGGCCAAAGCAAATCTTATCGCTACGTTATTCTTAACAGCCTGGATCGTATTTATCGCGCTTATCCCCGTCAGGACATCCTGCCAGGATCCGACACTCCACCGCTACGAATTCTCCGAATACAAAATGGGCACCCAGTTCAGGCTCATTTTCTATTGCTCGTCAGATAAGGAAGCTCAAAATATATCCAATAAGGCTTTCATGCGAATCGATGAGCTGAACGACATCTTCAGCGATTACGAGGAAAAAAGCGAAGTAAATCGACTATCTACTCGGGCAGGAAGCGGCGAAGAAGTAAAAGTCAGTGACGAGTTATGGGATGTTCTAAGTTTAAGCCAAAAGGTCTCTGAAAAGAGCAATGGTGCTTTTGACGTAACCATTGGGCCGGCAACCAAATTATGGCGCAGGGCAATAAGAAGACAGGAATACCCGGATTCTGAGGCCATAAAACAGGCACAATCTCTCGTGAAGTGGAGATGCATGAAACTAAATGTTGAGGCCAAAACTGTCGAATTGACCGAACCGGGAATGCGCATCGATCTCGGCGGCATCGCAAAGGGTTATACGGTCGATGAAGTATTCAAATTGTTCAAGGCAAATGGAATAGAAAGGGTGCTGATCGATGGAGGAGGAGATATTTTCATGGGAGAAGCGCCGCCTGGAAAAAATGGTTGGAAAGTTCACCCTTTGGAAGAGCAAGGTGGCATCCACAGCGTAAGCAAATATAGTCCTCTGCGTTGTGCCGTTGTGCCGTTGTCTGAAACCAATTCTATAAACAGAAAAAACCGCAACCATTTATCCCCAGGAAGATATGAGGCTATCGCTGGTACGGGAATTACCTATCAAAACCTAAAAATTGAGGAAACCGTTTATTCTCATGTCGTAAATCCAAAATCTGGTGAAGGTGTCAAATCGCCCGAAACCATTTACGTACGTGCGCCTAATTGTGCGCTGGCAGATGCTTTGGCTACGGCTTTGAGTGCGACCAGCCCCAAGCATCGGCAAAACCTCATTTCCAAATTTGAGGATTGTGAAATACTGTTTGTACCGGAAAATTGAATTGGTACTGGGAAAAATCCGTGTAATCCGCGTAAACCATGGCTAAATTCCCTAACTTTCACCCCAACTTACCTTTAAATCAATTCACATGATACATTCACATCAAACCAGAAGAGAATTTGTAACAAAATCAGGTTCTGCACTTGCTGCGACGTCTCTTGGCTTTAATATTCTTTCGGCTAAATCAAACAACTACATAGAAAATTCCGACACGCTTAAAGTAGGACTCATTGGCTGCGGAGGAAGAGGGACGGGCGCTGCCTTTCAAGCAACAATGGCCGACCCCAATGTTATACTGACTGCTATGGCAGATATATTTCCGGATAGGTTGCAAAAATCTTATGATAACCTCATGATCGAAAATCCTGACAAAATCAAAGTCGATGAGGATCATAAGTTTATTGGATTTGACGGATACAAGAAGGTTATCGATTCCGACGTCGATGTAGTGATTCTTACGACACCACCGTGTTTCAGACCTGGACACCTGGCAACTGCTGTAGAAGCCGGCAAACACGTTTTTTGCGAAAAACCTGTGGCCGTCGATGCACCGGGAATAAGAAGCGTCATTGAATCAGCCAAAAAAGCCAAAGAGAAAGGCTTGGCACTCATGTCCGGATTTTGCTGGAGGCACGACACACCGAAGGTCGAAACATTCAATCGTCTCCTGGATGGAGCAATTGGTGACATTCACACTATTTACAATACATATAATACTGAAGAGCTTTGGTTTCACGACCGCCAATCGGAATGGAGTGACTTTGAATATGAAATGAGAAACTGGCTGTATTACAATTGGATGTCCGGTGATCATATAACTGAACAGGCCGTTCATAGTATCGACCTGATGTCGTGGGGAATGGGTGACGTAATGCCTGTAAGCGCCAGTGGTACCGGAGGCCGACAAAGCAGGACAGAGGATCAATTCGGCAATGTATATGACCACTTTGCCATTGTGTTCGAATATGAAGACGGGCGAAAGGGTTATCATTTTAGCCGACAACAAAAGGGATGTACAAGGGCCTACGGTGTTGATTTCATGGGAGACGAGGGACGATGCGAAATTGATGTCTCACGAAAACATAAAATTATTAGAAGTGGATGGGAATGGAACTGGGAGGGTGAAAGGAAAAATATGTACCAGAATGAACACAATACACTGTTCGCTTCGATCAGAAAAGGTAAGCCGTTTCACGATGGGAATATGATGGCAAACAGCACAATGTTGGCAATTTGGGGTCGTATGGTCGCATACACCGGGCAAACATTAACGTGGGAAGAAGCGCTAAATTCTAATGAAGTTCTAACCCCGGATATAGAACAGTACTCATGGGAATTGGATTGGCCAATCAAAGATGTAGCCAGACCAGGCATCACCAAATTTGTGTAATGATGAATAGAAGAACATTTGTAATCCAATCGGTCGGTGCAGCCACGGCCATTTCCATGACTCCATCGAGTTGCTTTGCGCAAGAAAAAACACCGCTGAACAAGAAGAGTCTTAAATATGGGATGATCAAAGAGGATCTTTCCGTTTTCGAAAAATTCAAGTTGGTCAGAGATTTAGGTTTTGACGGAGTGGAGCTCGATTCTCCAAACGATCTCGACGAACAGGAAATCCTCGATGCTCGCGATGAATCGGGAATCGAAATACCAGGAGTGGTCAATTCTGCGCATTGGAAAAAACCGCTTTCCGATCCCGATCCATCTGTACGAACTGAATGTACGGAGTCCATGATTCATGCCTTGCACAAGTGCAAATTATACGGTGGGACCACTGTATTATTGGTACCCGCTGTGGTCAATGAAAATGTGCGATACGACGAAGCATGGGAAAGGTCGACAGAAGAAATTAAGAAAATGCTCCCGGCAGCCGAAGAAACCGGAATCAAGATCGCCATCGAAAACGTATGGAACAACTTCCTGATCAGCCCGATGGAAGCGGCGCAGTACATCGACCAATTTGACAACGAAATGATCGGTTGGTATTTTGATGTGGGCAATGTAGTCCGTTATGGATGGCCCGATCAATGGGTGCACATACTGGGCAAGCGTATCCTAAAGATCGACGTAAAGGAATACAGCCGAACAAAGCAAAAAGAAGAAGGCATTTGGGAAGGCTTCAAAGTGAAATTGGGCGAAGGTGACAGCGACTGGGCGAAGGTGAATCAGGCCTTAAAAGAAGTCGGCTATTCCGGCTGGGGATCGGCCGAGGTACCTGGTGGAGACCGAGAAAGATTGAAGGAGATATCGGAACGGATGGATCGGGTGTATGGGTTGTGAAGGTAAGGTAGTATGAGGTTATAAAAATCCCCAGACGTAGTTGCACCGCGTTCACGAGATATTATGTCCATTTGGGTGGGAAGAATACCAGGCGATAAGCAATGGCGTAATATGATATGGGCGTATTATAGAACTAGGAGGTACGTTTTACATGCCATATGGTATTAGTAATACTATGTTTGTGATGTGTATAAACGAGTTACCTGCCATATGAAACAGGAGAACTGACAGATAAACTCGAAGTTTGTAGTCGACATTGACAAAACTAAGGTTTGCAGACTTCTAATTAAAAACAACAATTAACCGCTGAATTTGAACCTTATAAGCAGAAAAATTAAACCAATGGAAGAAAAAATAATTTGGCTTGAATTAAAAGCAAATACAGCACTTATTAAGCATTCGTTCCAAAAGTTAAAACTTTCAAAAAATCTCTTATTTGCATGTATGATTTTTCTGGGGAGTAATTTATATGCCCAAGAAAATATTGTAAAGACTTTTTCTGGTTCAGGCGGAAAAAACACAAGGCCATTCTCGGTTAATAAAGGTTGGGAAATTCAATGGGATGCCAAAGGTGATATTTTTCAACTATACCTTTATAATACCAATGGTGATATGATTGGAGTTCCGGCAAATCAACAAGGTTCCGGGCAAGGTAGCTCTTATCAAGCTAAAGCCGGAGATTATTATCTTCAGGTTAACGCGATGGGAAATTGGACAATTAAAATTGTTCAGATATCCTCTTCAAATGATGTTAACAAACGGCCCATAAAAGAAAAGAACGATGAAAATTATATCGCAAATTTCAGTGGTTCAGGTGGCAAAAATACAAGACCTTTTACAGTTCCTTCAGGCTGGGAAATACAATGGGACGCCAAAGGTGATATTTTTCAAATTTATCTTTATAAAGCCGATGGTTCTTTAGTTGGAGTTCCAGCGAATCAACAAGGAGCAGGTACAGGAAATTCTTATCAAGCTAAGGGTGGAAAATATTATCTTCAAGTAAATGCAATTGGAGATTGGGATGTTAACATTGTAAAGGTAAAATAAAATATAGGAAATTGATTCTGGATAAATAAATACGGCAGGTAACAGCACCTAAGAAAACATGGGGCAGACAGTGGTAAACACAAGGTTTGTGCTTCGTCTATCTTTGTCACGGTCGGACAACTAAGAGCTTTGAAAGCCCCACGTTTCTTAGCTGCAAACCGTTACCAAACATATAATTCTCAAATGAAAAACCTCTTTTTTCCCCTAATTATTATACTAATCCTACTAAGTTCTTGTTCAGAAAAAGAATCCATTCTAAAAATCGGTCTAGTAGCTGACCCTCAATATGCGAATAAACCAACCGCAGGCAAGAGATATTATAGAGAATCCTTATGGAAGCTAGAAGAAGCTATTGACACCTTTAATTATCACAATGTTGATTTTGTTCAAAACCTTGGAGATATTATAGATGTTGATTGGGAAAGTTTTGATTCTATTCTACCTATATATGATAAACTTAACCCTGATATTGAAAACTACCAACTTCTAGGAAATCATGATTTTGCAATTGATTCAACTCATTTAAGGGGTTTACTTCAGAAGTTATCAATGCCAAATTATTATTACTCATATTCGAAAAAAGGTTGGAGATTTATCGTGTTGGACGCTACGGATTATTCATACTATTCAAATATATTGCATAATCATGATATCAATCAAGTAAATTTCTATTATGAAAACACCATAGGAAAATCAAACAATAATCGCTGGAACAGTGCAATCGGTAAAGAACAGCAAAACTGGCTTAAACAGGAATTAGATAGTGCAAATTTATTGAGTCAAAAAGTCATTCTTTTTTCGCATTTGCCTTTAAGGCCACAAGACGATCCGCATAATTTGTGGAATGATTATGAAATTATTAATCTCATTGAGAATAGTTCTAATGTTGTAGCATTTATTAATGGACACAATCATTCAGGAGGCTATGTATTCAAAAATGGGATTCACTATATTACGATCTCTGGAATGGTAGACGCTATGATTAACTCTTATGGAATACTTGAATTTTACAAGGATAGTTTAGTATTAAGAGGCTACGGGAATCAAAAAACATTACACTTGAATAATGAGTAATACGTTTGGTAACACGGTATAAAAATAATAGCTGGGATAGTGGTAATTTCAACAGATGTAGCTCGCTTAAACTTTCTTGTAATTTGTCAGGAAAGTGCCACGCATTAGGCTACTATTCTTATACTAACCGTTGTCTAATAAAAGCACTAAAAGAAAACTCAACGAACACCCCTAAATCAAATAAAGGAAGCAAGGAAAGAAGCCAAATTAACTCAGTCTGAACTCGCTGATAAAATTGGAACCAAGAAAAGCTACAGTAGACGATTTTGGCGGAGTCGAATTTCCAACTGTTCAAGCTTTTACATTCGAAGAAGGGGAGGATGATTTGACATTAAGTCCGGCTCGCCTTCCTACAGATCTAAACCTGGGAAGAATTGTCAGGAATGTCAGCCTTCCCGGAATGGTCAAACGTTTGAGTTTGGTTTTTGAGACCGAAAACACAGAACAATTGGATGGGCCTCTTATGAATAAAAAATATTTTTTTCTCCCTGAATACTAGAAAACAGGTCATGCCAATGGCCCAATCACCATAATCAATGACAAGACAAGTTCTCCATTTATCGCGATGAAGCCAGTGTGCTCAACTATGGGCACACTATTAAAACCCAGCACACTTCACTCCCCAATCCTCCCAGCCAAATTATCAGCCAAAGCATCTTCCAAAGCCTCTGCCCGATGCGCTTCCATCAATTGCAGCAACTCCTCCACAATCTTAGGCTGTTCCTCTGCCCTATCGTACTTTTCCGAAATATCATATTCGAGGTGGTACAGCTCGGGGTATTCCAATTCCACCACTCTACCGTAGTTCACCGGTTCGCGTTGCTTGATGTGCAATTTCCAGTTTCCCGAGCGGGCTGCGTGCAATTCCCCCCTCGTCCAGTAGAAAAAATCCGATCTCGGACTTTTGCCTTGTCCTTGTAAAACGGAAGACAGGTCATGGCTGTCCATCTTGCGGTCATTCGGAATTTCGGTGCCGGCAATGGAGGCAAAGGTTGCCATCAAATCGAGCGTCGAACCCATCTCGCTCACCAAACCAGGCTTGACAAATCCCGGCCCCCAAAAAATGGTGGGCACTCTTTGCCCTCCTTCAAAAGTGGTACCTTTTCCTGCTCGCAACGGCCCAGCCGAACCTCCGTGTGTCCTGAAAGCCAACCATGGCCCATTGTCCGAGCTGAACACCACAATAGTATTATTGGCTAGATTCAAATCTCGGATCGTTTGTAATACCTGCCCGACACTCCAATCAATTTCCTCGATGACATCGCCATACAATCCTCTCTTACTAGTCCTCAAAAATTCTTCGTGTGCAAATAAGGGTATGTGCGGCATGGAATGCGCGAGGTACAAAAAGAAGGGTTGATCTTTGTTCGCTTTTATGAATTCCACAGCCTTTTCCGTATATCTCCGAGTGATCGTTGTTTGATCGGCCGGGCGTTCGATTTCCGTTTCGTTTTCGATTATCGGCACGTTGTAGTGCTTTGAGTCTGCTAGGAAATTTGGGGCATCGGCCTCTTGCCAATATCTGGGTGAACCCTGTACAAAATCCATGTCGTTGGAGTATGGAATACCAAAATAGTAGTCAAACCCTTGTGCTCTTGGCAAAAACTCAGGAAGATGTCCCAAGTGCCATTTGCCCACCGCGGCTGTTGCATAGTCCTTCTGCTTTAATAGTTCAGCAATCGTCACTTCGGTACTCGGCAGTCCGCCTTTGGAGTCGGGAAACAAGACCACTCTCTCGGCCGAGGTCATACCATTTCTAATTGGATAGCGCCCGGTAAGCAAAGCTGCGCGACTGGGAGTGCATACTGGCGATCCTACGTAAAACTGCGTCCATTTTTGGCCTTCCGCAGCCATTAGATCTAAGTGAGGTGTTTTGATCACTGGATTGCCAAAACAGCTGAGGTCGCCGTAGCCGAGATCGTCAGTGAAGATGATTACGAAGTTGGGAGGGCGGTCGGACACTCCGCCATTATTGGTTGTTGGTGCACATGTCCAGAAAATCAAGGTTGTGAAAATCAAGGACAAAATAGATGCCCAAGACACTTGAAGATATTTTTTCGACGGTTGAGTGCTATAGCTCATTGGCTGCATGCTTTTTCTATTTCATTGTGAATAAATGATACACGCCTAAATATAGCCTCGCTCTGGTCAGGTTTTCGAAAATAGCTAGTATTTCTTATTTTGTCATACATCAAATTTTGTAAAATAAAAGGTAGAAATTTGACAGAAAATGGTGAATAAATTGACCAGAGCAACAACTTTGATATTACTCATGTTGGTGAGCGGGCTTGCCACTACTGCATTGTTTCAATGTAAATCTGCTGAGTTCATTAATGAAGCAGATACGATACTTTCTAATTTGGAAAATGACTTAATCGAGTCTGAAAATATTATAACTGAGCATGCTGATTTGGTTAATGAACTTGTAAGCGGATTGGTGTCGTGGGAGGCTGAAATGGATGGGTCAAAACAAAAAACGAAATGAGGTTCTATCACTTGATTGCAACTGAACGCAAAGACGCAAAGACGCAAAGAGTCAAATATTTCTTATTTGCATTTATTACCGCGGTTGCATTATATAGTTGTAATCGCCATAATAATAAGACTACGCATGATAGCCCTCCCAACATCGTCTTAATCATCGGAGACGATATTGGCTACTCAGATCTCGGCTGTTACGGAGCAGAAATTGAAACCCCCAATCTCGATGCCTTAGCTGAAAATGGTCTTCGTTTCAGAACATTTTACAACATGGCCAAATGCAATCCTACGCGGTCTTCATTGATTACAGGTTTGTATAAGGGAAATGAAGGCGCGGTATCATTTGTGCCCCTGCTACGCGATGCTGGCTATTCGGCGGTAATGAGTGGTAAAGAACACTTTGACAGTTGGGTGCCAAAGGATTGCTACTTTGCCGAGACCTTTGAAAAGTCGTTCACTTTTTGGGCAACTACAGAGTATTTCGTACCGCCGGATGGTGTCTTTGAAAGGCCTTTTTTCCTGAATGGTACGCAAATCAACGCCTCTGAAATCGCAGCCGAGATCCTACCGAAATACAAGACCGATTTCATTACCGACTATGCCATAAAATGGTTGGACGAAATGATTGCTAAAGACAATCCGTTCTTTCTCCTCCTACCCTATCACGCAGCTCACTATCCGTTACAAGCGAGGCCCGAAGACATTGCGAAATATCGAGGTAAATACAAAAAGGGCTGGGACAAGGTAAGGGCAGAACGCTTTACGCGAATGAAGGAAATTGGCATTCTTGACGAAAATGTCAAACTTTCACCCGCAGAAGGAAACTCCAATAGATTTAGAGGTTCTCAATATGACGGCTGGGATGATATCCGCGCCAAATGGCCGACTTATTATCCGTGGGATTCAATGAGTGAAAAAGAGCAGGATGAAAAGGATTTGGAGATGGCTGTATTCGCCGCCATTATTGACCGTATGGACCAGAATATCGGACGGGTTATCGATCGACTGGAAAAGGCTGGGGAGATGGACAATACATTGATCATCTACTTCACGGACAACGGTTCTTGCCCTTTTGATAGTAACGTGAGTTTTGATGTACCGCCCGGTCCGGCTGAATCGTACCGCTGCCTTTCTCCGCCGTGGGCGAATGTGGGCAATACACCATTCCGACTTTATAAGCAAAACGGTCACGAAGGTGGCTCGAATACGCACTTCATCGCCCATTGGCCAAATGTCATATCACCTAACCAGATCACTGATCAGACTGGTCACGTCGTCGATCTTTTTCCAACGTTTCTGGAGATGGCCAAAATAGAATACCCCTCGGAGTATCGTGGGAAACAAACCCTTCCGTTGGATGGTTTGTCGTTAATGCCCATTTTCAAGGAAGAACAAAGAGAAAGCCACGAACATCTGATCTCAGGATTCACCGATCGATTCCGAATGTATCGCAGCGGTGATTGGAAAATTGTCAAAGAAAACGACGAGAAATGGGAGCTATATGATATGAAGAATGACGGGACGGAGATGTATAATCTAGCAGATTCGAGGCCGGAGAAATTGGAAGAAATGTTGGAGAAATACTTGGATTTTAAAACGAGCCAAGAATCTGTATTGAAATGATGTTATAGACGGCAACTTCATCAACCGTCTTTACTCTTCACCGATTAATAATTAATTTAGCAGAATGAAGCAATATGGAGGCGTGTCTAAAAATATAGGGGTAATAGGGAACGATTTACGAGTCTTTTGAAATTAGTTACTTGCAAAGAATAGAGGTACATCCTAACATTTTTTACAAGATTGTCTTAACCTTCTTGTCAACCTTTCTAATCGTTCAATGCAGTGATAAGAGTATTCCGCAAATCCATCTGGGTCAAGGAATTCTGGTAGGCGAAGTAACCGACCATACCGCCATCTTCCAGGCGCGACTGACTACCTCTGATACTTTGATCAACGGCCATCTCCCGGGACAAGAGGGTTGGATAAAATTTCAATATTTCGAAGAAGGCGATGAGAATATGGCGTTACGAGAAACAGATTGGATTGCCGCTAATCCTTCGTACGATTTTATTGCCAAAACCAAAGTCAACAACCTTAGCCAAAACCAAGTCTACCAATACAAAGCAATTTATGGCGTAGATACTGCCAACATTAGTTCAAGTCAACCAGGAAGATTCAGAACCCATCCGGGTAAGGAAAGCACGGCTCCGGTCTCTTTCGTCGTGGTGACCGGCATGAACTACTACCACTTTCATTATGGCAACTATGATTTTTCTGAGCGTTATCGTGGAGGCGATCGTGAATTGGGATATCCGGCCTTAAAGTCGATTAAGGAGGTTGCTCCTGATTACTTCATCGGCACCGGTGACAATGTGTATTTCGACCATCCTGATTCTTCTAATTTCAAAAGAGCAATTGAAACGGGAAAGAATGCTTCTAAAGGCCTGTTTGGAGGAACTGCGGTGACTGATGAAGCCGGTATGAGAAGGAAATATCACGTTCAATTTGTACAACCTCGCTTCAAAGAACTATTTAGAAATATAGCCACTTATTGGGAAAAAGACGATCATGACTACCGGGTAAACGATAGCGATCCGTACGTGGATTTCCCGGTCACTCATGAATTGGGTGTGAAGAATTTCAAGGAGCAATTGCCGGTAACCGATCCCAAAGACCCTGAAGCGGTAACATACCGAACATATCAATTAAGTAAAGACCTACAGATCTGGCTATTAGAAAATAGGGACTATCGCAGCCCGAATAAGATGCCCGACGGCCAGGACAAAACGATCTGGGGCAAGGAGCAAAAAGAATGGCTCAAGAGGACTTTATTAGAAAGTAACGCTACATTCAAATTAATGATTTCGCCCACCCCAATGGTTGGCCCGGATGAAGTCCGTAAATCCGATAATCATGCCAACCAGAAAGGATTTAGAACGGAAGGAGAGGAGTTTTTCAAATGGCTCGGTGAGAATGATTTTTTGAATAAGGGCTTCTATTTGATATGTGGCGACCGACATTGGCAGTACCATGCTGCGCATCCATCCGGTTTTGAAGAGTTTTCATGTGGAGCATTGGTCGACAACAACTCCAGAGCAGGAAGGTTGGCTGGTGATCCACAATCTACTGATCCTGAGGGACTTATCAAGCAGATTTATGTGCAAGGTACGCCTGAAGAAGCGAGTGGCGGTTTTTTGATGGTTAGAATCGATCGGGATTCGGGTGTGTCTAGAGCCATTTTTTCTTTTTATGACGAGAAAGGAGTTTTGCTTTATAAAGTAGTGAAAGAAGGATTAATATAGCCTAAGAAAAATCCGTGTTATCCCTGCCTGCATTGCCATTTCGGCAGGCAGGTGTGGCCAACTTCCTAAAGCAGCAACTCATCCCCCAATTCATAAATACTACTCTGCACCGCACCGTTAAACTTTTTCCCTTTCTTGCTCTCCAAGTCGTACAAAATCTCCATTACCCAAGTCGTTTTGATTTCCGGAATTTCCAGAAGTATTGTCTTGCCATCGCTGCCAAGCGTCACCTTCTCAATTGTCAATGTCTTTGTATTATACCGATCAGAACCATAGCGGCGTGTGCGTTTCAAATCCCACGTATTTACTGTCCAGTTTGCGGTATCCGTGGCAACCAGTGCGTTTAATGGGTCAGAGAATGTAAGTTGCATGCCATTTTTCCTCGCCGAAAGTTCAAGCGGTAAATTCAGTTGCTTACCCGTATATCTCACCCTGTACAAACCTCCCACCTGGATCATCTGGCTCGTCGCCCATGCAGACATCCCGCATCCGTAAAACTGCCCATCTTTCGGATTGAAGCGAGCACGCATCAATCCTGTTGGGAATCTCGGAACCGGCAATTCTACCATGCCTCCCTGTTCTTCGCCGTTGCCAATGGTTTCCGGCATTACCACGTAGATCTTACCATAGCCGTAAGACATATTCAAAAGGGCTCCGTTAAGCGGGCCCCATCTATCGCCATCGACCCAAACCAGTTCCGATGGCGATCTGTCGTATTTCGAATCGACCCAAAACATAGGCTGGATCATTGCCGCATTCGAACTGTCAACAGGAGGGTTATAGCCAAACATATTTCCATAGAAACCTCCTTCGGTAACTCTATTGATTCGGTTCATAGGATTCCAATGGCCTTCCTGATCGGTCACATAAAAGGAACCATCGGGATTAAGGCAGATACCATTAGCCGCTCTAAATCCTTTTGCCAATATTTCTGACTTTAATCCATCAGGACTGACTTTGATCAACGTGCCGTGCCGAGGGATCAACGATTTTCGAGCGTGCCGCGCGCTTTTCGCGTAATAAAAATTGTCTTCGCTGTCAACCTGCAATCCCATAGCAAATTCGTGGAAGTGCTCTGTTACCTGGTGATCGCTATTAAAACTTTCGTAGAAATCCATCTCGCCATCGCCGTTCAAGTCTCTCAAAATTGCAATTTGGTCGCGGCAACCGACGTATATGTCCCCTTTGTGGTATTTAATGCCCAAAGGTTGGAACAGGCCGGTTGCAATGCGATGCCATTTGATATTTCCCTTTTTTTGCAGGATACCTTCCAGCCGGTACACTTCACCGTCTATGGTGCAAATCAACGCTTCTTCGCCATCTTTAATGAATTCGATACCGCTCAGGCGCATGCGACTTCTCCATGGGTTGACTTGTGGCAATTGGAATACGTCGACCTCATACGCTTCGTCTGTTTCTCCGGTTAGGATTGGTGTCGTCAACACTTGGTCGGCGAATCGAGCTGGGCCGCCGTTTGTATACTTACTTAAATCTTCCGGGGTAGAATTTAAGGCCATTTTGTCTAGTGCCTCTTGTCCATCTGAGGCCATTAGAATTTTAACTCGAATCTGCTCATCCTGAGATGAAGATTGTGCCGGTGGTACTTCTAATACATAGTAACCATCTTCCGCTCTTACCGTGCCAAAGTTTAATGCAAAACTCACTGCTGCGGATAAAGGGGCAACCCGCATGTACAAGGGTGTTTGGGCTGGCGAAATATTCAGCGTTCTGCTAACAATTGGCGGGTCAACTCGTTCCAGACGATACATCTCGTGCACCACGGCTTCATCCACAGTATACTTTATGACCACATTTCGGCCATGGATGTAGAGGCCCTTGTAATGTGCCCATTCTCGCGGTAGAGGACCAAACGGCCTCCCGTCCACAGCCACAAATCTTGGATCTTCGTAGCCACCAGTAGCGGGATTTGCCCAGCCAGGAGTGATCTGATTTTCGACATGGATCCTCCCAACTGTTCTGGGGTAGACATTGTGCTCGTCATTCATCAATATGTCTCGCCAATCTACAAACCCTTTTCCCGTCCAAAATCCAGTAAAGCGCAAAAGATCGTGATCAAACAAAGCAAATGCATTGCCTGCCGCCACACCGCCATCACCCTCATCCAGGCGAATGGCAATTCCCTTGTAAGCAAAGTTGTAGGTACGATAATCCTCATTCGGCAATGGACTCGGGCCCCCGGAGATTTCACGTGGCGGATGCAGCGAATCGGCTAACTCATACGAATGAATATAAAAATCGCCGTAGTCCATTTCTGCCCAGGGTTGGTATTCTTTAGGTTCCGGGCCCTTGCTATCGCCTTTAGGTAATGAATCCATGTAGGCCTGGTCCACCTCGAAATAGCGGTCGGGATTGTATTCTTTGATATACTCCTCCCGGATGAAATGAATGACTTCGTACTTCTCCTGTGGAGTTAATCGCACTTGCGGTGCCATCAAGCCGTAGCCTTTGGTCATGGTTTGATAGATGGAGTATGGATCATCACCGTATTTGAATTCATCCGCCCAAAATTTTGTAGAAGTCGGGATCGAACCGGGTTGTTCGACATTACCGTGGCAGTTGAAGCATACACTGCGATAAGTGATCATGCCTTTGTGGAAGAACTCTTTTGACCAATTTTGCATGAAGCTGGCATGGTCGATATTGCTTTCGTATTCGGGTAGGTCTGCATCGGATAGGATGAAGCCGGAAGGAGCTTCCTCAACAATTTCAGGTAGGGAATTTTGCTCACAAGCAAAAAGAGAGATTATAAGAAGAAGAGAGAATGGAATGAGGCGTTCTAAATAGACATGCATTTTTGTAGATTTCTGGACTGTGCGAAAATACATATTCGTTTTGAATTAGTAGATATGCCAAATCTTCGAGATTTGGCACATCAGTACCCCCGCTAATTCACTTCCTTTGGTGCAAATCGGCAGCATATTTTTTTAATATTTTGGAATTTGCTATTTGCTATTTGTCAACCAAAGGCTGATCAGCATCTGGCTGAGAATTTAGATCAGGCTCTTGCCAAGCCACCTTCCCAGCCTCTTGTAAGTGCTTCATTATCAGCATATTAAGTTCTCTGTACTTTCCCGGTTCTTGTTCAATAAGATCATTAGTCTCGCCCGGATCATCCGGCAAGTAATACAATTCCTGCGCTGCGAACGGACTGTTCTGTAATAATTTCCAACCGTTTAATTCAATCGCCTGAATGGTCAATCCTCCATACCGAGTACCACCTTCGCGCCTCACAAAATACAAGCTCCGATCGGCATCGCTCATTGTGTTCCCTTTTAATTCGGCTAAAAAGCTTTTGCCTTCGATAAAGTGATCGACCCTTCCTCCGGCAGCTTCGA
This sequence comes from Saprospiraceae bacterium, assembly GCA_965247965.1. Classification (GTDB taxonomy): domain Bacteria; phylum Bacteroidota; class Bacteroidia; order Chitinophagales; family Saprospiraceae; genus UBA7328. Next base: position 2,286,877 of record OZ252053.1, read on the forward strand.
CTAGAGTCGGATAAAGATCCATGGTCACAGCTTTGTAGCTAGTATTCGAACCTGCTGCGATACTTCCATTTTTCCAAGTGATACAAGTCGGTACTTTCAGACCGCCTTCATAGACCGACTGTTTGCCATCCCGCAGAGGGCCATTATTGGCTTCGTCTATCAATAAGCCGCCATTGTCGCTTGAGAAAACAATAATTGTATTGTCGTATTGACCGGACTCCTTTAGTACCTGAATAACCTTTCCTATTCCATCATCCAAATGTTCGATAAAAGCGACAAGTCTCGCTCGTTTCTCAGAAAGTTGCGGTTCGCGTTCCTTGACTTTAGCTAACCAATCTTCAGGAGGTTGCACGGGGAAATGGGGTGCGTTATAGGCGAGGTAAAGGAAAAAAGGTTCATCTTTTTGCGCTCGATCTTTAATGTAATCAACCGACCACTCGGTAAACAAATCTGTAGCGTGTCCGGGCGGATCAATGACTTCTTCATTCCTACGCATATAATTGATGTCATGCCTTCGCTTTTTCCAATAGTCGTCCATCATATCGCCGAGCCAGCCGTGAAAAAAATCAAAGCCCCTCTCAGTCGGAGTATTTGGAGATTCTAATCCCAAATGCCATTTGCCGATAAGTGCAGTATGGTAACCCAAGTCATTGAGCTTATTTGGTAAAAGAATAGCCGATGGATCTAAAAATCCCCAATTGTTCGCCGCGTGAGTGCGAATCACTCCCGGAACTCCAACGTGGTCAGGGTAACGCCCTGACATAAGCGATGCTCGTGTGGGCGAACAGACTGGACAATTCGCGTAGAAATTATCGAATCGCATTCCGTCGTTACAAATGGCGTCAATATTGGGTGTGTGGATATCTTTTGTACCATAGTAGGAGACGTCGTGGTAGCCTTGGTCGTCGGTAAGGATTAGGAGGATGTTGGGTTGATTTTTCAAGAGTGGGAGTTCTTTGTCCACTGATACCCGCTCTGATTGTTGGCATGCCATCAACAGAAGAGCCATCATAAATATCAATATTTCGGTTTTCATATGGAAGTATTTTCCCACAATATTAATATTTGCATGCTTGATTTAAATAATAAGTGATTGTGCCAAACCTCAAAAAGGATCGAACATGTGAATGCGTTCAGTTAGGTGTATGACAAATAGCACAAAGTGCAAATTTGCATTTGATGAACGTTGTTGCTCACGAAATGGTTTTTCATTTCATAGTCGAAATTACGGTAATACACATATATTACCGTAATAAACGTATTTTACGAATACAAAACGCACAAAACGTCTTAAACAATAGGCGGGAAAATTCAATCTACTTGCCCTCATCAAACACCTCTACCTCCAAATTTTTGATCAAAACTTCTTTATCTCCATCAGCATTCCAAAACACAATGCTTATCCTGTCAAAGACCTCCCGGGGCTTTTTAACATCAATGAATATTGTCTTTTCTTCATTGTCATTGAGGAGCCTGTATATTCTGATCATTTCGGATTTGACCACGTCGTCTTCATCCATATATTTCACAATAAATTGGGCCATGCGCCAGGTGTCCCATTCTTTCCATTTAATACTAAAATCGGCCTTGGCCCTTATCCAATCAAAATCATCGGCTGTGTCAAATTCGAATGATTCGCTGTATTGATATTCTTTGTTAAGGCACAAACCCATTGACGTTTGTTCGCTTGCGAATGACTCGCATACTCCACTGTTTGCATTAGTCAAATCATTTGTATATTTCAATCTTACATTTTTTCTTAACCCGTCATAATATTCATCGGTGTCCAAGAGCTTTAGATCTTCTTCATTCTTCTCAAATCGACCCAATACTTTCCAATAGTATTCCTTAGTCATTTCGCCCGCATGGAGCAAACCACCTCGATGCGCCTGGTGCGTGAACCAAAGATTCATATAACAGAACAGGGCAATTGCAGCCACCAGAACCGCTTTGAATAAAACGATTTGGTCTTTTGACCACCTGATAAAACTACACAACGGAAACATCAAAACAGGATACGCCTGCACCATAGTCCGCTGTCCCAACGAACCTCCATACCACCATATATCCCAGGCAAAAGCTATATAGATGAAAAGCAGGAAGAAAATAATACTCGCTCCAAAAATCCGCCTGTGATTGCGATAAAGCCAGTAGAATCCAACTAAGGAAAATGCCATGACAGGCGAGTAGACCAACCATCCACTTTTGTAACCAAAAAATCCTTGCCAAAAATGTGGCTTCAACCAACTAAATCCTTGATCCTGGTATGAATATACGAACCACTCTCCACTTGCATATTTCCAATAAAACAACTGCATCGAACCAATCGCAAGGCAAGCGAGTATTGCGATGAAAATTAATGAACTATTCTTACGAAAGAACTGCAATCTCAGAATGACTTGGTCACGCCGAAAAATATGAAGTCCCCAGAGCAATGGAATAAGGGCTGATATAATTTCAGACGGACGTGTCAATGCCGCTAATCCTACAAGCAATCCAATCACTAGTGATTTTAATCTCGTCGGATTTCGGTAGAACAGTATTGTAGTATATAAGAGTGCAGAATAAATGGTGAATAAATAGTTGTGTGTCATCGCCCCGTCAATGGCCGCATAGTTCAAATAATTGGTTCCAAGCAACAGGATTAATAGGCTAATGCCGGCCGAAACACGGTCGAAATAAATGAGCAATACTCGCCTGAGAAAAAGCAATCCAATAAACGCAACAAGGATGCTTTCCATTGAAATCAAAAACTGGTACGGAAATGAAAACCCATCAGCTGGAAACTTATCCGAGCTTTTGGCCCAGATGTGGGCTAGCAGGAAAAAGGGCGCATATTGTACAGCCTGCCCTATCGAATACTTCATCACATAATTTCCACTGTTGTGGCGAAAGGCTTGCTGGAAATCGGGAGTAGGGTGGTACTTACCGAGTACTTCATTCCGAAAAGAACATTGCTTTATATCCTTGTAAATGAAAATGGCCGGTAAGTACATGTAATATCCGGAAACATCCCATGAAATAGTAGCCTCTGTGCGAGTCTGGTTCCATTTGGGATAGTAGAAAAAATGTGTAATTCCTATGATAAGGAAGGCAATAAATAGGGATATGAGGGATTTTGACTTCATTCAAGGACTAACCAGATAAATTTTTAGCATTCCATTTAATTCTTGATTAACTGCAGGTATTGTCAATAGCACCAAAACCTGGAATCTCTCTTTGCCTACTGACCTCATTTCCTAATAATTAGTGTTTAACTTATTGGATTAAATTCTTTAGTGTCGGGTGTAGATAAAGAGCGAGCCTTTCCAATAATTCTATATGTAGTTTACGAGGAATTTTTCCAATTTTACCACGAATCGCATCCTTAGGTACAGTGTTGATAAATGCAAGCCTGACGAGTGATATTTGTTTGAGGTTATTGATAGAATCTGGTTTGAGAATTTCGTGGAGCCCCTCTATGGCATTCTTCATCTGCGTGGAGATTCCGCAAACCAAGTAATCTCCAAAACCAGGCACTTCTTTGAGCAATAATACTGGTCTCAGTTTTACTTGCTTGTCCCTTTGTTTCAGAGCAGCCAATCCAATTTCGCCCTCTTTCATTTATATAGGCGCGTGGAAGTCAGGGTTGATTTCGATCAAGTCAGACTCTGTGTATTCCACTTCATCGTCGTCATAAACGCGGTTTAATTGAGTCGAGGAATCCCTAATGAGTTGATCTCTCCAGGATTGGAAATTATCATCAATTCTTTCAATAGGTGGTAAAAAGTGTTGTTCAGTCTTCTTCTTTTTTGCAGAAGAATTATTCTGAGTAACTCGATCGCGGCTCGCATTACTAGTGAAAACCTCTAACGACCTCTCAATAATTCCAAGGCAGTCGTAAATTTCCTCCTCTGTGATCACCAAAGGCGGAGCAAAGCGAATCTTATTTCCATGCGTAGGTTTGGCCAAGAGGCCGTTCTCCATAAATTTCAAGCATATATCCGATGCCAAAGAAGATTCTTCATCCGTATCGATTACAATGGCATTGAGCAAACCCTTGCCCCGTACTATCTTAATAAGTGCGTTCTTTTGAGCTATTTGACGGAGGCCATTTCTTAGTATTTTTCCAAGTCGATGCGCATTTTCAGCAAGATTCTCATCTAATACTACTTTCATTGCTTCGATTGCGACGGCGCAAGCCAAAGGATTTCCTCCAAACGTGGAGCCATGCTCGCCTGGCTTAATCGTCAGCATGATTTCATCATCAGCTAAAACCGCGGAAACCGGTAAGACTCCGCCAGACAGCGCCTTGCCCAATATGAGAATATCAGGTCGCACATCGGGATTTTCGCGATCACCGTTTCCGTAAGTAGCCAAAAGCTTACCCGTCCGAGCGATACCCGTCTGGACCTCATCCGCTATGAAAAGTGCGTTGTGCCCCTTACAAAGATCAAAACATCTCACCAGGTAATCATCATCAGGTACAACGACTCCAGCTTCACCCTGAATGGGTTCGACAACGAATCCGGCAATATTTTTGTCTTTTTGTAAAATCCCCTTTAAGGCAGCAACATCATTATAAGGGATAATCTCTATACCCGGCATGTAGGGCCCGAAGCCCGTCCTGCTCAACGGATCCGTGGAGGCCGAAATAACGGTCAATGAGCGACCGTGAAAATTTTCAGTGGCAAAAATGATCTTAGCCTCATTTTCTGGCACTTTCTTAACTTCGTAGGCCCACTTGCGGCAAAGTTTTATAGCAGTTTCTACAGCTTCCACACCCGAGTTCATTGGAAGTACCTTATCGTAACCGAAAAGCTCAGTTATGAATTTTTCGTATTCGCCCAACAGATTATTGTGAAAAGCGCGTGAAGTCAGGGTCAATTTTTGAGCTTGTTCGACAAGAGCATCAATGATCCTCTCGTGGCAATGCCCTTGATTTACAGCGGAATACGCAGATAAAAAATCGTAATATTTCTTTCCATCCACATCCCACACAAAGACACCTTCTCCTCTTTCGAGTACCACAGGCATCGGATGATAGTTGTGGGCACCGTATTGATCTTCGAGATCGATGAGATATTGGCTTTTGGTGAGTGTTGCTAGTGACATTCTTTTAAGTTCAAAATAATTGTCAAAGTTATGCACTTTTGCATTCGCTTGAAAGGAGATTCAAAATTTAGTGAGAATGAGCTTCAAACTTTCTCTTGTTGATAACTTAAGGAGAGGATATTATGCGCAAAATCAGAGACAATGAAAAACTTTGAGGCCAAAACCTGCGAGTATAAACAAGTTCTGCATCATAAAAACTAAACAATGACGATAAACAAATTATTAATACTGTTTCTGACAATTATGACAATATCTTCTTGTAAGAATAATCTAAGCTCAAAATTATCCGATATTGAAATATGGAAACTTGGTTGGAGGATGATAGAAAATTCTTTGGATGAAAATTATGAAATTGCATCTTCTCAATTCGACTCGTTATCGAATGCTGATGTCCAAATAGAAAAGATGCAATGAATGGCATATTTCTTATGATTCAACATTCAGATGGAGATAAAGAATGGCAAAAATCACAATTACCAAATATAAAAAGTTAATGCTGAAAAATTTGTAAAAAGAATACAACTATGGCTAAGAGATACCTCTTATATTCCGTTGGTGGAATTCTCTTTCTTACATTCGCAATACCCTATATCACTTCCGCTCAGCCTGTAGATGAACCTCCATTATTCTCCACAACCCCCATCTGGACAAGCGGAACCACCTACGGAGGCGGCGACGGCAACGCCCAATGGCTCGACGTTGACCGCGACGGCGATCCCGACCTGGTAACAAGCATACCTAGTCCTAGACGCTGGGCGCTCTTCAAAAACGAAAAAGGCAAACTGGCTCCCAAACCATCCTGGGAATCCAAAGAGACCACCGATTGCGATCATATCTCTGTTTTGGATTTTGATGGAGATGGTTGGGCGGATTTGGCGGCCACACACGAGTCACATTGTACGATTTATTTAAATTCTGCCGGAAGGAAAAAAGCCCGGTTTAACGATCTGCCAGACTGGGAAACAAGCTTTTATACCGACGCTAATCAAATCGACTTTGGAGACTACGACAAGGATGGCGACCTGGACATGCTCGTGGCTTCGGGCCTGCCCATCTACGGCCTCGCGCTTTTTGAAAATAAAAGCGGGGCAATCTCAACGACAATCAGCCAAACACTAGGGCCCCGCGCTTACAGCGAGTCTTCAATCTTTGCAGACATCGATTCTGATGATGATCTCGACATAATCGCCACCTATTCGAAAAAGGGAACCATCATCGTCTTTGATAATGACGGCAGCGGTAAGTATGACGAAGGTACACTAGTATATTTGGACGAGGAGGTTCGACATGTTCAAAGGGTCTATTGTATCGATATTGACGCGGACGGAGTCAAAGAGATTTTTTGCGCAAAAGGCCCGTGGGGCCCGCCGGGCGCTAGCGTTGGTCTGGCACAACAACCCGGTTCGACAAGATTGAAGGTCATCTGGCGAAGCGGTAACGAGACCGGTTATCATGGCTTTGATTTTCGCGATGTCGATCAAGACGGCGATCTCGATATGGCCGCAGCCGATTGGCCCGGGCGAAGCGTCTCGATTTACCTACAGGAAAATGGCAAACTTTCTGAATCGCTCGCATGGACTGCAAAAACCGGTGGATATGCACACGAAGTGGATTTTGCGGACGTAGATGGAGATGGAGATCTCGATCTGGCGGTGGGTTGTCGTGACCAGGCTCTGGTCTTCGAAAACTTGTCGGAAATGCCCAAGGCCAGAGAAGTTCTCCAGCGTGCTATTGAAGCAGTTGGAGGCGACCAAACGCTCATAAGGTTGAAAGCCCAGACGATGTGGATGGAACGAGGGACCTACTACGTTATGGGGCACGGGACGTCTTATATCGCGCAATACGCATCGAAATGGCCCGATTGGTACCGCCAGCAAATTGAAGGTGTTTTGGTCACCACTGTGAGCGGCGATAAGGCTTGGTTATCGGGAGAGGGTAAAATTGAAGAACTCGAAGGCACTTATTTAAGTGCTAGACTTAATGAAGTCCGCACAGCATGGGCTCAGCGGCTGTTTCCATTGAAAGATAAGACGTACGAGTTGGTCGAAATTGAAGGTAAGCATGTTAATGGACGGGAGACCATTGGGATCAAAGCCCTCCATGCCGACGGTAGCGACATCAAGCTCTTCTTTGACAAAGAATCCTACCTGCTCGCAAAGTTAGTAACTATCGACATGACACCCGAACATGGCTCCAAGCCTGTAACCAGAGAGGTAGTCTTCTTAGAGCACCGTCACTTTGGAGGAGTTCTGATGCCATCGAAATACAAAATCTATTATGACAAGAAAATATCTTTTGAGGCGGAAGTAATCGATTACAAAATGTTTGCGACCTTGGATTCTGAGCAATTCCAGCCACCAGAGTAGGCCCTTTCGAAATATTATGCAAATCGATTTCACTCAAACTATATCACCATCTTAATGACAACCTAATAGATTAGCCATGAATTATTTTTTATTTTTTCTGAGCCTTATAGTTTTCTGCGGATGTTTTAGGTCAGATAAAGAATTAACTCAAGCCTCGAAAATCACACGGGAAGTTGAAACCACCGGCCCTGAGAATGGTACTTTATTAATAATTGGCGGGGCCGCTTCTGATGAACTCTATATCAAATTCATGGAACTTGCAGGCGGTCCGGAATCACCCATAATCGTAATACCTACCGCTGCTTCAAGTGACACTCTCAGCGAAGAATTTTTGGAAAAATTCAAAAACAGATTTGTGAATATCGGTTTCACAGATGTTACCGTATTACATACAAGAGATCCCGAAGAAGCCAACACTAAAGACTTTATTTTACCCATTACAAAAGCTGAAGGCGTCTGGTTCAGTGGCGGCAGGCAATGGCGTCATGCCGATTCATATCTGAATACCGCAGCTCATGGTGCTTTCAAAGATTTACTGGACAGAGGTGGTGTAATCGCCGGTTCTTCGGCCGGAGCGACCATTCAGGGATCATATCTTGCAAGAGGAGATACGCAGTGGAATACCATAATGATGGGCGATCACGAAGAAGGATTGGGTTTTCTTTCCAATGTGGCGATTGATCAACACCTATTAGCCAGGAACAGACAATTTGATATGTTCGAAATATTGGAAAACAGGCCGGAATTGCTGGGAATTGGACTCGACGAGAATAGTGCAATCATTGTTCAGGGTCACAAATTTAGAGTTATCGGTGAGAGCTATGTTGCCATTTATGATGGAACTCGTTGGTCGGCCGAAAGAGATACTATTTACCAGCTTCCTCAAAATAGCAAAGAATTTTATTTGCTAAAGGAAGGTACGGAGTATGATTTGAAGAAGCGGAGGGTGATTACTGAATAATTCAGAATTTGTTTGGATATTGAAAGCAACTGAAAGGTTAAGGGACTTTTTTCGATATCGTGAAAAGGGATGTGGGAGAAGATTATTATATGAAGGATGCTGTTCACAAATCACAGGTTTACTTTTAATGAAACTTTTGCTACATTTGAATTGTATACATAATTGTAAACTGAATGAATCAAAGATTTGAAGTTGAATTGCTAGAAGAAGCCTTTGAATTCATTAAGAAAGAAGATCTCAAGGTGAGGAAGAAAATCTTTCAAAACATTAATAGAACAAAACAAATCATTGATGCAGAACTGTTTAAAAAGTTGAGTGGTGATATATGGGAATTTCGAACTCACTATGCTGGAATTCAATACCGATTATTGGCATTTTGGGACAAAGAAGACAAAATTGAAACTTTAGTTTTGGCTACCCATGGGTTTAAAAAGAAAACCAATAAGACAAGTCGAACAGAAATTAAAAAGGCCGAAAAAATTAGGGTAATATATTTCAAAAATAAAAATTGATGAAAAGGTATAAACTATCAGAGGCAGAAGATCTACTAATTGGCAAAAAAGGAACTCCCCAAAGAGATGAATATGAATTCGAATTAAAAACCCAACTTATTAGTGACATGATCAAAGCTGTGAGGAAAGACAGAAAATTGACTCAGGAACAGTTGGGTGAATTAATTGGCGTGAAAAAAGCTCAAATCTCACGCTTAGAAAACAACACTAAAAATATGACTATCGAAACGATAATTAGGGTGTTCAGTGCGATGAAAGCAAACGTAAACTTTAATGTGCAATTGTAGGTGTAGGGCTTCGGGCAGCACTTCTCCATGAAACGTTTTCCCTGACAGAACTGTACATGACTCTAAATCATAGCAACTAAAAGTCAAGCCGTCGTGAAAGAAATATTTCAAAATTGGGGAGAATATATAGTCGGAATTACAGCCATTTTATTTGCGTATTGGTTTTTCAAAATTCAAACTAAAAACAAGCAACTTAAGTATGAATTGGTAGAGCAAGTCAAACTAATTCACACGGACTCAAAATTGCCAAATGAATTAAAACTATTCTATGGTGACAATAGTCCGTGAAGGAAATATTTCATAACTCGTTGATACTCAATCTTAGAATTATGGATAAATTATTAAAACTAAAGTATCGTCTGAACCGAAACTTGCATTTTAATAGGATTGCCAAATAAGCAGGCCATAAATACTTGATAATCAGCGTTATAGAAAATCTTGAATTTAAGATACTGCTGTTAACACTTCGAATTTGGCCGAAATCCTTCACGAACTATTGTGGTGATAAACCTGTAAAGAATTTGCCACTTCTCCTTCTAAGGCTTAATAACACTGGCAATCAACCAATTTTAGAAACCGATTTTATCGAAAATATTCGAATTTCAACTCACAAAGAAGCGCAAATTATGAATGCAGAAATAATCTCATCGAAGCCGAAACGATTAAACATTGAAATATATTGATAAGAGTGAAGAATAAATACTTAGAGGCTCATACAGCAATAAAGATCATCATTCATGAGAGCCCACCCGAATAAATGGACAATATTTACGAATTACTAGAATATTCAGTATAATTGCTCCAACACATGCACACATCAAAACAAATCATAAAATCTACCACCAAATTCCTCCCCTGGGTTATCATTCCCGGCCTTTAATCTTCTCATTTTCCTAAAGACATACTCCTTCATTTTACAAGCTCTTTATACTTCTACCATGCCAATAAAATCACCTTTCTTTCCACGTACCGCCGAGTTGTGCACGAGCATGAACTATAAAGAATGGGCAGGATATTACGCCGTAAGTTCCTACCAGGTCTTGCATGATATGGAGTATTTTGCCTTTCGCAATTCTGCTGGCCTGCTGGACATCACGCCATTGTTTAAGTATAAAGTGGAAGGTCCGGACGCCGTAGCTTTCCTTTCGCGTATTATGGTCAGGGATATTATAAAACTCAAGGTAGGACGAGTCACCTATTGTTGCTGGTGTACTGATCAAGGCAAGGTAGTGGATGATGGTACGGTCATGCGGAGAGGCGAAAATCATTTTTTTGTGGCGTCTGCCGATCCTTGTTATTCATGGTTCAGCAGGTTTGCGAGGGGCTATGAGGTATATCTCGAAGACATTTCGGAAAAGGTGGTAGGCCTCGCCTTGCAAGGTCCGACTTCGCGTAAAATACTCAAGGAAATTTGCGATGCGGATATGGACAACCTGAAGTTCTTTGGAACGACGAAAGCCAAGGCAGGCAATTTTGAAATCAATGTTTCGCGTACAGGGTACACAGGTGATCTCGGCTACGAAATTTGGGTAGAAAATGAACATGCTCTTAAACTCTATGACCTTTTGATGGAGGAAGGAAAACAGTACAACATCCGGCCTGCCGGCCTCGATGCCCTGGACGTGACAAGAGTAGAAGCAGGATTGATACTAAAGGATGTGGACTATTACAACGCCCTTCGTGCCTTCATCGACGACCGCAAGTCGTCGCCATACGAAATATCCCTTGGATGGACAGTGAAATTAGAGAGAGAACCCTTCAACGGTCAAGCCGCTCTGCAATCAGAAAAAGAAAAAGGCTCGCAATGGGCGATCGTCGGCCTCGATCTGGATTGGCCGGAGATAGAAGCCATTTACGACAACTATGGTTTGCCTCCTGAAGTGGGCACTCACGCCTGGCGGGACTCCATCCCCATTTATACCGATAAGGCTAAAGAAGTTCAGATCGGATATGCCACCAGTGGCACTTGGTCACCAATTTTGAAGAAAAATATTGCTCTGGCCACTATAGAAAAAAAATACGATAAGCTGGAAAGTAAGGTTCAAATCGAGTTTACAGTAGAACACAAAAGGCATACAATAACGGCAGAAATTTGTAAAACTGAGTTTTTTAATCCCGAGCGGAAGCGACGGTAGACGGTAGACGGTAGACGGTAGACGGTAGACGGTAGGGTCATTCACTTCTAAAAATTTAATATATTAAGATTTTTTATATTTATTGCATTAATACACATTGACAATCTATTGGCGTATTTTTCTTGTGCAACAGTCATGCTTTGCTCATTGTTTAGTTTGAATATGTTGAATACAAATGTTCTGACCATAGACATGTTTCTGGCTAGGCTAAAACCATTAACCAGTGAATTATCCTCATTCCATATTTTGTCCTTTACCCAATGTAGTTTGTTTTCTATGAACCAATGAGCTCTGATACCTCTGGCATAGAAGGATGCCTTTGATTCGGTTCTGCTTGAGATGTACATGCTGCTTTCGCTGCTGGTTCGACCTTTTCTCTTTGCTGATCTTTTCACAATTATTATGGTTGTCAAACCTGTCCATAAGGTAAATGGCTCTGCAGACATTCCTTGGTAGGTATAATATTGGCGTATTTCATTTCTGCCTCTTACCTTTTCTCTGGTTTCGTACCTATCAACCGGCTCATTTTGTTGGGTAAACGATGAGATCGCCTCCTTAAGCTTCATTTGATTGCCTTTGACTTGTATTACATAGTCATTTCCATTACCCACGATGGTTTGCGCAGTTTTTTTTGGCAATGAAGTGGGTCAAGGGTAAAGATAACACCCTTAACTTCCAACTGTTCGATAATGTCGAGTGCACAAGCAATTTCATTGTCCTTCTTTAATTCGTAGGGCTTGGTAGTTATAACCACGCCCATTTCAGAGTTGAAAAGGCTAACAATAGCTTGAAAGTTCTGATTTTTTCCGTTAGGCTCTCTTACAGTAGAGGCCAGTGCTTTTCCATCAATAGACATCCAATTGGCTTGGTTGTTACCCATATACTGACTCATCCAACTTACAAGGGCTTTATTAAGTTCTGTGTAATCAAAATCACGAAGAATATTAAAGATTACTGTTTTTTTGGGTACACCATGGAGCAAACCATAACGGTCAATGAAGAATTCTTGATTGTATTCAATAAATCTGGCAATAGCGTTTATACTAAATCGGCCACTCATGCCAGCTAAGAATACCATTTCAAAAAAAGAAGACAAGCAAAACCGTTGGCTTTGTGCACGTCGAGGGTCATGGATGAGTTCTAAAAAGGAGTTAAGCGTTTTCATATGTAAGAATTTCACTCAAACATATTGAATATTTAACACATATATAAATAATTTCTATGATTTGTTTTTAGTACTGAATGGCCCTGCGGTAGACGGTGGACGGTGGACGGTATGAAAATGATTGCAACACTAGTGCACCAAGCACTAAATCCTGACCCCCATAAACTTGTTCTTTTCCTTCTGCTCGGCGTTGGAAAAATCCTCATTATGCTTAGGCATAACTCCGGTTTTCCCGCCTTGATCAGAAGAAAAATAACTTTGTCTATGGGGGTCATTACTTAATGCTTGGTACACTAGTGCTTGAGGAACGAAATAAGAACACCCTTAAACTTGTTCTTTTTACGCTGCTCTGCGTTAAAGAACCGCCTCATTTAGCTATGGCTAAACTCGGGAACCTTCGCCTTGATCAGCATAAAAATAACTGCGTTTTAGAGTACCATTACTTCGTTCCTCAAGCACTAGTGCGTCAGGAACGAAGTCCTTGAACGTTTTAAAAGTTGCTGGTTGCTGGTTGTTTGTTGCTGGTTCCCTAACAAACAACTATCAACGAACAACAATCAACTGTTTGAATAAATGGTCACACATTTAGTTCCTGACGCACTAGTGCGTCAGGAACGAAGTCCTTGAACGTTTTAAAAGTTGCTGGTTGCCGGTTGTTTGTTGCTGGTTCCCTAACAAACAACTATCAACGAACAACAATCAACTGTTTGAATAAATGGTCACACATTTAGTTCCTGACGCACTAGTCAAGCACAAACCATACGAAATATGAAAAAATCCAATGAAAAAAAGACCGGAAAAGCAATGAATAGGCTCGCTGCCGTTGGCTGTTGGCCGTCAGCCGCCAGACGTACCAAGTACGATGCCATAATAATCGGAGGTGGCCATAACGGGTTGATTTGCGCAGCGTACTTAGCAAAAGCGGGGAGGAAAGTTTTAGTCTTGGAAAAGAGGCATGTCCTCGGCGGCGCTGCTGTTTCGGAGGAATTGTATCCAGGTTTCACCATTTCGGTGGCCTCTTATGTGGTCAGTCTATTCCGCCCGCATATCATAAGAGAATTGGAATTGGCTAAACATGGATACGAGGTGATTCCAATGGATTGTTCCTTCTTACCTCTGCCGAATGGCGATTCACTGGCGCGATGGGGCGACCCAAACCGCTCTAGGCGCGAAATATCCCGATTCAGCCAAAAAGACGCGGAAGTATATCCCGAATTCAGCAAGGTAATGACTCATATGGGCAAATTTGCCAAGGCAGTTATCGACTATCCGGCTCCGGATATCACTTCTGTTCGCCCGGGTGAATTGAGCAACTTGCTTCGGCTGGGCAAGGCATTTAAGAGCCTCGGCTCAGATTTGTTCCATCTGAACATCAAACTGATGACCATGAGCGCCGCAGATTTCCTGGATTTGTGGTTTGAGTCAGAAGTCTTAAAGTCACCTATGTCGGTCAGTGGAATCATTGGCACTTTCCAAGGAGTAAGGTCACCGGGAACCGCATACGTATTACTACACCATTACATGGGCCAGCTTGACGGCGCCTTCCGTTCGTGGGGCTTTTCCAAAGGTGGAACAGGTGGAGTCAGTATGGCTTGCGCAAATGCAGCTTTGTCCTATGGAGCCGAGATTGGCACAGAAGTGCCCGTGGAGCAAGTTCTATTTAATAAAGGCGAAGTCAATGGAGTCGTGCTCGAAAACGGCGATGAAATAAAATCGAAACTAGTTATTTCGAATCTCGATCCCAATCGCACTTATCTTAAAATGGTAAGAGAAGAGAATCTTGAAGACGAGGTGGTCAAAGAAATTAAAAGATTCAAGCTTAGGGGCAGTTCCGGAAAGGTGAATCTCGCCTTGGATCGGATTCCCGAATTCAAATCTAGGCCGGGAGATGGCGATCACCTCAGAGGCGATGTGGCAATAGCACCAAGCATGGATTACCTGGAAAAAGCATTTGACCAGGCCAAGTATGGAGAATTTTCTACACGTCCTTACATCAATGCAGTCATCCCCTCCCTTACTGATCCGACATTGGCTCCACCTGGCAAACACATCATGTCATGTTTTGTGCAATACGCGCCATATCACATCAAGGAAGGGGCGGAAAATTGGCCGAAGTACAGAGAGGCATTTGGCGATACAGTAGTAGATACGATGGCAGAATATATTCCAGGCCTCAAAGATATGATCCTCTATCGTCAGGTATTGACTCCTTGGGATTTGGAGCAACAAATGGGACTCACAGAGGGCAATATTTTTCAAGGTGAATTGAGCCTTGAGCAATTGTTATTTCAGCGGCCGATAGCAGGTTATGCAAAATATAAGACTTCCGTTAGAAATCTTTATATGTGCGGTTCGGGAACGCATCCCGGAGGAGGGATAATGGGAGCTAGTGGGGAGTTGTGTGCTAAGACGATACTAACTAAATCAAAATAAAAAATGAAAATAGAAATCAAAATAATTGATTATCAGTTTTACGCATTTGATGCTTCTGGTTCAATTTTCTGACGATTATAATTCTTATTTAAGCTTTATTGACTCACCAAAATCTTAACAACATGCACGAGAAAATCTACAATTTTGAAGACCGTCTTATTCGATTTGCCGGAGAAATTATTTTCTTTATAAAGACATTACCCAAAGACAGCATCGGCCAATATTATGGCAATCAAATGATGAGGGCATCGGGAAGCGCTGCCCTGAATTATGGAGAGGCTCAAGGAACGAACACTTCAAAAGATTTCATTCACAAAATGTCCACTGTTCTAAAAGAAATTAATGAAACAAAGGCCGCACTAAAGATTTTGGATTATGTGGATTACGGTGATACCGAAAAGAGAAAATTATTACTCAAAGAGTCAAAGGAACTGGCTTCGATCAGCGCGAAAATGATACTTAATAACTGACCTTTCGCAGGGCAGATATTTGGAAAATTAAAAAATAATATTATAGTTATTCCAAAAGAGGAATAGCTTGCAGTTGAGCAGGGTTAACCAAATTGAATTGTTTTTTCATTCGGTTAAGTTCTTGATATGCTGCTTTGACAGCTTTTAAGTATAGTCTTGCCTTTATGGCGAAGTGGTTTTTAGCTTGATTAATTTTGAGCAATTCGAGTTTAGTATACGCTATCATCACACAAAAAATATGATTGGACTGCGTCACTTCATACTTTGTTGGTGATTTGGCTAAACAAGCATTCTGTTTCATCGATTTGTGGAATTCCTCAACTTTCCATCTTCTTTCATAGATTGTATGAGTCTGCTGATGTGTAAGTTTTGTATCGTTGCTTACCAGATACAGTACGCCTGTGGAGTAATCTTTGTTCGTAAAGACTTGTTTGGTCAAAGAAACCGGAAAGTCCAATCCTTTGATCCAAACTTCCATTACACAGTCTGGCTGTAGGTCTAGTGCATCGACTCTTGTAAACTTACCTTGCAGTTTTTCTTCCTTACTCAGGGCAACAAGACGATTGGTCTTAATTGCACCGATAAAATGCTTTTTTAACTCGTAATGCACAAACTCCATATTGTCATTTGAGCTAAACCAACTATCCCATAAGGCATATTTGTACTGAACATGATTACGCTGTGTGAGTACTTTGAGCCTTTGTCTTACTAACTCATTCTTACTCACCTCACTTTTGCGTTTCTCTTGTCGTGTTTTTAGATCAGTAAACCTGATTGGCTTTCTGATAATTTCATAGGCTAAAGGCAACTCTACCGTTTGGCCATCACCCAATTGGTTATGATATAGAAAACTTATCATATTGATGCCTTTGACGCTCCTGTTCTTTGTATGATCAAAGTGATACGTTATTATCTCATTCTGAGTAGAATGTGGTTTTTCAGTTATCACATCATCAATACAAATGCTACCATCAGGACTTTCTACTTTCCTGACTATAGGTTTAACAGATTTCCAATAATCTTTTTGGCCCAGAGTAGGCTGAGCCAAAAATCTACTGATCTGATCATGGCTATAAGCACCGTCTAACATTTTAGACATACCTATAGCTGTGCTGTGACTAAAACTTGTCAACAAATAATCGCTGTACAAGTCGGCAATGTGCGGATTCATCATTAGTAACTATCTTTAGATCCAGCACAAAGCTATACATATAATAATTTTTTACAATACCAAATTTTCGAACTGCGAAATGTCAGTTAATAAAAAGGCGGAAATAAAAGGAACCTGAGAATATCAATCAAAATGGAAATAAAAAATTAAAATCTAAAAAAACCGATTTCAACTATAGCCCGCCACTAAGTCTCGAATGTTTTTGATTTACATTTTAATTTACATTTTGATTGAAATCTAACATGGAATATGAGCAAGGCTTATGACATCGTAGTAATCGGAGGAGGCCACAACGGTTTGACAACAGCTACCTTACTAGCAAAAAAAGGAAAGAAAGTCCTGTTGGTAGAAAAAAGACCCATTCTCGGAGGAATTGCCGCAGGTGAAGAATTTCATCCCGGTTATCGCACAAATGGGTTGCTCCACGATACAACCGGGGTACGAAGAAAGGTAGTCGAATCCCTGCAATTGGAGGAATATGGTTTAGAATTAGCAGGCAAGAGGCCATCTGTCGTCTTGCTTTCCAAAGAAGGAGAAGGCCTTCATCTTACCGGTACATTAGAAAAGGACATTGAGGAAATTTCCAAATTCTCAAAAAAAGATTCTGAAGCGTATATCAGATATCGCCAATTCATCCAAAAAATCAGCCCGTTTATTTATCCTTTACTCAACGAAGTGCCGCCTGACCTGGTAAAATTAGGAGTGGGTGAATTATTGGCGCTCGGCAAAAAAACAATATCACTGAGGAAGCTGGGCAAGAAGACCATGCTCGAACTCATGAAAGTCGCACCTATGTGCGTAGCTGACTTTTTGAACGAATATTTCGAAACGGATTTTCTAAAAGCCGGTTTGGCTAGCCGTGCCATTTATGGCTCTTATACCGGGCCGTGGTCTTCCTATACTACTTTGAATTTATTATTGTGGGAATGTTGTGCCCGTGATCAGGTCATTGGAGGTCCTCAGGCTTTGATTACCGCATTGGAGGCTGCGGCCAGGGAATCGGGAGTAGAGATTCGCACTGGTAACGCTGCACAAAACATCCTCCTCGACACTTCTGGAAAAGTGAATGGCGTTAGACTCAGAACTCCTTACCTCTCGCAATCTAAATTCGCTGTTATTTTGAAGATCATGCGCAAATTTGATCCAGGGAATATGGTTTCAGTTTTGTTGAGCAGGTCTGCAATCTGTTTGGCTGCATGATTAAATCTTGGTGCAGAAAGAGAGTGCAAGGTTATAGTCAGCGTTTTACTCTTATAATCCGGAATCAAGTCAGCGTTGTTGCTGATGATTTGTTTGATGAACATTCTTTTTTCGTCTTTTGCCCTATTGAGGTGGTCACAAGCCACAGCTGCCACAGATGATTCTGCTCTGTAAGCGATCATCTTTATTACATTCATGAACAGTTTACTTTCGGTTTTTAACTTGTTATACCTTTTCTGCTCGGGCATACGCTCAAGAGTTATTCTGGCAGGAATATCATTTCTGAGGGTGGCGATCTTGTTTTCTTCTTTTCGAAGAATATCAATTTTGTGTTTATACTTCATTTGTCTTTCGGTTATTTCAGGAAGTTTGTCAATTTTCTCATCCATAGCTAGTTCTGCAAGAGGGAAGAACTTGGCTTCTAACCGGGTGATCTTTTCCCTGAGTTTTTTCAGTTGGTTTGTTAATTTTCGGTATTGTGGGTTGACCACTTCCCGATTGGGATCAATACTTTCTACCCCAAATTGAATCATTTTATCAAAATCATAGTCTTGAATGAGGTAACTGAAGAAGTTTTCCTGACACCACCTTCCAAACATTCTGCCTGCTATCAATGCTATTCCCAAAGTAGGGTGAGTGGTGATAATAGCGGTTTGATGTTCACCCTTTTCAGACAAGCTTCTGATCTCTCTGAAAGTGTGTCCTCCAAGCGTTACTTCTTTCTCGCACAATTGCATGGTTACATCCTGGCTAAGTACTTGTGTATCAGTGGATTCAAAGTCATCTTTATTCCATGAATCTCGCACATCCTTGCGATATGTAATCACGGCTATTCTATACCTTTCCCACAGGTGGTTAAAGAAAGCAGGTTCGTAAGCCTCCCTGTCAAAAATAAAGGTGCATTGAGGGCTCTGTCGATCATCATCCTCTTGTATCTCAGTAAGTAATTTGGTTTGTAGCATTTGTGGAATAATCAGGTCTTGTATTGCTTCTTTTATTTTCTCTGTCAATTGCCCTATCACCATCATAACAGGCATCCCTTGTGCATCGTGAACCCAATACTCCGTAGTGGCGCTTAAACACAATTTTTGTCTCGCAATATATTTGACAGGTAGATTAGCTTTGCCTCCATAATAGATCCGTTGGTGACCATCTATATATAAAAAAGATGAGTCCTCATTATCCTCATCTCTATACCAGTGATCGATCAGAAGGTTGTTCAGTTCAACGGCTTTTTCCTGCTTGCTCAGCAAATCTATTTTCTCTCGCAAACACCGAACTTCTGGTATACGATCCAAGCCTATTATCCTGCCGATCTCCCCTGGTTTACATTGTTTGAGTTGTTCGGGATTTTTGATGCGCAACAGGGCCATGAAGGCCAAAGTCAATAGTATCGACCTTAGTCCGTAATAGTGTGATGAAGGTAACTCATATACCTGTTTTGTCTTGAATAACCCATGCTCTATCAAGGCAGGTAAGAGGAATAATACCCCTGCTCCGCATAAAGCTTCGCTGTTGTCAAACTTCACCTCAGCATGACCAGACAACCCAAGAGATGCACCTATCCTGTCTTCAGAGCGGCTTGTGGCTATGCCCATCGGCGTAGATTGGTCTAGGTCATTGCGATCATTTAAGGTCGAGCCATTTCCACCTTCACACTCTATTTTGAACTTTTTTTTAAAGTGCCTTTTTCAATGTGATAGCGTATCGACGATTCTGAAATCCCTTCTTGTTTTGAGATACTCAAATTACTTTGTCTCTTATCCAGCTTCGATTGTATCCGCTCCACTAGTTTACCAACCATCTTGTATGCTTTGCCTTTTCTGGCATCAGGCCCGAAAAATCCAGATTCTCCCTTCTCCTTGTATTTTCTATACGATCTTCTGACACTGTCTATACTCACTCCAAAAGCCCGCTGAACTTCAGCTCGGCTGCACAATCCTTTATCTATAAAATTGCTAGTTATGAATCTGAAAGCATTAAGATCGTCACTCGAATGACTATATACAGGTAAGCCATTGGCTATGTATTGTACAATACCGTCTTGGGTGTGTACTCCAAGACAATGAGAGATCATCTTTGTATCTTTAGGGAAGAAGGGGAATTGTAACTGCATATACAAAAATATGAAGCAGTTTTAATTCGCGAGGTCTACTCCCTATTACCCTGAATTTATTGGGACGGGTAAGGAGTTCTGAGACTGGAAAATGGAGATGAAGAAGCAGCATCAATAGTGGCCACATCCTGCACACCAAATGAGACATTCATGAATCTTTTCGCACCAAATGAAATCTCCTATTCGCTAGAACAAAGTATCACCCACTATCGATCAAGGGGCACAACAGCCAAAGTCAACCTGGCTTTGAACAAACCCATCAAATTTAATCTACAGGACAATGAGGCTGGAGTGGTGGGTGAGCCTGCCGAACCCATCGAATTCGCCAGAACAGGTAATACATTTGATGAAATGGAAAAGGCATTTGACCCTGTAAAATATCGAAGAATGTCGGAAGACCCTATTCTCGATATCTACGTTCCAACAGTTTCTGACCCGGAGCTTGCTCCAGAAGGGCATTGTGTAGTTTCGATCCTGGTACATTTTGCGCCGCATCATTTTGGCGCCGGATGGACTGAAGATCAAAAAAATAAACTTGGCGATATCGTAATCGAAACGCTAGAGTCCTACACAACAGGAATATCAGAATCTCTGGTGGCCCGGGAAGTTTTATCACCTGTCGATCTGGAAGAAAAATATGGATTGACCAATGGACATATATTCCACGGAGAGCACGCGGTAGATCAATTGATCACACGTCCCATTCCATGTTGTGCCCGGTATGAAACGCCAATCCATGGGCTCTATCTCTGCGGAAGTGGATCTCATCCTGGTGGTGGTATTACATGCAGGCCGGGGGCATTGGCTGCTGAGATGATTTTGAAGTAGGAGAGTTGAGTTGTTCAAATTAAGAAATCAATTGCAATTGCCATTTCATCATGGCTCCAAGTGAATTCACAGAAATTTTAATGTTATCCCTTCATTTCATTACTTTAGGAACCGTCTACTTTTGATTATTGATAGTAAAATTCAGTTCGATGAAATATCAAAACTTCTATTTGTTTTTCTACATTTTGGCAACATCATTACTTTTCAGTTCTTGCGCAACAGCACAAAAATCCATGAATCCAGGCCTATCTAACGACGATAGCCAAATCATCAAATCACTCGACAACAAGTTTAACGAATATGCCGATGTAGCTCATCAAATATGGACATATGCTGAATTGGGCTATATAGAATACAAAAGTTCGAAATTATTACAGGACAAATTGAGTGAAGCTGGATTCGACATGAAAGTCGGTGTTGCTGAAATGCCTACTGCCTTTGCAGCGTCCTATGGCTCCGGCAAACCAGTAATTGGCATCCCGGTAGTGGCAATAGAGCCGGAGCAAGTTCCTGCCTGCCCATCAAGTCAGCTAAATTTAGATTTCACGGTGCAGCGAGTCATGCTGCCGGCGCACCTCATAGAGGCCGTAGCGCACTGGATGGCGTAGAAGCCATGAATGGACATGGCCAATATGCTTCGCGAACATGTACCGCAGGAGACGCGCATTCACTACGTGATTACCAAAGGCGGAGAAGCGCCAAACGTCGTCCCGGCTGAAGCCGAAGTGATGGATAGAAATCTCAGAAAAGTAGGAGGTGTGAATTATACAGATGAAGAAAGGAAATTTGCCGAAGAGATCATGAAATCGTATCCGGATGTGAAAGTATCGCCTGAAGATGCCAGGGACATAGCAGATTTTATAGTAACCGAACGAGCTTTCCCCTATTCTACCGATGTAGGTGATGTAAGTTGGCTGGTACCCACAGCCGGTATGAGCGCTGCTACATGGGTGCCTGGTACATCTGCACATAGCTGGCAGGCTGTTGCAGCAGGAGGCATGAGCATAGGTCATAAAGGCATGATGGTAGCGGCCAAGACTATGGCTCTCTCGGCAGTTGAAATCTATAAAAATCCATCGGTAGTCCCCAGGGCACAAAAAGAGCTCAAAGAAAGACAAGGTGTTGATTTTATCTATGAGGCTTTACTGGGGAGTAGGAATGCACCTTTAGATTATCGGGATAATTGAGATTAATAAAAGAAATTTTCTTTTATGCCAAGGCAACAACAAATCACATCAAACATCCTTATGATCAGGCCTGCCCACTTCGGCTTCAATCCCGAAACCGCCCTTAACAACGCATTTCAAACACAAGACAACAGCCTTACGAAAGAGGAAGTCAGCGAAATAGCGAAAGTAGAATTTGATGGTTTTGTAAAGAAACTCAGAGCAAAAGGAATCAACATTTTAGTGTATAATGAGGCCGATGAGCCTGAATTGACCGATTCTATTTTTCCGAATAACTGGATCAGTTTTCATGAAGACGGGACGGTGATCACCTACCCGATGTATTCGGAAATACGAAGACGAGAAAGAAGGGCAGAAGTAGTAAATTTTATAGAATCCCAATTCACCATTACTAGTAAAATCGCATTCGAAGACTACGAGAAATTAGGTATTTTCCTCGAAGGAACAGGCAGTATGCTTTTGGATAGAAATAACCGCATAGTTTATTCTTGCCGAAGCGATCGGACCGATGAAAGAGTGCTCGAGGACTACTGCAATAAAATGAACTACTCAGCTGTGCCGTTCGATGCCGTAGATATGAACGGAATCCGGATCTATCACACCAATGTACTCATGGGTCTCGGTGAAACTTTTGGCGTTGTTTGTCTGGATGCAATCAAAGACTCAAGTCATAAAGCATTGATAACCAAATCATTAGAAGAAAGTGGAAAAGAAATAATTCCATTGAGTCAGGAGCAGATTAACGCCTTCGCCGGAAATATGTTACAAGTTAAAGATGTCGAAGGAGGGACCTACCTGATCATGTCCACTCAAGCTTATGAAAGTCTCGACCAAAATCAAATAGAAAAATTCAACAGTTACACCGACATCCTACACTACGCTATTCCCACCATTGAGAAATACGGCGGAGGGAGCGTGCGATGCATGATGGCACAAATATTTCTTCCGAAGAAGAACAACCTGTGATTCGTGTTAATTGGTGCTAATTCGTGGACAAGAAAAGCCTTATTCCCAACCACTAATTTTCGCAAATTAACACGAAAGAAATAAAAGTACTGGACCCGCTAGTTTTCCGAATCTCGCACAAGAACCTGCAACCAATTCACCAACTCTAATTCCATTTCTGAGCTAGCATCGTAATTGAATCTACCCGTTGCAGATAGCACCACTTTATCATAAGTAACGGTTTGAACAAAGACACTACTACCCTCGCACTCTTGATACCGTTCCATTTCCAAATTTCTTGTAAAGGCAAAATAGAATTTGCTGACATCGCCGCCATTTTCTGCAATAGAAGGCACGCTGAAAAGATCCGCCGAGAGAGATTTTTTGACATAATCAGCCAAAGCAAGAGGAGAAACGTTAGCTATTGATTTACTGTTTTCGTAAAGATGATCCATGCCATATTCCGATAGCAATGAATTATCCATATCCAGGAAGTGGGCATTGTCCATAGCGATTTCCCGGACATTGGCCGCCTTATCGAGAAAAAACCCGTCGATTCGATGCGTCTCGTGATTCATTTCCAAGACACCAAAAGGCATCAACGAAGCAGAAGAACGGTTCAGATATCTTTTTGCAAGTTCGGTTTCACTCAATTGCTCCACTTCATTCAAATCTTGATATTCTTTCTGGCACCCGGAACTTAAGATCAGTACCATCCCGAAGGTAAAAAGTAAAGGAAGACAGCTTTTTTTCATTGCGGATAATTTTAGTTTGAGCTCAATATAGTGAATGCAATTAATTCTGATGAATTTTAATTTGTGAAAATTCGTGTTAATTCCCCGACGATTTTGTCGGGGCAGGCAGTGGAGTTGTTTAAAAACTATGTCGTCTGGCGAAAATAACGGTCCCGATTCATCGGGAAATTTGCAATTTTTGAAATGCATACCGCGTGCCGCGTTACGCGGTAGCCCTAGCTACGTGTTGAGAAAATTGGTGTTGTTTGCAGTCGATGAGATAGTTTTTAAACAACTTCAGTGGATGATTTCCACTTATCCACTAATTTGGCATCTCTAAATCCTTTTGACACCACAATATAAAGGCATGACTTCCATTTTCTCTGACAAACGCACCCGACTCTTTATCCTGCTGTCTGGCTTTTTTGTAGCCAATGCCTTGGTCGCCGAATTCATTGGAGTGAAAATATTTTCTTTGGAAAAGACTTTTGGTTTCACTCCTTTTGATTGGACGATCTTGGGAGTTGGAGGACTTGGATTTAATTTGACTTGCGGAGTATTGCTATGGCCGGTGGTTTTTGTGATGACCGATATCATTAACGAATACTTTGGTCAAAGAGGAGTAAGGTTGCTCTCCTACCTGGCTGTGGGATTGATACTCTATGCATTTGTTATGGTCTATTTGGCAATCCAGCTTAGTCCCAATGATTGGTGGCAGAACATAAGCGGTATCAGTGAAAACCGGCCCGAAAGATCCCTCGTAGATATGGATTTAGCCTTTCGGCGAATATTTGGTCAGGGCCTTTGGATTATTGTCGGAAGCATGGTCGCCTTTCTGGTAGGACAAATCGTTGATGTGTTCACATTTCACAGGATCAAAAAAGCTACCGGTGAGAAAAAATTGTGGTTGAGGGCCACGGGCTCTACGCTTGTCAGCCAATTCATCGATAGTTTCGTTGTGCTTTTTGTGGCATTTTATATTGGTGCCGACTGGGAATTGGTGCGCGTGCTTGCCATAGGAATTGTCAATTATATTTACAAATTCGCAATGGCTGTTATTTTGACTCCGGTTATCTATGGCGCGCACCATATTATTGACGGCTATTTGGGCGAACAGCTAGCTGACAAGTTAAAGATTGAAGCTATGGGTACCAACTAAGAACTAAGTCTTGGGTCGAAAAAGAAAGGCTCAATTCCAACCAATTCAATTTCACTAAAATCGGGATGGAGCGTATTGATTACATAATTGTGTTCCTCTTTAATAATAACCGATGGTACCCGTAAAACGCAACTGTCGTTAGATTTTACCCAGTCATTTCCTATCATTTGGCAATACTCCCGTGCATAAGGGGTGCTCTGATACCAGTTGTTACGTAGATCTTTTGTCTTAATCGATTTGATCGAAACATTATCCGGAACATGAATAACCATTGTACAAAAGTCTCTTTTCAATCCTTCACTACCGCGATGAATAATATTTTCAAGACACGCAAGTGATCGGGAATAAGCCGAATATATTACATGGATTCCTTCTCTGCTCCATCGACCATCAGCACCAGACGCTTTTAGGGTTTGTGCGTATCGCGTAAGCGTAATTCTATAAATCTCCATTAAACCGTGTCCCCAAAGGCAATATTAATGAGCGCATTGTACACCATATCAATACCGCTTACCGTCTTGTACAATGAAACCGGAACCATATCGAACACTCCATATTCAGGCTTATGAGCCCATCGATTAAAGCTCTCTAAAGAACTAAAGACCTCAACGCCCAAACTATATAACGAAATAAGCTTGAGCGAAAGCTCTGCCATCCTTGCGGGCAATGGAAGCCCTTCAGTCCTGTACTTAGCGAATGTCTTGGGAGTGATCTGAAAAACCTGCTCGGCCAAAAACTTTGAGGTAAGCCCAGTAGAACTGAGCAAGTCCTCCAGCAAGCGAGGATACGTCGACGGATTGTGCACGAAATCAACAATGCGAGCCTTGTCCTGATATGCTATATTCATTTGCTTTGGCTTTGGCTTTGCACGATATTCTACAAATGGATCTGCAGCAACCCATTCTGTCCCTGGCTCACTTTCTTTGTAAGGCTTGATTTTCTTGTGCTTTTCAATCAGCTTCTCAATGGTCAAAGCATCGATATCCAGGTGAGTCGCAAGAAAATCAGACAATTTGGTCATGGTATATTTACGTCTAAACTATTGTAAATTTACGCAGATCACGTGAGTTTGTCAAGTTCTTTTACTAAAATTCATGATCTTTTGAGCTTCGCTTATGTTAAATTTTAACTCCAAGTTCATTTTTGACAAATTCGGAGGCATTTGGTACAGGATTTGAAAATTCTATAGTTTGAATCAGTCAGGTACGAATAAATTTTTTTCGCGATACGACGAAACCAGGTCTACTAAGGAATTGAAATCAAATTAAAATCGCCACATCGGACATCTTCAAATTAATGCGCTAAGTCGATCAAATTCAATTTTTAACGTATTTGTATTTATCATAATATGTTTGTACTTTTGTAAGGTATTGGACGTTTTTGACCTCTCAAATGTTTAAAATTTAACTTTTTCGAATTTTTTTAGCAGGAGAAACAACGAAAGTGGTCTCAGAAACGTCTTAACTACAAGTAAAGCAAATTAAATTCTGTCATCCCATGAAATTTTTAAGAACACTTTGGAGGTCCGTTATGAATCTCTTCAAATTCGGAAGAAGGAGAAGGAGATTGCTCGTAGCGGATGAGGAGTTTGAAGGTTGGTTGGGTATTTAGTTCTTAATCAACCTTAAAAACCAAGTATTGAAAAAGAGCTGGAATGTATCTTTAGAGATGCAGTCTTTCTTTTCTTGCCAGTAGCACTTCTTCTGTTTCCACTCTATCTTCATCAGGCACACAGCAATCTACCGGACATACTGCCGCGCATTGAGGCTCCTCATGAAAACCTGTACATTCTGTGCATTTATCCGGGACGATAAAGTAAAGATCATCGTCTACCGGCTCTTGGTCCGCATCTACATCTATTGATTCACCAGTTTCGAGTTCATATTCTCCTTTGACCGTTGTGCCATCGGATATCTTCCATTCTACCCCTCCTTCGTATATGGCGTTATTTGGGCATTCGGGTTCGCATGCTCCGCAGTTTATACATTCGTCCGTTATGAATATTGCCATGGTGTTATTTTACTAGAGCGCAAAGGTAATCAGTATTCAAAATCATTCAAACACACATCAGTTGCATTAGGTTCGTTCATCATCAAGATTTATTCCTTTTACTATCGAAAGTATGATGTACGACGTAAACAAGACGAGGGGAGCGTAGACAATATTCACTACTCCGGCAATAATTGTGGACACAGCGATGAGGCCGACGAGCTTCATATTATTCTTAATGTCTTTGAGGCTGAAAAAAGAAATATTCATATTCATTAATACGGCAGGAAATACGATTAAGAAGACGGTAGGAAATTCAGTGTTTACCTGTCTTTCCAATAGCAATAATGAAATGACCACACCTGCAGCTGCAGGCGAAGGCAGACCATTAAAGGTCACACTCGGAGGCGTAATATTAAATTTGGCCAAACGAAAAATGGCGTTGATCGTATAAATAATAGCAAAAAGCAATGCGAGCTGGGATTCAAAATGCTGATAGTAAAGGAAGGCAGGGGCAATGCCAAAACTAATCGCATCCGCCAGAGAATCCAGCTCCTTACCTAAGTCGCTCAGCGCATGTATTTTCTTTGCCAAAAAACCGTCCAAGACGTCCAATATCATAGCTATCGAAACAAGAATAAGTCCCTTTTCCAGGTCATTGAGCAATATCGCCGTAACTCCACAAGCGGCATTGGTTAGGGTAATTGAATTGGGTATGATACTTTTGCTGTAACTCATTTTGTAAAACTAGCTATATGAATACTATTTTCATTGTACTTCTTATCGCTATCCACTACATCCTTCACAGTCTTCTGGTGCACGAATCCGTCAAAAACACCATCTATGAAATCATTCCATCATATCTATATCGAATAAATTTTACAATTATTTCCCATTAAATTTTGGTGACCCAATGCGGAATAAAGAAATCTTCAAATTCAAACAATTCACAATAGCACAAGATCAATGCGCTATGAAAGTAGGCACGGATGGCATTTTGCTCGGCGCCTGGACAGATGTAACGCAAATAAAAACAGCCCTCGACATTGGAAGCGGCACTGGCCTGATCACTATTATGTTGGCGCAGAGGGCATCGCTTAGCCAAATTCATGGCGTAGAAATAGACGAAAAGTCTTCAGCGCAATCCATTCAAAACGCAACTAATTGCCCGTGGTCAAAACGGATAACCATTTTTAATGAGTCGATTCAGAATTTCGCATTACGTACAGACGACAAATACGATCTGATCGTAAGCAATCCTCCGTTCTTTACAGGTGGCACTTTTTCCGATTCACAGGATAAAAATAGTGTCCGGCACACTATCAAACTTCCGCACGGCGATCTGTTGCGCACAGTGCAAAAATTGCTGGCTGCTAAAGGTAGGCTCGCTGTGATATTGCCGCATATCGAAGGTTTGAGATTCATAGAACTGGCCAAGACCTATCAACTCTCTTGCATAAGAAAAACAGAAGTTATTGCAAAAGAAGATAAAGGTGTCGAACGTCTTTTGTTAGAATTTAAAAAGGCAGCGCAAGACATTGAGGAAGAAATCCTAATTACAAGGAAAAAAGAAAATGATGAGTGGACGGAGGAGTTTATCAAACTGACGAAAGATTTTTATTTGTAGCTCGGACATCCTGTCCGAGCGGAAAATTTTTTATATTATTCGACGACTACCGCCAATCCCAGATGCTCTTGATAAGGCCTAAAATCTTTATCCGTATGCAACAAAGGAAAATTCTTAAGGATGCAGAACGTGGCTATAACATTGTCAATAGATTTTCTAATGGTTATGCCAATTCTGGGTAGTTTTCTGTAGTTATCAATTGCTGATAATAAAAACGGCGTAGAAAGGGAAGGAAAAACGTGTAGTTCCGAGAAGAGTGCCCTTGCCGCCATGAAATCCTTTTGAGAACGAAATCCTTGCAACACCTCCATGTAGATTAAATCCGTCAATCCGACTTCAGAAACTCCCAGTAATCCGTCTAACAGATCGGTTTCATAGGTTATTCTACCATTGAAATAATCTATCCAAATTGTTGAATCTACGATCGTCACCTATCTATTCTGGACTGTTCTAAATTCCCCTCCCACCGCAGTTTACCGCGATAGTTTCGAATCTTAGCCTGATTTTTGAGCCGTATGAAAAATTCTAGGGACTTTTCAATGGTTTCCCTCTTTGTTTTGAATTCTCCGAGCAACATCGCTTCTTTCATCAGATTGTCATCTATGACAACATTTGTGCGCATGTGTATATTTTTTGTAAATATACACATATTCCCTCATGATTTCAATCCTAATCAAGTTCATTATTCGTTTATCGACCTGGTAATTATCCAATCAGGCCATTAATTTTATATCAAATATTCAAATTTAGAAAAGTCCCAAATAATCGTATTTGTTGGCTCTAGTTTAATTAAGCTATTATTTGTATCTTAGAGATATGAAAAAAGAAGCAATAAAATCGTATTTCATGGGTCTTTCGGCCGAAGCTCAGCAATCCCTGATAATGGAACTGCAAGCGGCCGGTGAGTTGGAAAACCTTTCCCCTCAATGCCAGAAGCTTAGGAGGGATATCTTGGACAATAAGCAAGGATGCTGTGCCCATTGTGGCCATACCAAATATGTAAAGTTTGGCATCGACAAAGGTTCCCGGCGCTATAAGTGCAAGTCATGTAATAGAAGTTTTACAGAATACAGCGGCACCTGGATGGCTAGGATCCGCAGGAAAGACAAGATTGATGATTATCTTAAGTTGATGTTGGAAGAAATGAGCCTGGATAAAATCAAGGACACCCTGGGCATAAACAAGAAAACCGCATTCGATTGGCGCCACAAGATACTGGCATCCATAGAAGATACTGATAAGGGGGATTTTACTGGGATTACGGAAAGTGACGAGACTTTCTTTCTTCACTCGGACAAGGGCAGGGAAGTTGAATCCCGCAAACCAAGGAAACGGGGTGGCTCCTCAGGTAAAAGGGGCATAAATGACGACCACATTGCAGTAATTGTTACCCTGGATAGAAAAGAACAGATGGATTTGAGCGTGGCTACCAAAGGGCGGTTGAAGAAAAAGGATACCGCGTAACGCGGCACGAGTTATAGAAAAGGCCATAGGAAACAGGCTTACCAAGCAAACTATATTGTGCAGCGATTCTCATCTCAGCTATAAAGGCTTTGCCATGGATAAACAGATCGAACACCATCCATTGCGTTCCGATTTAAAGCAACGGGTCAAAAATGGGGTCTATCATATCCAACATGTAAACTCCACCCACAGAAGGATAAAGAAATGGATTATGGATAATGGAAATGGATTAATGGATTAATGATTAATGGGGGTGCATTTCAAAATGTCCCGATATAGGAAAATATGTGTTAAATTAGATATATCAACCAAAAATTAAAAGTCATGAACGTGGTTAAATTACAGAAAAGATTTGACCAACTGATGAGTGATGTAAAGAACCTACAGGACATTGAAAGTTTTTACGACTATGAAGAAAGTTTTACCTACCTGTTAAAAGATTTTGGCAGAGAATTGCTAGAGAGTTCATTGGGCGAGGCTGTTGAAAATCGTAAAAAAAAAGATGCATCAAGACAGGTTACGGTAAAATTGAATTGAATAAGTCCAACAAGTACAGCGAACAAATCGAGTCTGCAAAAGTAAGCCCTTATTTACAAGGCAAGTTGATATTCATAGGCCAGTTTAGTTGTTACGAGAATGGGGAAGAAATTGCGAATAAATTATTAGAGGTAAAAACGAATGATACGGCAATTTACCGTTTAACTGATACAATGGGAGAACAAGTAGGAGAATGGATAGATGACCAAGATCGGTACAACATAGAAGATGTGAAAAAAGAGGATAGAGTTTATTGTCAGGTGGATGGTTCTTATTTATTGACAAGAGGACCGGGATGGAAAGAGGTAAAATTGGGAAGGGTATTCAAACAAAGCTCAATTCTACCTCAAAGTGCTGATAGACAGTGGATTAGGAATAGTGAATATGTAGGTCATTTGGGTGATCATGAAGAATTTGAGACAAAAGTTTCAGTGTTATTAGATGAATATTCAGGATTAAAAGACCGGATGGTTTTTGTGAATGACGGAGCTGTATGGATAGAAAAATGGATTACAGCAGAATATCCTGATGCAACCCAAGTACTAGATTTTTACCACGCCGTTAAAAATGTGAGCAAATACGCAAATGTGTGTATGAAAAATAAAAAAGTAAGAAAAGAATGGATTTCACAGACAGCTTCACTATTAAAAGAAAAGGGTTATGATAGCCTTATAGAACGGATCGATGAATTGAATTGTAACACGAAATTAAAAAAAGAGGAAAAGAGGAAATTGATGGTCTATTTAGAAAGGAACAAGACAAGAATGGATTACCCTTCATACATAGAAAAGGGAATGTTAATAGGTTCTGGAGCCATAGAAGCAGCGCACCGCAACGTATTGCAAAAAAGGATGAAACTGTCAGGTCAAAGATGGTCTGCCAAGGGAATTCAAAATATGATCAATCTCAGAGTAATCAATAAAAGTGGCCATTGGGATATGGTAACTGACAGGTTAAGACGCGCCGCCTAGACGGGACAAAATGAAATGCACCCGATTAATGGATTGACAATCAATTTTGGGGTGTTTCCACTAAATACCTCCAACAATATCTCAATTGGTATAGGCTCAAGGAAATGCTTAAAAAAAGTAGGCAGTTCGTGAAAGATTTCGCAGCACTCTCAGTCGAAGACATAACACCCTACGCGAGATACCAACAGATATCGAATCGCTATGAAATGTTAATATCAACGCTAACCTAAACTAGAGCCTTTTATTATTACAATATATTATATTCCATTCCATTATTCCATTATTCCATTATTCAATTATTCCATTATTCAATTATTCAATAATAAATATTTCGTAACTACTCAGGTACCAAACAATGCTTTTGAGTAGGGAGTTTGGCAATGCAGTAAAGATAGGCCAAAACATTGAGCTCTCTTTTTTTTAATGTATCGATGCAGGAACGCAAGACACAAAATATATTCTGACCCGATTTAAACTGTCCTGAGACCTTTAGTTTTACTTTTACATTTCTTATTGCCCTTTCTGAAGAATTGTTGTCCGGTGGGACTTCAGAATTGTATAAAAAGGGAAAGATGTAATTCCTGTTTTTTAACATTGATTTTTGAAAAGAATGAGTTTTTGGGAATTCGGTTTTTTCGATATGCCTTAACAGTAGCCGATCAAGCCTTTTTTCCAATTTATAGGCATCCTTTTGGTTGGTTTGAAAGGTTTGAGTTTGTTCTGTTCTTTTTCGCAAGGCTAAAGCATGTTCTAACAAGGACTTAAATTGGCTGGCCCAAACTTGGTTTTCCGATTCTTCCAAAAATATGAGGTCTCTCAATAAGTGAGCTATGCATAATTGTTTGGATTTGGATTTCATTTTCAGTTGTGCTGCCCAGCGGTCTGACCCTATTGTAGCGTGGGACAAGTGATCGCCAATTATTTGCTGGACACTTATAAATCCTCGACTTTCAGTGGCTTTTATGTAAGTGTTTTTCATATTTTGCCACACCCATACCCACCATTTGTCGCCATTTACTTTAGCAGATGTTTCGTCCGAACCGACGTAAGTCGATGAAAAGATTTGTTGGAGTATAGCATGGTATATGGGTCGAGCCTTTTGGGCTGCTTTTTTCAATAAGTTCTGTACACTTCCCTCACTGATGGGCAAGTGAAATATATCTTTGAACAACTGGGTCATTCTTTGGAAGGGAAGATAATGGAAAACGCTAAAATAGCTGACCAGTGCTATGACGCTGCTACCATATTGGATCGGTGCTTTTACCCCTTGGGGAAAACTACCTTTTTGAAGATGACCACACCGCCCGCACTGGCATCCATACTGCTGATATTCAATGTATCTGGGGCGTATCGAAGGTATTTCTACTATTTGTCTTTTCGATACCAATTGTTGCTTTTCCTGATCAATTGTGTCCCCACATTTTGAACAGTAATCACTTTTTACTATGTGCTTTTCATCAGGATTATCTGTCATTGCAAGATAATGACCCTTATGACCCTTTTGTCCTCCTGATTTACGTCCTGTTTTCTTACGCAGACTTTTTTTCTCATGTGTTGACTTGTCTTGGCTTGGTGGGTTGTGGCTGTTGTGGCTGTCTTTTTTAACCTCTTTTTTGGCCAGTTGGCTAAGGACTAATTCCAGTTTTTCGCGAAGTTCTCTAATCTCTTGGCATAGAATTTTATTCTCTTCACGCAAAAACTTATTCTCCTTTCGAAGAAGTTGGTTTTCTTTTTCCAGTTTTGTTAGTCGTGATTCGATAATAGTCCAATTTATCCGGCCCTATTATCTTTAGTTCGAGTTGGATTGTCCTATAACTCTTTTTACTCCATTATTATTATTCGTTATATTACCTCCTGAGTAGTTACAATATTTCCTTTCGCTTGTCCAACAATAAAATATTTTTATATATTTAGCCGATCAAATTCTCTACCACTCATTTTTATTTCAAAAAAAAATCGGTTAGATATGATTAAATTAAAACCAAATTCTGGAAACGGACAGGGCAGACAAATCTTACTCCTGCTCTTTTTTTTCTTACTTACACCGCTATTCATCTTTGCACAAAAGAGTGTATCAGGAGTGATTACTTCGGAAGACGGCGAGCCCTTGATTGGGGCTAATGTCCTGGTCCAAGGTACAGACATAGGTACTATTACAGGTATCGACGGTAGTTACACTCTTGATAATGTACCGGAAGACGCGGTCATTGTGATCTCATTTATTGGCTACGATTCCCAAGAAATAGGTGTCGCAGGCCGCAACGACATTGACGTAATTGTCACAGCTACAGGTGAACTCCTTGACGAACTGGTGGTAACCGGATACGCGATGGAAAAGAAAAAAGACCTCCTGGGAGCGGTTGCCATAGCGGATATGGATAATGTACGGGACGTTACCTACCCTAATGTGCTGAAGCAGATGCAGGGAAGAATTGCCGGTGTCAATGTTAACTTGACCGGGAATCCCGGCCAGGGCAACCAAGTCCGGATTAGGGGCAATAGTACACTTGGAAACAACTCACCCTTATATATCGTCGACGGAGTACCCATACAGCCGTATCAGTCGGTAGGCACTTCTACCAGAACTGCCCCAAGGTGGGACCTGGCCTGGTTAAATGCCTCTGATATCGAGTCCATGCAGGTGCTGAAAGATGCATCGTCAGCCTCGATCTACGGCTCCAGGGCTTCCAACGGCGTAGTGATTATCACTACCAAACAAGCCAAGGCGGGAAAATCATCCATCTCTGTGGACGCAACATTCAGTTATGATGAAGTCACCGTAAATACTGACCTGGTCAACTCGGAGCAAAAAGCAATTGCCGCATGGCAAAGTTCGGTCAACGACGGAGGTAATCCTGATGCATTTGGAAGCTATCGCTACGAATGGCATTTTGATCCCAGTCTGGGGGCCGGTATCTAGGGTAATGGTGTACCTGTTCTCGACCGCATCATCTATCCGGAGTGGCTGGATGAAGCCGATCAAATACGACCATCCGGACATCCGTCAAGCGTGTGGACCGGAACCGAATTTGGCGGACCGGATCTGGCTACGGGAACAGATTGGAATGACGTGGTATACCAAACGGGATATACTCAGAATTATAACATTAACCTGACCCAGGGCAGTGAGAAAGGGGGAGTAAACCTCAGTCTCAACTTTCACGATCAAGAGGGCGTAGTAATCGAAACCGGTTATCAACGTGTCGGGCTTCGTCTGAATTCCCATTACAATTTTGCCAATGATGCAATAACTATCGGTCAAAATTTGGGTGTAACTAGAGAAGAGCGCATATGGGCCGATGATGGATTTGGAGGCACGCACGAACGAGGTATGTTGATTATGAAACCGGTATTACCGGTCAGAACCGAAGACGGCAGGATTACAGGCCCTCCCGGTCAGGGATTTAGCGATAGGGATAATCCAGTCGGGGTTGCCACTGATAACAAAGACGACAGGATCAACACGCTCAAAGTGGTTGGAAATGTCTATCTCGATTGGCGTCTGCCCATCAACGGCCTTTCATTCAGAACCAACTTTGGGATCGACTATGACAATCATTTTATCCGCGACATCCGCCGGACCTACCAACGGGGGTTTT
Source organism: Saprospiraceae bacterium (assembly GCA_965247965.1). Classification (GTDB taxonomy): domain Bacteria; phylum Bacteroidota; class Bacteroidia; order Chitinophagales; family Saprospiraceae; genus UBA7328. The sequence continues at coordinate 2,321,827 of OZ252053.1, forward strand.
TAAGCCAAACCGTCGCTGAGCTGGTCCACGGTACACTGATTCAGACCAACTGGGTTTGGAACAATACCCTGACTTACACTAGAGACATAGGCCAGCACTCCTTTAGCGTATTAGCTGGTACAGAGGCAATAAAGAATTCTTTGACCGTGTTTAATGCTCAATCACAAGAGTTCGCCCTGGAAACAGCGGACTACTTCCAAATTTCTGCCGGTTCAGGAGCGAAAACCGCCACCGGCGCCACCACAGGCTTTTCCTTGTTGTCTTATTTTGGTAAGGCACGCTATAGCTTTGATAACAGATACCTGGCCTCTTTTACCGTGCGACGGGACGGATCTTCGCGGTTTGGCACGAATAATCTCTATGGCATATTCCCGGCAGCGTCGGTAGGTTGGAGATTGAGCGAAGAAGCATTCTTTCAGGATGTGTCTTGGTTGTCAAACTTAAAGATCCGGGCGGCATGGGGTCGGACCGGAAACCAGGATATTTTGAATGACGCCCGGTTCGGGCTGTATGAAGCGATCTATGCACCACTAAGTGTTATCCTTCCCTGGGGGGATGGAGGTTTGACCAGGGGACTTCTGGGCACCGGGGCTACCTCGTATGACATCAGTAACAACGGTAGCGGTCTCCTGCCTTCAGGTTTCAGCGCCCAGCAGACAGAGAACCAAGATCTGAAGTGGGAAACCCAGACCGAGATCAACATAGGTCTTGACATTGGATTGATCGATGACAGGATCACAGGTTCCTTCGAATATTTCCAGAAAAAGACCAAAGACATCCTGATCCGGCCCACGCCCGTCCGATTCTATGGCGACGGTTTCAGCCGTTGGGCCAATGGGGCCGATATGGAGACTACCGGTTTTGAGTTTACGCTTGGCTATTTCAGTCAGCTTGGGCGTGATTGGAGCTACTCGGTAAGTATTAACGGCGCCCATTACGCCGATAAAATCACGGCGCTTCCCGAGGACTTGTGGGCTTCCTATCCCGGGAATTCCGAACAGAACATTATAGGTCACTCGCCCTTCAGCATATTTGGTTACATTTCGGACGGAATAATCCAAAGTCAGGCAGAACTTGAAGCGGCTCCTCAGTATCCCGGCATCCGGGTTGGACAGCTTCGCTACGTCGATATGAATGGTGATGGGGTTGTCAATGCCCTGGATCAGGAGTACTATGGCGTAAACGGCCGACCCGATTTGGAATACGGTATCAACGGACAGATAGGCTGGAAAGATTTCGATCTTAGTCTGCAATTCGTCGGTATGGCGGGTCGACAAGTCTCTAATGGCTTTGCCGGTTTTGATGAATTAGGCGCGGGAGGTACTCAACATGGCGGCACCTCTAACCTGAATGCCTGGACCTTCGTCAATACCGACACCCACATTCCTGCCCTCACTTCATTTTCTTCTAGATTGGAACCCAACACCTGGTCTACGCGAGATGGAGGTTTCTTGAATTTAAGGCAGGTAACTCTGGGATATACTATGCCTTCGTCGGTGATTGGAAACGCGGGCTGGCTTTCCAACCTAAGGGTGTACGTCAGTATGGAAAACATAAAGTACTGGTACAATAATAGCGGACCGAATAGCTATAGAGGGCCAGCCTGGCTTATCGATCAGCAGCGGAGCACTCCGAATCTTACCGGTTCGAGAGATGACACGTTTAACGAATTTTTCCCCAAGCCATTGAGGGCTACTTTGGGAGTGAATATAGGGTTTTGACCCATAAAGGACTCCGTGTCGCTTCGCCTTCAGGGCAGGCGGCAGACGGTTTGCCATAATAAAAACTATTTGATTTTAAATCAAAATATAAAAAAATGAAATATCTAAAATTTATAACATCAATAACAATAGTAGTACTGCTCAGCCTTATACCATTTGGCTGTAGCGACTCGTTCCTTGAGTTCTCGCCCAAGGGAGTGGTAAACAGTGCTGACCTGGATAGTCCTGAGAATGTGGAGAAATTGGTGATTGCAGCCTATGCTGCCCAGGGAAACGACAACTTGTTCTACGGTTACCAGTGGAATTGGCAGATGGGATCCATACCAGCCGGTGATGCTTACCCCGGCGGGTCAAGCGCCAATCAGAGTTTTACGACTCCTTTTCAAATCAGGAACCGTCTGACCCCCGAGTATAGCCAAAATACGCAGTTTTGGTTTTACCTGTATCTGGCTGTTGGCCGGATAAACGAGGCCTTAGGCAGGCTTAATAACATCACCACTGCGGACTTGCCCACCCGGGATCTCCGGATCGCCGAGATGCACTTTCTTCGGGCCCAGACCTATTTTAAGCTCAAGACTATCTTTAAACACCTCGTGTATCTCGATGAGAACATTACAAAGGAAGAATACATTGACAAAACCAACCGGGAGCTGACCGACCAGGAAGGATGGCAATGGATCGTAGATGAATGGCGTGCAGCCATTGCCGGCTTGCCTGCCACCCAGGCGGATGAGGGCCGGCCCACCAAGGGCGCCGCTAAGCTCTTTCTCGGCAAAACGCTGCTTTATAAAGCCTACGTGCAGGACGATGCCCATCAGCCGGTCAGCATTACCACCTCGGAGCTCAATGAGGCGATCGGCTTGTTTGAAGAGGTTGATGCAAGCGGTGAGTTCGCTATGCACGACGATATCGCCAACAACTGGTTGTGTGAGGAAGAGAGTGGGGTCGAGTCGGTGTGGGCCATTATGAGGTCTCATTCGGATGGCGCTCCTTCCGGCAGGGGAAATTGGTCAGCAGGGCTTAATTCTACCATGGGCCCGGGATATGGATGCTGTTGGGTCTTTATCCCTTCTCAAAACATGGCTAATGCTCACAAGACCGACGCCAATGGACACCCGTTGTTTGACACCTACGACGATGCACCGGATATTTTGACTTCCGTTGATGTCGAGGCCAACAACATAGATCCGCGGATGTCTCATGGTATGGGGGTACTCGGCATGCCGTACAAATACGACCCTAATCGAATTCTTAGCGAAGCCTATGCCCGTACACCCGCTATCAGTGGTTTCCATGCACAGTGGAAAGACCAGGTACTGCCGGAGAGTCCTTGCTTCTTCAATCACACCGCTTTTTATACTAGCTCCACAAACACCGATCAAATGCGCTATGCCGATGCCCTGTTGTTCTGGGCTGAAGCTCTGATCCAGGTAGGCCGGCATACTGAGGCGCTACCCCTTGTGAATCGCGTGCGGGAGCGAGCAGGTTCTGCGGCAAGCCGGTCAAGACTAGTAAAAGCCGACGGGACTCCTTCGGGCAACTATGTTGTCGGCTTGTACGATGCATCAGATTTTGACACATTCGACAAGGCATTTCTAAGGCTCCAGTGGGAACGGCGTATAGAATTTGGCTTTGAAGGTGTCCCGGGACGCTTTTTCGACATGGTGCGGTGGGGAATCGCCGCAGACTGGCTCAACGCCTATTACAAGACTGAAATACGACATGCGGGAAGGGACTATTTGGCTCAGGCCACTTTTGTGAAGGGCCAGCATGAGTATCATCCCATACCAGGGGTCGACATCATTGTTACCCAAGGCGGCATAGTTCAAAATCCAGGATATTAGAATGTAGTAATATTCATACAGAGGCAAGGAGCAGGTGAATTACCTGTTCTCCTTGCTTTTTTTAGTGAATTAGGAATGGTAAATTAATAAGTTTCCGATTTTAGGCTAGAGATTTTGACCTTAGGCAAGGCGCTAAAACCGGAGTGTAGCCTGAGTTACATGAGGATTTTAGCAACGCCGCATAAGGGCAAAAGATCAGCATAAAAATGATACGTTATTATTTTACCATTCCTTAAAGTAAATTTAAAGTTTAAATAAATTAATAAATCATATTATGAAATACATAATTCATTTATTCTTATTAATTTTTATTACTTTTTGCTTTTCCTGTAAGTCATCTGAAGAAATCTTACAGAAAGAAAAGAGTGAATCTCCCCTGGACGACTTGCCAAAAAATATCAGGCAACTAACCACATTTGGCCAAAGGGCTGATTGGTCACATGATGGGGAAAAAATCCTTTTCATTGAAAAAACTTTTGGAGATGTATATGAAGTGGAGGTGGAAACAGGAAAATTACAACCGGCTACTCATCATTATTACCATGAGGGATATGTCAGGGCCCTGTATCTGAGTAATGGTGACATTCTCCTTGCGGGAGACCCTAACTTTAATGCCAAAGATCCGATACCAAGCCGCAAAAAAAGAGCAGAGTTTTGGGTCTTGAAGAAGGATCTTAAAAGCCCGCCATATCCACTAGGTGAACTTTGTTATGAAGGCCCTGCTGTTTCCCGGAAAAATATGCACATTGCCTGGACAATAGCTGGGGGGCAGCCAGAAGGAAGTTTTTATTCGGGTGATATCATTTATGAAAACGATACACCAAAACTGGTCAATAAAAAAAAGATACTTGATAAAACAAATCTTGGCCAATTTGCTGACATAGAAACTCAAAATTTCAGGCCTCCTAATGAGGAGGAGTTAATATTCTCGGGTTATGGCCCGGATTACACGATTACAGAAGTTCTTGGCCTGAATTTATTAACCGGTGAAATTATTAACTATTCCAAACGCCCTGAAGAATTTAATGAGCCGGAGGGTATATACCCTGATGGCAAATATACAACGGTTGAAACCATTCGGCCTTCTCCATATGGGCTGACTGTTGATATGTACAGACTGGCGCTTGACGGCTCAGGAGAAATGAAAAGGCTTACATTTTTTGGTGATTATAAGGGAGGTAAGGCTTCCAATGCTGTTATAAGTGATGATGGTAATTATATGGCTTTCCAGGCGGCTAAAACAACGGAAATGGCTGGAGTAGGGCATGGTATCTTAATTCTTGATTTAAATAAAAATTATTAATTGATAAATACCTTATTTTATAAAATTGTATAGAAGTTGTTTAAAAACTAAATGTTAACGGTTCTAAATTTCCTGAGGAAAATAATTGCGAAGGCCAGATAGTGAAAAGACATCCAGTTGATGGCTGTCGTTTCATATCTTATTACTAAAGTCTTGAATCCGTCTACCCAAGCATTAAGTTGTTCGACCACAAATCTTCTCTTATATAGTTGATTATCAAAGACATATGGAGTGTCTTCATCATCTGATTTTCCCCTTCTCTTGTTTTTATCAATGTTGAATATGATGTCCTTTTCAAAGCATAGTTCCTTGAATTTGGCAACATCAAATCCTGCATCGGCATTCAGGAAAAGACCATCACATGGAAGGTCAATTGCCTCCATTTGATCAAAAATTTTATTAGCAGTTTCTACCAGTTCAAAACTGTCATGATGCTGACCACTTATCGGTTCTGACCAACCTATTGGCACACCCTGATCATCGGTCAGTATCAATAGATTTGTGGTTTGAGCTTTCTTTCTACCTTGATAGCCTACCTCTTGTCCTCCTCGCTTTACCGGGGTATGTGATCCATCAAAATTTACAGAACAAAGGTTTAAATGCTTCCTTTTATTTAGCAATAATTGCTCATAACATTTTTTCCAAATTCCTGTTTTACTCCACTTGTTGAAGTGATAAAACACTGATTGCCAGCTATATCTGATAAATCCAAAGAAATGTCGAACAGGCAATTGTCTCCATTGAACTCCTGTTTTTAGCTTATACAATATGGCCTTTACTATTTTCCACATTGGTACTTTTAGTTTTTTTCCATTTGATATTTTAGGCATGTGTTGTACAAAAAATTCATTAATTTCAGCTTTAAGCATTGTTTGTAGTCTTTAGTTATTCTTTGGTTCTACACCTCAGCGTTTCTAAAGCTACAAACTTTTTATATTAAAATAATCCGTAATGTGTTATTAAACAACTTCAGTGAATAATCTGTGTAATCCGTGCAATCTCCCGACGAAAATGTCGGGACAGGTGTGGCCAAACTCGATAGCATCATCGCAAGTTCATGCCAAAAGCATGCCTATGGCATTTTTCTATCGATACTTAGTCAATTTCTTGCTAAATTCGCGCAGCCAGATTGTAGACATCATTGAAACGACTTTTCCTTCTGCTCCTTCTATGTGCTGTTGCATTATTTGGATGGTATTATCTGAATACCGGTAAAAACAGTTGGAGCAGGACCTTCGGCTTTACCGGTACCAATTCATCGCCCAGGGCGGTCGACCTAAATTTAGATGGAACACTGGATATTGTTTTGGGAGTCGGTGGGGAGGAATACGACACAACGCGATATGCCGTAATCGCCCTGGACGGGAAAAATGGAGATATACTATGGTCGGTTGCAGGACATAACCAGATGGTCGGATCGGCGATCTTTAAAGATATCAATGGTGACCGGGTCCCCGATGTTTTTATCGGTGGTAGAAGTGCACAATTTCGGGCCATTGACGGGCGCTCGGGAAATATTCTTTGGAGTTACCTCGATGAGGACTATGTCTCACCTGATATTCGAACCGATACCCTCCTTCTCAATTTCTTTAGCCCTCAATTTATTCCAGACCAGAACGGAGACGGAGAAGAGGACATTCTGACCGTGTTCGGTGGATTTCCTCATGCCGAACGCGATGACCACAATCGCCCTTCAGGACAACTCATGGTATTGGATGCCCTAACCGGAGAAGTTATTAAACGAACATTCACTCCCGATGGGAAAGAGAGCTACATGTCACCCGTTATCTACGATTTTAAAAATGGGAAAGGACTCTGCATTATTTTCGGTACGGGAGGAGAAACGACCGGAGGGAGTTTATTCCTGGTTTCGCTTGATGATTTTATGCGTTTGGGAATGGAAAGGGTCGTCAAAATAGACTCCAGTATTGACAAGGGATTTATCGCTCCACCAATACTAATTGATATCACCAAAGATGGGGTTGGGGACATTGTGGTTACTTCCATGAATGGCAGAATGAGCGCCTATGATGGCAGCAATTTGTCGAGGATTTGGACAGCTACTATTCACCCTAAAGCGGAGGTACAGTCTATGCCGGCTCCTGTATTCTTTGATAATGATGAAATCCCCGATTTCTTTAGCAGTTTTAATTTAGGAGTTTGGCCAAATAATTACACCACGATTCACGCCGTATTATCCGGGGCAGACGGCTCTGAACTTTTCAGAGATACTTTAGGCATCCTTCAGCCATCGTCACCCGTTTTATTGGATTTTAATGAAGATACTTACCTGGATATCGTTAGTCAGGTCAACAGACTTGTGCGTATTTCGGTAACAAATAACTTTCAAACCCAACTTATAGTCTATGACGGAAAAACAGGATCAAAGTCAGCCATTGATTCTTTGGTATACGGTCAAAACCTGGGATCCACCCCCTTAGTTACCGATCTGGACAAGGATGGAAAGGTGGATATTATCTACACGTATATGACAGAAAGTAATAAGTTCATGAGTTACAGGCACCTGGTCATCAAACGCCTGGAGTTTGATATTGAGTTTAAGGCGAATCCATGGGGAGGGTATATGGGCACGGATTACACTGGTGTTTATGGTGAATATGACGAATGAAATTCCTTCGAGGAAAGTCATTCGTTAGGTGCGTGACAGGCACAATACATGAATTGGAAACACATCCGGCAATTAGGACGAGCAAATCGATGATTCTTCCCATGCTTATTCAACAATGGTTGACGATTATCTGGCTTCTCCGGCTTATAGAGAAAGAACGGCTGTGCCCTGGTTGCACCTTGGACGGTATGCCGACACCCATGGATACCAGGATGATTACAAGCGGAATTTCGCCATTATTGTCCGCTTGACCGGCACTTTGCGTACTTAATACGTTTATATTTAGCGGGTATTTCAACGGCTTGTTTGTCGCAAGTTCGTTTGTCATGTGTGAAGTACCGGATTAAATAGAAGCGCTAGTGCTCAGTCAAGATTAAATTGACGGCTGTATTTGGAATCTTTCGAGCCTGCATTTCGTTGGAGAACCACGTCCATAGCTACGGCTACCGCGTAACGCGGCACGAGTTATGCCCGTGAACCTCCGCCTCATTCAGACTCAAAACCTGCCTGCTCGCCAACTCGCTTTGGCAGGCAGGTATCCTCAAATCCAACTCGTCATTCAAACGTTGACTGAACACTAGTAATTGTCAGCGGTTTCGATTTATGATCTATTAAATGGTTTGGAGCGATATTGTAACAAATGAACCGGAGATTGATGCAAGCACTTAAAAATACAGTCCTTCTTTGCCTCCTTACATTAGGCGCCGAATTCGCGATAGCCCAAGTATTCAATCGCGCAGAAGATCTTGCAAACCTGGACCAAATCACAAACATGAATGGGGTAGCAATAGCCGATTACGATCAAGATGGTCATCTCGATATTTTTTTCACAGGTTTTCATTCCTTTGTCGCTTCTGATGGCGGAACATGGAACCGACTGATGAAAAACAATGGCAATGGGACTTTTACAGATGTAACCATAGAGGCCGGTTTTGGAGAGCAACATGTCAATCAAGTGCAACTCACTACCACTGGAATTAAGCTAGGGGCCGCATGGGGCGACTACGACAATGACGGCGATGCTGATCTTTATCTCACTAATAGAGGAGCTAATCAATTGTACCAAAATCAAGGCGATGGAACTTTCGTCGATATCACGGCGCAGGCGGGTGTCGAAGGTTGTCCGACTTGCTACAATTCAAGCGGCCTTTGGTGGGACCACGACAGGGATGGTGATCTGGATATGTACGTGAGCATTCTTGATCGTCCGAATATTTTGTACGAAAACCTGGGGGATCCCGATGGATCGCATTGGCATCAACCTTAGTTTAACTTATATTTTATTTATGAATATGTATTCTTTTGATTATTAACATTATACAGGCAAACATTGGACTGCCACATAGTGAAGAACTTTGAATTTTCCTGCACTTTTGTTCTATGGTTAGATTCCCAAATATTAGGTTAAAACACAGGTAGTCAATTCTTTTTACATTGTTAATTGTTATATATGTTAAGTTAGAGTTGATGCATATGCGATGGATCGGGACAAGTTACATTCAAAGATGTTACTAATTTTTGGAATCTTGGCGGAGAGGGAGTGACCTGGGCCAGTGTTGCCCTGGATGTGGCCAAAGACGGAATTTTGGATCTCTACGTAGTGAATGATACCCAGATCAATCAGTTTTTCGAAAATCGCACAGGAGGACTCTACATTGAAGCTTCAAGGGCATATCGGTTGGCAGATGAAGGAGCCGGCATGGGTGTAGCCATTGGCGATTACAACAATGATGGCGCTTTTGATATCTATGTCACCAATATTTTTAATCACCTCCCGAATCCTCTGTTCACTTATATTGGTAATCGACGATTTGAAAATCATGCAGAAGAAATGGGTGTGGACAATGCCGGATGGGGCTGGGGAACTCAGTTTTTTGACTATGACCACGATGGAGATGAGGATCTTTATGCAGTAACGGGCGTAGTAAGTAAGCAATACATAGATGACCTGTTGCAGGAGGACACAGAGAACTTCTTCTTCAGAAATACCCTGATGCAAGGTGTTGTGGGATTCGAAAATTATTCAGTAGAGTCGCAAGCGAATGGATCGTCCACGGCACGGGCCCGGGGACTTGAGGTGTTTGACTATGATGACGACGGAGACCTCGATATGATTGTCGCTAACGTGGAACTCCCACCGCACTTATATCGCAATGAGACAATCGGTGAAATGCCATCTGAATCCAAAAACTGGATCAAGATCTGGCTCGAGGGCACAGAGTCAAATCGAAATGCATTTGGCACAGAAGTCAAGATTACCATAGGTGATCAATCGTATTACCGGTGGCATCACGGGGCGGGATTCTACTGCCAAAGTATTAAACCCGTACATTTTGGGCTCGCCGATGCAGAGATGATTGACGAGATACAGGTGACCTGGCCTAGGGGGTTGGTGCAGGCGTTCGAGAATGTTGGTGTGAATAGAACCATTCAAATCACAGAGGGATCGATGACCACGCCAGTTGAGGATATTGTGGCAGAGAATATATCTTTTCGGGTTGTAAATTTATACCCCAATCCATTTCTTAATTTGACTAATATTCTCTTTGATTTGAATGAGTCAGGATTCATCGATATTCGGATATTTTCTGCTTTCGGTACTGAAGTATATCGACATCGGCAGCAGGCACATTCGATTGGCACTCTAGAATTTTCCTGGGATGGAATAGACCAACAGGGAAATGCCTTGCCAGCCGGTGTATATTTTTACACAGCCGATTTTGATAAATATCGGCTGAATGGAAGAGTTATAAAGATTACCGGTGGTCAATAGTTGTTGAAACGGTCATTGAGGGAAATGCGACCTCTACAAGGTTGAGTTTCAAATTTACAATGGTATTACTAACATAAATTGACCCCGCCCGAATGACTGCGGGCGGGCACGCTACGGTCACTCAAATACTCGAATTATAACTGAGTGCTTAGGTACATTGATCGACATGGAACCGAGAAATATCATACTTAGTATTATGAAACATCTCTTTATATTATTGCCGCTTCTAGCATTATTTAGAACAAATGCCCAGGACTTCACACGAACTGAAGATCTGGCCAAAATAGATCATGCTGTAAATAGCAATGGGGTAGCGGTGGCCGATTACGACCGCGACGGCGATCTGGATATATTTCTGGTCGGATTTCACTCATTTGTACTTTCTGATGAGTCGACCTGGAATCGCTTATTCAAGAACAATGGGGATGGCACCTTCGAAGATGTGACCATTGCAGCTGGATTCGATGCACAATATGTTAATAAAGATGTACCGGCTGCCAGAGGCGAAAAAATGGGCGCCGCCTGGGGTGATTACGACAATGATGGCTATGCTGACCTCTTTTTAACAAACAGCAGGGAAGATCAATTATACCACAACCAAGGCAATGGTACATTTGTCGATGTGACCGATGAAGCAGGAGTTGCCGGTTGTCACCAATGCTACAGTGCAAGCGGTCTGTGGTGGGATCACGACCGGGATGGCGATCTGGATTTATATGTGAGCATTGTCAATGGCGAGAATATCATGTACCAAAATAACGGTGACGGCACTTTCAGCGATGTTACCGCTTTCACAGGTTTGGCGGGAAATGGGATAACTTGGACCAGTGTCACTCTCGACGTGAGGCGCGACGGTTTTCTAGATCTCTACCTGGCCAACGATACGCAGATCAACCAGTTTTTTGAAAATGTGACCGGACTTTTCTACAACGAATCCTCAAGGGCATATCGCATGGCAGATGAAGGAGCCGGAATGGGGATTGCTATAGGAGATTACAACAACGACGGTTTTTTTGATATCTATGTTACCAATATTTTTAACCACCTTCCTAATCCTTTACTGATGAATACAGGTAACCGGAGATTCGTCAACGTAGCAGAAGAGATGGGAGTGGATAATACTGGATGGGGCTGGGGTACCCAGTTTTTTGATTGCGATCATGATGGAGATGAAGACCTGTATGCTGTGAACGGTGTAGAGGATAACCAACAAATTGAAGGCAGTATCCAGGAGGATGTAGACAACTTCTTTTTCAAAAATATGTTCATGGAAGGCGAAGAAAAATTCATAGACTATTCTGAAGAATCAGGAACAAAATCCGCGGCAAGAGCCAGGGGATTGGAGGTGTTTGACTATGACGGTGATGGGGATCTGGATATGATCGTCGCTAATACTCGCGATAAAGTAAATCTATATAGAAATGAAACAATCGGAGATGACCAAACGGGCTCTGCAAATTGGATAAGAATATGGCTTGAGGGCACTATGACTAATCGCAATGCATTCGGCACAGAAGTTAAAATTACCATCGATGGAAAATCTTATTATCGATGGCACCACGGCGCGGGTTTCCTGGGTCAAAGCATTAAACCGGTTCATTTTGGCCTAGCAGATGCCACCACAATTGATGAAATCGAAGTGACCTGGCTATCGGGACTGGTACAAACCTTTGAAAATATAGCAGTCAATCGGACTATTACTATTACAGAAGGATCTGTCACTGTTCCGACCGAAGAGGAAGTGTTGGAAGAATATCCGTTTCGCGTTTTAGGGCCTCAGCCTAATCCGTTCTATTCTACAACGAACATCCGTTTTGAATTGCATGAGGCTGGAACTATAGATCTAAGATTGTTTTCCAGTAGCGGAACAGAAGTATATCGACATCAACAAAAAGTGAGTACGCCGGGCACATTAGAATTCCTATGGGACGGATCGGATAAAAATGGTGTTGATCTTCCATCTGGGGTTTATTTCTATACTGCTATATTTAACAAATACCGAATTGATGGGCGGATAGTCAAAATTGGAAATTGAGCTAATAATCGTAGGGCAAAATGTAATACCTTTGAAATATGAGCACAAGAGAAAAAGTACTCCATAAGATTCAAAATACAAAGGACGATAATCTCCTGGAAGAGGTTCTTAAAATGATCGACATTCAAGCGGAGTTGGATGAGGTTACAGAATTGAGCCTAGAGGAAGAAAATGCAATAGAAGAGGGATTGTCCGATGTGATGGAAGGTCGTATTTATGAAGATAAGGATGTTAAGGAGTTCTTTCAGCAATGGCTGCAGAAAAAGTAGTTTGGACGTTAAGAGCCATCAACGATAAAATTCGGATATATCGTTATTGGAATAAACACAATAAATCAAACCTTTACAGCATTAAGCTCGAAGAATTGTTTGAAGCTGCGGTTGATTTTATCGTAAAGTATCCCAAGCAGGCTCCTTAACAAAGTACGAGAATATACGAGCCAGAATTGTCAACTATTACAAGGTATTCTATCAAATTTCGGATGACGCTATAATTATCCTAACAATATGGGATACGAGAAGAAATCCAGCTGGGCTGAAACTTCCATAGGGAGTTTCGCCAGTAAGAAGATGTAAATCGGCAACCCGACATAATTTCACAAAGGAATCAGTATGTGGACGTTTCCCCTGCTGGCGGGGGATCAAGGGGGTGGAATTTGGAATTATATTTTGCGGAACGAGCTTCGCACGCAGTGAACGAAAAATTCGTTTCCCCAAATTCAAGGGAATTCGGCGTAATTAGAGGTCATTCTAATCCTAAACGTCGTTATAAGTGATTGTAAACCAGCAAATTAGATTATAGTGAAACTCCCTCCATAACTTCTAACACCCAAAGGATTATTAGTACGAAGTCATTTGACATGTATCATCTTATTCGTAGTGACTACATCACCATATTTAACCTCATAGATAAAGATTCCCGAGGATAGGAGGTCTTCCTTGCCGATGCTAAAACTATTGTAACCTTCCTGCATCATTGACTTTTTGCTGATTGCCAACTGACCTTTCGCATCAAATATTTCAAATACAACCTCACCCTCTTCAGGCAGTACAAAAGTTATTCTGGTAGTCTCTGACCACGGATTTGGTTGGTTTTGGAATACCTTGAAGTCAGCTACTTCTTCGGATATTTTTCTTAGGGTGTACTCCCTGGCTTTCATGCCATTGTACACTTCGGCTCTGGCGATTTTATTCGCCAAAATCAAGGATTGACCTCCTTCATCAAGTGATCCTTCGACCAACCACGAGAATACAGGCACAGTGGATAAAATTTGCACCGGACTAATGATCGGATGACTGAATATGACTTTATTTTCTTTTTCAATATAATTGATTTCGTCCAGCCTGAATGCTATCTGGCGGTCGATGAGACCGGTCAAGTTTAGCGACACCGGCAATTGTATTTCGCCTTGAATACCGTTAAATTCTTTAAGATCAGGAAGGTAGAAATCGATGAGTTGTTCTTTGCCTACTTTTCTCGCCTGCCAATCAAGGTGAAGTTTTTTTGCGCTCCGCGATTCAGAACGCTCCAGGCCATTGGCTACAGCATTACCGGATAGATCGCCGATTTTCACTCCTCGCCAATCGATAGTCATGTTGCTATTCAGTGAATTAAGATTGTATTGTTCCATTAGCCGGTCGTGCAAAGAATAATCTGCACCTAATTTTTGCCCATCCCATATAAACCGCCAACTGGTATTGGTTCTCACATTATCTTCTAAACCCAGAATGATTCTTCTGAGCGGGTGCATTTCATTTTGTCCCGTCTAGGCGGCGCGTCTTAACCTGTCAGTTACCATATCCCAATGGCCACTTTTATTGATTACTCTGAGATTGATCATATTTTGAATTCCCTTGGCAGACCATCTTTGACCTGACAGTTTCATCCTTTTTTGCAATACGTTGCGGTGCGCTGCTTCTATGGCTCCAGAACCTATTAACATTCCCTTTTCTATGTATGAAGGGTAATCCATTCTTGTCTTGTTCCTTTCTAAATAGACCATCAATTTCCTCTTTTCCTCTTTTTTTAATTTCGTGTTACAATTCAATTCATCGATCCGTTCTATAAGGCTATCATAACCCTTTTCTTTTAATAGTGAAGCTGTCTGTGAAATCCATTCTTTTCTTACTTTTTTATTTTTCATACACACATTTGCGTATTTGCTCACATTTTCAACGGCGTGGTAAAAATCTAGTACTTGGGTTGCATCAGGATATTCTGCTGTAATCCATTTTTCTATCCATACAGCTCCGTCATTCACAAAAACCATCCGGTCTTTTAATCCTGAATATTCATCTAATAACACTGAAACTTTTGTCTCAAATTCTTCATGATCACCCAAATGACCTACATATTCACTATTCCTAATCCACTGTCTATCAGCACTTTGAGGTAGAATTGAGCTTTGTTTGAATACCCTTCCCAATTTTACCTCTTTCCATCCCGGTCCTCTTGTCAATAAATGAGAACCATCCACCTGACAATAAACTCTATCCTCTTTTTTCACATCTTCTATGTTGTACCGATCTTGGTCATCTATCCATTCTCCTACTTGTTCTCCCATTGTATCAGTTAAACGGTAAATTGCCGTATCATTCGTTTTTACCTCTAATAATTTATTCGCAATTTCTTCCCCATTCTCGTAACAACTAAACTGGCCTATGAATATCAACTTGCCTTGTAAATAAGGGCTTACTTTTGCAGACTCGATTTGTTCGCTGTACTTGTTGGACTTATTCAATTCAATTTTACCGTAACCTGTCTTGATGCATCTTTTTTTTTACGATTTTCAACAGCCTCGCCCAATGAACTCTCTAGCAATTCTCTGCCAAAATCTTTTAACAGGTAGGTAAAACTTTCTTCATAGTCGTAAAAACTTTCAATGTCCTGTAGGTTCTTTACATCACTCATCAGTTGGTCAAATCTTTTCTGTAATTTAACCACGTTCATGACTTTTAATTTTTGGTTGATATATCTAATTTAACACATATTTCCCTATATCGGGACATTTTGAAATGCACCCTTCTGAGCAGCACCAAGTCTATTGCAGAAACATTGGCATCTTTGTTTACATCGGCAGCGACCAGATTATACCCATCCTCAATTTTTACTTTTCCTAAAATGTGATTTTGTATAAGGATCATATCCAATGTCGATACTCCATTAGGCCAATCGTGATTTTTATGTGGTTTTATAGAATAAGCGCCACCCCAAGGCATACCGGAGAAAACATAATTTCCCGAATTGTCCGTGTACTCGAGTTCCAATCCGTTCTCCGATATATCGTGTATCGCCACATCTACTTTTGCAATGGCCTCATCATAAAGACTGATCACAGAACCTCCTATCACGAAACTGTTTGTTTGATTTTTTACCAATTTGATGATTTGATCGTGGGTGTCAATAAGTTTAAATGGAGTGCTGCAGTGTTCGAATACACTCCATTTTCTTATAATTTTCAGACATAAATTATCAGAGGTGTCCACAGGATGTACAATTTGATCTACAAAGGCAAAACCGATCATATTGCATCTTCCTTCGATTGCTGTGGGCGATCCCGTAACTACTACTGATGCCATAGAACTATCACAAGTGACTAGCGTGGTGTCCGGCGGATAAGTGATGGCAGGTTTCGGTGCATTGTCGTCATGGATGATCGTAATCGTTTGTGTACAAGATGATTCCAATCCAGCCATATCGCGCACTGTGAATACCCTTTTAATTGTGCCTGCGTTGCATTGATCAATATTTGCAGTTGTTGACGCTAAGAAAATCGTATCCAAACAAGAACCAAATGCAACGCCATCTGTGAGTGCTTTGGAAGCGGCAATAACATCGGCCGGATTGATCAGAAGTGCTTTCTGCTGACCTTCAAATGTCACATTGCCAAAGATGGTAGTATCGCTAATGATCAGGTTGCAATTTACAGTGATATCTGGAGGACAATGGAGGGCAGGCAGATCTTTGTCCTGTACTGTTACATTGACCATGCAAATACTTGTGTTGCCGGATTTGTCCGTAGCCTGCACTTGGACCATTATGTTCTGATCGATGTCCTCACAACAGAATTTGACGGTTTTGCCAAAGGACGTGTCCGCTGCCGTACATGAAGTGGTCATTCTGCGTGCAAGAAAGGTTACCGCAGAGCATCCGTCGAAAGAGCCCTGATCAAATACAGAGGCATCTACTAATGCCTCTCCCACATCATTCAAAGCAATAGTTGTATGACTCAGGCAAAGATTGACAGGAGGGGCGTGGTCGGCTATGATGACTACAAAGGTATCGCGGCTCACATTGTGACAATTGTCAAATGCCTGAATGACCAATGTGTGCGTATCGATCGAAAGTTGAATGAGTTCGCCCTGGCTGTATCTCACAACGCCTTCAGGAGTAGATATGTCGATGACCGGATCGTTGTCGCAATCGTCTTTGACCTGCAGTCCGGGAAGGTTGAAAGTCGCCTTGCACTCGTGATTAGTTGCTTTGACAACAAGAGTATCCAGTATGGTAATCTGGGGAGAAATCGTGTCTTTTAAGGTTATGAGTTGGGGCATTTCCCTTGTTTTTTCGGTTCCATTACACAGCCATTGCCGCACTGTCCACATGCGCAATATTTGCTTTTTGCAAGGGATATCCACAATGGTCATATCCTCGAACGAAGCATTGATATTGCAGATCATTGCACTGTCAGAACTAAGATCTAAACCATTGAGTGTGGGTGTGCTGAAAGCTTTGGATTTCAAAGAGTCTATCGTATTTAATGCAGCGTTGCAGATGAGCGTTGTATCCCCAGGGAAGGTTGCATTGGCGATATTGGGCACTTTGATATAAGTCGTATCAAAGCAAGTATTTGAAATATTCCCCGACTGATCTATGGCTCTGAATCCCTTAATCGTCCTGCCAATAATAGAATCATTAGGACACAACTTTTCAAAATTTTCTACAACCAATTGTATATCAATTCCCTGGTTGCATAGATCTATAACAGTCGGTGGTACGTGCGTGTCCATTTTGTTACAGAGAATAGTGTCCGTTGGAGCACATGTTATTGTAGGTGCAATTTTGTCCTCTACCAGAACTTCTGACCAGCATATAGCGTCTACGCAATTGGGTACACGCACCAGCACTTTCATGCGCTCATTGATGCGTATACTATCTATTTCATTGCCATTGAGATCAAAAAATTCCAGATCGAAATGATTGGGTTGAAAAGGAAATGTATCGACCAGCACCATTTCAGGAGTGATCTTAATGCTACACGAATTTTTAACACTCACATTTATTTTTTCGATGCACGCGATCTGGCCACATAGGTTGAGTGGTGCCGGATCGTGATCGTCTTCATCGATTATGCCGATGCCGCTGATCAGGTTATCGGAATTGCTTCCCGGTAAGCCCCTTACATCATTTCCAAAATCGTCATCCGGTGAAGAGTCTATATCAAATGGGGACATATTGACACCACTTGCATCTCTGGCGTTAATGATTTCTGCCTGGTTGAGAATATTTGAATTATTCGCAGAATTATTTACTTGCAGGATGATATAGATGTCCGCTTTCGCACCGACATCAATATCCAGGGTCGGTATGTATTCATATTTGTTACCCACGACTTTCCAATCCGGATTTTGAGTGGGGAGAAAAGTCAGACCGTCCTCAGGGAAATCGGACACTTCTACGCTCCTGGCGTCTATGTTGCCCTGATTGAATATTTCAATATGGTAGGTTACGATATCACCAATTTCCACAGATACTATTCCACCGACTGTGGTTTTGCGCAGAGCTAGATCAAAGACTGGTGTGATTGCGATATCGTGATCATCTTCGTCTCCCTCAGAATTGTCTACTTCGTCGTCATTGACGTTGCCGTCATTGCTGTTGGATTCGTCCGGAGTACTGTCGTTATCGGTCGCTCCTATTCCATCTTTGTCTTCGAAATCCGAAACCTCCCCATAGTTAATCAAGTCTTCTTCCTGAGTCCCCACTCTAATTATTAGATTCAGAGAAATCACTACAGAATCTCCCGGCAAAATGGTATCTGGTATGGTTGAATGAATTTTATTTCCAGTTCCTAAACTCCATTCAGAATTCAGTGAAGTGTCGAAGATAAATCCATCACCCGGATAATCTACCAGCTCAACATTTTGCACTATTTCACTTCCCTGATTAAATACGTGAAAAATAAATTCCAGTGTATCACCCCATTGGACAGGGCGGTTTAGATCTGTAACCGTCTTTCTGAAGGCTAGATCAAAGAAGGAAGTGTCCGGTGTGATCGTCATAAATACCCATGCTGTATCGCATTGACTTCCCATTGTCGATGTATCGCATACTTCGTATTGGAAACTGTCTAGTCCTGTGAAATTCAGATCAGGGGTGTACGTTACCAAACTATCTCCTACGGATGAGGTATCTCCATTCACTGGTGGTATCAATATTCTTATGCTGTCTCCGATCAAATTACCATCGGGATCAATGTCATTGATCAGGATATTTATCAACACAGGTGTATCTTCTGCAGTCGTCGTTGTATCGTTTTTCGCTATTGGTGGGTCGCTATAGGGAGTAACTGTTATCGGTACATTTATACTATCGCATAAACTTCCCTGATCGCATACTTTTACACAAATCGTATCGGGGCCTGTGTAGTTTGATGTCGGTGTATAGGTGATACAGGTATCCATTTGTACCAAGTTGCCCGTCCCGTTCTGAGGGCCGCCACATATGCTCATCGTCAGAGTATCTCCTGTGTCCGAATCGCTTAGCGTCGGACAGAAGGTAACTGGTGTGTCTTCAGGAGTTGTCTGTGGTACTTCGGTAATTGTCGGAGGGTCGTTCACAGCAGTGACCGTTATGAATACCCATGCTGTATCGCATTGACTTCCCATTGTCGATGTATCGCATACTTCGTATTGGAAACTGTCTAGTCCTGTGAAATTCAGATCAGGGGTGTACGTTACCAAACTATCTCCTACGGATGAGGTATCTCCATTCACTGGTGGTATCAATATTCGTATACTGTCCCCGATCAAATTACCATCGGGATCAATGTCATTGATCAGGATATTTATCAGCACAGGTGTATCTTCTGCAGTCGTCGTTGTATCGTTTTTCGCTATTGGTGGGTCGCTATAGGGAGTAACTGTTATCGGTACATTTATACTATCGCATAAACTTCCCTGATCGCATACTTTTACACAAATCGTATCGGGGCCTGTGTAGTTTGATGTCGGTGTATAGGTGATACAGGTATCCATTTGTACCAAGTTGCCCGTCCCGTTCTGAGGGCCGCCACATATGCTCATCGTCAGAGTATCTCCTGTGTCCGAATCGCTTAGCGTCGGACAGAAGGTAACCGGTGTGTCTTCAGGAGTTGTCTGTGGTACTTCGGTAATTGTCGGAGGGTCGTTCACAGCAGTGACCGTTATGAATACCCATGCCGTATCGCATTGACTTCCCATTGTCGATGTATCGCATACTTCGTATTGGAAACTGTCTAGTCCTGTGAAATTCAGATCAGGGGTGTACGTTACCAAACTATCTCCTACGGATGAGGTATCTCCATTCACTGGTGGTATCAATATTCTTATGCTGTCTCCGATCAAATTACCATCGGGATCAATGTCATTGATCAGGATATTTATCAACACAGGTGTATCTTCTGCAGTCGTCGTTGTATCGTTTTTCGCTATTGGTGGGTCGCTATAGGGAGTAACTGTTATCGGTACATTTATACTATCGCATAAACTTCCCTGATCGCATACTTTTACACAAATCGTATCGGGGCCTGTGTAGTTTGATGTCGGTGTATAGGTGATACAGGTATCCATTTGTACCAAGTTGCCCGTCCCGTTCTGAGGGCCGCCACATATGCTCATCGTCAGAGTATCTCCTGTGTCCGAATCGCTTAGCGTCGGACAGAAGGTAACTGGTGTGTCTTCAGGAGTTGTCTGTGGTACTTCGGTAATTGTCGGAGGGTCGTTCACAGCAGTGACCGTTATGAATACCCATGCCGTATCGCATTGGCTTCCCATTATCGATGTATCACATACTTCGTATTGGAAACTGTCTAGTCCTGTGAAATTCAGATCAGGGGTGTACTTTACCAAACTGTCTCCCACCGATGAGGTATCTCCATTTACCGGTACTATCAATATTCGTATACTGTCCCCGATCAAATTACCATCGGGATCAATGTCATTGATCAGGATATTTATCAACACAGGTGTATCTTCTGCAGTCGTCGTTGTATCGTTTTTCGCTATTGGTGGGTCGCTATAGGGAGTAACTGTTATCGGTACATTTATACTATCGCATAAACTTCCCTGATCGCATACTTTTACACAAATCGTATCGGGGCCTGTGTAGTTTGATGTCGGTGTATAGGTGATACAGGTATCCATTTGTACCAAGTTGCCCGTCCCGTTCTGAGGGCCGCCACATATGCTCATCGTCAGAGTATCTCCTGTGTCCGAATCGCTTAGCGTCGGACAGAAGGTAACTGGTGTGTCTTCAGGAGTTGTCTGTGGTACTTCGGTAATTGTCGGAGGGTCGTTCACAGCAGTGACCGTTATGAATACCCATGCCGTATCGCATTGGCTTCCCATTATCGATGTATCACATACTTCGTATTGGAAACTGTCTAGTCCTGTGAAATTCAGATCAGGGGTGTACTTTACCAAACTGTCTCCCACCGATGAGGTATCTCCATTTACCGGTACTATCAATATTCGTATACTGTCCCCGATCAAATTACCATCGGGATCAATGTCATTGATCAGGATATTTATCAACACAGGTGTATCTTCTGCAGTCGTCGTTGTATCGTTTTTCGCTATTGGTGGGTCGTTCAATGCAAAATCCATAGTTGAATTTACAGGAGATGAGGAAAATGAACCTATATGCATAGTTGCAGAATTTGAATAACTACCAGCTGCTGTACTTAATGTATCTGAACTGTTGTCGGTTACCGATGCCGTCATATCGGAAGAAATTGTTTCCTGGTTGGTACTTGGGCTACAGGGCCAATCCACAAACCAGTAATAGTTGTTCCATTCACCATTGCTAAGTGAACCAATAAATTGTGAAGGAACTTGTCCTCCTCCCAGGCCAAAACCGGCTCCTGTAAAGGATCCTAGATTTATGCTCAGGTCAGAAAGTGTACTTCCGGAAGTGTTACAGACTTCAAAGCTCACGTAGCCTGCACCCATTCCCTCCATTGGATCTCCCGGACATGGTTTATTATTATCAACTATGACAACGGATCCACTTGTATGTGAAATGGTCAGATCACCAGGATCAAGGGACAATGCTTCTGAGTTGGCCGTTAATAGAAAGAAAAACACTACTAATATTTCAGTAAATGAGTGAAATATTGGCCATGAATATTCTTTATGAATAACATTCTTAGTTATCTGTAGTTTCATCATTGTTTTCATCCATAATGCATCATCAGAAGCTAAGGGATTATGCCTTTCAATAAAAAACTTAAATTGCCTTTTATACATTTAAGTAAGTGGAAGAAATAATTCATAAACTGAGCGCGGGTCCATTAATATCCAGGAAGGATAAAAGCGTTGAAGCAAATATAGTACTAAATCGTCTATATATTATAACAATAGTCCGTGAAGGAAATATTTCATAACTCGTTGATACTCAATCTTAGAATTATGGATAAATTATTAAAACTAAAGTATCGTCTGAACCGAAACTTGCATTTTAATAGGATTGCCAAATAAGCAGGCCATAAATACTTGATAATCAGCGTTATAGAAAATCTTGAATTTAAGATACTGCTGTTAACACTTCGAATTTGGCCGAAATCCTTCACGAACTATTGTTATAATAAAGTATAATATAAACTCCCTCAAGTTTCAGGATGACAGATATTATTTTTGTAATTGCCAAAGATTGGTGGCAAAGGCTATGGCCGACGGAGGCTCGCGAATTTTTGAGATACACCCTTGGAACCTCATTTTGCATTTGATCACTTGGGTCTCGCGCCCTCGTAGATAACTCAAATGCATTTCTCCTCTCACATCCACCATTCATCCGAATTAACAAGTCCATAACACAAGCACTTTGTTATCTTTGGCCGATTAAATTTTTTGATTCGTGGTTGTACTCTTGTTTTTCGTCGTTTACTACATTTTGTTAAGCGTAAGTCTGTATTTCCTTTTCCCAAAGGCAGAAGCGCCCGGATGGAAAGGTCTTGTACCAGGTCTTAATTTTGTCGAATGGTGCTCCATGATAGGTAGGTCGAAGTGGTATGCGCTATGGATATTGGTACCGATAGTAAACTTTTTTATCGTGACCGGCATGTCCGTGGCTATGGCCAAATCATTTGGGCGGAATAGCTTTTGGGAAGCTGCTTTGGCAGTAATTTACGCACCTGTTTTATTTTTTAGATATGCTTTTGATGATAATATCAAATACCAGGACAAAGCAATAGAAATAGAAAGACAGCACATTCTCGAAATCAAAGACGCACAAAAAACCAAAAATCAAAGAAAACTCAAAAAACTTTTGAGATCCCACCCTTATCCAAAATCCGTTACGCGCGAGTGGATTGAATCCATTGTATTTGCAGTATTCGCAGCCGCTTTTATTCGTATGTTTTTTATAGAAGCTTATGTAATTCCTACCCCGTCTATGGAAGGATCACTCAACGTGGGCGACTACCTCTTTGTCAGCAAAGCACATTATGGCATACGGACACCTCAAACCGTTGCTATGGTTCCGCTTTTGCATAATCGGGTTCCGTTCCTAAAATCAGAATCATATTTTGCCAATCCCAGCCTCCCATATTTTAGGCTCAAACCAATCAAGGAAATAGAAAGAGAAGGTAAAATTGTATTTAATTGGCCTGTGGGTGACAGCGTCTACATAACCAGCTCCAGATCTTACTCAGTGGAAATGGTGGAGCGCGAACCGGGACTATTGGCACGCGACCGGGAACTAGCATCCAAAGTTGCCAAAAGGGGTTACAAAGTCAGACCAGTAGATAAAAAAGATCACTACATCAAGCGATGCGTAGCTGTGCCCGGCGATTCGTTGCAAATAATAAATGGTGAAATCTGGATAAACGGAGTCAAAAGTCCGAGGCCGAATAAAGTACAATACCAGTATCTCTTCAATTCAGGCGGTGTGCAAATCAATCAGAAACGGCTTCGTCAATGGGGCGTGGAGGAGAGTGATTATTGGCGCGTGCAATTGGGCCAGGAAGGATTTTTTCTGGATGACGAGCAAGTGGAGAAAATAAAATCTATTGATCCAAAAATTCGACTCACCAGGAGTAATAGCCGCCCTGATCCGCTGCGGGTATTCCCACATGATCCTGCAAATTTTCCTACCTGGTCAGTAGATAATTACGGGCCGCTTTGGATTCCAAAAAAGGGAGCTACTATAGATATTAATGAAAATAATCTATCGCTCTATAGGAGGGTTATCAGCGTGTACGAAGATAATGAGTTAAAGGTGGAAAATGGCACGATATACATCAATGCTGAAACAGCTAGTCAGTATACTTTCAAGCAGGATTATTACTTTGGAATGGGCGATAACAGACACAATAGCGAAGATTCACGGATGTGGGGATTCATACCCCATGATCACATTGTAGGCGAACCGTTGTTCATTTGGTTTTCTGCTAAGGAAGGGAATCCTTTGAAAGGAATACATTGGAACAGGATATTTACTTCAGCTCGGAATAAATGATGAGGCTATATCTCACTTTTTCGCAATGTCGCAAAGAGGTCAGGAGACCTTTTGCTGGAAACCGCATCTCCATGCGAAGGTCTCCAGACCTCTCACAAATTTTTGAACGCAAGAGAATAAAACGACCTTACTTCCTCATATTGTCCTTTTTGATTGCCTCTTTTAATTTGTGTTATTCACAAAATTTACCTTCTACCTCTATTGCCCTTTTCGAACTGGATGTTCATAGCGAAAAGCCACTAAAGAATGCAAAATTTTTGACCAATTTCAATCCCAAAGGCTACAACAACCAACCCGCATTTTTTGACGAAAACACACTCTACATTACCTCCGACTGGAGTGCAAAAGGCCAAACAGATATCGTCAAACTTAACCTCCTTAGAGAGGCCATGTTAAAAATAACGGACACAGACGAAAGCGAATATTCTCCAACTCTTTGTCCCGATAAAACCCATTTTTCAACAATCACTGTACCTCCTACCAATGCGGCTAATCCAGCCCAGTTTCTATGGCGATACCCTTTGGACAGAAGCAGCAGTGGAAAAGTTTTGTCGTATGACTTGAGCAACGTAGGCTATCATTGCTGGATGAGCGAGGGCGAATTGGCCCTATTCCTCGTCGATGACCCACACAAACTCGTAATCTATAATATCCGAGCGGGAAGTGTAAAGGAAGTCGATGCGAATATCGGCAGATGTCTTAAAATGAGTAGAGGTAGCGAACTTATTTACGTGCACAAGGCCAATTTCAACATATGGTATCTGAAGAGCTACAATCCATCGACCGGTCTGAAAAACATAATCGGCGAAACAAGGCCTGGTAGTGAAGATTTTGAAATCCTGGATGATGGCACTCTCATGATGGCCCAACAAAGTAGAATCTACCTTATGTCGGAGGTGGGAGGCTGGCGGGAGATCGATGATCTGACCAGGTACGGCATTAGCAAGGTCACAAAAATAGCTGCACACGGCAATAAAATTGCCCTTGTCTACGCTTCTTAAGGGACCTATGTTTTGCTAATGCTCCGATGTTTACTTATTGGAATTCTTTTATTGCCTTTCGAACCGTCAATAGCTCAAAATGAGACAAAGAACGTCATTCCAAATAGGTTTATCGTAGAATGTGCGGAAGGTTTCGATTTGAAAAAATGGGTGCAATCTAAATCATTGAAAATCAATGAAATACGACCAATTTTTAAAAAATATAACTACTGGCTTTTGGAATTCTCGGGAGGGAAAAGAAACCAGCAAAAACAAATCAAATTACTACAATCAACTCAGGGCATTGTACACGTCCAACAGGACATGTACGCGCGATTCCGTAGATTGCCCGACGACGAATTTATCCCCGACCAATGGGCGCTCGATCTGATCGAAGTAGCTAAGGTATGGGACATTACCACCGGAGGTACAACACAAGACGGGCGGGAAATTGTAGTAGCCGTAATAGACGATGGTTACGACATTGACCACGAGGACATTGTTGACAACCTTTGGGTCAATACTGCAGAAATCCCGGATAATGATCTGGATGACGACGGCAATGGCTATGAAGACGATTACTTTGGCCTCCACCTGCCTTCACAAACCGATAATCACCTTGAAATCGACCACGGCACAAGTGTAGCCGGTATTGTAGGTGCAAAAGGAAATAACACCATCGGAATGAGCGGTATTAATTGGGACATTAAAATAATGCATCTCAGCCTTGCCAGAAGTACCGGTAGCACTGGTGGGTCAGTTTCAGATATTATAGAAGCTTATCAGTATGCGCTCGATCAGCGTGAGAAGTACAATGATACAAACGGAGCAGAAGGAGCGTTTGTCGTTGCGACCAATTTTTCAGGAGGTATAGAGCAAGCCTTCCCTGACGACGTACCCATGTGGTGTCCGATTTACGAAGAGCTCGGAAGAGCTGGTATAATTAATATTTCGGCAGTTGCGAATGAAGATATCAATGTGGAGATCGAGGGCGATATTCCGAGTTTGTGCAGCAGCGATTTCCTGATCACTACTACGAATACAGATATCAATGATCAAAAAATTGTGAGTGCCGCCTTTGGTTCTCTTAGTGTAGACCTGGGCGCGCCTGGTGAAGATGCATTGTCAACCATCAAAGATAATAGGTATCGAGAATTTTCGGGAACATCCTCTTCGGCACCTCACGTTGCTGGTGTAGCAGCGTTGCTGTACAGTCTGCCGTGCACTAATCTTTTGGAAATGGCAAAAGAGGATCCTCCTGTTGCTGCGTTGCTCGTCAAAAGAGCAATTCTGGACGGCGTGAATCTCAATGCCGATCTGAGCGGTATTACGGTCACAGGAGGCAGGCTGAATGCTTATAATGCCTTCGTACAATTAGATAAAGAAGCCCCTGTCCTGGAGTCCTGCCCCGAAGACGTTACCATTTTCGAAGCTGATTCCACCTACTTGTGGGATGAGCCGACGATCGTTGATGACTGTGGCGGTGTGATGATGGAAAGCACTTTTGAGCGCGGTAGGCCTTTCCGACTAGGGACAACCGAAATTGTGTTGACGGCAACTGATCTTTTGGGCAATAGCGCTACTTGCTCTTTTCACGTAACTAAAGAAGGTTCGACCGAACAGAATATAGAGTTTTTGGAGGTCGAAAATGTACTTTTTGATAGGGAAAGCGACCTGTTGTCCGTGAATTTTGAAACCGGATCATTTGAAGTACATATTATTGATATTTACAATATGATTGGTCAGAGATTACTCCACCAATTGTACATACCCATCTCGTCTGGCAGCAATCGGGTTGATATTCCCGGAGTGAGTTATCCTACTGGGGCATATGTGCTGGTGCTTTCAAAGGCAGGTGGAGCTTTGCGGTCTTCCAGGAAGTTTGTTATGGCGCAGTAGTCTGCCTACTCTATTAGTCATAAGATTCAGAACTCCTTACCCGTCCCAATAAATTCAGGGTAATAGGGAGTAGACCTCGCGAATTAAAACTGCTTCATATTTTTGTATATGCAGTTACAATTCCCCTTCTTCCCTAAAGATACAAAGATGATCTCTCATTGTCTTGGAGTACACACCCAAGACGGTATTGTACAATACATAGCCAATGGCTTACCTGTATATAGTCATTCGAGTGACGATCTTAATGCTTTCAGATTCATAACTAGCAATTTTATAGATAAAGGATTGTGCAGCCGAGCTGAAGTTCAGCGGGCTTTTGGAGTGAGTATAGACAGTGTC
Source organism: Saprospiraceae bacterium (assembly GCA_965247965.1). Taxonomy (GTDB): domain Bacteria; phylum Bacteroidota; class Bacteroidia; order Chitinophagales; family Saprospiraceae; genus UBA7328. The sequence goes on from OZ252053.1 coordinate 2,349,065, forward strand.
AGAAGATCGTATAGAAAATACAAGGAGAAGGGAGAATCTGGATTTTTCGGGCCTGATGCCAGAAAAGGCAAAGCATACAAGATGGTTGGTAAACTAGTGGAGCGGATACAATCGAAGCTGGATAAGAGACAAAGTAATTTGAGTATCTCAAAACAAGAAGGGATTTCAGAATCGTCGATACGCTATCACATTGAAAAAGGCACTTTAAAAAAAAGTTCAAAATAGAGTGTGAAGGTGGAAATGGCTCGACCTTAAATGATCGCAATGACCTAGACCAATCTACGCCGATGGGCATAGCCACAAGCCGCTCTGAAGACAGGATAGGTGCATCTCTTGGGTTGTCTGGTCATGCTGAGGTGAAGTTTGACAACAGCGAAGCTTTATGCGGAGCAGGGGTATTATTCCTCTTACCTGCCTTGATAGAGCATGGGTTATTCAAGACAAAACAGGTATATGAGTTACCTTCATCACACTATTACGGACTAAGGTCGATACTATTGACTTTGGCCTTCATGGCCCTGTTGCGCATCAAAAATCCCGAACAACTCAAACAATGTAAACCAGGGGAGATCGGCAGGATAATAGGCTTGGATCGTATACCAGAAGTTCGGTGTTTGCGAGAGAAAATAGATTTGCTGAGCAAGCAGGAAAAAGCCGTTGAACTGAACAACCTTCTGATCGATCACTGGTATAGAGATGAGGATAATGAGGACTCATCTTTTTTATATATAGATGGTCACCAACGGATCTATTATGGAGGCAAAGCTAATCTACCTGTCAAATATATTGCGAGACAAAAATTGTGTTTAAGCGCCACTACGGAGTATTGGGTTCACGATGCACAAGGGATGCCTGTTATGATGGTGATAGGGCAATTGACAGAGAAAATAAAAGAAGCAATACAAGACCTGATTATTCCACAAATGCTACAAACCAAATTACTTACTGAGATACAAGAGGAGGATGATCGACAAAGCCCTCAATGCACCTTTATTTTTGACAGGGAGGCTTACGAACCTGCTTTCTTTAACCACCTGTGGGAAAGGTATAGAATAGCCGTGATTACATATCGCAAGGATGTGCGAGATTCATGGAATAAAGATGACTTTGAATCCACTGATACACAAGTACTTAGCCAGGATGTAACCATGCAATTGTGCGAGAAAGAAGTAACGCTTGGAGGACACACTTTCAGAGAGATCAGAAGCTTGTCTGAAAAGGGTGAACATCAAACCGCTATTATCACCACTCACCCTACTTTGGGAATAGCATTGATAGCAGGCAGAATGTTTGGAAGGTGGTGTCAGGAAAACTTCTTCAGTTACCTCATTCAAGACTATGATTTTGATAAAATGATTCAATTTGGGGTAGAAAGTATTGATCCCAATCGGGAAGTGGTCAACCCACAATACCGAAAATTAACAAACCAACTGAAAAAACTCAGGGAAAAGATCACCCGGTTAGAAGCCAAGTTCTTCCCTCTTGCAGAACTAGCTATGGATGAGAAAATTGACAAACTTCCTGAAATAACCGAAAGACAAATGAAGTATAAACACAAAATTGATATTCTTCGAAAAGAAGAAAACAAGATCGCCACCCTCAGAAATGATATTCCTGCCAGAATAACTCTTGAGCGTATGCCCGAGCAGAAAAGGTATAACAAGTTAAAAACCGAAAGTAAACTGTTCATGAATGTAATAAAGATGATCGCTTACAGAGCAGAATCATCTGTGGCAGCTGTGGCTTGTGACCACCTCAATAGGGCAAAAGACGAAAAAAGAATGTTCATCAAACAAATCATCAGCAACAACGCTGACTTGATTCCGGATTATAGAGTAAAACGCTGACTATAACCTTGCACTCTCTTTCTGCACCAAGATTTAATCATGCAGCCAAACAGATTGCAGACCTGCTCAACAAAACTGAAACCATATTCCCTGGATCAAATTTGCGCATGATCTTCAAAATAACAGCGAATTTAGATTGCGAGAGGTAAGGAGTTCTGAGATTTTGACTAATAGCCAAAGAATTGACAGTGATCCGTACACGATAAGCCCTCACATCGAAACCCACACCACCTTCGTAGATTATCCTTGCTATTCATTGCACTTTATACGACTTTGCGCCCCTAAATTAAAACGCTTATGACTAGGAAATTTTTTATCCAACTAACCCTACTTTTCACATTTACACTGTTATCTACAAGTGCCCCATTTAGCTTACAAAGCCAGGACGTACCGATCATCGATCGCGAAATCTTCTTTGGCGATCCCGAAATTGCAGGCGGACAAATTAGTCCCAATGGTGAATACATTTCATTTCTGAAACCTTTCAAAGGCAAAAGAAATATTTGGATCAAAGGCATCAACGAAGACTTTGAAGATGCACGACCGCTTACCGCAGATACGAATCGACCTATTCCAGGCTATTTCTGGAGCAGAGATTCGAAACACATTTTGTACGTACAGGACAAGGGAGGTGATGAAAATTTTCACGTCTATTCTGTTTCGCCAGAGGCCAGCCCGGTAGAGGGAATGGAAGTGCCTGAATCCATTGATCTGACCCCACTTGACGGAATCAGGGCCTTTATTTACAGAGTGCCTAAGAGCGACCATTCCACAATCTATGTAGGACTCAACGATCGCGATAAAGCATGGCACGATTTGTACAAGGTAGAAATATCGAACGGAAATCGAGAATTGCTCGTTACCAACGATTTTGAATACAATGGTCTTACTTTCGACCTCCAGGACAATATTCGGTTGGCCACAAAGTCTACATCAGACGGGGGTACCGATTTTTTGAAAAAAACCGAAAACGGCTGGGAAACCATCTACTCGTGCAGCAGTCTCGAAACTTGCTATCCCATCCGTTTTGGCAAAGACGGCTTGCTGTATATGGTCTCCAATAAAGGAACATCTGATCTCAACGAATTGCTCGTAATGGATTTGAAGACCAACGAAACTGTACTTGCCGAGCGAGATCCTCAGGGCAAGGTAGACTTTGGGGGTACTATCTTCTCCGATTTAACGGATGAATTGATTGGCACTACGTACACAGCCGATAAAACGAAGATCTATTGGAGAGATAAGTCTTACGAAGGCGATTACAATCTTTTGAAAAAAAGATTCGACGATGCCGAGCTCAATTTTACCTCCAATACGGATGACGAAATGTTATGGTTGATCTATGTCAATAGAGATACCGATCCCGGCACTGCGTATGTATTCGATCGGAAGACAAAAAAGACTACCCTACTCTACCGGCCGCGGCCAAAGCTTCCGATAGAGCATCTGGCTGAGATGAAAGCGATAACCTATAAAAGCTCGGACGGTTTAGAAATAACTGCCTATCTGACTATTCCAAAAGGCAAGGATGCTAAAAATCTTCCTCTCGTCGTCCATCCTCACGGAGGGCCATGGGCAAGAGATTATTGGGGCTATGATTCTTTTGCGCAATTTCTTGCGAATAGAGGGTATGCCGTATTGCAGCCCAACTTCAGGGGCTCCACCGGTTACGGAAAAGCATTTTTAAATGCCGGTAATAACGAATGGGGCGAAAAAATGCAAGACGATCTCACATGGGGCGCCTACCATCTCATTGAAGAAGGAATTGCTGATGAAGATCGAATTGGAATTATGGGCGGTTCTTATGGAGGTTATGCAACTTTAGCCGGATTGACGTTCACGCCTGATGTTTATGCTGCTGGCGTGTCCATAGTGGGCCCTTCTAATTTATTTACCTTATTGGAAACCATTCCTCCTTATTGGGCAACAATAAAAGAACTTTTCCATAAAAGAATGGGTGATCCCGATACACCAGAAGGTCAAGAGCAAATGAGAAGACAATCCCCTTTCTTCCATGCAGAAAATATAAAAGCGCCGCTACTAGTAGGTCAGGGCGCTAACGACCCAAGAGTGAAAAAAGCTGAGTCCGATCAAATTGTAGTAGCTATGCGCGATCTGGGACTACCCGTGGAATACATGAACTTCCCGGATGAAGGTCATGGGTTCAGAAATCCGGATAACAATACGGCCTTTCTCGCTGTTTCCGAAAAGTTCATGGCCAGGCATTTGGGAGGACGCTACCAGGAAGAAGTTCCCGAAAATTTACAGGAAATCATTGACAAAGTAACCGTTGACATTTCCACAGTGAAGTTGCCCGAGAAGATCACAGAAGAGTCCGCAAAAGCAGCGCTTCCCATACCCGATAAGTCCCTACAGGAACGAGAACTTGCCTATGACATGACTATAGAAATGGGAGCGAATAAAATCCCAATGGAACTCAAATCCACCGTAGAAGACGGAGGAGACCACTGGATCGTGCGCGATGAGGCGACTACTCCTATGGGCAGCATTTTGGATGAAAGCAGACTGGCGAAAGGCAGCCTATTGCCTATATCGAGAAAAATCTCACAAGGACCGGTCAATATCGAATTGATACATGATGAAATGTCAATCAAAGGAACGATGTCCATGCAAGGTCAGGAGACTCCGGTAAATGTTGCTTTAGAAGCTCCTGTCTTTGGCGACGGCGCGGCACTCAGCGCTACCCTACCTAGCCTTCCATTGGCCGAAGGTTATGCGACGCTGTATAGGACATTTGATGCAAATGTGCAAAAGGTCAAAACATTCAAGCTGTCCGTTGTTAAATCCGAAACGGTCGAAACCAGCAACGGCAATTACGATACCTATCAACTGGATATAAAACTAATGGATGGCAGTGGTTCGACTTCAAAAATATGGGTCAGCAAGGAAGATGATCCAAAAATGATTAAATTAGAAGCTAATCTCCCAGAGATGGGAGGAGCGAAGATGACGCTTTCTTTGAAGTAAGGCTTTGTCATTTCGAGCGAACTATGTGAGTCGAGAAAAATAGTATCTCTGAAGGCCGCTCTTAACGGAGCGGGTTTTTTTGTATTAATCAAAATTAGGTAAGAGTGCTACAAGGAGGCCGGCACTCCTGAAAACAGGACTAATAACTTTGATTAGTTTCTCCTGATGCCCCGGGATTAAGGCCTCATACCCGGTATTTGGAGCAGTAGTCTTCTCTTACCCTTGTGTAAATCTATAACAAATTGAGTGAAAGTCAAGGGCGTTCCCGACGGCAGTGCATTTCAAATATTCGCATCGCCGTTGTTTGAGACTTTCGAGGTTTCGAAAACCTGGAAAGTCTTCATTCATTAAACGAAAAACAGAACCCACGTTCTTGCTCTGGAACAAGTCATGTGTGCGTCTGAAATTCTCCGTCGACTTCAAAGACCTTTAATAATCTAATATATTTGACTCCAACCTTGGAAAAATACCTATTAAAGCCAATAGATATAATTTACATGCCTCGTCTAATATCGTTCATATTTGTCCTTTTAATATATATGAGCAACCTTATGGCCCAAACCATTAGATCTCCTCTTCCATATTCATTCGAAGAGTATCTAAACGCAAGAGAAAATACCCTTCTCAGCATGAGCTGGATACCAGTCGGTCCGGTAATGAACTCAGCAAGAGTGGAATCTGTACAAGCCGACCCAGGCATGCCAGGAACCATTTACGTTGCTTTCGGCTCAGGCAATTTGTGGAAGACTACCAACAACGGTCTAACCTGGAAAACCATCTTTGAAGACAAACCATCCTTAGGCATAGGAGATATCGCTCTTGCGCCTTCTGACCCAAACATAATCTATATCGGAACTGGGGAAAGTTTGCGTAAGAACAGAAATCTTACAATGCCTGGCAATGGCGTGTACAGATCAGATGATGCGGGTACCACATGGACACATTTGGGTTTGGAGGATTCGTGGCATATTGGAGAAATAACGGTTCATCCTGATAATCCGGATATTGTTTTTGTGGCTGTGCTGGGAAAATTTTGGACACCAAGTGAATCAAAAGGAATTTATCGCAGCATCGACGGCGGAAAGAACTGGAAACGGGTTCTGTACGTGGATGAAAATACACGGGCAAATGATGTAGTGATCGCTCCCGGCAATCCGCATATCATCTATGCTTCAATGTGGGAAAATGATTTAGACTCTGCATTGATGCAAAGTGTATACGGACCCAAAAGTGGAATATACAAGAGTGAAGATGGAGGTGATACCTGGAAAAGACTATCAGAAGGTTTACCACAAGGACCTAAAATCGGAAGGATTGGCCTAGCCGTATCTTATCAAAATCCTGAAAAGGTGTACGCTCTGATCGACAATAGAAATAAAAAACGGCCGAATATTGCAGAAGTTTACAAGACTGAAGACGGAGGTCAATCCTGGCAAAGGTCGCATCATAAAGAACTGAATATCTTTTCCGTTATTGGCTGGTACTTCGCTGATATTTACGTGAATCCAAAGAATGACGAGGAAGTCTTTGGACTGGGAGTTCGATTGGCACACAGTACAGATGGAGGCAAAACATGTGACTTGATCGGCGGAAAGGTAGAACATTTGCAGCCGAGTATGGCGCAAACTCTGCATTTAGATCATTGCGAAATGTGGGTTAATCCATTGAATACCAGACACTTATTACTCGGAAATGATGGTGGCCTCTATCAAACTTACGACAAAGGAAAGAGCTGGCTGCATCTGAACAATATTCCTACAGGAGAATTCTATACCGTTACTCTCGATAACCAAAATCCCTACAACATCTATGGCGGTACACAGGACAATTCCACTGTATATGGCCCTGCAAAAGAATGGACAACCGAAAAAGAAGATTCCTGGAAATATCTATGGATCGACGCGTGGAGCGGCGGAGACGGCTGCGTTACACAAGTCGATCCCGATGATCCGAATACCGTATATTGGAGTGCACAAGAAGGTGCGATTCGCCGAAAAGATATGGCCGCAGACTCCTCGATAAAGATAGCGCCAAAGAGACTGCCGCTCTATGAAGAACTGTTGAAGTGCCATTTTGTTACTCCCTATTTTATTTCACCTCATAATTCGAAAACACTTTATCATGCAGGGAATTATATCTTAAAATCGGCAGATCGCGGCAGCAACTGGGAGCTGATAAGCAGTGATTTGACAGCTTCATCCGACCCAATGAAAATATCTCATGCCACCAGTGCCATTGCCGAATCCAAACGTCAAAAAGGACTGCTGTATGCTGGCACGGACCGCGGCGCTTTTTGGTGTACGAAAGACGAAGGACAAAACTGGATAGAATACTCCAAAGGCCTTCCCAACGGATACATCCGCAGTATATCTCCTTCTAATTTCAAGTTATCGAGAGTGTACGTCGCGATGACCGGCATCAACTACGACGATCTGGATAAGTATCTCTTTGTTTCCGAGAACTTTGGCGAGACATGGAAGTCAATTTCGTCAAACTTGCCTAACGAACCGGTGAACGTCATCCTGGAAGACCCTTTCCATGAGAATATTTTGTATGCCGGTTGCTATCGAGGAGTATTGTGCTCAATGGATCGAGGAAATACATGGTATTTATTGGGAAGAGATATGCCTGCTGCGAGTATAGGAGATTTGCGAATGCAAGAAAGGGAACGCGAACTTGTCGCCGCTACTCACGGCAGGGGTATTTATTTTGTAAATCTCGATCCTATTTATGAATTGAACGAGATGGAGTTTCCCCCAACTGAAAATCTTCTCCTTGAAATTCTCTATGCGCGCTATCCTAAAATCCGAGATAGATCTAAGGATATCAATCGGGCTAGCGTTGAAAAAATTCCGATCAGCTTTTGGCTTGCAAGAGATGAAAGTGTAACTCTTTCAGTTTTGGATAAGAAGAATAAGGTGCTTTGGAAAAAGGAGATCGAAGGCAACAAGGGATTAAATCAATTTCGTTGGGGTTTGGTTATTGCAAGAGAGGAAAGCAGTCTTCCTTATTTCATTCATTATGAGAAATATCTTAAGGTTGGGAAATATGTCGTGGAGTTGAAGACGTCAGAAGGGAGCTTAAAACGCAGTTTGAAAGTGAGGAAATGGGACAATTAGAACAATTCACTTTACGAAAGCGAGACATGGCGAGATATGTCATTACGGCAATATCCGTATAATACGATTATTACCGCAATAAACGGTTATTACGATAATTTTACCAATTCAATTGAAAATAAGAGGGAAACGAATCTTGAGCCTGTGACCTGGAATATTGATTAGTTAGTCAAAAATTCCAAAATCAACCCCGCCACTATTTCTGGTGCTTCCACACAAGGCAGATGGCCCACGCAGTCTATGATCTCCACCCTCTCAGCACCCAAATTTTTTGCATTTTCTTTGACAAAATCAGGCGTTGTTCCGATGTCGCCACCGCCGCCAATAAACATAGAAGGATGACGGATTTTGTGTAAAACAGGATTGTAATCCGCCTCGCCTAGAGCAGCACATGCCTGCATGTATCCTCTTTCCGTACAAGCTTTGACCATATTTTGATAGCCTTCACTATCTGCTGGATTTCTTTTTCTAAACTCCGCAGAAAGCCATCTTTCGATACTTCCTTGAGACATAGCCGAAAGGCCTCGAGTGCTGACAGATTCAATCCTTTCATTCCATGATTCTTTGGTACCGAGTTTCCCACCTGTATTGCTGAAAATGAGTTTCTCAAATCGATCCGGGTAGCGAGTAGCCAGGCTGTAAGTGATCGCACCGCCAATGGAAAGGCCAACGATATGAGCTTTACCCATATTCACATAATCCATCAATTCAATGACATCATCAGCATAATCGTCTATTCCCGGTTTCGAATCATCTGTCGAGGAATACCCATGTCCCCTTTTGTCAAATGTCAATATATTGAATTTGTGTTTGATGTGCGATACCACCTCCGTCCATATGATGAGGCTGCTGCCGAGTGCGTTGATGAATACTATGTTCTTTGACCGGTTTTGGTGTAGCCATTCGTAGTGAATGGTGATGTTGTTAATTTTGGTGAATGGCATGATCTATTTTTTAGTTGGTAATGTAATTAATACTTCGTGAAAGTTTTATGCTAAAATTTTTCGTGTAACTCACTTAAAACCAACATATTACCTATTAATCGTTCTGAACCGTTCAGAACTATTAATAATTACCCTAGACATTTCCCATTATCAACGACGCAGTCGTAAAACAGAGCCCGCTGCAGAATGAAGAACTACTCATTTGCAAGGCAACAGCCGTTGTAAACTTGCCTTGTCTTTATCCTATAGCCGGCACGATTACCAATCTAAAAGCACTATCTTCAAAAAGTGAATTAAAAAGATATGAATCGTAGAAAGCACATCAATATTAATGGTTACAAACACGTACAGTATAAAGCGGAGCGATTTCCCGAACCAGTTACCGCCAAAAGAAGCAACGATTATTATGAGTGGCTCGATTCAAGAAGATCCGTCCGCGAATTCTCAGATAAACCTGTCCCCAGACAGGTCATAAAAAACCTGATCAAATCGGCCTCCACAGCTCCTTCAGGCGCCCACAAGCAGCCATGGACATTCTGTGCAGTTTCGAATCCCGAGTTGAAAACCAAGATCCGAATGGCCGCTGAAAAAGAAGAAAGAAAAAATTATGCAGGTAGAATGAGCGAAAGATGGAAAGAAGATCTGCCTCCATTGGGCACGGATGAGAATAAACCATTTCTCGAAATGGCGCCTTGGCTCATAATCGCCTTCAAAAGAATTTTTGAATTGGATCAAGACAACACTAAAGACAATAACTATTATGTCAACGAATCAATCGGTATAGCGTGTGGCATACTCATAAGTGCAATTCACGATGCAGGTTTGGTTACCTTGCCCCATACCCCGAGTCCAATGAATTTTCTGGCTCGCTTGCTCACCCGCCCCACTAACGAAAGAGCATTTTTGCTATTGCCTGTTGGTTATGCTAAGGATATTGTTTATATGCCTGATCTGAAGCGGAAAGGGTTGGATCAGATGTGTATGTTTTATGAGTGAACAGAAGCGCTAAGAGAGAGCAGCACTATGCTTCGATTTGTTCTCGCACTTTGGGCAGGAGCGAAGCTGCCGGGAGACCGAGCAATTTGCTAAACTTAATAATAAGCGGAACGGTAAGGCTACGTTGACAGTTTCTCATAATTTTAGATAGTATGTATTTTCTTCCTCAGTCAGTCATAGTCCTTGTGCCATCCGATAAAACGCACAAAAGCTAACCCTAAATGATATTGAACCTTTAAGACAATGCGTACATTATTCCCAGCTATATCAATGCAAACTCTTCCATTTCTCAATATGTCAACTGACGAATTACTCATTATCAAGATTGCCTTGCTATTTGGCAACGAGCACGTAGGCTATTCGAAATAAACCATTCTCCTCAGAGCCACTTCGGCATTACTCTTCAATTCATAAAAGTAAATTCCGGAACTTAGGAAATTGTCTTTGTTCAAATTGATCTGATTATATCCTTGGTGAAAATATCCTTGAACCATATCGATAACTTTTCCACACGCATCAAAAACCTTAAGCACCGCATCTCCATCTTCAGGCAAGTGGAATCCTATCATTGTCCCTTCGCTAAAAGGATTCGGCCTGTTCTGGTACAGTTCCAAGGCTGTAGTTCGAGGTTCATAAAATTCTAACCGCACATCCATTTTGACGTGGCCTTTATTGTAAGCTCTCGCATCTGTTATTTCAGAACTGATTGATAATGAATTACTTATGCTTACATTTTTGTTCCCTCTAAACCGTAAATGGAACAATGCTTCTCGACCAGAAACAGGATGGATATCATACCAAACCATAGAAATGGCATCTTCGTGAACAGCTATATTTTCTTCGGTTACCTCCAAGGCACCGCTTTCAACTCCTACAAACTCCAGGCCCGCCATATCCATCGTGAATTGCAATGCACTCATTTCTTTGAAATCAGAACTGCTCACTGCGAGGCTGAGATTTTGGCCGGTACGGACATTTTTATCTTCAACCATTAATGTGATCGACGCCTTGCTTCGGGGTTCGGTCATGAGACTATTCGCTATGGCATCACCGCTTACGTCGCCGATCTTTACACCGATAAAGTCTTTGCCGACTATATCTCTATCATGGAAGTAAACATAAACGTCCTCTGCGAATGGGAAAGGATTCAGAACATTCTCGAATATGTGTGATGGATTTATGAATCTCCAGGAGTCATTAAAAGAAAACTCTTCATGAACACCAAGTATTAGCTTTCTCATCAGGATGAGATCGGTAACGCTAACTTTTTTGTCGTTGTTCACATCTGCAGCGATGACCTTATAGGGCGAGTCCAATAGCTTAGTACCCAATATATGCCTTTGCGTAAGTACCATATCCTGCGCACTTACCCCATTTGCATAGTCATTGGTTTTACGAGCTGCTATGTCGTGACGCACACCCAATACAACTTGCTCGAATAAATAATGGCCTGAGGCAGAAGTACGGCGCCTTTTATATCCGTGATTGAGATACACATCGGCACCTTCCACCATATCTCCGAATTCCGTTCGGATGTTCCCTTCTATATCAAACCAGCCGTCTACAAAATCAATACATGCATCATTAGCGTCAACGACTTTCAGCGAAACTTCACAAAAGGATTCATTGCCAAAAGTATCTCTGGCATAAACATTGCCTCGCCAATCGGCAAAGAGCGCATTCCAAACATCGTCGCAGGTCAGAGTCAATGAAGGTGTGGGATTCCCTTCTTCGTCTTTAAAATAAATCGCTGTCTCGTTCTCATCACAATCGTATGCCTCCGCATAATCAGACGCCCAAATTGTTACATGGCCATTTGTATTTAAGCTTTCAAAAGTTGGCGGCTCAATGCTCGTCGATAAAGTGGCCAAACAAATTATGACAGGCACATTCATATCTTCAAAGTACACAAAAGAAACCTCTTCCGCAACGTTGTTACATCCGTCCACCACTCGCCACTTTATCTTAAAGCGCTCTCCAGACCTCCCATTCACTGTATAAGAAATGGAATCACCGCGGCTATCAATGTCATCTACCGGTTGGAAATTCTGAATAGCGGATTCTTCTTCTCCGACTAGTTTGACAAGCTCGACAGACCACTTTAGCTCAGATCTTTCGTTCGCTGTACCTTCTCCACTTGACATTTGTTCTCCGCAGAAATCCGTTGCCTTCGCTGTAATTTCTAAAGTACCTTCGCAGATTCCATCACTTGCTTTGTTTGCCGCGTTTATTGCCACTGTAACGTCGCCGGGAGGTGTGATGCGCGGCTGCGTATCATCGGCAATTTTAATCTCTTGGTCCCACGCGTAATATCCATCGAATTCTGTCAAATCATAATCATATTTGAAGTACGATATGTTTGCACAAAGGTCCTTCATGAGCACATATTTGTCATTTTCCCCGTTCTGCGAGTCTGTTTCATTTTCATTCGGCTGCCAGACGCACCAATCTATTACGGCCCATTTTCTCACAACTTTGAAGCAGCTCGTCCCATTGAAATTAAAGGTCTCGTCGGTATATGATTTTCCGATCAATCCGCATTTAGGATCAATCCAATAAGGCTCATTTAAATCTCCTATCTCACAGTAGAATTGATCATTCATGATGCAACTCTGAAGAAAATCAGATCTTTTTGCCTCCGTATCAAATTCTTTAAACGATGAATATACAGCGGCTCTGACATGAGAAACTCGATGGGCTTTTATGGTGCCGTGCAATTGAAAATCTTCGCATTGCTCGTGTTCATTCACATCTTTAACAATAATATCTTCTATTCCAAATCCATCTATTCTCGCAACAAATTCTTCAAAGTTTTCGCCAGTGTAGTGCAGCGGCCAATGGATAGATCGCGGATCGAAGTTGTTGGCATTTTCTTCACCGCCATCCGTATCGTTTATTGTTATGGTCTGAACACATTGCACATTTGTGCCGACCACTCTCCATCGTCTTTTAATATAACCCGTGAAACAGAGATCGTCGACGTAGTATTCATCTTCATATTCCAGGTCGGGCGTTTCACAAATGCCAAATAAATTTGGCATGCCAATGTGCTCCGGCCGGATTGCATCGTTGCAACCAATTACTAGGTCTTCGCAAATGATAATTGGCTCATTTTTATTTTGCACTTTGACATAGGAGGTGCACTCCGACGTATTGCCAAAATCATCGAAGAATGTGGCGCTTATCGGTACGTAGTTTCCGATGTCTTCACAACAAAACTCGATGTACGTTGTGGATATGGATTGCAAAGAATTACCACCGCAGCTGAACTTCCCGTCCGACCGCCTGGCCAAAATCAAAATAATTTCACCACATCCGTCAAAGCTGCTTAAGTCGAACGATTCTACCGGAACCTGGGCAATGCCGCCATCCAGAAAATTAGAATCGTCAATCAAAACAGTGCCGATCGTATCCGCACACAAAGCAACCGGTTCGGCCATATCTAATGCACTCAATGTCAACGTATGCGTACTCGTATTGCCACATTCGTCTGTGGCGGTAAGCATTATCGAGGAAGTACCTTCAGGCAGGTTTCGTACAATTCTCGGATGATTTTCATCAAAAAAAGTTCCTGCCGCGTCTACTTGATAAGTGAGCGTTACACGCTCCTGATCTGAGCAATTGTCTTTGAGATTTTCAAAAATAGGTATCTCAAAATCGGCAGCACATCCCCAGGGATTTCGAATTTCAACGAGTTGAAAAATCTTGTTAACGTCGACCTCTACCATCACTTCTAGGCTATCTATGCTCACCGTGTCTCCATCGACGACAATTTGGTCCGTACCAACGAGGTTGACCGATACCGAACTGACTCCGAAATCAGGCGGCTGTTTGTCTTTCACATTCACAATTCTGACTGAATCCAACGATGCTCCACGGCACCAATCCACCACATTCCAATTTCTTATGATCTTGGTTTCATTCACGCATACATCAATGATCTGATCTTGGCGAAATACTGCAAAATTACAGATGTGGCTTGAGTCTGAGAGCAGGAGGGTATCATTGACATTGTTGATAATATACGGGCCTGAGAAGCTTTTAGCATAGGCGCTAGCGATCTCCATCGGCGCGGCTGAAAGACTTACGGAATCACATGCGAGATTGAGCTTTTTCTGAGGCCATTTTATCGAACCAAAATTCAATGGAAGTCGATAATACACCTGTTTGCAAATTTCCGTCAAACTCGGATTATGATTTTCATTTCGATAATTCCAGGTGCGTATAAATTGCAACGAATCGCAGCCGATTTCTATGGAGTCCAGCGCCGAAAATATGTTCAAACTATCCGCATGCAGTTGCTTTGAGCAATTGTCTATAAAGGTCGGCTGATGGAAGAAAATAGAATCGAGACAGTGAAATTTACATGAATCTGCCGCTGTTGCAGGATTCAAATTTGCCGCAATCGAAGCATCGCAAGGGCAAGGTGCAGCCTTTGGTGGCAATTTGTCTTCTAAGTTCAGATATCCCCAGCATCGATTTTGATTACAGGTATCGATGATCTCGTATATCAGCCTCATTCCCAGGAAGTTATGCAACGAATCTTTGCTTACACTATCTCCTTTTTCAGTTTTTATTTTCAAATCAAAAAAGACGGGCGCCAATGGCCCTGCATAAAACGCATCCGACTTAAGATCATCGAGTTTGCACTGATTGTTGAGGCTGATATTGACTTCATCAAAACAAGCAATACCGTCATCTCCTGGCGGTCGTACACCTATGATTACGGGCACGGCCTTGCTTTTGCACTGCCCACAATTCGATTCTACCCATATGGTCTGAGGGGAAGTAGCCAGAGTCACCATTGGATTAAACGATGCCACGCTATCGGCGAGCAACACTCCTCCCGCAGCTGGATCATAGTCGTAAAAACTATAACTTGCCGGTGTACCGGAAATGCGAATACTATCTATACCAATATCTTCGTCTTCTGCGTCCAGGAACATGGATATTCTCAAAGTAATGGACTGCCCGGTACCCATAATGCTCGCCGCAAACCGTTGAAATGTATCCGTAACTTCTGCCCCTTCGCCATCACCGTCAAAATTGGTATCGACAAACGGCGCCGATCCAGCCACTCCTCCGTCGTTTTCGATATGTAATAGATTTTGAAAGACGCCTCCATCGATGGAGTAGTCGAAGTGCACAAAATCTTCGCGGTTCCAATGATTAGTTGCTCCGCCGCTTACGTCGTCTTCAGCGAGGTAGACCGAAAATTGCAAATCGCAGAGTCCTTTTATGGCTTTTTGAGAGAAGGTCATATTTGCCGATCCAGGCAGAGTGGTCGTATTTTTATTCAGATCGGCTGCGCCAAACCAATACATACTGCGAATGCTATCGAACATAAAAGAAGTACTTCGAATATTGCTCCCATCTGTTCTGGTCAAAAAAGATTTTCCTTGATTGCCGGCGCTCAAAGAAGTATCGTTCAAAGTGGTGAAGGTGTCTCTGTCGAGAAAATACCTGGTATTCAGGCCTGCTGTTTCAAAATCTTCGACCAGCACAATCGAATCCGACCTTTCGGGAATGATCTCTGTGGACTTTTGTCCATCGAAGCATAGGCCTATATCGGTTACGCAAGGAGTAGGTATGACAGGACAGGTGAATAGCGAAAAATTAGTGTTGTCAAAAGACATGAATAATGTTTCGCCATCGCCGCTATTCGTCGTCCAATTGTCACTGTTTCTGATGAGGTTGATGTAGTCACCAAAAGCGAATTCAGTATTTCTTGCGCCGTTGTATATCGCCCCATCATCATGAGACCCAATTTTTGTAATAGTAATAGCCGTAGAATCTAGTACGAGGTTGGTTCCGGCCAGATTGCCGAAGTTTAGCATTTCATTTTGAAACCCGGCGAGGAAGGCCGTAGGATTCATATGATCAGTTCCCTGAAAAGCCAGGATTGCATCTCCTGCGGCTGCAAGATTGAATACGGCATCCGGTGTAGTCAATGTTCCTATACTTGCACCGTATAAAGCATTGCCAGCATTATCCACATCGGTAAATACGACTACTGTTCCTGCTGTTATGGTTGTCGCTCCGGTATTCCATTCCAGGGTACCTTCGTTAAAGTCCAAAATTCCACCGGCACCATTTGATTCGTTGTCGGTGAAAAAAATCGTCTCATTGGAAACGTCGCGCAAAACAACAATTGCAAAGTCATCATCGCCATCTGCATTAAATCCAATGAAGGCAATATCACCCGGCCCTAATGGCTGTGAAAAAAGCCTTAAAATCATAAAATGCAACAGAAAGAAGGGAAGATATTTCGGCAGGTATTTTGACACTCGGATGTAGTAGTTCTTTGCCTTAAATGTAGGGAAGTGTTCTGGTTGTGGGGTAGATAGAGTGTTAAATTATTCACTGAGATGACACCTTTTTTTTTTGATTTTGAATAGCAGAAAGCCAATGGGACTTATCGAAAATTGTAGATTGTCGTGTGCGAGATAAACAAAAGCAGACTTTAAAGGGGAATTACCAGATATAAGTCCGGCGTTGCGCTATACTCATTGTGAACATCATTATATCTTCGGCCTTGTCCGTAAAAACCAACCAATGCTTATTATTGCCATTCTGCATGAGCGCATGGATTTAATCAGTCGCGTTGCTCGTAGACTTCAAGAATGATGGTCTGCTTTTCCTACCCGCTGTTTGAAGTTTTTGCAACTTCAAACTGTTATCAAGACTAGCAATCGACAATGATGAAAAACGAAAAATGACGGAACGAAAAGGATATGTAATAAGTGATCAATACGCACTATGTATTCACATAAGAATACGAGTTCGAAGTTACAAACTTCGAACAGCGATCTGCCTTTTTTTGATAAGGTAAACTTCAGACAGCGGTGAGTATAAGCAATGACTCCAAGAATTAAATATGTTCGTTTTAAACCTTCCTCCTCGCCCTCTCCCATTTCACCGAATAATCCCCTTTTATCAACCTGAAGAATCCCAAAAAAGCACATAAATTCATAAGAGTGAAATAGAAAGGGATAAACAGAATTTTCTTGTGCAGTCGCCTATGCCGAAGCACAAAACCCACGAAGGCTATTGAATAAAACACTATTTGAACAGCAAGAGAAAAAGAGTACAAAGGCCCTTCGTAAAGAGCCAAAAATAAGTTGCTCCCTAAAAGCAAGATTAAACTCAAAGGCGCGAATATCAATCTCAAAACCCGATGCGAAAAAAATTGAAAGCTCAGCAAACCGTATTTAAAAGGATTGAGCAAGTCCCTCAATTGCCAAATAGCTTGCAGGCCTCCGGCACTGATCCGCACCTTTCTTTTTAATTCTTCGGCGATATTGGCCGATGCTTTTTCAAGAGCTTTTGCGGAAGGCTCGTAAACAATTTTATAACCCTTTTGGGCAATTTTCATGCTGATTACAAAGTCTTCTGTCAGTGTATTGGGGTCAGGCGATTCATAAAGTGATTTGCGGATGGCAAATAACTCACCTACCGCACCAATTGTTATATGAAAATTTGATTCCCAATGTTTTACACTTGATTCATATTTCCAATATAATCCTTCTCCGGCACTTGAAGCATCGTCCTTTTTGCTCGATTTCACCACTTTTTCGCCTGAAACTACCCCTGTTTTTTCATTTTCAAAATGCCTGACCATTTGCCGAAAGGCGCAAGAATTGAGCATCGCATTGGCATCAGAGAAGAAGACAATATCTGTATCCGGAAGTAGAAGCACTCGGCTGATCGCGGCCAATTTACCCCTTCTTTCAGGTTCATAAAAGAGTCTGATTTCAGGATAGTTTTTAGTTATTTCGATCGTTTTGTCCGTCGAGCCGTCGGCTACGATGATGTGTTGTATTCTTTCATTCGGGTAATCGGATGAGAGCGCGTTTTGTATTTTTTCTTCTATCACGTCCTCCTCGTTATACGCTGCGATGAGGTGTGAAATTTGGGGAAGTTCATCATCAGATAAGGGTTCATTTTTCCTTTTAGAAATAAATCTCGTCAATATGCAAAGAAGGATGGGGTAACCGAGATAGGTATAGAAAACGATGGCCGCTTCGAGCCAAAAGGCAATTTCGATGAGGTGCATCGCCGACTTTTAATTGCAAACTTTAACGTGTTATAAATATAGCCTAAGCCACAAAAATACCATCAGCAAGTATAAGCTTTATCCCGATTTTCCACATAAAGCCTCCGTCCAGAGCTTGTCTCCGGTACATAAATGATAAAGTACTGACGATATCTGATCTATTATTATCACCCTAGAAACATTTTATTTCATACTCAATCTGAAATTCCCGATATTCGTCCCAATCAACACTCTAAAACAATGGACATAAAATCTATTTCATCGTTAGCTTTACTTATTTCAATGCTTTTTATTGCTTCTTATCCTTTGATAAGTCAGGATGATGAGGAAGACAAAGAACCCTTACACGATCTTACCATATTCGACCATTTAAATCAAAGTGACTATACCCCTACCTTCAAAATCCACACGTCAGTCAAAGAGCTGATGAAGAGAAAGAGCATTGAAGAGGAATATTACATACCTGGCCAGATGACCATAAGCCAGGAAGACGGCCAAGATCTTTCTTTCGAAATGAAGATGAAGGTCCGCGGAAACACAAGAAAAAAGGTATGCCGCTACCCTCCTTTTAAATTAAATCTTAAAGGAGGCGAACTGGAAGAAGCGGGTTTCAACAGCAGCATCGACAAATTGAAATTAGTGTTGCAGTGTGAAAGCGGTTCTTCAGCCATTCAACAAATGTTGAAAGAGAAACTTATCTATGACATGTATTCATTAGTCGATACAAATGCCATGCATGCCAAGGTAATAAAGCTCGAGCTGTGGGAAGGCGATAAACTGAAAGACGAATTGGACGCCTTCCTGGTAGAGGACGAAGAACAATATGCGGATAGAAAAGGAGCTTTGGTACTCGAGACAGGAAGGGTGACAAGCGGGGCATTGTTCCGCGATCAATACTTCAAGCTGTGCTTTTTTCAATATATGATATCCAATTGCGATTGGTCGGTAAGGAATAAACACAATATCAAAATCATCAAATATCCCAGTCTCAAAAGAGCGATGGCTGTACCTTATGACTTTGATTATGCAGGACTAGTAAACAATAGGTACGCAGTACCGCCCGAGCACTTTCCTATAAACTCCATACGCGAACGCTACTTTATGGTAAAACTTTCAATGAGTCCGGAGGAAATCGACGAAATGATTGGTTACTATCAAAATAAAAAGGGGGACTTTCTCGCCGTAGTGGATCAATCCGAATATCTCAGTGATCGTTCAAAAAAATCTATTGTTTCATTTCTCAACGGTTTCTATAAGGATTTAGGTAATAAAAAGAAAGTAACAAGAGGCGTTGTGCCGAAGTAGGGAACGGCGGACGGCCAACGGCCGATCAGCCTATGGCTGACAGTTGGCAGTCTTGTTAGGGACAAACTTTGCTCGACAATTACCGGTATGAACGACGTTCCGAACTTTGATAAGCACGCTCCGCATGTTTTAATTGTATCTAAGGTCATTCAATGATATTGCTCACCCTCTCGCAGCCAAGCCGCAAGATCGTGTATTTGTTTATTTGAACATCTTCGTAAACCCCATAAACGCATAAACGATTCAACGCATAAACGGAAAAATTACAAGATGGTTAATCCTTCAATTATGAAAAAGATTGTTCAAAAAACCTGTCCGTCCGACCAGGCGGGCACGCTTTTAGGAAACTCTTATTAATTCACTGATCAACTAATCAACTGATTACCAACCAGTTCTGTTCGGTGCGCGAGATCGTTTTCCTTGAGGACTTTGAATCGATCATTTTTCTGCTCAACGAGATATAGGCCGGTATTGGAAAGATCGTACGTTTCCATTTCCCGTAGATGTTCTCCTTTGATTATGCAAGTAAGGCATCGCAATGCGCGACCATGGCTGCATACCAAGATTTTCTTTCCCTTTCTCTTTTTTAGCTCAGCGGCAAAATCGGATAATCGCTTATGGAGCTGCCTTGCAGATTCTGCGTTGGAAAGGCGGGCGTCAAAATCTCCTATCGACCAGGCCTTTATTACCTCCTCGTACAAGTAGATCATTTCAGGTGTGCCTTTTTTGCCCTCGTAGTCTCCCCATGACATTTCGTTAATGCGGGCGTCGCTTAATGCCGGAACTCCCGATTCTATAAATGGTAAAACGGTTTGCCTCGTGCGCTTGAGTGCCGAATGAATAATAATATCAAATCGCACTTCGTCCTGGTAATGATCAAAGAACTGTCGTCTTTGTATTCTACCGATCGTGTTGAGATCAGAATCTACTCCGCTGCCTTGTATTATTCTGTGGCGATTGTGATCCGTCTGTCCGTGGCGGATAATGTAAATGAGCTTGTCCATTAATTTACAGTTGACCCTCAAAATACTGAAGTTGTTCATGAATCCGCAATTCCGTGTTGCATTCCAATCTGTAATCGGCGACCGCACCATCGTGCCTACCGTATAATAATCGTGCTTAAATTTTAACCATTTTTGTCGATCATTTATATGCTGAGACGCTAATGCTTTCTATTCTAATACCGATTTACGAAGTCAAGATCGAGCAATTGGTGCACAATTTGAAAGAGCAGTGCCGTGCTGCCGATATAGAATTTGAAATTCTGTGCTTTGATGATTGCTCGTCTGAAAACGTGAAAAAAGCAAACCGCACAGTCGATTCGGAAATTGGTGTGAATTATGTCGAACTCTCTGAAAATCAGGGGCGAGCTAAAATCAGAAATCGACTGGCCAAATCTGCACAATACGACTACTTGCTCTACCTGGATGCAGATTCCAAAGTGTTAAGCAACGATTTGATTGAGAATTACTCAGTGCATATAGCGCCTGAAACTGTAGTCTGTGGCGGCCGTACTTACACCGATCAGAGACCAAAATCTGACAAAAAAATCCTTCACTGGGAGTACGGCACCAAAAGAGAGAGCAGAAGTGCTGAGTTTAGATCGAAACACAAAATGGCCTATTTTCATAGCAATAATTTTGTTATCGACAGGAAGGTTATGTTCGAAAATCCTTTTGAGGAAGAAATACGGGGCTATGGCTATGAGGATTTGACATTGGCCTATCAGCTCGACCAGCGGGGTATAGAAATTGTTCACATTGATAATCCAATAGTACACGACAGATTAGAGGAAACAGAAGTATTTTTAAACAAATCTCTGCAGGCAACTGAAAATTTATTTAAACTGTACAAATCCGGAAAGATCCCTTATACAAGATTGATTAAGGCATATAAATTTCTGGATGCCTACTATCTAAAAGATTCCTTCCTTTCATTTTATAGCAACTGGAAGGATAGAATAGAGGCCAACCTAAAATCTAAAACCCCCAAAATGTACTATCTGGATTTGTACAAACTCCATCATTTTGTTCGGACGGCGGTAAAGGAATTTTGGTAAGACCTCCAAGGTTTCAGGTCAAACGCACCAAAATGTTTAGTTCAAAATTCGTTACATATTCTTCTATCTAGCCTCCCCCAACCCTTCCAAAGCCTGCCGGACGAGCCTTTGGTTAGCACATAAATCATCTGAAATTCTCAATTTGGTCTATTCCTATGATTCGCGGCCCCTCAATGGCGTCGCAAATTTATTTGCGACTTCCACAATGTGAACCAAATCCAACTACGCCAATGCTTTGTTGGACAATGTAAATTTGGTTCGCCATTGCGCTGAACCTTACAAGCAGAAGAAGAATAATCGATGCCGTGTTGAGAATTGCATCATACCCAGGTTTAAAATGTTAAAACCTATGTGCCAACGAAAGGCCGGACGGGCAGGGAGGGGAGCTTTATTGCAGAAAGTTGATTTCGGAGCCATTCTCCTCCCCTTTGGGCCGCTTGCGCTCCAGAGCTTCAGCACCGGAGTGGAGGCCGGTAGGGGCTAAAAAGATGAAATTTGATTTGGTGCGTTTGCCCCTCCAAGGTTTAACATATGGTAAATCGTTATACCATTTTTCAGTCTATTTTTGAGTTTTATGAAGCATCTATTACAAGAGATCAGAAAATGCCAAGTTTGTAGCGAGCATCTCGCTATGGGCCCGAATCCCATATTATCAGCCCACGGCCAGAGTAAAATCGCTATCATCGGCCAGGCGCCAGGATTAAAAGTACATCAAAGTGGAATACCGTGGCAGGATGCGAGTGGTAATACGCTCAGAGAATGGCTGGGCATAGGAGAAGAGGAATTTTACGATGCCGAGAAGGTGGCAATTGTTCCAATGGGATTTTGTTATCCCGGCAAAGGGAAATCCGGAGATCTACCGCCAAGGCCGGAATGCGCGCCTTTGTGGCACGGACAAATATTAAACAAAATGACCGAAATACGGCTGACCTTGCTGATCGGACAATATTCACAACGCTATTATCTAAAAGATCGAGCGGCAAAGAACTTAACCGAAACGGTAAGAGCCTTTAAGCAGTATCTCCCTGAATATCTTCCTTTGCCACATCCTTCGCCAAGAAATCGTATATGGCTAAAGAAAAATCCTTGGTTTGAAAGTGATATTTTGCCGGTTCTCCGGTCCAACATAAGAGCACTGATCAACTAAGAGGAAAAATAAAAAATTAATTGGATTGGTAGATTAGTTCTTCCCGTTAGAAATTGTTAATATATTCGGCGGGTCTATTTATGTTTTAAAATTAATTCAAAAGATTACGACCAATTTTTCGAAATTAAATTTTGGCTTTAATTTTGATACTAGTAATGATGTGTTAATTATGCGTTAAGAGATATATTAAAAGTATACCTTTTTCATGATGACGTTTTTGCCTGATCTGTTGTTAGGTCAGGCTTTTTTGTTTTTAGGATGCAATTATTTCGGAAAAGGTTGTACCACTTCGGCGATTTTTCCACTTTTAATTAGTTCATCGAATTCTTCGGCAAGCACAATTCCTCTTTCTGACACCTCTGTCCAATATTTCGCCCTGCCATCCTGATCTTCACCGAATTCCATAAAATCATCTCTTGAGCTAATCTTCTGTTTGGGTAGAGAAGAGATATAATTTTCGCTGGGGTGGATCATTACCACATTGGCCAGATCAATGCGTTTACCGCGTCTATATTTTAATTTCTTATCTAACCATCCTGGTGTCAGATGAGGCAAGAAATGCGGTATCAATACCAAGCCTTCCGGTTTGTATTGTAAAACCATATGGTAGTCCGTCAGGCCGCCATCCCAAAAAACTTCGCCATTCAGACCATCGACGTAATCCACACCATTCATTAGCAATGGAATCGCCGCGGTGCCCATAAGACAAGCGTTGAAATTATTTGAATCCAATTTCTTCAGGATAGTATTAATCTGCAATTCTTCTGCGATGATGGGCATCTCATTATGAGAAGAGAAAATGTATCTTCTAAAGAACCCATTTAGATTTTTTCTACTCAAAGTATTCCCTAAGAACGCCATCGCGAGCCCGGCATAAATGCTTGCTTTATTGTTACTATTTAACAATCCTCTGCCTTTCGCAGCGAAGACATTCAGCTTTATTTTTTTATTGTTTAATACGAATGCGATGTCGCCTTCAGAAAATGTCTTATTCAAAGTAGAAAGACAACCGCGGCTCACCTCTTCGGTTGTTATTGGAAATTGATAATATTCGCCCGCATAATTGTCGCGCAATCTTGTCAATGCGGCAGAAGGATCTTCACAAGCCAAACAAGCCAATTGCCAAGCGCCGATCGAGGAGCCTATGAGATCGACACAGCCTTCGATTTTAGGCAATATTTCTGTCCCGATATATTTAGTGAGGTGGTAGATGACAAACCATTTTGGTCCTCCTGCAGCGGCGGCAATTGTGCGTACGTGATTGGTCTGCAGGCCCTCATTTCTTATTAACTCTATGGCTTTTTGGCCGGCTTTTATGGCTATATTCTTGGACTTCATTAAATAGAAATCTTATATTTTTCAAAAAATGGAGAAATGGGCTTTCGAAAGTAAAATCATTGTACAAACTATTTTGTTGCATATCCAACATTATTGCCCCTGCACTCGTCTTAACTAGTAAAAACAACATTATGTCTAAAAGGTCTATATTCTATTTTTTCATTATTTGTTTTCTTTTCCTTTCATCTTGTGCAAAAGAAGAAATCGTCAATCAAGATGGTTCGTTCATTTTTGGAATCTATTTTGGATTTTGCGTAGATAATTGTGCGCACATTTATAAATACGAAGACGAACGAGTATTCCCTGATATAATAGACAGATTTGCATTGGATGCGCTTATATTTTCCGACGATCCCGATCCGGATTTGGTAAGTACTGCTAAGGAACTGGCTGATAATTTTCCGAGTGCTTTGTTAAATTCCGACCAGGAAATTTACGGCTGCCCGGATTGCGCAGACCAGGGAACCATTTTTTTGCAAAGAGAAGCAAATGGTCAGGTCCGTTCGTGGTTTATCGACACCAGAATTCAGGACGACTGGCCCGAAGAGCTAAAGGAATATCACATGCTGCTAAAATTAAAAATAGACGGACTTATCCGGTGATATCCAGTTCACGCTGTAGGAGAATACTTACAGACTTCAACTATGAACATTTTATTAGCTGTGCAGCAAAATAAATGCGGCCATGCCTACCATTAAAAGGTCCTCGACAATGGTCACCGTGCTCATCGGTAAATTGAAAACAGCGCCCAGGCAAGCACAGCGAATTTTTCTCTTATCCCGTACACTATGAATAACTCCTACTACTGAAGCCCATTACAATTACGGTAGCAATGTAAGTAGGCTTAGGAGCGAATTGGGTCAGGTATGCAAGACCTAATGCTAGTTCAATAAATGGATATACAAAACCATAAATGCTAATCCGTTTTGCCACCAGATCGTACATTGAATAACTGTCCGCAAAGCCACGGAGATCCAGAAATTTGAAGAAAGAAAATACGATGAAGAATCCGGCCATAAAGTAATGCATCCATTTCATTAGATCAAAATGCCCATCATCGATAGCGCTGATGACAGTGACCAACAAAATGAACAAAAAGGTAAGTACCAATGGGCGATAAGATTCGGATTCATGCCTTGTATCGCCGGGCATAGCGTCACGGACCAGCGAATCGATGGAGTAGTGCGTATTCTTTTCTAGCTAGCTTTGTAATTCACCGAGGGTGATGTGACGTGTCATTTGGATGGTCGCTTGATGCTTTTCGATATCGACTTTCGCTTCGGATATTTCCGCATGTTTTTCCAATTGATCCTTCACCGTTGATGCACAGCCAGCACAAGTCATCCCCGTTATTGTATAGATATTTTTCATCTTATTTTCATTATTAGTGCGTGATCGCAAAGCTATAATTTAGGATTTTAGTTTTTCCACTGTTTATATTAGTGTTCGGTTAAGCAATATTCGATGAGTTAGAAAGCCAGTACATAAATACAGTGGACCATTGAGGAATACGAAAAGAAACTACCGAAATGGGTTGAAAAACTAAAACAAGAGCGAAGATGAATACGTGTTCTAATAAAAGCTATAACGTTCAGGGCGACTTAGCGCCATCACGCCGTATGGCTAAACCGTTATATGTAACGCAAGGGCCTGAAGACCTTGTCCCGCCTTTCACTGTGAACTTTCTAAGCTGGTAATGGCCAAAGCACAACATCAACTCTACGATTTTTCTGGCGGCCTTCCCAGGTATCATTGTCAAATTCGGGATTGAATAGGCCATGATCTTTGATAAAGATCTTTTCTTCGGGAATGCCATTTTGTATCAGAAAATATATCGTAGCGCTACTCCGCATCCGGGATAGTCTTTCATTAAATTGTACACTCCCGATATTGTCGGTATGGCTGTGAATGTGGATTTCGTAATTTTCCAATAATTCCCCATCGAAGAATTCCAGGACTTCATCCCTTTGTTCGTGATCTATATAGTAGCTTCCGCCATCGAAGAAAATGCTTTTGATTTTGTATTCGGGCGTAGATTGAGCAATGGTGTAATTCGAAAATAAACCAACGCAAAAAAGCACTAAGAGTAAGACATGAAAACAATATTGATGAGGCAACGCTACCATTACACTTCCTGAGCCAATACCTTTGATTCTACCGCCGCTATCCAGCCGTATTTGTCATTCGTCTTTCCCGTGCGGAGGTTATTGATCGTTCTCTTGAGCCAAGGACCGATGGAGTACGATTCTGTATCAAACTCCATTATCTTTTCCTTGTAAGCTATCTTATTCACATGGGTAACTACTGCGGCTGTACCAGCACCAAAGACCTCTTTTACTTTACCTTTTTTATAGGCTTTGAGTATTTTTTTAATCGATAGATCTATTTCGACCACGTCGTGCCCTTCGTCTTTCAGGAGCGTTATTATCGATTCACGAGTGACACCCCGTAGTATAGCTCCATTGTATTTGGGTGTATAGATTTTGTCGTCGATAACAAAGAATATGTTCATCGTGCCCACCTCCTGAACGTACTTAAATTCATAAGGATCCATCCACATGACCTGGTCATAACCTGCTTCATTCGCTTTGACAGTGGGATATAGAGAAGCGGCATAGTTGCCTGCAGTTTTGGCCTCCCCCACGCCTCCAGGGGTGGCTCTGACGTATTTCTGCTCAACTCGAAGGCTGACTGGCCGGTCGTAATATGTGCCAACGGGGCAAGTGAAGATCGCAAATTTAAATTCATCAGAGGAACGAACACCAATGAATTTTTCGGTGGCGAACATCAAGGGCCTGATATAAAGTGCTGCATCTTCATGAGAAGGTATCCAGCCTTTGTCAATGGAGATCAATTCGTGAAGAGCTTGCAAAAAATCTTCTTCAGGTATCTCCGGCATGCACATTCGTCTGGCAGAAGCATTCATTCTTTTTGCATTCTTGTCGGGCCTGAATAAAAGCGGTGTGCCGTTGGCGCTTTTCGACGCTTTCATTCCTTCGAAGATGCTTTGAGCATAGTGCAAAGTCAGGTTGGCCGGATGGATACTAAAATTGAAAAATGGACAGATTTCGGCATTCTTCCACTCCCCATCCACGTAGTCCATTACGAACATATGATCCGAATAAACTGTGCCAAATGCAGGTGGATTTTCAGGATCGAAACTATTCAGTTTTGAGTCGAGAGTAGTTTTTATTTTTATGTCGAGCATTGCATTGTATTTATACAAATGCTAATATCCTCTTTTTGGTATTCGGAAGCAAGGATTATTTACCTATAAAATTTAATTAAGTGGAAGACTCTTTTTTTGACTTTGTACGATATGATATTGCAGATAATGATTTACACGAAGTGGCCAAATTCGAAGGAAATGAAAACTGTGATCTATTGCTTTTTGTGCGAAAGTCATCTTTCACAGAAAATGACAGAGCCTTTCTGGATAAGATCATAATCGCTGTCAAAAGAAACCTGGAAGATAGTCTGCTTTGTATTTTAGAAGATGGGGTAAAAATTCACACTTCTCAAATTTCCGATTTTTCAAAATATAAATACATCATTGGAATAGGCGTAGCAGCTAATGATCTTTGTATTCATGCGAAGTTCCATTCTTTCGTTCCTGGTAGAATTGGCGACCAAAAATTTCTGTTCATACCTCCGTTGGCTGAAGTTTCCGGCGATCAGGAGAAAAAGAAAGTGCTTTGGGGAGCTTTGAAGGAGATGTTTGACGTGGGGAACACATAGGGCATACTTCTTATTGTCTATCCTTGGGGGACCAACATAGAGCCATAATCAGTTATCCATTCGACACTCTGCTGTATTGAAAGTCTTTGATTGCGAAATTATAGTTACAACACACCTAAAAACCACGTATTATGTACTAATAAAAACTACGTGTATGGCCACTAAATTGACCTTAACCGTAAATACAGAACTCCTTACCTCTCGCAATCTAAATTCGCTGTTATTTTGAAGATCATGCGCAAATTTGATCCAGGGAATATGGTTTCAGTTTTGTTGAGCAGGTCTGCAATCTGTTTGGCTGCATGATTAAATCTTGGTGCAGAAAGAGAGTGCAAGGTTATAGTCAGCGTTTTACTCTTATAATCCGGAATCAAGTCAGCGTTGTTGCTGATGATTTGTTTGATGAACATTCTTTTTTCGTCTTTTGCCCTATTGAGGTGGTCACAAGCCACAGCTGCCACAGATGATTCTGCTCTGTAAGCGATCATCTTTATTACATTCATGAACAGTTTACTTTCGGTTTTTAACTTGTTATACCTTTTCTGCTCGGGCATACGCTCAAGAGTTATTCTGGCAGGAATATCATTTCTGAGGGTGGCGATCTTGTTTTCTTCTTTTCGAAGAATATCAATTTTGTGTTTATACTTCATTTGTCTTTCGGTTATTTCAGGAAGTTTGTCAATTTTCTCATCCATAGCTAGTTCTGCAAGAGGGAAGAACTTGGCTTCTAACCGGGTGATCTTTTCCCTGAGTTTTTTCAGTTGGTTTGTTAATTTTCGGTATTGTGGGTTGACCACTTCCCGATTGGGATCAATACTTTCTACCCCAAATTGAATCATTTTATCAAAATCATAGTCTTGAATGAGGTAACTGAAGAAGTTTTCCTGACACCACCTTCCAAACATTCTGCCTGCTATCAATGCTATTCCCAAAGTAGGGTGAGTGGTGATAATAGCGGTTTGATGTTCACCCTTTTCAGACAAGCTTCTGATCTCTCTGAAAGTGTGTCCTCCAAGCGTTACTTCTTTCTCGCACAATTGCATGGTTACATCCTGGCTAAGTACTTGTGTATCAGTGGATTCAAAGTCATCTTTATTCCATGAATCTCGCACATCCTTGCGATATGTAATCACGGCTATTCTATACCTTTCCCACAGGTGGTTAAAGAAAGCAGGTTCGTAAGCCTCCCTGTCAAAAATAAAGGTGCATTGAGGGCTTTGTCGATCATCCTCCTCTTGTATCTCAGTAAGTAATTTGGTTTGTAGCATTTGTGGAATAATCAGGTCTTGTATTGCTTCTTTTATTTTCTCTGTCAATTGCCCTATCACCATCATAACAGGCATCCCTTGTGCATCGTGAACCCAATACTCCGTAGTGGCGCTTAAACACAATTTTTGTCTCGCAATATATTTGACAGGTAGATTAGCTTTGCCTCCATAATAGATCCGTTGGTGACCATCTATATATAAAAAAGATGAGTCCTCATTATCCTCATCTCTATACCAGTGATCGATCAGAAGGTTGTTCAGTTCAACGGCTTTTTCCTGCTTGCTCAGCAAATCTATTTTCTCTCGCAAACACCGAACTTCTGGTATACGATCCAAGCCTATTATCCTGCCGATCTCCCCTGGTTTACATTGTTTGAGTTGTTCGGGATTTTTGATGCGCAACAGGGCCATGAAGGCCAAAGTCAATAGTATCGACCTTAGTCCGTAATAGTGTGATGAAGGTAACTCATATACCTGTTTTGTCTTGAATAACCCATGCTCTATCAAGGCAGGTAAGAGGAATAATACCCCTGCTCCGCATAAAGCTTCGCTGTTGTCAAACTTCACCTCAGCATGACCAGACAACCCAAGAGATGCACCTATCCTGTCTTCAGAGCGGCTTGTGGCTATGCCCATCGGCGTAGATTGGTCTAGGTCATTGCGATCATTTAAGGTCGAGCCATTTCCACCTTCACACTCTATTTTGAACTTTTTTTTAAAGTGCCTTTTTCAATGTGATAGCGTATCGACGATTCTGAAATCCCTTCTTGTTTTGAGATACTCAAATTACTTTGTCTCTTATCCAGCTTCGATTGTATCCGCTCCACTAGTTTACCAACCATCTTGTATGCTTTGCCTTTTCTGGCATCAGGCCCGAAAAATCCAGATTCTCCCTTCTCCTTGTATTTTCTATACGATCTTCTGACACTGTCTATACTCACTCCAAAAGCCCGCTGAACTTCAGCTCGGCTGCACAATCCTTTATCTATAAAATTGCTAGTTATGAATCTGAAAGCATTAAGATCGTCACTCGAATGACTATATACAGGTAAGCCATTGGCTATGTATTGTACAATACCGTCTTGGGTGTGTACTCCAAGACAATGAGAGATCATCTTTGTATCTTTAGGGAAGAAGGGGAATTGTAACTGCATATACAAAAATATGAAGCAGTTTTAATTCGCGAGGTCTACTCCCTATTACCCTGAATTTATTGGGACGGGTAAGGAGTTCTGAAATAAGTCGGTAAAAGAAACTCAACCTTCATCTTCTAAGTTTCTCCAGAATTTTCTCTTTTGGTACTTTTTCGTTTCTCTTGGCTCCCATCATTAGAAGACCTAAACCTATGTCTTCCTTATCTTCTTCCAACAATGTTGTGCTGGCTATACCCATTTTTTCGAGAACATCCGAAATTAGATCAAATTCCGTTTTGTCTTTTGGAGCGATAACTATCGTTTTCATATTTCAAAATTAATCAAAATCTAGTGCACAACTGTAAACTTACTTGGTGAAAAGATGAGCACATCTTTGATCAAACACGTGATTATATATAGTAGTAATTTCGCGACTCCACAAATACTGATTTTTCTTTTGAAAACAGAAAAACAGCAATGAGCAAATTCCAGGTAATAAGTCCAATAGATAATTCCGTCTATTTAGAAAGAGAAATGGCCTCCGATACCCAAATCGAAGCCGCTCTTTCTATTTCTCAACGTACTAAACGCTTTTGGCGAAACACGTCTTTGGAGGACAGGATAAAGCTTTGCCAAAAGGCGGTAGAATACATGGTGGACAAGGCAGAGGCGCTCGCCGAAGAGATCACCTGGCAGATGGGCAGACCCATAAAGTATTCTCCTCTTGAAATAAAAAATGGCTTCAGTGAACGGGCCAATCATATGATTTCTATTGCCAGAGACAACCTGACAGATATGGTAGTGGCCGAACAAAACGGCTATCGACGATTTATCAGAAAAGAACCACTGGGTACTATCTTTGTCCTCGCTCCATGGAATTATCCTTATCTCACTTCAGTGAATTCTATCATCCCTGCCTTGATCTCTGGCAATTGTGTCATCTTGAAACATTCCGCGCAAACTCCCCTTACTGCCGAGCGTTATAAAGAGGCTTTTGATTATGTAGGTTTGCCCGAAGGCATTTTTCAATACCTACATTTGAACCATAATCAGGTCACCCAGGTAATTCAGGACAAAAGGATAAATTACGTCGCATTCACAGGTTCGGTAGACGGCGGAAAAGCTATACAATCTGCAGTAAATGAGCGCTTTATAACAACCGGACTGGAATTGGGCGGCAAAGATCCTGCATATGTCAGAGCCGATGCAGATTTAGATAGCGCGATTGAAAACCTGGTCGATGGAACATTTTTTAATAGTGGACAGTCGTGCTGTGGGATTGAGCGGATCTATGTGCAAAAAGAGGTTTATGATGATTTCGTCAGTGGATTTGTGGATTTGACTAAGAGGTATGTTTTAGGAAATCCGCTCAACAAAGAAGTCACCCTCGGTCCAATCGTTAAGTCGACTGCGGCGGATTTCGCAAAAGAACAAATCAAGCAAGCCATAAAAATGGGAGCCGAATCGTTGATCGATCCAAAGCTATTCCCAGAAGCCAAAGACGGCACACCGTATATGGCTCCGCAAGTGCTCGTCAATGTCAAACACGAAATGGACATAATGGTAGAAGAGACCTTCGGCCCGGTGGTAGGCATTATGAAGGTAAAAGACGACGCCGACGGAGTACGAATGATGAACGACAGCATATACGGGCTGACGGCCTCCATATGGACAAAGGATATTAATAGAGGAATTTCGCTTGGTGATCATACCAAAACGGGCACTTGTTTTATCAATCGTTGTGACTATCTAGATCCGGCATTGGCATGGTCTGGTATACGAAATTCGGGCAAGGGTATCACATTGTCATCTTTAGGATACGGGCCGCTCACTCGTACCAAATCGTTTCATGCTAAAGTCTAGTCGTCTATGATCGGATTACTATTATGCGACCGGGTGCGGAAAAAGTACAAAGCCGAGCATGGAGAATATTCGAAGATGTTTAGAAAGCTTCTGCCAAATCATGGCTTCAGAGACTATCAATGCCACAAAGGTGAAATACCCGATTCTCCCGAGGAGTGCGGTGTATGGATGGCCACTGGTTCACTTCATTCGGTGTACGATGATATTCAGTGGGTAAAAGATTTACTCGACTTTGTGAAAAGAATTTATTATTCCGAAAGCAAGTATATCGGTGTTTGTTTTGGTCACCAATTGCTGGGTCAGGCTTTGGGAGGGAAGGTAGAGAAGGCGAAAAATGGTTGGTGTGTGGGTGTGCATTCGTTGGATGTTTCTCAAAGTGTGGAATGGATGCAACCCTTCGCGGATAACTATAACATTCTAATGATGTGCCAGGATCAGGTGGTGCGCCTTCCTCATAATAGTTCTGTTTTAGCCTCAAACGAAAATTGTCCGGTGGCTATGTTTACCGTTGGTGATAATATGCTTGGAATACAAGGGCATCCGGAGTTTTCCAAGGAATACGACAAGGCGTTGCTCGAAGACCGGGTAGATCGAATTAGTGAAAAAAAAGTGGGTTTGGCTTTGGAGAGTTTGGAAAAAAACGTGCATAAGGATGAGTTGGCGAAGTGGATTGAGGGATTTATGGATCACTGACCAGAGGTTTATTGTACACAGTTTTTGTATCTTTGAGAGCATAAAAATGGAGCGTTAAGCGTAGTTTAATCAAATTGCCACTATATGCCAAAAAAGAATAAGCCTCAGATTTCCCATGAAGTCTTTTGGGATGTCTGATCTTGATTCCCTTGATTATGACAAAGACCGCTTGTACATAATCTACAGAGTTATGAATTATGGATTATGGAGCGATTTCGTAACAATTATTCGTTATTATGGCAAAGAAATCGTAGGGAAAGAAATTATCAAATCGACATACCTAAAGAAAGGTGTACTCAACTTTCTCTGTTTCTATTTGAAGCTACAGCCGTCTGATTTCAAATGTTACACACGCAGACTGTCACAAGAATCGCATTGCATCTATTGAATGGAATGACTTGGAATCAAAGAAAGAAAAAAGTGGAAACAGCCGCTTCCGAAAATCTTGATTCGATAGCTTGAGCCAGTTTCATGCATCTATTTAATCACAATATCCTCCGCTCCAGTCTCCAGCACAACATTCTCTCGATTACTGTTTTGTTGATTAACTGTATTCCTTTTTCTAAAATCTCCAGTTCGTCTACGTGTTTCATCGTATTTTTGTATTAATAATTAACAAGGATCATGGCTTACGACGAATTCATAGCCGATCGAATAAGGCGAGTTTTTAATGAGAAAAACACACAATTCTCTGAGAAAAAAATGTTCTCCGGCCTGTGCTTTATGGTAGATGATAAAATGTGCTGCGGCATTCATTTTGACAAAAAGAAAAACACCGATCTGCTCATGGCGCGCATTGGTGAGGAGGCATCTGTCGAAGCAATGAAAAGACAAGGTTGTCATCCAATGGATTATACGGGCCGGCCCATGAAAGGGTATGTCTTTGTATCGCCGGATGCATTTGATGCAGATGAAGATTTGGCTTATTGGTTACAGTTGTGTATTGATTTTAATCCGTTTGCTAAGGCGAGTAAGAAGAGGAAGAAGTGATATGTAGATCCAAGCTCCCGCTTGGATTGAATATTAGCCAACCAGAGGTCGGCTCTACATCAAAAAAACCGCGACACCGTCAACTGCATAAAACTATCATTCCGAAAAAAATAAAACAGTTCCTCTTCTGCAAAAGAAGTCAGCAAACGGAATTCCAACTCTCCCTTCCAATTCTCAAAAAACCTCTTTTGGCCCTCAATGCTTAATATCTTCCCGGAATGCTCCAGATCAAACAGACCTCCGAAAAGGATGGAAGTATCGTTGATGTCGTTGAAGGCAAATCTTCCTCCTACGAATAGATCCTTCTGAAATCCAGTACCGGAACTGCCTTCGACCGTGAACGTAGAAAGGTCAAAATCGATAGGCGTTCTATTGTCATAAATGAATTCTGCAAGAAGGCCTAAGTCCAACCCTTTGCCATTGATATTGCCAAAAGTATATTCACCGCCCATTGCCAGTGCCTGAAAAGTATCCGAATCTGTAAAACGGCTGATACCTTCAAATTTCCATAACATCGATCCTGTGGTTGCCTGAAGATCCAACCCCAACTGGTACATTTTTTCATAAAATGGGATCAATTCAGAATTGGCATTTGGGCGGATCAAAAATTCACGATTGGTGTGATAGATATAAGATAAACCAATATCGAATACTCCAAAATAGTGTGAGTACCGAAATGCCCAGCCCAGATCAAATTCCTCATTACCACTTTCATATTCAGCAGTCGAGTCGTCTATTACAATTGGAAATCTGAACCGTCCGGCTTCACCACTCAATGTCCTGTATCGGTGATAGGGAAGAAAAAAAGCCTCGATGGTTCCGAAATTAGCAAGCAACGTATATTGCACCATCGGCTGCCCCAATTTGTCCTCGCCATCAAAGCTTTCTACAAGATCGGTTTGGTTGATCACGTCTACGAGGTGAACAGATTCGATGACGCCCCAGTACACCTTTTTAAGACCAATACTCAGCTCCCAGTTACTTTTTGTTACCTGGTAATACAGTTCGCGAATGTCCAAATGACTGCGTTTGTCATTAGAGCTACTCAGCCTACCAAAAAGATCGCCGAGGACACTTTGTTCGCCCTCGTCCCAGGAGATCGAAAATTCAGGTTTAAAGGCAATGGATGCGAATTGCTGGTTTTGGTTTTCGTAAAGACCTTCTTCAAAAAATAAGCGGTAATCGGAGGTGACCTCTAGGGAGAAGTTGGAGGTGATGTTGTTTTTATCAGATTCCTGGGCGGAGAGCCCTATTGATAAGAAGATGGTGAAAGCAATTTGATAATAATTGAACGCTAACCTGCCCCTGCCTGCCGGCAGCCACGGCGTCCGGTAGGCGAGGGCGCAAAGGCGCAAAGTTATTTGCCGTTCTTTGCGTATTCGTGTCTTTGCGTTCAAACTAAATTTATCGCAATGGGCAAATTCCATTAATTCGACTTCTTCTTTATCTCTAGACCTTTACCTGGCACTCTTCAGTTTAGCTTGGGAAAAATCTTTATCATCAAGTGCAACGTCAAAATCATAGTTTTCAAACATTATGGTCGTCTCCTTCTTCGACTGGTGATTAGTCATGTGCAGTTCTCCAGGGAACCAATATTTGTCTTTGTATTTTTCGTAATCCCCATAGGTTAAGGTTTTGAACTTTGCCCCTTTTCGATCAAAGAAGATAATCTGTTCAATGCGGTAATTTTGGCTTGGATTGTAGTAAACGTGCATGAATTTGTATCCGGATTTGGGATCAACGGGATCGCGTTCGACAACGTGGCATGTTGCACCATTGGCATCTTCATCCTTCACATATTTGTAGGTGTACTTTTCAATTTCCTGGGAGGAAAGATCCTCGTACGCAAATTCGCTACCTACGAATGGGCCGGATTTATTATTGGATGCGATTCTTTTTACCCTCTTAATTGCAGGTAAATACAGCCATTGATCATCCGAACCTTCCTTGTGTGTATAGGTCAATACGGCAGTGC
Source organism: Saprospiraceae bacterium (assembly GCA_965247965.1). Classification (GTDB taxonomy): domain Bacteria; phylum Bacteroidota; class Bacteroidia; order Chitinophagales; family Saprospiraceae; genus UBA7328. The sequence continues at coordinate 2,384,524 of OZ252053.1, forward strand.
CCTGGACATCTTTCGGACTCTTGAAAATGATCATCGATTTGTCGCCGTCACTGACTTGTTCGAAGTTTTTGCCACTCAATGAACGTTGCGTTTCCTGTCCGTGCTGATTTCTTAATACCATGGTTGTCTTAGAAGTATAGCTCTCCCAGCCGCTGTACGCTTCATCGTATTTTTGGGCGATTTCGAGGCCCTTGTCTTGCGCCGTTCCTACTGCCAGAAACGCAGCGCTTAGTGTGAAAACAACAATTTTTTTCATGATTTTGCTTTTAGTAATGCCTAAAAAATTACTTTTCTTGTAACTACTCAGGAGGTAATATAACGAATAATAATAATGGAGTAAAAAGAGTTATAGGACAATCCAACTCGAACTAAAGATAATAGGGCCGGATAAATTGGACTATTATCGAATCACGACTAACAAAACTGGAAAAAGAAAACCAACTTCTTCGAAAGGAGAATAAGTTTTTGCGTGAAGAGAATAAAATTCTATGCCAAGAGATTAGAGAACTTCGCGAAAAACTGGAATTAGTCCTTAGCCAACTGGCCAAAAAAGAGGTTAAAAAAGACAGCCACAACAGCCACAACCCACCAAGCCAAGACAAGTCAACACATGAGAAAAAAAGTCTGCGTAAGAAAACAGGACGTAAATCAGGAGGACAAAAGGGTCATAAGGGTCATTATCTTGCAATGACAGATAATCCTGATGAAAAGCACATAGTAAAAAGTGATTACTGTTCAAAATGTGGGGACACAATTGATCAGGAAAAGCAACAATTGGTATCGAAAAGACAAATAGTAGAAATACCTTCGATACGCCCCAGATACATTGAATATCAGCAGTATGGATGCCAGTGCGGGCGGTGTGGTCATCTTCAAAAAGGTAGTTTTCCCCAAGGGGTAAAAGCACCGATCCAATATGGTAGCAGCGTCATAGCACTGGTCAGCTATTTTAGCGTTTTCCATTATCTTCCCTTCCAAAGAATGACCCAGTTGTTCAAAGATATATTTCACTTGCCCATCAGTGAGGGAAGTGTACAGAACTTATTGAAAAAAGCAGCCCAAAAGGCTCGACCCATATACCATGCTATACTCCAACAAATCTTTTCATCGACTTACGTCGGTTCGGACGAAACATCTGCTAAAGTAAATGGCGACAAATGGTGGGTATGGGTGTGGCAAAATATGAAAAACACTTACATAAAAGCCACTGAAAGTCGAGGATTTATAAGTGTCCAGCAAATAATTGGCGATCACTTGTCCCACGCTACAATAGGGTCAGACCGCTGGGCAGCACAACTGAAAATGAAATCCAAATCCAAACAATTATGCATAGCTCACTTATTGAGAGACCTCATATTTTTGGAAGAATCGGAAAACCAAGTTTGGGCCAGCCAATTTAAGTCCTTGTTAGAACATGCTTTAGCCTTGCGAAAAAGAACAGAACAAACTCAAACCTTTCAAACCAACCAAAAGGATGCCTATAAATTGGAAAAAAGGCTTGATCGGCTACTGTTAAGGCATATCGAAAAAACCGAATTCCCAAAAACTCATTCTTTTCAAAAATCAATGTTAAAAAACAGGAATTACATCTTTCCCTTTTTATACAATTCTGAAGTCCCACCGGACAACAATTCTTCAGAAAGGGCAATAAGAAATGTAAAAGTAAAACTAAAGGTCTCAGGACAGTTTAAATCGGGTCAGAATATATTTTGTGTCTTGCGTTCCTGCATCGATACATTAAAAAAAAGAGAGCTCAATGTTTTGGCCTATCTTTACTGCATTGCCAAACTCCCTACTCAAAAGCATTGTTTGGTACCTGAGTAGTTACCTTTTCTTTTTTTTCATCAATTGTTTTATGATTTCTTGATAAAGTTTTGTGCCAATTCCTTTTTTCGATTGACCGTGTTTGAGATAGACCGTACTCTCTCCAGAGTGTCTGTACGCATGTCGTGAGTTCCATTCACTCGCATAGGCATAGCCCAGTATTTTTCCTGATTTTTTATACGCGATCCAAGGAAATTTTGAAGTTAAGCGCTCAATGCTTTCTCTCATCTCATCAACTGCAGTCGGTTTTTCTTCAAAAGTCGCAATAGAGTTCAGAATGTAGTAATTGTATATGTCTGAGATTTCCTTTGCATCATCTCTGCTCACAGGTCTAATCATTTCCTTCGCATTTGATACTCCTCAAAAAAAAATTCATTTACGAAAAAATTCCAGACAATTCTGCTAACTCATATCTCCCACGTATCTGATCTCTTCCCCATCAAACAGCCATACTTTCCATGTTCAGTCCTCTGTCCTCCATCCTCCGTCCTCTATCCTCCACTCTTTGCTTTATGCCCTCTGCTCTGAGCCGTCGACCGTCACGCGTCTGCTGCCTGCACTGAGGGAAGTCGAAGTGTCCACAGCCATAATCAAAGGAGGCAAAAACAGCAAATCTATGATCAAAGCAAGTATGATCGTAATGGCAGTCAATTTCGCCATCCCCGAATTCATCGCAAATGACGATTGACCAAGAATAAAAAATCCCGCCGCCAGAACTATTGTTGTCGTCACTATCGCCATCCCTACTGTTCTAAATGCGTAATGAATGGCCTCTTCCGAAGATTTATTCATTTCGCGCCTTGCTCTCAAATATTTTGCAAAAATATGAACCGTATCATCAACAACAATACCAATCGTTATACTAAATACAATTGCCAGGCCACTGGTGATATTTCCATCGAGAAAATACCAAATTCCAAAACCTGCTGCAATCGGTAAAATATTTGGGATCACACTAAGCAAACCGAACTTCGGACTTCTCAATGCAAGCATAAGGACAATCGAAATCAACAGAATTGCCCATAGCCCGCCTTTGGTCAAACTCTTGATTTGTCGTTGAGTCAGGTGGGCAAACATTATTGTTGTGCTTATTCAAAGGTTCGATTCTCCGTGGATGCCGTGGTCGCTTAACCATCGACCGCCGTCTTCACTAAGCTGCACTAATTCCATTGCCGTAATATTATCGACAGTGGCAATAAATTTCGTTTCAGATTTGTCCACATTGATCTGATTATTCAGGTCAAGGCCGAATGGCAGCGACATTTCATAAAGCAAAAGATATTGGGCTGCTTCTTCGCGATTCTCCGGTAATTTGTAGTGGTTTGGGTCATCGCCATGCATAGATTTATTCACTTTTCTTGCGACGTCTGTATAGGTGTTGACGTGCACTACTTTTTCGTTGCTTCAGAACTCCTTACCCGTCCCAATAAATTCAGGGTAATAGGGAGTAGACCTCGCGAATTAAAACTGCTTCATATTTTTGTATATGCAGTTACAATTCCCCTTCTTCCCTAAAGATACAAAGATGATCTCTCATTGTCTTGGAGTACACACCCAAGACGGTATTGTACAATACATAGCCAATGGCTTACCTGTATATAGTCATTCGAGTGACGATCTTAATGCTTTCAGATTCATAACTAGCAATTTTATAGATAAAGGATTGTGCAGCCGAGCTGAAGTTCAGCGGGCTTTTGGAGTGAGTATAGACAGTGTCAGAAGATCGTATAGAAAATACAAGGAGAAGGGAGAATCTGGATTTTTCGGGCCTGATGCCAGAAAAGGCAAAGCATACAAGATGGTTGGTAAACTAGTGGAGCGGATACAATCGAAGCTGGATAAGAGACAAAGTAATTTGAGTATCTCAAAACAAGAAGGGATTTCAGAATCGTCGATACGCTATCACATTGAAAAAGGCACTTTAAAAAAAAGTTCAAAATAGAGTGTGAAGGTGGAAATGGCTCGACCTTAAATGATCGCAATGACCTAGACCAATCTACGCCGATGGGCATAGCCACAAGCCGCTCTGAAGACAGGATAGGTGCATCTCTTGGGTTGTCTGGTCATGCTGAGGTGAAGTTTGACAACAGCGAAGCTTTATGCGGAGCAGGGGTATTATTCCTCTTACCTGCCTTGATAGAGCATGGGTTATTCAAGACAAAACAGGTATATGAGTTACCTTCATCACACTATTACGGACTAAGGTCGATACTATTGACTTTGGCCTTCATGGCCCTGTTGCGCATCAAAAATCCCGAACAACTCAAACAATGTAAACCAGGGGAGATCGGCAGGATAATAGGCTTGGATCGTATACCAGAAGTTCGGTGTTTGCGAGAGAAAATAGATTTGCTGAGCAAGCAGGAAAAAGCCGTTGAACTGAACAACCTTCTGATCGATCACTGGTATAGAGATGAGGATAATGAGGACTCATCTTTTTTATATATAGATGGTCACCAACGGATCTATTATGGAGGCAAAGCTAATCTACCTGTCAAATATATTGCGAGACAAAAATTGTGTTTAAGCGCCACTACGGAGTATTGGGTTCACGATGCACAAGGGATGCCTGTTATGATGGTGATAGGGCAATTGACAGAGAAAATAAAAGAAGCAATACAAGACCTGATTATTCCACAAATGCTACAAACCAAATTACTTACTGAGATACAAGAGGAGGATGATCGACAAAGCCCTCAATGCACCTTTATTTTTGACAGGGAGGCTTACGAACCTGCTTTCTTTAACCACCTGTGGGAAAGGTATAGAATAGCCGTGATTACATATCGCAAGGATGTGCGAGATTCATGGAATAAAGATGACTTTGAATCTACTGATACACAAGTACTTAGCCAGGATGTAACCATGCAATTGTGCGAGAAAGAAGTAACGCTTGGAGGACACACTTTCAGAGAGATCAGAAGCTTGTCTGAAAAGGGTGAACATCAAACCGCTATTATCACCACTCACCCTACTTTGGGAATAGCATTGATAGCAGGCAGAATGTTTGGAAGGTGGTGTCAGGAAAACTTCTTCAGTTACCTCATTCAAGACTATGATTTTGATAAAATGATTCAATTTGGGGTAGAAAGTATTGATCCCAATCGGGAAGTGGTCAACCCACAATACCGAAAATTAACAAACCAACTGAAAAAACTCAGGGAAAAGATCACCCGGTTAGAAGCCAAGTTCTTCCCTCTTGCAGAACTAGCTATGGATGAGAAAATTGACAAACTTCCTGAAATAACCGAAAGACAAATGAAGTATAAACACAAAATTGATATTCTTCGAAAAGAAGAAAACAAGATCGCCACCCTCAGAAATGATATTCCTGCCAGAATAACTCTTGAGCGTATGCCCGAGCAGAAAAGGTATAACAAGTTAAAAACCGAAAGTAAACTGTTCATGAATGTAATAAAGATGATCGCTTACAGAGCAGAATCATCTGTGGCAGCTGTGGCTTGTGACCACCTCAATAGGGCAAAAGACGAAAAAAGAATGTTCATCAAACAAATCATCAGCAACAACGCTGACTTGATTCCGGATTATAAGAGTAAAACGCTGACTATAACCTTGCACTCTCTTTCTGCACCAAGATTTAATCATGCAGCCAAACAGATTGCAGACCTGCTCAACAAAACTGAAACCATATTCCCTGGATCAAATTTGCGCATGATCTTCAAAATAACAGCGAATTTAGATTGCGAGAGGTAAGGAGTTCTGTGTTTGAGTATTAGCTTACCCAAGTGATGTAGGTTGTAGGCGATTACACCCAGAGCCACATATCTTTTAAATCCGTATATGCCTTTGTCCGGGCATCTATTCACTCCATTGTGTTCGAGTTGGTTGATGTTGGCCTCTACTGCACTGTGTTTTTCCTGAGTTTGACACTTAATTTTGCTGGTGATTTGATTTTCAGCCAGTTATGTGATGGGCATGTTGCAAATTGCCACTACGAGCTATTCATTTTATGAGAATGAGTTGGTATGACGGTAGGTAGTTGACCTATTTGATGAGTTCAATATTTTTAAGCGGAGCAATATTTAATGCTCGAAGGATTTTTGCTCCATATTGTCCATTGGCACCTTTTACATAAAATTTGTGATCCTCCAGTTTCATTTGAGATACCTGGAGTTGATTGAGTTCATTTTTTATTTTTTCAGGACTTATATCTATTTCCTTACTTCGTAGAGTTTCTTCCAGAGCTCTTTCCATTGCAAAGGAAATGAAGCACACTACAAAGTGGCCTTTTATTCTATTGGGTGTCCAATGGAATATCGGTCGTGTTTTCATAGTTGTTTTTAGAATGCGAAAGCTTTCTTCTATGCGCCATAGATTGTGGTAGGCTTTCATAATAGCAAATTCACTCATGTCTTTGCGGCTTGACTGCATACCATAATATCCGTCCCACTTGCTATCTTCTTTGATTCGTTCTTCATCCAGAGTAGGTGGTGTCTTGTTCTCATATTCTATTTTGACGTACCTCTTTGCACCCTTTTTACTGCTGGGCACCTGGCCTTGGTCGACCATGGCTTCGGCCTTTTCGACTTGTCTTTTTCTGTCTTTTTGATCTTTTACCGCTCGTTGTTTTGACCAACTTATTATGAGTTTATCTTTCCATTCATGTTGTTGACCTTGTTCGTCTTTATAGGATACCTCCAGATCCACAGATTTATATCTGAACAATACTTCTGCTGTGTCTTTGTCCACTTCATGATTATGGTGTAGATTACGGTTGAAAACTGAGCCAGAATTCGGTTGAAAAGTGAGCCAGTTGAGAGAGGCGAAGTTATGCATTTTGATGAAAGAATAACCATTAATATTTTTTGAGAGAAATTAAAGTTGTTGATTAAGTTTTTCGTAACTACTCAGGAGGTAATATAACGAATAATAATAATGGAGTAAAAAGAGTTATAGGACAATCCAACTCGAACTAAAGATAATAGGGCCGGATAAATTGGACTATTATCGAATCACGACTAACAAAACTGGAAAAAGAAAACCAACTTCTTCGAAAGGAGAATAAGTTTTTGCGTGAAGAGAATAAAATTCTATGCCAAGAGATTAGAGAACTTCGCGAAAAACTGGAATTAGTCCTTAGCCAACTGGCCAAAAAAGAGGTTAAAAAAGACAGCCACAACAGCCACAACCCACCAAGCCAAGACAAGTCAACACATGAGAAAAAAAGTCTGCGTAAGAAAACAGGACGTAAATCAGGAGGACAAAAGGGTCATAAGGGTCATTATCTTGCAATGACAGATAATCCTGATGAAAAGCACATAGTAAAAAGTGATTACTGTTCAAAATGTGGGGACACAATTGATCAGGAAAAGCAACAATTGGTATCGAAAAGACAAATAGTAGAAATACCTTCGATACGCCCCAGATACATTGAATATCAGCAGTATGGATGCCAGTGCGGGCGGTGTGGTCATCTTCAAAAAGGTAGTTTTCCCCAAGGGGTAAAAGCACCGATCCAATATGGTAGCAGCGTCATAGCACTGGTCAGCTATTTTAGCGTTTTCCATTATCTTCCCTTCCAAAGAATGACCCAGTTGTTCAAAGATATATTTCACTTGCCCATCAGTGAGGGAAGTGTACAGAACTTATTGAAAAAAGCAGCCCAAAAGGCTCGACCCATATACCATGCTATACTCCAACAAATCTTTTCATCGACTTACGTCGGTTCGGACGAAACATCTGCTAAAGTAAATGGCGACAAATGGTGGGTATGGGTGTGGCAAAATATGAAAAACACTTACATAAAAGCCACTGAAAGTCGAGGATTTATAAGTGTCCAGCAAATAATTGGCGATCACTTGTCCCACGCTACAATAGGGTCAGACCGCTGGGCAGCACAACTGAAAATGAAATCCAAATCCAAACAATTATGCATAGCTCACTTATTGAGAGACCTCATATTTTTGGAAGAATCGGAAAACCAAGTTTGGGCCAGCCAATTTAAGTCCTTGTTAGAACATGCTTTAGCCTTGCGAAAAAGAACAGAACAAACTCAAACCTTTCAAACCAACCAAAAGGATGCCTATAAATTGGAAAAAAGGCTTGATCGGCTACTGTTAAGGCATATCGAAAAAACCGAATTCCCAAAAACTCATTCTTTTCAAAAATCAATGTTAAAAAACAGGAATTACATCTTTCCCTTTTTATACAATTCTGAAGTCCCACCGGACAACAATTCTTCAGAAAGGGCAATAAGAAATGTAAAAGTAAAACTAAAGGTCTCAGGACAGTTTAAATCGGGTCAGAATATATTTTGTGTCTTGCGTTCCTGCATCGATACATTAAAAAAAAGAGAGCTCAATGTTTTGGCCTATCTTTACTGCATTGCCAAACTCCCTACTCAAAAGCATTGTTTGGTACCTGAGTAGTTACAGTTTTTCTGATTCTTTGACTCTGAAGGATTTTCCATTCATGTTGACCAGGATGGCTTTATGGGTGAGTCGGTCAACTATGGCAGCAGTGAGAACTTCATCACCAAATATTTCTGTCCACCGATCAAAACTCAGGTTGGTTGTGATAATGGTTGACTTTCTACCAGCTCTGAGGCTAAGATGAGTAAAAAGTAATTCTGCAGCCTCTTTGTCAAAGGACACATAACCGAACTCGTCACACACGACCAGATCGTATTTTTCAAAACGAGATTCCAGGGTACGGAGCATTTTGTGAGACCTGGCTTCGTTGATTTGGGTTATCAGCCTGGGAATGGCAGTAAACAAGACAGTGAAATCGAGTGTGCAGGCTTTGATGGCCAGGCCAATAGCGATGTGTGTTTTACCGGTACCGGGATTACCAGCCAGGATGAGATTTTGTCCATCTTTTATAAAATCGAGACGTTCGAGAGTAGCCAGTTTGTTTTGTGCATCATTGGGGAGTTCAGATTTGATCAGATCGTGGATTTGTTTTTTATACGGGAATCCGGCTCTTCGGATACGCTGTTTTTTTCTCCGGATGAGCCGCCCGTCATATTCGGTGATCATAAGATCGAGCAAGTAGCGTTCAAAAGAATGATTGCTTTTAGCAGCACTTTTTGCCTGTTCGGCGTACTCTGTTCTGAATGCAGGCAGCCTAAGCAGACGTGAGTAATAATCAATTTGTTGTTCCATTTTTGCTTGCATTGTTGAGATTTTATTCGAATTAAAAAATAGCCTGTATGTCTTGAAGTTGTTTTACACAATTAAGACTTATCTGTTCAGTCAAAGGGCTCGGGATGGTGAGTGCCTGAGCCTCGTTTTTCTTTTTCATCAGGGCTTGTACCATAAAGATGATTTTGTCACTGGTCAGGGGAGAGTTCAAAGTAGTTTTTAGACATTGATCAACTGCGGAGGTTATTATTGAGGTAGATAAATGATGTTTGGTGGCGTAACTAATCACGTCAATAAATACCTTGGGTTGATCTGAAAAATATTGTTTGTAAAGTGCGATCAAATCGGTATCAGCCTGAAGAAAGGCTTCGCTGTTTGACAAAGCACCAGGCTTTACGGCTAATGTCTTCAGATAGTGCTCTATTTTAATGAACCATTGATACTTACAGTGTCTTCTCTGATGAATGTCCACTACATCGCCATTTTTATCATAAATGTGAATGTGCAAAGGGTAAATTTTCACATCCACTATGGGGCCGCGCAAGTTTTCAGGAATAGAATAGTGATTGGTATCAACCGAGATGGTGTGATACTTGTCTACTCTTAATGTCTGGATCAGGGCGGTATCATAGGCTGAAACAGGCAGAACTGTCATATGAATTTTCTCCTCGCACACACGTTCAGCGAATGTTTTAGACTCACCTTTTGATTTTCTATTGTTAAGTCTGATCAGTTTTTGCTTCAGGTGTCGATTAGCCGAATCGAGGTCGATAAACTCATCATTTTGAGCAAAGGCTTTGCGGCGCACATATTCAACACTTCGCTCTACACGTCCCTTTTCATTGGCTCTATACACATTGCAAAAACGAATATCAAATTGATAGTATGTGCTGATTTTAAGTAGATCATCTGTAGGTTTCTTACCTGCCCGTTCGGTAGACGGGTCTGCATTTCGCATGGTAAATCTTGCTACTGCTGTACGCATATTGTCGTACACTATCTGTGATGGCACACCACCAATGTGGCTCAGATAGTGTACATGAGCGTGCAAGAAACTGATCATAACTCGTGCCGCGTCACGCGGTATCCTGGCGGTAGTAAAGACGAGCCCATCGGTAATTGCTGTACCCATTGGTAAATACAGCCAGCATCAATCTTTTCTGTTTTCCCTCTATTGTCAATTTAACTTCTGCCCAATCAAACTCACTGTTTTGCCCTGGGTCAATGTGCTGGCGTATGAAAATCTCCTGACCTTTTCTCAAGTGCTGTTTTACATATTCACATACCGTAGTATAGCTGATTTCAAAACCATCGGCGATCAGTGCCTCGTGCATGTCTATACGCCGCATGCATTGTTTGGCCAAACCCGAACAATGTTTGCGCTCATTATCTTTAACAAACTGATCTATCCTGGTTCGTATCTGTTGGGTAAGTTTGCGTTTGGTACGAGAAGAACAATCGTACCGAGGTGGATCCAAAATGCCTTTAGAAGAACGGTCCTGCAAAGAACGATTCTTCTCATATTCATCAATATACTTCTTGACTGTATTGCGCGATAATCCCAGATCCTTACTGATCTTTCGTTGGGATATTCCCTGATCAAAATAGCGCAGAATAATATCTTGTTTTTGTAGCATAGTTATCATGTTTAATAGTGCAAAACATATGATGGTTATGCATCATATCTGCCATGATAACTGGCTCAGTTTTCAATTGGAATTCTGGCTCAGTTTTCAACCGTAATCTACATCTTACGCTATTCCATTAAACATCCGGCAGGCATTCTTACGGGATCAACGAACAAATGATTTGCATAGATTTCCACACTCGATGTACATTGATATACATCAATATTCTTGGTCTTAAAGAGCAACTTATCGATATACTGATGGTCACCGGTCACCGTAAGTATGATCTTGGCGTCGGATGGTTCTATAGTGTAGGTTCTTTTGTATCTGATCCATTCATCATAAACTTCAACTCTTCTCAAATCCCAATCCCTGAACTCGTCCTGTTGCATAATTGATCCGTTCTTGTCATATACTTTTAACTCAAAAGTAGGGACTGAACTCTTGTCGTCTAGCATCCTATTCCAAAAACTGAGTTCAACGCTCATTGTGTTATGCCGTTTAAGGACCAGATTCATGATTTCTGCCGAGCCGTGCTCATTAAAGAAAGCACCATTGTGTAAAGCAATACCAATATTGTCATACCCTGTAAAGTCATCAAAGAACAATAATGAATCATTATTCGCATGTAGAATCTTGTCTGACAGCTCACGAGAGTTCGGAGGAATCATAAACCTTTTGCGTTTTACCAATTGATCTAGGGGTAAAGAATAGAGACTTATGACATCGTCGGCTGCAAGTAATTCGGCATCGGAAAGCAGATCATGGTAATCATTTCGATAGTCATTCGCAATTACAACCAAGAATGGCTTGGAATTTTGAAAATCACCTGACTTCAATTTCTTCTGACTGTACTTAGACGAAGAAAGTTGAAGAACGTTCATCACCTTTGATAAGGGTGCTCGAGACATTATGCATGATGTCATTGGCAGGCCTGATTGAAAAGAAAAAGGTAACGTTCGGGTTTTGACGAAGTAATTCTCAAAAAGGCTAATTTTTTCCGCTCCCTCCGTAGAAGGTGGTAATGTAAGTATAGCCTGAAACTCAGAAGTTCTAACGTTCTGACCCAACATTTTCGCTATGTCGGTTTGTTCGCGTAGTAAGTTTTCAGATTCATAAGTCTGAATACTTTTACTGAATGTTTGATGATAAGAATAGGATTCAAATATCCAAGCAAGTATTACCAAAAAGGCCAGCAGAGAAGTGCGAGAGTTCTTAGTCTTACTCTGCACCAAATTCCAAAATAAAACAGCAAAATATATACTTGCAACATAATAAAATGGCCATGAAAATCTCCCAAGGCCTCTGAACTGCTTTAGTTGGGGAACAATGTTCAAGAGCATTTCACCAGTTAACATCAAATGCACGCCCATTGCGAAAAGGAGTGTCATGAAACCAGCTAAAAATGGATCTTTAAGATTATTCGGAAGTGAGCCAAACATTGCACGCACCGACCGTTTTCCCCCGCACAATTTGTGCCCACAGATGACAAAAAAAAGCAAGAACGGTAAGAATGAAAGGTAGCAATACCCCTCGGTATATGTGGATCGTAAAGAAACAAACTTCCCCAGCAGGTGGCCTATAAAACCGAAAAAGGGTAAGAGGTCAATAATTTCTGTCTTGTAAGCCCATAAGCCGTAAGGATTCTTCGGGCGGTCATGGCTTGAGTCTAAAATAATCGTTGTTAGAAAAAAGGCCAAGAGAGAAATAATGACTATTACAAATAAGCAAATGGACAATGACCTGCTTCTTCGTATCGAGACGATTGCAAGGAGAAAGAGGAAAAGACTCACTACAACTAGGTGATAGGGGTGTAAAAAAGCTACAAAATATAGGAACAGGATCGAGATGAGAATCAAACACAGTCTCGAAAGCGAAGAGTTGGCGATAAACAACCTTAAATATAAATACCATGCGATAGGGATAATACAGGCATAGGCCAGCGCAAAGTGTGATTGAACTCGCCAAACTTGAGGCGACATGGCAATACACAGCAACGCCGTTATTCCTATATACTTATCTGTGACGTCATAGGTCTTTAAAATTAGAATAATAAAAAGGCCTCCGATTAGAAATGAGAGCAACGGGAGGCCATTAAGAATCCCAAGCAAGTAATGGCTAAGGTCTATTCCTGTGTCTCTAAGTAGTTGAAGAAGCCAAACTAATGCTACTTGTGAATCTGCGTAAAGTGCCAAATCCCCATAGGGATAAAGAAAACCTTCAAAGGTGAACCCATTGGAATACTGATAGTGATAGGCGAATGTGTAGTAATTTTTTAGACCATCACCGCTTTGATCAAATTGTACGTTATTGAGGTTCCAAAGATTAGGCCCTAAACTTAAATAGAAAAATAGTGTTAGCCCCACCGTCAAAACTCCTATGTTTAGGAGAGATTTAGAACGTATTAATATTTTAGCTACACCCACAACTCGCTGAGATGATTAAATCGATCGTCATATTTGCCCTGGCAAGGTCGGAATTCCGGAGAAAATTGTGCCGCAAATATTTAGTATTAGATGGTCTTATGTTCGTACTATTGGCTAATCACGCGAAATTGGTCATTTATGTATGATGTGGAAACCTATTGGGACGCAGTAGCAAGCAGGATTGCTTCCAGAAAAAATGGGCAGTTTATTGCCGGTGACGATGAACCCTATTATCGTTACAAGAGAGGCTTATTTCTCACTAAGCTCAAATCCATTTCTTTTAGTAATAAGAAAGTCTTAGAAGTGGGCTCTGGACCCGGCGGTAATCTTATGGTGCTACAATCCCTCAATGCCAAAAAAGTTGTTGGATGTGATATTTCGCAAGAAATGATAGAGCTTGCATTGCAATCGGTGCCTGATGACATTGAGGTTAGAAAAGTCAACGGGAAGACATTGCCTTTTGACAACAATACTTTTGAGCTTGTGCTAACAAGCACAGTCCTTCAACACATCTTGGATAATGAAATGCTAGATCAATTAATAGAGTCAATGTGCCGCGTCGCAAGTCGCGAAATCTACATTTTCGAACGTATTGAAAAAAGTGTTAGGGGAAATGATGTCAATGTTGGTAGGCCCATTTCCTTATACAAGTCTCTTTTTGAGAGATATGGGTTTTCATATGTTAAACACTCTTTCATTCGATCCCCAGTAAGTCATCTTTTCTGCGGCGCTGTCAGAAAAATTCTAAGTCCTCAAGCAAGAGCTGAAGGTGAGCATCACAGAGCCATAACAATAAAGCTTCAGCAGGCCATATTACCATTTACCAAATTCTTGGATCGAGCCATACCGTTGGGGCAGGGGTTTTGCTTCTCTCATTTTAGAAACCAGTCCCACAAGCCATTGCAAGAATCCTTCCAACCCCCTAAATAACTGGACACGAATTAAGTAAAAAGAGTTATATACTAAATTGGAAAAAATATGAGTAAAAACAGAAGAAAATGGAGTGGATCAGAGAAGCTCGAAGTACTCCAGTTTTACAAACTACATGGTCTGAGCCGAACAGTTAGGGAATACCAGGTATCATCTACCACTGTTTACAAATGGCAAAATATATTGGATGATTACGGCCCTGATGGTTTGGAAAATAAGCATCGACGTAATCGAAACTCCGAGTTAGATCAACTCCGACGAGAGAATAAGGAACTCAGGAGCAATCGTGGCTGAAAAAGAATTGGCATTGCGTATCAAAACAGAGCTTTTAAAAAAAAGCCTTTAATCAAATCAGATCGAAAAATGGTAGCACAGCAATTCATAGAACAAGGGTATAGCGTTAAGGCAATATTGGATAATTGCAGTTTATCCAGAAGCAGTTTTTATTATCAACCTAAACAAAGATCGGGTAAAAAAGGAATACCGATAAGCGAATACACGATTAGTCAAAATGGAGAATATGTATGCAATGACCGCGTGGTGGAGCAAATAGAAGAACTGTTATCCAGAGAATTTGTGGATTACGGATATATCAAGGTAACACACTGGCTCAGGCAGGAACATGGTTACATCATCAATCCTAAAAAAGTGTACCGTCTTATGCGTGAAAACGGCTTATTAAACAAGAAGAAAAAGGTAGCCAAACCTTCCAGAAAACATTGGGTAAAACAATTGATTCCCAAGCCTTTATCTGTTTTCGATTATTTGGAATTTGATATTAAATATATGTATGTGCCTGGGTGCGGTCGAAATGCGCTGATGATCACCGTTTTGGATGTATATAGCCGATGGGTGCTCGGCCATAAAATACAATGGTCAATAAAAGAAAAAGATGTAAAGGCTCTGTTTGACCAAATACTCTCCCAATACCCTCTACCATCCAGGTTTTACGTGCGTTGTGATAATGGCTCCCAATTTATAGCGTCTAGCGTGCAAAAGTATTTTGAGAGGAAAAACATCGTTCAGGAGTTTACAAAACCAGCTACACCTGAGCAAAATGCACATATAGAACCATACCACAGTATTATCGAAAATGTCATTTGTCGCCGATACGAATTTGAAAATATTGAAGAACTTAGGCAGACTTTGATTAGGTTCGTTGAGTTCTATAATATGGATAGAATACACTCAGGAATTGATTACCTGAGCCCTTATAAATATTTACTTCAAAAAGGAATTGACCTAAAAAGCCAATCCCTTCGTGAAGCGTTGTGTTCTAAAACAAATATAAAACCTAATTTTGAAAAATCTGTCCAGTTTATAGGGGGTTAGGACAATATATCTTCTGATAATATTTTCCCCCATAGGTGTCAACCGTGGCAGAATTTCAATAGACTTAACAGTAACAAAAAACGGTATATCATGAGGTTTATGTTCTTTGATTAATGTAACCAGTTTATGTTACTCCGTAGAGCTGACGGGCGTTTGGGGCATTAGATTAAGGAGATTTCCTCTGAAATGGTGAGAAAAGCGTCAATATCCGCCAATTTTGATGAGTAACAAATAACTAACCTTTAATGTAACTATCATGATTAGGACTTCAGGTTCCGCCTCGTTCACTATCTTTAGTATTCTATAAGTGCCAATGAGCATCCTATTCAAACATAAAGTCAACTGGCAGTATGCCATTGGTGAAGTGAACCTCAACTTCATTTTGACAGAACGACAGTTGTAGATCCCTTACATTTAATTTGAAATCAGCAGCAAACAACCATGGATTAACTTTCGTTTGGCGAAAGTGACCCTACCCTTTCTTTGATAAATCCCTTAACTAAACTTAAAACAAATTACTATTGTCTTAGATTCGATTGGTAGAAATGCTTATTATTATTTTTTTTTTACATAGTACGATTTAATTCCTCTCATGAAATATATTTTCATTCACTTTGAACAATGTCATTTTGTCTCCAATTTCAACTTCTTCAAATCCTAATTCTCGGTAAAATCTTCTCGACTCCTCATAATTTTTTGCTCCAATAAATGTTCGAATTGTCTTTGCTTCGTATGGTTTAGAATTCATTTGTATTAATTATTTCTTCATTTTCTCGCCGTCGGAATCTCCCCAAGCGATCCCCACAATGCGATTATAATCCTTTGCTTTCCATCCGCGTGCAAGATTCACCGTGTCATCCCAGATGTCATTGGCAAAGAAAACAGCAGCAGAAAATTGATTGTCATTTTCCATAGTGTTTCTGTTATTGTGTGTAATTTGTCTCAATACCAGTTCGTCGGTAGAGCGAAGCACGTAAACGGTTTTGGGCATTCTGCCATATTCTTATAAAAGAGCTCAAGCCATCTAGCTGACCTGAGCTCTGATCATTTAACCAGAGATTGTTAATCTCTATAGATATTTATTTCCAATTACAATTTAGACGAATATCAATTCCCTCCATTCTGAAGTTGAGCCACCATCGCTTCAAATCTAACTTGGGCAGTGAGGTAATATTCCAGTGTTTCCTGACGCAATTGTTCATTCCCCGGATTTGCAAATAATTCCTTTAGGTAAGGAAGGCTGTACATATCAAATCCTTGTGCTAAAGCTTGTTGTTGCATCCCCTGAATAGCCTCCTGTGTATTGGCATATTGTCCAACATTTAGCTTTTGATTGATTACTTCATTTACAGTAGGAGCCGTTGTATAAGCATTGGTACTTAACTGCATATTTTCATCTACCTCGTAGAAATGGGGACTGTAATCGGGATTGATATCCTTCATTGCTACCTGGAGTTGGTTTAATACAAGCTGCATTTGCTCCACCATACCGGCTAAATCATTAGAATTGATACCAACAGCAGTATTTACATAATCATAGACCTTCTCTCCATCAGATTCTCCCCATGCAATGCCTACAATACGGTTATAATCCTTGGTTCTCATGTCTTCAGGATTTACGGCTACAGCTAAGCCATCCCCATTGCCGGAAGGAAGGATATAATCTCCTTTTTGAACTTCTCCAATCACTTTTACAGGAACCTGACCCATGAAAGCGATCTTTTCATAAAGATGTGCTTTCTCTACATCGGGCATTGCTCCGATTACCGTCGGGCTGACAGAAATAGCCATGAACTTTTCTGCTTCAGTGAATTCTTTGGAGATTAAACCGCCCTTGATGCCGACCACATCTCCGCTACTAATCATTTCGGTGGCATAGGCTTTTTCCAACCACTCGGCATAATCTGCTCCTCCAGACTCAAAAGCGACCCCCTCATTAGCAGTAAAATAACGAATATGAAGCGTCAACTGAAGACCGGAGTGAATAATATCAACAGCAGCAGCTACTAAATCATCACATCCTACGACTAACGTACATCCTATTATATTGATGATGCCTTGTATAATTGAATTTAATAAGCCTAAGGTTCCCGACACAATTCCCACACCATAATCAGTATTAAACGCCCGCACAAGTACTGTAATAGGGTCTGATGTGGCGGGAGGAGCAGTAGTACTAGTATCAATTGCATTTGATCCCATATTTTGGGGACTTGGTGTTAGTGGGATGGGCAAAGCAGCTCTGAGAATATCTCGCCCTAGATTCGTGAATTCTTCACTTTCATCAAACCCTTCGATACGTCCCCTGGGGGTAGTACCACTGAAAAAAGTCAGGTAATTTTTATCGCGGTGAGGAAAGTTGCCATTTATTGAAATGGCTACACCATGATCACCCCCATTTACCCGAAGTGGATAGTTTGCGATACCCGTTGCTGGTCCCGAGATATTGGCAGTGATGGTGACTTTTCCGTTCAAGGTAGAGGTATTGTTAATGGTAGTAGCCCCTCCGATAGTGGTGGTGCCTCCAACATTGAGGTTTTTCTCAATGCCTACACCACCTTCTACCACTACGGCACCATTATCCTTCGATGAAGATTCTGTAGTATTTTTGACCGTAAGAATGCCACCGATATTGGTGTTTTTTGCGATACCTACTCCGCCATCAACGACCACGGCTCCATCGGTACAATTAGCAGATTCGGTGGTATTGTTGAAATTAGCGATTCCTCCGACATCGAGGTCCATACCAACATCAAAATCACCTACTATTACAATTTTTCCGTCAGCCGTGATCGTCAGCCGTGTCGTATCATTGGTGATGAAGACCAGATCGTCCGCTGGTATTGTTCCCAAAGTAAATGGATATTTCTTATTACATTTGTTCCCCCCTAATCTCCATTTAGTAACATCATCGTCATCGTCGCAAAGGTCATCATCGTCATCATCGTCATCATCGTCATCATCGTCATCATCGTCATCATCGTCATCATCGTTATCCTTTCTCAAGCTTCCCTTTTGATCTGTTAATTGAGAAGCAGTGAGTGCATGTATGGCATAGGGAACCGCTAACAATTTGCTTTTGCTGATAAAAACAAAATCATTTCCACCCTTAGCATCTATGGCCACTGCCATCCAAATTTCGCTACCGCTCCAG
Organism: Saprospiraceae bacterium; assembly: GCA_965247965.1. Lineage (GTDB taxonomy): Bacteria > Bacteroidota > Bacteroidia > Chitinophagales > Saprospiraceae > UBA7328. The sequence goes on from OZ252053.1 coordinate 2,402,921, forward strand.
GGAATCTTATCAAATGCCCCTGATCTTACTTTTCCTTGCCCTATGGTTAAGGTAAATAAACCAAGTTTATTGGTTTTTGTTTTGTGATATTCAACATATGTGATAGGTCTTTCAGATGTTTTTGTTTCGTTTGTACTATATAATGTGATCTTCAAATTGATAGGTTGATCTACCAGAACATTGCCTGAAACGTCACGGGCAACAGCCTGGTATTTCATCCCGGCAGGGAAGTTTTGTGCATCTGCAAATATGAAGAGCGATAAAAATGCGATTATTAAAAATATTTTTTTTTCATAATTAGTGTGTTTTAAGAGTTAATTATTGATTTTGGAAATTTTAAAAGTTCTTATTTTTTTCCCTTTTGAATTATTGAATCGAAGCAAATAAATACCTGAAGGCAAATCGCTTAAATTCATTTCAAAAGAATCAGAAGCACTTTTCTTGTAACTACTCAGGAGGTAATATAACGAATAATAATAATGGAGTAAAAAGAGTTATAGGACAATCCAACTCGAACTAAAGATAATAGGGCCGGATAAATTGGACTATTATCGAATCACGACTAACAAAACTGGAAAAAGAAAACCAACTTCTTCGAAAGGAGAATAAGTTTTTGCGTGAAGAGAATAAAATTCTATGCCAAGAGATTAGAGAACTTCGCGAAAAACTGGAATTAGTCCTTAGCCAACTGGCCAAAAAAGAGGTTAAAAAAGACAGCCACAACAGCCACAACCCACCAAGCCAAGACAAGTCAACACATGAGAAAAAAAGTCTGCGTAAGAAAACAGGACGTAAATCAGGAGGACAAAAGGGTCATAAGGGTCATTATCTTGCAATGACAGATAATCCTGATGAAAAGCACATAGTAAAAAGTGATTACTGTTCAAAATGTGGGGACACAATTGATCAGGAAAAGCAACAATTGGTATCGAAAAGACAAATAGTAGAAATACCTTCGATACGCCCCAGATACATTGAATATCAGCAGTATGGATGCCAGTGCGGGCGGTGTGGTCATCTTCAAAAAGGTAGTTTTCCCCAAGGGGTAAAAGCACCGATCCAATATGGTAGCAGCGTCATAGCACTGGTCAGCTATTTTAGCGTTTTCCATTATCTTCCCTTCCAAAGAATGACCCAGTTGTTCAAAGATATATTTCACTTGCCCATCAGTGAGGGAAGTGTACAGAACTTATTGAAAAAAGCAGCCCAAAAGGCTCGACCCATATACCATGCTATACTCCAACAAATCTTTTCATCGACTTACGTCGGTTCGGACGAAACATCTGCTAAAGTAAATGGCGACAAATGGTGGGTATGGGTGTGGCAAAATATGAAAAACACTTACATAAAAGCCACTGAAAGTCGAGGATTTATAAGTGTCCAGCAAATAATTGGCGATCACTTGTCCCACGCTACAATAGGGTCAGACCGCTGGGCAGCACAACTGAAAATGAAATCCAAATCCAAACAATTATGCATAGCTCACTTATTGAGAGACCTCATATTTTTGGAAGAATCGGAAAACCAAGTTTGGGCCAGCCAATTTAAGTCCTTGTTAGAACATGCTTTAGCCTTGCGAAAAAGAACAGAACAAACTCAAACCTTTCAAACCAACCAAAAGGATGCCTATAAATTGGAAAAAAGGCTTGATCGGCTACTGTTAAGGCATATCGAAAAAACCGAATTCCCAAAAACTCATTCTTTTCAAAAATCAATGTTAAAAAACAGGAATTACATCTTTCCCTTTTTATACAATTCTGAAGTCCCACCGGACAACAATTCTTCAGAAAGGGCAATAAGAAATGTAAAAGTAAAACTAAAGGTCTCAGGACAGTTTAAATCGGGTCAGAATATATTTTGTGTCTTGCGTTCCTGCATCGATACATTAAAAAAAAGAGAGCTCAATGTTTTGGCCTATCTTTACTGCATTGCCAAACTCCCTACTCAAAAGCATTGTTTGGTACCTGAGTAGTTACCTTTTCTTTAATCGCTTAAACTGTTGGTCGCCAAGTAAATTAAACAGGCTTACAAATACATCTGAGTCAGTGGAGGTTTCAATTTTAACATTTAAAATCGAGTTTACAGGGTTCGGATTTACTGTAATTTGGTAGTCAGGGTAACTTAGTGTGTTCGTCATAGTAGTCTCATCGAAATCTGATACGGTCAGCATAGGTTGATGGTATCCTTCGGTAATCATTTCGTCTTCAAAGTAGATAGCTTCAACTGCCATTTCTCCCAAAGTCCATTCAAGAGATAAATGGTCAGTAGCATGGATTCCGCCACCGGAGGCTATCACCGACGGATCAAGAGTTTGAGCATAAGTCCAACCCATAAGGGTTAGAAAAGCAGACATTAACAGTGTTTTTTTCATAAATTTTTTTTAAAAGGGATTAAATAGATATTTTTTCATAATAATAGTCTTTCGTATGTAATTTTCTACCGGGTAAAAAGCTCTCATATAGATCAATTTTGAATCGGGTAATCACCACTCAATGTGAACATCGAGTAATTTGTAAGTATAGTTTTCTTCGTATAAAAATTTATGAAACACACATTAATAACTTATACAATAAGCTATCTAACTGCAATGTGGTATGTAGGGAATAGCCCTGGTAATATACTGAATAGATGACGCCACCAAAACGTTTTATCGCGAAGGGGCCATTTTTCATAGTAGTTTGCTAAGTACTTGACAAAAATTCTAATGGGTATTTGAATCTGTCTGCCTCCTTGGAAGGACCAGAAGCTGCTGCCTATGAAAGAGGAGTGGCTACGCTTTCGAATGGAGAAGTCTTTGTCCCATATTCCAATCACTATACCGAGGTTGTCAATGCAAGTACGGCCACAGTTTTGCTCACTCCGCACTCTGCAGATTCTAAGGGTTTGGCTGTAGTAGAAAAGGTAGAAAGTGGCTTCAGGATCAAGGAATTATTCGGTGGTACTGGAAATTATAGTTTCGACTGGGAAGTAAAAGCTGTCAGAAGCGGCTATGAAAAATACAAGGTGATTAGGAAAATAGGCGAGACTATTCCTAATCCTGTAAAAACAAGATATTGGTAGAGTGAGTTTTGTTGCGTTTCTGCCATATTACTAAAGCTGAAGTTCAGAATGTGTTGAGTCAAGTCAGAAGATTGGCGAATAAGGATGCATTTGTAGTCAAGAAAAAGGAATATTATCACAAATTCGCACCTTGATCAAATAGTACATCGGATTACCTTGTTCATGTGAGATTTGTACCCTATTTGTACCTTGTAATCATAAGCATTTGATTATCAAAAGATATTACTTTCTGTATTGGGAAGTGAACAAGCCTTACATTTCCAGGTGTTTAGAAACTTTCCTTTAGTTTTACGAGTTGTCTCGCATTTTCCTCAAGAATTGCCCAAACGGACTCAAAATTGGGTTTTTGGTTCTCTTTCATTTTACGAAGACATGTGCAATTTCTTTAGGCTACCCGCTCAAAAGCGATTTTGGTAATATGTATAATTTTTAATTGAAATTTCATAACTTACTCGACAAGTTTACATATGGATTGAGTTAGGCTGCGGTTTTGTGAGGATAACCATCCGCTAATAAATTCATTCAGCGGTAATAACAAGCGGTATATTAAAAACAACCAACCATGAAAAATTACAAACAAAAATCAATAGACAGTGATCAAAAAAATCGACAATTAAATGCGCCTCCGGTCACAGATTATATGACCACAAACTTGATCACGTTCACACCTGATACGGAGATTAAAGATGTTATTGATTCCTTGCTAAAAAACAGAATAACAGGAGCACCGGTTTTGAATAATAAAAAGGAAGTAGTCGGACTAATAGATGATAAAGATTGCCTGAATGTACTAGCAGCAGGAGCTTATTACAATCATCCGGTAGGTAAAGAAACCGTATCCAGCTATATGTCGAATGTCATGAAGACAATTACCATCCACGAGAATATTTTGGATGTATCCAACATCTTTTTGCAAACCCCTTACAAAAGACTCCTGGTATTGGATGACGATGGCAAAATGGTTGGGCAGATCAGCCGCAGGGACATTCTACGAGCTATTAAGGAATTAAAAACGAATACATGGTGATCAGACTTTATTCATCGTCATCTTCGTTGTCATCACTTTCTTCGTTTCCTTTGTCTTCCTCCTCCTCATAGTCGTCTTCCTCCTCGGCAGATTCGCATGCCAGAGAACCATTTTGAGTGAATATATCTTCCATTTCCTTTTCCCCTGACTCCAATTGCACCTATTTACATTGGAAGCTCATATAGGTTATCGCGCTATTTAATTGTCTAATTGTAGCAGCAACACGCAACTATTGACTTACATTATACCGTATAAGATCAAAAACTACATGCAATAGCGCTGTTAACGATCATAAGGCAAGCACTGAATGGCGATGTCATGGCACAGAAAAAACTCTTTAGCCAGTACTATGCCTATGTCCTATCTATCACATTGAGGTATATGTCGTCGTGCGAAGAGGCCGAAGAGATGCTCAATGATACCTTTCTCAAAGTCTTCGATCATCTCGACCGCTACGATAGCAAATACCCTATGAAAAGCTGGATTAGAAAAATTACCGTTAACACATGCCTGGACAGAATCAAAGCATTGAAGACGCGAATGCAATTCGCAGCATTGGAAAGTTGGCACCTGGAAGAACCCGATAAATTTACCTTTGAATTTGACGAGAGTAAGCCGCTATTGCCAATTATACAGCAACTCCCTCCAAAGTACCGGGCCGTATTCAATCTTTACGTTTTTGAGGAATGCAAACACAGGGAAATAGCCGAATTATTGGGCATCAGCGAAGGCACGTCAAAGTCGAATTACGCCAGGGCTAAAAAGATTCTAAAAAAAAGTTTACAACAAGACCCAACGATCATGAAAGGACGGTTGATGATTACTTAATAAGAGATTAAGATTATGTCTGACTTCAGAAAAAAAATACAGGAGAAGTACAACAGGGAAGTGAATCCGCACTTCCGTGAAAAGCATTGGGATACCTTTATTTCTTACTGGAATTCAAAAAAGAAGAAGTCTAGGAGAGGATATTTTCTGTTTCCTCTTTTGGCCATTGTCTTAATTTCATTTGTATTCATTCTATTGAATAGGAATTCCGGCAGTGTTCCCGACAAAAACCTTTTAGTTGAAAATCAAACTGTAAGAGCAGAAAATCATCCCGATACGAATAGCGATACCCGAGATCAGAAGGTAAATATTATTAATGATGAAACGTATGAACAAATTTCGAATGTAGACAAATTAACATCTCCGAATCGATCTATATCAAATGATATTAAAAGAAAGGACAACAATTTTAACTTTAGAGCATATAGAACCAATATCGAAAAATCACCCACTATTTATTCCAAATTAACCCATCAAATTCCTGAATCTGAATTATTTGGCACAAAAAATCTTTTAGAGTTAGACAGACCTTTAACAGGCAGATCATTAACTCTTTTGCCTTTAACCATTTCACCGATTCACCATTCCGCCGTGAAGTCTGCGACAACCTGTGATGAAGCCTATCAGCGTGGATTTATCCAATGAGCGACCCGGCAAGTTTTCGATCCTGGTCTACGCGGGATTATCCATGCCCTCGCACGTAGAGACTTTTGAAGAACAAGCTCAACAATTTGGAGGTGTGCTGAGGTATGACATAAAGGACAGATTAAGGTTGAGGATAAATGCGACTTTTTCGAGCATCAGTTTTATTTCCAAAAAAATCAATCCCCGTCTGGGGATAAAAAAAATTGAGACTCCCGGTAATGCGGTAGATTTTTCTATGGCGGTAGTGGAATCTCTTAATGCGAATGTTTCGATGGGCCTGCATTACAGCTTCCTTAAAAGACCATCCTGGCAATCATATTTTGGACTTTCTTACGGTTTTTCCAAAGAACTGGCGAAAGAAATCGACTATGAATTCATAGGTTTTGATCTCAATGATAACGAAGAAGACATTTTGGTATCCAATACTAAAATCGACAAGTTGTTCGTCCCACATATTCTTCATTTTGAAGCTGGTGTCGAATTTTCGACCCCTGCGATCGGAGTGAACTTCTTCTTGGGATACCCGCTACAACTCAACAAAAACAAGGTAGAAATGCTTCGTCAGTTCCAATTTAATTTTGGTATTTCGAAAAAGTTCTGAGTCAAACCTCCAAGCTTTTACCATGTTCATTCTCATCATGTTGATAAGCTAATCGACCGATTACTCGTTTATTGATTTTTACCACAGCTTTGAGGTTTAGAAACCAAATGAAGAGTTTAGAACATTAAAAACGCAGCAGACAGGCGAAGAATAGCCCGCAACGCAACCATTCACTTTGATTTCCCCGTATTGGACTTGTGGTCTTCAAATCGAAAAATTTTCAATTTGTTGACAAATTAATCCCATAAGATGATGATTTTATACTAGTTATACATGAAAAAAATAATAATATATTGCTTTGTAATTCTTTTGGCAAAAGCCTCCTTCTCCCAAGAAAAATTCACCATAAGCGGCACTATCACGGATGCTGCTACCGGAGAAAGCCTGATCGGAGCGAATGTCTATACACTCGATTTCGAAAGAGGAGTTACTACCAATAATTACGGCTTTTACTCCTTCACTTTATCCGCGTCTGACACCGTTGGGGTGGCCTACAGTTTTATAGGCTACGAGCCACAAATAAAGAAGATTACTCTTAATCAGGATGTGAATTTGCATATCGAGATGACGCCTGCATCAAGCGCTTTGGACGAAATCGTGATCTCGGCTCAGATTAATGATGACAATGTATCCAAACCCCAAATGGGCGTCATCGATATTCCGACATCGAAGATCAAAGAGCTTCCAGCCTTGCTCGGTGAAGTGGATGTCTTAAAAATTATTCAACTATTGCCCGGTGTACAATCGGGTAATGAAGGCAGCACAGGATTTCACGTCCGTGGCGGCAATGCGGATCAGAACCTCGTGCAATTAGACGAAGCGATAGTATACAATCCCAATCACCTTTTCGGACTGATGAGTTCATTCAATGCAAGAGCCATTAATAATGTGACCCTGATCAAGGGAGGATTCCCTGCGCAATATGGAGGGCGGCTGTCATCGATTCTGGACATCAGCATGAAAGAAGGGAATAACAAGGAAACCAATGTAGAAGGCGGAATCGGACTGATCACTTCACAACTTACAATTGAAGGACCCCTGGCAAAAGATAAAGCTTCATTTATTATATCGGGTAGAAGAACATACCTGGATTTACTTCTGAAGCTCTTGACACCAAAAAGTGTTACTAGGAATTACGCGTTTTACGACCTTAATGCGAAGGTTAACTGGCAGCTTGGGCCGAAGGATAGAATATTCCTAAGTGCATTTAAGGGAAATGACGATGCGCATTATTCTGATGACGGCTTGGGATACAACATTCTATTTGGTAATGAAACCGCAACCCTGCGGTGGAACCATATTTTCGGGCCCAAGCTTTTTATGAACACCTCATTGATTGGAAATAATTACAATCAGAACATCTTCGCTTTGCAAGCCAATGCGCGTTCGCAGGTGGTCTCCGGTATCAAAGACTATAGCGCCAAAGTAGAATTTCAATACTTCCCCGAAGTCAATCACACCGTGCGGTTTGGCGCCGAATACCTCGATCATACTTTTCGCTCAAGCGGTGATTCCAGGTTGAATTCCAACTTTGGTAATGATCCCGGTGTCAATATCGATTCGATTCCAATAAAAGAATTCGGAGAGTTTGCCTTTTATGTCAATGATGAGATCAGGCTCAGTGAGCGTTTTTCGACCAGTTTAGGTCTAAGGGTACCGGGATTTTTTGACAGCGAATCGAGCTATTATCGCATTGAACCACGGGCAAGTCTGCAATTTGGCATAGATGAAACTACTTCCATTAAAGCCTCGTATGCGGTCATGAATCAATTTATCCACCTTATTCCTAGTTCAACTGCCGCCGTCCCTACAGACATTTGGGTGCCTTCATCGCGCCAAACGAAACCTCAATTTTCACAACAATATTCGCTGGGAGTCTTCAAGAATTTTCAAAATAATCATATCGAATCTAATGTAGAAGTGTATTACAAAACCATGGACAACGAGGTGCTTTTCAGAGAAGGAAACCAACTTATTCAATCGCTTGATGTGGATGATCTTTTGGTCAGAGGCAAAGGCTGGAGTTATGGGGCCGAGTTCTTTGTCAATAAGAAGGCGGGCCGGTTTTCCGGGTGGGCGGCCTATGCACTTTCATGGACGTACCAGGAATTTCCGGAGTTGAATTTTGGTAAGAAATTTCCTTTTCGCTACGATCGCCGACACGATTTATCATTAGTAGGCACCTACCAGTTGAACGATAGATGGACATTCTCAGGTGTATTTGTACTGTCGTCAGGCAGCGCCTATACCGTACCTGTGGGAAGGGTAAGTGTTGCGAATGGCGGCACTCTTTTCGAAGGAAACTACTACATCTTCGAAAGCCGGAACAATACCCGCCTGAATGCCTACCACCGCCTGGATCTTTCGGCGACTTACCGCAAAGAGCGAAAAATATTTGGCAAAAAATACATGTCGGAATGGGTCTTCAGTTTGTACAATACGTACAGTCGTCAGAATCCGTATTACATCTATTTTGATATTGATCCTCTTACAGAGAAACCCCGGGCGACGCAAGTATCGCTGCTGCCTATAATTCCGGGCATAGCATACAATTTTAAATTTTAAAAGAGAGAAAATGATGAAAATCGAGAGCATTTCGTGTGGCAGAAAGTGCAAAGAGGTCCCCGATGCAGCCATGCTGATCGGGGCAGGCACCGGCCTTTTGCTTGGAGTTTGGTCGAATCCTACTCCAAGGCGAGGGTCTCCGACCTCTCGCCTGGTTTTATCGGAAATCATACCACATTTTACCAAATTTCAGCATGCCCGGCGACCCTATTACAGTTTAGAAGCCAGGCGGGTCGGGCATGCCTTTTTGAATATGTTTTCGAAAATATCTTATTTACTTCTAGCCGGCATTGCGACCTTGCTTCTCTCCTGTGAGAAGAATATAGCATTTGAAGGCACACCGGAGCACAATTCACAATTATTCATAGAGTGTATCTTACATCCCGGCGAAAATCCAAAGGTACAACTCAGCAACAGCGTGTCGTTTTTCAATGAAAAAGTAACTCCGCAAGAGACCTTCGTGCACAACGCAGAGGTGGAAATATCGGATGGGGTAAGAACCTTTACCCTCCTTCCTGATTCTACATTTGATAAATTCAGATGCCGGTGGCAGCCCTTCTATACGACCGATCAGAAAATCGTATATGGCAATACTTATGAGTTAATAGTACGTCATCAAGGGCAGACCTACACCGCCAGTACTACTATCAACCAGTCAAAAGTAAATCTCCGTGAAGTTGAACATACGGCTGTTGAATTCTTCGATGTATATGGAGGTCACGACGGCGTGATACTAAGATTTAATGATGTAGTAGGAGAAGGAAATTTCTACCGCTTTCAGATGGATAGGTTGATGAACAAGACACGGATTCACGCTAGCGTACTGGATGTAATCAAAAGCACCTGTATAGATTCAACAGAACTATTCATGACTACAGATCTCGGACGTACGATTTTTGACGATATCAACAATGACGGCGGGGATATGGAGTTGTACATTGAGGTTTCTTTCGAATACCGGAAAGGTGATGCTACGACGGTCTACCTCCAATCACTGGATGCTAAATCAGCGGCATTTTTTGACGATTTGGATAATCAGTTGCAGAGTATACTCAATCCATTTATAGAGCCTACGTTTCTTCATTCCACTATAGAAGGTACTTTGGGCGTCTTTGGCTCGGCGGTGCGGTCGGATCCCGTGCTGTTCATTTATCCTGTTGATGATATTTGATGATATAGTATTTTGAGCTGTTTTTATGTTGTTACGAAAACCAACTTTTTCGACGATCTCCATTCTAATTGTTACGCTGCTGATTGCAGGGCATCCATTCAATTGCTTTGGACAAAAAATCTATGAACTGGGCTGGAAAAAGGATGGTTTTATTGCCGGCGCTGCGATAGGCATTTTTGCCGCCGACTTATTATTGTTTGACAATGCGCCAATTACTGCAGAAGAAATTAATGCATTGAACAGGGACGAACTTTGGCGAATCGACCGACCGGCAACTTTTAATTTTTCGCCATCGGCAAGAACGGCGAGTGATTATTTTCGCACGGCGCTGACAATTGCTCCGTTAAGTCTTTACTTGTCTAAGCGGTTGCGAGCAAATGGGGCAGAATACATCGCAATGTACGCCGAAACTATTGCTCTTAATCTAGCGCTTACCAATATTGTAAAATCCTCTATACGCCGTATAAGGCCTTTCATATACAATCCGGAAGTCCCCACTGAACGCAAAATCATCAGGACGGCAAAGCGGTCATTTTTTTCAGGTCACGTTTCGCATACTGCATCGATGTCATTTTTTACCGCCAAGGTTTTCTCGGACCTTCATCCGGATTCGGGTTGGAGACATGCCGTGTGGGCGGGGGCTATTATTGCTCCTGCATTGACCGGTTATTTTAGGTATGAGGCTGGTCGCCATTTTCCTTCTGATGTTATCGTGGGGTATGCTGTTGGGGCTGCCATTGGTTATTTTATTCCAAAGCTGCATCAGGTTATGGATAAGAATGATATATCAATTATCGGTGCAGAAAGAGGAATCGGCCTTGGCATCAGGATCGGGCTCTGAGAGAAATTTTTCTCAGCTATTTTTCAAACCGCACGCAACTAATCACAGAAATACAGTCGTATCGATAGTTATACAAAATAAGTTGTTTATGAAAGTTGAGAGCATTTTACCAAACAAAAAATACAAAATGTGGAAAATGAATTTCGCCCTATTATTTTCCGGGCTAGTCTTCCTTTTTCTCTTCTCTTGCAATACAGACACATCTACATTAGAGGCTGAATCGGAATCAGAATTCGGGCACAATATTATCGAAGTGAGATTAACTGGTGCTACACTTGTTTTCGATGAAAATGGAGAGTTTTTATGCGAGGACAAAGGCGATGATTATGGGGATGATGAAATGGAGAACGACAGCGATGATGGTCATGGCGAAAATGATGAGGACGATGACCAGAATGAGAACGATGGAGATGACAATGGACATGACGATGATAATGATGATGACAGTGGCAATGACGATAATGACGATTGACGTCGTAACGGATTGTCTAATTTCTTAGTGGTTCCTGACGCACTAGTGCTTGAGGAACGAAGTAATGGTACTCTAAAACGCAGTTATTTTTATGCTGATCAAGGCGAAGGTTCCCGAGTTTAGCCATAGCTAAATGAGGCGGTTCTTTAACGCAGAGCAGCGTAAAAAGAACAAGTTTAAGGGTGTTCTTATTTCGTTCCTCAAGCACTAGTGCATCGGGAACGAAGTTCTTGAACCATGAGGTTGAGCTTCGATAAATCCTTTGAATTTCCACTTATACGGTTTAAACAATAGTGTGTTGTAGAATGCAATGTAAGATTCAATTTTGGATTTCAGATCGTCCACTGATATAAAATTTCCGTTCTTAATTCTGTGCCTTTGTAGTTTTCCAAACCAGTTTTCGATAGGGTTGAGCCAGGAACAGTGTTTTGGAGTATATACAAAAAAGATGCGATGTTCGGGATTCTCTAAAAATGCTTGTCTGGAAGCTTGACTTTTTAGAATTCCCTTATACTCTTTTGTTCCTAAGTCTCCCCTATAATCGATTTGCTGGGCTACCCAACGCACCAAAGATTCCGATTTATGTGTATTGAGTTGATCAGCAAGAAATCCGATTTGTTTATCAATTGATACAGTTGCACAACTTTGTTTTATGAATTCTAAATAATCCTTTTCTGTACGGGTTGGATGTAATCGGTAATGGTGTATTTTTCCATTAGAAATATCCAATGCGGCCATTAAACAGGTTGTTCCGTGTCGAGTGTATTCAGATTCAATACGACGATTTCTACCCGGGCGCATCGGAGTGCTGTTTTTTCTCTCCAAGGCTTGAATACCTGTTTTTTCGTCTACACTAAAAACACGCCTATTTGGGTCTTGCCCCGCCACTGCCCCTATAATTAAAGCACAAATGAACTCAACTTGTTTGCGAAATAATTCTCGGTCCTCAATATTGGGGTATAACCAATAATCTGACTTATCCGGCCTTAATTTGTTTTTTTTAAAATAGTGCCCACATAACGTGGGGAAATGCTATCCACAATTTTCCTTGCCTTTGCCACATGGGCCAACATTTCTCTTGTCCAGTAATCCATTTCAATATCATGATCCTCGGGCTTTTCACAGGCCAACCCTACAATTTGCTGCTCTTGGGCTAAGGTTATTCGTTTTGGTGCTCCACTCCTGGGCAAGTCTGATAGTACCTCCTCCTTAATCTTGGTACGTAAAACATGATCTTTCACTCGAATGCCTTGTTCATCATGTTCTAACGCTCTTAATTCCTCTTGTCCTGATTCCCAACGCCGCCTCCACCGTCGTACTGTATTTAATGAAACTCCTAAATTTCTTGAAGTTTCATGTATACTCTTTCCTTCCATTCCTGAAACTACTATGGAAACTCGTTGTTTGTATGAACTTGGTATATTCACCTTGTGATATTCCTTTTCTAATATATCACGCTGACGTTCGTTTACTGTTAATGGGAGGGCTGTGGGAATCCCTCTCATCTTTTTTTTGTTTTGGTGAACACAAATATATTAAAAATAGTTCTAGTATTTCGTTCCTGACGCACTAGAAGCCTGAATCCTGACATTTGTGCGGCAACTTATCTTGGCAAAAAATGACTTTGTCCAAATTGCACGCTACATAGCGCAAGAGATAGTAGTTTTTTCATACGCAAAAAGAGGGGCGGTCGCTCCATGGCCGTCTCCTCAACCGATGGTTGGTAGTATTGAAAGATTCTGCCGGCCATGGTTTCGACAAACGATACCGCGTAGCGCGGCACGAGTTATCCTAAGCACAGGGCTCAGATAGTTGCTGTGTAAAAGGTCTCTGTATATAATTGTTTAACTGACCGGATGGCGGGGTGGTATGGCTATCCATTCATAAAATCAATATCAAAATTGCAAGGAATGATCAATACAATTACCACCCCTGTAGAAGTAGACAAAACCATCTATTCGAAGAAAATTCGAAGTATTACTATTTCCTTTGTGGTTTCATCAACCTACTTTTTCAATAAGTATTTGATAATCATTACATGCGTAACAATCAACATCGGAACGTAGAAATTCAGGATGTAAAGATTAAATCCCATGCCCATATCCAGTAGCCCTGCTCCAATGCCTGTCTTTGTAGCCCAAACCACATCAGCTATACCAACAACTGAGAATAGCCAAAGTACCACTTTTCGACCAGTCAAATTATTTCGTGCAAATATCATGGCAGCAAGTGCGAGTATACCCGAAACTAAATCACCATAAGCAATCGTTTCACTAACATCAAGAGGCACTTCTGCTGATACTTGTTCGGCATCAGAAGGGTTAACGGACCATATCTGAACACATGAACTAAAAGCAACGGAACTACAGCAAGGCTCCAACTCTTGGTTTTGAGTGCCGGATGTGCCCACCAGATGGCAATAAAAATGTAGATGATCAAAGAAAGAGTGAACTGTATGTTGCCAATAATAAAGGGTGTCATAGCCGGGAAAATTTAACTGGTTAACCAATTGACTGCTTCTTCTTCGCTTTCAAAATAGTCCTCTTCAAAGCTACGCTCGACCTTGGCCATTGTATCTTTCATTTTCTCAACAACTCCAAGAGGTACAATGTAAGCGAACTTTTTCAAGCCAAATTTGCTATACCTTGGGGAAATGTCCTCATCCCGCCAAATTCCAAGTTCAGGCGTCATTTTGTACTTAAAGGTGCGTACATCAACGAGCATGGCCTGGACACTGTATTCCGACCCGAACCCTGCATAATTATGCAAGGCCTCCTGGTAATCTTCCATACCCATGTTTTCTGTTCTGTCTGACCATTTGAAAAGGAGGATTTGGTCTTCCTGAATTAATTCAAATGTATAGAGCGAATGGTTATATAATATCATAATTAGTTTTTTATTATCCGATCCAAACATACCCGGTTATTTCAGAATATCAATTGGCAATGTCGCCAAACAACATTGGAAAAACGGCCATAATACTCTCAGTTCTCTTGTAAATAATTATCTTTATTTTGGTAAAATCAACAAATACGCCAAATCATGCAAGTTGCCATTTTAGCCGTTGAAGGGGCTACATCGTTTAGTGTTTTGGGCTCATACGATATGTTGACCAAAGTGAATGAGATAGCAGAATCAAGCGGCTCGGGTGAGCTTTTTTTCGACCCTAAATTGGTAGGTGCGCAAGACAGATTGGTAAAATCATCGACAGGGCATCCGTTTTATTGCGACAAGACCATAAACGACCCTGAGCGATATGACCTAATACTAATTCCTTCTTGCGATGGGGACATTATCGAAACTGTAAAAAACAATGGGGCCTTAGTGCCTTGATTTCAAGATCAACATGCCACAGGAGCACACATTGCAAGCATGTGCACGGGCTCCTTTTTGCTGTCTGAAACGGGATTGCTAGATGGTATAAATCTGCTACGACGCATTGGGCTTATGCTGAGTTGTTTAACCAGCTTTTCCCGAAGGTCAATTTACGTATAGCGGAGAATATTGTTGACCATGGGACTTTAATAAGTGCAGGAGGAGGTACCTCTTTTCTTAACCTAATCATGTACCTCATTGAAAAATTTCATGGGCATGAATTAGCCGTGCGCTGCTCCAAAATCATGCTGGCAGACCTTTACAAAATGCCGCAATCATCGTACTCAATATTCGTTGCTTTCAAACAGCATGGCGATGAGAATATACTGAAAGTTCAAGAGTTCATTGAAGGCAATTACCTAGAAAATATGACCATTGCGGAGTTGTCGAAATATGCGACTATGAGCGAGAGGACTTTTATTAGACGTTTTAAGACTGCGACTGGGGTTACATCGACAGACTATATTCAAAAGGTAAGGATAGAGAGTGCAAAAAAGCTACTGGAGCAAACGGACAATACCATGTTGGCCATCATGGATAAGGTCGGTTACAATGACTTGGGCAATTTCAGGAATGTATTCAAAAAACAAACCGGAATTTCACTTAATGAGTACCGAAAGAAATTCAGCAGGTTAATTGAAGAATAAAATAAAAACTACTGAACACAATAAATAAGGATTCAAGTGGTCGGCACAGCCTGTCCCGTTTCTCGGGAACCCAGCTTTGAATCCTGTGCCTGCCCCGTAGGCTCAGTCCTATGGGGTTGAACTTTGCCTTGCGTCATAACTGCTGGAATCTCCTCAAATTGATCGACCAATCAACCGTTTCCCCCCTTTTTCTATGATAGCGTTTAACTTCGTGGCATTTTTTATATAAAAGTATTGCTTTTGCAATGAACATCCTGACCATTAGCGGCTCAGTGCGAAAAGATTCTTCGAATGTGCGATTACTCGAAGCACTTCCCTCCATATGCTCAAATCACTCATTTGTGAGATATGACATTACAAAAATTCCAACTTTTCTTCCTGATGCTTATGACTTCGCCCTTGATGAAAAAATCCTGAAGTGGAAAGATGCAGTCAAGGAATCAGACGCTCTAATCGTTTGCACACCAGAATACATTCACAACATCCCGGCCATCCTCAAAAACGCCTTGGAATGGTTTGCAAAATTTGGCGAATTAGCAGATAAACCAGTCCTGGCCATGACCTATACTCCTCAACCGCCAAGAGGAGAAAAAGCTATGCAATCCCTACTTTGGTCGCTTCTGGCATTGGATGCGAAT
The DNA here is from genome assembly GCA_965247965.1 of Saprospiraceae bacterium. Lineage (GTDB taxonomy): Bacteria > Bacteroidota > Bacteroidia > Chitinophagales > Saprospiraceae > UBA7328. The sequence continues at coordinate 2,418,791 of OZ252053.1, forward strand.
GTTGTCACTTCCCTGACCCTTTGGCATGAAGACATTTCATTTGATAATCAAGGTAAGCCAATCGGACAGGAAGGTTTGGAATTGCTTAAAGAAGCATTGGGCTTACTGTGAGTAAAAGTTAATTATTCATCCATTGGGTGATTTAGATAAAATGACACCAATTCATAACATTTTGTTGGAAAAAGCTGTATATCTTTGGCGGTAATTCGCAATAAGTAACAAATAGAACTTAGATGTGACTATTGTTTAGTTGAAATAATAAACCTGCTATGAGAAATAATACTTTGTTTCGAAAGCTTAAGAGAAATATTTTCTATTCTTTTCTTGGGAGTCTGGCACTTTCACTTTTTATTGTATTTGCACCGTCTTCTGTTCAGAGCCAAGGAGAACTTGGTAATTACTTTGCCCTACAGTACTACAAAGTGCACCCTTCTATGGAGAACGAATTTATCCGATTAGAGGGCGAGGTATGGAAAAAAATACACGAGGCCCGCATTAAAAAAGATTTGCTGGATGGGTGGTATTTACTAAGGGTAGTTGCTCCATCGGGTACTCATGCTGAATACAACTATATCATCGTATTCGAATACGAAACAGCAGAAAAGCTGACTGGTCATTTCGAAGGACACGGGATAAACTACGCTGTATTGTTGGATGAACAGGAAATCGCTTTGGCCTTGCGGGCACACGAAGTCAGGGATATGGTCTACGAAGAAGTGTGGCGCACGGCCGACCAAACATTTGCAAATTCCGAAAGCCAGTATAGATATCAGATTTTTAATTCTATGAAAATAAAACCGGGTGTAGACGAATCAGAATACGTAAGATTGGAAAAAGAATATTGGAAACCAGTCCATACCGAAAGAATCAGGAGAAATGCAATGTTCGGCTGGGGCCTTTACACAATGATCATACCCGGTGGAACTGAACGGAATTATCATTGGGGTACGATAGATTTTTATCACAATTTTAAAGACTACCTGGTCGAGGAATCTACTTCAATAATGAATTCCTTATACGGCCCGGAGAATGCGGCGAAGTATGTGGAAGAAACTATTTCCAAACGGGATCTGCTCAAGGCAGAAATACGAGAACTGCTTGACTATATGAACGACGATGGTGAGAATTAACTTATTTGCGCCGTTCAGATTTCATTAAACACCTTAGCCTTCTAACCGAAGAAGAACTACAGGAGGAAATGAAAACACTTTTTTCAAAAGTGAAAGAAGTGAGAACATACTATTCTCTCGAACTCGGAAGCGATGAAGATCGCAGGAAGATCTACGAAACCGCCAAAAAAGAAATTGCTGCCAAATATGTTACCAAAAGCTACAGAAGACCCAGACGCCCCAGGATTCAAAAAGTAAATGCCATCCTAAGCAAGCTTAAGAAGGAAGCTATATTTCCTTTTGAAGTGATAGACATTTATTTATTCAATGTGGAGGCGGCTATAAATTTTATGCACAAATATTACTACGATTCCAGGCCATTGAGAAATACTATAACAACTTCCTTTGCGAAAGCTATTGAATTAATCGTCCTGGAAAAAATGGAAGATCAATACAAAGACAGGTGTGAGAATATTTTGAATTCCAAAGGCGTCTTTATCGAGTTGCGTTATGAATTGACGAAAGTATATAACAAGTTTAACCGGCCAAAACTTTAGTAAAGGTCTGGTTTTGCTCAATCGCATTCATCAGAAAGTTAGAAGTATTGCCCGACAAAATCCAGGTCTCTATGCCGGCTTGCTGAGCGATCCCAGCTGACTCCAGTTTCGATTTCATACCTCCTGATCCGAGATCGGATTTACTGTGCGAAATGGTTTGAATATGAGGTTTGATGTCTTTTATTTCGGTTACAATTCGAGCATCTTTATATTCCTTAGGATCCCTTGACTTTGACACTTAATTTTGCTGGTGATCTGATTTTCAGACAGTTACGGGATTGACATGTTGCAAATTGCCACTACGGCATTGGGTTTGGACGAATGTGCGGTAAGGAGGCTTGGCGAACTATTGTATGAGTTCAATATTTTTAAGCGGAGCAATATTTAATGCTCGAAGGATTTTTGCTCCATATTGTCCATTGGCACCTTTTACATAAAATTTGTGATCGTCCAGTTTCATTTGAGATACCTGGAGTTGATTGAGTTCATTTTTTATTTTTTCAGGACTTATATCTATTTCCTTACTTCGTAGAGTTTCTTCCAGAGCTCTTTCCATTGCAAAGGAAATGAAGCACACTACAAAGTGGCCTTTTATTCTATTGGGTGTCCAATGGAATATCGGTCGTGTTTTCATAGTTGTTTTTAGAATGCGAAAGCTTTCTTCTATGCGCCATAGATTGTGGTAGGCTTTCATAATAGCAAATTCACTCATGTCTTTGCGGCTTGACTGAATACCATAATATCCGTCCCACTTGCTATCTTCTTTGATTCGTTCTTCATCCAGAGTAGGTGGTGTCTTGTTCTCATATTCTATTTTGACGTACCTCTTTGCACCCTTTTTACTGCTGGGCACCTGGCCTTGGTCGACCATGGCTTCGGCCTTTTCGACTTGTCTTTTTCTGTCTTTTTGATCTTTTACCGCTCGTTGTTTTGACCAACTTATTATGAGTTTATCTTTCCATTCATGTTGTTGACCTTGTTCGTCTTTATAGGATACCTCCAGATCCACAGATTTATATCTGAACAATACTTCTGCTGTGTCTTTGTCCACTTCATGATTATGGTAACCCTCATTAGCCCATACCTGATCCTGTATAGGTTTGGCTTGGACTTTTAGTTTTGAACTCACAATGTATTCATATCCTGCTTGTCTGATGAGGTGAAAGTTGTTTTTACTATTCAGCCCCTTATCGGCTACTATGACAACTTGATTGATGTTGAACCGATCTTTGAGTATGTTCAACGCATCGATCATCGTCTTGCCATCTGATGTATTTCCTGGGAATAATTCATAACCTATAGGGCGACCTTGCTGATCGGTAAACAATCCCATCACTACCTGCACCTCGTTGAACTTTCCATTTTTACTGAACCCAAAGTCTTTTAACTCGTCAGGCCTCACACTCTCAAAATGAAAAGTGGTTACATCATAGAAGGCTACATCTATAGTTGAGTTAAACAGATCGCAATATCTTTTGAACATACCTTGTTCTATTTCCTCCTTATGAGTAGCTAACCAGTCGAGGTTTCTGTAGAGTTGATGAAGTTCAATATTGCTGTCCATTCCCTTGAATTCAATTTGATCCTGGTAGGCTCTTAATTTTGATTTGCACCGCAATAGTCTATGTATTGCCATATAAAAAGTAACCCTACTCAGGGAAAAGCCAAGCCTTCTATGCTTTGCTCCTACCTTATCAAGAATTGTAGCAAGGCCTAATTTTTCCCAAATCTTTTCATAAACCACATGACCATAACAAAGTCTTTTAACCTCTTTCATGTCCGAAATGCTATTGGCATCCATTCCCGACAAGGTCAAGAGTTTACGGCCAATGGTTTCAAGGGTGCGATCTTGTCGTAAGACATCCAACCTGCCTAGGTTAAGAAGGACTTTGTGCTTGACTTTGCCGTCCATGCGATAGGACTCGACTATTTGAAGGTAGGTGTGATTTCTGGATTTAGTAGTTTTAATGAACATGTAGTAAATATACTACATATATGTTACAAACACCTAATATATAGGAATTTATATTCAATTTGTTGCCACCACGTTTTTATCAAAAACCTACATTTCTACCCCTAAAATCCCTATTCTATGGGCATCTTGTGAAAATCCAAGGCCGTTAAGTGTCAAACTCAGGAAAAATGGAAGATCAATACAAAGACAGGTGTGAGAATATTTTGAATTCCAAAGGCGTCTTTATCGAGTTGCGTTATGAATTGACGAAAGTATATAACAAGTTTAACCGGCCAAAACTTTAGTAAAGGTCTGGTTTTGCTCAATCGCATTCATCAGAAAGTTAGAAGTATTGCCCGACAAAATCCAGGTCTCTATGCCGGCTTGCTGAGCGATCCCAGCTGACTCCAGTTTCGATTTCATACCTCCTGATCCGAGATCGGATTTACTGTGCGAAATGGTTTGAATATGAGGTTTGATGTCTTTTATTTCGGTTACAATTCGAGCATCTTTATATTCCTTAGGATCCTTTGTATAGACGCCATCTATATCCGTTACCAAGACCAGGAGATCAGCATTCAATAATTCCGCGGTTAATGCGGCTAACTTGTCATTATCGCCAAATTGAATTTCCTCAGTTGCCACGGTATCGTTTTCATTTATGATGGGTATATAGTTATTATTTATTAATGTCTCAATTGTATTTTTGACATTCCTGCCTGACTCCGGATTATCGAAATCATAATAGGTAAGAAGGCATTGAGCACAGAGCAAATTGAAATCCCTGAATACTTCCTGGTAGATGCGCATGAGGTGCAATTGGCCGATAGCAGCCAGGGCTTGTTTCACTTCGATTGGCCTTCCCTTATTCAATTCGACAAATTGTTTGGCTGCCGCAATAGCGCCTGAACTCACGAGGATGATTTCATACTTTTCCTGTAATAGTTTGAACTGATTAGCCAGGTCTTCTATCTTTCCTCTGGATATTTTCTGTTGACCTTGGGTGAGGGTAGAAGAGCCTATTTTGACTATTATTCTTTGTTTACTGTCTTGTACTTCTCGCAATTCTCGATATTATAGCAGAAAGATTTGCGAAGGTATAAATACTATCTTCGATTTGCGCTGTACAAATAGGGAGCCAGAATTATTCAGAGAGTTGTCCGAATTTTCAAAATTTGGCGTAACTAAAAAGTTTGAAAGCGTCTTAGTTATAAAAAGTTTGAAATATGATTGAGTTCACCGCAACAGTATCTTTGTTGGACTCGTCAGTCTATGGTTACCACCTTCAGGTACCGCAGCATGTCAGCGATCGATTCAAAAATACGGACAGAAGAATGATGTGTACCTTTAATGGAGAGGTAGAGCACAATTGTGCTCTTATGCCTTCTGGCAGAGGAACTTATATGATCACGCTGCATAAAGCACTTCGGAAAAAGTTGAAAATTGGTCTCGGTGATGTTGTGAAAGTTGAAATGACCAAGGATGATAGCGAATATGGAATGCCGGTGCCGGAAGAACTGGGAGAGTTATTTGAAATCGATCCGGATGGCGATAAAATATTTCACTCCCTCACAAAAGGGAAACAACGCAGCCTGATCTATATGATCTCGCAGGGCAAACGATCGGAGACGCGGGCGAGGAAAGCAGTAGCTATTCTTGAGTATCTGAAAACAGTGAATGGTAGATTGGATTTTAGGGAGTTGAAGCAGTTTATAAGGAATTATAATGCGTTGTAGGTTGGTAATTGGTCGACTGCTAGATTAGTCGATTAGTATTAAAATGCTCGGTATAGAATAGAGTAGAGAAATCGTGTTGACAAGTTTTTTAGTTCAAGAATCTACAAATAAGTGAACTAAAATATTGCACACAGCAAAGTATATCTTTACTTTTGCTGGGCTTTTGATGAAAGCTATTTTTTGGTCCGGTAGTTCAGTTTGGTTAGAATACCTGCCTGTCACGCAGGGGGTCGCGAGTTCGAGTCTCGTCCGGACCGCTTTGATTATCAAGGAGTTATGATCTCTTTTTGCATGGCTCGTTTTTATTTTCAAGCCATTTTCAAACATTAACCGAGTGTGCACTCAAATCGGTTAATTGGGCCCTCGCAGTGAATAATAAAATCCCCATAATTATATTTCTTTTTCTCGCTCCAGTCATCCTTTCCACCTGCACAGCCCAAAATTCATTCAAAACACAACGCGAACAAATGGTACAAAAGCAAATCAAAAGAAGAGGAGTATCAGATCCGCTTACCCTCAATGCAATGCGCCAGGTCAAGCGCCACCTCTTTGTCCCCGCAGCTGAAAAATACAGAGCCTACTCAGACCGACCTCTGCCAATCGGATATGGACAAACTATTTCTCAACCTTATATCGTCGCATTTATGACTGAGTCTCTCGGTTTAAATCAACGCTCGAAAGTCCTGGAAATAGGAACCGGTTCGGGATATCAAGCAGCTGTGCTTGCCGAAATGGTCGATTCGGTTTTTACTATTGAGATCGTTGAGGAACTGGGCGCATTTGCAGGACAAAAATTTGCATCTCTCGGCTACGATAATATACATTTAAAAATAGGGGACGGATATTTGGGTTGGCCGGAATACGCTCCATTTGACGCCATAATCGTGACCGCCGCTCCTGATTTCATACCACCACCCCTTATTGAACAGCTAAAGGATACTGGAAAAATGATTATTCCCGTAGGTGCCCGATTTTCGAATCAAAGCCTAATGTTGGTTACGAAAAAGGACGGTAAGATCATAAAAGAAGACCTCCTGCCGGTGCGATTTGTGCCCTTCACAAGGGATTAGTCAATTTTAGAATGTTCGCCCGAACATGGCTAAACTTCGATTATTTCCAATTCGCAATTAATTAACGAATTATCTGAAGCCACTTATCCTATTACTTGCTATATTGCCCCGCTTCAGTGCTCAATCAATTTAATCTTGATTGAGCACTATTACTAACTTCACATATCACTTTCGGCTAAGCTATGGTATTTCTGGAGTTTGAAGAACCTATTGAAAATCTGTACAACCAGCTTGAAAAAATACAGCAGGTTGCCGAAGAAAGCGAGATCGACGTACAGGACAAGATTAGCGAGATCAAAGCGAAAATTCGCAATAAGCGAAAAGAGATCTATGCGAATCTAACGGGCTGGCAAAAAGTGCAACTTTCGCGTCATCCCGAACGCCCATACACACTCTACTACATCGAGCACATGTGCAAATCCTTCATAGAACTTCACGGTGATCGATACTTTGGCGACGACAAAGCAATAGTAGGAGGCATCGGAAAAATAGATAATCAGTCCGTAATCATTCTCGGCCATCAGAAAGGGGTGAATACAAAACTGCGTCAGTACCGCAACTTCGGCATGGCCAATCCTGAGGGTTACAGAAAGGCCTCAAGATTAATGAAAATGGCAGAAAAATTTGGAATGCCTGTAATAAGTCTCATTGACACACCTGGCGCCTATCCTGGTATGGAAGCGGAGCAACGCGGCCAGGCTCAAGCCATAGCCAAAAACCTTTTCGAGATGGCCCAGCTAAAAACTCCAATACTCTGCTACATCATTGGCGAAGGTGCTTCCGGAGGTGCCATTGGTATTGGTGCGGGTGACCGTGTCTATATGCTGGAATTTACATGGTATTCGGTCATTGCACCCGAATCTTGCTCTTCGATACTCTGGAGAAGTTGGGACCACAAAGAAGATGCAGCGGAGCAGTTGAAGCTTACTTCTAGTGATATGCTCGAATTTGGTCTAATTGATGGTGTCATCGGCGAACCTGTCGGCGGAGCCCATTCCGATCCCGAAAAAATGACCAAAATCCTTAAAAAACAAATCAAAAAGGACATAGCTGACTTGGAAAATGTACCTCCTCGAAAACTTATCGACGGGCGATTGAAGAAGTATTCAAAGATGGGTAAGTTTCACACAAAGTAGCAGGAAAACACCAAGAAGTGCAAAATCAAAAATTCATAGGTACCGGAGTAGCGCTCATTACGCCATTTAGAGATAATAAAGTTGATTTTGACGCCTTTGAAAAAATCATCAATCACGTCATAGATGGTGGTGTGGATTACCTCGTCATGCTAGGTTCTACAGGTGAGCCAGCCACTCTTAACCACGAAGAGGCCAAATCCGTTCTCGATTTTGCTATTAAAATCAATGATGGACGCCTTCCTGTTGTCGCCGGAAACTTTACCGGTAACAATACCAGAGAATTGGTGCGAAGAATTGATAATTACGATTTTTCAGGGGTCGACGCTATACTCTCATCGAGCCCGGGTTATGTCAAACCTTCACAGGAAGGTATATTCCGGCACTATATGGAAATGGAAAAAATATCACCCATACCCATTATCATTTATAATGTTCCCGGACGCACCCAATCGAATATTACGTGGCAAACAACTGTTCGGCTTGCTGAAGTAAGTTCAAAATTCATTGGGATCAAAGAGGCAACGGGGGATTTGATCCAGACGACACGAATTGTCAAAAACAAACCGAAAGATTTTATCGTCACATCCGGTGACGATGAGGTGGCCCTGCCGATGATCGCAGTTGGTGGTCACGGTGGAATTTCTGTTATTGGCAATGCCTTGCCTTCCCAATTTTCCAGCTTAGTAAGTGCCGCTCTCAAGGACAACTACCGCGAAGCCCGAAGGCTTAATAATTTGATCTACGATTTGCACAAATGGCTCTATATTGAAGGTAATCCCGTGGGAATTAAGTCAGCGATGTCTATTCTTGGGTTTTCTACTAATGAGGTGCGATTGCCATTGCATTCCATGTCTTTGGAGAATATGAAGGAGTTGGAGAAGGTGCTTGTTTCTATCGTCAATATTTAGATCTTATGCCTCAATCTTGCGTGCATAGAGAATACTAAAAGAAGATATTTGCTTTTAAGAAAAGATAATTAATTTCTGGGTTATGTTGACAAAGGAAATAGTAAAGAATAAAATCAGACGCAACAAAGACCAAATAAAAGGATTTGGTATTGACTTTATTGGTTTATTTGGTTCCAATGTCCGGGAAGAGTAAAATGAAGCAAGCGATATTGATTTTCTGATTTCTTTTGAAGATGGTAAAGAACATTATTCCCGAATTGAAGGAACAGATCGAAACCATAATAGAAAAAGAAAGTTAGGGATTACGCGAAGCAGTAATTCGTATTCTGTCTAAATCCCTTTCATCCGCTCAATCAAACTCTTCAACATCTCCCGCTCATCCCCTTCAGGCGGCCCTCCGCGCGCTTCTTTCAATTCATAATACCCATCTGAATTTTTAGCCAACGGAAAATTGAAAATATAATCGTCCTCATCCCGCTCATCCGTTTTCATGGAGCCGTACCGCATATCGTTGACTTGTAGCAAACCATCTTTTCTTTCAATTACATTAAAATATCCATTGGAAAACCACTTGAGGATATTGACGGTCCTGTCATCCTCTTTTGCGTTAAGCAGGCCTTCATTTTTATGGACTTCTTCAAATTGTACTTTCGGCTCTTTGTCAAATAAGGAATACAATCCCGCATAGTAGACATCTCCACCATCAGCGATCCCATACCAAAGCACATTATTCAAAATGGTAGGTGTGGTCACAAATCGTTGATAATCAATGCTTTGTGCAGCAAATGAATTTTTGAATACGTTATTAATTCGTGCCTTGTTAAAAACAGTGAAAAGCAAATACGCCGAACTGATACCAATTCCGATATAATTGATAATCCGTCTTTTTCGGCTATTTCTGCCGAAAAAAGAAACCAAAATGACACAGAGCAGAAAGGGTGCAGTATACAATGGATCTGCAACCGAAATAGTATCAAAACTGACACGGTACGCCGAAAATGGCTGGAAAAGCTGGGTGCCAAAAACGGTAAAACAATCCAGCAATGTATGTGTGAGGATGGCCCAGAAGAATAGCCATTGCCATTCTGATCGATTGGCCACCGGTAATTGGCGATCTGATTTCAGATAGGAGGCTACTAATCGACTTATCAAATAAACGAATACAATAAAACTGCCGGCAAAGGCCCAAATATGAATGAATTCTTTTTTGACAATGATATTAAAGAGAACAAGCACTCCCAGAATAAAAAGAAACCATCCGGTGAAAGCAATGTATTTATAGTATTTGCTCTTATAAAATTTGTCTAGAACCCATCCAAAACCTAACCCTCCGAGAATAGCAAAAGTGATAGAGTGCGTAAAACCTCTGTGAAAAGCCAAAGCGTCGATCTCGGACATTAGAAAATTAGCAAAAACATCAAGATCAGGAATAGTACCGCCGATAGCGCCCCAAAGCAGTGCCCTATTGCCCACTTTTTTGCCTAGAACTACTTGTCCCACAGCAGCTCCAAGGGTGATCTGCGTAAGTGAATCCATCGGAGTATGTTACGATTTTTGTGGTTCTGGCGAAAATGATGAATTTTTTGATGAGACGAGGCATAAAAACCTGAGTTTAGTAGAACTAAATGAGGATTTTTGGAGCGAAGTATCGTCGAAAAAAGGGCATTTGCAGACAAACTACTAAAATTGAAATGTACTCCTAATCGATCTTCATTTTTTGCATAGCTCGTTGTGCAGCGGATTGTTCTGCTGATTTTTTGTTGAAATCGTCTGCAACGGATATCTCATCATCATCTATAAAGATAGCCACCTTGAAGCGGTCTCTTTTTTCGTACTTGTATTTGCTCATCAATTTAAAGTCAACATTGATATTATTTTTCTGACCCCACTCGAGCAATTGACTTTTGAAGTTGTCATCCCTCACTTCCAATTCGTGCACATTGAGATATTTCAACAGAATTTGGCGGATTACATAATCTTTGGTTTTGGTGTAACCTATTTCAAGATAAATGGCTCCAATTACCGCTTCCAGGGCATTGCCAAGCATAGAACTACTAATCCTTCCTTGTGAATAACCGCTCAGGATCACATCGATTCCCATAAATCTAGCTATATCATTAAGCGTCTTTCGCTTTACAATCTTTGATCGCATCTTGGTCAAAAAACCTTCGTTCGCTTCGGGATATTTTTTAAATAGATATTCGGCTACTATTGAGCTGAGTAGAGAATCACCGAGATATTCCAGGCGCTCATTGTGTTGATTATTTGACGTCAGCGAATTGTTCATGGACTTATGATAGAAGGCCAATTTGTATAATTGCATTCTGGCCGGTACAAAACCCAATACTTGTAAAAGCTGTCTAGCTAACTCTTTATCTTCTGAAAAATATAAGTTGTAAATCCTCCGCAGAAACACAATAACTATTAATCAAACTTCTTAAACAATACCGATGCATTATGGCCTCCAAAGCCAAAAGTATTGCTTAAAGCATAGGTTATCTTTCGCTCCTGAACTTGATTAAAAGTGAAATTTAACTTCCTGTCAATATCAGGATCGTCAGTGAAATGGTTGATCGTTGGTGGTATAAAATTATAATTTATTGCCAATATACACGCAATTGATTCGATTGCACCTGCTGCACCCAGCAAATGCCCCGTCATGGATTTAGTCGAACTGATACTCAAATCATAGGCATGATCACTAAACAATTGTTGAATAGCGGCCACTTCAGCCTTATCCCCCAATGGAGTTGAAGTACCATGTACATTGATATAGTCGACATCAGAAGTATTCGCTCCTGCCTCCGTTATGGCGGATTTCATGACGTTTTTGGCGCCCAATCCTTCGGGATGCGGTGCTGTCATATGATGTGCATCGGCGGTCATCCCCACTCCGACTACTTCCGCAAATATATTGGCACCTCTGGCCTTGGCGTGATCAAGAGATTCGAGAATTAAAGCGCCAGCTCCCTCGCCGAGTACAAAACCATCTCTATCCGAGTCAAATGGCCTCGATGCAGTAGCGGGATCATCATTGCGCATAGAAAGTGCTTTCATTGCTCCGAATCCACCGATTACTGTTTTGTTAATTGCCGCTTCCGAACCACCAGTTATGACCATATCGGCCCTGCCCAAGCGAATGCTGTCAAAAGCCAGGGCAACAGAATGCGTTGATGAAGCGCAAGCCGAAACCACTCCATAGTTTAATCCCCTTAGTCCATATTTGATGCTAATCAGGCCTGCTGCTATATCTATGATCAATTTAGGAATCAGAAATGGATTGTATCGGGGAGGTCCATCGGAAGTGGCAGCTTCCGAAATATCTCTTTCAAGGGTATCAAATCCTCCGATACCACTGGCCCATATCACCCCGGATTTGTCAAGATCTGTTTTCTCAAAATCAAGGCCACTCATTTCCACTGCTTCTGCTACGGATACCATCGCCAGGTGAGAAAAAGGGTCCATTCTACGTGCCTCTCGTCTATGAATGAATTGCTCTACGTCAAAATTTTGAACTTCACACGCAAATCGTGTCCTGAATTGACTGGCATCAAATTTCGTAATCTCTATGGCTCCGCTTTTCCCGCTCTCCAAGCCTTGCCGGTAATCACCCAGATTATTTCCGATTGGTGTGATGGCTCCCATGCCAGTGACCACTACTCGTTTCATGTCAGTGCGCGATTTTAGAATTTGAAACCTAAACACTAAAGTTCCCCACCATTTCCCATTTCCGCCCACTGGTGGAAGGCTGGGAGGGGTAAAAATAAAATATCCGCAAATGTACACGGACATTTGCGGATATATAGTATGGAATAAAATATATTACCTACTTGGCGCCGGCCAGATAGTCTATTACCTCTCCTACAGTTTGTATTTTTTCAGCTTCCTCATCAGGGATGGAAATATCAAATTCCTTTTCAAATTCCATAATCAACTCTACTGTATCCAAGGAATCTGCCCCTAAGTCGTTAGTAAAGCTGGCTTCACTAGTGACTTCAGATTCATCTACGCCTAGCTTGTCTACTATGATTTTTTTAATCTTTTCAGCAATGTCTGCCATAGTTTTTAGTATTTAATTTAGACTGCAAAAGTAAAATTATTATTGATTTGTCATTTTACTAAAGGTTTATAGGTCCAATAAAGTTTCACTGACCAGACTTTTCTATATTCACCATTTCCACAATGCGAATGTATGAGGATTCACCACAATCAAAACACTAAAATAGTCGCAACACTGGGCCCTGCGTCCAGCGACCCCCAAATATTATTAAAAATGGTGAAAGCCGGAGTCGACATATTTCGCTTGAATTTTTCTCACGGCAGCCATAATGATCATCAAAAATCAATAGAATACATTCTCGGTATAAATGAAGAACACAAAATAAATGTCGGCATAATGGCCGACTTGCAAGGTCCAAAACTTAGGATAGGTACGATCAAGGAGGGAAGCATTACACTGAAGCGCGGTGACATAATAGAATTTACAAATGAGAAAGTCGAAGGCACCGAGGAAAGGGTCTACATGAGTTATCCCCTCTTTGCTAAAGATGTTGAGATAGGCGAAAAAGTATTGGTAGATGATGGCAAACTGGTCTTCGAAGTAGTCGAAACGGATGGAAAAAAATCGGTGAAGCTCAAAACTGCATTCGGAGGCCCCCTCTCTTCAAATAAAGGCGTCAATCTACCCGATACCAACATTTCTCTCCCGGCATTGACTGAAAAGGATAGGAAAGATCTTCAGTTTGTCCTGCAGTTTCCTGTTAATTGGATCGCCCTTTCCTTTGTGCGAACCGCTGAAGAAGTGAATGAGTTGCAAAGTATTATCGCAGATCACAAGCATGGGGCAAAAGTTATTTCAAAAATTGAAAAATCGGACGCAGTAAAAAACATAGAGCAGATCATCAAAGCTTCCAATGGTATTATGGTAGCTAGAGGTGATCTCGGGGTAGAAGTACCCATGGAGCAGGTACCGGGCATTCAAAAGCGGATCATAAGAAGATGTATTCAGCGTGCGCGGCCAGTAATCGTTGCCACCCAAATGATGGAAAGTATGATCACAAATCCGGCTCCTACTCGTGCCGAAACCACCGATGTCGCCAATGCCGTATTAGACGGCACCGATGCTGTAATGCTGAGCGGTGAGACCTCAGTGGGCAGACATCCTGTCAAAGTGGTAGAGGCTATGAATCGCATTATCGCAGAAGCAGAAAAGACCTATCAGATTCAGGAAAAAAGACCAAAACCCGATAGAGATTCCTCTACGTTTCTATCGGATGTCATTTGTTTTAGCGCCTGCAGAACAGCCGAGGATATTCAGGCCAAAGCCATAGCAGGTGTGACCACATCCGGCTACACCGCTTTCAAAATTTCATCGTACCGGCCGAACAGCAAGATTTTCATTTTTTCCAACCTGCCCCTGATTTTGGGAACTATGAATTTACTCTGGGGAGTTCGCGGTCTTTATTACGATAAATTTTCCACCACGGATGAAACAGTTGATGACATTATTAAAATCTTAAAGAAGCACAAACGTCTGGAGAAGGGAGATCGCATGGTCAATGTCGCTTCTATGCCGATAGAGAGGAAATTTCGTACAAATATGTTGAAGATTACAGTTGTCGACTAAATTTTGATTGAATTTATTCATCATAATCTAAACCTATTTTACTTTGATAATGAGGATATACAAGTTTGGAACAAAGAACTGCGGACTGCCCACTGCCTACTGCGAACTTCTCCAATTGAAGCCAACAGTCACAGGACTCCCCTTTTCAAATACAATCCACCCTCGAAGCACATCGTTCTCATATTTAAGTACGAACAAATGAGATACCTTTTACTTGTCCTTTGTTTTTTTACATCCGCTATTACTTCCGCACAAGAAGGTCAGCGCTACACCGAAGACGAAATAGCCAGGCAAGGCCTATTCATCAAGGCGACCCAAAAAAAGCTCTTAGGCAAGCTCGATGAGGCCATTGAAGTTTATGAACAAATTCTAAAAAAAGATAAATCCAATCCTGTCGTTTACTTTGATCTTTCTCGCATATATCTCGAATTGGGAGACAAAGATGAAGCAACTGGCAACGCCGAAAAGGCCAATAAAAAGGATCCCTCTAACCTCTGGTACCAGGAATCATTAGCGGAGATTTATTTTGAATTTCAAGAGTATCAGGATGCGGGTTTGCTTTATGAAAGGCTCAGTAAAAATAGGGGAGAGGGAAAGTACCATTATTTTCGCGCACAGGAAGCCTATGAAAAAGCAAATAATCAGGAAGCAGCTTTAAATGTCTTAGCCCAACTCGAAACAGAATACGGCACCGATAGTTATTCAATTCAGGAAAACACAAGAATTCTACTCAACCTGCAAAGAAACAAAGAGGCGCTCAATAAAGCAGGGCAACTGTTGAAAATGTATCCCACAAACACGGAGTATCTCCTGCTAAATGCTAAACTGCAAGAACAATTTGGCTCTAAAAAGAAATCAAAACAGCTATTTGAGCAGATTCTAGGGCAAGAACCTGATAACAGTGAAGCTCTGGTCTTTCTTGCCCGAATGTCTCCAAAAAAAGACAAGATTGCGGAGATAGAATCATTTGCCTCCAATTCTTCAGTTGATATAGATACCAAAGTGAAGGCACTCATTCCCTTTGCAGAAACAATCTCAAAAGACCACCCGCAAAAGGGAAGGTTACTTCATCTTGGACGAACGCTTGTAGACGTCCACCCGGACGAAGCAAAGGCGTATGCGCTCTATGGAGACCTGCTGTATAATTCAGGCCAAACAGAAAAAGCGGAAATTGAATATCTCAAAACCCTTGACCTGGACAAATCTATATTCACGATCTGGAAGCAATTGATGGTCATACAGTATCAATTAAAAAAATATCCTGAATTAACGCTGAGTTCGGAAAAGGCGATAAATTATTATCCGAATCAGGCATACCCCTATGTCTACAATGGCCTTGCTCATTTCGAACAAGGCCACACCAACGAAGCAAGTGAAATGCTTATAGAGGCCAATTTTATCGGCACGAAAGATGCTTCCCTCAAAAACCAAATAAAGTTGCTTAACGCAAAGTTGGTTGCTCGTCGAAGCGGAGAAAAAATCGTCGAAATGACCAAGGAAGACCTTTTCATGCGAAATATTAAATCCGATGATGAGCGAATAATTCTTCCTTTGAAAGGAAACCGTTTTTTGGTGCGAATTAAGATGAATTCGAAAGCTGGTAATCCGTAATGAGGCGGACAAGTTCAAGCCCAAGTACAAGTTCAAATGCTCCTAAAAATCAAAGTTCAGCCCATGTCCCTGCCGACTGCCGACTACTAACTGCCAACTGTCAACCAACAAGTAAAGATTTATTTGAAAGGCAATCTTTTGTGAACCTACTGCTTATTGCACTTGTCTTCTTACTCCTCTCCTGCAAATCAAAAAAAATCTTACCTGCGATAACTGAGGATAGCGCTGTCGAAAAACTTACGGCTGCCCTTTCAAAAGTTTCTGTTGATTACAATTGGTATTCGGCGAAAGCAAAGGTGCGCATAGAAACTCCCGAGATGAAAGGAGGCGGCAGGATGAACATCAGAATGATTAAAGACAGCTTAATATGGTTTAATTTCAAAAAAATTTCGATAGAGGGGGCACGAGGACTGGTCACCCCTGATACTTTCACCATGATCTATAGGCAGGAAAAGATGTACGAAAAAGGAAATTTACAGGATTTGCTCGATCAATATGAGCTGCCATTGACTTTCTCTGAAATTCAATTTTATATTGCCGGGAATATTCCAAAACCACATGAAAAAACGCTGACCTACAAAAGGAACGAGGACGAATATTATCTTCTCGGCTCAAATGCTCAATACAGTCTTAGATATGCCTTTGATCGGCATTTGAATCTAAAAGCCTTCTCTCTGACTGATGCTCAAAATCGTAAATTGACCATCGAACTGAAGGACAAAAATGAAGAACATGGCATTTACATGGGTCGAAAACTATATTTCCCTTATGACGATTTTCATTTAGGAAAGCTTGAAATCAATGTATCTAATGTCGAAATTGATGTACCTAAGAACATGCCATTTTCAATACCTTCTCATTATAATCGGTACTAGTCTCCTATTTTCCGTAAAAAGCTTTTCGCAAAATGAAAAGCTTAGAGAAATACAGGAAGACAAAGATCGAACCAGGGCAGAACTTGAATTTACAGCTTCTGAATTGGAGGAGGTCGGTAAACGCAAAACGGACCTGATCGACGAGTATCAGTTGCTCAAAGTACAAATCTTAAATCGACAGAAATTAGCCTCACTAATAGAAGAGGAAGTACAAATAATTAATGCCCTTATCGATTCTAATAAGTTGATTATCAATAAGTTAGAAATCGACATGGTAGGTATAAAAAAGGATTACGAGAGTGTCATGCGCATGACGTACAAATATAAATTATCGCAGAACAGTTTTTTGTATTTTCTTTCTTCTGAGTCTTTGAATAAAGCCATTATGAGATATCGATACTCGCGACAATTTGAAAATTTTGCAAAAAAGGAAGCGCAGAAAATAAAGAATTTGCAAATCGAGCTGGAACTTAAAAATCAGGAACTCACAGGTCTTCTTGATCGAAACCAAGAAAATCTTGAAGTAGAAAAAAACACCTTAAGTGAATTGGAAGCGGAATTATCTTCAAAAGAAATTTTGGTTGAAGAAATAATAAGAAACAGGGACAAGATAAGTACTGAACTAAAGAATGCACAGATACAGAAAAAAAAATCAGCACAGATAATTGAAAGTCGCGAAGATCAATTTTCTATAAGCAAACCTTCTGCTAACACTTCGGATGAATCCGAAAATTCCTCGACTACGTTAGGAACAAGCCCGGCCAGTCAATCCTTCAGAAGAAAAAAAGGACTGCTTATCTGGCCGGTAGAAAGAGGTGTTATCTATGAAAAATTCGGAAAGCGGCCTCATGACGTGGTCAAGAACATTTGGATAGAAAATAATGGAGTTGGTATCCGTACCGAAGCCGGACAATATGTAAAATCCGTCTTCGACGGCGAAGTCACCCATACTCCCAGAATAAACACAGACGGATATATGGTCATCGTCAAACACGGCGACTATCTTTCTTCGTATCGTACATTGGCTAATGTATTTGCAAAAAAGGGCGATCGGGTATCGGAAGGCCAGGTCATCGGACAACTGTCAAAATCGTATAGTGTTACCCCCGTTGTCGATTTTGAAATATGGCATGCATATGAAAAACTTAATCCCGAACTTTGGCTGCGAAAAAAATAGTTTCGGTGTGGGAACTATATGAATCAAAATAAAAATCAAAAACCCAATGAAAATCAAAACCCAATGAAAATCGGATTATATGTTTTGCTATTTTCATTTTCATTTTAATTGTATCCATGTCTAGTCAATGGAAGGTTGGTAGGAAGAAAGAGCAGAATCTTAAGAAGGGTGTTGAAAAAGCCATACTCGTTGGCATTGTACGGGAAAGTCAGACCTTACAACTAGTAGAAGAGTACCTGGAAGAATTGGAATTTCTTGCGCTCACTGCGGGCGCTTTGACTGTAAAAAAATACATTCAAAAGCTCAACAGCCCACATCCCCGCACATTTATAGGAGCCGGAAAGGCCGAGGAGATAGAGTTGTACATAAAGGAAAACGACGTAGATATGGTTATTTTCGACGATGATCTAACTGGCAAGCAGACGAACATCCTCGAAAAACAATTCCAAAGGAAAATCATTGACCGCAGCACTTTAATACTCGACATTTTCGCCAAAAGAGCACAGACTGCACAGGCCAAAACTCAAGTCGAACTTGCCCAACTGCAATACCTTTTACCAAGATTACGCGGTCTATGGACCCACCTCGAAAGACAACGCGGAGGCATTGGAATGAGAGGCCCTGGGGAGCAGGAGATAGAAACGGATAGACGGATTGTGCGAGATAAAATAAGCCTACTTAAAAAGAAATTGAATAAAATAGATCTGCAGAACAAAACACAAAGAAAGAACAGGGGTGAACTCATCAGAGTGGGCCTGGTAGGATATACCAATGCCGGTAAGTCCACCCTAATGAATACGCTGAGCAAATCGGAAGTTTTTGCAGAGAATAAGTTGTTCGCTACCCTTGATACTACTGTGCGAAAAGTGGTTTTTGATAATATGCCTTTTCTTTTGTCCGATACCGTTGGATTCATTCGAAAGCTCCCGCACCACCTTATAGAGAGCTTCAAATCTACCCTCGATGAAGTGCGCGAGAGTGACATTCTTCTTCAGGTCGTGGATATTTCGCATCCGCAATATGAGGATCATGTCAATACGGTCGTGCAGACTTTAAATGAACTGGGTGCGAGTGATAAGCCGATCGTATTGGTACTCAATAAAATTGATCTTTTCGCCGAAAGGCAATTTGACGATCTTCTCGAGGAAGAAATCAAGAGAGATATCTTCGAGGAATTGAAAGACAGGCTTGAAAAATCGTTTGACTGCGAGGCCATAATGATTTCCGCTTTGCGCAAGAAAAATATGGATCAGTTAAGGGCACTTCTGAAGAAGTATGTCATCAGTCAATACGAGGTGCGTTATCCCTATCGGGCTGTGCAATATTTTTAAAATGTTGAAAAAATACGCGCACCTTCTTTGCCATTACAGCCTCGGTCTTAAGAAAGGTGAAAAAGTGTACATCACATCTACTACACTGGCGGAGGATCTGGTAAGAGAAGTATACAGAGAAGCGTTAAAAATCGGAGCGATCCCCGAAGTAGAACTCAATTTCAGAGAGCAAACGAAGATCCTTTATGAAGAAGCCAATCCTGTACAGTTAAAGCACGAACCCCTCCTCTATAAAAAAGCGGTCGAAGAGTTTGATGCAGTACTATTCATTAGAGCGCCGTACAATCATAGCGAGGAGAGGTATATCAATCCCAAAAAAAGATTGAAACGGTCAAAATATCTGTCTGGAATCACTAAAATATATTCTGATCGTACAGCTACGCTATCACTTAAAAGAACCTTATGCGAATTTCCCACCACGGCCTCGGCTCAAGTGGCCGGCATGTCACTGGAAGATTACGAAACGTTTGTGTACAATGCCTGTCGTCTTTATGACGACAATCCTATTGCATCCTGGAACAAAGTCGGGATAGAACAGCAGAAACTTGTAGATCACTTGAACAAGTGCAGCGAAATGACATATAAAGGCCCAAAAACCGACCTATCCTTTTCCATCAAAAATCGCATATGGATCAATTCGGATGGAAAGACGAATATGCCGAGTGGCGAGGTGTTTACAGGCCCAGTCGAGGATTCGGTAAATGGGAAAGTGCACTTTGATTATCCAGCTTTGTATAGGGGCGAAGAGGTACGTGGTATTTCACTGGAAATTAAAGATGGTAGGGTGGAGAAGTGGTCGGCGGAAAGAGGCGAAAATGTGCTGGGCGAAGTGATGAAAATTAAAGGAGCTCGCCATTTCGGAGAGCTAGCCATTGGTACTAATTACAATATTACAAGGGCTACAAAAAATATTCTTTTTGACGAAAAAATAGGGGGTACTATCCACATGGCGCTCGGTCAATCGTACAAACAGACTGGCGGTAAAAATGAGTCACTCATTCATTGGGATTTGGTGTCAGATATGAAAAATGGCGAGATTTATGCGGATGGGGAAAGGATTTATGAGAACGGGAGGTTTTTGATTTTGTAAGAAAAAATTATTGAATCCAATTTTCATTTACCTCCTTTGTCCCCGAGATAGTAAATAATCCCACCCCACATAGTAAGGCCTCGACCGAGATTTAATTCTTCGATTACATATCCCTGCCCTTTATATATACCGCCAATAAGCAGACCCAATGCTCGCTTATTATCAAATTGTAAAAATTTGTATTGGAGTTCCGATTTTATATATGCACTAAAATCATTTTGTGAACTATTGAAACTAAGTTCTTCTGGTTGTGACCAAACTTTTACTTCTGTTGTAAGGTGCAAATGATTATTTAATGGTAACTTCAATAAACCCAAGCGAAACCCCCAAAATGTTTTTATTCGATTAAAACTTTGTTCAAGGCTTAGAGAAACGTTATACTTATTCTTCCTAAGATACACAGTTTCGATTACCTGTCCTCCGAAAGGAGTTAATCCGAATCCAAGACTAATATTAAAATGACTAGTTGCACTTAACTTAAAATAGTTCTTACCAAATAGAAAAGGATCTAGGATTTGTAAAAGAGAAAGGCCTGCAATTTTTTTTGCAAATTTTTGTTCTTCATCTGTAAGGTCTGAATAATTAGTATATCGATAGAAAGGCATTTCAGGTCTATGTAAATGCCGAATGGCACCAAAAATATCATGGCCAACTATATCGCGTTCAAGTTCATTTGGTTCTTCTTCAATTTCAGAAGCTAAAGAAGGGATGAAAACAGATAAGAAATAAGAAAGAATGGCTGATTTTCTAAGAAAATAGGTATATTTAATGTTGTGATATTCTGATTGTCCATAGAAGATATCCTGTTGAAATCGTTTTGTAATTGCTAGATCTGATTCTAACCCAGCCGAGTGAAGCCTTATATAAGTCGGGAGCTTATTATCTCTTAATTGCTTCAATGTTTCATCTTGTACGCCAGTCACATAATATATTAATTGGCTATTTGGATAAGGTTTAGAAATAGATCCAATACCTTCATTAGTCAAGATTGAACGGTGTCCTTCTTCGTGAGTAAGAGGCAATAAAAACAGGCCATCCAAAAACAACAATCCTATATCGACATATTTTTTATACTTTCCTTGAGAAATATTTGAGGTTACTAAGCCATAAGTACTAATATAATTAGCATTCATTTGCCTCATTGACATTCGTGCATTCGGGCGGGAATCGTATAGTAAAAAAATATAGTTGGCATATTTTGTGGAATCAAAACGTGTATCAACCTGCCCCCAAGTAGGTACATATAACAATACAAATAAACCAATATAAACTTTCTGATGAGTTCTCTTAGAAAGAAAAATGCTCAAAACATGCACTTATTTTCAGTTAAATAAAAAAGGCCATTATGCACATCTATATCCATGATTTCAAAAAGTCGATCTCCTGCAATTAATGCATTTTGAATGGTTTTATTCATTTCGATCAAACTCGTCGCAGGGCCTGTGAAATACCCTATAATGGCATAAAATGACAATAATTCTCCAGGAGTAATGATTTGATTCATTACGAAAGTGGAACCTGTCCAAAGCAAGATTATAACAAATAGGCGACTTGTTATTTCTGTTGATGAACCGCTAAAAATACTGTTTAAGCTTGATTTATAAATTGTATCAAGGATGGATATAAACTTTATTTCTGTTTTAGCATTGGCGTGATGTTCAATATTCATAGTTTTTATGGTTCGAATATTGGTGATTGACTCAACTAGTTGTGACTCTAAGTCAGCTGCACGTTCCATCAATTGTCTTTCAACTTTCTTATTAAAGTAATTCATCAATATGTAAATTGAAATATAGACAGGAATAATAAGTAGCATGATTACAGCTAACTTCCAATAATAACTAAACATAAGAGCAAAAGAGAAAATCAAGATACAAACATTCACAATAAGCATAATTGCCACATCATTTATGAAAGTGCGAATTTTCACAGCATCATTTATTCTTGACAAAATCTCTCCGATTCTCATAGTATCGAAAAATCTTTGTGGCAGTTTTAGTAAATATTTATAGTATCCAAGAATTAGTCTGGCATCAATTTTCTGACCTATACGAACAATAAATATTGATTTCAAAACATTCACAATTGATTGCAATACTAAAATCAAGATCATGCCAATACTTAGGAGATTTAGTAGATTAATATTTCCACTCACGAGCACATGATCTGTGATTTTTTGGATGTATATTGAAGCAATAGTTCGTGAAGGATTTCGGCCAAATTCGAAGTGTTAACAGCAGTATCTTAAATTCAAGATTTTCTATAACGCTGATTATCAAGTATTTATGGCCTGCTTATTTGGCAATCCTATTAAAATGCAAGTTTCGGTTCAGACGATACTTTAGTTTTAATAATTTATCCATAATTCTAAGATTGAGTATCAACGAGTTATGAAATATTTCCTTCACGGACTATTGTTGAAGTAGATAGTCCTAAAATCGTGTAAATAATTGCTCCAACCATAGCTTGAATGAAAATCGATCTATGTGGCACGAGCAAGTGTAGAAGCCTTTTCCAAACTCCAACTCTTTCATTTCGTTCTAAAAAAGATTCAGCTGGGGCAAAAAGTACCAAAACACCAGTCCATATTTTCTGCCAGGCACTATATGAATAGCGGTGTATTTTCCCATCTCCAGGATCCATCACAATGACTTGATCCTTAGTAACCTTATAAATCACAACATAATGGTAAAGTACTTTTTTGACTATTACATGTGCCACTGCTGGTGTAGGAATACTGATTAATGCTTCAATTGGCCCTTTAACTCCTTTTGCAGAAAACCCAATTTTTTCTGCCGCTTTTATTAAACCCAATACATTTGTACCCTTTTTATCCGTTTCTGCTAATTGTCTAATTCTGGATATTGGTATCTTAGAATTGTGGTATTCGGCGATTGAAGCTAGACAAGCTGCACCGCAATCAGTAATATCATGTTGTTTAATTCTTACTGGTCTCTTCATACTTAAGCTTAGGATTTATCCAATCGTCAACTTTATCATAGAAGAGATTAAATAAAGATCGTTTTGTCAAAATCATTTGACCTGTAAGAGTCAACCCCTTTGTCAATTCGCTCTTAATATCCTCTAATTCCAAAACTGTTTTATTTAATGAACATTTCACGCGAAAAAATGCTTCTCCTCCATCAACTTGAACCAAGTCACGCGAAATATCCTTCACTTTGCCATGTGCAAATCCCCACCTGTTATAATTAAGTGCATCTATTTGGTATTTGACAGGCATATTTATTTCAACCATGCCGATATCAATCGGGGATACCAATAGTTCGACAATCAGATTGCTATCCGGCGAAATAACTCCAATCTGTTGAAAGGCATTAACAAAATTTCCTTTGGCTATACCTGAAAATTTTGACATAGTTCCTGAAATTGGTGCAACTAGAATAAATCTTTTTTGTTCTAAAGTAATATTTTCAATATCTGATTTTAGTCTCACTATTTCGTTTCTCTTACGAAATAGTTCTGCCTCCCAATTTGACTTTTGATTGGATTGTTCAAATTCAATATCTTGTTTATGTTGCTCAAGTTGATAGCTCTTTTTTTGGTATTCGCGTTCTGATATTACGCCTTATTCATAAGGAGGTATTCAATATCAATCTTTTCCGTTTTCAATTTTCTAAGTCTTTCATTAAGTGTCCTCTTTTGCCAGTCAAGATTCTCTGATTCAATGATAATTAGAGTATCTCCTTTTTTTACTTCTGTATTGTCCCCTATCGATAAATACTCAATGAATCCAGCAGCTGGTGTTACAAGCGGATTTTCATCTATAGCGGAACGAATAATACCTCGTGATTGGCTACTGATTTCCACCTTAATATATGGAGTTGCTATTGCAAATAATATGAGAGAACATATTATTATATTATAGATTATGTTAGATCGTTTATCATGCTTGTAAAATAAACTCTCAACAGAATACTCAATAATTTCTGGTGGGAATATTTGTTTGCTCATAATCATTTTTAAAATCAGTAATAACCACAACGGAATTGATTGAATTTAAAAATCAAGACAATTATTCTTCTAACGGAAAGTTAGTAGTTAATTCGCCGGGATACCTAATTTAGTTGGAAGTGTTATAAGCTTTTTATCAGCCGTGAGCAATCTTGCATTTTGCCGTTGCGAAAGTACCAGGTAGTAGCAATCATAGGCTGAATGCTGAAGTTTGATGGCAAAGTCTAGTGCTTCTTTCCATAGCGATGCTGAGGGCACAAAATAATCAACGAACTGGATCGCCTTTTCCGCTATATCAATTGATTCTTTTGGAGAAAGTTCGCCTGCATATTGAAACTTCCATGCCACATTACAGACCTCCGCATAGAAAAGATCAGGTGCGATTACCAATGCACTAGACTTCAGAATTGGCAAAAATCGCGACTTGGCAGGATCCCCTTTTACAGAGTTAATGGCAGCGCTTGTATCCAGAACGGCTGTCATCTGTTGTCCCTATCTTCTCTTATTAAAGCAGCAACATCAATATGCCTTATTTTTTCCCATTTATCAACATCTTGCTCAATTTCTTTTATAAGTTTCTTTTTCCTTTTAAGATAGTCAAAAGGAATGTCCAATCCTTTCGATAGAGCTATTATAGCCTGTTGACTCAGACTTCTTTGCTCGTTCCTGGCTTTTACCTTCAAGGCTTCATAAATAGTATCTGGCAATTTCCGTATCTGCAGTGATGGCATGACTCTTATTTTCCCATAAAAATAATCATTCTAATAATTACATGCGTATTGCATGCAACGGTTCAAGTCGCCAATGCCGCTAATACTCTAATATCTGCACCTCGGTCCGCCTATTGTACTCGTGTTCCTGGTCAGAACAGAGGACTCCATTCGCACAGTGATTCCTGATATTATTCTCACCTTTGCCTACTGCGATGATCCTAAAATCCGAAATGCCTCGATTTACCAGGTATCTTTTTGCCGATTGACCGCGATCAGCGGATAATTGTTGATTGTACTCTCTCGTTCCACGGGCATCCGTATAAGCTGTCAATTGCACTCTTAAATCCGGATTTCGTATAAGGTAGTTAGCGAGTAGATCCAATTCTTGCATTGCCCTGACTTTGACAAAAGCGCTATTGTAATCGTAATAGATTTGATTGAATACGATCAGCTCTCTTCTATTGAGAGCATCTTCAACTCGTGCAGGCGAACTGACCGGCGGCACGGCGATTTTCGGGGCTTCAACCTTTTCCATCAACAATGTGATTTCTGGTATGATGTTCACTGCGTCTATAGCTGTCTGAGCCTTTTTGTATCCCTCCATTTGGGCCAAAAGAAAATATCGCTTATTGCGATTTAGTGCAAAACTGGCTAGGCCATTTTCATCGGATAATCTCAGGAATTGTGCGCTTATTTCGGCATCAGGTACAAGGCTCACAATAATGTCCTCCTGATTGCTGACAGCGTCGATTGATTTAATAGTGAAATTAGAAAGTACAAGTTTATCGTCCTCTCTTATGAACGGCACAGCGAAAACTTCTACATTTTGTAAAGGAAGCTTGGTACCTCTATCCAAAACACGAGTCGAAAACTGAAAGATTTCTGTTAAGTCAGGTTTTGGTTTCGGAGCGGTAGCCTTCTGTTTAAAAATGCTCATTTCGCTTTCAAATTCATAGATGTCGTCCTTTCCGATTCCTCCTTTTCTATTCGATGTGATGAAGCCATAATCACCTTCCGGATTTACACTAATGCCAAAATCATCGGCGGGCGAATTAAATGGACTGATAATGTTTTCAGCTTCAACCCACGCATCTCCTTTTTTTTCTGAAACAAAAAGATCCAGATTACCTTCACCTCCTCTTCCATCCGATGAAAAGAATATCGTTCCATTTTCATGCACGAATGGGAATAACTCATTTCCGCTGGAGTTTACCGATGGGCCTAAATTCTCAGGACTTTGCCAATAGCCGTTGATGTAGTTGGAAATATAAAGATCGTATCCACCATTTCCTCCTCCCTTGTTCGAAGCAAGAACCATAAACGAACCGTCCGGGCTTACCGCTGGATGCATATTGGAGTAATCATCACTGTTGTGCGGAAATTCGTCGTCGGGAATCCACTCGTTCTCATCTTTATACGCTTTGAATATTTTTAATACAGCATCCCTGCCGTCGCTAAATCTTCGCTCCTTGGTGTAGTAGATGACTCGTTCTTGTTGAGAAAAAGCACATGGCCCCTTATGCACATTAGTCGTATTGATAGCTTTAGAAAAGTCCATCGGAGCTGCCGATTCGCTATTGAGATTAAAATATTTAAGGTCAAAAAAAGACTCATTAATCTCGGAGTCATAAATTTCTCCCCTTTCCTGTGACGACACATATACTAGTCCCTGATCGTACATTACAGGCGAAAATTCGAGGTATTCGGTGTTTAGGTTTTTGAATGCGGTAATGTTGGTTTTTTGTACCACATCAGCGTCCAGAATAGTCCCTTGGCCAAGCCCTTGGAAAGAAAGATTGATCAACGCCAATAGCGGAAGCGTTCTGAACAAATAAGATTTAATGAAATCCAAACTCAATAGGTTAGCTTCTGAAATAAAGTTCCAATTTCTTAAACTGACTGCCAACTTACTTATTCTCATTCTAAAAATATCTAGGGTTAATAATGTCCTCAGCGCTTGTTTTCCTTCCAATATTGTAATGGATGGCAAATTCTATGCTTCCACTCGAATGATTCCTTATTTCCGACAAAGTATAATCGTAGGCAGCGGCAATCAATAAGCTAGGAGTAACATGTACCCCAAATAAGATATCAATAGATTCTGCAAAAGAACTGCTATCGCCGCCGTGCCTATACGTCGCACCAGCCGTAATCAACGAACGATAGGTAATACTGATATTTGCATCCAAATCATAAGGTGTATTGTCTACATATTTAAATAAAAATTGAGGGGTCAACACCCAATCATTGCTCA
This sequence comes from Saprospiraceae bacterium, assembly GCA_965247965.1. GTDB lineage: Bacteria > Bacteroidota > Bacteroidia > Chitinophagales > Saprospiraceae > UBA7328. The sequence continues at coordinate 2,445,910 of OZ252053.1, forward strand.
AATCCAAAGCGCCGCCTGTCATTAAATAAAAATGGCGTCTCTCTTTGGAAAATCCAATATCGGAGGCAAAATTGATATCCTCCTGAATCAGACGTGGCGCAGAAACCCCCAAATAAAAGTGACTGGTATTGAAATAAACCCCTGCACCGAAATTGATGACATTCTGATCAAATTTTCTTACCAAAATAGCAGGGTCCTGATTCTTATCTACAATACCGTTCAGCCTTGGATCGGTATAATCAATCTGATATCTTCTGGCCGAACCCTGAATTCCTAAACTCAAAGTTCCGCCGTCTTTAAAATGAATACGGTAAGCATATATACCATCTATGGTCTGCTTTTCGGATATGCCAATTGTGTTTCTGGTCAGATTCAGTCCGAGTCCAATTTTTTGGCCCAATAAAGGTGCATTAATGCTTGCAGTCTGAGTAATGGGCGCACCTTCAAATCCAATCCATTGATTGCGGTATAATGCACTGAGAGCGACCTGTTCATGGTTGCCTGCGAATGCAGGATTGAGGCCGAGCTTGTTGTACATAAATTGTGTGTACAGCTGCTCCTGCTGAGCGCTGAGCGAGACGCTGAAAACAAAGAAAAGAGCTATAACTAAATGTAATTTTCTCACCTTTCTATGATTATGAATCCTTTTTCAGGGGCTAGTGTATTATTAGCCCTGAAAACATAATAATAAGTGCCTGTCGGAAGATCTTCTCCTTCGTACGTCCCACCCCAATCATTATCGTAAGAGACAGCGTCAAGAACCTGATCTCCATATTGATTGTATATAAATAGCTGATTATTAGGATATAACCCAGACTCAATACATGGAATGACGAAGACGTCGTTGATGCCGTCGCCGTTTGGCGTTATCAAGGATGGTGCAAAACAATCGGTCACATCGCCAACGGTGATTGTTATCGTAGCCTCATCGCAATTGTCGTCACAAAAAGCGCTACAAATCTGGTAGACAAGAGATACAGATCCTATAAATCCTTCCAGAGGGTTGTACACGTATTCGCCCAAATCATTGATAAAGAAACCACCCACTTCTGGCTCTGTTAGCACTTCAAAGTTGAATTCATCGGGAAGGTCGTCGTTTTCCGTCGGATCAAAGCGAAGCACGCCGTTGTACGGTGTCTCTAAAAGGTCATCATTGGCTACAGCAGCGATCTCCGTTGCCACTATCAGCATATCCATATCGCCTGTGCATGCTCCGTTTTCGAGCTGCCACATGAGGATATTTTCACCGTCTCTTATATCAAAAACAAATGCATTCGGATCTGTATCGTCTGAAAATGAAATTTGAGGATCAAGGGCGCTCCATCTCCCTGTTCCTTGTGCAGGATTGCTTGCGTTCAGTTGCACATTGGCAATATCACAAGCGACAATATCGTCTCCGGCGTCAGCAGTAAAATCAAGTCGTTCGGAGACGACAAATGAAATAGCATTAGACGGATCAGAAGTGCATCCATCACTTAACTCCTCGACAGCAATTCTGTTTTCACCGACAACGAAAAGATTGACATCGTCGATAGCCAGGCATCTTTCGGAGGTGCGGCCCAATATATTTTCAGTAGTGAGGTTACTCCATATATATTCCGATTGCGGGTCAAAGGTTGCGGGATCGATGCACAGCATAGTAGTCGACATATCATCCCCGCAAATGTCGAGTTCGGTAAGTTCAGTGATAGGCGTCTGAGGTTTTGGAAGCAATTCGATATCTTGCAATACACTAAATTCAGAAGGGCAGCTATTCAAAATGATGCGCACCGAATAATCTCCCTCATGGCTTGGATCGGTATTTCTTATCACTACTCTATCACCTGAAGCCATAAATCCGTTAGGACCAAGCCATTCGTATTCGGCATTGAGAATTTGCGTAGCCTGCAATATCAGATCTTCGCCTTCGCACACAGGAGCATTACTCATCACTCCAGGGGCATTCGGTATAGTAAAAACATTGACATTCAAAGGTGCAGACTGCCCTGAAATACAACCATTACGTTCGGCAGTCGCAAAATAGATACCAGCATTAGCTAATGCGATGGATGGAATTTCAAATGTGGGAACTGTAGTCTCAAATACGCCCATCGGAGTAGTCCATTCGAATCGGTCTATACCTTCTTCGGGATTGTTAATCGTCAACGTGACAAATTCTCCTACACAAGCCTGGACCGCCTGGCCAAGATCGGGAGGCTGTGGTAAATCGGTAAGAGCGAGGGTGATAATTTCTGTCTCAGAGTCGCATATATCACTCGAAACAGTCAGAAAATACTCCCCGCTTATATCTGCATTAAATTCATTAAACACTAAAACTTCTTCGGTGGACACAAATCCATTCGGACCTTTCCATTTGAATGTATAGTTGGAATCAGGCCCCACCTCGGGGATAATGAATATCGAACCAAAGCCATCCGCACATTCCTCGATCATGTTCTCTACTTCAATAATTCTTGGTCGATCTATCGAGGTAATTTCAATGCTAGTAGTGTTCACGCATCCAGTCCCGGTAGTTACAGAGACTGAATATGTGCCCGCCGTCACGATCACAGCAGGACTTTCTTCAAAAGATCTGAAGTTATTCGGGCCAGTCCACTCGTATGTTGCACCGGCAATGCTATTCGTCATAAGTACAATGTCATCGGTCTCACACTGGATTGTGTTGTTAGCAATATTGAGATTTAAAGCATCTTCTATTGTGACCAATACGCCATTGGATGTGTCTGAAATACACGACCCAATTTCCAAGTACACTTGCCAAAGGCCTTCGAGGCTATCAGCTATATTGGATACGATCAGGCCGTTGCCATTCACGGAAGCGTATAGCTCGCCGTTTAATAACCAATGCAAAGTTCCTTCATTGTCAATGCTGTCTGCGAGCAATAAAATAAGATCTTCGCCCTCGCAGACCATACTCTCTGTTACAATTGATGGTCGACTAGGGAAAGCCTGAACCTGTACAGTCGTTATATCCGCTTGTGACTCGCATCCGTTTTCTTCTATGACCAGGGCGTAGTTACCTGCCTGTGCGACAGTAACATTTTGAAATATTGGTGGATTAGCAGCGTCCGAAGAGAAACCATTGGGCCCTATCCATCGATAATTTGTATTAATACCTCCAACAAATGAGGTTCCTAATTGAAAAGAACTTCTTTCGCAAACTACTATCAAAGAATCATTCACGGTAATTTGCGGCACGGCGTTAACTGTAACCGTGACTGTTGCTGATGGGGTTGTCTCACACGCCTGATTTTCGGCAATTACATAATACGTTTCTACTCCTTGTAAAGGGGTGAATGCGAAAGTCGGTAATTGAGTGAGTCCGATCTGTTCACCAGTAGGTGGAATACCTTTAAACCATGTATACGTCGCCGATGATTGATACTCAGTCGTTGTGAATACTACTTCTTGGCCCTCGCAAATCACATTCAGATTTACGGCCAATTGCGGTGTATTGAAATCTTCGATAAAGACCTCGACACTTCCGGTCGACCGGCATCCGTTTGCACCTAAAACTTCTAAGTTATATACGCCTGAGAATGCCGTGGAAGCATTAGCGACTACCGGATTTTCATCGCTCGAAGTGAAGTTATTCGGCCCTGTCCAGTTGAACACGTATACGTCAGATCCTTCCGTCGGCGGTACATTGGCCTGTAGTTTTAATGTGTCTCCTGCACATAGCAGGCTTTGAGCAATTGGTTCTACGGTATATTCGGCAATGCGGGCATTTGTAATACAAGTACTGCTATTGCCTGAAGCATCAGAAACGATAACCGTAATAGGTATCACACTGCCAATGTCGCTACACGAGAAATCGGTATTCTGAAATTGAATTGCAGCAATCTCACAATTGTCAGTCGCAGAATCGAGCACGTCGTCCGATTCGATGATCAAAGGCAAAATACCGGATGGGTGCACATGGACCACAGAATTTTGAAAACATTGGATCGCTGGATCCTGAGCATCTTCTATAGTCGCGGTGAAAGAGCAAGAGGCGGTATTTCCGCTGATATCGCTTATGATATAGTTTATTTCATTTACGCCTATATTCAAATGTGCTATTGGTGCCTCGGTCGATAAAAATGATGTTGGATTAATTTCGGTAACTCCCGTTACAAAATATTGGAACGAATCAGCCAATGCACAATCGTCACTAGCATTAAAATTCAAGGGCAATGTGAGATCCATTGAACAATTTCCAAATGGCAATATCGCAGTGATGTTTTCGGGGCAACTTACTTGCGGAGTTCCAATTTCCGATATTTCTATCGCATATGAGGCAGTATTCAAATTACCGGCGCAATCGGAGACAAGGTAGGTTATAGTATGAGAACCAGAACCTATACTAGCAGTATAATCCGACACGGCATCGAACACAACGGGATCATCATCATCGATTTGAATTCTGTAATCCACCATCCCGGACACATCGATATCGATATCCAATTCGAATATCATCCTGGTACCTGCGCCAAAACATACGTCGTTAATGGCCAATGCGCCACTTAGTCCTGCTGGTGTATTTGGTATGAAATCTATTTCTATAAATTCGTCTGCTATCCAGTTGAGAAACTGTTCCCTTGTAATATTGATGACAAAACTGGTGTCACCACATTGTGCAAATGTATTCGGAGTACGGCCCAAATCCGTACCGTCTTCAGCGACAATATTGAAAAATTCAGTAGGATCGTCGGCATCGATGTTGATCATGAATACCTTAAGGGATATATCGCCTTGAATTGAAAGTAAGGCTCCATCGAAGGGACCAAATCTCGCTCGAAAACTGTCTACCGGTACTTGCTCATTTCCTAATTCTCCTGATGCAATATTGTATCTATCTACTGTAGAAATGACGTTGTCGACACCACTACAAGCATCTTCAATGTTGATGGCCGGAATCACTACGTCTATAGTGCACATTCCGGGCTCTGTGATGGTAAAGCTCATGTCAGAAGGCACGCCATCGATTATGGGCCCTTCGTCGTCAATAATTTTAAAACTTCCCGAAGTGACTGCTGCATTATTGCAATCATCTACAAATACGAAGTCCACTCTTTCGAATCGCGCTGTCCCCGGTTCGGCTGAAGGGCAGTTGGTTAGATCCAAACTTGCTGGCGAAGTGCCAGGGAAAGTTGTGGGATCATTAACGTCGTAAGATCCGGGAACCGCCGCAAAACTCTGGTTAAGACTACCACATTCTTCTTCGGCTTGAGCGCCTCCCATATCATTTACCCATTGTGTAAAAGCCTCGTCAAAATTCGCATCTGCGCTGCACATTATTTCAACATCAAGAGCTTGAGCAACGATTCTGGGAGGTACGCTATCGCGAATGGTAATGGTCTGCGGTAAGATCAATGAACTTCCGCAAATATCCCTTATCTCCCATGTGCGCACAATTTGCATATCACAACCTGCACCTAATTCACTATCTGTGAACGATATGATTACTTCAGATGCACAATTGTCAATGATATTTAAGGGCCGCCCGGTAATATCGGGATCACTATTATCCAGACACGAGATGCTAATATCGGGAGGCGACTGAAATCTTGGTTCCAATGTATCCGAAACGGTAATAACCTGGGTGAATGAACTTGAATTCCCGCATCGATCAGTGGCGGTATAGGTACGTAAAAGCTGATAATTGAAGAATTCACAAGTATTCGAATTGTTGCTTTGTGTGCTGTTATCGCTCACGGTCGCCATAATTTGGCCTTCGCATGCGTCCATCGCAATTAATGTTGAAGCCGATGGCACATTATCACAATTAAAAGCTGTATCCGGTAATACCAATTGGAATACAGGTGCTTCGTTATCAAAGAGGGAGAAAGTGGCTTGAGTAGTCTGCTGATTACCACATGCATCCTGCACAAGAAAGGTCACGTCGACCGACCAGGAGCAGAGAGCATTTGGCACAAAATTGAATGGACCATTCGCAAATGTGCCGGTGCCCGAATTTCCTTCGCTATCTGTCCATGAAAATTGAGCCCATATAACATCTTCATCAGAGCAATCATCAGTTGCCTGGGCATCACCAAATCTCTTAATCCAATCCCTAAGCGAATTGGAGGCACCCACATTGCAGGGCATGTTCAAATCTACAGGAGGAATGCTAATGTCGGGAGGAATGGTATCAACTGCAGAAAAAGTCGCAAATGCAGTATCACTGCTATTGCCCAATGTATCCAACGCCAAAAAACCTACGGTAACGCTGCCATTAGCGCAATTGCTCATTACATCCGAAGCGTTAAAATCCTGTTGGGTTATTTCAAATGATTTGGTAGCTCTTAGGTTTATTACATTATTTTCGTCCGTTGCCATCAGCCCTCCGGAACTATTATACCATGACTCTAAAGAAGAGCGTATATCTTCACTGCAATCCGTATTCACATTTGATGGAAATGCAGTGATTACAGGCGGAATTGTATCCACTAAAGGAGTCGTATCCTGTATGCTGAATAATCCAGTGACAGAATTTAGATTGCCACAGGGATCTGATACAAAAAATGTAACCTGGGCATTTTCAAAACAATCAGTTGCATCCAATATCGCGAACGGGCCGGTCTCGAAATTACCACTTCCCGACGCACCTGAAGAGCTTTGCCAACTAAACATGGTCCAAAAAATAGAATCCGAACAAACATCATTCGCCTGTGCACCACCAAAGCTCTGTATCCAATTTTGTACTGCATTCTGATCAAGGGATCCACAATCGAATGTAATATTAGAAGGAGCCGTGTTAATTGAAGGAGGGCTATCATCTAGAGAGCTAAACGTAGCAGTGCTCGTTTCCGACCTGTTTCCTTGAGAATCGGCACCAAAAAAATCAAGGCTTACCATGCCTTCATTACAATTGCCCATGAAGGAAGCGTTAAATTCTGCTAGTACATCCTCTAAGGTTTTAGATGCAAATGAAGAAAGTGCAATTCCAGCTGCTGAAGCTTGGAATCCAGCCCTTGCATTGTACCAATTCGTAAGAAGCGGAATTGGGTCGGGTACGAGGTCGCACGAAAATGAGAGATCTGTGGCTGGACTTACAATGACTATTGCAGTATCAACTAAATTCAAATTTGCCGTTGCAACACTTAGATTGCCGCAATCATCTTCTACTTCAAATCTGAAAGCATAGGTCTGCACACAACCGCCAGCATCGACAATAGTATTATATGGGCCACTATTAAAAACGCCCGAACCACTAGTACCATTGGAATTCCAGGTAAAGCGAGTCCAAATCACGGGATCAGAACAGTTATCCTGAGCAGATGCCCCACCATGGGAATCTATCCACGTCGTTAATTGGGGCACAACGTCTATATTGCAAGGCAAAGAAAGATCCGTGGCCACAGCGGTCAATTGAGGAGCTTGGTTATCAGAGACGATGAGTGACGCAGTAAATGCATCACTTGTCGTGCCGAGTCCGTCTATGGCCATCCATTGTAAAGGAATCGTAAAATCTCTGCAACCGCTACTCAAGTTATTAGCTACTTGAGCGAGGACAGAATCCAAAGTAAGATCGGCAGATATGGTTATGGTCGATATTAAACTCGTGGCCCTCAAGCCGGCATTGTCATTGTACCACGTAAGGATGGAGGAATTAATGACGTTGTCGCAGTCCAGTTGCAAATCCGTTGGAAGAGCATCGACCTGTATGGCTGCAGAATCCGTAAATAGTTCAAAACTCGAAGAAGTGCTAATCGTTCCATTACATACATCTACACCTACGAAAGTAAAATCAAAAGTCTGGTCACAAACAGAATTGTCTATAATATCAAAAGGGCCATTTGAAATGCTGCCACTACCTGACCGGCTTCCTGAAGTCCATGTAAAACCGTTCCAAGTTACATCACCGCGGCAGGCGTCAGTCGCTAGTGCCCCAGCAGCATCTTGAATCCATGAGGTTAGCGAATCCTGAGTACCTAAAGTGCAAGCGACACGCGCATTTGTAGGCTGCTGCGTAACAACGGGATCTGCCACATCCGGAAATGTAAACGAAACTAAAAAGGTGTCGGTAGAGGTTCCGACAGCGTTTACTGCCCAAAATCCCACGGTTATTACCAATTGTGCGTTATTGCAGGCATTCGCTCTTAGACTATCGAGTTGATTAAACACTTGATCCTCGCTGAGGGTACTTCCAAAAGCTGCTACACCGGTTGCAATGAATCCGGCATTGCTGTCAAACCACAAATTCAGAGCACCTTGTGCGTTTTCGTCGCAGTCGGTCATCGTACTGCTGGGTTCGGTTACTACATTTGGCTGCGCCACCACATAGTCTGGATAAAACAACCCAAGAATAAATAAAATGCCAAGGACGATTCTGCGGAGTAAGTTCCTCATATAAGACGGAGTGTTCACTCAATAAACGGATAATAAGAGTTACAAATATATTATAATTTTTTAAAATATATAAACATCTGATTTATAAATATTTCTGTACCTAGGGTTTTCACTAGGGTGTAGAAATTTGACTAAACGTTTGTACAATAATCCATTCCCCTATTGAGTCTGTTCAAAGTGCTTTCTTTTTCGAATAGTTCCATTGTAGCAAATAAATCCGGACCTTTCATCGTACCTGTCAACCATATTCGCAAAACAGGGAGAATTGCGCCAAACGACAGTTCGTTATCCGTAATATATGACTTTATGCTATTAGCTAATACGGTGGCCGACCAATCTTCGGTTTTCTCCAATGCCATTTTGATGTTGTCATAATGTTGGAAATTGTCCGCCTTGTACTTCTTGCGGAGCGTTTTTTGATCATAGTCAAACGATTCTGTGAAAAAGAAAAAGCCCGCTTCCCAAAACTCGTTCAATGTCATTACTCTTTCTTTCATGAGGCCGCAGAAGCCCTCTAAATAGTCTATTTCAATTTCGCGGCTTGCTTTGCGCTCGATTTCCGTGCGTATTAATTCAGTTAGTTCGCGATTTGATTTCTTTATGATGTATTGTTGATTATACCATTTGGCTTTATCGTAATTAAACTTGGCACCTGACTTGATGATTTTCTGACTATCAAATCCCTTTTCCAGCTGATCCAAAGTAAAAATCTCTTCTTCAGTACCTGGATTCCATCCTAAAAATGCCAAAAAGTTAATTACAGCTTCAGGTAGAAAACCCATTTCTCTAAAACCGCTGAAAAGCTCATTTTCTTTTTTATCAAACCAATCCAATGGAAATACCGGAAAACCAAATTTTGCGCCATCTCTTTTGCTAAGTTTGCCGTTGCCTTGAGGTTTGAGAATCAATGGCAGATGAGCAAACTTCGGAATGCGATCTTCCCAACCTAATGCCCGATAAAGCAGTACGTGGTGTCCTGTACTGGACAACCATTCTTCTCCACGTATGACATGCGTTATCTTCATAAGATAGTCGTCTACCACATTCGCGAGATGGTACGTAGGCATTCCGTCCGCCTTGAGAAGTACTTTATCATCTAGCTCTTCAGAGTCAAAGGACACAATCTCACGCACTTCATCTTCGAATGTAACTTGCTGATTTTCAGGCACTTTTAAGCGTACGACCACATTGTCCTTAATTAACAAATTATCTATGGTTTCCTGTGCTAAGGTCAGGCTGTTTTTCATGCTCATACGCACAGACTGGTCGTATTTGGGCGAATGCACACCCTCACTTTTGAGTCGGTTACGCATTTCTTCCAAATCCTCAGTTGTATCAAAAGCATAATAAGCATGACCGCTTTGGACTAGTTGATCCACATATTTTTGATAAATATGTTTTCGCTCAGATTGTCTGTATGGACCGAAATTTCCCCCGTTTTGAGGACTTTCATCAGGACGCAGTCCTAACCATTCTAGCGATTCTACAATATAATCTTCAGCACCCTCTACATATCGTACCTGATCTGTATCTTCTATGCGGAGTAAAAATTTACCACCTGACTTTCTCGCAATTAGGTAATTGTACAATGCCGTCCGCACGCCTCCAATATGAAGAGGGCCTGTTGGGGATGGGGCAAATCGTACTCTGACTTCCTTAGCCATGAATTTCGTTAGTTAAGTAGTGCTCAAAAAATCACTTTTCGATATTATTACTTGTGAAAAACACACAAATACTATGGAGGTCTGCCTGCGGCAGAGGTTCAAGCCACGGATTTCACAGATGTTCACGGATTAATTGCCTTTGGCAATAATCTGTGTAAGTCGTGTAATCTGTGGCTGAATCCAATGGCATTATCGAAAGTTTATTTTTTCACGGTTACTAAGTAAAAATTAACCATCACAATCAATTTTCGCAATAGTTGCTGCTAATCCATGTTCGGCGGGTTGGCCTTCGATTATTGCTTCTTTTGCGCTTATCGCAATTTTGATCGTAGCAGTGTTACTTATTCCTTCCTGCGTAAAAGTGTATGAGCCCGTTATGACATTGTCTGTTATGACTCCTTCTATTGTACCTTTTCTTTGATCCTTATAGGCTGGCAACCAACTGTAAGTTCCTGTAACTTTGTTTGCTGTAATTTTCAACAGCAATTCTTCTATATCCATATCTCCTGAGTTGTCCGCAAACGGAAATTGATTTCTGAAGCAATAGTTATCTTCTTTCTTTTTGTCCTCAGTCGTTTCATTTTTCAGAAGCTGCTCTTCTTCGTGAGCCGGTTTTTCTTCTTTTGTCGAATTATTACAACTTGTAACCAGATAGCCTGATAATGCAAGGATTAAAAGATTCCTTAAGAATCGATTTTTAAAATTGTATTTTTTCATATGTAATACCTCGTTAAAATTTAGTAATTGGCAGTTATATATATCTATTTACATAAAACCCCCTCGTGGATTCCATCAGTCTTTCCTAACCGAATATGGCATATGGATCGATCAAAAAAGGAGATTTACCTCACCTTTGACGACGGCCCCCATCCCGATGTCACGCCGCACCTCCTGGAAATTCTTTCGAAATATTCCGCAAAAGTCACTTTTTTTCAATTAGGATCAAAAGTCTTGAAACATCCTGATCTGCACAAACTTTGTCTTGAGCAGGGTCATGCAGTTGGCAATCACGGATATGATCACTTGGATGCTTGGCGTTCTCTGCCGGCAGCTTTCCAAAAAAATGTTAACAAAGGCAAGGAAGTCACCGGATCCCAACTATATCGCCCTGCGTATGGACGCATGCCTTTAATGCATAAATCTGAAATCGTTAGAAACAACAAGGTCATCATGTGGGATGTTGTATCAGGGGATTTTGATAGTAAGATGAATGCGCAAAAGTGTCAGGAGGTTATTATTAAATATGCTCAAAACGGCTCGATCATCGTCTTGCACGAAAATCAGAAATCAAGGGAGAGGGTATTAAGTTTATTGCCGGACGTGTTGGGTTATTATTCGGAAAGGGGATTTGTGTTTAGCGCGATAGGGGAGAAAGTAGAAGCAAACACAGCTTCAAGTGGTCAGCTCAATCCTGTCCCGTACAAATCGATATTTATGAGATTTCGTCGGGATTATTGGGCTGTTGCGCCTGAGCGCAAAAAAGGATATAACTCTTCAAAAGCTGCCAATAAATTGGCAGCGCCATTATAGCCCACTGCAAACCTAAACACAAAGAGTATGAATAAAAAGTCGGATGAACGGTCACAAGGCAGATTCAACACAGCAACTTCAGCTGTATTGATAGGCGTTTATGAGTTATTCAGAAAAAAAAACGGTCAGAGATCTTACAGATGAAGATCGATTAGACGGTAAAGTTTGCCTGGTTACGGGCGGGAACAGCGGCCTTGGTTTTGGTATAGCCACTCAACTGGCCAAAAGAGGAGCCGAAGTGATCATCGCCTGCAGACGGCATTATGCCGAAAGGGTCCAAAAACTGAAAGAGCTAAGCACAAGCGATAAAATCAGTTTGAGAATTTTAGAATTGACCGATCTGCATTCAATTGATCAATTTGTAAAGGGTCTGAAAGATGATGGGACATCACTCGACGTGAGCATTCATAATGCTGGAGTAACACCGCCGAAAGCCAGGAAAACGAAGTACGGCATCGATGAAATGTTCATGGTGAATTATCTGTCCAAATTCTATTTGATCAATGAGCTATTAAAGCACGGCGTGATTCCAAATAACACCTTTTCTTCTAATGGAAGGACGATCGATATACCAAGAGTCATCATCATCTCTTCTGATTCACACCAGGGCGCTTCCGATATATTAATTGACAAATTAGGTTTATTAGAACCTTATCAGAGTGCCAATCGCGGAGTATCTCTTTACAGCTATAAAAAATTGATACTCAACACATTAGCAGTAGAATTATCCAGACGTTGTTCGTCAAAAAATGAAATCGATGTATCCGTAAACCCGATGTGCCCCGGCCCGGTGAATAGCAATATTATAAGAGATGCTCCTGCATTTTTAAACGGTTTTTTGAGACTCATCTTCCTGCTATTTTTCAAAGATCCACAAAAAGCGGCCCTTCCGGTAGTCTATTTGGCTGCTGCCAAAGAAAGGGGAAATACAACCTGTAAATACCTCCTTATGAATCGACCTAAAAAGATGGATGAGAAGTGCTATGATCAGGAAAAAGGAAAAGCACTTTGGGCGAAGTCGGAGGAGTTGATTTTGGAAATGAAAAATCATTTGCAACGGTAGCGGACGACCAAAATTTCATTGTCCAACGAAGCCTTGGCGGAGTTGGATTTGGTTGTATTTCTCCAACAGCCAAATAAATTCGGCTGGCCATTCGTCGCTCGCTGAAAGGCAATGGAGTTGACAAACACGCAACGATCCTGAGAGCCGGCCTCGGCGATTTGATTTCTTAATTTGGCAGAGAGTATTTTATCAGATCACGCCCTTTGCATCCTCCTTACCCGTATAGCCACCACACCGAAAGTAAGCAGCAGCAAAGTCAATGCGATCAAGCCCCATTGCCCAAGGGTAGGAATATTAGGATCCGGCGGAGCACTTGCAGGTGAAATTTGAACAGCAAAATCGAAGTCGAAGCCTTGGGCAAAAGTACTTAAGCCCCCGCCCTCATCGCGATAAGCAGCTCCATCAGCATAATCAGTGGCACTAGCAACAGGCGGTGGGTTGTTGGTACTTGTCGTTTCAAATCCGAATGCGTAACTCATCCCAATTGTCACCGGGAATGGAGTGTTTAGATTAATCGTGAAGATTTGTGCTCCGGCTGCGATTGTAAACGTTTGATAGACTGCACCTGCAACTACTACAGTGGGTGGATCTGCAATAGGCCCGATTCGAAGGTTGTAAGTTCCAGCGACCGCACCTCCTCCGGTCCGAAATGTTATAGACGTAACCTCACCGGTCTGACGTGCTTCAAATGATTGACCTGTCCGTTCACCGGCCACATCTATGTTAAATATGATCGCGCCAATATTATCTATGCCATTAATAAGACACTGAGAGCTCAGATTAAAAGAAAAGAAAGATAAGATCTTTTCATAGTTGTCATTCTTGGATTGTAATGTAAATATATTTTAAGTTTTGGTCTATCCTAGTGTTCAGTCAAATTATATAGTCTGGGTAAAGATTTTTTAGTTTAATGCGCGCATCACTCGTTGTAAATTGCCAATCTACTCCTTTTTGGTTTTTGTTTCTGTACCCATACCAGGCTTTGGTTTGTTTTTTGAGTTGTTCTTCATCTGACATTCTACTTTTCAAACCACACCGTGTTAATACGCTCAATTCACATTCTGCAATATTGAGCCAGGAAGCATGTGCCGGTGTGCGAACAACTTCTATCTTTTTCACTATGTTTCGGGCTCTGGGGGCAGGCATAATTTCATATAAGGTACTTAATTTATGTGCACTTAAATTGTCCTCTACCAATGTGATTTTGTTAGCAGCGCTATATGTTTTTTCTACTAAGTTCATGATGATTTTTGCGTAAGTCTGACTATTGTGATTATCCTCAATATGTACTTCTCTGTATTCTCCTAAGGGTTCTACGATCATGTACATACTTTTTACTCCTTCTCTTTTATACTCTGTCTTAACCCCCTATTAACTGGACAGATTTTTCAAAATTAGGTTTTATATTTGTTTTACGACAAAACGCTTCGAGAGGGGATTGATCTTTTAGGTCAATTCCTTTTTGAAGTAAATATTTATAAGGGCTGAAATACTCAATTCCTGAGTGCAATCTTTCCATATTGTAGAATTGGATAAACCTGTTTAGAGTCTGTTTCAAGTCCTCTATATTTTCAAATTCGTAACGGCGACAAATGACATTTTCAACAATGCTGTGATAGGCTTCTATATGGGCATTTTGTTCAGGAGTGGCGGGTTTGGTAAACTCCTGAATAATGGTTCTGTTCTCAAAATAGTTTTGCACACTTGTGGCTATAAACTGCGATCCATTATCACATCGCACATAAAACCTGGATGGCAGAGGATATTGTGAAAGTAGTTCATCGAACAGGGCCTTGACATCTTTTTCTTTTATCGACCATTGTATTTTATGTCCGAGCACCCAGCGGCTGTACACGTCCAATACAGTGATCATCAATGCATTGCCTCCACACCCGGATACATACATGTATTTTATATCAAATTCCAGGTAATCAAAAACACTTAAAGGCTTTGGAACCAACTGTTTTACCCAATGTTTTCGGCTAGGTTTGGGTGAGGCTTTCTTCTTGTTCAAAAGACCATTTTCTCGCATGAGACGGTATACTTTCTTGGGATTGATGATGTACCCATATTCTTGTCTGAGCCAGTGGGTGACTTTTATATATCCGTAATCCACAAATTCTCTGGACAACAGTTCTTCAATTTGTTTGACCACCTGGTCATTGCATACATATTCTCCTTTTTGAGTCATTGTATACTTGCTTTTAGGAACTCCCTTTTTATCACCTCCTTGTTTTGGACGATAATAATAACTGCTCCTGGATAAACTGCAATTATCCAATACTGATTTAATGCCATGGCCTTGATCAATGAACTGCTGTGCTACCATTTTTCGATCCGTTTTACTTATAGGCTTTTTTTTAAAAGCTCAGTTTTGATACGCAATGCCAATTCTTTTTCGGCCACGATCGCCTTGAGTTCCCTATTCTCTCGCCTGAGTCGATCCAGCTCTGCATTCCCCTTAATGCGATGTTTGTTTTCCAAACCTTCAGGGCCGTGATCATCCAATATATTTTGCCATTTGTAAACAGCGGTTGATGATACATGGAATTCTCTAACGGTTCGGCTCAAACCATGAATTTTGTAATACTGGAGAATTTCGAGTTTCTCTGAAATACTCCATTTTCTTCTGTTCTCGCTCATATTTTCACGAATTTAGTGTATAACTTCTTTTACTTAATTCGTGTCCAGTTATTTAGGGGGTTAGAAGGACTCATAGTCTTGATGTAATATACCCTTTGAATCCATATAGCTTTTCTTTGTTTCACTTATGATCTGTTTAGGGGACTCATCTAAACAGATTACTGGATGAGTCGGGTCATATGGTCGTTCATATACATCTAATACCGCTTCCATTTTATGAACAAAATCTGCTCCTTTCTTTGGCATTATCCAACCTTTGACTCGCCAGGGTTTAATTTTGTTTTTTTTAGTATCTGCCGTATAGATTCATGACTGATGCTTTCTACATATTCCAATTCTACCATCTTATCAGCCAATAATCGTAAACTCCACCCTGAATGACCATCAGGAACTTCTTCACATCTTAAGGATAGTAAATGGCTTTCTACCCGACCGTCAAATATCTTTTCTTTTACATATTCTCTTTTCTTTCCATATAGCGCTGCTTCAAATCCGTGTTCCACAAATCTTTTTCGCATTCGCTCTATTCCATTTATCGTCATTCCATAGGCAATTTGAATCTTTTTATCTGTCCAATGCTTATCTCCATTCTCATCTGAGGCCAATAATATATAACTCCGCTTGGTCCTAATTGACTTACTATTGGGTATGCTTATTATTCGCTCTAATTCACTACGCTCTTCTTCGGTTAAGGTTACTTTGTAAAATTTTGCCATGATTCTTTTTTTTGTTCATTAATCAAGGCTCTATATTCTCTTTTTGATCAGGTGGTCACTCTAATCTTTATGCAAAACAACATTCGAAGTTACTTTATTCTTTTTACCCAGATTTATGCGCTTGACTGAACACTAGTGTACCAAGCACTAAATCCTGAACCCCATAGACAAAGTTATTTTTCTTCGGATCAAGGCGGGAAAACCGGAGTTATGCCTAAGCATAATGAGGATTTTTCCAACGCCGAGCAGAAGGAAAAGGACAAGTTTATGGGGTCAGGATTTAGTGCTTGGTGCACTAGTAAGAGTGGATTTATTGTTTGAAATAGACGCATTCAAAAAAACCAAAATTGTGAATCACTTGCCATTGATGTGATCGAGGAGATAGCTTGTATGCTTGTCGGTTCTGTTGAAAGGAAAGTGATTCACAATTCTCATCGAAGGGCAAGGCCGTTTGTCACACATCATTTTGCACTTTGTTCGATCTGGTTGTATTTTAGTGTCAAAATATAACCAATTATGAACTTAACCGTAAGAGAGATACCCGAAGAAGTTGTTGACAAACTTAGAAGGTCGGCGAAAAAGGCACGAAGAAGCCTGAATAGTGAGATCATTGTCCAATTGGAAAACGCCACAAGATCAACAAGAAAGGAAAAATTAGATAAGTTATCCTCTAGCGCCAATGATCCCTTGTTCTTAAAAGACTGCGAAGGGGTTATGAAGGATTTTAATTCAGTTGACCTAGAAGGCATTTGAGTAAAATGGACAAGTGGACAATTTGGATTGCTGATCTCGATCCTGTAATAGGCGCTGAACAAGGAAGAACAAGACCTGTTCTCGTTATCAGCGCCACCGATGTCAATAAAATCTTGAATGTAGTCAATATCATACCTATAACTAGTCGCAAACCAGGCAGAAAGATCTACCCAAACGAAGTCCTGCTGGAAGCTGGAAAATATGGGCTGCACAGTGCGTCCTGAAGCTCAAAAGTGAGCATGCTGTTTACCAGATGGAGGTATGGCCCTCCGAAGGCGGCTGGAAGGAGCAGCCTTCAAACCACCTTATGGTGCTAAGGTAGTAATACTTGGGTACTGAGCGATAAGGGAAAAGGCTTCGCTAAAGGAGTCAGGTGATCATTGAAAGAGTCGAACGAAAGTGAACCACTGATTAAGCAACGAAACACATTTAGTTGTACATCAAAACCGGGGATTGGTGTATTTCCCGGGAAGACCATAGCGGAAGACCTTCTTACTGGCTATGGGGTTACCGTTGTAGAGGGTGGCGAGACATCAATGAAGGGTGGTAAATAGAACAGGAGATTGCCCTACTGTAATGATAAGAGAGAAGGCACAATCCGTAGAGGAGAGGCCGAGCGTATCGAAGTGCAGAGGGTTACGGACTAACTCGTAGTAGTGATGAAGCATCTGTAATGGATGTGGATCGAAGGGGTTAGCATTGTTGGAATCTGTTATTGGTTCAACAACTAATAAGAATTAGGAGGATTGAATTAAAACAGATTGAAGTCTGGATAATACAGATTAGACAATGAAGAGCCGTATGAAGGGAGACTTTCACAGCCTGTCCCGAAAATCGGGATACGGTTCTGCGAGAGGCTTGGGGTGAAATTCCCCAGGTCTACTCGACCCGAGTCCATTGCACTTGTATATCAGATAAGGACAATTGACAAAATGAGGTTGAGTACAATAGTTGGTAAAGTTAAAGATATCGAAAAACAGTTGGAAGTCCATGAGGCAGTCAAATTTCAATTGGAAATAAACTAGTGTTCAGTCAAGCGCATAAATCTGGGTAAAAAGAATAAAGTAACTTCGAATGTTGTTTTGCATAAAGATTAGAGTGACCACCTGATCAAAAAGAGAATATAGAGCCTTGATTAATGAACAAAAAAAAGAATCATGGCAAAATTTTACAAAGTAACCTTAACCGAAGAAGAGCGTAGTGAATTAGAGCGAATAATAAGCATACCCAATAGTAAGTCAATTAGGACCAAGCGGAGTTATATATTATTGGCCTCAGATGAGAATGGAGATAAGCATTGGACAGATAAAAAGATTCAAATTGCCTATGGAATGACGATAAATGGAATAGAGCGAATGCGAAAAAGATTTGTGGAACACGGATTTGAAGCAGCGCTATATGGAAAGAAAAGAGAATATGTAAAAGAAAAGATATTTGACGGTCGGGTAGAAAGCCATTTACTATCCTTAAGATGTGAAGAAGTTCCTGATGGTCATTCAGGGTGGAGTTTACGATTATTGGCTGATAAGATGGTAGAATTGGAATATGTAGAAAGCATCAGTCATGAATCTATACGGCAGATACTAAAAAAAACAAAATTAAACCCTGGCGAGTCAAAGGTTGGATAATGCCAAAGAAAGGAGCAGATTTTGTTCATAAAATGGAAGCGGTATTAGATGTATATGAACGACCATATGACCCGACTCATCCAGTAATCTGTTTAGATGAGTCCCCTAAACAGATCATAAGTGAAACAAAGAAAAGCTATATGGATTCAAAGGGTATATTACATCAAGACTATGAGTATAAAAGAGAAGGAGTAAAAAGTATGTACATGATCGTAGAACCCTTAGGAGAATACAGAGAAGTACATATTGAGGATAATCACAATAGTCAGACTTACGCAAAAATCATCATGAACTTAGTAGAAAAAACATATAGCGCTGCTAACAAAATCACATTGGTAGAGGACAATTTAAGTGCACATAAATTAAGTACCTTATATGAAATTATGCCTGCCCCCAGAGCCCGAAACATAGTGAAAAAGATAGAAGTTGTTCGCACACCGGCACATGCTTCCTGGCTCAATATTGCAGAATGTGAATTGAGCGTATTAACACGGTGTGGTTTGAAAAGTAGAATGTCAGATGAAGAACAACTCAAAAAACAAACCAAAGCCTGGTATGGGTACAGAAACAAAAACCAAAAAGGAGTAGATTGGCAATTTACAACGAGTGATGCGCGCATTAAACTAAAAAATCTTTACCCAGACTATATAATTTGACTGAACACTAGTGCTCTGTCAAGATTAAATTGAGGACTGTATTTGGTATCTTTTGAGCCTACTCGGCGTTGGAGAACCACCATCCAGAACAAAATCAAGCTCTGGAGTTTGCACAAACACTTTAAAATTATGCGAGCGCATATGAATTTTGACTTTTTCGAGCTAAGAAGAATAGCAATTACGCCAAATTCACAGAGATAAAATCCCAACTTTCAAAAATAGCAAGATTGCTTTTCTTTTTTCTTATATCAATACCTCCATCTTCCCCATCTGGTAATCCCGCATTGCTTCGCGGATCTCCGTTTGATTGTTCATCACGAAAGGGCCATGTTGGGCTATTTCTTCCTCAATTGGTATACCGGCAACGCAGAGTATCGTTCCTTCTGAAAGGCCTTCGATGTAGATTTCGTCTCCATCATTTCTGAAAGTGATCATCTTGTTATCACCTGTTTCGACGCCGTAGATTTTTGATTTTCCGTGAAGCTGGTATATCAAAGCATTTTGATTTTCCGGGACATCAATTTTCGCATATGCTTTATTCGTGTACGCAATTGATGTGATAATCACACAAGTGAAGGTTCAAAAAGTCTGGAACTTTTGTAGGCATGACTTTCTGTCACCTCAATTTCAACTTTTATGACAAATAACGCTCAAACTACCTGCACAAATGTCACTATTCCGGCTTGGCATATCTATTGAATGTGGGTATGCATATCTATTTATAATTAATTGAGAAAAGAAAAACAATGGGTAAAATAATCGGAATTGACCTGGGTACAACAAACAGCTGCGTGGCGGTTATGGAAGGCAACGAACCAGTCGTTATACCAAACGATGAAGGACGAAGAACAACCCCTTCTGTGGTGGCCTTTCTGGACGGAGGCGAAAGAAAAATCGGTGATCCCGCAAAAAGACAGGCTATTACCAATCCCACTAAGACGATCTCGTCCATCAAGAGATACATGGGTATGCGTTATAGCGAACTCAGCAAAAACGATAAAAATCCTCCGTACAAACTCGTAAAAGGAGACAACAATACGGTGCGAGTGGATATCGACGGGCGAAAATATACTCCACAGGAATTATCGGCAATGGTACTTCAGAAAATGAAGAAAACAGCTGAAGATTTTCTCGGACACGAAGTCAAGGAAGCAGTAGTAACGGTACCTGCATATTTTAATGATTCGCAAAGACAAGCCACTAAAGAAGCGGGGGAAGTAGCCGGCCTTGATGTCAAAAGAATAATTAACGAACCTACGGCAGCGGCTCTGGCTTATGGCCTGGATAAAAAATTGAAAGATTCCACTATAGCTGTCTACGATTTAGGTGGAGGCACTTTTGATATCTCGATTCTCGAGTTGGGAGACGGGGTATTCGAAGTAAAATCTACGAATGGAGATACCCATCTTGGTGGTGATGATTTTGATCATGTGATTATCAATTGGTTGGCGGATGCATTTAAGGATCAGGAAAATATCGATTTGCGAAAAGATCCTATGGCTCTTCAACGGCTTAAAGAAGCTGCGGAAAAAGCCAAAATTGAATTGTCGTCATCTACAGAGACAGAAATCAATCTGCCATATATCACTGCGGTAGATGGGGTGCCAAAGCACCTTGTGATGAAATTGAGCAGAGCTAAATTTGAGGCCTTGGCCGATAATCTCGTTGCCCGTACCCTCAAACCTTGCCAGGACGCATTGAAAGACGCCGGAATGAAAAAGAGTGATATTCACGAAGTGATACTGGTAGGAGGGAGCACCCGGATACCAAAGATCCAGGAATCGGTAGCAAAGTTCTTTGGCAAAAAGCCAAACAAAGGTGTAAATCCCGACGAAGTAGTCGCAGTAGGTGCCGCTATTCAGGGAGGTGTATTGAGTGGAGATGTTCAGGATGTATTATTGCTTGACGTGACGCCGCTTTCTATGGGAATCGAGACCATGGGCGCCGTTTACGATGTAGTAATCGAAGCCAATTCGACAATACCTATTAAAAAACAAAAGACCTATTCGACAGCTGCGGATAATCAACCAAGCGTAGAAATCCACATCCTGCAAGGAGAACGACCTATGGCCAGGGACAACAGGTCAGTCGGTCGATTTATCCTGGACGGAATACCTCCGTCGCCCAGAGGGGTACCGCAAATTGAAGTAACATTTGACATAGATGCCAACGGCATTTTGAATGTATCGGCAAAAGACAAAGGCACAGGCAAAGAGCAGAACATACGTATCGAAGCTTCCACAGGACTTTCAGATGATGAAATCAAAAAGATGAAAGCCGAAGCCGAGGTCAATGCAGATGCGGATAAAGAGGCGAGGGCCAAAGTAGATAAACTGAACGGTGCAGATTCACTGATATTCCAGACCGAAAAACAGCTAAAGGATTTCGGAGATAAAGTACCTGATGACAAGAAAGCTCCGATAGAGGCTGCATTAAGCGATCTGAAAGAGGCACATAAAGCTGAGGATTTAGACAAGATTGACTCAGCGACAGAGGTGCTAAATACAGCGTGGCAAGCCGCAAGCCAGGACATTTACAAGGCCGCTCAGGAGGCGCAGGGAGCGGGTAATGGCGCTAGCGCCGATACCTCAACCGAGACAGATGAGAAAACGGAAGATGTGACCGACGTGGAATTTGAGGAAGTCGAGGAGGAGAAGTAAAGTCTGCCCTCCTACGCCTTGCAGGCTTCGGTGGGTGAAACAGTTGGCAGTCTTCAGTCGACAGTCAGAGCAGTATAAAATTGAATAAATAGAGAGGCACGGATTAAAAGTCTGCGCCTTTTTTCTTTAAAAGAACTTATTAAATCCAAATCAATCCTCATTTGAAATGTAAAATCTCAAAAGCCTTCAAATTATACATGAAATTGGCATCAATTTATTGTTAACAAATCCTATTGTCTTCAAGAATTGCTATCTTTACATTCCGTAATGAAAATATTCGGAGCATGCCGATTGAGCCGTTCCGAAGTTTTCCTGAAAATGCTAGAATAATGACCAAATATATTTTCGTTACGGGAGGTGTTACTTCTTCTCTTGGTAAAGGAATTATCTCTGCTTCTTTGGGTAAATTACTCCAGGAAAGAGGATTTAAGGTTACTATCCAAAAATTTGACCCTTATATCAATGTCGACCCTGGCACTCTAAATCCATACGAGCATGGAGAATGCTACGTCACAGATGACGGCGCCGAGACAGATTTGGATTTAGGCCATTACGAACGATTTCTTGGGATATCCACTTCGCAATCCAATAACGTTACTACTGGAAGAATATACCAAACGGTAATTCAGCGCGAACGGAGAGGAGACTACCTTGGTAAAACAGTACAAGTCATCCCACACATTACCGATGAGATAAAGCGGCGTATCAGACTTTTCGAAAAAGAGAATAAGTACGATATAGTAATTACAGAATTAGGAGGAACTGTAGGTGATATAGAATCTTTACCATATCTGGAAGCGGTACGACAGCTCAGAATGGATCTGAAGAAGAGAAATGCTTTGGTCGTACACCTCACCCTCATTCCTTATCTCAATGCCGCAAAAGAACACAAAACAAAACCGACTCAACATTCCGTAAGAGAACTTCAGGAATCGGGAATCATCCCGGATATAATTGTGTGTAGGACAGAGGTAGATATAACCAAAGACATCAAAAACAAAATCAGCCGGTTTTGCAACGTGAACGAAGAGAGTGTTATCGAAGCTAAGGATGCCAAGACAATATACGATGTGCCTATGTTTATGTTGAGCGAAAAATTGGATATGGTGGTGTTGGATAAGTTGCGTTTGGAGTCGAAGCAGGTACCAAAGCTCAAAAAGTGGAAAGAGTTTCTCAACCGTTTAAAAAATCCTAAGTCCACAGTAAATATTGCCCTTGTAGGCAAATACAATGAATTGCCCGACGCCTATAAATCTATTCACGAGGCATTCACACATGCAGGAGCTGAAAATGAGTGCAAGGTCAATGTGATCCCCATACATTCGGAAAAAATAAAGAGCAAAGACGATCTCTCACTGATGATCCATGACCTACAAGGCCTTCTGGTTGCACCGGGATTTGGCGATAGAGGAATAGAAGGTAAAATTCACGCTATAGAGCACGCTCGCGAAAATAAAATACCATTTTTCGGAATTTGTCTGGGTATGCAATGTGCAGTGATCGAGTTTTTCAGAAATGTGATGGGATACGAAAAGGCAGCCTCTACCGAAGTCAGCGCAAAAACTCCTGATCCAGTAATCGATCTTATGCAAGACCAAAAACAAATCAAGATCAAAGGAGGTACCATGCGGTTGGGTTCGTACGCATGCAGACTCCGAGAAAATACCATTTCAAGGGGCGTCTACAAGTTAGACATGACTCATGAGCGTCATCGACACCGGTACGAATTTAACAATGCTTACCTCCGTCTGATGGAAGCCAACGGAATGATAGCTTCCGGTATTAATCCCGATACGGATTTGGTCGAGATTATCGAGCTGGCAGATCACCCATTCTTTGTCGGCGTTCAATTTCACCCCGAGCTAAAAAGTCGCGTGGAGGCACCGCATCCGATGTTTGTTGCTTTTGTTGCGAAAGCCATAGAAATGCTGAAGGCTTCAAAGAAGGTAATGGTGGAAGCTTAGTGCTGTGGGCAGTAAACAGTAGCAGTCCGCCGTCGTTGTAAATATTTGATTTACAGACACTTGCATGAATTTTGAATGTTCGTTATTTCATGCCTAATGCAGTCGCTTTGCTCATGACGCATAAGTTGTCTTATATACTTTTCCCAGCATTAAGCCTTATTGTATTCCTCATTTCCAAAGATTTTCCGCTGTTTTGGGACACCATTCAGTTTGCCGGTAAACATTCCCTGTTTTACTATGAAAATGACTTCAGCATTTTCTTCTTACCGGAATCGATTGACAGCGGGCATATTCCTGTTTTCGGGATGTACCTGGCAGCGGCGTGGAAGGTTTTTGGCAAATCTCTTTTCGTTTCTCATGTGGCCATGTTGCCTTTTATTTTTTTGAATTTATTTTTTGCCTTTCGATTGGGCAGGTTTTGGACAGGAGAAGATAGATATAGCTGGTTATTTTCGATTCTCATGATTCTCATGCCTACTTCTCTCAGTCAATTTGTGTTGGTCAGCCCAGATACAGTATTGCTTTGTTTTTTTCTTGCCGTGCTTTATTTCATAGAAACAAAAAAAAATAGATGGTTAGTCGTTGCTTCGGTCGGGCTTGCTGTTATAAGTGTTCGTGGATTTATCGTTTTGTCCGGGATAATCTTTTGGCATTTGTTTATAAGACATCGCAACGGCAAGAGGCCAAATTATTTCAAAATTTGGCCATATGTGCCCGCACTAATCCTATTTTTTATTTATCAAATTGCCCATAAATATTTCGTTGGTTGGACTGGATTACATGTGGACATGCCGTGGTATGACAGTTTTGCCCTACCCCCGCTTCAAGGGTTCGTCAAGAATATTGTGGTCTATATTTGGCGACTTTTGGATTTTGGAATGGTATTTCTTTGGTTCGGCCTTCTCTCTCAATTTTTGAGAATGAGAAAGGAGTTTTTTCAATCTGAATTGGTCAAACTCTTACTTATTCTGATTGTACTTTTTGGATTCATCACTATACCTTTTTCGGGGTTGATGCAACACCGATATTTTCTTCCGATTTACGTTTTAGCGGGTTTTATTTTTATAAAAAATTTGATGTTAAGTCAAAATCCGATGCGATCAAAAATACTAGCAGGCATACTCGTTGCATTCGGTCTCGTTTCAGGGAGCTTCTGGATTTATCCGGATAAAATCGCCCAAGGTTGGGATTCTACATTAGCACACATTCCTTACTATTCTATGCAGGCTGATATGATCGACTCGATCGAACAAAAGCAAATTGATTTTAAAAAAGTAGGTACCGAATTTCCCATGCGAAGCCCCTTCAAAGAATTGTTTTTGAATGATAGCGAATTACAATTTTCAAGAAAAAATATGAGCGAACAGGAGTATATTCTTTGGTCGAACATTATAAACGACTTTTCGGATGCAGAAATTGATGAATTGAGGCAGCAATGGAAGGAAGTAGTAGATATGAAGAGAGGAGGAGTCAAAATGATCCTATATCAAAAAGACGAATTTTAGTAATGATCAAAAATCTTAGGATTTACATCAAAAAGCGAATATCGAAACCGTTTTGGGCATAGTCGATTAAGATACAAGTTTGCTAGCTCGTATCGAAAGCTTATGAAGATGGCATGCCTATCGCATTTTATTATTGTAACTTAATCATAATCTGATGAGAAAGCTAAAACTGGAAGAGCTAGGTAGAATTAACATCGATGAATTCAAACAGGCAAACAAAATTCCCGTGACCGTCGTTTTGGACAATATTCGCTCGGGTCAAAATGTGGGTTCCCTCTTCAGGACGGGGGATGCATTTCTTATTGAAAAAATAATTTTATGTGGAATCACTCCCAAACCCCCACATCGACATATCAACAAGACGGCAATCGGGGCCACGAAAACGGTGGAGTGGGAATATCACGAGCATGTAAAGGATATGGCACAAAAACTCAAAAATGAAGGTAAAAAAGTCGTGCTTATTGAGCAAACAACTAAATCTATTCCACTTTCAAAATTTGAAATAAGTAAAAAGTTAAAATATGCTCTTGTATTTGGCAATGAGGTTAAAGGAGTATCTGATGAATTGCTTGAATTGGCGGATGGGGCCATTGAGATTGAGCAATTTGGCACGAAGCATTCTCTGAATGTAGCTGTATGTGCTGGCATGGTACTTTGGGTTTTTGCTCAAGGCCTCAGATGAGATCTTTGCCAATGTGATTATTGCTTTTCGTTTTCCACGCCCGATATTTTAGTTTAGACTTTCGCATAAAGCGCATGTGGATATAAATAACATTTGGAATCATACCCTGGAAAAGTGGTCTTTAGAACAAGCCGATCAATATTATCAGATAATTCAAGAAAACATTAAATACCTCGCCGAGCATCCCCAAGCCGGAAGACCTTATCCATTATTGGGCAAGAATTAGAGAAGGCATATTGTAAAATCTCATTTCATCTCTTACAACATCCTAAATGAGGAAATGCGACTGAAGGAAGATTAGGCATGATCGAAAAGGGGCTAGATTCGTACACATATTATTTTTTGCAACTTTGCCAAAATTTAGACCCCTGCATAAATACATCTCATGACTTTAATGAAGGACCTCCTCGACAACCTCCCCCAGCAAGGCGCGATAGAATCAATAAGCATACGCCCAAAGAGAAAAGCAGAACCCATCTCCATGGACAGCGTACAGATCACAACCGATTCCGCCATAGAAGGAGATCACTACAACAAAAAGGATGGCAATAGGATGGTGACATTGATCCAAAGCGAGCACCTTACGACCGTTGCGAATATTCTTAAAAAGCCTGCACTGAGCGGAGTCGAAGTGGATTCAATAGACCCCACACTCACCCGCAGAAATATTGTTGTATCCGGCATTAATTTACTAGCCTTACACAACCGAAAATTTCAAATCGGAGATGATGTCATTCTCGAAGGTACAGGCAATTGTCAACCTTGTTCGAGGATGGAACAGAACCTTGGCGAAGGCGGCTACAATGCGATGAGAGGGCACGGTGGCATTACTGCAAGAGTCATAAAAGGAGGTACTATCTCCAAAAGTGATAGGGTCAACCTTATTGTATAAATAATTCTAAACTCCTACGAGGATATTCTGTTTTAATGGATAGAAAAGTAATGACAGCCTTGTGGAAATAGTACTTGAAAAATCTTCAGAAACGGAAATTAGCCCCGAAGTAACGGATAGGTTAAAAATATACTTAGAAGATGCGAAAAGAAACAATCTAGCCTTTTTCATTTTTCGGTATCCAGGTCATCCTGTTACCCTGGCATCGTATGATTCGCTTTCAAATAGCTCTTTGGAATTTGTACCCTTTCGCAGGGGACATGCCATTGCGCTCTCCCATCTGCAATTCCTTGCGTTAGATGAACTGTGCGAATACGAACCTATAGAGTTACAATCGCTTTTATCTCCGAGCAGCAATCAAAAGGAGAATTCGGTCCTTCGCGCGGCTTCCCGATATGAGTTTCAGAATATGGTGCTTGCCGCGAAAGGCCATATTCGGAAAAAGGAAGTAGACAAAATTGTCCTTTCGAAAATAAAGGAGATACGTAATTCATTTGATCCAATAAGCACATTTTTGACCTTAGAACAAACAATTCAGAACGCCTTTGTCTATTGTTTTTATCATCCTCATTCAGGTCTTTGGATTGGGGCTTCACCGGAAAAGCTTTTAGAGAAAATCGACAATAACGTCTTCCATATTCACTCATTGGCAGGAACAAAGAAAATTGGGGAAGTATGGACAGATAAAGAATTGGTCGAGCAAAAACTAGTGACCGATTATATCTTCCAAAGATTAAAAATTATTCGCGTCGCGGATGTAGAAATCGAAGGCCCATTCGACCTTAACTACGGCGCTATCAAACATTTGAAAACGCGTATAACTTTCCGTTCATTATTGTCGTCAGAAGTTATTCTAAAAAGCATTCATCCCACTCCGGCTGTTTGCGGAATCCCCGTATCCAAAGCAAAAGAACTCATCAACCGGCTCGAAAGATACGATCGCTCCTACTATACCGGATACCTCGGACTTAAGTCACCCGAGCAAGGATTGGAGTGCTACTTCGTCAACCTAAGATGCATGCAAATGACTAATGACAATTGCTACATTTATACCGGCGCCGGGATTGTCAAAGACTCCATTCCGGCAGATGAATGGAATGAAGTAGAAGCCAAAGCTCAAACGCTTATAGACTGTCTGGAGATCCATGAATAGAGTATCTGACAAAGCTCTCGTACGGGAACTTGTAAACACTTTAGCGAAAAAAGGTTTACGCCATGTTGTAGCTTCTCCGGGATCGCGCCATGCACCTTTAGTCATCAGTTTCAATCGTCATCCGGACGTACACTGTACTAGTATTCCTGACGAGCGAGCAGCCGCATTTTTCGCATTGGGAATAGCGCAATATCTCAATACACCGGTTGCTTTGGTTTGTACATCAGGGACAGCCGGATTGAATTACGCCCCTGCATTGGCGGAAGCTTATTATCAAATGCTTCCGCTAATCGCCATTACCAGCGATCGCCCGGTCGAATACACCGATCAGGCAGATGGTCAGACGATTGATCAAAAAAATATTTTTTCTAATTATGTAAAAGCATCCTTCCAATTTCCCCAGGAAGCACATCACGAAGACAATATCTGGCACGCCAATCGCATAGCGAATGAAGTGTATAACAAATCCATATACCCACAATTTGGTCCCGTACATATCAATATTCCATTGAGAGAACCTTTGTATGGTCTGAAAAGTAGTGTTGGCGAGTCGCGAACAATTGAATTAGTTCGAAATGCCGAGCATCTCGATAAAACAACAGTGAATGGATTGAAAGAAGAACTAGCTGATTTTCAAAAGATTATGATTCTCAACGGCCAACTTAAACCAAAGGCTCCATTGGATGGATTGATCCAGGAAGCTTCGCTTAGATCGAATATCGTTGTCCTCGCGGAGAGTCTTTCTAACTTTTCCGGCGAACGAGTTATTCCATGTATCGATAGGACCTTGTTGTCCATTTCAGAACAGGATTTGGAGAGGTACAGACCCGAACTACTCATCACTTTCGACGGACCCGTGATCTCAAAAAAAATAAAAGCCTATTTGCGGAGATACCGACCAAAAGAACATTGGCACATAGGGAATCACAGGTCAGATCTTGACACTTACCAATCGCTTACAAAGTCTATCATGTGTAGCCGTACATTTTTTGTCAAGGAAGTCCTAAATGCCGCAAAAGAGACAAATTCTACATTTTCCGAACTGTGGTACAGCCAATACCTCGAAGCTAAAGAAAACCATAGCCGATTTTTGGAAAAGGCCCCCTATTCTGATTTGCCTGTTTTTCAAAGCATTGTTCGAAATATCCCGGAATACGTCCACCTGCAATTAGGAAATAGCTCTGTAGTGCGGTATGTACAACTCTTTGATGAATATCCAAAGGTGCCTCAATATGGCAACCGAGGCACGAGCGGCATTGACGGTTGCACGTCGACGGCTGCTGGGTATGCGTATGCGTCCGGTGAGGAGACTTTGTTGATCACGGGTGATCTTTCTTTTTTCTACGATACAAATGGACTGTGGCATAAGCATCTGAGTCCGAAGCTGCGCATTATTCTGATCAACAATGGCGGTGGAGGTATTTTTAAGATTATCGAAGGGCCGGATACAGTGGATGAATTGGAGGATTTTTTTGTGGCGGGACAGCAAGTTGATACCAGGCGAATAAGCGAAGCTTATGGTTTGCAATATCATAAAGCTGAAAATCGGGCGGAATTGGAGGCTGTTTTGAATGGCTCATTTTTTGAGCTGTCTAATACCCCAAGGTTGCTTGAGGTGGTCACACCACCGGATAGTCATAAAGTACTGAAAAGCTATTTTGAAGCGCTGCCTTGAGATTGACCACTCTTCAGCACCGCGAAAGGAGGCGATCCTTTGAAAGTTATTTTTTGTTATTTAACCTTTATATTCACTATATTTAGCTAAATACATTCAATTAATTGTATTAATTATGCTAAATGTAACACGCACTATTGAAAAATCATTACTACAATCTCTGCAACCAAACAAAGTTATTGTGCTTCTGGGACCTCGTCGGGCCGGGAAGACGGTACTATTAGAGAAGTTGATCGACAAGATTGAGAAACCATACTTGCTCATGAATGGAGAGGATGTTTTGTCAATTCAATCGCTTGAACGAAGAAGCGCTATTCATTATAAGAACCTGTTGCAGGGAAAAAGAGTATTGATAATCGACGAAGCTCAGAAGATCCCGAATATTGGTAAAATACTCAAACTAATGGTTGATGAAATCAAGGACTTGGAAATTATTGTTACCGCTTCTTCGGCATTTGATATATCCAGATATACCGGAGAACCTTTAACCGGTCGAAAAAAGAGATTTCACCTGTTTCCATTTTCGGAGTTGGAATATTCTCAATTGGAGCCGCGTCACGAAAATAGCGAGCACTTACGACATAGATTGATATATGGCAACTATCCTGAATTAATCCACCTTCCTGATAATCGATCTAAAACGGAATATTTACAAGAGCTTTTGAACTCGTATTTGCTTAAGGACATTTTGACCCTTGAGAATATTAGAAACTCTGATAAGATATTGAAATTGTTGCAACTAATTGCTTTTCAGATCGGTAACGAAATTTCTTACCATGAAATAGCAACTCAATTGAGAATCAGCAGAAATACAGTGGAGAAATACCTGGATTTATTGTCAAAAGTATTTGTGCTTCATAAGGTAGGAGGATTTAGCAGGAATTTGCGAAAAGAAATCTCCAAAAGCAATAAGTGGTATTTTATCGATAATGGAATTAGAAATGTACTAATAGCAAATTTGAATACAATAGATCTGAGAAATGATGTAGGCCAACTCTGGGAGAACTACATAATAAGTGAAAGGATCAAAATGCAATATTATATGGGAATGTTGGTATACAACTATTTTTGGAGAACGTATGACCAACAAGAAATCGATTGGATCGAGGACAGAGGCGGCAAGTTGTATGCCTACGAATTTAAATGGAATGAGAAGAAAAAAAGCAAAGTGCCGGTAGCATGGAAAGCAACATATCCGCATTCAGAATTTGAAGTTATTACACCATCAAATTATCTGCGATGGATTGATAACACTAATGAGCATTAAGAATGCAAAACCTATGACAACCGAACTTCTCTAACCCTCATCACCCCGGCCGTCCCAATAATCATAAACAACAATACCAAAACAGTCAGGCCCCATTCCGAGAGGGTCGAAATATTGGGATCCGGGGGGGTATTAGCAGCCTGTATTTGCACCTTGAAATCCAAATCGAAAGAAGTATTAGTACCAGTATTAAATGTGAAGTCACCGTGTGGATAGTGAGCACCACCAGCAATAAAATGACCGTCAAAATTCGCGTTTCCACCAGTGTTGTCAATTGCAAAACGATACATCGTACCATTCACAACCGGGAATGGCGTGGTCAGGTTGAGAATCAGAACTTGGCCCGTAATGGGCGCCACAGCAAAAACTACTGAGGCTACTACTACCGCAGGCAGTAAGGACCCTCCACCTCCGGTGCCAACGTATAACTCATAGGTGCCTGCATCCCCTCCAGTTTCAAAACCGACCTCTATTGTACTTATTTCACCATCCTGAAAGGCGAGAAAAGTTTCCCCGACCTGGCCAGGAAATGAACCCGATGAGGCGTTACCAAGCCCATCCTGCATATGAACCGTACATTGTCCATGAAGGTGAATAGACAAACCGGCCAAAACCGCTATGGCCAATATGCTCTTGATGAATATGTTAGAATGGGTAGAACAAAAAAGACCTGGCCGGCCTTTTATAGAATAGTGTATTTGCTTAAATTGGTTCTTGGTTCTTGGTAGAACTATTCATTAAATTCTTCATCGGTTGATTTTTACAGTCTGAGCACAAGTTATAAAGTATTTTATTTGACAATATAATAGCTACCAAAATCTAGCGAAGACTCGGACGGAAGTGAGCTATGTGGAAAGCGTGATTCTATAAAATGCCACAAAGTTTAATTTCGAAACCCTTTGGCAACTGAGGAAGGGATATTTGGACTTTTCGGGCTAACAATAAGCTTTCTCTCAGCAGGATGAATTAGTATATCCATATCCTCCATTGGTACAGCTCCGAGCAGAACCTCATTACCTCTGACAATTGCCCCGGTAAAGGCTCGAGGTGACATCTTTTTGATAAAAAAGGTGTCATCTCATGAATTTTACCGGAAATATGGTCTTAAGATGACACCTTCCTCCTTCCGATTATCATCGGAATTAGTAAGATGTCACCTTAGCAACGCAAGCTCCTAAGGAGCCGCTATCCCCTCCTCCAAAACCCCAAACATATACTCCCACGACCTCGTACGATTCTCAATATCCGAGGGAACGGTTACAAAATCCTGTACTAAAGAAAGATGAGTCTCAGAATCGGAAATAGACTTTATGTCGATTTTTACAATGCTGTCAGGAGGCTGGAAAGGCAGTCCGCGATACCGAAAACTGAAAATAAGTTTGTTCGGTGCATCTATCTCTATGTATTCTCCTTCGATGAAGAAACTCTTGTCATCTGATTTTTTAAGTTCGATAGAGTACTTGCCACCGATGCGAAGGTTGGTTTTGACGATTCCTACAGAGAGATGCT
This sequence comes from Saprospiraceae bacterium, assembly GCA_965247965.1. Classification (GTDB taxonomy): domain Bacteria; phylum Bacteroidota; class Bacteroidia; order Chitinophagales; family Saprospiraceae; genus UBA7328. Next base: position 2,478,204 of record OZ252053.1, read on the forward strand.
TTGGTCCAAACCATTTAGCAATCAATTCTGGTCGCACCAGCCAATCAAATAATTCAGTTGCCAAACAATTGAATTTTCGATTGATAAAAATTTTATTTGCCACCTCCATCTAGCCGTTTTTCATTGATGAACGCGTCTAATTTGTCAAAGGACTCATTCCAGAAATTGGAATAATAAGAGATCCACTCCAGTGATGACCGGAGTGAATTTCTATTGAGCGAGAGAATTCGATATTTGCCTCGTTTTCTTTTTGTGAGCACTTGAGCCGACTCCAGAATTTTGATGTGCTTGCTCAATGCCTGGAACGAAATAGGGAACGATTTGGCTAATTCCAGTAATGTGGAATCTTTTTCGTCTAGCATTTCTACTATTCTTCTTCGGTTGCCATCCGATAGGGCGGAAAAGATCTTGTCAACATTTGCACTTCCGTGTTTCATGGTTACATCCTGTAATATTAAAAGATGAGTCTACTCCGAAAAGTGCAATTTGCTAAATCTCAAAGATTTAGTAAATTTTAATCGTTCTCAAAGTTCAAAACCAGCAGCCACAGGGATGAGCTCCGTCTGATTAGGAGGCGAAATCGGGCCACTTGCCTTCAGGGCCATCCGAAAATCCTTGAATTCCTGCACATCGTTTAATTTGGATAGTGTTTCTCCATCCCTGGCAATGTTGATGTGCACAAATGTTTCGCCACCGTCAACGGTATAAGTGGAATAGAGCATTCCCTCAATCGGGTTTGCTACAAGAGCATCCATTACCTTTCGGATGTTGGCTTTGTTTTGTTCTACATAGTCGGATTTTACGGTATACCTAACTTGTACTGCTTTCATGTTTTTACTTTACAATGGTTCGTGAAGGATTTCGGCCAAATTCGAAGTGTTAACAGCAGCATCTTAAATTCAAGATTTCTATAACGCTGATTATCAAGTATTTATGGCCTGCTTATTTGGCAATCCTCATACTACTGGACATTGGGGTTAAAATAATACAATGTCTTGAAATAAAGTAGGTTATATATTATAATAAAGTGGAATATATCATTATTGTTTGTAAAACAAACAATTAACAACAATGACAATTCCACTCGTAAGCGAAATAAAACCATTTTTCTCAGGTTTTGAAGAACATGTAATAAAAAATTTTCTCACAACAGCCCAAGGTATATTATCAGCCAGGACGACGAATTTGAACATTGTAAAGGATAAGCTCCCTGGAATACTCGAAAACCAACAAAACACCAAACCTGATTCGAATTATAAGAGGTTGATCCGTTTTTTCAATATGGATGATGCTGACAAGCAGGCATTGATTGAAGCTATATTATGTTTTAGTTTTTATTTGTTGAGACTCAAAGCGAAGAACATCAAATATTTGGCACTAGATGGTACGAGCTGGGAGAATGGCAACAAGAATATTCACTTATTAACATTGAGTGTAGTGGTCAATGGAGTAAGTATTCCAATATGGTGGGAAGACTTAGACAAGAAGGGTATGAGTAATTTTAATGAAAGACGAAAGGTGATAGACAAAGCCTGTAAATTATATAATCTGAAAGGTTTGATACTACTAGCAGATCGGGAGTACATCGGAGAAAGATGGTTTAAATATCTGGTAGACAAGGGGTTAGAGTTTGTAATTAGGTTAAAAAAAGGAATTTATAAAGGGTATGTGGACAACCAAAGGGGAAAGGATAAGACATTTTATAAACACCAACATCTTCGATACATTGGTATTGAACGTGAAGCATTGAAAAAACGGTATCAAATCTGTGGAGTGTCTAAACAAATTGAAATCCTTGGAAAAAAATTTTCTTTTGTGATTTTTAAAAACCCCAAAAGTTCAGCCAACGAACCTCTGTTTTATTTCATATCTACATTGAAAGACAAAAGAAAAATAGTAAAGCTTTACCCTATTCGTTGGACTATTGAAACTTGCTTCAAACACTTAAAATCAAATGGTTTCAATTTAGAAGCTCTTAATTTTAAAGACTCTGGAAAAATAGAATTGACAATGGGTATTGTAGTATTTATCTATGCCTTATGTATTGAACAGGGTCTAACCCAACTCAAGCACAAAAAGAAGAGTGATTGGAAGAAATATAAAAACGGATCGATCAACTTAGTCGTTTCCAAATTTAAAAAAGGACTATCCTTTTTAGAAATCAAATTCAACAACCTTAGAAATTTCATATGCTTTCTTTCTCATTCCATTCGTTCTATCCCCAAACCCTCTTGGCTATTCTTTGAACCACAATTTATAGCTCATGTCCAGTAGTATGGATATTCTTATTAACTTCATTGCAACCTCCTGATCTTCAATGCTTTATGAATTGGCATTTCGACATTTTTATTCGTTAGTGGTATATTTCGGATAAATAAAGCCGCTACAATTTTCACATTATGAAGAAACTATTACCATTTGCATCGCTTATTTTCACTTTAGGCCTACTTCCTTCTTGTCGAAATTCAAGTTCTGCCGAGGTTGAAATTTCGCTGGAAGAAATCACCATTGATGAAATTCAAAAGGCATATAACGAAGGAAGTTATTCTGTAAAAGAATTGGTTCAGGCCTATCTCGACCGAATTGAAAAAATAGATCGTAACGGTCCAAAACTCAACTCTATAATCCTGATTAATCCCGACGCCGTTGCTATTGCCGAGCAATTGGACAAAGAAAGAGCTGAAGGTAAATTGAGAGGCCCGATGCACGGAATACCTGTTGTGCTCAAAGATAATATCGACACCCATGATAAAATGCCGTGCACCGCCGGAGCAATTCCTATGAAAAATGCAATGCCTTTGCAGGATGCATTTATAGCGAAAAAGTTGAGAGAAAGCGGTGCGATCATTTTGGCTAAAGCCAATCTCAGCGAATGGGCTAATTTTCATAGCTCTTATTCCAGCTCCGGATGGAGCGGCCTTGGAGGGCAAACTAAAAATCCGTACGAATTGAGTCGAAATCCTTGCGGTTCGAGTTCGGGTTCCGCGGTTTCTGTATCTGCGAATCTTGCTGTGATTGCAATAGGCACCGAAACCAACGGTTCGATCGTATGTCCTGCGAATAACAATGGCATTGTCGGCATCAAACCAACGGTAGGTTTGCTCAGCCGATCTGGAATTATTCCTATTTCCTTTACCCAGGATACTCCTGGCCCTATGGCAAGGACAGTTAGAGATGCTGCTATTTGTCTTGGCGCAATGACTGGCATTGATGCGAGTGATAGTAAAACCACAGAGGGTGAAGGCAACGGCTACACTGATTACACTCCATTTCTTAAAAAAGATGGTCTCAAAGGAAAGCGCATCGGTTTTTACAAGAGCAATCTCGACAATTTTTGGAGGATCAAATCCAACATCGAAAAAGCTATTAAATTTATGGAAAGCCAAGGCGCTACAATCGTTGAATTAGATCAAATTTCAAAAGAAAATATCAACCGCCCATCCTTCCAGGTATTGCTCTACGAATTCAAAGATGGACTGAATAAGTACTTTACGTCGCTCGGTCCTGATAGCCCTGTAGAGGATATGGATGATCTCATTGAACAGACTTTCGCCGATAGCATTGAGATGCAATATTTTGACCACAAGCGTCTCACTGATGCCAATGAAAAAGGTGACTTAAATGAAAAGGAATACAAAGAAGCGCTTACTAAAATGCTCAAGCACAGCCAAAAAGAAGGGATAGACCGTGTAATGGAGAAACACAATCTCGATGCCATCGTATCGCCGACAAGAGGGCCTGCATGGAAAACCGATCTGACCAATGGTGATAATTTTAGGAGTGTCTCGTCCAGCAGTCCTGCGGCGATTTCGGGATATCCAAGTGTAACGGTACCTGCCGGTAATATTGATGGCTTGCCTCATAATATTTCTTTTTATGGGAGGGAATGGAGTGAGCCTTTACTTTTGGAGATTGCTTATGCATTTGAGCACGGGACTAAGCATCGGAGGGCGCCGAGGTTTTTGGATAGGTAATTTTCATTTGAAATATTGATATTTGCATAGTCATAAAATTGTAGAAAAGCTTTTGAAATGGAAACCACCGACAGATTGACTAACCTGCAATTAGAACTCTTAAAAATTTTCAGCTTTGACATCAGCGAGGACCAAATCAACGATATTAGATCATTGCTGGCCCATTATTTTGCAGACAAAGTGACTGAGGATATGGACAATTTATTTAAATCCAATGATTGGGGCAATGAAAAGATTGAAGAGTGGGCTCAAGAACATATGAGGACTGAATATAAAAGCTAGTGAGGTTCGTAATAGATACGAACGAATGTATTGCTCATCTCAGTGCCCAAAGTCTCTATTTATCGTCCAATATTCGATCATTTAGTCAACGGAAAATTTGAGCTGGTAATAACCGAGGGAATATTACAAGAATATACTGAAATAGTCGGACAAAAGGCAACCCCTCAGATTGCCCAGAACATCGGAGAGCTATTGGTGCAGCTAAAAAATGTTGAGACAATACGGATATTCTTTCGGTGGCATTTAATTCACATTGATCCTGACGATAATAAATTCGTCGACTGCGCTGTTTCCGCAAATGCAACAATTGTTACTAATGACAAACACTTCAGATCGTTGTCTGCTGAGCCATTCCCAAAAGTAAAAGTGATTAGTGCCAATGAATTTTTAGATTATTTAGCCAAGCTTTAAAGACTTGCGCTCACAATCTCTCCCTCCTTATCCTTTTGTCCGGCAATGAATCCCAAATCATCGAGGAGTAATACCACTTGAACCAATCATTAAAAAATATCCATGACCTGTTTTCCGGCCATACTTCAGGAAAAGTGCACTTCGCGCCGAGAAACTCCTTGAAATATTCATCATAGTTGGACTTTAAATGATCTTCGGCATCTTCTTCATCCCAATCCTGATCAATGAGACAGACTGCACATTCGTCTCCGAATTCTCCATACTGTTCACCCAGAACTTCTTTTCCCAATCGTAAAAAGACTCTTGAGGAACGCTGATCAGCCCCGTTCTATTCAGCCATTTTTTCATAATAATCACTTTAAACTACTGGAGAAAGTAAGAAATAATATGCGATAACCCTGAACTATTTCCTTCTTTGGATATTTTGCAAATGAGGTATGACAAAAGCAAGTCATAAAACATTTCTTACAAATGAATAAAACTTCTCACTGGCTCCGGGCAGCCCGATTGCGCACATTACCCCTAGCTCTTTCATGCGTTGTAATAGCGACTTTTCTAGCCTCATATTACGACAGCTTCAATATTCCCATACTCATTTTTTCAGCACTCACAACCATTTTACTTCAGATCCTCGCCAATTTCTCAAACGATTACGGCGATGCCTTTCACGGAGCGGATAATTCAATGCGCATTGGCCCGGATCGGATGGTGCAGACAGGAAATATCAGCCCGGATCAAATGCGCCGAGCAATAGTCGTAACAACCTTGCTCACTGTGATCAGCGGAATTGCACTACTTTACTCATCTTTTGGGAGTGCTATATTTAGTACAAGTGCTATTGTTTTGCTCTTGCTTGGATTGATTTCAATTCTGGCAGCGATAAAGTATACCGCGGGAAGAAATCCTTATGGGTACAAAGGCCTTGGTGACCTTTCGGTTTTTCTGTTTTTCGGCTTGCTTGGGGTATTGGGGAATTTGTACTTATATACGCATCAGTTGAAACTGATCGACTTACTACCGGCCGTGAGCATAGGATCGCTTTCTATTGCTGTGCTCAATCTCAACAATATGCGTGATCGCAATGAAGACGAGAAAGTTGGTAAAATCACGGTTCCTGTGCAGCTTGGCCCTTCGAGTGCTAAGGTATATCACATTATTCTGCTAGCAGTCGCAGCCATTTGCGCCTTTGGCTTCTCTTTAAATACTGATAGATCTTATTATCAATTCATCTACATCTTTCCGTTTATTATCCTTCTAATACATGCGCTTAAAGTGGTCAAAACGACCAATGCGATCGACTTTGATCCCGAATTGAAAAAAGTGGCATTATCCACTTTTCTTTTTGCCATTCTGTTCGGATTGGGCCTTACTATATAAGAGATGCAGAGCGACCATCTCAAATATAGGTTGCAATTTAAATTTGATGCTGGAACGTCCCGCGGCATTTTGCGCACTAAAGATTCCTGGTTTTTAAGAATAAACGATGGGGATCGCTCAGGAATTGGTGAATGCGGTATTTTGAAAGGATTGAGTGTGGAGAATTTTGATGAGTACGACAAAAATATTAGCGAAATACTAGATATATATTCTTCAGATTATCAAGAGTTTAAATACAAATCGATACAGAAGTTTCCGTCGATTCGATTTGGGCTGGAAATGGCCGAGAGAGACTTTCTTAGTTCAGGAAATGGTATTTTGTTTGCAAATGATTTTACGAAAGGGATTGATTCTATTCCTATAAACGGCTTAGTCTGGATGGGAGAATATAAATTTATGTGCAATCAGATCAAGCATAAGATCAACGACGGTTTTTCGTGTATAAAGCTAAAAATTGGCGCTATTGATTTTGATCGCGAATTGAATCTTTTGAAATACATACGCACTGATTTTGCTGATCAGGATATCGAGATCAGGCTGGACGCTAATGGGGCCTTTAAACCAGAAACCGCACTTGAAAAACTAAAGCGTCTATCGGACTTTCAAATTCATTCTATTGAACAACCTATCAAAGCTGTACAATGGCAGTCTATCGCCGAACTTTGCGAAACCAGTCCAATCGATATCGCACTCGACGAAGAACTAATCGGCGTAGATAAAATGCAACAAAAACAAAATTTGCTTAATGCGATCAATCCGCAATACATCGTTTTAAAACCCAGTCTTTTAGGAGGCTATAGATCATCAGAGGAGTGGATGCAGTTAGCGGCGGAAAGAAATATTGGCTATTGGGTCACGTCAGCATTAGAATCTAACATTGGTCTCAACGCGATTGCACAATGGACATATGACTTAGGATTAGAAATACCTCAAGGACTGGGAACCGGTCAATTATATACGAATAATTTTGAAGGGCCCCTTTGCATTAAAGGTGGAAGTTTGCACTTCAATCCTGACATTCCGGTCTATCAGAATTTTAATCTTTTCTGATGTCACAGCAAGCAAGTAAGTACTGCCTCAACCGCAAAATACTTTCCTTAGCCGAACTTAGGAATATGAGCCGATCGGCCGTGTCTGAAGAAAGACAGATAGCTCAGGCAATTCTGGATTGGCACCACAACAACGAATTTTGCTTTGAGACGTCAGGCTCTACTGGTAAACCGAAAAAGATTAAATTCAGCAAAAAACAAGTTATTGCAAGCATTGAACTAAGCCAAAAGACATTCGATCTTTCACGAAAAGATACTGCATTACTTTGCCTTCCAGTAAGATACGTAGCCGGCAGGCTGATGCTTTTTCGCGCCCTGCATATCGGTATGAATATCGTTACAGCAGAGCCGAAGATCAATATAGCATTGGCTTCAAGACACTCTGTTTCTTTTGCTGCTTTTGTGCCTGCGCAGGTGGAAGCCATTGTGGCTTCCGAAAAGGGTAGGGAATGGTTAGAAAGAATCAAAACTGTGTTAGTAGGCGGTGCTCCCATCAATAATACTTTGGAAGAAAAACTCAGTCTTTTCAGCAACAAAACCTATCATACCTACGGGATGACAGAGACCCTTACACATATAGCTTTGCGCCAACTTTCGAACGGCGGTGTTCCCTATTTCAAACCGCTGCATGAGATCGAAATTTCAGTATCCGACGATGATACTCTATGTATCAATGCCTCACATCTTGATGCCCTTGTGGTGACTAACGATCTTGTGAAAATTAATAAGGATGACTCTTTTGAAATTCTTGGAAGAAAGGATAACGTGATCAATAGCGGAGGCCTTAAAATTGTCCCGGAAAAACTTGAAAAGACATTAAAGGGATATGTCAATGTAGATTTGGCAATTGTAGGTGTTGATGATGACAGGTTTGGTCGAAAGGCAATATTGATTGTAGAAGGTGATAAGGAAAAGAATGAGTGGCAGATTAATGATGGATTACGATCTATAGAAAAAAATAAAAGACCTAAAGAAATTTTTTTCTTAGAAAAATTTCCAAGAACTGAATCGGGGAAGCTAAAAAGAAGTGAGCTTGTTAAACTTATATATGGACAATTTTAGGCTAATTCCTAATTTGGTGTGCGAGATGTAAAAAATACGTTAGAGACGAGGTTGATATGATGAGTGTAGAAAGCCTGTCATACTTCGACTAGTCCTTTATAACGGTTATTGTCTAGAACATCAACATGGGAGTTAGCACAATTTTAGTACGCATTACCTATAGTGCAATAGTGGAGCATTTTTTATTTTTTTTTAAAAATTTGTTGCATGACTCATAAATTTCAAATAATTTTAAATCGACCAACCACTCAAACCGAATGCGACGCGAACCGCCCAAATTCAAGGAGTATTTCCATTTTACTCGGAGGGAAAGAAACTCGGCCATAGTTATAGTCTTTGTATGTGTCTTTATCACCATAGCGCCATCACTTTATAAAAGATATTTCGGCAAATCAAAACCATTCGAATTTGAGAACAATGGTTTTTCTGAGGCAGTAGTTGACAGTATGTTGGCAGCTAGGTCTATTGGGATCCATGAACCAAGAGTTGTAGACGAAGAAATGCCCAAATCCGGCCCCGTTGACCCAAAAGAAACAAGTGGCGGACCAGAAGTACGGTACCGCTTAGATGTAAATAAAGCGAGTTCAACAGAACTTCAAAGCCTAAAAGGGATCGGTCCGGTTCTCGGTGACCGAATAGTAAAATATCGCGAAAGTCTTGGTGGTTTTCGCTCGATAATGGATTTGACAGAAGTATATGGACTGAGTCCCGAAACTTACCAGCGTATAGCAGGCCAACTCCAAATAACTAATCCCCGGCCTATTGAAATAAAAAAGAATGTAATCTTAGACATCAATACAGCGACAGCAACAGACCTGGCCAAACTTGACGGAATCGGCCCGGTTTTATCGGCAAGAATAGTAAAATACCGAGATGCAAAAATAGGATACGACTCAATAAATGAATTGAAGAAAATCTACGGCTTAACTCCGCAGACTTTTAACTCAATATTGCCCAATTTGCGAATATCAACTCCAATAAGACCGATCAGACATTCGGCACAAGAACTCCAAAAAGAGCCCCGCAAAGAAGCCAAAAGGGAAGAATATCCCGCTAAACCGCTCGATTTGGATATCAACAAGGCCACTTCAGAAGAGCTCCAGGAAATTAGGGGAATCGGGCCCTTCTATTCCAGAAATATAGTCGAATTTCGAGATAGGTTGGGTGGCATACATTCCATTGATCAGTTGCAAAATGTATTCGGAATGAAACCGGATGTATTCGAATTGTTGAGGCAATCGGTCAGGATTAAAAGTGATCATGACCAATTCGATATCAATCAAATCAGCTTTAAAAACCTTTTGAGAATGGGAATACTTGAATATGAGGAAGTAAAATACATTTTTCAGCTCAAAAAGGCTCAAGACGGCATCCATTCGGAAGAACAGATAAGACGATTAAAGGGAATTCCGAAAGAAAAATTGGATATATTAATGCCTTATATAAATTTTGTGGATTAGAGTAGAAAAACATGAAGAAAGAAGATTTATTTGAAATGGCAAAAAACCCCAATAACATTCCCGGCATTTATAACTATTGCGACAGATGGTGCGAGCGATGTTCTTTTACATCGCGCTGTTTGAGTTATCAGAGCAGCGAGGAATATGCAGAAGATACTGAGGCCAACGACATTTCTAATGAAAAGTTTTGGAACCGGATAAGCGAGAATCTTCAATTGGCCTTCGAAATGCTTCAGGAAGATGCCGAAAAACAAGGAATTGATATAACTATCTCGAAAGAAGAGGCCGAAGACAACAAAAGGCAGCTTGATCAAGAGCAGCAGGAAGCCGAAGAGCATCTTTGCGCAAAAGTGACAAAACAGTACACTGATCTTGCGAAAAACTGGCTTGACTCATCCTCTGAACTCTTTAAAAATAAAGGGGAAGAGCTCATCAAAGTGGATTCGATGGACTTGCCCAATCGCTCACCGGAGAGTGAGGCAGCTCTTATTAAAGACGCCCTCGAAGTGGTCCAATGGTACATGATGCAAATTCATGTGAAAACGATGCGTGGTCTCCTTGGACGGGAGAAAGACGACGCCTGGTTTGATAGCGAAGGATTTCCGCGCGACAGTGACGGATCGGCGAAAGTTGCGCTTATTGGTATTGATCGGTCTATTGGTGCATGGGGACTACTTTTGAACGAACTCCCCGATGAAGAATCGCGCCTTCTTCCAATTCTGCGACTTTTGGAAAGATGTCGCAAAAGTGTCGAATCGGAATTTCTACAAGCGAGAGATTTTGTGCGGCCGGGTTTTGATGAACCTGAGAAATATGGGAAATAATGGAGCCGGTATTTACAAACGACGCCATTGTCTTCGGACTGCTCTTGATCATCCTGGGAACGGTTTTTTATACATCCCATCTGGATAGTCTATTTTGGAAAAAATTCTATCGTTTTGTTCCTGCTTTGCTCGTATGCTATTTTGTACCTGCTTTATTGAATTGGCCTTTAGGTTTAGTCGATCCGGATAAATCTGAATTGTACTTTGTAGCATCTCGATATCTACTTCCTGCCAGTCTGGTGCTATTGTGCTTAAGTATTGATATTCAGGCGATTATGAATTTAGGGTCAAAGGCGTTGATCATGTTTCTTACTGCCACTTTTGGCATTGTTGTCGGCGGCCCAATTGCTTTGTTTCTTATTCTCAAATTTGCGCCTGATCTTATTTCAGCGAGTCCTGATGAGTTGTGGAGAGGCTTATCCACGGTAGCTGGAAGTTGGATCGGCGGTGGGGCAAATCAGACGGCTATGAAAGAAATATTCGAGGTAGGTGACGATCTCTTTGGCACTATGCTTATCGTAGATATCATAGTAGGAAATGTATGGATTGGTTTTCTACTCTATGGTGCAGGTATCACCGAAAAATTGGACAATTGGCTCAAAGCAGATGTATCGGCAATAGAAGTACTCAAGAAAAAAGTAGAGGACTATCGATCCGGTATCGAACGGATTCCTACGAGTACTGATATGTTTGTTCTTGGAGCTGTGGCGTTTGGAGTGGTTGCTCTTTCCCATTGGGGAGCGGAATTGATTGTACCTCTATTCGAAAATGTCAGAGAGAGTGTAGAAGCAATGCGACTGAACTCACTTCTATCGGGATTTTTCTGGTTAATTGTAATTTCTACAACACTTGGATTTTTATTGAGTTTCACAAAAGCCAAGAGACTGGAAGGCGTCGGTGCTTCGAGATGGGGAACGGTATTCATTTATATTCTCGTCGCTACTATTGGTATGCAGATGAATCTGCGGGCGGTATTTGAGAATCTTGGTTTGTTCGCGATTGGCATTGTTTGGATACTTGTTCACAGTTCGCTTTTGCTCTTGGTGGCAAAAATTATCAAAGCGCCATTTTTCTTTGTAGCTGTTGGAAGCACAGCTAATGTTGGCGGTGCTGCCTCGGCACCTGTGGTAGCGTCTGCATTTAGTCCTGCATTGGCTCCGGTCGGAGCGTTGCTGGCAGTATTGGGCTATGCGGTTGGGACTTATGGGGCGATTATTTGTGCGTTCTTAATGCAGGCTATGGTGAGTTAACATTATGTAATGCTAGAATTACTTAATGATTGAATGATTGAAAATTACAATATTCGTCTCGTAACATTGTATCATGATTGCATTCCTACTTTATCACATTCTACTCTTCCCTTCCCGATGCTTAACTGCGTTCCGATCGCGATCTCCGCTATGCTCCGACATTTCTCAAATCCCGATTCACAGCAATACTCGCATTCAATTCAAATCCGGCGAGCAAAATAAACGCATTGATCTGCAACCAGATCAGGATCACAATCAAAGCCCCAATGCTTCCATAGATTTCATTGTACCGTCCAAAAGTATTGACAAAATAAGAAAATACTACCGAACTGAAAATGGATATGGTAGTGGCGAGAATGGCTCCGGGGTTGATCAGTTTCAAAGGTCTTAATAATGAAGGGCCGTATCTATAGATCAAACTGATCACAGAATAAAAACTTATAAATAGTATCAACCATCTGCTAATGAAAATACCGATACTTCCGTAGGTGGTAAGATGAAGTCTGTCCAAAAGGTTTCCTACGATCTGTTCTCCTAAAATGATGAAAACTACCGAAAGAATGAATAATACTGCAACCAAAGTGGTGAGCACAAGGGCAATCCATCTTTTATAAAAATAATTTCTCGATTTAAAGCTGAGCTCGTAGGACTTATCAAAGCCGTACATCAAGGTGAGCATGCCACTTGAAGCAAAGAAAATGGCCAAAATAAATCCTACGCTTTGGAGGCCATATTGACCTTCGCGTCTTATTTCACCGATCATATCAATAATGTAGTTTCTAGCGTGGTTAGGTAGTATATCTGCAATAGGATTTTGTAAATCTTCCCAAAAATTATTAGCAAAAGGCATTTGGGCAACCAAAGGCAAAACGAAAATAATCAACGGAAAAAGCGATAAGAAAAAGTTGAATGCAACAGAGTTGGCGCGAGTTGTAAGGTTGTCTGCTTTGAGCTCGTTGATTAAAAAAGAAATGATGTCATAGACCGGCACATTATTAAATCCTGGAAATACATATGATTTTGACCGCCGCAATAAGGCAATGACCGGTCCTGATTTTATCACATATTTTCTAAAGAGACCTTGCATCAGAGCCTAAATGTACGGTGCAAAAACATTTGTCACGTATTCAGGGCAGGATACATTTTTATTTGTTTTTCGATCCACAAAGAAAAGTTTGATTTCGCCCTGGTTGAGAACTTGTCCGTTTTCGTTGAGAATGTCGTGTTCTACATGAAATAGACGGCGTGGCATTTCTTTCAAATACGTTTTTATTGTAAGCACCTCGTCATATCGAGCTGGTAATTTATATCTACACATCATATAAGCTACGGGCATCATGATGCCGTATTCATCTTCCAATGCCCTATAGGTAATACCGTAATCTCTGATAAATTCTGCCCTTCCGGTTTCGTAATACGATGCGTAACGGCCGTAGTAGAGGTAGCCCATTTTGTCGGTTTCGGCGTAGAGGACACGGCGTTTTGTTTGGTGGGTGATCATTTAATTGAGTCTTTGATCGATGAAATCCGAATCGCGAGCCTCCTCCATATCATTCCTGGCCAATGATCCCATGTACACTTCGACCACGGAGTTATTTCTTTAGGAGTTGTCTGAAATCATGGATTGCCTCAGAAGCCAATGTCAGATCCGACGAATATTGGGATAAATTCTTAAATTGCTGATCTAATTCATTTTCAACATCTTCAGCCAATTCGGGACTTTCTTTGTCATTTAGAATAATAAGATATTTGATTAGCTTAGGTCTATCCATAGAAGAAAAAGAATGAACCACTTTTTTTATTTGTGAAAAAGTCATGCTATAAATTTATGAGAAAATATGTAAAATGGTACAACTTTAGAAGTTTGCCCAGAATGATAGAGTCCTATCTTCGATCCTTAACGAGGAGGGCAGATTCATTGGCTGTAGATGAGATTGAAATCTCTTCGTTTGTAAAAAGTATGTCCACAGGTGTTAATATTCCTTCGGATTTAGATTACAAGAAGGAATATCTAGATTATTTAGAAGAAAAATATAAGTGAAACCGAGACTTTTTCTTGATGAGCAAAGGAAACACTCCTAGGCGAAAAAGATTTTCCAAAGCACAAAGGCTGAAATCCGGAGCCAAATGGCTTCGATCTTATTCCGGCAAAAATATTGTCAAAGGTTTTAGCAAATGGTACGGCGTCGACAAGCTATGTGCCATTAAGGAACTTCGGATGCTGGGGTTTCAGATCAGTGTGGAATATGAAGAGCAAATCAAAAGATCCATTCAAGACATTGCGAACGCCAGAAAACTCAGAAAGGAAAAAAGAGAAAAAGCAATAAGTTTGGAAGGAGACTCTTATAGCGATGAGACCTTTGCATTTATAGCAGGTTACACTTCGAATGATGTTCCTTTTGGAATTACACATGAAGAATGGGCTGAAATGGATAAGACAAACTAGCAGTAATCATTTGAGAGAACGGCATACATTCGTGCTCAATCAGATCAATCTCCCGATTCTCTCAAGCGTTTCAACAACTCCACATCTACTTCCCATTTCTTGAGCGACCGTTCGTAAGCTGCCTGAGTTTTTGTCAATCTCAATGTGTGGGGGCTACCTTTTCTGATCGTTTCCATTTTTAGGTCAATAGTCACACTTTTAATAGCGTACTCCATATCCTTTCGATAGGATTGATTTTTGGCGTAATCAAAAATTTGCTGAGTTTTTGATTCAAGAAACGGGCGCAAAATTTCCCATTTATCTTCAAAATTTTTTGATTTGGGTACTTCCCGCTCCCAATCTCCAGGTGGAGAGGGTTTAATATTTGTTCTGGAAATCAGGTCAGTTCGGCAAATCTGGTACAGAGATTTCGCCACTATTTGTTCGCGGTACTCTCCGGTTATTAATATTGGGCACAATACTTTATTCACGTATTTCCTGGGCAGCGATCTAGTAATAGATTGAATCGTTCTCTTCATCCAATTGTTGTCTGACTCCTGGTGGCTTGACAAGACTAAAAGATTTTCTACAATGGATTTTATGGTCTTTTTGCGGTTCTCCTCACTATTAAAGGAGTAACCTGATTCTTTGAGTTGGTGGACCTGGACTTTTTGCAAATAATCCGGAATTTCTCCGATTCGGTCGCTTGCAAAAGACTGTAATTCCTCCGACTGCGATATCTTCAATTCTCTTAGTAATTGAAGTATATGATTAATAACAAAAACGTCATCCGTATCCGCAGCCAATCGGAAAATCGGGATAAATATAGTCGTATCATAATTTTGTAAAAGCGACGTCCAGTTTTCCAGTTTTATTCGCTCAAAAATTTGTGCCAGAAGCTGGGTACAATTTTTCTTTAAAAAGATTTTGTCCTTAAGGTTTGTCAACGCATCCGCGACAGCACTAAAGTCAGGTGTGTCGTAATGTCTTTCGCTTAAATCTTCTTCGACAAAACTCAAAATTAACTGTTCTGCATACTCTTTCGAATCAACAATCGAATCCTCACAAATTTTCACATAACACTCCAACCATTTCAATCGTACATCCTTCGGTCTGTCAAGAATTAAATGCAAATGTTTGCTTTTGGGCCATAATATCACCGCCCCGTAATGATACCAGTATTCCATGGTCATTCCCGCGTTACCGGTGTACGTATCCGCTTCCTCCGCAATGGGGTCTCCTTCTCCTATTTCCATTTGAGTTATTATCCCTTCTTCATCCAGAGAAATATTCCCAAGGGTTGGAAGCTCATCGTCACTCCAATATTCGATTTGGGTATATTGTTCATATATTTCCCCCATTGTTGCATTGCTAATGTCATAATCGTGGTAATCGTAGCCGTATCCAACACCCTCCAAATCACCTGACTGGTAACAGGTTACCAAAGCCAGACGCGCCATATATCCTGCTTTGTCAACTGCCTCTAAGAGCGCTTCAGCCCTCGGCTGATCATGATGTTTTAATTGACCTTGTGAAAAATTTGCAGGAGTGTATTGATGGCCGAGTAGCACAGCTTTTGGCTCATCCGCAAATGAACTTTCCAGCCCATCTAACAAGACGGCCATTTCATTGACCTGTGAGGAAAATTGTGGACTTGAAAGATCGGCAGACTCTGACGATTGTAAAAGATTGTAAACCAAAGTCATTCTATGCCCTGAAGTGACAGGGCGGATCTCGTGTTCGCAATCGGCATAAAAAGCGGCAAACTGAATCTTGTAGCTATCCGCAGCAGTCGAAAAATCTACAATTTCTTCCATGCCGTCAAACCGGATGATCAATTCAGCACCAGAATGTTTAGAAGGCAACCCAATGACGAGACTGGCAAACATTCCCTTTTGTTTTTCAGAATCCTTATGCGCCAGAAAAAAATCGCCTTCTTCGTAAATCAGCAGTTTGTACAACTCAGCGCTTACTTCTTTCTTCCCTATTCCAAGGCCCTTTTTAACCTTCTTCAAAACATCTTGAATAAATTTTTCCCAATCCTCATTGTGGAATGATATTTTCTCGGCATCAATTTCCCATGCGCTTCGCACAGTAGAATCGGTAATGGTTTGACTGCCTTTTCCAAAGGGAGCCTTGTGTGCAGTTTTTATGAGGGCATCAATTTGAATCTGATTTAATGGGAATCCTACTTCACCTATCCCGTCTATATTCATTCCTGGCACTATTAACTTTTTTTGTCCGGAAGTCACAAAGGAACCGTTTCCTTCTATCGTTTCGAGTATATCAATGAGTTGTTTTTCTATTTTACTCATGGTAAATTTTAACTTCACGTGTAAATCTACTAATTTAGCACGTAAAAGCTAAAATGGATAAGAAATTGACACTCAGTTTGAATGCTAACATTATCGAAAAGGCAAAAAAATATGCGTATAGCAACGAAATAAGTCTATCTAAACTCATTGAATCTTACTTAGCATCTTTGATTGAACGAAAGACTGACGTGGTAGGAATAACGCCGTTAGTTAAAAGCTTAAGCGGGGTTGTTGATCTTCCGGATGACTTTGACTATCGTAAAGAATATACGGATTATCTAATTGAGAAATATAAATGAAGGACCTTTTTGTAGACGCCAACATAGTAATAGATTTACTTGAAAAACGTGAACCTTTTTATCCCTACGCTGCCAGTCTATTCTCTATGGCGGACCGAGGCAAAGTCGAGTTATCTGTTTCATCTCTTACGTTTGCGATCACAAATTATATGCTATCAAAAACTAATTCTGCTTCAAAGACCAGAGAAATTTTGTTGAAATTCAAAATTCTTGTTGTGGTATTCTCGCTGAATGATAAAATTGTAGACTTAGCATTAAATGATAGATCATTTCCAGATTTTGAGGATGGATTACAATATCATACGGCCATCGTAAATGAAAGTGAAATGATAATTACCAGGAATCTAAAAGATTATAAGAACTCGCGAATTCCTGTGATGACAGCCCAACAGTATATGGCCAGAATGGATACGATTTCAAATGAATAAACTCAAAGTTCTACTCCTCTTAGTTGTAGCCTCTCTCCTCCTTTCTTTTTCCGCCAATCCGCCGCAAGGCCATAGCGGGGCTCCTTTTGATAGTACTTGTTCGAAATCGGGTTGCCATTCGAATCCCGGATCAATAGGTGGTAGCGTTGATGTCGCAGGTATTCCTCCTAACGTAGAACCTGGCGTTAGTTACAATTTCAGAGTCGTTTTGACAGTGACGAGTGGAAGTGCCGCGCGCGGAGGTTTTCAAATGGTATCTGTCGATGATAGCGGCAATGACGCCGGAAACATTGCTAATCCGGGAAGCAATTCCACAACCTCTACCTTTCAGGGAAGAACTTATTTTGAGCACCAGCCGGCCAAAAACTTTGGGGGAGCAGATGAGCTCGAATATAATGCTCAGTGGACAGCCCCACAATCAGGTGAAGCAACTTTTTACGTCAGTTCTATGCTGGTTAATGGGAACGGTAATAATTCCGGAGATACGTACGTATCGGTGCAAAAGACATTCACAGTCATGGAGCAAGGTGGATCACTTCAGGCAAGCATCACCGATCAATCAGACGTACTTTGCAACGGAGAATCTAATGGAACTGCGACTGTAACCGCTAGCGGGGGATCAGAGAACTATTCTTACAATTGGGATAATGGAGAAACCAATGCTATGGCATCCATGCTCGATCGGGGAACGCACTCTGTCACAGTATCCGATGGATCGAATAACATAACGATCATGGTGACCATTAATGAGCCTTCAGCGCTAAGCAGCGAAATAGAAATTCTTGGCTCAGTCGAATGTGCCGATAGCAATACCGGTTCGCTACAGGCTAATGCGGATGGGGGCACACCGCCTTATGCGTATACCTGGTCGAATAATCAGAATACTCAGCAAATTGATAATCTTTCCCCTGGGCTGTACACCGTCATTGTCAATGATAACAACGGCTGTGCTACGACAGCCGATATTTCATTATTTGCAATGGACGTCACTGCTCCTTCTCTGGAGGTTGCGGAGAGCGTGGATGTATTTTTAAACAATGAAACGACTGTAGTAGACGTAACTGAAGTGAATGGTATTGTGCTGAGTATCGAAGACAACTGCACATCTGATCCATCATTGGAATATTCGCAAATGCGATTCGACTGCGATGATATAGGTGCTAATGCTTTGACGGTTACAGCAAGTGACGATACGGGAAATCAAACTAGTAAAACCTTAACCGTTAATGTCATTGATGAAGTGGCTCCCAGATTACTTTGCATCAATGAAACTCTGAATGTGGGCACCTGTGCTCCGTTGACCTATACATCACCTAGTGTAATGGACAATTGCGACAACTTCAGATTAGAGCTTATTTCAGGTATTGGTCCCAATGGACAATTTCCAGTTGGAGAGACCAAAGACGTCTACATGGTCACCGACGGATCGGGAAACACGGCCACTTGTGAGATTACGATCAATAATGACCCTGAAATAAATCTGGATATAAATGTGACAAATATTAGTTGTGCCGGCGAAAATGACGGTTCAGTTGAAGTGAGCGTTACCGGTTCGAACAACCCATTCACTGTAGCGTTTGGTGGCGGTGCTTCGGACAACCTTTCCGCCGGTTCGTACTCCTTTGTAACCACTGATTTTACAGGCTGCTCTGTAACGTCTTCATTTGAAATTGTTGAACCTTCTGCAATTAATTTGGCCTCATCGGAAGTAACAATGCCTACAAATTCCAGCAGCGGTGATGGAGCTATTGATATTACATTGGATGGAGGTACACCGCCGTACAGTTTTGAGTGGATGACCGACGATGAATTCTTTTCTGATCAGGAAGATCTATCTCTTCTTTTTCCCGGCGAATACTTTGTAGTGGTTACGGATTCGAGAGGTTGTACGGTTGCTTCGGAGTCGTTTGTTTTAGAGGCCATTACCGGTATTAATGATCCCGAAATCAGTTCTAGAATTAATACCTATCCCAATCCCGCAAATGAGTACCTGAATATAAGCATTGAGGATTTATCTTTTTCAAATGCCAAAATGAAGATCTTTTCTTATACCGGAAAAATGGTTCTTAAAGAAGATATTTTGGTAAAAGATTCTAGGATTGAATTAAATACTCTTGAAAATGGATTGTACATCCTCAAATTGCAAATGGAAGATGAGATAGTTACTCTTACTTTCGTAAAAAATAGTGACTGATCTGAGTCAAAGTGGCCCACTAAAATTATAGCAGCTGAGTCTCTACACAGAACGACTTGTCCCGACTGTAAGGCAATGGAACGTCGGAGGCTCGCCCTGAGCTTGTCGAAGGGAAGCTTAATTTTTTCTTAAAACACTAAAAACTCTTCTGTTTAGACCGAAATTTGCGTCCTAATAGAAAAATCGATGGTAATGCGAATTTTGATATTTGCGATTCTTTTCACCCTGCCCGCTCTCAGCCATACACAATCTAACAATCTTTATTTAGAATTTGAAGCCACTGAAATGTTTCTCGGCGCAGTGAAAAAAGGCGAAAATGTGGATTCTGCATTTCATTTCAAAAACATATCCGATGAGGATGTGATAATTGATCTGGTTTCTACTTGTGAATGCACGGAGGCGAAATGGCCGAAGAGCGCTATAAAACCGGGTGAATCAGGAGAGATACATTTCACATTTGACAGCAGTAAAAAGGAGACCGAGGAGGAGCTGAGTATTGATGTTTTTCTCCAAAATTTGGATAAAAATGGCAATCCTACGGCCATTTTTCTCGCCTACACTTACGAATACAAGTGATTGCAGGAAAAACAATCCACCTTTTTTAGTGTACTAATGAGACCCACATAGATTGTGGGAAAGTACTAATTTCCCATGGCCAAAAACAATCACCTTGTACGTAGACAACGAAATCTGCCAGCTAAGAAGAGTCATCGTCCACTTCCCCGATGAAGGAATATCGCGCATATCACCAAGACGTGCGGAAGAATTGCTTTTTGATGACATCGTATTCTATCCTCTGCTCAGTGAAGAGTACCGCATCTTTCAAAGAATCCTTCGGCAAATAGTAGGAGAAGAAAACGTCTGGGAAATCCAGGATTTGATTGAAAAAAGTGTTGCTACAGATAGAAATGCACGCAACAACCTGATCACAGAAGTCATTGATTATGAGGAACTTCCGAGCAATTACTCCATTTATCTTGAAAAACTCGAAGACCGAATACTGGCAAACACGCTGATCACCGGTTATCTCTACGAAGAAGACCTGATACTTTTCGACCCTATTCCCAATTTTCTGTTTACACGCGATATAGCAGTCGTCGTCAAAGATCACGTTATCATCACCAAAGCATCCAAGGAGGCGCGCTTTCGAGAAAATTTATTGACAAAGTTCATCTTTAAGTATCATCCGTTCTTTCGGAAATTGCACGAGCAAGGTCGCATAA
Organism: Saprospiraceae bacterium; assembly: GCA_965247965.1. Taxonomy (GTDB): domain Bacteria; phylum Bacteroidota; class Bacteroidia; order Chitinophagales; family Saprospiraceae; genus UBA7328. The sequence continues at coordinate 2,498,777 of OZ252053.1, forward strand.
TTGATCTCAATGATCGAGACCTCTTCCCGCCTTCCCGAAGAGGCGAATCTGTATGTGCGGAGGGCGGAGACATCATGATGATACATGGTGAATTCGTATTAATCGGCAGCAGCGAAAGGACAAACAATCATGCATTTCACTCCATCAAAGAGGAATTATTCAATAGAAATTTAGTACAAAATGTAGTGCAGGTGAACATCCCCAACGAGCGTTCTTTTATGCACATTGATACCTTATTTTCGCGCATTGATCACGACTTGATGGTGTGCTATAAACCTATTGTCTATGACGGAGAAGGCTCCAATATAATTGTTCATAGGAAGGATGGCGGGCAAAAAGTCTACCCCTCAATTAAAGATTTTGCTTTAAAGGAAATCAACCCGAAAATGAAGTTTCTGTTTTCAGGGGGTGGAATTACACCATACCAGGAAAGAGAACAATGGACGGACGGATGCAACCTCGTTTGCTTAAAACCGGGTGTAGCTATTAGCTATGATCGCAACCTCAAAACCTTGCTTTCTTTCGAAAAACAAGGATACAAGGTCATTGATGCGGACGATTTTTTCAAATATTGCAGTAATGACCAGAGCTATGTCAAAAGGATGGAGAAAACTATTATTACTATTCGTTCATCTGAGCTTTCCAGGGCGAGAGGAGGTTCGCATTGTATGACCTGTCCGATTGAACGCGAACCACAGGTGTGAATCACATACCAATAAAATTGCGTGAAATAATTAACTGACCTTTCGCAGGGCAGATATTTGGAAAATTAAAAAATAATATTATAGTTATTCCAAAAGAGGAATAGCTTGCAGTTGAGCAGGGTTAACCAAATTGAATTGTTTTTTCATTCGGTTAAGTTCTTGATATGCTGCTTTGACAGCTTTTAAGTATAGTCTTGCCTTTATGGCGAAGTGGTTTTTAGCTTGATTAATTTTGAGCAATTCGAGTTTAGTATACGCTATCATCACACAAAAAATATGATTGGACTGCGTCACTTCATACTTTGTTGGTGATTTGGCTAAACAAGCATTCTGTTTCATCGATTTGTGGAATTCCTCAACTTTCCATCTTCTTTCATAGATTGTATGAGTCTGCTGATGTGTAAGTTTTGTATCGTTGCTTACCAGATACAGTACGCCTGTGGAGTAATCTTTGTTCGTAAAGACTTGTTTGGTCAAAGAAACCGGAAAGTCCAATCCTTTGATCCAAACTTCCATTACACAGTCTGGCTGTAGGTCTAGTGCATCGACTCTTGTAAACTTACCTTGCAGTTTTTCTTCCTTACTCAGGGCAACAAGACGATTGGTCTTAATTGCACCGATAAAATGCTTTTTTAACTCGTAATGCACAAACTCCATATTGTCATTTGAGCTAAACCAACTATCCCATAAGGCATATTTGTACTGAACATGATTACGCTGTGTGAGTACTTTGAGCCTTTGTCTTACTAACTCATTCTTACTCACCTCACTTTTGCGTTTCTCTTGTCGTGTTTTTAGATCAGTAAACCTGATTGGCTTTCTGATAATTTCATAGGCTAAAGGCAACTCTACCGTTTGGCCATCACCCAATTGGTTATGATATAGAAAACTTATCATATTGATGCCTTTGACGCTCCTGTTCTTTGTATGATCAAAGTGATACGTTATTATCTCATTCTGAGTAGAATGTGGTTTTTCAGTTATCACATCATCAATACAAATGCTACCATCAGGACTTTCTACTTTCCTGACTATAGGTTTAACAGATTTCCAATAATCTTTTTGGCCCAGAGTAGGCTGAGCCAAAAATCTACTGATCTGATCATGGCTATAAGCACCGTCTAACATTTTAGACATACCTATAGCTGTGCTGTGACTAAAACTTGTCAACAAATAATCGCTGTACAAGTCGGCAATGTGCGGATTCATCATTAGTAACTATCTTTAGATCCAGCACAAAGCTATACATATAATAATTTTTTACAATACCAAATTTTCGAACTGCGAAATGTCAGTAATTAACCTAAATTCTGTCTATCAACACTCGAAAATAATTCATTGCTCGCTTACTAATATGGAGATGACGGCTTCTCACTTCCTCCGAAGATGCATCTCGATCTGAATTGACACCTCGCTTATAAAAACGATTTTAAGAATTCGACTGAAGCCGCGACTTCATTCTCTTCAAGCCCGTGCATTACTAACGGCCCATCAAAATCGATCTGTTTCAATTGTTCAACAAAATATCTGAAATCTACATCGCCTCGTCCGACTGTTCTAAATTTTGCGCCCAACGTCCTGTCCTTTGCATGAGCCATCATAATCTCATCTTTTAGCAAATCGAATGCTTGTGATATGATGTAATTAATTTGATCGACGTTTTCCGCTTTTTCGAAAAGATTTGCAGGATCAATAATGATCTTTATTCGATCGCTCTTCATTTCGTCCAGCAGCCTTCTTGCAGTAGGTGCATCTTTTATCGCGTTAGCCGCTTCGGGTTCTACTCCCAATAGTACATCGTGTCTGTCGGCAATTTCTACGGCCTCTTCCATTGCCGCCAATAAATCTCTCCATGCATCGGCACTCTCATTTTCAGGATGCCATTTCCATTTGTCTCTTGCATCTCTGCTTCCGGTGCATAGCGATAAGAAATTCGTTCCCATTTTTTTACAAGACGCCGCCAGGCATTCCAGGGACTTCAGACCTTCTTTTCTAGTTTCGGGTTCGGATGAATCATATTAAAAGTTGCGGATAGCCCTACGATTTCAATGTGATTTTCTTTGGCAAATCGATTTACCTCCATTGATGCAGCTTCCGGCATTTCAAGAGGCTGGGCAGGAAGGCCGGAACACGCCATATTATAATGTACATGATTAATTTCGTGCTTTTTGATTCTTGCGAATAAAGAGTCTACATCTTCGGTTTCAAAGGTTTTTGCAAAAATTCCGAGCTTCATCACAATATGCCTTTCACATCTTTGAGATAGACCTTTTCACCATTTTTTCCGGACTGGGATATGGCAATCATAGCTCTTATCGAATCAATTCCCTGGTCAATGTCCGCACCTTTTTGAGGAATTCCATTGAGAATGGTGTCTGCAAAAGATTCCAATTGAAGTTGGAAGAAATGAGCTTTGTTATCTAAAATCTGGTGGTAAGTCTTGTTCTTTTCGGAAAAACATTGCACATCGCTTACCTTGAAGTACCACGGATTATAGATCTTTCCAATGGCACTGCCATGTTCGCCGTAAATGTGAAATCCTTCATGCCAATCCATCTTCACTGCGATTGTCAGGTCAAGATGCCCGTTACAGCCATTTGAAAATTCGGTATCGATAAACCAACTGAATATTCCTTTTCGTTCTAGCACTCGAGCACGCACACTTTTGATTTCACCTGCCAAAAAATAAGCGGTGTCCAAAAGATGGCTACCATGGGCCATCATGTAGTATTTTTTCAAATCGGTCTTTGGATTTTCTGAAGGTCTTTTTGAAAGGCTGCTTTTTACGGGAAACGGTTGAGTACTATCTGTCATATCGTATCGATGCGTAGAGTCGCAATACCACGCTTTGTAAGCGATCATCTCGCCCATTTCTTGATCAATGAATTTCCTAGCTGAATCAATACCGGCATCAAACCGCTTCATATGTCCAACTTGAAGAGTGAGATCTGATTTTTCAATCAATTGTTTTAATTCTAACGCTTTGTCAAGGTCATCGCTGAGAGGTTTTTCGACCAATACGTGCTTTCCCGCCTTGATTGCTTGTATGGAAGTTGATAAATGAAAAGCATCGGAAGTTGCAATGATCACTGCATCAAGGGCCCTATCATCCAGCATATCGTCGAAATCAGTATACGTTTTTTCTGCATCGTAAAAGGCGCCCATTTTTTGGGCGAGGTCTTCTGCTACATCGCAGACGCAGTACAATGTTGCGTTTTTGGCCTTTTGACAAGCTTCGAGATGTGCAAATTGAGCAATAGGTCCGCAGCCTAGAATTCCTACCTTCAATTTTTGTCGCTTCACTTTATTAACATTTCGTTTGAATATTGAATTCAATTTTGAAGAAACAAAAAAAGCCGTTAGTAAGCGGCCTTTTCATGGGTATATTTTCTTAGGACATTAACCTGGAATTAGGGCATGTCCATGCACTCCCTGATTTCAATCGTTGCAGTGGAATTTTCAGTGGCAGGACAACCTTTTGAAATTTCAATCGCCTCATCAAGACTATCTGCAGTGATAAACACGTAGCCGCCGACATTCACACCATTGGCTTCGGTGTGAAATCCCTTTGTTACTTGGCTACCTCCATTGCTCAATAACATATGAAATAAATAGGATCATTTACCTGCTGAGAGTGCCTTAGCCACCTGGTCATTATTACGACGCGCTTGATACCAGGGTAAATTCTTCGTTGTTTAGTTTTAATTTGGACTATTGAGTTTTTCCATCAAAGAAGCAATTAAATTCCAATTGTATTCTTAGAACTGTTAGGCTACTCATAATGTCTTTTGAAATTGAAACTTTACATATCATCCAGTTGTATAGCATACTAACATGCTAGTAATTACCGAGAATATAAAGCTGCCACTAAGCGAAATCTCTTTCAAGGCGATAAGAGCACAGGGCCCCGGAGGACAGCACGTGAACAAAGTCTCTTCCGCGGTCCAATTAAAATTTGACATTACAGCCTCATCGCTTCCTGCAGATTTGAAAGAACGCCTTCTCCAACTCAACGAACATCGCATCGCAAAAGAAGGCATCCTAACCATTAAAGTCCAGGACTCGAGAAGCCAAAATCAAAACAAAGAAATTGCCCTTGACCGGTTGAAGGAATTGATCCTACAAAATCTCAAATTTCCAAAACCGCGTAAGCCTACCAAACCAACTCACAGCTCCATTCAAAAAATAAAAGAAAACAAAAAGCGTCGCAGTGAAATTAAAGCGACGAGGAAAAAGGTAGATTATTAAAATGATTTCATTTTACCTTGTGACTTCCCGTCACACGGTAAATTCAAATAAGTATTTTAGCTTTCCGCAATGATTGTAAGTCACAAGTTAACTGCAAAAGATCTTCAACCCAAAATAGCAAACCTTTGGAGGGCATCGGCAAAAAAAATTCTGTGTATCGAAAAGGAATATGACCCATCCAAAGGCTCTCCCGTATTCACCGCCAAAGGAAAGTACACCACAAAAGGCTGGACAGAATGGACGCAAGGATTTCAATACGGTTCTGCTATTTTACAATTTGATGCCACTGGTGATGAGCAATTTTTAAGGTTAGGAAGAAAGGCGACTGTTGAAAAAATGGCGCCACATCTTGGCCATTTTGGCGTGCATGATCATGGCTTTAACAATATAAGTACTTATGGCAATCTGCTGCGCCTGATGAAGGAAGGCAAAACGCCCAGTAACGAATGGGAAAAGCACTTTTACGAATTAGCCCTGAAATTATCCGGTGCAGTGCAGGCCAAAAGGTGGACAATAATCCTGGATGGCGGTTTTATATACTCGTTTAATGGGCCACATTCCTTGTTTGTAGATACAATCCGCTCGCTGCGCTCGCTTATAGTAGCTCATGAGTTAGAATATGGACTACTGGAAGAAAACGATCTAAAAACCAACCTCTTGGAAAGAGCCATCCTTCACGCAAAAGCCACGGCAAAATATTCTGTCTGCTACGATGAAGGTCAGGACAAATGGGACGAATGGGGAAGGACGGCTCACGAAAGCATATTCAATACTGATGATGGTCGTTATCGCTGCGCAAATTCGCAACAAGGCTATACTGGATTTACGACTTGGACGAGGGGATTGGCATGGGCGATGACAGGTTTCGCAGAGCTGCTGGAATACTTGACGACAGTCGCAAAGGACGACTTGCAACCTTTTGGCGGATATGGTAATCTTGAAGCGACTTTCCAGAAAGCGGCAAAAGCCACTTGTGATTTTTACATAACAAATACTCCTACGGATGGCATTCCCTATTGGGATACAGGAGCGCCAAACTTACACAAATTGGGTGAGTATTTGAATCGTCCTTCCGATCCGTACAATGATTGCGAGCCCATTGATAGTTCCGCTGCAGCTATTGGCGCCCAGGGTTTGTTGCGTTTGGGAAGGTATTTAAAAGCTGAAGGAGATAATAGCTGGTCAACCTATTGGCAGGCCGGTTTGACAGTGATAGACAGTCTTTTTGACGAACCTTATCTAAATATTGATGCCGATCACCAAGGCTTGATTTTACACTCCATTTATCACCAGCCCAACGGATGGGATTATGTGCCGGAAGCAAGCAAAATTGCCAATGGAGAATCCAGCATGTGGGGAGATTATCATGCAAGGGAAGTGGCTCTTTATTTACAGAGGATAATTGAGAATGAGACTTACTATACTTTTTTTGGTTGCGTGAAATAGAGCAAGTGGCAAGGGGCTGTCTCAAAAGTAGAGAATTGGATTTGGTTGCAAAATTTCATTCTGTCCACCGCCTCAATCCGCCTTCAAAAGGGGGAGATGTCCGTTTTCAAAATGCGAATTCAGAAAAAAATTGGGGCAATTTTCAAAACGAAGATTTTTGAGACAGCCCCTTTAGTAGTCCTTAGGCATCCTCATCTCTTAACCTGACCTCTGTTGCCTTGTCCAGATACTTCCCTTTTATGCCTTTATAAAATTCACGAATGCTATCCATGTCTTTCTTAATATTTCCTGAAGGCATCAAATGATGATCAATGCGTACTTTCCGATTCTTGTAATCTATATATCCACAGACGATTGGAACTTTAGCCGAATGAGCGATCCGGTAAAAACCTGATTTCCAATAGTCTCTTTTCTTTCGTGTACCGGGTGGTGCAATTACTATGACCAGTTTCTCAGAGTTATTGAACAGTTTGACAAGTTGATTGACGACACCTCTTGGATGGTCGCGATCGATGGCTATCCCACCCAACCATCTCATGAACCATCCAAATGGTCTTTTAAACAAAGCATTCTTGCCAATCCATAAAATTTTTAGCCGGTATATATATAGAGCGGTGATACTAAATGGAAAGTCCCAATTGCTTGTATGAGGTGCACCTATTAAGACGAATTTTTCACCTTCAGGAACTTGGCCCACGACATCCCATCCAAAGATCCACATCCATAGACGGCCTATCCAGTAAGCCACCAAACCGGAAGCAGGAGCGCTATGAGTAATTTTCGGAGGAATCATGACTTAATCATTCGCCTATTTCAAAACCGATGCAGAGATTGTTTCAATTTAGCGAAGATAATGATGAATACTACAATAAGGACTAGGGAGGCGATCCCTACACAGCGACAGGCAGACCTTCAAGGGATTGCCTCCTTTACGCAACCATGTTATTTCTTTTCTTAAAACCGATCGCTCTAACTGGCGTCTCAGAACGATTCTCACCAAATGAAAGTGGAGAAATCCTAGAAGATTTTTGTGAGAGCTCCATGGCAAGGTTTTGAAAAACGGCCTCATCAAATTGCTTGCGCATGGCATTAGTCGTATGCTCATGATCATAACTTTGAACAGCCATTTTCCTGTAATATTCACCGAGATTGGATACCTTTCCCTAGTGCCGCTGAATGGCAAAGAAGGTTAATTCCTTATTTGAATTTCTCGGCAGGTATACCTCAACAGCATAAGTCTTGTCATAAATGATCACACCCTGCCCGTAAATAAAATTGATCCGTTTCGAATTCAAGGATACATAATCAGGCGATAACAGGTCGGGTAGAAGTTTTTTGATCAGGCCTCGCTTTTGTGTTGTCATAACCAGGTTTATCTTTTTACGTAAGATACAAATATGATCGTATTTATCACACAAAGTCAATATATTTGTGTGATAAATACGAACAATACTTTTTTCGCAAACAACCTAAAGTTACTCCGAACTCGAGAGGGATTCACTCAAAATGCGCTAGCAGAAAAGCTATCTATCAGCCGGGTCAATCTTGCCAAATACGAAGGAGCTATGCACGAACCTTCTTTCGAGTTACTTATAAGGATATCGAGGCACAGTATTTAAGAGGCTGTATCGCAGCAAATCAGACAATAAATTCGTCCGACTTCATTCGGATAATCCGAAATATCCATCATTTGAGATGAATTGGAATGATGTGGCGGTAATTTGGGAATTTGTTGCTGCGCTTACTCTTCAGGAATCCACTGACAACTGCTTGATAGCCAAGACCCTAGTGCATGAAGCACTAATTAACTGTATACTAAAACGCAGTTATTTTTGATCTGATCGAGGCGAAGGTTCTCGTGCATAGCCTTAGCTATGTGCGAGGTTCTTCAACGATGAGCAGGTCAAAAATAACAAGTTTAAGTGTGTATTTATTTAGTGCTTCATGCACTAGATCCAGGGGCTCAACTGCTGACTATAAGCTTTCACGCTATCAACATTTGATAAGCGAATGTTTAAAAGGCGACTTCGGCTTTAAGTGTTCAATATTGATTTGTCATGATAGGACGTGTTAATGACACTCCCAGCAGGTGACACTATCATCAAATACATCCGGACATTCAATTTTAGCACAATTAGTACCACTGGCAAAACTGTTTGATTGTCCTCCTCCTGGAAGATTACCCCCTATCTGAGAAGCCGATCCAGGATTCTTTATTGGCACGAAGTGACCTGTTTTCAGAATTTTCATGTGTTTGGCCTTTTTCCAACTTTGTAAGACCCTGGCAGCCGTTGAGTTCAATTTCAAGGCTTTCGCGTTTAAGGGTTTCACCGAAGTTTCAGCTGTAATGGCTGTGGCACGCACGACTTTCTGCGCCGACAAGGTGCTAAGGGAGGCGGTGATACAAAGGAGCAAGAAAAAGAGTAGGAATAACTGTGTGTAAGATCTCATGGTAAGAAATGTTTAGTTTAATTAAAAAAATCAGGACGTCATAGGATGCCGGTACCTATTCCCTAGCCAAGCGTGAAATTTGATCCTGAAATAGGATCGTTTCAAAGATACAATAATTGTCCCAACAAACCTGGGAGCTTTTCGTAATTAATCCCTAACCTATTATCACCAGACGATTAATTGATTACAGATACGGCAAAAGGGACTAACAAATCTCAAGACGATCTAAATGCATTGAGCGCTCTCTTTTAAGTTTTAAGATCTTGATCAACTTTGTCGCCGACTTTATCCTGAATAAATAATGTTAACTTTTGCGTAGGAACGGTAAATCACCCTGAAATCGTGAAGTCTCATAAAGTAGGAATCATAATGAATGGTGTCACAGGTCGCATGGGCACCAATCAGCATTTGTTGCGATCCATTGTGGCCATACGAGCGCAGGGCGGCGTAAAGATCAATGAGAATGAATGCATTATGCCGGATGCGATATTAGTAGGACGCAATGCTGCTAAACTCAAACATCTCTGTGAATTGTCTGGCATTGAGAATTTAACAACCGAGTTGAGTGAGGCTCTTTCTCAAGATGATTACCAAATCTACTTCGATGCTCAAGTTACAGGAAGGAGATACGAAGCTGTAAAAAAAGCAATAGAAGCCGGAAAGCATATTTATTGCGAAAAACCCTCAGGAGCGAGCCTGGATGAAGCATTAGAATTGTACTATCTGGCCGAAAAAAAAGGGGTAAACCACGGAGTGGTACAAGACAAATTATGGCTGCCAGGCATTTTAAAAATCAAAAAACTCATCAAAGAAGGTTTCTTTGGAAGAATTCTATCGGTCCGCGGCGAATTTGGTTACTGGGTTTTCGAAGGACATACAGTACCGCCCAATCGGCCTTCCTGGAATTACCGAAAAGAAGACGAAGGCGGTATAATCGTGGATATGTTAAGTCATTGGAGATATGTGCTGGACAATGTTTTTGGAAAGGTCAAGGCCGTTTCTTGTTTGGGAAGTACTCATATTCCTGGGCGAATCGATGAGAAAGGCAAGGATTACGAAGCCACGGCGGATGATGCAGCCTACGCTACTTTCGAACTCGAGGGAGGCATTATCGCCCACTTTAATTCCTCATGGACAGTGAGAGTGAGACGGGATGATCTTTTGACTTTACAAGTGGATGGTACCAAAGGTTCGGCTGTGGCAGGTTTACGGGAATGTTATATTCAAAACTATGAGAATACTCCGCGACCTGTATGGAATCCGGACGAACCTCAACCTATTAATTTTTATGAGAGTTGGGAAAAAGTCGCCGATGATGGGAAATATGAGAATGCTTTCAAGGTGCAATGGGAACTGTTTTTGAAGCATGTCGTAATAGATGACCCATTTGAGAATGATTTACTTGAAGGGGCGAAAGGGATACAATTAGCAGAAGCGGGTATGGAGAGTTGGGAGAAAAGAGCTTGGGTAGAACTCAAACGGTTGACGGCCAACGGTTGACGGCCAACGGCGAAAACGGAGGAAATGCAGAAAAAAGTCGCACTGATAACTGGAGGAAGCAGGGGAATAGGCTACGGTATTGCGCAATGTCTTGCAAAAGAGGAATGGAATCTAGCCATTAATGGGGTGCGATCAGAATCCGCGATCAACGAAATTTTAGAGGATTTACGAACAGCAAGCACCGATGTCATGTACTGTCAAGGCAACGTCGGCAATAATGCAGATAGGCAGCGAATATTAAACAAAGTTTTAAGCCATTTCGGCCATCTTAATGTCCTTATCAACAACGCAGGAGTAGCGCCAAAAGAACGAAGCGATCTTCTCGAAATGAGCGAGGAAAGCTACGACCACGTAATGGACATCAATCTCAAAGGCACCTTCTTTCTTTCACAATTGGCGGCAAAGGCCATGGTGGATTCCAAAGAAAAAGATGCAGATTTTAAAGCTTGCATTATCAATATTTCTTCGATTTCAGCAAGGGTTGCCTCGATCAGCAGAGGTCAATATTGCATTTCCAAAGCAGGAATGAGCATGGTTACTCAGTTGTTTGCTACGCGATTAGGGCAGAATGATATTCCTGTATATGAAGTTCGACCGGGAATAATTGACACCGACATGACTTCGGCGGTAAAGGAAAAATATGATCGGCTGTTGGCAGATGACCTAGCTATTCAAAAGCGATGGGGTAAGCCCGAAGATGTCGGGAAAGCTGTTGCGGCTTTGGTAAGGGGTGATTTTTCTTATTCGACCGGGCAGGTGTTTATGGTTGATGGAGGATTGACGATACAGAGGTTGTAAAGGAACCGATCTATGATCCGAATGTTTCTTCGTGTACCACAATGCCGTCTACATCCCTATGTTCGAATCGAATCTTCGGGTTGCCGTTTTTCTGGTAAATTTTTCCAAATAAGTATCCTCCTTTTACCCGAAGAAACATGTGCTCGGGTTTTACATCGTCTTGGCTCCAACCTCCCGCATGCTCGTCGGCTCCGGCACCGCAACCAAACTCCCAAAGATTGGTACCCTCGAAATGGCTGGCGTACTGCCAATGCCTGTCGCCCGTGCATATAAAGACGTTGTCAAACTGGTTGATGAAGTTGCGGATTTCGGTTCCCTCATATTCGAATGCCTTGTTGGAATAATTGTCATTTTTCCCCTTGGGACGGTCTGGCCCTAATATTGGCGAGGAGGTAATGATCACTTTATAGGTGGCACCTGATTCCTGCAACGTAGTAAACAGCCACTGCTTTTGTGTAGCGCCGAGAATGGTTTTGCCGGGCCCGTCTTCATCGGTGTTCTTGCTCCTAAAATTTCGCCCCTCTAGTATCCAAATTTGAAGGTCTTTTCCCCACCTTATCGTCTTATACGTTTTGTCATTGGAAGGAAACTGCTCTTTGTCAAATATTTCTAGTCCGCGTTCAAAAGTAACCGGGCCATAAGTCGAGCCCGGAAATGCATCATTTCTCAAGGCATCGTGGTCGTCTTTCATAAAATAACTCGTGGTATTGCTGTAATATTCACGCTGCAAGGGTAGGGCGAATAAGCGATCCCATTTATAGTACATCATCGATTCTGTCATCGCCCACGGATTGACCTTGTCGTAGTATTCTATATCACCGGTATGTGCAAAGAAGTCTAGATGATCCCTTTCCATCGCCGCGTAGATTTTATGACCGATCGCGGTGTCCCTTCGATTGTAGTCATGACAGCTTACTACTGCGAATGAAACCTGCTCTCGTTGATCGGCAGTGGGCGCCGTGACAAATGCACCAGTAAGTTTGTCGGCGATAGGATGGCCTTCTCCATTCCTCGAAGTCAATTCGATAACGTACTCCGTGTTTGGGTTTAGGTCCGTCAATTTCCACTGTCTTGTAAAATTTTTATTTGGGTCTACGGCTGCCCAATCCAAGGCCACTTTCGATTCAGGCCGCCCTTTTTCGTAGTATATCAGTTGTACCTCGCCCTCGGCGCCGGGACACGCACCCTTCATTTGATCGAGTGAGAAACCATCAGGCACCTGCTGTTTGAGTAAAAAATCAATGTCACTGCTTTTTGCCAGTTTATCGGCCTGCTTTTTGGTCAGTTGAATGAACTCGCCACCCTCTTGATTCATTTCCGGATTTTGGGTCAACCGCGTCCAAATGGTTATTGAATTTTGATCTGCCCATCCGTTGTGTACGCCGTTACCGAGATAGGGGCCGTTGACTTCTTCAATCGGTCTGCAGAAAGCAAATAAACAAGCGGAAAGAAGTATTAGTGATGTGACTTTCATTTGTAAAATTCTATTAGAAGGGTAAATGTATGGTAACTAGTGCGTCTGGAAATAAATACGTGATCATTTATTTAAACTGTCGATTGTTGTTCGTTGATAGTTGTTAGTTTGGATCAACGGACAACTATCAACTTTTAAGATGTTCATGAGCTTAGTTCCTCGACCACTAGGTAAAATATTACCTCACCACATAATCCGTTCCGTTCATTTTATTCAATGCCCGGTTGGCGACTCTGACGACGTACTTATTTGGATCTTCAATATCAATTCTTTTTTGCAATTCCTTTTCGGCAGGCCGCGCATCATTTCCGATTTCGTCTAAGACTTGAGCTGCCAACAGTCTCAGCCATTCATCAGGGTTTTCCAATTCTATCTTTAAGGTATTAATGGCACTGAGAACACGACCACTTTTACACAGCGCTCTAGCGGCCGCAAGACGCACAGCAGGAATCTCATCGACCAACATTTTTTTCAATTGGGCTAATGCCCCTTCATTCGATTTCAATCCAACATCATTTCCCAAACTTACAGCCGACCAATATCGCACAGCCTCATTGCTATGTGTCAACGACCCCACCAGTTTTTTGGCATCTGTTTCCAATGCAGCATTTCTGATCGCATCGATAGGAACATTTTCTTCCCGTAATATTTCATAAATTGTCTTTCCCGACTGCTTTTCCCAGGCACGCATAATGGTCTCCGGGATGAGTCCCGAATCCTTCGTGTTGTCCGACCATCTCGCGTGCGCTGCCCGCATTTCGGTTATAACATACTGGTAACCAGGGTCGTACGACAGGTTTCGCAATTCATAAGGGTCATTTTTTAGATTGTACAACTCCTCATCGGGCTTTGTCTGCGCAACAATATGCAGGCCTGCCTCCGGCATACTTGCTTCGCGTTTCGCCTTCCTGATTTGCTGCATGATCTCACCCTTCTCAGGAGTGTTCATATATTGCGTATACGGCTTATACGATTCGTAATTGCGGATGTACTTGAAATGTTTGCTCCTTACGGCGCGCTGCATATCATAGCGCTCGTCCATACGATCTCTGGCGACATAAGCAAAAGCACGCTCAGGTGAGAGGTTGTTGCCCAAGAATGCCCGGCCCTGCATATGTGCGGGAATTTCCACTTCGGCTAAATTCAAAACGGTTGGCGCCAAATCAATAAAACATACGATTTCGTCATTTTCCGAACCTGGTTTTCCTCTTAGAAGATGTTGAAATGGTATGGGCGCATTGACGATCAAAGGCACTTTTATTCCCGAGTCATAGAGCCACCGTTTGTGTCGCGGCACACCTGTACCGTGATCGGAAAAGAAAATTATAATCGTATTTTCTGCCTGGCCATCTTCTTCTAATTCCTCTAGAATATTCCCGACCTTGATGTCCATCATTGAAATGTTATCGTAGTGGCGCGCCCACAGTTCGCGTACTTTTTTCGTATCGGGGTAATAAGGCGGCAATTGCAATTTGTCTGCATCTGCTCTTAGATGATCAGGCAGGTCCCTGGTGACACGCTTGTGTTTTTCTTTTGAATTGATACAACTCTCATGAGTCAGCGTCAAATTGAAAATGGCAAAGAAAGGTGTGCTTCCGTGTGGCCGGTTTCTCCAATGTGCATCTTTACCCGATTCATCCCATATTTCATCGGAATCATACTCCATGTTGTAATCTTCTTTTGAATTGTTGGTACAGTAGTATCCTTTTTCCCTGAGTAGCTGCGGAAAGTATTTGAATCCCTCAGGCATCAACCCCTTACATCTCATATGTTGCGATCCGAGCGATGTCGGATACATTCCTGTGATAATACACGACCGGGCAGGGGCGCAAACGGGGGCATTGGCAATGGCGTTCGTGTATTTGACACCTTCCCGGGCAAGTTGGTCTAAAGTTGGAGTATTCGCCAATTGATCTCCATAGCAGCCGAGATCGGGACTCATATCTTCTACGGATATCCAAAGAATATTGGGAAGTTGCTGGCTATCGGCAGTTGTTGAAACGGACAAGAAGAAATAGAGAATGGACGAAGCAAAAATCCTGATCATTATTTTTGAGGCTGCTTGAAATTTATATAAATAACTGATAATCAATATTTTGCGAAACTTTGTATCAACTCCAAATTACAATCTACAACTCAAACGCCTTAGCCCAGCTATCGTACCTCGCTTTTAAATCATTGAACTTTTCGGGGTAAGCTGCGGATAAATCATTCTCCTCCACAGGATCTTTGCTCAAATCATATAACGCCCATTCATCTTTATAGGCCACCAATTTCCAATCGCCGTCCCGGATGGCTTTACCATGACGCCATTCCCAAAACAAAGGGCTCACCCTCTCCGCATCTCCACCTTTTAGAACGGGCAGAAAACTCATGCCGTCTGATGGGAAAATCTTCTGATTGTTAAACTCGACAGGATATTCCACCCCTGTCAATTCGACGAAAGTCGACATCAGGTCGATCATATGAAACGGGGTGTGTGAAATGCTGTTTTTGTCTTTTATACCCTCTGGCCAATAGGCTATCAATGGCGTTTTGATGCCTCCCTCCTGGCTGTAATTCTTAAAATATCGATAAGGTACGTTCGATACGTTTGCCCAATCTCCACCGAGCGATGTCCATCGGGTCAGGGTGCCAATTTCGCCCGTTCCTTCTACATGGCTGACCACCTCCGCGGAAGCGCCATTATCTGATAAGAATAGGATCAGGGTGTTTTCGGCGACTTCCATTTCTTCTAATTTTGTGATCAGTCTGCCTATGTTTTGATCCAATCGGTCGATCATAGCGCCGTAAACCGCCATTTTCAGATCTTCCTCAATTTTTTGCTCTTCTGTTAATTCTTCCCAATTTTGAAATGATGCCTTTGACAAGGGATATGAAGGGGGTAAAAGACCCAGTTCTTTTTGTTTTTCAAATCTTGTTTTCCTGATCGCCTCGTAGCCCTCCATATACTTCCCGCGATACTTGGCAATATCTTCCGGCCACGCCATCAATGGATCATGCGGCGCGGTATAGGCCATGTATAAAAAGAAGGGTTGATCCGCCGGGTGCTCGTCCAACCAATTCAATGCATAATCCGAGAAGGCGTCCGTAGTATAAAAACCTTTAGGTGGAGTGTAGGGCTGAATGACTTGCCCGTCAATCACCCATGGCCGGTCTCTTTTTTGTGCGGGCTGGCCTTCGCCCTCCCGTCTCATGCCGGTGTTAAAATAATTGCAGGCCCCTTCAAATAAGCCGCTATAATGATCGAAGCCCCTGGTTGTGGGTAGTTCCGTACTGTGGTGCTTGCCAGACCACATGGTGGAATATCCCGCCATTTTGAACATTTCGCCCAAAGTGATCGCATTTTTCATGGGTTTTTTATATCCCGTATTGTATCCCGTGCGCTGTGAATACAATCCGGTCAACAGGCACGCCCTGGAAGGGAAACATTTGGCCGTATTATACATTTGCGTAAAGCGTATTCCCTGGGATGCGAGACGATCGAGATTTGGAGTGCTCACTTCACTGCCGTAGCATCCGAGGTCTGCCCATCCTAAGTCATCTGCTAAAATGAGGACGACATTGGGTTGCGTGGATTGACTGGATTGCATTTCATTTGTAACAGTTTCTGGCTTCTCGAACCAGCATGATATTGCGGCGATTACACTTGCCATGAAGAGAAGAAAAATCGAAATATTTATTTTTTTCATATCAAGTTACTTACCCAAAGTGTTCTAAATGTAAAACATTGCCGTCAACATCCCTATGTTCGAATCGAATCTTCGGCTTACCATTTTCCTGATAAACTTTTCCAAATAAGTATCCTCCTTTTACCCTCAAAAACCTATGCTCTGGCTTTACATTTTCTTGTTTCCATCCACCGGCATGAGAATCAGAACCTGCTCCGCAACCAAACTCCCAAAGGCTGGTACCCTCAAAATGGCTCACATACTGCCAGTGTCTATCGCCATTGCAAACAAAAACGTTGTCAAATCTATTGATGAAGTTCCGAATTTCGGTTCCTTCATATTCGAATGCTTTGTTGGAATGATTGTCACTCTTCCCCTTTGGACGGTCAGGGCCAAGTATAGGGGTAGAAGAAGTGATTATTTTAAAGGTCGCGTCGGAGTCGACAACAGTATTGAACAACCATTCCTTTTGCTCTTTTCCCAGAATCGTTTTTTCAGGCCCATCATCATTGAAGTTTGGACTTCTATAATTCCTCCCTTCCAGTATCCATATCTGAAGATCTTTTCCCCAACGAATGGTCTTGTACGTCTTATCATTTGACGGAAATTGCTCTTTATCAAATATTTCCAAGCCGCGTGCAAATGAAACGGATCCGTACCTAAGTCCAGCATAGGCATCGCTCTTGAGGGCATCGTGATCATCCTTCATAAAATAGCTTGTGGTACGGCTATAAAAATCACGTTGCAACGGCAGCGCAAACAAACGATCCCATTTGAATCGCATCAACGCTTCAGTCATTGCCCACGGATCAGGTCTATCATAGTATTCTATATCTCCAGTGTGTACAATAAAATCCAGCATATCATCTTCCATAGATGAATAGATTTTATGGCCAATTGTAGAATCTCTTCCAAGGTAGTCATGACAACTTACTATACTAAATGAAATATCTGTTGAGTTTTCGGGGGCAGGTGGTGTTGTGAAACCTCCTGCAATTTTGTCCCCAATGACCTTACCCAAAACCGGTCTTGAAACCAAAACGATCACATACCGGGTACCAGGCAAGAGATTCGTTAGTTTCCATTGATTCGTAAAATTTTCATTTGCCTTCACTCTTGTCCAGTCCAAGTCTATTTTTGATTTTGCATTTCCCTTTACATAATAACTCAATTGCACTTCACCGTCGACCCCAGGGCAAGCGCCTTCCATATCTTCCAGGCTTAGCCCTTCCTTTAATTGCTTGGTGTGCAAAAATTCCTCGTCCTTGTTCTCCGACAATTCATCCGCCTCTTTTTTGGATAGTTCAATGAATTGTTGGCCTTCCCAGTTCATTTCCGGGTTTTTAGTCAGCCGTGTCCAAATGGTTATTGAGCTTTGATCAGCCCATCCGTTGTGCACGCCATTCCCGAAATATGGGCCGTCCAATTTCGCAGGGTCTCGGCAAAAAAACAGGACACAGCTACATAGGAGAATGTATACTAAGGCTCTCATTTCTACGCATTATTCAACAAATCATTCCCAGACTACTTTGAAAACTGAAGTTGCAGCACGTGTAACTTGCACCGAACCATATCAATCCACTAAGTACACGAATTAACACTAATACCGTCTTGATAATCAATTAGATACAATTCGTGCAAATTTGTGCAAATTCCCCGACGATTTTGTCAACGATTTTCTACTATCCAATTATTTTAATATTCTCAGTCCGCTGTTTACTGACACTGCTAGGCTAACAATTTAAACACTAAAATAATATATGGCGGTTAACTATTTGTTAATTGGCCATTTAATAAGCTTCTATTCTAGAATAGGGCAAATGAGCCACGAATTCGCTTTGTAATTACACTTCATATTATTATTTTACGCCATATTTAATTTTAGTTATTATGGCAAAAAATACAAATCCGAGACTACCCGATCTTGATTTTGAAAAACTCAATGTTAAATCTGATGATTCTACTTCTTTGAAATTTTTAATGCTGGTAGAAGGTGCTTACGGACAGGGTGTGAAGAAAAGCATCAAGAAGTATGGTTATACAGAACAACGGTATTACCAATTGTTGAACAAGTTCAAGGAAGATGGTATGGACGCTCTGATCAATCAGAAAAGAGGCCCAAAGAAAAATACTGTTCGTTCTGATAGGGTCATCCACCAGATAATCAGACATCGTTTTCTCGATCCGCGAGCCAATAGTGATGTGATCGCCCAAAAGCTTAACCAACAGGGGATCAAAATCAGTAAACGAAGTGTGGAACGGACTATTCAGGAATATGGTCTTCAAAAAAAAACTCCATAAGCTAAATCCCGATAGTCAAAAGCCAATTACCTGTTACTGCCCAGCAGACCAAGAGGGTAAAAAAGAAGATCGTGGTTACCGAACAGAACAATGAACGGTTCATACGCGAAATGTTAGCTCGAAAGGTATCAGGCACTCATTTGGGTCTCTGGTTATTGATACCGGAATATCTACGACTTGGAGCCTGGGACTTGGTCTGCGGACTTTTCAATAAGCCCGAAGATCACAACCTTTCTGCCCGTATTGGCCTACAATTGGTCAATGAAGCAGCAATTTGTCAAAACAGAGTCAGGAAAAGGAATGCTCTGTGCAATCAAGGTTTTGCCCTGGCAAATGGATTGTCCTTTTTGGTTACTGACGAAACCATTCATGAGGTACTCGACCGCCATACGATGGCAGAATATGAATCCCTTCAAGTGACATTAAGGCAACTCAGAAATCTGCAAGGACATTATGATCCACAAAATATCCTTGCTATTGATCCACACCGCATTCGGTCGTCCACTCAGCGCGTTATGCCAAAGAAGAAAAAAAGACCTTCAGAGCCTGCTCACAAAATGCTACAGACTTTCTTCTGTAACGATGCTTTAACGGGACAGCCATTGGCTTTTACCGTTGGATCAAGCGGCAAAACATGCTCAAAGGCCACCTTACAGTTGTTAGACCTATTGAAACAATCAGGGGTTGAAAAAGCATTAATAATGGCCGATAAAGAACATTTTACGGTCGATATATTAAACCACATTGTTGATAATACCGAAATGGATCTTCTCTTGGCAGTCCCTAATACCAAAAGTGTTGTTCAATGTTTTAATTCATTGGACTATAAGCACCTCTGGGCAGGATATGCCATTGGGCAAACTGATTATAAATTGAAAGCATGTCCACATCCTTTTAAACTTATTGTACAACGAACAGGAGAAATACCTCAATATTATTCCTACAAAGCTTTCTTATCCACTGTGGATAATAACGTAGTCCAATTACTCACTCAAAACTATCCAAAACGTTGGACTATCGAAGAGTTTTTCAATTTTGAAGGAGATAT
Source organism: Saprospiraceae bacterium (assembly GCA_965247965.1). GTDB lineage: Bacteria > Bacteroidota > Bacteroidia > Chitinophagales > Saprospiraceae > UBA7328. Next base: position 2,518,418 of record OZ252053.1, read on the forward strand.
GGGTTGGAATCGTGCTTCTACCTTTAACCTCAATATCCGGTACGGGAAACAAAGTCTTGCTCTTATTGCACAAGCAGCTACACATCAATTGAAAAACAAACTACCAAAACCCTATAACCAATGGACTGCTACACACACCGCTACACAAATCCTTACCAATATGGAAGGTGATCTCAGAGTCAAGGACGACACCATCATTGTCACCTACTATCGGGACTATCTCAACCTTGGTATAGAAAAACATTACCAAAACTTGCCTCGAATCCTGGAACAGGAGGGAATTAATCCCAAAATACCTTGGCTATTTGATTTTAAACTCGACTTTCGATTCAAATGACTAAAATAAATTTACCTTCAAAAATCGTTGACGATGAATGTCGGGACATAATGCATTATGCTAAGGCATAACTCCGGTTTTTCCGCCTTGATCAGAAGAAAAATAACGTCGTTTATATATGTCATTACTTAGTTCCTGACGCACAAGATTCGTAACATTCACAACTTCAAAATCTTTTCGACCCCGACCAGTTCGTTACCACTGACAACCTCAACAAAATACATCCCGTTTGGGAAGGCACTGATGTCGATCGTTATATCTTCTGCACTCGATGTAACGGTATGGTAATATTTGCCAACGGTATCAATTATTCGAATAGTAGTACTGCCAACCAGTTTATGAATTTTAAATGTGGATAAAGTTGGGTTCGGAAAAATGTCAAGGGAGTTATCGTCGATTACTTCAATAATCGCAGTTGTTTGGCCAGCAACAAACAAGCTAAGAAACTTCCATATCTCTTCGCCTGCCAGAATGTCCATATTGCCCCATGCTCCGGGCCAGGTATGACGGCCGCCTTGTACCGTATACAACCAAACCTCATTTCTTGAATTGTCGGAAAAGTTTTTTTCGAAAATCACCGTTGATCCATCGTTGGAGTCGATATCCGAAAAGGAGCCATTCTCCTGTTTGTCTAATCCATTGAGTTCTACCCAAAAATCGATAATCTCACTCATCGCAGGAGCTCCGCCCCATCCTCCTAATGGAGACATCGATCCGTCCATTGGAACGACTTGATCGAGCGTACCCGATATCTGAAGGACGGGAACGGGATTATCCGGATCACAATTTTCCCAGGTGCTCCCACTCATCGTGCCGGTCACCGAAGCCATAGCTTTGAAAATATCGGGCCGTTCGCAAGCCAGAGCGTAGCTCATGAAGCCGCCGTTCGACATGCCGCAAACAAAGGTATAGAGTCAGGGCTAAATAAATACTCGGATTGGAGAAACATGGCTAAGTCAGATAAAAATCCCTTATCGTCTGTGTTGCTGATGTTAAGATCGGCATTCCAATGTGTGGTGCCGCCAAAGTCCTCCGTGCCTTGCGGATAGCATACAGCGAAACCATTGGCGTCGGCTATTCTGTTCATGCCTGAGTAGGTCATTATGGTTTGAGCGCTAGAGGTGTAACCGCAGGGTCATTCACTTCTAAAAATTTAATATATTAAGATTTTTTATATTTATTGCATTAATACACATTGACAATCTATTGGCGTATTTTTCTTGTGCAACAGTCATGCTTTGCTCATTGTTTAGTTTGAATATGTTGAATACAAATGTTCTGACCATAGACATGTTTCTGGCTAGGCTAAAACCATTAACCAGTGAATTATCCTCATTCCATATTTTGTCCTTTACCCAATGTAGTTTGTTTTCTATGAACCAATGAGCTCTGATACCTCTGGCATAGAAGGATGCCTTTGATTCGGTTCTGCTTGAGATGTACATGCTGCTTTCGCTGCTGGTTCGACCTTTTCTCTTTGCTGATCTTTTCACAATTATTATGGTTGTCAAACCTGTCCATAAGGTAAATGGCTCTGCAGACATTCCTTGGTAGGTATAATATTGGCGTATTTCATTTCTGCCTCTTACCTTTTCTCTGGTTTCGTACCTATCAACCGGCTCATTTTGTTGGGTAAACGATGAGATCGCCTCCTTAAGCTTCATTTGATTGCCTTTGACTTGTATTACATAGTCATTTCCATTACCCACGATGGTTTGCGCAGTTTTTTTTGGCAATGAAGTGGGTCAAGGGTAAAGATAACACCCTTAACTTCCAACTGTTCGATAATGTCGAGTGCACAAGCAATTTCATTGTCCTTCTTTAATTCGTAGGGCTTGGTAGTTATAACCACGCCCATTTCAGAGTTGAAAAGGCTAACAATAGCTTGAAAGTTCTGATTTTTTCCGTTAGGCTCTCTTACAGTAGAGGCCAGTGCTTTTCCATCAATAGACATCCAATTGGCTTGGTTGTTACCCATATACTGACTCATCCAACTTACAAGGGCTTTATTAAGTTCTGTGTAATCAAAATCACGAAGAATATTAAAGATTACTGTTTTTTTGGGTACACCATGGAGCAAACCATAACGGTCAATGAAGAATTCTTGATTGTATTCAATAAATCTGGCAATAGCGTTTATACTAAATCGGCCACTCATGCCAGCTAAGAATACCATTTCAAAAAAAGAAGACAAGCAAAACCGTTGGCCTTGTGCACGTCGAGGGTCATGGATGAGTTCTAAAAAGGAGTTAAGCGTTTCCATATGTAAGAATTTCACTCAAACATATTGGATATTTAACACATATATAAATAATTTCTATGATTTGTTTTTAGTACTGAATGGCCCTGGGTGTAACCGTGCAAGACGAAGATGAGCGGAGCATTTTCATTTAGATCATTCGGCAAGTGGAGGATGTATTCTCTTATGATGCCGTTGTGGTCAAATGTAAATGTCTGTTGTCCGCAGCAGAGGAGTGGGAAAATGAATGATATGCGTAATAGAAATCTCAAAATGATAGATGCGAGATTCATTATTATACAATTCTATTTGAGCATGAATCTTGCATTATCCGACCAGGTTATTTTTCTAGCCACTAACAGATAAATGTTTGATCTCACTAATTAGTTCTTCTTTAACCGTCATTTTGATTTTTATTTGAATTTACATCTATAAATTTGGTGTAGTTCACCGTATGCAGTCTACCGTCCACTGTTGGTCGTCTTCATTACCAAAGCCTTTGGCACCTCTTTGTGTCCAGCTTTCCTTTGATTTGCTCCTTCTTTCCTTGTATCACCAATATCATTGATCATCTCATCCGCAATTTTGACCAGCCTTTGCACGACGTCAGGATATTGATCCGCAACATTGTTTTCTTCACTAATATCTTCTTCCAGGTCGAATAGTTTCATCTCGCTCTTTTCGCGATCCAGATTCCAGGATATCTTCCGCCAATCATCTCTTCCCAAATATAACTTCCACCTACCTGAACGTGCCGCCTGCAGCTGTTCGACGCGATAGTAGAAAAACGTCTCGCGCAACGCTGAGCCAGAATCCTCTTTGGTCAAATGTGACCACATATCTAAGCCGTCGATAATTCGATCTTGTGGAACAGTTGTACCTGTGATGCGAGCGAAAGTGGGCAAGAGATCCAATGTGGACATGAGTGCATTGCTCACTACACCAGCAGGAATTTTACTGGGCATTCGGATAATGCAAGGCACACGAAAACCGCCTTCACCAATGCCTCCTTTCCAATCTGATAGAGGAGAATTGCTTCCTCCAAACCTGTCCGATGCTCCATTGTCAGAAGTGAAAAGGACAAGGGTGCTGTTGTCAATTCCGAGATCCTCTAGGGTTTCTAAAATTTGTCCTGTCGACCAATCCAATTCTTCAACAGCGTCACCATAAATGCCGTTCTTTGACTTGCCAAGAAAATCCTCGCTTGCAAATACGGGATTGTGAGGAAACACAGGGGTACGAGGCGTTAGTGCCCTTTCAATCAATTCAACACCCTGATTCTTATATCTTTATAGTGCACCTCGCTTTTCGGGTCATGGGCTTGCAGGGCCAGGGTGCCGCTACCTATCCTGCGTCCCTCGCTTGACCATTGCTTTGGTTGTGTCCAGTCTACTGTTGTTCTTCCATTCACCTTGATCGTGATCTTACTATCGATTACTGCAATATGGTAGTCAAACCACTCCCCATCCGTGGAAGGCGCATGAGACCCGTAGACGAATATCTCGCCTTTCTCATTCACCCGCACCCCGAAAGGCTGTGTGTCCATGCCCGGCACCCAAATATTTACAACGCCATATAGACTCCCCGTCTTCGTCGGATCATGTTGGGTAGAATTGACCTGGGCTTCAAAACCGATATTCGGCCATCCGGTTTCCTGGTATTTAGTATGAAAATACACTCCTGAATTCGAACCTTTTGTTGTGCGAACTCTGAGTTTCAGCTCGAAATTTTTGAAATCTGCATTTCCCACTTCACCGCTGTAAAACAAATGCGAGCGGCCGCCCTTGCAGATCAGCATTCCATCTTTTATCAAGAAAGATCCAGGATTTTCTTTGGCGGCAGTCCAACCATTCATGGTTTTTCCATCGAAAAGGGAAATGAAAGAGTTGTCTTGGGCGTAGGCGAAGTTGAGTGCCAGGCATATAATCGAGAAGCCTAGTGAGTAATATTTCATTTTTTGCAATTTTTTACTACAATCGGAAACATAGGTCTTTGGAATAAGACTGTACAATATTCGACGCGTAAAGATATGACAAATTTTGAAGTTTTGGTGCCTTTTCTGATAAGAAGGATTGCGCCCTTGCGACTCAATCAGGCCGGCACTTTCGATTCGCGAAATGTTGAAATATGCCGATTGATCTGACCATGTTGCATCTTGTGATGTTACTCTATGGCCTCAAATGCTCATCTGCAAAATCCAAATACTGCTCCCAATCATACGTGGTCACATCGTGCTTTCCTGAACGAATATGGTAGCCCAATCGCCCTGTTTTCATAGGTTTATTCACTTCAGGCATTGCGTCATCATCCAATATCGGCAAACCAAATAATTCGTATACCGGGCCTGCATGAAAAAGGGAAAGAAATTCTCCTCTCGGGTCGGCCCATTGATCTTGTACAGCACTTGCAACGTAAACAGGCCTTGGCGCCATGAGTGCCAATAACATATGTTGGTCAATCGGCAATTTCGCTTCCTGGTCATTAAAACGGTGAAAGTTTTTGGAGAACCAATGAGGGAAGTTAGTATTAATCCTTTCAACCGTTTCTCCAAATTTTCTTCTTGACAAAGCAGCACCGCCGCAACCCGAATTATTGGATATAACCATAGCAAATCTTTGATCCACAGCCCCTACCCAAAGTGCAGCTTTACCAAGTCTGGAATGGCCGATAACCGTTATTCGATTTTGATCAATATCATTGTCCGCTTCAAAATAATCCATAGCCTTTGATAATCCGTATGCCCAGGCTGAGATCGTGCTTCTTTCGTTAGGATCATTTTTATCGGAGTAATCAATCAAGGCATGGATGCCATTTTTAAAACCATCATCAAAATCAGGGTCGAGGTCTCCGCAATGAAGTGTAGCCAGTCCATATCCTCTTTCGATTATTCGTTCTACGGGCCATCTATGCGCTCGTGCGCCACGCGATTGCTCATTCGCTTTATGATCAGTAATGCCTAGTTCGCCGTTATTTATCACATAATTTTTGGTGGTCGGTATGCTTTTGTCGGGATGGATGGACTGATTGCCCAAGAAATTCATACCTACGAACAATGGAACAGGCTTCACTACATTGTTTGGGACATAAATGAGTATTTCGATGGGTAAGGGATGGTTTTCATTCTCAATGGTAATGGTCACTTGTCTTTGAGTTGCTTTGCCATCCAGCGCTTTAGCATTTGTTTGTTTTGATTCGAATTCAATAGTGAGATCATGATTGACTACAGCGCCGTACATGTACTTTTCAAATAGGCCGAAGATTTCAGGTCTTCTTATATTCTTCCAATCCTCTATTGTGGTTATGGACCGCCCATCATTGGAAATCAGGATTTTCGGAAGTTCATATGCTATGATATTTTCTTCTTTGTAATTAACCTGAGCCAATATGCAAATGGGCAGTAGTGCGATACTAATGATTAGACAAATTAGATTGGTTTTCGACTTTAGCACTAGTAAAATTTCACAGGAAAAATTATTGGTGCTTACCAATGGTAAGACGTAGCGGTCGATATGATTATCAAGGGTCTCACCTTGTGCGGATAAGGTGAAACAAGCAGTGAGAATCAGAAAATAATAGGGGGTTTTATACATGTTTTAAAAACGCAATTAGGATATTCAGCATTGCTGAAATATCAAAGTGTTTCGGACATTGGGACAATCTGAAATATATATCCAGTGCCCTCCACTCCAATATAGATATATCCATCATTGCCCATATTAACTGTTCTTTATCGGTGAAAAATCTCGCACCGAGTGAGATTGGACTACGGCACAATAGAAGTGAGGTAATGGCAAAGGGCTGGCAATAACACCTGGTACAAGTATCTCAGTCGCTGATAAACAATATTTCGTCCTTGATAGCTGAATAAGTCCAGGCAACATCGAGCAACTATACATTTCATCGATTAACCCGATTATACGATTCTTCCAACCACTTTATCACGGTTGTGTTAAGATCATCTGGTTCTCGTAAAACAACCATGTGAGAAATTCTTGGCATTGGCCCGGTTAACTTTGCTTTTTCTAGCTTATTTTCAAAAGGTTGGTTACCTAAATCCATTCCCAATCGTATTTCTTTTGATTTGATGTTGATTGCGGCAAACTCACGCTTAGCAGTAAACGAAACATAAGTTTTCTTCGGTATCATTGTCGTGTTGGGAAATTGAGCTATAATTTTTTTTGATACGCTCTCAAATAAAGGACGCCAAATCTCATAGTTAGCAAGCTGATTTTCTAATAAGTCGTCTTGACTTCCATATACGGGATTCCCGTTATTTAAATAAATCCCAACGAGCAATGAAGCATTCATATGACCAAAATTATGAGTTTCTTTTAGCCATTTTATAATGTCATTTCGCTTACTCAATATCATCACTCACCGGCGTCAACCGAAATACATATCCCGGATCCTCCACTCCTATATAGATATATCCATCATTGCCCATATTCACCGTTCTCAATCTGCCCATATTCTGCAATAACCGTTCTTCACCAACAACTTTATTGCCGTCTAAAACGAGCCTTGACAGATACTGAAACCGTAGCGAACCTGCTAACAGATCTCCTTTCCAGCCAGGATATTTATCGCTGTCTACAAGAATCAACCCGCATGTGCCGGTAGAGGGAAGATAGTAATGTACAGGAGATTCCAAATCTTCGCGACTTGTAAGTTCAGTGAATACGGTACCGCTGTAATTGATTCCATATGACGCTATAGGCCATCCGTAATTCAGACCTTTTTTGATGATGTTCACTTCATCACCGCCACGGGGTGCATGCTCAGTTTCCCACATCGTGCCGGTGGATTTATCAAAGAAAAGTCCTTGCGGATTCCTATGCCCATACGACCAAATAGAAGGTAGTGCACCCGGAGTATTTACAAATGGATTGTCCTCCGGAATGCTGCCGTCATCATTTATGCGATGTATTTTCCCGCAGTGATTATCAAGGTTTTGTGGATTTACATCTCTGTTAAATCGATCCCCTATTGTCAAGAATAAATAGCCTTTGTCATCAAATTCCAACCGGCTTCCAAAATGAAGGCCGGCAGAGCGGTAAGGCAGCGCTTCGAGGATAATCTCCTGTTCTGACAATTCGTCATTTAGAAGTTTTGCTTTGAGGAGAGTAGTGGTCGATTCTTTTTCTCCTTTTGGTTTGGAATAAGTCAGGTACACGAGTTGATTGGATTTAAAATCGGGGTGTACTTCTACGTCCAGTAATCCGCCCTGGCCTCTGAATTTCACCTCAGGTACTCCAGTGATTTCATGAAGTTCTTCGCCTTCACGATGTCTGAAAAATTTGCCATTTATATCTGTAACTAAAATATCTCCATTTGGTGGAAAAGCTAACCCCCATGGAATTTTAAGACCACGAACCACTGTATCCAGCTTAAATGTCAGTGCATGTGTTTTGATTATGCCTGACCAATCGGGCTCTTCTTCGAAAGAATTCATCGTCCTTCTTTCGATGCTGGTTAGAATATAATCTGACAATTTATCATATGCGGAATCGGGGAGGCTTTGGGTATAATTTGTATTTTCGATATTGGCATGACCGCTCTCTATTGACCTTCGTACCTCATTCCATGAATTGCCATTTTCCCATTTGCGCTTTAGAAAAACGCTTATATCTGCATCGTGACAGGAAGAGCAGTTCTCCTGAAATACACCTTTTGCATAGTCGAATCCGGAGATCTCAATCTCTATGTCCATGGTTTCAATACCTTCCGGCACGGAAATTATTTTATCGCTTGTCGTTTTGCCCTCTGTAGCGTCGCTTTGCGAACAAGAGATAATAGTTGAACTGATGCCGAACATCAGTAGTGAAATGAAAATTGTTTCTTTCTTCATACCTATATTTTCAACAACTTTACAGATAAAAATTGTAAAAATGAAACACATTGTTATTGCTGTTCTGTTTATCACAACTTTCGGCAACATCTTTAGTCAGAAAGCAACAAATCATGAAATCGCAAATCAAATCGATGAACAAGTATGGATTCCATTCACAGAGAGCTATTCTACACGTGACGCCATACGATTCAATTCACTGCATACGGACGATGTGCTGAGAATTACAAAAAACGGAATACTGAAAGGTGATGAATACAAGAACAGAAATTTGCGATGGTTATCGAAATCGAATCAACCCAGGCGTACCATAAACTTCAGATTTGAACATAGGATTCACTCTGAAAACATTGCCTACGCAGTAGGTTACTACAAAGTCGTGAATGATGGACCGAATGGCGAAGATGACATGAGTTGTGGCAGGTTTAATGTGGTACTTAAGAAAATGGATGGTATTTGGGAACTTGCTCAAGATTGGGATACAGATGTTGTGAATGGGGTGGATGTGACCTTAGGTAATTTTGAAAGATTGGAGGTTTGGGAGAAGTAATGATTTTCAAGCCAGAATGTGGCGATATGCTTGGCCTATGGTGGCCAGCCTAATTTATTAAGTTGTTGAGCAATTAATGCTCCGGATTCCAGTACCAATGCACTAAACCAGCACATCCCTCAAAACCTCACCTTTTCCATCAGGAGTCGTATAGAAAGGCCGCTTTTCAATGACATAATTGGTATCAGGAGCAATTCCTAAAGCATGATAAATGGTCTGATGAACTTGATCAATCACCACAGGCTCTGTGATGGCTTTGAAGGGTCGTTCATCGGCGGTTGTGCCGTATACGTGACCTTGCTTGATCCCACCGCCCCACATCAACATCGAACATCCATCCGTAAAATGACGATGCATGCCAAATTGCTTTAACTCTTCCACGTAATCGGCTACGTCCACTTGATCCTTTACCTTCTGACCAGGCCGGCCTTCGACAAGCATATCTCTACTGAATTCACTGGCCAGAATTACCATGGTCCGATCCAATAATCCTCTTTCTTCCAAATCCTTGATCAATTGAGCGACCGGCCTGTCGATTTGGGCCTTCATATCTATAAGCCGTGTATGTCCATTTTCGTGGGTGTCCCATCCGAAAAAGGGTACATATTCAGTGGTGACGCTGATAAATCGGGCGCCGTTTTCAACCAAACGCCTTGCCTGAAGGCATCCCAATCCAAATCTTCCCGTATCGTACGTGTCGTAGATTTCCTTAGGCTCTTCACTCAAATCAAAGGCTTTGGCCTCGGGAGATTTGAGCAATTGGTACGCTCTTTCCATGGAGCGTATCGGTGATTCTTGCTGGTACGTGCTACCGAATTCTTCAAATGAACTATTCTTTACCAAATCTCTGTAGAGCTTGTTTCTGCTTTCAAATCTTTTTAAATCCATTCCCTTCGGAGGCGAAACACTTTCGAGTCCTTTATCGGGTTCGGGTATAGTAAACGGGCCATATTCACTTCCGAGAAATCCAGCGGAATGGAATGCTTTGAGTTCCTCTGCTTCGCCGACTGTAAAGCGTTGTCCGATATCAATAAATGGTGGTATAACCTCATTCTTAGGGCCGAGTTCCTTAGCAATCCATGCACCAATATGAGGAGGCTGGAATGACTGGGGCGGTTCGTAACACGTGTGCCAATGGTATTGGTGACGGGTATGCAGGATAAACCCCAAATCCGCAGCGCGATAAGTACGGATCAATGTTCCTCTATCCATAACCTCTGCAATGTTTTCAAGTCCTTCGGAAAATGAAATTCCATCTAGTGCTGTAGGAATCGAAGGAAAGGTGCTCAAGACATTTTTGCTTTCCATTCCCTTTTCGAAAGGTGTATAACGTTTAGGGTCGAAAGTTTCCGAATGACACATTCCTCCAGCCATCCACAAGAGTATGACCGCGTCTGCAGTTGCGTTTCGGTTAATGGTATTACATGAAGAAAGGAAGGGAGCGGAGGGTAATGTTGTGGCCATGGCGGCAAGACCGGCTTGTTGCATTTTGGTTAAGAATTGGCGGCGGGTGAGATCGTCTTGTTTTTGCATACTTAATTCTTAGGATTCTAAAGTTACATAAACTGAAACTCAGGCAATAAAATAACTGACCAAATCAAATCAGTCAAAACCTCAACTTGTACCTGACTATCCAACTGTTTGGAAGCAATTCGTTGCTCTTTTTTCGACGGAAGTCGACCCAATGTTTTCAAGTAGATTTGCTCTGTAAATCTTTTAGGATCGCGATTGGTTTCTTCTAACCATTGCTGTGCACCTTCTCTGATATTTTCGTACAGGAATTGATTATTAGCCAGCATCATCGCTTGCAAAAGTGTAGCATTCCTTTCTCTTGTAGTAGCTACATTTTCACGTGTAGGCCTGCCTAAAGTTTTCATAAAAGAAAAGTTCAAAAGAATGATCTGCAGTGATTAGGATCTCTGCAGATTCCACCACCTTGGTACTTTCTATTTGAAATGTTTTTCTGAAGTATCTCTTACCCGGTTTCGGAAGGCTTTTTCGGTCCAATTCTATGTCCTGGAACCATATCCATTCTGCTGGGTAAGGTGTGTCGCCTGGCAAATATGCCATGCCGTAATATAGCGGGTGCACGGTTTGGCTTATCGCATCGGCGAATTGTTCAGCAGTCAAACGACGGGGAGTGGGCCCTCTAAAGACAAAAGATTCGGAGGCGAGATAATTTGGCGAACCATAATCGACTGCAGGCAATTGATACACCCGCGAAGTCATTATAGTTTCCAAAAGATGTTGTAAATCGTATCCATTCTCGATGAAATCTGCAGCCAGCCAATCCAATAGATCTTCCCTCCGGGGCAATTTATCCATTTCGTCTACAGGCGCTACGATACCTCGACCGAACAGTTTGTCCCAGTAGCGATTGACAACTGTTCGATAGAGTCGGCCGTTTTTCGGTTGGGCGATCACTTCGGCTAATTGCCGGAGGCGATCCACTAAGCTGTCAGCTACTATTTCGCCTAGTTCGGGATAGATAAAAGAGGTGGCGGCCATTCGATCGGTCGGTTTGTCGCATCGGAAAATTTCCAATGGCCTTTCCGCAAAAATATTTGCAAATCCATAAGCCTGATCGAGAGTGAGATTATTGACGAAGCTGTTGTGGCAGGATGCGCATTTCAAGTTCAATCCCAATAGCGATTGCGAGATATTTTGGGCGGCTTGCAGTTCAGTACGTTGGCTTGCATTGACCACACCCCGCCATTTTATTCCTTTGATAAATCCTTCTGATTCTTGATTTGGATTGACCAATTCGGCGACCATTTGATCATAGCGCTTCCCTTCCTTCAGCGACCGATATAACCAGTGGGTGATTTGCTTTCTGCCACCGGTAATGAAACCTGTTCCTGAATAATCATTGCGCAACAAGTCATTCCAGAAACTCATCCAGTGAAGAGTATAATTTTCTTTGTCGGCAAGCAGTTCTTTGACAAGCTGATTGCGTTTGTTTTTGCCTTTATTCTTTTCAAACTGCCTTACCGCCTCTGGAGTCGGCAGTAATCCAGTAATGTCCAAATAAGCCCTTCTGATGAATCGATGATCGTCGATCGGCCTAGACCATTTAATTCCCTTCTCTTTGAAATATTGATTTACGAATCGATCAATAGGATGTTTCAATTTATTGTCAATTGGTGGTAGTTGCGGCATTTCCAAAGCCATTGGAGCTTCGCGAAACATTTTTAATCCGGTATCGGCCCACTGCGCACCTTCGTCGATCCATAATGCTATTACTTCAATGGATTCGTCAGGGATGACCTTTCCTTTTGGAGGCATAGCATCTTCATGGCTTCTGGGTAATCTTAATCTGCGGATCATTTCGCTTTCTATGGAGGCGCCTCTTACAAGAACAGGCCCGTTATCCCCGCCTGCGTATACACCTTCTTCATGATCGAGCGCGAGTCCACCTTTCCTTTTGGCTGTACTGTGGCATTGATAGCAATTGTGGGCAAAAATAGCCCTTACCTCGAGGTTGAGTTCGTTCAGTTGGTCGCTTGTCAAGGTATCGTGGGTCATCCATTTTGCCACGTTGGATGGGCTTCTTGTGTTATTGAATGCGGATGAGAGGTAATCTTCTCCATGTGTGATTGAGGCTCCTAAATGGCCCGCCACACTAAGGCAGACGACGGTAATAGCCAAGGCGGTAAAAGGTATCCATTGGGCAACTTGTTCTCTTTTCCAATAGCAAAAGGCAGTGATTGACGAAAGAATTGCAGTCGACCAACCAATCAATTGATGTCGCTCTACTAAGTCCGATTCGTATGATCCGTATTGGTAGAGCAATTGGCCAGCAATAGCAGCAAGTAAAGCAGAAAATGCTCCTAAATAGACAATTCCTTCATAGCTAGTGCGTCAGGAACTAAGTAATGACATATATAAACGACGTTATTTTTCTTCTGATCAAGGCGGAAAAACCGGAGCTATGCCTTAGCATAATGAGGATTTTTACAACGACGAGCAGGAGGAAAAGAACAAGTTTATGTAGGTTAGAATTTAGTTCCTGACGCACTAGTGTTCAGTCAAATTATATAGTCTGGGTAAAGATTTTTTAGTTTAATGCGCGCATCACTCGTTGTAAATTGCCAATCTACTCCTTTTTGGTTTTTGTTTCTGTACCCATACCAGGCTTTGGTTTGTTTTTTGAGTTGTTCTTCATCTGACATTCTACTTTTCAAACCACACCGTGTTAATACGCTCAATTCACATTCTGCAATATTGAGCCAGGAAGCATGTGCCGGTGTGCGAACAACTTCTATCTTTTTCACTATGTTTCGGGCTCTGGGGGCAGGCATAATTTCATATAAGGTACTTAATTTATGTGCACTTAAATTGTCCTCTACCAATGTGATTTTGTTAGCAGCGCTATATGTTTTTTCTACTAAGTTCATGATGATTTTTGCGTAAGTCTGACTATTGTGATTATCCTCAATATGTACTTCTCTGTATTCTCCTAAGGGTTCTACGATCATGTACATACTTTTTACTCCTTCTCTTTTATACTCATAGTCTTGATGTAATATACCCTTTGAATCCATATAGCTTTTCTTTGTTTCACTTATGATCTGTTTAGGGGACTCATCTAAACAGATTACTGGATGAGTCGGGTCATATGGTCGTTCATATACATCTAATACCGCTTCCATTTTATGAACAAAATCTGCTCCTTTCTTTGGCATTATCCAACCTTTGACTCGCCAGGGTTTAATTTTGTTTTTTTTAGTATCTGCCGTATAGATTCATGACTGATGCTTTCTACATATTCCAATTCTACCATCTTATCAGCCAATAATCGTAAACTCCACCCTGAATGACCATCAGGAACTTCTTCACATCTTAAGGATAGTAAATGGCTTTCTACCCGACCGTCAAATATCTTTTCTTTTACATATTCTCTTTTCTTTCCATATAGCGCTGCTTCAAATCCGTGTTCCACAAATCTTTTTCGCATTCGCTCTATTCCATTTATCGTCATTCCATAGGCAATTTGAATCTTTTTATCTGTCCAATGCTTATCTCCATTCTCATCTGAGGCCAATAATATATAACTCCGCTTGGTCCTAATTGACTTACTATTGGGTATGCTTATTATTCGCTCTAATTCACTACGCTCTTCTTCGGTTAAGGTTACTTTGTAAAATTTTGCCATGATTCTTTTTTTTGTTCATTAATCAAGGCTCTATATTCTCTTTTTGATCAGGTGGTCACTCTAATCTTTATGCAAAACAACATTCGAAGTTACTTTATTCTTTTTACCCAGATTTATGCGCTTGACTGAACACTAGTGTACCAAGCATTAAGTAATGAATCCCATAGACAAAGTTATTTTTCTTCTGATCAAGGCGGGAAAACCGGAGTTATGCCTAAGCATAATGCATTATGTCCCGACATTCGTCGTCGGGGAGGATTTTTCCAACGCCGAGCAGAAGGAAAAGAACAAGTTTATGGGGGTCAGGATTTAGTGCTTGGTGCACTAGTCTTTTTCTTCTTGGCTTTAGCAATAAGTTCAAGTATGAAGGCGCCGATCAAAAGGCCTATGGGAAAATGGACGATCAAGGGGTGGAGACGGCCGGTTAGATCTATTAGCCAGTTGAGGGAGAGGACTTGCACGGTATTTAATCAAAATTTGATTGAAGGTAGAATAAATCAATGCAATCAATTTTCCTAATTAGCTTATCATAACGATGCTGCCGTCTGTTGATTTGAATCTTTTGTGTTTGATTTACTTCCTTTGTGACTAGTCAACTTTTTATGAATCCCCGCTCCTTGTAAATCTCAATATACTTCTGATCCAATTCTTTAGAATCCTTGTATTTCACTCGCAATTCAGCCAATTGTGTCTTGAGGCTTCTTACAATATCGGCATAGCCTGGATCGTCATAAACATTATTCATTTCGCGGGGATCTTGTAGCCGGTCGTAAAGCTCCCATTCGTCCACATCGTAGTAGAAATGAGCCAGTTTGTACTCTTTCGTGACTATTCCGTAGTGCCGCTTGACCATGTGTACCGCTGGATATTCGTAGTAGTGGTAGTAGACGGCATTGCGATTCCACTCGTCGTCTTGACCTTTTAGGAGAGGAATGAGACTTTCTCCCTGCATATCAGAAGGAGCGGTTATGCCTGCAGCCTCAAGGAAGGTTTGAGCGAAGTCGAGGTTTTGAACCATTTCGTCATTCGTTGTACCTGCTTCGATCACATTAGACCATTTGATTAAAAGCGGTGTTTTAAAAGATTCGTCATAAATAAATCTCTTGTCAAACCATCCGTGTTCACCGAGATAAAACCCCTGATCCGATGTATACACCACAATCGTAGTTTCATCTAAGCCGGTTTCCTCCAGATAGTCAAGGACGCGGCCCACATTGTCATCTACCGATGATATACAAGCGAGGTAGTCCTGCATATATCGTTGATATTTCCACTTCATTTTTTCTTCGTCGGTCATCGAAGGCCAATTCTCCCTGAAGAAGTCGTTGATCTCATCCAGGACAGGTTCGTATAGAGCTTTTTGCTCATCGTTGGATCGGTCATAGGGACCATAAAAACTATTATGAAATTCAGGAACTTCCGGTTCCACGTTGCCCATTGAAGCCACCGTTTCCGGCCGCACCTTGCTGTCATGGCTGTACATCATGTGAGTCAATAAATTCATTTCGGCAGTCTTGGCAGCTGTTCCACGATTCGAATAATCATCAAATAAGGTTTCGGGCTCAGGAAATTGCTTTTTAGTAAACTCCTTGAATTTGTCTGGCCGTGGCCACCAGGAACGGTGTGGTGCTTTATGGAGGTACATCATCAAGAATGGCTTATTAGGGTTCCGTTTTTGATCTAGCCAATTAATCGTGAGATCAGTGATGATATCAGTGACATATCCGGTGATGGTGGTATCGCCATTAGGAGTTATAAATCTGGGATTGATATAGTGCCCCTGGCCGGGTAAGATCATAAAATCATCCACACCTTTGGGGTTGTTTCCGAAATGCAGTTTGCCGTACATAGCAGTCTGATAATCAGCCATTTGGAACAATTGTGGGAAGGTGATTTGACTAGTGTCAAATGACATCATATTGTCGATTTTGCCATTTATATGTGTATGTTTTCCAGTGAGAATAGTCGCTCTTGATGGAGCGCAAATTGAATTGGTGACGCAAGCATTTGTGAACAACATTCCTTCCTGGGCTATCCGGTCAATGTTTGGCGTTTCGATCAGACGGTTAGTATATGCGCTTATGGCTTGGTAGGCATGGTCATCGGACATTATGAAGAGGATGTTTGGGCGGTTGGGAGTTTCTGTTTTTTCTACTTTGCAGGTAGAAAGTGTTAAGATTAGAAATGTGGCTAAAAGCAAATTCAAATTGATTTTCATCTTATTCATTCATTTTTACTTCATGAAGTTGTTTAAAAACATATCTCATCGCCTACAGACAACACATTGATCCTCAATTTATTAGCAATTTTCTCAACACGTAGACTATGGCTATGCATTTCAAAAATTACAAATTCTTGAGGATCAAGCCGTTATCTTCGTCAGATGACATAGTTATTAAACAACTTCCATGCTAATTTAGCAGGTATTATGGAGTTAGTGAGCTCAGGCGCTAATTTAGATATGTCAAATTTTTGAAATTCGGAATATCTCGGTTCAGAGATATATGTTGACAATCATTTTGTACAAAATAATGTGGCATTTTTTATACATTTAGATTATGAAGGCCATCACATCATCTGCCCTTAGAAAGAGCATGAAGAAATATTTGGACACGGTGTCTCATTCAATGGAGCTCATTGTAGTATCTCGTAAAAAGGAAGAGGATGCTGTGGTAATAATGTCAATCAAAGAGTACAATTCTCTTATGGAAACGGCTCATTTGCTTTCGACCGAAGCCAATAGAGATGATCTCCGGGAGTCTATTGAGCAATTGAATTCTGGCGAGACTTTCTCATTCAATCTTAAGAAACGAACATTTGGCGACTAGTGGAATTTGAATTCACTAAAAGGGCCAAGAAGCATTATGAATACTGGGAATCTAATGAAACCGATGTTCTTGATAAAATCCACGATCTGCTTGAATCCATTGCCCAGTCTCCATTTAAAGGGTTGGGCGTGCCAGAACCTCTACGGCATGAACTGAAAGGTTATTGGTCGAGGAGGATTACAAAGGAACACCGTCTCGTATACAAAATATCGGGTAAGAAAGGCGTGGATCAGAAATGTACTGTAGTTCAGTGTCGTTTTCACTACTAATTACATAATTGTTACTCGTGGTTAAAATGGTCAATTAAATTTTTTTCGTTATAACTCTCTTCTATGGCCAATTCTATTCCTTTTTGCTGGTCAATGTCCATTTTATGCCATATTCCGGACATAATGAGTAGCACAGGCTCTCTCAATTTGCACATTATTGGTTTTACTAAATCTTAATACTTGTTTCGGGCCTTTTCCATATTTCATATAGGCCGTCCATGATGGGTTGAGATTCCTTTCCATGGCCACTTTTCTTAGTATTTTATTTACTCTGGAAAGCTTGCTCAAATTTGCTTTACATACTTTTTCCAAATACGCTACCTGGCCCAATCTCCACCTTTCATAGTCAGCCTTAGCAAGATATTCGGTTTTGAGCAATATATCCACCGGGCTTATATAACCTTTTTCCTCCATCAATTCCATACAGTACTGTCTAATCTTTTTCTCCACCCGGACACTATTCATACTCTTCCTTCTCTGCATATTACAATACTATTCAAGGTTCCCATGGATGATATCTTCCTCTGCATATTCATGAATTCTATGTATCAAATTATCTGTGATTTCTTCCACCAATTTCTCAAGATGTTCGGAATATTCAAGATATTCCGGCCATAGTACGGTATTCAGAAAATTCTCGTTTATCCTGACCATGGCAGTGGTATATTTTTGTCTATGATATCTGTATGGTCTTACCTCATATTTACGGCAAATCGCTACCAGCAACTTCTTATGCCAACTGTCGGGCGTGTACAAAGTGTATTCTTTCAGGTCTTTGTGAATTTCAAGCCCTGGTTTTTTTTGGATTATCCTTTCCTTAGCTGAAATCGCTGCTTGTTTCTCTCCTTCAGTTGTGGCGCCGGATATGAGGGCTTCGATTTTTTTGATTTTTTCCAGTAATGTATCCATGTCCGAATTTCAATGGCATTTTATCAATAAAGATACTTGACCTCCATATTCTCCCAATTACAAACAAATTGATGAATTTTTCTCCAGATAGACTTGTACGATTTAATCATGAAGTTCCATTCTTGGTTGTCTTCTTAGCAAAAGCTGATGACAATTCATCAATCATATGGATTCTTATCTGGATGTTGTTTTGAATCCCAAAAGAAAACAATAGTTAGGGTTGTATTGGTGAATCGGTAATACATTCGCCTCCTCTTATCAATATTTGTCGAACGTACTCCCCTTTTCTTTTTAGATGTCCGTCCAGATTCTGGGTATTTCTGAAGAACTCTTATTCCACGTGACTATTCTTTCCTGATCCATGTCCGAAGTCGCTCAATGGCAGTTTCATGGTCAATTAGATTTTCTTCGTCATAACTTTCTTGAATTGCCAAGTCCAATTCCCTTTGCTGATCTTCGTCTAGTTCTTCCCAAAAGTCCGTTTTTTCCAGGTTTTGATTGATTAATCGCAATATAGATTCGTGAATTTGGGTGAGTAGTTCTTTGTCCTGTACCATAGTACATGACAAAACAGGATTGATAAAATAATTGCCACGCGTAAAGTGTTGATAATGTGTTACTTACAACACTGAACGACATGGCAATTAAGGAGAAAGTTAAAGAACTTTCCCGAGAATTGAAAATAGAACTTAGTAAACTTCACCAGCAAAGGGTAAACTTGATTGCCTCGGCGGTGATCAGTATGTCTACCATTAGGAGTGTCAATATGGTCAAGGTTGCTCACGGTATGATTTCAAAAGCGAAGCCATTGAGTAATTATCGTCGTCTTCAACGATTTATCTCTCAGGTGGATTGGGATGACACTGGTCTAGGACATTTGCTTTTGAAAATGAGTGAGTTGAAGGGGCCTTATACCCTGCTTGTGGATAGGACAAACTGGCAATTTGGTAAAGTGGATATTAATTTTTTGGTATTTTCTATACTAGGAGACGGGTATTCGATACCGATCAAATGGGTGTTGCTTCCAAAGAAAGGCAACTCTGCACAATATGAAAGAATTGAGTTGTTAGAGGAAGTGGTAAAAATTGTTGGAAAAGGTCAGATAAAGAACGTTATAGGAGACCGGGAATTCATTGGCCAACATTGGGTTAAGTACTTGATAACCAATGAGATAGGATTCAACCTTCGGGTTAAGGAAGGCATGGTAGGTGTAAAAAATGGCAAGGAGGTAAAACTGGGTTTATTATGTAAAAATAATAAAAGATCATCGCCAAGATTGCCGGGAAAATATTTAGTTGGAGGCAATGAAGTATACGTAAGCGGATTCAGATTTAGAAATGACAAGAACAAATTAGAGTATTTGATAGTCATACACTCTGAGGATGTAGAAGATGCTTGCGATATCTATGCCAAAAGGTGGTATATTGAAAACATGTTCAAGGACATGAAAACGAATGGTTTTCAACTGGAAGATACACATGTAACTCATCCCAAAAGGCTAGAAACATTATTTGGTTTATTAGCCATATCATATGTATGGATGATACGTATAGGCGAATGGATAAAGAGAAAGATACCCTCATTATTCAAAAAAAATAATCGAGGAAAAAGAAGAAAAAGCATTTTCAGGGGAGGGATAGACAACTATATCAACGCATATATTAACCACGACAGACGGAAAATTTGGCTCTACTTCCGTTTTTTGTCATGTACTTAGGTCCTGTACTTGTGCGATCATATCGTATAAACCGCCTTTTAATTCAAATGCATTCATTGTCCTGTCTGACTTTCTTCAAAAATACTACATTATCCGCTCATACTTCCCATAAAACCACAATTTAGGAGTCAGCTTTGTATCATCCCCTTCGTAATATCCATACCCGATTATTTCGTAAAATTGGTCGGATATCGTCTCTTGAAAATATTCAATCCGTTGAGGCGATTTTTGATTGCTTTGCCAGATAATGGTATGATCTCCTTTAGTGCTTCCTTTGTGCATAATCGTCTCAGATGGCTTTTTCACCACACACCATATTTCACCATTTTGGATTTTATTGGCACCAGTGCTCTTTTCTGTTTTGCCTGTATCAGGATAGTAATCGGTGATCGTAACTCGTTGAAAATAAGAACTTTCTGAAGTGTATACTTGTGTCACTTCAATCTCATTCACCTGTTTCAGCCGAGGAGATTGTACATGTCTTAGTGTCAGATTTTTCAAATCCATTTTATTGGCAGCAACGGGTTTGGAGTCTTCGAAAATCAAAAATTTACCCTTCCATGTTCCATCCAAATTTTTGAATACATCAGCGTATTTACTATCAGCTTCACTAGAAAGAGGAGCTGATTCGATGCTGCTTATATCATTTGGCGATTGACAAGAAGAAAATGTAAAGGAAAATATTGCCGTGATAAAAAGCATGAATTTCATAGCACGTTTTAATACTTTAGAAAAATATTACTTTACCGCGTTTTGGTTTGTGCCATTTCGTTGTTCGACACCAGTTCGAATATAATCGAAAGAAATCGCGCCGAAAGAGAGAAAGCCAGACGGTCCGAGCAAAGCTGGTTTCAAATACGATGTCACTTTGTCAACTTTCATTAAAATCTTTCCACCTACCCCTTCTTTGCCCGCTTACGATCATGCTCACTGAGCAAAATCTTCCTCAACCGAATCGATTTTGGTGTCACTTCCACATATTCATCTTCACCAATATACTCCATCGCTTCTTCCAGAGAAAACTTCACTGCGGGTGCGATGGACATCTTATCATCAGAGCCGGAAGCTCGCATATTCGTCAACTTTTTAGTCTTGATCACATTGACCACGATATCATGATAGCGGGTGTTTTCGCCAATGACCTGGCCAGTATAAACCTCCTGACTGGGATCGATAAAAAATTTACCTCTGTCCTGAAGTTTATCAATGGAATATGTAATAGACATGCCTGTTTCCATTGAAATGAGCGCTCCATTTCTCCTGTTTTCGATCTCACCTTTCCAAGGTTCATAACCATTGAATCGATGTGATACCACTGCTTCGCCTTCTGTTGCGGTTAATATAGGATTGGTCAACCCAATAAGTCCCCTAGCTGTTATTTTGAACTCAAGGTTGACCCGGTCATTCTTCTTCTCGATATTCAGAATATCTCCTTTTCGCCTGGTTACGATTTCGATTACTTTGCCGGAAAACTCTTCGGCTACATTTACATTGAGTAATTCCACAGGTTCGTGTTTAAAGCCATCTATTTCTTTGATCACTACTTTTGGCTGACCCAATTGAAATTCGTATCCTTCCCTTCTCATCGTTTCGACCAAAATCGATAGATGAAGAATGCCTCTGCCAAAGACCAATAACCGGTCTGGCGAATCTGTATCCTCCACGCGAAGTGCGAGATTCTTTTCAGTTTCTTTGAAAAGCCGCTCTCTCAAATGCCTCGATGTGACAAATTTCCCTTCCTTACCAAAAAAAGGTGAATTGTTAATCGTAAAGAGCATACTCATGGTAGGTTCGTCCACGGCAATCGGCTTCATACCTTCGGGTTCATTAGGGTCAGCAATAGTATCTCCAATATCAAAATTTTCAAGACCCATAATGGCTACGATTTCACCCGATTTGATTTCATCTTTGGTTTTTTCCTTTCCAAGTCCTTCAAAGAGGTACAGCTCTTTTACAACAGATTTATGAACGTTGCCATCCCTCTGAACGACAACAACCTGGTCCCCCATTTTTATGCTTCCCCGATGCACTCTTCCCACAGCAATTCTACCGGTATAGGAAGAATAATCGAGCGAACTGATCTGCAACTGTAATGTGCCCGGATTCTCTTTTGGAGGATCAAAATACTCCACAATGGTATCTAATAGAAAGCTGATATCATTAGTTGGATTTTGCCAATCAGGGCCCATCCATCCCTGTTTGGAAGAGCCGTATACGGTAGGATAGTCGAGTTGTTCCTCCGTGGCATCAAGTGAAAACATAAGGTCAAAAACTTTCTCATTTGATCCTTCAGGATCGCAATTTGGCTTATCAACTTTGTTAATAATAACAATCGGTTTTAATTCCAGCTGCAATGCTTTTTGCAATACAAATCGAGTTTGCGGCATTGGCCCTTCGAAGGCATCCACAAGAAGTAAAACGCCATCGGCCATGCTGAGCACTCGTTCTACTTCTCCGCCAAAATCGGAGTGGCCGGGAGTGTCAATAATATTGATTTTAGTCCCTTCATATCTTACGGAGACATTCTTCGAAAGAATTGTAATTCCCCTCTCGCGCTCCAAGTCGTTCGAGTCAAGGATCAATTCTTCGACCTTCTGGTTATCTCGAAATAGTTTTACCTGGTGCAGGATTCTATCTACCAGGGTAGTTTTTCCGTGATCGACATGGGCTATGATTGCAATATTTCTTATGTCCATTAAGACGGTTATTTTCAAAAGGAGGACAAAAGTAAATTATTATGAGCTTTGTTGTTTCTTGATCAATTTCTAATCCACTTCTTCAATGCTGGTGAAAAGCATTTGAAATAAACTCAAGTACAACCGGAAGTGACTCCCGCCAATATGTCCATGTATGCGCGCCATCGCGCACCCTGTATTCGTGAGGAATTTCCTTCTTTTTCATTGCAATATGGACGAGACTATTCCCTTCATAAAGAAAATCATCATCGCCACAATCTATAAACCATCGGACATTTTTAATATCGTCGACCGGCAAATCTTCTATTAAAGAGAGCGCATTGTGTCTTTTGTAATGGGTCTCGATGTCTTCTTCCGAATAGGTTTCGTTGTTTCTTTTGAGCCTTCCTTTGAATTGTTCTACCGAAAGCGGCCCGACATAAGCGCTCAAGGGACACGCAGAAGAAAATAGTTCCGGCCGATGCAGCGCATACATAAATGAACCCCCTCCGCCCATGGAAAGTCCGGCAACTGCACGGTAACGCTTTTCAGATTTGATTCGCCAGGTCTTTTCTACGTAAGGCATCAGCTCTTCGAAAAAGAAATCTTCATATCTCCATTTATTGTCGACACTATTGAAATAGCCTCGTTTACCAGTCTGCGCATCCGGCATAATAATGATCATCGGAGTAGCTTTACCACCATTAATAGCTTTATTAGCGATGTGCAATACTTCGCCAAACTGCACCCACCCAGTTTGATCATCACCGGCTCCGTGCAGCAAATAGAGCACGGGATAACTCCTTTGAGAACTTTGATAACCGGGAGGCAAATAAATTGCAAATTTTCTTTCGCTCTTAAGGATTTCACTTTTCATAGAAAGATTGTCATATACCGTTCCGGTTTGTGCGAAAGTCGGCGGGAAAAGAAATCCACCGGAGAACAGTAGAATCAAGATTTTTTTCATAGTATCTATTTATATCAATGGCGTAATTGCTTAATTTGTCCAGAAGTTAACCTCTGTTCCGAAATATCGGAATAAAAAATTAGCGGACTATTATATATTAAAGCTATCATTATTCTGAAAACATGAGCTCTCGCATAAACAGACTTGTTCGATTACGTCATTTAACTCTCCTTTGGGGAGCATTCCTTCTCTTGCTCAGTTGTCACTCAAAGCATTTAAGTACGGTAGATTCCCGTCCCAATATCGTCTTTATTCTCATTGATGATTTGGGCTGGACTGATCTGCCGTGTTATGACAACCGATTTAATGAAGCTCCTAACCTCGATCGCCTGAGTAGGGAAGGTATGCTATTCGCCAATGCCTATGCAGCATGTCCTGTTTGTTCGCCTACACGAGCGTCTATTCAGGCAGGACAGTATCCCGCTCGCGTTGGAATTACAGATTTCATAACAGGCCATTGGCGGCCATACGAACAACTTACTGTCCCCAAAAACAGAACCCAATACCTTCCCGAAAGCATTGTAACCATTGGGGAGGCGCTAAAAGAAACAGGTTATGCTACGGGCTATTTCGGCAAATGGCATTTGGGCAGGAAAGACGAACATCTTCCAGGAAACCAAGGCTATGACGATTGGCGGGTGCATCGGGCCGGAGTATTCTATAATCTCAAATCGAAAAGTGCTATCTATCCAAAAGACGAAACGCTCGATGATAATGATCGACTGTCAGAAGTATTAACGGATTATAGTGTGGATTTTATCGAATCGCACAAAAATGAACCCTTCTTTCTTTTTCTCTCTCATTACGACGTACATGTTCAATTGGACGCGGATATGGATTTGATCGAAAAATACCTGAACAAAGAAAAGAAGGATAAGTATCCGGGGAATGCAATTTATGCCGCGATGATCGAGCATATCGACCGAAGTACAGGTCGTATTGTCGATAAATTAGAGGACTTAGGTTTGGATGAAAATACAATGGTGGTATTCTTCTCTGACAACGGTGGCTTGGTCAGTCGATTTGATAAAATCCCTTTATTGGCCAAGGACAAACTTCCTATTTACAAGGGCTCCGATCTTCAGTACATTGCTTCGTCAAATCATCCGCTAAGGGCAGAAAAGGGAACAATTTATGAAGGCGGGATTCGGGAACCGCTTATTATAAAATGGCCTAAGAAAATCAAGGCCGGATCTAAGTCCGACGCTTTGATAACAAGTGTGGATTTTTATCCCACGTTTGTAGAACTGGCAGGAGGACACTTGCCAAATGACCAAGTAATGGATGGCCAAAGTTTTGTTTCATTATTCGATGCCAATGTAATGGACGAAGACAGGGCTATCTTTTGGCACTACCCCGTGTACCATCATGGTGTGCCTGCCGGAGCCGTGCGGAAGGGAGAGTGGAAACTGATCGAGTATTATACGGATCATCGGGTTGAATTGTACAACCTGACCAAAGACATTGGAGAGGCGATCAATTTGGCGGAAGAAAGGCCTGAACTCACACTAGAACTGCATCAATTGCTCAAAGCGTGGCGCGAAGAAGTGGGGGCTGAAATGCCGGTGAAAAATCCTGATTTTGATGAATCAAAAAGATATGAATGGGGTCGCCATCCCGATCGGTTATAGTGCTTTTTATCATTACAGGTTGAAAAGATAACATACCATTACTCGTCGTGCATTTGGAATTTTGCGCAGTTAATCATAGCGTTACATATAATTGTAAAGTTATTGAAAATGTTCTTAGAATAGGAGTTCTTGTTGATGATAAGAGTAATTCGGATAGGTTTCGTACAAATTAATCAGTTCTTTGAAATCTGTATATTCATCAAAAATTCGTAAACAACAGCATTATGAATGACGAATACTATATGAAAATCGCAATAGAAGAATCCAAAAAAGGAGACTGGCCATACGGAGCTGTTGTCGTAAAAGATGACAAAATAGTATCACAAGCCCACAACACCAGTCGTAAGGATACGGATTCTACAGCGCATGCTGAGGTGAATGCAATAAGAATGGCAGAAAGAGCTATGGGCAATATGTCGCTCGAAGGTTGCACGTTGTACACCTCCAGTGAATCCTGTCCGATGTGTACGGCCGCGGAAATATGGGCGAGTGTAAAAAGGGTGGTTTATGGCGCTTCGATAGCACAGCTTATAGCAGCAGGGCAGGAACAGATCAATACCTCCTCAGAAGCTATCATCAAAACCGGTTTTGATACAATTGAGTTGAAGGGAGGAGTGCTTGCTGACGAGGCCATTGCGGTTGTGAAGGCATGGGCGGCGCAGCAGAAGGAGTAATTCATGAAACTGCCGAAAGCCGACAAATCATTAGTACCCGCTGATAAAATTGTGAAATATCTTTTATTGTAGGAGGAATACGACAATGTCCAGATATATGCTATTGCAAACCAAATCACACCCGCTGCTACAATAAAATTCACACCATTTTTGGCGCCTAGCGAAAGTTCAAGTCTCAGTTTGTCGAGATCGGATTTTTTCATAGGCCTTGAATATAACAATCACTTTTTCCAAACGTAACTTTCTGCAGTAATTTCTACATCCCAATCTTGCGCTGGGTTAGGTTTGTATTTTGGATCCCGATCTTCGCGCGGGAACGATTCTATAAAATTAGCCAATTCACCAAAGTTCCGTTTCAACTCATTCGAATTCAAACTTCCGATCAAATTCCTGTCTTCAAAGGGATCGACCACTAAATCAAAGAATTTTATGGGCTGTCGATCGGAACTCACATATAGTTTGTATCGCTCATTTCGTAGCACACGATCTCTGAATTTATACTGATTTTCCACTCCATTTTCAGTCAGTCGAGCGTGATTACCTCCGCCCATCGACAATATCCATTCGCGATTGGAATGAGGAGCATTTTCGACTAAGACATTTTTGAAAGATTTCCCATCAATAGCATAGGTTTCCCCGTTTTCGGTTAGAATTTTCCTGGGATATGCTCCGGCCAAATCGAGGAAGGTGGGAAACATATCCGTAAAATCGATGAGCGCATTGGATTCATTGTTTGCTGTCACAACATCGGGCCAACTCACTATAAAAGGTGCAGCTATACCCGATTCTAATGATTTCATCTTGCCGCCTTTCACCTTTCGACCGCTATAGCTCCCCGTGACCCGTCCCGTAGTCCCATTATCGGTTGTCCAGATAATAAGAGTATTGTCTCTCACACTTGCTTCTTCCAGGGCATGAACTATTTTTCCCGTAATCCGATCGGCATACTTGACCATTGCCTTGTGTTTTCCTAAATCATTGTCGGCAGATTCGTCAGGCGTATCCACAAATGGCGTATGGGTCAATACCATGGGATAGTAAATAAAGAAGGGCTCGTTTTTGTAATCCTTAATGAAGTCAATAATAAAATCCCGGAAGACATCCGGGCCAAACTTTCTATCATAAGTTTTGCTTCCGTCTTTTATAAAAATATACGGATTCTGATATCGCTCTCCACTTGCTGGTACACCCGTTTCGTAACCAGTCCACATACAATATTCGTCAAAACCGTTTCTTATCAAAGCGTCCGGCTCCACCCGAAAATCATCAATTTGCCACTTGCCGGCAATGCACGTTCTGTAACCCGCTTTCTTCATTTCAATGCCAAGCGATGGGTTCATCGTTTCGTCAAAATGAGCTCCGCCGCCCCATCTCGGCACGTCCCAATGGTTCACCCATCCATGTCGGAAAGGATATTGACCGGTGAGCAAGGTTATTCGGGTGGGCGTGCATTGTGGCATGGAATACGCGTTGTGAAAGATCGTACCGCTCGCCGCCAAAGCATCTATATGTGGAGTCTGAATGTCTTCCGCACCATAGCAGCTAATCCATTCTTTTCCTAAATCATCGACTAGGATTAACAGGATGTTGGGATTGCGATTAGGGGTATTCTTACTTTCGGAAATACTAGTGCAACTGCTGACTAGGAAGATTAAGGAATGATAAAAAAATAACATATCGATTTTATACTGATCTTTCGACTTTATGCTGCGTTACTAAAATCCTCATGTAGCTCTGGCTACACTCCGGTTTTAGTGCCTTGCCTAAAGCCAAAATCTCTAGTCTAAAATGCGAAACTTATTTATTTATCATTCCTAAGAAGAATAGGACGGCCGGGATTTTCATTGGAGTTTATTGAAGACAGCTATGGAATTTTCGCTGACAAACCGGCAACCGGCAAATCGCAACGTAAAGTTTGCCAAGCCGAATTTCGTTGCAGTTTTCAACATCTCTGGCGAACGATAACCTTAGTTGTACTTCAATGCCCATACCCACAACCACAGCCCGGCAACGGAAAACTCTGCGCCCCTTCATGCCATTCAAATGCAGTGTTGTACTTATTATTCTCCCAATAAAATTTTGTTCGTGGTTTATGCCTGTTGCCGATTTCGTTCATAGTATCCGTGTCGTATAAGCGGCCATTAATCATGGTGTATTCCACACTGTTCGTATTGTAAATATCATCAAGTGGATTTTTGTCCAATACGATTAGGTCTGCCAATTTACCGACCTTCAAAGATCCGATATCGTTGCCCATACCGATATATTCTGCGCCATTGATTGTCGCTGCCCGCAACGCTTCCATGTTCGTCATACCACCCTGATGTAGCATCCAAAGTTCCCAATGTGCTGCTAAACCTTGCAATTGGCCATGAGCGCCCACATTTACTTTTACACCTGCATCTGTAAGAGCCTTGCACGTTTTTGCAGTGAGAATATGACCGTTTTCGTACTCTTCCGTTGGCACCATTGTCCTATGTCTTGATCGCGAATCGACTATACCTCTTGGCGTATATTTCAGCAGCTTTTCATTTTCCCAGATATTGTCATTTTGATACCAATAATATTCGCCGCTCAGGCCGGCATAGTTCACAACCAAAGTGGGTGTATAGCCGACCCGGCTGTTGCTCCACAATTCGATGATATCTTTGTACACAGGCGCTATTGGGACGTTGTGTTCGATGCCCGTATGACCGTCCATGATCATATTCATATTGTGGTAGAATGTCGAACCGCCTTCCGGTACTACGAAAATTCCTTCTTCTCGTGCGGCTTGTAATACCTGTTGGCGTTGGTCGCGGCGCGGCTGGTTATAACTTTTTACAGATAGAGCCCCAAACGCTTTTGTACGACGGATGGATGATCGCGCATCTTCGATATTATTTACAACTGCTTTAAAATCTCCGTCCGCTCCGTATAAAATAAATCCAGTCGAGTACAATCGCGGCCCCACCATTTCACCGCTTTTGATCAGTTCGGCGAGGGTAAAGACCGTTTCCGTATTGGCCGACGGATCGTGAGCTGTGGTAACTCCGAAAGCAAGATTAGCGTAAAATTGCCAGTGTTTTTCGGGAGACAATCCGTAACGAAAACCGCCGACATGGGCATGGGCGTCCACGATACCTGGCATGATCGTTTTGCCGGTGACGTCATATATTATTGCACCTGAAGGAACAGAAATTTCTCCTGATGGCCCAAGAGATTCGATTTTATTTTCATTGATCACGATGGTTCCATTTTCTATTACTTCATCGCCTTCTATCGTAATGATTCGCGCTCCCGTGAAAGCAATTCTTCCAGTAGGTTTATCGGTTTTTGCTACCAGGTTAATTTTGATACCTGCTGAGTCCATTGGCGGAATGCTATCCGGAGAATTTTCCAAAAAGGTGAATCGCTGCGAGACTTCGTTTGTAAAATATTCTTCACCTAGCGTCCAATGGATTTTCCTGCCATCGGCTGACCAATGCAAATTGATTCCTGCGTCTTTAGCGACTTGAGAAATAGGCACTGATTTCGTCTTGTTATCGAGGTCGACCGCCTTGCCTGTCTTGGGCATTGGTGCGATATATATTTTGTGAAGATGGCTAAAAGCGATCCAATTGTTATTGGGGCTTGGTACAAGGCGGTTGGCGTATTTTGATTTAACCAATGTCCGTTCGTCTTTACCGGTGAGATCGACACTTTTCAATTCTTTTGTCAGATTACCAAACCACGTGCCACCAGATTGATAGATGATCCTCGAACCGTCTTTGCCGAACACAGGATATTCACCATCGACTTCGAGCCACTTTTTATTTGTTCCGTTTGCGTTCATGGTGTACAGGCCCTTTCTCTTGGAGAAAGCTCTGCCTTGATCGCTGTTGCCGCCTTCTTTCCTATACACTATTCTCGCGCCATCGCGGCTGTACGAAGGAGTGCGATAAATGCCTTTTTCGGTGGTCAACTTGACCGGATGTCCGCCCTTCACGAGAATGCGATAAATGGCGCCAAGATCTTCATCATTCCATGTGACGTAGACGATGTGCCTTCCGTCTGGCGAGAAGTTTGGCTCCCATTCCAGGTCTGTCGCCTTCGTTAATCTGTTGGGTTTTCCATTGGACAAATCCTTCGTCCGTAAATGTCCTAATGCATTGAATACCAACGACGTACCATCGGGAGAAGTAACAGCTTGCCGGATCATCTTAGCCGTAAATTCTTCAGTGAAAACGGGATTGTCCACCTCTAAAGTCTCTGCAATTTTAATCGTCGCTTCGACCTCGAATGGAATATTTGCGACGGTCAAAGTGTTGATATCAACCTTGTTGATCTTGCCTCCTGACCAGAATACAACTTCTCGACCATTAGGCATCCAACTGAATCCCGGATAAGTGCCAAAAATCGCCCTAGCCTCCTGTTGATCTTTGTTCAATTGATCGTAAATAGGCCATTCTTCCGCTGTTTCCAAATCGTGGACGAACAGTACAGTCTTGGCTCGTATACGACGCACAAACGCCAGCTTTTTACCAGCCCTCGATACCTGAGGTCGACTCGCTCCACCGGGGCCACCAGTGACGTTTTCTGATTTTCCTTTTTCGAAGTCATATCGTTTGATGGCGTAGATCTGCTTATTCGGATCTTTGTTGTATTGGAAGAAACCTCCTGGATACATGTCTTCGCTGTAATACAAATACCTGCCATCCGTGGAGGTGGACGGTTCATTCACATCCTGCTGGTCATTTTTGCGTTTGGTGATTTGAGTTCCAGAACCTCCGGTAATATGATACATCCACATCTCTCCGGCGCCGAGCGAGCGTTGCGACGTAAAATGCTTGCGCGCGATCAGATAATTGCCGTCGGCACACCAAACGCCATTATTTAACAATCTGAATTTCTCCTTGGTAATCTGTTTGGCCTTTGAGCCATCTGCATTCATGATCCATATATTATCACCGCCTCCCGCATCACTTGTGAATACTATTTTTTTACCGTCGGGACTAAAACGCGGCTGAATTTCAAAGGGTAAACCCTCTCGCAGCACTGCAGCCTTGCCTCCAGTAACCGGCATTTTATAAATGTCTCCTAGGAGGTCGAAAACGATCTCTTTACCATCCGGACTTACGTCGAGGTTCATCCATGTACCTTCATCTGTTTCTAATTTTAACTCTTTAAAATTCCAATCGCCTTTTGGATTGGAAACGTCCCATTTGGTTGTGTCTTTTTTTTGGGCGGTAAGGTGGAAGGTGGTCAGGGTTGTGATGATTATGAGAAATTCTGATTTAAACATATAGATGGTTTTGAATGGAGGAAATATAGCTAAAGCAGTTTATAAAGAACAATTTTTTTTTTGACTATACGAATAACATATCCATTTTCAGGTTATTCTGAACTAAAGGAATGAAGTCAGATTTTTGATTATCAAACCAGGGAAGCTCATCTAAGAACACGACTTTTTTCTCGCTTTTAGATGCCTCCAAATAATCAATTAATTGCTGAAAAACCAGAAACCACTAGCCTGTAGGGCTGTTCCGCGCTGTGGAAAATGGCCTACTCCCGCCTCCCGGCCTCCTAAAGGAGGAGCACCCACCCGCTGGTAATCAACGAATTATACGAGGGTGGATTTCCCCTTTAGGGGACTAAGGGGCGAGCGTGGGGAGCACTGAACAGCCCTACCACTAGCCCGTATAAGGGCATAATGCTTCTCACAGGTTCTTAAATCCTAGATCATTTACTACCTTTAAAGCCAAACGACCAAAGAATGAAAAACAAAAGACGAACTTTTCTGCAGGGTGCGGGATTAATGACTGCAGGTGCTCTTATCGCTCCTCAATGGGCATGTAAAAACGATACTTCTAAAACAAATACTTCCGCTTCGACATCGGATGAGATCGGTGCCCCAAGCCTCGAAAAATTTGGAATTCAACTCTACACATTACGAGATGATATCCCCAAAGATCCCAAAGGTATCTTGAAACAACTCGCCTCTTTTGGCTACAGCCAAATTGAGGGATTCGAAGGCAAACAAGGCATGTTTTGGGATATGGCTCACACCGATTTCAAAAAATATCTCGACGATATTGGATTGGAAATGATATCCAGCCATTGCAACATACACGAGGACTTTGAAGAAAAGGCAGCACAGGCCGCAGAGATTGGAATGAGTTACCTCATATGTCCTTACATCGGCCCGCAAAAAAGCGTTGAAAAATGGAAGGAAGTAACGGATAAGTTCAACGAGTGCGGAGAAATTTGCAAAAACCATGGAATCCGGTTTGCCTACCACAACCACGCATACACCTTTAAGGCCTTCTCAGGAATGATTCCGCAGAACTTTCTCATGGAGAACACAGATCCCGAATTGGTCGACCACCAAATGGACATTTACTGGGTAGTAACAGGTGGGGCCGATCCCGTAGATTACCTGACCAGATATCCCAATCGATTCCGGCTATGCCATGTAAAAGACCGTCTAAAAACTGCGGCTGCCGATGAAAGAAACGCTTCTTGTGATTTGGGAACAGGGTCAATCGATTATCCTAAGATTTTAAAAATTGCCGCGGATAACGGAATGAAGTATTTTATCCTGGAGCAGGAGCGATACGATAATTCTACGCCGATTAAGAGTGCGGAGGTTGGGGCGGAGTATTTGAGAGAGTTGAGATTTGTGTAGGGGATTGATTACTCCGAGAACGACTACTTAAGAATAGTCCTTTTATGTGAATGATAAGTGATTCTCAACTTGCGTCTGAGCGTAACCCAAAACCACTCATTCAACTTCTAACATTGTGAATGATCCATATTATGCCTTTGGAGCACAAGTACAGTAAAGCTATGATCGCGCAACAAGCTAAAAAGAATAAGATTAAATCGGGAGCTGTACCCGTTCTTAAAAACATGTTACTAAATTAAAATTTTTTGATAGGGCTAATGTAAGTATAGTTTTAGTCAAAAACGTACCTACAACACCCCATCATTCACCAACCCATCCGCATAATCCACCGCCCTTGCCGTCAAAGCCATATACGTAATACTCGGATTCTGCGTACCCGCACTCGTCATACAACTGCCATCTGTAACGAATACGTTAGGGACTTCATGCACTTGATTCCACTTGTTGAGCACACTTGTTTTCGGATCGCGGCCCATTCTGGCCGTACCCATTTCGTGGATGCAGGCACCTACAGCGGTAGGATCATTGTAGGAAGTGATGTCTTTGCAACCTGCAGTTTCAAGCATTTCTTCGGCGCATTGGATGCCGTCAATACGGAGCAACCGTTCGTTTTCGCGGAGCTGGCAGTCGAAGGTGATGATCGGCATGCCGTGTTTGTCCTTTTTTTCGAAATTGAGGAACATACGGTTTTCGTGGTAGGGTAGAAGTTCACCGAAACAGGTCATGCTGACACTGTAAGGGCCCGGAGAGAATAAATTTTCTTTGAGATCTTTGCCCACTGCACCTTCCGGTATATTGCGTCCTCTGCCTGCTCCGCCTTGATAACCAAATCCTCTCAGGTAATCTTTTCTCCTAGTAGCTTCATCGATATTTCGAAATCGTGGGATGTAGAAACCGGTCGGTTTGCGGCCTTTATAATACTTGTCTTCGAAGCCCGGCAGCTTGCCCGATGCCCCCATCCCGTAATGATGATCCATCATATTGTGGCCGAGTTCACCACTGTTGTTTCCAAGGCCACCCGGAAATTCATCCGATCGGCTGCTGAGCAGAATGGCGGTCGTACCTACTGTACTAGCATTGCAGAAAATGATGCGAGAAAAAAATTCATGTTCTTCGCCAGTCTCGGCATCTTTTATTCGGACTCCACTAGCCTTGCCTATTTCTTTATCCCATACGACTTCGCTTACGATACTATCCGGTCTTATGGTCAAATTGCCTGTTTCGAGAGCCACCGGAATTGTTGCCGACAAGCTGCTGAAATAAGCTCCATACGGGCAGCCCCTAGAACATCTTCCCCTCGTTTGGCATTGGCCGCGCGTTCCGGTGTGGGAATCAGGATTGTATTTGGAAATATTCGCAACTCTTCCTGGCGTAACAATCCTTTCAGGGAAAGCTTTGACAACCGATTCTCGCAAGTGCTGCTCGGCGCAATTCAGCGGGAAAGGCGGAAGGAAATTACCATCTGGTATTTGCTTGAGTCCTTCTTTCTGGCCACTTACTCCTACAAACGTTTCGACGTATGTGTACCAAGGCTCGATGTCCTTATATCGTATCGGCCAATCGACTGCAATGCCTTCTTTCCCATTAGCCTCGAAATCGATATCGCTCCATCGGTAGCATTGCCTGCCCCACATGATAGACCTGCCGCCAACATGATGTCCGCGTATCCAATCAAAACGGCCGATCTCGTCATAGGGATATTCGTCGTCTTTATTGATCCAATGTTTGCGGTCTTCTCGAACCCACCAGGAAAGTCGGTTTTGCTTGAAGTAATGACGGGCTATTTCTTCTGCAGGCACGACATTTTGATTAGCTATATCCCAAGGATCCATATTTGCAGTTGGATATTCGCCGTGTTTAACCATCCGGCCTCTTTCGAGCATCAGCGTTTTGTAGCCCTTTTTGCACAATTCCATTGCGGCATAGCCACCGCTAATTCCGGAGCCAACTACAATAGCGTCGTAGGTCACTTCATCTTTTCCATTTGAATTAAATCTCATATTGCCCATAATTTACCGCCCGTTTCTTCCACAGAAATACAGGATTCGTATTCTCCGGGTACAGGCAAGTAGTTCAAAAATTTAGTACCTATTTCTTCGGTGGTGAGGTAGTAGGCTACGGTTTGTTGTTTGAGCGCCGTAAAGGCTTCTTTAGTATCACCGAGGCTTTCGTCATCAGAGTTGTCCAAATCCCGGAGCGTGGTTAACTTCTTTTCCTCATCCATTTCCAGAAATCCGCCATTGTTGTCGAGGAAATTAGTCAATAATGCAAAGCCCGCCTTGTATTCTTCTTTATATTCATCATTATAGATCGCTCCAACCATATGATCGATCATTCTGTGAACGCCTACCTCCGTAGCCGACGGGCTGTCCGTTTTGGGTAAGATGGTATCCACCAGGTCTTTGACTAGCATAAATTGTTGATCGTCAAAGAATTGAAGGGCGTAATCGTCGGTATTGACTGCAACATCTGCATTGCAACCAGCAAGGAGCGAGCCCGCCAAAGGAGCGCTTACTGCAGCGCCAGTGGCTAGGGCTGTGTATTTTAGAATTTCTCTTCGTTTCATGGTTTTCGAAATGAAGGTGGAAGATATTAAATAATCCATACTTAAAACCAAATGCCTATAAAAGTAAAGATCAAAATAACGGTCAAAACGAGCCACGAAACGAAACGCAATCTTTTCGCTTTCGCGCATGTTTTTTCTTCTCTCATTGCCGAATAATTTAAAGATGAATAATCGTTTTCTCAATTATTCGCATGAGGGTGTAGAATATCACAGATTAATGAATTTTTTTGAATGGAGACCTCACCATGGTCTTTTTTATAATTGGTTATTCAATGAAGTAGTTTGTGCCTCGTCCCGAACCAAATTGGTCTTTTAAATTTTTCTCCATTAGCGCCTTCATTTTTTTTTACAGTTAGATTTAACGATTACATTTAATGATTAATTCCTTAGTTTCAGATATGCGCGATGATAAATTCACTAGGGCCATAAAAGCCTTTGACCAGGCAAACGAAGCCGATCCTAACCGCTTGGAATGGAACGGGAAAATTTGGCCCAAAGAATTACTTTATGCTCACCGAATGAGCGGTACCCTGTCGTTATTCAAACCGGAAGCATCAGACGCACTCAGACTGGCCACACGATGTCAACACATATGCCGGTGGGAGATTCCACGGCATTCTTTTCCAATGGACAAAAAAGGCTATTACGCCTGGCGCAACAAGCTTAAGTCGTATCACGCTGAGAAGGCTGCTAACATTTTGAAAAAGATGGGCTACGACAATAGTACCATTGAGGCAGTCCAAGTGCTGGTTACCAAGAAAAAAATGAAAACTAATCCTGATTCTCAAATATTAGAAGACGTAGTCTGCATGGTCTTCCTTCAATATTATCTCGACGAATTTGCTAGTGACCACGATGAAGAAAAGGTATTGGAAATTCTTCGAAAAACCTGGAAGAAAATATCACCAGAAGGCCGACAAAAAGTGCTTGAACTTCCGTTGTCTGCAAAAACCAAAAGCCTAATATCCAAAGCCTTGCCAATCGTGACCGATACGATGTAGAGCGTTTTTACTTAATTCCCGTTTTATTTGATCGCTAGACGGAAAGGGAAAATCGGGCCCTGTCCAATAGGGGAAATTCGCCTCTCTCGGAAGGCCTGAAGAATGCGTCAAGAGCGATCTGACGGTTATAGGCCCGCTATGTGCATATTGCTGTTTGAGATCGTACCAGGGGAGCAATTCGCTTACCAGGTCGTCCAGTCGCAGTTTTCCCTCGTCATAAAGTTTCATAACGGCAACTGCAGTAAACAGCTTGGAAATCGAACAGATGCTGCCTAAAGTGGAAGACTCAGATTTTACGCCGTCTTCAATATTTGCCATGCCAAATGCTCCACTCCACAGGACTTCCTGATCTTCTACTACAATCGCCTTGATTCCCGGTAGCTTTTCAAAGTCCTTTTGTGCTTCTAACCATACTTCGATGAGGTCGAAAGCTTCTGAATAATCTTTTTTATCATTTTGTGAATGGGCTGTGGTGATACAAAGGAATAGGAGTGTGGTGACATAGTTTTTTTTCATGATTGATTTTTTAATGCCCGAGAAACCGATGGTTCAATAAGTCTATATGACCGTTTGATAATCACGCCATTGTAGACAATAACCATAATAGAGCGAAAGCTTAACTAAACGAAATTATCAAATGTCTTCTGAGAGTAATCCATTGTAATAATCTCCCATCCCTTGTTCAGCCAATTTTTGATCTTCATTCGCGCATAGTGCACATAGTTGAGCAAGTATATTTTTGTCCATCAAAATGCTTTTACAATTCCTTAAGCTGCCGCTTCAGGATCTTTCCCGTCGCACTTTTAGGCAATTCCTCATCTCTTATTTCTACGATACGCGGATATTTAAAAGCCGCCATTCGCTCTTTGCAAAAGGCCTTGATATCTTCTCCTGTTGCACTATGGCCTGCTTTCAAATATAAAATTGCCTTTACCTCTTCGCCCAAATCACTATCCGGAATGCCGACAACAGCGCATTCTTGTATTGCAGGATGTTCGTACAGAACTTCTTCAATTTGCCGGGGATACACGTTGTAGCCGCCCCGGATTATCATTTCCTTTTTGCGGTCAACGATAAAGAGATATCCTTCTTCATCAAAATGACCAATATCTCCTGTATTCAGCCATCCATTTCGAAACGATTTTGCATTTATTTCGGGCCGGTTGAAGTAGCCATTCATCATTCCCGGGCCGCGGACAACAACTTCTCCCAGCTCTCCCTGGGCCACCTCTTTGCCATCATCATCCACAACCTTTATTTCATTACCCCACATGGGCTGGCCGGCAGAGCCGATCTTTGCTTCGACTTGATCCACGCCGTTAGTACATACACCGGAACCTGTCTCCGTCAAACCGTATCCCTCGTCGATTTTTACACCTGTCGCCTTTTCCCAGGCATCCGCAAGCTCTACCGGCAACGGAGCTCCCCCGCATCCACACGATACGAGGTTACTCCAGTCCATTTTTTTAAAATCAGGATGATGATAAAGACGATTGTACATCGTTGGCACACCGGGGAAATCGGTGATTTTATCGCGTTTCATGACTTCTAAAACTTTCCCAGGTTCAAAACGGCGTAAAAGGCTTATCATGCCTGTGAGCGCCATGGTCGTACATAAGACATTGAACAAGCCAAATACGTGGTAAAAGGGCAAGTGTGCAATGCCAATGCCTTCGCGATATTCCTTCTTACCTCGCCCTTCATGTGGCACAAAACCGCTTTGATAAAATATACTGAAATGGCTCAAGACTGCTCCTTTGGAATCGCCTGTAGTTCCGCTAGTATATAGAATAGTCGAAGGTTCGTCTGCACCCGTAAAGGCCACTTCAGTGCCCGATGTGGCGGATTTCATTAAAGTGTCATAATCATGAATCTGTTCAACTCCTGTCTGATCGCGATAATGCTGACAGTTATCTTCGGCGCCTTCTCTGATGACAATCATGTGTGCGCAACTGTCAACAGCTCGGAAACTTTTCATGGCTTCTTCCAGAAATTCTTCGAATACAACTATCACTTTGGCGGCGCTGTCTTTCAGTCTGTAAGTAAGTTCACGTTCTTTGTACAGCACATTCACAGGCACACTCACAGCGCCCAAATGAGCCACCCCGAAAAAGCAAACGGGAAATGGAAGCACATTAGGAATCACGTGCATTACACGGTCTCCTCTTTCTACACCTAGTTGGCCGAGAGCATCCGAAAAGAGTTGAATGTTGGCGTATAACTGTTGATAGTTCATGGATTCATCGTCCATGATCAAAGCTGTCTTTTCCGGTTTCCGGCGGGCGCTTTCCTGGACAAACATAGCTATGTTGAAACTCATAAATCGATCATTTTAGTTGAGAGGTTGGCAAGATAAAAAATAAAGACAGAAATATTAGAAATCATTTTAATGCTCTTTATTTTTTGTAAGGTGCGGTTAATACTTTTCCCGCCCGAATGACTAATGCAACTTTACTAGTGTTTTTAATATCATCTACGGGGTTTCCATCTGAATATAGTTCTTCAATGCGGTTTAGATGCTCAAAACTTTTTTGTCCGATTTGGGCGGCTCTTACAGGAGATATATACTCGGAAATATGACCTGAAAATGGAATGTGCTTTCGCTGTGTGTAGATTGAAATTTCCTCCAGTATATCTTCAGGCAATAAAGAATAGACCTTAAAGAAATCAACGTACTTATTGTAATCAGTCTTTTCATTAATTGGTTATCTAATGCTCCCAATATTTCAATATCTTTTGAAATAAATTCATTATGCAATGAGTCAATATTGTCCACTTCAATGTAGGCAAAGTAAGAATGATTTTTAGTATCAAATGCTGAGCGGTCATCCGGACACTCTCCGAGCATAACCATAAATTTTTCTCGTTTGAGAAAATGCCAACCCTCTCCTGACCACCACGTGCTAAATCCAAGTTCATTTTTATAAAAGTGAGCTGATTTTTCTAGATCTTTTACGGCGAGAACATATCTCACACTTGTAAATTTTGGTATCCTGTCCATAAAATGAGTTATCTAAACTGTTCAATCTTGTTTTGAATTGGCCAATAGCAAATGTTACTGTTTCAGTTGAATCTTTAAATATTTCATTACTGCTTCATCTCCTTGCAGCACGTCATCGGGTCTTGGATTTTTTGTATTAAACACTTTTAGCGCTTCCATAGGCAGGATCGTAACAAAATCTTCTTTATAACCATCATCATACGGCACGTTTCCGGAATTCAGTTCCAGGTGATGGGCCAGAAAATTATAGGCTGCTGTTCTTTTTGAGAAACCGTAATCGTGTTTTTCCATCGGCAAATGAACATTCTCAACTTTATGTTCGGCATCGTAGAGAGCATAGACCTTTTGAATGTATGGATATTCAATTCGTGGAGTATTCCTTGTCCAGTCACCACCGTTTGAGATTAACAATAATGGCCTGGGTGCACAAAGTGCCGCGAATTCGACATTGTTCGTCTGGTGATCATTGCTTTTATGAATCGGCATTCCGCTCTCACAAACACATCCGCCAAAAAAATGTGCGGATACCTGCACCGCAGGCACAGATACCTTTATCCTGTGGTCAATGGCGGTCAAAATAAATGTTTGCGTACCTCCGCCAGAACCTCCGGTCATGCCAATGCGTTCCGAATCAACATCGGGCCTTGACAACAAGTATTCGAGAACCCTTTTACTGTTCCATGTCTGGAGTAATGCTGCGATGGGGATGTCATGGTCCACCTGGTTGTTTTCTCCATAACCTACCATATCATAGGCAAAAACAATAGCACCCATTCTTGCCAAAACAGCGCATCGCAATTGCATAAAATGAGTAAGGCGTTTATTTTTTAAATGTCCATGCGGGCTAAGCACGGCAGCGTATTTTTTCGCTTCTGTTACCGGTCGGTACAAGTTTCCTGTTATGTAAAAGCCAGGGAAGCTTTCGATGGCGATGTTTTCAATGATATAGCCATCCATTGTTCGTTTATTCTTGATAGTTGCTTTGAAATTCCCTTTTATCTCCGGCATCTGGTCAAGTTGCATCCCGTCAATTATGCCTCGTTTAATTCTGTTCGCCCGCTCTTCCCAGGATTCCAAATCATCCCATTCGGCAGAGAATTTTTTCATCATCATATTTGCCTCATCTTCGGTCCAGTGGCCCCCTTGGCATAGCATTGGATTTTGACCAAATGCTGTTAAACTGATCAAGGCTATTATCGTTATGCTCAAAATTGTTTTCAATGGTATATGAGATATAAAGTCGAACTTCATTTATTTCTTTTCGGAAAGTAGTAAATTGGTTGATAAGTTTATAGCGATTATGAAATTCAAAAAGTTCGATTAGAAAATACAGTCGATGAAAGCACAGCCAGTTTTACGAATAGAAAATACCCTACTGGGAGAAGGTCCCGTTTGGGACTACCGCACTCAGGAACTTTGTTGGGTAGACATCGAAAGCAATCTCTTGCACTTTTACCATCCTCAAAAATATAGTAACAGGACTTACGACGTAGGCCAGCTGGTCGGTGCGGCCATCCCCTGTGAAAAAGAAGGACTGATACTCGCTATGCACCACGGCCTGGCATTTTTTAATCCGGATACTGCAGAATTAAGTCCCATCGTCGATCCGGAAAATGATCTTCCGACTAATCGCTTCAATGATGCCAAATGCGACCCGGCCGGTCGGCTGTGGGCAGGCACTATGGCGATTGACAAACCAAGAAATAAAGCAGGCAGTCTTTACTGCTTGGATTCATCTCTTCAAATCACGAAGAAGTTGTCCGATATAACAGTATCCAACGGTCTTGCCTGGAGCCGAGCTGCGGACCGAATGTTTTATATTGATTCGGAAACCCAGATTGTTCAGTCGTTTTTATTTGATTTGGAATCCGGTGAAATTGAAAAGGAGGCTGACGCCTTGAAATTTGAAACAATTATTCCGGATGGTATGTGCATTGACGAAAATGATAATCTATGGATCGCTTTCTACGGCTCTGCAATGGTCGGTTGTTTCGATCCAAAGACAGGAGAACAACTGGAGCAAATTGATGTGCCCGCAAAGCAAACCACCTCATGTGCTTTTGGTGGTGAAAACCTGGATACCCTATACATCACTTCCTCAAACAGAGTAGAAAAGAGTGAATGGGGAGGAAGCTTGTTTGCAGTTGAGCCAGGAGTAAAGGGCAGAAAGGCCAATTTTTTCAGATACGATTACTAAGTAATACTCAAAAATTTACTTTTCCATTTTATCAATTGCGAAAAAATGCACTTTTTGCCACTAAATGATGATAAATACAAATTCTATACATATATATCTCATTCGCCATGGGGAAGCCGGAAAAGCCTGGCACGAAGATCCGGATCCGGGACTGAGCAAAATGGGATATGAGCAGGCAAAATCATCCTATGACTCATTGAGATCAGAGATTCCTTTGGCAAACTTCCAATTATGCACCAGCCCGCTTTTGAGAGCAATGCAAACCGCAGAAGTTTTTCAGATGTTCCTTGGAGAAGACCTGATCACAGTACCGGTCTTTTCTGAAATACCCTCGCTCGGAGTCCCTCTTTCAGAAAGACAAAATTGGCTAAAAGGTGTTTTCGCACAGACAATCCCGGAACTGGATCAAAACCTGATCAATTGGAGAAATCAGATCATCGACACTTTACAAAACATCGACCGCAACACGTTGATTTTCTCTCACTTCATGGTGATCAATTGTGTTGTCGGATGGATCGAGAAGAATGAAAAACTGGTTAGTTTTAATCCTGGGTATTGCTCTGTAACGCACATAGAGAAAAGGGCAGATCGCTTTTTGATAAGGCAAAAAGGCATGGATGTGAATACTCTGGTGAGATGAACGACTTAGAAATAGCTAAAAAGGTAAGACTTCAAAATATCGCTTCAATCGCGGAAAAATTTGGACTGAAGCCTGATGAACTAGAGATGTATGGCAAGTATAAAGCGAAGCTTCCGATTTCGAAAATCAACAAAAAGAAAGCCAGGCAGAGCAACTTGGTATTGGTTTCGGCCATATCACCAACCCCAGCTGGTGAAGGAAAAACGACTATTTCAATTGGACTTTCCGAAGGATTAAACCGTCTGGGAAAGAAGACTACGGTCGTACTTAGGGAACCGTCTCTCGGTCCGATTTTTGGAATTAAAGGCGGAGCAACGGGTGGAGGCTATTCGCAAGTGGTGCCCATGGAAGATATCAATCTTCATTTTACCGGAGATTTTGCAGCTATTGAAAAAGCGCACAATCTTTTGGCTGCGATCATCGACAACAACCTTCAAAGCAAGACCAACACATTAAGGCTGGACCCAAGAACAATTTCGTGGAAAAGGGTGATGGACATGAATGACAGATCCTTAAGAAGAATCATTGTCGGACTGGGTGGCACTACTTCGGGTATTCCACGGGAAACCGGGTTTGATATCACGGCTGCTTCCGAGATCATGGCTATTTTATGCCTGGCAGAAGATTTAGATGATCTCAAAACCCGCTTGGGTAATATATTTATTGGTTATACCTATGATAAATCTCCAATCTATGGAAGAGACCTGAAAGCTGAAGGAGCTATGGCTGCCTTGCTCAAAGAAGCTATCAAACCCAATTTGGTACAAACTATCGAAGGTAATCCCGCAATCATTCACGGCGGTCCATTTGCGAACATAGCACAAGGCACCAATTCTGTAATAGCTACGCATATGGGTATGACTTTTTCGGATTACACAGTTACCGAAGCGGGTTTTGGATTTGACTTGGGTGCCGAAAAATTCTTTGATATCAAATGTCAAAGTGCCGGACTATCACCCAAAGCTGTCGTGCTGACCACCACAATAAGAGCACTAAA
This sequence comes from Saprospiraceae bacterium, assembly GCA_965247965.1. Taxonomy (GTDB): domain Bacteria; phylum Bacteroidota; class Bacteroidia; order Chitinophagales; family Saprospiraceae; genus UBA7328. The sequence continues at coordinate 2,561,265 of OZ252053.1, forward strand.
ATATCACGGGGGAATTGATCTTAAATCCTTAACCGAACCCAATGTTGAAGCGCTAAAAAAAGGTATTCCAAACCTGGAAAAACATTTAGACAATATAAAACTGTTTAACGTCCCGCCCATCATTGCTATTAATCGTTTTACCACAGATAGTAATGAAGAAATCGAACTCATTAAAGATGTTGCAAAAAATCTAGGTATCAGGGTTGCGCTTGCAGAGGTTTGGGCCAAAGGTGGTAAGGGCGCGCTCGATTTAGCCAAACACGTTATTGAAGTCGCAGATGAGAATAGAACATCTTTCACTCCGCTTTACAAGTGGGACGCGGATGTAAAATCAAAAATTGAAACTATAGCCACAAAAATATACGGCGCCAGGCATGTGGATTACACGGCCAAAGCCAAAAAAGATTTAAGAATAATCTCGGAATTGGGATTGGATAAGCTACCTGTATGCATTGCAAAAACGCAAAAGTCTTTATCCGACAATCCAAAATTATTGGGTCGTCCAAAAGATTTTATCATAACAATCAGAGAAATTGAGATAGCAGCAGGAGCAGGTTTTTTAATTCCAATCACCGGTGACATTATGAGAATGCCCGGATTGCCGGCACATCCTGCTTCTGAATATATTGATATCGATAATAAAGGAAATATTTCGGGGTTAATTTGAAGATGAAATCACAAAATATCACGCACAAACCTTTTCTCATTATTGGGCTGGTATTTGCTGTGGGCTATCTCACAAATATTGTTGTCGGAAAAATTAGTCTATTACTTGGCGCACCTGAACCCGTTTATCTTGGCGACGTTCCCGAGTTTATTTTATTGCTGTTATCTGTGGTTTTTCTTGTCATTTTTGTGGTGATCAATACGGATAATGAAAAAAGAAATAATCGATCATAAGTCTCTCTCTTTGCAATCGGTGGAACGCCGCCGCTTCATTGAAACAACGGCTAAATTTGGTTTTACTGCAGCCGTTGTATCCACTGCGAGTGGTTTGATTTTTTCATGTGAAGGAACTGCGGCTGTTGCTAAAGACGAAAAAGAAAGTGAAAAAGAAGCAAAATTTACCATGTTTATCGCCACAGCTTACCGTCTTGGCGCTAGTCGCAGCTATCCTATTATGCAATTGGACTTTAAAGAAAATATCCAAAACTTTAGCGATCGGGAGATCCATGTAAAACTTGTACCTGCCCGTCAATTAGGTACAGGTGGCGCCCTCGCACAAAAAGTACAGTCTGGCACAATTCAAGCTGCTCAACATTCTCTATCTAACTTTGCCACTTATGCACCGGTTGTAGATTTGATAAATGTCCCTTAATGGTGTGGTGAAAATCAGAAGTTTATCAACCTTGTCACATCGGATGGATGGAAGAACATGGTGCATCCTAAGATCGAAGCCCGAGGGTTCAAAGCTCTGTGGTATGTCTGTATCGACCCGCGTGTTGTTGCTTTACGCAAAGGCAAGGAAGGACCGATTAAAACACCAGATCAATTGGAAGGCATTAAGTTCCGCGTTCCGGGATCGAAAACTTTACAAAAATTCTATCGGTTGCTTGGTGCCAATCCGACGCCTGTCGCGTGGGGCGAAACCGCTTCTGCGATCCAACAAGGCGTCGCCGATGCGCTGGATCCCTCTGTCGAAGCGCTTAACATCTTTGGCTTTAAAGATGTGCTTTCACACGTGACCTTCATCAGTGCAGTACCCGATTCCCAGGTGTTCTCTTGTAATCTCAAATGGTTTAATGGTTTGCCTCAACACTTAAAAGATGCCGTCATGCAAGCCAGTGATGTCACATCAAGACAAAACCTTGCTAAAGTACCTGCTGCCCGAGCTTTTGCTATGGCAGAGTTGAAAGCAGCCGGTGTTAATTTCTATTCACCTAATGCAGATGAGATGAAGCAGTGGGTCGCCAAAGCCGGTCATCAACGTGAGGAGTGGAATGCCTTGAAAATTGAGTTGGCAGGTTCTATTGAACGGTTTGATATTTTACATAAAACGACTGAAGAGCAAGGGAGTTACTATGTTGATGATGTTTAGTAATGTGTTATGAGATCAAAAAAGGAATGAATCAAACAATGACAACGCATAATAAGCGGCCACCATGGAAGATCCTCTTTCGTCGATCATCTACAAATCGCCTGTCTGTTATGAATTCAGGACTAAGCATGAAATAATAGCATGAAAAAGATCGCTAAGCAAATGGATCACCAACTTGAATACTGGCTTGTCATGATATTTTATTCGTTGCTTGTGGTAACCATCATTGTCGAAGTCGTACGACGGTTTGTTATGAGTTATTCTTCCGTTTGGGGAGAAGAAATTGCAAGATATGCCTTTATTTACTTAGCGTGGATCGGAGTAGCAATGGGTGTTAAGAAGAGGCTTCATATCCGCATAGATATCTTATCTCACTTTATTCCCAACCGTGGAAAAGCTGCCCTTTTTTTACTTGGTGATTTGTGTGCTTTGAGTCTTACTGGTTTTTGTTTTTATATCAGTATTAGTCCTGTTTTATTATCCATTGAATTTGGATCTGTAACGGATGGGCTCCGAATAAGTAAAGCGTGGTTTATGCTGGCAGTACCGTTTGCATTTTCATTGGTACTCTATCGTCTCATTCGTTTAATAAAAGAAGATATTCATTATTTGAGGTCAGGTTTGGAAATGCCGGCTCCCGAGTCTTTAATAGATGAAGACTAACCTTGTAAATTACAATCGCAATGTCAATTACAATTGCAATCAATTAAACTGCCCAAACACCTAGGATGTACGAGCAGTTATACGGACTACAAGAAGTCGCTGAATTTGGATGGGAAGTCATGGTTCCGGTCCTACTGATGATTGGTTTGATTGCGCTCGGTGTTCCTGTTTGGGTGATTCTTGGGCTGGGCTCAATCGCCATGCTTTGGTTTACTGGAGCCTTGCCCATGGGGCTTATTGGAGAAGCGCTTTTCGATGGGATCAACTCTTTCGCATTGATAGCGATTCCATTGTTTATCTTAACTGGCGATGTTCTGGTCAGAACTAAACTTTCAAACAAACTATTAGACGTTGCCGACGCCACAACAGGCGGAATCAAATCCGGGCTTGGAACTGCAACCGTACTTGGATGTGGTTTTTTCTCCTGTATTTCAGGATCCGATGCAGCAGGCGCCGCCGCTGTGGGCAGAATGGCCATTTCAAGATTTGCGGAAGCAGGCTATCCCAAACCTTATGCTTGTGCGTTGGTAGCCGCGGGAGCATGTACGGGTATCCTTATTCCGCCGTCCATAGCTTACATAATCATCGGCTTGATTTTGGGCATTTCCGCTGCAACACTGTTTCTCGCAGCTGCTATTCCCGGTTTGATGATCATTGTGTCCATCGTGATAACTAACGTCGTCATGAACAAGATCAACAATTATGAAAAGGGCAACACGAGCTTTAATTTTTCACACTGGCGAAATACAGTATGGGATGGTCGATTCGCTTTAATGGTTCCTGTGATCATTTTAGGGGGCATTTATACTGGTGTATTTACACCTACTGAAGCTGCAGCTGTGGCTGTATTTGTCGCATTGCTAATTGGCTTTTACCAACGCACAATAAGCTGGCGGGATTTACCTAAAATATTAATCAGCTCGGCAAAGATAAATGGTGTGATATTACCCATTATCGCTATGTCTTTGCCACTGTCCCAGGTTCTGGCAATATTAGAAATTCCGCAAACCTTTGTCACTACAGTCACGTCATTAATCGATAATAGAAACCTCGTTATTCTTGCCATGATCCTTATCTTGATCGTTGCAGGATGTGTGATGGAGACGACACCAAATATCGTAATTCTTTCACCGATTTTATTGCCCTTAGCGCAAGAAATCGGCATGCACGATATTCATTTTTGCATCATGATGGTGACCGCATTAGGGCTAGGATTTATTACACCGCCATTAGGGCTTAATTTATTTGTTGTCTCGGGTATCTCCGGCACACCGGTACTCGCTATCGCAGGACGTGCTTTGCCCTATGTGATATCCATGTTTTTTGTAGTTCTGCTGTTGGCGTTTATTCCGGAATTATCGACTTGGGCGTTGAATTAGTGTAACTACTCAGGAGGTAATATAACGAATAATAATAATGGAGTAAAAAGAGTTATAGGACAATCCAACTCGAACTAAAGATAATAGGGCCGGATAAATTGGACTATTATCGAATCACGACTAACAAAACTGGAAAAAGAAAACCAACTTCTTCGAAAGGAGAATAAGTTTTTGCGTGAAGAGAATAAAATTCTATGCCAAGAGATTAGAGAACTTCGCGAAAAACTGGAATTAGTCCTTAGCCAACTGGCCAAAAAAGAGGTTAAAAAAGACAGCCACAACAGCCACAACCCACCAAGCCAAGACAAGTCAACACATGAGAAAAAAAGTCTGCGTAAGAAAACAGGACGTAAATCAGGAGGACAAAAGGGTCATAAGGGTCATTATCTTGCAATGACAGATAATCCTGATGAAAAGCACATAGTAAAAAGTGATTACTGTTCAAAATGTGGGGACACAATTGATCAGGAAAAGCAACAATTGGTATCGAAAAGACAAATAGTAGAAATACCTTCGATACGCCCCAGATACATTGAATATCAGCAGTATGGATGCCAGTGCGGGCGGTGTGGTCATCTTCAAAAAGGTAGTTTTCCCCAAGGGGTAAAAGCACCGATCCAATATGGTAGCAGCGTCATAGCACTGGTCAGCTATTTTAGCGTTTTCCATTATCTTCCCTTCCAAAGAATGACCCAGTTGTTCAAAGATATATTTCACTTGCCCATCAGTGAGGGAAGTGTACAGAACTTATTGAAAAAAGCAGCCCAAAAGGCTCGACCCATATACCATGCTATACTCCAACAAATCTTTTCATCGACTTACGTCGGTTCGGACGAAACATCTGCTAAAGTAAATGGCGACAAATGGTGGGTATGGGTGTGGCAAAATATGAAAAACACTTACATAAAAGCCACTGAAAGTCGAGGATTTATAAGTGTCCAGCAAATAATTGGCGATCACTTGTCCCACGCTACAATAGGGTCAGACCGCTGGGCAGCACAACTGAAAATGAAATCCAAATCCAAACAATTATGCATAGCTCACTTATTGAGAGACCTCATATTTTTGGAAGAATCGGAAAACCAAGTTTGGGCCAGCCAATTTAAGTCCTTGTTAGAACATGCTTTAGCCTTGCGAAAAAGAACAGAACAAACTCAAACCTTTCAAACCAACCAAAAGGATGCCTATAAATTGGAAAAAAGGCTTGATCGGCTACTGTTAAGGCATATCGAAAAAACCGAATTCCCAAAAACTCATTCTTTTCAAAAATCAATGTTAAAAAACAGGAATTACATCTCTCCCTTTTTATACAATTCTGAAGTCCCACCGGACAACAATTCTTCAGAAAGGGCAATAAGAAATGTAAAAGTAAAACTAAAGGTCTCAGGACAGTTTAAATCGGGTCAGAATATATTTTGTGTCTTGCGTTCCTGCATCGATACATTAAAAAAAAGAGAGCTCAATGTTTTGGCCTATCTTTACTGCATTGCCAAACTCCCTACTCAAAAGCATTGTTTGGTACCTGAGTAGTTACGAATTAGTTAAGATTTACTAAATTCAAAAAATTTGGCAAATCAGTGTAATTTTCCACTTTTCAGAGGGGCTCTTTAGGGGCAGCGCTGTGGAAAATGGCCTACTCCCGCCTCCCGGCCTCCTAAAGGAGGAGCACCCACCCGCTGGTAATCAACGAATTATACGAGGGTGGATTTCCCCTTTAGGGGACTAAGGGGCGAGCGTGGGGAGCACTGAACAGCCCTGCTCTTTAGGGGACTAGTGAATTGAACGATCAATTAACCTCACGCGGCTAAACCGCAAGATTGTTTATTCCCCGACGATTTTGTCGGGGCAGGCTGTGTATTTGTTTATTCGTGTATTTGAACATCTTCGTAGTCGTAATAAACGCATAAACGATTCAACGCATAAACGGAAAAATTACAAAATGATTAATCCTTGAGTCCACTCCGAAAACTAAATCATAAATCATGTCAAATATTACAATAAGATGACATATATATTTAATTTGTGATATGTTTAAACGTAGTACAAATTCACAAGTCGATCTATTCAAATCGATAGGAGGGATGCTATCAGAACGGAAGCGAGAGCTTCTGGATGATCCAAATGGTTGGCATAATATATTTTTTAAAGAAGTGGTATCTCGCATAGACGAAGGATTGTTCGAGGTGCTTTATAATCAAGGAGGCCGGCCCAATTGCTCAATTAGAGTTTTAATGGGAATGATTATCCTTAAAGAAGGTAAAGGTTGGACTGATGAACAACTTTTTGATGAATGTCGATTCAACACCAGGGTCATGCTTGCTTTGGGATATTCGAATATAAATGAGGATATTCCGACCGAATCGACTTACTATAAGTTCAGACAGAGCATGGTAGAGTATAATGAAGACCATGGGGAGGATTTGATGAAGGCGGCATTTAAACAAATCACTATTGGGCAGATAGAGCAATACAAGGTGAGCGGTAAGAAAATACGATTGGATTCGAAGTTGATTAATTCCAATATTGCACGCTGCACTCGAGTCCAGATGATAATCGAAGCTGTACGAGTATGCAGTAAAGACCTTATGGTAGAACTGCTTACAGATCAATTGGATAAAGAATCATGCGAGCTTTTAGAAAAGCTAAAAAGCCAAAGTGCCTCCAATATTGTCTACCCATTAAACAAAAAAGAAAAAGAGGAACTGCTAGTAGGTATGGGTAAGATCATAAAGGTACTCTTGAGTCATGGCCAGGCGGCGGGATTGACAGGCTACCAAGATCTCAAGCGGCTCTACGAAGAACAGTATGAAGAACAATCAGAGGAATCTAATGAGCAAAAACCTCCGAGTGCCTCTGATGATAAAACAAAAATCAGCGCGGTCTGTGATGAATCTGAACAGCAAACTAAACAGGAGAATACTCCGAGACCCAAAGCTGCAAGAGACATATCGAGTGGCAGTGTGCAGTCCATTCATGATCCTGATGCTGCCTACCGTACTAAAGGTAAAGCAGAAAATAAACAGACCATATCGGGCTATCATGCCAACATAAGTGAAACGTGTACAGAAGAAAATGAAATAGACCTAATCGTAGATGCCCAGGTAGTACCGGCCAATATTACAGAAGACGAGTTTTTAATCGAATCTATCGACCATATCCAGGATGTATTAAATCCAGATAAGGATGAATCAGGTCAAGAAAAGAATAAAATAGAACAGGCCATCACGGATGGCGGATACGACAGCAAGGCCAACAGAAAAGCAATGTCAGAAACGACCACGCCCGAATGGAAGTTAGCTAATACAAAAGGGGGAAAGCAGGCCTATACAATGAAACGAGATGAGAATAACAATCTTCAAGTATGGCGAAAAAAGACAGGAGAACAGTGCGCGGTAAAGTTTAACGAGAAGACCAACAAATACGTCATTAAACACGACACCCGAGGTCGGTATATGACCAAAGATGAAGTAGAAAACTATTTTTTATTTCAACAGATGCAAGAAACATTAGATGAGCACACCCACAATCTAAGAGCCAATGTGGAATCGACCATACATCAATGTTTTCACCGGCTCAAAAAAAGGAACAAAATATTATATCGGGGTTTATTCAAATGTCACATTTATGTCCTGTCACAAGTACTTTGGACGAATTTTAGAAGAATTAACGATAAATTGGTCGAAAATACCCTCGGATTTCCAAATATCATCATCGCAACCCTCAGGAATGCTTATGCAACAATATTGCACTTAAGAAAATTCCAGGGTTTTGGCCGCAGCTGGCAAATGTACGCTTGAAAAATGTGTGGTAATCGGAGTGGACTCAATGTTGGTAGAAAAATTGGCCAAAATTTATATTTTGTCGGAAAAGATACCCAAAACCATAGCTGACGTCATATCTGCACGATCCATTTGTTTCATATTTCCCATAAGCGCCTTTTACAATATCAATGACAATTGCAATCAAAATTTAGTCTTTCGATTTGAGGGATTTGCATACTCCCATCAACTTTCCAGTTGATACCGCGTAACGCGGCACGAGTTATTGTCCTTCCTGTTTATTTCAACAAGCTGTTGGTCAGTTTTGCCCATTATACATGGGATGGTTTCCACGGTTCGTCAATGGAAGGTTAATCCCCTTGTCAATTTAATAAACGCGAAATGATGGGATTGTGCTGTTCACCTAATGGTATCAACCTGTTAGGTTTCCATATTTGATATTTTTGCAAGTGCTAAAATAGCTGTCATTATTTTTACGATAACCTAACAGGTTTTCAAAAAAAAAACGGACTTGCCCGAATAGATCAGGCAAGCCCAATTATATAGATACTCATCTGAAAAAACTAAAATCTATGTGTGCAAATCCATAGATACCGGGAACTCTTGCATAGCACAGCAGTCGTAACCTTATCCCATTGTAGAATTGGGTCGAGTAGACCCGGGGAATTTCACCTCAAGTCATCATTCCCGGTCTGTTGGGCCGAGAATCCGGATGGAAGAACTCCCTGATCCTGATTGCTGATGTCGTAAGCCGTGGCTGCATTGGTACATTCAACATAACATGCCGTGAGTTCAGAATACTTCCAACTCAAATCGAATATTTAATGTACTCTTATTAGCTTTTAATCTACAATAATAGATCAAGAGTTGACTATTCAAAGATATTTACTACTTTTGTATTGGACTTTAATGGGCATTTAACAAACAATAATTATCTAGCAATGAGAAGTGAATTTAGCTGGGATATAATAAAAAAGTTTTCCGGTGACTATCAAGACTGTTTTTCATACCAGGATGTTGTGAAAGAGTATTCAAACAAGGATAATATTTATTTATCCAAAGTGCTTTCGGGAATGATTGATAAAGGAATGTTAATCAAGTTAGGTCGCGGAATATATCATATTGTACCAACTAGCGCAGATGCTAAACATTATGTTCCGGATTGGCATCTGGTAGCTAAATATATCATGAAAGGAAAAAAATACTATATAGGTTATTATTCTGCCATGCAGATACACAACCTGATTACACAACCCAGCCTTAAAGAAATTATTGTCATTAACCATAGAGTAACTCCCTCATTAAAAAATATACAGGGGATTGAATTCCAATTTGTAACGCACACATCTCAGAGATTTTTTGGATTTGAAAACACCTGGATAAATGATCATGAAAAAGTAATAGTTAGCGATTTGGAAAAGACAATAGTAGATGCCGTAACAAGACCGCATCTAAGCGGGGGAATGATAGAAGTAGGAAAGGCAATTTATGAGACTAGGGATAAGGTTAGCCTGGACAAATTGTTCAAGTATCTCGATCAAAACGGTAGTCTGGCAGCTATAAAGCGCTATTTATTCATATGTGATCTGGTTGATATTAAATGGACATCATACCATGAGGGATTGTTACCAAAGATCAGGACGAGTTTTTCCTTATTGGACACATCGGCGCCAGACCAGGGAAGTAAAAATTCAAAGTTCGGCTTAAAAATAAATCTGGAAATAGACACTATTAAAGATTCGATATACACGTGATTAAACCTAAAGAACTCAACAATATATCTAGTAGAGAAGGAGTCAGACAACAACAAATTGAGAAGGATTACCTCATGTCATGGCTACTATGGGGGATATCGGGCAACGACTTATTGAGAGATGCTCTCATTTTTAAAGGCGGGACCTGTATTAAAAAAAATCATATTGAAGACTACCGTTATTCCGAAGATATGGACTTCACACTTAACCCGGATATAGAGGCCGGCATTTCAATTGATGATATCTACACTGCTTTTAATAGTGTGTTCACCGAAATAAAACATGCCACTAATATTAACCTATTACTTCCGGAAGATTCCAAGGGTGTTCATGAAGCGACTCATAGCATTAAATTTTACATTAATTATGTTGGCCCTCTTGGTGGCAACGGTGATCATGTGAAATTAGATATAACAAAAGGGGAGAAACTGGAATTCGAGATCGAGCATCATACAATACTTCAGGAATATTCAGACCTAATGGATGAAGCCAAATTTACTATTCAATGTTATGGTCTATATGAGATAGTAGTTGAAAAAATGGCCGCGTTGATGGGAAGGCCGGTGGCCAGAGACCTATACGACTTCGAATACTTAACAAATACAGCAGGAGTCCAGTTGCAAGATATCTATTACCAATTTGAACGAAAAGCCAAATTTAAAGGACATATTCCTTCCGAGGTTATCAAAAAAATCACAGGAAAAAAAAGAACATTCGAAAAGGCATGGAGAGATAATCTAAGCCACCAAATTAAAGACCTACCCAAATTCAAAGATGTTTGGCGAAATCTTAACCCAACTTGTCCTTTTTGATTAATGTCTGCACTAATTTTGTTTGAATATCCATGTTTTTGTGATATAACTTGTTGATTTTCAATAGTAGTTATTAAGGATTTTCAAATGTAGTGTAGTATGGTGCCTGCGTAATTGGAATCATATGTGTACATTTGCCATATGTACATTAGACAAGTAAAAAAACAAAATGTCAAAAACGGTAAAATATTCTACCAGTACACACTTGCACAGACGGCCAGGGTAGATGGAAAAGTCAAACAAAGAAACATCCTTTACCTGGGAAGCGACCCGTTGTTGGATTCGAAGCAGAATAAGTCTGAGGTCTTACAAGTGCTCAAATCCAGAATATTTTCTCAACAAGATCTATTCCCCGTTGATATTGCGGATGAGTTGCTAAAGCTTGCTCTTAAATTCTACGAAAAATACCAATTAAAATACCCGATAATCAAGGTGAAAAGGCAGCCTCACTTCCCCCACCAAAAGACAAAAGCGAAATTCACAGTGTTGATATTCATTCCATCGAAGTAGGAGATGTCAAATCTTTCGGTTCCGAACACCTTTGCAAGCAGATTCTGGAAAAACTTCAATTAACTAAGTGCCTTACCTCACTTAATTGGCGCAATAAGGATATTCAAAAAGCATTGATCAGCATCTGCGCAAGAGCCATATACACAAGTTCAGAACATAAAACTTCACAGATTCTCACAGACAATTCAGAATTGATGGCCTGCTACAATTACACTCCCGGCTCGATCACCCATCGCGAACTATACCGTATTTCAGACCTGCTCTACAAACACAAAAACACTATCGATCAACACCTATATAGCCGCATCACCAATATGTTCACACTGGATGATAAACTGGTCATTTTTGACATTACCAATACCTATTTCGAAGGTCGAAAGGCGACAAACAAACTTCCAAAATTTGGAAAAAGCAAAGAGAAAAGGACAGATTGCAAACAAGTTGTATTCACCGGAGTGATCAATAAGGAGGGCTTCATCCGGCATTCAAGGATATATGAGGGTAACAGAGCTGACAGCACAACCCTGGAAGAGATGCTCAAAGACCTTGAAAAATACAGCCCCGATCACACGAACAAAACAGTGGTCATAGATGCAGGTATAGCCACTGAGAAAAACCTGGAATTGATCGCCGGTAAAGGTCTTCATTATGTATGCGTTTCCCGAAAACGACTCAAAGACCACCCGATCGATCAATCCAATGTGTTTACAAAAATATCGACAGATCGTAACAAACATGAAGTGCACATTACTCAATTCAAACCCGAAGGGTACAATGACACCTGGCTTTATGTGCACAGTTCATCCAAACAACTAAAAGAAGAATCGATGAAGGGTAAGCTCATGCAAAGATTTGAAGAAGACTTACAACAGGTTCAAAATGGAATAGCTAAAAAAGGAGGTACTAAAAAAATAGAAAAAGTGTGGGAACGCATCGGTCGGCTCAAGGAAAAACACAAGCATGTATCCTCCCGATACAAAATAGATGTGGAGCATGATGACAAAGTAGCTGTCAATGTCTCATGGTCTGTCCAGCCACAAAAAGAAAAACAGGACAAAGACAAGGGAATTTACTTTTTGAGAACAAATTACGAGCAGATCGACGATAAGCAGCTTTGGCAAATTTACAACACCATAAGAGAAGTGGAGTCCACATTCCGATGCCTCAAAACTGATCTCAACATCCGGCCCATTCACCATCAAAATGACGAAAGGATCGAAGCTCATATTTATCTCACACTTCTAGCCTATCAGGTCGTAAACACGATCCGATACATGCTCAACCAAAAAGGCATAAATTACGACTGGGCAAATATTGTCAGAATAATGAGCACACATACCATCCAAACCGTCGAACTACGCACTGACACCAAATCCATACACCTGAGAAAACCTTCAAAGCCAATCCAAAAAGTACAAAACATCTATTCTGCAACCAACTCAACAGATATTCAAAAGGCAATTAAAAAATATGTAGTGTACCATTGAAATCGTAACCCACTGATAATCACCGACTTATTTTCTAAAAAGAGCAAGTTGGGTTAAGAATAAGTTGAGCCGTGCTGCGGTTGGACAGATTGTTAAAAGAATTCGTGACCTGTTAAAAATGCCATAATCGTTACGTTTTTGATCGGTCTGTTCTCTGTGACAACTTTTTACACGTATCCCGACAGTACCCCTATTAGAATGGTATTTCGTTCTGATGTAGTGCAAAAAGACGTTCGCCTTTAACAAGAAGGTAATCACAAAAATGTGCATATGGCAAAAAGAATTTTTCTATTTTTTTAACTCTTAAAAACAGCTAGTTATGAAGTTTTTTAAATCCCGTTCGCTCTCAATTGTTTTATTGCTTCTAACATCATCTTGCTCTGACTTGTTAGGGCCGGAGCTTTCGGAAGAAGAGAGTCGGATCATAGCAGATTGTAAAGCCGCCACTATTAATGATAAATCAAGTTTAGAAAACAATCTAATAGGAAAATGGGAATCAATCGCGTATTCCTGTAGCGGATGTTCGGAGCAGTATGATGGGGAAAAATTCCCTGATCTCACCCTGGAGTTATTTGCAGATAAGACAGGTGTGAATTCGTTCAACGGTGATAAGAGTGACGTAACCTGGGAAGTCGTGGAAGAAATAAGTTCAGGTTCGGAATCCGAACTAATGTTAAAATTGAACCCAGGAGATAATTTTTATAATCGAATAATGACATTCTGTCAAGAATATATGATTAATGATAGCGGAACCGGAGTGGTGATATTTCGGAAGAATTGACGTAGGGCTGTTGTTTTTTATGGTGAGAGGAAGTCGTTAAGCGTTATCGAGTTGGCGGGGGAAATTGCGTATGACTGGTATTTACTATGTTCTGGTAATCATCCCCTGCGCTCTTTTTCAATGACCTGGGTGAATATGCGGGTGCTCTCGATGTATTTAGGAGGCTTTGATTTTCCCCTTATATCCAACATTTGAGGAAACGGTTGGGGTGCACGTTGTGCTTTCCTGCTTTACCTAACATAATAGGAAATAAGAGTAATTGAAAACCCACAGATTTAGTCGCTAACTACCCAATTCCCGAAAAAATGACCTCAGTAGATCGCCTCTAAGCGACGATCTCAAAGTTCGTGACTATATGAGATGCCTTGAAAATCACCGATTATTAAATGAATGTCAATCCACTACGGTACTATGTACATCAGTCATATTACACCCCAATCGCCACACTCCTAGATCTCAAGTATTGGAGATCGATCACGAAGTGAATTTTAGCGTTGAAGCTAAAATAGATCGTAAACCGACAACCTGTACTGAGCTTGTCGAAGTATTGATTTGTAGGATGGGTGGCCTTATGCTTTACACCCCAATAGCAACACTTCGACTTCTTAGATAATTATAAAGAGTCGGTTTACTAATAGCAAGCTGTAGACAAATCTCAGTCACACTGTGCTCACCTTGCTTATACAAAGTCTCCGCAGCCATAGCAGTTCTCTTGGCTTCGTCCGTAAGTCCTTTAGGCCGACCGCCCATACGGCCACGTGCGCGCGCAGCTGCTAATCCGGAATGAGTCCTTTCGGAAATAAGATTTGTTTCAAACTCTGCCAATGAAGCAAATATGTGAAAGATCAATTTTCCGGAAGCCGTAGTCGTATCAATACTATCTTTCAGAGAAATGAACGACACATCCTTAGATTCCAAATCTGACATTAAGGCAATAAGATCCTTAAGAGATCGACCAAAGCGATCCAACTTGTCTACTACTATCACATGGGTGCATTTCAAAATGTCCCGATATAGGGAAATATGTGTTAAATTAGATATATCAACCAAAAATTAAAAGTCATGAACGTGGTTAAATTACAGAAAAGATTTGACCAACTGATGAGTGATGTAAAGAACCTACAGGACATTGAAAGTTTTTACGACTATGAAGAAAGTTTTACCTACCTGTTAAAAGATTTTGGCAGAGAATTGCTAGAGAGTTCATTGGGCGAGGCTGTTGAAAATCGTAAAAAAAAAGATGCATCAAGACAGGTTACGGTAAAATTGAATTGAATAAGTCCAACAAGTACAGCGAACAAATCGAGTCTGCAAAAGTAAGCCCTTATTTACAAGGCAAGTTGATATTCATAGGCCAGTTTAGTTGTTACGAGAATGGGGAAGAAATTGCGAATAAATTATTAGAGGTAAAAACGAATGATACGGCAATTTACCGTTTAACTGATACAATGGGAGAACAAGTAGGAGAATGGATAGATGACCAAGATCGGTACAACATAGAAGATGTGAAAAAAGAGGATAGAGTTTATTGTCAGGTGGATGGTTCTCATTTATTGACAAGAGGACCGGGATGGAAAGAGGTAAAATTGGGAAGGGTATTCAAACAAAGCTCAATTCTACCTCAAAGTGCTGATAGACAGTGGATTAGGAATAGTGAATATGTAGGTCATTTGGGTGATCATGAAGAATTTGAGACAAAAGTTTCAGTGTTATTAGATGAATATTCAGGATTAAAAGACCGGATGGTTTTTGTGAATGACGGAGCTGTATGGATAGAAAAATGGATTACAGCAGAATATCCTGATGCAACCCAAGTACTAGATTTTTACCACGCCGTTGAAAATGTGAGCAAATACGCAAATGTGTGTATGAAAAATAAAAAAGTAAGAAAAGAATGGATTTCACAGACAGCTTCACTATTAAAAGAAAAGGGTTATGATAGCCTTATAGAACGGATCGATGAATTGAATTGTAACACGAAATTAAAAAAAGAGGAAAAGAGGAAATTGATGGTCTATTTAGAAAGGAACAAGACAAGAATGGATTACCCTTCATACATAGAAAAGGGAATGTTAATAGGTTCTGGAGCCATAGAAGCAGCGCACCGCAACGTATTGCAAAAAAGGATGAAACTGTCAGGTCAAAGATGGTCTGCCAAGGGAATTCAAAATATGATCAATCTCAGAGTAATCAATAAAAGTGGCCATTGGGATATGGTAACTGACAGGTTAAGACGCGCCGCCTAGACGGGACAAAATGAAATACACCGTGCGTCCTGAAGCTCAAAAGTGAGCATGCTGTTTACCAGATGGAGGTATGGCCCTCCGAAGGCGGCTGGAAGGAGCAGCCTTCAAACCACCTTATGGTGCTAAGGTAGTAATACCTGGGTACTGAGCGATAAGGAAAAGGCTTCGCTAAAGGAGTCAGGTGATCATTGAAAGAGTCGAACGAAAGTGAACCACTGATTAAGCAACGAAACACATTTAGTTGTACATCAAAACCGGGGATTGGTGTATTTCCCGGGAAGACCATAGCGGAAGACCTTCTTACTGGCTATGGGGTTACCGTTGTAGAGGTGGCGAGACATCAATGAAGGGTGGTAAATAGAACAGGAGATTGCCCTACTGTAATGATAAGAGAGAAGGCACAATCCGTAGAGGAGAGGCCGAGCGTATCGAAGTGCAGAGGGTTACGGACTAACTCGTAGTAGTGATGAAGCATCTGTAATGGATGTGGATCGAAGGGGTTAGCATTGTTGGAATCTGTTATTGGTTCAACAACTAATAAGAATTAGGAGGATTGAATTAAAACAGATTGAAGTCTGGATAATACAGATTAGACAATGAAGAGCCGTATGAAGGGAGACTTTCACAGCCTGTCCCGAAAATCGGGATACGGTTCTGCGAGAGGCTTGGGGTGAAATTCCCCAGGTCTACTCGACGTGCGTCCTGAAGCTCAAAAGTGAGCATGCTGTTTACCAGATGGAGGTATGGCCCTCCGAAGGCGGCTGGAAGGAGCAGCCTTCAAACCACCTTATGGTGCTAAGGTAGTAATACCTGGGTACTGTAGATTACGGTTGAAAACTGAGCCAGAATTCGGTTGAAAAGTGAGCCAGTTGAGAGAGGCGAAGTTATGCATTTTGATGAAAGAATAACCATTAATATTTTTTGAGAGAAATTAAAGTTGTTGATTAAGTTTTTCTGATTCTTTGACTCTGAAGGATTTTCCATTCATGTTGACCAGGATGGCTTTATGGGTGAGTCGGTCAACTATGGCAGCAGTGAGAACTTCATCACCAAATATTTCTGTCCACCGATCAAAACTCAGGTTGGTTGTGATAATGGTTGACTTTCTACCAGCTCTGAGGCTAAGATGAGTAAAAAGTAATTCTGCAGCCTCTTTGTCAAAGGACACATAACCGAACTCGTCACACACGACCAGATCGTATTTTTCAAAA
Organism: Saprospiraceae bacterium; assembly: GCA_965247965.1. Classification (GTDB taxonomy): domain Bacteria; phylum Bacteroidota; class Bacteroidia; order Chitinophagales; family Saprospiraceae; genus UBA7328. The sequence goes on from OZ252053.1 coordinate 2,577,925, forward strand.
CGAGATTCCAGGGTACGGAGCATTTTGTGAGACCTGGCTTCGTTGATTTGGGTTATCAGCCTGGGAATGGCAGTAAACAAGACAGTGAAATCGAGTGTGCAGGCTTTGATGGCCAGGCCAATAGCGATGTGTGTTTTACCGGTACCGGGATTACCAGCCAGGATGAGATTTTGTCCATCTTTTATAAAATCGAGACGTTCGAGAGTAGCCAGTTTGTTTTGTGCATCATTGGGGAGTTCAGATTTGATCAGATCGTGGATTTGTTTTTTATACGGGAATCCGGCTCTTCGGATACGCTGTTTTTTTCTCCGGATGAGCCGCCCGTCATATTCGGTGATCATAAGATCGAGCAAGTAGCGTTCAAAAGAATGATTGCTTTTAGCAGCACTTTTTGCCTGTTCGGCGTACTCTGTTCTGAATGCAGGCAGCCTAAGCAGACGTGAGTAATAATCAATTTGTTGTTCCATTTTTGCTTGCATTGTTGAGATTTTATTCGAATTAAAAAATAGCCTGTATGTCTTGAAGTTGTTTTACACAATTAAGACTTATCTGTTCAGTCAAAGGGCTCGGGATGGTGAGTGCCTGAGCCTCGTTTTTCTTTTTCATCAGGGCTTGTACCATAAAGATGATTTTGTCACTGGTCAGGGGAGAGTTCAAAGTAGTTTTTAGACATTGATCAACTGCGGAGGTTATTATTGAGGTAGATAAATGATGTTTGGTGGCGTAACTAATCACGTCAATAAATACCTTGGGTTGATCTGAAAAATATTGTTTGTAAAGTGCGATCAAATCGGTATCAGCCTGAAGAAAGGCTTCGCTGTTTGACAAAGCACCAGGCTTTACGGCTAATGTCTTCAGATAGTGCTCTATTTTAATGAACCATTGATACTTACAGTGTCTTCTCTGATGAATGTCCACTACATCGCCATTTTTATCATAAATGTGAATGTGCAAAGGGTAAATTTTCACATCCACTATGGGGCCGCGCAAGTTTTCAGGAATAGAATAGTGATTGGTATCAACCGAGATGGTGTGATACTTGTCTACTCTTAATGTCTGGATCAGGGCGGTATCATAGGCTGAAACAGGCAGAACTGTCATATGAATTTTCTCCTCGCACACACGTTCAGCGAATGTTTTAGACTCACCTTTTGATTTTCTATTGTTAAGTCTGATCAGTTTTTGCTTCAGGTGTCGATTAGCCGAATCGAGGTCGATAAACTCATCATTTTGAGCAAAGGCTTTGCGGCGCACATATTCAACACTTCGCTCTACACGTCCCTTTTCATTGGCTCTATACACATTGCAAAAACGAATATCAAATTGATAGTATGTGCTGATTTTAAGTAGATCATCTGTAGGTTTCTTACCTGCCCGTTCGGTAGACGGGTCTGCATTTCGCATGGTAAATCTTGCTACTGCTGTACGCATATTGTCGTACACTATCTGTGATGGCACACCACCAATGTGGCTCAGATAGTGTACATGAGCGTGCAAGAAACTGATCATAACTCGTGCCGCGTCACGCGGTATCCTGGCGGTAGTAAAGACGAGCCCATCGGTAATTGCTGTACCCATTGGTAAATACAGCCAGCATCAATCTTTTCTGTTTTCCCTCTATTGTCAATTTAACTTCTGCCCAATCAAACTCACTGTTTTGCCCTGGGTCAATGTGCTGGCGTATGAAAATCTCCTGACCTTTTCTCAAGTGCTGTTTTACATATTCACATACCGTAGTATAGCTGATTTCAAAACCATCGGCGATCAGTGCCTCGTGCATGTCTATACGCCGCATGCATTGTTTGGCCAAACCCGAACAATGTTTGCGCTCATTATCTTTAACAAACTGATCTATCCTGGTTCGTATCTGTTGGGTAAGTTTGCGTTTGGTACGAGAAGAACAATCGTACCGAGGTGGATCCAAAATGCCTTTAGAAGAACGGTCCTGCAAAGAACGATTCTTCTCATATTCATCAATATACTTCTTGACTGTATTGCGCGATAATCCCAGATCCTTACTGATCTTTCGTTGGGATATTCCCTGATCAAAATAGCGCAGAATAATATCTTGTTTTTGTAGCATAGTTATCATGTTTAATAGTGCAAAACTACTCGTGTTGCGTAAAAGTTCATACTACTGGACATTGGGGTTAAAATAATACAATGTCTTGAAATAAAGTAGGTTATATATTATAATAAAGTGGAATATATCATTATTGTTTGTAAAACAAACAATTAACAACAATGACAATTCCACTCGTAAGCGAAATAAAACCATTTTTCTCAGGTTTTGAAGAACATGTAATAAAAAATTTTCTCACAACAGCCCAAGGTATATTATCAGCCAGGACGACGAATTTGAACATTGTAAAGGATAAGCTCCCTGGAATACTCGAAAACCAACAAAACACCAAACCTGATTCGAATTATAAGAGGTTGATCCGTTTTTTCAATATGGATGATGCTGACAAGCAGGCATTGATTGAAGCTATATTATGTTTTAGTTTTTATTTGTTGAGACTCAAAGCGAAGAACATCAAATATTTGGCACTAGATGGTACGAGCTGGGAGAATGGCAACAAGAATATTCACTTATTAACATTGAGTGTAGTGGTCAATGGAGTAAGTATTCCAATATGGTGGGAAGACTTAGACAAGAAGGGTATGAGTAATTTTAATGAAAGACGAAAGGTGATAGACAAAGCCTGTAAATTATATAATCTGAAAGGTTTGATACTACTAGCAGATCGGGAGTACATCGGAGAAAGATGGTTTAAATATCTGGTAGACAAGGGGTTAGAGTTTGTAATTAGGTTAAAAAAGGGAATTTATAAAGGGTATGTGGACAACCAAAGGGGAAAGGATAAGACATTTTATAAACACCAACATCTTCGATACATTGGTATTGAACGTGAAGCATTGAAAAAACGGTATCAAATCTGTGGAGTGTCTAAACAAATTGAAATCCTTGGAAAAAAATTTTCTTTTGTGATTTTTAAAAACCCCAAAAGTTCAGCCAACGAACCTCTGTTTTATTTCATATCTACATTGAAAGACAAAAGAAAAATAGTAAAGCTTTACCCTATTCGTTGGACTATTGAAACTTGCTTCAAACACTTAAAATCAAATGGTTTCAATTTAGAAGCTCTTAATTTTAAAGACTCTGGAAAAATAGAATTGACAATGGGTATTGTAGTATTTATCTATGCCTTATGTATTGAACAGGGTCTAACCCAACTCAAGCACAAAAAGAAGAGTGATTGGAAGAAATATAAAAACGGATCGATCAACTTAGTCGTTTCCAAATTTAAAAAAGGACTATCCTTTTTAGAAATCAAATTCAACAACCTTAGAAATTTCATATGCTTTCTTTCTCATTCCATTCGTTCTATCCCCAAACCCTCTTGGCTATTCTTTGAACCACAATTTATAGCTCATGTCCAGTAGTATGGTAAAAGTTTTCAAACTTAACATAAGTGGTTGATTATAAACAGTATAGGAAGGTTTTTTGATTTTAGGACTTGAATATTTTGAGTGATTTTGGCTATGTTTTAACAAAACTAGCCAATGTATTCGGGAAAATATGTCTTTAGTCAAATCGTGTCCACCATTTCGAAGTATGAATTTCACAAATGTGTTGACAGATATAAAGGCGATTATCGAACAAAAGATTTTAATTGCTGGCAACAATTTCTATACATGTTTTTCGGCCAGTTGACCTATCGAGAAGGAATTCGAGATATTATCAACTGCCTTGAAGCACATAAAAATAAAGTCTATCATCTGGGTATCACACAAGTAGTTTCTAATAGTTCATTAACTCGAGCAAACGAGAATAGAGATTGGAGAATCTGGGCGGACTTTGCAAATTATCTTATCCAAATAGCACGCCCATTATATTTAAAAGATAATGAGTTTACGCTTGATTTAGACAATACTGTTTATGCACTGGATGCCTCAACCATTGACTTATGCTTGAGTGTTTTTCCCTGGGCTAGATTTCGCAAGAAAAAGGGAGCGGTAAAACTTCACACGCTACTGGATTTACGGGGTAATATTCCCGTTTTCATAGCGATTACCGACGGTAAAGTACACGATGTCAACGTTTTAGATCAAATTATTTTCGAAGCTGGGGCATTTTATATTGTAGACAAAGGCTACTACGACTTTGACCGATTGTATCAAATAGACCAGGCAAAATCCTTTTTCGTCATTCGTGCTAAACGAAATCTGAAGTTCAAACGAATATACTCTCGGCCAATCGATAAATCACAAGGTTTGAAATGCGATCAAACCATAAAACTGACGGGTAAAAAAAGCGCCAAAATGTATCCGGACAAACTCAGAAGGGTCAAGTATTTTGATGAAACAAAACCAAAGACTTATGTTTTCCTAACCAACAATTTTGAACTCGACGCTTTCACAATTACACTGCTTTACAAGAACAGATGGTACATAGAATTATTCTTTAAGTGGATCAAGCAGCACCTTAAGATCAAAAAATTCTGGGGTCATTCTGAAAATGCAGTAAAAACACAAATATGGGTTGCGGTGTGCACCTATTTGCTTGTGGCCATAACGAAACAGCACATCAACTCAAAGCTGACCCTTTACGAAATATTACAAATTCTGAGCATTTCAGTTTTTGACAAAACACCTGTAAATCAACTACTTATGAAAAAATACCATCCAACTATCCAAAATAAATTTCATAACCAATTGACTATCTTTGACTTATGACGCAACACTAGTGGTGCAAAACATATGATGGTTATGCATCATATCTGCCATGATAACTGGCTCAGTTTTCAACCGTAATCTACATACTGTGGTCAATATAGCTCAGCTTCTTTCCTGCAAAATCTACAAATAGTTTTTCTCCTGATTTATGATCCAGGATACCACTGGCATCTATCTTCTTACTCCATTTGCGATAGTGGTGTACAAATTGGGTATATGCATATCCACCAGGTTGCTGTACTCTATATTCATACCACAGGTGTTGTAAGGTGCACCCGGTTTTGGTCAATTCATTTTTATAGTATTCAAACTTTGATGACAGTGCCTCATATCGATTTTTATCCTTTGTATCCGAGGTGGGAAATAGATCTTCCAAGCCGGCATCATCAAGCGAAAGCAGCCCGCCGTAGTCCTGGCCCAGATCATCAAAAAACTTTACATAGTCATTGACTGTATTGCGACCGATTCCTAAATATGAAGCAACCTTACGATTGCTATATCCTTTTTGTTTGAGTTGTAATAGTTGTCTGATATCCATAATGTTTCTTCTCTGTCCGGCCATGCTGATGTTCCTTTTTCAGCAAGGCTAGAACTATTATTCATTATGGAAAGTGGCACTGTTTGGAGCGAAATGACTGGCACTGTATGGAGCGAAATGGGTGGCACAGTTTGGAGCGTTATAGCCAACAGGTTGACTACAAATATGAAATTGAAAGCTTATGCTGGACTTTTTCACCTAAATTGAATAACTTTTGAAGTCCTGACAAAAACTTTATTTTATGCCGTTGTATATGGATCTCCATAAAGGATTGGAGGATATTTCCATTCCTGAATTAAAGAAAGGTCATTCAGCTGATCTTAAAGTTGAAAATAAGTATGGCATTAAATATTTAAAGTATTTCTTTAATCAAAAAGCTGGAACAGTTTTTTGTGTGATCTGGGCTCCAAGTAAAGAAGCATGCGAAGCCGCGCACAGGGAAGCAATTGGATTTACAGCTTGCAGTATCATTGAAGTAAATCCGGGAGACTATGATTTGTTTATGGGAAAAGTGGAGGAAGATGAGACCGGTTTAGCCCAATATCTGATAGGTAGCCTTGATAGTGGAAATCGAATTGTCTTGTATATAGACCTGATATGTAATCCAATTCATTTAGGTAGTCCCAAATATTTAAAATCCGCATCCTATCCTAACAAAATTATTCGTAGGGCGTTTAAAATTTTTGGGTGTATCCCATTTTTTCGTTTCAGGCGGCTTTTCTCCCTAGGAACTCAGAGAGCCTATCCCATTGATTATTCATTCTCAAATTTCTCAAACTAATTATGTTGGTAACTCCTTTTGGAGTCCATCTTTGCCCTGACAATTTGCATCGCTTTTGCACCAATGTTCTATGGGCTGCTTCTATGGCACCACTTCCAATTTGTAGCCCTTTTTCTCTATATTTTGGATATTCCATCCTGTGAATGTTGTTGTTCAGATAGACCAATAATTTCTCTTTCTCTTCCTTCTTGTTTTCTGTTTTACACTCTATGTTTTCCACCATTGTTAATGCCTCTTGTCCTCCCTTTTCCAATAGCGTTTCCTTTATTGTGTCTAACCATTCTTTTCTCTTTTCTTTTCTATGTATCCCTACTTTTGCAAAGTCTGAAAAATGTTCTACGGCATGATAATAATCCAGTATTTGCAGAGCTTTTGGATATTCTGAACTAAACCAATCTCCCAACCATTTCGCTCCGTCTATTATTATGACCAGCCTATCTTTTATAACTTCGTAGGTATCCAGATATTCTGACATCTTTCGCTCAAATTCTTCATGCCCTCCTAAATGAAAACAATACCATGATTCTTTGATAAAACTCCTTGTATCATTGAGTTTAAGTACTTCTTTACCTTTATAAACTCTACCTACTTTTACTTCTTTCCAATCACTGGGCCTGGTCAATACCATCCCTCCGTCTGCATGAGCATATACTATCTCATCAGACTTCACTTCTGGCTTACTTTGTTCCTCTCCTCTTTGCTCCTCAAGCCATTTTTCACTCTCTTCTCCAAGACTTTGACATACTCTATGTATGCTATTGTCGCTAACATCTAGTTGCATCGTCTTTTTTAGTAATTCACTGCTAGAATGGTAGCATTCACTTTGTCCTACATACGCTGTGATATCTTTCACCATTGGACTCAGCTTTACTCCTTTGACATCTTCTACAAAACGATGTGAGTTGTCCAGTTCAAGTTTTCCGTAATAACCTATTAGTAACTACTCAGGAGGTAATATAACGAATAATAATAATGGAGTAAAAAGAGTTATAGGACAATCCAACTCGAACTAAAGATAATAGGGCCGGATAAATTGGACTATTATCGAATCACGACTAACAAAACTGGAAAAAGAAAACCAACTTCTTCGAAAGGAGAATAAGTTTTTGCGTGAAGAGAATAAAATTCTATGCCAAGAGATTAGAGAACTTCGCGAAAAACTGGAATTAGTCCTTAGCCAACTGGCCAAAAAAGAGGTTAAAAAAGACAGCCACAACAGCCACAACCCACCAAGCCAAGACAAGTCAACACATGAGAAAAAAAGTCTGCGTAAGAAAACAGGACGTAAATCAGGAGGACAAAAGGGTCATAAGGGTCATTATCTTGCAATGACAGATAATCCTGATGAAAAGCACATAGTAAAAAGTGATTACTGTTCAAAATGTGGGGACACAATTGATCAGGAAAAGCAACAATTGGTATCGAAAAGACAAATAGTAGAAATACCTTCGATACGCCCCAGATACATTGAATATCAGCAGTATGGATGCCAGTGCGGGCGGTGTGGTCATCTTCAAAAAGGTAGTTTTCCCCAAGGGGTAAAAGCACCGATCCAATATGGTAGCAGCGTCATAGCACTGGTCAGCTATTTTAGCGTTTTCCATTATCTTCCCTTCCAAAGAATGACCCAGTTGTTCAAAGATATATTTCACTTGCCCATCAGTGAGGGAAGTGTACAGAACTTATTGAAAAAAGCAGCCCAAAAGGCTCGACCCATATACCATGCTATACTCCAACAAATCTTTTCATCGACTTACGTCGGTTCGGACGAAACATCTGCTAAAGTAAATGGCGACAAATGGTGGGTATGGGTGTGGCAAAATATGAAAAACACTTACATAAAAGCCACTGAAAGTCGAGGATTTATAAGTGTCCAGCAAATAATTGGCGATCACTTGTCCCACGCTACAATAGGGTCAGACCGCTGGGCAGCACAACTGAAAATGAAATCCAAATCCAAACAATTATGCATAGCTCACTTATTGAGAGACCTCATATTTTTGGAAGAATCGGAAAACCAAGTTTGGGCCAGCCAATTTAAGTCCTTGTTAGAACATGCTTTAGCCTTGCGAAAAAGAACAGAACAAACTCAAACCTTTCAAACCAACCAAAAGGATGCCTATAAATTGGAAAAAAGGCTTGATCGGCTACTGTTAAGGCATATCGAAAAAACCGAATTCCCAAAAACTCATTCTTTTCAAAAATCAATGTTAAAAAACAGGAATTACATCTTTCCCTTTTTATACAATTCTGAAGTCCCACCGGACAACAATTCTTCAGAAAGGGCAATAAGAAATGTAAAAGTAAAACTAAAGGTCTCAGGACAGTTTAAATCGGGTCAGAATATATTTTGTGTCTTGCGTTCCTGCATCGATACATTAAAAAAAAGAGAGCTCAATGTTTTGGCCTATCTTTACTGCATTGCCAAACTCCCTACTCAAAAGCATTGTTTGGTACCTGAGTAGTTACACCTATTATACTTTTTTTTTACGATAATCTTTTCCTGCCTCCCCTATGGTCTGTTCTATCACTTTTCGACTTAATTCTTTAAGAAGCTCGACCGATTTAGTTTCGAATTCATAAAAACTTTCTGCAGATTTCTCTTTAAGTTCTATCTCATCCAAAAGTTGGCTAAACTGATTCAGTAACTTAGCCTTGTCCATTTTAGATGTATTTTGGTTTACTCAAAGTTAAACCTTAATGCGAAATTTTGGGATACACCGTGCGTCCTGAAGCTCAAAAGTGAGCATGCTGTTTACCAGATGGAGGTATGGCCCTCCGAAGGCGGCTGGAAGGAGCAGCCTTCAAACCACCTTATGGTGCTAAGGTAGTAATACCTGGGTACTGAGCGATAAGGAAAAGGCTTCGCTAAAGGAGTCAGGTGATCATTGAAAGAGTCGAACGAAAGTGAACCACTGATTAAGCAACGAAACACATTTAGTTGTACATCAAAACCGGGGATTGGTGTATTTCCCGGGAAGACCATAGCGGAAGACCTTCTTACTGGCTATGGGGTTACCGTTGTAGAGGTGGCGAGACATCAATGAAGGGTGGTAAATAGAACAGGAGATTGCCCTACTGTAATGATAAGAGAGAAGGCACAATCCGTAGAGGAGAGGCCGAGCGTATCGAAGTGCAGAGGGTTACGGACTAACTCGTAGTAGTGATGAAGCATCTGTAATGGATGTGGATCGAAGGGGTTAGCATTGTTGGAATCTGTTATTGGTTCAACAACTAATAAGAATTAGGAGGATTGAATTAAAACAGATTGAAGTCTGGATAATACAGATTAGACAATGAAGAGCCGTATGAAGGGAGACTTTCACAGCCTGTCCCGAAAATCGGGATACGGTTCTGCGAGAGGCTTGGGGTGAAATTCCCCAGGTCTACTCGACCAAATTTTTCAAGGCCGGGAAATTGAAGATCCCCAATCCGGAATGATGGCAGTCTTTACCATTAGCACTCAGGCCTTGAAATGTGCGCAAAATATTCAGGAAAAGATCTCCCAATGGATTAAAGCAAGAACTGGATATCATCTGGAACTAAAAATAGGATTAAGCGCCGGAAGCCCAGTTACTGAAAGAGATGAATTTTTTGGTGAGACAACCCAGCTTGCAGAGCGATTAAGTCAAATTGCCCCAAGAAATATGATTTTGATTTCTCCGTTGGTCAGGGAACTATCAAAAGACTCCCAATATTTTAAAAGCCCTTATATAAAAACGATATCTCTTTTCGATCAAAACTTTATAAACAGATTGCTGGAGGTACTGGAGGGAAGACTAAATGATCCAAAATACAATGTGGGAACCCTTTCAAATGAATTAGGAATAAGCCGGCCTCAACTTTACCGGAAAATTATGTCTCTATCTGGGCTTTCTCCCAGTGACTTTATCAAGGAGGTGCGTTTGAAAAAAGTTATTAAGCTTTTTAAAAATCAATACGGGAATATTTCGGAAAGCTCTTATGCAGTAGGTTTTAATGACCCATCTTATTTTTCCAAGTGCTTTCAGAGGAAGTTCAATATTGCACCTTCCCGTTATTGTCAATTGATCTCCGGTGAACTTTTATATTCCAACCAGAATACTAAGGAAAGCAAGGAAAGCATTTAATGAATCAGGATTACCAGTTTTTGAACGCTTTTTAATAGATGAATCCCTGTAAAAAATGTACTTTGAATCCCCACTATGAGAGAATAAAATTACATCATTATGAATAATTGGAAAATTGCTGGAATGTATTTTGATGCGTGCAACTGCGACGTCGGATGCCCTGCTACTTTCTCAGTCCGCCCACTACAGGGAAATGTCAGGGCCTCATCGGCTGGCACATTGACAAGGGCGGCTTTGAGGATGTCACATTGGACGGGCTTAGCGTCGTGCTCGCCGCGGATATACCTGGTCACATTGTTGAGGTGAAGTGGAAGGTTGCTCTCTATCTGGACGAAAGGGCTGACGAAGCACAGAAGGATGCGCTGACCAAGATTTTCTCCGGTCAGGTAGGAGGACATATGGCGACCTTGGCGACGTTCATAGGCGAGATGCTGGGGGTCAAGAGTGCTGCGATCGACTTCCAAGTGGAAGGAAAACGGGGAAGTATTCGGATTGCTGACATAGCAGATGTCGAGTTTGAAGCTCTTGAGGGTCAAGACGGGACTGAGGTCACCGTCACCAACCAGCCCTTGGCCGTCGCTCCTGGTGAACCTCTGACAGTGGGGAAATCGAAGCGAAATACCTATAGTGACTACGGACTCCGGTGGGAAGTGTCAGATAGAAATGTATTCTACTCTCCCTTTGCTTACCAGGGATCGTGAGGAGGACATAATGAAGCAGATCACACCGCTGGAGGCCTTGCTGAAACGGGACCGCACGGTTGTGTTAGGGGGTTTGGTTGGCATTTCGGCGCTGGCGTGGGCGTACATGTTCTACCTGGCCTGGGACATGGAGCAGATGGATATGGAGATGGTCATGCCCCAGATGCAGGCCTGGGGCGCCCTTGACCTCCTCCTGTTGTTCGTGATGTGGGCGGTAATGATGGTGGCCATGATGGTTCCTTCTGCATCGCCCTTGATCCTGATATTTGCCAGAGTCAACCGCCAGCGCCGAGAGCAGGCAGATCCGGTTATACCCACAACGGTATTTCTGCTGGGCTATTTGCTCGTCTGGACCGGGTTCAGCGCGGTGGCTACCCTCGCGCAATGGAGCCTTCACGCCGCAGCCCTTCTTTCTCCAATGATGATCAGTACCAGTCCTATCTTGGGTGGAATACTGTTGCTGGCGGCCGGGCTCTTTCAGTGGACGCCGCTCAAGAATGCCTGTTTAAAACACTGTCGTTCTCCGCTGGGATTTTTGATGACCGAATGGCGGGACGGTGCACAAGGCGCTCTTACCATGGGGCTGATGCACGGGAGTTATTGCGTGGGCTGCTGTTGGATCTTGATGACGTACTTTTTGTGGCGGGGGTAATGAACCTGCTATGGGTAGCGGCCATCACGGCCTTTGTCCTGATCGAGAAAGTGCTTCCCCGCGGGGATCTGGTGGGACATGTGACAGGAGGCATTCTTGTGCTGGGTGGAATTATTCTTCTTTGCCAAGTCTCTTAAGGATAAATGTTAAAGAATCTGGCATTGAATTGGGTGAAAGATTAGTGCGCTAACAGACAGGTCAGGATCTGAGGCGAATAGTTACATAAAACGGTAGTTTCTATACCCTTGAAATTTCCCTTAATTTGACACCTGGAATAGGTATAATAACTCAGTATAGAAAAGTAGATGTCCCACTATTGCGAATAGTGGGTCATTGTTCTGGAAATGCATTTGCTTGGTGCCTGGCTAATTTGACTGATTTTCTAGGTAATTCTATGTCCGACGCCCTCGAGATCGTCGCTTAGACGGCTTTATCCGCCGGATGGCGGACAGGTATGAGGTCGTTTTCTTTAACATTTTGTTATTAAACAACTTCTATGATAAAATGCAGTATATTGACCCTTCTTTTTAGGCATAGCTTTTTGTGTTGTTTTCAACAGTTAATATACTGAAATTCAATTAGTTATGCCTAATTTTTTTGTAATAATATTTAAGACCAATGAATTTTTCGGGTTAAGACTGACTTGCCGTATCCATTAAAAATGGGTGAATGGAAAACCAAATGCGATTTAAGGTTTCTTTCCAATAAAGATTGGACGGCTGCCTTGATTAGAGCAGTGCTGTTCATTGTTGAGTCCACTCCGAAAACTAAATCATAAATCATGTCAAATATTACAATAAGATGACATATATATTTAATTTGTGATATGTTTAAACGTAGTACAAATTCACAAGTTGATCTATTCAAATCGATAGGAGGGATGCTATCAGAACGGAAGCGAGAGCTTCTGGATGATCCAAATGGTTGGCATAATATATTTTTTAAAGAAGTGGTATCTCGCATAGACGAAGGATTGTTCGAGGTGCTTTATAATCAAGGAGGCCGGCCCAATTGCTCAATTAGAGTTTTAATGGGAATGATTATCCTTAAAGAAGGTAAAGGTTGGACTGATGAACAACTTTTTGATGAATGTCGATTCAACACCAGGGTCATGCTTGCTTTGGGATATTCGAATATAAATGAGGATATTCCGACCGAATCGACTTACTATAAGTTCAGACAGAGCATGGTAGAGTATAATGAAGACCATGGGGAGGATTTGATGAAGGCGGCATTTAAACAAATCACTATTGGGCAGATAGAGCAATACAAGGTGAGCGGTAAGAAAATACGATTGGATTCGAAGTTGATTAATTCCAATATTGCACGCTGCACTCGAGTCCAGATGATAATCGAAGCTGTACGAGTATGCAGTAAAGACCTTATGGTAGAACTGCTTACAGATCAATTGGATAAAGAATCATGCGAGCTTTTAGAAAAGCTAAAAAGCCAAAGTGCCTCCAATATTGTCTACCCATTAAACAAAAAAGAAAAAGAGGAACTGCTAGTAGGTATGGGTAAGATCATAAAGGTACTCTTGAGTCATGGCCAGGCGGCGGGATTGACAGGCTACCAAGATCTCAAGCGGCTCTACGAAGAACAGTATGAAGAACAATCAGAGGAATCTAATGAGCAAAAACCTCCGAGTGCCTCTGATGATAAAACAAAAATCAGCGCGGTCTGTGATGAATCTGAACAGCAAACTAAACAGGAGAATACTCCGAGACCCAAAGCTGCAAGAGACATATCGAGTGGCAGTGTGCAGTCCATTCATGATCCTGATGCTGCCTACCGTACTAAAGGTAAAGCAGAAAATAAACAGACCATATCGGGCTATCATGCCAACATAAGTGAAACGTGTACAGAAGAAAATGAAATAGACCTAATCGTAGATGCCCAGGTAGTACCGGCCAATATTACAGAAGACGAGTTTTTAATCGAATCTATCGACCATATCCAGGATGTATTAAATCCAGATAAGGATGAATCAGGTCAAGAAAAGAATAAAATAGAACAGGCCATCACGGATGGCGGATACGACAGCAAGGCCAACAGAAAAGCAATGTCAGAAACGACCACGCCCGAATGGAAGTTAGCTAATACAAAAGGGGGAAAGCAGGCCTATACAATGAAACGAGATGAGAATAACAATCTTCAAGTATGGCGAAAAAAGACAGGAGAACAGTGCGCGGTAAAGTTTAACGAGAAGACCAACAAATACGTCATTAAACACGACACCCGAGGTCGGTATATGACCAAAGATGAAGTAGAAAACTATTTTTTATTTCAACAGATGCAAGAAACATTAGATGAGCACACCCACAATCTAAGAGCCAATGTGGAATCGACCATACATCAATGTTTTCACCGGCTCAAAAAAAGAAACAAAATATTATATCGGGGTTTATTCAAATGTCAAATTTATGTCCTGTCACGAGTACTTTGGACGAATTTTAGAAGAATTAACGATAAATTGGTCGAAAATGCCCTCGGATTTCCAAATATCATCATCGCAACCCTCAGGAATGCTTATGCAACAATATTGCACTTAAGAAAATTCCAGGGTTTTGGCCGCAGCTGGCAAATGTACGCTTGAAAAATGTGTGGTAATCGGAGTGGACTCATTGTTATTCCTGCTGCGCTTTTGTTTCAATTTGGCGTTCAGTTTGAACCTGTAAAAACAGGTGCGCTTTTAGAGTGGTTTCCAACCATTTTTGCACTTTCTGCTCTAAATGGATTTGCAGAAGAACTTCCCTCACCGCCTTCCGTAGTTAAATGTTATTCATCTATTGATATTGCTCTCAATCTCAACAAATTAACAATCACCGAGACAGAGCTACAACTCATTGCTGAGATAGGCCTATTTTTGATTGGTTATTGAGTATTTAGTGTCTGGCAGTAATCACAATTTGCCGGGCATAACCCATTGAATTTCAGCAAGATAGCATCCACATTTTAACATTTCCATTGTTTAAAAATTGGCGAATATTTCATTTTCACCATGAGAAAAAGATTTTAAGCGGTAAGAAAAAAACAGGGAGATTAGGGATGTCTTTGTGGGAAATACTGGTACTTGGAGTAATGCGTCTCAACCTTGATAACTCGTGCCGCGTTACGCGGTATTGACTATGATTTCCTTCATGATAATGCCAACCATCACAGTGCTGTTCGTGGAATTTTAGGTGTTCATACAAATCAAGTATTTGGAGAAGGTAAATATTATGAATTACAGACCATCAAAGATAATGTGGCCTTACTGGACGAACAGACCCTTCAAGCCATTAATGAAGTAGTGGTCAAGGCCGGTCACACATTAAAAAAAAACGGCCAAGAAGAAGACCTGGTTTTGAGTCTCAAATCGGATAGTTATGCAGTGGAAAGTAATATTCATTTTCCGACCGACATAAGCCTTCTTTGGGATAGTGGAAGAAAGTGTTTGGATACCATCAAAGTTGCCGACAAACAGGTAGGATTACAAGGATGGAGAAAAATAAGATGCTGGATAAAAAAACTAAAGAACAGCTACTGAGGGGTAGCCAATATTCATCAAATCACAAATGTTTCCATAAAACGAAACACAGTTTGACAAATTTAGAGTAGGTCACCAAACCACTCGCCATGGCAGCGAACGAAAAATAGGAAACCGCTCAAAATTCGTAGTTTTCTGCCAGACACTAATTAACGATGTCAGAATTTACCCTAATCCTGTTTCTACTTATGCTCAAATCGATGTAGAGTTAGCAGGAGCAGAGCTCCCAATGGATTTTGCAATTCATTTATTTGATACGAAAGGGGGAAAAGTTGGGACTATCTCAAGATCGGTTTTCCAGAATATTAAAACTGGGCCAAATTTGAGGAGTCATCTTTGGAGAGTTAATGATGAGATTGGCTTGAATTTGGCGAGCGGGACGTATCTTTTGAAAATTGATGGCCAGAAAGCAAGTGAATATGTTCAGTTGAGTCGAAAGGTAGTGGTGATTAGGTGATAGAGCAAAAATAGAAGCTCCTGGGCAAACGCATAAATAAGCTGGGGAAAGCGGCTTTATAACAAGGGTTATGAAGATTTATTATGCTAATTTTTTTAACATTAACCAGAGCGCCATGGAATCGCATGGTGCTTTTAATATTTCGCTCCACGATAAACGATAAATTTCAAGGAAATGAGCAAGGTGTGCCATAATATTCGAATATCGAATTGTAAGTTATTGAATGACAGAAAGTTATACAGAGGAAAGTGTGTTTCTAAGCGAGAATATTTCTATGGATTCAAAGTTCAGGTAATTTTGACTGAAAAAGGAATACCGATGGATTACTATCTTCTGGCTGGTTCGTTAGCAGACATAACCGCCTTGCAAAACATGCATCTGGATTTGCCCGAAAACAGCGAATTGTATGCTGATTCAGCCTACACGGATTACAATCTTGAAGACAACTATCGAGAACACGAAAAAATATATTTAAGAATAGTCAGAAGATCAAATTCGAAACGAATGGAACCTGCTTATAACGAATATTTTAAAGAACAAATGAGAAAAAGAATAGAAACTACTTTTTCAGAATTATGTCAATCTTTCCCAGCTAGAATTATTATTTATTTGCAATTCCCAAAGACACATTTCTTAACCGCAACGAGTTTACGATAACTGAAACTGAACTAAAACTCATCGCCGCAGCCGCAATCATTGGCGAAAGTAAAAGTCCCAAAAAAGGATATAAAACGCCTGCGGCAACAGGTACACCTAACACATTATAAACAAAGGCAAAAAACAAATTTTGTTTGATATTTTTCATCACTTCACTACTCAGATTTTTTGCTTTTACAATGCCCAATAAATCGCCTTTTACCAAGGTGACTTCCGAACTTTCAATGGCAACGTCCGTCCCTGTACCCATGGCTATTCCGACATCGGCTTGTGCCAATGCGGGGGCATCGTTAATGCCGTCACCCGCCATAGCGACTACTTTGCCTTCGGCTTGAAGTGCTTTTATTACTTTTAATTTATCCTCCGGTAAGCACTCTGCCCGGTAACTAGTTAAATTTAATTCAGGAGCTACGGCTTTTGCGGTTTCACTGTTATCGCCGGTCAACATGATTACCTCTATCCCTTGTTTTCGCATGGATGCAATCGCCTGCTTACTGGTTTCCTTAATGGCATCGCTTATTGAAACATAGCCCAATACCTTTCCGTCAACAGAAATATAAGAAACTGTCTTGCCCAATTTTTGCTCTGCAACAACTTTACTTTCTACTTCACCGGGAATGATGGATTTGACTTGTTCCATTAATTTTTTATTGCCTAATGCTATCTTTTTATTGTCGACAGTGCCTATGGCTCCTTTTCCTGAAACAGCTTCAAAATCATTAGCCGGTTTGAGGCTAACATTTTTTAGGTTTCCATATTTTACAATGGCTTATGCCAACGGATGCTCGCTGTATTGATTGAGGGAAGCGATGTACTGTAACAATATTTCTTCCTTGTTTCCGACAGGTCAACAACGTTTTCAACCGAGGGTTTCCCCTCCGTTATCGTTCCTGTTTTGTCGGTAATCAATACATTTACTTTGTTTAAATTTTCTAATGCCTCTGCATTTTTTATCAACACTCCATTTTGTGCTCCTTTTCCAACGCCTACCATTACGGACATCGGAGTTGCTAAACCCAATGCACACGGGCAAGCGATTATCAGTACGGCAATAGCATTTACAAAAGCGTAAACCACAGCTGGTGTGGGGCCAATTGCAACCCAAATAATAAAGGTGATAATGGCTACAAGAATGACAATGGGTACAAAGTATTTGGATATTTTATCCGCCAGTTTTTGGATAGGTGCTTTAGAACGGCTGGCGTTATTGACCATTTGAATGATTTGGGAAAGCAATGTTTCGGAGCCTACTTTTTCTGCTTCCATCACAAATGATTTGACCCCGTTTATGGTTCCCGAACTTACTTTATCGCCCACGTTTTTATCAACCGGAATGGGTTCTCCGGTTATCATGGATTCATCAATATTACTTTGACCTTCGGTAATTTTTCCATCGACAGGAATCTTATCACCCGGTTTTACACGCAACAAATCTCCTTTTTTAATATCATGGATGGAGATAACTCTATCTCCGGCAGCTGTGACCAACAAAGCCTCGGTTGGTGCTAATTTTAATAACTCCTTGATAGCACCGCTTGTTTGGCTATGGGCCTTGGCTTCTAATAATTGTCCTAATAAAACCAACAACAAGATAACCGTTGTCGCTTCAAAATAAACGAAAACAGTTCCGCTTTCTGTCTTAAATGCTTCTGGGAAAATATCGGAAAACAACATGGCGACTACACTAAAAATCCATGCGATTCCGGCGCCAATACCAATTAGAGTAAACATATTCAGGTTCCAGCTTACGATTGATTTCCAGGCACGCTCAAAAAACATCCAGGTGGCATAAAAAACGACCGGAAGGGATAAAACCAATTGCACCCAATTCCAATTTTGTTGGGAGAGCATTTTTGCTAAAGGATTGCCCGGAATTAAATCTGCCATGGCAATAATGAAAATGGGAACCGTAAACAGGGTTGCTATTTTCATTTTCCAGAGCAAGTTCTGATAGGTTTTATCCTCCTCGCTTTCGGTGGGTTGCATCGGGACTAAATTCATTCCGCAGATAGGGCAGGAACCGGGGGCATCCCAAATAATTTCAGGGTGCATCGGGCAGGTATATTGTGACGAGGAAGCCATCCTGATAGCTACCGGGAGTGGTTGTTCGACGAGATGCATTCCACACACCGGGCAATCACCTGTCTGGTCGTAGGTTTTTTCGCCTTCACAATGCATGGGGCAGTAAAAAATTCCATTGCCATCTTTTACTGATTTGTGTTTATGTATAGGATGTTTGTTTTCTTTTCCGGGAATTTTAATGGCGTAATGTAAGCCTGCTTTCAACAGCGTTTCCTGTAACTTTTCTACCGGGATATGCGAAGTCATTTCTATTACAACTTCATCATTTTTCAAATCAGCGGTTACTTTAAGAACTTCAGTTAAATTACCTAAAGCATCTTCAACCTTAGTTTTACAGTCAACGCAGGTCATACCTGTTATTTTATAGGGATGTGTCATGATTGTTCAAATTTTCAAATTAAAAGCATCGAAAACTCTTTAATGATGGGGGAGTGAAAAAAGCAAAATCGTAAATTTTTGCAAATTTACAGGCGAAAGGAATATCTTCTACTATAAGATTTTGTTTCTTTTTTATAAGGTTTTGACTTTATAACTCATCTAAAGACTTTCGTTCCTGATTGTGTAATTTCCTGAAAGAAGAAGGTGTCATACCTGAAACTTTTTTAAATTGGGCAGAAAGATGTGCCGAACTGCTGTAATTCATTTGAAAAGCAATTTCTGAAAGACTTAATTCATCGTAAGTCAACAACTCTTTTACCTTTTCTATTTTTTGGGACAACACAAAGCGTTCAATCGTTTGCCCTTCAACCGATGAAAACAGTCGGCTTAAATAGGCATAATCGTAGTGAAGTTTTTCTTTTAAAAGTGTTGAAAAGTTAACTAATGACAGCAATTCAGAGCCAATTCATAACTCGTTGAAGCAGAGCAAATAATAAACAACCGTAAAAAACAAGTTTACAGTTGTTTATATATTTGCAAAAAATATAATACGATGAGTAAATTTAAAAAAAAGAAAACTTAAAAGAGCCAAAGCCTTCAGAAATGAGTTAAAAAACTCTGAAAAATCTTCACGTAATTTGCTTTTACATAGGATTGGCCAAACCTTTGACCACTTTGTTCCTGATTTGAAAAGCACAATCGATAGTATGCCCGATTATCGACGTAATCGTGCCACGTATGAGATGTCAGAAATCATACTGGCCGCTGTGATTATGTTTTTGTTTAAAGAAGGTTCTCGCAACCAAATGAACGAGGATCGTGAAGAAGATCAATTCAGGGCGAATTATGAGACCTTGTTCGGTTTGAAATTACCCCATACCGCGTAGCGCGGCACGAGCTATGGACACAGTAAGTGATGTGATGAATAAGTTAGAGCCAGAGCTTTTGGAATCCTGTCGTCGCCATATTATCAAATATTTATTGGACAAACGCACCCTTCATAAGTTTCGGCTGATGGGCAAATATTTCACGATGGCCAAAGACGGGAGTGGTGTGTATACCTTTGACGAAGAACCCTATGCGGGATGCCCGTCAAAAACAAGCAAAAAAGGCAAAACGACCTGGAATCAAAATGTGTTGGAAGCCAAACTTGTTTGTTCAAATGGATTTTGTTTATCTGTCTCAACGGAGTGGTTGAAAAATGAGGATGGTCACCGCAAACAGGACTGCGAACAAAAAGCATTGAAGAGACTGCTGAAAAATCTTAAAAAAGATTTTTCCAGATTACAAATTTGTATTCTTTTGGACGGGCTATTTGCATCTGGCCCTGTGATGGAACAGATCAAGAGCAATGGCTGGGAGTACATCATTGTTTGGAAAGATGGAAAGCTCAAAAATGTACAAGAACAGTTGGTCGATTTACGTCTGGAAAAAGAGGTAGAACGCGTAGAAAAAGAACAAATACATAATCCAAAAACCAAAACTGACCACACTTATGAATACAGCAAAGCAGCCCTTGCACACCAAGGACATGAGTTTTACTATATCAAACACTGTTACCAAACTACGCAAGTGGACAACCAATCGGTAATTGACAAAAAACAATTCATTTTCATTACCAGTATTGCACCTAACCAAGCCAATATAAAAGAGTTGACTGAGGCAGGCCGGATGAGATGGAAAATTGAAAATGAAGGATTTAATGCTCAGAAGAATCATGGTTTGAATTTACATCACAAATATGTGCGCAAAAACTTCACCGGCATTCGCAATTATTACATGTCTATGCAGATTGCTCATAACTCGTACCGCGTCACGCGGTATTATCGAACAGTTATTTGTTTTGTGCAAAAACAAAATTATGGATGGATGGAAAACACTCAAAGGCATGTGGAAACGATTGTGGGCAACTATATTCGTAGTTCCTCTGGAATTATTTCCACCACGTGAAAATTTAAAACTCAACTACCGATACTGAATTAAAACCTGTGAAAAGTAATAGTACCTACGGCTATTTTGCCTGGAACAATTTCAAAAAATACTTTATGGAAATTCAAGACTGGTGAATCTCAAAACCGATTAGGTTAATGGGATTGTCATGGCATTAAACAACTCCGTTGTCTTGACTCTTCTTTACTATCTTCACCCTGAATTGCTGAATTTCCGTATTATACGCTTATTGCCGTAAGTGGCCGGTTGTTCGTTTTTAAACAATGCTAAGAACAGTTTATTTATATCCGGAAGCTATAAAAATGCTCACTGCAGCCTCACCCTCTCCACAACAGGAAGTGGCACAACAATGCACTCCCACACAATCCAAAACAACATCCTTGAAACCAACAGACTTCATCCATTCTTCAATATCTTTTCTATCAAATCCCATCCATCGATCGTGTTGCTCCTCGACCAACCAATGGTGATCGTGTTTATCCAAATCGGTGAAAAGAAGTTGCCCGCCATCTTTTAGAATTCTATAAATCTCTCCTAGGGCGGTTTCGGGTTTCTCGACGTGGTGTAGATACATATTAGCCATGACTACATCGATACTGTCCGATTCTATAGGTAGGTCATCAGAGTTTCCTACGCGATAGTCTACCTTATCGGTACCTAACTTTTGTTCCATGACGCCCAGCATTTCACGTGATTGGTCTACAGCAATTATCCGTAGATCCCTGTCATTTGCACCTTCGCTCAGATAGCCTGAGCCGCAACCAATATCCGCCATAGTGCGAGTATTATTCCAGTCAATTTGTTCGTAGATCGCGGCTCGTGGAGCCTCGCCAAAAAATTCATTGCTTATCACGTCCCAGTCCTGCGATACTTCTTCAAAATAATTTTTAGAACTCATTGTATCTTTGTTTTAGTTATCGGAAGTTGGTGCAGCCAACTTCCTTCAAAGGGCGTGCACGACCGCCAAGACGGTCGGCACGCTTTCCGTTTTAATGAATCTCAACGCTAGTCGTCGGGATCGTCGCTTACTAGCAACATCCTCCGCCGCAACATGGTAAAACGCTGCAACAAACAGACATTAAAAATGCTATCATAATTGAAAAATTTATGATTAAAAAATAAAGTGCATAACTCTTGTGCTCTGTGGAGTAAACTATTGGTATCAATTGCCCGGACGCGCCCCTGACCCCTAAAGGGGAACCTCCCCGCGGGGTGGGCATCCCTTTCCGCGAGCGCCATAGCTACTCTGCGGAGGCGCTAGGGACTGAGGGCGAGCATAGGCCATAAATAATGTTTAAAAACTTACTTTACAGAGAACTAGTTATTGACGATCTCATTGAACATTGGGCCCAGCACCTTTTGCACCATTCCTTTCATGTGATCCGTTTTCATTAAGGTAAAACAGCAAAGCCCGCTGTTATCTTCGCTTTCCTGGCAACTCACTAGGGCGTACTTGTCGCCTGTCTTCATGCTAAACTTGCTCCGTACATCTTTAGGAATGACAATCTGCCCCCTGTCGTCCATTGTTACTACCGCTTCGATCTGGCAGCAATTCATTTGATTATTTTTACTCATTATCTAATTTTTCCGAAATTTCGGAAAATTCTGATAAAGATGCAAATCTTGAGAACAAAAAAATTTCACTTTAAAAAACCTTAACCTTTTACACTGACCTTAGAGGATAAAAGACCGTACTGACTGTCGACTAACTCCCTCAGTTTCTTTCACATATCACAACTACCTTGTACATTAGTTTACATTTGAAGAATATCAGAAAAAAATGATAGGCTGGCAATTTGGCAAGTACGTACCTTCCGGTCTTGAACAAGATCCGTTTGAGCGACTTTTGAATATATTAAAAGACCTGCTTGTCTATACTTCGGGAGATGTACAAGAAGCCTTATCGTGGCTCACCGAGTTGGATAAAGAGTACGAACTGACTGATGACGATTACGGTATGGCAGACTTCATACAGGATCTCATCGACCGAGGTTATCTGACCGATCAACCCGGAAGAGGAGGTGGAATGATCGTCACTTCAAAAATGGAAATCGAGCTTAGGAAAAAAGCTCTTGACGATATTTTTGACCAATTGAAAAAATCAAAAACCGGAAATCACACTACCAATGTGATCGGACGAGGTGATGAATTTACCTCTGAACTCAAACCCTTTGAATTTGGCGATCCCCTTGACAATATCGCCGTATCCGAATCCATCAAAAATGCCCACATCAATCACGGTATCGACGAATTCATGCTCACCCAGGACGATCTCGAAGTGCACGAAACTTTTTACAAAACCCAGACCAGCACCGTACTGATGATTGATATCTCGCACTCCATGATCTTGTACGGCGAGGATCGAATCACTCCTGCTAAAAAAGTGGCTATGGCATTAGCCGAATTGATCAAGACCCGTTATCCAAAGGATACTTTGGACATCATAGTGTTTGGCAATGATGCCTGGCAGATAGAAATTAAAGATTTGCCTTATCTGCAAGTCGGGCCTTTTCATACAAATACTGTTGCAGGTCTCGAACTAGCCATGAACATATTGAGAAGACGAAGGAGCACAAATAAGCAGATCATGATGATCACGGACGGCAAGCCAACATGCATTAGAAAAGGAAAAAAATATTACAAAAACGCCTTTGGCCTCGATCGCACTATAATGAATCGCACTTTGGGCATGGCAGTCAAATGCCGAAAACTAAATATCCCGATTACTACATTTATGATCGCGAGCGATCCTTATTTGAGAAGCTTTGTGGATCAATTTACACGGGCTAATCAGGGTAAGGCGTTTTATAGTTCTTTGCAAGGGCTTGGAGAATTTATTTTTAGGGATTATAAGGAGAATAAGGGAAGGAGGAGTGGATGACCCTTTGACATCACGAACCACTAAGAACACTGAGATACACTAAGTGAAACTAAGTGAGTCAAAAGAGAGATAAGATTATGCGTTAATTAATGATTTGATTTGATGACAGACAACACGGTAGGATTGAATATAGAACAGATTCAGAACCTTGGCCAACTTAAGAAAAGTGGTTATGCATCTTTGTCGATAAAGCAAGAATTGAGGAAAAACCTAATCGACAAACTTAGGAACAAGGAGGCCGTTTTTGAAGGCATAATAGGATTTGATGACACCGTCATTCCCGACCTGGAAAGAGCCATTTTATCCAGGCACAACATTCTGCTTTTGGGTTTAAGAGGGCAAGCCAAAACAAAAATAGCGCGACTGATGACCGAGCTTTTAGATGAATACGTGCCCATTATTAAAGGTTCGGAAATCAATGACGATCCGCTCCAGCCTTTATCGAGGTACGGACAGGATATAGTAGGTGAACAAGGCGATAATACTCCAATCGAATGGATCCACAATAGCACGAGATTCGTTGAAAAATTAGCTACACCCGATGTGAGCGTCGCGGACTTGATCGGGGACATTGACCCGATTAAAGCGGCAAGTTTAAAATTGACCTACTCTGACGAGCGTGTAATTCATTTCGGCTTGGTGCCTCGTGCTAATCGCTCTATTTTTATTATCAATGAGTTGCCCGACTTGCAGGCGCGTATCCAGGTGTCTCTTTTTAATATTTTGGAGGAAGGCGACCTTCAGATACGGGGATTTAAATTGAGATTTCCATTGGACATACAATTTGTATTTACCGCTAATCCGGAAGACTACACAAACAGGGGAAGCATTGTCACGCCGCTCAAAGACCGCATAGAATCTCAAATATTGACCCATTACCCACGGTCCATAGAAATTGCCAGGGAGATTACGGAGCAAGAGGCTGATCTGGCATCGGAGCAAAAAAATAACATCTACATCTGTCCGGAGATTAAGAATCTGCTCGAACTTATCTCTTTTCACGCCCGGGAATCAGTTTACATTGACGAAAAAAGTGGAGTGTCAGCCCGTATGAGCATATCCGGTCTTGAAAACCTGGCAAGCGCAGCAGAAAGACGAATGCTCCTCAACAATGAAAAGTCTACTTCTGTGCGAATATCTGACTTTTGGGGAGTGATTCCCGCCCTCACGGGAAAGATGGAATTGGTCTACGAAGGCGAGCAGGAAGGTCCGTATAACGTGGCATTGAAGCTGTTGGGTCAAGCGATTAGGGAGAAATATCTGGAATATTTTCCGGATCCCGATAAGTCGCAGAAGAAAGAAGAAAAAGATCCATTCGGCATCATAAGATCCTGGTTTTCAGGCAGTAACAAAGTAGAATTGCTAATTGATGACAGCAATGTGGACTACACCACCAAGCTAAATAGTGTCAAAGGATTAAAAAAACTGGTGGCCCGATACCCGATCGATGAAAAGGATACCGAATTTTTTATGGAACTCGTGCTTCACGGCCTTGCGGAGTTCGAAGTAATTGGCAAAACCATTGTTGATTCAAATCTGAGTTTCTCGGATCCCCTGGCAAGCATTTTTGATAATCTAGAAGGGAATAATCCTTTGGAACTTTGAATTGTTACAATAATGAGCTAACTTAATGGACATGGATTACAAAACAATTTATACTTCTCCCAATCCGGCCGAAGTTGCATTGATCAAACATGCGCTTGTCACAGAAGGGATACCCTTTCATATTACAAATGAAGGTTTATTGCACAGCTTGGGTATAGCGGTTATGGGCAATTCCGGTTCGGATATACAGGTGCCTAATGAGAATGAAGAAGCTGCCAGAAAGTTATTGTGTGGGCTTGATTTGGTGTGTTGAAAAACTGAATTGTGAATCACTTCCGTTTAATCGGAACTTGGCCTTTTAGCTTTTTGCACAATGTCTATTTCATTGTAACTGATTCACAATTTTTATTTCGTTTTAATGGTAAGCGATGCACAATTTCATTTTTTTAAATCTCTCGAAGACGAGTTTGACCAAATCCCGCGTTCCCGAAAAAAAGAACTGGAAAAATTATCCCAAATCATCACAGACCCTCTCCTTGGCGAAGGCCTATGCGATATTATTGTCATTTGTACCCACAATTCCAGAAGGTCACAACTTGGCGAATTACTTCTCCGCACAGCGGCAGAGCATTATGGCATAGAGGGCATCAATGTCTATTCAGGTGGAACGGAAAGTACAGCCTTTAACTATCGAATGCTGGAAGCGCTCAATAGAGCCGAATTTGAATTCGAGAAAAGTGGAATAGAAGTCAATCCGATCTATCAACTTAGAATACCGGATGGCGGCTTGGGCCAAAAAATGTTTTCTAAAAAATACGACGATCCATTCAATCCACAAAAGGACTTCATTGCGATTGTAGTATGCAACCATGCTGATCAAAATTGTCCGATTGTTTTCGGTGCGAAACATAGAATCTCATTGCCTTATTCCGACCCTTGGGAATACGATGGTATGGAGCAGGAGGAATTGGCTTATGATGAGAAGGTTAGGGAAATGGGGAGGGAGATCGGGTATTTGGTGAGGGCTTTTAAAATAATCGATTAATGTCAGTACTCAAATGTAGCTTTCAAAATCTAAAAGGATCGAAATGTTTTCAATTACATCTGTCATTGTATTAAAATCCAATCGGTCGATATGCTTAATATTTCGCTCTTTGAGATCAACCAATCTTACGTGGTCACATAGGACGACCCCGGATACCTTTAACTTGGGAGGTAGTATTGTTTCCGAATTAAAACCCTTTATCCTGGACGTAACCGGGCAAACGACTGCCATCTTCGTTCGATTATTATACTCATATGTCGTCAAAATTAAAGCCGGTCTTTTTCCCTTCTGTTCCCTACCGAGTGCAGGGTCAAAATTCAACCATACCAAATCTCTGGAATCTGGGATGTAGGACATCATTTAATCCCAACAATTTTCCTTACCGACCTCACCCTTTATCAGAATTTCATGTCGATTCGATTCGTTCATGCCTTCTAACAGCCACTCCAATGTTTTTCTTTTCTTCTTAGGAGTGATGGTGATTTTGTCACCCTCACTTTCCAAATCCACTCGACTTCCCTCGCCTATTTTATAACTTTCAGCTAAATGCTTAGGTATTCTTATTGCCAACCCATTGCCCCATTTTGATATTTTCGTTTCCATAATTTTTTAAGTATATACGATGTAGCCACGAATATAGGATATTAAAAATAAGAGTCCAAATGGCAGCAGAAACCCAAGTAAAATCTGCTTGATCCTACTCCCTCTCATCCTGCTCTGCAAATACCTCCCGTAACAAAGGACTCGTCCGCTGCCCCACATCCTCACGGATACCTTTTTCCTTGACCTCGATCTCCGAGAACAGGCCGTCAAGCGCACCATTATTCACATGGTCATCCAACCTGGGATTGACATCCTTTGTTAGTGGTAATTTGTTGAATTTAGTGACAATGGACGTCCAATATTCTCTCGCATTCACCTCGTCTAGGGCATTTTGTATAACGGGTAAAAAAGCCTCATAGAGTTCATCCCGTGCGGCGCTCTCCAAATAGCGGGTAGCGGCATCCTCCTTGCCCATAAGTATGTTAGTCGCATCTTTAAATGTTATTCCTTTTATGGCATCAATGAAAATCGGTGTGGCTTCCTTTGCGGCGAATTCAGCGGCTTCATTCATCTTTGCGATCAAATCCTTTTCGACATTAGTGAATCCCGGAACTCTCGAAATGGTGGATACTACTTTTTGGGCTTCATCGGGAATCAATATTTTATATGGTCCTTCCAAAAAACCATTCTTCGCCGATAGCTTTTGCACGGACGCGTTTGTACCTTCTTCGAGAGCTTCCTTTAAGCCGAGTCCGACCTTACCGGCACCATCCCCAAGAAGCGCTTTTTCGGCTTTTTTCAGAAATTTGGGAAGTTGAGCCTCTGCCGAAAGGCTAAAAGAAAAGGCAATGAATAGAATGAGTATCTTTCTCATGTAAGTGTATTGAATTAAGAATCTGGCAACCTGTCATTGTTATAATGTTCTTTTTCCAAAATTAGTTTGACGAGTTCCTTTTTTAAGATAATCTTTATATTTCCAATCATCTCGTATCTTATAAAGCCATCTTGTCTCCGTACATTCTACGACTCAAAGCACCCTCTTAATAATCCGTAAATGATGGGTATACTTTCCCGCTTCCCGGTTAAATATGCCGACGTGATCCAATTTGTCTACCCGAACTTTACCGGAAGCATGGATGATCTGTTCGTTCTCCAAAATCACTCCAACGTGGGAAATTCTATTCGTTGATTTAGCAAAAAATGCCAGGTCTCCCGTCATGCTTTCGTTGACAAAATTTATGGTTAATCCTTCTTTCGCCTGATCCTTTGCATCGCGTGGAAGATGTGCACCCAACACCCGAAAAACCATTTGGACAAAGCCCGAACAGTCCACACCAAAAGGCGTCTTTCCTCCCCACAAGTAAGGCGCATTTAGAAATTTTTTACACAACTTTTCGACCAGCGCCTCCGTAAGGTTAAAATCTCCGGGCCGCGCAGCCTGTCCGAAAAAGCCATATTTACTACCGTTGAGTTGAAAACTCATACCATCGAAATGAGGTAAAATTGCCCCAAAAGTTATTAATTTGGTTTGCTCCCCTGCCATCACTGAATAGCCGGGTTCAAGACAGTAGAAAATATGATCCGCTTTGTGATTATGTGGTTTTTTGCATTCATCTATTTGCTGTACATCCACCCATCCTTCATAACCGTCTATCCTGGAACAGATTAATAACCAATTTGCCACGGAGGTATTCAAAATATCGCACTGCTCACCAAACAATAACTGGGAAACCATTTCACTGGTCTCATCAGGTCTTTTGCGCATAGGGCAAATGCTAAGAGTACAAACTCCAATAGGATTGGCTTTCAGCTTAGTGACCTCAGACGACATATAGTCGAAGTAAGCAAATAAAATTCTAAATTTTGTATACCTGAATAGTTAAAAATCGTTACCAATACCGTATGTATAAAATGAGCGCAACAGGCAAAGTCAGATGGGCACACTGCCTGGCTAGATTTATAGTCTCTACTATTCTTTTCTCTGCTACAATCTCTGTTGTGCTCGCACAAGATACTCAGTACTCGCAATTTTACGGCTATCCCGTATATATGAATGCGGCGCTAACAGGCTCACATTCAGGTACTTACAGAGTATCGAGTGCTTATCGAAACCAATGGGCACGCTCACTCGACAATCCTTTTACCTCATTTAGCATTGCCGGAGATTTCAGGATCAATCTCAACGAGAACAAAAAATTTCCCGATTTTGCCGGTGCCGGACTTATTTTTAGCGCTGATCAAGTCGCTGTTTTTAATTACAATACCTATCAGATTGCCCTAGTCAGCGCATATCACAAATCGCTCTCGCCCAGACAAAATACGTACCTCAGCGCGGGAATTTATCTTGGTCTCGGGCAGAGAAGCGTCAACTACAACAATCTGCGTTTTGAAGATCAATTTAATGGCCAGGACGCCTATTCATTTGCTACTAACGAATTGCTTCCGGCCAATAATTTCGCTCATCCCGATCTTGGAGTTGGTCTCAACTTCGCCACAACACCTAAGAAAAACACCGGATACTATTTCGGTGCAAGTTATTACCATCTCAACGAACCTCTGATATCTTTCTATGGAAAAGATCGAGACATTGATGTGGTTCAGGAAAATTTTGTCCTTCATTCCCGCATTACTGCACACGCTGCTGCGAGTTTGCCTTTGCACAATTTATTGACGGTGTTGCCAAGGGTGATATACAATATTCAGGGGTCGCATTCGAGCATCACTTTTGGAGCTAATCTGAGGCAACAGATCTATGAAGCAGAAGCTTCGTTCATTCATTTTGGGGCTTGGATGCGGAGCACTAAGAGCCTTACGGTTTTTCAACCTACTGATGCCACAGTTTTCCTCGGATTCGAATTAAAGGGCCTGCTTATGGGATTGAGTTATGATATTTATCTAAGAGAGATTGCAGGGCAGGTGGGAACTGGTACCTTTGAATTTACAATTTCCTATACGGGTTCGCATGAGAATTTCGCTCAGATTTGTCCTTCGTTTTGAACTTTTATTCGAAAATAACCTGAACATCCATCTCAAAATCCGGTAAAACTGTGGAAATGATCTTCCCCTTTTCTTCGGCGAAAGAGGTCATTTTGTAACGATCATTCACCATATTATAGACCTCGACAGTCTTGTGAATTGGGTCGACAATCCAGTATTCCTTCACCGCAAATCGCTCGTATACTTCTTTTTTAATTTCACGGTCTTTGTCTATAGAGCCTTTTGAGACGATTTCGACAATCAAATCAGGGCACCAACAATACCATTTTCTTCTTTGATAATAAAATCTCTTTCTTTAGAGACAAATAGTAAATCCGGCTGGATTCCAGCAGTATGTTCATCGAAATTCACATCATAAGGCGCAGCAAAAAAATCACCTGCTTTTTTCTTAAGGTTGTAGTTACCAAACTCCAGAGTAAGTCTAAAAGATGCTCGCTGATGCGGGGCATTGGGCGATGCTCGTTTCACAATTTCACCATTTATCAGCTCGTAGATAGATTGGATCATCTTGTCAAGTCCATCTATTAAAGCTTCGATCTGGGTTGCGTTTAACTTATCTGCCGGGGAAACTCATCCTTTGAGATTCCAAAGAGCTCATCTGCTGGAGTTTTTTGGCCCAATTCCCACTCGGCAATGTATTCAAGGCCCGGATAATCCATAGAAGGATGATCCGGATATAAAATTTTGGGATCAATGGGCTGTGACGGATCTTTGCTAGCTTGTGCCATTTTGTCCAAAAATTGGTCTACATATTTTTGCATTTGAAAAAGATTTGGTTCTAATATAATTATAGCGGCACTGCAAATTAGCAATTTTAGCACATTTTACTTTTATCACGCTGGATTAACCATCACCAATGGCGATATAGTCGCATGTGTAATAGTATTGGATGCCATACTCTGCTTGCTCCGCGCTTTTCCGGGTTTGAAAACTATGGCGGAAGTGGGATTAAGTTCTTGTTGAGAATAGATGTAGAGTAAAGTGAATGTGTGCAATAATTTGTTGCATTTTTTGCAAACAGATTAGAGACTTATTGGTTAGAGTTGCATTCGGCCGGGCGGAGCGAACAAGCAGTTTTGAAAATTAGGGAGGATCCGAAAATGAAGTAGAAATCAAATAGCTGAGAATAAAAATCACTTTTATGAGATGAGCTTTAACTCCAAAAAAATAGGCCTCCTCCTAGGCCCTTTGGTATTTGTCATTGTTCTTTTCTTCTTCCACCCAAAAGGACTTAGTACGGAAGCCAATGCCGTACTCGCTTCAACACTCTGGGTTGCCATTTGGTGGATTACCGAAGCGTTACCGATTGCCGTAACGGCCCTTCTTCCCATAGTGCTCTTTCCTTTAACAGGCGGACTATCGCTTACAGCCACGACCGCCTCTTTTGGACATAAATATGTTTTTCTCTATGTCGGTGGTTTCATTTTAGGAATCGCTATAGAACGGTGGAATCTGCACAAGCGTATTGATAGCCCTGAATATCATCAACATTATTGGTACAAATGTGACAAAGATCATCCTGGGCTTTATGGTCGCGACAGCTTTTCTATCCATGTGGATATCGAACACGGCCACCTCAGTGATGATGCTTCCCATCGGTATGGCCATCATTTCTCAACTCAAGGATAATCCGGACACAATAGAGGATGAAAATCTCATTTTTGGCAAGGCGCTCATGTTGGCGATTGCTTATAGTGCCTCGATTGGAGGACTTGCTACACTTATCGGCACTCCTCCGAATCTTGTATTGGCTGGTATTGTCCAGGAATTGTACGGTGTCGAGATTACTTTTTCAAAGTGGATTGTTTTTGGTTTGCCCATTTCTATTATTCTTTTATTCATATGTTGGAAGTACCTGACGAGCTTTGCTTTTACATTCCATCAAAAGGCCTTTCCCGGAGGAGGTGCTGAAATAAGTCGACAACTACAGGCCCTTGGCAAAATATCATTTGAAGAGAAAACGGTATTGGCGGTCTTCGCGCTTACCGCCTTTGCATGGATCAGCAGGTCTTTTCTATTGAGCAAGATACTTCCAACTATCGACGATACGATCATTGCCATTATTGCAGCGGTAATTCTCTTCGTACTGCCCGCCGCGAAAGGGAAAGCAAGAAAAATAGTGACCTGGGCAGAAGCTGTCAAACTGCCTTGGGGCATCCTCCTTCTTTTCGGCGGTGGCCTTGCTTTGGCGGAGGGCTTTAAGGAAAGTGGATTGGCTGTTTGGATTGGCAGTCAGATGACTTTGTTGGAAGGTGTGGCTATGATATTACTATTACTGGTATTGGTGACAGCGGTTAATTTTTTGACGGAGATCACTTCCGACCTCGCAACTACAGCTATGATCTTGCCAATTCTTGCGCCTCTGGCATTGACTATTGATGTACATCCTTATATCCTTATGGTGGGTGCAACGGTCGCAGCCTCGTGTGCGTTTATGCTGCCAGTAGCTACACCGCCGAATGCAGTTGTATTTGGTTCCGGTTATCTCACGATTCCAGATATGTTCAAAGCAGGAATTTGGATGAATATTTTGTCCATTGTTCTGTTGACTTTGATCACTTATTTCTTGTTGCCCTATTTGTGGGATATAGACCCGAGCGTGTTTCCACAGGTCTGGAAGTAGGTCCAAGGAGTTCTATTCTAGGATCTTCTGATAAGTTCTAATCAATTGTTTACCAATGCTATTTTGATCAAAATTTGCTATCGCAAACTTTCGCGACTTACTTCCCAAGGTCTTCATATCAATTTCATGATTGAGAATAGATTCTGTCACCCGGATAAAAGCCGCAGCATCATTGATCATTAAAACTTCCTTGCCATCCGTCACCGGAATGCCTTCAAGCCCAATGGAAGTAGTAATGACGGGCATGCCCAATGCCATTGCCTCGAGGATTTTCACCCGTTGTCCGCTGCCCGCAAATAACGGTACGATCATCACATCGTACGCCTTCATAAATGCCACAGCATCAGGCACTTCGCCATGGATGATGACATTTGAAGAGGAATGTGATTTTATACTGTACGGCGCTTTCCTGCCTGCAATATAAAGTCTAAGTCCTCTTGGATATTTACGTGAGAGTTCCGGCCAAACTTCTTCCAAAAACCATAGCAAGCCGTTCTGATTCGGCAGCCAATCGAGGGTACCAATAAAGCAAAGATCGAATGTATCGCTCGTCTTTTTCTTTGGCTTTTTAAGCTGATATTTTTTCAAATCCAGACCAATAGGTACAATCTCGGACGGAATTTTTAAACCAATCATTTTGAACGCGGTCATGTCTTGCTGAGAAACGGCTAGTAATAAATCGACCAGATTGATATTCTTCTTTTCGTATTGTTTCAATTTTGCGCTTTGATAACTGAGATAGCTTTTTTTAAAAAATGAAGACGTGTTTTCCGCAAGTCTATGCCAGATCAAATGTTCCACATTATGACAGCGCACGACTATTTTACAATTAGAATATTTTCTGATGACATCTACGTAACGAGATAAGAAAAGAGTTTCTAATTGGATGATGTCGTAATCATTCGCGTTTAAAACTTGTTCCAATTTGGTTTCAAATCTTTTGTCGATCAGCCGCGAAACGTGGTAAGGCAGTTTTGAAAAGAGATTTGTGAAAGCGCCGAATAGGTTAACCCTGTTATCAACATCGACGCTGTGGATTTGGGCATAATGTGAAAGCGCCTTTCGCGCTTCTTTCATATCCCGATAATGCTTTGAAGTATTCATGCAGAACAACTCCACTTGATGTCCTTGGTCCGCAAAAACTTCGGAAAGCGCATTGACTGCAATAGATTCTCCATCTCTCAATGGGAACGGAACTTTTTTGCAGATTTGTAGGATCTTCATAAATGCAAGATACTCCTCTATTGATCGTCTAATATCTGCCTCAAATGATGCTCCAAATGCACAATATAATCGCTTATGAAATAGTACAACGTAGTCGGCATTTCTTTGGGGACTATCTTAAAAGCAATTTTGTTCAGACTATGCTTTGTCCTTTTTTTTTCAAGAATAGATGCCGGGATATTCGCAATGATATCAGCAAGATGCATGTTGTAGCGATACCAGAGTTCGATCAAGTCTGACCAATCTCTATTCTGATAATCCTGAACCTTCACCCAATCATCCTGAACATAGCCTTCAAAAATCAGATTGTTTGTGAATTGTGCTCGGACAAATCTCTGATGATTAGTAGAAGCCGAATCCATGAGGTGGCCAAGGATTTCTTTTTTTGACCATTTGGCGGGACTGGGTCTTTCCGATGCCACCTTCTCCGTTACCTCCAATAGCTTAGCGTAACATTCTATTACTACTTTTCTTAATTGATTACTTAATTCGTTCACACGCATCAATATTTATTTTAGTTTCTTCTCGATTTTTCGATCCAATTCCAACACCTTTTCCACCACCCCAGGCACCTCATCCTCAAAATGAGTAATAAAAATCAAAGTATGTTCCTCAGTAAGTACTTCAGATAGCAGCCTTTTACTTTTAGAAATAAGCCCCTGATCAAATCCCTGAAAAGGCTCATCCAGCAACAGAAACTCCGGGCACTTGATCAAAGCGCGCATGAAAAAGACCAATCTCTGGATACCTGTAGAAAGAGATCTAAACGATATGGCCATACTATCTTCGATTTCAAAATAGCGAAACAGCAGTCGCGCCAACTCTTTCTTTTCTTCAGAAGGCTTTCCTAAAAATTCAAACCTGTCGTAAAGTCCTGATAGGACCAAATCCATTGCCTTCATATCTTTATAGAAATAGGCATGCAACTCAGGAGAGGTGAAACCAATCCTGTTTTTTATATCCCATATACTTTCACCACTTTTCCCTCGCCTTTTGCCAAAAAGAAATACCTTTTGTGAATATGCCTGCGGATTATCAGCATAAAGCAGACTTACAATCGTTGATTTACCTGAACCGTTGTTGCCCTTCAATACCCATTTTTCTCCCTTCGTCACCGTCCAATTGAGTTTATCCAGAATCACCGTCTCTCCATAGCGAACAGTTACGCCTTTCAGAGAAAAAACATGTTCAGCAGAGTGGTGATCAACAGCGTTTTGAAAATGATTTTTAATTTCACATAGCAGTTTATCTATATGTGCATCTATCTGAAAATCAATATGTTCTCTGTCAATTTTTTCAATTTTGCCCACTTCAACCAGCCTTCCGTTATCAAGATGAATCCGGTGTGCAATACACTTAGGCAAGGTTTTGTACTGACCGGAGAGAATGATTGTTATGCCCTTCTCTTTTGCCAGATGATCCAAAAGCTCGTTAAATCGAGCGCGAATACCAGCGTCAAGACCGATGTATGGATTATCAAGAATAAGAATTTTCGGATCAGAGAGCAAAGCCTTGCACAATAACATTTTTCGCATTTGGCCACTCGAAAGTTTGATACGCTCTTTGTCGAGAAGATCAGCTAACCCCATGATTTCGATAAGCTCGAGATGGCCTTCTTTCCGGTGATCAAAACCTGCCGTTTCCAGATATTGTCTCGTCGTCAAATGACCATCAGAATCAAATGCATTGAACCGTTGTTGGTAGTAGTGCATATTGTTAACACTTCTGAAGAGCTTGGAGGTATCTGTGAAAGAAACCATCTCGATGAATTCCGACAGAAATGCACCAGCATGCTTTTCTACCATAAATGGAAAATCAATTTGGCCGGATGTTATCCGCATATTAAGGCACAAGCATTTCGCAAGGGAAGTTTTACCAGAAGCGTTGTTGCCGGAAATTATCCAATGTTCACCTTTGTGGATTGACCAATTGATGTTTTGTAGTACCTGGGTAGTTCCTATTGACACTGAAACATCTTTCAGATTTATTATTTCAGCAAAGGACTCGATGGTGTGCGCTTTGTATTAGGACTCAAAGAAAGGGAAAAATTGCTTGAACTGATCTGATAGAATATATAGCCGAATCACGCAAGGGATAACCGTCTCAACACTTGCTCCCTCCTTAAAGCGAATATTTCTTGCAAAGAATGGTTGTCTTGGTCATTGCGATCTTCTTTTTCATCCCCACACACAGGCTCAAACGGAAGAGCAAAAGTCGAAGGAAAGACCCAAGGCATGGTAAATACGAAAATTTCCTCAATCCGATCTAGATGCCTATGAACATCGATGATGTCATGAAGCGATCGATCTTTAATCCGGATGTATCTAATCATATGCTCTAATGGCAGATTAAAATGATATCCTATTTGATTGGCCGGTAAGAAATCGTAGAAAACAGCGGGGTTGTATTGGGCAATCTCAGTTTGAGTCAATCCAGTTATCTTAGATATCTCACTGAATGTCAGGTAGTTATAAATCCTGATACTCGCTAACCCAGTATGATATTTCTTCCTTTTCGGATGGATATTATGCTCTTCATAGTAATGGGTGAGGTAAGTGGCCGCTGCTAGCCTGGAGATGTATCTTTTTGATTCACGTGGAAGATATTTACCGATAATGTTTAGATCGTACGAGTTGCCATTCTTCACTGCTTTTCGCAGAGTTAGTGGGCCGCAATTATAGGCTGTAATGGCCAGGTTCCAATCTTTGAACTGCCTATAAAGATCCCTCAAATAATCAAAGGCAACCGTACTAGACAATATAGGGTCAAATCTCTCGTCCACATAATGATCCATGATCAAGCCGTGCTTTCGGGCGGTATTGGGCATGAGTTGCCATATTCCTACGGCTCCACGGTTGGATACTGACCATGGCTCAAGATTAGATTCGACAATACCCAGGTTTTTGAGTACCGGTGGCAGGTCAAGTTTTTCCAGTTTCTGCTCGAATGTAGGGAAGTACAGGCTGCTTCTTTCAACTATACGTCGCGCTCCAGGCCTGTAAGAATAAGTATAAATCTGAAGCAAACGATTTGTCTCATATGTGTACGGCAAATTAACCTCGGACGATATACGTTCTAATCGAAGCTTTGCGGATTCGGCATCCAGACGATTTGTACGCGCATCAAAAGTACTTCCAAATAAATTATACGCAAGAAATAATAGAGATATGGCTAACGCTATACGCACTGCTCACGGGATTATGATGACAGAATTTTAATTTGCGGCGCAAAGATATACTAAATTTTCTATGGTGTATTAGGATTTTAACATATTTGTAATATTTGAAGGTAGATGTCTCAAAGAAAGGCGGGTATTTGCGGTTGGCAACACTTCTTCCCGAAGAGAACCATAACAGAAAAGAATGGCACGTGAATTCGCGTTAATTCGTGCCAGTATTGGATGATTTACATCCACGAATTACACTACTCTTCATGAATTATGGTAAGAAATATTAATGTGTATCATATTGATTATCAATGCTTTAAGAAGTTATTATATTCAAAATAGGTAATAAATAATTCTTTGGTTGTTTGACCGAATCAGGACTCAATTTCTAAATACTGTTTGAAGTTATATCTTTTGAAAAGAAAAAAGATCAAAATCAAACTTAGTACAACCGGCCAAATTCGGATTGAAAATAGAACCATACTTAGAATCATTCTAAAGCATTCGCGGAAATAATTGACAACTTGCTTTCCAAAACTTACAGAAAATTCCGCTTTCTTCGGTAATATTAAAGTATAAAACAGTCGAAAATGCCAAAAAAACTATCATTCCTCTGTTGTACGTGCTTTCTTTTTTGGTCTTGTCAAAAAGAGCCACAATACCCAAAAGGAAGTCCTGATCACATTCGAATGATCGCAGGTCAAGTGGATAACGCAGCGCTCGCTAGTGCTCATAAGAATCCTGAAAATTGGCTGACTTACGGAGGCACTTACCAGGAAGAGCATTATTCTTCACTGGGTCAAATCAATAAGGAAAACATTAAAGACCTTGGACTTGCCTGGGCCTTGGAAGTCGGAAGTAATAGGGGGATAGAGTGCATTCCGGTGGTTGTTGATGGTATTATGTTCGCCACCGGAGCATGGTCTGTAGTTTACGCCATTGATGCGCGAAAAGGCACATTGATATGGCAGTACAATCCGAATGTCCCGCGAGAGCAGGCCAAAAAATTCTGCTGTGGAGTGGTCAATCGAGGGCCGGCACTTTACAAAGGAGCCGTTTATTTTGGCACATTGGATGGTCGGTTAATCTCGTTGGATGCAGCTGACGGCTCTGTGAACTGGGAAACTATGACTATTCCTGAAGGAAGCAAATATTCTATTACCGGAGCGCCCAGAATTGTTAATGGCAATGTCTTAATAGGCAACGGTGGTGCAGAACTGGACGCAAGAGGCTACGTGAGCGCCTATGATTCCGAGACCGGTGTAAAGGTCTGGAGATTTTATACGGTACCAGGTGATCCGTCGGAACCATTCGAACACCCGGACCTCGAAGAGGCAGCCAAGACCTGGACGGGCGAATGGTGGAAACAAGGTGGTGGCGGAACAGTGTGGGATGCGATCGTCTTTGATCCGGATCTAAATACAGTCTATATCGGAGTGGGCAATGGTACCCATTGGAATCGACAGATCAGAAGTCCGCAGGGAGGTGATAATTTGTACTTATCAAGTATCGTGGCTCTTGACGCTGATGATGGTTCGTACAAATGGCATTTTCAGACAACTCCTGGAGATTCTTGGGACTATACAGCCACTCAACCCATCATCTTGGCTGATTTAGAAATAACCGGAGAAAAACGAAAAGTGCTCATGCAGGCTCCCAAGAATGGTTTTTTTTATGTGATCGACAGGATTAGCGGAGAATTTGTTTCAGGAGGATCAATTGGTTATCAAAACTGGACAATAGGATTGGATGAAAATGGACGGCCGATTGAAGCCGAAGGCGCAAGATATACAGATGGTTTAACACATTGGATAGCGCCGAGTAGTGCTGGTATTCATAACTACCATGCTATGTCTTATAATAAGGTCACCGGCCTAGTATACATTCCAACGACCAGGGAAATTGCACCTTATTATTACAATCCGAAAATAGGTTTTGGCTCTGACAAAGGCGTTGGTGGTGGACTTGGGGCCAATGTCAGTATTGGGTCTAAGCTCTACATTCCACCGGTAATGGACACCAATCCGGATGCTCCACTGCCAGGTCAATTTACAGGAAGACTCATAGCCTGGGATCCGATAGCACAAAAGGAGGCATGGGGCATTGATCAAACATTGGGGCACAATGGGGGACTTGTATCCACCGGATCGGGTCTCTTGTTTCAAGGTGACGGGCAAGGCATGTTTTCGGCCCGTGACGGACTCACCGGAAATGTGCTGTGGGAATTTGATATAAGATCAGGATCGATCGCCGCTCCCATAAGTTATATGATAGACGGAGAACAGTACATTACCATCGCTGTGGGATGGGGCGGATATTCAGGGCAATCCTGGAAAGGGTTTGATCGAATTCATCAGGGCACTTTTTACACATTCAAACTAGGTGCAAGTGCTAGTCCTCCTGAAAAACTTCCGCCTTTAGAACAGAAGCTCACTACCAGCAAGCCAAATGCAGCCCCGGAAAATATAGGCTACGGATTTGATCTTTATGCGCGATTTTGTATTG
The DNA here is from genome assembly GCA_965247965.1 of Saprospiraceae bacterium. GTDB lineage: Bacteria > Bacteroidota > Bacteroidia > Chitinophagales > Saprospiraceae > UBA7328. The sequence continues at coordinate 2,617,028 of OZ252053.1, forward strand.
GGTGTCATGCTACCACAGGCTCTGGTGGAGGTGCCCTACCTGATCTTGCACGTTCATCGGATGAAGTATTTGATAACTACAAATCAATTATCCTCGAAGGCAGCCGGGAGTCGCAAGGCATGCCTAATTTCGGAGAATTGTTGAGTGAGGAGGACATTGAGGACATTAAGAACTATGCATTTTATACAGCGGATGCACTTCTCTCAGGGATGGATCAAATTGAGTACTTGACCAATTTGGCGAAGATGCAGTATTTGGCGGATACGAAAGGGCCGAGGAGGGAGGATATACGGTGAATTACTGATTACCAATTATTGATTATTAATTTCTCAGAAAAGTGGGCATGCAGTGAGAATAATTTCACAGGCAACCGACACATCCTTCCTGCTGATTCAAATGCGAAAACACCAAGGGAGTGAGAAGGCTGAGTATCAAAACTTCCTCGGGCATAGCGGCCTGAATACTGGTCAACTTAATGCCATTAATCTTTTCGAAGAACCAAACTTTTCGGAAAAGCATTTAGATAATTATGACGGATTCTTCATTGGGGGATTTTCAGATGATCCCAATGACAGCCTAGCCCTTACTGAAGAATATTTTCCGTTTCTTGGAGCTTTTGAGCAGATACTCAACTACGCTATTAGTATCCGAAAACCTGGTCTGCTTTCATGCGGAGGATTTATGATCGCCTCTGTTTTACTGGGCGGTGAAATTTGTCTGGATGAGTCGATGCAAGAGCTGGACATACTTTCGATCACCCGCTCAGACAGCGAAGCTAGCGATCCTGTGTTTCAAGGCATCCCCAAAACATTCAATATTGTAAGCGGGCATTTAAAAAGCACTAATATTCTTCCGCCTGGATGTGTTTTGATGGCAAGTTCACCTCGCTGCCATATTCACGTTTTTAAACTTAAAGCTGCTCCCATTTATGCCTTTCAGGGACACCCCGAAATATCGGCTAAAGAAGTAAAAGATCGCGTCGGACCTTATGCACGTAAGTATTTTAAAACGCGGGAAGAGTATGAGGAATTTATTGCAAGAGAAGGGGATACGCGAGTGGCTAATGGTTTGCTTAGGCGATTTGTTCGAATGGTGGCTGATGAGTCTTTCTAATTCTGTTCTGTTGAACATTTATCAATGAAAAATAGTCTGAAAATTGCATATTCTTCAATCTATTGCTCCAACTCCACCGTCTTTTTCATAGCCTCAAACGTAAGCCTAACCGCCGCTACATCATCCATATCTCGTAGCGGCTTGTTAAAAGGCTCTGCACGCACAGGCCCGTCGTAACCTATTGTTTTTAAAGCACTTATGAATGATCTTAAATCTATAACACCGCTGTTTCCGGGAAGTTCCCGCTCCAAATCCATCTGTTCGTAAATGGTACGGCCGGCAACGGCATCGTTAAGGTCGACAGTCACAATGTCACCTTTGTCAAGGCTCAAAAGATCGGCTGCAATTTCCTCTGCACAATGCCAATGATAACTGTCCAGCACAAATCCTACATTAGTTTCTCCGATCGCTTCGATGAGTTCTTTGGCTTCTCGCATGGAACTTACAAATGGATAGCGATCCCCAGCCATTAATGTTTTCGGACCTACATATTCCAAGCCAAATGATATGCCGTGATGACCCAGGATATTGGCGATTTGTTTTAATCTTTTGACATGTTGGTGGTAGTTTTCTCTGTAGGTCAAAGTATCGTTTGTGGGCATTATCCAAGTGCCTAACCGGCTTACACCGAATTGCTCCAACGTCCTCGCATGGCTAGGCAATGACTTCAAACCTTCTACAAATATTTTCCGATCCTTTCTGAAATCCATAGGTAATCCCGCCGCTCCCCAGTAGATATCATTTAACTTCATCTTACCTAGGAAATCGTCTTTCTTTAACCCGAAAAATTCATTGGCCTTAAATATTACTGCAAAAAATAAGGGCTCTAGTTTAATTAAGCTATTATTTGTATCTTAGAGGTATGGAAAAAGAAGCAATAAAATCGTATTTCATGGGTCTTTCGGCCGAAGGTCAGCAATCCCTGATAATGGAACTGCAAGCCGCCGGTGAGTTGGAAAATCTTTCCCCTCAATGCCAGAGGCTTAGGAGGGATATCTTGGACAATAAGCAAGGATGCTGTGCCCATTGTGGCCATACCAAATATGTAAAGTTTGGCATCGACAAAGGTTCCCGGCGCTATAAGTGCAAGTCATGTAATAGAAGTTTTACAGAATACAGCGGCACCTGGATGGCTAGGATCCGCAGGAAAGACAAGATTGATGATTATCTTAAGTTGATGTTGGAAGAAATGAGCCTGGATAAAATCAAGGTCACCCTGGGCATAAACAAGAAAACCGCATTCGATTGGCGCCACAAGATACTGGCATCCATAGAAGATACTGATAAGGGGGATTTTACTGGGATTACGGAAAGTGACGAGACTTTCTTTTTTCACTCGGACAAGGGCAGGGAAGTTGAATCCCGCAAACCAAGGAAACGGGGTGGCTCCTCAGGTAAAAGGGGCATAAATGATGACCACATTGCAGTAATTGTTACCCTGGATAGAAAAGAACAGATGGATTTGAGCGTGGCTACCAAAGGGCGGTTGAAGAAAAAGGATACCGCGTAACGCGGCACGAGTTATAGAAAAGGCCATAGGAAAGAGGTTTACCAAGCAAACTATATTGTGCAGCGATTCGCATGTCAGCTATAAAGGCTTTGCCATGGATAAACAGATCGAACACCATCCATTGCGTTCCGATTTAAAGCAACGGGTCAAAAATGGGGTTTATCATATCCAACATGTAAACTCCACCCACAGAAGGATAAAGAAATGGATTGACAATCAATTTTGGGGTGTTTCCACTAAATACCTCCAACAATATCTCAATTGGTATAGGCTGAAGGAAATGCTTAAAAAAAACAGGCAGTTCGTGAAAGATTTCGCAGCACTCTCAGTCGAAGACATAACGGCCTACGCGAGATACCAACAGATATCGAATCGATATGAAATGTTAATATCAACGCTAACCTAAACTAGAGCCAAAATAAGGCATAACTCATTGAATTTCAGTATATTAACTGTTGAAAACAACACAAAAAGTTATGCCCAAAAAGAAGGGTCAATATACTGCATTTTATCACAATTTAAAAGCATTTCATTACAATTTTAATGGAGAAGCAGTAAGCAGCGATGGCGGGGTTTTGCTGTTGTCAAAACTGGAACGCAAACACAAACTGATTAAAGAATTTTCAGAACATATTCCGGACTATCGCAATCCTGTATTTGTTTCACACACATATGAAAAGCAATTGCAGCAAAGGGTATTTATGATGGCCATGGGCTATGAAGACTGCAATGATTCTAAACATTTGAAAGATGATCCTATTCTGAATGTGTTACTAGAAAATGGTTTGTGTTCTCAACCTACCTTATGCCGAATGGAGAATAACATTGATTCAACAACCCTTTGGAAATTGAGCGAATGGTTCTTAGATCGCTATGTGAATAGTATTGATTCTGAAAGCAAAGAAATTGTAATCGATGTGGACACTACAGATGATCCCACCCATGGGAATCAACAATTGAGTTTGTTTCATGGATATTACTGGCAGTGGATGTATCAGGAGTTATTCTTTTTGGATGGAAAAACAGGTCAAATGATATTACCTGCTTTGTTAAGTGGAACGGAACATCCATCCAAACGATTCACTAGTTTGCTGAAAAGAATAGTTAAAAAAATAAGGAAATGTTTTCCATCAATTCGGATAATCATCCGTGCTGATGCAGGATTTTCGTGCTCTGAATTCTATCAATTAGCCGATGAATATGATTTAAAATATTGTATAGGCCTTAGCTCTAATTCTGTACTGAAACAGCTATTAGATCCTGAGATTCAATGGGTTAGGGAAAACTATTTGAAAAAAGGACTCAAGTATCAACATATTGTAGGCGCTTATGGATATAAGGCTAAAAGTTGGGAACATTTTCAAAAGGTATATGCAAAAGTAGAATCTACCGGAAAGGGTATGAATACCCGAATTTTTGTATCCAACCTTGAAGATCAAACGGGGGAACAGATCTACTATGATTTCTATACGCACCGGGGAGAAACATGTGAAAACAGAATAAAGGAAATCAAAAACATGTGTTATTCAGACCGACTCTCATGCCACCGTTTTTCGGCCAACTATTTTCGATTAATGCTCTCAGCTTTGGTATATGAGTTTTTCCGTCTGATCAAAAAACTTATAGCTCGTACCAAATACGATCAAGCAAAAAAATGGCTTGTCAATAACATCCGACTTTTCATCCTTAAAGTCGGGGCAATCGTAAGCGAAAGAAAGAGATATATCAATATCAAGTTTTCCAAAGCCTATGCCAGACAGAATCTTTTCAGACAGTTGATAGAGCTGTCTTGAAAATTGGATAGCCCAAACCCATTATCAACTGGTTCAAAATCACAATAACTCATAACAAAAAGGGCACTGCCTTGCCTCAAACAAACTACTCAACTACACCGTGCTTACAAATTTGCCATTTCTGCCCAGAAATTGTCTTCTCGCCATCAGTAAACCCTGCCGTGCTGCCTAGGTTCGAAAATTTTACCGAATTTTAAACGCCTATGAATAATGCGGGTTAAGTCGCTGAATTCGGCGAGTTGAGATGAATTGGCAACTATAGCTTCATAGCCATATTTGCTGGCGTAATCGAGAAGTTGGTTCATGTCAGCACTGACACCGATGGCTCCGGGATTGAGGCAGATTTTGAATTTTCTCTTTTTGGAAAATAGACTAGCCGTAGCGGTGCTAATCGCTATGCTGGCAGTCGCCGTATGCTTTATGAAGTTTCTTCTTTGCATGATCTGTCGATTAATTTTGAATTTCAAAAGTAATAGGAAATATGTAACTGCAAACCATTTCCGGAAGTGAATAGCTTTTGCGACATTCTGAAATGCATCAATGAATTGCGCTAAGTATTATATATTCGCACAACTTAAGAATAATCAAGATGAGACTAAAAGACCGGGTAGCCATAGTGACCGGAAGTTCTAGAGGAATAGGCCAGGCTGTGGCCGAATTATTTGCAAAAGAAGGAGCCAAAGTGGTCATTTGGGACGTACTTGATGAAGGAAATGAAGTTGCGAAAAATATTATTGATAATGGAGGTTCCGCAGAATTTATGAAGATATCCGTAGCGGATAAAGATGCGGTTCGTGGAGCAATGACTGATGTGGCGAAAAAATACGGCAAAATTGACATCCTTATTAATAATGCTGGCATCACAAGAGATAAAACTCTACTAAAGATGACAGACGAGATGTGGGATGCGGTGATCGACGTAAACCTGAACAGTATATATTATTGCACAAAAGCCGTTGCTGAAATCATGAAAGAACAAGGCTATGGCCGCATTGTCTCGGCTTCTTCCACAACAGGGTTAAGGGGCAATTATGGACAAACCAATTATGCCGCTGCCAAAGCAGGCATTATCGGCATGACGAAAACATGGGCCCTTGAGCTGGGCAGATACGGAATTACTGTCAACGCCATCTGCCCTGGATATACAAAAACCGCTATGACCGAACTCATCCCTGAGAATATCCAGAAACTCGCAGTAGGCGGTATACCGGTTGGCTTTCTGGCCGAACCAATAGATATAGCTCATGGCTACCTTTTTCTTGCTTCCGAAGAGGCGCGATTTATTACTGGGGTAGCGTTGCCGATTGATGGGGGAGCGACGAGGTGAAATCAGAAAACAGAGATCAGAACTCGGATTAACATAAAAATACGTTTCAAATTGAATTTCGCTTGCCGAAATAATGAGGTGAATTCATTTTCATCATGAAGGCTGTCGTCCGTCGTTAGCCGTCTGCCGCTTTTTCCGCAAAAACCTTAAACTGATCCATCCACTTTTGCACCGGTTTCTTAAACATACCCGGAAATAGCATTGCCATTAGTTTCGGCATAAAGCCGTTGAATTGTGTGTATTCAATTTCGGATTCCCATCTTGTCTTTGATGATTCTAGACTGATGAATCGATCACTTTTGAGATTTGTCATATGCTTGTGCACGTAGGAAGCTACGAGCTCGTCCGGTAAGTCTTTGACCATTATTGTTTCGACCAGCTCCATTTCTCCCTTTCCTTGTTTGAAAAAAATGCGGGATTTTGCGCCTGGTTCGCCTGGAATGCCACTGATCGGCTCTATACGCAGGAAGCCATCCTGCCATTCCTTGAGGTTTTCGGTATTATCAAAAAATTCGGTTACTTTATCAATGGGAAGATCAATGTCTACGGAGCAGGTAAATTTCATAGATAATAATTTGGAAAAATTAGCCAACAATTTTGCGCTTAGCTCAATCCTCTTTCCCGCCTTAAAATAACACTTTTTGCCTGACTATTACAATCGAATGTTATCTTGCAATTAAAGTCTTCCTGTATGAAAACCATGAAAAAACTTCTTATTGGACTAGTAATTCTCCTTGCTGTATTGTGTCTTGTGTCCTACTTCTACCTACAAACATTTAAACCTAATTACAGCAAAAATATTAATCTTAATTTGCTAAATGCCGAAGTGGAAGCATATTACGACGTATATGGCATCCCACACGTATACGCACAAAGCAAGCCGGATGCCTTTCGGGCATTTGGATACATACATGCCAAAGATCGGTTATGGCAAATGGAACTGCTCAGGAGGATAGCGCCAGGTCGTCTATCAGAAATCTTCGGAAAGGATCTTCTGGAAATCGATAAATTTTTCAGAATGGTCGACATCGAAGATTATTCACTTCAGTCTCTGGAACATTTTCGGAACGAGCTCGATCCACAAATTCGACAGAATGTGCTTGCTTATTTGGACGGCATCAATCAATACATCGATCGGGGCAAAGCTCCGATAGGATACAAAATTCTGGGTCTGAAGATTACCCCATTTTCGCCACTCGATATTTATAACATCATTGGATATATGTCTTTCAGTTTCGCCGTTGCCCATGAGACTGATCCGGTACTTACATTTATTTTAGATGAGCATGGCCCGGAGTACCTCAAAGATCTCATGGTACATGTGGATAGCAGCACTACCATGATCAAGAGCGGAATCGGTCATCAAGGTCTAGAAGACTTGTCAATTCATGTAAGCAAATTGACCAAGTCGCTACCTGTCCCCAAATTTATCGGTAGCAACAGCTGGGTGATAGGTGGCGATAAGACAAGGAGCGGAAAGGTTCTTTTTGCCAATGATCCCCACATCGGCTATGCCTCACCATCCGTCTGGTTTGAAGCCCATCTCAATGCACCCGATTTTGAAATTTACGGCTATTTCATTGGCGGTTATCCATTTCCGCATTTGATGCATAATGACAATCACGCCATTGGTCTCACCATGTTCGAGAACGACGATATCGACTTTTTCGCGGTGCAGGAAAATCCGGACAATGATAATCAATATCTGTACAAAGGCGAATGGAAAGAATACGAGAAAAGAGAAGAAACCATAAGAATCAAAGGAGGCCAGGAAGAAAAAATCAGCGTGAGATCAACAGTGCATGGCCCTGTTGTAAACGATGTCGTACCCGCCATCGATAGCGATACACCCATCAGTATGTGGTGGACCTATGTACTTCATAAGAATCAAAGTATAGAAGGATCGTACGGACTCTTGACAGCGAAAAATATAAATGAGGCAAGGGCTGCGGCGGCGCTTATCCATGCGCCCGGCCTCAATATAATGTACGGCGATGCTAAAGGAAATGTGGCGTGGTGGGCTTCCGCCAAATTGGTAAAACGTCCAGATCATGTAAATTCCAAACTGATCCTGGACGGCAGCTCGGGTGAAGACGATCCGCTCGGATATTTCGAATTTTCAGAAAATCCAATGGCCGAAAATCCGGATTGGAACTATGTGTACAGCGCTAATAATCAGCCAGTTGCAGAAGGTTATGCCCTCTATCCCGGTTACTATCTTCCAGAAGACCGGGCGAGGAGAATTGTCAAGTTGCTGGAGGCTAAAGACGATTGGACGGTCGAGGATGTGCAAAAGATGATTACCGATGTCACGTCTGAGAATTCGCCTGAAATTGCGAAGACAATCGCTGTCGTACTTGAAGGTCGCGATTTGTCGGCATTGGAAAAAACGGCCGTTGATCTGCTCAAAAATTGGGACGGAAAATATTCGCTTGAAAGTAAGGCTCCGTTGGTCTACAACAAAATGGTTTATCACATCAGTCATTTCGGAATGATGGACGAATTGGGCGAAGAACTCTTTGAGGTATATAATGGCAACCATACGATGAAGCGATCGATACAAACATTATTTGCTAGCGAGAACTCGCCTTGGTGGGATGATGTACACACTTCTGAAGTGAGAGAATCGAGAAAAGATATATTCATAAAAGCGCTCCGGATTACAGCAGAAGAACTATCCACTCAATTTGGCACCGATACCGAAAAATGGAAATGGGGAAATGCGCATACACTCGAGCACAACCACTCATTTTCGGCTGTCCCCGCCTTGAAAAAATATTTTAACATAGGCCCTTTCCCTGTTCCGGGCAATTGCGAGACGATCAACAACTATATGTTCAGCTGGGAGGCGGACGGGACCTATGAAGTGGTAGCTGGTCCATCTACACGAAGGATTATCGATTTTGCTGATATAGCCGGTAATAGTTGGAGCATCTTGCCTACCGGCCAATCTGGCAATGTGATGAGCCCGCATTATAAAGATCAGGCCGAGATGCATTCAAAGGGTGAGTTCCGGAGGATGCTTATGGATCGGGAGGAGATTGTGAATGGCGCGAGGAATAAGACGGTGTTTCGGGTAGGTGATTGAAATTAACTCAGACTCGTTTTCCTGTTCTGTGCTCTGTCGAGTTGGATATACGATTTTGTGGATAAGATGTTAGGTAAAAAAAGCTTAATCTCTCGATCTGCAGATAGAACGCCCGTTAGGATCCGGAAAGAAACCTAATTCAGAGAGGCGTTCTTGCATCTTTACCCACTTTCCATAGTTCATAAATTCTATCATCATATCTACATCTTCAGTGGGTCGCATTTCCTCAGCAGCGGGATTGTCAGCGTAAAGACTTACTATCGCTCCGCCAACGAATACCATTATCTCCTTGAGCTCCTTTAATGCTTCGGCAATTTCAGCAATGATGCCAATATTTATGGCTTTATTTTCCATTCTCTATTCTGGTCTTTAATTCTCTTATGGCAATTTGCCTTTCCCTGTTTCTTCCCACTCTCAAAGCATCCGCCAATGCCAGAAGCTCATGCAATTCCTTATCCCCCAGGACAGCCAAGACCACAGACGGATAAAGAGGTACAATACTGTGCCCGCGCATCGTTCCTTTACCAAATGGCCAGACATAGTGTTCTTGACTCCGTATAATATCGCTCAACGGTGGGGCAGAATGAGCAGTAGGTATGCCTCTTAATACTGGACCCAGTTGTTGTGGAAAAATATATCTAAGGCCATGCTGCAGAAATTCCAAGAACGCCAAGCAACGCACTCTTTTGCCGCCATTTAGCAGCCCTGCGTATTTTGACCTGGATATGGACTGACTTATTTCAGATTGACTCATGTGCAACTGTTCCGACAAGGGCACTTGGAACCAGGATTCGTTGTTATAGGGAATCAAAGGGTGAGCCTGGGCTAAAAATAATTTCTGTCATGTACTCAGGTACTTCACTCGTCCCCCCAACCCCTCCAATTCCACATCTTCTTCCCAAATATATTTATGAAACCACTGCCAGTTGTGCCAGAGAGCAGCAAGCCGCGCCTTGGGTTTGGTAATGCCGTGACCGAATCCTTTATATACGATGAGTTTGGATTCGACATTGTTGTCTCTTAAGCCTTGCAATAACTCGTATGCATTAGGGATGGGCACTCTCCGGTCAAATTCGCCGTGCTGGATTAATGTGGGAGTCGAAGCATTGTTGATCTACGTCATTGGAGAAGTCTTTTCGTATATTTCTTCATTTTCCCATGGAGTCGCTTTTAGGTATTGGCGAGTAAATGGATGGATATCCGTATTGACATAATAAGTCATCCAGTTGGAAATACCTGCACCGACGGATATGGCTTTGAAGCGATCCGACGTAGTAGTCAGAAATGCTGAAATATAGCCTCCCTGACTCCATCCCATTGCTCCCATTTTGGCGGTATCGATTATCCCGCGGTCTGCCAAATAATCAGACCCGAATGCACATCCCATGCATCGCCAACACCGAGATTCTCGACATCTAATTCTCTGAATTTTTCACCATAGCCCTGTGAACCTCTGTAATTCGGTCGAAGGATCAATACACCTTTGTCCTTGCGGGCAAGTAATAAATCTCTCTCAGATCATCCCCATTTTCACCATGGAGTGCCAAACTCCGACCATCTTTTCTTTACCATCAGGTGACCATTGTAGATTTGTACTGCTTCATGTTTTTCTCTTCATTGTCATCATTAGCAGTTATGATGATGAAGAGTTGAAGGAGGAGCACGCAGAATTCTGCAAAAGGTCAGGAACTCTGCGGTTACAAGAAAATTAAACATATTCTCGTATGTCTTCCCCCATAGAATATTTGAAAGATAATAAGGACGGCTTAATGCTGTCCTTTTTTATTCGCGATACCTTTCCTTGCCTTAATAACTCTCGTCGGAAACGTACTTTGACTTACATCGATGATTTGTTCTATTTCAAATCCAGTATTCAATAAATTAGTTTTAAAAGTAACAGGCCTGCATCCACAAATTAAACGAGGAAAATACTTGGCTATCCAATACCAAATCTTATTCATTTTTTTTGTGCCAAAAGAGAATAAAGAAATGACTAATGTTCCACCAGGTTTGAGCAACCTGTAAAATTCCGAAGCAATGTGGTCAAATAGCTCTTCAGGCATCATCGTCAACACGTAATTGCTTATAAGTATATCAAAGGAACTATCTTCAAATTCAAGCGAAACGACGTTACCTTCACTCAGTTCGTATCGGACGGCAGTATATTTTTTCACTCTTTTCCTGGCCTTGTCGAGCATTTCTTTGGTCAGGTCAATTCCAATATTATATCCACCGGGATTTCTTTTTAGTATTTCTTCGAATACTATCCCGGTGCCGCACGGAACCTCTAATATCTTTTGGTGATCTTTAATTTCTGCGAGATCAATGACGACTTTGGCAGCACTGGATTCTGTAAACTTGCTCCATAAATTATAGATCCAGGCCACATTTTTGTAACTAACCCTCGTCTTGCTTTCGTTCAATCTTCTTTCTAAGATTTTCATTAACTGCTTTAGTATTCATAACCGCATAAAAGGAAGGTATATAAGAAGTTAAAACCAACTTTTCAAAATCGACTGGCCGATTGATATCGCTTAGAATATACAGACGGCGTCATCCCCGTCATCCTTTTAAATAACGCTCCAAAAGACTTAATATCCTGATAACCAGAGGAATACATCACATCCGACACCGAATTATTACCTTCCTCAAAGGATTTCTTGGCCACCTCAATTCTGATCTTTTGTAAATATTCCACAGGCGTATCTCCCGTTGCTTTTTTGAAACGTCTTATGAAATTGCGCGCACTCATATTGACATGACCCGACAGATCTTGCAGATTTATGGCCTTCTGGTACCGGTCTTCCATATACTCCTGTGCCGTTTCTATGGCCTTGTCCTGGTGGTGTTTTTGTTTGTTAAAAATATAGAATTGGTTTTGAGATTTTAACGGGTATGGCATCGCCGCCATTTTTGAAATATACGTCGCCGCTTCCCGACCACAATACTTTTCTATAAAAAACAAGATCAATTGGATGGAAGAAAAAGCGCCTCCGCTTGTGTAAATGTCATTGTTATGCGTAATGATCTCCGATGTAGCCATGTTGACTTCGGCATATTGACATTTCATGAAGTCATGGCCCGCCCAGTGTGTAGTGCAAAATCCATTTTTGAGTAGACCGGAATGCGCTAATAGTGCGGCGCCAAGGCACATACTGCCAATGACCGCTCCCTTACGATGCTCCTCAACCAACCACTCGGCTAAGCCATTGTAATAGTTAAAATCAAGGTCAGGAAGGTACCGTATATCAAATCCGGGAATAATGATCAAATCGCTTTTTGGTCGATCTTTCACGGTGAAATCACAGTTGATCGTAGCATGCTTATCCAGGACGACCTTCATTTTGTGGACACCTACAAACTGCAACTCGAAGGCTGGCCTACTTGTGGTCTCAACCATGTACTGATTGGCGTGTTCAAATAATGTCTTAGCCGGAAAATTTCATCATGAAAAATAACAATCAAATTCAAAACGGAAACCAGAATAGATTTGGGTCAAAAGCCGGCCACTTCATTATAAAATGGAGATGGCTCGTATTAATTGGAGCAGTCCTAATCGCTTTTTTTGCGGCAAGCGGTCTGCAACATGCCGGATTTAACAACGACTACCGCGTCTTTTTTGGCGCTGAAAATCCACAACTCCAGGCATTCGAAGCTTTGCAGAAGAAGTATACCAAGGACGACAATGTATACGTAGTCATCGAACCGAAAAATGGAAAGGTTTTCGACCGCGAAGTGCTCGTTGCCATTGAAGAATTTGTAGAAGCTGCATGGCAAACGCCTCATTCGTCACGCGTCGACGCAATCACTAATTATCAATTCACGAAGGCTGAAGGCGATGATATGTACGTGGACGATCTGATCTCAGACGCCGCAAATAAATCAGATGCCCAAATATCCGAAGCCGAACGAAATGCCCTGGAAGACCCGATACTCATACACCGTCTTATCAACGAAGACGCTTCACTTACCGGTGTGAACATTGTCATTAGAAAACCAGAACCCGCTGAGTATCAGGCTATTCAGGTAGTAAAAAGGCATCTGGCTGATTCACTTGGATATGAGGTTGAGACATTTCCGGATTCCGAAACCGAAGTTGCCGCTTTTGTAAGAAACGAAGTCAAATTACTTAAGGAAAAGCATGAAAATATAGAAACCCATCTATCGGGAATGGTGATGTTATCCAACGCATTCGGCGAGGCGGCATCTACGGATTTGGCGACTTTGATTCCGGCTATGTACGGCGTCATTATTCTCACGCTACTGCTATTGGTATTATTCAATACTGGTTTTTTGAGTGGTATTTCGGGTGTTTTGAAATCCATTATTACCGCCTTGAGCGCGATTGTGGCGACCTTTTTTGTCCTGATTTTTTCAATTTTAGGTGGAGTAGGGGTTATGAGCCATTTTGGCGTCGAAATGACTGCAGTCTCCGTATCCGCACCGACAATGATATTGACGCTTGCCGTAGCAGACAGTATCCATATTTTGATCACAATGCTTCAGGGAATGCGTAGTGGGCTGACCAAGAACTCGGCGATTTTGGAAAGTTTGCGCGTCAACTTTATGCCGGTACTTATTACTTCGGCCACAACTATTGTTGGTTTTCTCACGATGAATTTTAGTGATTCGCCTCCTTTCCGCGATTTGGGTAATATCGCTGCCGTGGGAATTGGATTGGCTTTTTTATTTTCAATAACCATTTTACCCATCATGCTGAGTATTTTACCAATGTGGGTAAAAGCTACAGACCAAACCGATCCGGCTGCTAAATCACATTGGCTAGATCGCCTTGCCGGTTTCGTCGTAACCAATCGCCGAAAACTTTTAATCGGATCGTTAGGCGTTGTGGCTTTCCTCGTTTTCTTCGCCTCCAGGAATCAGAAGAACGAGCAATTCATAGACTATTTCAGCAACAAAATCGAATTTCGAAGGGCAACGGACTTTATGGTTGACAATCTTTCCGGCATTTACACCATCGAATATTCCGTCAGTTCGGGAGAAGAAGGCGGCATTAGCAATCCGGATTTTCTGAAGACCCTAGAAGAATTTGAATATTGGTTTGAAAGCACAGAACTCCTTACCTCTCGCAATCTAAATTCGCTGTTATTTTGAAGATCATGCGCAAATTTGATCCAGGGAATATGGTTTCAGTTTTGTTGAGCAGGTCTGCAATCTGTTTGGCTGCATGATTAAATCTTGGTGCAGAAAGAGAGTGCAAGGTTATAGTCAGCGTTTTACTCTTATAATCCGGAATCAAGTCAGCGTTGTTGCTGATGATTTGTTTGATGAACATTCTTTTTTCGTCTTTTGCCCTATTGAGGTGGTCACAAGCCACAGCTGCCACAGATGATTCTGCTCTGTAAGCGATCATCTTTATTACATTCATGAACAGTTTACTTTCGGTTTTTAACTTGTTATACCTTTTCTGCTCGGGCATACGCTCAAGAGTTATTCTGGCAGGAATATCATTTCTGAGGGTGGCGATCTTGTTTTCTTCTTTTCGAAGAATATCAATTTTGTGTTTATACTTCATTTGTCTTTCGGTTATTTCAGGAAGTTTGTCAATTTTCTCATCCATAGCTAGTTCTGCAAGAGGGAAGAACTTGGCTTCTAACCGGGTGATCTTTTCCCTGAGTTTTTTCAGTTGGTTTGTTAATTTTCGGTATTGTGGGTTGACCACTTCCCGATTGGGATCAATACTTTCTACCCCAAATTGAATCATTTTATCAAAATCATAGTCTTGAATGAGGTAACTGAAGAAGTTTTCCTGACACCACCTTCCAAACATTCTGCCTGCTATCAATGCTATTCCCAAAGTAGGGTGAGTGGTGATAATAGCGGTTTGATGTTCACCCTTTTCAGACAAGCTTCTGATCTCTCTGAAAGTGTGTCCTCCAAGCGTTACTTCTTTCTCGCACAATTGCATGGTTACATCCTGGCTAAGTACTTGTGTATCAGTGGATTCAAAGTCATCTTTATTCCATGAATCTCGCACATCCTTGCGATATGTAATCACGGCTATTCTATACCTTTCCCACAGGTGGTTAAAGAAAGCAGGTTCGTAAGCCTCCCTGTCAAAAATAAAGGTGCATTGAGGGCTTTGTCGATCATCATCCTCTTGTATCTCAGTAAGTAATTTGGTTTGTAGCATTTGTGGAATAATCAGGTCTTGTATTGCTTCTTTTATTTTCTCTGTCAATTGCCCTATCACCATCATAACAGGCATCCCTTGTGCATCGTGAACCCAATACTCCGTAGTGGCGCTTAAACACAATTTTTGTCTCGCAATATATTTGACAGGTAGATTAGCTTTGCCTCCATAATAGATCCGTTGGTGACCATCTATATATAAAAAAGATGAGTCCTCATTATCCTCATCTCTATACCAGTGATCGATCAGAAGGTTGTTCAGTTCAACGGCTTTTTCCTGCTTGCTCAGCAAATCTATTTTCTCTCGCAAACACCGAACTTCTGGTATACGATCCAAGCCTATTATCCTGCCGATCTCCCCTGGTTTACATTGTTTGAGTTGTTCGGGATTTTTGATGCGCAACAGGGCCATGAAGGCCAAAGTCAATAGTATCGACCTTAGTCCGTAATAGTGTGATGAAGGTAACTCATATACCTGTTTTGTCTTGAATAACCCATGCTCTATCAAGGCAGGTAAGAGGAATAATACCCCTGCTCCGCATAAAGCTTCGCTGTTGTCAAACTTCACCTCAGCATGACCAGACAACCCAAGAGATGCACCTATCCTGTCTTCAGAGCGGCTTGTGGCTATGCCCATCGGCGTAGATTGGTCTAGGTCATTGCGATCATTTAAGGTCGAGCCATTTCCACCTTCACACTCTATTTTGAACTTTTTTTTAAAGTGCCTTTTTCAATGTGATAGCGTATCGACGATTCTGAAATCCCTTCTTGTTTTGAGATACTCAAATTACTTTGTCTCTTATCCAGCTTCGATTGTATCCGCTCCACTAGTTTACCAACCATCTTGTATGCTTTGCCTTTTCTGGCATCAGGCCCGAAAAATCCAGATTCTCCCTTCTCCTTGTATTTTCTATACGATCTTCTGACACTGTCTATACTCACTCCAAAAGCCCGCTGAACTTCAGCTCGGCTGCACAATCCTTTATCTATAAAATTGCTAGTTATGAATCTGAAAGCATTAAGATCGTCACTCGAATGACTATATACAGGTAAGCCATTGGCTATGTATTGTACAATACCGTCTTGGGTGTGTACTCCAAGACAATGAGAGATCATCTTTGTATCTTTAGGGAAGAAGGGGAATTGTAACTGCATATACAAAAATATGAAGCAGTTTTAATTCGCGAGGTCTACTCCCTATTACCCTGAATTTATTGGGACGGGTAAGGAGTTCTGAATTTTGAAAATGAAGACGCGCCAAGCAATGAAAAACATACGACCTAGTGCGTCAGGAACTAAGTAATGACATATATAAACGACGTTATTTTTCTTCTGATCAAGGCGGAAAAACCGGAGTTATGCCTTAGCATAATGAGGATTTTTCCAACGACGAGCAGGAGGAAAAGAACAAGTTTATGTAGGTTAGAATTTAGTTCCTGATGCACTAGTTTAATTAGGCAACAAAACGATTATTCCATTAGTCCCAATACTCCATTATTTCTATATTCCATCAATCCAAAATCGAAAACCATGAAACAATTGAAACTCTTTTGGGTCATCATTTTCTTGTTGTGGGCCTGCTCCCAGACCAAGGATTCAACTGAGAAAACTCCTGAAGCTGAAAAAAGCGCGGAGGTCCAGAAAACCGAACCTACTCCTGACTACACCTCCAAGGTTCCCCAATTCACCTTTGCCACGACGCTGGAAGAACAGGAGGAACAGTTGAAAACGAACCCCCTGGTACTCAGATTCAAGGAATCCAGGAAAAAGCTAGCCGAAGACCCGCATGTACCGCTTTACCATTTCATCAGCCCCGAAAATCGCCTGAACGATCCTAATGGGCTCTGTTACTGGCAGGGCCGCTGGCACATGTTCTACCAGGGCACTCCCCCCGAAGACCCCCGCCAACACTGGGGTCATGCCGTGAGTGAGGATCTGATCCACTGGAGAGATCTTCCTTACGCTATCTATCCAAATCCGGAAGAAAGGTGCTTTTCAGGTTCAACCCTGGTTGAGGATGATCGGGTTATTGCCATGTATCACGGTTTGGAGCTTGGGAATATGGTGGCCACATCCAGTGATCCACTTTTGCTTAACTGGGATAAAGTAACAAAAGACCGGGCTTCGATCCCCATTGCCCAACCCAATGGTGAGCCATGGCCTTACCGCATATTTGATCCCTGCATTTGGAAAAAGGACGGTATGTATTATGCCCTTTCCGGTGGTCAAAAAACCGAAGGTCCCGGCGGCAAGAGCATTCGTGCCAATTGGCAATTTAAATCAAGCGACCTGGCCAACTGGGAGTATATGGGCCCATTCGTCGAAAACGATCTTTATTCTCTGGTAGGTGACGACGGAGCCTGCCCCTATTTCTGGCCCATAGGTGATCAACACATGCTATTGTACTTCAGCCACATGAGTGGGGGTAAATACATGATTGGTGATTATGAAAAAGAACGAGACAAGTTCGTTGTCACCGACGGCGGTGATTTCAACTTCGGGCCATACCGTCCTTCGGGAGTACACGCTCCGTCAGCCACGCCCGACGGCCAGGGGGGCATAATTGTGATCTTCAACATGAATCCAGGCAAGCCAACCGAGGGCTGGAATCAGATTATGACACTGCCTCGGAGATTAACGCTTCTTGATGACAGTCAAGTTGATAGGCTGGGCATTGAGCCTGCTGGGGACATTGAATCGCTGCGTTATGATCCTAAGAATATTGGTGCAATGACTCTCCCGGCAAACAAAGAGGTAGTACTAGACGGGGTTCGGGGAAAGGCCATGGAAATTATAGCGGAAATAGACCCCAAAGAGGCTCCTACGATCGAGATAAATGTCTTTCGATCTCCGAATCTCGAAGAAGTAACGCGTATCCTCTTTTACAAGAATCGAGGCTACCGGCACCGGGAATTTGGTCGGCGCACCGGTCACTCCAACAAATACAGCAGTTTGATATCGATTGAATCTTCCCGTTCATCGATCCTTCCGGATGTGTTATCCAGGGCTGCTGAAACCGCCCCGGTGTTCATCGACGAAGAAGAGACGGTTAAGCTGAGGATATTTATAGACAAGAGCGTCGTCGAAGTATTTGTCAACGGAAGGCAGTGCGTCGCTCAGAGGGTTTATCCGGGTCTTGAAGAAAGTGATGGCGTATCCTTGCGGGCCCAGGGATCAGATGCAGAACTGATATCACTGGTCGCCTGGCAAATGAAAAATATCTATGATGAATAGCCGGTATATCCAATTGGAGTCTTTGCTCTTTATAGTTGCTTTAGGAATCCGTGAAACCTGGAGGTTAAATCCTAAATTCGAAATCCCAAATTCTAAACTCACAACTAGTTTTGGAATTTTCGATTTTGAGCTTGGGATTTGTTTTGAGCTTTGAGTTTTGAGTTTTGAAATTTGAATTTTACTTCCACTAAATATATTGCTAGATAAATAACGCAGTAAAAAAACTGCAGGGGCAAGGGATGAAATTATTTCCTCGACCGCGAGTGAGGTTTCTGATATGAAGGAGTTAATTGCTGGGGGGTAGATGGCTTGATCACCGACTATCCAGACAGAGCAATGGGTTTGTTTAATGATCAAAAATAATGAGCTTAAAATGAGAAAACTATCTGCAGTTTTTGTTCTTTCCTTTGGGATTGTCTGTGGGCTTTGGGGCCAGAAGCCATTCAAAGAGCCTAACAAAGCGTTATCTGCTGATCCAATCAGCGCTACGATGGAGCTCTCTGCTGAAGATTTGCGAGACAAAATCCGGGGTGGCCTTTTAGGTCAAATACTTGGAAATCTGAACGGGCTCCAACATGAAATGAAGTACATCGATGAACCAGGTGCAGTAGAAAGCTACGTTCCTGCATTGCCGGATGGAGCACGAACCGATGACGATACGGATTTTGAATGGGTTTACATCGTGGAGATGCAGGCCAGGAACATACTGTTTTTGGATCCGGGCGAAATTGCACAGCTTTGGCGTGAGCGGATCAATCGCGGTATTGGGTGCTCCAATCAATATGCCCGCCAGCTGATGGACCTGGACCTGGAACCTCCTCTGACCGGAAACGTCTTGCTTAATCCATGGGCCGAATTTAATATTTCCGGCCAGTTTCTTTGTGAAACCTTTGGGTTGTTGGGGCCTGCTATGCCCCAAACCGCCTCGCGCCTGGGGCTAAATTACACCCGGGTAGCCATTGATGGAGAGCCGGCTCAGACTACCCAACTATTTAATACCATGATCGCTATGGCTTTTTTGACAGATGATGTTAATGAAATCCTGGAGTTTGGTGTGGCGGCCGTCCATCCAAAAAGTCTACTGCATCAAATAGTAGGGGATGTCCGAAGCTGGCACCTCGATTTTCCGTATGACTGGAAAAAAACGAGACTAAACATCAAGGAAAAATACAGCCAGGTGGATGGAGCAATGCGGGATAGAAATGGCTTCGAACTAAACACGGCAGCTACAGTTGCTGCTTTGCTCTATGGTCAGGGAGACTTTATTAAGACTTTGCAGTATGCGTTCAATTTCGGTTGGGACTGCGATAACACGGCTGCTACCGCCGGCACCATCATCGGGACAGCCAAAGGGTACCGTTGGATGATGGCTCAAGGCTGGCAAATCGTGGACCGGTACAAAAACACCACCCGCGAAAACATGCCGGAAGATGAAACCATCACCAGTTTTGCCGATCGCCTTATAGAACTGGCCGAAATAGTTATCCTCCAAAGAGGAGGCGAACGGGTATGGAAAGAAGGGCGTCTGGTGTATATCATTCAAAGGGAAATGCCAGCATCTGTATACCCCTTCAGTAGAGTAGAATGAAGCGAAAGAACAAATCCACTTCGCTTCACCCCCTCATCAAACCGTACGTGCGGTTTTCCCGCATACGGCTTTCCTGAACAGTTTCGTCTCACAGTATTCGCGGTGTCAGCCCGGATGACTTGTATGGATTGACCATACCATGTCTCAATAATAATTCAAATGCCTGTGAACCAGACAGGCGACTCCTTCGCTGACTTTTCCGATTATAGTAACGGTATAGCCTACCTTTCAGATACCACATTAGTTCTTTCCTGACCATCTGAGTGTAGCTTAATCCTCTTACATCATAGTAGTTCAGCCAACCCATCATGATTATGTTAAGTTCTTTTGCAACTCCTTGAGGTGGATAATGTCCAATTTCTTTAAGCTTTGAACTTATCTTTCCGCGCAACCGCTTACTTGACTTCTCACTTGGTTTGATATGCCAATAATGTTTGCCTTTATTGAACAAGCATCTGTCATATCTGATCGTGAATCCTAAAAAGTGTAATGGTTCTTTCTTCGCTTTCACCATCTTACTCTTTTCTTCGTTGATCTTTAGACCCATTCGATCCACTATGCTCATCAGCTTCTTTAACACTTCCTCTCCTATCTCCTTTCCCATTAGTACAAAATCATCTGCATACCTCACTATCTTCACTCCTTGTTGGGTGAATATACTCTTTTTGTTATTCACTATTCTGTCCAATAGATGTAAGTAGATATTGGATAATAACGGTGATATTACTCCGCCTTGTGGAGTTCCTACTTTGTTGCGCTTTCCTCCTTTCATCTTACCTTCCTCAACGTATGGTGTCTTCAACCATAACTTTATCAGATCGATAATCCGATTATCGGATATGCGCAGTTTTAATACCCTTATCAACCGATCATGCGGTATCGTGTCAAAGTATTTGCTCAGATCGGCGTCATACACCTCCGTCTTTCCTTCATGGAGATTTGTCTTTATATCCCTGATCGCATCACTCGCTGATCGCTTTGGTCTAAATCCATGTGAACTGTCTTCAAAATCGGCTTCAAATAACGGCTCTATTACCATCTTACATGCCATTTGGGCTACCCGATCTCTTATCGTCGGTATCCCTAATGGCCTGGTCTTTCCGTTTGCTTTCGGTATATGTACTCGTCTTACTGGCTGTGGCTTGTACGTCCGCTTCCGTAGTGCTTCTTTTAGCTCCGTTAGAAACTTCTCCAACCCTTTTCCCTCTATATCCTTAAACGTTTGTCCATCCACTCCAGGTGCCCCTCCATTTTCTTTTACTCCTTTGTACGACTCTACCAGAACATAGTCCAGAAATACCTTGTCATACAGTATATAAAACCGGTATCCTTTCTCCCGCCTGGCTTTGAGATATAGCTTTCTCTGCAACTCCTGTACGCGTTCCATAGTACTCATTTCACTTCGCCTCTTTGGCCATAGTGCTCCTTGTACTATTCGTATCTTTTTCTGATTACTTTTCGTCAATTTGATAGTTCAGTTGTTGTTCGAATGCTTCTTCTGCTAGTAATGCCCCTTCACTCCAACAAGGTTGTGTTGTCCTTATCATCTTCACTACTATGGGCATCTCCGAATCCCTCATCATCCCACGGCTAATGGAATACCGCGTAACGCGGCACGAGTTATGTTAGGGCCTCCCATGTTCATACGCGTCCCGTTCCAAGCACGCCACTCCATCTTACCCCGGATAGCCCCTCATCTGTGCGTTGCCGTTGCCTCGATGAGAGTATCAGGTTTCACCATATCCGGTAGGTTGACCACTATCAATGTGTAACGAGGCCTTACTGGATTCGCTTTCGCTGCGGCTTACTCAGACGCTTACCATGAACTTAGCACATTTCGTTTCCTCCATGTACCTCACGGCTGCTTCAGGGTGAACGGCAAATTTTCCTGTATAGTCCTTGCATACTATTGGGACTTTAAGTATTTATACACGTACGCTTCATGGCGTACCAGAGAACACCAATCTGGCGGAAAGTATGCAGGCCGAATTAGGAGCAAAGATTCAGGCAGATATCCTAAGTGACAACTCAAAGTCAAAGGCTCGCGGCGCCTACCTGGCCATATGCTTGGAAGTATATGAGACATATCAGCAAAGTCAGCCGGAACGATGGAATGAAGCAGTAAATGCCCTGCAGGGATTTGATCAGGTGGTTCAGGTGCTCTTTCACCATTCACCGGTCCCAGCAGCAGCACCGTTGCGCGAGAAAGCCAGGGCTGCCGGAATTTCGGCGCCGGCAGAAAAAAGGGAGCTATGGTAGGTAGAGGGGACGTGAAGATTGATCAAATTGCAGGCGTTGCCTTTAGCGCGATGAGTCCGGTTCTGCAAACATGCTGGCGTTTGAGGCTGCCATTTCAAAAATCACGCTGGTGGAACCGATCATTTCGTATCTTTCTCTGGTCATGAATCGGTATTACAAACCCGAATTCATTCATTTTGCAGTAGCGGGCGCACTGATTGCTTACGATCTGCCCGACCTTGCGGCATATCTCGCACCACGCCAGCTGGTAATGATAAATACTGCCGACCACAATGGAAACCGGGCCGGGCCGCAATTACTTGAGAAAGACCTGGCAGTGGTAAAGTCAGCTTTTGCCTCAAAAGGGGCGACTGCGAACCTGGAGATTCGTAACCATGAGCCGTACGATGCGATTGCCGATCTATTCAAATCTTTTGTCAGGTGAAACACCAAAATGGGGGGATGTTTTGGATTTATTTTGCATTTTTCCCAAGTGGATCCCTTTTGGGAGAATTTTGGATTTAACAATATTATGAGAGTTTCACTCCCCGCCTTAGTGCTGTTATTTAGTGTCTGGCAGTAATCACAATTGGCCGGACATAACCCATTGAATTTCAGCAAGATAGCATGCAAATTTTAACATTTCCATTGTTTAAAAATTGGCGAATATTTCATATATTTAGATTTGCTATATGCGTATCTGTCTGAATATCAGAACGTAGCAATATCAGGTACAAAATTATTCGAAACAATATTTCATTTTTCACCATGAGAAAAAGATTTGAACAGGAGCATGAATTAGATGCTGTGCTCATTCCGGATGTCAAGATTGACCAAAAAAGTCGCCACGAACTACCACAACTATTATCAGGACTTCAATACGTTTTTGTGACACCTTCATTGAACGAGCAGGTGTTTGAGATTTTGGAGAACAAGATTTTAAGCGGTAAGAAAAAAACAGGGAGATTAGGGATGTCTTTGTGGGAAATACTGGTACTTGGAGTAATGCGTCTCAACCTTGATAACTCGTGCCGCGTTACGCGGTATTGACTATGATTTCCTTCATGATAATGCCAACCATCACAGTGCTGTTCGTGGAATTTTAGGTGTTCATACAAATCAAGTATTTGGAGAAGGTAAATATTATGAATTACAGACCATCAAAGATAATGTGGCCTTACTGGACGAACAGACCCTTCAAGCCATTAATGAAGTAGTGGTCAAGGCCGGTCACACATTAAAAAAAAACAGCCAAGAAGAAGACCTGGTTTTGAGTCTAAAATCGGATAGTTATGCAGTGGAAAGTAATACTCATTTTCCGACCGACATAAGCCTTCTTTGGGATAGTGGAAGAAAGTGTTTGGATACCATCAAAGTTGCCGACAAACAGGTAGGATTACAAGGATGGAGAAAAATAAGATGCTGGATAAAAAAACTAAAGAACAGCTACCGAAGGGTAGCCAATATTCATCAAATCACAAATGTTTCCATAAAACGAAACACAGTTTGACAAATTTAGAGTAGGTCACCAAACCACTCGCCATGGCAGCGAACGAAAAATAGGAAACCGCTCAAAATTCGTAGTTTTCTGCCAGACACCATTTAAAACATTTTGCACGTCCAAGAATAAAGACTATGCCATTGAATGCCGATGAGCCGTAAAGTCAACCGTGTCAAATACAGACTTGATGCGAAAAACATACAAAACTTAGCGCCTCAGGAAATCAAGGCCATTCTGCGAGGGGCCGATCCATTGATCGCAAGCGGAGGCCGTAATCTCCTTGCGAAAATTTTAAAAGGTTCCCGAGCCAAAGATGTCCTTAATCTGAAATTGAACGAATGTCCCGTATACGGCTATTACAATCATTTGACCTTAGAAGAAATTCTGGCGCGTATTGATTGGGTTATTCTGAATGGCTATCTGAGAATCGAGTATGATTATCGCCTGCCGATGTTGGTCTTTACCGAGCAGGGATGGGAAATAGAAAGAGAGACTTTTACTGATGAGTTGCTAAACGATTTTGATAAACTCATTGATGCAGGTGTCGTCACATCTAATACCGCCGAGGCGGCACAGGCAATGAATTATCTAAAAGATAGAAATCGCGGTATGATTATGCTGCTACTCGACAAAGTGGAGGCCACTAATGATGTGAAGTATGTTCCATTGCTGAAGGCCTGGGCTAGAATTGATTATAAGAAAGTCAGGAAACGGATAAATCAAGTTGTCGGTCACTTACAATCATTTAATAAATGAAAAGCAAAACCAATTGTCGCGTCCATTCCCGCACACCTAACGTTCAATAACGTACACTTTTCGAAATATCATTTTTTGTAAACTCTTGATTATCAATAGTCCGTGAAGGAAATATTTCATAACTCGTTGATACTCAATCTTAGAATTATGGATAAATTATTAAAACTAAAGTATCGTCTGAACCGAAACTTGCATTTTAATAGGATTGCCAAATAAGCAGGCCATAAATACTTGATAATCAGCGTTATAGAAAATCTTGAATTTAAGATACTGCTGTTAACACTTCGAATTTGGCCGAAATCCTTCACGAACTATTGGATTATCAAACCTAAACTTAACTGGCATAGCACTTGTGAATTTAAAGAGAGTGATAACCATCCACCAATTAACTTATTACCTGATTTCTGCCAAAGGCTGATTGGCCTTTTGGCCAAAACTAAATCCGTCATGATAAAAAACTACCTCACAATAGCACTCAGAAATCTTACCAGACAGCCCGGTTATACACTCATCAACGTATTAGGATTAGCAGTCGGCCTCGCCTGCTTCATGATCATCATGATGTATTTAGTCGACGAAATGAGTTACGATAAATGGCACAAAAACGGAGATCCTATTGGAAAAACATTGGATATCCCTCAAAATGACAATGACCTTTTGGTAAGAGGTATTTGCCAGGATATCCCGGAGAATACTCATTTTGATCATCGCCTGTATCAATTTTATGAATCTCGCAACGGCCAGATCGGCGAGCAGAGCTAAAGAAGTCGGAATAACAAAAACGCTCGGCTCAGAGCGAATCGCCATCATTATGCAATTTTTCGTAGAATCTATATTGATCACCTTCCTGGCCGCCCTTATCGCATTTCTTCTGCACTTCATTTCCATTCCATTTTTTAATGAAATAACAAATAAGAGTTTCGAAAGTCAGGATTTATGGAGGCCGGAGTATATCGGCGTACTTCTACTGATTACCGCACTTACCGGCCTTTTGTCCGGGGCTTATCCTGCTCTGGCACTATCTGCCTTCAAACCTGTCGACGTATTAAGAGGGCAATTCTCAAAAACAAAAAAAGGAGCTGGACTGCGCAATGCCCTGGTCATATTCCAGTTTGGCATATCCGTCTTTTTGATCATAAGCACCATGATCGTTTATCACCAAATGATCTTCGCTCAAAACAAGAGTAAAGGAAATAGGAATTCGTAAAATCTTAGGCGCCTCATCTACAAGTATTGTTGGCCTTCTTTCCAAAGACTTTTTAAAATTGGTAGTCGTAGCTATTGTAATAGCCAGTCCTTTGGCGTGGTATGCCATGAATTCCTGGCTTCAGGATTTTGCTTATCGGATCGGTATACAATGGTGGGTGTTTGTAGCGGCGGGTTTAGCCGCCGTTTTGATAGCATTTTTTACCGTCAGCTTTCAAAGTATAAGGGTGGCGACTGCCAATCCTGTTGAGAGCTTGTGAACATAGTGAGCTAGATCGAACGGAGTGACGACCCCGACGACCTTCGTGAGTGAATCAGCTAAAAGGCTGCCGGAGTCTTTTTAGTTGCTTTAGTTGTCTCCGCATCATAAAAGTGAACCACTCGAATTTTGGTTTTCTTTTTTTCCTGGCTTTCGACAAATCGTAATTTTTTTGCATATTGATCCAAAGATCGGGAGTTGTATTAAATGCCTCAGTTAATCGCAAGGCCATTTCCGTGCTTATACCTGAACGGCCATTGATAATCGCTGATAATGCCGGGCGAGTTATGCCTAGGCCTTGTGCTACAGCAGTAATGGTTAAATTGAGAGGATCTAGGTAGTGTGCTTTTAAAATCCGCCCAGGATGCGACGGTTTGAACATTCCCATTTTCCTAATTTTCAGTGATAATCTTCATAGCTAACATTATAAGCATTCTCATTTCTAAACTCGAATGTATTACGCCAATTTCCGCTTACCCAAACAGAATATTCGCCTTTTCAAATAAAAAATCAAATCCTCTTTGAATTAATCTCATATATTGCATACATTGACCGTTTTAAGAATCTAATCTAATTAACACTCTTAATTACATACCAATGAACATAACTTTCAATGAGCTACGCAGAATTAAACATGCTCTTCCGACCGGAAGTGTATCAAAAATCGCTGGAGAATTAGGGATAGAAGAGCAGACCGTACGAAACTATTTTGGCGCCAAAAAATTTACTTCCGATGTCAACGTAGGCAATCACGTACAACCAGGGCCCGATGGTGGCATTGTGTCTCTCAGCGATACGACCATTCTGGATGTAGCACAGAGAATCATTGCTGAAAAAGAGGTAGATCAAGCCGTGCAAGAAGCGCTGAAGTAACAAGTAACCCGAATCATTACCAATCTTTGTGGATCGAATCTGCGAGACCGCGGATTTGAACAGACGTTTCATCTTTATGCTCAGACGCTACAATCTACTTTCCCATTTCACTTCTTCCACTCCGTTCATCCACCCAATGTGGCGAGCCAAAACAAAAAGATAGTCCGACAACCTGTTCAGATAAATAATTATAACGGGATTCACTTCTTCTGACTCACTCAAAGCCACGGCATAACGTTCTGCTCTCCTACACACACATCTTGCAATATGACAATTCGATACGGTAGGGTGCCCACCGGGCAATATAAAAGATTTCAGTTCCGGTAATTCTTGTTGCATTTTGTCTATGTTCGTTTCAAGAGCTTCTATAGCCGAAGAATTTATTTCCGGTAACCAAAGATTCTTCTTTGATGGATCAGTAGCGAGGTGCGAACCGATTGTAAAAAGAGTCTCCTGAATGGCTTTTAATTCAGAACGTAATTGTTCATCCTCTAAATGATCGCGAACCAAGCCAATATGCGAATTCAATTCGTCTACTGTCCCGTAAGAATGAATACGCATATGTGCTTTAGAAAGTCGGGCCCCTCCGAAGAGGGCCGTTTCACCTTTATCTCCTTTTTTGGTGTAAATCTTCATATGTTAAGAAATTTCACACTGTTGTTAAACAAAACCCAAAGTCCTGATCGCATAACTCATTAACAATACCTTCAAACGTATAACAATAAGTTCACAATAGAATAATCCAATCGTACCATAGAACAACATCCGAATTAAACATTAATGAATATCCATATTTATTAAAAAATCGGATATGTCGAAAATACGTATATCATTTTTTGCCGAAATACTCATCCGCGATTTAGACGGCGCGACCCGTACAATGTTCGAGATCATAAATCGAATCAATAGGGATAGGTTCGATTTCATTTTCTTTTGCGGAGTACCGCCTGAGGAGGACATTGGTTTCGAAGTCTTTCGCGTACCCACCCTGACAATACCATTCAACAAGACCTATAAGATGGCCTCTGTGATGGGCATGGGGCCAAGTATCGTTAGTAGATTAGATGAGTTTGAGCCGGATTTGATCCACATTGCTACACCGGCACCTTTGGGATATTTTGGACTTAAATACGCTCTTAAGAAAGAGCTTCCCATCACCACAATCTACCATACCCACTTCATGTCATATATCAAGTATTATACGAACAATACTCCGATCATCACTTCAGCATTCGAAGCAGCAGTGGTGCAGCACAATCGATCTTTCTATAACAGATGCACTAAAATCTTTGTCCCTACTATTGCCGTAAAGGAAGAGCTTGAAGAAAAGGGCTTCAATGCAGAACTAATGAACATATGGCCGCGAGGTGTCAAAACGAACCTGTTCAATCCTTCTAAAAAGGACGAAAACTACATCCGAAACCTGGTGAACAATGACAAAAAGAACATCATTTTTGCGAGCCGGCTCGTATGGGAGAAGAACCTGGAAGTGCTCATCGACTTGCAAAATATTATCACCAAAAAAGAGCTGAACTTTAACCTCATCATAGTGGGAGACGGTATGGCTAAAGAGGAACTGGAAAACCGAATACCGGATGCTTTCTTCCTCGGGCATGTCCATCATAAAGAACTCGCAAAACTCTACGCGTCCTCCGACTACTTCATATTTACCTCAGTAACAGAGACTTATGGGAATGTAGTGTCCGAAGCGATGGCGAGCGGTATACCCTGCATCATTGCCGATGGAGGTGGTTCCGCAAGTTTGATCAAGCAAGGAATAAATGGATACCTGTGTAAACCGAATGAAGCAAAAGACTACCTACATAAGATCCAACTTCTCGAAGGCCATCCTGAATTCAGAGAGCGAATGGTCGCGCAAGCCATAGCGGAAATGCAGGATTGTACCTGGGATAAAATAATAGGCCGCTTCTTTGACGAAGTCGAATTCCTGGCGCAAAACGGCAAAATAAAAAGACCTCAAAATAAAAACCAAAATCAACCATTTTCAATCTCACTCGATCTTAGCTTGTTTGGAGAAAGGGCTCTTTATTCATTAGTTTCCGTCGCCTAAATGATCAACAAAAACTACTGGATACCGTTGCTGAAATGGGGCATTACAGGGGTTATCCTTCTCAGCTTTGCCGGCTTTCTTTATCAGACCGATATGAATGCTGTCGGGGATGGTTTGCACCAGGTGGGCCATGGGTTCCTCTGGATAGTGGTCGTTACATTTTTAGCACATTTGTGCGGTGCGGTCTCCTGGTCTTATACTATTCCTTCTACGGTCAAGATTCCTTTTTTGTGGCTTTTTTTAATACGATTTCTCGGCGAAAATATAGGCCTTCTTAATCCCGTCAACATCGTTGGTGGTGATTCCTTCAAGGCATACATGATGGAAAAACAAGGAGTGTCTTACCGGATTGGATTTTCTTCACTGATTGTGTCCCGAATAATCATGATTTTCACCCAAGTCGGAATATTCCTTATTGCTGCTCTTTGCTATATTTTCTTTGCGGGAGATCAGGCAGCACAGCTTTTTGAGATCATTATGCTGTCCGTCCTTTTTATTGCATTATTAGTTACGTTACTGCTGTTCTCGGGAAAAGTACTACAGACATATTTTTTCAGTCGATTCTACCATTTCCTTGAAAGGAGAGGCATTGTCGACAAGTGGGCAAAGCTCAAAAAAAAAATCAGCCAATACTATGCAAAAGAGCGAAGTAGATTTTATCAATCGATTGTCTGGAGCCTAGTAAACTTTCTTATTGGTTCCCTGGAAGTCTGGATCATATTCCATTTTTTGGGGATAGAAATAAGCTACCTGGAAGCGCTCTTGATTGATCAGGGCGTACTTTTTTTGAAAAGTTTTGGTGCCTTTATCCCAAGCCAAATAGGAGTTGAGGAGTATTTCAATAAGTTGATGTTTGCTATAGTTGGAATTACTTCCATTTCCGTTTGGATCACTGCTTCGATTCTTCGCAGGGTCAGACAAATTCTTTGGCTTGTCATTGGACTGATCATTTACTATGCGATCTTTTTTCGAACAAAAAGAGATGCCGTATCAATTGGAACGGCTTCATAAGTTGTTAAACATCAACCAATTATGAAAATAGTAGACGTAGCAGAACACTACTCTGAAGGAGGAGGAGTGCTGTCAAAAGCAAATAGAAAATATGCTATTGAAACCGAAGGAATTCGACTGGACGGATTTACGAAAGATCGCGAAGAGCTTGCTCAGGCTTATGCGAGTAGCGATGTTTTGATCCACGGCTCGGCTGCAGAGACATTTGGGCTTGGTGTGGCCGAAGCCATTTGCTCGGGTTTGCCAGTGGTGGCTCCCTTGGTGGGTGGGGCGGCTGACTTGGTTGGTAACTCTAATGGATTGATGTATTCGCCAGGAAATGCAGATGAATGTGCCAAAGCTGTCCGTAAAATATTAGAGAAGGACAGGGATGACTGGCAAGCGAATCTATTGAAATCTTCTCAAAAAATTAATTAGTGGAGCCTAAATTAAGTGAACCTAATCTTACTCTTATGCTCGACCAGGAAAGAAAAGGAAAACTATTTCAGGATCTTCACACACGAGATTCTGCGTTCATCATCCCTAACCCGTGGGATGTAGGAACAGCTCGTCTTCTTGCTCATTTAGGATTTGATGCCTTGGCCACGACAAGTGCAGATCTGGAGAATGGCTATGTAAAAGATCCGGAAACAGTAGCGGAAACGATTCAGCTTGCAGCTTCATCAGGCTTGGTTGCCTGCTCGATCGAAGATGCAACCACTCATTCCGATAAGACGCTCTATGAGCTGCCATTGGCTGTAGAAAGAATGCGGGCAGCTGCTGAGGTGGTACGATCTCTTCCTTGTCCCTTTATGT
The DNA here is from genome assembly GCA_965247965.1 of Saprospiraceae bacterium. Classification (GTDB taxonomy): domain Bacteria; phylum Bacteroidota; class Bacteroidia; order Chitinophagales; family Saprospiraceae; genus UBA7328. The sequence goes on from OZ252053.1 coordinate 2,647,544, forward strand.
TAACAGGACGAGCGGAAAACTTCCTTGTTGGCCGGCCAGATCTCAAAGATACAATCAAGCGACTTCAGGCCTACCAAGAAGCCGGAGCTGATCTTCTTTATGCGCCTGGCATTAACAGCAAAGATGATATTGTGACAATCATAAAATCTGTTGACCGACCGGTTAATGTGATTATGGGGTTGCAAGGCCTCCGATTAAGTCTTGCTGAATTTTCTAGCATTGGAGTGAAGCGTGTTAGTATAGGGAGTGCGCTTTCTCGCGCTGCTTTAGGTGCCTTTCTGTCCGCTGCAATAGAAATGAAAGAACATGGAACTTTTGATTTCTCTGATAAAGCTGTGAGTTTTAGTGAAATTAGCAACATGTTTTAGGCTTACCTTGATAAATATCTCTTTTTGAGATATATTTGCATGTGCATGTGATTACTAGAAAAAGGTTGCTCGAATTTAGTGGAAATTATCCGCGCGCATATGAACCACTAGATCGATGGTATCGAGTTGTAAGATGCAATGATTTTGATTCACTGTCTGATTTAAGAAAAATGCTTCCACATGCTGATCAAGTAGGAAGGCTGACCGTTTTTAACATCGGAGGTAATAAATATAGATTGATAACTTATATCGTTTATGAACGCCACCGAATATATATAAGAAATATTTTAACTCATAAAGAATACAACAAAGGAAAATGGAAGGAATAGGAATGGCAGTTTTTGGTCGGGAGTTAACCAAAACTATTGAAGTGTGGCCAACGGTTTCCAAGGTGGTATCGACCATTCACACGGAAGAGCACTACAATAGGGTTGTTAAGTTATTAGATAATTTGATAGATGAAATAGGAAAAAAGGAAGATCCTTTACTCGATTCTCTGATAGATACTTTGGGAACTCTGGTAAAAGAATATGAGGATAGAACCATACCCGAACCCAAAGGTGACGCTATAGGATGTTTAAAATTTTTGATGGCAGAACACGGATTAAAACAATGCGATTTAACCGAACTTGGCAGTCAGGGAGTTGTATCCGAAATAATAAATGAAAAAAGAAAACTGAATGTCAGACAAATAAAAGAGTTGAGCAAAAAATTCCATTGCTCTCCCTTAGTTTTTATGGAGGATGACTAATAAAGAGCAAATCGCTCCATCCTAACTAAACGCATTCAATCCCGTCACATCATGCCCAGTAACCAATAAATGTATATCATGCGTTCCCTCATAAGTCAGCACAGTTTCCAGGTTCATCATGTGCCTCATCATTGGATATTCATTAGTGATGCCCATACCTCCATGAATTTGACGTGCTTCCCTGGCGATTTGAAGTGCCATCCATACGTTGTTTCTTTTTGCCATTGAGATTTGGGCAGGACTAGCTTTGCCTTCATTAGCTAATGTTCCGAGTCTCCAGGCCAGCAGTTGCGCCTTTGTAATCTCGGTGATCATTTCGGCTAATTTTTTTTGCGTAAGCTGAAATTGACCAATGGGTTTACCAAACTGGATTCGTTCCTGAGAATATCTGAGGGCTGCATCGTAACAATCCATAGCAGCACCAACGGCTCCCCAGGAAATGCCATAACGCGCCTTGGAAAGACAAGAAAGCGGCCCTCTCAATCCTTTAATTTCCGGAAATACATTTTCCTTCGGCACCCTCACATCTTCGAACACAAGTTCGCCTGTGATCGATGCCCTAAGCGACCATTTCCCTTTGATCTCAGGAGCTGATAGTCCCTTCGTACCTTTTTCTACAATCATTCCGCGTACCGTATCTGTCTCATCTTTGGCCCAAACTACCGCAATGTCCGCCACCGGAGAATTGGTGATCCACATTTTCGATCCATTAAGAATATAGGAATCGCCATCATCCCTTATTCTTGTTATCATTCCTTCAGGATTAGATCCATAGTCGGGTTCTGTCAAGCCGAAACAACCTATGATCTCGGCCGTAGCCAAACGTGGTAAATACTTTTGGCGTTGCTTCTCAGTGCCATATTTGTAGATCGGATACATTACGAGCGAACCCTGAACCGAGGCCATAGAGCGAATCCCACTGTCTCCTCTTTCCAGTTCTTGCATGATCAAGCCATAAGTGATCTCGTCCGTGCCACCACCTCCGTATTCTTCCGGCAGACCAGGCCCTAGCGCACCAAGAGCTCCCAGTTCCTTATACAAATGCAAAGGGCATCGCGATTCTTCGGCACATTGCTCAATAACAGGTGAAACCGATTTTTTGACCCAGGCCCTTACAGATTCTCTAGTCAGCAGATGTTCTTCGGTAAGCAAGTCATCCAAATTGTAATAATCAGGAGCTTGAAAGGAATCGGTCTTGGCGCTTTTGGTCAATGTTACTGGCATATTTTTCAAATGATACTCTATTGAACTTATAATTTGTTCTGCAAACAAGAATGTAAATTTATCCTTTATTTCAATCAAGAGAGATAGACTAAAATTAGCAGATGAACAATGTATTGCGGGCTCTCGGTGTCGCTGACCAAGCCCACGGCATAAGCACCGGAGCAAATTCATGGATTAGTGGAGGAGCGGAGATAAAAATAGCTTCTCCCGTCGATGGAAATCTGATAGGAAAAGTGAATTTGGGGAATGTTGAGGATTTTGATAAAGTAGTAGGACAAGCGGCAAAAGCATTCTTAACCTGGAGAAAAATGCCTGCCCCTAAAAGAGGGGAAATCGTACGTCAATTCGCAGATGAGTTGCGCAAAAACAAAGAAAACCTTGGCCGATTGGTGAGCTATGAGATGGGAAAAAGTCTCCAGGAGGGTTATGGCGAGGTGCAGGAGATGATCGATATCTGTGAATTCGCCGTAGGGCTTTCCCGCCAATTGTATGGTTTGCAAATGCATTCGGAAAGGCCCGATCACCGAATGTTTGAACAGTGGCATCCACTCGGAGTAGTGGGAATAATTTCGGCCTTTAATTTTCCTGTTGCGGTGTGGTCATGGAATGCGGCAATTGCCTGGGTATGTGGAAATGTATGCATTTGGAAACCATCTGAAAAGACACCGTTCACTGCTATTGCTTGCCAGAATATATTGGCTCTAGTTTAATTAAGCTATTATTTGTATCTTAGAGGTATGGAAAAAGAAGCAATAAAATCGTATTTCATGGGTCTTTCGGCCGAAGGTCAGCAATCCCTGATAATGGAACTGCAAGCCGCCGGTGAGTTGGAAAATCTTTCCCCTCAATGCCAGAGGCTTAGGAGGGATATCTTGGACAATAAGCAAGGATGCTGTGCCCATTGTGGCCATACCAAATATGTAAAGTTTGGCATCGACAAAGGTTCCCGGCGCTATAAGTGCAAGTCATGTAATAGAAGTTTTACAGAATACAGCGGCACCTGGATGGCTAGGATCCGCAGGAAAGACAAGATTGATGATTATCTTAAGTTGATGTTGGAAGAAATGAGCCTGGATAAAATCAAGGTCACCCTGGGCATAAACAAGAAAACCGCATTCGATTGGCGCCACAAGATACTGGCATCCATAGAAGATACTGATAAGGGGGATTTTACTGGGATTACGGAAAGTGACGAGACTTTCTTTTTTCACTCGGACAAGGGCAGGGAAGTTGAATCCCGCAAACCAAGGAAACGGGGTGGCTCCTCAGGTAAAAGGGGCATAAATGATGACCACATTGCAGTAATTGTTACCCTGGATAGAAAAGAACAGATGGATTTGAGCGTGGCTACCAAAGGGCGGTTGAAGAAAAAGGATACCGCGTAACGCGGCACGAGTTATAGAAAAGGCCATAGGAAAGAGGTTTACCAAGCAAACTATATTGTGCAGCGATTCGCATGTCAGCTATAAAGGCTTTGCCATGGATAAACAGATCGAACACCATCCATTGCGTTCCGATTTAAAGCAACGGGTCAAAAATGGGGTTTTTATCATATCCAACATGTAAACTCCACCCACAGAAGGATAAAGAAATGGATTGACAATCAATTTTGGGGTGTTTCCACTAAATACCTCCAACAATATCTCAATTGGTATAGGCTCAAGGAAATGCTTAAAAAAAACAGGCAGTTCGTGAAAGATTTCGCAGCACTCTCAGTCGAAGACATAACGGCCTACGCGAGATACCAACAGATATCGAATCGATATGAAATGTTAATATCAACGCTAACCTAAACTAGAGCCAATATATTTAATAAAGTCCTGAACATCAATGATTTACCTGAAGGTATTTCTAATCTAATCGTTGGCGATAAGGTGATCGGTCAAGCTATGGCCAATGATACAAGAATTGCTTTAGTTTCAGCGACCGGTTCCACGAGAATGGGTAAGTCTGTAGGCGGGGTTGTTTCCAAACGAATGGGTAAATCCCTTCTTGAACTCGGGGGCAATAATGCGATCATTGTTACCGAAAATGCCGATGTAGCCCATGCCGTGCCCGCTATTGTATTTGGTGCGGTAGGGACAGCAGGACAAAGATGCACTTCTACGCGAAGATTGATTATTCACGAGAATATTTATGAGAAACTAAAAGAGCAGTTGCTTAAGACATATAGGCAAATTCGGATTGGTGATCCGCTCGATGAACAAAATCATATGGGGCCACTCATCGATACGCAAGCAGTAAAACAGTATCATATGGCATTGGAAACTGCTCGAAAACAGAGAGGTGTTGTATTGTGCGGAGGAAATAGCCTGGATGGAGAAAAATTCAAATCGGGATGTTATGTCGAACCTACAATTGTGGAAGCTCGCACAGATATGGAAATCGTGAAGTATGAAACTTTCGCGCCAATTCTTTACTTGCTAAAATATTCTGACCTTGACGAATCCATTAGAATTCAGAATGAAGTGCCTCAAGGTTTGTCCTCGGCTATTTTCACATTGAATGTGCGAGAAGCCGAGCAATTCTTATCTGTTTCCGGATCGGATTGCGGTATTGCGAATGTGAATATCGGTACCTCGGGAGCGGAGATCGGAGGTGCATTTGGAGGCGAAAAGGAAACGGGTGGGGGCCGCGAGAGCGGATCGGACGCGTGGAAGGCTTATATGCGCAGGCAGACTTGTACGATTAATTATGGGGAGGATTTACCTTTGGCGCAGGGGATCAAGTTTGACTTGTGAAACCATTTATTGCGAAATTAAAAAATCTGAAAGGGGTCTTCGACTGTTGAAGGGTTCTATAGAATACTATTAGTTATGAAAATTCAGTTTTCGACACTCCTTACTATAACCATTTTTATTGCTTGTCAACACACACCACAACGAAAGAAAAACGAAGATCCCCCCAATATCGTCATCGTCTTTACCGATGACCAAGGCTACCGCGATTTAGGTTGTTACGGCTCACCAGATATCAAAACTCCGAATATCGATCGAATGGCTGAAGAAGGCGCAAGATTTACGAACTTCTATGTAAGCCAGCCAGTTTGTTCGGCATCAAGAGCCTCGCTTCTCACTGGTTGTTATTCCAATCGCGTTGGTATTCACGGCGCCCTTATGCCCTATGTCGGAAAAGGCCTCAATTCCAATGAAGAAACGATAGCTGAACTGTTAAAATCTAATGGCTATGCGACTGCCATTTATGGCAAATGGCATTTAGGATCCGAGCCGGAATTTCTGCCTACACGACAAGGCTTTGATGAATATTTAGGCATTCCTTATTCGAATGATATGTGGCCGCTTCATCCATGGCAAGGCACTGTATTTGATTTTCCTGCATTGCCTTTAATGGAAAATGAAACAATAATTGATACACTTGATGACCAAAGCCAAATCACCACTTTGTATACTGAAAGAGCTGTAGAATTTATAGAAAAGAATAAGAAGCGTCCGTTTTTTCTGTATGTTCCGCATAGTATGCCTCATGTGCCATTATTCGTTTCTGAAAAATTTGAAGGCAAATCTGCTGGCGGTATTTATGGCGATGTGATAGAAGAGATCGATTGGTCTACAGGAGAGATCTTACGTGCGTTACAGGAGAATAATCTTGACGAAAAGACACTTGTCATATTCACTTCTGATAATGGGCCTTGGTTGTCGTACGGTACACATTCCGGAAGTGCTTTGCCTTTGCGAGAAGGAAAGGGAACGGCGTTGGAAGGCGGAGTACGGGTGCCGTGCATTATGCGATGGCCGGGGCATATTCCTGTCGGTAAAGTTATCGACAGGCCTGCAATGACGATCGATCTTCTTCCGACGATTGCCCGACTCACCAATAGTCAATTACCTGCCAAAAAAATCGATGGTAAGGATATGAGCTATCTCATGCTCGAGGACTCTAACGAATCACTGCATCACGACGCTTATTATTTCTATTATAAAAACAACGAACTCCACGGTATCTTAAGTGGTGACGGGCGATGGAAATTGTACCTGCCTCATGTATATCGTTCGCTCAATGGTCGAACGGGCCGAGATGATGGAATGCCTATCGATTATGATCAGAACGATATGGCTCTGAAACTTTACAATCTCGAAGAGGATATCAGCGAAACCACGGATGTCTCCGCTGGATATCCTGAAATTGTAGATCACCTTATGGAGCACGCTGAAAGTGCGAGAGAGGCATTGGGTGATAATTTGACGGGGCGCAAGGGTACTGAGGTGCGGGAAGTGGGGACTATTACAAACTAAAGATAGGTTCAGTTGTCGTAATACCTGTTTTTGCGGGGATCTTGGCGATTGTCCCAAAACAGGTGTATTTTGATGTTTAATTCTATTTGAGCATTTTTAGCCCATTCAACTTTGCGCAAACTCACTTCAATAGATTCATCACATCCTAGTGATCTACGACGTCCCCACTCTCAAATTGAGCTTCAGACTGTTTTAGCATATCGATCATCTCCGGCCCCAGTTCAATTTCTTCCGAATCAATATTTCTCGCTAATACATCAGAAATCTGATTGAGAAGATCTACATCGTCAATTGCTCGAATTTGTTGGTATATTTTGTCTTTTATGTTCATTGCTGTAATCTTTAGCTTTAAAATTAGTGTATTTTTCCAACAATTTGATTTTTGAATAGAATTGAGCAAAACGTCTATTATTGCTCTATGGTCTCAGTGATTAATAAATTGTTACAACCCTACAGTCTCAAAACCAAAAAAGCCAAAAAACTCGAAGGCTACATAAGCACTAATTATAAAATCACAGACCAAAATGAGAACCACTACGTACTAAAATACTATAGCGACGTCTCCGAATTGCCCGTGATTCAGGAAGAAATCGAATTGGTTAATAAGATCAAAGAAAAACTTCCCTTCCAACTCTCAGAAACGCTGATACGAAATGCTAAATCCATTCATCACTATGAGGACGGCAGTTATTCTCGTTTATTGACGTACATAGAAGGTGAACTTTTAGGAGATGTTGAACATACACCCTCTTTGCTGCATAATTTTGGAAGAGCAACGGCGCAACTTGACAAGGCCTTGCTACATATCAATGCTCCCAATATATTAAGTCAGCAACTACATTGGGATATCCAATATGCTCTCCTGAATTCCAATAGAATCAAATTTATAAAAGAACCGTACCGGAGAAAATTAGTAGATTATTTTCTCGATCAATTCGAACATTTTGCCCTACCCAAATTGCAGACGTTGAGACAACAAATCATCCACAACGATCTCAACGATTGGAATGTGCTCTGTCGTGGTGATGAAATAACTGGGTTCATTGACTTCGGGGACGTGGCTCATTCAGCCTTGATTAACGAGTCAGCCACAGCGCTTGCCTATGTCATGATGAACAAAGACGATCCTTTCGTTGATGCAGCGCATGTTATTAAAGGATACGTTTCCGTTTTGCCATTGACCGAAACAGAACTATCGCTTCTCCATTATCTGATTCCGGCACGCCTGTGTACGAGTGTATGCCATTCAGCGGAAGCTAAATCACAAGCCACTGATACTGAGTACATTATGATTAGTGAGAAAGGCGCATGGGACCTGCTGGAAAAATGGATAACCTGGAATCCCATTCAAGTGAAGAGTAGTTTTTTACGGGCAGGAGGATTTCAACCAACTGATAATTCCAGAGAGAAAAATCAATTATCGGATAATCGAAAAGCTCATTTCAGCAAAGCTTTAAACCTTAGCTATAACGTTCCTATTTTCATGTCTTCCGCGGCCTTTCAGTACATGTACGACATACATGGAAATGCCTATCTCGATGCTTATAATAACATCCCCTTAGTGGGTCATTCGCATCCAAATGTAAGCCGGGCCGTAAGTCGACAAATCAGAAATTTGAATACGAATACGCGCTATCACAATGAGCCTCTTTACCGATATGCAGAAAAACTCTTGAATCGTTTACCGGACTATTTAAATAAGGTATTTTTTGTGAATTCCGGCAGCGAGGCAAATGAGCTCGCTCAAAGGCTTGCGCAAGCTCACTCGGGCAACGAAAGTCAAATTGTTTTGGAAATGGGATACCACGGCCATAGCAGCAACCTCATCGATCTGAGCTCGTACAAGTACGACGGGCCGGGAGGAAGGGGAAAGCAGGATCACATCTGCGAATTGGCGCTACCGAAACTTTATAATGGAAAACACAAAACAGCTAATGAATATTTAGCCGAAGCCAAAGAACAGATCGAAAATGAAATAGCACGTGGAAAAACATTTGGCGCATTTATCGCCGAACCGATTTCCGGGTGCGGAGGTCAGGTTCCCATTGCAAAGGGCTATCTGAAAGGTATAGCACCCTGGCTCACTGAAAAGAATATTCTCTACATTTCCGATGAGGTACAGGTTGGGTTTGGAAGATTGGGAAGATGGTTTTGGGGATTCGAAATGCAAAATGTCCGACCGGATATAGTTGTCCTGGGGAAACCGATGGGTAACGGATTTCCCGTAGGCGCTGTAGTAACAACCCAAGCCATTTCAGAGTCATTTGAAAATGGAATGGAGTTTTTCAGTTCATTCGGTGGAAATCCCCTTGCTACAGAGGCTGCTCACGCTGTGCTACATATTTTGGAAGAAGAAGGCCTACAGCAATGCGCACGAAATACAGGAGACTATTTAAAATCATTGCTCACGGAGCTACAAAATGACTTCCCTATTATTGGGGACATTCGTGGAGAGGGTTTATTTCTGGGCATAGAATTTACCCATCCGGACGGCAGTCCCGGCACCTCAGTCTGCAAGCACGTTAAAAATAAATTGAAAGAAAATTATATCTTGACCGGCAGCGACGGAAGGTATGGTGAAACTTTGAAAATCAAGCCACCGCTGTGCTTTTCTAAGGAAAATGCAGACCACTTCATAGAAAAAATGGCCAACATACTCGTAAGACAGTGAAAGATCATGACAGACACTAAAATCATAGCAAACAAAGAACTATCCATCTTCGAAGCGCTCATTCCGATCATTGTACTGATCGGCTTGCTTGCCTGGAACGTATTCGTTTACGGCGATGATGCCTTGAGCGGTTCTAATCAGTTTATATTATTGATGGGAGCTGCTGTGGCGGCCATCGTAGGATTTCGTAATAAAGTGCCATACCAACTTATGATCGAGGAAGTATCGGATAATCTTAAAGCCACCACGAATGCGATCCTTATTCTTCTAATGGTGGGCGCATTAGCCGGCACATGGATGCTAAGTGGCGTCATTCCGGCGTTGATTTATGGAGGTCTGAAAATCCTAAGTCCTGCTATATTTTTGCCTGCTTCGGTGGTCATATGTTCTCTTATTTCCGTAGCTACAGGCAGTTCGTGGACAACTTCGGCGACGGTAGGAATAGCCTTGATTGGCATAGCCAAGGCAATCGGAATTTCTCCTGGAATGGCTGCAGGAGCCATTCTTTCGGGCGCATATTTTGGTGATAAAATGTCACCGCTTTCAGATACCACCAATCTCGCATCAGCTATGGCAGGAAGCGAATTATTCTCTCACATCCGCTACATGAGCCTGACCACAACACCCACGATCATCCTTACACTTGTCATTTTTTCGGCGATCAGTTTAGGGATTGACCCGATCGGGGCTACGGATACCAATAAATTGTTGGCGGATATCCAAGGAGCATTTAATATTAATGGGTGGTTAATGCTTGTTCCTTTAGTTGTAATTCTGCTTATTGTAAAAAAGGCCAAACCACTTATTGCCTTGTTGATTGGAAGTCTCTTGGGTGGTGTTTTTGCTCTTTTTTTCCAGCCAGGTGTAGTCGCTGCGGTCGGCGGAGCGGAGCACTTGAATTTGGTATCCGGTTACAAAGGAGTGATGAATGCGCTCACCATTGACGTCGCCATAGAGACCCCCAATCCTGTCCTCAACGAATTGTTCAGCACCGGAGGCATGAGCGGTATGCTGGGAACGATCTGGTTGATCATTTGCGCATTGGTATTTGGAGGAGTGATGGATGCTATAGGGGCGTTGCAAAGGATCAGCCACGCACTATTGTCATTGGCTGATTCTACGTTTAGTCTTTTTGCCAGTACGGTGGCAAGTTGCCTGGCGCTTAACGTGACTGCTTCGGATCAATATCTTGCCATAGTAGTGCCGGGAAAAATGTTTGATAAGGCGTATAAAGAAAAAGGCCTTGCTCCCGAAAACCTGAGCCGTACATTGGAAGATTCGGGAACGGTTACATCCGTGCTCGTACCGTGGAATACATGTGGGGCGTACCATTCAGGAGTATTGGGAGTCTCTGTTTTTGAATACTTTATATATGCATTTTTTAATTATATAAGTCCTTTTATGACGTTGCTGTTTGCTGCTTTTCAGATTCGGATTAAGAGGTTGGTGAACTAGGCCTCATTGTGCTGCTTCTTCAATTTGCACATCTTTCTCAATCTTAACATAGCCCCACTTTTGAAATTGACTTTGTAGCTCAGGGTCATTCTTAAATGCCAGATAATACTGGTATTCGGGAGCAAGATCTGCTCCATGGGGCCACGAAATTGTAGCTAATTCCTGATCTAACTTCAGACGAGCGAAATAATTTAAATCTTTCTGAGGCTTCTTTTGAAAAACCATTTATTGCTCAGTTTGACAAAGACCGGCCCCCAGAATTTGCTGCGAAGAAGTTTTTGAGCGAATGGGAATAATTGAGCGGTTTGTCTGAAAGGCCGAAACCCAGTTGGTCGTGTATGATAACTCTAAAATGTTTGGTTAGAATCGCCAGAACGGCGTAGTAGTCATAGGAGCATGTAGGATAACCGTGGAGGATGACGAGTGTTTCTTTCGCAGTGCTTTCGTCGACTACAAATAGTTGATAATCAAGGACTTGTATGTATTTACCTTTTGATTCCCAATCGCAATAAGTCGGCGTGTAGACCATCATTGTTCAATTTTGATTTTAGGAAAAATAACAGATAAACTTTCCATTTGGTAAGCTACCAAGTGGTAAGTTTTTTTTGAACTAATAATTCGAGAATCTTCAAAAAATATTTACCTGTTAATTTGCAGGCCGAAGAATAAATATGAATGTGATCGAAGACTTCATTTACAGTAAGAAAAACAAACAAAGAGAGCTACTGCTCTATCTACACAACCTACTGACTGAATCATTTGGGCTACAGCCAAAAATCCGGTACAAGATTCCATTCTATTACAACAGGAGTTGGATATGCTACCTCAATCCGATCAAAAATGATGGAATCGAGTTGGCATTTACACGGGGCAACGAACTTTCAAATGTGCAAGGCATTTTGGAAAGTAAAGGCCGTAGCCAGGTCTTGGGAATGGAATTCTATTCAGTACAAGAGATTCCCGGAAATGAAATTATGGAAGTCGTTCAGGAAGCGATAATATTGGATGAGAACGTGCCCTATGCCTCTAAAAGAAAGAAGATTTGATTTCAATAAAATACATACCTTTGCGCTCCATTTGAAAACAGGTGCCAATAGCTCCTTTAAAAACCTAAAACAGATAAAGAATGTCAAAGATCTGTCAACTTACTGGGAAAAAACCGATCGTGGGAAACAATGTCTCCCATGCTAATAATCGCACGCGAAGAAGATTCGAACCCAATCTTCAGAAAAAGCGTTTTTTTATTCCGGAATTGGACAAATGGGTTACTTTGAAAATTACTACATCAGCTATGCGAAATATTAACAAAATGGGCATCTATGAGTATTTGAAAAAGCTGGAAAAAAAAGGTGTACGCACGGGAATAGAATTGACCAAATCGTAAACTCGAAACCATGGCAAAAGGAAATAGGATACAGGTCATACTCGAATGTACGGAGCACAAAGAAAGCGGAATGCCCGGCACATCGCGATATGTGACTCAGAAGAACAGAAAAAATTCTCCGGACAGGATTGAGTTAAAAAAATTCAATCCGATCTTAAAGAAGTATACGATTCATAAAGAAATAAAATAATCATATCATGGCTAAAGTATCAAAGAACGCCAAAGTAACGCAAAGAACCGGTAATGTGGGAACGGGCCGAGACCATGCCAAGGTGATCAAAAGCATAAAAGATCCGGTGACAGGCAAATACACCTATAAAGAAGTGATTATTCACAAAGACCGGGTTAAGGAATTCCTGGCTGATTCGAAATAATTCCTCGACTGTCAAAATATATTATCAAAAGGCTTTTTTCTATTATGGAGAAAAGCCTTTCGCATTTATCCTTCTTTCAAAATGAGTTTTTTTAAAAAATACTTTTCAAAAGAAAAGGAGAAAGATCTCGATAAAGGATTAGAAAAAACAAAAAGGGGTTTTTTCGGTCAGATTTCAAAGGCAGTCGCTGGAAAGTCTAAAGTCGATGAGAGTTTTTTGGACGATCTTGAGCAAATTCTCATCCAATCCGATGTAGGTCTGGATACGACAATAAAAATAATTGACCGCCTGGAAGAGCGAGTCGCGAAAGACAAATATCTCAATACAGATGAACTCAACGATATTCTAAAAAGTGTAATTGCAGATATCCTTTCTGAGAACAATACGGTGAATATCGAAGACTTCAGCCTGCCCGAAGAGAATAGGCCCCAGGTCATCCTAGTGGTCGGAGTAAATGGAGTAGGAAAAACTACGACTATCGGCAAACTGGCGCATCAGTATAAAGAGAACGGTTATAAAGTGATCATGGGAGCGGCAGATACGTTCAGAGCTGCGGCAGTCGATCAACTCAAAATTTGGTCTGAAAGAGCAGCATGTGATTTCTATACAAAAGGCATGAAGGCCGATCCCGCAGCAGTCGCTTATGAAACGGTACAGGAAGCAATCAACAAAGGGCACGATGTAGCAATAATCGATACGGCCGGAAGACTGCACACCAAACTCTACCTAATGAAAGAGTTAACCAAAATCAAAAATTCTATTTCTAAAAAAATGGAAGATGCGCCTCACGATGTCTTACTTGTCCTCGACGCCACAACGGGCCAAAATGCCATTGAGCAAGCCAAAAGATTTACTGAAGCGACTGATGTTAAGTCATTGGCTTTGACGAAGTTAGACGGCACGGCCAAAGGAGGAGTCGCTATTGGCATCAGCGATCAATTCAAAATTCCGATCAAATACATTGGTGTTGGTGAAGGAATCGAGCAATTGCAGGTATTTAATAAAGAGGCATTTGTGAATTCGCTTTTCTCTTAATCGGTTCATGTTGTCCTACCTACTTTTTTCATTTATGTTTTTAAGGCAGTTTGTGTAAATTTAACGCAGTGATTCTGGCCGGTAGTGAATGCTATAGGCCTATGAATGCTACATTTTTTCTTTAAACGTTTGTAAACGTTACTAACGGTTAATTTAAAATGAGTATGCGTAGATCGGTGTTGGCTATATGATTGGCTCCATTGTGTTGCCAATTTTCGTTGGTCGAATATGTGTTAGTACAATTCTGAAATACCAAGGCACAAATCCTCTTTGAAGAAGAACCATCGACTACTTAAGCCCAATTTTGAGCCCAAACAATATTCAGAAAAAGTGTTGTCTTGGTTGAGATCGTCGATTAAGTCCAAAAGGCGGCTAGAAGAAATAAAGCCCATTGTGTACGCATTAGTGGTATTTGCGATTTTGCTTATAATGATGTACGAGGCATTCGTGACTATTCGTCCTTTTTTCTGATACTTAAAAGCATCACAATTTGATGTCGGATAAGCTTTTACAATTCCATTGAGAAATTGTATTTTGCCACAATGCGTGCTTCGGCCTTTGTATTTTTTATCATCCTCTACTCATGCAGCGCACCCTATCAACCGGAAACAGGAGACTGGCCAATGTACAGCGCCGACAATACCGGCTCAAAATATTCTACACTATTGCAAATCGACCGGTCCAATGTCCATCAATTGAAACTTGCCTGGAAATACAGCACAGGTGATATGCGCGAATCGCCAAGAACCCAAATTCAGTGCAATCCGATCATCGTAAACGGAAGAATGTTTTTGATTACTCCAGGCCTAAAAGTGGTAGCTCTGGAAGCGGCGAATGGTAAGGAACTTTGGAAGTTTGATCCATACAAAGGTGATGAAGCCTCAGGAACGATTAGAGGGCTTGCACATTTTTCGGATGAAAGCGGAGATCGCATTTTGTATGTTGCAGGCTCAGATCTCTACTGCCTTGATGCGCAAAACGGACAGATTGTTGAATCGTTTGGAAACGATGGCAAAGTGGATTTGACAAGAGGCCTTGAGCGTAATGTTGAGGGTCTTTGGGTAACGGCGACCACTCCCGGAATCGTTTATAAGGACTTGTACATTTTAGGCTCGCGTGTAAGCGAAGGCCCCGGGCCCACTGCCCCAGGACATATACGAGCATATGATCTCAAAACCGGTGAAATAAGATGGATTTTCCACACTATACCCCATCCTGGAGAAGTAGGATATGAAACCTGGCCAAACGACACCTGGAAATTTATTGGAGGAGCGAATAGTTGGGGTGGATTTACTTTGGATGAAAAACGCGGATTGGTTTTTTGTGGGACAGGTTCTGCATCTTATGATCATTGGGGAGGCAATAGACATGGAGATAATCTATTTGCCAATTGCATTCTGGCCTTGGATGCCGAAACGGGAGAGCGCCTATGGCATTACCAGACCGTACATCATGATATCTGGGACTATGACCTCCCGTGTCCGCCCAATCTTGTGCAAGTAAAAAAGGAGGGAATGCTCATAGACGCAGTGGCTCAACCTACTAAAATGGGCCATTTATTTGTACTCGACAGAGTAACAGGTGAGCCGATCTTTCCGATTACCGAAAAGGAAGTGCCACAAAGTGATATTCCGGGAGAAAGGACATCAAGGACACAGCCTTTCCCACCGCCTTCGCTCAGATATGGGCAACAAAGATTGACTGAAGACGAAGCGACAACACTTTCTGAATCCGCAAATGATTTTGTAAGAGAAAAATTGAGCGGGATGATCACCGGTGACGTTTTTCTTCCGCCTTCAAAGACGCCTGTTGTTACAATGCCCCAATTTAATGGCGGAACAGATTGGGGAGGAGCCGCCTATGATCCGAAAGAAAGAATGCTTTATATCAATTGTAGTAATGAAGCCGAATGGATTTCAATGGTTCCTTTCGAAGCCGAAAAAGGAGTAGTGGAATATGATTTTGGATACAGACGTTATCGAAGTTTTTGCGAAAGCTGTCATGGAAGACAAGAGGCTTATCAACCCAATTCTCCGGGACTTAATGCTTTGAGAGAACTGGGACGGGACACAGCACGAACCTTTATCTTGAAAACTTTAGAAAAAGGAAGAGGGCAGATGCCTGCATTTATCGCATTATCTGAGGCAGAAAGAGGAGCAATTGCTTCCTTCATTTTGAATGAAGGAAAAGATAAGATTTTAGATCCTCAGCAATTGAACTCTACTAATTTCAATCGAATTCCATGGGTCTCAACAGGCCATCGGGTAATAAAAACTCCTGAAGGGTTCCCAATCAATAGACGCCCCTGGGGAACATTAACCGCCATTCATCTTGACGAAGGAAATATAGCCTGGCAGAAACCCTTAGGCACTTATCCCAAACTCGAAGCTCGGGGACATCCGCCTACAGGCACATTCAATATGGGCGGCCCTGTGGTAACCGCAGGGGGGTTGGTTTTCATAGCAGCAAGTATGGACGAGCGCATTCATGGCTACAATAAATTCACTGGAGAACTTTTATGGGAATTTCAAATGGATGCTGGAGGGTATGCTACACCTTCGACTTATGAGGTTGGCGGAAAGCAATACGTAGTAATCGCAGCAGGTGGCGGAGGCAAGCCAGGCACTAAGGCTGGGGATGCTTATTATTGTTTTGCTTTGGCAGATGATTAATGCCTATGAAAAAAACAATCTCAATTCATGGTGATTTTCCGAAATCATCATGAATTAACAACACGAGATTCACTCCAACGTAACCAAAAAGGCCATCAAATCTCTAATCTGTTCCTTATTCAAAACACTTGAAGCACTTGGCATTCCCGAAGGAAGATGTTCTATTTTCTCAATGTTACTTTTTGCTATTTCTAAGTTAGGATTATTACCACTTTTAACGGTCAAGGTTTCACCTGACTCACTTTGCAATAGACCAGAGAGTTTCTCTCCATTTTTAAGATCAAGAATTACAGTCCCATAACCGGGAGCAATTCTGAAACTTGGATCAACCAATGACCGCATCAGTTCCGCCCTGGTCAATTTTAAAGCAATATCAGTTAGGTCTGGCCCTACTTCCCCTCCATTACCATTTACTACGTGACACCGAAGGCATTGCGCGCTCTCATTTCGAGCAAAAATATTCTGCCCTTTTTGCTTATCTCCACCAAATAAAGCTACAGCATACGCCGCAAGGATATTGGTCGAATCTTTGGAGTTTTCATAAACTGTTTTCCGCCTTTTCAATTCATCAAAAGCACTGTTGTGGACAGCTGTCAATACGTCCAATTGTAGCGCCGGGTGAACTTGATTTTTAATTAATTCATCTAACCATTTTCCCAAAACCTGCTCTCCTAAAGAAGTAGTCGTAGTGGACAAACTTGCTAACGCTTTTTGCTTCTCTGGGATAGTATTATTGTCCAAAATATTGGTTATCAAGGATATAAGTTGATTTTCAGGTAAGTACAATTCCGTCAAAAGCTCTTGTGCATCCTCTCGTAGAGCAATACGATCATCGGATAATGCAAGATCAACAGCCTCGCTAACCTGGGCACTCTCCAACCGGTGCAGCGCTTGAAGAGCCGCCTGTGTCACTTCGACTTCTTGATCTTGATCCTTGAAAATTCGAAAGATTTCGGAAGCCGCCTCCTGAAATTTAATCCTCCCTGCAGCGGTAATAATCGCAGCTCGCATGGATGATTTTTCCTTTATTAATTGGTGAAAAATACTGGCTAGAGCATCTCGAGCATCTTCCACTCGATGTCCTGTTAGTTCGCGATACCTTCCTTCTACACGATCTAGTAAAGGAGGTTCAGACCAATAACCCAACGCCCATAGTGCATCTAGGCGCATAGTTTCAGTAACGGTTTGCGAATGAACATATTCAGCCAATCTTTGTGCACTTTTCCGATCGCCTAAACGAAGATTAGCATTGATCGCCCTTCGAATAAAAGCTTCGTCATGAATATCTTTTTGCTTGAGCGCTTCCGCCAAGGCCCTCAAGCCCTCCGGAATAGAAAAGTCGTCGTGGATAGCTCTTGCAGCTTCTACTACAACCAGAGGCTCGATATCTGATAAAAAGCTGGCGACCTGGGTTGAACGCATATGGCGCAGGGCGACGACAGCGCCTATTCGAACATGTTTCGACGAATGGCTGGTCAATGATACAAGTTCGTTTTCTTTCGCTGAGCGAGACAAGGCATAAACTGCTGCATGTCGTAAATGCGGATCGGCTTCCTCTACCCGTTCCAATAAATCAACTAAAGGCTGAAAAGCCTTCGAATTAGCTAGCTTTCCCAAGGCTTCTGCTGCATAGAACTGTACATATGCATGCTCATCCCGAAGCAGATTAATGAGTATGTCAGAAGTCGGATGGTACTTTGCATCGCCAATGATTTTGGCTGTTTGTGCCCGAACATTCCCGTTTTTATCACCTAATAAAGGCACCAGGTCGCCTGCAATTTCTTTTTTCAGTCTGGCCAATTGACCAATGCCCCAAACGGCATGCAGGCGGGCGAAAAGATTGGAATTGCTCTTCGCAACATCCACTAGAATATCCAACTTTTTCCGATTTACCAATTCAAATTGAGCAGCCATTCTCAGCCGTTGATCAGCGTGCGCTAATAGCCTACTCAACTCCTCAACAGATCTCTCCTTCATCCCTTCTCCTAACAATCTTTGTGTCTCCTTCCTCAATCTATTTTTGCGTTCATCCGCTACATCTAACTTCCAAATCCGCCCCTCAGGCTTCTTATCATAACTGTCCTTCCAGTCATTAATATAAAGTGCGCCATCCGGAGCAAATGTGATTCCAGTAGGCACAATACCGCCGACGACATCTTTAATTCCTGTTATTTCAAAAGAAGCGCCTTTGGCTTTGATTTTGAAAGCCTGAATCTTTGACCGGGCCGACGAACCTGTAAAATAGGAAGCAAAAAAATAATCCTTCCATTCTTTGCTTAAAGCAGTACCGGGATTGAATGTGAATCCGCAGGGGCCGTCATATGCCATTCTCAAAGGAGGAAGGATATATGCGGCTTGGCCCTGAAAATGGGGAAGGTGTAGTTTTTCAGCTTGCCACACCCTGTACGATTCATTAAGTTTATCATATTTACCGAATTGCCAATTTATGCGCCAACCACTATCCGAACCCTCTACTATGTGCACGTACCGTTCGTGCTCTCCAGGATAGTCACTATCGTTATCGACACTTATCAGATTTCCATAGTTGTCAAATGCAAGTTCCTGAGTATTTCTAAGACCATGTGCAAAGACCTCAAAATCAGAGCCGTCCGGATTGCAGCGCATCACTGCACCTTGATTCGGATATTTCCAAAGTTTGCCATTAGGCCCTACGGCATTTACGCCGATATCCCCTATTGACCAATAAATTCTGCCGTCCGGGCCTATAGTCAGACCGGACATGCCGTGTCCTGCGTAGGCAATATGAATACCGAATCCATGCGCAATATTGGCCCGTTCATCGGCTAGTCCATCCCGATCATCATCGCTTAACCTCCATACATCGGGAGCGGCTGTCAAGTAAATATCATCGTTATGGTACAGGATGCCCGCAGCTACGCCAGTCAGCATACTATTGAATCCCTTTGCAAAAAGATGGGAAACATCTGCACTTCCATCACCATCACTGTCCCAAATTTTTCGGACATATTCACTCTGCACTTCCAGGTCATGATGATCATGCAGCCCGTCATTATTAAAATCTTCCTGCCAGATATTTTGGTCACTTAATTGTGTAGCTAACTTTTCTAAATGAAATGAACGTGTATCATCCAAACTTTGGAGGGAAAGATCATCGACCATCCAATCGCGATGGGCCCTGATATCTAAATCAGAACTTTTTCTGCGGGAAGTCTCCGAGACATATGCAACACCTTGGTTATCAAAGGTTAAGGCAACAGCATTGGAAAGGAGTGGGCCTGGTGCCCAAAGGCTCATTTCAAAACCATCGGCCAATTGAGGCGAGACTTGATCGGCTTCTTCGAAGTCTTTGGACGTCGCGTAAGTGCGAATGGGTTGGACATTATCGTTAGAACAACCCACTAGTAATAATACTATGGCCGAAAAAAAAGCAAGGAAGGGTGATTGTTTCAAAAGCACAAACGTCGAAGAATCCTCAAAATATAATTTCAAACCAAAGGCGGAAAGACGCCAAGAGCAAAAAACTTTGCGACTTTGTGTCTTTGCGTTCAACTATTCTCAATTATCTTTTCCAAAGTTACAAACAAGACAGCGTACATTTATCCCTATATTTCTACTCCTTCTCACCGCCTTTCATTTGATTCGCCTTTTCAAATAAGCCTCCTTTTCGCTTTATCACCTCTGGCGTCCAAATTTTGATATCATCGAAACGGCCTGTATCATCAAACGAACCAAAACCTATCCGGCCCGCACCAAAATGAGTATCTGTGGCCTCCATAATAGGAGTTTCCATATCATCAAAATAGACCCTAATAGTACCCTCTTCTACACTCCTTTCTATACGTGCAGTATGCCATGAATTGGTATCTCCCCAATCCGTTCCGGTGGTTGTTTTCGACGCTATTTTTACTCGGGGTTCGTCATTCACAAGGAAGATATTGTTGGCGTGATCGTCTGCGACTGTAGCCATATGCACGTAGTAGTAGTTTGTAGGATTTTGAAAACCAAAAAACAGGCATAGATCGCGATGGCCGTATTCTCTGCCAGATTGAGCGAGACGAACTTCCATTACAAAATTGCCAACGATTGGTTCCGTCAACAGGGCTATGTTAAAGGGTGAACGGACTCGTGCACGATAGTTGCTTTCTCCAAAAAGTTCTAAAGTTTTATTCCCATCATTTGTGCTGATTTTCCACGCGCTTTCGTCCGTATAGTCAAAATCGTGGAATGCTTGGGGAGCATCGAAGTTTTGAGTATAAACTAATTCATAATCCGAAAAGATTGTGCTTTTTTGGGTATATCCGAATTGGCTGACACAGAGACCTAATACTAATAAGAAAATTGTTTTCATGGCTGCAAAATATGCCTTGTTTTTGAATTAAAACACGATTTTCACTTTATAACCGCCTTTGCTGACGCTTCGCTATTATAGGGTAATTTGTCATAACTACTCAGCCCTAACCGTTCATTAATCACCCGAAGGTGATGATCCACCCCGATCTCAGCGCCTGGAATAAAACCCGGAACCGTGATCACCTGAACCAAAACGCTATCCACTCCTCTATGCATCACACCTCTTGGCAAATAGACGAGGTCCCCCACTTTCAATGGAGTAGAATGCAATAGTTCGTTGGCCTGAGCTTTGGTCACTTCATCCGGATTTTCGATTAAATCCACCTTATTGCTTGTTACAATTCTGGACTTCGGTCTAGCCATTTGCACCAAGTAAAATTCATCAAACCCTCCATCCACAGGATGGTAGTGCGAAAATGAATCCATAATTCGCACCCGATGAGCGTTGATGCTGTGAAAGAGATAAGGGCCGACTTTTTCTTTCCAAGTCAGAAGAATTCTTCGATAGGCATTTGTTTCAGTAGCGCACCCGCCTGGAGTATCTGTTATCTTGTCGTCCCAATCGGGGCGAATGAATTCGGGTAATTCTGAAGGAATTTTGTGTGGAACAGTAAAGACCAAACTGCTGAAAAGACTATCGGTAGATAGAGATGCGTCTTCGTGCAAAAGAATAATGTCGCCAACGGAAAATTTAGATGAGTGGTTATAGTTCAACGTAACCGTTCCGCCTCCAGTTTGGATGAATACTACACGATTTTTGTCATGAGCTGGTAAGTATTTGGCATTGTGAATGTAATCGAGCGTGTACCCTGGATTTCTTTGTGAAAAAGCAGTTTGTACGGTAGAAAGCCCCTCCTCATTTCCATTCGCCAAGTGGGCTATAGCGATGCCATGCTCACCTAATTCACTAAGTTCAATTTTTGCTTTATCCAAGGAACAGGAAAATAGAAAAAGGACAAAGGAAAGTAGCCCAAGATGTCTTGCACATAAGGCCTTATTTCTGGTATATATCATAAAGTTGGAAAAGATATACGATATCTTGAAGATATAGTGCAACTCGGGTTAATTTTCAACTTTCTTCTTGTCAACCAGAACCAATGCCAGTGTGAGCACGCTCAAAATCCCTAACAAAGTCAAATCCATTCTGACATCTGCAACCTTGTTCGGAATCCAGCCCAATAACGAAGCAACAAAAATGAAAAGAGCGATCAGTGTAGCCAACGGAATTGCAGAGAGTCTGCTTGCATTCTTATAAAAAACACCCGTAAAGATCATTGGTGCCAAAAGCGAGGTGCCTGCAAAGCTGGTGCGCGCGAGGAGCACCAATTCATCCGAACTCATCAAGGCAAAAACTAGCGCCATTATAGCAAAAATCACGATGCCAACTCGTGCGTAGCCGACCATTTTTTCATCTTCGCCTTTCAAAATAGAACGCAGTTCGCCGCCAAGCGCAAAAAGCTGAGAATCGGAGGTCGAAATGGCAGCAGCTACTAAACCTATCATTACTACAGCGCCGATAAAATGACTTTGATCGGCGATAAACGTTTTATGTAAAAATTCGGAAGTACTCGCATCCGGGTAAAGTACGGCTCCATACATGCCCATAAACGCTGTCGGTAAAATGACCAAAATCGCAAAGAATCCAATACCAACGGCCATTCGATGCAGAGATCTTACGTCTTTTAATATAACCAGCCGTGTTGAGATCTGTGGCTGTGTATACGGCAACAAGGTGATCGCTATCATAGAACCGAATAAAAATTGGAAATCAAATAAGCCTTTTGGCCCGGGCACGGAGAGCAACGCTTCATTTACTTTTTCGACTTCTGCAAACATAGCTTCTACACCTCCAAAATGATTGAGGCAATTGTAACCAACAATCCAAATAGCGACCAATAATAAAATGCCCTGTAAAACGTCGCTATACATAATCGCCCGAAGGCCACCTACTTCACTATAAATCAACATTATAACGACCAAGCCAACCGCCCACACCCACATCGGGATAGCCTCAGGAAAGCTCGCGTGAAGGAAGATAGCAACACCGCGAATCTGTATGGCTACATACGGAATCAGGAAAATGAATACACCTAGGAAAGCTACAATCCCCGCAAATCGAGATTGGAAATTGTTTTCAAGAAACCCTGCCATTCCGTACCACGTCTGCGATCTCGCTTTCTTCCTTAATTCATAACCAATCCAAATCAACCCAAAGACCATGATGGCGTCTGAGAACATCAAAAATATCCATGCGCCCACACCGTGCACCCTGAAAAAGTCGGGCATGCCCAGCAAGGTGAAGGTGGAAAAGAGCGTGGCGGCGAATGTAAAGAAGCCCAAAAATGCGCCTAGATTAAATCCGCCTAAAAGATAGTTCCTGGATGTTTTGGTATTGGTTTTAGCGCGATTGGCGAATAGGATTAGGATGGCAATGTATATGATGCCTATTATGATTAGTGTTCGAAGCATAATCTAGTTGGCTTTCATTTTGATGTTATTTGCAATCTTGGTGAAATCCTCCACGAATTACATAAATTTTCACTAATTCAAATGCTATTCTTTCCGACCAGGATGTACTCTTGTGCTCAACCACGTCAAGCCTACTAAAACGACCGCTTCGATTATTCCTACCCACAAGGCGTATGGCATTCCGATGAATGTAGGCTCATGAATCCCGGAAGGGGTGATCAATGGGGTGAACGTGAGAATAATGAAAAGACCAACAGTCCATTTACAGATCGCCCAGAGTTTGTTGTTTTTCATTAGCGCCTCATAGATATGTAAAATTTTTGAAAACTGGCTGGTTCGCATAGGACAGATTGCACAATCAATGTCTCGCGAGGCGAGACCCTTCGGCTAGTTCAGGGCAGCCAGCCATCACGAAGCTCACTAATTGCGGTTCGAGATGGCCTCATTCTCTTTAACATACCCACTGCGATTGTTAACGCACCGGATTCTCATACCAAATTACTCCTAACTCCTTACCCTTATACCCTTTAGCAAGATAAGGCCCCTTTTCCTCAACAGTGACAACGTCCAAATCACCGTCGCCATCGAGGTCCGTTAGCTGAATCAAATCATTGATAAATCCTTCCGGGCCGCTTATGGAGGTAGCGCTCCACTTCTTTTCGGTTGGCTTTTGATCGTAAGACAACCAATACGTTCCGATTTTACCATCGGTTGCATGTTCACTTGAAATCGCGAGATCGAGTTGTCCGTCGAGGTCGATGTCCGCTACCTTGACTGCTTTGCCGCCGCCTCCATTAGGTGGTATCTCGATCATATTCATTTCCCATCCGATAGGCGACTGCGACGTGCGGCGATGATACTGAATAGGGCCGCCTTTCACTGCGAAGAGCACGTCCTGCAGACCATCTCCATCTAAATCGGCGATCGTATTATGCATCGCCTCGTAACGACCAACAGCCCCAATGCGGTGTTCTGTCCAGGTCTCCGAGATCACATCATTGACACCGGGATTTTCCAACCAAAGTGCCCCACTTCTTTCACCTCTACGATCTGTAGCTACTATATCCAGGTCGCCGTCCTTATCCATATCAACCGGCCGGAGGGTCATCAGCCAACCCGCTTCGTAAAGCGGATGCCATTTCCAATTTGCCAGGTCTCTTGGATCATCTGGGGATTCAAACCATCCAAGTTGGGCATCTTTATTTTTTGACCCTGCTACGAGGTCTATCCCTTTTTTACCATCCACGTCCATAGCAAAAGCATACATCCATTGTTTCTTACCTGATGCGGCCGGCAAGGCTTCAGTCACCCACGCCTTCGCATCGAGTAATCTATCGGGGTCAGATGGCGACCAATGAATAAAGATCGACTTCGTTTCGCCCTCACAGGAGCTGACCACATCTATAAAACCGTCTCCATCCAAATCGACAAAAAATGAATCTTCGGGATCACCAACTTGCCCTACAGTGACTGCAGGCCATGGTCTCTTCATTTCGCTTTCTCCGGGATGGATATAGACGCGCACTATGCCGCCCTGCTCCCAAGGCGAGGTGATATCAAGCAAGCCATCGCCATTGATATCGGCAAACCGGGTTCCGTCGGCTCCCCTAGAAGAGTCGTCAATAGTATGACGCAGCCACTCGCCTTCCGGCCAGGAATTTTCAGTCGTGTCCTGGATTTTGCAACCGTAAAGGATCGCTACGCAATAAATAAACCATAGAATGTTATTCGACGCCATTAATTGCTATTTTTAAAAGTGAATTGGAATTTCAGTGCAACTAATTTATGAAAATATGAGACACCTCCGTCCATCTTGCATCATCCGGTCGAGTAGACCTGGGGAATTTCACCCCAAGCCTCTCGCAGAACCGTATCCCGATTTTCGGGACAGGCTGTGAAAGTCTCCCTTCATACGGCTCTTCATTGTCTAATCTGTATTATCCAGACTTCAATCTGTTTTAATTCAATCCTCCTAATTCTTATTAGTTGTTGAACCAATAACAGATTCCAACAATGCTAACCCCTTCGATCCACATCCATTACAGATGCTTCATCACTACTACGAGTTAGTCCGTAACCCTCTGCACTTCGATACGCTCGGCCTCTCCTCTACGGATTGTGCCTTCTCTCTTATCATTACAGTAGGGCAATCTCCTGTTCTATTTACCACCCTTCATTGATGTCTCGCCACCTCTACAACGGTAACCCCATAGCCAGTAAGAAGGTCTTCCGCTATGGTCTTCCCGGGAAATACACCAATCCCCGGTTTTGATGTACAACTAAATGTGTTTCGTTGCTTAATCAGTGGTTCACTTTCGTTCGACTCTTTCAATGATCACCTGACTCCTTTAGCGAAGCCTTTTCCTTATCGCTCAGTACCCAGGTATTACTACCTTAGCACCATAAGGTGGTTTGAAGGCTGCTCCTTCCAGCCGCCTTCGGAGGGCCATACCTCCATCTGGTAAACAGCATGCTCACTTTTGAGCTTCAGGACGCACGGTGTATCCCTTTTTTTCATTTATGAAAGCAAATCAGGGGGCTGCCGCCTTGTTGGCTAGAAACGGGCCGATAGACAATGGTCTTCAGGCCATTGTGCAAAATTTTGGGATACACCCCATCATGCTGTCTGCCTTGTCTATCATCCTCTTTTCGGTGTACGGTTGTAAAAATGCCGGCACCAACACAAAAGACGATTCCGCTAAACTCCCCGGCTACCAGGCCTATGATAGCTTCGAAGCGCTTGTCAATGATTCCAACGTCAAGAACCTTGAAACCGTCCGAGTAACCGATCCCGGAACAGAAGACAAGCCGACCGATCACGGGTTTTGGTTTTACAATTGCATGCATAAAGAATTACTTCAGTTTGACCCTAGCGGCCGTTATATGATCGCCTTAAGGGTGTTTATTGAAGGACGTGATGTCGAACCGACGGATCGGGGGGAAATTGGCATTATCGATCTGGAAAGAGATAATGAATGGACAAAAATAGGGGAAACGACGACCTGGAACTGGCAGCAGGGAAACCGACTTCAATGGATTCCCGGCTCGTCGGAAGAGATTATCTGGAACGACCGGGCTGATGACGGGAAAAGCTTTGTCAGTAGGATTTATAATACACGCACGGCAAAAATCCGAACGTTGCCCCGGCCCATATACACAGTTTCACCGGATGGGAAAACGGCGCTCACCCACGATTTCGAACGGATGAAGCACGGAGGCACGGACTATAAGGGAGTGATAGACAAATACGACGGCCAGTGGGCTCCCGAAGGCGTTAATATTTGGAAAATGGACATGAAAACCGGAAAATCGGAACCTATTATTTCGATAGCGAAAATGGCAAAATTAATGTATCCCGACGATCATGAGGTCGACCCGCTGCGTACTCTTTATTTCTTCCGCGAGGGATTTAATCCTTCGGGAAACCGATTCATCTTCTTTGTCAAAGACGCCAAACCGGGTGAACGGGCCCGAACGGAAGGGTTTTCTGCAAACCTCGACGGCACGGATATTCGCTACTTATATAAAGAGCCCAGCCATCATTTCTGGATCGATGATGAATGGATCATGGACAATGGATGGCATACTCCTCCGGGCCAAGAGGGCCCTGTACGCGGTTATTTTTTGTTCAAAGATGACGGAACGGGCCAGCCGAAAGAAATGTATTTCGAGGCGCCCAACGGTCATATAACTCTTTCAAAAGACGGAGATTGGATACTCACAGACACATACAACATAAAGGGATTTATATACCTATACATGTACCATTTGCCTAGTAAAAAATTGATACCCCTGGCTAAACTGGAAACCCATCTAAACCGGAAACAAATCCTTAAACATGGGGGCTATTTTCGAATCGACCTGCACCCCAGATTTAGCCCGGACGGCAAGATGGTCTCCATCGATTCTTCGCATGAAGGCCTCGGCAGACAGATCTACGTGCTCGATATCAGTCACATCGTGGACAATCCCCCCGCCAGATGATCAGGCTTTTGATTTCCCTAAATTTTAGGAATTTTCCATTTAAACGCGTAATACTGGCATTGCCCTTTTCCAATATTTCTAATTCCATGAGGAATATTAGATCGTAAGAAAATCAATGACCCGGGCCCAACGCGATAAGGATTTCCATCAATTAATTCTTCAACTTCCCCAAACTGCACTAAAATAATCTCCTCTTCAATATGTGTATGTGGATCATGGCTTTTCTCCCCTTCATTAAGAGTGGTGACATGCATTTCAAATTCACTGAGCTGAGATGTTGGTTCGCGTATCACATTTCTTCTCCCACCCTTTGCAGTTTTTTGAAACTCGATGTTATTCCAGTTTTTCACAATGGGTTGCAATACTCCATCATCGATCCTATTCCCCCCTTTTACATTCTTCCATCGAATGATATAATAAGTAGCCTTGAGCTCTTTGGAATTCTCAATTTTATACTCGTTTTTTGAAAATCCCAATACTCAGAACTCCTTACCTCTCGCAATCTAAATTCGCTGTTATTTTGAAGATCATGCGCAAATTTGATCCAGGGAATATGGTTTCAGTTTTGTTGAGCAGGTCTGCAATCTGTTTGGCTGCATGATTAAATCTTGGTGCAGAAAGAGAGTGCAAGGTTATAGTCAGCGTTTTACTCTTATAATCCGGAATCAAGTCAGCGTTGTTGCTGATGATTTGTTTGATGAACATTCTTTTTTCGTCTTTTGCCCTATTGAGGTGGTCACAAGCCACAGCTGCCACAGATGATTCTGCTCTGTAAGCGATCATCTTTATTACATTCATGAACAGTTTACTTTCGGTTTTTAACTTGTTATACCTTTTCTGCTCGGGCATACGCTCAAGAGTTATTCTGGCAGGAATATCATTTCTGAGGGTGGCGATCTTGTTTTCTTCTTTTCGAAGAATATCAATTTTGTGTTTATACTTCATTTGTCTTTCGGTTATTTCAGGAAGTTTGTCAATTTTCTCATCCATAGCTAGTTCTGCAAGAGGGAAGAACTTGGCTTCTAACCGGGTGATCTTTTCCCTGAGTTTTTTCAGTTGGTTTGTTAATTTTCGGTATTGTGGGTTGACCACTTCCCGATTGGGATCAATACTTTCTACCCCAAATTGAATCATTTTATCAAAATCATAGTCTTGAATGAGGTAACTGAAGAAGTTTTCCTGACACCACCTTCCAAACATTCTGCCTGCTATCAATGCTATTCCCAAAGTAGGGTGAGTGGTGATAATAGCGGTTTGATGTTCACCCTTTTCAGACAAGCTTCTGATCTCTCTGAAAGTGTGTCCTCCAAGCGTTACTTCTTTCTCGCACAATTGCATGGTTACATCCTGGCTAAGTACTTGTGTATCAGTGGATTCAAAGTCATCTTTATTCCATGAATCTCGCACATCCTTGCGATATGTAATCACGGCTATTCTATACCTTTCCCACAGGTGGTTAAAGAAAGCAGGTTCGTAAGCCTCCCTGTCAAAAATAAAGGTGCATTGAGGGCTTTGTCGATCATCCTCCTCTTGTATCTCAGTAAGTAATTTGGTTTGTAGCATTTGTGGAATAATCAGGTCTTGTATTGCTTCTTTTATTTTCTCTGTCAATTGCCCTATCACCATCATAACAGGCATCCCTTGTGCATCGTGAACCCAATACTCCGTAGTGGCGCTTAAACACAATTTTTGTCTCGCAATATATTTGACAGGTAGATTAGCTTTGCCTCCATAATAGATCCGTTGGTGACCATCTATATATAAAAAAGATGAGTCCTCATTATCCTCATCTCTATACCAGTGATCGATCAGAAGGTTGTTCAGTTCAACGGCTTTTTCCTGCTTGCTCAGCAAATCTATTTTCTCTCGCAAACACCGAACTTCTGGTATACGATCCAAGCCTATTATCCTGCCGATCTCCCCTGGTTTACATTGTTTGAGTTGTTCGGGATTTTTGATGCGCAACAAGGCCATGAAGGCCAAAGTCAATAGTATCGACCTTAGTCCGTAATAGTGTGATGAAGGTAACTCATATACCTGTTTTGTCTTGAATAACCCATGCTCTATCAAGGCAGGTAAGAGGAATAATACCCCTGCTCCGCATAAAGCTTCGCTGTTGTCAAACTTCACCTCAGCATGACCAGACAACCCAAGAGATGCACCTATCCTGTCTTCAGAGCGGCTTGTGGCTATGCCCATCGGCGTAGATTGGTCTAGGTCATTGCGATCATTTAAGGTCGAGCCATTTCCACCTTCACACTCTATTTTGAACTTTTTTTTAAAGTGCCTTTTTCAATGTGATAGCGTATCGACGATTCTGAAATCCCTTCTTGTTTTGAGATACTCAAATTACTTTGTCTCTTATCCAGCTTCGATTGTATCCGCTCCACTAGTTTACCAACCATCTTGTATGCTTTGCCTTTTCTGGCATCAGGCCCGAAAAATCCAGATTCTCCCTTCTCCTTGTATTTTCTATACGATCTTCTGACACTGTCTATACTCACTCCAAAAGCCCGCTGAACTTCAGCTCGGCTGCACAATCCTTTATCTATAAAATTGCTAGTTATGAATCTGAAAGCATTAAGATCGTCACTCGAATGACTATATACAGGTAAGCCATTGGCTATGTATTGTACAATACCGTCTTGGGTGTGTACTCCAAGACAATGAGAGATCATCTTTGTATCTTTAGGGAAGAAGGGGAATTGTAACTGCATATACAAAAATATGAAGCAGTTTTAATTCGCGAGGTCTACTCCCTATTACCCTGAATTTATTGGGACGGGTAAGGAGTTCTGATACTACACTTCCTGCACCAAGTGTGTCGCTTTTCTGATTCGTAACGTATTGAACAGTACCTTCTTTAATAATTAATAGCTCCTCAAAATCTTTGGGTACATGCACCCAAGGAGTTGACGTCATGCCTCCTAGTGTAATTGCATTGGCATCTACATAATCAAAACCGTCAGATCTTCCTTGAAATATTGCCCTTTTTTCTCCATACTCTGTTTGTTCAATGGCCAGGCTATTCCACTCATGGGCGGTTGATTCAATTGACCCGCTTTGACCAATTAGGTTGATAACAAAACCAGCGAATACTTGAATAAATATTGAGGTTTTCATATTCGTGAGATTAATCTGCATGGTGAGAATAAATGAAAACGCTCAATAGTGCAAAAATCGGCACGAACGGAATATCCCTGCCGCAGTGTCCTTTTTTCAAAAAGAGACACTACTTGGACTCTGTTTCAAAAAGAGACGCTGCCTTACTACGTTCCAATAGGAGGCTCAAATTTGAGCTTGAACTTGTTCTTGATTCTTGAACTTGTTTAAGACTAATACCCCGGATTCTGCTCTAAAGGCGATTCTGTGTTTAGTTCTATTTCACTAAACGGAATCGGCCATAAGTTGTGGTGCTCTTTGATAGATGCTCCAAAAATCGGATTGAGCGTTCTCGCCCTGTCCATCCTTCCCAATCTCCTCAACGTCATAGCTCGAAAAACCTCCAAATGCAGTTCCCTCAGACGTTCATCAAGAATATAGTCAATATCCACCTCTCCTGGAGATACCGGTTCTGCATTTGATCTACTTCGTACGACGTTGATATCGTCGGCGGCAGCAGCTGCATTGCCAGCACCCAAGTGCGCTTCAGCTCTAAACAAATAAGTCTCCGCTAATCTTGCCGCATAGTGATCTCGCCAAAGTGTACCTGCTTGACTCGTCAAGGAACCTGGAATCGTCTGGTCAGCAGCAAAGAGCTCGGGCGGATGTTTCCCCGGTGTTGTACATTTTCCCCAAGCAGGGAAAAAACTAATGGCTGTATCCAAGTACGATTCCTTTTTAATTAGACCATTGGCATCCGCGAAAAGGCCATTTGACGGACTATCCGGGTTAACTACTCTAAAGTCGCGTATTATGTTGTGCTCAGAATTGCGTATATCTCCAGGACCGCTCCTTGTCCATAGTTCACCATAGAAAAATGCTGTTCCCCGCATAAATCCTGATGACCGGCCAGTGACAAAACTGTTGGGGCCACCTGCGACCAGGTTTCTCGTTTGTCCGTCGGTATCCTGGATATCTGCCCTCCATGTCCTGGGGCTAAAAAATCGCTCGAAAGCATACGTCCTACCCCGATCAGGATTGAATCCGCCTGGTGTCAGAGACTTAAAAGACAAAACCCACAACGCTTCAGAATTGCCACTGCCTCTATTTTGGTTGCTTTGTCTGAATAAATCCCAATACACATCTCCTCCAAAATCGGGATCATTGACCCTTGCTCCAAATCGCGATGTCATTAACTCGGTAGCTGGATTGTTAATAGTCGCGGTAGCAGCAGCGATGGCGTCGTTCCACCTTTCTAAAGACAAGTATACTTCTGACAGAAAGTGATTTGCGACCTCTTTGCTTATTCTATGATCTTCCACCGAAGCGATATCGTTTAGACCAGCCACAGCCGCTTCTAAGTCAGCCGCAGCTTGCTCATATACGCTTAACCTGGCTGCCCTTGCGAAATCTCTCTTAGCTGATGTGATTTCGTCTAAAACGAGAGGAACACCACCATATGTATTAGCGAGCATCTTGTAGCACAGCCCTCGAAAAAACTTAGCCTCTGCGCTTACCTGAGTTCGTTGATCGGGTGTCAACTCATTTCCTTCAACCACGCGCCCAATTATAGCATTGGCATCAAAGATGATTCGGTAGCAATTATTCCATAGTGTAGCCACTCTTGCCGCAGTCGGATGCCAAAGTGAAGCAAAATCTACAACGACCCGAGTAATTTGTCTGTTATTTAATATCAAATCTGTCCCCAGCATTTGGCTGGCGATTACACCATTACTGCTATCATGAGCCCAAATTTCATTTCTGTAGGTCGTGTACAGTTGTAACAATGCTGACTCGTATTGTTGAAAGGTCACGAATGAATTGTCAGGGGAGAAAAAGTCTAGTGGAGATTCTTTCAAGAATTCATCCTCATTGCAGGATGTAACTGACAACAACACAAATAATATTCCAATGAATACTTTTCCAAATCCTGTTATGCTGCACATTGTATACATTTTATGTAGTGATTTATATTTTTTCATTATTCTATGTTTAATAATTGTCTTAATGGATTATAAACTGACGTTGAGACCAAAGGTGACACTTCTCATTACAGGGCGCCCCGACCGGGTTAAACCCGTTCCGGTTTCAGGATCCCATCCTGGCCAGTCCGTCCAGGTAGCCAGATTCTTAGCACTTACGAAAAGCTTAAGACCACTGAGACCAGTTTTGTCTAGTACAGCCTGGTCGAAAGTATATCCCAACGAAACATCCTGCAATCTGACAAAACTCCGCGAGACATAGTAGGTTCCCCGCAATCCGTCGGCTACGAAGACTTTGAATCCCTGGTATCTTCCATCAGGATTACTCGGGTGCCAGTAATCGGCCCCTTCAAAAAGAGTTCTGTCAAACTGAGAGTCACCATTGATGGCATTCCAAGACAGCAGATTATCTCTTCCTAGATATCGGTCACTTCCTCCTTGCACCGAATTAATGAACACCTTGAGCGACCAATTTTTATATTGTACTTTATTTAAGATACTAAACCGGTAACTGGGATCTTCATAGCCTAATATAGTCCTGTCGTTGGGCGAAAAGCCGGCCACACCATCTTTGTCGACTAGCCTAAAACCTCCTATCGAGAGTCCAGCGGGGATCTCTTCGCCAACTTGGTAAATTCCATCGACTTCAAAGTCGTAAATGGTGCCAATGGGTTCGCCAATAAATAATCCGGCTCCAATAATATCATCTTCCTTTCCATCTCCGTCATTGTCAAATCCAAGCAATTCTCTCAATTCATGACGACTCCTTGAAAAGGTGACGGAACTTGTCCAATCCCAGTCATTATTTCGAATGTTGACCGAAGATACTGTGAGGTCAATCCCGTTATTCGCCAGTTTGCCCAGATTGGTGGATACTTGACTAAATCTTGCAATTCTCGGGATCGGCACATCGAAAAGAATGTCTTTTGTGTCATTCTTGTAGTAATCAATGGAACCTGTGATTCTATAATCCAACAAACTAAAATCTACTCCTATGTTGTAACCGGTTGTAGTTTCCCATCTGAGTTCAGGACTCGCCAATTGAGTGATGGATTGGGTAAACAATGAATTCCCGTTTGCATCTATATAACCAAATTGCCCGGCTAACCGGGCTTGGGTGTCATAACGTCCCAGGGTACGATTTCCGCTGGAGCCGTATGAACCTCGCAATTTAAGAGAAGAGAAAAGTGACGATTTAAAAAATGATTCTTTAGAGACAACCCATGCAACAGAAGCAGACGGAAATATTCCAAATTTTTCGTTGGCTGAAAAACCAGAGAAACCATCCCGCCTGACCGTTCCAGTCAATAAGTATTTACCATCGTACCCATAACTTATTCGACCCAAACTGTAAAGGCTGGCCTCTTCATACCGGTATTCACCATCATCAGCACTGGTATTTGGATTGCCACCATCCACAGGAAAAGATAGATTGCTACCTATGCCCAACCTGTTAAATCCCAATACATCACTGACAAATCCATTGGCGGTGATTCCAGTTGCAATTCCCGTTCTTTCTTCAAAGCCATATACAGCTGTCGCATCTATGCTATGAACGCCGAAAGTCCTTTGATAATTAAGGATATTGTCAGAGGTCCAACTTCTTCTTGTCTGCTGTAATTTTGACCCCTCACCCTGGAATGTCGAACCATGCGGTCTGAAAATTGCTTCAAAGTCCGAACGATAGTTGGTGCTGTAATTGATCTTATATGATAATCCTTCAATAAATGGTAAGTCTATTTTAGCGTATATGTTACCGAAAAGATTTAGACGAGTTTCCGTATGATCGGCATCCACGAGATCTCGTAAAGGGTTGGTAGAAAGACCGCCCGGTTGAACGGTTAATTCACCATTTTCATCTCTCGGTAATGCCACTGGCGGGGGTGCATTTCATTTTGTCCCGTCTAGGCGGCGCGTCTTAACCTGTCAGTTACCATATCCCAATGGCCACTTTTATTGATTACTCTGAGATTGATCATATTTTGAATTCCCTTGGCAGACCATCTTTGACCTGACAGTTTCATCCTTTTTTGCAATACGTTGCGGTGCGCTGCTTCTATGGCTCCAGAACCTATTAACATTCCCTTTTCTATGTATGAAGGGTAATCCATTCTTGTCTTGTTCCTTTCTAAATAGACCATCAATTTCCTCTTTTCCTCTTTTTTTAATTTCGTGTTACAATTCAATTCATCGATCCGTTCTATAAGGCTATCATAACCCTTTTCTTTTAATAGTGAAGCTGTCTGTGAAATCCATTCTTTTCTTACTTTTTTATTTTTCATACACACATTTGCGTATTTGCTCACATTTTCAACGGCGTGGTAAAAATCTAGTACTTGGGTTGCATCAGGATATTCTGCTGTAATCCATTTTTCTATCCATACAGCTCCGTCATTCACAAAAACCATCCGGTCTTTTAATCCTGAATATTCATCTAATAACACTGAAACTTTTGTCTCAAATTCTTCATGATCACCCAAATGACCTACATATTCACTATTCCTAATCCACTGTCTATCAGCACTTTGAGGTAGAATTGAGCTTTGTTTGAATACCCTTCCCAATTTTACCTCTTTCCATCCCGGTCCTCTTGTCAATAAATGAGAACCATCCACCTGACAATAAACTCTATCCTCTTTTTTCACATCTTCTATGTTGTACCGATCTTGGTCATCTATCCATTCTCCTACTTGTTCTCCCATTGTATCAGTTAAACGGTAAATTGCCGTATCATTCGTTTTTACCTCTAATAATTTATTCGCAATTTCTTCCCCATTCTCGTAACAACTAAACTGGCCTATGAATATCAACTTGCCTTGTAAATAAGGGCTTACTTTTGCAGACTCGATTTGTTCGCTGTACTTGTTGGACTTATTCAATTCAATTTTACCGTAACCTGTCTTGATGCATCTTTTTTTTTACGATTTTCAACAGCCTCGCCCAATGAACTCTCTAGCAATTCTCTGCCAAAATCTTTTAACAGGTAGGTAAAACTTTCTTCATAGTCGTAAAAACTTTCAATGTCCTGTAGGTTCTTTACATCACTCATCAGTTGGTCAAATCTTTTCTGTAATTTAACCACGTTCATGACTTTTAATTTTTGGTTGATATATCTAATTTAACACATATTTCCCTATATCGGGACATTTTGAAATGCACCCACTGGCGGAAGATACCTCAATTCTCTATTAATATCCAAACCAGAGAAATCACTGGAAGTAGCAAACGATTGCACACCGATAGTCAACCAGTCTGTAACATAGTTGTCGAGGTTGAGACGCGCGTTCCATCGAGTATAATCCTCTCCTACGTGGTAACCTATTTGGTCGGTATATCCCACAGACATGAAGGAAGAAACATTTTCGTTGTGGTGAGTTAGACTAAGATTATGACTTTGTATACTTGGATTATTATCCGTCAAAAGATCATACCAGCCGGCTTCGGGACCTGAATTTTGCACATACGCGTCGTATGCAGTCACCATATCCTGTGTCTTAAATAAAGGACGCGCATCATAATCAGGGTCTAGCTCAGTAAAATCCGGAGCGAACCTGGAGTCAAAAAAGAAGCCATTGACGTATTGGTCGTACCATCCCTCGACGCCTTGTGCCCGAAACTCCTTTGTAGGATCTTGCATAGTATACGATGCCTGGTAATTAATGGACGTTTTCCCAACTGTTTTTCCTGTTTTAGATGTAATAAGGATTACACCATTGGCTGCCTGTGATCCATATATTGCCGTAGAACTCGCATCTTTCAATACATCCACAGATTCAATATCATTGGGATTGAGGTCTACAAGGTTTCCTCTATAGATTACACCATCCAATACAATAAGTGGTTGTTGCTCCCCACCAAGTGACGTTCTTTCTCTTATTCGTATAGTTGGATCCTCTCCAGCAGCATCTACTTGTCCGACATTAAGACCAGGTACTGTCCCTTGAAGAGATTGGAAAAGAGAGACATTTGGTTGCTCCCTGAAGGTTTCTAGATCTGCCCGAACCACGGCCCCGGTCAGATCGGATTTTTTTTGAGTGCCATAACCCACTACAACAAGTTCGTCCAATACTGCAGCGCCCGTCTGTAGTACTAAATCGAGGACGTTTTGTCCTTCAATGCTTAATTCTTGGGTTTCGAAACCAAGAAATGATACAACGAGGATGTCATTACCTTCCGGAATATTTTCAATCGTATAGGCACCATTGATATCCGTAACGGTCCCAATGTTGGTGCCTTTGACCAGGACATTTGCTCCGATCAAGGCCTCGCCACCCGAAGTTATAGTACCCGATACTGTTTTCTGTCCAAAGGTTAATAGCGGTGTGAGCAAGAGGAACAAAGACAAATTCAAAAATTGCCTCGTCTGTCTTTCAGCTCTGTTTAGGGAAATAAATAATTTGTGGTAATACATTCTCATTTCATATTCGGTTTTGTTTTACAATATGTCTGACTACAATATTGTCCAAATATACATTTCAAATAGAAGAAAAATACGTCATTTTTATCAGGAAACCTGGTCAGCGCAGAATTAATGATCATTATTTTCCCCAATTTTCAAAAAAATGAATTTTTTTTCAGTGTAAAAAAGGAAAAGTGCGAGCAAGGAGGAAAGTTAACAAAGGATTTAAATACTTTGGTGAAAAAGAAATATGACACCATGTAAATATAATTTATGCTTATGCTTAGTAGCGCTCATTGCGCTATGCTCATCGGGCTGCCACCCGAAGTCAGGACAGAACTCCAAGGTGGTGCAGCCCAACGTACTCATGATCTGTATCGATGATCTGAATGATTGGGTGGGATGTATGGGAGGTAATCCTTCAGCTCTTACTCCTAACATCGATAAGCTGGCTACACAAGGCACTCTATTTACTAATGCACACTGTCAGACCGCTTTATGCGGCCCGTCACGAGCATCTATTATGTCAGGTCTGCGTCCATCCACAACTGGTATATATGGACAGATCCGTGATAAGGATTTGAGGGCAGCATCAGAAGCTATGAACGGCATCACCTTCTTACCTAAATATTTCGGCGAACATGGTTATAAGACAATGGGCGTCGGTAAAATCTTTCACGGACATGCTCCTGAAGGTGTGTTCCAACACTCGGGCGGAAGGGTTAAAGGATTTGGCCCTAAACCTGCTGATGGTAAAAGATATCATTGGGATAGGGAGGGCACTTCTACGGATTGGGCGGCTTTCCCTGATGTAGATGAAAAAATGCCGGATTACAAATCTGCTCAATGGGCAAAGGATCGGTTAAAAGAGAATCACGATAAACCTTTCTTCTTGACCGTTGGATTTCTAAGGCCCCATGTACCCTGGTATGTTCCCCAAAAATGGTTTGACAAGCATCCCATTGATCAAGTGCAGTTGCCGCCTTACCTCAAGGACGATAAAAACGACGTACCGGAAATTGCAGCGAGGATTGACACAGTACCCATGATGCCCACCACGGATTGGGCCATCGAAACCGGCAAGTGGAAGGACATTGTTCAAAGTTACCTGGCGAGCACAACCTTCGTCGATCACTACGTCGGAGAAGTATTACGCGCTTTGGAGCGAAGTCAGTATAAGGACAATACGATTGTTATTCTTTGGTCGGATCACGGTTATCGATTGGGAGAGAAGGGAACTTTTGCCAAACACAGTCTTTACCGGGAAGCAACGAACGTGCCGCTCATTATCAAAACTCCTAACACCCTACCTGCCAGCCTGTCGGCAGACACGGCCGGCAGGCAGGGACGCAAAGGAGTGAAAAATGACCGCCCGGTTGAATTACTAGACATCTATCCTACTTTGTTGGATTTATGCGGACTGCCATCCAATGCAATGAATGAAGGCAAAAGTCTAAGACCGCTGTTAAACGATCCCAATGTCAAATGGGAAAAAGCAGCCATCTCTACATTTGGACAAAACAATCATACGATTGTCACAGATCAGTACAAATATATCCGATATGAAGACGGTGAAGAAGAATTGTACGACAGGGCGGCCGACCCTAACGAATGGACGAATCTTGCTGATAAAGCTGAAATGATTGGCATAAAGTCCGCAATAGAAAGAAATTTGCCTACGATCAATGCAGAATGGGCTAAGGCGTCATATATGCGGCACAACGAGTATTTTAGACAGAAGATGGCGGAGAAATCAAGCTGGATCCAACACACCATTGATAACTCTTCAACTGGCGCCGACGGTATCAAGTTTGGGGATATCAATAAAGACGGCCTGGTCGATTTTGTGACCGGCTGGGAGGAAGGAGGCTTTAGTAAATTATACATCAACCCGGGCTCTGATAAGGTGAGACAAAAATGGCCTTCTGTGATCGTTGGAGAGACAAAGAATGTAGAGGATGCGGTTTTCGCGGATATGAATAATGATGGAAAGCTGGACATTGTGAGCTGCACTGAGAATGGATCGGAAAAAATATTCGTTCATTTCTGCCCGGTGGGAGATTTATTAGATGCCGAAAACTGGAAACAATTTACATTGCCCACCTCAGATGCAGTAATGCCTTGGATGTATGCACAACCTCTACAAATCGACGGTAAGTACGGGCTCGACCTCGTAGCTGGTGGAAAAGGCAAAAATGGTCGGTTGGGATGGTTCGAAGCTCCGCAAAACAAGGAAGATTTAGGCGCTTGGAAATGGCATCCGATTTCGACGATGAGTTGGGTAATGTCGATCTTGTTCCGGGATATGGATGGCGACGGGGATGACGACATCGTAGTTACCGATCGCAAATTTGGCTTACAAGGCGCCAGATGGCTCGAAAATCCGGGAGCGGGTGAAGCACAAAAACAAGAGTGGGAAAGTCATTTTATCGGTTGTGAAGGGTTGGAAGTAATGTTCATGACCATGATCGATGTGGACGGGGAGGGTACGGAAGAAGCCGTCGTCACAGAACGGACGAATGAGACCATAAGAATTTACAAAAGAAAGGACAATTCCGGTCGGGAATGGAGCGAACACATTATACAAGTTCCTGTAACAACAGGCCGGTGCAAGTCTGTCGAAGCGGGCGATATCAATGGCGATGGAGTACTCGATCTGGTGTTAAGCACGAATACCGGGCGCGAAAAAGAGGCAGGCATCACATGGCTGGACGGCCATAAATTGAAAAATCCGCAACCTGCTGATTTTCAAGCGATTTCGGGAGTTCATGTTGCTAAATACGACAAGGTCGAACTGGTTGACCTTGATCGGGATGGAGACTTGGACGTGCTCATTTGTGAAGAAAATTATGGTGAAAATAGTGAAGGGCTGGGAGTTGTTTGGTATGAGAATAGGTTGAGGGGGTGAATATCGCGCACTGCTTCACATTCTCCGGTTTCAAAGGTTTTATGGACAAGAGTGGCTAAGAAGTAAATTCTAACTTCAACCTTCCGCCCAATCCCTTATGAATTTGAAACGGCCATGCCTAATTAACGATTTCATTATTTACCATTACTTCCGGATTTCTTACTATTACATTGGAATAAGTCATTTTTTGAACATTGTTCTTTTCCAAATTCATGGAATAATATTTCTTGAATCCAGATTTCGGGCATTCATGGTTAAGCATGTCGGACATTCAAAACTTATTTTTTCGATCATAGCAACAGTCGCCATAGCTTGCAGTGGTACACAAAAGAATCCATCTGAAAAAAGGGCCACCGCGCCCAACATCCTCTTTGCCATCGCCGATGATCAATCTTATCCGCATACGAGTATTTACGGTTTTCCGGAAATCAAAACACCCGGATTTGACCGGGTGGCCAAGAGCGGCATCCTGTTCACTAACGCTTTTGTAGCTGCTCCCCAATGCAGCCCTTCAAGAGCGGCCATTCTAACGGGCAAAAATATCTGGCAACTTGAAGAGGCAGGAACCCATGCGAGCTCATTTCCAAATAAGTTTACGGTTTTTACAGATCTGCTGGAAACTGTAGGATACAAGTTGGGATATACAGGCAAACCTTGGGGACCCGGCAATTGGGAAATTGATGGTTGGATCAGAAACCCTGTTGGGCCTGCATACAATGATAAAGAGGTAAAGGCAGTGCCAGCTTCGGGTATCAATACCAGGGATTATTTTGGAAATTTTGCGGCTTTCTTAGAAGAGAAGGAAGTGCAAAAGCCTTTTTTCTTTTGGTACGGAGGGCATGAACCGCACCGTGTATACCAATCTGGATCTGGTGTTATTTCTGGAAAACAAATTAGCAAAGCACAAGTACCCGCATTTTTGCCCGATGCCGATGTAACAAGAAATGATGTTTTGGACTATGCCTTAGAAATTGAATACTTCGATTCGCATTTAACAAAAATGCTTCACCTGCTCGAAGAAAAAGGTCAGCTTCGAAATACGCTCGTAGTGGTTACAGCTGATAATGGGATGCCCTTTCCTTACGCCAAAGCAAACTTGCAGGAATATGGAACCCACGTGCCTTTGGCAATTTCCTGGCCTGATCGGATGAATTCAGGAATAAAAACAGACCAGCTTGTGAGCCTGATCGATTTGGCGCCTACTTTTCTTGAAATAGCTAGTGTGCTCGACATTCCCGAAATGACTGGAAGGAGTATCACGTCTATTTTGTATGCTGAAGCAACTGAAAAACCGGTCAGGGACTTTGTACTTACGGGCCGGGAACGCCATACCCACGCTCGCCCTGAAAATTTGGGCTACCCGGCCAGGGCGATAAGGACAAAGGAGTATTTATTTGTAAAAAATTACCATCCCGAGCGATGGCCGGCAGGCGATCCTTTTCCTGTAACCAAAGAAAATGATGAACGCAATCTTGTAAAAGGGTTCAGGAACTTATACCCCGGATATCATGATATCGATGATTCTCCATCCAAAACTTTTATGATGGAAAATAAAGAAGAAGAGGCGGTGAAAGAGCTTTTCAAAAATGACTTTGAAAAACGACCCGCCGAACAACTGTATGATATTACCAACGACCATGAATGCATCCATGATTTATCTGGTAATTCTGAATATGATGAAATTAGAAAAGACTTACGCGAAAAGTTAGATAGTGAACTGAAAAAACAGGGTGATCCAAGAATGTTTGGAAGTGAGATATTTGATAGCTATCCAAGATACTCCTCCATGAGAAATTTTGACGGTTTTAGTAAAAGAGGGGAATATAATTTGAAGTATAATAATTGAGTACACTCCGAAAAGTAGATTATGGCGTATTTCCTAGACAAGGCAGTATTCTCCACAGCCTGCCCCGACAAAATCGTCAACGATTGTATGTGTTTAGCGTAATTTGGATATACATATTATTTTTCGTAATATGTGTTCAAATTAGGAAACTGCACGATGGACTTATCCATTCTTGAGTCCTTAGATAAATCAGAATTGATTGAACTTGTTCGAAAACAAGGTAAAACAATTACTGAACTCAGAGAAGAGTTGAAATTAGCTTTTGACAAAATAGTTTCCCTTGAGCGAGCCTCCAAACGACAAGCCGCACCATTCAGGATAGAAGACAAGAAAAGGAAGAAGGATAAAAAACGACCAGGCAACAAGCCCCGGCATAAAGGCTATTTTAGAAAATTTGAAGGCAAGGTGGACCAAACGGTGGATGCACCCTTAGAAAAGTGCCCAATATGCCAGCACGATGAATTTGAACAAGTTGAGCAGGTAGAACAAATAGTGGAGGAAATCCAGGCCACCAAAAAGGTTACAAAGTTGATTACATATCAAGGGACATGTACCCATTGTAAAAATGTAGTGAGCAGCGACCATCCGATCAAGATCAGCAATGCTAAAGGAGCAGCAAGTACCTACATTGGCTCAATGGCAAGGAGTTTAGCTTTGGAATTGAACTATAAATACGGGTTATCAAAGCGAAAAACAGTGGCTGTGATGGAAAAGATATTCGGGATAAAAATAAGCCCCGGAGGCTTGGTACATATGGGGCACAAAGCAGCCAAAGTGCTTAAAGAACCCTATGAAGATTTAAAGCAGAGGGTGCGAACATCGGATGTCATTCATGCCGATGAAACCAGTTGGTACGTATCTGATCCAAAGTATTGGTTGTGGGTATTTGCGAATAAAAACCTGACTTTATATCATGTGATTCGATCAAGGGCAAGAGCGGTAATACAAAGCATATTAGGCGAAAACTATGCAGGAGTACTGGTGAGTGATTGTCTGAATATCTATGATGATGTAAACCAAGATCAACAAAAATGTTATTCCCATCATCTGAAGGCCATTTCAACAGCCGAACAATTTGTAGAAGATTCAGAAAAAGATAAAGTGCGGTTGGAGCAAATAAAAAGTATGTTGAAAACGGCAATGGTTATAAAAAAGACAAAAGATAAGGTGACAGATAAACAATATCGAGCTGCTATTAAGCATCTTCAAAATCAAGCAGACGATCTAATCCCAGAATTGGAACAAATAAAAAAACAAGTAGAGGATCAAACAATCGAATTTCAGGAAAGTACCATAAAGGTTTTGAATAGATTTTCAAGACAGAAAGATCACCTATTCACATTCATGGATTACGATCAGGTTGACGCTACAAATAACTTGGCCGAAAGACAGCTAAGGCCTGCGGTCATATCTCGAAAAATATCCTGTGGAAACAGATCTGACAAAGGTGCTGACACTTGGCAAACACTCGTGTCGTTAATGCAAACCTTTATTCAACAAGGTAAATCATTCGAGGAAATACTCACAAGATCCTATCGGCAAGCTATTATTGCACGCTAAACACATACCAACGATTTTTGAAGGTAAATTTATTTTAGTCATTTGAATCGAAAGTCGAGTTTAAAATCAAATAGCCAAGGTATTTTGGGATTAATTCCCTCCTGTTCCAGGATTCGAGGCAAGTTTTGGTAATGTTTTTCTATACCAAGGTTGAGATAGTCCCGATAGTAGGTGACAATGATGGTGTCGTCCTTGACTCTGAGATCACCTTCCATATTGGTAAGGATTTGTGTAGCGGTGTGTGTAGCAGTCCATTGGTTATAGGGTTTTGGTAGTTTGTTTTTCAATTGATGTGTAGCTGCTTGTGCAATAAGAGCAAGACTTTGTTTCCCGTACCGGATATTGAGGTTAAAGGTAGAAGCACGATTCCAACCCATATCTCCTTCAAAATTGAAAAACTCTTCGATAGTCCAACGTTTTGGATAGTTTTGAGTGAGTAATTGGACTACGTTATTATCCACAGTGGATAAGAAAGCTTTGTAGGAATAATATTGAGGTATTTCTCCTGTTCGTTGTACAATAAGTTTAAAAGGATGTGGACATGCTTTCAATTTATAATCAGTTTGCCCAATGGCATATCCTGCCCAGAGGTGCTTATAGTCCAATGAATTAAAACATTGAACAACACTTTTGGTATTAGGGACTGCCAAGAGAAGATCCATTTCGGTATTATCAACAATGTGGTTTAATATATCGACCGTAAAATGTTCTTTATCGGCCATTATTAATGCTTTTTCAACCCCTGATTGTTTCAATAGGTCTAACAACTGTAAGGTGGCCTTTGAGCATGTTTTGCCGCTTGATCCAACGGTAAAAGCCAATGGCTGTCCCGTTAAAGCATCGTTACAGAAGAAAGTCTGTAGCATTTTGTGAGCAGGCTCTGAAGGTCTTTTTTTCTTCTTTGGCATAACGCGCTGAGTGGACGACCGAATGCGGTGTGGATCAATAGCAAGGATATTTTGTGGATCATAATGTCCTTGCAGATTTCTGAGTTGCCTTAATGTCACTTGAAGGGATTCATATTCTGCCATCGTATGGCGGTCGAGTACCTCATGAATGGTTTCGTCAGTAACCAAAAAGGACAATCCATTTGCCAGGGCAAAACCTTGATTGCACAGAGCATTCCTTTTCCTGACTCTGTTTTGACAAATTGCTGCTTCATTGACCAATTGTAGGCCAATACGGGCAGAAAGGTTGTGATCTTCGGGCTTATTGAAAAGTCCGCAGACCAAGTCCCAGGCTCCAAGTCGTAGATATTCCGGTATCAATAACCAGAGACCCAAATGAGTGCCTGATACCTTTCGAGCTAACATTTCGCGTATGAACCGTTCATTGTTCTGTTCGGTAACCACGATCTTCTTTTTTACCCTCTTGGTCTGCTGGGCAGTAACAGGTATTGGCTTTTGACTATCGGGATTTAGCTTATGGAGTTTTTTTTTGAAGACCATATTCCTGAATAGTCCGTTCCACACTTCGTTTACTGATTTTGATCCCCTGTTGGTTAAGCTTTTGGGCGATCACATCACTATTGGCTCGCGGATCGAGAAAACGATGTCTGATTATCTGGTGGATGACCCTATCAGAACGAACAGTATTTTTCTTTGGGCCTCTTTTCTGATTGATCAGAGCGTCCATACCATCTTCCTTGAACTTGTTCAACAATTGGTAATACCGTTGTTCTGTATAACCATACTTCTTGATGCTTTTCTTCACACCCTGTCCGTAAGCACCTTCTACCAGCATTAAAAATTTCAAAGAAGTAGAATCATCAGATTTAACATTGAGTTTTTCAAAATCAAGATCGGGTAGTCTCGGATTTGTATTTTTTGCCATAATAACTAAAATTAAATATGGCGTAAAATAATAATATGAAGTGTAATTACAAAGCGAATTCGTGGCTCATTTGCCCTATTCTAGAATAGAAGCTTATTAAATGGCCAATTAACAAATAGTTAACCGCCATATATTATTTTAGTGTTTAAATTGTTAGCCTAGCAGTGTCAGTAAACAGCGGACTGAGAATATTAAAATAATTGGATAGTAGAAAATCGTTGACATTCATCGTCGGGGA
This sequence comes from Saprospiraceae bacterium, assembly GCA_965247965.1. Classification (GTDB taxonomy): domain Bacteria; phylum Bacteroidota; class Bacteroidia; order Chitinophagales; family Saprospiraceae; genus UBA7328. The sequence goes on from OZ252053.1 coordinate 2,692,384, forward strand.
GGATTTTTACAACGACGAGCAGGAGGAAAAGAACAAGTTTATGTAGGTTAGAATTTAGTTCCTGACGCACTAGTGCCTCGGGAACGAAGTCCTTGAACGTTTTAAAAGTTGCTGGTTGCCGGTTGTTTGTTGCTGGTTCCCTAACAAACAACTATCAACGAACAACAATCAACTGTTTGAATAAATGGTCACACATTTAGTTTCTGACGCACTAGTGCATCGGGAACGAAGTTCTTGAACCATGAGGTTGAGCTTCGATAAATCCTTTGAATTTCCACTTATACGGTTTAAACAATAGTGTGTTGTAGAATGCAATGTAAGATTCAATTTTGGATTTCAGATCGTCCACTGATATAAAATTTCCGTTCTTAATTCTGTGCCTTTGTAGTTTTCCAAACCAGTTTTCGATAGGGTTGAGCCAGGAACAGTGTTTTGGAGTATATACAAAAAAGATGCGATGTTCGGGATTCTCTAAAAATGCTTGTCTGGAAGCTTGACTTTTTAGAATTCCCTTATACTCTTTTGTTCCTAAGTCTCCCCTATAATCGATTTGCTGGGCTACCCAACGCACCAAAGATTCCGATTTATGTGTATTGAGTTGATCAGCAAGAAATCCGATTTGTTTATCAATTGATACAGTTGCACAACTTTGTTTTATGAATTCTAAATAATCCTTTTCTGTACGGGTTGGATGTAATCGGTAATGGTGTATTTTTCCATTAGAAATATCCAATGCGGCCATTAAACAGGTTGTTCCGTGTCGAGTGTATTCAGATTCAATACGACGATTTCTACCCGGGCGCATCGGAGTGCTGTTTTTTCTCTCCAAGGCTTGAATACCTGTTTTTTCGTCTACACTAAAAACACGCCTATTTGGGTCTTGCCCCGCCACTGCCCCTATAATTAAAGCACAAATGAACTCAACTTGTTTGCGAAATAATTCTCGGTCCTCAATATTGGGGTATAACCAATAATCTGACTTATCCGGCCTTAATTTGTTTTTTTTAAAATAGTGCCCACATAACGTGGGGAAATGCTATCCACAATTTTCCTTGCCTTTGCCACATGGGCCAACATTTCTCTTGTCCAGTAATCCATTTCAATATCATGATCCTCGGGCTTTTCACAGGCCAACCCTACAATTTGCTGCTCTTGGGCTAAGGTTATTCGTTTTGGTGCTCCACTCCTGGGCAAGTCTGATAGTACCTCCTCCTTAATCTTGGTACGTAAAACATGATCTTTCACTCGAATGCCTTGTTCATCATGTTCTAACGCTCTTAATTCCTCTTGTCCTGATTCCCAACGCCGCCTCCACCGTCGTACTGTATTTAATGAAACTCCTAAATTTCTTGAAGTTTCATGTATACTCTTTCCTTCCATTCCTGAAACTACTATGGAAACTCGTTGTTTGTATGAACTTGGTATATTCACCTTGTGATATTCCTTTTCTAATATATCACGCTGACGTTCGTTTACTGTTAATGGGAGGGCTGTGGGAATCCCTCTCATCTTTTTTTTGTTTTGGTGAACACAAATATATTAAAAATAGTTCTAATATTTCGTTCCCGAGGCACTAGTGTTCAGTCAAATTATATAGTCTGGGTAAAGATTTTTTAGTTTAATGCGCGCATCACTCGTTGTAAATTGCCAATCTACTCCTTTTTGGTTTTTGTTTCTGTACCCATACCAGGCTTTGGTTTGTTTTTTGAGTTGTTCTTCATCTGACATTCTACTTTTCAAACCACACCGTGTTAATACGCTCAATTCACATTCTGCAATATTGAGCCAGGAAGCATGTGCCGGTGTGCGAACAACTTCTATCTTTTTCACTATGTTTCGGGCTCTGGGGGCAGGCATAATTTCATATAAGGTACTTAATTTATGTGCACTTAAATTGTCCTCTACCAATGTGATTTTGTTAGCAGCGCTATATGTTTTTTCTACTAAGTTCATGATGATTTTTGCGTAAGTCTGACTATTGTGATTATCCTCAATATGTACTTCTCTGTATTCTCCTAAGGGTTCTACGATCATGTACATACTTTTTACTCCTTCTCTTTTATACTCATAGTCTTGATGTAATATACCCTTTGAATCCATATAGCTTTTCTTTGTTTCACTTATGATCTGTTTAGGGGACTCATCTAAACAGATTACTGGATGAGTCGGGTCATATGGTCGTTCATATACATCTAATACCGCTTCCATTTTATGAACAAAATCTGCTCCTTTCTTTGGCATTATCCAACCTTTGACTCGCCAGGGTTTAATTTTGTTTTTTTTAGTATCTGCCGTATAGATTCATGACTGATGCTTTCTACATATTCCAATTCTACCATCTTATCAGCCAATAATCGTAAACTCCACCCTGAATGACCATCAGGAACTTCTTCACATCTTAAGGATAGTAAATGGCTTTCTACCCGACCGTCAAATATCTTTTCTTTTACATATTCTCTTTTCTTTCCATATAGCGCTGCTTCAAATCCGTGTTCCACAAATCTTTTTCGCATTCGCTCTATTCCATTTATCGTCATTCCATAGGCAATTTGAATCTTTTTATCTGTCCAATGCTTATCTCCATTCTCATCTGAGGCCAATAATATATAACTCCGCTTGGTCCTAATTGACTTACTATTGGGTATGCTTATTATTCGCTCTAATTCACTACGCTCTTCTTCGGTTAAGGTTACTTTGTAAAATTTTGCCATGATTCTTTTTTTTGTTCATTAATCAAGGCTCTATATTCTCTTTTTGATCAGGTGGTCACTCTAATCTTTATGCAAAACAACATTCGAAGTTACTTTATTCTTTTTACCCAGATTTATGCGCTTGACTGAACACTAGTGCATCAGGCACGAAATATAACACCCCTTATACTTGTTCTTTTTCACCTGCATTTCGTTGAAGAACCCTTCATTTGGCTAAGGCCAAAATCAGGAACCTTCGCCTCATTCAGGTAAAAAATAACTTCGTCTAAGGGGCATTTTACTTAGTTCCTGATGCACTAGTGATCTTTCACAACCCGTGCTATCAATTGCTCTGAAAGACCCACGTTTTTAACGGGATTGAAAATTTCATCGATTTTTTCGTTCGACAAATATTGATTCACACGTTCTTATTTCTTTAACAAATCGACCAGGGAGCCACCTTCATTTTGCGCTTCATGACTTAAGTGGTAAAGAATAGCAAAAGCATCCTGTTTGCCAATATGCTTACCTAATTCAAACATCAGGCATTCCGTACAGAGTTGTTCTCGACATTCTACGGCCCGACTCTGCATTATTTTTTCTTCCACTACTTCGCAAACACGATAATCTGTTCGCAGTCTTCAGGATTGCGTTTATGCGGCATTGTAGAACTGCCCACCACTCCTTCGTGCCATACAAAGGACAATTCGCCAAACTCGGGGCGGTTCAATGTTCTTATTTCGTCAGCGATCCTGGCGAGGCAACCAGTCAGGATGGCCATGTGACAAACAAATTCTACCACGCGATCCCTGGCCACATGCCAGGAAGTATTGGGCGAAAACAAGCCAAGTCTTTCGGAAACTTTTTCGAGAAGTTCGATTCCCAATCCGCCGAATGCTGCCATAGTACCGCATGCACCGAACAATTCTGTAACAAAAATCCTCGACTCGGAAGACTCGATTCGCTCCAGGCTGCGATATAATTCATCGTACCAGTTAGCCGCTTTTAATCCAAAGGTTATAGGCAGGGCCGCTTGTGCATGCGTTCTACCCGTCAAAACAGTCTGTCGATGCTGTTGGGCCAGTAATTTAAGTGAGGACAGCAAGTCGCGCACATCTTGCTTTACGCGATTGTGCACCGATTTCATTGCGAGCATTTGACCGGTATCCTGAATATCTTGAGTTGTAGCGCCATAATGGATGTACTGGCCGCAGTCTTTCTTACATAATCTTTGCACTGCTTTCAGCAAGGGAACAAGACTGTGCTCGCTTTTTTGCATCTCTGCCTGCATCTTTTCCCAATCCAGTTTTTCGATATCGGCATTATTTGAAATTTCACGGGCAGCTTCTTTTGGGATGATGTGCAATTCCGCCTGAGACTGCGCCAAAGCCGTTTCGATGTCCAACCACCTCTGCAGCCGACTTATATCACTGAATATTTGTTTGCTAAATGGTGTACAAAAGCTTCCGCCTTGGAAACGAGAATCGAGGATATGACTGACTAAATGTTTCATGAATTGTGAAATACTTCTTAACATGCACTTCAACTACTTAAAGTACTATTAAAAAATTCTGTTGCCCGGAATTATTCAATAACTTTCTACAATGTTATGGAATATTCTATCATTACGAATCCATTAAATCGTTGTTATGAAAAAAATATACTTAGCTCTTTTACTCAGCTCAATCCTACTTTTCATTTCCTGCTCAGACGACACAGGCACGTTGAATGTAACCTACTTCGAAGCAGAGGCCATCTACGGCAACCTCGAAGCCATTCGCACTCAAGAGATTAATGAAACCGTTCGACAAATTTCGAATCCGGGTAAAATTTACGTTGCTAAAAACCTCATCCTGGTCGGCGAGGAAGAAAACGGAATTCACGTTATAGATAACACCAATTCCGCGTCTCCTACGGCTGTCAATTTTATCAGTGTTCCTGGCAACCGGGAATTTTATGTAAATGGTGACTACCTCTACGCCGAAAGCTACTATGATGTTGTGAAAATCGATATTTCAAATCCTTCTAACGCAGTTTTGGCGGCTCGTGCCGAAAACGTTTTTGCGGAAAACATTTTGAACGAAAGTGGCGAAGCGCTCCTTGGATTCACTTTCCATGAAGTTGCCCGGGAAGTAGATGAAAACAGCGATCTTTTCGCAGAGATATCCAACGGCAACGTCGTATACCTGGATTTTGCCAAAAACATCATACCGAGATCGGCAGTTCCCGCTTCTTTTGCAGGCAATAGCAATCAATCCAGCGGAACGGTGAATCGGATGACATACCACACTGGCCACGTTTACATCGTAGGGAGGTACGATCTGAATATCATCAAAGACGACAACAGCTTCCACCTCATAACGCAGCGAAAAAACGTAGGCGACGAAATGGAGACTATTTTTCCTCACAAGAACAAATTATTCATTGGTTCGAGATCGTCAATGGAGATTTTTGATATTGCGGACGCCGCTAATCCGATTCACGAATTCAGATTCGATCACGCCACTTCGTGCGACCCTGTTCTGCCAAAGGGCAACGCAGCTTATATCAGTCTGAGAACGGCTGATTTTTCAGGATGTCCCGGTAATACGAACGCCCTTGTCGTCCTGGACATCGAAAACCTCGAAAACCCCGAGGAAGTCGATGAGATCCAGATGCGAAGCCCTTACGGTATGGCATTAATTGGCAACCACCTCTTTGTAGGCGAAGGCGAAAACGGAATTACGATTTTTGACGCTACAGATCCTTTGCAATTGGTTGAGTATCAGCACATTGCAGAAATTAAGGCCTACGACGTGATCGAACATCCGACCAGGAGCGACCTCATTTTAATTGCAGGCCCAAATGGCCTTGAGCAGTACATCATGGACGACGGTCTCCGACTGGAGTTGGAAAGTCGAGTGGATTTCTAAATGGTTTTGAGATTTTGGTACTCGCTTCTTTTTATTTATATCATTACCAGTCAGCATGTACATTCACAAGACATACTTCTTTACGATAATGATAAATATCATGTGACCAGGGGCACGTTTTGGGATTTGTCACTCGGCATGAATACTGCAAATCTATTGGACGAAGAGGACGCCCGGGTTTCCACCCATCTGCCTTTTCTTTACGGTTATCATTTCAACTCGAATTATGCACTTGCGCTGGGAACGTCATTTGAGTTTAACCAGGCACAGATCAGTGGCTTCACATTTGACACCCAATTCGTGCCACTGTTCGTATACGGTCGATATTATCTGAGTAAATACAGAAAAAGGCCCTTTGTCTACGGCCGGATTGGCTACGGCTTCAGAGGTGATGACAGTACATTCACAAATGATCACGAAGGGGGCGTACAGTATCAGGGAGGGTTCGGTGTTCATTTCGCCTCGAGGAAAAAAGGGAGATTTATGATCTCATTGGGATACCACCTTCAAAAGACAAATGGTACCGAACGATTTATCGATCCTTTTGGGAATGAAATTTCCACCGTTTTTAATATTTGGATACGGCGGTGGATTGTACAGTTTGGGTTTGAATTTACGAAGAAACGGAAGAGTTATTAGCTGAGGCAAATTCAGTGAAGAAGGTTAACATGTTATTCAATTATGAATTTCGCCCCAGGGCTTGGAATTTAATATCCTCGAAAAGGGTTGGACGCAAGAATATGTGGAAGAGTTGTCAAGAAAACATATGAGAGTTTCATCGAAAAATAAATGAATATTGTCCTTGACTTCTTCTAGTTCTCCATTGAGCATTTATCCTGATATTGTAAAAATTTGATACCAGCCCTTTCAAGATAGGTATTTTGGTCGAATAAAGGCGTTGCGAGGCAAATAAACTAACCTGACTCCACTCACTCTTCTCCAACTATCTCCAAAGCCAACTTCTCCAAATCAATGCCAATAATCTCTTTACTCACCTTGACAACTTCCTCCTTTAGACTTTTAGGCAAGTTGGAATATCCATCCTTAGCTCCAAGAATCATCCCTACGGCAGCCGCGACAGTATCATTGTCCCTCCCATAGTTGACTATGAATTCTATGGTCTTTTGAAAATCACCTTTTCCAAAGACAAGCCCTGCATACGAGATTTGCCAAATCTCTCCAGCATGAAAGGCGATTGCCTTTTGTTTCCGCTCCAGCTGACTATATACATACCCTTGTTGCATCCAATCCTGTTTTGTCCCGGGATAACCATCAGGCACCGCTACATTCAATGTATCTTCCAAAGCAAGGTCACGGGAATCTTGAACCATTTTGCGCGATTCTTCAGCGATAGTGTTCGAAAGCCTTCCAACCAGTCTGCTGTCTTTATAGTCATAGGGATCAACGAAAATCGCAGCGTCCAGAATAGAATCCATAGTGGATGTTTGTAAAGCCATCCGGGTCAGTGCTGCAACGATGCCTGAAATATCTCTGGCATATCCTATATCAAAAATGGCGTGGTCAAACGCCGTAATATAAGCGGATTCAACGTCTTTCGCTATCAAGCCAAACATAGGCGTATATAAGATTCCCGCACAAGCCATCTCACCGCCATAAAACCTACTCAGCGCATCGTAAAAATCCTTGCCACCCTGCCGATACGCCATCGCTACTCTTGCCCATTCCTTGATCCAATTGATCTTTTCTATTTTTTGATCAAGGGCATCGGTGGAACCCATGATATCTTCCTGAGCCAAATTTTCGATCTGAGATTGATAGTATTCCTCAATGAAACTGGCAAATCCCTCCGCTGAAAGATTATCTCGATGAAGAGAAATGTATTTGCCTACGAGATATTTCCATCGTGTATCATCAGTCGTCGCCCCTGCAGGCATGTTGTGCCGCCACGTACCCTCAGGGCTCTTGTCGCGAGTGGCCGGAGTAAGATCTACAATGTAGCCATACTTCTTTTGTATATCCGACCGATGCCACATTTCTGTAGAGGCTCCCATAGCATCTCCGATTGCCGAACCTACGAGAGCACCGAGTATCTTGTCGTAGTATACCTCAGCGCCCAAATTCAGCGATAGATGTCCATATTTACTTTTTGCCGGAATGGGCATATTCACCACTTCATTAATTGTTGGCTTCTTACAAGTCAATAAGAAGATGGCAATGAATAAACCTGTTAGAAGATATACTTTAGTCATATCGACAAAAATAATTCTTCGTTGTATATAAATAATCCTCAAATAAAATGGATCTGGCCAAAGCTCTCCTGATTTACTCCCTTTTCACTTTGATGGCTTGTAGGATAGATGGCGGACAAACCCATTGTCGTATTGGCTAATCGAGGTACGTATAGCTCTGCTATTTGAAAAGGCTATTAAGATGCTGCAATGAAGAATTAGAGTCAGAGGGACATCTGGGAATGTGCTATGGTTGAAATTTCAAAAAAAAAAAAATAAAATTCTGATGCTAACGGCAAAATATTTTTATCTTTTTGCGAAATATATTCAATTTAAATTATCTGCGCAAATGCTAACAATTACATATGCTTCACTTTTTTTATTTGTTGCCTTCTCCGGATGGGGCCTAGCAAATCTAACCACTGTTCATGCTTGTTGTAGGCATAGTGGCGATAAAGCAAACAAAGAGAGAAAATGAAGCTGATTCTAACGAATTTGACGGGTAGATAAATTTATCAGTCAAGCCATAACCATCTCCTTTTTTGCTTCTTTCCTTTTTTCAATTTCAGCAAGATTAGTAGCACCTATAAACCGATTCCGATTAGCCGAATTGAGATTCTTACGACAAACGATCTGGTAGGCTGTTGAGCTTCCCTGTCTTGCGATAAGGACCGACCAGGAGAGAAAGACCGAATAGATGCGGAAGATTTTTTCACCGTATTTTTCCAACACTTTTTCCTTATTACGCATCCAGTTGTCGTACCAAAAGTGGATGGTTTTGGAATAGTGGATGCCAATGTTTTCTGTGCTGTGCACTTCGAATCCGACTTTTTCCAAGCGTTTTAAATCCCAGTTTAACGGCATGCTCGCATCAGCGCCTGAGAAGATATATTCGTTCATGAAAAGGCCCCAGACCAGATCTTCCTGGTTCTTTTTTTGAAAGAGGCTGTCGCGCTCTCTCAGGCATGCAATCTGCATGTAGAATAGACCCTCATCTGCGAGCATATCGTAAATCTGTTTCATGAATTTTTTGAAGTACTTGATACCTACATGCTCTGCCATTTCAAGACAGGTTATTTTGTCGTATTTTTTGTCTCGGGGGATGTCCCGGTAGTCCATGTGCCAGATTCGCGCTTGATCAGGCGATAAGCCATAATCCTCGATTTGCCGCGTGCCCCAATCCACACCTGCCTTTGCAATAGTAACACCAGTAGCATCCACACCGTAATGCTTGGCCAAGTGCGCCACCAACGTGCCCCAACCGCAGCCGATATCTAATAAATGTTCGCCAGGCTTGAGTTGCATCTTGCGGGCGATAATATTCATCTTATTGTCCTGTGCCTCTTCGAGCGTTTCGTCATGACTACGGAAATAACAACTGGTATAGATCATACGTGGACCAAGGAACCAATTGAACAAATCGTTTTTGTAATCGTAATGGCTGCGCACGATACGCTCGTCCTGCTTTTTGGAATGGATCACCACTTCAGGGATCATTCTGGAAATGAAAAATTTGTAATGATGCCGGATGTAATTATAACTGAATAGTTCGTCCTTATGCTGGAGTAAATCCATTAGATCGACATTGATGTCGATTCGCTCATTTATGTAATCCTCGACAAAATGGCCTATAGGAGGTTTGTCTTTACTGTAACGAGCACTAAGTCTGGGGTTTTTTACTTCTATAAAATCTGAAATTCTCATGGTTGTCAGCCGTTGTGAGTAGTTTTCTCAAATGATTAATCCCAAGATAGCAGGATTCAAACTTCAACCTGGGCTTGAACTTGAATTTGGTTCTTGAGCTTGAACTTGTCTATCCTCTCCATACGCATATTATCCGTACCGTAAGACGGATTGAACAATCCCAAAATATACACACGCCACAGATACCAGGCAAAATTATTTTCATTCAATCGCGGATCCATTTTATGAACGATCTTATCGTGTTTTTCCCAGAGCTTACTCCAATGAGTACCGGGAGTCACGTGGTGGACAGTATGTAAACCATTATTCAACAACAAGAAATTGAGAACACCTCCGGTCATATTTCTGGAATGGTTGAGATCCGATTCTTCGTCAGCATGAATGTGTTGGATGTAATTAAAAACAAGGACAGTGTTCAAAGAAACTTGCTGGGGTATGAATACATAGATCAAGGCATTTTTCCAATCCACAATAAACGCAACTGCTATCCACGTGACAAGGCAGATGATTTGCAATAAGTGCAAATAAAATCTATGCCTTTTTTCTTTGTACAGTCCTATGAAATATTTTACAACCTGTTTTTGCTGTACGAGACCGCTTAGCGTAGGATAGGATATTAAGGTCCACAGGTTATTCTTTTCTGAGGCCATATAAGTCTTGGTATAATCGGGTTCCTTGTTGATGTGCACATGATGATTGGAGTTGTGAGTGGGTATCCATGCGAAAATGGGGAAGCCATAAAATACGGTTAGGAAATAGTCCGTAAAAAGATTCGGCCACTTATTCTTCCAAATGGCCAGGTGTTGGTGATTGTGTACAATCACCGAGATGATAACAGCCATCAACAATTGAAGCGTATAGAAAAATATCCAGAGCGGTGTGGACATCACATTTCCAAATTGCCATAGCAAAACCAGCACAGCAGCTGCGAGCAGCATAAATGCCAGGGAACGGATGTCAGCTTTGAATTTAAGCATTCTCAGGTTTTTAAATAATTAGCCATAATGTCGTGGTGCTGGCAGCAAAGGTATCCTTTTAGTTACAATAATCATACATAATTGTGAAAGGACGATTGTCACTCTGTAATGTCTTGAACTTCAACTTGTTTCATATGGTTGGGTTAGCACGTCAGCGGGAATAAATAGTGCCTTGTCCAATTTTCTAATCATATTGATGCTCATCCGCCTTTTTCGGGACAATATTTCCGAAGCTCGGCTTTTAATTGGATTATTCATTTCTTATTTTTGAGGGCTCCGGATATCGCTATACAAATCAAACTGATGAAACAAACAGCATTCATTTTTCTAGTGGTCACGACATTATTGGCCTGCTCCCAAGCCAACAATACTACTCAAGATTCAGCCAAATTGAAAAAAGGTACGGAAACTCCAAGCGTCGAAGTGAACACCAAAAGTGACCGGTACCTCCTTCTCGATTCCAGGATCATCGAGCACACCGAAAACCTGGAACTTACTGTCGGCACAGTGAAGAAAGACGCAAACAATCCCCTCTTTAAAGAAGATAAGCCCTGGGAGCCTCGATTCGACAATCCATACAGCAGCGTCATATATGACGGCGAAGAGAGAATTTATAAGTGCTGGTACAGCATTTTTATCGAATCGGGCCCGAAAGAAGATTTTCCCGGTGAAGGCCTGCCATCTGACCAAAGAGCGTGGCACGATTGGCAAGAGGGTGACCGTGGATTTGGGGTATGCTATGCAATGTCCACAGATGGCATCCATTGGGAAAAACCGGAACTTGGGCTGATCGATTTCGAGGGTAATAACAAAAACAATATTGTTATCGAATACACCCATGGTGTGGCTGTTATCAAAGACTTACACGAGACAGATCCACAAAAACGCTACAAAGCCATTCATCCGGAAAAGGGAAACAGCGTGGTTTGGTTTTCGAAGGACGGCATCAATTGGGGTGATAGGATCGACGTAGGGCCTATCGATAATGGGGACACGAATCAAAGCGTTTGGTGGGATCCCGATCTGGAAAAATACGTGTTGATCACACGTCGTTGGGGTGGGGAAAATACAACTGGCCGCTACGGAAGGATGGGGCACCGCCAAAAGGTTAGGAGTGTTTCCTCCGATTTTCTGAATTGGTCTGAGACCGATTTGGTCATGGAAGGACTCGATCTGCGGTACCAGGTTCATGATCTCATTGTACTACCTCATGCCAGTATTTATATCGGCCTTGTTGGTCTCTTTGACATCGAGGCAAGTAGGCAATGGTGCGAATTGGCATGGAGCCCGAACAGCATTGATTGGCATAGGATCGCTCCCGGAAAGCCTCTGATTCCTAACGGCTCGGTAATGGGAGACTACGACTGGGGCTGCATATTTGCTTCCGTCCCGATCGTGGAGGAGGATGGAATTCGCATGTATTACGGAGCAAACGACGGCAGATTTATGGCCTGGCGCAATGGATACTTCGCCCTTGGCTGGTTGCGCTCAGATGGATTTGATGGCTACGAGCAAATAGCCGGAGGAAGCAACAAGACGGGTTCGTTGACGACCATAGCTGTTTCAGTTGTTGGCAGTTCGCTCCGGATAAGCGCAGATGTGGCACCCTCAGGCTATGTCAAAGTAACTCTCCTTGATGAAGACAACCAAAAATTGGCCGACGGCGAACTGATCACTAAAACTGTTACGGACGCCGAGGTAATATGGAAAGATGGTTTCTCATTCGACAAACTCAAAGGTGAGGAGGTTAAACTGAAATTCGAACTGAGGGAGTCGAAGTTGTATTCGTTTAGTTTTTCCTAAAATAAACATTATTCCACTTTCGTGGAATACTCCTCTCCACCAACAAGGTGAAGCCCAATTCCCTCTGCCAATTCCTTCCCACTATAAGTCTTCGATAAATCTCGATTTTTATCAACAACCACATATTCCCTATTCTCATTGCTTTTTTTTAAAATTAGCGATAACTCGGTTAACCAATGGATCATAAGTGCTTGGTTCATTGATTTGTTGGATGTTCCACAATAGTTCGAGATGATTAGCTTATTACATGTGCTTTGGGATGGTAAAAGTGTTTTCATCAACTTCTGCTCCCAATTGTGCGGCGAAGATCTAGAAGAGGTCGGATGGAGTCGTTGATGAAAATTGTATTTGCACTTGGTATAAGTTTATCGTTCATTTTTTATCGGCAAAACTAAATACTATATCTTCATAATACTGCTGATATTGGCAGTAGAATATATGTTAGCTGTCAAATCAACTTTGTACAAATAAAAAATCGTTACTAGCGATAGGCTCATCACCAACGATAAAAAGTTTATCGCTGGCGATGATAAATTGCTAACCTTTGGGCAAATTCCTGATTTTGATTCTAACCACCGCTTATTTATGCAGCTTGTCGAACTAGCTCAGAAGCTAAGGGAAAATCAATTTCAAACCCGGCAAGGCCGTGGATATAATTACTTATGGTCATATCGCCGATAGTTATCACCACATCGATCATATTGGCTTCGGTATAACCTGCAGCAAAGAATGCATCTTTAGCCTCCTGGCTTGCATGCCCTCTGTTTTCTACTACTGAAGAGGTAAATTTTGCCAAAGCATTCAATTTTGCATCAAATGACGCAGAGCCCTGACGAACTTCGATAATCTGTTCATCAGAAAACCCGTTCAATTTGCCTATTGCAGTGTGTGCTGATTGGCAGTATCGACAACCATTGATTTGGCTGGTCACGAGGTTGATAACTTCTATTTCTTTCTTACGAAGTGTTGACTTGCGGTTTTGCAAGGTGAGATAATCATCGAGAGCTGTTTCACTTTTCGCAAAGTAGGCCAGTAAGTTAGGTACAAAGCCTATGGTTTTTTGAAGAGTGTCAAATATGGTTTGATTTTTCTCAGATACTTCTCCTCTGGTGGGAACTGTTAAATTTTTCATAGTCTTAAATTTCAAAATGTTCATAATTAAATTGACGATGCAAAAATGGCGTGAGAATAAAGGGTGTGGTAGGTAGGCATTCCTGAAAAGTTAGTAATTCTTCCCGGCATTTAAACGTTCAGACTTATTCTAATTTTTTTGTTTTGATTTTAATTTCATACAGGAGCACAGGTTTCCAATTTAACCTCCAATTCTTTTATCCGTTCTTTTAATTTACCTAAATGCGGTTCAAGTTCTTCCATCGTATATCTCGGTGTAATATGCTGTGGGCAATTCGTATCCCATGCTTTCACTTTGATGATTATGGCCCTTTCAATATTGGCATGGTAATCATCGTCCCTCAGTTGCTCTATCATTGCGTGTTCTTTATCAATAACTTCGGCCTCACCCCATATTTTTATTCGTGTCCGGGATGGATAGTCCATTAGGAATAGGCAGACTTTTTTGTTCTCTTGTAGGTTGCCAGCAGATATATATTGGCGATTTCCTGAATAATCGGTAAAACCCAATGTTTGATCATCCAATACTTTTAAGAATCCCTTAGGGCCGCCGCGATGTTGTACATGAGGCTGTCCTTCCCGATTGGTTGTGGCTATGTAAAACGAATCCCGTTGAGCAATAAAATACCTCAGTTGTCCTGTAATAGAATTTTGCCAATCTCTCGATTCTGCCATTCGTTGATAAATTGATCTGGAACCTTCTTTTTCCTGAAATTTTTTTACAGAAGGGCTAAAGGCAATATCGCTTATATGGTCAGACATAGTTTGAGATTTTAAACTTAGCTGGGTTCAATTCCCCAACGCTCTGCGTCGAAGAAACTAAGGAATCCGATTTGATACTCCAAGGCTCTGCCTCGGGGTAGTTCATTTGTATAGTTGACTTTATTCGGTGGACGGCCAACTGCAGACAGGTTTTCATGCTAAAAGTTTTCGAATAAAGTCAAGTGTATTTAGAGTTTGATCAGATTCCATTCTTCGGTCTAAAAGCTGATCAAACTCTTGCATTTAATAAAGTGATTAAATTTTCTTTACATTTTTATCCAAAAAGGCACGCATCTTGTCGGCTATTTCCTTTCCATGACTTTCTAAAGCAAAATGTCCGGTGTCGAAAAGATAAAAATCCAAGTTTTTCAAATCTTTTTTATAAGCCTGCGCGCCGGATTCTGGAAAGATGTAATCATTTTTGCCGTATACGACTAATGCCGGTGGTTGATACTCCCTAAAATATTTTTGCCAGGAGGGATACAACGGGGGATTCGTCCCATAATCATAAAACATGGCCAATTGAATCTTGTCATTTTCAGGTCTTGACAAATGACGCAAGTCAACTTCCCAATTATCCGGACTGATCAGAGTACTATCCGGCACACCGTAAGTATACTGCCATTTTAGTCCAGCCGGTGAGTGAAACCCTTCCAATGCCTGACCGTTTTCTATCGTCCTGTCTTTCCAATAGGCCTTGATTGGATCCCAAAATGTTTTCAGTCCTTCTTCATAGGCACATCCATTCTGGATTATTAAAGACTCCACCCGTTCCGGATATTTCGCTGCAATTCGGTAACCAATGGGAGCTCCATAGTCCATTAAATAAATGCTGTATTTTTCTACCCCCACCTTTTCCAAAAATCCTTCAATTAATAAGGCCATATTATCAAAGGTGTAGTCAAATTCTGACATCGGTGGCTGTTCGCTCCTACCATATCCGGGATAATCCGGTGCAAGTAGGTGATAACTGTCTGATAATTCAGCAATTAAATTTCGGAACATGTGCGATGAAGTCGGATAACCATGAAGAAGTAGAATTGTCGGTGCATCGGCTGGTCCGGCTTCGCGATAAAAAATATCTATACCATCAACTTCAACGGTATGGTATTGTGTCGGGTAATGTTTTTTGACCTTCACCTCATTAATAGCAGGTGAGGTTTCCAATTCCGATGAACCGATCACTTTACCAGGAAACATAAGTGATAAAATGCCGATCAAAAAAAGGTAACTAATAAACTGGCACACATTTTTAAAATCATGCGCTGCTGTCAGGGTGTTAAATTTTCGTCCCAAAGCTTCTTCGGAACTTGTTTTTGGTTCTGAAAGAACCGCGATTGATGTTTTTTTCATTTTATTTTTTTTAAAGCGTTTAACAATAAATAAAGATCAAATTACAAACCGAACGTTCGGATTACATATTTTCAAAAAAAACTATTCTCTTTTGTTAAATGAATTTTCAACTTCTTTCAAAATCCTTTTAAAAATTACCTCATTCGCTGTTCCTCTAGCTACTATCAAACTTCCTTGAATTTTTATTACAACATCTTCCGCCATTTTTATTGATTCCTTTGAAGCAAAGCCAAAATCCTTTGCAAGCTTTGAAAATCCATTAATCCAATCTTCAAAAGCACCATGTATCAGTTGGGAAAAAAGATCAAGTCCTGTATCCATGGATAGTGCTCTGAGAATACAAGCACTCTGGCCCCCGGAATAAAGCTGATCAATATTTTTCAATGCTCTTTTTAATCTCATTGTGGGATCTCCATCTGACTTCAAAATTCCTGTAATATTCGTACCAACAAACTGGCCTGCGAACTTGAGTACTTCTTTTGCCATTTGTTTTTTACCACCTGGAAAACGGTGGTACAAACTGGATTTTTTTAATCCTGAAGCACTAGCCAGTGCGTTTAAACTGGCTCCATCATATCCAACTTTTCTAAAAACTTGTAGGAGCCCCAACAGGAGCTCATCCTGACTAACTTTCACTTCTGCCAATACTTTTTCATGTAGAAATAACTCGTCCTGGGCTTTGTCAACCTATTAATTAAGAACGAACGTTCGGTCAAATGTAAGTACAAGTTTTAGAAAAGTCAAGAATCAGTCGATTTATTTTTTGGCAATTACAGCTTCCTCTAACTCATTTTATTAAAAATGTACTTGGGCAATCACCATTTTAGAGGTCTACAATTATTTTTACCAACTGCTGAACCTTTAGTATTTACTTTCGTTGTAATAGCTATACGACTGGTCTAATACTTTAAATATGAGAGAAGAGAACATAAAACACTTACTAGACCTTGGCGTCGAAATTATGAGCCGGAAGGGCTATCATCAACTTGGGTTAAAGGAATTGTTGGATACCGCTGGAATTCCCAAGGGTTCCTTTTATTACTATTTTAAGAGTAAAGAAGACTTTGGTCAAAAAGTGATCAGCCACTATGCCGAGAATACCCTCAGCTATATGCGATCAATATTACTCGACAAGAGTAAAAGCCCTCGTGAAAGATTTTTATTTATGTTCAATGACCGGGCAAAAGTATATATGAAATCAGAATGCAGAGAAGGATGCTTAATGGGAGACTGCAGCAATGAATTAGGCGGACAGTACCAATCTATGCCACAACTGCTGGAAAATAAATTCTCCGGTTGGACAGAAATTATCAGTCAGTGCATAAGAGAGGGTCAGGAAAAGGGTGAGTTCAAAACTGAGTTACCATCAGACGATTTGGCGGATTATATCATAAACAGCTGGGAGGGAGCCTTGACCCGTATGAAAGCTTCTCGTACCGTTAAGCCTTTTGAGTTATTTATCAATTACACTATGAATGTAATATTAAGCCCATAAATTTTTTTTATTCAATTACTTGACGACTGGTCTAATAGTACTTGCAATTATTTTTAAATCACTAAAATACGAGTTGAGCTCCTTCGGTGTGGACGTCGCCATTGTCGAGCCGGGTCCCTTCCCGTCCGGTTTGCTTTACAGCGGACCGAAGGAAGATGATACCACAGCGTTGGACAGTTATGGTGAAGTGGCAGAAATTCCCGGGGCCATGTTGGCTAGTTTTGATAATCTGTATAAAAGTCCGGATTCACCCGTAACACAAGATGTGGCTGATACGATCGCAAGGGTCATTGAGGCCAAAGCCGGTACACGGCCTTTCCGTACGGTAGCAGGTTTGGATTTCGGTACTATCGACTTAAATACCGCTACCGCACCATTCCAGAAAGGGTTAGTCAAAGATGTACTTCAAATGGAACATGTCTTAGAACTGAGAGCATAAACGATTTCATCACCCAGCTTTGGGCCAAAAGATTGCGAAGTTCAAATTTTAACACTTAAAAATAATACTGAAATGAAAACACAAATAGTAATAATAAAAGAAGCGAAGGGACTGGGCATGCCCTGGGAGGTTGACTACGGTTTTGCCCAGGCTGTAAAAAGTTGGTGATACAATATACCTTTCCGGTCAGTTTAGTCATGATAATGAAGGAAACCTCATTGGTGCAGCCCCTTTGGATGATCAAGGCCGAATAAGGGATCATTCCAACATGGAATTTCAAATGCAACAAACGTATGGTAATGCTAAGAAACTTCTTGAGCAGTATGGTGCTACCCTGGACCACGTTGTAGAAGAAGTATTATATGTTACTGATATGGATTCCGCTTTTGCCGTGGCAGGTACAGTGAGGAAGCGTGCATACGGATCAGAGCAACCCAATGTTGCAAGTTCTATCCTTATGACTCCCCGTTTGGCCTTCCCTGAGCAACTGATTGAGATCAAGTTTATTGCAAAGGTTTAGCCCTGTATAAGAAGACTATAAACTGCCTAATACAGCTGCACCACCCGTCTGGCGATGTCAGCTCGACGGTGTGGTGCAACAGTATTGAGTTACACTCCTGCTATTTTATCTGACAATGTATTAGAGTTTGAATTAACCCGCTTCATTCATATCTCATATCTCGGGTGCATTTCATTTTGTCCCGTCTAGGCGGCGCGTCTTAACCTGTCAGTTACCATATCCCAATGGCCACTTTTATTGATTACTCTGAGATTGATCATATTTTGAATTCCCTTGGCAGACCATCTTTGACCTGACAGTTTCATCCTTTTTTGCAATACGTTGCGGTGCGCTGCTTCTATGGCTCCAGAACCTATTAACATTCCCTTTTCTATGTATGAAGGGTAATCCATTCTTGTCTTGTTCCTTTCTAAATAGACCATCAATTTCCTCTTTTCCTCTTTTTTTAATTTCGTGTTACAATTCAATTCATCGATCCGTTCTATAAGGCTATCATAACCCTTTTCTTTTAATAGTGAAGCTGTCTGTGAAATCCATTCTTTTCTTACTTTTTTATTTTTCATACACACATTTGCGTATTTGCTCACATTTTCAACGGCGTGGTAAAAATCTAGTACTTGGGTTGCATCAGGATATTCTGCTGTAATCCATTTTTCTATCCATACAGCTCCGTCATTCACAAAAACCATCCGGTCTTTTAATCCTGAATATTCATCTAATAACACTGAAACTTTTGTCTCAAATTCTTCATGATCACCCAAATGACCTACATATTCACTATTCCTAATCCACTGTCTATCAGCACTTTGAGGTAGAATTGAGCTTTGTTTGAATACCCTTCCCAATTTTACCTCTTTCCATCCCGGTCCTCTTGTCAATAAATGAGAACCATCCACCTGACAATAAACTCTATCCTCTTTTTTCACATCTTCTATGTTGTACCGATCTTGGTCATCTATCCATTCTCCTACTTGTTCTCCCATTGTATCAGTTAAACGGTAAATTGCCGTATCATTCGTTTTTACCTCTAATAATTTATTCGCAATTTCTTCCCCATTCTCGTAACAACTAAACTGGCCTATGAATATCAACTTGCCTTGTAAATAAGGGCTTACTTTTGCAGACTCGATTTGTTCGCTGTACTTGTTGGACTTATTCAATTCAATTTTACCGTAACCTGTCTTGATGCATCTTTTTTTTTACGATTTTCAACAGCCTCGCCCAATGAACTCTCTAGCAATTCTCTGCCAAAATCTTTTAACAGGTAGGTAAAACTTTCTTCATAGTCGTAAAAACTTTCAATGTCCTGTAGGTTCTTTACATCACTCATCAGTTGGTCAAATCTTTTCTGTAATTTAACCACGTTCATGACTTTTAATTTTTGGTTGATATATCTAATTTAACACATATTTCCCTATATCGGGACATTTTGAAATGCACCCCATATCTCATATCTCTTGTCTTAAATGCATCAAGGTGTTCCTCAATGTAGTCTTTAAAGTCCGTGGTTGGTGACCGGTATGTTTTTAACAACATCTGTTGTTTTATCAAACTTGCCCATAGCAATATCCTTACTGAATTCTCTAAGGTGACTGGCCAAAAAATCATTTACATACGGTAGATTTTTCATTGCATCTATCCACATATCCACCGGGATTGGAACATACTCAATCTTTTGATTTAATAATTTGCCAATCTCGTCAGCTACTTCTCTTCCACCGTAAATTTTGCTACCGGACAGATCATATCTTTTACCTATATGCTGCTGAATGTTTTCATCAGTGAGAATTTCTGCAACCACTTCACCGATATCCTGCGGGTGAATTATTGTGTATTTAGCTTCAGGATTAGGAAAGTAAAATTTCTTTTCACTTATAACAGTAGGCGCTGCCATTCCCAAATAATTCCAGGCAAATAATGCCGGCCGTATATGTACTGCACCAATATCTGCCCAGTCTAATATATCTTCAGCAATCAAATGGTTTTGTGAAGCGGGGCTTTTTGTTCCTTCATGGACGTTCATCTGCGACATACTCACAACCAATTCTACCTTTTGTTCTCTTGTCAATAGTTCTCACCATTGCCCTTACATCAGCACCCTTTTCAAGTAATTCTTGAATCGCATACTGTCCTGTGGTTCCTGTTGCGCCTGTGATTAAAATTTTTCTTTTCATTTTTATTTGTTTAAAGATTAAAGTGAATAAAGTTGTATATACAACATATTTAATAAAAAAATTTACATTAACTTTTGTTCCAATTTTGAAATCATTTCCATTCCTTCTTTACCCATATCCGATGTCAATTTGTCCATAAGTTCTTCCCACAACGGGATGAGTCGCTCTACCAGATCCGCGCCTTTCGCGGTCAGGAATACCTCTGGCCTGTACTCATCGCTTTTCCCAACATAACCTTTTTTGTGGAGCACGTTTATGCCCCTACTCACCGTCGAACGTTCCAATACATGTCTTTTCCCCAAAACCCCTTGATCAACTCTCCCTAAATTGCTTAGGGCGAAAAGTAAAGTCATCTGATTTTCTGTTATATCAAAATCTTTGAGACATGACCGAAAGTGTCCATCGATAATGCGTGATAATCTTCTAAATCTTGACCCAACACAATGTTCTAATTTGTACTTCACAATGTAAATGTAGCAACCTAAAGTTGTATATGCAACATTAAATTAAAATAATTTTCCCCTCAAAACCTTCTTCTAGCAATTAATCGGAGGCGTGATTCTGTAATTAGATTCGCAGACATTTCGCCTAGTATTACTTTCTTGAAGTCGTGTTTCGGCAATTGTAAGGATAAATTGTTAGACTCTGCACCGATGATTTTGTGCGGGCTTGTAACGATAGCTTTACTTCTATTAGTGTAACCCTTGTACTTCTCTAACCAATCGGCACCAAAGCCCTCATAGCTTACCGTCGATAGGACATCTGTCCTGTCAAACACGTTAATGTCGTTCATCAATCCTTCCGATGCACCGTCAAATTTCCAGGTGTGATCAAGATTAAAATCGTATTGAGAAGGGTCAAAAACTGTGGTTTTTCTTTCTTTCGTGACTTTAGATAGTGTTTCACTTTCACTTGCGGTATTGTACACCATTACGCTTTTGCCAACAACTCCAAAGGTTACAAGATCCTGATTTAAGAAATCTTCTTGATGATCTGTAAAGACAAGGGCTGTGCTAGGATCCATGGCAAATCCATCCTCAGGTAACTGTGCATATGAGCTTGTAAGACTTGATATTAAGACTGCCAGGGCTACCATTGAATTTTTCATTGTCTCATATTTCAATGGTTCGTGAAGGATTTCGGCCAAATTCGAAGTGTTAACAGCAGTATCTTAAATTCAAGATTTTCTATAACGCTGATTATCAAGTATTTATGGCCTGCTTATTTGGCAATCCTATTAAAATGCAAGTTTCGGTTCAGACGATACTTTAGTTTTAATAATTTATCCATAATTCTAAGATTGAGTATCAACGAGTTATGAAATATTTCCTTCACGGACTATTGATATTTTAAAATGTTATTTATTAAATTCACAATGCAAAAATGGGGTGAGAGAAGAGGGTCTTGGTAGCTAAGTGTTCCTCAAAAGTTGGCAATTCTTCCCACATCCCATATTCTTTGATGTTAATTGCTAGCCAAATATATTATTCACTCCATGGTAGCAACACATGTCTGCCTGTAACCTTGCCGGTAGAGATAAGTCGATGCACCTCTGCGGCCTGGCTTAGCGGAAAAGTTTGATCGAGTGTTGGTTTAATACGACCCAGCCGCACTTGCTCAAGACCCCATTTGATATCCTCAAGATCACTGGCCATCGATCCGCGTAATTTTTTCTGTGCAAAAAATATGCTTCGAATGTCGAACGTAACTTCAGGACCTGCTGCAAAGCCAAAAGCAACAATAACACCATTCGCTTTTGTGGCCTCTATGCTCTTTGGCAATACTTCTCCCGCGAGGTTATCGATCACAACATCAACACCTACTCCTTGAGTCCATGTCTTTATACTTTCAACGAAATCCTCGTTACGTGTATTAATAACCAGGTCTGCACCGAGTGTTTTCGCGAATTCTCCTTTGGCATCGCTGCGTACTGTCGATGCTACGTCTGCTCCTAACGCTTTAGCAACCTGGATTTGCATACTGCCGGAACCTGATGCGCCTGAATGAATCAGAACTGTGTCTCCGGCTTTAACTTCTCCAACCCCCTTTACTGCGTGAACAGCACTTGCCAAAGGAACCGGGAATGTGGCCACTTCTTCAGGCACTAGCCCGGTTTCATCTTTAATAATAGCGTAAGCAGGAACTTCCATATACTGAGTATAAGTTCCTGAAATATGCAATCCTGGCAAACCAAAACTTGGGGCGGCAATTGTAGGGCGAATATTGGTCTCCTCTTCTTTTTGCGGATATCCCGGAGCCACAATTACACGCTGACCGATTTCTAAACTGCCAACTCCTTCGCCAATTTCAGCTATCTCCCCGGCAGCATCTGCCCCTAAAATATGGGGGAAAGGCAGTTCGGAAATAATTGAACCTTCGCGGATATAATGATCCAAAAGGTTGACTCCAGTCGCAAGCACTTTGACTAAAACATAACCAGGTTTCGGATTTGGTCTTTTGATATCTACGAACTCGAGCTTATCGAAATCGCCGAATCCATGAATGACTGTCGCCTTCATCAGGTCTGCAGCCTTTTCCTTTCTTGTGGTTTCTATTTTATTAATTACTCCTAATTCTTCCATTGCCTTATCTTTTAAAATGTTCTAATGGACATTCTTTGACTGTTCAACTACTTCATCGGTCGTAAAAACATGGCTGGCAAGCATTCTGAAATTTGTCACGGCAGCTTCATATCCATTTAATCCCGGCAAGATAGCGGCTGCAGTGGCATCTTTTACTACCGCTACTTCAAAACCATCTTCCAGCAATTCTCTTAGGTGAGATTCCGTACATAGGTTTGCAGACATTCCGGCCAATATCACTTTGCTAAAACCGTGTTTGCGCAATTGTAACGATAAATCATTAGATTCCGGACCATAGAGTTTGTGCGGACTAGCAACAATTACGTTGCCCTCATTTATGTACCTCTTGTAAGGCTCTAACCAATCAGCGCCCGAACCCTCAAATCCCTCGGTTGATAATGCGTCTGTTCTGTCAAACATGTTAATGTTGTGCATCAATACCTCCAGGGCTCCTTCAAACTTCCAGTGATGATCGTGCTTATAGTAGTAGTGCGGAGAGACAAAAACCGTAATGTTATTTTCTTTGGCTACTGCAAATAGCGCTTCGATGTTGTTTACGGTATTGTTTGCTTTCACACTTTCTCCGACAACTCCCCATGTTACACCATCAGGGCTTAAGAAATCATTTTGGGGATCTGTAATTACAATGGCGGTGTTGGGATCTATAGAAAATCCGGGGTCAGGCAATTGTGCAAGTATATTTGTTAGACCTGCCACTAAAAGAGCTACTGTGACTAATAAATTTTTCATTGCATTAAATTTTGATTTGTTACTTATTAATTGTTACAATGCAAAAATGGGGTGGAAAAAAGGTGGCTGGTAGGTAAAGGTTCCCAAAGATTTGGCAATTCTTCCTTTCTAGTTATTTGCTTTAAATACTGAAGGAGAAATACCTTCCTGCTTTTTGAAAAACCGGCTGAACGCTTGAATATCATCGTAGCCGATTTCGTATGCAATTTCCTGGATCTGCATATCCGAATAGCGTAAAAGTCTTCTCGCTTCAAGCATTTTTCGCTCTTGTATATATTGCATTGGAGATTTCGAACCAAACTTCGAGAAAATGTTTGATATGGTTTTGGGAGATTTATTCAGAAGACTGGCATATTCCGCTACTGTATGTTTTGTCCTAAAATGTTGCTCTACCTGGAAGTTAAATTCTTTGATAAGATCTGAGTTTACTTTCTCATCAGGATATGACGCTTGCGTTTTGTATAACCGGGCACATAAAATCAAATATCTTTTCAACATCATTTGCAACATATCTATTTGCAAATTATCGTTGGATAACATTTCTATGGTGAACATTTTCCATAGGGTTTCAAATTTTTCTAGTGCCTTTTCGGGAATATGGATTATAGGCAATTGAGATGCTCCGAAGAATAGAATACCCTTGCAACCCACTTCGGCATCATGATCCACAATACAGTAAAAGGGTCGGTTAAATCTCAAGAATTTTATTCTCCGTATATTTTTTAGTGCGATTTTATGGAATTCAGTCAAAAAAACAACCTGGTTCTTTGCAAAAGCTTGTTGCTTTCCATCTATTACGAGTTCGGTGTGTCCCGAATCAAACCATAAAATTGTCAAACTACTTTCAATAGTTTCCTTGAGGACATTACGGTTTTCATTTGTTACTGTTGCCAGGTGAAGATATTCATTTGTATTGCCTATGAATTTCATTTGCAGACTTCAATTTCATATCGCAGAAACTTAGCCCAATAATACTGTATATTCATAGCAATGCGGATATTAGCAGTAGAATATATATTAGCTGCATTTTTAGGAGATAGCAGTTTCATAATGGTTCATGCTGAAACGGTAACTGATAATTCGGGCTTTCTTGATTACAGTTATTTAGATTCTACAAGTTTGAATGGAATAAGTTTTTATAAAAGAGTGCGGTGTGCTGAAATATGGGATGAATTTATCGAAGAGGAGCATGACATACGCTTTTTGAATGAAAATGGTTTTGATCCAAAACACGTGGACTAATCGTAAGCGGGAAGTAATGAAGCCTTTTCATATTAAAGTAGCATTTCAAAGATTGGAACAATACTACAAACTACAATGGTTATGACACCAAGCCTTGTACATTACATTACCTTAGCCCCTCCTCCTACCACGACCCCCAAACCAATCCCGCTTCCCAAACCCGGAAAAAGAATAAGACAAACTCACTAAAATATATCGACCAATAGATTCCATCCGCTCATCCTGGATATAGTTGAGGTTTGTGGTTCTGTTGATATTTTGGTTCTGATTCAGGATATCAAAAACGGTTAACTCCGCCCTTAGTTTTTTGGTCTGTCCAAAGATTTTCGATAAGGAAGCCTTCCATCGCGATAGTGAAATTTGCTCACCAAAATCTTCTTCAGAGTAAATGTTGTGTCTCAGAAATGTATTAAAGTTCCAGTCATTGGGGAGATCAATATCCAGGTCGATAAAATACTCGCTATCGAGATAGTTTTGGTTTTGTTCTTTGCTTTGTGAATACGATGTTGAGTTGATGCTGATGTTTGTGCCAAAGCGAAGGTCTGCGACGTCTTTCTTCATATTGTCCAAAGCAAGAGAGATACGATCATTGACTCTCTTTACCTTATTTTCCGTGGAATTGACAAAAAGGATATTATCCGAAAACATAAGATTATTGGACAGGCTTATGCGCTGCCTTATGAATCTCAAAGGCGCATTCAGGTTGAAATACAAAGAACTATTGAACGCATAGTCTGTATTCACAGGAGTGGTCGTCTGCACAAAGAACCGATCTACTCTTCGGGTATTTGTGATGTTATTTTTAGTATATCTCGCATTTGCTCTAGCAAAGAATCCGACATTGCTAAATTGACTGAAACTATTGAAATTGATATTCAGATTGTGCCGGTAGGCAGGTCTTAAGTCAGGATTTCCGATGTAGATATTCAACGGGTCAGAGTTATCGACAAGCGGCTGAAGCTGATCGATGTCTGGTTCGTTGATGGAGGTATGATAGCGGACGCGCAAGCTCTTGCTCGTACCGATATCGTAGTTCCAGGTGAGGCTGGGCAGGAAATAGATATAGTCCTGGTTTATCGGACTTTCCTGGCTTTGCAAAATACCATTGAGATCGGAGTGTTGCAAGTGACCGCCTGCAGTCAGGCTTGCATTGTTCGAATTGAATTTAATGTTGGCGCCAATGCGATTATAACTATAATCTTGATTGTAGGCATCGCTGAGGATTTCGTCGTACTCAAGGCGATTCGTTAGCGGATCGATCACGTCAAAATAGTCTTTTTTAAAGTCATAATCGATACTGCTACGCGATGCATTTAGCTCCAGATATCTTCGCTTACCAAGGGGCTCGGTGATCGATATTTTGAAGCTATAACGGGCTTGTTGGTTTTCCTGAGTTTGCTCTTGTAGTAAGGTGTCTATTGATGTGCTGCCGTTCCTTGTAAGTGTATTGGTTGAGTTAAGGTTAGCAAATTGATTATTGTCGGAAAGCGAAAACCGTCCATTCGCGCTAAAGAATCTCCCTTTCTTCTTCAGCCTTTTCATATACGTCATATTGATACTTGATTCCAGCTTATCACCGGATGACTTATTATCATAAAAACCACTACTCTGGAGTACGCCATTTTCATCAAAATTGCGTGAATGGCTCAAACTCATAGAACTTCCTTCATTCCAACCAAAGGAAAGACGTGTTATAATTTTTTGAGTGCTGTCCAGTGTAGCCCGTATCGTAGAATTGGCGGTATGGTTGTAATTTTCATTGATGAGGTTGGCCTCTTGTTCTGTATCGAATCCACCATTTTCGACTAAGGTCAGCCTGGTTATCGTTTGTGTGATGTCGTTTTTAATGCGGTTAAAAAAGTAGCTGGAATTGATCTCGACATCTTTGACCGGTTCTATATTATAGTTCAGGCCACCGGCACCTGTTTGGACAAAGCCATTGCCAAGACCTTGAGATATAGGCAATCCAAGACTGTTGGTACCAGACCGCCCCTGGCCACCTCCGCCGGCAAGATTGCCCAGGCCGCCCATAAAATCGATATATTCCCGAAATGAAAATCCTTGTTTGTTGGTATTATTGAGCATACCAATGGCCGATAATTGAGTTTCTTTTGTAAATCGATTCAAACTTAATTTTCCTTCGTACCTTCTATCTGTGCCATATCCGGCACTGGCAGAACCGAAGTATCCGGCTTTCTTGCCTTCTTTTAGAACGAGGTTTAAGGTCTTTTCCCGCTCGCCATCGTCTATACCGGAAAATTCGGCCATATCCGATGATTTATCATACACCTGGATTATGTCAACTACGTCTGCAGGTAAGTTTTTGGTGGCTATCGTCGGATCGCTGCTGAAGAATTCTTTGCCATCAACAAATACATTTTGCACTTCTTCGCCCTGAGCCTTGATCGTGCCGTCGTTTTCTACTTCGACCCCAGGCAGTTTTTTCAAGAGTTCTTCTACGTTGTCAGCGGGATTGACCTTAAATGCATCGGCGTTGTACTCAATAGTATCTTTCTTTATCCGTATTGGAATCGGTAAAGCGCTTATTGTTACATCGGCCAGCTTTGATGATTCCGGTTTCATGATCAGGTTGCCAAGATTAATCTCCTGATCTATTTCAATATCTCTGATGATATCCGAATAACCCAAGTAAGTTATGGTGAGAAAATACTCTCCTTTCGGTATATCCCGAATTCTGAAAAGCCCTTTCGCATTGGTAATTGAAAAACCGAAGATTACGGAATCGGCCTGTGTTATGAGTATGGCAGTGGCTAATTCCAGTTTGTTGTTAGAAGTGTCTGATATTGTGCCTTGTACTTTGAAGGATTGGGCAGAAGCTGATGTTGCCAGGAGTATGAGGGCGGTGAGGAGGTGTATTCCTTGCTGCAAAGAGGTCAGCCGTGTCTGTGCTTCGTCGCCGAAGCGGCTATGGCGCAAAGGAGACCGCCAGGCAGAGATGCCTTTTGCTGGATATTGCCCATCTATGCGAACCCCAATAGCTACCAGGTCAGACCTCTTGCAAAGACATATTAAATCATGAAGAATCAAAATTACAATTAAAATCAAAATCAAAATGGTGTACCTCTCAATAGTATTGACCGAGCACTACCGCCTCCTCATATCAGCTATCTCCTTACTGCTTATAAACCCATCCTTATCAGCATCCATGATGTTAAATCGTCTTCGCATACGCTCAGGAAGTTCATTCTTGGTCAAAAGCTCATCCTTGTTTTTGTCGAAACTCATCATACGCTCAATCATGCTGTTTCCTCCCTGCATTGGCCGACCTCCTGAATTTGAACCGCCGGGACGTGAACGATGGGATCTGCCTATCACGCCACCGGCATAGGCATCAGGATCAAGAATAAGAGTATAGTTTTGTACTTCAATTCTACACCACTTGTCATCCTCGTCACAGGCATAGTATATGACCTTAATTGGCAGGTGATCTCCGGATTTCCAGTTATTCACTTCAATAAGGAACTCTCTGGGATCAGTATCACTGACTTGATTGATTTTTGGAGCCTTTCCTATTGCTTTATTAATGGTCGTGCCTACAGGCACAGTGATCTCATATTTTAAGGGATCGACCAGGTTGTTCCAGTGAACGTTGTGAATCGGATCAAGGTGGAAGCCAAAATATAGTCCACCGGAACCATCCTGTAACAGGTCACTCGTGGCCTCCGCTCTTAATTTTACATAATAAGGGCTGGTATTGTTCTCGGGTCGTACCACAATGGGTATCAGCGTTTCGACCACGGTGATTCTCGTAACCACTTCTTCAGAAGGTGTACTCACCGGTAAAACCATCGGCAGACCCAGCGATTCAATCGTAGATATTTCAGTTGCCGTGCCGACTAATTCAACAAGGGCTTTTCTAAGTTGTTCCGCATCGCTCCAGGTATTCATATAAATGATAGTCCCCTTATTGTCAAATAAAAACTCTGAATTGGGCGTAAGGCCAAAAACAGAACTCACTTCATTTGTCATGGGATCTGCTAACCAAGGGATCTTTGTTTGAAGTTTTTCTTTCGCCTCGACAATATGTGTCAGCCGTTCCTCGATTTGTATTGGTTGTATATAACTATGGTTTTCAGGATGGGCAAGGGTCTTATAAAGATAATAGAAATCTACCTTCTCCACGTAGTCCCGGTATATGGCTTCAACCCCGGGGTAAGTTCTTAAGAATACAGGACAAGTCAGGCAGCCACTTACTATTACTGTGGGATTATTTTGAAACAGGTCAGTTACCTTCTTCTTCTCCCCGTCAGAACTGTAAACTTCTAGGGAATCCGGTAAACTGCTTCCAACTTCCAGGCCGGTCGCCTTTAGTCTCACGTCCGGACCACCTTTGCGATATTGAGACTGTACTTGCAGGGATAATCCAATACTCAAGGAAAGGATCAGAAAAGTTAATTTGTATTGCATTGCTACCGTATTTTTCTTTTAATTATTAATCCGGTTTTTAATTGTTCGGCAGTTAGAATTCTGCAGAGAAATATTCCATTACTTAAATTGCTCAGATCCATGGTAAACTGAAATTTTCCTACTCCATATTCTTCAAACTCTTTGCTCTTGACCAACCTGCCTTGGGTATCATATATCTGAACCAAAATACGTTCAGGGTTTTGTAATTCTATTTCAAATTGAGCATGGTTTTCAAATGGGTTTGGAAACACCAATAACCCGGAGTTTTTTGATAAATCATCTATTGAAGTGGTCAGCGAAGGGTTAAAAGTAATAACTAAAGGACGATGGTCAGAAGGGAAACTCCCATTGGCGTTTCTACCCTGGTTATCAATAATTGCACTGGTTACATTGGTATTGGGAGCGGTCAAAATCCAATCAATCGCCGTCGATCCGGAACCAACAGTTCCCGGTTTTTGAACAGAAGGATTGGCTACTTCCCAGGAATCATTCAAAAGAATAGGATTGGTAATTGTGGTCGAATTGTAGGTGATTGGCATTTGATCAATCAAAAACTGCATAACCGCGCTAGAACGCACAGCATTAAAATCTCCAACAGTTATCATCGGGATACTTAGGGACGTATGTTGGTTCATCAATTGAACCATACCGTCAGCGTGCCGGTATTGTCCGATAGTGGAAGAATCAGGATTTGTTGGCAACACAAATACAAAATGACTGGCATAAACCAAAAACTGATTTTGAGATGATGTTTCTTCCAGTCTGGCCCAATTCACATATCTTCCCGGGCCGTTGTATCCTCCATAGGTCTCCATTTCCTCAAAGCCACTCTCAATGATCGAAAACATATTTTTACGATAAAAAATGTGGGATTCGCTTAAGTCAGGATTGTTGCCAAAGGTTTGAAGCATATTGTAATCCGTCAATGAAGATTCGATGAAAGGCCTGGTATTTCTTGTCGCTTCAATGGCACAAAAAACGTCCGGATCGTTAATATTTATTCGGGCAATAACTGAATCTCTATTTCCAACCCAATCTGACGAACCAATATTAAAGCTCATCAATTTTATCTCTTGGGCATGAGTTGTGAACGAAAGAAAGAATAATGCTATGGAAGAAATCAGCGTGGCCCAACCACAACTAAACAGGATTCCCGCTAAGTCCGCAATGGACACGCTAATTTTCGCTAAGGATGACATTGCATTTTTATTTATAGCTTAATGAGCGTTTTAATAAATTTCACCTTCCTTGATTCTATAGATAAAAAATAAAATCCAGGCGATATTTCGTCAACATCCAAGGTGAGATCATGGTTTCCAACTCCGACCGCCTTATTTCGATAAAACGCTTTTATGATCTTTCCATTCTGGTTCAGCAATGAGAAATTGTATTTATCTGCAGTGGTTACTGAAAATTTAAGCTGAAAATTTTGGCTGGCCACCGGATTTGGGAATAAACTCGTATTCGATATGACGTCGGTTGCCTCCTCTATCGCTGTGGTTGTAGAATTATCAACAACAACATATTGCCCCATCATCCCGCGATCTTCATGTTCCAAAATATGACAGTGGTACATATAAGGATAAGTATCATCTGAAAAATCTAAAAAAGGCTTAATTATTCTTACCACACCATTTCCTCCACCTTGTGACCTGCCTGGCACCAAAACCACATCTTTCCATCCTTTTTCATTATCAGGCACCGGGCCGTTGGATCTAAAAAGTACTTGAAATGGAGCGCCGTGTACATGAAAAGGATGGGCTACTCCTGAGGTATTAATAATTTCCCATACTTCCATGTCTCCAACATTGATCGTTTCATTGATCACGTTTATATCCATAGATACACCATTGATCGTTGCCAATGGAGATCCGTTGACAATTTCAAAGGGTCGTGGATTTGTATTGTTTATTGCATCGCTTTGATTATATATTGGAATATTTGTTAGTGTGGAAGGTATAGTTGTAACCGGGATTGCCGTCGCATTATCCACAATAAAACTCATTATTCTATAATCAGATATGTCCATATCATCTCTCAAAGCAGGAGGGTAGGTTGGAAAGATGTTAATCAGCTCAGAAGAATAACTCATCAGATCGATTGTGCTGTTCAGATCTTCTGAGAAATCAACAACAATTTCAACTCTCTCGGCGGTGGAGATTCTCACCCGATTAATTACCAATGGGGTTTCAAGTAAACCACCATCTGATCCGATCTGATAAAAATTTCGATTATCGCTAAATCCCAAATAATAACTTCGTCCATTTGAAGCATTGAGAATTCTGAATCGAATCATTTGTGCATGGGTATTATGGGTAGGTGTAATGGCGCCATTAACCAGCATATTATCGCCAGTTCGAACCACAAGAGCAGGAAGGTTCAAAAATTCCAGAAACGTTCCGTCCGGATTAAAAGCTCTGTCTTGAATGATCAGTGGAATATCGTCTACTCCGTAAGTTTTAGGGATATCAAGCCCATCGGTTATATCATCTTCGACAATGATCATTCCTGCCAAACCTCTGTGCACCTGTCCGCCAGTTCCATTAGAATCTCGCCAGAAATCGGGTTTATGATGTGGATGGTACCAAAAAGTAGAAGCGACATTGAGTACTTCAAAAGTGGCTGTCCATGTAGTATTATCAGGAATCATTTGATGGGGCCCTCCATCCATAATTGCCGGTACGTGAAATCCATGCCAATGGGTAGTTGTATTTTCTCCTAATTGATTGGTTACATTTAGCGCGACATTATCACCTTGATGCATTAATAAAGTAGGCCCTAAAAAACTACCGTTGTAGCCTGAAGTGGGTGTCTGAAGTCCCGGAAGAAACACGGTGTTACCATTTGCCATGAGTAAGTCATAGGTGCGCACCCCATTCACCTGTGTGCCGGTGTTGAGAGGAGGAATAGGTAATATGTTTTGACTTTTTACAGGTAAACTAACTATTAGTAGTACGGCAAATTTTAGTAATTGATTTTTCATGATTTTTTTTCAAAATTTTAACAAGCCATCCCTAACCAAACTTAGCGGGAGATTCTTTTGGCTGTGCCTTAGCCACGTTGTTTTGTTCCGAGTTCATCACCATAAATAAGTTTAATCCAAGAAAACTGACAACCTTCCCTCTCCAGTCTTCTGTCTACCCACCCCTACGAAACCCAAATCTGCCACCACCTCTTTGTTCCCTCATTTCTTCCATTTTCTCTTTTCTTATTTTGTGAAATTCTTCTCTATCCACCTTCTTTCCTTTGATCGGTTTTTTGATCATTCCAGGATCTATTTCACCCAATTCTATAGACTCAGCGATGATAATATTCTTACCATCATTTTGATTCACTTCCAAAATCATTCCCGGCAAGCCACCAAAAATTGAGGGCCCATTCTGTACAGGTATCTGAGGAGTAAACCAGGCGGTAACAGATATTGTATCGCGAATTGTAATCGTCGATTCCATTGCCATATAGTCGAGTATCTGTTTTTTGTTCCCAGTCATTTTCCAACTTTGTTTGATAATTTCGTCAGTGATCAGGAATTCCTTGCCAAAAAGGTCGTTTTTGTCAACAGCTATCGATTCTGCCAGATTTTTGTACGATTCGTAGTTGATTCCGCCGCCGCCCATTCGCATTCTCATTCTGAATCTTGTACCACGGTCATTACCTCCAAATTCTCCCTCTTCTGCTCTTTCATTTTTACCGTTCTTGTAAATCGATTCGGTTTTATTGAAATACAATTCTTTCACCATCGTCCGCTCCTTCGGAATTCTATTGGCTAATTCCTTAGGTATTCCGAGAGGAGGTGTAAAATTGGTTTGCACCGTTTGTTTATAAGTGATTTTACCGGATTGCTGTGCCAAAAGGAATGTTGGGCAGAGCAGGTAGAATAGTACTACCGTCTTGTAAATGAAATTACTAGTACTAAGCAAAAATTTTATCATTTCATTAAATTTAGTTTCAGCTATTGAAAATGCATCGCTATTTCTTAATCACCTCCAAAATCACTTCATGCGGTGTTACAGCCGTAAATATTCCCAATCCATTATTAATATTTGATGGCGGTTCTTGTAGAGTAAGCGTAGATGTCCCAACCGATTCGTAAAGCGCTGCATATTCGGCATTTAGCCTGTAGACAGTGATGACGTAGGTGCCAAAAAACTGCAACTCCCTTAGCGTATTGAGCGTATAGAAATCGACAATTTCCGGTTCTGATCTGAAAAACAGTTGGGGTGGCTCAATGCCCTGGTCTTCGAAAAATTCAAAAATTCCATTAACAAATTCGGGATCGTCTTCTACATTTTCAACATCTACAAAATAATAACTACCTTCATCATTCTCCCAGGTTACCTCGACCACCTCCTGGTCTTCACCACCTAATCCTCTTGGCGGGCCTCCGCCACCAGGCCCGCTAAATTCTATTTGCTCCAACTCCAATACATCCCTGCTTATGCCGATCTCTTTTGAAGGATTGACATATGATTCCCCGGAAACTATTTCGCCTTCGAATTCAAATGAAATACTATACGTACGATCCTCTTGCACGATATGTTCCGGATTCCGGTAGTATCCATTTCCTATAGATTCAAGAATGACGTCCTGAGATCCATCATTGATAATCACATTCAGTCCGTCAATAGTATTCAAGGTTCCGTCTCCAGCATATGAAATGGATTCCGTAATGCGAATAGAATCTATAGGTTGGTTGGCAAATAGATAGCCTGCCACCACGGCCGTCCTATTTTCTAGGGTAGTTAGTGAAATTTCCTCTGCACAGGAAGACATTATCATTGCCGTTCCGATTATGATTAATATGTTTTTCATTGTTCAAAATTTTGATAGGTGATTTATCTGAATGTCCATTTAAAAAACAGACTTGGTGTCAGCCCAAGCAATGACACATCAGTCTCCAGTAACTGACCCTCAATGACCTCATACTCCTTGTACCACGTATTGGTTCGGTTGTAAAGATTGAATACAGAAACACCAATCTGTGCTTTACTTGTGCCGACGTTGAAGTTGTAATTGGCCGAAATATCCCATCTGTGATACGCGGGATATCTCAATGCGTTTTTATCGCTAACCTGGAAATAGGGTTCAACCGATCCGTCCAAAAGACCTATTTCATAATAGCCTATTGGTGCGGTGTAAGGCTTACCCGTGCCGTATACAAATGTGGTTGCAAAATCAAAATTTTTCAATTTGTACAAACCAACTAATTTGAACTCATGGCGCTGGTCCTGGTTCGCAAAATAGGGTTGATCTGAAAAATCTTTAAAATCATACTCTACATCGCTCAAAGTATAGCTGATCCATCCGGAAAATTGACCAAATTTCTTTTGAACCAAAAACTCAACTCCTTTCGAAATGCCCGTACCTGTATAAAACTGTTCATCAATTGATAAAGTCCTGTCTCGGCCGAATCCGGAGGCCTCTAACCTATTCGTATACTCGCTCAGTCCATCATATGATTTGTAGAATGCTTCTACGTCAAAGAGGTAAGCATCAGTCTCGTAAGCGCCGCCTATTACATAATGTGTTGATGACGAGGACGGTATGAGGTCGTCGTTAGCCAGCACCCAAAAATCGCGACTGCCTTGCTGAATATCTTCTCGAATCACCCTTGTGGCAAATTGATTGTATTGGCCATAGGCGCCTTTGAGCTTCAATTTATCATTTACAAGATAGGTAAATGACGCTCTCGGCTCAATATACAATTTTGAAGTAGGGCTGTAGTAATTACTTCTGAGCCCAAGATTCAGGATAAGCCGGTCGGAGATAGTCACCTTGTCCTCCACATAAATGGATGCCGTCAGTCCCTGGTCATCGCGATCGATCAGGGTGGTCTCGTTGTTTTGAGTATAGCTGTACTTGATGTCGTTGTGCGTAAGCTGGATGCCAAAATCCAATTGATTGTTTGGATTGATCTTTAGTTCATTATCCAGCTTGAATGAAATATCTCTGAGATCATTGCTCTCGAATGATCCGGTCGTCCTGACAAAGGTGGTATCTGCTCTTGTAATATTGGTCACATTGTTACGATCTCTCTCGCTGAAATAATTAGAGTAGGATGCCGTGGCATTGGAGTAAAACTTATCCGACCATTGCCTCGACCATTTTAAGCTTCCGCCAATATTGCCCCAGTTACTGATGTCCGTGTTGTTATTGACAAATGAGAAATTGGTATTTCCACCCTGGCCAAAGCGCCCGCCACCGCCTTGAAGATTTGCACTGTCAACAATTCTTGAGTTGTCCAAATCATCTTCTCCGTTGTACAGACTAAATGAAATCTTATCTCTTTTACTCAGCCGATAACTCAATTTGGCATTCAAATCGTAGAAGAAGGAATTGGGTTGAACCTGGGTCTGACCAAAATTGCCAAATCCGCCTCGTCCTCCAAATGCCCCGCCGCCGGGTTGTTCTGCCTGATCTTGCTGATTCTGACCAATTTCGGTAAATGAATCAAAAATATTGGAGTAAAATGCACTTTGAAAAGAACGACGGCCGGTGACAATAAAAGAACCCTTTCCATTGGCAAATGGGGATTCGACAAAAGCATTGACGCTCAGGAGGCTCAACCCTACACCCATATTAAACTCATTTGTATTGCCGTCTTTTCCTGTAATGTCAATAACGCTTGATAATCGTCCGCCATATTTTGCCCCAAAACCACCTTTGTATATCTGTACGTCCTTAATGGCATTAGAATTAAAAGCACTGAAAAAACCAAACAGGTGATCGACATGATATACCGTGAACCCATCAAATAGGATCAGGTTCTGATCTGGTGTACCTCCCCGAACAAACAGTCCTGATGAGCTTTCATTCGTCCCGCTTATGCCCGGAAGCAATTGGATAGAACGAAAAATATCCTTCTCGCCAAAGCTCGGTAAGACCGAGGCGATCTCAGGCGTAATGCCAATCTTGCTCACACCTGAAGATGCATTCATAATCTGATCTTGTTTGACAGCGGCAATGGTAATTTCGTCGAGTTCTACGCTGCCTGATCGAAGAGTCAATTCAAAATATTCCCTTGCCATGTCGGGATTCAATTTGATCTGTGTGGATTGATATCCTATATAGGATATTGCGAGTACGGCGGTGTCAGTGGGTACATTAAGTAAAGAGAAGTAGCCGTCCACATTGGTAGTCGTACCAATGGTCGTTCCTTGTACGAGAACCGAGGCATATGGCAAACTTTCACCGGTTTGTTCATCCTTTATTATTCCCCTGATAACTATGTTTTTTGAAATTTTATCATGGCCTATTAAAGCAGTTTTTTCCTCTTCAGGTAGGTAAATTCTCACATTTCTCCCCTTGGTGACTTCAAATTTGAGCGGAGTATTTTTTAGAATTTTGGCTAAAGCCATATCTAATGGCTCGTTCCTAAGTTTGCCAAACACCCGAATGTTTTCAATTTCAGCTTTGTCATAATGGAGATTGAGTTCATGCTCCGTCTTCCATGTGTTCAGCACCTCTGAAAGAAGTGTATTGTTGAATTCGTCCCTGACCTTGATGTGTTCGATGATCGAGGATTTAATTCTGATTTCGATGGAGTTATCGTCAATAATGGCATATCCCAGGGGCGTATCCTCCAGGATGATTTTCAGTGCATTTTTGACAGAATATCCATCAAAAACTTTTGTAATTAAAATACCTTCAACATCAGCAGCGTCATATTTAATAGAAATTCTGCACCATTTCTCCCATCGGTCGAATACTTCGTTCAGTGGTTTATTTTCAAAATTGTCGACTACGGTGCAGTAGCTCGCCTGGCCCAGAAAAGGGGTAGATAAGCAGAGTAAAATGATTAGTAAAAACAATTCCTTCATAACAAAATGAATTTTCTTAAGAAAGTGCTTTAGACCTCATATGTACGCATAGAAAAGCTAGACGAATATGCTTATTCAGCGAATAGTCAACCTAGCCTGAAATTTTATCAATGAAGGGGCTAAAAAAATCAATGAAAACGCAAAATCCTCTTTCATTGATAATACAATAGGCTTCGTTGATCAATGTTGTAGATAGGTGAATACCAGTTGGATTTATAGCAGCAAAAGAAGATATTGCGCAGATGGATGTCAATGCTGTCAAACGCGCTCTGCTCCAAATTCTGATAATCGCTTCCATCTGGTTAGTAATATCATATACCGTGAGTCCGGAATGGACTTCGTCGAGTCGGTTTTGGAATATGGCCGTTATGAATATTATCACCATCGTCATTGTCGCTTTCGCGAATACCACTTTTCTGTTACCAAAATTTTACTTTGAAAAGAGGTTGTTTTCTTTTGTCGTACTGTCCATTCTAATGGCCGCTGTTCTAGCAATAATTATCCGTGAAGTCATGCCGTCAATTATAGGCAATGGGCCATTCGATGATGAAGGATTTCGCAGAATGCTTGAAAACAGATTTCCCGGCCTGTCGGCAGATACGGCCGGCCTCAATGCTGAAGACTTTTCCATAAGGAGGTCAAGCCGGATGAATAATATGCGATGGTTTATGTCAATGCCCCCATTTATCCTGGCATTTTTTGGTAGCGCGTTAGTAGAGGTGACAAGATTTGCCAACATTAAACAAAGAGAAAACATAGAACTTGAAAAACAAAAATTGGTGACCGAAATCAAATTTTTGAAAGCACAGATCAACCCACATTTTTTGTTTAACGCGCTCAACAATATCTACACACTTGCTTTGACTAAATCTGATAACGCACCAGACAACCTATTGCGACTTTCTAATATGTTGAGGTACATGGTCTACGATTGCAGCGCTAAAAAAGTGCCACTACACAAGGAAGTAGACTATCTGAGAGACTACCTTGCCCTTGCTTCTTTGAAAGATAGTAGCGGAATGAAAATCCATGCAAATTTTGAGGTTTCGAATCAAAATATAATGGTACCTCCGTTACTGTTCATTCCCTTTGTGGAAAATGCATTCAAGCACAGTAATATTGAAGATATCAAAAATGGATGGATAAAGATTGACCTGACATCACTAGGCCAGGGCATAGATTTCAAAGTGGAGAATAGCCTTTTTCAAGGAGATGGGCCTAAAGATTCCAGAGGTGGGATAGGCCTGGATAATGTCAGAAAAAGGCTTAAGCTCATCTATGACGATGCTTTTAGTCTTGATACAGAAAGTCAAAGTGACAGCTTCATTACTCATTTGACAATTGATCACGCATGACAAATTGCAATATCGTAATTGTAGACGATGAGGAACTGGCTCGAGTATTATTGAGGAATTATGTTTCGAGACTTTCTCATTTCAAAATAGTCGGAGAATGTAAAAATCCGCTTGAGTTGTTGCAAATCCTGGGGAATGAAAAAGTCGATCTTATTTTTCTTGATATTCAAATGCCCGAATTAACAGGTCTTGATTTTTTGAGAAGTGTCAAGCCAAACACCGATGTAATTATTACCACTGCCTACTCAGAATATGCACTCGAAGGATTTGAATTGAATGTTTTGGACTACCTTCATAAACCCTTTGGATTTGATCGTTTCACTCAGGCTATCTCAAAATTTCAGGAGCGAAGGCAAGGCCAAATTTTTAAACCTGATTTGTCGCAAAATTCATCAATTGAAACCCCCACTGATCACATACTTGTTAAATCAGAACATAAGATTCATCGAATACCTCTATGTGATGTGAAATATATAAAAGGTATGCGGGAGTATATATCTTTTCACTGCGTAAATGGAGAGCGGATCATGACCATAAGATCCCTGAAAAATCTGGAGTCCGAACTTCCACAGTCACAATTTATCCACGTTCACAAATCGTACATCGTCGCGAAAAGACATGCCAAGACATTAGAGGGAAGAAATATTTTGATTGGTGAGGACAAGATTCCGATCGGGGCGTCTTATCGAGATAGGGTAATAGATCAACTATTCACGGCACTTTAAAAATTGAGATGCCGGGTCAATGATAACTTGACACAGCCTCTCTAACCCGATTTTTATTTCCTGATTTGCCACTTTCTTTTTCCAATTCCTGTGTAAGAAGCTCTGCAATGACATTCATCCCAAATACTTCTGAATTACTCCTGAGCTCGGCTTCGCGATTGTAGTTCGTATTTGTATTGACATCGTAGAAAAATCGTTCTCCGGCTTCATCTTCGATAAATTCCATTCCCGCTATATCGATGGCATTGGCTTTGAGGAAATCTTCGCACACAACAATTTCAGGAATAGAAAAATATTCGATAATTTCGAATTTATTCGTACTGATGGTCGATGAGGTAGGACAAGCTATATCTCCAATTTGACAATCGTCAGCCGGGCACAATTCGAAATCGTCGCTTGTATCTACACTAACGGCGTATAAAAATTTTGCATCAATAAATTCCAACCTGGTGATCTTGTCATTTTTTGGCTTAATGTACTCCTGGACAAGGAAAACACCGTCCAGGCTGACTTCGGGCAACGTGGCCTTACGCAAAAATGTTTTGACATCATTGATAGAATGAAAAAGACGCACATCGAGTCCTTTTCCGCCCCGATTTGGCTTGAGAATAAAAGGAAACATACTGAGGTCGTAAGCTGCTTTGATGATTTCCTTTTCTCCGACCGCAGCAATAGTTTTTGGCGTGCGAATGCCAAACTGTTGCAAAGACAAGTATTGCTCAATTTTACGCACTTCCAATTGTAACGCGCGTCTTCCATTCAGCACTTTCCGGTGGTACGCTTCCAACCATGCCAGTACCGGCCCGGTAAGTTCTACTGCATACCTGTTTCCGCGTGTATGCGATGAAGCGCTCATGCGATTGTAGAAAACTCCCAATGGTGGCGCTTTGGAGATGTCAATAGTTCCACGATCCAGAAACCATTCTTCAAATGGGGTCTGAAGCTCTTCGAGAGCCTCGATCAAGGGAAGTATCCACTCTTTGTTTTCGTGCAAGATGTATACCTTTGGTTTTGATCCGTCATTTAACCCAACTTGTCCTTTTTGATTAATGTCTGCACTAATTTTGTTTGAATATCCATGTTTTTGTGATATAACTTGTTGATTTTCAATAGTAGTTATTAAGGATTTTCAAATGTAGTGTAGTATGGTGCCTGCGTAATTGGAATCATATGTGTACATTTGCCATATGTACATTAGACAAGTAAAAAAACAAAATGTCAAAAACGGTAAAATATTCTACCAGTACACACTTGCACAGACGGCCAGGGTAGATGGAAAAGTCAAACAAAGAAACATCCTTTACCTGGGAAGCGACCCGTTGTTGGATTCGAAGCAGAATAAGTCTGAGGTCTTACAAGTGCTCAAATCCAGAATATTTTCTCAACAAGATCTATTCCCCGTTGATATTGCGGATGAGTTGCTAAAGCTTGCTCTTAAATTCTACGAAAAATACCAATTAAAATACCCCGATAATCAAGGTGAAAAGGCAGCCTCACTTCCCCCACCAAAAGACAAAAGCGAAATTCACAGTGTTGATATTCATTCCATCGAAGTAGGAGATGTCAAATCTTTCGGTTCCGAACACCTTTGCAAGCAGATTCTGGAAAAACTTCAATTAACTAAGTGCCTTACCTCACTTAATTGGCGCAATAAGGATATTCAAAAAGCATTGATCAGCATCTGCGCAAGAGCCATATACACAAGTTCAGAACATAAAACTTCACAGATTCTCACAGACAATTCAGAATTGATGGCCTGCTACAATTACACTCCCGGCTCGATCACCCATCGCGAACTATACCGTATTTCAGACCTGCTCTACAAACACAAAAACACTATCGATCAACACCTATATAGCCGCATCATCAATATGTTCACACTGGATGATAAACTGGTCATTTTTGACATTACCAATACCTATTTCGAAGGTCGAAAGGCGACAAACAAACTTCCAAAATTTGGAAAAAGCAAAGAGAAAAGGACAGATTGCAAACAAGTTGTATTCACCGGAGTGATCAATAAGGAGGGCTTCATCCGGCATTCAAGGATATATGAGGGTAACAGAGCTGACAGCACAACCCTGGAAGAGATGCTCAAAGACCTTGAAAAATACAGCCCCGATCACACGAACAAAACAGTGGTCATAGATGCAGGTATAGCCACTGAGAAAAACCTGGAATTGATCGCCGGTAAAGGTCTTCATTATGTATGCGTTTCCCGAAAACGACTCAAAGACCACCCGATCGATCAATCCAATGTGTTTACAAAAATATCGACAGATCGTAACAAACATGAAGTGCACATTACTCAATTCAAACCCGAAGGGTACAATGACACCTGGCTTTATGTGCACAGTTCATCCAAACAACTAAAAGAAGAATCGATGAAGGGTAAGCTCATGCAAAGATTTGAAGAAGACTTACAACAGGTTCAAAATGGAATAGCTAAAAAAGGAGGTACTAAAAAAATAGAAAAAGTGTGGGAACGCATCGGTCGGCTCAAGGAAAAACACAAGCATGTATCCTCCCGATACAAAATAGATGTGGAGCATGATGACAAAGTAGCTGTCAATGTCTCATGGTCTGTCCAGCCACAAAAAGAAAAACAGGACAAAGACAAGGGAATTTACTTTTTGAGAACAAATTACGAGCAGATCGACGATAAGTAGCTTTGGCAAATTTACAACACCATAAGAGAAGTGGAGTCCACATTCCGATGCCTCAAAACTGATCTCAACATCCGGCCCATTCACCATCAAAATGACGAAAGGATCGAAGCTCATATTTATCTCACACTTCTAGCCTATCAGGTCGTAAACACGATCCGATACATGCTCAACCAAAAAGGCATAAATTACGACTGGGCAAATATTGTCAGAATAATGAGCACACATACCATCCAAACCGTCGAACTACGCACTGACACCAAATCCATACACCTGAGAAAACCTTCAAAGCCAATCCAAAAAGTACAAAACATCTATTCTGCAACCAACTCAACAGATATTCAAAAGGCAATTAAAAAATATGTAGTGTACCATTGAAATCGTAACCCACTGATAATCACCGACTTATTTTCTAAAAAGAGCAAGTTGGGTTAAGGGTATGCTCATAATAGCTTCATTTAAATAAAAAAGCCCTTTCCCGGAGTCATCCAGGAAAGGGCGCGATAATTTCTATAAAATATGCCAACTACTTCCTGGAATGTAAAAATACACAACAACAACAGCAACAATCGGCATTATACTGTGTTGAAAATATTCCGGAAGAAAATAACATGATAAATTTCTTTGATAAGGGCAAGATATGGATAATTGTTTGA
Source organism: Saprospiraceae bacterium (assembly GCA_965247965.1). Taxonomy (GTDB): domain Bacteria; phylum Bacteroidota; class Bacteroidia; order Chitinophagales; family Saprospiraceae; genus UBA7328. The sequence goes on from OZ252053.1 coordinate 2,734,757, forward strand.
TAATTCAACATTAGCTAACAACTTTGAAAACTTCAGGACTAAGATAAATGGCACTTCTAATAACAGATGAATGTATAAACTGTGGCGCTTGTGAACCCGCTTGTCCCAACGGCGCAATATGGGATCCGGGTGATAAATGGGACATGCTGAAAGTTTCTCCTGCTGTAGATGAACAAAAGTCATTGGCAGCTGGTAAAAAATACAATTCCAAGTACTTCGGAATCATTGAAACAGATCAGCAAATGGAACCCTTTAGTGCGAAAGCTCATGGCGCTGATGGTGAGGAATTTTATTTTATTGTTCCTGATTTATGTACGGAATGTGTTGGACATTTTGAAGAACCACAATGTGCGGCAGTATGTCCGGTTGACTGCTGTATTGTGGACCCAAATCGAGAGGAAAGTGAGGAAGAGTTACTGGGAAGAAAAAATAGATTGTACGCTGCCGTGGAATAAATACAACTGCTGTCTTTTGAAACTGATTCAATTTTAGAACAGGCAATTATGAAAATCTACTGTCCTATAATCGTTCTTTTGTTATTCATCATTTCCTGCAAAACGGAAAAGAGCAATGACAATGCACTAGAAGAACAAGTGCTTATCAAATCATCCAAAATTCATTTAAGAGACCCATTTATTTTGGCGGATGATAAAACAAAGACCTACTATTTGTATACTTCTATCCACAACAGGACTCAAAGCGAAGGGCAAGGTGTGGAAGTTTACACAAGTACAGATTTGCAAAATTGGACAAGCCCGAAACCCGTTTTCCACGTTTCCGAAAATTTTTGGGCAAAAAAATATGTCTGGGCTCCAGAGGTGCACTATTACAACGGGAAATATTACCTATTCGTAACCTTCACGTCTGATGACATTCTTGATAATCCTCCTGAAGCTGCTATGGAAAATGCATCTAAGTTTAATAAACGAGGAACGCAAATTCTAGTTTCTGAATCGCCGATGGGACTCTTTATACCTTTTAATAACCAACCGCATACAACGATTGATTGGATGACCATCGACGGCACATTCTGGGAGGAAGGCGGTCAGCCATATATGATATACTGCCACGAATGGACCCAGATCAAGGATGGTACAGTTGATTTGATAGAATTAGAAAATGACCTTTCTGCCGTCAGAGGCGAAAATCAAGTTCTTTTTAATGGATCCGAGGCTCCTTGGGTACAACCGATTGCTGAAGGGACGGAATATATTACAGATGGATGCTACTTGTACAAAACAAAAACCGCTAAAGTCCTGATGATCTGGTCGAGCGCTGATACGGAAGGGTTTTCCATCGGTGTAGCTGAATCAGAAAGCGGAAGTGTCAAAGGCCCGTGGAAACATCAGGCAAATCCTTTGGTAGAGAAAAATGGCTTACATGCGATGATTTTTGAAACATTCGACGGGCGGCTAATCCTCGCCTTGCATCAACCGAATTCAAGTCCTGACGAACGAATGAAATTGCATAAATTGATTGATACCGGTGAAACTTTGGAATTGATGGAGAAGTTGTTTTGAATTTCCCTATGTTAGATTGCCTGGTCTTTGAAGTGCGAAACCACAACGCCTATACCCTCGATTTCTACGCTCAATTTCGTGTTCTGATCTATACAGAATGATCAGTTTGTCTTGATAGTATTCAGATCTATTTTTCTTTCCTTTCCCCTCAGTTCAATGCTCCCCAAAGGAAGTAGTTCATAGGCTTCCGGGTCTGGAATAAGATCAAAAGTCTCCCTGGAGATCAGGAAATCTACCTCGTATTGATTGCATTGCTCCTGGATTCGGGCAGTGGTATTCAATACATCACCGGAATAAATGATATCCTATTTTATGCTTCCGATCTCCCCTGCCATCACCTGTCCATAATGAAGACCAGCCTTCAACTCGGGGATCAGGCCGTATTTCTTTTCGTATAACGGCGCTATGTCCGAGAGCTTCTTTTGGATCTGAAAAAAGCAGCGAAGACAGTTGGCATTGTGCCTACCCTTTTTCATCGGCCAGGAGACGACAATTTCATCCCCTACGTACTGGTATATTTCCCCCTCATTCTCAAGAATTGGGCTGGTGATGTCCGAGATCAGATCCTTCAATAAATTGAAGTATTTCTCATTGCCTATTTTTTCTGCGATCGTAGTGGAAGAACGCATATCCAGAAACATAAAGATCCTTTGTTCCTTTCTAGGTTGGTGGTATTTCCCCCTGAGAAATTTTAGAAGAATACCTGGGCCAAACTTATCGTTGACCTGTAGCAGGAAGAGTGTAAGCAGGGTAATTGCTCCCCACATGATGAATAAAGTGATCTGGACAGGATTAAAAGCTAATTGTATCGCAAACCTTAACGCTTCAGAGGAGACCGCCTGATTTCCGAATTCCCTATGTACATCTATTATTGTAACAAGGACCATGATCATCCCAAATATCAATACATATGCCCCTGCTGTAGTAAGCATGGCAAACCGAAATGACTTTCTTCGAAATAGCTGACCATTGAACAGTACCAATGAAGTCCCGCCAAAGATCCCTGCGATCAACCCAACCAACAGGTTTATCTCTATATGGTGCTTAAGGTCAAACAGCTCAGAGGGCCCCAGACTATAAGGAGAATTGAGCAAAGCAACATTAAAAAATGCAATGAAGAGATTGAACAACATCCAAGAAGCCGTAATTACGGCAACCTTGCCGATGTTCATTTTTAGTTGTGGAGAAAGTTTCATTGTTACCAATATGAACAAATTATGTTATTTTGGCAAACCGTTCACTTTGTGAATAGTACCATATCATATTCAAAATAGTCGTTTATCAATGAGCTTACAGGATAAAGTTTGCGTCATCACAGGAGGCGGCAGCGGTATAGGTCGCGGAGCTGCAGTGATAATGGCCCAAAATGGTGCTAAAGTAGTATTGATTGGCCGGACGGCCGCGAAAATCGAGGCGGTAAAGGGCGAGATCGAAGCTGCTGGTGGCACAGCCAAAGCCATCGTCCTTAATGTGGCAGATCACGCCGCCGTCAATCAGATGTCAAAGGATGTACTGGACACTTTCGGCCGCATCGACATTCTGGTGAATAATGCGGGCCACAGTTCCAAACATCGGCGTCTACTAACGATTACTCCTGAGGAGGTTCGCGGTGTAATTGACTCCAATTTAATTGGAACGATCTACTGCACACAAGCAGTCGTACCCGCAATGCTGGAAGCAAAACAGGGCACGATTATCAATGTCTCCTCCCTGGCGGCCCAGTACCCTTCGCCGTTTAGCGGGGTGGCCTATGGACCTGCCAAGGCGGCCGTCATCAACTTCACCGATTTCCTGAACACGGAATTTAGGAATACAGGAATCAGGGCCAGTGTCGTTATCCCCGGCGAGGTGGCCACTCCCATTATGGACCTTCGCCCCACTCCTCCTTCTGAAGAAGCTCGAGAAACTATGGTAGGCGTCGAGGAAACGTCTGAGGCAATTTACCTGATTGCCAGTATGCCACAGCGGACGTGTATTCCTGAATTGGTGATCAGGCCTACAATGCTGCGGAATCTTTCTAAGGAGGTGGAGCCTTCGCCTTAATCCTAAAGATTAGAATCATCAAACTAGTGCGTTAGAAACAAAGTCTTTGAACATCTTAAAAGTTGACGGTTGCTGGTTGTTCGTTGCTGGTTTGACCTAACAAACAACTATCAACGAACAACGAACAACGGTTTAAATAAACGGTCAAGTATTTAGTTCCTGACGCACTAGACAATAAGGGTTATATCCTTTGCCATTGGTTCAATGAGGTCTGCATATATACTTATGTACGACGCAATTGAATGTCACCATATATCTTGTTATAAAGTTTACAAAACCGAAATACAAAGAGAATTTAAACAAAACATGCTCTTAAAACACCTAAAAACCTATCTCTTAGACAATTCCCTTATCCAGGGAGAACGTACCAGCATCGTACCTCTTACAGGGGGTGTTTCATCAAAGATTTATCTCGTAAAAGATAACGGTAGAGAATTTGTGGTCAAAAAGGCTCTTTCAAAACTTAATGTGAAAGATGATTGGTATGCGGATGTGTCTAGAAATAAAACGGAACAGGACTTTATCAATTACGTAAATAAATTACTTCCCGCAGCGGTACCAAAGATCATTTTTTCAGATCAGCGGGAGGGACTGTTTTTAATGGAATACTTGGGAGCGGATTTCACAACATGGAAAACACAGCTTCTGAATAACGTGGTCAATGTCCATAGTACGCGAGAAGCTGCCCAATTACTGGGAACCATTCATAGGAGTTCCTGGGGTGATTCAAAAGCAAAAGAGACATTTAATACGACGGGGAATTTTCATCAACTCAGGTTGGAACCCTACCTTGTGAGTACAGCGAAAAAGTTTCCGGATCTGAAACATTTTTTCCGAAATGAATCAGATCGATTGTCCAAAACCCATCAATGCTTGGTACATGGAGATTTTAGCCCGAAAAATATATTAATAGGTAAGCATCGGATGGTATTATTAGATTGTGAGGTAGCCTGGTATGGTGATCCGGCCTTTGATGTCGCTTTTTTTATGAATCACTTTCTATTGAAATCACTGCATTTCACACCCGACCATACACCTTTCATTCAGAATATCGTGATTTTTAATGATCAATACAGAAGGTCAGTTGATGAATATTACGAGCTACATCAGCTAGAGCAAAGGATAAGCCATCTCCTGCCAATGCTGCTTTTGGCAAGAGTAGATGGCAAGTCGCCTGTGGAATATTTGACCTCTGAACCCAAAAAAAATCTAATTCGCAAATTTGTAAAAGAATGCTTATTAGGAGAAATTAACGATCTCGACAATCTTCTCATAAGCTGGACGAAGGCATTGGACAATTTTTTGAAGCAATACTTCGTGAAGTAGACAATGAAAATAAGTACAATAGATGCTCTTCAAATATTTGATTCCAGGGGATATCCCACCGTGGAAGCAAGAATGATACTACAAAACGGGACAATCGGTACTGGTCTTGTTCCGTCCGGATCCTCTACAGGTCAGTTTGAAGCAATTGAATTACGAGATGGAGATACATCCAGATTCAAGGGAAGATCAGTCTATGGTGTCATTGAAAACATCCGGACAGAAATATCCCATGTGCTGCGGGGCAAGAATGTGATGGATCAGGAAGCTATTGACCGTGCGATGATTGAATTAGATAATACCTCAGACAAGAGTCGATTAGGAGCCAATGCCTTGCTGGCTGTGTCCCTGGCAGCTGCAGATGCCGCTTCCCAGGTAAAAAATGTACGACTTTATGAATACTTAGGAAATGGTGCAGGAAATCTATTGCCTTTGCCCGAAATTCAGATCATAGGTGGAGGAGCTCACGCAGACTGGCGGACGGATGTCCAGGATTTTCTCATTATACCCGTCGGCGCCAAAAGTTATGAGCAAGCTCTTGAAATGGCCTTTAATGTATACCACACAGCGAAAGAATCATTGAAAGCAAAAGGAAAAAATAAAGGACTAGCTGATGAAGGCGGATTTTGGCCGCAATTCGGCACCCATGAAGAGGTATTTGACTTTCTGATTGATGCCATCCTGCAGGCTGGATATATTCCCGGAGAAGATATATCGCTTTCCCTGGATATATCAGCCAGTGATCTTTACGATGGTCATCATTACCACTTGAAACTGGAAGGTAAGCGCTATTCATCGGGTGAATTTGCGCAATTAATGATTAAGTGGTGCTCCAAATATGCAATTCTTTCATTAGAGGATCCTATGGCGGATACTGATATTGAAGGATGGAAGATCGTGTCAAACGCCTTGGGAAATAAATTGCAACTTATCGGTGACGATCTTTTTACAACCAATAAATCTCGGATAAGAGAAGGTATAAAGCATCAAATCGCAAACGCAGTACTGATTAAATTGAACCAGATAGGTACGGTGACAGAAACCATGGAGGCTATCGAAATTACAAAACAAGCTGGTTGGAATCCTGTTATTTCCGCCAGATCGGGCGAGACCGAGGATACATTCATTTCTCATCTTGCAGTAGCGACCAATGCCGGACAACTAAAAGTAGGATCATTTGCAAGGAGTGAGCGGATGGCCAAATGGAATGAAGTACTCCGAATCTCGTATCATTTAGGAGAAAGTTCCCGGTTTGTGGGGTCGGAGATTTTTAGCTTTCGTTAGGTTGTATAGCACGGCGCTCTGGTGACTGATCGCCCAACATTTCAATATCAATGGCAATAGCGATTTCAATCTCAATATGAGCAGTCAATTCACTAGTGTACCAGGCATTAAGTAATGAACCCCATAGACAAAGTTATTTTTCTTCTGATCAAGGCGGGAAAACCGGAGTTATGCCTAAGCATAATGAGGATTTTTCCAACGCCGAGCAGAAGGAAAAGAATAAGTTTATGGGGGTCAGGATTTAGTGCTTGGTGCACTAGTAAGGAGGTTTAAATTTTGATTTTGATGGTCATTGACATTGAGATTGAGATTTACATCAAAAGAAAGGAATAAGGTTTAGTTTTTATATATTTTAGTTCATCAGGATTTGCTTAGCAACCATTAATCCGCCAACAGATCCGGCCTAAGCTGAAACTTAAATACTTTGCTGGTGGTGCCTTTACCCCCTTCCATATGAAATGGCGCCCGCGTGCTTATAGTGGCCCACAATCCGCGACCCTTCCAGCCGCCGTCCGGATCATCGATACGACCATCCATCCATTTAGTATAAAATCCCAAGGGATAGGGTACACGAAGAACGACCCATTCTCCTTCCTTGAGGACCAACAAGCCTTCTGATTGATTCCCTGTGTTGATTGGTATATTCTCACCCAATCCAAGCGTGTTGAATTGATCTACCCAGGTATAATAGCTGGATTCTGCACTACCTGAACCTGATACCCCTTTCAGCTGAGGTAATGGCTCCGGATAGAATGTCCAGCCTTCAGGACAATGTTGGCCTGTGGCGTCAGGCCCGTTCAGTGTACCACACCTGCGTCGGTCAAAGCTGGCCATATGTCCACTGGCCAGTGCCACCCAAGCGACACCGTCGCGATCTATGTCCATACCCCGAGGCGAGAATCCTTCGATCGGATCACCGCCGCTATCTAGGGGCAGCTCATAATACTCGACCAGGGCAGTCGCAGGTGGGCTTGTACCGGGATCCAGTCGGACGACCCCGCCAGGATATCCCAAGGAAGATCCCCAGACCGAGCCGTCAGCCGCGGGGGCGACCGAATAAAGCCCCTTTGTGATCCGTTTGTCTTTCGTTGGATCGATCGGTTCATCAGGCTCCACATATTCGTCTCTCTTGCCATTACCATTCGTATCCAGGATCAATGCGGTCCACCCTTGTGAGGCCTCTTCGTCTCCCGTCTCAAGAAACATTTTTGTATCTAACCAGCCGATCACGCTACGACCACCGCTCGTCCATAAGGTGTTATTCTCATCTTCGGCAAACATCAAATGATGGGTACTAAAGCAGGTACTGCAATGGGTATACGATTTAGTTCTGGGATCATAAACAGCAAGATGACGACTAGCTCTGTTAACGGGGAAAAGCTTGGCTGAAGGATGATTTGAGCCTTCCTTACAAAAAGAGGGATTATCTGGCGGACGCACGGCAGCTGTAATCCAAACCCTACCTTCCTCATCAAGCATCGGATTATGTACATTGGCCTTACTGTTCCATATCGCCTCATCACCCCAATAAGGTGAAGGCTGCGGCATTCCGGGCCCTGACGCTGGTTGGGTATTTGGATCGCGTACGCTTAATGGAACACGACTAATCTTGTGTTGCACCGGGTCAAGCACCGGGAGATAATCAGCGCTGGCCTCCAGGGCACCATAAAGTGCACCATTAGCATTGACTGTGGGATCCCGTCTGTCTGTCGAAACCAAATCATGAAGGTATGCTTTAGGGTCCGCCCAGTCCCATTGGGTGATAACCACATTTCTTTCCAAACCTTGCGGTCGGGGAGGGGCCTCAGGCAATTCTCCCGCAGCGATTCGGTCAGTCCAGTCCGCAAACATTTTGATTGATCCCTCAAAACCGATCCTGTGCATTCCGGAGATCATATTCGCTCCAGCTTGTCCGACCTGTATGCGGTGGGCCCAGGCCTCATTAGAGTTATTAAAAGTACCCAGCGATTCCTGAAACTCCCGGGTTCCTTTGTTGCCAAGTTGATGACATGCCATGCAGGAACCCGATTTAACGCTTCGGATAAAATTAGCCTGGGTTTTCATGTTGGGCGAAATGCCATTTCCCTCTACGCCCGTTCCAGGGAATTCGCTCTTTGCCGGCACATCGACAAGCGCAAACCAGTACCCTGCCGGATAGTATTGTGCAGCAGCCTCCGGAGAAGGCGCCATTACCGCATTGAGGTTCAGATTTACGCCAGGTTTGGTTTTTTTCTTTTCAGAATCGACGAGCCCATAACCCCGCACCCACACCGTGTAATTGGCGTTGGGCAGATCGGGTATCAAGTAACGGCCCTCGTCGTCGGTTACGACAATCTTGGCGAATCGGGTGGGAAGATCATTCGTTTCTGCAATTACCCAAACTCCCGCCTCTGGCCCATCCGCACCAGTGACTATTCCACCAAGGTCATCGGAGCTGATCTTTACGGATGTTGTGTCATGACAAGCAAGTGATCCTGCGATCACGACCGCAAAGAAGATTAGGTAGCCCACTATATATGTATGGTAAGTGCGTTTCTTGGTATGGTAAAGCGACTGATTAGCTGAGCTAGGGGATTCTTTCAATTGCATAGTATAAGTTTAATTTGATGAATTACTTCGTGTGAAAGCTTTAAGACAACTCTAGCAGGTTCTACATAAATATTTTGCTGCCAACTGCTCTAATCGGTAGCAAAACAATAAAATAGTCCATTGCCTCCAGTGCCTTGCAAGTTAGCCTGGCTGCAACCTCTGGATCCGTGGGCGGAATTCCATGAGGTGGGATTACTACCTCCACCTTGGCGATCGTGGTGGCCTACCTGTGCACTTCCCTCGCCGTGGCTGGTCCAGTTTAGACACGTATGGTTAGTCTCGAGCAAAAAAGCGGTGCCGTCGAGATGTGAACCCGTAAGAATGTCATGCATATTTGGCTGATCACCGCGACCGTTGACCATCTCTGCCTTTTCATTGAGAGAGTTTTCCTTGCTTAGCTTATTATTCTCACTGTGCAAATCATCTACGTTACTGGCTACCATAATTCCTTTGGCATTATACCAGGGTCCGATCCCAATTCTATCTCGAGCATTAACTGCGACTACATCATCGATAGCGCTAACACTAAGGTAAGCCTGCCAGGTTCGATCTCCTGCCCCAACTGCTTCGGCCAACATTTGGCAATGTTGATCTGCTCCCTTCAATCCTCCCAGATCAGCACCGTTGCCAGGGCCGACACTGGTGATAAAGAAGCTCATGTCATTGTCTTCAGTTGAATTTTGGGCTTGGGCTGTCGATAATGCCGTCATCGAAAGAATAATTGTGGTATAAACGAATAGTTGCTTAATCATGTGATTCTATTTTTTTTCAAGTAATGCTTTTCGGTCACGAATATAGCGATTAACTTTAATATTATGTTTTGTTCATTTGGTGCAAAACCTATTATTGTACGACTCTATTGCAGGGCAGAAGAATTAATTCGGGATGATCATGAATGGGAGCAACTGATCCGCCATTTCCCGGATATCCCTGGTTGCAGAAATATTTTCCGATGCAAGACAAAACGCATCCAGACATCCTGTGGATTTGGGGTGCTTCATTACGAATTTGTCAGTCAAAGAGAGACCCTGGAGAAATGGACAATGGACAGAGGAGATCAGGGCATATAGGACTACTGGCAAGAAAAGAATATGTTGAGTATCGATGGCAAACCAACACGTATGCATGAGGCTGAAGTCAGTATTCGGCAAATCAGGCCCTCAAAATTCCCAATAAACCGGCCGTGTCGCTACGGCATTTTGGAAATCCAGACACTCCAAACATCCAAAAGGGATGCTACGAAAACTTCGAGTATTACAATATGGTGCGATAGATCTTTTTAATTTGCCCCCGTTGATAAATTCTCGTTTGAAACTCACGGAGGCCACAGAAAAGTAACCCACAGCAATATCTGATGGATCTTCGACATTTGTTATATTCCCAATCAGAGTGCCTGGTGGCGGGTCAAAAAGTCCACCATTAATATCTATGATCTCTTTGATATTGCTCCAGTAATTGTACTCATCTTCGGAAATCGAAAATTGGGATATATGAAAACAAAATTGTTCGGCAAATCGATAATTATATTCTGTATCAGCTATAACCTGGTCAAATAATTTTCCGTCCCTTAATCTGGAGCTATCAAAAATGCGGACATCGTTTAAATCCAACTTAGTGGAAATATAACAGGTCTTGGTAACTAGCGCTCCGGGAGAATTTTCCGAAAGTGCATATTCTCCTTCTACCCTCCACCTCAGGTATGGAGGATCTATTGATCCGGAAACATCCGTTTCTAATTTCATGGCAATAATTTGTCTATCGACGAATCTTCCTGCGTTGTTTCTGAAAGTCTCATTGGTGATCTCATAGCTTATCGAACTAATAAGACTGCTTGCCCGAAGTTTTGCCGGAGTCGATTGATAGTGCCCCCCGTCTGACAATACGATATCGATAAAATAATCAATATTGCGCAAGGCAACAAAAGAGGTCAGTTCGTAGACGCCTTCTTCTATTTCAGAATAGGGATAAGATCCTCCATTCACGGCCTTGAGTTGTACGGTCGCTCCGGGCACTGGAGTGAGAATATTGTCCTGACCAACACCAATCACAGAGCTATTCGATAATTTAACTTGAAAAGATCCTTCCACATCACTGACAAAGCCATCTACTACTAATGTCCTCTCCTCGGTGTCTACATTAAGGGCAATTTCATCTATGCATCCGATGAATGGGATCAAGAAGGCTATCAGCGCGAATGAGAGTAGTTTATTCATTCCAAAGTAAATGACAAATATTGATTTTGGCCAACGCTCACCCCTTACTTCCCTGAAGGGAGGCCTCCCGCGAGTTAAATTGAGCGCTGAATTCCCATTGGAGTAAGGGCGGGACAAAGCCAATTTAAAAAATGTCATGAAGGGTCTTTTCATATTTTCAATAATCTGTGTAATCCGGTACGCCATGAAGCGTACGTGTATAAATACTTAAAGTCCCAATAGTATGCAAGGACTATACAGGAAAATTTGCCGTTCACCCTGAAGCAGCCGTGAGGTACATGGAGGAAACGAAATGTGCTAAGTTCATGGTAAGCGTCTGAGTAAGCCGCAGCGAAAGCGAATCCAGTAAGGCCTCGTTACACATTGATAGTGGTCAACCTACCGGATATGGTGAAACCTGATACTCTCATCGAGGCAACGGCAACGCACAGATGAGGGGCTATCCGGGGTAAGATGGAGTGGCGTGCTTGGAACGGGACGCGTATGAACATGGGAGGCCCTAACATAACTCGTGCCGCGTTACGCGGTATTCCATTAGCCGTGGGATGATGAGGGATTCGGAGATGCCCATAGTAGTGAAGATGATAAGGACAACACAACCTTGTTGGAGTGAAGGGGCATTACTAGCAGAAGAAGCATTCGAACAACAACTGAACTATCAAATTGACGAAAAGTAATCAGAAAAAGATACGAATAGTACAAGGAGCACTATGGCCAAAGAGGCGAAGTGAAATGAGTACTATGGAACGCGTACAGGAGTTGCAGAGAAAGCTATATCTCAAAGCCAGGCGGGAGAAAGGATACCGGTTTTATATACTGTATGACAAGGTATTTCTGGACTATGTTCTGGTAGAGTCGTACAAAGGAGTAAAAGAAAATGGAGGGGCACCTGGAGTGGATGGACAAACGTTTAAGGATATAGAGGAAAAAGGGTTGGAGAAGTTTCTAACGGAGCTAAAAGAAGCACTACGGAAGCGGACGTACAAGCCACAGCCAGTAAGACGAGTACATATACCGAAAGCAAACGGAAAGACCAGGCCATTAGGGGGATACCGACGATAAGAGATCGGGTAGCCCAAATGGCATGTAAGATGGTAATAGAGCCGTTATTTGAAGCCGATTTTGAAGACAGTTCACATGGATTTAGACCAAAGCGATCAGCGAGTGATGCGATCAGGGATATAAAGACAAATCTCCATGAAGGAAAGACGGAGGTGTATGACGCCGATCTGAGCAAATACTTTGACACGATACCGCATGATCGGTTGATAAGGGTATTAAAACTGCGCATATCCGATAATCGGATTATCGATCTGATAAAGTTATGGTTGAAGACACCATACGTTGAGGAAGGTAAGATGAAAGGAGGAAAGCGCAACAAAGTAGGAACTCCACAAGGCGGAGTAATATCACCGTTATTATCCAATATCTACTTACATCTATTGGACAGAATAGTGAATAACAAAAAGAGTATATTCACCCAACAAGGAGTGAAGATAGTGAGGTATGCAGATGATTTTGTACTAATGGGAAAGGAGATAGGAGAGGAAGTGTTAAAGAAGCTGATGAGCATAGTGGATCGAATGGGTCTAAAGATCAACGAAGAAAAGAGTAAGATGGTGAAAGCGAAGAAAGAACCATTACACTTTTTAGGATTCACGATCAGATATGACAGATGCTTGTTCAATAAAGGCAAACATTATTGGCATATCAAACCAAGTGAGAAGTCAAGTAAGCGGTTGCGCGGAAAGATAAGTTCAAAGCTTAAAGAAATTGGACATTATCCACCTCAAGGAGTTGCAAAAGAACTTAACATAATCATGATGGGTTGGCTGAACTACTATGATGTAAGAGGATTAAGCTACACTCAGATGGTCAGGAAAGAACTAATGTGGTATCTGAAAGGTAGGCTATACCGTTACTATAATCGGAAAAGTCAGCGAAGGAGTCGCCTGTCTGGTTCACAGGCATTTGAATTATTATTGAGACATGGTATGGTCAATCCATACAAGTCATCCGGGCTGACACCGCGAATACTGTGAGACGAAACTGTTCAGGAAAGCCGTATGCGGGAAAACCGCACGTACGGTTTGATGAGGGGGTGAAGCGAAGTGGATTTGTTCTTTCGCTTCATTCTACTCTACTGTAATCTGTGGCCCAAACCTGCTCACACCATCGAAGGCCTATTTTTCTTTTCATTTCATACTAAAGTTATAAGTGATCGAAGGAAAAATTGTCCCAAGTGTCGCTACCCGGATCGCCTTAACGCTGTCAAAAGGATTTTGTCTAAAGTATACCGAGTACGCATTTTTTCTAACATAAAGATTATAAATGGATAGCGTCAGACTGTGATTCCATTTACTGTTTTGCTTACTCCAAGGCCCCATGGTATAGGAGACATCCAGGCGATGGAAGGGAGGAACTCGGAATTTATTTCTGTCCGAATAAATAGGGATATTAAGGACATTTTGATTTGCATAAGAACTCACAGGAGCAGTGGTAGGTCTGCCGCTGCGGTACGTAAAATTGAAAGCAAGATTGCTCTTTGTAAAATTCTTTACAATATTCAGATTCAGGACATGGGGGATATCATAGTTTGAGCTATACCAGGCGCCATTATTTATGCCTTGTTGAATGGCAGAAGGTGCAATTTGTCTTTCTGACAGAGAATATGTGTAACTCATATCGCCCCTAAGGCTGCCGAGCTTCTTGGACATGTTGAGTTCTGCACCGTAAGCTCTGCCTATTCCGTTGACCAGTTCTGTTTCGATATGTTCGTTGAGTAACAATTCTGCAAAATCCCGATAGTCGATGATACCTTCAGACTGTCGATAGAACAGCTCTATCGAACTTTCAAATCGGTTTTCATCAAAGTTTCTAAAATAACCCACCGAGAAATTGTCGGAATATTGAGGTTTGATGTGATTATTTGATAGCTGCCAGATATCTACTGGTGTGGCGGAAGCAGTATTGGATATTTGTGCAAGATATTGGTAGGTTCGCGAATATCCCATTTTGAAAGAAGCATCGCTATTTAATTCATAGCGCATCGAAATTCTCGGTTCGAGTCCTGAATATGAGGCTATAGTCTCCCCATCATTGTAGGAAATAGACCCTGTAATTGTCCTTTCCGTTTTAATAAGTCCTTCTGAATATTGAAATACCTCGTCAGGGCCAAGACTTGTAAATTTGGTATAGCGCAATCCTGCGGATATATCCATGTTTTCGAGGGGTGTCCACTGGGCCTCGAAATATCCGGCTAGTTCATTGCCTTTTTCGATGGCCAACTCTTCGGGCGCCACTATTGAAGCTTCGATCAATGGGACAACCTCGCCGGGACTGACCTCATAGACGTTCATTTCACCACCGGTATTCAACCTAAAATCATCGGAAGCAGCAATCAGTACATCTACCTTAGCTCTTGTGTAGTCAATTTTATTGGTAAACTTCGATTGATCATTTCCCTTTAAATCAAATAGCGAACTCGTATATCTACCTCTGTTTACGCTCAGGGTAACATTGACTTTATCTCCTATTAATTGCTTCAGATAGGCTTCCCCGGAAAGTGTAGAATAATCGAACCTCGCTTCCTCAGCAAATTGAAAATCATCCTGGCTATTCAGTATGCTCACTCCTATGTTGGTAGTCGGAGAGAGTCGACCATTGATGTTGGCCGTAATATCGTTAAACAATGCCTTGCTGTTATTGACATTCGGATTGTCAACTATATTAAATATCCAGTCCGCATAACTATATCGCCCTGCCACAATAAATGAGACCTTATCTTTTAGAATTGGCCCTTCTAAAGTCAACCTGCTCGATATCATCCCAATTCCTCCATTGATTTCGAAATTCTCCTTATCTCCTTCCCTAGTAGCTACGGAAAGCACGGAAGATAGTCTTCCTCCATATTTCGCAGGAATGCCGCCTTTGTATAGATCTACATATTGAATAAGATCAGGATGAAAAAGGGAAAAGAATCCAAGTGCATGCGAAGGATTAAAAATCAAGTGGCCGTCTTGTAGAATCAGGTTTTGATCCGCATTACCACCGCGGACATTAAACCCACTCGCTCCCTCGCCAACATTGTGTACGCCCGACATCGACTGTAAGCTGCGCAGTACATCTATCTCGCCAAAAAATTTGGATTGTGCATTTAAATCGACTGTAGTAAGTCGCTGTAGTCCGGGGGTGATTTCTGTAATTCTGTCCCTCGCAGATAATGCACCGATCGTCACCCCCTTTAAAAGGATTTCTTTGGTGCGCAACAGTATTACCGACGAGTCAGAAGATCTGGCATCAACGTCAACGTTTTTGTCTCCAAACCCTAGGGCTGAAAAAATAAAAGTATGACTTCCCGATGTTAGCGTTAATTCAAAATTTCCATTCCCGTCGGTTATGGCAATGATGTCATTTCCGGATATAATATTGACTCCGATGATGGGTTCGTTGTTCTCAGCAGAGTATACGCTACCCTTCCAAATGATGGCTTGGCTCTGTTCACCCGATGCATTTCCCAAGACGATTCTCTCTGAATCTTGCCCTATAGACACACCCAGGTTGAAGAGGGCCAGTATCATTAAAGAAAGAGTTTTACAGCGCATTTACCTTTCCTGGTTTATGATCTTATTGTGGTGGATGGTTTTGAAAAAAGGCTAAAAGTAAAGCAAACTTTTGGTACATGAGGATTTCATAGAATGGAGTGTGTATAACAAATTGCACGAAAGTTGTAAACCACGGCGCACATCTTATTGTCCGTACTTTTTGGCATTGCCCCAAAAAGTACCAATTGGAGACCCTCCCTGAAGGGGTGAATGTCCTAAACGGACATTCAAGGTCGGAAACCTCGCGCAAGCGAGGATGGGAGGGAGGAAAAAACAATCCGCCCACCCGAGACATCAAGCCTCAGTTTCCGATCTAAATTGACTTCAGCGTCAATTTTCACTTCGTGATCGATCTCCAATTCCAGGCCTCCGCCACCCTTTGAAGCTACTGTCTTACCATAACATGAATTCTGATTTTCAATAAGATTTCTTGTCGACTTCAAAAATTGTGCAATTTGTTATACACACTAGTGCACCAAGCACGAAATATAGCACCCCTTATACTTGTTCTTTTTCACCTGCATTTCGTTGAAGAACCGCCTCACTTAGCGGAATGCTAAGCTCGGGAACCTTCGCCTCATTCAGATAAAAAATAACGTCGTCTAAGGGGTGCTATATTTCGTGCTTGGCGCACTAGAATAGACGAAGTTCTGTCAGGTGAGGTAAATGCCATCCCATCAGATCATGTATTTGTTAAGATCAAACAGAAGCACGGATTTAGTAGTTAGCTTTTATCTTTCAGCCAAACACGATCTCAACGAAGAGTTAGGTCAAAAGACCAAAACTTGGGTGCGACAAAATTTAGTGGACGGTGCACTAGTTTTATCACCCAATATAACCAAAATACCTCCAGGCAAATTCACTCTTATGAAGTACACATTCATCCTATTCTTATTACTCTTTCTAGAATTAAGCGCACAAGCCCAACCCACCGACCGCCTCCGCACTCTAGTCCTCACAGATATAGAAAACGAACCTGATGATGCCCAATCCCTCCTTCGTTTACTGACCTACGCCAATCAATGGGATATCGATGGTCTCATTGCGACTACGTCCATCTGGAAGAAAACGACCATCGCCGATTGGCGGATATACGAGATACTTGAAGCCTATGAAAAGGTACAGTCTAATTTATCAAAACACGAAGAAGGTTATCCCGTATATCAGGAACTCAAGTCAAAAGTGAAAAAGGGCTTCCCAAAACCGAAAAATGGTTTTTTGAACCGGAAACCAGTCCGTTATGGACAAATGCCGTAGATGAATTCTACTCTTCCTGGGACGATCACCATCACTCCTCAAACCACGTCACCATATGGCGTTGGAGGGTGGAATACCAAAACGATTTTGCAGCTCGGATGGATTGGTGCATTAAAGATTTTAACGACGCAAATCATCCTCCAGTTCCAAAGTTGGCACGCGAGGACAACCTGAGCGCTCGGAGCGGTGGTCAGGTCATCCTGTAAGCTTCCGGCTCAACCGACCCTGACGGTGACGAGCTCACCTACGAATGGTTTCATTATCGCGAACCCGGCTCTTTTAAAGGTCGCATCGAACTGAATAATGATAAAACGACAACGGCCAGCTTTGATGCTCCAAAGGTATCTTACCCTCAGACGGCTCATTTTATTTTAAAACTAACAGATAATGGAGCACCGGCACTTACGCGTTACAAAAGGGTTATTGTCAATTTACTTCCGGAATGATCGCAAGATGGTGTCACTCAAATACTGCCATATGCATGCGTTCCGTAGGTGAAATAGGCGTGATGCGATGATGTTTGCAAACAAAAGGTAAATTATTAAGACATCGCATTCCACAAAATCTCCACAGGATGCAAAGCCTGTCTTCTAGTGCCATCAAAGATCTGATGTCGACAACTTGTACCTGGTGCAGCAATAATAGTCGCTTCATCGGCTTGGCGCACAGCCGGGAACAAGACCAATTCTCCAATCTTCATACTCAATTCATAATTCGCTTTTTCATATCCGAAAGAACCTGCCATACCACAACAACCGGACGGGATTACTTCTACCTCATAATTGGAAGGAAGGCCCAACACGAAGGCAGAGGCATCAACTCCGGCTATTGCTTTTTGGTGACAATGTCCGTGTAATAAAATATGTTGGCTTCGGTCCGTAAAATCATCACAACTGATGTTCCCTTTTTGCATTTCTCGAAATAAGAACTCCTCAAACAAAAACACATGAGGCTTCAGTTGAGCGGCTCTGATTTTCTCATCTGCTAGGCGGAGGTACTCATCTCTGAACGTTAAGATCGCTGAAGGTTCGATTCCTACCAGGGGTTTATCAGTTGTTACCAATGCTGAAAATAGATTTACATTTTCATTCGCCAGGCGTTTGGCGAGGGTAAGTAAGCCCTTGGATAAAGGGGCTCTTCCGCTTCCCGCATGTGGGACGAGTTGAATATCATAACCCAGTTTAACAAGCAATTGAATGGCTTTAATCCCGATTTCCGTATCCTGGTAATTACTAAAATCGTCACAGAAGAAATATAGGGTGCCCTTTGGGGGATTGACCTTGGGCAGTCTTGAATAATTTTTCCGATACCATTGTCTAAGCGACCCATTTGAAAAGGCAGGAAGGGAGCGTTGAGGAGCTACACCTAATATTTTTTTTATGATTCCGCCGGTAAAGGAATTGCTCATTGTCCAATTGGCTACCATTGCAGTTTGGGTAGCCAGTTTGCCAAGTCGTCCGATATTACCAAAAGCCACGTCACTCAGTGGTCGGCGGTGAGTTTGATAGTATTGGTGCAAAAATTCCGCCTTTAAAGCGGACATATCGACATTGGACGGGCATTCGTTGGTACAGCCTTTACAGGACAAACAGTACTTTAAAATATCAAAAATCTCCTGGCTGTCGAAAGGGTTTCCATTTGTAGTTTTTCCCATAAATTCCCGTAAAGCATTGGCGCGCGCCCGGGTTGTATCTTTTTCATTGCGGGTTGCCATATAACTGGGACACATTGTTCCACCTGTTTCGGGCAATTTGCGACATGCACCTACGCCATTGCATTTTTCGATCATTCGGATGTAGCCTCCTGCTTCTGAAAAGTCCATAACCGTCTGATAATCAGGAGTGGTTTGATTTGCTTCATACCGAAAATCGCCTTTCATCGGTGGGGGATCGACTATTTTGCCCGGATTAAACAAGTTATCCGGATCCCACATTTGTTTTATTTGACGGAGCAATTCATAGTTTTTCTTGCCGATCATCATTGGTATGAATTCCGCGCGAACCCGGCCGTCACCATGTTCCCCACTGAGAGAACCTTCATTTCTTTTCACCAGGTCCGCAGTTTCTTTGGAAATACTATAAAACATCTCCTGATCTTCCGCCTTTTTTAGATCGAGAATCGGCCGAAGGTGCAATTCTCCAGCACCAGCATGGCCGTAATAGACTGATTGCTGGCCATAACGATCCATTATTTGTTCAAATTCTTCAATGTACTTCGGTAAATCTTCCAGGGCAACGGCAGTATCTTCAATAAAAGCCAACGATTTAGCATCACCGGGCAGATTTGCTAGTACCCCTAATCCCGAACTACGCAATTCCCAGACTTTTTTAGTTTGAGGTGCAAATACTTTTGGGAATGCATAGCCGAGTCCGGCTGATTTAATTTTAGCGATTAATTCATCTGCATTTGCTTCGGCTTCCTTGAGCAATAGGCTGCGAAATTCGACCAACAATATGGCGCCCGGATCTCCCTGCACGAAAAAGCGATTTTTTCTCAGTTCAACATTTGCTTTCGTACAATCCAGAATTACTTTGTCTATCAACTCACACGCCGTCAAAGGCAGTGTCATCGCTATTTGGGTAGCCTTCATAGCTTCGACAACACTTTCAAAATGTAAACAAACCACGATTTCCTCGGGTAAGGGCAAAGGATCCAGGTTCAACTTTATTTCAGTCGTAAAGGCAAGCGTTCCTTCCGACCCACAGAGTAAGGTGCAAAAATTGAAGGGTGGGCCTTCTTCCGCGAAGGGTTGCTGATCCAGCAAAAGGTCAATCGCATAACCTGTGTTGCGACGGTGAATGGACTTCTTAGGATATTCGTTGTGTATTTCAGCCTGATTACCTGGAGGGCTCAGCATTTCAAAAATTTGTTGATATAACCTGCTTTCCAAACTATTCCCTTTTCGTTTGTTGTCAAATGCCTGCTGATCCAAGGCCTCAAATACACATTCACTACCATCTGATAATAGTGTTGTCAGCGAAATGGCATGGTCCCGCGTGGAGCCATAAACAATAGAAGTCGTTCCGCAGGAATTGTTGCCGACCATACCTCCTATCATCGCCCGGCTCGCTGTAGAAGTGACCGGGCTGAAAAAGAGCCCATGCGGCTTTAGATAATAATTCAGCTGATCTCTTATGATCCCGGGTTGTACTCTTACCCATCGTTCTTCGACATTCAATTCGATTATCCGATTAAAATATTTGGATGCATCTACCACGATTCCGCTGCCCACACATTGACCGGCTAATGAAGTTCCACCTGCCCGGGGAATCAGGGGCAACCCGTTTTCTTTGGCAAAGTGAATGATCTTTTTGAGGTCTTCTTTGTTTTTTGGCATAGCCACAGCAGCCGGCAATTTTCGGTAGACGGAGGCATCGGTAGCGTAGATGGAACGCCATAATTGATCCTGGTGCAATTCTCCTTCGAGCTGGTTATTGAGCTTTTTTAAAGCCAGGTTCATCATTTCTGTTTTGCTACTTTTTTTCAACGGCAATTGGAATTTGTTAACTTTATCGGCTTCAGCTGACTTGTTGCTTCATACCAAAGTAAATGAAAAATTCCGTTAAAAGAGGCTGGCATTTTTTGCAAATTCCCGGGCCGAGCAATACCCCGGAACGCATTCGCAGAGCGATGAGCAGGCCCACGATTGACCACCGGGGACCGGAATTTGCAATTTTGACCGAAAATATCCTAAAAGGCCTGCAAGAAGTCTTTCGGACGAGAGGGCCGGTAGTAATATACCCATCTTCCGGTACTGGTGCCTGGGAAGCCGCTTTGTTCAATTTGTTTAGCCCCGGAGACCGGGTGTTGGCTTTTGAAACCGGCCATTTTGCAGGGGTTTGGAAAAAGGTAGCTGAGAAATTAGGATTGGAAGTAGCTTGGGTAAAGGGAGACTGGAGACATGGAGTCAATCCTCTTGAGGTATTCGAAAAATTAAGACAGGATAAAGGCCAAAAAATCAAAGGTTTGATGGTGGTTCACAATGAAACCTCCAATGGAATTACCAGCGATATTAAAGGTATCCGTGAAGCGATGAATCGAGCTAATCACACCGCACTTTTGTTGGTCGATGTCGTATCTTCTTTGGCAACAGATGATTTTCGTCAGGATGAATGGAGAGTTGATGTCGCCATTGGCGCTTCTCAAAAGGGTCTGATGATGCCACCCGGATTAAGCTTTAATGCCCTTAGCTCTAAAGCCCTGCACTCTTCAAAAAAAGCTAAGGCTCTCCATTCCTACTGGCAATGGGACCGAATCATCGACATGAACGAAACGGGCTACTTCCCTTACACCCCAGCCAGCAGTTTATTATTTGGTCTGGAGGAAGCCATCAGCATGTTGCGTGAAGAAGGATTGCAAACTGCAATTAAAAGGCATCAGTTATTCGCCCGTGCCTGCCGCCGTGCAGCTTCATGTTGGGGACTCGAAAACCAATGTCTGAATGCAAAGGAATATTCCAATTCCACTACCGCTTTGAGGATTCCCAATGGATTTGATTCGAATGAGTTGCGCAAAATCATTTTGGACGGTTTTGATATGAGTTTGGGTAAAGGCCTGGGCCAATTGAATGGAAAAGTTTTCCGAATCGGTCATTTGGGTGATTTTAATGAACTCATGCTAATAGCAACACTATCTGGGGTGGAAATGGGATTGACTTTAATGGGTATTCCCTTTCAATCGGGAGGGGTTCAGAAAGCAATGCAATTAATAGCTGAAGCTAAAGCGGAAAAAACAGATCCAGGCTAAATTTTACATCTAATATTGATTGATAAAACCTCTGGAATGAACACCACCTCTGTTGCCACTAATCCCATCCTCACCCTGATTGGTTTTTTGGTTTTGATCTTGCTGTTACTGGTCTTAATTGCCAAGTGGAAATGGCATGTATTTTTAGCCTTATTGATCCCGATCGTATTATTTGGTTTACTTCCAGGCATACAGTCTGAAAATTTCATCAAGGCCTTTGAAAACGGTTTTGGAAAGACCCTTGGGAAAATCGGGGTAGTTATAGTGCTCGGATCGATTATCGCCGAAGGACTAAAGCATACCGGAGCCATTAAAGTAATTACTACCTCAATTATTAAAATGGTCGGCTCAAGGCGAATGCCCTTGGCCTTGACCATTACCGGTTTTGTCCTGGGAATAGCGATATTCTCCGATGTTGCCTATATCATTCTCAATCCCTTGGTACACGCTTCTGCCTTGGCTACGAATACCACCATGGCGGCTATGTCGACGGGATTGGTGGGCGCCCTGCAACTGACCCATGCAATCGTTCCTCCTACTCCAGGCCCATTAGCAGCTGCTGCATTGGTGGAAGCAGATATTGGCAAGTGCATTATTTTTGGAGGAATCGCCTGTTTTGCCGGATCTATTGCTAGCTGGGCATGGGGTAAATGGGTTGCCGGCCCCCGAATTAGCACTTTAGCGGATGAAAAATTTAAAGTGCAGGATCCAGCCGTTTCTGCCACGACCGGAGAAGTCTTGCTTGCCTATGCTCCTATTGTGGTACCGGTTCTGCTCATTTCGATGTATAGTGTGGCGAAGCTTTCTATGGATTCCGCAGCGAGTTTCAAGGGACTCTTTATTTATTTAGGCTGGCCCGTAGTGGCTTTGGCTATTGGCGTATGCTTAACTTTCCGAAATATCAAAACCGCCAAAGACCGAGAACATGCCAAAGGAAAATGGATAGAAGAAGCCCTTCGGAATTCCGCAATGATTTTGGTAGTAACAGGATTGGGTGGATCTTTGAGTGAAATATTAAAAGGTACGCCAGTAGTCGATTATATAGTGGATTTTTTTACGCATTATCAAGTACCTTCAATTTTCCTGCCTTTTATCATTGGTATAATCGCCAACATGGTCACCGGCTCCACCACAGTAGGTGTCATTACAGCAGCCTCTATCGCCGCTCCGATGTTGGGTAGTTTACATTTATCCGCAGAAGCGGCTATGCTTTCGGGAGCTTGTGGTTCGGTCATTATCAAATATGTAAACAGCAGCTATTTTTGGGTCTGCACCTCTTTAAGCGGATTGACTGTACGAGACGCTATTTTTGCTTATGGAGGGGCTACGCTTGTGGGCGGTTTGGTGTCCTTTTTGGCGGTTTGTGTATTATGGATGGGTGGATGGGTATGAATTAGAGTCATACACTAAAATAAATAAGGCCGGACTAATAGACAACCATTGTTCAATTATCATTACCCGCAGCAATCAACATAGAGCCAATAAAATGCCCTTTATTAAAAATATACGACCAATACTGTTAAGCGCCCCATACGGCGATCCGGAAACCAATTTGGAAAATATACTTCATTACCCGACCGGTCACCGCACTATTGGATTGGTAGAGATCACACTCGATAACGGCATAAAAGGTCTCGGTAAAGGCTATCTCGCTGTTTTCGCTCCCCGAGTATTCGAAGAATTAATACATCTGTTAAAACCATACATCATTAGAAAGGAGGTGATGAAAATCGACAAAATTTATAAGCACGTATAAAAGCCACTCAGGTTGTCGTGCACAGCTGGGGTGGGCCGGTTGGCATGATGGCCAATTACCATGCCGCATTAGCATGTGGCGCCCCAGTGGCGGAATGCCCTATGCCGGCTTATATCCTAAGAGACGTGATGTGTGTCGAACCCTGGAAACTGGAAAATGGCTTTTTGACGATCCCTGATGTGCCGGGACTAGGTATTCATCTCGACAAGGAAACAGAAAAAAAGTATGCTTTTAAAGAAGATGCCGTGTATTCTTGCCTGCCTGCAAAGGGTTTTGAATATAATGAAGAAACCTGGGCGACATCTTCATCCTAAGATCATAATCCGACGAAAAACTCAGGAATAGTGTCGAATTCTGACTCTCTAATATTGTAAAATTCACCTGCCGTGCCATTGCAGTGCATGCCGTCTGGTTTTACCGATATCAAAACATCTATTTCATCATTCAATTGTGAAAAGTCGATGGATTCATGTGCGTTTATTGGTAACAATACTGTTGCCCAATTGCCTCGTATCTGTTTGCTATTCAGGGGTTTCATAATGGTAGAATAAGTATCTTATGGTTTTAAATAGATGAACTTTGAATTTAGAGACAACATTTTCAATCATGCATCAATTTTCAGCGATACTTATCCTCGCAATCTTTACCTTTCCAATTATGTCACAGAATAGAATATCCAGAAAATTGTTCACTACCCGTTCAGAGGTACTGGCACAAAATGGTATGGCTGCCACAGCTCAACCTCTGGCTACTCAAGTCGCGCTTGATATTCTTAAGAAAGGGGGAAATGCTGTAGATGCTGCAATTGCAGCAAATGCAATGCTGGGACTCGTAGAACCGGCAAGTTGTGGAATTGGCGGCGATCTATTCGCCATAATCTGGGATGCTAAAACGGAAAGACTTTATGGTCTGAATGCAAGCGGCAGATCTCCAAAAAAGCTGACTGCTCAATATTTCCAGGAGCAGGGAATGCAATACATTCCTTTTACCGGACCTTTATCGGTTTCTGTTCCCGGCTGTGTAGACGGCTGGTTTATGCTGCACGAGCGATTTGGAAATCTGGATATGAAAGAAATATTAGCGCCCGCTATAGAATATGGGAAAAAAGGATTTCCCGTTTCTGAAGTTATTTCCATAGAAATGATGGTCAGTGCAAAGTCGAGGCAGGATTTGCCGGGATTTAGGGAAACCTATATGCCCGGTGGAAAGACGCCCAGCAAAGGCAAATTATTTACAAATGCCGATCTGGCCCATACCTATGAACTCATATCAAAAAAAGGAAAGAAGCAATTTTACCAGGGAAGCATAGCCAATACCATCGATAAGTTCATGAAGGAAACAGGTGGTTTTCTTTCTTATGAAGATATGAAAGCGCATACATCCGATTGGGTAGATCCTGTAAGTGCGAATTACAGAGGATACGATGTATGGGAACTCCCGCCAAATGGCCAGGGAATTGCCGCACTTCAAATGTTGAATATTCTCGAAGGTTATGACATATCCTCCATGGGTTTTGGTTCGCCCGAATATTTACATGTCTTGACAGAAGCAAAAAAATTGGCTTTTGAGGACCGAGCAAAGTATTACGCCGATCCGGATTTTAATGAAATTCCCATAAGCCAATTGATTTCAAAAGAATATGCCGCTAATAGAAGATCCTTAATCGACCCAAATAGAGCTGCTCCTGATTATCCTGCAGGCGAAATTGAGAGCGGCAATACTACTTATTTGACGGTAGCCAACAAAGAAGGGAACATGGTTTCTCTCATCCAGAGTATCTATGCGGGCTTTGGTTCGGGAATGTGTCCGCCAGGTTTGGGCTTTGTCTTGCAGAACAGAGGAAATATGTTCAATGTGCAGAACCCCAATCATTTCAATTATTTGGAACCGGGAAAACGACCCTTCCATACCATTATTCCAGCATTTATTACAAAAAATGGAAGGCCCTATGTGAGTTTTGGCCTTATGGGTGGAGCCATGCAGCCACAGGGTCATGCACAGATAGTAGTCAATCTGATCGATTTCGGTATGAATCTCCAGGAAGCAGGAGACGCGCCGAGAATGAGGCACAGCGGTTCGTCACAACCGATGGGATCGGTAATGTCAGATGGTGGCACCCTGAATCTCGAAAATGGCATCGACTACGAAACCATAAGGACACTGGTCGTAAAGGGCCATGAGGTACAGTACTCGGTGGGAAGCTATGGAGGATATCAGGCTATCATGTGGAACGAGACAAATAAGGTATACATCGGCGCTTCGGAATCGCGCAAGGATGGGCAGGCGGCGGGGTATTAAAACGGCATACGGTGGACGGTGGACGGTAACTAAAAACAAATGTTGTAAACGATTATCTTTTCTTTTGAAAATTGAGATTACTCCGAACTGAATTTACTATGATTCTGACTTGGAACTGACAAGGCCAATCCACTAATTACACGAATTAACTCGAATAAGGCGTTGATAATCAACTAGATACGATTAGTGCTAATTTGTGAAAATTGGTGGAGAACATTGCTTTGGTTAGAATAAATGCGGTCATCCGCTTTTCGGAGCTTGTAAACTTTGCAAGCTTTGATGCAGGAGGTTGATTAGGTAATTGTGCCGAAGGCACCCTTTTAGGGGTTAATTTGGGTGTTTCTCCCTGAAATGTTTCGGATCGTCATCTAACTAATACCTTCTGAATTATCAGCTTCGATAAAAGTAATTCAAAAGGAAAACATTTGTTATCTTTTGGGGAGATCTCAATTTTATGATTCAGTTGGAAGCTTTGGATATTGACTATCTGCACCTTTGGAGGAACAAACTTTTAATCAAGCGTCATGGACTATTTTGATACTTTAAATTCACCAAAAAAAGCAGAATTGGCTTACGCCAAATGGTATTCCCAGCTTCCTGACAAAAGGAAAGCGAAAATGATGTGTGATTTTTTTGAGTTTCCCTTTAAAAAATTGGAATACGACATCCGAAAAGAAAATCAATTTGCGACTCGTGCTTCAATAACGGCAAAGGTTATCGAACACACTCAGAAAGAAGATTATTCAGAAGAAGTATTTGCCTTTATCCAAGATAAAATGAAAGAGCGATCTGAAAAAGAATGGCAGGCTAGGTTTAAGACTATGAAGAAGGCACTAGTGCTTTGGGAACGAAGTCCTTGAACGTCTTAGAAGTTGATAGTTGCTAGTTGTTCGTTGCTCGTTCCATAACAAACAACTATCAACGAACAACAACCAACGGTTTAAGTAAATGGTCAAGTATTTAGTTCCTGATCCACTAGGCTGGTCATATAAAAATATGGCGATGTATATGGAAGCCAAAAATGGTAGTTCGGTTAAGGCATCGGTCAATCGACAATTGCCGGCTTTTGCTAAACTTGCCGTTTGTGTTTTTGAGCAAATGAAAGCAAGATCGATATATCAAAACCAATTAGCTAGCCAAAACCCAGTTTCCCTAGGGTCGGATGTTGCGATTTAAGTGGAAAACGTTTTGTGGATCAAATTTCTTCTTCACCTCGAGCAGACGTTGATAGTTTCCTTCGTAGGTCTTCATTACCTCATTTCTTGACCCTGAGCTGAGATAATTGATATAAGTTCCTTTGTCGGAGAAAGGCGACATCTGTGCCAGTGAATCATCTACCCATGCCATTCGGGCAATTGCCTCATCAGTTCTTCCCCACCCTGCATTAAAAAAATAGCTGTAGCTTCCTTTGCGCCTGCTCATAGGTGTTTCATTAGGAGGGATTTGGCAAATTGCTCCATGGATATAGTGTCCGAGCCCCATCGACCAACCGGACGGTGCCCTCGCTGCGCATTTGGCGAATGTTTCGATGACTGTATCGCTCACATTGGAAAGGCTCGCTCCCTTCCAGTAGTTGAATCCTGGGTTGCCATTGCGCTCGTCCGGTGATTCATCCGATGATCCGCTGAATAATTGTGTGACCTCCGGAGCGCTCTTTCGAGTTCTCCGGCGCGCGTACCGGCACCCACATGAGCTGTTCGCCTTTGTTTGTCGATGCTTATCGTATTCATTTGTCCGAGATCGATTAACATTCCGCCCTCGCATGTGGATTGGCCAAGCACGTCATGGCCACCACTGCGTACAGAGATCTCAAGATCATTCTCGCGTGCAAGAAGTATAGATCGCGATACATCAGCAGTGCTGACGCAGCGCACGATCATTGCTGGTCGCTTGTCGGTGTGAGGATTAACACTCGCGACGCGACGGGCAGTGTTATAATCAGTATCTCCGGGTAGAATTAATTTGCCAGCTAGCTTGTTATGAAAACGAGCCAATCGGGATTTTTCAAGTGTTCGCGGATACACGTGTCGATGTATTGAGAAACCGTCGACGAGATTGTTTTTTGTTTAACCAAGATCTCATTTATTCAATGTATATCAATATTTTATTATTGCATCGATAATCTCAATTCCCTTTCTCGATTCTATTCCCATTTCCCCATTTCTTTGGATTATTTCGCAATTAAACAGCAGCACAACACCTATATGCAATTCTTTTACAAAACCGATAAAAGCGACAGAACCTGCTGTACCTCCATTGTGTCCCGTCAGAGTCAAGTTGTCTTCTGCTCTGAAACCAATTACCCAAGCGAGACCTGTGCCGGAAGGCTCGTTTACCGGATATGTAATTTGATGTGCTAATGCCAAAGCATCTTTTAAATCTGAATCGCCATATCCCATATTGGCTTCCAAGTAGATGAGCATATCTTTCAGGCTTGAGTTGGCGCCACCTGCTCCCAGGAACACGTCCGCAAAATCAAATGCGGGAACGGCTTTTCGTCTATGATCATAAGGCTGTGCAACGTTGTTGTTTTCGGAGGGGATATTGATGTCTGTATTGCTCATTCCCAAACGGTCAAAAACAACCTGTTGAATTTGGCTTTCAAAAGAAGTACCTCTCATTTCTCCCAGCGTATGACCCAACAAACCAAAAGCGAGATTGGAGTATTCATATTCACTGCCAATTGCACGGGGCAGGGTGTAACTATTGAGGAATCCGTACAATTCAGTTTCGGAATAATTGGCAAAAGGATTGTCCTCATCGAAACTGCCATTATCGGTATTGTTAGGAATGCGAGGTAGCGAGGAAGTATGGTTTGCGAGATGTTTGAATGTGATTTTTTCGCCATTGTATTGCGGAAAACTGGTAACACCCGGCAGTTGGTTTTCAACGGCATCGTCGAGGCTGACTTCTCCATTCAACACCATATCGGCTAGGATGGCAGTAGTCATGGTTTTGTTAATCGAGCCAATCTCGAATAACGTGTTTTCATCGGGCTTATCTCCTTTATCCTTGGTCTTTTCACCAAAAAAGAACATTTCTTTTTCGCCGCCGGGTCGGATGATGCCGATTGCCGCCCCAACCGTTGTTTTGTCGTCGACCATCGGCTGGATGATGTTTTCTATAGCTTCCGTAAGATTGGCAGGTTCCTGATGAATTGGTTCATCTTTTGTACAAGCTAGTGCCAGGAGTATGGTAGTAGGCACCAATAACTTAATTGCTTTCATTTGTTTAAAATTTATGTTTACGACGCAAATGTGAAAGGTTGTACAAAAGGGTGCAAAAAGCATTGATGAATGGTAAAGTGAAATTGATGAGATGCAAGAAGTATAGAAATGTGCTGTTGGTCATTGAAAACGTGCAGGGCGTCAATAGACGCGATTAATAACCCGTTCATTATGTATTTTACTTTCCAAATTTTATTTCACGATGAAATTGAAGGTATTGCTAATCGTGGAAATTGTCTTCCACATTCTTTTTTGGATTGCTCTTTTTAGTTTGTTCAATTCCAAACTCACTGATTTGGACTGGGGGCCGCTTTCCAGGCAAAAAAATACGTTGACCGTCCCTCTTTCAATCGGCATGGTCGTCAATATCCTGTTATTTTATAGCAATGCTTTTTGGCTAATTCCCCAAAAACTGCAACAGAAAAAATACCGTTCTTTTTGGAGATGGTCATTGTTATTATTGGTGAGTTGGACTTTTGTGGAATTCGGAGCGGATTTGTTATATCTCGATTCCATAGGGATGCTAGATTCTGAGGAAGAAGTTAACGCCGCTTCCGGGCAGACGGAATATTCTGACGCCGTTAATATTTCTGTTTATGTTGGTGCGACCCTGCTGGTCAATGCGTTCTTTTGGGCAATGGCTTTCCTTTACCGAATGGCTAAAGATTGGGTGCGCAATGAGCGGCAAAAGCAGCAATTGATCCAGGATAAACTCGCAGCGGAACTGGAATTTCTCAAAGCACAAATCAATCCGCACTTTCTCTTCAACGGCATCAACAGCATTTACCACCTTATCGGAAGCGACGATGAAAGTGCAAAAAAGGTGTTACTCAAATTTTCAGATTTGTTGCGCTACCAACTCTATGAATGCAATGAAGATTTTATACCATTAAATAAGGAGTTAAATTATATCCAAAATTATTTGAGTATCGAAGAAATACGCAAAGGAGAGGATGCTATGATCCATATAGATTTGCCAAAATCTGAAAATCTGAATGGCTTAAAAATCGCCCCTTTATTGCTAACACCGTTCCTCGAAAATGCTTTAAAATACCTCAGCCTGTATTCCGAAAAAGAAAAAAACCAAATGCAAGTCAGTTTGGATATTGTAAACGGGAATCTCGATTTTTTCGTAAAAAATACGAAGGATCCTTCGGCGATCCCACATAAGAATTCCAAATCAAGCGGTATTGGTTTGGAAAATGTAAAGCGTCGATTGGCAATTCTTTATCCCAACCGGCACCAACTTGCTGTTTCAGAAAACAATGGTTGCTTTGAGGTGCGTTTGAAAATCAATTTATCATGAAAATCAATTGCATCATCGTTGACGACGAAGCCCTGGCAAGAAAAGGGCTTGAAAAATACGTCAAGGAAATAGATTTCCTTGAACTCAAAGATGTTTGCAAAAATGCGCTGCAGGCAAACGCCATCATCAACCGGGAAAAAATTGACCTGCTTTTTCTCGATATCGAAATGCCCATGCTTTCTGGCATTGATTTTTTGAAATCGTTGAAACATGCGCCCAAAGTTATTTTTACCACGGCTTACTCGGAACACGCCATTGAAAGTTTTGAATTCGATGTAGTGGATTACCTGGTCAAGCCCATATCTTTTGAGCGGTTTTTGCAGGCTGCCAATAAAGCACACCGCTTTATTTCAGGTGAAACACCTCTAGTAAAAACAGAAAACAATAAAGAACAAAAAGAAGAATATGTTTTTATTAAAACAGATAAACAATTGGTGAAACTACTAGTGAATAACATTCTTTTTATTGAAGCCATGCAAAATTACATCCGCATTATTACCAAAGAAAAATCGCACATTACCCTTGTCCCTTTGAAAAAAGTGTTGGATATCTTGCCGCAACGGGATTTTATCCAGGTCCACAAATCTTATGTCATCTCAAAGCTAAAAATAGAAGCCATTGTGGGTAATCATATATTGATTGATGAACATAAGATCCCAATTGCGAGAGGCTTAAAAGAGGAGGTTTTAGAGAAGTTGCTAATGGATAAAGTTTTGAAGAAATAAGCACCTGTGTCTACTCCCCGTACTTTTCTAAGAGCTGCCTAATCTCCTTGTCCGAAATAGTGTCTTTCTCGCCTTTGTCATACATGGTGAGCAGTAAAACTGTTTTATTGTCTTTTTGATTCTTTTTTGAAAGCAGGGGAAAGTTCAACCTTAAAGCTCATTCAGAAATTCTTTGGCTGGGGTAGTTTGCAGCTTACCTTGTTTGTAGAGATTTAGCTCCTTAAAACCTTGTCTGAGATTGGCAACAATTTCTTCTTTCGAATCACCTTCGTCTTCTTCTACCTTGACAAAATCAAGATTTTTAATCAACTCCATAAAGAATTGAAACTTAGTATCTTGAATAGTGAGTGTTACTCTTTTCATATTGACACTGCTTAATATATTGGCAAAGATACATCAGCGAAATTAAAGTTTGTGCACAACTCAACAAGCTTGCTATTTCCTCTTCTTGTACCACTTCGGTGTCCCAAACCAGTCGTGCATTTCCTTCTCGAAAGGGGCCACGATTTCTTCAGGTTCGGGCCAATAGCCGAGGTCACCCGTCTCGACTTCCCAAGTGTCAAGTGCAGCACGCATACGAATAAGAGCTTCTTGGTCTTCCGAACTGCTAGAGTCCGCAAGATTATTGATTTCATGCGGGTCGTCTACGGTGTTGTAAAGCAACTCGTAAGGCATAGGCATCATCAGTTCGAGTGGTGGTCCTGTCAGTTGACCTGATGACATCAAATCACGCATAAGCGGTTTGATCATAAAGCATTTCTCTTTGTATTGATTCAAGGTAGCAAAGCCTTCTCCCGGGCTGTAATTGCGGATATAGTGATATCGTTTGTCGCGAACCGAACGCATTCGAAGCACCGTTTCGTCAATACGATCCCTTGCACTGAAAGCATAAGTGCGCGGAGGATCGGGACGTTCGCCCAAAAAACAGCGACTTTGCATACCCATTGGTGTTTCAATACCAGCCATCCAAAGTGTTGTTGCCGTCAGGTCGAGAAGACTGATGACCTCGTCATTAAAGCCACCCGCTTTGTATTGCCGCGGAGCGGATATATTTTTTGGATAATAAATGATCATAGGCACGTGCAATCCGGTATCCCAGGGCCAGTGAATGCCGCGAGGTTCCATTCGGCCGTTATCGCCGAAGAAGATAATAATAGTGTTTTCTGATAATCCGTCCTGACGCAACTGATCCAGGATCCACCCAATACGCACATCCATGCCGGAAACAGAATTCAGGTATCTTGCCCATTCTTCGCGCACAATCGCATGATCGGGATAATAAGGTGGAGGATTTACATTTTCAGAAGTAGCGATTTGGGGATGTTGTTCTTCACCGTACCATTTCACGCGAGGATGTTTCCAGGTCTGACGGTCGTAAATGTCGTATTCGCTTTCGGGCATATTGACCTGTGCGAAGAAGGGCTGGTAATTTTTGAGTGCTGACCATTCTGTAGATTGATAGATAGGTCCTTCGTTAACAAAATTGAGATCGAGTTTGCCGGTACCCACATCTTTTTCGCCGATATGGCTGATATTGGCTGTAAAATAACCCACATCACGGAGCCAATGTGTGAGGGGACGAACTCCTGCAGGTAACTTGTAATCATCGTCTCGATGTGATCGCATATGGTGAGTGTCTGTAGAAGTCTGATACATACCGGTCAAAAAAGCCGAACGGCTAGGGGCACAAACAGGAGAGGTAGAGAATACACGTGTAAATCGTAAACCATTCTCTGCAAGAGAATCGAGATGCGGGGTATGGACATTTTCGGCGCCGTATATGCCGAGATCCAGGTTCATGTTTTCGCCTACGAGCCAAAGAATATTGGGGCGTTCAGAATCGGCAAGCTTTGCAGTATCAGGGCATGCAAAAACTCCCAGGAGAAGTGACGTTAAAATTATTATTCTGGTTAAAAAGGATATAGGAATCACCTTATTAAAATCATTTTGCTCGTAGTAGCGCTTTCATTATTCACAGTCAATTGATAGAAATATATGCCACCAGACAAGCCTCTGGTATGCCATCTATATGAATGTAAATCTGCACTTTGATAACCATTAACCAAAGTCTGAATTTGCTGACCGAAGCTATTAATTATTTTTAAAGTCACGTAGCTCCTTTTTGGAATTGAATACGATATTTTAGTATAGTTCCGCAACGGATTGGGGCTGTTTTGAAATAGGTTGACTGACTTATTTGGCTCAAGGGAGACATTATCTTCTACGCTTGTTGTCGTCGTTGATATCGGATACATATCAAAATTCTGTTCGTCGAAATAAGCGATGCGGTTTGGCATTGTCTCAACAATCACATCCGCAAGATCTTGTGAAATACGATCACTTCGATAACGTATTGCAATGTATGGTAAGAAACTTTCAGCGATATCCTCTCGATCCCGATTATCAGCAGCGTATGTGGATATAAAATCCGGATCTGCAGCTCGTGCTGCCAACCAACCTTCTGAATTGGCATGGTCGGGATCAAGAGAGGTATGGGCTGCTTCATGGACCAATGTTTCTTCCAAAATTCCGTCATTGATATATAGTTCTCCTTGCCCGGTATGGATGAGAATATTGTTATTCCCGCCTCCAAATGCTTGAACACCTTTGTGAATCCATACGGTTTCCATTTTGGATCGAAAAACTGTTGGCAATTGGCTTATAGCCCTAATATACTTCTCCGCTTCATTCATGGCAGCAGTGCTGTCAAATTCAGGATTAACCTGAATTTCGGCGCTCAATCCATCGTCAAAACTCGCTTCAATTAGGTGCGCATCAACGTTAATCCAGTCATTGACTCGCCTATCAAACATGGTTCTTGAACCTATGCCGGCATATGACAGGTTTTGAAATGTTAATTGGTCAGATGGAACAATGATGTCCGAATCGATAAAAATCGTACCTTCAAATGGTTGATTCTGGGATAGACCGACGATGGTTATGAAAGCAAAAAAGACGCATAGAAATACTATTTTCGAAAGTAATGCTGTTGAATCGGTCATTATAAAATTGATATTGGGACTTACGAAATATACGAAAAAAAAAAGCAATTTGGAGCGATTCGGTAATGAAGATTCAATATGCCTGCCTGGTCCGGGTTACAACGCATGATGGTCTCTACGGCTGGGGCGAAGGGTACCTTGTCAAGGCCCCACACAACTTTAAAGTAATACATCCGGCTTTTGCAAATAAGGGAACACCTAAGCCATTTGCTCGTACATTGTTGAAATATTATCTCCAATCCCTCTGCGGTCGACTCCGCAATCCATTAGCTTCGTCATCATTAATAAATGATTCTGTTTCCGGATCTAAGGTCAACTTTCGATCTAGCATCCACGCTATTGCGGCAGTATGACAAGCAATATGAGAATGCCGCATAACCATTGCATTTGCTGAAGGAAGTTTTCGCGATTTCACACAATCAAAAAAGTCCCTGGAATGCGCTCCTACTCCCAAACCTGAAACGTCTCTTGGCATATCGACCACTTCTTTTTTCAACACCGCAGAGGAAACTTCAATACCGCCGCTATCGCCAACTTCTACCCAACCTTCATCGCCAACAAATCTCACCGGGCAAGTACTTAAATGCTGGAACCATCCCGGACGCTCCTGGAACGGCGTATCGAGGAAATGCATGATCAATTTGACCCCATTGGCATAATGGGCGGTGACGTTATCTTGCGAAGGAATATATTCCACGGGCATCGTATCGTCCGATTGATTGGCCCATTGGCAAAGGTCCACGGTATGTGCTCCCCAATCCAAAAGTGTAGCTCCCGAATCGAAGTCGTAGTACCCACGCCATTTGCCTTTGACATAATCGGCATTGTATGGGCGCCATGCCACGGGGCCTAACCACATGTTCCAATCCACATCCTTCGGATCTGGTGTAGGTTGTGCAGGTAGCCAAGAGTTTTTCAATTTTGGTCTGTAAATGGAGGCGTGTAAGGTGTGAATTTTACCCAGTTTGCCGTCGTGAGCAAGTTTTACGGCTCCGATGAAATTGGTTACGCTGCGTCGTTGAGTTCCCGCCTGAAAGACGCGCCCTGTAGCTTCAATAGTATCGGCAAGATCCTGGCAATCTTTAATCGTTATGCCGCAAGGCTTCTCGCTGTACACATCTTTATCTGCTTTGGCAGCGAGGATGGATGCAGGAGAATGCCATCGGTCTCCAGTGGCGACCAAAACAGCATCAATATCTTTTCGTGCGAGCAAATCCCTGAAATCTCGATAGAGTACACAATCTTTATTCCCATAGTGCATATCTACTTGTTCTTTGCCTTTATCTCTTCGGGTCGCCTGTACATCAGCTATCGCAATGCATTGAATATCAGTATGTTGCATCATGCCTGCGAGTACTCGCCTGCATCTGGGACCGATTCCAATTATGCCCAAAGTGATGCGCTCACTTGCTGCTACAGCACCGTCTTTCCCTAATGCGATAGATGGAATGATCCAGGGCACGGAAATCGCCGCAGCGGATATCGCTGATTTTTTGATGAAGGTTCGGCGTGTCGGTATTGACGAATATTTCATGCAGGTAATTTTTGAAATTACTTTTCGGATCATCACAAATGATGCCTTTGCAATGTCGTGAATTTAATCCGTATTATTGAGTTGGGCAAAGGAAATTGAGCGATGTGTAGGAAATGGAGGTTGTGGAACAGAAAAGATTTGAATCAAGCAAAAAATAGTTGATTGATGGGCATGAAAAAGTATAACACCACATTTTTGCTTTTACTGATTATCTTACTAGGAGGTGGCTGTGCCGGTGACAATAGCAAAAATCGAAAGCGCAGTAAGTCGACCGCAGAATCTTCGCCAGTGCTTTTGCAGTCCGCAGTAGTACCCTCAGTGGTTCAAGGCCTAGCTGTGCCGGAACCGCGATCAAAAAAGGAAATAGAAGCTATAATGTCATCAGTTTCAGTGGATCAGCAATATAAGGTTGACAGACCCTTTCACATCGTGCTTTGCGCATCAGAAAAAGATCCGGGCCACGGCGATCCCGGTTTTCATGACTACCCAATTTGGAGAAGTCGTTGGGCTTCCATACTCGGCGAAATTGAAGGAGTTGAAATAGATACTGCCGATCAGTGGCCCGATTCAGAGCAAGTGGCTTACGCCGATGTAGTTGTCTTTTTCCACGATAATCCCGTGTGGTCAGTGGAAAAGGCTGAAGATCTCGATGCTTTGCTGTCCCGAGGAGCTGGGCTGGTCTTCATTCACTGGTCTATAAATTGTTATCGTGATGTGTTGCCTTTGCAAGAGAGGATTGGATTAGTTTGGTCGAAAGACAACAAGTGGCGCCGAGGCGCTTTGAATTTAAATTATCAGCCTCATCCCGTCACTCTTGGTTTCGAAGGAAGTGAAGGTTTTGTGGAAGAGCCGTATTGGAATTTGAATGGAGATCCGAGCACGATTCAAGTCCTTGCTACAAGCGAAGAAGAAGGCAGACCAAGGCCTCAATTGTGGACAAAACAGAATAGCAACGGGCGGGTTTTTGTATGCCTTCCCGGTCACTTTACCTGGACGCACGATGATCCGCTTTATCGACTGCTGGTTTTTCGTGGGATTTGTTGGGCCGCGCAAAGGCCTCTTAATAGCCTTGACGACGGTGTTTTTGTTGGGGCGCGATTTCAATGACCCAAATTGTGAATCACTTCCGTTTCGATTGATCTGAAAGTAAACAAGTTATACTGGAAATGTTAATAATTGTAAGTGATTCACCATTCTTGTTTCAATCACCGGTAATACTCATCCCCCTCATCCGCACCGCTCAACAAATACACGAACAAATCGGCCACCTCTTCCTCATTCAGTCGGTTGAGCAATTTAGAAGGCATGGGAGAGATCGCGGAAATTTCTGTTTTAATCACATCGGCCTTTGAAATTTCAGTTGTCTGTGTGATATCAAACGGACTCCACTAAATGTTTTACCTCAGTATGTAAATAAAATGAACTAACTCTAACCGCTTAGAAGAAATTTGCTGACAGATTTTTCACCCATTTCCCGGCCTCAATATTCATGCGATCATTATTTAATCTGTTCATTGATTTGTCGATGTAATCCCTGATTTCTTCTTACATTTAATCGATAAAACCATTTTTTTGATTGATATTAATATTTAGTGGTGTCCGGTTAAAATATTTTTTGAGACATAATTTAACCGGACAGCCGATTTCATTTATTTGAAAGCAAAAGTAGTGCTATTGGATAAATTCGTTTAGTTAGCGGCTTTATGGTACGGGAAATGACCCAATTTGGATTGTTTTAATCGGACAGCCGCATGGAAAGTTTAACCTTATAAGCTGAAGGGAGCCTGCTTTCTGAAAAATTGCTTTTTATGGAGAATTAGTCGGAATAAATGCCTGATTCTGAATTTAACCGGACACCACTAATTAATATTGTAAAATTTAAATCACCTCATTATGAATGTTAAAAACTTTCTTTCTATTTATGCCATCATCATATTATTGTATGGCATACTCTTTTTATTCTTGCCTAGCCATGCTTATGAAATTTATGGGTCGGTTTCGCAAAAAACTGCTTTAGCGACTAATATTCTGCAAGGACTTGGTGGGGTATTCGTTTCTGCCGGTGTAATGGCATGGCTTGCCCGGAATGCTAGTGCTTCGCATGGTAGAAGAGCTATACTTGCATTTATTGCACTAGGTAATTTGATCTTTCTGATCCGCGGCATTATGGCCATGGCCGGAGGAAACGTGACCAACATGACTTACGTGGATTTAATTGTTCAGTTAGTTTTCGCAGCAGGAGCAATCTATTTTCTATCTAAAGAAAAAGGATTTGACTAATCTGATTATGAAGTTGTTTAAAAACATATCTCATCGCCTACAGACAACACATTGATCCTCAATTTATTAGCAATTTTCTCAACACGTAGCTACAGCTATGCATTTCAAAAATTACAAATTCTTGAGAATCAAGCCGTTATCTTCGTCAGATGACATAGTTATTAAACAACTTCTATGTCAATAGATGACCAATAAATTATAAAGGCCCAAGAGATTTAACATTTAGGGTCGGTTAATTTTTAATAACTCCACGGCTGACAAATCGATTACATTTGTCAGCCGTTTTTTTGTTGGAATATTGAAGAGCATTTCCAAATTCGCGAATTTGGGAGTCAACAAACAACCCAATTATCTCGGTTGTAACAGTTGGAGAAATTAAATCGATTGCTAAGAGAAATTATTGGGGAATAAAAAAACTCAGTCTACTAAGTGAAATTCTGAATTCATTAATGAGTCCACTCCGAAAACTAAATCATAAATCATGTCAAATATTACAATAAGATGACATATATATTTAATTTGTGATATGTTTAAACGTAGTACAAATTCACAAGTTGATCTATTCAAATCGATAGGAGGGATGCTATCAGAACGGAAGCGAGAGCTTCTGGATGATCCAAATGGTTGGCATAATATATTTTTTAAAGAAGTGGTATCTCGCATAGACGAAGGATTGTTCGAGGTGCTTTATAATCAAGGAGGCCGGCCCAATTGCTCAATTAGAGTTTTAATGGGAATGATTATCCTTAAAGAAGGTAAAGGTTGGACTGATGAACAACTTTTTGATGAATGTCGATTCAACACCAGGGTCATGCTTGCTTTGGGATATTCGAATATAAATGAGGATATTCCGACCGAATCGACTTACTATAAGTTCAGACAGAGCATGGTAGAGTATAATGAAGACCATGGGGAGGATTTGATGAAGGCGGCATTTAAACAAATCACTATTGGGCAGATAGAGCAATACAAGGTGAGCGGTAAGAAAATACGATTGGATTCGAAGTTGATTAATTCCAATATTGCACGCTGCACTCGAGTCCAGATGATAATCGAAGCTGTACGAGTATGCAGTAAAGACCTTATGGTAGAACTGCTTACAGATCAATTGGATAAAGAATCATGCGAGCTTTTAGAAAAGCTAAAAAGCCAAAGTGCCTCCAATATTGTCTACCCATTAAACAAAAAAGAAAAAGAGGAACTGCTAGTAGGTATGGGTAAGATCATAAAGGTACTCTTGAGTCATGGCCAGGCGGCGGGATTGACAGGCTACCAAGATCTCAAGCGGCTCTACGAAGAACAGTATGAAGAACAATCAGAGGAATCTAATGAGCAAAAACCTCCGAGTGCCTCTGATGATAAAACAAAAATCAGCGCGGTCTGTGATGAATCTGAACAGCAAACTAAACAGGAGAATACTCCGAGACCCAAAGCTGCAAGAGACATATCGAGTGGCAGTGTGCAGTCCATTCATGATCCTGATGCTGCCTACCGTACTAAAGGTAAAGCAGAAAATAAACAGACCATATCGGGCTATCATGCCAACATAAGTGAACCGTGTACAGAAGAAAATGAAATAGACCTAATCGTAGATGCCCAGGTAGTACCGGCCAATATTACAGAAGACGAGTTTTTAATCGAATCTATCGACCATATCCAGGATGTATTAAATCCAGATAAGGATGAATCAGGTCAAGAAAAGAATAAAATAGAACAGGCCATCACGGATGGCGGATACGACAGCAAGGCCAACAGAAAAGCAATGTCAGAAACGACCACGCCCGAATGGAAGTTAGCTAATACAAAAGGGGGAAAGCAGGCCTATACAATGAAACGAGATGAGAATAACAATTTTCAAGTATGGCGAAAAAAGACAGGAGAACAGTGCGCGGTAAAGTTTAACGAGAAGACCAACAAATACGTCATTAAACACGACACCCGAGGTCGGTATATGACCAAAGATGAAGTAGAAAACTATTTTTTATTTCAACAGATGCAAGAAACATTAGATGAGCACACCCACAATCTAAGAGCCAATGTGGAATCGACCATACATCAATGTTTTCACCGGCTCAAAAAAAGGAACAAAATATTATATCGGGGTTTATTCAAATGTCAAATTTATGTCCTGTCACGAGTACTTTGGACGAATTTTAGAAGAATTAACGATAAATTGGTCGAAAATGCCCTCGGATTTCCAAATATCATCATCGCAACCCTCAGGAATGCTTATGCAACAATATTGCACTTAAGAAAATTCCAGGGTTTTGGCCGCAGCTGGCAAATGTACGCTTGAAAAATGTGTGGTAATCGGAGTGGACTCATTAATCATCTTACAACGGATTTAGATTTCGCACACCTTCACGAAAGATACTTTCCTGTAATCACAATTAAGTTATAGTAGCCTTATGCGTTCATACATTCTAGCCGAAAACAATTGGGAGTATCTAAAGGAGGCAAAATTCGACCTTGCCATACTTCCATGGGGAGCCACCGAAGCCCACAATTACCACCTCCCCTACTCCACCGATGTCATCGAAGCTGATTTTCTTGCAGCGGAATCCGCACGGCTCGCCAGGGAAAAGGGAGCAAAGCTGATCGTACTACCCACTATTCCATTTGGTGTGAATACAGGTCAACCGGATATTTATCTCGACATCAATCTCAATCCCAGTACTCAGTTTGCCATATTAAAAGATGTTTTAGAAGTTCTAAACCGGCAAGGCATCTACAAGTTGCTAATTTTCAATAGCCACGGAGGGAATAATTTCAAACCTATTGCAAGAGAGTTGGGACTCAAATTTCCCAATATGTTTATCTGTATTGCCAATTGGTTTCAGGCATTGGATAAATCCGAATTTTTTGAAAATTCAGGAGACCACGCCGATGAGATGGAGACCAGCCTAATGCTTTATCTCAAACCCGAACTTGTTTTACCAAAGGAAAAATGGGGGGATGGGACTGAAAAGAAAAATAAGATCAAAGCCTTTTCAGAGGGGTGGATTTGGGCAGAGCGCAAGTGGTCGGAAATAAGTGAGGATGCCGGAGTCGGTGATCCGAGATTGGCTACACAGGAAAAGGGTGAAAAGTATTTTAAGGCGGTTACCGAAAAAATGAGTGAAGTGCTCATTGAGCTGTGCGATGCTGATCTTGATGATCTTTATGAGTAGCTTGTAGCGCCAAGCTCCGCTTGGCGGAATTTCCACAGCCAACCAGTCCGTTGACTATCCTAATTTGTGGGCAGCGGAATTTTTGATTCGAAGAATAAAATAGGTTCTTCAATTATTTCAATTTTTTTTTTCGGAAAACTCAATAAATGACAGATATGTCATTTATTATATTTAGCTGAGAAAGTAATGCCAAAGAAATAGGGGGCTGCGATAGGAAGAGTTTAATATTGTTTTTTTATACATTGGGTTAGAAAGAGGAAGCCTCAACAGAAGGCTTCCTTTTCGTTCAAAGCAATGTCTTCACGTGAAACGAATTGTTCGCTTTCACTTGCACCCGTTTTTGATAAGCTTCATTTGCTATTAGCGAGAACTTTCAAACGGTCATACATAAGAGTTTCCTAAAAGCTTGTTTTTTGAACAATCTTTTTCATAATTAAAGGATTAATCATTTTGTAATTTTTCCGTTTATGCGTTGAATCGTTGAATCGTTTATCACGATTACGAAGATGTTCAAATACACGAATAAACAAATACACGAATAAACAATCTTGCGGTTTAGCCGCGTGAGGTTGTTCCGTTCATTTTTATCGTTCAACAAACTGCTAATCTATATAATTCCTTGTTAAAGATGTAATAGGCCGGACTCAGCCGCCGAAAAGCTTTTACAGCTCAATACCTATTCGTTCGAAGAATTGTACATCACTTCTCCTTATATTTTAGAATCATATTTTCACTATCGCGTACCTTTAGGGTGAAATAAAAATCACATCATCATGCCAAAAATGCATATCAAAAAATCAATCGATATCAATGCCCCAGCCGAAAAGGTCTACAGCATTCTCAATGATTTCAATCACTGGAGGCCGTGGTCCCCCTGGCTCATCCAGGAGCCCGAAGCAGAGGATAAAGTCTTGGAAAGCGGAAAATTCAATGAGTGGGATGGAAAAAGAGTCGGTTCGGGAAATATGCGAATCGTATCCGAAGCACCTAATAAATCCGTTGACTACGATCTCACATTTTTAAAGCCGTGGAAGTCTACAGCGAAGGTAAAATTTGAAATAAAACCAAATGAAGATGGCACTTCAGTATCCTGGATCATGGACAGCAGCTTACCGTTTTTCATGTTTTGGATGAAGAAGATGATGGTCGAATTGGTCGGTATGGACTACCAACGCGGACTGAATATGCTTAAGGAATATGTGGAAGACGGCGAGGTACATTCCAAGCTGGAATTTGTAGGCGAAAAGAGGCATCCATCCATTCGAAACGTATTTAAACCAACCACACGAAGTACCTGATAATGAGCTGGTTGCAGAAGTGCATTTTGCTATTAAGTGAGTAATGGCACTGCTAATTTATTGGCGGCAAATCGACGTAGAAATGTCATAGTCTACACTTAAAGTAGAATAAATTCCAAGCCCTAGAACCCAAATTCCAAAATAGTATGGCTTCGTTTGGAATTTAGCAGTTGGGATTTGGAATTTCTTTTCAAAACCTATACGTATAAGCCACCTTCATCGTAGCCGTACTATTCAGCGTCCTGAATCGATCCATATAGTCTTCCCAATTGTGATTATAGACAATAAAGACATCATTCCCTGGTGCGATGATCCATCGAAAACGATTGTTGAAACCCAACTGGTCGCTCAAGTTGTCCCATTGAATAAAAGTCGAAAAAGATAGAAATGGCGATAGATCAAAACTCGCAGAAAAATGCATTAGATCCGTTGAGAAATCTCCTTCTAAAAGAGACACTTTGGTATAGACGTAAGAACCGGAAAAGCTAATGCCCGCAAACGGCTTATAGGTGATTGACGTGCTGATCTGAGTACGATTGCCCGACCAAAAACCACCCGATTGAACAAAGACAATAGACGAGACCGGTCGATGCGAAGCGGTGCTAACAAATGATCGCCATCCGTAGGTAATATAGTCGTCTGCGGGAATGACGATCGAAGCATCTCTCAAGATATCAAATTCACCTGTCAATCTTTCAAATTCTCTATTGACAATAAGTGCGAAGCGGTCGCCCGACTGAAATGTTATATCGAACAAGTCGAGCCGAATCTCCTGTGTCAACAGCTCCCAATCCATACTCATCAAATGTTCAAATCGCAGATCAAAGTCAATATCCCGGATCAACGCATTTTTTTCAAAAAGCGGATTGAAGCTTAGCGAAGGCTGGAATCTGCGGAAACCACTGCGCGAAACAAATCCCACGGCCGGGTCATAAGCAGTTCCAAATTCGCGATATGAGGCGTGCCCCGACCAGGGCTGGTTGGGGAAATTTAATCTGATGCCTCGACTGGTGCGATCCCAAAACTCACTGGAATTTAATGGACTATCGGCATTGTGGTAGATAGCGTATGCCTGGAACTGAAAATTTTTATCACCAAGAAATTCGAAAGTATTCAATTCAAGGTCTGCCCCGAGCGTGTGGCGGTCATTCAAGGGGTCAGTGACATCCGCTGCGCCGTTGTAGTCGGTAGACCGTCGCGTATAAACAAATCCAATTCTGCTTTCTTTACCGATGTTCTTTTTAATCCTGGCGACAGAAAAGTCTTCGGCGAATAGGTCACCCTCACTCTTTGTGCGCACGTGCTGGACGGCCAGGTCATAACCGCTCAGTCGGCCGAGAATCTTTGCACCGGCAGTAATTGGGGCAGCCCTGCCTTCATTCAGCCCAATCCTACGGCTGAAATAAGGGGAAACCCCA
The DNA here is from genome assembly GCA_965247965.1 of Saprospiraceae bacterium. Lineage (GTDB taxonomy): Bacteria > Bacteroidota > Bacteroidia > Chitinophagales > Saprospiraceae > UBA7328. The sequence goes on from OZ252053.1 coordinate 2,778,350, forward strand.
CTTGACGGAGCAAAAGAGTAAATACTCGATCCTTCAAGAAAAAAATCCCTCTTTTCAGGGAAGAACAATGGAAAACGCGTGAGATTGATCCTTCGCGTATCCACCTCAGTTTCTGCGAAATCAGTATTGTAGGTAAAGGATGCTTTTAGTCCCGGCGTGATGTTGTAGTTGAGATCAAATCCGAAATCTCCTTCGTAATTGGTATTGAGTCCGTCGTCATCTCGTATTTTTAATCGCCTAGCCGCTGCGTAAGGCACACCTTCCAGTCCGATGCCCTGTGATATTCCGTGAAGCCCGGTCAGAACGCCAGCATTTTGTAGTCTGAACAACCCCTCGCTTCTTTTGTATCCCGACCATACTACATCTTCATTCTTTCTCCTTATCGTCCGTTTGAAATTAATGCCCCACTTATCGCTATTCGGATCAAAGTTTAGCGTCTTAAATGGTATTCTAATCTCTGCGCTCCAACCCTCTACCTGAATGTGCGTCCAGACACGCCAAATGCCATCCCAATCTAGGCTGAGTCGACTACCCTGCCCTGTGACGATCAAGCCGTCCTGCATGACCCCATTCGGATTGATTGCAAAGTAATATGCGTTACGCCCATCGAGGTAGGTATCCAAAATCCACTGGAATCGGTCATCTGTTACTAATCTGGAATCTCTTTTCTTTTGGTAAGCCTTGATTTGATCAGGTTCGGAATCGAAGAATTGTACGGCAATGTAGAGGTTATTTTGATCATAGGCGACGCGGATTTCTGACTTTTCAGATGGCTCGTCGCCTTCGATAGGGACTTGCACAAGGAAGTCGCTTGTGGGTTTGATTTTGTTCCAGGTGGCGTCGTCGAGTCTGCCGTCCAGGATGAGGTTTTGGGAAGGAGCGATTTGATGTGCTTCTATTTGTTTTGCTGCCTCAACAGGGTTTTGTGCTTTAGTCCGCATTGAACAGAGAAAGCAAATGACCAGGAATGGGGTAAAGAAATATTTCTTCTTCATTTACTCATGTTCACTTTTCGACCTATGGGTTCAAAAAGCGGTCAAGATAAGAAGTAGGGGCGAGTAGAGCCAACCTCCCGGTCGGCTTAATTCAAGATACATCAGACTTTTGAAAATTCAGTGGCTATGTGGAGGCTTCGGCTCGAGCGGCTCAACTGAGTTCGCCGAACCTCTCAGACGAACGTTCAACGCTTTAGTAGAGCCAACCTCTGGTTGGCTTTCATTAAAAACATCCCCGACTCCAAGAAATACGCCGAGTGGAGCTCGACGCTACAAAGGTGGGTACTTTTCAAATTCGGGTCGTATCCATGCATGCGGAAAGTCCTTCCAATGATCTACGATGCCCGCCGTTACAGCATTATTCAGGGTATATTGTATCTTCTGAACGTGATTGCTCATAATGATAAAAGCCACCAATTTGTAGGCTTTTCCATCGAGCCAATGAAGTGAATCCATCACGATTTTCGCGACCTTCGGATTGCTTAAGAATAAAAAGCCAGTTTTTTTAATTAAAAATTACGCCAAGCAGAGCTTGGCGCTACAAATGACAACCGCAATACCCATATTCAGAATATTCGATTATCAAAAGGCAATAGAATTTTACATCGATTGGCTTGGATTTACCATTGATTGGAAACACAATCCGGATGACACACCCATTTACCTACAGATTTCTTTGAATGGAATTGTTATTCATGGAGGTAACAGATCCATTCAGCAATAGGCTGATATTTACGGGGGCAAAATAGAAAAGCAGTGAAATGTGATTTCAAATTCATTTATGTGTGAAAGTAGTTTTGGGCTAAAGAAGGAGAAGTGATTCAGGTCAACCAGGAAAGTGATCTTTATCAGTAATCAAAGCATTCAAATGAGTTACTCTTTTGATTAATTCATCAATGCCAGGAGCCCTTCCTCCGATAAGCGCACAAAATCCCTTTCAGTTACCAAAGAAGACATTATGCAAATTCGAGTTCAAGAATCTTCGCCTGATGTACGGACATGAAACTCAACATTGAGCTCAATTCAAACTTATCCTGATATCAAATCCAGATCCGCCCGAAAATTGTAGATTCACATCTTTGGATAAATGCAAAGTAGGTATCAAGTAACCGATCGTCGCTCCGACCACATATCCTGTAATCAAATCCGTAGGGAAATGCTTACCGGCTTCATATCTTAGGTAGCTGATTACTGCAGGAATAGTAGCTGCTGTGGCCCATACAAGATATTTATTCTCCATATCCGGATGGAGATCTGTTAACGCTTTTGCGGCAAAGAATGACATAGCCGCAGTATTTGATACATGCCCCGAAAAAAATGATAACCTGGATCCACAACCAAGTTTTATAGCGTCGTCCACCTCCGGATTGTAGTTAAAAGGGCGGTACCGTTTTGCTATCGATTTTGTAATATTAGTAATGCCGTTTGTCAGTAAAAAGGTCTCGGCGGCCATGACACCTATAGCTGCTCCCTCACTGCGGCAGTTCTTGCTAAAATATATAATAAATGGTAATGCAGCCCCGGAGAACAATACTATGTCACTGACTGCTTGCGCCTTAGAAGAAAAATTGGTTGTCGCTCCCCTGTCGAAGTCCCATATATCTGAAGCATTTAGAGCATTTATTTCTTCTATTGTGGACTCATCGGCATTTCCAGCCAATATGCTACCCAAAATATTCAAGCCTATTCCTGCACCGACAAAGCCAATTTCATTTTTATAATTGACATGGTAAACATCTACCTGAGCCGTTAGACAAATAGCTAAAGAGAATAAAACGGAAACTGAGAAAGAAGTCTTTGAGCACATGTAAAAGACAATCAGAGCGTTGGCATTTTTATTGTTTGGCCTTCTATAATATTTCAAAATATTACCTTTTTTACTCCTTCAAATCTGGGCATTTTACTTACATGGCAAAGACACTGATTAACAAATGACAAATTAAGGAACACAATTTGTACACATTACAATGAACTGATCCATCTTACGATTATGCAGCACGACAGAAATCCTGGCATTCCGCTTGATCTCGACTTCATAAAATGGACCCGGGTGAATAGGAGTGCAGTGGAAAGAAGATCAAGCACTTTGTCTAAAAGAAGATCGATTAAAAAGGAATGGCAGGCGGCTTGGTTGTTGAGAGCAATATCCTGTATAGATCTGACTACCCTTGCCGGGGATGATACCGATAGCAATGTCAAGCGACTTTGCGCAAAGGCGCAAAATCCTGTAAGAGAAGATCTGCTCTCTGCTCTTGGCATGAGTAAGGAGCCATTAACAGTTGCGGCTGTATGTGTTTATCATAATTTAGTGCAAGTGGCGCTACAGTCTCTGAAAGGCTCAAATATACCGATAGCTGCCGTTTCAACCGGGTTTCCGGCCGGTCAGATCAGTCTTGAACAAAAACTCCAAGAAATCGAATTATCAATCAAAGCGGGTGCAACGGAAATTGACATTGTCATCAGCCGGGCACATGTCCTGAGTGCCAATTGGAAAGCACTGTACGAGGAGGTATCGTTATTCAGAGAAGCTTGTGGAGAAGCCCATATGAAGACCATCCTGGCTACAGGAGAGCTTTCGACCTTCACTAATGTTGCGTTGGCAAGTTACGTCTGCATGATGGCAGGGGCTGATTTCATCAAGACAAGTACGGGTAAAGAAAGCATTAATGCCACACTTCCTATTGGAATAGTCATGTGCAGGTGTATCAGACAATACTACAAATGGACAGGATTTAAAATAGGATTTAAACCCGCCGGAGGTATACGACAAGCCAAGCAAGCATTACTTTGGTTAATTTTGATGAAGGAGGAACTGGGCGACGAATGGCTATCGCGGAATTTGTTTCGTTTCGGAGCGAGTAGCCTGTTAGGAGATATCGAGCGCCAATTGGAGCATCACGTGACCGGTAGGTATTCGGCCGCTTACCGGCATCCGACTGCCTGAAGAGTAAGAGTATGATTGGTAAATCTTAATATGCTCTAAAGACAATAGAATGAACGTCAAGACCATATATGAAACCATGACATACGGCCCGGCTCCAGAAAATCCTGCTTTGGCCAAGGAATGGTTGGCAAATTACAAAAACCGCTTTTCCTTATTTGTGAATGGGAAATGGCAAAAGCCCTTATCCGGAGAATATTTCGAAAGCATTAATCCTGCTACCGAAAAGGTGCTCGCCCAGGTCGCTCTCGCAGGTGAAAAGGATGTGGAAAAGGCCGTATTTGCTGCAAAAAAAGCTCTTCCCGAATGGATAAAATTGGGCTGTCACGGTAGAGCGCGTTTTTTGTATGGGCTTGCGCGACAGATCCAGAAACATTCCCGGCTCTTTGCTGTCCTCGAATCTTTGGACAATGGTAAACCTATACGGGAATCGCGCGATATAGACATCCCTCTGGTTGCCCGTCATTTTTACCATCACGCGGGATGGGCGCAGTTAAGGGATGATGAATTTTCGGAATACCAGGAAATTGGAGTGGTAGGTCAGATCATCCCATGGAACTTTCCTCTTTTAATGCTTGCTTGGAAAATAGCGCCTGCACTGGCAATGGGAAATACCTTGATCCTCAAACCCGCAGAATTTACTTCTTTATCAGCTTTGTTGTTCGCAGATATTTGTGCCCAGGTTAATTTGCCTAAAGGTGTGGTCAACATTATAACCGGAGATGGTTCGACAGGCGCACTCATAGTCGACCATCCTGATATCGATAAAATTGCATTTACAGGGAGCACTGAAGTCGGAAGAATCATTAGAAGAAATACAGCGGGAACTGGTAAAAAGCTCTCTCTCGAGCTTGGGGGAAAATCCCCATTTATCGTTTTTGATGACGCTGACCTCGACAGCGTAGTAGAAGGCATCGTTGATGCTATTTGGTTTAATCAGGGCCAGGTGTGTTGTGCCGGATCGAGGTTGCTCGTTCAGGAAAGCGTGGCAGAACGACTATACGACAAGATCCGTTCAAGGATGGAAAAGCTGAGAGTAGGAAACTCACTTGATAAAAATACGGATATCGGAGCCATAGTCGCACCGGTTCAACTTCGCGCGATCAAAGGGCTCGTCAAAAAAGGCATTGATGAGGGCGGCGTGATATGGCAGCCATCATGGGCATGTCCGAAAGACGGGTATTTTTATCCACCTACACTTTTCACCCAGGTAGCTCCATCGTCATCCATCGCCCAGGTGGAGATCTTCGGACCTGTATTGGTAGCTATGAATTTTCGGACGCATAGTGAGGTTGTCAAGCTGGCGAATAATACCCGTTACGGCCTTGCTGCAAGTATTTGGACGGAAAACATCAACCTGGCCATGCATATTGCTCCCCAGATAAAAGCGGGTACCATATGGATAAACAGCACCAATGTCTTTGATGCCGCTTCCGGATTTGGTGGATATAGAGAGTCGGGATTCGGGAGAGAAGGAGGAAGAGAAGGCCTTTATGAATATATCAAACCCAAAATTGAAAAAGAATTTAAAAATACGGCTCCGGCCGGGTCAAGCCATTCAAACTCTAAAACAGCGAATATCAGATCGCGCGATCCCATAATCGATCGTACGGCAAAAATGTACATCGGAGGAAAACAGGTCAGACCGGACGGAGGTTACAGTCTGCCTGTTTTTGGAAAAGGAGGCAAACTTCTGGGTCATGTCAGCAGGGGCAATAGAAAGGACATTAGAAATGCCGTTGAAGGGGCGCACAAATCCTCGTCGTGGCCCAATCGCACAGGCCATTCCAGGGCGCAGGTCTTGTATTTCCTTGCTGAAAATCTCGCCATACGAAAGGAAGAATTCACAAAAAGAATTCTTGAAATGACCGGTGTAGACGAAACAAAAGCGCAACTCGAGGTAGACCTGAGCATCCAGCGTATTTTCCATTATGCTGCTATGGCTGATAAATACGACGGATATGTGCACCACACAACTCATAGAAATGTGACTCTTGCAATGCCGGAACCCCTTGGCGTGATGGGTATCGTCTGTCCTGATGAATACCCTCTTCTCGGTTTTATATCAACTGTCATACCGGCCATATCCATGGGTAATAATGTCATTGTCATTCCTTCCGAAACGGCTCCTTTATCAGCCACAGATTTATACCAGGTGATAGAGACATCAGACGTTCCGGGTGGTACTATTAATATCGCGACAGGAATCAAGAGTGAACTGACCGAAGTTATCTCTAATCATGATGATGTTGACGGGATATGGTATTTTGGTACGCGTGAGGGAAGCAGACAAGTAGAATATGCTTCTGCGGAGAATATGAAGCGCACCTGGATCAATTATGGACGCATCCGCGATTGGACAAGAAAGCAGCACGGTCAGGGAGAGGAGTTTTTGCGACGTTGCACACAGGTTAAGAATATTTGGATGCCTTATGGGGAGTGAGGAGAATTCTATTTTCGTTTGGCATCATCCATACCTCCACGGAATAAGAATCGGTTTCTACCATTTAGTGTCAATTGTCCACAATCTTTTCAAGAACGGCCTCGATCAGTTCGTCCACAATCTTACCATGATTTTCACTATACGCTCCTGTAGCGCGATTGGCTAATACTACACAACAGGTACAGCAGCGGTGGCCCATCAGAGATCCAAAACCGTATAAAGCAGAGGTTTCCATTTCAAAATTATTAATCCGGAGGCCGTTGAGATTAAAGGCTTGGAGCTTTTCATTGATTGACTTATGTCGGGCTTTAAGGTATAGGCTGCGTCCTTGTGGTGCGTAGAAGCCTGGTGCAGTAGCCGTGATTCCCGGTATCATATCAGAACCAATTGTTGCGGCCAAAGATGTTGACCCTTTGACAATGTAAGGAGCGGGCAAAACAGAATTCCAATTGAGATGGTCTCTGACGCGATTTGCAATATCCACTTCCTCACTGCTAAACGCATAATCATAAAAATGTATAAGCCCATCAAATCCCAGAGCATATTGGGCTACAATGTGCCCTCCTACGTCAATATCAGCGTGGAGTGCTCCGGATGTACCCACACGGATAATATCGAGACTTTTGCGTTCTGGTTTAAATACCTTCTTTTCTAAATTAATATTGACTGCGGCATCCACTTCATTCATAAAAATATCAATATTATCTGTACCAATTCCAGTAGATATGACACTCATGCGTTTGCCGCGATATTCTCCGGTGTGCGTTTTAAATTCGCGATTTTGAATTTGGAATTCAATGCGATCAAAATATTTGCTCACTTTTTGAACCCTGCTCTGATCTCCCACGATAATGACAGTATCCGCTATATGTTCTTCCCGTAGAGCCAGATGATAAATACTCCCGTCATCGTTTAAAATGAGCTCTGATGGATCAAATGCTTTTGCACTCATACTTGTATTTTGCTGAGTATTCTAATTTTGGCACGGTAGTAGATCAAATTTATTTAAAAATTTGGACGAATCGATTTATGAGCATTCATATCAACGCTAAACCCGGTGATCCGGCTAAGACTGTCCTTATCACCGGAGATCCATTAAGGGCGAAATATGTCGCGGAGAACCTTCTTGAAGATGTCTTTTGCTATAGTGAAGTCAGGGGGATGTACGGATATACCGGGCGCTATGGCGACAAACGAGTTTCGATCCAGGGCACCGGAATCGGAATCCCATCCACTGCCATCTATGTACACGAAATGATCACATCTTACGAGGTGAAGAATATTATACGGGTAGGCACATGCGGCAGTCTTCAGAAGGAAATCAATGTGGGCGAGATCATTTTGGCAATGAGCGCTTCGAGTGACTCGGGCATGAATAGAATTTATTTCAATGGACTTGACTATGCTCCCGCAGCTGATTTCGATTTACTCTTGCTAGCGCATAAGCGAGCCTCGGAGCTCGACATTTCCTGTCGTGTTGGAGGGATATTTAGCTCTGACAATTTCTATGATACTGAGCCAAACCGCTGGGACAAATGGATCAACCACGGAATTCTGGGGGTAGAAATGGAAAGCTCGATACTGTATACTTTTGCAGCACGATACAAGGTAAAGGCCCTGTCCATTCTTACCGTCAGCGACAATATTGTAACGGGTAAAAGCTCATCTTCGAAAGAAAGAGAACAAGCGTACATGGACATGATCCGGCTCGGTTTTGAGATTGCGCCTTCGTAGGGAATGTCGACGCCTTTGTTGAGAGTAATGATGCACTTATATTTGGTGATTAGCAAGGTCTAACAGAAATTTCTTTATCCCAATACCTTCCGTTTTTAAATACATTTATATTCATTAGTCAAAGAACAACAGGCTTTCAAAAGCGACCTTCTAAAATAATTGAAATGAAAAAAAAATCCTATTCACACTGATCGTCACCATTATAACCTTCACATTCCTAACAGCGCAAAAAAACAAAGAGGACAAACAACCCCTGGACGAGATCAACCTTAGCGGTCTCAAGTGGAGGAATATAGGCCCTGCGCTCACCTCAGGTCGCATTTCGGATATAGCCGTCAATCCTGCAAATGCTTTTGAATATTATGTAGCCGTTTCTTCAGGCGGTGTATGGAAAACCATCAATTCAGGTGTCACTTATGTTCCAATTTTTGATAAAGAAGGTTCCTATTCTACCGGCTGTATCACAATAGATCCCGACAACCACAATGTTATTTGGGTGGGCACAGGCGAAAACAACAACCAACGTTCAGTAGCTTACGGAGACGGAGTGTACAAGTCGATGGACGGAGGAAAAAGTTGGAAAAATATGGGTTTGAAAGAATGAAAACAGTTACAAGTGGAATTGGGATGCGCCGCTTGCGGTAAGTCCTCATATCCCAGGGCGTTTGTATTTTGCCGCGAATAAGGTGTTGGACAAAGATAAATAATAATCTTCCGGAACGAGGAAGCGTCTACGCTCTCGAAGAAGATCACATCGACGAAAATCTTATATTTTGCGGAACCGAATTCGGTGCATTTTTCTCGCCTGATGGAGGTCGACGATGGAAGAAACTCAATAACGGACTCCCTACTATTGCCGTAAGAGACATAGCCATACAACGTCGGGAAAATGACCTTGTGCTTGGGACTTTTGGAAGAGGCTTTTACATTTTGGATGACTATGCTTCTCTTAGGGAGATTGAAAATAAAGCACCTGCCCAAATGGCCCATATTTATCCTATCCGTGAAGCATTAATGTGGGAAAAGAGCACACCGCTTGGGCTTCCCGGCAAAGCTTTCCAGGGCGATAATTTTTACAGCGCGGATAATCTCGGGCCTGAGGCAGTCATCACTTATTTTTACAATGACAAATACGAATCGCTAAAAGATAAGCGTCAGAAAAAAGAAAAAGATTTGGTCAAAACAGGCAGGCATACTCCTTATCCCGGTTACGATGAACTCAAAGCGGAAACTGAAGAGATCGCTCCGCAATTGGTCTTCACTATAAAGGATGCCGAAGGAAATGTGATAAAAAAAGTCATGAAAAAAACCTGAGAAAGGCCTGAAAAGATACCATTGGAATCTCAGGTACAATTCCAAAAATCCGGTGAGTCTCAGCAAGCCTTCTTTTACAATCCCTTTTCCGGGCAAAGGCAAGGTTCATTGGTGGCACCTGGAACTTTTACTGTAGAAATGCACCTGTATAAAGACGGTGCAATGCAGCCTTTGACGAATCCTGTAGCTTTTAAAGTAAGAGCGCTAAACAATACTGTCTTGCCGGCGGAAGACAGAAAAGCCAAAGTAGCCTTTCAGAGAGAGACAGCGGCTTTGTCGGCTGACCTTCAGACCTGTAGGAGAATGATTTCGGAAATGAATACTAAGATCAAACACATTAAAGAAGCCATCAAACTCGCCGAAATTCCTTTGGCAGATTTGTCCAATGCTGTGCGAGACCTGGAATCAAAGATCAGGGAGGCCAATAACCGGATGGGCGGAGATCCGGTGAGAAGAAGATTGGACATTGGCCAACCGCCTTCGCCCTCAAGGAGAATTGGGAGAATCAATCGCGAGCAGAAATATTTGACATCGGCGCCTACGCAGACCCATTTGGACAGTTATGCTATTGCCAAGCAAGAGTATATTCCGATTGAACAAATGGTAAGGAAATTGTACCGCGAAGATATGATTCGCTTGGAGCAGATGCTGGAAGATGCCGGAGCGCCTTATACGCCGGGAAGGGTGCTTAGGCAGAGGAATTGAGAATGCTTTTTTTTGACGGAACATTCATATGATTTCAAATTTTAAGGACAATTGAATATTGCTAGTACTCTGTAACTTTTATTTTAATTCAATCAAAATCAAAATGGCAATTAAAATCAAAATGGTGCAGGATATTCTTGTTGCTTATTGCTTTTGATTAAGTTTTTGATTTTTATTTTGATTTAAAATACTCTAAATACTAGATTTGCCCAAATGCAAAAAATCGCTTTATCAACCTCCATTTTTGCGGGTGCATTAATTGCCTTCTTACTAATATTTCTTAGTTGTCAATCTGCCGGAAATAAATCAGATAATTATCCCTCCAGACCGATTACCTTTATCGTCCCGTGGGCGCCCGGTGGAATGACAGACATGTCATCGCGAATGATGGCTGCAACGCTTCAAAAGAAATTAGGTCAAACGGTCAATGTAGTCAATCGCACCGGCGGCGGTGGTGTAGTAGGCCATCTAGCCTTATCGCAAGCCAAACCGGATGGATACACTCTTGGCGCCGTCACAGTAGAAATCACTCAACTGCACCACATGGGACTTACCGATCTGACCTATGAAAACTACACCCCACTTGCTTTGATGGTCAACAATGCGGCAGCGATTACCGTTCGTGCAGATGCATTGTGGAATACTTTGGGTGAATTGCTAGATCACATTCGGCGCGCTCCCGGAGAATTGCAGGCATCAGGAACAGCGCGTGGAGGCATCTGGGATTTGGCAAGGATTGGATTTTTGCAGGCAGCAGGACTCGCCGACAGCGACGTGCCGTGGGTGCCGAGCCAGGGTGCTGCACCTGCTTTACAAGAGCTGTTGGCCGGCGGTATAGAAATAGTTACCGCATCGTTGACTGAAGTCGACGCTTTACGCAAAGCAGGGCAGGTAAAAACGTTAGCGGTGATGTCTGACGAACGTCTCTCGGCTTTTCCCGAAATACCAACATTGAAAGAGCAAGGTATGGATTGGAGTATTGGCGGGTGGGTTTCGGTTAGCGCTCCGGCAGGATTACCTGCGGCGATCAGAGCAAAACTTGATTCCGTAATAAATGTGGCTTCACACGACCCGTTATTCACGGAGCCAATGACCACAGCCGGCTCAAATTTGCAATATTTCAACGCCCTGGAATGTTTAGACTTCATGAAAAGTCAAGACGAATTGAATGGTTTATTGATGAAAAAATCAGGGCTGATTCGAGATTAAATACGATTATGCCTGAAAAAAACACCGTTGGCAATAAAAACCAAACCGATCTTTTTTCATCAATCCTCCTCATCCTGCTAGGAGCCCTCATCTGGTGGTTGAGCGGAAAATTTCCCAATTTGCCGGAAGGCTATCCCGGACCAGGTCTTTTTCCAGGAATCATTGCGATTGCGCTGGTCTTTATTGGTTCGGTGCTTTTGATAGGTGTCGTACAAAATAAGTCTTACTTGCAGAAACAAGTTGTAGAAGAATCCATGAGAACAAGCCCACTGAAACTCTTTGGGGCTGTGGTAGTTGTTTCCTTTTTCCCTATAATAAGTTCCTATCTATCTTTCCTGCCTACATTGGCTTTGACAGGTATAATGATCGGATTGATCTTTTCGATCCGATGGTGGAAAGCGATTGTAGTTGCGACTGTCACCACATTTGGTGTATATCTCATATTTTCTGAGCTTCTGGGCGTGCCGTTATGACAGGAATATTTAGTTGGGAAGGGATATTGGCTCTTTTGCTGGGTGGCTTGTATGGTTCTATTTTTGGTGCAATTCCGGGTTTAACAGCTACATTGGCTGTCGCACTTTTTATCCCTATTGCCTTTTTCCTCGATCCTATTATCGCCCTACCCGCAATCATAGCGATTTCATCTGTAGCGATCTATGCGGGAGATGTCGGATCGAGTATTGCACGTATTCCCGGCACACCGGCAAGTGCAGCATACCTCGAAGAATTGTATTCTATATCAAGAAAAAAGGGGCCTTTATATGGTCTTGGATTAAGCGCAATGGGGTCAGCCGTCGGTGGAATAATAGGTACTGTTTTACTCATATTTGGAGCTACGACAATTGCTTCATTAGCCAAGCAATTTTCCAGTTTCGAATATTTCTGGGTCGCTGTACTCGGTCTTACGGCTGGAGTATTTGCTTCAGGTGGCTCATCTCTGAAGGCCCTTGCTTCTCTTTTGCTCGGTATACTTTTCTCAACTGTAGGTATCGATCCTACTTTAGGCTTCCCAAGGTTTCATTTTGACAATCCGAATCTTTTGAGCGGACTTAACTATATAGTTGCCATGATCGGCCTTTTCGGTTTTTCAGAAGTATTGGAGCATTTGTACAAAAAGAGAAAAGACGTACAATCGGATCCAAGTCATTCGGTTGGAGCGGTCAGACAATTTTACATCATTCCCCTTCAATTGGTGATTCGCGAAAAATGGATTGTTCTGCGTTCGTCGCTGGTCGGCGTATTTGTTGGCCTCTTACCGGGAGCAGGTGCTGATATCGGTGCATGGGTGGCGAGTAGTATTCAAAAAATGAAGAGCGAGAAGGGAGAAGAGTTAGCTGAGGACAAAGCTGTATTGTCCGGTACGAGCAGCAATAACGCCGCTGTGGCGAGTGCATGGATCCCGGCTCTTTCGCTGGGCCTGCCTGGAGATACGATTACGGCAATTGTTTTAGGTGTTTTCTTAATGAAGGGAATTACTCCTGGTCCCTTATTATTCGAACAGCAACCTGATTTACTATGGTCGCTTTATATCACTTTTATTCTTGCGAATGTAGTTTTGTTACCTGTGTTCGGTTTTATGACAGCGAGAATAGCCTCTTACCTAATCAAGATTCCTTTCTCTACACTCTTGACCGCTATTTCACTAATATGCATTGTCGGAGCCTATGCGATCAATAATAACCTATTTGATATCTGGGTAATGGCGGCAATGGGTTTGGTCGCCTTCTTTTTGCGTCGCGGAGGATTTCCTTTGGCACAGGTCGTCCTGGGAATGGTACTAGGGCCTATCCTCGAACAGAATTTTATGGTAAGCGCAATAAAGTCCAAATGGGACATGATGAGTTTCTTTGAGCGGCCGGTTGCCTTATTATTGATGGTTTTGACTTCGGTGATTGTTGTTGTGGGCATAAGAGTGAAGAGAAAGCAAGTCGGTTTTTAGAATCTTCATTAGAGATTTTCATTCTTCCTTATTCATTTGTAACTCACTCTTTTTCAATCGGCAGCAATTGCTATTCTAATATTTCTATAATTTCTCAAACCTCATTGATATCAATTTTGAATGGTTAGGCAAAGCGGGATTTGGCTGCACCACATAATTCTTCAGGATTCAGTACAGGCCCTAAACCTGTGGCATAATTCACGAATTCAATATCGGCTCGATCCGATTCGACTCATCTTTCGATAATTCTAGATTCCGAATAATAGCCACATTGTCTTCCAATTGCTTCAACTTACTCACCCCTATTAGGGCCGACGTGACCCTGTCTCTAAGCACCCACACCAAGGCAAGTTGAGCGAGGCTTTGGCCTCTTTGCTCAGCAATGTCGGCGAGTTTTCTGATCTTTTCCAACCGTTCAGCTGAGACCTCGTCTTTTTGAAGGAATCCATGAGATTTTGCTGCCCTAGAATCCTTAGGAATGCCTTCTAAATATCGATTTGTCAATAATCCTTGTGATAATGGCGAGAACGCTATGGAGCCCATTCCCTCATCATCAAGAACATCGTAGAGCTTTTCTTCCTCCGTCCACCGCACAAACATCGAATACTTGGGTTGATGGATAAGACAACGTATGCCCATTTCTTTTAAAATGCGAGTAGCTTCTTTTGTCTGCTCCGTATTATAATTTGACAGCCCAACGTAAAGAGCTTTGCCTTGACGCACCGCTTGGTAAAGAGCTTCCATTGTCTCTTCGAAAGGTGTATCGGGATCCGGTCTGTGTGAATAGAAAATATCTACGTAGTCCAAACCCATCCGCTGAAGACTTTGATCGAGGCTGGCCATGAGGTATTTTTTTGAACCCCATTCTCCGTACGGCCCTGGCCACATGAGGTAGCCCGCTTTGGTGGAAATGATCAATTCATCCCGGTACGCCCCAAGATCTTTAGTGAGCACCCGACCAAAAAATTCTTCGGCAGAACCAGGCGGCGGCCCATAGTTATTGGCCAAATCGAAATGAGTTATGCCCCAGTCAAATGCCTGATGTATTATTTGACGTCCTTCTTCTTCAATATCTACACCTCCGAAATTGTGCCACAGACCAAGTGAAACAACTGGAAGACGGACTCCACTCCGACCGCAACGACGGTATATCATGTCATTATAGCGATTTTCGGCAGGTAAGTAGCTCATTTGATATTATTTATAAGATATAGGGTCTCAATAGTTCGTGAAGGATTTCGGCCAAATTCAAAGTGTTAACAGCAGTATCTTAAATTCAAGATTTTCTATAACGCTGATTATCAAGTATTTATGGCCTGCTTATTTGGCAATCCTATTAAAATGCAAGTTTCGGTTCAGACGATACTTTAGTTTTAATAATTTATCCATAATTCTAAGATTGAGTATCAACGAGTTATGAAATATTTCCTTCACGGACTATTGGGGTCTAATCTTCCGGTATTAAATCTGCCGAATCATACCACTCCATTGACCGGTTGATCTTCCCATCGTCATTAAATTGTACGACAGAATAGTATTTCATAACAGATTAATTTTGTTTGCGCTAATTTACTATAATACAATTAGGAATATGAACCATTTTTCGCTTATCTCTCTGGTGGTTATAATCTTTTCCCAATCATGCTTTATCGAAGGCGGACAAGAAAAACCAAACCTAATAATCATCAATGTAGATGACCTTGGATGGAAAGATCTCGGCTTTATGGGCAGCAAATACTACGAAACTCCAAACATCGATGCGCTTGCCAGACAAGGAATGGTTTTCACAAATGGGTATGCTTCAGCATCAAATTGTGCGCCGAGCAGAGCATGCCTCATGACCGGCCGATGGAGTCCAAGGCACGGCATCTATACGGTTGCGTCGTCCGAGCGAGGAGCATCAAAACATCGAAAACTCATCCCGATCAAAAACACCGAAACCTTAAGCAAAGATCACATAATCATAACCGAAATCCTCAAGGAAAACGGATATACTACGTGCCATGCTGGGAAATGGCATTTGAGTGATGATCCTTCAACACGTGGTTTTGACCAAAATATTGGAGGAAGCCATGCCGGTCATCCTGCAAGCTATCATCCTCCTTATAAGAATGTCGATCTCGAAGCTCCAAATGGTGAATATCTGACCGATTTGATTATGGCAAAGGCTATTGATTTTCTAAAATCATCTGAAAAGCCGTTCTTTCTGAACTATAGTCCCTACGCTGTTCATACGCCTATCCAAGCCGTGGACAGTCTGAAATACAAATACGCAAACAAATATCAATCGAATGGGCAAGGCAATATCGATTATGCAACGATGATCGACAATCTGGATAGAAATATTGGTTTGCTAGTTGCCGCCTTGAACAATTTGGGCATCATGGACAATACTTTCATTGTCTTCACTTCAGATAACGGAGGGCTATACGGAATCACTAAACAGCTTCCACTCAGGGCGGGTAAAGGGAGCTATTATGAAGGAGGGATACGAGTGCCGTTCTTTTTTGTTTGGAAAGGAATCATTGCCTCTGGCGGTGAATCGGATATTCCTATTACAAATTTAGATCTATTCCCCACCCTACTGGATGCGGCAGGGATTGAGCTTAATCAATATGAATTCGATGGTCAACAATTGTTGCCCATTCTCAAAGGAGAAAATTATCCTGAACCACGGCCTTTATTTTGGCATTTCCCAATCTATTTGCAGGCTTATGATGTGAGTGATAACCAAAACCGAGATTCGCTATTCAGGACTCGGCCGGGCTCAGTTGTGCGATATGGAGATTGGAAATTGCATCACTACTATGAGGACGATGATATTGAACTCTACAATTTGAAAGAGGATATTGATGAAGCCAAAAATTTGGTTGACTACAATCCTCAAAAGGCAGATGAATTGTTACCGCTTTTGAATAACTGGAAGGAGGAGGTTGGGGCGCCCGTACCAACAGCACCTAATCCGGAACTGGAACAATGGGTTAGAAATTCCAATAGAAAAAAGGGATGAATCAGAGGTGCGTTACGTCAATGGACTCTACAATGGAGAAATCACAAATGTACTTCTTACACCAAACGACAGTCCGGCAGCGAATTACGCATTTGAGGTAGCACCTTCCAGACTTGTCACTGGACTGATTATGGAAATAACCACATAATCAAATTTCAGGCGAAACCTCAAATCTTTTATGGACTTGGTGCTTGATACCAGAGCGCCGCTTTTTGTAACAAGGAAGAAAGGAGACGACATCGTGGTTTTATCATTTTCTACAAGGCCTCCTGACGTGATAAAAGTATAGAAAATCGACTTGTGGGATTTCGTAAAATGAAGGAATGATGCCTTTTTCATTCTCAGTTGGTCAGCGTATTTTTTAGTAATCAGGAAAGGTTCGTGGTTGCACTTTATTTCGCATAGGTTGATGGCTTTATCACGGCGGTCGATGAGTGAATCGATCTGGGCGCCCGGAAAATCGTCAGTTCCCCTGTGTGCGTAAAACCAAGGTTCTTCCACTGACCTATCCCGAATACTCGGGCGTGGGAATCGAACCCACGTTATTGGTGCTGGTGACATACTTTTCAATTCTGATTAAGTTTGTTATCGAATAGAACACAAACGCTCCACCATCTGCCTCAACTCACCCGTTGCTTCTCATCTTGTCTCGCCTTCATCTTCCTCTTCAACCGCTTGACCTCCTTACCAAAGTAATCGTAGTCGTAATCGCAATCGGACAAAAGCCTGCCTTTAAAACTTTCGGATAATGCTTGATCGATTTTGCCCATATATTCATACAATTTAGCCCTGCGCCTGAGCACAACGGTCTGAGGCATGCCTTTGACCCTAGCGGATTTCCTGATCAGAAGCAAGGTGTAGTACTTATCACACAAATTCACGGGATTAATTATGCGTAATTGATTTTGGTCAATTCTTGCTCAATTTAGCATAAGTCGCTGATAACCATCCAATTAACTTTCATTCAGTTTTAGACACGAACACTTTAATACGCATATATATTGCATATATGTAATATAACAAAGGGCGTTCAACGCGCGATCGCTGAACAAACAATGTTGTATTACCCTGTAAATCAATGAATTATGAAATATAGTAAAAATTATTATTTGTTTAATAAATATTTATATACCTTTATCACAGCACTATATATGCGTAATGATTGTTGCTCCAGAACTTTTCTTCATCAAACCCCAGTCCATTGCTCAAAAACAATACGAAGCATTGCGTATGTTTTATCACGATAAGGTGCCAGCCAAAGATGTGGCCCAAAGATTTGGTTACACTTATCGGGGATTTACAACGATTTGTTCCAATTTCAGGGCTGATCTAAAGGCAAGCCAACACGGTGATCTGTTTTTTAAAGTATCAAAAAAGGGAAGAAAAACTACCGATAGAGTCAGTATGGTAAAGGCCGATGTTATTGGCATGAGAAAATTATTCTATTCTGTTGAAGATATTAAAGTAGCTATGGATGGTTTGGGGTGTCAGATCAGTGAGCGAACCATCCATGGGATTCTCAGAGCGGATGGGTTTGGCCGACTGCCTCGGCGAATGAAAACGACAAAAGACAAGCTGGGAAAACCGAACATCGAAGCGCCAAAATGCCAGGCTCTTCATTTTGATGATCAAAAATTCAAGAGTGCTTCTGTCGGGATTCTTTGTTTACTTCCTATTATTGAAAATTATGGAATTACAAAGGCCATTGAAAACTCTGAATATCCTGAGACTAAGACCATCAACAGGCTCAGTTCTATCTTATCTTTTATTGCATTGAAATCATCAAATATAGCCAGATACACCGCTGATGATCTGTGGTGTACTGACAGGGGCCTCGGACTTTTTGCCAAGGTAAATGTATTGCCCAAAGCCAGTTGGTTTACCTCCTATTCACACCGGGTGACCTCGAGGATGAATCGTATTTTGCTCAAATCTATACATAAAATATGGCTTGATAATGGCTTGCTTGGCGATACTTCCAATCTGGACTTTACCACCATTCCGTATTGGGGCGACGGGGATCATCTCGAAAACAATTGGTCAGGTAAAAGGGGGAAAGCAATGGTGAGTATGCTCGCCGTTCTGGCACAGGATCCGGATACCGGTATAATTGATTATGGAGATGTAAATGTGCGTCATGAAAACCAAAGTGCTGTGGTCTTAGAGTATCTTGATTTTTATAATAAAAATAATCATGGCCCAAAAGAGCTTCGTTATCTTGTTTTTGACAGCAAGTTCACCAATTATGAAAATCTCAATAAACTCAACCAAAAAGGGGTGTGTTTTGTCACCATTCGCAGAAGAGGAAAAAACCTGGTTGACCGGTTAAACGGTCTGGCGAAGCAACAATGGAAGAGCATTCGCGTGCAAATGGCGGGGAATAAAAAAAGAACCATCAAGGTGTATGACGAACGTGTTAATTTAAGAGGCTACCATGGTGAGCTTCGTCAAATCAATATCACTGGACATGGAAAGATAAAACCGGCAATAATCATAACCAATGAAATGGAGATGAAAGTAGAAGATATGGTTCGCAAATACACCCGAAGATGGATTGTTGAAAAAGGAATCTCAGAACAAATCGAATTTTTCCATCTCAATCGTGTTTCATCATCGATGGTCATTAAAGTAGATTTCGACTTCACCATGACGATCTTAACGCACAATATATTCCGGTTGTTTGCAAATGAATTGCCAAGGTATTCTCATCTTTCTGATTCGAGCATCTACCAAAAATTCTTACATAACATGGGTGACGTGGAAATCAAAAATAATAAAATTATCGTCAGACTAAAAAAGAAAAGACATCTCCCGGCCATCCTCGAACTAACCCAACAATACGCCAAGATCAAATACCCATGGCTAAACAATTGCAATCTGATATTTGAAGGGGCAACCTACTCTTGATTTTACGTATGTTTATTTCCCGTGATAATGTGTGCTTATATATATCCACGTGCTCAGGATCGGCCAGCAATGCCATTTCGAAATAGTACTGTGCAGCCTCATAATCTTTCAATTTCAGCATATACATACGACCCAACAGACATAGCGAAGGTGCATGCTCATCGTCGTGACTCAAAGCGTAGTTGAGCGATTCGAGCGATTCACTGGAGCACCATTCAAAGCTATCAAGTGCTTTGAGGAAGTACTGATCTGCTAGTGTCGTTTCCATTGTTTTCCAATTAATGTTCTTAAAATCCTGTACTTTCTATATTTTATTTTCTCCATGAACCGCATAGAAAATGACATACCTCTCCTATCGGCCCAAATTGTCCACATGGGTCTTTCCATACATTTCCAAAATCATGTAAGAAGCAAAGGCAGCAAGGGAACCTAAATGCCGCCTTTCGAAAAGGAGACATTAAAGTTCGCCGAAAATGGAAAAGTGAATAGCTTCCCATTTCGCTACACTGCCCTGCTCAGATAATAATAAAAGGCCTTTTTGCATAGGCAAATTGATTTCTGTTTGAATCTATAAAAGCATTGGCCATTATAGTGCTTCAGGAACTAAATTCTAATACATTTATACTGGTTCTTTTCCTCCTGCTCATTGTTGAAAAAATGCTCATTATGCTTAGGCATAACTCCGGTTTTTCCGCCTTGATCAGAAGAAAAATAACTTCGTCTAAATGCATGATTACTTGATTCCTGAAGCACCGGGCAATCAGACGATAAGAAAAATGTATTGAAATTTTTATCGCAGTTGCCTGGCTGACAACCGCGACACTTTAGGAGCAGTTGTCAGGAGAGAAAGACATCATCTTTCAAGTCCCATGATCGGAGACTACACACCGTCATCCCCTTCACTTGGATTCCCGGTATAATTTGATGATATCTAACCTGGACTTTCATTCGAAGGCCAAAAGTATAAATTGTTTTCTTATTTACAAATATTTTAGAGGATATTATTCCTCCTCAACCTTTGATATTATTGAAAATTAAGATATGATCGCACCCTGAATGCGTGAGATATGTGTGATGTGTGCAGAAATCAAAAAGAAGTATTGGATGATGAGATTGAATTAATATTGGAGAATCCCAAAATTGGCCAGGAATACAAGGGCGATATAAAAGGAATACATGTTCGCAAATTCAGTATGATTAATACTCAATACTTGCTTTCCTATCGATTTAATGAAGATGAGTTAGAATTGATTACTATCGGCCACACGAAAATTATTATCGCGATTTGAAAACCTATTTAAAGTCGAGGTGAATTTTTCGCCCAACCGGGAATGTTTAGTTATTAATCCTTATAAGGATCAAAAACATCATCTCCGGCCATAGCCACCCCAATCGGAGTCAATCGATGTAACACTTTGATTGTCCCGCCCTGATATGCCAGAACATCTTCTAATTCTTTATAGCACTCAGGGCTTTCATCCGCACCGCCACCGCGCAATTCTACTCCTTTTTCCACAGCGGTTGACTTCGTTTTTTCATAGTCGATCAATCCCTTTTCTATCAATGTCCATCTTTTCTTGCCGTCCGTTCCTCTTTTGTATTTCACCTTTCCACGTGCCTTTCGCCTAGACAATACCCTGCCCGCTCCGTGAACAGTGGAGTACAATCCGTCAGCAGATTCATCCGTTTCTGCACCTTCGACAATGACCGAAGTGTCAAACATATTAGAGCCAATAAAGCCCAATTGACCCGGAAATGCGGGAGTGCATCCTTTGCGCACCACCCAGTATTCCTGTCCAAAATGTTCCTCATGCCAGGCAAAATTGTGGTGGTTATGCACTTCAAAAGTGACGTTGGGATTACTAAGAATTTCAAGAATTTTTCCCACGACCCAATCTCTTCCCGCATATGCGTATTCCCCAGCAATCGAAAGGCATTCGAGATAATCTTGTCCGGTTTCCGAATCTGCATCAAAAAGAATCGGATCTGTAAACATTCCACCCTCTTTAGCATGTTCATGAAATCCCAAACCCTGGGAAACTGCTATGAAACCAGTCGTAATATTGTGCCCAAATCCCCTCGAACCAAAATGTACGCCTATCCATAACCAACCCTCTTCGTCTTTGAAAATATCCACAAAATGATTGCCGCTGCCGACCGTCCCCAATTGATCCCTGGCCTTCTGATACAATTTTGATTTATGGCCTTTGGTGGTATTAATGTTGAGTTTGTAGATTTTCTCAATTATTGGGTGGTCTACCTTTTCATTATTTACCCTTCCCATACCGAAGGAGATATTTTTTTCGACCTCGTCCATAATATTGACTATATCAATTTCGTCAGTTTTGATATTCGTCCTCACCGCCTTATTTCCACAGGCAATATCGAATCCTACTCCCGAGAGCGAAATCTTGTCCTTATATGCAATAGCTCCGCCGATAGGATGCCCATAGCCTACATGGGCATCAGCAGTGAGTACACCGTAGTCTTCTTCACCTATACAATTTTTGAACTGCTCAATGGCCGGAGGATCGATGATCGCTTCGCCAAATATTTTTATATTGCCTTCCATGATCCTAAAAAACGAACAATATGAGTAATAAGTTCTGCCTTTTCCTTCTTTGTTGTTTCTCCTTTTCGGTGTTTGCAC
Organism: Saprospiraceae bacterium; assembly: GCA_965247965.1. Classification (GTDB taxonomy): domain Bacteria; phylum Bacteroidota; class Bacteroidia; order Chitinophagales; family Saprospiraceae; genus UBA7328. Next base: position 2,800,197 of record OZ252053.1, read on the forward strand.
AAACCGAACTACCATCCTTCTTCAGCGATGGAATGGTGCTCCAGCAAAATGATAACATCTCTATTTGGGGAAAAGACAATCCAAATGTAACCATCTCAGTATCAGCGAGTTGGGGCGAGGAGAATTCCACAAGATCTGACAATGTCGGCAACTGGAGAACAACTATTAAAACGCCTCCTGCGGGTGGCCCTTACACAGTCCATATAGCAGGCAGCGAGATAATAAAACTGGAAAATGTCCTCATCGGCGAAGTATGGATATGCTCAGGCCAATCCAATATGGAAATGCCGGTAAAAGGCTATAACAGCCAACCTATAATAGGCAGCAACGAAGCTATCCTGAATTCCAGGAACAACCAAATCCGACTTTTCGATACGAAAAGAAATACGAGTCTAACGCCTCTCGACAATATCACCGGTGAATGGCAAGAAGCCAAGCCTTCTACTGTAGGCAATTTCAGCGCAACGGCTTATTATTTTGGAAAGAAACTCAACGACATCCTCGATGTTCCTATAGGCTTGATCCATACGTCATGGGGCGGCTCAAAGGCCGAAGCGTGGATGGACGCACAAAGTCTTACCGTTTTTGAAGAGATAACTCTTCCTGATGAAATTCCAGAAAGACAAAAGCAGCACGCGCCTACCTTGCTATACAATGCTATGCTCCATCCCTTCGTAGGCTATCAAATAAAAGGTGTAATCTGGTATCAAGGCGAATCGAATCGCCTAAAGCCCAAACAATACACAAGCCTCTTTCCTGCTATGATAGAATTGTGGCGAGATAAGTGGCAGCAGGGCAGCTTCCCTTTCTATTTTGCACAAATTGCGCCTTTCGACTATGGCAAAAGGCCTAATGACGGCAATTCGGCTTATCTCAGAGAGGCCCAGCTTTACACTATGCAAACGGTAGAGAACACGGGCATGGCGGTCACAATGGACATAGGTGAATGCAAGAATATCCATCCCGGAGAAAAGGAAAAAGTTGGCGACCGCTTGGCCTACTGGGCATTGGCAAAAGATTATGGTATCGACGGTATAGCCTACACTGGCCCGATTTATAGGGAAATGGCCATTACAGATGAGAGAGAAATAAAACTTTCATTTGACTATGCTCCTAATGGATTCGCAACTTTCGAGCAAGAACTTCGCGGTTTTGAAATAGCGGGAGAGGTCGAGGTTTTCCATCCGGCGGAAGCCAAAATTAATCGAGATAAAACGATCACGGTTTGGTCAGAACATGTGGTGGAACCTGTTGCTGTGCGATATGCGTTTGAGAATTGTGTGAATGGTACTTTATTTAATACAGAGGGCTTGCCGGCTTCGTCGTTTCGGACGGATGACTGGGAGGTTAGTGAATAGTTGATGAGTTAAATAGGTAATCAAAATGACAATCAAAATCAAAATTAAAAGAGCACGGATCTCATTGATGCAAACAAACTTCCTGTTTTTTCGAGCCGATCTCCTTTTGCTTGTCTTCGTCTTCTTTATTTTGTTTACCCATGCAATTGGTCAAAATTCCACACCGAATCATGAAAACAAAATCAGCCTATTCGACTACATCTACAATCTCGAAGAAACGCCCAAAATCATTATTAATTCAGATATAAAGCGACTGATCAATAAAAGCAGGAAAGAGAAATACCAGGAAAGCGGTCTAACTCTTTTTGACCACACAGGTAACTCACTATTTAATGTCACAGGAAGAGTAAGAGCAAGAGGCAATATGCGCAAACAAGTGTGCCGCATTCCCCCCGTAAAATTTGATTTTGCTAAACCCTTGCTCGATTCACTAGGCTTTGTGAAAAATGACAAACTGAAGTTTGTATTTCCGTGCAGCGGTAGCTCTTCAGCCCAGGAAAAATTATATAAAGAATTCTTTCTGTATGATGTTTACGGCCTAATTGATTCCAACGGGATGCGCGTTAAACTTGTTGATATCAGCTTGATCCAGGGAGACCAGGAAAAAAACCAATTTGTCGGTTTTATCATCGAAGATGAGCAAGAATATGCTCATAGAACATCCGCGAAAGTTGTAGAACAAGGAATTATTAAGGCTGCTGCCCTGAGTCGCGAACATTTCATGAAAATGACCTTCTTCCAATATATGATCGCCAATACGGATTGGGCGATAAGACAAAAACATAATATTGAATTCGTAAAACTACCTGGTATTCAAAGGGTTGTGGCCATACCTTACGATTTTGACTACTCCGGATTTGTAGGTCAATCGTATGCGATACCTCATGAATCTCTTCCAATCAAGACGGTCCAAGAACGATATTTTCATCCCTATAAAGTGTCGCAGCAAGAGTTTGAAAAAGCAGTGGAATATTATCAAGCGATTGAAGAAGATGTATACGCGATTTGCGAAAAAGCCACCTACATGCGGGAAAATACTATCAAAGACAACAAGCACTTTTTCCGCAAGTTTTTCGACCTGGTCAGAAAACCCAAGAGAATTAAGAGCCAGATTGTGAGGAAGTAGGAAGACAAGTTCAAGCTCAAGTTCAAGAATCAAGTACAACTATCACTGATACCCCTTCGCCTGAAGTGAAAACAGCTCTGCATACAACATATCATTGGCTAAAAGCTCTTCGTGTGTACCTATTTCAAGCAACGCTCCATCTTTTAATACCAAAATCCGGTCGGCCATTCTAACCGTGCTAAACCGATGCGAGATAATTACTGCTGTCTTCCCTTTGGTGAGCCCGATAAATCTTTGAAATGCTTCGTATTCAGCCCTGGCATCAAGGGCCGAGGTAGGTTCGTCCAGTATGACCACTTTAGCGTCTTTCATATATGCTCTTGCAAGCGCTATTTTTTGCCATTGCCCACCAGATAATTCTACACCCCCGGCAAATCGTCTTCCCAATTGTTGTTCGTATTCACCCGGAAGGGTTGCCACGACTTCATCTGCCAGACTTTGGGCTGCCGCTGATTTGATGAGCTCCAGCTTTTCCCTTTTCGAAATCTCTCCCACAGCTATATTATCCCTGGCAGTAAAACTGTATTTGAAAAAATCCTGGAAGATCACTCCAAAGAATTGCTGATACTTATTTTTATCAAAGGATTTGATATCAATTCGATCAAGAAGAATCCGGCCGGACGTGGGTTCGTAGAATCTCAGGAGTAGTTTGATCAAAGTGGTCTTTCCTGCACCATTCTCTCCTACAAGAGCTAATTTTTCTTCGTTTTTCAATGTGAAGTTCAAATCGCTTAGCACATCAACATCAGCGCCCGGATATCGGAAGGATACATTTTCAAATCTGAATCCTTCATTTACGTTATCGGGAAGTGCTGTCCAAACAATTTCAGGAAACATTCGCACCTCCAAATCCATAAATTCAAAGTAATCTTTCAGATACATCGAACTCTCAGTAATCTTTGAGAAACGTGCGAACATCTGTTGAAGATTATTCCTCAATCTATTAAATGAACCTGCAAGGAAGGTCAATTCGCCGATGGTAAGAATACCTGCTAGTACGCGAAGCAAAATGAAAACATAAGCACCGTAATATGCCAGGCTTCCGAGCACATTGAAAAGTGATCCCCAAGCAGATCGTCTTATCGCAAGGCGCCGGGTCTCCTTGTAATAACGGTCTGCCAGATTCGCAAATCGCCTAGCAATATACTCCGAAAGACCAAACAGTTTGACTTCCTTAGCTGTCACATCACTTGCTCCGATATATCGCAAGTAATCCAATTCGCGTCGCTCCGGTGACCACCTGAACGCAAGGCCATAGGATTCTTTGGTAAATTTCAATTCGTTAATAAAAGAGGGAATTATGGCAAGAACCACAAGCAAAACCAACCAAGGCTCAAATACAATCAACGCGACCACCAAAGAGCCAATCGTGATCAAACTCTGGGCCTGGGTAAGCAAATCTGAGAGTAGGGTAATTCGATTCGACGTTTGTCGTCGTGCTCTTTCGAGTTTGTCATAAAAATCCGGATCTTCCAAATCTTGTAGATCCATCTGTGCCGTCTTGCGAATAATCTCTACAGAAGATTCATTAGCATATAAATTTCCGACAAGTGTGGAAGTCAGTGTAATAGCACGGCCAAGAATATCGGAAAGAACAGCAAGAAATAATTCAATACCGACTAACCACCAAAGTCGGTCATAGACAATTATATCTCTTTGGCTCAAATCAATAACGGTATCGATGATCTCCTTTCCAACCCATAGAATTGCCACAGGTAGAAACGCGCTTATCAATCGCAACAAGATATTGAGCAGGAAAAGAGATGGAGAAGACTTCCATACCCGGTTGAAAAAGCGAGGTACATGTTGGAATGAGGCTAGGGAATTGGCCGAGGTTTTATCATACTTTTTGTGCTTTGCAGCTCTGGGATGTTCCACTTATTGATTATGATTAATCAACAAAGTGGTTTTCTGATTGAATTGTTCATTTAAATAATTGATAGATTTGCCAAGATGCTGTCTAATATGCACAATAGAATTTTATCATTCCTTTCATCCCAGATGTGGGTATTGGTTTTAGCATTTAGTAGTCTACATTTTTATTCCATTGCTCAGGAGTCAACTGACAACGTTTTAAAGTCAAATGATGAGGACAGGACGAGTCTCTTCAATTATATCTACGAATTAGAAGCAAATCCTAAGATCAGCATCACTTTAGATATCACCAGGTTAATTAATAAGAGCATCAAAGAAGAATACCAACCAGCTTTTATTTCGCTTAGCGATAATGCGAGTAACGAGAAATTCAGTCTACCGGACCGAATTAGAGCGAGAGGAAATATGCGTAAGCAGGTTTGTAGATTGCCACCAGTTAAATTTGATTTTCCAACTGCTGCACTGGATTCACTGGGTTTTCTGCAGATCGATAAATTGAAATTTGTGTTTCCCTGCCGTGACAGGACTTCTGATCAAAAGAAGCTGTACAAGGAATTTTTCCTGTATGGCTTGTATGGCCTCATCAATCCGTATGGCATTCGCGCCAAATTAGTCAATTTCACTTTGATAGATGGCGGTCAAGAAAAATATCGGTTTACCGGCATGATGATTGAGGATGAAGACGAATATGCTCTTAGTAAAAATGCAGAAATTATCGAACTAGGTAGTGCTAAATCAGGTAGCCTGGACCGCGATGCCTTCCTGAAAATGCTCTTCTTTCAGTACATGATCGCAAATACCGATTGGTCTATCGGCAACATGCATAATGTCGAAATGGTCAAGCTACCGCATAAAGAAAGGGTCGTGCCCTTACCTTACGATTTTGATTATTCAGGATTTGTAGGACAGAGTTATGCAAAACCATATTCTTCGCTGCCCATCACGAGTATTCATCAACGTTACTTTTTCCCTTATCAGCTTAGTGAAAATGAGTTTTATGAAATGGTGGAATACTTTCTTTCGATCGAAGATGATGTGTACGCGTATTGCGAAAAAGCTACATACATGGATGAAAAATCGATTAAGCAAAACAAAAAATACCTGGCCGGGTTTTTTGATTTGCTAAGGAAACCGCAAAAGATGAATGCATCTATTGTGAAGAAGTAAGCGTTGGAGAAAGGCGAATGAGGAGATCGATTTTGTGTTAAAACGAGGGGACGATATTATTGGGATCGAAGTAAAAACAAGCGCAATCGGACATCATAAAGGCATGGCCTCATTTAAAAATATATACAGCCCTCATAAGGTACTTCTGGTAGGGCCGGGAGGAATAACTTTTGATGATTTTCTTTTGATGGACCCTCTCTCTTTGTTTTGAAAATATCAAATAATAATCCGTGAAAAAAGTATTGAAGCGCGTTTTCACATTAGTGCTAGGCATGTCATTTACAATCCAATGTCTCGCCATATGCCCGGATTATTTTGGAGGCATGATCTGGAAAGGAAATGAGCCTAATATTTCGTTTCGCGATTTGGCGATACACGCTGCGCCCATGCTTTGGTTTTCGCCGGATGAACCATTATTATATAATGAAACTGGTGAAATCCAATTGCCTCAGCCATTTCCATTCGAAGTGGCAGATAAACCGGTAGTCTACTACAAAATCAGAAAGCTCTATTCAATTGACCTTGATCCTTACGTAGAAAATTCTGAAAATCTTCAGCAGGATTTCAGGCTACTCGACCTGGATGAAGTGACAGGATTAGATCTCGATTACTATTATTATTTCGAAAGGGAAAGCGGATTGGGCAGTCATCCGCACGATGTCGAATCGATGACCCTGCAGATACGCATCATCCGCACTTTTGACTGCCCGGACTATAAATATGCAATCATCGTCAAAAGAGTAATCGCCCGCGCGCACGGCATCCACTGGTATAATAATATGTTCGATGTGGACGCACAGACGTTTTTCCCACTTTCTATTCTTATCGAAGAGGGGAAGCACGCTTCTGCGACCGATAAGAACGCCGACGGTGTATTCACACCTGGATACGATGTATCTAAAAGAGTTAACGATGCATGGGGCGTGCGGGACATTATCTCTTCGGGCAGACTGTTTTCAGGAGGTTTTCAAGGCTGGATGGCAAAACATCGATCACCAGAGTCAATTCTCTTTCCGCCTCTTCCAGTAAGAAGTCCATTCTATAGTAAAATGCTTGAAAAATTTGGTGACCACATCGAGCAGGTATCCACGTATGCTTTACGACCTTATCCCGAATATCCCAGAGATGATATTGACGAAAAGCTGAACCATTTGATGAAGGATAAAAAGCCACACGACTGGCCTAAAGTGACAAAGACCAGCGGAGACGGTACAGTAAACCAATGGATAAAAGAGGAAAAAGATTATCGCTCGGTAGGTGTGGCGTATCGATGGGACGATTCCAACAATTTTAGTTTTGCCGTACCTCTCTTGCTTTTTAAAACGGTGGAGGCGCCTATGACCGGAGGCTGGCTCTATCATAAATTTTACTTGGGCAGGTCTGATTCTTTGGCGGCGATCGACGGTTCCAGGAAGATCCTGGGACATCAGATCGTGCACAGCGGATCCGCTTCGAGATGGATCGATACTTATGTAGGATTGGGTTACGAAATTCGGGAAATGCAAGCTGAAAACGGAGGGCTTGAATCCAAGATGTTTTTCGCCTCAGAAGCAGGAATTAAAATCCGGTTGAACATTACCAAGACACCTCTCAAATTTCTGAAGGAATTGGGTACCGATTTTTGGGGAATCCGGTTGGGGTGGAAAAATGTAGGTTTTAGAAAATTTAGAAATAGTGGGTTTGTTTTGGAGATTGGGGCTGGGGTGTTTTAACACTTCGACTTCGCTCAGTGCAGGCGGCGGACGCTTGATTGATCGAGTAGCAATGCTGGGATTTAGATTAATTGATATAAGATATAAGATTCGAAAAACTGTGTCTATGTGGCCTAGTGTGAAAATCCTATGTGGTAAAAAAGCAATCCAAAGCTCCGTATTCCATGCTCTTCTACTTTTGATGTGGTTTGCCGCATCCTCCTCCTGTACGAGGTCGAATCTCACAGAACTAGAAAATAAGATCAAAAAGTCACTTAATACAGAAGAAGGAACTTTCGCTGTAGCGTTCAAAGATCTGGCCACTAATGAAACGCTGCTCATCAACGCAAAAGAGCGATTTCACGCGGCCAGTACCATGAAAACACCTGTATTGATCGAAATATACAAACAAGCGCAAAGCGGTAAATTTTCTCGTGGAGATTCTATCCTGGTCGAGAATGAGTTTTACAGCATCGTGGACAGCAGTGTGTACAGCATGAGTGTGGATGAAGACAGCGAAGCGGAATTATACGATCTGATCGGCACCCGACAAACCGTCATAGATCTGGCAAGGGATATGATCACCGCAAGTAGCAACCTGGCTACGAACATTTTAATCGAATTGGTTGGCGCCAAAAATGTCACTCAAAGCATGAGAGAACTAGGCGCTGATGACATCCAAGTGTTGCGAGGTGTTGAAGATATAAAGGCCTTCGAATTGGGCATGAGCAATACAACTACTGCTTACGATCTTATGACCATATACGAAAAATTGGCAAAGAGAGAAATTGTCGATCAAACAGCTTCCAAGGAAATGATAGACATTTTAATGGATCAGGAATTTAAGGATATGATCCCGGCAAAATTACCCGAAGGCGTAAAAATCGCTCACAAAACAGGTTCGATTACGGGAGTGCACCACGACTCGGGAATTGTATATCTTCCGGATGGGCGAAAATACGTTTTGGTCTTACTGTCCAAAGAACTAAAGGACTTTGAAGCAGGTACCGAAATGCTGGCCGGTGTTTCGAGAATGATCTACGACTATGTGGTAGATTCTAATCACGGCGATTACAAAAAAGCAATTTCGGTGAAGGGCCATAAAGCGAAAAAAATTCGATTTGTTCAAAGTGAAGAAGACGGATCTCTCCAAGTAATGAAAGATGACAGGCCCATCCTAAGCTATCACACTTCCGAAAAACTACCTCCCGGAACACCGGACTATTACCGAAGAGGTGGATTTATTCATCCGATTTACAGTCCCAATGGTAAAATCCTCACGGATGATTTCCCCAAAGGACATACACACCAACACGGACTATTTTCGGCATTGGTCAACACTACATATAAAGGAGAGAAAATCGACTTTTGGAATCAGCACGATAAAACGGGGACGGTCAGCCACGCTCGATTACTCGACATGGAAGAAGGCCATGATTTTGGTAAATTTTCAGTGGAGTTAGACTATGTAAGTTTCGCTCAAGGCGTACTGATAAAGGAAATTTGGAAGGTGAAAGCATACAATGCGGAACCGTATATTTTTGATATATCATCCGAGTTGAGGTCAGTGGCTGGAGATACGCTATTTATTAATAAGTATCACTACGGTGGAATGGCTTTCCGGGGAAGTAAGGTTTGGAATAAGGTAGACAGCGCACACTTCCAAAATGATGTAGAATTTCTAACGAGCGAAGGCAAAGAGAGGATCGAGGCGAACCACAGCAGACCGGAATGGACAGCAGCCTATGGTACGATAAATGGAACACATGGTGGAGTAGCGATTATGGGTCATAAGTCCAATCTCGCGTATCCCGAGCCTGTACGAATTCATCCCGAAATGCCCTACTTCTGTTTGGCTCCGATGGTCGAGCAGGGATATGTTCTTAGGCCCGGCGAAATGATCAAATCGAAATACAGGTTTGTTGTGTTTGATGGTAAGCCTGATATTAAGCTACTCGGAAATATTTGTGATGACTTTCTCGAGAATGATTAAAGGTTTCTAATGCTTTCCGTTAAATAAAACAAAATTGTGGAACACTTCCCATTAATTAGCACCTCGAGGTTCAAACTAATCACAGCCATTATTTGAAATATAAGTGTTCCACAATTCTAGTCATTATTTCAAACATAAGCGTTTAACAATTCTCGCCATATACCTAATTTACATGCCGAAGAAAACCAGCTCCTATAAAGCATGACAAAAGAATTATTGGTCAATCCAGGCCAGGTTGTGCACAATTATTGGAAAGGAAAAACAATCCCATATTACAACCCCTTTCGGTAGATGCTTATATGGACGGCGATTAATTTGCTCATCAACTTTTGGCTCGGCATCGATGATATCATCAATGAACAAATGCAACCGCCTTCGCTCGAAAGAGAATTCGGCGCAGTTGAACTAGAGGCCGCAGATCAACACTTTGATAACTGGCTCAATGCTTTGGTAATAGTACAACTACCCGTATTTGCTCTGCTTACCAAATGGCTTTTTTCTAAAGCGAATAACAACTATGCCGAAAACCTGATCCTGATTTCTTTCTTAATGGGCGAGCAGGCCGTGATCAGCAGCTTTGTACAATTCATTTTTTATTTCATTCCTTTGTTGTTTATTATTTTTATTCCTTTCACTTTCTTATGGGGTTGGGCATATAATACCTATGTTTTTCAACGGGTTTTCAAGGAAAAAACGTGGACAACTACTTTAAAAGCGCTATTGATTGGTGTGATTGGGATTATTGTATTTTTTGGTTTGATCACTTTGGCTCAGGAGGTTGCTTTGGCTTTGTTGTGAAGAATTGTATGTTATCGGTAATCAAATGCTTATGATTCGAAAAATGTATCATACCCTACAAAAAGAGAATTCAAATGGTGGTATACGATCTTGGTATTGTTCATAAATTTGATCGTATCTTAGTGGAATCGTGTAAATGAAAATGATGTTGGATTTAAATAGACTGGAGCAAAAATTAGATTTATTGGTGTCGTCAATAAACCTGTTCCGTACAAATCGATGTCTTTCTACTTTGTCTAGATTGTCAACGCCAATGGTCGACACAATTTATTGGGTCGCATTGAAAGATCGAATAGCTACCGATGTCGCTTTCATAGTTAACGATCAATACGGATCCACATCAATCCCCACACGCACACTCCGAAAATCCTTCAAAGTCTGCAAATGATTTCGAGCTTCCAGTAAATCACTTTTTATCTCATTTATCCTAGCACTCCTCTTCTCGATCTTGATCAGAATTAACTGTTGATACCTGCCCCGCACACGCAGCAAAGGCGGATCATGCGGCACACCTATCCTTTTGCCATGCTTTTTTACTAATTGGCCAAAAACTATTCTGGCTGCCTCCCTGGTAGTGTTGAGTTGCTTGTGTCGAAACCACACATTGATCAATCTGAAAAAAGGCGGGTAGATAAACTTAGATCGCGCGCTCAATTCCCTTGCATAAAATCTTTGGATATCATAGCCGATCACATCTTGTAATACGGGGTGGCCGGGATTGAAAGTTTGGATGACTACCATGCCTTGTTTGGAGCGTCTGCCCGCTCTGCCACTCACTTGAGTGAGCAATTGGAAGGTGCGCTCCTCGGCCCTGAAGTCCGGAAAGCCCAAAAGCGTATCCGCATTGAGCACACCGACAAGGGAAATATTTTCAAAATCAAATCCCTTTGAGATCATCTGAGTGCCGACCAGGATATCGATTTGGCGGCTTTCGAATTCATAGATCAACTCCTGGTGTTTTCTGCGTGTATTCGCGGTATCGTAGTCAAATCTCCTCACCTTCGCAACAGGGAATAGTTCTTTGATTTCTTCCTCTATTTTCTGAGTGCCCAAGCCCAATAGATGCAGGTCAGAAGATCCGCAAGCAGGACAGTTCACAGGCTTGCTTGCCTTGAATCCGCAGTAGTGGCATTTAAGTTCGTTAAATCGCTGATGGTAGGTTAGACTTACGTCGCAATTGCTGCAATCCGAAGTCCATGCGCATACGATGCATTTGACAATGGGCGCGTAGCCCCTCCTATTTTGAAAAAGTATGACTTGTTCTTTCTTATCGAGCGCATCTTCTACGGCGTCTTTTAGAGTTGGTGAAAAAGAACCGAGCATTTTGCCAGCCTTGTAAAAATTCCTTAGATCGACTAGTTTCATTACAGGCATATGCACATCGCCGTACCTTTTGGCGAGATGGCTGTACTCGTATTTATGCAAACGTACATTTTGAAAAGACTCGAGCGAAGGCGTAGCGCTTCCCAATATGACTTGAGCGCCATACAGTTTCGATAGATAAGATGCTGTGTCACGCGCATTATACCTGGGATTGGGATTGTCCTGTTTGAAGGATCTGTCGTGTTCTTCGTCTACAATGATCAATCTTAAATTATGAAAAGGCAGAAATACAGATGATCTTGCCCCTACGACCAGGCTTCCTTTATACATCATATCCTTCCAAATCTCCACTCGTCGATCATTATTAATTTTGCTGTGATAAATCAGAAGGTCTTTGTCAAATACAGCTTCAAGGCGGTTTACAATCTGCGAAGTCAGTGCAATCTCCGGGATCAGATACAAAACCTGACCACTGGATTTCATAACCTCCTTGATCATCGATATGTAGATGCTCGTTTTACCACTGCCTGTCACGCCGTGGAGGAGATGGATAGTGGGTAGGCTGTTGTCATTTGCCAATTTTTCCACAATGGCCTGTTGGTCCTCAGAAAGCTCAATTTCTCTCGGGTTTTCCGATTTCGAATCTTCTCCAAGGCGGCTGATCTCTTTCTTTTCGATATGGACGATCCCTTTTTTGTATAATGCATTGACAGCAGCGCCGTCTACGCCCGACATCTCCCGAATGTTCGATTTGGTTACAAAAGGGTTTTTTCTCATAAGATCGAAAAGGGACAGCAAGGCACGAGTCTGCTTGTCTGATCTTTTGACCAAATCAAGGGCCTTAATGTTGCCCTCGCTTCCTTCGTATTCTTTATTGAGTCGGACAACTTCGACTTTTTTTGGTTTAAATTTTTCTATCAATTCTTCTTTAATAAAAAGTATTCTTTTGTCCAATAGTGAACGGGTAACCGGATAGACAGTCTTTTTGTTAAGTAGGTCCTGGATAAGTTGAATGGTCAACTCTTTTTGAATCTGAAGGGCTTCACTTACCAGGTATTCGTCGTCACTTAATTCGAAAGCTTCCAGGTTAATTTGTTCGTTATAGACGAGCCTAGTTTCACTTGATAATTTCAGTCCTGAGGGCAAAGCAACCGACATAGCCTCGCCCAATGTGCAACAATAGTAGGATGCCATCCATTGCCATAAGACTAATTGCTTTTCAGAAATGATCTGCTCTTCGTCGAGAACAGATACGATAGACTTTACCTTATAAGCGGGTTCTTCCTGGTGGATTTTGATGACCAAGCCTGAGTAGAGTTTGCTTTTAAGGGGTACTTCAACGCGGAAGCCCAAGGCAAGTTTGTCCTTTAATTCTTCTGGAATGGAATAAGTCAATTCTCTTTGTATCGCGAGGGGGATGGCGACGTCTGCGTAGTATGGCTGATCATGATTTTTGATAAAACCAAAGATCACATTTTTTACAAAGGGAATCGAATGGCTTCACCAACAAAGTTATTTGGCTTACGTTTATGTCACAGTGGCATTAAGGCTGATGTGTATATCGATCATTTATTGCAGGATGTTTTAATGGTCCGACGGAATAAAAAAGGCTTCGGAAATAACTCCCGAAGCCTTTAGTGAATTATATAGACGAATTTACTCTGACGTATTATATTATTCTTCACTGATCCTCTTCGTCTCATCTTCAGTAGCTGTACTTCTCTTTCTTGCAGCTTTCACTTTCTGATTGCCAAAGTTGTAGCTGAAGCTTAGTTTAGCTCTCCTTGAATCCCACTGACTCGCGAATTTTACGTTGATATCGTCCTGAAGTACTCTGCCTTCATTGTCCCTGGTGTGGAATATATCATCCACTCCGAGCTTTAAGTTTCCCTTTCCGTTAAAGACAGATTTAGATACTCCCAGATCCACGCCGTATTGGGCGTCTATTTCGAAAAGTGCGTAGATCAGTTTGGAGCGATAATTGCCCGATACTTCCAATGCCCAATCCTGTGGTAATGTGAAACTATTGGACAGGTAGAGATTGTGCGCCAGATTTCTATTATCGAGAGTACCTGATGGAATAGCTGATTTAAACTCGTTGTAAAAAGTGGTAACACTCAAACGTGTGGTATACAATTCCGACCAAACTTTTGGTACGGATACCGTCAAACTTGCGGAGTGTTGATCTTCTAGATTTTGCCAGGTCTGGAAGGTCGTATTGTCCTCTGAGAATTGCTCTATTACTTGCGTTATCGCATCCTTTGTATAACTGTAATTGGCCGATATAAAAAGGCTTCTCCCCAACCCGTAGTTGATGCCAAATGCATCTGCATATTGAGGATTGAGAAATGCATTACCCCTTTGGAAAGTGTACTGATCCAGGTATTCTACAAATGGATTGAGGCTTTTGTAATTGGGACGATTTAGCCTTCTCGAATATGTATAACTAAGGCTATGATCTTTCCCAATGGTATGCGAGATGCTGACACTTGGAAAGAAATCTGTGTACTCGCGTTCGACTACATCATCCAGTGTGATCGAATTTCCCGTGCTCATCGTATGCTCCACGCGAAGGCCGGCCTGCACATTGACTTTTCCAATAGGTTTTGAAAAGTTGGCATATCCTGCCAGTACGTCCTCTTTATATGCAAAGTTGTTTGACCGGAAATCTTCGTTGACCCATTCTCCGTCCTGTATGGATTCGAAGCGCGTGTCGTTATTCGTTTCTACCATGCTTACTTTGGCTCCCAATTCCATATTTATGCCATTTTCGAGGGATTTAGTGAAATCGACCTTGCTTGCAAAAATATCAATGGCGGTACTAAAATTATTTCTCAGCATGTAAGGCTCTAAAACCATATCGCCTACATCATCCATGTAGAAATTATTGTATAGATCCATCATTGGATTGTCGTATCTCGAATAATCCGTATCAAAGGTGATCTCTGTTCCTTTATCGTCAAGGCTGTGTTTGACATTGAAATTGAAGGAATACTGATCGCGATCGCTTCGTCCTTCGGATAGCACGTTGAGAAAGCTAAAAGGCGGCAAATTGGTGCCGGTGATATGGGTCATATTGTCGTGATCAGAGACGCGATGCCCGCCGTTGTATTTGGCTAAGATCCCGACGGTAGTTTTGTTGCTCAAGTCATAGTCTATCCCCAATTTGGCATCATAGCTAATTCCTTCGCGGTTCATATCTGTCGTTTGATCGAATACCGTAGCGCCCTGGTCATTCGGTATTGTACGATTCAAATGTATATCCTGGAAACCTCCCCAATCGTAACGGCTGCCACTGCCGTAGATATTCATCTTTTCGGACCTGTAGTTCAAGTTCAAACCTGTGTTATAACTAAACTTTTTACCCTGCCGCACACTTCCGGTAAACTGACCATTTATACCCAAATTCTCATTTTTCTTCATGCGAATATTGATAATCCCGGAATTGCCTTCCGCATCGTATTTAGCTGATGGGTTCGCAATGATTTCAATCCTGCTGATATTTTCGGCGGGCATGGTTTCGAGTAGTGTGGCGATTTCTTCAGGAGCCATATGCTGTTGTTTTCCGTTGATCGTAACCAATACACCTTGTTTGCCTCTTAGGCTGATATTGTTGTCTTTGTCCACAACAACTCCAGGTGATTTTTTCAATACTTCTAATGCCGTATTCCCCGCATTGACGTTGCTGTTTTCGACATTGACAACCACCTTATCGGCCTGCAATTCTATAAATGGTTTTTTGGCTTTTATAGTGACTTCTTCCAATTCGAGGCCGGTTGCCATCTGTAATTCCGGAATTTCGATTTGATCGTTGTTCGAATGGATAATATCAGAGTGAACATCGTTAAATCCGACCATTGACGCCGAGACGTGGTAGTTCCCGGGTGTGATTCGATCGATCGTGAATCGACCATTTTCATCTGTAATACCTCCTTTCACCAAAGATGCATCGGAAGCATTTAGCAATAGCACATTGACAAAATCCAATCCGACGGATTCAGCATCTGCGATGCGTCCTGAGATTGTGCCGTTTTGTGCTTGTGTAAAAAGTTGGGTTAATAGCAATAGAATGATAAGTATACCTTTTTGACTGTTTAACATGATTTTGACGTCTGTAGGATGGGACGATGTGAAGGACGGATTGGTTGCAGAATTGGGTTTGTTTTACGACTAATGCTTGGGGATATCGGACGGAATGAGAATCATTGAGCCTAACGGCCCTTTGACTCCGCTTAGGGCGGGCTCAATGATCCGGCCAGTCGCATTGATGTTTGAGTATTAAAAAAAAACTTTATTCCTGAGGAGGGTACAGGCGTTTGTGCTGAAGAATGGCCAAAATCATTACACATTTTGTATTACACATTTTGTAGAATATATAGAATTGACTTATCTTTGATATCATGAATCCCTTTATACTTGTTCCCTACGTAGGTTGAAATCGATATTTCTTTCCAGATATTTCAATGTTTTAATTGATCTATCCTAATGGTCGAAAAACAAGTCGGTATAACCTAAAAAATGGTAATACTGCGAAGGTTTTTTGCCAAGCACTATGAACTTTGATACGACAAATTTTCTTAAGTGAGCGAACGAACTTTAAAACGCAATTACGGCAATATATGTATTATACGTTTATAACCGTAATACTCGAATTATACGGATATTGCAGTAGCATACTAATAACTCCTACGTTCGTACGCTCTAAGACGTTCACCTTTCCTGAACACTACGTAATATTTCAGACAACTTAAATCGCAGAAAGTCCGTTTCTTTGGCTTTCATCATCCTTGACTTGTGAATTGGTTTGCAATAAAAAATCATCCGTGGTCTAAAAAAGTCATAACACTCTTCCGCCAAGGGCTCGCTCCAAGAGAAATGGCTTTGAGTATTGTCATTGGTGCACTTATTGGCATCCTTCCCCTTTTTGGTGTGGCCGCTTTTCTTATCGGAATTTTGGTCGTTGTGCTGAGGCTGAATCTGGCAATTACGGCGTTCATGGCGTATGCTGTGACACCTTTGTACTTGTTGCTGTTTGTTCCTTTTATCCGCATTGGCGAATTAATTTTTGGTACAGAACCCACATGGATGAATTTTGCAGACATCAAAGCCTCTTTTCAGGCTGATTATTTAGTAGCCTTGCAGCAACTTTCGTTTCAATTGTTTTGTGGGGTTACCGGGTGGTTTTTGGTGGCTGTTCCCATGGCTGCTTTGTTCTATTTATTGCTATGGAGAATTTTCGCCTTTTACAAGGAAAGTCATTCGTCCTCCAACTTAATATAATCCAAAGTCTTATCCCTTATCATTACATTCAAATTAGGAATATCGCTTTCGCGAATCTTCTTGTACGCCTCCAATTGCACATCTATCAACTCTTCTAACTCCTCTTTGACTGTATAAGCCTGATCCGTCGGAGGATACTCTCCTCGGCTCGTAAGAGCATTGAGATGAGCAAGCTTATTATTGAGTTTGATCGGAAAGTTGAGTGGATCTTGCCGGCTTTTATTTTTGGTTTGATACAGCTCTTTTTCGATGGCCATCATCAGCGAATCAATGCGATTTGACTCCTTTTTTAGATCTTCCTCTTCGCCATAATCTGTTTTGAGTTTATTGAGGTATTGTTTTACTTTTCGGATTTCGATAATAGCTTCATGGGCCTCGGTGATCTTATCGTTGATATCTTTTACGAAATTGAAAGAGTTTTCATAGTCGCCTTGGCTAATTTCCAGTCTTGGGTCGGCGAGAATATTAAAAGTCTGAGATTGTGATTTTCCGTTCAGACTGATCTCTGCTTTGTATTCGCCAGGTATAGCTCTTTGGCTGTTTAGCGAACCTGCCCACATGATAAGTCCCTCGAAACTCTTAGCTGACGGATATCCAAAACCCCAGTTAAAGATTGAAGAACCTGCTTTGACATCTTTGATCTTATCCAACTTTTCCTCCGCATGCGTAAAATATGTTCTTACCAAATCGCCACCCGATTCATAGATCGAAATGGACAGGGTATCCTTTTCATTGTAATCTTTAAGATAGTAATAGAGCGGCACTCCACCGGGGTGATTTTTTCCTACACCCGTCCGGTTCGAACCAAAACTAAATCCACCTCCAAATCTGTAAGCGCCCATAGGTTTAAAGAGATGAATATCTCCAACTCCCTGATTATCAGCAAGTTGGCGTATCAAGGTCAAATCGTCGATTAACCAAAAAGACCTGCCTTGTGTAGCCGCAATGAGATCGTTATTCTTAATAGTCAGGTCTGTAATCGGCACAATAGGTAGATTCATTTGAAACGGATGCCACTGCCTTCCGTCGTCATACGAAATGTACATTCCCGTTTCTGTTCCGGCATAGAGCAGTCCCTTTCTCGACGGGTCGACGCGCACGACTCTGGTAAAATGATCTCCTTTTATTCCATTAACAATCCTTGTCCACGACTGACCGTAATTCGTAGTTTTGTAAATGTAAGGTGCGTAATCGCCCAGTTTGTATCTCGTACCTGCAAAGTAGCACGTTCCGGCATCATGAGGATCGGGTTCGATGCTGTTGATCATCATCCACTCAGGCATATTCCGAGGAGTTACATTTGTCCAGTTTTGTCCGCCGTCGCGAGTGATGTGGATGAGCCCGTCCATATCAATCCTTCCTGTAAAGGATATTCATCTACTGCGAAAATGGTACAATAGTATTCGACGCCCGTATTGTCCTTTGTGATCGGGCCGCCTGAGGAGACAAGTTTGCTTGGGTCATTTCGAGTAAGATCGGGACTTATTATTTCCCAGCTTTGGCCTTCGTCCGTGCTCCTATGGCGGTGGTTAGATGCGGCATAGAGTTCATCTCCATCATGCCTTGAAAAGAAGATCGGGAAATTCCACTGGAAACGATATTTCATGCCTTCGGCTCCGTATCCCATAGGATTGTCCGGCCAGACATTAACCGCCCTTGTCAAATTCAGCCTATGATCCCTCCTTGTTAAAAAACCGCCGTAACTGCCTCCCTAGACAATCTCAGGATCATCGGGATCGGGCGCTAAATGTGCAGATTCGCCACCAGCACTTGACTCCCAGTCATTCTCAGTGATTGCACCACCACTCGTTCGATGGGCTATTCTCACTGTACTGTTGTCTTGCTGGGCTCCATAGATTCGGTATGGAAAATGATTATCTGTTGTAACTCTATAGAATTGGGCCGTAGGTTGGTTGTGATAAGTTGACCACGATGTACCGCCGTCATACGACACCTGGGCGCCACCGTCATCTGCGATGATCATGCGCTTGGGGTCTCCTCCGGGGCGATCCATAAGTCGTGGTGGTCGCCGTGAGGTGCTACATGTGGCTTGAAAGTTTTTCCACCATCGGTGGATTTGTGGTAGCGTACATTTACAACATAGACCACTTCCTCATCTTGCGTATTCGCGTATATCCTCGTGTAGTACCATGCTCTCTGGCGAAGGGCCCTGTTGTCATTTAGCTTTTTCCACGTTTTACCGGCATCATCGCTGCGGTATACTCCCCCTTTATCATTTTCAATAAGTGCCCGCACCCTGTCTGAATTAACCGGAGAAATTGCAACGGCTGAAATGCCCCAAAGGCCTTCCGGAAGGCCTTTGTTTTCGGATATATTTTCCCATGTTTCGCCGCTGTCTGTACTTTTCCACAATCCAGAACCTTCGCCACCGCTTTCCAAGCTGTAGGGCGTCCTTCGGATTCGCCATGTACTCGCATATATTATTCTTGAATTATTTGGATCCAGGATGAGATCGACTGCTCCTGCATCTGCATTTGCGTAAAGCACACGTTTCCAGGTATCGCCGCCATCTTCGGATTTCCACAATCCATAACCATAAGAGACATTTCCTCTCACGGTTTTTTCACCTCCACCGACGTAAATAACATTGTTGTCTGCTTCGCTTACGGCCACAGCGCCTATTGATCCACCGAAATAACCATCCGATATATTCTTCCACGAGCCGCCACCGTTTTCCGATTTCCACACTCCTCCGCCAGTTGAGCCGAAGTAGAATAGATTAGGTTTACCACTCAGACCAGTTACAGCACAGGAGCGGCCTCCTCGATATGGGCCTATAGATCGCCATTCGAGGGCTTCGTAGTATTTTTGATTGGGATCCTCTATTACATTTTTGAGATTTTATTTGATCGGCGAAGAATATTATTAGAATAGGAATTAAAACCTTGTGAAGGAACATCTGAATTCAATAGTTCGTGAAGGATTTCGGCCAAATTCGAAGTGTTAACAGCAGTATCTTAAATTCAAGATTTTCTATAACGCTGATTATCAAGTATTTATGGCCTGCTTATTTGGCAATCCTATTAAAATGCAAGTTTCGGTTCAGACGATACTTTAGTTTTAATAATTTATCCATAATTCTAAGATTGAGTATCAACGAGTTATGAAATATTTCCTTCACGGACTATTGTGAATTATAAATTACTGTTTAATAATTGTTGATTATTAGTTAGTGCACAAGATTGTAGTAAACCAAAAAAGCAAGTGCACCAGCTAAGAAGCCCAAAGCGGCCAACCAGGATACCTTTTTCAAATACCATATGAAATCGATCCTTTCCATACCCATGGCAGCTACACCTGCTGCGGAACCAATAATCAGCATGCTGCCCCCCGTACCGGCACTGTACGCTATGAAATGCCACAATTTAGAGTCCAATGCAAAATCGTACATGCCCATAGATGCGGCCACTAATGGTACATTATCGATGATAGCCGAACCTACACCAAGGAGCATTACCACAATATCCCGATTGGGTATTGCATTATCGAGTCCTTGCGCCAAATACCTCAACGTACCTACATCCCCGACAACCATCGTCTCCAATGCGGCGACCGCCATCAATATGCCCAAAAAGAACAGTATACTCGACATTTCTATCCGGGAGAGAGCATGGTGTGCTGAGTAGATTGATCGTCGTTCTGCTGTAAAATCTTCCTCAGGATGTATGTATTCTGAAACCAGCCATACCACACCCATGCTAAGCATCATTCCCAGATAAGGTGGTAAATGGGTGGCTGTTTTAAAAATAGGCACGAATACGATTGCTCCTAGCCCCAGGAAAAGCATTGTTTTGCTGCTCAGCAATCTGTTGGATGCTTCGTTGCCTTCCAGGTTTTCCAGGTTTAATTCGCCCCGAAACGGTTTCAAAAAGCTGGCGATAAAGGTAGGTACCACGAAGCATACTATTGACGGAATGACAAGGTTAAAGATCAATGCTCCTGTACTCACTTTTTTACCAATCCAGAGCATGGTTGTTGTTACATCGCCGATCGGCGACCAAGCCCCTCCCGCATTCGCGGCAATGACTACCATCGATGCGTACCATATACGATCAGATTTGTCGGGTATGAGTTTGCGTAGCAAGGTAACAAGTACAATCGTTGCAGTCAGATTATCAATGATCGCTGATAGTATGAACGAAAGAATGCCAATGATCCAAAGCAACCTCGTTTTATTTCGTGTAATCACCCATTGTTTGAGGATCTCAAAGCCCCTGTGTAAGTCTATTATTTCTACTATGGTCATAGCCCCGATCAGGAAGATCAGAATTTCCGCGGTCTTAGCCAGGTGGTGTAACAGAGCATTGACAAATCCATCTTCCTGGTGATGTAGATCAACCTCGGAAAGAGAGCCACTCATGCTAAAAAGATGGTCGTGAGAATCGACGATATCGAGAACTCCGGTATTAAAACCAATTGATAAGAGCGCCCAGCAAAGGGCTCCCATGATTACTGCGGGTACCGTCTTGTCTAACTTGAGCGGATGCTCAAAGACAATTACCAAATAACCAACAATAAAACACAATATGACACCAGCGAACATTGTCTATCTTTTACTACTTGTACGAAGTGTAAAGTATAAAATAATTTCAGACGATTACACTCTGGTCAATTGCCTAAGGTCTGTGTTTACTTTAACGAATTGGGTAGGTTCGTCTCCTCTGTCCCACTTGTATCGCACCTCTATATCTTCATCAGGCACTTTGAGTTTGAGCAGAGCTTCGACCAGCAGTTCCTCTTTCTCTTTGAGAAATAGTTCGTTGCCAGATCTTTTTGAAAGGGTGATTATTATCTGATTAGCGTAACTGTTATTGTAGTGCTTCGTCAAATCGGACAGATGGCCTATGGCCAGGCCTGTCACCGCACCATTGAGGTAATCGTATTGTATAAATCGTATTTGGTCCTTTTCTCTTTCGCTGATTCTCAGATAATCCTCTTTTGCTTTTTCTACTTGTTTATCGAGAACCTTTCCCGTATCAATGTATCCTTCAATTTCCATATACTTATGCACTATGCGACCAGCCGCATCGACATCAGCAAGAAAAGCTTTGCCCTCGACTACGACAATAGTGATTTCTTCGTTGCTAATGCATGTTTCGTCCGGCGAAGAAAAATTAAAAAAGACGATTGAAAATAATAATGAAAAAAGCATTGTTTTTAGTTTGATTTCTAAATAATATGGCATTTGCGCAATGTACAAAGAGGCATAAACGAATTCTAATTATTACGCAGAATTCAATTACCATTTATGAAAAAAGAGCATCAGACAGGTCGGCTCTAAGAAGGATGAAAGTTGGGTCGTACGTTTCAACGGGTCAAAGATAACAATTTCGGACAAATGCAAGAAAGAAGAGCGTAAAAGACTATCCTCCCGAGAGCTTGCAATCCCTAAATCCTTTATCGATAAGAAAATCAAGAATCTTCATCCGCTGATCACCTTGAATGAGGATTTCTCCATTCTTAGACGAACCTCCGACCCTACATTTTGTCTTCATCTCTTTACATAATTTTTTGAGTTCATCATCGTCTAATTCAATCCCTCTAATTAGTGTAGCCTTTTTACCACCTCGCCCTTTTTTATCCAAAAAAATGCGGACACGTAAAGAGTCGTAGCGGGTCGGCACGGATTCCTCATCTGTCTCTGCATATTTTCGTAATTCGGCGTTTTCCGGATTTCCCAGGGCTTGAAAATCTTCCCAAGTCATGCTTTTCGTTTTCTTGTTTTTCATCAGCGCATGGTAGAGTTAGAATGATCTAAAATTAACAATAGGAAATATTATGAATAATCATAACATTTGTTGCATTTTATGAATATCACCAAATAATATTAAGAAGATTTATTATATATTTTCAATCAAATTTCGTAGCTTTCGGCTAATCAAACATTTTTTACGAATGAATTACCAAAAACTTCTTCTTGCTACAATCGGTGGCGCAATTGTTTTCTTTCTAGCTGGATGGCTCATCTGGGGTTTTGCTTTGGCTGGACTTCATGAAGAGCATACCACGGTATATGAAGGTTTTCGAAAGGCAGCGCCGAGTTGGGGGCTCTTAGCGGTGGCCCAAATAGTTACCGCCCTGCTCTACGCCATCATTTACAACCGATGGGCTGGAATAAAGACATTCGCAACAGGAGCCAAAGCAGGAGCAGTAATTGCAGTTTTAACAACTTTGGGCACTGATTTGGTGAATATTGCATTTCTCAATTGGTACGATTGGACAGTAGTGATAACCAATATTGTCGGCGCTGCGATATGGGGTGCGCTTGGTGGCGGAGCAATAGGATGGATATTGGGGCGAGGAGACGATTAATTATTTCAAAAATATTAAAACATGAATGTTCAAAAAATTATTCTCGGAACCTTGGGCGGCGCAGTTGTTTTTTTCTTCGCAGGATGGCTGATATTTGGAATGGCCTTGATGGGTACGAGGGCTGCCCATACGACTCATTACGACGGTCTGATGAAACCGGAAGGTGCCACTGAAGGCTTTGTCCTTATTGCAATTGCCATGATTGTGACGGCGTTGCTTTATACTATTATTTTCAACAGATGGGCTGGCATTAAAACATTTGCGACCGGTGCCAAAGCTGGTGCGCTCATCGCTGTATTGGGCGGCCTCGCTAGTGGTATTATGAGTATGGCAATGATGAACCTCTTCGACTGGACCGTTATAGGCTTAGACGTTGTGGGTAACCTGATTTGGGGCGCACTCGGTGGTGGTGCGATCGGATGGATATTGGGCAGAGGAGATGATTAAGTAGATTATTTTTGATTAAAAAATACAGCCATTGGGTCGTTGATCTGATGGCTTTTTTTATTCTTGTTTAATTGTGCATTGGTTAATCGTCTATTTTCTTGGTCAAAAACAATTGACTACTAAACGCATAAACGACGAATCGGAATTTTGTTTTAATCCTCTTTCCTAAAACAGCAGTAACATGCCAAGCAAAAAAGTCAACTTCACAAACAAAAGAGGATATCAGCTTTCTGCCAAAATCGATCTGCCGCTTAGAAAAGATCCGTTTCCATTTGTCCTGTTTGCGCACGTCTTTACTGGAAATAAAAATCTTATCGCCGCCAAGCATATCAGTCGGGCGCTTACGCTTAGCGGATTCGGTGTCATGCGATTTGATTTTACCGGGTTGGGAGAAAGCGAGGGCGATTTTGCGGATACTAATTTTTCTTCGAATGTCGAAGACCTGGAGGCAGCCGCTGAATATCTCGAAGAAAACTATATGGCTCCAGCTGTAATCGTTGGACACTCACTCGGTGGATCGGCTGCTATTTTTGCGGGAGCTCGAATTCAAAGCATCAAAGCGGTCGCAACTATTGGGGCGCCCTCTTATCCGGAGCACGTCACGCATTTGCTCATGGACAAAAAAGAGGAAATCGAGAAGAATGGGTGTGCAATGGTCAATATTGGCGGAAGGCAGTTTACTATTAAGAAGCAATTCCTGGATGACTTACAGGCACAGGAACATGTCCCGGTTATAAAAAATTTGGGCAAGGCCCTAATGGTCATGCATTCGCCGCAAGATCGAGTTGTGGGAATCGATAATGCCTCGAATATTTATCACCTTGCCAAGCATCCTAAGAGCTTTGTAACCCTCGACAGAGCAAATCATATGCTCACTAATAAAGACGATGCATTTTATGCGGGTAATGTCATTGCTTCCTGGGTGAAACGGTATATCGAATTTCCGAAAATGGAAAAACTAGAAACTGACAAACAAGTGGTAGTGCGCTTAGAAGGTGATGATTTTACGACTGAAATACAAGCCGGAGAACATTCTCTTGTTGCCGATGAACCCGTTTCTTTCGGAGGTCATGACTTTGGGCCTTCTCCCTACGAATTGCTGAATGCAAGTCTTGGTGCTTGTACTGCCATGACATTGAAAATGTATGCACGGAGAAAAGACTGGCCGTTAGAAGATGTGCTTGTACATTTAAGTTATAGTAAAACCAATAAATACGAAGAACACAAAGCCGATCCTGGTAATAAAAATAGCCGGATTGACCGATTTGAGAGAGAGTTGGAATTAATTGGCGACCTCGATACCGAACAAAGAAAACGGCTTTTGGAAATAGCCAATAAATGTCCCGCGCACCGGACGATTTCGTCACCGAGTGAATTTGCTACGAAATTGATTGAGGATGGAGAATGAGTGGTTGAGAGGCATGGGAAAGGAGCAAAAACGTTTAGTCAACCATAGCCGATAATTTCATTAATCCCAAGTGAAAAAATTCGTGGTTTTATATCTCTTGAGACGATTAAATTAATTTTATGGATTTACTAGCAGTAAAAAAAGAAATAACCAACAAAATCAAAAAAATGCAAGATCGAGATCTCCTTGATGAAATTGGATGGCTGTTAGATAACGATCTATACCAAAATCCGAAGTTAATGGAAAGTCTGGAAAGAGGTATCAAGCAGGCCGACAGGGGCGAAGGGGCAGGGTCATTCACTTCTAAAAATTTAATATATTAAGATTTTTTATATTTATTGCATTAATACACATTGACAATCTATTGGCGTATTTTTCTTGTGCAACAGTCATGCTTTGCTCATTGTTTAGTTTGAATATGTTGAATACAAATGTTCTGACCATAGACATGTTTCTGGCTAGGCTAAAACCATTAACCAGTGAATTATCCTCATTCCATATTTTGTCCTTTACCCAATGTAGTTTGTTTTCTATGAACCAATGAGCTCTGATACCTCTGGCATAGAAGGATGCCTTTGATTCGGTTCTGCTTGAGATGTACATGCTGCTTTCGCTGCTGGTTCGACCTTTTCTCTTTGCTGATCTTTTCACAATTATTATGGTTGTCAAACCTGTCCATAAGGTAAATGGCTCTGCAGACATTCCTTGGTAGGTATAATATTGGCGTATTTCATTTCTGCCTCTTACCTTTTCTCTGGTTTCGTACCTATCAACCGGCTCATTTTGTTGGGTAAACGATGAGATCGCCTCCTTAAGCTTCATTTGATTGCCTTTGACTTGTATTACATAGTCATTTCCATTACCCACGATGGTTTGCGCAGTTTTTTTTGGCAATGAAGTGGGTCAAGGGTAAAGATAACACCCTTAACTTCCAACTGTTCGATAATGTCGAGTGCACAAGCAATTTCATTGTCCTTCTTTAATTCGTAGGGCTTGGTAGTTATAACCACGCCCATTTCAGAGTTGAAAAGGCTAACAATAGCTTGAAAGTTCTGATTTTTTCCGTTAGGCTCTCTTACAGTAGAGGCCAGTGCTTTTCCATCAATAGACATCCAATTGGCTTGGTTGTTACCCATATACTGACTCATCCAACTTACAAGGGCTTTATTAAGTTCTGTGTAATCAAAATCACGAAGAATATTAAAGATTACTGTTTTTTTGGGTACACCATGGAGCAAACCATAACGGTCAATGAAGAATTCTTGATTGTATTCAATAAATCTGGCAATAGCGTTTATACTAAATCGGCCACTCATGCCAGCTAAGAATACCATTTCAAAAAAAGAAGACAAGCAAAACCGTTGGCCTTGTGCACGTCGAGGGTCATGGATGAGTTCTAAAAAGGAGTTAAGCGTTTTCATATGTAAGAATTTCACTCAAACATATTGAATATTTAACACATATATAAATAATTTCTATGATTTGTTTTTAGTACTGAATGGCCCTGGGCGAAGGGGTAGAGCATTCGGTCGTCAGAAATAAGTATGCTAAATGGCTGTAAAGATCATCTGGACACCTGAAGCCGTTCGGCGTCTGGAAGATATAAAGTTTAAAGATTGAAAACTGAGGACAAACGATTGGCTTTGCTTAGTCTTCGCGATTTGGCAATCGAGAAATTCATATGAAATCCATGATCAGTAAACAGACTGAAGCGTATCTGAGCGAATCAGAACAAGCAGAAAAGGAAGGTAAGTCACCGGAATTGTTTTCCTGAGTTTGACACTTAACGGCCTTGGATTTTCACAAGATGCCCATAGAATAGGGATTTTAGGGGTATAAATGTAGATTTTTGATAAAAACGTGGTGGCAACACATTGAATATAAATTCCTATATATTAGGTGTTTGTAACATATATGTAGTATATTTACTACATGTTCATTAAAACTACTAAATCCAGAAATCACACCTACCTTCAAATAGTCGAGTCCTATCGCATGGACGGCAAAGTCAAGCACAAAGTCCTTCTTAACCTAGGCAGGTTGGATGTCTTACGACAAGATCGCACCCTTGAAACCATTGGCCGTAAACTCTTGACCTTGTCGGGAATGGATGCCAATAGCATTTCGGACATGAAAGAGGTTAAAAGACTTTGTTATGGTCATGTGGTTTATGAAAAGATTTGGGAAAAATTAGGCCTTTTTACAATTCTTGATAAGGTAGGAGCAAAGCATAGAAGGCTGTAGATTACGGTTGAAAACTGAGCCAGAATTCGGTTGAAAAGTGAGCCAGTTGAGAGAGGCGAAGTTATGCATTTTGATGAAAGAATAACCATTAATATTTTTTGAGAGAAATTAAAGTTGTTGATTAAGTTTTTCTGATTCTTTGACTCTGAAGGATTTTCCATTCATGTTGACCAGGATGGCTTTATGGGTGAGTCGGTCAACTATGGCAGCAGTGAGAACTTCATCACCAAATATTTCTGTCCACCGATCAAAACTCAGGTTGGTTGTGATAATGGTTGACTTTCTACCAGCTCTGAGGCTAAGATGAGTAAAAAGTAATTCTGCAGCCTCTTTGTCAAAGGACACATAACCGAACTCGTCACACACGACCAGATCGTATTTTTCAAAACGAGATTCCAGGGTACGGAGCATTTTGTGAGACCTGGCTTCGTTGATTTGGGTTATCAGCCTGGGAATGGCAGTAAACAAGACAGTGAAATCGAGTGTGCAGGCTTTGATGGCCAGGCCAATAGCGATGTGTGTTTTACCGGTACCGGGATTACCAGCCAGGATGAGATTTTGTCCATCTTTTATAAAATCGAGACGTTCGAGAGTAGCCAGTTTGTTTTGTGCATCATTGGGGAGTTCAGATTTGATCAGATCGTGGATTTGTTTTTTATACGGGAATCCGGCTCTTCGGATACGCTGTTTTTTTCTCCGGATGAGCCGCCCGTCATATTCGGTGATCATAAGATCGAGCAAGTAGCGTTCAAAAGAATGATTGCTTTTAGCAGCACTTTTTGCCTGTTCGGCGTACTCTGTTCTGAATGCAGGCAGCCTAAGCAGACGTGAGTAATAATCAATTTGTTGTTCCATTTTTGCTTGCATTGTTGAGATTTTATTCGAATTAAAAAATAGCCTGTATGTCTTGAAGTTGTTTTACACAATTAAGACTTATCTGTTCAGTCAAAGGGCTCGGGATGGTGAGTGCCTGAGCCTCGTTTTTCTTTTTCATCAGGGCTTGTACCATAAAGATGATTTTGTCACTGGTCAGGGGAGAGTTCAAAGTAGTTTTTAGACATTGATCAACTGCGGAGGTTATTATTGAGGTAGATAAATGATGTTTGGTGGCGTAACTAATCACGTCAATAAATACCTTGGGTTGATCTGAAAAATATTGTTTGTAAAGTGCGATCAAATCGGTATCAGCCTGAAGAAAGGCTTCGCTGTTTGACAAAGCACCAGGCTTTACGGCTAATGTCTTCAGATAGTGCTCTATTTTAATGAACCATTGATACTTACAGTGTCTTCTCTGATGAATGTCCACTACATCGCCATTTTTATCATAAATGTGAATGTGCAAAGGGTAAATTTTCACATCCACTATGGGGCCGCGCAAGTTTTCAGGAATAGAATAGTGATTGGTATCAACCGAGATGGTGTGATACTTGTCTACTCTTAATGTCTGGATCAGGGCGGTATCATAGGCTGAAACAGGCAGAACTGTCATATGAATTTTCTCCTCGCACACACGTTCAGCGAATGTTTTAGACTCACCTTTTGATTTTCTATTGTTAAGTCTGATCAGTTTTTGCTTCAGGTGTCGATTAGCCGAATCGAGGTCGATAAACTCATCATTTTGAGCAAAGGCTTTGCGGCGCACATATTCAACACTTCGCTCTACACGTCCCTTTTCATTGGCTCTATACACATTGCAAAAACGAATATCAAATTGATAGTATGTGCTGATTTTAAGTAGATCATCTGTAGGTTTCTTACCTGCCCGTTCGGTAGACGGGTCTGCATTTCGCATGGTAAATCTTGCTACTGCTGTACGCATATTGTCGTACACTATCTGTGATGGCACACCACCAATGTGGCTCAGATAGTGTACATGAGCGTGCAAGAAACTGATCATAACTCGTGCCGCGTCACGCGGTATCCTGGCGGTAGTAAAGACGAGCCCATCGGTAATTGCTGTACCCATTGGTAAATACAGCCAGCATCAATCTTTTCTGTTTTCCCTCTATTGTCAATTTAACTTCTGCCCAATCAAACTCACTGTTTTGCCCTGGGTCAATGTGCTGGCGTATGAAAATCTCCTGACCTTTTCTCAAGTGCTGTTTTACATATTCACATACCGTAGTATAGCTGATTTCAAAACCATCGGCGATCAGTGCCTCGTGCATGTCTATACGCCGCATGCATTGTTTGGCCAAACCCGAACAATGTTTGCGCTCATTATCTTTAACAAACTGATCTATCCTGGTTCGTATCTGTTGGGTAAGTTTGCGTTTGGTACGAGAAGAACAATCGTACCGAGGTGGATCCAAAATGCCTTTAGAAGAACGGTCCTGCAAAGAACGATTCTTCTCATATTCATCAATATACTTCTTGACTGTATTGCGCGATAATCCCAGATCCTTACTGATCTTTCGTTGGGATATTCCCTGATCAAAATAGCGCAGAATAATATCTTGTTTTTGTAGCATAGTTATCATGTTTAATAGTGCAAAACATATGATGGTTATGCATCATATCTGCCATGATAACTGGCTCAGTTTTCAATTGGAATTCTGGCTCAGTTTTCAACCGTAATCTACAGAAGTTCTTCAATTTGGGCCAGATGTTGTGGTGTGAGTTTAGTGATACACCACATTTTTTTCAAATGAGGTCTAAGTTCGTTTTTTTTAGAATTTCACCAATTGATGTGTGTGAAATACTTCCTTTTTCAACATAATCTAACTCTACCGCTTTATCTGCAAGTAATCGCAAAGTCCATCGAATACGACCATCAGGGGTATCTGTGCATGCCAAAGCTGTGATCTTGGCACGATCCTTCCCTAATATTGTCTTTGGCCTTCCTGGTCGTGGTTTATCATATATAGCAGCTTCTAGGCCGGATTGCTTATAAGTTCTCAAAATATTATGAACCGTTGATTTAGATCTATTCACCGAATTAACAATCTCATCTGTATTTTTACCCCGGTGATTGAGCAATAGAATTTGTGCTCTTGCCAAACAACGAGACGAGTGCTCTCCCTTGTTCAACATCTTTGTAATAAAAGCAATTTCTGAATTAGAAATTTTAATAAATTCATGTTTGCGTGCCATAAGTTTTCGTCATTAGTTATGCACGCAAACATATTAAAAATAATTGTAATATTTTATTTTACAGAGCACTAGTGCCTCGGGAACGAAGTCCTTGAACGTTTTAAAAGTTGCTGGTTGCCGGTTGTTTGTTGCTGGTTCCCTAACAAACAACTATCAACGAACAACAATCAACTGTTTGAATAAATGGTCACACATTTAGTTCCTGACGCACTAGTGCCTCGGGAACGAAATATTAGAACTATTTTTAATATATTTGTGTTCACCAAAACAAAAAAAAGATGAGAGGGATTCCCACAGCCCTCCCATTAACAGTAAACGAACGTCAGCGTGATATATTAGAAAAGGAATATCACAAGGTGAATATACCAAGTTCATACAAACAACGAGTTTCCATAGTAGTTTCAGGAATGGAAGGAAAGAGTATACATGAAACTTCAAGAAATTTAGGAGTTTCATTAAATACAGTACGACGGTGGAGGCGGCGTTGGGAATCAGGACAAGAGGAATTAAGAGCGTTAGAACATGATGAACAAGGCATTCGAGTGAAAGATCATGTTTTACGTACCAAGATTAAGGAGGAGGTACTATCAGACTTGCCCAGGAGTGGAGCACCAAAACGAATAACCTTAGCCCAAGAGCAGCAAATTGTAGGGTTGGCCTGTGAAAAGCCCGAGGATCATGATATTGAAATGGATTACTGGACAAGAGAAATGTTGGCCCATGTGGCAAAGGCAAGGAAAATTGTGGATAGCATTTCCCCACGTTATGTGGGCACTATTTTAAAAAAAACAAATTAAGGCCGGATAAGTCAGATTATTGGTTATACCCCAATATTGAGGACCGAGAATTATTTCGCAAACAAGTTGAGTTCATTTGTGCTTTAATTATAGGGGCAGTGGCGGGGCAAGACCCAAATAGGCGTGTTTTTAGTGTAGACGAAAAAACAGGTATTCAAGCCTTGGAGAGAAAAAACAGCACTCCGATGCGCCCGGGTAGAAATCGTCGTATTGAATCTGAATACACTCGACACGGAACAACCTGTTTAATGGCCGCATTGGATATTTCTAATGGAAAAATACACCATTACCGATTACATCCAACCCGTACAGAAAAGGATTATTTAGAATTCATAAAACAAAGTTGTGCAACTGTATCAATTGATAAACAAATCGGATTTCTTGCTGATCAACTCAATACACATAAATCGGAATCTTTGGTGCGTTGGGTAGCCCAGCAAATCGATTATAGGGGAGACTTAGGAACAAAAGAGTATAAGGGAATTCTAAAAAGTCAAGCTTCCAGACAAGCATTTTTAGAGAATCCCGAACATCGCATCTTTTTTGTATATACTCCAAAACACTGTTCCTGGCTCAACCCTATCGAAAACTGGTTTGGAAAACTACAAAGGCACAGAATTAAGAACGGAAATTTTATATCAGTGGACGATCTGAAATCCAAAATTGAATCTTACATTGCATTCTACAACACACTATTGTTTAAACCGTATAAGTGGAAATTCAAAGGATTTATCGAAGCTCAACCTCATGGTTCAAGAACTTCGTTCCCGATGCACTAGTGGTGTCCGGTTAACCCAACTTGGCATTTTCAAAATGTAAGTGACTGTTTTTACTCTCTCTCGAATTATTCCCGCCATGTGAAAAGTCAAAACTCAACTACCGATACTGAATTAAAACCTGGGAAAAGTAATAGGGCCTACGGCTATTTTGCCTGGGTCAATCTAAAAAAATACACTATGAAAATGACGGGCTGGCAGTTCTCAAAACCGACAAGGTTAATGGGAGTGACTTGCCTCTACATAACTCCGTCCTCTTGACTATCCTTTATTATATTCACCCTGAATTGCTGAAAAAGCAGTATGATATGCTAGATAGTCACATAAACAAGCCAATTGCAGCATAACGTTGAGTTGAGCAGCGGTTTTTTGCCAATAAATAACCACCAATTTTAATTAACATTTATTGGCAAAAAATTGTCTGCTCGAACGGCATGTTATGGCTCGTTCGGTTTACAGTTGTGTGTTACCTTGTTAGTCGTTCGCATGCGTATCTTGATTGATTGCCTTATATCCGCTTGGGAACCATTTATCCAGATATTTTTCATCAGAGCTGTTTTAGAACAAGGATATGTTTGTATGTCCTTGTAGTGCGCTTTTAATGCGATACCGTAAAAATACTCTTCCTCCTTTAGTTGGTGCCTGTCCCGATATATTTTTGTAGCTCCTAAACGGTGCCTGACCCCCTTGTTTTTCGCCCCTTTGTTCTTTTCCGAGATCATCATTTCTCTATTCTTCATCTTTTGCTCCCCGCTCTAAAATGCTGTAAGATTTCTCAGCTCTATTATATCTCCAGATGGGGTAACTCTCGAATGCGCCACCATCGTTTCCCATGCGCGGGTCGTGCGTTTGCTTTAAGTACCCCTCCAACCGAGCCGACAATTCCTGCTTGTGTCTCCTATACTCGGACTGAGCAGCGACATTTACCAATTGTACCGGGTCCTTCTTGAGATCATAGAGTTCCTCAACCGACCGCTTGGCAAATGCGAGATCGTAGAACCGCGATATGTCTTCTTCATTTTTGATCATATACGTTCTTGTCGGGCTCGGATCTACATCGCGAAATTCCCTTCCTACCGGCCAGCGATCCGGAGCGAAGTTGCGAATATAAAGAAAGTCTTTGGTCCGGACAGCACGGGAAGGATAGCCCCGCCTGTTTTCACTAATACGAGCAAAGATAGAATGCATCTCACGGCCAAAGTAGGTTGCGTCGCGCTCGGATTCGACCCAGCCCTGTTTACCCGAGGTAAGTAAAGCTAGGAGGCTATTGCCCGTCATAGCAGGATGAGGTTTCAAGCCCGCGGCCTCAAGAAATGTGGGCGCAAGATCAATGAGATTCGTAAAATCATGAACAACCCTGCCGCCGCGCATCCCTTTTGACCAGCGGATTGCGAGCGGCATTCGCGTGCCGTAGTCGTACAGCTCAGCCTTTCCACGGGGGAACGGCATTCCGTTGTCACTGGTCACCACGACGATCGTATTTTCAGCACGGCCAGATTCCTCAAGCAGTTTCAAGTTTGTCTCGACCAATTGGTCAAACCGTTGCACTTCGAAGTAATAGTCCAGGATATCCTCTCGGACTATCCGCACGTCCGGTAGAAAAGGTGGCACCTCAACATCCTCCGCGTTCATGCCCGATTTGCTACCCGATCCCTTTACATAGCCTCTATGTGCATCACGCGAACCTTGCCAAAAACAAAACGGTTTGTCCTCCGGCAAGGTTTTGAGAAAACTCTGGAAATTGTCCGTCGACGGTCCGGCCGGATTGTGTGGCCATCCTCCAGCTTTTATACTACCCGGACTCCACACTTTGGAGTGACTGCCCACATGGTATCCTGCCTCTTCCAGCATGAACGGATACACATTGAATAAATCCTTGTAGAGCGTGCCACGCAGATTTGCCGCCTCCCCAAGCCGCCAGAAGTCCTGACCAGTTAGGATCGCAGCACGTGAAGGGCTGCAGGATGGAACTGAGCAGAAGGCATGTGTGAAAAGCACACCATCTGCAGCA
Organism: Saprospiraceae bacterium; assembly: GCA_965247965.1. GTDB lineage: Bacteria > Bacteroidota > Bacteroidia > Chitinophagales > Saprospiraceae > UBA7328. The sequence continues at coordinate 2,833,917 of OZ252053.1, forward strand.
ATCTTGTCAAATGCGGGTGTTTTGACGACTTTATCCCCGTAGACGCCTGCGTGAGCCCAAGAGATGTCGTCTGAGATCATGAAAAGTATGCTGGGCCGGGGGTCTCCTTCTGCGATGGCAGGAAAAACCTCGCCGATGCTATGCGGATTCTTGGGCTTGGCGGCGCTTATCAAGTTATCGTAAGCAGCTTGCGCCATCGCGAAGGCCGCGAATACTATTATCAATTCCAATGCTCTTCTCATCATTGTTTCCTTATCAAATTTATTTTAAATAACTCGGAGTTGAGCAGTCAGCCTACGGCTGGTCTGTCTCTAACGTTTTGTTATGTTATTTTAATCACGCCTGTCCCGAATAAGTTTGGATGAACAATGGGCGAGCTATAACTTTGGTTCATTCCAGTTGGGAATGCCTTGTGCTTTTAGTTGTTTTTCATACCGCACCACCTGTGGATGTTCGGTTGCTAGCGGGCGGTCTTCGTTTACCATCAATGGCACTGTTTCTGTCCACCATGTATCGTACGCTTTGCGCAGATCAGCCACGACCTTTGGGTGTTTATCGATCACGTTGACGCTTTCGTATGGATCATTGGCAATATCGTATAGTTCCATATTATTGACAAAACGCCATTTTTGGCTGCGCACTGCACAACCTTTATATTTAGCATTTTCAGGGTCGGTATTGCCTATGCCTCGTCTACCAGATGCCCCTTTTTTATTCCAACGGCCGGTATGCACAAACAAGTTGCGATCTGGCCAGGAGGTTCCAGGGTCTTCTAATAATGGCAGCAATGAGCGCCCCTGGATCTGTTGGATGTTATTGGGAATAGTTGCGCCAGCCAATTGGCAAAATGTTTTATATAGATCAATGTGTGCGGAGAGTCCGTTGATATCGACCCCTTCACCGAGTACGCCTTTCCATCGCCAAAATGCCGGTACGTGGGTGCCTCCTTCGTACGGTGACCCTTTACCGGTTTTAAAACCTGCGGTGTGTAGTTTAATCTTTTTACCGTTTAATACTGCTTTATTGCCGGCCTGACCATTGTCGGTCATGAAAATGACCAACGAATTGTCCCACACCTTCCATTTGTCAAACTTCTCTATCAGTAGTCCAATGTTTTCATCGATGTTTTCGATCATGCCATAACGACCTGCAGTGGATGCATCGTAACCTAAGTCTAAAAAGCGCTTCTTGTTTTTTTCTGGTGCGAGCATAGGTCCGTGTGGTGCGTTAGTCGAAATGTAAGCAAAGTATGGCGTTGAAGTATCGTGTTGTTTTTTGATCCAACCAAGGGCTGCTTTAAAGAACACATCAGTACAAAACCCTTTGGTTTGAACGATTGTATCGTTATGCAAGAAGACGTTATCAAAATACCTGCCATCTTTTACCTGATTAGGCGGAAAGTCGGCGCAACTGCCGGGAAACGATTGACCGATACCACCTGCGCCGTGGATAAACACTTCGCTGAACCCTCGGTTATACGGTTGATAGATATCTTCATCACCAAGATGCCATTTGCCAAAGATGCCGGTTTGGTAACCAGCCATTTGCAATACCTGTGGCATGGTGGTTGTCGATAGCGCCATGCACTCACGTTCGAGGATGGTATGGGTAACGCCATTGGCGAACTCATGACGTCCGCTCATGATGGCAGCGCGCGTAGGTGCACACGTGGGGCTTACATGAAACTCTGTAAAGCGCGTTGATTTATTATAAAACCGATCTAAGTTGGGTGTTTGAAGTACTTTGTTACCCAGGCAGGCCAGATCGCCCATGCCTTGATCATCTGTCATCACTAAGATAATATTGGGACGGCTTGACTTGAGAGACGATCTGTTCGTTGAAGCTTTTTGAGAGAATGTAGCGCAGCCCAGTAAACCAAATAGTGCAAAACAAGCGGCGATATGTTTAAAAAAGATACCTTTATTCATTTGATGATCCTTATGATAATGAATGAAAGTGGTCATAATTATATAACAAGTAATTCTGTAGTTTTTCTGATAATTCCCCCAAGAATACAATTCTTTCATTGAACCACAAGGGAAAATGGCTATATAGAACAGATTCTCCAGTTAGAACAAAAAAGTGTGAAAAGCAGTATAATATCCTATATAGTCACATAAATAAGCCAATTGCAGTATAACGTCTGAGCTAAGGCGCGCGTTTATCGCGTCGCCTTGAGCTTCTTGTTATGCTGCGGGAGTCGTAGTTTAACGAGAGCAGCGTTCAGCTTCTCGTAGGCTGCTTCTGTCTTCGGGTCGGTGTTCGGGTCAACGGGAGTCTCTATATGAATTCCCTGACGCATATCAAAAAGGATACCCTTCTGATTGAGCTTCCATTTGTGATCACGCACTGCGTAGTTCTTGCCGATCTGGTAGAACACCCACTCGCGCTTCCCTTGATCTTGCTCGCGTAGAAGGGGCGCGAAGCTTTTCCCGTCGAGTTGGACATTGGCGGGTCGCTCGACTCCCGCGATGTCGAGGAGAGTTGGAAAGAAATCGCTGAAATCAACCAGGTGGTCGGCCTTCCGACCGGATGTGATAGTCCCTGGCCAGCAGCAGATCAATGGAACCCTGACACCCCCGTCGGTCATTTCCGCCTTTCCTCCGAGGACCTGCTTCCCGTTGATGACTTCCTTCGCTTGGGCAATTGACCCATTGTCGCCGGTAAAGATAATCAGTGTGTTGTCAACGAGATCTCGTTCCTCCAGTTGTTCACGGAGGTCCCCGATCTGCTTGTCCATGTAGAGAACCATGTCGCGATATTTCTCCGATACTGGAATGTCAGCAGACTTGCTGTCGGGAGTGTGGATCATCGGCATGTGAGGCAGCGCACTGGCATAGTAGGCGAAAAACGGCTTCCCCGGATCGCCTTCTCTGACCCTGTCAACAAAGTCAAAGATGGCATCCTGCATCACGTCTGGCCCGTACCCTCCAGGGAATGACTTTTTCTCGCCGTTGTCATAAAGGTTTGGATCCCAATAGCGGTCAGTCGTGTGCCGGTCATCCCACAGCAGTGTTTCGTCAAAGCCCCAGGCATCCGGCTTGTCCCTGTGGCCTAACCACGGCCATTTTCCGGTAGCGAAGGTGGCGTACCCGGCTTCCTTCAGCAGTCGGGGAAAAGCGACCTCTTTGAGTGGACTCACTTTTAGCGAACTTCCGTTGGTCAGCCCGCCCGTCCGAAATGGATAACGTCCCGTCATCAAGCAAACGCGTGAGGGGCCGCAAACCGGCGTCGAAAAGGCATAATTGAACTGCATCCCGTCTACCGCCAGCCGGTCGATATGCGGTGTTGTAAAGGAATCTGATCCGTAACAGCTGATGCCGGAAATTCCGATGTCGTCGGCGAGAACGAGGATGATGTTCGGTTGCTGAGCAGCCTCCGCGAAGACTGCCGCCAGAGATGTAATGACTGCCAGGACTGCGTTTCTAACCATGGCATCTTTTGAGATACAGCTGGCGATCATACGTTTCATATTGTCTCCAAGCATAACAAGTAATTCTGTAGTTTTCCTGATAACTCCCACAAGATTACAATTCTTTCATTGAACCACAAGGGAAAATGATTATAAACTGAAAAAGTTATCTGCATAACACCCCAGGAAGGGCGATATGGGGAAACTGCATAACGTTGAGTTCAGTAGCAGCTTGTATCTGTTTAGCGTGCAACGAGTGCTTGCCGATAGGATTTTGTAAGAATTTCCTCGAAGGACATACTCTGGTGGATAAAAGTTTGCATAAGTGATGCAAGAGTTTGCCAGGTGTCAGCTCCTTTGTCGGTTTTGTTACCACACGATATTTTTCGAGATATAACTGCAGGCCTTAACCTTCTTTCGGCCAAGTTATTGGTGGCGTCTACCTGATCATATTCCATAAAAGTGAACAGATGATCCTTTTGTCTGGAAAACCTTTTCAAAACCTTAATGGTACTTTCCTGAAATTCGATTGTTTGATCCTCTACTTGTTTTTCTATTTGTTCTAATTCCGGGATTAAATCATTTGCTTCATTTTGAAGATGCTTTATGGCAGCTCGATATTGTTCATCTGTCACTTGATCTTTTGTCTTTTTTATAGCAATTGCCCTTTTTAGCATGTTTTTTATCTGCTCCAATCGTGTTTTGTCTTTTTCTGAATCTTCTACAAATTGTTCTGCTGACGAAATGGCCTTTAAATGATGGGAGTAACATTTTTGTTGGTCTTCATTTACATCATCATAAATCTTCAGGCAATCACTTACCAATACTCCTCCATAATTGTCACCCAATATACTGTGTATTACTGCTCTTGCCCTTGATCGAATCACATGATATAAAGTCAGATTTTTATTTGCAAATACCCATAACCAATACTTTGGGTCGGATACATACCAACTGGTTTCATCGGCATGAATAACATCCGATGTTCTCACCTTGTGCTTTAACTCTTCATAGGGTTGTTTAAGTACTTTGGCTGCTTTGTGCCCCATATGTACCAAGCCTCCGGGGCTTATTTTTATCCCGAATATCTTTTCCATCACAGCCACTGTCTTTCTCTTTGACAACCCGTATTTATAGTTCAATTCTAAAGCTAGACTTCTTGCCACTGAGCCAATGTAGGTGCTTGCTGCTCCTTTGGCATTGCTGATCTTCATCGGATGGTCGCTGCTCACTACATTTTTACAATGCCTACATGTCCCTTCATATGTTATCAGCTTTGTAACCTTTGTGGTGGCTTGGATTTCTTCTGAGATTTGTTCTACCGATCGGATTTGTTCAAATTCATTATGCTGACATATCGGACATTTTTCCAATGGAACATCCAATGTCTCATCCACCTCACCTTCAAATTTTCTAAAATACCCCTTATGCCCAGCCTTGTTGCCTGGTCGTTTTTTATCCTTCTTCTTTTTCTTGTCTTCTATTCTGAATGGGGCAGCTTGTCGTTTGGAGGCTCGCTCAAGCGAAATTATTTTGTCGATAGCCAAGTTTAACTCTTCTCTGAGTTCATTAATTGTCTTACCTTGTTTTTGAACAAGTTCAATTAATGCTGACTTGGCTAAGGACTCAAGAACGGATAAGTCCATTGCGTAGTTTCCTAATTTAAACACATATTACGAAAAATAATATGTATGTCCAAATTACGCTAAACAGATACAGCAGCTTTGCTGTCTACTGGAACGAGGTGTTATTACTCTTGCGGTTACATTTACGTGTTTACTTTTCATTATTTAATTGGAGCCTGACCCGACTTTTCAATAAAAATGCTTCTATAGTTTAATAGGGCTAATGTGGTGCTTTATCTTTTGGTCTGGCATCTACTCGCCAATCTTTGTTGATAAGTCTGCCATAATACGGATAATAATCCCATGGCGCATCTAAGCCGAGTGCGCGTGGGTCTTTTGATTCTTTGAGATGTTGGTTAAGTTGATTGCTGAGTTGTTTGAGTGTGTCAGCATACTTTTTGTGTTTTGCTAAGTTAACGATTTGGTCGGGGTCGTTGGTCATATCGTAAAGTTCCTGAGCAGGATGTTTTGCAAAGGAAAGATCGTGAAACTTTTGAAATCCTTTTTTCCCTTCGTTATCTAGTAGCAAACTTTTGGTCGGGCTAGAATCATATTCACCATACGGTAAGTCGCGTGCGCAGTTTTTTCTGTCTGGATCACCTGCTGGCCATCGGTCGGGTTTATAGTTGAGGACGTAGAGGAATTCTTTTGTCCGTAGCGCACGGCTTGGGTACCCTTTGCCACCTTTACGACAACCGTCGTGACGTTCCAGGGCAATGTAAGCATTTTCCTTTCCTTTAGCCTTTGGCGAAGAAAAGATATCGGTTAAACTTGTGGCGGTCATCATCGATGGCACTTTTAAACCTGCAGCTTCTAAGAACGTCGGTGCCAAATCACTGAGGTTCACAAAACTATCGTTCACGCGGCCAGAGGATTTAATACCGGTTGGCCAACGAATTGCCAGCGGCACGCGTGATCCTGCATCATACAGCGTTGCTTTGCCACGGGGAAACGGCATGCCGTGATCGCTGGTGACCACAATGATGGTGTTATCGAGCTGACCACTTGCTTCAAGCAACGCAATGGCCATAGCCACTTCACGGTCGAAATGTTCTACTTCCATGTAATAGTCAAGAATGTCGCTTCTGACGATAGGATGGTCGGGAAAATAAGATGGTATAATCACTTTTTGAGGATCTTTGCCAGAAGCTTTGCCAGCACCTTTTTTGTATCCACGATGTGGTTCGCGGGTACCGAGCCAGAAGCAAAATGGTTTGCCGTCTGGGCATTGCTTTAGAAATGCCTCAAAGTCTTTCGCATATGCTTCGTTGGACATACCTTGTTGTGGGCGGGGCAGATGTTCAAGGGAACCTTTGCCGTATCGAAATTTTCCAAATTCTATGCCGGCAGGGTTTTGCGAGCGTCCGCCGGGCTTAAGGTCACCTGGGCCCCAACCTTTGCCAGTGAAGCCAATGGCGTAGCCACTCTTTTGTAATTCATCTGTGTAAGTAGCAAACTTTTTGGATAACGTGCTATGAATATTGCCTGCTTCTTCTAATCGCCAAATATGTTGTCCTGTCAAGATGGCGCTACGGGAAGGACCACAAGTGGGCGCATCACAAAACGCATGGGTAAAACGAATTCCTTCACGAGCGATGCGGTCAAAAGCAGGGGTTGCTACAACTGGGTCGCCATTGGCGCCGGTATGGGCGTAACTTTGATCATCTGAGATACAAAAAAGAATGTTGGGACGCGTTGCACCACTACAATGCAGGGTGACCATCAATAAGAGTATCGCTGTTATAATTTTAATCTTCATTGCGGGGTTCCTAGTTTGTTTTTTAGTTTTTTAATTAATACCTGTCCCAATTTTCTCGACTTTCCGAAAGTATTTTTCTTTTCTTTTGCTCAAAGTTACGAATACAAAATTTAAAAGGAAGTGTTTCACCACTTTTAATAACTTTGTCTTTTAGTCGCAGTAAATAATGAATTGTACCACAGCTTTCAGCATACATATTAACTGTAACATCTTCAATGCCTTCATTTTTTAAAAGAAATTCCCCCTTATATTTTTTTATTACATCAATTTCACCAAAATTGATGGTAGGATTAACTACGATTAATCCCTTGTTAGTAGGTCTATTATTTTCAACCATTTTCAGAGCGGTTTTTGGTTTTATATCTACAGGTATATTGTTGCAACCAATAATGGAGAATAAGATTATAAAAATAATCTATTATTAATAATTTTTTCTCATGCGATCTGTACTATATCTATTCTTACTCGCCCTTATAACTTCAAGTTGTTATCAAAACGAAGACATATACGATCTCGTCATTTACGGGAGCACACCGGCGGGAATCACAGCAGCCATCCAGGCCAAAAGAATGGGTCACTTCACAATTCTAATCAGTCCCAACAACCACCTTGGTGGAGCTACCACAGGCGGTCTGACCTCGACGGACTACGGCCGCGAAGAAACAATTGGCGGTTTGGCCGACGAGTTTTATGCGCGCATCAAAAAGCATTACGACGACCCGGCCAGCTGGAAATACGAAAACCGCGATTCTAGCGAAGTGTACAATAGATTTGGAGCCGAAGGCCGCTACATAATGTGTTTCGAACCAAGCGTAGCACTGAACATATTCTACGAAATGCTGAATGAAAATGGTGTGCAAATTATAATGAACCATCCCATTAATTCCGTGGATAAGGAAGGAACCGACCTTCATAGCATTACCTCTGTTTCTGGCAAGACCTTTAAGGGAAAAATGTTTATCGACGCCACTTATGAAGGCGATCTTATGGCCTTGGCAGGCGTGAGTTACCACGTAGGCCGTGAGAGCGAAGCACAATATGGCGAGGATTTGGCAGGTGTTCTGGGTGAAGTAGAGAACTATCGGCAGCCTAAAAAATATTTCGGAAAGGAAGTAAATCCGTACGATGACGACGGTAATCCATTACCCGGCATCCAGGACGTAGAAATGGGTGAACCGGGCTCAGCCGACTCTAAGATCCAGGCTTATAACTTCCGAATGTGCCTGAGCCGTCATCCCGACAATCGCATTCCTATTACCAAGCCCGAAGACTACGATCCTTGGACATATGAATTGCTGGCACGTTTTATAGCCGCCAATCCACCGGCCAAACTTACAAACCTACTGAGCATCAGACCTGTGCCAAACCTCAAAACCGATATTAATGACGGCGGATATAGTCTACCTTTTTCTCCTTTTTCAACCGATTATATCGGCGCTAATTGGGATTATCCCGAAGGTGATGCGGCTACTAGGGCATCCATCATCGCAGACCATGTCCGATTCACAAAAGGACTCATCTATTTTATTGGTCATGACGATCGCGTACCTGAGAACGTAAGAAACGAAATGCTGCAATACGGTTATCCTAAAGATGAATTCGTCACTACAAACAACTGGAATCCGCAATTGTACATCCGCGAAACCCGCAGGATGATCGGCGAATACGTCATGACCCAGCACGACTGCCAAAAGGACACGATCAAAGCCACATCAATTGGTATGGGGTCGTACGGTGTGGATAGTCACCACCTTCAAAGGGTCATCAAAGACGGCGAGGTGATGAATGAAGGAAATTTTACTGCCCACCATCATCCTTACGAAATTCCATATGAGAGCCTTCTTCCAAAACGAGAAGAGTGCGGCAACCTTCTAGTACCGGTGTGCCTCTCCAGCTCTCATATAGCCTTTGGATCGATTCGTATGGAGCCGGTTTATATGATCCTGGGACAATCTTCGGCTACGGCAGCTATGTTGGCATTGGAAGAAGATATTTTGTTGCATGATTTGGACTATGAGCAATTAGCGAAATTGTTGGTGGATGATGGGCTGAAATTGAAGTTTGACGGTCTTTGAAAAGAAGGCCTAAGCGGACATTAACTTTTCCATTTTCGAAAGATTCATAAAGGAAGAAACGGGATCCTCGATTCCCCGCTCGTGAAGGTTTATCATTTTTTGGGTATCATTAATTTCATCAATAATACTCTGAATTTTATGGCTTGTTAAATTCTGCATAGCGTTTAGAATTTAATTTCGATGATACCTTTCACCCATCATCATTGAATGTTACTCTGTAATTGATCATTGAATAGGCAAGAATACGAAATCAGTCCCCATTCACTAAGGCACTGTTGAAACGTTCGGGAGTTATGACTTGGATTCCTGTGGACTAGCAAACTCAGATTTCTTTGTAAAATGTACTACTGCCCGTAGCGCGTCATCTGCATTCTTGACTCGAAATGAGCCTTGATAGTTTTCAGTCGTTGAGAGATGTGAATGCAAGTATAGTTTTTGCAGAAGCCTTGAAGGAATATGATCACCTGCAATACCACCAAAGCTATGTCGTGAAATATGGCAACGTAGTTTTTTGTCGATTTTCGCCTTCGTAGCAAGTTTATCCAAGTACCTGTTTACGAGCTTGTCAGCATTCTTGATCTTTCTGCCCACATCGTAGGTATCAGTCCAATCAGTCACTTTGGTAAGTTCTTGAAAGATAAGAGAATCGGGATCGATTTGATATTTGCGGTAACGCTCGATAAGAGCCTGTGCAAGTTCAACTACGACCAGTGACACTGCCTTTTGGTTCTTGCCCATTTTGTAATGCAGTCGTCCATCAACAATGTCAGACCAACGCAGGCGCAGTACATCAGAAACCCTCATGCCGGCAAACAGAAATGACACCAACCAAATATTTCGTGCATTATCAATCTTTGGGTGATCGGCAAGGTTAAGCTTAATGATGCGTAATATCTCATCTTCAGATAAACCAATTTTAAGTGATTCAGCGAAACGGATCACTACCCTGTGTTTGCCAAAAGGATAGTATTGGTAGTCAACAATACCATCAGCAATCGCGCGATTGAAAATGGTACGTATCGCGATCAAGTTATTCATCACCGTTCGTTCGCTATTCCCATGACTTCCTTTGCAATATGCTTTGTAGTCTTTGAGCAGCGACACCGTAATCTTTTCAAAAGAGATGTCTTTACCTTTCAAAAAACTGCGAAATCTCCCGAGACGTGCTTTATCACTACTGCATTGGTTGTACTTACCTTCAAGTTCAAGGTTACGCAAGTGCTTGTGAGCAATATCAAAAAATAACTGCTTCATTTTCCGGCCATGCATAGCCTCATGTATAGCTTGCGCCGATGTGTCCTTATCCTGCACCTCGTCACTAATATGTATCTTGTTCGCCTCAGCTACCTTTTTTGAAAGCAATGCATTGAAGTACGTTGCACTCGGATGACTACTCTTGACTTTGTGGGAGCTTTTATCCCACTGGTCTTTGTGTATGTATTTGCCTATGAAAACATACGACGAAGTACCATCTTTGGTGATACGAACGGCAAGGGGATATGTACCTACTTTGTTGGCTCGGCTGTAACGAATGGGAGTAACGGTAATCATTGCGTTGAATATGTTTGTTACAATGAAGACACGATTTATACCGATATATTCCTACTTATTCGCAAGAATAAATTACGTAACATGCTGATAATCAGCATTAATTGGGATGAATAGATAGTAATGGGATAAGACTTAAAATCCAGTGACCGATAAGGTCGTGCGGGTTCAAGTCCCGCTCTGGGTACTATTAATATACAATTCCAATTTATTTCGTACTACAGGCCGTCCCGAAAGTCTGGACTCTGAGTCTATTAATTTGAAACATTCACTGCATTCTTTCCCAGACTAGTGCTTGAGGAACGAAGTAATGGTACTCTAAAACGCAGTTATTTTTATGCTGATCAAGGCGAAGGTTCCCGAGTTTAGCCATAGCTAAATGAGGCGGTTCTTTAACGCAGAGCAGCGTAAAAAGAACAAGTTTAAGGGTGTTCTTATTTCGTTCCTCAAGCACTAGACGACTTGGCCAACGCGCCCTGACTAAACTGATATACTTGCCACAGCCGTATCCCAAAAGTTGGGACTCCTCTACAATATTTTCTATTTTCGCCAAATGACGAAACTGTCTTTAGCTTGTCCCTTTTTACTACACCTGAAAGAATTGGTGAAAATCCTTCCCTACGCCCTCATTTTCGCATCACTAACAATTATTTCCTTTTCATGCAACACACCAGCATTTAAAGAGCAAAATCGGGAACAACAGATCTCCGATCGGCCGAATATCATCCTCTTCGTAGCCGACGACCACGGCAAAGACGCCATCGGTATTTATGGAAACCCGGTTATTAAAACACCTCAACTGGATCGACTGGGCAAAATGAGTACCCGATTCAATAGGGCGTTTTGTACTACAGCGAGTTGCAGTGCGAGCAGGTCTGTTATCCTCAGCGGACTACACAATCACGCCAATGGGCAATACGGGCACACGCATACCTACCATCATTTCAGCGCTTATGATGATGTAGTGAGCTTGCCGGTCATGCTCGAAGAAGTGGGTTATCGCACGGGCCATGTCGGCAAATTTCATATTGCTCCCGAATCTGTATTTCGATTCCAGCATCGCTTCAAGGCTAATTCTCGTAGTGTTATAGAAATGGCCGAAGCATGCAGGGATTTTATTAAGGAAGAAAATGCCGATCCTTTCTTTTTATACTTCTGTTTTTCTGACCCACATCGCGGAGGCGGTTTCGCGGATGAACTGCCATATCAGCCCGATCGATTTGGCAATCGACTTGAGGGATGGCCAGGTGTGGAAGAAGAAGTTTATGATCTTTCGGAAGTACTCGTACCTCCTTTTCTGCCAGACAACCCGGAGACACGAGCCGAGATCGCCCAGTATTACCAATCCATATCAAGGCTGGACAAGGGAGTAGGGCAAGTGCTCGATTATTTGGAAGAAAGCGGAAAAATGGACAATACTTTTATCGTCTATATTTCAGATAATGGCATGGCCTTCCCCGGCGCCAAGACTACACTTTACGAAGCTGGAATGCAATTGCCGTGCATTGTCAAACTCCCTAGTCAAAGAGATGCAAGAATAAGCGATGAAATGGTTAGTTGGGCAGACCTCGCACCTACAATTCTACACATTGCCGGAGGTCTCGAAACGGAACATAGTTTTCACGGTATATCTTTCATACCTGCATTAAGTGGAGGCTACCTCGACCGCAACAAAGTGTATGCTTCTCATACTTTTCACGAGGTAACGATGTATTATCCAATGCGGGTGATACGAGGAAATAAATACAAGTTGATTATGAATCTTGCTAGCGGCCTCGAATATCCTTTCGCCTCCGATCTGTACGCCTCAAAAACCTGGCAAAGTGTTTTGAATAATAACCTTGATGTACTTGGCAAGAAACCGATAGCCGAGTATATTAACAGGCCGCCATTTGAATTGTACGACCTGGAAAAAGACCCGAACGAGACATTCAACCTGGCAATGGATCCGAAATTCGACGAAATCTTAGGTGGCTTAAAGGGCAAATTGCTTACATTCCAGGAAGCTACTAATGATCCCTGGATTTACAAATGGGAATATGAGTGACCTGCGAGTCCAGGATTAGTTTGGTGAAAGGCGTACATCCTCCTATCCGAAATAACTTTCATTCCATCTTAGCTCTTGCTTGAACTGCCGCAATTCGGTATTCTTATCGATAACGACCATTTCTATATCTGCCATTTCTGCAAAATCTTCTAAATACTCTGGTGACAAATTTTGGCTATAGCAAGTGTGATGTGCACCACCAGCCAAAATCCACGTCGAAGCAGCGGTCTTTAAATCTGGTATAGGCCTCCAAAGCACTCTTGCTACGGGCAATTTCGGCAGAACATTTTTAGGCTCTATTGCTTCGACTTCATTTACCAATAATCGGAATCGATCTCCCAAATCGATCATTGATGCATTCAAGGCCCGGCCTACTCGTGAATTAAAGACAAGCCTCACTGGGTCGGCTTTCCCTCCAATGCCTAGTGTTCAGTCAAGCGCATAAATCTGGGTAAAAAGAATAAAGTAACTTCGAATGTTGTTTTGCATAAAGATTAGAGTGACCACCTGATCAAAAAGAGAATATAGAGCCTTGATTAATGAACAAAAAAAAGAATCATGGCAAAATTTTACAAAGTAACCTTAACCGAAGAAGAGCGTAGTGAATTAGAGCGAATAATAAGCATACCCAATAGTAAGTCAATTAGGACCAAGCGGAGTTATATATTATTGGCCTCAGATGAGAATGGAGATAAGCATTGGACAGATAAAAAGATTCAAATTGCCTATGGAATGACGATAAATGGAATAGAGCGAATGCGAAAAAGATTTGTGGAACACGGATTTGAAGCAGCGCTATATGGAAAGAAAAGAGAATATGTAAAAGAAAAGATATTTGACGGTCGGGTAGAAAGCCATTTACTATCCTTAAGATGTGAAGAAGTTCCTGATGGTCATTCAGGGTGGAGTTTACGATTATTGGCTGATAAGATGGTAGAATTGGAATATGTAGAAAGCATCAGTCATGAATCTATACGGCAGATACTAAAAAAAACAAAATTAAACCCTGGCGAGTCAAAGGTTGGATAATGCCAAAGAAAGGAGCAGATTTTGTTCATAAAATGGAAGCGGTATTAGATGTATATGAACGACCATATGACCCGACTCATCCAGTAATCTGTTTAGATGAGTCCCCTAAACAGATCATAAGTGAAACAAAGAAAAGCTATATGGATTCAAAGGGTATATTACATCAAGACTATGAGTATAAAAGAGAAGGAGTAAAAAGTATGTACATGATCGTAGAACCCTTAGGAGAATACAGAGAAGTACATATTGAGGATAATCACAATAGTCAGACTTACGCAAAAATCATCATGAACTTAGTAGAAAAAACATATAGCGCTGCTAACAAAATCACATTGGTAGAGGACAATTTAAGTGCACATAAATTAAGTACCTTATATGAAATTATGCCTGCCCCCAGAGCCCGAAACATAGTGAAAAAGATAGAAGTTGTTCGCACACCGGCACATGCTTCCTGGCTCAATATTGCAGAATGTGAATTGAGCGTATTAACACGGTGTGGTTTGAAAAGTAGAATGTCAGATGAAGAACAACTCAAAAAACAAACCAAAGCCTGGTATGGGTACAGAAACAAAAACCAAAAAGGAGTAGATTGGCAATTTACAACGAGTGATGCGCGCATTAAACTAAAAAATCTTTACCCAGACTATATAATTTGACTGAACACTAGTGCACCAAGCACTAAATCCTGACTCCTATAAACGTGTTCTTTTCCTTCTGCTCGGCGTTGGAAAAATCCTCATTATGCTTAGGCATAACTCCGGTTTTCCCGCCTTGATCAGAAGAAAAATAACTTTGTCTATAGGGTTCATTACTTAATGCTTGGTACACTAGTGGATGAATTTCACAGGAAGGTTTTTTCTTGGCAATGGATGGACAAATTTCGAGCATATGCGCGCCCAATACAGCGCCACCTGATGAATCAAAATGATAGGTATAATCCTCCATAAACGAATTTCCTCCTTCTAATCCTGCCCCCATCACCTTCATACTTCGCACCAAAGCTGCCGTTTTCCAATCGCCTTCAGCACCAAATCCATAACCATCCGCCATCAACCTTTGTACTGCGATACCCGGCAATTGATCCAATCCGTACAAATTTTCAAATGTATCCGTAAATGCACTGAAGCCGCCTTCTTCCCAAAAAGCTCTTAGCCTTAACTCTATTTTGGCAGCTGCGCGAAGAGACCCATGCCGTTCGCCTTTTTTGGTTAATTCTCGGACCACATCATACTCGTCAAAATATGCCTCGACCGTCCGATCCACTTCTTTGTCCGAAACCGCAATCGCCTCTTCTGCCAAATCTCCCATTCCATAACCATTTACCGAATATCCAAACTGAATTTGGGCGGAAACTTTATTTCCCTCTGTCACAGCCACTTCTCTCATATTATCCCCGAAGCGAGCAACTTTCATTGCCTGACTGTCTTGCCAGGCTATTGCCGCCCTTGTCCATACGGCTATTTTTTCTCGCACCTCAGCTTCTCTCCAATGGCCTACGACGACCTTCCGCTTTACGTTCAAACGGCTGCATATAAAACCGAATTCTCGGCCTCCATGAGCTGACTGGTTTAAATTCATAAAATCCATGTCGATCGTCGACCAGGGAATTTCGGAATTATATTGCGTATGTACATGCAGTAATGGTTTATTCAAAATTTTTAAACCGTTGATCCACATTTTAGCTGGAGAAAAGGTGTGCATCCAAGCGATAAGGCCGATGCAATCATCGCTCGTATTGGCTTCCTTGCAAAGATTTGATATTTCTTCAGATGTTGTCAGTACTGTTTTGAAAATTACCTTAACGGGAATGTTTTGATCGCGATCAAGCGCTTGGGCTATTTCATGCGAGTGACGGGCGACTTGATCAATAACCTTTGGCCCATAAAGATGTTGGCTACCGGTTATGAACCATACTTCGCAATGCTTTCCTTGAATCATATTTGTCCCTAAATCTTCGTGTTAATGATTAAAGTGAGATGGGCAATTTACACATTCGCTATTGAAAATCATATCATGCCGGTTACGATAAGAGGTCGAACTTTTTAATCCCCTATTTGTAATTATTACGACGACTTAGTAATCAATGGTTCGTGAAGGATTTCGGCCAAATTCGAAGTGTTAACAGCAGCATCTTAAATTCAAGATGGCTCTAGTTTAATTAAGCTATTATTTGTATCTTAGAGGTATGGAAAAAGAAGCAATAAAATCGTATTTCATGGGTCTTTCGGCCGAAGGTCAGCAATCCCTGATAATGGAACTGCAAGCCGCCGGTGAGTTGGAAAATCTTTCCCCTCAATGCCAGAGGCTTAGGAGGGATATCTTGGACAATAAGCAAGGATGCTGTGCCCATTGTGGCCATACCAAATATGTAAAGTTTGGCATCGACAAAGGTTCCCGGCGCTATAAGTGCAAGTCATGTAATAGAAGTTTTACAGAATACAGCGGCACCTGGATGGCTAGGATCCGCAGGAAAGACAAGATTGATGATTATCTTAAGTTGATGTTGGAAGAAATGAGCCTGGATAAAATCAAGGTCACCCTGGGCATAAACAAGAAAACCGCATTCGATTGGCGCCACAAGATACTGGCATCCATAGAAGATACTGATAAGGGGGATTTTACTGGGATTACGGAAAGTGACGAGACTTTCTTTTTTCACTCGGACAAGGGCAGGGAAGTTGAATCCCGCAAACCAAGGAAACGGGGTGGCTCCTCAGGTAAAAGGGGCATAAATGATGACCACATTGCAGTAATTGTTACCTTGGATAGAAAAGAACAGATGGATTTGAGCGTGGCTACCAAAGGGCGGTTGAAGAAAAAGGATACCGCGTAACGCGGCACGAGTTATAGAAAAGGCCATAGGAAAGAGGTTTACCAAGCAAACTATATTGTGCAGCGATTCGCATGTCAGCTATAAAGGCTTTGCCATGGATAAACAGATCGAACACCATCCATTGCGTTCCGATTTAAAGCAACGGGTCAAAAATGGGGTTTATCATATCCAACATGTAAACTCCACCCACAGAAGGATAAAGAAATGGATTGACAATCAATTTTGGGGTGTTTCCACTAAATACCTCCAACAATATCTCAATTGGTATAGGCTCAAGGAAATGCTTAAAAAAAACAGGCAGTTCGTGAAAGATTTCGCAGCACTCTCAGTCGAAGACATAACGGCCTACGCGAGATACCAACAGATATCGAATCGATATGAAATGTTAATATCAACGCTAACCTAAACTAGAGCCTTCAAGATTTCTATAACGCTGATTATCAAGTATTTATGGCCTGCTTATTTGGCAATCCTATTAAAATGCAAGTTTCGGTTCAGACGATACTTTAGTTTTAATAATTTATCCATAATTCTAAGATTGAGTATCAACGAGTTATGAAATATTTCCTTCACGGACTATTGAGTAATGACCTCATATTTATATTTACATTGTACTTAACTCCCTGACAATGAATTATTTAATTATTCCCTTTCTAATAGTATCGTCTTGCCTTCCTTACTCGAATGATATTCCTACCGATCCTTTGAAGAAGAAAAAATTCGAAGCATACTGGTACAACAACGAAGCAGAAATTTCAAGTTATACCTTGAGCCAAGCTCGCTATGGCGAACTGCATCAAGGCACTGCGGTACTCATATTCGTAACCGAACACCATTCTCCATCCTCAGGAACCAAACCAGACAATGTCGGAAAAAATGATATCCCTATATTGAAGTTGAACTTTACCAAAAAATTCAATACTGGGATCTATCCCTATTCGATGATGACGAGCACTTTCCTTCCGGTTTCGAATGGAGAGCATTCGTTGAAAATTTCCTCCTCCTCGCAGGAGTGGTGCGGCCATACGTATATGGAGATGTTCAATCGAAAACAATTTGACATCCAAATATCCTCCTATTTTGAAGGCGAATCGAAGAAATTTAAAGTAAAAAAGAATTTACTTGAGGATGATCTCTGGACGATGATAAGGCTGAATCCCGGTGACTTGCCAATTGGAAAGCTTAACGTGATCCCATCCTTTTTTGCTCTTCGCCTTCTGCACAAACCGTTCAAGGCTTACTTATGCGAACTATCACTGACATCAAATGATGACAATCAAACCTACCATATTAAATATCCTGAACTCGAAAGAAGTGTTAAGATCAACTTTGAAAAAGAATTCCCTTATCGAATATTGAGTTGGGAAGAGACAAGTTCCAGTGGCTTTGGAGACAACAGAAGGAAACTTACTAGTGTTCAGTCAAGCGCATAAATCTGGGTAAAAAGAATAAAGTAACTTCGAATGTTGTTTTGCATAAAGATTAGAGTGACCACCTGATCAAAAAGAGAATATAGAGCCTTGATTAATGAACAAAAAAAAGAATCATGGCAAAATTTTACAAAGTAACCTTAACCGAAGAAGAGCGTAGTGAATTAGAGCGAATAATAAGCATACCCAATAGTAAGTCAATTAGGACCAAGCGGAGTTATATATTATTGGCCTCAGATGAGAATGGAGATAAGCATTGGACAGATAAAAAGATTCAAATTGCCTATGGAATGACGATAAATGGAATAGAGCGAATGCGAAAAAGATTTGTGGAACACGGATTTGAAGCAGCGCTATATGGAAAGAAAAGAGAATATGTAAAAGAAAAGATATTTGACGGTCGGGTAGAAAGCCATTTACTATCCTTAAGATGTGAAGAAGTTCCTGATGGTCATTCAGGGTGGAGTTTACGATTATTGGCTGATAAGATGGTAGAATTGGAATATGTAGAAAGCATCAGTCATGAATCTATACGGCAGATACTAAAAAAAACAAAATTAAACCCTGGCGAGTCAAAGGTTGGATAATGCCAAAGAAAGGAGCAGATTTTGTTCATAAAATGGAAGCGGTATTAGATGTATATGAACGACCATATGACCCGACTCATCCAGTAATCTGTTTAGATGAGTCCCCTAAACAGATCATAAGTGAAACAAAGAAAAGCTATATGGATTCAAAGGGTATATTACATCAAGACTATGAGTATAAAAGAGAAGGAGTAAAAAGTATGTACATGATCGTAGAACCCTTAGGAGAATACAGAGAAGTACATATTGAGGATAATCACAATAGTCAGACTTACGCAAAAATCATCATGAACTTAGTAGAAAAAACATATAGCGCTGCTAACAAAATCACATTGGTAGAGGACAATTTAAGTGCACATAAATTAAGTACCTTATATGAAATTATGCCTGCCCCCAGAGCCCGAAACATAGTGAAAAAGATAGAAGTTGTTCGCACACCGGCACATGCTTCCTGGCTCAATATTGCAGAATGTGAATTGAGCGTATTAACACGGTGTGGTTTGAAAAGTAGAATGTCAGATGAAGAACAACTCAAAAAACAAACCAAAGCCTGGTATGGGTACAGAAACAAAAACCAAAAAGGAGTAGATTGGCAATTTACAACGAGTGATGCGCGCATTAAACTAAAAAATCTTTACCCAGACTATATAATTTGACTGAACACTAGTATGGCAACTATAAAGAAAACCATTAAATCAACCTATTGGCGAAAACATTCGAATAAGGATTTGGTGTTGAGAAAAGAACTTGGATTGGATTGACCTGGATGCCTGGGAGGTATGGGGTCCTTTTGTTGTTTGTTGTTTGTTGATAGTTGTTAGTTCCGTACCTCGATTTATTCCTGGTAGAAGATCGAGCTGCTCTTCTCATATTATCAATTAAATCAAATTTCTCTTGTGCCGGAAATTTCCGAACAATTTCAAGAACAAAAATCTTAACCTCTTGACATGCCTTCCAACATTCTAATTCCGTGAAACTATCTAACCTAGCCATAATTTGTTTTTTTTATAGGCCGAATGTCCGCTTGCAGAAGAGCGCATCTTTTCGGATTGATTTTCACTTCGATTTATTTCCTTGTCAATTTTCAGGTTGTTATTCATATTTTGGCATCAGGCTATGGAAACATTTATTGCAAAAAGCGCATTTAGTGAATTCACTTTGAGCAAAAACGATGCTGAGCTTCTTGACCTGGTGCAAACGGAAGATGACGAATACCATCTCCTGCACAACGGAAAATCATATCGCTGCAAACGCTTATCTGTGAATTTTGATACCAAAACCTTTGTTCTGGAAGTCAACGGCGCTAAACATCATATTCGGTTATTGGACAATTTCGATCAGCTGATCGAAAAAATGGGACTATCAAACAGCAGTTCGCATAAGGCGGGCAGCGTCAAGGCGCCGATGCCGGGACTAATATTAGATATCATGGTTAGTATGGATCAGGAAGTGAAAAAAGGAGATCCGATTTTTATCCTGGAAGCAATGAAAATGGAAAATCTCATCAAAGCCGATGGCAGGGGAACGGTAAAGTCAATTGAGGTGAAGAAGGGTCAAAATGTGGACAAAGGCCAACTCATCATAGAAATGGATTAGCATGGAGAAGTTGTTCACAGAATTCAGCCCGGTTTCGAAACGAGAATGGCTCAACAAGGTAAAAAAAGACTTAAAAGGTAGGCCCATTGACGGCTTGAATTGGCCTTTTGAAGGCGCGGAATTTTCTCCCTTTTTTCACGCAGACGATTTGAAGCCTCCCCCTTCCGCAATATCGGATCAAAGGGCGGACAATTCATGGGAGGTCGGTGAGGCCATCATTGTAAATAAAGATTACCAAAAGGCAAATGAAATTGCTTTGCAGGCTTTGGAGGGCGGCTGCACTTTACTTTCATTTACCTTTAGAAATCTGTCCGATTCCAAAGGGCTTCAAGTTCTTTTGAACAACATCCAACTTGAATTGATCAGAGCGCATTTTTCTATCGATGAAAAGAATTTAGAAGAGTATATAACTCTATTCCAAGAGTTTATATATAGAAGTAAATTAGATATTTCAAAGATCAGTGGCTCTTTTGAGGTTGATAAACCGATAGATCATTACAACGAGCTAGTTAAAATTCAGTCTCGCTTTACTTCTTTCTATGTCTTTTGTATAGAAAAAAGTAGTGTGGCCCAGGCTGAGAAGATAAATCCGATAGGTGCAGAATTAGCTGCTATTTTATTCGACATAAATTTTATTCTGAAGAAGGCCGGAAAAGATGCAGGGCAAGTCAAGAAAATTGCCCGAAGCATCAAAGTAAAAACCTTTCTTACGGATGATTATTTTGCTAATATTTCCAAACTAAGGGCATTGCGATTACTTGTGCAAAATGTTTTCAATGCATATTTATCAGACACAATTTCAATCCCTATCGAAGTCGTCATCAGACCAGAAAATCCGGAGAACAATCCCAACTATAATATCATCAAAGCCAACGCACAGGCAATGACCGCTGTCGTCGGAGGCGCCGATCGAATATTTATCTCGTCCTCCAACCATCACGGCAATCCGGAGCGCACAACTTTCTCCAGGAGAATCGCGCGAAATATCAACCATTTACTCAACTTGGAAAGCCATATGGCTCGTGTAAATGATCCTGCCTCAGGAAGTTATTTTATAGAAGAAATGACCCAACACATTTGCAAAACATCTTGGATAATTTTTCAAAAACTAATAGAATAGAACCTGTCAGGTTTCCGTAAAAGAGCTGATAAGACATGATATTATGCAGTACTAATCAAGATGATAACCTGACAGGTTTTTAACGATTGGAATATGAAAAAGATCTTGATCGCGAATAGAGCAGAAATAGCACTTAGAGTAATGCGTACGGCCGTGAAAATGGGTATAAAAACCGTAGCCGTGTATTCCGAAGCGGATCGTAATGCCCCTCATGTAAGATTCGCGGATGAAGCCGTATTCCTGGGCCCACCGCCTTCTTCCGAATCCTACCTGGCCGCGGATAAGATTATTGATGCGGCGAAAACAACCGGGGCCGATGGCATACATCCCGGATACGGCTTTCTGAGCGAGAATGCAGAATTCGCGCGAAAAGTGGAAAAAGCCGGAATCATTTTTATCGGTCCAAGGCCTCAGGCAATAAGGGTCATGGGAAGCAAATTAGCGGCGAAGGAGGCGGTAAGCAAGTATGATATTCCAATGGTTCCGGGTGGGGGTGAAGCTGTCAGCGATCAGCTTTTAGCTGTTAGTATTGCTGAGGATATTGGTTTTCCTGTCCTTATAAAAGCTTCTGCAGGAGGTGGTGGAAAGGGTATACGGATCGTCCATTCACGTGAGGAATTACCGGAACAGATGGAAAGAGCAATTAGCGAGGCGAAATCGGCTTTTGGCGATGGTTCGGTGTTTATTGAAAAATTTGTCTCTTCGCCTCGTCATGTCGAAATTCAAATTCTTGCGGATATACACGGAAATTTTGTCCACTTATTCGAACGCGAATGCAGTATTCAGCGCAGACATCAGAAGGTGGTCGAAGAAGCTCCATCCGTAGTTCTAAGTGATGAATTGCGCAGAGAAATGGGCGAAGCCGCTGTGAAAGTCGCAAAAGCATGCGATTACGTTGGAGCTGGTACCGTTGAATTTCTTCTTGATGCCAATCACAATTTTTACTTCCTCGAGATGAATACGAGACTCCAGGTCGAACATCCGGTCACTGAAATGGTCACAGGCGTCGATCTCGTAGAAGAGCAGATAAGAATAGCTCGAGGAGAAAAATTGCGTTTTAAGCAAGAGAATTTATCCATAAATGGCCATGCCCTGGAGCTTAGAATTTATGCCGAAGACCCCTTTGACAATTTCCTGCCAAGCGCAGGCACCTTAGAAATCTACAAAAGACCAAAGGGAAAGGGAATCAGGTTAGACGATGGTTATGAAGAAGGAATGAAAATACCGATTTACTACGATCCTATGATAGCCAAACTGATCAGTTACGGAGCCACGAGAGCCGAAGCCATTCAAGCTATGCTCAATGCAATTGATAACTATAAGATTGAAGGTGTATCGACCACTCTGCCTTTCGGCAAATTTGTCTTTGAGCATGAAAACTTTGTCTCTGGAGATTTTGACACGCAGTTTATTAAAAATCACTATTCGGTTGATCAAATCAAAGTGCAGCAAGAAGAAGAAGCTGAGGTTGCGGCGAAATTGGCATTGAAAATATATTTGGAGAATAAGAAGAAATTAGTCGGCGGAAGGCTAAGGACTTCGGATTGGAAAGTGGCGAGGAAATAGGCGATATTTGTTGATATGGAAGCTGTAAAAGAAAAAACCGGATTGACCAATCTCCAGCATGAAATGCTAAAACTCTTTGGCAGTAATACTGCCGAGGAAGACTTAATTGAAATAAAATCACTCTTGGAGAGTTTTTTTGCCGATAGGAAGGATGAAGGATGGAGTGAAAATGGATGGAAAGAAGAGTACACTGCTAGTTTGGTTGCGACAAGAGACAAACACAGAATGACCGATATTCAAATTGAGCTTTTAAAACTGTGTTCCCACGAGGCTTCGGAAGAGGATTTGATTGACATCAAATCATTGATCGGGAGGTACTTTGGCAAGAAAACTACAGAGCTTGCCATTGACGTTTCAGAGAAAGACCAAGTTGAAATCAGGCCTCTTCTGGCAAAGTACTTCGCTGAAAAAGCGATGGATGCGGCTGACACAGCGTGGGAGCGAAATGGATGGACTCATGAAGATGCGCAAAGAATGATTAATACAAAAATGCGTACACCATACAATTCCTCTAATGAATGAGGCTTGTAATTGATACGAATATTTTCCTTACCTGTGTCTCAAGAAAGTCTCCATACCATTGGATTTTTGAAAACATAATAAGTGAAAGGATCGAACTTTGCGTAACTACTGAGATACTTTTGGAATATGAGGAAATAATCGAGAGGCACATGGGAGCAGTTACCGCGAGTAACGCTATCAAGGCAGTACTACGGACAGCCTCGACTGAACGAATATCCGTTTACTATAAATGGGGTCTAATTAAAGACAAAGACGACAATAAATTCGTCGATTGCGCAATCGCTGCGAACGCGCGATACCTTGTTAGCAACGATAAAGATTTTAATGTGCTCAAAAAAACCGCCTTCCCCAAGCTGGATGTCATTTCATATGAGAACTTCAGAAACAAGTTCCAGTCAATTTTTTGAGACCAATTATGCACTATGTCCACTGCTGATTTCAAAAAAATACCATTCAATAGCAACCCATTCGCAAATCAAAGGAAATCAGGCAAATACTGGACAACACCTGAAAACATAAAAATCAAATCACAGTATTCTGCCACCGATATCAAAAATTTCGAACACCTAAACTTCACAGCTGGCATCCCACCCTATCTCCGTGGCCCGTACAGCTCAATGTATGCGGTACGCCCCTGGACAATCCGTCAATACGCTGGATTCTCGACAGCCGAAAAAAGCAACGCATTCTACAGAAGAAATCTCGCTGAAGGTCAAAAAGGATTATCTGTTGCTTTTGATCTCGCTACGCACCGCGGCTATGATTCCGACCACGAACGCGTAGCGGGAGATGTCGGGATGGCCGGAGTGGCCATTGATACCATTGAAGATATGAAAATCCTCTTCGGGCAAATACCGCTTGACCAAATGTCTGTTTCGATGACTATGAACGGAGCGGTCATTCCAGTTCTGGCATTTTTCATTGTTGCCGCTGAAGAACAAGGACTAAATCAATCTCAGTTGAGCGGTACGATTCAAAATGACATTCTCAAGGAGTTCATGGTGCGCAATACGTACATCTATCCACCTCAAGCCTCCATGCGAATCATTGGAGATATTTTCGAATACACTTCGAAATTCATCCCAAAGTTTAATTCGATAAGTGTGAGCGGCTATCATATGCACGAAGCAGGGGCGCCTGCTGATTTAGAACTTGCCTATACTCTGGCGGATGGTTTGGAATATATACGCACCGGCCTGAAAGCGGGCTTGAATATTGACGATTTCGCTCCGCGAATTTCCTTTTTCTGGGGAATCGGTATGAACTTCTTTATGGAAATCGCGAAGATGCGCGCAGCGCGATTACTTTGGGCCAAAATCGTAAAATCGTTCAATCCATGGAATCCAAAATCCATGGCCTTGCGCACGCACTGTCAAACATCGGGATGGAGTCTGGCAGCACAAGATCCATTTAACAATATTGGACGGACGACTATTGAGGCCCTTGCAGCGGTATTTGGCGGTACACAATCTCTTCACACCAATTCCCTGGACGAAGCTATTGCGCTGCCAACAGACTTCTCGGCCAAAATTGCAAGAGATACTCAAAAATATATTCAATCGGAAACGGGAATCACCAATGTAGTCGATCCCTGGGCAGGTTCGTATTACGTCGAATCCCTCACTCATGAACTTGTCCAAAAAGCCTGGAAGCACATACAGGAAGTAGAAGAATTAGGCGGCATGGCAAAGGCAATCGAAAACGGTCTTCCTAAAATGCATATCGAAGAAGCCGCTGCTCGAAAACAAGCGCGAATAGACAGCGGTACCGATCAAATCTTAGGAGTTAATACATTGCAAATTGAAAAAGAAACCGCTCTCGATTTCCTGGCAGTGGATAATGCGGCAGTAAGAAGATCTCAGATTGAGCGATTGAACAAGGTTAAAACGACTAGGAACGATCAACTTGTGAAATCGACTTTGAATGCTCTACAGAATTGTGCTAAATCTGGAGAAGGTAATCTCCTTGGTCTGGCTATAAAAGCTGCCAGAAATAGAGCTACTTTAGGCGAAATTTCGCTTGCAATGGAAAAAGAGTTCGGTCGATATGTGGCAAATACGCAGACGGTATCAGGAGCATACCGGAGCGAGATTTCCGATGACGAAAAATTTGCAAAAGCATTGGAATTGTCCGATCAATTTGCCGTATTGGACGGCAGACGGCCGCGCATAATGATCGCCAAATTGGGACAGGACGGACACGATCGCGGAGCTAAGGTGATCGCTTCGAGCTTTGCCGATCTGGGTTTTGATGTCGATATTGGGCCTTTGTTCCAAACGCCAAAAGAAGTGGCCTTGCAAGCTGCTGAGAACGATGTGCATCTGCTGGGTATATCTTCGTTAGCAGCAGGGCATAAGACGTTGGTGCCGGA
This sequence comes from Saprospiraceae bacterium, assembly GCA_965247965.1. Taxonomy (GTDB): domain Bacteria; phylum Bacteroidota; class Bacteroidia; order Chitinophagales; family Saprospiraceae; genus UBA7328. The sequence goes on from OZ252053.1 coordinate 2,859,437, forward strand.
AACTATTAAGGAGTTAGCGAAGTTGAAAAGGGATGATATTTTAGTGATTGCCGGTGGTGTTATTCCTCCAAGTGATCATGAATTTCTATTTGATGCAGGGGTTGTAGGGATTTTCGGGCCGGGTACGGTTATTGCTGAAGCGGCTATTGATATTTTGGCGAGGTTGATGGAACGGTTTGACTCCGAAGAGTTGGCATATCAAAGCGAGACGGATTCATAATATATGATGATTTATTTATATACTTGCAAATGCTTTATCGACGGAAATATTTACTTGCTCTAAAGCAAGAGTTTGGAGGCAATTTAGATGAATTGAGACTCCAAAAATTGCTTCTAATTGCTACAAGGAAGCAAGAAAAAAAGTCATACGATTTTGTCCCTTACAAATACGGATGCTACTCGTTCCAGGCCGCTCAAGATTTGAGTGCTTTGCATAAGACCGGCATTGTTGACAAAAGGGATAAAAGTTGGATTGTGATGGATAAGGAGAGCTATTTCCCTCAACTGGTAAAACAAGATCAAGCGAGCATCAAATCCACAGCCAGAGACCACATTCATTCTTCGAATGACGAACTGCTCAAATTTACATATTTAAACTACCCCTTCTATGCTACCAACAGTAAACTTTTAGACAAAGTGCTTGAGCCTTACCAAATTAATAAAATAACAAAACAGAAGAGAAGCTACACCGATTCTGCCTTTTTCACGATAGGCTACGAGGGAATCAGCATCGAAAAGTATTTGAATAAATTACTGATTAACGATGTAAGATTGTTGGTTGACGTCCGAAAAAATCCTCTGAGTATGAAGTACGGATTTTCCAAAAATCAACTGCGAAATTCTTGTCAGGGAGTGGGAATTAATTATTGGCATATTCCCGATCTGGGCATTGATTCAAAAGAACGAAAGAACTTGAATACGGTCAGTGATTACAAAATCCTATTTGACAGATATAGACGGACTACAATTAAGAAGAATAAAAAGAGTCTAGAGCAATTAAAGCAACTACTGCTAGAAAATAAAAGAATCGCCATTACCTGTTTTGAAAAGGATGTCCGTTTTTGTCACAGAGGAGAAATAACAAAGACGCTGAGGAAGCAAAAAGATTGGTGTACAACTATAAAAAATATCTAGACTGAAAAAGAAAATCTTAATAACCGTTAAAACGTATCCAACGATATCAGCAAAATATGATGAATTAGTTTGCACAGCGGGATTTACGGAAGATGGGACTTGGATAAGAATATATCCAGTTCCGTTTAGAAAGATGGCCTACAAAGATCAATACCGGAAATATGATTGGGTAGAAGTTGAACTTGTAAAAAACACATCTGATTTTCGCCCAGAGACCTATCGGCCATTGTCACTAGAATCTGAATTCAAGAACGTTGGCCACATAAGTTCTAAGCCTAATTGGAATAAGCAAAAGCGGTATGTTTTGCAGAATGTCAATTCGGATATAGGAAAGTTGATTCAAGAAGCGAAGAACAATAAGATTTGCACTTCTTTGGCTGTATTTAAACCAACAAAAGTTACGGATTTCATTATTGAGGAAACTTCCAGGGAATGGAAAAAAAGGAAATTGGAAAAACTCAAACAACTGAATCTATTTGAAAAAACACCTCGCGGTTTGCAAGTCGTTAGAAAACTACCCTTCAAATTTTCCTATCGAATCGAAGATTCCAATGGAATAACGAGTAAAATGATGATCGAGGATTGGGAAATTGGGCAGTTATATTGGAATTGTCTTTTAAAGTATGCTAGTGAAAAAATAGCCTGTGAGAAAGTAAGAGAGAAGTATTGGAACAATTTTGTCCTCAAGAGAGATCTACATTTATTCTTAGGAACTACATTAAGAAACCATTTAAGAGCACCGAACCCATTCATAATTATCGGCACGTTCACTCTAGCGATAGATAAGCAACTAAAAATATTTCCATACTAAAATTGTTACTGTTGAAACTTGAACACATAGGCATAGCCGTAAAAAGCATCAAGAACAGCAACGATCTTTTTCATCGTCTGCTGGGCGAAAAATATTACAAAATAGAAGAAGTACCATCGGAAGGTGTGATTACCAGTTTTTTCCAAACAGGTAAATCAAAGGTAGAATTGCTCGAAGCCACTTCAGAATACAGCCCAATAGCAAAATTCATAGAAAAAAGAGGAGAAGGCATTCACCACATCGCCTTCGAGGTAGAAGATATTAGATTTGAAATGGAAAGGCTTGAAGCAAATGGATTCCTGCTCTTGGACAAAGAACCAAAGAAAGGTGCGGACAACAAATTAGTCTGCTTCATCCATCCTAAATCGGCTAATGGTGTATTGGTAGAATTGTGTCAAAGCATTTAGGCAAATTCAAGTTTCACATTGGACTTAATATTAATATGACGTAAATAATGGACATAAAAAAGGAAATTCTCAACAAAAAAATAGAACAGGCCAAAATCGGCGGCGGAAAGGAACGCATCAAAAAACAACACGCCAAAGGCAAGTTGACTGCTCGCGAACGAATTCACTTTCTTATAGACGAAGGTTCCTTTGAAGAGATAGGCATCCTGGTCACACATCGCACCACTGACTTTGGCATGGAAGACCAAATTTTCTATGGCGATGGCGTGGTAACTGGTTATGGAACGATTAAGGGTAGATTGGTTTACGTTTTCGCACAGGATTTTACTGTTTTTGGAGGAGCGCTATCTGAGACTCATGCCGAGAAGATTTGCAAAGTCATGGATTTAGCTATGAAGACGGGCGCTCCAATCATCGGTTTGAACGACAGCGGAGGAGCACGCATACAGGAGGGCGTCCGCTCATTGGGAGGTTATGCGGACATATTTTATCGCAATGTGATGGCTTCGGGTGTTGTGCCTCAAATTTCAGCTATAATGGGGCCATGCGCTGGCGGCGCTGTTTATTCACCAGCCATGACCGATTTTACGCTAATGGTTGAGCATACAAGTTACATGTTTGTCACCGGCCCAAACGTTGTGAAGACGGTTACGAATGAAGAAGTCACATCAGAAGAACTCGGGGGTGCATCAGCACATGCTACCAAGTCAGGAGTAACCCATTTGACTGCTGCTAACGATATGGATTGCATTTCGCAGATCAAAACATTACTCAGTTACATTCCTCAAAATTGCGAAGAAAGTCCCGAACACCTTCCCTTTGAAATAGGTGAAGAAATTAGAAATGAACTGGAATCCATCGTTCCCGAAAGTGCCAGTCAACCTTACGACATGCGCGAAGTAGTAGAAGAAATATGCGATGAAGATTCCTTTTTTGAACTTCACAAGGATTATGCGCAGAATATCGTTGTCGGTTTCGTAAGATTGGCCGGAAGAAGCATTGGGATTGTTGCCAACCAGCCTATGAGTTTGGCGGGATGTCTTGATGTGGATAGTTCGAAGAAAGGTGCCCGGTTTACTCGGTTTTGCGACTGTTTTAATATTCCGTTGTTGGTGCTAGTTGATGTTCCAGGTTTTCTTCCGGGTACAGACCAGGAGTGGAATGGCATCATTGTCAATGGTGCAAAACTACTGTATGCTTTAAGCGAAGCTACGGTGCCAAGGGTTTCTGTGATCACCAGGAAGGCATATGGCGGCGCTTACGACGTGATGAATTCCAAGCACATAGGCGCCGATATGAATTTTGCATGGCCGGGAGCTGAAATTGCCGTCATGGGAGCAAAAGGTGCGAGCGAGATTATTTTTAGAAATGAAATAAAAAATGCAAAAGACCCTGCAAAGACATTAGCCAAAAAGGAAAAAGAATACGCTGAAAAATTTGCTAATCCGTACAACGCTGCCGAAAGGGGATTTATAGATGAAGTGATCCCGCCTAAAAATACCCGGCGGAAATTGATCAAAGCATTTGCTATGTTGGAGAATAAGGTGGCTGTCTTGCCTAAGAAGAAGCATGGGAATATACCGTTGTGACGGCGAACGGCAGACGACGAACGGCAACAAGATTCGTCTTGCGGCTTGGGTTGACAATTTGTATCTTTATTGCACATTTTAAAACAATCCAATGAAAATTCGACTTGATATTGAGGACAGCCGGGCGGACGATTTTATGGAAGTGTTGGACGATTTGCCATATGTGAAAAAGAGTAAATGATAAATCTGAAAAAGAAAATCTCACCGATAAGGAACTTCGAGACCCCTAAGACAAATACCTCCCGATCCTAAAAAATACTCACGACGCAACCAAAGATTAGCAGAAATCGTATATATTGTTTTGGAGTCCACCTAAAATTTAAACAATGAAGCAATTACTTTTTTTGATATCGACGATTTTTTCGACAGGACTATGTGCACAAGATGCACAAACAGCAGATATAAAATCAATGCAAACTAGTAGACTCAATGCAGCACTGAGCAACTTCTCCGTCACGGCTACACTTGGTACCCCAGCCTTCGGTACAAGTGAAATTAATAATCTGACTTTTAGACAAGTGAGACAGCTCTCTTTAGCAGATTTGAACATTTCCTACAAAATGAACTCGCGTGTATCTATTGGTTTAAGCGCTATGAGTAATTTGAGTAATGGAAACAGCGGGTACTACAATCAAGAAAATCAGTTCTTTTCATTATGTGATGATGACGATGGCCCGAATGATGTGGACGGCCCAAATGACGTCGATGGTCCAAACGATGTGGACGGCCCAAATGACGTCGATGGCCCGAATGATATGGAAGACAGTGATGAGGGTTGCGATGAAGACGATTTCGGCCAAAATCTGATGGGTGCGGTGACCTTCAAACTTTCTGAAAAGTTGCCCTTTTTTATACAAACGGCGGGCGGTTACTCTTTTTCAGGTAAGGCTCCGGCGTACACGATGATGATTGGTTATAATCAAAGTGTATTTGCTGGACTAGGCATTATCGCCGGTATTCGTTTTAGTGATGTTTTGTACAGTAAGCCTTCGAATACAGTTCGACTTTCTTCTTCGGCCGGATTTAAGGCTGAATTGGGATTGAGTTGGAATTTTTAGAGACTAGCACAGTCTGAAGAATTCAATTTGCTAAATCTCGCAGACCTGCCTGCAGACGCAGTCTGGCAAGTTTAGTAAATCTTAAGTTAATTGCGCTCACCCGGGGGCAACATCCCCATTTTATTGTAAGAAGCCTGCATTTTGATTCAATCCACACATGCTCGGGTTCATACTACTGGACATGAGCTATAAATTGTGGTTCAAAGAATAGCCAAGAGGGTTTGGGGATAGAACGAATGGAATGAGAAAGAAAGCATATGAAATTTCTAAGGTTGTTGAATTTGATTTCTAAAAAGGATAGTCCTTTTTTAAATTTGGAAACGACTAAGTTGATCGATCCGTTTTTATATTTCTTCCAATCACTCTTCTTTTTGTGCTTGAGTTGGGTTAGACCCTGTTCAATACATAAGGCATAGATAAATACTACAATACCCATTGTCAATTCTATTTTTCCAGAGTCTTTAAAATTAAGAGCTTCTAAATTGAAACCATTTGATTTTAAGTGTTTGAAGCAAGTTTCAATAGTCCAACGAATAGGGTAAAGCTTTACTATTTTTCTTTTGTCTTTCAATGTAGATATGAAATAAAACAGAGGTTCGTTGGCTGAACTTTTGGGGTTTTTAAAAATCACAAAAGAAAATTTTTTTCCAAGGATTTCAATTTGTTTAGACACTCCACAGATTTGATACCGTTTTTTCAATGCTTCACGTTCAATACCAATGTATCGAAGATGTTGGTGTTTATAAAATGTCTTATCCTTTCCCCTTTGGTTGTCCACATACCCTTTATAAATTCCCTTTTTTAACCTAATTACAAACTCTAACCCCTTGTCTACCAGATATTTAAACCATCTTTCTCCGATGTACTCCCGATCTGCTAGTAGTATCAAACCTTTCAGATTATATAATTTACAGGCTTTGTCTATCACCTTTCGTCTTTCATTAAAATTACTCATACCCTTCTTGTCTAAGTCTTCCCACCATATTGGAATACTTACTCCATTGACCACTACACTCAATGTTAATAAGTGAATATTCTTGTTGCCATTCTCCCAGCTCGTACCATCTAGTGCCAAATATTTGATGTTCTTCGCTTTGAGTCTCAACAAATAAAAACTAAAACATAATATAGCTTCAATCAATGCCTGCTTGTCAGCATCATCCATATTGAAAAAACGGATCAACCTCTTATAATTCGAATCAGGTTTGGTGTTTTGTTGGTTTTCGAGTATTCCAGGGAGCTTATCCTTTACAATGTTCAAATTCGTCGTCCTGGCTGATAATATACCTTGGGCTGTTGTGAGAAAATTTTTTATTACATGTTCTTCAAAACCTGAGAAAAATGGTTTTATTTCGCTTACGAGTGGAATTGTCATTGTTGTTAATTGTTTGTTTTACAAACAATAATGATATATTCCACTTTATTATAATATATAACCTACTTTATTTCAAGACATTGTATTATTTTAACCCCAATGTCCAGTAGTATGGCTCGGGTTGTTAGCCCTGACATAAATCGTTGAAATTCAACGATTTACAACGTTTTATCGTCATTATTCATGGCTAAGCCGTGAATAATGCGGGTTAAGTGCACCTACAATTCATATCTTTGGCTTACATTTTCAAAAACTGGCAGATGAAAGTAATACTCGACATTAAAGACAGCAAAGCAGACGCTCTTATGGACGTATTGGACGACCTGCCTTATGTTAAAGCTAAACTGTTGAAAAAAAAAGAAAAAGGAGCCGCGACTTTTGTCAGAACTTCGAGAGGCTGTCGAAGAAATGAAAGATATTTACGCTGGTAAGAAAAAGGGAAGGGATGCCTTAGAATTTTTGGATGAATTATAGTGTCAAAACCATAGGACTGTTTGAGAAGCAAACAAGTCGATTGGTTAAAAAATTTCCTTCACTCAAATCTGAATTGAGAACTCTTATTCTAAGTCTATCTGAAAATCCTGATCAGGGAACCGAAATTGGTAAAAACTGCTTCAAAATTCGGCTAGCTATAAAGTCAAAAGGTAGAGGCAAATAAGGAGGTGGAAGAGTAATTACAAATATCAAGATTGAGTCCACTCCGAAAACTAAATCATAAATCATGTCAAATATTACAATAAGATGACATATATATTTAATTTGTGATATGTTTAAACGTAGTACAAATTCACAAGTTGATCTATTCAAATCGATAGGAGGGATGCTATCAGAACGGAAGCGAGAGCTTCTGGATGATCCAAATGGTTGGCATAATATATTTTTTAAAGAAGTGGTATCTCGCATAGACGAAGGATTGTTCGAGGTGCTTTATAATCAAGGAGGCCGGCCCAATTGCTCAATTAGAGTTTTAATGGGAATGATTATCCTTAAAGAAGGTAAAGGTTGGACTGATGAACAACTTTTTGATGAATGTCGATTCAACACCAGGGTCATGCTTGCTTTGGGATATTCGAATATAAATGAGGATATTCCGACCGAATCGACTTACTATAAGTTCAGACAGAGCATGGTAGAGTATAATGAAGACCATGGGGAGGATTTGATGAAGGCGGCATTTAAACAAATCACTATTGGGCAGATAGAGCAATACAAGGTGAGCGGTAAGAAAATACGATTGGATTCGAAGTTGATTAATTCCAATATTGCACGCTGCACTCGAGTCCAGATGATAATCGAAGCTGTACGAGTATGCAGTAAAGACCTTATGGTAGAACTGCTTACAGATCAATTGGATAAAGAATCATGCGAGCTTTTAGAAAAGCTAAAAAGCCAAAGTGCCTCCAATATTGTCTACCCATTAAACAAAAAAGAAAAAGAGGAACTGCTAGTAGGTATGGGTAAGATCATAAAGGTACTCTTGAGTCATGGCCAGGCGGCGGGATTGACAGGCTACCAAGATCTCAAGCGGCTCTACGAAGAACAGTATGAAGAACAATCAGAGGAATCTAATGAGCAAAAACCTCCGAGTGCCTCTGATGATAAAACAAAAATCAGCGCGGTCTGTGATGAATCTGAACAGCAAACTAAACAGGAGAATACTCCGAGACCCAAAGCTGCAAGAGACATATCGAGTGGCAGTGTGCAGTCCATTCATGATCCTGATGCTGCCTACCGTACTAAAGGTAAAGCAGAAAATAAACAGACCATATCGGGCTATCATGCCAACATAAGTGAAACGTGTACAGAAGAAAATGAAATAGACCTAATCGTAGATGCCCAGGTAGTACCGGCCAATATTACAGAAGACGAGTTTTTAATCGAATCTATCGACCATATCCAGGATGTATTAAATCCAGATAAGGATGAATCAGGTCAAGAAAAGAATAAAATAGAACAGGCCATCACGGATGGCGGATACGACAGCAAGGCCAACAGAAAAGCAATGTCAGAAACGACCACGCCCGAATGGAAGTTAGCTAATACAAAAGGGGGAAAGCAGGCCTATACAATGAAACGAGATGAGAATAACAATTTTCAAGTATGGCGAAAAAAGACAGGAGAACAGTGCGCGGTAAAGTTTAACGAGAAGACCAACAAATACGTCATTAAACACGACACCCGAGGTCGGTATATGACCAAAGATGAAGTAGAAAACTATTTTTTATTTCAACAGATGCAAGAAACATTAGATGAGCACACCCACAATCTAAGAGCCAATGTGGAATCGACCATACATCAATGTTTTCACCGGCTCAAAAAAAGGAACAAAATATTATATCGGGGTTTATTCAAATGTCAAATTTATGTCCTGTCACGAGTACTTTGGACGAATTTTAGAAGAATTAACGATAAATTGGTCGAAAATGCCCTCGGATTTCCAAATATCATCATCGCAACCCTCAGGAATGCTTATGCAACAATATTGCACTTAAGAAAATTCCAGGGTTTTGGCCGCAGCTGGCAAATGTACGCTTGAAAAATGTGTGGTAATCGGAGTGGACTCAAGATTTCTTCCGACACCGTCTATATGCTTTCCATATATGACAAATCCGAAAAAGAAAACATAAGTGAAAAGGAGCTTCGATACCTTCTAAAACAAATTCCTCCGGATTCTTAAAATGAACCTGGCCAAACAAAAAATTCAACAGATCTCCTACCCTCTACTCATCGATGGAGGCCTATCCAATGAACTCGAGGAACAAGGCTGCGATCTCAACCACAAATTATGGACAGCAAAAGTCCTTGAATCTGATATTGATGCGATAATAAATGCACATTTAAACTATCTCACAGCGGGTGCTCAATGCATTGCCACTACTAGCTATCAGGCCAGTATTCCAGGTCTGCTGGAAGAAGGATATACGAAAGAAGAAGCTAAGCAACTGATTCTAAAATCGGTATGGGCAGCTGAAAAAGCAAGAAGAATATTCTATTCTGAAAGCAACGTCACCCAAGATATTCTGATCGCGGCAAGTATCGGTCCGTATGGCGCTTATCTGGCAGACGGATCAGAATATAATGGCAAATACGGCGTTGATAATCAGGCACTTAGACACTTTCACGCCGAGCGCATAAGAATTTTGGACGACTCCGCCGCCGATATTTTAGCATTCGAAACTTTTCCCGATTATGGAGAAGCTAAAGTGATCGCCGCACTGACTCAGGAAATCAGTAAACCCGCATGGATTTCTTTCACCACGAAAAATGAAAATGAAATTTCGGACGGCACGCCAATCGAAAAATGCGCAGAATTATTTGCCGATTATCCAAAGATATTCGCCATTGGCGTGAATTGCCTGACGCCAGAACGGGTAAGCTCGTCGATTAAGAAACTCAAATCAAAAGGTAAAGACAAAAAGATCATCGTCTACCCCAATTCCGGTGACGTGTACGATCCGATTACAAAATCATGGAAGACTGTTAAAGGCAAAAATTCTTCTTTTGTCGATCTCATTGCAGAATGGCTGGAACTGGGCGTAGATATCATTGGCGGATGCTGTAGGGTCGGGCCGCAAGAAATTAAGAAAATGAGTGATTATCTTTCGAGGCCGAAATAAAAGACTTCATGAATAAGTGATCACCCTTAGCAACAAAGACAGCCGTAAACTTCTATTATTCATTAATCATCTACACGTTGCCGATGGTGATGACAAATTGATATCCGTCGCCAAAATCGATTCGTGGGCTCCTCAAATGATAACTTCCTTGGGATTCGTACAGATCGATCCGATCTCGGCGGTCGAAAAAGCGCACTACACTATTCTGTTTTCGAGGAACAAAAATCTCAAAAAGGAATGGCTCGCCAATTCTCTAGAAGACGATCGTACGACATTCGAAAACTGGACCCACGATGCCGCCATTCTGCCTGTAGAGTTTTATCCATATTGGAAACATTATTTCAAGCGATTCGAAAACTTCGAAATCCACAAAGGCTATAAAGTATTTTTCAAACCGCTTAAGCCCCGAATCGTTAAAGAAGTCCTTCGCCACATCGAAAAAGAAGGCCCTACCAAACCTTCGGAATTAAAATTGGGTATAGTCGAATGGAACGATGCATACGCCAGCAAAACCTCACTGTCCAAAATAGCAGCCGAACTTCTCTGGCGAACGGGCAAACTATGCGTGACCCGTCGTGAATCATTAGCAAAAGTGTATGACCTGTCAGAAAGAGTAATTCCTGGAAAATACTACAAAGGCAAGGTTGCCAAAAGCGAATATACCGATTGGGCATGCAAGAAAGCATTGCAACAACTCGGCTTTGCCCCCCCGCTCAAATGGCCCATTATATGGACGCGATTTCGAAAGATACCGCGCTCGAATGGTGTAGAGCACATCGAAATGAGGTGGAAGAAATACAAGTCACCTTTGCCGACGACGCCTTAAGCCAACCTGTCTTTGCCCTTTCATCCGTATTGGAAAAAATAGATGGGTTTCCGGTATCAAACAAGAAATTGAGATTACTCAACCCATTTGATCCACTCATTCACGACAGGATAAGAACTAGTAGAATTTTTGGATTCGATTATACTATCGAAATATGGGTGCCGAAGTCAAAAAGAAAATACGGCTACTACGTTCTGCCCATTCTGGAAGGTGATAAGTTTACAGGAAGAATCGACCTCAAAACGGATCGAAAAGCTAGGAAACTGAACGTCTTAGGACTCTGGTGGGAAGAAGGTATAAAGGAAACAAAAGCGCGTAAGGAGCAACTGAAAAGAGAGTTGAAATCTTTGGCTAGATTTGTTGGAGTGGATAAGGTCGTTCAGGACTGACAGGTCTGCCTGAGTTAGAGATTAGTAGAATAATAGATTTCATAGACCCACCTCGTCTCATGCATTGTAATCTCATAAGACCTGTCAGTCCTCAGTCGAAAGATGTGGTTTCCCAAGAAGATTCTTTTCCATTCCACCTGTTCCCACTCCATGATCACTTTCTATTCGCTCCACGTGAAGTGGATTAATGGTGTGCTCACCAAATGCGAGCAATGAAAGTATTTTCCCAGGCCTGCTGTGCCAACTCGCCCAGCTCATCGGCGAATCTCCGTTGATATCTTTAGCTGTCTTATCCGCTCCTGCATCCAATAACATTTTTATGCATTCGGCATCCGCGAATGCCGCTGCGCGGTGAAGAGGCGTTTCTCCATATGTCCTTGCGTCGCGCATGAAGCATCCGGTTTCTGCCCCCGCATTTGTTGGAATATTCGGATCAGCGCCATATGCAAGAAGCATTTTGACAATCAATCTGCTTACGTATGAATTGCACTTTGACAAGGTGGCGTGAAGCGCCGTTTCGCCTGAATCGGGCAGCCGGTGATTTGAATCAGCGCCTTGCTCTAATGCGTATTGGCAAAGCCGCCAATGTCCATGAAAGGCCGCTCGATTAAGACTGTAGTTTTCGCCAAGATCATCTAATGAAGCTCCTTTAGATATGAGATATTTTATGGCTGTCACATCGCCGTAGTAGTCGCACCATGTGATCAATTTGTATCCATTTTTATCAGTTGAATTGGCATCGTGGCCTTGATCGAGATAGTCGATTACCAGGTCGGTACGACCGTCTTTTATTTTTGTAGCATGTTTATCGCTTTTAAGAAAAGAGAATAAAGATCGGGAAAAACCTATTGCAGGATTACAACCTCATCAATTCGCATTCAGGGTACTAAGAATTTCTTGAGCTTGAGCGTAATTGAATTCTCCATCTTCGATGCCGGACAGTTGTTCTTTGGCCTTTTCCCTGTCGCGAGGCGCTCTCAAATAGGCCATTGCCGCGTACCATCTCACTTGCTGTTCAAACTTGTGCTCTGTGGTCATAGAATCAAGTAAGGACAGAAATTCTTCCCTTCTAAAATCTTCGATCGAGAGATAGCTCATGGCTTTGTAGAATAACAATTCGTCACCGAGAGATTCACTGGTGTCAAACCATTCTATAGCTTTAGTATAATCTCCGGCACTATAGGCTTCCATTCCCTTTATTATATCTTCCTGCTCTGATCTGAAAGTGAGCACATTTGGATAAGGCTCAAAGTAGGCGGCGAATAGGTCGGGCGAGGCTGGTTTGGTGAAGTAACTTCTGCTCAATATGATAAATAAAAGCAGAGCCGCTACGGAAGCCCAGATAATGATTTGCCCGATCAGCAAAGAAGGTTTTCGATTTTCATTGGCGACCACTTCTTCCACTTCTCTTCTGAATGCTTCGGACTTCACGACGTGGATGGATTGTTGGTACAGGTCAAATGATTTTTTGAAAGAATCATCGGACGATAATCTTTCCTGAAAATTTTGCATTTCTATTTGGTTTAGGTCGCCATTGATGAAATGATCAAATAATTCTATGTCGGAATCGCTGAGATTCATAGTATAAATGTCTGATAATTAAGGCCCATTTCAGAGATTTTCCGTGCCAAATACTTAAGGCATCTATATTTTTTATTTTTTGCGGCTTGTACGCTTCCTAGGCCAAATGTTTCTTTGAGTTGATCCATGGAGGAATTTTCGTAATAGTAGTATACTAATATCCTGGCACAGTCATCACTCAGCGTATTGATGATATCACTCAAGGCTTTGAAATCATATCGCATCGGCTTTCTATCATCTGGATTCGTCTGCAGCTCTTTGGCGATTTTATCATCTTTCACTCTCTTTTTGTACATACCAAACCATATGTTCTTGCAGATGGAAATGAAATATGTTTTGAGAGATGAGTCACCTTTGAATTTTTGGGATAATATATTTTGATAAAGGATCATCATTGCTTCCTGGAAGACGTCCTTGGCGTCTTCGTCCACACCTCCGAGTTCTCTGATCAATTTCGCTACAATACCGTAGTAAGAGTCGTACATCCATTTCACGCTCTCTTTTCGCGACTGTTTATCGCCATTGGGCAACACGTCCCTTATTTGATCATCCTTCACTTTTCTTTGTACGCTTTATTTGTGGTTTTTCAGAATAAAAAGTAATCAATCTTTTTGGGACATTAGCCGCAACGAGAATCGACAAAAATGATATTCAATGATATGAATAAGAATAAAGAAATAGTATTAGTTTGATGTCAAAAATAGGAATAACTTCAAAATAATAAATCGCTGTGAGCAATGGTAAAGTACTTGGTTTTGATTACCTTTCTCATAAAAGCGAAACCAATGAGTGCCATAAAGTCATGTGGCCCAGACCTTTTTAATAAATAATCACTAACTCTTCGGTTATGGTGAATATTTGGGTTTATATTTTGGGCATATCAATGTTGTTTTGTGCTTATTCTCAAGGGCAGGATACGACCGTCGTGAAGGCATTTACATTAGAAGAAGACATTGATTTCTTAAAAGCAGATTCGCTTTATGACATAAATGAGTTTGAAGATGCATTAACATATTACAAAAAGGCACAAAGAAAAAGTAGTGAAATTGAAGACAGTATTATCATTTCATTAGAATTGGCATGGTGTTATTATGGAATGGCCAATCAAACAAATGCCTTAGTTCATCTCGAATTCCTACTCAATTTAAATCCGAGAGAAATTGTAAATAAATCTATTACTGGCCATCTATCCGAATCGAACCACCTACGATCCCTCTTAGCCTGGGAACAAGGAGATTTACAACGGACGCTAGAATTTGAGTCAAAAGCACTCGAATATCTCGAGCAGGATTCAATAGTAGACCTTCAATATGTGAACGCTCTGGTGAACGTCGCTAAAAGCTATCACTTTTTAGGCAAATTTGAAAAGTCTAGTGCCCCGCTACTAAAAGCTCAACAAGTCCTTAAAGAAATAAAAATAGATCCAAGCAAAAAAATGCAAAAAGAGTCGATAATTTATGTTGAACTGGGAAGCACATATCAGGCCCTAATGGACTTGGAACGTGCCATGAATTACTTCAAGTTGGCGCTTTCGAATAGTCAATTCTTGGATGCAGGTATTTTAATGGTAGTGCATTCCAAATTGGCCACGTCATTTTACAATTTAGGCAAGTTGGACAGTTCTATTGTCCATGATGAATTTGCATTAAAATTGTTTGATTATATACCTAAGCAAGACCCTCATCATCGCTACAGATTCTCAGGTGTTCTTATTAACTTAGGGAGTAGTTATAATGAATTAGGTCAACACGAAAAAGCAAAAGATTATTTACAAAAAGCTCTTAGGGTAGATGAAAAAAATTTAGGTCCAAACCATCCGACTTTACTTTTTAATTTAAATTCTCTTATATGGAACACTCTTATGTCTGAAGATTTTGGGACGGGAGAAAAATATTGTTCAAGAGCTTTAACTATTTCGCGCTCAACAAACGACATTATTAACAATGATTTGGCTTCGAGTAAACAATACAATTGGGCCTCGGAACTTTATTTACATATAGGCAACTTTCGACGTGCATTGCTTTATGCTGATAGCGCATTTCTTTCCAATGAATTAGTGTTAAAGGGGAATTCTCGGTTGCGATCTGATTATATGGATTTTTTTAGATCTACATTCCTTTCGATTGAATGTTTAATGGAGCTATCCGATTCTATTCAAATTGAAAAAAAAGTATTCACATTATACGACATTTTTTTAAGGCACGTTAATCAGCTTCACTTCCAGAAATATGGCATTTTGGTTATCCAACAAATTCAATCTTTATTTGGAAAATTTTATTCAATATTTTATGATCTTCAAAGAGATTCTAACGACGAATGGAAAGACGAAAAACTATGGGAAATTTCAGAATTGAAAAAGAGTCGGAGTTTGCTAAGTTCCATTTTTTTAAAGAATGGAATACTTACCAATCTTCCACCCGCTTTGCAAAAAAAAGAAAAGGAATTAAGAGACAGTATCATCTACTGGGTTGATAAGTCAACCAATGGCAACTCTAAGGCTGACACAAAAATTTTAATTCTCAAAGAAAAACATATTAATCTCCTATCCCAAATCGAAAACAACGACCTCCTTCAAAACCTGTACGATCTCAGGCTCGACGTATCCCTCCAGAATGTTCAAACCAACTTAAATGGAAAATCCGTAGTCCTTTCCTTCTTCATAGGTGAAGAAAATACCTATCTCTTCGCTTTTTCGAAAGACACAGTGATTACAAAGACAATTGAACTGAATCATTTTGAGAATCTCATCAATTGCCACCTCAATCAACTCACCAAAAACCAAGAATCCACTGACTCCTTATCCCTCCTAACAGATTTCATAATTGGTGATCTCCACTCACTGGAAGATGAAATAGAAACCCTAGAGATCATACCCGACGGAATAACCTGGGACATAAATTTCGCAGCCCTAAGTTTAGATGATCTTCCCGGTGCTCGAAAAGAACTGGGTCTGATATCCGAAATATGGCAAAACAACTTTGTAAGCAGGAATTATTCGGAAACAGAATTTAAGGAAAATGCGCAAGATTACAGCTATCTCCACCTTGCTCTGCACAGCGCTATCGACACAACAGACCCGCTGAATTCAAATCTCATATTTGGCGAAGCCAATGACTTCGACGACGGGAGATTATACGGCCACGAGATCAACAATATGGATCTCAATGCTGATTTGGTCGTACTCAGCGCATGCCAATCCGGTGGTGGAAAAATAGAAAAAGGCGAAGGTGTCATGTCCCTGGCCAGAGCTTTTGCGATTGGCGGAGCTAAGAGCATTCTTGCCAGTAAATGGGATGTATGCGATAATTCCAGCCCGATTATCATGTCTTATTTCTACGAGGGATTGAAAAGCGGCATGAGGAAAAGCGAAGCGCTCAGAATGGCCCAAAGAAAATTCTTGGCCAATGATGCCGATAATATTACATCAGCGCCGCTTTATTGGAGTTCGTTTTTTATTCTTGGGGATGATAGTCCAATTGTTCAGCCTTTTAATTGGTATCCGGTTGTTTTAACTGTGCTGGCTATACTCATTGTTTGCACATTTCTTTTCCGATAAATGGTTTATCGCAAGAAGGCTTCAATAACATAATCGGTAATTAAGTCGAGATTTTAGCAGGCATAAACTGCTGAAAGCTTACCGAATAAAATACGACACTTCGGATTGTTCAACCTCACTAATATTTTGACAATAATTATAGTGATGTAAGCCACCGATTTTTCAGGATTCCTCGACATTTTTGTCGGGGAATTAACACGGATTATGGTTCTACGGTGGCGGTGGCCTGACAAAAGCAGCATGAGAGAACATTTTCTGCCTTAGCAGAATGGATGTCTAGACGACGTTCAAGTGAACGAACCGCCATGCGGACGGGCGGCCTTGCTTTTGTCTAGCATTTTTTGTTACTTTTTTTTGCAATGAAAAAAAGTAAAGAAGAATAGTTATGAGAACAGATTTGAATCTTATCCTAGTGTTGAATAAAAAATGATCAATTAATAATACATTCTTTCAAATCAACAAAAGAGTACTTACCCTATAAAATGACATAGAACTATAAAAAATTTACCCTCCACTGATTACCAAATCGAAAATTATTCCACTAATAAGCGATTTAATTTTCGATCAATGAGTCGTCTGAAATCCAACCCATACCTTAACGAGTTTTAAGCTGATATTGGAGAAGGTATAATCAGATGAATAGTTACAAAGACTGTTCAATTGATACTTTGGGGTAGTGAACAATGGAGAGCAGGCTATTGAAAAGAAATGGGAGTTTTTCGTACTTCCATTTCTTTTGCTCTCAGGTATTCAGTGCCGCTGATTTTTTATCTAATTCAACATCCCCATTTAATTTCCAGTCAAGCAAAGTAACAATCGAATTAGCCAAATAAAAAACATACTTTGCCACATTAGCAATATTCACAAGCATGATGTTCTTAATCAGTTGTACCACGTTGTAAAAAAACCAACTCAACCACGTCTCCTCGTATTTAAATGCATTGGCAAAGTTGGCGCCAATAGACAACCCAAAAGTTATAGACACCACGATTAGAAAAGCGTGATCCGTCCTGCCGCCAAAAAGATAGGCCCCTAAATAGACCAAAGCTGAGCCCACGATCATTCCAAAAACAAAAATGGCATAATACCTAAAATCCCTCGGCCGGATCGATTCACCCTTGTGCCATCGGAAGACCGAAAGACTGTTGAGAAAAAAAGAAATGGGATAGGTAAGTGCAGCAGAATGATTGCCAAAAAGGTAATCTATGGTACCAGAGTTAACCGTAGTGGCAACGCCGATCATATTGCCCAAATTCATCTGCTTACCGATAAATCGCGTGGACAACATCGAAAAAATGGCGCCAATGGTGGAGAGAATACCAAGAGGGAAAGCTCCTTTTTTGATTTGTGACCAAAAGTCAGAAATTTCTATGCCGAATTGCATTTCTCCCCCGTAAAAGTAGGTCTCGTGAAAGCTGCGCTCCAGGCAAACGGCCAATATCAACAAAGCCCCTAATAAATCGAGGTATTTGGAATGTATAAGTTGTCTGAGCAGTTTTTTAGTCACTTATTGACTTGTAATGGGTTTTTTCCATAAAACACCAGATTTTAGATTAACTCTGAGGCCATGGGCAGACTTCGTATATTCAGAACTCCAGACTCGGAGTAAATTACAATGTCGCGATTTGGTAGTGAAGTTCCAAATTAGTGCCTGGATATATGGTTTGGGTTTGGTTGAGAAGATGGCATAATTTTTCAGCAGCTTTATTCATTCTTGGATTGGATTGGGAGTAAAGGGAGACGGTTAATTTTTTAGATTTATAGTCACATTCCAGGTCAATTGGAGTTTTGATCAGACTTTTGATCAAACTTCGTTTTTCGTCTTTTGACTTTTTAAAATGAGGCATCAATTTATTAGTCATTGACGTTTCGGCACGATAGCATATCATTTTTATTACGTTTTGGAACCTTTTACTTTCCATGTTGAGTGATGAGTATCTTATGGATTCAGGCATATCCTTGATTTTAATTTTGTAACTAACTGATTTGCGTTTGGTTATCAGTTGATTTTCCTGTTTTTCCAGGCCGTTTATCTGTTCTTGTACTTTGGATTGTTGTGTTTCCAGTTTGGATACATGGTCTACATTTTGCTTGCTAAGTTTTTCCTGGATGTCGAATAAGCGGGCTTTTCTTCGTTGGATTTTTTCTCTTACTTTTTTGAGGTAGTAACTAAGATTACTGTACTCCGGGTTGACTACATCAAAGTCTTTATCTATCTGATCCACAGTGTTTTGTACAATACTGTCCAACCTATAATCCAGTCGCATATATCGAAAGAAATTCTCCTGCGTCCAGCGGGCAAACATGTATAGTGCTACCGATAGAATGGCCAGTTTTTTGTTGGTCGTCAATACACTTGTCTGATGAGTGTCTTTGTTCAGTTTTCTTATTTCCCTCATCGGCACTTTATCCAGAACGATTTGCCTTTCACTCAAGTCCATTTGCGTGTCTACACCTTCGATAGCCAACTGATGTGTTGTAAAATCATCAACATTCCACCGGTCTTCTACATTCTTACGATAGGTCAACACCGCCACCCGATGTTTTTCCCACAACATGCCGAAAAAAGCAGGACTGTATGCCTCCCTGTCAAAGACAATGGTAAAGCGCGGTAAATCAGGATCAGATTCCAATTGTTCATCACTGTATTTGCAGGGCATTTCATTTAGTAGCTTTGGTAAAATTTGCTCAATAATAGTTTCCTGAAGCTTCTGGTTCACCTGGCCTGTAACAAAAAAATAGGGAGAACCGTCTTGATTGTTGATCCAAAATTCCTGCATTCCCGGCAGGCATAACTTTTGACGTGATACGTATTTTTTACCCAATTTGGCTTTGTAACCATAATAAATCTGAACGTGTCCGTCTATGTAGTAAAACTCGTTTTGTTCCTCACTTGCCCAGTTTTGACCTAAGTCCATCATCCATGGCCCTGCTTTTTGCTGATTGGTGATCATATGCAGTTTGTTGCGCATGCATTTGGCTTCAGGTATGCGG
This sequence comes from Saprospiraceae bacterium, assembly GCA_965247965.1. Lineage (GTDB taxonomy): Bacteria > Bacteroidota > Bacteroidia > Chitinophagales > Saprospiraceae > UBA7328. Next base: position 2,878,774 of record OZ252053.1, read on the forward strand.
TCTAGTCCGAGTAATTTGCCAAAGTCTCCGGGACTGATCTGCTTGAGCTGCTCCACGCTCTTGATGCGGCATAAATACATAAATGACAACAGCAAAATGATCACTTCTATGTAGTAGTAGCCCCGTTTCAATTCGTGGTAATGATCCCGATAGGTCAATAGACCACTCATGATCAAAAAGGGAAGTAAAAGAAGTACTCCGCCAAAGGACAGGGATTGACAGGATTCAAAATGTAATGGGGTAGTTTCTATCTTACCGAAGGCGGCTTTTGTCCTTTCATCTACTCGTGTAGCTGCTACTCCCAAGACCTCTGATGCCAACAGATCCAACTCGTTTCTCTCAGCAGGCAAAAGAATAGTCCCATTGGATGATACAGAATCGGTTGGTTTACCACTTTTTTTTTAACCGGCCTTTTCTGATATGATAGCGAAGTGCGCCTTCTGTAACTCCTAAAAGTTTAGCTGTATCGGCTACTCCATAGAAACCATCAAGGTACTTTTGGGCTTGATCCATCGCCCCTTCACTCAACTTATAGCAACTTCCTCTTTGTTCTTCTCTTTGGAAAAACCATTGTGATCCTTTTTCGCGCAAGGCTTTGGCATATCTTTGGATGTTCCGGTTGCCCACTCCCAATGTATCGGCTATTTCCTTTGGTCTACATAGACCTGACACTACAAGATTGGCTGTAATATATCGATAGCCTTGAAGGTCACTTTTCTCATGGCAGTATATCACCGATCCGGAATGCATGTAGTAGACCATGTTCGAATCTGCGTACACAGCTGTATTTGCGTTTATTAATCGTGATGATGAGGGAAATATGGGAAGTCGCATTTGCATGATCTATCAAATAGTTTATGCTAAAATGCGACATTTGAATTTACGGTCAAATTCTCATAACTCCTTGATTATCTTTGTCCAGGTCTGGAGTTCTGATATTTGTAATCATACTACTGGACATTGGGGTTAAAATAATACAATATCTTGAAATAAAGTAGGTTATATATTATAATAAAGTGGAATATATCATTATTGTTTGTAAAACAAACAATTAACAACAATGACAATTCCACTCGTAAGCGAAATAAAACCATTTTTCTCAGGTTTTGAAGAACATGTAATAAAAAATTTTCTCACAACAGCCCAAGGTATATTATCAGCCAGGACGACGAATTTGAACATTGTAAAGGATAAGCTCCCTGGAATACTCGAAAACCAACAAAACACCAAACCTGATTCGAATTATAAGAGGTTGATCCGTTTTTTCAATATGGATGATGCTGACAAGCAGGCATTGATTGAAGCTATATTATGTTTTAGTTTTTATTTGTTGAGACTCAAAGCGAAGAACATCAAATATTTGGCACTAGATGGTACGAGCTGGGAGAATGGCAACAAGAATATTCACTTATTAACATTGAGTGTAGTGGTCAATGGAGTAAGTATTCCAATATGGTGGGAAGACTTAGACAAGAAGGGTATGAGTAATTTTAATGAAAGACGAAAGGTGATAGACAAAGCCTGTAAATTATATAATCTGAAAGGTTTGATACTACTAGCAGATCGGGAGTACATCGGAGAAAGATGGTTTAAATATCTGGTAGACAAGGGGTTAGAGTTTGTAATTAGGTTAAAAAAGGGAATTTATAAAGGGTATGTGGACAACCAAAGGGGAAAGGATAAGACATTTTATAAACACCAACATCTTCGATACATTGGTATTGAACGTGAAGCATTGAAAAAACGGTATCAAATCTGTGGAGTGTCTAAACAAATTGAAATCCTTGGAAAAAAATTTTCTTTTGTGATTTTTAAAAACCCCAAAAGTTCAGCCAACGAACCTCTGTTTTATTTCATATCTACATTGAAAGACAAAAGAAAAATAGTAAAGCTTTACCCTATTCGTTGGACTATTGAAACTTGCTTCAAACACTTAAAATCAAATGGTTTCAATTTAGAAGCTCTTAATTTTAAAGACTCTGGAAAAATAGAATTGACAATGGGTATTGTAGTATTTATCTATGCCTTATGTATTGAACAGGGTCTAACCCAACTCAAGCACAAAAAGAAGAGTGATTGGAAGAAATATAAAAACGGATCGATCAACTTAGTCGTTTCCAAATTTAAAAAAGGACTATCCTTTTTAGAAATCAAATTCAACAACCTTAGAAATTTCATATGCTTTCTTTCTCATTCCATTCGTTCTATCCCCAAACCCTCTTGGCTATTCTTTGAACCACAATTTATAGCTCATGTCCAGTAGTATGTCCTAAAATCAAAAAACCTTCCTATACTGTTTATAATCAACCACTTATGTTAAGTTTGAAAACTTTTACGCAACACGAGTAGTTCGGATTAGCAAAAAAATAATTGCCCGATCAAACCGTGACTTGCCTTAATGAGGCGGTGAGGTGCCTGTTTAAAAAGCCAAAGATGAGCCCAAATGCGAAGCCTCCGATATGCGCCCACCACGCCACGCCAGCAGATTGAGCACTCACAACACTCAGTGAACCAACTCCACTCATCAGTTGCTCCGCAAACCAGAATCCCAGGAACAATAATGCGGGTACCTGAATGGTAAAAAAGAAAATCAGAACTCTAATTTTAGATTTGGGAAACATAACAATATATGCACCCATCACAGCAGAAATTGCCCCACTTGCGCCCAGGGAGGGTACAAATCCCTGGCACAATACATCATCCATAGTACATGTAGACCCACCAGCACAGGGCATACAACAAGCCATGGAACCACCAGGGTGAATCGTAAGCTCAATAAAAATGTGCGCTGCAGAAGCGGCCAATCCTCCAAGAATATAGAATATCAAAAACCTTTTGTTACCGACTATAGCTTCGATGTTGTCCGCGAATACCCAAAGGAAGAGCATATTCCCGATAAGGTGCATCCACCCGCCGTGCAAAAACATACTTGTAACAAGTGTGTGTAATCCTCTACCTTGAACAACATCCCCGGGAATAGTAGCAAACTCGCACACCAGGTTGCCTGGCGTTGTGGTCTGAAGAAGAAATATAACAATATTGATAACAATAAAGCTATAGGTGAACATTGGCTTTGCTCCACCTCTTACATTGGTATCACCTATCGGAAAAATCATGGTAGTGAAGTTCGGGTTTGAAATAGCAAAACCCAATTCTTTACTCGATAAAGATAATCAAAGCTTTTTTTGGAATAGTCGGCCCAAGGCCTCTTATGCTTCAACGACGAAGCGCCGATCTGCCTTTGGTTGAAGATTTAGGATTTCTCTGGGACGTGTAAAATGCTGTGGAATAAAAAAACTGACCAATGAAATCTCACCCATCTGTCAGTTTAGATCTTACTGTAATCTTTGTATGACTACTTGATCTATACCACTACTGAATGAAAATCCCAAAATGCCAAAAGATAAGTCATTGAAGATCAAGAGGTTGTAGTGAAGTCATTTAGAAAATCGATACCGATACGGTATATCAATCGTCATCCAGAGCTGCAAAAAGTTTTTTATAATCTTTTTCTTTTGACAATTTGATTTTGGATTTTTTGATATATTCTCTCATAACGACTGCTTCGACTTCCGGAAAGTGATTGAATACATCTCTTTTTTTCAGATTGACCTTTACCAATCCTCTATCGGCGCCTGAAATGTAGTATCGATTGTGCTGGCTAAAGCGGGAAGGTTGATTTGTAATGCCTAAATTCTGTCCCTTTTTTAATCGCGCTTGTCGATCCTTGAAAAATATTACATCTCCACTTTCATAGAGCACCTCGTAGAATTGATTTGGTCTTTTCGGATTTACTTTTTTGAAAGAAGTTTCCTGTCCATCTATGGTAAGTAGGATCACTTTGTAATATTTCGTATCCAATAAAATCTCTTGTCCATTTCGATCGGTCGCCACAATTTGGGCTGCGTAGAGATCGTATTTGACCGGCACATTTTAAATACTAGCATCATCATTCATGACCAGAGTCCCGACCGAACCCTCTTCTTGCAAATAGGGCGCACCTTCTATATTGCTGTATTCCGTAGCAGAAGAAAGATATTTTCCTGTGCGGATATCGTTTGTCAAATTTTGCAAATGGCTGAAGTTCGGATTTATACTGTTGAGTGAACCTAGACTAAATGCCTGAGTATTTTGTACGGGGCCTAATTGGCCACAGCTTTGCGACATGACGAGTCCAAAGGTCAGGCAAAGAGAAAAGGAGAAGATAATCTTTTTCATATTAATGGATTTTCGATTTATAAAATCATAAGATTTTTCGGGAATTAGGTGAAAATTCGGAAACAGCAAAAGAAGGGTGTGCTTTTAACATTATAGGTCGTGCATTAATTTCTCCAGCATTGATCCATTTCGAAGATCATCTCATTTCCAAAACACATTATATTTGCCATGCAAGAATAGCGGCGTGGTCGGTTCCCTCAATAAACTCGGGATAGGCATTTCGCGACGACTTGGCGTGGTAGCTTCCCTCGGTAAACTCGGGACAGGCGCTTCGCCACCACTTTGGCGTGGTAGCTCAGCTGGTTAGAGCGTCGGATTCATAATCCGGAGGTCGAGAGTTCAAGTCTCTCTCACGCTACTTATTGCCTTGTAAGTCATTGATTTACAAGGCTTTGTTTTATGCAGTTGCCGTTTTGGTTGCCGCTTTTTTTTCAAAACAATCATAATATTATTGATATACGCATGAGAAATTAATTATTAAAACAAGAAATGCTCTTAAGAAAGCGGAAAGATGGAATCTAAGCCTCTTTACACCAATGATCTAAATGCAAATATTTCGATTCTGATATGGACAAAATGACTATACCTCTTGGCCTCATCAGATTGATAAAAGAGACACACTCGAAAGACATGGAAGGGTTACGTATATGATCAGGGGGCCTAAATTCAAAAAGGAAAATGAAATATGAAAAGGCCCCCTGGGCCGAAATCGCGAAATCACTGCTTATCCTATAAATCAAGAATATAGCCATTCACTTCAGACGAGTAAGTTGCAATGTAAATCTCAACCCGATTTATGGGAAATCAAGAGTAAAGTAAAAGGTTGGTCAATCAGGTTTATGTTACTTTGATTAATGTAACGGGTTTTTGTAACTCGGACATTTTGACCCCGCCTTCATTGGTGTTTTTCTTGGACAACACTGAAAAATGATGACTTTTTAAGCCAATAGGGGCTTTTTCCTAAATATTTCGGAAGTAAAGAAAGACGAACGTTAAATTTAACCGTATAAGGACAAGTTCACAAGTTTCTTTCCCGGAGTGATGAACGAACGGCGGGAAAGAAATCTTTGTGAAACGCTTTGTTAGACCAAGGGACTCCCTTTCAAATATTTTTATTTTTATTCAGATTTTGAAAAAATTAAGCAATAACTATGGTCATATCCAAATCCATAATGATCCCATCCTACAATAATTTCACCTTCAAATTTAAGTATTTGTGATACGGTTTTTCCAATATCCCATGCCAACGTTGTTAAGACATCATCGTGTTTTAGATTTGATACTTCGATCACAACCCGTGCATTCGGTTTCATAAGTTTTTTCATCTGCGAATAGATATTCTGAATTCCTAATAAGTAGTCAGAATACCCTTTCCCATTAACTGTATATGCTGTTAATGGATCTTCTACATGCTCCTTTCCCATGTAAGGCGGTGAAGTCATAGAAAAATCAAATTCCGGAAAATCATATGACAATAATTTTCGAGAGTCGCCCTCAATTAACTTCTCCGGAAACTTCAATTTAGATTTAGCATGTTGTACACGTTCTTTGCTGAATTCAAGACCAAAAGCATATCGGTTCATCGACTCTGCGACTATCATGGTTGTGCCAAAGCCTACAAATGGATCAAAGACAGTGTCTCCAACTTGAGTGAACTCATTAATGAAGTACTCAACAAGGCTTTCTGAATACCTCACATCATCAGTATGAAACTGTTCAGGAAGCTCTAACTTTTTTTTGTTTTCCAATAATATGTACGTTTTCATAAATGAGGGGGGCTAAAGTTTAGCTGAGCTTTCCAATCATTTATTTGAATCGAAAGACTTTGCATACGCTATTCTAAAACCAATCTCAACGATGAGCGAAATTCAGAGATTTGCGCTGTGTGTTTGACGATACTTTAACTTAGCGTATTCACCGTAAGTAATCGGATCATATTTAGGCGGATTATCGCTATCAAAGAAAACCTCTAAACATTCAATTACTGCATTAATATTAGGATTATGGAAAAATGGAATAGACTGTCTTCGGCTATTCTGACGCCCTTGTGCAGGAGGGTTGACCACACGATGTGCTGTCGAAATCCACCGATCATTTGTCCAACGCATCAGAGCATCTCCAATATTCACTACAAACGAGTCGCCAATCGCGGGCACATCAATCCATTCACCGTTACGATGCTGTGCTTGTAACCCTCCGGAAGAGTCTTCAGAGCGTAAAATGGTTAAAAAGCCCTAGTCAGAATGTACCCCAGCTCGCAACTGCCCTGGAAGTTGCTCTTGTTCCTGATCAGGGTAGTTAATCACCCGAAGTGAGGAGTGATGTTTATCAAACATATCTTTAAAATAGTTCTCAGGTAACCCAATGGCTAAAGCAAAGATACGTCGCAAGTATCCCGATAACTCACTCATTGCCTGATAATATTCAAACCAAACAGTCTTCTGTAATTAGTATCTGGCGGTTTTCTCCTTTAAGTTAAGAAACCAAGGGAGATCAAGGTTTTCTCCTCTATTTTTTCATCTCGGTAGAGAAGGTAAAATTTTCTTAAATTGTATGCTGCTTGGGAGAAAGCAGCCCAGATTTTATCGCCTCTAAGGCTACGATAAAGACTCTTGCCAAAACCACGTAAGTTTTTGGCGACAGCAATAAAGCCTTCTGTGGCAGAACGAGCCGATTTACAGAAGGCTTGTTCGTCCTCAGGAACATCCGTGCTTCTGCCCAGGAAGACCGTGGGGATGGCCTTTGAGAGTTTAAAATTCTTCAAAGATCGAAACCCTTGATCAGTGATGCTGTAAGGAGGTTGCGCTTTCATCCGTTGCTGATATTTCTCCAAGGTTGAAGGTTAGAGGATTTTATCACTGGGCGCACCAAGGAAAATTTCACAAGTGACCATCAAGCCTTGACGATTAAAGCTCATTTGATTGGTCGTCCCAAATTCACAACTCGGAAAGCTTTTCCCTTTTTAATGGGGCGTGCTTCCAATTCGTCTAAAGAAACAATGCGACTTTCAATCTGCTTTTCTCCATTGAGTTTTTGCTGAGTTTGAGCATTGAGTAATTTAAAAACCTCCAGCAATTTTTTTGGCTGTTTTTTTTTGAGATTATTGTGATTCCACCACAGAGGGATCTTCAGACTCCGAGCGAAGGAGATCATTTTTTCAAAGGCTTTATAGATCAATTGCACATCATTGGGATAAACAATGTTATTGTTCAGAACACACGAATCGATCAAAGCAGCGTCATTGCAATGGCACCGCTCCGACGCAACCACTCAAAGACATCCTCTTCGAGTAATGAGGCTTCTTGAGGCCCGATACGATGGCGAAACTCATGCAGGGCGCTGTTTCAATTTCGATGCGAGAATCTGCAATGACATCAAAGTTTCCTCCCAATTTGACGAGTTCTTTTCCAAATGCTATTCGTGATGCTCCACTTCACCTTCTCTAAAGTGGGTTTCCATTCGTCGGATATTTCTAAATTATTCATGATATTCTTTCTCGATTTAGAATTTTTTATAAAATTATTTGCTGAACAATTTTTATTATTTTGTTCAGCAACAGCTTTTGCTGCTTTCCTTCTGGCAATGTCCCTTATACTATCCTATTATCATGAAGTTTTTGATAGAGTTTCCATCTACACGAAACTCCCGTTTTCTATTTGATTTTTTCTATCCAATAGACTGTCTGCTTTGATTCAGTCAATTCACTGCTTGTTCTGCCAAATCCAATGAGTTCAAAATTCCATTGCGCATACCATCAAGATCAATTCCTGTTGAACTCTTTTGACCTTCTATATACCTGGCATAAACACCATGAAGAATAGCAGCGCTTTTCCAATGATTGAACCCGATATAATAGTCGAGCTTTTTAAGATTTCTATTAGTATGCACTGCATATCGCTCTTTGAGGTCATTGAAAGATGGGAATCCTTCCGGTGCTGATGCTGCTTCGGGATTATGAGGAATATTGTAACCTGGCTGGGGAAATTGATTTAGTACATAAGCAAGATCTGCTAAAGGATCTCCTAGTGTTGATAATTCCCAATCCACCACAGCAGCAATTTTAGAATCGGCTCCAACTAAGCAATTATGAAATCCAAAATCACCATGGACAACTCTAGCAACACCTTGATCCGGCATATGGTCAAGAAAATACTGTTTCAATTCATGTGCTCTCGGATCGTCTAAATTTGCTGCTTCCATGGAGGAGTTCCATGAACGGTACCAGGTTTTCAGTTGTCGTCCGATATAGTTTTCCTTTTTCCCAAGATCTCCCAGACCTATTTCATCAGGATCTAAAGAATGTAAATTCGCCAGAGCATCAATAAGAGAGCAGCCCAATTCTTTTCGTTTTTGTTCCGGTACCCAATCAATAGTATCTTTTGCACTATACAATGGACGTCCTTCAACAAACCCCATTACATAGAACCAAGCACCCGTCACTTCCGGACTTTCGCAAAAACCAAATGCTTCAGGCACTGGAACCGAAGTAAGATTGAGAGCCGATATGACTGACCACTCCCTACTCATATCATGGGCTTTGGGCAAGAGCTTGCCTTGAGGAGGACGGCGAATCACAACCTTTTTACCATTTCTGTCATCAAGACGATAGGTGAGGTTTGAATGCCCCCCTTCTAAGCGTGTCCACTTGAATGGAGGTGTCAAGCCTTCAATATTATTTTCGATCCAATTTTCAACAGCAGGAACATTATAACCTTCCGGATCTGTTACCTTTGTATCACTATTGCTCATCGTATTCCTGTTTGGCCTTAACTAAATATGGTGTTTTCTATATTCAAACGTTTAACTCTATCCTATTAAACGAGTGGATACCCATAGTTTGAATTATTAGTTTTATAGTTTCTTACCTAAAGTAGCTGCATCTTCTGCGTACTTAGCATAAGAATCTTTCAGAGTGGCTGAATTGAGTAAAATCTGGGCAACCAATTCATTGGATTCCTCACTATAAACTGAAGTCATCACCCAATTGGACTCGACACGACGACTTTCGCTCAACGCTACAATTTCTCTTTCCAGACGATAGGGCTGATTTACAAACAGAGGCCCTTTGATGAGTTTAATTTCCAGATCTGCGAATAACCCAACAGCAGGTCCTTTGACAGGGAAAGCAGACATCTTAGAGGTATATTGGGCTAACACATTGATCATTTCTATAGGAATAATGGCACGATTCCAAGGTGAATTGGCTCCTTCATCCTTGGTATACCAGGGGGATAACTCGGTAATAGCTTTCAGTTTGTCATTCAACGAAAAGGGATAGAGATCCCCCATATTTTGATCGAAACCCATAACAACACGTTCTTCGCTTTTACCTTTCATGCCAACGTATAAATCAGACAATATCACCAATTGATCTGAAGGGCGAAGTTTTGCCCTTCTTCGATCCAATTCTGATTCAGGGTGCTCCGGACCAATACTAGCGGTTCCGGATAACACGGGTGTGCCATCTCGTTTTTCTGCCCAAATTCTGGTTACTTTCTCTCCGGACTCAGGCAGTTCGGCAAACGCTCTCACTTCATCTCCCTCAACAACTATATTTTGGAAGTGGGAACTCAAACAACCTGTCTCGAACCAGCTATTGCCAAATATCTCAACAAGTAATGGTACAAACTGGCTAAAATGGGTTGGCCCCTCGATAGGTGGCCCTGAAAAACCAAGATCTTCTGCCATCTTATCATCGTGGATAGAAACGTGACCATCGTAGATCTGGTCCTTTAACATTTGGCGAGGTTTTTTATATTCGCCGCAAATGGAATGTGTGGTCTTAAATGCAGTCATAGTTTGTTTTTATCAATTTGTTTTTTAGATGAATAGCCGTTAAAAAATTTCAATCTTCTATTTATTTTTATGATACGAGCCATTCGCCAGGTGATACTTTACCTTCATAGAGCCTATCCTGAAAACGCCTCATGCCTTTCAACCAACGATCTCGATCTAGTCCTTTTCGTTTTGCGTATTCGGCTACTTCGAGGTGAGGTAATACTAAAAACCGTTCTTCCCGTAGAGCCTCTACCACCGTCTCGGCAACGTCGGCAGAGCTGAGCACTCCGTCTCCTGATGCCATTGAGGTACCAACAATCGTTGAGTTTTCAGCTTTATACATGTTCTTGCCGATATCAGTGGCTACTGCTTGTGGGCAAAGTACAGACACTCTTATTCCCTGGTTACCATGGGTAATCTGCAACCATTCTGCCAGACCAACTGCTGCCGCTTTGGTAATACTGTAATGCATTGAGCCAATTTGGCTAAGCAATCCTGCCGCCGATGCTGTGTTGAGCAGATAGCCTTCGCCACGGGCAATCATCCCCGGCAGCACTGCACGAGCTGCGTAAATGTGAGCTTTAACATGCACGCCCCACATACGATCGAGCGCACCGATATCGCCTTCCAAACCTTCAAAACTGACATAGCCTGCATTGGAAACAAATAAATCGATTTGGCCTTGTTCCTGTTCCACTTCTTGCACTAGGGCCTTGATCGCCGCTTCATCGCTAACGTCAAGACATACGCCAGTGCCACCCACGCTCTGCGCCACTTGTTTGACTTTTTCTTCATCCAAATCAGCGACTACTATATGTTTAGCACCCTCAGCATGAAAACGCTCGGCCAAGCCTGCTCCAATACCGGCAGCACCGCCGGTAATAATGGTAACTTTTCCTGCTAATTCCATAAATCAACCCTCTTCTATATTTTGTCATTTAAATTATGTCTGTAATACTTTAGAAATGTACAAAAAATAACTTATAAACTTTCTTGTCTTTTTTCCTAGTCTGCCCGTCTCTTACACCATTTTCGGAGCCGAGCCCACTCTAGCCATGCCACCATCAATAGCAACTATCTCGCCGGTGATATAACGAGAAGCATCCGAAGCGAAGAACAGTACTACATCAGCAATGTCACTGCTCTCACCCCAGCGTTTCAAAGCAATCCCTTCTTCTAATCTTTCAATGAGGCCAGGAATGTTGTTGCGGTTGTCTTCCCAAATGGCGGTGGCGATCAACCCAGGACATAGCGCATTAACGCGGATTCCACTTGGGCCCCAGTCAGCGGCCAGCGCACGAGTCATCGCGTCCACAGCCCCTTTAGTGCCCGCATAGGCAACTCTCCCCATGGGACCCCGTAGACTGGCGATCGAGGAAATATTGATCACCGAACCACCCCCACGCTCGATCATCTTTGGACCAAGTCCTAAGGTCAGCATTAACAGGGAGCGCACGTTGATAGAGAACACAGTGTCAAAATCCTCTTCTGTGAGCTCTTCCGGAGTGCGGCGCATGGGGATACCAGCGTTGTTAACCAGGATGTCGACCCCACCAGTCTCGGCAATAACTCGTTCGGCAAGTGCGGTACCTGATCTCGGTAAAGACAGATCCGCTTCTATAATCAGTGGGTCGTTTTCCAGTTCGCCAGCAACACGCTCCAAGTCATTAAGAGTGCGACCTGAGATTATTACCCGTGCTCCTGCGGCCGAAAGTGCCCCAGCACTGGCTTCTCCAATACCGCGACTAGCACCCGTGACTAGGGCAATCTTTCCATCAAGACCAAAATCAACCATAGACATATTCTATTCTCCTGTTTTCGTTTTGAACTTTAATTTAAACGTTATAATGTAGCGCCTTACCAGCTTGTGTTCCAGTGAACTCGATAAACATGCTTATCTTTTGTCCGATTTCCGTTATTTTTGCTATTCCCCAGTATTTGTCATACGGTGAATTTTCAATCAGTTCTCTTTTTTTGGTTTCAAGAAGTATCTCTTTCAATTTGGGATGTGCGAACTTTTTTCGTAAGGCATAAATCATGATTTTTCCTTCACTTGCTCCCAGTCATCTCTCAGCTTATATTGCCTACTTTGGCCTAACGTCTTTGCATTTTTTGGAGAGCCGCATTTTCGTATTTTCTCTTTATAGTCTTCAGCTCCGTCAAATTTTTGTGCTTGGAAATAATGCTCTACACTTGGCCAGTATTTTCCATCCTCCTCAAATCCTTGTGGATAGAAATTCGATAATTCAAAATAGGGATCGGTCTTGGTAAAAAAGTAAATCGGTTTTGCCATATTGTTCGTGGATAACAAGTAATTCTGTAGTTTTCCTGATAACTCCCCCAAGAATACAATTCTTTCATTGAACCACAAGGGAAAATAACTATATACTGAAAAGCTAGCCGTATAACACCCCCAGAAGGGCGATATGCGGAATCTGCATAACGCCAAGATCAGCAGTTTCCCACCAAACGGCTGATTGAAGCAATGAATTTTAAGCACAGCAATAATCTTGAGTCGAAGCGGCTGTGGTGGGAATCTGCTGCATCGACTTGTTCTGATGAATCTTCTTGAGATCTTGGTCTGAGTTCAAAATCTTTGCCTCCCAATCAGACACCCGGCCTCGGGGTCTGCTTGAGCAGGAAGTAGGGTGTGCTAGACTGAGCCTAAGCGAACTCGTAGCGCACCGGAATCAGATGAAAATAAAACGTTTTTTGGTGCGCTTCGCAAGCTCAGCAGCACCCTACCATTCCATTTTGCACCCCAATCAGACACCCCGCTTGGCGTCCTGCAAGTCACCCCCATCACTGAATGGGAATCAGAACAGCACGTGAACTGGATGGCGGACTGCATCCGCTATCTGGGTGAGCAGCGTCACTGCACGGTCGAGCCTGCATTGGAGGCTGAGGATGCCTGGGTGGCGCGCGTGAACGAGGTCGCGGACCGAACGCTGATCCTCCAAAAAAGCCCATGACGCGGTCTTTGAGTTGATGGCTCTTTTGGCAGGGCATATTCCCTCGCCCTATGAGACCATTCCTTATTATGATGGAGTCTATAGCAGTTCCGAGGGCACCCCCATTACCTTCTCTTACTACCTATGAGCCGGAGGACTCCTATGCCGATGACATGCCCCCCGATGAGATGTATTTTGTTGAGGAAGAATGGGGCTCTTAAACCCCAGGGATCGCGTCTAAAATCTGGCTTTGTCAAACCAGGACAGAAGAAAAGCGGCAAAAAATTCAATAGCTCGCCCATCCCCTCAAGAAACCTGCCAAAAAATCAAAAAAATCCTTCCTCAATTTCTCTTTACATACCTATTTCCAGATGCTATCATTTTGTGGTTACGGACTGGGCATGGTCGATGGGAACCGGATCGATCCGGCGCGCCCGAAGGTTCATGTGGTCGAACTGTCTATGTCACGTCCCGAGGAATTCGATCAGGATTTCGATTGGAAGTACACCCAAGACGCGAAAGAACTCAGTGAAAGACCTTGGGAAAGTTTCGCCGAATAGCTAGTGCATCAGGAACTAAGTAAAATGCCCCTTAGACAAAGTTATTTTTTACCTGAATGAGGCGAAGGTTCCTGATTTTGGCCTTAGCCAAATGAAGGGTTCTTCAACGAAATACAGGTGAAAAAGAACAAGTATAAGGGGTGTTATATTTCGTGCCTGATGCACTAGTGCCTGACCGAAAATCTGTAAAAACCGGTATTTTGTGGGCCAGAGTAAATTACTTAACTTGAAGATTTTTGAAAATCACTTTAACAAATCATTTTTTAGTACCCATTTTAACAAATACATATAACTTAGTTTATCAGTAACGATTGAATATGAGAGAATCTTCAAGTTAAGTGTCACCGTTCAATCTATTGTGTTTACAGGGATTGATAACTTTTCGGCTGGACACTAGCTAGGCCCCAAGTAAGAACGATTGAAATGACTTCATTGTGAAGTTTTTATGTTGACTCGACCCAACGACGAAGAAAGAAGAATCTAGATGAGCGACGCACCGAAACCCGTTGGACCCAAAGATGGCCCCATAGCCGTAACCGGCAGCGGCGGATACATAGGCTCCCATATTGTTCTGAACCTGGTGCAGCATGGGTACGAAGTGCGGGCGTGTGTCCGGGACGCTTCGAAACTATCGAACACGGCCCACCTCACCGCCATGAATCACATCGGCCCCGGATCGGTCACGCTGCACAATGCGGATTTGACGAACCCCGGCGATTATGATGATATTTTCAAGGGGTGCACCTGCGTATTTCACGCCGCGGCCGAGATGGGCAACCTGGAAGGCTCGACGCCCCAGAAGGTTTATGACGGCTGTTTCCCCGCTACCCAGATGATCATGGAATCGATCAAGAAATCCGGAACGGTACGGCGATTGGTTTATACCAGTTCGTTCGCCGCTGTGGGACATCCGGCGGAAGAAGGCTACGTGCACACCGAAGACTGCTGGGCCGATATGAACATGGACGACCGCCCGCCGGAAAAGCAATGGACGGACGAAGTCGTTGCGCGCGACCGGGAAGTCGCCTATGCCAAGGGTAAGGCGGAAGCGGAACGGTATGTGTACGCCGAGGCGGAGAAAATGGGCATCGCGGCCTTTGGCGTTTGCCCCTGCCACGTCATCGGCCCGCTGTTAAGCGCGAACCACCAGCGGCCCTGGTGTTGGCAGACGCGCATCGGCGACATGATGGAAGGCTACGGCCATCCGCGCATGTTCTGGAACATCGTCGACGTGCGGGATGTCGCCGAAACCCAACGCCTCATCGCCGAGAGCCCTGACAACAAAAACGGCGAGCGTTACAACTTAGTGGCCACGGACGATAGCGGCCAGATCAAACAGACCGAGCTACAAGCCCTCATGCAGAAGCTCTATCCCGGTGTCGGTGTCAGCGGAGTCTATCGCGAAGGCAACTGGCGCATGGCCCCGCTCTCCGTGCTGAAGAAGCCCATCACCCAACTGGGCCTCAAGCCGCACACCGTCGAGGAAGCCGTCCGAGACAATGTCGATTCACTTCTCACCTGGGGCCTCATCACACCCGCGCAGGGAGAGGACAACTGGCAGCGCGAAGGGAAAGACCTCGGCATCAAATCGAAGTGGCGCCCCCATGAGTATCCCGCGCTCGACCCGGCGCTGAAAACGCAGTAATCCTTCGAACCGCCGCTCGAAAATTGGAAGGGCCGTCCCACGTCACTTGTCTTGATGTGTGGGCGGCCTTTTTTCTGGCGATATATTTTCCAAACTAGAAATAGATGACGCAAGTGCTAGAATGAGTCAATTGAAGTCATAATGGTTGTACACACAAAAAGTTCAGAACGACAATCCATTCCCGAAGATTGGCTCGCCGAATTCGAAGCCTCCGCCCAGCGGCCCTTGGCGACGCGGTTTCGTTACGCGTTTATCAAGACGTACAAGCCCGTTATGGACGACGCGTCCTATCGGTCCTTCGAAACCATGGCGGATTACCGCGATTGGTGCGAGGAAAACCTGCCGGACTGGCTGGGTTATGGCCGCGTTTGACTATCGGCAGGCGGAATGAATTCGAGTTGTCTTCTGTGGATGCTGAGCTTAGTTTCATGGCGCGCTCCGTGGGGCCTCTTGTCACCGCTCTTCGAATGGGATAGTATGCGCTTAGAAGGGGTTTTAGCATTCCACATTCTTTCTTTCGGGTTCCTCTAGAACAGCCTCTGATGCAACGATCCAACCTGACCAGATGCTATCCAACGGCATTTGAGCAACCCAGCTAGGATGGAAATACCAGCCATCAATCACTATTGGAGGTCCCAGCTTAACCCGCCGTCGGACAACAGCTTCAAAGATCGGACGAGTCGCTTCATGCTGTAATTTTGCATCAGAAATGAGTTGTTCCACAGAACTGTTTGTGAAGTAATCAAAGTGTGATGATTTTGCGACGGCATGCAACCCTGGATCAATCTCAGGCGTTGTGACCGCTATAGCGGCCAATAACGAGATCATCCATACAGAGAGGAGCAATGCCTAATTTTGCTGCTAAAGCAGTTCCTAGTGTAGTTTTTCCTGCACCGGGTGCACCTCCGATTAAAAGCACTTGATAGGATAGATCTTTCACGAAATTTTTCTCTGATTGCTAGATAGATAAAAGTAATTCTATAGTTTTCCTCATAACTCCCCAAAGATCACAATTCTTTCATTGAACCACAAGGGAAATTTGACTAGCTACAAAAAAACTAACTTCATAACACGCAGAAACGGACGATATAGAGAAACTGCATAAACGAAATGAGCAGTTTCTGAAACAGAGCAAAGCGCGGTGTAATAAATCTGTCTCAATTTATTTGTTAGGCTCCTCCTTTTCTTTTTTCTCCTTCTTTGTCCAAAAAATTTATTTTAATCCTTTAATTCCATTTGTTTCAGCAAAGTCAAAAAGGTTATTTCTGTTCGATTCCAGTGTTAGAAAAATGAGGTCAATTGACGAGAGATCTCCATTTCACTCGCGAATTTTATAAAATCACTCGCCATCCTAAAAATTTATCGAATCTGATAATACGACTTAAGCCAGCAATCTCCCCAAACGACTGCGAATTAGGACCTCCGCTTCTGACATGATGCGGCTTATCAACTCCTCACAGGTCGGAATATCATGGATCAACCCCGCAACCATTCCACAAGACCATGCTCCGGAATCCATGTCTCCTTCCGTCATGACCTTTGGATAAATCCCCGCTACTTCTTTAAGAATATCATCAAATTTGATATTTTTTCCAAGTTCTTCTTCCTTCTTCAGAATTTTTTCAACAGCCAGATTATTGAGAACACGTTCGGTATTTCTCAACGGACGCATGACAAGGCGAGTATCTAACTCAGATGCGGCAACAATGGCTTGTTTTACATTTTCATGAACAGGAGCCTCTTTTGTGGCAATAAAGCGAGTTCCCATATTCATCCCTTCCGCTCCAAGAACTAATGAAGCCACAAGACTACGAGCATCTGCCATTCCACCCGAAGATACAAAAGGAATTTTCAATTCTTCCGCGGCCCTTGGAAGCAAAATCATGTTGGGAATATCGTCTTCACCGGGATGTCCACCGCACTCAAATCCGTCTACGGATACAGCGTCACACCCGATCTTTTCAGCTTTCAAAGCATGTCTGACCGAAGTACACTTGTGGATCACTTTTACACTGGCATTCTGTAATTTTGGTAGGTGCTCCTGAGGATTTCGACCAGCAGTTTCTACTATCTTAATGCCTCCATCAAGAATCGCATCAATATATCCAGGATAGTCAGCTGAGCCGAGGCTTGGTAAAAAAGTCAAATTCACGCCAAAGGGTTTGTCAGTCATCTCATGGCAGCGAGCGATCTCCTTCGCAAGATCAGCCGGTGTCTTCTGAGTTAGCCCCGTAATAATTCCAAGTCCTCCCGCATTGGACACTGCGGCGGCTAATTCGGCAAATCCAACATAATGCATTCCACCTTGAATGATCGGGTGTTTGATGTCAAAAAGTTCTGTGATTTTTGTTTTCATTATTGCTCCTTAAGTTGGCTAAATATTCCAATTTTCTTTCTAAAAAAATACATTAATGACATCCAAAGTTTCAAGTATTCGTAATCCTCCTCTTACGATGTTACTGACAGAGTGACAACGATTACTTTCTATTTGCCGGGCTACAAACGAATCAAAGAGGGAACCATTTTACCTTTCGTTATTATTGCCTATATTGTCAAAAGTTTTGAGGTACTGAACCTAACAAGTAATTCTATAGTTTCCTCATAACTCCCCAAGATGACAATTCTTTCATTGAACCACAAGGGAAAATGGCTATATACTGAAAAGGCTAGCTGTATATATAACACCCCAAGAAGGGCGATATGCGGAAGCTGCATAACGGCGCGCTTCATCCGCCCCGACTTGTCGCATTGGCATCAACCTTAATTTAACACATATAATCTTTCAAGATATGTATTTTTTCCTTTTTTGTTCTGGTAAGTACCATAGTAGCCTATGAATTTGAGCAAGAATTGTTCTGAAATATTTTTTGTTTGAATAAGTGAGTTATAGCGCAATAGGAGTTGAGCAATTTTGTATAGGCTTACATTTGGCACATTATTTTTGGTTCGAAACAAGTATTTCAATGGTGTGAATATCAGATTATGACACAAGCTTATCCAACCGAGCATCAGTAGCAGAAGAATATAAGGTTTGGCCGTGTTATTGTATTTTTTGCCTGTAAACAACTTTTGAAGATTCATATGAGATTTCCAACATTTGAATATGCATTCTATACGCCATCTTAATGCATATACCAGGAGCACTTGATGTGGTTGAAGTACTTTATCATCGACATTGGTTATCAAGATGGCATAGTTTAGCATTTCGTAATATTGCTCCGAGTGATTCGATTTTGAGTGTCTGTTATTTTTTGCTTTTTCCACCCTTTTCTCAGCAACTTCTTTGGGAGTTTTAAGACCTATTAATCGTCCTGGGACTTGCTTGGCTGATATCTTAATTTGCCAATCTACCCAATCGGCACCGTTTCTGAATGCATCATTAAGGCACCTCAGCAAATTTATCTTAACTCCTTGATTATCAAACACATCTATGTTACTTCGAAGTCTTGAAATAAAAAAAATATGCTTTTCAATCATTGCGATCAAACAATCCATAACCAGGTATCCCAAGTCTCTAATTACAAGGTCACCTGCTTTGGCTAAATCGAAAATGTCAAAAGCATAAGATTGGTCATTGTCTCTAAATGATTTGAGATCCATTTTGTGTAAAACATCTGACTTTAATTCCATTGTCAATTGAATTTTAGCCGTTGCTGCATCTCCCTTTTTTGAGTGGCTACCCGGGAAAACTTCGTTCAGAATTTTAGGCATACTCAGACAGGAACTGTCAGTAACAAACACGGAATTAAAACTACTGAGAAGACCTTGATAACCTATAGGAGCATTGGACAAAGAGTAGCTACTTGCCACTTCTAAAAACTTTTCAGCAAATCCTACATGCCTAAATGTTAGTTTCTTTTGTAAAGCTTGACTGCTGATCGTTTGTTGTAAAAAAATTGACAATGTTTTGGCCCAGTTAGAAAGAGAAAAAACATTTGTCGACATCATTTCGAAAAAGGACAAAAGAAAATTGACCGAATCAATCTTATAATCACATCTCCGAATGAAACCAGATTCTAAAGCAAGAGAATGAATTGGTAATTTGGAAATAATTTCCGAAATTTGAGGTATCATATTTAGAGCTGTTTTATCTCAGGTTTTTAGTCTAACTTAAAGGTAAACAGCTCTTTTTATATACCATAATCGAATATATGTTAAGTTAGGGTTGATGCCAATGCGACTTGTCGGGGTCGGCTGCAAGCGATTGTTAGGGCCGCGCGTGTTCATAGCCACCGGCTCACGGCTGCTTTGTAACGCAAAAATTCCTCCCCAAATTTGGCTTCCAGGTGACGTTCCTCTCTACGCACCACCCACAGATCCATCACAAGGAACACTGGAGCCACCAAGATTAAGATCCAGCCATTGTTAAGGACGATTCCAATGGCCAAGTACAAAAGCGTCAACGATACTTAGGAAGGATTACGCGAGAACCGATAGGGTCCCTCCGTAATCAGAGCCGAGGCCGGTTTCCGTAGGTCGAAGAACGGCGTACCCGCTCGACGAAAGCGCCTGAGGACGGGCAGCATAATTAGCACACTAACATTGAATAAACGAAAACAGCATTATCTTAGAAAATCATTAAAAAGTGTGACTTAATTTTTTACATTACTTGTCAAACTTTAATTTGACGATCTGCACAATGGGATACAAGAAAGTAAAATCCAATAAAAGTATTAATCGTAGGGAATATGAAATAGAATTGGCAAAGCTCCACACAGAACTGGTTCATCTTCAGGAATGGATAAAAAATAATAAGCTAAAAGTAGTTGTAATTTTTGAGGGCAGAGACGCTTCAGGCAAGGGTGGTGTGATAAAGCGAATAACCGCTCCTTTAAACCCCCGTATTTGCAAGGTTGTTGCCTTGGGAGTTCCTACAGAAAAGGAGAAAACGCAATGGTATTTTCAACGGTATGTCCCGCACTTGCCAGCTGGAGGAGAAATGGTTTTATTTGATAGAAGTTGGTATAATCGCGCAGGTGTAGAAAAAGTAATGGGATACTGTACTGAAGATGAATACAAGGAATTTCTACGCTCTTGTCCTGAATTTGAAAGGATGCTAGTGCGTTCAGATATCATTTTGATTAAATATTGGTTTTCAGTTGGTGACGCAGAGCAAGAAAAGAGATTTTTAGCAAGAATAAATAACCCCTTGAAAAGATGGAAATTCAGCCCCATGGATTTGAAATCGAGAGAAAATTGGCTGGCTTATTCACAAGCTAAAGATGAGATGTTTTCTTATACGGATACAAAGCAGGTACCATGGTTCGTGGTGAATGGAGATGATAAAAAAACAGCACGGCTCAATTGTATTCATCACCTTTTGGGCTTGATAAATTATGAAAAAATTAAACACGATAAAATAGATTTGCCCCCAGTCCCAAAATATAAGAATTATGTTAGGCCACCCATAGATTATCAGACTTTTATTCCAAAAATTTATTGAGGTGATGATTTTTTATACTACTAAGATCTACCTGATGATCAATCAAAAATATAATAGCTATAAAATCTGATTAGGTTCTGTCGCACCTGTGAAGTCCAAATTATGTAATTCCTAACTTTGTAGCCACAAATACTACAAATATGTTCAAATGCCATTGTTTCCCGACATCGATTATTAAACATGCTGTCTACCTGAAATTGAGATTCTCACTCAGTTACAGAGATATTGAGGAGTTATTACGAATGCGCGGCATTAAAGTTGATCATGCGACGATCCAGAGATGGGTATTCAAGTTTACGCCAATTTTTGAAGCCAACTTCAGAACCAGAAAACAAAATGTAGGTGGAAGGTGGAGAATGGATGAGACGTACGTAAAAGTGAAGGGTCAATGGATGTACCTCTATCGAGCAGTAGACAAGGCAGGCAATACAATAGATTTCCTGCTTAGCCCTAATAGAAAGAGACGGTCAGCTCATGCCTTTTTAATAAAAGCAATCAACCAGAATGGGATTCCTTCACTAATCAACATAGATAAAAGCGGAGCGAATAAAGCCGAGATCAAGGTTTTCAACCACAGGAATTGGACGAAAATCGAATGGAGGCAATGCAAGTACCTGAATAATATTGTTGAACAAGATCACCGGTTTATCAAATGGCAGATCGGGCCTATGTTGGGTTTTAAATCATTTGAATCAGCAAAACGAACACTGGCTGGTATTGAATTGGTTAGAATCCTAAAAAAGAACCAAATGATAGATTCTAAATCGAGTACCTACAAATCCTTTTGTTCTTTGGCAGCCTAATATTGAATGTGAAAATTGAAAATGCTATTTGTCAGTTAGACAGATGCGACAGAACCTGATGGAGAGCATATAATATTTATATTTGAGTTTTCTAAAAAATTCGTTCGAACAATCCATTCATATCCACATTCTTGCGAATCCTTCCGGCAATGTCCTCCACCACCACCCGCTCCTGCTCCAAAGTATCCCGATCCCTGATCGTCACCGTACCATCCTCTAAAGTCTCAAAATCGACAGTCACACAATAAGGCGTACCGATGGCATCCTGACGACGATAACGCCGCCCCACTGCATCTTTCTCATCGTATTGTGCATTGAAATGTCTTTTGATTTTGTTGTAAATGTCTTTGGCAGCTTTGGTCAGTGGTTCTTTATTTTTTACAAGTGGCATCACAGCACATTTTATCGGAGCAATTGCTGGATTTAAGGATAATACAACCCGTGTAGAATCCTTTCCCTCCGCATCAGGCACAATCTCTTCTTTCAGATTTTCACTCAATTGGCAGAGGAACATTCGATCGACACCGATGGACGTTTCGACCACATAAGGCACATAGCTTTCATTGGATTCGGGATCAAAGTACTGCAATTTTCTTCCCGACAATTTCTGGTGACTTGCCAGATCAAAATCGGTTCGGGAATGAATACCTTCGAGTTCTTTGAAGCCAAATGGGAAGCGGTATTCGATGTCCAAAGCGGCATTCGCATAATGGGACAGATTATCGTGATCGTGGTATCTCAGATGATTTGCATCCGTTCCAAGCGATCTGTGCCAATCCATTCTCTTTTCTTTCCAGTATTCATACCATTCCATCTCACTTTTGGGCTTGACAAAAAACTGCATTTCCATTTGTTCGAATTCCCGCATTCTGAAGATGAACTGCCGGGCTACGATCTCATTTCTGAATGCTTTTCCGATTTGAGCTATTCCGAAAGGAATTTTCTGGCGAGTGGTCTTTTGCACATTCAGGAAGTTGACAAATATGCCTTGTGCAGTTTCTGGTCTCAGATACAATTTGCCTTCTTCCCCTGATATATTTCCCAATTGAGTAGAAAACATCAGATTGAATTGTCGGACCTCCGTCCAGGTCTTTGAACCACTTTCGGGACAGGCGATTTCCAGACGCTCGATCATTTCCTTCAATCCATCCATATTTTCATCCTTCAAGTGCTGATTCATCTCTTTCAGCACTGCGTCAATTCGGCCTTGTCGTTCCATGATCCGACCATTGGTCATTCTGAATTGATTTTCATCAAAATCATCTCCAAATCTCTTTCGTGCTTTTTCGACATCCTTCAAAATCTTTGCTTCGATCTTATCTGTATAACCTTCGATCAATTGATCGGCTCGATATCTTTTCTTAGAATCTTTATTATCAATAAGCGGATCATTAAACGCGTCTACATGTCCCGAAGCCTTCCACGTCTTCGGATGCATAAATATGGCAGCATCAATGCCCACAATATTTTCGTGCATTTGTACCATACTTTTCCACCAATAATCTTTGATGTTATTTTTCAATTCAACACCGTAAGGGCCGTAGTCGTACACTGCTGCGAGGCCGTCATAGATATCACTCGACTGGTAAATGAATCCGTATTCTTTGCTGTGGCTTATTATTTGTTTGAAGTCCATTTTGCCTTTTTTATGCCATTGTATTCCTTAGTTTGTATATCCGTTTTATATGAATCGAGTAGGCAGCCGGCAGTTCTCAGTTGGCAGTT
This sequence comes from Saprospiraceae bacterium, assembly GCA_965247965.1. Taxonomy (GTDB): domain Bacteria; phylum Bacteroidota; class Bacteroidia; order Chitinophagales; family Saprospiraceae; genus UBA7328. Next base: position 2,901,897 of record OZ252053.1, read on the forward strand.
TGGTAATCCTCACCTGGGGCTTTCCACTTCCAAATTCAGAACTCCTTACCCGTCCCAATAAATTCAGGGTAATAGGGAGTAGACCTCGCGAATTAAAACTGCTTCATATTTTTGTATATGCAGTTACAATTCCCCTTCTTCCCTAAAGATACAAAGATGATCTCTCATTGTCTTGGAGTACACACCCAAGACGGTATTGTACAATACATAGCCAATGGCTTACCTGTATATAGTCATTCGAGTGACGATCTTAATGCTTTCAGATTCATAACTAGCAATTTTATAGATAAAGGATTGTGCAGCCGAGCTGAAGTTCAGCGGGCTTTTGGAGTGAGTATAGACAGTGTCAGAAGATCGTATAGAAAATACAAGGAGAAGGGAGAATCTGGATTTTTCGGGCCTGATGCCAGAAAAGGCAAAGCATACAAGATGGTTGGTAAACTAGTGGAGCGGATACAATCGAAGCTGGATAAGAGACAAAGTAATTTGAGTATCTCAAAACAAGAAGGGATTTCAGAATCGTCGATACGCTATCACATTGAAAAAGGCACTTTAAAAAAAAGTTCAAAATAGAGTGTGAAGGTGGAAATGGCTCGACCTTAAATGATCGCAATGACCTAGACCAATCTACGCCGATGGGCATAGCCACAAGCCGCTCTGAAGACAGGATAGGTGCATCTCTTGGGTTGTCTGGTCATGCTGAGGTGAAGTTTGACAACAGCGAAGCTTTATGCGGAGCAGGGGTATTATTCCTCTTACCTGCCTTGATAGAGCATGGGTTATTCAAGACAAAACAGGTATATGAGTTACCTTCATCACACTATTACGGACTAAGGTCGATACTATTGACTTTGGCCTTCATGGCCCTGTTGCGCATCAAAAATCCCGAACAACTCAAACAATGTAAACCAGGGGAGATCGGCAGGATAATAGGCTTGGATCGTATACCAGAAGTTCGGTGTTTGCGAGAGAAAATAGATTTGCTGAGCAAGCAGGAAAAAGCCGTTGAACTGAACAACCTTCTGATCGATCACTGGTATAGAGATGAGGATAATGAGGACTCATCTTTTTTATATATAGATGGTCACCAACGGATCTATTATGGAGGCAAAGCTAATCTACCTGTCAAATATATTGCGAGACAAAAATTGTGTTTAAGCGCCACTACGGAGTATTGGGTTCACGATGCACAAGGGATGCCTGTTATGATGGTGATAGGGCAATTGACAGAGAAAATAAAAGAAGCAATACAAGACCTGATTATTCCACAAATGCTACAAACCAAATTACTTACTGAGATACAAGAGGAGGATGATCGACAAAGCCCTCAATGCACCTTTATTTTTGACAGGGAGGCTTACGAACCTGCTTTCTTTAACCACCTGTGGGAAAGGTATAGAATAGCCGTGATTACATATCGCAAGGATGTGCGAGATTCATGGAATAAAGATGACTTTGAATCCACTGATACACAAGTACTTAGCCAGGATGTAACCATGCAATTGTGCGAGAAAGAAGTAACGCTTGGAGGACACACTTTCAGAGAGATCAGAAGCTTGTCTGAAAAGGGTGAACATCAAACCGCTATTATCACCACTCACCCTACTTTGGGAATAGCATTGATAGCAGGCAGAATGTTTGGAAGGTGGTGTCAGGAAAACTTCTTCAGTTACCTCATTCAAGACTATGATTTTGATAAAATGATTCAATTTGGGGTAGAAAGTATTGATCCCAATCGGGAAGTGGTCAACCCACAATACCGAAAATTAACAAACCAACTGAAAAAACTCAGGGAAAAGATCACCCGGTTAGAAGCCAAGTTCTTCCCTCTTGCAGAACTAGCTATGGATGAGAAAATTGACAAACTTCCTGAAATAACCGAAAGACAAATGAAGTATAAACACAAAATTGATATTCTTCGAAAAGAAGAAAACAAGATCGCCACCCTCAGAAATGATATTCCTGCCAGAATAACTCTTGAGCGTATGCCCGAGCAGAAAAGGTATAACAAGTTAAAAACCGAAAGTAAACTGTTCATGAATGTAATAAAGATGATCGCTTACAGAGCAGAATCATCTGTGGCAGCTGTGGCTTGTGACCACCTCAATAGGGCAAAAGACGAAAAAAGAATGTTCATCAAACAAATCATCAGCAACAACGCTGACTTGATTCCGGATTATAAGAGTAAAACGCTGACTATAACCTTGCACTCTCTTTCTGCACCAAGATTTAATCATGCAGCCAAACAGATTGCAGACCTGCTCAACAAAACTGAAACCATATTCCCTGGATCAAATTTGCGCATGATCTTCAAAATAACAGCGAATTTAGATTGCGAGAGGTAAGGAGTTCTGAAATTAACGATTGTCGTTACCTGAATTTATCTGGATTTTCGATCATGTAATTTATTAGCTTTCCTACTTCTTCAAATCTACTTGTAAATTCATCGAATATTTTACGATCAATAAATTCACAAGCCAAGGCAAATTCCAGCCAAACCATTGTTTCAGAATTTTCCATATCAGAATAAGTCAACTTGGATACAAAGTGCCTTGGATATTTTCGCTTTCTATAGCCTTCTGCGAGATTGATGCATACCGACCTAGAGGACTTTCTTATTTGGGCAGTAAGAGAATAGGTCTCTTCCTTAGGAAACGATTTGCTGATCCGAAAAACCGACATTGCATTCTCAAACGCCTTTTCATATGCAATTAATTTTCTATAATATCCCATTTTACTAGCATTTTGAGTTAGTGATATCACATCATATTTAGGGCAAAAAGACTGCAAACTGCCAACTCTTTGCTTATCACTCCTTTTAATACAAAGCGAATACAAAATTCCAAGAAACCTTTCATTAACAACGTAACTCTTGCCAACTTCTCCCATAAAAAACGCGCACAATCATTAAAGCAATCCCTCACATCAAAACTCCGAAGTAAAGTAAAACTCCACCCCCTCATGATTCTCCTCCACCATCTTCAAAATCCAGGCCGATTCAGCCAGAAAAACCAATCTCCCATCTTTGTCTTTGGCCAGGTTATTTTTCCTTCTGTTTATGAATTCTTTTAGTTCATTTTCATCATCGCATTTGATCCAACAAGCTCTGTGGATATTGATCGATTCATAGTTACAAGATGCCCCGTATTCGTGTTCCAATCTGTATTGTATTACATCAAATTGCAGAGCGCCGACCGTGCCAATGATTTTCCGATTGGTATCTTCTTTTATGAATAATTGCGCTACGCCTTCATCCATCAACTGTGTTATTCCTTTGTTTAACTGCTTGGATTTCAAGGGGTTAGTATTATTTATATATCTAAATTGTTCCGGCGAAAAGCTTGGTATGCCTTTGAAATGAAGTGTTTCGCCTTCGGTCAATCCGTCTCCTATCTTAAAATTTCCCGAATCGTAGAGGCCAACAATATCGCCTGCAAAAGCCTCCTCGACAATTGATTTTTTTGCAGCCATAAATGAAGTAGGATTGGGAAATTTTAGTTTTCTGTCCAGGCGCACGTGCTGGTAATTCGTGTTTCTCTTAAAATTGCCGGAACAGATTCTGAGAAATGCTATGCGATCTCGGTGGTTTGGGTCGATATTGGCGTGGATTTTAAACACAAACCCGGAGAATTCGTCTTCTTCGGGATTAACGACTCTTTCTTCTGTGATCCTGGGTAGTGGATTGGGTGCAATCTGCACGAAGCAATCTAGCAATTCTTTGACTCCAAAATTGTTGATGGCACTACCAAAAAATACAGGCGATAGATCCGCTTTTAGATAATCCTCTCTGCTAAATTCCGGATATACCTCTTCGATCGTTGTGGTCTCTTCCCTTAATTCATGTGCCGCCTCTTGCCCGACTCTTTGATCCAGAATAGCGTCATGCAGATTTTTGATAATGAGAGTATCGTCCCCGGTCTGCTTGCCGTGCGGACTAAATAGTTTAAGTTTCTTTTCAAACAGACTATACACTCCCTTGAACCTCTGCCCCATCCCCACCGGCCAACTCAGAGGCGTCACTGTTAAACCTAATTTGGTTTCCAATTCATCCAGTAAATCGAATCCATCTTTTCCTTCTCTATCCAATTTGTTAATAAAAACCATAATCGGCGTCTTTCGCATCCGGCATACTTCCACCAGTTTCTCGGTTTGTTCTTCGACACCCTTGGCGACGTCTATCACAACAATAACACTATCCACAGCTGTCAATGTGCGAAAAGTATCTTCAGCAAAATCCTTGTGGCCCGGCGTATCGAGAATATTGATTTTCTTACCTGCATATTCGAAAGCCATGACCGAAGTGGCTACAGAAATGCCTCTCTGCCGTTCTATATCCATAAAGTCGGAAGTTGCGTGCTTTTTTATTTTATTCGACTTTACGGCACCGGCTATTTGAATGGCGCCACCGAATAGCAAGAGTTTTTCGGTAAGGGTAGTTTTTCCAGCATCCGGGTGACTGATTATGGCAAACGTTTTTCTCTTATTTATTTCTTCTAACAGACTCATGGATTCCAATGAAGGTTTAGAGTTTGCTCAAATAAAATGAAGGTGCAAAAGTAAGCGAAAAGTTGGCAGTCCGAAGCGCGTAGCTCGCAGTTCCGATGTTATATTCAATTCCAGATGAGACAAGTGCCATTCGATAGTCATCTCCGCTGCGCTGCGAACTGTCAACTTATTAGATTGTAACGACTGCAATAAAAAACTATCTTCGAAACTAAATTAGCAAACCTAAAAATGGTAGAATTAGGAGGAATTGTAATACTCGGAATTTTAGCACAATGGATTGCATGGCGCCTCAAAGTACCCGCGATATTGCCCCTGATTATTATTGGACTGATTGTAGGTCCGATCTCGACGCTTTGGACGGAGACAGGCATGAAATTGATCGAACCCCTGTGGAACGAAAAATCTCAACACGGACTATTTCCGGGGGAGTTGCTTTATCATTTTGTAGAATTGGGCATTGGCATTATTTTATTCGAAGGCGGCCTTACATTGAAACGAGAGGAGATCAGGGACGTTGGGGATACCATTATTCGTCTAATCACCTTGGGTTCTTTGGTTACTTTCATCGGGGGAGCGCTTATTGTACACTTTATTATTGGATTGTCGTGGCCGCTTGCCTTTCTTTTTTCAGGATTGATCATAGTAACCGGTCCTACTGTAATCGCACCCATCCTTCGAAATGTGCCGCTCAATCGAAACGTATCCGCGGTACTCAAGTGGGAAGGTATCCTTATCGATCCTCTGGGAGCATTAGTAGCCGTATTGGTCTACGAGTTTATCAGTTCTTCGGAAGGTGGTGTAAATTTTACCGGGGATGCACTGCAGCATTTTTTGATTCTCGTCTGTGTTGGTTTGGCTCTTGGTGTTGGTACTGCCTTCCTTTTGCGTTTTCTACTTAAAAGGAATTTTATCCCACATTTTTTATTGACCATTTTTTCCCTTGCTTTCGTGCTAGCCATTTATGTAGGCTCAAATATTCTGGTGAATGATTCGGGATTGTTGACCGTTGTAGTATGCGGGATGGTTTTGGGTAATATTGAGGTGCCCTATATTAAGGAGATCACTTATTTTAAAGAATCGCTGAGTATTCTTTTGATATCAATACTTTTCATCCTCATTTCTGCAAATATCAATATCGAGGATCTGATGTTGCTCAACAATTGGCGGTGCATCCTTTCATTTTTTCTGATCATACTTATTCTAAGGCCATTAGGTGTTTTCTGGAGTACTAAAAATTCGAATCTCGACACGAAGGACAAAATATTCATCGGATGGATGGGGCCGCGTGGAATAGTCGCAGCAGGTATCGCTTCTCTGCTTGGTTCAAAATTGGTAAAACTCAATATGGATGGTGCAGACTATATCACCCCTTTGGTATTTATGGTGGTCTTAGGCACAGTGCTTCTGAATGCGACAACAGCCAGACTTTTTGCCAGAATGCTAGGTATCCTCCTTAAGAAAAGCAACGGCATACTCATACTGGGGGCTACAAAAGCTTCGCGGCTTATCGCCAAATATTTACAGGACAACAACAGACACGTGGTACTTGTAGACAGCAATATGAACAATGTAAACCGATCGATTAAAGAAGGCTTGCAAGCTGTACAAGCGAATGTCTACAGCGAAGGCTTGGCCGATAATGTTTCATTCAACGATATAGGCTACCTATTAGCGATGACAAGCAGCGACGAGGTCAATCGATTTGCCAGTGCAAAGCTGCACGAATACCTCGGTGAAGAAGGCGCTTATCGAATACCTTCTTCAGAAGAAATCGAAAAGGGCGATGTAAATGGAGATCAAACTTTATTTTCCAAAGTGGACGACTATATCAATTTGTCAGAGGCAGCCAGGGATTATCCTCAAATTTATGAGATGGATAGCTCATCCAAAAACGATTTTTACCAAAACCTGGATTCCATATTGGAGAATGCAAAGAGCATCCCCTTATTCACAAAAGATAAAGAAGGCAGGATCGAAATAATAACTTCGTCGCTTAAAGGGATGAAATGGGAAGAAGATATGAAACTTGTCTATATGGGTAAGGAAGTGGAGGAAAGGTCGGGTGATTGATGAGATTTATATTTTACCACATAGTCACAATAGAAGAATACACATGGATCACATGAGCTAACTCCTATGTGCTCTATCCTGATAGCAATGCGCAAGACAAGTTGTGAAATATCTATATTATGCTTGCATAAAAGTTTGTAAAAAAAACTTTCGTATGTACATAATGCAGAACCAAATACTCATTGGACGTATTTCCCGCAAAGTCACCCTTAGCGAGACTTGACTTAGCGGAACCTTTGCGCCTGCCTGCCTCTGGCCTTGGTTAGCACATAAATCATCTGAAATTCTCAATTTGGTCTATTTCTATGATTCGCGGCCCCTCAATGGCGTCGCAAATTTATTTGCGACTTTCACAATGTGAACCAAATAAATTTGGTTCGCCATTGCCCTGAACCTTACCAGCAGAAGAAGAATAATCAATGCCGTGTTGAGAATTGCATCATACCCAGGTTTAAAATGTTAAAACCTATATGCTAACGAAAGGCCTCTGGCAGGGACGTAGCGGGAGGCCTGTTTGGTTGTAGCTTTGCCACAATGGGTATCTATGTGGTTCAAATTGGTTTTCCTATTTCTTTGATCCCAGATCCTTCGCAAAATCAGTAATAGTTGTCGACAGATTGTTGAGCTCCTCTTCTACTTTGCGAGCTATGTTGGTCACATTTATAGGCTCTCCTTTCATGGATAACTTTTCTGCCGAAGTTTTGGCAGAAGGTACCGCGATCCAGAAGATAATGTAAGCAATTATTCCAACACCGCTGAACAATAATACCACGAATAGAAGTCTGAAAATCAGCGGATCTTCTACCCCAAAATAAGGAGCAAGACCGGAACAAACTCCTCCTATTACATGATCATCAGTATTCCTGTAGAGCCTCCTTCCACGTCTAAATTTTCTCCCAGATGATTTTTCTGAAGGATCATCGGAATCCCAATCATCGGCAGCAGCTCCGAAATCTTGAGGTGTGCCCATTACTCCTATCATAGAATCCACTTCGCGCATACTCACGATCGGTTGCCGGTTGAGGTGTTCGTTGAAGAGTTCCGCTATACGAGTTTCTATATCGGACATTATTTCTTTGCCCGCTTCAGATTTCGAAAAATGTTTTTTGATGCGGTTCAAATATTTATCCAATCTGTAATAAGCATCGTGGTCTATTACAAAAGGATAACCGCCTAGATTTATGTTGAATATCTTATTCATTTTATGTTGTTTAATGCTTTTTAAAGGTTGCATAGAATGTATAAAGCGCCTAAAATTATTGTTTTTTAGATGTAGACATTTTCTTCGTTGATTGAGAAACAGCGTGATTGAGTTCTCCCCATGTGCTATGAAGTTCGGTCAAAAATCCATTTCCCTCTTCTGTCAGGCTATAATATTTCCTTGGCGGGCCGGTTTTTGACTCCTTCCAGTTGTACGTCAGGAGTTCGGCATTTTTAAGCCGTGAAAGAAGTGGATACAAAGTTCCTTCTACTACTATGAGCTTGTAAGCCTTCAGTTTTTTGATGATGTCTGAAGGATACGCTTCCTGCTCAGAGATAATAGAAAGTACACAGAGCTCGAGTACTCCTTTTCTCATCTGCGCTTTTGTGTTTTCTATTTTCATGTGAATGTATTTTAATTAATATGTGTCCGAAGTGCTGGCGATAGGTCAAAGACCTTCGCCTTGCAATGTTACATGTGAAGCTTTTTCATGCAAGAGGTTTCTGACCTCTTTGTATAAGCGAGGAATGAACTTTTTATCTTCGAATTTACCCCGACATTCCTTTTTCATGATGACGATTGCTAAACAAAGATAGGCAAAATATTCGGTACTATGCAATACAAGGTATATGGTTTTGCTGGAATACTATATGAATGAAGGGGTTTTGGCGACGAAGTTCAGGTAGTTCTGGATTAAATAGTGAATAATCAAATACTTTAAGGCGTTATATTAAACATTATACGCAACAAAAAGAACTGGAAATAATGAAAATACTTCCAACGGCTGAAAGAGTTTCTCAAAAAGAATTATCAGACAATTGTGTTTATCAAAGATCGATCTTAGCGTACGCGGAGGCAGCTAAGTTTGTCTCGGGTCATGTTTTAGAAATAGGTACAGGCAGCGGATACGGAATTGAAATAATTGCTAGCAAAACAGACAAATTTGTTACTATAGATAAATACGAACCCAAAATTTTATCGAATAAAAATATGCTTGAAAAGGACAATATTGAATTCGTAAAAATGAGTGTTCCGCCTTTAAAATCTATTCCCGATAATTCTTTTGACTTCGTTATCACTTTTCAAGTAATCGAACATGTAAAAGAAGATAAAAAATTCACTGAAGAAATCTATAGAGTACTTAAAAACAACGGAAAACTCGTTGTTACTACACCCAATAAAAAAATGTCATTAACCAGAAATCCCTGGCACGTCAGAGAATACACCGTTGATGAATTAGATAAACTTTTAAGTATGTTTTTTCAATCGGTGGAAAAGTTAGGCGTCTTCGGTAATAATAAAATAATGGAATACTATACAAAAAACAAAAAATCAGTTCAAAGAATTACTCGTTTCGACATATTTAATCTTCAATATATTTTACCAAGGCAACTGCTCCAAATCCCCTATGACATATTAAATAGAATAAACAGAAAAAAACTTCTTGATGACAATTCCCATTTGGTAACAGAAATTTCTATGGACGACTATTATCTGGAGAAGGCAACAGATGAATGTTTTGACCTGTTTTACATTGCTGAGAAATTGCTCAAATAGAAGAGCGCAAAACTTAAATCGATGAAAAAAAAATTCCTAAGACTCACTTCATGTGAGAGTACAAGCATGATATATAAAAAGCCTGTTGATCGTCCTTTTCTTAGTGACTGCCATTCTTCCGCATTCGGATAATATCTATCGCAACAAGGTGCCCGCCGCCATTTATATCGGAAATGGCTACGGGAAGCTGGCTGGATACAGTCAGGTCAGAGAATTGGGCAATATAGAAACCCCTATTGTTCTTACGAATACACTAAGCGTACCAGTCGGAATGGAAGCTTTGATTAGCTATACTTTGGATATGAAAGGAAATGAGGATGTGCGTTCGGTCAATTCCATTGTGGGTGAAACAAATGATGGTTTTCTAAACGATATCAGAGGCCGGCATGTCAATGTAGAGCATGTTTTGGAAGCTACTAAAAAGGCAGAATCGGGTTCTGTCGCCGAAGGGAATGTCGGAGCCGGTACCGGTACGATCTGCTTTGGATGGAAAGGAGGAATAGGTACATCGTCAAGAGTATTGCCAAAATCACTCGGTAGCTATACGATCGGAGTATTGGTGCAGACTAATTTTGGAGGGGTTCTAGTGATCGATGGAGTACCAATAGGCGAAGAGCTGATAGAGGTATTAAAAAATAGGGCAATGTCTCCATTATTCATGGCCACCATCGAAGCTACTGAAGAAGCTATTATCAATTCTATTTTTGCTGCGGAAACGATGGAGGGACGTGACGGTCATGTTATTGAGGCCTTACCCGTAGAGAAGGTTTTGGAATCGATGAAGAAGTATGGGAGGGTAAGATAGAAAGCGAATAGCAGGAAAGTTGTCAGTCGAAGCTTTGACGCGATGTTTTTAAAAGTATTAATTTCACATAAGGAAGCGCAAAAAGAGTGTGAAAAATGGCTAAAAGATTAATCTGGTCCCAGCTATCACAGAAACCGTTAACAAATAGAATAGTTGCTTCGAAATAATCCAACATTTTTCTCAACCCTTATGTAACCAATGTACATTTGCACCTAAGTGAAGGAGTTATCAAAAATCAATAAGTACCTCTGGAGGTACAAGTGGAGATTGTTTGTAGGTGTAGTGTTTGTAGCGCTTCAGAATTACTTTCGCATACTCATCCCACCACAGTTTAGAAAAGCCCTTGACAGCGCAGCCGCCAGTCTTAACGCTTACCGCAATACTACGGACGCCTTAGAACGAAGCCACATCGTAGACGGAGTATCGCAGGAATTGCTCATCTATGCTGGTTTTGTAATTGGTTTTGCGATAATCATGGGCATTTTCATGTGGCTTATGAGACAGACGGTCATTGTCGTCTCCCGCCTTATCGAATACGATTTCCGAAAAGATATATTTAAGCATTACGAAGCACTTGATTCGTCCTTTTATGGCAAAAACACTACAGGGGACATGATGTCGCGGATCACCGAAGATGTGTCAAAGGTGCGGATGTATCTGGGTCCGGGCATACTCTACTGCCTCAATCTCGTCACATTATTTGTCCTCGCCATCACCTATATGTACCATGTCAATCCCAAGCTCACCTTATACGCCATGGCGCCTATGCCTTTTCTCTCATTTTCCATTTACATCGTCAGCTCCTATATGCACAAGAGAAGCGAAAGAATTCAAATCCAGCTGGCCAAACTTACTTCGATTTCCCAGGAAGTTTTTTCAGGCATTCGTGTCATCAAATCTTATGTGAAGGAAAAGCAGTTCCAAAAATACTTTGGCGAACAGACCGAGGTATACAAGGTCAAATCTATGGATTTGGCGCGAGTCAATGCCATGTTCTTCCCCTTGATGTTGCTCCTTATATCGAGTAGTATTTTGCTCGTGGTACTCGTTGGGGGCCTAGAAGTATCCAAAGGCAATATCACCCATGGCAACATCGCCGAATTTATCATTTACGTGAATATGCTCACATGGCCATTTACGGCCATAGGATGGATCGTGAGCATCGTTCAGCAAGCCGAAGCTTCACAAAAGCGCATCAATGAATTTTTGGCTACCAAGCCGCAAATTATCAATCCAACACACGACGATCTAAAAATAGACGGTAGAATAGAATTCAAAAATGTCAACTTCGTCTACCCGGAAAGCGGAATCGAGGCGTTGAATGACGTTAGCTTTTCCTTGCAAAAAGGAGAAAAACTGGGCATCATCGGCCGTACGGCAAGTGGAAAAACGACGATAGCCAATCTCCTCCTACGTATGAATGATGTTACCTATGGGGAAATTTTTATCGATGGCAAAAATATCAATGACATCAACCTCGATCAATTGCGAGATAGCATCGGATATGTGCCCCAGGATTCCTTTCTTTTTAGCGATACCATAGCGAATAATGTAGCCTTGGGAAAACCAACTGTTTCTCGCGATGAAATTCATAGTATTACAAAAAACGCTGCTGTGTACGATGACATTATGGGTTTTTCAGAACAGTTCGATACAGTGATCGGAGAGAGAGGCGTAACACTTTCCGGAGGTCAAAAACAACGGATCTCGATTGCCCGTGCATTGATCAAAGACCCCGATATAATTATCCTCGATGACTGTCTGTCCGCTGTCGATACAACCACCGAACAGCAGATATTAGGCCATCTCAACGAAGATCTAAAAGATAAGACAGCTATTATTATAACCCACCGTATATACAAACATCTAACCTTTAATAAGGTAATCGTACTCGACGATGGCAAAATTATTGAGCAAGGTACTCCTTCACAACTCATTGATTATCAAGGCTATTACTTCGAATTATTGCAAAAACAACAATCGGAAGAAATTAATGGCCAATATTTCGGAATTGATTAATTATATTACATTTGTTTACTTACGAATTGGTATAAAAGGCAATTCGAACTTATTAACTGACAAAAAACACAACGCAAAGTGGAACACAACGAAGGGCCGCGCATGGAAAGCGTTTACTCGACTAAAGTGAGGGCCGGAAGAAGGAGAACCTATTTTTTTGACGTAAGACAAACGAAGGGAAACGATTACTACATCACTCTTACGGAAAGCACAAAAAGATTTAATGGCGAAGGCTACAACCGTCATAAGATCTTCCTCTACAAAGAAGATTTTAATCGCTTCCTCAAAGCTCTTGAAGAAGTAATAAATCACGTCAAGACCGATCTAATGCCTGATTTTGATTACGAATTGTACGAAAAAAGACAGGAAGAATGGGAAGCACAAATGAAGGCTGAACAGGAAGCGGCTGCGAAGGAGACAGCTGAATCCGAGACCATTGCCACCGAAGAGACAACAAATGATTCGGCCGTTGGAGAGGAAGATACAGGTGAAGAAAGCACTGGGGAGGAAGAACCTGATGCTGGCGAAACAGAAGAATCCGAAGATTCGGAAACTACGGAAAGTGAGGACGATATTAGTTGGTAGTTACTGCAGTAGGTTAGTCAGTAATTCGTCAGGCAGGTAATAACGGTGTACGAGATGAAGATTCCTCAATCCGTACCTTGTGCATATTATTTATCGGTTTAACTTAGTGATAATCTCTTGAATAATTCAAATGCGAGCCTTAAAATTGTTTGTTCTATCATATCTGGTTATCGATTAATTTGTTTGCAATGCTATGATAATTTTTTATCGAGTAAGTTTTAGTTCATTTTACAACTGAATAAATGCTTGCGCCTAAATCCTATTTGATAATCACTCTGCCGCCATACGCATCATAGTATCCTCTACGTGATGCACCAACTCGTCATAGCTTTTCGACCGTTTGGTCTCCCTTGATCGTTCCATTGGTAAATCGATATCGATATGTTCTGCGAATTTGGAAGGATTTTTCCCCAGGATATAAACTTCATCTCCCAGGTACACAGCTTCCGAAATATCGTGGGTTACAAATACAACAGTAGAATGAAATTGCTGCCAAATCGAATAAAGCAAATCCTGCATACTCAGGCGAGTACGCACATCAAGCGCCCCAAAAGGCTCGTCCATCAGAAGAATTTCGGGATTGGCAAGCAGGCTACGAGCTATGGCTACACGTTGCAATTGACCGCCTGACAAAGTGGGATATTGGGCGAATTTATTTTCATGGCCTTCGAGGCCGACTAGTTTTATCAATTCGCTCGCCTTCTCTTGTCTTTCCGCTTTAGCTACTCCTTTGAACTTCAATCCCAAAGCAACATTTTCCAAAACAGTCATCCATGGCAATGATGAATATTGTTGGAAAACCATGCTTACACGATTGTCTTTTCCAACGGCTGTATTTTTCACCAAAACTGTTCCTTCCGTAGGTTCCTGCAATCCTGCAATATATCTTAGCATTGTGGATTTGCCGCTGCCACTCATGCCCATGACTATTACGAATTGGCCTTGGTCGGGCTTGTCTTCGATTAATAATTCCAGGTCCTGTATGATCCATGTACTTCCGCCATCATAAGATTGGCCGATGTCCCTGAGCTCGATAATATTGCTTTGGCCCGTATCCTTAAAATCAACCATTGGTCTGGGATTTTTTGATCAAAAACTGGCCGTAAAGCGTGAAGAGCAGGGCTGAGAATCCTATTATACCAAGCACTAGCATAACGGTGGAAGGGCCTGAAAATAAAGCAGTTACAAGAGTTGCTATCAATAGTGCGAGAAGAATTCCATAGATGCCAAATCGCGATTCTTTGATACCCGGAGAGAAAGATTTGCACGTCTTATGGGGAAACAATTTATTATCCAAAAACGCAAAAATCTGGTCTTGAATGAATCCTATCAGAATGATCACAAAGAGGATAGCAAATACCTTTTCGATCTGTCCTTGTCGTGCTTTGATATAGGCCAACGAACCGATGCCTCCCTGTCGGTTTACCAGTTCGGCAATAATAATATACGTCCATGAGATTGCAGTCAATACTCTTATATCATTTATGAGTTTTGACATAACCGATGGAATGTACACAGATTTAACTGTTTGCCAATCGGTTGCACCAATGGTAAATACAGTTTTGAGATACACGTCCTTGACTTCATTCACACGTTGTACTACAACCGGTAGGAGATAAACTATAATTCCAAAGGCCAGGAATGCAACTTTCATTCGATCTTCTATACCAAACCAAATGATGAAAATACCGGTCAAAATAGTCAAGGGGATGTACCGAACCGCATTGACGTGTTTCTTAAACAGTCCGTTGAAAATGGGTAGTAGTCCAATGATAAATCACAGTGGAACTGAAATCAGGATTGCCCAAATATAGCCTTGGACGTTGAGCCAAATCGATTTTCCCGTATTGGATATTAACTCGTCTTTTGTGACCAACGAGTGATAGGATGTTACTACTTTGGGAGGAGGCGGAAGGAGCGGATACACTTTTTCAAATTCAGTGGCATTGGCGAAAGCAATAGAATCAGCGCGCGCCAAAGAATCTAGATCACCTTCTGCGAAGGCGCTGGGCATTCTCGGTTCCCAACCTTCGATCACAGGTCTTTGCTGTGACATCATTTCTGCAGCGAGCCACCAAATAGCAATGAAAATAATCAGACCTATTAGTCCAAGCCCTAGTTCCTGCGGCTTGCTGAGATCACCGCGAAGCTTGAACATCCAATTGTCCATAATCAGGCGATCGCTTCTAAATTATTCCGAAATGAGTTCGAAGTCGGTTCTTCGATTTTGCGCTCGGCCTAGCTCATTATTGTTGGAAGCTACCGGCTTGTCCGGGCCGTTTCCGACAATGACGAATCGATTTCGCGGCATGCTGTATTCTGATATAAGGTAGTTCGCCACCGATTGTGCTCTTTTTTGTGAAAGGGTGACGTTGCTGGCATAATTGCCCGTATTGTCGGTATTTCCTTCGATTCGAATTCTCGCATTACCGAAAGCTTTGGCAATGTCTACAAATTCTTTATCGATGATGTACTTGGCATTTTCATCAAGGTGAAATTCTCCTGTACGGAAACGTATACTTACTCTTTTCGTCGCTATAGCGGCAGCGGTTTTATCTCCTTCGGTAACTTCAGAAAATGTTTTAGCAGCTTCTGCAAAATGAGCTTCCGATGTAAGCGAGGTGGAATTGACAAATTGAGGAAATGCGATCAACCGCCAATTGGGAACATTGCCATCAATAAAGCCTAAATCCTGGTATTTTATAGCCATATTCGAATAGAGATTATTGCCAGACACTCCTTTATAATTGGCATTAAGCCCAAAGAAATTTTTGTTGTCGCCATGTGTAGTAAGACGCACATTGCCTATCATTTCGTCCGCTTCGTCAGGGGTAAGCGCTGTTCCTCTTTCGGTAAATTCTCTGGCCAGTATTTCAGCTGCTTTTCGTCTGGATCTTTCATTGGAATTGATCTCGGCTGCTCCTTTCATCCATCCTTCGTACATTTTTTGGAGCATATCTCTATTGCGCTCGGCATACTCTCTTTTAGCCATAAATACATCTGCAATAATAAAAGCCGCTGAACGGGTGCTTTGCAGTATTCTCGAACCGGGCACAGCCTTGGTACAAAGTATATCATCCGGACTCCATACCACGGCAGCGTCTACCCTTTGACTTTTGAAAACCTCGGCGGCATCAATAGCATTGGCTTGTGGTACAATTTCTACATCAGAAGGTCTCAAGCCTCCTGCATCAAGCAACCACAACAGGAATGAATGCGATGGTGTGAGTTCGGCAACCGCTATTTTCTTACCTCTTAGATCAGAAACTTTCGTGATTCCTCTTCTCGCTACAATTGCATCTCCGCCTCGCGACCAGTCTGCCTGCCAAACGATTACCGGGTCAACGGCATGGAGTCCGTTGACTTCGGTGGGAAAGGCGTCGATTGTCGCCCAGAGCAGATTCACCTCATCAGCCCTAAATGCATTCCGGGATGCTTCGAAGTCATCCAGTACTTTGAATTCCACTTTGAGGCCGTAGTCCTTATAAAATCGAGAAGCCCTGCTTGCCTCAAATCCTTCGTTGAAATATTGTCCGCCAGCATATCCGCCCCAAGTCACAACTCCCACTTTGATCATCTCATCGTCACCGGCAAACGTCCCTGTCGTGCTCGGAGAAGTACCGCCTCCGCTTTCGGTCATAGAATCAGCCTGTTCCTTTAGCTCACCTCCCAGTGAGGTATTATCCAATAAATATTTCCCGCCGAAAACCAATGCGCCTACGATGAGAATGGTCAGGAGTAATTTTGAAAACATGGTTAGTCTACGTCTTGCCATTTTGTTAGTTTGTTATTGCAATTATTAAAACTATATGTTGTTCTTAGCTGTATGCCTCATCATTAAAGGATTAAGTTGGTAGTCGGCAGTTCGCAGTCAGCAAAACGGTATGGTTTAAATAATGCCAAACTATTGATTCTTCACCCCTCTTAAACCGTTAGCCGCTTTGCCCTCCGAAGCCTTCTTAGATCGACGAAGCTTTAGCGTAGTCGATGGCGAAGGAGGGTCAACCGACTTTAGTCGAAAAGCGTATCATACTGATTCTCTCGCTGCAATGTCTCCTTCGAAAGCATCCCTTTATTCAAATCTAAAGCTTGTTCCTTTTCTGCGTCCAGAAGCAACTGCTCTTTTTCGCCACCCAATATTAAGGAGGCGCCTTCATTTTCCCACGTTTCTAACATTTTGAGTCCTTCTTCTTCGAATATTCCATTTTGAAGATCAATTGATGCCATAAAATTTTCGGAAAGCTCCATAAATTGTTCCATTTCTCCCACTTTTTGACTTACATCATCGGCAATAGTCTCTAAAGCCATTTCGAATATTTCACGTTTATTGCTATCGCCCCTTATGATGTCCATGGCGCTGTTCATGGCAGAATGGCTCGCTTTTATCGCTTTGAATTCTTGTTCCTTTATTTCTACCTGGTCGGCTACGTCTTCTTTTAGGACATCTGAATTCTCATACATCTTCATCAACACTCTGTACAGGATTTCCATTTTTTTATAAAGATCTTCCAGCTTTAAATTGGACTCTTTTAGCCGACCGGCCTTCCTACTTTTCAAGATTACTTGCGCCTTTTGCTCGCTTTTTTTGGCTGCGCTTGCCTGGTTAAGGTTGCTGCTGATTTCCTTTTTATTGTTTAAAATGACTTCTTTCAGTCGGTGCATCTGACCTCTGAGTTTGATGATTTGCTTGTTCATCTTTTTCAGATTGGCTTCAAGGTCTTCTATATAAGATTTCAGAATACCAATGGGATCAATTTGCACAAAAAGACCTGTGACCCAGCGCATTGTACTTTTGTACATGTACCAAAGGAGATTTCGCGCCTTAGAGTCCAGGGCCATGAAAACAATGGCTCCTAAGGCCGCCACTGTAACGGCTAAACCCAAAGCCGACGTTGCAAAAGCCAAAATGCCTGCCAGCCCGGTCATAACGGCATAACCTCCTCCAATTAGGATCGCCGTCACAAAAAGCAGACCAGTTACTCCCTCCGGCCGCTTCCAAAATGACTTTGGCTTGTAATCCATGATCTCCATGACTTAGAGGTATTGATTTATTTTCTTTAAATCATTTTCCATCTGCGAAAATACAACTTGGTACGAACCATAAAAATTCGAACGTGTTTCTTCCATTTTTGCTTCGGCATTAGCGATTTCATTGTTAAGGGCAGCCAATTTGTTTTTGCTGTCCTCGATTTGCTTTTTTAGCGCCTCGATTTGTTTTTCTTTTTCGGCGATTCCCTCTTGAAGCGATTTCAGATCGTTATGCCTTTGGTTGACCCGTTGACTTTTCTGGTTTTCCAGGGCGCTTGTAAATTTGGACTCTTCCTCCTTGAGTACAGTCATATAGCGTTTCACACTATTCACCAGCTTTGTCTTATTTATGCCCATTGTGGCAGCCATGGCAAATGCCGATTTGTAACGAGTCGCCTCATCCATATTCATCTTGCTCAAAGACTGGAGCGATTGCTTGTATTCGAGGTAGTCGAAGCCCTCGATATTATTTTTTTCGATGGCTTCAAGAAGGATATTGACAAATTTATCCTTTGGTTTGCCCATAGTAATTGTGGATTTTTTTGAGGTAGTTGAGATTGATTTTTTCGAAGCGGAAGCGGAGCCACTCGATTTCGTTGGCTCTTCCTTTGTGGAACCTTCCATTTCTACTATAAATATGGATTTCAGTTTTTTCAGCATTTCCTATAGGTTCAATATTTTTCTCTGAATATTGGTTCCAAAAAGTTGGTATCATTCGACAATCGGTGGAAGAAATTCTACTATACTGTCAAAAATAGCTTTTTTGGTACTGTGTGCCCTGAAGTCCATCCATTGGGTATGATAAGACATCGGTCTTAGAGGTGGATGGACATAAGCTGTGTTTGAGATGGAGGAACTTCTTCAAAAGTGAAGAAGGCGGACCTCCGGCAGGGAGAGTATGAGCTTACCTGTCAAAACATCATAAGGTGCTTGGCTTTCAAGGTCTGGTGCTTAGCATTATGAAAAAAGGTGGAATATTATTCCATCAGTTATGGTCTAAGGAGGTGAATGAGATGAGAATGAACCATCGTAGAGGCGTCGTAAATATCACTGTTTGACACTCAAAATGTGGGTTACAGTCCAACCGGCAGACAAGTCACGATAAATACTCATAATAGGCGTGATGGGTGTTCGGCGTAAAGATGGCACGACCTTAGACTTGGCTCAAACATGGAACAGGGGAAGCTGCGGGATGTCGTATGAGAGAAAGCTATAAGCTCTTTGAGTAAAGCGAATATCGAGACAACTCAGCAGTGGCGGATCTACTCGTAGTAGTGTAGAAGCTTGTGTAATGCAAGAACAGCGAAGGGGTAGATACAATTAGTTTTTTTTAATCAATCAACTTTGAGTCCACTCCGATTACCACACATTTTTCAAGCGTACATTTGCCAGCTGCGGCCAAAACCCTGGAATTTTCTTAAGTGCAATATTGTTGCATAAGCATTCCTGAGGGTTGCGATGATGATATTTGGAAATCCGAGGGTATTTTCGACCAATTTATCGTTAATTCTTCTAAAATTCGTCCAAAGTACTCGTGACAGGACATAAATTTGACATTTGAATAAACCCCGATATAATATTTTGTTCCTTTTTTTGAGCCGGTGAAAACATTGATGTATGGTCGATTCCACATTGGCTCTTAGATTGTGGGTGTGCTCATCTAATGTTTCTTGCATCTGTTGAAATAAAAAATAGTTTTCTACTTCATCTTTGGTCATATACCGACCTCGGGTGTCGTGTTTAATGACGTATTTGTTGGTCTTCTCGTTAAACTTTACCGCGCACTGTTCTCCTGTCTTTTTTCGCCATACTTGAAGATTGTTATTCTCATCTCGTTTCATTGTATAGGCCTGCTTTCCCCCTTTTGTATTAGCTAACTTCCATTCGGGCGTGGTCGTTTCTGACATTGCTTTTCTGTTGGCCTTGCTGTCGTATCCGCCATCCGTGATGGCCTGTTCTATTTTATTCTTTTCTTGACCTGATTCATCCTTATCTGGATTTAATACATCCTGGATATGGTCGATAGATTCGATTAAAAACTCGTCTTCTGTAATATTGGCCGGTACTACCTGGGCATCTACGATTAGGTCTATTTCATTTTCTTCTGTACACGTTTCACTTATGTTGGCATGATAGCCCGATATGGTCTGTTTATTTTCTGCTTTACCTTTAGTACGGTAGGCAGCATCAGGATCATGAATGGACTGCACACTGCCACTCGATATGTCTCTTGCAGCTTTGGGTCTCGGAGTATTCTCCTGTTTAGTTTGCTGTTCAGATTCATCACAGACCGCGCTGATTTTTGTTTTATCATCAGAGGCACTCGGAGGTTTTTGCTCATTAGATTCCTCTGATTGTTCTTCATACTGTTCTTCGTAGAGCCGCTTGAGATCTTGGTAGCCTGTCAATCCCGCCGCCTGGCCATGACTCAAGAGTACCTTTATGATCTTACCCATACCTACTAGCAGTTCCTCTTTTTCTTTTTTGTTTAATGGGTAGACAATATTGGAGGCACTTTGGCTTTTTAGCTTTTCTAAAAGCTCGCATGATTCTTTATCCAATTGATCTGTAAGCAGTTCTACCATAAGGTCTTTACTGCATACTCGTACAGCTTCGATTATCATCTGGACTCGAGTGCAGCGTGCAATATTGGAATTAATCAACTTCGAATCCAATCGTATTTTCTTACCGCTCACCTTGTATTGCTCTATCTGCCCAATAGTGATTTGTTTAAATGCCGCCTTCATCAAATCCTCCCCATGGTCTTCATTATACTCTACCATGCTCTGTCTGAACTTATAGTAAGTCGATTCGGTCGGAATATCCTCATTTATATTCGAATATCCCAAAGCAAGCATGACCCTGGTGTTGAATCGACATTCATCAAAAAGTTGTTCATCAGTCCAACCTTTACCTTCTTTAAGGATAATCATTCCCATTAAAACTCTAATTGAGCAATTGGGCCGGCCTCCTTGATTATAAAGCACCTCGAACAATCCTTCGTCTATGCGAGATACCACTTCTTTAAAAAATATATTATGCCAACCATTTGGATCATCCAGAAGCTCTCGCTTCCGTTCTGATAGCATCCCTCCTATCGATTTGAATAGATCGACTTGTGAATTTGTACTACGTTTAAACATATCACAAATTAAATATATATGTCATCTTATTGTAATATTTGACATGATTTATGATTTAGTTTTCGGAGTGGACTCAACTTTAAATCATTTGATTTAAAAGGATGAATTTATTCGAAAAGACAAAACCATATCCTATCACAAAAAGACAAGTGTGGGATGCGTTTAAATTAGTCAAGTCAAATGGTGGAGCGCCTGGGATAGATGGCACAACGGTGTTGGAAATATCAAGAGCTCCGCAGAAATACCTGTACCCGATATGGAACAGACTTGCAAGCGGTAGTTACTTTCCATCTCCCGTGAGGAGAAAGGAAATACCAAAGTCCAAAGGTAAGGTGCGTGCATTAGGAATTCCCACGGTAACTGACCGTGTTGCGCAGATGGTAATCAGAAAAGAATTAGAAGAGATTGTTGATAAACAGTTCTCAGACAGTTCCTTTGGATACCGTCCTAACAAGAGTGCACACCAAGCCGTAATTCAAGCTAAGCAGAATTGTTGGAAGTATGCTTGGGTAATTGATATGGACATTAAAGGATTCTTTGACAATATTGACCACGGCTTAATGATAAAAGCCCTACGTCATGTGACTCAAAGAAAACATATCATTACTTACGTAAAAAGGTGGTTAAAGACTCCAGTCCAATTGGGGAATGGAAAATTAATTACCAATTTAGGAAAAGGCACTCCACAAGGAGGCGTAATTAGTCCGTTGCTCTCTAACATCTTTCTTCATTTCGCTTTTGACAAATGGATAGAAAAGGAAATTCCTGAATGTCCTTTTGAAAGGTATGCTGATGATATCATCGTACATGCGAAGAGTAAGGAAGAAGCTATGAGGGTTTTTAACAAAATCAATACGAGAATGCAGGAATGTAAACTCGAATTGCATCCGGAAAAGACCAAGGTAGTGTATTGTCCCAGTAACAGAAGGCGCAAACTGACTGGAGAGTCAGTCCAGTTTGACTTCCTTGGATTTACGTTTAAGCCAAGAAAAGTAGTGACAAAAAGTGGAAAAGTGACTATGTCGTTTCTACCTGGAATAAGCAACAAATCCATGAAAAGGATTGTGGCCCATTTGAGGGATCTTAAGATTAACAGGTGGTCAAGTAGATCACTCATTGATCTGTCGAAAGCTCTGTGTCCATTAATCAGAGGCTGGCTTCAATACTATGGCAAGGTGAGCAAACACGAACTGGTTTCGTTTTTCTTTAAAGTCAATGCGAGAATTATTAAATGGGCGTACCGCAAGTTTAAGCGATTTAAGAAGGCCAAATCCCTTTACGCAACGAAGAAGTGGATACAATCTGTAGCCAAAAGCTATCGGTATTTATTTCCTCATTGGCAGTTGGGTTATCTTCCTTAAATTGGTTAATTGTAAAGAGCCGTATGAATTGAGAGGTTCACGTACGGTTCTGTGAGAGGCTTGGGGTGAAACTCCCCTTGCCTACTCGACTTTGGAGCCCACAATGTGTGACCTCTATCCCCGGTAGGCAAGCGTCAAATTTGTGGCCCAAAGACATTCATCGTATACTTTCCCATTCCTTTTTTTACATTTGATCTACCTGACTGATTTACATTCATAAAACTAAACAAATGGACAGAAGGTCATTTATAACAAAAACATCACTCGTATCAGGGACAATTTACTCCGGTTGGGACCGACTGGCCCCAATGATCAACGAACTGCCTCCGAAATTTCGAATGAAATACGCCCCTCATCTCGGCATGTTTAAACACCATGCAGGAGCCGACCCGATTGACCAGTTAAATTTTATGGCCGATCAGGGTTTCACCGCCTATGAAGACAACGGTATGAAGGGCCGCGATGTGAGTCTTCAGGAAAAAATGGCGGCAACAATGGCAAAAAGGGGGATTGAAATGGGTGTATTCGTGGCACATAAAATCTATTGGCAAGAACCGACTTTGGCAAAAGGAGACGAAGAGTCAAGGGCAGAATTTCTATCGGGCATTAAAGAGTCTGTGGAAGTTGCGAAACGCGTCAATGCTAGATGGATGACGGTAGTACCCGGTCACGTAGATCTGAGACAAGATGTGGGGTACCAGACGGCGCACGTCATAGAATCATTGCGCAGGGCTTGTGATATCCTCGAACCTCATAATCTAACGATGGTATTGGAACCTTTGAATTTTAGAAATCATCCGGGACTTTTTTTGACTAAAGCAGCACAGGCATACGAGATCTGTACGTCGATAAATAGTCCATCATGTAAAATACTTTTTGACATCTACCACCAACAGATTCAGGAAGGCAATCTCATTCCGAATATTGAGAAAAGCTGGGACGAGATCGGATACTTCCAAATCGGTGATAATCCTGGTCGTAAGGAACCGACGACGGGAGAGATCAATTATAAAAATATTTTTAAGCTGATCCATTCGAAGCATTTTGACGGAATATTGGGTATGGAGCATGGGAATTATTCGGAGGGAAAAGAAGGGGAGAAGG
Source organism: Saprospiraceae bacterium (assembly GCA_965247965.1). Classification (GTDB taxonomy): domain Bacteria; phylum Bacteroidota; class Bacteroidia; order Chitinophagales; family Saprospiraceae; genus UBA7328. The sequence goes on from OZ252053.1 coordinate 2,925,276, forward strand.
CCTTGCTGGATGCATATAGGGAGGTGGATCAATTTTAATTTAGGATTTCACACGACGACACTACGCTCACAACGCATGCAGAATCAACCATAGCATTACGTCGTGGCCGTTGTGCCGTTGTGTGACATAATTTTATGCAATGGATAAATCAAACAAATCAGCGGAGTACGATGGGCATTGCGCCTTTGCTATCAGTACTGGGAAATTGGACGTGAAGGGCGGTAATCACAGCGCTACCATCGGCGGCAAAACATACCTTTTTTCAAATCCTGTTGCTAAACTGCTTTTCAAAATACTTCCAAATCGGGTCAAAAAGGCGGATGAGAATTGGAAGGAGAGGTAGTATGGTTGTTAGAATCGCACACGACGACACAACGCGCACAACGAAGACGCAATAAACTAATATAAACGTCGTAGACGTAGTGTCGTTGTGTGAGACAATTCTTTTCGGATATAATTTTCAATCGACAGTACCTTATGTACAAGAGTTTTGCACTATTCGTTCTACTCTTTTTATCCAAAACACTAACAAGCCAAAATGGCGAATTCGAACTCCTCTTTTCCTACGAGATCGAAGCCAAATTGGCTTCAGGCGAACTGAGCACACCATCAGCTTCCTATCGCTACACCTTTATTGGTAATTATTTAGATGCAATCGGCGCATATGATATTCCGGTTTCATGGGGCATTGATACTTTGGAAATTCGGCATAGTGCCAAGCTCACTAATGCTATAGAAGCGATTCTCAAAGAAGCTCGCAACCATCGAGTTGTGATCATAAGCGAATCACACCTCAAGCCACAACACCGGATTTTTTCGAAGAATCTGATTGTTGGCCTAAAGGATTTAGGTTTTGATCTATTGGGTTTGGAAGCGCTCGCCCCTGATTCTGAAAACACGTTTCAGTTAAAGGACAACCTTCTCAATGAACGTGGATTTGCACTGCATTCCTGGAAAACGGGACACTATGTAAATGAACCCCAAATGGCTCAATTTATAAGAACGGCCTTAAGAAATGACTATAAATTATTTGCATACGAAAGAGAGAAAAAAGTAGATGATAAAGATCGCGATGAAATTCAAGCTGATAACATAATTCGCATAATGAAAGCAAATCCGAATGCGAAGATAGTCATTAATTGTGGCTGGCATCATGTCATAGAGTCTGATGAATTGAAATATGGAAAGTACTTTTGGATGGCCAAGCATATCAAAGAAAAGACCGGAATTGACCCATTAACCATTTACCAGGACAACTTTACAGAGAAAATTATTTACAACGAACATCCTGTTCTCAAGACTCTTTCCATCACCGAACCGTCCGTATTTGTTGATGAGAATGATAAAATCATGAGATTTAGCGAGCATGTCGATGTTGAAGTGGTTCATCCGAAGACTTCTTACATTAATGGCAGACCGAATTGGTTGATTCAGAATGAGGATTGTCGATATTACTCTTTAGATCATGAGAAAATCGACATTGATTATCCCCTTTTTGCGAAAGCATACCTTCTCGAAGAATACGAGATTGGAGTTCCAATTGATATAATTGAGATCAAGCACGAATTTGATAGAAAACCTTTAGTGCTGGAAAAAGGCCGGTATAAGTTGCATATTACCAATAAGTCGGAGGAGCTCGCTTTGGAGATTGTAGTAGAGTGACAGTACTTATCATTTATACCCGAAAGGGTGTTATTTTGTCGAAAACAATATTATTGTACCTGAAAGGGTATAAATCCATTAATAACGTATAATCGTGGAATGCTTATATTCAGAATATTTTTTTAACTCACCACCGAAAAAAAGAGTTTTCAGAACTTATCTCAAGTTCCTAAAAAAGGGCCTGTAGCTGCTACGAGTTTACTTATTTTATCGCCTTGTCTGTTGGTAAAGACGCGAAAACTTGTAGCATCTACAAATAGATTGTAAAGCCTTGATTGTGAGGATGTTATATTTTTCATTAGGAACTTGAGCATACTACTGGACATGAGCTATAAATTGTGGTTCAAAGAATAGCCAAGAGGGTTTGGGGATAGAACGAATGGAATGAGAAAGAAAGCATATGAAATTTCTAAGGTTGTTGAATTTGATTTCTAAAAAGGATAGTCCTTTTTTAAATTTGGAAACGACTAAGTTGATCGATCCGTTTTTATATTTCTTCCAATCACTCTTCTTTTTGTGCTTGAGTTGGGTTAGACCCTGTTCAATACATAAGGCATAGATAAATACTACAATACCCATTGTCAATTCTATTTTTCCAGAGTCTTTAAAATTAAGAGCTTCTAAATTGAAACCATTTGATTTTAAGTGTTTGAAGCAAGTTTCAATAGTCCAACGAATAGGGTAAAGCTTTACTATTTTTCTTTTGTCTTTCAATGTAGATATGAAATAAAACAGAGGTTCGTTGGCTGAACTTTTGGGGTTTTTAAAAATCACAAAAGAAAATTTTTTTCCAAGGATTTCAATTTGTTTAGACACTCCACAGATTTGATACCGTTTTTTCAATGCTTCACGTTCAATACCAATGTATCGAAGATGTTGGTGTTTATAAAATGTCTTATCCTTTCCCCTTTGGTTGTCCACATACCCTTTATAAATTCCCTTTTTTAACCTAATTACAAACTCTAACCCCTTGTCTACCAGATATTTAAACCATCTTTCTCCGATGTACTCCCGATCTGCTAGTAGTATCAAACCTTTCAGATTATATAATTTACAGGCTTTGTCTATCACCTTTCGTCTTTCATTAAAATTACTCATACCCTTCTTGTCTAAGTCTTCCCACCATATTGGAATACTTACTCCATTGACCACTACACTCAATGTTAATAAGTGAATATTCTTGTTGCCATTCTCCCAGCTCGTACCATCTAGTGCCAAATATTTGATGTTCTTCGCTTTGAGTCTCAACAAATAAAAACTAAAACATAATATAGCTTCAATCAATGCCTGCTTGTCAGCATCATCCATATTGAAAAAACGGATCAACCTCTTATAATTCGAATCAGGTTTGGTGTTTTGTTGGTTTTCGAGTATTCCAGGGAGCTTATCCTTTACAATGTTCAAATTCGTCGTCCTGGCTGATAATATACCTTGGGCTGTTGTGAGAAAATTTTTTATTACATGTTCTTCAAAACCTGAGAAAAATGGTTTTATTTCGCTTACGAGTGGAATTGTCATTGTTGTTAATTGTTTGTTTTACAAACAATAATGATATATTCCACTTTATTATAATATATAACCTACTTTATTTCAAGACATTGTATTATTTTAACCCCAATGTCCAGTAGTATGGAACTTGAGTTATACTGGCTAGGTCGGTACGATTACGGATAAACTATAAGGTGAACTAATCCTACCCATCAAAATTTACTATGCTCCATATCTCCGCCAAACAAATAGAAACCGCCGTCAACTATACCGACTTCATACCCTTCCTCGAATCGTTCTACCTCAATGAAATCACAACTCCTCAGCGCCCGCACTACACCATTCCAACAGAAAACAGCGATGCTACCTTGTTGTTAATGCCTTGCTGGCAGGTCAACCAATACATCGGCATCAAAATCGTCAATGTCTTTCCCGAAAATGATCAGCTTAACCTCCCATCCGTACAAGGCGTCTACATATTAATGGATGCCAATAATGGCCAGTTGCTCGCCATATTCGATGGCCTGAAGCTGACCGTAAAACGCACGGCGGCCATGTCAGCCCTTGCAAATAAGTTGGTGTCCAATCCCAAACTGCATAACATGCTTATGATCGGCACAGGAAATCTCTGTCCGGAATTAGTGCAAGCCCATTGCAGCGTACGGCCGATCAGAGAAGTATTTATCTGGGGACGTAATGCAAAGAAGGCCGAAGAAAAAAAGGAACTTCTCAGTGTTCTGCTTCCTGAAATACGGATTCAGGCTGTCTCCGATAAGGAAGAATATTGCAGCCGTTCAAGGCTGATTTCAGCAGCTACATTGAGTAGCGATGCTCTTGTTTCCGGTGAAAAAATACAACCGGGAACACATATCGATCTGGTCGGAAGTTTCCTTCCGGATGCCCGGGAAACTGACGATGCATGCCTCTTAAAAAGCAGCATTTTTGTAGATAACTATGGAGCTCTAAAGGAGTCCGGCGATCTGTATATTCCTTTACAGGATGGTACTATTAATAAATCTGATGTTCTTATGGATTTAAACGAGTTGGTAAAAAATGGATATCAGAGAAAATCCAAAGAAGAGAACACTTTGTTTAAGTCGGTAGGCAATGCAAAAGCGGATTTGGCACTAGCGGTATATCTTATCGAAATGCACAAGAATTAGTACTAAGATGAATTTTATTTCCAAAAATTCATATCAAAAAATAAAAACCCTGGACATGCACACAGGCGGCGAACCGCTGCGCATTGTCTTGGAAGGATACCCAGACTTCAAAGGGAAATCCATATTGGAGATAAGAAGAGCGCTTCAAAAGAACCACGATCATCTGCGCAAAACTATTATGTGGGAGCCCCGAGGCCATTCCGATATGTATGGTTTGCTGAAAGTTCCAGCCCAACGAGAAGATTCAGATTTTGGCGTCATCTTTATGCATAATGAAGGGTACAGCACAATGTGCGGCCATGCAACTATTGCTATCGGAAAAGCGGCCGTTGATCTGGGGTGGGTGGAAATCAAAGAGCCATCGACTACTCTAAAAATTGACGCACCTTGCGGACAATTATCGATTCATGTGGAAATCGAAAAGGAAGTTGTCAAACAGATCTCCTTCGAGAATGTACCTTCTTTTTACGTCGGTAGCTACGATCTGGAATCGCCCCCTTTTGGAACGGTAGAATATGATCTGGCTTACGGTGGGGCTTTTTACGCCTATCTTGATATCCGGCAAATCGGGCTAAATTGCCTTTCCGAATCTTATGCAGAACTTATAAAATGGGGAAAGCTTATCAAAGCCGCAGTGATCAACACCAATGCGAACATTGTCCATCCTTTCGAGGCTGATTTGAGTTTTCTCTACGGTGTCATCTTCATAGACAAATCAGAAAGACCAAATATCCACAGTCGGAATGTCTGCGTTTTCGCTAATGGTGAAGTAGATCGATGTGCCACCGGTTCGGGTGTATCTGGAAGGACTGCGATTCATTTTGCCAAAGAAGAATTGCGCATTGGAGAAGAGATTGAGATAGAAAGTATTATTGGCACAAGTCTGAAAGTAGAGATCATCGACACCTGTGAATACGGGCCTTATCAGGCGGTAGTTCCTAAGGTCAGCGGAATGGCCTATTACACTGGTTCTCAGGAGTTTTGGATTGATCCTTCTGATCCCTTAAAGGGAGGATTTACATTGCGCTGAATGCCTCGCTGAGTAGAAAGTCGGAGCATATTTTAATTTTAGACACAAAAAATAACATGAATAAATACGTACACGGATATTCACAGCGAGAAGCAAAACGATTAAATGATCAAGCAGATTCTGTTGCCCAGATTTTACATCACGATACATTTTGGCAAGAAGGTTCGCTGATCCTAGAGGCAGGATGCGGTGTGGGCGCCCAAACAAAAACCATTGCACCCAAGAATCCTAAATGTAGTTTTATATCAATTGATAGATCCTTAGAATCGATCTCTCTAGCTAAGAGACTCACTGATTCAATGGGAATTGACAATGTGGAATATCGGAAGGCCGATATTTTTAACTTGCCTTTCGAGGATGAATGCTTTGACCACGTTTTTGTCTGTTTCGTTTTGGAGCATATAGCCAATCCCATTGATGCCTTACGCAAACTAAAGCGAGTACTAAAACCAGATGGAACGATTACAGTTATCGAAGGAGATCACGGTTCGACTTATTTTCATCCCGATAGCGTTGAAGCAAAAATAGCGATACAATGCCAGGTAATTCTTCAGCAACAGAAAGGGGGAGATGCCAATATTGGCCGAAAATTATACCCCATATTAGAAGAAGCTGGATTTACACAGATTAAGATTTCACCACGCCAAGTCTACGTAGATGACTCGAATCCGAGCCTTGTAGAGGGCTTTACGAAAAATACTTTTACGGCGATGATTCAGGGAATCTCTAAGGAGGCCGTTTCGAAAAAAATGATACGTGCCGCTGAAATGCAAAAGGGAATCGACGATCTGTTAAGGACGGCACAAGGTGGCGGGACTTTTTGCTATACTTTTTTTAAGGGTGTGGCTGTTAAAGAAGCAGAAGTAGGAACGCAGAAGACTGAAGTCACAAATTAAATCATTTCATACTATAACTATAGTAATAATATCCTTCCGACTTCTTAAATCCATAGTTCTCATACAACCTTTGTGCGGTTACATTGTCGACGCCCGTTTCTAGGTCAAATCTTACTGCTCCGGCCTCTAGAGCAAGCTCCTTCACTGCATCAATGAGTGCCCGGCCCACCCCCTTGCCCCGGTGATCAGCATGCACAAATAGGTCATTGAGTATCAATATTTTACCTAGTCCAACTGAGGTAAACGATAGGTATATTTGCGTGAATCCCAGGCCATTTCCATTTTCATCAACAGCTAAGAAAATGGTGGACTCGTTGTTCTTAATTCTTTGGCTGAGAAATTCCCGGTGTTTTGCGCATTGGCATCAACCTTAGTTTAACTTATATTTTATTTATGAATATGTATTCTTTTGATTATTAACATTATACAGGCAAACATTGGACTGCCACATAGTGAAGAACTTTGAATTTTCCTGCACTTTTGTTCTATGGTTAGATTCCCAAATATTAGGTTAAAACACAGGTAGTCAATTCTTTTTACATTGTTAATTGTTATATATGTTAAGTTAGAGTTGATGCATATGCGGTGTTTTGCGGGATCTTTGATTTGTCCGTAAAAATCCATATATCCTCCAAAGAGGGGTGTTAATTGGTCGAGGTTGCTTAAGTTAACTCTTTTGATAGTCATAATTTTATCGTGTTAAGCAAGGATGTAAATGCTTCCAAGACCTGTCAGTTTCTTTTTGTGAGAATGGCAAAATATAATTATTTCTCTTCCCACAAACTATGGAAGCCTGACAGGTCATCCCTAATTACAAAAAACAAAAGCCCCGTCAAATTGCTCTGACCGGGCTTTATAACTTTAATTTCGACAATAATGCACAATCAACCGCACGACCGAGAGCTGAAAAGACTCTGAGGTTTTATGTGCCGTTTTTTAAGCATTGATGTCATTTCCCTAATAAATCGGCGCTAAACATAGGGAATTTATCTTTTCAAGAGTGTTTTTCAGGAATTTTCCTCGATCTTAAAGTTGTCAACTTTCAAAAAGTTGTCAACTTTGTCGAGGTCATAATTTTCAGGATGAATTTCAAAGCAATAATTGACATCTTACCGAGAGAAGAATTACTCGACCCGCAAGGCAAAACAGTTGCGAATAATCTCCACAACGTGGATATCCACGGCGTGCAGGACGTGCGCATAGGGAAGCACATCATTATAAAATTGTCAGCCGAATCAAAAACCCGTGCAAGTGAAAAAGTAGAAAACGCCTGCAAAAAACTACTCGCTAACACGATAATGGAAACTTATTCATACTCCATTGAACCGGCATAATGCTCTACCTGGTTCCGACACCAATTGGCAATCTGAAAGACATCACGCTTAGAGCCATCGAAGTGCTCAAATCCGTAGACCAAATTCTCGCCGAAGACACCCGTCAAAGCGCTAAGTTGCTAAAGCACTATGATATTTCGACCCCAATGCGCTCTTTTCATGCACATAACGAACACAAGCTTGTTGATTCCATTGTTCAGGAGCTTTTAAACGCGAAAACCTTCGCTTTGATTACAGACGCAGGAACTCCAGCTATTTCCGACCCTGGATTTCTTCTCGTAAGGGCTTGTCGCCTAAAAGGCATTAATGTGACTTGTCTGCCTGGAGCAACTGCCTTTGTTCCAGCATTAGCTGCTTCGGGAATCCCATGTGATAAGTTTTTTTTTGAAGGATTTCTTCCTGTGAAAAAAGGAAGGAAATCAAGGTTGGAATATCTCGCTCAACTCAATACCACAATTGTACTTTACGAATCTCCATTCCGGGTACTAAGAACCTTGAACGATATAAAAGAATATTTTGGGGAAGATACGCTCGTGTCAGCCGTACGAGAAATATCTAAGATTTATGAAGAAGTACTTACCGCTCCGGTACAGGAAATTATTAAAGAATATTCTTCGAGAACGAGCGTAAAGGGAGAATTCGTAATAGTTATTTCAAGATAATTTCCTTAAATAATATTGATTACTGTTTTGAATCAGAAATAGCATTATTGGGGTGTGACACTTGCCTAAATATGCAACGCTCTATCCTCCGTAGCCGCAAAAGCAGCTTCCCTGACAGCTTCGGCATAAGTAGGATGAGGATGAGATATTCGGGCCATATCTTCTGCAGATGCCCTGAATTCCATCAATGCCACAGCCTCCATGATCAAATCTGCTGCGCGAGCACCGACCATGTGCACACCTAATATTTCGTCAGTTTCTTTATGTGCGATAACTTTTATCATTCCTTCGACGTCCATACTCGCTCTTGATCTTCCCAAGGCCTTCATCGGAAATTTACCCACCTTAAAAGGAGTGCCGGATGATCTCAACTCTGCTTCTGTCGAACCTACTGTCGCAACTTCAGGCCACGTATAGACTACGCCAGGTATTAGGTGGTGATTGATGTGCGGTTTTTGGCCGGCTAGATATTCCGCCAAGTATATTCCTTCTTCTTCCGCTTTATGCGCCAGCATATCTCCTTTTATTACATCACCAATAGCATAGATATTAGGGACGGTCGTGGCAAAATGATCGTTCACCTCAATTTGCCCTTTGTCATCTGTCTGAATGACAACTTTTTCCAAGTCGAGTTCTTCGGTATAGGCCTTTCGACCAATACCTATTAGACAGTAGTCCGCATCAATGGTAAACGGATCTCCACCATCTCGTTTCTCTACTTCTACTTTTACCCTAGTACTTGTACCAGAGACCGCAGTCACTTTATGTCCGAGGTGAAATTTGATGCCCAGTTTTTTCAGCGATCTACTCATCTCCTTTGATACGTCTGCATCCATACCTCCAAGAATGGTATCCAAAAATTCGACAACCTCTACAGCTGTACCAATTCGAGCAAAAACCGAACCCAATTCTAGTCCAATGACACCCGCTCCAATAATCACCATTTTCTTCGGAACGGTCTGAATATCAAGGGCTTCCGTAGACGTAATTACTCTTTTTCCATCATAATTAAATGCAGGCGGGCATATTGGCTCTGAGCCGGTAGCAATGATGATATTCTTTGCTTTTACTTCTTTTTTTTTACCATTATTGTCAACGGAGAGTGTAGTAGAATCAACAAATGAGGCTACTCCTTGAATTACGTCGATTTTGTTTTTCTTCATCAGGAAATCGACTCCTTTTACTGTGATTTTCACTACCTCATTTTTTCGTTTGATCATTTGTGGCATGTCGACTTTGGGCAACGAGATTTTTATGCCATGCTCTACAAATCTTTCTTTCGCAATGTGGTAATGTTCTGTAGAATCGAGAAGTGCTTTAGAAGGGATGCATCCTACATTGAGACATGTTCCGCCTAATGTTTTCTCCTTTTCAATAATAGCCGTCTTCATACCCAATTGGGCACAACGAATGGCACAGACGTATCCTCCCGGCCCCGAGCCAATAATAGCTACATCAAAACTCACGGAATACTATTTTTTGTCGGTATTGTTTTTTCGGTTTGGTTTCCGCTCTCCTCTCGCACCATTATTCCTTCCTCTTTTAGAATCTCTCGATCGATTCTTATTAAAAGGTCTCCTTCTGCCTCGCGATTTCTTCTTCCTTTTCTTTATGGCAGGCAATTCGATTTCGCCTGTCCCATCCGCAAAATCTATTTCGTCATCGCCTCTTGCGGACTCCCCGGGAATCCAACCCGATGATACCGTTCCCAACAATCGATCCGGGAATTCACCTTTTTCATTCATTTGCTTTATTTCTACAACTCTCTCTTTAGTCAGGGCTACTACAGCGCCACGACGTCTTTCACTTTTTATTACGTAATACATTATTCCTTGAAAGATATCGGTTTTTATGAGTTCGGCCGTACCTTCGACAGTGTCCAGATTGTCGACATCTTTTGGAAATCCTTTAAGCGCATCCAAATACGTGTCGAGTTCATAATTAAGGCAGCATTTGAGCCTTCCGCACTGTCCGGAAAGTTTGGTTTGGTTGATTGCCAGGTTCTGATATCTGGCAGCCGTAGTACTGACTGATTTGAAATCGGAAAGCCAGGTAGAACAGCACAATTCACGACCACACGAGCCGATTCCTCCAATCCGAGCCGATTCCTGCCTCGAACCGATCTGCCGCATTTCGATCTTGACTTTAAATTCTCTGGCGTAGTGGCGTACCAACTCCCGAAAGTCTATTCTTCCTTCGGCAGTATAGTAGAACGTCGCTTTCTTGCCATCTCCCTGAAACTCCACATCGCCAATCTTCATCTTCAAATCCATCGTACGTGCAATAGCCCTCGCTTTGACCATGCATTCACGCTCTCTGGATCGAGAATATTCCAACTTTTCTACATCGCGTTCATGCGCTCGGCGGACTATACCATAGCTGACGTCTTTTTCTTCCAGTTTCTTTTTGCGCATTTGAAGACGCACAAGTTCACCAGATAGAGAAATCCTTCCCACGTCCAAGCCTCCTGCTGCTTCGACAACTACCAAATCTCCCGTCTCTACATTCGAATAATCCGTCTTTTTATAAAAATTCTTCCTAGCTCCGTTTTTGAAGCTTACCTCTACCATCTTGAACTCGGTAGGATCATTTATGTCGAGGACTGAGAACCAGTCAAATGTGTTCATCTTGTTGCATCTTCCCGTGGTGCAGTGCCCCTGGCTACCGCATCCTCTAGGTACTCCGTCCATTCCGATGGAGCATCCATTACATCCCATATTCCTATATTTTAAAGCTCTGCTATCAGGGTGTATGACAAAAATAATTTTAGCCTTCGCACGCCCTTTAATTTCCTAGCGCCTCCTGAGAGCAGCTTCTGCGCTCGCAGAAAGGGAGGCCAAGCTCAAGTTGAACTGAGCGAAGGATTCCCTTTAGAGTCAGGGTGCGGGAGGGCAAATCCTTAGACGTCATACCTCTGCTCCGACACGAGAGCTCGTTTTCTAATAATTTGTCCAATCTCCAACGAACTTTGAAACATCAAAATCCTCACGTTCGCATTCCAGGTTAATAGTTCTATCGCATGATTAACTACTTCTGAAATGCCATCAATATCTTCAACAGTTAAATCACCTAAAAGTACATTCTTTTGAATCAACGAGCGCTCTTCAGCATTCAATTTATTATGCTCGATTCCCAAAATTTTAAAGTGCATTATCTCTCTCAGAACTTTGAGGTAGTAGTGCAAGGTCCCTTTCCTTTCTTCGGTACTCAACTCGGCGAATCGACTTACCCAACTTCGGATGCCAGCTGCTTGTCCGTCTTCACAAGCGCTTATCCATTCCAACATAAAATTCAAAGTAATGTTGGAATCAATCGTCAATAGCGACACGGCTTGATCATAGTCGCCGTCAGCTAGAAAAGCCATACGCCTGGCAGCTTCAGAATTCAAATTGTGCCTATCGCTCAATTGCTGCATTATTTCTTCATCTTCGATGCGTGGCACATTGATGATCTGACAGCGCGAGAGTATCGTATTCAAAACACCTTCGGTACTGTCGCCTACTAAAATAATCACGCTGTTTTCAGGCGGTTCTTCGATGAGTTTGAGTAATTTATTGCCGTTGCTAGCAAGGTATTCGGGCATCCAGATGATCTGCACTTTATGTTTGGATTCAAATGTCTTTAGGCTGAGATTATTGATGATCTGATTGCATTCGGCCATGTTAATATCTCCTGCACTATTGGATGTGCTTATGGAGACGAGCCAATCGGAGATTGCGAAATACGGATTTTTGTCGAGCGCATCGCGCCATTCTTTGATAAAATCCTTGGCTGTAGTATCCTTTCTAGATTTGTCCGGATGCTTTACTGTGGGAAAAGCGAAGTGGAAATCCGGGTGTAAATAGGTTACTGCTTTTTGGTATCCCTTTGAGGTTTGAGGGCTCTTTCGCTTATCTACAGGTGTTAAAAGATAAGCGGCTAGTGAAAGGGCTAAAGGCAAAGGCCCGTAACCGTTCTTTCCTTTGAAAAAAAGGGCATGGGGAAGACGGTCGTCGTCTACATTCTTTATTAATTCTGCGATTAAATTCTTCTGACCTACTACTTCTTCAAATTTCATTGATGCTAACTTACGACAGCTCGAATTAAAAATGTGATACATTTGGGTCAATCCCGAATTAACAAATTGGAACCTGGGACAAAAAGGACTACCTTTCAAAAAAATGAAACCATAGTAAGATGCTTAAGATCATAGAGTCTCCTGCATCATCTATCCGCTCATAAAATGAGAATAAGCATTTTCAGAAAAGCACATTTCAATGCAGCACACCGCTTGTACAATGCAAATTGGTCACAGGAAAAAAACCTCGAAGTTTTCGGCAAGTGTTGCTATCCCAACTTTCACGGACACAATTACGAATTAGAAGTGAAAGTGACCGGAAATATCGATCCCGAAACAGGATACGTTATGAATCTCAAGGATCTAAAAGACATAATAAAAAAAGAAATTGAGGATAAATTTGATCATAGAAATCTAAATGTGGATATACCTGAATTTGAACATGTGATTCCGAGCACTGAGAATTTCTGTATTCTCATACATGACATTTTGCGACAACATCTTAATAAGGATTTTGACCTCAACGTGAGGCTGTATGAGACGCCTAGGAATTATGTGGAGTATCCGACTTTATGAGGGATGCTAAGGCTAAATGGATTACTTTTCGAAAAGTTAAAACCTTAATCAAGTGCTAAAAGTTGTCGATGTGGATTATTTGGGGAAACACTGACTTATAATTTTACCTTTAATAATGGTAGACCTGTCACATCTGAAGAAATGCAATCAATACTGGAGTGATATGGAGGACATTCCAGGAGGCAGGCTCTGCCGAAAGTGCAATAACTGTATTACTGAATTTAGAAAAATTACTGGAAGGAAGTACAATAGGGACTATAACCGATCTCGATGGGTCATTTGTATTGTCTTACGATCCCAATGAACATAAAGAGAATGTGAGAATCGGGGTTTCTTATGTTGGTTATAAATACGAAGTAATCCCAGTAATGGACGTGATTAACCAAAAAGATTTAGTGATTGTGCTCAAAGTGGATTGGGAGAATGCTGTGGAGTAATTCTATGCATACCTAAAGCCTCCTTTGGGAAAAAGAATACTTAATACAGTTGCCTGGCCATTTAAAAAAATAGGATCCATTTTCCGCAAAAGACAGTGATCTTCTTTCTTATGCAGGTAGAATATTTGAAAGGAGAAGTGATGCGCAGAATAGAACTAGCTAAACATTCTCGGTCGCACTGATAAAGATCAACTCTTACTCAATCTAACTACTTTTATAGGCTCATCCTGGGTATCAAAAATCCGAACAATGTACACTCCTTTTCTAAGATCCGAAATGGAAAAATCCTGATTACCTCGTACCAGAAATCTTTTGACTTCTCGTCCCGCTATATTGTTGATACTGACGTATTTGACACCTTCTATGCGGCTTAGGTGGAAATAATCTTCGACCGGATTTGGGTAGATATTTACATCGATAAGTTCTTTCCGTTGGTCTGCATATCGCCCTGTTTTCTGCTGTCCGAAAAGCATAACAGAAGATGAAATCAGAAGTAAGAACCACACAATATGCAATCTCAACAAACTCATCAAAACCTAAAGTAACTCTTTTTAAAAAACGATTATCTTATCAAAAAGTTAACAACACTTAATAGACAGTTTTTGTCGGGCATTACCCCATTTCTAAAACGAAATTACAAGAATTATTTAGAAAAAATATACTTTCTTTTTTTAATGCATAAATTTCTATTTATCAGCTATTTATATATGAATATAGCCAAATGTAAGAAAGCCGACATTTGTTCATGATCAATTTTTTGGTAATGAGGTAGAACCGCCTAAATGCATTTCATTTCGACAATCTTTTCACGTCAAATGGCAGACCGCGGACGACTCACGGTCAACGGAATTTAGAGGTCTGACTTGAATTTTAGTGCCTAATTAACTCATCAACCAATTAACTAATCACTGCGGCTTAGCCGCTAGGTATATAAATCTTTCCTAAATTCGGACGCATAATATTTAGCTCATGCACGTAGCAATAGTAGGAAATGGCATAAGTGGTATTACCGCCGCCAGGTGGATCAGAAAACTAAGCGATCATCGTGTGACGGTTATCTCTTCGGAGACGGATTATTTCTTTTCACGCACTGCATTGATGTACGTATATATGGGCCATATGCGTTTCGAGGATATCAAACCGTACGAAGATTGGTTTTGGAAAAAGAACAGAATCGACCTTATCAACGCTCATGTCGATCAAGTCGATTTTGAAGCCAAAAATCTTATTCTGAATAGCAACACTACGGTCACCTACGACAAATTAATCATTGCGACGGGTTCAAAATCTAATAAATTCGGCTGGCCCGGACAGGAATTAAATGGTGTAAGGGGATTGTATTCCTTGCAGGATATGGAGGAGATGGAAAAATATTCCGACGGCTTGCAAAGAGCTGTTATTGTAGGTGGCGGACTTATCGGTATAGAAATGGCAGAAATGTTTCGCTCGCGACATATCCCGGTCACGTTGCTCGTGCGAGAAAAAAATTATTGGGACAATGTCCTTCCCCTAGAAGAATCACAGATCGTCACCCGACATATCCGGGAACATAACTTGGATCTGAGATTGGAATCAAACCTTCAGGAGATCATCGACAATGGAAATGGCAAGGCATGTGCAATCATCATCAAGGAAACTGGAGAACGAGTAGACTGCGGGTTCGTGGGATTGACTCCTGGTGTGAGTCCGAATGCCGATTTGGTAAAAGAAACTGCACTCGAAGTACAAAGAGGAATCGTGGTCAACGGATACCTTGAGACAAATATCGAAGATGTGTACGCTATAGGCGATTGTTCGCAACACAACGATCCCTGTCCCGGACATACGCCTATAGAGGCGATTTGGTACGTGGGGCGTATAATGGGAGAAACGGTCGCGCATACCGTTTGCGGAAATCGAACACTCTACGATCCGGGATTTTGGTTTAATTCTGCTAAATTCCTTGACATAGAATACATGGTATACGGAGAGGTGCCGCGTGAACTACCTGAACATATGGAAAGCTTGTATTGGGAACATACACACGGCAAGAAAAGCGTAAGGATCAACTACGATAAAGAATCAAAGGCTGTACTTGGATTTAACGTCATGGGCATTCGATACAGGCATGAGGTTTGTGATAAATGGCTGTTCGAAAGAGCCAATATCGAAAGCGTTTTGGAAAATCTGAGTTTAGCGAATTTTGATCCCGAATTCTATAAAACATATGAACAATCAGTGATCGATTTATACAATCGAAAGAATAACACAAATCTGAAATCGCGATCAAAAAGAGGCCTTGATCAAGCCCTTTCATTTTTGAAAAACAAATTAAGAGCATAGGACGATGAAATGGGTACAACATATGGGATTAGCGTTGTTTTTACTGGCCATGCTGATATTCACTGCCATGCTTGGTTTGAACAAATACCAAATCACGGAGGACGAGCTCGGAGCAGATAATGATTACCATAAGGAAGCTATAATTGATGCCGCCAACGCACAAGGGCTGTTTGATCAAACCTTTGCCTCCAGCTTAACGATGGAAAAAGCATTGAAAAAGAGCATCAAGGCAGCGCAAAGATCTCTTTCGCAAAAAGCTTCTGACGGTCTCCCGGACGGAATAGCAGAATGGGACTACAAAATCGGAGATTGGAAAATAAAAGAGTACATCGCTCCTAACATCACCAAATCTGCCATCGGGCCAGTCCGTGATCATCCTTTGCTCTTTTTCTTCCTGACATTCGGATTGGGCATTCTAGGTGGGTTGCTATTTATCTTTCCAAAATTTGTCGCTATCGAAGACATCAAGCACAATCGCATTTATCACAATGCGATGACCAGAGGATTGACTTTGGGATATCGTGGTTTCTTTTTGGTCGCCACTATTTTTGGCGTATTACTCTTTGGAATTAAATACATGGGGTACAATCTAATTTGGCCAATAGTTACAGCATTCGTAGTGCTAATCATTTCCGCCTTGGTACTTTACTACGAAAAAGAAGTTAAAAATAATCCCCCTAAATCCGCTTCGCCTAACATCACAGCGTGGGTGGGTATTGCGACTGGGATATACTTTATTATTTTCTACGTGCTACTCTACTGGACACCACAGCACATATCTGCCTGGACAATGATGGTAGATCCTCTTAGCAGAAAGTTGAGTGGTAATCCCGCTAGTCAATGGTTTTTATATGGTTTAATGTATAGCGTAATCGTAATTGTCATGGGCATCCGCATGATGTCGAAGTACATGCACAACCGTTACCAACTACTACGCACAGGGTCGGTGATGTTTTTCCAAACGGCAATCGCCTTCCTCATTCCCGAGATTTTGGTGAGGCTCAATCAGCCATTCTACGATTTCAAAAATATCTGGCCACTCAACTATACTTTCTTTTTCGATTACAATATTGACAATCTCGTGCAGAGTGGCGGTTTGGGTATTTTTATGTTGGTTTGGGGCATTTTGTTGATCGTTATCGCCGTGCCGGTGATCACCTATTTTTTTGGAAAGCGTTGGTATTGTTCATGGGTGTGTGGGTGTGGCGGGCTTGCTGAGACATTGGGCGATCCATATAGGCAACTTAGTAACAAAAGTCTGAAAGCCTGGAGATTTGAACGTTGGATTATTCATGGAGTTTTGGTTTTTGCCGTGGTCATGACCATTCTTGTGCTATACACCTATTTTACAGGCCATAGGAATATTCTTTTTTTCAATAGCGATAACATACGCACCTGGTATGGCTTTCTTATTGGGTCCGCATTTGCCGGAGTAGTTGGAACAGGTTTTTATCCTTTGATGGGGAATAGGGTTTGGTGTAGATTTGGATGCCCGCTTGCAGCCTATTTGGGATTGGTACAAAAGTTCAAATCTCGATTCCGCATTACTACGAATGGTGGTCAATGCATTTCGTGCGGCAATTGTTCTACGTACTGCGAGATGGGTATTGATGTGCGGTGGTATGCCCAGAGGGGGCAGGATATTGTGCGATCGAGTTGTGTTGGTTGTGGAGTTTGTTCGGCTGTGTGTCCGCGAGGTGTTTTGAGGTTGGAAAATAGCACTAGTGATGTTGCCGAAAGGACAAGTCAATTGAGGACTATACATATAGCCGAGGGAGAGGTGGGACTGTTGAGTTAAATCGGGAATTGTAGCTTCCACGTGTGGCAAAAGTTGTCAACTTTTTAAGCATATGTAGGATGAATTTTTAATTTCGGGACTTTAATAGTATGTAAAGAATTGCATCATCAGATTTCTCATGAAAACCTCCATCGACATTTCCTTCATTTACCTGGTCGGGATAATTTTCACAATGTGCAAAACTTCAAAAGAAAGCATAACGCAACAACGAGCTGCGCCAACTCAATTCCGGCCCAGTCAGCAAGGTCCGCCGTCTTTTCGAAGACGATCGAACGACCCCACCAAAGACGCCGTAAAAGAGAATACTTACACCATCAATCTCGATGTGAATGATTGTGACATCGATATTCAAAAAAAGGCCAATTCAAAAAGCAATTACACTGAACAAATCAATAGACCCGAAGGAATCAGAACAATCACCATCAACAGCATCGCCAATCACAAGGTGGGGGCATTCCCCAATCAAGGCAATCCAAACCGCATCTTTGAACAAGACTGGACTTTTTCCATCCCTCTGAATCCCAAAATAGCTGGACGTAAAACAACGGGTCGCAGATACGATACGGAATTTTTGTTTAGCGGAGTGACTATTGATCCTTTCACAGCCGAGTTTTTTATCACTTCGAATGGAAATATCAATCGGGAATGGAATATTACAACTTTAACTTCGACCGAAGACCTTGGATTGGATTGCAACAATGCCCATGTTCAACCTTCAGGAAAATACCATTACCACGGCACGCCCACAGGTTACCTCGCCGAGATTCATTATCTCGGCGATAAAATGTTAAAAATTGGATACACTGCCGATGGTTTTCCAATTTATTACAAATACGCCTACGACCAGAACGGCAAATTAACGGAGCACAAAAGCGGTTATCGACTCAAACAAAGAAAACGTCCGGGCGACGGAAAAGATACACTCGGCGGCTATTACAACGGCCGCTATTTTAATGATCATGAATACTCAGCTGAAATTTCACCACTCGATGAATGCAACGGCCGATGGGGCAAGACTCCAGAGCGTCGTAACGAATATTTTTATGTAATCACCGATAATTTCCCGTCTGCCCCTCTTTGTTTTTCCGGTAAGCCGAGCGAAGATCTTAGAAAATGAATAAGCGGGCAAGGCCGGCCGCCAGGAGATCGAGGGCGGGATGACCGAAGATCTCGACGTGGTTAATATTGAAATCTTTTTTATGTGATGGAGTAATGTCATTCGTCAATTCATAAGTCTTTGTCAAAAACCGTCCTCCGCTTTTGTCCCATAACCTCCAATTTCACCATCCCATCTTCAGAAAAATTAGTAATGTTTTCTCGGGTCAAAAGGCCTTCCACCAGGAATTGCGCGATCATCGATGGCCGTTGGCGATGCTTCCATCCATCATATCGATTTTTGAGATGTTTTGAAAAATCTTTGAATTCATCGCTCAATTGCCAGTATTGCTTGCGAATATCCTCATGGGCACTCTCCATGATAGATTTGTAGAGCTCGAAATTGTCCTTGAGAAATTTGGAAACTTCATTTTTCGCAGCCACTTCAACTAAATCAATTAAGAGTTTCTTATCGCTTTTGGAAAATCATGGTATTCGTAATGCATTGCCAAAAATTTACGTTTCGTTATAACTCATCTTAAACCACACAACCGCCAAAACCAATATTCCAAAATAAACCAAGGCTAGTTTGAAATTATAAATTGTAATCGCCACAAAGGCAATACTCGCAATAATTAAAGCTATCAGAGGAGTCAATGGATAAAAAGGAACCCGAAACGGCCTTTCAAGACCAGGTTCTTTTTTTCTTAACACCAAAAGAGAAATCATCGAAATGATATAAAGGCTCAATGCTCCAAAACATGCAATCGTAATGATCTCTCCAGTCTTTCCGGTAAGTAAGGCAATAATGCCAATGAGCATATTGATGACCAGCGCATTAGCTGGTGTTCTGAATTTTTGATGCACTTTGCCAAGGGCCTTTGGTGCATAACCAACCCTTCCAAATTCAAAACTCGCCCGGCCTGCCGCCAGAATAATGCCGTGAAAGGACGCAATCAAACCAAAAAGACCAATGAATGTAACCAGTTTATATAAAAAATGATTTTGCCCGACAGCAGCAGCCATAGCTAATGGCAAAGGCGAATCAGATGGTTCTGCTCCTACTTCCGGAAATACAATTACTTCCCAACCGCCCAATCCAACAGATGATGCAAAGGTGATGATGCAAAGCACCACAAGAGTCAAAATAGCCGACCCAAAACCAATCAAAACGTTCCGCTGTGGGTTAATAGTTTCTTCGGCAACATTAGCAACACCTTCGATGGCCAGGAAAAACCAAATCGCAAATGGTAAGGCCGCAAAGGCTCCCGTCCAACCATTTGGCAAAGCATTCCGCTCCAAATTTTGCCATTCAAATTTGGGCAAAGTAGTTCCTGCGAAAATGAGAAGGCCGATAATTGCTATAACGGTAACGATCAATTCAAAAGACGCGGCGGCCTGAACTCCATAGATATTAATAGCGGTAAAAATGAAATAAGCAAAAATCGCAATCGCCAAAATCGGAACAGACGGAAGGAAAATATTCAGATAGGCCCCAATCGCAAAAGCAATGGCAGGAGGTGCAAAAATGAACTCTATATTTTGAGCCATGCCTCCCAAAAAGCCCCAATTCTTTCCAAGTGCCTTGACCGCATAGTCAAAAGCACCACCAGCTTTTGGTATAGAACAAGCCAATTCGGTATAGCTGAAAGTAAAGGTCAGATACATAATGATTATGAAAAGTGTCGCCACGGCTAACCCCAAAGTGCCTCCTTTCTCTAAGCCCAGATTCCATCCGAAATACATACCTGAAATGACGTATCCCACACCTAATCCCCATAACATCAAGGGCCCGAGCGTTTTCTTTAATTGATTTTGTTCTGTTGCCATAATGTAATTTTTTGTGTGCATTGGCGTCGTAAATTTATTTGCGACATTTGAGACAAACAGAGATATTATCAAAAGAACCAAATAAATTTGGTTCGCCACTACTCGCTATATGGATTTCGAACAAGAAAAGTATGAACCTAAAAGGTAAACTAAGTCTTTCAGAACTTAAGAAAAAGGTCGAAGACGAATCGATAGAAACCGTCATCGTCGCTTTCACCGACCACTATGGCCGACTAGTCGGTAAGCGATTCGATGCCGAATTCTTTCTGGAATCGGCTGCAAGGGACGGTACGCACGGTTGCGACTACCTCCTTACCACGGATATGGAAATGGAACCCATATTAGGTTATGAATTTGCCAATTGGGAGTTGGGCTATGGCGATTTTCATTTGGTGCCCGACCTATCGACTTTACGTATAACAGATTGGTTGGATAAGACAACCCTTGTCATTTGTGATGTGCAAGATGACAAGACGCATGACTGGGTAGATGTAGCTCCCCGATCTATTTTGAGAAAGCAATTGGACGAAGCAAAGAAATTGGGATACGACTGCTTCGCAGCATCAGAATTAGAATATTATCTTTTTGAAAACAGCTATCGCGATGCCAATGATCTTCACTACCATAATCTCGAACCGGTTGGTTGGTACCTCGAGGATTATCACATCTTACAAGGCACGCGCACCGAAGGATTCAACGCTGCCGCTCGCCGACATTTGAAAAACTCGGGAGTACCCGTAGAAAATTCTAAAGGAGAATGGGGCCTTGGACAACACGAGTTGAACGTGCACTATGCCGAAATTCTCGAAATGGCCGATAGGCATGTTATATATAAACAATGTCTGAAAGAACTCGCGGATAGCCTGGACATTTCCGTGACCTTTATGGCAAAATATCACGAAGATCGGGCCGGGTCGAGTTGTCATATTCATATAAGTCTTTGGAAGGATGATAAAAATGCCTTTGATGGGGATCAGACTTTCGGCCCGGTCAAAGGTTCGGATATTTTTAGATGGTTTTTGGGAGGTTGGCTTTCCAATGTGGAATACGTCATGCCTTTCTATGCACCAACTGTTAATTCTTACAAAAGATATGTTGATGCTTCGTGGGCTCCTACCCGATTGGCATGGAGTTATGATAATCGGACTGCCGGTTTTCGGGTTGTTGGAAGAGGAAAAAGTCTTCGCATTGAGTGCCGCATTCCCGGAGCCGATTGCAATCCATACCTGGCATTTGCAGCCTCATTAGCATGTGGCCTGGATGGAATAAAAAATAAAATCGACCCACCAAAAATCTTTGAAGGCGATGTCTATGCTGCGAAAGATTTAGCAAGAGTACCGTACACTTTGGCTGAAGCCATTGAAAAATTTGAAAACAGCAATTTTGCGGAAGAAGTATTTGGGAAAAAAGTAGTAGAACATTACAGCCATTTTTTCCGAACTGAGCAAAAAGCGTACGACAGGGCTGTGACGGATTGGGAAAGAAAAAGGTATTTTGAGCGGATATAGGATAGAACACGGATCTACACAGGTGCAACGAATAAACGCAGATTTTCCTCTGCCAATATCCGTGAAAACCCGTCGCAACTGTGGTATCGGTGTTCCATATTTCAAATAATCAAAATTTAGAAGAATATGCTACATCAACAAACAACTAAAGAAATTATCGACGCATTTTACACCGTGTACAATAAAATGGGATACGGATTTTTAGAAAAGGTATATGAAAATTGCCTGCTGATAGAACTTCGCAAGGGAGGTATTACTTGTTATCAACAAAAACAGATTCATGTCTATTACGATGAAGAAGAAGTAGGAGAATATTATGCCGATATTCTGGTAGCGAATAAAGTTATTATAGAACTCAAAGCAGCAGAAGCCATTTGTGAAGAACATGAGAATCAGCTTATTAATTATCTAAAAGCCACCGATATCGAAGTTGGGTTATTATTGAATTTTGGCAAAAACCCGGAATTCAAGCGCAAAATATTCACGAATGATCGAAAGGAGCATTATCGTTCAAGACTAAATTAATAGAACACGGATTATCACAGGTGCAACGAGTTTTCACAGATTAACTACTACCAAAAATCCGTGCCGACTCGTTGCATCCGTGGCATCCGTGTTCTATATTCTAAACCATGAGGTTAAAGAATAAAATAGCACTTATCACAGGAGGCAGCAGTGGACTAGGTAGGGAAAGTTCCATTCTCTTCAGCAAAGAAGGAGCTAAAGTGGTGGTGGTAGATATCAATCAAGACGAAGGCCATAAGACAATCGACCTCATAAAAAAATCAGGTGGTGAAGGTGCATTTTGCAAATCGGATGTATCGAAAGCAGAAGACTGCCAAACCATGATCGATTTCGCAAGCCAGCAATTCGGAGGTTTACACATCTTGTTCAATAATGCAGGTATCATGCACAGTGACGATGGCGATAGTCAATCGACTAATGAAAATGTGTGGGACATAACAATGAATATTAATGTAAAAGGTGTCTTTTTCGGTTGCAAATATGGTATACCTTTAATCAGAAAATCAGGTGGTGGATCCATAATAAATACAGCATCGTTCGTGGCTCACCTCGGAGCAGCAACTCCTCAAATTGCATACACAGCCAGTAAAGGAGCTGTTCTAGCCTTGTCTCGTGAATTGGCCATTATCCATGCTCGCGAAAATATTAGAGTCAATGCACTATGCCCTGGCCCCTTGAGAACAGAGCTCTTGATGAAATTTTTGAATACGGAAGAAAAGAAACAAAGGCGCTTGGTACATATTCCTATGGGCAGATTTGGCGAGGCTAAAGAAATGGCTAAAGCAGCGTTGTTTTTAGCTTCGGATGAGTCATCTTATATGACGGGCACTGAGTTTTTGGTGGATGGAGGGATTACTGCGGCTTATGTTACGCCTGAGTGAGTGGGGCAGTCAGCAGTTGGCAGTTGGCAGTCCTTGTAGCGGGAAATAAGATGTCGGGAAAATGCTATTAACGCAGAATGCTTTGACCTTACTTAGTATTTTTCAATAAAATCTGTTTAATTTTTTTCCTTGAACCCGAATTTTGGTCAGGCTTTACTTTAAATTTAGCCTGGCTAAATATATGACTATGCAAACCACAGCAACAACGACTTTCCAAACCGAAGTAAGAGATTGGCTCGAAGCCAATTGTCCAAAATCCATACGCCAACCGATTAAGTCTTTCCAGGATAATTTTTGGGGAGGTAGGAATGCCAAATTTTCGAGCGAAGACCAAAGAATCTGGTTTGAAAGAATGAGAGAAAAAGAATGGACAGTACCGCATTGGCCAAAAGAATATGGCGGCGGGGGGCTTAATTCGGAAGAAAACAAAATATTGCTCAATGAAATGGCCCGGATAGGCGCGCGAAAACCACTGTACAGTTTTGGCATTTCAATGCTCGGCCCCGCCCTTCTGAAATTTGGCAATGAGGAACAAAAAAAAGAGCATCTTACTAAAATCGCCAATGGCGAAATATGGTGGTGCCAGGGCTATAGCGAACCTGGTGCAGGATCCGATCTCGCAAGCTTGCAGATGCATGCCGAAGACAAAGGCGATCATTACCTTGTCAATGGACAGAAAGTATGGACATCTTACGCCGACTATGCCGATTGGATATTCTGCCTTGTGAGGACAGGTCCGAATGCCCCAAAACACAACGGAATTAGTTTTTTGCTCATTGACATGGCGTCCGATGGAGTGTCTACACGACCGATAAAACTGATAAGCGGAAAATCTCCGTTTTGCGAAACATTTTTTGACAATGTAGAGGTACCTAAGGAAAATCTGGTAGGAGAGCTCAATATGGGTTGGTCCATAGCCACCTATTTACTCACCCATGAGCGTTCGATGATAGGTGGAATAGGCGATACGGACGTAAAAAAATCGCTGCATGACATAGTGCGGGAATATGTAGGGACGACCGACGGCAGACTCAATGATGAATTATTGCGTAAAGAAATAGCCGAAATTGAGTTGGATCAGGAAGCCTTTGGCATGACCATTCAGCGATCCCTCGAAGAAGCCAAATCAGGCAAGCCTATTGGCGCGAGATCATCAATGTTCAAGTACCTCGGTACAGAATTGAACAAAAGAAAATTCGAAGCGATGGTAGCCGCGGCAGGTGTAGATGGGCTTGCATGGGATGGTGAAAAGTACAATGACGGCAATCTGGCTCGCCAGTATTGCCGCACCAAGGGCAACTCGATAGAAGGAGGTACTTCGGAGATTCAGTTGAATATTATTGCAAAGAGGATTTTGCACTTGAAAGGAAAGTAGTGGCAAGATTGTTGACTTTTTGCGTTTTACGTATTAATAGATATGAAGAAAAAACTCACAATTACTGTAGATCAAGACGTTTATTCAGGTTTGTACAGTCTAATCGGTAAGCGCAACATTAGCGGATTTATTGAGTCGCTGCTCCGACCGCACGTGATTCGCAAAGATCTTGATACCGAATATGCGAAAATGGCCAAAGATGAAGCTGCACAGGCGGAGGCACGTGAATGGTGCGAAGGACTAATAAATGACGTCTCTGATGAACCGAGGTGAGGTGTGGTGGGTAACTTTTGATTCTTCAAGAGATGGCGAAGTTCAAAAGAGCAGGCCAGCAATTATCGTAAGCAATGATGCCTTTAATCACCATCTCAATCGTGTACAAGTCGTCCCCATTACATTGAAGGTATCTAAAGTCTATTCATGCGAGGCCATAATCAATGTGAATAACAAACAACACAAAGCGATGGCAAATCAATTAACTACTGCGACTAAGGAAAGACTTCTGGATATTTTTGGAAAAATTAACGCAATGGACATTTCTAAAGTCGAAAATGCAATCAAAATTCAATTGGCTTTGGAATAAGTCCTATAAAAATCTTTAAGTCGAACTATGCCATACGTACTCAACGAAGAACAAACCATGCTCAAAGACTCAGCGCGAGAGTTTTTGAAAGCAAATGCTCCTGTATCTCAACTGAGGCAGCTTAGAGACTCCAATGATGCTACTGGGTACAACAAAAAGGTCTGGCGGCAAATGGTAGAAATGGGCTGGACCGCTCTGACCATTCCAGAAGAATATAAGGGAATGGGATTCGGATATATGGGTTTGGCTCAAATATTAGAAGAATCCGGAAGAACACTTACATCATCACCTCTCATTGGTACTGTCTTACTCGGCACAACTGCCATTCTGAAAGCAGGTTCCGAAAGTCAAAAGGCCAAATCCTTACCCAAGATAGCCTCTGGTGAAATAACTACAGCTTTCGCGGTGGATGAGTCGTTGAGACATAATCCTGATCAAATTTCCACAGCTTTGAGCGCTCAAAATGGGGCATTTGTACTCAATGGAAATAAGATATTTGTCATCGATGCACATTCTGCGGATAAGCTTATTGTAGTCTGCAAAACCAACGATGCAGAACTCAATCTCGTTATCCTCGATGCTGACCGAGGAGGCGTAAAAGTGGAACGGGACGTTATGATGGATTCACGCAACTATGGAAGTGTTCACTTCGATAATGTGTCCATTTCGTCCGAAGATATACTCGGCAATGGGGATCAATCCTATACCATCGAACGTATACTGGACATCGGGCGTATTGGCATAGCTGCAGAACTCTACGGTACCGCCATAGAAGCATTCGAGCGGAGTATATCATATATTAAGGAGCGCAAACAATTTGGAGTTGAACTAGCAACTTTTCAGGCATTGCAACATCGCTCAGCAGAAATGTATTGTCAATTGGAAATGTGTAATTCTGCTATACTCAATGCCTTAACAGCTATAGATGAAGGTCAATCTGATCTTCGATTACCGGCGAGTATAGCAAAGGCTAAGATGAATAAGGTGGCCCAGTTAGTGACTAATGAAGCGATTCAATTTTACGGAGGTGTCGGTATGACTGATGAAGAGGAAATTGGCTTCTTTTTGAAAAGAGCGAGGGTGGCTATTGCGCTTTTAGGAGATTATAATTTTCATTTGGATCGATTTGCATCTCTAAATGGGTATTGATAGAACACAGATTTTCACTGGTGCGACGGGTTTTCACAGATTTTTGTATCCGTGTGAATCCGTCGCATCGGTGTTATCCGTGTTCCATAAAAAAATCAATGCTACTTCTTCCTACTTATAGTCCAGTCATCAAAAGTGTAATCCGATCGCCTTTTGCGTTTAGGCTTTTCGAGATATTTCATAATCATCGCCCATAATTCTTCGTAGGCGATGATCTCTACTATTCTTGCATTGTCGATTTCGAACGACGCGCCCCGCATTTTTCTCTTAAAGTGCCCTACCCTTCGCTCGACCATTTTGGGATTAAAGTGGTATTGTGGTATGATCAGTAGCATTTTTGTAAAACAATGGCTCCGGTAATTAGGTGTGTCTTTCTTGAGGTAGACATTGCAGAAGTTTTTGAGTGAGTAGATTTTCTCCTCCATGGCAACATAATCTCGGTCATAAATACTGAATAGCAGTTTGGAGATGATAAAAGGTACCTCCATCTCTTTCAGTTGGCTTTCATTTTCTTGGAGAAATTTGAAGTGTTTGTTGATAAATTGACCTGTTTGTTTTCCTCCCGGTGTTAAATCTATTTTTCTGAGGAATTGGAGATACGTGCCGAGTAGCATCCACCTTATCTTGTTGTGAAGTGGTTGACGTTCGAAGTTTCGGTGGTCTACCATGGCTTGGCAGCATTGGTGGGCTTGTGTGTATTTGTCGCTGCTTATAGAAGCGCGCACTTTAAATTCCATAGCATTGAACCAATGTACGTCGCCTTTTCGGCATAAGTCGATGGCATCATTGATATAGTTAAAAGATACTTTTCGGCAATTCAACCGAAGCTGAGCGTAAATAGTATGAATCAGGAAAATTCTCTTTGCATAAATGTGTTCGTATTCCTTCGCACAAAAAAGATCGTAGGCCTCTAATGCAATTTCCTTGACTTCTTCATAGTCGCCATAAAGCTCGTTCAAATACACCTTTATTGAGTAGTATTGAGAGTAGTATCTCTCAGAGGGAATTTGAATTTTAGGCATTGGGTTTCCCTCTAAATAATCTTCCGCTATTTCAATAATACTTTGATGGGATGCCAGACCTTCGTCAATTAACGAAGTCATTTTAGAAGCTAACCACTCTACTTCTAGCTATAGTTGCAAAATGGCTGAGTATTTATTGTTGATTTCCGAGTAATGATCCACCCTCGCATAGCCAAGTTCTCTTTTAGCGTAATAGAGAAATAACCGACGTGATACATCTACGACTATTCCTGTTAAATCGTAATAAATTGCCACTTTAATAAGCCTTTCTCCTAAATCAATAACCCAAACCTATTTTAGAAAGGAGCAAATAAAACCAACGCCATGAAAGATATCTTCAGACCTAAAACAAAAACGGAAATAGCCGACGAATACGGAATAAATCGAAGAACACTCCAAAGATGGTTGAAAAAGGACGAAATAAATTTGTACAAAGGTCTCCTTAAGCGAAAAGAACTAGCGTTAATCGATCCAAACTTTGGCTTACCTTTGTTTTAAGAATACAATGAGAAAGTAATATAAATATTGTCTCAACTTGTCCCAAAATGCCTCAACTTATCCTAAGATGTCCAATTGGAAATCGAAATCACGACTCTAGAATTGAGGGCGATATTTTGAAAAAATGAATTATCCCACAGCCAAGCAAACTGGTACAGCTCCCCCCTAAATTCCAAAGCGAATTTCACATCTTGAGTTATGAAATATTTCCTTTCTTAACCTTTTCTTTTATGACGCTACAATATGATCTTTCTTAACCGTTGTGGTCGACCCCCACTTTAGATCATAGTCCAAATGTAGAGCTTGTTTCTGGCGAACTTCAATCTTCAGATATAGATATTAAAATTCAGATCAGTGATTTTTCGGCAGCGAAGGTCGGCGAATTGATTCTCCGTTACATGCGCAAATCACACCGCCACTAATTCACTACCTGCCATAACTTTTTGATATTCCACAAGGCCTTGCTCCAAACAATCCATAGCTTTTTCTAATTTTTTAACATTTAGAATAAAAGCAATGCGCACCTGTCGTTTTCCCGCTTCTTTATGGATATAAAAGCCATCACCGGGCGCCATCATAACAGTATTTCCATCCAGGTCAAAATCGGTAAGAAGCCATTGACAAAACTTTTCAGCATCGTCTACCGGTAGTTCTGTCATAATATAAAATGCTGCTTTTGGCAAATAGCATTTTACTCCATGCATTTTAGATAGTCGATCATATAGGTAATGCCTGCGTTGGTTATACTCCTCTTTTACTTTGGAAATATATTCTGCCCTATTGCAATAACATGCCTCAGCTATGACCTGTCCGATCCGAGGTGGGCAGAGGCGCAATTCAGCAAACTTTACTAAGGCGTGACGCAATTCCTCATTTCGCGTTACCAAAAATCCAATTCTCGTGCCACACGCACTGAATACTTTAGAAATAGAATCAATCACAAGTACATTCTCTTCCAGGCCTTCAAGGGCGAGGACAGACGTAAACTTCTCGTCGTAACAAAACTCTCTGTATACCTCGTCTATGATGAGAAAAAGATCTTTATCCTTTACCAATTTGGCTAACTCTTTGAGCTCTTTTTCATTATAAAGATTTCCGGCAGGATTGCCCGGATTGCACAAGAATATCGCCTTGGTTTGCCCTGTGATCTTTGCTTCGAATTCGCCCATTGACGGCAGAGCAAAACCATTATCTATGTAGCTTGTGATCGGAACCATCCGAATACCCCACACCTGAGCAAAGCCGATATAATTGGCATAAAATGGCTCGGGAATAATAATTTCTTCGCCTGCATCAAAGGACGAAAAAAGTGCAAAAAGAATTGCTTCCGATGCCCCGGTCGTAACTAGTACATCTTGATAATCAATAGGAAGCCCAAGGGATTCATAATACCTGGCCACCGTATCTCTCAACTCATATTGTCCTTCAGACGGCCCGTACTTTATAATACTCTGATCATAGTTCTTCAGGCTTTCTATTGCCAGTGTGGGTGTCTCTATATCCGGCTGGCCAATATTAAGATAGAAGATGTGTTTACCTTTTCTCCGGGCTTCGCGAGCGTACGGTACCAAACTTCGTATAGGCGACTGGATGAGTTGATCTCCTCTTTTCGACACTCGTGGCATATTCAAAATTATATTTGGTGCGCAAAGATAGGATTTGTTGGTACTAATAGGTTCAAATGAGTTACTTGAAAAAGAATTTTTCTAAGACTACCTCGTGGGTATTGTAAGTCGGAAGACAGAAGATCGTCTATCTTCGCTAAAGCTTCGGCAGATAAAAAGACGGGAGCAAACCTTGGTCTTAGGTCACCGGTCTTTTCGCTTCATACAAATAAGATCCAATTTTGTAATTTAGGATAATGTAAGTTTTATCGGCACGAATTCATCCTACTGTTCAGCATGAAAGGCAACAAGCCATCAAAGAAGAAAATACGCTTTAAAACATCAGATGAACTATCCGAATACCTGGTGAAGCACAACCGCCAGATCGATCTGCCCATCCATTATGACGACATGAATCGCCATATGGCCAGAGTACCTCTTCTCAACGCAGAAGGCGAAGATACTCTGTGGGAGACGGTCTTTTATCCCGAACAAGAATCCAGGGAGATCAGCGAAGCATTGTGCTATATCTATACCCTCTTAAAAACCGAAGGTGATACAGATGCCTTAGATCACCTCACAGTGGACAGAATAGACTTTTGCACATTTGGCAACACCAAACCATTTAGGATCAGGATTATCAATCTGCTCAATGATAATTACGATCATTTTTATATAAAAAAACCAGACTCTTCCAGGACATATGGTTTGGAGCTGGAAGAATTGCTCTCGCCAAGCAGTATAAACTACATAACTGACCCGGCCAGTCTTGTGGAAGAACACATTGCAGGGATGCCTGGGGACAACTTTATCCAGGAGCAGCTAAATGTGCCAAGATTGGATCAGATAAGAATAGCTAAAGAGTTTATAAAATTTAATGAAAGATGTTTTGTGCGGTTGCTCGGTGATATGCGCGCGTACAATTTCATAGTAGACATAACACCTGATATTGAAGGCAATCAGTATCGAATACGCGCTATAGATTTTGATCAACAGTCCTATGAGGGATGGAAGAATTTTTATCTGCCTCAATTTTTCAAAGAGAACAATCCCATTATTGATCTAGGCCTCAAACTTCTTAATCCTAACACCGTGACCCAATATCAACTTGAAGAACGATCTCTAATCGCGCGTCGCGCACGTGCTTCCAGGACCCGAATCAACGAATTGTTCAGGTGCATGGTCAAAGATGATATTTCATACCCGAGAAAGGTCGATTCGCTCAAAAGGGACCTGGCCTCCCATCACCAAAATGATACGTTCCTCGATTGCAATTCTATGGGAGAATTGGTTCTAAATAATATCAAGTTGGTTCTGCAGAAGGAGTTTACACAGAGTATTATTGAAGTTTGATTGGCAGGAAGGTGATATAAAGAGCACGAGACACAAATATCGGTAACAGACTCATCATAGTACATGACAAAACAGGATTGATAAAATAATTGCCACGCGTAAAGTGTTGATAATGTGTTACTTACAACACTGAACGACATGGCAATTAAGGAGAAAGTTAAAGAACTTTCCCGAGAATTGAAAATAGAACTTAGTAAACTTCACCAGCAAAGGGTAAACTTGATTGCCTCGGCGGTGATCAGTATGTCTACCATTAGGAGTGTCAATATGGTCAAGGTTGCTCACGGTATGATTTCAAAAGCGAAGCCATTGAGTAATTATCGTCGTCTTCAACGATTTATCTCTCAGGTGGATTGGGATGACACTGGTCTAGGACATTTGCTTTTGAAAATGAGTGAGTTGAAGGGGCCTTATACCCTGCTTGTGGATAGGACAAACTGGCAATTTGGTAAAGTGGATATTAATTTTTTGGTATTTTCTATACTAGGAGACGGGTATTCGATACCGATCAAATGGGTGTTGCTTCCAAAGAAAGGCAACTCTGCACAATATGAAAGAATTGAGTTGTTAGAGGAAGTGGTAAAAATTGTTGGAAAAGGTCAGATAAAGAACGTTATAGGAGACCGGGAATTCATTGGCCAACATTGGGTTAAGTACTTGATAACCAATGAGATAGGATTCAACCTTCGGGTTAAGGAAGGCATGGTAGGTGTAAAAAATGGCACGGAGGTAAAACTGGGTTTATTATGTAAAAATAATAAAAGATCATCGCCAAGATTGCCGGGAAAATATTTAGTTGGAGGCAATGAAGTATACGTAAGCGGATTCAGATTTAGAAATGACAAGAACAAATTAGAGTATTTGATAGTCATACACTCTGAGGATGTAGAAGATGCTTGCGATATCTATGCCAAAAGGTGGTATATTGAAAACATGTTCAAGGACATGAAAACGAATGGTTTTCAACTGGAAGATACACATGTAACTCATCCCAAAAGGCTAGAAACATTATTTGGTTTATTAGCCATATCATATGTATGGATGATACGTATAGGCGAATGGATAAAGAGAAAGATACCCTCATTATTCAAAAAAAATAATCGAGGAAAAAGAAGAAAAAGCATTTTCAGGGGAGGGATAGACAACTATATCAACGCATATATTAACCACGACAGACGGAAAATTTGGCTCTACTTCCGTTTTTTGTCATGTACTTAGCAGACTCATAATCAATGAATTATTAATTAATAAGGCTCTAGTTTAATTAAGCTATTATTTGTATCTTAGAGGTATGGAAAAAGAAGCAATAAAATCGTATTTCATGGGTCTTTCGGCCGAAGGTCAGCAATCCCTGATAATGGAACTGCAAGCCGCCGGTGAGTTGGAAAATCTTTCCCCTCAATGCCAGAGGCTTAGGAGGGATATCTTGGACAATAAGCAAGGATGCTGTGCCCATTGTGGCCATACCAAATATGTAAAGTTTGGCATCGACAAAGGTTCCCGGCGCTATAAGTGCAAGTCATGTAATAGAAGTTTTACAGAATACAGCGGCACCTGGATGGCTAGGATCCGCAGGAAAGACAAGATTGATGATTATCTTAAGTTGATGTTGGAAGAAATGAGCCTGGATAAAATCAAGGTCACCCTGGGCATAAACAAGAAAACCGCATTCGATTGGCGCCACAAGATACTGGCATCCATAGAAGATACTGATAAGGGGGATTTTACTGGGATTACGGAAAGTGACGAGACTTTCTTTTTTCACTCGGACAAGGGCAGGGAAGTTGAATCCCGCAAACCAAGGAAACGGGGTGGCTCCTCAGGTAAAAGGGGCATAAATGATGACCACATTGCAGTAATTGTTACCCTGGATAGAAAAGAACAGATGGATTTGAGCGTGGCTACCAAAGGGCGGTTGAAGAAAAAGGATACCGCGTAACGCGGCACGAGTTATAGAAAAGGCCATAGGAAAGAGGTTTACCAAGCAAACTATATTGTGCAGCGATTCGCATGTCAGCTATAAAGGCTTTGCCATGGATAAACAGATCGAACACCATCCATTGCGTTCCGATTTAAAGCAACGGGTCAAAAATGGGGTTTATCATATCCAACATGTAAACTCCACCCACAGAAGGATAAAGAAATGGATTGACAATCAATTTTGGGGTGTTTCCACTAAATACCTCCAACAATATCTCAATTGGTATAGGCTGAAGGAAATGCTTAAAAAAAACAGGCAGTTCGTGAAAGATTTCGCAGCACTCTCAGTCGAAGACATAACGGCCTACGCGAGATACCAACAGATATCGAATCGATATGAAATGTTAATATCAACGCTAACCTAAACTAGAGCCATTAATAATTCTTATTTATTCCAGAGCTGCTGCTCCCCCAACAATCTCGGAGAGTTCCCTTGTGATTGCTTCTTGTCTCGCCTTGTTATAGGAAATCTTAAGGTCTTTGAGCATTTCCTTGGCATTTTCGGTAGCCATACCCATGGCTGTCATTCGCGCACCGTGCTCGGATGCATGGGTATCAAGTAAGTATCGGTGAAGTGTCGTTTTTAGAATGGTTGGAATGAGTTCGTCGAGCAGTTCTTTTTTACCCGGTTCGAATATGTAGTCCTGTCTTCTGGATTTTTTTGTATGCTTTTCGGACTCCATCTTTGTGACCGGTAAGAATTGTTCGGTCTGAGGAAATTGGGTTCCGGCATTTTTGAATCGCCCGTAACACACCGTTACAGCATCGTACTCTCCATTTTCGTAAGCTTCAATTGCCAATTGCCCTATTCGTGCTACATTATTAAAGCTCAAATCCGAAAAAATATCTACGTATTCTCCAATAATATTAACATCGCCGTATCTCTTTTTAAAATATTCATGCCCTTTCTTGCCAACGCATAGAACGGATAGATTTCCACTTTTGAGCACATCCATAAAGCGTTCATTGATAGTTGCCACTGCTGCTTTGATAATATTTGAATTAAATGCACCACAGAGTCCCCTATTTGATGTGACCACGATTACTAAAGCTTTTTCTACATCTCGTGCTTTTCTTAAAGATGCATCGGCATCCCCTTCGAGATGAGACATAATATTCTTGAGCATGGTATCCAATCTCTGCGAATAGGGCCTCATTTGCACAATCGCATCTTGCGCCCTTCTCAGCTTCGCAGCGGAGACCATTTTCATCGCATTTGTAATCTTTTGTGTGTTGACTACTGATGATATCCGCTCTCGTACTTCTTTTAGTTGACCGCTCATTTCCCTGTAGTAATTAGGTGATTAGTTGAATAGTTAATTGGGCTGGAGGCAAGTAGAAAATTTTGGGAATGCTACCCCAATTAACCAATTATCTAATACACTTCTTAACTATTTATACGTATTGTTTTGCGAGTTCTGCGGCGGTAGATTTTACAGCATCTACTGCTGCATCCGTTAGTTTTCCTGATTTGAAATCTGCCAAGGCTTTGGAATTCTTTTTGTCCATAGCAGTGAGAAAATCTTCTTCAAAATCTTTGACTTTATCAACTGGAATATCCTTTAATAATCCATTTGTACCCAGGTAGATAATAGAAACCTGTTTTTCTACAGGTACGGGAGAATATTGTGGCTGCTTCAGCACTTCTACATTTCGTTTTCCTTTTTCCAATACAGCCATTGTCGCAGCGTCAAGATCAGAGCCGAATTTTGCAAATGCCTCCAAAGATCTGTATTGCGCTTGATCCAATTTTAATGTGCCGGCCACCTTTTTCATTGATTTTATCTGAGCATTTCCTCCTACTCGAGATACCGAAATACCCACATTTATAGCTGGTCGAACTCCTGCATTAAACAGGTTGGATTCCAGGAAAATTTGTCCATCCGTAATGGAAATCACATTTGTCGGAATATAGGCAGATACGTCACCAGCTTGCGTTTCTATGATCGGCAGTGCTGTCAATGATCCCCCGCCTTTTACCAATCCGGATTTCTTAAGCGAATCGGGTAAGTCATTCATATTACGCGCGATATCATCGTTTTCGATAACCTTGGCAGCTCTTTCCAGCAGCTTTGAGTGGAGGTAGAAGACATCGCCGGGATAAGCTTCTCTGCCCGGTGGTCTTCTAAGCAAAAGCGAAACCTCCCTATACGCCACCGCTTGTTTCGAAAGGTCATCGTATACAATAAGGGCAGGCCTTCCGGTATCCCTGAAAAATTCGCCAATAGCCGCTCCCGCGTAGGGCGCATAATATTGAAGAGGCGCTGGATCGGCAGCTGAAGCAGAGACGATAACTGTATAGGCCATAGCTCCATTCTCTTCTAGCGCTTTAGCGACTTGAGCCACTGTTGATGACTTTTGACCGGATGCTACATAAATGCAGTATACAGGTTCGCCTCTTTCGTAAAATTCTTTTTGATTGATGATGGTGTCAATGGCGATCGCCGTTTTACCGGTCTGTCTATCACCAATAATCAATTCTCTCTGACCTCTACCAATAGGAATCATCGCGTCAATGGCCTTAATACCCGTCTGTAGTGGTTCGCTAACGGGTTCTCTAAAAATTACACCTGGCGCCTTTCTTTCCAAAGGCATTTCGTACTTTTCGCCGCCAATCGATCCCTTGCCGTCAATAGGTTGTCCCAGTGAATTCACCACTCTTCCTAACATTCCTTCACCTACCTCAATAGAGGCGATTTTCTTTGTTCTTCGCACCGTTGAACCCTCACGGATATTATCGCCGGGGCCAAGAAGAACCACACCGACATTATCCTCTTCCAGGTTGAGAGCGATGGCTTGCACACCTGTTTCGAATTCTACCAGTTCACCGGCCTGGACTTCGCTTAATCCATACACCCTGGCGATACCATCGCCAACTTCCAGCACAGTACCGATCTCTTCCAGCTCCACTTCAGTCTTAAATCCTGATAATTGCTGTTTTAATATTGCAGATATTTCATCTGGTTTGATACCTACCATTATTTCGTGTTTAACTATTCGCTAATTCCTTTCTCAATTGATTGACTTGAGATCTTATGCTTGCATCATAGAGCTTGTCTCCCATTTCTAGGACATAACCTCCTAATATGGCTGGATCAGTGTGGGTTTCGATCTCCATTTTTCCGCTTCCATCGCCTAGTTTTTTCTTTATTTCATCTACAATCAAGACATCGACTTTGCTTGCCGTAGTTAGTCTCGCTGTCGATATATTGTTCAGGGTGTTGAATTGTGATATCACCTCTTTTACAATTTCAGATAAGATGGCCTCCCTCCCTTTTCTGGTAATGATATTTATGAATTTCAGAGTCAGATCATCTACTTTCCCCTTAAATATTGCGGATAGAATGTTGATCTTTTTATCTGATTTGATAATCGGGCTTTTGAGCAACAGGACTAAATCTCTGGATTCTAATGCACTCAGAAACATGCGAGAATCGTCAACAATTCTCTCAAGTTTCTTTTCTTCTTTCGCCAGATCTATGAGCGATTTTGCATACCTGGTTGCTATACTGTGTGCCGACATAATTTCTTATTTCCTTCCAAATCAAAATTACTGGACCTGTTAGCTTTCCAGAAAAATACAGACCAAGTAAGGTCCAATTCTTTGCTCCAAAATATGACAACCTAACAGGTCGAATGGCCCGTGCCGTAAGCTGTCCTAATTCTGACTCATTTGATCCACTAACTCCTTCACAAAGGATTGTTGCTCCGTATCTGATTGTAGATTTTTTCTCAGAATTTTTTCAGCTATGTCTATGGCCATTGTCCCGACCTCTTTTTTTACTTCTTCGATGGCTACATTTTTTTGGTTTTCAATTTCTCGTTGTGCACTTTCCACGATTTTACTCGCTTCCTCTTTCGCCTTTGTTTTAGCCTCTTTTATAATGCTGTTTTTGGTTTCCTTCGCTTCATTCAACAGTTTAGTCCTTTCTCCTCTTGCTTCCTGGAGCAATTGCTCATTTTTGACCTGAAGGTTTTGCATTTCCTCATGTGCCTTTTTTGCTTCATCCAAAGCTGCTTGGATATCATTTTTCCTTGTTTTCAGTGCCTCTGCTATTGGCCGAAAGGCAAATTTCCCTATAATGCCCCAAAACAATCCAAAAATTATCGTCGTCCACAGAATAAGTCCTAAGTCAGGCTTGATGGGAGAAAAATCCACAAGTAGAGTCATCATTTTTTTTGGTATTATTTTGTTACCAACTTAATTCTAACAATAGTTCGTGAAGGATTTCGGCCAAATTCGAAGTGTTAACAGCAGTATCTTAAATTCAAGATTTTCTATAACGCTGATTATCAAGTATTTATGGCCTGCTTATTTGGCAATCCTATTAAAATGCAAGTTTCGGTTCAGACGATACTTTAGTTTTAATAATTTATCCATAATTCTAAGATTGAGTATCAACGAGTTATGAAATATTTCCTTCACGGACTATTGTCTAATACTATTGTCATTAAAGCTTTCATTCTAAATGCAGCGACAGCGGGTTAAAACCACGCTGTTAATTTTACCGGAGTTGCAGCCACCCGCCACTAACTCCGGTAATAGGTTTTTTAGCTGCACTCTTCTTATCCAACAAAGAATGAAAAGAGAATTGCGATCAATGCGATTCCCTCCGCAAGGGCCGCCATGATGAACATATTCGCCCGGATGTCACCTATAGCTTCGGGTTGTCTTGCAATTGCCTCCAGGGCCTTTGCACCTACCAACCCTACGCCTATGCCTGCTCCGATTACAGCTAGTCCGGCACCAATTGCCGCTAGTGATCCAGTCATAATAAAATATTTAGAATGTTAATCTTTATATAGTCATTCAAATCAGTCCGATATATTAGATTTCTTCACTTGGGCAAAGAGGTCAGAGACCTTTTGCCTGGATAATGCTTGTTTTAAGGACTTCATCGCGAAGGTCTTCTGACCTCTCGCGAATTTCCACTTCAATGGTCATGGTGCTCCTCAATAGCAGCACCGATATAACTTGCAGTCAAAATAGTAAATACAAATGCCTGAATGAACGCCACTAATAATTCTATGGCCATCATAAACATCGTGAGCAAAATCGATCCTACCGCTGTGCCATAAGCCGCTCCGGCATTGGCACCATTTTGCCCAAATACGAAAATCAAACCGACAAAAACTACAATGACCATATGACCTGCAGCGATATTTCCAAACAACCGAAACATGAGTGTAATTGGTTTTATGAACAAACCTAAAAACTCAACAGGCGTCATGATAAATTTAATGAACACGGGTATTCCCGGCATATTGAATATATGCTGCCAGTAGTGTTTGTTTCCATTTATATTAGTCACTACAAAAGCCAAAACCGCCAAAACCAAAGTCACATTCAGATTGCCTGTCACATTGACTGCACCGAAAAACGGTATCAAGCCAAATAGGTTGAATGCAAGAATGAAAAAGAATAAGGCCATAAGAAAGGGTTGAAATTTTTCCCATTTATCCCCCAAAAAAGGTTTGGCAACATCTTCTTGTATGAATAAAAACATGGGTTCCATAATTGACTGCGCCCCCGCAGGGGCCATGCCTCTTCTTCGCTTATACGCCCTTGCCACAGTCATGAATAACCAACTGAGCAAGGCGACAACCAAAAGCATACTGAAGACATTCTTGGTAATAGAAAGATCGTGAAATGAAGTGAGACCTCCTCCGAACAATCCTCCGTCTAGCGTACTCTTTGGCTCACATTCGAATCTCGCATCCTTATGGCAGAGATATATAACTTCCTTGGCATCACCGTTTATTTCTTCTTCGACTGTAAATATGTTGTGCTTGCCTATGTCTACCAATCCATTGGAAAAATTGGGATCCTTAATCCTTTTGGCGCTGCCTAGATAGAGTACATAGCCGTCGTAAGCGTAGGAACCGTTACCGTGGCCATCCGCATGAAATTTAGCTGAAGAAAAAATATTTAGGCCTTCGCCGGACACGTAAAAAATACATGGCAGGGGAAAATGCCACGGGCCGATACTATAAATATTTTGATCGCTAATGTGATGAAATGCGGTGCCTCCAGGATCAAATTCGGAATGATCATCATGATGAAATCCGCATGAGCTTGTTCCGTGTCCCTCACCTGTACCATGATCATCAGAGCCCTCTTCATGGCTATGAGATTCATGGGTATGCGAAGCCGCATCATGTGACACGTCGCTACCATCATGATGGTGCTCTTCTTGCCCGGTTTGCTTGTGGTCATGGGAACTGTTTTGTTGAGCAGTGAGTGAAAAGCTCAGCAAAACGCAGAAAAAAAAAGTATGAATAATGATGAAATCTAATCGCACCAACCGCATTCTTTAAAATCGGCACAAATGTATGTAATCGGGTGTTAAAAGAACGGAGGAGCGATTAAATTTTTACTTTATAATGATTCCAGATTGCTATCGCGCAAATTAATGGAACACGGGTGACACGGATTTGACGGATGATCACAGATATGAAAGGAGAAATCCCTGCCCGAGGCAGGCGCATTGGCATCAACCTTAGTTTAACTTATATTTTATTTATGAATATGTATTCTTTTGATTATTAACATTATACAGGCAAACATTGGACTGCCACATAGTGAAGAACTTTGAATTTTCCTGCACTTTTGTTCTATGGTTAGATTCCCAAATATTAGGTTAAAACACAGGTAGTCAATTCTTTTTACATTGTTAATTGTCATATATGTTAAGTTAGAGTTGATGCATATGCGAGGCAGGCGGGCGTGTAAATCTGTCGCATCCGTTGTATCCGCGTTCTATTTTACCTCGCAAACGCTGTAGCCCTCATCTCCCTGATTACCGTCACCTTCACCTGCCCGGGGTATTGCATTTCGTCTTGTATCTTTTGCGAGATCATGAAGGAAAGATCTTCGGCGTACTGATCGCTTACTTTTTCGCTTTCGACAACTACACGCAATTCTCTTCCGGCCTGAATAGCATATGCTTTTTGCACTCCATCGTATGACATGGCCAATTCCTCCAGCTCACCAATGCGATTCAAATAGCTTTCAAGAATCTCTCTTCGCGCTCCTGGCCGAGAGCCAGATATGGCATCACACGCCTGTACGATAGGCGAGATGATATTGTTCATTTCGATCTCGTCGTGGTGTGCGCCTACCGCATTTTGTACGACTGCATGTTCTTTGTATTTTTTACAAATTTCCATGCCCAGCAGCGCGTGGGAAAGATCAGATTCCTCCTCAGCTACTTTGCCGATATCGTGGAGTAGACCACCGCGTTTGGCCATCTTAACTTGCTTGCTGCTCATTCCCAATTCCGATACCATTGCGGCGCAAAGTTTAGCTGTTTCAATAGAATGCTTCAACAGATTCTGACCATATGACGATCTAAAGCGCATTCTGCCCACAATCTTGATGAGATAGGGATCGAGGCCGTGAATGTCCAGATCAATAACGGTGCGTTCACCTATTTCTATGATCTGCTCGTTGAGTTGCTTTTGTACTTTGTTGACCACTTCTTCTATCGTAGCAGGGTGGATTCTTCCGTCGGCTACAAGACGTTGCAGCGAAAGACGACATATCTCCCTTCTTATAGGGTCAAAGCTTGAAATGACAATAGCTTCGGGCGTGTCGTCTACCACAAGTTCAGCTCCGGTTGCAGCCTCCAAAGCTCTAATATTTCGACCTTCTCGACCTATGATTTGTCCTTTTATGTCGTCCGTTTCGAGGTTAAATACACTTACTGTATTTTCAATTGTATATTCCGAGCAGTGGCGTTGGATAGTTTGTATTACAATTTTTTTGGCTTCTTTATTCGCTGTAAGTCTGGTTTGTTCCAGGATTTGTTTTTCGAGCGCTAGTGCTTCAGTTTCTGATTTCGCCTTTACCGCCTCAAGTACAGATTCTTTGGCCTCTTCTTCAGTCATTTTTGAAATGGTTTCGAGTTGCCTGATTATCTTTTCATTTGACTGATCGAGCTCCTCTTTTCTCTTGGCGACTATTCGCAATTGTTTGTCAAGATTTTCGCGAATAGTTTTTATTTCTGCTTCTTTGTGTTCGACCGATTCCAGTTTTGTTTTAAAATTTTCTTGTTTTTGATTCAATTCCTTTTCCAGGGCCTTCACCGTCATCTCGCGTTCTTTCATCTGAACGAGGTGATTAGATTTCTCTGCTTCAAAATTGCCTTTAAATGAATTAAATTTTTCTTTTGCTTCTTGTATTTTTCTTTGCTTGATGCTCTCGTGTTTACTTTCGGCCTTTGACATTATTTTATCAGCCTTTGTCTCAGCTTCGGATACCATTCTTTGCGAGGTCACTTTGGCTTCTTGTATCGTCAGATCAGCCTTTTTATTCGTCTCATCTATCTTAGCCGAATGAGACTTTCTGATTATCGCATTCACTATTAAAAATGCAATGATTGCCCCAACAATCAATCCGCCAATTAATCCTATACCTATCTCCATTTCAAAATATTTAATAAATGATCAATAAAGGTCACATTTGACCTTTGTTTCCGTATATAATAAAGAGGGCAAAAGAAGGAAGGACAATCAGAATTTAAAGATGAATGCGAGCTAGCATTCTTCCTAGATTGCTAATAGTATAGATAGCTTTTGGGCTTTACGTTTTCCTAACCGCACAAAGGCCTGTTGACCTTCAATATCTATTCTATATATATTTTGATGTAGTCTTAAATCCTGAATCATCCGCGCACTTCTTTCTTCCACAATTCATATTAGAACGCCAGAAATCTCGCGCTAATATATCGACCGAAATTACGTATTAATTTTTTAAAGATTAACAATTCAAGGATAAAGTAAGAATTACTCTTCTTATTCTTTATCGTAGAACCCCGACCCATGGAAATAGGGTCCTAATTGTAGCCAGCCGACTGCAACATCTACCTCACTTCGCAATTAAGTTCACGCCTAAGGGCATCCATTATATTCCTGATCGACTTATCTACCTGCTTATCATTAAGCGTTCTTTCTCTGTCCTTGTAGATCATGCTTATGGCGTACGACTTTTGGCCTTTTCCCAGTTGCTCTTCATTTTTGTAAACATCGAAAAGATTCATGTCTTTGATCAGTTTCTTTTCTGTTTTTAGTATTACTCTTCTGAGCGCTTCGTAAGTAATGGATTGATCCATTGTAAGAGAGATATCTCTTCGAATAGTTGGAAACTTGCCGAACTCCGTTACCGACGTTTTTTGTTTCTTTTTCCTTTCGAATAATGCACTCAGGTCAAAATCGGCTGAAAATACTTCCGCCTTGATTTCCATATTCTTCAAAACTTTGGCCGAAATCTGGCCATATCTGATTATTTCTTTTTCGCCGAACTTGTAGCAAAGACCAAAATCAAAATCTGAGCTTTGAATTTCATTCACCTGGTACTTGCCAAAATCTAATTTTGCCAATAATTCGTGGACTATTTTTTTAACGCTATAAAATGAAGATGGATAATCGGACGAAAGCCAGGATTCTTGTTCCTCAGCACCGCTGATATAAATGCTTAAGTGCTCATTTTCCTTGTGCTCATCACCGGCTTTTTGATAACTCTTACCGAACTCAAAAAAGCGGAGATCTTTCTGCTGCCTGTTCAGGT
Source organism: Saprospiraceae bacterium (assembly GCA_965247965.1). GTDB lineage: Bacteria > Bacteroidota > Bacteroidia > Chitinophagales > Saprospiraceae > UBA7328. The sequence goes on from OZ252053.1 coordinate 2,967,672, forward strand.
TATATCTGACTGATTCCATGCCAGAAAGGAGCATCTCCGGCCGCATAATGTCAAGATGTACATTGCTGGTATTATTAATACGAACAAATTGCTCTTGGGTGACTATCTCATTCGCTTCGTAATATGATGAAGGTAGTAACGACAACCCCATAATCTCCTGAAAACCCTTGCCAACAAGAAAATCGGCCAATTGATTTCGGAATTGATATTTTTCAGGGTATTCGGTGGTGGCTATAGTCGTAGATAATTTATTATCGATCTCTACTTTATTGAATCCGTAAATTCTCAGAATTTCCTCGATGACGTCAGCCTCCCTGGTGACATCCCTTTTATCGGTGGGGATACGCACTTCGAACTGCGTATTTTGTTGGCTGACTATTTCAATATTCAATGCCTTGAGTATCTTTTCTATGGTTTGTACAGATAGATTGTTGCCGATTAGCTTTCGTACATTGTCGACTTCGACCTGGATTTGGCGGGGCTCTATTTTCTTTGGATATATATCTACAAAATCCGATGACAACTGTCCTCCTGCATATTCCTGCATAAGAAATGCCGCGCGTTTCAATCCATCGAGTGTTCGGTTTGGATCCATTCCTTTTTCGAAAGATTTTGCCGCATCTGTGCGAAGATTGTGGTGCGTGCTCGTGCGCCTTATCCATGTAGGATTCCAATGCGCGGCTTCTAAAACTATTTCGGTAGTTGACTCTGTAACGCCGCTCTCTGCACCTCCGAAAATGCCCGCAATGCACATCGGTTTTTCATTTCCATCGCAGACGATCAGGTCTTCGGCTCGCAATTTTCGATCCACTTCATCCAGAGTCTTGAATACTGTCCCTTCGGCAAGTGTTTTGACTACTATGCGATTTCCTGCCACGTTGTCCAGGTCATAGGCATGCAAAGGCTGTCCGTACTCGTATAAAACATAATTGGTTATATCCACCACATTATTGATCGTCCTTACACCTATGGCCTCAAGACGCTTTTTCATCCAATCGGGTGATTCGCCAATCGCCAAATTTGAAATGCTTACGCTTGTGAATCTCGGACATCCTTCGAAACTTTCTACTTCAACCGGAAAGGTTGCTAATGATACAGCATATTTCAACCCACTCGAATCAGGATATTTGACCGAAGCGGAATTTGATGAATTCACTTTAAAATACGCCGAAAGATCGCGCGCCACACCGAGATGAGATGTGGCGTCTGATCGATTGGGTGTAAGATCTATATCGTATACAATATCGGTTTCGATTTTGTAATGATCCGCTGCGGCAGTCCCTACATTTAGACTATTTGGTAAGATAATAATACCCTCATGATCCGTACTGATGCCTATTTCGTCTTCTGCACATATCATGCCTTCGGAAACCTCTCCTCTTATTTTTCCTTTCTTAATCTTAAAGGGTTCGCCGCCTGTGGGGTAGAGTGTGGTGCCTACCATTGCCACGACTACCTTTTGTCCTTTAGAGACATTGGGGGCGCCACATACGATCTGCAAAGTAGATTCAGCGCCGACATCGACTTTGGTCAGAGAGAGTCGATCTGCATTGGGATGTTTCCCGCATTCCAGTACATGGCCTACGACGAGTCCTTCTAATCCTCCCGGAATCGTCTCCACTTCTTCCATTCCTTCTACCTCTAAACCGAGAGATGTCAGAACCTCTGACAACTCTGCCGGATCTATCTTAATATCGATGTAGTCCCTGAGCCAGTTTAAAGAAATTTTCATGCTTTGTGAATTGGCCGCAAATATATGTAACAATGAACCGTGTGTGCACAGGCCGATTTATACTACATAAAGTCAGACAAAATTATTATGACTAGACATGTAGTTTAATATCCATTTGTTTGTGAAGAACTCTTAATACTACTATACTTTCGCCCCTTTCTTTAAATGCAAATAGATGGGATTTGCAGGCGTACTTCTTGTAGTTTTCTGGAATATCTCTGATTGGACGACCTAGGGTGGGATCTTGGGCAAGCCTGGCTATGCCATTTTCGAGAATTTTAGAATAGCGATCAGCTTGATCCTCGTCCCAAGTTCACACAGTGAAATGCCATATTTGACGCAAATCCTTTTTTGCTAGAAAAGTAAGTTCAAAGCGAGCCATCAGGAAGAAAATTCTTCTCGCATTTCCTTTCTGAATTGATCAAAGTTAAAATTCTTGTCAATGCCGCTTTCTTCACCCAAACGAATTGCTTCTTTCATCTCTGCAACTTTTTTTTGATGCTCTCGAAGCAAAATCAAGCCTGCCTTAATGACTTCATTAGGATCTTCGTATTGACCCGCTGCCAACAGATCGTTAACTTCCGCCACGTTTTCAGGTGAAAGTGAAATAGTCGCTATATTTTCCATATAGTCAAAGATAGCTTATGGTTGTGCAGCGTGCAACCGTGTTTTTGCATTTAAATAACCCCCTCCCCCAAAAGATTCCCATACCGGTGATAATTAATAGACACATTCTGTTCATTCAAGTAAGTAGGCAATTCTACTCTGCCAAAGGGACTAGGTTTTCGACCATAGACATGAACGGCTTTGGAATGGCATAATTTCAGAAAATCATCATCGAGCCTTGAATAATTCAATGCCCGCACAACAGTATCGTGATTATGTTCTTTTTCCAATTCGTTCCACGAATCCAGCTTGTATAAAGGCACCGAAATGGGCATTGTACGCTCGTCTGTCGAATAGTATTTTGCCTCGACTCCGATTACCTCCGAAGCCGCCTGTACCATTCGTATGTCTTCGCTAGCGGTATCGTGACTGATCAATACAACGATTTTTTGTGGCTTGAGATAGCGATTGATATTGTGCTGGCCGCGAATTTTGGCATAATCGATTTCCAGTCTGAAGTGATTATCAAAAACAGTTTGGTAATCTTCTTTAATCTCATAGATGGGTTTCTTTTGACCTTCTTTGATGCGCGAAAATTGAAGCACATAATTCAGCCCGCCCGCCTTCATGCCAAAACCAAAACAGGAGGCCTTCATCCCACCAAATGGTTGTCGCTCTACTATGGCTCCTGTGGTTGTCCTATTCGCGTAAAGATTACCGGCCATGATATGGTCTTTCCAATAGTCGATTTCCTCGTGATCAAGGGATTCTATTCCACTGGTCAGGCCATATTCCACTCCGTTTACAATGCGTATGCCGTCCCTAAGGTCATCTGCCTTCATTACGGCCAGTACGGGGCCAAAGAGCTCATTTTTATATTCAAAGTCTTTCTCAGTTACTCCCCATTTTATGGAAGGAGACAACATGAAATTACCGTCGAGCTTTGGTGCCAATAGCCAATCATCGGATAGTGTGTTTTCTACAGAAGTTTTGAGCTTATCGGATATTTCGACGGCCAATGGACCTATCTCTGTTTCCATCTTTCGGGGATCACCGTGAATTTTACTTTGTGCAGCATCCTTGAGTAATATCTTAAAATGTTCGTCCTCATAGACCTCCTTTTCCAAGACAAGCAAAGAAGTTGCCGAACACTTCTGGCCTGTATTCCCAAAGGCGGATTGTACGACGTTATTGATCGCCTGATCGCGGTCGGCAAGGCTCGTTACAATTGTTGAATTTTTACCACCTGTTTCAGCGAATAATTTCAACCGTGGATTCCTGTCCAGCAAAAACTGGGCAGTATCCGTCCCTCCCGTCAAAATCACCGCATCAAAAACATATCCTTTGGACAATAGGGGATCCAGAGTCGATCCCCGAGTAGGAAGAAAACTCAGGGCAGATTTTGGCACCCCGGCCCTCCAAAGACATTGGCAGGCCAGATAAGAACAAGCCGTTGCATTCCTCGAAGGTTTGAGAATCACACGTTTTCCTGCTGCGAGAGAAGCGAATACGCCGCCCATCGGTATGGCAATTGGAAAATTCCAGGGCGAAATGACCAGGTTTATTCCTTTGGGCTCAATTATTAAGTTTTCCTTCTCTGTAAGGTCTATAATGGATTGAGCATAGTAATTAGCAAAGTCGATAGCCTCGGAAACTTCTATATCGACTTCGCTAATAGTCTTGCCGAGCTCAGTCATGGCTACGGTGATAAGATCGCCCCTGTCTTTTTCAAATTCCACCGCCGCCGCTCTGAGCTTGGTTGCTCTTTCCCGATGAGAGAACTCTTGCCATTCCGATCCGGCTTCTACCACCTGGCGATAATCCGCTTCATCCGCGTACTCATATCTCCAAGGCAGAGTACCGCTCCAGCAGATGAGCTCGACAGTTTTTCTGTCTTTCTTTTTTACTTCGGCAACGACGGGGATGACATTACCCACTACGTCTGCCGGAGAATTCCATTTTCTTCTGATTTTTTCTATCCAGGCTCTGTTGGCCGGTAAGATCCAGTCTGTATTCGGTACATTTTTGAATTGACTTTGAGGTTTTGGCTTCTGCATTGTCCGATTTTGATCTCGCTTTGGTTTATGAGCAAGCTTGTCGATTAAGTGAATTGATTCCAAATGGATTTTTTCCAGCTCTTTCCATTTCGCGGAATCTACTTCGAGATCAAATCCCTCTTTCAAAAAATTGCCTTCCTGTGTACCTTCATCCAGCCTTCTCACGAGATAGGCCATTGCGCTGTTGTAATCTTCTTCTTTTACTATTGGCGTATACAGTAAGACGGATGCGTTTTCTTTCAGTAATTGGGTCACTGTTTGATTGGCCATGCCTTCCAGCATTTCAAAGTCTACATATTGGTATAGATTCTTTTCTTTTACAATATTCAGAGCAAATGCCAGATCAAAAATATTGTGAGACGCTACGCCCAGGTTCACAGCATCGAGACTGTTTTTATCTAGCAATTCGAGTAGTATCTTTTTGAAATTGGCATCTGAATATACCTTCCTTTCATAAGGCGCTACGGGCCATTCCTCCAGCGAAGCCTCGGTTTTTTCCATTTCCAGGTTGGCGCCTTTTACAATTCGTACTTTGATAGGCGCTCCGCCATTATTTATTCTATTTGTTGCCCAATCCACCAGGTCTTTCATGGCATTATACGAATCAGGAAGATAGGCCTGCAGAACAATTCCCATTCGCAGATTTTGAAATCGCGATATGGAAAGGGTCTTTTTAAACACATCGATCGTAATGCCCAGATCCCTGTACTCCTCCATATCTAAATTGACAAATTTTATCGTTCCTGTCCTCTTGTATATGTTGAGTACTTCATCATAAATCTCAGATAGCTTGTGCACGCATTGATCTACAGTATGGTCGTGCGCCAAAGGATTGATTTGAGAATAGATGCTTGATAGTTTGATCGAGATATAATCTACCTCTTTCTGATTGAGTAAATGGCAGTAGTTTTTTATTCTTCTGGCAGCTTCTTCTTCTCCAAGTAGAGCCTCTCCGATCAGATTTACGTTGAGGATTACTCCTTCTTTTTTGCGTTTACGCGAATGATCTCTAAATTTTCTATCTCCGACAAAAAAGAGTATTGGGCCGGTAACACTGCGAATCTGAGTAAGCATGGCAGGAACGCTAATGGCTGGAAATAGTCGGCCAACAGACCTGTAAGCGATAATCAAAAAAAATTCAAAATTGCTAAACAGAACATCGTAACCTTTCGATTTGTTGATCAGTTTCAGGACGTAGTTCGAAACCCTGCTATTGTTTTTGGATCGAAACGCGACATCCATCAGACGTACAACAAAATGCTTGGATTCCGGGGATTGGATAAGAGGACCCATGCGTTTAGAAAAGGGGCTTTCCGAGGTGTTGTCTGCCGAGTGAATTAGTTTTTTGGCGAGGTCTAAGCTCTTATTGATTTGCTTTTTTGTAATCCGTTGAGGCATAAGCCTATTCCATTTAATCAGGGCAAATTAGCCATAAAACGAGAGAATTTGCATGGAATAACGGAGGCGATCACTTCAAGGGATTGCCTCCCTTCCTTATCCTTCACTGCCTTCCATTATAAAACACCAAGCGCACCCCATAAAACCCCATTTTTACAGGTACCAGATCAACAACAATATTGGAAAAAAGGTCATCTACAAATGGCTGTAAATTATACGAACCCAACGGCAAACGGTAATAAGGTTTTAGGACAAAAGAGACATTAGAGCTCGTCCGAAAAGCGATATTCACATGGAGATCAAGGGCATATTCGCTTTGCGAAACAAGATTGAGGTTATCATTGCCGATTTCTCTTCTAATCCGTAGTTTTTGACTATAAATTCCCGCGCCAAATCCAAATCTGTTTATGTACGTATCGAAACCGAGCGATAGGGAAGTAAAAGAGAATTTATACAACTTACTGGTAAACGTATCATCACCGGGATTATGTAAAAGTGAAGAGCGCTCCCGATTCAGATTTTCCCAGCCAAATTCTACTGCGAAATTGCCGAACTTATAAACGGCGCCTACATCGATACCGTGCAGGAAATGCAAATCATTAAATGAGTTTTCAAGGGTTTGGGCATTTTCGCTATTGTATAAATCAAAAAGGTTATTGATCGGGCTGAACGAGCCGAAGGCTGGATTGTATCCGACTTTGATATTCAGCTGAGCCGTCACCGGGCTTATCCAAAGGCATAAGAGTAGCTTGGGAAGAAATAAATTCCTAATACACTTTTTGGAGCTGTCCATATTTAAACCCTTAAACCTCATTCGATACGTTTGATATGCCAAATTTCTAAAATTTAAAGTATAAAATTACAATGCGCCTTATGCGCCCAATGTCCGAAGGAGGCTCCGGAATTTTTAAGATACAGCAACCAATAAATAAGCCGGGCGAAATGCGGATGATTTTTTTTGCTAAAAATACAGTTCATGTGTAAATACGACACTTGAAACACGCCTGAATCGGATCGGGCAGGCCCGGAAGTGATACCACTTCACGACAAGTAGCATTACAATTTCGTCAATTCTGACGTAGCTTTACTCTTTTATGAACTTACACAACAAAACCTGGTTTCCTTACACCATCCTCTCAGTACTCGTCATTGCCATCTATTTCCCCAGTGTCAACTTCGACTATGTCCTCGACGACAAAATGGTATTTACTGAAAATAAATACGTAAAAGAGGGCCTCAGCGGAATACCAAAAATCTTAGGCAGTGACAGCTTCGAAGGCTATTTCGGAGAGCAAAAAGATCTCTTACCTGGCGCGCGCTACCGACCGCTTTCCCTAGTTACGTTTGCCTTAGAGTACCAATTATTTGGGATCAATAACAGGGTGAGTCATATTCTGAATGTCCTGCTTTACATCATATGTTGCGTTCTTCTATATCTCACGTTAAACGACTTATTCGGCAGGATAAAACTCTCGAAAAATACTTTCTTCATACTTATAACTGCCGTCCTTTTCGCTATCCACCCTATCCACGTAGAAGCTGTGGCCAATGTAAAAGGCCGTGACGAGATCATGGCCCTCATCTTTTCACTCCTGGCTTTGAAGTTTTCGATAAGCTATTTTAGAACTTCCAAAATATCCCAGCTTTTGCTGGCCTCAGTTTCCCTCTTCCTGGGCCTTTTGTCCAAAGAGAATGCGCTTACTTTTTTAGCAGTGATTCCGTTCTCATTATTCCTATTCGCAAAAGGAAGTCGCGCTGTATGGCTAGAGCTGACTGCCGGCCTTTTACTTTGTACTGCCATTTATATCGCCATACGCTACAATGCTGTAGGATACTTTATCGGAACGGCCGAATCAACACAACTTATGAATAATCCTTTCATTTACATGTCCGTATCCCAGAAATACGCCACTATTTTTTATACCCTCCTGTTTTACTTCAAGCTCGGCTTTCTACCGAATCCCCTGACGCACGACTACTACCCATTTCACATTCCTACGATGCAATGGGGCGACATTACTCCTATACTTTCAGTCGGTTTGTATATTTTCATTGGACTACTAGCAATATATTTTACCAAAAAGAACAAAATTATCTCCTGGGCCTCATTTTACTACATCGCCACATTGAGCATAGTCAGTAACCTGGTTCTAAATGTGGGAACCTTTATGAATGAGCGCTTTCTCTTTATGCCATCGGTCGCCTTTGCCCTTGTGGTTTCCTATTTTTTCAGTCGATTTTTTCAATTCAAAAACAATCTGATCAAATATCTGGCTATCGCTTTGATTTCGATCATTTGCATTGGATATACGGCCAAAAGCATAATGCGGGTGCCCGATTGGAAAGATACATTTGCCCTTAATTCTTCAGCGGCGAAAGTTTCTAAAAACAGCGCAAGGGCAAACCTATTTATGGGAACGGCTTATTTCAATCTTTACAAAGCGAGTAAAAATGACTTCGAAAGAAGTACATTGCTCAATTCTGCCGACCAGTACATCAGCCGTTCGTTCGAACTATTCCCGCGATACGGCCATGCCAACCAAATGATGGCAGGTGTAGCTGCAGAAAAATTTAAAATTGACAGCAATATTGAGCAATTGCTGCAGATCTTTACGGAAATAATCAAACAACGGCCCGACACAAAATACGTCCGCACCTATCTCGAATACCTCAATGGACAAAGGCAATATGCCCAATCGCTAATAGATTTTTATTACAGAATCGGCCACGACGAACTGTATGCAAAACAAAAAAGAAACGAATGGGCCATTCAATATTTAAAATACGGACTCCTCATCAATGAAAATGACCGAAATATTAATTTGGCGCTGAGCAAAGCATACCGAGCTTTGAATAGACCACAAGAAGCCGAATATTATCAAACCAAAGCTTTGGGCCGCACTCATGAACAATAACCTCGTTTACAAAATTGCCTTATCGCGGATTCCAAAAGTCGGCAGCGTTCTTGCTAAAAATCTAATAGGTCATTGCGGAAGTGTGGAATCCGTATTTAGTGCATCTAAAAAAGCATTAATCAAAATACCAGGTATTGGCGAGATCATTACAAAAAGCATCCTGGATGCGCATCCTGAAAAGCTGGCCGGTCGTGAATTGGACTTCCTAAAAAGCAACCCACAAATAAAACCTCTGTTTTTCACGGACGACGAATATCCACAACGGCTTAAGCATTTTGACGGTTCTCCAATATTACTGTACACGGAAGGCAGTGCAGATTTTAATGCCCATCGCACTGTTGCGGTCGTTGGTACCCGCAAAGCCACCGAATATGGCAAGATACTCTGTGAAAAGGTGGTGGAGGAATTACAAGCCTACGGAGTACAGATCATCAGTGGATTAGCATATGGTATAGATAGCTGCGCACACAGAAAAGCTGTGCAATTGGGCATAGAAAATATTGCCATCTTGGGTTCAGGTATTGATCGCATATATCCAGCCAACCACAGAGGGCTTGCAGACCGCATAAAAAAGAAAGGTGCCCTGGTCAGTCAATTTCAATTCGGTGCAAAACCGGATAAGGAGAATTTTCCAATGAGAAATCACGTCGTAGCCGGAATGAGCGACGTAGTAGTTGTAGTACAATCAAAAAAATCCGGAGGCTCTCTGATCACTGCGGAAATCGCCAATAATTTCAACAAAGATGTATTTGCATTCCCTGGAAAAGTAGGTGATCTTAATTCAGAAGGATGTAATGCTTTGATCAAGCAGCACAAGGCTCATTTGATCCAATCTGCGAAGGACATAGCCTACATCATGAGATGGGAGCAGCAAGAAAAAGTGGAAGCGCAGATGAAGCTATTTGAAGAGTTGGACGCTTCGCAAAAGGAAATTATGATGGCCTTGAATGGAACAGAAGCTGTTGATATCGATTCGCTACATGCCCTACTTCAAATATCATTGAGCCATCTTTCTTCTGATTTGCTGAACCTGGAGTTTATGGGTTTAGTTAAGTCCCTTCCGGGAAAGCGGTACATGGCTATGTAGTAACAGATAAAATAGGGGTTTTTCGATTTAGAATCTTGCAATCAAAAATATAAACAAGAAAAAGATGAAAAGAAGAGGCTTCTTAGAATTTTTGGGGAAAGGCGCGATCACCACCTCTCTCCTACCGCCTTTCATAACCGCCTGCAATCCTCAAGCCAACAAAAGAGTTTTTAGTCTTGCAGAACCCATTTTTGGTATATCACCTTCAGATAGAGACGAATTGCTCTTGGCAAAAGGCTTAGCCTACGACCTGCTCATAAAATATGGCGACCCCATCAGTGACAACGATACTTTCGGATTCAACAATGACTACATCGCCTTTATTCCCGGTGAGCGGGAAGACGAGGGCATGCTATGGGTCAATCACGAATACGTTCATCCAGTGTTTGTGTCGAGTGGTATGCAACCGTCAAAAGAACGGGCAGAAATAGAAATGTACAACATAGGAGGGAGTATGATGAAAATCCGAAAATCGGGAAAATCCTGGGTGGTTGATAAATCATTCGAAGGAAATAGAAGATATACCGCCAGAACAATGATCCCTTTTAACTGGCACGAAGGAATCATCGGAAAGAAAGAAGCGATGGGCACACTGCAGAATTGTGCAGGTGGCATTACGCCCTGGGGCACAGTACTGACTTGCGAAGAAAATTATCACTACTGTTATGGAGAAAGGAATTTTCAGACCGGGGAAATAGATATTTCCAACGGCACCTATGGTTGGAATCAATATTATGAAAATCTCCCGGAACACTACGGCTGGGTGGTAGAAATCGACCCCAAGACAGGCGAAGCACAAAAACATGTAGCTTTGGGTCGATGCGCTCATGAATGTGCAACTTGTGTAGAACTGCAGGACAAAAGAGTCGTTGTATATACAGGCGATGACAAGGTAGACGAATGCGTGTATAAATTCATTTCTGATCAACCGGGTTCTCTAAGATCCGGAAAACTATACGTTGCAAATGTCCACCTGGGCACCTGGCAATCTCTAGATTACAACAGCCATGAAGTCTTAAAACAAAATTTCAAAAGTCAGACTGATGTGTTGATCCGTCTGCGAGAGGCTGCAAAAATGGTCGGTGGAACCCCACTCGCCCGGCCCGAGGATATAGAAATCGATCCTGTAACAGGGCATGTTCTTGTAGCATTAACGAACGACGTCACCAAAGACAATTACTACGGTGAAATACTGAAAATAAAAGAAGCAAATGGTGAATATGACAGTCTTCAATTTACTACTGAGACTTTCTTAGCCGGTGGCGAGGAAACCGGTTTTGCTTGCCCGGACAATTTGGCATTTGACCAGGGAGGCAATTTGTGGTTCACAAGTGATATATCGGGATTGGCAATGAATAAGTGGCCTTACGAACCATTTAAAAACAATGGATTATTCGTAGTGCTCAGAAGTGGAGCAAATGCCGGTGAAATCATACAAATCGCCAGTGCTCCAAATGACGCCGAACTAACTGGCCCCTTTTTCTCTCCCGATGGAAAGACCCTGTTTCTCAGTGTCCAGCATCCGGGCGAGCAATCAAAATCTTTGAATAAACTTACAAGCCACTGGCCTGGAGGAGGAGATAGCATTCCCGCACCGGCAGTGGTGACTATCCAGGGGCCGCTTTTGAATGCGATTCAGGGAGTGTAGCGGCGACTTTAGTCGCCGGAATTCGTTGACTATGTGTTGTACTGATTATCTGCTTTTTCCTGCAGTAAAATTATTCTCTGCTCAGTTATTCTGTTCATTTTTTATCGGCGACTGAAGCCCGCCTGAACGGAACGGGCAGGTCCCCGTTACAGGACCAAATACTTTGTAGACTATTCGTCGGCCTTCCTTATTTTTTTGCACGCAATGTTGCACAAATTCCGGATCCTCTAAAGTCGTCATTGCTCCAATAAGAGGAGCTGTACCCGCCGAAAGTTCCCAGCCGGTATGACGTTTGCGCAAAGCTGTAATGTTGCTTTCATGTGATACGGCATACCCTATGCGCAGACCTGCTAAGCCGTATACTTTAGAAAATGTGCGGCTGATCACCAGGTTCGGAAGTTCATGGATCATAAAAACCAAACTGCCAGATGCTCCCTTTACTGAATATTCTATATAGGCCTCATCAATACAGATCAATACATTTTGAGGTACAGATCGGCAAAATGATTTAAGTTCATCATTGTCCACTTCTGTCGATGTAGGATTGTTAGGATTGCAGATGAAAATTAGTGAGGTTTGATCATTGATCGAAAGCAACAGTTTTTTAAGATCAATACGATCGTCCTTTCCTATATCCACTTTTCTGATACTTGCCCCACAGATTTCTCCGAAATTTGCCATAGTTGGAAAAGAAGGCCATGGCAGTAAAATTTCACCTTTGATCAATCCTACATGCTGTCCCAAGAGGCTCAGTATCTCCGTAGAACCGGCTGTTGCCAATATGTTTTGTGGGGACAGATTATATCTTTTTGCAAGTATGTTTTTGAGTTTTTCAACGATAGGATCTGGATAATGGTTAGCTTCTGCGAGAGAGCACCAGATATGGCTTCTAATGCCTTTTTCGACGGACCATAAGGATTTTCGTTCCAGTGTAGTCGGATTGCCCCAGGAGGTGCTGGTGGAGGTAGGACTTGCCTTTCTAATCTTTTCAAAGCCTCTCCGCCGACGAGCATTGCTGAGGAGGATAAAAGACTTTTACGCATCCATTGTCGTCTGCTGATTCCTGACATATTTATGAATTTGTGATGTGCTTAAATATAGGGAAATAAGTTCTCCAAAAGGTTTATGTCCCTAGCAAGGTCTGTTCAGTAATTGTCAAAAATAAACTTGGAGTTCTGGAAATACTTTGAAACAACCTGATAAATTGCATTCATCAATAGGTCATCCTGAGACTAACTGCTCCGATAACTTACCTTTATTCATCTTACGATAAACTCGGTTGAAAGAGCCAAATCAAAAAATCGGCTGGAAGACGGCGATGGCGTTGGTTATTGCCGCTATGATAGGCACAGGTGTGTTTACCAGCCTCGGATTCCAACTCGTAGATGTGCAAAATACCTGGACGATTATTATTCTTTGGGTTTTAGGTGGTTTGTTGGCTCTTATTGGTGCCTTCACTTATGCAGAGCTGGGCACTCACTTCAAAGAATCAGGAGGCGATTATGTGTTTTTATCTCGGATTTTTCATCCTTTTGCCGGTTATCTCTACGCATGGACATCACTCTGTGTGGGATTTCCCGCCCCAATAGCAATCGCGGCCATGGCTATGATCAATTATCTCAAGCCTATTAATCCCAACATTTTTAACACATGGTTTGGCATCGGAGTGATACTCATAGTTACCACTTTGCATTCTTTAAGCATCCGACGGAGCGGGCAACTACAAAATTGGTCGACTTTCATAAAGGTGCTTTTTGTGCTTGCCTTAATTGTTATCGGATTTTATTTCACGCCACCGATTGACAATTCTATCCAAACGGGTGTGGGTTGGGAAAAAGAGATATTGCTTCCGGGATTTGCGGTGGCTTTGATCTATGTGACTTTCGCTTATTCTGGCTGGAATTCGTCAGCATATATCATCACTGAAATCGCCAATCCCGTGAAAAATCTGCCCAAATCCCTGATCGGAGGAACTGTTTTTGTAATAGTAGTCTATGTACTTTTGCAAATCGTATTTCTGCGACATGCAGGCCTTGATCAGCTACAAGGAGAGGTGGAAGTAGCTACCATCGCTTTTTCTAATATTTTTAGAAATGATGGTGCTAATTGGGTCAGTTATTTTATCGCTGTCCAACTTATTGCGACCATCAGTGGCTATCTGTGGATTGGTTCCCGCATTATTTATGCTATGGCTGCAGAGCACCCACTATGGAGGCGCCTGGTTTACAAAAACAGATTTGGGATACCTACCACAGCACTCTGGATACAAGCGATAATCAGCATATCACTTACGCTCAGTGGTAGCTTTGAGCAAGTACTTTTGTATTCCAGTTTCGTATTGCAATTGATGGGTACACTTACCATCGCATCCCTACTTAAAGTGAGAAGAAAAGAAGGCACCTTTAAGAGTCCATTCAGACCCTATTTGCAGATAGTGTATATTTTGTTCAGCATTTGGGTCTTGGGATATGTACTATTCGAAAGACCTTATGAGAGTATGATCGGTATAGGTATTGTTGCATTAGGTGCGCTTACTTATTTTATCAGGCCCGCGAGAAAGGTCTGACGAATTTGCTACATTTCAGCGATATTTCTGATGATATGACAAGGAACCTCATTCTTTTGATCGTTTTTCTTTTGTCAATAATCGTATCCTGTAAGGAGAGCGACTCTGGCACCGAAGCACCCGTAATAACTCAAACTTCCTTTTTGTCAAAAGGTGAATATAAACTGGATTTCTATCTCGACTATATATCTCCGGGCGAAGTCGGAATGATCATCAGTTCGGATGGATATATAATGGTAAGGGGCGGTGCTCTATTCATAGATAATCAAAAAAAGGGAATTGGATCTGTCATTTCAATATCTGATACACTCGTATTTGTTGCTGATAATAATGGCGCAGATTTATGGAGGTGGGATCTGACTCAAAAAGAGAATTCTCCAAGAGCGCTCCAATCGGGTATTGGTGTTATACCGCCTGCAAGTGTGAAAGCTCCACGAGGGGTATCCCGCTTAGAGTCTACCCACCAATTGAGTGAAAATATAGGTGTGCTCGATACTTTTGTTACCAATGGAAAATTCGTACTAAGGATAGAACGAATATCGCTTCATCCCTCGGTGCTCATAAATACAGTAACGAGATCGGGCCCTTCCTTGAGTGCAATGGTAACTGGAAATATGAAAGTGCAAAAGCCTGAAAAAGAGGCACTAATGACCGAAATCGGTGAGAGCTGGTACGAAGAGGCCAATAGTGCGGCCAATTACATTACCTACGAGGCCACTGAGATCCTTACAGTATCCCTCCTATCTGGAGATCATAAAGATCAGATAGAAGAAATAAAGGGACTCACAAGTAAATCTACTGGCAAAACAAAGGGGCAACAATTCTTGGTCCTTCAAAAGATTTTGGTTGTCGAACCTGGAGGAGATCTACGAGGTCACAATTAAATGTGAATTTGTGCGAAATTTGGCAACTTATGCAAAGTTGCTGTTTATGTAAACATTTGATTATCAATGAATTAATATGCTTTTACTATCCGAATTAACTGAACTCATCCATGAGAGAAGGTCCATCTTTCCGCCCATGTTTACAGGTGAAAAAGTGGATGACGAATTGATCATGCAATTATTGCAAAATGCCAACCAGGCGCCCACTCATAAACAGACAGAGCCGTGGAGGTTTCATACGATAACCGGAGCAAAATTAGAAGCCCTGGCCCAATTCTTTCAAGTGACCTATAAAACAGAAACTCGTGTAGAGGAATTCCAGGACGTGAAATACAGGAAATTGAGGAAAAGAATTGAACTAAGCAGCCACGTGATCATCATATCAATGCAGCGTGATCCGGAAGAAAGCCTACCCGAATGGGAAGAAATAGCTGCGGTAGCATGTGCCGTACAAAATCTTTTTCTGTCTGTAACTGCAGCGGGGTTGGGAGGATATTGGAGCAGCCCTGGCTTAATGATAGATCATATCGAAAAATTTATCAAGATGGAAAGGGGCGAAAGATGTCTTGGGTTTTTCTATCTGGGAGTGCCTCAGAAAGATCTTGACTTAAAGGTGGAAAAGGGGGCTTTAAAGGACAAAATTAAGTGGTATAGCAAATAATGCTCTGTTAAGCTTAAACTTAGAATATGCACAAATTTTTTAATCAAAATGAAAATGAAAAATTCAATCAAAAACCTCAACTTGCTTTGTACCATTTTGATTTTAATTTCAATTTTGATTGTTTTTAAGAATATGCTTTGCAGGGCGCGCTACCAGGTCAATCAGTAAGCATGCTTTCCAATTTCCCAACCTCCTTTTTCTGATATTAGATCTTCTCCTGATCGAGCGGCGGGCCCTTCAAGCTGTGTACCCATGCTATCGTTCCATCTGTTTAAATAACCGAATAGTGCTATGACACCTAAGATTTCTACAATCTCACCTTCATCCCAATGCTTTCGCATATTGTCCGCAATCTCATCATCGACGGCATTTGGGACTTGTGAAGCCACAATGGCCAGATCAAATGCCGCACGCTCGTCTTCAGAGAAAATTGCATGTGTTTTGTACTCCCATATATTCGCCATTTTTTCTCCCTCCGCCCCATATCTTTCAGCCGCCCTGATAGCATGAGCTTCGCAATAGCGACAACCTGTAGTCATACTTGACAGGTAAGCAATGAGTCGTTTCAGAGCACTTGTAACTCGCCCTTTATTTTCCATTACTGCTTGATTCATTTCTAGAAATGCAGAGGCGATTCTTGGGCGGTGCATCATCGTGAATAGGCTATTTGGTGTAAAGCCTAAGGTTTCTTCGTAAAAACGAGCCATTTCTTCGGCTTCTGGAGTTGCATTTCTATCTAGTGGCTTTACTAATGGTCGTTTCATAATTTCCAATTTCTTTCCGGGCAAGGTAGTTATTAATCTTATCCCTCGAAAGTTCCAAACTTTTGAAAAGTTCAGAACTTTAGGCAGCCTCAGCAAAAGACAACGATCTAAGATGCTCGCTTTTTGGGCAGAAGAAAATACAGTCCCTTTCTCACTGCTGCTAACTTAAAATTGATCAACACAACTCCTGTGAGCATAATCGCCGCGGCAACAATAGATTGCACGGTTACCAATTCGTTTCGGAACCACCAGCCCAGGATCAGTGCAATAATAGGATTAATGTAAGTCGCCGTGGATACCTTATCAGGAGTAACATTTTTCAGCAAGTAGTTAAAAGCCAAAAAAGCGAGTACGGCACCAAAGACAGCCAAATATAGCAGAGAATACCATGTAAAATGGCTTAAATGGAACCAGTCCACCTCTAAAGGATTTTCGAGGCTGAAGCCAAGTAAGCCGGCGAACAGAGCTCCCGAAAAGAACTGAATAGATGTATTGGCCATGAATGATTTAGGCATGGCAGCCTTACTTATAAAAATACTCCCAATACTCCAGGATAATAAGCAACCAAATAGAGCAAGTATTGCCCACCACTCGTCAGGCCGGGTAACAATTTCATCTTGACTCACTAATAGATACACGCCAATCATTCCCAAAAAGACACCAAAAAATGTCTGAAATAGAGGTTGTTTTTTATCCGAAACCCACATCATGAATACAATGATCAAAGGTTGAGCTGATATCAAGAGCGCTGTGAACCCCGAATCCAGGTATTGCAGCACCCAGGCCACCACGCTAGATCCCAAGCCAAGCATAAGAATACCCGCTAAAAGAGAATTAAGCACTTCCTTTCGGTACAATTGATTAAACTGTCTCGACGGCAGAGATATCATAATTAATACAAATGCAGCAAAACTATATCGAATGCAGGAGGCCGTGAATGGCGGAATCTCTTCGACCACATAAGCGATAAACATATAGGTAGATCCCCAGACTACGTAGATGATCAGGAAGGAAAGTATGATAAGAGTCCTGGTTCTGCTGCTCATTTTCTAAATTGGGAGCAAGAATACTTAATAGCTGGAGAATAGAGGCTTAGTTTGGGTGAGTTGGCCTGGTCGCCGCAGAAAATCCGTCGTTATGCTGTCCTAATCTTACTTTCAAATCTTTGGTATACCCAATGTAAATAAAAGTGGGCTTAGAAATACTCCTTAATACATAAACATACCACATGGTCTAAAATTGGTAAAGGGAAACTACAGCAAGTTTTCGCTTCGCACCTCTAGCGGCGAAGCCGAACGAAGCTATAGCAAGGGCGACGCGCCTAGCAAAGCGCAGTTCGGCGGAGAGGAAGGGATTCGAACCCCCGGTACCATCTCTGGTACACACGCTTTCCAAGCGTGCGCCTTAAACCGCTCGGCCACCTCTCCAATAAAGGGTTTTGGGTGTTTCCTAGATCTATGGAGTCGATATAGTATTGATTCTAGCCAAGTGCTTTACAAAGGTACGCTACTGTTTTCAAATCAATTCCATAATATCACCTCAACTTTTATCCATGCCCCTTGTGTAAAGTCCAATTTGTCACCCGATGACGGGTGGCATTCATTCCTGACAATCCGTGAACTTACAAACTGAATAGGTCCTTTGCATTATGGGTGGTTATTTCCTCAATTGATTCAATCGGGATTTTCTTTATTTCAGATAGCTTTTCAGCTACAATTCTTACATAGCTGCTTTCATTTCTCTTGCCTCGATATGGCATGGGAGCAAGATACGGGGAGTCAGTTTCCAATATAATGTGCTGTAAATCAATGTGTTCGACTACCTCTGACAATCTACTGTTTTTAAAAGTCAATACCCCACCAATACCTAGGTAAAAGCCAAGAGCAGCTATATCCCGGGCTGAAATAATATCTTGATCAAAACAATGGAAGACCCCTCTCAAACGCCCATTCTGTTTTTTTCTGACCACTTCAATGCATTTTTTTATAGCATTTCGTGAATGGATCACTATAGGCAAATCATGCGCTAATGCCCAATCAATTTGAATTTCAAAAACGTCGATTTGTTGATTTTCGAACGTTTTGTCCCAATACAGATCGATACCAATTTCGCCTATTGCAACTACGCCTGCCTTGTTCAGATGTTTTTCAAGTCGATCTAGTTGATTTCTATATTTTTCATTGACACTACAGGGATGAAGCCCAACCATCGGTCGAATATGAAAAGGATATTTTTTATAAAGATCAAAAACGTCATCTATACTGTCACTGTCGATATTCGGCAGTAGCATCATCCGCACATCTTGTTCGATTGCTTTTGATATTACATCATCAATATCTTCACGGAACTTATCCAGGTAGAGATGCGTATGGGTATCTATAAGCATAGTGATATATTACGTTTAGAGCATGTTCCAATTATGGCGAAGAAACAAAAATATTATGTGGTATGGGATGGAGTCAATCCGGGTATATATGATTCCTGGACGGATTGTCAGGCCCAAATAAAAGGCTATCCTAACGCGAAATACAAGTCATTTCCTTCTAAAGAAATCGCTGAGGAAGCTTTTTACGGAAGTGACTATGAAGACAACATTCGGTCACAACAACGCAGAGTAATTGATCCCGTTCTATTTTACGATGAAATTGAAAAAGATAGTATGGCTGTGGATGCCGCCTGCAGCGGCAACCCTGGCATCATGGAATATCGCGGTGTATGGACAGTGGATCGAGTGGAGCTCTTCAAAATGGGGCCATTCAAAAATAGCACCAATAACATTGGAGAGTTTCTGGCCCTTGTACATGCGCTAGCCTTTCTTAAGAAACTAGGAAAAACCAAAACTACCATCTATTCGGATTCGCGCACAGGTATAAGTTGGGTACGCAATAAGAAAGTAAAAACACAGCTGCAAAAAAATAAAGCGAACAAGGATTCCTTCGAACTCATTGATCGTGGTATAAAATGGTTAAAGGGCAGTAAATATGAAAATCCTATTGTCAAATGGGACACTGAGCGGTGGGGAGAGATACCGGCAGATTTTGGACGGAAGTGAAGTAGACCTGCACTATTCAGTATTTAACTCTTGAACTTCATTTTATAATCCACAGATACAGATCCTTTTTTGATATTCTCCAATTTCCGTTTGAGTAGTTTCTTCTTGAGCGGTTTAATTTTATCGACAAAAAGTATGCCTTCCAGGTGATCGTATTCGTGCAGAATGACTCTTGCGTTGATTCCCTCGAACAATTCTTCTTTTATTTCTCCTTTTTCATTTTGATACCTGAGCCTTACTTTTTCCTGGCGATCCACGTCGCCTCTTATATTTGGAATGCTTAGGCAGCCTTCTTCATACGTCCACACTTCTCCATCTTCTGACAATTTTATAGGGTTAATGAATGCTTGTTTTATGCCTTCTTCTTTTTCCTCTTCTTCAAGAGTTTGCTCGGTGTTGATAATGAAAATTCTTTTGGATAATCCTATTTGCGGTGCTGCAAGTCCCACTCCCTGGGCATTGTACATCGTCTCCCACATGCTATTCAGTACTTCTGTAAGACCCTTGAATGATTTTTCAACATCTTCTGCTCTTTTCTTTAAAATCGCTTGTCCATATGCCACAATGGGTAGTATCATACTTCAAATTTTTTATCCAGGTATGCCTTTAAGATGAGCACAGCGCTGCTTCTATCGATATTTTCTTTTTTCATTCTGGCCTTCTTCTTAACTCCCATTTTGACTAAAATGTTCCTGGCCTCAACAGAAGTAAAGGATTCATCAATAAGGTGGATTTCAAGGTCTGGATTTTTCTTGTGGATTTTTTTTACCAGTTGATCGATATGCTTTGTCAGGGTCGTAGGCGTTCCATCTGCATGAGTTGGATACCCGATTACTATAGACTCCAGCTCGTTGTTAGTTATATAGTTCTCAAGGAATTCTTCAAGATTTTCCGTCCTTTGGGTGGGAAGAGGGTTTATGGATAATTGTAGTATGTCTGTGGCAGCCACACCTGTTCTACTTTTTCCATAATCCAATCCTAATATTCTTGCCAAAAAAGTTTTTTGCAAAAATAAGAGTATGTTTAAATTAAAAAAGGCCTCCCGACTTTATGTCGGGAAGCCCAATCCCAAAAACAGTAAACTCTTATCTTAAGAACTCAGTACTTTCCTATTTTATCAATACCATACGTCTTGTACTTGTGAATTCTTCAGTATCAAGGGTATAGTACAATACACCCGCAGCATTTAACTGCGCTTTATCAACATTAATAGTGTTTAGACCTTCAGCGAAAGAGCCGGAGTATTCCTTAACAAGTTTACCCGTTACATCATAAATACTGATAGTCGCTTCAGTATTTATTGGCAACATAAATCCGATCGACGTAGTCTCAGAGAACGGATTCGGAGTATTCTGGAATAACTCGTAACCGAAACTTAGAACGTCTTTTGATCCGGTAAACTCTAATGTAAGGCCTAATACCTCTTCGTCTGCAGAATATGCTTCAGAAGCGGTGACACTGGAACTTATGGACAACACTTCGCTCAGCCTTCCTGCTTTGAACACTTCGAATTCAAGAACGAATGCATCTCCTTCGCTCACGTTGATAGCATCTGCGCGTCCCCATGAAGTGGTCACGAATCCATCGTCCATTCCGTATGTACCAAAGTTTTCAGCAGAAAGCGCAATCGAACCAGATTCGAATCCGCTAAATGTGACAGCTCTTTGGTCATACTCCATAGTAAACTGGTATCCAAGTATTTGTGATACACCTTTGAAGGATACCGGCACTCTAACAGTCTGACCAGGAATCAATTCTACATCGGCAAGGCTCAATCTCGCGCTTGATCTCGGTGCGCTGAGAAGCCCACTGACATTCACGCTACCATTCACATCACCTACTTTGATACCTACGAAATCGATGATCATATTTCTACTCAGATCGAAGATGTCGTATCGCTCTCTGAATGCTTCCTTGAGTGGACTATGCGGATCGTCAAATGCATATTCCTCGTCGACGAATCTCCATGAATGGTTATTCCTAAACTCACTTGTTATTCCGAGAATCACTCTGCGCAATTCGACAAGGTCAACGGCAGAAAGGTTTCTATCTCTGTTGATATCCCCTGCTATGATCTTGTACGGAGATGTGAGTTTTTGCAATCCCAATATGTGCTTCTGGATCAAGACCAAGTCCAGTGTGGAAACTCCATTCAGAATGTCCTTATTCAAAGTAGGTGCGACAGAATACGACCCACCAAGAGGCATGTCAGCGAATGCATACATTCCTCCCAGATCCGTCCCCGTTTCCAGTGTAGAAGCGGCGGCATTCGCACCACCGAGGTTAACCTCAACGGTAGGCACATTTTCTTGCCATTCTGTGTGAATATTACCTGAGATAATTACATTAGCAGGATTAAATCTAGTGGTATCGCAAGTGTTGTTATTATCATCCAGATCAAATACCACCGAACAGAAATCAGAACTAACAATTTCAAGCGTATGCTTATCCAGTGCGATTACATGCACGCTAAGTCCAATTACTCCTAAATCAGCGCAAGTGAAATCTCTCGATGGAACGATACTATCAGGTGCAAAGGAATAAACTAATTTGTAATCACAAGGGTGCACACTAGATCCTATATCGTATTCCTTAGCCCAAATCGTAAGCATACCACCATCTGCGACACCGTCACCAGCTATAGTGTCATTGACTTGTCCATTTTGACCACTTCCATCGTCTACAGGCATTAATGAGCCGGTAAGAGTCGTGATACACACAGGAGTAGGTTCTTTAATATTTCTAACTGTGAGCATCTGCACGCACACCTCCTCATTACCACATTGATCCCTTACTTCCCATGTCAACCTATGCGTTCCGATTGGAAAATCTCCGCTTATATCAGCAGTCGCCCCTGTTCTTGTATAGACAGCGTCTACATCCCCGTCATCGTCAGCATCAAAGGCGATCGTCCAGAGAAGATTCGTTCCTTCCGTACAATTATCGGTGGCCGATTGCAATAACTCTACAAATCCATCTTTACATTTGTTATCCAATACATCTACTGTCTTGGATGGACAGACACCATCGGTAGCTCCCGTGATCACGGGATCGATTATGTCATTGATTTTGATAATCTGAACCCCCGTGGCCAGTGTAAATGATGGTGCTTTACACCAGTCTATTACCGTCCATTGCCTGATGATCTTGAAGCAAGCGTCTCCACTATTATCGTTAAATCTCACTGTCAAATCTTCATATCCCCATCCGATCAGTGTACAATCGTCTTCAGTCACCCAAGGGTTTCCTGTGATGTCGGGTCCAAATTGTGAAGGATCTGCACAACTTTCGAAAGTAGTATCATTAGGGAATCTTATATCCTTCGCCTTCAATACCTTTTCTCGGCTAAATGTGATCTTCTGCTTACATTTGGCAGTACTTCCATTGTTGGACGTGACGATGAACGTTCTCATTATATAGCCTTGCCGACATTGATCGATATTCTCTTCTTTTGTTACTGTTACCGTAGCACTACAATTTCCAAACCATACTCCATCGACCAGATCCTTACCGGATTCCACACCTAATATGTAGTGTGGAGGAATGTCTATATTTTTCTGTTGTCCTTGCTCTACTACTTCACCGAAAATATTCCCCAGACTATCCGATGCAAAATCAAACCTGCAATCTATTGTCAAATCCGGTGGACAATGGATTTGCGGTTTACGCTTATCTTGTGCCTCTACTTCGACCATGCACTCATTCTTATTTCCAGCTTTATCCGTAGCTCGCACCACTACCATTACTATACTATCTACATCAGCGCAGCAAAGCATCATTTTAGGTGTACACAGATCGTACCTGATGATAAAGTCCACACCGGCAGAATTAGTACCAGACTTTTCAT
The DNA here is from genome assembly GCA_965247965.1 of Saprospiraceae bacterium. Classification (GTDB taxonomy): domain Bacteria; phylum Bacteroidota; class Bacteroidia; order Chitinophagales; family Saprospiraceae; genus UBA7328. Next base: position 2,990,889 of record OZ252053.1, read on the forward strand.
ATTGTCTTCCACAAGCTGTAACTAAAGCAGAAAGAGGAACGTACCACGGTCCGTGTTCATCGCCTACGCGATTTCCCACACCGGCAGCCTCCAATGCATCAAATGCATCAAGATCGTCCATCCTCGCCACACAAATCTCTTTGAGCCCGCAATCGTCATATATGCCATTATCAAATACCGTCGCAGGAACCCATACTTCTCCTTTGCCCATAGGGCCTTCTTCTGCAATACCGACTATAATGCGGTCTTTGCAGATCACCACTGGAGCCGTCTCGTCGACAACGGTTATAGTTATGGTATCCTTTGTTACATTATGACAATCGTCAAATACGCAGTAGATTACCGTATCTATGCCCAGCGGAATATTAAGGAAGCCACCGTTGACCAGGTCAAACGTACCTGCTTTTGTACCCAACGTACCTACGTTAACTCCATTTATCACATTGACGAGAACTTCCGTGAATTCAGATTTCCTACAGAAGTCCTGAATGTTCGTCGGAGGTGGTATTCTCATATACCGCTCACAAGTCTTCAGATTAGTAGTCACCTTCATATTGGCCGGTACATCGAAGCTTGGCCCGAGCGTATCGACTATTTCAATATTCTGAATAAATTCAAGAGTGGTTTCCTGATTACAGAACCATTCTCTTAATTTCCAGGTTCTTACCACCTTCTGTACGCATCCTATTCTAGGTAATATGAGATCTTCGAAAGTTACCGCAGTCTTACAATTTTCGAGAAGTTTGGCAACATTTGGGTGCACATGTACATAATTAGACGGATGGAATTCAAATTTCCACGCTACACCATCGATTACTGTATCAATTGTAGGGACACCTGCACCGAGCAGGAATCCTCCGTGAGCATCGAACAATGTATCAACCGGATCCGGGATGTGATCGTGGTCATAATCCGCAAACGGAAACCTCGAATCACATACAAATGGTACAGTATCCTGTGGCCCTCCATCAAATTTCACCCTATTCAAAGGCCTTTTCAAACCACGTATGTCCAAAGTGCCCGTTGCACCAGCAGTTATGACTGCGTCCAACCTCCGGATATCCAATGTATCGGTACATTGATTGGATGTATTTCCCCACTTGTCCGTAGCAGTGAACGTTCGGACGATTCTTTTGATTATAGAATCTGGTTTTTGGTTACAATCCGTTATAAGTTTCTCACTTGTAAGCTTGACGACCGGATTAGGATCGCAATCCTTTACTTTGATTTGTTCTAAAGTATTACCTGTAAACTTATAACATGGTATAACTTGTAGCGTATCACAGGTTAAAATCGGGGCAAGTTTGTCTTCTATCAGCACTAAACCCCAGCACCAATTGGAAACGGTGTCGTTGGTTGAGTGGACCTCCAGGACTAATTCCTTGTGAATGTATGCACTCGCATCATTGAGCCGTATCGTATCCGCATTTCCGTCTCCAGCATTAACGGTTGCTATTACTGCGCCAGTTTTGCCGTGTTTGAGCACGAGGCTATCCACAAGATTAAGCCCACAGATATTTGCCGAACCGGCTAAAATCATAGCGACATTAAACTCTGCCATGCATTGACCATCTACGGAGAGATTGATTTTGTCGTGACATGCCAATATAGGTTCATCGGCGCCTGGATGCACGATATTCGTTACGATTACAGAGTCTCTACAAGTCCCGGCATAGGCAATTATTTTGGTATAATAAGTACCAGCCGCCAATCCTGTTATCTTAAAGTCATGCTTTGTGTCCGTAGCACTCAATATCTTTGTTCCGACGGAATCGGAACCCATGGTAGGCATAGTCCTTGCCGCGTCTGTAAAAGTACAATAGGTCAGCGAATCCAGAACACCGGCTTTAAATGTCGCCCCAAATGTCCACATTGCATCCATGCTCATCGTACCCATAGTACATGTGGGACGAGTGGTGGTGCCATTCGATCCTGCGAGGGTGGCCTCTACGCTGAGATCCGGAACATTGGTAGGTGAGGCCGGTGTAAAAGCAACAGCCGAATCCTGGGTGTTCATTGCTGGGTCACCTCTTCCCGTCAAGCCCGTCTTATCCGTATTTTCAAATTTCCAGGTGCCCGCTGAATCCAAAGGAGGTATTACGCCGACGAGGACATCAATATTTGTCCCATTACAGTTGCCGACGCCTGTATTGCCGCATTGCTCATTAATTGTAAATCTTGAAGAATCAACTAAGCCAGCAGCAATCTTGCTAAAAGTAATGCTATGTGAAGCTTTTCCTGTCAGATTTGTTTGATTGATTATAACGGCACCGCCACCGTCATGGACTGTAATGCTGTAACAATTCGAGGCATGGGCCGGCCAGGTGATAGTCACCCTAGGGCCACAAGCTATGTCGATACACACCTGTTGGATGCTATCCAAGCCACTATTAGGACATTTCAGTTGTGCATTAGCACTTCTTGGTACTAACCATACCAAAAACATCAGCGCAATACTCGCATAAAGCGTAAAACGTTGTTTCATCATGAGATCCTTTTTAAGAGTTAAAAATTTAAACTGCCTTTAGGGATGATCCTTTTCCCAAAGGGTTTATTGAAAAACATTAATTACTCGTTAGTTAAATCCGTGATCCGGACTTTCAAAAAGGCTCAATTACTAATAATCAGAAGTGGTTTAAAAGAAGGTAGGTAGTATTACGTTTTCTCAGAAATGATCCCGACTAACCACGGCTAGTCGGAATGAATAGCAAAATATATAAATAAATATAAATATGTAGGTTACTTTTTGTCAATTAATTACAATAAATATTACGATTTTAACATTTATAAAAAGCCTTTTGTCAGAATTACAAAAGGCTTTTCGTGCTTATAGCATTATTGATTAATCTATAAGGATCATCTCTCTTGTCGCTGAGTAAGTGTCTGTTTCCAGAGTGTATAAAAGAACTCCGGAAGCAATACCAATATCGCTCTTCTTCAGATGAACTGTATTCATGCCCTGCGTAAAGCTTTCTGAATACTGCTTTAACAGCTTGCCAGTTACATCGTAAATGCTCAATGTAGCTTGTTCATCTTTTGGAAGAACGAAACTGATCGCTGTCGACTCCGCGAATGGATTCGGGGCATTCTGGTGCAAATAGTACTCACCCAGCATGATATTTTCGCTTGGCAAAAATTCGAAACTCAGACCGATTCGTTCTTCGCTTGCTGAGTATACCTCTGCTTCTATTCTTCCTCTGGACAGTCCGACGACTTCACTTAAACGACCTGATCTTTTTGCTTCAAACTCCAAAACAAATGTTTCTTCCCCGCTTAGTGCAACTTCTTTTGCGGTATGCCATGAAGTGGAAATAATACCTCGATCCAATTGTTGCGTGCCGAAATTAGCGGAAGAAATAGAAATTATTTCCGAACTAAAGCCGGTAAATTGCAATGCTAGCGGCTCGAATGCCAAATCAAACTGATAGCCAAGGATCTTATCTAGCCCACTAAAGGATATTGGTATTTCGACAATTTGACCAGCCGTGATTGCCTTATCTGTCAATTCAATATTGACATGCGATCTGGGTGCAGTGAGCAAACCCGCCACATTTACCGTACCGTTTACATCACCTACTTTGATACCCACGAAATCAACGATCATGTTTCGTTCTAATTCCCTTATTTCGTAATCACTCGAAAATGCCTCTTTAAGTGGATGAGCCTGGTCTTCAAATTGATAGCCGTCCTCCACAAATCTCCATGATGTATTATTGGTAAATCTCTCTGAGATTGCGAGTATCACCCTTCTCAATTTGATCAAATCAATTGCAGAAATGATCTTGTCGTTATTGGCATCCGCGGCTATGATGTAGTAAGGTGATTTTAGATTCTGTAGTCCCAGGATATGTTTTTGAATAAGTACCAAATCCAGGGTCGACACCCCATTTAAAATATCTCTATCCAAAGCTGGGAAAATTGTATAAGATCCACCCGTGCTCATCGAAGGAAATCTATACATTCCGTTTCTATCAGTTACGGTCTCAAACGTGGATGAATTCGAATTGACACCTAAAAGATCTACCTCCACGTTTGCTACATTCTGATTTTGTTGTGTATGTATGTTTCCACTTATTATCACTGAAGCAGGATTATTGACGGTCGTATCACATGTGTTTTGGTTATCAAATAGCACGAAGTTTACATTGCACGTAGATACGCTGACTATCGAGGTATCCTGCTGTCCATTTACAGTGGTAATCTCCACTGCTAGCACGAAAACTTGTAAAGCCAGGGTCACCGAATCGCCAGGATTAATGGGTGTGTAATCCGCACACGTCAGTCTTCTAAAATGCACTATGGTATCATTATCAAATGAATAGATTATTGGCAGATTACAAGGATGTGTACTGGAACCCAAATCGTATTCGCTCGCCCATACGATAAGCTCACCTCCGTCAGCGATTCCATCACCTGATATACTATCAAGAGGTTGTCCATTTTGGCTGCTGCCATCGTCTATAGGATTTAAATGGCTTGTCAGACTAGTCCGGCAGATGGCATTCGGGGACGTAGCATTTTGTATTCGGAATATTTGTTCGCAAACGGTGGAATTGCCACATTGGTCACGAAGTTCCCAAATTGCCTTGTGCGTGCCAATTTGATAAGAAGCGCTGAGTTTGCCAATACTGTTCGAGCCCTGGATACTATCCCCACCAGCCAAATTTTTGATATCATCAATAGTTCCATTATTATCAAGGTCTACTTGTACTGTCCACAACAGATTTTCAGGTGATGTGCAAGCGTCAAACCCCTGTTGTGTGAGCACTATTGCAGCTGAATTGCAAACTGTGACGTTGATCACGGTATCCGGACATTGCTGACCTCCGTTTATTACGGGATCAACTGTATCATTTATCTTAATTTGTTGGGTTCCTGTGGCTAATGTAACGGACGGCGTCTTACACCAGTCGATCACTGTCCACTCCCTGAGTATTTTAAAGCATGCATCACCGCTGTTATTGTTAAACCGAACCACTAAATCCTGATAAGCATTTCCAATCAGGGTGCAACTCTCTTCCAAGACCATAGGAGAACCCGTACTATCAGGAGGAAATGAAGCTGGATTTGAGCAGCCTTGCATCGTTATGTCAGCTGGGAAAACTACGTTTTCGGGTTTTAATACATTCTGTCTGCTAAATGTGATCGTCTGAGTACAGGTGGTATTAAATCCGTTCACAGCTACGGTAAATGTTCTTTGGATGGTGCCGGCGCCACATTGATCGACATTATTGACCGATGACACTGATACCAGGGCACTACAATTGCCAAACCATACGCCGTCCACTAAGCTTTTTCCACTTTGTACACCTAATACAAAGCTATCAGAAATAATTATCGCCTTTTGTTGCCCTTGTGGTACAACATTACCAAATATCGAATCCGTAGTAAAACTAAACCTGCAATCAATGGTCAGGTCAGGGGGACAATGGACTGAAGGAACCCGCTTGTCTTGAATTTCTATTTCTACCATGCATTGGTTGACATTACCGCTTTTATCATTGGCCTGGAATAGTACGGTATCTTTCTTAGTTGCATCTTCACAGCAATATTCTATATGAGAAGTACACAGGTCTTTGCGGATGATGAAGTCGACTCCGGAAGCATTGGTGCCTGATTTTGTAAATTTCCGGCCACAGACTCCAGTCATTGAATCCAGTGGAATATACCAGACACCATTTGTCGTAGTATTACCCACGTTATTCGCTTGAAGCGAATCAAACCTCGTCAAATCGATCATTCTGACTACGCAAAAACTAGCCAGCCCACAATCGTCAAACGTCCCATTATCTATGGAAGAAGCAGGGAGTTTGACCACACCGTCATCAGCGAGTCCGATGACTAAAAACTCTTTGCAAATGACTACGGGCGCAGTATGATCTTCAACCGTGATAATCATCGTGTCCATAGTTATATTATGACAAGCATCGAAAGCCTGATAGATCACAGTGTCTTTTCCGAAAGGTATGTCAAGCATACCACCTCCAGTAATGGAGAATGTCCCTGCATCCGTACTAATCGAGCCTACAAACTGGCCATTGCGAACGTTGACGTTCACTTTAGTGGGCGCTTTAGAAGTATCACAGTTGTCAGTAATGCTGATCAGGCCGGGTATCTGCATTTTTCGAGCGCATGTAATGAGATTGGTCGTTACCTTCATATCTACAGCTACCTGTATGGCAGGCCCCACCGTATCTACAATCTCAATGAATTGTTGAAATTCAATTATTCTTTGGGTATTGCACACAAACTCCCGAATCGTCCATGTACGCACTACTTTACGTACACAACCCACAGTCGGAAGTTTAATATCACTGAAGGTCACTACTGTTTTACACGATTCGAGCAATTTTGCAACGTTCGGATGCGGGTTAGCAACATTGGACGGATGCAGGGCAAATTTTATCGTATCTGTACCAATAATGGTATCCAGTTTTGGTACACCAGCTCCCTTTAAAGTCTTTCCGTTTACGACAATCGAATCCACAGGATCGGGAATACCGTCATTATCCTGATCGGCAAAAGGCATTGTTACATCGCACACGAATGCATTTGTATCCAGAGGGTTATTTGGATCATTAGTAAGTTGATAATGTAAAGGACGAATCAATCCGGGGAGGTCAAGGGTGTCGCCGTTTGTGAGATTCACGTCAAGTCGCCTTATGTCCAGGGTATCCGTACAAGTATTTGATACATTTCCAAATTTATCTACAGCATTAAATGTGCGAATTATTCGCTTAAATATGGAATCATTTGGCGCTGCTCCAAATTGATTACAATCGACTATGATTTGTTCATTTATTAGGTTTATTGTTGGGTTGGTATCGCAGTCGACGACCTTAATATTAGCAAGGCTATTGCCATCAAAAAGAAGACATGGAACGGTCACCAAGGTATCGCAGGTTAAAATCGGAGCAAGCTTGTCTTCCAATAATAAATTTCCCCTGCACGAATTGGAAATGCCGTTATTGCTAGAGTGCACTTCTACAATAAGGGTTTTCCCGATGTAGGCACGGGCATTTTCTATTCTGACCGTATCAGAGGTTCCGGAGCCGATATTCACAGTAGGTATTACTACCCCATTCGAATGTTTAATGACGAGGCTGTCCATGAGCATAAGCATACAGGTATTTGTCACTCCGGCCAGTACCATACTCACATTAATGTCCGCCATACATTGCCCGTCAACAGATAGGTTAATATTGCTATTGCACGTTAAGACGGGTTCGTTGGATCCGGGTGGAACCACCGTAGAGACTGTGATGCTATCCACACACGTACCGGCATAAACAAAGATCTTGGTTGTATAAGTACCCGCAGGGATATTCATACCATTGCCCTTAATTGTAAATGATGTAGAAGTCTGAGTACTGGTAGGTACAATCGGATTGGTGGAACTGTCGACTTTTGTAGTCATATTATTTGGCCCAAATGTCCACCACGTTAACGAATCCAGTGATGCAGTGTCAAATGTGGCTGTAATGGTGAACATACCATTGCTGTCAATTGCGGTTCCGGTCATCATGCAAGTAGGTCTAACAATATTAGTTGTAGTTGCGCTGAAGGATGCTTCTACGCTTAAATCAGGTATGTTCGTTGGCGATTGGGGAGTAAACGCTACTGCTGAATCCTGTGTATTTGTGGCTGGATCTCCCTTGCCTGTAAGTCCACCAGGGGTATTGGAAGGTTGAAATTTCCACGTTCCTGCCGAGTCTAATGGGGGCAGCACCCCAATAAAAACATCAATAGGCAGCGTCCCTGAGTCAGCGCAGCCATTAGACTGATTACCACATTTCTCGTTAATTACAATTCTTGCGGAATCCATTATCCCCACAGCGTTCTTGCTAAAAGTGATGCTATGTGATGTTTTCCCACTTAGATTATTGACCGTGACCGTACCGCCAACTACTATGTCATAACAATAGCCGGCATCAGCTGTCCAGGTGACAGTCACCCAAGGGGCACAGGCTATGTCGATACATACCTGTTGTATGCTGTCCAGGCCACCAGCACATTTTTGAGCTTCTATTTTACTATTTAATAATCCTAATGTACATAGAAGAGCCAGTTTTGTACATTGCGCATATTTCCTAATCATAACTAGAGCCTTTTACGAACTATTGACCACATACAACAAATGCAACATGGCCAATGCATATTGACAAAAAATGATTTATCAGCCTTATTACTCAATTAAGAGCACTTAGGTTCTAGTGCCTATTCTCAGGAATGATAGGAATACTTAAAATTAGAGCATTCATATTCAACAATTTACAAATATAGCAAATCATAATGTGTTTAGGTAAGAAATTTGGAGAATTTTGAGTAACCGATCAAAACTCAATATTTCATTCTACATTTTATTGATCAGCAAAATCTCACTATGTCTCCCTTCAGCTGACTCGACATTTACTATGTATGTCCCCGAGGATGGGAATACTGCTGTGGGAAGAGAGAAATTGGGTGCGCTGATATGGCTTAAATCTTTAATCTCATTTCCAAGAATGTCATAAATGCGTATTGTATTGATATCGTCTACACTTAATCCCAATTCAAAATTGACCTTGTCGGTTGCTGGATTTGGATATACCTTGAGAATATCAATATTATTTTTAATCAAATGTGAAGCATCGATCCATCCCAGCTCTAATTCCAGCCTATCGTAATCGGCGTTATAAACTTTTCCAAATTTTTGATCAGAACCGCTGACTTTCAGGATTTCCCGTATGCTCTGTGATTCCAGAGCTTTACCTTTTAGAGTTCCGATAAGAAGTTTTCCCTTATATCCGTCCTCTGCATAACCTACGATTTTGAGCACGCCGTCCTTCATGTTAAAAACAACATTCAAATCTTCCCCTTCAAAAGGGGTAAAGTCCATTACGTCGAGCATACTTATGTCAATTCTTAAATCGAATGACACAATCTTTTCAGTGGTCCACAGATAAATAGGCAATTCATAGTTTTCTCCTTTTTGTAAGCCTCGGTCTTCTATAAGTAAATTCACGGAATTCGATGAACGGGCATCGACTTGTGTATAGACATCTCCGCTTACGTCGCCCATTTTTATAGCTCTATACAACAGGTTGTTATGAGTTATAGGTATTATGTCATTCGAGACATGGGCCAATTCCTGAGCCGAGATGTTTTCATTTAAGAACAGCCACGGCAATTCTGCATGGTTTTCTCTTGCGAGTATAGCATTTTGCAATAGGAGTAAATCTTTCACATCGTGTATTCCATTTCGATCTATATCTCCTGCCAGTTCCAAGTAGACGTTGTCCAACTTCCCAATGCCCAATATGTGCCGCTGAATAAGATATAAGTCCAGGCTGGATATTCCATCCATTTGATCACCTCGCCCTGCAAATTGCAATCCGAAACCAGGGTCAAATGAATCGTAGTTGAACTTAAAAATGCCGTCCTGGTCAGAAAGTGTTTGCTGCATTTCCACTCCTTCCATCAATAAGCTCACCCTCATATTCGGCACGGATAAATCGTACGGATCAAGCACTTTTCCTATGATAATCGAAATGGCTGGATTTGTGAAAGTGTCTCTTACAATAACCACAGTCGTGCATGTATCCGTATTTCCTTCTAGATCCTTGATCGTTGCTACCAGGGAAATAGCAGCAGTCGTATCGGCCCGCACAAACGAATCCCGACTCAATTGGAACATAGATTGCGCAAGGCAATTGTCTGTTACATTGGTCACGAATAAGCTGCTATCGCTAATTACAAAAACTCCTGTCGAATCGAGGAATATCGTCGTCGTATCGATACAAGTTACAACAGAATTGATAGCGTCCTTCACGTCTATGGAAATCATGACTACTCCCGAATTGCCAGAAGTATCCCTGGCCATCAATTGAACCATTATAACCGAATCCGTGTCCTCACAACATATAGTAATGCTCTGCCCAAAAATGGTATCGCTTGGCACCCCACAGTCGTTCGTCAATCTTCGTATAAACACTGAATCCAGTGCACAATTATCTGTGATCTGATAGGCCCCTGAAATCAGATTAATCGGCACACCGGTGTTACCTCCTCCAGCCAAAGCTATCTGAATCGCAAGTGGTCCATTGATTATCGGGCTCGCTCCATCCTTCACTCTAATGGTGTCCTGGCATGACGCCGAGTTACTACAATCATCCTTGGCTATATACTCTATCACATTGGACCCAACCGGCAAAAAGACAGAATCGCCGAAGGTCTGATTTATCAGAATTACGCCATTAACTTTAATATCAAATGTAATCAGGTTGTCGTCCGAGCAAATGTCCGTTGCGGACACCTGCGGAATCGTAAAAAATGCCCCACACGTATCGGCATTCGTAAATATTGTAGAATCGCCATTGCACGTGATCGTGGGCGGCAAAGTATCCAAAAGAGTAATAAATTGCACGGTATCTTTCTGCACGTTATTGCACCAGTCGATTGCCAGCCAGGACCGTTCTATTTTTTTCATGCCGTTACAACCCACTGAAAGATTGCGGTCTGTAAATCCCACCATGAGCATGCATTTTACAGCCAGGGTGTCTATACTCAAATTTATTCCTCCAGTAAACTGAGGCGTCAAAATAGTATCCGGGCAATACACCGTTGTATCCGACGGAAAGACTATAGTATCAAAAGGCACCTTGACAATAGATATTTTACTCGTTGCATTGACGATATTTCCTTTTGGGTCTTTGAGGATCCACGTTCGATTGACTACTTTGAGTGTATCGGCATTACCGCATCCAAAGTCAATAAATTCGTCAGCAAAACTTACTTGCAAATCACTGAACTTGGTGCAATTGTCATTGACCGTCACAAAATTTTGAGCGAGGATCAAATCCAGGCCTGTCAAGCAATCTATGATCGTATCCTTGGCAGAAGCGGTGAATACAGACTTATCTTCTACAATTATGTTGCCCCAGCATTTCTGATTGAATATTGTATCCAATACAACGACTTTAACCGTTTTGCCAACGTCGGCGCACGTCAGAATGGAGTCCATATTAGTGCCGTCGATAAATGCAATTTTATTTGCAAGAGATTGACCGGGCAGCATCATTGCGGGCGTAATTATCGTACTATCTCCTGAAATCGAAATAGCCAGGCTGGCATGGCATGCCATCGTCGGTTCGTCACTTCCGGGTAAAATAGTTGTAATCAGGGTTATTGTGTCCCGGCAGGCGTCCGAGAATGCAGCAATCTGATTTGTGTGCGTACCGGCCCCGATGCCTGGTGCGTTTATAAGAAAATCATGGCTACCGGCGCTTGCACTTAACTGACCGCTACTCAGAAAACCGACAATGTTGTCTCCCAAGACATGAACAGAATCCAGGGAGCCAGTATTAAAACTAGCTCGGATGGTGTACTTGGCGTCTGTTGTATTCAAGCCGGAGGGTCGAATGATTGAAATCGCTTTCGCAGATAAACCTGAAATATTTGCTAAGTTAGGGACATTCGTTGGAGAATTGGCCGTAAAAATCGAGGCGGTATCCTGTGTATTTGTGGAACTTCCTGAACTTGCAAATTTCCAAAGGCCAGCAGAGTCCAATTTTGGTAATATGCCTGAGAGCACATCGATTTTTAATGTGCTTCCCGAAGGTGGGTTGCACGGGTCAATCCCGTCATTACAGGCTTCGGTTATAAAAAACTTGTCGAAATTACTCAGGCCTGGGGTAGTATTAGAGAACGATATTGAGGCACTCGTCAGGTTACTTTGGCTGATAACACCATTTGCCAGATTAAAACCGTAACACTTGTCAGCATGACCATCCCAACTGACCGTGATCGTTCCATCACAAGAAATCTGAATGCAAACCTGCTGTATGCTGTCTAATGCTCCCGGACACTTCAGCTGTGCCGACACATTCACACCGAGTAAAAGAACACTCGCAAACAAAAGTAGTGCACACCTCCTATAGAGGCGTGCACACACATCTGTTCTTGGGATCAAAAAACAAAAATAGGTTCTCATTAAAACAAGGTTCTATTATCCACGCAGGATATAGTCAGTAAATCTTTATATAGCACCGAATTTTCATTCGTCGTGATATACGATCGCCTTAAGTAGTGTAAGTATTTAGCGGAAAGTCGGTAGTAAACTCAGAGTAGCGTCAGACTATTCTACGGTTCCAGGTACATCTCACTTTTAGGGAAGGAACTCTTAATATATTGCAAATATAAATAATATGTTATCGGTTGACCAAATTTGACAGCGTTTAATTATGCATTTTGATTTAACATATATTAATCATGAAAGGGATCATAGTAGTATGAATAGAAAGTGCGGATGGATTTGACGGCAGGGCATCAGCTGTAACGGCGAACCTGTCCTGAATCGCAACTATCTGGATTCAATCGCCGAAAAAAGTATCTCTTTAACAACAAACATCATTCATAACGGTATCAATGAGCAATTTGATTAAAAACGACCGAAAAATTTCGGTCGGCCAATAAAAAACCCGGCTCACCACATTAGGCGAGCCGGGTATATCTTATCTATCGATAAGAAAATTCGCTTTCGAATATTCTAGTCGATAACAACCATTTTTCTTGTAGCAGTGAAATCACCACTTTCTAACTGGTAGTACAGTACTCCGGAAGCTCCAAGGTCAGTCTTGTTGATGGATACTTCGTTGTATCCTCTTGCATACTGCCCTGTTATTACGGTTACTGTCTTACCTGTTACATCAAATACGGTCAACTCAGCATTACCTTCTTTTGCAAGCTGGAATGCAATTGTAGTCACAGCACTGAATGGATTCGGCTCGTTCTGATACAACTCAAATGCCGCACCATCTACGAAACCACTTCCGGTATCAAATGCTATATCTACACCACTTCTGTCTCCATCGCTGTTGTATGCTCTTGCATGCGTAATGCTTGATGAGATAGAAATCGCATTGCTCAAGGTATTAGCCGCAACAACTCTAAATGCTAATGTGAATAGTACATCATCTGTACTTGTAGCATTCACATCGTACCATGCAGCTGTGATCGCATTGCTATGTACAGCAATGTTCTCCTCTGTCATAGCTATCGCTCCGCTCTCTATGCCTGCAAACTCAAGACCTGCCAGGTTCATAGTGAATTGGAATGCCGTCACATCAGTGAATTCAGCACTGCTGATTGCTACTCTTACAAGTTCTCCAACATCTATGCTTGCATCATCAGCTCTAAACGTCAACATTCCATTGCTCCTAGTTCCAGCGATCAAGGTATTAGGAATGGTATTTCCACTTACATCTCCTATCTTGACGCCGACAAAATCTTCGACCATATTTTCCGACAAGAAAACAATGTTGATTCTCTCAGCAAATGGGAACGGATGCAAAATATCATCAAATGTTTGTGCTGCATTTGCAAATCTCCAAGACAAATTATTAGGCAATATGTTTTCTGCATATCTGCCTAGGATCAAATTTCTCAATTCGACTAGGTCGATTGCACTTACATTCTCATCGTTGTTAATGTCGCCTGCTAATACCTGGTAAGGAGATTCAAACAACTTCAGTCCTAAGATGTGCTTCTGGATCAATACAAGGTCAAGTGTACTTACACCGTTCATGTAATCGTCCACTTTCTGCGCATCTAGTCGATAGTTGTTGCCAACTGGCATATCGTCAAATGCGTAGATTCCTTCTACGGGTGTCATACGAGATAGACCCCCTAGAGTCACTTCGGCACTCTCAATCGTCTGAGTAAATCTATCAGCGATTAAACCGCTTACAGATGCAGACGCACCACTATTCGTATCCTCACAAGCATCATTGCTATCCACTATCCTCAATGTCACTTCGCAGAAGGCCTCATTACCTGCAGCATCTACTGCATATACTCTGCCTTCCCATGTAGTAGCTACTCCATTAGGAATGTCATCACATGTCAAGGTCAAGTAAGGCACTAACTGATCCTCTGCATTTTTGAAATACAATGGCACGTAGTCTCCATCACAATCATTGGCAAAACCGTAATCGTCTGCCGAGATTTCTGTGGTGCCATCTGTGCTCATCGCATTAGTAGACAAGTCTGCTATGCAGAATAATACTGGCGCTTTCACATCCTTGAACCATAATTCTGATTCAGCTTCAGCTGGATTGTTACATCCGTCTTCTACTCTCCACTTGAGAATATAGTGGTCCCCGGCATATCCATAAATAATTGCATGTACAGATGCTAAGTTGTTTTCATCGCTGAACAACTCACCGCCGCCAACTTCATTTCCTCCTTGAAAGCTATATGTGCTAACTACAGTTTGCTTACCATCGTCGTACACTTTTATCACTGTAAGTACCCAGTCAAGTTCTTGTCCTTCGTGCGGAGTACCTTCTTCTCCTACTACCAATTGTCCACCGCAGAAGTCTACTGCTGTAGCCCAAACCTTTACTGACCCTTTGCATGCTCCGTCGTCTGTCTTACTTCCTGCTCCTACTTCTACAGTCACGTCATCCGGAGGAGTGATCTGAGGCTGCTCGTTATCAGCAATCTTGATCTCCTGATCCCAGCCGTAGTAACCATCAACCTTGATACAATCATAGTCATACTTGAAGTACTGTTTACCGGCACACAGATCTTTTACCAAAACATAACAATCGTTCTCCCCATTGGGATTATCTGTAGAGGCATGGTTAGGATCCCATGCACACCAGTCGATCACTGCCCATCTTCTTATCACTTTGAAGCAGACACCATCGTTGAACTTAAAGGTCTCATCATAGTATGTTTTTCCTACGAGTCCACATACAGGATCTGCCCAGTATGGCTCGTTCAAGTCGCCTAGTTCACAGTAGAACTGATCATTCATACTACAACCTTCGAGGAAATCCGTCTCGTCATCAGAATCCATTTCCTTAAATGATGAATATGTTGCAGCCCTGACAAACGGAACTCTGTAATCTTCTATGGCTCCATTGAACTGGAAGTCTTCGCACATATTGTGGTCATTGTAATCTCTCACAATAACATCTTCCGGTCCAAACTCACCAATTCTGGTGGCAAATTCTAGCCCGTTTTCACTTGTATAGTGCAATGGCCAGTGAATAGTCAACGGATCGAAGGCAGAATTGTCTCCTCCATCATCCTTAGAGTCTATTGTGATCTTCTGTACGCATTGTACTCCGGAACCAGGTATACTCCACGTCCTCTTAATATAACCTACGAAGCATACATCATCTACATTGTACTCATCTGAATACTCCAATCCGGGAGATGCGCAGATATCAAATACGTGCGGATATCCTACCCAATCAGGATGGATCGGATCGTCACAATCAATAACTACGTCTTCGCAAACGATGAATGGCCCGTTTTTGTTCTCGACAGTCACTACCATCCAGCCTATTGCTGTATTGCCGGACCAGTCGGTAATTCTGACTTCTACGGCTACTTCACCGAGGTCATCACAAGTTAAGTGGATAAAGTCAGTCCAAGAATCTTCGGTGCCTTTTCTTCTCAAATCGCATGTCACGGCACCACAAGCGCCATCATGAGATCCTGCATCGACATTATGACAGAAGATCGTGGCAATACCGTCTTCTTCACCACTACCACCGGTATCTTTATCTGTTGATCCAAAGTCCTCATTATCAGCTGTAAGCGATACTATAAGTTCATCGTGAAGTACGACTACAGGAGGTATCTTATCAACAGCTTTTAGATAGTAGTAGAATTCGCATTCGTTTTCACAATCATCCCCTAAAGTGATTCTCACGAATGGATAATTTACACCATCTTCAGGCGTCCATGTCAAATTTTCACTCACATCACCTGCATAATAGATTGCGCCATCGGTATCGCCGTGATGATCCACAATTTCAAATTGATATTTAGGTGTAGCGCAATCCTTCTTGAATGTAAGCCAAGGGAACTTGTGTGAAATTCTACAATCCCAAGGATTGGTCACTTTTTCGTACCTGGTGCAAATATAAGGATACTTAGAAGTTGCCTTACCATCAGCATCTTTAGTACAATCACCTTGTATCCACAGTGCTCTTTCAGTAGTATTACCATCACCGTCACAATCCATATGATCAGTCTGGTTAAGCCAAGTAAGGCCATCCGGGATCTTTGTAATATGAGCATTAGAAGCAAGATCTGTCAAATCACCAAAGTAGTACTCCTCTTTGCTATTGTCATCGTCAGCGTCACACTTTCCGGACTTTTTGCCTTCCCATGTATCGATCTTAGGAGCAAATCGGTCAAAGAAGTTGATAATCTGCATTTTTTCTTTCACAGTATTTGTGCACCAGTCTGTAAGAGTCCACTCTCTGAAGTGCTTAACCTCGCCTTCACAGGTTGCAACGGAGTAAACATCCTGATATGTAGCAGTAATGTTACATAACAACTTATTAACAGGAATATATATCCTGTCAATGGTATAATCCTTAGCATCTACACCAGTAAGGTCACCGACATCTTTCAGAGCGTCCAACTTAGCTTTCAAGCCTTCGTCCACGTTCTTCACTGTTCTCTTTACATATGGGAATGCTTTAGATACACCGTAGTTATTGTAATCTGCCGCTTTAAAGACTTTCGTCCAAATATTAGCATTAGTAGCATCATCGTCTGCACCTTTTAATGCTCCACCAGGATCTGCGGTAACATCAAAGGACTGATACTGAGCCTTGAACAAAGTACATGGCTTGCCTAAAGTATAATTTGACTGAGGGCCAAGTGTACTAGGCCCACTAATCACATCAATATCCCCCAAATCAATAAATGCATGATACAAGTACTCGGCAATCGCATGAGGATCTGGTCCCCCCCCTAGTTTGCCAGATGTTTCAATGATACCACAGTCCATGGCAACCACGGAATCGGGAAACATTACACTTTCAATGGAGATGGATGTGATGTATAAGGTATCTGTCAGGATTTTCTTCAAAACCTTTTTATGACCAGGTTGTTCTGTATAGAAGTCCATGTCAGGTTGTTCTGTATAGAAGTCCCTGTGTTTTATACCCGTATCACAAATCCAGTCGAGGTTTTTAACAAATCTGTCTTCGTGCGTAATCACATAATCGTGACAATGCACTACTGACTTGTTGGCTAGATACTTAATTCTGGCATCCGTTCTCAGAGCAGTCTCATCTGGTTCCGGATCATCATGGGGCACTCTTACTACCGCTTCTGCCCATTCACAAATCTCTTCTAATTTGTCTTGGGTATAAACGTGATAATCATACGTTTTAGCCCTGGAGAACTTTGTAAATTCTACACAATTCAGAGTATCTGCCCGACCAGGTATAACAGGCCAAAGCTTAAACTCAACATGCATCTTACCCCAGCATATATTCAAGGAATCCGGAGTCTGAGAATTATAGGTGTACTTTGCAGGCTTCAGCTTAGCAGGACCAAACTTGAAGTCCGCACCAAACAAATCCTTAAACGAAGGAATCGCACAGTCCTTGTGTTTCTTGGTTTCAATCGTGGCATCGTGAATAAGAGTATTCGTTGCACCATTACCATTCTCGACAATGGTCGTTCCTTTCACATATCTGAGTGGATCAGAGTGAGAGAAAGTATCGACTTTCATTACCTGGGATACAGTGGTTTTAATGGTAATAGTATGGATAGTATCCCTAAAAAAAAGTCTACCATCGGTAGTGACACCAAAATTGGTGGGCGCACAATCCTTCTGAGGAGCTACAATATCACTAATGTCAACTATAACAGTTCCCAAGGTTGTTGGTCGAATGCCTCCTAATAAATGGTCAGATGTAAATAAGGTATCCCTTGCACACGAATTTGTTTCCGTTATAGCAGGAATTAAGGACAGATCAACTGCGATACTATCCGCACCAGCAGTCGGATCACAATCGATCTTCCATGCGTCAAACTTGTAGGTCGTAATCTTTATCGTCCTTATGGTATCCAAATGGACACTTTCAAGGGTAACAAAGCAGTCAAGCTTTCCTTTTGTACCCTTCGCAGGGCCAAAACCGGCCGCCATCGAATCCGCCGGTACAACTGCTGCTACTACCTCACCTGTTGCATGGTCATTGATTGTCAAACAGCTTGGCGCCCATGTGTTAAACGCTTCGTAGGGGATGGGAATATCACAGCTTCCTCCCAGCGAAAAATTTATTTCATCTTGACAATTTGCAGAATTCTGCGCGACTGAAAAGTTGAAAGCAAACAAGCCAAATGCAATCGTAAAAAGAAAAGAAGTAAATTTCGATCTTTTCATGAGATTGAGTTTTGGTTAAAAAGTTTTTTAAAAAAAGAGTAAAATAATAGGTAGGAACTATAGTTATTAGTTGATTAGGTGATTAGTCACCTTACATACCATATCATGGGTAACATAGCCCCGATATAGTTTGTCTTCAGTTGATAGTTGTTGATTTCCTGACGAAAGCTTCCGCTTTGTCAGGATAGGGATTGTGTGTTGATTATAAAGAGACATTGTTGATTCGCATAGGGAGATGCGTTTTGATTTCGTCTTTACTTGTGCTGCTCGAAAGCAGCAGTATCAACATCGACATCAAACTGAATAATGTTCATTCCAATATTTCAGAGAGGTGGGGGAAGGTGAGAAGCAGTTCTTGTTGTTGATTATTAGGAAAAAGTAGGAACTGTTGACTAAATAGGGGTACTTCTTACTTTCTTTCGTCAAACTGAAAATAATCAAATATGCATGCTACGTTTAGCTATACATGCAAATCTTTGAATCCACTTTTGGACTCTGATTTTGACTATTAGGGATGAAAATTAACTGGGAAAATTTTAGTAGACACCGACTAGAATAAGTCGGGGTGAATGATTTCGTCTTTAGTGCTTAGTTACTAAAACAATCAGTCCCAGGTATTTCGTCTTTTCCTAATACATAGAATACGATCAAAATCATATTCTGGCGTAAATATAGCATTTCACTTTAGAGTAGCACTATCTTATTAAAGGTATTTTTTATATAGTGGTTTTTTGTAATGGGAGGGGTGGGAAGAAGGTGGATAAGAGATAAGAGAATAAATGGTCAGACG
Organism: Saprospiraceae bacterium; assembly: GCA_965247965.1. GTDB lineage: Bacteria > Bacteroidota > Bacteroidia > Chitinophagales > Saprospiraceae > UBA7328. The sequence continues at coordinate 3,009,863 of OZ252053.1, forward strand.
CTCGTCAAATAGGCTTCCTCCGGAAAGTACGACTTGCTAAATATAAAAGGTTTCATAGAGATTAATTGATTGATTTTCAGCATGTTATAGATTTAATAAATTGCGATAATTAATTCAGTTTAGAAGAAACGGGGGTGTTAACCTGGCAGTCGCGAATTAGGGCCATTGGCGCGCCAAAATTATTTGGCGCTTCTAGTAAATGCCGCAAATAAATTTGCAGCGCCAATTGAGGCGAAACATTTCATTGAACACCAGAAAACACATAATTCAGTGATTCTCGATAATTGGGTCAAGGGTTCTGAATTGACATCAACAACATCCGCATCGGGTATAATTCTCTTTTGAAAGGATTGAAAACCAGCCCAATACTTTCTAATGCAGTTACTCCCAGTAAGGGTTTATCGCCCTGTTCTCCAAAGATGACTGGTGCTGCTCCTCCTTCACCATGGTATTGATAATACGCATCACCCACTTTTCTGGTTATTTTGGTTCCGTCCGCCAGAAAAAAATCCATTTCCTTGTACGGTTCAATATCTAACTCTGCGAGTTGCTCACCGGGCACCAAACTATATACGGCTCCGGAGTCAATTAAAAATTCAACTACAATTTCCTTTTCAGAATTATATGAAGCCCGAACAACTAATTTCTTTTCAGTTAATCCCATATTTTATCATTCTAAATACACTGCGTAATGAGACCCTTCAACGCCAAGCCTTCTAAGGGCAAAGCAATGTCGGCCAAAGGGCCGATCAGCCACTGGCTGAAAAACAGTGTGTCAATAAACTACTGCTCCCGCAACTGGTCCAACGGAAGCAATTTGAGCTTCAGGCTCAGCTCGTGCGAGCCATTGTTGTAATTCTGAAATTGATTAAGAGATGCATTATAGGCGTAGAAGATGCCGAAATTATCGATGTAGGAACCGATCAGGAAGCCTAGTCGATCTTCTGCGCCATTGGAATAGGTAAGGCCCATATTTATCTTCTCGTCCAATAATCCCAATCTCAAATTGAGATCAACATGAAAAGGTACGAGCATGAGTTGTTTGGCATAAATGCTGGGCTCTATGACTATATCTTTGTCTGGTATATCGTAACGGTAGCCAATATTGGCAATCACTCCAAAATCTCTTGCTATTAAGGCAGTTGAGGCATCATCCAGCCTTTGGCTTATTACTGAAGGCAGAGCGATGCCATAAATAAACTTATTGTCATATATTCCAAAAATTCCGATAGAAGCATCAAAATATTGCGATCCGCCCAGCCTGGAAATGATTTCGGGATCCGAAGTATCTACAAAATCGCTGAGAACAGCATCACCGCTCAGCTTGTGCTGGATATATTCTGCCGAAATACCTATGCCCAATTTATTATTAGGTAAGTCCAGGTTATAAGAAAGGCTCACTTGTCCTTTAGTCGTATTAAGCGCCCCAAAGCTATCCGAATAGGCCAGTACTCCGAAGCCTACCCGATTGCCCATTGGACCATTGTAGCTGAGCGTCCCTGTACTTGGTGAACCGGGAAAACTCGCCCACGTATTTCTATAATTGAGAATTACCTGGTGATAATCTTCATATCCCGTCGCACCCGGATTGACCAGGACGGGATTGAGATAGTAAGATGTATAAATAGATTGCTCGCCTATCAATCGAATTTGCGCTTCAGATCGCGAAGAACAAATGACAATAAGAATCGATAAGACAAAAAGTGTGTAGTTTACCTTCATGACTGTCAATTAAGAAGATCTGAGTAATGTGACGGTACCTCGGTATATCAGAGTGGGTTCATCCGGATCGGAAACTTTCAACACCCACATATATCCCCCTTCATCCAATTCGAGACCATTGAGGTCCGTACCTGCCCATGTATTGTCATAGTCGTCTTGCTCCCATACTAATTGGCCCCATCGGTCAAAAATTACCAGTGTATTAGGTTGACTACGGCCTCTTTGTGTACATCCTATTACGAAGACGTCATTGACCATATCCTGATTAGGTGATATAATTGTTGCTCCTTCGCATCCTGAAGAACATTCGTCAACTTCCGCAATATCTTCGAACAGCGCCTGACAACCATTCGCATCCTCAACCGCAACGCTTACAAAACCCACCGATAATTCATTAATTGTCAACCCGTCAACCACGCCTTCCGTAGGCATTAATACGTAATCACCTGCTCCTCCCTCAAGCTCTATTGTAACAGATCCTATTGTGGATCCAAAATCTGAACACTCTATATTGATATCGGGATTTACAGTAGCTGTTATCGGATCCGGAGGACTGATCTCAATAGTCTCCTCATCCACATTACCACAAGCATCTTCCGCACGTATCGTATACGTTCCTGCTACTACAGAAATAGGCAATTCAGTCTCTTCGCCGTTTACAGAAAATACTACAGGCCCATCATTGCATCCACCCACAAGAGTACCACCAATCATTCCATTATCGTCTCCCGGACAACTAATGCCGAATCCATTAAATCTATTCATCGATTCGTCGGAAATTAGATCGACGAATACAGCTTCCCAGTCGATCTCAAACGTTTGTGTCTTACTACAGCCTGTTGTATCTGTAACGGCCAATATATATTCGCCTGGGGCCAATCCTTGTCTGTCAGGAGTAGTTGCGCCGTCCGACCATTCGTACGTCAGTTCGCCGCCATTACCACCGGTAGCTACGAGCAAGATACCGCCATCATCGCCTGCGATACCGGATACATTAGATACTTCAGCATCTATAATTATTGAAAAATCATTTACAACGAAAGATTCAAAAGCGTCACATCCGTTATCATCAATTACTCTTACGCTGTATTCTCCCTCAGGCACATCTGTGTGATTAGGTTGATCCGGCAACATTACCGGTGCTGCAAATTCGTATGAATATTCTCCATTATCAGAAGTTCCTCCTGTGACTGTAACTTCTATAGCGCTTATCGTTTCACAATCCTTATCTGTCACGGCGACCTCTACATTCAAAGTATCGGGTTCATCGATAATGACGATCATTGTTGATGTATTTCCTTCTCCATTCGTAGCTGTGAGCGAATAAGTACCAGAAGCTACTCCTACAAGATTACAATCATTCCTTACCACCTCAACATTGATATCCGTCCACTGGCAAGTAATATCACCTGTACCGGTGACGGTAACCAATGCAGCGCCATTCTGCTGTCCTGCACAATTCGCGTTCATCACTTCCTGGACATTGATTTGTGGGTCATTCTGGCATTCTTCGATCTGAATGCTTCCCGGGAATACGTCTACATCTAATACATTATTCGAGCCATCTGTAATTTCTATTAATACATTGCCGTCGTCCACAAACTCCACCACGGAAGTGGGCATTTCCGTGCACGCTCCTATGCCATTAAAGCATACTGAGAAAATAGTATGGCAATCACCACGGGTAGCTGGGATAACCGGCGTCCAACTGACCCTCAACTTGTTGTCTGCTATTAGATTGAAATTAGCATTGCCTAGATCGGGTAAGCCAAAGTTGTCTTGTCGTACGTATTCTAAAATCGTTTCGTCCCATTGAATGGTGAATTGCATGGACTGTATATTAGAGAAATTGCCTACTTGCACGTCCATACATATTTCTTCTCCTTGTACTACTGTTCGGGTCTGGCCAAATATGGCAAAGTTGTTACCAAGGCCGTCCGGGCAGTCTCCCTGAACGGGAATGTCTCCGATCGTAAAAGATCCATCATCTATAAAAAAGTCTTCGGCCATGCCTTCTCCATTGGCCACTTCTATGGCAAAATTAGGCAGGTCGGTGAATGCTACAGGAGAGGTGCCGCTTTCGGCGGCTACATCAAAGCAAATTTCGAAAAGCACGGCGTCGTCAGGCAAAGTCAGCGGATCATCTCTTAATCCTATGATCCAAAGTAATCTGATCTCGCCATTTCCGGCTTCTGCATCATTGACGGTAACCCCCTGGAGCGCTCCTTCCCTTATTTCGGTGAACGAAATTATGGAAGGGTCCCATTCTATTCCCGTCTGGATGCTTGCTATATTATTGAAATTTCTTGTAGTCACTGGCAGACAAATACTTTGGGCGTCTCCTGTACCTATATCACCGGCAATAAGTCCCACTCCGTCCATATTGCCACCACCATCACTTCCAATGGTTACTTTCCCGTCTGTTATGAAAAAATCTTCGGCCATACCATCGCCATTGGCTATTTCAATAGCAAAGTTGGGAAGGCTTACAAAGCCAACAGGAGATGCTTGTCCGTTAGACCCTATCACGTCAAAACACAATTCGAACAGTACTCCGTCATCCGGTACGGTCACCGGATTATCCCCTAAGCCAATTATCCACAACAATATTAATAATCCATTGTCCTTCTCCGCATCGTTGACAGCAATGCCATCGAGGGCACCGTCATTTATTCCCGTAAATGACAAAATTGAGGCATCCCAGCTTACACCGGTCTGAATACTTGCTATATTTTGAAAATTTTTAGTCGTTACAGGGACACAGATGCTCATAGCTCCGTTGGTGGCTATATCGGCGCCGATTAATCCGACTCCGACCATAGGGCCGCCTCCTCCACTGCCTACTTGAAATCGGCCATTATTAGTAAATACATCTTCTTCGCCTCCATCTCCGTTAGCTACTTCTATTGCAAAGTCTTCCAGGTCGGCAAAATTCAGATTAGTACTTTGACCGGTGGTGCCTACTACGTCAAAACACAACTCGAATAGTGTTGCACCATCCCCTAGGGTCACAGGGTCCTCACCAAGACCAATAATCCACAATAATTTCAATTCTCCATTTGCAACCTCTGCTTCATTGGTCGATACTCCGGTGAGACCCACCTCATTAATACCCGTGTAAGTAAGGACAGATGAATTCCATGTCAAACCGGTTTGGAGGCTGGCGATATTACTAAAATTTCGAGTGGTAACAGGAATGCAAATGCTCGTGCCCGATGGGGCGTTCACATCTTCTATAATTAAGCCTACTCCATCCATATTGCTACAGGTGCCATCGTCAATAGAAAGAGCACCGCCACCTACAGTCACACCTATATCATTCAGATTTGCATCTATTATTTCTATCACTCTCGGAACATTGGTGACCGTTAATGCTGTCTGATCGCAATTGTTTCCTGCCGCGTTGAGGCGAATTGTGAAAAGGCGGGTACCGTCGGGAACAGTTACCGGTTCGGTACTTATCAAACTCCAGGATACGGTCAATTGGCCATCATTTACCACTTCTGCATTAGGAGGTGTGCCTATATGGCCCGATTCGGTAAATTGTGGAACTACCGTGGTCACATTCAAAATCGAATTGAATGAGAACACCGAAGGGTCCCAATTTATTGAGAACTGTGTGGATACTATTTCATTCCAGTCTTCTACGAATACATCTATATCTACAGCGGGTGAGGAAGTATTCGCTACGCTACTACCAAAATTTATAACCAGCTGGGCTGAGGATATTTTAATTAGTGCTAATAGAAGCGCTACTAGGTATATTCTTTTCATGAAGGTTGATCTTCTTAAAGTTCATGGACAAAGTTAATAATACTTCTTTCAGTAATGCATACAAATCGTTTCTTGAGATCGCTCAATCTACTGATTTATTTAAAATATTATTTCGATGCAAACACCTATTTTGGGAGGTGTACGACAAGGTGATTGTACTAACAGGAATTTAAAACGCCCATAAAAGTATAATCATTGTTCGTATTCACCAAGAGTTTAGTCCAGGTAAATGAGCTTTCCTCTCAAATTTTTCTTTCCTATCTGCAACGAATAAATATATATACCAGGATAATCTGAAATTTCTGATGAACGAATTATCAGACGATTTTTACCCACAGATAATTTCAAATTGGCATTGTGGGACACTTCTCTCCCCTGAATATCGAATATTTTCAGGCTCGCAGATTGAGCTTTTTCAGAATGGATTTCCAAAGTCGTTTGATCGGTAAAAGGATTTGGTAAAATCCGAATATTACCTTCTGGTTCAGACTTTTTAAATGATAATTTCACTATTCGGTAGGTGTCATATGTTTCTGAATACCATTCATTACTATAGGTCCCTAGTGAAATGATATCAGAAGTAGATGCATTGGAAACAAGAGCTTCCAATTCCAGGGCGAATAAAACTTTATCTGCTTTATCCATTATGCTTGCAATGGTAATTGTATTTCCATTTATCCAATAATCCGCCTGCCCCAACGGCTTGCCTTGGAAATCATAAATATTGCGCAATATTACCCTTCTATCGTCATAATTTAACTTGATCTGATATGCCGATACAAGATCAATAGGTTCTGCAAGTTCCAGGGTTATGCGACTGATTTCACCTTTGTTCATCGCGATGTCTTCTGCTATAAGTTTGGTAGCGTGTGAAGTCCTGGGTGAAGCCACCAACGAATTAGCCACTGCGTTCAAATCTACGTCGCCTATTTTGACGCCGATAAAATCGTTTTGTCCGGGTTGCACGTCTTTTATTTCAGCAAACGGCCACGGATTATTAATATCATCAAAAGTCTGACGAGCATCTATAAATCTCCAAGATTCATTATTGGGATATGTGTTGCTAATTCCAAGAATCAGTTTTCGCAACTGTACTAAATCTGCGGCAGACACACTGCCATTATTATTAATATCAGCAGCAATGACTTTGTAAGGCGATTCCAAATTTCTCAGCCCGACAATATGTCTTTGGATAAGCAATAAATCCAGAGTACTTACTCCATTGATTACCTCGTCGTTTCTCTGAGTAGTCAGTCTATAGTCGGTGATGTTGGGCTTATTATTAAATGCATATTCCCCGTCTGCAGAAGTTACAAATTCTCCTACCCTTTGATTATTTTCATTTAATAGCAAAATGCTTACATTTTCTACAGGTACACGTTCTTCCGTGAAGACCGTTCCGGCGATATTGATATTAGAACCTGCTGGAGGACATACTTGGGAAGTATTATCATCCACCAGTATCAAGGTTGTACAGGTAGCCAATATATTGCCATCGTTGTCAAAAAGTGCCAATTCTATGTCAAAGACTACAGTGTCGGCGATGTCAACGCAGGTAAACGTCACAGTCTCAGTGAATGGGTCATCCACTGACTTTCTGATCCTTATGTCCAGGCCATCAATGCAAACATCATCAGGAACATCATTCAAACCAAGAGCAGAAATAGTTACACTGCCTTGAGCACCTATCTGAAAAGTAACACCATAATGAGGGCATTGAAGGACTTCATCAATGTTGATATTTGAAATGTCAGTCGGTACAATTTCAATGATTTGGGTATATTGATCTAAAGGCACACCCGTACAAAGGTCCGTTACAGTCCATGTTCTAAAAATCTTTTCCGCAAAAACAATGTCTTTAAACCAGACTTCGGCGGTGCAATGAATACTTACATCCAGTATGTCTGTCATATCGGCTTCGGTAGGCTCGATGGCATCGCAGACGTTGAGCTGAACGTCTTGTGGCATGGCTATATCATCTAGGAGCACAGCAGGCCCAGTGAGCACGATATCTTGAGTGCAAAGAACAACATTCTCTATTCTAGACGTATCAGTCCATTGCACCACTATAAACCCACTGTCACAATCTCCTCCAACTCTATTAATTACTTCAACTATCAATCCTTCCGGTACATTGAGAAACTCATCAATATTATCATTCGTGTAAGTCGTGCAAAGATCAAGTTGTGGAGGGGTTACAGGACATTTACCGTCATTATTGGTCCTCACCTCTACAGTGGTCCAACAAGAGCTCTTCAAGCCTCCTTCATCGCTTACCTGCATCATCACCCTTATTTCCTGATCTACATCTGCCCAATCGAATTTAACAAAAGAACTATCCGGTGCATTTAGTGAATCACGGCCATCTTTTCGCCAGATTTTAAAGACCAGATTTTCGGTACAGTTGTCAAAGCTTTTATCATCTATTGTCTGATAGAATATTTTCCCTTTTTCATTGTTATTGAGGTTTACTACGACGCGGGTATCGCATATTGCGATTGGTGCCTGGCCGTCAGAGATCACCACATCTCTCTTGACGGAATCCAGATTACCACATACATCTTTGACGATATATTTAACAGTGGTAGTACCTATTGGGAATATTTTCGGTGGAAGCACATCCGACAAATCTAGTCCTTGAAATTCCGGTTCAGCCACGAATATATCTGTGCCGGGATATTTGAATTCCAGGCAATAGGTCCAATCACTGCATTCCCAGGTAACCTCAGGCTTAGGCAGTTCCACACTCATATTACAGGTATGGACACCGGCATCCTGAGGAGGTATGGATGGCACCGAGAAAACTGGCGCTTTACTGTCTTTTACTTCGATTATTTGGTTATAGATTTTGGGTTCGCTCTGCTTACACCAATCTATTATTTTCCAGCTTCGTATTAACTTATAACTGTTGCCACAAACTTCAAATGGGGGAAGATCTGTAAAGGCAGCATTGATGTTGCAAAATCCGACTCGTACAAAGGCTTCGAGATCTTCATCGTATTTGATAACTGCCCGACCATCGATACTAGAAAATGATGTTTCTTTCAGCTTAAAAAGTTCCTTGAAACTTGGGTAAATTATTATGCCAAATTTTTCAAGTTCAGCCGAATCAGGATACACTTCCCATGTTTGTCCAGTTTTCCATGTTCCGTCACATTCCAGGGCATGTGTACCAGTGAAATTCACAGGAGGATCCACATCTTTGGTATCAAATTTATCGAAGACCAAAGTGTCTTCGCACATCAGAATTACCGTACCGTTACGGCCAATTAAATTGTATTTTATGATTCTTTGAGCGCCGTATTTGTCTGAACAAATCAGCTGTTGCAATTGATTTCTTACGATGCTTACAGAAAAGGTTGCAGTGTCCGCACAATTGTCCGAGATGCTGCTTTGGAGAAGGATTTCACGCTTTATAAATTCAGCCAAAATTTCGTCGGTCCGGCCGGGATCATTATCGTCAGAATCCAGGCATTTCAAAGGTTCAAATTCCGGGCACTCTATGATTGCGGGTATTTTATCTTCTACTTTAATATAGCCCCAGCAGCTATTTGGATTTGACACTCCTGCTTCTTGTACTTTTACCTTGATAGTTTTGCCTACATGGTTGATATTCAATGTGTTGTTGGGCACATTGATTGGATTATCATCCATGTCAAAAAATAGAATTTCATACTGACAGGATGCATTAGGTTCTTCCAATATAATATCCGCACTTATAATCGCCTGACACATTACATCGACCGATACTTGTACGGTATCGTTGCAGTTAAAAGAACCTGTCGAGCATTGCGCATTAACCTGTGAAAAACACGCGCTTAGAGCTAATGTGATGATCAAATATTGAATATATCTCATTCTCAATTTGTTCGATTTTGTAAATCATCGAATACTTAGGAGAAAAAGATTTTGATTGGAGAATTTATCTTAGGCTGGGGGCCTGCTAATCTTCGCTAAACAAGGTGATTGTCAATGGCAAATTTTATAAGATTGACCGTATTCCTGACACCTAATTTTCTCATAATATTTTTTCTGTGCACACCTACTGTTTGATCACTTATGTAAAGTTTTTCAGCGATTTCTTTATTATTCATTGCTGTTGTGATCAATTCGAGCACTTCATGCTCTCTTTTGGTAAGCTTTCTTTGGAGTAAAAATTTGTCTTCAAATGGGCTTCGTGATTTACTACCAAGTTGCCCATTTTTCTTGGGGGTTATTTGAAGCCCTGATGCCAGAAATCGCCTTCCGCCCATGACGTCTGTAATGCAATCCTCCAACTCGTCGCCATTATTATTTTTTGAATAATATCCGTCCGCTCCTTTAGTAAAGGCTTCTTTCACAAATTTGTGATCGGTATAAGCGCTTACGATACATATTTTTAAAAGTGGGAACTCTTGTTTGACTTCGGGTAGTAGTGAAAGGCCGTCGTTGTCGGTAAAATTGAGCTCCATCATGAGAAGGTCAGGGTTTTCGCGCCGAAGTAAGGAAATCAGCTCTCCGGCTGTAGAAGCCGTACCCATAATTTCAAGTCTATGTGCATCCTGATTAATAAGCAATTGCCTAAATCCTTCGATGAATAGCTTATGAGCATCTGCCAATACTACCTTCAAAGACGTCATAGACTGTGTTGTAAGTTTCGATGGAATAAATTGTATCGCTAAGCAAAGGGCAAAATGAATGCCAAGATTAGAGCCTAACCCTATAAGTTTTTACATAACGAACATGTGTAATACGTATTACACTATAAAAGAAGATATTGTACTATTTATTCACGATGAATATTTTTATTTATTATATACCAAAAACGCATATAGCTTTACGTTCTTTGCACGGTTAAATAACGTGAGAAGGTCGGATAGATATTTCCCTTCGACTTCGCTCAGGACGGGCGGCAAGAGGTAAGCATTGGCAATTGGCGAGCGATCAATAATGAATAATAAATAATGTCTTCAGACAGATCGCGATCGACGAAGACTAAAAAAGAATCTAATTCTTGATAATCCTAAGAATGGAATACTCTATTGGTTCTTTTTCAATTAGGATATTATAAAATCCCGAGTTGGATGCCTCGGGAAGGTTTATATGCATGAAATTGTCACCTTTTTCAAGATTGAAGGCAGAGCGAAATACAAGTCTTCCCATTGTATCAAAAATGCGTACGGTGATTTCAGATTGTTCTTCTTCGTACACTTTCAGCTTAAAAGAGCCTGTATTTGGATTAGGGAAAGCCGCGGCTTGCAGCGATCTTTGTAGAAGTTCAGGGCCGTACGGGATATTTAGCCTGGACATCGCATAGAATACATTTTCCTGCATGATCTCTATTTCTGTATTCCTCATAATAATGTCGCGTAGAGTGGTGTTTTTGATATCCTCTATTTCATCCTGAGAAAGATCAGGGTCGTTTTCAAAATAGAACCGATCACCGCCTCTCAGATTTTGGAATTGTCGTTCTATAATGAGCATAACTGTGTTTCCTAACAGAGCATTGGACATGTGTTTTTCACCAAGCATACCTACCCAGGCGTCCATATTATCCACGTTTTCATACATGTTTTCCAAGGCTTGACCATCTTCACTATAGGCAGTAAACTCTTGAAACGACTTGAGCAGGGGCAAACCTAATTCTTCCCTGATCGTATTGAAATCTGAGACACCTCTTTCTCTGCCTCGGTTAATGTTGATCGCTGCTTGATCCATAGTACCAAATGCGGAAAGATCGAATGAAAAATTCCTCACATCGTCTATCACTTTGGAATCCATATCCTGTTGCGTCTGAGAAGCCATACCTCTGAGATAAGGCTCTATTCCACCCGCAAGATTGATACTAAGGGGATTAAAGAATGCGTCTCTAAGCAACATATTTCCCTGGCTAATTTCTTCGCCGTCACTCAGCATTCTCAGTACATTGCTGTTGATCAAAGTACAACCGATCTTGAAAGCTGCAGTGGAAAATACATTGGATATTTGGGCGGAAATATCAGCCCTGTAACCTCTGTATTCGGGTAGTCTTACTCCCATCGCCGGGAGCCACTCATTGTAAGTTATGTTTTGAATATAAGCGCCTATTTTTTTTCTGACCAGTTGAAATAGCTGTTCATCGTCCAGGGCCGCATTTTGAGCTTTGAGATCGTCACAAATGCGATTGTGCTCCCTGACGAAAAGAGTATGCAAAGTCAGAAGAAGAGGATTCTCATTGGCTCTTACATCTCCCGCCACGAATAGCTTTTGGCCCGATCGGGTGAGGTCCTCCATGAAAGGAGTTTCCCGATCCAACGGATCATTAAAATCTCCGGTGGTGGTATTCCAGGGCAACAAATTGCCATTGGATGTCTTGAGCTTTCCATCCTGGAAGGTGCGCAACCAATCCGACCTTTCTCTAGCCGAACCGTAAATCGCAGAACCGTCAATATACGCTGTGACCCTATTGACAAATTTTCGTGGATTGTCAACCTCCGTACCTGTGCCCGGCGCTACCCTGGATCTGAACATCACCATGCTCTGGCTTTGATCAAAAAACTTATCGTCTTCTGGAATTTCAATGAAGATCGGATCAAATGGGTTACTCTCGACCAACACGATATCGTGTTCAATAAACTGACCAAATGTCCATAGAAAATCGCTCAAAGTCAAAGGATCGCTAATGCTCTCCGTTTGATCAAAAATGTAATTGCTTATTGCCCTGGGATTGGGTCTGTCGGCACCTGCCATTGTTGAAAATCCATCTTCAAAAGCAGGGCTGGTGATCTGGGTTAAAATATCGCCTTTCGCACCCCATGTCGGATTTAGACTATTGTTAAAAGATCCGTCATAGGATCTAAAACTTTGTCCTAATATAACTGAGCTAGAAATTAATAAGCATATTATCCAAAACACTCGGTGCATTCGGCTCTGATTTGGTCTCTCACGGGTTTTACTAACAACTGCTACTTTGTAATAGCGCATCAAATATAATTATTTGATCTAGATTTCAATCCCAGACAATAAAAATATTACCTCCTCATTTGACAAACACCTAAAAACGGTTAGATATCATATTTACAAAAAAACGGATACAAATATATTAAAAATTATGCGGATATGTAAATCATTAATATACAGATAGTTTTAATTGAATCATATCCCTATTTGTATACCAATAAATTGTCAGCAAAACTCCTCTTATGAGCAAAAATAATATCAGCGCCCACCAGATAATTTCCTCTCCCTGTGATTGGAAAAAATAGTAGAATGTCAAGTAGATGACCAAAGAAATCAGCATGGCTTCCCGCATCTGTTTCACCGCTGTAAGACCTATGTATATGCCATCCCATATATAACTGGCAAATGCGATAAGCGGCAGAAGAACGACCCAATAAATTTTGGATGAGGCATGAGCACGCACCACCATATCATTACTAAAAAGACGAATAATCTCATCGCCAAGGAGTAAATAGATCACGGCATAAAATACTGCAATACCAAATTTTCCTAATCGGGCAAAACATTCATCAATCTGATACTCAACATGGACAGAGGATAATAAAACAGCAACAAGGCGATGCTGATAACGAATGCCAGGGTCATAGACCGCATCAAAATAAGATTGACCGCCGCGTCATCTTTCGCCCCATACACCTGAGCAGTCATGCCCGTTGTCCCCATTCTGAGAAAGCCAAAACTCCAATAGATAAAATTGAAAATCATTGCTCCGATACCCACCGCTCCGAGATGGTCCGCAGATAAATTGCCCATGAGTGCGGTGTCCACGGTGGAAAGCAATGGAATAGAAATGTTGCTCACAATGTTCGGAATGGCGAGCCGCAGCATTTCGCGATTAATTATGCGCGTCGAAGTGTTCTTCAAGATTTTTTCAAAAGTTTTGGTTCATGGTATGCCACTCCCAATTGAGAATTTGGAAAACTTACATGTCAACGTACTGAAAACGAAGGGCTTGCGAAAGCTTTATGTAGAAAAAATGCGAAAGGGTATACTTATTGGACTGAGAGAAAGTTAATATGACGGAAACGTAGACAAATATGATTTCTGAAAGGAAAAACAACTTTTTTAACTTTGGCCAAATTTTGGATTTCTTGACCAGTAGAGCATTTATAATCAATGTATTGTTGATCATTCTTTTCTTGATCCTGGTAATATTTGGCATATTCCAATGGCTAAAGGCTTATACCAATCATGGCCAAAGACTAGAACTCCCTAGTTATTTAGAGGCCCATGTAGACGAGGCCAGAAAGGACTCAGAAGAAAAAACGTTCCAGCTTATAGTCAACGATTCTACGCACATTGTCGGCAAACCAGGGGGCATCATTCTCAACCAAAATCCGAAGGGTGGATCCTTTGTCAAGGAAAAGAGAAAAATCTACGTTACCATTAGCAAATATCGGCCCGATCTGATTGCACTAGAGGATCTTCCAAGACTTTATGGAGAAAATTTTGAGATGAAAGCAGCCGAGCTAAGAAGCCGCCAATTAAAGCCAAGAATAATCGGGACAAAATACGATCCTATCGGTAATTTTACCATTTTAGAAGTACACTACAATGGTGAAAAAATAGTGGATAATACAGGCAAAAAGGAGGGTGTAGAAATCGAAAAAGGAAGCTACATAGACATGGTTATCAGTAGTCCTGAAGGAGGTTCGCACGTTATCCCGAATTTAATAGGAAAGTCTCTTGACGCCGCCTATATGATTGCCGAAACACTCAAACTTCAAATCGGCGAAGTCACCGAAACCGGTGAAATAAAACAGGAAGATCTGGGTGATGCTATCGTGACCGAACAGTACCCTGCTCACGACGGCATTTCTGCCCTTGCAACAGGAGAGCGGATTAATGTGACTGTTTCGGCTCGGCAATAGAATGGTTTATCGATCACCCCTGCTAATTTTTCACCTTATCCGATAAAGAGTTCCTACGAATAGAACAATATCCATCAACCATTAGTCGTCTGAACGAGTAAGTACCAATACTTTTTTTGATTATTAATAATCATAACTTATCTTGCGGCCGCTAAAAAACAATAACAGAAAATGACTACTCATTTTGACATCGAACATGAGATAAGAGAAAAACTCAAGAACTGGAAATCCATTATAGATAAATATCAAATCCCAAATGCAAGAAAGGCTATACTGCAAATGGTCAATTCATTCGGGCCTTATCTTGCATTATGGGTGTTGATGTATTTTAGTCTCAACTGGTCGATTTGGATTACTGTTGTTCTGGCATTTATTAATGCTTTTTTCCTGGTCAGAATTTTTATAATCCAACACGACTGCGGCCATCAATCGTTTCTGGGATCAAAGAAGCTGAATAATATCATCGGTACCGTGTGTAGCCTTTTCAGTTCGCTTCCCTTTAAGTATTGGGCTAAAGTTCATAACCATCACCACGGCCATACTGGTCAGCTCGAAGAAAGGGATATTGGTGATATTAAATTTTTGACGGTAAAGGAGTATAATTCTCGCAACCGTTGGCGCAGGTTGGGTTACAAGATTTTCAGAATCCCTTTTGTCACTTTTATAGTTTCTCCACTAGTATATTTTACATTTTCCAATCGAGTAACTTTTACATTTAAAGAGAAGCCTTGGGCAAAGGTAAGAAGGTCTCAATACAAGAATAATCTGCTCATCCTCGTAGTATACGGAGGTTTGGCCTGGCTGCTGGGATGGAAAGAATTTCTGTTCATACAACTCCTTATTATATTTATTTTTTCTGTGATTGCCTTTTGGTTTTTTTACGTGCAACACCAGCACGAGGAAGGCTATCAGAAATGGAAAGAAGAGTGGTCTTTTCTCATATCGGCAATCAGGGGTGCTACGTACTACCGATTACCTAAAGTATGGCAATGGCTCACAGGGAATATTGGCATCCACCACATTCATCATCTGAGCAGTCTTATACCAAATTATAACCTTGAAAAGTGCATGAAGGAGAATCCCATTCTCACCAAATACGTCACCCAGATCACCTTCCTGGAAAGCCTGAAAACCATGAGAAACAAACTCTGGAGCGAGGAACTCCAGAAAATGATAAGCTGGAAGGAGTATTATGCGTTGCGGAGGATGGGTATTGCGTGATTAAATCACTCTACTGGTTGTAGTATTTTTCTCTATAGACTGCGTTCAAAACTTCATTTCTTCTTTGTACGGACGGTTTGGTAAAATTCTTTCTTCTTCTTAACTCCTTGATCATACCTGTTCTCTGTACCTTTCTTTTGTATCGCTTTAAGGCACGATCAATTGACTCCTGGTCTTTTACATTAATTATGAGCATACACTTATTTTATAACCTATAAATTTTATGGGGCGGCAAAGATATATTATCTTCTATCATTTAGGCAAATGGCCACCGGAAAGAATAAATATTCCAGTAAAAAAAGGGTGGAGGCCGGAGTTGGGTTTAAAAAACTATTTATTCCAACTGACTTGCTTAAATACTTCTCTCCCAAAGAGCAAAAGTATAAAAGCTGTAATAGCTAATATGATCATGAGTCTATGGTGTATAATTTGCGAGAGTGAAACTAAAACAATTCGAATTGAAAGTCAAGCGCAACTGACTGGATTTGTAAAGTATTATACATTGAGGAAAAAGTGAATACGTTGGAGGAAAGGGTCTTCCTATTAATAAAATTTAGTTCAGGTAATAAAGATCGAAGACGGAACCTGGAAGGGAATCTTCGGTCTTCCGTCTTCGGTCTTCCGTCTTCTAAGCCAAAGGCCGATCAGCCTTTCACTGACGTCTTATTGCTACCTCAAAGCCTCGTATTTCTTTTCTACCGCGTTCCAATTGACCACATTCCAGAATGCAGCCACGTAATCTGGCCTCCTGTTCTGATAATTCAAATAGTAAGCATGTTCCCAGACATCTAATCCTAAAATAGGAGCGCCCCCGCATCCGGTATTCGGCATAAGTGGATTGTCTTGATTTGGAGTAGAGCACACCTCCACACTTCCGCCAGAATGCACACACAACCACGCCCATCCCGAACCAAATCTAGTCTTCGCAGCGTTAGAAAATGCTTCTACAAAAGCATCCTTAGAGCCAAAAGCAGCGTTAACAGCATCGAGCAGAGCTCCTGAAAGCCTCCCCCTGTCATTGGGATTCAATACTTCCCAAAATAGGCGGTGGTTGTAATATCCGCCGCCATTATTGCGGACGGCCCCGTTGCTCATATCAAGACCCTTAAGAATTTCTTCTATTGATTTTCCTTCGAGTGATGTACCTTCTATTGCTGCGTTTAATTTATTTGTATATCCATTGTGATGCTTGGTATGGTGGATTTCCATGGTGCGTGCATCGATATGCGGTTCAAGAGCCGCATAATCAAAACCTAAGTCGGGAAGTGTGAATGCCATGTGCTTTGTTTTTTAATTGTTTCAAAATTAATCCGTTTAGTTTTAAATTCAACAGAAACGAAATTAAGAAGTTTACTTTTGTAGAGAAACAGAAATACAAGTTAAGCAGCGAAGGTATCGATTAAATTATTGTTGTTAATGGAGTTTAGAAAAGAAAAAGATTCGATAGGATATATAGACGTACCTGCCGGTAAATATTGGGCAGCGCAGACTCAACGATCCTCAGAAAACTTTAAGATCGGAGGACATAAAATACCTGTTGAGGTTATAAGGGCATATGCTCTTCTCAAAAAAGCAGCAGCTCACACCAATGTAGAATGTGGAGTGCTTGACGCGAAAAAAAGGGACTTGATCAGCCAGGTCTGTGATGAAATGTTAGAAGGAAAACTTGACGATCAATTTCCACTTGTCGTCTGGCAGACCGGTTCGGGAACTCAAACAAATATGAACGCCAATGAAGTCATTGCCAATCGGGCTCATGTACTGACCGGAGGAAGCCTTAACGACGAAAAAAAAGTACTCCATCCCAATGACGATGTGAATAAATCTCAATCCTCCAATGATACATTTCCAACAGCCATGCACATTGCCGCCTATACCGCCCTAGTCGATGTAACCATACCAGGAATCGAAAAACTGAAAGATGAATTTGCCAAAAAGAGCAAGGCTTACATGAACGTTGTAAAGATTGGAAGGACGCATTGTATGGATGCTACGCCAGTTACTTTGGGTCAGGAACTTTCCGGTTATGTCTCGCAACTCGATCATGGAATTCGGGCACTAAAGAATACTTTCCCACATCTCGCGGAATTGGCACTCGGAGGAACAGCCGTTGGAACGGGGTTAAATACTCCAAAGGGATATGCTGAAAAAGTGGCGCAAAAGATCGCAGAATTCACCGGTTTGCCTTTCGTCACAGGAGAAAACAAATTCGAAGGATTAGCAGCCCACGATGCCATAGTTGAAGCGCACGGAGCCTTGAAAACCGTCGCTACGTCCTTGATGAAGATAGGTAATGATATCAGATTACTGGCCTCTGGTCCCAGATCAGGCATAGGCGAAATCTTAATCCCAGCAAACGAACCCGGATCATCTATTATGCCCGGAAAGGTGAATCCCACACAAGCAGAAGCGCTCACAATGGCAATGGCACAAGTAGCCGGAAATGACGTAGCCATAAGTATAGGAGGGATGACCGGCCATTTCGAACTGAACGTATTCAAGCCGATGATGATCTATAATTTCCTGATGTCAGCAAGCTTGATCGGTGATGCCTGTGTAAGTTTCTGTGATAATTGTATTGCCGGGCTTGAGCCCAATCATGAACGGATAAAGGAACATTTGGAAAATTCTTTGATGCTGGTCACTGCATTGAATACTAAAATCGGCTACGATAAAGCTGCGGAGATTGCTAAGAAAGCCTATAACGAAGGAACGATTTTGCGTGTGGCGGCGTTGGCTTTGGGTTATCTTTCTGCGGAAGAATTTGATGCTTGGGTGAGGCCTGAAGACATGATAAGTTAGACAAAATGGCCAGTACCCGATTCTCAACCAAGGGCTGACACAGCCCAATGCTACAGTAGTATATCACATTGAAAAATTGAATGTCGGTTAGAACAAAGTACAATTTACCGGACTATAATACGCCCTGGTCATCCTATTCATCCTTTATTTTCCTTGGTTTATCGAATAGAGGAATTATACATGTGCAAAAGCTGTTTATCTTAGAAACAAATTTGATTATCAATGGAAAGGATGTACAGAACTTACTCAACGATGCGCTCAACTAATCCGATTGTATTGCTTCTTGTCGCCTTGGGCGTATTATTTTTCGTCTTCTGGTTTTTGAAAGCTGTAGTCTTCAGGATATTCTATATCGCAGCGCCAGTGCTTTTCATAGCTGCTCTTGTGTTGAACTACCGAGTGGTTTTGGGCTATGGCAAATGGTTGATCGATACATTGAAAAATAATTTACTGATGGGTGTAGTTGCCACAGCTTTATCCATAGTTTGTTATCCATTTGTGGCGGCCTTCCTGGCTTTTAGAGCATATCAATTGCGGGGAGAAACTTTTAGATCTAAAAGAAAAAAGCAGGGACATTATATTAAATACAGCGAGGTAGAAGAAGATTTTCTGGATATATCAGAAGAAAAGGAAAAACAAGAAGAAATAAAGAAGCAATATGGCGATTTGGCGTAATATTGTTGTGTGCTTCCCGTTGTATCCATTCTCTCTATATCGCTAGGTCTTTACTATTACTACCTTCTTAAAAATTACACTCAGAATTGGAATGGGTTGGAAAAATTTTTAGTTCCGGGCCACACGGACGATTTTGACGACTTTGTTTCCATAGTCATCGTAGCCCGCAATGAAGAAGAATATATAAAACACTGTCTTCTATCGATTGATCAAAGTGAATTTCCTAAAAAGCAGTTCGAAATAATACTGATAGACGATCATTCATCAGATAATACCATCACGTTGGCCAAATCGCTTCATCTCCAGAACCTCAAAATTCTCAACCTGCATAACAGCATCGGAAATAAAGAAGTGAATTCTTACAAAAAGTATGGGCAGAAGATGGCGGTAAGAGAAGCAAAAGGTGATTATATATTGATGACCGATGCGGATGTAGTTGTCGGACCCCATTGGATTCAAACGATGTATACGCATATAAAGACGTTGAGCAAATACATAGCAACAGGTCCGGTAAAGTATAAAAGCAGCGGCAGTGTGTTGCATAATTTTCAAGCCCTCGATGTGGCAGGTACGATGTTTATGACTGCAGCCGGGCATAGGACAAAGAGTACTTTTTTGGCTAATGGTGCGAATATGATCGTTAGAAAAAAAGCATTTCAAGAAGTATTGGGAACCGAAGATGATTCTATTGCTTCAGGAGACGATGTATTCTTAATGCAGAAAATCGCAGAAAAGCACAAATCAAAAGTAGGCTTTGTAAAAAGCGCATCGGCCGTGGTCACAACCTATCCCGAGGAAACGTGGAGCGCATTTTTTCAGCAGCGATTAAGATGGGCGACAAAAACGACCTCTTATCAGAACAAACAACTGACGTCCAAAATAGCGCTGATTTTCATTTTTAATTTGGTGCTTTTCACTAACCTTATTTTGGGTTTATTCTTTAGTAGTGCGTTGTTCTATGTTGCACTCGTTATGCTGGTGTTAAAAATCGCAGCTGAAGTCAATTTACTGAGACCTGCCATCAAGTATTTTAATTTGAAAGTGTCAACTTGGTCATTGCCATTTTATTCCCTTTTGAATCATTGCTATCTGCTGGTGATTGGAACTTTAGCTCTTTCTAAAAAAGAATATTATTGGAAAGGTAGAAGGGTGAGGTAAAACAAATTCAAGCATCAAGTTCAAACTCAAGCTCAAATATCTGGCAACCACCCTTGGTTGCTTCTATCTCCGATAGTCCAAAGGAGGCTCGCGATCTCCCAGAAGTGGTTTGTATACAAAGTCTTCCCTCTTTGCTGCATGAGTTCTTCTTTCGCTTTGACCATAATTTCAGGATTTTTAAAAAGGTGCATTGCAGTGAGTGACAATGTCTTGGCGGCCACCATCATTCCCTTCTTCCCGATTGAAGTACCGCCTGCAGCAATAGCCTGCCAACTATGGGCCGATGAACCTGCCACCCAAGTTGCAGCACGCATTCCCGCGGTGGGTACTACCCAACTCACATCACCCACATCTGTGGAGCCACCTGTACCTCTTCGAATCACCTTGAACGGGCCGACCTTCTCTGCCGATTCAATCACAACGTTTTCGGCGTATGGGAATGAACTCACGATTTCTTCGGCAAATCTTCGCTCTACTTCATTGTATTTCACACCTCCGACTTTTTGCAAATTTTCGAGCATGATTTTACTCAAAGTGACATTTGGAAGTACGTTAAAAATGCCGTGAATTATTTCGTAATCCATTGTAGTACCGGTACCAAGTGCTGCTCCTTCTGCACATTTCACAACGCGTTCAAAGTTGTCCGTAGCTGTTTTCATCTCCGGATGTCTGACATAGTAGAACACTTCTGCAAAATCGGGAATGACATTAGGCGCTGCCCCGCCTTTAGTGATCACATAATGTGTTCTTGATTCCATTGTCATATGCTCTCTGAGCATGTTGACCATGTAGTTCATAGCTTCAACCCCATCAAGGGCAGAACGTCCATGATGAGGCGCTCCAGCAGCATGAGCAGACAATCCGTAAAATCTGAATTTTGCGGATTTGTTGGCCAATGAAGACGCTGCATTGGCACTATTTGCATTGGCAGGATGCCAGTGAAGTACCGCGTCTACTTCATCAAAAAGGCCCTCCCTTACCATATAGACCTTGCCCGCCCCGCCTTCTTCTGCAGGCGTCCCATAAAATCGTACAGTTCCCTTGACTTCATTCCCTTTCATCCAGTTTTTTACAGCGATGGATGCAGCGATGGAGCCTGTTCCAAATAAGTGATGGCCGCATGCGTGACCTGCGTTCACATCGTTTCTTTTTTCGCGCGTCGGAGCATCAGTCTGCGTTATTCCGGGCAAGGCATCGTATTCGCCCAAGACGCCTATTATTGGTTTTCCTTCGCCATAGGTAGCTATGAATGCCGTAGGTATTTTGGCAACTCCGGATTCAATTTTAAAGCCTTCTTTTCGCAGTTCCTCTTTGAGTAAGGCTGCACTCTTTTCTTCCTGGTAACCGACTTCTGCGTAGTCCCAGATTTGTTTGGCTATTTTATAATAGTGGGTGGATTTTTCATTCAGAGAATTCACTACTTTGGATTCTGTCGCATTTAGGTTGGATTGGGAATAGATAGCCGATAAAAAGCAAAAGAATATACCAGTGACGATTAATTTATTCATATCCTTGACTTCATTTTAATTGGCTGAAAATAGACAAAAATGCCTTGAGCAATACTCTTTTTACAGATGAAAATTACCACTTCGGTCATCATCTCCGCACACTTCAAACATAATCCTATAGTTACTGTATCACACCAATCAAAGCAAAAATGAAAAGCATATTTATAACATGTTTGTTTCTCTTCCTGGTACACGAAATTCATACCCAAAAACCATTTGATAAAACTACTTCTGACCCCGAAAACTATTTCAAACCATGTAACTACTCAGGTACCAAACAATGCTTTTGAGTAGGGAGTTTGGCAATGCAGTAAAGATAGGCCAAAACATTGAGCTCTCTTTTTTTTAATGTATCGATGCAGGAACGCAAGACACAAAATATATTCTGACCCGATTTAAACTGTCCTGAGACCTTTAGTTTTACTTTTACATTTCTTATTGCCCTTTCTGAAGAATTGTTGTCCGGTGGGACTTCAGAATTGTATAAAAAGGGAAAGATGTAATTCCTGTTTTTTAACATTGATTTTTGAAAAGAATGAGTTTTTGGGAATTCGGTTTTTTCGATATGCCTTAACAGTAGCCGATCAAGCCTTTTTTCCAATTTATAGGCATCCTTTTGGTTGGTTTGAAAGGTTTGAGTTTGTTCTGTTCTTTTTCGCAAGGCTAAAGCATGTTCTAACAAGGACTTAAATTGGCTGGCCCAAACTTGGTTTTCCGATTCTTCCAAAAATATGAGGTCTCTCAATAAGTGAGCTATGCATAATTGTTTGGATTTGGATTTCATTTTCAGTTGTGCTGCCCAGCGGTCTGACCCTATTGTAGCGTGGGACAAGTGATCGCCAATTATTTGCTGGACACTTATAAATCCTCGACTTTCAGTGGCTTTTATGTAAGTGTTTTTCATATTTTGCCACACCCATACCCACCATTTGTCGCCATTTACTTTAGCAGATGTTTCGTCCGAACCGACGTAAGTCGATGAAAAGATTTGTTGGAGTATAGCATGGTATATGGGTCGAGCCTTTTGGGCTGCTTTTTTCAATAAGTTCTGTACACTTCCCTCACTGATGGGCAAGTGAAATATATCTTTGAACAACTGGGTCATTCTTTGGAAGGGAAGATAATGGAAAACGCTAAAATAGCTGACCAGTGCTATGACGCTGCTACCATATTGGATCGGTGCTTTTACCCCTTGGGGAAAACTACCTTTTTGAAGATGACCACACCGCCCGCACTGGCATCCATACTGCTGATATTCAATGTATCTGGGGCGTATCGAAGGTATTTCTACTATTTGTCTTTTCGATACCAATTGTTGCTTTTCCTGATCAATTGTGTCCCCACATTTTGAACAGTAATCACTTTTTACTATGTGCTTTTCATCAGGATTATCTGTCATTGCAAGATAATGACCCTTATGACCCTTTTGTCCTCCTGATTTACGTCCTGTTTTCTTACGCAGACTTTTTTTCTCATGTGTTGACTTGTCTTGGCTTGGTGGGTTGTGGCTGTTGTGGCTGTCTTTTTTAACCTCTTTTTTGGCCAGTTGGCTAAGGACTAATTCCAGTTTTTCGCGAAGTTCTCTAATCTCTTGGCATAGAATTTTATTCTCTTCACGCAAAAACTTATTCTCCTTTTGAAGAAGTTGGTTTTCTTTTTCCAGTTTTGTTAGTCGTGATTCGATAATAGTCCAATTTATCCGGCCCTATTATCTTTAGTTCGAGTTGGATTGTCCTATAACTCTTTTTACTCCATTATTATTATTCGTTATATTACCTCCTGAGTAGTTACCAAACCATTAAAATATAAGAGTATCGGTCCATTTCGCGGAGGACGCTCAGTCACCGCTTCAGGCATTAAAAGCGACCCTCTGACATATTATATGGGTACAACTGGCGGCGGGCTTTGGAAGACTGAAGATGCAGGTCAGATATGGAAAAATATATCGTCTATGTCGCCGCTCAAGGCCCATCGTATAGCCGATCTCAGGAACGCGGTATTTACAAATCGACAGATGGAGGAGCAACCTGGAATAAAATTCACAAGGGCCTTCCAAAAGAATTGGGTAAAATGGACGTAAGCGTATGCCGCTCCAATTCGGATAAGGTATATGCTCTGATCGAAAGCGATTCGAATAAAGAGCAAGGAGGTTTGTTCGTATCAAATAATGCTGGAAAAAGTTGGAAAAGAATAAGTAAAGATCACCTTCTGGTGCAAAGAGCATGGTACTACATCGAAGTCTTTGCCGACCCAACGGACGAACATACGGTTTACGTATTGAGCGCTCCTGCCCTGCGATCTATCGACGGAGGAAAGACGTGGGAAAGAATAACGGGTACACACGGGGACTTTCACGATTTATGGATTAATCCGCACAACTCAAAGAACCTATGCATAGCCAATGACGGCGGAGCTGCGATTAGTTTTGATCGCGGTAAAAGTTGGTCAACGCAGAGCAACATGCCTACAGCACAGTTTTACCGGGTGAATGTTGATAACAGCTTTCCATACCGTATTTACCGAGGGCAGCAGGATAATACTTCAGTTGTAATATCAAATAGGGAGTTGAATAGTCGAGGAATCACCAGAAGGAGTTGGACATATTCTGCGGGTGGCGAAAGCGCCTTCCTTGCTTTTGATCCGGATGATCCACGATATGTTTTGGGTGGCAGCTATCTAGGGACAATCCGAGTGTTGGACACCAAAGCCGAAGCGACAACAAAGATTATGGCGGCGCCTATCCAGTATTTGGGAATGGCCGGAAGGGAAATGAAATACCTCTTCAATTGGAACGCTCCCATAATATGGTCTCAGCACGAAGCCAATACTTATTACCACGCCGCTCAATATCTTTTGCGTACAAGAGATATGGGTCAAACATGGGAAGAAGTATCTCCAGACTTAACAAGAAATCAAGATGAGAAACAGGGCAAAGGCGGCGGCCCGTACACCAACGAAGCAGTAGGCGCCGAAAACTATGGAACAATAAGTTATGTCACAGAATCACCGCATGAAAAAGGAATGATTTGGACAAGAAGCGACGACGGATTGGTGCATCTAACGCGCGATGGCGGCGTTAATTGGCAAAATGTCACACCTTCCGGCCTGAAGGAATGTCTGATCAATCCTGAGTTTGACACTTAACGGCCTTGGATTTTCACAAGATGCCCATAGAATAGGGATTTTAGGGGTAGAAATGTAGATTTTTGATAAAAACGTGGTGGCAACAAATTGAATATAAATTCCTATATATTAGGTGTTTGTAACATATATGTAGTATATTTACTACATGTTCATTAAAACTACTAAATCCAGAAATCACACCTACCTTCAAATAGTCGAGTCCTATCGCATGGACGGCAAAGTCAAGCACAAAGTCCTTCTTAACCTAGGCAGGTTGGATGTCTTACGACAAGATCGCACCCTTGAAACCATTGGCCGTAAACTCTTGACCTTGTCGGGAATGGATGCCAATAGCATTTCGGACATGAAAGAGGTTAAAAGACTTTGTTATGGTCATGTGGTTTATGAAAAGATTTGGGAAAAATTAGGCCTTGCTACAATTCTTGATAAGGTAGGAGCAAAGCATAGAAGGCTTGGCTTTTCCCTGAGTAGGGTTACTTTTTATATGGCAATACATAGACTATTGCGGTGCAAATCAAAATTAAGAGCCTACCAGGATCAAATTGAATTCAAGGGAATGGACAGCAATATTGAACTTCATCAACTCTACAGAAACCTCGACTGGTTAGCTACTCATAAGGAGGAAATAGAACAAGGTATGTTCAAAAGATATTGCGATCTGTTTAACTCAACTATAGATGTAGCCTTCTATGATGTAACCACTTTTCATTTTGAGAGTGTGAGGCCTGACGAGTTAAAAGACTTTGGGTTCAGTAAAAATGGAAAGTTCAACGAGGTGCAGGTAGTGATGGGATTGTTTACCGATCAGCAAGGTCGCCCTATAGGTTATGAATTATTCCCAGGAAATACATCAGATGGCAAGACGATGATCGATGCGTTGAACATACTCAAAGATCGGTTCAACATCAATCAAGTTGTCATAGTAGCCGATAAGGGGCTGAATAGTAAAAACAACTTTCACCTCATCAGACAAGCAGGATATGAATACATTGTGAGTTCAAAACTAAAAGTCCAAGCCAAACCTATACAGGATCAGGTATGGGCTAATGAGGGTTACCATAATCATGAAGTGGACAAAGACACAGCAGAAGTATTGTTCAGATATAAATCTGTGGATCTGGAGGTATCCTATAAAGACGAACAAGGTCAACAACATGAATGGAAAGATAAACTCATAATAAGTTGGTCAAAACAACGAGCGGTAAAAGATCAAAAAGACAGAAAAAGACAAGTCGAAAAGGCCGAAGCCATGGTCGACCAAGGCCAGGTGCCCAGCAGTAAAAAGGGTGCAAAGAGGTACGTCAAAATAGAATATGAGAACAAGACACCACCTACTCTGGATGAAGAACGAATCAAAGAAGATAGCAAGTGGGACGGATATTATGGTATTCAGTCAAGCCGCAAAGACATGAGTGAATTTGCTATTATGAAAGCCTACCACAATCTATGGCGCATAGAAGAAAGCTTTCGCATTCTAAAAACAACTATGAAAACACGACCGATATTCCATTGGACACCCAATAGAATAAAAGGCCACTTTGTAGTGTGCTTCATTTCCTTTGCAATGGAAAGAGCTCTGGAAGAAACTCTACGAAGTAAGGAAATAGATATAAGTCCTGAAAAAATAAAAAATGAACTCAATCAACTCCAGGTATCTCAAATGAAACTGGAGGATCACAAATTTTATGTAAAAGGTGCCAATGGACAATATGGAGCAAAAATCCTTCGAGCATTAAATATTGCTCCGCTTAAAAATATTGAACTCATACAATAGTTCGCCAAGCCTCCTTACCGCACATTCGTCCAAACCCAATGCCGTAGTGGCAATTTGCAACATGTCAATCCCGTAACTGTCTGAAAATCAGATCACCAGCAAAATTAAGTGTCAAAGTCAAGAAATACCTCTTCAATTGGAACGCTCCCATAATATGGTCTCAGCACGAAGCCAATACTTATTACCACGCCGCTCAATATCTTTTGCGTACAAGAGATATGGGTCAAACATGGGAAGAAGTATCTCCAGACTTAACAAGAAATCAAGATGAGAAACAGGGCAAAGGCGGCGGCCCGTACACCAACGAAGCAGTAGGCGCCGAAAACTATGGAACAATAAGTTATGTCACAGAATCACCGCATGAAAAAGGAATGATTTGGACAAGAAGCGACGACGGATTGGTGCATTTAACGCGCGATGGCGGCGTTAATTGGCAAAATGTCACACCTTCCGGCCTGAAGGAATGTCTGATCAATGCCATAGACGTATCTCCTCATGATCCGGCAACTCCTTATATCGCTACCACTCGTTATAAGTTTAATGACCATACGCCAGGACTTTATAAGACGACCGATTACGGAAAGACCTGGACTAATATCAGTCGCGGTATCCCGCACGGCGCTTTTACAAGAGTGGTACGAGAGGACGATCAACGCAAGGATTTGCTCTTTGCGGGTACGGAAACCGGAATATACGTGTCCTGAAATGGCGGAATGCAGTGGCAGTCTTTTCAGTTGAATTTACCGGTCACGCCTATTACAGACCTCATTATCCGACACAACAATCTCATCGTTGCAACTTCAGGAAGATCATTTTGGATTTTGGATGATTTGGGTTTGCTTCGCCAATATGGAAATACTACCGGCGATTTTACAATATACCAACCGGAGGAAACATTTCTGGTGAATGGAAGCAGCGAACTGGATAAGACATCAAAAGCTGTGCCTGACTGCGGGCAGGGCTTTAAGGGTAGCCACTGATTGCGCGGAGTAAATCCCGCCAATGGAGTGGTCATCTATTATCGATTATCGAAGCTCGCTAAAACGGAAAATATCGCATTGAAGATCAAAGACGCCCAAGGAAATTTGGTACGAAGCTTTAGCTCTAAAAAGGACAGCACTTTCAAAAAGTACGACGGATGGCCACCAGCAGAACCTTTGCTTACGAAATCAGAAGGCCTGAATCGTTTTGTCTGGGACATGAGGTATACTACGATGATCGGCGTGCCTGGAGTATATCTTGAAGAGAGTTATCGGGCGCACAAGGCTATTCCGGGACAGTACACAATTTCACTAAAAAAGGGTGGTAAAGAGGTGACTACCGGTTTTGGGATTTTACCTAATCCTTTACATCCTGCAGACGATAACGCCTACCATGAATATCATGGCTTCATGCTATCAATGGAGCAATCCTTTACAGGTATGCACAAGTTGGTGCATACCGTTTATGCCCTGCGACAGCAGATCGAAAAACTTTTGAAAGACCTGCCTGACGATGAGAAGTACGCTGCAATCAAACAAAAAGGAAAAGCGCTTTCAAAACGCATGAAAGACTGGGACAGCGAAATGATACAGAGAAAATCAAAAGCCTATGACGACGTGGAGAATTTTCCAAACAAATTAACAGCGAATTATCTCTTCGTGATCAATCAAACGGAAAGCGATATTCCGAGGGTCAATATGCCATCACGTGTTAGGTTGCAGGAACTTAATTCAAAGTGGTCGACATTGAAAGCAACCGCCGCGAAAATAATGGAGAAGGGCATTCCGGCATACAATCAATTGCTGTGGGATGTTGGAATCGGGGCGGTTTGGGCCGATAAGAAGTGAGCTTTGTTAAGTCAAAAGAGAGAAAGATTTGAAAAGATGCTCTAGCGGCGGACTAGGGTATTTTTTTCACCAATTTCGACCAAATAGTTAAATGATAAAGTTTAATAAATCAGATACACACTTTCTTTTTTGTATTCTCTTTGCTGGCTCTGTCTTGAATCTACTGGCCCAATCGGGAACGAAAAGAAAACGAAGATTCTCATTTCCTTTCTCAACGGCGCTTTAAAACTGGAAGAAGAGCGTAAAATAAAATCGGTGACAATAGTCAATCCGTTCTAACTTCTTCGGCTTAGAGGGGAAAAAGCAACAATAATAGATGTCCGTGCCATAGATATGAAAGGCCGCCAATTTATTGTAGAAATGCAAGTAGCTGAACCGAATGGCTTTGACAAGCGCGCTCAATATTACACCTGTCGGGACTATTCCATGCAAATTAACATAGGGGATGACTATCCTAAACTGAAACCAACTTATTTTATTGGCATCTTAGACTTTGACTACTTTGATAGCAATGAGTATCTCTCCCACATCATTCTTAACGGTAGCACATATGAGCACAAGTTAAAAGACATCGAGTTCACTTTCATCGAACTGAAAAAGTTTGCCAAGGAGATCGACGAGCTTGAAACACCCTTGGAAAAATGGGTTTTCTTCATCAAGAATGCAGAGAACCTCGACGTCATCCCTGAGAATACGCATGATGAAGGACTTTTGGAGGCTTACTATGACGCTGACCGCCACAATTGGAAAAAGGAAGAATACATTGCATATGACAACGCCGCCATTGCAGAACAGGATGCAAGAGCAATAATGAAATTAGCAGTTGATCGAGCAGTTGAAAAAGCTGTGGAAGAGACGGAACAACAAACCAAAAAAAGAACCAAAGAAGATATGATTGCAAGGTGTTGGAATAAAAATATGATGTTTGATGACATTGCCGAAATTGCTAATTTATCGGTAGAGGAAGTCAAGGAAATAATAGACAAATTAGATAAGTGACCGATTACCATTAACCGGATTGCGTATTAGTCTCCTTCTCCCGAGTAAACCACTAATAGAGCACAGGCACCACCAATGTCAAAACAGTAGAAGAAACCATACCCCCAATAATCGTCATGCACAATGGCGACCACTGATTCGTTTTTTGCAAAGCCAGAGGTGTCAGGCCGAGTATCGTAGTCACAGTTGTCAGCAGAATAGGTTTGAAGCGTCGCACTGACCCAATTATTATGGCATCCGCTAATTTTTCTCCGCGCACAGCCAATTGATTAATGTAATCCACCATAATGATGGAATTATTAACCACGATGCCAATTAATGAGATCAGGCCAACGAAAGCAAAAAATGAAAACGGCCAACCAGTCAGATACAAGGCGATAAAAGAACCGCATACGGCCAAAGGTATTGCCGAAAAAACAATAAACGGCTGAAGCAATGATCTGAACTGCAAAACCAAAACTGCAAAAATGCCGATCTGCGCTAATATCAAAATAACACCCAGGCTTCCGAACGTGCTTTGCTGCTCCTCGTACTCTCCGCCTACGCTGTATTCGCATTCGCTGGGCCATTCCATTTCCTCTAATTTGTCAATGATTTCTAGGGTCGTTGGAATGGTAAGATCGAGGTTGACCAAACTTGCGGTGACCGAAATGTATCTTTTCAGATCGTAATGTCCGAATTCGGCAGGAGCGCCCTCAAATTTGATTTTTGCTATGTGCAAAAGAGGTATTTGTCCGCCTGATCTATTCGCGACATATATTTTCCGGAAGTCTTCGATATTCGGATTTTTATCAAAAGGCATTCGGACGATCAGGGGGTAATCTTCGTCATCTTCCAGTGTGACCTCATCAATTTTCAGGCCGTTCAGGCTCGCTCTTATCGTTCGGTCAAAATCCAGTTCGGATACGTTGAGCAATCCGGCTTTTTCTTTGTCAAGTTCGACTCTCAGTTGAGTTTGATTTCTTCTTAGAGGGTTTTCAATATTGATCACTCCGGGAGTATTGCGCAAAAGATCTTCCACTTGTTTTGCGAGTTTTTTAATAACATTCAGGTCTTCGCCCAATATTCTGATCTCGATCGGCGCCCATACTGGCACTCCGTTCTTTAATTCTTCGACGGTGATTTTGGCACCTGGATATTTGGCAAATTCCCTTCTGAGACTGGCTATCGCTCCGTAGAACGATTTGTTTTCCCATTCGGTTAGATTAGCCAGTATTTGGCCGTGTTGTTTTATGAATTGTTTGGGTATGCGGTTGTAATAAATTTGAGGATTGCTATTCCCAATGTTTGACGTGTAGTTTTCGACAAGAGGCATTGTGTCCAGGATGGTTTCTACATATTTGATCGCTTTTTCCGTATGTGCCAGGCTCGACCCTCTTGGGCCGTCGACGTCGATCAGCAATAAATTCTTATCGGCAGTTGGGAAAAAACTCACACCAATTTTGGGAAAAAGACTCACAGAATAAACCGTAATAACAATTGCCAGAAGAATGATGACCCATCCTCTTTTTAATGAAAATTGAAGAACCGGCTCATATATTTTTGTAGTAAACCAATTAAATAATTTGTCGGCAAGACTTGCTTCATCTGGCCTGTGAGACCGTAATACCCATTTCGACATAATCGGCGAAAAGGACAATGCCAAAACAAGCGAAATGATCAAAGTATACACTACGGTCAAGGGAAGAGAAATCAAGAAAAGGCCGGCACTCTCTCCAAGTTGGCTCAAAGGAAAAAAGGCAAGCAGCGTAGTGACAGTAGAACTCGCTACTGCCGTTCCGACTTCCGTCGCGCCTTTTATCGCCGCCTCTCTTTTACTAAAACCTTCTTTAATAAATCTCGCAATATTCTCGATCACCACGATTCCATTGTCCACCAAAAGACCCAATGCCAATACCAGGGAAGCCACAGATATTTGTTGCAATCCATAGCCCGAACTGTTCAATAGTGCCAAAGCCAGGATCACACAAATCGGTACCAGGGTGACAATAATAAAAGACGCCCTCCAACCAAGGAAGAGCATAATGACCAATCCTACCAGGGCAATTCCCTGGAGGAGGTTTTTGAAAAAATCATTTATCCGTGATTTTACCGCACTTGCCTGCTCGAAGGCATAATTGAGCTCGATATTTGGCGGAAGCCTGTTTGAAAATTCTTCAGCGACACTTCTTACTTCCCGATCGATGGTGATAATGTTGACGCCTTTTTTGAGCTTGAGGGAGATGAAAATGCATTTGACCTTGTTGTATTCGGCTTTCCATAGAATGTCCTGATGATCCAGCTCGACTGTCGCGATGTCCTTTAAATAGACAACCCTGTTGTCGCCCGCAGTGATTATGGTATTCTTTATTTCTTCGACGCTCTCGTATCCTCCTGTACTTTGGATAGTGAAATTTTTGCTGCTGGCGCTCATTTCTCCGCCAGGAATATTGACATTATTGGCAGTCAGAATTCCGATGACCTGGGCGAGGCTGATGTTTTGGGCTGCCATGCGTTGATAATCCAAAGAGACTCGTATTTCTTCTTCGGGATAGGCCTGGATATCAATATCACTAACGCTTTTTACCTTCTCTAATTCATCTTCCAGCTCTTCTGCAAAATCGGTTAACCTATCATATGGTGCCACATCCGAGCTCAGTGCAAAAAGAACAAAACTATTGCGGTCTTCGGGCTTGATCTGTTCGATATCAAATAGTACAATGCCGTCAGGCAAGGTGGGTCGTACCGTATTTACCTCACGTAGTATTTCTTCGAACTTTTCTTCAAAATCAATGTCGTATGCGCCTTCCAGGGACATGACCGCTACTCCCTCCCTGATATCTGATTCTATCTTTGTGGTATCATCCACTTCCTTGATAGCTTCCTCTAAGGGATCCACGATCAGCGTTTCCATATTCTCAGGACTCGTTCCCGGATATACGATGGTTGCGACGTAGTAGGGAAAACTAACTTGTGGATCTTCAGATCTCGGCATGGTCAAGAACGACCTCGTACTCAGCACGATTCCGATTAATAGAATGATGATGACAAATTGTGCGTTGCGGAGCGCTAGGCGGGTGAGGTTCATGGATAGTTCAATTTAGGCGATAATGGCGCTGACAATCCCGACGAAATCGAAGAATTCGATTTCGTCGGGACAGGTTTATTAGTAGCTTTTGGGGAGTCATATTCTTTAATTGCGTTTGGGCGTAATAGCCCAATAATCGCGACGAAATCAATTGACATTTTGATTTGTGCCGGACAGGATTGGGCTGACCATTGAGCCGTACATGCGTCAACTTTACCATTTGTCATTGTGCTTCGGTATTTGGTTCGCCGTCCTTAACCCTGATCACATCCTTATCAAGCAGATACGGAGCCCCGGAAGTAATGACCCGATTCAAAACCAAATCTTCTGACCGCTTAACAGTAAAATAGTTTTCTCCAATAAAGTCCGGTTTTAGGCCTATTTCATAAGCTATGCTGTCTCCCTTTTCTGGAATGAATACGGTGAGCAAGTCGCCCTCGCCCTCGACAAGAGCATCTATCGGTATTTTATAATAGGAAGTTATCTGTCGAGGTAGAATTTCTACGCGGCCGATGTATCCGTTTCTTAATCTTTTTCCTCTTCTGTCGACTTTGATGTCTACTTCAAAAGTACCTGTGCGCGGATCGGATGATTCTGATATTTGCAAAATGCTTCCTTCGAATGTGTCTTTCGAAAAGGCATCAAAGAAAATTTTGGCCTTGTCACCATAATTGATTTGAGTTATGTCTCTGTCAGACAAGGAAACCTTGACCACTTGCGATTTCTGGGAAGATGCGATTATGAAAATCGGCTGGCCTGGACTTACCAACTCCTCATTTTCAGCGAGTTTCCTTAGAATTCTGCCGTTGACTGGGCTTGTAATCTTTGCATATTTCTGATTGAATTGCGCAATGTCCAGATCGGCTTTTGATACTTCTGCGAGCGTTGTCAGGTCTTGAACATTTTCGAGTGTGGCGGCTTGTTCTCTGTGCATTTTTTGGGCTCTGTTAAGGTCTCTTCGTGCCTTCTCCAAGGCCCTTTGTGCTTTTAAAACTTGAGCATCGATCTCAGTTGTTCGCATGGAAGCGAGTTGGGTGCCCTGTTTCACGTAATCGCCTTCATCGGCAGATAATCCCGAAATGATGCCGCCTATTTTGAAAGACAATTTCACTTCCTCATCAGAAGCTACATGGCCTATGGCATAAATTGGAATAGGATCATTGGAAATCTCGACGTCCGCGACTTCGACAATGGTATAGTTCCGGATTTCCTGAGAGGCCGATTCTACTTCAGCTATTTTCTCCTTGCAGTTGCTCAGGACGAATGTGAGCATTATTAAAAGTGACGTATTTCTCATTTTAGTCGATGCGTTTGTATTAATGATTAGCCTGCACTTTATCCAATTCCGCCAATTTTATCAAGTGATCGTATTTCAATATATCAAGGGCTATTTTACTGGTTGTCAGGCGATTCTGAGCTTGTAACAGCTCAATCAATAGCACTTTGTCATTCTCGTATTTGATTCGAATAATATTAAAGCTTTGTTCGGCGCTTTGTACCGCAGAAAGTTGGGATCGGATTTGGATTTCGATTGTTTTTAAGTTGTACCAGCAATTGGTGATTTCGAGTTCTACTTTTTGGTCGAGTTGCTCGCGATTGTTTTGAATTCTTTCTCTTTCAAAATCCAGTTGCTCGAGCTTCTTTTTGCGCAAACCGCCGTCGACTATATTCATTGAAAGGCTTAAGCGGGTCGTGTACAACGGTCCGCCTTCGTCAAAGTTAAAATCTTCGGTTTGCACTCCAATTCCGGCAAAAACGGCGAGAGTGGGATTTTTCTCTTTTTTGATTTTTCCCTGGTTGAGGAAATTGATTTTTTCTGATGTTTCCATTTGATCAAATTCGATTCTTTGATCAACCGCAGTTCGTTTTAGGTCAGGGATTGTAGCATTGATTTCTGAGTAAGAATCAATAATATTTTTATCGATTTCGATGTTTTCATGCAGCGGCCTGTTGAGCAGGAGATTGAAGAGAGATTTTGCGAGATTTTGCTGTTCGATGATTGCTATTCTACGGCTTTCAAGATCATCTTTTGTGAATTGTACATCACTTATTGCATCAATGGTCGCCTTGTCAAACTTTACGAGTTTTTGATTGAGCACTAATACTTCATTTAAGATATCGATGCCCTCATCGACTGTATTCACTCCTTCAAAAGATTTGAGGTAGTTGTAATAAGCCGTTTTGATTTGAAAAATAATATTGTGTTCGACGAGATCTTTGTTGAAATCCTGAAGGGCAAGCAGCTCATTTTGAATTAGAGAATTGTACTTTATTGCGCTGTTTATCAATGGTTTAGAGGTATTGATCTGTGCGTCAATAAAATTATTCGGAGTAAGCTGGGTTTCGAAATTTTTGAGATTAGTAGGAAATTGGCTTGTTCCGGTGAGTTGGTTTAGTGTAGAATAAGCGGGATTAAAAAGATCACCAACAGGGAACAAGATCTTTCTCCCTCCTGTTGCCAATAGATAAGATGCATTTAGGTCGACTCTAGGAAACCATAATTTTTTTTACTGTTCGATGGATGATTCCTGGATTTGAATATCGAGTTCGGCGCCTTTTAATGAAAGGTTGCTGCGTAGACCTTCTTCTATGTAGTCGTTCAGTATTTTTGATTGAGCAGGAACGAGTATTGCGTAAAAGGTGCAGAGCAATATGGTGGCACGTATTTTTTTCAATATCCTAGTCTGACCTGTTAGGTTTCCGTAAAAGTATTGATGTGATACCATTATATGTCGTGATTTCGAGCATGACAACCTAACAGGTCGAACTACAGAATGTTACGAAGGTTAATGAAGATGAGTGAAATCTTGTTTTGACTGAATATTAATTTGCTGAAATGTCAGAATTACGAGTTGAGCCGTTTAATTTTAGGGGGTGAGGTCATTGGCTACCTAAATTTTGGGGTCGTTTTTAGAACAACTGTTCATTAATATTATTCAAGTTGCAAATGTCGCTAATAAACCTGTCCCGCCTAAATCGAATTTTTCGATTTCGTCGGGATTGTCTATGCCATTAGCGCTTAACGATTACGGAAAGTTTAGTAACCATATAGAAACACAAATAATAATCAAATGCGATTAACACTTCCATTACTATTCCTCAGCACCATTTTTATTTATTCTTGCAGAAATAGCACCACTATCGAATTGATAGCATATCCAACAACCGAAAAAAAGGAACACGTAGACACTTATCACAACGTCGACGTCCCCGATCCTTACCATTGGCTCGAAGACGATATGTCGGACGAAACTGCGTCCTGGGTGACCGCCCAAAATAAGGTGACCAATGCTTTTTTAAATAAAATAAGTTTCAAAGATGACCTGCAAAAAAGAATAGAAGAGCTGTACGATTACGAGCGTATTTCCGCACCCTTCAAAGAAGGGAATTACGAATATTTCTACCGCAATACTGGGCTTCAGGATCACAGCGTCCTGTATCGCTCCAGAATAGATTCAGAGCAGGAGCCTGAAGTATTTCTCGATCCCAATAGCTTTTCCGAAGACGGTACGACTGCCTTGCGCGGAATGTCATTCACAAAAGACGGCAGCATGGTAGCCCATATGATAACGGAAGGCGGTTCGGATTGGCGGAAAGTAATCGTTGCAGATGCTCTAACGAAAGAGATCATTGAAGACACCTTGATCAATGTGAAATTCAGCGGCATCGCGTGGAAGAGAAAAGAAGGCTTCTATTACAGCAGTTATGAACAGCCCGGTAAGGGTAGTCAACTTTCCGGCAAAACGCAGCACCACCGCCTCATGTATCACAAATTGGGCATGCCGCAATCGGAGGATCAATTGATCTATGGCGGCGAAAACCAACCGAACCGGTACATCAGCGGCAGAGTGACTGAAGATGAAAACTACCTTGTCGTTTCTGCCGCTCAGAATACAAGTGGTAATCAATTGTACGTAAAAGATTTGAGACCTCCGAATGCTCCGTTTGTACAACTCCAGGACGACTACCTGATGCGGTGCAGGGCTGTCGACAATGACGGTTCCAAATTTTTCCTCTACACCAATATCGGGGCGCCCAACTATCGATTGGTATCTATAGACCTGGATAATCCTGATCCGTCCAACTGGAACGACGTCATCTCCGAATCTGAAAACGTACTCCGAGTGAACTCAGGCGGTGGAAAATTCTTTGCCAGTTATCTTATCGATGCGAAAACGGCCATCAAACAGTTTGATATGAATGGCACGCTTGAAAGGGATGTCGAACTTCCTAGCATCGGTTCGGCATTTGGGTTCGGCGCAAAGAAAGAAGACAAAGATCTCTATTACATATTTACTTCCTTCACCTATCCTTCTACCATTTTCAAATACGACATTGAAAGCGGAGAATCGGAGTTGTACCGAAAATCCGAAGTCGATTTTGAGCCCGAAAATTATGAAGTCAACCAGGTATTTTGTAACAGTAAGGATGGCACTCGGATACCGATGTTTATAGTTCATAAAAAAGGAATACGCTTGGATGGTAAAAATCCCACCTTCCTATATGCCTACGGCGGATTTAATATAAGTCTTACGCCAAGTTTTAGTTCCACTCGAATCGTCTGGCTGGAAAATGGCGGCATCTACGCCCAGCCCAACATCCGCGGCGGTGGCGAATACGGCGAGAAATGGCATCTTGCCGGCACCAAGATGAACAAGCAAAATGTTTTCGACGACTTTATTGCGGCGGCTGAATATTTGATCGATGAGAATTATACTTCAAGCCAATACTTGGTGATTTCGGGAGGATCTAATGGTGGATTGCTCGTAGGGGCAACTATGACACAACGGCCTGATTTAGCGAAAGTGGCCTTACCGGCAGTAGGTGTAATGGACATGCTCAGGTACCACACTTTTACAGCCGGGGCAGGATGGGCCGCGGATTATGGTACTGCGGATGAGTCGCCCGAAATGTTTGAATACCTTAGAAAATATTCTCCTTATCATGCCCTTGAAGATAGAGTATCGTATCCTGCTACGCTAGTGACCACTGCCGATCATGATGATCGCGTTGTTCCTGCACATTCGTTCAAATTTGCGGCTCGGTTACAAGAAGTACATCAAGGGATCAATCCTGTTTTAATTCGGATAGAGACAAGAGCTGGACATGGAAGTGTGTCTACAAAACAACGCCTGGAATTGGAAGCGGATCGGTATGCGTTTGTTTGGGAAAATATGGGCGTGGTGCCGAAGTTGGGGAGGAGGGTTTTGGATTAGGGAGGTGCTTCTGGGGGTACCTGGGATGCATAGCAGATAATACAAGGAAAAAAAGTTTATATTTTGGATTTTCACAACTATGAAATACTTCCTGCTCTGGGCTAAGTTCGATCTTATCGCCTTCGGTCTCGGCAAGAACTTCTGATATGATTTCATGTAAATGTTGTAATACCTCCATGTCCTTGACTTTAGTAATCATTTCGATAACACCGCCTTTTAATTCCTAAGTAGTTATTTTCCTTTCTTGTTTGTATTGAAATTTAAAATTAATACTATTTGAATTTAATGCCTCGTATGATTAGCAAATTTTGATCGAGGGTTTAATAACTTGCTCTGGATTAGTTCGATAATCAAAAGGAGCGGATTCAGATTGGATGGATTATTAGGAAAAAATTTTAGAGACAAGAGTGTATCGCCAGATGAAAGATCAGAATTGACTATTTTGGTTCCCAAATGAGGCATATACTCGGATTAACATTTCTCTACACCGCAGTTTTACTTATTGCATCCTGTCGTTCAAAAACAGACACAACAAAAATAGTCCTCGCCCACAGCCTCCCACAAAGCCACCCCGTCCACAAAGGCATCGTCTCGTTAAAAGACAAACTAGCAGAAATATCAGGCAGCACCATGCAAGCCAAGATATTTCCCGATGCTCAATTGGGCTCAGAAAGGCAAGTTTTAGAACTACTTCAAATAGGCAGTGTCGCTATGACCAAAGTCAGCGCTGCAGCCCTCTCTAATTTTGTGCCGAGCTACAAAGTGTTGGGTATCCCATATATTTTCAGAGACGAAGCTCATCGCTTCGCCGTACTCGAAGGAGAGGTGGGCGAAAATCTTTTAGTGAGCGGAGATAAATTTTTACTAAGAGGTCTATGCTTTTACGATGCAGGTAGCCGAAGTTTTTATACAAAAAACAAAGCTGTACGAACACCAGATGACCTTAAAGGCCTGAAAATCAGGGTAATGAATGATCAAACTTCGATCAGTATGATCCAGGCAATGGGCGGTTCGGCCACACCCATGGCCTTTGGAGAACTGTATACGGCTCTCCAGCAAGGCGTTGTAGATGGTGCAGAAAATAACCCGCCAAGCCTTGTATCTTCCAATCATTTTGAGGTGTGCAAATACTATACGCTCGACGAACACAGCTCCGTCCCCGATGTACTCGTAGTAAGTACAAAATTTTGGAACAGGCTCTCTCCGGACCAACAAAAAATGCTGAAAGATGCAGCAATGTATTCGTCTCAGCAGCAAAAAGTTTTCTGGAAAGAATCGGTCGATGAGTGCTTCAAAAAACTGGCAGAATCGGGCGTGGAGGTCATTAGACCCGACAAAAGCCTATTTGCCAATTCAAGCAAATCAGTTTTGGAGCGATTTGAAAAAGATGCCGAATTGGAAAAAATTATTCAGCAAATAAAAGCACTGTAGAGCATTGAGTCGATATAGAAGCCTGGCGGGTATTTTAGAAGTTGTTTTGGTAGCCCTTTTCGCTCTGCTTGTTTTGGACGTATTGCTGCAGGTGTTTACGCGGTACGTCTTGTCGCGATCGTTTGCCTTTACCGAAGAGCTTGCCCGTTTTTCCCTGATATGGATGACGCTTCTTGGAGCTGCCTATTTAGTCGGGAAAAAGGAACACCTGACCATGGATTTTCTACTCAGGAATTTGAGTGATAAAAGGCGCGTAAAAACAGAAATCAGCATCAGTTTCCTGGTTGCACTTTTTGCTCTGGTTGTCATGGTGATTGGAGGCAGCAATTTGGTCTACATCACTTTGCGGCTTGAGCAGGTGTCACCGGCCATGCGCGTTCCATTGGGTTATGTTTACGCCGTGCTGCCTGTGAGCGGACTGATGATATTGTACTATTGTGCTATGCGACTGAACGCGCAAATTTCAGCATTAAAGGCCCTATGAGCATTGAGTTGATCTCCATATTGATTCTCTTTTTGAGCTTTTTCTTTTTTCTTGGCTTGGGCGTACCCGTCGCATTTGGTATCGGTCTTGCCACTGCACTTACGATTATTGTAAACATACCGTTTATGCCGGGCATCAGCACTGTATCCCAACGCATGACCACAGGTATTGACAACTTTGCCCTGCTCGCCATTCCTTTCTTCATCCTGGCAGGCGAGATCATGAAACGGGGCGGCATAGCCAATCGCATGATCAATTTTGCCAAATCCATGCTCGGCGCTTTACCGGGAGGACTTTCTTATGTGAATACGATGGCGGCTATGCTGTTTGGAGCGATTTCGGGTTCGGCATTGGCAGCAGCTTCTGCCATCGGAAGCATCATGACCGATCGCATGGAACAGGAAGGCTATCCGAGGCCATTTAGCGCATCGGTTAATATC
The DNA here is from genome assembly GCA_965247965.1 of Saprospiraceae bacterium. GTDB lineage: Bacteria > Bacteroidota > Bacteroidia > Chitinophagales > Saprospiraceae > UBA7328. The sequence goes on from OZ252053.1 coordinate 3,049,956, forward strand.
ACTTCGTCAACTACAGGCCTTTTGATCCCTCCGAGTAATACACTGATCATCTATGCTCTTGCCAGTGGCGGAAGCGCTTCTGTAGCGGCACTATTTATGGCAGGCTATATTCCGGGATTGTTGGTGGGAATCGCACTTATGCTGGTGGCAGCCTACATATGCATAAAGAACAAATATTCCAGCAGGGCCAGCATCAAAATAAGACAGCTTTTTATCGATTTTCAAAGAGCATTTTTGAGCCTGATGCTTCTTGTGTTCGTTGTCGGAGGAATCGTGGCGGGCATCTTCACTGCTACGGAAGCGGCGGCAATAGCAGTACTCTACGCTGCTATTTTGGCCTGGTTCTACGAAAAGTTATCGATCAAAGATTTTTTTGAAATTTTTCTGAATAGCTCAAAGACTACGGCAATGGTCATGTTCCTGATCTGCACTTCCATAGCCATGTCGTGGATTTTTGCATTCGAAAGCATTCCGCAATTGATGACCGAATTTATGCTGACCAAATTTCAAAGCGCAGTGATGATCTTCCTCGTGATCAATATTACACTTTTGGTCGTCGGGACTTTTATGGATATGACTCCGGCCGTCCTCATTTTCACACCTATATTTCTTCCCGTTGTTACGGAATTGGGTATGCATCCTGTGCATTTTGGAATTGTGATGGTGCTTAATTTGAGCATTGGGCTTTGTACGCCTCCTGTGGGTACGATTCTCTATGTGGGCAGCGGAGTCGCCGGAATATCGGTGAGCGATGTGATAAAGCCGTTGTTGCCGTTTTTGGCTGCCATGATCGTTGTTTTGATGATTATTACGTATTTGCCACAGCTTTCGCTTTGGTTGCCAGGGTTGTTTGGATTGTAGTTGCTTGCCAAGGCAGGGAGGCCATTGCTCGCCATTATAGGCTTTCACCAATGGTTTCTGCAACGGTTTCTACCCATGCTTTTTCGTGAAAAGGTTCGTCATGGTCTGCATTAAGGAGAAAGACTTTTCTCCATACGAAATGTATTATCTTGCAACGAGATTCAAAAAATAAAACCATGTCAATATAAATATCGGTTCTTAGTTTGTTCCTGTTAAACCCTAACACTTCAACTGAAACTATTGCCGACTACACAGGCTCATGGGAGTACGAAGTCGAAAGCCCTGATATCACCTATAAAGGCATCATGGAGATCAATAAAGAGGATGGCGAATACTTAGGGGCCCTGGTATCAGAAGGTGCGGAATACGAAATGAGTGAAGTCTCTATTGAAGGAAATGTCCTGACATTTAAGATTACTGTGGAGGGTTATCCTTGCGATATTAAAGGGACTTTTGAAGGCAATAGTTTTGCAGGTACAGTGAGTGTAGAAGGATACCAATTGCCCATAACAGCAAAACGGCTGGAATAAGAACTACCTCATTTTAAGATATTTTTACTAAAAACCCGGATGACTTGTAAAGCTTTCCGGGTTCTTTTTTGCAAAAAGTTGAATGTATCGTTTAGTTTCCGGTACTTTAGTGTAATTAACCCTGCGTGAAGATTTTATATCTAAGTGATGATCAATGACTTAGGTAAACGCGAATTTCACAAATTGACACGAATTAACGTTTGTAATATATTGATAATCAATCATTTGTGAAAATTCGTGTCCATTCGTGTTAAATCCTTCGCGGACTATTGGCGTAAATAAAGCAAAATGGTAGAAGCTCCGCTGACACAGGCTCAAGCTACAAAACCCGGAACGATCCCTGAGTACCTCATTAAGGAAACCATTGACGGTATACCTTTTTAATACAAAGACTTCCGCGACGTGTTGAATAAGACAAAAACCAAAACCGACATTATGGCTGATAGTGGACTGCAACTATATATCAAGTCCTGGCTCCTAGGCCTGACGCTTACCAATTTAGATTCGTCAAAATACCACGCTTTCGCCGGTGAAGGAGGGGCGCATCTGGATCATCGCAGCAATTTGGCTCTTGATTTTACCGTCTTCGAAAAAACTATTCTACCCTCTAATAAAATCACAACAAAGTATATTGACGTTGCTCCCAAAGTCGTAAGTGAAGTTGACGTTAAAGTTGAGCTGGAAGACCCACAGGCCAATATTTTTGACGAGTTTATTCTCCGAAAGGTGCGCAAACTCCATCGGTTCGGAACGGGAAAAATTATCTGGCTTTTCACCAAGAGCAAAACGATCATTATTTCCACTCCTGACAACAAATGGGATGTTATCGATTGGGATAACGATGTAGAATTACTGGACGGAGTTCATTTCAATATTACAAAGCATCTCGAAAACGAAGGTATAAGCGTTTAATGCTCATGCTCCGCATAATGATCGGCCAATGTCTTCTGCGCAAAATCATTGTGAATACTCCTAAAAATACTGTGGATGTGATTACCATCATTTTGAGTGTTATCATACTCTATCCATAGATCGTTTCCGTGGATGCGGTAGTAGTGTTTGTCACCAGCTTTTATTCCTCCTGCCCATGCGAAGTGAATAGATGACCATTGATCGTTAATGTGTTTCCAAAGTTTGTCGGCTTGCTCTTTTTTTACGCGATCGGTATACACCGTAATCAATTCTTTAATCATGCCCTGCTGGTCGGCAGAAAGCGAATTAACAGCTACTCCTTCGAATTTTTCAGAACTGATATGATGTGCAACTTCATGAACAAGTTCAGGCGGTGCAACCGCATCATATATGGTTGACTTTAATTGATCATCGGCAAGTGTATTCATAATCTGCCTTGCCAATTGCTGTTCTTTTTCCAGGACTTGAAGGCCTTTTTTAGGCCCATAAGGTACAATGGCAGGATTCGCCCCCATGAATAGTGGTGTTACAATGGTCTTACTGTTGACATGGCTAAAATTCAGCGAAACATGGTGACCTTCAAATCTCCATCCCCATGGATTTTTCTCATGAGGTAGACCGAAAAAGCTGAATTGATAAAGTTCCGGATGGCGGAATCGATCATTAGGCGGCCGTTTTTCAACTAGACGTAAAACAACTTCGAGTTCCATAATCTGTCTCGCTTTCTCATATCCATATTCACTTAGTCCTGATTTCAATAGCGCAACACCTAATTCCCTCTGCTTTTCGCCCATTTTTTCCCAAGGTAGTCCGGGCCTTTCTTTTACTGTGAAGTGCCAATTCTTGCGCTCAATATCGTCGTAATCGAATAGACATATTTTCCTTTCGTCTTCATCCAAAGAAGAAATAAACGCTTCAGCAGCGGCATATGCTTTTAAAGCATTTTTAATTGATAAATCAGGAGATTTGATTTCCTTATCAACTTTGCATAACGTATAAACCAATAGAGTAAGTAAAGATGCAACGACAATTAATACAGCAGTTTTCATACAGTTATCTTTTTTGTAAATATACAAGGGCTTTGATATATCAACCAGTTACTCGTAAAAATATGCGTGCCACGTGAGTATTTGTATTGTATTCGAATATGACGACGTGCCTGACCGCAGGCAAGCCTAACAGGTTGAACAAGGTCTTATCTCTTACTATCTTTTTTTGAACTCAAACTTCGGACAATTCCCAATTCTAAACCTCTCAATTCTGCCAAACCTCTTAATCTTCCAATCGCAGAATATCCTGGATTCGGCTTTTTCCCCAAATCATCCAGCATTTTATGACCATGGTCAGGGCGCATTGGAATCGGCTCTTCACGAGTTTGTTGAAGTTCTACAAGAGCTTTCATCACTTCATACATATCCACGTCTCCATTTAAGTGATCTTCTTCATAAAAATTGCCAAATTCATCTCTTTTTGTAGAGCGCAAATGAAGGAAATTGATTCGATGTCCCAATTTTCGAATCATTCTAGTCAGATGGTTATCTGGCCTTACCCCAAAAGAACCGGAGCAAAAACACAAACCATTACTAACCGAATCAACTGCTTCAAGAATAGCTCGAAGATCGGATTCGGTACTGACCACACGAGGCAAACCCAATAATGAAAACGGAGGGTCATCAGGATGAAGGGCCATTTTTATACCTACTTCTTCTGCTACTGGAATAATCTCCTTTAAAAAATCAATAAGGTATGAGCGCAGCTGATTGGCATCAATATTATTATACGTATCTAGTAGTGCTTGAAAATCATGCAAACTTTGCACCCCTTCAGTCGTTCCTCCCGGCAATCCAGCAATAATATTTTGTGTTGATTGCTCGATTTCGTTCTGCTTCATGGCGGAAAAGCGTTCTTGTGCAGATTCTTGCTCTTCTTTAGAATAGTCGCTCTCGGCTCCTGCTCTTTTCAAAATGTACAGATCAAATGCCGCAAAAGCATATTTTTCAAATCTCAATGCTGTAGAACCATCTGACATTGGATAGTCCAAATCAGTTCGCGTCCAATCCACCACCGCCATAAAATTGTACGTCACGATTCGCACATCGCATTCTGCAAGGTTGCGAATGCTTTGCTTGTAATTTTCGATATATTTCCTGTACGCTCCTGATTGTCTTTTAATATCTTCATGGACAGGAATGCTCTCTACAACTGTCCATTCCAAACCGGCATCTTCAATTACATTCTTTCTTTTTAATATTTGTGCGCAAGGCCAAACTTCACCGTTCGGAATATGATGTAAGGCAGTGACAACACCGGCCGCTCCGGCTTGTCTAATATCGGATAAGCTTACTGTATCGTCTGGCCCGTACCAACGCCATACTTGTTTTAGTTTTTTCAATTGAGGATCATTTTTAATGCTTCTCGATTTTGTTGCCGGGCATTTGCACACAAAAGTGTTGGTTCGTGAATTGGAGTCAATGCTATGTATTAACTTTTTCTATTTCCATTGTCTTCATCATCTCTTCTCCTGATATCAAATCCGAATGCGTCATACATATTGCCTCACTGTTTGAGACAATTTGTGTTAAACTTATTGTTTGAACAACATCATTTCTCTTCATAACAAATCCATTGATTTTATCGCCCCTTCCGCCTTGCGCATGAATTTCGCGAAGCCTGCTTTGGTTTAGTGTATGAGATTTTGTCTTTAAATCGTGAAACCACTTTTCTCTCTTTTCTATCGCGTCGTCATCATACAAAGTACATGAACTCCATACTTGTTCTTTTTGATTTTTGATTTCTTCAATATGTTTGATCTGACTATCCCACCTAAATTCGAACCGCTTTCCTTTTGACACGACGATCATAGTAAAAGGCTCTATATTATTAAAGTCGAAATGTTGGAGGAAATCGACAGGATGATCGTATTGAAAAAATGACTTCATTACCAGGCCTCTACTCATGCGGTAAGGCAATCTGCGTTTGTGTATTTCAAAAGCTCCGTTTAGCAGACAAATTATATCTCCTTGATCCGAGCAGAAAATCCAGGAGCCTCCCGAAGGATCGGCAGGATATAAAACCGTTTTGGTATGAATAATTTCTTCTTTGATTTCTATTGCTGCTCTATCGGGAGCCTCGTCCCTATTGGAGGTCAATATTGTACTTCTCTCATTTTTAACTAAAGATACAAGGCACATTAATAATTGTTTTACTCTTTTCTGTTTCTCAATTTGGACAACTTGATAATAGACAATCTCAGAAAATAATCGAAACGAGTCGTCTTCGGTCTTCCATCTTCTGTCTTCTGACCTCTTCTCACAAATCTCCTAGTTGGGGCCTAAGGATAATATCTTCAACAACCACAGAATTACCCAGATCGTATGCGCTCCAGACCATTTTCGCAACATCATGTGCGTCCATGAATCTTTCGACAGGAAGACCAGCACCTGCCCAAGAATCTGTCCAAGTAGCCCCTGGAATTATGGAAGTTACCTTGATTCCATACTCTTTGAGTTCTTCCCTTATAGATTTTGAAAATCCCAACAGTGCAAATTTGGATATGCCATAGGAGCCACCACTTGGGTAAGCGATCAGACTTGCAACAGAGCATATATTAAAAATATGCCCCGTTTTTCTATCTATCATCCGATCGATAAGTGCTCTTGTGAGGTAATAAGCACTGTATAAATTGGTATTTATGAGCTTTTCCAAAAGGCCATCTTCTTCCTTGATAATTATACCCGGAATAAATGTTCCGGCATTGTTGACTAAAACGCCGATTTTATCGAATTCCGATTTTATTTCGCTAGCATACCTATATACATCTTCTTTGACGCTCATGTCCACTTTTGAGATATGAATTTTCTGCGAAGGATACTTATGTGAACATTCGGAATGAAATGCTTTAAGATCATCGAGATTTCGAGAACAAAGCGAGAGATCCATCCCTTTTTCCAAAAAAATATCACATATTGCCCTTCCGATTCCTTTTGTCCCGCCGCTTACTATTGCTGCCATAACTGATCTAAGATTTAGTGCTAAAATTAGGGTAATTTAGCCAGCTATTTGAAACTGTGACTAACGTCATTATGCAAAGAACCTTGATCCACGATTTGGGAATATTCATGAACTGGATCCCCCAAATATTTTCAAAGCCGGAAAATCTCAAAATGTACTATAAAGAGACTATCCGGCAGATGTACGATATTGGGATTGGCTCATTGGCGATTGTTTTTATTATTTCTCTTTTTATTGGAGCGGTGACCTCCGTACAACTGTCTTACCAGCTTTCAGGTACCTTGATCCCTCCGTATTACATAGGTTATATAGTAAGAGATATGATGATCATCGAACTGGCCTGCACTTTTACTTGCCTTGTTCTTGCAGGGAAAGTGGGTTCTACCATGGCGGCAGAAATCGGAGGAATGCGCCAGAAGGAGCACATAGACGCTATGGAGATAATGGGTGTCAATACTTCGGCATATCTGGTAATGCCGAAAATCATAGCTGCTCTGATCATTATCCCTGTTCTGGTGAGTGTGGCAGCTGTAGTGGGAATCGGCGGTGGCTATGTAGCCGCGGTTAACGTATCGGGTTTTTCCGATGCAGAATTTACAAGGGGTTTACGTTCATTTTTTGTGCCGCTCTATGTCAACATGATGTATGTGAAATCGGTTGTCTTCGCATTTATCATCGTCGCAGTTGCCTGTTTTCAAGGCTATTTTGTTACCAGTGGAAGTGTAGAACTCGGTAAGGCCAGTACTCGGGCCGTAGTGTTTGGTGACATTTTGATATTGGTGGCTGATCTGATTATAGCTGTTGTATTTATGAGTACTTGATTATGGTAATTGCTAAGAATATAACAAAATCATTTGACGACCAGGAGGTGCTCAATGACATCTCTTTGACTTTTGAAAAGGCGAAGACCAACCTTATTATTGGTAGAAGCGGGGCGGGGAAAACGGTATTACTCAAAATATTAGTGGGTTTATTGAAGCCGACAGAGGGTGACGTTTGGTATGATGATATGAACATCTGTTGTGTGGGCAAATCCGAACTTCGCGAACTCAGGATGGATATCGGCATGCTTTTCCAAGGCAATGCTCTTTTCGACTCCATGACAGTTGAGGAAAATATCCGGTTCCCAATGGATATGTTCACTAATCAGTCGATGAAAGAAAAACGAGATCGTGTCAATTATTGTCTGGAACGCGTAAGTCTCGAAGGTATTAATGACAAATTTCCATCGGAGATCAGTGGGGGTATGCAAAAAAGAGTAGGAATAGCCAGATCAATTGTATTAAATCCCAAATATCTATTCTGCGATGAACCTAATTCGGGCCTTGATCCTAAAACGGCAATTACCATCGATGAGCTGATCTCGTCCATAACCAAGGACAATCAGATTACCACCATAATTAATACCCACGATATGAATTCTGTTATGGAAATAGGGGAGAATATTTGTCTACTTGATGATGGTGAAATCGCATGGCAAGGACAAAAGGAAGAAGTTCTGAGTAATGAAAATCTGACACTACAGAAATTTATTTTTGCTTCTCCATTTCTGCAGAATCTTAGAGCGAAAGCTTTGTCTGTATGAAGTTGAATTATTGAGGCGGAGGGGAAAAATAAGCCCAAGTTTTTGCAAACTCAGGCTCTTTCGACTAAGGTCTTAAAATAAGAAAACTACGTCTTCGGGATTTCTTAAGTACAGCAAATATAAAAGTATTTTATATATATAAAAAAAATTTATGTATAAAATGTTAAAAAAGATTTTTGGCCGATTTTTCTCTATTTTAAACTTAGAGACTGATTAGAAATGGAAATAGAACCCGATCAACAATAGCGAAAGTGCAAATGGTATATCATGCCGTATATTTGTACGAGCATTTGCCCAAGTGCTGGAATTGGTAGACAGGCATGGTTGAGGGCCATGTGTCCTTATGGGCGTGAGGGTTCGAGTCCCTCCTTGGGCACAGAATAGATTACTAAGAATCAAATAGAATAAAAGTCAAAGAATTCTTTAATAAAGAAGTACAGGACGAGAAGTTTATCCCGACTGGAACGCAGCGAAACGTTCCCGATGCGGTGGTCAACGATTTTTGAAGGTAAATTTATTTTAGTCATTTGAATCGAAAGTCGAGTTTAAAATCAAATAGCCAAGGTATTTTGGGATTAATTCCCTCCTGTTCCAGGATTCGAGGCAAGTTTTGGTAATGTTTTTCTATACCAAGGTTGAGATAGTCCCGATAGTAGGTGACAATGATGGTGTCGTCCTTGACTCTGAGATCACCTTCCATATTGGTAAGGATTTGTGTAGCGGTGTGTGTAGCAGTCCATTGGTTATAGGGTTTTGGTAGTTTGTTTTTCAATTGATGTGTAGCTGCTTGTGCAATAAGAGCAAGACTTTGTTTCCCGTACCGGATATTGAGGTTAAAGGTAGAAGCACGATTCCAACCCATATCTCCTTCAAAATTGAAAAACTCTTCGATAGTCCAACGTTTTGGATAGTTTTGAGTGAGTAATTGGACTACGTTATTATCCACAGTGGATAAGAAAGCTTTGTAGGAATAATATTGAGGTATTTCTCCTGTTCGTTGTACAATAAGTTTAAAAGGATGTGGACATGCTTTCAATTTATAATCAGTTTGCCCAATGGCATATCCTGCCCAGAGGTGCTTATAGTCCAATGAATTAAAACATTGAACAACACTTTTGGTATTAGGGACTGCCAAGAGAAGATCCATTTCGGTATTATCAACAATGTGGTTTAATATATCGACCGTAAAATGTTCTTTATCGGCCATTATTAATGCTTTTTCAACCCCTGATTGTTTCAATAGGTCTAACAACTGTAAGGTGGCCTTTGAGCATGTTTTGCCGCTTGATCCAACGGTAAAAGCCAATGGCTGTCCCGTTAAAGCATCGTTACAGAAGAAAGTCTGTAGCATTTTGTGAGCAGGCTCTGAAGGTCTTTTTTTCTTCTTTGGCATAACGCGCTGAGTGGACGACCGAATGCGGTGTGGATCAATAGCAAGGATATTTTGTGGATCATAATGTCCTTGCAGATTTCTGAGTTGCCTTAATGTCACTTGAAGGGATTCATATTCGGCCATCGTATGGCGGTCGAGTACCTCATGAATGGTTTCGTCAGTAACCAAAAAGGACAATCCATTTGCCAGGGCAAAACCTTGATTGCACAAAGCATTTCTTTTCCTGACTCTGTTTTGACAAATTGCTGCTTCATTGACCAATTGTAGGCCAATACGTGCAGAAAGGTTATGATCTTCGGGCTTATTGAAAAGTCCGCAGACCAAGTCCCAGGCTCCAAGTCGTAGATATTCCGGTATCAATAACCAGAGACCCAAATGAGTGCCTGATACCTTTCGAGCTAACATTTCGCGTATGAACCGTTCATTGTTCTGTTCGGTAACCACGATCTTCTTTTTTACCCTCTTGGTCTGCTGGGCAGTAACAGGTATTGGCTTTTGACTATCGGGATTTAGCTTATGGAGTTTTTTTTTGAAGACCATATTCCTGAATAGTCCGTTCCACACTTCGTTTACTGATTTTGATCCCCTGTTGGTTAAGCTTTTGGGCGATCACATCACTATTGGCTCGCGGATCGAGAAAACGATGTCTGATTATCTGGTGGATGACCCTATCAGAACGAACAGTATTTTTCTTTGGGCCTCTTTTCTGATTGATCAGAGCGTCCATACCATCTTCCTTGAACTTGTTCAACAATTGGTAATACCGTTGTTCTGTATAACCATACTTCTTGATGCTTTTCTTCACACCCTGTCCGTAAGCACCTTCTACCAGCATTAAAAATTTCAAAGAAGTAGAATCATCAGATTTAACATTGAGTTTTTCAAAATCAAGATCGGGTAGTCTCGGATTTGTATTTTTTGCCATAATAACTAAAATTAAATATGGCGTAAAATAATAATATGAAGTGTAATTACAAAGCGAATTCGTGGCTCATTTGCCCTATTCTAGAATAGAAGCTTATTAAATGGCCAATTAACAAATAGTTAACCGCCATATATTATTTTAGTGTTTAAATTGTTAGCCTAGCAGTGTCAGTAAACAGCGGACTGAGAATATTAAAATAATTGGATAGTAGAAAATCGTTGATGCGGTGGTCGGGACAGGCGGGAAGTCCCTCCTTGGGCACAGAAGTATCTTTCCCTTACAAAAACGAGCGAACAAATTCCCGCACGCCGAGTGGCTCAAGGATTCCAGGAGTATTAAAACACCTAATTTCTTGTCCTAAATAGTAACCATATTTTCGATAATTTACATGAGAGTCGGCACAGCCTATTCTGCCAACATTAGACAATACGGAACAACCATGAAAATTACTAACATCCTACTAATCTTTATCTCCATTTTTCTAGCTTCCTGCAGCCCACTCCAAAAAACAGACGACAACCGCTTTCATGCAGACCTTATCATATACGGCGGCACCTCAGCTGCTATAAGTGCAGCCGTTCAGGCCAAGAAGATGGGAAAGTCCGCAATAGTCGTATCGCCCGACGTCCATTTAGGCGGCCTATCCTCCGGGGGATTGGGATATACCGATACCGGAGATAAAAGCGTGATTGGCGGCCTTTCTCGCGAATTATACCAAGGCATCTACAATCATTACCAACAACCGGAGGCATGGAAATGGCAGGAAAGATCAGAATATGGAAATAAAGGTCAGGGAACTCCAGCCATCGATGGTGATTTGCGCACGATGTGGATATTCGAACCACATGTGGCGGAAACGGTCTTTGAAAACTTCGTCAGAGAACACAACATCACCGTGCACCGGGGCGAGTGGCTAAATAGGGAAAATGGCGTCATTGTGAAGGAAGAAAGGATAATTTCGATTTCCACGCTAAGTGGCAAAAAGTATAATGGAAAAATGTTTATCGATGCCACTTACGAGGGCGATCTTATGGCGGCTGCCGGTGTAAGCTATCACGTCGGTCGGGAGGCTAATAATGTATACGATGAAGAATGGAATGGCGTGCAGGTGGGCACATTGCACCACACCCATTGGTTCCAGGAAGACATAGACCCTTATGTGGTGCCCGGGGATTCTTCCAGTGGATTGTTACCTCGCATTTCCGACGAAGACCCGGGCCTTAAAGGCGAGGGTGATAAAAAAATCCAAGCGTATTGTTTTCGAATGTGTCTTTCCAATCACCCGGATAATCGGCTGCCGTTTCCTAAACCCGAAAATTACGACCCAGCACAATATGAATTACTGGCCCGGGTGTATGCCAAAGGATGGGACAAGACCTTCAGCAAGTACGATCCCATCCCGAATCGAAAAACAGACACCAACAATCACGGCCCTTTCAGTACAGACAACATCGGCATGAACTATGGATACCCTGAAGCTTCTTATGAACAGAGACAAGAGATCATCAAAGAACACGAAAATTATCAGAAGGGATTTATGTATTTCCAGTCCAATGATCCCAGTATTCCTGACCATGTGAGGGATGCGATGAACGAGTGGGGACTCGCAAAGGATGAGTTTGTCGACAATGGGAACTGGCCACACCAGATCTATGTGCGAGAAGCAAGACGGATGATCGGTGAGTTTGTCATGACCGAGAATGAAGTGCTTGGTAAAAAACCGGTTCCTAAACCCGTCGGCATGGGTTCGTATACAATGGATTCACATAACATTCAAAGATATGTTAAGCCGGATGGCTTTGTGCAAAACGAAGGCGATATTGGAGTCAAGGTACCGAAACCTTACCAGATTGATTACCGATCATTGATTCCAAAGAAGCTGGAATGCGAAAATTTATTGGTCCCAGTTTGTGTGTCCAGTTCGCATATTGCATTTGGTTCTATTCGGATGGAGCCAGTGTTTATGATTTTGGGTCAAAGTGCTGCGACCGCAGCGGCTATGTCGATAGATGCGGACATCGCTGTTCAGGATTTGGAATATGAGAAATTGAGCGAACGGTTGCTGAGAGATGGGCAGATTTTGAAGAATTAATTCTTATACGTAACCTGCTGAGAGGTTTTCGAACTTTCCAAAAAGAGAGTTCTTACCTACAGCGTTGCGGGGATACTCTAATTCTCAACATTTCTGGACTACTTTTTGCATTTCATGCGTTATAAGTTGACGACCAACCTATTATCTCATGAAAACGCTTGTACTAGGATTTGTTTTCAGTCTGAATCTATTGTGCATTTCAGCGCAAAATCCTACTATAATTCTTATCAATGGAATACCTCATCTTGTGGTATTGGGAGAGAATCAGCATATCTTAGAAACAATTCAAACTGTACCTTATTACTTCAGTTCTCACCTTACTCATGAAGAGATCGTCGCAGGACTTGTAGACCAGATGTCAAAGGATTCAAGAATTTTCTATGCCCAAAATGAAGATCGCTTAATACCCAAGGATGAAGTGGATATTCTAGAGAATGCGGAATTCATAAAATTCATTCCGGATAAAGCGTTGCTCAACCGCATAGCCGTAGATCGAATCAGGGCCATCGCAGACGATTATGTAGACGGTGGCATCGCGCAACTTAACCTGGACATCATCTACAAGAGCACGAGGATTTCTGATCTCCTGACCGATAATCGTCTAAGTTCTGTGCGCGACTTATTGGTGGCTTTCGGAGTCGACAAGTTTGCTATTGAAACCAAAAAAGAACTGCGTGATGATCTTGGAAATAATCCATTTGTGCGAATCCGCTATAAAAAAGATTTGAGATAGAAATTTTATGAACATCTTTTGAGTTTCAAATTGTTGATTATCAATGAGTTAAACTCTTTATCCAAAATTTTCTCCGCTGGAATATTGGAGTAATGGATTAGTGGAAATCCATTGTTTCAAGATTCCCTGCCCGTCCGGAAGGCGGGCATCATTCCAATTCTCGAGCTTCAATAAGTTCCTGTTACATTCAAATTAACGAAACAGAATATTTAAACATAACTAAACTAAAAATCTATATCTTGAGGTTTTATGCCAATAATTTAGAACCTCTTAAAGATGCCGGAATTCTGCCATTTACATTGCCACACTCAATACTCTCTTTTGGACGGAGCCTCCCACGTCGATGCCCTAATGGACAAGGCCAAAAAAGATGGTCAGAAAGGATTGGCCATGACCGATCATGGCAATATGTTCGGTGCATTCAAATTTGTGTCAGAAGCTAAGAAGAGAGACCTTAAGGCAATAATAGGTTGTGAATTTTATCTTGTAGAGGATAGAAAAATAAAATCCTTTCAAAAGTCAGCTGGGCAAAAAGACAGGCGATATCATCAGCTACTGCTTGCTAAAAATGCCAAGGGTTACATCAATCTTTCAAAGCTCTGTTCATTGGGATATATCGATGGTCTTTACGGTAAATTTCCCCGTATTGACAAGGAACTCATCCTACAATATCACGAAGGTCTTATAGCTACTAGTTGCTGTCTTGCTGCTGAGATACCCAGGAGTATATTAAAAGGCGATCTCGAAAAAGCGGAATCATTGGTGAAGTGGTGGCTCGATCTTTTTGGCGAAGATTTTTATATCGAAATAATGCGACATAAAGGTCTTGAGAAACTCGAAAATTCGACAATGAGCCAGGAAGAAGTAAATCAGCAGCTTCTTCTATTTGCAAAAAAATACAACATCAGAACGATCGTAACTAACGACGCCCATTACGTGAATGAAGAGGACTGGAAGACTCACGAAATTCTTCTCTGTGTCAATACCGGAGCAAAACTCGAAGATGCTGATCGATTCACGTTCTCGAGTTCTGATTACTATTTCAAGACGCAACAAGAGATGATCGATCTGTTTCTTGATCTGCCAGAAGCTGTGGACCAGACAATGGAGGTGTTTGATAAGATCGAAACTCCCGAATTAGCCAGGGATATCCTCTTGCCTAATTTCCCTGTGCCAAAGGGCTTTAGCGAACAATCCGACTATCTCAGATATCTCGTATACGAAGGGGCGAAAATTAGGTACCCGAATTTAAGTGAACAAATACGCAAAAGGCTCGACCACGAGCTGGACATCATCCAATCCATGAATTTCGAAGGTTATTTCCTAATTGTTCAGGATTTTATAAAAGCGGCCAGAGAAATCGGGGTAAGCGTAGGGCCTGGTCGTGGCTCTGCCGCAGGATCGGCGGTGGCGTACTGCCTGACCATTACGAATGTGGATCCATTGGAATACAATCTCCTTTTCGAGCGGTTTCTAAATCCCGAACGAATCTCGATGCCGGACATCGACATAGATTTTGACGATGAAGGCAGACAGAAAGTTATCGATTGGGTTGTTGATAAATATGGTAAAAACCAGGTGGCTCAGATCGTCACTTTTGGCACCATGGCCGCCAAGTCTTCGATTCGTGATGTCGGTAGGGTCATGTCATTACCGCTAGACAACACAGGCAAAATTGCCAACCTCGTACCCAATAGGCCCGGCACAAAACTGAAAACCATCTTCAGTCGATCCAAGGAGGAGCTCAAAATAGAATGGCAAGGTGATGACTATTCCAATGTACAAAAGCTCTTAGAAATTGAAAAGCAAAAGAATCTGGAGGGCGAAGTGGTCAAAATAGCACAAAAAGTCGAAGGCACGGTACGCAATATCGGAATCCATGCAGCAGGTGTGATAATCGCACCAGGTGATATTACCGACTTCATACCTGTGTGTACATCCAAGGATACTGATCTAATGATCACACAATTTGAAGGTAGTTTAGTCGAAGATGCGGGCATGCTTAAAATGGATTTTTTGGGCCTACGCACTTTGTCTATTATCAAGGATTGCATTGACAATATAGTGAAACGCTATGGAGAGGAAGCAAGGATCGATATTGACGAGATTCCCTTAGAAGACGAAAAGACTTTCGAGCTTTTTCAACGAGGAGATATGATCGGCATCTTTCAGTTTGAGTCGGATGGAATGCGTAAGTATCTCAGAGAACTAAAGCCCACAGGTATCGAGGACCTGATAGCCATGAATGCATTGTATCGACCGGGTCCCATGGAGTATATTCCTTCTTTTATAAAAAGAAAACACCGCCATGAAAATGTAGAATATCCGCACGAATGGCTCAAAGAAATTCTTGAGCCTACTTATGGCATAATGGTGTACCAGGAGCAGATCATGCAGACGGCTCAAATTATGGCGGATTACTCACTCGGAAAAGCGGATATGCTCCGCAGAGCAATGGGTAAGAAGAAGATGAAAGAGATGGAAGAGCATCGAGCTATCTTCAGAGAAGGAGCGATGAAAAAGGGTGTTGATAAGAAAAAATCTGACGAGATTTTTGACATGATGGCTCGCTTTGCCCAGTACGGTTTTAATCGATCTCATGCAGCGGCCTACTCCCTGGTGGCTTATCAGACTGCTTATCTCAAAGCGCATTACCCTGCTGAGTTTATGGCTTCAGTCCTTACGCATAATAAGCATAACATCGATAAACTCAACTTCTTTCTTCGGGAAAGCAAGAGGATGAGGATTCCCGTATTGGGCCCTGATATCAATGAGAGTGATTTGAATTTTATTGTAAATAATGATGGCGTCATCCGGTTTGGCCTATCCGCATTGAAAGGTGTAGGAGAAGGCCCCGTAGAGGAGATATTAAGAGCCAGGAAAAATGCAGGCAAGTTCAAGAGCATATTTGACATGTGCAGGCAACTTAATCTGCGCACCGTTAATAAAAAATGTCTCGAAAGCCTGGTATATGGAGGTGCTATGGATGCCTACGATGGTGTACATAGATCTCAATATTTCGCTCCAAGTGGCAAATTTAATACGGTCATAGAACACGCACTGAAATATGGCCATACCTACCAAGATCAAAAGCACTCCATGCAAAACTCCCTCTTCGGAGACATGACAGACCAATTTTTGGAAGAACCTAAAATACCTGATTCACCGGAATGGAATAAAATAGAAAAACTGAATAAAGAAAAAGAAGTAACGGGGATTTTCATTTCCGGCCATCCTTTGGATGACTATCGTATGGAATTAGAAAATTATACTACGTGTGGTATAGAAGAATCGAAAGGCTACAAAGATGTAACTCTAAAATTGGCAGGCCTCATCACAGAAGTTTTTCACGGCGTGAATCAAAGAGGATTAGGGTATTGCAAATTCACCCTTCAGGATTTCGATGGAAGTGAGACCTACAATCTCTATAGTGAATCGTACAAAAAATTTAATAGCCTGATCAATCCCGGGGAGGTAATATTTCTCGAAGGAAGTTATACCAGGGGATTTAACTCGGATAATTATTTTTTCCGCATTTCCAATGTAAAACTTCTCGACACGATCGGAGAGACATTTACTAAATCCATCACAATACAATTGCCCGTTGATCGCGTAGATAAGGAATTATCAAACACACTGTCGTCATTATCTTCGGAGAAAAATGGAAAACACCATCTCAAGTTGATGATAGTGGACAATAGCGAAGAAGTGAATGTGACCTTTGTCGCCGAAAGCGGAAAAATCAACATCGATAATGCACTCATTACCAAAATACAAAGCCTGGGCCTGAAGTACAAACTAAATTAGTGGAGAATCGCATATGCCGGCCACTTACGCACAAATTGTCATATGGAAACGCCCATTTGGCAGTCTATTTAAGACTCAGCTCCTCCTCGTAAAAAAATCAATCTCTTCATCACCTAGAAGAAAAACATTTATAATCGATTCCCGTTAAGAGTATGTTCAAAATTCGTTTTACTTTATGCGTTCGGTTATTTTTATTTTAACTATCTGTCTCTCAGGCTTGGGTCATGCTCAGAAGGTTCAGGTTTTTCAGACGTTCGAGGACTTTAAGCCATTGCTTGAAAAATCCGATGATAAAATCCATGTCTTGAACTTTTGGGCGACGTGGTGCAAACCTTGCATTGCAGAACTCCCGTATTTTGAAGCACTTAATAAAAAATACCAGGGGAAGAAAGTGGAATTTACCTTGGTTTCTTTGGATTTTGGAACTCAGCTCGAGTCTCAAGTCATTCCATTTTTAGAAAAAAGAAATATTAAATCCAAGGTGGTGCTTCTGGATGATCCGAAATCTATGGTATGGATAGATCTCGTAGATAAATCCTGGTCAGGCGCCATTCCCGCTACAATGGTGTACAAAGGAAATGAAAGCAATTTTTATGAAAAGGAATTTCATTCCGAAGCGGAATTAGAAGATATTATTTCACAATTTTTTAAATAAAATGATATTATGAAAAATCTGGTTACTCTGCTAGTGGTCGGTGCTGCATTGTTTTTGATTTCTTCAACAGGCACCAATGGTTACGAAATTGGTGATACGGCCACAGATTTTAGTCTTATGAATGTGGATCGCTCCATGGTCTCAATGGCGGATTACGAAGATGCGGATGGGTACATTATCATATTCACCTGCAACACTTGTCCAGTGGCTGTAAGATATGAAGATCGCATTATCCAGCTCCACAACAAATGGGCGAATAACGGCTATCCCGTCATTGCTATCAATCCAAATGATCCGACGCTCAAACCTGGGGACAGCTTCAAAAAAATGCAACAACGAGCCGCAGAAAAGAATTTCCCTTTTCCCTATGTATTTGATGCCGATCAAACTATATTTCCGCAATACGGAGCAACCAAAACACCGCATGTCTATCTTTTAGACGATCAGAAAGTGGTACGTTACATTGGGGCCATTGACGATAATCCTCGCAGTGCCGATGGCGTGGAAATTAACTACGTCGATAGCGCTATATTGGCTATCCAGGCCGGCGACGATCCTGATCCTAATTTTACCAAAGCAATTGGTTGCAGCATTAAATTTAAACCCCGCCAAAGGAAGGGGTAGGTCTTTCGGAAAGTTATTTAACTTTTTGCAAGTGAAGATCTTAATGGTCTGTTTGGGAAATATCTGCAGGTCACCATTGGCAGAAGGAATACTCAAAGCTAAGGTTGAAGAATGCGGATTATCATGGTCAGTGGATTCTGCCGGAACCAGTAATTGGCACGAAGGTGAGGGTCCTGATAGACGCGGCGTTGCAATTGCGCTTGAAAATGGCGTCGACATTAGCGATCTAAGAGCTCGGCAATTCCAGGTGCATGACTTTGATAGGTTCGATTTAATATTAGCGATGGATTCTTCTAATTATCATAGCATATGTTCGCTTACGGGAAATCCGGAACAAATTGATAAAGTGGATTTTATCATGAATTTTCTATATCCCGGAAAAAATATGGCTGTCCCCGACCCATATTATGATAATAGGTTTCCGCAGGTTTTCGAAATGCTAGGCCGAGCTTGTGAAAAGATAATCAACTATTATCAGCAAGACGCTAACTAGAAATTTCTTTATTGCATGTGTAGGCATTTGCTAATATTTATTTTAATCACATTCTGTTCCAATCTCAATGCCCAAATGTCAGAAGAGTCTATTTCTACAATCGCGAATCAAATAAATGACATAAGAACTAATATGATCCGTTGTGGCAATGAACTCATGCCGAGTGTGAATCAAATCGAATGGCACCGTGGTTTATACAAGGCGTCCTCAGATTATGCCTTCTACATGTATGACAATTCGCATTTTGGCCACGTTTCACTCGCAGGAGAGGACGCAGGAGACCGATTAGATAAAATAGGCTACAGATGGCAATATGTAGGAGAAAACCTCGCAGCAGGGCAGCATAATTTTCACGAAGTGCTCGAAGATTGGCTCAAAAGCAAAACCCATTGCAAAATGCTTATGAATCCTCATATGCAACATTTTGCAGTTGCCAGGTACAAAGAATATTGGGTGCAGACATTTGCGGCGTTGCAGGTCAGTAAATAGTTTCGGCCGGAGGCCGATCAGCCCTGTCCGTCCGTCAGGAGGGCTTGGGCTGAGATCAGTTGATTAGTTAATTGGGAAGTTCACCGTCTTGGAGAATCCCCAGACGGCTCATAGCTTACCCGAATTTCATACTCTATTCGCCTAATAAATCCACTAATTCGTATAAAATACCTAAACTAGTTCCGGCTCGTCTTGCCTAATTAACTCATTACCGATTTAACCTGTTAACTAATCTCACATTAATAAAACAATTTATAGGTAGAAAAAAAATGCAAAAATTACCCCCCATCACTTTCTTTCAATTGAATATAGAGCTTGTACATTTGTTTCATAAGACGACAATACCCCTCAATTTTAGTAATCCCTTATAATGGTTTTCAAAAGTTAAGCTACCTCCTGACGAAGAGGTAGCTTTTCATACCCTGATGTGAATAGTTGAATTAGTTTGACTATTGATAGTCTTTATTTTATTCCTGGCTCAGGAAACTATTAGGGTTGGAACAAAATTTGAATTCCGGATTTCTATACTCATTTAATAATAAATAATCAACAATCCTACTGAAGCTGGCTTTGCCAGATCAGCATCCTGACAAAGCGAAGCTTTCGTCAGCGCTATTAATCAACTTTCAATTCCTAAGTATCAACTGCGGATAATGATTCGTGTGAACACTTGCGGATAAAGTTTCGCTAAAGTAAAATCTCATATCTCCTCCCCCATCTACTAATCCCAACGAGTGGTTTTCATTCTTTACCAATGTACACCTATGCTAAAGCTTCGGTGCACAAAGGCGGAAAGAGGTTAAAGGCATTTCTGAAAACCATTTATTAACCAAAACTCATTATTATGGTAACTTTCGTTTACGCAAAACGAAGAATTCCACCATTATTTGTAGTGGTGATGGCATTCATTATGTCATCCTTTGGGATTACTCAAAATGCTACGGCACAGTCACTGGCTTGTAACAACAAGATCCAACTGTCGCTTGGTTCGAATTGCTGCGACACCATACAGCCGAGTTTGTTTCTTACCACTCCGGTTGCCGCTGCCGATTCAGCTAAGTACTGGATTGAAGTTAAAATTCGAGTGGTGTTGCCATCGACTCAGGAACGTTTCGAAGTGTCAGTGACACATTGGCAATAATCAAGGCTGTCGGCACCTATACTATCTCTGTCCACTTTGATGCTGACGGCGTTAAAACTGGTACAGCCTTCGAAAGCAACAATTCATGTTGGGGTATACTAGTGGTGGAGTTCAAACAGGATTTGACCGATATCCTGAATTCGTGTTGTGGCATAGGTAATGACTCTTGTATGTACAATTGTCTGTACCTCGATTCGATTTTCATGGATACGACATTTACGGGTAAATTAAGCCTCAATCCTAATTTTACAGGTATACAGGATAGTATTCCTTGTCTTACCATTGATGTAAACAATATCATGTTCAGGGATGAACTGATCAATGATATTTGTAATGATTTGAGAATTAGAAGGACGTGGTTTACACCAAATCCAGCCCCTAATCCTCATACAAACAACAATGAAATTGTCTTAGTACAACAGGAATTTTTAATCAAAAAAGATACGCTATCCCGGGTCATGGCCCCCCATAAGAAGGTCGAGATAGCGTGTGGTATCGATCCGGATCCACAATCCATTTTCGACTATCTGATCTCCAAAACTAATCCCTTATCTATAGATAGCGCCCTGATGTGCGCATTTCCTTTTATTGTTGATAAACTATTAGCTAAGGATACTAACAATGCCTTGGTTCATTTTGACACAGTGCAGATTGCTCTGAAACCAGGAGTACTTAGTTCGACAAAAACACATGTCACCTGTAATCTGGCAGTGTCATATTCTGACCTGAGTAAGATTCCGGTCTGTGGCAAAGGTTTTAAGTTTGTGAGAAACTGGGTCATAATAGACTGGTGCACACAGTACGATACTTCTTTCACACAGATAATAGATGCTACTGGCGCGGCAGGTATTACTATGAACATGAAGACAGATACTTTTACAGTCAGCACGGATCCGTGGTTCTGTAAAGCCAATCTTATCATGGATTTACCACTTGTGGATGCAGTTTGTTCGGATGAGTTCTGGATAACCATCAAGAATGATGCACTTGGTATAAATCTGACTTTCACAAGTACAGATGTAACAATGAATGCGCCAAATCTTCCACCGGGGAAACACGAGTTTATAATATCGGTACAGGATGCTTGTAACAATATGGCGACCGACACAATCTTTGTGAAAGTGATCGACGGAGTTTCACCAGTAGCTGTGGCTAAAGAGCAGGTTGTAACGACTCTCTTATCCTTTGGTGGTGGAGTATGTGCAGCCAAGGTACGAGCGAACAGCGTTGACAATAACAGCTATGATGCTTGTGGTGAGGACGTAAAATTGGAAGTTAAGCGATTCAACGATCACGATTCCACTTATAAAGGCTATGTCGAACTTAATACCAATGATTTAACTGGAGTAGATTCCAGAGGAATATCTTTTGGTATTGTAAAAGTATCTCTGCGAGTTTGGGATGATGGCAATGGGGATGGTACTCCTTGCACACCAGGAGACAACTTCAACATCGCCTGGACGAATATTAGAATCGAGGATAAAAACAGTGATATTTCTGCTGAATGTGGTGAAACTCTTATCGAGGTCAATTGCGACGAGAAAATGAACAATCTGATTGAAATCCACAAACCCACTGCATTCAAGGCTGGATGCGTACAGGAACAAGTTCCGGTATCGGGTCATGTCCTCGCTGATGGCCGTGAAGATCGATGCGGTCTTAGAGGCGTAACGGTACAATATAAGGCGGGTGGCAAGATCATTTGTACTAAAATATTCTGGTTTATGGATATGAGTATGCTAGACAGTACAGTATTCCCTAAAGATAATTTTAGTGCTAAATGTACGGATCAAAGTTTCGGTGAGCTTGACCTAAGTGGTATAGATTTGAATTGCAATCTTATAGGTACATCACTGGAAGAAGAATCGTTTGAATTTGAAACCGGTCTTTCTTGCATAAAGATATTGAGACACTTTACCGTCATCGACTGGTGTGAGCACGATGCAAATAAACAGACATTCTTTATTAAAGAGAAAGGAGTGAACGTAGGTTACCGTACACAAACGAGAACAGTGCCAGATACAACTTTCGGCTCAACGATCATGATCACATTTATTACAGTAATAGATTCTATAAGAAATGGTATCTGGAAGCATACACAGTTAGTGAAAATCTCAGATGGTACACCTCCTGAGCTGACTGATTGCAAGGATGAGACATTCAGCGCTGATGCCAATTGTGAAAGTGTTGTCGTACTCACTAATACGGCAATTGACAATGTGGCAAATGGAGTATGTCCAAGCGGCAATTTACCGTGGGTTGTAGCTGCCGACAGCAATGGAGATGGTACATTTGACACACCCGCGACGGTTACGGGTACTAACGATGTGACTGCGACGCTGCCCGGAAAATGGTCCGTCGGTTGGTATAATGTGAGGTGGACAGTGCTTGATGGATGTGGTAACAGGGCTGAATGCTTTACCAAGTTTCATGTTGTAGATGATAAGGCTCCGGTACCGATCTGTATTCGGACGCTTTCTACAGCCGTGATGGCACAAGGGCAGAGCATTACGATATGGGCAACGGACTTTGTAGCCAGCCCTGCTAATGATCCTTGCTCTACTACAATAGAGTATTCATTCTCTGAGCTTACACCTGACGAGAAATTCAAAACCATCACATGCAATGATATCAATGATGGCATTTCTCAGATTTTCGAACTGAATATCTATGCGCACGACGGAGGTGGAAATGTCGGTTTCTGTATCGCACAGATCAAGGTGGACGACACGGCTGATGCTTGCCCGGATGTGGTTACCGATACTGCACTGATAGCTGGTTCTTTGTTCACGGAGGATCGCTTTGACATAGAATCTGCAAGAGTATCTCTTGACATTCCTCAGCTCGGTGAGAAATACAACGATCTGACTGATGTAAAAGGAGACTATGCTTTCGAGAACATGCCAACTAATTATGATTATAGGCTGACCTCAGAAAAGAATGACGATTACCTGAATGGTGTGAGTACTCTTGACCTGGTACTGATTCAGAAGCACATTCTGGGATTGGAATTTTTGCCGTCTGCCTACAAAGTAATTGCTGCTGATGTCAGTAGTGATGAGAGAATCAGTGCGATTGATCTTGTCGAGTTGAGAAAAGTGATTCTCGGAGTAAGTGCCGAATTCCAAAACAATGATTCCTGGAGATTTGTGGATGCAACGCAGACTTTTGACGACGCCCTTAATCCTTGGCCGTTTACGGAGTTGATGGACATTAGGTCATTGGATCACAACGTGACCGACATGGATTTCATTGGTGTCAAGATTGGCGATGTAAGTGGAAATGTTGTTCCAAATAGTGCAATCGCCGATAGCAGAAGTGTCAACAGCAAAGTAGTGCTTAGCGCAGAAGATCAGGAAATACAAGCAGGTGAAGAATTCGTTCTTACGATGGAGGCCGAAAACATTCTTGGTGTCTCCGGTATTCAGTTAGGCTTAGAGTTTAACGGCGCTCAACTGAGCGAGTTATCTTCTGGTCTTATTGAATTGACGGCGGATAACTATTTCGCTACCGATGGCGCACTCAACTTGAGTTGGGTGGATGCCAGAGGTACAAATCTCGATGGAGAATTGTTGTCTTTAGCATTTACAGCTACCACAGATGGACTGATCAGCGAAATGGTTCAATTTAGCCATGCATTCCGATCAGAAATTTACACAGGAAGCAATGATGAAGTAAACGATGTCCAATTAGCATTCAAAGGTGCATCCGAAACCGTTGTGGGTACAGTTTTCGAACTTTACCAAAACGAACCGAATCCATTTGATGAAACTACTTCAGTAAGTTTCTTCATTGGTGAAGATGGTGGGGCTACTTTAAGTGTATTTGACATCACAGGAAAACTGATATACGAAGTGGCTGATGAGTATACAAAAGGTCTGAATAGAGTTTCGATCGATAAGAGGGAGCTCAACGCTTCAGGCGTGCTGTACTATCAGTTGCACTTCCAGGGTAATATTGCGACGCGCAAGATGATAACTATCAATTAGTCTTTTTATGGTGTTTGGTTATTAAAATTGAGTAATTCGTCTCAAGGCCCCGCTCTCAGCGGGGCCTTTTTCTTTGTCCTATGAAGCCTTATGCGCAGGTAGGATTACTTCAAAACTTAAATCCCGCTGTAACGATAATATTATTATCGGAGATTGCATTTTGCACAAAAGGCTGCCTGCTGGTATTGGAAAGTAAGTATGGCGAATACTGACGATTTATATCCTGTATTTGATAGGCTACGTCGATGTAATTAGTGTTGCCTCTTAATCCCAGGCCAACTGAATAGATTGGACCAATATCGTCCGAACCGATGATATACGGATTACCGATTTGCTGGTATCCAGCTCTGATTCGAAACGCAGAATATCCGAATTCTGCGCCTACTCTTATATTCACGGCGGATGCAAGATCTTCTTTTATAAAGTCATTGAGATCATTTTCAAAATCCAGATCACCAGGATCATCAGATTGTGCTGTGAGGTTGAACTTATTATTGTTGTAAGCAACATATTCGGCTTCCGCACTTATAAAACCTCTCAAAGCTCCGGAGCGAATCAAATAACCGGCGCCCAAGATAGCTCTCATAGGTGTGCTCAGACGGTAACTAAAATTATTTTCCGGTGAGAGCGATTCTAAATCCTGGAATTGATCAGTTTGTAAACTATGTCTCAAATCTGTGGTAAATACATCCCTTAAAAACAAAATCGATGGAGTGTGAACAGATGCACCAATTCTAAGATTGGAATTGACCTTATAAATTACGCCTATTTTCCCATTGACGCCTACCCCTGTAGTCTCCAGGAATTCTACAAATTCCATATTGATGAAAAATGGAATCAAATCACTTTGGTCAGTTTCCGTATAAACTTTGGTCTCTTCGAATCGTACGATAGGAAAACCAATGGTCGCACCTATCGACAATTTATTGTCTTTATTCGCTGCGACAGACAGGAAGACCTCTCTTTGAGAACCTACGCGATTTACGGTTTGTGCTTTATCATCAGTCGAAGAAAAATCGGTAAAATCGGATTCGTAGATATCATCATCTTCAAAATCGTAAAGCAATTGCACGTCGTATGCAAGACCAGCTTCAAAATTATCAAGTTGGCTCGGCGCAAGGCCGTCTGCCAGTTCGGTAAATCGTTCTACAATGCTTCCCTGAGAATTGCCACTCCAGGAGAAATCCTGGTGATATACTCCCGTAGTATTCATTCCGATAGCAAAATTGAACGTTTGCCAGCTTGAAGAGAGTGGTCGCCTGACGAAGACGGCTGCAATTTGGTTAATAGAGAATAGTGTCTTGGTGTTAGTTGTGGGGTTAGATGTAAAAAAACGGGATTCCGTATCTCTATTAAGATAATCAAGTGAAAAGACAAATTCGGATTTTCGAAATTCTGCAATGCCTGCCGGATTCGTAGAAGCAGTTGATAATTCTGCTCCGAGCGCGCTGAAGGCGTTTCCGGCACCGCCACTCCTTGCCGAATTTGTATAGTTGAGCATAGAATATCTTACTGCTTCTCCAACAGACTGTGAACTCGCAGAAATGCAAGAGAAAATGAACAGACCTATTCCTACAATCCTAATTGCCATATATGTTAAATTTTAATCTACTTGTAAAAGTAATACTTGCTCGGTGCTCTTACCAAGTAATTTTCGTATGTATTGTAGCGGCGACTTTAGTCGCCGAATAATTAGCTTAGGTGACTCAAGCCCGCCTGAACGGATCGGGCAGGTAGCCTCTACAAATAAAGAGGGTGACCTTAAGCATTAAAGTCACCCTCTTCAAATAATTGAAATATATTTTTTTACCGTCTAGGACGGGAAGAAGAAGATCGCGAGCCGGAACTTCGTGTGCTTGTAGCTCGAGTCCTAGTAGCGCCCGAACTTCTAGAAACACCGCTACCCGATCTGGAACTTCCCGATCGAATTGCAGAATTGCCTCTGGAACTACCGCTCCTACTTGTATTGATTCTCGTAGATCGGTTTCCCCTGTTGTTTCTTACAGAGCTTGTACGACTTGTGGAACTTCTAATACTGGAACGGCGGCTACTGCTGGTACCTCTTTTGCTGACACTAGATTTGGTCGTCTTAGTTACCCTGCTACTGGTACTGCTGCGTGGTGGTGTGAATCTTTTGTCTCTTCCATTGCGGGAAACTCGTTCGCTGGATTCAGTTCCCCTTGCATTGGCAATGGTAGAAGTGCGAGGTCTTGTTGTCCTGGTCGTGGTAGTGCCCGTTCTACCTCTATTATAAGATCGACTAACCTCCGAGCGTTGTACCCTATTTGCATTAATAGCATTTACTGCATTAGCCCTGCTCACCGCAGAGGTCAATCCTACAGGAGGGCAATAATAAGCTCCGCCAAATCCACCGAAACCGCCGATCCCTCTTCCATAAAATCCTCCATAACCGGGATAAAATCCTCTGCCAAATCCTCCTCTCGAATATGCTCTGTATGTACTGTACGGAATCTGGCCGGTAACATAGAGATAGTAAAGATCAGAGCTTGAAACGCGGTTAAATCTTGAGCCTATGTTCAACCCAATACTGAGGCCGGGGCTGTATACAAATGGATTGAGGTATGCATTGGTAAATGAACGCGAATAATAAGGATCGTACCAAAAATTGCTCGAGTAGTAGGGATCCAGGTAAAGAGGACTAGTATAGAAGTTGCTATAATAGCTATTGGTACCGTAAGGCCTGTTAAACCTGTTTATCCTTCTGGTATATTTATAACCATTGTAATAATCGTCATTTGTATGGTAATCATCAAAGTAATCGTAGCTGTCCTCGTCAACTTCCTGGTAGGCGTAGGCCTCATCTGAATACTCATCCGACTCATCTATATAGGTCTGATCATTGGAATCATCCGACTTATCATAATAAAGATCATCGAATTGAGCTATTGCCACAGTGGCCGCACCAAAAAAGACCAACGACAGCAATAAGATTTTTTCGCGTAAATTTTTCATAACAGTATTTTTCTTATTATCAATTAGAAAATAACATCTTCTTGTTCGTCAACATCCGCAATTTATATATTTGACGTAACTTTTCTGTTAAGGTAATGCCAAATTACTAAATTATTATAGTTAATGTTTATTTAATTCGGGGCTGAGCTATTAGTTTATTGGATATAGGTAGATGAAATAGCCCCTGTTAAAACGCTACCCCTTCTCGTTTACAGATCGATTTTTGAGCCTCTGGACGTAAGCGGAAGCATCAGATTTAAATTCTTCAGTGCTCATAGTGGCCATCAAAGCATCCGCTCCGCCATGCCGATTTCCCCAATCTCCCATACTATCTGCGACGCTATTTACATGCTCTTTAGTGATCTGTACGGGGACATGAGGTTTTCGAGCAATGTCTTGAGCTTTTTTACGACATTCATCAGCTAGTGCATTTATCAAAAACACTCCATTCAGCATATTTAATCTCAATGCTTCTGTCGCTCCAAATCTTCTACACGTTATGACCAACTCCTTAGTTATTAATGGCCCAAATTCTCTAACCATTCTGGGAATTCCACCCCAGGCGAGTGGAATGCCGATATCTACTTCAGGGATCGAAAAAAAAGCATTATCTGAAGCATATCTGAAGTCGCAAGCCAAAACCATTAGAAAAGCTCCGCCGATTGCATAGCCATGCACTTCGGCAATAGTTATCGCCTTTATACCGGCGATTGTATCGATGAGTATTTTGCCGGTCATGGCATTGTCTCTTTTTTTCGACCATGATATTTCAGATTCCGTAGATGAGAAAGAGGCGAGATCGGCACCGGCAGAAAATGTTTTACCCGCTCCTTTCAGAACTACGACGCGAATCTCAGCTTGCTCATTTATCCATTTTGAGGCGGATATGACTTCAGACATTAGTAGTCCATTGAGTGCATTCAATTTGGCGGGGCGATTGAGAATAAGGTAGGCCACATGATTTTCAACTAGTAATTCTACGTACTTAAATTTTGGTACCATGGGTCAAATATATGCTTCTAACGTTTGAAAATTCAAAAATATCAATATATAAATCGTTGATAACCAAAAGATTGCAACGAAGTTAGCAAGAAAATCCAGCAATCCTGAGTTTACATGCGCAAGGTGACATCTTATGATGATAGATGATCAACGTTGAGGAATAGAATGCCGCTCAACGACCTAAAGTGTCCTCAACTCATTTAGCAGCTTGTCCGGAGTTTTATAACCAGGAGATGCCCTTATCTTGTTGAAATCCGAATCCATGTAGACGAGGGTAGGATAACCCAATCTTCCATTGAGCATTTTGATAGCAAGAGCATTAGTCCCCCTTCTGCCTACTCTTTTTAATTCGAATGTTTCGCCTTTGAAATCTACAGGATCTGTTCGTTCGGCATTAAATTTTACCAGAACGAAATTGTCGTTGAGATAGTCCACTACCTCAGGATCTGTGAAAGTCTTGGCATCCATGACCTTGCACCATTTGCACCATGAAGTATAGACATCCACTAAGACTTTTTTCTTTGCCTTTTCATTAACGGCCATGGCGTTTTCAAAGGAATACCATTTGAGTCCAGCTGAGGTGGTTTCCAATGCTTCTACATCCGGCCTTTGATACCATGAGATAATCGACAAAGCAATGAGGAGGGATAGGATTGCTAAGAGAAACTTCATATTCATACCATTGTAATTTAACTGCAAAAATAAGGCAATCTCGATTTTAGTGGAACAGTGTAAATGTCAAGGTCTTCTTAAATATGAGTTTTCCTGTGATCATAAATTGATTCCAAAATTAGAAAAATGATCTTATTACAAATAATACAGGAAGTCTCTATATTTGCGCTCCATTTGAAAACGATCTTTGTTATGGGCGCTAATTCAGAGTTTTTAATCCCATTCAAGGGCCTTCACAATGGAATACACAAATATAGATTTCAGGTACGGACTGATTTCTTCAAAAGTTTTGAAAATTCGCGGATAAAAGAAGGAGATTACGAGATCGATCTGGCCCTTGATAAGAGGGAGCAAATGATGATCCTTGATTTTTCCTTTACAGGAAAGTTCAGAGCAGCATGTGATCGGTGTCTTTCGAGGATCGATATTCCATCTGAAGGGAGCGACCAGATCATCGTAAAGATGGAGAGCCAAACGCAAAAGCCGGTTGAAGAGAATGTTATCTTTTTGGATCCTGACGCACATCATCTTGATGTATCAGGATTAATTCATGATGCTCTGCATTTACATCTGCCCATTAAAAATGAAAGGGATTGTGAGGCTGAAGATAACAAGTTTTGCGATCGTTTAATTTTGGACAAAATCGATCAACAAGAAAAGGTAAAAAGCCCGAATCATACATGGGACGTACTTAAAGAATTAAAATTGAATTAAATAATTCGCCGAAAGTCATGTAAAAATTAGAATTATGGCACATCCGAAGAGCAGGATATCAAAACAACGAAAGAGAAAAAGAAGAACTCATAAAAAGGCAACCCTGCCGCAAATTGCCATTTGCAAAAACACTGGGGAAGCGCATGTGTACCACCAGGCCTATGAGCATGACGGCGATTTATATTACCGGGGAAAAGTTCTGGTGAAATACGAAGATGAAGACTAGCTAGAGTTGCGTTTTTTATCTTCAAGAGCTCCTCATCTGAGAACTTTTCGGATAAGGAGCTTTTTTTATTTTCGCGAAATGAAGAATGTAATATACACACCAAAAGCGCCAAAACCGGTCGGCCCGTACAGCCAGGCCATACTTGCCGGTGACACGCTGTACGTATCAGGTCAAATCGCTATTGACCCTTCTACAAATGAGCTAATAAAGGGTACCATTGAAGAAGAAACGCATCGGGTGTTCAAAAACATTGAAGCCATCCTGGACATGGTGAATATGACATTCGAAAATGTAGTGAAGTGTTCTGTTTTCCTGAGTGATATGGGCAATTTTGGCAAGGTCAACGAGGTATATGCAGAATATTTCGACGAACAAACGGCTCCCGCCAGAGAGACCGTAGAAGTGGCCAATCTGCCGAAATATGTCAATGTCGAAATATCCGCTATAGCAGTGAAAAACTAAATGGGCAAAGACAAGCAGGTATTATCGTGCATCCAGCCCACCGGCCATCTTCACCTTGGAAATTACTTTGGTGCGGTACGGAATTGGGTCGATCTTCAGAACTCCTACGACTGTCTTTACGGAGTGGTGGACTATCACGCCATGACCATGACTTATGATGTCAAAAAACTCAGAAACAATACCTGGGAACTGATCACTGATATGGTGGCAGTGGGTATAAAGCCCGAAAACATTTTCGTACAAAGCCTTATCCCGGAACACGCCGAATTAGGATGGATTTTTAATTGCTTCTGCTCCTATGGTCGGCTTACTAATATGACTCAATTTAAAGATAAGAGCAAAGGCGGCGCGTCAATAAGCAGCGGTGAATTTATTTCTGCAGGTTTATTGGATTATCCTGTATTGCAGGCTGCAGATATCCTGATATACAATGCCAGATCTGTGCCCGTCGGCAAAGATCAGGAGCAGCATCTCGAATTGAGTCGCGAAATAGCTGCTCGATTTAACAACGTAGTAGGCAGAGAATATTTTGTACACCCGGAACCACTTTTTACTCCTACACCAAAGATCCGATCTACAGCAGATCCAAGCCGGAAAATGAGCAAAAGCGACGGCGAGAAACACTACATCAATGTTTTTGAAGAAGAGGATAGGTTGCGAAAACAGATTCGCAGTGCAGTAACCGATTCGGGGGATACGAAGGCGGGAGAAATGAGTCCGGGAGTAGCTAATTTATTCGAGATCCTGGCTGCTTGTCGGGCCGACGAAGAATACAAATCATTAATAAATGATTACAATGCGGCGAAGCTTAAATATGCAGAGCTTAAAGAGTCGGTTGCCGATGCCCTGGTAAAACTACTAGCTCCTTTCAAAAAACGTAAGGAAGAGCTATCGGAAAAAGAGGCAAAAAAGGAATTGAAACAAAGAATAAAACAGTCCTCCGCTCAAACGCGCAAAAGGGCCCAACAGACCATGATCGAGGTGAAAGAACTTGTGGGATTGCTTAATGTGAAGTACTAGAAATGAAAATATTCTGTATTGGGCGAAACTATGCGGATCATGCCAAGGAAATGGACAACCCAATTCCTGAGCAACCTATGATTTTTATGAAACCTCCAACCGCTTTGGTCAAAGATCATAAACCTTTTTATTATCCCGATTTTTCGAATGATATTCATTACGAATGCGAGATCGTGCTGAGAATTTCGAAAGCTGGAAAGTCAATTCACTCGGAATACGCTTTGGATTTTATCGATCAGATCACTTTAGGAATCGACTACACAGCGAGGGACTTGCAATACAGATGTAAGGAAAAAGGCCATCCCTGGGAAATAGCAAAAGCGTTTGATTTTTCAGCTCCTATTGGTGATCTGCAGGATTTTGATTCCTATAAGAATAAAACTATAGATTTTCGACTCGAAAAAAATGGAGAAATAGTGCAAAAAGGAAGCAGCGATAACCTGATTTTCTCATTTGAGAAGTTGATCGTATACATCTCAAAATTCTTCACATTGAAAGCAGGAGATTTAATTTTTACAGGCACCCCAGCCGGAGTGGGCTCAGTAAAAAAAGATGATATATTAGAGGGTTTTTTAATGGATAAAAAAGTGCTGCTTAGCATTGTTAGATAATTAACTTAACCAAAAATCAAGATGCCGTATTTATTTACTTCTGAATCTGTTTCTGAAGGTCATCCGGATAAAATAGCTGATCAGATTTCGGATGCCCTGGTGGATCACTTTCTTGCCTTTGACCCGATGTCAAAAGTCGCTTGTGAGACCTTGGTCACTACCGGGCAAGTCGTGCTCGCCGGAGAGGTAAAATCCTCCACCTATCTCGACGTGCAGCAAATAGCGAGGGACGTAATAAAGAGAATAGGCTACAACAAGTCCGAATATATGTTTGAGGCCAATTCATGCGGAGTTTTTTCATCTATTCACGAACAATCACCAGACATCATTAGAGGCGTAGAAAGACAAAATCCCGAAGATCAGGGCGCAGGGGACCAGGGAATGATGTTTGGTTATGCTACTAACGAGACAGAAGACTATATGCCCCTTGCATTAGATCTTTCGCATAAAATATTGATCGAATTAGCAAAGATTAGAAAGGAAGGTAAAGAAATGACCTATCTCCGCCCAGATGCTAAATCACAGGTAACAATCGAATACGACGAAGGTCACAGACCTATTCGAATTGATTCCATTGTCGTTTCTACCCAACACGATGATTTTGATGAAGATGAGAAGATGTTGGAACACATCAAAAAAGATGTGATCAACATTGTAATTCCACGGATTAGGGCTCAGTGCTGGCCTGAAATTCAAAAGCTGTTTAATGATCAAATCACGTATCATGTCAATCCAACCGGCAAATTTGTCATTGGCGGCCCTCATGGCGATACCGGTCTAACTGGAAGAAAAATTATCGTAGACACGTACGGCGGCAGAGGCGCTCATGGAGGTGGAGCTTTTTCAGGGAAAGACCCTTCAAAGGTAGATCGATCGGCTGCATATGCTACACGACATATTGCCAAAAATCTTGTAGCCGCAGGAGTGGCCGATGAGATTTTGGTACAAGTGTCCTATGCCATAGGCATTGCCAAGCCAACTAATATTTATATTAATACAAATACCAACGGAACGGCAAAGGTTTCTTTGAGCGATTCTGAAATAGCTGATAAAGTTTTGGAAATCTTTGACATGAGGCCGTACGCAATCGAGCAAAGATTAAGACTTCGCGAACCGATCTATTCTGATTCTGCCGCCTACGGCCATATGGGTCGCAAACCGGAAATCAAAAAGCTACAATTCGTAGATGGGTCAGGGAATGTTATCATCAAAGAAGTGGAGACGTTCACCTGGGAGAAGTTGGATTATGTTGATGAGGTGAAGGAGGCATTTGGGCTATAGCTAAAATTCAAACTGAATAGGGTCATTGAGCTCTGACAAAGTCGAAATCCCCGCCTGCTGACGCAAGTCGGGCAGGGGTGAGCCCTGAAGAAGTCCTTTATGTTGAGCTGACAAATAGACGACTATAATAAAATGGATCACCGATCTTTCCGCTGCGCTCCAAGCTCAATTATCCGGTTCATCACTTTGCAATCCATTTTTTACTTTTACCGCCCATACATTTTATCATATGAACTCTGATTTCACCAAAAGACACATAGGCATTTCCGAAAATGAAAAAAGGGAAATGTTGGAAGTGATCGGAGTGGATAACGTGGACGAACTTATAGACCAAACCATTCCGGAAGACATAAGAACTGATACCCTTAAATCCATCCCGGAACCACTTTCGGAATTCGAATATCTGCAGCACATAAGCCAATTGGGCAAAACGAACAAAGTCTACAAATCATTCATAGGTCAAGGTTATTATGGCACAATTACTCCTTCCCCTATTTTGAGAAACATTTTTCAAAACCCGGGTTGGTATACCCAATACACGCCGTACCAGGCAGAAATCTCACAAGGAAGACTGGAGGCGCTACTCAACTTTCAAACAATGGTAAGTGACCTGACCGGTCTGCCATTGGCCAATGCGAGCCTTTTGGACGAAGGCACAGCCGCAGCAGAGGCTATGTCCATGTTTTTCGCTCAGAAAAATAAACGAGAAGTGAATGCGTCAAAATTCTTCATAGACGAAAAGGTATTTCGGCAAACGATTGGCGTAGCGGCAACAAGGGCAAAACCACTAGGAATAGAAATTATAAAAGGCGATTGGAAAACGACCAAGCTTAATGATGAGTTTTTTGGCGCTCTTATCCAATATCCGAACTCCGAAGGAAGCATAGAAGACTACCGCGATTTTGTGAATTTTTGTAAAGAAAATGAGATTTATGTAGTTGTAGCTGCCGACATATTGAGTCTCGTTTTGCTCGAAGCTCCAGGGAAATGGGGGGCGGACGCCGCGGTGGGCAATACACAAAGATTTGGTATCCCGATAGGTTTTGGCGGCCCTCATGCAGCTTATTTCGCCACCCATGAAAAATTCAAAAGACAAATACCAGGACGCATTATTGGTGTATCGATAGACATCCATGGAAATCAGGCCTATAGAATGGCCTTACAGACCAGGGAGCAGCACATCAAACGTGAAAAAGCCACTTCAAACATCTGCACGGCACAAGCTCTTCTTGCCATTATGACTGGTATGTACGTCTTATATCACGGCCCTGAAGGGCTTAAATCCATCGCTCAAAATGTCAATAACTTAACCCAGGCATTACACAACAACCTATCGGAAAGAGGATTCAAACTCAGCCATAATCAAATATTCGATACCATCAGGATGGAAATCAATAACAAGGAAATCGCCAAACTAAGAGGCCGCGCTTTGACTCGAGAAATGAATTTTTACTACGAAGATGGCGCTGTTCAGATCAGTATTGACGAGACAACTTCGCATTCAGATATTGACAAAATTCTTTCGATTTTTTCCTCGGAAAGAAAAGAAAAAAACTTAAAGTCAAATGTTGGAATTCCCGAGTCATTACAAAGAAAAAATGCCATTCTGGAGCATGTCGTCTTTAATACGTACCAGACGGAAACCAAACTCATGCGCTATTGTAAAAGACTGGAAAACAGGGACTTATCATTGGTCCATTCGATGATACCACTTGGCTCGTGCACCATGAAGCTCAACGCTGCGAGTGAGTTGATTCCCATTTCTGATCCGTCATTCGCCGATATTCATCCATTTGCTCCGTCAGATCAATATACAGGGTACGCTGAAGTGATCAATGCTCTGGAAAAATACCTCTGCGAGATTACAGGGTTTAGTGCTTGCTCACTTCAGCCAAACTCAGGGGCCCAAGGAGAGTTTGCCGGTTTGTTGACAACACGGGCGTATCATGAAAACAATGGAGATGACTTCAGAAACGTAGCTCTAATTCCATCATCAGCTCACGGTACGAATCCAGCAAGTGCTGTGATGGCCGGAATGAAAGTAGTAGTGGTCAACTGTGATGAAAGAGGAAATATTGATGTGGACGACCTTGGCAAGAAGGCCCGCGAGCATGAACGCGAATTGGCCGCACTGATGGTGACTTACCCCTCCACTCATGGAGTCTTTGAGCCACGAATCAGAGAAATTTGTCAAATAGTGCATGAGCATGGAGGGTTAGTCTATCTCGATGGAGCGAATATGAACGCGCAGGTAGGCTTAACAAATCCGGCTATGATCGGCGCAGATGTCTGCCATCTCAATTTGCATAAGACCTTTAGCATCCCTCATGGTGGCGGTGGCCCCGGTATGGGCCCGATCTGTGTCGATGACAAACTTAAACCATTCCTTCCCGGACATTGCATTGTCAATGCCCGTGATAGCAAAAACACAAAAGCCGTAAGCAGTGCTCCTTGGGGCAGTGCAAGTATCTTACTCATTTCGTATGGTTATATACGAATGCTCGGCAAAGAAGGCATGACAGATGCCTCGAAATACGCTATTCTAAATGCAAATTATATTAAAACGAGGCTTGAAAATGAATTCAATGTCCTTTATTCAGCAGAAAATGGAAGATGTGCTCATGAACTGATCCTGGATCTCCGTCCTTTTAGAAATGTAGGAGTAAGTGCCGAGGATGTAGCCAAGCGATTGATTGACTACGGATTTCATGCTCCGACGCTTTCGTTTCCCGTGGCCGGCACGATTATGGTCGAACCAACCGAAAGCGAAGACAAAGCGGAAATAGATCGTTTTTGCGATGCCCTGCTTAACATTAAAAAAGAAATTGACGAAATTGTCCGAGGAGAATACAGTCAGCAAAGCAATGTCCTTACCAACGCACCACACACAATCGAATTGGCATCTACGGATAACTGGCCATACGAATACAGCAGAAAGAAGGCGGTATATCCTATCGAAAGCCTGAAAAGCAAGGGGAAGTTTTGGGCTTCAGTAGGAAGATTAGACAATGCATATGGCGATAGAAACCTAATTTGCACTTGCCCTCCTTTGGCATCTTATGAATCCTAGAAATAATTGCCTTATTCTGTCTTCTGTACTCTATTAATTTGTATTCCAACTTTTCCTTAGCTTTATATCGACCAATCTAAAGAACTTGAAAATTCTAGACCGAGGATATTGGGTTGCTAAGCTTTTCTATTTCCAATCATTGTGGTATTGGTTTGTCTACTCTCTTCGATTTCAATCGATCACTTTTTTTTCGGCAATTAACCCTGCTGTCCATCTAGGCGGAATGCTGGATGAGCGCAAAAGCGATGTTTACAAATTGGTACCGTCAAGATATTTGCCCAAAACGGTTGCAACTATGGCCAACGCCGGTGATATTCACTCCTTATTGACTTCAGCAAATCTGGAGTTTCCGTTGATCGTAAAACCCAATATCGGTCTCAAGGGATATATGGTAAGAAAAGTGGACAGCCTATCGGAACTGCAGGAAATTCTTAAAGAATATGAAGAAAGAGAGATTTTACTACAAGAATTTTTGACGCATGAAAGAGAATTTTCCTTGTTGTACTACCAAATGCCTAATTCAGGAGAATTCGGAATCAGCTCCTTTATCGAAAAGAAACTGCCCTTTGTAATCGGAGATGGAAAGTCTCCGCTTATGGATTTGATCGATAAAAAATTCAACCCTTTTCTAAAGAAAGAATATATCCTGAAGAAGAAAAAAGAATATCTGGATTCATCTCCTGCAGAGGGAGAAAAGATAATAATAGACCACGTTGGAAATTATTCAAGAGGCGCCAAATTTTATTCTCTTAGCTATGAAATCGACAAAGAGCTAATAGATTCCGCTTATCGTTTTTTTTCAAATTTGGATGGGTTGTATTTCGGTCGGGTAGACATGAAGGCCGATTCGATCGAAGATTTAAGAAAAGGAAATTTTAAAATTATGGAAATCAACGGCGCCAAATCCGAACCGCTGCACATTTATGATCCCAATGTATCCTTTCACCAAATTTTTAAAGCCATCTCATTTCATTGGAACATTGTGCGAAGGATTGTATCCGAGCAGGTACAAACTTCCTTCCTGTTTCCGTCAGCAAAGGACGGTATTGAGGCTGCAAAATCACTAAAAAGATTAATAAGCTGAAATGGTTTTAGCTATTGATATTGGCAATTCTAATGCCGTCGTAGGTCTTAGAGATAAAAAAGATTGGGTAGAAATATGGCGTACTAGGACACAGTCTGACAAACAGGCGAAGATGTACTACGTTCAGGAACTGAGTAATCTTTTTCTTGAAAAAGGCATCAAAACCGACCAAATCAAAGGAGCTATTTTGAGTACTGTTGTTCCCGTATTGCGTCCGATCTTTGATGACCTGTTGAGCCATTCTTTTGGCTTAGAGGTTGTTCATGTCCTACCCGACTTGTACGAAAAGTTGAATTTTGATGTGCCTCGTCCAGACCAGATTGGGAGCGACCTTGTGGCCAATGCCTATGCCGGCCTCAAAAAATATGGAGGCAAAGTATCAGCGATAGATTTTGGTACTGCAATGAGTATTACCACTGTTGACGATAAAGGAAAAATCCTTGGCGTCAGTATTGCACCGGGTATCAAAACAGCCATAAAAGCACTCGTTGACAATACGGCCCAACTGCCTGATATTCCGTTGGAGTTGCCGGAATCAGTACTTGGTAATAATACGATCCATGCCATGCAGGCCGGAATACTCTGGGGGTATGTGGGCATGGTTAAAGAGATGTCACAGAAGATTAGGAGCGAATTATCTGATGATTATAAAATGATCGCTACGGGTGGGCTTTCTTTCGTAATGAAAGAACTTGAGGAGGTTTTTGATCATGTTGATCCTAATCTTACTCTTGATGGGCTTTATTTGATGTGGCGGGACTCACAAGGTTGAGTGGTGAGTAGAAATACTAATTTAGATTTACTGTAATTAATATGTACAGAACCGTTCGGAACGATTAAGACATAACTCATTGATTATAAATATTCCATGAAAAAATACACTGCTATAAAAGACAGAGCCGCCAAATACAAAGGTATTCTGCAGCAAGTGCTTAACTTCCGAAACGAATGGGAAAAACAACTCAAAAAATTTATCCTTGACGGAATTGAAAAAGTGCTTAATCAACCCGGTGTAGAAGCTAGGATCGAAGTAGAAGAAAAATTTGAAAACCTGGAAACCATATCTGTCTACCTTGGCAAATCGGAAAGCGGTATCGCTGAAACTTTCAACAGCGGCACAAAGCGAACTATCATTAAGGATATGGGATCACTTAATTTCAGTCAAATCTTTAATGGCAAAGTGCAAGTGTGGATGACTTTCCCGCTTATAGAAGGGTTAATGAAGCCACAACAACCGAAAATGATCGGCATATATGCTCCGCCGGAATTTAATGAAGATCTGATCCTTGGTAATTTTGATGAGTTTTTTAAGCTGCTTATAAACTGGGAAAATTACGACGACGACCAGTCTGCCCAGCAGACCAATAAAATTGGATTCGGATCTAATAAACTTACCCAGGAAGGACAAGCTTGACTAAGGATTCAAGAAGATTTATTGCGACAAATTGAATAATCATTAATTAATAATTAGCAATTCATGTTCAAACCAAAAAACTCATGTTAAACTTTATACTAATGGAAATGCCGAATTGGGGAAGTTCGGCAATATGGATGAGTCTGATTACCCTGACTTTTCTGGAAATCGTACTTGGCGTAGACAATATTCTCTTCATAGCCATTGCCTCTAATAAACTCCCTGAAAATCAACAAAAAAAAGCGACCAATTTCGGCTTGTTACTAGCGATGATACTGCGGATCTTGCTATTGTTAGGCATATCTATACTTATAGCTATGAAACAACCCTGGCTGAAAATTGAAACCGACTGGATGCACGCCGGATTTTCAGGACAAAGCCTCATACTTATTGCAGGCGGGTTGTTTTTGCTGTACAAGAGCGTTTCGGAAATCCATCACAAACTGGAGATAGATCATCTGGATGAATATGGAATAACCGGTAAGAAATCCACGATGACCAATGCCATAATTCAAATTACATTGATCAATATTGAGTCCACTCCGAAAACTAAATCATAAATCATGTCAAATATTACAATAAGATGACATATATATTTAATTTGTGATATGTTTAAACGTAGTACAAATTCACAAGTTGATCTATTCAAATCGATAGGAGGGATGCTATCAGAACGGAAGCGAGAGCTTCTGGATGATCCAAATGGTTGGCATAATATATTTTTTAAAGAAGTGGTATCTCGCATAGACGAAGGATTGTTCGAGGTGCTTTATAATCAAGGAGGCCGGCCCAATTGCTCAATTAGAGTTTTAATGGGAATGATTATCCTTAAAGAAGGTAAAGGTTGGACTGATGAACAACTTTTTGATGAATGTCGATTCAACACCAGGGTCATGCTTGCTTTGGGATATTCGAATATAAATGAGGATATTCCGACCGAATCGACTTACTATAAGTTCAGACAGAGCATGGTAGAGTATAATGAAGACCATGGGGAGGATTTGATGAAGGCGGCATTTAAACAAATCACTATTGGGCAGATAGAGCAATACAAGGTGAGCGGTAAGAAAATACGATTGGATTCGAAGTTGATTAATTCCAATATTGCACGCTGCACTCGAGTCCAGATGATAATCGAAGCTGTACGAGTATGCAGTAAAGACCTTATGGTAGAACTGCTTACAGATCAATTGGATAAAGAATCATGCGAGCTTTTAGAAAAGCTAAAAAGCCAAAGTGCCTCCAATATTGTCTACCCATTAAACAAAAAAGAAAAAGAGGAACTGCTAGTAGGTATGGGTAAGATCATAAAGGTACTCTTGAGTCATGGCCAGGCGGCGGGATTGACAGGCTACCAAGATCTCAAGCGGCTCTACGAAGAACAGTATGAAGAACAATCAGAGGAATCTAATGAGCAAAAACCTCCGAGTGCCTCTGATGATAAAACAAAAATCAGCGCGGTCTGTGATGAATCTGAACAGCAAACTAAACAGGAGAATACTCCGAGACCCAAAGCTGCAAGAGACATATCGAGTGGCAGTGTGCAGTCCATTCATGATCCTGATGCTGCCTACCGTACTAAAGGTAAAGCAGAAAATAAACAGACCATATCGGGCTATCATGCCAACATAAGTGAAACGTGTACAGAAGAAAATGAAATAGACCTAATCGTAGATGCCCAGGTAGTACCGGCCCATAGTACATGACAAAACAGGATTGATAAAATAATTGCCACGCGTAAAGTGTTGATAATGTGTTACTTACAACACTGAACGACATGGCAATTAAGGAGAAAGTTAAAGAACTTTCCCGAGAATTGAAAATAGAACTTAGTAAACTTCACCAGCAAAGGGTAAACTTGATTGCCTCGGCGGTGATCAGTATGTCTACCATTAGGAGTGTCAATATGGTCAAGGTTGCTCACGGTATGATTTCAAAAGCGAAGCCATTGAGTAATTATCGTCGTCTTCAACGATTTATCTCTCAGGTGGATTGGGATGACACTGGTCTAGGACATTTGCTTTTGAAAATGAGTGAGTTGAAGGGGCCTTATACCCTGCTTGTGGATAGGACAAACTGGCAATTTGGTAAAGTGGATATTAATTTTTTGGTATTTTCTATACTAGGAGACGGGTATTCGATACCGATCAAATGGGTGTTGCTTCCAAAGAAAGGCAACTCTGCACAATATGAAAGAATTGAGTTGTTAGAGGAAGTGGTAAAAATTGTTGGAAAAGGTCAGATAAAGAACGTTATAGGAGACCGGGAATTCATTGGCCAACATTGGGTTAAGTACTTGATAACCAATGAGATAGGATTCAACCTTCGGGTTAAGGAAGGCATGGTAGGTGTAAAAAATGGCAAGGAGGTAAAACTGGGTTTATTATGTAAAAATAATAAAAGATCATCGCCAAGATTGCCGGGAAAATATTTAGTTGGAGGCAATGAAGTATACGTAAGCGGATTCAGATTTAGAAATGACAAGAACAAATTAGAGTATTTGATAGTCATACACTCTGAGGATGTAGAAGATGCTTGCGATATCTATGCCAAAAGGTGGTATATTGAAAACATGTTCAAGGACATGAAAACGAATGGTTTTCAACTGGAAGATACACATGTAACTCATCCCAAAAGGCTAGAAACATTATTTGGTTTATTAGCCATATCATATGTATGGATGATACGTATAGGCGAATGGATAAAGAGAAAGATACCCTCATTATTCAAAAAAAATAATCGAGGAAAAAGAAGAAAAAGCATTTTCAGGGGAGGGATAGACAACTATATCAACGCATATATTAACCACGACAGACGGAAAATTTGGCTCTACTTCCGTTTTTTGTCATGTACTTAGGTACCGGCCAATATTACAGAAGACGAGTTTTTAATCGAATCTATCGACCATATCCAGGATGTATTAAATCCAGATAAGGATGAATCAGGTCAAGAAAAGAATAAAATAGAACAGGCCATCACGGATGGCGGATACGACAGCAAGGCCAACAGAAAAGCAATGTCAGAAACGACCACGCCCGAATGGAAGTTAGCTAATACAAAAGGGGGAAAGCAGGCCTATACAATGAAACGA
This sequence comes from Saprospiraceae bacterium, assembly GCA_965247965.1. Lineage (GTDB taxonomy): Bacteria > Bacteroidota > Bacteroidia > Chitinophagales > Saprospiraceae > UBA7328. The sequence continues at coordinate 3,091,816 of OZ252053.1, forward strand.
GATGAGAATAACAATCTTCAAGTATGGCGAAAAAAGACAGGAGAACAGTGCGCGGTAAAGTTTAACGAGAAGACCAACAAATACGTCATTAAACACGACACCCGAGGTCGGTATATGACCAAAGATGAAGTAGAAAACTATTTTTTATTTCAACAGATGCAAGAAACATTAGATGAACACACCCACAATCTAAGAGCCAATGTGGAATCGACCATACATCAATGTTTTCACCGGTTCAAAAAAAGGAACAAAATATTATATCGGGGTTTATTCAAATGTCAAATTTATGTCCTGTCACGAGTACTTTGGACGAATTTTAGAAGAATTAACGATAAATTGGTCGAAAATGCCCTCGGATTTCCAAATATCATCATCGCAACCCTCAGGAATGCTTATGCAACAATATTGCACTTAAGAAAATTCCAGGGTTTTGGCCGCAGCTGGCAAATGTACGCTTGAAAAATGTGTGGTAATCGGAGTGGACTCAGTATTCAATCCTGCATTTTGTCACACAACCTTTGAAATAGATTTTGAAAATGACCTGTTACATCACCTTGAAGATCAGTAAGACACATACATGATCATTGAAAAATGAAAACAAATAGATGAATTTTCAACTTCCATCCAAGCACTAATACAAGACCCAAATCTTTACATATCAACTTCAATTTTGCTTTATATCATACATTGGTCATCATGAAGGCTTCAAAATCAAATCTACGCCATGAAAGTCTATGGTATTATTATCGGTCGTTAAATGTAGGCTCTGGGCTCGTTGTATTACCTCTTCGACATTCTTTTGTCCAATGATATAAGCGAGCACTTTTTCCTTTTCGTGGGACTTGAAAATCAATTGACCGTCTTCCAAATCAATGATGTTGTCTTTCTGTGACACACCGAGAACATTGGACCATTTCGAGGCAAGTTTTTTGGGCTCCGGAGATCCTAATACTGCTCCTTTCAGTTGACCAGACGTACTTCTTCGCAGCCAATCCGGTCCGCCCCACTCCCAACTTTCAGGCGGCCGAGGTTCGTCGATAGACAATATTACTGCTCCAGCATCGGACGGATGCAAATGGCTTGCACTTATACTTTCTGAATCGTGATTAAAAACGCGGCGAATACCCATCGCATCAACTCGAGTACGAGCAACTGCTATATCAGCGACCTGAAATATCATCATATAACCACCTGGACCACTTCGTGACAGAAACCGTCCTCCAGCAACTTTGTTCGGATCGAGTTTGGGAAGTGGCGTTACGATCTCTAGAAATTGGTCCCCGATTGCGAATACCGCATTTTCTAAACCAAAGAAAGATACTTCCGGATCAAAATAGGGTTCGCCAAGATTGAACAACATTTTCAGTTCATCAGCAGCGGCGATCGTTTTACAGATAAATACAAATTGACGTATTCTAGGGAGTGTCATCATTCGGTGAAGCTTTTCTAAAAATCATCTGAGAATCAAATTTATGGTCCATTTTTACAGTATAAAAGTCTATGAGTTTTTGATAACATTCTTATAATCAAATTGCCGTGTGTGTAAGACAAATTGCACCAATATTATAAACTATGTTCAGTTTCTGTTGTACGTACTTTTTGGCATTGCCCCAAAAGGTACCAAAAAACTCTGGAAAAAAGCAAATGCTCCGCTGCTTTTTCCTGGCCTCCGCTACGTTTTGAATGAATCTCTTGCCATAAAATGAATTCTGATTTGCAATAAGATTTGTTTTCGATTACAAAAATGGTCTAATTCGTCCTGTACCCATTGCTGTTAACGTCCCTACCATTAATATCAAAGTCATCACCATTACAAATAAACGTCAAATTGCCCTTATATGTGGTCATCGACTTTCATCTTTTCTCTTTTCAATTCTAATTCTTTTACAATCTGAGCTTGCTTCTTCTTATTTATATTGTATGGCAAGAATACCCAAAACGCTATAAGACTGATCAATGCATATGCCGCATACACCCATCCAAAATCAACAAGTACCTGATCGGGGACCTCATCAGGCTGTGAATTGGGATCCAATCCAATAAAATCTATTGAAAAACCAGCCAACATATTGCCTACGGCGAGAAAGCACTTTTCTATAAAATTCAGCGAGCCAAAAAAGATTCCTTCCTGCCGGGTACCGGTACGCAATTCGTGTTCGTCAGTGATATCTCCTACTATGGACATCACAGTAATATTACTGCCCGCTCCACCTACAGATACGATAAATAGGCAGACAATGAGTACGGGCACAAGAATACTATGATTATCGGGCATCCAGCCAAAAAGTGCCAGCGCAACAGGGCCTGTTGTGAAAATCATCATTAAAAATCCACAAAAAATCAGTGACCATTTTTTGTCGATCCAGCGATGCAATGGTGCGATAAGTGGGACACCGATTAGGCTACCTACTAGGGCGGTATATTGCAACCATTCAATGCCTTTGGTATTCAGTTTCCAGAAAAATGTCTGAAGGTGCAACAGAAGAGATCCTTGTGCACCTAGATAAATGGTAGCTACGAATGTGCTTATAAAAAGAGCTCTATATGATGGGCTTTTCAAAGCGTTGATCAGATCTCGATACACTCTGAAAAAGTCAAATTCGCGTCGCTTTTGATCTGCTCCTGCCAGATGAGGGATAGCTTCTTTAGTGCCAAGTACCGTGCCGACCAGAAATAAGGCCATAAGAAAAGACGACAACAAGGCATAGGCGAAATACGGTTCTCGTGTAAGCTGTGGATTTAGGTTGGCTTCTGAGCTTACGAAAAAGAAATTCCAGGCTATGGCGATGCACATGAGAGTAGCTATAGGCCCTATCAAATAGCGATACTGAGCTATGCTCGTACGCTCTTCGTAATCTTGAGTCAATTCGACACCCAGAGACATATAGGGAACCTGAAAGAGCGTGTGCGCTGCTCGCATCAATATGCTCATTATAGTGAACCACAGAAACAGTGAAAACTCTGATAGCCCGGCAGGGGGCCAAAAAATGCCAAAGAATAAGGCTGACATCGGTATCGCTCCCAACAACATAAATGGGTGCCTCCGTCCCCAACGCGAACGGAAACCGTCCGACCAAGAACCAACGATAGGATCGGTGATCGCATCGAAAACAAGGGCTATGGCCATGCCTATGCCAGTATATGTTCCCGACAATCCTAAAACCTGGTTGTAGTATAAAAATAGAAATAGACTGAAGCCAAAACCTGAAACGGCATTACCCGCTTGGCCGGCTCCATACCACAATTTTATACGAAGAGGTACTTTTTGATAGCTCATGGACGTCTTCGGTTGGTTGAGGTCATTCTATTGACTACGCGGCTGTTGTTACCGTTATTGTCTTCCCATCTAGAAACAAGATCAAATCAAACCAGCCATTACCGCGACATGTAGAACAAACTAACCGGAGAAGACATCCGCTGTTGATGGAAATAATACTTTTTTGCTGAGACTAGGGTAGCGAATGCTTTTTAAAATCAGGACGCTTGTCGACAGGTTCAAAGATGGTCATAGAACTGTTATTTCATTTCATTCAAGTTTTTGGTGTCGACCCTCTAACTCAAGCCGCACAAAATATCAAATACTTCCTATATTTAGCAGCAATTCAGAGCCAATTCATAACTCGTTGAAGCAGAGCAAATAATAAACAACCGTAAAAAAGAAGTTTACAGCTGTTTATATATTTGCAAAAACGTTTATATGATGAGTAAATTTAAAAAAAAAGAAAACTTAAAAGAGCCAATTCCTTAAAGAATGAGTTGAAAAGCTCTCGAAAATCTCCCCGCAATTTGCTTTTGTATAGGATTGCCCAAACCTTTGACCACTTTATCCCTGCTTGGAAACACACCTTTGATAGTCTACCCGATTATCGAGGTAAACGTGCGAGGTATGAGATTTCAGAAATCATATTGGCCGCTGTGATTATGTTTTTGTTTAAAGAAGGTTCGCGCAACCAAATGAACGAGGATCGTGAAGAAGATCAATTCTTGGCGAACTATGAGACCTTGTTCGGTTTGAAATTACCCCATACCGCGTAGCGCGGCACGAGCTATGGATACTCCTAAGTGATGTGATGAATAAGTTAGAGCCAGACCTTTTGGAATCCTGTCGTCGCCATATTATCAAATATTTATTGGACAAACGCACCCTTCATAAGTTTCGGCTGATGGGCAAATATTTCACGATGGCCATAGACGGGAGTGGTGTGTATACCTTTGACGAAGAACCCTATGCGGGATGCCCGTCAAAAACAAGCAAAAAAGGCAAAACGACCTGGAATCAAAATGTGTTGGAAGCCAAACTTGTTTGTTCAAATGGATTTTGTTTATCTGTCTCAACGGAGTGGTTGAAAAATGAGGATGGCCGCAGCAAACAAGACTGCGAACAAAAAGCATTGAAGAGACTGCTGAAAAATCTTAAAAAAGATTTTTCCAGATTACAAATTTGTATTCTTTTGGACGGGCTATTTGCATCTGGCCCTGTGATGGAACAGATCAAGAGCAATGGCTGGGAATACATCATTGTATGGAAAAATGGAAAGCTCAAAAGTGTGTGGGAACAGTTAGGCGATTTACGTTTGGAAAAACAGGTAGAACGCATCAAAAAAGAAGAAATCCACAATCCTAAATCAAAAACTGATCACATTTATGGATACAGCAACGAAGCTCTTACACACCAAGGACATGAGTTTTATTATATCAAACATGAACTACAGACAAGCCAAGTGGGTGATCCATCTGTAAAAGATAAAAAACGGTTCATCACCATTTGCAGTATCACTCCAAATAAGGCCAACATCAAAGAATTGACCGAGGCAGGACGAATAAGATGGAAAATAGAAAATGAAGGATTCAACGCTCAAAAGAATCATGGCTTCAATCTGCACCACAAATATGTACGCAAAAATTTCACCGGAATACGCAATTTCTATATCTGTATGCAGATTGCTCATAACTCGTACCGCGTCACGCGGTATCATAGACCAGTTATTTGTTTTGTGTAAAAATAGAATCATGCAAGGATGGAAAACCTTGAAGGGAATGTGGAAACAATTGTGGGCGACCATATTTTTAGTGCCTCTGGAACAATTCCCACAATGTGAAAAATTAAAACTCAACTACCGATACTGAATTAAAACCTGTGAAAAGTAATAGTACCTACGGCTATTTTGCCTGGAACAATTTCAAAAAATACTTTATGGAAATTTAAGGCTGGTGAATCTCAAAACCGATTAGGTTAATGGGATTGTTGTGGCTTTATACAACCTCATTTTTGTGACTATCTTTGGCTACGGTCACTCTGAATGGCTGATCAATAGGAATACAGCGTAGAGATAAACGCAGATAAAATTGGCTGCAAAGGACGAGGTTGCATATTGTCGTTTTCACCGGCAGTGGTTGTGCATATGGTATCGAATGTCGATAATGTTAGTGTACAAGATTGACTTAACCGTTAGAAACGTTTACAAACTTTTAAGTAAAAGATTCCCTTTTTATATGGAGTCATACTACAAGTAGTACTCTATTCACACTGTTAAATTTAAAATAATCGTTACAGATAGATATAAGACGAATCGCACAAAAGTTGTAAATTGAAAATGGCGAAACACCTGTCAATTGAATCTCTAAAATTATTATTATAAACGTTAATTACGGTAATAAGCGTATTATACGGGTATTATGGTAATTGCAAATTCCACGATATCTCACATTGTAAAAGTTGCAAAATGAAAGTAGTGTAGCACCCATTTTCGGCCAAAAAACTGACTTTCAATGGTTAAGAACGTGCAATTTGTCCCGCACCCCATCATACCTATATCTGTAATTTTCTTAATATGTTTGTAGTGTGAAAGGGTGTATCCCATTTTTTCGTTTAAGCAGCTTTTTTCCCAAGGAACTCAGAGAGTCTGTCCCATTGATTGTTCATTCTCAAATTTCTGAGACTGATTACGTTTGTAACTCCTTTTGGAGTCCATCTTTGTCCTGACAATTTACAGCGCTTTTGCACCAATGTTCTATGGGCTGCTTCTATGGCACCACTTCCAATTTGTAGCCCTTTTTCTCTATATTTTGGATATTCCATCCTGTGGATGTTGTTGTTTAAATAGACCAATAATTTCTCTTTCTTTTCTTTTTTCTTTTCTGTTTTACATTCTATGTTCTCCACCATTTTTAAGGCAGCTTGTCCTCCCTTTTTCAATAGTGTTTCCCTTATGGTGTCTAACCACTCTTTTCTCTTTTCTTTTCTATGTATCGCTACTTTTGAAAAGTCTGAAAAATGTTCTAAGGCATGATAATAATCCAGTATTTGCAAAGCCTCTGGATATTCTGAGCTAAACCAATCTCCCAACCATTTCGCTCCGTCTATTATTATGACCAACCTGTCTTTTAGATCTTCGTAGGTATCCAGATATTCTGACATCTTTCGTTCAAATTCTTCATGCCCACCTAAATGAAAACAATACCACGATTCTTTGATAAAACTCCTGGTATCGCTCAGTTTAAGTACTTCTTTACCTTTATAAACCCTTCCTACTTTTACTTCTTTCCAATCACTCGGTCTGGTCAACACCATCCCTCCATCTGCATGTGCATATACTACCTCATCGGACTCCGCTTTGGGCTTACTTTGTACATCTTCTCTTTGCTCCTCCAGCCATTTTTCACCCTCCTCTCCAAGACTTTGACATACTCTGTGTATGCTGTTGTCGCTCACATCAAGTTGCATCGTCTTTTTTAGTAATTCACTACTCGATTGGTAGCATTCACTTTGCCCTACATATGCTGTGATATCCTTCAGCATCGGACTCAGTTTTACTCCTTTGACCTCTTTTACAAATCGATGTGAGTTGTCCAGTTCAAGTTTTCCGTAATAGCCTATTATGCTTTTTTTTTACGATAATCTTCATCGGCTTCTCCTATGGTCTGTTCTATCACATTGCGACTTAATTCTTTAAGAAGCTCCACCGATTTGGTTTCAAATTCATAAAAGCTTTCTGCGGTTTTCTCTTTAAGTTCTATCTCATCCAAAAGTTGGCTAAACTGGTTCAGTAATTTAGCCTTGTCCATTTTTGAATGTATTTTGGTTTATGCTAATTTAACCATTTTTGCGAAAAACTGGGATACACCCGTGTGAAAAGCGTTTTATTTCATATTTTATTTTTTAATGTACATTTCTTCTACGCTCAGGAAATTCTCTTTCCCGACCTCGAAGGAGACGCCCTGTTACAAAAAATCGTAGAAGAATATAAACCCCGGGCTGTTCTGGACTACAGCGATGCCCGCATGTACATGTTCGAAAATCTTTCATCGACACTGGGTATAATAGAGGGTGTATATACTGGATTCCAATTAGATCTTCCAGCTGATGTTTCTCCTATAGCCTGGCTCGCAGAAAATGGCATCAATACCGAACATATTTATCCACGAAGTAAAGGAGCAGCGGAAGAAAATGGGAATGTTTTCAGCGACCTGCACCATCTCAAACCTGCAAAGGCAGCAGTCAACACAGCGAGACTTAATCATCCATTTCAGGACATAGACGATAATCGTACTACTCGATGGTTTCGCAATGAAGAAGAACTTTTTGATGTACCTACAGTAGCTAAGAATGAGTACAGCGAAGTGTATGAACTTGTAACGAATACCGGTTTCATCGAGGGCGAATTTGAACCGAGAGAATCGGTCAAAGGAGATATAGCACGTGCTGTCTTCTATTTTTATACGATGTATAGAGAAGAGGCCCTGAAAGCCGATGCTGAATACTTCGACTCCATGCTCGAAGATCTGTGCGGTTGGCACCTCGAAGATGAGATCGATGAGGAAGAAATAAGAATCACTCATCTCATTGCGGCTATGCAAGACGATAAAGCCAACCCTTTCGTTCTGGATTGCACCCTAATTTTACGGACTTATTGCAACGGGATGAATCTCGAATGCTCAAATCTTTCAACCCCTACAAATGAAATTTCTAAATCCGAAAAAATATCAATATACCCCAATCCCAGTAATGGACAGATTACTATAACAAGTGGAGAAGTGCGCTTTAAGAATATGAAGGTTTTCAATACCTGGGGACAGGTCATAAGGTCTGAAATATTAAGCCCTCGAAATTCACTTTCATACGACTTAATATTGCCAAAAGGCCTTTATACAATCAGGTTAGTAACAGAGGGGGGAGTGGTTATTTCTAAACGTGCACTGGTGATAAAATAAAAAAGACGTAACTACTCAGGTACCAAACAATGCTTTTGAGTAGGGAGTTTGGCAATGCAGTAAAGATAGGCCAAAACATTGAGCTCTCTTTTTTTTAATGTATCGATGCAGGAACGCAAGACACAAAATATATTCTGACCCGATTTAAACTGTCCTGAGACCTTTAGTTTTACTTTTACATTTCTTATTGCCCTTTCTGAAGAATTGTTGTCCGGTGGGACTTCAGAATTGTATAAAAAGGGAAAGATGTAATTCCTGTTTTTTAACATTGATTTTTGAAAAGAATGAGTTTTTGGGAATTCGGTTTTTTCGATATGCCTTAACAGTAGCCGATCAAGCCTTTTTTCCAATTTATAGGCATCCTTTTGGTTGGTTTGAAAGGTTTGAGTTTGTTCTGTTCTTTTTCGCAAGGCTAAAGCATGTTCTAACAAGGACTTAAATTGGCTGGCCCAAACTTGGTTTTCCGATTCTTCCAAAAATATGAGGTCTCTCAATAAGTGAGCTATGCATAATTGTTTGGATTTGGATTTCATTTTCAGTTGTGCTGCCCAGCGGTCTGACCCTATTGTAGCGTGGGACAAGTGATCGCCAATTATTTGCTGGACACTTATAAATCCTCGACTTTCAGTGGCTTTTATGTAAGTGTTTTTCATATTTTGCCACACCCATACCCACCATTTGTCGCCATTTACTTTAGCAGATGTTTCGTCCGAACCGACGTAAGTCGATGAAAAGATTTGTTGGAGTATAGCATGGTATATGGGTCGAGCCTTTTGGGCTGCTTTTTTCAATAAGTTCTGTACACTTCCCTCACTGATGGGCAAGTGAAATATATCTTTGAACAACTGGGTCATTCTTTGGAAGGGAAGATAATGGAAAACGCTAAAATAGCTGACCAGTGCTATGACGCTGCTACCATATTGGATCGGTGCTTTTACCCCTTGGGGAAAACTACCTTTTTGAAGATGACCACACCGCCCGCACTGGCATCCATACTGCTGATATTCAATGTATCTGGGGCGTATCGAAGGTATTTCTACTATTTGTCTTTTCGATACCAATTGTTGCTTTTCCTGATCAATTGTGTCCCCACATTTTGAACAGTAATCACTTTTTACTATGTGCTTTTCATCAGGATTATCTGTCATTGCAAGATAATGACCCTTATGACCCTTTTGTCCTCCTGATTTACGTCCTGTTTTCTTACGCAGACTTTTTTTCTCATGTGTTGACTTGTCTTGGCTTGGTGGGTTGTGGCTGTTGTGGCTGTCTTTTTTAACCTCTTTTTTGGCCAGTTGGCTAAGGACTAATTCCAGTTTTTCGCGAAGTTCTCTAATCTCTTGGCATAGAATTTTATTCTCTTCACGCAAAAACTTATTCTCCTTTCGAAGAAGTTGGTTTTCTTTTTCCAGTTTTGTTAGTCGTGATTCGATAATAGTCCAATTTATCCGGCCCTATTATCTTTAGTTCGAGTTGGATTGTCCTATAACTCTTTTTACTCCATTATTATTATTCGTTATATTACCTCCTGAGTAGTTACAAAAAGACCACTTCAAAAAAAGATCAAAACAAATCAGAGCCTTATTTCGAAACGGTCTTTAATCACCTTGGCTGAATATATGATGACAGATCACAATTTTTTGCGACCCTACTTAAATCCGTAAAATTTAACAGATAATAGAGGCCCACTGCACTACTGTTATGCGAATCATTTTTTGACTGTAGATGTAAGCTTCAGTGCGATGCATTTTCTAGTGAAGTATATGTGCGCAACGAGCCTCTGATATCTGCAAGAACTTAACTAACTGAATCTCATGAACCGATTAAATTTTCGGAGTCAATCTTTATTGACGATGTAAAGATATGTGCGCAGTCTAGGTCGAATGTTCTGGTAAATACGCATTTTGTGACTAGGGAAAACCCGTAGTTCCTTAATTGCTTATTGAGTTTTTCAAATGAGTTGGAGGTTCTGAATTGCGATCCTACGTCTTTTGAGTGAAAAGTTGGTCCACCTACGCCAAGGCTTCGGTGGGAAGTCTAATTCTCCAGTGGAATATTGATCATTACAGAAGTGCCTTTATTCGGACTACTATCGAGTTCCAGTTCCCCATTGAGCATGTTCAGGCGGCTTCTTATATTTTCCAGACCCAAGCCTTTTTTGACTTTATGTTCATCAAAACCTTTTCCATTGTCCTCCACTTTGAGGAAGAGTTCTTTTTCACGACGGGTTAATTGTACGTCCAGCTCGGTTGCTTCAGCATGTTTCAACGTGTTGTTGAGTAATTCCTGAACTATCCGGTAGACGTGCAGTTTTTTATCATTAGTCAATATGTCGTCTATTCTATTGGAATGTAAGAAGATTTCCGGATTGCCATTGGCGGAATATCTGTTTATAAGATCATTGATCGCCGCGGTAAGGCCTATTTTTTCCAGGGAAGCAGGTTTTAGATTTCGTGCTATATCGCGTACTTCATCACAGGCGTGGTCGATGAGGTTGTATATTTTTTGGTAAGCTCCATCCGTACCCAATTTTTTGTGATCCATCTGAAGAGCGTCATACTGAAGTTTGAGCGTGGAGAGCAAACCTCCAAGGCTATCGTGAAGATCATTAGCAATCCGTGTCCGTTCTATTTCCTGACCGTTTATCATGGACTCGAGGCTTTTGATTTTGAGATCATTTTCAAGTTTATGTATGCGTTGCTGATCTAATTCTCCACGCTGCTCATTGATAAGGTTTCTTGTTTTTATCCTTTGGCTGTAAAACCTGAGTATATAATACCCGGCGAGCAAGAGTGCACCCATTAAAGCCGCCAAAGCCATATTAAGACGAGTACTTTGCTTCAATTTTTGCAATCTGCTTTGATTCTCGTATTGCAGATTTTCGATCTCTTTTTCTTTTTCTTTAGTCTGGTATTCCAATGCAATCTGATTTGAGATCGCATATTTCGCATTGTCTCTTTGGGCATCCTTGAGTACATCGGCTTTTTTTAAGTAAAACAAAGCCTCGCTTTCGCTACCCGTTTCTTCATAACATTTTGAAAGTGTTTCGTAGATGCCTATTTCGAGGTCGTAGCTCAAATCCGGTATCAATTCCGCTTCTCTCAACCGCGCTAAGGCCAGATCGTAGTTTTTATCTTTAAAATAATAATACCCAATATCTCTGAGCGCTATGGGAGAATATTTAATTTGGTTGAGTTTATTTTCCAAATTAACCACACTTCTTGCCATTTCTACTGCTTCTTCTACCTTGCCCATATTCCCTAAAAACTGAGAAAGCAAAAGCCTGTTTTGGATTTCCAGGCCCTTGTTTTGGGTAACCAATGATTTGTCCAATGCCGCGGAAACGACAGCTATTCCTTTCTCAAAATCAAATTGAGCAAGCAGGACCTTACCGAGGCTGGAGGCTGCCGCTATCTCCAGGCGGTCCATTCCCTCGGATTGGAAATAATCCAAAGCTTCTTGTGCAAGACCCCTGGCATCATTGAGAAACAGATTTTCGCGCGCATAAAAATTGGCAAGGGCGAGCCGGGCTCGGTGATAACCGGCAGTGTTTTTCACCAGTTTGAAGTATTTGGCGCTTTGGGTGAGATCTTCTACTATCTCTTTGCTTTTGAGGGGAAGCGACTGGTTGATAAGTGCTCTTTTGTAGTAATCCTGCGCGAGGGCGTCAAAGTCGCTGCTGGCCCTATGTTCGGATATATCTGCATTGATCTCTAAAAGGGTCGAAGACTGTGGAGTGTTAATATTGAGACTATCCAGCCCGACGATCAGTTTTATCAGGAAGATTACTAACAATTGCATAGTGGCTAAGCTCATATTTTTTAATATTTTAGTAATTAGAGTTTACCCTAATTTATTATAAATTCTTACTACACAATAGTTCGTGAAGGATTTCGGCCAAATTCGAAGTGTTAACAGCAGTATCTTAAATTCAATATTTTCTATAACGCTGATTATCAAGTATTTATGGCCTGCTTATTTGGCAATCCTATTAAAATGCAAGTTTCGGTTCAGACGATACTTTAGTTTTAATAATTTATCCATAATTCTAAGATTGAGTATCAACGAGTTATGAAATATTTCCTTCACGGACTATTGACTACATACATTCGCCATTTAATAAAGGGGATTTTTTCTTCCAAAAAAGTCATTTTTGAGAAGAGTGTTTTCCCTTTGTACATGAACATATTATTCGAAAAGTTATCCTTTCAGGTCCCAAAACAGGAAGCTGTCTCGAATGCGTTGAATTTTTTTGGAAATTTTTGAAAAATAGTCATGATAAGAATACTGATCGTAGACGATCACAAAATGTTCGTGGATGGATTGGAATCCATCCTGAGCAGAGAAAGGGATATTGAGATTGTCCACAAATGTTTTGAGGGAAAAGATGTCTTCAATCTTTCGCTGCTTCAAAAAGTGGATGTTATGCTCCTGGATATTAATCTTCCGGATATGAGCGGAATAGAAATCTGCAAGAGAATCCTTAAACTCAAGGAAGATTTGAAAATATTAGTACTCTCCATGCATGACGAAGAGAGCTACATCACCGAAATACTAAAAAGTGGAGCTCTCGGATATATTTTAAAGAATACCGGAAGAAAAGAACTTATAACTGCTATCAGGACTGTGGCTACAGGTCGTACGTACTTCAGCCAAAGCATTACGAATACAATAATGAACAGCCTAATGGATAGTAGTAAAAAACTAAAAGAAGTAGAAGTGCAAGTACCCAAAATCACGCGCAGAGAAAAAGAGGTCCTTAACCTGATATTAGAGGAAAATACCAATCAGGAAATCGCAAAATCATTGTTTATTAGCCTTAAAACAGTCGAAGCCCACCGCAGCAGTCTTCTCTCCAAATTGAATGCCAGGAACACAGCCGGTCTTGTGAAGAAGGCTATAGAATTCAATATTATGGCAACGTAGTTGGTTGAGTAGTAAATTGGGTAACTCGTTGATTACGAAGGGTTGATTGACCATTTTTCCAAAAGGTAAAAGATGTCAGGTCAGACTACCAATCATTTTAACCTACTTGCATCGCCCTGTTTACCCTGTCAACTAATTACTAATTCACTAACCACCGAATTGGCATAGAATTTGGCTATAACGGTATATCTGTTAAAGCCAACCTGTTTCAAAAAACATCAGCGCGATATGCAAAATCTACTAGATTTGGTATATCTGTCTCAATAAAAAAACGGGCGCCTCTTTCGGCGCCCTTAATTTTTGGTCATTATTACTTCTCAGGTTGAGAAAGAACATGACCATAAGGATCTAATGATGAAAACGTACGGAAAAGATATACTTTTTTTATTAAGTGTAGCATAACTGACGTTTTTTTTAATAAGTATTTTTTTAATATGAGTGAAACTTTTTCGAGCCGCTCGCTTGTATTGTAGGAGTGACGGATGTATTTTTGCAAACGCTTTTGAAGTAAGGCTTAGAATGATTATTGGTGAGGTGGGTGAGTGGCTGAAACCACTGGTTTGCTAAACCAGCGTACTTGGAAACAGGTACCGGGGGTTCGAATCCCCCTCTCACCGCTTGAAATTAAGGTAGAGAATTATTGGGGATGAGAAGTTTATCCTGAGCGGAACAAAGTGAAGTCGAAGGAAATCCCCCTCTCACCGCAAAGAAAAGTTGTAATCAGGGGTGTAGCGCAGTCCGGTTAGCGCATCACGCCTTCAGCGTGAGGGTCAAAGGTGTCCTCTTCAGAAATAAAAAATCAAATAACCCAACATGAAATAAACATAGGGGTGTAGCGCAGTCCGGTTAGCGCACTTGGTTTGGGACCAAGGGGTCGTAGGTTCGAATCCTATCACCCCTACTGATTATTAGGGATGCTGATGTTTTTAGCATCCCTTTTTTTGTATGAAGTTCGAGGTATACATATTGTACAGCGCAACCATCGAAAAGTATTATGTGGGATATACTTCGCAAACATTGACGGAAAGATTAAACTATCATCTAGGCAATCACAAAGGATTCACGTCAAGAGCAAAAGATTGGAAGGTAGTATTCGCAAAAGTCATTGATAATAAAAATGAGGCTCTTAAACTTGAAAAAAAGATAAAGAAAAGAGGTGTTTCAAGATTCCTCAATGATATTCAAGGTGATTAGCGCCTCACGCTTTCGGCGTGAGGGTCGTAGGCCGTGTACCGCTTTGGCGGTATTCGAATTCTATCATCCCTAGATTGATTATCAAGGAGTTATAAAGAATTTTCATAGCTCCTTTTTATTTTTCACCTTAAACCCAATTTGCATTCTTTTCGGATTTTTTAGAAGCTTCTTGACTTGGGCAAATAGAGCGGCGATTTGCTTGTCATGTGTTTTGACTTTTCTGGCTAGTTCTTCACTAGTCGATAAAAGACTGCGTAGCCGGACGAAAGTGCGCATTATGGCAATATTGACCTGCCTTGCTCGGGGTGATCGCAACACGCTTGAAAGCATAGCAACTCCCTGTTCGGTAAAGACATATGGTAATTTTCGCCTTCCTCCACGTCCTGCGTTTGATATCACAATTTGTGATATCAAAGAATCGAACTCGCTTTGAGGTCGAAAATTGCGATATCAAAATTTCAAACTTTTGTTTGGTATCACATTTGTGATTTCAAATTTATACGCGCTCAATCCACCCTTATCATCTTACCACTCATCACCTCACCCTCATATTTTATTTTATAGATCAATACTCCTTTTGCAGAAATCATTGATTTTGAGAGTGTTATGAGGTGTGTGCCTTGAGAATAGACTTCTTTATTCGCCCAAAGCATTTTGCCGTCTGTGTCGTAAATGGAAATTTCAGCCTCTCCGGTTGCAGGTAGATTAAATCGAATCACCGTTTCGTCCTTCCACGGATTCGGATCATTCTGAAACAGGGTTAATTCATTCCCCCTGGCGAATTCCGGAACAAGTTCGAAGCTGTAGATTTTACTAGCCGTATAAATTTCCGGTGCAAGATCGCCCTTCCGCAATTCTATGTACTGATTTTGTGAATTCCTTCCATCTTGTAGTATCATGCCGAAAAGACTTTCGGCGGGTGCAACCTGGAAAGGCTCTGCTCGATTATAACTAAAAGTCAAATGGCCCATCTTATCGTTCAATTCAAAATGCTCAGGTTCGAGTACAACTTGTCCGGTACTTACGCCGAGAAGCCTGGTATGAAGTGGTAATGAGAAAATACCCTGAAAACCTGTGAGTTGTAGGGGCTCCTTGATGCTGAACTGCAGGTGTATCTCGTCATCGATGTATTCCTGATTGTAATACAATGTAATGCGGGATTTCGTGAGCGCTTTGGTATAGTCCGAGAAATTCGAATTTATATCACCGGAAATGTCTCCCGTCTTGATCCCAGTCCAATTCATCTCAGTTGCGGTTTCCTCCATCGCCATTTCGAGCGGTGCAAATGCAAATTCTGCGATCTCTGCCGTTTCTTCATCATTTTCAATACTCTTTACGAAATTCCAACTCATATTTTCAGAAACTTTTTCGATAACACCCAAAATCAATCTTCTTAAATATATTAAATCCAGTCCGGAAATTACTCTATCCCCATTGACATCCGCCGCAATAAGGTCTATTCCTTTCAGCAATTCTTTTCCCAACAAATGCTTTTGCAGCAAAATGGCATCGAGTGTAGAAAGTCCATCTGTCCAATGGTCATTTTTGTAAGGCAGAATAGTTGCAGATGGCTCATTTGATGAAATCTCAAAATTGTATTTTCCTTTGGTGTTTGTATGAATTTTTTTGTCAATCTCTTCGTTCTTCATTTCCAATGACACCAATACATTTCGCATCGGAGCATCATACCGGTCTGTGATAATTCCCTTTATCTCCAATGTGGATTCTTGCTCTATTGCATTTGGGCAGCTTAGGGAATCAGCTTTTTCAACTTTCACTATTGTCATGCAAGTATTAGCATTACCAGTACTATCTGTTGTTCTGATCAGCACCATAATTTCTTTGCCGACGTCCTGGCAACAAAACTCTACCGAATCATCAAAGACAGTATCCTGTGGCCCGCAACTCACTTCCATTTTACGACCTTTTACTTCAACCACCGAGCAGTTATCAAGTTGGGCAAGACTCAAATTACTTATTGGTACTACAGTTGTAGAAGTATCCGACTGACCGATCACAACGATTTCATTTTGTAGACATACAGCTAAAGGAGATGTGTCATCCACTACGCTCACATGGAAGGTATCGGTTTTGATATTATGGCATTTATCAAGAGCGTTCATGGTCAAATCATGATCTCCAAGAGGCAATTCACTACTGACCTTGTTATGTGAGGGTGACCCCGTTTGACATAAATCAATTGTGTAAGATATGCAGGATGAATTGTTTTTTAGACATTGGGTTAGAAAGAGGGAGCCTTGGACGCAAGGCTTCCCTTTCGTTTTCCTCGACTTCGCTCGGAATGACAGGTTCGACTCCGCTCAGGGCGGGCGCTTCGCTCGCTCAGGATGAGAGCAGACCCCTTTACCATAATTACTTCATAGAATGTGTAGCCTAAAGCGGCGTTTCAAATGATCTTTCTCGACTCCTTCTTTTCAATGCATTTCTATTGTATTCATTAACTTTCGCTGAGTTTTATGACTTTTGCTGAGCAAGTAATTGAATATCACTTCTCCATTGATCCCAATTGGACCCTACCTGATGGTATCTCAATTCTCTATCCCTATGAAGAAAAAGACGTGCAAAATGTTTTCGTGGAATTCTATTTGAAATACTTCAACGATCACAACAAGCGATATTTCCTTTTTGGTATCAATCCCGGAAGATTCGGTGCAGGTGTAACCGGCATTCCATTTACCGATCCGAAAACACTGGAAAAAGAATGTACAATCTACAATGGATTTCAGAAAAAGAATGAACTGTCGTCCATTTTCGTCTATGATTTTATTAATGCTTTAGGCGGCCCGCGAGAATTTTATACACATTTTTATATCACTTCTCTGTGTCCGCTTGGTTTTATCAAAGACGAAAAAAACTACAACTACTACGACGACAAGAAACTTTA
The DNA here is from genome assembly GCA_965247965.1 of Saprospiraceae bacterium. Lineage (GTDB taxonomy): Bacteria > Bacteroidota > Bacteroidia > Chitinophagales > Saprospiraceae > UBA7328. The sequence goes on from OZ252053.1 coordinate 3,109,052, forward strand.
TACCGCAGTCGAACAAAAAATTATTGATAACATCAATTCTCAAAAGGTATTTGGATGTCACGAAAAAGTGGCTTTTTCAATGGGCAAGGGAAAGAATTTTCAATACTTCAAAAAGCTCAATGGAACTTACCGATTCTTTAAAGAAATCGTCCCTCTTCCCCACCCGAGATGGGTAATGCAATATAGGCTTAAATCGAAAGGTGAGCACGTATTAACCTACAAAAACGAATTGAAAAAGGCACTGGATTAAGCGGCTATCGGAATACTACAGTGCATACGTCGATAAAATTTAATTTCTACGTGCAACCTTCGTTTCTTAGTGAAGTCATTAATTAAAAAAATAATTGATCATGAAAAAAACCGCTTTATTACTCATAATTCCAGCCTTTTTGTGCATGTCATTTGCATATACTTTAACCGATTCTGAAACGCGCAACCTGGGTGATTTTGATGAAGTTAAGGTCAGTAGTGGAATTAAGCTAATGCTCGTCCCTGGGAATGCGAATAAGGCACTGATCGAGGTTGACGAAGTAGAGCTTGAAGATGTTATCACGAAAATCGACGGCCATAAATTAGTCATTAAAATGGCCAATAAGAAATGGAGTTGGAAATGGAAATCTAGCAGAAAAGTAGAAGTTACACTTACCTATAAGGAACTTGAAGCGGTATCGGCAAGTTCGGGTTCCAGTGTAAAATCGGATCATACACTGTCCAATGATGAATTGGAATTTGACGCGTCGAGTGGTGCGTCGATTCATTTGGAGATCAGTGGTAAAGATGTAGAAGCAGACGCCAGCTCGGGTGCGAATATTAAACTATCCGGGACGGCTGATTCCTTTGACGTCGGTGTAAGTGCAGGTTCATCAATTAAAGCAAGTGATCTCGAAGCTGTTAGTGTTACAGCCAGGGGCAGTTCCGGAGGCAGCATTCGGGTTTGGGCCAAAGAAGAGTTGAAAGCAAAGGTGAGCAGCGGAGCGTCGGTAAGGTACAAGGGAAATCCAAAGGATATAGATAAAGATAAAAGTTCGGGGGGTAGTGTATCAAAATTGTAGTCCTGCAATGGGTGTAAAACCCACTGTCAAAACGTCATCATAGAAAGAGCCCTGGCGAATGTATCGACAGGGTTTTTTTATTTTTCCCTAGGAAACTCGATAGTATTCTAATTATTTGATTTTCAAAGAATTATAATCAACCATCGAAAGAGAATTGCCCTGAAATACAGCGCGAAAAAAGCTTGTGAGGATTAGGTATTCTGATGTGTCCGGGCGAATCTGATCCCGATGTACTTGCCCCGACCGAAGCGTCAACGATTTTTGAAGGTAAATTTATTTTAGTCATTTGAATCGAAAGTCGAGTTTAAAATCAAATAGCCAAGGTATTTTGGGATTAATTCCCTCCTGTTCCAGGATTCGAGGCAAGTTTTGGTAATGTTTTTCTATACCAAGGTTGAGATAGTCCCGATAGTAGGTGACAATGATGGTGTCGTCCTTGACTCTGAGATCACCTTCCATATTGGTAAGGATTTGTGTAGCGGTGTGTGTAGCAGTCCATTGGTTATAGGGTTTTGGTAGTTTGTTTTTCAATTGATGTGTAGCTGCTTGTGCAATAAGAGCAAGACTTTGTTTCCCGTACCGGATATTGAGGTTAAAGGTAGAAGCACGATTCCAACCCATATCTCCTTCAAAATTGAAAAACTCTTCGATAGTCCAACGTTTTGGATAGTTTTGAGTGAGTAATTGGACTACGTTATTATCCACAGTGGATAAGAAAGCTTTGTAGGAATAATATTGAGGTATTTCTCCTGTTCGTTGTACAATAAGTTTAAAAGGATGTGGACATGCTTTCAATTTATAATCAGTTTGCCCAATGGCATATCCTGCCCAGAGGTGCTTATAGTCCAATGAATTAAAACATTGAACAACACTTTTGGTATTAGGGACTGCCAAGAGAAGATCCATTTCGGTATTATCAACAATGTGGTTTAATATATCGACCGTAAAATGTTCTTTATCGGCCATTATTAATGCTTTTTCAACCCCTGATTGTTTCAATAGGTCTAACAACTGTAAGGTGGCCTTTGAGCATGTTTTGCCGCTTGATCCAACGGTAAAAGCCAATGGCTGTCCCGTTAAAGCATCGTTACAGAAGAAAGTCTGTAGCATTTTGTGAGCAGGCTCTGAAGGTCTTTTTTTCTTCTTTGGCATAACGCGCTGAGTGGACGACCGAATGCGGTGTGGATCAATAGCAAGGATATTTTGTGGATCATAATGTCCTTGCAGATTTCTGAGTTGCCTTAATGTCACTTGAAGGGATTCATATTCTGCCATCGTATGGCGGTCGAGTACCTCATGAATGGTTTCGTCAGTAACCAAAAAGGACAATCCATTTGCCAGGGCAAAACCTTGATTGCACAGAGCATTCCTTTTCCTGACTCTGTTTTGACAAATTGCTGCTTCATTGACCAATTGTAGGCCAATACGGGCAGAAAGGTTGTGATCTTCGGGCTTATTGAAAAGTCCGCAGACCAAGTCCCAGGCTCCAAGTCGTAGATATTCCGGTATCAATAACCAGAGACCCAAATGAGTGCCTGATACCTTTCGAGCTAACATTTCGCGTATGAACCGTTCATTGTTCTGTTCGGTAACCACGATCTTCTTTTTTACCCTCTTGGTCTGCTGGGCAGTAACAGGTATTGGCTTTTGACTATCGGGATTTAGCTTATGGAGTTTTTTTTTGAAGACCATATTCCTGAATAGTCCGTTCCACACTTCGTTTACTGATTTTGATCCCCTGTTGGTTAAGCTTTTGGGCGATCACATCACTATTGGCTCGCGGATCGAGAAAACGATGTCTGATTATCTGGTGGATGACCCTATCAGAACGAACAGTATTTTTCTTTGGGCCTCTTTTCTGATTGATCAGAGCGTCCATACCATCTTCCTTGAACTTGTTCAACAATTGGTAATACCGTTGTTCTGTATAACCATACTTCTTGATGCTTTTCTTCACACCCTGTCCGTAAGCACCTTCTACCAGCATTAAAAATTTCAAAGAAGTAGAATCATCAGATTTAACATTGAGTTTTTCAAAATCAAGATCGGGTAGTCTCGGATTTGTATTTTTTGCCATAATAACTAAAATTAAATATGGCGTAAAATAATAATATGAAGTGTAATTACAAAGCGAATTCGTGGCTCATTTGCCCTATTCTAGAATAGAAGCTTATTAAATGGCCAATTAACAAATAGTTAACCGCCATATATTATTTTAGTGTTTAAATTGTTAGCCTAGCAGTGTCAGTAAACAGCGGACTGAGAATATTAAAATAATTGGATAGTAGAAAATCGTTGACCGAAGCGTCGGGAAGCATCAGGACTATACGGCGAAACTCTCTCCACACCCGCAAGTCCTGGCCGCATTGGGATTATTGAAATAAAAACCCTTTCCATCCAGTCCTCCACTGAATTCCAGAGTCGTATTGCACAGATAAAGAAAACTTTTAAGGTCCGTCACTACTTTCACGCCATTATCCTCGAATACCTGGTCATTCTCCTTTGTCTCATTGTCAAAATCCATCTCGTAGGTCAAGCCCGAACAACCACCGCTTGTGATTGATACTCGTACGAAATGATCGTCAGTCAAAGACTGAGTCGCCATTAATTCAGTTATTTTTTCCTTTGCGGATTCAGCTACGTACAACATCGCGAATGTGATTAGAAGATTGATTAATGCTTAGTCCTAACGATTACAGTGATCAATAAGTATTAATTATTGATTATTAGTGTACTGTAACCACCTCGGCTTTTTCTATCTCAATGCCGTTCTTAGTTTTATAATCTGCTATGGCACTTTTGATAGCATCTTCGGCTAATACAGAGCAATGTATCTTAACAGGAGGAAGTGCTAGCTCTTCGACGATATCCATATTGTCGATTTTGCCTGCATCCTCTATTGACTTGCCTTTAAGCCATTCCGTGGCAAGGGATGACGAAGCAATAGCCGACCCGCATCCGAATGTTTTGAACTTAGCATCCATGATAGTATTAGATGTTTCGTCCACTTCTATTTGAAGTCGCATCACGTCTCCACATTCAGGAGCTCCTACCAAGCCCGTCCCAACAGTACTTTTGCTCTTGTCCATAGTACCCAGGTTTTGGGGATTTTTAAAGTGCTCCAATACTTTTTTTGAATATGCCATGACTTACATATTATTTTTTATTTTTTATTCAATCTTCGACGGTACAATATAGCCCAATCGGAATCAAATCCTTCTTTTTTATTGCAATAATTAGTAATTATTTAATGCTCTGACCATACTACCGCTTCTAAATCCACTCCATCTTTATACATCTCCCAAATCGGACTCAGATCCCGCATGTGTTGCACACCATTTTCCAAGGCCTCTACAGCCGTGTCAATTTCTTCTTCTGTTGTAAATCTACCTAAACTAAAGCGTATGGAGGAATGCGCAAGATCATCACCTAATCCCAAAGCTACTAATACGTACGACGGCTCCAACGATGCGGACGTACATGCCGAGCCAGATGAAACAGCAATATTTTGGTTAAAAGTCATCATCAGACCTTCGCCTTCTACGTGTTTGAAGGACAAATTGCTCACATGCGGCATTCTGCTCGCGGCAGTGCCATTTACATATACTTCTTCGATTTTCAGAAGTTCGGATTCGAGCTTATCTCTTAATTTACTTACTCTCGCCGCATCGTCGAGCATTTCGCGATCTGCTATTTCGCAGGCCTTTCCGAAACCGACGATACCTGGCACATTCAAAGTGCCCGAACGCATTCCCCGTTCATGGCCACCGCCGTCCAGTTGCGCCGTCACTTTCACACGAGGATTTTTTCTATTTACGAATAAAGCTCCCACTCCCTTTGGCCCATACATTTTATGTGCTGTAAATGCCATAAGATGTATTCCTACTTCTTTTGGTTTTACGGGCACTTTTCCTACCGCTTGTGTAGCATCACTCATCAGGAGTACGCCGTGTTTTGCACATATTTCTCCTATTTCCTTCATGGGTTGGATGACACCGGTTTCATTATTGGCCCACATGACCGATATAAGTATTGTGGTATCCTTTATAGCAGCCTCTAATTCAGTTAAATCCACGAGGCCATCTCTATGCACTGATAAATAAGTCACTTCGCCACCCATCTTTTCTATCTTGGCACAAGAGTCCAATACGGCTTTATGCTCGGTCTGCAAGGTTATAATGTGATTGCCTTTCCGTCTGTACATCTCGAATACACCTTTCAGCGCAAGATTGTCTGACTCTGTGGCACCGGAGGTGAAAATTATTTCTTTCTCATTTACACCTATAAGATTAGCAATTTGCTGACGAGCATAGTCCACAGCTTCTTCGGCTTGCCATCCGTATGGATGGTTTCTGCTTGCAGCATTTCCGGGCATGTCGTAAAAGTAAGGCAGCATTGCATCTACCACACGTGGATCGCAAGGGGTGGTCGCGTTATTGTCAAGGTATATTTTTCTTACTTTCATCCCTAGTATAGTGTTAGATTAATTAACGGTCATGATTTAAGAAAGTTCCCCAAAGGTATAGGTAGTATTTCACTTTTGCGCTATTAGTATTTGTATTATCAATTTAAGTGAATTGGGTTTAGTCCGTAGGTGGCAGTCTGCAGTTTGCGGCTGGCACTCGACAGTCCGTAGTCCGCAGTCGGCAGTCGCTGGTCGTTGGGTATGGCGGCATAAGCTTATCTTTTTGTTTTTTAGTTTCATATTCGTTAATGAATTATGTGGTCAATGTGATTTTATAGCCCCTGTTCATCATAAAATTGTGTCGTCCGGCTCCTTTGGTGAACCTCGATCTGCCCACTTTCATAGCGGTATTGATATCAAACCTTTCAAAGGTGCCGGTAGAGACGAGATAATCGCTATTGGTGAGGGATATATATCGCGCATTCTCATGTCTCCCGATGGCTATGGCAAGGCTATTTACATAGACCATCCATGTGGTTTTACTTCTGTTTATGCCCATCTCGACCGCTTTAGTGAGCAATTTAAGAGCTATGTTGATCAAGTCAGAATCGCCAGTCGCCAATCGGAAATAGATCAATATCCTCCACCCCATTCGCTTCCTGTAAGTAGAGGCGAAGTCCTAGGTTTTATGGGCAATAGCGGAAATTCATTCGGCGCTCATTTACACTTTGAAATAAGAACTACGTCGTCAGAGACGGCAGTTAATCCTACACATTTTGGAATTGGGCCGCAAGACGGTATACCTCCTGTAATAAGAGGGATTATGGTCTACAATCTCGACCCAAGGCGCAATGTGCTAAAAAAGCGATACCACAAGGCAGTCCGAAATTCGCGCGGACGATATTCTTTGGAAAAGGAATTAATCCTGTCCGAATGGCCATTAGTGGGACTAGGGATCCATACCTATGACCAATCCGATGGCGCCTCTAATCACAATGGCATTTACAACCTGGAAATGCGTAAAAATGGTGTATTGTCCTTTTCTTTTGCTCTTGACAGTATACCGTTTGATAAGTCCAAGTTTCTTCACGCCCATATGGATTATGAAAGAAAAAGGAACAATCAATACGTGCACAAATGTTACAGCGAGCTCCACAATTCGCTGGACATCTATAATTTTGGAAGTGATGGTGGAACGATAATTACCTACGATGTGGTAAGCGACAACATAGAGATTCTAATCCGCGACGCCCACAGTAATGCGTCCAAACTCAACTTCAGCATACGACGCGGAGAAGGAAATCTCAATGTAGAAAACCGCGATACCAACGCTTTAATGTTAAGGCCAGAAACGAGCACCGACATTAATATGAACGATATCAATCTTCATTTTCCAACAGGGTCAGTGATTCATACGACAGATATAAAATGTGACTCTATAGGAGGCGGTGTGGAAATTTCTACACGGAAATTGACCCCTTTATTTAAGTATTATAAAATAACTATTAAGGCCGAAGAAGAAAAAGCTGAGGTCGCACGGCGCAATCCGATTCTCATGACATATGACGATAAAAGAAGGATGGTAAATCTTGGCGGAGAACCAGATTCGCTAGGGAATATTATTGCTTATGCGAATTCGTTTGGAAAAATCTACATTTACGAGGACAAAATTGCCCCGGTCATAGAATTCATCAACCTTCCATCAGCTGAAAGTCAGAAACTAAAATTAAGAGTTAAGGACAATCTTAAATCAAGCCGCAAATTGACCAGGCTCCGGTATACTGCATATCTTGACGACGAGTGGGTACCTTTAGATTACGATCTGAAAAATGATTTAGTAGAGTGTGAAATTGATAGTAAAGAAGGCCAGCTTAGAAGGTTCGAATGTAAGGTAGAAGATTATTCTGGGAATGATGCAACTCATAAGGTTAGTTTTATGTACTAGTAGGACTTACCGGTCTTGCTTGATTTCATGGAGTATAAACGATTCTACTCTCGTGCAACATTCATTTCGAAAGGCCTGACATCTAGGAAGACCTGTGTGTCCTTGAATTAAAAAAAATCATGATACCAAAATTAGGAGACAAAGTGCCATCATTCGAAGGTACGCTCGAGACCGGAGAAAAAATCAGCAATATCTCCCTTCTTGGGAAGAAGTATGTCTTATTCTTTTATTCCAATGACGACTCCTCGAGTTGTACGAATGAAGCGTGCAGCGTACGGGATAATTATTCAGAAATAAAAGAGCTGGGCTATGAGATATACGGTGTCAGTCCAAATACGGAAAACAAACACCAAAAATTTATTCTCAAGCATACCATTCAATATTCATTAATCGCGGATCCCGAAAGGCGCGTTATCGAGGCATTTCATCTTTGGGGGCATAAGAAATTTATGGGCCGGGAGATAATGGGCGTCTATCGCACCACTTTCATTATTGATCAAAACGGAACCATTACAGGAGTAATAGATAAAGTGAAATCCAAACAGCACGGCGAACAGATATTAGAAACAATTGCCCATCATGAATTCTAAAGGACAGGTCTACCCAGAATTACAATACCTTCGAATCGAATGTTGGTCCATAGAAGAATATTCCGAGATCTATGAAATTCTAAAAGACCAAAAGTCCTGGATATCAGATGGATTTAACAGAAGAAGTCAAGGTCTGCATCGACTCTTTGGAAATGGATACCAATATCCAAATGGCAAGAGTGAATATATAGGACAACTCCTGATAGGTTTTGTTGTTACCGACAATATTGGAAAAAAGATACCATGTTCCATCGGATTTTGTCTTAGACCCATCCGCCATTTCAAGAAGAAAGGTGAGTTTCATAGCCACAATAATGTACAAGAGGTAGAGCCCTAAGATCGCGCCAATCATTTTACGCAACCATCTGTTAGGCGTAGCAAAGACAAGTGACAATAAAAAGAAAGTAGCAATACTATGGCTCATTCGCGCCTTGAATGACATTAATGATACGGGTTGGAATCCTTTAGGGTTCATTGGGTTGCGGGCATTATGGACTATTACTGATTTGTATTCTCTTTTATCGTATGCAGTCAGTAAGTAATCATTGGAAGGATCTGCACCCTTTGAAGTTACATCCGTATCGATATCTACATGAAGTCTGGGATGCCAACTATTATAAACCCATCCTCCGAAAGAAGCATAAAACTCATAATGGGCTTTCCTAAAAAAGGAAGTTTCATTTACTAGTAGAAAACCAACATAAATAGAGGTAAACAAGAGTACAAATCTAATAATGGGTCTGTCTTTCAACATTTATGGTAATACAGCGAAATTTTGGTTATTTAATCGTTGCCTATACTTCTCCTGCCAATCGACTCTTTTCCTGGGCCCATCGATACCAGATCAGCCAAACAAATATCGTCATCGCAATGAATAGGATCTGCCACAACTCTACATGAAGAAATTCAAAAATACTGCGTACATGTACTCCCGCCAGAAAAAGAGTAATCACCCGGATGATATTCAATACAAATAAAAATATCGTACCGTAGAGCAATCCTTTCCATTTATACGCCCACTTTACGGGAAATACGGCAATCGTAGTCCAATATAAGATCATAGGAGCTACGCCGTCGCAACCTGCCTCAATATGAATGGTAAAGCTATTGTTTCCAAGTACATCGCCGTTGACCGTCATGTCGTAAGAAAACAGATTTAAAAATTGAGCGCTTATCCACGCGTATGTATTTGTGAGTGGTTCTCTTATGACTTCAAATGCCTCAGCAGCGCTCATGACAAACAGGACAAGCATGAGTATCAAAAACCCACCCAGGAATTTGAAAACATCTCTTCGACCTGTCCAAAATTTAGTAAAGGAGGATTTACCTTGGGAGATCTTTTTTCGCTTATCCTCTTTTTTCCCGGAGATTTTTCTGCCTTTTTTTGCCAAACCGATCAATTTAAACTCAAAAGTAAAAAAGGTTTGGACAAATTTATTTTCGAATACTTTCTCATTTAGGTCATTTCGGTTACGCTATCCCAAATGGCGCCTAAACGTGGATAGACCAAATAGTGCATCAACTTGAGCATATCGAAAGAAAATTATTCACCCATAAATGCTCAGAAAATGCCCACTGCACATGCATTATATAACTATTTTTGGGACACTGCACTAATTGTGAAAATTCTTATTTTTGCTGTATTGTCAGTGATGATCATCGCGATAATATGTCGGTTAATAGAAATTCAATATTAGGTCTTATAGTTTTCGCCACTTTCATTTGGGCATTGGGCACCTTGGCAGAATCTTGCGTAGGCTCCCAGCCTTATGCAATCGAAATAGATGGAGAAAAGCTGCCGAAGCTAGTGGATTTCAACTACCATATCAAACCCATCTTTTCCGATCGCTGCTTTGCAATGCTAGAAGATACCCTGGTCATTTGGGGAGGAGAATTCGGCAGGACAAGCTACACACAGGGTCAATTGACACCTACCAATTATGGTAGAGATCACCATCCGAAATGTTTTACTATATTTATGGCTGGTGCAGGCATCAAGGCTGGATTTACTCATGGCAAAACAGACGAGTACGGATATAACATAATTGAAAATCCAATGCATATACACGACCTGCAGGCGACTCTACTTCATCTTATGGGCGTAGATCACGAGAGACTGACCTACAAACATCAGGGCAGGAGATATCGATTAACCGACCAATTTAGAATAGTCAATCACAATATTATAGCTTGATATGAAAGAATTCTTTTCATTACTTCACCCCGCGTTGGTGCACTTACCCATAGGATTTATTCTCATTACTATTATATACGAATGGTATAAACGAAAGAGTTCTACAGCATTGTGGTTTGTTACCGCGCTTAGTGCGCTCATAACAATGACTTCCGGACTCTTGTTGTTGCAAGGCGATCACTTTGAAGGGCTCGAGGTCTTTTTGCATTTGATAATGGGGATTTCAATAGGTGTTGTTTCTACTCTTATTTTTATAGCCAAGTGGCAGCATATTAATTTATTCGCCGCTCAGAATACGGTCTTAAAATTGTTGTTGGTGGGCCTTTTGTTTTATGGAGGACACAAGGGTGCTGAGATCACCCACGGCAAGAATTATTTGCATATTCCTTTATTGAGCAGTCCACAGGATGTAGAATTAGACTTGTATGTTGGCGATTCCATCTTTGCATATCGAGATATCATAAAGCCTATCCTGGAACGCAAATGCATACGATGTCATGAAACGGGCGATACGAGAGGAAGGCTAAATCTGCAAACCCAAGAAGGCATCTTAAGCGATACCTATGGCGACCCGGCAGCCATGCCTGGTAATTTAGAAGACAGCGAAATCTATAAACGCATCCGGCTTGCTCCATCTAATAAAAAGTATATGCCGCCAAGTGGCGAGCAGTTGACTTTTGTCGAAAAGAAATTGATCGAATGGTGGATTTTGGATGGTGCCCACTTTGACGTAGACCTCAAACAAAACATGCCACCCGATCATATCAAGGAGTTGCTGTTGAGTGAATACGGCTTTGATTTCCGCAAAAAGTCTTTTTATGAAAGAGCAGAGGTGGCAATGGTTAGCGATGCTGCTTTAAATGCCATTGCATCACAAGATTTTAGTTTAAAAGCAATCGCTCAAAACACTAATTTTGTCGATGTACACATTAAGGGAAGATCTGGAGAAATGACGAAGCAAAGGGTAGATGCTCTTCTGAAAGCAAAAGAGCAGATAACGTGGCTCGATTTATCGGATTCTGATTTTGGCGATGAGCATGCTTCGATACTTAAAGACTTGCCCAATCTCACCAAATTAAAATTACAGAATACAGCCATCACTGATGCAGCATTTGAGCACATCGAGGGAATGAAGAATCTAAACGTGCTCAACATATACGGCACAGCTGTGACAGATGCATCGAAAGAGGTTCTTTCTTCTTTACGCAACCTTGAAAAATTGTACATCTGGCAGACGGAGATCACTGCTGAAGGATCAGAATACATCAGTTCAAGTAATCCGAAAGTTGAGGTTGTCGGTGGGCAGATTGCTAGTAATTAGGAGGGCTAGTGATTAGTTTTCTTTGATTTTAGCTTTGATCTTGGAAACAACCGAATAAACCTGCCCGTCCAATTTGGCGGGTTCGGTTAGCCATTATTCAAACAGTCGCTGATCAAAGAGGAATTCTTCGGCGTCCAGGATTTCGATTTGATCGAAATCCTTGTGATATGGATTCACTAGGAAGTTGTGGTCTCCCTTTGTAACCGCCGAAGGCACTTTCATTACAGCATATTTGTTTTCTTGGATGAATTGATCGCCTAGTTTTTGTGTAGCTGGCAGATAAGGAAAATTGTTCCAGTTAGTATTGGGCAGCTTGGAAGACAAAACCTGGGTGATTTCAATTCTGTCGGAAATGTGGATGGTTAGCATGAAATAATCGGGCTTCAAGCTATCCAACTTATGGTGAACAAGAATTTCGGCCATGGCGAGCGAGCGGCTTTCAGAAGTATAAATGATTTCGGTTCCGATCAAATTCCATCTTCCACCCCTTAAAGCAGCTCCTCGTCCAGATAGATCGTCCTTATGCCTTTCTCGAGCCTGGCGGAAAACGACCATCAGATAAAAATTCCGGCAGTGTACTTTTCCCGTATAGTGATCGCATACCCACAACAGAAGTATGCGTTACTTGAGCATAATTTCGGGTTGTGGAGTTATCCTACATGCCGGAATTGACCAATTTAATCCGAGTCAAATACATATCCGCTGTCATATACAAATAATCACTAGAAGGCCCACCAAATGCACAATTTGCCGTGGCTTGTGTTGTCCATATTGTGCCCAGGTGATTGGCGTCGGTATCAAAAACCAAGACTCCGCCAGGCCCAGTGGCATAGATGTTTCCTTGTGGATCTACTTTCATACCATCGGGTAAACCCTTTCCTTCAAAACCGGTCACATCAAAAAATACTTTTTCATTTTGAAGAAGCCCTTCGGCATTCACATCAAAAACCATCCAAACCGGATTTTCGGGATCGGAATTGGCTACATAGAGTTTTGATTCGTCAGGTGAAAAGGCGAGGCCATTAGGTCGGCTCATCTCCTCCGTTAATAAGGTCACTGTACCTTGGGAATTGACTCGATAAACTCCCTGGTATGGAATTTCTTTTAACGGATCGTCCATGTTTTTTTCAAGCCCATACGGCGGGTCGGTGAAGTAAAAATCTCCGTTGGATTTCTGCACGACATCGTTTGGGCTGTTGAATCTTTTGCCATTGTGCTTATCGGCGATGGTTTGATATACCGGAGGACTAGGATTTTCAAAAGAATTCGTCAATCGGGCCAACTGTCGATCTCCGTGTTGGCAAAGTATCAGCTTGCCTGCTGCATCCAAAATCAATCCATTCGAACCTGGTTCTCCCGTGCGCTCTTTACTTCCCGTGTAACCGGAAGGATGAATAAACAAGGCTGCTTCCGTATCGCCTTCACGCCAAATATGAATGTTGTTAGGTGGAATATCGCTGAATAAAAGAGCATTAAGTTCTGAAACCCAAATGGGGCCTTCGCTCCAGTCGAAGCCTTCTGCGAGTACCTCGATTTGAGCGTCTTTGGCTATTAAATTGTCCAGTTTAAGGCTGTTGCGTTTTACTTCTCCTATGGTTTTGTATTTCATTGCATTATTTTCTAAAGTGGACGTTGAAGATTTTTCACTGTCTACTTGCGTTGATTTGTTTTGACACCCAACTGAGGTCAATAAAATGGGTAATAGGCAAATTGAACATAATTTTAGCATAACTAAATGTTTATAGTGGTGTGACAATAATATTTTTCCATCGCACTTTGATGCCTCCGCCATCGTGGATTTGTAAGGCGATTTGTCCGGTGGCATCTCCGATTTTTTGATCTTTTAGATAGACCATCTTATGACCATTTAGATAAGTGGTGATCTCATCACGTATTGCCTTTACTACCATAGTATTCCATTCTCCCATTTTCAAATGATGATCTAAAGTAGGTTCCGGTTTAATGAGCCAACCTCTTCCATAAGATTCGTAAATGCCACCTGTATTTTGGCCGGGAGGCGCTACTTCCGTTTGCCAGCCTGTAATCTTAGTACCCTCAATGGAAGACCGGATAAAGACACCGCTATTGCCGTTCGCTTCTTGTTTGAAGTCCAAACTCAATTCAAAATCTTTAAATGAATCGGTGGTTCCGAGGTAGCCGTAGCCTTTGTCCTGCCCGCTTTCGCAGATCAGTTCCCCATTTTCAACATACCACTTTTCAGTTCCGTAAATCTGCCAACCATCTAAATTTTCACCATTGAATAGGCTTCTTTTTTCATGGGATTCGGTCACGTTATCTTTGATATCAGTAGGTGATTTGCACGTGATCAAGAACAAAAGTGAAATGATCAATGAGCAACAACGTATTTTCATAGTTTATGGTCAATCGGTTAAGATTTAAATTTCATTATGTTATCAAATTCCCTTGCTCATCCCACTCAGCCTGAATATCCCTCCTCGACTGATCCACAAATTTCGGAAGCCAATCTTGGTCATAAGCTAAACCATGCTTATCCAAGACATCTTGAGGCACCCCATTCCAAACGTTCGGTCTGTTGCCTACATATCCCAAATCGTCAATACCCATCTTAGAAGTATAGTATCCGGTCAATGTAAGATTTCGCATTCTTTTGAAAAATTCGATACCGGGCCCCATTTCAGGTTTCTTATTTTCGGGATCGGGATAAGCAATGTCATCAACTATACTTATCTGCTCGCTGTCTGAACATGATATGAAAAACTTATTGAACCTTTTATTCGATTCTCCATCTAGCCACATCAGGCCACCCCTCAGTGGCACTTGATGTCTGGGAATGTCTTTGGATATGAATTCTATGAATGCGGGTACCTCGGCATCCGTGGCCGAACCTGCTGTCGGTGTGGCTGGTAAAATAATGTCGCAAAGCACAGCAATCGTGGTCAGTTCATGTTCATTGAAGAATTGCTCGCTCAGGATTCTTTGATCATGCACCTCCTCCCTGGGCGTTCTGCCATATCCAAGGCCTTTTTTCGGAGTCTGTTTCCCTTCTTCTGGGAGTTTGCATCCTGCCGTACCGATTGTGGCTCCGGCCACTCCACCGACTAATAGTGATTTTAGTGTTTCTCGTCTATCCATAGTTTTGAAAATTCCATGTTGTTTTTTAATCCTGGGAAATTTGTTTTCTGTTCTTGACTCTGTCTTCTGACATCTAATTTTCTGACTTCTCGCTCAAATATTCATTCGTTTAAACTCTTTAACCATATTTTCCGAAGTTCTCATACTCAGCGCCATGATTGTCCAGGTACAGTTTTTGTCCGCTTGGGAAGTGAATGGCCCTCCGTCTACCACAAATACATTTTTCGTATCGTGAAGCTGTCCCCATTTATTAGTCACCGAAGTGCTTGGATCATCGCCCATCCTTGTCGTCCCCACCTCATGGATAATTTCTCCGGGGGCTTTGAGTCCGTAGTCTTCACCTTTTCCAGGTATATCGCCTAGTACTATGCCGCCCATGTTGTGTATGATCTCCTCGAACGTTTCCATCATGTGCTTCGCCTGAAGTCGCTCATAATCAGACCATTTATAATCAAATTGTAGCACGGGAATGCCAAATTTGTCCACGACATTAGGGTCGATGGTACATCTATTATCGCAACGAGCTACCGCTTCACCACGTCCCGCCATGCCGATAATCGAACCGTAAAATCTTTTCACGTCATCCCTGAGTTTATCCCCATAACCACCAAGCTCACCGCCGATATAGGCATTCATAGCATCGACATCAAATGCGAATCCATAAGCGGGCATGCCTAATCCTCCGCCTTGCTCGATATGGTAACCTCTCGGGAAATCCAACTTGCTATTGTCTCCCCACCAAGGGCTGTAGACGTGCATACCTCCAGTACCGTCTTCATTAAATATCTTGCGATCCATCAGAGCCGGAACAAAACCGGTCATGCCGGCACCGGTCGAGTCGTGCAGATATCTGCCTACATGATCGCTACTATTTCCAAGTCCATTAGGATGTTGACTGCTCTTTGAATTGAGTAATATTCGGGCAGTACTGCAAGCCGATGCCCCAAGCGCTACTGCCTTTCCTTTGAGTTGATACTCTCTCATATCCTCCTTGTTGATATAGGAAACACCTGTTGCAAGTCCTTCATCATTTGTAGTGATGTTCTTGACCATGCAATTGGTGTATAGGTCAAGTTGCCCGCTCTTTTGCGCAGGGAAAATAAAAACTGATCCAGCGGAGAAATCTGCATAAACATTACAAGACCTACTGCACTGTCGACAATAGAAACATATGCCGCGCTCTTTGTTGATCCTCTTGGTAAGCATGGACATGCGGGACGGAATGGCAGGGACTCCCGATTTTCTGGCACCTTTGATATAGTAAAGTTCATGCAAACGGGGCTTTGGCGGCGGCAGGAAAAATCCATCGGGGTCGTTGTATCTGCCTTCATTTGTGCCAAATACACCTACTAATTTGTCGAGGCGATCATAGTACGGTTTGAAATCCTCATATCCGATCGGCCAGTTTTCGCCAAGACCGTCTACGTTTTTGTGTTTGAAATCTATCGGGCCAAATCGAAGAGAAATTCTTCCCCAGTGGTTGGTGCGGCCTCCCAGCATTCTTGCCCGCCACCAAAGGAAATCGGTGCCTTCTTTCTTGGTATAAGGTTCGCCTTCTACTTCCCAATCTCCCCATGACATATCAAAATCTCCGAATGCGCGATTAGTGCTAGCGCCTCTACGCGGAGATTCCCAAGGCCATTTTAATTGCGTCTGCGTCGTAGGATCTTTTGGGTCAAAGTATGGGCCTGCTTCTACTACTGCTATTTTGAGGCCTGAGTTGGCAAGGGTGTAAGCGGCCATTCCACCTCCTGCTCCTGAGCCAACAACGATGGCATCGTATTTTTTTGGTGTTTCTATTATTTGCATGAAAAAGATGTTTAAAATCAGGCAGGGGTGAATTTAGGTACTGATAAGCACTATTCGGCTAAAAAGTGGAAACTTTTTGAAATGAGTTTGAGTAAAAAAGGTGACTCAACCGGTCACTTAGTGAGACTTTCCAATTCGGCAGGTGCCGATTCGTTTGTTTTTGTTTTGATTTTTAATTCAAACTGGTATGGCCCGATATTTATCTTTCATGTAATCGATTGAGGAAGAATCCAACAAACCGTTCAAATTTTCTCTCGATCTTGTTTTCACAACCAAGTATTTAGTGTGGCGTTCTTTGCATCCGTCAGAATATTTATAAGGCTCATTACCATGCAAAAAATCATAGCTTTTGATGCCGTTATCAATTGGCCAGCGAATGTTGTGCGCGTGCAGTAACCACCCAATAAAAGGATCCGCACTATCTGCCTTACGACCGGCCACAAATAAATACATGCTCGGTTTTTGCCAGTCGACAAAACATGCCAGCACGCCTAGCGGGTTATTGCCTCGCCACAAAATGGGCATATGGAGCGTATTGCTCTCAAATCCGTGTGCCACAACGCGCCGATATTTTTGAACAATTTCCGCAGTATCAGAGCCTCTGGTTGTCGCCCATTTATCTGTCCAAAGATCTACCAATATATCCAGGTCTCTCTGCAGTGTTTCACGGTTTGTAGTTGTAATACGCAAGTCGTCTGAATTTTCAAATTTTCGTGTGAACCGACGAATTTTCTGCCTGGTATTTGCACTCAGAGTTTGTAAATAAGACTCTTAATCCTCAGGAAGCTCAATATAAGGACAGATTAGTTTGTTAATGGTTCCACTATTCATCATTCGCTCCTCTTCGGAAAAGCGAAACAGGTCATTGGGAAACTGAGATAAGAAAAGGTTCGTTCGACGTTCGGACGCATAAAAATATCGCATCCGACCCATGTAATTACAAGTCTGATCCTTTTCTGTTCGATGGATTCGATGATTATAGAGTTACCACGTCACTTTTCAAATACCCAACCCGATGCGCCTGAACCTTTAACACTTTACCTTCCTGAAGTGATATCGGCTCTTTATACACATTCCAGGTTTTCGACAACTCCTGCGGTTCCGAATCGAAAACCTGGTATCCTATGGAAGCATTCTCAGTCGTACAAATGATTACAAGTTTTCCATTCTCCCTTGTGATTGTTGGGGCTGCGGTCACAGGTTGCGCACCATCCGGCCAAATTTCCTTAAGGTATTCTAATTCATCTTGAAAATTGAGATCAGGTACATCGGCCTGAAATTTTTCCAAAGCAGCTTTTAATTCGTTGACCTTGTCCTCATACTTAGGATCATTTGCCAAATCATTGATTTCGTGCGGATCATTTTCGGTATCAAATAATTCGTGTTCGGGCTTGGTTTCTCTGAACCAAAGCTTTTGAGCTTCGGTCAATTCTCCGGCCTCTCGTAGTCTATGCAATTCCCGCATAATAGCCATTTGCTCTCTATAGCCAACGGGAAGGAACATGGGTTTTTCAGGTTCATAATATCTGATGTATTTGAATCTCTTGTTCCGTACAGCTCTTATTTTGTCGTATTGTTTATCGAATCGATCCCCTGCTGCAAAGACATATTTGGCTTCATCCGTCCTTTTGTACTTACCCAGAAATGCCCTTCCGTCCAGTTTTTCGGACGGCTTGATCCCTGCCAATGAAAGTACCGTCGGAGCAAGATCGATAAAGCTGGTCAGATCATCATTCCGAGTATTGGCATTTCGCTTATCGGGAAATCGGATAATCATCGGAACTTTAATGCCAGAATCGTAAAGCAACCTTTTTTGTCGCGGCAGCGGCCCGCCGTGATCGGAATACCAAAAAATTATCGTCTCATCCATTAGCCCGGCATCTTCCAATTCTCTGATCAATTCGCCCGCTCGCTGATCCATGATCTTAATGTTCGAATACATTCGCCGCACATCCTGACGACCAACTTCGGTATCAGGGAGATAGGGAGGCACATTAACTTCTAAGTTTTTATCTATCCAAAGTGAGTCATTCTCCCGTCTCCATATCTGACCTTCGTGCGTAACTCCAATATTAAAAATGGCAAAGAACGGCTGTCCTTCCTCGCTGTTTATCCAATGCGCCTTTCCGCTGCTTTCGTCCCAAGCTGTTATCGATTTTACGAACTGGTAGTCTTCCTTAGCATTATTGGTGCAGTAGTAGCCGTGTTCTCTCAAAACCTCGCTCATCATTTTCACTCCGATAGGCAATATAGCTTCATAAGGTTCCATGCCCTCCGGCAAATATTCGATATAAGATCTCGTGCGCATATGATTCGAACCTATATGCGTGGGATACATTCCTGTGGCAATGGCCGAACGGGCCGGAGCGCAAACAGGTGCAGGTGTGAAAAATTGATCGTAGCAGATGCCTTCTCTAGCGAGCCTTGAAAGTGTAGGAGTTTCTACGGTGTGGTCGCGAAAGGGAGGCAAATATGGGCTTAGATCTTCGGCGACAATCCAGAGGATGTTGGGTCTTTCGGGATACTGCTTCTGTTCAGGTGATACTTCTTCTGAAGTACAGGTGATGAATAAGAGAACCAAAAAAATAAAATATAAGGTGCGCATAGTGATTGTTGAGAAAGGTGTTTAATAATTATTGAACGCAAAGACACAGAGACGCAAAGTCTTGACTACGCACTTGCGTTCGAGTCAATTTGATTAGCCAGCATGTTTAACTCGAAAAACTCAACGAAAGCAACGACGCCACAGCCTGACTACCTTCCTTAGCCTTAACTTTAAATATTAGATCATGTTTACCGGATACTCCGTTTAAAGGAATGTTCAGAAAAGTATTCCCGCCAAAACTCGCAGATGTTTTCAATTTTCCTGAACCGATAGCCTCGCTTTCCGCGTCATCCAAAAACAACGACAATTCACCGCCGCTCATGAACATTTTCGGAGCAGAATAGGCAATTGTCAAACCACTAATATTCGTGAGATCGACATCTTTGTAAATTATCGAGGCGTCATCTAGCGCCATAAGAACTGTAACCTCATCAGGTATATCCGGCATTATATCTTTGGTAATGATAAACTTAGTCGCCTTATCCATTTCTGAAGCCGAGGCCGCCATGATGATTGGCGGCCTTAGAATTTTGACGTCCTGGTAGTGCAGCCGTTCCGCTCCATCTGCTCCCTTGTCAAGGTAAGACGCCGTAAGCACATAGCTCGAATTGGGATATTCCATTGGATTTTTGTCAAATATGTACGACCCCGAAGGAGGTAGTTTTTCTAAAATCTTTTCTTCGCCCAAACCAATGATATAATCCGCCATTTTCTCCGCGACCTCCTCGCTGATATCGGGATGTGCAGCCATAGCCGTCTCGCCCCATACACCGCCTCCTCCGTTGATGATTTTGTCGGACAAATATGACGCTGCGCTGTCGTCATTTTCGTATTTCTTTGCTATGTTGAGGTAGGTCGGCCCGATGGATTTTTCATCCCCCTTGTGGCATAGTTTGCAATCGGATTCATCGATCAAACGCATTCCCTGGCTGGATTGACCCAATTCGCTCAAAAGCCTGATGACCTATTGCGGATTCCACGATATCGTATCCTTCTTTAAGGAAGTCGATGGTGACGGTAACATCTTCTACAGCTATGCCGTTACCAAGACTGCCGTCTTCTTTATCAATCACCTTAACAGTATAAGAAACTGCCTTGCCTGGAATAAAGAAACTCTCATTGCCGCTGTCCAATTTCCATGAGACCTTGGGCGGTTCGTTGCCTGCATAAATGTTAATTTGATTTTGGGAAGTCAGGCCTTTTTTATCTTTTACGGTAAAGACGACCTTATAGGTGCCCGAGGTCTCGAAAGTATGACTTACGGTAGCACCTTTGCCCGTATTTCCATCACCAAAGTCCCAAACGTAATTCATCGGATCGCCATCGGGGTCTTCGGAGGCGGAAGCATCAAAGTTGACGATCATGGGAGTTGCTCCCGCCGTTTTATCCGCTTCAAATTGTGCTATCGGATCGCGATTTCCCTTGATGTATTTGAGCCTTGATATTCGAGCATCTTTATTTTTGGTGAACCAAGCTGTGCCGTATTCCAGCATGTACATATCACCCTGAGGACTCATTTTGACGTCGATCAAGTTGTTCCATTTTGTAGAAGGCATGAAAGATTCGTGGTAAGCGTAATCTCCATTTTCATCGAATGTCACCGTTTTGATCCATCCTCTCATCCACTCGTAAGCAAAGAATTTACCGTCGTAATAGCTTGGAAATTTTATCTCGAATTCTCCATAATCAGCTTCGTAATAAATCGGCCCAGCCATTGCATTCCGCCCTCCCGAACCCATATCAGGGAAGTCGGGTGATTTATCATAGGGATAGTAAAGCATTGCCCCTTGTGCTGGCGGTAAAATTTCAGCCCCTGTATTATTTGGAGAGTTGTTCACTGGATTTTGTGGATCGAAATAATCACCCGTTTCATCAGTATAAAAATCTCTTTCTCTGTACGCCTTATTATTGCCTATGAACAACGGCCATCCGAAGTTTCCAGCCGCTTTCGCCATATTCACTTCGTCGTAGCCTCGTGGCCCATACCTTTCTTTATCTTCATTGCTGTCCGGCCCGGCTTCACCCCAAAATAGGCGATCGTCATTCATGTCGACGGCAAATCGATATGGATTTCTACAACCCATTATATAGATTTCCGGTCTACCTTCTGAACCGTTTTTTGCAAATAGGTTCCCATCGGGAATGGTATATTCGCCTTCATCCGTCGGAGTGATCCTCAAAATCTTTCCTCTTAGATCGTGGGTATTAGCTGATGATTTTCGGGCATCAAAAGGAGACCGGTTTTTTCTGTTGTCAATAGGAGCATGACCGTCAGATTGATGGGGATTGGTATTATCGCCTGTAGAGACAAAAAGATTCCCGTGCCGGTCAAATTCTATGGAACCTGCTGAATGACAACACTCTTCTCTTTGAGTAGGAACGGTGAGTAATATTTTCTCATCGGTAAGAGGTTTTTCGGCATCAGCATCAAAGGAGAACCAGGAAAGATGTTGTATATCTACATCCGGATTAGAATAAAAAAGATAAACCCAGCCATTTTCCGCATAATCGGGATCAAGAGCCATACCGAGTAAACCGTCCTCCAGTTCGCTAAATACCTTTACAGAATCTACGACTTTAGTTTCATTTGTTTCCGGGTTTGTCAATTTGATTGCGCCGTCTCGTTCTATAAAAACAAGTCGGCCGTCGGGCAGAATTTCCAACTCCATCGGTTCATTCAAGTTATCGGCGCATACGATCTTTTGAAAGCGATTTTCAGCAGGTTGCACGTTACTCAGCGAGTAATCTATCTTTTGGTCTTTAGGCATTAAGTAATCCACTGCCCCTCGAATGTGCTGCACAAAATTCTCTTCTGAATACGACTCGTGTGTATGCCCACCTCCGGTGTAAAATGCCCTTCCGCCGTCAAATTCGTGGTACCACGCAATGGGGTGATTTTCACCATTCGTGCCACCCTCGTAGCTCGCCTCGTCGAGATTAAGCACCACATTCAAGTTGGGGTTGATGGATTTGTAATTGTACCACTCGTCTGTTCTGTCCCATCTTTCGGGCAAATGTGCGCATGAAATATGGGTGGCATCGATGACATCAATACTTGCGTCGCGCACATTTGGGTTATTTGGATGTCCGTTGAAATAAGCCCCAACGAGTTTGCCGTACCACGGCCAGTCGTATTCGGTGTCTGCAGCGGAATGGATGCCGAGAAAGCTTCCTCCAGCCTGAATGTATCGTGTGAATTCGTATTGCTGAGCTTCGTCGAGAACATCCATTGAGGTGCTGAGGAACACTACAACTCCGAAGTCTTTTAGATTCTTCTCTTTGAAAATTTTGGAATTTTCGGTTGTGCAAACATTGATGCCTCTTTCCTCACCGATTTTTTTAAACATTTCGATTCCGCTGGAGATCGACTCGTGGCGAAAACCTTCGGTTCTAGACAAGACCAGGATACCGGATTTTGGTTTGGGTTGACATGCACTGAAAACAGTACATACAATTATGCTATAGAACAGGGTGGCTTTTTTCACAAGATTCAATGTCCTATTGGAAAAATCAAATGTGCGCGTTTAGAATCTAAAGTTTCCTCAACCAAATATTTCGATAGCTTACAGGATTTCCATGATCTTGCAACTGAATCGGGCCGTCACCATGAGCCGGGTTTTTTGGAAATCCGATGTACTCGGTCGTGCCCATAATTTGGGTATGATTTTGTATCAAAACACCATTGTGTAAAACCGTGACATAACCTGAACTGATTTTCACTCCGTCTGTATTAAATCTCGGCGTTTTGAATATGATATCATAAGTGTTCCATTCTCCGGGAGGACTCATAGCATTCACGAGAGGCATACTCTGCTTGTAGATCGAACCGGCTTGACCATTGGAATATGTGCGATTGTTATAGCTGTCCAGGACTTGAACTTCATATTTGTTTTGAAGATATACACCACTGTTGCCCCGGCCCTGGCTTTCCCCAACTATTTCGGAGGGAGCCCGCCACTCCACATGCAGTTGGCAATCACCGAAATTGTCTTTGGTAAAAATAGCCCCTGTTTTTTTTTCAACGGTCATGATACCGTCATGTACTTTCCAATTCACAGCCGCACCGCTTTTGTGTTGCCAGGCATCTGTGTTGAGAACGATCGCATCTGACGGTGGCGCAGTGCCTTGTCCCGGGGTGACTACTCTAGGTTCCGGTTCCCAAACTTCGGAGGCTTTGGGTTCGGTGATTTGGGAAAGGCATGAATAGCCAGCTAGCATAAAGAAAGTTAGTACCATGCTGCTATACTTAGTTTGTTTCATATTATATTTTGCTTTTGTTAAAAAGGTCGAAAATAAAGGTATTTGATTTAATTCCTATCCAATGAGCACTTTTCTTGGTTTTGGAATTTGCATACCCATTTCCTGCGCCGCCTCCACCCACATTTCTTTCACTTCGAGTACTTCATCAAGGGCTTCCTGGTCGCAGAGATTTATGCCGGAATTATCAAAAAAGAAATTCTTGTTACCCTATCTTCACCGCCATGATCGACACCATAATTTTTGACCTCGGAGGTGTGCTCATCAATTGGCAGCCTAGAAGCATTTATACCGACTATTTTGAAACAGAGGCCGAGTTAGACTACTTTTTTGATCACGTGTGTACCATGGAATGGAATGAAAAACAGGACGAAGACAGATCACTGAGGGAAGGCACGGAAAGTAAAGTGGCCGAATTTCCATCTTTTGAAGAACCTATAAGAATGTATTATGATCGATGGAAGGATATGATCATCGGGCAGTTTGACGAAACTGTAGCAGTACTCGAAATGTTGCACAAAAAGAAGGAATACAGATTGCTGGCTTTGACCAATTGGTCGGCAGAGACATTTCCATATCCATTACAGAAATTTGAATTTTTGTCGTGGTTTGAAGGAATAGTGGTATCGGGCGAAGAGAAAGTGTGTAAACCCGACGAGCGGATTTACCGAATTTTGCTTGAGCGGTACAAAGTTGATGCTGCGAAAAGTGTATTCATAGATGATAATAAAAGGAATGTGGAGGCCGCCGTTGACGTAGGGATGAATGGGATTCATTTTGAGAGAGCGGGGAAACTTGTAGCGCAGTTGAGTTTATACGGTATTTTATGAATTTTCAGTGGAAAAAATAGTAAGCAGTTTGCTTACTCACTGTGTGTACAGTAGACATGTTTAAAAGACAAATACGATGAAATACAAAAAAATACAGGACTTAGATCAATACACAGACTATTGTGACCGCCACGAATATCTAACTTTTAAAAACTACGAAAAGCATAAAGAAGAAATTGAATTAATCCAAATACTAATTGATGAATACGACAATAGGACGATAGAGCGCCCCCGAGATTTTGATCCCGTGGAAATGCTTGATTATCTCTTGACCGAAAATGAAATTTCAAAAGCTCAAATAGCTAGAGAATTAGATGTTTCCAAACAACTCATCAGTGACATCCTCAACTATAAAAGAAATATCAGTAAGACTATGGTCATGAAATTTGCGGATCGCTTCAAAATGATGCCTTCCGCATTCAGCAGAACATATAAGCTCAAAAACTATCGAAAGCCGAAAGCGAAACCAAAATTAAAAGAAAAAGTATAAAATGATTACGGCACACGAAACTTTCAACAACACCTTCCCCTTCAAACCAAATTTCTCCAAGCCAGCAGGCTTCAAGATGCATTACGTTGATGAAGGCGAAGGCGAGACAATAATCTGCCTACATGGTGAACCGACATGGGGCTATCTCTATCGAAATTTCATACCAAAACTGTCTGAGAATCACAGGGTTATAGTGCCGGATCATATGGGTTTTGGAAAGAGCGAAACACCGCAGGATCGAGAATATGTTTTTAAAACTCACGTCGAAAACCTGATGGCCTTCATCAATGATTTGGGCTTGAAGGACATCACCTTTGTCGCCCAGGATTGGGGAGGGCCGATGGCTGGAAATGTGGCTTTGAGGAGACCAGAATTGGTCAAGCGGTTTTGCCTGATGAATACGATGTTGGGATTCAGTCCGGCCGTACAAAATGCTCCAAAACCAGACATCAAACCTCCAAAAATCACAGAGTCCTCCTGGTTCCAATGGGTTGCTAAAAGCTACGAATCGGGCAGGTATTACGAAGTACTTAATAATCTTGGTGATAATGTATTAAGCCTTATGAAAAAGTTGGGTTTTGAAAATTCGGCTGCCGTGGATGACACCTGGATTGAGGCCTATTCCATGCCATTTAGCACTCTGGAAGAGACCAAAGGAGCTATAGAGTTTCCGCTTGATGTGATTTTGGACAGAGTCTCGGCATATGTGATGGAAAACCTCAAAATGGGCAATTTAGAAAAGGTGAGAAGCAAACCAGCTATGCTTGCCGAAGGCATGAAAGATAAGGCAATGCCGCCTGCTTTGGTCATATCTGATTTCAAGCGATTGTTTCCTAAAGGGCCTATCGTCAAGATTGAAAATGCGGGGCATTTTTGTCAGGAGGACACGCCCGAGGTCTTGGTGGCTTTGATCGAGATGTTTATGCAAATTAGTTGATTAGTTAATTGGGTAATTGGTTGAGTGGTCTCATCACCTATAATATTCGTCGTACGATTAAAAATAGAACAGAGATTAGGTAAATCGCAGATTCATTTTTTTGAAATTCCTCGAGAAATACAGAAAAGAAATTGGCTCTAGTTTAATTAAGCTATTATTTGTATCTTAGAGGTATGGAAAAAGAAGCAATAAAATCGTATTTCATGGGTCTTTCGGCCGAAGGTCAGCAATCCCTGATAATGGAACTGCAAGCCGCCGGTGAGTTGGAAAATCTTTCCCCTCAATGCCAGAGGCTTAGGAGGGATATCTTGGACAATAAGCAAGGATGCTGTGCCCATTGTGGCCATACCAAATATGTAAAGTTTGGCATCGACAAAGGTTCCCGGCGCTATAAGTGCAAGTCATGTAATAGAAGTTTTACAGAATACAGCGGCACCTGGATGGCTAGGATCCGCAGGAAAGACAAGATTGATGATTATCTTAAGTTGATGTTGGAAGAAATGAGCCTGGATAAAATCAAGGTCACCCTGGGCATAAACAAGAAAACCGCATTCGATTGGCGCCACAAGATACTGGCATCCATAGAAGATACTGATAAGGGGGATTTTACTGGGATTACGGAAAGTGACGAGACTTTCTTTTTTCACTCGGACAAGGGCAGGGAAGTTGAATCCCGCAAACCAAGGAAACGGGGTGGCTCCTCAGGTAAAAGGGGCATAAATGATGACCACATTGCAGTAATTGTTACCTTGGATAGAAAAGAACAGATGGATTTGAGCGTGGCTACCAAAGGGCGGTTGAAGAAAAAGGATACCGCGTAACGCGGCACGAGTTATAGAAAAGGCCATAGGAAAGAGGTTTACCAAGCAAACTATATTGTGCAGCGATTCGCATGTCAGCTATAAAGGCTTTGCCATGGATAAACAGATCGAACACCATCCATTGCGTTCCGATTTAAAGCAACGGGTCAAAAATGGGGTTTATCATATCCAACATGTAAACTCCACCCACAGAAGGATAAAGAAATGGATTGACAATCAATTTTGGGGTGTTTCCACTAAATACCTCCAACAATATCTCAATTGGTATAGGCTGAAGGAAATGCTTAAAAAAAACAGGCAGTTCGTGAAAGATTTCGCAGCACTCTCAGTCGAAGACATAACGGCCTACGCGAGATACCAACAGATATCGAATCGATATGAAATGTTAATATCAACGCTAACCTAAACTAGAGCCAAGAAATTTTACAAATCTTTGAAAATCAAGGTTTTACAAAAGTCGATTTTTCATTCATCAAAAGAAAAGGGCGCATTGTCACTGAGCATCACGAAACGAAATCCACCTTCTCATTTTTTAGAAAGAAAGAAACGCGGCTGAACGAAATCACCAAACAATTTGAGCATTCGTCGCGGTACGAGGTGAAGGCAAAGGACGGAAAACGGGAATGGGTAGAGAATTGGGAAGCAGTCATAAATGCGTATGAAAACTGGCTAGTTGATCTCAAAAATTATCATTTGGAAGAGAAGAATGCTCCTAAAGATTTAGGGCAGAACCACGACAAACATCTAAATGATTGACGGCTGATTCTGATATTTTCATTAATACACCCTCCCAATCATCTCATGCCCCACTATGGCTCTCTTCAATTCTAAAAAATCCACTTCGCCCTGATGTGTCCATACTTTTTTGCCATCCGGTTCGATCAACGCTGTATACGGCAAAGCGCCATTCCACTCTGTGTCAACTAATTCTATGAGTGCGTATTTATTGTTTACCGCGGAAATGTAGTTTTGCAATGCAGATTCCGATTTACTCAGGAAATCCAAAGCTTTCTCCTTCCTTTCAAGTTTATCCATAGACACAGAAACGAACTCAAAATCCCTCGCTCCGAACATTCGCTGAATCACCACAAATTCCGGATATTCCAATCGGCACGGAGCGCACCACGTAGCCCAAAAATTGACTAATCTCAATTTTTCAGAATCTTTGTTTTGCATCAATGAAATGAGTCCCTCTTTTGATAGTTCATTAAGCGTCACTTCTTTTGCGGCCCATTCCCTGTCAAATTTTTCTTTCATTTCAGTCTTCCATGCCCATTTAGTCGAGCAGCCGAATGTTTTTGTCATGGCCAATTGCACTTCTTTTCCGGAAAGCAGCGCATCGATAGCAGCTTTTAAATCTTCGGCATTGGCGGTACCCGGTTTTTCAGAAGCGTCGATTCTGCCGACGTACCTCAGTTTTCTTTCTTTATCAAATACGAAGCAATGAGGTGTGGCTGCAGGGCCGTACTTCAAAGAAATTTTCTGATCATCGCCATCGTATAGATAAGGGAAATTAAAATCGTGGTCTTGTGCTCTGATTTCCATTTCAAAAAATTCGTCGCCTAAGTCCGAATAACCGAGTTCTTCGTAAAGCAGGCCTAAAGGACTATTCGGGGATATAGCTATGATTTGTACGCTTTGATTTCCATAATCACCGACCAATTTTTTTATCCTCACCTCATAGGCTTGAGCAGTAGGGCAATGATTGCATGTAAATATAATAGCAAGCACATCGGAATCGTCAAAATCTGACAGGGAATAATAGCTTCCATTAGAACCGGGAAGATTAAAATCGGGGGCTTTTTCGCCAAGAGAAAGCGGTTTGACATCGCGTTTTTCTACGGCCACAGGATTTGCAACAAAATCAAATTTTGCGAGCGCGCGCTTTTCTCCGCATGAGAAGGCAAACAAAGCAAGAAAAGTAAGGCGATAGAAAGTGCGAACGTTCATAAGTAATTGATCTTCAGCAAGTTTTGATAAATTTTATCGGTTGCTAACAGAAGTATCCGTTAATTTCCATCTCTCATCTCGTTCAGAAATTTATTTTCACACTTTTTAAGCCTCTGATCTCTCCGGTTATCTACTATGTTCAAAAGAACAATGCCATCCTTGCTGATCATTTATGAATTTATAGTAAGAATGCATAGCCTTCTCGTCGTCAATAGAATCAATAAGTTTGTGAAATTTTTCTTTTACATTCATGTCTTTGGTTTTTTCAAATTTAGACATTTCTTCTATGAAGAATGCACTTTGCCTTCTTGCCTCACTGTTTTTCGCATGTACTCCAATCGAAAAGAATGCCGACAATTGGGATATTTACTTAGGCGACAAGACCTCCTCACAATATTCTTCCTTAGACCAAATCGATATTGAAAATGTAGCACAATTAAAAGTAGCGTGGACATATTCTTCAAATGATAAAGACGATAACGACCGATCACAAATACAATGTAACCCGCTCGTAGTCGACGGCATCTTATACGGTACTTCTCCGCAACACAAACTCTTTGCTTTGCGTGCAGATACAGGGAAGGAGATATGGGTCTTCGATCCCTTTAATAACACTTCCGGTGGCTTTGCCAGAGGAGTGAATAGAGGTTTGGTTTACTTTGAGGATAATGAAAAGAACCGCATATTCTACTCCGGAGGCCATCATCTTTTTTCTGTCAATGTAGTGGACGGCAACCTCGATACCGGCTTTGGTGACAAAGGAAAAGTTGATCTCAAAAAAGGACTAGGGAGAGATGTAGAAGATTTATACCTAACGAGCAATACTCCGGGAATAATTTACAAAGATTTACTCATCATGGGGCAGCGAGTTTCAGAGTCCGACGGCGCTGCTCCCGGCCATATTCGCGCCTATAATGTACATAGCGGCGAGCAGGTCTGGATGTTCAAAACGGTACCTCATCCTGGAGAATATGGATACGAAACATGGCCCGAAGATGCGTATAAAAGAATAGGAGGAGCTAATGCATGGGCAGGATTCAGCCTTGATGAAAAGAGGGGAATTGTGTACTGTCCCACCGGTTCGGCAGCCTTTGATTTTTATGGAGGAGACAGGCATGGCGCTAATTTATTTGCAAATTGTGTGTTGGCTTTGGATGCAGGCACCGGTGAGTATATTTGGCACTATCAGACCATACATCACGATGTATGGGACAAGGACGTGCCCGCTCCGCCCAACTTAATGACTATCAAGCACAATGGAAGAAACAGGGATGTTGTAGCTCAGATCACCAAGAACGCTCTGCTCTATGTTTTGGACAGAGAAACAGGCAAACCTCTCTATCCTGTAGAAGAAATCGACGTGCCACAGAGTGACCTCCGAGGAGAACAAACATGGCGCACTCAGCCCATCCCAACAGGATTTCCCAAGTATGCAAGGTTTGAATTGACCATGGACGATTTAGCTGACCGCAATCAGGATGCCGCCAATTTTGCAAAGGCGGTTTGGAACGAATCCAAGCCGTACCACGTATTCGCGCCTCCCAGTACCGAGGGTGGAATAGTATTCCCTGGTTTTAATGGTGGCGGTGAATGGGGAGGTGCGGCATTTGACCCTGAAAGCGGTTATATGATCATCAATTCAAGCGAAATGCCATGGCGCACAAAGATGATCGAAGTAAAACCGGTAACAAAAGGTGAAGGCGTCTACACTACTTTTTGCCAACAATGTCATGGTACGAAAATTGAAGGAGGTGATCTTTTCGGCAATGTGCCGTCTTTGACAGATCTGGGTAATCGACTTACTTTAGAAGATGTCAAGGAAGTGATCAAAAACGGTAAAGGAGTGATGCCTTCATTCGCCTACATTAATGACGAGCAAATTGAAGCGGTGTACAATTATATACTTGGTCTCGAGGGTACCAAAGAAAAAGAAATGGACGAAAGCTGGCCTTATCCTTACAAATTCAGAGGGTACGAAAGGCTCTACGCTCCCGATGGATTTCCAATTATCAAACCACCATGGGGCCAATTGACAGCAGTGGATATGAATAAGAGAGGGATTGTCTGGCAGGTGCCTTTAGGAGAACATAAAAAATTGACCGAGCTCGGTATGCCGATTACGGGTACTGAAAATTATGGAGGACCAGTGGTCACTGCAGGAGGATTGGTTTTTATAGCCAGCACTTTGGATGAAAGAATTCGGGCCTTTGATAAGAATACCGGCGAAGAATTGTGGACTGCTGATCTTCCTGCTGCCGGTTATGCTACTCCTGCAGTTTATGCCGTTAACGGGAAACAATATGTGGTGATAGCTTGTGGCGGAGGGAAATTGAATACGAAATCGGGCGATAGTTATGTGGCGTTTTCGCTTTAATGGCCGACCAAAAATTTTTGGTTGCTTTGATCAAACTTTTTTGCCATATAGTTGATGATTTTTGTCGCCTGTGGACCTGTCCGACGAAGTTTTAAACTCTATTGCGTTGCCTACTGTAATGGGACGGAGCCGGTAAATAAGAATCGAAATATGAAAGTAACTAATTAGTGTCTGCTAGAAAACTAACGAATTTTCTATTTCTTTTGGGTTTAGCTGGTGTAGTGACTATCAGTTTTTCCAAAATTACCGAACAGAATGGGCAGATTATAAGTTTTGCTTGAAAATTTCGTGATTTTATTGAGTTGGGAGCATAAGAGTCCAGGCCATCATGTGATGGCACAAGTAGTACCAGCCTTTTAAACTATTTGTCTGAACTATGACTTCTCATGTTTCAGAACTCCTTACCCGTCCCAATAAATTCAGGGTAATAGGGAGTAGACCTCGCGAATTAAAACTGCTTCATATTTTTGTATATGCAGTTACAATTCCCCTTCTTCCCTAAAGATACAAAGATGATCTCTCATTGTCTTGGAGTACACACCCAAGACGGTATTGTACAATACATAGCCAATGGCTTACCTGTATATAGTCATTCGAGTGACGATCTTAATGCTTTCAGATTCATAACTAGCAATTTTATAGATAAAGGATTGTGCAGCCGAGCTGAAGTTCAGCGGGCTTTTGGAGTGAGTATAGACAGTGTCAGAAGATCGTATAGAAAATACAAGGAGAAGGGAGAATCTGGATTTTTCGGGCCTGATGCCAGAAAAGGCAAAGCATACAAGATGGTTGGTAAACTAGTGGAGCGGATACAATCGAAGCTGGATAAGAGACAAAGTAATTTGAGTATCTCAAAACAAGAAGGGATTTCAGAATCGTCGATACGCTATCACATTGAAAAAGGCACTTTAAAAAAAAGTTCAAAATAGAGTGTGAAGGTGGAAATGGCTCGACCTTAAATGATCGCAATGACCTAGACCAATCTACGCCGATGGGCATAGCCACAAGCCGCTCTGAAGACAGGATAGGTGCATCTCTTGGGTTGTCTGGTCATGCTGAGGTGAAGTTTGACAACAGCGAAGCTTTATGCGGAGCAGGGGTATTATTCCTCTTACCTGCCTTGATAGAGCATGGGTTATTCAAGACAAAACAGGTATATGAGTTACCTTCATCACACTATTACGGACTAAGGTCGATACTATTGACTTTGGCCTTCATGGCCCTGTTGCGCATCAAAAATCCCGAACAACTCAAACAATGTAAACCAGGGGAGATCGGCAGGATAATAGGCTTGGATCGTATACCAGAAGTTCGGTGTTTGCGAGAGAAAATAGATTTGCTGAGCAAGCAGGAAAAAGCCGTTGAACTGAACAACCTTCTGATCGATCACTGGTATAGAGATGAGGATAATGAGGACTCATCTTTTTTATATATAGATGGTCACCAACGGATCTATTATGGAGGCAAAGCTAATCTACCTGTCAAATATATTGCGAGACAAAAATTGTGTTTAAGCGCCACTACGGAGTATTGGGTTCACGATGCACAAGGGATGCCTGTTATGATGGTGATAGGGCAATTGACAGAGAAAATAAAAGAAGCAATACAAGACCTGATTATTCCACAAATGCTACAAACCAAATTACTTACTGAGATACAAGAGGATGATGATCGACAAAGCCCTCAATGCACCTTTATTTTTGACAGGGAGGCTTACGAACCTGCTTTCTTTAACCACCTGTGGGAAAGGTATAGAATAGCCGTGATTACATATCGCAAGGATGTGCGAGATTCATGGAATAAAGATGACTTTGAATCCACTGATACACAAGTACTTAGCCAGGATGTAACCATGCAATTGTGCGAGAAAGAAGTAACGCTTGGAGGACACACTTTCAGAGAGATCAGAAGCTTGTCTGAAAAGGGTGAACATCAAACCGCTATTATCACCACTCACCCTACTTTGGGAATAGCATTGATAGCAGGCAGAATGTTTGGAAGGTGGTGTCAGGAAAACTTCTTCAGTTACCTCATTCAAGACTATGATTTTGATAAAATGATTCAATTTGGGGTAGAAAGTATTGATCCCAATCGGGAAGTGGTCAACCCACAATACCGAAAATTAACAAACCAACTGAAAAAACTCAGGGAAAAGATCACCCGGTTAGAAGCCAAGTTCTTCCCTCTTGCAGAACTAGCTATGGATGAGAAAATTGACAAACTTCCTGAAATAACCGAAAGACAAATGAAGTATAAACACAAAATTGATATTCTTCGAAAAGAAGAAAACAAGATCGCCACCCTCAGAAATGATATTCCTGCCAGAATAACTCTTGAGCGTATGCCCGAGCAGAAAAGGTATAACAAGTTAAAAACCGAAAGTAAACTGTTCATGAATGTAATAAAGATGATCGCTTACAGAGCAGAATCATCTGTGGCAGCTGTGGCTTGTGACCACCTCAATAGGGCAAAAGACGAAAAAAGAATGTTCATCAAACAAATCATCAGCAACAACGCTGACTTGATTCCGGATTATAAGAGTAAAACGCTGACTATAACCTTGCACTCTCTTTCTGCACCAAGATTTAATCATGCAGCCAAACAGATTGCAGACCTGCTCAACAAAACTGAAACCATATTCCCTGGATCAAATTTGCGCATGATCTTCAAAATAACAGCGAATTTAGATTGCGAGAGGTAAGGAGTTCTGAAATTAAAGTAAGTCACCTCCACCCTGCCTGCGCCGAGGCTTCGGCAGGCAGGCGTCTACCGTCCATCTACCGTCCACCGTCCATCCGTCTACCCTGCCCGACTAGACGTCAGGTCAGGCGGGCGTCCATCTGTCTATCGTCCACCCTGCCTGCGCCGAGGCTTCGGCAGGCAGGCGTCTACCATCTACCGGTAATACCCCAACTCCTGTTCTCTCTTCAACCAGATGGATTGAAGGCGGTAGGCTTCCATGAAATCTATTTCAGCCGATCCTCCCACAGAGAAGAATTCCAGGTTCATATCTGAGGGGTCCGGGTAAAAAAGCATTGAGATCGATACCTCCCCCTGGTTAGCAAAAACCTCTACGGAACCGCGATCAATGATCAGGCTGATTTTGATTTTGTCATCCGACCCGATGGTCATGGGGACCAGCTCTGCCTCTTTATCCATAAAAGTCAATCTCTTATCCTTAATAGCGTAGACAAGCTTTTCACCCCTTATGACAAATCCAAATTCGGAAGCCTTGCCAGGGTCTATTACCGCGTTGATCTCGAACACATCCCCGTCGAGATCCTCAAGCGGGTTATCGCCCGGATTTACGGTTTCATTTTCCCAAAAATGTGACTCACTACGCAGTTCTTTGATACTGATTATGGGGTTCCGGCACAGCCGGACTTCCTCGTTGATGGTTTTTAAGGTCAGTTCGCAAGGAAAGCACTGTTGCATGCTCCATGTACGGTCATGCATGGCTGTCTGTCCAGGAAAGCTTATCATGGACAACTGGATAACGGGGCCGTCTCCCTCGTAAGAATGTTTCCAGGTTTGGGTAGCATAAAGGTTCCCGAAGTCTACCTCTGATTTAGCTGTCTCCGGGATGAATTCGGTCCCGTTAAAATCCCCCAGCCGGTACAGGCCATTGCCTTCGACAATGACCCATTTCTTGTTATGCTCATTCCCGTCAACCGGTAGCCGGAACAAATCGGGGCACTCATCAAAACCATCTAGTTTGCTCAACATTTCCCAATTCAAAAGGTCAACCGACTTATAAAAAACAAAACTGGGCGTCTCATACAGGACCATCCGCCAGGACTGATCTGGCTTATGCCAAAAAACCAAAGCATCCCGATCGTTTCTACCTTCCGGCATCGGGATTACAGGATTGTCTTTGTGCCGGATCCAGGTCTTCCCCGCATCCCGGCTAAAAGAAATGGACGTACCCCGACCATAATCAGTATAAAATACTGCTACAGGGATTACAGGATTGTTTTTTCCACACCGGTCTGGAGCCCAAGGGTGTTGTTCCAATCGACAATTCCACTCCCACTCCCAGGAGCATTATCCAGTCGTGTATTCAAAATCTGGGGCTTTTGTTCCCAGTAAATTAAATCGTTGCTCACGGCATACCCCCAGCTCTTGTTGTACTTGCGCCTTCTTGACCACTCGTCATACATATGGAATAAGTGGTAGGTCCCTTGATAAACGATAAGGCCAGTTGCGTCGCCAATTTGCCCGGTGATCGGGGTGTAATGGACCTGCGGTCGCAACGGCTGATTGTAATGCATATTTTCAAAGACATCATCATAAGTGATACCGTAGGAGTCTTCAGGGATCTTTTTCTCTACTTGGGCAAAAAGTGATGTGGTGATTAATAGCATCATGCTTAGGCTAAGGAGGCTTTTTACGGTCATAATATTTATCTTTTGAAAAATTTTGTTCGATATTTTTTAATGCCATCTAGTACTGTTAATAAGTACACCCCCTCATCAAGGAACTTTACTTCTTCAATTTGGAATCCCTGATTGGAGTCAATGTATTCCATCCCATTTAGGATCATTTGTCCTGACAAAGTCCATACATTCCAATTCAATTTCTTCATTCCAGAAACCCCATTCAGACTAACTTGCAAATAACCATTGGTTGGATTTGGAAATACACTTAACTCAGGCTGTTTCGTCAACCTAACACCTGTACCTGTGGTCAGACATTCAACATCATCATTAATTATCAACCTAGTAGTCACGATTTCCTTGAATGCTCCGGCATTGCTCAGGGTGTCCTGATAGACACCTGCCTCGTGCTGGTATTTTCCTTGTAAAAATATTTGGTCTGAACTGCACTTTTTCAACACAATAGAACGCCTTTTGAACAATTCAGTACCCTCGACTATATGATACATCTTGTCCGCTTCCAGGTTATTAAAAATATCCTTATCACCTCCAGGCCAGGTGACGATCATACTGTCTATGTGATCATACTCCCCTAAACCAAAGTGAATAACTTTGCTATTGTTGGAAAGATAAGTTCCACCACTACCTAGTTCTCTGATCCAACTTCTGCCAGCAGAAACTAAATACACTTTCGCACCATAACCATCTCTGTTGCAGCTAATCCCTTGAAGTGATATTTTTGCCCAATGGTAATCATTCTGCATAGAGTTGGAATAAACAAGTGTATGAACCTGCTCTTCCTGAATTGCGGTTACCACTCCGACCACCAGGTCAAGCTTTCCGTCGTTATTATAATCTCCACACGCCACTCCGCGCCCAGACAATAGACTTGCAACATCCATCTTTTGAGAAACATCATCATAAATAAGGTTCTCTCTTCCCCGAAAAAGTTTGTCTTCGTAGTACTGGTCAGATTCCAAGCCAATGGGTCCATTGGCCACATAAAGGTCAAGGAAGGTGTCATTGTCAAAGTCAAAAAAAACTGTGCCCCAGCTTGTGGACTCTTTATCTTCTATACCAGACTCTACAGCCTTTTGAGCGAAGGTCCCATTCCCCTGGTTTTCAAAAAAATGATTACCACCAATGTCTGTCACGTAGTAGTCTTGATCAAGGTCCTGATCGTAATCTCCAACAGCAATCCCCATACTATTGATCCCTATATCCCAACCAGATACTTGCCCAATCTCCGTAAAAGTATTATTGGGGTAATTGTTAACGAAATGCTTGTTTGGATGTGAAATGTATCCAAAATCATTTCCCAGTAAAATATCAGGGTCATGGTCGTTATCAAAATCAGAAAAAGCAACAGCCAGCGCTTGCCCATATCTATCTGCACCTAACATTTCGCTCACATTTGTAAAGGTTCGATCACCATTGTTTTTAAAAAGGTAATCAGCTCCCTGAGCGGTATAATTACCAATGTAAATATCCAAAAAGCCATCCAAATTGTAATCTCCGAGCGCGATGGAGCTCCCATTAAAAGTTTCCAGAAAGTCACTGCCTGAATTAATCCCGGTTTCCTTAAAACTTTGCCCGTTTTGGTTCCAAAAAAGAAAGTTTCTTTCACCAGTTGCAGTGGAAAGCAATATATCCGTATAACCGTCATTGTCCAAATCCCCAGTCACCACTCCCATAGTTTTAGATACAGGATATTGATCAAGGCCTATGTATTCAGTCACATCTTCAAAATCAGACCCTCCAATATTCTCATAAAGTTTGCCTTTAAGTGTGCCTCCGATTATATAGACATCCTCAAACCCATCATTATTATAATCTAAAAAAGACACCCCTCCTGACATCAGATCCGGATCAACACATCTATGATCAATACCGAGCACTTCACTTACTTCAACAAATTGAGCTTTTACCTCAATACCTATAAATAATAGCCATATAGGATGAACTAAAAATACTCCTCTGGTTATTGAACTCGGAAGCCTGATTACTCTAAGCATTTGATTTTCACGAATTGAATCGGTTCGTTATTTCTTGCGCATAAAAGAAGTGTGTGGTCGGTTCCTTTAACTAGAGCCAGTTCCTTAACATCTCCGTCCAAATACAAACCACTTTCATAAGGGTAGTACTGTTGGAAATTGTTCTTACCATCACCCGCCAGGAAGACCCCATAGCTTGCATCATTTCTAGGTGTTTCAACTTCAGCAGCATATAAATTACCTGCTAATACCATATCGAGATTATTATCCCCGTTAAAGTCTTCGATGATAATGTCATTGACACTGGACATCTGAGTTAACCATGGGAGCTGTTTCCTAATAAACTTTCCATCTCCAGTATTTTCAAAGTACGTTGTAGCAAAGGTTTTAGCCTTGAAGTTGATAGCTCTTTCCATCTTCTTTTTTCCTACCATATCTTCAATTGTGGCCTTGCCAAATGCTTCGTAATTCGCAAATTCCTTCTTGATAAATGGCATTTGTTGGGCTGAACATTCACGCCCCCTCAAAGGATAGATTGAACCTTCCTCATGAAACCCGAAGACTATGTCCAGCTTGCCGTTGTTGTCAAAATCAGATGCGAAAACTTCAAAGGGTTCGTCTTTGCTCGCTTTGTATTTGTAATTAAGGCCAAGGTTGCCAGCTACAAGATCCATGTCCCCATCTTTGTCGAAATCAGCTGATTCAATGGAATACCACCATCCTTCTGTATCATCCAGACCGAGCTTAATGGGGTCTGACTTCTCCAGAGCTCCATTTCGGTTGTTAAAGACTGTAATTCCCATCCATTCTCCAACTACAATAAGATCCATATCTTCATCATTATCTATATCGACCCATTTGGCATCAGTGATCAAACCCAAGGACTGAAGATCAGCCGAAATTTCTTGCGTTCTATCATGAAATTTACCATTGGAATTCTCATATATGAATCCTGAAGCTGGTTTGGGGTATTGGTGAGGCACCAGCCTGCCACCAACGAACAAATCCACATCTCCATCTTTATCGAAATCACAAGGTCTTACCTTGGATCCGCTAAACCTATTGTCAGGAAGTCTTTCTGTTCCGTCGATAAATGCCCTGTTGCCCTGGTTCATATACAATCTATCTTTCAGTAAAACATTTCCTTCTTCAAACTCATTACCTCCACTGACTACATACAGGTCGAGATCACCATCCTGATCAGCATCAAAAAAGGCAGCTCCAAGGTCTTCACTGGCTGTATCTTCATACCAAGGTGCACTATTGATTATTTTCTGAAAAGAGCCATCTGCTGCCTGAATGAATAATTCACCCGGTGAATCAACAGCGCCTCCCACATAAAAATCCTCCAAACCATCCCCATCAACATCAGCAGTAGCAATCCCAGGACCGAACTGCGAATATTTATGAGGAAGTAACACCTCCTCTTTATAATCGTCGTACTGATTTTCAGTATGAGTGAAATTTATCTCCAAGTCCAGTGGATAAAATATGGCAGTATCAATTTTGTTACTTCCATGTTCTGTTTTAGCTTGATTATAACTAACCAATAGTGTCTGATTGCTTTCAATTTTTTCAATGACTTGCTTCCGTCCATCAAACCAAATAGCCACAAGGCTATCCACCCGCGAGGTATTTCCTAATCCGAAATGTACCCCCCTTGCTACGGCCGATTCATACCCCCTAGTCACATAATGTTCGGCATACTGTTGGCAGCCATTGTAATAAATAGACACTTTAGTGCCTATTCCATCTATATTCGATCGATTTCCTTCGAATTTTATTTTCAGAAAATTGGCGTCTTTGAAGTTGGTCGTATTATTTCGATAAATAAATGCCTCTTGGTCTATATTGTTAACAATCAAATCAAGATCTCCATCGTTATCAAGATCGGCATAAGCCGCTCCGTTCGAAAAAGATGTTTCGTCCAATCCCCATTCGTCAGCTAGGTTTTCAAACTTCTCTCCCTCGTGATTCTTAAACATGTAATTAGAAATTTTCTTTATGGGTATTTTCTCCAGCAGCTCTTTCATCAATGTGGGTATGGTTTCTTTGTCCCATTTTTGGGATTGATACATCTGCTGTTGATAAGCCTGAGAATCATTATTCCGGAAATTTCTACGAAAACCGTTACTCACGAACATATCCTTGAAGCCGTCATTATCAAAATCAGCCATTAAAGGCGCCCAGCTCCAGTCGGTATTTGACACTCCGGCCATTTTTGCCACTTCACTGAATTTGCCTTTTCCCATGTTCATTTGCAGTGTATTGAACATGTATTGATAGTGAAATCCATTGTTTACGGTATACCAGAATTTTTCAGGATCCATCCCGCTCATATCGGTTTTGATGCCGTAATTGTCCTCTGCCACCATATCAAGGGAAACTATATCCAGTAAGCCATCATTGTTAAAATCAGCTATATCATTACCCATGGAAAAGTTAGGTATATGCTTGAAGGCTGACCTTGATGATTCGATAAAAGCCCCATCGGTGTTATTGATATACAGGTAATCTCTTTCAAGAAAGTCGTTGCTGACATAAATATCAGGCCATCCGTTTTGATCTACGTCCCCAATAGCTACTCCAAGCCCATATCCCAGCGGATTGGCCAATATTCCTGCTTCTTTTGACACATCGGTAAACACATAATCATCATTGTGGTAAAGCCAGTCCCCTGCTTCAAGACTCCTTATTTTCAAAAATTGCTCAAGGTTGTCAATTTTAGGGTTCTTAGTTTGATGGTTCAAAAGGAACATGTCCAGATCACCGTCCAGGTCATAATTTAAAAAGGCACTTTGAGTAGACTGTCCACGATCATGGAGGTTGTATTGTAATGCCTTTTCCGAAAATCTCAGTTCTCCACTATTAATAAACAGTTGATTGATCGTATTGTGCAAGTGATGGGTACTGCTATAGCTGACATACAGATCGAGGAATCCATCATTATTGATGTCTATCATCGTACTACCGGTTGCCCAACCTTCATGCCCTTGCACACGCGCTTTTTCCGTAATGTCTTCAAATTTGAAATTGCCCTTGTTCAAGTACAGGCGATTGCTTTGCTGGTTGGCAACAAAATAAAGGTCGGGAAGACCATCGTTATTAATATCTCCAATAGATACTCCTGAACCATTAAAAAAATATTCATTGAGTAAAATATTGTGATCTGCTCTTTCGATGAGTTTGTTTTGAAAGCTGATTCCAGTGTATTCGGAATCCATCATCCTAAACCGTTTTTGCTTGGTTTTTAGGTTTTCCATACAACCAAAAACACCAATGATCAGAACTAGAAAAAAACAAACGATCAATTGAATTACCTGATTAAAAGAACTATTTAAGCTCACAGACACAGTGCGTTTGTTAAGAAATATGAAAATTTAAAAAAACTCGGGGTACACCATTGCATTGCTGTACCCCGAGTTTGAACGCTACATGCAAACTAATCTACTACATATCTGTATTTTGCTTAATTATCCACCACTAATACCCAGGATTCTGAGGAAAGTCAGCCTCCGGATTTCCATCGATAACAGTTTGAGGAATAGGGAACAACTTATCTCTATCCGTAACCGCACCCGCAACCTGGGGGTTCATAGCCCGGACCCGTTCCAGGAACATTCCGGTCCTTGATAAAGTGTGTCTCCTATACACCTCGCCATAAAGTTCCCTCGCTCTTTCATCCAGGATGTAGTTCATATCAACATCTCCGGGGTTCACAGCAGAGGCATTGGACCTTGCCCGCAGTGTGGTCAGTGCAGCAGCTGCCCCTGCATTGTTTCCTTGCAAGTGCTGTGCTTCTGCCAACAATAGGTATGTTTCCGCCAGTCGATACTGTGCATGGTCCTTAACGGTACTCACGAAGCGAGAAGACCCCCCTCTGCTTTGTACCCCAAAGTTCCATTTAGTAATTTGCGGAAATAAATCTATGGTTAGATATCGCTGATGATTGGGATCCGCAGGATCCAAAACAATCAGGTCGCCAATTTGCTTACCCGAGGGCAGTCCAGCGGGATCATTGTAATACCATTTTCTTCTGATATTGATGTTGTCGTTTCTGATGTCACCCGAATCATACAAGTCTAAGTAAGCTTGTGTAGGCGCAACCCGGCCAACCCCTCTTCCTCCCAGTGAATCTGCTATTTGTAAACCAGGATACCTTTGATAAAATGGCGTTAATATTCTTCTTGTATAATCACCACGGCCACTGTCTCCTCCAATGGTTTCAAATTCCTTTTCTATCGCCCAAATGGTTTCCAGGTTCCCATCCTGATAATCAACGTTTTTCTCCAGGAACAGGTCATGAAATACATTCCCTTTCGGATCGTTCGCTTCAGGCCCAAACCGGGAAGTCATTAACTGAAAGGGTCCATCGATAACCTCCTGGGCCGCACTTTCCGCCAGAGCAAATTCCCCCAGGTGCAAATAAACTTCAGCCAACAGGTGTAAAGCAGCGAAGCGCGTTAACTTTCCCCTTTGAACACTTCCAGGATCGGCTGGAAGGTTGGCAGCAGCAAAAACCAGGTCATCCCTTACAAATTCAAGCACTTGCTTTTGAGGAGCTCTGACAAAATCCAATTTCGCTTCAACAAAAAACTCATCTACTATTGGTACATCACCGAAGAGGGTGGTCAATATATTGTGAGTATAGGCCCGAAAAAACCTGGCTTCCGCAGTAATCCTTGCCCCGTCATCGGGGCTGTCCCATTTAATATCGTTTTGGGTTCTTTCAATAATGAGGTTAGTCCACGAAATCGTCTGGTAAGTATCTGCCCACCACTCTCGTGCAGGTTGAAAAGTTGGGGTAACTGCTGCCCCATAGGTTTGTAATGGCCTAACCGCCGGATGTGAAAATTCACTGTAACTAATGTCCGTTCCTGTAAACATTGAGGGCAGCTTTGAGACTAAGCTTCTTTCCCGTCTTACCCTTTCATACACTGCGGTAAGTGCAGATTCAAAACCACCGGTACTAACGAACAAATTCTCCGGGGACAAAGAGTCCCTCGGGATTTCAACTAATTCGTCATCACTGCATGCTGTCAAAAGTGAGAAGATCAGCATACTGGTTATGGTTATTCCTGGTATTATGTTTATATTTTTCATTGGTTTAGAATTTTATCTTATCATCTTCCTCAAATATTCTATTTGCTTAAAAGCCAACATTAACTCCCATCATTACAGTCCTGAAAGCGGGAAATAGAGCGTCGCCTCCTTCTTGCTGTCTGCTGGGTCCAAGAGCCTCCGGATCGTATCCAGACCAATCGGTTGCTGTCAATAAGTTATTGCCAGTGATGTACACTCTCAGATTGGACAAACCTAATTTACCTAGCAACCCCTGGTCAAAATTATATCCCAGGGTGATGTTTTTAAGCTTGACAAAACTCCGGTCCTCGAAGTACCTGGTGTTATTCGCCTCGTATTCGGGATGGGGAGCGGTAGCATCGGTATTATCAGGCGTCCACTAGTCCTGGTCAAAATAATTGTTCCTGCTGGCTATCCATGATCGGGGATCAAGTGGTCCGCTAGCGGCCAATACACCTTGTACACTGTAGATAAAGAAAGAGAGGGTGAAATTGTTGTATGACAGGGTATTGGTAATCCCAATGGTATAGTCGGGACTTGTCGAACCCTGAATAGCCCGGTCGCCATCATCCAGCTCACCATTCTGGTTAACATCCCGCAATATGCGGTCGCCCAGGGAAGAAGTCGGCTGGTGAGAAGCATCTATCTGTTCCTGGGTGCCATAGACGCCGTCCCCAATGTAATTGTAATTGGCATCAATATCTTCCCCGATAAACCAACCGTTGAGCAGATCATCGGTCTGTTTATCGAATAGCTGAACGATCTTATTGTTGTTCTTAAAGAAATTGACGCTGGCTTCCCAGTTAAAGCCAGTGCCAGGTCTATCGAAGATCCTTCCGCCGACCAGGAGCTCTACCCCGTTATTTTCGGTCTCACCAATGTTTTGCAATATGGAGGTGAACCCCTGGGTTGAATTCAGCAGACGATTCAATAACAAACCATCAGACTTGCTGTTGTAATATTCAATATTACCGAAAATTCGATCTCCTGCAAGCGAGTAGTCCAAACCAAAGTTCAATGTGGTGGTGGTCTCCCATCCAAGATCCGGATTACCAAGTGTTGTAGGAGCAAAACCAAGCGCTGTGTTGTCAAAGTAATAGGCCCTACTCTCGCCTCCGGTTACTTGTGTTAACGATCGGTATGGAGGTATGGCCTGGTTGCCATTCTCACCATAAGAAACCCTTAACTTTAGGTTATCGACCCATTCGATACCCTGCATGAAACCTTCCTGGGAAATGGACCATCCTAAGGCTACAGATGGAAAAATACCCCACTTATCGTTCGTCCCGAATCCGGAATAGCCATCCCGCCTGACCGTGAAAGTAAAATAGTATTTGTAGTTATAGGAATAATTCAGGCGGCCCATTTGGGATATTAAAGTCCACTCAGTGAATGGTGTGGTTACACTAAGTAAACCTCCCGTGCCAATTCCAAATTCTTCCAGATTATCATTGACAAACCTACTTCCGCTCACGTTGGTGGCGTCACTGGTTCTATTCTGCCAACTATAAAGTCCGGTAATACCAATACGGTGATCATTGAACTGACGATCATAATTCAATATGTTCTCAGCAGTACTATTGATAATAAGGAAACTGTTTCTTTGGGCAAACCCACCAGTAGGGAAACCTGAAACTGTCGTTGAAGCCCTGTAAATGTCCCGGTTCTCTTTTTGTTCGCTACGTCCATACTTAAACCGGTAGGACAAACCTTCCAAAGGCTCCCAAATTTGGCCGAATTTCAGATCAGCATAAAGGTTGGTGATCAAACCTCTTCTGATCCTTGCGTCGCGTGTGTTGACAAAATCTAAAGGATTGGTGAAAAATGGATCTTCAGGTATTGGGTAGAAAGTGGTTGTACCATCTTCATTATAGGGTGTTGCCAGCGGGCTAAATCTCAATGAAGCCGGTAAAGAAACATCACCCTGGTCCCCCCAATCCTCATGGGTCAATTGCGTGTTGGTACCGATTTCCAGCCAATCACGAATATCATAACTTCCATTGAACCGGAAGGTTGTACGTCTGAATTCACTACCAACCAAAATACCTTCCTGATAAAGGTGCCCCCCGGTAAGGTAATAATTAAGGTCATCGGTAGCCCCGGAAATACTCACTGAATTGTCATGTTGCAAGGCCGTTCGAGTGGCCTCATCCTGCCAGTCAGTAATTTTACCAGCGTCCAAATTCGCTTGTTCCGAAGGGTGTATTTGGCCAATTAAGTCTCTCAACTGTACATATTGATTTGCACCCAACACATCAATTCTGCTGATACTGGAATTGAATCCTACCGATCCATTGTAATTGATGGTTGGCTTTCCTGATCTTCCCTTTTTGGTGGTAATAAGTATCACACCGTTTGCTCCCCTGGAACCATAAATGGCGGCGGCAGAACCATCTTTGAGCACATTAAAAGATTCTATGTCATAAGGGTTTATGGCAGATATGCTGCCCTCATAGGGAATTCCATCAAGTATTATCAGCGGTTCGTTACTGGCTGTAATTGAATTTTTACCCCTGACCAAAATGCTGGGGTTCCCTCCGGGTTCGAAGTCTGTATTGACGACTGTCAGACCGGCAACCCGACCCTGAATCTGGTCCAGGATATTGGGGTTCGCCAAGTCTCTGATATCTTCCATAGGGACTATACCCACTGCTCCGGTCAGATCAGATCGCCTCTGTGTGCCATAACCAA
Source organism: Saprospiraceae bacterium (assembly GCA_965247965.1). GTDB lineage: Bacteria > Bacteroidota > Bacteroidia > Chitinophagales > Saprospiraceae > UBA7328. The sequence continues at coordinate 3,153,889 of OZ252053.1, forward strand.
CAACTACCACTTCTTCCAATTGAGCTTCGTCCAACTGCATAGAAACATTAATAGTGCTCCTCCCTTCAACATTGATTTCTTGAGTTAAATAACCAATGTATGAAAAGGTCAACACGGCATCCTCTGGCACCTCCAATTGATAGTTCCCATCTGCATCAGAAACAGTTCCAGTGGTCGTTTGCTTAATCAGTATATTAGCTCCGGGAAGTGATTCACCTTCCGAAGAAATGATGGTACCTGAGACCGTATTTTGACCAAAGGTCAATAAGGGCGTAAGAAAGAAAAGCAGAAGCACAGGTAAGAAGTGCTTTGTCTGTATTTCTTTCATTGATAAGAATCTTAGACTTTTCATAACTTCTTTCGATTTTAGTTTTATAGTTTTAATAACTAAATCTAATCCGGTACTAGACAGGCAAGAAAATCGATTGGACGTGCATTGCGGCACAATTGCACTTTTGCAAGATTAAGTACAGTTTTCTCAAAAAATAATTAACAATCCGAATATAATGGATATTCCGGAATTGTGGTAATAAATCCGCTATTATTTTTGCATAAATAAACTCATACAAATTATATTTCACAATATCTAATTACGCAGAATATTATAAATTAAATTGTTTTGAAATTTGATTGATACGAAATTATTGTTTGCATGAAATTCTTACGCTGGATGTCAAAATTTCATCTCTGTAAAATCTAGCCAAGCACTGATGGTTCCATTGGCTATGTATTGTACAATACCATCTTGGGTGTGTACTCCAAGACAATGAGAGATCATCTTTGTATCTTTAGAGAAGAAGGGGAATTGTAACTGCATACACAAAAATATGAAGCAGTTTTAATGCGCGAGGTCTACTCCCTATTACCCCGAATTTATTGGGACGGGTAAGGAGTTCTGAATTTTATATCTCTCACCAATTCACTTTAAGGGATAAAGGCTTGTCGCTCTCCGTGCTCAGTAGTTTTAAATGCTTCTGAATATTTTTCGGATGAAAAATGAGGAGGTTCGAATTGAAGTAACCGAATATTGTTCGTTAAAAAACCTGATCTAGTCGCCAAATGTCATTTTATTCCACCCCCTTGGTCCCCCTCCAGGGCGTTTTCTGACCGCCTTCTGGCCTTAGAAGGTACTTCGCTCCTTGGTGCACTGTCCACTCCCGCTTTTTGACCTTTTCTTGTACATTTTGAAACTCTTTTGAGCCTTTTAACCTTTTATCACTCAGTCGAAGCACTTCCTTTCTAACAGTGTCTTCCAGCCAGATTACATCTTGGTGCACCCTGTTCTCTTGATAATAATTGTTCTTTTTGATAAGATCAAAATATTCGAAAATTATTTTATATATGGTATCCAATCCACTCCCTTTTAGTGCTGAGCACGAAAGCGCCTTGTTTTGCCATCCACTTTTTTTGGGTGTTTTGAGATGAAGAGCAAACTTGTACACATTAAGTGTCTCTTGTAGTGTAGACTTCTCTACTCTATCTTCTTTATTAACTGCTATGAGATCGGCCATCTCAACAATTCCCCTTTTTATGCCCTGAATTTCATCTCCTGAGCCAGGCAGAACAAGAAGTAATAAAAAATCAACCATTTTGGCTATTTCCACTTCTGATTGGCCTACACCTACTGTTTCTATGAATACTACATCATATCCGGCAGCCTCACAAAGAACTATGGCTTCCCTCGTTCTGTCGGTGGCACCACCGAGAACAGTTCGGGATGGAGAGCCTCGCACAAAGGCTTGAGGGCTATTGGATAGAGCCTCCATGCGCGATTTATCGCCTAGGATACTGCCTTGATGCACGGGGCTCGTTGGGTCCACAGTTAGAACGGCTAAGTTATGTTTGGCTTTTATAAATCTTTGACCTAAGGACTCGATGAAAGTACTTTTTCCAACGCCAGGAGTACCGGTGATGCCAATGCGCATGGATTTTCCGGAAAGCGAAAGGCTTTTGGCAAGGAGCTTTTCTGCGAATATTTGATGTTCGGCTTTTTGGCTTTCAATCAGGGTGATAGCTTTGGCAAGGGATAAGCGATCTCCTTTGTTGATACCCGCATAGAGCTCTTCTACATAAGCATCATCTATCCTGACCTTTGAACTCACTTAATTTAATTCATTGGAAATCACAATAAAATAAGCCAATTCTACTCCATATTATTGAATTCCCTGATGTCCAACAGATCTTTTGGCCTGGCGGCTTTGGCTTTGTTGTTGTCGAGTAAATCGTCAAGAGCTATTACTTTCCAGACCAAAGAAGAATCTTTTTGAGACCTTGCCTACGTTGAATTACTGAACGCGTCGTCAAATGTCTTATTCAATGCAAATCGCGCCATAAGCTCAATTTCGGTCTGCTGCCCAGGAAAGTTTCAAAAACTCCTCTTCCCTTCTTCGGTTGTTCCCCTCTTTTGTAGCGAATATGAGTTCCATAGATAAGGTCCTTAACTGACTGACCACAAATTTAATCGGTTACAAGCTAGTTCTCAACCAAATTAGTTCAAAGTCAATTGCAACTTGCATCTCGCCTGATTTTTAAACTTAGTGCAATGCCAGTAAGAAATATAGGCTGACCACCTTATCAGTCAATACATTAAATATTAAACAAATTTTGATATATAAATAATTTATATGCATAATTGTTATATTTGCGTCTGATCACCGACCATTCTATTGTAGTTGCCGCTTTCGCGCAATTATTTCTGATAAAGAGCCTAATCAATTGATTTACAAGGGCTTAGCTCCTATACACTAAATGAATCCATACTACTGGACATGAGCTATAAATTGTGGTTCAAAGAATAGCCAAGAGGGTTTGGGGATAGAACGGATGGAATGAGAAAGAAAGCATATGAAATTTCTAAGGTTGTTGAATTTGATTTCTAAAAAAGATAATCCTTTTTTAAATTTGGAAACGACTAAGTTGATCGATCCGTTTTTATATTTCTTCCAATCACTTTTCTTTTTGTGCTTGAGTTGGGTTAAACCCTGTTCAATACATAAGGCATAGATAAATACTACAATACCCATTGTCAATTTTATTTTTCCAGAGTCTTTAAAATTAAGAGCTTCTAAATTGAAACCATTCGATTTTAAGTGTTTGAAGCAAGTTTCAATAGTCCAACGAATAGGGTAAAGCTTTACTATTTTTCTTTTGTCTTTCAATGTAGATATGAAATAAAACAGAGGTTCGTTGGCTGAACTTTTTGGGTTTTTAAAAATCACAAAAGAAAATTTTTTTCCAAGAATTTCAATTTGTTTAGACACTCCACAGATTTGATACCGTTTTTTCAATGCTTCACGTTCAATACCAATGTATCGAAGATGTTGGTGTTTATAAAATGTCTTATCCTTTCCCCTTTGGTTGTCCACATACCCTTTATAAATTCCCTTTTTTAACCTAATTACAAACTCTAACCCCTTGTCTACCAGATATTTAAACCATCTTTCTCCGATGTACTCCCGATCTGCTAGTAGTATCAAACCTTTCAGATTATATAATTGACAGGCTTTGTCTATCACCTTTCGTCTTTCATTAAAATTACTCATACCCTTCTTGTCTAAGTCTTCCCACCATATTGGAATACTTACTCCATTGACCACTACACTCAATGTTAATAAGTGAATATTCTTGTTGCCATTCTCCCAGCTCGTACCATCTAGTGCCAAATATTTGATGTTCTTCGCTTTGAGTCTCAACAAATAAAAACTAAAACATAATATAGCTTCAATCAATGCCTGCTTGTCAGCATCATCCATATTGAAAAAACGGATCAACCTCTTATAATTCGAATCAGGTTTGGTGTTTTGTTGGTTTTCGAGTATTCCAGGGAGCTTATCCTTTACAATGTTCAAATTCGTCGTCCTGGCTGATAATATACCTTGGGCTGTTGTAAGAAATTTTTTTATTACATGTTCTTCAAAAACTGAGAAAAATGGTTTTATTTCGCTTGTGAGTGAAATTGTCATTGTTGTTAATTGTTTGTTTTACAAACAATAATGATATATTCCACTTTATTATAATATATAACCTACTTTATTTCAAGACATTGTGTTATTTTAACCCCAATGTCCAGTAGTATGAAATGAATCATACATGAACAAGTGGATATGCCTTTTGGCCGTGATCGTATTGTCATTTTGGTCTGCAGAAGCGCAAAATTTCTACGACATCAGGCTAAAAACCCATAGTATAAATTGCGAAACGAATGAAGTATGCTACGACGTCCAGATAAAAAGCGGCACTGATCGACTCTGGAGGTATGCAGGTCAAAATTATAGAATGCTGTATAATGGTACTCTTGCTGAATTCGAGAGCGTAGAGCAAGTGCTTGCAGAACCCTATGCGCCTCCTATTGTGGTGCAGGATTTACAGCATTTAGATCTTTCTGATGAGGGCAATTTGATTTTTGATGAAGATATCTCCTGGCTGAATTATTTCATCGATATGAATACGGCATTGCAGGGTACCCTGCTCTCACCTGATGTGTGGACCACTACTTCCAGGGTATGCTTCAGTACATTAGTCGATGTCATGGACGACCCCGACCTATGCTTCGAAATGGTTTGGGCTCGCGAAGAGCTTACATTTCAATACGCCACGGCATTCGTAGAAGTATCTGAATGGTTGGATATTAACCATACGAGTGATCAGGTATTCGGTGAAAACTATGTTGATCTCAATAGCCAATCCGGTGATGAAGCTTGTTTTAATCTCACTTGCGACGATAACCCGCCATCCTATCATGCCCGTATTGTCTTGAAATCTACGGATGCAGAAAATGAAGAGAGTATATGCTATATAGAAGATTGGGAAAATCAGGTATTCAAATATCCGAACTTTCTTTGGGAACCTGGCAAGTAGGCGGTAAATGGGGGAGTGATTTTGACAATAAAAATGCAGAACAGATCATTAATACGGCTATCGACAATGGAATCAACTTTATAGATACCGCTGACGTATACAGTGATGGTCTGAGCGAAAAAGCGGTAGGTCGTGTGATAAAATCCAGAAGTGAAAAAGTATATGTGGCTTCCAAATGTGGAAGAAAGATCAGCCCTCATGTCAATGAAGGATTCCTCCCGAACATTCTCAGAAAGTATGTAGAAGAGAGCCTTACCAGATTAGGAATAGAAAGAATAGACCTTATACAGCTTCATTGTCCTCCTACCGAAGTGTATTACCGCCCTGAAATATTTGAACTCTTTGATCAATTAATGTCCGAAGGCAAAATAGGCCATCTGGGAGTGAGTGTAGAAAAGGTAGAAGAAGGAATAAAAGCCATCGAATACGACAATGTTACTTCTGTACAGATCGTCTACAACATGTTCAGACAACGGCCAGATGAATTGTTCTTCAACATGGCTCAAAAGAAAAATGTGGGCATAATAGTGAGAGTGCCTTTGGCGAGCGGCTTGCTCACCGGTTTGTACACTAAAAGCACCTCATTTGGCGAAGGCGACCATCGATTTTTTAATCGCAATGGAGAAGCCTTTGATAAAGGGGAGACATTTTCCGGCATTGATTACGAAACAGGACTCGCAGCCATAGAGCGATTGAAAGAATTATTTCCAGGGAGAAAAAACTTGGCCCCGATTGCTATTAAATGGATTCTGCAGTATCATGGAATCGCCACGGTTATTCCGGGCGCCTCGAGGCCCGAGCAAGTCTTGTCCAATTTGGAGGCTATTACAGAAAAGGATATCTCAGACGAAGTGATGTTTAAGATTTATGAGTTGTATAAGGAGATGATTCGGGATGAGGTGCATCATTTGTGGTAGAATTGACATCAATATCCCAACGGCAGATAGTCAAAAAATAAATAAATTTGCGTCACCCAATGCCGAAGTGGCGGAACCCCGAAAGTATTCGCATATGCATCAACTCTAACTTAACATATATGACAATTAACAATGTAAAAAGAATTGACTACCTGTGTTTTAACCTAATATTTGGGAATCTAACCATAGAACAAAAGTGCAGAAAAATTCAAAGTTCTTCACTATGTGGCAGTCCAATGTTTGCCTGTATAATGTTAATAATCAAAAGAATACATATTCATAAATAAAATATAAGTTAAACTAAGGTTGATGCCAATGCGATGAAGATCGGGATTTACGCGATAAATAAAGTATTCCGTTATAATTGAATTTTTTTGCCGACGTGGCGGAATTGGTAGACGCGTCCCGATTAAGTTCGGAATTCTCGTATTGGCCTCTACTGCTATATCTCTTGGTATTTTGCCGGAATGGCGGAATTGGTAGACGCGCTGGATTCAAAATCCAGTGTCCGCAAGGATGTGTGGGTTCGAGTCCCACTTCCGGTACAATTTTTTTTGACGTCCTGATCAACATCGGGATTCAGGCAACTGAGTGAGGGTTCGATTCCCTCCGTCGGTACTTAACAAGTAAAACAAGGTGTAGTAAAAAACTAATAAAGCCCTTGATTTCCAATGAAATAGAGCTGATTTAAGAGAATTCACTTTCTTTTGGTTAGCTCTTTTTTTATATATTCTTGTTACTTATTTGGGTTCTGTCGCATCTCTGGGCTCCAATTTAACAATTACCTAACTTGGCAGACATAAACAACACTAATATGTTCAAAGGCCACTGTTTCCCATCATCAATTATCAAACATGCAGTGTACCTTAAACTGAGATTCTCCCTTAGCTATAGAGATATAGAAGAGTTACTACGAATGCGAGGTGTGAAAGTAGATCATGCCACAATCCAGAGATGGGTATTCAAGTTTACGCCAATTTTTGAAGCCAACTTCAGAACAAGAAAACGAAAGGTAGGAGCCAGGTGGAGAATGGATGAAACTTATGTGAAAATAAAGGGCCAATGGATGTACCTCTATAGAGCGGTAGACAAGGCAGGGAATACAATAGATTTCCTATTAAGTCCCAATAGAAAGAGAAGATCAGCTCATGCCTTCCTGATAAAAGCAATAAATCAGAATGGATTGCCTTCACTGATAAACATAGACAAAAGTGGAGCGAATAAGTCTGGAATCAAGGTATACAACAAGTGGAACTGGACAAAGATTAAATGTAGGCAATGCAAGTACCTGAATAATATTGTTGAACAAGATCACCGGTTTATTAAATGGCAGATCGGGCCTATGTTGGGTTTCAAATCATTTGAATCAGCAAAACGAACACTGGCTGGTATTGAATTGGTTAGGATGCTAAAAAAGAACCAAATGATAGATTCTAAATCGAGTACCTACAAATCCTTTTGTTCTTTGGCTGCATGATTTTGGAAGTGAAAGTAGGAATTGCTATTTTTAAGTTAAACAGATGCGACAGAACCGCATCCAGTCCCTATATGACTTTTTTCAATATGTTTTGGGTCTCCTGTCCAGTGGACTAGCGGGATTATTTTTCATTGGAATTTTCTTTTCTAAAGTACAGACTAAATCAGCTTTAACAGGCTTTGTTGGTGGAACAGCGATTTTATTCTGGGTAAGTACCAATACAAATATAGATGGGTTTATGTATGGCTTTGTGGGATTATCTTCTACCGTATTGGTGGCCTGGATTGCTTCTCTGATCCTGAATGAGCCACAAAAAGATTTAAAAGGGCTTACATTAAAAACTGCTAAGGAAAATTAGGATACCGAATATAGTATAGCAATACGATCATGTTTACTTCAAACTACGGAGCTGGAAGAATAATTATCACAATTCTCATTAACGGGATTTTGCGGTCCCAGGGAAATAACAGTGTTGTTTCAGTGAGATTCAAACTGGACGAATTGGATGGAGTGATCGCTGAAATGTGATTCATCAAAGTCTCTCATTTTCTTTAACAGTCACCTATGAGTTGATATGCACTTTCATCGGAGAGTTATTTGACTGAAACGCATTTCCTCGTGTTCTCATTGATAAAATTCATGTTTCCAACGGTGACGAGCCAGCTTATCAGCAAGTTCCGGCGGAAAGAGTTGACCATCGGAAAACAGGACATTCATATCAACTTCCTCCTTATTCCTCATTCCCGGAATTACCACATTTACTGCTTTTTGATGAAGAACAAAGCGTAAGGCGGCTTCAGCAAGATCAGAATAATAAGCACCAGAAATCTTCTTAATTTCATTTACTCTTTTGAGAGTTTCTTCAAACCGACCATCCCGGTACATTAATGACCTTTTATCATCTTTTGCCCATTGACTATAAGTGTCCTCGGTCCAGGTGCCTGTGAGGGACCCGGAATCCAGGGGAACTCGTGATATGAATGCAGTTGATGATTTTTGACCTTCCGGGAATAGCTCATCGGAAGGCTCTTGTTCGAATATATTGTATAGTACCTGTATAGAATCTACCAATCCGTATTGAGCAAGGTTTATCCCTTGTTTTGGTCGAACATCGGCCAAAGAAACGCCTATGCGGTCAATTTTTCCCTCCTGCCTTAGCCTGTTAAGTGTTTCAAGCCAGTCTAATTCTGTTGTACCCCTTTCAAACCAGAGGTGTAATTGTACCAGATCAATTTGCTCCAATTGTAATCTTTTCAGAGATCCTTCTATCAGTTCACGGACATACCAGTCTGGGTACCTGCCTGCCATAGGTTGATTTCCATCAAGATCGAGATGGATCATTTCAGGCATTAGAGGTGGAATTTTTGTGGCAACGTAGATCTTATCTCCCTTCCATTGTTTCAAGGCCTTACCAATTACTTCTTCACTGCGACCTTTACCATACATAATCGCAGTGTCGACAAAGTTTATCCCTTGTTCAAAAGCATATAATAATGTTTCAATAGATTGATTGTCATCTATAGCGCCCCATGTGCCACCTAGTTGCCAGCCGCCAAAGCCAATTTCGCTTACTTTCCAACCTGAACGGCCAAATGTTCTATACTTCACGGTGATCAGTTAGAGTTTATCCTGAAGAGCCAGGTCTTTAGTTAATTTTTTCTGATATTCTTCATGAGCTTTCAGATCTTCTTTGGCCTTCTCTGCATAGTAAATGAAGCCCATTGCTTTTCGCGTTCTGTCTGTACTATTGTTGCCTTCTGCAAAATGTATAGTGAGCGAATGGTGCACCAACAGGTCACCGGCCTTTGTGGGGAAAAATACTTCATTAGCAAGATCTTCTTCATTTCCGAAATCTACTATACCTTGAGAGAATCCAAGTGTGTTAGTCCTGCCATGTTCACGCATACCTATTTTATGCGACCCTTTTACATATTTCACGCATCCATTTTCCTCATCTACTTTTTCAAGGGCCATCCACATGGTCACAGCCTCGTTGGGTTCCAGCATAAAGTAGTAACCATCCTGATGAGCCGGGGTTGGTTTACCAATTTTAGGAGGTTTGTTAAAGTACTGCATGTTTTTGCCTTCCACGTCATCGTCAAGAAGTATAGCGGCTAATTTTTCGAACCGGCTGCCGAACATCATTTCGAAAAAGAAAGGGTCATACTGGTGAAGATGCTGCAACTGTTTCAACGTACTATCGTCCTCCTTGTCTTCATAATAAACCCGTTCGGAGGGCATAGCAGGTACTTTGGTTGTTATAAAATCGTTCAGGCGCTCTTTTACCAGCCTGATCTCCTGTTCATTAAGGAAACCGGGAAAGAAAATAAAGCCGTCTTTTATAAAATCTTCTCTAAGTTTAATTTGAAAATCCTTGTTTTCAAGGTCGTCAACTCGTTTCATATTATGTAACTTTAATATCCAAATTGATTTTTTTACCGGATTTTTATCCGGCTAATAAACAAAGGCTATACAATTGTGGCCAATTTGGGTTAACTCCACCTTTAAATATTCTATATCCTTTGTCCTTCGGGCATAAAACGCCTCTTGATTTTCCTTTTTTGAGTTAAAAGAACGTACCTCGCCCATACACTCTTGGGGTATTTTCCATATTCTCCTCCTTTCTTTGTTTTTTATGCCGCTTCGACGAGACTGTTGCTTTCCAGTCCGTTTTCACGGACCCACCGGGCGTTTCTTGACAACAAGAACATTTGCAGCTTGCGTGCACCGCTTTGCCCAAGGTTCTTTAATGTTGCCGATATGGAGTTTTGGTTTATAGCCTTGTCCAGTCTCAACAATGCCTTCACCAAACCATCCCCGCTAAATGCAGCGATTCTGCAAATCCGGCTTATCCCGCTGATCGAAGCAAGTGTGATTGCCACCAATACCTGGTTGATACCAAATTTTGTTGCATTGTGCCACTCGGTGGGAAAGGATGAGCTGATGGATCTTACTATGTGTTGGTGGTTCATATATTTCGCTACGGTATTGAGACCAGAATACTTTGTTATGTTACTGCCTGTAAATGAGGACTTAACAACTTTAGATTGGTTCTTTAACTTCTTCTTCGTATTTTTTCATCTAGAAAGTGATGTTTTTTTGTTGATATATTTAAGCTAAACACTTTGAATATAAGCAAAATGCATCACTTTTTCTAGTTTCTATTTTAGATTTTTAAGTGTAATATTTTTTGTGCTCAAATTTCAGAAGAGATTCATTGATGAAGTACCTGAATCTTGCTAAAGATTGCCATCATATTGACTTTTAATATTGTGATATTGTTCGATTAACATCATTTTTGAGGAATTGTGGAACCACTTTATCAAAAAATTGAGATAGAAGAGAATCGTCTGTTTATTGTAAAAAGTAACGTAGTCAGGTTTTTTAACCCGTTATTTCATTTTCATCCGGAGTATGAGCTCACTTATGTGAAGACTGGCAGTGGACAGTGCCTGATCGGTGACAGGTTAATTCGTTTTCAAGAGGATGATGTGTTTTTGTTGGGACCAAACTTGCCGCATTCCTGGCGAAGTGACGTAAGCCTTGACAGGATGTTATTTTGTTTGAAAGAGATAACTACACAAAAATTTCATTTTCCAGGGTTTAAAATTTTTTAAACGAACAATACTGAACTTATTATAATTTAGAACAAAAACATATTTTCAAATGAGTCACATCAGACTATTCTCAATCCTGCTGTCCACTTTAATATATGGTTGTCAGTCATCAGCTAATAAAGAAGGTGTTGATCAAAAATCAGAGAGGCCCAATATTATCGTGATCATGGTCGATGACATGGGTTTTTCAGACATCTCGTCCTATGGGGGAGAGATTGAAATGCCCAATCTTAATAAACTGTCGAGCAATGGGCTCAAATTCACCCAGTTTTATAATGCAGGTCGCTGCTGCCCGAGCAGGGCAAGCTTGCTTACAGGACAATATGCTCATAAAACCGGATTGGGTTATATGGCATCACAGGACATGAAGAAACCTGGATACCGGGCGGATTTGAGTTTGAATAGTCTAACCATTGCAGAGGTACTCAAAGAAGCAGGTTATGGAACCTACATGGCAGGCAAATGGCACCTTAATCTTGATTTTTCTGAAGATGGCTCAAATCACAATTGGCCTTTGCAGCGGGGGTTTGATAAATTTTTTGGAACACTGATTGGGGTAGGCAGTTATTGGAATCCGATAACCCTTGTAGAAGGCAATAAGTATATTAAGCCTGATTCAGGTTTTTATTACACAGAAAAAATAACAGAAAAGGCAGTTTCCTATATCAACGGACATGACAAAAACAGTCCTTTCTTTTTGTACATGGCCTATACTGCACCACATTTTCCACTACATGCCAGGGAATCAGCTATTGCCAAACACCGGGGTAAATTCTCAAGTGGATGGGATTCACTTAGAGAAGAAAGGTATAAAAGAATGGTAGATATGGGCTTGATGGATTCGAAATGGAAACTTGCAAATCGTGATGAGCATAGTGTTGCCTGGGTTGATGCAGAGGATAAAGAATGGGAAACCACCAGGATGGAGGCCTATGCAGGTACATTGAGTCATGTCGATGATGGTATAGGTGAAATAATTAGGACACTCCAGGATCGAGATCAATTAGAAAACACACTCATTTTATTTCTCTCCGATAATGGGGGTGATTTTACATCTCATCGAGATGGAAAAATTAATTCAACGGGAATGCCTTGGGGACGTATGATATATGTTCCATTGAGGACAAAAGGTGGAATTCCTGTTGTAGCCGGGGATGTTCCAGGCGTTGAGTTAGGGCCGGAAAATACCTATGGAAGTTATGGGCTAAAATGGGCGAATTTGAGTAACACACCATTTAGAAAATTCAAGATGTATGCTCATGAAGGAGGAATTTCTACGCCATTCATTGTGCATTGGCCGGCAGCTATATCTGATAAAAACAGTTGGCGAAAAAAGACCGCCCATATCATTGATATAATGGCCACCTGCCTGGAGGTAGCAGGGGCTGATTATCCGGGCGACTATAAAGGAAGGAAAACAAATGATCTGGATGGTAAGAGCCTTTTGCCAATTTTTGAAAATGACAAAGAAATTCATAAAGATGGCCTTTTCTGGGAGCATCAGGGCAACCGTGGTGCAAGGGTAGGTAAGTGGAAAATTGTATCATCTTTTATAGACGGTGGAGAATGGGAGTTGTTTAATATGGAAGAAGACCGTACAGAAACTGTGAATCTGGCAACAAGCCATCCGGATATTGTCAGGAGACTAGAAAAAAGCTATAGTGATTGGGCGAAGCGAACAAATGTTGAGCCTTGGGAAGAATTGAGTATAGATTCTAACCTGCCAGCAGGAAATCCTCTAATAAGATCGGGTAAAGAGCTGTTGGAAGTGCAAAAGATATTTGATAATGCGATGGACTCTTTGAAGAGATTAAAGCAAGAGAGCGATTATAATTAAGAATGACAAATCGCCTAAAAAAAGAAAGGCCATAAATTTTTTTTCATGGGCTTTCATAAGATGTTAATGTATTGAGCTTAACATCAAGTAGGACTTTCCGCTAAATTAATTCATTTCGGTACCGGGTTCAAACCGGTATCGCTCCAAATTAATCGTTTTAAATCGGTAACCGGAGATGCTGGAAGATTTTATTGCTGCATTCGAATATCTTAAAACCCACCCGGAGTGCAATGGTAAGGTTGGTGTTGTAGGATTTTGTTTTGGCGGCTGGATTTCTAATATGATGGCGGTGCGCGTACCCGATTTGATGGCAGCAGTTCCATTTCATGGAGGACAGCCCTCGGCCGAAGAAGTACCTAATATTAATGCTCCGTTACTGTTGCATTTTGCAAGCCTCGATAAACGAGTCAATGCGGGTTGGCCGGCCTATGAAGCCGCACTTAAATCCAATGGGAAAGAATATATCGCCCATATGTACGAAGATGTAAATCACGGATTTCACAACGATACCACACCGCGGTATGATGAAAAAGCAGCAACAATGGCCTGGAAGCGGACGATCGATTTCTCTAAGGAAAAATTGCAATAACCTGAGGCTAAAGGTGGGTCATTTAGCCGCTTGCACATGAGCCCAATTCTCTCCTCTCTCAATTCTCTTTAGCTGAGTAGTAGATACTCCGAATCGCTTGGCTATCATCTTACGCCTGGTCTTTCCCGAGACCAACTGTTTCTTGATGATTGCTACCTGGGCTGCTGTTAATTTGAAATAGCCTCCTTTGTTCGACTTTTTAAATCCGAATTTCTTCGCTCGATCCTTTATATATTGCTTCCAGTCATCCTCGTTCACCCAGATTATATTGCTGTGATGGTTGTTTCTCCTGTTGAGATCTTTGTGAATAACATAGATGTGCTCCTCGGTTTTGGGTTGTATGAAATGCTTGGCCACTTCTTTGTGCACGTAGAGCGCCTGGTTAAGATTGCCTTCTACTTTTATGGAAGCCCGATAGAAACCTCTATGATCAGGGTGTGTTCTCAATTCTTTTTCTTCCTCAGTTTCTTTATCAATAGATTTGGACCTTCCGAAATTTGATACAAAATAGTCTTTGGTTTTCGTCGGTCTATTGAAAGTAACTTTAGCCCAATTCTCTCCTGTAAGATTTTTTACAGACATGGTTTTCAAATTTTTTTAATATTTTCTTTTAGTCGGTTTATATACATTTTCCGGTAATAGTAGTCTTAAAGAAGTGCAATATCTACATCCTAAACTATTTCTTTGTTTCCTGCCGTTTTCAGTTCGTCGTCAATCAACGTTCTGTAGGCCTCGTTATTGATTGTGGATTTTGCCAAGAAATCTTCCTGCTCCTTCTCAGATTCCAAAGTGTAAGAGTCGGGGTGGTACTTTTTGCTATTGTCGCAAAAGAGCTTCCTCAGGACTTCTTTGTCAATATCTAAACGCTCTTTCAGATTGTAATATTGAAAATAGTTAATCGTCACGAGAGCGTTATTTTTCTCGATCTTATCTGATTTTAACATTTTATTAAAACAACTGCCATTATTTCGGAGTGAGCTAATTCATATTTGCATCGAAAGTATATTATTTATTAAACATTAAAAATTCAAAAAATGAAAAGTCTAGAAACTAACAGTTTTCTAAAATTGAGCTCATCAGAGCTTGTCAACATTGATGGAGGAGGTCTTTGGTTCTTTCGGTTTCCGTTCGCCTTCAATCTTGTACCAACCTGGCGCAGTAGTGATATGTATGCTGGTCGTATTGTATGATGGTATGAAATCGATAGTTTAAATCGGGAGGCTTAATTTGAGATACATAGGGGTGGCCCCCTATGTATTTTTTGATATCTAGATTTCTCGCTGCGCTAAGTAACTAAGGGTTACCAAAATTAATTCAACTCTAAAATAATCTGGCTATGTCCAATCCTGTTGCATATATAAATAATGAAATGATTAGAAAAAACCCTCCAATGGTCGCATACTCAACCACTTTGTCGCTTGGTTTGATACCAGTCACCACTTCGAAAAGCAAGAACATGACATGGCCTCCGTCCAATGCGGGAATTGGCAGCAGATTGATAAAACCAAGTAGAATCGAAAGCATGGCGGTCATCCCCCAGAATCGTTGCCAGTTCCAGGTGGTGCCGAACAGACCTCCTATCGAAATGATACTGCCAAGAGAATCTTTGGCTTTAATCTTACCGCGGAACATTTGTCCGAAGGCCTTTATCTGATCCCCTATGAACGTATAACTTCTATTAAATCCACCAACAAGTGCCGGCCCAAAGGCATAGTACTTGCTTTCGATTTCTACATATTCACCAGGTCTAACGGGCGAATAGCCTAATTTTGCCCCGGCGTCTGTGACAACCTCCATCGAAAGAGTATCTCCCTCTCTAAGCAATAGTAAATTGAAAATCTGATCCGGCTTTTCTGTCAATTCTTCAGCAAATTCATGAAAAAAAGGTGTAAGCTTACCGTTAATACCTAATATGTGATCGCCAGCCTCGAGGCCTGCCTTTTCTGCATTTCCATCCTCGACGACTTCATAAACAACGTTTGGAATTCTAAAGGTAAAGAGAAATTTTCCACGATTGTCATAACTGGCAAGCTGTGGTGCAATATCAGAAGGTACGGACAATTTTACCTCTGTTCCATCCCTTAGTACTGTAACTTCCGTTGCCTCATTAATAATAATCTCTTTGGCAACGCGTGCAGCGTCAAATTTTTCCATTTTGATATCGCCCACTTTCAATACGACATCACCATCTTTTAAGCCAAGTTCTTCGCCAAGCTCTTCCACGGCCATACCATATCGCGTTCCATCGACAGGGATATACTCCTCACCCCAATGAAAGAGGATCATAGCAAAAAGAAGGATTCCAAGTATAAAATTCACCGTCACTCCACCTAACATTATGATCAATCTCTGCCAGGCAGGTTTGGATCGAAATTCATAGTCTTTCGGGGGCTCCTTGAGCGCTTTCAGGTCAAAGCTTTCATCTACCATGCCGGCAATTTTGACATATCCTCCTAGTGGTAACCAGCCAATGCCGTATTCGGTATTTCCCCTCTTTGTTTTGAATAGAGAAAAATAAGGATCAAAGAAGAGATAAAATTTCTCTACCCTTGTCTTAAACCACCTGGCGGGGAAAAAATGACCGCATTCGTGAAGTATAATTAAAATAGAAAGACTTAATACTAATTGACTTATCGTGATCAGAACATCCATCATTTAGATTTTGGCCAAATCAGAACTTCGCGAGCCGGAAGCAGAGCATGTTTAGATTTCATTTTTTACAGCCCAAATGATAAACTTTAGTCACACTCTTAGCTCAATTTTCCGAATGGAGCGCAAATGTATGTAATTGCGTTTAAAGAAGTTCCCTAAAAACTACTCACTTGGCTGCAAAATGATCTTTTACGCGAATATTGTGTTGCAAAAAGCCTCATTTAGCGTTGCTATCCGCCAGTTGGCGGATTTTGCGCCTTATCTTCGCATAAAATCTTCATTTTTCGCTGCAAGTAGCAGTTCTTAAACAACTTCTAAATTTTCACCATCTAACGTATAGTGTGCATATGATCGTCTTTTATTCTCAAAATATAGATGAAACGACAGGAATTTTGCACGAAAATGAAGCCTGGCATTGCACTCAAGTGCTGCGAAAAAGGATGAACGATCAGATTACTGTACTTGATGGTCTTGGCAACAAATACGATTGTATGATTCGCAGTTTTACAAAAGCGGAAGTTCATTTTGATATCGTTAAAATAATCCGCGAGAAACCGATTAGTTATCTGCCGATCGTCGCAATTTCTTTGTTGAAAAATACTAGTCGATTTGAGTGGTTTCTTGAAAAAATCTGTGAGATCGGGGTCAAACGAATACAACCGATAATTTGTCAAAGGACTGAAAAGCTAAAACTCCGAATGGATAGAGCTCATACCATTCTAATAAGCTCAATGAAGCAATCGATGCGATCATATCTTCCGGAACTAAAAGAACCTATGCCCTTCGGATGTATCATTGATCAAGTCACTGAGAATCACAAGTTTATCTGTCATTTTGATCAGGGAAATCCGTATTTATTTCACACATTAGATAAAGGCAAACCCGCTTTTCTTCTCATCGGTCCGGAAGGAGATTTTACAGATAACGAACTTAAAATGGCAATAACCAAAGGATATCAACCTATCAACATCAGTAAGGTCAGATTGCGAACCGAAACGGCAGGGATCGTAGCTGCGCAGACTATTGCAGCAAGAAATGTTTAGGGAAAGCCAATTGCTTCTAACCTATCAAAAAGGGGTCCAAATTATGCCGGGATACTTGAATTCCTATGCCTATTTAAAGAGTTTTTGCTCTAAACATTTGTAAACGTTTCTAACGGTTAATCTCTTTGCGATCAATTCTTTCCTTATCTTTTCAGTCCTCACCCTTCACAATAATTTTATTTCTTATGAAATAATAATCCTCGAATCACATTTAATAAAAAAGACAAAATCAAAACCGTCTATGCGCATAGCTCTGCTCACAATAACATTTATCCTTGCAACATCTTTTTCTGCAGAAGAGCCTTCTATAAAAATGGCTCTGCTCAAGTACAGCGGTGGAGGAGATTGGTATGCCAATCCGACTTCGCTGACGAATCTTGCTCTCTTTTGCAACCTCGAACTCAATACAAGTTTTAATCCCGCTTACGCAACTGTAGAAGTGGGAAGTCCTGAGTTGTTCAATTATGCATTTGTACATATGACAGGCCACGGCAACGTGGTATTCTCTGACACCGACGCGAAAAATTTGCGAAAGTATTTATTGGCGGGCGGGTTTCTGCACATTGATGACAATTACGGTATGGATGTATTCGTAAGACCGGCAATGAAAAAAGTATTTCCTGAACTTTCGATGATAGAGTTACCTTTTGAGCATGAGATCTATCACCAGAATTATGATTTTCCGAATGGACTGCCCAAAATCCATGAACATGATGATCTTCCGCCACAGGGTTTTGGATTGTTTTGGGAAGACCGTCTAATCTGTTTTTATACTTACGAATGTGATCTCGGCGACGGATGGGAAGATGAAGCTGTACATAAGGACAGTCCGGGAAAACGGCTTAGTGCATTTCAGATGGGGGCGAATATAGTCCAATATGTTTTTTCTTTTTGATCACTCCATAATCAAGTTGTGACTCTTCCGCCAGTACTTTTTGATATTGATCCAAAAAGCAGCGAAAAAATAAAAAATCAGCGGAGAGCCAAGGGTCATAAAGCTTATGTAAATAAAATACAGCCTTACCTGAGAAGCATGCAGACCCATTCGATCCGCTAGATAAGTGCATACGCCAAAACCAAATTTTTCAACAATGTTTTTTAGACTTCGCACAAGTTCCTCCATACCTCTGTAAAAGTAAGAAAAACACTGCATTTATTCAGCCAAAACCAATGGGATTTGCCGCTAAGTGCTGAACATAAAGCATAAGATCAGACCGAGCAATCCAATCAAAGAAATGCAGATCAATGGAATCAATTCTGATTTGCGATCGAAATACGGATTCAAATTTTGAAATAGGTCCGGCTCCCGGGGTGTATAGGTTCTATTCATGAGGTTTACATTCTTAGGAAGGCCAAAGGTATATAAATTTACTGATAAACAGTGCTTTAAATATTAAAAAAATATTTAATATGTCTTTTTAACTTCCAAACGTGCGACGGAGATGACAACTTTCGAGAATCTCCAATCCTAAATGGCTGAGTTGTCAACTTTCAGCTTGATATCGTAAAGAGTGTAAATAGAATTTGTCTTATACCCTTATAGATGCAAAAACTTACTTATTGGCCAAGATGGCGTATTTTTGAGCAAAGTGATTAAAATGGCAGAAGACAAAAAGCAACAAAACCAGATAAATATTGAAATGCCTGAAGAAATTGCGGAAGGAATTTATTCTAACCTTGCAATCATCTCTCATTCGCAAAGTGAATTTGTAATAGATTTTGTCCGCTTACTACCCAATATTCCAAAGGCAAAAGTAAAATCCAGAATAGTGATCACCCCTCATCATGCCAAGCGATTTCTAAAAGCACTGGCCGATAATGTGAATAAATACGAAAAGCAGCATGGTCAAATTCAAAAGACGAGTGATCCGCCGTTTCCAATGAATTTTACGCCTACGGCGCAGGCTTAGTTAAGCCTTAATCCACACTGTAAGAGGTAGGTTCCGCCTCAGAAATGACCTGTGGCTACTTAGGGCTGTTTTTTGAAATTACCAGCGCGACGAAATACATTAATAGCAACAGTTTTTGTTGCCATACAGATTGAGAAAAGAGAAGAATTGGTGTGTCAACAAGGCTAACTGCCGCAGTCGTCGATTGTTATTACCGAGCTAGAATTACGAATATCAAGTAAGTCAACATGCAACGGAATGTCTAAAGGCAAAGGAAGCGGAAGAATGGGAAGCTGAATACGTTGAGCAACAGGTCTACATAAACCTGTCACCGCTATTATGAGAGCAGTTGCCGTCCGCCGCATTCCATTCTACCCCAACAAAGAAATCAAAACTCCCGCAGCCACAGCCGACCCAATCACCCCTGAAATATTACTACTCATGGCGTATTGCAAAAGATGATTCCTCCGATCGTACCTAAGCGCTATTTCGTTAGCGACTCTTGAAGCCATTGGTACGGCGCTGAGGCCAGTTGCACCAATGAGGGGATTAATTTTCTTTTTCGCAAATGCATTGTAGACTTTGCAAGCAAGAATGCCTCCCAATATCGATATACAAAAGGCCAAAAACCCTCCCAATATGATAAGTATAGTTTGTTGATTTAGAAAAGCAGTAGCGGTCATAGTAGCTCCTATACACAATCCGAGGAAGATCGTCGATGTATTCATGATTGTAGTGGTAGCAGCATAGATCAATCGATTGGTATCGCTGCCAATCTCTTTTATGAGGTTGCCAAATAGGAGCATGCCTATAAGGGGCACAGAAGAAGGTACCAATACGGACACTACAATACCGATGAAAATAGGGAATACGATCTTGGCCGTTCGGAGATCTTTGATTTTATTTTTGGTCGGAAAGAGACGATCCTGTTCTTTCATATTAATAGAAAGTTCTTTTTTGTTAGTGGAAAGCCTTACGACAAAGGGGATGATAATAGGAACAAGCGCCATATACGAATAGGCTGCAATTGCAATAGGTCCGAGCATATGAGGTGCTAATATTATCGCTGTATAAATAGCTGTGGGCCCATCCGCTCCACCGATAATACTCAGAGCTCCTGCCTCTTTAATTGGAAACCCAATAAGTACGGCGGCTATCATTACGGTGAAAATGCCCAATTGCGCAGCAGCTCCAAAAAAAGCCAATCTCAGATTTCTCAACATCGGCCCGAAATCGGTCATGGCTCCTACTCCAAGAAAGATCAAAGGCGGAAGCAAACCTGTCTTGATAAGGCTATAATAGAGCATATTCATAATTCCGTATTTCTTGGCGATCTGAATGATCGTTAGATTTTCAATATTCGGAATTTCTGTAGCTGAGATAACGGCCATATTTCCATCTGGAAAATTGCCCAGCAGAATGCCAAATGCAATAGGTACGAGTAGAAGTGGTTCAAATCTTTTCTGTATGCCCAAATAAAGAACAACAAGTCCAATTATGATCATAACCAGGCTGCCAGGATTGCTAAACAACTCACCCAAAGCCGTCATTTCGTAAAGCTCCCTGAAAATATCCACTACTAATTGAGTTTTACGATTACTTCGTCTTCCTCGACATCATCGCCGTGGTGCAAGCTTATTTCTACTACGGTGCCTTCTTTATCCGCAGTGATAGCGTTGAGTACCTTCATCGATTCGATGTAAGCTACAGTATCGCCCTTTTTTATTTTATCGCCTACTTTCAGTCCTTTCTCGGAGGCTTGTGCTTTGAGGAAAAACTTACCTTCTATAGGAGAAGTGATGTCCTTGGTCTCACCGTAGGCCATAGCGGTCTGCCCGCCATTCCCGGTACCGCTTTGGGTCATTGGACTTGATGTTGACCAATCGAGTTTCACAGCATAATTTTTTCCTTCTAATTCGACATTTATTACCTCTGGTTTGGCGGTGGAAGGAGTCACTGCCCTGACCTCAGAAGAATTCTTTTTCTCTTCGAGCAACTGGTTGAATTTCTCTTCAGCCTTACCCGATTTATAATCCTCGTACTGAGCTGGGTGCATTGCGTATTCGAACAACTCTTCCAGATCCTGCCCATAATCCCAGCCGTTTTGATCCATTTTTTTTCTATAATCCTCGAGTTCGTCGGGATAGAGATCCTGTGGATTGCCTTCAAAGAATTCTCGATCTTGTTCTTCAGATAGCTTGATAATTTCGGGAGCCAAAGGACCTGCTAAATTTCCACTTTTACCGAGGATCATGCCCCATGTGTTTTCATCCATCATGGCCCATCTCTTTTTGCCTTTTTCCATTTGTACGACGTTCATCAAGGCTGTATTTTTTACATATTGGCTATAAGGCGTGACTAAGCATGGGTAGCCAAGCTTGGGCCACACGTATTTCACCTCATCAAACAATTTGATCAGTAATTCGTCCTGGCCCAGAATGGGTTTATTGTTTTTGGTAAGCCATTTATTCAGGCTGGTGAGGTTATGTTCAAGGTCGGCCATAAGGCTGCCCATCATTCCTCCAGGCAAACCAGGCCCAATGAGCAGGGAATTCATCTTTCGGTTCCTGGCATTAATAAAATAGCCTAAAAAATCATCGATAAATTCCTGGGTGAGCGCTCTCACCTCCATGTACGCATTCATATCAATATCCCGAATTGAGAACCCGGCATCTTTTAGCATGGCGTGCATGGTGAGGAGGTCTGCATGGCCCGTTCCCCATGAGAGAGGTTCGATGCCCACGTCGATAAAATCTGCTCCGTTTCGAGCAGCTTCCAGAGATGATGTCGCAGAAAATCCCGGTGTTGAATGCCCATGATATTGAATGATCAGTTTGGAATGTCTCTTTCGTATTCCCTTGACAATCAACCCAATAGACACGGGTCTGCCAATGCCCGCCATGTCCTTAAGACAAATTTCTTGGGCTCCTCTTTCAATAAATTGGTCGGCGAGGTTGACGTAATAATCGACGGTGTGAATAGGGGAGTGAGTTAGGCTGAGCGCCCCTTGAGCGACCATTCCCCCTTCGCGAGCATATTGAAAAGAGAGCTCCAGATTCTGAGGGTTATTGAGGCCGTCGAAGGACCTAGCGATATCCGTGCCCTGGATCTTCTTGAGTTTGAACATCAACCTTCGCACATCCTTGGGTACGGGGCTCATCCTTATTCCATTAAGGCCCCTTTCGAGCATGTGTGTCTGGATGCCTGCTTTGTTGAAAGGCGCTGTCCATTCTCTGACCGAAGCATTCGGATTTTGGCCGTAGAGCAAGTTGATCTGTTCGAAGCCTCCACCATTAGTCTCGACTCTCGCAAAACAACCCATTTTTATAATTGGCTCCGCGACTCTGACGAGTTGATCTTTGCGAGGCATATACTTGCCGGAAGATTGCCACATGTCGCGATATACCAGAGAAAATTTTATTTCTTTACCCATCTGGTCCGCTTTTTCTTATATCCGTGATCTTAGCATTTGCATCTGACCATTTTTCTATGGCCTTAGCGATTGCCCTTTTTACATCACCTGGTATTTCACTCTCACGTTTGCTTTCTTTTCTATTCAAAATAAAATCGGTTTTGTTTAAAATCCCGATCAGGATATTACCAACGAAGACTACAATGAGGAGGATAAAAAAAACAGTAGTCATTCCTACGAGGAGGATCTTTATGGCATCGTTGAGAGCTTCGCTCATATGATTTTTCAATTGAACAAGATAACCGCAAAGTATGAAAAGGTATTGATACGTAAAAGCAATCTATGAGTGTGAAATTTCTACTATGAATACAAAGGATTTGGCAATTATTTAAGTTGGTACTAAGTAATGGAAAATAACAAGTCTAATAAGAGTAGCTTGAAACTTTGCCACCGTCCGCCCTTTGCCACTAATACAGTTAGCCATTTCTTCAACCTGTTTTCGCATTATAGTATTTCCGAATATTCCTAAACCTTAACTTCAGTACGCCCCAAATCGCCTCTTTGATGATCCCAATATGCATTTTGGAAGTACCTTTTTCGCGGTCTTTAAAAATAATCGGAACCTCTTTGATTTTGAAACCTAACCTGTAAAAGACATATTTCATTTCTATCTGGAAGGCATAACCGATAAAACCTATTTTGTTCAGATCGATGGACTTGAGTACTTCTGTTTTATAGCATACGAATCCTGCAGTCGAGTCCCTGACAGGCATCCAGGTTATGAATTGCACATAAATAGAGGCGCCCTGACTAAGGACAATCCGATCCCAAGTCCAATTTTTTACCCCCCCTCCTCGTACGTATCGAGAGCCCACAACAATGTCCGACTCCCTTTGACATGCAGCGTAAAGTTCTTCCAATTTGGCAGGCGGGTGCGAGAAGTCTGCGTCCATCTCAAATAAGAAATCATAGCCCTTCTCCAAGCCGTATTTGAATCCTTCAATATAAGCAGTGCCCAGTCCTAATTTGCCTGCTCTTCCAAGAAGAAAAAGTCTTTTTACATAATTTGATTGAGCGGCTCTTACAATGTCCTGAGTTCCATCCGGTGAATTGTCATCCACGACGAGGATATGAAATTCCGATGGCAGTGCGATTACTGTATCGATCAGATCGCGGATATTTTCTTTTTCGTTGTACGTGGGTATGATGACGAGCGCTTTCAAGGCAGCGGCAATAATTTAGAGATGTAATATTACAAAAAGTTCTAATATTTGAATATTGCAGTAAGGGTTCGCTTGCCGCCAATTGTCAGGTTAGGAACTCGATAGATTAATTAACCGCTAGAAACGTTTACAAACGTTTAGACTAAAAATTCCCAGTTTACGGAACTTCAGCAACAAGAATCGGTTTAAATAATCCTAAATAATCGCCTTTTCATACACCACTTGATAAAGCGCCTCAAAGACATCTTCAGATTGCGGCTTGGTATAATAATCGCCATCGGAGCCATAAGGTGATCGGTGATCTTTGGAAGTAACGGTTTTTGGAGGCATGTCGAGATATCGATAACCATCCTGTTCTTCGAGTACCTGTTGCATCATAAAGGCCGTAGCTCCCCCGGGCACATCTTCGTCAAGGAATACGATCCTATTTGTTTTCTTTAGTGAATTTACAATTACACCTTCGAGGTCAAAAGGGATCAGCGTGCGGACGTCGATCAGTTCCACTGAAATATCTTGTTGGGCAGCAAACTGCAGCGCTTTTTCGGCCACTCTTATACAACTTCCATAAGTAACTAATGTGACGTCTTCTCCTTCGGTGAGCACTTCCGGCATGCCGAGAGGAACGGTGAATTCACCTATGTTAGACGGCATTCGTTCTTTGATGCGATAACCATTTAGCGGTTCGATTATAATGGCCGGATCCATTGATGAGAGCATAGTGTTGTACATGCCCGCAGCCTCTGTGAATGACCTCGGCACGCATATATAAATTCCTTTTAGCGAATTGATCAAAACGGCCATCGGAGATCCGGTATGCCAAATGCCTTCAAGACGATGACCTCTTGTACGAATGATTACAGGTGCTGCTTGTTTGTTATCTGTTCTAAAGCGCAATGTTGCCAGATCGTCGGTCAATGGCGTCAGGCCATAATAGATATAATCGAGATATTGGATTTCCGCGATCGGGCGCAATCCGCGCATAGCCATGCCGATTGCCTGGCCGACGATCGACCATTCACGTATGCCGCTATCGTAGATGCGATCTTCGCCGTACTTCTTCTGCAATCCTGCAAATCCTTGATTAACATCGCCAATATTGCCTACATCTTCGCCAAAGGCGATAATATTTTTCTGTCTTTTAAAGGCGTTGTCAAAAAAGCGGTTGACGATCTCAAAACCGTTAACAAGCGGGGCATCCTCAGGGATATTTGGTTCGACTATTGGTACATTTAGAGCTGATGTTTCTCCGGATGCGTAAAGATGGCTTCCATAGTTGTCTTCTTGTAAAGTAGACAATTCACTGATCAATTCTTTTAGATCAACATTGTCATCCGGTAAAAGATAAGCCGCTCTTTTGGCCAATATCGTTGCCTCCCGATTATTAATAAGCGGCTCCTTTTTATATAAATCATGGAGCTCTGTCAACTCGGAATTTTCGGGATTTTTTTCTAGTTTAGTTTCTAACAAAACCCCAATTTTATTATTGACAGCGTCATATGATGTTCGGTATTTTTTCCAGGCCTTAGTTCGGCATTCTTTAACATAAGAATTGGCTTGCTCGTGCATCTCCAGAAAATCATTTTCGTCAATAATCCCTTGCTCTATTGCCCATTCGGAAAATTTCCGGATGCAATCGTAATCCGTCTCCCATTGTAAGCGCTCTTTCGGCTTGTACCGTTCGTGCGAACCTGATGTAGAATGGCCTAGTGGTTGGGTGCATTCCTGCACATGGACAAGGGCGGGCATGTGCTCCTTTCTTACCTTTCGAGCGGCTTTATCAAATGTGACACACAGGTCGCTATACTCCCACGCTTTTACGGTATAGATGTCCATGCCCCGGTTTTCTTCGTCTCTCAAGAAGCCTTCCATTGCCTTGGAAATGCTTGCCTTTGTGGTCTGGTATTCTACAGGGACTGAGATGCCGTAGCCATCATCCCATACCGCCATAAGTAGTGGTACTTTGTGCACACAGGCGGCATTCATTATTTCCCAGAATACGCCTTCCGAAGTACTTGCATCGCCTATGGTAGAAAAGCAGATTTCATCACCATTTCCAAAAAGTTTTGAGTATTCTTTTAGCTCGGGAAGTTTGCGGTACTTTTCAGAGGCGATCGCCAATCCCAAAGATCTGCCTATCTGACCGGCGGTGCACGATATATCTGAGGTGATATTATATCGATCGGTTTGTTTTAGCCAATTTCCTTTTTCATCTAAAAATCTAGAACCAAAATGTGTATTCATTTGACGTCCTCCGGAAAATGGATCATTCTTTGGATCTGCATAAAGTTGTGCAAAATAAGCGAGGATATCGGCCTCCTCTAGCGCAAAAAGAAGCGTTTGGTCCCGGTAATATCCTGCTCGGTAGTCGCCTTTCTTAAAGGCCTTTGCCATTGCGACTTGTGGCACTTCTTTCCCGTCCCCGAAGATTCCGAATTTGGCTTTACCGGTAAGCACCTCCTTGCGCCCAATGAGACTCACCTCGCGGCTTACCAGACACAGCCACAGATCTTTTATTACTTGATTTATGAAAATTTCATCCGTTGTATTTTCTTGAGCAATCAGAGTGGAAAGTATATCGTTCTCAAGAATGGATGACGGCATAGTTGGTCTAAATTTAAGATGTCAAATTGTGCTGCGAAAGTAACTGATTAAGAAGGAACCTCAAAATATCGGCGAATAACCGGTTAACTATTGATTAACAAAGAATTGCATCCTGGGGTTTTATCTTGGTGAGATTATTGATAACTTTGATGTATTGTATTTACATGATTAAATAAAGTCAAATGAGATTTTTACTAGTTTTTATATTAGGCGCAGCCACATTCCAACTAGGAGCTCAGAACATCATAAAGGAAAAGGGCCACGATCTGCAACGCGAAGGACTGCCAATAGGCGGGCCGATCATGACTTTGGAAAGTATGGTGGTTGACTATGGCACTATCGTGCAAAATGCTGATCCTTTGAGAATATTGAAATTTACAAATACGGGAGATGCTCCCCTTGTCATTCAAAACGCAAGAGGTTCATGCGGATGTACCGTGCCGACCTGGCCTAAAAAGCCGATAATGCCGGGAGAAACAAGTGAATTGGAAATTAGATACGCTACGAATCGAGTAGGCCACTTTAGCAAGACCGTTACTTTGACCACCAATGAAATGGATGGTGAGCCACATGTGGTAAAAGTTACTGGGATGGTGAACAAACCTGCCATAGAAGAGTCAGTTCCTGAAGGAAATGGTCTGATTAAATCAGGAGGAGGAAGGTAGCGCTATCCTGAAAGATAAAGTGAAGCCGGTCGCCGTTGCGATCGGCTTTTTGTTTTTATATTCAGCTTGAGTAAAAATGAACGGATAGCGCTTATTACAATGAAGGTGTCTAAAAACCATGTTGATATTCGATGATAAAGCAAAAAGCTGAAGCCTTCCTGTGGCAGGCAGGTATCTGGGAATCAATGCTTTGTCCGGAGACATTAAGATATGTTTTTAAACAACTTCAATATTTGATTACCACAGAAAAATGTGCATTTCAGTTCTTTCGTACTGTTTACCTTTATAGAGCTACATTTAGAGGAAAAAAAGCAAAGCATGATCATTCTCCTTTCCCCAGCCAAATCACTGGATTTTAATCCTGTCTCCAGCAACGGTGAGAGCATGCCGCGACTGCTTGACAATACCGATCAACTGGTCAAGATCTTAAGCAAGAAATCCGCAAAGAAATTGCAAGACCTCATGAACATAAGCGAAAAGCTGGCCAAAGAGAATGAAATGCGGTACAAATCATTTGATCTCGATCATTCTCCTGATAAAAGTAAATCGGCGGTTTTTGCCTTTAGGGGCGATGTTTATCGCGGCCTTGAAAGCGAATCTTTGGATGATGGGGATCTAAATTTCGCTCAGAAGCACGTGCGAATTCTTTCTGGACTCTACGGCCTTCTCAGACCTATGGATCTGATACAGCCTTATAGGTTGGATATGGAAACAAGATTGAAGAACCGAAGAGGTAAAAATCTGTACAGATTTTGGGGAGATCGGATCACCAATTTAGTCAATGAGGACATGGAATCTTCACATTGGGATGTAGTGCTTAACCTCGCATCAAAGGAATATTTTGAATCTATAAATATGTCAAAGCTCAAAGGCAAATTGGTCAATATTAATTTTAAAGAATACCACGGCGGTGGTAATATGCTCAAGTTTATCTCATTTAATGCCAAAAGAGCAAGAGGGCTGGTAGCTAAATATGTTGTGAAAAATAGGATAACTGCTTTAGAGGATATGAGGCGATTTGACCTGGAGAACTATTATTTTTCAGAAGAGCATTCTACTGAGTCAGACTGGCTGTTCATCAGGTGACGAAGTACATATCCAGGAGATCTCCATCTTTGGTTTTGATCTTGCCGCGATATTCGCATTCGCAGTGATTTTTGACAAGGTCATAAGTTTGAGCCGAAATATTGATCTTATCGGGCTTGCTCGTCCCTTCAATGCGGCTTGCAATGTTGACCGTTTCACCCCATAGATCAAAGGAAAGTTTTTCGGTACCTATCTTCTTGGTTTTCCCGTGCCCGGCCAGATTTCATCATCCATGGTCATATCTGGAAGTGATGAATGCGACTGCAAAACCACCAGGGTTTTCTATACCGCTTCGTTCATAAAAACGCTGCATATCACTCGGCCCTTTCCATAACTCGTGTGATGCCGAGCCGTATCCGTGAAACTGATCCGAATAAAACACCAAGGCCTTGTGCAATCCGTCAATATTAGGGGTGCACCACTCCTCCCACATTTGATTGAATGTCCGTATGGCCTTTTTTTCGAGGGAGTTCATATGGCTATGGCAAGGGTATGCATTTTGTATAATTCTTAGTATCGATCAAAACTAACCAAAAGAATGCGAATCTGTTAAATACAAAATCGTTGCTGATACGGTATATTTGGGTCTCCACAATTATCAAAATAAATTATGCACAATGGTAAGGACAATCCTACTTGTTCTGATAACACTGGTCTACTGTTATTTTCTTAACCGACCACTTCAAATCGGCGGAACTTCCGTACCCGTATTGGGATCATTTTTCAGTCCCTATCACGGATTTTGGCAGAACGCTCAAGATGTTGATAAGAATGAAGACATCATAATGGAAGGCATGGAGCTAGATTCAGAAGTCGATGTTTATTACGATGATCGTCTAGTACCTCATGTATTCGGGGAAAATCTCGATGACGTGCTCAAGGTGCAAGGCTATTTGCACGCGAAACACCGGCTTTGGCAAATGGATATTTCAGTACGCAGCGCAGCGGGAAGACTTTCAGAAGTGCTCGGAGAAAGAACACTGGGATACGACAAAGAAAAAAGACGAATCGGCATGTTGATGGCTGCTGAAAATGCGCTCAAAGGTTGGAAAAGATTTCCCGAAGACTACCAATTGCTATCGAGTTACGCGGATGGTGTAAATGCATATATCAATTCACTGGAACCCAAAGATTATCCTATAGAATTCAAACTTATGGGTTACGCGCCCGAAGAGTGGTCGCCGCTGCATTCAGCCTTATTTCAAAAAAATATGGCCTATACACTTTGTGCCGGGTATGCCGATGTAGAAAATACCAATATGCTGAACCATTTCGGACAGAAAGTTTTTGACTATCTCTATCCTGAATACAATCCAAAGCAATCGCCCATCATCCCAAGGAGCGTAGAGTGGGATTTTAATTACGATCAAACTTTAGAAACACTCGATGAAGATTCCAAAGATATCGGCTACCTAAAAGGTGGAATTAAATCCAAATTCGAAAAAGGCGTCGGCAGCAACAATTGGGCAGTAGATGGCTCAAAAACGCAAAGTGGCAACCCTATTCTCTGTGGCGACCCGCATTTACAATTGACCCTGCCCTCCATCTGGTACGAAATCCAATTGAAAAGTGAGGATAGCAATTCATATGGAGTCTCGCTGCCCGGTCTGCCTGGAATCATCATAGGCTTTAATGAAGATATTGCATGGTCAATGACTAATGCAGGCCATGATGTCTGGGATTTTTATGAAATTGATTGGATGGACGAAGAGCGTACACGGTATACCATCAGCGGCGAGGAGAAAAAGGTCGAATACAGGATCGAAGAAATAAATATCAAAGGCGGGAAAACCGTATACGATACACTCAGAATTACAGATCTGGGAATAGTTGCTAATTACGTATCGAGCGATGGATATAAGGATTTGGCGTTTGACTGGCTGCCGCACCGGGTACCGGATAAGTCCGAATTGCGGACATTTTCTGAAATGAATAAGGCCGGCAACTACGTCGAATTTTCTGAGGCATTAAAACATTATATCGCACCGGCTCAGAATTTTGCATTCGCATCTAAGGACGGAAATATTGCATTGATGGTGAATGGAGATTTACCGATCAAGGAAGATCAAACCGGAAGATTTATTACTAAAGAAAGCGCTTCAGGGGGAAATTGGAAAGGATTTATTCCGAGAGAGCAAATACCTCAAGTGCATAACCCCAAGCGCGGATTCATCTCCTCTGCCAATCAATATTCCACCGGACCCGAATATCCGTACTACTACAATGGCAACGGATATTTTGAACAGTACAGAGGCAGAATCCTGAATGACAAATTGGAGGCGATGTCGGATATTACTGCGGAGGACATGATGGCCTTGCAGTACAATGTGGAGAGCTATAAGGCCAAAGATCTGCTACCCATATTGCTGGCCAATGTGGATAAAAATTCCAGCAGTGAATTTGCTTCTGAAATGCTGAAGGAACTTGAAAATTGGGACTATCACTACGAGTCAGACAGCAAGGCAGCATCTTACTTTGACGAGTGGTACCGCGCGCTCTACAAAGAAACATTTGATGAGATTTACACTTTGCAAGAGAGTATGGAGGTCCAGTTTCCAGCGAGTTGGGTGCTCGTAAGAATGTGCGAAGAGGATATGCAAAGTTCATTTTTTGATAATAAAGCTACCGAAGATAAAACCGAAAATGGGGTGGATATTATTAATAATGCTTTTTTAATTGCTATAGAAAAACTGACTGAAAAAAGAGAAAAAGGCGAACGACAATGGCATCGATACCGAAAAAAACACATCAACCATCTGGCCAACATAGATGCTTTTTCGCACAAAAATATTGTTGCCAAAGGCCATGGCGATGCGCTTAATGCTTATGGTTCGACAGCGGGACCATCGTGGCGCATGGTTGTTTCTCTAGATGACAAGGTCAGTGCCAAGGTCGTCTATCCTGGAGGGCAGCAAGGCAATCCCGCGAGTATCTATTATGATAGCATGATCGAAACGTGGATAAATGGTGAGTACTACGATGCCTTATTTGTGAGGAACAAAGAGGAATTGAGTGAGCGATTACTTTACAAAGAATCTTTTAAGTAAATAATGACAAAGCTGTTAACGAAATTATTGCCTTCCCGCGCCCTAACCGCTCCGTCGCCAAAGCGGCTATGGCGCGTCGGAGACCTAAAGGGAACCCCTCGCGCCCTTTAAAACTCGCGGGTGGTCTCCCTTCCTCGCCTGCCTGAGTACTCAGTACAGCGGGTACGCTAGGGTCGGGGCGTAGGAGGTTAATACAACATAACTTGAATACGACATGTTAAAAATGAAAACCATCTTATACATTCTCTTACTTGCCGTTCTGACATTTCTTTCCGGAGTCTTTTTACCGGAATGGTGGTTTGTGGCTGTAATCAGTTTTGCACTGGCTATGATTTTCAAGGAAGGTCTGGTCAGGACGGCGCTGGTGACAGTTGTAGTTGTCTTTTTGGTATGGTTTGGTACGGCCATGTATATTGATGCGGGCAACAGTTCGATCTTATCTAGCCGTATGGGCAATCTATTTGGAGGACTTAGTCCGGGCCTTCTCGCCGCTGTCTCCGGATTGATCGGTAGCGTATGCGCACTGCTGGGAGCGCTTACCGGAGCCTCGTTGAACGCAATCATTTCTAAATCATAGTTATTGCTACGTTCATCTAAAATATTGCGTCTTTCCTCTATTCTATTCGAAATAAGAAAAGCCTTAAACTAGTTTTGCTCGATTATGAACCCGCAATCTTTGTATAAAACGGCGAAAAAAAGAGCAGGGGAAAAACGACGTTTTTTTTCACACTTCCTCAGTTGGGCGGTGATGAGTATTTTTTTTATAGTGCTCAATATTATCACCTCCGACTACTTTTGGGCAATTTTTCCGATAATGGCTTGGGGAATAGGTGTTGCCATGCATGGGATAAAAGTGTATACGCACGATTGGGAAGACTCAGAAACCGAAAGAGAAGTCAGACGCCTTAAAAGAAAATACGACTTTCCGGAAGACGATGAAGACTACAGCCACGAAGAATTCAAAAAACTCTATAAAGACTGGAAGGACAGCGATCTGGTATAAGTCTTAAATATCACACCAGGAACTACATATTCAATATTATTATAATATATTTGCCACTTAGATTTTGGTTGTATCCCAATTCGCGAGACATCCGCCAGCTGGCGGATTCGTGTTGGAGATGCTTAAATACACTTAATCCAGCAAAAGGTCTCTGACCTCTTTGCCACATAGCTTCAGCCGCCATGACATTCCAAAAATATTCCATCAAGCATAAGTTGCACGAAATCATCTTTGAAGCGGATACTCGTGAAGGAAAATTATTTGACGAAGCCCTGCTTGTATTGATACTTTTCAGTGTGGTCATTGCCATGTGGGAGACGGTGCCCGGGCTTGATCCGAAGCATAAGTATCTATTCCATGTACTGGAGTGGATATTTACAGTTTTATTTACTATTGAATATTTCCTGAGGATATACAGTACAAAAAAGCCAATCGACTACATCACCAGCTTTTACGGAGTTATCGATTTGTTGGCTATACTTCCTACCTATCTCAGTTTGATTTTTGTTGGCACGCAGACCTTGGTCATTGTTCGTGCAATAAGGCTACTGAGGGTATTTCGAATTTTTAAAATGGTAGGTTTTCTTCGCCAGAGCAAGATCCTTATGCTTGCAATAAGGTCTTCGACCGTTAAGATTTCTATATTCCTTTATTTTGTTTTTATTGTGGTGTGCGTGTTTGGGTCTGTCATGTATCTCGTCGAAGGAGGATCCAATCCCCAATTCGACAGCATTCCGCGAAGCGTTTATTGGTCTATCGTGACTGTGACAACTGTGGGTTATGGAGATATAGCGCCACACACTGTGGTCGGCCAATTCTTCTCGGCCATTCTCATGTTACTAGGTTATTCGATCATTGCTGTACCCACCGGTATTGTGACAGGCGAATTTCTAACAAGCCAGAAAGTAGCCATCAATACACAAGTCTGTGAAAATTGCTCGGCGGAGGGGCACGATGATGATGCCGAATTTTGTAAATTTTGTGGGGATAGGTTGAATGATGATTAGTCCTGACGAGCCTTGGTAGGGATATGGTAATTTGATTAATCATTTTTCAAAATGATAATAACCTCATTAATCTCATCATGTGCTTCCTGTAATGGGTGTTTGTACCACACACGTAATGAAAGAGCTCTTGAGATCGCTTTTCTTAATCGTATATTTTTTTTGATCTTTGAAAAATCAACATCTATGTCCTCAAATGTGATTGTAGGCTCTTCGGATGGGGAGTAGTCCGATTCATAAAAAGCCATCATCATAAATGGATCAACGCTATTAAACATTTCTTCCCGAAAAACATACCAATTGGTGTCCTTTACTCTTTGTCCAAATTAATTCAGGATTCTTCAATTGCATCTATATCACAGTAAGTCAAAAATCAATGAACATTTATGCCAAATTATTATTAACATTTTTGTACATATCGTATAGCCTGTGTATTTTTGCTTCATAATTCTGATAAAAAACTACATACCAATTTGCTATGAGTGAATCTACAAAGACTCTTGAAAGACTGACCGGCAGCGATTATAAGTATGGCTTTACCAGCAATATAGATACTGAGGTCATTGCCAAAGGACTGAATGAAGATGTTATTCATCTTATTTCGTCAAAAAAAAATGAACCGGAATGGATGCTGCATTGGCGGCTAAAGGCATTTCAAAATTGGGAGGAAATGCAGGAACCGACCTGGCCTAATGTTCATTATCCACCAGTGAATTATCAGGATATTATTTATTACGCCGCTCCAAAGAAAATAAAGAAGCTGAACAGTCTGGATGAAGTGGATCCTGAATTGCTTGTTACTTTTGAAAAATTGGGCATTTCACTGGATGAACAAAAGCGCTTGAGCGGAGTCGCAGTTGATGCGGTGATAGACAGCGTATCGGTTGCAACTACATTTAAAGAAACGTTATCGGATATAGGCGTAATCTTTTGCTCATTTAGTGAGGCTGTTCAGGAACATCCTGAACTGATAAAAAAATATTTAGGTACAGTAGTACCCTATACTGATAATTTTTTTGCAGCCCTTAATTCTGCAGTATTTACGGATGGTTCCTTTTGCTTTATTCCAAAAGGGGTACGGTGTCCAATGGAACTGTCCACCTACTTCCGCATCAATACAGCAAACACAGGGCAGTTTGAAAGAACATTGATCATTGCAGAGGAAGCTAGTTATGTAAGTTATCTGGAAGGTTGTACTGCACCAATGCGCGATGAAAACCAACTTCATGCCGCGGTAGTAGAGCTCATTGCTTTTGACGATGCACAGATAAAATATTCCACCATACAAAACTGGTATCCCGGCGATAAGAATGGCAAAGGAGGTATTTACAATTTTGTTACTAAAAGAGGCAAGTGTGCCGGTAAAAACTCCAAAATATCGTGGACGCAGGTAGAAACAGGGGCTGCCATCACATGGAAATACCCCAGTGTTATCCTTAAAGGAGATAATTCTGTCGGAGAATTTTATTCGGTTGCCGTTACCAATAATTACCAACAAGCCGATACGGGCACGAAAATGATCCACATTGGCAAGAACACCAACAGTACCATTATTTCGAAAGGAATATCCGCTGGGAAAAGTCAAAATTCTTATCGTGGATTGGTCAAGATAGCTCGAAGAGCTGAGAATGCGAGAAACTTCTCCCAATGTGATTCGCTATTGATGGGAGACCGGTGTGGCGCACATACATTCCCGTATCTGGAGATAGATAACGAGACAGCCAAAGTAGAGCATGAAGCTACTACTTCAAAGATTGGTGAGGATCAACTTTACTACTGTATGCAGCGTGGATTAAGTGAAGAAGATGCGATCAATCTAATCGTAAATGGATACTGTAAAGAAGTATTTAATGAATTACCGATGGAGTTTGCAGTGGAAGCCCAAAAGCTGCTTGCCATAACCCTTGAAGGAAGTGTGGGGTAATTGTTTATGCGTTTATGTGTTTATGCGTTTATGAGCAAGTCGAGGCAAATAAACGATTGCACTTCTCGCAGATAAGCTGCAAGATCCTTTAGTCATTTAATCGTTTAATTGACTATCTGGGTATCCTTTTAAAAGCGCATAAACAGATAAACAGATAAACAGATAAAACACACTATGCTCACCATTAGAAATTTGAAAGTAGTTGTTGACGGCAAAGAAATATTAAAGGGTATAGATCTTGAAGTCAAAGCCGGTGAAGTCCATGCCATCATGGGGCCTAATGGCTCTGGTAAAAGCACACTTGCTCATGCTATCGCCGGTCGTGAAGATTATGAGGTAACAGATGGAACGATATTGTATAATGACAAAGATTTGTTGGACATGTCAGTAGATGAAAGAGCAAGAGCGGGTATTTTTCTGGCTTTTCAATATCCTGTCGAAGTGCCCGGGGTGAACACGGCCAACTTTTTGAAAACCACATTAAATAAAATCAGAAAACAGCAAGGCAAAGAGGAACTGGATGCACTTGATATTCTCAAACGATTGAAAGAAAAAATGAAAATGGTAGAGATGGATGAGACGTTGTTAAGACGTTCATTAAATGAAGGATTCTCCGGTGGTGAAAAGAAAAGATGTGAGATTTTTCAAATGGCCGTGTTAGAGCCCACACTTGCCATACTGGATGAAACCGATTCAGGATTAGACATTGATGCCCTTAAAATTGTTGCCAAAGGTGTAAACCAACTCAGAACTAAGGAAAATGCCCTTATTGTAGTAACACATTACCAACGACTGCTCAATTACATTGTTCCCGATTATGTGCATGTTCTTTACGAGGGTCAGATTTTTAAATCAGGAGGAAAAGACCTGGCCTTAAAGCTTGAAGAACAGGGATATGACTGGATAAAAAATGAACAAAAAGCGATGGCGACATTTTAACTTTTGAGAAATGGGAAATGGTACAAATAAGAAAGTCCGGAATCACAAAGATAATAAGGAATGGTATGTTGAGCTTTTCCAACTCTATGAAAATAGTCTGAATGGTCAGAAAAAATATGCAATTTATGAATTGCGTAAAGCGGCAATTAAACGCTTAAAGAGCTTGGATTTTCCTAATAGAAAGCTCGAAGACTGGAAATATACCAGTGTTGCAAACCTGCTTCAACATCACTATCTGGAAACCACTCCACCTCATCCACTATCAAAGAACGACTTAATAAAGTTTAATTTTCAAGGCCTGGATGCCTATCAGTTGGTATTCATAAATGGTGTATTACATAAAGAGCTTTCCTCGCTTAATGGCTTGCCGGAGAGTGTCATTATTACAGACCTAAATACCGCTTTGTCGGATGATAATCATAAAGATATTGCCCATTCTTATTATCACAGATGGGCCAGCACAGAAAAAAACTTTTTTGTCGTATTAAATGCTGCCTTAGCAAAGCACGGCACTTTTATTTATGTACCCAAAAATGTGATCGTAGAAAAGCCTATTCATTTCTTATGCCTTGGCCATACAAAAGAACAACCGA
This sequence comes from Saprospiraceae bacterium, assembly GCA_965247965.1. GTDB lineage: Bacteria > Bacteroidota > Bacteroidia > Chitinophagales > Saprospiraceae > UBA7328. The sequence goes on from OZ252053.1 coordinate 3,190,264, forward strand.
TTATTAACAACCATCAAAGAATAATAGTAGCAAGAGAGAATAGTCAGTTGACCTTTCTCGAAAGCTATCACACATTGAATGGCAAGAGCAATGTCTATTTTACCAATGTGATCAATGAAATTATTGTAGGTAAAAATGCAATGGTTGATCACTTGAAGGTACAGGATGAAGACGAAAACGTCTTTTTTATTCACAACACAAGGACACATCAGGAAAGGGACAGTACCTATACTTCTTTTGCCATTGATACAGGGTCAGAACTGGCGCGAAACGATATAGAAACTTCTCTAAATGAGAATGGGATTCAGACCAATCTGTATGGCATTTTTTTGGCGCACGGCAATCAACATATAGACAATCACACCTTTGTGGATCATGCCTCTCCTCATTGCAACAGCAATGAGTTATATAAAGGTGTCATTGATCAAAGAGCAAAAGGTGTGTTTAATGGAAAGATCATCGTGAGAGAGAAAGCACAAAAGACCAATGCATTTCAGCAAAACAACAACCTGGTGCTTTCCAAGACAGCTTCCATGAATACCAAGCCCCAACTGGAAATTTTTGCAGATGATGTGAAGTGTAGTCATGGCGCCACTGTTGGACAATTGGAAGAAGATGCTGTTTATTATCTGCGATCAAGAGGACTAAGCCATGAAGAATCCCTAGTGATGTTGAAACAAGCCTTTTTAAGGGAAGTAACGGACTTAATACAAATTGAACCACTACGAAAAACAATTGAAAAATTGGTGACTAAAAAATTTAGTAAAACGCAGAAAGAAGAAGAAATAGCAATCTAATAGTCACAATGGAGACGACGCTAATAAATAATAAAAAGACCGTATTCACTGGCATTGATGTAGAGCAAGTCCGTCAGGATTTTCCCTTGCTACAGATACAATCTCACGGTAAGCCAATTGCTTTTCTCGATAACGGAGCTTCCAGCCAAAAGCCACAGGCAGTAATTGATGCTCTCAATACTTATTATAAAACACAGAATACAAATATTCATCGCGGTGTGTATGAATTAAGTCAGCTAGCCACAGAAGCTTATGAAAATGCAAGAATTAAAGTAAAAGACTTCATCGGAGCTAAATCTGAAAAGGAAATAATATTTGTTCGGGGTACTACCGAAGGAATTAATCTTGTGGTCAATTCTTATGGGCGGCAAAACATCAAAGAAGATGATGAAATCATTATCTCAACTATGGAACATCATTCCAACATTGTGCCCTGGCAAATGCTTTGTGAAGAAAAAGGAGCTAAGCTTAGAATTATACCCATTGATGATAATGGAGAACTTGAAATACCGGAGTTCGTCAATTTGATAAATGAGCGAACAAAATTCATATCCGTTGTGCATGTCTCCAATTCATTGGGCACGATCAATCCGGTTAAAAAACTTATTGACATATCACATGACCGTGGAATTCCGGTATTACTGGACGGGGCACAGGCGGCGCCGCATCAACAAATAAACGTACAGGAACTGGGCTGTGATTTTTATACTTTTTCCGGTCATAAGATGTATGGGCCCACTGGTATTGGTGTATTGTATGGAAGAGAAACACTGTTAGATGACATGGCCCCGTTTCAAGGTGGTGGAGACATGATCAAGTCAGTCACCTTTGAGAAAACAACCTATAATGATTTACCTTATAAATTTGAAGCAGGCACACCCAATATTGCCGGAACAATAGGACTGGCTGCAGCAATTGATTATATCATAAGTATAGGTTATGATCATATAGCTGTCTACGAAGAAGAATTATTGGCTTATGCCACAAAAGCACTTTTATCAATTGACGACTTGAAGATCATTGGTACGGCCGAGAATAAGGCGAGTTTGATTTCTTTTGTTATTGAAGGTATTCATCCACACGATATTGGACAGTTTTTAGATTATGAAGGCATTGCTGTGCGTACAGGTCATCATTGCACCCAGCCTGTAATGGAAAGATTTAATGTGCCTGCTACTACAAGAGCCTCATTTACCTTCTATAACACCAAAGAGGAAGTGGACAGATTAGTAGCTGCTATTAGAAAGATGAAAGAATTTTTTGTAACAAAATCACTTAACTAAGCAATAAAAAAATATTCACCGCGAGCGAGCGCTCCCCTTCAGGGGCCGGGGGTGGGGGCGGCATTTGACATATTTGTTTATTTAATGATACGAAGTGGAAGAACTCAGAGAGCTATATCAACAAGTGATTTTAGACCACAATAACAGTCCGAGAAATTACGGTGTGATAGACAACCCAAGCCACTATGCAGAAGGTGATAACCCCTTATGCGGGGATCACATTGATCTCTATGTATCGGTGGACGATGATATTATAAAAGATGTTTCTTTTAAGGGAAAAGGTTGTGCCATTTCTAAAGCATCTGCATCACTAATGACTTCTGAGATAAAAGGAAAAACTATTGAAGAGGCGAACAGCATATTTGAAAAATTTCATGATATGATAACGACCAATTCAGAGGTGATCACAGATATTGACAAATTTGGGAAATTGGCGGTGTTGGCTGGTGTGAAAAAATTTCCATTGAGGGTAAAATGTGCAAGTCTTGCATGGCACACGCTGTCTGCAGCATTGCAACAAAAAACGGAAAAAGTAAAAATATCAACGGAATAAGTAGCAGTGAAAAATAAACTTTCGATTTGTAAATTTTCACCTACGATAAAATCGATATGCTATTTAATGAGCATTCCTAAATCAAAAAGATATGCAGGAAATAAGCAACGACATATTAGAAAAGAAAATTATTGAAGAATTGAAAACAGTTTATGATCCTGAAATTCCTGTGGATATTTATGCACTAGGATTGATTTACGAGATCCGTCTGGATGAGGGAAAAAATGCTTTCATAAAAATGACACTTACTTCACCTGCTTGTCCGGTAGCACAATCCTTGCCATTAGATGTTGATGAAAAAGTAAGGAATGTAGAAGGCGTGAAAAGCTCCAATGTCGAGGTAGTGTGGGAACCACCCTGGAATAAGGATATGATGAGTGAAGCTGCTCGTCTGGAATTAGGAATGATGTAATATTAGTTTAAAACAATGAACCAATATCTTAATCAATTAATGCTATAAATAAATAAAACTGAATAAACATGGGACAATTTAATTTGACAGGAATGACGCGACAACCAACTTACGACCCCGCCGCAGTCCAGCCGATGAGGGTTGAATTAACATCGGTTGGCTTTGATGAACTATTGACTCCGGAGGATGTGGACAAGATGCTGGATAGAAATGACGACGAAACAGTAATGGTGGTACTTAATTCGGTATGTGGATGCGCTGCCGGCAGTCTAAGACCAGGAGCTACTATGGCATCACAGCATAATACCATTCCAAACCATCTGGTTACCCTGTTTGCAGGCATGGAAAAAGATGCTGTTGATCACTATAGAAGTAAATATTTGGCAAATCATATGCCTTCCTCACCGAGCATGGCCCTTTTTAAGAATGGACAGCCAATACATATTCTGCATCGTGCTAATGTCGAAGGTCGTCAAGCGGAAGATATAGCGGAGGAACTCAAAGCTGTATTTGATAAAGAGTGCAACAGACAAGGGCCATCCATTAGTGAAGAGGAATTTGAAAAGATAGGCCAGGGAAAACGCATATGTGGCTCAAAAATTCCTAAGTATCAGTTGTAAATTAAATTATACCGATTAAACATCTTTTATGAAAATCACAGCACAAGATGAGTATGGCTTGCGAATTTTGTTAAGAATAGCTCGCAATAAGGGAAATGAAGGTTTAAGCATTCGACAGCTAGCGGAATTAGAGGGATTGCCTCGGGCAAATGTATCAAAGCTGAGTAGAATACTTAGAATGGCTGGATTTATTAATAGTACAAAGGGACACAAGGGGGGATATGTTTTGGCAAAATATGCTGATTCAATTATTATTGGTGATGTCATAAAATCACTGGGAGGTACATTGTATGATAAAGAATTTTGTGTAAGCCACGCAGGCACCTTAAAGATTTGTACCAACTCCATTGACTGCTCTATTCGGTCATTATGGAAGATCCTGGAACATGCTATTGATCAAGTGTTGTCAAAGGTAAGCTTGTACGACTTGATGGGTTCAGAAGAAAATGCTGCTAGTGCTTTACAGAATATTGTGGAAGAAAATTCATTAGCGCTTATTGAATAGAAATTTAAACATATTCCCTCGCGCGGCAAAGCCGCAAGATTGTTTATTAGTGTATTTGAACATCTTCGTAAACCCAATAAACACATAAACGATTCAACGCATAAACGGAACAATTACAAAATGGTTAATCCTTGAATTATGAAAAAGATTGTTGAAAAAACCTGTCCGTCCGACAAGGCGGGCAAGCTTTTACAAAACCTTTATCACTCACCACCTGATCAAAGCGCTTGCCCATGTAAATCCACTTCCAAAGGCTGCCAGGCAGACCAGATCACCCTCTTTCACTTTCCCCAATTCTATAGCTTCTGCCAGAGCGATAGGCACTGAAGCGGCAGTTGTATTGCCGTACTTCTGAATATTGTTGTGGACTTGATCACTATTCAGATCTAATACTCCCTGCACAAATTGTGCTATGCGAAGATTCGCTTGGTGCGGTATCAGCATATCAATGTCTTTGGCTGTGTAGCCTGTCTTATTGAGTGCTTCCATTATCACTTCGGGAAATTTACGTACCGCTTTTTTAAATACAGCGGGACCGTTCATGAAAGGATAGATCAAACCATCGTCCAATATTTTTTGCGAAAGAAATATTTCGCCCGGCAGGTTGTCGGAAGGGAATCCGTATTTTTCAGTACCATTTTCTTCGTGATGACCACCATGCGACCCAGGTACAATCATGGCTAATTCTTCGGCTGCTCTGCCGTCTGAATGAAGATGAGTCGTAAGGATTCCTTTTTTGGGATCTTTTTCAGGCTGTAATACCACAGCTCCGGCTCCATCGCCAAAAATTACCGTGACATCTCGACCCACTGTTGAAAAATCAAGACCCATTGAGTGCATCTCGGAGCCTATGAGAAGAACATTCTTGTACTGGCCGGTTTTCACAAAATTATTCGCAACTGAGAGACCGTATACGAATCCCGAACATTGATTGCGTATGTCAAGAGCGCCTATTTCATTGCCTGATATGCCCAATTCCCGTTGTGCCAACACACCGCATCCGGGAAAATAGTAGTCAGGGCTTAGTGTAGCAAAAATAATGAAGTCTACATCGTCTTTTGAAATACTTGCATTTTCTATGGCTCTTTCGGCTGCAATGGCGCCCATTGTGGAGGTAGTCTCTTTGTGTTTTTCGGCATATCTCCGCTCTTTTATTCCCGTACGTTCCTGGATCCATTCGTCAGACGTATCCATGTATTGGGTAAGTTCCTCATTAGAGACTTTTTTTTCGGGAACGTAGTATCCTATTCCGGCAATTTTGGCATTTAACATCTCTGTACTTTTTGGCAAATTAATGAAAATCTAAAGGTAGTGGAAGGTCAACCCAGTTTATTCGACTGCTGTCTCGAATGCGCACAGATTTTTGGCGCTAATAAACCCGTTAGATCCGACCGGCAGGTTGTCGGCAGTATTCCAGAATATCTTAAACCCATCTTAAAATCTTCAAACTGCAATCATTTTTATACGTTTCTGTCGTATTAGATAATTTAATGCCCGGTTAAATTTATCAGAGCAATTGAAAACCGGTCGTGAATCGTAATGAAAATACAACAGAAATTGGTGAACAAAATCACTTATCTTTCATTGTATTCCCAATCAATTATAAACGTCAATTGTGAAGCAACTAGTTACGATGAAAAACCTCCTGATCTTCTTGTCCTTTCTCGTTTGTATCGGGAGCCTTATAGGTCAAGGAGTCACTAAAGTAAGAGGTGTCGTATATGATGATAAGACCGGACAACCACTACCCTTTGTCAATGTCTTTTTTACCAATTCGAGTATAGGCACTACCACCGATCTGGATGGTAAATTTTCGATAGATACCCGATATGCTACCCCGACTGTTACCGCTTCTTTTTTGGGTTATGCGGACATTGCCTTAGCAGTAACTAAGGAGGCGAGAAATAACCTTGTATTCAGACTAAAATCCAAAACCCTCCAACTCCAGAATGTTACGATTGGCGCCAAAAAGGGGAGATATAGAAAGAAGAACAATCCAGCTGTAGAACTCATGCGAAAGGTGATCGCCAATAAGGGCAGAAACCGACTCGAAGGCCAGGAACACTACAGCCATGATCAATACGAGCGGATAGAACTCGACATTAATAATATTACAGAGCAATTCAAGGCTAAGAGACTCTTCAGGAAATTTGATATTCTTTGGAACTACCTGGATACTTCTACCGTAAATGGAAAAGTCTTTCTTCCTATTTATTTACAAGAGATAAACTCCAGGGTCTATTATAGGAAGAGTCCCGAGAGCCGGAAAGAGCGTCGCGAAGCGTTCAAAATGACCAAATTTGCCGAGACGATTGATGATAAGAGTTTGACAGATTTGCTCGATTTCCTTTACCAGGATATCGATATCTATGACAATACGATGCCCATTTTGGACAATAGTTTTGTGAGCCCTATATCACCTCTCGCATTGAATTTTTACAGATTCTATATACTGGATTCACTTGAGGTCAATGGAGCCAGGAGTATCCGCTTAGGCTTCATTCCCCGTAATAAGGCAAACTTTGGCTTTACAGGTGATCTTTACGTCTCTGATGATGACCGTCACAGGGTGGTCAAAGCGGATTTCGGAATTATTGGAGATATTCACTTGAATTGGGTACGCGATCTGAAAGTAATTCAGGAATTTGAAGCATACGAGGACGCTTTCATCAAGACGAAAGATGAAATCGTAATGGATTACAGCATCGCCAAAAATGGATTGGGTTTCTACGGCACCCGATCCATTGTCCATGATAATTTTGATTTTGAAAAAGCACAAGATCCTAGCGTATATGATCATATAAATAATGTCGTCATTGAAAAAGGGGCATACGATAAAAAAGACGATTATTGGGAAAATAATCGGTTGGTATCGCTTACCAAAAACCAGGAGGAACTGTACGAGATGATCGACACGCTCGTTACAATGCCCGCTTATAAACGATTGATCGCTGAGGTTAGAATTTTGACGACGGGTTATGCACCATTTCAAAATTTTGACCTTGGGCCTCTTCCGACATTTTACAGTTTCAACCAGGTAGAAGGATCGCGATTTAAAATGGGATTTGAAACCAATTTTAATTTTAATAAAAAGCTGCTGTTTGCGGGATATGGTGCATATGGATTGAGAGATGACCGGTTCAAATTTAATGGTGCATTGACCTATAGCTTTAATGAAGATTACAAACGCAACCCAAGACATTATCTGAGAGTGACATACCAGCAGGAAGTTACTTTCCCTGGCCAGGCATTGCAGTTTATACAGAGCGATAATCTCTTGCTTTCTATAAGAAGAGGAGCAACAAACAGGATGATCCTGGAGAAGGAATTAAGATTTGAATACACGAAAGAAGATCCCGGTATTGCATACGATTTCTTCTTTGCTGATCTCAATACTTCGCCCTACGGTGATCTTATTTTACCTGTGAGCAATGGAAATGGGGGCAGCGAATTACTAACCAATATAGAAACTACCACACTCGGCGTGGGACTTGAAATTGCTCCAAACAAGCAATTTATTCAAGGGCGCCAATACCGTACGCCGATCATAAATAAATACCCAATTATAAGATTGAAATACACTACTTCCATCAAAGGTTTTTTGGGTAGTCAATACGGTTTCCACAAAGTAGAGGCGGGATTCTTCAAGCGATTCAATATGTCTACTTTAGGCCACGTAAATATCGGAATAGAAGGAGGAAAAATATTTGGCGAGTTGCCCTACATAAGCCTTTTTGTCCCACGTGCTAATCAATCTTTCGCCTATCAGAGAGAGTCGTTTAACATGATGAACTTTATGGAATTTGCTGCTGATACCTATGTGTTCCTGCGTGCCGAGCAATTTTTCAAAGGGTTTTTCTTTAATAGGATTCCATTATTCAGGAAACTGAAACTGCGTGAAGTTGCCTCATTCAAGATGGTACTCGGGAAATTGTCCGATGAAAATGATCCCACATTAAATACAGGTCTTCCCGCGTTTATGACAAATGATGATGGTATACCGCTGACCTATGATTTTGGGGGAACTCCTTATATGGAAGGGAGTATCGGGATAACGAATATATTCAAAGTACTCCGAATTGATATGGTCAAAAGGCTTAACTATCTTGAGAATCCGGATATACCTTCTTTGTTTGGAGTGAAGGGATTGGGCTTACGGATGAGATTTAAGGTGGAATTTTGATTTGGTTGGGTAATCTGTCCTCTAAAGCGGAACTACAGTTGAGGTATTGTATTGAAACAATAATATCATCTACTCCATTCCGACAATCAACTATTTAACTAATTCGCTAAATTTGTATCCATTGAACAGTAGACATGAAATCCGAGCTGTTAAAAAAGATACAACACCAGCCTGGGGAACGTGGGCTCCCCGGACACTATCCTGTGCCACCGCACAGCCCGGAGCTTCTATTCTATATGCAACGCAATCTAAACGAAAATACCATAGTCTATGAGGTCAACAGGAACAATACTGGCTTCGTCAACCTGGAACTACCAATGGTAGCCCATTGGATACAATACAGCTGGGGTGGTAAAATAAAAGGGCTCAACTATATTCAAAACAAACTGGCATTCGGATATACTTCCGATCCTATCTCCAACGAACTTATTCAGTTCAACTTCGTGTCCTATAAGGATAGAAATTTTTATATAGTCAAAGCCGAAAAATCGGATAATTATTTTGTGTCCTGCGTGATCAATGATCGCAAATGCAAACTCAGAAATATATATGTGTATGCCCATGAACTCGGCGTTTTTCCGGATGTTAAGTTTATTGAACTGTATGGCGAAGAACTGAAAACAGGCACATCAGTATTCGAAAAAATTACGATCGAAAAATGAATACTAAAAAATTATACGTCACCAATTCAGAGGAGTCCATCAGACTCTTCCAAAATCCATTGCTACATATACTTTCCAAGGTACATTGGTCAGTACCACTTATTCTTTTTATTCCTGTCATTAGCTTTCTCGTGTACATGGGAATCAGTGCAGTATCATTAGGTTTGCTTGATGTCGGCCTTTTATTATTCGCGGGTATTGGTACCTGGACGATTACAGAATATATGCTTCATAGATTTGTGTTTCATTTTCACCCAACATCGGAATTTGGCAAAAAAATACAATTCCTATTTCATGGTATTCATCACGACTACCCATGCGACCGATTGCGCCTGGTAATGCCTCCGCCTATAAGCATTCCTTTGACATTAGTATTTTTCTTCTTTTTCAAATTATTATTTGTCGGAGATGCCTTATACCCATTTTTCGGCGGATTTCTGCTTGGTTACCTGATATACGATATGTTCCATTATATGATACATCATGCGCCCATGAAGGGCAAAATTTGGAGTGTATTAAAGACCCATCATCTCACGCATCATTATGTAAATGATGAAAAAGGCTTTGGGGTAAGCAGCAAACTTTGGGACATCATCATCCGGACTAATTTTGATAAGGCCAAAAATTAATGCGCATTTCGGACAACGCGTATTTCCTTCCTCTACTTTCTTTACTGTTTCTATTTTCCTGCCAGGAGCCATCCGTTTATGATGACTTTGAGTCTATCCAAATAATTCGCGACAAATGGGGAGTTCCGCATATTGTCGCACCAACAGATGAAGAAGTGGCATACGGCTTGGCTTGGGCCCAATGTGAGGATGATTTTAATACCATCCAAGAGCAGATGCTTGCGTTAAAAGGCAAACTCGGATCTGTAAAGGGCAAGGAGGGCATCATCGCCGATTTTGCGATAAAATTTATGGGAGTGACCGAACAGGCAAGAGCACGATACAAGTCCGAATTAAGTCCGAAGGTCGTTCGAATCCTTGAATATTTTGCGGCCGGTATTAATGCATATGCATCTACCCACCGCAGAGAGTTACTTTCTTCCAAACTATTGCCAATCAAAGTAGAAGAAGTAGTAGCCGGATATTTGCTCGGCCTGGTGGAAATTTCCAATGCGCGTGATGATTTGCTAAGGATCATGGACGGTTCAATAGTCAAATTTCTAAACCCGGAAGTACAAAAGGGGAGTAATGCCATTGCCATAAATCATAATCGGACATCTGATAATCAAACGTATATTGCTATCAATAGTCACCAACCTCTGGAAGGCTGGTATTCCTGGTACGAAGCCCACCTTATCAGCGAAGAAGGTCAGAATATATTAGGTGGTACATTTCCCGGAGGTGCAATAATTTTCCATGGAGTTAATGAAAACCTTGGATGGGCGCATACGGTAAACAATGCGGATTTCTCTGATGTGTTCCAATTAAAAATGCACCCTAAGAAGAAACTCCATTATGAATTTGACGGAGAGTGGTATGAACTTGAGAAAAGACGGCATTGGGCGCAATTAAAACTTTGGGGACCGATCCAGATTCCGATACTCAAAATTACATACAAAAGTTTGCTGGGTACCACCTTCAAGACTAAAAATGGATTTTTTGCCTGGAGATTTCAGGCCAAAGATGCCATAAAGGCTGTGGAGCAATGGTACCGGATGAATAGAGCTAATAATTTTGATGAGTTCGCAGAGGCACTAAAAATTAGAGGCATCCCGTGCACCAATTTGGTATATGCCGACCGATCAAACACGATTTACTTCCTGGGTAACGGAACCTTTCCAGGAAGGAAAAGCGGATTTGATTGGACAAAAATTCTGCCCGGGTACACTTCCGACGTATTCTATACCAATCAGCAGATACCATTTGACAGCTTACCACAGGTGCTTAATCCTTCATGTGGATTTGTGTTCAATTCCAATAATACACCCTATTCTTCCACTTGTGCTGTGGAAAACCCTAGGCCTAATTCGCTGCGGAATTCTACATCTTTTATGCCTTCAATTGCCATGAATAATAGAAGCCGGAGGTTCCTCGAATTGATATCCGATTCTACGAAATTGAGCTATGACTATTTTAAAAGAATAAAATATGACCGAACTTATCCGACGCAAATGATTACACCCAAAGCCAGTAATCTGGAAGACATTTTCAAACTGGATGAACAAAAATATACCGATATAGCCGATGCAATTTTGTTATTGAAAAACTGGGACAGAAAAACGAATGCCGAAAATGAAAGCGCTTTGTTTTTTATCCTTTGCTATAAGAAATTATGGAATTACCTGAAAAGTAAAGAACCTTTGGAGTATGGGAACCAGGTAAGTGAGGAAGAATTTGTTGAGGTGATTCGCTACGTGAAAAGCACCATGCTGGAACAATATCAGAGTCTCACCAAACCGCTTGGAGATGTACAGCGGCACATTCGCGGAGATGTGGATATTCCGATCGGTGGAGGGCCGGATGTGCTAGCCGCGATACATACTAAAAAACAGAAAGACGGCCGCTTCAAAGCGACTGCCGGGGAATCATATATCGTGTTGGCAAGATTTTCGGAAGATGCACTACCTCAGATCGAGACGATACGCGCATATGGTGCATCTGCGGAATTGGATAGTCCGCATTACACCGATCAGATGCAGCTTTTTGCGGATCAGAAATTGAAGCGGATGACTTTGGACATGGAGAGCGTAATTGCAGAGGCGGATACTATTTATCATCCGTTGCGCTTATCCAAAGAATAGGCGATCGGCTGTTTCCGAAGCTTTTCCGAGAAAACATTCATATATTTTCTGATCTTTGGAATACAGAAAATGTTGACACAATATGATTGAAGCAGAAAAAACGAGTTACGTAACAGATGGGGCAGGTAAGAAAATCGCCGTTATATTGCCTATTGGTGACTATGAAAAAATGAAGCAAGAACTAGAAATGATTGACGACATAATAGCTTACGACAAAGCCAAAAAAGAGGATGATGGAACTAGGATAGCCTTTGAAGATCATCTAGCGGAACGAGGCCTCAAACGCGAAGACTTTCGTCAGTAAATGTATTTTCGATCACCGACTTCCAAAATCTCAATTTTTTTCTTCTCATCAAATATTTCATATAGAATGCGGTAATTTCCTTGCCGAATTCGAAATCCATTTCTTCCTTTATGGCGAGAGCCGATTATCGCTCGACGCACCTGTAGAGCAGTACATCCCATTGTTCAAGAGAACGGACAAGGCCAAACTCACTTTTCGCAAAATTCTTGCCCACCAGTCGGGGCTGATTCCTTATATCGTATATTGGAGAAATACTATCAAAAGGAACGGAAAGTTCAAAAAGAAAACTTTCACATCAAAATACCGGAAAAGATTTCCGATCTACATTACCGACTCATTATACCTCCACAAAAATTATCACAAGAAAATCAAAAAAGCGATTAAAAAATCCGAACTGCTCAAGCTGAAGGAGTACAAATATTCTGGCCTTTTCTTCCTACTCCTTCCCGACATGATCGAACCATTGACTGGTGAAGGCTTCCAGGAATATTTGCAAAGAGAAATTTACCATCCGATTGGTGCAACTCACCTGATCTACAATCCTTACCTGCATTATGCAATTGGTATATGACTATTTTGCAATAAAACACGGATACCACTGATGCAACCGATAATCACGGATTTCACAAGACCATCTAACCAGTGAAAATCCGTCGCATCCGTATCATCTGTGTTCTATATCTCTCGTGACGAACTCCCTTGTGAATATTATCACGCGATCTTCTTCCCTTGTACTCCATGAACAAAAGCATCTTCAGGCAACAAATCCATTTGAGTAAAAGGGCTCATAAAATCCCAACTATTCCACGCCTCCGTCATTTTACCATTGCGAAGTGTGATAAAGGCCATACCTTTTAAACTTCCTTTTAGGCCTTGAGTATCCTCCACTTGCGCCAAGCACCTCAAGGCCACTCTTTCTCCCATGACCACTATATCCTCAATTATAATCCGTATTACAGGATAGGCTGCAACGAACGGTTCATAGAAAGCCCTGAATGCTTTAAGCCCGATCATTTGTTCTCCGCCAAGGCCGTGTACTATTCCATTCGCATCAAATCTCTCTTCGATGATTTCGGATTGCCTATTGTGGTACAAACCATCAAACCATTCTTCGACAAATTTCCTGGCGGCTTCAACAGAAAAGCTATTTTCTTTACTTGCTAACATACTTTTGAAAAATTTAAAAATGTTCACGGCTCAATTTATAAAAATGAAATTATAAAGGATTGAGTATTTTGTAAATTGTGGAAATAGTTTTTTGAGATGAATAGAAGAAATGCACTAATAAGCACAGGACTGTTGCCGTTCTCACTCACCCTTTGGAAACAAGCAGAGAAATTGGCCGCTAATCTTCCTGATGGTACCAAAATCATCTTCCAGGGCGACTCCATAACCGATGCCGGACGAAATAGAGGACGGTATTACGCTAACGATGGATGGGGTATGGGAAACGGATACGTATCTTATGTCGTCAAGCATCTTCTAGGCAACCACCCTCAAAAGAATCTAAAATTTTACAATCGCGGGATCAGCGGCAATAAAGTCCACCAATTAGCAGCAAGGTGGGAAGATGACTGCCTGAACCTACACCCTGATGTTTTGAGCATTTTGATAGGAGTGAATGATTTTTGGCATACCCTGACTGGTGGATATACTGGTGATTTGAAGGTTTATAAGAATGACTATGATGCTCTGTTGGTTCGCACAAAAGATGCCCTGCCAAATATCAAATTGATTATCGCCGAACCCTTTGTTCTAAAAGAAGGCACCGCGATAAAAGAAGCGGATTGGCTGCCTATGTTTGACGAATATCGAGCTGCGAGTAAAGCACTTGCGGATAAATATGGAGCATTGTTTATTCCATTGCAGAGCATATTTGATAGTGCATTAGCTCAAAATGATACCTCATATTGGTGCCCGGATGGAGTGCATCCTTCGATGGCGGGGGCTTAGCTTATGGCTCATGCTTGGTTAGACGCCATAACAAAAACGCATAAATAAAAAATCTGGGTAATACATCTTATTCCAATCAAAATTTCTAAATTTCACCACAGATTAGATACACTGGATACTTATTATAATAGTCATATGAATGATCAGGAGCTCGTCACCATTTTCGGGCTCTTTTTTTATGATTGCGTCAAAATTGGAAACTATGAAGCCCTTCTATGTTTTACTCGCCTTGTTTACTTTTCTTTTGGTCTTAGTCGGCGTTGCTCAGTTTTACAATCCCCTCCCCGGTTTGACGGGTGTACCGCACCCCGAGATTAAAGGAATGATGATAAGTTCCGGGAATACAGATCAATTTGAACATTTGCGATGGCTAAGTTATTTTTTTGCGCTTGGGGTGGTAGGAGTATTTGGTTGTATCTATTTCATTGGCAATTTAAAAAAAGGTCAGATTACAGGTATTGGGAAGTGGTTGATCGCTTTTACAATATGCTTTGCTTTGATCTTCACGTTTATGATTTTTTCAAATTGGAATTATGTGCAAAATGCTGATAATCAGTTCTTTGCGCAAATGCCAATTCCCACTGCCTGGATGATCTATGCTGTGTGGCTTTTTCCATATTTCATTACCATCCTCTACATGTGGAAATTCGAAGAATGGGTTATTTCCCCTGAGGAGGAAGCAGAGCTTGCTGAGTTTTTGGCTAATCGAACCCAACATAAATAGGCAATGGAAGAATTTCGAAACCCAATCATTCTATCCTGTGTCGCGATATACATGGCCTTATGCCTGGGCATTGGAATTTGGGCATTAAGGAAAACGAGGAGTGCCCACGACTTCTTCATGGCGGGCAAAGAGTTAGGAATTTGGGTCACCGCTTTTGCGGTTTTCTCTACGACCTTGAGCGGTTTTGGCTTTGTCGGCGGGCCGGGACTTGTGTACAGTATGGGTATGAGTTCGGTATGGATGGTGGTATGTGCGGTGCTCGGGTTTAATGTCTCGTTTACATTGCTTGGAAAGCGGCTCAGACTTTTTGCTGAATTGGGCAATTTTGTTTCCTTGCCTGATGTAGTTTATAAGAGATACAATAATAACAATACGCGAATGCTCATTGCATTGGCCATTGTTTTAGGAGTTTTGGGTTACCTGGCAACCCAAGTGTTGGCGATGTCCGTGGTGCTCCGAGATATACTCAATGCAGGTGGCTACTTTGGCGAATTGAGTTTGGGGTGGTGTATGGTCATATCGTGTTCCATCCTCGTGTTTTACAGCGTAACCGGTGGTATTATCGCTTCGGTTTATACGGATATGATACAGGGAGGAGTGATGATAATCTCAGCTCTCCTGATATTCATTACTGTCGTATTTACATTTGATAATGGCCTATTAGAAATGAATCAAATCATTTATGAGGACGATCGACAAGCTATTGGGCCTTGGGGCACGTTGGGCATATTTGGTTCGCTATCATGGTTGCTTTTGTTTGGCCTGGGAGGAGCAGGACAGCCCCATGTGATAACTAAAATGATGATGAACAAACGAGTGTCTGATATGAGAAAAATCCTGCCGGTGAGTATTGTCGGTTATATGTTCAGCGCTCTTCTTTGGATAGGGATTGGATTGGCAATGCGCGCTTTGGTTTTGGATGGATCACATCCGCCATTGGATACTCCCGATCAGGCTGCTTCTCAGTTTTTGCAGTATTATGCGCATCCGATTTTGGCAGGGATTGTCTTCGCGGGACTGTTTGCTGCGATTATGTCCACTGCTGATGCATTTCTCAATATTGGTACCGCGGCCATCATGCACGATATTCCCAAATCTTTTGGGAAGGTATGGAAGAATGAATTGCTGTCGGCTCGAGTTACTACCGTTGTCTTGACGGCGGTTGCTTCTGTCTTTGCTCTTTACTCAGGCGATCTTATTGCCATTCTGGGCGCATTCGGTTGGGGCACATTTGCTGCGGCTATTGTACCGGTAGTGGCCATCGGATTTAATTGGAAAAGGGCTACACCTTTTGCGGCTAATGTTGCGATTCTGACCAGTTTGTTTATTAATTTCTTTTTTAAACTGTTCAAAATCGGGTTGCCTTATAATATTGATGTTGGTGCATTTTCATTGATTATTTCCCTAATTCTTTTTATGTCGATAACATTTATGTCAAAACCTCCTAAGCTGGACCCTGCTGTGGAGAAGGTGATGGATATGTGAGGTCACCCTGAATCAATTAACATAAACCGCGTCCTTTCAAAATTTCCGACTAAAATAGACGATAAGAGGAATAGCATTATGGCCAAGATAAATTGAAATAAAAAGTGATAAGCTTTCATTCTTAACCTTTAATCGGTTACTAATCAATTTGGAACCTTAAACCCCATTTATCCGCTGACGATTTCCCCATTAGTAATTTGGCAAAGATTTTGATAATAACCAAATAAACCCAATAAACATGAAAAATTTAAAATTACTTTCGGCCTTCATTTTTCTCAATCTCTTCAGCTTATACGCATTTTCACAAATAACAGCGGATGGAAAAATCATAATAAGGGAACTTTGTGAAATATGTGATGATGGAATAGATAATGATGATGACGGGCATATCGATTGTGAGGATTTGGATTGTGTACCTACAACATCAGGCATTGTCAAGACGACTCCACCAAAATCCGCTGCGAATTGCCCCGTGCTTTCCGACGAAGAAAAAGCTTGCTTGGGCTCGAATTTAGACTTGATTGAAAAATATGACTTCTCCGTTTCAGAAGCATTGGTATTCTGCGAATTTGAAAAATACAGATCTGATGGAGTGCACATACCTGATTTCGAATGTGCATCCGGAATGAAGAATGACTATTTTGACGCTAATGGCAATTACATTGGATCATTCCCAACTCAGAATCCGTCAGAAGGACAAATTCGAATTATAAATCCTGATGTAGATATAAGCGAATTGGATCCTTCTGAATATTTTGACAATAGCGTTTTAATGAATGAAGTCTCACAAACATATGAGAGCATAGGAAATATTGCTAATCATTTTATTCAGGAGTTATGCTGGTCGGATGAATGCAGGGAAATAACAGCTCGCGGTGTTTCTGATGATTTGGTAGGACAAGTATTTCAGACAGGTTCCTTAAATCAAGGAATCCCTGGGCTACCCACTTACTACAATGGGGGTGTGAAAGCCTGCACAGAAAATTTAGGTATATTAATTGCCTTACGTGATGTGGACAGTAAAATAGATGAATCGTGGTTTCAAAATATAGATATATTTCGATCAGTTCTCATACATGAGATCAATCATATTCTTGGGGAGTATGACAGTCCTTCAGGATTCTCATGCCATGTTCATACCCGAAGAGAACTTAATGTATTTGGCTATCAGCACATTAATCACATTCTCGTATATTACAACGAGATGAAACATCCATCTTTCAATTGCGTGACAGGAGATATTGAGAACGGGCAGCGATTCAAGGAATCCTCGTATGGGAATATGATATTTTATTACAATTTGGTCAAAAATCTCAAATATAAAAAATGGCTTTATGACACAATATTGTCCAAATGCATTCCAAAGGAAATCCTAGATGATAAAGTTAGACCACCACAATAAATGGCTAGCGTTATTAATAACAATCGCATTAATAATTTTGTCCAATTGTAGAAACAGTAATGATCCAAAGGCATGTGAATGTATTTTTCTCGGAAAAGCAAAGTACAATTTTAGTGATTGGGTACGCAACTATTCACCAAGAATTAAGTACTCTTATATTATAATCAATTCCACCGGTAGTACAAAACATTTTAATTCCATTAGAAAACTCCAAGATTCACATTTAATATGGTCATTTATGGATTGGCCTATTGAAGGTAAGATAGAACCAGGCGAGAAAAAGTTCTCTTGGAGCACTCACCATCTTTCTAAAGACACACTCTCCCAAGCTGAACTAAATGAGTTAGAAAATCTAAAGGTGTACCTAGTAGAGGATGGCGAAGCAATATGTGAAATTCAAAAGCACGAGAGCTTCGTTTTCTGCCATTATCGAAACTGTGAAAGCACGATGGTCGATACACTTGGACACTTTTAACACAGATCCCCTTTATTCGTTCAACATGGACGGCGATTCAGGGAATATACCTATGAAAACATGATATTTTGGTATCGTAATGTTAAAAATCCGCGATACAAAAATTGGCTTTATGACGAAGTCTTATCCAAATGTATCCCAAAAGAGTTTTTAGATGCTAGAGTTAATCCGCCTACTCAATAGCCTCATTTTTTTTGTGATACTCTTAATGATGACATTAACGGGCTGCATTATTGAGGCCGAATTACAACCATGCGAATGTATTTACCTGGGAGCAACTGAATACAGCTTTAATGACAACCCCTATGTAGATTCGACACCTAAAGTTCATTTTAAGTATATCTTAGTGAACGAGGCAGATAGCGTTAAATCATGCAATTGCACTTTAGGATGGCAAAAGTCAGACTTGTTTGAATTCAAACCAGATTGGCCAATTAAGCGGCAGATGGAACCAAACCAAACCCGTTCTTCTTTTTCTTTGCACATCCTTGCCAAAGACAGTTTAAATCAAGTCGAATTGACGGAGTTAGAAAATCTAAGTATTTATTGTGTTGATGCAAAAAAGAAAAAATGTGTTATTAAAAAACATGATTCTTTTAAATTTTGTAGCTATAGAGATTGTGGTTTGATGTATGTGGATTCTTTGAAATCTTATTGATAGAATAGAGCTGTCATGAATCTATTAAGTGACTGGCTTGGTTTTAATTGGAAAAGAGCTACTCCTTTTGCAGCCAATGCGGCTATATTGATCAGTTTGTCTATTAATTTCTTTTTTAAACTATTTAAAATTGCATTGCCTTATAATATCGATGTCGCTGCGTTTTCACTGATCGTCTCCTTGATACTTTTTATGACGATTAGTTTTGGGTCAAAGCCACCTAAATTGGATCCCGCTGTAGAAAAGGTTATGGATATGTGATTAAATAAAAGCATGGGATAAGCTATATCATTATCGCCTTCGTAGATAAAAATCTTCGCATTCGATTCTTTTTAAAATTTTTGACTAAACACCCAAAATTGCCAAACCGTTATGAGAATGCCCAATACAAAATAGAAGAGGAAGAAAGTAGCGTATTTGGAGTTCATCGAAACGACTTTCCGATCTTCTCTTGCCGTGAATTCGAGATAATCCCAATTCTTAATCATCATTTTGGCGAGCACAGCGGCTATAACCAAAAATATCAACTCCCAAATGCACAGCCGGCCTATGGTGTAGCCGGGAAGATCGCTGTGGAAGTAGGGATTCACAACCAGCAAGGCAACAGCGGCCCAGAGGAGGAATAACATTATCGTGAGGACGAGCTGAAATAGTAAGTGGTGGGCTTTCATCTTATGGTTGTGGATAATTAGTACCTGCAAGTAAACCTACAATCCATTGATTTCCAGGAAATTAAGTTGATTTTCTTCTTTGAGTTATTAGATATATTTTGTATTTTACAATATGTAAATATTTGATAATCAGCAATTTTATTAAATTTCTGAGTCCTTTTGGGCACAAAACTCAAAGCAATGAGAAAGCGTTTCGAACAGCAACTCAGCATCGGCACCGTACCGATCAGTGAAGTACAGATCAATCTAAAAACTCGCCATGAACTCGCACCTGTACTGGTCGGATTTCAATATCTTTTTACAGATAAACAAGTGAATGAGAAAATCTTCAGCATGCTTGAAAACAGAATAATGGCAGGCAAAAAAAGAACAGGTAGACCAGGCATGTCACTTTGGGAAATATTTGTTTTAGCTGTGGTGAGGCTATGCCTTGATGTGGACTACGATTTTTTATTAGACCAGGCCAATAATCACAATGAATTGAGAGGAATATAGGGAGTACAAAAATCTGACTTCAGCATTGGAAAAGTTTATCAATACCAAACTGTGGTGGATAACATCACTCTTCTGGATGAAGCAACTTTAGAACAGATAAATGAGTTGATTGTCAAATCAGGTCACAGCATATTAAAAAAAAAGAAAGGCCCGCAGAAGAAGAGGAAGAACAACCATTGAGTTTGTCGACAAAAGTGGACACCTGTGTTGTAGAGACCAATGTTCATTTTCCAACGGACATAAATTTGACATGGGATTGTGCAAGAAAGTGCCTTGATACGACAGAACATATCATTGAGGAATTGGATAGACTTCCGGAATGGAGGCAAATAAAAGACTGGAGAAATAAACTCAGAAGGAGGTATCATCAATGTTCTGAGATCCATCGAAAGAAAGGAAACAACTATCAAAATCAGTTGGAAAGTAGTGAAAAAAAATATCTGAATTGTTGCCTGAGAATCACTCAAAAAACCGACAATACAACCAAGGATAAAAGCATTGGACACACGATAAAGAGTGCGTTATTGATCCAGGAATTACAGAGATATAAAGATCTTTTAGACAAGCAGATTGACCTGGTGGAAAGGCGGATATTGAAAGGAGAAAAGATTCCTCACGAAGAAAAAATGTTTTCCATATTCGAACCCCACACCGAATGGCTCAATAAGGGAAAACTTCATAAAAATGTTGAATTAGGACTCAATACTTTGATTGTCACAGATCAATATCAGTTCATCCTCCACCATGAGGTGATGCAAAAACAAGTAGATGTGCACATGACCATCCCTGTTTCAAAATCTATATCAAAAAAATATAAAGGCTACAGGCTCGAATCAATCAGTTTTGACAGAAACTTTTTTTCTCAAAACGCAAAACAAGTTGTAGGAAAACTATTTGAAAATGTCATATTACCAAAGCCTGGAAAAAAATCTATTCAACAGCAAGAAGAAGAATCATCAAAAACATTTTCAGCTCTGAGAAAAAAACACAGTGCAGTAGAGGCCAACATCAACCAACTCGAACACAATGGAGTGAATAGATGCCCGGACAAAGGCATATACGGATTTAAAAGATATGTGGCTCTGGGTGTAATCGCCTGAGTTTGACACTTAACGGCCTTGGATTTTCACAAGATGCCCATAGAATAGGGATTTTAGGGGTATACATGTAGGTTTTTGATAAAAACGTGGTGGCAACAAATTGAATATAAATTCCTATATATTAGGTGTTTGTAACATATATGTAGTATATTTACTACATGTTCATTAAAACTACTAAATCCAGAAATCACACCTACCTTCAAATAGTCGAGTCCTATCGCATGGACGGCAAAGTCAAGCACAAAGTCCTTCTTAACCTAGGCAGGTTGGATGTCTTACGACAAGATCGCACCCTTGAAACCATTGGCCGTAAACTCTTGACCTTGTCGGGAATGGATGCCAATAGCATTTCGGACATGAAAGAGGTTAAAAGACTTTGTTATGGTCATGTGGTTTATGAAAAGATTTGGGAAAAATTAGGCCTTGCTACAATTCTTGATAAGGTAGGAGCAAAGCATAGAAGGCTTGGCTTTTCCCTGAGTAGGGTTACTTTTTATATGGCAATACATAGACTATTGCGGTGCAAATCAAAATTAAGAGCCTACCAGGATCAAATTGAATTCAAGGGAATGGACAGCAATATTGAACTTCATCAACTCTACAGAAACCTCGACTGGTTAGCTACTCATAAGGAGGAAATAGAACAAGGTATGTTCAAAAGATATTGCGATCTGTTTAACTCAACTATAGATGTAGCCTTCTATGATGTAACCACTTTTCATTTTGAGAGTGTGAGGCCTGACGAGTTAAAAGACTTTGGGTTCAGTAAAAATGGAAAGTTCAACGAGGTGCAGGTAGTGATGGGATTGTTTACCGATCAGCAAGGTCGCCCTATAGGTTATGAATTATTCCCAGGAAATACATCAGATGGCAAGACGATGATCGATGCGTTGAACATACTCAAAGATCGGTTCAACATCAATCAAGTTGTCATAGTAGCCGATAAGGGGCTGAATAGTAAAAACAACTTTCACCTCATCAGACAAGCAGGATATGAATACATTGTGAGTTCAAAACTAAAAGTCCAAGCCAAACCTATACAGGATCAGGTATGGGCTAATGAGGGTTACCATATGTAGATTACGGTTGAAAACTGAGCCAGTTATCATGGCAGATATGATGCATAACCATCATATGTTTTGCACTATTAAACATGATAACTATGCTACAAAAACAAGATATTATTCTGCGCTATTTTCATCAGGGAATATCCCAACGAAAGATCAGTAAGGATCTGGGATTATCGCGCAATACAGTCAAGAAGTATATTGATGAATATGAGAAGAATCGTTCTTTGCAGGACCGTTCTTCTAAAGGCATTTTGGATCCACCTCGGTACGATTGTTCTTCTCGTACCAAACGCAAACTTACCCAACAGATACGAACCAGGATAGATCAGTTTGTTAAAGATAATGAGCGCAAACATTGTTCGGGTTTGGCCAAACAATGCATGCGGCGTATAGACATGCACGAGGCACTGATCGCCGATGGTTTTGAAATCAGCTATACTACGGTATGTGAATATGTAAAACAGCACTTGAGAAAAGGTCAGGAGATTTTCATACGCCAGCACATTGACCCAGGGCAAAACAGTGAGTTTGATTGGGCAGAAGTTAAATTGACAATAGAGGGAAAACAGAAAAGATTGATGCTGGCTGTATTTACCAATGGGTACAGCAATTACCGATGGGCTCGTCTTTACTACCGCCAGGATACCGCGTGACGCGGCACGAGTTATGATCAGTTTCTTGCACGCTCATGTACACTATCTGAGCCACATTGGTGGTGTGCCATCACAGATAGTGTACGACAATATGCGTACAGCAGTAGCAAGATTTACCATGCGAAATGCAGACCCGTCTACCGAACGGGCAGGTAAGAAACCTACAGATGATCTACTTAAAATCAGCACATACTATCAATTTGATATTCGTTTTTGCAATGTGTATAGAGCCAATGAAAAGGGACGTGTAGAGCGAAGTGTTGAATATGTGCGCCGCAAAGCCTTTGCTCAAAATGATGAGTTTATCGACCTCGATTCGGCTAATCGACACCTGAAGCAAAAACTGATCAGACTTAACAATAGAAAATCAAAAGGTGAGTCTAAAACATTCGCTGAACGTGTGTGCGAGGAGAAAATTCATATGACAGTTCTGCCTGTTTCAGCCTATGATACCGCCCTGATCCAGACATTAAGAGTAGACAAGTATCACACCATCTCGGTTGATACCAATCACTATTCTATTCCTGAAAACTTGCGCGGCCCCATAGTGGATGTGAAAATTTACCCTTTGCACATTCACATTTATGATAAAAATGGCGATGTAGTGGACATTCATCAGAGAAGACACTGTAAGTATCAATGGTTCATTAAAATAGAGCACTATCTGAAGACATTAGCCGTAAAGCCTGGTGCTTTGTCAAACAGCGAAGCCTTTCTTCAGGCTGATACCGATTTGATCGCACTTTACAAACAATATTTTTCAGATCAACCCAAGGTATTTATTGACGTGATTAGTTACGCCACCAAACATCATTTATCTACCTCAATAATAACCTCCGCAGTTGATCAATGTCTAAAAACTACTTTGAACTCTCCCCTGACCAGTGACAAAATCATCTTTATGGTACAAGCCCTGATGAAAAAGAAAAACGAGGCTCAGGCACTCACCATCCCGAGCCCTTTGACTGAACAGATAAGTCTTAATTGTGTAAAACAACTTCAAGACATACAGGCTATTTTTTAATTCGAATAAAATCTCAACAATGCAAGCAAAAATGGAACAACAAATTGATTATTACTCACGTCTGCTTAGGCTGCCTGCATTCAGAACAGAGTACGCCGAACAGGCAAAAAGTGCTGCTAAAAGCAATCATTCTTTTGAACGCTACTTGCTCGATCTTATGATCACCGAATATGACGGGCGGCTCATCCGGAGAAAAAAACAGCGTATCCGAAGAGCCGGATTCCCGTATAAAAAACAAATCCACGATCTGATCAAATCTGAACTCCCCAATGATGCACAAAACAAACTGGCTACTCTCGAACGTCTCGATTTTATAAAAGATGGACAAAATCTCATCCTGGCTGGTAATCCCGGTACCGGTAAAACACACATCGCTATTGGCCTGGCCATCAAAGCCTGCACACTCGATTTCACTGTCTTGTTTACTGCCATTCCCAGGCTGATAACCCAAATCAACGAAGCCAGGTCTCACAAAATGCTCCGTACCCTGGAATCTCGTTTTGAAAAATACGATCTGGTCGTGTGTGACGAGTTCGGTTATGTGTCCTTTGACAAAGAGGCTGCAGAATTACTTTTTACTCATCTTAGCCTCAGAGCTGGTAGAAAGTCAACCATTATCACAACCAACCTGAGTTTTGATCGGTGGACAGAAATATTTGGTGATGAAGTTCTCACTGCTGCCATAGTTGACCGACTCACCCATAAAGCCATCCTGGTCAACATGAATGGAAAATCCTTCAGAGTCAAAGAATCAGAAAAACTTAATCAACAACTTTAATTTCTCTCAAAAAATATTAATGGTTATTCTTTCATCAAAATGCATAACTTCGCCTCTCTCAACTGGCTCACTTTTCAACCGAATTCTGGCTCAGTTTTCAACCGTAATCTACAGTCCACAAATGGTATATACAACTGTAGTAGTGGTGAGCCGATCTCAATTAGAAGCCTAGTTGAAGATCGAATCAAGGAAAAAAATGCGCAGATAGAATTAGATCTAGGATATTACCCCTATTTAAATTATGAGCCAATGGCATTTTGGGGGAACAATGATAAAATCAAAAAATTAAAGTAATTCAATGTCCTTCTTGGTACCTTGTTAAAAACCTTAATTCAATAATGAGCGACTTCCTTGAGGATATTGACTAAAAAGTAATGCCAGGATTATAAAAATTATCCACTCCTTTGAATTATCCCTCTATGGTTATTGATAAAAAATTGGTTTAAAAGATTATGTTGAATGATTTCACTGTTGTAATTCCTACTTATGAAAGACCACGTTATATTAATCGTAGTATTTCTTTTTGGAAAAATTATCCATTTAAGGTAATAATATTGGATGGTAGTAAAGAACCAATAAAAGAGCTCATTAAATATGCTAATATTAATTACCACCATTTACCGACCTCATTTTTTGACAGATTAAAATATTCAATAGATTTGGT
This sequence comes from Saprospiraceae bacterium, assembly GCA_965247965.1. Lineage (GTDB taxonomy): Bacteria > Bacteroidota > Bacteroidia > Chitinophagales > Saprospiraceae > UBA7328. The sequence goes on from OZ252053.1 coordinate 3,215,484, forward strand.
TGATACTAAATACGTATCATTGCTTTCCGATGATGAATTTTACCTTCCTTCTGCAATTAAGTCTTGCATTTCAGAATTGGAAAATGATCAATCACTAATCGCCTGCGGAGGACAATGCGTAGGATTTAAATATAAAAATGGACAAGTCGTTGGAAGGAGATTATATCATATATTGAATGAGTACGCATTGTTGAGTGATTCTCCAAATGAACGAATGATCTCTCATATGGGCTCATATGTGCCTAGAATGATTTTTTCAGTAATGAAAAGTGAAATTTGGAAAAAATTAATAAGTATAATAAGTTCAGAGGTCTTTGATGTATATGCACTTTTTGAATTGCAATTTGAAATAGGGGGGGCATTTTACGGGAAATCCAAAACGATTCAGGAACTATTTTGGCTGAGAAGCCAGGAAAATATTCCGATAAGAGGTGAAAAGGGATTCGATCCGTCAAAAGGGTTTCATAATTGGTGGAAAAATGAAAAGAAAGATATTGAAAGAAAAGAATTCTTGAACCATATGGTCACTCATCTTACAGAATCAAAAGAAGAATCAAATTCCAAATTAGAGAAAGCATTAATTCAAGCACTGGATATTTCTTGGCGAAGGCAAGATGAAAATATTAGATCTAATAATTCTTTTAAATTAAAAATATATAATTTATTACGAACAAATTTCTATGAAATAAGGAGCCATCTATTTTCAATAAAATTAGAACTTAATCGACTTCTAAATCACAACCATCAAATATCCAAACTAATGACAAAACTCGAAAAACAGAACGTTGAAGTTGATGTTAGGGAATTAAATAAAATTATTAAAATTGTGGATCAGTTTCATTGTTCATCGATATGATCGATTCGAATAATTCAACTTGAAGAAATGGTCTATGAGAACAAGCCTAATTTTTCGGTTATATGAAAGTCCTGGTAACTGGAGCTGACGGCTTTATCGGCAGTCATTTGGTCGAAGAATTGATTAATCATGGATATGAGGTAAAAGCCTTTTGTTACTACAATTCTTTTAATTCCTGGGGTTGGTTAGATAGTTTTCTGAAAAAATTATTGGACGAGATTGAAATATTCTCGGGAGATGTAAGGGATCCAAATGGGGTAAGAACTGCAATGAAAGGAATAGATGAGGTTTTTCATTTGGCAGCTCTTATTGCCATTCCTTATTCCTACCATTCTCCGGATTCTTATATAGATACCAATGTAAAAGGGGCATTAAATATTCTTCAAGCCGCGCGGGATGTCAAGGTAGAACGCGTAATAGTAACTTCTACTTCTGAAGTCTATGGAACGGCTCAATACGTACCGATTAATGAAAATCCTCCCCGACAGCCACAATCGCCTTATTCTGCTTCTAAAATAGGGGCGGACTGCATTGCAGAATCCTTTTACCGCTCCTTTGATTTGCCTGTAACCATTGTGAGACCTTTCAATACTTTTGGTCCTCGCCAATCTGCCAGAGCCATTATTCCCACGATTATCACACAATTGGTGAACGGAAGTCAAGAAATCAAATTAGGCGATTTGAAGCCGACTCGGGACTTCTTATACGTAAAGGATACCGTCAGAGCATTTATTGGGATGCAGTGCATCAAAATCTGACCACACATAATTCTCAAACAAGAGTGACGTTTGCGACAAGAAGGATATTTTATAAAATCAGAGACCTTCTTATCTGGTATAAAACAAGAATAAACAAGCGATTTAAAGGGGGCATCAGATTTCAAACATATTTGTAGAACTTGAAAAACAGCAAATTATAGTTGATTTTAATGAACTGAATAAAAGTCTAACTTTGCTGAATAAGCGACATAATCATTAAAACCTACTTTGGCTGCCAATATTTATTGTCCAAGTTCTATTACAAACATTAACGCATAGAATTGCTTAGCATGAAAGCCCTTGTTACAGGAGCGGACGGTTTTATAGGCAGCCATTTAGTGGAAGAACTAGTCCATGAAGGATATCAGGTAAAAGCCTTTTGTTACTACAATTCCTTTAACTCCTGGGGCTGGCTAGACAGTTTTCCGAAAAAGTTATTGGAGGAGATTGAAATATTCTCCGGAGATGTAAGGGATCCAAATGGAATAAGAACGGCAATGAAAGGGATAGACGAGGTTTTTCATTTGGCAGCTCTTATTGCCATACCTTATTCCTACCATTCTCCGGATTCTTACATCGACACCAATGTCAAAGGAACATTAAATATTCTTCAAGCCGCCCGTGATTTCGAGATAGAGCGCGTAATTGTAACTTCTACTTCTGAAGTCTATGGAACGGCTCAATATGTCCCAATTAATGAAAACCACCCACGGCAGCCACAATCGCCTTATTCTGCTTCTAAAATAGGAGCGGATTGCATTGCAGAATCCTTTTACCACTCCTTTGATTTGCCTGTAACCATTGTGAGACCTTTTAATACTTTTGGCCCTCGCCAATCTGCTAGAGCTATTATACCGACGATTATCACTCAATTAGCGAACGGGTGTGAGGAAATTAAGCTAGGTGATTTGAAGCCCACCAGGGACTTTTTATACGTCAAAGACACAACCAAAGCATTTATTGACATTTCAAAATCCTCTGAATTATTGGGACAAGATTGTAATATTGCAAGTAATTCAGAGATATCTATGATGGAGTTGGCGATAACACTAATAAAGCTGATAAATCCGAAAGCTCAAATCGCCCAAGATCCTAAAAGAATCAGACCGCAAAAATCAGAAGTTTATAGATTACTTGGTGATAATACTAAAATTCTGAGGTATACCAAGTGGCGACCAGCGTATACACTTAAGCAAGGGCTTCGGGAAACGATTAAGTGGTTTACCGATCAAGAAAATCTGCAGCAATATAAGACAGGAATTTACAATGTATAAAGCAATAGTTGATTTTATCAGAGAGCTTTATCAAACTCCTTCCGGTATTATCCCTTTGCATGAACCTCGATTTGCAGGGAATGAAAGGAAATATTTACTGGATACGATTGATTCTGCTTTTGTATCTTCCGTAGGTACATATGTGAATCTGTTAGAGGAAGTGCTAACGGCGATAGTTAGCACAAAGTTTACCGTTGCCGTGGTGAATGGAACTTGTGCATTACATATTGCTTTAAAATTGGTGGGTGTACAGCGCAATGATGAAGTATTAACTCAACCACTGACCTTTGTTGCAACCACTAATGCGATAAGCTATCTAGGCGCCATACCGCATTTTGTGGATGTAGATGGGGATACCCTTGGGCTTTCTCCTGATTCTCTAAAAGAGCACCTGAAAGCAAAAGCAGAAATCAGAAACGGACTTTGTTTTAATAAAGAAACAGGAAGGAAGATAAGTGCATGTGTTCCCATGCACACTTTTGGATTTCCTACGCGTATAGAAGAAATTGTAAATATATGTGATCGATATAATATTCAAGTAGTGGAAGATGCTGCAGAATCCTTAGGAAGTTATTATAAGGGACAGCATACCGGTTCTTTTGGCCAGTTAGGGGTCTTCAGTTTTAATGGTAATAAAATAGTGACTTGTGGCGGGGGTGGTGCTATTGTAACTAATGATGAAGTACTTGCAAAAAGAGCTAAACATCTCACAACCACTGCAAAAGTACCCCATCGCTGGGATTATGTTCATGATGAAATTGGTTATAATTACAGGATGCCTAATCTAAATGCTGCTTTGGCCTGTGCTCAATTAGAACAACTAGACGGGTTTCTTGAAAATAAAAGTGTAATAGCACAACAGTATAAGGAGTTCTTTACTTCCTTGGAAGGGGTTGAACATCTTCACGACTCCAACAATAGCAAGGCGAATTATTGGCTGAATGCGATACAGTTTGATAATAAAGTAGACCGAGATGCTTTCCTGCAATATTCTAATGATAATGGCGTCATGGCCCGTCCAATTTGGCGTTTGATGAATAAATTGCCGATGTTTAAAAAGTGTCCTTCCGGTGATTTGTGTAATGCCGATTATCTAGAAAGTACCATTGTGAATATTCCAAGTAGCGTTAGCCAATGAAAAGAACCCTTATTATAGCAGAAGCTGGTGTAAATCATAATGGGAGTATTGAGCTGGCAAAAAAACTTATTGAAGTAGCGGCTGAAGCAGGAGCGGACTACGTAAAATTTCAGACTTTTAAAGCTGAAAAAGTCATTTCGAGATCAGCGAAAAAAGCGGCTTATCAGATAGAAAATACCGGCAAAGAAGAGAGTCAGTTAGAAATGGTTAAAAAATTAGAATTAAACAAAAAAGAACATGAGGTTTTGATTGAGCATTGCGAAAAAAGAGGGATTAAATTTTTATCGACTCCTTTTGATCATGAGAGTATAGACCTATTGCATGATTTAGGAGTTGATTTTTACAAAATTCCTTCCGGAGAAATTACCAATCTTCCCTACCTAAAAAAAGTAGCTTCTAAAGGCAAACCAATTGTTTTATCTACTGGTATGGCATGGTTGGGAGAGGTGGAAGCTGCTTTAGCTATTTTATTGGATGGTGGCATTCAACGAAAAGATATTACCATCCTACATTGTAATACAGAGTATCCAACACCAATGGAGGATGTAAATTTAAAGGCAATGAATACCTTAGCACAGGCATTCAAAGTTAAGATTGGGTATTCTGACCATACTTTAGGGATCGAAGTACCAATTGCGGCTGTTGCCAGAGGAGCGGTTTGTATAGAAAAGCATTTTACTTTGGATAGAAATATGGAAGGCCCTGACCATAAAACTTCCTTGGAACCAGATGAACTCAAAACTATGATTCGTAGTATTAGAAACATTGAAAACGCGTTGGGAGATGGGATTAAGAAACCGTCTAATTCGGAAAAGAAAAATATTAATGTTGTAAGAAAAAGCATTCATTTAAGTCGAACCCTAAAAAAAGGCGCTAAAATTCGGAAAGAAGACTTGATCACTTTGCGGCCAGGTGGCGGAATAAGCCCAATGTTATTTGATTCAGTTATAGGGAAAATGGCCAACAAAGATTTGCAAAAAGGCTATCAACTTACTTTTTCTGACTTTTCACAAGAATAAGTATTGTGGAGCGGAAAATTTGTGTTGTTACGGGAACGAGAGCAGAGTTTGGGTTGCTTTATTGGCTAATTAAAGCTATTCAGGAAGACACTGATCTTATCTTGCAACTACTCGTCACAGGGATGCATCTATCCCCCGAATTTGGCCTAACTTATCAAGAGATTACTGAGGCCGGATTTAAAATTGACAAAAAAATTGAAAATCTACTTTCTTCTGATACTCCAATTGGCATTTCAAAATCCATGGGCTTAGCACAGATTTCATGTGCAGAGGCTTTTGATGAATTAAAACCTGATATAATTGTTGTATTAGGAGATCGCTTTGAAATATTTTCTGCGGTAGCTTCCGCTATGATTGGGCGTATACCCATTGCTCATCTACACGGAGGCGAGTCAACTGAAGGTCTAATTGATGAACCTATAAGGCACTCCATTACTAAAATGTCACAATTGCATTTTACAGCGACGGAGGCATACCGAAAAAGAGTAATACAACTAGGTGAACAGCCCAGTAGGGTTTTTAATGTGGGCACACCTGGCTTAGATAATATCTACAAACTCCGATTACTGTCGAGAGAACAGTTTGAAAAATCTATCAACTTTAAGCTAGGTAAAAGAAATATTATTATCACATTTCACCCGGTTACACTGGAATTTTCCACATCAAGAAAGCAATTTCAAAATATATTGGATGTATTAGACCAGCTAAAAGAGACAAAGATCATTTTTACAAAGCCCAATGCTGATACCGACGGTCGAATTATTATCAACATGATTGATGAGTATGTTGCTCGCAATCTTGACAAAGCTTGTTCTTTCGTTTCATTAGGACAATTGCGGTATTTATCCGCACTGCGACATGTAGATGCCATTGTGGGAAATTCATCAAGCGGTTTGACAGAGGCCCCATCCTTTAAAATTGCAACAATAAATATTGGGGACAGGCAACGAGGCCGAGTGAAAAGTGGCAACGTGATTGACTGCCAACCCGAACAAGCAAGCATTTCTAACGCTTTAAGTCTAGTTTATTCTAAAAGATTCCAAGAGCGATTGAAAACTGTAACCAATAGTTATGGCAAGGGTGGAGCATCTGAAAAAATTAGGGACATTTTGAAAAATGTAGACCTTTCTAAAATCATTAAGAAGAAGTTTTATGATCTGCCTGTAGTATGAGGGTATTTTTTGTAGGAAATGTTATTTTTTCAAAGTTTGCTCTACTAAAGTTAATTGACTTAAAAGTCGAGATAATAGCGGTGGCGACAAAATCGAGATCAGATTTCAACTCTGATCATTTCGATCTATCTGAGCTGTGCAAGGCCTATGCCATACCATCCAAATACGTCAGGGATATTAATGCACCACATATTGTGGGTTGGATCAGATCTTTATGTCCTGATATAATTTTTGTATTTGGTTGGTCCAGTCTTATGAAAAAAGAGTTGCTGGATTTACCACCAATGGGAATTTTGGGCTTTCATCCTGCACTGTTACCAACGAATAGGGGCAGACACCCTATTATATGGGCTTTAGCATTAGGTTTAAAAGAGACTGCTTCCTCATTCTTTTTTATGGATGAAGGAGCGGATAGTGGTGATTTATTATCACAAAAAAGCATTGACATTTCGTATAGTGATGACGCTTCTTCTTTATACGATAAAATATGCAAAACGGCTTCATCTCAACTTGATGAGTTCTTGCCACAGTTACAAAATAATTTGTACGAATGTATAAGTCAAAAAAATGCGCCAACTAATTATTGGAGAAAAAGAAGTCTATTAGATGGGCAGATAGATTTTAGAATGTCAAGTCGGGCAATTTATAATTTAGTAAGAGCATTAGCTCGACCTTATGTTGGTGCCCATCTTTTGGTTGAATGTGTCGAAGTTAAGATATGGAAAATTAACGAAGTTGAATTTAATATTCCTAACTATGAACCCGGCAAGGTACTAAACATTACAGATAATACTATCCTGGTTAAAACATACGATGGAGCAATAGAAATAGTAGAGCATGAATTTAAGACTTTACCGAAGGTAAATACCTATTTATGAAAGTACTCGTAGTATCCGCTCATCCAGATGATGAAGTTTTAGGTTGTGGAGGAACGCTTCTTAAACATGCGAAAGCAAAAGATGAACTTGCATGGTTAATTACAACTAATATATTTGAAGATCAAGGTTTTTTAAAAGAAAGAGTAGAGACACGTCAAAAGGAAATACTTATCATCCAACATAAAATAGGAATATCGCAAGTGTTCAAATTGGACTACCCTACCATGAATCTGAGCGATGAAATTTTAATCAAAATGATTCCCAGAATAGGGAGTACTTTTAAAAAGTTTCAACCGGAGGTAATCTACGTATTGAATCGTTCGGATGCTCATTCCGATCATTTTATTACCTTCAAAGCAGTCATTGCTTGTACAAAATCCTTTCGTTATCCTTTTATAAAAAAAGTGTTAATGTACGAGTGTTTATCAGAAACTGAATTTGGCGCATTGTTACCCGAAAATGTATTTGTGCCGAATTACTATGTAGATATTACCGATTTTTTGGGTAGAAAAATTGAATTAATGAAAGTATATGATTCAGAATTAGGTGAACATCCTTTTCCAAGAAGTATTGAAAATATCAAGGCATTAGCTCATTACCGCGGTGCCTCCGTAGGCGTCAAATACGCTGAAGCTTTTCAATTGTTGAAATATATTGATAAGTGAATTCTGTGATATTAATTGGCTATTCAGGACATGCCTTCGTTGCTTGCGATATTTTCTGTTCTCAGAACATTCAGGTAGTTGGTTATTGTGAAAAAGTTGAAAAAATATTCAATCCCTATAAATTACTATTTTTGGGGAATGAGAAAATGGAAAAAGTAATTGAACAAATAAACCTAACAAATTTTTTTATCGCCATTGGAAATATTCAACTACGACGAAAAATTTATCACAGCTTGCAAACCAAGGTTAATAAACCACCTATTAACGCAATTCATAAAAACGCTTCCATATCTACAACAGTTAATCTTGGGAATGGAATAATGGTCGGAGACGGTGCCATAGTCAACGCTTGTACTGTAATCGGAGATGGAGTGATTTGTAATACACAATCCGTCATTGAACATGAGTGTACAATAGGTGCATTTAGTCATATAGCTCCAGGGGCTGTCTTGTGCGGAAATGTTGACATCGGAGAAAATTCATTTGTTGGAGCAAGAGCAGTAGTAAAGCAAGATGTAAAGATCGGCACTAATGTTATTGTTGGAGCAGGAACTGTTGTTATTAGAGATATTCCGGATAATTCAAAGGTAGTTGAAAACCCACAAAAATTTATACCCTGAAAAAGTTTGCCAAAAATGTGATCAGCCAGAATGCTTCTTTAAATGAGATATTAATGCGTCTTAATGAAGTACCCGATGGATTAACACTTTTTGTTTTGGATGAACAAGAAAAGCTGGTTGGCACACTTACGGATGGGGACGTTAGAAGAGGGCTATTGAATGATCTCTCGACCTCAAGGTGTGCTGGTGATTTTATGTATGCTGAATTTAGATTTCTGAACGGTAACGACTATAGTTTAAAGGATATAGAATTTTTAAAAAACCAACGCATCAAATTATTGCCCATCCTCAATGAATTTCAGCATATTATTAGAATTGTTGATTTTTCAAAAAAGCGGTCTTTATTACCTGTTGATGCGGTAATCATGGCTGGCGGGAAAGGGATGCGCTTGCGGCCATTGACCGAGAATACTCCTAAACCATTATTAAAAATAGGGGATAAACCTATCGTGGAATATAATATTGACAGGTTAAATCTCTATGGAGTGTATAATCTGAAGATCACTATTAATTATTTAGGCGACCAAATTAGACAACGCTTTGGCGACGGCAGCCAAAAAGGAATGAATATTCGATATGTAGAAGAACAACAACCTCTAGGAACAATTGGAGCTGTGGGCAAAATAAAAGAATTTACCAACGACTATGTATTGGTAATGAATTCTGATCTACTTACAAACATCGACTATGAAGATTTTTTTAAGGAATTGCTAGAAAACAGGGGAGATATGATTGTTGCTACTGCACCATATGAAGTTAAAATTCCATACGGGGTTATAGAAACAAAGGGGGGAGCAATTGTTGACTTAAAAGAAAAACCAAGTTATACTTATTATTCCAATGCAGGGATTTACATTTTTAAGAAAGAATATGCTCATTTAATTCCTCAGGATAGGAAATTCAATGCAACCGATTTAATGGAACTATTAATAGGCCAGGGCAAAAAAGTACTGCATTACCCTATTTTGGATTACTGGCTGGACATTGGGAAACCGGAGGACTTTGAAAAAGCGCAAAAAGATATTAATCGTATTCAATTTTAATCTCTTTTAATTCATAGATAATCATAAAACGTTGCCCCTATTAATTACCATATGTGCAAGACATGGATCAAAAGAAATTCCGGGAAAAAACATCAAGCCAGTCGAAGGAATCCCATTAATTGGTTATTCTATCAAAACAGCTAAAAAGCTACAAGAAATATTACCTAATGTCGAAGTGGAGTTATCCACTGATTCCAAACAGATTAAATTAGTTGCTTCTCAACTTGGAATTGAAACCGATTATTTTCGCCCTGCCCAATTGGCGACTGATGAAGCTGGTAAATTAATCGCCATAGAGCATTTGTTGCATTATGCTGAAGACAAGTACGACAAACAATTTGAATTAATTATTGATCTAGACGTAACATCACCGTTGAGAACAAAAGAGGATATTACCCAATCTATTCAGCTTTTGAAAGCTACTCCTTCGGCACTAAACATATTTTCTGTAAGCCCTCCTCATCGAAATCCTTATTTTAATGTTGTAGAAGAAAAACTGGATGGATTTGTAAAATTGGCAAAAGAAATGACAACTCCAGTTTTGTCTAGGCAAGCTTCCCCTAAAGTTTATGATATGAATGCATCTTTTTATGTTTTTAAAAGAGCATTTTTCGAAGAAAAGCGACTATCTGTTATTACTGACCGATCGCTGATTTATATAGTTCCTCATATTTGTTTTGATATAGACACACCGCTAGATTTTAAAATCCTAGAATTTATGATTAGAGAAAAAGAATTGGATTTTGCATTATGAGGGTCTTGGTAATAGGTCTTGGGTCTATTGGTAAAAAACATATTCAAGCAATAAAGTCAATAGATTCTTCTACTGAAATAGTAGCGTTGAGAAGTGGCTTATCAGACAACACTTACAAAAATGGTACTATAAATATTTTGGATTTATCGGAATTAGATATTTCAGTCGACTTTGTCATTATTTCAAATCCGACCTTTCAACACAAGAAGGCAATCGAATCGGTATTACCGCTCAAAAAACCTCTATTCATTGAAAAGCCTTCTTTAATGTCCTTGGAAGGAAGTCAAAACCTTATTGATTCCATAAAGCTATCCGATTTGCTCACTTATGTAGCTTGTAATCTTAGGTTCCTGGAATGCATTCAATTCCTTAAAGAAAAGTTAGATTCGCAGAAAGCTGGGATTCAGGAAGTGAACGTGTATTGTGGGTCCTATTTGCCCGAATGGAGATCTGAAAAAGATTATAAAACAGTTTATAGCGCTATAGAAAAGAATGGTGGAGGTGTTCATCTAGATCTGATTCATGAACTGGATTATGTTTATTGGCTTTTTGGAAAACCTATAAAAGTCCAAAGTATTCTAAGAAGTGCCTCCAACCTCAAAATTTCCGCTATTGATTATGCTAACTATGTGCTCGAATACCCCGCATTTGCCACATCTATTATTTTAAACTACTATAGACGGGATGCTAAAAGATCTATTGAGATAGTGTTTTACGATGACACATGGACAGTTGATCTATTGAATAATTCAATTCATAATAGTCTCGGAAAAATCATCTATAAATCTTCTCAAACAATACAGGATACTTACGCAGAGCAAATGAGATATTTTTATAATTTGATAGAAATAAATGCGCGAACAAGCATTAACAACTTTAGCGAATCTTTGGAGGTTTTAAAAATAGCTTTACATGCAACGGCTTAAAGACAATGTAATTATTGTGACCGGAGGAAGTGGGTTATTAGGTAGAGCTTTTGTGAAAAAAATAAAGGAAGAAGGAGGCAATGCTATTAACGCTGATGTCAGCTGTAAAACTGACCTTCAAAATGCAACCATATATTGTGACGTTAGAGATGATCTGTCTATAAAAAAAAGTATACAGGAAGTACTTGATTCTTATGGAAAAATAGATGGCTTGGTTAACAATGCTTATCCCAGAACTAAAGATTGGGGAACAAACATTGAGGCTATCAACATGGATTCCTGGAGAAAAAATGTGGATTGGCAATTAAATAGTTACGTGTCGTTTTCTTTGGAAGTTTTAAAGTATATGAAGATTCAGAGGACTGGATCCATTGTTAATATTGCGTCCATTTATGGTGTTATAGGAAACGATTTTACTATTTACGAAGGTACTAATATGGATGCACCTGGCGCTTACGCAGCAGTAAAAGGAGCACTCATTAATTTCACCAGATATCTAGCTTCCTACTATGGGAAATATGGTATACGTGTAAACAGTATTTCTCCAGGGGGTATTTTTGATCATCAGACTCCAAAATTTGTCCATAACTATGAGAAGAAAGTTCCTTTGAAAAGGATGGGTAGAGCCGAGGATATCGCACCAAGCGTCTGTTTTCTTTTGTCTGATGAGGCTTCCTATGTTTCGGGGCACAATTTGATAGTAGATGGAGGTTGGACAGCGATTTAACGTAAGAATCAAATAAAACTTAGAATTTGAAAGAAGCTCAACTCACAATTTCTTTCCATACTTTCTCAAATAAGAAATGCTAAATATTGCCATATTAGGTGCTGGTCAAATTGGAAGTCGCCATTTGCAAGCCTTAGCTAGCTTGAAAACCAAAGCACATATTGATGTTTATGATATATCAAAGACTTCTCTTCTGAAATCGAAGGAGCGATTTCAGAAAAAATTGGATCGTATTTCTTTCAAGGGCGAAGTAAGATTTCATAGCAAAATGTCAGCCTTGAAAAAATACTATGAAATCGCTTTTATTACCACAATGGCAGACGTAAGGAGGTCAGTAATTGAAGCATTTCTTAAAATAGGAAATACGAAATTTTTAATCCTTGAAAAAGTACTATTTCAATCAATTAAAGATTATGAATTTATCCAAGATTTAATAAATATTGAAAAAATTAGGGCATATGTTAATTTTACCAGGCGTCAATATCCGGCCTATCATTTCCTAAAAGATGCCTTGGTAGAACAGGGACCATTAGAGTTTCAGGTTAAAGGAGGAAATTGGAATATGGCTTCTAATTGCCTACATATGATTGATTTATTTTCTTTTTTAGCTGGAGAAAGTCCTATCCTAATGGATTTCTCAAGACTTTCATCAAAAATCCGTAATAGTACGAGGAGAAATTTTAAGGAAATATTTGGAAGTATAAGGAATACATATTAAATAAAGTAACAATATGTTATTATCTTGTGAAAAAAAAGGATGGAAAGGTATTCAAAAGAAACAGAAGCAAAGATGAAGCTTTTTTATACTGGTTTGGAAGAAAAAGATAGGCGTCATTATGCTGCCTTAGAGGCCTCAAAATTAGGTCATGGAGGTAAGCAGTATATAGGAAAGATGTTTAAAATAAGTCAAAAGACGCTGCGCAAGGGAGAACGAGAATTATTGAATTCTGAATTATATGGACAAATTCCATTAGGCAAACAAAGGCGCATAGGAGGAGGTAGAAAAAAATTTTAACAAGTACCCCGAGACATTAGCGAAGCTTACTGAGTTTATCAATATAAATAAAGCCGGTAGTCCTACCAATGAAAATGTTTATTGGATTCACTTAAAGGCTGGGGAAATAGCTGATCGATTTTTTCAAGAGTATGGTATCAAGATCAGCAATGGCTTAATAAAGCGAACCCTTCGAGCTATGAATTTCAAGTATCGTAAAATGAGCAAGAATATAGCTTTAGGCAGTTATGAAAAACGAGATGAACAGTTCAAAATTATTTTCAAATTAGTAGGACTGATGAGTTTGCAAAGCCCAGTAGTAAGCATAGATTGTAAGAAAAAGGAGCGATTAGGCAACTTGTATCGTGAAGGAAAATGTTATGCTACGGGAGCTATAGAGGTTTTCGATCACGACTATCACCATTTATCTAAAGGTGCAGTAATTCCTCACGGAATCTACGATTTACAAAAAAATGAAGGGTATATGTCGATAGGTAATAGTCATGAAACAGCAGAATTTATTACAGATAATTTGTTATGGTGGTGGGAAAACTATGGTATCCATCAATATCCAAATGCTAAAAATATCCTCGTGTTGTGTGATGCAGGAGGAGCCAATAGCTATCGACACTATGCTTTCAAAAAACAAATTTTACTTTTAGCAAAACAGATAGGATTAGATATTATCGTGTGCCATTACCCATGCCTATTTCGCTGATACCATGCCACGTATATGTGTAATAGTCATGAAACAGCAGAATTTATTACAGATAATTTGTTATGGTGGTGGGAAAACTATGGTATCCATCAATATCCAAATGCTAAAAATATCCTCGTGTTGTGTGATGCAGGAGGAGCCAATAGCTATCGACACTATGCTTTCAAAAAACAAATTTTACTTTTAGCAAAACAGATAGGATTAGATATTATCGTGTGCCATTACCCATGCCTATTTCGCTGATACCATGCCACGTGTTTCGGAGCAAACCGTGCCACTTTCCATGGAGCTAATATGAGTTAAATTTTGTCATAATTCCAATATTTTATTTTGCTACTTGTCTTTTTTTTAGAGTGAGTAGTGCTGTGATTTCCCACATTTCAACATAGGAAAAAGCCCCAAAGTTTTTTCCGTATGATGTTGGAATGTTGTAAATCTTACTTCTTCCACTATGTCTAATTCATGGATCATGACAGTGTAAAATTTTTTCTCAGTGAGTGACCGTCAAGTTTTATTCTGTGTGCTGTATTTACAATTCTGTCGAGTATTGCATCGGCGATGGTGCCTTCGCCAATGAGTTCATGCCATCCATCTACGGGTATCTGAGAGTTGATAATTGTGGAAGCTCTGAGGTGCCTGTTTTCGATTACATCCAATAGTATTTGTGCATCTCCTTTTTTAAATGGATGGAGTCCAAAGTCATCAATGATGAGTAAACGTGTTTTGTGTAACCCCTTGAGGTAATTGAGATACTTTCCTTCTACCTGGCATTTTTGTGCATGGTCAAACAGTCGGGCAAGGATGTAATATTGCGTTTTATGGAGCATATGACATGCCTGATATCCTATTGCTTGTGCAAGGTAACTTTTGCCAATACCGGCCGGGCCGATGATGATAATGTTTTTTTTGTTGTTGATAAACTGCAAAGAAAGCATACGCTCGTACTGTGTTTTGTCCAGTTTTCGATTACTGGTATAGTCTATGTCCTGAACCGATACATTTTGTGTCATTGCTGACCTGTGGATGAGGCTGTTTATTTTCTTGTTTTGCCGATCTTCCCATTGGTGATCGATCAGCATACTCATCCATTCATCTGTTGTCAATTCCTGGTACATGTGTAGATTACGGTTGAAAACTGAGCCAGAATTCCAATTGAAAACTGAGCCAGTTATCATGGCAGATATGATGCATAACCATCATATGTTTTGCACTATTAAACATGATAACTATGCTACAAAAACAAGATATTATTCTGCGCTATTTTGATCAGGGAATATCCCAACGAAAGATCAGTAAGGATCTGGGATTATCGCGCAATACAGTCAAGAAGTATATTGATGAATATGAGAAGAATCGTTCTTTGCAGGACCGTTCTTCTAAAGGCATTTTGGATCCACCTCGGTACGATTGTTCTTCTCGTACCAAACGCAAACTTACCCAACAGATACGAACCAGGATAGATCAGTTTGTTAAAGATAATGAGCGCAAACATTGTTCGGGTTTGGCCAAACAATGCATGCGGCGTATAGACATGCACGAGGCACTGATCGCCGATGGTTTTGAAATCAGCTATACTACGGTATGTGAATATGTAAAACAGCACTTGAGAAAAGGTCAGGAGATTTTCATACGCCAGCACATTGACCCAGGGCAAAACAGTGAGTTTGATTGGGCAGAAGTTAAATTGACAATAGAGGGAAAACAGAAAAGATTGATGCTGGCTGTATTTACCAATGGGTACAGCAATTACCGATGGGCTCGTCTTTACTACCGCCAGGATACCGCGTGACGCGGCACGAGTTATGATCAGTTTCTTGCACGCTCATGTACACTATCTGAGCCACATTGGTGGTGTGCCATCACAGATAGTGTACGACAATATGCGTACAGCAGTAGCAAGATTTACCATGCGAAATGCAGACCCGTCTACCGAACGGGCAGGTAAGAAACCTACAGATGATCTACTTAAAATCAGCACATACTATCAATTTGATATTCGTTTTTGCAATGTGTATAGAGCCAATGAAAAGGGACGTGTAGAGCGAAGTGTTGAATATGTGCGCCGCAAAGCCTTTGCTCAAAATGATGAGTTTATCGACCTCGATTCGGCTAATCGACACCTGAAGCAAAAACTGATCAGACTTAACAATAGAAAATCAAAAGGTGAGTCTAAAACATTCGCTGAACGTGTGTGCGAGGAGAAAATTCATATGACAGTTCTGCCTGTTTCAGCCTATGATACCGCCCTGATCCAGACATTAAGAGTAGACAAGTATCACACCATCTCGGTTGATACCAATCACTATTCTATTCCTGAAAACTTGCGCGGCCCCATAGTGGATGTGAAAATTTACCCTTTGCACATTCACATTTATGATAAAAATGGCGATGTAGTGGACATTCATCAGAGAAGACACTGTAAGTATCAATGGTTCATTAAAATAGAGCACTATCTGAAGACATTAGCCGTAAAGCCTGGTGCTTTGTCAAACAGCGAAGCCTTTCTTCAGGCTGATACCGATTTGATCGCACTTTACAAACAATATTTTTCAGATCAACCCAAGGTATTTATTGACGTGATTAGTTACGCCACCAAACATCATTTATCTACCTCAATAATAACCTCCGCAGTTGATCAATGTCTAAAAACTACTTTGAACTCTCCCCTGACCAGTGACAAAATCATCTTTATGGTACAAGCCCTGATGAAAAAGAAAAACGAGGCTCAGGCACTCACCATCCCGAGCCCTTTGACTGAACAGATAAGTCTTAATTGTGTAAAACAACTTCAAGACATACAGGCTATTTTTTAATTCGAATAAAATCTCAACAATGCAAGCAAAAATGGAACAACAAATTGATTATTACTCACGTCTGCTTAGGCTGCCTGCATTCAGAACAGAGTACGCCGAACAGGCAAAAAGTGCTGCTAAAAGCAATCATTCTTTTGAACGCTACTTGCTCGATCTTATGATCACCGAATATGACGGGCGGCTCATCCGGAGAAAAAAACAGCGTATCCGAAGAGCCGGATTCCCGTATAAAAAACAAATCCACGATCTGATCAAATCTGAACTCCCCAATGATGCACAAAACAAACTGGCTACTCTCGAACGTCTCGATTTTATAAAAGATGGACAAAATCTCATCCTGGCTGGTAATCCCGGTACCGGTAAAACACACATCGCTATTGGCCTGGCCATCAAAGCCTGCACACTCGATTTCACTGTCTTGTTTACTGCCATTCCCAGGCTGATAACCCAAATCAACGAAGCCAGGTCTCACAAAATGCTCCGTACCCTGGAATCTCGTTTTGAAAAATACGATCTGGTCGTGTGTGACGAGTTCGGTTATGTGTCCTTTGACAAAGAGGCTGCAGAATTACTTTTTACTCATCTTAGCCTCAGAGCTGGTAGAAAGTCAACCATTATCACAACCAACCTGAGTTTTGATCGGTGGACAGAAATATTTGGTGATGAAGTTCTCACTGCTGCCATAGTTGACCGACTCACCCATAAAGCCATCCTGGTCAACATGAATGGAAAATCCTTCAGAGTCAAAGAATCAGAAAAACTTAATCAACAACTTTAATTTCTCTCAAAAAATATTAATGGTTATTCTTTCATCAAAATGCATAACTTCGCCTCTCTCAACTGGCTCACTTTTCAACCGAATTCTGGCTCAGTTTTCAACCGTAATCTACAACATGTTCTGGCTCATAGATTGATGATACATCTCTGCCATGGACGTTAGCCGCATCATTTTCATTTTTTCTATTGTCTGTTGTGCATTCATTTGTTATGGTTTTATTTATTGATAATATTGACTGCCTCTTATGTTTTCATGAGTTGTGATTTGATGATCAGTGGTGGTGTCATATGCTTGTTGTTGATCCAGCCCTTTTTGCAGTATGGTTTCTATGGTGCCATATTGGCTACGGCTGTAGATAAATGCTCTTTCACAGGCTTTTTCCAGTCTCTCAGACCCGTAATGTTTTTTGAAGGCCAGTATGCCCTGGGCTTGCTTGTAGCCTTTTTCCGGATAATTGTATTGTAGTATTAGTCTTTCGATGTAGGCCACAGTGTGCGGCCCGATGTACTGGGCTCTTTTTACAAAATATTCCAATGACCATTCGCTATACGCCTGATGAGCCGAGGGCATACCGCGTGACGCGGCACGAGTTATGCTTGATATTGGTGATATATACGCCCTTACCCTGAGATTTGTGATGACTAGCCACGCGTTTGCTATTGTAGTAGATCTCCACTATATTTTGATTGTATTGTACTTCCACGTGTTTGCCTATATACTTATAGGGTACACTGTAGTAAGACTTGTCATCTCTCAGAAATACATGACTTATCTTCTGAACTTTTCCACGTTTGTAATGGCGTATGATGTATGGCTGTGGCGGCAGGGGTTGCAGTTGTTCTTTTTCTATGTCCATAAACTGCTGCCGTCTTGAGATGTCTTTATTCTGAAAATTATAATCATTGTATTGCTCCAGAAGTTGGGATATGGCCTCATTGAGTTGGCCTAGACTAAAGAACTGTTGTTTGCTTAATTCATAGTAGATACGCTGATATACAAGATGTACGGCTCCTTCCACAAGGGCTTT
The DNA here is from genome assembly GCA_965247965.1 of Saprospiraceae bacterium. Lineage (GTDB taxonomy): Bacteria > Bacteroidota > Bacteroidia > Chitinophagales > Saprospiraceae > UBA7328. Next base: position 3,233,644 of record OZ252053.1, read on the forward strand.
ATCACGCGGTTTGTAGGGCCGTGCAGGATCGATCACCGTGTTGTAATGCAGTCCACAATCCTTAAATGTTTTGTTGATCACCGGAGCATAGCGGTGTGCTTTTGTTACTCCGCTTTTGAGGTTGTCACTCACTATTGCCTGAGGTACTCCACCAATATATCGAAGACATCCGTTGATGCAAGTGATTACATCTTCACGTTTTTGGCTATGCACTGCTTGTACATAGGTATATTGCGAACAGGGAAGTATGCCTACAAATACTTCTACCTCTTTACATTCTCCTGTGCTGGGGTCAATATAGCTCAGCTTCTTGCCTGCAAAATCTACAAATAGTTTTTCTCCTGATTTATGATCAAGGATACCACTGGCATCTATCTTCTTACTCCATTTGCGATAGTGATTTACAAATTGGGTATATGCATATCCACCAGGTTGCTGTGCTTTATACTGGTACCACAACTTCTGCAAGGTGCATCCTGTTTTGGCCATTTCATTTTGAATCTCTTCAAACCTTGATGAGAGTGCCTCATATCGATTTTTATCCTTTGTATCCAAGGTGGGAAATAGCTGTTCTAACTGGGCATCATCAAGCGATAGGAGCCCGCCGTAATCCTGATCCAGACCATTGAAAAACTTTACATAGCCGTTGACCGTATTGCGACTGATCCGTAAATAGAAGGCCACCTTGCGATTGCTATATCCTTTTTGTTTGAGTTGTAATACTTGTCTGATATCCATAATGTTTTTTCTGTTTCCTGCCATGCTGATATTGTTTTTTCAGCAAGGCTAGAACTATATTATTCATTATGGAAAGTGGCACAGTTTGGAGCGAAATGACTGGCACTGTATGGAGCGAAATGGGTGGCACAGTTTGGAGCGTTATAGCCAACCCACCCTATGCTTCTAAGTGGAATCCAATTGAACATCGTTTATTTGCTCATGTTCACCGCGCTATTCAAGGTGCAGTTTTTACCGATTATGAGTTGGTAGCTAAACTCATAAATAAAACCAAAACCAAAACAGGATTAAAAGTAGTAGCACGATTAAATCAAAAAAGATATAACACAGGAATAAAGACACCTAAATCAGAAATTGACTATAATCGAATTCAATTTCATCCACAACTTCCAGTTCTTTCCTACAGAATTTGTGCATAAATTCGATACTTTATTTTATCTTCGTTCCTAAGTGGGCGTACTAGTAATAATAATTGTTTTAATATTGCTTGCCTCGAAGATAATAAAACACCTTTTTCTATAGAAATTATTTCTCAGGGAAACCAAATTATTATAGAGGAATTGGGTGAAAACAAAAAAATTCTTATTACTAAAATTTTTAGTAGGGGCAACAAGGACATTTCTTCTTTTGAGCTTTTATATCAAAGTGAATTGAGCCACTTAATAGTTGAACAGCTATTAAATTCTGGAAACTGTGATTTAACAACTTATGAAGATGCTACCCTTATACATGTTCCATTTATAAAAGGATTGTTGAATCATATTAACAAGTATTCAAAACATAACTATTCCAAATGTCCAATCACGTGAATCAGGGCGACGACATTTGGTTAATTGGGGCGGGCAGCATGGCGGCTGACTATGCCAAAGTTCTTATCGAGCTTAAAAAAGATTTCATTACTATTGGTCGTGGTGAAGCATCTGCAAAAAAATTTGAACATAAACTCGGGAAAAAGGTGGTCAGAAGAGGATTGACTCATTGGATTGATTCCAATAAAATTGCCACAATCCCAGGCGCGGTAATAGTTGCTACTCCAGTAGATGTATTAAAAAGTAATACATTAGAATTATTAAATCTAGGAGTAAAAAATATTTTGGTTGAAAAACCCGGGGCATTGAGTATCGAAGAAATGCAGGAAGTCGTGGATGCTTCAAAAAGATTAAAGGCAAATGTAATAATCGGATATAACCGTAGGTTTTACACATCAACGATCAAAGCTCTTGAAATTCTGAGTTTAGAAGATGAAATCAGTTCCTTTCATTTTGAATTTACAGAGTGGGGACATGTAATTGAAAAGTTGGAGATAAAAGAAGAAATATTGAATGCATGGCTCCTATGCAACTCAAGTCATGTAATTGACTTGGCTTTTTATCTGGGAGGAGAGCCAACTCATTTACATGCTCAAAGCGAAGGAGAGAATATGCTAAAATGGCATCCGAGGGCATCGAAGTTTACAGGAATAGGAAAGACCGTGAAAAATATTCCGTTCAGTTATAATGCTAACTGGAACGCTCCCGGGCGTTGGGAAGTTGAAATATTGACAAAAAACTTTAAACTTATATTTCGACCACTGGAAAAATTAAAAATTCAAAAGCAGGGGGGTGTTCAGGTAGATGAAATGGAATTAGAAAATCAGTTGGATAGAGTGTTCAAACCTGGTCTCTATCAGCAAACTGCTTCCTTTTTAAACGGCGATTACAAAGAGATGCTTACAGCCAATGATCAACTTGTTAGGATGAAGACAGTTTATCAAATAATTTTGGAAGGGAATATATAGAAAATGAAGGATGTACTTGGGACAGGATTTTTTCCTTAAATCTAGAGCAATAATTTAGCAACTTGACTGAGCGTCATAAAGTCCTTTACACAGATACACTCAACTCTTTTATGCTCCTTTCTTTGTTTATTAATCGTAAAAAGCAATTCTATAAAGATTTACACACTGTTTGCTATTTGGATTTGTCCTCTAAGCTAGTTTTACGTTTGATCAAACTTTTATTCTCTTCCCGTGCCATTACCTTTGAAAAGATATCTTTTCATTATGTCGATTTAGTAGATGAAAATAACCAAAGCATTGGCAGTTTAATAGATACCATCCATTTATGGGATGCTTCCAAGAAAATACAAAATTTGATTCCTTTTCTAAAAAACAACAACCATAAAACGGTTAATGTTTTCAAATCATATTTTGAAAAAAGAATAGTAAACGCTGGCTATCAAAATAGATGGCCAGAGTCCTCTAAAAGAACCTTAAAAGAAACGCTTTTATCTATTGAGGCCGCAGCTCAACATTGGAGACAAAACTATGCTAGCAGGCAACCTTTTTTTTTAATGGAAAGTGATAGTTTAATAGTTCCATTATCCACGTATACTTCAAAAAAGGGTTTCACCCTAATAAAAAATATTAATCCGTTCGGGTCTTTTATTGTTCTTATTAGACTTTGGACACGACAATATGAACATATTCAGAATAACTTTCTTTTCAGACTTAAAATATTCATTAGCAAAATATTATTATTAACTAAAAAAACATGGAGTAGTAATAATTCAATTGTCATTGTTGATCAAACGATTTCTACTCTTAAATCGGGTAACTTTTGGCAAGAGTCTCCTATTCTACCCAAGAGAATTACCTTTTATAAAGGCAAGTTCACTGTTTTTAGTGTTTCTTTAAATGAAGTTCAAAATCTGGAATTGAAACATGGTTTTCCGAAATCCGGAGATTTAGATCAACAAAACATTATGGTTCAAGAGGCTGATGCTGTTCAATCTTCTCGAAATTTGGATTTTATCCTGAATATAGTGAAGCGTGAATTTGAATTTGACAAGAAAAAATGGCAATTCCTTTTTCACAATTCAAAGGCTAAAATCTACCTAACACATCATAGATGTGCTTATAGCCCAATGTCGGCGACTGCTGCCATTCAAGAATTAGGAGGAATATCTGGTATGTGGCAACTATCTCATCAGGATGTCCATGAAGTAATTGCTGATATAAACTCTGATCTGTACTTTTCTTTTTCACCTCATGCTATCAATGTAGAAAAGAAAAATTCTAAATTAGATTATATTATTTCTATTGGTTATATAGGCGATTTTCGATTTCCTTTAGTAAGAAAAAAATCCACTAAACTGAGAAGGCAATTATTGAATAGGGGAGCGAAAAGAATTCTTTCTTATTTTGACGAAAATACTGTAAAAGATGACCGGTGGTTTGTGGGAGATTCAACGATTCAGGATAATTACCAATTCATTTTGGAAAAATTATTGGAAAATGACTGGCTAGGGCTTGTCATAAAGCCTAAAAAGCCCAATACGCTAAGAAGGAGACTTGGAAAAGTTGCCCCTCTTTTAGATAGAGCGACCGCAACTGGAAGATGTTACATGTACGAACAAAATTATATCACTCCACCAGTTGAAGCAGCACTGGCGTCTGACTTAGCCATTCACGACATGTTAAATGGTTTCACCGCAGGATTAGAAGCAGCTTTAGCTGGGATTCCAACATTAATGTTTGATAGTCTTGGGTATTTAAAGGGAAGCGCAACAGATAAATTGCCAAAAGATAGGGTAGTATTTAAAGATTGGAACATACTATGGGATTCCCTTGTACGTCACTGGAATAAAGAAGCTATACATGGATTTGGAGATTGGGGGGAACTTTTGGACGAAGAAGACCCATTCAGAGATGGTAAAGCTGCCGAGAGGATGACAACATATGTTAATTGGTTATTGGAAGGATTTGACCAGAGGTTGGATCGCGAAAAAAATATGGCTTTAGCCGCAGAGCGCTATAGTGAAATATGGGGAAATGAATATGTAATTAGAATGTAACCTATATTAAAATAGGAGATCTCTGGATTTATTGATAGGAATTGTATTAATCCTTGAAGGAACCCAATTTGGCGTCAATAATTCTACTTTTAGGTGGACGATTGACACCAACTTATTTGACTTATGTGTTTGATCTAGGCCTTAAGATAAATGGAATAGAATGAACACCCGGAAGCTATACAATTGAGTTGGGTATGTCAATTTTCATAAGTTAAATGGTAACTACTCAGGAGGTAATATAACGAATAATAATAATGGAGTAAAAAGAGTTATAGGACAATCCAACTCGAACTAAAGATAATAGGGCCGGATAAATTGGACTATTATCGAATCACGACTAACAAAACTGGAAAAAGAAAACCAACTTCTTCGAAAGGAGAATAAGTTTTTGCGTGAAGAGAATAAAATTCTATGCCAAGAGATTAGAGAACTTCGCGAAAAACTGGAATTAGTCCTTAGCCAACTGGCCAAAAAAGAGGTTAAAAAAGACAGCCACAACAGCCACAACCCACCAAGCCAAGACAAGTCAACACATGAGAAAAAAAGTCTGCGTAAGAAAACAGGACGTAAATCAGGAGGACAAAAGGGTCATAAGGGTCATTATCTTGCAATGACAGATAATCCTGATGAAAAGCACATAGTAAAAAGTGATTACTGTTCAAAATGTGGGGACACAATTGATCAGGAAAAGCAACAATTGGTATCGAAAAGACAAATAGTAGAAATACCTTCGATACGCCCCAGATACATTGAATATCAGCAGTATGGATGCCAGTGCGGGCGGTGTGGTCATCTTCAAAAAGGTAGTTTTCCCCAAGGGGTAAAAGCACCGATCCAATATGGTAGCAGCGTCATAGCACTGGTCAGCTATTTTAGCGTTTTCCATTATCTTCCCTTCCAAAGAATGACCCAGTTGTTCAAAGATATATTTCACTTGCCCATCAGTGAGGGAAGTGTACAGAACTTATTGAAAAAAGCAGCCCAAAAGGCTCGACCCATATACCATGCTATACTCCAACAAATCTTTTCATCGACTTACGTCGGTTCGGACGAAACATCTGCTAAAGTAAATGGCGACAAATGGTGGGTATGGGTGTGGCAAAATATGAAAAACACTTACATAAAAGCCACTGAAAGTCGAGGATTTATAAGTGTCCAGCAAATAATTGGCGATCACTTGTCCCACGCTACAATAGGGTCAGACCGCTGGGCAGCACAACTGAAAATGAAATCCAAATCCAAACAATTATGCATAGCTCACTTATTGAGAGACCTCATATTTTTGGAAGAATCGGAAAACCAAGTTTGGGCCAGCCAATTTAAGTCCTTGTTAGAACATGCTTTAGCCTTGCGAAAAAGAACAGAACAAACTCAAACCTTTCAAACCAACCAAAAGGATGCCTATAAATTGGAAAAAAGGCTTGATCGGCTACTGTTAAGGCATATCGAAAAAACCGAATTCCCAAAAACTCATTCTTTTCAAAAATCAATGTTAAAAAACAGGAATTACATCTTTCCCTTTTTATACAATTCTGAAGTCCCACCGGACAACAATTCTTCAGAAAGGGCAATAAGAAATGTAAAAGTAAAACTAAAGGTCTCAGGACAGTTTAAATCGGGTCAGAATATATTTTGTGTCTTGCGTTCCTGCATCGATACATTAAAAAAAAGAGAGCTCAATGTTTTGGCCTATCTTTACTGCATTGCCAAACTCCCTACTCAAAAGCATTGTTTGGTACCTGAGTAGTTACGAAAATATTACTTTTTACAGAGTTAATTCTCATACCCGGGCTGCGGAAATTAAATTCAAACATGATGCAAACAATGCCATTTATATTGATGAGAAAGATAAAGTGATCGGAATGTAATATTATGAATTGAATTCATCAATCTAAATCTATGGAAATAACTAATTATAGGGTAGTAGCCATAATTCCGATAAAAGGGAAAAGTGAAAGGGTGAAAAATAAGAATTTCAAACCCATAAATTCCACACCGCTTTATCAATTTTTCTTAAGTAAAATTCAAAATTGTCACTTTGATGAAATTTATGTTGACACGGATAGTGAGGAAATCAAAGACTATTCATTGGGATTGGGATACAAGGTAATTGACCGCCTCCATGAACTGGCAACCAATACGGCCAACGGCAATGATTTACTGGTACACCACGGCAATGTAATTGATGCAGACATATACTTTCAATTATTTATCACTTGCCCGTTGATGAGTGCTGATACTGTTAACAAGGCGATCAAAATAATGCAAGAACAGGAGGAATATGATTCTTTGTTTACCGCTTACGAAATATATTCTTGGTTCTGGTTTCACGGTTGTGCAGTCAATTATGACCCTAAAGTGCTACCACGAAGCCAGGAGGCCAAGCCTATTATCCGTGAAACGACCGGATTGTATGCTATACGCAAAGAAGCTTTAAAAAAATACAATTGCAGAATCGGCGAAAACCCGTATATGTTATTTGTTGATTTTAAAGAATCCATTGATTTAGATGATGAAGTTGATTTTAAATTGGCAGAGTTTTTTCTAAATAATTGATATATCTCAACTTATGTATTCATGACTCTGACTCTTTTAGAGACTATTACGGAAGCCCGACAATTAGAAAGATTAATTGATAAAAAAGAGGTTGAGATTCTTGAATTAACCATAATTGCCCTGAGCATTCCTGTACAAGCTTTATTAAAGAAACAAGGAATACCTTTCTTAAGTACTTTACGTTTCTTTGATAACTCATCGCATCAACGCTGTTTACTCCATTCCCATAATATTACCAATTTGGTGGAACAATCTGCCAAATGTGAAATTAATGGGTATGAGTATTTTGGGATAATTGATTGGTTGGCGAATGGAGTTAGGCACAGTCCGATTAACCTCGTAATATTTTATATAGAAATCCTGCTGAATGCCATTGAGAGCTTACAAGCCACTGAAATAATTGTTTTTACAACAAAAAGTCAATACTTAGGGTGGCTCATCAATGACAGAGAGTTCTATCATAACGAAGTCTGCCAAGTGATCGCTCAGACATTAAATATTGATGTTATTGAATTTAATGTAGAAAATGTAAAGGAAGAATTAGTGGAGGTTAATAACAATAAAAGCCCAAAAATTTTCAAAACAATACAGAAACTTCTAAATATTTGGACTTTTAATAGTGCAAGTCCAACTATTGTAATAACAACAAAAAGTTATAATCTTTTAGAAGTATCGAAAATTATTAAGAGTGTCTTGCCCAAAGCCAGAATAGTTCTTATTCATGAACGAAAAATAAATTTTGCCAAAAGGATAATCGAAAAATTCAAAAATGGAATTGAAATAATTTCATTGGAAGACATTACACTGGAAACAACAATTGATGATGCTCATAAGATATTAGAAATTGAACGCACTCTTAACGTATTAAAAGCAGCATGTAATTTCAGAAATATTCCGTACTGGGAGATTGTTGAGAATAAGATATGTACGGGGGTCATTCCCGATACAAAGAGATTGGTAATTAAGACCCTGAGACTGGAAAAATTGCTCAGTATATTAAATCCAGTTCTTTGTCTTTCCGTTTCAAGTAGGGGGTGGACATACGTACTAGGAGAAATATGTAGAAATCGTAAGATAGAAGCAATGTGCATTTCTCATGGGACAGTAGTACCTCCTAAGAATGAAATGGAAAAAATTGTAAATAAAAAGATTGCGCGCGCAGTAATACTCAATAAGTATCCCAGTATTGCTTTACAAACCCCGCTTGCAGAACAGTTTTTTGACCATTTCAATACGATTTCAGAGAAGGTAATTACTGGGCCACTCATTCTCATAGAAAACAATGAAAAACAGAATCACCAAACCGGATTAAAAATCTTACATGCAGTCACGTTAAAAAGCAAGAAGAATCTAAAGTTTTGGGGCGTACAAAATCACGATGAATTACTGAGTAGTTTGATTGATTTAATTGAAGTATTTCGGGATTGTAATAATGTAGAGTTTGTAATTAAGCTTCATCCTCATTATCCTCATCTTATGAGTACTGAGGATTTAATAACGATGTTACCCGATTCCTCAAATACAATAATAAGTACGAAACCACTAAGAGAAGAATTAAAAGATACCAATTTGGTCGTTAGTTATTCCTCAACAGTCATTGAAGAGGCATTAATCAATCATATTCCCGTCTTACTTTATGATAAATGGGACAGGTATATGCATATAAAATCGCATGATTTGGAGGTAAAAGAATATCAATGCCACCCCATTTACTATATTAAAAGTAAGGTAACTTTGAGGAAATATGCTTCAGATTTGATGAATACAAAACCGCGATTGAAATTCCAGGACTGGAAGCCTTTTACTTATCCAAATGATGTAAAAAAGAATTTTGAACAATATATCGAAAGGTGTCTCGTCGCTTTGGATTAGCTGATTGTTTAAATTTTTTGAAAAAACATATTTCACATGAAAAAAGTGCAACTGGGTTCCTGGATTACACTTTTCCATCCTTCCATTGCAGAAGTTATGGCAGATGCCGGATTTGATTGGCTATGTGTAGATATGGAGCATTCAGTAATCGAATTGAATCACGCACAAATGCTAATCGCGGCCATTCAAAGCAAAGGATTGGAGGCTTATGTAAGAGTTGGAGAAAATAATGCAAGAATTATCAAGAGAGTTTTGGATGCCGGGGCTGATGGAATTATTGTGCCATCTGTAAATTCAGCACGTGATGCAAAAAAAGCAATTCTAGCCACTTACTATCCGCCATTAGGTAAAAGAGGCGTTGGCTTAGCCAGAGCTCAAGGTTACGGCTTTGATTTTGAGAATTACAGAGAAGGAAAAGCAAAAAGAATCAAGTTAATAGCTCAAATTGAACATATCAATGCGATAGAAGAATTGCATGAAATAATTACTCTCGATGAAATTAATGGTACACTTATAGGCCCTTACGATCTTTCCGGTTCGATGGGAAAACCGGGACGATACCACGACGATGATGTGAAAGAAGCCCTTGACAAGTATGAAACTATTGCTTCAAAATATGATAAATGGGTTGGATTTCATGTGGTTCAACCGGATTATCAATTGTTGATAGATAAAATTAATAAAGGTTACAATTTTTTGGGATTCGGCATAGATACATTGTTCTTAGGCGCTAAATGCCGAGAGCAGTTAAACCTGGTCAAAGAGAATTTGAAATGAGAATAATTGGAATTATTCCGGCCAGAATGGCCTCGTCCAGATTTCCAGGCAAGCCAATGGCCGATATTCTCGGGATGCCGATGATCGGACATTGCTATAAAAGGAGTGCTCTAAGTAAAATACTGGATGAGGTTTACGTAGCAACCTGTGATAAAGTTATTCATGATTATATTCAAAGCACAGGTGGTCAGGCGGTAATGACCAAAGATACACACGAACGGGCATCGGATAGAACTGCGGAGGCCCTACTTAAAATCGAAAAAAAAGACAAGCGGCAAGTGGATATTGTGGTAATGATCCAGGGAGACGAGCCTATGATCACGCCCGAAATGATTGACGCTGCTATCAAGCCACTATTAGACTATCCTGAGCAAATTAAGATTACCAATTTAATGGCCCCAATGAAGACGAAAGAAGAACACCAAGATCCTAATGAAGTAAAGGTTGTATTGGATAAGAATAATTTCGCACTATATTTTTCGAGAGAGCCTATTCCTACCCGAAAGAAAGGAATGGAAAGTATCCCAATGTACAAACAAGTTTGCATTATCCCTTTTGAAAGAGATTTCTTATTGACCTACAATAAGATGGAACAGACGCCATTGGAAAAAATAGAATCAGTAGATATGTTACGGTTGCTTGAAAACGGGCTCCCGGTAAAAATGATTCCGATTGACAATGATACATACGCCGTGGATACAAAAGAAGATTTGCAATTTGTAATTCAAAAAATGAAAAATGATACCTTGAGAAATACCTATTTGCATGATTAAAACTGCCAAAAATATTTACTTCAATATTGCCTCCAACCTCCTTTTTCTGCACAAACCCTCCAATTTAGCCTGTGACTTTGCCAGCAGGATAAATCTGGTACATACTACTAATTATAAGGGGCAGAAATACCGAATTGCTTGCCCCAATAAGGTTAATTATTGGCGGTCTAAGACCTATTTATCCAAAGAGCCTGATGTGATAGAGTGGATAGAGACTTTTAGCGCTGATGACATATTTTACGATGTCGGGGCCAATATTGGTCTTTACAGTATTTTCGCAGCTAAGCAGGGAGTAAAAAAAGTGGTTGCTTTCGAGCCCGAAGCTTTGAATTTTGCCCTTTTAAACCAAAATATTTTTTTGAATCATGAACAGGACCGAATTGTCTCGTTAAACATTGGACTTTCTAATGATAATAAATTAGATTATCTGTTTATTCCAAACTTTGAAGCAGGTCATTCCCAAAACAATATTGGCAAAAGCATGGACATGAATAGAAATGAAATCAATTTTGAACACAAACAAGGTGTCATTTCATATTCCTTAGATCAATTCTTAGATAAGTTTCCGACATATTTTCCAACGAGAATTAAAATTGATGTAGATGGGTTTGAGCATATTATTATTCAAGGAGCATTGACTACCTTGAAAAATTTGCGGGTTAAATCTTTAATGATCGAAATAAACGAAGAACTGAAGGAGGATTTAGAAATAATTGACATAGTCCAAGATTTAGGCTTTCAGCTCAAAAAAATAACTCTATCACCAATTGTAACTGAAAAATTTGCCAAGGTTAAAAATCACCTTTTTGAAAAATAAACAAGTGATTACTGTCACTTCTCCTTCTTTTTCAAAACACCCGATCCTAAACAAAGAGATTAAAGCATTATTTCCGAATGCTAAGTTGAATACAACCGGATTCAGATATAAGGGACAAGCATTAATTGATTATATTAAGGATACTGAAGGTTTAATACTCGGTATGGAATTAATCAGCGATTCAGTCTTGGATCATTGTAAGCATCTAAAAATAATTTCAAAATATGGGGTAGGCTTGAATAATATCGATTTGCATGCCTGCCAAAGAAGAAATATACAAATTGGATGGACTGGCGGCGTGAATAAATTGTCTGTTGCTGAAATGACAATAGGATTTATGTTAATGTTAAGCAGGAATTTATTTGTTACATGCAATCAACTGAAAAGAAATATCTGGAATAAATCGGGAGGTATTCAACTAAGTGGAAAAACAATAGGGATTATTGGGGTAGGTCATATTGGAAAAGAAGTGATTCGATTGCTTCAACCATTTAACTGCAAAATATTCGTTAACGACGTCATTGAGCAAGATGAATATTATCGCAAGAATGATTTAATTGCAGTTACAAAGGAGGCCATTTTCCGAGAAGCTGATTTCATTAGTGTTCATACTCCTTTGACAGAGTTAACAGAAAATTTAATTAATTCTAATTCTATTGGCCTAATGAAGCGAAATGCATTTGTAATTAATACTGCGAGAGGAGGAATTGTTAATGAAGAAGATTTAAAAAACGCGCTTTTGAACCAACGAATAGAAGGTGCTGCCATTGATACCTATCTCGATGAACCTCCCACCGATCCGAAATTCCTTTCTATTCCAAATCTGATTTGCACACCCCATATTGGAGGAAATGCTAATGAGGCAATATTGGCGATGGGGAGGAGCGCTATTGATCATTTAAAAAATTATTTCTTATGAAAGCGGTTGTTTTTGGAGGTTCAGGTTTCTTAGGGAGCCATGTAGTAGATGAATTGTTCACACGCGGCTACGAAGTGATTGTTTATGATATTAATGATTCTTTGTATTTGCGACCAGAATACAAGATGGTGCGGGGCAGCATATTAGATCGAAAACTTGTAGAAGATACTATACAAGGGACAGACCATGTTTTTCATTTTGCCGGACTTGCTGATATTGATGATGCAGACGCTGATCCTGTTAACACGCTCGATGTAAATGTTAAAAGCACATTATACATCTTAGAAGCTTGCGTAAAACATAGGGTGAAACGTTTTATGTTCGCAAGTACCGTTTATGTATACAGCCAATCTGGTTCTTTTTATCGCTGCAGCAAACAAGCTTCGGAAATATTTATTGAGAATTACCATAAATTATATGGCCTATCCTACACAGTTATGAGATATGGGTCGCTTTACGGCAAACGCGCCAATAATTTCAACTTTGTGAATAACGCGATCCATAGCGCTATTATTCAAAAAAAGATAATCAGGAAAGGTGATGGTCTGGAAGTGAGGGATTACATTAATGTTTTAGATGCAGCCAGGGCAAGTGTGGATGTTGTAAAATCCTCCAAAGCGGCCGATTATGTCATGCTGACCGGAAATAAAACAATGCAGGTAAGAGATATTCTTAATATGATCAAAGAAATGCTTAATCATGAAATTGATATTGAATATATCGAAGGTGAAAATAGAGGACATTACATGTTGACGCCCTATAACTTTAAGCCTAATGTTGCAAGAAAATATGCATTGGATTATTATCACGATTTAGGACAAGGAATTTTGGAGACTATTTATGACACTTATGAACAATTAACAAAAGAAGAGAAAGCAATTAATATTGATTTACCATCTTCTGTTTTATAGCTTTTGTGAAAAAAACACGGATTCAGCACAACGTTTATTTGGAGATTTGCGATTGTTTGGAGGATGCTTCGTTTTCCCTGGCTGAAAAAGTCGAGGATATTTACCAAAAAGGTGTAGCAAGAAATTTTGTAATTCCAGAAGGAAGCACGCCTAAAACTTTTTACAAATATTTGGCTGATAAAAACGTAGACTGGAAAGATGCTTTGTTCATTCTTTCTGATAAAAGAGGTGTTGCTTCGGACAGCAAATCAAAGGAAATTTATTTTCTCATTGCGGGTGAAAATAAGTCCAAAAAAATTCACGCCTGTCTGCATGGTGATTATGAACCGATAAGTTGCCCAGCCCAATTTTTACTAAGAAATTATGGAAAACCAATTAATTTCATTTTAGATAAATTAGCAGCCTCGGAAATTACGCAAGAAGAGTCACAAAGTTGTATTGTTGATATCTTATATTAGTATTATTAGGAGTAGGTGAATATTTTAGACTTAAACGATTTGTCGATAACTGACATCAAACGCCTGAATCAAATAAATTACCAAATTAGAAAGCCATTCCTTAATTTAATAGAAGGTATATATACCCAAACTGATAGAAGCTTAGACTGGCACGTCCATCAATTATTAAGCAGAAACTATTATACGAGTAATCTTTTTCAATTTTGCTGCTATTTGGTCCTTATCAGGGAAAAATTAGCAGGAGATGCCTATGACCGACTTATTGTTTTTCCCCAATTGGCAACGGTGATAAAGAATTACTGTAGAAGGAAGAACATTAAGACTGAGATAATACCTATTTCCTCGCCATTACGGTATAAGTTAAAATTAATAAGCAACAATTTTAATAGTCTTTATCTTCGGCTTAAATGGATATTTCAATTTTTAAGAGCAAAGGATAAAGAAAGAATAAGACGTATACCTACATTGAAAGCAATTATTCTTATTGATACCTTTTTATTATCCAATAGTTTTTCCAAAAATGGAATACTTAAGGATAGGTATTATAATGGTTTGTCAGAATTGCTATCTGAGGATGAAAAAAAAAATATTTTCTATTTACCACATATTGAAAAGGCAACGACCGTTAGTCGTCTATCTAAATTTGCAGGACAGTCCAAAGTAAATCAATTTATTCTAAAGCACGATTTATTACAAATAACAGACTATCTGTTTGCGTTTTGGAGCCCTTTTAGGATAAAAAAATTGAAATGGGAAGAATTTGAATTTGATGACTTTGAAATAGGAGATTTAATAAAAAGCGAATTCTATTCGGACCTTTGGGATACATCTTCCTTTTTTGGAATCCTCAATTATTGCTTTTTAAGGAAGCTAAAAGAAGAAAAAGTTGAGCTAAAACTTGTTATTAACTGGTTTGAAAATCAAGTAATTGACAGAGGATTAAATTATGGGCTTAAAAAAAATTTTCCTGCTACCTATTGTAAAGGTTATCAAGGTTTTTTAATCAGCTCCAATTATTTACTACATTTTCTTACTACAGAATTAGAAGAAAAGTTCGGTGTAATTCCCAATGAAATAGCCGTCATAGGAAATGGTTTAGAAAGGGAAGCTAAGCTATTTAACTCGAAAATTAAGGTGTCTGTAGCCCCAGCCTTTCGATTTTCCAAATTATGGGATCGAGGGCAAGAACAAGAGCAGCGCGGCGCGGATAGCTACAATATACTTGTTCCTTTGTCCATTGGCTTTAAGGATAGTTTAGAAGTTTTAAATTTAGTATCTCGCGCAATACAATATATTCAAAATGAGAAAAGACTCTGTTTTCTGGTAAAACCGCACCCTGTCTTAGATATTGTAAAACTTAAATCAGAATTGCTAAAAGCAGGTTATTGGTCTGACCTATTCAAACTCGTTGATGGGGATTTTTATGCTGTATTAGAAAAATCCGATTTAGTCATTGGAAATGGGTCCACTACCTTAGTGGAATCCTGTGTTTTTGGAGTTCCTGTTATTATAGTTGGCTCTCAATCCGGATTGACTCAAAACCCCATACCTGATTCAATGCCTAAATCTCTATGGAAATTATGTTATGAGCATCAAGAGTTAGCTAATACTGTCGATGAATTTATAAGACTTAGTGGTGAAGAAATAGAACTGATAAAGAATATAGGCAGTCGAATTCGCAAACAATATTTTGAGCCGGTCACAAGAAAGAGTGTAGAGAAATTTCTTATGTTGGAAAACTAAATATTAACGAACTGATCTATCATCAATGTATGGAAAACTAACAAAGGTTCAGGATCTTATCAATAGAAACGTGCTCTATTGCGACGTTGGTGCGAGGTCGGGGATATCAGAACCCTGGGAATCTTATGGGGACATTATTGATATTGTAAGCTTCGAGCCCGATCCGGAAGAACATAAAGTCCTTGAGAGACTGCAGAAAAAATCTGATAAGGTATTGCCGTATGCTTTATACAAAATTGATGAGGTTGTGTCTTTAAATCTAACGAAGAGTAGACGATGTTCATCGATTTATACTCCAAACTTTAAGTTTTTGAGCAGGTATCCGGACAGTTCCAGATTTGAAATAGAAAAGGAAATTCCAGTTCATGCTACTTCTTTGGATAAAATCAGCCAATCAGCCACTTTCTCCCAATTGGATTTTATCAAGCTGGATGTTCAAGGCGCTGAATTAGATATTTTGCAAGGTGGTGCAAAGTTTTTAAAGGAGAATATAGTAGGTATGGAAATTGAAGTAGAATTCCACGAAATGTATAAAGGACAACCTCTTTTTTCGGATATAGATCCATTTGTCAGAAGTCAGTTAGGCTTGGAATTGCAGGATTTAAGGAAAACTTATTGGAAATATTCCGATGGAATTAATGTAGGAGCGAAGAAGGGCCAGTTGATATTCGGAGATGCATTATACCTAAGATCTCCTCATAAAATATTAGAATGGAGTTCAGGATTCACATTTGAAGAAGCGTCCGATAAAGTACAGATCGCAATTATCATAGGAATCATTTATGGATACTTGGATTATAGTTTATGCCTTCTCAATCAACCGCGGATTAATGACTTTCTTGACACCAAAAAAGTAGAGCTTTGGAAATCCGTAATTTTTGATTATGGTAAAATGTTAAAATTTACAGGTCGCATTTCAAGGAGAATTTCCTTTTTGTTTAATTTATTACATATGGTTTTTCAACCTACTCATAAGGGGTGGGCGACAAGCGAGGCGCACTTGGGATCTCGAAAAATGTTGGGTATATTTCATTAATGCAGTCAGAATTCATACAAAGGAATCATCGAAAAGCGGCAGTTGAATGACAAAAAAAATATATATAGCAGGTGCGGGCGGAATGCTCGGAGAAGCATTTTACAAACAATTCAAAGAAGATTTTGAGTTAAAAATTAGCGATATAGATTTAAATGAAAGCTGGCTTAGTTACCTCGATTTTAGAGATTTTGAAGCCTATAGAAAAGATGTCATTAATTTTCTACCCGATTGGTTATTTCATTTGGGAGCATACACTAGTTTGGAATATTGCGAATTACATCCAGAGGATACATATGATACCAATACAACGTCGGTTGAACATGCCGTAAAAATAGCAAATGAGTTAAAAATACCATTGCTCTACATTAGCACGGCAGGCATCTTTGACGGCAATAAGGATTTATATGATGAATCGGATACACCAAATCCAATGGGGCACTATGCAAAATCCAAATACCTGGGTGAGAAGTATGTTCAGGCTAATTCGAATAATTACTTAATTTGTCGGGCTGGATGGATGATGGGAGGAGGACCGGAAAAAGACAAAAAGTTTATCCAAAAGATAATGCAACAAATCAAAGATGGGAAAAAGGAATTGTTCATTGTGAATGATAAATTGGGCACACCCACTTACACCCATGATTTTGCCAGCAATGTTAATTTATTGATTCGTGAAGGACAAAGAGGATTATTTAATATGGTTTGCGGTGGTCTGACTGGCCGCTTGGAAGTTGCGCAAGAACTGCTGGATATGTTGGGGTTGCAGGATGTTGTTAAGATCACCGAAGTAACTTCTGATTTTTTTTCGAAAGACTATTTCGCCGCAAGACCAGCTTGTGAGAGGTTGATTAATAAAAGACTTAATGATGCTGGCCTTAACATTATGCGAGACTGGCGAGTTGCTCTACAGGAATACATTGCCACTTATTATAATGGTTATTTTGCTGATCAATTAGAGCTTTCCAATCCTCATAGGTCTTAAACGAAATTGTAGTGAAGAATAATGAAATAATTAAAAACTGTGCAAGATCTTGTAGGAGAAAATAGAGATCCTAAAGTCACGGTTTTAATGCCTGTGTACAACGGCGAAAAATTTATTTCAGAATCTATAGAAAGTATTCTAAACCAAACTTTCGAGGGCTTCCATTTAATAATTGTAGATGATTGTTCGACAGACGGAAGTGCCGAGGTAATCAATCGATACAAAGACAGTCGAATCAAATACTACAGGAATAAGAAGAATATTGGACAAACGTTATCATTGAACAAAGGGATTGAATTAGCTGAAGGCACCTACATCGCCAGAATCGATCAGGATGATGTCAGTGATAAACGAAGATTGGAACGCCAAATGGATTTTTTAGAATCGAATCCTGACTTTGGGCTTTGCGGTACACTTGCGAAGGTAGTTGATGAAAATGGGAAAAAGATTTACAGCGTTCGATCAGAAAGCAATGATCCGGAATATTTAAAGTGCAAACTCTTTTTTGAAAATGTCATATTCCATTCCTCCGCTTTTTTCTCATCTCGCCTGGCTAAAAAACTGTTATATGATCCCTCAATCAAAATAGCCCAAGACTATGATTTGTGGGTGAAAATAGTTCAAAATAAGAAAGTAGGGCTAATTAATGAATACTTGGTTAGCTTGAGAAAACATGGAAATAATGCCTCCGAGGTTTTGTCTGAGCAAACCGTCATGGACATAAAAAAAGTCTTAAGTCATCAATTGAAACGATTAGATGTGGATCATAATTCTGATGAGTTGGAGTTGCACTATAAGATGTGTACTGAAAATTTGAATTTAAGGGATGATTTTAAATTATTGGATTCTTGGATCTCAAAATTAGTTAAAAAGAATATTGAATTAAAAAAATACAATTCTCATTATTTCGAACATTTTATTATCAAGAAATTAGTTATCGCTCTTTTAAAATGCTCCTTTAGGAATAGATCAATTGCGATTGTTTTTAACGGATTAGTGAAATACCAGAATATTAGTTTGTTCAAAAATTTTTCTCTCTTCAGAAAAGTAGTTTATGTTGTAGAATTCATTTGGATCGACTTTCTGAAAAAATGGAAATTACTCAAATACCGAGTTTTAAACAAACCCAAATGATTCATACAGAAGCATTTTGTTTCTCAAAAACTATTTACCCATGAAACAGGTAATCGGAATAACCGGAACAAAGGGCTGGATAGGCTCCTATATTTTTAGCCATTTCAGTGGACACGAGAGTTTTGAAATAAAGAGTTTGGATCCCTGGATTAAGTCGCGAAACGGGAATGACAATGTCAAAAAGATGCCAAAAGTCGACTGGGTGCTGCATCTTGCTGCCCGTACTTCAATAGCAGGCGCATATAATAATCCTCTATCCATCTACCGAAACAATATAAATGCTACAATTAATGCTTTGTCGAGTTGTTTACGGAGTGGGGGCAACTTTATATACATGAGCTCCTACGTCTATGGTCCACCGCAGTATACACCCATTGACGAAAATCACCCTATTGATACGACGAATCCGTACATGTCCAGCAAGTGGTTATCTGAAGTAATTTGCAAGGATGTTTGTAAACATTTGAACATCAGTTTATTGATCCTTCGGGCTTTTAACATATACGCCCCAGGAGTAAAAGAGGGCAGACTGATCGCCGAATCGGTCGAAAGTTGTAAGGCAAAAAGAAGTATCAATTTACGCAACCCTCGTCCATATCGGGACTATCTTTACGTCAAAGACTTTTGCACCCTGTTAGAGCTTATTTTTAATGGAGGGATTGACTCATTTGAGTTGTACAACCTGGCGTTTGGCAAATCCTACTCTAATTTAGAAGTTGTGGAGTTAATAAAAATGTTGACAGCTAATCGAATGGGTATAAAAATAGAGGATCTTCCAAGAAAAAATGACGTGGCCGATGTGTACGCCGACACCAGGAAAATAAGAAAGCGATTTAATTGGAAACCGATCTATGATTTGGAGGCCGGTATAATAGATTTACTTGAAAATTAATATCTATCTATACCCATCGCATTTGGGTTTTCGGGATTTTTGACTAGATTATTTTTTCTCAGATCAAGGCATCCCGAAAGCTTTCGCATTGGCATTAACCTTAGTTTAACTTATATTTTATTTATGAATATGTATTCTTTTGATTATTAACATTATACAGGCAAACATTGGACTGCCACATAGTGAAGAACTTTGAATTTTCCTGCACTTTTGTTCTATGGTTAGATTCCCAAATATTAGGTTAAAACACAGGTAGTCAATTCTTTTTACATTGTTAATTGTTATATATGTTAAGTTAGAGTTGATGCATATGCGAAAGCTTTCGGGATCAAGCATAGCAGGATTATGGTTTAAAATTTTAACGCAGATACCGCGTGACGCGGCACGAGTTATGGGGAAAAAGAAGCAGACAAAAAACCGAAAATTCATGTGTGATGGGTGTAACGCCTCTTTTTGAAGATTCGATTTCTTTCTTAGAATACTTGCTTATGAAAATAATGATCATGTGCGGTGGCAGAGGGAGCAGGCTGGGTTCCGTAACCGAAAGCATTCCCAAACCTCTGGTTCTCATAGGAGAAAGGACATTGCTCGATCATAAATTAGAATATTATAAAGGCAAGGGATACAACCAATTCATTTTTTGTATCGGTTATAAGGGAGATGTTTTAAAGAAACATATCGGATTGCACCACAGTAATGTAGAATTTAGCGATGCTGGTGAAGAAGCGGGCATACTAAAGCGGATTTACGAAGCGAGAGATTTTATAGACGAAAGTTGTATCATAAGCTATGGCGATACTTATGCTAAAATTGATATTAATGCTTTGGCGCGCTTTCATAAAGATCACGATATGCCGGTTACCCTGGTAGTCGCTCCCATTAGAAATCCATTTGGCATTGTACAATGGAATGGCGAAAGTGTAATAACTGAATTTAAAGAGAAGCCCATTCTGAATCATTATATCGGTTATATGGTAATTGATAAGCAAATTCTGGAAGAAATCCCAACTGAATTGATTGAATTACCCGATGGCAAGGGCCTGATCGCTTTTTTTCAATTTCTGATTAAAAAAGGCTCCATCAAGGCATTTAATTTTGACGGCTTGAGAGTCACAATAAACACGCAAACGGAATTGGATAAGGCGAGAAAAGAATTGAAAAAGTATTTGACTATTTAAATGAAGAATAAGAATGTATTGGTTACAGGTGGCGCTGGGTTCATCGGTTCGCATTTAGTGAGTGAATTGGTGACAAAAAAAGCTATTGTAACAGTTACGGTAAAGTATAAAAGCATAATAGATTGCCCCAGACTAGCGGGTATTTGGGATAAGGTAAATGTCGTCGAATGCGATTTAAGGAATTTGGATTCTGTAATTCAGCTCAAAGACTCGTCATTTGACTACATTTTTCATTTAGCGGCTTATAACCACGTAGGGGATAGTTTCAAACATATCCATGAAGCTATTAATTCGAATATGTTGGCTACGGCCAATTTAATGGAATTTGGGCCAGCTTATAAGAGATTTATTTACACGGCCACTTCGGAAGTGTATGGTTACCAGACTGACGTTCCGTTTATGGAAGAAAATATGCCGTTTCCGATATCGCCATATGCTATCGGTAAATACGGCGGAGAGCTATACGCAAGAATGAAAAGGCATCAAACCAAAAATGAAATTATTTGCCTGAGGCCATTTAATACTTTTGGACCCTACCAAAGCGAAAGAGCAATTATCCCGGAATTGATTATGAAATGTTTAAGAGGAGAGCCAATCAAAACGACACAAGGCAAGCAAACAAGGGAATTCAATTATGTCGCGAATATTGTCGAAGGATTCTTAGCCGCTGCACATACGGAAAAGATTCCTGACCATCCGGTAAATATTGGAGCGGGAGAAGAAATATCAATTAGAGATTTGGTCAGAAAGATACATACTCTGTGCGACTCATCTTCAGACCTATTGATTGGAGCACTTCCCGACAGGCCTACCGAAATTTGGCGAATGAAATCAGATCGATCCAAAGCAGAGCAATTTCTTGGCTGGACACCAAAAATTCCTTTGGATGAAGGTCTAAAACTCACCATTGAGTGGTATAGAAAATTCTTAAAAATATACAGAAGTGCCGAAGGCTTACCCTCTCTATCAAATTGGAAACACGCGAATAATAAAGTATCGATTTGAAACTGCCAAGAATTCGGTCATGATTAAAAAATGGTGCGGATAGGCTCAATTTGGTCCAGAGTCAACAACGCTCCAGAAGAGCCAAAATATTGGTAGCTTTGGTATGATTGACAATCATCTGAGCTCCAGAGGAGCGAAATATCAAAATCATTTTAGAATGGCAAATACTAGCAAAACACGCTCTTAGTTTATAGAGTCAGTAACGAAATGAATAGTTATTAAAAATCAGAATTCCACCTTTGGTAAAACATTAGTTTCAAAGGGTGGCGGTGGCCCGATAAAAACAGCGGAGCAATTGTTTTTATCTAGATTTTTTTGTTTCTGTGTGCCCTGAAGTCCATCCATTGGGTATGATAAGACATCGGTCTTAGAGGTGGATGGACATAAGCTGTGTTTGAGATGGAGGAACTTCTTCAAAAGTGAAGAAGGCGGACCTCCGGCAGGGAGAGTATGAGCTTACCTGTCAAAACATCATAAGGTGCTTGGCTTTCAAGGTCTGGTGCTTAGCATTATGAAAAAAGGTGGAATATTATTCCATCAGTTATGGTCTAAGGAGGTGAATGAGATGAGAATGAACCATCGTAGAGGCGTCGTAAATATCACTGTTTGACACTCAAAATGTGGGTTACAGTCCAACCGGCAGACAAGTCACGATAAATACTCATAATAGGCGTGATGGGTGTTCGGCGTAAAGATGGCACGACCTTAGACTTGGCTCAAACATGGAACAGGGGAAGCTGCGGGATGTCGTATGAGAGAAAGCTATAAGCTCTTTGAGTAAAGCGAATATCGAGACAACTCAGCAGTGGCGGATCTACTCGTAGTAGTGTAGAAGCTTGTGTAATGCAAGAACAGCGAAGGGGTAGATACAATTAGTTTTTTTTAATCAATCAACTTTAAATCATTTGATTTAAAAGGATGAATTTATTCGAAAAGACAAAACCATATCCTATCACAAAAAGACAAGTGTGGGATGCGTTTAAATTAGTCAAGTCAAATGGTGGAGCGCCTGGGATAGATGGCACAACGGTGTTGGAAATATCAAGAGCTCCGCAGAAATACCTGTACCCGATATGGAACAGACTTGCAAGCGGTAGTTACTTTCCATCTCCCGTGAGGAGAAAGGAAATACCAAAGTCCAAAGGTAAGGTGCGTGCATTAGGAATTCCCACGGTAACTGACCGTGTTGCGCAGATGGTAATCAGAAAAGAATTAGAAGAGATTGTTGATAAACAGTTCTCAGACAGTTCCTTTGGATACCGTCCTAACAAGAGTGCACACCAAGCCGTAATTCAAGCTAAGCAGAATTGTTGGAAGTATGCTTGGGTAATTGATATGGACATTAAAGGATTCTTTGACAATATTGACCACGGCTTAATGATAAAAGCCCTACGTCATGTGACTCAAAGAAAACATATCATTACTTACGTAAAAAGGTGGTTAAAGACTCCAGTCCAATTGGGGAATGGAAAATTAATTACCAATTTAGGAAAAGGCACTCCACAAGGAGGCGTAATTAGTCCGTTGCTCTCTAACATCTTTCTTCATTTCGCTTTTGACAAATGGATAGAAAAGGAAATTCCTGAATGTCCTTTTGAAAGGTATGCTGATGATATCATCGTACATGCGAAGAGTAAGGAAGAAGCTATGAGGGTTTTTAACAAAATCAATACGAGAATGCAGGAATGTAAACTCGAATTGCATCCGGAAAAGACCAAGGTAGTGTATTGTCCCAGTAACAGAAGGCGCAAACTGACTGGAGAGTCAGTCCAGTTTGACTTCCTTGGATTTACGTTTAAGCCAAGAAAAGTAGTGACAAAAAGTGGAAAAGTGACTATGTCGTTTCTACCTGGAATAAGCAACAAATCCATGAAAAGGATTGTGGCCCATTTGAGGGATCTTAAGATTAACAGGTGGTCAAGTAGATCACTCATTGATCTGTCGAAAGCTCTGTGTCCATTAATCAGAGGCTGGCTTCAATACTATGGCAAGGTGAGCAAACACGAACTGGTTTCGTTTTTCTTTAAAGTCAATGCGAGAATTATTAAATGGGCGTACCGCAAGTTTAAGCGATTTAAGAAGGCCAAATCCCTTTACGCAACGAAGAAGTGGATACAATCTGTAGCCAAAAGCTATCGGTATTTATTTCCTCATTGGCAGTTGGGTTATCTTCCTTAAATTGGTTAATTGTAAAGAGCCGTATGAATTGAGAGGTTCACGTACGGTTCTGTGAGAGGCTTGGGGTGAAACTCCCCTTGCCTACTCGACTTTTGTAGCGATGTGGCACATCCCGATCAAAGCATCGGGGACAAAAAGTACGGATAATAGAGGTGGAACAGGAAAAATAGGAAACTATGCAAGCCGTATAGCGTAAACACTCCATCATATTGATCTAATGGGCTCGATTCCAGGACAAAGTCTCCTTAGATCGTGATTGAGATTTGTCTTTTTATTTAAAAGGCTGTGTTTTCAATACCTAGAGTTTACGACTTTTGTGCGATTTGTCTTACACCCGTTGCTGGGCCAAATTTTTAATACCTGGAAAATCTATATATCTTTGAGATTCAGTGAATTATAGATTTATTAAACCTCGAATGTTTGATAAATTAACAAACAACAATAGCCTTTGCTACAAGCAATCATAAAAAAGGGAAGAGTTCTGGTCGAAAATGTTCCGACTCCAAAGGTATCAGCCGGCTGCGTATTGATTAAAGTCGTAAACAGTTGCATCTCCACGGGAACGGAAGCCGAGATCGTTTCAGATACTGGTAAGCCATTGATCAAAAGAGCTTTGGAGCAACCGGAGCAAGTGAAGCAGGCATTAGAGTTTGCCAAAAGCAACGGTATCCAAAAGACGATATCACGCATTCGAGGCAAGTTGGATGGCGGCAAACCAACGGGCTACTCAGTGGCAGGAGTTATCGTGGCGATGGGAGCAGGAGTTGAGAACTTCGAGGTTGGGCAGGCTGTCGCTGCGGCTGGGGCAGGTATTGCTAATCATGCAGCATATGTGGATGTCCCGGTTAACCTGGTGATGAAGCTGCCTGTAGGCATGGATTTCACTTTGGCGTCCACGGCAGCTTTAGGGGGAATTGCTTTGCAAGGCGTTCGCCGTTCAGAATTAAAATTGGGCGAATTTGCAGTGGTATTAGGAGGAGGTATTCTTGGCCTTTTGGCCCAGCAGATATTGCAAACATCCGGTATCCGAACCATCGTAATTGACCTGGATAAAAAGAGATTGAAACTCGCGAAGGAGCTGGGCGCAGAGTACATCCTGAATCCTGCAGATGAGGATATTGTGAAGGCCGTTCTCAACATCACAGAAGGTTACGGCGCAGATGGAGTGCTGTTCACGGCCGCTACTGGAGAGAGTAAACCGCTTTCTCAGGCTTTCCAAATGTGCAAGAAAAAGGGCAGGGTGGTTTTGGTCGGAGTATCCGGAATGCAGTTGAAGCGAGAGGACATGTATACAAAAGAGTTGGATTTCCTTATTTCGACTTCTTATGGGCCGGGCCGTTATGATGAAAGCTACGAGGGAAAGGGAATCGATTATCCTTTCGCCTATGTGCGATGGACCGAAAATAGGAATATGGAGGAATACCTCAGACTAGTCCACGAGGGCAAGGTAAAAGTGAAACCTTTGATCAGTGAGGTATTTCCTATAGAAAAAGTCGAAGAGGCATTTGAAAAAATTACGTCAAAAAAGAGTGAGAGATCGATTATTACCGTTCTGGACTATGGGGTCACTGATGTAGAAAATGCAGCAAGCGACTATCGAGGCGAAGATCGAACGATAAGTGTCCGGAATGCTTCGGTAATCAAGAAAGGCGTGATCCAGGTGGCGCTTGTAGGTGCTGGAAATTTTGCCACAGGAACACATCTACCAAATTTGCAAAGACTATCATCGAAGTTTCAGCTGAGGGCAGTGGTTAGCAGCAAAGGACATAAAGCCAAAGCCGTTGCCAGTCAATTCAAAGCAGCCTATGCAACGACCGCTTATGAGGAAATAGTACAAGATTCTGAGGTTGATCTCGTATTAATCACTACAAGGCATAGTAATCACGCTCGATTGACTTTGCAGGCATTAGAACAGGGCAAACATGTATTTGTCGAGAAACCATTGGCTACTAATCAAGAAGATTTAGAGGAGATAAAAAACTTTTACTCTGATTCTGATACTTCCAAACCATTGCTGATGGTTGGATTTAATAGGCGATTTACAAAGTATGCCAGGGCAATAAAAGAACAAACATCGAGGAGAATTAACCCTCTATTTATACAGTATAGAATGAATGCTGGTTATGTTCCATTGGATCACTGGCAACATGAAGATGGTGGACGAATTATTGGGGAGTGCTGTCATTTGATAGATTTAATGACCTTTTTTACAGAAAGCGAATTAATAAGTATCAGCTCCGAAAGCTTATCTCCTCTCAATAAAAAGTTTAGCAGTGATGATAACCGGTCGATCATTCTAAAGTACAAGGATGGATCCATATGTACAATAAACTATTTCGCCGTTGGGAACAAAAAACTTCCAAAGGAATATATGGAAGTCCATTTTGATGAAAAAAGTATAGTGATGACGGACTATAAGCGATTGCAGGCATATGGATTATCCATAAAAAATGTGAGCTCTTCTATTAGTCAGAAAGGGCAATTTGAAGAATGGAATTATCTATACGATGCCCTTTCAGGCAAAACAAAGAAATGGCCGATTGAATTATGGGACATGGTTCAGACAACAGAGGCGACATTTGCCATTAAAGAAATGAGCTTCACCTGAAAGGTCTATTTATGCAAAATTGCCAGGAATGCTCCAAAATTAATTTTGGCTCTCTCACTACCCCAGCCCTAGCGCCTCCGCAGAGCAGCTATGGCGCTCACGGAAAGGGTGCCCGCCCGCCAGGATTTTTAACGAACTTTGGGGGTAGACTCCCCTTTAGGGGCCGGGGGCGTGAGATTGGAATTTCCAAAACGGAACTTAATTTGCCCACTTCTGCACTTTGTGTTTTTAGGAGTGGTCCCAGAAATATTAGCAGTAAATCAAATGTGCGGAATTCTAGGCATAATTGGTATCAATAGGACAGTTCGTATCAACTACGAGGCAGTATTCGAAATGGCGGACACGATTAATCATCGCGGTCCGGACGGCGATGGTTTTCTTTTTGACGCGAGTTGTGATCCGGGTATCTTTAATAAATATAAAGCCAAGCGGCCAAAGTCTTTAATGATTAGACAAGACTTCGGACAGCCATTTGTTTTTGCCCATAAGCGATTATCGATTGTCGACTTATCCGCCGCAGCTGCCCAGCCTATGAGCGATAGTGCGCAAAAAGTTTGGATCAACTTCAATGGCGAGATCTATAATCATCTGGAATTAAGAAAAGAGTTGATTGACCTCGGTTATTCTTTTCGAACCGACCATTCCGACACTGAGGCGATCATATACGCATATAAGGCCTGGGGTATCGAAAAGGCGCTTGAGAAACTCAGGGGCCAATTTGCCTTTGCTTTGTGGGACGCTCATGAAGGTGTCTTCTTTTTGGTCAGAGATAGGATCGGCATTAAGCCGTTGTACTATACTCTATTTGAAGGAAAGCTATACTTTGCCAGTGAGTTAAAGGCCATTCTAAAAGATCAAGACATTCCCAGAAAGTTGAATTATCAATCTTTCTATGATTATTTAAGTTTTTTAACCGTTCCCGCCCCTCGCACTTTTTTGGAAGGAATCCAGAAGCTACCTGCAGGTCACTACATTCGAATAAGAGATGGGCATGTCAGCAACCCAATCGAATATTGGGACGTTTTTGACAACGTCAATGGACTTGACGGCAAGAAAGAATCTGAAATTATAGATGGCTTATTACAAGAATTAAAGCAATCGGTAAAACACAGGATGATGGCCGATGTGCCAGTAGGCGTGTTTCTTTCCGGGGGGATCGATTCCAGTATCAATGCCACAATGTTCAGCCAATTGACCGATGAAAGGATAAAGACTTTTTCAATTGGTTATGAGAATGCTGAGAATCTACGATCCTATAAAAATGAATTCCAATATGCCCGACAAATTGCGCAAGAGATAAACAGTGAGCATCACGAACTGGAATTGTCTCAACAGGATGTCATTGATTTCTTACCTGATCTGGTTTACCACCAGGACGAACCTATTGCCGATCCGGTCTGTGTCCCTGTATATTATGTTTCAAAATTAGCGAAAGACAATGGCGTAACTGTTTGCCAGGTGGGAGAGGGTAGTGATGAATTGTTCTGGGGCTATAAATTTTGGAAGCAGATGTCCCAACTTGATGAATTGAATCGATTACCCATTCCACATCTGGCCAAAAGCATCGGTCTAGGCGCGCTGAAGACTATCGGACAAAAATCTACCTTTCCTTATGAATTGCTGAGAAGGGCAGTAGACAAAGAGCCTGTTTTCTGGACGGGATTGAAGGCATTTGGAGAAACGGAAAAGCAAAACCTGATCAACGGGCAATTGTCAGAACATTTAAAGGATTACAGGACATCAGAGGTAATTCACAGCTATTACAAGCAGTTCAAGGAACGGGCGGGAAATACATCTTTTATAAACTGGATGTCTTATATAGATTTGAAGATTAGATTGCCCGAGTTGCTTTTGATGCGTGTCGACAAAATGGCTATGGCGACCTCACTGGAAGCAAGGGTTCCCTTCCTGGATCACATCTTCGTGGAATACGCAATGGGAATTTCTCCTGATTTGAAACAAAAAAATAAAGAAAGCAAATACATTCTAAAAAAAGCGGTGGACGGCCTCCTTCCGCATGAGATTATTTACAGGAAAAAACAAGGTTTTGACGTACCAGTATACGATTGGATCATGGGCGATTTAGGAAGGCTAACGCGGAAAGAACTATTTGAATTTAATGATGAAACGGAATTCTTTGATCCTCAAGTTCTAACTGATCTGTTTGAGCGAAAAGAGGGAAAGAAAACTTGGTTTTTGCTGAATTTTGTTTTGTGGTGGAAGTCTTGTATAGCCCCAACTTAGCAAAGGGCTCAAATCGGCACTTTAAGTGACTATAGATACCATATACTCCATAGGCATAGCACCACCCCCAACTGGCGGAGTGGCTACCCATATAGTCCGAATGCAAGACTACACTTTGCAAAGAGGGTTGAAATATATTATATATGACGAATCCGGGACAAAGAAGCAACTTCCAAATGTTGTCAACTCCAATATTTTCAAGTTATTCGGATTATTCTTTAAGCCAAAGGGTATCGTTCATAACCATCTATTTAGCCTTCCGTATTGCTTAGTAGCGCTCTTTCTGTCGTTTAGGCATACTTCGATATTCTCGCTTCATAATGAGACTTTTTGGGAAGTAATTGGGAGGTATGGATTAGCGGGTAGAAAATTCTACAAATATTTCTTTATTAGAATGAAGGCCGTCGCTGTACCTAATAAAAATGCCTATTCCATTATTACTAGAATAGTACCCACCAGTAAAGTAAAGTTAATTCCAGCCTTTATAGCGCTTGAAGAAACGAAACCAATTAAAGATACAGAATTGCTGGGGCTAAGAAAGAAACACCGCTTTCTCTTCTCTTCCTATACGCATCAATTTGATATTTTTAAAGGAGTCGATTTGTACGGGATGGATATGCTTATTGACTTGACAGCCATTTTGAAAGAGAAAAATTATGATGTTGCGACAATTGTAACAGCAAGGGATTTGAAAAACACGGAATGCCTGAAAGAATTTGAGGATGTCATAAAAAAGAAAAACATTGAGTCGCATTTTTTCTTTAATGAGCGCCCTATAGATGCTATGGCTTTCTGGAAGATCTCTGATGTTTTCATGAGAACGACAAACACGGATGGTAATTCCGTTTCCGTGTTGGAAGCGCTTAGCGTCGGGACCCCTGTGATCGCCACAGACTGCGTCGAGCGGCCAACTGAATGCATTTTGGTAAAAACCAGGAATATGGATGACTTGTTAGAAAAGACCATTTACGTATTGGAAAACCTGGAATCGGAAAAGAAAAAACTGACCAATAGTTCATTTAAGGGGTACGCGGAGGATTTATATGATGTCTACGAAAGCCTGGTCAAAGAGGGCTGATGCCATGAAGGGTCATTTAGAATATTTATGGAAGCTACCTGCCTCAGTTCTTGCTAAAAAGGCTGCTAGGGTTTTGAAAAATGGCTTGAAGCGAAACCAGGTAAACTACCACTCAACAGAATTCCGCAATGTCATCGATTCACCTCCACATATTATCTGCTCCTATCTCACCCTACCCGATCTTCGATTGAACGCGTTATCCGATTCCGTCATTTCTTATTTATCCGAAAAATACCTCTCACACAAATTCAATATACTGGGAAGCGGGTGGGTAAGCGCGGCTTACGACTGTGACGCCTTGGGACTAGAGAATTATTTGTATCAAATGAACCTAGAAATCGATAGATCTTATTCGAATTCGAATTGGCTTCCGCGGCTCGTAGCAAAATCTCATCTAAAGCTCTCCGTAGAATATTTCTCTAAAATTTTCGAAACCAACCCGGACTATATACCCATCGACTGGCAAAAAGACCACAAGAGCGGATTCCGGTGGACGGCTCAACAGCCTTTCAATAAGCAAATCGCTTTGAGCAAGGGCAAACTAGGAGCAGATATCAAGATTCCATGGGAGCTTTCGCGAATGCAACATTTACCACAATTGGCCATTTTCGCATCCAAAAAGCCTGAGATAAGAGAGCAGTGCCTCATGGAATTCAAATGCCAGTGCCTTGACTTTTTTGCGTCTAATCCTATTGGTATGGGTGTCAACTTTGCTTGCGCAATGGATGTGGGCATTCGAGCGGCTAATATGCTCTTAGCTTACGACCTTTTCAAACAATTAGATGATTCTTACCAATTGGACAAAGAATTCGATCAGATTTTTGTCATTAATTTGTACCTGCATGGAAAACACATTTTGTCGGATTTAGAATATCGCGATGGCCTCACCTCAAATCATTATCTCGCGAATATTGCCGGATTGCTTTTTATAGCAGCCTACCTGCCTGAAAATCAGGAAATTAACCAATGGTTGGCTTTTTCGATCCAAGAACTTATCAATTGCCTCGATCGACAGTTTTTTGATGATGGAAGTAATTTTGAGGGATCGACTAGCTATCATCGTTTGAGCAGTGAAATGATGCAGTATGGCGCTTCGCTAATCTTAGGATTACCTCCATCAAAAAGGAAGGCGCTAAAAAATTATGCTATCGAGCCCTGGTCGTATCAGGCTCCTCTCAACAGACTGGAACATCAACAATTTGATCCGGAAATCGAAACCATACTTCCCAAAAACTTTTTTCAAAAACTATGGAGAGCTGGAATTTTTACAAAGCTGATAACAAAACCTACAGGTGAAGTTCCCCAATTTGGCGATAACGACAGCGGGAGGTTTTTCAGATTTTCTCCCAATGGCCGTATGTTGTCGAATCGAGAGGCAGTTTCTACTTATAAAAACCTAAAAAACTATCTCAAAGTAAATCAGCCGGATGAACTGTTTTGGGATGAAAATGATCTTAACCATAAGACATTTCTGGCTGCCTGTTATGGTCTATTTAATGATAAAGCATTCATTGAATCAGCAGAACTTTTTCCATTGGAACATTCCATCGTAAGATCGATAGTCAAAAACAATAAACCTGATTTTAAGAACGACCTTTCCTATTTAAAGGATTCCAAGCAGAAAACATCTTTAGATTTAGCAGATTTTCCTTTTAACGAAAAAACATTGTTCGAAGCGAAGAATAAGGATGCAAAAGGTATGTTGGAAAATTTCGCTGAACACACCATTATTAGCCCCTCCCGGCCTCCCGCCAGCTGGCGGGGAGGAGTAAGGCACCCGAACCACTTTTTAGGAGGGAATTCCCCTCCTTTGGAGGGGTTAGGGGAGGCTTCCGAATTGCAAGAAGCGAAAAAACCTAATGCATCCGACTCAAAGCCACTAACCGAAGGCTTGAAATTCTACCACTTCCCTGACTTCCAACTATACCTTTTCACTTCCGATCGACTCTATCTCAGTATATCAGGAATAAGTAATATAAGACAGCACCATTCCTGGGGACACGTGCACAACGACAAATTGTCCTTTGAACTGAATATAGACGGAGAAGATCTTGTGGTAGATCCCGGAACCTATTTATATACACCGATTCCAACCCGAAGGAATGAGTTTAGGAAAACAGCCAGCCATAGCACGTTAATTGTAGAAGGCAAAGAGCAAAATCCTCCTTTGAGTGGTGCATTCGCATTATTTAATCTCAAGAGAAAATCAAAAGTACAATTGGTGGAAGTGGGTGATAATTTTATTCGATTATTATTGGAATATGGTAAGGTGCGGCAAATACGGGAATTTCACATTCATGAAAATAGCGTGGAAATAATTGATTACTCGAACGTCCCCTTCAAGACCCACTTCAACCAATTTCATATATACTCTAACGGTTACGGAAAAAGAATCAACTAGTGGCTCACAAAAAAGTTTTAATCATTACATATTATTGGCCACCAGCAGGTGGAGGAGGTGTTCAGCGATGGTTGAAATTTTCCAAATATTTGAGAGAGTTTGAGTGGGAACCCGTCATTTACACCGCAAAGGATGCAGAATATCCGGTAATCGATGAAAGCCTCGAAAAAGAATTACCTGAGGATTTAGAGGTAATCAGAACACCAATTTGGGAACCATATGATCTGTACAAAAAATTTACGCGGAGGAAAAAGGAAGAACGCGTCTATTCAGGATTCATAAATGAATTAAAAAAAGAGTCGCTCGCCCAGAAATTATCCATATTCATACGAGGTAACTTTTTTATACCCGATGCCCGTAAATTTTGGATCAACCCTTCTATCAAATTTCTGGAAAAATACTTAAAATCGAACCCTGTTGATGCGATCATTTCTACCGGGCCGCCACATTCTACGCATTTGATTGCTTTGGCAATTAAGAGAAAAATGAACTTACCATGGATCACTGATTTTCGGGACCCCTGGACAAATATTGACTTTTACGACCAACTCAGGCTTACCAAATTAGCCAACCACCGGCATAAAAAACTCGAAAAGAAAGTTCTGCTTCAAGCTGATAAGGTGGTCACTGTGAGCTGGAGTTGGGCGGTCGATTTTCGGCGAATTTGTGGGAGAGAAGATATTGAAGTAATTACCAATGGATTTGATCCCACCGATTATGAAGAGACAACAAAAGCGAACTTTGATAAATTCACCATCTGCCATATCGGCTCCATGAACAAGGATCGAAATCCTGAAATACTCTGGAAGGTCTTGGCCGATCTCTCAAAAACACATTCGGCTTTTAAAGGCAATTTTGAAATTTTGCTAATTGGCCAGGTTGATTATAGTATTGTTCAAAGCATTCACCAGTACCAATTACAATCTTACTTAAAGAAAATAGATTTCTTACCTCATCATGAAGCCATTAACGCTCTGCAGCGAGCCCATTTGTTGCTGTTACCTATTAATAGTACTCCCAATTTAATGGGAGTCCTTCCGGGAAAGTTATATGAATATTTAGGCGCAAAAAAGCCGATTCTTTGCATTGGCCCGAAAAGAAGTGATGTAGAAAGGATAATTAATGAAACTCAGGCAGGTAGCGTCTTTGATTATCAAGACCGAGATGGTATTCAATCTTTTTTGGCAACACAAATGACGGATAACGGATATCAACAAAAACTTATTACAGAAAAAACGTCCAAATATTCCAGGTTTCGACTTGCCGGTGTATATGCCGAGCTTCTGCAACAGCTTATATAACAATTTAATGCCTGTTCCGGTTTATTTCATTCACCAGCTGATAGAATACAATAAGCCTACTTCCGGGTGCAGGACAAATTGCACAAAGTTTGCGATTGAGATCGATGTCTTTGTTTATGAACCCTTGTTTTCATTCCTTCGGATTGAGAATACAGAAAAACAAAACATACTCATAGTTGATAGGGTCAATAACGAAATGAATAGTTATTAAAAATCAGAATTCCAACTTTGGTAAAACATTAATTTCAAAGGGTGGCGGTGGCCCGATATTGGAGATCGATCACGAAGGGAATTTTAGCGTTGAAGCTAAAATAGATCGGAAACCGACAATTGATTTGTCGGTTAGGCCGCAATTGTTTTTATCTAGATTTTTTTGTTTCTGTGTGCCCTGAAGTCCATCCATTGGGTATGATAAGACATCGGTCTTAGAGGTGGATGGACATAAGCTGTGTTTGAGATGGAGGAACTTCTTCAAAAGTGAAGAAGGCGGACCTCCGGCAGGGAGAGTATGAGCTTACCTGTCAAAACATCATAAGGTGCTTGGCTTTCAAGGTCTGGTGCTTAGCATTATGAAAAAAGGTGGAATATTATTCCATCAGTTATGGTCTAAGGAGGTGAATGAGATGAGAATGAACCATCGTAGAGGCGTCGTAAATATCACTGTTTGACACTCAAAATGTGGGTTACAGTCCAACCGGCAGACAAGTCACGATAAATACTCATAATAGGCGTGATGGGTGTTCGGCGTAAAGATGGCACGACCTTAGACTTGGCTCAAACATGGAACAGGGGAAGCTGCGGGATGTCGTATGAGAGAAAGCTATAAGCTCTTTGAGTAAAGCGAATATCGAGACAACTCAGCAGTGGCGGATCTACTCGTAGTAGTGTAGAAGCTTGTGTAATGCAAGAACAGCGAAGGGGTAGATACAATTAGTTTTTTTTAATCAATCAACTTTAAATCATTTGATTTAAAAGGATGAATTTATTCGAAAAGACAAAACCATATCCTATCACAAAAAGACAAGTGTGGGATGCGTTTAAATTAGTCAAGTCAAATGGTGGAGCGCCTGGGATAGATGGCACAACGGTGTTGGAAATATCAAGAGCTCCGCAGAAATACCTGTACCCGATATGGAACAGACTTGCAAGCGGTAGTTACTTTCCATCTCCCGTGAGGAGAAAGGAAATACCAAAGTCCAAAGGTAAGGTGCGTGCATTAGGAATTCCCACGGTAACTGACCGTGTTGCGCAGATGGTAATCAGAAAAGAATTAGAAGAGATTGTTGATAAACAGTTCTCAGACAGTTCCTTTGGATACCGTCCTAACAAGAGTGCACACCAAGCCGTAATTCAAGCTAAGCAGAATTGTTGGAAGTATGCTTGGGTAATTGATATGGACATTAAAGGATTCTTTGACAATATTGACCACGGCTTAATGATAAAAGCCCTACGTCATGTGACTCAAAGAAAACATATCATTACTTACGTAAAAAGGTGGTTAAAGACTCCAGTCCAATTGGGGAATGGAAAATTAATTACCAATTTAGGAAAAGGCACTCCACAAGGAGGCGTAATTAGTCCGTTGCTCTCTAACATCTTTCTTCATTTCGCTTTTGACAAATGGATAGAAAAGGAAATTCCTGAATGTCCTTTTGAAAGGTATGCTGATGATATCATCGTACATGCGAAGAGTAAGGAAGAAGCTATGAGGGTTTTTAACAAAATCAATACGAGAATGCAGGAATGTAAACTCGAATTGCATCCGGAAAAGACCAAGGTAGTGTATTGTCCCAGTAACAGAAGGCGCAAACTGACTGGAGAGTCAGTCCAGTTTGACTTCCTTGGATTTACGTTTAAGCCAAGAAAAGTAGTGACAAAAAGTGGAAAAGTGACTATGTCGTTTCTACCTGGAATAAGCAACAAATCCATGAAAAGGATTGTGGCCCATTTGAGGGATCTTAAGATTAACAGGTGGTCAAGTAGATCACTCATTGATCTGTCGAAAGCTCTGTGTCCATTAATCAGAGGCTGGCTTCAATACTATGGCAAGGTGAGCAAACACGAACTGGTTTCGTTTTTCTTTAAAGTCAATGCGAGAATTATTAAATGGGCGTACCGCAAGTTTAAGCGATTTAAGAAGGCCAAATCCCTTTACGCAACGAAGAAGTGGATACAATCTGTAGCCAAAAGCTATCGGTATTTATTTCCTCATTGGCAGTTGGGTTATCTTCCTTAAATTGGTTAATTGTAAAGAGCCGTATGAATTGAGAGGTTCACGTACGGTTCTGTGAGAGGCTTGGGGTGAAACTCCCCTTGCCTACTCGACTTTTGTAGCGATGTGGCACATCCCGATCAAAGCATCGGGGACAAAAAGTACGGATAATAGAAGTGGAACTGGAAAAATAGGAAATTACTCAAGCCGTATAGAGTAAAACGCTCCATCATATTGATCTAATGGGCTCGATTGCAGGACAAAGTGTGATTAGATAGTGCTTGAGGTTTGTCATATTATTTAAAAGGCTGTGTTTTCAATACCTAGAGTTTACGACTTTTGTGCGATTTGTCTTACACCCCCTACCTCCTTTTCCTTATTTTAGGGTGCTTTCTTCGCCTAGCTTTAGTTGGTCGGCTTTTGTCCTTTTCCGGAACTCGAGTACTTGCAACTGTTGCTAGCTTTTCAGTTTTCTTTAAGGCTTTAAACTGTTCATAACCCTTGAACCCGAGCAATCCAAATACCAATAAAATAATCAAAATAGAAGAAGAATAAGAGATAAGCTTTCCAACTGAATAGGATTTCGGTTCAAATTTGAATTCAATCTGATGAGTTCCGGGTGGTACTTTCATCGCTCTAAGTGCATAATTGGCACGTAAGTGCTCTGCCGGATCTCCATCGATATATGCATTCCATCCTTTATCCGGTCCGTACCATATTTCGGAAAATACAGCTAGTTGATCTGAAGCCGCATTGGATTGATAAGTCAGATGATGAGGTTTGTAATCAACCAATTCTATACTTCCATTTTTCTGAGGATCAAACCAATTGGCTTGCTTGCCAAATTCCTGATTGAGCATTATTGCAGTACTCGCAGGATCAAAATTTGTCAAACCGTCTATCTCCTCGTTAGGAGTTTTGACGTCTTGAATAGATTCTACGAACCAAACGTTTCCCAAAGCACCTGGATTGGTTTGCAATTGACCCTGTTGGTTGATGATGTATTTCGTATTAAGCATATTCAGGACAGATGCATTTCCCCTGCTGATGTGGCGATCGATTAGATCCTGATAGCGTTGCAGCTTTGCCGGATGATAACCTCCTATGGTATTGTGGAAATGGGATGCCGTATTTGAATTAAATGTGTTAATAGACAAATCAAAAACCCGGTAAAAACCTCTCCCCTTTGGTTCGGCATTCATAATTTGTTGGTCGATAGGTCGTGGTTCAAAATTTTCATTGTAGCTGGCTGGCGTGATGAAGCTGGATTTATCCACATATCTCCTACCGACCCCCCACAAGTCTAAGATGCACAAGAAACCAATTGCCGCGACCAATGCATTACTTCTGATTTTTCTTTTGATGAATAACCAAATCAGCCCGCCAGTCAGAAGCACAAAAAGCAAAGATCTTAGAGCATCCTTTCTGAAAAGAGATTTTCGGTCTTCAAGGATTGCGTCGACCAGACCTGCCTGGGCGTACTGGGCATCGACTGAGGCAGTAAAATCGTATAATACGGCACCTAAGGCTACGAAGAAGATGAGGATCCCTCCCAAAATTGTACTTGACCATTTCAGCGCACGTAAGGTCTCAGCATTTTTCCTTTTGGAATGGGTTAATTCCGACAATGCCATCACCACCAAAATAGTGACAAAAATTACAGTTAGACCCAAAATCGAAGTAGGTGCCCTAAACTTGTTAAGAAGTGGTAAATGATCAAACAAAAACTGATTAAATCCACCCAAATTGCTGCCCATTGATATCATGGTGGTCAATAATACTGATAAACCAAGCCACCATTTAACCGATCCTTTGACCAAAAACAGCGCAAAAACAAACAAAAACGACAGCACCGCACCAAAATACGATGGACCTTCGGTAAAAGGCAATGCACCCCAGTACAGCGGTGCGGCTTCTACCCGGCTGCCCCTTTGCCTCAATGCCTGGGCAAATGCTGATTTTTGACTTATTTTTTCACCACTTCCTCCACCCGCAGCTCCCGGTATAACAGTGGCCAAAAGATCCACAAATCCATTGCTCCATTGCATCGCGTAATTCCATTCGAGTCCGGCTACTTCGCTGCTGCTTTGAGCCGGTGCACTGCCTCCGGATGATTCCGAAGTCAAAATAGGCTTCCCCCTCATAGTCTCCTCACCATATTCGTAGGTAGGCAGCAGATTAGACATGGATGTCGCCACGGCAAGCAGAAGTCCGATGACCAGGATCCCACCTATTCTCAACAGGTCAATCCATTCTCTTCTTTTTGCAAATTCTACAGTTTTCATCAAAACGAAAATAAGTATGCCAAGGCCCAGGTAATACGTCATTTGCACGTGATTGGCCCAAAGATTCAGAGCCATTCCAAAGGCAAATATGGCACCGCCCAATAAATATTTTTTTTGAAAAGCCAGTATGACACCCGCAATTATTATGGGCGAAAAGGCTATCGCCCTTAATTTGGAGAGGTGGCCAGCCTCTAAGAGGATAAAATTATTGGTAGTAAGTGCAAAGCAAACGGCTCCGAGCATAGAAATCCATGGCGAGAAACCAAGTAATAGCATGGATATGTAGAAAGCGACCATGAGCAAATTGAAAATCCCGATCGGCTCCGAAAATTTTAAATAGAAGATTTTATAGAAACGACTCATTTGATTTCCCTCCGGAGAAAAAGAAAGTTGATAGGCTGGCATTCCGCCGAATACGGAATTGGTCCAGAGAATGTCTTCCTTAGTTTGACTTCTATATGTTCCCAACTCGTGTCCGGCCTTAGCGCCACTTACTAAATCACCTCCGCCTTGTTTCCCAATTCGTTTTCCTTCAAATTGAGGATTGAAATAAATGCTGTTCAAAATGATGAAAGTGAGCAATGCGATGAGGTGTGGAATGGCCTTTTTTAGAATGGTAGCGATCATTTTTCTACTATTTCTAAATTTAAATCTTATATTAAAAAAACAATAATATATATAATATGCGACAAAATAAAATGCACCCAACAAAATGGATAAAGCCTACTTCAAAAAATACTACGAGCTGGAAAGAACCCACTGGTGGTTTCAGGTGAGATCAAATATTCTCAGGGACGTGATCCTTAAATTAAAATTGAAAAATCCAGAGATACTAAATGTAGGCGCCGCTACCTATCGCACCTCCGAAATGCTCTCGACTACAGGACAAACGACTTCGCTAGAATATGATGAGGATTGCTGCAAATTTGTTCGCGAGGTGCTCAAAAAAGAAATTACCCAAGGGTTGACCACGGAGTTGCCCTACTTTGATAACGTATACGATTTGACCTGTGCGTTCGACGTGATCGAACATATAAAAGATGACACCTTGGCAATTCGTGAAATGACCAGAGTTACAAGATCTGGAGGATTCGTCTTTATCACAGTGCCGGCATATATGTTCTTGTGGAGTGATCATGATGAAATAAATCACCATGAAAGACGGTATACGTATCGCCGATTAAAAGAAAAAATTGATACTTGTGAAAATATGGAGATAGTGAGTTGGACCTATTTTAATACGCTTTTATTTCCGTTAATAGCCATCTTCAGATTGATATCAAAAACCAGGGAAAAAAGTACTTCGCCCAAATCCGATTTCGATAATTTCAATTGGGTAGTATTACAAAGGAACGAAGATAAAATAAAGTATCGAATTTATGCACAAATTCTGTAGGAAAGAACTGGAAGTTGTGGATGAAATTGAATTCGATTATAGTCAATTTCTGATTTAGGTGTCTTTATTCCTGTGTTATATCTTTTTTGATTTAATCGTGCTACTACTTTTAATCCTGTTTTGGTTTTGGTTTTATTTATGAGTTTAGCTACCAACTCATAATCGGTAAAAACTGCACCTTGAATAGCGCGGTGAACATGAGCAAATAAACGATGTTCAATTGGATTCCACTTAGAAGCATAGGGTGGGTAATGGCACACGATAATATCTAATCCTATCTGTTTTGCTAAAAGTAAAATTTGTTTTTTGAAAGCATAGTGTCCATAGCTATTGGCTCCTCCTGCATCACACAACACGAGGATATTTTTAGCATTTGGATATTGATGGATACCATAGTTTTCCCACCACCATAACAAATTATCTGTAATAAATTCTGCTGTTTCATGACTATTACCTATCGACATATACCCTTCATTTTTTTGTAAATCGTAGATTCCGTGAGGAATTACTGCACCTTTAGATAAATGGTGATAGTCGTGATCGAAAACCTCTATAGCTCCCGTAGCATAACATTTTCCTTCACGATACAAGTTGCCTAATCGCTCCTTTTTCTTACAATCTATGCTTACTACTGGGCTTTGCAAACTCATCAGTCCTACTAATTTGAAAATAATTTTGAACTGTTCATCTCGTTTTTCATAACTGCCTAAAGCTATATTCTTGCTCATTTTACGATACTTGAAATTCATAGCTCGAAGGGTTCGCTTTATTAAGCCATTGCTGATCTTGATACCATACTCTTGAAAAAATCGATCAGCTATTTCCCCAGCCTTTAAGTGAATCCAATAAACATTTTCATTGGTAGGACTACCGGCTTTATTTATATTGATAAACTCAGTAAGCTTCGCTAATGTCTCGGGGTACTTGTTAAATTTTTTTTCTACCTCCTCCTATGCGCCTTTGTTTGCCTAATGGAATTTGTCCATATAATTCAGAATTCAATAATTCTCGTTCTCCCTTGCGCAGCGTCTTTTGACTTATTTTAAACATCTTTCCTATATACTGCTTACCTCCATGACCTAATTTTGAGGCCTCTAAGGCAGCATAATGACGCCTATCTTTTTCTTCCAAACCAGTATAAAAAAGCTTCATCTTTGCTTCTGTTTCTTTTGAATACCTTTCCATCCTTTTTTTTCACAAGATAATAACATATTGTTACTTTATTTAATATGTATTCCTAACCTATAAATCTAAGGCAATTGACATTTTTGTCGTAAATCTTACTATTATTTCCAAATGGATTTAACCTTCATTATATCAATGCCAAATTCATCCGCGAACTCATCAAACATCCTCAACAGGGCATCTATTTTCAAGCAATCGTTTTATTACAAAATGATAACCGCAAATCATTGGGTAAGCACGAATCATTTCCTCAGTCTCGATCGCTAACAGATTGCGATAAAGCATAGAGGTGGGGCTAATCAATATTTCGCCCAAGGAAATCGTAGGGAAAACAAAAGGTAATCCACCAGCTTCGAGCACTCCCCGTTTTACCGCTTCGATGAGCTCTGGCATCTGACGATGGCAAGTTGTATAATCAGATGTCGTATTCGCAATACCCACTATTGGTCTGCTAAGGTCCTCAGAATCAAAGCCCGCTGATGCGAGGAAAGCCCGCCTTAAGTATATACTAAACCCAGTATCTCCATACTCCGTTAAATTGCGATCTATTCCCCTAAGACGTATATGCGCTGCACCCATTGGGATCATTTAGACATATTCCCTGGGCAGATCAGATCGTACCGGGCCTTCCCGTAATGGGTCGATCGTACGTTTATGTGATTCCACCCAACTTTCAATTTTTTTGGCCGGAACTATCAACTTTATCGGTACTTTTTCTGCATCCCAGGGCTGACCGTTTACCATTTCTGATCTTGTTGTCTTGGATGGACTACAGCAAAGACAGCTGAGAAGAATTATCAGAGGAACGAAGATCGGAAACCCAAATCTGCCAATCAGACAGGGAAAACTCATGAATCTGCTTGTTTCATTGTTTTATATTGAATAATCTCGGATCTGCATTATTGCGACTTACCAAGATCAATGCCCGACCATCACTGCCGTATAGAATTTTGACATCCCTTGCTTCGCCAAATACCGCAAAACCACTTTCCCGATTTATCACTACTTCAAAATTTCCCTTTCCATCTCGATCAAGATCATTGGCGTGAATGGTATTCCACCAACCTGAAGTGTTGGGAAATGTTTTTACAGTAGTACTATCGCTATGATACCTATATATAGTAATAGGCATCCATTCTCCCACAATGAACAACTCTCTTGTTTCATCCAACCATACTGCATCCGTCACAAGCCCAATGCGCCCTCTATTACGTAGGAAACCAGAAGTTTTATCCGTGTACGTACCATTTCCGTTATTAACTGACCTTTCGCAGGGCAGATATTTGGAAAATTAAAAAATAATATTATAGTTATTCCAAAAGAGGAATAGCTTGCAGTTGAGCAGGGTTAACCAAATTGAATTGTTTTTTCATTCGGTTAAGTTCTTGATATGCTGCTTTGACAGCTTTTAAGTATAGTCTTGCCTTTATGGCGAAGTGGTTTTTAGCTTGATTAATTTTGAGCAATTCGAGTTTAGTATACGCTATCATCACACAAAAAATATGATTGGACTGCGTCACTTCATACTTTGTTGGTGATTTGGCTAAACAAGCATTCTGTTTCATCGATTTGTGGAATTCCTCAACTTTCCATCTTCTTTCATAGATTGTATGAGTCTGCTGATGTGTAAGTTTTGTATCGTTGCTTACCAGATACAGTACGCCTGTGGAGTAATCTTTGTTCGTAAAGACTTGTTTGGTCAAAGAAACCGGAAAGTCCAATCCTTTGATCCAAACTTCCATTACACAGTCTGGCTGTAGGTCTAGTGCATCGACTCTTGTAAACTTACCTTGCAGTTTTTCTTCCTTACTCAGGGCAACAAGACGATTGGTCTTAATTGCACCGATAAAATGCTTTTTTAACTCGTAATGCACAAACTCCATATTGTCATTTGAGCTAAACCAACTATCCCATAAGGCATATTTGTACTGAACATGATTACGCTGTGTGAGTACTTTGAGCCTTTGTCTTACTAACTCATTCTTACTCACCTCACTTTTGCGTTTCTCTTGTCGTGTTTTTAGATCAGTAAACCTGATTGGCTTTCTGATAATTTCATAGGCTAAAGGCAACTCTACCGTTTGGCCATCACCCAATTGGTTATGATATAGAAAACTTATCATATTGATGCCTTTGACGCTCCTGTTCTTTGTATGATCAAAGTGATACGTTATTATCTCATTCTGAGTAGAATGTGGTTTTTCAGTTATCACATCATCAATACAAATGCTACCATCAGGACTTTCTACTTTCCTGACTATAGGTTTAACAGATTTCCAATAATCTTTTTGGCCCAGAGTAGGCTGAGCCAAAAATCTACTGATCTGATCATGGCTATAAGCACCGTCTAACATTTTAGACATACCTATAGCTGTGCTGTGACTAAAACTTGTCAACAAATAATCGCTGTACAAGTCGGCAATGTGCGGATTCATCATTAGTAACTATCTTTAGATCCAGCACAAAGCTATACATATAATAATTTTTTACAATACCAAATTTTCGAACTGCGAAATGTCAGTTATTAATTAAAAAGCCTTATGTGCTACCTTATCCTCCCTCGCCTTTTCTGCATAGTATATAAAACCAAGGGCTTTCCGACTTCGATATTTGCTGGAATTTTTATCGGCGCGGTGAATGGTCAGAGCATGATGGACCAACAAATCTCCAGGTTCT
This sequence comes from Saprospiraceae bacterium, assembly GCA_965247965.1. GTDB lineage: Bacteria > Bacteroidota > Bacteroidia > Chitinophagales > Saprospiraceae > UBA7328. The sequence goes on from OZ252053.1 coordinate 3,276,833, forward strand.
AAAATATAATAAACCTCATTGGCAAGATCTTCTTCTGTCCCGAAATCGACAATTCCTTGAGAGAATCCCAACACATCCGTGCGCTTATGTGGACGAATTCCCATTTTGTGAAAGAATGGAACATAGTCAAAAAGGTGCTGGATTTGCTTCAGGCTACCCCGATCATTCCTTTCTTCGTAATACACCTTTTCCTTTGGCATTTGGGGTACTTTTTCACTGATGAAAAGGTCAAGAGTTCTGGAAAGTTTTCGGATTTCGATTTTATGCAAAAACCCTGGAAAATGGATGAATCCATCTGCTAAAAAATTTCGCCTCAGTTCGAAGCAAAAGTCAGCATCATTTAGTAATTCAACTTTTTTCATCCTGTTGAAAAACGGGCTCCGCCCTTCATGAGTCGCAGCAACTCAGGTCTAAATTTTAAAGCATTAAATTAATCATATACATTTAGAAGTTGTTTAAACAACTTCTTAGTATTATCCTAATTTAGGCAACGATTGTCTTGATTTTTCTCAGGTGTGAAGGATTCACATGTAGTCGCAATTGAAAGCCAATATGAGTCAACTCAATAATTAGATCTTTTTTTCCGTCTATTTGCGCGATAAAGCCTTTTAATCCTGCTAATTGACCGCTAGCCACTTCAACTTCCTCTCCCAGCCGAAAATGATTGGCGTGATGCACTTCAATTTCATTAAACACACCCGTTACTCTTTTCAGGACATTGATTTCTCTTTCGGGAATGGGTTGCATTTCACCTCCAATTGTTAGAAACCGAATGGCGTAGGGATTTTTGAGCACTTCGATTCTTTGATTTGCGTGTATGTTAACAAAGCAATAGCAGTTAATCAAGGGAATATCATAGTGTTTGATTTTGCGCGTATATTTTTTTGTTTTTCGTAAAGTAGGAACATAAGCTGTTATACTATTTTTTTCAAAATATTGTTTGGCAATTTTTTCACCTTTCGATCGGGTATAAACTGCGTACCATTCATTCATCACAGTGGATTGATTGTTGTTATCGCGATTTTTCAAGTGGCCAATCCCTAACATCATTTTTCATCGCCCATTGAGCATAGGCCTTTCGAAGCTGTTCTACTTTTTCTGGTTTTATATCAATAAGGTTTTTTAATTCTGTAGGATCTTCTTCCAAGTTGTAAAGCTCCCACTCTTTTTCGCTTTCGGCCACCAGCTTCCAATCGCCTTGCCTTACAGCACGATTGCCTTCATGCTCCCAGTACAAATGTTCGTGGGCAGCCCTTTCCTTTCCTGTCAAAAATGGAATTAAACTTTTCCCTTCACTAGGCTTGATCTGCTGGTTATTTTGGGAAGACGGATAACTGGCTTCAGCTACATCGTTAAGAGTCGCCATAATATCTATTACATGGCCGACGCGCCTTTCATACCCTCCTTTATTCTTTATTTTTTCCGGCCAATGGGCAATCAGTGGTGTGGCGATGCCTCCCTGGTGATTGTATTTTTTGTATAGCCTGAATGGCACGTTGCTGTAGTTGGCCCAGGCCTGGCCCTGGCTGACTGACCAGCCACCTTCCTCTTTCCATTCTTTATAATTTTCAATCTTATACTTGTCCCAATTCATTCCGAATTGCCCGGTTTCGTTTGAACAGCCATTGTCGGACATAAAAAGTATCAAGGTATTGTCATACTTGCCGATTTTTTTAAGGTGATCCACAAGACGGCCGACATTCTGATCCAGACGGTCAATTTGAGCAGAATAGATGGCTCTTCGAAAATCCAATTCGTTTTTATCAGCATCATAGAGGTCGCTCCACAATGTATTTTCAGTGGAAGACAAAACGGAATGACTTGGAATAATTCCCATTTCTTTCATTCGCTCAAATTTTTCTTCGCGCAATACATCCCAGCCATCCAGGTATTGCCCCTTGTATTTTGCAACATCTTCGTCTGGAGCCTCTATAGGGAAATGGGGCGCATTGTGTGCTACATAAAGAAAGAAAGGTTGATCGCTGTCTTTTGATTCCTCATCCAGGAAGTGAATGGCATAATCGGTAAACGCATCAGTCGTATACCAATCCTGATCAGGATGTAAATGATTGACGGGATCATCCGTTTCCGCTATCAACAATTCACCATCCAGGTAGACATCGCAGCCTTTCAACACTTTATAATAGCTATCGACATGAATATGAATACCATAAAAACGCTCAAACCCTCTATCCGTAGGCCACTGTCCGGGTTGGTGACCCACGTGCCATTTGCCGGTCATCAGGGTTTTATAGCCCGCAGGGCCAAGCACCTCGGCGAGCGTGACTGCCTGATTGTTGAGAAAGCCCTGGTAGGCACCCCCGTAATTATTGTAGACCATGCGTCCGACTCCGGCCTGGTGCGGATACAGACCTGTCAGTAGACTGGCTCTGGTCGGGCAACATCTTCCGGTATTGTAAAAATTGGTGAACCTCAAGCCTTCATATGCCAGAGCATCGATATTGGGCGTATTGATTTCACCTCCGTAACAACTGAGATCTGAGTAGCCCATGTCGTCGACCAATATGAGTACGATGTTGGGGCGGTTCTCCTTTGAGGAACAGCTGATTCCTAAAATCGCTGCAAAAAGTAAGAGGGGTATTCTAAACATAGAATGTTGTTTAATGCTGCGTCAAAGGTTACTCACAGCGATATAAGTTTTCGAACTTAAATCATTGGATTGGGGGTCTAATATTTCGGTTGGCTAAAGTAACATTTATACTATAAGAAAATCCAAATGAATGTCATTTGGCTCTAATTTGAATAGGTCTTCTTCTATTTCAGTTGTCAATGTGCATCCTAAGTGTTTATAAAAATTCTACGGTATTTACTGTTTCGCAGGAAGAGATATAGATTTTTTTCGCAGCTAAGTCCTTAGCTTTTTTAATCGCTTTCTTAAACAGGAGCTTTCCAATTCCTTGTCCCCGATATCTTCTTTCTTAGATTATTATTCTAAGATGCGACATTTTGAATAACAACTCAATTCATAGCTTATAAAACTCTATCGCGTTTTCCCAATATATTTTTCGCAAATCTTCTTCCGTACAACCTTCCAGCGCCAAGTCCAATGTTTCAACCCAACCATGATATTCAGTGGCCTGACAAGCAACTGGCCAATCTCCACCAAAGCATATTCTGTCTACTCCAAAACATTCAATAACATGATCGATGTAGGGTTTTAAATCCTCTTTTGTCCAATGCCCATGATCGGCTTCTGTGACAAGTCCAGACATCTTACAATGTACATTTTCCATCTGTGCCAATTCCCTCAGCTCTTTTTTCCACGGCTTAAAGATTTGATTCTTAATATCTGGCTTGCCGATGTGATCCAACATGAAGCGAACATCCGGGCATTGGTTTACAAACTCACTGGTGTTTTTTAATTGTATATGAGAAATGCAGATATCGAAACTCAGGTCATAGTCTTCTAGCAATTGTACCCCTCGAATAAATCCAGGCTGCAAACAGAATTCAATATCTGGCTCAAACTGAATGATGCGGCGGATGCCTTTTATTAATTTATTTTCAGCGTATCGATCAAGAACATCTCTTGCTTTTTCGCCCAGTTCTAATGGCGCCCATGGAACAATTCCCTGGATCCGGTTATCTACTTCCGCTAATTCGGTAATCCAGGAAGCCTCTTGTTCGCATTGATCAAATGCACATTCACATTGAAGAAACACCATTTTTCCCACTTCGACGCGAGCTATGGCCTCGTTGTAGTCCTCCAATAAATAGGGCTTATTCAATAAAGGAATATCATCCAGCCAGGGATAACGGAGGTGTTGCGGATCCCACAAATGCAAATGCGTATCGACTATCGGAAAAGCAGGCATATTCTTTTATTTAGGTGGTGTTAGTCGCTACTAATATACTTATCCGCAATCACCCCGATCAAGATCACTGTGCCCATTACCGCAAAATTTAAAGAGCTGGGAATCCCCAGGAGATTGACCAGGTTTTGTAATACCTGAAGCAAAGCGGTGCCAATGACAATTCCAATTACAGAACCTTGACCTCCATTTAATGAGCACCCTCCTAATACGGCCGCGGCAATACCATAGAGCTCGTAAAAATTACCATGAGAAGACGGAGCGATGGCATTGGTATAAAAGGCCAATAGAATGCCTGAAATGCCGGCTAAAAATCCTGAGATGACATAAGCAATTAGGACGACTCTTCGAGTGTTGATCCCTGAGAAATAAGCGGCCTCTTCATTTTTGCCTACAGCATACAAATGTCTGCCGTATACGGAGTGATGCAACAAGACCCATGAGAAAAAAGCGATGACGATTAGGAGAATAAAGGGCATGGGTATTCCCAATACATTCCCTGTTGTCAAAGTGTTGAGCATCTCGAATCCTTCACTATAGCCAAATCCTTTTGTCATGTCATTCGCGATAAATCGGGCGATTCCTCGATAAAATAATAACCCACAAAGCGTGACGATGAAGGCCTGGATCTTCCATCTCGTAACAAGGATGCCGTGAAACCATCCTATGAATGCACTCAAGATTAAAATCAGAATCACGACAAGTGGCCAGAATATCTTTCAATCCACCAGCATAAGACTCATCAAGACACCAGTCAATGCAAAAATGGATCCTACGGACAGATCAATTCCTTTACTGATAATGACGATTCCAATTCCAATACTGAATATTCCAAACATGCCAATGAGTCTGGCAGTATTCTGGAGATTGGTGACATTTAGGAAGTTGGGGTTGCTGATGGCCAGGACCACGCAGAGCAATATGAAGATGATTAGTATGCCGGCTTCTTTTTTCATAATTAAGCCACCGCCAGCTTCATGATCCGCTCTTCGGTAAAATCTTTTCGCTCTATTTCTCCAGTGATAGAGCCATCGCGCATCACAAGGATTCTGTCACTGATCCTGATCAATTCTTCCATGTCGCTACTCACCACAACTACGATCACTTTTGAGGCCACCAACTGGCGCATGATTTTATAAATGCCCAACTTGGAACCTACATCTATCCCACGCGTCGGCTCGTCAAATATCATCATCCGGGGATTCATGTCCAACCATTTCGCCAGCACTACTTTTTGCTGATTGCCGCCACTTAATTGCCACAGCGGCGTTTCCAGGCCTTCGGTCTTTATTTGTAAAGATTGTTTTTGCATTCGTGCTGCACGCTTTTCCCTTTTTCTAAAGATCCAGCCTCTCTTAGAAAAGTGTTTCAAATTTGGAATGGTGACATTCTCCGTGACATCCATTTCTGCAATTATTCCTTGCTTTCTCCTATCTTCCGGAATTAGAAAAATTCCTTTCGCTATTGCGTTTGAGGGAACCTTAATCTTCAATTGCTCCTCATTAAGTGTAATTTGTCCACTTACGGGTTTGTCTATACCAAAAATCGCACGCATCAATTCTGATCTTCCGGCTCCGATCAAACCGGCAATTCCCAATATTTCACCCACACTCACTTCAAAGTTTATTTGGCTGTCAGGAAAGGCTTTGGTAACTAAATTTTCTACTTTAAAATGACCTCGTTCTTTGATTTCGGATGATGATTCGGAAGAGAAATCCAAGGATCTTCCCACCATTAGATTAATCATTCGGTCGTGATTGATATCTTTTCCAACTAATTCCCCGGATATCTCACCATCTCTCAGGACAACAACCCGGTCTGCCAGTTTTGTTAATTCATTTAGTCGGTGAGAAATATAAATGATCATGGGTGCATTTCAAAATGTCCCGATATAGGGAAATATGTGTTAAATTAGATATATCAACCAAAAATTAAAAGTCATGAACGTGGTTAAATTACAGAAAAGATTTGACCAACTGATGAGTGATGTAAAGAACCTACAGGACATTGAAAGTTTTTACGACTATGAAGAAAGTTTTACCTACCTGTTAAAAGATTTTGGCAGAGAATTGCTAGAGAGTTCATTGGGCGAGGCTGTTGAAAATCGTAAAAAAAAAGATGCATCAAGACAGGTTACGGTAAAATTGAATTGAATAAGTCCAACAAGTACAGCGAACAAATCGAGTCTGCAAAAGTAAGCCCTTATTTACAAGGCAAGTTGATATTCATAGGCCAGTTTAGTTGTTACGAGAATGGGGAAGAAATTGCGAATAAATTATTAGAGGTAAAAACGAATGATACGGCAATTTACCGTTTAACTGATACAATGGGAGAACAAGTAGGAGAATGGATAGATGACCAAGATCGGTACAACATAGAAGATGTGAAAAAAGAGGATAGAGTTTATTGTCAGGTGGATGGTTCTCATTTATTGACAAGAGGACCGGGATGGAAAGAGGTAAAATTGGGAAGGGTATTCAAACAAAGCTCAATTCTACCTCAAAGTGCTGATAGACAGTGGATTAGGAATAGTGAATATGTAGGTCATTTGGGTGATCATGAAGAATTTGAGACAAAAGTTTCAGTGTTATTAGATGAATATTCAGGATTAAAAGACCGGATGGTTTTTGTGAATGACGGAGCTGTATGGATAGAAAAATGGATTACAGCAGAATATCCTGATGCAACCCAAGTACTAGATTTTTACCACGCCGTTGAAAATGTGAGCAAATACGCAAATGTGTGTATGAAAAATAAAAAAGTAAGAAAAGAATGGATTTCACAGACAGCTTCACTATTAAAAGAAAAGGGTTATGATAGCCTTATAGAACGGATCGATGAATTGAATTGTAACACGAAATTAAAAAAAGAGGAAAAGAGGAAATTGATGGTCTATTTAGAAAGGAACAAGACAAGAATGGATTACCCTTCATACATAGAAAAGGGAATGTTAATAGGTTCTGGAGCCATAGAAGCAGCGCACCGCAACGTATTGCAAAAAAGGATGAAACTGTCAGGTCAAAGATGGTCTGCCAAGGGAATTCAAAATATGATCAATCTCAGAGTAATCAATAAAAGTGGCCATTGGGATATGGTAACTGACAGGTTAAGACGCGCCGCCTAGACGGGACAAAATGAAATGCACCCATGATCATACTACTGGACATTGGAGTTAAAATAATACAATGTCTTGAAATAAAGTAGGTTATATATTATAATAAAGTGGAATATATCATTATTGTTTGTAAAACAAACAATTAACAACAATGACAATTCCACTCGTAAGCGAAATAAAACCATTTTTCTCAGGTTTTGAAGAACATGTAATAAAAAATTTTCTCACAACAGCCCAAGGTATATTATCAGCCAGGACGACGAATTTGAACATTGTAAAGGATAAGCTCCCTGGAATACTCGAAAACCAACAAAACACCAAACCTGATTCGAATTATAAGAGGTTGATCCGTTTTTTCAATATGGATGATGCTGACAAGCAGGCATTGATTGAAGCTATATTATGTTTTAGTTTTTATTTGTTGAGACTCAAAGCGAAGAACATCAAATATTTGGCACTAGATGGTACGAGCTGGGAGAATGGCAACAAGAATATTCACTTATTAACATTGAGTGTAGTGGTCAATGGAGTAAGTATTCCAATATGGTGGGAAGACTTAGACAAGAAGGGTATGAGTAATTTTAATGAAAGACGAAAGGTGATAGACAAAGCCTGTAAATTATATAATCTGAAAGGTTTGATACTACTAGCAGATCGGGAGTACATCGGAGAAAGATGGTTTAAATATCTGGTAGACAAGGGGTTAGAGTTTGTAATTTAGGTTAAAAAAGGGAATTTATAAAGGGTATGTGGACAACCAAAGGGGAAAGGATAAGACATTTTATAAACACCAACATCTTCGATACATTGGTATTGAACGTGAAGCATTGAAAAAACGGTATCAAATCTGTGGAGTGTCTAAACAAATTGAAATCCTTGGAAAAAAATTTTCTTTTGTGATTTTTAAAAACCCCAAAAGTTCAGCCAACGAACCTCTGTTTTATTTCATATCTACATTGAAAGACAAAAGAAAAATAGTAAAGCTTTACCCTATTCGTTGGACTATTGAAACTTGCTTCAAACACTTAAAATCAAATGGTTTCAATTTAGAAGCTCTTAATTTTAAAGACTCTGGAAAAATAGAATTGACAATGGGTATTGTAGTATTTATCTATGCCTTATGTATTGAACAGGGTCTAACCCAACTCAAGCACAAAAAGAAGAGTGATTGGAAGAAATATAAAAACGGATCGATCAACTTAGTCGTTTCCAAATTTAAAAAAGGACTATCCTTTTTAGAAATCAAATTCAACAACCTTAGAAATTTCATATGCTTTCTTTCTCATTCCATTCGTTCTATCCCCAAACCCTCTTGGCTATTCTTTGAACCACAATTTATAGCTCATGTCCAGTAGTATGATCAATGATTCCAACTCTTTGTTCGCGGAGCATTTGTATCACGCCAAATAAGATATCCGTTTCTTTCTCAGTCAAACTGGAAGTAGGTTCATCAAAAATTAGGATCCGGGCATTTTGAGAGAGCGCCTTTGCAATCTCAATCATTTGTTGGACCGCTATTGATAAATCACTCAATGGATGTGCCGGAGACAGCTCTAGTCCCAGCTGATCCAGATATTTGTGTGCATCGGTACAGAGTTGTTTTTTATTTATCAGCCCAAACCGGCCCAATGGTTCGCGGCCCAAAAAGATATTTCCTGCTACATCCAAATTATCCAGGAGATTCAATTCCTGGTGGATGAGTCCGATCCCTCTACTCATAGCGTCTCTTACATCTTTAATCTCAGCTTCATTTCCATCAATGATCACTACACCTTCATTTGGTTGATGGATACCACTTAGTATTTTAACTAGTGTAGATTTTCCAGCGCCATTTTCTCCTACAAGTCCAACTATTTCACCACTGGAAAGCAAAAAATCGATTCTATTCAAAGCTCTGACTGCTCCAAATCTTTTGCTTATCTGCCTCATTTCAATGATAGGTGCCATGTCAGCATTATTAAGAACGCAGGCCTCGCATCTTTTCTAAAAAAGCCTCTGCTCCATCCTGTTTGATGATCTGGGTCGGAATGATAATCATGCCATTCTTCGGAACATCGGATTTATTTCCTTTTATAATATCAGACAGGAGCAAAATGGATTGATAACCAAATTCAAATGGTTGTTGAACAATGGTACCATAAATGTGACCGTCTTTTACGCCATTCAAAGTTTCTTCTTCCTCATCAAAACAGACAATCTTGACTTCACCCAACTTCCCAGATTCTTTAACGGCATTCAGTATGGCAGGACCATTATAGCTCCATAGACCTACCAGGCAATCCAGGTCATTGTGGCTCACCAGTGCATCACTGACATTGGCTTTAGCGCGCACTCTGTCAATATTGTCCGTTTTGATATCTATAATTTCAATTCCTGATCCCTCCAGCACTTTTTCGATTCCCTCTATTCTTTCTTTTGCATTTTGTGCATCCGTCTTACCGACAAAAAGCATGATTTTTCCACCATCAGGAAGTAATTCTTTGACCAATTTTCCAGCTTCCATCCCAGCCTCCACATTGCTGGTGCCGATGTAACATAAGCGATCGGTATTCGGGATATCACTATCTGTGATAATAACAGGAACCTGCTTGGCCACAGTATTGACCATGGGACCTTGATTGACCGCATCCAAAGGGGTAACCACCAGGCCATCAATGCCTTTCACTAATAAATCATCAATTATTCTCCGTTGCTCCGCTGCAGCACCATCGCCGGTATATTTGAATTCTACAGATACATTTTCTAATTCGGTATCTGCTTTTTTACATCCCGCCTCGGCATAGGTCGAAAAGTCTGTTGCCGCTCCCGCTACAAATGCGATATTATAATTTTTCTTACCACCTGTTTGTTTGTTTGCGCAGCTGACTGAAAATACGATTAGAAATGCAAAAACCGCATTTCTAAAATTTAGAGAAACATGTAGGATATCTCCTAGATAGAATGATAAATTGAAATAATGCATAATAGATGTTTGTGCGTTTCGTTTTAGTTGCTTCCTGCAAAACTAGAATTTTCTCCAAGTCCTGGCAGAGACGTTCCATACAGGCACGGCCAATACCGGTAGCACTTCCTGTTACAATGGCTGTTTTTCCTTTTAATCCTTTCATATCTGAGGACAAACATACAATTTTGGAGCGGTGGGAATTTCCATATCATAGCATCAGATTTATTACCAATGAATGTCAATAGTTCATATATTACACCATCTCCCAATCAACACTTAAAGCTATGCTACCTTCTAAATATTCCTTCGCATTTCTGATACTCATGTTTTCTTTTGTTTATCTCAAAGGTCAAAAAGCGGAAACCTATGAGGTTGATATTCGTGATGAAATCTATGGAATCGTTGGTACATCTTTCAACTGGCCCGAAGGAAAAAAAGCTGCTCTTAGTCTGACATTTGACGACGCTCGGTCCTCCCATCCCACCCTGGGAAGGGCCTTGTTTCAAAAAATAGATGCCAGGGCTACTTTTTATGTGTTGCCAGGAAACATGAAAAAAAATCTGGAAGGCTGGAAACAAATGGTGGCAGATGGTCATGAGATTGGCAATCATACGGTTGATCATCCCTGTACCGGCACTTTTCCCAAGGCCAGACCCAATGCCTTGGAATATTATACCTTGGCTGATATGCGTCAGGAATTGCTGACTGCCAATCAACAGATCAAAGAGCTGCTGGGGGTGACACCCATTTCATATGCTTATACCTGTGCAAATACCACTGTAGGACGAGGAGTCAATACTCAAAGCTATATACCATTGATTGCAGAGCTTTTTCAAAATGGAAGAGACGGGTACAATGAAACCGGTAATGATCCCAATTTTACTGATTTGGCCTTGCTTCAGGGTGTAGAAATGGACCGCAAAGATTTTAAGACTGATATCAAGCCCATATTGGATTATGTTGTACGAAATGGGATGTGGCTTGTGCTCGTCGGTCATGAAATCGCAGAAGATGATGCATTTCAAACAACGCGGACTGGTTTTCTCGAAGAAGTGGTAGCCTATGCAAAAAGACCCGAAAATGGCATCTGGCTGGCTCCGGTGGGGACGATCGCTGGTTATGTAGAAGAGCAACGCGAGAGGCAATCCAGGCAATTGGCCTCGTCCCTTACTTTTTGCGCCAGCTTTGACGAAGGCTTCGAAGCCGATTTTGCCAACGGAGATCCCCGGATTTTTAGTGCGCCTGCCTATGATCAACGCGAGTTAGCCATCCCCGACCTTGTCCCTGAAGAAGTCGAATTAGCGGAAAACAGAGGGCGAATTGGCCATGCCCTCGAATTTAAACGCAACGGCAAGCCTGTCATTTTTTATCCTTCTAAAGACAACATTAGCTATAGTGAAAGTAATTGGAATGGCACTATTTCACTCTGGCTTAACCTGGATCCCGAAACCGATCTGGCTCCTGGTTACTCAGATCCCATACAGATCACGGATGCAGGCGCTTTAGATGCAGCTTTTTGGGCGGATTTTTCCGACAAAAACCCCAGGAGTTTCCGTATGGGGGTTTTTGGAGATGAGAAGGTATGGAATCCCAAGAAATTACGTTTTGATGAGAATCCCGATTTCCAAAATCGTCTCCTTCCTGCGACAGACATGCCCTTTCGCAGGGGAAGATGGACGCATGTAGTAGTGAGTTTTTCGGCAATAAACAGCGATAACAGTGAAGCCTCCTTTTATATCAATGGAAAATTGCAGGGGAAGCGTGACATTCCGGAATCTTTTAGTTGGGAACTTGAAAAGTCCAAGATTATCCTCGGGCTCAATTATATAGGTCTTATGGATGAGGTAGCCCTCTTTGACAAGGCACTTTCAGCTGTCGAGGTAAATGCATTGTACAATATGGCTGATGGTATTCAGAGCTTGTTAGAGCAGAAAGATTAAATATGAACTCATGTTTCGGTAGTGGCTTCCCTCACCCCCGGCCCCTGTTTTACTCCAATGCCGTCTAACGCTGACATTTCCATAAAACCGGGGAGTCCCCACGCGCAGGGTTCCCCGGCGTTCGCGCACAGCCCAAGGCGGGCAGGGGCGACGCAGGGGTTAGGGGAAAGCGTGGCCTGTAGGAGATTTGACTTTGTAATGGTAGAACAACTTGTTTAAAAATTTACTTGTCATAAGTACTTGATTATCCATGCTTTATATTATCAATTCAATTACCGAAACTTAAATTATGAACCATGCTTTTTTGCTCAGCCTTATTTTTCTCCTGTCCGCCTGCACTGTTGACCGAGGAAGCCAGGCTGATCTTTCTTCATTCCAGATCCAGGACGGATTTGAGCTGGAACTGGTCGCGGCCGAACCTCTGGTCATGGACCCTGTGGCAATGGAAATCGACGAGCATGGAACTGTCTATGTAGTAGAAATGCCGGGCTATCCCCTGGACATCGATTCGACAGGCCGTATCAAAATCCTTCGGGATACCGATGCGGACGGTCGTTTTGATGAAAGTGCGATTTTCGCAGAAAAACTGATCTTACCCACTGGTATCATGCGCTGGAAAAAAGGGGTGATCGTGACTGATGCTCCCGATATACTTTATCTGGAAGACAGTGATGGCGATGGAATTGCAGATAAACGAGAAGTATTGTTGACAGGCTTTTCCAGATCAAATGCCCAACACAACGTGAATTCACCCCAATACGGTCTCGACAACTGGATCTATTTAGGACATGAAGGGGCAGTATTGACCAAAACTTTTACCGAAGATTTTGGTGGAATGGGAGAAATCATACGGTTTCCCAACTCTCCGGATGCACCTACCTTGCCTCAAAATGCAAATAGCCGATGTGTGCGATTTCAACCCGATCAAAAACGACTGGAAATGCTTTCCGGAAGAACACAGTTTGGCTTTGGTTTTGATAATTGGGGACACCGTTTTTATACCAGCAGTGCGAATCACCTCTACCATGAAGTCATTGCCGCTCCTTATCTGGTAAACAAAGAAAATTTACCAATAAGCAGTGCACGCAATTATTTGCCAGAATACGGCCCGGGATCGGAAATCTATCCCATTACCGATAATCCGGAGCACCAAATCCTCACAGATGTTGGCACCATCACAGCGGCCAGTGGGTTGACTTTGTACCAGGCAGATGCTTTTCCCGAAGCGTACCATCAGGTAAGTTTTATAGCTGAACCTGTTCACAATCTTGTTCATACAGATATAATCATTGACAAGAGAGCTTCATTTATTTCAAAAAGGCAATTTGAGCAGGAAGAATTTCTCGCCTCAAAGGACAATAACTTCCGCCCCGTCAATTTCTACATAGGACCCACAGGTGATATGTACCTTTTAGATTATTACCGCAAGATTATTGAGCATCCCGAGTGGATGGCTAAGGAAGTCATTGAGTCGGGCCAATTGTATGAAGGCAAAGACAAAGGGAGGATATATATGATTTCAAGTCCAAAGAACGCTTCTACTATCGCACGGCATGAAAAACTGTTTACCGGATTGACTCCTCTTGAATGGATCCCCTTCCTGGCAGATCCCAATATTTGGTGGAGAAGACATGCGCAGCGACTTTTGGTTGGGGCTAATGATCCTTCGGCTCGTGGTGAGCTTGTCGAACCATTATCGCGAGCTATTTTGGATTTTGCTTTGGAAACAGACTCAGAACTAGGACTGCTGCATGCTATGTGGACTTTGGAAGGGATGAATATTTTCGATATGGAAGTATTTCAAAAAGCGTTGTCATCCCACGAGGCAGGTGTACGTGAAAATGCTATCAAAATTGTAGAGCCGTATCTAAGGGAAAGACGAGAACTCCTTTCCCAATTGTACGATTTGCAAGATGATCCCAACCCCAAGGTTCGCTTTCAGTTGCTTTGCACCATTTCCCTGTTTGATGATCTACAAAATCAACAGCAAAATATTATTCGTGGGATATTAACAAAAGACATTGAGGATACATGGGTTCAGGTAATGGCACTGGCTGCGTCAGTAGCTAAAGAAAAAGAGCTCATCGAATATGTAGTCGATCATGTAGCTGAAGATAAAATGGAAGCTACAAAGTCCTTTGTTTCGCAAGCCAGTGAAATGATAGCCAGGAAAGCTGATCAGCTATCCATAAAATCCCTGATCAACACCGCGGCTAGGAATACCAGCACAGAAGAATCCTGGTGGAAGGCGGCTGTATTGAGTGGCTTGGCAAAGGGCATAGATGAAAAATGGAAAAGAAGGACTGAACTTGACAGGGAGCGGAAACTACTGCTCACTGCATTTGCTGCTCATGCGGATCCGGTGTTGCGGAAAAACAGTCTTGAATTGTTACAGATGCTGGGGATAAGCCCTCAATTGGCGAAAGCCAAGATCTCATTTGCCCTCTCTACCCTCTCTGACCCAAGTGCTGATCCCGGCTTAAAGGTAGATGCCATTAGCTTCCTCAGACTCAATCGCCCTGAAAAATATATCACAGACATTCAAGGCCTGATTAATCCGAGAGAAGCCATCGATGTACAAATTGCTGCCCTGCGGCTGTTGAATTCCATCGATGGTGAATCCTTTCAATTTGCTACCTATGTTTTTGACAACTGGGATCGATTTAGTTCCAGACTTCATCAGGAAGCGATAGCCTTAATGATGAAAAAGGAAATGAATAGTTTAGCACTCCTCTCAGCAGTCGAATCCGGAAAACTTCATAAGTCCAATATCAGCTGGTCACACACCTTCGATCTACTCAATCATGGAAATGATGAGATAAAAAGCCTGGCCCGACAACTCCTGGCCGGAGATGAAATTCCCAAAGGTGACTTACTCGATAAATTTCAATCTTCCCTGAGTGGTAATGGAGACCACCAAAAGGGCAAAGAATTGTACACTACCCACTGCAGTACGTGTCATCAACTGGGGGGAGAAAACGGGATCAATTTTGGTCCTGATCTGGCAGCGATTAGAAACAGAACCAAAACCGCTCTCCTGAATGAGCTTCTTTTCCCCAATGAGGCAATCGCCGATGGATACGGAATCTGGGAAGTGCAACTTAAAAACGGCGAAATCAAAGGCGGCATTATCTCTGAAGAACTCAACGATCAAATCTTTTTGAAAGATGCCACGGATAAGTTGGAAGCTGTATCCAGAGCTGAAATAGTTTCTATGAAACAGCTCGAACGCTCTGCCATGCCAGAAGGTCTGGGCAATCAACTCTCTGCAGAAGAGATGAAGGATTTGTTGACTTATTTGAAGAGTCCGTATAGATAAAATCAGACAAAGTAAAGTCTCTCCATATGCTGTTGTAAGTTGTTGAGTCTTATGAAGACGTGAGTTATCTAATCCGATTGGTCAGTTAGGTTGAACTTACTGAAACAACCAAAGACATTTATGCGAATGATGAAGAAAATCCCTACACTGAAGTAAAGCCATTTATGTGGATTCGGGCACATCAGATGGGTGGACGGTCTCACCTTTGGGGTCGACAATCCTACCGCTGGAGTAAGCTGGACTTTGAAGCCAATGAAAAAGATGGTCACGGTATCGATTGGCCCATACGATATGAAGACATGGCTCCCTGGTACACCTATGTCGAGAAATACGCCGGCATCAGTGGATAGACGCTCGGCTTGCCCCAGCTTCCCGATAGCCACTTCCTACCACCTATGGAGATGAACTGCGTCGAGAAGGACATTAAAAAAAGGATCGAAAAAGAATTTCCTGGTAGAAACATGATTATGGGCAGGGTGGCTAATCTTACCGTTCCTCATAATGGACGGGGTCAATGCCAGTTTAGAAATAAATGTTCGTTGGGTTGTCCTTATAGTGCCTATTTCAGTAGCAATTCTGTATCCCTTCCGGCTGCCAATGCGACAGGTAATCTTACCATTCGTCCCTGGTCGATTGTAAATTCCATAATTTATGATGAACAAAAAGGGAAAGCCACGGGAGTGCGTGTAATCGATTCCGAGACAGGCAAGATGATGGAATATTTTTCCAGGATAATATTTTGTAATGCTTCTACATTGAGCACGACTCGCATTCTGTTGAATTCCACTTCCAATCGCTTTCCAAACGGATTTGGTAATGATAGTGGAGAATTGGGCCACAATCTGATGGATCATACTTATCGGACCGGGGCTATGGGAATATTTGAAGGACACGAAGACAAATATTACCAAGGACGACGTCCGAATGGCATTTACGTACCTCGATATTGGAATATCAATGAACAGACTAAAACGGATAAGTTTGTCAGAGGCTTCGGGTATCAGGGTAATGCATATCGTACAGGATGGGGTAGAGGAACCAATGTTGAGGGCTTTGGTGCCGATTTTAAAGATGATTTAATCAACAACCCCGGTCCCTGGGAATTCTTCATTACCGGATTTGCCGAGTGTCTGCCTTATCACGAAAACAAGGTGACACTTGATACAGATAATCTTGATAAATGGGGGCAACCTTCACTGGCCATTGATTGTGGGTGGAAGGAAAATGAGTTGGCACAAATTGAACAAATTGAAGAAGACGCGGTCGAAATGCTGGAAGCTGCCGGATTGAAAAATGTTTTCGGGTTCAACAATATGCATGAACCTGGATTTGGAATCCATGAAATGGGAACAGCTCGCATGGGGCGTGATCCAAGGACTTCAATATTGAACGCGACTAATCAGGTACATGCCTGTAAGAATGTATTTGTTTCGGACGGTGCATGCATGACCTCGAATTCTTGTGTCAATCCTTCATTGACCTATATGGCGTTTACGGCGCGTGCAGCCAACCACGCAATTTCAGAACTCAAAAAACAAAATCTGTAGAAAAAGTTAATATCGCCTTGGTCATCATCTATCAATCATTTAAATCATGAAAAGAAGAGATGCATTAAAAAATACAGCGTTGTTGGGAGGCTCTGCAGCCTTGTCCGGCGCATTACTTGGCCTTCTTCAAGCATGTCAGGAGATCCCCAGATTGGATTGGGAACCGAAATTTCTAAGTACTGAGCATGCGCAATTGGTTTCCTCATTAGTGGATGCCATTCTGCCGACCACAGACACTCCCGGGGGTTTGGATGTCAAGGTGGATATTTTGATCGATCTTATACTTGATAAAGTATACGATGAAGAAGGTCAAGAGAAATGGGTAACCGAGATGAATCAGTTCAATGAGAAGTGTACATCTAAATTCGGTAAAATGTTCCACGAACTGGATGGAGATCAGAAGGCCGCAATCCTTCGGGAAGAGGAAGCCAACAGTCCTAAGTTCACAGGCGTAGTGTGGAGTCTTCCGGTCGGAGAGCAGAAACCAGTGGGCTTTTATCGCTCCTTCAAATCTATGGCGGTTATGGGATATTTCACATCGAAAGAGGTCGGAACGAATGTTTTAAAATACGATCCGATTCCGGGCGAATTTCTGAGCTGTGTTCCTTTTGTGGATGTGGGTAAGACATGGAGCTATTAGAGAGGATCGATTCGGTGCCTATTTGTTTTGGGAGGTAATATACCGCCAGGGAACTTCGCGATACTTTAATCGTCTCCAGCAGGTACTTTTCTAGAGCTAAAATTTCTCAATCCGTTCTGAGCAATTGATTAGATTTCAAATATTGCAGTGCGCCTATTATCCGTAACCTCTCCTCTAGTAGGATGCACCTGCAGTTTCCCGCCCACATTTTTACATTTATAAATACCAATGAAAACAGAGTAATTATGTGTCGTTTTACATGCTTTCTATTATTCAAACAAACCATTACTACGAATAGGCTGCGGATTGTTTTGATCTCGGAGACCTGCCGGCCGGTCAGGCGGGGATCATCTATTTGTAGCTGTATTAAATAAATTACATACCGACTTCGGCCTCCGTCGGCCAAGCCTATGGCGGCGGACGAGAAGTCGAATATTTATTCATCATAATTTACAAAGAAATCAAAAAGTTGTTTTTACCTATTTGAACATCATATTGTTACAACATTTTCATGAATTCTTTTTCGAACGTTCTTTCACGATGATGATTCGCTGTTTGAAGTTTGCAACTTCAAACCAATATTTTTCTTACGCAGTTGACTAAATTTGGAAAAAGAGGAATCAAGGAATCCATGACTGATAGAAAGGGCTCTATTATCACCGATCAATACCCACTAAATTCGTGTGATGGTTTAATCATAACAGTCTGAAGTTGCAAACTTCAGACAGCAGCAGGAACGAGAGTCAACCCATATCCTTTAAATGGTTGATAAAGTTGTTTCTCTGAAACGGGCTTACAACTGATTAAGATGGCAAAGGCAAGTGCCGTGATAGCATGATTCATAATTATCTCGTTTACGGTCCTTGTTACGAACCACCAGTTTTTCTTAGGCTCCCGAGACCATATACCGGAAACTCTGTGATCCGCAGGGTTGTACAGCCGTAAGGTACCAGGGTGATATCGGCAAAAGGAATATCCTCATCTCTTGGGAACCAACCTTGATCACCCCACTAGGCGGGGAATAGGGGCATGCCATTCACCAGTTTCCAATCCGGGTAAGGTACGCCTATCGCCTTGATCCTGATAGGTGCATTTTCAAGATTCCAAGGATAGCGACCATCCCAGTCCACCTCTTCTACGATGAAATTGCTTGAGAGCTCATAGAGATCTTGGTGGAATAAAGCATAATTCCATTTGTCTTTGGGACGCACTTCATCAAATTCCCTGTAACGATCTCCACGGTTCTTTTTACTTATTTCCTCTTCAATCCTGAGCGCGTATACCAAAGGTCCTCTTTCAATGGTTCGAGCAAAATCATACCATTGGGAGACTTTAAGTGACATGGGAAGTTTAAGCGTTACTTGATCTCCAGCATTCCATATCCGATTTATTTTGGCTACTCCTTCCTCAACACTGCCATCCCATTTTGTGCCATTAATTGTAATTACGGCATCTTTGGTCCACTCAGGAATCCGCAGATGAAAGGGAAATGCACCACTTCTGTCCAGATCAATATCAAAATTGATCTCGTCCCGAAATGGGAAACCGGTGGTTTCGCTAATACTGGCGTTGATACCATCCCCAACCGTAAGGCTTACCTCGCTGGGTCCATATAAAAGCGCCGCAACTCCTCCGTCCGCAGTGCCATACCAAAGATTCTGCACGAATTTCGGCCAGGATTGGTGCATATTACAGGTACAGCATGGATAGCCGGAGAGGGTGCCATAAACGAAATCTGTGCCCTGGTGACCCAGGGTTTGATATACACTGCGCATTTCGTCAGTGGCTACTACTTGGTTGGCTGCCTGCATATACTGCCTGGCTGTAAAATCATCATTGGCCTGGGTCGGCAAGGCATTGTAAGCAATTTTCTCTAAGAGGTCGGCAAATTCCATATCTCCACTAATCTGGAGCATACTTTCGAGCGAAAACATTTCTTCAGCAACAGAACAGAATTCCACACCCCGCACCGGGTCGTTGCCGTGTAAGGGCTCATCGCCTCCATACATTCCCTGGGGTTGGCCATGATACTTCTGAATATCCTTCAATGCCTTCTTGGTAGCTTTCATGTATTTCGGGTCATGGTCCTGTTGGGAGTAAACCATAGGCTGCTTGAGCCCCTGAGCAAAATTGACACAGTGAAAACTGCCCTTTTGGGAGATGGTCAAAGCTTTGATCTCCTCCTGGTCAAATGGATACCGCATGAGACCACTGTAAATCCACGGAACTTCTATCTGATTGTAGTTCTCCTCGTTGAGGAAGACCTGGGTATAGGGGAAGGTCTGTTCAGCAAGCAAGTTCCCTAATTCCAATAAATAGGGTTCACCTGTGATATTGTACAGCCAATACACGACTTGAAGGTTGTCTCCAGCTCTTCTGTTTGCCCAAAGTGAAAGGTAATCAACGGGTCGCTCGGGCAATTCCTTCAATTGGTATCTGAAATAGTTATCCAATGTTTTGATCACCCGTTCATCCCCGGTTGCATTGTAGTGTTGCTGCAATATTTTGAGCATGACCATTTTGGGCCACCAGTCCATGCGGCGGGTCTTTTGTAGTCCTGGTTCTGGCTCTGGCTCTACTTCAAAGGGAATGGGACCCAGGTAGCCATCTTCCATTTGGTTGTTGATGGTCCATTCGATCCAGGGTTGTACCTTGTCCTTCAGTTCCTCGTCATCCAGGATGTAAGCCAAAGGAAGGAGCCCGTCGATCCAATAGGGGCCTCTTTCCCAACCGTCACCGTCACCTCCCAACCAACCGTTCCTGGCTCCTACCACTTCGGGATATATTTCGTCCAGATTACCTGTCATACCTGACCGCATGCGATGCAATTGGTCGAGGAGCCAGGAAGTCGGCTTGATCGCTCCCAGGGGCAATTCGAGGTACGGCCTTGCTTTGAGGGGAGCGCGGTTTTGAAGGTAATGTGCTTGAGCGCTGCTTTGTGTTTGCTCAGATTCCTGAACTCCGGTGCAAGCACAGAGGAGGAAGCAAAAAATGAGAGAAAAGCATTTGTTCATCGCTGAGGATTTTAGAAAATGAAGTTGTTTATTAACTACCAACAAAGTCATCTTTTTGATGTCAAATTGCTCCAATTGCGGAGACTGCCGGATTGCCCACTGTTTGAAGATCTGAGTACATCGCTATTCTAACCTTTTTCGAAAACGAATCCGCCTTTGGCGGATTGAATGCGAATAACCCCAGATCTCATCTGGGGTAAAAAGAGGTACCACCCACCACAACCCTGAAAGGGTTGAATATCATTCCAAATATTTCTCATCAAAGTCTACCTATTTGATATAGAATTTACGTGTAAGCACTCATCTTCAACTCATCATTTTTTGACTGAATACTTTAGATCCAATTCAACCCTTTCAGGGTTGGTATGGCTCATCTTTGTACCCCGCATTCTTATCTGTGCAAGCACAGGAATGCGGGGTTATTCACTTTCAATCCCTCCGGGATTGCGTGTGATACGATTGTCGGAGTATACTCCTTTCTTCCCTTTTTCGCCTCCAATTCGACCGTATAACTTCCCAATAAAGTTATCTGTTTTCATGTTCAATTTGCCCAAATTACGAGGACCATCCAATTCAATTTCCAGTACTCAGTCAACATTTGAATGAGGAGTTGGATTTGAGGATATTTTGAGTCTGATCAAGGCGGAGGTTCACTCGCATAGCCTGAGTTATGGGAGTGGTTTTCCAACGCCGAGCAGATTTAAAAAATTCCAGATACAGCCCTCTATTTAATCTTGATTGAGCACTAATTCGCCGCTAACCATACTGCCATTTCACCCATCTCGCGATGCGCCCAGGCATAGTAAGGGATCGCTTTAAAATCCCTGTTGCCAGATGAAGCTGAAGATTTTCCAACGATCGTTCCCAATCCGCTAAACAGGCCGGAATCAAAGGAATAGGCAAAATCATCATCTTTAGACAATGTCAAATTCAAGACACCTTCCGCGTTGTCTGCTTCTTCTGTGCAATAGACAAGGGGTCCTCGTTCAAGAGCCATTTTGCCTTTGTTTGCTTCGACCAGTTCATGGCTGACTACCTTTCTGACCGGCATCTCAAAGGAGATTTCGATTTGATCCCCGGTTTTCCATCCGTCATTTTCGACGCTGATGTAGCCATTTTCAGGGGCGGCATCGATTGGATCGCCGTTCACAGATACCTGAATAGACGTGTTCTTTTCGGCGATATATTCATAAAGATCCCCGGGCATTACTTCATTTTGGGCCCATCCAGGCACTCTTAATTTAAAATTTGCTGGAATGCTTTCATCATTTTCGATAGTAAGCCGTACCTGCCCATCCCAGGGATAGTTTGTATCCACCGAAAATTGAAGTGTTTGATCTTCCAATTCTATCTCCGCCTGATTGCCGATGTAGAGATTGACATATACATCGTTTCCTTTTGTGGAATAGATATAGCCCGGAAGGGATGGAAGAATGCGCACTACATTGACCGGACAGCAACTGCAATCAAACCAGGGAGACCTGCCACATACCCCCTGATTGAACTTGCTGACCCCATCCACTTCAAGAGGATTGGGGTAAAAGAAGGTATTGCCCTCGAAAGATACTCCCGCGAGAAAACCATTGTACAAGGTCCTTTCAAATACATCCATGTATTTCACCTCTCCGCTTCTCAAAAACATGCGGTGATTCCACAGCATAAGGGCGATCGCAGCACAGGTTTCTGTATATGCAGTGGCATTGGGCAGTTCATAGTCAGGGCCAAATCCTTCGTGCTGGGGTTCGGCGCCGATCCCTCCGGTGAGATAGATTTTTTGATGGACGATATCTTTCCAGATTTTGTCCAATGCACTGTCATAAGCGGTTTCGCCCGTCAGAGCAGCCACATCTGTCGCACCTGAATAATAATATCCTGCCCTTACTGCGTGGCCCACCGCTTCTTCCTGCTCCCACAGTCGCTTGTGATCCTGCTGATATGCTCCGGCATGTCGATCACCGGTCAAATCGTGCCCTTCCGCATTTCCTCTTTGGTCGACAAAAAACTTGGCTAGAGTGAGATAGCGTTCTTCGCCAGTGACCCTGTACAATTTAACAAGCCCGATCTCTATTTCCTGGTGTCCAGGCACGCCCATATTTTTTCCTTCACCAAACACATCGCCAATCAAATCAGCATTTTTTATGGCCACGTCAAGTAGACTTCGTTTACCAGTAGCCTGGTAATGGGCAACAGCAGCCTCATACATGTGGCCGACATTGTACAATTCATGGTGAATTTTCAAGCTGGTCCATCTTTCTTCACCCCCTCCGTCAGCTGCCTTGACGGGATCGATCGTACGATTGGTATACAAGTAACCATCGTCTTCCTGGGCAGCTGCAATTTTTGATATGAGATCATCGAGGAATGTGTCCAGCTGGGGATCATTGTGGACCTGGAGGGAATAGCTGGCACCCTCAATCACCTTGAATACATCAGAGTCATTAAAGTAAATACCTTCGAATTCTCCTTCTTCCAATCCTCCGGCAATGGCAAAATTGCGTAGCCTTCCGGTTTCTTCACATTTTTGGAAGTTGTATGGAATGGTAACCTTGCGATTGGTTTCCAGGCGAGGTGCCCAGAATTTATCCTTGATATTTACCTGGGTAAAAGCAACGGGTTTGATGGGGTAGTCCAGGGTTGTCGAAGCCTGATCGCTCGTTTGATCTTTTTGAGATTCTGGCTGACAAGCACACAGCAAAATAGCAGTTAGCCATAGAATTTTTGAATGGGAGAATAGTTTAGTTGAGAGCATAGGATATGATTTTTTATAAATTTAATATTGATGCATTTCAATATTACAAAGGCTCCAAATAGTATTAAAATATATCATTGAGTAATAAAAGATTTATTTGTTGAAAGATACGGATACAATTGGAGCTTTTTGTTCTTTCGAGGATTTTGATCAACAATTTACGAACGTATCCACTCAATAATTTTCCAAACCATTGGAACGCCTTATGATTTTCAATGAGCTATGTGTTCTTAATAATTTTGTGATTATCGTGAACTATGAGCAAGAAACAGATGAACTTAGATTACCTTACAATCAAAACTTAAATGTACCATGTCAACGAAAGCTATAATTGTTACACCACCAAATCATCGTAATCTGAAATTCCTTAGAGCCTTGTTGGACAAACTTGGATACCCATCGCGGGAGCTTTCTTCCGAAGATATCGAAGATGCAGTCCTGCTTGATGCCATGCTCAAAGAACGTCGGAACGATTTGGTGCCAGAATCAGAAATCAGATCAATCAATTTATTGATGAGATCGAATCCTTTGACTCCTTCAATCAGATAACTGGCTTAAAGAAACTACAAGGGCATCACTCAGCCTACAGAAAGCGGCTAGGTGATTACCGCATCGGCTTGTTCTTTGAAAACGAAATAATTACTTTCTCACGATGTCTCGATAGGAAAGACATCTATAAAATCTTCCCATAATCAAAGTGAGGTGGCGACTGACTGCAAACTCACCACTGCCAATTACCGATCCCAATGTCTCATTGTGCGTGTTGGATACGCTTTTCTTCAAGGAATTTATCAAAATCAAAATCTTGTTCAATGCCGCTTTCAATACCTTCCTGGATTGCCTTACGCAAAGCCTCAATTTTGCTTTTCTGCTGATCTAGCAATGAAAGAGCAGCCTGAATCACTTGTTCAGGTGAATCATATTCGCCACTCGCAAGGTGGGAATTAATTGCTTCACTGGTGGTCTGATCAAGCGTGATAAAGTTTGTTTCTAGCATTGCAATATCTTTCTTTTCCAACTATAAATATAGCGCTTATCTTTTGTTCGTGTCAAAACACAAAGGCAAATAAAAAGAGGAGAACTCGTCCCCTCTTTATTATTCAATTTCTTTAGGCCTGCACTGAGCGAAGCCGAAATGTCCGTGACCGTCAGCCGTCAACCGTCAACCGTCAACCGTCCATCGTATCAATACCCCGGATTCTGCGACAGATTCGTATTAGCATTCAGCTGCTCTAACGGAATCGGATACAGACGTCTGTCAGGGCCAGTAGCAGGCTTGGCCGAGTTACCTTCGTACCAGGGATCACTCCATGTTCCTTCGACCTCAGGATTGAGGATATCGAAACGAATCTGTGTCGGTCGTGAATGAAGTTCCATAGCCAATTCCTGTTGGATCTCTTGCATGAGGTTAGTTGCTGTAATTTCTGAGCGCGGAGCGATACCGGCTCTTGAGCGGACCTGGTTGAGAAGCATCAGCGCTTCTGCACTTCCTGCATCCTGTCTCCAGAGAGCTTCTGCTCGCATCAGCAAGACATGAGCATAGCGGAAGACAGCAAAGTCATTGGACATCCTATTGGATTCTGCAGGGCCTGGCAACAATTCCCACTTCGCACAGCGTGCCCCATTTCGGTATCCGGTTCGGTCATCCTGGGCAAAGTCGTAAAACGGAACAAGAACAATATTGCAATCAGCCATGTAGGGCGGAAATTCATCTATAATACCCGCTCCAACAAAACGATCGACATCTTCCGAACAATCTGACAGCCTAGCCGCATCAGACGGGCTACTGTAGAAAAACCCGACGTCATCAGACCATTGTGGACCACCCGCTGGAGTGTACTGTTGGCCAATAAAGAACATACCCAATCTCTTGTCATTCTCATCAAATACATTGTAAAATTCTTCCTGAATACTCACCCCACCCCAGGAAGTACCGCCATTATAACCAAAGGTCCCGGTGACAGACTGATGTGTATAACGCCCTACAATCATAAATGATCCTCCGGTATTGACATTGTCAAAAGGGATAACAAAAATGTTCTCAGAGGAACCTTCATTGTTGATCCTAAAATTGGCAAAGTATCCGGACTCCATTGAATAGGCACCGCTATTGATCACCTGATTTGCTGCATTGGCGGCATCTTGCCAACGGTCACCAGCACCATAATTATTGGCATTGAGATGCACATAAGCCAACAAGGTATTAGCCACCCATTTGTTCATCTTTGCATATGTTGCTCCCTTATCTTCACTCAATAGTGGAATGGCAGCCGTTAATTCACTCACAATCAAGGAATACACTTCGGAAGGTGAGGACTGCGATGGTGACGGATCGGCAGTGGAAAAGCCCGTTTCAATTGGAATATTGCCAAACAGATCCAACAAAATCCAGTAATATAATGCCCGCAATGCTCTCAACTCTGCAACTCCGGGTGAGTCAGCACCAACTTGTTCTGTGAATATCTCAATCAGGCGATTGCAGGTGCTAATCCCGCCAAACATGTTTACCCACATTCCGTTAAAAATTGCATCGGATGCAGGAAATTGGTGTGTTGTCAAGGCAGGCCAGCGCCCCCCATCATTCCAACCAAAATTGGATCGCGTGGGCATTACACTTTGATTAGTGGGCATATCCTGCATCCACTCTCCATTATCCCAATAGGTATACAAAGGAGTGTAAGCAGCAGAGGCTGCTGATGCCGTCTGAGCAGGTGTAGTAAAAAAGTTTTCCGGTATAACTTCACTGAAGACTTCGGCATCCAATTCGGTACAGGATTGGCCCATCCAAAAGCAGAGGAAGCTTGTTAAAATTATATATTTAAATTTGAGTCCACTCCGAAAACTAAATCATAAATCATGTCAAATATTACAATAAGATGACATATATATTTAATTTGTGATATGTTTAAACGTAGTACAAATTCACAAGTTGATCTATTCAAATCGATAGGAGGGATGCTATCAGAACGGAAGCGAGAGCTTCTGGATGATCCGAATGGTTGGCATAATATATTTTTTAAAGAAGTGGTATCTCGCATAGACGAAGGATTGTTCGAGGTGCTTTATAATCAAGGAGGCCGGCCCAATTGCTCAATTAGAGTTTTAATGGGAATGATTATCCTTAAAGAAGGTAAAGGTTGGACTGATGAACAACTTTTTGATGAATGTCGATTCAACACCAGGGTCATGCTTGCTTTGGGATATTCGAATATAAATGAGGATATTCCGACCGAATCGACTTACTATAAGTTCAGACAGAGCATGGTAGAGTATAATGAAGACCATGGGGAGGATTTGATGAAGGCGGCATTTAAACAAATCACTATTGGGCAGATAGAGCAATACAAGGTGAGCGGTAAGAAAATACGATTGGATTCGAAGTTGATTAATTCCAATATTGCACGCTGCACTCGAGTCCAGATGATAATCGAAGCTGTACGAGTATGCAGTAAAGACCTTATGGTAGAACTGCTTACAGATCAATTGGATAAAGAATCATGCGAGCTTTTAGAAAAGCTAAAAAGCCAAAGTGCCTCCAATATTGTCTACCCATTAAACAAAAAAGAAAAAGAGGAACTGCTAGTAGGTATGGGTAAGATCATAAAGGTACTCTTGAGTCATGGCCAGGCGGCGGGATTGACAGGCTACCAAGATCTCAAGCGGCTCTACGAAGAACAGTATGAAGAACAATCAGAGGAATCTAATGAGCAAAAACCTCCGAGTGCCTCTGATGATAAAACAAAAATCAGCGCGGTCTGTGATGAATCTGAACAGCAAACTAAACAGGAGAATACTCCGAGACCCAAAGCTGCAAGAGACATATCGAGTGGCAGTGTGCAGTCCATTCATGATCCTGATGCTGCCTACCGTACTAAAGGTAAAGCAGAAAATAAACAGACCATATCGGGCTATCATGCCAACATAAGTGAAACGTGTACAGAAGAAAATGAAATAGACCTAATCGTAGATGCCCAGGTAGTACCGGCCAATATTACAGAAGACGAGTTTTTAATCGAATCTATCGACCATATCCAGGATGTATTAAATCCAGATAAGGATGAATCAGGTCAAGAAAAGAATAAAATAGAACAGGCCATCACGGATGGCGGATACGACAGCAAGGCCAACAGAAAAGCAATGTCAGAAACGACCACGCCCGAATGGAAGTTAGCTAATACAAAAGGGGGAAAGCAGGCCTATACAATGAAACGAGATGAGAATAACAATCTTCAAGTATGGCGAAAAAAGACAGGAGAACAGTGCGCGGTAAAGTTTAACGAGAAGACCAACAAATACGTCATTAAACACGACACCCGAGGTCGGTATATGACCAAAGATGAAGTAGAAAACTATTTTTTATTTCAACAGATGCAAGAAACATTAGATGAGCACACCCACAATCTAAGAGCCAATGTGGAATCGACCATACATCAATGTTTTCACCGGCTCAAAAAAAGAAACAAAATATTATATCGGGGTTTATTCAAATGTCAAATTTATGTCCTGTCACGAGTACTTTGGACGAATTTTAGAAGAATTAACGATAAATTGGTCGAAAATGCCCTCGGATTTCCAAATATCATCATCACAACCCTCAGGAATGCTTATACAACAATATTGCACTTAAGAAAATTCCAGGGTTTTGGCCGCAGCTGGCAAATGTACGCTTGAAAAATGTGTGGTAATCGGAGTGGACTCAAATTTCATTATTTATTTTTTTTAAGTTTTGTAAATCCCTGTATTCCATAGGGTTTAAAAACCAATATTTACACCAAAGGCCCAGGTCCTGGTAGGCAAGACCACTCGTTCGTTTCTATCCAGACCTGGTGACAGGATGTCACCCTGCCAGGTGTAGTTTGTACCGGTTTGTCTACCAGATGCACCAAACCGAAATGCATTGCTACCTCCCACAGCTGATGCCCCCTCTGTTGCATCGGTAAATGGAACACGATTGGTTCCCCCGGTTGTACCTACATCAAAATATCTGGGTTCCGGGTCCCATCCGGCATAGTCGGTGATGGTAAATAGTCGCTGAACTGAAGCGTAGATCCTCAGGTTCCTAATCTTGGTGCTTTCCGGCATATCGATGGTGTAACCCAGGGTCATATTGTCCAATGTTGTAAACGAACCACTTTCGACATACCTATCGTCCCAGGACCACAGATTCCTATCTGCTTCATCAAACTTATCGGTAATGACAAAGTTTTGAAATCCTGCCGCACCCGGGTGTTCGTTACCCGCTCTGTGTTCGTTGCCCAAATCGTGACCATAGACGCCTCTAATGAAAATATTCAGGTCCAAATTTTTCCACCTAAGCGTATTCATGAGACCGACCAATGCGTCGGGCTGGGCATTACCCACCACTACGTAGTTCTCTGCAACCGGTATATTGGTCCCAACACTGCCATCTGCCTGTATGTACAAATTGGTTCCATTCTCGTCATAGCCCATGTGTCTCGGCGCTATGATCTGCCCGAGTTTCTGGCCTTCGTCTATCCTGATTGCTAGTACTCCATTAATAGCCATGTTATTTCCCCTGAAGATCACCACGTTGTCATCGTTATTGAATTTTTTCAGGGTAGTTTTATTACTGGCGATGTTAAATCCAATATCCCAGGAGAAATCTTCCGTATTTACTGCATTGTAATTCAATTGCACTTCAAACCCGTTTGTCTCCAATTCTCCGAGGTTGAGCAATGAGGTTCCGAATAAAGCTGGAGGACTGGGTACTGCAACGGTATTGAGCAAGTCCTTGGTGTTCCTTCGGAAATAATCAATAGATCCCGAAAGCTTATAATCAAGTAAAGCGAAATCGAGCCCCACATTGAATTCTCCTTTTTCCTCCCATTTGAGATCGGGATTAGGATTGGAAGTCGGCTGAATGGCGGGAACAAAGGCTCCATCTACATAACCGCTCCCGACAGGACCAAATGTAGTTAAAAAACTGTAATTCTGTAAAGGAAGATTTCCTGTAAGACCATAACCTGCCCTTAGTTTCAGGGCATCCAAGCCTCCTAAATCCGTTAGCTCGGCGAAATCCACCGAACCCCCGACTGCCCAGAAATCACCCCAACGATTGTTGGCTCCGAATTGAGAAGAGCCTTCCCGCCGATAGCTGGCCATGAAATTGTAGGCCCCCTTATAGTTGAGGTTCACCCGGCCAAAAAAGGATGACAATAATCTTTCTTCCCTGTTGGAGCCCGTTGAACGCAATCCGGTTGGAGATGAAAAGCCATTGCCCAAGCCAATATTATTGAAGGTAAGCTCATCAGTAATAAAATCGGAATTCGACACCCGGAAAATATCTGTCTGCAAGGCTTGATAGCCATGTCCTGCCAATATGGTGTAGGTAAGGTCACCCGAGGTACGGGTATAGGTGGCCGTCGCTTCAAATATCTCGTCCTCCAGGTCACGTGCAATCCGCTCGGTCTGCCCACCAACCGGTGCACCTTGAACGGATCGTGCGATACTTGTAATATAGGAGGCCTGTTGTTCGGATTCTCCACGAATACCGTAGTTGAAACCGAGGTTCAAACCATCTATTACCTCGTAGTCAATCTTAAAATTACCCAGGTATTCCTTTGTTCTGCCGATGTGAGGCGTTTGCATGATCTGCCCGAGAGGATTGAATTGTTGCTCAACGTTGGTCTCGTAGTAAATCTGTCCGGGATTAGTGCCATCGTCGAATATCGGTGCTGAGGGCGGGTACTTGAGGGCCTGATGGATAGCATCCCGAGCGGAAAAATTTTGATCACGCTTTGTAAAGGAAGCATTGGCCGATAGCGTCAGCCGATCGTCAAGCATTTTCTGCTGAAGATTGAGCCTCCCGTTGATCTGATCCAGGGCCTGCAGTTTCATAACACCATCGATATCCCGGATGTTGATGGAGGCCCGATAATTCGAGGAACCAGTATTCTGAGAAAAGGAGAAGTTGTGAACATGGCTGTACCCCGTTTGACTTATTTCTTCTAACCAGTTCGTATTGCCTCCGTAATCAACAGCTCCTTGAGCCAGGAACTCCTCCCTGTTAGCTAAGCGTATAGCACCACTATATCCTTCCAGCAAAGGATCATCCACTGACAACTGATAATTGTAGTCAAACTGCGGTATGGCGCTCGTTCCTTTTTTAGTGGTGATGATGATCACACCGGCACTACCACGGGTTCCGTAAATTGCCGCAGCAGAGGCGTCTTTCAGCACGTCTATCGATTCGATATCGTTGGGATCGACGTTGTTTAGAGAAGCGCCGAGCACTCCGTCAAGAACGATGAGCGGTTGTGAGTTCGCACCCAGAGTGCTTACCCCCCGGATATTGAGAAAAAACGGCTGGTTCACATCACTACCAGGTCTTGTTACAGCCAGACCGGGTACTTTACCCTGTAGGGAGTTGTGTCGCGCTGTTTACATTTCCTTTGTTGAAGTCTTCTGACGAGATGTGGGTAATGGCACTGGTCACTTCGCGCTGCGTGGCCGTACCGTAGCCGGTCACCACCACTTCATCGAGCATGGATGCACTCTCGCCTAACATAATATCGATGACCGACCTTCCAGCTATATCCACGTTCTGTGAGCCGTAACCCACAGAAGATATCACCAGGGTTGTGGCATCATCCGAGACTGAAAGAGAAAAAGCACCGTCGACATCTGAAATGGTACCGGTAGTGGTCCCTTGTTCCATGACGGTAGCACCGATAAGTGGATCGGATGACCCGGCATCCTTGACAGTCCCTGAAACCGTCCTCTGGGCATCCGCCCATGCTGGGGCTAAGAGCACGAAGGCCGCCAGCAGGAGCCATTGCGTGGTTCTTAGCGTGTGTTTGACTTTTAATTTTTGGAGAATTGGTAGTTGTATGTTCATACCGATCAGTTTTAAATAAATTAAAAAGGCACAAGCAACTTGATAGGCAAGCAACTTGATAGGCAAGCAACTTGATCTTATGTGTATTTCTCACACGAAGATAAAGTTAATACTAATATTTGACAATAGTCCGTGAAGGAAATATTTCATAACTCGTTGATACTCAATCTTAGAATTATGGATAAATTATTAAAACTAAAGTATCGTCTGAACCGAAACTTGCATTTTAATAGGATTGCCAAATAAGCAGGCCATAAATACTTGATAATCAGCGTTATAGAAAATCTTGAATTTAAGATACTGCTGTTAACACTTCGAATTTGGCCGAAATCCTTCACGAACTATTGATTTGAGTTACCAATTTTTTTTTGCATAAATAAATGAAGACACACATCAAAAACATTTACTATCGCGACGCAGACAGAATAATGGTGGCTGTTGACTGTATCATCTTTGGCTTTGAAAAAACTGATCTCAAAATTTTACTGTTCAAGCGCAAAATACAGCCTTTCAAAGGCAGATGGACTCTTATTGGAGATTTTGTGAACGAGGAAGAGAGCGTCTATAGCGCTGCGAGGCGGGTGTTGCACACGTCTACGGGTCTCAGTAATGTATATATGAAACAACTTCATTGCTATGGTGAACCAGGCCGGGATACAGGAGGCAGGGTCATTTCAATAGCCTATTATGCCTTAATACGGTTGGATGAACAGGTCAGACATTCAGTGGAACATCACCGAGCTAAATGGTTTGCAGTAGATGAGGCACCTTCATTGATTCTAGATCACGATGAAATGATACTCAAGGCCTTGGATGAGTTAAAGAAAAATGCAAAATACAACCCAATAGGATTTGAACTCTTGCCTGAAAAATTTACCATGCCCCAACTGCAAAAATTATATGAAGCCATGTATCAAAAGTCTCTGGACAGGCGAAATTTCCATAAGAAAATTCTTTCTATGCAAATTCTGACAAAGTTGGATGAAAAAGATAGAACCGGTTCGAAAAAAGGAGCCTATTTATACCGTTTTGATGAAGTTAATTACAAGGAGCTATTGAGTAAAGGATATGTTTTTGGGGTGTAGGTGGGGGGTATGGTAGTTGTTACTATAACCCATCAAAGTGTGTATTACAAATTGCACAAAAGTTGTAAACCACGCGCACGTCTATTGTCCGTACTTTTTGGCATTGCCCCAAAAAGTACCAATTGGAGACCGTCCCCGAAGGGGTGAATGTCCTAAACGGACATTCAAGGTCGGAAACCTCGCGCAAGCGAGGATGGGAAGGAGGAAAAAGCACAGCCGCCCATCCGAGGCATCAAGCCTTCCCATCCGCTTCGCGGTTTCTTCGCTTCGAGCTGTGCTCGACTCTTCGAGATCGCTCATCAAGGTTTCCAATCTAAATTGACTTCAACATCAATTTTCGCTTCGCGAACGATCTCCAATTCCAGGCCCCCGCCACCCTTTGAAACGACTGTTCGGCTATAATATGAATTCAGATTTTCAATAAGATTTGCTGTCGACTTCAAAAATTGTGCAATATGTTATAGAGCCCCCATCAAATTAGCAAAAACGCGACGGGTATTTGTTACTATCCTTGGGGATGAACAGAATATTCCTGAAACCGCCCTGCTCAGCGAAGCCGCACTTGCTTTAGACTGGAATCGTCAAGAGGAGGATACAGCATGGTCATACCTACAGCAGGAGCAGTCGTCTTAGTGCCTTTTCCGTTTTCGGATTTGATAAGTGTCGTATTTTCTTTCAAGCTATTAGAGAAATCGAATTTAGCTTATTAACCAGTTTATCAATAGCAATCATAACTTTTTCAGTTTGACGTTCAGATGCCTTTTTTGACCCTGAAACATATTGTCTTAACAAACCGGGATTAATCTTACCAAGTTTAGCAAGTTGGGAAATGTTTACTTCAGGTAGTAATCTAAATACTGATTCAAGGTTAACTTCGAAAATAATTTTATATCCTTTGGATAATTTCTTTTTTAATTGCTCATCATCTTCTAGTAAAATTTGTAGCATTTCATCGAGATTGGATTTGACATCTGAATAGTTTTTTCCACCAGCTACACAACCATCAATTTCGTTTAAGTAAGCAAAAAATGCATCTTCGTTTCGCTCAATAGTAGCTGTCAATAGTTTCATTTTATAGTTTTTAATCCAGATTTTTTCAAGATGCTGTTCATTGTTCCTTTGGGTAAATCTTTCTTACTATGAAACGCGATCACCACAATTCCCTTAATTTCTTCGTGTTTAAATATTTTGTGACTACCATTTTGTCTAACAAAGAACCATCCTTCTTTTATGATTAAAGACTCAAGTTCTTTTGCCTTCACTTACCAAAGGTAGCATAAATGCTATTATTTTTCAGGCGAAAATCGTAATAAAACGTAGCAGAAACCTATTAGATTGTCATAAATATTGTGA
This sequence comes from Saprospiraceae bacterium, assembly GCA_965247965.1. Taxonomy (GTDB): domain Bacteria; phylum Bacteroidota; class Bacteroidia; order Chitinophagales; family Saprospiraceae; genus UBA7328. Next base: position 3,310,230 of record OZ252053.1, read on the forward strand.
CTGTCAAATTCACATTTTGGGATCTACCAAATATGGAAACCCAACCTGGATAAGTCAGAACCAAATTTCTCAGATTTAATGTTAGATGTATGATGTCAAATGTCAAATATCTGATGTTTGACAACCGAATAATTTGGCATATACTTGTAATAATGACGTTTAGTACGGCAGGTACGATTACTAATAAAGTAGAATTATGCTAAGAACGATAGAGGCTACGATTGATGAACAAGGTACTGTGCGTTTACTGGAGCCTATCAAATTGTCAAAAACGCGACGGGCATTTGTTACTATTCTTGCGGATGATCAGAATATTCCTGAAACCGTTCTGCTCAGCGAAGCAGCACTTGCTTTAGTAGAAAAATCGCAAACCAACCCTAATTAAAGGCGCGTAGCGTCGACACCATTGAACCAAGCTGCTGTTTGAAGTTTGCAACTTCAAACCAATATTTTTCTTACACCGTTGATTAAATTTGGATATATAGAGGAATCAACTGAATCATGACTGATACAAAGGGCTATGTGATCACTGATCAATACGCATTACATTTTCTCACAATTACGATTGTAGGCTGGATTGATTTGTTTACACGTAAAGAATGCAAAGATATTCTCATAGAATCCCTAAAATATTGTAGGGAAAACAAAGGACTTATTCTAAACGCCTATGTAATCATGGGAAGCCATGTTCATCTTGCCGCTTGCGCCGACGAAAAAAGTGATGGCTTATCAGCCATTTAGTTCTTCATTTAAAATTCGCAAAAGATAATCTATATCCATTACAATCCGGATGAAGCAGGAATAGTCGACAAGACCAGTGTATATCTCTACAGGAGCGCAAGAAACTACCTTGGAAGGACTGATTCCATAATGGAAATCGATGTTATTGAGCCCGCTGTTAAAGATGGGTATGTGATGGTTGCAAAAACCTGTTAGGTTGTCATACAGATAAGGGTGATCAAAAAGAGAATTTACCATCCTACTATATATGGAAACCTAACAGGTTATCATTCAGACAATGCAGTGACAAAGTATTTAGATCCATCGCTAATAATCCCCACCCTCATCACTCGCCTCGCAAGATGCTTCCCAGGTCAACAAAGCATTTTTCATCTCTTCGACCTTTTGAGGATATTGATACTGATATTTATCTATTCCCAATATATCAATGATCGTCGGAAAATAATCAGAGGTCACGCAGGGCATATGTATTTTTGAGTGTTTTTTCACTTTTTCAGGCCAAACCAATAGTGCCGGCACACGGACTCCACCCTCGAGCAAATCCCTTTTGCGGCCCCGAAAAGGCCCTGCAGATCCCCTGGAAGTCCCTTCCAACTTTCTCCCCTCTGGCCCGTTGTCCGAACAAAACCAGATCATAGTGTTTTCATCTACACCAAGTTCTTTCAGTTTTGCCCGGAGCCGGCCTATTTGCTCATCCATGGCAGTGATACAGCCATAATAGTGCTGTTCTCCCTCGGAATAGCTGCTGTACACAGTGCGGTACTTAGGCCCGACAACAACTGGTTTGTGCGGAGTATGAAACCATATTGCACTGAAAAATGGTTTTTGCCCGGCTACAGCCTTTTCTATAAAAGGCATTACTCTGTCCATTATTACTCGGGAATCGTCGCCTTCGAGGTTTTCAGTAGCTTTTTGTCCCGGGCCAATCCAATAATCATTACCAAAAGGATCCCCAGCGGGTGGGTTTCTTGAACCTTTAGGCGATATCATAGGGTCCCAAGTGGGAACTTTAGATTCGGTTACGAAGCATGTGTCATAGCCGTTTTCCCATGGCGGAGAGAAATTGCCTTTTACATCTTCTGCCCAGCCTCCCCATCGATTTTGATCTTTATCAGTCAGAGTACCTAAGTGCCATTTTCCGAAGTGGCCAGTGGTGTATCCTTGAGTTTTTAATACTTCCGGAATTTCCGTACAGTTTTGGAATGACGCTATCGGGATGATAGCTTGTTCAGTAGCTATATTTCTTAACTAACTCAAACTAACTCAAATCATTTCAATCCCAAAACCCTACACCCGTTCCAATTTAATCGGGTAGGTTTTATTCGCATTCCACTGACAGACATAGATGTTTTTGTCCTCATCAAGGCACACGTCGTGGCAGTGGTCAAAAATGGGTTGATCCTGGAGCATTATCTGCAATTGACCATCGGCATTTTTTGGTTTGGTTCCGCCCGGATTGGAAACTACCTTATTGTTTTTATCCAGAATGGTAACAAAGCCGGAATTCGGATTATTGTTATAGGGGTGAGCCTCCTTTACTCCAGCTACAAATTTTACAGTAGAAGACCAACACACTCCGGCGTATAAATTTTCACCATCAATGACTGGGCGACACACAAAAGCACCAGGGAAACACATCGCTTCCAGGTATTCTCCCTCTAATGAAAATCGTTTAAAGCAATTGTGCGCTCTGGATGTAACCAACAATGTGGGATTGTCCTGATCGCGATCATCGATGCACACACCGTGGGCAGTTTGAAATTGTTCTTCTCCATCTCCTCTGCCACCGCCGATTTTACGAATAAACTCGCCTTCTTTGTTGAATTGCAGAACGTAATTAGATCCATAGCCATCGGCAATATAGATATCTCCATTGGGGCCAATTGTAGATTCCGTTGGCGCAAAACTATCTTCCTCAGCATATGCGCCATATTTGAAAGGATGTCCGATGCGCATCAATTCACGACCGTATAAAGTGGTTTTGATCAGGGTACCCGCCGTATCGCATATGAATAAAAATTCTTCTCCTCCTGCATCCCACAAATCCAAGCCGTGGCCACCTTCATAGCTTATGCCCCAGAAGTCCAAAAGTTTGCCGGATTTATCATAGATCAGGATATTGTTCTTGGTTTCATCGCCTACCATTATCAGTCTACCTTTCGAATCCTGTACCATTTCATGGCAATTTTTTACAGGATTTTCCGTTGGATTGAGATTGCCCCAATCTTTGTGTACGCGATATTTGTAATCGCCATGCCCGATAATTTCTCCGATCATTTTTGATTTTGATTTTCGAATGTTAAAATAGGGTACTATGAGAGCCCCTGCAGTTAACGCTGAAGACTTATTGACGAAGGCCCTCCGACTGATTTTTTTTGTTATCATGATAATTTGAAATCTAATTGAATGTCTTAAGAATGTTAATTCGTCACTTTGTATAGTTAAAACGGGTGCATTTCAAAATGTCCCGATATAGGGAAATATGTGTTAAATTAGATATATCAACCAAAAATTAAAAGTCATGAACGTGGTTAAATTACAGAAAAGATTTGACCAACTGATGAGTGATGTAAAGAACCTACAGGACATTGAAAGTTTTTACGACTATGAAGAAAGTTTTACCTACCTGTTAAAAGATTTTGGCAGAGAATTGCTAGAGAGTTCATTGGGCGAGGCTGTTGAAAATCGTAAAAAAAAAGATGCATCAAGACAGGTTACGGTAAAATTGAATTGAATAAGTCCAACAAGTACAGCGAACAAATCGAGTCTGCAAAAGTAAGCCCTTATTTACAAGGCAAGTTGATATTCATAGGCCAGTTTAGTTGTTACGAGAATGGGGAAGAAATTGCGAATAAATTATTAGAGGTAAAAACGAATGATACGGCAATTTACCGTTTAACTGATACAATGGGAGAACAAGTAGGAGAATGGATAGATGACCAAGATCGGTACAACATAGAAGATGTGAAAAAAGAGGATAGAGTTTATTGTCAGGTGGATGGTTCTCATTTATTGACAAGAGGACCGGGATGGAAAGAGGTAAAATTGGGAAGGGTATTCAAACAAAGCTCAATTCTACCTCAAAGTGCTGATAGACAGTGGATTAGGAATAGTGAATATGTAGGTCATTTGGGTGATCATGAAGAATTTGAGACAAAAGTTTCAGTGTTATTAGATGAATATTCAGGATTAAAAGACCGGATGGTTTTTGTGAATGACGGAGCTGTATGGATAGAAAAATGGATTACAGCAGAATATCCTGATGCAACCCAAGTACTAGATTTTTACCACGCCGTTGAAAATGTGAGCAAATACGCAAATGTGTGTATGAAAAATAAAAAAGTAAGAAAAGAATGGATTTCACAGACAGCTTCACTATTAAAAGAAAAGGGTTATGATAGCCTTATAGAACGGATCGATGAATTGAATTGTAACACGAAATTAAAAAAAGAGGAAAAGAGGAAATTGATGGTCTATTTAGAAAGGAACAAGACAAGAATGGATTACCCTTCATACATAGAAAAGGGAATGTTAATAGGTTCTGGAGCCATAGAAGCAGCGCACCGCAACGTATTGCAAAAAAGGATGAAACTGTCAGGTCAAAGATGGTCTGCCAAGGGAATTCAAAATATGATCAATCTCAGAGTAATCAATAAAAGTGGCCATTGGGATATGGTAACTGACAGGTTAAGACGCGCCGCCTAGACGGGACAAAATGAAATGCACCCGGTTCCCGGCGCTATAAGTGCAAGTCATGTAATAGAAGTTTTACAGAATACAGCGGCACCTGGATGGCTAGGATCCGCAGGAAAGACAAGATTGATGATTATCTTAAGTTGATGTTGGAAGAAATGAGCCTGGATAAAATCAAGGTCACCCTGGGCATAAACAAGAAAACCGCATTCGATTGGCGCCACAAGATACTGGCATCCATAGAAGATACTGATAAGGGGGATTTTACTGGGATTACGGAAAGTGACGAGACTTTCTTTTTTCACTCGGACAAGGGCAGGGAAGTTGAATCCCGCAAACCAAGGAAACGGGGTGGCTCCTCAGGTAAAAGGGGCATAAATGATGACCACATTGCAGTAATTGTTACCCTGGATAGAAAAGAACAGATGGATTTGAGCGTGGCTACCAAAGGGCGGTTGAAGAAAAAGGATACCGCGTAACGCGGCACGAGTTATAGAAAAGGCCATAGGAAAGAGGTTTACCAAGCAAACTATATTGTGCAGCGATTCGCATGTCAGCTATAAAGGCTTTGCCATGGATAAACAGATCGAACACCATCCATTGCGTTCCGATTTAAAGCAACGGGTCAAAAATGGGGTTTATCATATCCAACATGTAAACTCCACCCACAGAAGGATAAAGAAATGGATTGACAATCAATTTTGGGGTGTTTCCACTAAATACCTCCAACAATATCTCAATTGGTATAGGCTGAAGGAAATGCTTAAAAAAAACAGGCAGTTCGTGAAAGATTTCGCAGCACTCTCAGTCGAAGACATAACGGCCTACGCGAGATACCAACAGATATCGAATCGATATGAAATGTTAATATCAACGCTAACCTAAACTAGAGCCTTCATTTATTACAACTAGTTGATAATCACCCTGATACGCCGAATGGTAACTGCAAATTGAATACTGCCAACTGCATCAAGCTGCCACCAATTTATGCGGATCAATGACATATTTCTTGGCAGCGCCCTTATCGAAATCTATATAACCTTGCGGACCGTCATCGAGGCTAATCACTTGTACGTTTACAGCATCAGCAATTTTAATTTTATCATACAGTATAGCCTGCATCAGGTTGCGGTTGTACTTCATTACCGGACATTGTCCAGTAGTGAAATGGTGGGATTTTGCCCAGCCCAACCCTATTCGAATACTGAGATTGCCGATCTTTGCATTTTCGTCTACTGCTCCCGGATCACCAGTTACGTACAATCCCGGAATACCAATTCCTCCACCAGCTCGTGTCACTTCCATAGCTGCATTTAATACAGTAGCGGGTTGCTCTACACTGTGGCTATGTCCATGACCTCTAGCCTCAAAGCCCACGCAATCTACTGTGCAATCCACTTCCGGAACACCTACGATTCCGGCAATTTGATCTGCCAGGGTGGCGTCTTTTCTCAAATCCACGGTTTCACATCCAAAGCTTCTGGCTTGTGCCAATCTTTCGGGAATCAAGTCTCCGACGATGACGACAGCTGCTCCCAGCAAATGGCAGGAAGCTGCACACGCCAGTCCTACCGGACCGGCTCCGGCAACGTACACGACCGCACCAGGTTTTACACCGGCCGATACAGCACCGTGATACCCAGTCGGTAAAATGTCGGAGAGAAGCGTCAGATCGCGTATTTTTTCCATAGCCTGATCACGGTCTGGAAATTTTAATAGATTAAAATCCGCATAGGGTACCATGACGTATTCGGCCTGGCCACCTATCCAACCACCCATATCTACATAGCCAAAGGCTGAGCCCGGTCTAGCTTCGTTCACCTCCAGGCAAATTCCGGTTGCCTGTTCTTTGCAGTTCCGGCAACGACCACATGCAATGTTGAATGGTACGGAGACCAGATCACCAACATCCAGGAATTCAACATCGGGTCCTTTTTCAAGTATTTCTCCTGTGATCTCGTGTCCCAGGATGAGGCCTTCGGGAGCGGTTGTACGTCCTCGAACCATATGTTGATCGCTTCCGCAAATGTTGGTGGAAACGATTTTGAGTATGATGCCGTGTGGGCATTTTCGGTCACCCAATGCAAGTTTAGGGAAGTCGATGCTTTGTACTTCCACAACGCCAGGTTTGATGTAAGCGAGTCCTCTATTTGAAGCCATAATCTTAGATTTTAATGAGATGAAATAAAATAATGGGTTAATATAATCAATAAAATGAAATTGAGTAATGCTTTTTCATCACCATGGTTACAAGAATCAAATCTTACGAGGCGGTAGCTTTGGATCAAGCACTTTACGAGCACTTTCGGCACCGCTGACAGGCAATCCAGTCGGATCGAGTAAGCCGACTTGCAGTAATACCCCCGCCTGATCCCAATAAATATGTTCGTGTGAAATCTTTTCGTCCTTGAAACCGACGATAACCGCTACGGCCATTTCTACCCGTTTGCCGGTCGGAGCAATTCCAGGCAGCAACCAATCAATAGGTACCGTGTGGGTAAAACTAATGACTATCTCGTCTACTATCTGATCGGTACCAACCGTGCGTGATACAGGTTTCATTTCAACATCGGGAGGGAAGAATTTACCAACTAAGTGGTGTGCATAAAAATATCGAACTCCTTCCTGCCCAACACCACCTGTCATGACAGGTACATGATTGAGATGTGGGTCTTTGCTCATGGTCGCCATGGTAGTTTCTAGTGTACCAAGCATTAAGTAATGAACCCCATAGACAAAGTTATTTTTCTTCTGATCAAGGCGGGAAAACCGGAGTTATGCCTAAGCATAATGAGGATTTTTCCAACGCCGAGCAGAAGGAAAAGGACAAGTTTATGGGGGTCAGGATTTAGTGCTTGGTGCACTAGGTCTTCCGACATTTCGGCATTGACGTGCTTGTCAAAAATTTCGATCATCTTTTGTCGTGCCGGACTCAATTGCTCTGCCATGAGCAAATTGTTTGGTGGCTAGATAATGTATTTGTTGAGAAGATACGTTTCAAGCCAATAAGCCTTTCACCACATGCCCATGCACATCGGTCAACCTATACCTCCGGCCTTGATGTCTGAAGGCCAATCGTTCGTGATCGATACCAAGAAGATGAAGCATAGTTGCCTGAAAATCATGAACATGTACAGGATCTTTGGCAATGTTATAACCAAAATCATCCGTTTCCCCGTAATTGGTTGCGGCATTCACTCCGCCACCGGCCATCCAATAGGTAAAGCATCTCGGGTGGTGGTCGCGGCCATAAGAATCCTTAGTCAACGCACCTTGACAATACACTGTACGACCAAATTCACTGCCCCATATGACAAGGGTATCGTCCAGGAGTCCCCGCTGTTTCAGGTCTTTAACGAGAGCCGCCTGAGGCTGATCGGTTTCCTTGCAACGGATCTTTATGTCTTTAGGCAGACTGTCGTGATGATCCCATCCTTTGTGATAAAGTTGTATAAATTTCACATCGCGTTCCGCAAGTCTTCGAGCTAATAAGCAATTGGCAGCATATGTACCAGGTATCCTGGAATCGGGGCCGTAGAGATCATAAACGCTATCGGCTTCCTCCGAAATGTCCATTGCCTCGGGCACTGAAGTTTGCATACGATAGGCCATCTCATATTGAGCTATACGTGTGGCCAATTCGGGATTTCCGAATTCGTCTAATTGCATTTGATTCAATTGTTCCAACTTGTTTAAAAATTCTCTGCGGTCATTAGCTTTCACACCTGGAGGGTTGGACAGGTAGAGAACTGGATCTTTCCCGCTTCTGAACTGTACGCCCTGATGGATAGACGGAAGAAATCCATTGCCCCAGAGCCGTGAATAAAGAGGCTGCATATTGCCGTCCTTTCCCTGTGAAAGCAGGACGATAAATGCAGGTAGATTTTCATTATCGCTTCCCAGTCCATAGCTGAGCCATGCGCCCATGCTCGGCCGGCCGGGTTGTTGCGAACCTGTCTGGAAGAAGGTAATTGCCGGGTCGTGATTGATAGCTTCTGTATGAATGGATTTGATTACACAAATATCATCCGCAATTGTAGACATATGCGGAAGTAATTCACTCATCCAGGTTCCACTTTTTCCATGTTGCTTGAATTCGAAGTGAGATGCTGCCAAAGGAAGGGATTCCTGGTTGGCTGTCATACCCGTCAAACGTTGTTCGCCTATTACAGACGGTGGCAATTCCTGGGCATGCCTTTTTATCACCTCAGGCTTATGATCCCAAAGATCAAGCTGGGATGGTGCACCGCTTTGGTGGAGGTAAATGACTCTCTTTGCTTTTGATGCAAAATGTGGCTTGCCTAAAATACCGGAATCCCCAAGCAGATCCAAACCTCTTTTCTGAGACGGTATGCATCCCGGTAATAAAGAAGCAAGGGCTGCTGTCCCGATTCCAAGGCTTGCTTTGGAAAGGAAGTGGCGGCGGGAAAGGTTGAGATAAAACTCACGGTCTACGATAGACGACGGACGATGGACAGTAGAGTGGTCTTCGTGATCGCATGAGGATTTGGTCTTTGGGCAATGGTTGTCGTTAGTTTTCATTAGAATTTATATAATGTATCTATACAATAATCAGTAATCCCAGCCAAAGGCTGGTCGGCCATTGGCCGAAATAATTAATCAACTAATATTTTGTAACCGTTTCATCCAAATTGAATATAGCGCTCGCAACTTGTGCATATGCTGCAAGTTCTGCCAGGTCGTAATCTTTTTTGACGGGCAGGTCACCTATACCAAGAAATTCATTGGCAGCTTCAGGATTGGCCGTGTAGACATTTTTTTCCATTGCCAACATTTCTTTTAAAACCGCCAACTCTTTCTTTTTCGGATAACGAGATGTCGCTGTTCTAAATCCGTATTCAATACGAGATTCGACATTATCACCACCTTCTTCTATCATACGTTGTGCAAACACCCTTGCTGCTTCTAATATTTGCGGATCATTTAATAGGATAAGAGCCTGGAGCGGTGTGCTCGTTGTCTGCCTTTTCGGGTTGCAATAGTCTCTTGATGCTGCATCAAATGTCATCATTGTCGGTGGCGGTACGGTGCGTTTCCAAAACGTATACAAACTTTTTCGATAAAGCGCTTCACCCGTTTCCTGCGGATACCATTTGGTGCCTCTTCCGCACGAAAGTTCTGCCCATAGGCCTCTTTGTTGATAAGGTTTAACGCTCGGCCCTCCAATTTTTGATACAAGCAAACCACTGAGTGCCAATACATTATCCCGTATCGCTTCAGCGGAAAAACGATATTGCGGCGCACGGGCAAGTAAGACATTTTGCGGATCTTTTTCCTGGGAACCGGGATTGACTTTTGATGATTGTCGGTAGGTGCCAGTACTAACCATCAACTTGAGCATGTGTTTCACATCCCAACCCGATTCTATGAACTCTACGGCCAACCAATCTAAAAGTTTGGGGTGCGTGGGCAAAGCGCCCTGGCTGCCAAAATCATCGACTGTTTTTACGATGCCTTCACCAAAGATCATGTGCCAGTAACGATTTACAATGACCCTGGCCGTAAGCGGATTGGACGGATCGAGTAACCATTTTGCCAGCCCTAACCGGTTTTTAGGCAGATCATCAGAAAAATCCATCACAACTGACGGCGTGCCTGGTTGAACTTTCTCCAGATGAGCATTGTAGGCTCCACGTCTTAGAACATATGCAGGCCGAATCGTATCCATTTCCTCCATAATAGGTACAGGCTGCATTTGTTCCCTCATTTGTTGCTGGATTACTTTTTGCCGATGCAACATGGTTATGGCCGCTTTGTAGTCGTCATCTTCGTGGTGGAGGTAATGTCGGAACAAGCTTTCTTCTTCTCCACTATTTAAGTTTTTCTTGTTGAGCAAAACTGCTATTGGATCATAAGCGCCTAACTGTTTGATCTCTTTTTCAGAGAGCGCCCTGTTGTAGATTTGCAGTTCATCTATTTGCACAGCCGCTCTAAATCGCTGTCGATCTTCTGATCCTTCTTTCCCAACTAACAATGGGGCTGTATTTTTCATTAAATTGGGATTGAGCCGGGCAGAAGGATCTTCTACTTTACCAGAATAGAAAACCCGTTGTAATTCTCCATTCTGATATATTTTCAATCCCGAACCCTTGCCGGATCCATCGTACGTATAAGTCACGTGATTCCATTGGGCTTCAGGCAGAGCATTCCTGGTTCTTGCTGTGAATCCCTTGTCGCCACCCATATTAAATTGTAGCCATCTGTCCGCATGCATTATTTGATATCCATTCTGTGTAGATCGGTCAATTTTGGAAATAATAGCCGAGCCATTATTAGCATAACTGTACTTCATCCAAAAAGAATAAGTAAAGGCATCATACAGACCAAAATCACCCAATTGGCCCATATCGATGTAATTTTCCTTTTGTTCGACATGGCCTTTACCGTTAAATTCTACACAACCGGAAAATCGGCCTTGTGCCTCTGTGACGTCGTATTTGAGTTTGCCTGATTGAGAAGGATTGATCTTGTTCAGGACTTGATCTTTTTCGAAGTAGTCGAAGTTGAAGTAGGCGAGGAGGCCTTTGGGGAGCGATTCATGGTAGACGCCCGCCTGCCGGACGGGCAGGGTAGACGGTAGACGGTGGACGGCCGCCAACTGACTCGCCTTCCACTGTTCAAATGCTGCTGTCTCAGAAGAACGTTTTTCTGCTCTCACCTCAGTTACTCGATCCTTAGCCACTTTGATATTGCCCTGAATGTATTTTCGGATTTCTGCTAACTGCTCTTCGGGAATGGGTAAATCAGGCGGAGCAACGCCCTGATAGCTTATTATCCCCTGTTCGGGGATACTGTTGTTAAATGCAAAAAGCTGATAAAATTCTTTTTGTAAAATGGGGTCGTATTTGTGATCGTGACAACGAGAGCATTGCATGGTCAGGCCGAGAAATGTGGTCGCTATAGTTTGGGTTCTATCGGCTACGTACTCGACTCGATATTCTTCGGGAACAACACCTCCTTCCTGGGTGATCGGGTGATTTCGGTTAAATGCTGTGGCCAATTTTTGGTCATATGTAGGATCCGGAAGTAAATCTCCTGCCAGCTGCCATGTGGTAAATTGATCGAACGGCATGTTTTCGTTAAAGGCATTGATCACCCAATCGCGCCATGGCCATGAAGTTCTACCAAGATCGTCCTGGTAGCCATGTGTATCGGAATATCGGGCCAGATCGAGCCAAGGCACGGCCATTCTTTCCCCATAGGACAGAGAAGCCAAGTAATGATCGATAATTTTTTCATAGACATCTGGCGAATCATCAGCTAAAAAGGCGTCTACTTCTTCAAGAGTTGGGGGTAGGCCGGTCAGGTCAAACGAAACTCTTCTGATTAAACGAATTTTTTCCGCTTCCCCTGAAGGCTGCAATCCCTCCTGTTCCATTTTTGCCAATATGAAATGATCTATTGCATTTCTGGGCCAGGAAGATTTTTTGATTTTAGGTAGTTCGGATTTTTCGGGGGCAATAAATGCCCAATGCGGTTTCCATTCTGCTCCTTGTTCAATCCATTTTTTAAGAAGGTCGATTTCGTATTTTGATAAACTTAGATTCGATTCCGGTCGAGGCATCATAAAATCCGGATCAGAGCTCGACACTCGCTTGACGAGCAGGCTTTTCTTTACATTTCCCGGAACTATAGCACGGCTATTCGTTGCACTATCTAATAGTGCAAATGCCCCTTCTTCTGTATCAAACCGAAGATTCGCTTCACGTACTTTTTTATCCGGGCCGTGACATTTGTAGCAGCGGTCGGAAAGGAGGGGTTTGATGTGATGGTTGAAATCCACAGTCTTCGGTAATTGTTGGGTTGATGTTTCTTCCGTCGAAACGTTGGATTGACAGCCAAAAATGGAAAAAACAAATGCAGCAATCAAATATAATCCGTATACCCGGCAGGAATTGAACATCACGTAGTTTATTTTATTTTGAGGGGACTTGAATTTTATATAGTGAAGTTGTTTAATAACTAAATGTTAACGGTTTGAAATTTTCTCAGGAAAATAATTGCGAAGGCCAGATAGTGGAAAGACATCCAATTGATGGTTGTGGTTTCATATCTTATTACTAAAGTCTTGAATCCGTCTACCCAAGCATTAAGTTGTTCCACCACAAATCTTCTCTTATATAGTTGATTATCAAAGACATATGGAGTGTCTTCATCATCTGATTTTCCCCTTCTCTTGTTTTTATCGATGTTGAATATGATGTCCTTTTCAAAGCATAGTTCCTTGAATTTGGCAACATCAAACCCTGCATCGGCATTCAGGAAAAGACCATCACATGAAAGGTCAATTGCCTCCATTTGATCAAAAATTTTATTAGCAGTTTTTACCAGTTCAAAACTGTCATGATGCTGGCCACTTATCGGTTCTGACCAACCTATTGGCACACCCTGATCATCGGTCAGTATCAATAGATTCGTGGTTTGAGCTTTCTTTCTACCTTGATAACCTACCTCTTGTCCTCCTCGCTTTACCGGGGTATGTGATCCATCAAAATTTACAGAACAAAGGTTTAAATGCTTCCGTTTATTTAGCAATAATTGCTCATAACATCTTTTCCAAATTCCTGTTTTTGACCACTTGTTGAAGTGATAAAACACTGATTGCCAGCTATATCTGATAAATCCAAAGAAATGTCGAACAGGCAATTGCCTCCATTGCACACCTGTTTTGAGCTTATACAATATGGCCTTCACTATTTTCCACATTGGTACTTTTAGTTTCTTTCCATTTGATATTTTAGGCATGTGTTGTACAAAAAATTCATTAATTTCAGCTTTAACCATTGTTTGTAGTCTTTAGTTATTCTTTGGTTCTACACCTCAGCGTTTCTAAAGCTACAAACTTTTTATATTAAAATAATCCGTAATGTGTTATTAAACAACTTCAGTATCGGTACATGATGGTACGTCAAATCAAAATTAGTTAATTACAACGAACGAGTCAAATCAAAAATAATTAATTATAATGAATTTAAATCTATCAAACAAAATTTACATCGTCACCGGAGGCTCCAAGGGAATAGGGAAAGACATCAGCTGGGCCATTGCCGAAGAAAGCGTTATTGTAATTATTGCTATGCGTGCTGTAGGAGCGGCCACGACCAATTTGGTAAGAATGATGACCTAGGGGTCAATTTATCGCCGGTACTTCTTTTGATTTACCCGGCACACACCATTATTAGCGCAAATTATTTCTACAGGTAAAAGACGAAGGAACGTGGGAAATTGCCATATTCAAAATTTTAGTGCAATGAGTGTTTTGGAAATGGAATCTCTCAATTCCGAGAACACTTTTACCTTATCTGCATATTCCGGCCACTTGGATACGGTTTCTCTAATCTCTTCAATTATTCTCTGACCTTTTTTAATACTGTTTGCTTCGGCAATGGTCATTAGATCTGATCGATTGATTGCCCTATGCTTGCCGTTGATACTCAATGTGTGCTGGTTTACCCAAACGTTCGCAGGGTCATAGGAATAACAAACATCATAAGCCGGAGACAATTCCCATCTGCTGTTTTGTTTCAGTCTAAAAGAAAAATTCTTGGTGTGGTCATCATAGTTGGTTGCCATTACATTGAATACCATTCTTCGAAACATTTGCTCAGCTGCCGGATAAGTCAAACTAAGCATTCTCATGGTTTGAAATAGCTGCTCATAGCTATAGCCGTACAAGTTGCTGTAATCATAGTGTTGAATACCGCACAACGTCTGCACATGATGCTTGATGTCGCTTCCCTCTCTATCAAATCTTTTGGTCATAAAATGAGCGCGCCCGTTTTCTTCTAAAAGATTACAATCCATCATCTGAATCTGACAATCTCCGGCCATTAGGTAATATGCATATTCTACCCTCCCAAAGCCATAGGTCGTTCCAAATTGGGCATCGCTCACTCCGTCTAGCTTGAGCAACCAATGCTCGAAGCCCTTGGGAGATCTGGTTTGACCGGAGCGTACTTCTCCGGTTTTTTTGTTATAGGCGATCACCGCTTTGGGCCGTGTTCCTCCTGGAGATCTTCCGATTTTCATGATTTCACGCATGGCTTTCCGTTCGTCTTCATGCAAATTTGCTTCAAAACCTTTACGATTGGACAACATTCTTTGCTGCGCAGGACTCAATTGTTCAGTCATGAGAAAATTGTGTTTGTGACTAAATAATGTATTTGGTGAGTAGAACGTTTTAAGCTATTACGCCTTTCACCACATGTCCATGCACGTCTGTCAACCTATACCGCCTACCTTGATGTTTGAAGTCCAATCGCTCGTGATCAATGCCCAAGAGGTGAAGCATAGTCGCCTGAAAATCATGAACATGCACGGGATCTTTGGCGATGTTGTAGCCAAAATCATCCGTTTCGCCATAGGTAATTCCAGGTTTGACTCCACCTCCGGCCATCCAATACGTAAAGCATCGTGGGTGATGATCGCGGCCGTAAGAATCTTTGGTCAAAGCTCCCTGGCAATATACAGTACGGCCAAATTCGCTACCCCAGATTACAAGTGTATCATCGAGGAGACCTCTTTGTTTCAGGTCTTTGATTAATGCAGCTTGAGGTTGGTCGGTTTCCTGGCAGCGCGATCTTATGTCCATTGGCAGGCTGTCGTGATGATCCCATCCTTTGTGATACAACTGAATGAATTTAACATCTCGCTCCGCTAATCTCCGAGCCAAAAGGCAATTGGCGGCGTAAGTGCCCGGCTTTCTGGAATCCGGCCCGTAGAGTTCGTAAATGCTGTCCGGCTCACCGGAAATGTCCATTGCTTCCGGCACAGATGTTTGCATGCGGTAGGCCATTTCGTATTGGGCAATACGTGTGGCCAATTCGGGATTGCCGAATTCTTCCAGTTGCATTTGATTCAATTCCTCCAGCTTATTGAGAAAATCCCTTCGGTCTTTTGCTTTTACACCCGGAGGATTCGACAAGTACAAAACAGGATCTTTTCCACTTCTGAATTGTACACCCTGATGGATGGAAGGTAAAAATCCATTTCCCCAAAGTCGTGAATAAAGGGGTTGCGAATTACCGTCCGGGCCCTGGGAAAGCAGGACGATGAAAGCAGGCAAATTTTCGTTATCGCTTCCAAGCCCGTAGCTCAACCAAGCGCCCATACTTGGTCGACCGGGTTGTTGTGAACCTGTCTGGAAAAAAGTAATGGCTGGATCGTGATTAATAGCTTCGGTGTGAATGGATTTGATCATGCAAATGTCATCAGCTACTGTAGCCATATGCGGCAGCAAATCGCTCATCCATATTCCGCTTTTACCGTGTTGTTTGAATTCGAAGTGAGGCGCAACCAGAGGAAAGGATTCCTGGTTGGCTGTCATACCCGTCAAACGTTGTTCGCCTATTACAGATGGGGGCAATTCCTGGGCATGCCTTTTTATCACTTCAGGCTTATGATCCCAAAGATCAAGCTGGGATGGTGCACCGCTTTGGTGGAGGTAAATGACTCTCTTTGCTTTTGATGCAAAATGTGGCTTGCCTAAAATACCGGAATCCCCAAGCAGATCCAAACCTCTCTTCTGAGACAGTGTGCATCCGGGTAATAAAGAAGCAAGGGCTGCCGTCCCGATTCCAAGGCTTGCTTTGGAAAGGAAGTGGCGGCGGGAGAGAGAAAGGTAGAAGTCATTTACGGTAGACGGTAGACGGTGGACGGTGGACGGCCGCTGAGTCGAAATATTGGATTTTTTACTCATATTTATATGATTGTTAGAAAAATAGATAAAATAGACCAGGAAAACGCTTTTACAGGGTTATATCCGCCTCTTGCCTTTATTAGGTTTTTAAGCGAGGCTCTAATCTTTTCGGCTTTATTTTCCAAATCACTGAAGGTTTTATTATCAATGTAACCTATTTTGAATGCGATGTTCAGTTGAGTAATGACCTCTGCGCATGAGCCTTTTGCCACATTGAAAAAGTAAACTGATTCTCTATTCGTTTTCCGTTCATCTCCTTCTGAAATATTTGATGAAATTGATACAACTGCTCTTTGAATCTGATTGCATAGATCAAAATCCTTCGAAAAAGGTTGAATGCGACATACTTTATATATTTCGACTGCCAATTCCAAAGAATCTTGCCATACTCTCAGCTCTTTAAAATTACCCATAACTTATGTTTATTTTATTGAATGAAAAATCACAAGTTAATCCCTAAAATCCGTTTGCCGTCCACCGTCGGCCGTCAACCGTTAGTATTTCGTAACCGTTTCATCTAAATTAAAAATTGCGCCTGCAACTTGTGTATATGCCGCGAGCTCAATACGATCATAATCATCCTTGATGGGCATATCTCCTATACCCAGAAATTCATCCGCGGCGTCAGGATCAGCACCGTAAACCTTTTTTTCTTTGGCCAGCATTTCCTTTAAAACGGCCATCTCTTTTTTCTTTGGGTAACGGGATGTGGCTGTTCTGAAACCATATTCTAATCTCGATATATCGTCTTCACCTCCTTCATCTATCATACGTTGAGCAAACACTCTCCCGGCTTCAAGTATTTGCGGATCGTTCAATAATATTAGCGCTTGCAGCGGTGTGCTCGTTGTCTGCCTCTTCGGGTTGCAATAGTCCCTTGATGCAGCGTCAAACGTCATCATTGTCGGTGGCGGTACGGTGCGTTTCCAAAACGTATACAAACTTTTTCGATAGAGCGCTTCGCCCGTCTCCTGCGGATACCATTTGGTGCCTCTTCCGGATGAAAGTTCTGCCCATAGGCCTCTTTGTTGATAAGGTTTAACGCTCGGCCCTCCAATTTTTGATACAAGCAAACCACTGAGTGCCAATACATTATCTCGTATCGCTTCAGCGGAAAAGCGGTACTGCGGCGCTCGGGCGAGTAAGACATTTTGTGGGTCTTTATTTTGCGAACCGGGATTTACTTTTGATGATTGTCGGTAGGTGCCAGTACTAACCATCAACTTGAGCATGTGTTTCACATCCCAACCCGATTCTATGAACTCTACGGCCAACCAATCTAAAAGTTTGGGGTGCGTGGGCAAAGCGCCCTGGCTGCCAAAATCATCGACTGTTTTTACGATGCCTTCACCAAAGATCATGTGCCAGTAACGATTTACAATGACCCTGGCCGTAAGCGGATTGGACGGATCGAGTAACCATTTTGCCAGCCCTAACCGGTTTTTAGGCAGATCATCAGAAAAATCCATCACAACTGACGGCGTGCCTGGTTGAACTTTCTCCAGATGAGCATTGTAGGCTCCACGTCTTAGAACATATGCAGGCCGAATCGTATCCATTTCCTCCATAATAGGTACAGGCTGCATTTGTTCCCTCATTTGCTGTTGGATTACTTTTTGCCGATGCAACATGGTTATGGCCGCTTTGTAGTCGTCATCTTCGTGGTGGAGGTAATGTCGGAACAAGCTTTCTTCTTCTCCACTATTTAAGTTTTTCTTGTTGAGTAAAACTGCTATTGGATCATAAGCGCCTAACTGTTTGATCTCTTTTTCAGAGAGCGACCTGTTGTAGATTTGCAGTTCATCTATTTGCACAGCCGCTCTAAATCGCTGTCGATCCTCTGATCCTTCTTTCCCAACTAACAATGGGGCTGTATTTTTCATTAAGTTGGGATTGAGCCGGGCAGAAGGATCTTTTACTTTACCAGTATATTCCACCCTTTGCAATTCTCCATTGTGGTATATTTTTAATCCCGAACCCTTGCCGGATCCATCGTACGTAAAAGTCACGTGATTCCATTGGGCTTCGGGCAGAGCTTTCCTGGTTCTTGCCGCAAAACCGTTGCTACCGCCCATGTTAAATTCCATGAAAACGGCCGAGCTCATTATTTGATAACCCTTCTGTGTAGATCGGTCAATTTTGGAAATAATAGCCGAGCCATTATTAGCATGACTGAACTTCATCCAAAAAGAATAAGTGAAGGCATCATACAGACCAAAATCACCCAATTGCCCCAGGTCGATGTAATTTTCCTTTTGATCGACATGGCCTTTACCGTTAAATTCTACACAACCGGAAAATCGGCCTTGTGCCTCTGTGACATCGTTTATGAGTTTACCAGTTTGGGAGCGGTTGATTTTGTTGGATACTTGATCATCTTCGAAGTAGTCGAAGTCGAAATGTGCCATTAATCCACGGTTGACGGCAGACGGCAGACGATTGACGGTTGCAGACTGCGAACTGCTGACTGCCGACTGTTCTTTTTTCCACGCCACAAACGCATCTTTTGCCGATGTCCTTTTCTCTTCCCGTACTTCCTCCACCTTATCACTAGCGGTTTTAATGTTTCCTTCTATGTAATCTCTTATTTCCTGCAGTTGCTCTTCAGGAATGGGTAAATCGGGCGGAGCGACACCTTGGTAGCTGATTATGCCCTGTTCGGGAATGCTGTTGTTAAAAGCGAAAAGTTGGTAAAATTCTTTTTGTAAAATGGGGTCGTATTTGTGATCATGACAACGAGAGCATTGCATGGTCAGGCCGAGAAATGTGGTCGCTATAGTTTGGGTTCTATCGGCTACGTACTCGACTCGATATTCTTCGGGAACAACACCGCCTTCCTGGGTGATCGGGTGATTTCGGTTAAATGCTGTGGCCAATTTTTGGTCATATGTAGGATCCGGAAGTAAATCTCCTGCCAGCTGCCATGTGGTAAATTGATCGAATGGCATGTTTTCGTTAAAGGCATTGATCACCCAATCGCGCCATGGCCATGAAGTTCTACCAAGATCGTCCTGGTAGCCATGTGTATCGGAATATCTCGCAAGATCGAGCCAAGGCACGGCCATTCTTTCCCCATAGGACAGAGAAGCCAAGTAATGATCGATAATTTTTTCATAGGCACCAGGTGAATCATCAGCTAAAAAGGCGTCTACTTCTTCAAGAGTTGGGGGTAGGCCGGTCAGGTCAAACGAAACTCTTCTGATTAAACGAATTTTTTCCGCTTCCCCTGAAGGCTGCAATCCCTCCTGTTCCATTTTTGCCAATATGAAATGATCTATTGCATTTCTGGGCCAGGAAGATTTTTTGATTTTAGGTAGTTCGGATTTTTCGGGGGCAATAAATGCCCAATGCGGTTTCCACTCAGCACCTTGTTCAATCCATTTTTTAAGAAGGTCGATTTCGTATTTTGATAAACTTAGATTCGATTCCGGTCGAGGCATCATAAACTCCGGATCAGAGCTTGAGACTCGCTTGACGAGCAGGCTTTTCTTCACGTTTCCAGGAACGATGGCGCGGCTGTTCGTAGCACTATCTAGAAGTGCAAATGCGCCTTCTTTTGTATCAAACCGAAGATTCGCTTCACGTACTTTTTTATCCGGGCCGTGACATTTGTAGCATCGGTCGGAAAGGATGGGTTTGATGTGGTGATTGAAGTCTACTTTTTCTGGTAATTGTTGAGTTTGGGCATCCTCTGTGGAAATATTGGAACGACAACTGAGGACGGCAATTGCCGATGCTGCGATTATATAGAATCCGACGATTGGATAGGAACTGATCTTCATTAAGTCCATTTTATTCTGAGGGGATTAAAATTCCTACTTTTTGTTTATTCTTAAAGAAGTATTTGCAGATGATTTTTTTTTGCGCCAAATCAAAGGTAATTAATATAGATAACTTTCGCAAAAGCAGGAATAAGCATTCGCATTATTTGTAAATTAATGGCGAACTTGTATTCACCATGAATTTAAATCTAAAAAACAAAGTCTACATCATCACCGGAGGCTCCAAAGGTATTGGAGAGGGAATCAGCAGGGCCGTTGCCGAAGAAGGCGGAATTGTGGTCATTGCTACTCGTACTGAAGGAGCAGTTACGACCGAATTGGTAGATGAACTAGAGGCGTCCGGTGCAGATGTTCATGCCATCATCGGTGATTTGCAAAACATCAAAAATTGTGAGAATGTCATCCAAGCAACAGTGGAGAAATATAGCCGTATCGACGGAATAGTCAACAATGCCGGGATGAACGACGGAGCAGGACTTGAGGATGGTCCTGAAGCATTCAGAAAGTCAATCGCACTAAATCTCTACCACTACTATGATCTTGTGCATTACGCGCTACCATGGCTCAAAGAGAGCAAAGGAGCGATTGTTAATATTAGTTCGAAAGTAGCTTTGACCGGACAGGGTAGGACATCGGGTTATGCTGCAGCTAAAGGCGCTCAGTTGGCCCTGACGCGAGAATGGGCTGCCGAATTACTTCCGTACTCGATCCGGGTTAATGCTATTTTACCAGCCGAGGTAATGACACCACTCTACAGGAAATGGCTGGACAACACTTTCGACGATCCTTCTGCAAAGGAAAAGGAGGTGACTAGCAAAATCCCCTTCGAAAAACGCTGGACCACCAAGGAGGAAATTGCGGCCATGGTCGTCTTTCTGTTATCTGATAGATCTTCGCATACTACAGGGCAGTTCTTATTTGTGGATGGGGGTTATGTGCATTTGGATCGGGCGTTGACGTAAAATTCAAACACTAAGGATCAAAATCTACCAAAGGCACCCCTTTGGGGCAATTCCCCAAAAAACAACATTGGATCATTGAACAAAATTCTCTTATTATTATCCCATTATGAAACCTATTAACATTGGCTTTATCGGTGCAGGTGACATTTCCCTCCTACACGCAGAAGCGGTTAAAGCGTGCCCAGGTGCTGAATTGATCGGCTTGTGGAATATTACCCCTGATCTAGCCGAGGAGAAAAGCAAAAAATTTGATTGCAAAATCTATGACTCGGCAGAAGCGCTCGTACAAGATCCAACAATCGATGCAGTTTTCGTACTGACCAATCTTGAGGCCCATCACCGCTATACCCTTATGGCCCTTGAAGCGGGAAAGCACGTCTATGTCGAAAAACCTGTAGGGGTAACCATACAAGAAATTGAAGATATGAAAACGGCCGCGGCTGAAGCGGGTGTAGTTTGTATGCCGGGCCATAATTATATTTACGAACCGGGTATTACTCGCGCTAAAGAACTTATCGATACTGGAAAACTCGGTCAACTCGTATCAATATATATACTGTATAACATCCATCATCCCGAAAATGCGGCTTCTCGCTATCCCGGGGTAATCCGGCAAATTCTAACTCACCATTCCTATATTAATCTATACCTGGCGGGTAGACCTATTACTGTGAGTGCCATGAAGTCCGTACTCCATTACGAGAAAATTACACAGGAAGATTTGGCTATGGCCAATCTCAAAATGCAAAATGGCGCCATAGCCCACTTCTGTGCCAGCTTTGCTGCCGATGACCACGCCGGAGATCCGTGGACTACGATGGTTAAAGTGATCGGTACAAAGGGCGCTACACGCTTTAGCTATCGCGACTGGGTGGAAAATACACCTGCTGTGGTGCATTCTCAGACTTATTCGGCTTATATTTACAGCATCGTTAATGCAGACCGATATTTCATAGATGACTGTATCCGCAATGGCCTGCAGCCTCTTTCAACATTGGATGATGCCATTATGGCTCAGAGGATAATTGAGGGGATTGAGATTTCGATAGCGGAGGAAAAGCATGTGAAATTGTAGGCTTCTTAATGGGTTTACGTCGTGTAAAACTTGTTGTTCGGAGGGTGATCGATTGAAACAGGCGGTTGTCCAATCCGTTATACTGGGGTTTTGGTGTAATTTTGGGAGCCAGTCAATTAAAAAAGGAATACGAAGAATCGATCGCCAAGATTCTTGCTCAAGAATCTCCACTTACGGACCAATTGATTTACAACGAACGAAAGCGATTTTTTGGAAAATACGATAAACTCCTCGATACACCTTCATTTGGTCCGCATCATTTAAAAAACCCGCAATTTGCGCAGTTGGTACAACATGAACTGCACCGGTTTGACGGAGAACTCTACGATCTATTTTGTTATTGCATCATGTCGAATCACGTACATATTTTAATTGATACAAGAAAACAACTGTCGAGTAATCTAAATATTAACACCTTCGAGACAATTGATTTCGAGCCTCTATACAACGTCATGAAACGCATTAAAGGCCCTACTGCTATTTATGCCAATCGTTTACTACAACGGCAAGGGAAATTATGGCAACGGGAAAGTTTTGATCACTATGTGAGGAGCGGGGAAGAATTGCTAAACATCATTAAGTTTATCATGGAACATCCGAAAAGGGCAAGTTTGACAGCTTTTTCTTACCTACGACAAAGGGAGCCAGTCAATTAAAATTGACGGCTACTACAATCACAGAACTACCTGTTGTAACCGGCAAATTTATTTGCCTGGTTTTGAAACAACAGGGTGATTTCTAAGCCCGGAGCCAGTAAACCAACGTACATTTCGAAATAGTTGGAGATGGTTTGATTTAGTTTGAGATAGTTCGAAATTGTTTACTTCCAACAATATCGAACCAAATCGAAATGTCTTCCAGCCAGAGGCTGATCACCCTTCTGGTGAAAACAACATCAAACAAAAAGTTTATTGGACGTAAACCACGTGGGTTAGATAGTGGTTAACAGTCAACCCATTTCCCTTTTCATTTGCCCAAAAACACACACCGCCAATTTGGCAAAGGCAGGCAGTTTTCGGTTGACAGATGCCTTTACCGAAACGCCATTTTTGGCTTCCATATATGTTGCCATGTTTTTGTACGACCAACCCAATGCTTTTTTCATGGTTTTAAATCTGGCTTGCCATTCTTTTTCAGACCGCTCTTTCATTTTATCCTGAATGAAAGCAAACATTTCCTCAGAATAATCTTCTTTTTGAGCGTATTTGATGTATATTTCAACCGTATTGAGGTTATTGACGACCAGCATTGGTTCGAAGTGGTTTGATTTAGTTTGATGTTGTTGTATGTAGTTTTATCCCGACAATATCGAACCAGATCGAACTGCCTCCCAGCCAGAGGCTGATCACCCTTTGGGTGAAAACAACATCAAACAAAAAAAACTTCTTGGACATACGAATACATATTGTCTGTATAATGGTTTTGGCCGCCCTCGCATGCACGCCGCGTCTACCGATTGATATAGCCACTGCCTATAAAAATTTACCTCACCAAATTGATTTTAACCAAGACGTCAAGCCTATTCTCTCCGATAAGTGCTTTTCCTGCCACGGTCCCGATGAAAATAAAAGAAAAGCTGGACTAAGATTGGATATTGAATCGATCGCCAAGGGCCCACTACCGGAAAATCAAAGCAAAAGGGCGATAGTTTCGGGGAATTTGAGACGGAGCGAATTGTTCCGTCGAATATCCTCTACCGATCCCGAATTCATGATGCCTCAGCCCGAAAGTAAATTGATATTGGATGCGTATGAAAGGGCAATACTGACAAAGTGGATAAAGGATGGAGCGGAGTACAAACCGCATTGGGCATTTATCAACCCGGAAAAGCCCCGGATTCCGAAAGTGGACAATTCACAATTAGTCAACAATGCCATCGACAATTTCGTGCTCAATAAACTTGAAAAGCAAGGCTTAACCCTTTCTATGGAGGCTGACAAGGAAACCTTGTTGAGAAGACTGAGTTTGGACGTAACCGGTCTTCCACCATCAATCGGAGAAATAGAAGATTTCCTAAAGGACAATAGTCCAAATGCATACGAAAAACAAGTGGATCGTCTGTTTGCTTCACCACACTACGGCGAGCGGATGGCGGTGGAATGGATGGATGTGGCGAGGTTTGCAGATACGCATGGTTATCAATCCGATCGATTTCGCGATGTTTCTCCTTGGCGCGATTGGGTTATCAAAAGTTTTAACGAAAATCAGCCTTATGATGAATTTATAACCTGGCAATTGGCTGGTGACCTTTTACACAATCCTTCCAAAGAGCAACGCATTGCTACGGCTTTTTTGAGAATACATCCGCAAAATGAGGAAGGCGGTATAGTCGAAGAAGAATTTAGAGTAGAATATGTAGCTGACCGGGTCAACACAACGGCTACTGCTTTTATGGCCATGACAGTAGGTTGCGCCAAATGTCATAACCACAAATTCGATCCCATTTCACAGAAAAACTATTACGAGCTATTTAGCTTTTTTAACAATGTCAACGAAGCAGGACAGATATCGCTTGACGGAGCAATGCCGGTACCAACGATGTTGTTAACCACCGCGCAACAGGATTCTATTCTTGATTTTATTGATCAAAAAATTAAAGCGAAAGAAGCCGATCAGAAACAAGTGATAACTTCTCAATCCCCTGAATTTGAAGATTGGCTTAATGCCGAAAACTATAAAGAAGAACTAGATCGGAAATATCCGAATGGTCTGGTTGCTCATTTTCCAATGGATCATTCAAGTCTTCGCAATCGATTGATTATCAACCAATTAGGGAAGATGGAGCGAAAGAATTCTGATGATGAAAAGCCCGACTTTGTCAAGGGTTATAAGAATCGCGGCTTGTTAATGGATGGGGATGCGTGGTTAGATTTGGGCGAGGCAGGTAAGTTTAGCCGGAGTCAGCTCTTTACTATTGGCCTTTGGGTGAATATTCCAAGCGGTCTAAAAAATGGCGTCATTTTTCATAAAGGAGTGGGTGCAGCTCTTTATAATTTCAAAGGGTATCATTTGGCACTAAGGGAAAATAAGTTGGAACTAATGATGGCTTGCACTGCTCCCTATAATGCGATCATCGAGCGAACTAAAGATGACATTCCCCGCGACCAATGGATACATCTTGGGATTACCTACGACGGCTCGAGCAAGGCGAAAGGGTACAAAGCTTTCCTCAATGGAAAGGAAATGGAAGCAACGGTCGAGAATGACAATTTGTATAAAGACATAATGATCGGCTTTGGCAATGGGCCTCTGGTAGGACTACAAATCGGCGCCAGATGGAGAGGTAAAGGCATAGGCGGAGCGAAGGTGGATGAAATAATGGTTTTTAACAGAGAATTGACTGCCTTGGAAATGTTGCAAATAGGCGACTTCGCGAAGTGGAAGGAAGCACTTTCTAAAAATCACCATGAGCTGAGTGCCGAAAATAAGCAACATTTGAAGGCCCATTTTTTATCACGATATTCGCACAGTTTCCTTGAGACATCCGATCAATTATTTCAATTGAGAAAAAAGTTTAATGATTCTATCGAGACTATCCCCGAGTTAATGATCATGCATGAAATGAACGAAAGGCGGCCCGCTTATACTCTGAGTAGAGGCCAATACGATGTTCCTTTGGATGAAGTCTTTCCCAATACACCCGAACACGTCTTACCGATGCCTCCCGAACTTCCAAAGAACCGGCTTGGCCTTGCGCAATGGCTAGTCCACGAAGATCATCCGCTTACTGCCAGAGTGGCCGTCAACCGTTTTTGGCAGATGTATTGTGGGAAAGGATTGGTCAAAACAACAGAAGACTTTGGCAACCAGGGAGAGCGGCCGTCACACCCGGAATTATTGGATTGGCTGGCCATACATTTCCGGGAGTCGGATTGGGATGTTAAGGCCTTGCAAAAAATGATTTTAATGTCCGCCGCTTATCGTCAAAGCTCTATTTCCTCGGAAGAAATGATAGCGAAAGATCCCCACAATGATTTACTCGCAAGAGGGCCATCACAAAGATTGTCCGCTGAGATGTTGAGAGATAATGCCCTCGCTGCGAGTAATTTGTTACATAGAAAAATAGGAGGTAAGAGCGTCTTTCCGTATCAACCCGAAGGCCTTTGGAAAGTGAACGGCAACAAATATGAAGAAAGTAAAGGAAACGATTTGTACAGAAGAAGTCTTTATACAGTTTGGAAACGCTCAGTTCCACACCCAACTCAAGCTACCTTTGATGCCCCTGAACGTGCCGAATGTACGATGAGAAGACAGGAAACCAATACGCCATTGCAGGCTTTGGTATTAATGAATGATCCCATTTTTGTCGAAGCTTCAAAAGTGATGGGAGAAGAAATCACAAAATCGAATGACATAAATGAAGTTTTCAGAAAATTGACAGGACGTCATCCCACAAAAGAAGAAACCGTGGTATTAAATGAATTGTATCAAAATGAATATCAAAAATTTAAAGCAAATAATAAAAGGGCAAAAGGTTGGTTGTCTAATGCTATTGAGGATTTCGATGCTGATTTGCACATGGAAGAAGTCGCTGCTAATGCCGTAGTAGCGAGCACTATTATTAATTCTGATGCCGCCATAGTAAAAAGATAGGATTATGGAGCACCATCACCATCATTTCGTACTGAACTCGAACAACAAGGATTTTCAAAATCTTGAAAGAGCAATTGATCGCCGCACCTTTCTGACCAAGACTTCTATGGGCTTAGGCGCCCTCGCCCTAGGGACGCTGTCTGTCCCAAATAAGTCATTTGGGGGGCGAATTAGCCCATTTACCGCACAGTCGTCTACCAATCCCATCAAAAGTTTTGCGCCTAAAGCAAAGAGAATCGTCTACCTGTTCCAAAGCGGCGGGCCTTCTCAACTCGATTTGTTTGACTTCAAACCCAAACTTCGAGAGCTTCACGGTAAAGAATTGCCTGATTCAGTTAGAAAGGGGCAAAGGCTTACAGGAATGAGCACCCATCAGACTTCGATGCCGTTGACTGCTTCTTTGTACAACTTTGAGCAATACGGAGAATCTCAAGCATGGATAAGTGAACTGATGCCGTACACCTCTAGGATAGTTGATGAGCTATGTTTCGTAAAGTCCATGCATACCGAAGCGATCAACCACGATCCTGCCATTACATTTTTTCAAACGGGACATATGCTGCCGGGCAGGCCGTCAATGGGTGCATGGATCAGCTATGGATTAGGTTCAAGCAATGAAAATCTGCCCACTTTTGTTGTGCTCGTTTCTAAAGATAAAGGGGGGCAACCGCTATATGCAAGACTTTGGGGAAATGGATTCCTTCCTTCACAACATCAAGGAGTGCAATTTCGATCAGGAAAAGATCCCGTGCTCTTTCTCGACAATCCCGAGGGCTATGACCACAATGACCGCGAAGAAATGTTGGGTTATCTGAAAAAGCTCAATGAAATCCAATACGACACCTACGGTGATCCCGAAATAAAGGCTAGAATTGTCCAGTATGAAATGGCCTATAGAATGCAAACTTCCATTCCCGAAGTCATGGATGTATCTGACGAATCGGATTCCACATATGAACTCTACGGTAAGGACAGCCGCGATGCCGGTACTTATGCAGCCAATTGCCTTTTAACCAGAAAACTGCTCGAAAAAGATGTGAAATTTGTTCAACTCTACCATCAAGGTTGGGATCAACACCTAAATCTTCCGGCGGGCATTTCAAAACAGTGTAAGGAAACGGATCAAGCTACAGCAGGTTTGATTGTTGACCTAAAGCGGCGAGGCCTTCTGGAAGATACGTTGATAATATGGGGCGGTGAATTTGGACGGACGGTCTATAGCCAGGGAAAGTTGACAAAAGACAACTACGGAAGGGATCATCATCCCCGATGTTTTACCATTTGGATGGCCGGGGCCGGTGTGAAAGCAGGATTGTCATACGGTGCTACTGATGAATTCGGTTACAACATCATTGAAAATCCCGTTCATGTTCATGATTTTCAAGCGACTCTTTTGCACTTGATGGGTGTGGATCATAAGGAATTGGTTTTTAGACATCAGGGGAGAAGGTATCGGCTTACTGATGTGCATGGTGAGGTGGTGGAGGGAGTTTTGACTTAGTTGAATTTATTAAACAAACCCATATTGCAACCCATAATTTCAATTATGGGGATTCAGATCATTCACCATGTCAAAACCATTTTTAATGGTTTCTATCCACTGATTTTCCTAGCCTGCTTAATGGAGACTTTTGAGCAGAATATCTATGACTCAAGCCGATCTTCGTATTGGATGAAGGTGACAATCCGAATGGATGAGAGTAAATGGTTAAAACCATTAACCTGGTAGTTGGCATTTCAGTTTCCCATAATTGAAATTATGGGTTGGGGTTCCGGGATCGTTGCCGCGAGGATTATCGGAAGAAGAATTTGGAAAGCGTAGCGTAGCCAGAAATCCCATATTAGCCAATATGCTTCTTCGTACACCTTATATTGAAAAATTGGGTACCGGTATTCCGCGTAGGCAATAAGAAAACTTCGGACCTGGAATATTCTTGTTTTCGAAGGGGCAAAAAGAACCGGAGGTTATGTATTGACGGAAAAAGCCAAGGCAATTATAAAGCGAGATAAATGATGATTTATTGAATTTTAGTCACCTCGCCTTCGAATAATTTTGAGCCATAGCTGTGCATTGATTGCGAAGTTCCCTGACAATAACATTGTAATCAGATTCCAAAGCCAAATTAACCGTCTCCAACGGGTCATTCTCCAAATCATACAACTCTTCAGAAGCATCTATAAAACGATATCTGAAGTACTTCCACTTCTCCGTCCTGATTCCTTCACTTGAGGGAATATTCTCAAAATCCCAAAGATGTTCCACCAGGATTGACTCCCTCTTATTGGGTGGTTTTTGGCCATTTACATAAGGCAACAAACTAATGCCTTGATAAGCAGAAGGAGGCTCAATTCCTGCCCAATCTACAATCGTTGATGTTATATCAATATTCAATACCATGTCTTCTACATCGTAATGAGCCTCAACCCTGGGATCATAAATGATCAATGGAACCCTCAGAGAATTATCGTGCATGAGCCATTTCCCGGCCAGTTGCCGTTCTCCCAAATAATAACCATTGTCTCCCGTCAGAATAATGATCGTATTGTCCTCAAGACCCTTTTCCTCGAGTAATTCTCGAATATTTTTGATCTCATCGTCAATTTCGCTGATCATTCGGTAATAGCCTTTTACACTGTGTTGATATTTCTCAGGAGTGTCGTAACGCCAATACCATCGGACTCTGTTAAAGCCTTCTCTTACTTCTTTCGGCAGTGATTCAAAGTATTGGTCGTCAGCCAACAATGGCGGCGGAATGCTAACGTCCTCATAAAGGTCATTGGATTTATCTTGCCAGAAATACTGTTGAGGAGCGCTATCCGCGGCATGAGGCGCATTGAAGCTCAGGGAAAGGCAAAAAGGCTTATCGGCAGGAGCATCCCGAATAAACTCTTCAGCACGGTGACCCGTATATCGCGTAAGATGAACGGTATCTTCGCCGATTGTTTTGTAGAAATAACTCGTCCTATCGTCCGTACTGTAATCAAGGCCATAGTATTCCGATTCATTGAAAAGACTATCCAATCTTTCATATTTCACGCCAAACTTTCCGAAAAAACCAGTGTGGTACCCATTTTCACGAAGTAGTGTAGGATAGCTTTCGGACATATATTTTTCCGCCAGCGGTGGTTGTCGAAAAGTATAATCATGTGTTCGTTCGTATAAGCCCGTGAGAATTGATGCTCGACTCGCAGCACAAATTGGTGTGGTGACAAAAGCCTTATGAAAATAGGTACCTTCTCTCGCAAGGCGATCCATTTCGGGCGTATGGATGATATCGTTTCCAGCATATCCTATCGCATCCCATCGTTGATCGTCGGTGAGGATGAAAATGATATTGGGGGGGGTGGGATTATTTACCGCGTTCTTTACTGTACAATCTATCCCCAGAATACTTATTCCTAATAGAAAAGAGATCGATCTTAATAAACTCATTTAGTTGAATGTAATTTTTTCAATGTAGGAATTGTTCACACAGGACGCATTTAAAATTTTCGTATTGCATGTTGTTAGACTTGCCAAGTTTCGAAGCTTGATAAGTCTCGTTGCCCAAACTGACTTTTAATCTATTTCCATCGAGATGGCTGTTACCGAAGCAGGCTTGAAATCATGAACCACCTTTCCTTTTCGAACCATTAAATCCATTTTCTGTGGAGGTCTTACCCCATTCGGATTATGCAAATTGTTAAAAGCACGAATATTGCTGCTGGTAAAAACGGTGGTTGCAGCTTTCTTAATTTTTACTCCGGGAATAACCATTTCGGTTTCACGCGATTGACGGATATCCGGATTAACTACAGTCATAAATAGTTGTTTCCCCTTTAGCGAAGCGGACCCCTGCAAGCCCCAAAGACCTCGATCACTTTTGGTCGAAGGCGCTGAAAATTCAGTTCGCAATGCCTGTCCATTTTGATGTTGTTTATACATTTCAAACACGTAAAAATTGGGCGTAACCACAAATCGATCTTCATGAGCCAGGAAAAGTGATTGCAGTTTATTGATCAATTGAGCAATATTGCCAACAGCCACTTTATCCGCATGGCGATTGAAGGTGTCCAATGTCAAAGCCGCAATCAGGGCATCCCGTATAGTCGAAGTTTGGCCAAATAGATGTGTAGAATGTACTTCCGTTTTCTGTTTATGCCATGCTCCCCATTCATCGATATACAATTTAATCTTGTGATCAAAATCAAAGGCCCCAAGCACATTCCAATGTTCGGTAATGATCTTTTCCATTTGATCGGCTCTCCATATGAGTTCGTACTAATCTTCGTCTGTAAAATCTATTGAACTATTACCCGTTGTTCCGCAGTAAAAATGAAGCGAGTAACCTGTTATTCGATCAGGTATATAGGTCCATGCAGTACTTTTATCAGCCAGACGAGCAAACAGTCGCTGTGTCCATGCAGTATCCCTTCGGTCCCACGCATCGCTAGGGCCTACTGCCACCAATTTTAAATCAGTAGCGAACTTCGGTACAAAACTTGTATAGCGTCTAAACACATCGGCATAGTCTTCTGGAATCATATCACCTCCACACCCCCAAGACTCATTGCCTACTCCCCAATACTCAACACTGTAAGGA
Source organism: Saprospiraceae bacterium (assembly GCA_965247965.1). Lineage (GTDB taxonomy): Bacteria > Bacteroidota > Bacteroidia > Chitinophagales > Saprospiraceae > UBA7328. The sequence continues at coordinate 3,341,378 of OZ252053.1, forward strand.
GCGCGATGTCCATTTGCAATGCGCATGTCTCCATATGTAGTCGTGCCAGCAGGAGCATTGCAATATTCTACCCAATCCACAAAGTCTTGTGAATTTAAGGTGCGCGCATTGGCGGCAAGGTACGGCTTGGTATTTATCAGCTCACAAAATTGTAAGAATTCATCAGTGCCAACAAGATTTGGTTCGTATTTGGAGGGCCCGTCAGGTGCCTTTTGCATGAAGGGTGTGTTGATCCAGAAATTGGCTCGTCGCGGCCGCTCTGACTGCGGTCCGATTCCATCTTTCCAACTATAACTATCTGCAAAACAACCTCCCGGCCATCGCAAACTTCCAGGATTAATGAGCAGCATATGATCGATGAGATCCTTTCTAAAGCCATTGACATTGGGAATTTTAGAATCCTTTCCTACCCAAATACCATCGTACACGACTCCTCCGATGTGTTCGGCAAAATGGCCATAAACCTCCGGAGCAATTGTGCCAATTGGTTCGTCAAGAAGAATTTCTATTCGTGAATCTTGTACCGGATTAAATAGGTCATATTTTCGGCTGAAAAGAAAGACCGGTCCTGAAACAGCGCTGTTTTGAAGAAATGTGCGTCTGTTCATATTTTAATCTACGTCTTATAGTACTCTACCAAATTCCCATCAAAGTGCGCCACCTTTGCTATTAAGGCCTCCCGTTCCTTTTCTTTCATACCATAAAATGAATGAGCCAGATCGATTTTTTCCTGGAGCATATCAGCAGATTCTGCGCCCGTGACTATAACGCTTACCGGAAGCGACCAGACAAAATGCAAGGCTTCTTTGATGCTTGCAAATTTCGGAACTATCCTGGGATTCGGGCCATGATTGTAATGAGTCGTTCCACCGAAAAAACCACCATTACTGAGAGTTTTCATGGCAATGACGCCCATATCTCTTTCGACTAATTTCGGAAGTACATTCAATATGAAGCTCTTGTAATTTGGGTCAAACATATTGATCGGCATCTGGCAGGTTTGTAGTTCGTCAGTTCTTTCCAGCATTCGCAGATGCGCCTTGTAACTAGAATGTCCTGTAAATCCAACATGCCTGATCTGTCCTTTTCCTTTTGCTTTTAACACAAAATCCAAAACTGCATTTTCAATGCGATTGTCTACATCGGATGGACTTGATATAGCGTGGATTTGATACAAATCGATGTAGTCGGTCTTCATATTTTTTAAGGAAGCCTCTAAATGTCTTTGCATGGTTTTGGCATTGCGAGCCTTTGATTTGGTCATGATATAAGACACCTCCCTGTACTTTGGAGTAAGAAATTTGCCATAATATCTTTCTGCGCGGCCACTATTGTACGACTCTGCATTGTCAAAAAACCGGACACCTCCATGGATGGCCTTTTCGACAATTTCTTGAGCTGTTTTTTCATCGACGATGCCTATATGAGCACCACCTATTCCGAGCATAGTGACGTCTTGTCCGGTCTTGCCAAATTTTCTGAGCGGAAGCAGTTTGCCGACTTTATCTCTTTGTGCCAAAGCGTCAGTAGGCAGCATCATTCCAGCGGTAAGTGCGGCTAACGATTTGAAAAAGTCTCTCCGGTCCGTCATTGTAGATCTTTTTTGTTACACCCTAAATATACCACTCAATTTATCAATGATCATTGTCTGTAAATCTTATCAGCGAGACGGGTATGTGGATCTTCTTCACCCGTAAATACTCTCCCAATGTCTTGGCTTGACTGTCCATTTTTGTTGAGGCAGCTACACCGTCTTGCAAAAAACCAATAAGATAAAAGTTCATACCGAGCAGATTCGGAAAATCGTACCTGATGATTTCAAAAGTAGCCGTATCCGGAAGAAGCGCTTTGAGTTTTTCTACAGTTAGAAATTCTTTTAAGAACGCATATGCTTTGAGAGTTTTGGCCCAAACGCCTAAATTAGCATTACCACCTTTATCTCCGGAGCGCGCGGCATATAATTTTCCCAAGTGAACTTCTTCGGTCTGTTCATCTTTAAAGATGTAGTTGTATTCGAGTGGCGACTTTTGCATGACCGGTGCTTGACGGCCGAAGAGGATCTCGTCCGATTCAACTACTTCACCGTTCACATTGATGATCTGTTTGAGGTATTTTTTATCTATTAATGCCGGAAAATGTACAATCCTCGGTTTTGCCGGACCTGGAGGCTGGCTCATACACCAGCCTGGAACAGTGCATAGTGCAAGTTCGATAAGTTTGGAAGTGAAAAATTTACCCGCCTTTTGAGGGTCTTGATCTACTACTGAAATGCGCATATGAGAAAAGGCTTCTTCATTAGAAGTAGGGTTATTATTTTGTGTTTTGAATAATTGAATATCAAGTTTGTCGAAAGCCTTTTCACCACCAACATTATCCAGAAATCCTCTTTTGAGTGTTTCCGCCTTTTGGTCAATATCTAATCCTGCCAGGTGAAATATCATTGTATTTTGAAAATCGTTCATACAATTGACCGTTACTTTTGAAGTATTGGTTGGTGGTGATCCCTTGACTTTCGAGACTAGCACTCTAATCTTTTCCTTCTTGTTTTAATTCAATCGTATCAAAATGAGCAACTACATCAGGTGTGATGTATTCTGGAGCATTTATTTCGTACATCAACTGAGCGGTGACTGTTCCGACACTTACCAAGCCTCCTGTATTGGGATGTTTGGTAATCACTGAACTTCCATCTGCAAAAACTTCTGCTAGTGGAAAGCCGACATTTTTAAAGCTCGGTACTTCTTGGAAAAATGCGTAATTACCCCCTGTGGCTTGTCCGCTGCATTCGATGATGTGTCCGGCAGTCGCGGCTCCAGCCAAAGCATCCCAATCGTCCTTTGACCAGCCGAAATGATAGGCGGCAGGGCCCATAACCACGGATGTATCAGCAACACGCCCGGTGACTACAATATCTGCACCCCTATTGAGGGCCTCTACAATTCCCCAACATCCTAAGTACGCATTAGCCGATACCGGCATCATTCCACTTTCTGACAATGTGATGTCCTTCTCGAGATGCCGAAGCGATACACCTTCCCTTTCTAGTTCAGGTAATCTTGGTATCAAATTGTCGCCTTCAATGTATGCGACAATTGGATGGACTTTAAGAGTTGCTGCCAAATCCGTTAGGGCATTCGACAATCCAGAGGGATTAAGGCCACCAGCATTTACGACTACTTTGATGTTTTTATCCAGGCAGATGGACATTATGCCCTCCATTTGTTTCAGGAAGGAAACCGCATAGCCCAATTCTGGATTTTTGGGCTTGGATTTATAAAGGATTGCCATTGTCAATTCTGCGAGATAATCACCCGTCAAAAAATCAACCGGACCTCCTTCTACCATTTCAAGTGCGGCACTGAACCGGTCGCCATAAAATCCTGACATATTGGCAATTACGACTTTGTCCTTATTATTTTTCATTTGTGATTACTATTAGGATTCGCATAAAAATAGGTTCTATGCTGTTTATTCGGGCTATACAATTATTAATAGTGTTCGATTTCGCTTTCAATACATTTGTATCCTGTACATTTATACTGGTCAAAAAAACGAAATAAGCATTAAGTAATGCTCGCCTAAATGAGTTACGAAAAACATCGCCAACGGCTGTGGATGAAATATCCTGCAATTGAAGATTTGGAAAAAAGGGCACCTAAACGAATACCCGACATAGCTTGGGCATATATGAGGACAGGCACTGGCAACGAAGATCTTATCGATAAAAATCTGGACGCGTTTAGAAACATTACACTCACACCACAATTTTGTAAAGGAAGTTTATCTCCCAAAATTGAAACAAGCATCCTGGGACAATCTTTTAGCGCTCCATTTGGAATCGCACCGGTCGGATTAGCCGGGTTGATGTGGCCGAGGGCAGAAGTAATATTCGCCAAAACAGCGAAAAAGTACCAAATACCTGCTTGTCTCGGAACCCTTGCTACAGAAACTCCTGAAACAGTTGGCCCTCATATAGGGGATATGGGCTGGTTTCAGCTATATACTCCGAGGGAAAAGGAGTTGCGTAAAACGTTGATGGACAGAGCACGAAATGCTGGATTTCACACTTTGGTTATCACTGTGGACATACCGATTCCAAGTCGTAGAGAACGCACCAAACGTGTAGGATTGAGCACCCCACCAAAAATCACTCCTGGATTTATTTGGCAAGGCATAACACGTCCTTCCTGGACGCTCGAAACGCTCAAAAATGGACTGCCCAAATTGCGAACTATAGAGGATTATTCTGATTTTAAATCCATGATGTCAGTAGGTGCGTTTGTACAACATCAAATGGGCGGTAATCTTTCATGGGATTTGTGCAAAGTAATAAGGGACGAATGGGATGGACCGATCATTGTGAAAGGGCTGCTTCATCCCAAAGACGCAGAACGAGCCGTACGTATCGGTATGGATGGAATTGTAGTTTCTAATCACGGCGCAAGGCAGTTTGATGGTGCGCCCACTTCTGTTGACGCTCTGCCCGATATTATCAAAGTGGCAAAAGGCAAAACAGCAATCTTGCTAGATAGTGGAATTCGGTCAGGTTTGGATATTTTGCGCGCTCTGAGTTTGGGAGCCGAATTTGTTCTTTTGGGAAGAGCTTTTATGTATGGTGTGGCGGCGTTGGGAAAATATGGTGGCGATCACGTTGCAGAAATACTTATGAGCGATTTGAAGAATAATATGATCCAAATGGGGATTGAGTCGTTTGAGGAGTTGTCCAGATAAAACAGGCAATTCCAGGGGGAAAGGAAGCGATCCCTTGAAGGGATCACCTCCTTTGCATCAATCCAGTACCTTTCCTCTATTCAACAAATTACCCGGATCAAGAGCCATCTTCAAAGTTTTCATTAATTGAATTTCTTGCGGAGACCTTGATATGTGCAAGTAGGACTTTTTATCAAGTCCTATCCCGTGTTCGGCCGATACAGATCCGCCTAATGACTTTAGAGGTGAATAGATCAGGTCATTTATTTGATTGATCAGTTTCTGGCTTTCCTTATTTTTTCCTACAATAAAATGAATATTTCCATCTGCAATATGACCGAAAGCAAATACCTTTTCCACTTCGGGGATTTCATTGAGATGTTCCAACGTTTTATTGACATAATCTCCGATCAGTGGAGTAGGCAGACTAATGTCAAATTGTTGGTCATTATCGCATTGGGATACCATTACGAAAGCATCTTCCCTTATGGTCCAAAACCAGCTCAAATCTGATTCGCTTTGGGCAATCACTGCATCCAGAATAAGTTCTTGCGCCAATGCTTTTTCCAATAATTCCTGTAACCTGGTCTGGTCGTTTTCTTGGTGGCTTCCAAGGCCTTCTAATAGGATGTAATATTTATAGTCATAGGACAATGGAGCTTTCACACTGGCCGGTGGAGATGTCATGGCCACGAAAGTCGAATTTAGGAGCAATTCGTATCCACTCAAAGTACTGGCCATACCGCTGTCCATATATTTTAAAAAGCTTACCACGTTATCATAATCATTAAATCCCACAAAAGCGCTTGTTCTGCTTTTTGGGGCTTCGACCAATTTTAAAACAGCTTTGGAAATTACACCCAAAGTACCTTCGGAACCAATAAACAGATGTTTGAGATCATAAGCAGAATTGTCTTTGATGATTTTTTTCATAGACGAAATAATAGTTCCATCCGCTAAAATGACTTCTAATCCCAAAATCAAACTTCTGGTCATACCGTAACGGAAAACTCTTAAACCGCCAGCATTTGTGGAAATAATGCCGCCTATCTGAGCAGAGCCTTTTGCACCAAAATTCAGTGGAAATAGAAGACCGTTTTCCTTTGCTGCAGTCTGAATGTTTTCCAAAATCACGCCCGCTTGTACTGTCATGCTGCGGCTTTTTTCATCTACTTCCTCGATGAGGTTCATATGTTCCGTAGAGATAACGACCTCGTTTGCATTGGTTTCTGTGCTGCCCACTAAATTGGTCAATCCACCATGCACGACGGTGGGTTGTTGATATTTATAACATATTTTCAGCGTGTCAGACACATCTTGAGTTGATTTAGGAAGTACTACAGCTTTTGCATTCAAAGGTTCTTGCATCCGCCAGATGTGGCAGTATCTTTCCTTGACCGCTTCGCCAGTGAGGATTTTTTCGGTACCCAATTTTGCTTGCAAGGCAACAATGATTGGTTCATCCATATGAAAAATTTTAATAGGGCTGTAAAATATGGCTTTCGATTTCCGCTATCAATTCCAATTTTCCTCTTACTCAGTCCAGTACAATTTCAACGAGGGCATTGCCTATCTTGCCTTCCATATTCGGGTTTAGTTTTTCAATGCGTACTTTGACATTATTTATAATATCATCGCCCTTTTTCAGGTCATTAGCGATATCATAGGCAAGAGATTCAAGCAGCCTGTATCGTTTTTTCATGTACTTTTTACAGGTTTGGTGTATGATCTCGTAGTTGATCGTATTCGTAATTTTTTCTTCCGGATCACCCTGGATATCCAGATCTAATATTACATCTACCGAGAATTGATTTCCAACTCTTCGCTCGAAATCATAGTAACCGTGGAAGGCATAAAACTGCATTCCTTCGAGTCCTACTTTGGCCATAACGCTTCAGCTGATTAAAGAATGGTAAATAAATAAGTCTCAAATATAATCAGGCGCGCCTTCCTATTCTCCATTCACGACAAACACACGTTGTAGAGTTCGAGATAGGATTGAGCCATTTTTCTATGATCAAATTTGTCAACAAAGGTTTTAGCATTGGAAACAAGTTTGTCTCGTAGATTTTGATTGTTGAGGATGCGCACCACTTCTTTGGCAAGTCCTTCATAATCTGCGATATCCACCAGTAATCCGGTTTCGCTATTTACGATTAACTCGGGCAAGCCTCCTGCGCGAGTAGAGACCACAGGGATCCCGTGCAAAAAGGCTTGCAATACCACAGTACCTAATCCCTCTTCACTGGAACTCATGACCATTACGTCAATATCCGGCCAAACAGTATTCATATCTTGGATAAAACCGGTTATACTGATTCTGTCCGTTAAACTTAATTTGCCAATTGCCATCTCTACCTGCCTGAGCATCCCTCCATCTGCGCCGATCATAACGAAATGGACATCTTCAACCCGATTTCCCTTTAATACTTCAGTGCACATTTGCACAAAGGTCAACGGATCTTTATGGGCTGCTAAAGCGGCCACGAACGCTACGATTCTTTTATTCTTGTCAATGCCCAGTTTTGACTTCAGATCTCCTCGTTTATTTAAAGGAATTTGTAGATCAATTCCGCTATAAATCTGCGTAAGTTTTTCTTTGTGAACGCCTCCTGATTTAAGTATTTTTTGAACAGCTTTAGAAACGGCAGCGACCCTTTTCACTTTGTGGTGACTGTACTTAAAAACAGAGTGCCATTTTAATACAAAGTCCAAACGCCTAGTCACTACTACAGGAACAGAACTTCCGAGCAAGGCGCTGATCCAGGCATAGTTATGCGCATGAGCGTCGTGCACATGCACGATGTCGATAGGGGACTTCTGAAGAGTTTTTTGAAGAAGCAAAGAGGTACTCAGGCTCAACCCGCCCTTTTTCGTGTAACTGATAATCTCGACATTTAGATCTTTCGCTCGCTCTTCAAGTAAGGAGTTCTTTGGACAAAGAAGGTAGTTTTTGACGTTTAATTCACGAAGGCCTCTAATCAACAAGATGATTTGATTTTCTCCACCTCTCCAGGTAGTGGCCGACGAAAGATGAAGGATTTTCATTCAGAGAACATTTAAAAAGCTGTCTTCTTTCTTCGGTTTGGCGGCGGCTATGAAATAAGGATTGAGCAAAGAGGCCTTATTGTAATTTAATCGTTGATGGGTTTCATAATGAAGTACCGATCCACCCGCTTCTTCGAGTATGGCTTGTGCTGCTCCTGTGTCCCATTCCATTGTCGGACCCAGGCGGGGGTAGATGTGAGCGGCACCTTCCGCGATGATTAAAAATTTAAGTGAACTACCTTTGGAAATCGTCTCGGGCTCGACTAATTTGTCCATAAAAGATTTAGTCGCTTCATTGATGTGTGATCTGGAGCAGATGACTTTTAGCCCTTTGTCGAGTATATCAAATTCCAATACCTTGATGCGCTCGGCATAGCTATTTTCTTTTTTGAATGCCCCTTCTTTTTTACAAGAATAGTAGAGTAGGCTTGTAGCGGGTACATATACAAATCCCATAATCGGATATCCGTCTTCTATTAAAGCAATATTCACGGTGAATTCATCATTCCGTTTGATAAACTCTTTAGTACCGTCCAAAGGATCAACTAGCCAAAATCGATTGTATCTTTTGCGCACTTCGTATTCTACTTGGCGATTTTCTTCGGAAATAATAGGGTATCGCACGTCAAGGCTATTCAAGCCTTCATTTATGATTTCATTTGATTTTTTATCTGCAATAGTCAATGGAGAATCATCATTCTTTAACTCGATAAGAAAATCGTCGGCATTATTGTAAATATTCATTATTTCTTCACCTGCACTAACAGCCATGTCGCAAACTTTGTCGATTATTTTCTCATACATTTGCACGGATTTTAAACTTACTCAACCTGTTAGGTCATCATAGTCGGCTCCATATTATAAATTCAGATAGCATCCATATTTTTTCGGAGACCTAACAGGTTCAACAAACATAAACTTAGTTACTCGTATGCACAAAATATTAGTTGCCGGTGGAGCGGGATATATTGGAAGCCATACGATTGTGGATTTGGTGGATAAGGGATTTGAGGTCGTCTCTGCCGATAATTTTATCAATTCATTTCCTGAATCTCTAGCGGGAATAGAAAAAATAACGGGCAAAAAAATTAAGAATTACGCAATTGATCTATGCAGTGAAAAAGGGGTAAAAAAAGTCTTTCGAGAAAATCAAGACATTGCGGGGATTATACATTTTGCAGCCTTAAAGTCAGTCGAGGAGTCCGTTCAAAATCCTATGTTGTATTTTAATAATAATATCAAAGCCCTACTAAACCTGCTGGATTACGCGGAGGATTACCATGCTAAGGCCTTCATTTTTTCATCATCGTGCACAGTATACGGGCAGGCCGACGAATTACCAGTAACAGAACATACTCCAATGAAAGAAGCGGAATCGCCCTATGGCCGTACCAAACAAATCGGAGAATATATCCTGCAAGACAGCACACTTTCCAATAATTTGAATATTGTTTCGCTCCGATATTTTAACCCGGCTGGGGCACATCATAGTGCACTCATAGGTGAAGCCCCAAAGGTAAAAGCCGTTAACCTTATACCCGTTATTACAGAAACCGCAATCGGGAAAAGGGAGAAATGTTTTGTCCACGGAAACGACTACCCAACTCGAGATGGCAGTTGCATAAGGGACTATGTTCACGTAATGGATTTAGCCGATGCACATGAGAAGGCTCTCTCGTTCGTACTGAATGACAAAAATAAACAACAATACGAAGTTTTTAACCTGGGCATCGGAGCAGGAGTAACGGTATTGGAAGCTATCAATGCTTTTGAAAAAACCACCAGGATGAAGCTCAATTACGAGATTGGCCCTCGTCGTGCGGGCGATATTCTCGCCATTTATGCCGATTCCCACAAGGCCCTGATTGGCCTTGAATGGAAACCCAAATACACCATTGAAGACATAATGACAAGCGCCTGGAATTGGGAAAAGAACAGAGCTTTTTAAATAGAGGCTATTCGGCAAAAATTCTGCTATTTGGGGAGCATATCGTGCTCAAAGGTGCGATGTCCCTGGCCATTCCATTTCCAAAGTTTAATGCTTGCTGGGATGTTAAGGAAAGAGATACATCCCTGATTGATTTTTATCAATTTCTTGCCAAACTGCCATTCATACCTAAGAATTCGTTGGAAAAACTGACAGCGCTTCAGCCCCGACTCGATTCTGATATTCCCAGAGGATATGGTATGGGAAGTTCAGGAGCATTATGTGCTGCCATATATGAATATCTGTTTCCGGATTACAAAAAGAAAAGTGTGCAAATCATCATGAAAGAATTAGCAGCTATGGAAAATTATTTTCATGGGAAAAGTTCAGGGTTGGATGCGTTTGTAATCCTTTTCAATCAACCAGTATTGACTGGCCAGAAGGCAATAGTGCTTTTGGATTGGTTAAATGATCGATTTCTCAAGGATTTTTACCTGATTGATTCAGGGCTAAGCAGATTATCAAAAAGCGCAATCAATATTTATTTATCAATGGATAAAAAGAGAAGCAAAGAAATGACCGAATTGGTACAAGTTAATAATTCATTCGTTCAAAATCTGGTGGATGGGAACGAAACCGACTTTGGCACATCCATACGAAAAATAAGCGAGCTGCAACTTCAGCTTTTTAATGATATGATTGTTCCATCTATTAGAGAAATATGGGAAAACGGTTTGAAATCAGGTGAATATTTTATGAAGTTGTGTGGAGCTGGAAGAGGGGGATATTATTTGGCTTGTGGGAGTGAGAGGCCTATTTGTGGGATGGGTTTGCCTTATTTAAAATTACAAACAGGATAAATCCTATTGACTTCCATAATTCTAAAGTGCTTTCCGTGACTCTCTCATTCATACCTCAATTCCACAAAATCCGTCTTCGCCCTCGACTGACAAGTAAGAATATACCCATCGGCCACTTCATCATCATCCAAAGCATAGCACGCATCCATTTCTATGTTACCTTCCAGCAATTTGGCAACACAAGTACTACAGGCGCCACTTGTACAGGAATACGGAGGGTCGTATTTAGCATCTATAAGGGCGTCGAGAATGGTCTTTTCCGGTTTCAAATCCAGCTTTATTTCCTGGCCGTTGAGATGCACTTTGATTTGAGCAGCTACACCCTCGGAAGTGCTGGAAGTAGTTGTGGTAGTGAAGTATTCTCGATGTAAATACTTTTTATCTATACTCTTTTTTTCGAGTTGATCGATCACGATATCGATCATATTTCCGGGGCCGCATGCGAAGTAATGTTTTTCTTTATTCGAAGGATTGCCGTGTTCAAGGAAGCGATCGATTTTATTTCGGTCAATACGCCCAACTTCGCCTTGCCAGCTTATTTCCCCTTTTCCAAACATGCCACCTATACCGCCTTTTTTTTCTCTTGGTGGATTGCTAAGTGTGTGGGTTAGGCCAAATTGCCCTTCATATTTCCGAGACATGGAGTCTAGTTCATCTTTGAAAATGATGCTGTTTTCATCTCTGTTCCCATAAAGTAAGAAAACATTGCTTTTGGGTTCCTGTTCGAGGATTGTTTTGACTAAGGATATGACGGGCGTAATGCCGGAACCAGCCGTAAAAAAGAAGAAATCTCTCGAATCGTTCTCTTTCAGATCAATGGTAAAGTTGCCATCGGGAATCATAACTTCGACCTGGTCTCCTACCTTGATCATATCATTGATATGATTGGAAATAAGTCCTTTTTTGACTCTTTTTACATTTACCGCAAGTTTTTTTTCAACTGGACTCGTACAGATCGAATAAGACCTTCTTTCTTCTTTTTCGTCAATGTTAAATTTCAAGGTGAGATATTGCCCCGCCTCGTATAAAAATTCCTTTTCTACGTCATTGGTCACATCGAAGTATAAAGTAGAAGCATCTTCTGTCTCTTTTACAATCTTATCAACCTTCAATGAATGAAATGAACTCATAATCTTAACAGCAAAATTCCTTTGTGAATAAACCGCGAAAATACTTCAATAGTTACTTTTCCGAACAATATCTATCAAATAGAAGAGGCTACACCCAATTAACTGATTAACTACTTAACGAATCAGCTTTTTTATCTAACTTTAATTCATGACATTCAGAAAAGTCAGAATACCTTTCTTCCTGATAAGTACGGGAACCCTTGCCATAATTTGGTTCTTTAACCTTATGATGAGCCCGGATTCTTTCGTTGCGGTCAAAGAAGAAGATCAAAGTATTTCCGTAAATAACACATGGAAAGAATACCTCGAAGACCTGGATAGACGCAATGACGTCAAGATGAAGGAGAATTATGACGACCTTATGCAACTAGGAGTAGTTTTCACTGATGCAAATAATTTTCGCGATGCGGCTGCATGTTATTGGTGGGCCAAAACCATTTATCCTTATCTCGATATGCACGAGAGCGATGTGCTGCCGATATTTTTTGAGGAGAAGAGGATGGATGTATTTTGAAACGTTGTAGCGGTGAGTTCACTCGCCGAAAAATCGGCGGCTGAAGCCGCCGGTACAGGGACTCTCACCCACCGAAGCCTTGGTGTAAGTGGGTCAATCTTTCGCTGTCTTAGGTCGACTAAATTCACTTCCCGGTTTCCACTGCGGCCATTCATCAGAATTGGCTAACCGATTTCCAATATCGAGATAGAGCGCACCATCCTGAATCATGCCTTCAAAATTCCATTCTCCCGGGTCGTATTCATCAGCGGGAGCATGGTAGCGCTCGGCTGTGTATTTTTCTTTGAACTCTTTGGCATATTCTTTTCCTTTTTCGCGGTGATCGTAACCTCCCTCGCCATATAATACGGGCACTCCTTTTTTAGCAAAATTGAACTGATCAGATCTAAAGAAAAATCCTTTTTCCGGCTCTTGTTCGTTCATGACATACCTTCCCTGTTTCTCCGCAGCTTCGGCTGCAATGTCATCCATCTCCGAGTGTCCCATTCCTACAATAGTTACGTCATTCATGAGACCGGCAGGATTGACTCCATCCATGTTCAGATTAGCAACTGTTTGAGCTAGAGGGAAAATTGGATTTTCGGCATAATATTCTGAGCCGAGTAATCCTTGTTCTTCCGCTGTTACGAATAGGAATACTACTGAGCGATCAGGCTTTCTTTTGCTTTGAGCAAATGACTCTGCAATAGCCAAAACTGTAGATGTCCCGCTCGCATTGTCCAAAGCGCCGTTGTAGATTGAATCTCCATTTACCACTTTCCCAATACCGATATGATCCCAATGCGCAGTATAAAGAACGTACTCATCCGGATCGCCTTCACCTTCGATTATACCAACAACATTTTTAGAAGTACATTCATTATAAACGGAGGTGATCGAAGCCGACACTGTCGCATCTAATGGAATCGGCTTAAATCCGGGAGTACGAGCCTTTTTGATCATTTCACTCAGTGAATATCCCGAGGCATCCATAAGCTCCTTTGCCGCATCAAGACTTATCCAGCCTTTAATACCGCAATCTTTTGATCTGTCAATACCAGCTAATCCTTGCTGTGATCCTGTCCACGAACTTTGGACAACAAACCAAGGATATCCAGCAGAAGAAGTTTCATGGATGATCAGCAATCCATCTGCTCCTTGTCGATCCGCTTCGTCGTACTTATAAGTCCACCTACCGTAATAGGTCATCACGTCTCCCTTAAAAAAATCAGGGTCGTCGCCTCCGTAACCAGGATCATTCACCAGTACTACCGCTGTTTTTCCTTGCATATCAAGACCTTCATAGTCATTCCAATCTCGCTCAGGAGCTACAATGCCGTAACCGCAAAAGACCAGGTCTGAGTTTTCCAGCGAAAGTGCATTGGCTTTTCTTTCTGTATTGATCACAAAATCACTGCCGGGATTAAGGCTGAGACTTTTGTTTTTCGCCATAATCTCCATAGGGCCTTCCATGGTAGAATTGATGTCGAGTAACGGGACATCTTGCAGATAACTTTCTTCGTTGCCTTGACCAATTCCCAGTTTTTCTAATTCCGACGTCAGGTAATCCACTGTTTTCAGTTCACCCGATGTGCAGGGCATTCGGCCCTGAAATGCATCAGAAGATAAAGTGCTCATGTGTTGCTGGATGGAAGTGAGATTGAGTTCAGGCAAAATATTATCAGTCTCGGAAGTGCAACTGAAACAAACGAAAAGAATAATTGGAATGCTAAGCAGTTTCATCCATTTGAAATTTTGTAATTATTTGAAAATGAAGCAATTACGAAACAAATTAGTAAGTACTCTGCTATTGAATTTTGCACGATCAATATTGTCGCGTATGAGCAGGCAAAATTTAAAATTTGCATTCAAAATAAATATCTCATAGTCATCGGGACGCGCACACCGTTGGCGCTTCGTCGCTGAAGCTATGAAGCGTAAGCGACCGTCCATCATTTGCCGTTATACCTCTCTACCAAAAATGACAAATAACACCGCCCATTAGCAGCAGAGAAATAAACCAATACCCAAAGTGGATCCAAATGTATTTTCCACCCCTTCTTTCGAATAAACCATTAATAGCTATCAAAGGCAGAGCAAAGAGAACTGCTGACGTGCCTCCATGTAGGGCTCCGTGACCAAAGTCCATATGCTTATCTCCATACGCAGACATAATGGTATTCAAAAGATTTTCAGCATCTTCCGATCCTGCTTGCAGATCGGTGGCAAGCAGTTGCACTACTCCCGCTTGATGAATAGCCATGCCGGATAGGCCAAAGGCTATCAAAAAACTAAGGATAAATGAAATGCCAAGAATGAATGCCATATTGGCTCCTTGGAGGTCTTCTTCTTTAAATCCATTCACCTTCATCCAGGCTTTTCCGAATATGGGGCCGTAGTAGACAAAACCAACCACAATGGGCACAAGAGCAGAAATCAGTAGGACAATCCAGTTAATAACCATTTGTATATTTTTTGTTTTAAAAGCAACAACCTTAAATATAATAAGCTTATGGGGAACTGAGTAATTGACGGATCAGCGAATAAGCACTTTTTCACCGTTTTTTCATTCCAGAGAAGGTTTCTGAATATTACAGACAATTAGTAATTTCACTGGTAAAGAAGTAAATGCCTATTTTGGACATGAAATCGTTGACTAAATATTTTAAACTTGTCAGGTTCGTGTAAATCATTGCACGGATGTCAACTATTATTACATATTCAAAACGATTCAATCGTACCCGTCCGGCAGGCGGGCCTGATAGGTTAAACAAAAAAAAATAAAATTATGGACAGAAGATCTTTCGTAAAAAATTCCTCACTTGCAGCTGGAACTGTTGTGCTCTCTTCACCACTGAGTGGCAAGGCTTATATAGGTGGTGATGATACTATTAAGGTCGGACTTATCGGTTGCGGTGGCCGCGGAACCGGTGCGGCAACTCAGGCGTTATCTACCGCTCAAAATGTCAAACTAGTGGCTGTGGCCGATGCATTCGAAGATAGACTTAAAAAATGTCTAAAAAGTATAAATGAGCAAACCTATACTGATGCAAAAGGTATGCAACGATCAGTTTCTGAAAGAGTGATGGTGGATCCTGACCACCAATTCGTAGGATTCGATGCTTATAAGAAGGTAATACCATTAGTGGATGTTGTAATCTTAACTACTCCTCCGGGATTTCGCCCAATGCATTTCGAAGCTGTCGTCGAAGCCGGCAAACACATTTTTTCCGAAAAGCCAATGGCTACTGATGCGCCGGGAATAAGACGTGTTTTGGCAGCAGCCAAAAAGGCAAAGGCGAAAAAATTGAATGTAGTAGTGGGCCTCCAGCGGCATTATCAAAAAATTTATACACAATGGGTCGATGCCATACACAATGGAGCCATTGGTGATATAGTCACCTCCCACGTCTATTGGAATAGTGGTGGGGTATGGGTGCGGCCACGGGAAGACGGCCAGACCGAGATGGAGTATCAAATGCGCAATTGGTATTATTTCAATTGGCTATGTGGTGACCATATTACCGAGCAACATATCCACAATATCGATGTGAGCAATTGGGTCAAGCAGGCGTACCCTGTAAAGGCTTATGGAATGGGAGGACGTAGAGCAAGAACCGGAAAAGATCACGGTGAAATATTCGACCATCACTTTGTAGAGTTCGACTATGAAGATGGTTCGAAAATGTTTAGCCAATGCCGCCATTGGAAAAATACCGGAAGTCGTGTTACCGAATCTTTTCAGGGGACAAACGGCAGCGCTCCAAAACCCGGAGTGCTAAAAACAAACAGCGGCTATAAGATCATGAATTACGACGACAAAAAAGATCCTAATCCCTACCAGGTAGAGCACGATCTACTTTTCGAGGCTATAGCCAAAGGAGAATATAAATTCGATGACACGGAAAATGGAGCGAAAAGTACTCTTACATCCATTTTAGGAAGAATGGCTACGTACTCAGGGCAGGAAGTAACGTGGGATGAAGCGCTAAATTCCACGATCGACCTGATGCCGGCCGAGGTGAATTGGAATGCGAATCCACAGTCAATGCCTGATGCAGATGGGAATTATCCTGTGCCTACGCCTGGGGTAAGTGTTGTGATATAGGCTAGCGAGATATGCCAAACCCGCCTACGGATGGGCGGGTTTCAAAAATTTGGCATACACTCTCTGGGTAGTGTATATCGATTGATCTTTGATGTAACATGTTGATTATCAGTTGTTTATAGTTTGACATTTTCCAAAAACTAAACTTGTTTTGGTATATCTATGTTTTGATGGCCAAAAGAAACAAACTAGAAAAATTTGCGGAATTAGCATCCTTCCCCAATGTTTTAGAATTTTCAGAGAATGCTTTTCAAATTGGAAAAGCGTTCAATGGTTTCGAGGATATTCTGATCAAAGGAAATTGGAACAAACTCTACTTTAAAAATCAAAACCCCATCGTACTAGAATTGGCTTGTGGGCGTGGAGAATACTCTTGCGTACTTGCGGAAAAATATCCTGAACGGAACTTCATAGGTGTGGATATAAAGGGTGCCCGTATTTGGAAAGGAGCCAAATATGCCTTGGAAAATAAACTTGAAAATGTCGCCTTCCTCAGGATTAGAATAGAATACATCGGATACTTTTTTTCCGAAAGTGAAGTAGATGAGATTTGGATCACTTTTCCTGATCCTTTTTTGAAAGAAAAAAAATCGAATAGAAGATTGACGTCTCCGCAATTTTTAAAACGTTATCAAAACATTCTTCGCGAAAGTGGCATCATTCATCTGAAGACAGACGACGAGATGCTTTATCAATTCACCCTGGAAACAATAAGACAACTGGAAGGAACTCAACTCATAGAAGCCATTGATAACATTTATGCTCAAAATCAGCTTTCCGAAGATTTAAAAATTAAAACCTATTATGAAGCCCGACATTTGGAGGACAATAGAACGATTAAGTACGTGAAATTTTCATTGGCATGAGAAAATTGACAACTTTGGCGCTGCCTTATCCAAAGTGTTTCCAGCCTTGAGCGGTAATCGGGTGTATATTTCCGCCAGTAGTATGAAGCTTGACCCCATCTTTTTTATTGACCATCTCACCGATTATCGACACATCCGGCATAAAGCGCACTTTTTCTAACTCCTTTGGATCAATTGTAAATAAAAGTTCGTAATCCTCACCACCGCTCAATGCACAGGTAATGGGATCCATTCTAAAGTTTATGGCAAGCTGTTCAGCTTCGGGATGAATCGGGACCTTGCCCTCTTCTATATAAGCGCCTAAGTCTGACTGTTTGCAGATATGAAACAAATCAGAAGAAAGACCGTCAGAAAGGTCGATCATGCTCGTAGGCTTGAATTTATTTTTCTCAAAAAATTCTATGGTATCTCTTCTGGCTTCCGGCTTGAGTTGTCTCCCTAGAACATATTGATGTTCTACTAGTTCGGGTTGAATGCCAGGGTTATGCAAATACAGCCTCTTTTCTCTTTCCAATATCTGCAGCCCCAGATACGCCGAACCTACGTCCCCTGTCACACAAATTATATCGCCTTCTTTAGCAGTATTCCGATATACAATGTCCGATTCGTGCGCCGTGCCGACGGCTGTTACACTTATAACCATTCCTTTTAAATTCAATGTAGTGTCGCCACCTACCAGGTCTACATTATATATTTTACAAGCCGTCTTAATGCCTAGATATAGCTCTTCCAATGCCTCCAACTCGTATTTGCTGGATAAAGCCAACGAAACGGTAACATGTGTAGGATGGGCATTCATCGCGTATATATCCGAGAGGTTGGCGATAATGGATTTGTAGCCCAAGTGCTTCATAGGCGAATACATCACATCAAAATGAATACCCTCCACGAGCATATCGGTTGCGACGAGCACTACCTGTTCGCCATTTCTAATTACAGCGGCATCGTCTCCTATACCTCTGATTGTATTTGAATTTTGGTTGATGAAGTCTGAGGTAATAAGATCTATGAGGCCGAATTCGCCAAGCTCTTTAATGGATTTCGCCGCCTTGGATTGATTCCTGGTTTTTTTCGAGCTCATTTTTTAAGCTTGCTGTCCACCTCTTCGTAATCGGTATATTCTCCATCATCCTCATTTTGATCTGATGATGAGCCTAAAAATTTGCCTGAATTGACAATAAGACGGTAGAAAAGAAATAAGAAAAAAGCTATAGAAAGAATTTTGAACATATAATTATTTCGCCTTAATGAATATATAAATTACCGAACTTGCCTTATTAATATTGTTGATTCCCACTATTAAAGAAAATGTGCCGATCAAAACTGCCCTGAAAATATTAAAAATTGAATAACCGTGTTTATAGTTTTCACTTAATAAAGCATTAAAAAAGGGATCCAAAGGCAACATCCGCGTTTTGACTAATTGCAAGTTGTACCTTTTCATAAGAGAAATCAAAACATGCGGAGAAAAATGCCAAATATGTCTCGGCACATCCCATCCTGCCCAAAATTTACCGTAGTGATTAGCGTCGAAACTTTTATGGTTGGGCACAGCGACAATCAGGAGACCTTCTGGCTGCAGCAATTGATGGAGCCTCGGAATGACTTTTTGCAAGTCGTATAGATGCTCCAAAACGTGCCATAAGGTGATATTCGCGTATTTATTTTGATCGTTTGTATTATATAATTTTGCTGAATCTTTAATATCAAGACCAAAATTTTCCTTAGCATATTTTCGGGCCTTTCCACTTAGTTCTATACCATCTACGACGTAGCCTTTACGCTGCATAAAATGTAAGAATTGTCCGCTTCCCGCGCCAATGTCCAAAATGGTTTCACCGCGTCTCAGGCTTCGGATGATTCGAAATTTATAAATAAGCATAATATTGCGAACGACACAATACACCCGACTAAACCACCCTTCCGATTTATTAGAATGCTCCAAATAGTCTTCCGATTCATAATATCTACCGATATCCTTTGATGAAGGAGCATTTTCTGTTAAGATCAACCTGCAGTTCTTGCACAAGGCAAGCTTAAAAGGTTCATTGGTTATTCTATAATCGTTTAAACTATACTTGATTTCAAATTCGTTTCCATCACAAATAGGGCAATTCTTCAATTTGACTTTAGTTTTTTGAATGTGCAACCTAAGATAATCTGTATTAGGGATATGTTGACAATTTTAATCCTTAGATTTGTTTTTTTTTAATATGTAAATAATGACAACCTTCAAAAGCGCATCGCGTATAGCGGCAGGAATAGTTTTTATCATCACAACGATCGTTTTCTTTTTGTCGGCAGAGCGCAGTGGAAGTCTTTGGGATTGTGGAGAGTTTATATTGGGTGCATACAAACTCCAGGTAGTGCATCCACCGGGAGCACCGCTGTTTTTGCTGGTGGCTAGAATTTTTGCCTCGGTAGCCGATTTTCTTTCTGATAATCCGGCCAATATTGCGTTTGCCGTCAACTTACTATCGGGATTGTGTACTGCCGGAATGGCCACTCTGGTTTGTTTAACAACAATGCTATTAGGAAGGGAAACCGTCTTGCCTGATAATGGTGAGTTGTCATCCGCTAATTTGTGGGCACTTACTTCTGCTGGAATAGCAGCTGGACTGACAAGCGCATTTTGTAGTTCTATCTGGTTTTCAGCTGTCGAAGGAGAAGTTTATGCTATGTCTACATTCTTCACAGCGCTTACCCTGTTTTCAATTGTGAAATGGTATTTTTTGCCAAACAACAGCAAAAATGACCGATGGCTGGTTTTCGCATGTTACAGTGCAGGACTTTCCATAGGAGTACACCTTCTCAGCTTGTTGACTTTTCCTGCATTGGCCTTATTTATTTATTTCAAAAAATTCAAAAACCCAAATTTGTTAGGCGGGCTTGTGAGCATGGCTTTAGGCGCTGCTACAATCCCAATTCTACAAAAATTGATCATCGTAGGAATACCACAACTCTGGTATATTTTTGAAATTCCCTTTGTGAATAGCTATGGATTGCCGATGCACTCCGGTGTGATTGGTGTTATAGCAAGCCTCGTAGCGATATTCGCTTATCTCCTGCATTTTGCTCATAAAAAGGGCCGACCTGTACTCCAACTGGTCACAATGGGCGCTTTAATGATGGTCATTGGGTATTCTACTATAGGAATGGTAGTAATACGTGCAAATGCCGACACTCCTGTGAATATGAATGTACCGTCTGATGCGACAAGGCTACTGCCTTATATCAATAGAGAGCAGTACGGCGAGCGAGCCTTGCTCTATGGGCCTTACTACGGAGCACAGCCTGTGAATTATGATAGAAAGGCAAGGAAAGGACTGGTGGATTTTCCACCTCTTGATGAATCCTCAGTTATTAAATACATCGATGTCGATGAAAAGATCACACCGCAATTTGCGGCTAAAGATAAAGGACTGTTCCCTCGTCTTGCCGATGGTTCTATGGGAAGACCAGCCCTGTACAAACAATGGGGTGCGGGTGAAGGAAAGCCGAGTTTGTTGTTCAACATATCCTATTTTTTGCGGTACCAGGTCAATTGGATGTATTGGCGCTATTTTATGTGGAATTTTGTCGGCAGACAAAACGGAGCCCAGGGATTTCAGCCCTGGAACAAAGCACATGGCCACTGGGAATCAGGTATTAAGCCTATTGACGAAGCCAGGCTCTATAATATGGATGAGCTTCCGGAAACCATGCGAAAGCACAAAGCCAATAACCATTACTACTTTCTACCCCTGATCTTTGGCCTATTGGGCTTGTTCTTTCATTTTCGAAAATCAAGGCGCAGTTTTCTTGCAATGGCAGTCTTGTTTTTGATTACAGGCATTGGAATTATTATCTACTCTAATCAGCCGCCAAACGAGCCCCGAGAAAGAGATTATGTCTTCGTTGGCAGTTTTTTCACCTTCGCTATTTGGATAGGGATAGGTGTATTGGCTTTGTTCAATTTGCTAAAGGAAAGGGTCAAATTGGGCGCTGTACCGGCGAGTCTTGCTGCTGGTGCGATAGTGCTAATAGCACCAATAATCATGGCCTTTCAAAATTTTGACGATCACAGCCGGAGAGAAAATAAAGGATCGAGGGATTATGCCAACAATTTTTTGAATTCTGTTGATGAGAATGCCATTATATTCACCTATGGCGACAATGATACATATCCGCTTTGGTATGCTCAGGAGGTGGAAAATATACGTCGTGATGTGCGGGTGGTGAACCTGAGCCTTATTTCTGTGGATTGGTATATTAACAAACTTCGTTCTAAGGTCAATGATTCGCCTCCGTTGAAATTTACCATTCCGGCCGAGGCGTATAGAGGAAACAAGCGGAACCAAATCCCTTTTTATGCACCCAATGGTGACCAGATAATGAATTTGCGCTCTGTCCTTCAATTTATTGCAGGCAATAACCAAGTCTCTGCTGCCGGTGGCGTAAGCTTTGAATCTTACGTGCCAACGCACAAATTTGCCATACCTACTGACTATGCTGCACTTTCGAAATTGGGAATACCCCATGATTCAACAATAAGAATAGAGCCGGCTATCAATATCGACCTTAGTGGCCACGGGCAATGGCTGACAAAAAACGATTTAGCCGTGCTCGACATCATAGGGTCTAATATTTGGGAAAGACCAGTTTATTTTGCAACTACATGCCAAAATTCTAAGTTATTAGGTATAAATGACTATATGCAATACGAAGGCCTGGCTTTGCGAATAGTACCTATAAAAACAACAAGTAACACGGCATGGTCAATATACGGCAGTGGAAGGGTATCGACAGATAAAGCCTATGATAACATTATGAATAAATTCCATTGGGGCAATTTTGACAAAAAGGAATTACACATAGACAATTCTTTTGCGGCTGCAGTTCAATCCCATAGAATGATATTTATGCGAGCTGGAGAAACCCTTATCAAGGAAGGCCAAACACAAAAAGCCGTAGAACTCACAAATAAATTTTTTGAAGTATTTCCCAATTATAATTTTCCTTACGAAGGCACCGTTGCCTCGCTGATATCGATACTTATCCAGGGAGGAGATTTGGAAAATGCGAAAAAACACCTTAAAATATTGGCTCAACAAACCGAAGATTATCTCTCATTTTACGAAAGCATTGATCAAAGTACAATTAATAGCAGTTCTGATTTTAAACAGGATTACGGTATGCGCTTGAGTACTGTCAATACTGTAATTTCGTATGGTCAGGCATGTCAGGATCAGGTTTTTTTGGACGAAATTGTAGCTTTGGTCGGAAGATTTAGAAATACGACGGTACCGAATTAAGCAAGGTTTAAAAAATAACTTGTTTATTTGGTTGCTGTATTTGTTACCCGAAAAAGAAATACCCTCCCTTAAAATGGAGGGGAACCGGCTTCGAAAGGAATATTTCTTTTGAAAACGGCTCCCACTCTTCGTAACCTTCCCGTCCGTTCAGGCGGGGAGGGGGTTGGGGGAGTCTTGTATTTGCATGTGTTATTTTTTGAACATTACTACTACTACCTATGAAAATAGCCATTAGTTGCGATCACGCCGGATTCCATCTCAAAGAGGTAATCAAAAAATATCTATCGAAAGAAGGGTGGGATGTGGAGGACATGGGTGCTCCATCAGATGATGCTGTTGACTATCCTGATTTTGTCCATCCACTAGCTTCAAAAATCCATGACGGAATCCTCGAAAAGGGAGTCCTCATATGTGGAACCGGCAATGGAGTGGCACTGACAGCGAATAAATATGAAAAAGTTCGTTGTGGACTTTGCTGGAATAAGTCAATAGCCAGCCTGGTCAGAAAACACAATAATGCCAACATCCTTGCACTGCCCGGAAGATTTGTAGCTGATAAAGCCGCGATAGAAATCGTGGATACTTTTCTAAATACTCCGTTTGAAGGAGGTAGACATCAGCGACGAATGGACAAAATTCCGACCTCAAAGTACTTATGTTGCTAAGCTGTAGAGCCAAGCTCCGCTTACATCACCCGAGTAAGTTGGTGATAAAAAATCTTTTGGGCAATTTCTCCAACGAGAAGCTCGCCTGAACGTATTGTTCCGGGCCGGTTGGAGCTACTAATCCTCGACTTCTGATTTAACGAGTAGGCGAAAACCGTTACCATGGATATTTACAATTTCCAAATCGGGATCGCGATGCAGGTATTTTCTGAGTTTAGTGACGAATACGTCCATACTTCTTGCGGTGAAGTAGTTGTCCTCTTCCCATATTTCGGTCAATGCTTTTGATCTGGGAAGGACTTCATTTTTATAAATGCAGAACAGTCTCAGCAAGTGAGATTCTTTGGGAGATAACTTATCCTTTTCTTTGGTATCACCTTCGGCAAAAGTGAGTATACGCAGTGGGTAATTGAAGTGGAATTTCCCGATTTGAAATTCTTTGAGCTCTTCTCTGGGATTGGCTGCTTTTTTACTTCTTTTCAGTACAGCTTGGACCCTGTATAGAAGCTCTTCTGAGTTAAACGGCTTGGTGATATAGTCGTCAGCTCCGATTTTGAAGCCTTCTATGACATCCTCTTTAAGCGCTTTGGCAGTTAGAAAAATAATGGGCATTTCGGCATCTATATCCCTGATCTCCTTGCCGAGCGTAAAGCCATCCTTTAGGGGCATCATTACGTCCAAAATGCATAGGTCAAATTTGCCTTTTCTGTATTCATTTAGACCGGCTTCCCCATCAGTAGTCAGAGTTATATCAAAGTCATTCATTTCTAAATACGATCGCAATACGTCACCGAAATTTTGATCGTCTTCAACCAGGAGTATTTTGCTAACCATAGAAATTGTTTATCATTTAGATGTTAATGTTAAGATTTAGTCACTGTACTAAACGGAAAATATACGGAAAAGGTACTTCCTTTTCCCAATTCACTCGTAACATCGATTTTTCCTAAGTGGGCATCGACAATGGCCTCTACATAACTTAGGCCCAATCCAAAGCCTTTCACATCATGCAAGTTTCCTGTGTTAACCCGATAAAATTTATCAAAGATACGTTTCAATTCTTCTTTCGTCATGCCAATTCCACTATCTGTAACACTAATCTCCACCGCTCTTGGGTGTTTTCTTGTTCGCACCCGAATTTCCGGATTATTCGGCGAATATTTATTGGCGTTGTCCAGAAGGTTGTGGATCACATTAGAAATGTGATTGTCGTCTCCTTCGATAATTCCAATGTTCGGATCCAGCTCCATCTTTATAGACCCGTTTCGCCTATTGACCGTCAATAAACTGTGATATACAGCACCCTCAACAAGAACATTTATATCTACTTCAGATATCTTTAACTCAAAATCTTTTTTGTCCAATTGGCCGATCTGTAATACCTTTTCCACTTGTCCGAGCATTCTCTTATTTTCTTGTTTTATAATGTTTATAAATCTCTGGACCTTGCCCTCATTGCCCAAAACCTTGGGACTTAAGATCGAATCGGTAGCTAGAGAAATGGTAGAGATTGGTGTTTTGAATTCGTGGGTCATATTGTTAATAAAATCCGTTTTCATGATGGACATCTTTCTCTGGGTCATGATTACCGTAATAGTATAAATAAAACAAAACAAAATTAGCCCTGTAAACACCAAGGAACTCACTAGTGCTGGCAATGCCGAGGATATAAGAAATGTCGTACGCCTCGGGAAAAAGACCCTAAGCTGACCTGGCGGTTCTATATTTTCGGCTCCGAAAAGATCGATTTGGTATTGGGTTCTGTCGAGGCTTGCTTCTACTTGTAGATCGGTGCCCTGCACATCACCTCCTAAGATAACCGCATACTTCCCATTAATAATAGTATAGCTGGCTTGCGCATTGGAAAATATACCGTACTCGTAGTCGAGATCTACTTGATGATCTTTGAATGCCCGATTGAGATATTGATCCAGTTTTGATACGCTTATACGGCTGAAAGCCAATTCTGGATCTAATCTCCAGGACATATTTCTAAATCGATCTTTGCTGATTTTTGGCGCCAGAAAATCGCTTACCGGATCTCGGTCGATGTTAAATATGGTTCTGTTCTGTTCGCTGAGTTGGCTTAGGTCTTGCGTAGCGCCTTCCTGGTAATCGGCGTCTTCTTCCAGGAAGAGTTTAGCCCTGTTCAGAACGGTACTCACTTTATCATTAAAGTTTTGTGCGGTCAAATTGACACTACCCTTAATCCATATGAATTGTATTATTGCCAGGCCGACCAGAGAGACGCTGATAAGAGCGATAATAATATGGATTGCAGGTCTTTTCATAAATGGCGTCGCAAATTTATTTGCGACAAGTATTCTTTATGATGGCATCAAAGTATATGACTTTTTTTGGATGCGCCCCCCGCACCCTGACCCTAAAGGGCGCGCGAAGGCTGAAAACATTTTTGTCGTATATTCTGATACCGTATATCTATCTTCTGTCGTTTAACTTCGATTTAACTTCCCAGAACATGCAATGATTATCCAGCTGTGATAAATTTGAATAAAATTATGTTGAAATGGAAAAAATAACGAAAAGCATCTTTTGTTGCTTTCTCATGGCTTTTATGTGCACTCTTGTACTTCAAGCACAATCGAGCGGGGACAAAGAAGTCATTATTATTGAAAAAATCAAGGACGAAAACGGAAATATCATTTCTAAAAAAATACTACGCTCCAGTGATGGCGATCTAAGCGACGAGGAAATCGAGAAAGAATTAAAGGAAACGCGTCAGTACGGCGGTTTTGAGGGATTTTTTGATCCCAAAGTTTTTGAATTTGGAAATAATGGCCTCTTTGGTAGTGAAAACAATAACAAACCAACATTGGGCGTCATTTTGTCCTTCGAAGACGGAGCGGCGAGGGTAACAGAAGTGGTGAATGGATCGGGCGCCGAAGAAGCCGAACTTCAAGAAGGCGACATCATCGTCTCCGTAGACGGCCTTGTTGTGAATACAATTGATGATATCAAAGATTATTTCAAGGACAAGACGGAAGGCGATCAGGTATTGTTGAGCATAATAAGAGAAGATCAGACCCTTGAGAAACAGGTAGAACTAAAGAACAATCGTTTCAATTCGATTCTTGGAAATATTGACCCTGAGCAATTCAAAGATTTCGGACAAATGTTTGACCTGGATGGTTTCAATAATTTGTTTGATATGGACTCATTGCTCAGAAATTTTGGCGAGGGACGGAAGATGCCTTTTGACTTTGGATTGCCAAATTACAGCGAAAGGGAAGTGGAGGAAAACAAGCCAAGCCTGGGTGTCTTTATCGAGGAGACGGATGAGGGAATAATAATTTCTGAGATTATGGAAGATTCTGCGGCTGAGCGAGCCAAGTTAAAAGTAAACGACAAAATTCTCAAGATCGATGGTAATGAGATCAAGTCTTTTGACGATTTGGCACGATTGATCAGGGCAGCGGGGAAGGATACTAAGCTTATGATCACTTATGAGCGGAATGGGAAGAAGAGGGATGCGGAGGTCATGCTTAATTAAAGTCAGCAGTCTCCTGTGTTGTCGTAAACTTGGTTTGATAGTCAATAAAGCATCTGAAGGCGATAGTGCCCGCAGGTCGGACGGACAGGGCGCCGACAATCCGACTACGTTAAAACTTCGTCGGACAGGTTTATTTGCGGCATTTGACAAGTCACATTCTTTTTATTCTGTGTGCTAAGGCGCAAAAGTCCAATAAACCCGCCCGAACGTACCGTTCAGTACGGGCGGGTTGGGCCGGCTATTGGGCCTTATATGCTTTTCCATTTTCAAAGACAAGGATTACCAGGATCTTCCACCACCTCGAAAAAGAACAATGCCCTGGTATTCACCAGTTCATCCAATTCTTCCTGGGTAACGAGTGTAGAATCAAAAGCAAAAAGAAGGGATGCATTGACTATACCCGAATTGATATAATTGGCCAAAATAAGATCATCGCAACCATCTACGACGATCGGGTCTTCGAACACACCGGCATTGCCGTGTATAAAGGAAAGGTAGAATACACCTGTATTTTGTGGTACCAGAGAGATTTCCAAAACAGAACCATCGCCGCGTTGCGGCAAGAAACTCATAAACGCACCCGGGTCAAAACTGCTCTCCGCCTCCGAACCAGTTTTGATGGAGACATTAAAGTCATCAAAAGCTACTCCTTGATCCTCCAGCCTGGCAAGGGTGTCGTTCAATTCTCTGATCGAAAGTGAAGTAACAATATTGTAATCCCTCAGGTCGTAGGTCGTCGTATCAAAAAAAGAAGTTAGGGTATCCGTGTATTCTAATTTGAAACTGAGTTCACTCCCCACAAGTACACATTCCGTGCTGATCGAATATTCCGGAAATAATCGAAAATTAAAAAAATCCTGATCGCATTCTTTCCCGCACGACCACAAAGTTGCAACTGCTATCATTATGTAAAAAATGCGATACTTCATATCAGTTCAGATTAAATCTAGCCGTAAGTCCTCCTCTTACACTAGTGACTGGAAATGAAGTGGACAAATAGGGCCTTGTCTTGGTATAATCGACAAAAGCGCGCAGGGTGAAATTCTTATTGATATCGTATTCCAAAGCGGGGCTGATCTGCAAAGATCGCAGCCCTCTTGTAGCTTGAGAACTTGCTCCGCTGTCAAATTCGTGAATGAATGTCACATCATCTCTCCATGAAAAGTTTAATGTGATATTCATCGCATTTTGCTCGTTATTTACGCCTCTTTGATTTTCAGGTTCAGGTTGTTCTTCTTCTCCCTGCTTGATCCCATCCTGATCTACGCCTACTTTTACACTAGGGATCTTGATCTTTCGCCCGGTGAGAAAGCCAATATTTACATTCTCTAAGGTCCAGCCGAAACCAAACGTGTACTCCGTCGATTTGCCCTCAGTAAGCTGCCCTAGTCCCATTGATAATTGCAGGTTACGCGTCTTGGCAAATTCCGCGCTAATGTTAATATCATTGTGAGTTTTAAGATCAATTCCGAATATGGGCACGAATTGCTCCGAAATGACTAATTCGGGAATCTCATACCTTGAGAAAAAGTTTTTAGAAGAAACTAGCGGGTCTATAAGAAATGGGTCCGCTTCGTCAAATTGTAAATCTGTCTGAAAGCTATTCACCTGGAGGGTAGAATTGTAACCGTGGGTGATGCTCATGCTGGAAAAAATATCTTTAAATCCAGGTAATTTGTTAAAGCCATTATAGCGTAGTTCCCATGTCGGTTTGGGGATAAATGATCGCTTAGCGATTTGATCCGTAATGTTTTGCAGATTGACCAAATCCGGATCTTGTCCTGTATAGGCGGCGATAAATGCAGGTATGAGGACTTGTTGATTTTGACGACCGTATCCCTGTACGAATAGTGGCCCATCTTTCTCATGAGGCTGATTTGGACTAATCTGCCCCGGGAGATTCGGATTTTCCACTCTGAGTCTGTTGGAAATAGTGATTCGGTTCTTTTCAAACTGTCTGAACAAGTCTTCGATATCGCCATGGAAGAGTGTTTGAATGGTCCAGTACGAAAGCTCATACGAGCCAAAATCTCGTCTGCCCAAACGTTGAAAGGCCTGTTCGTCGGATTTATATAGGAAATCTTCAGCGTGAGTAGTCGTAAAGGTCTTTCTGAAATCCACATCGATATTCATATCCGGCCACGGCTCCAACTCTATTTTGCCTTCATAATTTTGGCTATTGCTCTGTATGACTTGCTGGCTTTGGAAGGGGCTTTGCGAAATCCACCCATTGGCAGCCGCTTTCGTCAAAAATGTATTGAGGTCGGGTTGGAGGCCAAAAGTGAAATCATATCCGGGAGCTCTATCACCACTCACGCCGAAATACTTCGGTTGTTCCAGAAATCCGGGAATAACAGTTGAAAGATCTTCGCTATAAGTAAATTTAAATTCGCGCATAGCGAGAAGAGGTCTGACAAAGATCTTTTCGAAAGTGGAGGCCTCTCTTTGTTTTTTTCTACTCGAGACCCGATCATTATTAGCAGGCTTAGGGCTTCCTGCTCTTCGCCTTCTACTTGTTCTTCTCGGTTTCTTATTTACGGTTTTGAAGTACGGCAATTTATCATACAGTTTATCAAAAGCAAAAGTAGAATTGATCGCCCGCCTTTGGTTGTTTTGGATGATATTTCCTACTATTTCATCGACTTGATCCTGCGGATTATTAAGTAAAAGCGAGCCGGCTGTCCAAATATAATCACCGTCGTATTGCGCGCGCATAGTTATCCAATCAAGACCGGGCAGATATTTGAAGGGCAGGGTATAATTTACCGAAATTCCCTGGTTGAAATTTTTCATTCTACCGAAGTCCCTGATATTATTTCTTATGATTTCATTGGGCAGATTGGGATTATTGGCTACCTGATCTGTGTAGCTTATACCATTCTCGTCAAATTCGTTACCAAATCCATCATTCCAGTTTCTGTCATCTCGCGAGGCAGCCACACCAACCTGGCGGATTTCATCTATAACTGCAACGGCAGAAGCGTCATAGCTCAATCTGAGTGACTTAGAGAGATCCCATCGCAATGCATAGTTTCTCGTCCAGTTAAAGCGTTGATCGTTAAAAAAATACTCAAATCCTTCATTCAGATCGGGTACTCTGTATAATTTTTTCCCGAGTAGGCGCCTCATTTCGGTATTAAAGGAAAAGGAGTTGGGAAGGAGATTAAAATTGAATTCTTTAATAAATCGAAGCGGTTTGGCTTTAAGCTTTTTGAACGGTTGTATGTAGCCTGGGCTTTTGGAGAAAGCATAGTCGAGCGATCCTCTGTGATCTTTGAGTACCTCTTCTTTAATAATGTCGTCTTTGTATTTTGTTTCCGTGTAGGAATAACTCAGACTGACATTGGAAATGTCCCATGGTTGTGGTTTGCGTGGACCTTTTCCCTTAGCCGCTCTTTTCTCATCTCTGGCACTGCTTCGCGCTTTACGGACGTTAGTCAGATTGATCGTTTTTATTGTAGTAGTTTCACTGTTTCGATCTTTTATATCGGCTCTTTCTCCATCAGTCAGATTCGGGTTTTGCAACATTTCATCGACGGTGAGATCGAGTTCGTATTGATCAAATTTTGATTTAACGATTGACTTGGCATATTGGTAGTAGAAGGGTATGGTAAGTCCCCATTTTTCCGGAAAAAGTTTGCCCAATTCCAGACTGGTTGCAAAGTCGTAATCTATAAATTGGTCCAAATTACGGTCGGCTATCTGTTCGTCGATTTGACCAAAACCAACCGAGCTATAGCTTCCGCTTGCCGTAAAATTGCCTAGATCAGCTAACTGTATATCCAATCGAGCAAGACCGGCAAATCCACCTTGTTCATTAAATCCATTGAGCCTCAATTCATTCACCCATACATTCACACATATGAAAGGCGCTCCGCCTTCGGGATTGCGGATGCCTATCATCATACTTTTGGCAAAACCTAAACTTGGATTTCCTTTTATAGATACTCTCGCAGCAGGATTGGGAACACTATCTAATAAACTAGCTACTCTTACCGAAAACAATTCTGTCAGTGGTGTATTGCCTTCATTTCTCATTTTTTTCACATCCGTAAATACGGTCAATGGGAAATCAAACATATTTTCGTCGCGCCACACTTCTGATTCGTACCGAGTAGGGTCGGCGGATTTACTACCTGGTAGTCGCTTCACCCTGGAAAATGTCAAGGGTATCTCGTATTCGTAATAATTGTTGTTAAAATCTTTACCTATTCTCAAATATATCATAGTTTCTCCATCCTCAAGAGGTTCCGCATTTTCCTCTTCCTCGGCATGTACAAACATTTGTAATCTTTTGAATTGCCGTAGATCGAGATCTTGCAATTTGTTAATGGACACCTCACAACTGTCCGGCAGATCGCACACTCTGAGGTTAAGTGATTTTTCATCCTGGAGTACATTGGAAAAAGTATTATAAAAACGCTCTTGCTTTATGCCTTCAGGGAGCACGTAATTAAAAGGGAGTTTGTCTCCATTTTCCTGGAAGCCTATTTCGTCCAAGACAAAGCTTAGCTCATTTATAGCGTCACTGTTGCAAATGATAGGTTCGGTAGTCCTCCACTGATTGCTCACCAGATCAAACTCTGCTAATCGAAAAGTCTTTTGGGTTTCGAACCCAGTCATATACAGCCTAATGAATTGGATCGACCGAAATCCTTGTATATCATTAATGGGACGGCCTTCGTTGATCGGCACCCTAAACCGGTACCAAATCTCATCGCCATTAGGGCCTGGGATGCTCCGTTGATCGGTTACATATTGAGCGGCATTCACATCGATTTCACCGGCACTATTTCTTATGGTAATATCGTATTCGTAATAACTTTCATTTTGCTCCAGGGAGCGATTGTCGTTTAGGTCTTCTGTATCGGGATAAGGGTTACCTATCCTCACACGATTGCTGGGCGTCGGAACATTGGATTCCGGATGGTTGTTTCGTTTGAATCGGGTGAGAAGATCGGTCCCTCTGGGATAAATCTCTTCATTGAGATAAGCCACAAAATTATCATTGCTGGGGTCATCACCGATGAGGTTGCTATATGCAGCTAAATAATCACGATGAATATCGGCTTCTTCACCATCACCGATGCCATCAAAACCCAAATCTTGTATTTCTATATTTTGCTGATTAAATCCTTGTACATTAGGTATCGACAAAGGTACTTTCCCCCACTCGGTTTCGCGCAAGGGGATTCTTTCTCCAGGGACGGGAATGGAGTTTTCGTAAAACTGCAGATTGTCTTTGAGCACATCCTCTGATACACTGCCCAGATTGATGTAGATATGTCCTTCTTCGTTGGGCGGATGGCTATCGGGATTATCTCTGCGATCCATAAAAGGATTGAGCATCCAAAATTCGACGTACTGGTAATTAGCGGCCTGAAAATCATTATTAGGGAGGTAACGCATGATTCCTCCCCATCTTTCCTTTGGATTCCTTAGCTTAACTGTATTGGTGAGATTGTCATATTCGCCACCTGCAGAAATTCCTGGTATTCCTTGTGGAGGATCAAAGTTGTATGGACCTCGTTCGTCGGGGTAATAGGTAAGATCAAATGTCAACAAATCGGGAACCTGAGAAATATCAATGTCTCTATTAAAAAGTTCGGTCTGCAATACTCTGCGGGTATAGGAATCCTGATCGTCAATTCCCGGAGTTCTCACCTGAAAATCGCGAATTTGATACCAATTTAGCAAGGCTCTATTTACGCCGTATGCGAGGTTGTTAGTCAATTGAGCCTCAGGAAATCTAAAGCTCACTCCTTCCGGCCGCAGAGGCGTACTCGCCAAGACCCAGGCGTTGGGTTGCGAACCAAGAGAGAAAGAACTCCCTGCACCTTCGAAGTCATCAAGACTCACTACCGCTCCCATATCGTTAGGTACGTTAATTGCTTTTGAATGCCCTGGCTTAATAGCAGCAACTTCACCCGTAAAAGAAATGGAGGAATTTTCCTTTGTACTGATAAAGGGCAGCTTATCCAGAGCTTTTGTTATAAAGGGCGCTTCGGTCGTGAATGCGATATCCGTTCCAAACATTCGATTGTTGATCGGGTCATTGCCAAAATTCACTTTTTGCGAAAATGGCCTTTCGAACAAGCGCATATACGTGAATCCCCAGTTGATCTTCTTACCAATCTGATAGTCACCTCTGAGTCCAAACATTGTCCTTTGCTGGAGATTAAAAAGAGATTTGTCTTCGAATGAGACATTTATGGGTACACCTTGCTGGAGGTAACCGTCATTCAGAATTTTTACACGGCCAATGCTGTAGTCAATCTCGTAATCTACGCCTTCCACCAAAATCTGCGAGCCAGCCCTGACGGTAACAGAACCTGGGGGGATATTAAATGCCCCAAGAGAAATCTCCGAAGAAATATTGGACTTAAATTCCCCTTTCATCACGAATCTGTTGTTGTCAAGGGCCTGTTGAGCGGCGGTGATGCTGTTGTTGTAAAGTTCGGGAAAGCCGTATTTATCAAATAACTCCTGGCTTCCATCGAGCAAGTTTAAGAGCGATTGGCCAAAAGGCTCTAAAACCGGAAAAATGATACTGCCTGTTCTGGAATTGACAGTTATACCAGGAACGAAGTCAAAAATTCCATCCTGCTGTGGATCTCCCTGGCTATTTAACTGATCCAATCGGAAGAGATTCATCAGAGGAGTGGTCCGGACACTTGGTTCGGGGATAAATCTTTTGAGGGTATTCGTAGAAAAATCTTCGAAAAAGATATCAAATTTAAAATCCTGCTCATTGAGCTGAGAAGTGGGTAAGCCGTATACATTTTTCATCATGAGATCCCACGAAGGCAGGTCGATTCTCTGGTTGGAGCTTTTGAGCATTTTTACATAGATCACATCTTCGGGTTCGGGCGCATTTTGTTCGTTTAGTCCTCCTGCATTGCTTTCGTTAGAAAGCTCTCCGACTTTGTAAATTTCATCGCCGTTGAAGCTATAGGTATATTCGTACGCTACTCCTAGAACCTGGTTTGGCCTTAGTCTTAAATTGAGAGAAATAAAACCAAGCTGTGGATAATAGGTAAATTCCGTAGACCGTAATTTTCGCATAGTCTGTACCTCAAAATCCCTCACTTGGGTCATGCCGTACACTTGCTTAAGGCGAGTGGGAGCATTTACTATGGATCGTGTAGCATCATCGTTTACCAATCGGCGGAAAAGATCAGAATTCCTATTATCCGGAAGAGTATTGCCTTCCAAATCTCTCAAATCAGTGTTGGGTGGCAAAGGAGGAAAACGAGTATTCTGGTCTGAAAATTTCTCTATTCCCGATTCACCTAAATAGGATATCGTTGCTACGGTTGTCGCATTTTGCAGGTCGCTGTTTTGATCATTCGTAACCCAAACTTCTATGTTTGTAATTCTGAATTGGGATTTGATCTGGGGAATATTTTCTAGGGCATTTTCGTATTGATCGCGATTGTAATGAGAGATAAAGAAATGCCTGTTTTCGTCGTATTCATCAGGTCTTATTTCGAATTCCTGGATTAGATTACCGTTTTCAATTTGAATGCTTTCCTGCTCAGACCGGGATTGTGCAGCTATACCCGTAATGCGAAAAGGGCCAAATTGCAACTCCGTAAGAAGGCCGAATAGATCCTGGCTCCCGGTAATCAGTTGGCTGCGAAGTGGTAGACTTACATTACCCGCCTCTACTCTTTTTATAATATCGTCTTCGTCAAAATCCTCTGAGTTGTACCCAAAATTCAATGTATTGTCAAAATCAAACGTAGCCAGGGTATTGTAGTCAAAATCGAGGTTGAGTTTTTCACCGATCTGTCCATCAACACCTGCATTGATATCAATGTCAAAATCAAAGGGAACGCCGCCTCCACCGCTTTGCTGCCTTGGTGTAAGGGTGGGATTTTCTATTTTTTGATAATCAATACCAAATGTCAGATCAATAAGCCCGGTAGGTTTGATATCTACATCTACTCCTCCAAATAATCGGTCTGTGAGTTGATCTTCAAGATCAAATCTAAGCAGAGGGTCAGTTTCGGTGTTAAAGGAGATCTTATTGAGCTGGACGCCAGCGAGATTCAGAAATTGTTCTCTTTCTTGTTTTTTGCGGGTGTATTCGAGATATTCCTCCCTGGTGAGGTAGATCGGTGTTCGATAGTATTCATCTCCTATCTTTTCCAATATGAGGTATTGTCCCGTCTCTATGTCATACTCTACGGTTTGTACGATCTCTGAACTTTGTATGTCGAATGGATTGTAGTAATCCTCGGTTACAAAGTCCCCGAAACGATCTTGCACAGGAATCGTATCCTGCTGATTATCAGCAACTTTTCCGAAAGGACTTTCTACTTTTGCCGCATGTGATTTGAAAAAACCTGAAGTCGAAATCGAAAGAAGAACAAGGCCAAGCCATCCGTACCGTCTTAAACTCATTATTGTATAATCCTTCTATGGAGTATGTTTAAATTTCATCCTTTGGGCTGCAAAATCCAGCTTCCTGAACCCCGATATTTGATCGGGGCAGGCTCTGACTTTGTAAAAATTCTCGCCAATAGCGGTGCTATTACCAAGAATTTTTCCTTCCTCAGAACCAGAAATCTGAATTTTTCGCTATCAAAGACGAATTTTGAACATACTCCTAATACCTTGACAATTATTTTACAATGGTTTATAAACGGATAAAAAGTGCCTAGCGTATCTACTTCTTAAAGTTACGTTAACATCCTGCGGCAAAGCCGCAAAGTTCAAGTTTAGCGATACAAGATCGGGATCTCCGCTTGGCTCCGATAAGAATCCGCGCTTGCTGGTTGGGCAGGAAATTCAAGTTCAGCTTTATACTTACTTGTTTTTCGAATCTTTCATCTTTTACATGCTTCTAGCTGAGCAATTTCAGAGCATCTTTTACAATATCCTCGAGTTTCATTTCAGGTTTTAGTACAGAAAGCACGGCCTTTCCCGCCTGATTTTTCGCAAAGCCGAGGGATTGCAAGGCCGATACGGCCTCTTCATTCATTAAAAGTGGTTGGCTCATATTTTCATATTCGCCTGGGCTAGCAAGGCGCGCAACCTTATCCCTTAGATCGAGAATAAGACGTTCTGCTGTTTTCGATCCTATTCCCTTGATTCTTTTAAAGGTGGCGGAATCGCCGCTCGCGATAGCTGATTTTACTTCCAGTGGTTCGAGCGAAGACAATATGATCCGCGCGGTATTCATACCAATGCCTGAAACAGAGGTCAACAAAAGAAACAATTCTTTCTCTTCCCGGCTGTGAAATCCGTAGAGCACCATGGTATGGGTGTCTTCGCGGATGTAAAGATGGGTATATAACCGAGTCTCATCGACATCTTCTATTTTCGAAAATGTGTTCAGGCTTATTTTCAGATCGTATCCTACTCCGTTGACGTCGAGGTGGATATTCGTTGGAGATTTGTATGTGATTGTGCCTTCGAGGTACGCTATCATTGGTTTGCATTGAAGGTTTTGAGTAAACAGTTGGCCCTCCTACGCTCCTTTGGAGCTTCGGCGGATAAAACAGTTGGCCCGCCGTCGCCAAGGCTATGGCGGACAAGCAGCTGGCCTGCCAGAGGCAGATCAGCCCTGCCCGTCCGGTAGGCGGGCTTTGGCTGGCAGTCTAGCTTCGTCTTTATAACCATAAAACTCCTCCTTTTGAAAAATGCTACAAATATGATTACTATCGTGGATTATTGATATTTTGATTAGGGAAAATTTGAGAGAAAAAAATGAAAATTCTCATACTTGGTAGTGGGGGCAGGGAACATGCTTTAGCGTGGAAAATATCACAATCCAATAATACTAAAAGTCTTTATATCGCTCCGGGTAATGCAGGTACTAGGGCGGTAGGGACAAATGTGCAATTGGATATTTTGGATTTTGACTCTATTTCCAAATTTATTGATAAAAATGCAATTGAAATAATAGTAGTCGGGCCCGAAAAACCACTTGTGGAAGGCATCGCGGACCATTTGAACAAAAAACATTCAAAGCTGATCGTTATCGGCCCGACTAAGGGTGGTGCGCAACTGGAAGGAAGTAAAGCATTTGCCAAAGAGTTCATGAATGAATTTGACATTCCAACGGCTGGGTACAACGAATTTTCTAAATACACCCTGCCAGACGGGATTCGGTACATCGAAGAGAAAGAAGGCCCATACGTGCTCAAAGCGGACGGCCTTGCAGGCGGCAAAGGAGTACTAATACTCAAAGAAAGAAAAGAAGCTATCAAAGAACTTCAGGCCATGCTCTCAGGTAAATTTGGTTCGGCCAGTGATGTTGTAGTGGTAGAAGATTTTCTTGATGGGCTGGAATTTAGCGTCTTCGTACTGACCGACGGAAAAGATTATGCCATGCTGCCTCTCGCAAAAGATTATAAACGCATTGGTGAAGATGATGAGGGCCTCAATACCGGTGGAATGGGAGCGGTGTCGCCTGTGCCCTTTGTGGACGAAATGATGCTCAATAAAGTAAGACAGCGGATAATCGAACCGACCATAAGGGGAATAAGCACGAGAGGCCTTGGATACAAGGGATTTATATTTTTCGGCTTGATCGAAGTCAATGGCGATCCGTACGTAATCGAGTACAATTGCCGCATGGGCGATCCTGAAACTCAGGTTGTCCTGCCCCGATTGGAAAATGATCTTCTGGAATTATTCATCGCTGTTGACGAGAGGCGACTTTCTGATCAAATCATAAGAGAGAGGAAGGAATCAGCTGTAACCGTTGTCTGTGCCTCAGGAGGTTATCCACAGTCGTATAATAAGGGATATGAGGTCGAGGGCCTTGAGTCCATCAAAGATTCAATGGTATTCCATGCCGGCACTAAGCACAGCGGTGCGAAAATCCTTACTAACGGCGGTCGTGTTCTTGCTGTAACCTCCTTTGGAATGGATAAAAATCAGGCTTTGCAAACTTCATTGGACAGCATTGATAAAATATCGTTTAGAGATATGTATTACCGCAGAGATATTGGCTTTGATCTCTTATAAGATTCTGAATAAGAATGCGTTTTAGAGAGTAAAATCTTTACCCTGATACAAATAGTGATTCAACTATTTATCGTCATTAGAGTTATCTTCGCATGCCAATTAGACTACAATGACCAAGACGATCATATTTACCTTATTTGTTGTTTGGTTTCAATGCTATTTGTTTGGGCAGGCCGATCCTATTTTATTCACGGTCAATGGTAAAAATGTACATCTTTCGGAATTCGAATATATCTACTCCAAGAACAACGGCGAAAATGCGGACTATTCGGAAGAAAGTTTGAAAGAATACGTCGAACTGTACGTCAATTTCAAACTCAAAGTCGAAAAAGCACGAGCAAAAAAAATAGATACGCTGTCTTCATATATAGAAGAACTAGCCGGTTATCGTCGACAGCTAGCAAATAGTTATATTGTAAATAAAGAATTGTCCAATCGATTGGCTCGGGAGGCTTTCGAAAGAATGCAAAAAGATGTGGCTTTTAGTCATATTTTGATAAACCTCGACGAAAAAGCATCTGTTCAAAAGCAAAATGATGCAAAGGAGAAAATCGAAAACGCTCAAACCGAACTTAAGAAAGGGGAAAAATTCGAAGATGTAGTCCTGGCATATTCAGAAGATCAAAGATCTATGGAAAGGCAAGGTGCAGTGGGCTATATGACGGCTTTATTTCCCGATCGTTATTACGAATTAGAGACTGCCCTGTATACCACCTCTAAGGGAAAGTACAGCGATGTGATAAGGACCAAACTTGGTTATCACATTATACGAGTAGATGATATAAGGGATGCCCGAGGAAGGATGAAAGTCGCCCACCTCCTGATAAGAAAGAAGAACAAAGGAGTGGAAAATCCAGACGCTGAAAACCAGATCAGTGAAATCTATAAACAAATAAAAAATGGTGCATCCTTTGAGAAATTAGTTGCTGAAAAATCCGAGGATAACAACACTAAAAAACTTGGAGGACGGCTAAGTGAATTTGGTATAGGTCAATTCGAAAAGAGTTTTGAGGATGCTGCTTTCGGTTTGAAAAGGGATGGAGATGTTTCAAAGCCTGTGGAAACACGGATTGGTTTTCACGTCATCAAGAGATTAGGCCTGATAAAAGCTGACAACTTCGATCAGATTAAAAATGATCTTGTCAAAAATATGAAGAGGGGCGATCGACACGAAGCAGGCAAAAAAGCAATTAACGAAGAAATAAAAATCGAAGCCGGATATCGCTTATACGAAGACGCATTGAAAACCTTCATAGACAGCCTGGATCAATCATTCTACCAATACAATTGGGTGATCCCGGACTATGAAGAGCGAACTTTATGCGAATTGGGAAATGAAAAATATAGCCTTTCTGATTTCACAAAATTCTGTAAGAAAAGAGGCCGGATGCGTATGCAAAATAATAGCAGTACGCCTTTCCGGGAAGCGGTAGAAATCTTATTGGAAGAATACGTTTCGGAAAAAGCCATTGATTACCAGCAAAGCCAGCTTGCAGAAAAATATTCGGACTTCAGGAATTTAATGCGAGAATACGAAGAGGGCATTTTACTATTTGAAATAACAAAAGAAGAGGTGTGGGATAAAGCATCTAATGACAAAGAAGGAATAGAATCGTACTACGAGCAAAACAAAAATGAATACGTGTGGAACGAAAGAGCCAAGGTCGTGGAATACGCCATTCGCTCTACGGATATGTCTCAGGTAAGTAAAATTCTAAAAAAAGCTATGAAAAATAAAGCCGAAGTTGTAGCAACGGCTTTTAATGATCCTGACGCCAAACTCGAGCTAGTAATGTACACCGATAAAATCGTCGAAAAAGATCAAGATGAAATAAAAGAAATGCCTTGGAAGAAAGGAGGGATCACTGCTCCCAAAATCAATAACGGCTTGAAAATGACTACCTTCAAAAAAATAGAGCGCATTATGCCAAGCTCTCCGAAATCTTTGGACGATGCCCGGGGCTATGTCATTTCTGATTACCAATCCTACCTTGAAAAGCAATGGATATCGGCATTAAAAAAAGAATATAAAGTGGTCTTGGATGAAAAAGTACTCGAAACTGTGATCAAAAGATAACAATGCGAGGAAAAGTCCTTGTCTTCCTGACCTCCTTGTTCGGGTTAGTAACTTGTCAGCCCTCCCAACCGGAGGAACATTCTGATCCTATCATTGCCCAGGTCGATTCTAAAAATTTGTACGCATCAGAAATCGAAAAACTCATCCACGACGGAATATCTACTTATGACAGCAACGGCATTGCAAATGCATACATTGATAGATGGATAAAGGATGAACTACTTATACGGGAAGCGCAGAAATATTATTCAAGTGATGCTGAAATCGAATCCCTGGTAGAGGATTACAAAAATCAGATGATAAAGTACAAACATGAAAAGCAAGTACTCGAAGAAAAACTAGATACAGCAGTAAATGAGACAGTACTGGCGAAGTTTTATGAAAAAAATAAAGCCAACTATGTACTTGAAGAGCCTTTGTATAAAATATTATATGCAGCTGTACCGGAAAATAAGAGACAAATCGATCGCCTTTACAATTCTTGGATAAACAACGATTACGCATTCATGAAAGAATATTGCTCGAGCAACAGTGTGATCTCTTTCCTAGACAAAGAATCATGGATTTCGGGAGCAAAATTATCTGCCATCGTCCCGGATGTGTTAATAAAAAACAAAACTTTAAGTAATAGAACAACAATCCAAAAAAATATGGATCATATAGAGTACTTTTTCAAAGTTTTAGATGTCAGACAGAAAGACGATCACATTCCTATTGAACTCATCACGGACAAATTGAAACGCCTTATACTGCACGAGCGAAAACAAGAGGTGATTCATGATTACAAACAAAACTTGTACGAAAAAGCTATGCGTCAAAAAATTGTCAAGTTGCAGATA
The DNA here is from genome assembly GCA_965247965.1 of Saprospiraceae bacterium. Taxonomy (GTDB): domain Bacteria; phylum Bacteroidota; class Bacteroidia; order Chitinophagales; family Saprospiraceae; genus UBA7328. The sequence continues at coordinate 3,381,889 of OZ252053.1, forward strand.
AATTGAAAATGAAATTATATAAAAAAATATTGTGCGGGCTGCTGGGCATTACCTTATTCGCAATGCATCAGTCATCCGCGCAGAAGACTTTGATAGTCGACAAAATAATTGCCAATATCGGCTCGGAGTACATCCTTTATTCTGAAGTGCAGGAACTGTACGAATACGCCAAACAGCAACAACCAGACTACGACGAGGGATTGCAATGCCAAATCATTGAACAGCTTTTATCGAGCAAGCTTCTTCTCAATCAAGCCCGCCTCGATAGTATCGAAGTATCTCCGATCGAAGTAGAAGGCGAAATCGATCGGCGTATGGAGTACATTCTTTCGCAAATGAACGGAAGTGAAGAGTTTTTCGTAGAATATTATGGTAAGTCTCCACTCGAATACAGAGAAGAACTGCGTGGCTCTCTTCAAGAACAACTGACTATCCAAAAAATTCAGGGACAACTCATCAATGAGGTACAAATTACTCCTAGTGAGGTAATTGATTTTTTTAATTCCATACCAAAGGACAGCATACCTTTTCTTAACGCAGAGGTCGAGTTGGCCGAGATTGTTTATAAACCCAAAGTGAATGATGACGAAAGGCAAAAAGCTCTGGACAAAGTTAACGGCCTGCTTCAACGAATAAGGGATGGAGAAGACTTTGCCGAAATTGCCTCTGTCTTTTCCGACGATCCAGGTTCTGCTAAACTGGGAGGTGACCTTGATTGGCAAAAAAGGGGAACATTCGTACCTGAATTTGAAGCGGAAGCCTTTAATCTTGCAAAAGACGAAATCTCTGAAATTGTAGAAACTCCGTTTGGGTTCCACATCATCCAGTTATTGGATAGGAGAGGGAATACTATTCACACCAGGCATATTTTGATCAACCCGGAGATAACTGAAGCTGATCTGGTGAAGGCCAAAAATGATCTTAACGATATACGGACTGCTATAACAAGTGATTCTTTGGATTTTGGCATTGCAGTGAAGTTGTACTCTGATGAAAATCAATTCAGCTTCAACAATGCGGGTAGACTTCGGAATCCAAAAACGGGCGATACTTTTTTCGAAACATCCGAACTACCGCATCAAATCTACTTCGCTATAGAAAGTCTGGATGAGGGAGAAATTTCGGAGCCAATAGAATTCACGGAAAGAGACGAGACCATATACAAACTCATCCTGGTGCAATCCAAAACAAAACCCCATCAGGCAAGCATTACCGAAGATTATAACAGAATTCAGATGTTTGCAAAAGAGAGCAAGAAGAATGATTACTTCAACACCTGGATGGAGGAAAAGCTAGAAAATACTTTCATAAAGATCAATAAAGATTTTAGAGGTTGCTCGAATTTAGCAAAATATGAAAGTGCAGAAATTACAAAGAGGTAGCAATAAGGTTAGGGTAAAAAAATGGAGCGGTGTACCCCCCAGTAACCGCTCCGAAATTCTCCAATACTTAATCCCTTAAGTATTTTCAAAAGTTAAAGAACTGGTATACGTTAAGAAAATACCGTGCCAAATTTTATATCGTCCTGATTATCAATAAGATAGGAACAATTGGGCCATTTCCAATTCAAATTTTTATACACTATTTCCGGGAACAACGGTTTGTTGGGTGCGGATTGGTTTGAAGTCCGTTCTGCATTGTAATTGACAATAGGATGATTAGCCCATGTTTATAAAAAATGGAGCGGTGTACCCCCCAGTAACCGCTCCTAGTTCTCCAATACTTAATCCCTTAAGTATTTTCAAAAGTTAAAGAACTGGCATACTGAGAGCCAATATCTTGCCAAGTTCTGCCAGAAGTGCGGTCTATGCAATTCATCAGAAATAAATATTGCGTAATAGTCTAAATACCAATGTTTTACACAAGCAGTCACTTGATATATTATAAATTATATTTTGATAATTACCAAAATGCAATATACCTGACAACCGTTGTGCCTGGGAATGGCCATCGTTTGTGGATTTACCGCCTTATTAAAGTCATCTCCCGGAAGGTTATTTGAATTTACATTTTTGCGAGATTTTACCAAAGGAACCGCCAAATTGTCACTTTATTCGCTCTGGCACAGCCTTTGAAAACTACAATTCGAATATAAAATACACATCTTAATATGCAAAAAGGGCAGATATCAGTACAGACGGAAAATATATTTCCCATAATTAAAAAATTCCTCTACTCAGATCAGGAGATTTTCTTAAGAGAATTGGTTTCCAATGCAATTGACGCTACCTCCAAGTTAAAAACTTTATCTTCAAAAGCAGTGATTAAAGGAGACCTGGGCGACCTGACCATTCACATCGACATCGACGACAAAAAATTGATCATAAAAGATAGTGGTGTCGGCATGTCTGAGGAAGAAGTCAGTAAATATCTGAACGAGGTAGCTTTTTCTTCAGCCCAGGAATTTTTGGAAAAATACAAAGATGAATCTTCGATAATTGGCCACTTCGGCCTGGGATTTTATTCGGTTTTTATGGTGGCTGACAAGGTCGAAGTCATTTCAAAATCCTATCGCAAAAAAGATAAGGCGGTAAAATGGACGTGTACAGGAACGACCGAATATACCATTGAAAATGTGAAAAAGAAAGAAAGAGGCACGGAGGTTATAGTCCACATAAGCGAGGAAAGCAAAGAATTTTTAGAAAAAGATAGAATCGAAAGTATCTTACAGAAATACTCTAAGTTTCTTCCGGTACCGATACAGTTTGGTACAAGGACCGAAACGAGTTATGAAGGAGAAGGCGATGATCAGAAAGAAATAAAAACGGAAGTAGCAAATGTTATTAATGAAATCCCTCCGCTTTGGAAAAAGAAACCGGCCAGGATAAAAGAAGCAGATTACCAGTCCTTTTACTCAACGTTGTACCCTATGTCAATGCCGCCATTATTTTGGATTCATCTCAATATCGATTATCCTTTTAATCTTACCGGCATTCTATATTTCCCAAAAGTGACGAGTACCATTGAAGTACAAAAAAATAAAATACAGCTCTACTCTAACCAAGTATATGTAACAGATGATGTAAGTGAGATCGTACCTGAATTCTTAACTCTATTGCATGGCGTAATAGACAGCCCGGATATTCCGCTCAATGTATCGAGAAGCTATCTTCAGAGCGATGCCAATGTAAAAAAGATCACGTCTTACATTACCAAAAAGGTTTCGGAAAAATTGAACAATCTTTTCAAAAAAAATCGAAAATCATTTGAAGAAAAATGGGCGGACATCAGCGTATTCGTAAAATATGGTATGCTATCTGAAGAAAAATTTCACGAAAAGGCTGAGAAATTCGCTTTGTTGAAAAATTTGGATGAAGATCATTTCACATTGGAAGAATACAATGAGAAGATCAAAGATGTACAAAAGGACAAACACGATAAGATCATCCATCTCTACACCAACAATGCCAAAGAACACCACAGTTATATACAATCAGCTAAAAGCAATGGCTACGATGTGCTCGAAATGGATAATGTGATAGACAATCACTTCATGCAGCACCTTGAGCAAAAATTGAATGATGTCACCTTTGTAAGAGTGGATAGCGATACTACGGACAATCTTGTTCAAAAAGAAGACAAACGCGAATCGGTATTATCCGAAAAAGAGCAAGGAAGAGTAGAAGATTTATTCAAAAGCGCATTAGGAGAACAAGATTCCAACAAGCTCGAACTGAAAGCATTGTCGCCTGAAAATCAGCCTGTACTGATCACAAAACCCGAGTTTATGCGACGAATGCAAGAAATGCAAGCCTTCCAGACAATGGGCAAGTCTGAAACGTTTGAATTCTACAATGTTGTTGTGAATACCAATCATCCCCTTATCGCGCAGAAACTACTCAAAATGAAGGGTCAGGAAAGGAAAGAACAATTCTGCAATTACCTGGTCGATTTGGGAAGATTAAATCAGAATATGCTGAATGGGGAGGATATGTCGGCTTTTATAAAGCGGAGTTTAGAGTTTGTGGCCTGATAACAAAAGAATACTATACCTTTCTCGATTCCGTTGCTCTTGTTCAATGTGCAATTGAAAAAATTGATCAAAGAAACGGGCAATCTATTGGTTCCGTTTTTGATCGGTGCATTTGGAGTAGTTGTAGGAGCTCTTATTGCGAGTGTTATTCTTGATCTCGGAATTTTCCTGATGTATATGTTCCTTGCTGTAATCGGGGCTTCTTCGAACATCCTGGAACTATTTACCTCGATATCGGGAATATTGGCGTTTGCGGCGATCACGCTTTTTGTTCATCTTATTATCAGTTTAGCTGGTGCAAAATTATTTAAAATTAGCCTCAAAGAAGTAATGATAGCATCATGTGCTAATGCAGGTGGACCTTCAGTTTCCGCTCCCATAGCCGTATCATTTGGTATGAAAAAAGCGGTTACTCCGGCGATATTGATAGGCTTGTTGGGATATGTTATTGGGACGTTTTTAGGACTGGGAGTGGGAGTGGGTTTGAGGTAATTGGGAATGCATGCTCCTATAATCACATATTGAAAATAAAGATCGAAATCATTGTGCATTAATAGGGATGGTGATAAATTTGTCGGCTATGTGCTGATTGCGTCAGCGCGTCAGCAGCCTCCTTAGCTCAGCTGGTTAGAGCGGCGGACTGTTAATCCGTAGGTCCAAGGTTCAAGTCCTTGAGGAGGCGCTTGATTATCAAGGGGTTACGTGAGTGACCCTTTTTTCATTTAAGTTGCATCTTCATCTATAAATGAGACGAATTGCTCAAGTATAGCAGCTAACATGGACTTCACCCTCTACTGGTTTATGTTCCCCGTCGCCATTTTAGTTTGCACAACGGCCATGATGAGTGGCATTGCAGGCACCGCTTTGTACATGCCTATCTTTTTGCTTTTGTTCCCTGCACTCGGCGCCGAATATCCTTTAAAAACACCAATGGAAGCTGTGGCTTCGTCTCTACTGATTTCATCTTTTGGATTTGCATCAGGATTCATAGCCTATCACAGACGGAGATTAATTGATTATGAGATCGCGGGAAAGTTTCTTACCGGACTTTTATCCGTAGGTATTGGTGAAACTACTATGCCCCAACTTATTCGAATTGGCAAAATTTCATCACAAAAAATGCAAAAAGTCATTGCCTTGTTATTCATTGGGATAGGCGTGGCCATGCTAATTACGGTAGTTTAAATAAATTGCGTTTTTTCGATCTCATATATGCCTAATCTGTACAATTCCTCGTTACGAATCTAAACAAAAACATGGCCAGGATACTTTCGGTGATTTCCATTTTCTTACTCTCTTCCTGCGACCCAAGCGCTTTGACCAAGATACTGAACCAACCGCTCACAATAGCAGATATAACCTCGGGGCTAAAAGAAGCGTTAAGCAAAGGTTCCAAATCTGCATCGAATGCGTTGTCCGTAACCGACGGATTTTACAAATCCACTTACAAGATCTTATTACCTGATGAAGCAAGAGTGGTGACGGATAAATTAAAGATCATTCCAGGGTTCGGCAACGTTGAAGAAATTATCCTTGAAAAAATAAATCGGGCTGCTGAAGATGCAGCCAAAAATGCGGCGCCTATTTTCATCGCGGCCATAAAAGAAATGACCATCCAGGATGCTATGGGAATACTCAAAGGCGAAAAAGACGCGGCGACGAGATACCTGGAACGCACAACTTACCAGGCGCTCTACAACGAATTTCAACCCATTGTACTGCATTCCCTAAATACATTCAAGGCAGTGGATTACTGGGAGGACGCGGTGGATAAATACAACAAAATTCCATTCGTACAAAAGGTGAACCCCCGTATCGACGATCACGTAGCCACCAAGGAGCTCGAAGCTCTTTTTGACCTTGTAGAAAAAAAGGAATACAAGATCAGGACGGACATTAATGAGCGTTCCACAGATTTGTTGAGAAGGGTTTTTCCAGAGCAGGATTAGAGGATTGGTCAACGGCGTCGCAAACCCGCCTGAATGATCTTCAGATCGGGCAGGTTTATTTGCAACATTTTAAAACGAAAGTGCCTGTTCAAAGCGGCCAAATCCAACTACGCTAAAGCTTCGTCGGAGGACGTAAATTTGTTCGGCGATTAGGCAGACAAGCGAGTTGTTCTTTTATTACCCTTTTTCTTTACAATAATTAAAATGAGCCAATATCATATGCAATTCCCCATAACTATAAGACTCGCCCAAGTGATCCTTCGCCTCTTTAAGTGATTGATTTTCAGCCTTTTCAAAATATTTTAATCCTGCCTCTACCTTTTCTTTATTCATAAGTGAAAAAACATCTAGTTGCCCCATTCCAATGCCGTGGGAAAGGTGACTTTCTATTGTGGAAACAGCCAGGTTTCGCTCCTTAGCAATTTCAGCAGTATTCTTTCCGTCCTGAAACATTTTTAACGTTATGGATTGCGATTCGCCCTTGGACGCCCGTGGTGTCTTAGGCCCTTTCCCCAAAGTAAATTGTAGTTGGTCTGTTTCGATGTTTTTTTCGTGGCTGTATTGGGTAATTATCCGAATGAGATCCTCGCCAAAATCTTCGACCCTTTGTTTTCCAATTCCGTGGATGTGCTTTAGGTTCACAGCATTGGTCGGGAGGACCTCAGCAATTTCAATCAAAGTTCTGGTAGGAGCTATTGCGTAATGCTCGACATCTCGAAGATCTGCAGTTTTGGCACGCCATTGAGTCAGTAGTCTGTAAAGTTCCGGATGAGCTATGTCTTTAGGTGATTTTAGGCTTACAGGGCTGGAAGTCGGTGTTTTCTTAAAGTCAATATCCGCATTGTTTCTCGCATGGATAAAGGCCTGAGGGTCGAAACGGTCGAGACAAGATTCAAAACACGCATTCTTAATGATGAGTTCCTTTTTCAGATCGTCGAGCCTTGTATTCACTTGTTTGCTTACGGCCTTATTATCGGTAAGGATTTGCATTGCTTTTATTCGATTAAGCAATTCTCCTTCGATTTGTTTGCAAAAGTGCGCACTTGCTCCTCGAAGGCGTCCACTTAACTTTTCATTGTCAACAGGCAAATTTGAATCCTGTAAATAAACCTCTAACTGCGGCATAAATTTTTCTGCAAGGCTGGTAACACCTTCTTTTGCCTTCAGGTTAAATGCTCTTAGTTCGTCTTGGACATTGCCTTGAAGCGAATTTTCATTTTCGAGGATGGCTCTTTGTAACCGGTCAAAACAATTCTTGTAATTTTTGAAATCAAATAAACCTCTAAGCAAACTTTGTTGAAATTCGTGCTTGGCCGATAACAGGTCTGATTTATTTGGTTCATTTTGTTGTGCTTCTTCAGTATAGTGCCGCACTACTGAATCGGTCAGCACACTAGAAGCGTTGAGAGACGAGCTCAATACAATTCCCTCAAAAGTCCTGCAACGACTCAGCGCCACATAGACCTGACCATGAGCGAATGACGCAGCGGCATCAATAATCACCTTGCCAAAAGTCAGTCCCTGACTCTTATGAATAGTGATCGCCCAGGCCAATTTCAACGGATATTGAGTGAATGTGCCGATTACTTCTTCCTCCACCTTTTTGCTTCTTTCGTCTAGTGAGTACCTCGTGTTTTGCCATTCGACCGTGGTAACTGCTATTTCTTCACCTTCACCAGGGCAGCACACGTAGATATCGTCGTCTTTGATCTTTGTAATTGCACCTATCTTGCCGTTATAATAAAGCTTATCTTCTGAAAGATCATTTTTGACAAACATAACCTGTGCGCCTTTCTTAAATTCTAATTCTGGTTCGTTGGGGTATGAGTACTCGGGAAACTCTCCTTCAATAGCAGCCTTAAAATGGTATAGCTTACCCGAGATTGATGTCAGTTTGTCTGCGTTAATTCTACGGGCTGTATTATTGTGCGACGACAGTGTGATATAACCGTCTTCGTCGTTTGGATTAAAGTCGGATCGATAGCGGCTGTTAAGTGTGTCCAGTACTTGGGAGTCGATATGATTATCGCGTACTCTATTCAGAAGATTTATGAAATTGCTATCGGACTGCCGATAAATATGCTTGAGTTCGATGACGACAGCATCGGTCTTTTGCAAAGCAAGACTACCGAAGAAATAAGCGGTATCATAATACGGTTGTAGAAGTTGCCATTCCTCAGACTTAACAACAGGTGGCAGTTGATGCAAGTCGCCAATCATCAGCAACTGCACGCCTCCAAAAGGTTGTGAAAAATCGCGGTAACGGCGCAGTGTTTCATCAATGGCGTCCAGCACGTCTGCTCTGACCATGCTGATTTCGTCAATGATCAGTAAATCCAGGCATTTAAGAAGATTGATTTTTTTGCCACTAAAACGGCGTCGCTTTCCGTCCTGGCTACTCGACTCAGGTACTAGGGGCCCAAAAGGAAGCTGAAAAAGTGAATGGATCGTAACTCCTCGCGCATTGATAGCAGCAACACCAGTAGGCGCTACTACTGCCATACGCTTAATGGTTTCGTTTCTTATTCTATGAAGAAAGGTAGTTTTGCCCGTTCCGGCTTTTCCCGTCAAAAAAATATGCTCATTGGTATGGGAGACGTAGTTGAAGGCCAGTTCGATTTGAGGGTTGGAATGGGTGTTCATTTTGTAAAGGTTTTCAGCATCCTGAAGGATGGCTGATTTTCATTACAAAGTACGGAGTTTTTTTAGTGTTATAACAATGAATTTTGAACTAAGGAATTCTGTTGGATGTCCGCGACTGTCGAAGTTGTTCAGCGGAGAAGCTCCATCCTATCCCGCTGACCTTTTCACAACCCTCTCGTAATGCTCTGTACGATTTTAAATTCGCTAAGGAATACCTTAGCAATTACTCTGATCACCGTATACATTGGAATTGCGAGTATCATGCCCAAAACACCGCCCAACTTCGCACCGATGAGAACAATTATAAATATTTCCAGTGGATGCGCTTTTACACTTTTGGAAAAAATATTCGGCTGGAGCAAAAAGTTATCCAATAATTGCATTACCGCAAATAAGGCGATGAGTTTTAAAATAGAAGGCAGTAGCACGCTGTAAAAGGATACGTCAATATTAGAGGATATAGTAATGATTATGCCGAATGCAGCTCCTAGAATCGGGCCTAAATAGGGAATCAAATTCATCAATCCCGCCATAAAAGCTATGAGCAAGGCATTTTCAAAACCGAATAGACGCAAAGCGATACTCATAAAAGCAGTAATAATTGATACCTGAATCGCTATCCCTACGAAGTACCGCACCAACAAATTTTCGCTTTCTTCTATGGCATGTGTGGCTTGATCTTCAGTGTCATTAGGAAGAACCGCCTGGATAATTCTCGTAAAAAGGCCTTTTTCTTTTAAAAAGAAGAAAGCAATAAAAAGGGCAGAAAGTATGGTAATAAGAAGATTTCCAAAAAACCCGGCAACCGAACTAAAAAGGGAAGGAATAAGATTAGGATTAAAAAATGTAAAAAGTTTTTTCGTCATTGAATCCATGAAGGAATCAGAACCATTGAACAGGGAAGAACCTTCATTTTCAGACGGTCCCCCATCATGCCGCTCGAGGTCGATGAATATGGTAATATTAGACCCATGAGTTGTATCTACGGTCACTATATCATAGGTAGAGTTTTGGAGCGTATTTCCCTCATCCTGAGCACTTTCAGTAGCATTCGCGCCTTCTAGAAGTCCCCGATTCACTAACCAATCATTCCAGTCCTGAAGGGGTTCCTCAAGATTTTTCATTATGCTTTCGTAATCGATATTAGCCAGATTTCGAGTTTGCTGGACTATAGGAGGAATGACGAGCCAAATTCCTATAGAAAATAAAATCGTAATGGATAACAAGGAGAATATCGAAGACAAAGTGCTATTCAGGAAACGATTGAATAATCGAAATAACGGCGCTCCAAGTAAACTCAATACCCAACCGATGATGATATATGAAAATATGCCTTTGAAATAATAAATGAGCAAGCCGATCAGAAGGATCGGGATGACGATGAGTATATATTTCTGGTATTGTCTGAATGGCATAAAGTTGACTTTTGCGGTGGCGTCGACAATTTATTGGCGACTCACATAATTCGTTATAGCGTTATAGAGCATCTTTGTCGTAAGCGACCCAAAAATCCCGACGAAATCAGAACATAAATTCCTATTTGTTCGGGACATGTTTGGATGGATCATTGTCATAACCCATCACTTACAAACTTAATATTCCGTTTCAATCCTTCGTATTTCGTGCGTTTTAATGCACTTCCTTTAAAAAGACGATCGAACACCTCCTCACTAATATCGAGCCAATCGCTTTTTTTCATATTCAAAATTTCTTCTTTTGGTTCGAAATCAAGCTCTGAATGTTGGTGGGCAAAACGATTCCAAGGACAGACATCCTGACAAATGTCACAACCGAAAATCCAGTTTCCCATTTTGCCGTTGAATTCTAGCGGAATGGCTTCTCGCAACTCTATAGTGAGATAAGAAATGCATTTCCCGGCATCAAGTAGGTAGCCATTCTCAGAAATGGCATCGGTGGGACAGGCATCAATACACTTTGTGCATGCACCACAATGATCCGCTACAGGGCTGTCGAATTCCAATTCTAAATCGCAAATAATTTCAGCCAAAAAGAAAAATGAACCCTTCTGTTTACTCAATAGCAACGTGTGTTTGCCGACCCATCCAAGACCGCTGCGTTTTGCCCAATCGCGCTCCAACACTGGTGCGCTATCCACAAAACATCTTCCGTTAAATGCGCCCATTGTGTTCCGTAATTCGCGCACGAACAATTTCAGTTTTTTCTTAATGACCTTGTGGTAGTCTCGACCGTAAGCGTACTTGGATATTTTGGGAGCACAGGCATCGGATGGATTTTTTTTAGTATAGTAATTATAGCTTAACGAAATGACCGATTTGGCCCCGGGTACCAGTTTCGTAGGATCAATCCTTTTGTCAAAATGATCAGTCATATAGGACATTTGCGCTTGGTATCCTTTGGACAGCCAGTTTTCCAATCGCCGGGCTTCATCATCCATAAATTCCGCTTTGGCAATGCCAACGGCCAGAAAACCCAATTCTTTAGCCTTTGCCTTGACGAGTTCTGTTTTTTCCGCCTTGTTCATTTGTACCGAAGGAGATCGCTTAATTCTCCAATATTTGCAATTTCGCATATTGAAGCATAATTCGCTTTTCAGGATTTTCGGATATATCCTGGAAGCGGATAGTGGCCACGTGGCGTTCATCGATATTCACGACTTCGCCTTCACCGAATTTTAAGTGCATTACTTTCATTCCTTCGCGAATGTCAGAAGGATCATTGGGCACAAAGTCGACTACATTTACTTTGGGCAACAATTTGGTTTTGAAAGGTTTGAAATTGCCCAGCACTTTTGGTGTACCAAAAACCGATTCCGCCTTAATAGGAATGATGCTTTCTACATTATCCGGTGGAATTTCCTCAATAAATCTACTCGGATCGTTGAAGCGCATTTGCCCATATTGGTATCGACAATTAGAATAGGTTAAAGTCAAATATTCTTCGGCTCTAGTAATAGCGACATAGAAAAGCCTTCGCTCCTCATCAATTTGATTAGGATCAGAAAGCGACATGTACGAAGGGAAGAGATTTTCTTCGAGGCCAACAACAAAAACCGACTTGAATTCAAGACCTTTCGCAGCGTGGGCGCTCATAAGGGCTACTACATTGTTGTCACCGGTGTCCTCGTCGGCATCGGTTATCAGGGCAATATTTTGTAAGTAGCGTGCGAGGGACTTGTCATTGCCGAGATTGTCATCTTCGATTTCGTCGTCTTCGACAAATTCCTGGATTCCGTCGAGCAGCGCATTGAGATTTTCCAGTCGTCCCATGCCTTCCATACTGCGGTCATTTTTTAGCGACTCCATTATGCCGGATTTTTTTGATATAAAAAGAGCTGCTTCGTAAGCATTGCTGGTTTGGGCTTTATTCTGACATGATGCGATGATCTTTGCAAATTCTGCTAAAAGCGATTCTGCCCGAGCACTTAATTGAACGTGTGGCAAACTTTGCCAAAGGCTGATTTGGTTATCATCGGCAAATTGAAGGATTTTATCGATAGTGGATTTACCGATTCCCCGCCGAGGATAATTTATAACACGTTTAAATGCTTCATCGTCCCTTGGATTGACGGTGAGGCGCATATAAGCCATTAAGTCTTTGATCTCTTTTCTTTGGTAAAAGGATAGTCCCCCATAAATGCGGTAAGGTATATTATAGCGGCGCAGATTCTCCTCAAATACCCTTGATTGGGCATTTGTGCGGTAGAGGATGCAGATCTCTTTATTTACCAGGTTATACCGGTTTTTTTGTTCGATTATTTTGTCCGCTACTCTCTTGCCTTCTTCGGAGTCGGATATGGTTTTGATGATCTTGATCTTGTACTCTCCAACTTTATCCGTCCAAATTGTTTTGTCGATCTGCCTTTGGTTATTGGTTATGACACCATTCGCTGCTTCTACAATGTGGTGTTGTGATCGATAATTTTGTTCCAGTTTGAATGTTTGAACATCCGGATAATCATGTTCGAATTGCAGAATATTTTCGATCGTCGCTCCTCTAAAACTATATATACTTTGTGCGTCATCGCCTACAATACATATGTTATTCGGGCTTTCTTCATAATTGACAAATTGTTTCAAAATGGCATATTGCAAATGGTTGGTATCCTGAAACTCATCCACCAAAACGTATAGGAACTGTCTTTGATATTTAGCTCTGACATTATCCGGATTTCGATAAAGTAGCTTAAACGTCTGGAGTAAAAGGTCGTCAAAATCCATAGCTCCTGCACGATGGCATTTGGCTACGTATTTTTCATAGATCTGGTAGAGCATCGGCACTCGGTTCATCTTGTCGTGTTGCATTAAATCGTCGTCAAGGGTATATGCTTTGGGAGTGATGAGATTGCTTTTTGCCGAGGATATTCTGGATCTTATCGTGCCTGCATTATAAGCCTTTTTGTCGAGTGACATTTGTTTTATGATCTCGTTGATGACACTTTTTGTATCATCCGTATCATAAATAGTAAAGTCATTGGGGTAATCGATTCGATGCGCCTCGACGCGCAATATTCGCGCAAATAAAGAGTGAAATGTACCCGCCCAAATCTTATTGGCATGATGGCCTACTACTCTTTCTATACGACTCTTCATTTCTCTTGCGGCCTTATTGGTAAATGTTAGCGCGAGTATTTGCCAAGGCGCTACACCGCAATTAATGAGGTGTGCCATGCGATAAGTCAACACACGCGTTTTGCCCGAGCCAGGTCCTGCAATGACCATAACGGGCCCAGTGGTCGCTTCTACCGCTTGTCTTTGCACATCGTTGAGTTCGTTCAGGTATGCAAATGACTTTTCTACTACTTCATTCATAATTTTGATGAAATGAAGGGCTAAAGATAGATATGTAAAAAATTAGAATGTAAAAAATTCTTTAGAACACCTGAATTATAAGTGAATGGATAGATCCATGCCGGAATCGCTACTTGCTCTGCTCGGCAATTAATGTCTGGAACTCTCCAAGTTGATTTTGATCATATTCCATTTTAAGGAGGTCTTTTCTAAAATAGTAATACCAAAAAACGCTGGCGACAATAAATGAAGCAAACAAACCGAAAAGAAGATTTCCGAATGGTGGAGCTTTAAAAATAGCCTCGTAAACAAGATAGCAAGAAAATGGAAAAAATAGCATATAAAAGCCTCGCAACAGCTCAAGGTTTCTTTTCTTGATTTTAGCAAGCGAGGCTAGATAATCCACCTTCATTTCCAAATACTTTAAGGGTTTGGGATCATCATTATGTACTTCCTTAGGGAGATCAAGACTCTCGGTTGCCGGTGTATTCATCAATATTTTGTAAATGACCAGGTAAGTTATCAGCCCGAGCGCCGGGACAATACGCCAGGAGATGCCATAACGTACAATGGCAATTACTAAAACCAGTAAAAAGGGAAGAGATAAAGCTAATATGAGAAGTAAAGTCAATTTGTTGTCGTCGGATTTTTTAAGATCGTCCAACCGATCATCTACCTTTTCCTTTATGCTTCTCAACAGTATTGAATCACTTAGTAATTCTTTGGAAGTATTTACCATTTCCATGAATTGGCCATAATCACCTTTATTGAAAGTCAATCCCATCGCAAATGATTAAATCCTTTAACCATCAAAGACAATAATAGTACCAATAAAGTTATAAAATATTGATATAGTGTTAGTTAGGTAAGCGGTGAAGGGTAGATGGGATTAAGAATTTCTCCATGATTCACTAATCAAATAATTAACCAATCAACTAAGATCCCAGTCCCTGGGCAAGTATGGATACTTCGTTATTGATTACTTCTATGAAGCCTTTTTCGATCTGGAAAGTTTTTTTATCACCAGTAGCATCTATTACCCTCACTTCGCCGGTAGCCAGGGAAGCAACGATGGGTGCGTGGCCATTCAATACCTCGAATTGTCCATCAGTTCCGGGCACTTTTACGGATGTTACTTCACCGTTGTAGACTTCTTCACCGGGAGTGAGTATAAGTAATTTCATGGTTATTCTAAATAAGAAACTATGCTGCTGCTTCGGCTTGCATTTTCTTGCCTTTTTCTATTGCCTCATCGATCGTGCCGACAAGATTAAAGGCAGTTTCAGGATATTCGTCCACTGCACCATCCATTATCATATTAAATCCTCTTATCGTTTCTTCGATAGGTACCAGCACACCTGGGGTACCCGTAAATTGCTCGGCAACGTGAAATGGCTGTGATAAAAATCTTTGTATTCGCCTTGCGCGATGCACAACCGTTTTGTCCTCGTCGGAAAGTTCTTCCATACCGAGGATGGCAATAATGTCCTGGAGTTCTTTATATCTTTGCAGAATATTGATTACTTTAAAAGTAGTGTTGTAGTGTTCGTCTCCAATGACCGCTGGATCCAATATTCTGGACGAAGAATCAAGCGGATCAATGGCCGGATATATTCCTTCTGCCGCAAGTTTTCTACTCAAGACTGTCGTCGCATCAAGGTGAGCGAATGTTGTAGCCGGAGCTGGGTCAGTGAGGTCATCAGCCGGCACATAAACGGCTTGTACGGATGTAATCGATCCACGCTTAGTCGAAGTGATGCGCTCCTGCATGATGCCCATTTCAGTAGCTAGCGTAGGCTGATAACCTACTGCCGAGGGCATCCTACCAAGTAGCGCAGAAACTTCTGATCCTGCTTGTGTAAACCGGAAAATATTGTCAATAAAGAACAAAATGTCTCGACCGCCATTCGGATCGGACAAATTGCCATCTCTGTAGTATTCTGCGACGGTCAATCCGGATAGTGCAACTCTTGCTCTAGCTCCGGGTGGCTCATTCATCTGGCCGAATACTAATGTTGCTTTAGAGTCCGACAAGGCTTTTTTATCCACTTTGCTCAGATCCCATCCACCTTCTTCCATGCTGTGCATGAAGCTATCGCCGTATCGGATTACTCCCGATTCGAGCATCTCACGGAGCAGATCGTTTCCTTCCCTTGTGCGTTCTCCTACACCGGCAAATACGGATATGCCCTCATAAGCTTTGGCAATATTATTGATCAATTCCATGATCAATACCGTTTTTCCCACGCCTGCACCTCCGAAAAGCCCGATTTTGCCTCCTTTGGCATAAGGTTCGATCAGATCGACTACTTTGATACCGGTAAAGAGTACTTCTTGCTCTGTAGATAATTCTTCGTATGTCGGTGGTTTTCGGTGGATCGGGTATGCATTTTCATCTATCGCTACCTCGCCGATACCATCGATGGCCTGTCCTACTACATTAAAGAGCCTTCCTTTGATCACCTCACCGGTCGGCATTGCTATCGCTTTTCCCATGTCTTCTACCCTCATACCCCTGGTCAAACCTTCGGTTGAGTCCATAGCAAGTGCCCGGATGCTGTCTTCGCCAAGGTGTTTTTGGCATTCCAAAACCAGTTTATCGCCGTTGTCCCTTTCGACTACGAGTGCATTTAATATTTCGGGAGGGTTTGATTGTTCGCCCTGAAAACTTACATCTACTACAGGACCTATGATCTGTTTGATTTGACCTACGTTCGCCATATTATTTTTCTAAAAAAGTGGTGCAAAGATATGTATCTAATACTTCTTTTATCCGCATCATTTACAAATAGTTCGAAGGGATAATTTATTCCGAATTCACCTGATTTCCACGCTGAATAATCGAGCACTTTCCATTTGAGTAAAAGGATATTTTGACGATTTTAATTCTGACGTAGACTGATGATAATTTGATTGGTATTTTGGCCGGATGTAATACTAATTTTTTGAGCATTTATCATCTCCAGCATGGCTAAAAAAGTAATGATAGCGTGGTACACATTCTCTAATTTTTCGAAAATATCTTCAAAGTTTGCCGAGTTCTTTTTGCGCAGTATTTTACTTACGTATTTTTCCTGTTCTTCAACTGTATATGGATAATCGATTATGATGTGTTCGAGTTTTTTATTTCGTCGGGTTTGATCTTTTAGCATGCGCTGAAAGGTCTTTAGTAGCTTGAACAAATTGAGCGATTCCAGCTCGCTGTCGATCATAGCTTTTTGGGCGATGGCTTTGAGTTCTTCTTTGACATTACCGCGTTTTAAAAAAAGGGTTCTCTCGTGCTCAAGAATTTTGAAATCGTCTAATGTAGATTTGAATTTTCTGTATTCCAGCAGTTTTTGTGCGATCTCATGGCGAGGATCGATCTCATGGCCTTCTAAGTCCAACTCTCTTCTCGGAAGCAACATTTTTGCCTTAATGCGCATAAGAGTTGCGGCTACGAGGATAAACTCGCTTGCTACATCGATATTGAGCTCTTCAAGTTGCCGAATATAGTCCAAAAAATCCTGAGTAATCTTGGATATGGGAATATCGTGGATATCCAATTCATCTCTTTCGATAAAAAATAAGAGCAAATCGAAAGGCCCTTCGAATTGTTCGATTTTTATGGTATAGTTGTCCATCTGCTCGACCATCGGTGGTAAAAGTATTTAATTTATACGGTAGACGGCCAACGCTGGACGGTGGACGGCGAAGGAAAGGTACGTGCATAACGCATACAAAGTTTCTCATGCAAATTTTAGACCTTACAAACTCATTTATTGATTGGTGTGAAAAAATTATACTTGGTTCCTTCGGCAATCTCTACTGATACCAAATGCATACCGCTCGCAACAATTGACCTTATAAAAGAAACAAAACATTTCGTCTGCGAAAAAGTAAGGACTACACGAAGATTTATAAAGGCCGTTATTTCGGATTTTTCAATTGATGACGCGCAGTTTGTAGAGCTCGAAAAAAAAGGCATGATGCGAGATAATCAATTGATTATCAATCTTTTGAAAAAGGAAGTGGATATAGTTTTTATGTCGGAAGCAGGAAGTCCTTGTATCGCCGACCCGGGAACTGAATTGGTAAATATCGCCAGAAAGTATGGCTATACTGTCCACCCCATGACAGGCCCTTCTTCTATATTACTCGCACTTATGTCATCAGGTATGGACGGTCAGCATTTCACCTTCAGAGGATACCTTCCTGTAAAAAAGCAAGCCCTCATTTCTGAACTTAAACAAATGGGAAAAACGGTATTGCGAAGTGGTTATACCCAAATTTTTATCGAAACTCCATATCGCAACAAAGGACTGTATGAAACGATAGTTTCCACACTTTCCGGAAGTATGAGACTAAACATCTGTTTGGGAATATCTACTGACAATGAATTTGTGGATACAAGGACAATATCGGAATGGCAAAAAGATACGGGTATAGCGGGTCGTTTGAGTAAAAAGATACCTTGCGTATTTCTACTTGGGCTATAAAAAAGAAAACCCCTGCCCAATGTGCCGGAGTATCTCCTTTGACACCCTCAGAACTTTACTTTTGAGAGAGGAGAGCATAAAGTCTTTCTAGAGTAGTCGAACTCTAGATTGATTTTTTTGATTTGGGTTATCTCAATTTGTCATTATAAATGGCCATCATCATGACCAATTATCAATCCGTATTCCATAATTTAACATTTTGTGATTCTTAAAAGAACTTTCCTTGTTCTTAGCTTTTACATTTTCTATGCCAAATATATTACGGACCTATGGTATACCCTATAACACTTTTCGGAAATGCGGGAGGATCAATTTTAATTACTTCTTTTAATTCTTAAGATCTAAGCTATTGTATATCAATTATTTAGACATAACACACCTAATACGCCTCAAGGAGATAGCATTTGAAAAAGACGATTAGCTTTTTACCAGATTCTTTTACTCAAAGTTAGTTTTAGAAATTTGCCGTTATTGTAACACTTTTCAAAAAAAAGGGATGTAATCGAATTGCCTATGAATTATTAAAAAGACGATATAATTCGTTGATTTTGAAGCATATAAACTATGTAAATGCAGGAACTAATCGAATTAACAGACATTGTTACCAGACAAAAGGTGAGTCAAATTGAAATCATAACGGAAGAAGCAAAGCTTTCCAAACAATCAAAATTGCTACTAAAAGGAATCAGAGATGGAAATATAAGATCGGACTCCGAGGCTATGCAAGTATTATATGGGATCCAAAACAAAGAGGCCTATAAAAAAATTAAATCTCGACTAAAAGAGAGATTATCCAATACCTTATTCTTTTTGGATGTTAGCAAGCATTTTAAAGAAGAAGGGCCAAAAGCTAGATTTCACTTATACAAGAAATTCAGCACAATCATGATTTTGGCTCGAGAGGGAAAAGTAGATTTAGGTCAGAAAATGTCAATAAAACTGTTGCGTCAGGCCGAAGAATTGGGCATTTTGGATTTGACAATTTTGCTGTGCAATCACCTCGAGCAGTATTACTTAGTTTGGAAGCCCAATGACGAAAAAGCTGAGTATTATAGTCGAAAGTATCGAGAAGCAGTCGATCTTCAGATTCAAGAAAAACAAGTAACCAAAATTTGGGCAAAACTTGCCAATTTCATAATGACGGATAGAGGGAGAAAGTCCAATATAGATTTCAAAGAAATTGAAAAGGAACTTAAGAAAGTCAAGGAAATTTCTAGGACAAATCGGCAATACCATTTCAATAATCGCATGTATGCGTCTTTTGTATTTTTTTATTGGATGAATGAAAATTATGAAGAGCAGAAGAAAATCAGTATTGAATTCCTTCGTGGTCATATACGTAGTAATCCAGTCTCATATGTCGGCATGACTGTCTATAAATCCATTGCAGAATTAAATTTAAAAGAATACGATCAATCGGAAAAAACCTTGGAGGAAAGCCTTGAAAAATTCAACATGACCCCCGGTAAATTACATTGGCTCAACATCCACAACTATCTCTTCCTCATCAAAATGATAAAAAAAGAATACGCAGAAGGAGCCAAAATCTTATCACAAGTTATTGGCATTAGGGGCTTTAAAAAGTTTGATTTTAAATGGCTCCAACCCTGGCTCGTCAAAGAAGCATTTATCAATATCCTCGTCAAAGTCGGAAAAATACCTGAAAGCGAATTGCAAGGAGTAGAGCTAAGGCCATTCAGGGTGCATAAGTTTATGAATGAAGTTCCTTTTTTCGCAAAGAATAAAAGAGGCACCAACATAGCCATCCTAGTCGCCCAATTCATCTACCTTCTCGCCGACAATAAAACCAACAAACTATACGAAAGACTCGATGGCCTTAACCAATACTGCCATCGCTACCTCAGAAATGACTATACCTACCGCTCCAATTGCTTCATCAAAATGCTTATGAAAATTCCTGCACTTAATTTTCATCCCGCCAGAGTGCGCAGCCATACCGAAGTCTATTGGAAAAAATTAAAAAAAGCACCGCTGCAAATAAGTGAGCAGTCCTACGAAGTTGAGATAATCCCCTACGAAGATCTTTGGCAAATCGTACTAGAAATTCTCGACAATCGCAAAGACTAGATACCTTTGCTCATAAGTACCATTCATGAGCGATGAGGCTTATTAATAAAATAATCAGAGCTTATCTCACGCGATACGGAAGAGAACTGAATTATGTAAAAAATAATTCACTAGATCTTCAAAGAAGGCAACTTCAAAAGGTATTAAAATCTCCTTTCTCTGCAAGAAGAGGTATAAAAAAAGAAGATGATTTCCGGCGCCTTCCGGTAAGTTCGTACGATGACTATTCCGAAGAAGTGAGTATGCGCCTTAATTCTAATAGTAAGCCTACGATCTATGACGATGTAAAATATTTTGCACGGACGGCCGGTACGACACGACACGAGAGCAAGTACATCCCTACGAGCGTTGAGTATTTCAGGGAAAATCATGCCCGGGCCTCATGGCTTACTCTTTCCATCCTGTATTCCTTAAGGAAGGACATGGATCTATTTGGCAATAAAACCCTCTTGATGGGCGGGGCCATTTACAGCGATACTCCGGACAAAATAATTGCCGACGTATCCGGGATTATGATCAAAAAAATTCCAAAGCTATTTCATCGGTATTACGTCCCTAGTATAGAGGATGCCCTGAACTCAAATTGGCAAGAAAAATTTAGAACTACCGCTGTCAAAGCTGCCGCTGAAACAGACGTTGTAATGATTGGAGGAGTGCCTACATGGATCATTACTTTGTGCAAAGAAGTTCTCGCACTGAGCGGAAAAGAAAATATTCTCGAGGTATGGCCCAATCTCAAAGTATTTCTCCACGGCGGCGTAAATTTTGAACCGTACCGATCACTTTTTTCGGAATTAATTCCAAAGGAAGATTTTACCTATTTGGAAGTATATAATGCCTCAGAAGGTTTCTTTGCCGTACAAGACACCGCAGACAGTAACGGCTTACTCTTAATGACTGCTGCAGGGATATATTATGAATTCATCAGCCAGTCCGACTTTCAAAAAGAGAACCACAAGATTCTCGATCTTAACCATATTGAAATCAATGTGCCCTATGTCCTTTTGATCAGCAATATTTCAGGACTGTACAGGTACTTGGTCGGAGATGTTATTGCGTTTTGTTCTACAGAGCCTTATCGGATCAAAGTAGTAGGAAGAATAGAGGAGTATATTAATGCCTTTGGAGAGAATTTAAATTTGTCCGTAGTCCACGAAGCATTGGCCGTTGTATTGAAAGAACACAAATCGTCGATTCGGGAATTTTTTGTCGCCCCTAAATATTTGTCTTTACAAAATACAGGATGCCATCAATGGTTCGTAGAATTTGAAAAAGAACCAATAGATTTCGAAAAATTCAGTAAAGATCTCGATCAGAGAATTCAGGATAAAAATTTTGAATACCGACAAAAGAGATCAAGTGATTTGGCCCTGAGAAATTTGGAAATTATTCCTCTGAAAAGTGGTTTTTTTGATTATTTTATGAGGAAAAAGGGTCGCATTGGGGGGCAGAATAAAATTCAGAAATTAAACAATAATCGTAAGCTTGCTGATGAGGTAATGAGCGAATTAACGAAGGTAAGAAGGGAAACGATCCCTTGAAAGCCTGCCGGTCCAGTAGGCAGGGATCGCCTCCATTAGATGGCCTCTCTTTGGCTCCAAGACATATGATGAACGAGCTATTGTCAAATTATAAGGAAGGGGAAATCTCCGAAACCGAACTTCTGGAAGCGATTTCAGCCAGGGTTACGCAACTGATGGATTCGGATCCGGGATTGCTGTTTAGTTATCTTTACAGACTGGATGTAGACGAAAGCCAATTGGATCAGATCATCACTCAGCCTTCATCAGAACCTATAGCAGGTCGAATTGCCACGCTGATCTTGGAGAGACAAAAAGCGCGCTTACGAACAAAAAGCGATTTTGATCAAAGTCCACCTATAGAAGGATGGGATTGGTAATAGCTATTTTTGACATACGATGTTTTTAAATTCCCGGGGAATCATATTAAGAACGGTAAAGTACAGCGAGTCCAGTCTTATACTCGATATGTACACCGAAGAAAAGGGCCGAAAGTCATTCATTATTTCCGGTATACGATCCAAGAATGCCAAAACCAAAGCCGGCCTATTACAAGTTATGGGCCTGGTAGATTTTGTAAGTTACGATAAGGAGTCCGCTTCCCTAAGCCGCATTAAAGAGATCAAAGCCGACCATCTTTTCCACATATTGCCATTTGTGGTGATGCGCTCCTGTTTGGGAATCTTTATGATGGAGGTTTGTGCAAAATCCATTAAGGAATCCGAAACCAACAAGGATTTATTTAATTTTCTACGCTCAAGGCTTCTGCTCTTGGACGATAGAAATACGCAGAAACTTTCCATATTTCATATCAAATTTTTAATAGACTTGAGCAGCCACCTTGGTTTTGGAATACAGGACAATTACTCTACACAAAATCGCTATTTCAGCCTTCGGGATGGTTCTTTTGCCACGATGGATTATGGACATATCTATAGTCTTGATGAAAAAACCAGCACTGCTCTTTCTGGTATTCTAAAATCTCAAAGTGAAAAAATACATAAAACCCTGCGCAATGTCATCCTGGAAAAATTGCTTCAATACTATAAATATCATATTGAGAATTTTGGTAATGTTAAGTCACTTCATGTCCTGCGGTCAGTTTTTACTTAATTACCCTACCTGCTGCGGGCAGGCAATTAACTATTTCACTTAATTTGCAGAAAAATCATCTATGAATCTAAAGGACTACGTAGCCGTAAGCGGTTTGCCCGGATTCTACAAATTGGTAGCAACCAGAAGCAGCGGATTGGTAATCCGTGATATCGATTCTGATAAAACGCGTTTTGCCTCTTCAAGAAAGCATCAATTTACTCCTCTCGAATCAGTAGCTATCTATACCGATCAGGATTCGATCGAACTTTCCATCATTTTTGAAAAAATAGAAGAAAAATTAGCCGAACTGCCTTTACCCGATATCAAAGCGGGAAAGGATGAAGTATTCGATTACTTCAGCAAAATACTACCTGACTACGATACGGAGCGTGTATTTCTTAGTGATGTAAAAAAAGTGATTAAGTGGTATAAGTTCTTAAGCGAACGCGATCTTCTCCATAAGGAAGAAACGTCCACTGAAGTTTCAACGGAAGGGGAAGATTCATCCGAATCAATTGATAACCAGGATGATAGCAAAAAGTAAGATCGACAAAATAAGCCCAAACATGAAGATATTATAAGCGTTTCTAAGCAATCTGTATTTCTTTAGTAGCACGAGCCCCAGATTGTATAAGTCATTGTTCATGTTTTCGTAGGTCAGTTCATCGTTCTCTTGTAACATCGCCATATATTGGTTAAACTGCGCTTGAGTTAAGCCGGTAAAATTTCCGAAAAAAAGTATACCATTAGTAGCAGCCAAATTGTCAGGGTCGAAGCGAATGGTGTTCTTAGAAACATTAGGCCTAGCAGATAAAACGGCAAATATCATAGCAATCGAACTACACAGCACGAGTATGCCAACCGGTAATGCCAAGAGCGGATTTGTAACCAGTCCTTCCATAGCACCGACTAGTCCAGAACCAAAAAGTGTCAATACAATGGACAAAATTATGGCGTTAATTCCGATCATCATATTGGCCTTATTATCTGCGATCACACTAAAATTGATATGATTTCTGTAGGTGGTTCGGTATAATGTTTTAATACCACGGCCTAATTTTTTTGTTGCCATTTCCTTTTGTTTTGAATTGGATGAGAACTTGTCTAAATTCTTCTTTCTGCGCCTGTTATATTTTTTTATACCCTCGGGAGAAAGGAATTTTAAGTTGGATAAATAGTTCTTTTGTAAATCGTTCCAGCCGCCATTTTCATAAAGTATGTCGAATTTGTCGGCCCATTCTTTGCGTAGAAAATCGCCTTTTTCCTTAAAACCTTTTTTACCAGCACTACTGAGATCGGCGTCGTGCAAAATTTTCTTCGATAGGGTATCAAAACGGGTGTAGTCCTTTCGCGTGCTATTTATGAGATCAACTACACCGCTGATGAACTCGTTATTTGAGTTCTGTTGCATCAAAAAATTTCTGGCTATTTCGACACTGGCATCTTCATGGTCGTTGGGTTTTTGTACATATCCCAGGTCGTGAAACCAGGCAGCCAAGAGCAATTCATTTGTTTCCTCTGCATTCAAATCGCTTTTCTTAGCAAGTTTTCCGACTTCATCTACTACGCCTTCGGTATGTTTCAGGTTGTGATAGGCAAACTCTTCCCATTCTGATTTAGCGAATTCCTTGCGAACATAACCTTCCGCCAATTGCAACAAGTCGTCCATATATCTTCCCTTAACGATAAAGCTAAAAATTGTCTCGATATTATTTATAGGATTCGCTTATTAGTTTCTTCAACGAATCAGTTAGACCACTACATCCTTCCATTTGATTATCCGCAGAAACTCTCACTCTAATACTTGCAATAATCATTGCTCGATTTACTGTAATGACAATTTCAGCCTACGATTCTTCAAATATGCTCTTAAAATACTTTATATCACCGTTTTATATATTACGATGATTTATAATATATTTGCGCTTACTTGCCATCCATCTGAATGATTCTATAAAATCAACTTTCTATCCGACCGGGAGTGCTTGGGTCGAAGCCAATAGGCATTGAGGCCCTCAAAAATGATTTTAGAGCCACGAAAACTACGTAATGAGAAGGTCAATAGGACTTAAATGGTATGCCTTTGGCATACTACTCCTATCTATTTTGGGGTATTCTTCCTATGAATATCAGACATCAACCGATGCCACAATAAGCATCAACAGAATAGAATTATCAGAATGCTATGCATCTTCCGGTCAGAGTAAGGCAACTGTTCATGTAGAAATTGATTGGAAGAATCTAGAGAGCAGTGATGTCATTAACATCCGCTTTGGTGAGGAGAAAAAATCATTGAACCCACAACTTCCGATAATCAATGTCGATCAACAAGTGGTCAATTATTTACCTTTAAGTGGTCCTCAAGTTGTTTCTTTTGAAGTAGATGCAGATGGCTCTGAAAAACTGTTGTCCGTAAAAGTGGTTAATCATCCAACACAACACATATCCCTCCCTCTCTTGTTGCCCGAAGCCTGTCACCAGGCTGCATGCAACAATGAAAATGCCTTAGGAGGTACTGTATTTTTTGATGATGATGGAGATGCTCAGCAGTCAGTATCTGAAGAAAAAGGGATTGAATCCGTGGAGGTAATCCTGTACACCTGTGATAATAGTGGCGAACCACGCACTACCAAAACAGCTTCTGATGGCACTTATATATTTACTGGTATCGAAGAAAATAAAGATTACCAGGTAGTATTTAGCACTTCCAGGCTTTCGGATTTCTATGAATCTGAAACCACATCTGATAATCGGATGGTACAACTCGTGACAGGCCTGCGGTGCAATGTGAATCTTGCACTACGAACAAGTCGTGAAGCAAGTGCCACAGCTAGCGATGTAAGCCTATTTGTGCCGTGCTTTGTCCACGGAGCCCCAGAGAAAGGCTCTCAGGACGATAGAGCCGCACTATTGAAATATCCATATGATGGTGAAGATCGAGAAGTCTTAGCCACAGCTAGTGAATGTGGTGCCATGTGGGGTATGGCATGGGATGCTACTACGGAAACGTTGTATTCTGCCGCTGTACTTAGAAGGCATTCCGGGTTGGGGCCTTTGGGACTAGCAGGTATTTATAAGTACAGTGAGGCTTTGGGTTTTCAGCCTTGGTTGGACTTATCCTTCGGAGCTGTTTTCGATTTTGGCACCATACCGAGTAATCAGGAAAGAGGCCTGTCTACAGTATCCAACGAGCCGGATTATGACCCTTTGGCATGGTATGGAGTCGGGCGAATGGGAATTGGTGATATTGATATTTCGGCTGATGGAAAATTTCTTTACGTGATTAATTTGGCCAAAGCCGAACTGTACAAAATCGAAATCGACGCCGATAACGATTCAAATACCGCTCCTCAAAGTACGGATATCAAAATCATTCCCGTTCCAAAACCATGCGGCCATTCAGGGATAGCCAGACCCTGGGGCATTACCTATTACGATGGAAACCTGTATGTTGGGGTGACGTGTGATGCGTCAACAAGCCGATCTCAATCGCATCTGAGAGCTTTCATTTATCAATTTGACCCGGAGATCGATTCTTTTGTAGGCAGTATATTGGACTTTCCACTTAGCTATCCTAAAGGCTCCGTGGCCATACATTACCCATCATTCGGCGGATGCAGCCTATGGAATCCCTGGAGCGATGATTATGAGGAATGGTGTACGAGTAATGGCTTTTACGCATATCCACAACCGTTACTTTCTGATATAGAATTTGATACCGATGGCAGCATGGTCATTGCGATTTTAGATCGCACCTCTTACATGCTGGGCAACGACGATTACCTTCCTTATGGTAACGGATTTGAGGCTGCAATAGGTTCTGCTGGCGATATATTGAGGGCTCAAAAAATAGGAGATAAATACTTCCTAGAAAACGCCGGAAAAGTAAAAACTTACTCACGGCTTCAAGGCGATAGCCATTATGGTCCGGGCAATGGAGAATTCTTTGAGGATAATTATTATACGCCAAACGGTGATCTTATACACTCAGATTTAGGATTAGGAGCACTAGCTCTACATCCTACGAAAAATCAGGTGATAATGACCGGTGTGAACCCTTTACCTTTTTCTGATCAGATTTTTTCAGGAGGAATGAGATGGCAGTCCAATTTGAATGGCCAGTACATCAGGGCTCAGATAGTGTATCGCGGTTCGGGTAGGCCATTTCTGGGAAAATCTGCCGGTTTAGGTGATATAGAATTGTCCTTCTCACAAAAGGCAGATTTCGAAATTGGCGATTATGTCTGGTACGATGTCAACGGCAATGGTATACAAGAACCTTGCGAACCGCCATTGTCTGGCATTAACATATGCTTGTTCAACAAGAGCACCGAGAAAATCGGACAAACCGCAAGCGATGAAAATGGTAAGTATTTCTTTTCGTCAGAAGAGATACCAGGATTGTTACCGGACGGCAAGTACTTTATTTCGTTCGGGTGCCAGGGGCAGTTTGATGCTTTGACTGAAGAGATTAACACTGAATACGGCTCGCTTTCTCTGACCGATTTGGTAACTGATCAGCATCTCGTCAATTCCGATGCTGTAGTGCTCTCCGACGGTCAAAGCTTTACAAGTAATCCGACCATTTGCATCACCCTTGACCAAATCAAAAACGATTTTTCATTTGATGTAGGATTCAAATCCGAAACGGAAGATATTGTTGATTTTGCGCTCCGTATGACCGTCGATCCTTCTTATTCCGAAACATTTGTACAACTGGGCGATACTGTCAAATTTCTAATTGAGGTATTCAATCAAGGCAATGTTACAGGTTGCGGAATAGAATTGACAGACTACCTTCCCGAGGGATTATCCTTTGATCTGAACATTGGCGAAAATGCCCAATGGAGCCTTGTAGACGAAAATCTACTAGTAAGCACTTTGGATTGTGTATCACCTGGAGAAAGTGCAAATGCATGTATATATCTCCTTGCGCTAACCGCCACAGGACAACAAGCCTGGACCAATTACGCTGAGATTAGCAATCTACAAGATCAAAGCGACACTGACATTAGCGACAGAGATATTGATTCGAAGCTGGACAGGATTTTCGAGAATAATAAAGGAAGTTTGCCAACAACGGCTGCAGATAATTATTTACTCGGTGATGGGAGTGCCAATGGCCTTGACGGAGTTGCCGAAACGGATCAGGACAATGTAGACCCTGCTATAGTCAATCTTTCCCAGCAGCCATTTCTGGATCTGAAACTACAGAAACATCTTTTTTCCAAACCATTGAACTACGGAGATGCATTGCACTATCTGATAGTGGTGATCAATGAAGGAGAGGTGAGTGTACGAAATATTATTGTGACCGATTATCTCGCTCCAAGTCTTCTCTATGATGCGAGCTTGAATCCTGGGTGGAGCTTAAATTCTGAGGACTATGCAGTTTATGTCATTACCGAAGTTTTGGAACCTGGAGAGGATGTCGAAATTTCATTCATAGCCATCTGTGGCGAAGTGGAATCGACTGATATCCTGGGCTTTGCAAATATTGCGGAGATTTCACATGTAGAAAATGTACAAGGAGAGGATGCCAGTGACCAGGACATAGACAGCACTCCGGATGCGAATCCATTCAACGACGTATCCGATAATCCCGCTACACTGACCAATAGCGAATTGCTTGATAATCTGCTCAATTCTGAAGGTGAAGATG
This sequence comes from Saprospiraceae bacterium, assembly GCA_965247965.1. Lineage (GTDB taxonomy): Bacteria > Bacteroidota > Bacteroidia > Chitinophagales > Saprospiraceae > UBA7328. Next base: position 3,410,066 of record OZ252053.1, read on the forward strand.
ATCACGACCATGTCCTGCTATCGGTAAATGATCTGGCCTTACAAATCGAGGTAACTACTGGCGAAGGCCCATATACCGTTGGTGATGAAGTAGAATATCTTTTAACGGTGAGCAACCAGGGAATTACAACAGTGGATCAAATTGTGCTCGCAGACTATCTTCCTGATGGCATGGAACTCAGTCTGAATGATTATGTGGGTTGGCTCGACGAAGGAACGGGAAGATTGCTCAATGTGATACAAGGACCCATAGCACCCGAAGAATCGGTATCCATACCTGTCGTTTTAAAAGTCAATGAAGACGCGCGACATACGGGTTCAGACATCCTGATCAATTACGCAGAAATTTTAGATATTTTGGACAGCGAAGGCAATAGACTCGCTGATTTTGATTCCGAACCAGCTAATATATTCGCAAAACAAGCGGGAATAGAAGATGACGAAGATTTTGCGCACATAATATTCTTCGCTTTAACAGCCCAACAATGTGATAGTCTTGTCACCCGAACTAGTACTAATGTCAGTGTAGGAGGAAATTGTCTCACCAAAATCACTCCCGGGCTCATTTTTACTGGCGCACTGATACCGTCTGCTAACGATATAGATAGTTTTCAGTTTCGCAATGCAAATGGAGTGTTTGTAACGGATAGCCTAATTCCGGCCAGTTTGGTTGGCACCTGTGTAGATGTCATTGCGCATGTCGATGGATGTCCTGCTCCATTTTGGTCCCAATTATGCCTTGAGGACAAGGTTGCTCCCACCATAGTATGTCCACCGGATGATACCATTTCTTGCGATACCGCAAGATTGAGACTATTCACAGGTACGATAAGCGATTGCAGTCCGGTAGATACTCTACTCATTCTGGAAGAAATAGAAGAGCTATGCACAGGGCCATTTTTGAAAAGAATACGTCGTGTATGGCAAGCACGGGACGCCTTTGGCCGATTGTCGGATACTTGTGGACAAACAGTCCTAGTGAGACGACTTGATTTTTCCGGAGGTGTGCAGTGTCCTGCGGATACTACCCTCTCCTGCGACTCATTGGAAGGTATACCTGCTGTTATACCGACAAGCATTACTGGAAAAATAATGGTTGGTGGCATTACACTGGACAGTGCCGTGCTTTGCAATGCCTCAGCAGGTTATTTAGATCAGGTGATCAGAAATGATACGTGCAGATACCAGGTCTTGCGCATGTGGACCATAGTCGAATGGATATGCGGAAAAGACAGCATTATCGAAAAACCTCAGCTGATAACTGTCGTAGATACAGTCGCTCCCGCAATAAGCGGGCTGCCGGATACACTGAGAGTTCCTACTACTACCCATGCTTGCGAAGCTGCCGTAAACCTACCGGCCATAACATTTACCGATGCTTGTAATATGTCCAGAGTGAGTGTCGATATTTTCACGCCCAGAGGAGCATTTAGAGATTCGAATGGAGTCACCGTGAATCTTCCAGTAGATACCAATGTGGTGTACTACAACGTAAGTGATCCTTGCCATAACATTAGCAGGGATTCGATTATAGTCATAGTATTAGACAGTGTGGGGCCATTGGCAATTTCCCAGACAGCGTTGACAATAAATATTCCCCTAGGTGTGAAGAGCACCACTGTACCCGCTTCAGTATTTGATATTGCTACTGTAGATGCTTGCGGAGGGCCAATAATGCGGCAGGTTAGAAGGATGGACAGTTTGACTTTCAAAGATTCGATCACCTTTAATTGCAGCGATATCGATACAACAATAATGGTCGTTCTTCAGCTCAAAGATTCCCTTGGAAATGCCTCGATATGCATGATAAGTACGACGATAAGCGGCAACAAGGATTCCTGCAATAATATAACTCCTTTCACTAGTAATAATCCGATAATTAAGGTCGCTGGAATCGTATTTACCGATATGGGTATTGGCATCCCAGGTGTCAAAGTAACGGCCTCCGAGAATTCCACTGCCGAAACAGACGAATTTGGAAATTACGAAATCCCGAACCTTTTGATGTCTCAAACCTATCGTATCAATGCAGATTACAAGGGGCCATTTGGGGTTGGGATAAGCACTTACGATCTTGTGAAAATACAACGGCATATACTTGGGACAGAGCCCCTCGAAAATGTATACCGCGAATTGGCAGCAGATATCAATTACGATGGTAAAGTGAATATTGTTGATATTGTTCTTTTGCGTAAACATATTTTGGGCGTAGAAGAAATGGGTACGGACGAGAGTTGGAGATTTGTCTGGGCAGATAGCGACGAAGGTGAAGAGATGATCAGTACTTATACAATTCCATTCCTAGAAACGGATATGTCCATTGACTTTGTAGGAGTTAAGATAGGGGATGTTACTGGAGACGCTATAGATGAAATGGAAGCAGGCCCGAGAAGCAGGAAGGAAGAAGTACTCTACTACGAGATCATTGATATAGGGGGCTATAAAGAAGTAACCATTAAGGTGAATCGGGATATCGATTTATCCGGATTGCAGACTTTAGTAAAATACAATCCTGATAATCTTATCTATCGGAATATGAGCCCGGCTGCCCTGGATATAGGTTCAAAGCATTTTAATGCTGTTCGCATTGGCGAAATGGCGATCAGTTGGCATGGTTCGCATGATATTAAACTGAAAGCCGGAGATGCCTTGTGGCGAATACTCTTCGAGAGTAAATCCGGGAATGAATGGAATTACGGTCTCGAATTTGTGAATGCAAATAATACATATTTGCGATCCGAACTATACGAAGAAAACAATATTTACGAATTACGCCTGGAAAGAGCGAAAGACGATCCTCAGGAATTTAACCTAATCGGAAATGATCCGAATCCTTGGGATGAATTGACAAAAATTTCTTTCGATATTCCAAGAAACGGAATGGTCAAACTGGAGTTATACGACGGTCAAAATAGGCTGGTCTACGATCGGACGAAGATATTTTCAGCCGGAAAGCAGAAATGGCAGATTGGGAACAGAGAGATTTCACAAAGCGGTGTTTATTTTGGCAAGGTGACTTATGAGGGTAAGAGTCGGGTGTTTAAGATGTTGAGGATCGAGTAGGTCATAGGCCATTGACAACCGTCATGGCAAGCTTGATTATTGATGATGCATTCGCCCCATCCAGTTTGTTAATGGTCTACCGTTGCAACACGTTGATGATGGCGTCCCACCTCAAAATCAAAAAAAGTTTCGAAAAGCATTCAAGCCTCCAATTCGTACCAGTTTGAATATTGTAATCAAAGCGATTAGCAAAACAACAGGATGAATATCCTGCGCTGTCATTTTTACAAAAGGCAAACTAATGTAAGGAATCACGATAAGCAGGCCGATTATAGTTAGAGCTTTTTTACCATTCCTAAAGGCATATGCCAGCCACCAAATAATCAACAAAGGACTGAATATCAGCAAGTTATAATTGTTGGAGCAAGCTTGGTGATCTGTGCCAAACCACATAAACGTCAAAACTATAGAGCTCAAGGTCATACCTATCATCCATATAATATCGTAGGTTTTCAACCATTTTTCTTCGCCATATTTTAGAAAAATCAATTCCAAAATGAGCAAGATTGTAAATACCAGGACCGGCGATACCAGAAAAAATGATTTAGCCCTTATCGTAGGAATATCAAGGAGCATTTGCGGCGCGAGGAGAACATTTTTATTATTCTCTTTTTTTGCGTTAGCGAGATTGTCCGAAAGGTAATCCGGTAAAAACATTTGTTCTCGTGCCGTAGCTATTCGATCAGTTTTCGAACCTAAAATCAAATCTATTCCTAAATGCGTCCAATCCCTTCCTCCCAAATATTGGTGTATCAGATCGCGAAAGCTATACTTCTCTGTGTCCGAAAATTGAAACGGTCCGATTTCCTTCTCAGCAATATCACCAATACGTGTCGAGCAGTTGTCAAAAAGGAAGTCGTACAAGTAGTAGCGATTTTCAATTTTGTGGTTTTCTTTAAGAGCTACGTACACTGAATTCATCTGAAGTGAGTCCAGATGGATCACTTCTTCTTTAACGAAGCGATTGAGATAACCATACAGATTGAGGAAATGTTCAGTGGATTCTTTACCTACCCAATAAATTAATTTTCCTTTCAGGAATTTCGGAAGGAATTTGGGATCGCTGTAATCAAAAACGCCGTAATTATATACCTCATCAAGGCCGATTTCAGGGTCATATACGCGGATAGCGCTGTGTCCGAACACAGAATAGAGTTCTTCACCGGGGCCGCAAGTGAGTAAAGAAATTTGGGCGCTATCCGAAAGCTGGGCTGTTAAGTTTGCAGAGATAAAAGATAAAAGACATGAGATAAGACAAACAGGCAGCACTGAGTTTATCATATGTGTTTAGTAACGAAGACAAAATATGGAAAAGGAAATCTATCCACGAATTTGCACGAATTAAAATGAATTATAACGTGATCTTGACCAGTTTTTAATGAGTTCGTGATGGTGTCCTCCACTCATGTGGTTCGTGATGGCGTCCCCGCCTCACGCAACTACCGCACGGTCATGCCATTCGGAAAGGAGCCCTCCGCACTCACGAAATTCAGATTTCCATTCTCATCTTCGGCCATTAGGATCATGCCCTGGGATTCTATGCCTTTTAATTTTCTCGGTGCAAGATTGGCTACCAACATCACCTGTTTCCCCATGAGGTCTTCGGGTTTGTAGTGCTCGGCTATTCCTGATACAACTGTCCTTTTTTCAAAACCGAGGTCAACGGTCAACTTGAGCAATTTGTCGGTTTTTTTCACCTTTTCTGCTATCTCAATGGTCCCGGTGCGCAAGTCTAATTTTTGAAAATCTGTAAATTCGATGGTCTCTTTTAGTTGGGGGAATCCGTTTATTTTTTGCACGTTACCTTCTTCTCTTTTCACCAATTTTGCCTTTTCCGTTTTAATCATTTCGTCGTCTATTCTCATAAAGAGGTGTTCTGCCTTACCAATTTTATGACCGCTTTCTATTAGGTGTTCACCTTCACACAGTTTTTCCAATACATTGTTGAGTTCATCTCTATCAATATCTACAGAAAGATTCAACTGCTTGCGAAGCTTGTCAGAGGTTTCCGGCAAGAATGGTCTGGTACAAATGCTCAGAGCGGAGACGATTTGAAGTGCCAGATTCATCACTGTTTTTACAAGTTCCTGATCTTCTTTTATGGTTTTCCATGGTTCGTTAAACTGAAGGAGTTGGTTTCCTTTTTGGCTAATTTCAAGGACAACTTTCATGGCACTGCGAAAATCAAATTCCCTGATGTGCTGATTCATTTGCTGAAGGTTGTCGTGTAGCAGCAGCAATTCCGAATCGTGAAACCCCGCCAAATCATCTTCATATGGAGATTCAAAGGAAACATTTGCATTAAAATCAGGGACAATACCGTCGTAATATTCATTTGTCAATACGGCGACTCTGTTCACAAAATTGGCCAGGTTGTTTACTAGTTCGTTATTAACGGATTCCTGGTAGCCTGCCCAGGTAAATTCGCTGTCCTTTTGCTCTGGCATAATTTTAATCATATGATATCTGAGTTCGTCGATTTTATTAGGATAGGTATCGGCATATTTATTGACCCAAATGGCCCAATTTTTTGAAGTGGAGATTTTGTCACCTTCGAGGTTTACAAATTGATTTGCAGGGACGTTTACCGGAAGTATATATCCACCATGAGCTTTTAAAATGGCCGGAAATATCAGGCAGTGAAAGACGATGTTGTCTTTGCCAATGAAATGGATCAGGGCCGTTTCTTCATCCTGCCAGTACGGTTCCCAATCTTTGTTATTGTCTAGCGCCCATTGTTTTGTGGCAGAAATATAACCGATTGGCGCATCGAGCCATACATATAGCTTTTTCCCTTCATGCCCCCGAATTTCTTTAGGAACATCGATACCCCAGTCCAAATCCCTGGTCATGGATCTGGGAGCCAGACCGCTGTCCAACCAACTCCGACATTGACCCAAAACGTGCTTTTTCCATGTATTTGGATCATGTACTTCCTTGCCATCTACTGTGCCGGTATACATCCAATCCTTAAGCCAATCCTCATATTGGTCAAGCTGTAAGTACCAGTGTTTTGTAGATCTTAGGATGGGCTTGCTACCTGTCAACGTAGAGACTGGATTTTTTAATTCCGTCGGACTAAGGCTGCTACCGCAATTTTCGCATTGATCGCCATACGCTTCATCATGTCCGCATTTAGGGCACTCGCCCTTTATATATCGATCGGCTAGAAATTGCTGTGCATCTTCATCGTAGTATTGATCGGTTACTTTCTCAATGAATTCCCCCTTTTCATATAGTGTTCTAAAGAATCCTTGTGAGGTCTCATGGTGGATTTTTGCCGAAGTGCGATGGTAGATGTCAAAGGCAATATTCATTTGTTTAAATGCCTGTTCAAATAAAGCATGGTACTTGTCAATGATTTGCTCAGGGTCTACACCTTCTTTTAGTGCTATAATCGTGATGGCCGCGCCATGTTCATCCGACCCGCATACCCAAACAACATCTTTGCCCATTAATCGCAAAAACCTCACGTAAATATCTGCTGAGATATATGCTCCTGCAAGATGGCCGATGTGCAATGGACCGTTCGCATAAGGCAAGGCAGAGGTAACGAGGTATCTTCTTGGATTGATCATAAATGTGCGCGAAAATATGTATAGAATAATTAATTAATGCACATTTTTATATGTGTTTTTTACCCTGTGTATATTTTTTTTCTGAATTGATAAATTACTTGCTATTTCACCCTTGTTTAATGACTTAAAGATCAGCTATCCCGACCGAAAAGAATCGTTAAAGGTCGCACAGAAAATTCTTCAAAACCCACAATTGGTCGAGGAATTGATGGTTTATTTCTTTTCTGATGATCTAAGGATTTGTCAGATGGCGTCTTTCCCTTTGATCAACATTGCAGACAGCAATATCGATCTTCCCCTCCCTTATATTCCTAAAATGATCGATAATTATGCAAATGCTCCACACGATTCTTATAAGAGAAATGTAGTGCGTATTCTGCAGTTTGTGGATATCCCTGAGGATCTGGAAGGTAAGGTCTTCGATATATGCTTGGAGGAATTTTGCAACACCAAGACGGCTACTGCCATTCGCGTTTTTTCAATTACTGTTTTGGTTAATATTTGCGAAAAGCATCCTGAGCTGAAACAGGAGGTATTACCCATACTTATGGATTATCAAATCACAGGTACAGTTGGGTTTGAAAACAGATTGGGTAAGGAGATCAATCGATTGCGAAAGATTTCACCCTTCTCCTAATCCACTTCATCATATAATCCATGATTTCTTCCTTTTCCGGCTCATTGATCAATTCGTGGTAACATCCTTCCCAAATTTTGAGATCCTTATCCCTCGAAGAGCAATTGTCGTGGAAATGAATTGTGCCGTCGGGATTCGTTAGTCTATCTGCCCCACCATGCATGAATAGTGCGGGTTGGCTGAATAAGTCAGCAACTTTTGAAGTCTTTTTCATCCTTCTCAACATTTCGATGCCGAGTCGAGCTTTCATACCATCGTGGTAAACTAATGGATCATTTTCGTATTGCTCGACGATTTCTTCATCCCTGCTGATATCCTGTGTGCCAATTTTTGTCGTTTTCATCTTGGGAAAAACTTCACCAAAAAACGGCGCAAAAAACTTTAGAATCCCGGATACATCCTTGCCCTCTTGTAGTGCTGTGCCCGAAGTGATGACTCCAGCAAAATCCTTACGATATACAATACAATGGCTAAGCACGACTAGTCCCCCCATGCTATGACCGAAAAGAACAGTTGGTATTTCTTCATTTCGATACTCATTAATAATCTGCTCGAGATCCCAGACGTAGTAGTCAAATCGCGGAATATAGGCTCTCTCACCATCCGAAATTCCATGACCCACCTGGTCATAACCTATTACGTGATAGCCTTCGTTATTTAGTCTGTCGGCCAGATGTCCGTACCTCCCTGTATGCTCGGCATAACCGTGAATTAGAAAAACTTGTGCTTTGGGTTTCTTGACTTTCCATTCCCTTATTTTTAGAGTATCTGCTGTCGTACTAGTTATCATAGCTTATTCATTCGGACTTAGTAATCGTATTAATAACTGCAGTAGCAGCCAGAAATTGAGATTTAATCCGCTCTTAAGAGCGAAAATGAATTGTTGGTGGTAATAATTGGGATAGTAATATAATGCTATTTAGAACAAAAAACTTGCCAGAGTAGCGCGAAGCTCTGCTTGGCGTTTTTTGGTGAAAGCCAACCAGGATGTTGGCTCTATCCTCCAAAATCATCAAAGGCAATATTCTCCTCGGGTACACCGAGATCGTCAAGTGTCTTTAATACGGAAGCATTCATTGCAGGTGGGCCGCAGAAATAGTACTCGACCTCTTCCGGTTCAGGGTGTGATTTCAAATATTGCTGAAGGCACACGTTCATTATATAACCCTTGAATCCATCCCCCTCATCCTCACAGTTTTCCTTCTCTTCCCATTTATCTTCAGGAAGCGGATTGTCCAAAGCCACATAAAATTTGAAGTTGGGAAATTTCTTCTCGAGTTTTCTGAATTCTTCGACATAGAATAGTTCTCTCTTCGTCCTTCCTCCGTACCAATACGATACTTTTCGATCCTTGGTTTTAAGCGTATCAAAGAGGTGGAAAAGATGGGATCGCAGCGGAGCCATTCCCGCACCTCCGCCGATATATACCATTTCTTTCTTTGTATCCTTAATGAAAAATTCGCCGTAAGGCCCGGAAATTGTGATCTTATCACCAGGCTTCAGACCAAAAGTATACGATGTGCATACTCCCGGATTAACCTCCATCCATCCCCCTTTGACTCTATCAAATGGTGGAGTTGCTATCCTGATATTTAGTTTAACGATATTCCCTTCAGCCGGATGGTTGGCCATGGAATACGCTTTGAATTCAGGGTCTTCGTTGACCATTTTTAGATCCCAAAGTTTGAAGTTATCCCATTCGGTTTGGAATTTTTTAGGATCATCATGATGATCGGGATGGGCAGTTATGTCAAAATCTTTGAAGTCTACAGTAATTTCTGGTACGTCGATCTGAATGTAACCTCCCGATTCAAAATCGAGCGTTTCGCCCTCGGGAAGTTTTACTATAAATTCTTTGATAAAAGACGCGACATTGTAATTAGATACAACTTCACATTCCCATTTTTTGATACCGAATACTTCATCTGGTACTCTTATTTCCATATCCTCACGCACCTTCACCTGGCAAGCTAATCTCTTGTTTTCAGCGACTTCTTTCCGCGTGAGATGATTCAGTTCCGTGGGAAGCACATCTCCACCTCCTACGTCGATATAGCATTCACACATGGCGCAAGTACCGCCGCCTCCACATGCAGAAGGAAGAAAAACACTTTTATCGGAAAGTACGGTAAGGAGGGAAGATCCTGGCTTTACTCTCAATGGATTTTCACTTTCTCCATTTACAATAATACTGACGTCACCTTGTGGAACAAGTCTCTTATTCGCGAATATCAACATAAAGGACAAGGCAAGAATAACTGCCGAAAAGATTGCTATTGCTGTTACAATCGGTATGAGCATGCTAGTAGTTGATTAGTTAATTTGTAAATCAGTTAATTAGGAGCTTAAACCTGTTACGTTTCCATAAAAATAATTTCGGCATATTTATTTTACCCTGACTTTTAATCATGACAACCTAACAGGTTTTAGTTGTTTCCAAACGCCGCCGGATCGATTCCCAACAAACTCAAAAACGCCATGCCCATCAACCCGGTTATCAAAAAAGCCATACCTAAGCCCCTCATCGGAGCAGGCACTGCCGAATATCTTAGCTTTTCGCGAATGGCTGCCAGGGCCACAATAGCCAGAAACCATCCGAATCCTCCTCCTAGTCCGAAGGCAACTGTTTCGGCAAAATTGTATTCTCTAGTTACCATAAACAGCGATCCGCCTAAGATCGCACAGTTCACTGTAATGAGCGGTAGAAAAATACCCAAGGAATTGTAGAGTGCCGGTGAAAATTTCTCAATTACCATTTCTACCAATTGCACCATGGATGCGATGACAGCAATGAAAAGTATGAACCGCAAAAAGGTCAAATCCAAACCGATCAATCCCTCCTCACTTAGTAAAAAGGTGCTGATCAACCAATTGATGGGCATCGTTATCCCCAATACAAAGATCACCGCCAGTCCGAGACCAAAAGCTGTTTTTAAAGTCTTGGAAACAGCTAAAAAAGAACACATTCCCAAAAAGTAGGAAAGGATCAAATTCTCGATAAATGCAGCCTTTATGAATACGTTTACTAATTCCACTTTTAACCGTTTTATGAAATATCAACAAGTTGTGGTGATCTTGAACGCTGTACCCATATGTATACAGCGATCAAAAACATAGCAGCAGCGGGAAGTACCATCAAATTGTTATTTTGATACCACCCAAACAGAAAGCCCTGCCAGCCACTCGCCGTTGTATTGATAAAATATTCAGATGTAGAGCCGATCAATTTCATTTCGATAGGCGTACCTGCCAGAAACGAACCTTTACCGAAAATCTCCCGAAAAATAGATACCACTATGAGTATTATGCCGTAACCCAGTCCATTCCCTATGCCGTCCAAAAACGATTTCCATGGAGTATTTGCCATAGCAAATGCTTCCAATCTTCCCATTATTATGCAATTTGTAATGATAAGGCCGATGAATACAGTAAGCTGTTTGTACACGTCAAAATTGACAGCTTTTAGGGTCAATTCCACAACAGTCACTAAAGTTGCAATGATGACCAATTGTACAATCATGCGCACCTGCTTGGGTATAGATTTTCTCAGTAGAGAAGTAAAAAGATTGGAAAATGCGCAAACGAAGATCACGGCAATCGTAATGACCACAGAAGGAAACACCAATGTCGTGACCGCCAACGCCGAACATATTCCCAAAACCTGTACCGTGATCGGATTATTATCGTTTAATGGATCGGTGATGAGCTTCCGCTCTTTTTTGCCAAACCGTATACCCGATTCTTTCTTCTCTTGTACTAATACTTCAGCCATTTCTATGTCTTTTTGAGGGTTTCGAGATAAGGCAAATAGTATTGTATGCCATCATAAAGCATATCAGAAACTCCATCACAAGTTACCGTAGCTCCCGAAATTCCGTCCACCTCAAAGGTCTGATTTCTCGCACCACCTTTGCGTACATAGACGGAGGTATAGTTTCCGGATTTGTCAAAGAGTGACTTCCCCTGAAATTGTCTTTTCCAAGCTGCATTATCTTTTATTTCGGCGCCGAGACCGGGTGTTTCCCCAGCATGATCAAATGAAGCACCAACTATTGTGCTCAAGTCATCTTTGAGGGCAATATTTCCCCATATTTCATCCCAAAGTCCATTGCCTCTTACGGTGACGATGTAATACGTTTCGCTACCATTTTTGTATTGATATAAGGGAAAGATGCGCTCTTCAGCATCTTTCTTTTTTTCCTTTTTCATATCGACATGTTCGGCTAGTCCTCCCCTGTACCCTCTCGATTCGACGTCTTCTGTACTTACCGTATTTCCATTGAAGTCGATGACTGTTTGCTCGATTCTGTTATTGAAAATTTCGAGCACCTCATCGTCAGGTAATTTATCAGCTTTGACATTTTCGCCAAGTTCGGATTCTATGGCGGCCAGTACTGCCTTTTTATTAAAAATCGCCTCATTCTTATCGTGGATAGGTTTCAGGCCTACTGCCATTAATGACAACACGAGGGCAACCACAAATGTCATAGCGGCCACAAATGCAAATATGTATGCTGTACTACGCACGTTTTAATCTTTTTGAAATGTGAGTATTCAATACTAATCTATCGAGTAACGCTGCAAATGTATTCATGAATATAATAGCGAGCATCCATCCTTCGGGATAAGCCGGATTGAGCACTCTTACAATCATTCCTATAAATCCAATCAGAAAACCATACGCCAGTTTCCCGGTATTTGTCGACGCTGCGGTCACAGGGTCGGTCGCCATAAATGCCATGGCAAAAAAGAAACTGCCCATGTAAAATTGGTAATACCACGGTACAGTCATAAACGGTGTCGCGTTCCAAAGGTTGAGTAAAACTGCCATCGTCGCGGCTCCAATGATCATGCTCAACATGATCCTCCAACTTGCAATGCCGGTAACCAATAAAAACAAAGCCCCGACGATAATAGCAGGCTTGCATGTTTCGCCTATAGATCCTGATATATTGCCCCACCACATTTGTGACGGCGTATATGCCGCGGTCACCGCTTCCCATCCACCTTGGTAGGCCAAACTTAACGGTGTGGCTCCGCTGAATCCATCTACAACTGCTCCGCTGTGAAAAGTTTTTAAATCAAAAAAACCGAATATCCAATTGGCCACCGAATGTCCCCATTCGTATTCCGTTGCCCCACTTGCTCTGAGCGTTTCAAATCCCGAAACCCAAACCTCATCCCCCGAAATGGTTGTCGGATAAGCAAAAAAGACAAACATTCGAGTCATCAAAGCCACATTCCAGATATTCATACCAGTACCTCCAAACGCTTCTTTGCATAAGATAACCGCAAAAGCAACCGCCAAACAAAGTATCCATATCGGCAAATCGGGCGGCATTATTAATGGTATCAAGGCTCCTGATACCAGGAATCCTTCTTCGACTGCATGTCCTCTTTTGGCCGCATACCAAAATTCTATTCCTAATCCTACAACGTGCGTCCAAATGAATATAGGTAACAGCTTGATGATACCATGAGCAAGTTTGAGGTGAAATCCTTCAAAGAAACCCAGGTACTGACCCATAGCCGCAAAGTGCTGATGTCCAATATTATAGGTGCCGAAAAGATAGCAGAGTTGGAGTGCAAAGACAACGTGTACCATCGTCCTTTTCAGATCTATACCATCCCGTATGTGCACACCTCCTTTGGTTACCTTATCCGGCGAAAAAAGAAAGGTAAAAAAGGCATCGTACCCGGTATGCAGAAAAGGACTATTTTTCTTATCCGGTTCTATCTTTTTGAAAAATTCCAATAGTTTCATTCAAATGCCCCAAAGGGAACTAACGTCTGATTTAAATGACGGAAGGAACAATTTCTTCCTCGCAAACCGGTGGCCGTCCGCCGTTGGCTGTCTGCCGTCCTCACCCCTGCTCCCTCATCATTTCAAGCCCGTCTCTAAGAATGTTTTGCAGTGGCATTTTAGACGTACAGACAAACTCGCATAGTGCTATATCCTCTTCACTCAATTCATAAATGCCTAGTCCTTCCATTTGTTCGTAGTCATTCGCCAATATTGCTTTCATGAGGTGCTGTGGGTAGATATTCATCGGCAGCACTTTTTCGTATTCTCCTGTTATCACAAAAGCTCTTTTTTCACCATGTGTGTTGGTATTTCCATCAAATTCTAGACTCGGAAAGAGAAAGTTTGGAAAGGTACGCGAAATCGTTGGTCTCGGCTCCAATGGAAGTAACCAGCCAAACATTTCGTACTCGTCTCCTTCCTCTATGACTGTTATTTGATCCGTATTTGCGTCCAAAAAATCATCTTTTTTCACCTTCCGTCCGGTTAGTACATCTCCTGCAATTATCCGTACCCCTTCTTCATCTATATTGCCTAGAAGATCACCGACATTTGCTCCGGCCACGGTACTTAGATGAGCCGGCTTGCCTACCTTACTTCCACCTACAGCTACCAATCGCGAGACATCGTACCTGCCTTCCAGGAATAATTTTCCTATACTTATCACATTTTGCAGATTTACCGTCCATACACATTTTCCGGGTTTGATGGAATGTATGTGATGAATTTGCACACCTACATTGCCTGCAGGATGTTTTCCTCTGAACCAATGTTTTTCTGCGTTTTTGGCATTTGTGAATGCCCTATTAGGCGCTTCGCTACCGTTGGCATCAAGGCTGAGATGTACTCTACCGGAAGTCAGTTTCGCCAATATGTCTATTCCCTTTTGAAATGCTCTTTCATTGTCCTCTATTATCACAGCTGTCTCGGGAGCCAGTGGAGCAGTATCAAAAGTAGAAATGAATATATTTTCGGGAACGCGGCCAGGATTAGGTACGATGTCATAAGGCCTTTCATTGATCAATGGCCATGCGCCGCTTGAAAGGAGGAAAGAAACAATTTTTTCGCGACTTGACCTACTCAAATCAGGCACATTGAATGACTTGAAGTTTTGCCTTTTATCAGCAAGAATGATGATATCGGAAATAGATCGCTTTGCCCCTCGTCTTATTTCAATGATCTCACCACTCACAGGAGAGCAATATTTTATATCGGGATTGGATTTGTCATAAAAGAGTTCTTCTCCTGCCAAAACCTCATCTTCTTCCGCAACCACCAATTTGGGAATAGGCACAATGCCACGGAAGTTAGGAGGACGCAAAGCAAATCTTTTTACGTGTTTTATAAAAATGTCATTAGAAGGCTTACCGGATAACAAAATGTCAAAACCCTTTTTTAATACAAAAACGCCGTCGTTTCCGGTATATTCGGGCGCTTTATCGCCAAAAAAATCCGAAAATGCTGGAAAAATGGAGACATTCTTTTTATCTGTATCTACTCCATATTTTTTGGCTTCTATCTGTAAAAGATTTTCGCTAAGTATTAAAATACCACTCACTAAAATAAGCGCGCCAATTATGACTAAAACTGCAATTAAAGAAACGTTATTCGTATCTGATTGAGCTCGCAAAAAGTGTGGAAAAAAGAAAAATAAGGAAAGGATGAAAAGGGTAATAACGATCTTTTTTGAGCGCATTTAATTTGCTGCTTTACAAAAATTGGCGCAAAGATAGCAACCTTTGGATTAATTGAATGAACGGACAGAATCGACTACATCGAACAAATCTATTTAGATTGATTCTACACTATCCTGAATAGGTAATCCTGTAAATTACATCGGCAAAATCATCTGAAACCAGCATGGATCCGTCTGGCAAAAACTCAATGTCTACAGGCCTTCCCCACGCCTCATCATTACTTTGATCCAGCCATCCCGTTGCGAACGTTTCATATCCTTTCGAATTATAATTGCCGTCTAACGGCACCATAGAAATGCGGTACCCGATTTTTTTTGATCTGTTCCAGGATCCGTGCTCGGCGATAAACGCGACATTTTTATACTCTCTGGGGAATTGCGAACCTGTGTAGAATTCTACTCCCAACGGGGCGACATGCGGACCAAGATTTTGGGCCGGTTTTGTAAAATCAGAGCATGGCTTCAGTTTTCCAAATTCCGGATCGGGCGAATTTCCCTGGTGGCAAAAGGGATAGCCAAAATGCATAAAATCTTTAGGCGCACGATTCAATTCACAAGAGGGAAGATCATCTCCGAGCAGATCGCGCCCGTTATCAGTAAACCACAATTCACTAGTTTCGGGATGCCATGTAAAGCCGACCGTATTTCTTATTCCTTTTTGCACGATTTCCATACCCGTTCCGTCCTTATTAATACGTGTAATTGAATTAAAAACCTCATCTTTTGAATTGCAAATGTTGCATGGTGCACCGACAGGCACGTACAGTTTACCGTCCGGGCCAAAGTCGATGAATTTCCAACCGTGGTGCTTTTCCGTTGGATATTGATCATAGACCACCTCAGGCGTTTCCGGATTGTTCAATTTTGATTCTACATCAGATATTTTCAATATCCGATTGACCTCCGCTATATACAGATCACCATCTCTGAAGGCCACACCATTGGGCATATTGCCTTTTTCTAATAGCGTATGTTGCTTATCAATTTTATAGTCCCCATCAGTATCCTGCAGGGCGTATACATTGCCTGCAGATCGAGTGCCGACGAACAGTGTACCATTCGGACTAAGATCCATCGATCTCGCATTTTTTACATTCTCGGCATAAAGGCTAATCTCAAAACCCGAGGGAAGAGAGATACGGTCAAGCGGTAGTGACTCCATTCCTTCAAGAACAGATTTATCAGCATTATTTGTCACTATTGTATTGCAGGAAAGGGCTATCAGTACGGTAAATAGAAAAAGCATTTTTTTCATTTTAAAGCATTTTCAACTCTTCAAAATCCTTTGCAATCAGTCAATCGAATGTAGTGGCTTTTGGGCTCGTTCTGTTCCTAGGGGCAAGATACATCTATCCCTAGTGAAAACAAACTTACTGTTTGGAGTGCTGGTGTTTAACGACTCGTTCCCAAACGTGTAAAAATTCACTTAGAATCATGGCAGTAGCTCCCCATACGATTTCCTGTTCAATATCAAAATAGGGTACATTTTTAAGTTCTATACCGTGTGTAGTGAGATCGATGGTTTTTTTCGATTCCGAAGAGAGAAGATAATCCGTATCTACTTCAATAATCCAATCTACCTCTCTTTCGTCAATGAGAAAATCGGGTTTCTCTGCGGAATATCCCACAAAGGGATATACCATATGATTAGATGCAAATACGTAGAGTTGAGTGAGTTCTCCTAATGGCTGCACATCACTTTTCATAATTCCCAGTTCTTCTTCTGCTTCTCTCAAAGCGCAATCTAGAAGGCTTTGGTCGCTTTCTTCCATGCGTCCTCCTGGCAAACTCACCTGGCCGGCATGAGTGTCCCCTTTGATGTCGCTTTTTCTTTTCATCAGTGCGAAGTAAAGGCTGTTGTTCATTGGGTAAAGCAGAAGGAGGACTGCCGCTTTTTTTGCATTTTCCGATTGCCGAAAATAACGCGTTGGGGTACGCGGAGCCATTAAGACTTGCGCCTCCAGGCCAGGAAGATGTTCACTAAGTTCTAATTCAAGTCTAGAGATGAAAGGGTGCATTCTTAAAATATGCTATGTACAAAATTAAAAACCCCGATCCGGCGACCGGGGCAGCGGAATAAATCCGCTCTAAGGGTGTTAAAAGCGTTAATTTTTACCATTTGATTTCCTGAGATAGTTTTCCAATGCCATAGTCATTGAAGGCACATCCGGTAAAGGAGCTTCTATGTTAGTGTATAGTCCCCTTTCCTCTAGGGCGGTCCTGGTCGATTTTCCAAACACCGCCATTCTCGTGTTATTTTGAGCAAATTTTGGAAAATTTTCATAAAGTGATTCTATGCCCAAAGGACTGAAGAATACCAAAACATCATAGGTCACATCGCTGAGATCAGAAAGATCACTACTCACTGTCTTGTACATCATCGCGTCTCTATACTCAAGGTCGTGCTTTTCTAAAAATGATACGACCTCTTTGGCCCCGAGATTACTACATGGCAAGAGAAATCGCTCTTCTTTGTGCTTTAGAAAATAGGGTTCGAGATCTTCGATAGCGCGTACTCCTACGAAGACTTTTCTTTTTCTATAGATTATGAATTTCTGAAGGTAATCTGCAATAGCCTTTGTGAGGCAGAAGTATTTTGTACTCTGCGACATGTGGCAGCGCATCGCCTCACATATTCGGAAAAAATGATCTACGGCATTTTTACTGGTGAATATGATCGCTGAAAATTGATCGGGTCGGATCCTATTTCTTCTGAATTCTCGCTCGGTTATTGGCTCTACATGTATGAAAGGCCTCCAATCGATCCGAATACGCCATCTTTTTTCCATATCAAAGTAGGGGGATCGATCAGGTTTGGGCTGAGAAATCAAAATTGTCTTTACCAGTCTATAAGTGTCTACCACTTGTGTTTGAACACTCTGCGACATACCTGATCAAAATTTTGTTATAACTAGCTGATAATTAACTGCTTACAAGCTTAACAATCACTAAAAGCGGCGAAATTTCGCAGGCGCAAAGATATAGAAAAAAATGGAAAAAGCTGAACCGGCGTATATCAGACATAAACGTGAATCCTCTGAATTGCCGCCAGAGATAGATTAAAACGATCATTATTATACCCAGAATCAGTAAGAATTTGCTAAGTCCACCTTGTGTAAATGCGAAGAAGGCATTGATACCAAAAAGTGCAAAACCAAGAACAATATTATGAATGGATGTTGAGAACAAATGATTGGGTATAGCACGCCTGATGTCAAAGGCATATTCGATCAGCCATAAAACAATGTACTTGATCAGATATATGGCGAACACAACCCCAAATACAAATGAGTACAACTTAAAACCTGTGAATGGGCCTTGCCAAAATCCTTGTAGTTCGGATAGGAAAATGAAATAAGAAAGGTTTAGAAAAAAGAAAAGATAAAAGAGCCCTAATTGAATGTTGAGAAAGCCATTGATGGAAAGCCTATTTTGATTCAAGACAGTTGAGTTAGTCATCATCGAGATTAGGGCTCTAAATCCACCTGGGTTCATGTTTCTTATTATAACAAATGCACCAAAGAGTAAGCCCAGGAATATGAGTTTGGTAGTGGTACTGAGTTGGATTTTTCCGGTATTAACATCTTGTTTGATTTCTTTTGGGGGGATTGGCTTGCTTTTTTGTTTAATTGCATTTTTATTCACATCAAAAGGATTAGCAGAAAACTCTTCTGAGCCTTGAACGGTTTGATCCGTCCTTTGATGAGGCAAGTTTTCGGAGGTGGCCAGACTTTCTGCAGAGTCAATTTTAGAAGCACCTATTCTGGATTTGATGTCAAAGGGATTTTGTGCTTGAAGGCTAAGAGAAGAATACACTATTAAAAATATAGTAGAAAGAAGTGCCCGATGATAACTATGAATAGCAAATGTCATAGGACGAAAAATAGAGAAATAATTAGACTAATTCATCATATGTAGGTGATAAGTAAGAGGAAATCGCAAGACTTGAAAAATGTCGAATGAATTAATAAGAAGGCTGGTCATATTGGGAGCGCTATCTATTATCGGTATAGCTACTACACAGACATATTGGATAATTAAGGCGTACAATCTGGAGGATCACGAGTTTCACCAAACTGTTACAATCTCTCTGAGAAAAGTCGCAGAATCAATTTCGAAATTCAATAATTCTGAGCTGCCGAAACAAAACCTGATCCAGCGCAGATCATCTAATTATTATGCAGTGAATATTAACGACCGTATCGATGCTGCAATACTTGAGGATTATCTGATTCGAGAATTTGAGCAACGATCGATTAACACCGATTTTGAATATGCCGTTTATGATTGTTACAGCCAGAACCTGGTATACGGCAACTATTACCAGTTGAGTGATGCCACCAAAGAATTCAAAAGATCGGAAGACCTGCCCAAATTTACTGATCTCATCTACTACTTCGTTGTTAAATTTCCCTCTCGTCAGGGCTATTTGCTCAGCAATATTCGTCAGAATATTCTTCTAAGTCTTCTTACTCTTTTGGCTCTTAGTTTTTTCATTTATTCGACTTGGGTCATTCTGAGACAGAAAAGATTATCGGAGCTGCAAAAGGATTTTATCAATAACATGACGCATGAGTTTAAAACACCTATTTCGTCGATAAAAATTGCTGCTGACGTTCTTTCCAATGACCAGACCATCAAGCAGAATGAAAGACTGAACCAATATGCTCATATAGTCGTCGACCAAAACAAAAGACTGAATAGTCAGGTAGAGAAAGTTCTTAACCTGGCAAAATTAGAGGGCGATGAGTTTAAGCTACAAAAGACGAAAATAGATTTACAAAAAACTTTGAAGCAGATCGTAGAAGGCGAATATGCTAAGCACAAAAAGGAACACAACTTAGAAATCAGAGAATTTTATGTAGATAAAAAAATCGAGGTTCTTGCGGACCCTTTGCATTTCACGAATATCATTACTAATGTCCTTGATAATGCAGTGAAATACAGCAGGAACCATAAAATTATCGACGTGGCGGTGGTCTCTGAAAATGAGTGGACCGTCATAGGAGTATCGGATAATGGAAATGGCATTCCCCCCGAACAGCAGAGCAAAATATTTACGAAATTTTACCGCGTGCCTTCGGGCAATGTGCATAATGTAAAAGGATTCGGCCTTGGGCTATATTATGTAAAGAGCATTTGTGACGCGCACAATTGGCACATAGAACTGAAATCAGAAACCGGAGAAGGCACTTGTATTAAAATCAGAATACCAAACATACCATGAATTCAAAAGTATTGTATGTCGAAGATGATCCTACGTTGGGATTTGTTACAGCGGATAACCTTCGACTGGAAGGATACGATGTTACACTGGAGACGGACGGACAGACGGCATTTAAAAAATTTAAGAACGAGCAGTTTGATCTATGCGTTCTGGATGTTATGTTGCCGGAAATGGATGGATTTGAACTGGCAGAAAAAATCCGAAGGTTAAATAAGCAGGTACCCATCTTATTTCTCACCGCGAAATCACTAAAGGAAGACAAACTTATCGGCCTGACCATCGGGGGAGATGACTACATTACAAAACCCTTTAGCATTGAGGAGTTATTGTTAAAAATTCAAATTTTTCTAAAAAGGAAATACATCCATCAAAATGAAGAAGGAAGGCTCTACGAGATAGGTATTTTTGAATTGGACTACGACAATCTTCTACTTAGGTCAAAGGATGAAGAACAAACGCTTACTCAAAAAGAGGGTGATCTGCTCAAAGAATTGATCATTAATAAAAACAGCATCATTAAGCGCGAAGAGCTGCTCGAAAAACTTTGGGGGCGGAATGATTATTTTTTGGGAAGGAGTATGGACGTTTTCATTAGTCGATTAAGAAAATATCTAAAAGCTGATAAGCGATTAAAAATAGAAAATGTGCATGGGGTGGGTTTTAAGTTGTTTGATGAGATTACGGGGTAATTTCCTGCTACCCCGTAAATTGAGCTACAGTTCCTCTTTGGTATAATCAAGCTTTTCCAAATCCCAATCGATGACTAAACCCTTTGCAATACTTTTCGCGACTGTGAAAGTATTCATCGCTTTAATATTCTTCCGATAAATCGTGTGTTGAAAAATGTCGTATGGCGCTGTAAACTCAGTGTTGTATACGCCGTCCATAATCAGAAAAGCGACGTTGTAATAGTTGGGATTTAAAACCGGTTTCTCCGCTTTCTCTTGTTTTTCCGATTTCGCCAATTCACTGCCGCTTTCATTTGAAATGTGACAACTTGGTAAAAAAACAAGTAGAACAACAGCTCGCAACATACTCATTATCAGAACTTTACGGGATGAAAAATAACTTTCCCCTGCGTATTGACTTCAATGGCAGGAAGTGGAAATTTAAAAATATTCAGGATGCTCAAAACCGTTCTCCATCCTTTTTTCTTCACTTTTATTCTAGTAAGATCAATATCCGGAGCAATGTAAAATTGATGATATCGCTTCAAAACGTCCTCTGAAAGATATACGGTTTCACCATTATTTTCCCAGCTGTTTTGAAAGCCTCCGAACATATTCTCAGCGCCATAACCGAATGAGATATTGAGCCATTCCGGGCTTTTTGTCCTTTGCAGAACGGACTTGAGGTTTACGGAAAGCCATATGGTCTGAGCATTGTAATCTTTGAGTAAGCGAGAAGACCAAGAGCTACCGAAAAGGTCATTGGCCCTATTTTGCAAAAACCGTTCGGTGCCATTGTCTGCTTTCAACAAAATGTCTGAATAATTGCGCTTGGTGCCGGATAGTTTCATAAGAATTCTTTGTTCTTTCCACTGTTTTTGCTGGAAGGCAAAAAGAGATACGCCGATGACATTGGCAGCGTAGTCTGAAACAGAAAACCCCCATTCGGATGAAAATCCGTCGAATACCTCGATAGTAGATTGGAAAAGCAATGAGGTGAGGGAAGCGTATAGAATCGACTTGTTTTCAGAAATGCCCGACCATCGGTATAGATGATAAGTGTATATACTCTGAAACTGAGCTGAAAAAACATGGCCGAGCTTGTCCATTTTCTCCCATTCGCTCCAATCGCCAAAAAAGTGAAATTCGGACCGTGGAAAATCTCTATACCACGCATTATTAAGCAGTATTACTGAAGTACCATAACCTATTCCCAAAGTACTTGCGGTAAGTAAAAGGCGATTATTAGCATTTGTGTCAGGCTCGGTAAAGCGAGCTTGACTGGAAATGCCGAAAGAAAAGTGCAACCAAACGATAATAAATAGCCTAACTTTTCCTTTCATTTATATCATATATCTATGTATTCAAATATAAGAGCTTTGTGAGATTGAGTTTTTTGAACAATCAAATTACTTGCATAGATTCGTTGTACTATTGATAGAGCAACAATTTGACTGATTGACTGATTGAATTTATAACATACTCTTACCACAATCCACGGTATATGCACAAAATTATACGCCTGTTACTACCAGTTTTGATCCTTATTAGCATTAAGGGCCTTGCGCAAGATCGGCACTTCACTCACTTCAGGATGGCTCCATTAACCCTTAATCCCGCATTAACGGGTGCATTCCATGGTACATATCGCATAAGCGGAGTATATCGCGGACAATGGACTAGTGTTACAAATTTTGGAGGTGGATATCTCACTCCGCATGTCAGTCTTGATGTGCCAATATTAGGTGGGCTGCTTATGGAGAATGATTGGGTGGGAGTCGGTATTTCTATTCTGGGCGATAATGCGGGACAGTCCAATTACAGTACAAGGCTTGCGGGTACATCGGCTACTTATCACATGGGATTTGATGAAGATTATAACCAAGTGCTTTCGATCGGATTCCAGTACGGATTAGAAAATCGCACGTTTGATACACGAAATCTTCGCACTCCTTCTGTACTTTTTGGACAGGAGCCTGAGCGGTTGATTGTCGACAATGACGGAACGGTGAGAGACGTTAGCAGCGGGGCTTTATCAATAGGCTTTACCTATAAATCAGTTTTGAATGATCAAGGCGATCTGTGGAGGGGAGGTCTTGCGGTCAAAGGCATTAACTCCAATAAAGGAAGTTTTGTGCGCACGGATTCTATTATTGGTATGGAAAATCAACCAAATTTTACGAAACCAACGATTATCGGCTTTGCCGAGGTATCAACACTCTTAACAGATAAAATCAGGTTGAATCCAGCTGTCATTTTCCAAGTGAATGGGCCGTTTTCTACAGTTATGGCACAGACTACGGCTGATTATTTGCTAAACCCAGCAAAGCGAATGATTCTAACTGGAGGTTTAGGTTACCGAATTGGAGATTCTGTGCATTTGATAGGCGGTATCCAAATCAAGGATTTAAAAGTGACCCTCGCCTATGACATTACTGTGTCCGGATTTTCAGACGCCACAAGGAATGGAGCATTCGAAATAGGTGTGGGATACATTGGAAAAATATATAGGAAACCGCAAGTGGACCCCGTTATCTTTTGCCCAAGATTATAATCTCGAATAGAAAAAGAATAAAAATGAAGAAGCACCTTCTCCTCATAACATCTTTTTTGGTAACGATTAATGTTATCATTTCTCAACCGCTGACGTCTATCCCGTATGATATGATGATAGAGCTCGCCGAAGAGCAATTCGAATTGGGAGAATATTTTAATGCATTAGAATGGTACGAAAAGGCGTACAAAGAAGTGCGTACCGAGGATGTGGCGCTGACCGTCGGTTACCTGCATTACAAACTCAAAAATTACGAACGCGCTGAGAATTGGTACAAAAGAGTCTTACCAAAAGATGAGGATAATATCTACATCGATGACAATTACGTCTATGGCAATGCTTTGAAATCATTAGGAAAATACGAAGAAGCGCTTTCGAGTTACGAAAAAATAATAACTCTAAGCTCCAATGAAGAGTTAAAAGCATTATCAAGACTTGCTATAGAAGGCATCAAAAAAGCTCCGTTGTTGGAGCCCAACGAAGACATTGTAATCGAATTTGCAGAAGGAAGCGTTAATTCTGCTTTCCAGGAATACGGGCCGCTGCAATATGATGAGGGCACACTTTACTTTTCTTCATTTCAAAGAAGAAAGGAAATAGTTCTTGATGGCAGCGAAAAGCATTATCACGCCAAGATATTTACAGCGAGTATTACCGATGAAGGATTTGATAACCCTAAGGCGCTTCATCGAAGGATCAATCGCGATGATTTTCACAGCGGAAATGTTACATTTTCCAAAGACAAAAGGATCATGTACTTCACCAGGCAGATCATCCATCACAATGAGGTATTATCTTCAAGCATATATGCCAGTATTCAGGGCGATGAAGACTGGAGGGCGCCGTCGCCGCTACCCGCAGTAAATGGCGATTTTGTATCCAAACATCCCGCTGTCGGAGAGCTATTTGGCAGGGAAGTGTTGTTTTTTGTATCCAATATGGAAGGTGGCCTGGGAGGTTTTGACATTTACTATTCGGAGATCAATGGCGATGAAATGTCCGCCGCTGTGAATCTTGGAGAATCGATCAATACAGCAGGGGATGATATTACCCCATTTTATAAGGACGGTATCCTTTATTACAGTACGGATGGATTGCCGAGTATGGGAGGATTTGATATTCATAAATCCGATTGGGATGGAGAAAATTGGAGCACACCGGTGAATATGGGCCTTAATTACAATACGTCCTACGACGATATGTATTTTTCATACAGTGATAAAGACACCAAGGGCTACCTGGTTTCCAATCGTCCTGATGAGAAGAAAAAATCTCTCAAAAGCAAGACCTGCTGTGACGATATTTACACATTCGATACGCGTAAAATGCTGATCGATCTTCTTGTCGGTGTAGGTACGCTGGAAAATGAAAAAGAAGTGCCGCTCACTGGTGCTACGGTCTCGCTTTATAATCTGACCATTCCGGCTAAGCCTGAAGCTCAAACTCAACCGGAAGAATACCGTTTTAATTATGACTTGGATGGTGAGCGTCAATATAAAATCATAACCACACGGAACGGATACTTCCCTGATACGGCTGAATTTAACACATTTGGTATCCTGGATACCTACACGGTCAGAAAAAAAGTAATGCTCAAAAAGGTAGCTCCTCCTGAACCAGAACCAGAAGAGCCTGAATATGAGACGATTACTATAAATCAGGAGATTCGGTTAGAAAATATATACTACGACTTTGATAAATGGGATATTCTGCCTGAGTCTGAAGAAGATTTATCAATTATTCTACAATTGATGTTCGATTATCCCGATATGGTGGTGGAACTGTCTTCGCATACCGATGCCCGAGGTGTCACTAAGTACAATGAAGATCTATCACAGAAAAGAGCACAATCGGCTAAAGACTGGCTGACAGAGCGAGGCGTTGTATCAGAACGCATTGTACCAAAGGGGTATGGAGAATCACAAATACTAAATCGTTGTATAAACGGAGTGAGGTGTCCTGACGATGAGCACAGATTTAACAGACGCACTCAATTCAAAGTCATAGAGGGTCCCCAAACTATCCAAATCAACAAGAAGGTGCTAAAACAAAGAGTTAAGTCCTTTTTTAAAGAAAGAGAGACAAATGACCCTGTTCCTAAAATCGCGTTTGACAAGTCTTTTTTAGATTTGGGTGACGTAAGGGCGGGCGAAAAAAAGGAACTGATCTATACGTTCACCAATACAGGCGACGCTCCCCTTCTCATAGATCTTGTTACCGCTTGTAAATGTACTTCCACCGACTGGCCAAAGGAGCTGATTCCGCCAGGAGGAACAGGTAAAATTAGGGCTGTATTCGATGGCAAGGGCATGAGTGGTGAATATTATAAAACCATAGATATCTTCACCAATATCGATACCGAACCAATAGTATTTGAAGCTAAATTTAGAGTTAACGTTATCGCCTCAAAGAAAGTCGAGTGACCCTTCGATTCCTTTCAGTCGGTCAGGGTGACAATCCCTTCGACTTCTTTCTATTTCAAATTAACCTTTAATGCAGCGCTTATGCCCAATTGTTGGGTGCGATTGATAATCGGGTTGATTTCCTTTGATATACTTCGTTGATAAGTCGACGAGATATTGAAAGCATAGCTTGAATTAAATCGTTTCTCCAGTCCGAACCCTACTATGCCGCTAGCGTATACATTGTCCCCAAACGATCCCCCGTGCAATACTCCCTTGGGTAAATCTCTTAGATCTAATTCATTAAATTCACCGCCAATTGATGCCTGAGCCGCAAAAGAACGAACTTGAGTTCTTACATTGTAGACACTGTTGGTAATCACATTAAGACCCACGCCCAATGTGCCGAAAAGACTAACACCGAGAACTCTCGGAGAATGAAACTTGGCAAGAAGGGGTATTTGTACCTGTTCAAAATTCATATTCTTAAGGCTGGTTTCGAGAAATTTTTGATTGATGGATGGGATGAATTTTCGTATTCTGCTTGGAGAATACTTTTTCTTAGAATACATCATTCCCGTTTGCACTTCCAGATTTCCAAAATCCTTTGATATGCCCAGGCCCAACCCTAATGAACCGGATTGAGATTGTATAGGATTTCGTATTAGATTCAGATCAAATGGAGAGTTGATAAAATTCACATCTGCTGCACTTACTAAAGAAATCCATAGGCCATTGGCTTTGGGTTTGCTGATCCCGAAAATGGATGCAATTTCTTCTTTTGATTTTAATGGATCTATATCCGATTTCGAAAGGTATGCCAGTGCGGCTTTGGACTTATTAACCTCTCTTAATCCTGCAGATTTGTCAAACTGGATAATTGAGGTTACCTCCATTCTATCTCGCTCAATATTACGGGCTATCTTTTCTATTTTGATAAATGGTCTGGTTTCGTTTTCTATCGTCTCTACAAAGATAAATTTTTCGGATCGTTGCTGTAAACTAAACGCACTTAATTCCGTATTCAGGTCGATAGGCTTGAATGTATTGCGCAACTGAGGAATTGGGCTATCCAATTCTGCAACTGATATTTCTTCTTTTTCGATTTGCTGGTTTGAGTCTTTGTACTGCTCGACGATATTTTGAGTGGTAAATACTAAAAGCAGCAAAATCAAGATCTCCGCCGATCTTTTTATAATCGTTCTTACTTTTCTTCTGTGCAATTCTTCGATAAGCAGTTCCCAATGCTCTTCCTGGAAGGGTTCCTCGTAGTTTTCCAAAGAATCCCTGATCAATGCATCCATCTCTTCTTCGAAGTCCAACTTCTTCTCAAAGGAATCCCATGATTCCGGGTCGTAATTTGCCTGGAAATCTTCAAGTAGCTTCCTTATATTCTCGTCAAAGTTTCTTTCGTTCATCATTTAGTTAAATCCTCTTGCGGTCAGTAAAACCCTCATTTTCGATCGCGCTTTGACTAGGTTAGATCTAGACGTGCTTTCCGAAATATTTAATTTTCCTGCGATCTCTTTATGAGAATATCCTTCTATAACGTACAGGTTGAATACAGCTCTATAAGATGGCGACAATAGGCTCAAGCAGTGTAGAATGTCTTTGGCATTCAGTACACTTACAATACCTGGTTCTCTGGAAGTCATATCGTATACTTCTTCGATATCCTCCGTGCGTCTTCTTACCCTTTTTCGATAATAATCAATAGCCGTATTGATCATTATTCTTTTGATCCAGGCATTCAGGGAAGTCCCGGTATTGTACTTGGTGATGTGCTTAAATACTTTGATAAATCCATCGTGAAGTATGTCCAAAGCATCATCCCGATTGTTGGAGTACCTGAGGCATACTGTCATCATAGATGGGTAAAATTCCTCGTAAAGCACTCGTTGAGCCCAGCGCTCTTTACTAATGCAAGCTTCGATCAGGTTAGACTCAGATCTGTGTTTTAATACAAAGTCCATGCTTAAATCTACTGAATGCATTTCTATTCTTCAACATGTCCTGCCTTATTTTAACGAATTGTTAATGGAAAACGCTGGAAAATGACCGAAAAACGTCAAAATTCATGTCAAAAAACCGCTTCGGCTATTCGCTTTGTCGTTTGCCAATCGCCCATGGTATAGTAGTGGAGACAAGGTAATCCGGCTTCTTTAAGCTCTTTTGACTGGGCGATACACCATTCTATTCCGACTTCTGTGGTTTCTTCCTTGCTTTTGGTCTTGCTGATTTCACTGACCAGATCATCGGGCATGTTTACAAAGAATCTTCGTGGAATGGAATTGAGTTGATACTTTCTTGTGAGCGGTTTAAGTCCTGGCACTATTGGCACGTCGATTCCATAATCACGGCACGCTTTGACATATTCAAAAAAGGCTTGTTGTCAAAAAACATCTGAGTGACAACGTAAGAAGCCCCCTTATCTACTTTTTCTTTCGTAAATCGAAGGTCTTGCTCAAAATTGGGCGATTCAAAATGCTTGTCCGGATAGCCTGCCACTCCAATGCAAAAATCTGTTTTTGTCCCATTCGCTATAGAACTGTCGAGATAGATGCCTTCGTTCATATTTGACAATTGTTCTACAAGATCTACCGCATATGGATGTCCATCTTCCTCGGGTATAAATTTTTCCTCAAATTTTCTGGCATCACCACGGATGGCCAGTACGTTATTAATATTGAGAAAATTGAGATCGATTAGGGCATTTTCTGTCTCTTCCTTTGTGAATCCTCCACAGATCAGATGAGGGACTGCATCTACTCCATATCGATGCATGATAGCAGCACAAATACCTACCGTCCCCGGGCGCTTGCGAATCGCTACTTTTTCGTAATAACCACTCTTCTGCACGTTATAGACAAACTCCTCCCGGTGATACGTTACATCCACAAATGGAGGCTTGAATTCCATCAATGGATCAAGAATATCAAATATCACCTGCATGCTCCCGCCCTTCACAGGGGGTAATACCTCGAATGAGCACAAAGTGCTGCCGTTACTCTTCTCAAAATAGTCAATGACTTTCACAGGGATATGTTATTTCAGATCATCAATTAATCTGCTGCAAATATTCCAATAATATTGCCAAAGATGGGAGCCGATGGATCAGTTAATTAATTCAAGTGGATAACTATCAATAGTTCGTGAAGGATTTCGGCCAAATTCGAAGTGTTAACAGCAGTATCTTAAATTCAAGATTTTCTATAACGCTGATTATCAAGTATTTATGGCCTGCTTATTTGGCAATCCTATTAAAATGCAAGTTTCGGTTCAGACGATACTTTAGTTTTAATAATTTATCCATAATTCTAAGATTGAGTATCAACGAGTTATGAAATATTTCCTTCACGGACTATTGAACTATAAGTCCATAGTTTTAAAAATTGTAAAGGAATGAATAAATGAAAATTATGTTTGATTCTTCAAATAATGATTATGTAAATTATAAAACGCCTCTCAAAGGTCAATTTGATTTAAATTTCAATGAACTATTTCCGCGTGATCAACGAATGAACTAATGTTATGGTTTTACCAAGGGATTTCTATCTGCGTACAGACATACTACAAATTGCAAAAGACCTTCTCGGAAAAGAATTAATCTCGACAATTGACAGCACAACAACAAGTGGAATAATAGTGGAAACCGAAGCCTATCGAGCGCCAGAAGACCTTGCAAGCCATGCCAGCGGAAATCGAATGACGCCGCGTAACTGCACCATGTTCAGCGAAGGAGGCCATGCATATGTGTATATCAGCTATGGAATTCATCATTTGTTTAATATAGTTACTGCCGCTGAAGGAATTGCCCATGCTGTGTTGGTAAGAGCAATAGAACCGCTTTGTGGAATAGATCACATGCTTAGACGCCGAAACTTTGTTGACATAAAAAGAGAATTGGTCAATGGTCCCGGAAAATTTACAAAGGCAATGGGGATTAGTATCGATAATGATCGTACCCTATTGTACAAAAAAAATAGTCCTATTCGAATTGAAGAAAGTGATTATAATGTTCAAGAAATCGTTTTAGGGCCTCGAGTGGGTATGTCACATCACACAAAAGAATGCGGTCATTGGCCCTGGAGATTTCGCATAAAGGATAATAAATGGACTAGTAAGCCCGATTTCGTTAAATATGATTGGTAAGGCGAAGCGCCAGATTACACCGCATCCACGGATTCTGTCAAAAAAATCAGTGTAAATCTGTGGCCTATTTTTTGATTTTTATAACCAAATCGTTATGCGTTCGTTAGTTTTTACTATGGTATCTTGCAATTTATGAGTCGGTTATTCCATCTCTTTGTTACATCTATTTTGGGCTTGTCGTTATTTGGACAAGAAGGCTTTTTGTACGAAGATCACATCTACGATCCCGATATCCGCAGCGTAAAATTCCACATAGAAAGATTAGTGACTTCTTTTCCAATAATCGACCTGAATTCAGATGGTCGGTTGGTGTTGACATTCGACGATATCCTCGGCGGTGAGCGATATTTACAATATAAAATCATCCATTGCGACAAAGACTGGAATCCGAGCGATAATGTTACCGAAATGGATTTTCTCGAAGGTTTTAATGACGAAGAGATCGAGAACATTTACTACTCGGTGGGCACCAAAGTCAATTACACTAATTATGAATTGTTCCTGCCAAACGAAGATGTCAATTGGCGAATTTCGGGCAATTATGTCCTCCTCGTCTACGACGAAGAAAGTCTCGAACTCGTTCTGACGCGCAGATTTATTGTCGCGGAAAATCGAGTTAGTATCCTTCCCGAAATCACTCAGCCCATTGACGCCTCAATGTTGCGTTCACACCAGGAGATAAATTTTGTTGTCAATCATAAAAATTTTGATATCGACCGGCCTTTGCAATCGTTATTTGCAACCGTTATGCAAAATGGCCGCTGGGATAATATGATCGCCAACGTACAGCCAAAATTTAACACCCCGAATATTGTGCACTACGACCGCACACAGAGTATCAACTTTGAGGCGTACAAGGAGTTCAGAAGTTTTGATTTGCGCAGTACACGTGTGCTGAGCAATAGTATTCACAGCATCGATGTGCATGCTGACCGGATAGATGTTTTGTTGAGGTTAGATCGTGAACGGACAAATGCAGTTATAGTTTTTGAGCAACTGCTGGGCAGTAACCGTCGCGATATCAACGGAGATTTTATAATAGAAACAAGGGATGATGATGACAGCTATACCGAAGCCGAGTATGTGCATACATTTTTCAATTTCAAACCTAGTCGTTTCTATTTCGATCATGATATTTATCTCTTCGGAAAATTCACTGATTGGAAAATCCAGGACAAATTCAGACTGGAATACGATGCAACAAGGGAAGTATACCGCACTCATCAACTTCTAAAACAAGGCTATTACGACTATATCTATGCCATGGTGGATCGAGAGACAGGCGAAATCAGCAGCGCTTTGGAGGGCAATTGGTATGAGACGGAAAATGATTATACCATTCTCCTATACTATCGAAAATTTGGTGAGCGATACGATCGGATTATCGGAGTGCGTACTGTTAATTCGTTGGGAAGGCGAGGTTGACGTTTGGAGCTTTATTTATCCCAGAGCCACAAAATTCAACCCTCATATTCATCCTTTCATCTATGGAAGCCCATTTTTAATATAAATACTTCATCAAAAAAAAGAGATAGCTATACTTTTAAACCTTCTAAAATTTCATCATGAAGAATTCTTTTAGAAAAAGACTTTTTTATCTATTCCTGGTAGAATTGGTCTTCCTTTTTTTTGGCATGACCACGGACTTGTTCGCACAAAACAACGAGTGGAGTTTAAGAAGATGCCTGGAGTATGCCATCGAAAATAGCCTGGAAGTTCTGCAATCTCAGTTCAACATAGAGACCGCCGAAATCAATACCAAACAAAGCAAACATGACCGCTATCCAAATCTAAGCTCGAGCACGGGGCTCAGTTTGAACTTTGGACGTACTGTCGATCCGACAACTAATGATTTCATCACGACGACATTCTTGTCTAATAGCGTTCAGTTCAACAGCAATGTTTTGCTCTTTAATGCGGGACGTCTCAATAACACGATCAGAAGTAATCAAAATTTCGAAAAGGCCAATAGAGAAGATCTGAATTCAGTTATGATCCAACTCGCTTTTGACATAGCACGTAACTATTTTGCAGCTCTGTTGGCTCAAGAAAATGTTGCCAATCTTGCTGTTCAAATCGAAAACACGGTGCAGGAAATAGAAAGGATGAATAAAATGATCGAGGCTGGCACACGTGCACGAGCCGAGATATACGATCTGGAAGCCCAAAAAGCAACTTCCGAACAAGAGTATTCCTTCGCTCAGAACAATTACGACATCGCTATTGTGAATCTGAAGGCATTGATGAATATTCAGTTTGGCACCGAAATGAATCTAGTCGAACCGAAAAAGGATCAAATCATATATTCTGATCCCGATGCTGTGACATTTGAGGAAGCGTTCAAAAGATCTTTGGAATTTTCACCTTTAAGTAAGGCCAATGAATTCAGAATTAAGGCAGCCGAACTTGACCTCGAAATAAGCAAGGCCGGTGGAGCTCCTTCTCTTTTTGCAGGAGGCAATGTCAATACCAATTATTCTAATCAAGCCAGAGAAGTGTCAGGATTCTCCATGTCGACTATTACCCAGCCTGTAACTATTGATGGGACTCCCGCTATACTAGGTAGCGACCAGGTCATTCCGCAATTTCAAGATAAATCATATGGATCCCAGTTTGATGATAATCTCTTTTATGGTTTTGGGGTCAACTTAAGCATTCCGATATACAGCAACTATCAAACAAAGGCTAATGTGGAACGCTCGAAAGTCAATCTTGAGAGCCTTAAAACACAAAAGCTACAAGGTCATAATAATTTGAGGAATACAATACAACAAATGCTTACAGATGCGCGAGGCGCCAAAAGAGTTTTAGAGGCAAGTGAAAAGACCCTTGAGGCGAGAAGAATTGCTTCAGAAAATGCACAAAGAAGATTTGACGTGGGAGCGCTTAACTCGTACGATTACATCAGCATTAAGAATCAATACAATCAAGCCCAAATCAATTTATCAATTGCGAAATACGACTACATCTATAAAGTGAAAATTTTGGATTACTACCAGGGATATCCGGTGGAGTTTTAGCAGCACCCACCCCCGGCCCCTAAAGGGGAGTCCGCGCCCTGGTGTAAAAACAAATTAACAAGTAAAATATCTCAATGGCAAAAAAGAAAACGAACAAACGAAAAAGGTGGCTTTTATGGTTGTTAATCATTTTGGCTCTGGCTTTGATTGGGTTATTTATTTATCAAAAAAATAAGAAACCTAAAGGCGAGGAAGTCGAACTCGACAAAGTGGAACGGCGTACAATAAAGGAAAAGGTATCAGCTAGCGGTCGCATATATCCGGAAAAAGAAGTAAAGATCAGTTCTGATGTGTCGGGCGAGATTGTCACATTATACGTTGAAGAAGGGGACTCGGTAATACAAGGTCAACCCTTAGTGAAAATTGATCCTGAGGCATATTTATCTGCAGTAGAACAGGGAGAAGCCAATTTGAATAGTTCCAGGGCAATGCTGGCCAATTCACGAGCCAACATTGAGAATAGCATTGCACAAAAAGAGCAATATACAGCTCAAATCAAACAGGCCGAGCAGTTGCACAAACGAAATGTAAAACTCAAAGAGGACGGCGTGATTTCAGACACAGAATTTGAAGAATCTTTAGCCAATATCGAAACTCTGCAAGCAAATATCAGGTCTGCCGAAGCGTCTATTCGCTCAGCGCGAGAAAATGCCAAAAGCGCAGAATTCTCCGTCAAAAGTTCTGCAGCTCAGGTAAAAGAATTAAAGACCAATCTTAGAAGGACTTCGATTATTGCTCCTACGGACGGCATTATTACGAGCCTTGTAGTAGAGGAAGGCGAAAGAGTAGTAGGCACCGCCCAAATGGCAGGTACGGAAATGATGCGGGTATCCAACCTCGATGTGATGGAAGTGCAGGTCGAAGTGAGTGAAAATGACATTCTCAAAGTGCAACTCCGGGATGAGGTGGAAATAGAAGTGGACGCCTACATTGATCGGAAATTTATAGGATATGTTTCGGAAATTGCAAATTCTGCAGCCAATACAGCTTCGACTACCGCCGCTACTTCCTTGAATACCGATCAAGTGACCAACTTCATTGTGAAAATAATAATTGATCCGTCTTCGTATGAGGATGAAGTTTCTGCTACAAACCTGTATCCATTCAGACCGGGAATGTCCGCTTCTGTCGACGTGATCACGGATATAAAAGAGGACATACTTACCGCACCTATCCAGGCCATTACAGTCAGGAAAGAGGATGAAGATGATGAAGAAAGTGATGAGTTGAAAGAAGTGACTTTCTCCATGAACGCCGACACGGCCGTAATGCACGACGTAAGTACAGGCATTCAAGACGACGAATATATCGAAGTTTTGAGCGGATTAGAAGAGGGTATGGAAATTATTTCGGGGCCTTATTCTGTGGTTTCGCGCACGCTTGAATCGGGGACGGAAGTTAGGCTTAAGGAAGAGGAAAAAGATAAGAAGAAAGGCAGGAGATAGCGGGAATCCCATCAATTCTGGTCGCCACCTTTTTCCCTTTATGAAAGAAACTAAAACAAGTGTCTGAACATGGCCTGATAATATTCATAAAAAACCCTGAGCTCGGCAAAGTAAAGACCCGATTGGCCAAAGATGTAGGAGAAGAAAAAGCTCTTGAAATATACAAAGCCCTCCTTGAACTCACCAGAAAAACAACTCTTCAGGTAAGCGCAAATAGATACCTTTTCTATCACCTGAGGGCAAAAAATGATGAATGGTTAGAGAAGGATTTCACAAAGCGTCTCCAACATGGACGCGATCTAGGCGAAAAAATGAGCACCGCCTTTGCCCATGTTCTCCACTCTAATAACAAAGTTGTAATTATAGGCAGTGATTGTCCACGCATCTCGCCCGATATGATTAACAAAGCGTATGCCTGTCTCGACAGCAATGATCTTGTAATTGGCCCCACATACGATGGAGGATATTATCTTTTGGGAATGAAAACCTTGCACAGCGATATTTTCCAAGGTATCGCATGGAGTACGGACAAAGTCTTCGAACAGACCATTGCCAAAGTTGAAAAGTTAAATCTAAGTTTCCAAATTTTACCCAAGCTGTCCGATGTGGATTATATAGAAGACTGGAATAAGCATGGTTGGGAAATTTAATGTTTAGCCAAGATCATTGCGCCTTGGCATATTCCTCAACCGCCATCCAAACGCGGAAAAGATTTCCTGAGCATATTTTTTCGATATCTCGTTCACTATATCCTCTCTTGAGCAGGACTTCGATGAGATTCAGAACTCCTTACCTCTCGCAATCTAAATTCGCTGTTATTTTGAAGATCATGCGCAAATTTGATCCAGGGAATATGGTTTCAGTTTTGTTGAGCAGGTCTGCAATCTGTTTGGCTGCATGATTAAATCTTGGTGCAGAAAGAGAGTGCAAGGTTATAGTCAGCGTTTTACTCTTATAATCCGGAATCAAGTCAGCGTTGTTGCTGATGATTTGTTTGATGAACATTCTTTTTTCGTCTTTTGCCCTATTGAGGTGGTCACAAGCCACAGCTGCCACAGATGATTCTGCTCTGTAAGCGATCATCTTTATTACATTCATGAACAGTTTACTTTCGGTTTTTAACTTGTTATACCTTTTCTGCTCGGGCATACGCTCAAGAGTTATTCTGGCAGGAATATCATTTCTGAGGGTGGCGATCTTGTTTTCTTCTTTTCGAAGAATATCAATTTTGTGTTTATACTTCATTTGTCTTTCGGTTATTTCAGGAAGTTTGTCAATTTTCTCATCCATAGCTAGTTCTGCAAGAGGGAAGAACTTGGCTTCTAACCGGGTGATCTTTTCCCTGAGTTTTTTCAGTTGGTTTGTTAATTTTCGGTATTGTGGGTTGACCACTTCCCGATTGGGATCAATACTTTCTACCCCAAATTGAATCATTTTATCAAAATCATAGTCTTGAATGAGGTAACTGAAGAAGTTTTCCTGACACCACCTTCCAAACATTCTGCCTGCTATCAATGCTATTCCCAAAGTAGGGTGAGTGGTGATAATAGCGGTTTGATGTTCACCCTTTTCAGACAAGCTTCTGATCTCTCTGAAAGTGTGTCCTCCAAGCGTTACTTCTTTCTCGCACAATTGCATGGTTACATCCTGGCTAAGTACTTGTGTATCAGTGGATTCAAAGTCATCTTTATTCCATGAATCTCGCACATCCTTGCGATATGTAATCACGGCTATTCTATACCTTTCCCACAGGTGGTTAAAGAAAGCAGGTTCGTAAGCCTCCCTGTCAAAAATAAAGGTGCATTGAGGGCTTTGTCGATCATCATCCTCTTGTATCTCAGTAAGTAATTTGGTTTGTAGCATTTGTGGAATAATCAGGTCTTGTATTGCTTCTTTTATTTTCTCTGTCAATTGCCCTATCACCATCATAACAGGCATCCCTTGTGCATCGTGAACCCAATACTCCGTAGTGGCGCTTAAACACAATTTTTGTCTCGCAATATATTTGACAGGTAGATTAGCTTTGCCTCCATAATAGATCCGTTGGTGACCATCTATATATAAAAAAGATGAGTCCTCATTATCCTCATCTCTATACCAGTGATCGATCAGAAGGTTGTTCAGTTCAACGGCTTTTTCCTGCTTGCTCAGCAAATCTATTTTCTCTCGCAAACACCGAACTTCTGGTATACGATCCAAGCCTATTATCCTGCCGATCTCCCCTGGTTTACATTGTTTGAGTTGTTCGGGATTTTTGATGCGCAACAGGGCCATGAAGGCCAAAGTCAATAGTATCGACCTTAGTCCGTAATAGTGTGATGAAGGTAACTCATATACCTGTTTTGTCTTGAATAACCCATGCTCTATCAAGGCAGGTAAGAGGAATAATACCCCTGCTCCGCATAAAGCTTCGCTGTTGTCAAACTTCACCTCAGCATGACCAGACAACCCAAGAGATGCACCTATCCTGTCTTCAGAGCGGCTTGTGGCTATGCCCATCGGCGTAGATTGGTCTAGGTCATTGCGATCATTTAAGGTCGAGCCATTTCCACCTTCACACTCTATTTTGAACTTTTTTTTAAAGTGCCTTTTTCAATGTGATAGCGTATCGACGATTCTGAAATCCCTTCTTGTTTTGAGATACTCAAATTACTTTGTCTCTTATCCAGCTTCGATTGTATCCGCTCCACTAGTTTACCAACCATCTTGTATGCTTTGCCTTTTCTGGCATCAGGCCCGAAAAATCCAGATTCTCCCTTCTCCTTGTATTTTCTATACGATCTTCTGACACTGTCTATACTCACTCCAAAAGCCCGCTGAACTTCAGCTCGGCTGCACAATCCTTTATCTATAAAATTGCTAGTTATGAATCTGAAAGCATTAAGATCGTCACTCGAATGACTATATACAGGTAAGCCATTGGCTATGTATTGTACAATACCGTCTTGGGTGTGTACTCCAAGACAATGAGAGATCATCTTTGTATCTTTAGGGAAGAAGGGGAATTGTAACTGCATATACAAAAATATGAAGCAGTTTTAATTCGCGAGGTCTACTCCCTATTACCCTGAATTTATTGGGACGGGTAAGGAGTTCTGAGATTTGGAAAGTCGGACACATCTTTCAATCCTGTCGGAAGTGTATCTCCTACTCCATCAAAGTCGGATCCCAGACCTACATGATCTATGCCTATGAGACTGACAATATGATCGATGTGGTCTGCAACGCGCTCGACGTCTGCAAATAAAATTGGGTCCTCACGTCTATATCGTTCTATGAACGATTGCGCCTCTTCGGATTTCATGCCAAGGCCCTTATCCTCCAGAATTTGGTTTAAATCTTTGCGCATTTCATCAAAACTTCTATTGAATTCCGCATCGAGAAACGATGATCCGAAATTTATCATTATGACGCCATCATTTGAGCCTAATGCCTTAAGCAAATCATCCGACATATTCCGCTCAAATCCAGGTGTAAATTTTCTCGCAGACGAATGTGAAGCGATCACAGGAACTTCCGTCAATTTCATCACGTCAAAAAAGGTACTATCCGACACATGCGATATATCTATCATTATGCCTACTCGATTCATTTCTTTTACTACCTCTTCGCCAAATGGGCTAAGTCCGTTCCACTTTCGAATAGTATCATAGGAAGAATCGCAAATAAGATTGACCTTGGAATGAGTAAGCGTGATATAGCTGATCCCTTTTTTTTTAAAATAGGCGACATTTTTTAGGTCGTCCTCTATTGCTGCACCATTTTCCATGCCCATTGGTAGGGCAATTTTTCCTTGAGAAAATATTCTTTTTACATCATTGACAGACTTTGCAATTTCAAATTTATCGGAATGCTCGTTGCAAATTCCTTCAACCAGATCAATTAATTCTTCGGCGTGCTTTTTAGACTTGCCTTTTTCCAACTGATTCTCTGCGGGTATGTAAATCGACATAAAAGGCGCATCAAGTCCACCTTCCTTGCTTCTCATATAGTCAAAATCACCCTTGTCGGTAGAGATTGGAATACCGAGATACTCCTTTTCAAATCTGAAATTGGAGACGCGAAGTCGATAAGGCAAGTCAACATGGCCATCGGCGATAATAAATTTGTGAGCAAGTTTTTTTGCCTTTTCAATATTGGGTCGTGCAGCGTCACTGACTGTCGATTTTGACGTAATGCATCCCAGCAAAAGAAGAGTCGCTGCAAAGATTAATATCCTCCTTTTGACTATTTCTCTAGTTACTAAAAATGAATAAATGACAAGGATAACGAAGAAATACTAAATCTCCTGGCATCATTCAAATATTTAGGGTCGAGTAGACCCGGGGAATTTCACCCCAAGCCTCTCGCAGAACCGTATCCCGATTTTCGGGACAGGCTGTGACAGTCTCCCGTCATACGGCTCTTCATTGTCTAATCTGGATACCCAGAATTCAACCTGTTTCAGTTCAATCCTCCCAACTTCCGTTAGTTGTCAAACCTAGACAGATTCCAACAATGCTAACCCCTTCGCTCCACCTCCATTACAGTTGCTTCAACACTACTACGAGTTAGTCCGTAACCCTCTGTACTTCGATACGCTCGGCCTCTCCTCTACGGATTGTGCCTTCTCTCTTAGCATCACAGTAGGGCAATCTCCCGTTCTATTTACCACCCCTCATTGAAGTCTCGCCACCTCTACACCGGCCACCCTATGGCCAATAAGAAGGACTCCCGCCATAGTCTTCCCGAGAATTACACCAGTCCTCAGTTTTGATGTACAACCAATTGTGTTTCGTTGCTTAATCAGTGGTTCACTTTCGTTCGACTCTTTCAATGATCACCTGACTCCTTTAGCGAAGCCTTTTCCTTATCGCTCAGTACCTCAGCATTACTACCTTAGCACCATAAGGTGGTTTGAAGGCTGCTCCTTCCAGCCGCCTTCGGAGGACCATACCTCCATCTGGTAAACAGCATGCTCACTTTTGAGCTTCAGGACGCACGGTGTATTCCAAAATTTCGTTTGTTGGGTATTTTTTGCCACCGCGCGCCTTCAATTCCTAAAGGAAAGCCCAACCCGCAGCCTAAATTGAGCGTGGATTTCCCTTTAGGGTCAGGCCGCGGGAAGGCCCGTCCGAACGGTTCATCCGGGCGGGAAAGCGAAAAACTGGGATACACTCGGTCAGGCGGGCGTGAACCGTATGCCGTCTAGATTCACTACCTTCGCCGCACAAGTAAAACCATATGCCCGAAGTCAAACTTTTTTCTGGCGAAAAATCGCAATACCTGGCCGAAAAAATCGCCGATCACTACGGCGAGTCGCTGTCAGAGATCAAACTCCTTAAGTTTAGCGATGGTGAAATGCAGACGATTATCCAGGAATCAGTAAGAGGAGCGCATGTTTTTTTTATCCAATCGACTTTCGCTCCAATAGATAACATGTTCGAATTGCTTTTGATGATCGATTCTGCAAAAAGGGCATCTGCTGGTTACATCACTGCCGTAATCCCGTATTACGGCTACGCCCGACAGGACAGAAAACATACTCCGCGAGTACCAATATCAGCCAAACTGGTCGCCAATATTCTCGAAGCCGCTGGTGTGGACAGGGTGGTAGTTATGGATTTTCATGCGGAACAATTACAAGGATTCTTTGATATACCCGTGGACCATTTAAAAAGTGAGGCGATATTTATTCCATTTCTCGAAAAGCAAAATCTGGACAACGTGGTTTTCGCCTCTCCCGATGTAGGCGGCGTGAGGCGGGCCAGAGATTACTCCAGGTATTTTGAAAAAAACCTCGTAATATGTGATAAAGAACGGCGGATAGCCAATCAAGTGGCGGCAATGACGGTCATCGGAGATGTAAAAGGTTTTGATGTTATCCTCGTGGATGATATGGTAGACACAGCAGGTACCCTCTGCAAAGCCGCTGAAATAATAATGCAGGAAGGCGCAAAATCAGTCAGGGCCATATGCACGCACGCCATTCTTTCCGGAAATGCCTACGAGCGAATCAGGGATTCTGGATTGGAACAGGTATACGTAACCGATACGATTCCAATGAAACAGAATTGCGAGAAAATAACGGTGCTATCGTGCTCTAAGCTTTTTGCAAGGGCTATAAGAAATACGCATGAGTATAAGTCTATTGCGGCGCTGTTTGTGAACGATAAGAAGAGAAGGGGGAAGTCTTAGGGTTTGATGTTGTTTGAGATTGTTCGATTTTGTCTTACCTGAAGCTCGAACTATATCAAACTATTTCGAACCACCTCGAACCCCTTTGTTTCCGAACTGATCACCCAATTACCTACTATACCACTTAACCATTTTACGTTACATCGCCTTAGTCCTCCCGCCGTCCACAGGCAGATTCACACCCGACACATAAGAACCCGCCGGAGAAGCCAAAAATGCAATCACATTTGCAATTTCATTCGGGTTTCCTATTCTCTTTAGCGGCACTTCTTTACTTGCATTTTCTTTAAGAGTTTCCATGCCCATGGACTGTTGTTCTGCCCAATAGGAGAACACTTCATTAAGGCGTTCAGTATCGATTAGTCCAGGCAATACATTATTTACGGTTATGCCGTACCGGCCCAATTCATTCGCCATGGTCTTGCCCCAGCTTGCCACCGCACCGCGAGTCGTATTAGAGACACCGAGATTGTCTAGAGGGGTTTTTACAGATGTGGAAATAATATTGATTATCCTGCCATAGCCGCTTTTCTTCATACCCGGAATCATCAATTTTGTTAAAATGTGATTGCAAATCAAATGGCTGTTTATTGCTTTGAGAAATTGCTCGGCATCGGCACCGACAATCGGCCCTGCAGGCGGACCACCCGTATTATTAATAAGTATTTGATAGGTTTTTGATTTTAGCTTTCGTTCGACTTTCTGGCGCAAATTCTCGGGGTCATTATAATCAATTGTGATCCAGTCGTGCTTTTGGCCGTATGAAGTGTCCAATTCGGTAATAACGTTTTTAAGCTTATCTGCCGACCTTGAAACAACAGTCACCTCCGCACCCAATTTGACCAATTCGATAGCTGCTGCTTTACCGATACCTCTTGAACTTCCGGATACAAATGCGTTTTTTCCTTCCAGACTGAGATTCATATCTTATTATTTCTGTTTTATTTAGACGAGAAGAACTAAATACAACTTTGCGTCTTCCTGTCTTTGCGTTCAATTAATTTTAAATTATTTCTTGCAGATTATCTATGGGACATCCTAATCATAATATTACGAAAATAAGAAGTGCCGAAAGGCGATAGTATCGTCTCTACAAAAATTACCATGCTTTTTTAAATTAAAACCCCAATTTTTGCACTATGCAAAAGGTAGCTCCTTATCAAGCCAAAAACAAAATCCGAATTCTGACTGCAGGTTCCCTGTTTGATGGACACGACGTGGCCATTAACATCATGCGCAGGATAATGCAAAGATCGGGAGCGGAAGTAATTCACCTGGGCCATAATCGACCCGTTCACGAAATCGTAGATGCGGCCATCCAGGAAGATGTACAAGGTATTGCTATCACATCCTACCAAGGCGGACACAGCGAATTTTTCAAATACGCATACGACCTTCTCAAAGAAAAGGGAGCTCATACCATAAAAATTTTCGGCGGCGGTGGCGGTACTATATTACCAACAGAAATAGAAGAACTGCACAAATACGGCATTGCTCGCATCTATTCTCCTGATGACGGGCGGGCGCTGGGCCTGCAAGGCATGATCAATGATCTACTAAAAAAATGCGATT
The DNA here is from genome assembly GCA_965247965.1 of Saprospiraceae bacterium. GTDB lineage: Bacteria > Bacteroidota > Bacteroidia > Chitinophagales > Saprospiraceae > UBA7328. The sequence continues at coordinate 3,452,059 of OZ252053.1, forward strand.
TTCCTGTCGGCGATAAGCTCAATGCGCAATTGATAAAAAAGCGAAAAAAGGATCATGGCAGTATTGCCCGGGTGATCTCCGCAATAGAAAACTATCCGGAACAGAATAAGCAGTGGCTGAAAGACCTAAAGAAAAAAGTAAGTAAAATTAAAACACCTGTGCTCGGAGTGACCGGTACAGGAGGGGCCGGAAAATCGAGTCTTGTTGACGAAATCGTCTTAAGATTTCTCCAAAAATTCCCTCAAAATACTATTGGTATTATTTCTGTTGATCCATCAAAACGCAAAACCGGTGGGGCGCTCTTGGGCGACCGCATAAGGATGAATGCCATATCAAGTGAACGCATTTTTATGCGCTCTCTGGCGACACGGCAGTACAACCTTGCATTGAATAAGCACATCGACAGTACGATTTGCATTCTCAAACATTCTGGCTTCGATTTGATCATTTTGGAGACATCAGGAATCGGCCAATCGGATTCGGAGATTGTGGATCATTCCGATTTGTCGATGTATGTGATGACGCCCGAATTTGGCGCAGCTTCCCAACTCGAAAAAATCGACATGATCGACTTTGCCGACATTATTGCCATCAATAAATTTGATAAGCGGGGAGCACAAGACGCGCTTCGAGATGTCAAAAAACAATATCAGCGCAATCATGATTTGTGGGATGTTCCCGTAGATGAAATGCCGGTATACGGTTCTATTGCCTCTCAATTTAATGATGCAGGTGTAAATGCACTTTATGACGAATTGATAAAACGGCTATATCCCAAAGAAAAGATCGCTCGTACAAAAGAAGATGAAAGTGCAAAACAATATATCATTCCACCATCGCGAGTCAGATACCTATCTGAAATTACTGAGGACATACGATTTGATGACAAAGAAATAGAGGAGCAGTGCGAAATCGCAAGGAAGTTATTCAGCCTTCAAAATACGATTGATCATTTAGTAGAGAGTAACGGAGTAGATCCTAAGGGACGAAATGGAGGCGCTCCCTTCAAGGGATCGCCTCCATTGACCACCACTTTGGAGGTGCTCAAAAAAAGCAAAGCTGAACTCGAACAAGAATTAAAGAAAGAAAACAAGGCGATACTCGATAGCTGGGAAGCTAAAAAAGCTGCGTATCGAGCCAATCAGTTCACTTACCAGGTCAGAGGAAAAGAGATCAAAGTAGAGAATTACACAAAATCTTTATCGCAAAATAAGATTCCCAAAATCACTCTTCCGAAATACAAGGATTGGGGCGAGATACTAAGATGGTGCAAGCAGGAAAATGTGCCGGGCGAATTTCCTTACACTGCAGGAGTATTCCCTTTCAAACGAAAAGGTGAGGATCCTACACGAATGTTTGCGGGCGAAGGTGGTCCGGAACGTACGAATAAGCGCTTCCACTATCTGTCTTTAAGGATGCCTGCAAAACGACTTTCCACAGCCTTCGATTCCGTCACCCTTTATGGCAATGATCCTGATTATCGACCTGACATCTACGGTAAAGTTGGCAATAGTGGAGTGAATATCAGCTCGCTGAATGATGCCAAGAAATTGTATTCCGGATTTGATCTTTGCAATCCGAAAACATCCGTTTCTATGACCATTAACGGGCCTGCTGCGACGATCTGCGCCTTTTTTATGAATGCGGCTATAGATCAGCAATGTGAGATTTATATTAAAAAAAAGGGGCTAGAAAAGAAGGTAGAACTGAAGCTAGAAGAAATCTACGACGACCACGGTTTGCCAAGGCCTCGATATGAAGGAGATATTCCCGAAGGAAATAATGGATTGGGATTGATGTTATTGGGCTTGACCGGTGACCAAGTGTTGGAAACTCCCATTTATAATGAATTGAAGGTCAAGGCCTTAAAGGCAGTAAGAGGAACTGTGCAAGCCGATATTCTCAAAGAAGACCAAGCACAGAATACTTGCATTTTTTCCACGGAATTTTCTTTGCGATTGATGGGTGATATGCAGGAATATTTCATCGACCAGAAAGTGCGCAATTTTTACTCGGTATCCATTTCCGGTTATCACATCGCGGAGGCTGGTGCGAATCCGATTTCGCAGCTCGCCTTTACACTTTCCAACGGTTTTACTTTTGTGGAATATTATCTTTCGCGAGGCATGCACATCAATGATTTCGCGCCCAATCTCTCTTTCTTCTTTTCTAACGGTATTGATCCTGAATATGCAGTGATAGGACGCGTAGCCAGAAGGATTTGGGCTAAAGCCATGAAATGCAAATACGGTGCAAATGAGCGCAGCCAAAGACTAAAATATCACATCCAGACATCGGGAAGATCGCTGCATGCACAGGAAATCGACTTTAATGACATCCGAACCACCTTACAGGCCCTTTACGCCATTTACGACAATTGCAATTCTCTGCACACCAACGCTTACGATGAAGCGATCACAACTCCCACCGAAGAAAGCGTAAGGAGAGCTATAGCGATCCAGATGATCATCAATCACGAACTGGGATTAGCCAAAAATGAGAATCCGTTGCAGGGTTCGTTCATCATCGAAGAATTGACCGATCTGGTAGAGGAAGCAGTGCTAGCAGAATTTGGCCGGATCACCGAGCGCGGCGGCGTACTTGGAGCAATGGAAACTATGTATCAAAGAAGCAAGATCCAGGAGGAAAGCCTTTACTACGAAACCCTTAAACACTCCGGAGAATATCCCATCATGGGTGTCAATACTTTTAAATCTTCCAAAGGATCTCCGACGGTCATTCCCAATGAAGTGATCCGTGCCACAAAAGAAGAAAAAGAAAACCAGATCAAAAATTTGAAAGAACGACATTCTGCGAATGAAGGTAAATCAAAAACTGCCCTACAAAAGCTTCAAAAGGCAGCGTTGAATGGCGGTAATGTGTTCGAAGAGCTGATAGAGACGGTGAAATACTGTTCGCTTGGACAGATTACTCATGCGCTATTTGATGTAGGTGGGCAGTATCGGCGGAGTATGTGAATTTGTTAGTCAATATTCCGAAGTAGGTAGTCTTTAGTCAATTATAAAGCACGATAGAATGGTGAGTATTGATCACGCTCGAGAATTAGCTCTTTCGTACGAAGCGGCTGTTGAGCAACCACATTTCGAGAAAACGTCGTTCAGAGTGAGGAAAAAGATCTTTGCGACGTTCGACGTAGAAAAAAGACAAGTCGTTGTTAAATTGTCTGAAGTGGATCAATCGGTGTTTTTTGATCTTGATAAAAAAGCTAAATTGAAGTCAAATTCGAAGCACGATGGGCGTAACCTTATACTACAGCGGTAAACTGAAAAGTATTGACGTACTTCCTGATCTCAAGTTTGAAGTGCAGGACATAGCCAATACAATGCATTGGAAGTGCCGCGAAATAGATGATTCCTGGGTTGAGTCTGTGGATGTTTCTTTCGACCATAGCGACGGAAAACCTTCATTCCAGGGCAATGCCGGGCTCAAGGGCTTGATCCTCTCTCCTCATGAGGATTCCGAATCGATTTGGTTGCTTTTTGACAAGTCGGGGCAACTTCATACCCTATTTTCAAAAATGCTAGAGCATGACGGTCGATCAGATAAACCATTTGGATCCACCAAAACGCAATTTGCTGGTGTTGATACTCATATCAAAGTAGTTAAAATTTTGAAATACCTAGGTGCGAAATACATGAGCGACTTTAGCCTCGATGATGATAGTGGGTATGCAAAACACGGTGATCGAGAACGTGCTCAGGAAGTATTTGGAACTATCGAAATGGCCATGAACCACTTGGAAGATTTTTTTGAGAATGTGCAAGTATCTGATGAGGCCAAGGAAGATCCCGAAGTACTGTTTAACGAAATTGAAGAAAGGATCAGTCAGTATATGGGTGGGAATGTGTGCGTTCATATGGTTCGTCTGGAGGAAGAAGAATGAGGTTTTACGACTGCTTATCGGATGTGCCTAGTGCATCAGGCACGAAATATAATGCCCTATAAGAAGGTTTAATAGGTAGTAACAAAAAAGCAAAAATAATGATGAGAGGGATACATCCAGCCCTTCCATTAACAGCAAACTCACGAATAGTAAGAATACTTGAAAAGGTGTGTAGAAAGGGAAATATTGAAAGCCTGTTTAAACAGCGTGGACTGATTATCCTAGATGGGATACAGGGAAAGAGTAAGTACGGAACACGAAAGGAAATGGGGATATCAAAAACGATGGTAAATCGGTGGCGAGAAAGGTGGAATGAAAACATATCAAATTTATTGAAAGCATCGGAACAAGGGCATTCAGGATCACCATTAAAAGATTATGAACTTTTGAAGATGATCAAAGATATTTTATCAGATAAGCCAAGAAGTGGTACTCCAAAAACAATCACACTGGAACAAGAAGAACAGATAGTTGCATTGGCATGTGACAAGCCAGTAAATCACGATATTGAAATGACAAATTGGACTCATCAGTTGTTGGCTCACATAGCAATGACAGAGAATATAGTGGAAAAAATATCACGGCGACAAATCGGGAACATTCTAAAAAAAAGAGTTAAAACCACATAAAACTCAGTATTGGTTGTTTCCGAAAATATCTTGTTGGGCTACATTTAAAAAGCGAGTTAGCCTGATTTGCACATTAATAATGTGGCATTTATCAGCTAATAGGATCAATCATCATCTGTACAGTGTAGACGAAAAGACAGGGATACAAGCATTAGAAAGAAAAGAAATAAATTCAACAGGCACCGGGAAAATACGTCGTATAGAGTATGAATAACTCGTGCCGCGTTACGCGGTATGTAAGACATGGTACCACATGTTTGATAGGAGGGTTAAATGTATGTACCGGCAAACTGGAAGCATATCAAATACATCCGACAAAAAAAGAAGAAGATTTTGTGAGGTTTATAAAAAATCTATGTAAGAAGATACCAACAACAGATCAAATTACAATATTGCTTGACCAATTAAATATTCATAAATCTGCATCATTGGTAATATGGGTGGCACAACAAATAAATTATAAAGGTGAATTAGGCACAAAGGAGTACAAAGGCATACTAAAGAGCCAACAAACAAGAATGGATTTTTTGGAAACAGAAGACCATCGTATAAGATTTGTGTATACTCCCATACATTGTTCATGGTTAAATCCAATTGAAAATTGGTTTAGTAAATTAGAAAGGCAGAGGTTAAAAAAGGCTCAATTTAACTCATTGGGGAAATTAGAAAATGGAATAAGAAAATATATTGATTTTGCCAATGAATGGTTTTCAAAACCGTATAAATGGAAATTTCAAGGCTTTGTTAAAGCTTATCAATTAAGGGGTCTCGAACTTCATGCCTGACGCACTAGTGCATCAGGAACTAAATACTTAAATACTTGACCATTTACTTAAACGGTTGGCTGTTGTTCGTTGATAGTTGTTTGTTATGGAACGAGCAACGAACAACCAGCAACTATCAACTTCTAAGACGTTCAAGGACTTTGTTCCCAAAGCACTAGTGCATTAGGCATTAAGTAATGAACCTCATAAACAAAGTTATTTTTCTTCTGATCAAGGCGGAAAAACCGGGTGCATTTCATTTTGTCCCGTCTAGGCGGCGCGTCTTAACCTGTCAGTTACCATATCCCAATGGCCACTTTTATTGATTACTCTGAGATTGATCATATTTTGAATTCCCTTGGCAGACCATCTTTGACCTGACAGTTTCATCCTTTTTTGCAATACGTTGCGGTGCGCTGCTTCTATGGCTCCAGAACCTATTAACATTCCCTTTTCTATGTATGAAGGGTAATCCATTCTTGTCTTGTTCCTTTCTAAATAGACCATCAATTTCCTCTTTTCCTCTTTTTTTAATTTCGTGTTACAATTCAATTCATCGATCCGTTCTATAAGGCTATCATAACCCTTTTCTTTTAATAGTGAAGCTGTCTGTGAAATCCATTCTTTTCTTACTTTTTTATTTTTCATACACACATTTGCGTATTTGCTCACATTTTCAACGGCGTGGTAAAAATCTAGTACTTGGGTTGCATCAGGATATTCTGCTGTAATCCATTTTTCTATCCATACAGCTCCGTCATTCACAAAAACCATCCGGTCTTTTAATCCTGAATATTCATCTAATAACACTGAAACTTTTGTCTCAAATTCTTCATGATCACCCAAATGACCTACATATTCACTATTCCTAATCCACTGTCTATCAGCACTTTGAGGTAGAATTGAGCTTTGTTTGAATACCCTTCCCAATTTTACCTCTTTCCATCCCGGTCCTCTTGTCAATAAATGAGAACCATCCACCTGACAATAAACTCTATCCTCTTTTTTCACATCTTCTATGTTGTACCGATCTTGGTCATCTATCCATTCTCCTACTTGTTCTCCCATTGTATCAGTTAAACGGTAAATTGCCGTATCATTCGTTTTTACCTCTAATAATTTATTCGCAATTTCTTCCCCATTCTCGTAACAACTAAACTGGCCTATGAATATCAACTTGCCTTGTAAATAAGGGCTTACTTTTGCAGACTCGATTTGTTCGCTGTACTTGTTGGACTTATTCAATTCAATTTTACCGTAACCTGTCTTGATGCATCTTTTTTTTTACGATTTTCAACAGCCTCGCCCAATGAACTCTCTAGCAATTCTCTGCCAAAATCTTTTAACAGGTAGGTAAAACTTTCTTCATAGTCGTAAAAACTTTCAATGTCCTGTAGGTTCTTTACATCACTCATCAGTTGGTCAAATCTTTTCTGTAATTTAACCACGTTCATGACTTTTAATTTTTGGTTGATATATCTAATTTAACACATATTTTCCTATATCGGGACATTTTGAAATGCACCCGAAAAACCGGAGTTATGCCTAAGCATAATGAGGATTTTTCCAACGCCGAGCAGGAGGAAAAGAACAAGTTTCATGGGGGTCAGGATTTAGTGCCTGGTGCACTAGATTTCTCTGTTTTAGAAGATTTTTGAAGATAATAGAAAGGATGAAATCCAAATATTTGCTATAGCAAGTAATTGTTATATATTTGCCGCTGCATGTAATTCAGATCATAAATTGATCGAAATGAAACTTCCCATTCCGGTGGATTCCGATTTTCCCATTCACAATATTCCTTTTGGAATTTACTCTACGAAAACCAAATCTAAAAGAGTCGGTGTGGCTATCGGTGATCATATACTGGACTTATCTATTCTGGCGGATTCAGGAGCTTTCGGAGATATGGAAACATCCGTTTTTACGAAACCTTACCTCAACGATTTTATTCGTCTCGGTAAATCAAAAACTAATGGAGTTCGATTAAAAATTCAGGACATGCTGCGTACCGACAGCTTAATTTTAACCAATAGCAAAAATCTGATCGACAAGCAATCTGAAGCAGAAATGCATCTCCCGGTACGAGTGGGAGACTACACTGATTTTTATTCAAGCATCGAGCACGCAACCAACGTTGGCACTATGTTCAGAGGGCCCGAAAATGCTTTAAAACCCAATTGGAGACATTTACCGGTTGGCTATCACGGTCGAGCATCATCGATTATTCCAAGCGGTATTCCTATTCACCGACCCAAAGGACAGGTACTGCCGAAAGGAGCGGATGCACCTGTATTCCAACCAACCACAAGGTTGGATTTTGAATTGGAAACCGCATTTATCATTGGTAGAGATTCAGCATTAGGTTCACCAATTGCGACCGACGACGCCACCAATTACATTTTCGGCATGGTACTTTTTAATGACTGGTCGGCAAGAGATATTCAGGCTTGGGAATACGTCCCACTTGGGCCATTTTTGGGTAAAAATTTTGCTTCATCAGTATCACCGTGGGTGGTAACAATGGAAGCGCTCGAGCCTTTCAAGGTTGCAGGACCAAAACAGGAACCCGAAGTTTTACCTTATTTAAAATTTTCAGGTAATAAGAATTATAACATCAATCTGGAAGTATCTATCCAACCCGAAAGTGGTGAGGAAACTATAGTATGCAAATCAAATTTTCAGTATATGTACTGGAACATGCAGCAGCAATTGGCGCATCATACAGTGAATGGATGCAATGTACATGTAGGAGATATGATTGGTTCGGGAACGATTAGTGGAACAGATGAAAGATCTTATGGTTCAATGCTGGAATTGTCGTGGGCAGGGAGTAAAAAAGTACCTCTTAAGGATGGATCTGAAAGAGTTTTCCTCGAGAATGGCGATACAGTTACAATGACCGGAGCCGCGGAAAAGGATAGGCTAAAAGTTGGTTTTGGTAGCGTAAGCACCAAAATTTTACCAGCAAAATAGATATTGATGTCCGAATTCAAGTCCATAAATCCATTAGAGATCTCACTACCCGAATTGCATAGCTATCTGCTAGGTGCAGTAGCTCCCAGACCCATAGCATTTGCAAGTACAGTTGATAAAGAAGGAAGAGTAAATCTTAGCCCTTTCAGCTTTTTTAATGCCTTTAGTTCTAATCCTCCAATATTGATCTTTTCTCCGTCAAGGAGTGGACGTACCAATACTAGTAAGCATACCCTCGATAATGTAAAAGATGTCGCCGAAGTGACTATTAATGTTGTCAATCATGCAATAGTAGAGCAAGTGTCCCTGACCAGCACCGAATACGAGAGGGGCGTGAACGAATTTATAAAAGCAGGGCTGACACAGGTAAAATCTTCTGTGGTCAAACCTCCCTGGGTAGGCGAATCTCCTGTGGCTTTCGAATGCTATGTACAGGAAGTGGTCAGCCTCGGTGAAAAAGGAGGTTCAGGAAACCTTGTCATTTGCGAAGTGAAATTGATCCATGTCAACGAGAAGTATCTCGACGTTGATGGAAAGCTGAATACTCCCAGGCTCGACCTGGTGGGTAGAATGGGCGGAAGTTGGTATTGTAGGGCAGGTGGAGATGCTCTTTTTGAGATACCAAAGCCCATAACTAAAAAGGGAATCGGAATTGATCAATTGCCAAAGTCTATCGTAGAAAGCAAAATTTTGACTGGCAACGATTTAGCCCGACTTGGGAATCTGGAAAGAATTCCAACAAGAAGCCAAGTAAAAAAAATGGCACAAATCGAGTTGATCAAAAAACTCATGCAAAACCCTGAAGATCAGGCAAATGCACATCAAATAATAAAGTCATGGCTTGAAGATGGCCAAAATGAAGATGCCCTGGCTCTAGCCTTTTACGCTCATGAATATCTGCGCGGAGATGCATAAGTCACCAAAAGTCTACGGTTCGCATATTGATAGGACGCTCAAAGTAATCCGACAGGATTTTACACGAAGATTCAAAGCGCTCAGTGTAGACATCACTCCCGAACAATGGGTTGTAATAGATAATCTTTCCCAAACAAATGGTCAATCACAAACGCTCCTGGCGGAAAATTGCTTCAAAGACATTACCACCTTATCTAGGATAATTGACTTACTTGTGAAAAAAGACATTGTGAAAAGAGTACAAAGCAATGCCGACAGGCGAAGTTTTAATATTTACCTAACTGATAAAGGGAAAGAAATTCATACACTTACTCTTCCGTCTGTGAATGAGTTGAGGGAGCAAGGATGGTTGGGGCTTTCTGATCGGGATTTTGCGACCTTTTTGCGAATTCTCGATAAGATCTTTGATAACTTATCTTTAAATGGCAGGCAATGAAATTGAAATTTGTTTTTGAGACTGAATTCAAAAAAATACTTGCTATACCAAATAAAAATTGGCTACCTTTATATCTAATTATTTGCTATAGCAACTAAATACACCAAATATGCCAATCTATCACAGCTTAGGAAAAATACCACCAAAGAGACATACTCAGTTCAGAAAGCCTGATGGTGGATTGTACTATGAGCAATTATTCGGTACAATCGGCTTCGAAGGCATGTCTTCTTTGCTTTATCATTCCCACAGGCCTACTAAGGTTAAGGACGTGGTGGGTTCCAAAAATGTACAACCTAAAATAGCTGTGGAAAAGAATATTCATTCCAGAAAACTTATAGGCTTTGACGTACCTGGCCATGATGATTTTTTAGAAAGCAGAATACCTCTTCTGGTCAATAATGACATTCATATCGGTATGGCTATAATCGGAAAAAGTCAAACTGATTATTTTTATAAAAATGCCGATGCGGACGAAATGCTTTTTATTCAAAAAGGGTCTGGTACCCTTAAAACTCTTTTAGGGAATATCGATTTCGAATACGGAGATTACCTTATCATTCCACGAGGCATGATCTACCAAATCCACTTTGATTCCTCCGATAATAAGATACTTTATGGAGAGTCTTTCCACCCCATTTATACCCCAAAAAGGTACCGAAATTGGTTTGGCCAATTACTCGAACATTCTCCGTATTGCGAAAGGGATTACAAACTCCCCACCTCACTGGAAACTCACGATGAAAAAGGAGACTTCCTCATAAAAATTAAGAAGCAGGCAACCTTGCATGAATTGGTTTACGATACCCATCCTTTTGACGTGGTAGGCTGGGATGGTTATAATTATCCCTATGGTTTCTCCATTCATAATTTCGAGCCGATTACGGGGAGAGTACATCAACCTCCTCCGGTGCACCAAACATTCGAAACGAGCGCCTTTGTGATTTGTTCGTTCTGTCCGAGGCTCTACGACTACCATCCGCAATCTATTCCTTCACCCTATAATCATAGCAATATTGATTCGGACGAGGTGCTATTCTATGTCGATGGTGATTTTATGAGCCGTAATAATATTGCTCCCGGATATATCACTTTGCACCCTGGAGGTATTCCACACGGCCCGCATCCGGGCGCTTACGAAAGGAGCATTGGACAGACAAAAACAGAAGAATTGGCGGTGATGATCGATACTTTCAAACCGCTTATGATTACTGAAGACGCTATGAAAATTGATGATGGTATTTATTATCAATCTTGGTTGAATGGTGCTTGAACAATGGGTTCAACAGTGGGTTTAAACCCACTGTCTACCGCTGTCAACCACTGTCTATATCACCTAAAAACTAAATAAAATGACACCATTAGTCGCTGAAAGACCCAAAGCACTTAAGAAAGTAAAAGATTTTATGCCAATTAATGGCACGGATTACGTAGAGCTTTACGTGAGCAATGCCAAGCAAGCCGCTCATTTTTACAAATCAGCCATGGGCTTTCAATCTTTAGCATACTCAGGTCTTGAAACGGGAAAAACGGATACAGAATCTTATGTAGTCCAACAGGACAAGATCAGATTAGTACTTACCTCTCCACTTAAAAGCGGTACGGATACAGGACGACATATTGACCAACATGGAGATGGTGTAAAAGTCATTGCCCTTTTGGTTGATGATGCCACACGCGCCTATGAAGAGGCAATCAGCCGAGGGGCAAAACACTATATGTATCCTACCAGAGAAGAGGACGAAAATACCCACGTGATAAGATCCGGCATTTATACCTATGGTGAAGTAGTGCACGTATTCGTAGAGCGAAAAAATTATCAAGGCATTTTTCTTCCGGGATTTAAGGCATGGAAAACACATTACAATGCAAAGCCCGTCGGCCTAAAATATGTAGATCATATGGTCGGAAATGTAGCCTTGGGAAGAATGGATCCCTGGGTCAAATTCTATGAAAAGGTAATGGGATTTACCCAAATATTATCTTTTGACGACAAGGACATCTCAACAGAATACACCGCCTTGATGAGCAAGGTCATGAGTAACGGGAATGGAAGAATAAAATTCCCAATCAACGAGCCTGCACCGGGAATTAAAAAATCACAGGTAGAAGAATACCTGGATTTTTACGAGGGCGAAGGTGTACAGCATATTGCCATGGCTACTGATCATATAATCGAGACTGTAACTCAGCTCAGAGATAGAGGGATAGAATTTATAAAAATTCCTCCTAATTATTACAATGTTCTCGAAGACCGGGTCGGCAAGATTGACGAGGACATCGAATCACTCAAAGAATTGGGCGTTCTTGTGGATAGGGACGACGAAGGCTATCTGCTTCAAATATTTACGAGGACGGTGCAGGCGCGGCCAACTATGTTTTTCGAAATTATACAGCGCAAAGGAGCGACCTCTTTTGGAAAAGGAAATTTTAAAGCCCTTTTTGAAGCTCTGGAGCGAGAGCAGGAGCTGCGGGGAACACTTTAATTTGGCATATTTATCACCCCAATTTATCTTTCCGTCCATTAAAGATTAATCCTTGGGAAAAACCTACTTCGCTTCTGATTTTCATTTAGGAATAGATGGCGATCTCACAAGCCTCGAACGAGAAAGAATAGTAGTCAATTGGCTCTCAGAAATCCAAAAAGATATAGAAGCGATTTATCTTTTAGGCGACGTCTTCGACCATTGGTTCGAATTCCAGAATGTAGTGCCAAAAGGATTCACGAGATTATTGGGAAAAATTGCATCTCTTACGGATCAAGGCGCAGTGGTTCATTGGATCGTTGGTAATCATGATATGTGGACTTTCGGTTACCTTGAAAAAGAGCTCGGTGTTAGCATTCACAAAAAACCTGTGCTACAGTCCATTAATGGAAAAAAGTTTTTTCTAGCGCACGGAGACGGGCTTGGTAATGGTGACTTTTCATATAAAATTCTGAAAAGTATCTTCAGCAATCAATTTTGCCAATTTTTATTCTTGTTAACACCTCCGGCCCTTGGCCTTCCACTTATGAAATACTACAGCCGCAAAAGCAGAATTCACAAACTGGAGGATGAACAAAAAGAAGACGAAAAGGATCAGGTTCTGATCGACTATTGCGAAAAACTAATAAAAGAACAACCCATAGATTACTTTATAATGGGTCACCGCCACCGGCCAAAGGTCGTCCAACTTTCAAATGGTAAATCTCAATACATTAATCTAGGCGATTGGATGCATCACTTTACTTATGCAGTGCTCGACGAAAACGGTAGAATGGAATTGAAAACGTATCCTACACCTTCATAATTTCTCCTTCCTTGGCTTCTAGAATTTTTTCGATCTTTTCCGCACTCTCTTTGATCATTTTTTGCATCTTCTCCTCATCTCGTTTTCCCGCATCTTCAGGGTAGCCTACCTTAACTTCCTTTTTGATAAAATCGATGACTTTATGCCGAATGGTACGAAGCGAAACCTTGGTATCTTCTCCGATGCCTTTGGTCTGTTTTACTAATTCTATGCGTCTTTCCTCGGTCAATGGAGGTATAGTAATACGCACGAATTCTCCGTCATTCATTGGCGTAAGGCCAATATTGGCTTGAAAAATAGCCTGTTCTATAGGGCCAAGCACTGATTTCTCCCATGGCTGGATAGCCAAAGTTTTGGCATCGGGTGTGGTGACATTCGCCACTTGATTGAGTGGTGTAGGATTTCCGTAATATTCGACCATAATACCACTAAGCATTGATGGTGCGGCTTTGCCCGTGCGAATTTTCATCAATTCCTGCTGTAAATGTTCCAGGGCCTTCTGTATCGCATCTTCTGCTTTTTTAAACTGACTTACTATTGTTTCTTCCATAACTGAATATTTAACAAGGGTATAGTTAAAAAAAGTTCGGGAAAAATGGAAATTAGGTTGCATTTGAATTTATATGTGGACGGCGCCTGGGACTTTTTCCCACAGCCTGCCCCGATAATTTCGTCGGGGAATTTTCACAAACCTGCCCTCTCGCGCAGCAGGCGGGTTTTCACGAAACAGGATTCGTGTTAATTCCCCGTCGATCCTGTCTGGGCAGGCTGTGTAATTCTTGGATAGTTCACCTCCAACCAGAACCTATACCAACAACTTCGAATACTCCTTCGATTCTAAAACCGAATTTCCACCTGAAAGGTATTTGTCAACCTCCAAAGCCGCTTCCCTGCCCTCAGAGATTGCCCAAACGACCAATGATTGTCCTCTTCTCGTATCACCTGCCGCGAAAACTTTATCAACTGAAGTTTTGTAATTCGTCGTTTTTACATTCCCTCTTCCATCTAAATCTACTCCCAAATCTGTAAGAAGACCTTCTTTTTGCGGGTATAAAAATCCTACTGCGAGCAAAGCCAATTCGCAGGGAATTTCTCTTTCCGTTCCTTCTCTTTCCTGAATTTTGCTTCTTCCCGTTTTTTTATCCTTCACCCATTCTATGTCCACCAATTTTATTGCCTTCAATTCTCTTTCATCATTACCAATGAATTCTTTGGTGAGTATTGCCCATTCGCGGTCGCATCCTTCTTCGTGCGAACTGGACGTGAGTAGTTGCATGGGCCATAAAGGCCAGGGTGTAGTTTCTGCGCGTTCGTCCGGAGGTTTGGACAGTAGCTCGATTTGAGTGATGCTTTTGGCTTTCTCCCTGTTTGATGTGCCTACGCAATCAGATCCTGTATCACCTCCACCGATTACGAATACATTTTTGTCCTTTGCGGCTATTATCTGCTTCCCCGATAAATCTTGTCCTTCGACCTGACGATTCTTTTGCTCCAAAAATTCCATAGCGAAATGGATGCCTTTCAAATCCCGTCCGGGTATTGGCAAATCTCTTGGAATAGTACTTCCACCGGTAAGCACGACGGCATCATAATCATTGAGCAACTGTTGGGCGGATAAATCCGTCCCTACGTTGACGCCCGTCCGGAATTCAACTCCCGATTGCTCCATAATGGCCACTCTGCGTTCTACCATCCATTTTTCTAGTTTAAAATCGGGTATGCCATAACGCAAAAGTCCACCAATGCGATCGTTTCTCTCAAAAACGGTTACCACGTGTCCGGCCTTGTTGAGTTGTGCTGCTGCAGCTAATCCCGCCGGGCCCGATCCTACTACAGCTACTGCTTTGCCCGTCCTTTCCTCAGGAGTATCTGGAAGTACCCATCCATTTTCGAATGCTTTTTCGGCAATTGCTTTTTCGATATGCTCGATAGTCACCGGATCACGATTTATCCCAAGGACGCACGCCGCCTCGCATGGAGCAGGGCATATCCTTCCTGTGAATTCCGGAAAATTATTGGTCTCGCTCAGAATTGCATATGCTTTTTCCCAATCTTCCCCGTATACCGCATCGTTAAAATCGGGAATAATATTTCCCAGGGGACATCCGCTATGGCAAAAAGGAATCCCACAGTCCATGCACCTCGCAGCTTGATTCTTAGTAGCCTCTTCCGGGTAGTCAATATAGATTTCCGTGTAGTCGTTGACCCTGTCTTCCACCGATCTTTTCGAAGGAAGGTCTCTAATGTATTTAATAAATCCTTTTATATCACCCATCTTTCTATTCTGCCATTTCTGCAACCAATTCGATTGGTTTTTCCGCTTTTTTCTTCGCCAATACTGCCTTGTATTCTTTGGGCATTATTTTAATAAAATCACCTTTTGCAGAAGTCCAGTTCTTCAACATTTTCAATGCTCTCAAGCTGCCAGTATGTTTGAAGTGGTTTCTGATGTGCGCACGCAGTTCTGACAGGTCGTCATTTCCCAATTCTTCTATGAATATCATTTCCTTATTGCAGAATTGTTGTTGCACACTTTCAGGATCATAGATATAGGCAATTCCTCCGCTCATTCCCGCACCAAAATTTCTTCCGATACTACCCAAAATAACAGCTCGGCCGCCTGTCATATATTCACAGCCATGTGCGCCTATACCTTCTACCACAGCAATAGCTCCACTGTTGCGTACACAAAACCTTTCTCCAGCGACGCCCTTTATATACACTTCGCCTGAAGTGGCTCCATAAAGCGCAACATTCCCGATAATAATATTCTCAGAAGGCTCAAAGGTGGCGTCGCGATCAGGCACTACAACGATTCTTGCCCCACTCAATCCTTTTCCAAAATAATCATTGGAATCACCCTCCAGAATGAAAGCAATGCCCTTTGCCGCAAAAGCCCCATAACTCTGTCCTGCGGAACCTCGAAATTTAAAATTGATCGAATTATCCTGAAGTCCATCGCTTCCATACTTTTTTGCAATTTCATTAGAAAGCATCGTCCCTACTGCCCTATCTGTATTTTTTATTGGAAATACACTCTGAATTTGCACGCCATCTTCTATCGCAAGATCAGCGTACGGGATCAGCTTTCTATCAAGCACATTTTCGAGGCCGTGATCTTGTGTTACCGTTTTATATTCTCCGACTTTTCCGGACTCTTCTGACCTGTACAACAGAGGAGTGAGATCGAGATTTTTCAGTTTCCAATGATTTAAGTCCCTGCGAATTTTTAATTTATCGGACTTGCCCACCATTTCATTCACCGTCCTGAACCCGAGATTCGCCATAATTTCCCTCATATCCCGGGCGAGGAAGCGAAAGAAATTCACAACATTATCAACGTTTCCATTAAATTTTTTCCTAAGATTTTCGTCCTGCGTAGCGATGCCCACAGGACAAGTGTTGAGGTGGCATTTTCTCATCAATATGCACCCTTCTACGACCAATGCCGCTGTAGCAATTCCCCATTCTTCTGCGCCAAGCAAGGTAGCAATAGCCATATCACGGCCTGTGCGAATCTGTCCGTCGACCTGCACTGTGACTCTATCCCGAATTTTATTCATTAGCAGGGTCTGGTGTGTTTCAGAAATACCCAATTCCCAGGGCAAACCTGCATGCCGTATCGAACTCAATGCCGATGCTCCCGTGCCTCCGTCATGACCTGCTATAAGTATATGATCGGCATGACCTTTCGCCACGCCCGATGCTATGATTCCTACTCCCGCTTTTGAAACGAGTTTTACACTTATACGAGCTTTTCGATTGGCATTTTTCAAATCAAAAATCAATTGAGCTAAATCCTCAATGGAATAGATATCATGATGCGGAGGTGGGGAGATCAATCCTACACCTGGTGTAGAATGCCTTACCCTCGCTATCCATTCATTAACCTTGTGCCCGGGAAGTTGGCCCCCTTCTCCGGGCTTAGCTCCTTGCGCCATTTTTATCTGAAGAGTATCTGCATTTGTGAGATAATTAATCGTCACACCAAATCTCCCAGAGGCTACTTGTTTGATGGCCGAACGCTCCCAATCTCCATTCGGCAATCTTTCGTAGCGTATTTCATCTTCGCCCCCTTCACCGCTGTTGCTTTTGCCGCCAATTCTGTTCATGGCTTTCGCCAAAGTAGTGTGCGCTTCGTGTGAAATAGAACCGAAAGACATTGCTCCTGTTGCGAATCTTTTCATAATATTCTCAATAGGCTCGACCTCATCCAAAGGAATGGGATCTGTTTTTTGAAAATCGAGAAGGCTCCTCAACGTGCACGCATTTTTCTCCTGGTCATTGATTGCTTTGGTGTATTTTTTAAACAGATCGTAATCGTTCTTGCTCGTCGAGAATTGCAGCAAGTGAACACTTTGCGGGTTAAAAAGATGAAATTCGCCTTTTCTTTTCCATTGATAAATTCCGAGATCGATAAGATCATTCGCTTCCTGATCTTCGAATCCCAACTTGTGTTTTACAAGGGCTTCCTTTGTGAGATCGTCAAAACTCATCCCCCCTATTCTACTTACAGTACCCGTAAAGCAAAGATCAATCACTTCTTTTGAAATGCCCAATGCTTCAAACGTCTGCGCACCCTTGTAGGATTGGACAGTCGATATGCCGAGTTTGGACATTACTTTTAGAAGTCCTTTGTCAATAGCTTTGACATAACTTTTTTGGTAGTCTTGGGCTGATTGGCTGCCATTCAGTTTGGCGTTGCCGTGAAGCTCCTCCAAAGTGTCCAAAGCCAACCTTGGAAATACGGCATCGGCGCCAAAACTGATGCAAGTAGCGCAGTGGTGAGTCTCTATTATATCGCCCCCATCCACGATCAAAGAAGCTTTGTGACGTTTTCCTTGTTTGATCAGATATTGATGAACACCGCCTACAATTAAGAGCGAAGGAATGGGGACATTCTCGGCATCGATATGCCTGTTGGATAGGATAAAAAGATTGATTCCTCTGTCGACATGACCGGATATCTCTTTGCAGATGGCTTTAATCCTACTTTGCAGATTGCCTTTTCTATGGTCGTTATCAAATGTGCAATCAACCTCCAGCGATTTGAAATATTCGTGCTTTATACCATTGATCTTTTGAAATGTTTTTTTATCCAAAATCGGGCTGTCCAGACGGATAAACCGGGCTGTATTTTCATTGACCTTTGAAATATCCTGTGCACCCCCCAAAGCGCATTTCAAAGTCATATATTCAGCTTCTCTTAAAGGGTCGATGGGTGGATTAGTGACTTGTGCGAATTGCTGCTTAAAGTAATGGGCCAAATGTTGAGCATATCTCGAAAGCACTGCCAAGGGAATATCGGCGCCCATAGAACCGACGGGCTCTTTGGCGTTTTGCATCATTGCACCGATGATCATTTCTTCATCCTCCGTCGTGAAGCCATAGGTCAATTTTTGCTGGATTAGGGGGATTTTTTCGCCTTCCTGTTCCCGATCTTCACTCTCTACGTCGTGGATGTGCACTTTGGATTCATTCACCCAATCGGCATAGGGCAATCTTTGACAAATCACTTTTTTCATTTCTTCGTCAACGTTGATTTTATGTTCGTCCAGATCAGCAATTAATATTTTTCCCGGCTCCAACCGTCCCTTGTATTTTACTTTTGCCGGGTCAACAGGAAGGACCCCGGTTTCCGAAGCCACAATGAGTACATTGTCATCGGTTACCATATATCGCGATGGTCTCAATCCATTTCGATCCAAAGTTGCGCCAATCAAGGTGCCATCCGTAAAACAAATCGAGGCCGGACCGTCCCACGGCTCCATATGCGCTTCGTGGTATTCGTAAAAGAATTTTTTATAATCCTCCATATGCTTGGCATTCTGCCATGCCTCCGGTATCATCATCATAAGCGCATGGGGAAGTGTCCTGCCGTCGAAAGTCAAATACTCCAGAACGGTATCAAATATTGACGAATCCGAGGCTTTTTTGTAGAAAAGCGGGAGGGTTCTTTTCAGTTCAGCTTTAGTAAAAAATTCGGATTTTAGAAATTTCTCCTTGGCCCGCCACCAATTGCCGTTACCGGTGATGGTATTGATCTCGCCATTGTGAGCGATCATCCGGAAAGGTTGGGCGAGTTTCCATTTAGGTGTGGTATTGGTAGAAAAACGGGAGTGTATGAGCGCTAAAGCAGATTGAAAATCAGGGTCTTGAAGGTCCTTATAGTAGTTGCGCACCTGCCACGACGTCAATTGACCTTTCAAGACCATCGTCCTGCTCGATATGGACGAAAAATAAAAATCGTCGATGATTTCGATCATGTCTTCGTGCGCCCGGTGGTGTATATTCTTTCTTAGAATAAGCAGTTTTCTATCCAATTCCTTTCTATCCAGCTCTTTTTTAGGCTTGAAAAAAAGTTGTTTTATCACAGGCTCAGTAGCTCCCGAATCAGCTCCTAAAATAGAACTGTCTACGGGCACCAATCTTTCGCCAATATATTCAAGTGCCTCTTGTTTCGCGCATTCGGATATAAATAGCTGCAACTCCTCAATCAAATCACCATCCGTAGGAAAAAAACAGACGCCCACTCCATATTTACCACGTTCGGGCAAATCAAAATGCAAATTTTGCTTTTCAAAAAATGAGTGTGGGATATGGGTTAAAATTCCCGCTCCGTCACCGCTTTCGGGATCGCAACCGCAAGCTCCGCGATGTGCCATATTTTCCAAAATGGTAAGTGCATTGTCTACAATTTGATGGGATGCTGCGTTTTTGAGATTGGCGATCAAACCTATACCGCAGGAATCTTTTTCGTAGTCGGGAATGTAGAGGCCTTTCTGCTCGACAGTTTCGTTCATTTTCTTGTACGGTTGAAATTCTATAATTGATTCCGATTAATGGAACTCCGTAAAATACGAAAAATAAATTCGTTCTGTGGTTGATGGAAGGTTGTCAATCAATCACTTTGATCTTTTTAGACTGATTACAAATAAAAAAGGCTGCACCATCGGAGCAGCCTTCAATCAACTTCTCTAAATATTGAAGTTAAAGCTTTTCCTGTCAAAAGCTCATTCCAAAAACTATGAATATCTTTTCAATTGCAGGATTAACCAATACGGTTGCAAATACTGGAAGGGCGAATGATTCCGTTATAGTGAGCTCTTTTGACACGGTAATTCCCAATCCTACCATTCCAAAACCTTCATCATCGGTATACCAGCCGTTTCCAAAAGCAGTGATTAAGTCAACATTGT
The DNA here is from genome assembly GCA_965247965.1 of Saprospiraceae bacterium. Classification (GTDB taxonomy): domain Bacteria; phylum Bacteroidota; class Bacteroidia; order Chitinophagales; family Saprospiraceae; genus UBA7328. The sequence continues at coordinate 3,472,173 of OZ252053.1, forward strand.
CAGCTACTCCGAATCCAAATTCGGTATAGATGCTATTCAAATCTTCTCCATCTGCCCCTGGATCTCCAGAAATATTGTAGTTAAATGCAATCGACACTGGACCATCGTATCCAAGATTTAATTCAAATACATGATTGTCATAGTCAAAGTAATTATCGTTCACAGCGAAGGCTTCATCGGAAGGGAAGAAGTAGTCGGTCAGGCCAAAACTGAAATCTGCGACGCCTATACTGAAATACAAGTCAGCCTCAGAACCGTCAGTTAATGTTCCATCCGGAGAAAGAGTGGTAGCAAATGAGTAAGACCCCCAAGCCCCTATTTCAAAGCTCACATCTTCGTTTGACGTTGAATAAGAAGCCCAAGGTTGAACTGACGGACCTGAAGAAAGAAGTTGCCCTCTCCATAAGTATCTGCTGACGAAATCCGCTCCTCCGTCAAATTGGGCACTCACTGTCATCATCCCAGATGATACGATCAACAGCGTAAAAACAATTTTTGTAAGTAGTGATCTCATAATTTCTTTTTGTTTTAAATCTTATTATTCAAAAAAAAAACAGAAAGAGCATCGAAGGATATAAGTAATTGTATTTATATTAAAGTCAAATTTCACATTGAATCAGAGCTTCGACATTCTTTCGATGTTCTCAAAGACAGCTCCGCGAATCTTTATTCCCGGGGTTGTTTTATTTAAAAAGAGATGGGATTATTTAATTCGTAATTATTATGCATTAGGAATAAGCATGCATTTCATGCTCCGTAATATCCAATCCTGTCTCTTCCTCCTCCTCAGAAACTCTCAAGCCCATTATCAATTTGATAATAGAGAATACGATGAAAGCGAAGATGAATGTGAATGCACCAATAGCGGCGATACCTGTTATCTGTGAACTAAAGCTGCCGTAGCCGTCACTGCAACTTCCAAATAGCGCCACGGCGATCGTACCCCATATACCACATACTAAGTGAACTGAAGTGGCGCCAACAGGATCGTCCAATCGCAATTTATCAAAGGTCGAAACGGATATAGGGATTATGATACCGGCTATAAAACCAATAATGACAGAATCGGTAATAGACATAACATCAGCACCCGCTGTGATTCCCACAAGTCCACCGAGGATACCATTCAAAACCATGGATAAATCGTATGATTTAAACAGTATTTTAGATGCAGCAAAAGCACCTATCGCTCCGGCTGATGCAGATATTGACGTAGTTGTGAATACCAGTGATACCGCTGCTGGATCAGCGCTCAATACTGAACCTCCATTAAATCCAAACCAACCAAACCATAGTAGAAAGACACCGATGGCGGCCAATGGCATACTATTTCCAGTGATCGGACGGATGCCTCTGAGCGTGTACTTGCCTGTTCTTGGCCCCAGTATAATAATACCCGCTAAAGCCGCCCATCCGCCTACCGAATGTACGATTGTAGAACCTGCAAAGTCATAAAATCCTCTTTGATCCAGCCATCCGCCTCCCCATTTCCAGGCACCGGTTATTGGATAGGATATCGCCACAAACAGGGTCACGAAAAGTAAGAACGAGGATAATTTTATTCGTTCAGCAACTGCTCCCGATATAATAGTAGCACCGGTTGCAGCAAACATGGCCTGGAATATAAAATCCGACCAATACGTATAGTCCGCGTATGCGGCGGTCATATCATCTGGGCCGGGATTAAGACCAAAGCCTGCAAAACCGAAAAATCCGGAACTTCCTTCCTCGAAGCCGGGATACATTAAATTAAACCCGCAAAGGCAGAATGTCAATATGCCAATTGAGATGATCATCGAATTCTTGAAAAGAATGTTGACCACATTCTTTTTCTGCACAAATCCTGATTCCAGAGCGGCAAAACCTAGGTGCATTATGAATACCAGTGCTGCTGCTAAAAGTAGCCACAGGTTATTCGTCATAAATTGTCCGAGATCGGCCGCTTCCTGTGCCTGTGCTGCCGCAGCTGTGGCGGCTTCGAGTTGGGCTAGTACTTCAGGTGACGTTTGATATATTATTTCTTTCTCTTGCATTTTTCTTTATTTGTTGGTTTACTTAAATTAAAGTGCATCATCTCCGGTCTCCCCTGTGCGCACTCGCGTAAAGGAATCTACCGTTGTGACGATGATCTTTCCATCTCCTATATTGCCGGTCCGAGCGTGCTCACAGACAATGTTTACCACTGAGTTCGCTTTGTTGTCCGGCACTACTATTTCTAACTTTAGTCGGGGGATGTAGCCCGCGTCGTAGTGGGTACCCCTGTAGGTGATTTCGTCACCCTTTTGTTTGCCATGTCCTTTCACCTCCAGAAATGTGAAAAAAATAATTCCCGCATTTTCCAAAGCTTCAGTGACATCCTCAAATTTGGATGAACGAATGATAGCTTCTACTTTTTTCATTTTTTGTGAATGTTAATTCTTTTTAATATTTTATCGCGGCAAGATTACATACTGTGCGCTCACAAAAAGTGGAGAATATTGCCGAGATGTGATACTTACCTTGTTATATTTGTACGTTAGCTACTGATTATCAATGCATTATCCCTTTGAAGGATTGTTATGCCTATATCCAATTATAATGAGCTTTTCGGTCTGGTGAAATCCCTTTCCAAAGCGGAAAAAAGGAATTTTAAGCTCTATTCCAAGCGCATAGGGGGAAATGAAACGATGAAGTTTTTACAGGTATTCGATGTCTTGGAAAGACAACAGGAAGAAAACGAAAATGAGCTCTTCGGCCGCCTGATTGCAATAGAAAGGAAGCAGTTTCCCAATATCAAAAGACATCTATACAAGCAAATCTTGGTCAGCCTGAGACTCATCCATATCAATAAGGACACCTCAATCGAGGTACGGGAGCATATCGATTTTGCAAAGATCCTTTATGGAAAAGGCCTTTATCACCAAAGCCTCAAAATTCTATTACGCGCCAAGCGTATTGCCGAAAAAAATGACCTAGACTTGCTCATTTTGGAAATCATTGAGTTTCAAAAAATGATAGAAGCCCGACATATTACGAGGACTGGCGCATTAAAGAATGTAGAACTTATCAATGAAGCCGAGGAAAAATTTTCAAATGTGCACTCTGAAGTACGGCTCTCTAATCTGAAAATCCTTATACATGGTTGGTATATAAGGCATGGGCATATCAAAAATGAAGAGGACTACCAGGAAATTCAAAAGTTCTTCGAAGACCACCTTCCTCTATTCAGACTGGAGAAGTTGAGTTTCCAGGAAAAGTTATTCCTATATCAATCTTTTGTATGGTATTACTATATCATTTTGGATTTTAGAAAATGTCACGACTATGCCGTAAAATGGGTAAACCTTTTTAAGCAACATGAAGAATTTGTGAATTGGGATGTGGATGTGATGATGAGAGGATATCATTATATTCTAACCACAGCTTATAACAACCGCGATAGAGAATCATTTAAATCGTACCTTGCTGAATTCGAGAATTTCAGAAAAACCAACTATCACAAGTTCAACGAAAATTCAAAAATATTCTCATTCATTTATGTCCATAACGGACGTTTGAACAGCTACTTCCTTTCCGGTGATTTTTTGGAGGGGGTTAAAGTCATACCCAAAACATTGAGGCGGATAAAAAGATACGGCGATCGCCTTGACGCTCATAGAATAATGGTCCTTTATTTCAAAATGGCCTGGATGTACCTGGCCAACGGGCAAGCCGGAAAAGCCATCAATTATCTCAATAAGATATTTAGTATAGAGGTAGGTGTACTTCGCGAAGACATACAGGGTTATAGCCAATTATTGTTCCTGATGGCCCACTTTGATCTGGAAAACTTCGACATTATGAAATACCTCGTGCAAAGAGCGGAAAGCACATTCAGGAAGATGAAAGACCGCAGCAAACTTCAGGACGTTAGTCTTCGATTTTTCATGTCGATACAGAAAAAAGGCAAGTCCGACCAACGTCCAATTTTGGAAGAATTTCACTGGCAATTGTTTAAACTAAAAAATGATCCTTACGAGAGGCGAGCATTTCTATATTTGGATATTTATTCGTGGGTCGACGCGAAGATTCGAAGACAATCGGTATCAGAAATGATCGTAGAGAATCAAAAGCTTCAAGTCGTTTAATCCGAATTATTCATTTGGCCAATGGATAATTCGCTCTTCTAACCGGTATGAGAAAATTCGTCTAACTCATTGAAACCCTCCTCCTGGGAGAAACAAAATACTCGGCTACCAAAAACAAAATCCCAAGGCCTAGTAAGTACTGAAAGTAACTCTCGTAATCGGTAAAAGAGCGCTGCTCAACTTCTTGCTTTTCAAGACGATCGATCTGTTTTTTAATGTCTGCAATGACTTGGTTGCCATCTTGAATGAAGTAATGTTTACCGCCTGCAGCAGAGGCTAGATCTCGTATAAGCTGAGGATTTAAGGCGCTTTTGACTAATTCGCCATTTTCATCTCTTTTGTACTGATTGCCCGATGAAGTGCGGTAGGGCACAAAGGCACCCCCTTCTGTTCCTACTCCAATGGTAAAGATATTTAAACCCTTCTCTTTGGCCTGTCTGGCTTTGGCGACTGCTTCGTCATCATGGTTTTCTCCATCGGTAATAATAATTAACGCTCTTTGAAATGCTTCGCCTTCGTCGTAAGCTCTTAAGGCCAGATCAATGGCTTCGCTAATTGCCGTGCCTTGGGTGGTCGCCTGGAAAGTATTCGCACTCGATACAAACATCTGTGCGGCGGATACATCATTGCTCAAAGGCATCTGAAGATATGCGTTGCCAGCAAAAAGAATGATCCCCAGTCGATTTCCTCTAATTGCGGTTATCAGATTTTGAGTCATTCGTTTAGCTCGCTCAAGGCGATTGGGCGATATATCTTCGGCCATCATGCTTTGGGAAATATCCAGAGCAACAAAGACATCCGAACTTTTTGCTTTTACTTTTTCTTTTTTTGTGCCCCACTGCGGATTCGCCAAAGCTGCAATTAGGAATAACAGCGATATTATTAACAAAGACATTTTTAACCTGGAGCGATATTTTGAAAATCCTGGCATAAGCCTTGTGATGAGTACACTTGATCCCAGCTTTTTCAAATTCCTTTTTTGCCAAAGCGAATACGCTACGTACAATAACAAAACCACAACGACTATGGAGAAAAGTGCCAGGTGCTGTGGATTTTCGAATCTAAACATAGTCGGAAATATCTAGGGCAGTGTTTTTAAAAGGGTCTGCTTCAATACAATCTCTAAAAGCAAAAACAATAATCCAATAAACAAGAAGCGGCCAAACTCCTCGGAATATCTTTTGAATGCGGTTATATCCATTTCTGTCTTTTCTAGCCTGTCAATTTCCGCATAAATCGCTTCGAGGCTCCGTTCGTCAGTAGCGCGGTAGTATCGACCGCCAGTCATCTCAGAAATTTGATTCAAAAGCCCTTCATCAATCTCCACTTTTGCCATTCCAAATACGTATCGCCCATCGCTTCTTCTGCTTATGGGAGAAAGCGCCTGCCCGACGCTGCCTACTCCTATGGTATACACTTTGGTATTCAACTCTTGCGCTATCTCGGCTGCTGTAAGGGGTTTGATATATCCTGAATTGTTCACTCCATCGGTCAATAATATGATCACTTTACTTTCGGCCTCGCTGTCCTTCAGGCGATTTACTGCAGAAGCCAAACCCATTCCTATCGCTGTGCCATCTTCAAGGAGCCCGCACTGCAAACCATCCAAAAAATCTTTCAACACTTTATGATCGGTTGTCAGTGGACATTGGGTAAAACTTTCTCCCGAGAATACGACAAGCCCAATCCGGTCATACGGCCTTTTATCCACAAACTCAATGGCTACTTTTTTACTTACTTCCAATCGATCAGGCTTAAAATCCTGGGCCAGCATGCTGCTCGATATGTCCATGATCATCATGATATCGATGCCTTCGGCTTTGATTTCTTCTTCCTTGAGTGTGAGCTGAGGCCGTGCAAGTGCAATTACAAAAAAGCCAAGTGCTATTCCTCGCAAAACATTGGTGTAAGGATAAATCACTGATCGGATCGATCGCAAATCCGAAATAGATTGTAAATCAGGCATTTGCAGAGTGACCGATTCAGATTTCTTTTTCTTAAACTCCCAAAATATTCCGAGTGGAATAAGGACTAGAAGAGCGAAAAATTCGGGGCTTACAAAATGTATATCACCTAAAATGCCGTTCATGATGATTGCTCTTTTGAGCTTTGTTCTCGTACCTAAGCTGAACCCTGTAGGGATTCTCCTACAGGGTGTACTTGTTGGGTCTCTTTTACAAAAGTCACCGCCTTGTCCATAAATTCCCGGTGAATATTCACATTCGGTTTTGATTTAGCAAATTTTACCAAATCTGCCACTTGTAAAATATTTCTGAGCTCGTCAATATGATGTTTTTCTAGATCGCGCTTTTTTAGAGACTGTACGATTTCATCCGTTGTCATTTCGAGAGCTATCACTCCATACCTGTTCTCAAGATATTCTCTTACAATGTATGTCAGCTCCGATTGATAACCTTTTATGTTTCCGGTCTGCCATAATTTTTTATCATCTAATTCGTGTAGTTTTCCTAGAGCTATTTTGTGCGCCGGAATGACTATTTGCACTTTGGGTATTGGTGCCAGCTCTTTCTTTTGCGCATTTCTACCGTATAAAACGTAAACCAACCAGAATCCCAAAACACCGCCTATAAAATAAAAGTAAACCGCGTAGTCGCTCAGCTGAACGGGTTCCTTTATAATAGTCTTAATAGGAGAAATGCCAATTGAATCTTGCCTAATGGATTCCACATCAACGGGTGGAATTACAAAAAGCATGGCAGGAGATAGATCAGCATACAAAAGCACTTCGTCTCCCATTTGGAATTCTACTTTTGGGCTCAATGCAATGATCTGTCCTGGTTCCCATATCCTTACTTTGAAGCTGTTAGAAAGCAAAACCTCGTCGTTCAATGCATTCCGCTGCCAATTCATTTCATCAGCTTCGAATTTTCCATTTTCATTCTGATCATTAAAATTTCCATAGTGCAATATATCGATGTCTGCATAACCGAATTCTTCCGCCTTTGTGGAATCGATCTGTCGCATTTTGGCTGTTTGGAAGCCAGAAATTATAGAGTCGAGAAAACTGCCATTAACCGATTCAACCTTAATATCGGCACGATTTATTATTGACAGTTGTAGTGCTACCTCATCACCGAGTTGTATAGAATCTTTTCCCCAGCCGAGTGAGACAGAAATCTGACTTTCGGATTCCAGAACACCTAAAACAAAAAAGGCCAATATCAAAAGGCGGAATATCATTTATGCCGACTTTTAAAAAATTTCAACAAATGTTTCACATAATCTTCTTTAGTATTAACTGACAGGATATCTGATCCGGATTTCTTGAAAGTTTCACGAAAATAGTAGTATCGGTCCGCAAAGTGCTTTTTATACTTTTCACGCACTCGCTTTGATGATGTATCAATGATCAGTTGTTGGTTTGTTTCGCTGTCTACTGTTTGCATCATGCCTACATTGGGTAGCTCTTTTTCTAAATCGTCGAATACTTTCACACCTATGATATCGTGTTTTCTCGCCGCTATATTTAGAGCGGCGGCGTATTCGTCGTCATTAAAATCAGAAAGCATGAAGGCGATGCTCTTCTTTTTGATGACGTTGTTAAGATAGATAATTGCCTCAGAAATGTTTGTTCCTGTACCTTGGGGTTCGAAGTAGATCAATTCTCTTATAATGAGTAATATATGCTTACGTCCTTTCTTGGGCGGTATATATTTTTCGACCTTGTCAGTAAATAATATAGCACCCACCTTATCATTATTAGTCAGGGCCGAGAAAGCGAGAGTTGCGCATATTTCGGTATTGATCTCACTTTTGAATTGATTCTGCGTTCCGAAAAATGAAGACCTACTCATATCCACTAGAAACATCACCGTCAGTTCCCTTTCCTCTTCAAAAATCTTAATATGTGGCGCGCCCATTCTCGCAGTAACATTCCAATCGATATTGCGTACATCATCCCCATACTGATAGTCTCTCACCTCGCTAAATGACATACCTCGCCCTTTGAAAGTACTACTGTACTCCCCTGAAAACAAGTGCTTGCTGATCTCTTTAGTTTTGATCTCAATCTTGCGCACTTTCTTCAATATTTCGGCAGCGTCGATCATAATTTATGTCTGAATTTCCTGTTTATTGCACTGGCCTTTTTCTCTCCCTCTCCATATCCTCAACCGTTTGTCGTCAGCCGCTTGCGCTGAGCGTAGTCGAAGTGTTACTTCCTGTTTTTTAAATAATTAATAAGCGATTTATTCCCAATTGAAGAAGCTATCTCATGATACGGGATCATAAAACTCCTACGTCCGAAAATAGTATTATGATCGCCGAAAAATTTTAGTCCCCCTTTTGTCAACACGTAATAATTAAACTTTTCTTCCTTAATCCATGCCGCTTCTGTCTGTGAAACAAGGCCCACCATATCTTGCTTTTTCTGGTTAATATACTGTTTCAGAAAGAATGAATAATTGAAGTTTTTTTTAAAGATTTTATCTAAGTCGAGTAGTTCTCTTTTGGCTCTATCATAAGTGAAAATCAATGTGACCACCTCCGCTTTTTGATTGTCATAAATATCAACGGAACCAGACAAAAGATCGTCACTGTCCAAAGTAATTTTATGAATGCCGATGGCTCGATTGGCAAATCTTTTATTTGAACCGGCAGGCCCATGAGCGAACTCTTTTCTTTCATATTCTTTAATAATTTCCTTGATTGCACTACTTATTTTATCACCAATTGCTCTATCAAAAACTTCGTCATCGAGGAAAGGGTATTTCACGGAGATGTATGAATTAAATGTCACAAAATCAATTGCTTGAATATCGGTTGATCCGGTACTATTGACGGTTATTGGAAGATTGGAACTATAATCTGACGAATTCCACATCCATTTGTCATCCTCGGTACGCACTTCAAGTATGCCTGAAAGAATATGGTCTTCGTCAAACTCGAAAAGCGTCATTTCATCTCCAGTAATTTCCCCCTCTATTTTGAATTCCAATTGGCCGGAAGAGCCATATTTTGACCATCCTTGAAGTACGCCATTTTCATTAATCAATGCGATCTGTATCGGCAGCCCTCCGTATATTTCCCCGCTGATATATTGAACAGAATCCACCCTGCTCTGCGCGATATTAGTGCAAATTGCCAGTGTAACTACCAAGAATGTCATTGTCAACGTCCCTCTCAATGTTTTACTACTCAATAGTCCGTGAAGGAAATATTTCATAACTCGTTGATACTCAATCTTAGAATTATGGATAAATTATTAAAACTAAAGTATCGTCTGAACCGAAACTTGCATTTTAATAGGATTGCCAAATAAGCAGGCCATAAATACTTGATAATCAGCGTTATAGAAAATCTTGAATTTAAGATACTGCTGTTAACACTTCGAATTTGGCCGAAATCCTTCACGAACTATTGACTACTAATTCTGCTCAAAAATTATTGAACTTCCTGCCTGTCGTCAGGCAGGGATTCTCCTACAGTCCATACTTATACTTTTACGGTACCTGAACTTCGTTAAGAATATCGGTAATGATCTCTTCCTGAGAAATATTCTCTGCTTCGGCTTCATAACTTATTCCTAAACGATGTCGAAGCACATCATGGCATATAGCACGTACATCATCCGGTACCACATACCCACGCCTCCTTATAAATGCGTGGGCTTTTGACGCGATTGCCAGACTGATACTCGCCCTTGGCGAACCGCCATAGGAAATAAGAGGTGCCAAATTGTCGAGCCCATATTCTTTTGGATTTCGGGTGGCAAATACCAGGTCGATAATGTACTTCTCGATTTTCTCGTCCATATATATTTTCCGCACCATTGCTCGCGCTTTCATTACTTTTTTGGAACTCACTATAGGCGAAATTTCCTGCGTTGTCTCGCCAGTGAGGTTTCGCCTTATGATGTCAATTTCTTCCTCTTTGCTCGGGTAGTCAATTGTTACCTTAAGCATGAATCTATCGGTCTGCGCTTCGGGGAGGGGATAGGTGCCTTCTTGTTCAATTGGGTTTTGAGTAGCCAGTACAAGGAAGGGTTCGGGTAATTTAAATGTTTCTTTTCCAATGGTGACCTGTCTTTCCTGCATGGCTTCGAGCAAGGCGCTTTGTACTTTGGCCGGTGCCCGATTGATCTCGTCAGCCAGGATAAAATTGGCAAATATCGGCCCTTGTCTTACTGTAAATTCATTCTTACTCGGATTAAAGATCATGGTACCAATAATGTCGGCCGGCAAGAGATCAGGTGTAAATTGTATTCTTTGAAAATCGGCATGCACAGCGGAAGCTAAGGTCTTGATTGCCAATGTCTTAGCAAGTCCCGGTAGGCCTTCTAAAAGAATATGACCATCTGCCAAAAGGCCCAGTAAAAGCCGTTCGAGCATCTGCTCCTGACCAACAATCACCTTGTTCGTTTCTTTGGTCAGATCATCGATAAATGCGCTATCGAGGTGTATTTGTTGATTGAGGGCTTCTATGTCTACCGAAGTCTGCATGTTGTGTTGATCTTTTCAGTTTTTCGAAAAAAGATGCAAATTAAAAATTAGTTGTCTTATGTGGAGCGGAACAGGGTAGTGATAAATAAAGGTATTGTAAAAGCTCGTTTTTTCTACAATCTTTTTCAGAGCAACTCAGCATTGGGTTAGGCCACAAACGCGACCTCTACGAAGGTGGAAATGCTGGCTTTGATGCAAAACCGCGTAGCTTCTTAAGTAGAGGGCTGGAATTTTGATGTGTTGTGAAAAACCTGTTAGGTTACTGTTGACATAAAACAGAAGATCAAAGGATACGTTGTACTTTATAATCTGACGACCTAACAAGTTGAGCTCCGCTAATCATTCTTATGCAAGAACCCATAAACCATGTTGCTTCTCTCCCCTCCTGCATTCTGGTAAGCCAGTTTTGTCTTTGCCATCTCGTCATTAACATAATAGCTCACCTTGGTTTCTTCTTCCGATAGATCATAAAGCTTAGCTGCATTCAATCCGAGAATATCCGATTTAACTTTACCGTCTGCAGCACCTAGTGGCGCAAAACCAAATTTTTCCTGTAAATCTTCAGGCACTTCCAGACGACGAAGCGCATCGGTCTGCCATTGCGGTGAACCGTACCAAACCGAATCTGTCCCCCAAATAACATGATCTCTACCCAGGCCTTTAATTAATATGGCCAGCAACGCTGCAGCGTGACGGGGATGCGTAATACAAGCGCTTCCAAAAGAACTTCCGACCTCGCCATAGACATTCGTCACTCCGTACTTTTCAGGAATTTCTGCTAAATCAGATACCCAGTCCATTCTACCCGTCTCATTCAGTTTGGTCATCTTTTCCTCCGGCCCTGAAGGCGCCGTACTCAGACCAGCGTGGTAGATAATAAAATTCAGATCAGGCCAGTCTTTTGCAGCCTTACCGACATCGTCAACATTGGCGTATTGCCAAATTCCCGGATAGACTTTTTCGTAATTAGCTGGCAAAAGGCCTTTGTGAATGCAAATATTCTTAATACCCGCTTTCTGCATTTTTTCGTACGCAGAATACACGAGTACTTCATCATCCAAACGCCACGGGTATTCCGAAAGTGATAAAGGATCGCCTATCGTATAGCCCTTCCAGCTGTCCGGTTTGAGCACTTCGATAGCATGGTCAATGACATCCATCCAACCGTCTTGCCCGGGAGTGATGACTGCATGAGCGTAAAGACGTTTGGTGCCGGAGAGTTCATTTACTTTTTTGCGCGCATCCGCTAATTCCTGGTTCGAAAGAAACCAGTTTTTGACGTTATCGGAGGGTGCACCGCTCAATAATCCAATGGTCGTATCGCTGTCAAAATAAACCTCCTTGACAAAATTTTCAAACTGGATCCATTTGAAATCGTCATACTGACCTTTGACATCAGGATTCCATAGATTCGCCGCCAATTCACGCAATCCCAGGATACCTCGAAACTCGTAGTCTTCCGTAACATAATGCAATTGATCATCAAATATGAATTGATTCGCAAGTTTATCTTTCCAGGCCTTGGCAGCGTCTTTGTCGGTTGCTTCCTTTTCAGAAACTTCAAAGTGGCAGCCGTATACATGGTTCATTGCCAGAAAGGCGAGGGCCATGCCGCTAGTGCTGCGCAGAAACTGGCGACGCTTGATTCCCATTTTTTTGCTAATGGATTCAGACATTTCCAATATTCGATTTTCTACAGCCCTTTGTTGTTGGGTTTGTGGCATCGGACTGTACTCGCCATTCGACACTACTTGAGGTGGGACCGGAGTTGCTGAATAATCTTTATCCGCAAATTTTAATCGTTTGAGTTCGTCTTTAGTGAGCCAGATGGACATAAGTGAAGATTTAAAATAAAAAGAGATTAAACGACACTAATTTAGCCTATATAATTTTGTAGTTTACTTTTTAGAAAACTAATGGCTATTGCGAGTATAAAAATGCATACAAATCGCGCCCTGAACGAAAATCAAAAGACGCTAGCGAGGCAAGCGCACAAACTGTTCCCCGGAGGCAGCATGGGCAATGTCTACAATGACACAATCATATGTCGTGGCGCAGGAAGTAAGGTTTGGGACGTGAGTAGTAATGAGTACATCGACTATCTTCTCGGATCAGGCCCTATGCTCTGCGGACATGCTCATCCGAAGGTCAGAGAAGCGGTAAGAAGACAAATAGAAAAAGGCACAACTTTTTTTGCGAATAACGAATTGGCGATTGAGTTGGCACAGCAAATCGTAGATACTGTCCCATGTGCCGAACAAGTGCGTTTTACCTGCACGGGCACTGAAGCTACCTTATATGCGATGAGAACGGCAAGGGCAGCCCGTGGTCGGGACAAGATCCTAAAGTTCGAAGGTGGCTTTCACGGCATGAATGATTACGCTCTAATGAGTGCATTTTCAACAGGTACGGTCGAGTTGCCACAAGCTGAGCCTGATTCTGCCGGGTTACCAGCTGGCATTCAAGATCAAATGCTAATTGCACCATTTAATGATGTTGAGAGGTCTACAGCCCTAATCGAACATCACCACGATGAACTCGGCGGCGTGATTGTCGAACCACTTCAGAGGGTGATCAAACCGGTTCCTGGCTTTCTGGAAGCCTTGCGTGAAGTAACAACGCACTTCGGTGTGCCTCTCATTTTCGATGAGATTGTCACAGGTTTTCGGATGGCTTCTGGTGGAGCTCAGGAATACTATAGCATTGTGCCCGATCTCTGCACCGTTGGTAAAGCCCTAGGTGGCGGTTTTCCTCTTGCAGCCGTGGCGGGCCGCGAAGAACTGATGCGAAATTTTGATCCGAAAGCAAAGAAATCAAGACACTATATGCCTCAGTACGGAACACTTAACGGCAATCCGGTAGCGGCAGCTGCAGGATTGGCAACTTTGGAAATTCTACGGGAACCGGATACCTACAAGCGACTATTCGCTACCGGAAAACAACTAATAGCCGGGCTTCGCAATGCGTTTGACGGTACGGGAATACCCGTTCAAGTCATTGGCGAGCCTCCGGTCTTCGACATATTTTTCACTGATCAGCAAATTACGACCTATCGAGATACACTTTCGAATGACAAGGAATTGCTCAAGCGTTTTAACCAACAATTACTTAATAGAGGTGTCTTCAGACCTGATTCGAAATTCTACATTTCAATTATGCACACAGCCGAGGATGTCGAGAAAACCATCGATGTATTTGTCGCAGCGGCGCAAGAGTTGTGATACCAGTTCGTAAACGCAAAAACGAACAATTGGCCAAGTCGAACGATCATATCGGGAGATAAATTTCGAAGTCTGAAAAAAGCATACTTTTAGGCATATATTCATATTGATAACCATCTCCTATATACTTTGTAAATGCGTATTGAGTTGCGAATGTTAATTTTGCCTACTATCAATTTTTTCTTTGCACCATTTATATTTGGCCTCGCTTTACGAGCTCAAGATCTACCAACCGCTACTGGTGAAATTCCAAGTACCACACTAGATAATCTGGTGCAGGGCCGCGTGTACCAACCTGTGTACGCCAACGTCGTCGGCAGTCAATATTTGATTAGGACTCTTTCAACTGGTGAAATTCTTTACAGGGAAAAGATGTACCAGAACTTGCTCATGTGGTACGACATCTATGCAGATGATCTTATCTATTTGATGCGCCAAGACATGAATGTGGATATGATTCGACTCCCAAGAGATTATATTCGGGAATTTGAGTTGGACACCAGACAATTTATTAATTCGTCATTTGGCCGATACGCTAATATTGGCTTGGACATGGGATATTACGAAATCCTATTTGAAGATAGAGTCACACTGTTGGCAAAAAGAAATATCAACGTTGTGACAAGAGACTCGGTACCCCATTTTATTCGAGCCGACGGATGGTTTCTTGTGATAAATGGGAAAGCACATCGCATTCATAATAAAAAGAGTTTCATGGAAGCGGTTGGAAATGAATCCAAGGACGAAATGTCGCGCTTTTCTAAAACCAAAAAAATCCGATGGCGAAAAGCAGAAGATGCGGAATGGGTATTGCTGGCAAAAGAGCTGAATGCTTCGCTTAAAGATTAGCATGAGCCTATGTGTAGCGAGGATAGGCAAACGATTGATCACTTACAATCCTTTGATTACCAATATGTTATGAATGTAAAATTCGTACAAAGAGTCTTTGTTGCTTTTTGTATAATCTCTGGCTGGTCACTCACAGTTGCAGGGCAAGGAAACAATAGAATTATCGAAATCCACAAGGATTACAACGGGGTAAATTTTTTAGAGTTCGCAAGGAAGGTCGAGGTTGATAATAATATACAATTCTATTTTTTTCCAGGATGGACTGTCGATTTAAGAATTAGTCAATCGGAGAATCCTACGACGCTGGATAGGATATTGAGCAAAACCTTCGAAAAAACTGATTACGCCTATTTCATTAACTCTGAGCGGCAGGTCATTTTGACATTAGAAACTGAAATTAAGTCCGAATTTGACCTCGTTGACAGCGCAGAACTTATCTCTCCAACCGCAATTACTGAAAGCGAATTTGACATTTCTCCATTGATCCAAAGCCAACTTGAGGATTTAGAAACGAATTGGGTAGTAATCGGCGACCCCGCATCCCCCGAGCAGAAACCAAAAGTTACTTTGAGTGGTCATGTCATAAATACAGATACGGGTGAACCTCTTGAAAATGCGATAATATTCGTTGAGGAGCTTAAAACAGGAGTCAGCACGGATTCACTGGGTTTCTATACGCTCACCATGCCACAAGGGCGATATAGAATAGTCTTTCAAAGCATTGGTCTCAAAGAGACAGATCGAAAAGTGCAATTATACGCGACCGGTCAAATGGATGTCAGTCTCGGAGAATTGATCATGAATATCGAAGAGATAGTAGTACGAGCTGATCGCAAAAAGAATATTGAAAACGTGCAAATGGGTGTTGAAAAAATTAGAACAGAGACGATCAAGCAGTTGCCCTCTCTACTTGGAGAGGTGGATATATTGCGTTCTGCTCTTATGCTCCCGGGAGTGCAGACGGTTGGAGAATTTTCTACAGGCATCAATGTCCGTGGTGGGGGAGCCGACCAAAATTTGATTTTATTCAACGGAGCTCCTGTCTTTAATGCCTCCCATCTTTTTGGGTTTTCATCTTCGTTTAGTCCTGATGTTGTGGACGGATTTGAACTTTATAAGAGCAGCATACCCGTAAAATACGGAGGACGTGTTTCTTCGGTATTGGAAATTCAAATGAAAGAAGGCGAAATGGAAAAATGGTCTCTCAGAGGTGGGATCAGTCCTGTGACAAGCAGGGTGACCTTGGAGGGGCCGCTAATCAAGGATCGTACTTCGCTCATTATCAGTGGACGCAGTACATATTCCGATTGGATATTGGGCCGTCTCGAAAATGCATCGTTTCGCAACAGCAGTGCGAATTACTATGACATTACTGCGCGGATCAAGACGCGAATCGCACAAAATGATCATTTGGACATCTCAGCTTACTTTAGCAACGATGCTTTTAAGTTAAATTCTGATACGACATTCGCATATCAAAATCGAAACGTAGTTGTTAGTTATCAGCACGAATTCGGAGAAAGGTTATTCGGCACTTTTTCAGGCATATATAGTCAGTATGACTTCAATGTTTCCAGCAATACCAAGCCGACTGCTGCTTTTGATCTTTCTTACCAAATCAATTATATCGAAGGACGAACCCATTTTTCTTTTGCTCCCAATGAAAAGCACCAGATCAATTTCGGAGCAAACCTGATCAATTATAAATTGGACCCGGGTCGTATTGGCCCAAATTCCGATGAGTCTATAATTACACCTAAAGAATTAGAGCAAGAAAAAGCCCTTGAAGCAAGTATATACCTGAGTGATGAGTGGACTATTTCGGATGTTTTTTCGATCTCTGCAGGATTGCGTTATACGTATTACGCTTTTTTAGGGCCAAAAACTGTTTTTAGCTATGATGAAAATGCTGCGCGAATAGAAGAGAACATTACCGGCACAAAAAATTTTGGGAGCGGCGATGTAGTAAAAAGCTACAACGGGCCGGAATACCGCATTTCCCTTCGTTACGGGATGGATGCCAACAATTCCATAAAGGCAGCATTTAATCGCAACCGTCAATACCTTAGCATGCTTTTCAACTCAGCCACTGTGTCTCCGACAGCAACCTGGAAATTATCCGATCAACATATCTTACCACAAACAGGAGATCAATTTTCCCTTGGTTATTTCCGAAATATGATGGACGACAAATTGGAGTTTTCTCTAGAAGGATACTACAAGATCATACAAGATATGCTGGACTACAAAGCGGGAGCCGAATTATTGCTGAACGAACATCTTGAGACCGACATCGTGAATGGCGAAGGAAGGGCTTATGGAGTCGAAGCGCTCCTGAAGAAGAATGGTAGAAAACTGAATGGCTGGTTGAGTTATACCTATTCCAATACCCGTTTTCGTGCCAATAGCCCGTTTTCGGAGGATCGAGTAAACCAAGGTGAATGGTTTCCCAGCAACTTTGACAAACCTCATGATTTTAGTTTGGTCGGCTATTATAAAGTTTCACGTCGATTTAGCATTTCGAGCAATTTGGCGTACAGCACGGGGCGGCCCGTTACCATTCCTGTGGCCTTATACCAGTTTGCCGACGGCGTACGCCTGCAATATTCCCAAAGAAATGAATTCCGCGTACCTGATTATTTCCGCTGGGATTTGTCTATCAATCTGGAAGGCACTCATAAAAAGAGGAAGTGGGCTCATAGTTCATGGTCTCTTTCGGTTTATAATGTTACGGGTAGGAAAAATGTTTACTCTGTTTATTTCGTGAGCGATGGTACTAGCGCAGAAGGTTATAAGTTGTCAATTTTTGGGCGGCCGTTTTTTACTATTACTTACAATTTTAGGATTTAGGCGGACAAGAGTTATAAGATATGAGATATAAGATATGAGATAGGTTTTAATTTTATTTTTTCATTAAATCGCTGTTATCATGAGCAAAACAAAAGATCAAAAACAGGCGGGTAGTCCACTGAGAGATAAGACTCTTCAATTTGCTATTCGAATAGTAAATCTCTACAAGCATTTAGCTTACGAGAAGAAAGAATATGTTATGAGCAAGCAAATTTTAAAATCGGGTACTAATCCAGGAGCAATGGTGAGAGAGGCTCAGAATGCGGAATCATCCAAAGATTTTATTCATAAGCTTGGGGTGGGAAGAGGTAAGATAAAGGAGATAAGAGATAGAGTTTCTGCCGCTCATCTCTTATCTCTCATAACTCATCTCTAAACCTCAGCTGAATATGAAACACTACTATTTCACAATTTTCCTGATTATTGTGATAAACGGCTGCATCGAACCTTTCGAACCCGAAGTGGCAGCCTACGATAGTGTCCTAGTTGTCGATGGGCTTTTTAGCAATAGTGACAGCCCATCCCAGGTATTTTTATCCAGCTCTTTTGGCTTTTCTGAAGACGGCGGAGTGCCGATTGAAAGTGCCGAAGTTATCATTGAGGAGCAAGATGGAGGTCAATTTGTTTTGACAGAGGTTTCACCAGGAACCTATCAAACCCACCCGGATATTCTCAAAGGTCAAATTGGAAAAAGTTATCGCCTAGTGATAGAGACGCCGGATGCTAATAAATTCTTCACGGAATGGCAGCTCATGAAGGCAAGCCCTCCGATCGAAAATATCCGCCACGAGATTGTCGACTTGCCTAATGACAATCCTTTAGCTGCCATCACCAAAGCTGCCCGATTTTTTATCAGCACTAGTGATCCTAACAATAAAACACTTTACTATCTCTGGACATGGGAAGAAACCTATCAATATTCACTGCGTAATCCGATCTTTATCCGGGCCGATTTTCATGGAGGACCAGGTGGAGGAGATGATGAGATTATCGAATTGGGAATTGGCGAGTTTGCTGGTTTCCGGTGCTATAAAACCGAAAAGTCAACAGAGATTATTATAGCCACAACCGAGAATTTCACACGGGATGCAGTCGTGGATATGCCCTTACATGCTATCGACAATAACAGCCCGAGATTTAGCTCTCGCTACAGCTTGCTCGCCAGGCAATATGCGATATCGGAAGATTATTTCAAGTTTTTGAGGACTATAGAAGAAACGAATGAAACTTCAGGCGGCCTTTTCGATCCGATACCAAATGAAGTTTTTGGCAATGTAAAAAGCGCCAATAATGACATCCCCGTCCTTGGATATTTTGGCGTAGGCGGAATTAGCGAATTGCGAATTTTTATTGAGCGGGATGACATTCCCGACACTTTTGGTGCACTAAGCGGTCCCATTTGTCCGGTCGATACGATTGGACTTAATTTGACACTGCTCTATAGCAAGATGAGCGGCGGACTGCGGCTTTTCGATTACAACAGGAGCATTTTTGGTGGAACTATTCTTGGATATCGATTGACTGAGCCGCGATGTTCAGAATGTTCTGCGCTTGAAGCGAGTAACGAAGAACCTGATTTTTGGTGACACTTCGACAACGCTAAGTGTAAGTGGCACGGTGTACGGCAGACGGCAGCTTAGACACAAATAGAGAATTAAATTGAATCACAAAATTCGTAAACTGAAAATGAAAAATGCCTCCTTCGCCTTCTTGTTGTTGGCACTCGGAACCTTGCCTGATATAGGCAATTCACAGCCAAGAGAGCTTCACAATAATTTCGAACAATTTATTGAGGAGCGTCTTCTACTTCATACCGACCGCCAATTATACATTACCGGTGAAACCATTTGGTTCAAAATCTATGCCTTTAACGCACAACAAAGCAAGCTTTCGGACTTTAGTAAAGTTGCTAATCTGGAATTAATAAGTCATGAAGGAAATGCGATTTCCAGGGTAAAAGTTGAATTAGAAAAGGGCATAGGAGAAGGAGCTATTGAGCTGCCAGACGCCTTGCGAAGCGGCAGATATATCTTGCGAGCCTATACCCAGGCGATGAGAAATAATGGATCGGCCTCCTTCTGTAAGCAGTCCCTGATCATTCTGAATCCTGAGCAGCCCCTCGCACGTCCGGCAAGTAATGAGGCGGAAGTTTACAAAAGATTCGATCCGGGTTATCCATCTATGGATGTTCGATCCGAAAATTATTTGAATATAGCCATCCAGGCCTCTTCTGAAACTTATTCGCAAAGAGGAGTAGCTATTTTGGAAATTTCAACTGCTGATGCAAATGATCAGCCAGTTCCTGCCCATCTTTCCTTATCGGTGTCTCTTCGGTCACCTGGATCAGTTCACAACACAGGCCTGTTTCAAAAAGTCAATGAAACAAATCTCTCCGATTTGCCAAAAGCTTCTCCGACTATTACTTTCCGTGCGGAAAACTTAGGAATGCATCTCGAAGGCAAAGCCATCAACAAACGAACGCAGACGGGTGAAGGCAACATAAAAATCTATCTCGCTTTTCCTGGTAAAACGGCTTTGGTTTATTCAACCGAAAGCGATGAAACCGGGCAATTCTCTTTTTTTCTACCAAAACTATATGGCTTGCGTCAAATGATTATCCAAGCTGGTCCGCAAGAAGAAGTCCCGATAACCATTGAAATGACTAATGAATTTCACAAAATTGAGAGTGTAAATCCGGATTTGTTCGTGTTACCACCGCATTGGCTACCTTTGGCCAATGCTGCTCTGGTCAATGCACAAGTAAGACAAGCTTATCAAGCTTTTGAACAGCAGCCGGTTTATACGACCAATAACCAATTTGTCGGAGTACCCTTTTTTGGTCAACCCGATGTACAATACCACTTGGATGATTATACGCGATTTCCCTTGCCGGAATTTTTTTATGAGGTAGTACCAGAGGTTCGCGTAAGAGGAAAATTTGGCGAAGAACGGTTAAGAGTATTAAACGATTGGGAACGTCAACATAGAGCTCCAGACCCATTACTCCTCGTAGATGGGGTTCCGGTTTTTGACCAAAAAACTTTTCTAAAGATTAACAACAAGCTAATTGCTTCTACAGAAGTGGTAATGGATCCATTTTGGCTCAATCCCGATTTTTTCGATGGAATAATACAAATTTCATCTTTCGAAGGCGATGCCCGTTCTTTTCCCTTGCCTGAATCCGCACTTCGGCGTTCTTACCTGACTTTATTACCTGAACGACAGTTTGTCACACCTGATCATAATGACAATACTAATAGTCATATGCCAGACTTTCGAAATACTTTGTATTGGAATTCTTCTATCCGGACGGATGCCTCTGGGAAAGCGACCGTAATATTTTCTACTTCAGATGCCATTGGTGAATACGAAATTCGAGTAGAAGGTGTATCGGATACTGGCGTACTAGGGACAGGTAAATCTTCGATGCGTGTAGCGAAAAATGTGAATTGATCTGAAGAAATATTCTATTCCAAGGGACTCAGTCAATAACAAAATAGAATAAATAATTTAGCACGAATTACCAAACCGTCAGAAGCTTTTACTGAGCTGCGGCCATATTCTTTTTATGTCATTAAAACCGTTATTCTTGAAGAAATAGAAAAGTCCCTTTTTTGCTGGAAGTCAATATATCCTCTTTGCCATCTCCATTTATATCCGTAATTTCAATCTGAGTCCCAACACCCGAATTCTTGTCGATTTCATAGTAGTTGAAATCTATCTTTCCTAGCTGGTCTATTTGAGGTTTGAGCCATAAAAGTTTTACAGTTTCATCCCATCCCGGGTCATTTCCGTTGTGAGCCAACCATCGCTTACCCGTGACTAAGTCAGGAATACCGTTTTCATTTATATCTGCCATCGCAACGGCATGCACTTGAGACATTTTTATAGGAAGATTATGCTTTACAAACTCAATTTTGTCATTTTTTCGAGTCTGTTCAAACCACCACAGTCCATAGCGGTGGGCTGAACTGCCAAAAAAATCATTATCACCGTCCTGATCAATGTCGAAAATGGGCATTTGGGCAAATTGGTATTGAGGATATTCAGGATTTGCAAGGCTGTCGAAGGCTGTATAGTGGAGTTTCCAGTTTTCTTTAGAAGGATTCTGAGGGGATTCGTACCAGCCGCGAGTGGTGAGTACATCTATTCGATCGTTCCCATTTATGTCCCCTGCACCAAGACCGTGATCCCTTGCTCCAGCTGCAAACCATCGACTTCTTCTATCCCATTCCGGCCCTTTGAAAGCTTTGATCTTTGTACTTCCGATCGTATGAAATTTCCAAACATCGTCAATGTTTTCCGTAGGACTTATCTGCCCAAGGTGGTATAGCGTATCCTCAACATTGATACCTGCTAATGGCAATTTTACACCATTACCTACTAGATCAACCATCAACGGACTTTCTCCATGATAAGCGTTAGCAGCTATCCTTTCCTTCCAAAGTCCCTCTTCATTTTTTGGATTTTCGTACCAGTATATCGGTTTATTCATGACTGGGTAAACTATTACATCGGGCCATCCATCTTTATTCACATCCATGGTTTGTACAGCGAATGAATTGCTGTAGTAGGGCATATCTCACTCGGATTCGCCCTCTCTCTGGGTCGTATTTGTAAAACGTCCGGGTATCCGAATTTCGTGCAGTGTCCAATTGGGCGCCTCGTACCATACATCTCCGATGATTATGTCCAATGTCCCATCCTGATTGATGTCTGCGGAGGTAATGCTCTCAGAGCGGAAGGTGGTATCAATTATACTTTTTTGAAATTTTGGGATATCAGTGGATCTGCTTTGCAATTGAAAGCATGAATCAAAAAGAATCAAAGTCGGCAAGAAGAAAAATATGCGAATCATGGCGAAAAGATAATATATTACAAAGTATGTTTGGGATATGATTTGTTTAGAACCTGTAAAGAAATGAGAGAACTTAAAAACTACATCAACGGAAAATGGCTTGCCTCCAATCACACCATTGACATCGTCAACCCAATAGACGAAAGCATTTCCGCTAAAGACTACGAAGCATCAGAAGCACAAGTTCAGCAAGCATTGGAATCCGCCCAAAAAGCACAAAATTCCTGGGCAAGACTAACAGGTGTGGATCGTGGAAATGTAATGCGCGAATGGGCTGCGCTCATTGATAAAAACAAAGAAAAACTTGCCAGATTGCTTACCGAAGAAGTAGGCAAACCCATTAACGAAGCAATGGGAGAAATTGAGTTTGGAAACGACTGGCTGAACTACTACGCAGCATTCGACCGAAGAATAGAAGGAGAATACATGTCGCCGGACAATGCAAATGAGGTAATGTGGAATATCCCACAACCGATTGGTGTAGCGGTAGGTATAATCGCCTGGAACTATCCATTTGCAATGGCGCTCAGAAAGATTGCTCCGGCGATGATTACGGGCAATGCCATTGTTTTCAAACCGCATGAAGATACGCCTATGACGGCTTTGGCATTGATGGAACTAGCCGAAGCGGCAGGTGTTCCGCACGGCATTGTCAATGTAGTCTGCGGTTACGGACGGACGGTTGGAGCACAATTGGTCAAAAGCGAAATTCCACAGCTCATCACATTCACAGGCGGCAGAGAACTTGACGACAATTTCTATGGAATTAGGAGGAAAGGCTCCTATGCTTATATTGAATGATGCCGATTTGCATATGGCCGTCGAAAACGCCTATGAAGCCAGAATTTCGAACTGCGGGCAGGACTGCGTAGCCAATGAAAGAATGTACGTGCAAAACGGAATAGCTGATGAATTCATAGACAAATTCATCCAAAAGATGGCCCAGGCCAAAATCGGCGATCCTTTTAAAGAGGACACCGCCTTAGGTCCAAAGGTCAATAAGAAGGAATTGGAAAAAGTGCGCGATTATGTAATAAAGGCGAAGAAAGAAGGTGCTGAAATTGCACTTGGCGGCGATCTGTTGAAGGGAGGAATGTTTGACAAAGGTTATTGGTATGAACCGACTGTCATTCTCAATGCGACGCAGGATATGGAGATTGTACAAAAGGAAATATTTGGCCCTGTTATTCCCATTATGGTATTCGACGATTTTGAAGAAGGCATTCGATTAGCGAACGATTCCAAGTTTGGTTTGGCAGGATTCCTTATGACCAATGATATGAATAAAATTATGCGTGCGGTGAGAGATATGGAAGTCGGTGAATTGTATATCAATCGCTCGTTAGGCGAATCCATTCACGGCTATCATGCGGGATGGAAACATTCGGGAATCGGAGGTGATGATGGCAAGCATGGCTTGGAACATTATGTTCGGAGGAAGACCGTTTATTTGAAGTATGAAGGGTAAGTCAGTTAACTTACACAGTTCCTTTTCCCAATGTATAAATAGTAAGCCCATTGATCGATTTTGATTCTTTTGGGAATAGCATACTCACTACAAATCCAATTGCGATAGTTGCCAAAATTCCAATAGTCGCATAAAGCAGAAAACTAACTTCAGTGTACTGCTGCACCCACCACAAGCAGAGCGCACCGCCTATGGCTCCAATTAACGCTCCCTTGCCATTCGCCCTTGTAGAAAAGATTCCCAACATGAACAGGCCGCACATAGCTCCGCCAAAAAGGCCAAGAATACTAATGAAGGAATCCCAAAGCGATTTGATATCTGCGAAAGCTATCAGCACTGCGAATCCCGTCCCCAATACGCCAAACAGCACAGTAAATATGCGAGCGAGATTGAGATAAGATTTTTCATTTTTGAGTAAATCGAACCGTCGCACAAAATCAGTAGTAAGTGCAGTTGCGATACTGTTCATGCTAGTAGAGATGGTAGATTGGGCAGCAGCAAAAATACCAGCTATGACGATGCCGGCAATGCCGACTGGAAGTTGGTAGGCAATAAAAAGCGGAAAAATGGCATCCGTTTGGTAATTAGGATCAAGCGCAAGAGGATTCTTTTTGTAAAAAATGTAAAGCGCTGTGCCGACAGCAAAAAACAAAATTGTGGCAAAAAATGAAAGTCCTGCATTCATCCAAATGGACCGTGACGCTTCTTTTTCACTAGAAACGGACATGTAACGCTGTACGACGCCCTGGTCAGATGAATAGGGAATCAACGACTGACCCAGCCCTCCGATAATTATGATCCACAGTGCCGTGCCCGTATAGTCCCAATTCCAATTGACTAGTTGGAATTTGTCGTTTTCCATAGCAAGTGTAACAAATTCGCTTATACCGATGTCGCGACCAAAGAGGATTATCGCAAAACTTATCAATGCCCCGCTGAGAAGAACCACCGTCTGCAATGTGTCTGCCCAAATGACCGCTTCAATTCCACCAAGAGCACAATAAACAATACTCAATACACCCATCGCGAGAATGCACATTTCAATAGAAATAGGAGTTATGGCGGCCAATGCAAGCGACGGCAAGTACATTACTATAGCCATTCGACCTACTTGAAACAAAACATAGGAAGCACTTGCAAAAAGTCGCACGGGCAGGTTAAATCGCAATTCCAAATACTGGTAGGCGCTTGTGGCATCGATACGACGAAAAAAGGGCAAAATGTAATAAATGATAAAAGGGGCAAGGGCAATAATAGCCATGTTAATAAAAAAATAGAGCCAGTCGGTGGCGTAGCTTTTTGCGGGAATCGCCATAAATGTAATCGAGCTAAGCATGGTAGCAAAGATGCTGCAACCAGCTGCCCACCACGGCACACGTTGTCTGCCCCTGAAAAAATCCTCTGTATTTTGATGACGGAATGAAAAAAATACCCCTATGCCGACAAGAAGGAGCAGATAGACAACAATGGCGCTTATATTGATCCATCCGAAACCGGCCACTGTTCGTACAGGGGTTATTTTCCAAATCTGTGGTGATCTCACTCGCGGTTTGATTTCTCCGCCTGCTATGATAATTTCTTCATTCCATTTGAAGCCATGGGAAGTGAGTTGATTGACAGGCATATCTTCAGCTTCAAACCAGGTATCGGTAATAGTATGATAGCCTAGAATCGTTTTGGGAAATCCGGGATGGAGCTCTTTCAGATCACCAGCTTGCTGGTATAAAGATCCATCTGCTCCACTCAAGATGAAGACATGGCTTTGGCCCACACCAATTCCCGAACCTGCCATTCTTGGGGCAGGCATATGGTTTCGTTCCCGCCAACCAGATGATTCGCCTGATTCAAATTGTTCGGGATTGAATTCAAAGACATCACTCAAGATTTCCCAATCATCGCCGCCATCGCCTTGCCTCCGTCCACTCATCACGTAAATGCAATCTGTATAACCATTGTGCTGAGCAACGGTAATGTTAAATGCGCGTTCGGCCCCCGGCCATGAAGGAAGAACTTTCCATTGGAAATCATTTGATCCGTATTGATCCAGATCAAGACTCCAGAAATTGGACATAGTGCTCGAAAGTTCCAAATTTTCCGCGCCTCCGGCAAGGTAGATTGTATTTCCGATCATGGCCGCACTGCCGTAAGTACAGGGCTTTGGCAGTCGAGGTAAATATTCTCTAAGAATCCCTTGAGTTTCGGAATCCCATTTTAATAGGAAAACTTCGTCGAAAACGATTTTGCCATCACTGCCTCCTATTGAAATTACGCCCAAAGGGCTAGTAATTACAGCACTATACGCGAGAGGGTGATTCAATTTTCCTGCGTTGATCCAATTATCCCGTTTCCCCTCGCCTTGATCTAATACCCAAATATCATCATGCCATATCTTTTCACTTTCCCAATAAGGTCTATTAAAATTAGCGCCTCCTGCTACGATCAATGCATCGTTATGAATACCAGCTATCGGACCAGCTAAGCCGAGGGTAGCTTGCTGACTGGAAACAGGTGGTAATAATGAAAACGGTTCCCATTTGAAGAAGGGTTTTAGTGAATCATCCTGACTCACCAAAGGTTGGAATGTCGAAAAAATGAAAATATAGAAAAAGCATTTTTTCAGTGATATCTCCTTTAGAATCGTCATGTCGTACGAAAGAATCTTTTTTAATGGCAGTTTTGGGAAATCTGAATAGTGTCAATAACGAGACCTTATTCGCGAAAGCGAAGAGCTTCCAGATCCTTTCCAAGCTGAATTTCTTCTTCTGTGCTCAAAGGCGATAATGGCAATCGCGGTTGTCCCAGGTCAACACCGATCAGACGCATGATCGATTTACCAGCCCTGGTACCTCCGCCAAACTTAAGCAACACTTCCACTATTTTCATTGCCTTTATTTGAAGCTCATTGGCAAGAGTAAAATCTTGCCGACCAAAAGCTTTAATAATTCTTAAAAAAAGAGGGGTAATATAATTATACGTACTGCCAATTGCCCCTTTCACCCCAAGTATCAACCCGGAAAGAAGAATCTCATCTCTACCATGTAGTATTGAATATTTTCCATCCCCGTACTCCATGCACAGCTTCATGTCCATAAGATCTTCATGGGTGTACTTAATGCCCACGAAATTTGGGATTTGATTATCCGCGTGTTTGAGAAAATCGATCATAGGAAAGTTCACTCCAGTCATTGAAGGAATGTGATAATAAAAATACGGCATACTTGGAGCGGAGGCGGCAAGTTCCTTATTAAGGGCGACGAGAGCTGAAACGCTTTCGGGTTTATAAAAATATGCTGACATAGCACCAATGCCGTCGGCCTCAATAGTCTCCGCATGTTCGGCCAATTGCTGTGAAGTTTTTAGGGAATTGTGGCCTACATGGATCATAATTTTAAAGTTCGGGCTTTTGTGCTTTATCCAGGCTTCCGCATTTGTCTTCCGCTCTTCAATTGTAAGGGATGCTCCTTCACCTGTAGTACCATTGGCGAAAACTCCGCTCACACCGCATTTTTTGAGATAATTTGCATACATCGGAATTATCGATGTGTTGAGTTCGCCTTTATTATCAAAAGGTGTATATGGGGCGGCAATAAGGCCTTCAATTTTCAGCATTAGTTACACTGCTCGTTAATAAATTTTACGGCAAGATAGCATACCTCATAGAATTGAGTTTTCGCAACAAGCACAGGATTGGCTTTGTCAGAATCGAAAATCATTCTACACTCCTCAAACTCATCTTTGAATAGACAATACGCTCATAAGGACTTTCCTCCCCACTTTCAAAAAGACAACCAATACTTCCATTCTCTAATACCACCAAATCCGAATAAGCAGAAGGCCCGGAATGCAGAACCAACGAATCCGGCCATGATGCTCCGTTGTCATAACTGATTCGAACAGTCATTTTCACGCGTTCATCTCTGCTTGCCGGATTGCTAAATAAAAGAGCTGATGTTCCCTCCTGTTCGAAAGATTGGAGGCTGGCTTGACAAATAGGTTCCATGAGGGTCTTGTCATGTTTTTGATCTTTCCATATAATCCCTCCATCCTCACTAATAGCAGTTTGCCTTTGTTTTTGATTGCGGTCATAGTTGCGCATGTTGAGTAAAAGATGCCCATTGGGCAATTCTGCTACTTCGCATTCATTGACCTGATCTTTAGCTGTCGAACCGCCCAATTGCCAGCTTTCTCCGTGATCATCAGAATAGATTATGTGTGAATAATACTTCTTGCTGCCCGCTTCAATATGATCACATCCCGCCATCAGTCTTCCTGAATAAGGAGGGTGTGTGAGTTGAATACCTGAGCCGGGGCCGGTTGCGTACCACGTCCAATTGGGCAGTTTAACATCTTTCGTGATTTCTTTTGGGTTACTCCATGTTTTCCCATTGTCGTTCGATTGAAAAGCGAAAACATGACGTGTATCTTCACTCGTCTGATCGATGATTTCGCGCTCGCGATCAGTTCCTAAATTCCAGGTTGACAATAAGTGAATTGCACTTGTTTCGTCGTCGACAATTGGAACGGGATTGCCGCAAGTGTTCGTGCTATCATCCCAAATTACCTGAATAGAACTCCACGTTTTACCAAAATCCTCCGAACGTTTCATAATCAAATCAATATTACCCGTGTCCGAACAGCTATTCTTCCGGCCTTCACAAAATGCCAAAAGATGACCATTTGGCGCCTGGATAATTGCTGGAATTCGGTAGCATGTGTAGTTTTCTTCCCCACTTATGAATACAGGAGATGGAGCCTCTAGAAGACCTAGTTGTTTAAGATCGTAGCTAGAACAAGAACTTAGCATTAATAGGGCCAGTAAGAAAAAATATTTATACATTAAATTAAGCAATTACGAAATCCATAGATTTGCAATCGACAGTGAGTTGACTAAAGGTATATTATTAAATTAAGAGAGTGTCTCTAGAAGGGAAGTCCTCACCTCTAACCGCCTAGTCTTCAAATCCTTCATCTTTGGTTTATGCCCAAAGCTCCTCTCCATAAGCCCATCCATCTCGCACTGGTTCTTTCATATATTTATCAAAGTCGTTGTGATTAGTCACTTTCATATTATCAGCATCATACTCTATGCGGGTATGAAACCTCTGAGCTATGACGCCTACCAAAGCCATTTCTGTCAAATCGGCTCCATAGCTGAATGGCGACCCTGTCTTTGGTCCATCGCCTTTGATCGCATTTACCCATTCGCCTTGTGGGTCTTGTTCTGCCACCCTTGGAATTGCCTGAGAAGGCAAATTATTATTGAAGTCAATCACTTTTTCGAAACTACCTAAAAGCTGAGGACGATTGGGACGGCCACCAGTCATGATACAGGCCTCATCGCCTACCATTATCATTCCCGATTTTGGCAATTCGTCCAAATGCCATTCGGGTCGGTTAGCTGGGAGGATCCCTCCTTCGAACCAATTGAGGCGAACCGGTGCTTTATTTCCTCTAGCCGCAAAATTGAACTGCAATTGAGATTGATCAGAAACAAAATCTTTACCGGCAGGATCGGGCAGTCTGAATTTTGATTCGACGGAAGTCGGCATACCTAAGCCAAGCGACCAAAACGGTGCATCCAGGGTATGACAGGCCCAATCACCCAACTCAGCATTTCCGAATTCATGCCATCCCCGCCACCATTTTGGTAAATAATAATGGCTGTACGATCGCTCCAACCTTGGCCCCAACCAAGAATCCCAATCCAATCCATCAGGAATTGTCTCGCCCGATGGAGGATATTGGTCGGGTTTGTTAAAATAACCTGTTTCGCTAAAATGTGGGCCATTAAACCATGCAATTACTTCTCTCACCTGACCGAGCACACCAGATTCGTACCATTCTTTTACTTTTCGGATGCCATCAGTAGTGTGGCCTTGATTACCCATTTGGGTGATTACTCCATAGTGCTTTTCCGCTTTTTTCAAAGTCCTCAACTCCCAGATATTATGCGCTAAGGGTTTCTCCACATAAACGTGTTTACCCTGTTGCATAGCAGCCATTGCAGCGGGAAAATGAGTGTGATCAGCAGTCGAAATCACCACGGCGTCAATTTCTCCAACCATTTTATCAAACATTTTTCTGAAATCCGTGAACCTCGGCACTTTGGGATGCGTTTTGTATTGCTCCTCCGCTCGATTTGCATCTACATCGCAGAATGCTACGATATTATTTTTGAAATTTTCACTTTTGTCCATTTGTATGCAACCTTCTATGTTGCGGCGTCCTCTACCACCGACTCCGATGAATGCGAGATTCAATTTGCTATTGGGCGAATACTTCGTCAGATTCGGTAGGAAGGCTACTCCAGCGGAAAGTTTTGCCGAATTAGCTACGAAAGTTCGCCTTGATACGGTTTGTATATTTTTCATTTTTCATTAGTTTAAATCCAAATTTAGGATTTCTGAGTGAGAAACGCTTGGTCGCAACAAAACGAAGTATTGTGGGCCACCGTCTATCGTCAACCGCTAGCTGTCTGGGATAATAACATCCTCTCAATCTCTTCCAAAGACCTTCCCTTCGTCTCAGGCATATGCTTTATGACCACATAAATCGAAGGTATCAAGAAAAATGCAAAGGCATAAAATATAATATCGATGGAATAGGCATCTCGCACAACAGGAAATAATTGGTTGATCACAATTCCGGTAAACCAAATTACGCTCATGGATAAAGACACTGCCAAACCGCGTAAACGCGTAGGAAATACTTCCGATGCGAAAACCAACTTAAGCGGCCCCATTGCGAATGAATAGCAGAATACATATCCACAAATCGCAATCAGAACAGGAACACCTTGCACATTAAATTGCAACATGATACCCGAAGCTGCCAAAGCCACAATGGCCCCAATCACACCTGCCAGCATAAGCGGCCGACGCCCCAATTTATCAACAAATAGAACGGCTAAAGAACAACCAACCAAATTAGTTAGGAACAAATAAATAGCGCTTCCTAAAGAACCGCCATAGCTGAAACCGGCATTTTCCAGAATAGTCGGGCCGTAATAAACGATAGCTGTAATACCGCTCACTTCAGAAATAAAACAAAAGAACATGGCCAGGTAAAGCGCCTTTTTTAGGCCGGGTTTCATGAGATCGCTAAACCTGGAAGTATCTTTTGCTTTAAGCAAATCTTCGATTTCAACTATTTGCGTCTCAGCTTCATTTTTATTAAGAAGGCTTTGCAAAATCGTCTGTGCTTCTTCTTTCCTGTTTTTAGACAATAGCCAACGGGGTGATTCGGGAATCAGAGCAATCAATGGTATAAAAATGAGAGCGAATATCAGTTCGCTGCCAAACATCGTCCGCCATTGTTCATCGATCAATATCTTATTGATGAAATCAGAACTTAAAAACAAATAATCGGAATGAACAGGCTCCAAGCGAAGCGAATATTTATAAACGTTGGCATTTACCAGGGTTGCGGTGACACCCCCTAAAGTCATCGACAATTGTAGAATAGTAACCATAGCGCCGCGAATTTTTTTAGGCATAACTTCGGCTATGTATAGCGGACAAACCATTGTGGTCATCCCGGCACCAAATCCGCCAATAAATCGGGCGGTCCAAATGTCAAAATAAGTGTTGAGCACCACGCATCCGATCACAGACAACACGATAAGGATTCCACCTTGATACAATACAGATTTTCGGCCATAGATATCGCTCATCTTCCCGGAAAACAACGTACCCAAGGCCGTACCGATCAAAGCGCTGTTTACAAATAATCCTTCCTGTACGGATGATAATTCGAATTGGGTTTTGAATAAACTCAAAGTGCCTGAAATGATCACAGCATCATAGGCGAAGATAAAGCCTCCGAGTGCGGTTACGGCGCTAATGAAAATGAGTCTGAGGAGTTTTTTCGATGGAGTGATCACTTTTAATTTGCTTTCTAAATTAGTGTTTGACAAATGAAAACGAACTTACGATTTGAACCAAAGAAAAACGGTGAATTAGTAGGTAAAACGCTGCTGAAAGGGTGAGGTCGAACATGCGGCCCATTGGCCAGCTCAACCCGCCCGTACTGAACGGTACGTTCGGGTGGGTTTATTGGACTGTTACGCCTCAGAGTAAAAAGAATACAACTTCGTCAAAAGCAGCCAATAAACCTGCCAGTCCGGCAGGCTGGTTGGCTGCCCCATTATCGCCCAAAGTGAAGGTCAGGGCGGTTCTGGACGTGACTATTTCCGAACTTGCAGCCCCTCAAATTCCGCAACACCTCCCTCCACAAAAACACCAAAAGGAACACCGGAATTCTTATATATCCTAAAACTGGCACAAACTTGATCAGCTACAAAACACTCGATTGCACCGTCTTTGCGGAGGATCTTCACATTGTACCTGTTGTCTCCTGGTAAAAATGCCAAAGGACGTCCAACTAATGGATTGTCTATCTCCTGTTTCAAATTCAACTCGGGATTATCTTTTAATAAAAATGTCTCCCAATGAAAATCCTGATGCTGTGGCCATTTATTGAATACAACTTGTCCCTGAAGCGGATCAATTCTTAGAAAGTATCCCGAACCCATATCCCTATCCGCTTCAATCAAAATGCCCGCTTTGGTGCCGTCAGGCTTGATGGAAATGGTTGTTTCGAAGAGTACATCTGACCTTTCATCCGTATCTACAAAACCATAAGCATATTCATTCATCGCGTTGATTTGAATAGTCTTTTTTTCAAATTTCCAATCACCCCTTTGCCTGTAATCGACGCTCAAGGATTCGACTTGTTCGTAGTCTTCGTACACCTCACGCACCAATCGCATGGTAAGCGTACCATCCGGTTGAGAAATCAGTTCCCTCGGCGAACCAAAAGTACCGCCCCATGCAAAAACACCGTCATCGGAATCGTTTTGTCGGAATGGAATCCAGCCAAACGTCACCTGTCGTATGCCATCGGAAGCTGATTTGGCAGCGTAGAAACGACGTCCTTCGGTGGTATCCAATTTACGACGCTCCCATGGGCTATTCTTGTCTTTCGATACAAAATATATGGTCTGTTGGTTTTCAGAAAAGCGGGATACGATGTAATACCAATAATCTCCTAATGAAAAAATTTCGGGACATTCCGGGCAGAAGTTCTGATGTTTAGGAAATTTTGATACTTCCGGTTCTTGTATTGCCCACTTCTCCAAATCCTTTGAAAAGGCCAAAGCGATGCAGCCTCGATTCCAAAACGGCCCCTCCTTACTACGGGCAACAATCATCATCACATACCGGTCGTTCTCTTCCTCCCAATACACAAAAGGGTCGCGCCAATCGCCCAATTCGTAATATTTTGAGTCGGCTTCTAAGATTGGATTGCTATCGATTTTTGTCCAATTGGCCAAATCAGTGCTTGTTGCTTTGCATATATTTTGCTGTTTTTTCCTAGGATCATAGCCGGTGTAAAAGAAATGAAACAGATCGTTTCGCTCAACTACACAGCCTGTCCAACAGCCTTTTTCGTCCGCATCGCCTTCTTCACCAACCGTGAAACAATCGGGCATCTCCTCCCAGTGAACCAGGTCTTTGGATTTCACATAAGCCATTGAAGTCAAGGAGCGATCAATTGGATCCCAGGCACCTTTTGGTGGCTTTAGATAATAGACGTGCCATTCGCCATTGTGGTAGAATGGCATGGCGTCACCCACGCATTCGCCGTCTTTTGGTTTAAATCCAAATAGTCTCATTGTCTATGGAGTCACTATATTGTGTATCTATTCTTTCCGAGAATTTTCAGGAATAGAAACTCCTATACAATTCTTGTTAATTCGTGTAATTCGTGGACAAATCAGTGGCATGGCATTACTCTATGTCTATGTATCCCAGGTACCAACTAAACCAAGCCCTCCGGCCGCAGTAGCTCCTCCACTTCGGCCGTTCCGATCTTTGCTTATCCAGAAAGAATAGAGTCGGGCATTCTTAGCATAAAATCTTAATCTTATCGCCCTGTCCTTAAGCAATTCCAGGTCTTCATGAGATTTCCAACTTACCATCTTCTTCGTACTATCTCCCTTGACGGGAAAACAATTTTCCTTTGCATAACCTTCGATTGGTACACCTCGTTCATCACAAATCTCCGCTGAAAGTTCGCCATCCGAGGCATCGACATTCACAAATAGGAGCTTTCCACTGAATTTCAATTTTTTTGTAAGAAGAACACCCTCTCCATTTTCCGAATCCATCGAAGCAAAACCGTCTCTCCTCAATACAGCCAAACCCGTCGAAGCATTGGCATACATGCCGCTCCAATGTTGATGTTCGTGTCGTTTCGTCTCGTCACCTCTGAAGGCGGTATAGTAGAAATACAATTTATCATCGACCACATTACAAACGCCGCCAATCGAATGAATGTAGGCCCTCTCCCAACTCTCTTTTTCCAAAGTGGCCCCTATGAAGCTTTCTCTATTACTCCGATCCCAATGAAATCCATCGCGGCTAAATGCCAGTTGTACTTCTGTCAATTTAGGGAATCCCCCTTTTGCACATACCTCATTTGGCGGGCCGTAATGCGGTTGGAGCAGTCCTATCATCAGGCTTTCATAACCCGCTGCATCTACTTTATATAATTGCGGCTCTCTTCCGATTTCGTAATTTTTTCTCTTTTCGTCTAGCCTGTCCGCGCCCAGCCAGAATACAGGATCATATTCTTTCCAACCACCTAATACGGCTTTAAAATCTGAATTGTCCCAATACGATCTTGCTCGACCACGTCCACCCCTTTTCCACGAATTCGAATCCCAGGGAGGTGCAGGCCGACCAAATGCGCGCACTGTAAAACACCATTTTTTACGAAAAGGATTGTAAAAAAAAGTGCTGTTATCACCTGTCTTGCCTACTTCGCCTTGCCATTTCCAATGAATTCCATCGGGACTTGTGAGAATGTATGCCGCTCCACCGCTTAGTTTTTCACCTACTTTTCCTTTTCGTTCAAAGCGATACATTTTGAAACGCTCTTCAGGATTATCGGCTTCATGATCTAACCAAACGGAGGCCCCATCTCGAGATTCGCCTTGAGGCAGAACCAAATTAGTTCCCGGCACAACATCAGAATGAGGCCGTTCCCAATGAATGCCATCTCTGCTCGTAACCATTGCCGTACCATCGAACCATCCCGCCATGTACCACAACTTAAATAGCTGATCCTCAGGGTCATAGAAGCACCCATCGGAAAATGGCGCCGCCATCGGGCACAAACCTTGATTCATTTCGACCTTTGTCTTTGGAGTCAGAATGGGATTGTTTTCGTGCTTTTTGGGTTGGTGAAATGTTCGTTTGAGATTTGTTTTTTCGATAAGAAAATCGTCAACGAATAATTGCCTGCCCACATCAATTGGAATTACATCAGGCGGTGATGAAAGATAAGGAACGGGCATAGGGTTATAGGAATCGGGATTCATATTTCGCGGCGGCCATTCTCCGGGGAGTTGGATGCCGTTGTAGAGGGTTTCGCCATCGGGAAGATTGATTTTCTTTTCAACATTCTGATAAGAAACACTACCG
The DNA here is from genome assembly GCA_965247965.1 of Saprospiraceae bacterium. Taxonomy (GTDB): domain Bacteria; phylum Bacteroidota; class Bacteroidia; order Chitinophagales; family Saprospiraceae; genus UBA7328. Next base: position 3,507,475 of record OZ252053.1, read on the forward strand.
TTTTCTTTGCCCAGGATCGAAGGGCTTACTAAAGTTGCAACTCCTGCGACTGCTGTTGTTTTTAGAAAATTCCGACGGTGAAATTCATAGTCGGTCTTGCGGATTTTTTTCATTAAAATTTGTTTAAAGTGCCAGTGCTTGCAGGACTCGAGTCCTGTATGTGTTTAGCGTAATTTGGATATACATATTATTTTTCGTAATATGTGTTCAAATTAGGAAACTGCACGATGGACTTATCCATTCTTGAGTCCTTAGATAAATCAGAATTGATTGAACTTGTTCGAAAACAAGGTAAAACAATTACTGAACTCAGAGAAGAGTTGAAATTAGCTTTTGACAAAATAGTTTCCCTTGAGCGAGCCTCCAAACGACAAGCCGCACCATTCAGGATAGAAGACAAGAAAAGGAAGAAGGATAAAAAACGACCAGGCAACAAGCCCCGGCATAAAGGCTATTTTAGAAAATTTGAAGGCAAGGTGGACCAAACGGTGGATGCACCCTTAGAAAAGTGCCCAATATGCCAGCACGATGAATTTGAACAAGTTGAGCAGGTAGAACAAATAGTGGAGGAAATCCAGGCCACCAAAAAGGTTACAAAGTTGATTACATATCAAGGGACATGTACCCATTGTAAAAATGTAGTGAGCAGCGACCATCCGATCAAGATCAGCAATGCTAAAGGAGCAGCAAGTACCTACATTGGCTCAATGGCAAGGAGTTTAGCTTTGGAATTGAACTATAAATACGGGTTATCAAAGCGAAAAACAGTGGCTGTGATGGAAAAGATATTCGGGATAAAAATAAGCCCCGGAGGCTTGGTACATATGGGGCACAAAGCAGCCAAAGTGCTTAAAGAACCCTATGAAGATTTAAAGCAGAGGGTGCGAACATCGGATGTCATTCATGCCGATGAAACCAGTTGGTACGTATCTGATCCAAAGTATTGGTTGTGGGTATTTGCGAATAAAAACCTGACTTTATATCATGTGATTCGATCAAGGGCAAGAGCGGTAATACAAAGCATATTAGGCGAAAACTATGCAGGAGTACTGGTGAGTGATTGTCTGAATATCTATGATGATGTAAACCAAGATCAACAAAAATGTTATTCCCATCATCTGAAGGCCATTTCAACAGCCGAACAATTTGTAGAAGATTCAGAAAAAGATAAAGTGCGGTTGGAGCAAATAAAAAGTATGTTGAAAACGGCAATGGTTATAAAAAAGACAAAAGATAAGGTGACAGATAAACAATATCGAGCTGCTATTAAGCATCTTCAAAATCAAGCAGACGATCTAATCCCAGAATTGGAACAAATAAAAAAACAAGTAGAGGATCAAACAATCGAATTTCAGGAAAGTACCATAAAGGTTTTGAATAGATTTTCAAGACAGAAAGATCACCTATTCACATTCATGGATTACGATCAGGTTGACGCTACAAATAACTTGGCCGAAAGACAGCTAAGGCCTGCGGTCATATCTCGAAAAATATCCTGTGGAAACAGATCTGACAAAGGTGCTGACACTTGGCAAACACTCGTGTCGTTAATGCAAACCTTTATTCAACAAGGTAAATCATTCGAGGAAATACTCACAAGATCCTATCGGCAAGCTATTATTGCACGCTAAACACATACCGAGTCCTGTAAGCAGTTGTTTCAATCGTCACCAAAACTAAATGAATAAAGTTTCGCCCTTTTCATTTCAAATTTTAGTCGAATTTCCTCCTCCTGGAATGCTCTATCAAAAGCCAGTTTTCCATCGCTTAGAATAGTCGTAATCACTTTTGCCAACGCGATTTCTTGGCCTTCAATATCTAAAACACTTACTTCAATCGAACCACCACTTTCAACATCTACGCTGATTTGTATCGGTTTATTTTCATAGGGTATGGAAGTTGTTAGAATAATTGCGGGTTGGTCAGGTACCTCATTGACATATCCAGCGAAACCGTCCGGCCTCAAAGTTGCAAGACTCAAATTCCCATTGCGCCAACCAAAATGCAGGTAATCGCTTCCGCCGTAATAGAGCCGGATTTCATTTTCCAGGAAAACCGGATTTGCACAAGCATAAACACAGCCGTAATCGTAGTCGAGTTCATTTTCGGAATTGGGAATTAAGGGAGTCCCTTCAGCGACGCGGTTCCATTCTTTGGTATCGGGACTCCAGGTCAGTTCTGTCCAAACCCTGTCCGATTCCTGGTCGTGCACCGCGAGTAGGCCGAGGTAAACTCCTCCGTGAAAGAAAACAGGCATGGCATAGGTCTGATACCTCCATTCGTTTCCCTCGAGAACAACTTTCGCATCCGTCCAATTGACAAAGTCGTCACTTTCCATTCTGGCGACTTGCCGCCATCTGTTTTTGCGCTTGTCTTTGGCATTTTCCGATTTACTCCATGTTCGCGTCATGGCGACGTATTTGTTCAATGTGGGCGCCCAATAGGCGTTATTGTGGGTATCACCTGCAACACTTATCCCTTCTAAATCTGTAATACCCATCCAATTCAAACCATCCGTCGAAAAGCTGACGGACAATCCCTGGAAAATAGTCTTGTACCTTTTTTGAGGATCGGATTCATGGGCATCTTTAAAAATACCTGCTCCATGTGGCTCTCTCCAAATGATGTTGTTTTGCTTGCTTCCATCGTACTCAACTATTCCCAAATTCGGTTTTTTCCAAACGATTCCATCTTTCGACGTCGCATAACAAATTCCCATCTCCCTGTCCTTGGGTGGATGATATGGTTTTTGGCGTTGTGCCAATGTCATTCCTTTCGCAGAATGATCGACAATAAATGGACTGTACCAGCATTTGTACAGTTGATCTTCTTTGTCATAGATCACATTTCCATATAGATTGTCGAACCGTTTCTCCCAGGGTTTGTCTTCGACAAAAAGTGGATTCGCTTCATGCTTTTTGACGGTGCCTAATTCGAGTTTTGCGTTTTTTGTACTTTCAATTATTCTGCTATCGAGTAGAAGGAATCGGGTGCGTTTTAGATTTACGCTATTCGATTCTTTAGTTTCCAAAGATTGGGCTTCCCCTTGATTCGGATTGGATTGTCCACCATCCTGCCCTCTTTGACACGCGAGGAGGAGTATCAGGAATAACAGGGAAGTAATTTTCCTCATAGTTGCGAGTTTCCCGTCAAACCTACGAGAAGATTGAACATTATCCATACTAGTGTTCAGTCAAATTATATAGTCTGGGTAAAGATTTTTTAGTTTAATGCGCGCATCACTCGTTGTAAATTGCCAATCTACTCCTTTTTGGTTTTTGTTTCTGTACCCATACCAGGCTTTGGTTTGTTTTTTGAGTTGTTCTTCATCTGACATTCTACTTTTCAAACCACACCGTGTTAATACGCTCAATTCACATTCTGCAATATTGAGCCAGGAAGCATGTGCCGGTGTGCGAACAACTTCTATCTTTTTCACTATGTTTCGGGCTCTGGGGGCAGGCATAATTTCATATAAGGTACTTAATTTATGTGCACTTAAATTGTCCTCTACCAATGTGATTTTGTTAGCAGCGCTATATGTTTTTTCTACTAAGTTCATGATGATTTTTGCGTAAGTCTGACTATTGTGATTATCCTCAATATGTACTTCTCTGTATTCTCCTAAGGGTTCTACGATCATGTACATACTTTTTACTCCTTCTCTTTTATACTCATAGTCTTGATGTAATATACCCTTTGAATCCATATAGCTTTTCTTTGTTTCACTTATGATCTGTTTAGGGGACTCATCTAAACAGATTACTGGATGAGTCGGGTCATATGGTCGTTCATATACATCTAATACCGCTTCCATTTTATGAACAAAATCTGCTCCTTTCTTTGGCATTATCCAACCTTTGACTCGCTAGGGTTTAATTTTGTTTTTTTTAGTATCTGCCGTATAGATTCATGACTGATGCTTTCTACATATTCCAATTCTACCATCTTATCAGCCAATAATCGTAAACTCCACCCTGAATGACCATCAGGAACTTCTTCACATCTTAAGGATAGTAAATGGCTTTCTACCCGACCGTCAAATATCTTTTCTTTTACATATTCTCTTTTCTTTCCATATAGCGCTGCTTCAAATCCGTGTTCCACAAATCTTTTTCGCATTCGCTCTATTCCATTTATCGTCATTCCATAGGCAATTTGAATCTTTTTATCTGTCCAATGCTTATCTCCATTCTCATCTGAGGCCAATAATATATAACTCCGCTTGGTCCTAATTGACTTACTATTGGGTATGCTTATTATTCGCTCTAATTCACTACGCTCTTCTTCGGTTAAGGTTACTTTGTAAAATTTTGCCATGATTCTTTTTTTTGTTCATTAATCAAGGCTCTATATTCTCTTTTTGATCAGGTGGTCACTCTAATCTTTATGCAAAACAACATTCGAAGTTACTTTATTCTTTTTACCCAGATTTATGCGCTTGACTGAACACTAGTGCGTCAGGAACTAATTTGCTTGCTAATGGAAGTTAAGGTAGGTGCGGCCCATTGGCCAGCTAAATTTATTTAGCTGTTGCGCCTTAGGGCAAAAAATATCAAAGCCGCCAATAAATTGTCGGCGCCATTATCGCCCAAGAAGAAGCCTGAAGTATTCTTGTACACTATGTCTTGGATATAAGTTCGTTATTTAGAATGAAAACTTATGCCGACGGCATTTTTTGTCCCTACAAGATCAAAACAATTTTACAACCGCCCCTATCCCAAAAGCAACAATCGCCAAACCACTTATCCAAAACAAAAGATCGTAAAGTTTTGATGGCCTCAGTCTTTCATCAAGGCGATAATATCGAAAATAAAATGCCGCAAACACAACGACCAATAATAAAAGAGCCAGAACCGTGCCGCCCAAAAGAACCATAAATACCGGTGCTTTCACGACAACAAACAGGGCCGCCCATCCCAATGGAAAGAACCACGCCATGACTCGAAACCACCTTTCCCGTTGTTGGTCGTCATTATAATCCAATAAGCCCAACTGAGCAAATGCATCGGTGAACATCCGTTGTTGAGAGGCCGTGGCAATGAATAAAGAGGAAAACAAGACAACGACAGCGCCTGCGAGAAAAATGATCTTTGCCCACTCGCCTACCGATTCAGTATAAATCTGTGAAAGTGATTCAATGGTCTCATAACCTTCGGGAATAGTGCCCGTTTTGTGGAGAATAGACGCGCCAAGGATATAAAAAGCGGCTGTAGTGATCGTATAAATCAACATGGATATAAACGCATCAAGGTACATTACTCTGATCCATCCTTTTGCTCTGTTTACCCATTCATCAGATTTGTCCCTCATGCCTATAAACTGGGCATAACCTTTTTCCAAACACCAATATGGATAGGTAATCGTCTCTTCCGAACTCACTCCAGTTATGCCAAAAGCGGCCAGGGCGACCCCAAGGACAGCAGCAGGCATTTGAAAACTAAATCCTTCGTGGACATCAGCCCATGTAAATGCATATGGCGTTGATTGCATGATGAAAACGCAAAACACAGTGAACAAACTGAAAGTCGCGGTAAGAAAAACCGCAATTTTTTCTATTCTGGGATATTTGCCGCCGAGCACTAAAAAAACACATGAAAAGGCAATAATCCAAGCCCAGAGCCAGACGGGTACTACAGGAAATGCAATGTTCAATGCAAGGGCTACACCTCCGACCATTCCGCCAAATTGCACAAACTGAATAGACTTAATCCCAAACCATGTCCAAATTGTCCAATGGCCGTTGCCGATCTTGGGCCCGGGTAATTTGGAGAAAGCAACAAATGTGGTTTCTCCGGTACATATAGCATGTTTGCCAAATTCTACTTGTACCAATACTTTGATTATACAGCTTATTACTATGACCCATAATGCTATGAATCCTGCTCTTGCCCCCAATGTCGTAGTCATAATCAATTCTCCGGCTCCTACGACATTAGCGGTCACAATGAGTGATGGGCCCAGGTATTTTAGGCGTTCAGTAAATGATACAGGGGCTATTCTCGTGCTTAACTCAGACATCGGTTAATTTATTTTCGTTGTTAATTCTGCGTCGTTTCTGAATTTCCTTTTCTTCCCCATTTTTACGGCCAGATCAAAAGCCAATCGAATCGCATGATCTTTAGCAACCCCTTGCCCGGCAATATCGAATGCTGTACCATGTGCAGGTGTTGTAATCGGAATTGGCAATCCTCCCTGAATGGTAACTCCTCTGTTGCAACCCATTAGTTTAAGGGCCACTTGTCCCTGATCATGGTACATGCTTACGCCAATCCCTTTCCTATCTTTAGTATTCAAAAAAATAGTATCGGCGGGAAAAGGCCCTTTAGCCTGAATGCCAATTTTCTGTGCTTTCTCGATCGCAGGACCTATAACCAGCTCTTCTTCATCTCCAAAGAGACCTCCCTCACCTCCGTGTGGATTTAAGGCGGAAACAAAAATTTCGGGGCGTTCATAACCGGCCTCACTCATAGAATGATGTGCCATTTGAATAGCTTGAAATACCCGATGCGGGGTCAACAATTCAAAAATATCTCTCAGCGCTAGGTGCGAAGTCGCTCTTGTCGTCCAGATTTCATCCATTACATTGACCTCGCAGAAAAAATCTTTCGTACCTAAATGATCCGCAAAAAAATGCAACTCATCTTCAAACGGATCGCCGCCGAGGTGGAGAGCTTGCTTATTGAGCGGAGCAAAGCATAACGCATCGAGCATTCCATCAGAAACTAAATCCATCGCAATTGTAAGGTCTTCGAGCATCATCTGTCCAACATGTGCACTCACTGTCCCAATGCTCATATGCTTCGGATCGATATTCTGCCTGTCTAATAGAATGACATCGTGGTTTTTAAAATTTATCTCAGAAGCGGAGGAGACTTTGCTATAATGGAAAGAGCTTTGTACAATTTGGGCGCCCATCTGAACCACGCGTTCATCGCCTATCAATAAAACCTGGGTATCCTCTAAAATATCAGACTGGTTCAACAATTTTGCTACCAATTCGGGGCCAATCCCACAGGCATCTCCGGATAGAACTCCAATTTTGGCTTTCACGAGGTTGTGTAATTATCCATAAAGTAAATTGACCAGTCCCATCGGAATAACAGAAATATAAGTGACGAGAATAAGCAAAAATAGCAACAATCCTATGAAAGGCAGGTTTGCCCGGGTAGTTTCCCAGATGTCGGATTTAGCAATGGAGCAGGCAGTGATCAGTACGCTCGCCACAGGAGGAGTCTGTTGGCCTATCGCCAAATTTAAGGTTACGATAATGCCAAAATGCAACGGATCGATCCCGACTTCATGAATAAGAGGAATAAGCATAGGTACTACCAAAATAATCGCTGCTGCACCGTGCAACAACATACCCAACACGATCAGCAGGACTTTGAGCAGCATCAAAATTATTATCTTGTTTTGTGTCAGCGAGATGATGGATTCTACCAATTGCTGGGGTAGTTTGATTTCGGCGAGGTATAATCCAAGAAGCGCTGAAGTAGCCACAAGTAGCATAACCACAGCCGTTTGAATAACACTCATTCTTGCAGCTGACAAATATGACCGGATCGTCATCTCCCGATAGATTATTCCTGAAATGATCAAAGCAGCCAGCACGGCGAGGCCCGCACCTTCAGTCGCGGTGACAAGGCCGCCGAAAATACCTCCAAGGATCAGTACGGGAAGGATCAATGCCCATGAGGCTCTCATGGCTGCTTCCCGGATTTTAGAAAACTGAAATTTACTTTCCGTAGGTAGTTTATACTTTACTGCGAAATAATAGGCTAGTGCCATCATAGATAGGCCTCCGATCAAGCCAGGAATAATGCCTGCCACAAATAGTTTTACAACAGATACATCAGCTAAAGTGGCGTAGAGGATCATCGGAATAGAAGGTGGAATGATTATAGCCAGAGACGCCGAAGAAGAGGTAAGTGCCGCTGCAAATGGCGCTGAATATTTTTTCTTTTTCATAGCCGGAATAAGTACCGATCCAATGGCAGCTACATCGGCAACGGCCGAACCCGATATCTCGGCAAAAAAGAGGGAAACGCCAATGTTTACCATGGCCAGACCGCCTTTGATAAAGCCCAAAATCGCCGTAGCCAGGTCAATAAGTCTTTGTGAAATACTCGACGAATTCATCAAGTTGCCTGCAAAAATGAACAAAAGAATAGCCAACAATGGAAAGTGGGTCGCTCCTTCAAATAATGCCAATGGAACATTATAGAGTCCATCCATTCCCTGGCTAAAAAGTATACCTGCGATTGCAACAATAACAATCGAAAGGGCAATTGGAATACCTATAAATAGGAGAAGAAGTAAAGCAGTCAAAATCAGAACCAGGCTCATGAAATCTTTCTTAAAGCCTGAGGAATACTGAGGATTTCGGCTAAAATAAACAGTAGGGCAGAAACAGGAATAATTCCCTGACTTAACCATAATGGAAACCAAGGCAAACTAATAAGACTCTCGCCTTGCAAACTTACCTGAACCCGAAATCCATAAATAGCAACAATGACGAAAAAGCCAATTATGGCTACTTCACTCATTATAAAGAGTACCATTCGATAAGGAAACCAAAGTCTGTCGACCAGCCCTTCAAAGCCCAGATGTGCGCGTTGAGAAGCGGCCACAGCCGAACCTGTATAAGTGAGCCAGACAAGAATTACAGACGCAAGCTCGTCGTACCAAATCAGGGAATGACCCATCTTTCGGAAGATGACACCGGCTACAACGATAAGCGCTAACGACAGCAGCAAACCGGTAGAAAATAGAATAAGTACTTTCTCCAGCCCTATTTTTAATCGATTCACGATGCGGACAGGCTTTGGCAACGTTGGATAATCAGATCTCCTCCTTCGATCTCTTTTCCATAAGACAGATAAATACCCTCGCAAGACTTCTTGAATTTTTCTCTATCGATCTCATTTACTTTCATACCTTTTTCTTTCAAGACCTTGATCAACTCGTTTTCTTGTTTTTTTGCTTTTTCGTACATCCATGAGCTCACTTCTTCTGCGGTATTTTTGAGAATGCGTTGAATTTCCTCAGGAAATTTTTCCCAGGTTTTTACTCCTGAGGTGAGATAAGCTGGCATATACACGTGCGAACTCAAGCTCAGATAATCTTGCACCTCATGAATTTTTCCGGCATAGATATTAGTCAATGGATTTTCCTGACCGTCGATGACACCGGTTTGCAGGGCGACGAATACTTCTGAGAAAGCCATTGGTGTTGGGTTCCCTCCCCAATCCCTGAACATTTTTACCCTCCAGGAACTTCTGGGTGTTCGGAGCTTGATTCCCTTTAAGTCCTCCGGTTGATGAATTGGCTTTTTGTTATTCGTCATATGCCGAAAGCCGTTTTCCCAAAGTCCAATGAGCTTATATCCCCTTTTTTCAGCTTCCGGGGCTATTTGAGACCAAAAAATTTCTTTTTCAATTTCCAATAGGTGATTCCTGTCTTTGATCAGAAAAGGCATTTCGAAAATCCCGAATTTGGGAATAAGAGTTGACATGGTCGAAGAAGGAAGAGTGAGATGCACAGTTCCCAATTTCAGCTTCTGCATCAAATCCTTATCCTTCCCTAATTGAGAGGAACCATAAAAAATAAGTTTGTGAGTTTCGGGTAGTTTTTCGTTGACACGGCGAGTAAATTCTTCGGAGGTTTCGTGCTGGATAGAGCCGGAGCTAGCGCTTATAGCAAATATGATTTTCTGCTTTCCACTCTTGTCTGATTTTGAAGAAGAATTTCCGCAGCTATAAATGCTCGTCAGACAGAAAAGAAGAAATGCAAGTAGTAGATCACGGTGAATTCTTTTGTAAATCAATTTCTTCACCTTTATTCTTATTCGGAATTCTTTTTCCAGCTTTCCAGAAGGAAGCGCTGAGTATTTTTTTAAAAAATGGAGGATAACTTGCGAACCTTCATAGATTTAACCAAAGCTTCTCCAGCTCTTGTGTAAATACCGAGATTCGCATTATTCCCTTGAGGTATGAAGCAGGAACTCATAGTCACTTCTCCCTCATTCGCGAATATTTCAATAGACGTGCGGTCGAGCAATATCCTCAGTTTGATCTTTTCATCTATAAGGCCGAAATCTGCAGTTTTTCCGAAACAGCGAATGGTGTATCCTTCCCTTCTCCATGCGGGCAGCCATCGTTTTATGCTAATGGAATGGCCGTGAAATCGAATGCCGAATTCGGGAACATTATTGGGTTTAATTTCCAGGTCTATATCAAAAAGGTCGCCCTGAATACCATCAAGTAAATTTTCGCCCGGTATGACTTTTTTATCTGTTATTTCGACTGTTTCGGTATATAATTTTTCTATTTCATTAATTGGATAGCGGAATAGTCTGATTTCATCGTCTACGTTTCGCAAGCTCAATTCTGCGGGGAAACTCATTTGCTGGTTAAAAGGCATATCGGGATAGTCGCCGTCGCGCATCCAACCTACCTGTACCGGTCGCCGTCCTTCTCGCTTCCAGGATTGGGCGGCGTAGAAATTATGACCATATTCTACTTTGTAAGGCCCTTCTTCGACTGAAAAACTTAGTCCATCGAAACTTCCTATCCAGTAATAAAATCGCGCATCATACAACACCCACTTTCGCTTATTTGCATCATCATCAACAGGCAATTCGAAGAAATCCGGGCATTCATGAAACCCTCCGGGCACGCTTCTTCCTCTGCTTAAATAAGACGGCGATGAAAGGAGCACTTCCGCTGTAAGCGTCCAATTTTTCAAGTCATCCGAATTAAAAAAATGTGCCTTGCCGCGCTCCACATACAGAACCTGAATCCACTTTTCTGTAGGCTCGTGCCAAAAGACCATAGGATCTCGATTAGCGGGAGCTATTTGTTCGATTATGGGATTGCCCTCGTACTTTTCCCAAGTGCGGCCATGATCATTGCTGTACGCCAAACTTTGGCCAAAGACATCTCCTGCCGAAGTATAAGCCAATACAATCGGCGGTTCGTCACCGTCCTGAAATCCGGCAGTATTGTCCCAATCTACCACTCCCGAACCCGACCAGCACGCTCCCAAATGATCGGGATAAACCGCATATGGTAAATGTTTCCAATGTACCAGATCTTGACTTACAGCGTGTGACCAATGCGATTGTTCTCCTTCGGCTCTGCCGAAAGGGAAGTCGGTCGAAAAGGGATTGTGGTCGTTAAAAATATGGTATTCGCCTTCGTAATATACGAGGCCGATTGGATCGTTAATCCAGCCTTTGTCCATGGTGTAGTGGAATTGTGGGCGGTATTTTTCGTGGAAGAGATCGGTACTTTCTTCGGAAGAATTTGGTGTTTGCAAATCACAGGACATTAGCAAACATGAAAGGATAAAAAGGGTGGTATTTCTAAAGTGACTTTTCATTTGTTTTGCTTTGAAGAATTAATACTTTTGGTAAAATGCCGTTATGCCAAAGATATATGAGTATCTGGGAATTGTAATATACTTTTACTCAAATGAGCATGAACCAATTCACGTTCGTGGGCAAAAGGTTGGATTTGAAAAAATCACAAAACGCTTAAGATCAAGATTATAGTCGACTACAGCGATACTGATCACGACGTGATCAGTATCAAAGAAGCCAAATATAGCGGTGATTACGTTATTCAGATAAGATTCATTGACGGAACTGAAAAGCTTGTCAACTTCAAATCCTTTTTGACGAAATCCCTTTATCCATCCATAAGAAAATACCTTGACGAAAATCATTTTACAAATTTCAAGATCGTCAATGGTAATCTCAATTGGAACGACTACGATTTAATATTTCCCGTCGCCGATTTGTATGAAGGTAAAATTGACAAATGGTAAGTCCGACACATGCCGAGATGCGGACAGCAAGTTTTACTGCCGGTTCACCGATGCTTTCGGGCTCAATGATCCTATCTACGTATCAAAAGCCCCAATAACCCGCTGATCATAATCAACAATCGTCCCAGTCATAACACCTCCCTGATCACTCAACATTAGAGTCACGAATTTCGCCAACTCTTTAGGCTGTATCATCTTACCCATCGGAAGTTTCTTTCCAGCTTGTTCAACCCAGTCGTCGGGTGCGTCGTGAAACATTTTTTGAATCTTATGCTCACCGGGAGTATCTATCCATCCCGGGGCCACTGCATTGACCCTAATGCGATTGTAGCGTTGAGAGTTAGCGACATTTTTTGTAAGTGCCATAAGGCCTCCTTTGGAAGTACAATAGGGCGTTATAAACGGTTGTCCGCCGTGCGCGGATGTCGAAAGAATATTGACGATAGAGCCTGCAATTTTCTCTCTTCGCATAATCTTGATACATCCCTGCATCAGCAGAAATGGCGCTCTTAGATTTAAGGACATATGGCTTTCCCACATTTCCACAGTTGTATTCTCAATTGTTCCACGATTCGTTGTAGCCGCAGAATTCACAAGACCGTCAACTCGTCCAAAGTGCTTATCTGTAGCCTCAATGAGTTTCTGACAATCTTCGATCTTGCTTAAATCAGCCTGTACAAATAACACTTCAGCTCCATGCTTTTCCACAGCCTTTATGGCATCATCTTTTTTATCCAGAGACTTTCCGGTCAATACAATTCCCTTTGCTCCTTCTCTCGCCAAATCTTCTGCAATAGTCTGGCCGAGTCCTCCGCTATTGCTGCCGGTGACAAGAGCAATTTTGTCTTTGTAAAGCATGTTTATGTTATGTTAAATAGGATATAAATCAATATCGAAATAGTGATTAAAATAATACTCAAAGGTTTGGTTTGGTTCCATGGTGTCATTGGTATAGCGCCAACATCTTTTATAACAAATTCTTTCATACGCGGATAGAAAATAGATACGAGGTGCATTAAAGCAATGTTCAAAACAAATTCTATACCCCAAATATGAACAAAATGGATCTCCGCCTTAATAATAAAATTCACAATGATATAAAAGGCGAAGCCAAAAAACAAAGCCGCTTTAGCTCCCATAGCAGAAACCTTCGGAAAGAAAAACGCTGCAATGATAACCGTCGCAATTGGCAACATGAAAATACCATTTAATTGTTGCAACAGTTGGTACAACCCTGACGGAGCATTCGCTACAAAAGGCGCCACTCCAATGGCAAAAACAGCCAACACAAACGATGCCCACCTTCCCGAACTTACGATTCGTGATTCCGATGCTTTTTTATTAAAATATCTTTTGTAAATGCCCATGCTAAAGAGAGTCGCAGCACTATTCAGCGCACTATTGAAGGTGCTCAGAATAGCTCCCATAACAACAGCAACAAAAAAACCAGTTAACCAAAATGGAAGCACTTTCTTAACCAGTTCGGGATAGATCGAATCCTGGTTGTCGTACAAACTGTCGCCAAAGTAGTAGAATCCAATAATGCCCGGCAATACGATCACTAATGGAATCAAGAGTTTTAATATACCGGTGTACAAAAGTCCTTTCTGTGCTTCTTTGAGACTGACCGCTCCCAATGCCCTTTGAATAAAAGATTGGTGCATTGTCCAATAATAGATCTGGTTGATGATCATGCCCGTAAAAAGTACGCTGAATGGCAGGATGGCCTCGCGCGACCCCGGGCCGACAGCAGGTTCGCGACTGACCACATTAAATTTTTCCGGAGCATGGTTAAACACTTTCATGAATCCTTCCAAAATGTTTCCATCTCCAATGGAAAATAAAGCCAGGAAAGGCACGAGCAATCCCGCTAACAGCAACCCATATCCGTTGATCGTGTCAGTATAAGCCACCATTTTCAACCCTCCGAAAATGGCATACAAAGAGCCAACACTTCCGACCACCAAAACGGTGATCCACGTTCCCTGGGCAGTAGAAACACCGAGAAGATCTGAAATCTCAAATATGCTTTCGATGTTAATCGCTCCTGTATAGAGCACTATTGGAAGTAAAGTAGCTACAAAAGAAACAATCAAAAGGAGGGCAACAATCGTCCTAGTCAATCCGTCAAATCTCTTTTCAAGAAGCTCCGGAATGGTAGTCAAACCCATCTTGAGATACCTTGGAATAAAATAGAGTGCTCCGATGACAAGTGCAATTGCAGAGGTCACTTCCCAGGTGATTATGATGGCTCCGTTTCTATACGACGAGCCATTCATGCCGATTAGATGCTCTGTAGAAATATTAGTCAGAAGCATTGATCCGGCTATAACGATGCCCGTCAAACTGCGTCCGCCTAAAAAGTAGCCGTCCTGCGTATTGAGTTTATCCTTTCGCAATCGCCATGTGGCGTATGCGGCCACAAAACCCGTAAAGGCAAGGAAAGTCAAAAACTGTATGGCCATCTATACAAATTCAAGTTCACTCTGAAGGAGCATCTCTTCATGGCTCAAATTCAAAATTGAGCCTGCACACAAAGGGAATTGAGGGAAGAAGACATTTGGTACATTAAAAACTAACAATATCACTATAGTCAATTTCGCTGATGGGAGGTGCAAGATGACAATTATTAATCACTTGGCAAAAGACCCATCCTATCCTTTATTTAGGGTTTTGTAAACTTCTACTCTACGTCATTAAATTGGGTCTGTGTTAAACAAACCAAATCCTATTATTCTCCATACTTGAATTACTCATTTTTACAAAACTTGATGAATGATGAATTTTATACCACAGAAATGCACCTAAGTTTTTCTATAATTTCTTTAACTTTTTTGACATCAATTTTGAGTTCTTCGGAAATAGCTGCAGGAGATTTGCCTTGATCATGCAATTCTTTAATTTTTAGAATCTCCAATCTGCCCTCTGCTCTGCCTCGTTCCTGTAATATGGCTAAAGTGCTCATTATATTCGATTTTATTTTTATATCAAATTGTCCAATTTCTTCTTTTACTTTCTCCGGCAAACGTTCATATATTCCAAATACATAATGTCCCATTGCTACCAAATGATTCTCGTCGTCTAAATAAAATAACGGAAAATTCACTGAATAGCACATCAAAATCATGTCTATTCGCCATTGCCATCATAGCGCTTCCGTCTTCAGCCATCACCACTTTAATAAACCGGTCATCGGGCTGGTGAATTTCTTTTTTATGCTTGCTCATTGACAACGTATTCTTCGTTTGCTACACTCGTGCAGTCAATAGATCATAGTTTTGCAGTGCTAATATGCAATGATCTTCTTATTTTTACTCCTATGAATTTGGGCAGCATACAAAAGAAATGGATTGTTGGGCTTTCGGCTATTCTGATCGCCGCTATTGCGATTGGTTTTAGACCTAACTCTGCCGATGACCTCGACCTTCCTAAAAAGGTAGATTTTAATTATCATATCCGGCCCATTCTATCTCAAAACTGTTTTGTCTGTCACGGCCCTGATAGCAGTTCGAGAAAGGCTTCTTTACGCTTTGACATTTCGGAGGGGGCTACTATTAAATTGGAACACGGGGGATCAGCCATTGTACCCGGCTATCCCGGTAAAAGTCTTTTACTAGCACGCATTTCCTCCGACGACCCCGAATTTCGCATGCCTCCTCCTGAAGCCAAAAAGATCCTGAGCGCCAGGGAAATTGCCTTGCTCAGAAAATGGATAAGACAAGGTGCAAAATGGGATGCGCACTGGGCATTTATGCCAGCTCAAATGCCGGAATTGCACACTGCCATGAGGAAGGCCTCGACGTCTGAAACCATTGATCATCTGGTTGATAAAAAATTAAAATCCAAGCAAATTAAACCCTCACTTTCTGCGAGCAGAAATGCACTCATACGCCGCGTCTCCTATATTCTTACCGGTTTGCCTCCTAAACCGGAAGACGTTCATGTCTTTATATCCGACGCCTCTGCAGATGCCTATGAGAAAATGGTGGATCGATACTTTTCTTCCCCTCAT
Organism: Saprospiraceae bacterium; assembly: GCA_965247965.1. GTDB lineage: Bacteria > Bacteroidota > Bacteroidia > Chitinophagales > Saprospiraceae > UBA7328. The sequence continues at coordinate 3,523,319 of OZ252053.1, forward strand.
TTTGGAGAACGGTGGGCCCGACATTGGATGGATCTAGTTCGTTACGGAGAATACATGGGACATGAATATGATTACGCTATTGGTGGAGCATATAATTACAGGGACTACCTGATACGAGCTTTCAATCAAGATGTTCCTTACGATCAGTTCGTCAAAGAACATCTTGCCGGAGATATGCTCACTGAGCCTCGCTATCATCCGGAAGGAGGATTTAATGAATCTATCCTGGGAACCGCGTACTTTTTTATTGGAGAAGGCAAACACAGCCCTGTAGAGATCAAACTGGAAGAGGCAGACCGGATTGACAACATGATCGACGTAACCTCCAAAACGTTCCAGGCGATGACGGTAGGCTGTGCCCGGTGTCACGACCACAAATTTGACCCTATTCCCACTACCGACTACTACGGCATGTACGGCATGATTGAAAGTGCACGATTCGGGCCTATACCGGCCAGGAAAACTCTAAAACAGGAAGCCCAAGTCACACAGCTAAAAGAGCTAAAAAAAGAAATTCGATCCCAATTGGGTACACACTTTCAGAAAGTCCTGGAAAGCCTGTCTCGAGGGCCCGCCCCGAGCGTAGCCGAGGAGGAGTCGAGAGATTCTTCTCTTCAATCTTTGAATAAGAAGAGAGAATATATTCAAAACCTGCAAGAACTATCACCCGTAGAGGATAATGAAAAATTCAAAGTAATAGGTGATTTTCGAAAAGGTAGTTGGGAAGGTTGGTATTCAGACGGTTGGGCCTTTGGAGAAGCCCCAATTATGGGAGAGCCGATGATCGACGAAGAAACCGCTAAGGTCAAGGGTTTGAGAACCGGAATAGCTTCCAGCCGATCGATATCAAGAGGCGTGCAAGGAGCCTTACGCTCGCCGAATTTTATTATAGAGCAAGACTCAATCGCCGTGAGGGCAGCAGGACACAATGGACTGATTCGAATCATTGTAGAAAATTTTCAGATCATCCAGTACCCGCTGTGGGGAAGTTTGGAAAAGTGGATTGTGGATGAAGAGTGGAAGACATATGTGCTTGACGTTTCCAGGCTCCAGGGCCGCAAGGCCTACATTCAATTTACTCCGGGACATTACGGCCTTTTTCCAAAACAATCGCCTCAACACACTTATCGTATAAAACCGGAAGATTATATCGAGGTTGAATATGCGATTACTTTTAATGGTGAGCTTCTCGAGTCCTACTCCGATGAGAATAACGATCAACAGAATCTTGCTCATGGGATAAGTAAACAAAGCATTGATGATTGGGTCAGCGAGCGGGCTGGCACAAATCAAATTCGTGCACTTGATAATTGGCTTAAAGAACTAAACGGAATAACGTATTCCAAGCCAACAGCCGATTTGCTCACCACATACGGCAATATAGCGACGCAGCTTTATGATTCTACTTATGTTATTGGTTTTTCGGAAGGAGACGCTGTGTTTAGTTCGGTTTTTATTCGCGGTAGCGTAAATAACAGGAGCGAGGAAAAAGTGCCGAGAAGATTTCTCAGCGCCATACAGGCCGGGCCGGATACGTTTCCTCAACACGGCAGCGGAAGATTGGCCTGGGCGGAGGCTGTGGTCGATCCTGAAAACCCGCTCACATCCAGGGTGATCGTAAACCGCATCTGGCACCATCTTTTCGGAAAAGGAATTGTGGAGACCGTGGACAACTTCGGCTTGCAGGGTAAACTTCCCAGCCATCCGGAATTGCTGGATTATCTGGCGCTACAAATGATAGAAGACGGCTGGTCGATTAAACAAATGATCAAACATATTTTGTTGTCTCAGACCTTCCAACGATCTACGTCAGTTATGCCCGAAAATCAAAAAATTGATTCGGAAAATATACTGCTGCATCATTTTCCGATCAGGCGACTGGAAGCAGAGGCTATTCGCGACGGAATCCTGGCAGTTGCCGGTTCGCTGAATACCGAAATGTATGGAAAATCCGTTGAAATCCATCTGACTGAATTTATGACAGGACGCGGATCACCAAAGGATCCAGGCCCTCTGGACGGTTACGGCCGCCGAAGTGTTTATATGTCTATACGCCGCAACTTTCTGTCACCCATGATGCTTGTTTTTGACATGCCTATTCCATTTTCAACCTTTGGTCGTAGAAATACCACCAATGTTCCCGCCCAATCCTTGACCCTGCTGAACGATCCCTTTGTACACGACCAGGCATGTTCTTGGGGAGAGCGTCTCTCAGAGCAAACAAATACTTCAGTTACCGAAAAAATACACAAAATATACTTAACGGCGTTCTCAAGAAAAGCCTCTGAGAAGGAATTAGAGGAAGCCAAAACAGTATTGGAAGATCTGGCTCAAAATTATGATAGTATCTTAGAAGAAATGAAAGACGATGCTTTGCTTTGGACAGATTATTGTCAGACAATTTTTAATTTGAAAGAATTTATACATCTGCTCTAACGGTTGACGGCCAACGGGTGGTGGTGGTTGAGTGAATAACTGTCCTTTTTTTGTATGCGATGAACGAATAGCGCGCGTATTATTGCCAATTGCTGATACCAATAAGTTAGAAAGAACAATTGTGCAATTCAAAAACAACTTTTATGGATCGACGAAAGTTCACTTCTATCGCTAGCGTGGGTGCGGTGGCACTGAGTACAATGGGTTTTGTTCGTTTTAACGGAACGTCTTTTGAAGGAGATTGTGAAACTACAACGGATATTTTAGGGCCATTCTATCGGCCAGGCAGTCCAGTTCGCAATAACCTGGTAATAGAGGGAGCGCCGGGAGTATTGGTTGAGTTAAAAGGCGTGGTAAAGCATAAAGATTGCGTTTCACCCTACAAGGGAGCAAAAATTGAACTTTGGCATTGCTCGGCGGATGAGGTTTATGACAATGATTCTCAAGAATTTAGGTATAGGGGGACAACCCATTGTGATGAAAATGGGAATTATTACTTCACGACACAAATGCCGGTTCCCTATGATGCGGGAGGAGGAAATTACAGGCCGGCACATTTTCATTTACTTGTATCCGCGCCGGGATATCAGAGCCTTGTAACCCAGGTCTATTTCACAGGCGATCCCTATCTTGCAAATGATGCCAGTTCTTCTTCGCCAACTGCTAAAGCCAGGATACTTCCTGTAGAGAGTGACGCAAATGGTAAAAAAACTGTGACATTTGATGTCATAATGAGAGATAAACTACTAGCAGAACCGGCAGCCATTGATAAGCTCGTCGGCACGTATGTGTTCGAAGAAGAAGAAAATTAAATTACTTTTTTTAACAACAGCGGACAGCTTTGGATGAGGAATGAAGTATTTGGAAAGGGATTTGATTATTTAGGGAATAATACTTTTGAATATCCCGGAGGGACTTCAGATCATAGTTTTACATTAACTTTTGAATTATTGAACAATGGCTCTGTACAGCTAAAAACAACGACCACACAAAATGGAAAGAAGCGATTTAAAATTGCTCGAAAGGAAATTTGAGAAATGAATAACAATGAAAACACATCATAGCTGTAACCACCCGATTAGCCGCCGAGAAGCGCTTAGTCTTTGCCGGAATGGCTTTGGTTCGGTAGCTCTCATGGGGCTTATGAGTAGTGTCCCATTCGGTCAAAAACTTATGGCGGGCACGGATTCGCTTAGAGGCAAGTTCACCGGAGAAAAACATCCACATTTCACTCCAAAGGCCAAGAGCATTATTTTTCTCTATATGGACGGAGGTATCTCACAAGTCGACTCCTTTGATCCAAAGCCAAGGTTGGATAAAGAAAATGGTTTGAGTCCTTTTGATAAATTTAAGGTAGACAACACTCAATTCAACAATATAGGTACCATACTAAAGAGCCCATGGAAGTTCAAGCAGCACGGCGAATCGGGGATATGGATGAGTGAGTTATTTCCACATATTTCTACTTGCGTTGACGATATTGCCGTTGTCCGGTCTATGGTTTCCAATTTTCCGGAACATACCAATGCGAATTACTTCCTACATACAGGTATTGGAATTCAGGGCAGACCGAGTATGGGTGCTTGGGTCACGTACGGTTTAGGCAGTGAAAACGACAACCTTCCCGGTTACGTGGTTTTGAACGGCGGCCTTACACCACCGGGCGGTTTGGACAATTTTAAAAACGGATTCTTACCCGCCACTTACCAGGCCTCTATTTTCAAAGCCGGAGAAATACCATTGCCGAATATTGTGCCCCTGGAAAAGATGAGTGAAGTACAAAAAACCAAACTGAAATACATGCAACGCATGGATCAAAGCCTTCTTGGACAGCTCGGTGAAGCAGATCAGATAGAATCGACAATAGCTAATTACGAACTCGCATACCGTATGCAGTCCTCAGTACCCGAACTGGCCGATCTATCGGGTGAATCTGCGGCTACTAAAAAACTATACGGTTTCGATTCGGATGATGAATTTACCAGGAGCTATGGCGCCCAATGCCTCATGGCCAGAAGATTAGTCGAACGCGGAGTACGCTTTATAGAGTTGACTTGTCCCAGAACCAAACACGATCGCTGGGATCAACACCAGAATTTAAAGGCAGGCCACGAAGCCAATGCCCACGCGGTGGATCAACCTATATCAGGCCTGATTAAAGACTTAAAATCAAGAGGATTATTAGAGGAGACATTGATCATTTTTGCAGGTGAGTTCGGCCGGACACCTTTTGCACAGGGTAAAGACGGACGAGACCACAATCCTTCTGCATTTAGTATATGGTTTGCCGGGGCTGGTATCAAGGCAGGTACTGTATATGGACGTACAGATGAATACGGATATCGGGTAGTAGAAAACAAAAGGACAATCCACGACATGCACGCCACTATGTTGCATCTCCTCGGAGTTGATCACTATCATCAGACTTATCGCTTCAGTGGCAGAGATATTCGGTTGACCGATGTGCATGGGCATGTGATACATGATATTCTAGCTTAGACGGCCAACGGCGACCGCTTGTAAACAGCCCAGATTATTTATATTGAAATTGAATTTGATAATTCCCGTGCATGTACATGATATTGAGACCAACTAGAAGCTGGACAGAGGCAGATATTTCCCATTAGTTTTGATTTGAAAAAGTATATTATTAGAGCATGAAGTTTCATTTGCGGTATTGTGTCATTCATTGCTTAATGGCGAGTATTGCGTTATGCGGCTGTTTTGGTGAGAATCTTGGGGGAATTGACACGGTAAATGAAATTAGGAATGGTTTCTATTACATAGACAATGGTACCGAGTACACTCTTAGTGTTGAAGCTATGACTCCTGGCGACGTAACATTCCCATGGCCTTTACTTCACAATGAAATTCCGGCCGATACTATTGTTAACTTTTTCATTTTGGAGCCCAATGTCTTTACAGACCTGACTCCGGGTTGCATTTTCGGCGATTTTAAGGTGACGGTCAATATCAACGGGGAAGACAGCTTAATTTACCAAGCTGTTTTGAATAGTGACTGGGAATTACGCGATGTTACCGGGGGCCCACATTATTACTTGGTATTTCCGAGGTAGGCATTAGACAATGGTCAAAAAATAGCTAGACGATTTGCCTCCACTGACCCTAGCCCCTAAAGAGGAATGCATGCATAGGAAACAAGATCAATTTTTAAGGTATTTTCAAGTGAGTCGATAGCACTTTATTCCGGATCAACTGATCTTCCTTCTTTCTGATAGTGAGCAAGTAACATCTTAAGTTCCTGAGCCTTTTCAGGTTCCTTGTCTATCAAATTATAGGATTCGAAAGGATCATCCACGAGATTATATAACTGTCCTTTTTCCCGCGGCTCGGGCGGTGTTCCGCTATTGCCGTGTACACCTCTTCCATAATCACCAGAACCATCGGTATCAACTATTAATTTCCAATTTCCACTCCTAATGGCAAAAACGCCCATTGCCGAGTGATGGATCAGATCTTTCCTGGGATTTAGATTTTGTTCACCTTTCAGTTCTGAATAAAAGCTATGACTGTCTTCGGCGGCATTTGAAGGTAACGTGATGTCCATTACTTCCGCAATGGTACCCGGTATATCCTGAAGGCCAATTAATTGGGTATTAGTAGATCCTTTCGGAATTTTCTGCGGCCAGCTTACTATCAAAGGGACACGGTGACCTCCTTCCCAGATTCCGCCTTTCCAGCCGCGCCAATCACCACAGGATTTGTGCCCGTACGTGTACCGATTGTAGTCGCCCGGCTTGGCTCCATTGTCACTGGTAACAATCAATAGTGTATTGTCAAAGAGGCCTTTTTCTTTTAAAGTATGCATGATTTGTCCCACCATCCAATCGAATAAGGCCACCATATCTCCTCTTGCACCGGCATCAGAGACTCCTCTCATAAACTCAGGAATTACGTCTTCTTCGCATGGTTCATGAGGTGTAGAGCTTGGCAGGTAAAGAAAGAAGGGTTTGTTTTCATCCGTTGCTTTATTAATGAACTCGATTGCCTTTTGCGTAAACGTTGGATCTACCTTGTCCTCTTTCCATTCGGGACTCCTGTATCCGTCCCGCTGTTCAAGATATTTTCCTTGGTAATATTCGGACGGTTGATTGAGCACTTTGTCTTTTTCGACATAGCAATAAGGTGGGTTACAGGTTGGACAAGAAGAGGAGCCAAAAAAATAGTCAAAGCCGAGCTCTGTGGGACCTCCAAAAAAGGGTTGAGAAAAATCGATTTTTGATTCCTCTTCTTTTGGCATGGTGCCTCCGGGCCAGGGCCATGGTTTGTCAAAATCAAAATCAGTTCCTCTTTTTTCTTGCCAGCCTAGTCCTAAATGCCATTTGCCTATACAGGCTGTGGCATAGCCAATTTTTTGCAGCGCGGAAGCAATAGTCAATCTTGTAGGCTCTATTAAAGGCCTTTCATAGTTAAAAAAAACACCCCTTTTTAAATCTGTTCTCCACGCGTATCTTCCGGTCAAAATCCCATACCTCGAAGGCGTGCACACAGATGAAGGTGAATGGGCGTCCGTAAATTTTATTCCAATTTCGGCGAGCCGATCCATATTGGGAGTAGGAATTTTAGATTGTGGATTATAGCATCCTACATCTCCGTAACCCATATCGTCAGCCACGATAAGTACAATATTGGGTTGTGATATAAGCGATAAGCAGATGCCATTAATTAAGATTAGAATTAACAATTTAAGTATGCTCGGTCTCATTGTAATTGCCTTGGTAAACTAATTTTTCTAAGTAAGAAGTAACATTCATCCATTCAAAATAGGATTTACGCGATGCTCTCTAAGAGCTGAGGAATCCAAAGGCACATATTCCGGCTTGCTTGGTTTTTCGGGAATGTTTTCATCTATTATTTTCGAAAAAAGATCGCTGTTTGAAATCAGGCTATCCACAAAAGTCTCAACTTCCAGAAGAATATCTTGTTTGCATTCGGTCATTTTTTTATTCCTATGGGCGATGATTTTACTTGCTACTTCTTTTTCAAGCCATTCCGATTTTTGACGTTCTTTCAATTTTCCGGAACAGGATGCAAGCAAAACAAGAAGACTTACACAACCCACAATCAGTCTTTTCCGGTAATTTTTAAATCTAAACATATAGATTGAAACTTAAACTAATCGTAACCTAAAGGATTTCCCTAGCGTCCACATTGGTTTTTACTGTAAGAGATTTTCCATTTTTTCTAATTCTATGTTTAGTAAAGAATCAAAGGCTTGCTGATAGTAAATTTCCCGATTGGCCTTACATATGCTATCAATTTCTTTGTCAATTATTCTTGAATATTGATTGCGAAAAAGCGTATCGGCTTGCAATGCCATTTTGTAAGTTATTATCAGCGGTTTAGGTTCTCCGCTGCAAGCTGATAACAATAACATTGAGCCAAAAAGCAAATAATATTTCGAAAAACTATGCATCGATTTTCCGTTTCTTCAGTTCGAAATTACTACCGAGATAGACCTTGCGCACCAATTCGTCAGTTGCTAGTTCTTCTGAAGTACCTGACCTGAGAATTTTTCCTTCGAACATCAGATAGGCCCTGTCGGTGATGGATAGGGTCTCCTGTACATTATGGTCGGTAATAAGGATACCGATGTTTCGATCTTTGAGTCCATATACGATTCTTTGGATATCTTCAACAGCTATTGGATCAATTCCAGCAAATGGTTCATCCAGTAGGATAAACTTGGGATCTGTTGCAAGAGATCGTGCGATTTCCGTTCGTCTACGTTCTCCTCCTGACAGAGCATTGCCGGTTGTCCTCCGCACTCGCTCAAGCCCAAATTCTCTGATGAGCTCTTCTTGTTTATTCCTTTGCTGTTCAACACTTAGATCGGTCATTTGAAGCACGGCCAGAATATTGTCTTCTACCGAAAGTTTTCTGAATACCGAAGCTTCCTGGGGCAAATAACCTATGCCTTTGCGTGCCCTTCGGTACATTGGAAGGCTCGTAATATCTTCTTCGTCGATAAAGACTTTGCCTATCTTGGGTTTGATAAATCCTACAACCATGTAAAATGTGGTCGTCTTACCCGCTCCGTTAGGGCCTAAAAGACCTACGATCTCACCTTGATTCACATCAACCGATACGGCATTTACTACTGTGCGATCTCCGTATTTTTTGACCAGTTTCTTTGTATGAAGCAGCATTATTCTTTAAGGTCCAAAGTGGAAAAATCGATGGTCGCTTCCAGCGTCCAATTCTCTTTTAACGGTTCAAGTTGTACTTCGAAGATATTTTCCGCATACCTCTTTTGCAGATAGTCACCAGGATCCCATTCGCCGTTGTTGTTGCGATCTTCGGTGATCCTCAAAGAATATTCCGATGGCGGCAGTTTCTCAATAAGTAATTTTGTGTCAGCAGAACTTATTTTATTCCAGACTTTGATTATGCTATTCTCGTCATTCAATGTGATGACATAATTTATATTGTCAATAGCATTTCTCAAGGCCAATTTTATCTCGCCGAAGCCATTCTTACGCCCCACCGAAAAAGGAAAAGCTGTCGAATCTATGGCCCGCCCATAAAAATCAGTAATGGATGACGAATCCAAAGTGAGTACATAGTCCCCTCCTTGTTCCCAGGGATAGGCAATAGATAATATACGTGACGCTGCTGTATCCGCTACCACCTGACCACTAAGTAATGGAATGCTGTCTTGCATTCTCACCAAATTATGAACAACTGAATTTATGGGAAGGTTAAAAGTCAAACGCAGCGTATCGGTCGGATGAAGTCCGCTCTCAGAGCTGACGTTGGACTCGGTTATTCTAAGTACAGGGAGGTCTTTTCGATCTTTTGATTGTGGTCTCCGGATGGATATGGTATCCCAAATTGTATCCATCCGAATCGCAAATGAATACGGATAATTAGCAGATTCTTCAATCCAGAATAGGACATTTTTTGCATCTGTTTCGGAATAATAGGTGAGGCTCTCGTCCAAAGGAACCACTGGATTATGTGCCAAGTCCTGGTCAAATGTAAAGGTAATGTGTCCGTCGTGAGGCACATTATTATCCAAATAACGGGGATCGGATTTGAGCTTGAAAGACAGGAGCGTGAGGTCGTACTCACTGGAATCATTTAATTCGATATTTTCCAATAAAAACGCAAATTGTTCGGCATTATCTTCATAGAGATAGTTGAGGTTTAAATCTTCAAGAGCTACTATTTTGAAGGTATCAGCCCTTAGATTTTGCAAGGTAAAGGTTCCTTCTTCTTCCGTTTTCGCAAAGTAGAAGGGCCTTTCTTTGTACACTACGGAATCATAAATATTGTCGTAGAGCATGACGGTAATATTTTCTACCGGTTCCTTGCTTTTCGCATCCAATACTTTTCCATTCAATCTAAGCGAGTCGATAAAGTCCCCTGTGGAAAATACGAATGAAAACTTTTTCAGTTGATTATTTTCAGTAAAATCGGCAATAGCTTCACCAAAATTAATGATATACGTAGCGTCGTCTTTCAAGACTTCTTCCTCGTCAAAGTTCATCCTTATCCTTTTTCCGCGATGATCGATATCCAATGGAAATTGCAACGGCGGAGAAATGATGATTTGTCGCGCGGGAGATTGAAGGTTAATAAATTCATCAAATCGCAATTCTATTTCATCTTTGATATAGTGCAATTGATAGTTGGCCGTAGAAACAATGCTGTCCAGTTTTGGCGGCTCGGTATCTCGCGGCCCACCGGTCAATGCGATTTGGTTTGCACAAGAATATACAATCAAACTAGTCATAGTAATGATACACAAACGATTAAACCTGCTGATCTTCATAGTAGATACTACAAAGCTCTATAAATAATCCTAATTCCTACGCTTAAACGAAGGATGGTAGGTCATAATGGTTTTTCGTAGATATTCGGTATCGAGATGGGTGTAGATTTCGGTAGTGGTTATAGATTCATGACCGAGCATGTCTTGTACTGCCTTTAGGTCCGCTCCTCCTTCTACAAGGTGCGTTGCAAAAGAATGCCTCAAAGTATGCGGGCTCACATTTTTCTGAATGCCTGCAGCTGCTACCGCTTTTTTGATAATATTGAATACCATCACACGGCTTAACTTTTTACCACGCCTGTTGAGATAGATGTAATTCGAATGATCTTTATCAATATTAGGCATATGTCTTCTAATGTTGTCCAGATATATCTGAACGTACTTTATAGCGGAATTTCCAATTGGGACTATGCGTTCTTTATCCCCTTTACCAATAACTTTTATGATACCTAAATCAGCATAAAAATTGGATAACTTAAGATTGACTAATTCGGATACGCGCAAACCACTAGCGTAAATAGTTTCCAATATCGAGCGATCTCTCTGCCCTTGGGGATGGCTCAAATCCACCGCTTCAAACATTTTTTCAATTTCTTCATAGGCAAGCACATCGGGGATTTTCCTCCTGAGTTTAGGGCCCTCAAGAAGCTCTGACGGATCGTTTTCGATCAGGTCTTCTATGCGCAAGTAGTTATAGAAGGCTTTAATTCCGGAAAGAATCCTTGCCTGCGAAAAATCCTTGAGATTAAATTTGCTCAACCATTCAAAGAAATTTTCAAGATCGGCAAATGAAATCGCAGTAGGAGATTTTGACTGTAGACGTTCAATGGAATAACCGTGAAGTTTTTCGATGTCCTGCTGATATGCCGAAATGGTATTCGCAGAAAGCGATTTTTCCAATAATAGAAATGCTCTAAATCCTCTTTTTGCGCTTAGCCAATCCATGACGAAAGTTGTAACAAAAATATATAATAATTATTTATAATATGTTAGATCTTGAGAAAGGACGCGACTCCCTGCGCCGCAGGTGTCCTTTTGGGAAAGAAATCGCCTCCTTTGGCTGTTTCATAGAATCCGCAAATTAAAATCCTCTTTAAAGACTCATTTTCACCTTATTTTAGACGTCAAACATTGAAGATTTATGCGAAGAACGATACTGACCAGCAGCGCAATACTCATCGCCACCTTGCTCCTACTTGCATATTTTTTCGGAAATTTTTTTTGGATAGTGCTAACCGCAGCAAGCCCTTTCCTTCTTATTGTCTTTTGGGATTCATTTCAAAAGGACCACACCATATTGCGCAATTTCCCGCTGGTCGGGAGATCGCGTTACATAGCCGAATGGATGCGGCCCAAGCTGCACCAGTACTTTGTGGAAACAGATACGGAAGGCCGCCCGATCCCTCGTATTTTCCGATCGATAGTCTATCAACGCGCTAAACAAGAATTAGACACTTCTCCTTTGGGCACTTTATTCGATGTCTACGAAGAAGGGCACGAGTGGATGAGTCACAGTATTGCTGCTTTGGATCCTCATAAATTAGATCAGGATCCGAGGATTATTATCGGTGGCCCGGATTGCGCTCAGCCATATTCGTCCAGTATATTTAATATTTCGGCCATGAGTTTCGGTTCGTTAAGTCAAAATGCAATATTGGCTTTAAATGGAGGAGCAAAACTAGGCGGATTTGCACATAATACCGGAGAGGGCGGAATATCACCATATCACTTTGCTGAAGCAGGTGATCTCATTTATCAGATCGGTACGGGATATTTCGGATGTAGAAATGAAGAAGGTGGATTTTCTGAAGAGAGTTATTTAAAATTAGCATCCGATGAACGCGTAAAAATGATAGAACTCAAACTGTCGCAAGGTGCCAAGCCTGGCCACGGAGGCATCCTTCCTGCGGGAAAGGTGACAGAAGAAATAGCCCAAATCAGAAATATCGAAATGGGGAAGGATGTCATTTCGCCCCCATTTCACAAAGAATTTTCTACACCAATTGGCCTTTTACAATTCATTAAAAAATTACGGGATTTGTCCGAAGGGAAACCGATAGGGTTTAAGTTATGCGTGGGGCGGGAATGCGAATTTCTAGCCATTTGCAAAGCGATGATCAAGACAGGAATAAAGCCCGATTTTATTTCGGTCGATGGTGCCGAAGGGGGCACTGGAGCAGCGCCTTTGGAGTTTGCCAATTTTGTCGGTACTCCATTTAGGGAAGGACTTGCTTTTGTTTTTGATGCATTGGTTGGCTTTGACCTTCAGAAGGACATTAAGATAATTGCTTCGGGAAAGATCATAACAGGATTTCATATTTATCGCGCTATGGCTCTGGGAGCTGATGTATGCTATAGTGCTCGAGGCATGATGCTTGCATTGGGCTGTATACAGGCGCTTGAATGCAATAAGAATACTTGTCCTACAGGAGTCACGACTCAAAATAAATCCTTGATGAATGGTTTAGTGGTAAGTGATAAAAGGCACCGAGTAGCGAATTACCACCACGAAACGGTCATCTCATTTGTAGAATTAATGGCTGCCGCGGGTATTTCCGAGTTACACCAGATAGACAGATCACGCGTATTTCGACGTATAGAGATGAATATGACTCAGCGATATGATACCATTTACCCATATATTACCAAAGGATGCCTTTTGGAAGAAAAAATTATCCCGCCCGGCTGGCAAGCCGATATGGCCATGGCGACAGCCGAATCATTCGAACCGAGGTACATCGAGGCCTTAGAAAATTGACATAGATATATTAGAAATTTTCTGCGTATGCAGAATTTTATAAGGACACCTGCCTGGACAAAGATGTCTTTTAGAATTTAATTCTAGAAAATCTTATTTGAGGTTGTTTTTGTTAATTCTATTATTTATATTCGTAGGCGCTTTAGAAACAGCCAAATGTTTCTAATTCCAAACCCACGCGGAAAACAATTAGCGATCATTCTAATTTACAACTTTTTTGAATAATAAGGATGGAAAATGCTATTGCGGACATCTACACCGCACTGAATGACTACTTTGGATTTGACTCATTCAAAGATCAGCAGGAAGCTATAATCAAAAGTGTACTCGAGAGTAAGGACACTCTGGTAATCATGCCAACAGGTGGTGGTAAATCTCTCTGTTACCAATTACCCGCTTTGATGACCGCAGGTACTGCGATAATCATTTCGCCTCTTATCGCCTTAATGAAAAACCAGGTAGATTCGATTCGAGGATTTTCCGAAAATGAGGATATCGCTCACTTTCTGAATTCATCACTGAATAAAACTCAGATCACTAAGGTCAAAAACGATATCGAAAGCGGAATTACAAAGCTTCTTTACGTAGCTCCGGAATCTTTGGTCAAAGAAGAAAATATCCTGTTTTTCAAATCTGTTGATGTTTCTTTTGTGGCCATTGATGAGGCACATTGCATATCCGAATGGGGACATGATTTCAGGCCTGAATACCGAAAAATCAGAGGAATGGTCAGTGAAATAAATGAAGATATTCCCTTAATGGCTCTTACAGCAACAGCAACACCAAAGGTGCGAGCGGATATCATCAAAACTCTGAATCTTAGAGAGGTTGACATCTTTATTTCATCATTTAATCGTCCAAACCTCTACTACGAGGTTCGACCTAAAATCTCAAAAGATCAGACAATAAAGGAAATCGTGCAAATCATCAGAGGATTCCCGAAACAATCGGGAATTATATACGTGCAAGCGCGGAAGACCACTGAGGAAATAGCAGAAGTTCTCAACATTAATGAAATCAATGCCGCACCTTATCATGCCGGCCTTGATAGCAAAACGAGATCCCAAGTCCAGGACGATTTTCTTTCAGAAAATGTGAATGTCATTGTAGCTACCATTGCGTTTGGCATGGGGATCGACAAGCCGGATGTGCGATTTGTGATTCACTACGACATCCCCAAAAGTATAGAAAATTACTACCAGGAAACCGGTAGAGCGGGAAGGGATGGCTTGACTGGAAAATGCTTTGCATTCTATGCCCACAAGGATATACTGAAGCTGGAAAAGTTTCTAAAAGACAAATCGGTATCAGAAAGAGAATTGAGTGTTCAGCTCATGGAAGAAGTCATAGCCTACACGGAGACAGCAGAATGTCGCAGACAATTCTTACTGCATTACTTCGGAGAGGAATCCGGCCCTTGCAGCGGTCCGATGTGCGACAATTGTGCCAATCCAAAAGAAAAAGTAGATGCGGGTCAAGACCTAAAAAAGACCGCCGAATTGATCCTCGAACTTAAAGAAGGTTATGGTGTTAAATTTCTGGCAGATTTCATAAAGGGTGTTAAAAATCAGGAAATAAAAGCTTTCAGATACGATAGTCACAAGGATTTCGGCTTTGGATCGGACAAGGAACAATTGTATTGGCATTCTCTAATAAGGCAGGGAATTTTAAAATCCTATTTGCGAAAAGACATTGAACAATATGGTTTGATCAAGGTAACCAAAAAAGGCCATGAGTTTTTGAAAAATCCCACGGGATTTGAAATGAGTTTGAATCATGATTATTCAAATCAGGCTGGTAATGGTGTAACTACTTCCGGAGATGCCCAGGGAGCCGCCCTTGACGAAACTTTATTCGCTGTGCTCAAAGATCTGTGCAAGCGCGAAGCCAAGCGCCATAATGTAAAATATTACTTCATTTTCATGGATCCGGCACTGCAGGAAATGGCCACCTACTATCCCACTACCAAGGAAGAAATGCTAAGAATCCCGGCTATTAATAAAGCCAAAATGGAGAAATACAGCCAGCCCTTCATGGAATTGATACAACGTTATGTCGAAGAAAATGAAATCGACAAACAAGAATTTTTAGTTATAAAACAAGTAGCTAATAAGTCAAAAAACAAAGTAGCGCTCATTCAAGGTATAGACAGAAAACTCCCATTGGAAGATATAGCTCATTCCGCTAAAGTCAGTGTACCGCAACTGTTGGAAGAAATGAACATGATGGTTTGTTCGGGTACTCGACTTGATATCAATTACTACCTGGAAGAACATCTCGACGAAGATATCGTAGAAGAAATCACCGAATATTTTGAAGAGGCAGATACGGAATCTATCGATAAAGCTTTCGAAGAACTCAACGAGGAAGACATTACTCGCGAAGAGATCATGATGGTGCGAATCAAGTACTTATCGGAAGTAGCTTTATAATAATAAAGTGGCGAAAAAGAAAATACTAATTATCAACGGCCCTAATCTCAACCTAGTGGGAATACGAGAACCTGAAATCTACGGCAACCAAACTTTCGAGGAATATTTTGCAACTCTTAAGAAAAACCATGCGAATATTGATCTAGAATATTATCAATCCAATCATGAAGGCAGCATAATAGATAAACTGCATGAAGTAGGATTTTCACATGACGGTATTATTTTAAATGCGGGCGGTTATACCCACACTTCTATCGCTATCGCCGATGCTATAAAAGGTATCGAAACTCCAGTAGCCGAGGTGCATATATCAAATATTTATGAGCGCGAACCATTCCGGCATCATTCCTATATCAAGTCCGTATGCGTGAAATCCATTGTAGGGAAAGGATTAATCGGATACGACGAGGCGATTAAATTTTTATTTGAAAACAAGGACCGTTAGTTACCTTTGTTAGTCTACCGAAAATCGTAAATCTAATATTCGAAAGCGGTGTGTTTTATTGTTGGTATATATTTTATCACCGCCAAACTTTTCGATAAAATATCCCGAACCTATTGATCCTAATCCAATACTGATATTTTGAGCATCAAGTGTTGTTTCATCACGCAGATTTGCTAGATCTGCGAGACCTCCGATAACAAGCCAGGATGCACCAAAACCTTTTAACAGCCAGGCGAAAGCTTCACCAGTGCCGTTTCGGATTTTGATCTTGGAAATTTCTTTTAGGGTCAAAAATGTATGATCGAATACAATAGTTTGGCTTTCATATATTATTTCCTTTATTGTTCCCGTTTGCCATTGATCAGAATGAGCTGGCGCTTTAAAAGAAAGCATGATACCTGGGCCGAGTTTGATCCTTTCCGTACTGTTAATTTTTTCAATTTGCAAGTAAAGCTGGGCAGAAGAAGGAAAAGGGCAGAGGAGGAGTATCAAGTTCAATAAAAAAAATTTCAAGGCTGAATTTTTTTTGCCAATTTATGCAACATAGCCTTCGTTGCTTCTTCGATGCTAGAGTATAAAGGTTCTTCTTTCCCAATGTACAAAAATAGTACTGCATAGGTCTTGTCCCTTTCGGTCAGTTGATCATATAGAATGTATTTATTCTTTCTATAAGACTCTCGTATCAATCGTTTTATACGATTCCTTTGGATCGCTTTCTTAAAGGTTTTTCTCGACGTCGACACTCCGAATAATACGGGTGATTCCTTTTTACTCAGCTGTTTGTATATAGCAATAAAAGGATAGAGTTTAACAGCATTTCTTTCACGGAATAATGCCTCGATCAATTTCTTGCCCTTGAGTCTTTCTTTACCGGATAATGAAAATTGAGAAGATCGGTTGGAGGCAGTGGGCTCAAGCTCACTGTTCGGCCCAGTGTCTCGGCCCATTGTTACTTCACACGCATTTCGTCAGATACGGATAGACGTATGCGACCTTTAGCTCGCCTATACGACAAAACTCTTCTACCATTCTTAGTGCTCATGCGGCTTCTGAATCCGTGCTTATTGGCTCTTTTTCTTCTTGATGGCTGAAAGGTCCGCTTCATAGTTTTCTTTCACTTATTTGCAAACTGGCTGCAAATCTAGATTTTCTTTAGTATTCTGGCAATACGAATTGATTAATGAATTTCAAGCATTTGTATCTTACTAGTGCATCAGAAACGAAATATAACACCCCTTATACTTGTTCTTTTTCACCTGTATTTCGTTGAAGAACCCTTCATTTGGCTAAGGCCAAAATCAGGAACCTTCGCCTCATTCAGGTAAAAAATAACTTCGTCTAAGGGGCATTTTACTTAGTTCCTGATGCACTAGTGCTTTGTAAAGTAAGTTCTTCTGAATTATGGGGAGCAGATTTTGAGTCAGATCGCGGCGCAAAACGCAGCCATAGCCAAAGCTACGGCGAGGCTTTGAAACAAAGAGCTGGCTCAAAAGATGCCGCCATAAGCTGTAGAAATTTACTTTACAGAGCACTAGTGCCTCAGAAACGAAATACCTACACATTTATACTTGTTCTTTTCCTTCTGCTCATCGTTGGAAAAATCCTCATTATGCTTTGGCATAACTCCGGCTTTCCCGCCTCGATCAGAAGAAAAATAACTTTGTCTAAATATGCATTTACTTAGTTTCTGACGCACTAGCTATTCATCCCAACAAGGAATTCTTCATTGGTCTGAGTGCCTATCATTTGCTTGCGCAAAAACTGCATCGCTTCATCCGGTTTCATATCTGCCAGGTGATTTCTCAAGACGTGCATTCTCGTAAGTATACCTTCGTCAAGAAGCAATTCTTCCCTTCTTGTACTGGATCTTGGAAGGTCGATGGCTGGATAAATGCGCTTATTGGCTAACGTTCTATCCAGTTGCAACTCCATATTACCGGTGCCTTTGAATTCTTCGAAGATCACATCGTCCATTTTCGATCCGGTCTCAGTAAGGGCGGTTGCAAGTATGGTCAGTGAGCCGCCATTTTCGATCTTACGGGCTGCACCAAAGAATTTTTTGGGCTTTTGCAAAGCATTGGCCTCCACGCCTCCCGATAACACTTTTCCGCTGGATGGTGCCACGGTATTATAAGCTCGCGCCAACCGCGTTATGGAATCGAGCAATACTACCACATCATGCCCGCATTCGACCATTCGCTTTGCCTTCTCTATAGCTATATCCGCTACGCGCACATGATTGGATGCAGGTTCGTCAAATGTCGATGCTACGACTTCACCTCTTACACTGCGCTTCATGTCTGTGACCTCTTCGGGCCGTTCGTCGATGAGTAAGACGATGAGATAGCATTCGGGGTGATTGTCGGCTATAGCATTTGCTATATCCTTGAGAAGAAATGTCTTACCCGTCTTAGGTTGTGATACGATCAGACCTCTTTGGCCCTTGCCGATCGGAGCGAATAGATCGATCATTCTATTGCCATAGTCCTTACCGAGAGGATGCGAAGCAAGTTTAAATTTTTCTTCGGGAAATAATGGCGTCAGGTACTCAAATGGGATCCTGTCCCTGATAGAGGCCGGTTCCAGTCCGTTTATCCCGGACACTTTAAGCAAAGCAAAATATTTTTCACCTTCTTTCGGCGGACGTATAGCTCCTTGGACCAGGTCACCGGTCTTAAGTCCGAACAATTTGATCTGTGACGGAGAGACATATATATCATCCGGAGAGGTCAGGTAGTTATAATCGGCAGAACGCAAAAATCCGTAACCGTCCGACATCATCTCTAGAATACCTTCACCTTCGATGATGCCATCTATGTCCACTATGAATTTCCTAGGTTTTTCCTCGACTCGTTCATTTGTTTCTTCTTCATTTTTTGGCCTTCTGCTTTGTCTAGTTCTGGTTTCGCCATCTGTGGACTCGGGCTCCTTGTCCTTTTCGATTTCTTCAGCCTTGGCAATCTCATCTTGAACATCCCTGCCTTGAATATCCCTTCCGTTATCTTCGCTCTTGGTCTCCGCTTCATCTTTAGACATTTCGGCGTTCGCTTGATCATTTGATTGTGCAGAAGGATTGTTTTCAGTCAAAGCCTGCTCATCAAGAATTTTATAAATCAGCTCTTGTTTACTTAATCTTTTATAACCCTTTAAACTCAATGTTTCGGCTAAATCTCTTAACTCAGGCACCAACATTTCGTTCAGCCTTAAAATATCGTACATAATATTATGATTATCAGATCACTAAAAAATCAATGGTACATTATTCCCTATGTAGCTACTCCGTGAAGGAATCTAATGTCTAATTTTGATTAGGAATCGAGGTGTGGAGTAGAAATTGTAGCGCAAAAGTACATTTTAATTTGCATTAAAGAAAGACTTGGTAAATAATTGTTTTAATTCGCCTTCCTTACAGCAATAGTTCGTGAAGGATTTCGGCCAAATTCGAAGTGTTAACAGCAGTATCTTAAATTCAAGATTTTCTATAACGCTGATTATCAAGTATTTATGGCCTGCTTATTTGGCAATCCTATTAAAATGCAAGTTTCGGTTCAGACGATACTTTAGTTTTAATAATTTATCCATAATTCTAAGATTGAGTATCAACGAGTTATGAAATATTTCCTTCACGGACTATTGTTACAGATCAAATGGTATAAATGCTGACTTTGCAATTGATCCGAAACGAAAAAGAGCGGATTTTGAAAGGCCTGACTAAGCGGGATGCCGATGAAGATGCGCACGTGACCATTGATAAAATCATAGAGAAGGATGATGAACGAAAGAGTGCCCAAACAGATCTCGATAAAATTTTAGCTCAACAAAATCAGCTCTCAAGAGAAATAGGTGATCTTTTCAAATCCGGTAAGGTTGACGAAGCAAATGAAAGAAAATCACATGTAACCGAGCTAAAACAAAAAAGTACAATTCTCGAGGATAAACAGAAAAACCTGATTCGAGAAATCGAACAACTTCTGCTTACCGTTCCCAATGTACCACATACATCGGTACCTCCTGGAACAGGCGAAAACGATAATAAAATAACTAAAGATTGGAGTAAAGCGATGCCCAAACTATTAGAAGAAGCATTGCCGCATTGGGAATTGGCAAAGAAATACAATCTAATTGATTTCGAATTGGGCACGAAAATTACAGGTTCCGGGTTTCCGCTCTATCGAGGGAAAGGTGCCAAATTGCAAAGGGCCTTGATTAATTTTTTCCTCGATAAAGCACAAGACGCAGGCTACGAAGAAATCATTCCCCCCTACCTCGTTAATGAGCATTCTGCCAGAGCGACTGGTCAACTACCTGACAAGGAGGGACAGATGTACCACGTACAACTCGACAACCTCTACCTCATCCCTACCGCGGAAGTCCCGGTGACTAATATATATCGCGACGTCATATTAAATGAGGATGATATTCCAATAAAACTTACGGGGTATACGCCTTGCTTCAGACGTGAAGCGGGATCATATGGTGCGGATGTAAAAGGGCTCAATAGAGTTCACCAATTTGACAAAGTAGAAATCGTACAGATCACTCATCCGGATAAATCGTACGAAGTCCTCGATGAAATGGTAGCGTATGTCGAAAAATTGCTCGACAAACTGAACTTGCCCTATAGGATTTTGCGTTTATGTGGGGGAGATTTGGGATTTACTTCGGCATTGACTTATGATTTTGAAGTGTTTTCCGCGGCACAGAAAAAATGGCTGGAAGTGAGCAGTGTTTCTAATTTTGAGACTTATCAATCGAACAGGTTAAAGCTCAGATTTAAAAATTCAAAAGGAAATAGGGAGTTGGCTCACACGCTTAACGGCAGTGCTTTGGCATTGGCACGAGTAGTAGCAGCCATTCTGGAGAACAATCAAACGGACGAAGAGATAAAGATCCCGCAAGTATTGAGAATGTATACTAAATTTGATATCATTAATTAAGAAACTCAGAGAAAATGCTTTTTTACGTAATTATTGGACTAGGCACATTAGCTGGCTGGATGATCAGCAGCAGGTTAAAATCAAAGTTTAAGAAATACAGTCGCGTACCGATCCGTTCTGGAAAATCAGGCGCAGAAGTGGCTCAGGATATGCTAAATCACTTCGGCGTTCACGATGTGAAGATTGTAGAAGGTCGAGGATTTTTGTCGGATCACTACAACCCGTTAAAAAAGACTATCGCTCTCAGCCCAAATGTATTCAGAGGTCGAAACGTATCGGCAGCCGCAGTTGCAGCGCACGAATGCGGTCATGCCGTACAACACAAAGAAGCATATCAAATGCTCAAAGTGCGATCGGCTCTCGTACCTGCAGTCCAGGCATCATCAAGGATTCAACAACTCTTATTTATAGGTTTAATTTTTGGTATGGTTGCCGGGACGGGTGCCTTCGGAAGCCTTATACTTTTGGCTTTGGTTGTTACTTTTGGTTTGACGGCTTTGTTTGCTCTGGTCACCCTTCCCGTAGAATTTGATGCGAGCAGAAGAGCTTTGTTGTGGTTGGATAATACCGGGACAGCGCATGGTGCCGAATACGACGGCGCAAAAGATGCGTTGTGGTGGGCAGCAATGACTTATGTAGCCAGTGCATTATCGGCATTGGTTATGTTCCTTTACTTCTTGCTGATGTTTGCGGGACGAGATTAGAGCGAAATCATGAAAAGAAACTAAAGTTGTCAACTTTCGAAAACCTGTCCCTCCGACAGGCGCATTGGCATCAACCTTAGTTTAACTTATATTTTATTTATGAATATGTATTCTTTTGATTATTAACATTATACAGGCAAACATTGGACTGCCACATAGTGAAGAACTTTGAATTTTTCTGCACTTTTGTTCTATGGTTAGATTCCCAAATATTAGGTTAAAACACAGGTAGTCAATTCTTTTTACATTGTTAATTGTTATATATGTTAAGTTAGAGTTGATGCATATGCTCCGACAGGCGGGGTTGACAACTTTTTTACAGCCTCACAGCTTGCGGCACCAAATCCGTTAAGTCCTCAATTCTAACAGTCCTATTCTCTTCTATACTTTTACGTGCTGCAATTCCAATCAAAATCGACATGGCACCATCTCTTGAGCCAGCAGAATGTTTCAAGGGATCGGCAGCTTTGGGATCTACAAAAATCTTGTTTTGTAAGCGTTTATCGCCACCACCATGGCCTCCTATTTCCCGAGATACTTTTATTTGTTCGTATTTACCAAAATTGTCCATTACCAATACCTCTTCGAAATCCTGCTCATCATCGTTTTGGTCCATTTCTTGAGTGTGCAATTGACCCTGGGCGCGTTTTTCATCTTTGCGCCAGGGTATGCCGTCCCATGCATCAATTCGGCCATCGAACCCATTAAAGGCTATCCGCATTCCTTCATATGGTGAATAAGTTGTAAGCGAATAATTGACCAATACATCATTAGCATATTTGATTTGGACCGACATTTTGTCGTAGATGTCTACTTCTTCTCTCCAAAGGCAGTTATCTCTAATGTACCCGTCGTATTTTT
The DNA here is from genome assembly GCA_965247965.1 of Saprospiraceae bacterium. Taxonomy (GTDB): domain Bacteria; phylum Bacteroidota; class Bacteroidia; order Chitinophagales; family Saprospiraceae; genus UBA7328. The sequence goes on from OZ252053.1 coordinate 3,545,690, forward strand.
CGTTGTTGACGTATAGGTCCACATTCATTTTATTTCCCATAATGTCCCAATAAAATTTGCATGAATCTGTGTACGAACAGTCCCTGCAATTGTTTCCTCTGAAGCTGTTGTTTTTCCCATAATGCTCAAGGGTGCCATAGGCTTTCACTTCTACCGGATCGGAATCCAACCACCAATTGAGCAAATCATAGTGGTGGGTTGCTTTATGCACCAAAAGCGTACCTCCTTTGTCTCTCTCTCCATGCCATCGCCGAAAGTAAGAGGCTCCATGATATACATTAAGATACCAGTGAAAGTCCACGGAAGTAATCCTGCCCACTCGGTTTTCATGAAGCAATTCTTTAACCTTGGTATAATGCGGATTGTATCTGTAGTTGAAGCCCATGATGAAATTTTTATCACTGTTTCGTTCTGCATCAAGTATCGCCTGACACTTTATTTCATCGGTGGTCATGGGCTTTTCGGAGAATACCGAAATATTTTTATTGAGCCCTTTGATGATAAACTCATGATGCGTGGAGTCCATCGTAGTTACCATGAGAAGATCCGGTTTGGCCTTGGCGAGCATTTTATCGAAGTCAAGATAAGTCTTGCACTTAACTCCAATGTATTTTTTGGCGAAAGCCAACCTACCTTCGTTAATATCACAAAGTCCTACGAAGTCGACAACATTGGGATATACCTCTGTCAACCTCCTTCCCCAATAGGTTACCCCTCTTATGCCGGTGCCGACTAAGGCTACTTTAATTTTTCCTTTTTTTTCAATGATATTTGCCAAAACCGGATTGGCAAGAAGGCCTCCTGCAGCAAGGGTCGAAGTTTTCAGAAAGTTTCTTCTCGAAGTTTGGGGAAGTGTCGTTATGAAGCGCGATTTATTCATAATTTTTTGTTCATTTATTTGGTTGTAAAGTGTATTCTAAACTTTTTGTGTAAGAATACAAACATAATTGCAGTATTGAACACAGGAAATACTTATCCGAATAAAGACTCGACACCAATGGAAGGCTTTTTGATAAGTCATCAGATGTATCTTGTTATCTTTGCTAAGACGTTGCTTACGTAATGCACAAATATTGTTTTTTCGTTTTTTTATTTATTGGTCCAACTTTATCCGCTCAGAGCGCTTTGATCATGCAAGAAGCGAGCGACATAGCGAGCGTCGATATAGTTCAATTGCCGAAACAAAACAACGCCTTTCTCAAAGTGAATGCAGCGCATAAAGCATTCGGTCATCTCATCTTCGCAAAAGAAATAAAAAAGAGAATCAACGCGCTTGAGCGAGGTACATGGGAATCAATATCGAATGGAAACGAGCTTTGGAGATTAAGATTGAAGTCCGAAGGGGCCACTTCTTTAAATCTTGCTTTTGATAAATATTTTCTTCCAAAAGGAAGTCGTTTAATCATATACAGTGCAGATCAGTCCTATGTAGTCGGACCTTTCACGGATTATGATAATCGAAATGATAGGATACTTTGGACACCTATAATTCCTTACGACGAAGTAATATTAGAACTACAAATCTCACATGGACAAGCTACAAACCTTCAATTGGAAATAGGACAAATTAACCATGGATTTGAAGACTTTACCGCTAAAGCGCTCACTCAGGCTTGTCATCTTGATGTTGCATGCGGAATAGAGGATGGTTATCTTCAAGTCGAAAAATTTCGCGATGCTATACGGTCGGTAGGTGTTTATACTATCGAGGGAACACGCCTTTGCTCAGGCGCACTGATAAACAATGTGCGCCAGGATTGCAGGCCGCTATTTCTCACTGCTAATCACTGTGGCGTTACTACCGCTAACGCCTCTAGCGTAGTCGTGCATTGGAATTACGAAAATCTGACTTGTCGCATGCCCGGGTCTGCGGAGAGCGGAGCAGCAGGTGATGGTATGCTTAATCAATTTAGTTCGGGAACAAATCTTCTTGCCAGATACAGGCCTTCTGATTTTGCTCTGCTCGAACTGGAAGAAGATGTGCCCTCCGAATCTGACCTTTATTTTGCTGGTTGGAATATTAATGTCGAAAACTACGATTCTACGGCATGCGTTCATCATCCAAATGTGGAGGAGAAGAGAATAAGCTTGGATGACAATGAAATTCAGATATACAGGGATGATGAATTCTTTTGGCAGGTAGAAAATTGGGAAGTAGGGAGCACCGAACGCGGCTCTTCCGGCGCACCTCTATTCAACAAAGAGAGTGAAATAATAGGCCAAATATTCGGTGGTCAGGCCGAGTGTGGAAATGATCTTTGGGACATCTTCGGAAGATTAGACCGCTCATGGATTGGTAATAATACTTCGGATTCGCGACTAATGGATTGGCTGGATCCTCAACGTACAGGTGTTACAAAGCTCTCAGGTCGAGGATGTGCTGTCATTTTGTCGAGTAATTTTTCTCATCTCAATCTATGCAACAGAGATGATATCTTGCAATCATTAATTCTTTTTGTAAACGATGGATTCCCCGGTGAGGCACAACTTTCGACCGTCAATAGCATTGAAGGAATAAATATTAGTTTTAATACCAGGTCTATCAGTCCTTCTGTGAATGGAATTGCAAATGTGGAAATAAGTGATGCACTAGCGCCCGGAGAGTACGAAATAGAAATCAATGCCAATGACGGCACAAATAGCGCCAGCACATTCTTGCAAATTCAGGTATCAAATGATATTCCCGGTGAAATTACAGCCATCAACCCATCAGGGACAAATACTGTCGGAACAAATATCAGCTTCGAATGGGTGGCAATTGCTGACTTTTATGATATTCAAATTGCTCTAGACGAAAATTTCGCGAACTTGATAGGGTCGTCTACTTCGCTGGAGACGAGTACATATAATATCACAAATCTGGAACAGCAAACGACTTATTTCTGGAGAGTGAGAGGTACCAATGCATGTGGACTGGGCCCGTGGACAGAATTTATCTTTGAGACTGGAGAAATAAAGTGCACGACTTATACAGCTGATGATCTACCGTTGGAAATTGACGAAGAGGACCAATCTACAGTCATCTCTTCCATAGATATACTACTGAATGAAATCATTACAGACATAAACATCCTAAATGTCAAAGGCCTTCACACCTGGATTAGTGATCTCGAATTCCGGATAATAAGCCCGTCGGATACAGAAGTAACTTTATTGTCCCGAGAATGCGAAGATGAACGCAATTTTGATTTGGGCTTTGATGACGAATCCACACTTCAGGAATTTCCCTGCCCCTATAATGACACAAATGTATACAAGCCTGCAAATCCACTTTCCGTTTTTAAAGATGAATCAACTCTCGGAGCATGGAGATTGCAAATTCTGGATCTTTCAGATTTTGACGGAGGATCGTTCACGGATTGGACATTGGAAATATGCACTAATGTATCAAAGACTATTTCCACTTCAGAGGAAGTCGCGGATAATATATTCGCTACGTACCCAAATCCGGCAGGCGATATTCTCTTCGTGAAATTAAAGGGAAATGTTAAGAACCCCAGCTACATATTCCGTACTCTCACAGGCAGCATGGTAATCTCCGATCTGTTGGGTCAATCAATTGACTTAAGCCAATTATCAAGTGGATTATATCTTTTGGAAGTCAGGGAAGAAAGCAAAATGCTCGGAATTAAGAAAGTGATTATTGCGAGATAGGTTAACGATTAACTTAGTAAGATTTCCTCAGTAGCTGTGCCCAGTCGAAGCTACTTATTTGCCAATTGCCCACAAGCAGCGTCAATATCCTTGCCTCTACTTCTTCTGACTGTCACCATTATTCCTTGATCTCTCAGAAATTTTGCAAAAGTGTCTATTGTTAAGCTATCTGATTTCTCGAAGCTCACTCCATCAATTCGATTGTATTCAATAATATTTATTAAAACAGGATAATATCTGCATAGTTTCGCCAAGGCTTTGGCGTCTACGATGCTGTCATTGAATCCTTTGAAAGTGATGTATTCAAAACTTATCCTATTTCTTGTCCTTTGGTAAAAATTGGTCAGGGACCGGGTAAGTGTATCGAGATTGTTCTGTTCGTTGATCGGAATGATCTTGTTTCTCTTTTCGTCCGTAGCGGCGTGAAGGGATAGTGCCATTTGAAATTTTACACGCTCTTCTGCCATTTTATCGATCATTTTGGCGATGCCGACGGTGCTTACCGTAACCCTTCTGGGAGAAAACCCGAGTGCTTTTGGCGAGCAGATCAAATCAATACTTCGCATCACGTTTTTATAGTTCAATAGCGGCTCTCCCATTCCCATGAAAACTATATTCGTCAAGCTGCGACCATAACGAGCATAACTTTGCGCATCTACCATTTTCACTTGGTCGTAGATTTCTCCTGCATCCAAATTTCTTTCCCTTTTCATTTGTCCAGTGGCGCAAAATTTACAAGTGAGACTGCATCCGACCTGTGAAGAGACGCATGCTGTGAACCTCTTTTCTTCTTCCACCGGAATCAAAACGGATTCAATTTTGTAACCATCAAAAAGTGAAAATCTGGTCTTAATCGTACCATCTACGCTCTTCTGAATCAAGTCTGTTGAAATCGCTCTGATCTCATATGACACCGCAAGTACATCTCGCAGCGATTTTGGCAGATTGCTCATTTCACTAAAGGAGGAAACTCCTTTTTGCCATAGCCACTCGTAGATTTGATCGGTTCGAAATGATGGTTCGTTGAGGTCTTTTACTATTTTTTGCAACTCTTCCAATGAGCACTTTCTGATGTCTTGTTTAGTATCAATTCCGCGCATTTTGCAAAAATGATAGTTTTAAACCACTTTGGTACACTTAGGCTTACTAAGTGTCTCTTGGTGTTCTGAATGGTTTCGAGCCTTTTTAACATAAAATCTCTATTTTACAAAACCGTTAAAAAAAGTAGATTCAGCACTAAATGGACATCTATTCCCGCAGATCACTTTGGAACACCGCCTTGATTCTCATCGGGATAATAATACTCGCCGTAACTATTGTCTATACTAATTATCTCTCTACGGAACTGGCTCAAAGCGAAGAACAAAACCAGGAAAAATACTTGGAAGCAATGAATATCCTAGCCAATAGTACGGAGGAAAGAGATCTTACTTTCGAATTCGGAATTTTGGAAGAATTTTCGCTTCCCGTTATCCTCGAGCATGACAACGGAGATTTGGAGGGCAACAATTGGGATGACCATCGCGACACGTTGCTCGTATTCCTCGAGTCCAGGAAAGAAGAATTTTTGAAACAAGGTAAAATTCCTTTTGAAGCGCCTTATGGCCAAAAAGTCTATTTTTTCGATTCACCATTGTACACAAGAATTAAATTTTTCCCAATACTCCAGGTTCTCCTCATTTCCATAGTCATCTTCCTGGGCTACTATTCAGTGACTTCCAGTCGCCGCGCCGAGCAAAATCGCGTTTGGGCAGGTATGGCCAAAGAAACAGCGCACCAACTGGGAACTCCCATCTCCGCGATCCTCGCCTGGATGGAATTTTTAAAAGAAACAAATAAAGAAAAACCGGAACAACTTGAAGTGATTACTGAACTCAGCAACGATGTAAATCGCCTCGAATTAATCGCAGATCGGTTTTCCAAAATCGGCTCGGCCCCCGAATTGGTCAAAGCAAATATTTATCAAGAATTGGACGAAATAAAATCATACATGGAGCGAAGAGCGCCGAAACGTGTTAATTTTTTATTTCCTGACGTATCGATTCCGGCTAAAATTGTGTCAATTAACAAACATCTCTTTTCCTGGGTCATGGAAAACATTATGCGCAATGCATTGGACGCCATGGATGCAAAAGGCGAGATAAGTGCCACAGTTTATGACGAAAGTGATTTTATTTGCATCGATTTAAAGGATTCGGGAAAAGGTATTCCACAAGGCAAATTTAAAACTGTTTTCCAACCTGGATATTCTACTAAAAAGAGAGGATGGGGGCTGGGATTATCGCTTGCCAAAAGAATCATAGAGCAGTACCATCGTGGAAAGATATTTGTCAAAAGTTCGAAGCTCAATGAAGGGACCGTTTTTACCATTAAATTACCTGCTGTGTAGGCTTATTTTACTTTTAGTATTACCCAATTTTTGTCACGCACAATTAAAAATCAAAGTACTTGATGTGGCCAATTTCGAACCCCTATTAGGTGTCGAGATTTTAGACGAAAAATTAATCTCCACGACAATTACAGATTTCCATGGGAGGGCGACGATCGATACCAGTCAATCTAAGGTTTTTCGCTTTGATCTCGAAGGCTATTTCTCAAAGTATTTATCATTGAAGGAGATGGCTGATGATCAATATCAAGTGATCCTCACGTTGATATCAGAAGAACTGGATGAGTTCATTTTGCTGGGAACAAATTCTTTTAAAGAATCAGATCAATACCATCAAGTCAAAGCAATCAATACAAAGCAAATTGTTTTAACTAATCCACAGACATCAGCAGATATTTTGGCCCAATACGGAGGTGTATACGTGCAAAAAAGCCAAATGGGAGGAGGAAGTCCTATAATAAGAGGATTTGAAGCGAATAGAGTCCTCCTTGTCCTTGATGGAGTACGACTTAATAATGCCATTTATCGCAATGGCCACCTGCAAAATGCGATTACGGTAGACGCGTCAGTAATTGAGGAAATGACCGTTCATTTTGGACCAAACTCCCTGGCTCACGGTAGCGATGCTATCGGTGGTGTAGTCAATTTTAAAACAAGAAATCCAAGATTGTCATCAGATGACAAGTTAAAATATTCCGCAAATGCCTTCAGCCGATAGTCCTCTGCAAATGCAGAAAAGACAGGGCACATAGATTTTTCATTAGGAGGGAAAAAGTGGGGATCGCTTACCAGTATGACAATAAGTGATTATGCAGACTTGAGAACAGGCACCAAAAGAGATTCAAGATTTCCTGACTTCGGAAAGCGGCTTAGCTATGCCACAACTTTGGGAAATAGAGAAGACTCGGAAGTTACAAATGCAAATCCCAATGTGCAAGTTGGCACTGCCTATCATCAATACGATGTGCTGCAAAAATTTATTTTCAAGCCAAAGTCTGATGTATATCTTTCAGCTAATTTCCAATTTTCGACTACGGGTAATCTGCCTCGCTATGACAATCTCCAGGAAATCAGGAATGGGCACCTGCGCTATTCCGAATGGTCATACAGGCCTCAAACACGCCTTCTGGGTTCTTTGCAATTTAAAAATTACCACCCCACCCCATTATACGATCAGTATATCATTACGGCGGCATATCAATTTATCCAGGAAAACCGTATCATCCGTAATTTTGGAAGCCGTATGAGGCAAAATCAAAATGAAGACGTCGATGTTAAGTCCTTTTCGGCAGAAATTAAGAAACGATTAGCTGGTAGCAAAAAAGTGGGCTTACATTACGGCATTGACTTGCAGGATAATGATGTGACCTCGACGGCTTTCAATCGAGACATTTCAACTGGCGAGATTTCTCAAGAAGTGCTTAGTCGGTACGCCGATGGCCATAATGATTTTTTTACATATGGGATTTTTGCGGCTGTAGAAATAAATCCTGGCAAATCTGGATTTAGCCATAGAGCCGGATTGCGTTATTCCGGTGCACGTTATAGGATTCAATATTTGAACACCGGGATTATCGAATGGCCTTTTTCATTTAGAGAAGGAATAGAGAATACAAATACTTCTCTGACTTGGTCGATAAGCAGCCTGTACCGACACGATAAAGGTTGGTTTGCACGAGGTTTGGTCTCCTCTGCATTCCGGTCGCCTAATATCGATGATCTGTCAAAGATTAGGGTCAATTCTGACGAAATCACTTTCCCAAATCCGGATTTGAAACCTGAGAGGTCAACGGGCGGAGAACTAAGTTTGGGTTTTTCTAGCGATAAAATGAATTTCAGTTCGACTGCTTTTTACACGAGCCTTGAAGACGCGATAGTGCAAAGATCATTCTCTACTCCGTCAGGTGAAAGATCCTATGAAAATTTTGGAGAGATCCTCGGCGTGGTCGCCAATCAGAATGTTCAAAGTGCTTATATATATGGTCTGTCCCTAAATCTGAATTTACCGGTTTTTCCATTTTTAGAATTGTCTTCTTCCATCAATCTTACGAAGGGAAAAGAGCGCGTAGAAAATGGTGAAGACCTTCCATTCGCTCATATCCCACCTTTATATGGCCAAAGCTCGCTTAGCTTTGAAAAGGAAGATTGGCTTTTAAAGACGTCATGGGTATTCAATGGAATGAAAAGCATTAACGACTTTGGCGGCTCGGTGGATAATCCTGAACTTGCCACTCCAATTGGTTCTTTGGCGTGGTCTACTTTTAATATCTACGCACAATATAAAATCAGCCCTGCTCTTTCTGGTTCTCTGGCTTTGGAAAATATTTTTGATAAACATTATCGACCTTTCTCATCGGGATTGAGTGCTCCTGGCAGAAATTTTATCATGTGCCTAAGGGCAAAGTTCGCGTCTTGATTTCAATATAGGATTTTGATCTTATCACCTGTTAAATTCGACAATACTTTCTTGAATCATTCATGTTCACAACCTTGGAATTGTCGCGACTACTTTTGAGTATATCCATAGCGCCTATCTATTGTGCCACAATGGCATAATCATTTCTATATATTCTGCCGTTTTGTCATGGTTGCTCTTATCTTTCTGTACAATTTGGCACGAATATCCCAACGGCACAGCAATTGATCTCAATTTTTAGGTAATAAGATTTTTCATAATTAAAAAATACAGAAATGATTTGCACAACTAGAAGTCCCAGAACTCAGGCCGTATACTTTCCTCATTTTGGAAACCTGGTCAATGAAATTTTTAACACTCCAGTCAGTGAAGCTGTTAGGAATGGCGGCAGAAATGTAAGTAGCCCTGGTGTTAACGTATCGGAAAATGACGATAGATTCATTCTGGAACTAGCCGTTCCTGGACATGCCAAAAAAGACATCAGCATAACAGTGGACAATGATATTATGACAATAAAGTCGAATAAATCTACAGATGCCGATGCGGTGGACTATCGATTGAGGGAATTCAATTATGCTGGTTTTGAAAGGAGATTTGTATTGCCTGACAGCGTCGATCAGTCAAAAGTCGATGCTAAATTCAGACAATGGACAATAAAGAATTCTCAGCATGCGGTTACATTGGACAGATTTGTAACAGCGTCGGAGGAGGCATGGAAGCCTCAACCGGCAAGAACGATCACAATTAAATAAGTAAAAATTACAATCATGAATTGTAACTACTCAGGAGGTAATATAACGAATAATAATAATGGAGTAAAAAGAGTTATAGGACAATCCAACTCGAACTAAAGATAATAGGGCCGGATAAATTGGACTATTATCGAATCACGACTAACAAAACTGGAAAAAGAAAACCAACTTCTTCGAAAGGAGAATAAGTTTTTGCGTGAAGAGAATAAAATTCTATGCCAAGAGATTAGAGAACTTCGCGAAAAACTGGAATTAGTCCTTAGCCAACTGGCCAAAAAAGAGGTTAAAAAAGACAGCCACAACAGCCACAACCCACCAAGCCAAGACAAGTCAACACATGAGAAAAAAAGTCTGCGTAAGAAAACAGGACGTAAATCAGGAGGACAAAAGGGTCATAAGGGTCATTATCTTGCAATGACAGATAATCCTGATGAAAAGCACATAGTAAAAAGTGATTACTGTTCAAAATGTGGGGACACAATTGATCAGGAAAAGCAACAATTGGTATCGAAAAGACAAATAGTAGAAATACCTTCGATACGCCCCAGATACATTGAATATCAGCAGTATGGATGCCAGTGCGGGCGGTGTGGTCATCTTCAAAAAGGTAGTTTTCCCCAAGGGGTAAAAGCACCGATCCAATATGGTAGCAGCGTCATAGCACTGGTCAGCTATTTTAGCGTTTTCCATTATCTTCCCTTCCAAAGAATGACCCAGTTGTTCAAAGATATATTTCACTTGCCCATCAGTGAGGGAAGTGTACAGAACTTATTGAAAAAAGCAGCCCAAAAGGCTCGACCCATATACCATGCTATACTCCAACAAATCTTTTCATCGACTTACGTCGGTTCGGACGAAACATCTGCTAAAGTAAATGGCGACAAATGGTGGGTATGGGTGTGGCAAAATATGAAAAACACTTACATAAAAGCCACTGAAAGTCGAGGATTTATAAGTGTCCAGCAAATAATTGGCGATCACTTGTCCCACGCTACAATAGGGTCAGACCGCTGGGCAGCACAACTGAAAATGAAATCCAAATCCAAACAATTATGCATAGCTCACTTATTGAGAGACCTCATATTTTTGGAAGAATCGGAAAACCAAGTTTGGGCCAGCCAATTTAAGTCCTTGTTAGAACATGCTTTAGCCTTGCGAAAAAGAACAGAACAAACTCAAACCTTTCAAACCAACCAAAAGGATGCCTATAAATTGGAAAAAAGGCTTGATCGGCTACTGTTAAGGCATATCGAAAAAACCGAATTCACAAAAACTCATTCTTTTCAAAAATCAATGTTAAAAAACAGGAATTACATCTTTCCCTTTTTATACAATTCTGAAGTCCCACCGGACAACAATTCTTCAGAAAGGGCAATAAGAAATGTAAAAGTAAAACTAAAGGTCTCAGGACAGTTTAAATCGGGTCAGAATATATTTTGTGTCTTGCGTTCCTGCATCGATACATTAAAAAAAAGAGAGCTCAATGTTTTGGCCTATCTTTACTGCATTGCCAAACTCCCTACTCAAAAGCATTGTTTGGTACCTGAGTAGTTACCATGAATTTAGTAAAGTATAATCGAACGAAACCAGTCAGGCCCGTATTTAGTGCATGGTTTGACGAATTATTTAACAGCAGTTTGTCTGATTTTGTCGGAGGCTCGTATGTAACAAACACGCCTTCGATCAATATTATCGAAGAAAATGACCGCTTCCTGGTGGAAGTAGCTTCACCCGGTTTGGATAAAGATGATTTCGATGTCAAAATAGACAACGATCATCTCGTAATTTCAGCATCAAAAGAAAACAAGACTGAAGATAGTGCCGACAATTTCACGCGAAAAGAGTTTAATTACACCTCCTTCAAGAGAAATTTTTACCTGCCTGACACAGTGGATGGAAGTATGGTAGACGCAAAGTACAAAGATGGAATTCTGACCATCGAGCTATTAAAAAAAGTAGAGAGTGTTAAGGCCGAGCCGATGGAAATTAAGATCAAGTAAGATTTTAATCGGCGTAGATAAGATGTTGTTTTAAAAGGAAAGCGCCGCCCTAATGTTTATCAGGACGGGGCTTTTTTTACTTCTTAATCTTTATTCTATCTCCAGGTTTGGGTGGATTGTTTAAATCAATTTGGTTCCATCTGAGAAGTTCTTCCATAGTGCCATTGGAGTGTCTCCCTACCAGTTCTTTGATGGATTCTCCTATCTGCAAAATATAATAGTCAAATTTTTTGCTTTCCTCATTTTCTGTTTCAGCTTTTGCAAGAGTAGCAAGTTCGACCTTAATCTCCACATTTTTGATAAAAGGATTCTTAACCAGGCTTACCAAAGCGGGCATTCTATTTAATGATTCAAATTCGGCCTTTCTTGTCTGAAAACCTGTATAGATAATAGTCCTTTCAAAACTTTTCATCGGATTAGCCAATGTAAATTCCAAGTTATTCATCAGGCCTTTCTTGGCGAGATAGTGGAACATTTCCCGTTCTGGAAGGGTCAACAAATATCCCCTATCGCTGCGTGGTAAATAACCTCCTTTAAAAGCGGGATTTAGGTCTTTAATTTCCCTTAAACTTAATCCCGTCGCTCTGGAAATATCGTTAAAAGTCGTGTAGTCATGAATTCTGGCTATTGCCGTTCTTTCGAATTTCGAAGCCTTCAGGTCCGGTTTTAAATTGTGATTAGTATAGTAGCTCATCAGATAGGAGGTAGCAATAAATTTAGGAATGTATCTTCTTGTCTCTTCAGGCAAATAGGCTTGCAACTTCCAAAAATTGGTACTTTGACTCCTTCTAATCGCTTTTTTCACATTCCCAGGACCACAATTATAGGCCGCTAGAGCCAAGGTCCAATCATCAAACTGTGAATACAAATACTCTAAATATTCAAATGCGGCTTTCGTCGATAAGTAAGCATCTTTGCGCTCGTCGACGGCCCTGTTGATACTTAGGCCGTGAAGCTTAGCTGTGCCCGCCATAAATTGCCACAAACCCACAGCGCCCGATTTCGAAACAGCGTGTACATCCAGGCTCGATTCTATAATGGACAGGTATTTGATTTCATTGGGCAAATCGGTATAATTAGCCATCTCTAGATCAAAAATGGGAAAGAAGACATTCGATCTACCCAATAACCTTTCGCTTCCCCTGCGATAGGCCCTGATGTATATATTGACTAGTTGGTGAACTTCGTCAGTGTACCGCATCGGAATATCAGAAGAAATTTTATTTAACCTTTCCTGCAGTTGACCTTTAGTAATTCTTGAAGAAAAGTTAGAATTATGTACTGCGGCGAAGCTCGCTGTACAGAAAGATAAAACCAATACCATTCCTATCACAAATCGCTTTGCGATAAACATAATTTTGCTCATAGGACATTTTTTAAAATCATATAGCCCAACCTCTAATTCTGTCGCTTTTTATTTTTGCCTATCGGAATTTAGCGATATTAAATTTTCGCAACAGATTGAAAATCAGGCAACTACGCTTCAAAATGAGGCGCGAATGTATGCCATTATACACTCTAGTTCAATAGAACATATTAGAAAAAAACAACATTCGTTTTTCTTTAACATTCAAAGACTGTGCCATGAACCTTTATTACAGGTAAAATGCGGGAATACCCTTGTTTTGAGATGGGAGATCCTTGTCAAATCTTAAGACTGGAGAGTGCTAGCCGCCGCGAGCAATTTATTCTCTTCGAACTGCGGGGCTATAAGTTGAAGGCCTATGGGCATACCTTTTTTATCTTCTCCTATTGGTATGGAGATTGCCGGGATTCCGCTCAGATTAGCAATTACTGTAAATATATCGGCCAGATAGGCCTCTACGGGATCTCCTTTTTCATTTATCCGCCAAGCCGTATCTGGCGTAGTCGGCATCAAAATGAGTGGAAATTTTTCAAATATTTTTTCTAATTCTTTTTTAATCAATTTTCGCATTTTTTGGGCCTTAGTAAAATAGGCATCGTAGTAACCTACGCTTAATACGAATGAGCCCATCATGATGCGACGTTTCACTTCCATGCCAAATCCCTCAGATCGCGTGCTTGTATATAAATCATGAATATCTTTCCCATTGGAACTTCGGCGGCCGTACCGAATACCGTCGTAACGACCAAGATTAGATGATGCCTCTGCAGTGGTCAATACATAATAGGTAGGGACCAAATAATCCAGGTATTCGAATGATACGGCTTTGACTTCGTGCCCTTCCAGCCGAAGCTGTTTAATTTTTTTTATTGTCGCATTTTTAATACTTTGGGCAATGCTGGCGTGATTAAGGACTTCATCGAAATAAGCAATATGCAATTCCCCACCAGGGCTGGAGTCTGAATAGTTTTCGACAGATTTAGCTGAAGATGTGGCATCCATTTTGTCTTTGCCTGCTATAATTTCCAGAATGAGAGATGTGGTGCCGATATCTTGCGAAAGAATGCCGATTTGATCAAAAGACGACCCATAGGCGATTAATCCATACCGCGAAATCCTACCATACGAAGGTTTAAACCCGTAAACACCACAAAACGCAGCAGGCTGCCGTACCGAACCACCAGTATCGCTTCCTAAAGCGGCAAGACATGTATTCATCTGTACCGAAACGGCCGCTCCCCCGCTAGACCCTCCAGGTACTCTTTGCTCACCCATCCCGTTGAGCGTCGGGCCGTATGCACTATTTGCGTTAGCAGATCCCATAGCAAATTCGTCACAATTCGTACGTCCTATAATGATCGCATCTTCATCTATTAAGCGCCGAACTGCTGTCGCGCTATAAAGGGATTCGAATCCTTCCAGGATTTTGGAGGAGGCAGAGGTTTTGTGGCCTTTGTAGCAGAGGACATCTTTGATACTCATGATGCTGCCCCAAAGTCTGCGGCATTGTTGAGGATTTTCATTGAATTTTTTCTCAAGCTGTACAGCCTTCTGCCTTGCCTCTGCTTCGAATGTTTCGAGGTAGACATTTAGATGCCTAGACTTCTCGATTTTGTCAAGATAGTAGTCTACCAATTGAGGTAGAGTATACTCAGCTTCTTGGAGCTGCTTTTGCACACCCATTATCGATTGGGCTACTTGCATCAGGACTGGAGCTTTTGGATAATTTCATCTATGGTGTGTTTTTCTTCACTACCATTATCCATATTCTTTAATGTCAGCTTACCTGATTCTAATTCATTGTTTCCGACAACTATGGCATATGGTATTCCTTTGCTATCAGCGTATTTCATCTGCTTTTTCATCTTAGCCGGCTCTGGATAGACCTCTACAGAGATTTTTTTATTTCTCAATCGTGTTGCACTTTCATAAGAATATAACAATGCTTTTTCGTCAAATGATAGAAAGATAACCTTCGAGGAAACATGGGATATTTCAGAAAAAAGATTCAATTCTTCCATCACGTCGTACATGCGCTCGGCGCCAAATGAAATACCGACGCCTGAAACATTTTTTAGATCAAAAACACCAGTCAGATCAGCATATCTGCCCCCGCCGCCAAGGCTTCCCATTTCCACATCGTTAGCCATTACTTCGAATATGCAGCCTGTGTAGTAGCTCAGGCCTCTTGCTAATGTAGGATCGAATATTATGGAATTACTATGGCCTCCTGTGTTTAGATACTTTTGAAATTCCAAAACCTCGTTTATTCCTTCCGTGCCATTTTCTGATGAATTCAACGAAGTGGACAATTTCGAAATGTCATTAATCGACAATAAAGACAGAACCATATCGGCTTTGGCAGTATCCATTCCCGCCCTTTCCAATTCTATTTTCACACCATCCTTGCCAATTTTATCAATTTTGTCAATAGCGACCGTCATTTGGGTAAATTGATCAACAACCCCTGTAACCTCGGCCATACCATAGAGAATCTTTCTATGGTTGTACTTAATTGTGATGCCAATGCCCAATTTAGCAAATACCGTATCATAAATAGTAGCCAGTTCTGCTTCGTACATCAATGAATCCGAACCGACTATATCAGCGTCACACTGATAGAATTCCTGGTATCTTCCCTTTTGAGGCCGGTCGGCGCGCCATACCTGTTGTATCTGATAGCGTTTGAAGGGAAAGTGAATGTCGTTTTGGTGCATCACGACAAAGCGGGCAAAGGGAACGGTCAGATCGTAACGAAGCCCTCTTTTTGATATGCTCGGAATCAGTTTTTGAGAATTTTTTTCGTCAAGTGCTTGAGCATCAGCCTTTGCTAGATAGTCCCCATTATTCAGGATTTTGAATAACAACCGATCTCCTTCCTCACCATATTTTCCCGTAAGGGTAGAAAGACTCTCCATTACTGGAGTCTCTATAGGCTCATATCCGTACAGCTCGAAAACAGAACGAATGGTATTGAAAATATACCTCCTTTTCCTCACTTCATTCGGCAGAAAATCTCTCGTGCCTTTGGACAATGCAGGCTTCAAAATCAGACAGTGGATTTAAATTGATCAAGAAAGCGTACGTCATTTTCAAAAAGATACCGAATGTCGCTGATGTCGTACTTTTGCATAGCGGATCGTTCGATTCCAATACCGAATGCGAAACCGGAATATTTTTCAGGATTAATCCCGCAATTTTCCAATACTTGTGGGTCGACCATTCCGCAACCTAAGACCTCTAGCCAACCTGTTCCTTTTGTAAGACGAAAGGATTTTTCATCATCCTTGCCCATGTAAACATCCATTTCAGCGCTTGGCTCTGTAAAAGGGAAGTAGCTCGGCCTCAAACGTATCTCAGTTTCAGGGCCGTACATTTCTTTGGCAAAATAGAGGAGCGTCTGCTTCATATCTGCAAAGGAAACATTTTCATCCACATATAGGCCTTCTACCTGATGAAACTGGCAGTGGGATCGAGCCGAAATGGTTTCGTTCCGATATACTCTTCCCGGTGCTATGATCCTTATAGGAGGTTTTTGTGTAGTCATAGTTCTGGCCTGTACAGAAGAAGTATGCGTTCTGAGAAGCATCGTTTTGGAATCAAGCAGATAAAACGTATCCTGCATATCTCTGGCCGGATGATCTTCAGGGGTGTTCATTGCCGTGAAGTTGTGCCAGTCGTCTTCGATCTCCCTGCCTTCGGCTACCACAAATCCTATCCTCGTGAAAATATCGATCATCCGATTCATTACAATCGAAACGGGATGACGTGAACCCACTTCTAATGCTTTTGGCGGAGCACTCAAATCGAGGTTAATGGTTTTCTTTTTTTGTTGTCCATTCGCAAGAGAGCTCTTGAGGTGGTTAAATCGCGTTTCGGCTTTGACTTTTACTTCATTCAACAGTTGACCAAATTCTTTTTTATTTTCAATCGGTACATTTTTTATCTCGGTAAAAAAGGGTTTGATGATGTTTTTCATACCCAAATACTTTATACGGAATGATTCCAATTCTTCAGCTGAGCCTATTTTTTCGGCTTCTATTTGACCCATAAGTGACCTGACTTCTTCGAATAGTTCTTTCGCCATCTATTCTTTTTTAGGCTGCAAAGGTAATATGGGTTAAGAAAAGAATGCTAATCAGGTTCGCAAGGTTGCCAAAGTAGCCGTATCAAAGTGAGACAGATCAATTTTCCTCGTTTCCCTTTTATATCTTACTGTACTTCCCGGCCACAAGCTGACATTCTTGCCATTTTCGTTTATGTACCAGCTCTTGCATCCTGACGCCCAAACAGTGCGGCCCATTTCGGTTTGAATATTTACATTGAATTGTTTTTCTACGCCAGGTTTTAGATCAAAATAACGTTTCCCGGATTCCTCTAGCTTTTCGATGTAATCCATGATATAATTCATTTGTGCTTCAGCCATAACGATGATAGAATTGTGCCCAAGACCTGTATTCGGGCCTACCATGAACTTCAGATTCGGATAACCGGCCACGGATATTCCGAAATAGGCTTCAGCACCTTTCTTCTGCCACTCCTCGACCAAATTTTTGCCCTCTACTCCGGTAATGCAAAGTTCAGTGACAAAATCCGTTGCGTTAAAACCAGTGGCAAAAATCACTGCATCCAGTTCATATCGATTTCCGTCTACGTCCATTACTTCGTTTTTATCAAAGTGAGAAAGCCCTTCGGTGATGAGATGTACATTGTCCATTTGCAGTGCGGGATAATAATCACTCGAGACCAAAACTCTCTTGCAACCGACCATATATTCGGGAGTAGCTTTTTTCAAAAGTTCTCCGTCTTTAATTTGATTTTTCCTGTGATCTTCGGCTCGTTTCATGGCTCTTTTTTGAAAGAGCCTATTTCCTAAAAAGCCGTGTACATTTACCTCAAGAAGATAGTAAATGTAATTGCGCAAAAGATTCTGTGCGAAAGGAATAGTTTTGAATATTTTTTTTTCAAAGGCGGTAATATCGCGGTCTGGCCGGGGAATAATATAAGGAGGAGTCCGTTGGAAAACGTAGAGTTCTTTTACGGTTTTTGCCAGTTCAGGTACAATCTGTATCGCGCTCGCGCCTGTACCTATAACGGCAACCCGCTTATTTTTAAAATCAATGTCATGTCGCCAATGAGATGAATGCCAATAAGGAATAGTCAAATCCGATTTTCCTTCGAAATTCGGAATGACCGATCGATTTAGCGGCCCTGTGGCCGAGATAATAATATTTGCTTCATGCTCTTCTCCATTGCCATCGGTCAGACGCCAGGAGCCCCTTTTATTGTCAAACTTATACCATTTGATCCCGCAATCGTACTGGACATGTTTTGCAAGTTCGTATTTGTGAAAACATTTTTTGAGGTAGTCCAGAATTTCAGGCTGCGTGGGAAAGGCCCTGTTCCAATCCGGATTCTGTTCGAAAGAGAAGGAGTACAATTTAGATGGGATGTCACAAGCGCAGCCGGGATATATATTATCTCTCCACGTTCCGCCTATTTCGTCGCTTCGTTCATAAATGGTAAAATTGTGCCGGCCTGAATTCTTCAGGCGTATTGCCGCGCAAATACCGGAAAAACCTGCACCAATAATGGCGATATGAAATTTATCTTTTTGCTTCACTGCACCGAAACACGAGTTTTTATTCAAACTTAGTCAATTCCTGTTGGCTGCGTTGGATAAGTAAATAATCCGTGTCATTTAGTTGCCTGATATGATTTTTTGATCAATATTTACTATGTTTTTGTAGCTTCATTATTTTCTAAATTAATTTTTAGATTAATCTAAAATATATTAAATGGACATTGTTGAAATGAAGGTGCCCGTCATCGGGGAATCCATCACGGAGGTGACCTTGTCGGCTTGGCTCAAGGGAAATGGGGAATACGTTCATTTAGACGAGGCTATTTGCGAATTCGAATCAGACAAAGCTACACTCGAATTTCCGGCGGAAGCCTCAGGTCAACTAATCCACGAAGCCAAAGAAGGACAGGACCTAAAAATAGGAGCTCTGGTGGCCAAAATTGATACTTCAAAAGCTCAAACTAATCCTGAAAAATCAGAAACAATTGAGAATTCTCAAAAAGCAAAAATTTCAAGAATCGAGTCTGACGTCTCGTCTTATGCCAAAGGCCATTCATCTCCCGCAGCAGCCAAAATATTAGCCGAGAAAAACATTCTACCAAGGGAAGTTAAAGGCACTGGAAAGGGCGGACGCATCACAAAAGAAGACGCATTGAAGGCGGAGAAAACCAGTGAAACCAAGGAAACGCCGAAACCACTAGATTCTGAAAGAAGTACCTCCTCAATACCATCAGGAGCGTACAACAGAAATACAAGGCGAGAAAAAATGAGCCGAATGCGCCGAACCATAGCCACCCGGCTTGTAGCCGCCAAAAATGAAACGGCTATGCTTACCACTTTCAATGAAGTGGATCTGACTAACATTATAGGCCTTAGAAAAAAATACCAGGAACAATTCGTAGAAAAATACGGTATTAAGCTGGGCTTCATGTCTCTTTTTGCAAAGGCATGTGCAAAAGCGCTTATGGAAATGCCACAGGTCAACTCTATCCTTGATGACAAAGAATTGATCTATCACGACTATGTAGATATATCAAT
Source organism: Saprospiraceae bacterium (assembly GCA_965247965.1). Classification (GTDB taxonomy): domain Bacteria; phylum Bacteroidota; class Bacteroidia; order Chitinophagales; family Saprospiraceae; genus UBA7328. The sequence continues at coordinate 3,564,889 of OZ252053.1, forward strand.
TGCCATATCCACGCCAACAGGCCTTGTCGTCCCACCAGTGCACAATGTCGAATCTCTGAAATTTCACGAAGTAGAATATGCAATCAAAGAACTCGCTGAAAAGGCCAGAAATGGAAGATTATCGTTGGAAGAAATGACCGGAGGCACCTTTGCCATTACGAATGGAGGTATATTCGGCTCAATGATGAGTACACCTATTCTCAATCGTCCGCAATCTGCGATTCTGGGAATGCACGCGATCAAGGAGAGGCCCATCACGGTGGATGAAAAGATAAAAATACGCCCAATGATGTACCTGGCCCTTTCTTATGACCACAGGGTGATTGATGGAAGTTCTTCGGTTACTTTTTTGGTAAAGGTTATTGAGCTGCTTGAAGATCCTATTCGATTGACGTTAGGGATTTGAGAGCATTGATTAGCTGTCCTGTTTCTTTGTCGTTTGACTTAGTTCGAAGTAGTTTGACATAGTTCGAAATGGTTTCTGCGCAAACAGCCTCAAACAATATCAAACAAATTCTTCCAACTCGTTACCTTTACGCCATGACACTTGGCGAATTCTTTGAGCTCATTGGTAACAATCCGGCCATCATTCTTTTCTTCTTCATTGCGCTTCCTCTGACGGCTTTCCTGGCAGGAATATTGGGCAAGGACGAAGGACATCTCAGCCCTTGGAGCTATTTGTATAGCACCCTGGTTTATTTAGCGAGTATACTCGGCATTTTCGCAATTACTTTGAACATCTATCTATTTCTCTTTGAAAGGCGGAGTATTATGGATGCCAATATTTATACGCAGATACTGCCAATACTGGTCATGTGCCTTACGCTTTGGATTATCAAAAGAAATGTTTCTTACGAAGAGATTCCGGGATTCAACAAGCTCTCCGGGTTGATGACCATTATTATTGCCATTCTTACAATAATGTGGATACTGGAAAAGACGCATATTATTGCTTTCACTTATATGCCATTTCACTATGTGCTTTTACTTTTGTTGGCGCTTTTTGTATTGATCAAAATCAGCCTCAAAAAAGTTTGGGCCTAGTGTAGCGGCGATTTTAATCGCCGAATATTTAGTGCGACTAACAATGCCCCTAGAGCGCGTTAAATATTGCCTTCGGTATATTTGAATTTTATATTTCCAAAACTCAAAACAAAATTTGCTAAAAATGAAAAAATATCTAGTAGAATTTATCGGTACGTTTTTTCTTGTACTTACAATTATTGCCGCGGTGAATGGTGGTGCAGGTAATCTGGCTCCTATTGCCATTGGCGCTGCTCTAATGGTGATGGTTTATGCCGGAGGTCATATTTCCGGTGCTCACTACAATCCTGCCGTTTCACTCGCTGTCTATATTCGAGGGAAATTGGCTTCAAGCGAATTATTGCCTTACTTTATTGCCCAAGTTTTAGGTGCGATATTGGCTGCCTTATTAGCTATTAATGTCTTTGGATTTGAAACCGCCATGGGCTCTATCGAAGTCGGCCCAGCGCTACTTGCCGAAGTGCTTGGCACATTTGCCCTTGCTTTTGTAATCTTAAATGTAGCCACGGCGAAGGGAACTGAAGGCAACTCCTTTTATGGGCTTGCGATAGGATTTACAGTTACGGCTATGGCATATGTATTCGGAGGCATTTCCGGTGGAGCTTTTAATCCTGCGGTTGCCATAGGCATTTCTCTTGCAGGGATGTCAGCTTGGACTAATATTTGGGTATTTCTTGTGGCCTGTTTTGGAGGAGGAGCAATTGCCGCTTATGTTTTTAAGTATGTTAATGGGAATGACTAACAGACAGTCAAGAGCAAACAGTTGATGGTTGCACCGCATGCAGCAGTTACCTTGTCGTATTGTTCCGTTCAATTTTTATGTTTATGAAAATTCAGAATGAAATGAAATACATTTCCGTTTTTGTTATTCTTTGTCTGAGCACTTCTCTCTACCCCCAGACCAAGTATTTGCACTGTGGCCATATTCTGGACTGCAAAGGAAATCAAGCCCTTGCTGAACGCACGATTATCGTAAAAGGCAATGCGATCACTGCCGTCTATGAAAAAGCTAAAAAAGAACCGCATTATTTCCCCGCCATAATAAGATCAAAAGCATTAACCATAGGCCCACTCATCACCGAAACTTTTGCAAAAGCCTTCAAAGCTGGTGTCAATATTGCTTTTGGTACAGATACTGCGGTCTCTCCCCATGGCGACAATCTTAAGGAATTGCAATACATGGTCGAGGCCGGAATGCCGGCTTATGAGGCTATAAAATCTGGGACGGTAGGCAGTTCAAGATTGCTTAGAATTGATGATAAATTTGGCACTATTGAAGATGGTAAAATGGCGGATATTATTGCTGGCGATGGCAATCCTTTGGACGATATTACGCTTATGCAAAATGTGAGTTTTGTGATGAAGGATGGGGTGGTGCATAAGGATGCGCAGTAAAAATTCCAAGCACTAAATTCCAAATGTAAGCGCTTAGGAATTTGGGTTTTGGAGCTTGGATTTTAGCCTTTTGGTCTCATAGCTTCACAACAATATTCTTTCGATACATCCACAATGCAAATAACCAGATGAATAAAGTATATACAATGGCTTGAAAACAAGAACCTCTCATATTTCCAAAGGCTGTCTGAAACACATTGTTATACAGCCATTGATAAATATTTTGGTTACCAATTTTTATCAAAAATCATGTTTTGACCAAAACGCCTGATAAGACGTATGAAATTAAAGGGTTCAGTCCAAAAGCTCTAAAAACGTAAGCCCATTTTTTCCAACCTTTGTCATCCAAAATCCAAAGCAAACCAATCAAAAACAAAGTCGCCAGGCCGCCGGTAACCAATACATATGAGCTACTCCAGATCGGCTTGTTAATGGGAAATCCCGCAAAATTCCAGATTACACCTAATACTATCCCTCCAATAGCATATGGAAGCAGAATCTTCATTTTATCAATAATGCCCTCTCTAGTTTGAAGAACTTTTCCAACCCAATAACCGTACAAGACCGTTCCAATAGCGGGCAAAGTACTTAACAAACCTTCCGGATCAAAAGGAATTCCATAGCCACCATAGACATGACTTTCACCAACCAACCACAGATCAAGCATTCGCGATGCATTTTCTTGTAGGCTCAGTGGGTCGCTACCGCCGAAAATGATAAGAATCCCATAATAGCCAATAAGTAATGTGGCAAAAATGTACGGAAGCCATTTTTCTCTGAAAAATATTACGATAAGTGCGCCAAAACCATATGCAAGAGCAATACGCTGTAATACTCCGAATATGCGCAAATCAGAAATGTGTCTATTAAAAAATGGGAACCAGTTTAGCGCCAGACCAACTAAGAAGATGAGTGCAGTACGTTTCAAAACCTTTCTTATCCACTTATTGCGATCATCGTCCTGGTATTTTTTAAAAGAAATGGACATGGCCACCCCTACAATGAACACAAAAAATGGAAAGACCCAATCCGTAGGAGTCAACCCATTCCAGGAGGCATGGCGCAAAGGTGGATAGACATTATCCCAGGAACCCGGAGAATTGACAACGATCATAAAAAAGATCGTCATCCCTCTGAATATGTCAAGAGCTAAAAGTCGGCTCTGCATTTTTTGAACAAGCTTTATACGCTGTTAATCTAAGAAAATTGAAAGGAACTTCAGTCCGTCGTACTTTTATAAAAAAAAGATCATGAATACACACGAAATTGACTATCGAATCTTTGGAGAAGAAATGCAATACGTAGAGATCGAACTCGACCCGTATGAAACTGTCATAGCTGAGCCGGGCAGTTTTATGATGATGGATGAAGACATTGAGATGAAGACGATCTTTGGCGACGGCTCCGGTCAGGAGGGCGACGGCATCTGGGGAAAAGTTTTTTCCGCGGGCAAGCGGGTGCTGACAGGCGAAAAACTCTTTATGACTGCATTTACCCATGTCGGTAACGGAAAACAATCTGTAAGTTTTGCTTCCCCTTATCCCGGAAAGATCATCCCTTTGGATTTGTCCGAACTTGGCGGAAAAATTGTTTGCCAAAAAGATTCATTTCTTTGTGCTGCTCAGGGAATTTCTGTTGGAATTGAATTTTCTAAACGTTTGGGCAGAGGGTTTTTCGGTGGTGAGGGATTCATTATGCAAAAAATCGAAGGGGACGGAATGGCCTTCCTTCATGCCGGAGGTTTTATTATGGAGCGCAATCTCGAAGTTGGAGAAGAATTAAGAGTGGATACAGGTTGTCTTGTGGGCTTTACGGAGACCGTCGATTATGATATTGAATTGGTAAAAGGTATTAAGAATATGATGTTTGGCGGTGAAGGATTCTTTTTTGCAAGCCTTGTCGGGCCTGGTAAAGTTTGGATACAAACCCTACCATTCAGTAGATTGGCCAATCGAGTGATTAAGAATAGCCGTCACTTACTTGGAGGAGGCAAAGGCGAGGGAAGTGTGCTAGGTACTTTGGGTAATATTTTGGATGGGGATGGGTTTTGACAAGTTCAAACTCAAGGGACAAGCTCAAGCTCAAAGTTGGATTTGTTCTTAATACTTGAGTCTGCACTTGAACATGTCTTTGGCATCTCGCTGAAGAAAAATTTACTTTTGCAACCCGAGACTTTTATGAACAAACAATGGCAACACCACAAACAGTAGCATTTCACACCTTAGGATGTAAGCTGAATTATTCTGAGACATCGACTATCCAACGCGAGTTCGAGGAACGAGGATTTAGTGCTTTGCCCTTTGAAGCGGCAGCTGATGTATACGTGATCAATACCTGTTCGGTTACTGATTTTGCGGATCGGAAATGCCGAGCTGCGGTGAGAAAAGCACTTAAGAATTCTCCCGATGCTAAAGTCATCCTGGTAGGATGTTATGCTCAACTGAAGCCACATGAAATATCTGAAATTCCCGGAGTTGATTTAGTGCTTGGAGCAGATGAGAAATTTAATGTAGTCAATTATGTAGACGGCCTATCCAAATCACCATCCAAGGGTTTGGTCAAAGCAGGTAAGATCAACGAAGTCAATTCCTTCGAGGAAGCATTTTCCTTTGGCGACCGAACGCGAACATTTCTAAAAGTGCAAGACGGTTGCAATTATAAATGTACATTTTGTACGATTCCGTTGGCGAGAGGAGCAAGTCGAAGCAGTACATTACAAAAAGTAGTCGAAAACGCCAAAGAAATTGCAGCCATGGGCACTAAGGAAATAGTGCTTACGGGTGTCAATATCGGAGACTTTGGTTTGGGAACCGAAGTAATCGAAGGAATGCGCACAAAGAAACAAGCTTGCTTCATCGATCTAATTCATGCTCTTGACAATGTCCAAGGCGTAGAGCGGTTCCGAATCTCTTCCATCGAACCAAATCTATGCTCTCATGAGATAATAGAATTTGTGGCTGGTTCCCAAAAATTTGTCCCTCATTTCCACATGCCATTGCAATCGGGGTCAGATCGAATCCTCGCATTAATGAAACGACGGTACAAAAGATCACTTTACAAGGACCGAGTAAAAAAGATCAAATGCCTTATGCCACATGCATGCATAGGAGTGGATGTGATTGTAGGATTTCCTGGCGAGACGCTAAAGGATTTCAAAGAGACATTCGATTTTATTTCTGATTTAGAGATATCCTATCTCCACGTTTTCACCTATTCGGAAAGGCCAAATACGCCCGCCGCAGAAATGCCTGATCAAGTACCGATGAACGAGCGAAGGAGAAGAAATGAAATCCTAAGAAGACTTTCGGAAAAGAAAAAAATGGCTTTCTATGAAAAGCATCTCGGACAAGGAAGAAATATACTTTTCGAAGAGAGCAAAGCGAAGAATACGATGACTGGCTTCACCGACAATTATATAAAAGTGTCGTTGCCATTCGACGAAAGTCTAATAAATACTATTCAAAAAGTACGGTTATTAGAAATTGCGCCCGGTGGACTTATCAATTCGCGCATTATCACGTCAACTGAGAAATCTGCCGTTAACCGCTTGCACTGAGCGCTGTCGAAGTGTCCATCGTCTGCCGCTAGCCGTCTCAAAACATCAACCCTGCACTAACCGACAAAAATCGAAACTGCGAATTGTCCAAATCCTTAATCACTCCATCCAAGCCCAGTTCATATTCGATATCTAAAGTAAAAGGCCCGACGTTAGCGCCCACACCAAGGTCGAGATTCAGATAACCGTTCTTTATTTTATCGGAATCAAAATTCGCTCGCTCGCCATCAAAGGCAAGGAAATAATTGTAGCTCACCAGGCCTTTTAGCCGAATTTTAAACAGGCCCGTAAGCGCCAAAGGCGTCAGGCCTAATCCCAATCTCGGTTTGAGAATTTGAATAGCTGGATCGGTATCAAAAAAGTTAGTGCCGTCACGCGCTTCCTGGTTAAACCTCACATAATGGATTCCACTTAAAACATATACACCATAACCCGCAATCTGCTGATCTATACCTATTCTCCAACCGCTGTGGCTGAAATTATCAGGGGTAAGGTCTTTCAGTTGATTCGTTCCTGAAAGCAATCCAAATTGTAAATGGGTCTGAGCAGAAAGAATTCCTGTAGACAGAGCAAAAATTAATGAGCAAAGAATTATCTTTTTCATAACGATGATATTGACTGTTTTTTAATCGGTCTAATATGCCATTTTGAACTAAAGACTGTTCTATTCTTTAAAATGTTGCAAGTCAGACATTGTTGTTTATGTCTGCTTAATGCCGGAATCAAAACGAATTAGGCTTACAAATAAGTATTTTCACGCTCTACTAAAGATTATTCGATGTATCCCGATTTGTCCTACCTGCTCCATGACGTATTTGGCACACCGGTCGACAATGCATTTTCGATAGTCAAGACTTTCGGGCTTATGCTCGGCATGACATTTTTAGTATGCGCTTGGGTCCTCTATCTGGAATTGAAGAGAAAGGAAAAAGAGGGTCTGATAAAACCTCAGACCAGGACGACGACAATCGGGGCAGGCCCCAAATGGTCAGAAGCACTCATAAATGGTTTGGTTGGATTTATTTTGGGATTGAAGCTGCCTTATATCCTCCAGAATTTTAGTGAGTTCAAAGCTGACGCTGCTGCTGTCATATTTTCGGGAAAAGGCAACATCGGTATTGGTCTACTTGGTTTGCTTGTTTTCAGCGGATATGTGATATGGATGGGAATGAAGAACAAATTGGACAAGCCAAAAAACATAAAAGAAGTAATTCATCCTTATCAAAGGACGGGAGATATAATAATCATGGGCGCAATATCGGGCATTTTGGGTTCGCGGTTCTTTTCGATACTGGAAAATCTCGATTCTTTTTGGCAAGATCCTATAGGTCAGTTATTTAGCGGCAGCGGATTGACCGTTTATGGTGGTTTTATCTTAGGCTTTATTGCCGTTTTTTATCAAGTAAAAAGATACGGCATCAAACCTATTCATATGATGGATGCTGCGGCTCCCGTGATGATGGTAGGTTATACGGTAGGAAGATTAGGTTGTCAACTTTCTGGGGACGGCGATTGGGGAATTGTGAATGAGGCTGTCAAACCTTCTTGGTTTATCTTTCCCGATTGGGCGTGGGCATACGACTATCCTCGGAATGTGTTGAATGAAGGAGTCAGAATAGTCAATTGTGCGGGTGAGTATTGTTCTCGTCTTTCGCCGCCCGTATATCCTACCCCGGTTTATGAGATCGTTCTCGGTGCGATCATCATTGCGATTCTTTGGTTTTTAAGGAAGAGGATCAAGGTGCCTACAAAGCTCTTTTTTATCTTCTGTATTTTAATGGCCATTGAGCGATTTTTTATAGAATATATTCGAGTCAATCCTAGGTATAATTATTTGGGATTCGAGTGGTCTCAGGCTCAATATATTTCTGTCGGGGTATTTCTTTTGGGAATAGTGGCGTTGATTGTTTTGAGTCGTAGGCCAACAACAGAAAATTAATGATAACGACGATCTAAGACCTCAAAGGTTTGGAAACCTTGGAGGTCTAACCAACTGACTCCAGCTGTTTCATCACCGTATCAGCGCTCTTATCCCACGAAAATTTTCTCCTCTGTTTTCCACCTTTCGAAATCAATGCCTCCACCAATTTCTTATCCGAATGTATTTTCAACATCGCTTGTGCAATGGCCTCCACATTCGTGGGATCTACCAGTAATGCGGCTTCGCCGGCAACTTCAGGCATTGATGAAGTGTTACTTGTGATCACGGGAACCTCACAATGAAATGCCTCTAAAATAGGAATACCAAAGCCTTCGAAAAGTGTAACATAGCAAAGACATTTAGCGGCAGCCATCAAGGGTTCTACATTTTTTACATTATTGAGAACTGCGATTTCTCGCTGGTACTCGGAATTGCCAATAGTCCTTTTTGTCGTACCGTACTTCCATGCCCATCTACCGACTATCAAAAGTTTTGTACGGCTATTCGTTTTTGATTTATACAATTCGAACGCCTTTATGAGCTTTGTTACATTTTTTCTGGGATGGATGGCCCCGACAAAAAGAAAATAGTCGCACCCATCACTGTATTTTTTTCGAACATGCACTTTTTCTCTTTCGCTGATGGGTTGAAAGGAATTACTGCAGCCATTGTGACATAGAAACGTTCTGCCTTTAGGAATGCAAAATTGGCGCACTACATCCTTTCTCGTAAAATCCGAAACGCAACCTATCTTATCGGCACTCCGATATATCTTCGGTACATTCTTCATAAAATAATTGAGGTGACTTTTCTTTATATGTTGCGGAAAGTGCAGGTAAGCAAGGTCATGTGATACAATTACAGCCGGAACATTAACAGCCAAAGACAGGTAGGAATCCGGCGAAAAAAATACGTCTGGTTCAATTCTTTTCAAAGCCCTCGGCACAGCCCATTCAAACCATAAATGCCAGAGAATCGGGTGTCTCGCGGGTGGAAGCAAAACGTGGTGGGTGACATTTGGGCCGTAAATAAAATCCTGATGATAAGGCCGATCAAAAAAGAAATGAAACTCGACATCAGGATTTTTCTCAACAAGCCGTTTACAAATTTCATGGCTGAATCGGCCTATACCTTCGAGCCTATCTTTTAGTAAAAATCGAGTATTGATCGCTACCCTCATCGCACCAATTTTTCAAATACCGAATCATACAAAGCAATCACGTGATTCCAACGATATTTTTTGATGAAATCAATAAAAGGTTCTGTTTTCAGATATTTTTTCATTTCGATTATTTCGCAAAGTTTAGGCACCAAATTTTCCTCGTCACATAAGACTTCGTTATGAGTAGTCTCCGGTATGTGCTCAGGATACGCTAATCGTTTCGGGAGGACCGGATAACATCCCGCGGCTATTGCCTCGACAACACTTATACCAAAGAAATCCTGGACGCCTGTGACCAAAAGTATATTGGCTTTGACTAATAGCTCATAATATTCTGTTTTGCTGTTTGCATATCCCCAATGAATGATTTCTTTTGACAGGTACTCTTTTGCCTCATCAAAAATTTCCGGTTTTTTCCGGTGAGATTTTCCCAAAACGATCAAGTCGAAATCCAACCCGCCATCTTTGAGCGTAAAAAGTGTTTTGAAGAATGAATTCGGGCCCTTGTCGTACTCCCATCGATGATTCCATAAGAAAGTGGGTTTGGCGTCATTCTTAGGATTTGCCTTGCCGAAATCTCTAGGATCAAAACCAATAGGAATGACTTCCGTTTTTTCTATCAAGCGCTTCGCTGAATTTGGAAATGAATTTTTTGGAAATTGGGTGAGAAATGGGGGTATTGCGTCGAGAAGAGAATTCTTATGGAAGTTAGAATTAAAAATCACTTTTTCGGCTACCAGTGCAGAACGAAAATTCATAAACCCATAGTGATGATCTCTTTCTTTTGGAATATCCCTGTCATCTGGCGACCATGGATAAGTAATTTGATTTTCGTGAAAATAAATGATCGTCGGAGGAATTTTGTATTGGGATAAATATCCCTTGAAACAGGGCAGATCGAGCATGTCTGTTACCAGCAAAAGATCGAATTGCTCGACTTGACTTCCTATTCTCCGAGCTATGTCCATGGTGCCGCCGATCATTTGCCATTTCCAATAGTTGGGATTGTCAGCGTAAATTTTAATCTGATGTGCAGAATATTTCTGAAGGCCATTTGCCCAATACTTGTGGCTTTCGTCAAAGAAGGGATCTATTAGAGCGATGTTCATGCGATACGGCGCCTTAGCTTACATTTGTTATTGTAATATACAAGAGATGCTAAAAACAGACGTATTAATCATCGGAGCTGGAGTAGCCGGACTTTCAGCAGCTATCAAACTCGCCGAAGATAGATCTGACATTCAAATATCGGTATTGACAAAAACACACACTGGTGAAAGTAACACGCGATGGGCTCAAGGAGGTATTGCAGCAGTGTGGGATTCTGACGTAGATAATTTTGAAAAGCACATAGAAGATACCCTAGACGCAGGAGATGGAATTTGCGACCGCGAAATCGTCGAAATTGTCGTAAAAGAAGGAAAACAACGCGTAGAAGAAATCATTTCGTGGGGGACGAGATTTGATAAAGAAGATGATGGTTCTTACGATCTGGGTAAAGAAGGAGGCCATTCCGAAAATAGAATCCTGCACTATAAAGACATCACTGGTTGGGAGATACAAAGATCACTCAATGAGAAAGTGAAGAACTACGAAAATGTAGAAATCTTCGAGCATTACTTTGCAATGGAGATCATCACACAACATCACCTGGGAAGAAATGTAACACGCCTTACTCCTGATATAAATTGCTACGGAACATATGTGCTCAATCATAACACAGATGAGATCGAGACCTTCAGTGCACGAGCCACCGTAATGTGTACAGGTGGCTCAGGTCAAATCTATCGCAACACCACAAATCCTGTAATAGCCACAGGAGACGGCATCGCCATGGTGTATCGCGCAAAAGGCCGTCTTGCAAATATGGAGTTTATCCAGTTTCACCCAACCGCACTTTATAACACTACCGGTGAAAATCCTGACTTTCTTATATCGGAGGCCGTGCGCGGATTCGGAGGTATTCTTAAAACTTCTGGCGGCACAAAGTTTATGAAAAAATACGATAAACGTGGTTCGCTCGCCCCAAGAGATATTGTGGCGAGGGCAATAGACAATGAAATGAAGATATCGGGCGTCGACCACATGTACCTGGATTGTAGACATTTGAACCATGAAGAATTTCTGGAGCATTTTCCGACCATCTATGAAAAGTGCAAAAGTGTTGATATAGATGCATTTGAGCACATGATACCTGTCGTCCCGGCGTGTCATTACGGATGCGGAGGAATATGGGTAGATCAATATGGCAGAAGTTCCATTGACCATCTCTATGCGGCTGGGGAATGCACCTGTTCGGGCCTACATGGAGCTAATCGCTTGGCTTCCAACTCGCTATTAGAAGGACTTGTTTTTGGTCATCGCGTAGCCCTGGATATCGCAGACAGCATCGACTCAATAAAATATCAAAAAAAGCTGCCAAAATGGGATACCAAAGGCACCTCAGAACCGAAAGAAATGGTGCTGATCACTCAATCCTGGAAAGAGCTCAAAGAGACAATGAGCTACTATGTAGGCATCGTACGCACCAATAAGAGACTCAAAAGAGCCATGGATCGCCTGTGGATACTGTATCGGGAGACAGAAGACCTCTATCGCACTTCTAATATTTCTTCTCAACTTTGTGAACTCAGAAATCTTATTACCATTGCCTACCTTGTAACCAAAGCGGGCCAGATGCGTCACGAAAGCAGAGGCCTCCATTTTAATACGGACTATCCGGAGAAGTTTGGTTACGAAGACGTGACGTGGATGTAATTTGCTGAGGTGGGACGCCATCAACAACCGTGGTCCGAATGGGGCTCTTTGGGTGGGTTCCTGCTGGCCTTCTGGCTTCCGGACACCATTTGTTGTCAATGGCGTCCTCGCCTATGACGTTTCTCATCTCGTTTCGAAAGCAATTTTAACACTTTCAGATTTTCCATAAGGTTTTCTTCAGCTTCGTCCATCGTTTTTCCTTCGGCGGTAATGCCGTCAATTTCAGGTATATGGGCAGAGAATGTTCCGTCTGGATTTTCATCAAATACAGCGGTTAATTTGTATTCGTCAAAGAGCATGTTTCAAGAAGTGCATTGATGTTTTTACCAGAGTATGAACCGCTGGTAAAAACATGTTTTATTAGTTTTTTAATACATTTTACAGTAAGATGAATTGAGGGGGAAGACACCGGTGCAAATATAATACCGTTTAAATTGATTTGTCATTGATTTAGAGTGCGAACAGGAACAATTAAAAGCATATCGAGAAGTAGTGATAGCTAATGGTCAACACTGGTCCGCGGAGTAGGTATCAACATTAATTCTTTTTGCCGGCCATCCAGGAAGTAGAAATCCTCTCCGTCAAATACTCCATCTTCTTCCAGCATAATTCGTACTATTTTGTCATCCCATTCCGACACTGCAGTGGCTGCAAATAGTTCGATTGAATAGGCCGTATTTTCATAAAGCGGATAATCGCCAGTTCCTTTTACTCCTTGTTGTTTGTCCCACATGCCTATGGTCGGGCCGGCAGCATGGCCATGAAAGCCGATCGGATGCGTATAGATGGATGCATTCAAACGTTCCGCTTTCGCCTGATCTAAAGAAGCTTTTAAAATTTCATTGCCTGTTCTTCCCTTTTTAGAAAATTAGCGGTAAGGATGTCCTGGACTCTGTTGCCATTGCGAAAGGCGCTTTTTAATCCTTCCGGGGCATCGCTTTCTCCAGACCTAAGCACATAAAAATGTTGTTGTTGATCAGTATTGAGTCTTAAATAAGTAATTCCAAAATCTACATGAAGGAGGTCTCCTTGTTTGATGACATCTTTCTCAGGTCTTCGCGAAAATGACCTGAGAAATTCATTATTGCCCCTGGCAGCTCTTTGCACCGAAACGGAAGGATGAAACCAAGTCTTCAGACCTAGGTCAGCAACTCTTTGGCGCAAAGCCCATATGACATCATCGGTAGTCGTAATGCCCGGATGAATAACTTTTTCAGATAAGCCTTCGCGAAGGATGAGATGAGCCATTCTGCATATCATCGGATAAATTTCTAACTCGCGTTCAGATCTTGTCTCCAACCATGCAATAGCGAGATTTTGAGCAGAAACGATTCGATCCTTGAACTTTCCCGGAAGAAGAGTCATGAATTCTTCGTGTTCGGTATGTACAAGCCCATCTGCTAAACCGAAATCCTTTGAAATGTTCAATTCTATTTTTTCTGGATTTTTCTCTTTTATAAGTTCCACTAAAGCTTCCCATTGATTTGGATACACATCGATGTTCCATTGGCCTTTTAACAATTTTCCTACGCTGTATCGTGCCATTGCGATTTTTTCCAATTCTTGTCCGCGTCGATAAAAAACCATAATTGTCCTCCGCCTTGCGGAAAGCCATGTGCTGGGCAGCATGGTTTTCATTACCGGGTCTTCGTTGTACTCACGTGATATAATTATCCACATGTCGATGCTTTCCCTTTTCATCAATATGGGAAGGAGGTTGTCGAGGCGATCTTCGAGAATTTCGTCAATCACACGAGCTTGTTCTCTTTTTGAAAGGAGTTCTGGAAGGATGTCTTTTTGGGCGTGGAGTAGTACGCAGAAGAGGATAAAAGCAAGGGTCAGCAATTTTTTCATCAGCAACTCAATTTACATTTGATTTCGAAGGTCTCTTGATACCTGAATAAATCAATAACATTCCAATTATGAAAATAATAATTTTCCCCCACACGAACCCTTGGCCGTATCTTGTCAATTCCATGTAGTCTAATGCGTATCGACCTAGAGAAATACCAGAGACAACCACTAGCTCTACACCAACAAAAAGAAATGCAAATTTCTTTAACATCTGAATAGAATCTACCTACGAACAAGATATGTTACGAAAGACTTTCGCTACTTCCTTACCGTCGTGGTAGTAGGGGTATAAATTCCGAATGTTATCGCGTTTATTAAACCATCAACAAAAGTATGTTGTATTGTCACATCATAGTCTTTTGCTCCACCGGCCATTTCTTCGGCATTTGATTGAGTGCCCTGGGCGAGACCGTATATAAAATAATGATTCTTTTTTTTGTATTCAATGCCTGTTTGTGCACCATCGCCTACGACATATGCGTAAGTGTAACAAGACTTTATGAATAGAGTAAGCCCAATGATAAATGCAAGGTTTAATATTGCTTTTTTCATAAGTCTGTGTTTAACCAACTCGAATTTAATGCCTTTTTGAATTCTCTTCTTAGTGAGAAACTATTCGTAGGTTGTTATCGCCTTGCAAGCGCCTCTTTAATCAATGCATACTCATATCCCTTTCTCTGGCAATATTTGACACATTTTTTATTTAGTTCAATCGACGATAGCTCTCTTTCAGTCTCTTTTCTGCCGTACTTATCAATAAGTTCGGACAGTGTATTTCCATAATCTTCGTCATTTATGGTTTCCAACCCTTTTCTGATGCAATATTCTGAGACCTTCTTCCTTTTCAAATTTTGAACAATTTTTTGTTTACCCCATTTTTTTATTCTGAATTTTCCTCCAGCGTACGATTCTGCAAAACGTTGCTCATTAAGAAAATCATGTTTGATTAACTCGCTCATGATTTCTTCCAAAAGATCACCGTATATTTTGAGATCGAGAAGTTTACTGCGCACCTCTGAATGACATCTCTCCTGGTAGGTGCAGTAGCGCCGTAATTTTTTCAATCCTTCTTCTCTGTTCGGCATAAGATTAGTGACCTTAATTAATACTTAGAGTCATATATTCTGGAATATCTTAAAACTATCTTAACAGTTTTTTCTACTAAAACTAACAAAATATGAATGTCGATCTACAATCTATCTCCGAAACCCTGACCAATATGGTGATACAATATGCGCCCAAAGTTTTATTAGCGATCCTCACCCTTGTTGTTGGGTTTTGGATGATTGGCAAAATCTCAAGTGTACTGAGAAAGGCTTTATCCTCATCCGGAATGGACATCACACTTACTAAGTTTCTCGGCTCATTGGCAAGTATGGGTATGAAGGTGATGTTATTGCTTGCGGTAGCCAGTATGTTTGGGGTAAATACAACGTCCTTTATCGCTGTATTCGGTGCACTAATGATAGGTATCGGCATGGCACTAAACGGCAGCATTGGCCATGCCGCAAGCGGTATCATGCTTATGATATTCAGACCTTTTAAAATAGGTGATCTTGTAGAAATAGGAGGTGGTCATTTAGGGACAGTGGATTCGATTAATGCATTTAACACTACCCTCGCCACTTTGGATAACAAAAGAATCATTGTCGCCAATGGCAACGTAACGGGCAATACAATTACAAATATATCGGGACAGGAAAATGTCGGTGTCGAATTGACCTTCGGAATAGGCTATGGTGACAGTATAGATGCTGCCTGAGATGCTATACTTGACGTGGGCAAAACTTGTCCATGGGTACTGGACAATCCTAAACAAGCTGTGGTCGTAGGTGAATTGGCGGATAGTTCGGTAAATCTAATCTCAAGGCCTTTTTGTAAAGGAGAGAATTACTGGGATGTGCTTTTCTATATGCAGGAAAATGTAAAAAAGGAATTTGATAAAAGGGGAATTAGTATTCCGTTTCCACAGTTGGACATGCATCAGATCATTAGTAATTAGGGGATGGAAACAAAGTCCTTGAACGTCTTAGAAGTTGATGGTTGCTGGTTGTTCGTTGCTCGTTTTTCCTAATAAACAACTATCAACGAACAACAAACAACGGTTTAAATAAATGGTCAAGTATTTAGTTCCCGATGAACTAGGTGATGGAATTCATCGTCGTAGGCGAGGACGCCATTGACAACCGGATTCCTGATAGCGTCCCACCTCAAGAAACTATTGTAAGTTTTTATTAACGGTAGAAACGATCTTCTCCAACTGTTGCATATAATTACGCTTATCCTTTCCTAGAGCCAATATAAAAGCGTCAATGTAGATAAGGTCTTCTCCATTAACCAGTAAGTAGGTCATAAACGGGCCACCCATAAAGTCGTTTTCCATTTCCCATATGCCGCGGTATTCCCTGGCGTATAGGCCATTGATTTCTTTGCTGTACTCCAGTATGGGTAGATCTTCATCATTGATGAGCATATAGGAATTGTCCTCGGGAGAGGAGACGTATCGTCTGCCAATATCATCACGTATGCCTTTCATATATGATTTAGTCAACTGTGAATCGGAGGTGTATTTTTCTTTCTTCAATACAAGGCTTAACGTTGCGTTTTTGGTGTCTTTTCTGAGCCAAACCAAATTTTCCTTCTGTACTTCTTTTGCGACAAAATATTCAAAAGGCACTTCTATACTTACACCGATCAGTTGACCTATTTGCCTGGAGAGCCCTTTGTTCACTCCTCTTGTATAGGTTGACTGTGTGAGCTGGCGGTCGTCGTGCTGGCGAACTCTTGTAGAAATCGAAGAAAAATTCACGCGAATCGCTGAGGCGAGAGCATCATAGCCATTGGCAAATAAATAGATTAAAATCTGACCGGTAGCCCATTTGTCTTTTCCGACAGAAGTTGTAAATGTCGCATCGCTCATTGCTCTATTGACACCGTCCGTCCCAAGGTCTTTTCTGATCATTTCTGCCGTTTCGGAACTTGGATCAGCCAAGTCAGCCACGATCAAATAGGTGCGAAGTCGCTTCCGCAATGGTTGCGCTACTAGTTCGTCGATGGCAAAATGGCGTAAATCAAATATGGGTTCGGCCTGAGGAGTGATCGGATATGCTCCGCCAAAATAGTAATCAAGAGAATCTCCGATCGCCCCGTCCCAAATGTTCTGGTCGGAGACCACAACTATTTCATTCATGACACCTAAGGCGACAGGTTTCACCTTAAACCTGGGATTATCCCCGACTTGACACGCTGTGAATACACCGATGCAACACAGTATCGAAAAATATATCAATTGGGATCTCCTATTCATAGTATAAGGTAGATGCGCTCGACCAAAATCTTGGCGTCAGAAAACCTACAATAGATTTTGAATGATGTCATTCTCGCTCATTCCTTCTGCTTCGGCTTTATAGTTGCGCACTACGCGATGTCTCAATACATAATTGGCGACGGCCTGTACATCTTCTATATCCGGAGAATATTTACCACTTATGACAGCGTGGCATTTAGCGCCCAATACCAGGTACTGAGAGGCTCTTGGGCCAGCTCCCCATGATATATAATTATTTATCTGTTCGGATGCAAAAGAGGTATTGGGCCTTGTCTTAGTGGCCAGTTTTACGCTGTATTCGATGACATTGTCTGCAATGGGTATCTTTTTTATCAGGTTTTGAAAAAAGATAATTTGCTCAGCATTAAGTGTGTGTTTTAGTTCGACCTGTTTGTCTGAAGTAGTTTCTTTTACGATCACAAGTTCTTCCTCATAGCTTGGATAATCCAGAAAAATATTGAACATAAATCGATCCAACTGGGCCTCTGGTAGAGGATACGTCCCTTCCTGCTCAATGGGATTCTGGGTAGCCAATACGAGAAATGGGTTTGGTAAATCGTAACTCGTACCACTCACCGTGACTCTTCGCTCTTGCATAGCTTCCAGAAGGGCTGCCTGAGTTTTAGGTGGAGTTCGATTTATTTCGTCAGCTAGGATTATATTAGCGAAAAGAGGGCCTTTATTAAACCTGAATTTCCTGGTATTGTCCAAAATTTCGGAGCCGGTAATATCAGAAGGCATGAGGTCGGGCGTGAATTGTATCCTGTTAAAATCCAAATCCAATACCTCGGCAATCGTACTTACAAGCAAAGTCTTCGCAAGACCTGGTACACCTACTAGTAGGCTATGGCCATTAGTAAACAAGGAGATCAAAACGGATTTCACCACTTCGTCCTGGCCGATGATTACTTTACCAATTTCGTTTTTCAGATTAGTATAGGCTTGGGCCAGAGCGTCTACCGCTTCTACGTCAGATTTAAATTTCACTCGAGTCGTATTTATTTCATGATTTGTTTAAAGAAGGCGCAAAGTTAAAACCGAACATGAGAAAAACGAGATAAGCGGGTTCTTGTTTTAGATTAAGGCTTTGTTAAAGCAAAAATGCTCTTTGGCAACATTTTTGAGCCTATTTATATAAATAGGATTAGAAATGAAAAGAAACAAAATTTTCGTTATTGGGGTATTCCTTGCTATGATTTGTTCAAAGGCAACATCTCAGGTTACTCCTGATGGTAAAATAATAATCAGAGAACTCTGCGAAATTTGTGATGACGGAATTGATAATGATGAGGATGGCCTGATCGATTGTGAGGATGTCAATTGTTTAATACAGTCAGCAAATTTTAAACATGCCGAAGACAAATCATTTGACTTTTGTCCCGAATACGAGGACGATTTCGTAAATTTTGTTCTGAGCCATTGTAGTGGTAACAATAGACATGCCGAGGAGAATGTGCATGTTTCAAATCTCTCAGAAGCGGCTACAATGGAACCCAAATGGGGCCAACTAGGTAATTGCAATGATATACTTGCTGAAATTGAATCCTTGAGTACCGTTCTGGAGAATAAAAGTGTTGAGGAACAGGCCGCTACAATTGCTGAACACTTCAATTGTAATGCTATGTATGATAGACCAGGACAAGGGCCAAATGCCGGTATTTTGATTTATGATGAATCCCTCCAAAATCATTGTCTAACAAAAAAATATATGTACTCTACGGAATATGGGTGGATGGATTTTCATCATGTTTTTTTAATCTACACGTGGGCTGTGCGGGCATACCAAAGTGACGTCGCGAATCCTGAATTAATTGCAGATTTGGACTTAGCAGTTCATAGAGCTGAACAACTTGGGTATAAAGCGGAAATGTTTCAAACTTTCAAAAATATCGTAAGACAGAACTATAGTGCATTTTCATATGAGGATTTATGCTCAAATCATATAGGCGGAATTATGTTCGCAAATTCTTTCTTCAATATACAAAATGGAGAAGAAACCTGGACAAGTGTTGTCCAGAATATGTGCTCACTGATTGGTGGGGTCGAACCGCATGAAGCACCTAATTATGACTTTATTCCCCATATACACAACGAATTTTATCACAAAGAATATTTCAAAGGGAATTGTCTTACAGGTGAAAATTTAAGAGCGGAGTCAGAAACTCAATTCTGTCGTAGACCTGTTACACAAATATTAAACATTTTTGAAGCACACAGGAATTTTCCTCATTGATATTATGAATTTGAAAAATCTCAACTTTATTCTCGTAATATTCATGTTTCCAGGGTGCTTTTTATTTAATAATGAGTATAAAAAATTCTTGAATTCATTAGATAAATATGTTTCAATTGCAGATTCTATTATTGATAAAAAGCTAATTGCACACAACAACTCCCAAAACGAATTGGAATATTGGATTAGCCACCTACCTGATCAAGCTAAAACAATCCAATACTTACATGAATATCTTGATTTGAGCGAAATTGATATTTACTTCCAGTATGGCATAAATTTTAAATCAAAAAGAAAAAATATTTTTGGCGACTTGGAAGAGCATAATTTGTTGTTCATAGTTGATTCAAAAAATCAAGATCAGTTCGTTAACTATGAGCAATTTGCAGAATGTAGATCAGACTTAAAAGTCTTTAATGACAATTGGGCTTATTCCCGACAGGTAATTCCATGTTCGGATTAATACAAATTGGTACAGCTATAAATATCGAATAGCTGACTTTCAATACAATCACTATTCGAGTCTATGTTGGGCTGGATATTGTTCCAAATTTAATTTCTGATTTTGACCTTGCCGCGCACAGAGCAGAACAACTGGGATATAAAGCCGAAATGCTCCAAGCATTCAAGGATATAATAGGAAAGAATTACAGTGCGTTTTCATATGAGGATTTATGCTCGAATCATATCGGCGGAATATTGTTTGCAAACTCTTTTTTTGACATAAGAAATGATCAAGAAAGCTGGAAAGATGTTGTTCAAACTATGTGTTCAATGATTGGAGGCGTAGAACCGCATGAGGCTCCGAATTATGACTTTATTCCTCATGTACATAAAGAGTTTTACCCTAAAGAATATTTCAGAGGTGATTGCTTGACCGGCGAAGATTTAAAAAGGGAAGCCGAAGTACAATTTTGCCGAAGACCAGTAGGTGATCAGAAAAACATTTTCGACGCACAACGAAATTTCCCACATTAGATGTGGTATATTATCAAAACGTTTGCTCTACTATTTTTTGCAGTTCTAATTGTTCTTGGATCATGCACAGATAAGTCGTATTTTATTGAAAAGAATCTGGATAAATTCAAATCTGTTTCCGAGTCAATAATCGAGAAAGGCTTCATCTCAGAGACTGACCAAAGCGAAGACTTGGCAAATTGGTACCTCAAATTGCCCGATAATACGGAGCAACTTGATTATTTAGCTAAATATCTTAGCTTAACTGAAATTGATGTTTCAGAGGATTATGGAATTTTCTTTCAAGGATCAGAAAAGAACATTTTCGGAGACAGGGTTGAGCATAATATACTCTTCACATTAAATAAAAACGATTTGCAGGAATTGATTTACTATGAACAATACTCCGAATGTCGTGCGGAATTGAAGGTATTTGATGACCATTGGGCATATTCGCGTCAAATCATTCCTTGTTCAGATTAATCAGTCAAAAAAAGAAATTGCTGGTCAAGATTGCTCAACAATCTCAAAAAAATCCTCCTCCGTCCAAATTTCCACAGTACCCAAAGCCTCCGCTTTGGTAAGTTTAGAGCCAGCATTTTCGCCAACCACCAGAATGTTGAGTTTATTGGTCACCGCACTATTATTTTTAGCGCCTGCATTTTCAGCAAGCTCCTGGGCTTCTTTTCTTTTCAGTCGTTGTAAACTGCCCGTAAATAGTATTGTTTTACCAATTAATGGCGAATCCGCTGAAATTACTTTTGGTTCGTCTTCTTCCGTTTGCGTCAGATTGACGCCGTAGGATTCCATCCGTTCGAGCATTTCGATATTTGATTTATTAGAAAAATACTCCGTGACATTTTGGGCGACTACCGGGCCGATGTCATCGATTTCTACATATTTCTCTTCGTCCCAATCTTTTAATTCCAGGACGTGTTCGATCCTTTCTGCGAGGAGCTTGGAGGCTTTTTTCCCCAAGTGATGGATACTCAAACTATGCAATAATTTTTGAATCGGATTTTTCCTGGCCGTATCAATTGCGGAGGCCAGTTTTTCTACAGATTTTTCGCCAAATCCTTCCAGCTCTTTTATGGGTTCATAGTCGAGTTTGTATATGTCACTGATGTCCTTGAGCCATTCCAGTTCGTAAAATTTTTCCACATAAGATTTTCCAAAGCCGTCGATATCCATGGCATCTTTGGAGACGTGGAAGATCATTTTTTGTAAGAGTTGCGCTCCGCAATGACAGTCGGGACAACGCCAGGCGGCTTCCCCTTCTTCTTTTTTTAATTCAATATTGTATTCCGCACCGATCGGACAATGCGTAGGAAATTTTATGGGCTTTTCACTGCCGTTCCTTAGTTCAGGCAAAGATTTAGCGATATAGGGGATAACATCACCTGCCCGCTCGACGATCACTGTATCTCCTTTTCGTATATCTTTTGAAATAATGAATTCTTCATTATGAAGCGATATACTCGATACGGTGACTCCTGCCAAATGCACCGGTTTTACTTTAGCAACCGGTGTTATCGAACCGATTTTACCTACTTGGTATTCGACGTCCAAAAGAATCGTCGTGCCTTGTTTTGCTTTGAATTTGAAAGCCGTTGCCCATCGTGGATGATGTGACGTGCTCCCGCAAAGATTTTGTAAAGCAATGTCGTTAAGCTTGATGACCATTCCGTCAATTTCATAGGGATAGTCGTCGCGTTTTGTCTCCCAGGATTCCACTTCCTTGATCACCTGTTCGATGTTTTTACAAACTCTTATTTCCTTAATTGCGATTTTAAACCCTAAAGAGGCGAGTGTTTCGAGTTGCCCGCTGTGTTTGGGAAGATCGGCCAGAATATCCTGATCATTTTTATCATGTGCATAGCCCAATTGAAAGATAAATGCCTCAATCCCCCTATTTCTGGTCTCTATTGGGTTTTTTGTTCGAAGGCCGCCGGAAGCTGTGTTCCGAGGATTAGCAAACAAGGTTTCTCCAGCAGACTCTCTTTTTTCATTCATTTTTTTAAAATAGCCCTTTCGGATAACTGCCTCTCCTCTTAGTTCAGCTCTGTAGATATTGTGTTTTGAAAAAGCCGCCTTAAGTGGAACGGAGGACATGGCCTTGGCATTCGGTGTCATTTCTTCTCCCTCTTGTCCGTTGCCCCGTGTCGCTCCTCGCACCAGATAGTCATTTTCATAAAGCAGGGCTATACTGCCTCCGTCAAATTTAGGTTCAACCGTATATTCTATTTGCTTTTCATCTACTTGGGTAAGTTTTGCAATCTGATTGCGAAAATCTCTCAGGTCATCTGCATTATATGCATTTCCCAAAGAGAGCATCGGGACAAGATGGGTTACCGCAGGAAAATCAAGATTTAAGCCGCCCGCCACGCGATGCGTAGGAGAATCTTGTGTGATTTTATCGGGATGATCAGTTTCTAAGTTTCTCAGGTGATTGAATAATACGTCGTATTCCTGATCGCTTATCAGGGTGTCACTCAATGCATAATACCTCCACTCGTGAAACCTCAATACATTTCTCAACCCTTCGATCTTGCTGACATCTGGGAGAGAAGCAAGGTACCTGTTTGTTTTGTCGATTAGTTTTTTTGTTTCCTCCTTTGAATACATAGAAGATTTTATCTTTCAACTAAATTATTCCGAACTCCTGAAACTGTGTTCAGGATATTTGCCTTTTACTCCTTCAAACATTTTTTCAATTTCCGGTATCTCCTTTTTTGCATCACCACTGGGATAAATGAAATCTTTGAAAGTGATTTGTTTATTGCCGTAATCAAAAAGAATGGGCAGTATCGGCACTTTAGCGCCGTAAGCTATATGATAGAATCCTGTCTTGAATTTGTCTACTCCTTTCCTTGTTCCTTCCGGTGTGATTATGATGCGATGATTTTTCCTTCTTCTAAAATCTTCGATGACGTGGTGGACAAATCTTGTGCTTCTGTGGCGTACTATAGGTACGGCTCCGAGCGCCCTCAACAACCAACTCAATGGTGGAAAAAATATATCAGATTTTACATAAAAACTAGATTTTATATTCAGCCCAAATTTCAGAAAAAGTCCTATTGGCACATCCCAATTGGAAGTATGTGGAGCTACGATTATGACGAAGCTTTTATCATTGCCCGGATACTCGCCTTTATATTTCCAGCCAATGACCTGAAAGAGAAACTTTCCCAAAATCGACATCATACCTCCTGCTGTTTTGACAAAAGTGAAAAATTAGAGGCTCATTTTTATGACATTATGGTGAAAATTGAGTTTTGTACATAGCTTACTTGTAAAATTTCATATCAGTTTTGTCCTTGATCAAATTAAACGTTTGAATATCCAATTCGTCTAAGAACCGAACGCAATAAAGAAGTGAGGCCTGAATGCCAGAATACAGATCAACAAATTTTACGATTGATCCAACTTGAAAACAAGATGGAAGAAGGATTCCGGCTATTGATGAGTGAGCATCAGGAGAGGATTTACGCCCAGGTACGAGGGATGGTGCAAAGTCACGAAGATGCGGCGGATGTGGTGCAGAACATTTTTATAAAGGTATATGGAGCAATAAAGGGCTTTGAAGGCAAATCGAAAATATCAACATGGCTCTATCGAATTGCTGCAAATGAATCTCTTACTTTTTTAAAACGAAATCAGAAAAGACAAACATCGAGCAATAGTTACGAACATTTGGCCCTGGTGAAAGCAGATGTTTTCGTGGAAGAATCTGAGATCACCGCATTACTGAAAAATGCAATACAGAATTTGCCGGAAAGGCAAAAAATGATCTTCAATCTAAGATATTTTGATGAATTGACGTACGATGAAATGAGCAGGATTCTCAATGTTAAAACCGGAGGATTGAAAGCTTCTTTTCATCACGCAGTAAAAAAAATCGAAGCATACGTAAAAGAAAACCAGGTAACATGAAACCGACATGATTAAAATTATTATTAGACAGACAAGGGAATAATAATTTTAATCATCAAAGGTTCGATGTGACCTATAAAGACCATAAAAATCAACACATGAATGAAGAATTAAGAAATGAACTGAGAGGGAGTATTCTGGAAAGGGTCGATAAGGAGGATTTAGTGAATCCTGCTCCAGATGGATTTTTTGATAGCCTTGCCGATGATGTGTTGAATAAAGTGGAAAAAGCATCTCCGGGAAATGGCAGGATCAGGTTCATGACTATGAATGTCATTGCCGCAGCTGCCTCACTATTGATGCTCGTAGGTGTCTTTTATATCTGTTCGCCTGAGGCGTCAGATAAGGAATTGTTTGAAAATGCCGAAAGGGAGGATTTGATCGAATTTGCCATGAATGAAGTGGATTTGGAAGAATTGGAAGCCGAGCATTTTCGGGATTGGGAATACTCATTTTCGCTCTCGACTTTAAGCACAGAGGAGATCGGCGATTACCTGGAAAACGATCTGGAAAATATTGATTTAGAATACATTAACGAATACTTATAACACACTAATTATGAAAACCAATCTATTCATTTTGTTTGCGATTCTATTTTTAATGACTGTGGTAGAAGTGGACGCCCAACACAGGTTTAAAAACAAGAGAGCAGAACGTGTAGAATCTATGAAAGTCGCGTTCCTTTCTCAAAAAATGGATCTCACACCTGAAGAAGCTATGGTATTCTGGCCGGTCTATAATGAACTGCGCGAAAAACTCGAAGAGCTGCAAAGAGAACATAAAATAAAGGAACTCCAGGTCAGGGGAGAAGAAGAATCGGCGGCCAGAGAGATTATCTATCTCAATCTGGCTAATGAACAAAAGAAGCTGGATCTCCATAAGGAGTATTTTGAAAAACTGTTTGACATCATTTCCGCACGCAAGGTGATTTTATTGAAGACTGCCGAGGATCAGTTCAGAAGAGAGCTCTTGAAGGAAATTAGGAATAGAAACGGGTAGCTTCGACTTCTTACCGGTTCAACAAGCGGTCACTCGGCTGCCCCAAAATATAAGAGCTTTGACGACTGAGCGATAAGCGGAGTTGATCTGTTTTTTACACATTTCATTTTATGCTCCTTATTTCATTTTATTCTTATGCGGAAAGCGTAGAGCAAGAGCAAATTATATATAATATTTTCCTTCTACTTTATAGTCTCCTGGCACAATGTCAATTTTCATATATTATATTTTTTAATGTCTAAATATTTGTTCTTCACCATATTGTAACAAATTATAATATCTTAAAATTTGTACATGTTGATAAGTTTTTTGCCAAAAAATGCACTAGGTAAGAAATCTATTTATTTATATTCGCAGGGTTAATACTTAATCCCTGAGATGAGTAAGATGACAGAACGAACAAGGATCTCCCCCTCCTTGCTTAATCTCATAACTGATTTTGAGCACGGTCTTAAAAAGGGCAAGAAAGCCAACCTTGACGAAAGGTCGTATTTAAGCATCGTTTCTTTTTACGAAGATGAGAATCAATTAGGAAAAGCCTTGGAAGTATTAGGAAGGGCCATAACCCAATACCAATACAATTCTGATTTTCTCAAAGAAAAATCTAGGTTGCTTCTTAAGCTACGAAGGTTTGAGGAAGCTCATATTGCTCTGAATCGAGCAGAAATTTTAGCTCCTTTTAAGGTGGATATCTTGCTTTTGCGCGCAAGTATATTGGCTGTTCAAAATAAATTTGACTACGCCTATGACATCATTGATGATGTAAAATCCTACGCCAAAAAAGACGAAAAAGTAGCGGTGCTCATCACAGAGGCATTGGTCGCAGAGATGGCAGCTGACTATGAACTCATGTTCCAGGTGTTGAAAAGAGCATTAATTCTGAACCCTCAAAATGAGGAAGCACTTCTGCTTATGAGAAGTGCTATCAACCAAACCAAGCACTATGAAGAAAGTATACTTATCCACCGAGTTATTATTGAAAATCACCCATACACAGCCCTTGCATGGTACAACTTGGGACATTCTTTTGCATCTCTCCCCAGACCCGAGTACGAAGCAGCCATTGACGCATTAGAGTACGCATTTCTCATCGATGAAGAATTTGAAGATGCTTATTATGACTGTGCAGAATTTTGCATGGATGAAAATGAATACTTAAGGGCCGAGATCATCCTCGCTGAGGCTATTGCCAAATTCGAAATCAATTACGACGCTCTATACAACATATCGATCTGCAGGTATAAGTTAGGAAAGATCGAAGAAGCGAAAAGATCACTCTTCGAAGCAATGCAATTGGAGCCCTATTGTGAGGAATTGTATTTTTTGCTAGCCAAATGCTATATCAAGGATCAGGATTGGGTAGGTGCAATAAAAACACTCGAATCCGCGATCGACCTTGAAGATCAAATCGATGAATACTATTACTATCTGGCGAAAATGTACGAACGCATTGATAAAATGGCAAAGGCGAATACATTTTATAGAAAAGCGGCATTTGTAGGAGAAGAGCAGTCTTTCTATTGGGAAGAATACATTATGTTTTTGTTGCGAAGAGGAAATCTCAACGTAGCAGAAAAATATATCAAAATATCGGCCATCCACACTTATTCTTCAAAAATTGCTTATCTGGATATCGCTAGTAAGTTGCTCAAAGGTGAACGATCCGCGGGACTTCAGCTTCTTACTGAACTCATCCAGGAAGAATTCGAAGGCAATGATATCTTACTCAATGTCGACGAGAGAATCAAGAAAGATAAAGACGTCCTTTCCATTATCAATTACTACGGTAAAGAGAACAACTAAGAAAAACTCAATGTTTTTTTGGTAACCAAAACACGGCCGTTTGTACACACAAACGGCTTTTTTTGTTTAAATAATGGCAAAAAAATCACTAGACACGGATTACTTTTATCGTTATTCAGGGTATTTCCCTTATGTCATTTTTGCCACGTCTGTGCTCCTTTACCTGAATACTCTTGGCCATGAATATACCCAGGACGACGCCATCGCCATTCATAACAATCAATTTACTAAGGCCGGCTTAAGTGGTATTGGTGACATATTTTCAACAGACAGTTTTCATGGCTTTTTTGGTGAGAAAAAAGGTTTGCTATCGGGTGGACGGTATAGACCCTTGACTTTGGCGTACTTTGCAATTTTATGGGATCTCTTCGGAGAAAATGCGTTCGTTGGCCATTTTTCTAACGTGCTGATGTACGGCTTCCTTTGTCTTTTGATCTATTACTTTTTAAACATTATTAAGCCTTGGAAAGCAGAAAAGAAAACCCGCTTTTGGGCATTTATTGGAGCTTTGATTTTCGCCGTCCACCCTACTCACACGGAAGTGGTAGCCAATATCAAAGGGTTGGATGAGATCTGGAGTTTGGGCTTAGGGCTTTTAGCAGCCATATTTACGTTCAGATATGTAGATGAAAGAAACCGATATTTTTTTCTCTTTCCGGGATTATTCTTATTCCTGGCTTTGCTTTCCAAAGAAAATTCTATTGCTTTTCTTGGCATTATCCCGTTAAGTCTTTGGTTTTTGCGTAGAACTTCCTTTAAGATATCAATTCCAATATTCGCTATGCTGGTACTTTTCACAGGAGTTTATGTAATTCTGCGAACCTCAATTGTTGGACTACCTGGAGGTAGTGAACCACTTGAGATGATGAATAACCCATTTATGAAAATGGAGAATGGAGTATACTACCCATTTAGCTTAAGCGAGCGATGGGCGACGACTATTTATGGCCTTGGAAAATATGTACAGCTTCTATTTTTCCCACATCCGTTGACTCACGATTATTATCCCAGACATTTTGATGTAATGACTTTTTCCAACCCGGCTGTCCTCTTTGCATTGGCAATGAATGTTATGATCATTTTATTCGCCCTAATCGACTTTTCGAAAAAAACATTAATCAGTTTTTCCGGACTATTTTATTTATTAAGTATCGGCTTAACCTCTAATATTTTATTCCCTATTGGCACCCACCTTTCCGAGCGGTTTCTATTTACACCTTCTCTAGCATTTGCCATGCTTATTAGCGGCCTTGCAATTAACTTTTATCGGCCCAAACGCATTGTTCCGATCATCGGCGCATTGGCCTTGTTAATCGTTCTTTTTTCAATTAAGACAATAACGAGAACCGCAGTTTGGAAAAACGATTTCGTGTTATTCACCACCGACGTTCAGACATCCCCGAATAGCGCCAAGATACGAAATGCAGCCGGAGGAGCACTTCTCACCCGCGCAAGTGAATTACAAAATGAAAGCGAGGCAAAGAACATTCGTATGCAAGCAAAGTCACATTTGCAAAAGGCTCTTAAAATCCATCCTAATTATAAAAATGCTCATTTACTTTTGGGTAACGCATATTTTGGTCTTGATGAATACGAATCGGCAATATTATCCTACGAAAGAGCATTGAAACTAGACCCTAATTATAAAATAGCAGAGCAAAACCTGGTGTTAACTTATAGAGAAGGTGGGCGCTACGAAGGATCGGTAAATGGAAATATTAATAAAGCCATCCAATATTTATTAAAAGCGGATGTGCTAGATCCCGGAAATTACGAAACAATCAGTCTACTCGGAATTGCATATGGTAACGGTGGACAGCATAGAAAAGCTCTCGATTATTTCCAAAATGCATTGAACATACAGCCCGAAAATGCAAGAGCTCATCTAAATTTGAGCAGCGCTTATAGGAATATGGGAAATATCGAACAAAGTGAATTTTACACTCAAAAGGCAAAACAAATAGATCCTGCAATCCGAAATTAAGAAAGCGATGATAAAGCGTTTTTTGTCCATATTATTCTTAATTATATTCCTTTCTCCACTAAGCACACAAACTGCGCGTGACTCAAATGAAATAATAGATTCCATTCTGAAATCTATGAGCATTGATGAAAAGATCGGTCAAATATTTATGATTCGCGCATTTTCTCATAATGACCCTAAAAACATAAGACTGGTAAAAGATCAAATCAAAAACTACAAACCCGGAGGCATTTGTTTCTTTCAGGGAAGTCCTGCGAAACAAGCGAGCCTCACCGTAGATTACCAAAAGATGTCCGAAGTACCTATGCTCGTGGCCATTGACGGTGAATGGGGCCTAGGAATGCGTTTCAGAGATAAGGCGATCAGTTTTCCAAAACAACTTACCATAGGTGCTATCGACGACCACAACTTGATCTATCAAATGGGAAAGGAAATCGCCCGCCAAATGCGAAGAATAGGCATACACGTCAATTTTGCTCCGGTGGTCGACGTCAATAATAATGCCGCTAATCCCGTAATCAATTATCGGTCATTCGGAGAAGATAAAGACAATGTGACGAGCAAAGCATATGCCTATATGAAGGGCATGCAGGATGGAGGATTGTCGGCATGTCTAAAGCATTTTCCGGGTCATGGAGATACCGATGTCGACTCACATCATGACTTGCCGATTATCAGACATAGCAAACATAGACTTGATAGCGTTGAGCTTGCTCCTTTCCGATCGTTAATATCCCTTGGTGCAAGTGGAGTTATGGTTGCTCATCTTCACGTACCGGCATATGATGCTCGTGAAAACAGAGCGACTACCCTTTCTCAATCGATTATTCAAGACTTGCTTCAAGAAAAACTGCAATTTAACGGTCTGGTCTACTCTGACGCTATGGAAATGGAAGGAGTCACAAAGCACTTCAAAGATGGAGAAGCGGAATACGAAGCCTTCTTGGCAGGCAATGACTTCATCGTACTTCCTGAAGACCTGAAAAAAGCTTTTGACTTTATGAAATCCAAATACGATGAAGGACCGCTTTCCGAACAAAGACTAGACCGGAGCATTAGAAAAATTTTGATTGAGAAGCAAAAATTTGGTTTGCTGGACAGTCTGGAACGAATAGCAACGGACAACATTTATGAGAGCATTAATAGTGTAGAAGCGGAGGTCATCAAATACAGAATTTATGAAAAGTCGTTGACATTAGTTGCTAATGACAAAGTACTACCGATAATTGAC
Organism: Saprospiraceae bacterium; assembly: GCA_965247965.1. Classification (GTDB taxonomy): domain Bacteria; phylum Bacteroidota; class Bacteroidia; order Chitinophagales; family Saprospiraceae; genus UBA7328. The sequence continues at coordinate 3,595,046 of OZ252053.1, forward strand.
CTCACTGGCGAATCTTTTGGTAGCATCAGCCTTGGAAGTGACAAGATCACACCTTTTCAGAAAAGGATTTGGTCCTATGTGAATAGCGAGAATTATTATTTGCCCAAGAGCGCGAAGTCGAGTGAATACAAGATAAAGTCTGGTCAACTCTCGCGAAAAGATTACGTTATCATAAGCCTGCACAACATGAGCAGTTCTGGCATGAATAAATATGGCCTTAACGGACAACAACTTAGATTCATCTCTGAATTGTCGAAAAACACAAACGTCATCCTTGTCGTTTTTGGCTCACCGTATTCGCTTAAATACTTCGAAAATATCCCTTGTCTATTACAAGCATATGAGGAGGATAAAATTGCTCAGGACCTAGCTGCACAAGCCATATTCGGCGCAATAGACATTACTGGCAAACTCCCGGTGACAGCCTCTGAGAAATTTCCGTACAGTCATGGTATCATTCTGCCCTCTATAAAGCGACTAGGCTTCAGCATTCCTGAACGCGTTGGGCTTAATTCGGATACACTTTCACAAATTAGAGAACTGATGCTCGAAATGATAGCTGAAAAAGCAGCTCCCGGAGTGCAAATACTTATCGCCAAGGATAATAAGGTTGTCTTCGAAAAAACATTTGGTTTTCAGACGTATGAAAAAAAAAATAGGGTTGACGAACGCACGATTTACGATGTCGCCTCGATTACCAAGATCCTTGCAAGTACATTGAGCGCTTTACATCTTCAAGATCGCAATGAATTCTCGTTTCAGGATTCCGTGGCAGCCTATTTCGCCGAAGAAGATACCACGAATAAAAGTGGATTGATCTACAAAGACATGATGTCTCATGTTTCTGGTCTGCTTGGCTGGATTCCTTTTTATGAAAGCACTATGGTCGATTTGCCAAAGGTTATCCCGTCTGACGTTTACTATCGCGATACACCTAGTGATTCTTTCGCAGTAGAAGTAGTTGAAAATATGTATATGCGCGAAGATTATATGGATACCATTTGGCGAAAAGTTTTTTCATCGAGAAAGAGAGCGCCTGAGTACTACCGGGATAATAAATATCTGTACAGCGATCTCGGGTTTTATATTCTCAATTGGACTATAGAGCGCAAAACGATGAAGCAAGTAAACGAATATGCCAAAGAGTACTTCTACGATCCCATGGGGATGAGGTATACAGGATTTAATCCTTTGTACCATCACGCTAAGAAAAATATAGCACCTTCAGAAAGGGACAACTATTTCAGAATGGGTGAGGTACAGGGATTCGTACACGATATGGGCGCAGCTATGCTCGGAGGTGTAAGCGGGCATGCCGGACTTTTCTCTAATGCTTTTGAAATTGCCACTCTTATGCAAATGCTGCTAAACGGAGGATATTATGGGGGAAGACGGTATTTGAATGAAGAAACAGTCAACTATTCCACGACAAGGCATCCACTTTCTACAAGACGAGGGATCGGATTTGACATGAAGGAACTTGATAAAAGCAAAACTATGAATATGTCCGAATTGGCTTCGGATTCCACTTTTGGCCATACAGGATTTACCGGTTGTGCAACATTTGCAGATCCCGAACACGGGCTTGTCTACGTATTGCTGTCTAACCGCACATTTCCATCTATGAAAAACTATAAATTCAGTAAGAATAACTACAGGCCAAAGGTGCAAAGTATTATGTATCGGTCGCTTATGAAGTAATTAATGTTTTAACTAAAAATCGTCGTCCTTGCCATTATACCTCAATATCGCCCTTCGATATTTGTTTGGTAAAAAATCTACCAATGCCATCAATGTCATCACTGGTATTTCTGTATTTGGCATAGCTGTTGGGACAGCTGCTCTTATACTTATAATGTCCGTTTTTAATGGTTTTGAGGAGTTGATGAAAAAGTACCTGGATGCCTTTAATGCTGACGTAAAAATTATTCCGGTAGAAGGTAAATTTTTCAAACCTGACGAGCACGTGGTCGACCGCATTATGGCATTGGAGAATGTAGCCCTTGTCAGCCAATCAGTCGAAGAAGTGGCCATATTCGATTACGAAGACAATCAGGAAGTTGGTATAATTAAAGGGGTCGATAGCAATTTTGCAGTGGTTACCGGGTTGGATTCTGCCATGGTCGACGGTCATCTTGATTTATATAGTGACGATATTTTTTATGCGTCTATAGGAGCCGGTATTGCTTCCAAACTTAATATTTCTACCCAGGATCAATTTAGTTCACTCAAAATCTACATGCCCAAGCGAAATCGTAAGGGCCCTATGGATAGTGAATTTAAATCCAGAAATCTTTATCCTAATTCCATTTTCTCATTAAGAAGTGAAAAAGATCATCAGTATGTGCTGGCGGACCTAAAATTTGCTCAAAACCTCATTGAGCTCAGAGGGGAAATCTCTTCCTTGGAAATTAAGCTTCGTGATTTTTCCGCTGAGAGAGGGACAACCAAAGAATTGAGAAATATCCTGGGCTCGGATTTCAAAGTCCTTGATAGATACGCCCAAGACGAATCTTTCCTTAAAGTCATGAATATCGAGAAATGGTCTGCCTTTCTGATGCTCGGTTTCACATTGGTACTGATCATTTTTAATGTCATCGGTTGTCTTTGGATGATCGTTATTGATAAGAAAAAGGATATTTCTGTACTAAAGGCACTTGGGTTACGCTCCATTGACATAAAGAAAATATATTACGCGGAAGGTGTTCTGATCAGCACTCTTGGCTTTTTAATCGGAACTACTGTTGCCATCTTGCTTTATTTCGGCCAATTGAAATATGGCTTTATAGGTGTGGCAAATGCATTTAGCAAGACAGCCTATCCCATTCTCATGAAAGCTACCGACGTTGCGGTTGTCCTTGTTTTAGTAACAATGTTGGGCATCCTGGCCTCTGTACCAGCCACCAGGCGAGCAGCGCGTGTCACCTCATTCATAAGGTCGGAATAGTTTCAGCATTTGAACTCATCTGCAACACTTCAAAATCAAATTCCTCTTTATCTTTGGACTATTTTCCAATTGAATTACTAATGAAAGAATGGGAATTGGATTTTGAATGGCTCAGGGTAAGGACTTATTTACAAAAGGCTTTCGGCAGAAAGAGTCTTCCCGACCTTCAAGAAGTGCTTTTTTTAATCGGATTACAAGAATTAGGCAGGTTAAAAGAAACATTTACAAAGGAAGAAAAACAAGACTTAATTCATATAGCCACTTGCGAACTACTGAGCCGAGAAGGCTATTATGATTTCAAAGGAAGAGATCAGGACGGATGGCCCCATTATGAGCATGTAAGACAAATCCCATTTGAAGGAGTAACCGCTCAAGAAATTTATTTAAAAGAAAAAATCACAGAATATTTTCAATCCCAGATTAACGAATTAACAGATTAAAAAAGAAATCATGATAAAAGAAATATTTTTCATATGCATAGCAGCTTTGCTAATCACCGCATGCGGAGGCGATAAGACTCGCAAGGTGCGGATAGAAACAGAACTTGGCGATATGACTTTCGAGCTCTACAATTCTACCCCTAAGCATCGAGATAATTTTGTCAAACTGGTAAAAGAAAATTTTTACGACGACTTGCTATTTCATCGAGTCATGAACGGATTTATGATCCAGGGAGGCGATCCTGAATCTCGCAATGCTCCTCTCGAGCAAAGATTGGGCACAGGCGGTCCGGGATACATGATTGACGCCGAAATAGGCGCGCCACATTTTAAAGGTACGCTTGCAGCCGCACGGACCCCAGACTCAGTTAATCCTGAAAAAAAATCCAGTGGATCACAATTTTATATCGTCCAGGGCAGACCGCAGACGGCTCAGTCCATGGCACAAATGGCTCTTTCAAAAAGCATCCAATACAACCAGGAGCAAATCAATAAATATGTTCAATTAGGCGGTACCCCCAACCTCGATATGGAATATACAGTCTTCGGTGAAATAGTTGATGGAATGGAAGTAATCGATAAAATTGCAGCTGTACAAACCGGAGCGGGAGACAGGCCCGTGCAAGACACTAAAATGAAAATCCGATTATTAAATTAGGATTATGTGTAGAAACGCATTGTTTTGTAGTGTTTTTACTTTATTGGCTTCATGTTCAAAGCCGGTAGCAGATTTTATGGTGGAGGTCAAAGAACACCAGGCTCCCGCAGAAATTGAACTTGTGAACAAATCCGAAAAGGCAACAGAATACAGTTGGTCTTTTGGAGATGGAAGTCATTCAAAACAAGAATCACCAAAACACAAATACTACCTTTCGGGAAAATATAACATCGTGTTGACCGCTTCGGATGGCAAAAAATCGAAATCAATAACAAAGGAAATCGTGATAGAAGCGCCTGATAAATGCCTTGTGGAAATCGAAACCAACTATGGGTCGATGCTTGTAGAGTTATTCGAAGAAACTCCAAAACACAGAGACAATTTTTTTGAACTGGCAGAAGAAGGGTTTTACGAAGATTTGCTTTTCCATCGGGTCATGAATGGTTTCATGATCCAGGGTGGCGATCCTAATTCGAGGGACGCAGAACAGAATGTTTCCCTTGGCAGCGGCGGACCTGGTTACCAGATCGACGCTGAGATCCGGGAGAATATAGTTCACATCAAGGGAGCATTAGCCGCTGCACGCACACCTGACGCTGTGAATCCTGAGCGAAAATCAAGTGGTTCTCAATTTTACATTGTACATGGACGTCCGGTGGATGACAATACTTTGAGAGGGATAGAAATGCGCAGCGGCACTTCCTACACGGATCATGAAAAATCGCTCTACGCCGGAAAGCACGGCACTCCAGTCCTGGATAAACAATACACGGTCTTCGGTCAGGTAATGGAGGGGATCGAAGTGATTGACAAAATCGCAGAAGTCAAAACTAATCGCCAGAACAGACCGTTCGAAAACGTGAAAATGAAAATAAGAGTGATCAAATAATGGGAACGCATGTAATGGGAATAGACGTAGGCGGTACGGGTGTAAAAGCCGCTGTCGTAAATACCAACAACGGAAAACTAGTAACGGAAAGGAAAAAATATCCGACTCCAAAACCTGCATACCCAAAAGTAGTCATGAAGGTGATCAATCAATTAATAGATGACTTTGAGTGGAACGGCAAAGAAATAGGTTGTGGATTTCCCTCAATCATAAAAAATAACATCATTTATTCCGCTGCAAATATCGATGACAGCTGGATGCACATCGATCTGATTAAACTTTTTCAAGTGGAAACGAGTGCGGCGAAAGCTGCGTTTATCAACGACGCAGACGCCGCAGGACTTGCGGAGATGAAATTTGGTGCCGGAGTCGGGATGAATGGTACGGTACTTATGTTGACATTGGGTACGGGTATAGGATCTGGTCTATTCTTAGATCAGAAATTGGTTCCAAATACAGAGTTTGGTCACCTCGAGCATAAAGAAAGCATCTGGGAGCATTATGCGGGTAATGCCGTGCGTGAAAAGAAAGATTTGAGTTGGGAAGAATGGGGTGCAGAGTTGAACGAATATTTAAACCATGTAGACCTTTTGATCAACCCTGATCTCATTATTTTGGGCGGGGGAGTAAGTAAAAAATTTGAAAAATTTAAAGAGTATATTAAACTCGATACCGATGTGGTACCTGCCAAAATGTTGAATGAATCAGGTGTAATTGGAGCGGCAATGGCGGTAAAAACAAATAATGGATCAGAAGAATGAAGTATAAAACGTATTTTGAAAATGACGTGCCAAAGCTCCTCTCTAAATTGCATACAAAAACCCGTAGAGCTTTCGGATTAATGACTCCCCAACATATGGTGGAGCACCTCATCTGGGTGACAAAATCATCTGTTAAAGATATGGGGTCTGCTCCTGAATTACTTAGTGAAAAGGAAACGAGTTTTGTAAAATTCATTGAAAAAGGAGGACATTTCTACCACAGCCCTTCTGATAAGACCAAAGATGATTTACTCGCCTTAAAATATACCACCCTCGCAGAGGCCGTTGCCGAATTGCCAAATGCTGTCGACCGGATGTACACAGCCCTAGCCAATAAAAAAGAAGGTGAATCATTCTACAACCCGATGATGGGTGCGCTGACTCCTGAACAAATGGAGTTTTTTCATATGAGGCATTATAAATGGCATTTGGAAAGGCAATTTGGGCTGTATGAGTTGGTTTGATTTCCAAGGGATTTTTTTACAACATAGAGCACATAGATTTCTCACAACTTGTCCTACAGTATTCCAGTGGGGTAAAATAAAAAAAGTCAGCTGCACAGCTATCACTCTACAACTGACTTCATTCTAAGAAATCCTATTTCTTTTATCGACACAGCTTAACCCGGAAAACTCATAGAAATTTTCTGCCCGGCCAAAATTAGTTTTCTATCATTATCGCAGAACTATATGCACCCATTTTATTCTGAACACGGAGGATATAGATGCCTGAAGCTAATCCTGTTGTTTTTATCCGCTCGGTAAGGTAAGCATTGTCAAGGTGAATTGTGTTTTTCCCCACATTGTCAAAAATGTCAATAGAATACGACTCATTATTTGTGCTCAGCGGTAACGAAATAATGAGTTCATGGCTAACGGGATTAGGATAAATCAATATTTCTGAATTATCCATGGTTCTGAATTTTTTTGTCGAAATGGGCTTAGTGCTAAGCGAGCGTGTAGAATTTCTGGTCAATAAATCGCCTATGACTTCAGCACAGGTTTCTACAACACCGATAAGCTCAATTATGCTGTGAACAGAAGTATCGATGCCTTGATAAATTAGATTCAATGGATATACAAAATCGAATAACTGGTTTAAAGAATCTCGCTCCTCTACGAAGTCTATAAGCCCGTCTTCATCAGTAACAGCTGTCGTATCACCTCCAAATAATATCTCTAGAGGAAATACGAATCCTAGACAAAGATCGAAATCATCGATGGCCGTAGTATCAGCTATTTCAATGGTATCCACCACTTCGCAAAGAGCGAGCAGAGCTTGTAATTCGTGCACCGAATTTATCTCTATACTATCTCCGGCAAAAATGGCAGAGACGGGAAAGGCAATCTCAAGACAATTTATATCAACATAGGTACTGTCCATACTTCCATCGTTATTGAGACCAGCTCCGTCTTCTTCATCCTCATTGCTTCCATCTTCTGCGCTGGAATCGATAGGATAAATTTGCTTGCCTTGCAGAAAGGTCATCATTACTTTGGTATCTGCGATTTGAGTCGTTTCGACTTCGAAAATATTTTGATCCAGAATGATTAAATCCGCTTCTTTTCCCACTTCAATAGTTCCAACTTTATCTTCTTGCCGCATGACATAGGAACCATTGATCGTATAGGCCTTTATTGCTTCTTCTAAACTTATTTCCTGTGGTTTTCTAGTTACGGCATTTTGCATACCTACGAACGGATTTAGATCGCTCACATCCCAATCACTGGATAAAGTAAGACGTGCATTATTGGACTTCAAGCTTTTTAAAGGAATCAAATTATTATTCAGATGTGATTGGATAAAATCGTCATTATCGTGCCATGCATCGGGTTGGGTAAAATCACCGGTAACTTGACAATCTGCTGTAACGTTTAACTCAGCAAATCTTGAATAATCTTTAGAATCCACAACCTCCAAATGTGTTATTCTATGCCGTCCTGCTGAAGTTCCATTGTTTTGAATTGCAGTAAGTGATTCGCTGATTCCTCTGTTGCCTATAGCATGAATGTGGAAATCAAAACCGATCGGTTCTAATTCTTTAATATATTGTCCAAGCCTTTCTTCGCTGAGGTAATTGATGCCGTTGTTCGTCTCTTCTTCAAAAAGGTCTATGAGGTAGTCTTCTTTCATCGCTGCGGTCGTATTAGGCACTATGCCGTCGCTATAAACTTTGACCTGATTGATTCTTAATAGACCACTTGGGTGGTTCTCGTACAGCGCTTTAAGTATATTGATCTGACCGGTATCGCTGTCTGCCGGATAGACCCATAGTCCCAAATTGACCCTCGCCGTCAATTCGTTTTTGTCTGCTAATTTTTTCCAGATAAGGTGGTGATTTCTTTTCCAATAAGTACGCGCATCGCAAATCGACGTAATACCGTGAAGCGCCAATTCAGGCAATGAAAATTCAAGCAGGCCGAAATAATCATTTTCTTCACTTTTTTCAATCGCGCTAATAGCGAGATCAACTATCAGGTTTCCTGCATTATCGAATAAAATTCCATTAGGCTCGTCATTAAAGTCCCTCATAATTACGCCCCCGACCGGATTTTCACTGCCTGCTGTAATTCCTGCGAGTTTTAGTGCTTGTGAATTGCACCATATGGAATGTGAAGTTTGCTCCATTATGGCGATTGGGCGAGAAGTTGAGATTTTATCTAGAATTTTTTTAGGATTTTCCCCGGAATCCAATAGAACATAGATGTCATGTCCCCACCCCAAAAGCCAGCTGGAATCCGATTTCGACTGGTGTGCTTTTTCAATCTCGGATTTGTAGACTTGAATATTCGTTTCTGCAGGATCTAACGTAAAGTCAAAATTGTCAGACCCCGCTTCAAGAGGATGCATATGCACATCGTGAATGCCTGGCATCATCATTTTTTTGCCGAGGTTAATGATTTTAGTTTCTGGAGAAGCGCATTCCAGGGCACCAGCATTGGTGCCGACATATGCTATAGTGTCCCCGCTGACCAGTACCGCTTCAGCCCACGACATTTGGTCTGTTACCGTATATATCTTTCCATTAACAAAGAGGATTTCTCCGGTGCCTTTATCTTGTGCGTCCGGCATATCCATATCATCGTTTCCTACCATGCCCTCATCGCCAGTATCCGCCATGTCATCATCATTTTCTCCATTGTCGTCTTCTCCTTCAACCGGATCAGGTATGAAAGGCTAATCCGATAATAGTTTGCTTCTCGAGTTAAGCAATGCCGACATCATCCTAGATTTTTGCCCTTTCGTAAATAGATTCATACAAGAGTCATCGGTGTAGTCCATGTAGTTTTGATACATGATGCCATTTCCACTGCTTGTGCAGGCGTCAGTGACTTTGCCTGAAGGACAACCAAATGAACTCGTCTCCTGATTAGGCGTGTCATCTACCATATCCGATCCGGAGCACGCATCACCTTGATCAAAATCATCATCAGCCCATATATGCTCTAAATTCAACCAATGTCCGACTTCATGAGTTATTGTTCTACCGACGAATTCTTGTGCCATTGGGTTAGGCATATCCGTTGAGCCAAACGAAAATGCTACGTTTACAACGGCATCAGTTTTTGCACCGCCACTCTCGGGCAATTGAGCATAGCCTATTGTCCCGCCTTCATTGCCGTTAACACATTCCTGGTAGTCGAAATCAAAATCGTCGATACGCTTTATGGAATAAATATTCAGATACTTTTTAGAATTCCAGATAGTTTTACTTATGATTTTATCATCAATATTCTGTGGGTTAAGGCAATCCGTATTCTTGACTCCTAAGCTGGCCAGGGTAGTGCGTACGATGCCATTTGTGGGATCCCCTGATGGATCAAAATCAGCTAGTTTAAAGTTGATCTCAGTATCCGATGCAACAGATGAAAAATGGGGGGGAGTTTTACTGGCGTCGCTGTTTTTTCTTCTGAAATCATCGTTAAGTTGCTGAAGTTGTTCTTTTCCCAGGGCATCTGAGAGGTTTTCATTCTGACCTATATTATCTCCGTTATGGATGATTTGGAATACTACTGGTATTGTAACTTCTCCAGCACTTTTTTGATTCGTTTTGAGAAAAAACTGCGCGGTTTGCACTTCAAGTATTCTCCGGCTTTCAGAATATTGAATGTTCTTTAATTTTTCAATAAGTAATTCGTGCGATTGGCATCTGATATGTGTCTGACCCATGGCACATTGACAGGTGAAAAGGCCGACAAATGCCAGGACGGTAGTTTTCCATTTCATGGTTGGTCAATCTTTTATGCTCGCTAATATACAATGATCATCATTTCATGAACCTTCCAATTCCGACAATTTTGACATAATATTGCACTGCAGAATTTTTAAATATGAAACAAGTTTTGATCACTCTATGTATCATCGGTTCCTCATTTCAACTAACTGCTCAGAATGATAAAAGCCACGCTCCGATCATTTTTATTTATGATGCAAGTGGCTCGATGTGGGGGCAGATGGAGGGTAAGACCAAAATGGAGGTCGCTACGACCGTTTTATCCAATTCAGTGAACCAACTGTCTGCTGATCAGAAAATTGGCCTTGTAGCCTATGGTCACCGAACAAAAGGAGACTGCAAGGATGTAGAATTTTTAGTGGGAATGGATAACGTTAATAAAAGCCACATAACTCAATCTTTAAAGAGTATCAAGCCTTTGGGCAAAACACCACTAGCATATTCGGCAATCCAGGTAATTGAAAAGCTAAGATTAACAGGGGCAAAAGCGACTATTATTCTCGTGACAGATGGTATAGAATCTTGTGGTGGAAATATTTGTAAAGTAATAAAAGAGGCCAAGACAGAAGGCATCGATTTCAGATTACACATTATTGGTTTTGGCCTAAAATCCGATGAAAGTGATCAACTGCAATGCGCAGCGAACGCGGGTGGAGGACAGTACTACGATGCTGCAGATGCTGGTGCACTGGGCGATGTATTGAATGAAGCGACTAGTGCCACTGTAGATGATGCGGTAGGAAATTTTACGGTATCCGCCATTAAAAACGGGAAGCCAATAGATGCTCTTGTTCAAGCGTTCGAAGCTGGTTCAAAAACATCGATTAAATCGGCGCGAACATATGGCGATACAGCATCCTTGTATTTACCTCCAGGGAAATATGATCTCAAAATAACACCTTTGGAAGGCAGTGATGTCGATGCCATAAGGCTCTCTAATGTTCAGAGTTTCGAGAAAAAAGTCATTCACAAAACAGTAAGCTTCGATGGAGGGAAAATAAATGTCACCGTATCCAATAATCAAGAAGGCTGGGATGCCGTAATAAGAATCTATGACAGGCAAAGCGGAAAGAGCGCCGCGACCGGACGCACTTATGGAAAGTCGGGCAAATACGAATTGAATCCAGGTGTCTATGATGTTGACATAAGGCCATTGACGATTGAAGGCATTGATATTAAGCAGCGCATAGAAAATGTAGAAGTAAGGGCCAATCAGGTCGAGAACGTGGCATATGATTTTAAAACCGGCATAGCGATGATTGGCGCTAAAAGTGTCAGTGCATTGGTCGATGCTGTGATCAAAATAAAAGACGTAAATACCAATAAAAGTGCAGCTAGTGGCAGAACGTATACGTCACCATCCAGCAATCCGAATAAATTTATTCTCATCCCAGGCACATATGAAGTAACACTTACCGCCTTGGGAGACCACAAAGGAAAGAAAGAGACTTTTACAATTGTTGTACAAAAAGGCGCTACTGTCGAAAAGATAATTAAGTTCTAAAACAATCGAAGTTGGCGATCCCTCCATAGATAAAATAGCTCAGTGTCTAGTGGTTGAATTATGCGACCGGCATAGAATTTATCTCTTGCAAGGCCAACCTGCTGCTTTATCATAGAAGCAATGTTTCCTTCGCCACTCATCCGTGTGCCGAAGCGACTGTCATTTACTTTTCCTCCGTGGCAACTTTCTATCTGATGAATTACTCTTTCGTATTTATCAGGAAAATTTCTTTGTAACCAATCTTTGAATATTTCTCCTACGTCTCCATTCATTCGTACTATGGTGTAGTTGAATGCCTTTGCTCCAGCCTTTGCTGTTTTTCCGGCAATGTCAAAAATCTCTTTGTCATTAATGCTTGGAATAATGGGCGCCATCATAATATTGACTGGTATTCCTGCTTCTGATAATCGTCTTACTGTTTTTAGTCTATTGGCGCCTGTGGCGGTTCGGGGTTCTAATTTGAGTCTTAGGGATTCGTCAAGAGTAGTAATCGATATGGATACATTTACTAGTCGGATTTCGGCCATTTTTTGCAAAATGTCCAAGTCTCTGAGGATGAGTTGGCTTTTGGTTATAATGCCTACAGGATGGCGATGTTTCCATAAAATCTCGAGCATTTGCCGGGTGAGTTTGAACCTTTTTTCAGCTGGCTGATAACAGTCCGTGTTACCCGAAAACATGATAGGCATGGGTTTCCAATTCTTGCTTTTCAATTTTTGATCTAAGAGTTCAGGAGCGCTTTCTTTAACCAATATTTTTTGTTCGAATTCTATACCTGCACTATAGCCCCAGTACGTATAGGAATTGCGTGCGTAGCAATAAATACAACCGTGCTCGCAGCCTTGATATGGATTCATGGAATATTCCATTCCAATGTCGGGGCTGTCGACTTTGTTGAGGATGGTTTTAGGATGGTTGGGAATGTATTCTGTTGTGGATAAATTTTTTACTTCGTCTTCATCGTGCCATAGCATTCCATTGTTTTCAGGGTGGTGCGTGGCAAATGGATTGGCTGGATTGATTTGCGCGCCTCTTCCTTTGATGTATTCTTGATTCTTCATAATAGCTTTTAGGTTTTAGCAATCAGTTTTTAGTCAATGATGTTGTATTGCGCATAAAATCTCCTCAAGTGCCCTTAAGTACGGGCCTATTCTTTAGGCTTGTATCCATATTCCGCTCACAGGAGACGAAAAATGTGTGGAGATCAATATGTACTATGGCGCGCATGGCTGAGGACGAAAGCGGAAGACCGAAGCAGAAGACTATGTTGAAACTGAAGTTTTTACTTTTTGACTTTATTTCTGAATGCTAATAGCATATTCATAAGATTGAAGCAATCTTCATACTGTTTATTAAAAACTTCGTCCGAAACATATTTACGTCTCTTTGCTTTATGCAAGCACGTGACTACTTCCGATACTGAGCGAATTGAATAACCCAAAACTCTGCTTAGCTCAGGATTGGTTTGCACTATTGAACCCGGTGAAATGTTTAACATTTTCAAATTTGAATTTCATTTTCTTATTTTCTATGTGTTAGAAAATAGTTTTATGTCTTGCTTTTCTTCGGTCATCGGTCTTCTGCTTTGGTCTCCCGTCCCCTCTCTTTCAATTCCTCCACATCATGCTGCAACTGAATAATCACGGCAGCAAGATTATCCATATCCGCTTCTTCTTTTTTTACAGGCAGATCGAATGTGATGAAACCCAGGCCCTTCCACACTTCGATCAACTCATTTTTATTAATGTCAAATGACTCGTGCTCTTTATTGTCGGACTTTAGCAAAAGGTGGTCGGTATTTTCGTCCTGCCACACTCTTTTGAATAAGATGCCGTTGTTCCTTGTGATCAGCATATAACTGAGGCCTTCTTTGATCTCTTCCCAATTTTCTGTGTACTCGCAGATGACGTAACTGCCTGAAGTGATCGGGAGCATGCTGTCTCCCTCTATCTGAAAAATGCGATAGGTCTTGTCGGGATAGAGTTCTGTAAGCGGAAGGTTAAAATTGGGCAAGTCGTGGATGTATTCGGGGTCGCTGTAGCTGTGCATATATCCGGCCCGGGCATTGACGGGTACGATGCTGATGCGCTCTTTTTGCTCTTTGTCGACTACTATGGAAAGTACGCGTAGTGTCCTTCCTTTCGTATCGGTCTGTATAGCTTTTTCTCCTTTGCTCAAGTCGTGATTGATCAGCGCTTCGAGGTTGAGATTGAAGAGGTAAGCCATTTTCTGTATGGTCTCAATCTTCGGTTCTGCCCGGTGCTCTTCATAGGCACCAATAAGCGAACGTTTGACCCCAATGCGTTCTGCGAATTCTGCTTGTGTATAGTTTCTTTGTTTACGCAGATATTTGATGTTGTGATTTAAGTAGCTAATGGGGCGAATATAGAGCTAATATTTTTAGTATGCTACTTTTATTAGTATTTTGCTAAGAATGTTAGTTTGCAAAGTGAGGAATTATAGATAGTTATGTATTATTTGTCTTGCTATAAGTAATCCAATGGCTTATCTTGCATCATGTATATATCTGTTGTTGAACTACCTCAGTACATAAGAAAAGCAGGTCGACTGCTTGATGAAGTTGACCAAAGTAGTTTGATTTTTTATTTGTCCACACATCCAGAATCAGGTGTGATCATACAAGATACTGGAGGCGTGAGAAAATTAAGGTGGGGGCGAAAAGGTATGGGCAAAAGAGGAGGTGTTCGGGTAATATATTATTTCTATTACGAATATATGCCGCTTTTTATGCTGACAATATTTGGCAAAGGAGAAAAAGAGAATTTAAGCCTATCCGAACGCAAAAAACTGGCAAAACTTATTAAATTATTAATAGATATCTATAAACAAAAATAAACAATGAGCGACACATTCGAAAGCATAAAGCAGGGATTGACGGAAGCTATACAATTTGCTAATGGCGAAAACATAGCAGCCAAAGTTTTTGAACCAAAGAAGATCAATGTCAAACAGTTGCGCAAGAAAATTGGCATGACTCAGCTAGAATTTGCAGCTGCATTTGGGATAAGCGTTGGCACTTTACGTCATTGGGAGAGAGGAGATCGTATGCCTAGAGGGCCCGCCAGAATATTACTAAATTTAGTGGAGAAAGATCCTGGTGCGATTTTGAAAGTGTTGTATGGATAGTTCAGGATTTAAAAAGAGGCAATTAGGTTATCATAGAAAGAATAAAAACTTAATCCAAGCTATCACGACTTGAGTAGGTCAAGCCTCTTAGAGCCACAATTCCAAAAATCAACAAAAACAAGCCTAGGACAAATAGGCCCCATTGAGAGAGCGTAGGTACATTAGGGTTAAGAACACAAGTAATAGTTACACTGCCATTGCCTGTATTATTTGCTGTGGCGCCCGGTATAGGCATAGCTAATGTAGCCCCATTAAGAAAACTTGCACCTCCAATACCGCCACCTCCGCTTCCGCCGCTGCCATCGCCACCCATACCTCAAGTGGCTCCGCCTCCGCCGCAATTATCGCCGCCAATATTTGTTCCTCCTGCTCCACCTATGCCAATTGCCGCCCCTACAGCATTACCTCCATCTCCTCCGTCGCGAGTGTCGGGTACGGCCGCATTTGAATCTTCCCCGGCCATACCATCAGCAGAGGCGCCTGCAGGAGCCGTATCAGTAATATCAGCATCTATTCCGCGGCGGCCTCTATTCCCAGGGGTGTCATCACTATTCACTTTCCCACCTGCCTCGCCTCCGCCTCCGGCTATGATAATAACAGTTCCAGTTGTCATGTTGAAAACACCAGATGCTCCGCCGCCACCTGCTCCAGAGCTTCCATCATTACTGCCGCCGCCACCCGCTCCAAAACCATTCCCCCCATTTCCTCCAGTACCTCCGCCAGATAGTGCAGATCCATTCGCTCCAAGCGCACCAACAAAAACAATCAAATTATCTCCAGGATTAACTGCAATATTACTGCCTGTAACCGTAGCACCATTACCACCTAAACTGTCTAAACCATTACCTCCGGAAGCCCCGACAGCAACAAAATTACATGAGGTAACTCCATTAGGAACAGTAAAACTTGTACAATACTCTTTCACAAAAAGTGGAGGCCGGCATTACCGCTTATCATTGTTTGAATCCTACTCCACCAACTTATAAATCTGCGGCAATTCCCTCCCGATCTCATCAAAATCCAGTCCGTATCCCAGCACAAACTCATTCGGAATTTCGAATCCTACATAGTCAATGTCTACAGGATGCTCAATAGCAGAGGGCTTTTGTAGAAGGCTTACAACTTTAACAGAATTTGGGGTTTTGTCTTTGATCTGGGCGACAAATTTGGAAAGCGTAAGGCCGGTGTCGACTATATCTTCCACAATGATTACGTCTTCGCCTTTTATATCATTTCTTAGGCCTAAGATTTCTAAAATCTCACCAGCCGATGAGGTACCGACATAGGAAGCCAGGCGGACGAATTCCACTTTTAGTTGAACATCCAGGTACCTAATAAGGTCGGCTGTAAAGATAAAAGAGCCATTGAGTATACTTAAGATCAGCGGAATTTTCCCCTTGTAATCTTTGGATATTTCCTGACCGAGTTCCCATACGCGTTGCTGGATTTCTTCATCGGTCAGAAATACTTCGAAGGTCTTGCCATGCAATGTGACGGTATCGCTCATTCTAACGCTCGAATCCATATTTATCAATGAGGTAAATTAAACTGGTAATGGCTGCAGCGCCCAATTTCAATTCCCGTTCATTCACTGCTGAGAGTCTGTCATTGGCAGTGTGGTGAAAATCGAAATAACGCTGTGAATCTGGTCGAAAACCAATCAGAAATCCCTTCTGATCTTTAAGCCGACTTATATCCGCACCCGAACCTCCTTTCGTAAAATGAAGGCCATACGGTTCAAGTAGTGAAGACCATTCGGTGATTTGTCTGTAGTAATTGGCAAATACGTCGTCTTCTGCATCACAACTGAATCCCCTAGGGGTAAATCCTCCTGCATCTGACTCCAAAGCAGCGAGGTGAAATTCTCCTTTTTCTTTGGCTGTACTTGCGTATTCTCTTCCACCTGCCAGCCCGTTTTCTTCGTTCATGAAAAGCACTACGCGGATCGTTCTTTTAGGTTGATATTTCAGCCTTTTAAATGTACTGAGTACTTCCATGGCATGTACGCACCCTGCCCCATCATCATGTGCTCCACCACCGAGGTCCCACGAGTCTAGATGGCCTCCTACCAGGATTATTTCATCGGGAAATTCGGAGCCTTTTACTTCTGCAATTACATTGTGGGACTTCGATGGTTTCAGCATTTGACAATGCGTCTCAAGGTAGACTTCTGTTTTTCCCCTTTTTATGAATTTGCTTAAGAAATCTGCGTGTCTTGTACTGACTGCTACGGCAGGAATTTCGGGAATTCCTTCTTTATATCTGGTCGCACCGGTATGCGGCACATTATCCGTGAGGGTGGTCATTGACCTGACAATCGTAGCTATAGCTCCATTTTCCGCGGCGACTGCAGGGCCATTGACTCGTTGATCTACGGCGCCTCCATAGGCATAAAATGTCCTGAGCACTGTAGGATCCATCGGGCGATTGTAGAATACGATCTTGCCGCTTATTTTGCTTTTTCCAAGGCTCCGTACTTCATCGAGGGATTGTACCTCTATTACTTCTCCACTTACACCCCCTGAGCCTGTACCTACAGAGTTGCCCAAAGCCGTGACGTTGAGGTCTTGTTTTACGCCTTGTGGTAAATTAATTATTTGTGCGCGTTCTCTCGGACCCCTTATCCAATGCGGCACTTCTACCAATTGCAGACTTACGGAATCCGCAAATTTTCGAAGTTGTTCTGCTGTATAACGTACAGCTTCGTCAGCATTCGCGCTCCCTGTTAATCTGCCCCCGATATCTTCCGACAGTACCTCAAGCCATCTGTAACAATTGCCATTCCTGAGAACGTGATCATGGATTTGCTTGAGAAATAATGCGTCAGCTTTCTCACCCTCAGAAGCGTTCGCGTAGGAGGGCTGCGCTGAGATGCCCGCCTGCCGAACGGACAGGGATATAGGAGCTATAAAAAGTAATAAGAACGAAAATCTGGTCAATTTCATCGAACATTTTTTCAAAATGTAACTTTGAACATTTTTTACGTCTAAAGTCCATAAGAAGAATTTGGAGTATGTCGTAAATTCAATAGTTGGCTTACTAATTTCCTTATTCTTCCTATTGTAAGATCTATGTGGTTTATACGATTTCTTTTAGCACTGATTGGTAAAGGTAATTCAAAATCAATTACTGACGAAGAGGCAGTAGAAAAGTACCTGAGGACTCAAAAGGGCTTTTATTTCAACTTACTCTATGAGCGGTATTCGTCTAAGATCTACGCAAAAGCAATATCGATTTTGAATGACAAACATTGGGCAGAAGATTGCACCCAGGAGATCATGATGAAGCTGTTGTTGAATCTTAGCAAATTCAGCGGGAAGTCGAAGTTTTCGACATGGGTCTATTCGATCACGTACAATTATTGCATTGATAAAATAAGAAAGCGCAAAAAGGATCCGAGTGTCATAGTAGGCGATCTAAGTTACCACGTCGCTAAAGACGATGATATCGAAGATCGACTATTGATAGAAGTGTGGGTGGAACGGTTGAAAAAAATATTGGAAGAAATTCCGATAGATGACAAGTCAATTCTGATGATGAAATACATGGACAGCATGTCGATAAGAAATATTGGAGAGGTGACAAGCAAATCCGAGAGTGCAGTGAAGATGAAAATCAAGCGGGCAAAGCAGAGGTTTATCAAGGTGCACAACAAGCATTACAAGGCGATGGAAGTATAGCGTTGGCAGTTGGCAGTTGGCAGTTGGCAGTTGGCAGTTGGCAGAAATTCGGAAAATTTTGTGAAAAAAATATATATGATTAATAATTCTTTTAAGGACCTGGAAGAAGAACTGCAGCTTGGGTTTACTCAACAGAAACAAGAAGAGATCAGACATAAGGTAAAAAGCTCTATGAATGTCATCAAGATGGTGGGAGATTTCTTCGATCTATATATATCCAACTTTATCAGCTACTTGCTAAAAAGTGGTTCAAAATAGAAAGCTATCATTACCAAACAATAGATTAATAACGCCATGATAGAAAATTTTCTTACCGGTGATATGACAGCAGGTCTTACGGAAATGCTGGCAGGGTTCATTCCAGGATTTCTCAGATTCTTATTTGCCATATTCATCATCCTTATTGGAATGTTTATTTCCAAATTGGTGGCAAAGTTTGTCAGGAAAGCATTATCAAAGATTGGGATAGATCGGTTAGGCGCACAATTGAATGAAATAGAAGTAGTCCAAAAACTTAATGCAGACATAAAGATTAGCGCCATCTTTTCTAAGATTGTCTACTACTTCCTGTTGTTCATATTCATTATTGCCGCCACTGATGTATTAAACATGTCGGCCATCTCGGAGCTTATCATGGGTGCTTTTAATATGATACCTAAGATTTTAGTTGGACTTGTGATACTCATCTTCGGTACTTTGTTGGCCGAGGTCATTCGAAAAGTTTTGCAGGCGGCTCTGGATTCACTAGCTATTCCTTCGGCAAAATTGATTTCGTCCTTTTTGTTCTACTTTTTATTTATCAATGTGGTCATTCTTGCGATTGCACAGGCGGAAATAAATACCGCATTTCTGGAGCAAAACCTTTCTATTGTAATAGGCGGTATTGTACTGGCTTTTTCGATCGGATATGGATTGGCTTCCAAAGATGCGGTGGCTAATTTCCTTGGTTCTCTGTATACGGAAGGAAAATTTAAAGAAGGAGACCTTGTCACCGTAGGTGATGATACCGGTACGGTTAAGGAGGTGACAAGCAATACCGTGATTTTAAGTGTTGACAATAAAGAAATCGTTTATCCCCTGGGACTGATCATCAAACAAAAAATTATACTGCACAACCGGGATTAATTTTTTATACAGACTCATAAATACAAACTCATGAGACAAGTTTTACCTCTTTCCATTTTATTCTGTTCGAGCTTTGTTTCACAGGCTCAGACGCTTGATGAATTGAAAGTAAAAAAGGCCGAACTTGAAGCTGCCCGAGCCGAACAACAAGCTGAAGCGGATGCTTTTAATGGAGAAATAGCTTCACTTGCTTCCCAAATTGAGCTTCAGACTGGATGGAAAACAGGATATTCCGGAATGATGGGGTGGGATTTCAACAAGTCTAGCAGCTGGGCAGCCAATCCTAACCCCAACTCCAGTGCGACATCTTTAAACCTTGGATTTACAGGTTTTTTCAATCGCATTCAAGACAAATATTTCTGGAACAATAAAGGTATTATCAGTAAATCCTGGCAGGATGTAGATATATCGGATGACGAAGACGACGGGCTAGAAAGTACTGTGGATATTGTCAATATTTCTTCGTTGTACGGCTATAAATTGACTGACAGATTCGCCATTTCGGTATTGGGTGAGGTCAATACTTCGATAGAAAACTTTTTTGCCCCAGGTACATTGGATATAGGAACCGGAATAACCTGGACGCCGGTGCAGGATCTATTCATCGTCATTCATCCGTTCAACTATCACGTAGCTATTTCAGGCATGGAACTAGTAGAATCCGAAGGGTCTTTAGGTGCCAAGATCAGAGCCGACTACACCAAATCTGTCAAAATAGATGGTAGACCATTGACCTGGTCTTCCACTTTCACTACTTATTTTCCATACGCGTCTAATGAACCAACTCTTTTTGAATACACCTGGCTCAATACATTCAGCTATGAAATTTGGAAGGGTCTGGGATTAGGATTTAATTTTGGAATCAGAAAGGCCGAGTTTGAAACTGCAGACACACAGTCATTTTATTCTATAGGATTGGCTTATACTTTTTAATCGGATCGAATATCTATGCCAAATGGAAACTAAAAAACTCTTTCTTCTCGACGGTCATGCGCTCGTATATCGCGCACATTATGCCTTCATTACCAGACCTTTGATCAATTCTAAAGGCATCAATACTTCGGCTATTACAGGTTTTGTCCGATCTCTTTTGGATATTCTTAAAAATCAAAATCCCTCACATATCGCTGTAGCCTTTGATCCTCCTGGCAAGACATTCAGACATGAAATGTTTCCTGAATATAAAGCCAATCGAGACGCTCAGCCTGAAGACATTTCCATTGCCTTGCCATATATCAGGAAGATCATTGAAGGGTTTAATATTCCAATCATAGAAGTAGAAAACTATGAAGCAGACGATACCATCGGCACTATTGCCAAAAAGGCCGAAAAGGAAGGCTTCACGGTATATATGGTAACTCCCGATAAAGATTACGCCCAGCTTGTTTCAGACAATGTCTACATGTACAAACCGGCAAGAAGTGGAAATACCGTGGACATTTTGGGAGAAAAAGAAATATTAGAAAAATGGGATATTGCCAGAGTTGATCAGGTCATTGACGTTCTTGGTCTCCAGGGAGACAGCGTCGATAACATTCCAGGCATCCCGGGTGTAGGAGCCAAGACAGCTGTGAAACTGCTTAAGGAATTTGACAATATGGAGGGCATACTGCAAAACACCGATAAATTAAAAGGCAAACAAAAAGAAAAAGTTGAGGAATTTTCCGAACAGGGCCGACTGTCAAAAGTGTTGGCGACTATTAATATTGAAGTTCCGATAGAATTTGATGCGGAGGCTGTGAAGATCGAGCCAATTAACAAAGAAGCCCTTATGGAGGTTTTTAAAGAATTGGAATTTCGCACCATCGCAAAGCAGGTGTTGGGTGAAGATGACGAGCCCCAGCAAGGCACATTGTTTGGTGATACTCCGGTTAAGATAGCCGAGGAAAAGATCATAAAGGAGGAATATTCAATTGCTAAGAACTCTTTGGCTACCGTCAAACATGACTATAAACTTGCCGATACTCCTGATAAAATAAGTGTCCTGATAAAAGAACTTGAAAGTTCCAAAGCCTTTTGTTTTGATACAGAAACATCAGGACTTAGCGCTCATGTAAATTTTCTCGTTGGAGTTGCTTTTTCTACAAAAAAAGGAGAAGGGTACTATGTACCCACACCTAAGGACAAGAAGGAAACAAAAACAATCCTCTCCGTTTTTCAACCTGTTTTCGCAGATGAGAAGATTGTCAAAGTTGGTCAGAACGTAAAATTTGATATGAATTTTCTCAAGTCCTATGACATCGAAGTCAAGGGGCCACTTTTTGATACAATGATAGCTCACTATCTCTTGGAGCCAGAACTAAGACACAAATTGGATTATCTCTCTGAAAGTTATCTCAACTACCAGATGGTACCTATTGTAGATCTTATCGGCAAAAGAGGAAAGAATCAAATGAGTATGGCGCAGCTCGAACCTTCTGAAATCACGGATTATGCTGCAGAGGATGCCGATATTACTCTTCAGTTAATGGATGTGTTTCTACCAAAACTCAAAGAGGAAGGTCTGGAGGATTTATTTAATAATATCGAAATGCAACTCATACCTGTCTTGTCTGATGTGGAATATGCTGGAGTGCGGATCGACAAAGATTTCTTAGGAAAGTATTCTGTCAAATTGGGAGAAGAAATTAAAAAAGTCGAATTAGGCATTTATGAAAAAGCAGGTGGTTCTTTTAACATTGCTTCACCAAAGCAAGTCGGAGAAGTACTTTTTGAAAGATTAAAAATACCTTATCGATGGACTAAAACCAGCAGCGGCCAGTATTCCACGAATGAGGAAAAACTAACTGAACTCGCCTTGAATAATGATGTCGTAAGCGATATTCTACTATTCAGAAAATATTCCAAGTTGAAATCGACATATGTGGACTCGCTTCCTCTCATGATCGATGCCAATACGGGCAGAGTGCATTCTTCATTTAATCAGGCGCGAGCCGCAACGGGAAGATTGAGCTCAGAAAATCCAAATCTGCAAAATATCCCTATAAGAGATGAGGCCGGAAGGGAGATAAGGAAGGCCTTTATACCTCGAGATAAAGATCATATTTTATTAGCGGCTGATTACTCGCAGATCGAATTGAGGATCATCGCGGAAATTGCAGAAGAAGAAGAAATGCTGAATGCTTTCAAAGCTGGACATGATATACACAAAGCCACTGCAGCAGGCGTATACAAAGTAGGTCTCGATGAGGTTACAGCGGACCAAAGGCGGAATGCAAAAACCGTGAATTTTAGCATCATCTACGGTGCCGGAGCTACTAATCTTTCAAGACAATTAGGTCTGAGCAGAACAGAGGCTAAAGAACTTATCGGTCAATATTTCGGCAGGTATTCGGGATTGAAAAATTATATGGATGAAACAGTGGAAAAGGCCCGTGAAAGTGGATACGTATCTACCCTCATGGGCAGAAAAAGGTATTTGCGCGATATAAATTCAAGAAATGCTCTTGCCCGTACGAATGCGGAGCGCGTAGCTATAAATACCCCAATACAAGGCAGCGCAGCCGATATGATCAAAATGGCAATGATCAAAATTCATGCTGTGATGACGACCAAAAATCTCAGGTCAAAAATGATCCTGCAGGTGCACGATGAATTGGTCTTTGATGTTTACAAACCAGAACTGGAAGAATTAACATCTCTGGTAGGAGAAAATATGCAAAATGCGATGCCTGGATTAAAGGTGCCGATTGTGGTGGGGATGGATGTTGGCGAGAATTGGCTGGAAGCTCACTGATACTAAATTCCCAATAGTTTCCGAGCTGGACAGAATTTCCACAACAAGGTTAGGAGCAGGAAAGTGGGTTATCTCATCGTCGAATTGGCTTGCTTTCTCCTGGTTGAAAAATACTATATCGGCTTCATAGTCATTTCGCGTGAGGGCTATCATCAATTTCTCATGTCCAACATGGCCTAAATCGTTTTCTTCAACGAAATCGCTGATCAATTTCAATATCCTTATGCTCACATCGTTATGTCTTTTCTTTACTGGAGAGTGTACAATAATGTCTCCATTGATAAATTCTGCTTTCATCCCTGGAGTTACCCAGTCATAGAACTCTTGTCGCTTTTGCTTCTCTTTCTGCAATTCAGATTTTACCTCATCCACAATCGCTTCTGCATCAGGCATATTCATCAGTTGATTAATGATTTCAGCTGTCATGCTTACATTTCGTTTTACATAATAAAATTAGACTAAATTTCACCGAGATAATTCGGGTATCGGACAATTCTGAATAAATTATTGTTCATAAACTTTCCTTCATTGGCAGGATTCAGTCTAAATTTAAACTTTTGGCGATCAGCCACAGATTCTAAAAGAAAACCAATAATCCAGACAGTCATGCCTGTTGTTATCAATCCATTCCCTTTTATGCTGACTCTTATGAAAAGATAGGAGCCCAATCGCAAGGCCCAAATTATTACCATGAAAAGTAGTGTAATCTTATTGATTTCATCATTAGCCTCGCTCCTGTACCAGGAGTACAAAGCAAGCATGATGAAAGTCACAACATAAGTTATATCGGTAAGCTTATCTGTTTGCTTTTTATAAGCGATCAGAAAGACGAGCAGGTTAAGGAGGAAGGTATTTCATTTTCTACCAGAGCAAAATTTAATTTTGGCCGCTGCCCTTCCATTGTAAGGGAAGGGTTGGGATGGGTCAAAATAAATAGTTTTCAAAATTAAAATTTTGCGGCATTTGGGGAATCTGTACTTTTCACACAGTCTCCACAGCCTTTGGCGGCGGACGATGGCATCCCGCCTCAGCTTTAAACCACGGGCTTGACCCACCCATTGTGGTAGTCCTTGCTCATTAACGCATTTGCCTCCGCATCATCTCCAAAATTCATCTTCTCCCTGTCCCAATAAATCTTTCGTCCTGTGTGATATGCAATATTGCCCATCATTCCGTTAAGCGCTGCTACACTTCCAGATACCAAAGGAGTGTTGAGTATGGTCGCATCTCCTTTTTCAATGGCTTCTATAAAGTTTTCCCAGTGGAATCTCAAATAGTTCGTTTCACGCGGTTTCCTGAATGTTTCGATTGATTCCATTTTGCTATCACCCTCTGTTGAATAATTAATAGATTCTCGTTCTATGAGCACTTCATAGCCTCCTCTGTCAACTACAAGTGTGCCATTATTACCAATAAATGAGATTCCTTCCCGACGGCCGTATGGACCGTTATCAATTCCAGTAGCGTGTTCCCAGAGCATATTAAAGTTGTCATATTCGAAGATGGCTTGCAAAGTATCCGGAGTCTCAGAAGCATCATTGGGATAAGCCAATTTGCCACCCGATGCCATTATTGATTTCGGAGCGGAAGTTTTCATGGCGTGAAGGGCAATATCGATTTCGTGTACGCCCCAATCCGTCATCATTCCGCCCGCATAATCCCAAAACCATCGGAAACTAAAATGAAACCGATTCTTATTAAATACTCTCATCGGTGCGGGGCCGAGCCACATTTTGTAATCTACACCTTTCGGTGGGTCGCTATCAGGCACTACATCGATTGGCTTCATCCATCCTTGGTAGGCCCACGTCTTAACCAAGCGTATTTGTCCTAATACTCCGCTGTCCACGATTTCAAATGCCTTGCGGTAATGCGGGCCGCTTCTCTGCCATTGCCCTACTTGCACCATGAGATCCGGCCGCTTTGCCGCTGTTTTGATCATCAATTGACATTCTTCCATAGTCAGGGCAATTGGTTTTTCTACATACACATGCTTGCCTGCATCGATCGCATCGCAAAATATCTTGCAATGCCAGTGGTCAGGTGTGCCAATAATGACAATATCTATTTTTTTATTATTCAAAACCTTTCGGTAATCAGTGCACGTTTTCACCTTGTTATCACGTAATTCGGCGTAGTCCTTTTTTCTTTTATCCAGAACACTTTCATCCACGTCGCACATAGCGATAAGTTCGGTGTTGGGAAAGCCAAGCGCAGTTGCGGCATTGCCCCAGCCCATTCCTTTTGCACCTATCAGGCCGATTCGCAATTTGTCTTTGGTACTTCGGGTAAATTGACTATGTACAGCAGCAGGCATGGATAGTCCTCCTGCAAGGATGCTGCTTGTTTTGATAAATTCTCTTCTGTTTCCGATGATCATGATTGTTATATTTTAGCGAGGGATGAAAATATACATATAAACCACAGATTTCATGGATTACGCGGATTATTTGTTCCTGATAATTATTGCCAAAGGAGAAATTAATCAAAGAATAAATCCATGAATATCCATGTAATTCGTGGCTATTTGCCTTATTTTGAGTGCAACCAAAGACTGTTAGACATGAGCACTACTAGTAATTTCAATAGAAGAGCATGGCTTCAGCTAGCTGGACTTGGCGGAGCGGCGACTGTAATCGATCCTTTATCGTCACTAAAATTGGCTGAGAAGGCATGGGATAGAAAACACAGGAAATACAACTATGCCAAACTCAATGCCAATGAAAATCCGTACGGGCCATCGCCAAAAGTAAGACAGGCGATAATCGACGCCTTTGACTACGGTTGCCGATATCCGGGAGCTAAAATATCTGAATTGAGCAGTATGATCGCGAAAAAGGAAGGAGTTTCTGCGGATCATATTGTAGTAACCGGAGGTTCGTGGGAAGGCCTGAAAGCTGCCGGAATGACCTATGGTATGGATGGAAGCGAGATCATATCGGCCGATCCCGTCTATAAAAGCCTGCTAACTTATGCAGAACAATGCGGAGCATACATCAACAGAGTCCCGGTCGACAAAGATCTGCAACACGATTTGGACGAAATGGACCGGAGGATCAGCAATAAGACATCGTTGGTATTCATCTGCAATCCGAATAATCCGTCCGGCACCCTTCTGCCCAAAGAAAAACTGGTTTCATTTTGTGAAACGGTGGCTGATCGCGCAGTAGTTTTTTCCGACGAAGCATACTACGATTACATCACCGAACCGAACTACCCGTCAATGGTTTCTATGGTAAAAGAAGGAAAAAATGTGATTGTTTCGCGCACTTTTTCTAAAGTGTACGGCCTTGCTGGGATAAGAATCGGCTACCTCATTGCTCAACCCGATATAGCCGTCAGAGTCAGAAAAAATGTAATGGCTGGTACGAATATACTGGCTGCTTTTGCGGCAATGGCTTCATATCAGGACATAGAGTTTTATGACAAATGCATTAGAAAAAATCAAGAAGCTAAAAATCATATTTATTCTGTTTTGGATGATATAGGTCTGAGATATATTCCTTCGCACACCAATTTTGTGTTTTTTCATACGGGTAGGTCTATACTGAAAATCATTAAGTCCATGCGCCTCAAAGGTGTTGCTGTGGGTAGGCCTTTTCCGCCGCTTACCAATTGGTGCCGGATCAGTACGGGGACGATGGAGGATGTGCAGAAGTTTGGGGTAGCTTTGAGGGAGGTTATGGTATGATCACCCCGACCAATTATCCCGATCCAAACTCCGGTACTGAATAGCTTCCGCCAAATATTCAATGGTAATCTTTTCACTACCGGCAAGATCAGCCGCGGTTCGAGAAACCTTGAGAATGCGGTCATAGGCCCGTGCCGAAAGTTGTAGTTTTTGCATAGCTGTTTTTAATAAGGTCAGACAGGCTTTGTCGAGTTCACAAACTTCCCTTACCAATTTGCTGGGCATATGCGCATTGCAATAAATTCCATTCAGATCTTTAAACCTTTTTCCCTGAATATTTCTAGCCGATATAACGCGCTCTCTGATATCTCTACTGGATTCCGCAGTTTGGCCTCGATCTGATATTTCGTCGTACGAGACGGGTGTGACTTCAACATGCAGGTCAATTCTATCGAGGAGTGGGCCGGAAATTTTATTGAGGTATCTTTTTACTACTGCCGGGCCACAGACGCATTCTTTTTCCGGGTGATTGTGGAAGCCGCAGGGACATGGATTCATGCTAGCGATAAGCATAAAGGATGCCGGGTAGTCCACACTTATTTTCGCTCTTGATATCGTCACCTTTCTTTCTTCCATGGGTTGGCGCATGACTTCGAGGACGGTTCTTTTGAATTCAGGAAGTTCGTCGAGGAAGAGTACTCCGTTATGTGAAAGCGAGATTTCTCCTGGATGAGGATTGCTGCCGCCACCTACCAAAGCTACGTCACTTATCGTGTGGTGTGGGGAGCGAAATGGGCGGGAAGAAACCAAAGATGCATCAGCTCCCAAAAGTCCAGCCACAGAATGAATTTTAGTCGCTTCCAACGCCTCGTGAAGTGATAAAGGGGGAAGAATACCAGGCAATCTTTTGGCCAGCATCGTTTTGCCCGCTCCCGGCGGCCCGATCAGGATGGCATTGTGCCCACCGGCAGCGGCGATTTCAAGAGCGCGTTTTATGTTTTCCTGGCCCTTTACCTCATTAAAGTCGACAGAGAAATAATCCAATTCATCGTGGAATAATTCCCTGGTGTCAACATCTGTCTTTATCAATTCTCTTTCTCCGTTCAGAAATTCAGCTGCCTCGGTGAGTGAAGAAACACCGTATACGTCGAGGTCATTGACAATGCCCGCCTCCCTGGCGTTATCTTTTGGAAGTATAAGGCCCTTGTACTTTTCCTTTCGCGCCTGAATGGCAATGGGCAATGCCCCTTTTACCGGCCTGAGCTGCCCGTCAAGAGCCAACTCACCCATTATTGTGAATTCCGATAGTCGATCCATTTTAATCTGGCTGGTGGCGGCCAGTACTCCTATGGCTATAGGCAGGTCATAAGCCGATCCTTCTTTCTTAATATTTGCGGGCGCTAAGTTGACAATAGTCTTTACCCGCGGCATTTTATAGCTAAGATTTTTGATGGCTGCTTCGATTCGCTGAAACCCTTCTCTGACGGCACTATCAGGTAAGCCAACCATGTCGTATAGTTTTTGGCCCGTTGTTACCGTTCCCCCTGCATTTACTTCTACGGTGATCGTTCGGGCGTCGATTCCCTGGACGGCGCTTGCGAATGTTTTGGCGAGCATAAGTAGGAATTACTTATCGGACAAAATACGTTATTCATTTAGGAATTGAACTATTCAAAATATATGGTACATTAAATATTGAAACAAGTAGTTTTGAACTGATGGATAAATCAGTGATAATCAACATATTAAAGGACACTAAGGATACTCTTACATACTACTGGACATTGGGGTTAAAATAATACAATGTCTTGAAATAAAGTAGGTTATATATTATAATAAAGTGGAATATATCATTATTGTTTGTAAAACAAACAATTAACAACAATGACAATTCCACTCGTAAGCGAAATAAAACCATTTTTCTCAGGTTTTGAAGAACATGTAATAAAAAATTTTCTCACAACAGCCCAAGGTATATTATCAGCCAGGACGACGAATTTGAACATTGTAAAGGATAAGCTCCCTGGAATACTCGAAAACCAACAAAACACCAAACCTGATTCGAATTATAAGAGGTTGATCCGTTTTTTCAATATGGATGATGCTGACAAGCAGGCATTGATTGAAGCTATATTATGTTTTAGTTTTTATTTGTTGAGACTCAAAGCGAAGAACATCAAATATTTGGCACTAGATGGTACGAGCTGGGAGAATGGCAACAAGAATATTCACTTATTAACATTGAGTGTAGTGGTCAATGGAGTAAGTATTCCAATATGGTGGGAAGACTTAGACAAGAAGGGTATGAGTAATTTTAATGAAAGACGAAAGGTGATAGACAAAGCCTGTAAATTATATAATCTGAAAGGTTTGATACTACTAGCAGATCGGGAGTACATCGGAGAAAGATGGTTTAAATATCTGGTAGACAAGGGGTTAGAGTTTGTAATTAGGTTAAAAAAGGGAATTTATAAAGGGTATGTGGACAACCAAAGGGGAAAGGATAAGACATTTTATAAACACCAACATCTTCGATACATTGGTATTGAACGTGAAGCATTGAAAAAACGGTATCAAATCTGTGGAGTGTCTAAACAAATTGAAATCCTTGGAAAAAAATTTTCTTTTGTGATTTTTAAAAACCCCAAAAGTTCAGCCAACGAACCTCTGTTTTATTTCATATCTACATTGAAAGACAAAAGAAAAATAGTAAAGCTTTACCCTATTCGTTGGACTATTGAAACTTGCTTCAAACACTTAAAATCAAATGGTTTCAATTTAGAAGCTCTTAATTTTAAAGACTCTGGAAAAATAGAATTGACAATGGGTATTGTAGTATTTATCTATGCCTTATGTATTGAACAGGGTCTAACCCAACTCAAGCACAAAAAGAAGAGTGATTGGAAGAAATATAAAAACGGATCGATCAACTTAGTCGTTTCCAAATTTAAAAAAGGACTATCCTTTTTAGAAATCAAATTCAACAACCTTAGAAATTTCATATGCTTTCTTTCTCATTCCATTCGTTCTATCCCCAAACCCTCTTGGCTATTCTTTGAACCACAATTTATAGCTCATGTCCAGTAGTATGATACTCTTAGTAACTGACATTTCGCAGTTCGAAAATTTGGTATTGTAAAAAATTATTATATGTATAGCTTTGTGCTGGATCTAAAGATAGTTACTAATGATGAATCCGCACATTGCCGACTTGTACAGCGATTATTTGTTGACAAGTTTTAGTCACAGCACAGCTATAGGTATGTCTAAAATGTTAGACGGTGCTTATAGCCATGATCAGATCAGTAGATTTTTGGCTCAGCCTACTCTGGGCCAAAAAGATTATTGGAAATCTGTTAAACCTATAGTCAGGAAAGTAGAAAGTCCTGATGGTAGCATTTGTATTGATGATGTGATAACTGAAAAACCACATTCTACTCAGAATGAGATAATAACGTATCACTTTGATCATACAAAGAACAGGAGCGTCAAAGGCATCAATATGATAAGTTTTCTATATCATAACCAATTGGGTGATGGCCAAACGGTAGAGTTGCCTTTAGCCTATGAAATTATCAGAAAGCCAATCAGGTTTACTGATCTAAAAACACGACAAGAGAAACGCAAAAGTGAGGTGAGTAAGAATGAGTTAGTAAGACAAAGGCTCAAAGTACTCACACAGCGTAATCATGTTCAGTACAAATATGCCTTATGGGATAGTTGGTTTAGCTCAAATGACAATATGGAGTTTGTGCATTACGAGTTAAAAAAGCATTTTATCGGTGCAATTAAGACCAATCGTCTTGTTGCCCTGAGTAAGGAAGAAAAACTGCAAGGTAAGTTTACAAGAGTCGATGCACTAGACCTACAGCCAGACTGTGTAATGGAAGTTTGGATCAAAGGATTGGACTTTCCGGTTTCTTTGACCAAACAAGTCTTTACGAACAAAGATTACTCCACAGGCGTACTGTATCTGGTAAGCAACGATACAAAACTTACACATCAGCAGACTCATACAATCTATGAAAGAAGATGGAAAGTTGAGGAATTCCACAAATCGATGAAACAGAATGCTTGTTTAGCCAAATCACCAACAAAGTATGAAGTGACGCAGTCCAATCATATTTTTTGTGTGATGATAGCGTATACTAAACTCGAATTGCTCAAAATTAATCAAGCTAAAAACCACTTCGCCATAAAGGCAAGACTATACTTAAAAGCTGTCAAAGCAGCATATCAAGAACTTAACCGAATGAAAAAACAATTCAATTTGGTTAACCCTGCTCAACTGCAAGCTATTCCTCTTTTGGAATAACTATAATATTATTTTTTAATTTTCCAAATATCTGCCCTGCGAAAGGTCAGTTAGTAAGAAGGTTCATATCACTAAGATTGGCCTGTTTGGCAGTTACTATACCAAATAAGCACTTAAAGTACCTCGTGGAATAGAACAATAAATTTGTCGCTCAATGTCACTTCCCCAACTTTTCTCATCATAAAACACAACAAAACATTGTTTGGCATTATTTTTTCTCTTATGTTTGCATTGATTTTATTGAAATGAACATTTGTCAAAATATTTGTTGTTGTCCTTGTTGCTGTAGCACTGTGCTCCGGTGAGGACAATTTATTTTGATAAAACAATGATAAATAGAGCCTTTTCGGAGCAATTCGGAAAGGCTTTTTTTGTGGCTAGACAGTGGCCTTCAGGCCATTGTTCCAAGCCACTGTAAAAAAAACATATGAAAAAATTTCAGAATATGATGGTGGTTAATGTCTCTGGGTCTTGTCTTTGTTGTGCATTGCTTGCACTGAGCCTGTCGAAGTGTTGTTGCTGTTGTTGTATTGAATCCCATCAATTCCTGATGAGTTAGTTGATCATATAAAATAGAAAAAGTATGAAGCCTCTCAGGAAGATTTTCTGAGGGGCTTTTTTTGTATAGCGAACAGCGGTCTTTAGGCCACATTCAAAAAGAACAAATGAACGAAGTACTAAACAATCCGGCAATATCCGGAGAAGACAAAGCGGACATCGTAGAGCTCGAACAGAAGATCGAAAAATTTCAACGCGGCCAAATGGACGAAGAGCGCTTCAAGCTGTATCGCCTTACGCGAGGTGTATATGGTCAAAGGCAACTAGGAGTGCAAATGTTCAGGATTAAAATTCCTTTTGGTCGATTGACCGTTGAACAAATTTTACGAATAGCCGATGTTTCGGATAAATACGCGACCGGCAATTTGCACATCACGACGCGTCAGGACATACAATTGCATTACGTTAAACTCAACGATTCTCCAAAAGTATGGACGGAACTTACCGAAAAAAACGTAACCGCTCGTGAAGCTTGTGGCAATACAGTACGAAATGTAACTGCTTCTGAAAAAGCCGGAATTGATCCCGAAGAGCCATTTGACGTTTCGCCATATGCGTATGCAACTGCTCACTATTTTATGAGAAATCCGATTTGCCAGGAGATGGGTCGCAAAGTTAAGCCTGCATTTTCGTCATCTGACAAAGATTCGGCGATGGCGTATTTCCATGATTTTGGATTTATTCCGAAGCTTAAGGTTCAGAAAGGTAAGCAGGTCAGAGGATTCAAAGTGCTAATAGCAGGAGGCCTCGGAGCAATAGGCATGGTAGCCCAGGAAGCCTATGATTTTCTACCAGAAGACCAGATCATTCCGTTTATGGAAGCTTCGTTAAGAGTTTTTGACCGGCACGGCGAAAGAGAGAAAAGGCAAAAGGCACGGATGAAATTTTTGCTCAAGACATTGGGCTTGGAAACATTAATGACCTTAATAAATAATGAAAGAGCATCATTGCAAAAACAGTCTCATCCCATTGACAGGGATGTGGTGCCCGAGGCTCGACCAATAACGTTTTTCGAACCTCAAATTAAGGAAGCAAAGAATCAGGAAAAATACCAATCATGGTTTACCACAAATGTATTCGAGCAAAAGCAGAAAGGATTCTACGGCGTTTATCTGAAAATTCACTTAGGTGATATCAAATCCGACAAAGTGCGCCATCTTGTAAAAGTCATCCGCAAGTACGCCGCTGATGATATTCGCCTTACGGCAAATCAAAATATTCTTTTGAAATTCATCCATGAAGCCCATCTTCCGGAGCTCTTTACTGCGCTGAATGGTTTAGGACTGGCAGAACCCGGTTACGATTCAATTGCAGATATTACCGCTTGTCCTGGTACGGATACATGCAATCTGGGTGTAACGAATAGTACTGGATTGGCTTCGATTTTGGAAGACATGCTCAAAGAAGAATATCCCCACTTAATCGACGAAAATCATATAAAAATTAAGATCAGCGGATGCATGAATGCCTGTGGTCAGCACATGGCTGCGAATATTGGATTCAGCGGAAGCTCGATAAAGAAAAATGGCTTGGTGTATCCGGCCATGCAAGTTGTCATAGGCGGCGGAATAGATCCTAAGGGTAATGGTTATATCGGAGAAAAGATCGTGAAAATTCCCACGAAGAAGATTCCTGACTGTATCAGAAACGTACTTAATGATTTTGAAAAGAACGCAGCCGAAGGCACTTATTTCAATGATTACTACTATGCACAAGGTAAAAGGTATTACTACGATCTGTTGAAGCCGCTTGCTAATGTGGAAAGCCTTACTGAGGACTTTCTAATGGATTGGGGACAAGACCATCATTACAAGCAGGAAATCGGAGTAGGCGAATGCGCAGGAGTAATTTTGGATGTAGTAGGTACGATTATAGTGGATGCAAAGGAAAGGTTAGAATTGGCGCAAAGCCGATATCTGACTGGAGATTTGGCGGATAGTGCTTATTTCTCTTATTCGACCATGGTCATTGGAGCTAAAGCGCTGTTGCTGTCCGATGACGTGAAATGCAATACTCATCGCAAGATAATCTCTGATTTTAATGAATTATTTGTGCAGGCCGGCAGGTTTGCTTTTGATGGAAATTTTGAAGATTACGTGTTGCGCTTCAATTCTGAGAAACCGACGCCTGAATTCACAAAGGCTTTTATGGATACGGCGAAAATATTTCTTGGCGATTGCATTGA
The DNA here is from genome assembly GCA_965247965.1 of Saprospiraceae bacterium. GTDB lineage: Bacteria > Bacteroidota > Bacteroidia > Chitinophagales > Saprospiraceae > UBA7328. The sequence goes on from OZ252053.1 coordinate 3,628,856, forward strand.
ATACAGACAAAAATCAATTGAAGAAATTGGTGTCGATAAGGAAGTAGTGGACAGTTATTACAAAGCATGAAAATGACATTCTTTAATAACAATAACAATGGCCTAAAGGCCACTGTCTTATGAATAACGGAAACGTAAAAATAGTAGGAGCAGGGCCAGGTGATAAGGATTTGATCACAGTTAAAGGCCTTAAAGCAATCCGAAAAGCTGATGCGCTACTTTATGATGCATTGGTGAATACTGATTTGCTAAAGGAAGCACGATCCGATGCCCAATTGATATACGTAGGCAAAAGAGCCGGGGCGCATAGTTCTACTCAGGAGGAGATCAATTTGCTCCTTTTGCAGTCAGCACTATCTCACGAAAATGTGGTACGCCTTAAGGGCGGTGATCCCTTCATTTTCGGCCGCGGTCAAGAAGAAATTGAATATCTCAAAAACTTTGGAGTCGACGTGGAAGTCATACCAGGCATTAGCTCTGTAACAGCGTTGCCTGCATTGCAAAAAATTCCTTTAACCCGGAGAGGAATCGCCGAAAGTTTTTGGGTAATGACCGGTACTACTTCATATGGCACACTTTCCGAAGACGTTAAACTCGGCGTAAAATCGACGGCAACTTTGGTCATACTAATGGGCATTCGAAAAATAGCGCAGATTGCTAAGCTCTTGATAGAGGAAGGTAAAGACAATATCCCGATTATGATCATTCAAAATGGTTCATTAAGTGATGAAAAAATCGTCATAGGTAATGCCCGCAGCATTGTAGACGATATGAACGTTAAAAAAATCAGCACGCCTGGTATCATAATAATCGGCGAAGTAGTAAGTCTCCATCCTGAATTTATTTTGGAAAAATATGAATCATGGGCCAACCAATGAAAACGAATATGCTGTATCCCGTCTTTTTCAAGCTGAATAAGCTGAACATGCTTATGGTCGGAGCGGGCGAAGTCGGCTTTGAAAAGCTGCGTTTTATTTTAAAGAGTAGCCCCAATGCCAATATCACTGTTATCGCCACCGAACAAAAACCGGAGTTGGTTGATCTGGTTGAAAGTCATATTGATCGTATTCGGTTGATCAAAAGAAAATTCAAATCAGATGATATAGTAGGCCACGACCTAATAATAGCTGCAACTGATATTCCCGAAGTGAACCTTCTTGTGCATCAAGCCGCAAAATATCATGGCAAACTGATTAATGTGGCCGATACACCCGACCTTTGTGATTTTTACCTCGGATCTATCGTAACGCGCGGCGATCTTAAAGTAGCCATTTCAACCAACGGTAAATCGCCCACTTTTGCGAAACGATTCCGACAGGTTTTGGAGGAAATATTGCCCCATGACACAAATCAACTATTGCTCAATCTTAAAATAATCAGAGATCAGTTAAAAGGAGGCTTTGAATACAAGGTGAAGGAGCTCAATCGACTCACAAAAACATTGGTTAACCAAGAAAACTAGTACAGAATATGAACTTGCACGAACTCAATCGCATATACAGGTTACTCAGCCCACTTGACCGGCTGAAAAGTGTCTTTTCCCATTTTGATCACGATAATATATTGGTCACGTCTTCATTCGGCACCACGTCTGGTATTCTAATGGGTATGGTGAGCAAGGTGGCCCCGGGTCATCCGATCCATTTCATTGATACTACATATTGTTTTAATAAAACAATAGAATACAAAAACACATTGACGGACATTCTCGGTCTTAAAATAATGCACATTCTACCCAACACAATGGACAATTTATTAACGAGGGAGACTTCATTGTGGGAGACCGATCCCGATACCTGCTGCAACCTGAACAAGGTCAAGCCCTTTGAGCCTTATAAACTGGATAAAAAAATATGGATTTCAGGCTTGCTCATGAACTCTAATCCATTTCGGGAAAACATGAAAATATTTGAGATGCGCGGCCCTATTATCAAAATGCATCCGAATATTGATACCACCGCGGAGGAGTTTGACCAATTTTTGCTGGACAACAACATCCCTCCGCATCCTTTGAAATTGGAAGGGTACGATTCGGTAGGATGTACTCATTGTACGATCAAAGGAAAAGGAAGAGAAGGCCGATGGGCAGGAAAAGAAAAAATGGAATGCGGTTTGCATACGGTATAACGACCTACGGTTGACGGTAGACGGCCAACGGCTACGTGAACATTTCAAAAAGCAATTAATGATCAATTATAAATCAAGCACAAGGTTTATGCACCACACGCTTATCAAAATCACCGGGGGAATAATCTGTGAAATCTGTGGCGACCAGTTTGCCGCAAGGCAAACAAAAATGTACAGCGCTGATTTTTTTGATTATTATTTGATTTTGAAATACAATATTTTTGCAAAATGATTAAGACAGATATACTGATAATTGGCGCAGGGCCGTGCGGGCTGTTCACTGTATTCGAAGCAGGGCTTTTGAAGTTGAAATGCCATTTGATTGATGTGCTTCCCAAGCCCGGAGGGCAATTGACGGAGATCTATCCGAAAAAGCCGATCTACGATATTCCCGGTTGTCCGAGTATATTGGCAGGAGAACTGGTCGATAACCTTATAGAACAAGTAAAACCTTTCAAGCCCGGATTTACCTTAGGCGAGCGTGCAGAGATGGTTGAAAAAGTCGAAAAAAAACTATATCGTGTTACCACGAACAAGGGAACCCAGATCGAAGCACCTGTAATTGCCATAGCCGGTGGACTAGGTTGCTTCGAGCCACGCAAGCCTCCCATCGAAGGCCTCGACCAATACGAGGAAAAGGGTGTGGACTATATGGTGAAGGATCCCGAAAAGTTTCGGGATAAAAAATTATTGATTGCCGGGGGAGGAGATTCAGCTTTAGATTGGACAATTGAACTTTCGGATATAGCCGAAGAAGTCACTTTGATCCACAGAAGGACGGCATTCCGAGGTGCATTGGATTCGGTGGAAAAAGTAGTGAGTCTCGCTGAATCCAAAAAAGTAAACCTGATTACAGAAGCTCAAGCAATAGGTGTTAATGGTAACGGAGTTCTCAAAGAGGTAGTCATAAAACAAAAAGACAAAGGCGAATTTTCTAAAAAGGTCGATCACTTCATTCCCCTTTTCGGGCTTACGCCAAAACTTGGCCCCATTGCCGATTGGGGCTTAAATATCTCGAAAAGCGCAATTGAAGTAGATACTCTTGATTACAGTACAAGTGCGCCCGGCATTTATGCCATTGGTGATATCAACACTTATCCCGGCAAACTGAAGCTCATCTTGTGTGGATTTCACGAGGCGACGCTTATGGTACAAAGTGTATTTAAATATATCTACCCCGATCAAAAGTTGAGTTTTAAATATACTACCGTCACCGGAGTGCCCGGTTTCGAGTAATTAATATCGAAAAAAGCAAATTTGATGATAGGGGTTCTGCCATTGCGGCGGAACCCTTAATTGTTTAATGCATTATTGCAGATAATGGATAACCTTATAGATATCACAGTAATAGATCGGGAGGGCGAGGAACACCAATTCGAAGCGCCCACAGATATGAATATGAACCTTATGGAAGTCTGCAAGTCCTACGCACTACCCGTTGAAGGCACCTGTGGAGGAATGGCATTGTGCGCATCATGTCATGTATACGTTCATTCTGACCACGAATTGCAAGATCCTTCGGAAGATGAAGAAGATATGCTTGACCAGGCTTTTTTTGTTGAAAGTAATAGTCGTCTCAGTTGCCAAATCAGGATGCACAACGATCTGGAAGGCCTCAAAGTGGAATTAGCTCCCCAATCGGAGTGATAGGTAATGGTTAGTTTTAGAATGAAAATTTGCCGAAAGGCACATTGCTTTTGTATTTTAATGCGTTAAGCATAATACGATACAGTCTCAGTGTGTATGGCAAGACCGATACCCATCGTCATTTTCTTATTCTTCAGTGGTATATGCCTATCTCAAAATGAGGAGATTTTTCTCAATAATCCGTCGTTTGAAGATATGCCTCATCAGGGTGGAGGCCCATTTGATATAGGAATAAGAGGATGGTACGACTGTGGGGCTATACAATTTCCTGATGAGACCCCACCCGACATACATCCCATCGATTTTTGGTTAGTTACTCATCCTCCTCAAGATGGGAATACCTATCTCGGCATGGTGATAAGAGACAATGATTCCTGGGAATCCGTGTCTCAGAGACTTTCCAGGCCGCTCAAGGCGGGAATGTGCTATGAGATTTCGGCATACATGGCAAGATCTCTAAGATACCTGAGTGGATCAAAAGAATTGATGCAGAAGGAAAATAAGGCGGTTCTGGTAAATTATACCGAGCCCGCCGTATTGCGTATCTGGGGCGGTACTGGTGTCTGTGGTCGCCAGGAAATGCTAGTCGAATCGAATCCTGTCCGCACAAGAAATTGGCAGCAGTATACCTTCAAATTAGAACCTAACAGAGATTACAATTACATCACATTCGTAGCCTTTTACGAAGTGCCCGTGCTCTTCCCGTACAACGGCCATATCCTCCTTGACAATGTCTCTTCTATAGTGGAAATACCATGTGATGAATCGATTACTATAGAAATACCAGAAGAGGAAGAAGTTCAACCATCAGGGCCCGCCACTCCGGCTGACGAAGCTCCTCGTAAGTCCAAAAACTCAAATAGTGATATTGCTTCTCCCACCTTAAGACAGACAATTACGCCTCTTCCACACAGCTCACCATCCAATCCACAAGGCGTATCCGGTCTCGGATATAAAAAGATCAAAAGAGGACAGGTCATAAGAATAGAAAATCTCTACTTCGAAATGGACAAATCCATCCTTCTCGAAGAATCGCACCAGGAGCTCGACCTCATCCATAAATTTCTTGACGATAATAACGGAGTGGTTGTTGAAATTGGGGGACATACCAATACAGTACCTAAGCAAGATTACTGCCTTGTCTTGTCCGAAAACAGGGCCAAAGCAGTTGCTGATTATTTAATTGAAAAGGGCATAGCCGAGCACAGAATCAAATACAAAGGCTATGGAAAATCCAGACCGATTATCTACGATGATAAATTTGATATGAAAGCCCGGAGAAAAAATCAACGGGTGGAGATTAGGATTTTGGAGCTGGGGTGAGTTAGTGTAGTGGTCGATTGGTTAATTAGGCTGCAAATCGGCTGATTTTTTCGTTGACACGAAATTTTTGAAATTGCCTGCTATCGAGTATCCCAAAATCGTATCTTGATCTCCAAAAAAAGATATGAAAAAGTTATTTCCACTCGGAATTTTACTCTGCACATCGTCGTTCTTATTCGCACAAGATTTCAAAGATGTAGAGATAAAAACCATTCCCGTAAAGGACAACATCTACATGCTCATGGGAATGGGAGGCAATATTGGTGTCCTTGGCGGAGAAGATGGTTTTATAATCGTCGACGATCAATTTGAACCGTTAGCTGATAAGATTAAAGCTGCTCTTGCGCAGATTGATGATCGGGAAGTGGTTTTTGCCATTAATACGCATTTTCACTACGATCATGCGGATGGGAATAAAGCATTTGGACGGGACGGCGCTTTAATTGTTGCTCATGAAAACGGACGGAAATATCATTTAAAAGACGAATTCATCGAGGTACCTGGATTTGATACTACATTTCAAGCCGCCTATCCTCAAGAGGCCTTACCAAAAATTACTTTTAGAAAGAATATGAAACTTCATCTTAACGGTCAGACTATTCACATTTTCCATCCCGGAAACGCACATACCGATACCGATGTCATTGTCTATTTTGAGGAGTCCAATGTATTTCACATGGGCGACGTATTTGTTCGTTACGGCATTCCTTATGTCGACGAAGATCATGGAGGTTCGGTAAAGGGAATGATAGCTGCCGCGAATAAAGTGATCGCAATGTCGAATCCAAATACGATTATTATTCCCGGTCATGGAGATTTGGCAAAGCGCCAGGATTTGATTGAGTTTCGAGATAAACTGCAGATTATTGTGGATAGAGTTGCGGTTGGTATTGACGACGGGAAAAGCCTTAGCGATATCATTGACACTAATCCGACGGAAGGTTTGGGTGGCATTATGGATAAGGCTTATTTTGCGTATTTGATATATGAGGAACTTGGACAGTAATAATAAATGAAATTGTTCACGGAAAGCGAGCCATTACTGCTAATACGGCTTTGAGATTAGGGAAGTATTTTACCATGTCTCCTCAATTTCAGAACTCCTGACTTGGTGATGCCAAAGGCATCCCTTCGGGGTTGATTATCAGGCTGTTATAAATATTTGCCAACAAATTGAATTGTCGCAATACGACTTTGAAAACCACAACACCGTGCTAATGAATTACAGGAGGCGCAGAGCGTCAACCCCATTCGTAGAAATTTATTAAGTCCCTATGCCAAGGTGCATCGCACCGACACCCTTATTTTCCTATGGTGCCGTCGCTATGCGCCTTTCCGTTGATGTGACATACATTGCTACCAAGGGTGACTGCGCCATGCGCATCAGGTTAAAAAACATTTATCAGTTGAAAATATGACGACATCGAGATTTACGCCGGGTCAGGAGTTCTGAATTTTGGATTAATTTGCAATCACATTTTGATTTGGAAGTCGAGGTCGATAATATTTCTGGCGAACTGGAAACCCAAGTAAAGGTGTACTCTAAGAATTCATAGTCACACGTCCGAAATCACAAAGCCTAATTTTTTCAAATCTTCCCAAAATCCGGGATAAGATTTACTGACCACGTCGGCGTTTTCGATCTCTATATAGTGCAAAAGCGCTAATGGAGCAAAGGCCATGGCCATCCGGTGATCCTTATATGTTTCGAATCTTGGCATATTATCAAAGCTGCATTTTCGGTCAATTCTATAATATTCCTGCCCATTTTCAATTCTATCCAATTCAAAATTGCCTTTGACTTTTGCCAATTCATCCTGAAGAGCAGCGATTCGATCAGTCTCTTTGATCTTTAAAGTTTTGAGACCAGTGAATGAAGCATTCACGCCAAGTCCTGAACACATTACAGCAATCGTCTGGGCTAAATCGGGCTGATTGATAAAATCGTAAAAAAAGCGCTCCGAAGGAGTTGTTTGCTTGGTAATAAAGAGCCTGCCATCTATAAACTGACTTTCTATACCAAAAAGATAAGCAATATCCTTCACCTTAGCATCTCCTTGAATGCTGTCAATAAATAGGCCTTCAAGAGAAATCTCAGCTTTTTCGGCCAATGCAGCGATCGAATAATAATAAGAAGCGGCTGACCAGTCTGCCTCTACCACATAATCTTTTGGAACATAGTCCTGATTTTTTACGCTTATCCTTCCGCCTTCCCTGTGACAATGAATTCCGAATTCGCTTAAGGTACTCAAAGTCATGTTGAGATATGGTTCGGAGACCAATTTGCCCTTTAAATTAATTGCTAATCCGTGTGGAAGAGTAGGCGCTATGAGGAGAAGCGCTGTAATATATTGGCTGCTGATGTCCGCCTTTACGGCAATAGAATCATTATAATTTTTTGCATCGAAAGAATGAATCCTAAGCGGTGGATGACCTTCCTTTTCTAAATAATCAATACGGGCGCCAAGGTTTCCCAAAGCATCTACAAGCGAGCCAATGGGCCTTTCCTTCATGCGCTCAGAACCAGTAAGAATCTGCTCTCCTTTTTGCACAGCAAGATAAGCAGTCATAAAACGATAAGTAGTTCCCGCATGATGACAGTCAAGGACTTCATGATCTGCATCTAACAAATGTTCTAATGTCTTGGTATCATCGCTTGTTGACAGATGGTTTATTATAAAAGGCTTATTGCATAAAGCCCTGATAATCAGCACTCTATTACTTATGCTTTTCGAGCCGTCCAGGCGGATTGTTCCATTTATTTTTTTTGTTGGGTGGCTCAATTGAATGGTACTCATCTATTTCTTTGCCCAGACAAATTGAAGAGAAACTTTGAGATCGGGACTAATACTTCTACAGACAGGGCACCCTTTGGCAGCTTCTTCCAGGATGGCCCTTTGCTCTTTGGAAAATTGTTTTTCAGGCATTTCGAGATTGATATTGACCTTTGCAATCCGACGCGGATTAGAGATCATAATTTTCTCTACGTGTGCGGTGGCGCCTTCCATATCGATGTTGTTATCTCGTGCCTTTATTCCCATTATGGTGATCATACACGATGCCAATGATGTTGCAAGCATATCTGTTGGTGAGAAAGATTCGCCTTTTCCCTGATTGTCGGTAGGGGCGTCTGTTATCAGTTCGATGCCCGATTTGAGGTGTGTCGCCTTGGTGCGCAAGGCGCCCAAATATTGTACTTCAGAAGTCATTATTAGTCTTTTTTCACTTCGGTTTGATCAGAATCTTCATTGTCCTTTTTGCTCCTGTGTAGTTGCTCTTTGGATGCTTTATCGTAGGCCCTTATTATCGATTTGACCAATCGATGTCGAACTACATCATCCGAATTGAGATAGACCGTATATATGCCTTCAATATCGTCTAGAATATCGACTGCCCTTCTTAATCCCGATTGTTGATTTCGAGGTAAATCCACCTGACTCAGATCGCCTGTAACAATGCACTTCGCAGAAGGGCCCAGCCTCGTCAAAAACATTTTCAACTGAAGAACGGTCGAATTTTGAGCCTCGTCCAGGATAATAAATGCATTGTCCAAAGTACGACCCCGCATAAATGCCAAAGGAGCAATTTCGATGATGCGATTAGTCATAAAATGATTGAGCTTGTCCAAAGGCAGCATATCGTCAAGTGCGTCGTACAATGGCCTGAGATAGGGATCGATTTTCTCTTTGAGATCACCCGGAAGAAAACCGAGGCTTTCACCAGCTTCGACAGCTGGGCGAGTAAGTACTATTTTTTTGACCAATTTATTTTTTAATGCCCTTACGGCCAATGCCACGGCCGTGTATGTTTTCCCTGTACCTGCCGGCCCGATAGCAAAGACAACATCATTATCTTCAGAGCGTTCGACCATTTTCTTTTGATTCCTGGTTCTCGCTTTAATGGGTTTGCCCGATCGCCCGAAAACGATCACGTTCGACATATCCTTACCATTTTCGACACTGCCGTTTTCAAAAGGATTATCATCATTTACCAAATCCAAAACCTGGTTTTTACTCAATTGATTTTGTTCTTTAAGCAGACGCATCATGAGTTCGATTTTGGATTTTACTTTTTGTGTGCGTTTTTTTTCGCCAACAATTTTCAGCTTGGTGCCTCGCGACGTAATAGCTACATCGGGGTATGCTTCTTTGATGATCTTAAGTTTGACATCTTTTGCTCCATAAAGTTCTATCGGATCGAATCCGTTGATGGACAGAATGACTTCGCTCAATATAGTTGTAGTTTTTGTTGTAGGACAAAGTTATGACCTTTTCGGAAGTAATTTTGGACTTGCATTTCAGAGGTTCATTTAATCATCGATTCTTCATTTCATATTCTGTTATTACTACCATATTTCTAAATGACGCGCAATACATACATTATAATAATCAATAATATATAATTAATAATTATTCAGCCTATTTTTGACCAATGCGAATGATCGCACTTTATACTGACTTTGGTAACAAAGATATCTATGCTGGCATCTTAAAGGCATCTCTTCTTTCTTTGTTGCCTGAAAACAAGGTGATCGATATGAGTCACAACATCGACAAACACGACATTGTACAAGGAGCTATGTTTATCAAAAATTCTTATTCTTTCTTGAACAATGGCAGTATCCATGTCGCAGTCATCAATTCATTCTACAGCAAAAACGTGGAATACATTTTTTTCAAAGAGCGCGAACATTTTTTTATCGGTCCTAATAATGGCCTGTATTCATTAGTCTTTCCCGAACTCGATGAGAGTAAAATTAAGGTCATTCAGCCTGAAGATCAATTCGACCGAACACCCTCTTTTGCCAGCTTGATGAGTGAATTGGGGAATCTCATTTTTGCCATTTCCAAAGAGCATATTGACGACTATCCGCGTGTGCAAGAATTTAATCATCGTCTGAATCTCAAACCGGTAATTACTGCAGATCAGATCAGGGCTTCGATTATCCATATTGACAACTATGGAAATGCTATTACCAATCTTGATAAAAACACTTTCGAAAATGCATGTAAAGGCAGAAGATTCAACCTATACTTTCAAAGAAATGATCCCTTGCAAAAAATTATGAACAATTACGGAGATGTTGGAGTCGGCGAAGTGCTTTCTTTTTTTAATTCTTCATCACTCTTAGAATTAGCTGTCAATCTCGGAAATGTTAGTGATCTTTTCGATCTGAAGATTAACGAAACCATCCAAATCGATTTCTATGGGTAAGAAAGGCGAAAAATGATGAAACTGAAGTTATCGGATTACTCTATAGTTTTTGGCAATGTTGCAAAATTAGTTGCTGATTATCTGGCTAACTCTAATTATTCTTCCATCAATGTGCTCATAGATGATAATACGGCCAAATATTGCCTCCCAAAACTGAAGGAAGCGCTGAATGACTTTAATCAAATCAAGATCTTTGCCGGTGAGCAAAACAAGACCATCAATACCTGCCAATCGATCTGGACTCAATTGCAAAAATTCAAAGTTGATCGCCACGCCTTGATGATCAATCTGGGCGGTGGAGTGATCTGTGATATGGGTGGATTCGCCGCTTCTACGTATATGCGGGGTATTGATTTTTTGCAATTTCCTACTACACTTCTTTCGCAAGTGGATGCCTCTTTTGGTGGGAAATTGGGTGTGGATTTTCGAGGTTATAAGAATTTTGTTGGTTTGTTTCGCAATCCTCGCCTCGTTATTATTGATTCTTCTTTTCTGAATACATTACCGGAAGAAGAATTGAGAAGCGGTTATGCAGAAATGATTAAACATGCGTTGATACGGGATAAATCACTATGGCAGAAGTATATACATAAAAAAGATTGGAAAGAAAATCTGAGCAATCAGGAAATCTACGATTCGGTAAAAATCAAGAAGGAAGTTGTAGTGGAAGATCCTTACGAACAAGGTCTTAGAAAAATTTTGAATTTTGGGCACACATTGGGCCATGGCATAGAATCTTATTCATTTAATACCGATGCGCCATTGCTTCATGGATATGCCGTCGCAATTGGAATGATAGGCGAAGCATTTCTATCACACAAATTGTTAGGCGTCAACAATCATGATTTAAATGAAATAAAGGAATATCTCGTTTCGATCTATCAACCGACTACAGATATCCTTAACAATAAAAAGGAAATTTTAGAAAAAATAAGACTGGATAAAAAGAATAATAAAGGTAAGATATTTTTTTCTTTACTGGACCAGATTGGTGATTGTACATACGATGTGGAGGTATCTGATAATTTGATTTTGGAAAGCATGAAGTATATCAGTAAAGCATGAATTTTAAAAAATTTTTGGCTTTTCGAAAAGTCTCTATAGAGGAGACCTAAAATTGAGCTTGAACTTTATTAGTACCTTTATTCGAATCCCATAAAGAGTGAAAAAACTCGAACGAAATCTTCCCCTCGCCTCAGTAATTGCCATAGGTATAGGTGGCATGTTGGGAAGCGGTATCTTCGTTTTACCAGGTATCGCAGCTGCTAAAACTGGCCCTTCGCTTTGGTTGGCTTACCTGCTTGCCGCTATTTGTATCCTGCCCGCAGTATTATCCAAATCTGAACTCGCCACAGCCATGCCTTCTACAGGCGGTACATACGTGTATATAGAACGGGCATTGGGGCCCCTTATAGGGACGATATCAGGGATTGGCTTGTGGTTGTCTTTACTGCTCAAGAGCTCATTTGCACTGATCGGTTTCGGAGCCTATTTATTGGTTCTTGTAGATCTTCCTATGGGATTTTTGAAATACATCGCCCTGGTTTTTCTCTTTTTGATAATGCTCTTGAATATTTTCGGTGTTAAAAAAGTTGGAAAGGTTCAAATTGTCATAGTCAGTTTCAGCTTGCTCGGTTTGATGCTTGTTTTGCTCTTTGGTTTACAGTCGGTTCAACCCGATTTACTGAGACCTGCTATTACTCATGGCAGTCATGGCCTGATTTCGACGATTGCGTTCGTATATATTTCCTACGCCGGGGTTACCAAAATAGCCGCAATCGCAGGTGAAATCAAAAACCCGAGCCGTAATCTCCCATTGGCTATGATTTTGTCATTGATAATAATAACGACCATATATGTATTGGTTGCTTTTGTGCTTGTTGGTAACATTTCTGTCGATGAACTCAAAACAGATATCAAACCGATTTATTCTATTGCAAATTTATTAGGAGGTAAATATTTTGCGTACGCGGCCGGAATACTAGGAGTTATCACATTGATTTCAATGGCAAATTCCGGAGTGCTGGCTTCATCCAGATTTCCTTTTGCCATGGCCCAAAGCAAGTTAATGCCCGAGTTCATGAACAAAATTCATCCCAGATATTTGACTCCCGTGGCGACGATTGTGAGTACTTGTATTATTATGGCGATTGTGATTCTTTTTTTGGATGTGGAGAAGATTGCCAAATTGGCAAGCGCCTTCAAGGTCTCTATGTTCATGTTGGTGAACCTCTGCGTGATTATTCTGCGCGAGACTGCAGTCCAATGGTATAATCCTCCTTTCCGGGCTCCTCTTTATCCATACATGCAAATCTTTGGAATTCTAAGCGGAATTATATTATTGCTATTTTTTGGATGGCTGCCTATCGTATGCCTTCTGATAGTCTCTGTATTCGGCATTCTGATATTTTTTTTTTATGGAAATCGAAAAACCGAACGTACAGGGGTGTTAAAAAGATATGGTCACAGGCCGGCACTCTATATGCTTTATAAAGGAAAGAATCAAAATGGGACTTCCCATATTTTTTCTAAAGAAACCGTAGAGGTAAAAAGTAGCAAAACTATTGCTCCTGAAGCCGGGGTCGTTGTGCCATTGCTGGGTAACGAAAGATCACCTGAGATGCTTGCAGAAATCGGTGCCTCAATTAATAGCAGCAGCTTAGCACAAACAGTTCACATAACCGAAGTGCCTGATCAGACGGACCTGGATGCCGTAATGGAAGAGAACCCGATAGTCCTTTCATTATCCAGGAGAATAGCCTCTGTTGCCAAATCAAGAAAAGTACAAATCGATTTTGAAGCAGTAGTTACACACGACCTTTCTGATACTATTCATACTTTGAGCGACCAAACGCATTGCGATTGGCTGGTTATGGGTTGGAATGGGAGGTCACATAATGGCATTCTGGTAAGTAATCCCATTGGTTGGTTAGTAACAAATATCAATTCTAATTTTGCCTTATTCAAGGATAACGGTGTCAGGCATATAAGCAAAATTGTACTCGCGTTAAGACCCGGCCGTCAAAATTCTCACTTTATCCAGGTAGCCGAAAGAATCTGTTTGTCTTATAAAGCATCTCTTACACTTCTCCATGTTGTACCGGAAGACTGCCCGGCTAGAGAAGAAAAAATAATAAATCAAAAAGCCTTGATCGAACTAAGCTTCTGCAAGTCCGAAAAAGAAGTGGTCATTGTAAGGTCAGATGATCCAGTAGAGGCAATAGCAAAACATTCGGCAAGTTATGATTTGCTGATTATCGGGACTCCTGAAAAGGACAATTGGATCAATATTCTTTTTGGCACGGGTAAAGATAAATATGCGGAGAGCTCGGCTTGTTCAGTTTTGAGATTGACTATTAAGCATAAATAGAAAATCTTTGTTTTTAACAAAAACGGATGGATTGGCAGGTTGTATTGAAACATTTTTAATCTTCCAAACAAGCTATGAATTTGAGTAAGACGACGTACTTCCTATCGGTCATTCTTTTCTTATTAGGATGTTCTTCTTCAAAACAATTGACCGATTCCAAGGATGACGGTCTCATTGAAGTCATTTTTTTACAGGTTAATGACGTTTATGAAATTGCCCCCTTACCCGGTGATAATCGAGGAGGAATGGCGCGCGTGGCTACCTTGAAAAAACAACTTCTGGCTAAGAATAATAATACGATTATGGTCATGGCAGGTGATTTTCTAAGCCCTTCGGTCATCGGTACACTGGATGATGAAAATGGCGATGGTATTAAAGGCGCTCATATGGTGGATGTGCTGAATGTTGCTGGGTTAGACTTGGTGACTTTTGGCAATCACGAATTTGATTTGAAAGAAGAAGATTTGCAAAAAAGATTGAATGAGTCAGACTTTGAATGGGTGAGTTCAAATGTATTGCATGTGATAAATGGAGAAACCAATGTTTTTCATAAAGTCAAAAATGATAAAAAAGAATACTTCCCCAAAACGGTTATCAAACATTTTCAGGATGCTGATGGCACAAAATTGAAAGTTGAGTCCACTCCGAAAACTAAATCATAAATCATGTCAAATATTACAATAAGATGACATATATATTTAATTTGTGATATGTTTAAACGTAGTACAAATTCACAAGTTGATCTATTCAAATCGATAGGAGGGATGCTATCAGAACGGAAGCGAGAGCTTCTGGATGATCCGAATGGTTGGCATAATATATTTTTTAAAGAAGTGGTATCTCGCATAGACGAAGGATTGTTCGAGGTGCTTTATAATCAAGGAGGCCGGCCCAATTGCTCAATTAGAGTTTTAATGGGAATGATTATCCTTAAAGAAGGTAAAGGTTGGACTGATGAACAACTTTTTGATGAATGTCGATTCAACACCAGGGTCATGCTTGCTTTGGGATATTCGAATATAAATGAGGATATTCCGACCGAATCGACTTACTATAAGTTCAGACAGAGCATGGTAGAGTATAATGAAGACCATGGGGAGGATTTGATGAAGGCGGCATTTAAACAAATCACTATTGGGCAGATAGAGCAATACAAGGTGAGCGGTAAGAAAATACGATTGGATTCGAAGTTGATTAATTCCAATATTGCACGCTGCACTCGAGTCCAGATGATAATCGAAGCTGTACGAGTATGCAGTAAAGACCTTATGGTAGAACTGCTTACAGATCAATTGGATAAAGAATCATGCGAGCTTTTAGAAAAGCTAAAAAGCCAAAGTGCCTCCAATATTGTCTACCCATTAAACAAAAAAGAAAAAGAGGAACTGCTAGTAGGTATGGGTAAGATCATAAAGGTACTCTTGAGTCATGGCCAGGCGGCGGGATTGACAGGCTACCAAGATCTCAAGCGGCTCTACGAAGAACAGTATGAAGAACAATCAGAGGAATCTAATGAGCAAAAACCTCCGAGTGCCTCTGATGATAAAACAAAAATCAGCGCGGTCTGTGATGAATCTGAACAGCAAACTAAACAGGAGAATACTCCGAGACCCAAAGCTGCAAGAGACATATCGAGTGGCAGTGTGCAGTCCATTCATGATCCTGATGCTGCCTACCGTACTAAAGGTAAAGCAGAAAATAAACAGACCATATCGGGCTATCATGCCAACATAAGTGAAACGTGTACAGAAGAAAATGAAATAGACCTAATCGTAGATGCCCAGGTAGTACCGGCCAATATTACAGAAGACGAGTTTTTAATCGAATCTATCGACCATATCCAGGATGTATTAAATCCAGATAAGGATGAATCAGGTCAAGAAAAGAATAAAATAGAACAGGCCATCACGGATGGCGGATACGACAGCAAGGCCAACAGAAAAGCAATGTCAGAAACGACCACGCCCGAATGGAAGTTAGCTAATACAAAAGGGGGAAAGCAGGCCTATACAATGAAACGAGATGAGAATAACAATCTTCAAGTATGGCGAAAAAAGACAGGAGAACAGTGCGCGGTAAAGTTTAACGAGAAGACCAACAAATACGTCATTAAACACGACACCCGAGGTCGGTATATGACCAAAGATGAAGTAGAAAACTATTTTTTATTTCAACAGATGCAAGAAACATTAGATGAGCACACCCACAATCTAAGAGCCAATGTGGAATCGACCATACATCAATGTTTTCACCGGCTCAAAAAAAGGAACAAAATATTATATCGGGATTTATTCAAATGTCAAATTTATGTCCTGTCACGAGTACTTTGGACGAATTTTAGAAGAATTAACGATAAATTGGTCGAAAATGCCCTCGGATTTCCAAATATCATCATCGCAACCCTCAGGAATGCTTATGCAACAATATTGCACTTAAGAAAATTCCAGGGTTTTGGCCGCAGCTGGCAAATGTACGCTTGAAAAATGTGTGGTAATCGGAGTGGACTCAAAGTTGGATTTTTTGGAGTAACAATTGATTCCAAACAACAACCTTATGTGAAGTATCAAGACTTTATGCAGCGCTCCAAGGACATGTCTGAAGAACTTAATCCTCAGGTGGATATCATCATTCCTCTGACTCATTTAGACATTGAGGATGATTTGGAATTGGTAAAGACAATAACAGGTTTCCCACTCGTCGTAGGTGGACATGACCACGATAATATGAAGCATATGGTAGGCTCAACTGTTGTTGCAAAAGCAGATGCCAACGCTAAAACAGCTTACGTTCATACTTTAAAATATAATAAGAATGACCATCGATGGAAGATGGATTCTGAATTGGTAAAAATTGATGAAAACATCGAGGAAGAAGAATTCACTAAATCGAAAGTAGACTATTGGAAGCAAGTAGTGGCCGATGATTTGGCTAATAATGGTTTTGATCCAGATAAAATAATCACCCATTTGTCCTCACCTTTGGATGGACGTGAAAGTACAGTACGAGGTGGACAATGTGATTTGGGAGGGGAGTGGCGAAAGCGATAACGGCAGCAAGCAGTGATAAAGTGGAAGCAACTATGCTGAATAGCGGTTCTATCCGAGTGGATGAGATGTTGTCTGGTAATTTGACACAATATGATATTATCAGAATTTTACCTTACCCTTCCAAGATTTTAGAGGTGGAAATGAATTGGTACAAACCGATCGAAACTATACCATTGCGATGAATGATTTTCTATTGGCGGGTTATGATTATAAATTTTTGACACGTGATACAGAAGGCATTGGGCACATCAAAGAACCTAATACTGAAAGTATGGCAGACTTACGGAATGATTTGCGTAAAGCAGTGATAAGTTATTTGGAGAAACGGGACAAGTAGACAGGACAATTTGCTAAATCTCTAAGATTTAGTAAATTTTAATCTCTGATAATCGACAAGTGAAGAGATGGATGTCTAGGGTCATTCTTGAGTAATTCGAAATTTTGTCTGGAAATCTGTTGCACGGAAGAAGGCAATTTGTAAAAGAGTTTCCAAAATTGTGGAGTGGTTTTGTGCATTTAAAGCTCATTAAGGATACTCTTTTTTTTAGCCTCGAGAGCTTCATCTATTAAAAAATCTAGCGTCCCCGATTTGGAATCCTCTTCAATTTGACGATCCCATGCGTGCCAATCTCTTTCACTAAGCCATTTTCTGAGTTTTGAATATTCTCGTTCTGGAAGGGATTCAATGGCCGTTTTTATTTCTTCGATGTGCGACATATTTATTGGCTCTAATAAAAAAGTACAACCAATGCATACATGGCAAAAATCGCAAATTAAAACTATTCTTGTTTATAATATTTCCCTATAGTTCCTGTTTGAAATGATAGCTAATTAATTTCAGGTCAGTTCAAAATCACCAATCTAAATTTTTGAATACAGCTGCTTTATTCTCCTTCGAAACTTTTCATAAAAGGAAGCCTTTGGCATCATTCATTTCTTTTGGAATCACTTTTTAACTATGGCAGTAGAAAATGTTTCTCGAAAAAACTACAAAAAATACATCATTGCACTTTGGGTATTGACAGGACTAGCTGTTTTGGCAACCCTGGCTCTCTTTATCCTCATCTCCTTCACACGCCTTCCCAATACCGATGAACTCGAAAACCCAAAATTCGAAGAATCCACCCTAATTTATACTACTGATGGTGAAGAACTTGGCCGCTATTTTACCCAAAACAGGCAACGGGTCACTTATGAAGATCTATCGCCACACCTCGTCAATGCCCTTTTAGCCACTGAAGACGAACGATTCCATCAACACAGCGGTATAGACTTCCGGGGTACGATGCGCGCCATTCTTTTTATGGGAAGAAGAGGCGGAGCGAGCACTATTAGCCAACAATTAGCCAAACTATTTTTCACTCAAAAAACCAGAAATTTTGTGAAGCGTGTATGGCAGAAAATGCAGGAATGGGTCATCGCTATAGAATTTGAAAAGAGATATACCAAAGAGGAGATCATCGCCATGTACCTCAACAAATACGACTTCCTGTACGATGCGATAGGGATCGGTTCAGCGGCTAATATTTATTTTGGTAAAAATCAAAAAGACCTGACAATTGATGAATCCGCCCTGCTCATAGGAATGCTCAAAAATCCAAGTCTATACAACCCACAAAAGTACGAGGAAAATTCCATTCACCGCAGAATGATCGTCCTCAAACAAATGGAAAAGAAACATCTGATTTCCAATGAGCAATACCACGAATTGCGAAACCGGCCAATAGATCATTCCCGATTTAAGCGCCCCGTTCACTATGATGGCATGGCTCCTTATTTCAGAAATGAATTGACCAAAAAACTGAATCGATTGATCCGCAATGGCTCAGTTGCCAAAAAACCCGATGGTACCACCTATAATATTTACAGGGATGGCTTGAAAATATATACGACAATCGATTCCAGGTATCAAAAGCACGCCGAAGAAGCTGTGCACCGGCACATGAAACAACTCCAGGCTGTTTATTTCAACAGATGGAAAGGCCTTGATCCGTGGAAATATGAAGCTACTGACCAACAACTCAAAATACGCCAGGAAGCCCTGAATAATTTGGTTGAAAGTTCTGACCGATACCAGTTGCTCAGATCAGCATATCTGAATAAAGTCATCAAAGAAATCTCACAGGAAATTGAAAATGTACGTCTTTGGAATGCAGATATCAGGCGAATGCTTAAGGCCGAAAAGGATGAATATGCTCTGAGCTACATGAATTCAGAAGGAATCATCAGTAGCAAGCAAAAAAAAGTATACAAAAAAATAATGGCCCACCCTAAATGGAGAGAGCTTAAAAAACAATGGTCGGCATTGATAAAACGCACCAAAAAGGACTTCAATGTCAAGCAGCCCATGAAAGTATTCTCCTATGAAGAAGGTAGCGAAAAAGAAGTCTATATGACGCCTTTGGATTCTTTAAAATACCATCGAATGCATATGCAGCTCGGTTCTGTTTCTATAGAGCCGCAGACGGGATATGTAAAATCATGGGTAGGAGGAATCGACTACAAATATTTCAAATACGATCATGTTACCACAAATCGGCAAGTGGGTTCTACGTTCAAACCGTTTTTGTATACTGCTGCTTTGATGGATGGATATTCCCCTTGTTGGCCAGTACAGGATGTGCAATATACTATTCCTGCCGGTGATCCGGATTTTGGTTTGCAGGATAGTTGGTCACCTTCTAATGCGAGCGGAAAATTTAGCGAACAATACTTCACCCTCAAGGATGCTTTGAAAAAATCACTAAATTCTGTTTCGACATGGCTGGTGAGCAAATTTGGTTCGGTGGATGATATTATACAACTCGCAATCAATATGGGAATTGATGAAAATAAATTGCCCAGAGTTCCTTCACTAGCCTTGGGAGTGCCGTCACTTACTGTATTGGAAATGACCTCGGCATATAGCACTTTTTCCAATAATGGCATTCACAGTAAGCCCACTTTTATTCAAAGAATAGAGGATAAAAATGGAAACGTGATTTACGAAAGCAAAATCGAGCAAAACAGAGCCCTTAATACTGAATACAACTACGCCATGGTCGAGTTACTCAAGTACGCGTCGAGTTCGGTGCGCTTTGCTTTACTTACCGATTTTGGCGGGAAGACAGGTACTACGGATGACTATGTGGATGGCTGGTATATTGGTATTACTCCTAATCTCACCGTAGGCACCTGGGTAGGTGGTGACGATCCATGGGTCCGATTTTTGACCTTGGAAGACGGTCAGGGTGGAGTTATGGCCAGACCATATTTTCTCAGTTTTATGCAAAGCCTGGAAAAGGACAAAGCGATCAATTTCAATACTAATGCCACCTTCATATTCCCGGGAAACCTTGGAATTGAATTGGATTGTTCGAAGTACTCTCTGCCGAAAGTGGATTCGACAAGGACAGATGTTGAGCGTCTCGATGATCCATTCGAAGAACCTTTTGAGGAGGAAATCAACGAATAGATTCTTATTTTTGGTAAACAATGGGCTTACATGTCCGCCGAAGTAAAACGAAGGCAGAAGCCCATTGCTCAGCAGGAATGAATAAGTTTTCAACAATCTTGAGAAGAATCTGGGACAATAAGAAAAGCCATATTTGGCTCAAATGGATGAGTCGTTTTTTGTGGTTCGCTTGTATTTTCTTAATAATCGGAGCCAGTCTCATTTTTTTAATCTTCTCAAGAGGCGAACTTCCTTCCTTTGACCAACTTGAAAACCCCCAATACGACCTTGCATCCATTGTATATAGTAACGATCTGACGCCTTTCGGCAAGTATTATATTGAAAACAGGGAGTTTATAGATTATTCCGATCTATCACCAAATATTATCAAGGCACTTATTGCAACAGAGGACATTAGGTACTACAAGCATGCAGGCATCGACCTCAAAGCGTTACTTCGGGTGGGTGTGAAAACAGTTCTTTTTAGCGATGACAGTTCCGGTGGGGGAAGTACTATCTCACAACAACTTGCAAAGCTTCTTTTTAAAAGAGAATCCTTGGCGGGTAAAAGCAAGTTAACTCGTTTGAAAGCTCTTCTGAGTATAAAATTTAAGGAGTGGATTACTGCAGTATGCTTAGAACGACAATACACCAAAGAAGAGATCGTAGCCATGTATCTGAATAAATTCGAATTTATCAATGGAGCGCATGGCATCCAGGCGGCTGCACAAATATATTTTGGAAAAGATCAAAAAGACATTGAAGTGCAAGAAGCGGCTACATTGGTAGGCATGCTCAAAAATCCTTCCAAATACAATCCCGTACGATTTACGGATAATGCTGAAAAGCGCAGAGATGTAGTACTTAGATTGATGAGGAAAAACCGTAAAATCAATAAAGTACAACTGGATACTTTACTTTCCAAGTCTTTGGATATTTCAGCATTCAACAGAGAATCACACGTAGAGGGACCTGCTCCTTATTTCCGAAGTGAATTGACGAAATGGCTCAAAAAGCTCTTAAGCCAAAATCAATACTTAAAATCCGAAGGGGGTTCTTACGACATCTACAGAGATGGATTGAAGATTTACACCACTATTAATCTGGATTACCAAAGACATGCGGAAGCCGCAGTAGCAGAACATATGGCAACCAACCAGAAGCGTTACTGGCGTGTGTGGTATAGAAAAAATCCCATTACGTATGATCTTGATAAAAATAATTCGGAAGACAGCCTAAAAATCGCAATCCGAAGAGAAACTATCAATAGGAGCATACGCAATCTGGAAATCTATTCCCACCTTTATGAAAAACATTTCGGAAAATTATCTGAGAAAATTTTCGAAGATTTTCAGATTACGTTGAAGGAGCCTACAGTGAGAAGGCTAATTCGCAGCCGGAAATATGTCCGAGAAATCGACGAAAAACTGAGACTTCAATTCAGAAAATTAATAACCTCCGGTTATTGGCAGGAAATAAGAACGATCTGGATCGAATTTCACGAGAACCTCCAAGAAAAACTGGATGAGGAGAAAGAGTTTAAGGTATTCGCCTACAATGAGGAGCGGGCTGAAATTAAAACTATGTCTCTCCTCGATTCACTCATGCATCAGTCACGCATATTGCAGAGTGGA
The DNA here is from genome assembly GCA_965247965.1 of Saprospiraceae bacterium. Classification (GTDB taxonomy): domain Bacteria; phylum Bacteroidota; class Bacteroidia; order Chitinophagales; family Saprospiraceae; genus UBA7328. The sequence continues at coordinate 3,650,651 of OZ252053.1, forward strand.
TTACTCTCGGTAGATCCTCGCAATGGTAAAATAAAGGCTTGGGTAGGCGGAGTAGATTTTGAAAACTTTAAATACGATCATGTCAATTTCAGAAGGCAAGTAGGTTCTACAATTAAACCTTTCATCTATGCTACAGCCATAAGTGTGCAGGGCATTTCTCCATGTCACGAATACGATGATATACAATATACCATAGCTCCGGGCGATGCTAATTTATTGGTTTCACAAGAGTGGTCACCTTCTAATGCCAATGGCCTTTTCACTGGTAACAAATACAACCTCTATCAAGGCCTTTTGTATTCTAAAAATTCGATTACGGTGCGAATGGTCAAAGAATTGGGCACCATGGAGCCCGTACGGGATTTGCTTAATAATGTCGGCATTAGTAAATATGAAAGATTGTATAATGATCGTCTTCTTATTCCGAATGTTCCATCCATTGCGCTCGGTTCTGTCGACCTTTCCATAATGGAAATTACCGGAGGCTATACGACATTTGCAAACAATGGAGTGTATTCTAAGCCGTTCTTTGTGGATCGAATCGAGGACAAAAATGGGAAAATTATCTACCAATCTACCGTTCAGCAGAATGTAGCCGTCAATCCTTTTTACAACGGAGTCATGCTCGACATGCTGAAGAACAATACAGGTGGAGGAAGGGGTCTCGGCCTGACAAGCGAAAGTGGCGGCAAGACAGGTACGACCAATGATTTTGCCGACGGATGGTTTATCGGTTTGACTCCGACCTTAATCACCGGAGTTTGGGTAGGCGGCGATGAGAAATGGGTCAAATTTTACACACTGGACGATGGTCAGGGTTTTGTGGTGGCCCGGCCAATATTCATGAAGTATATGCAAAGCCTTGAGGAAGATAAAAATAGTGGATACGATCCGTCTATAAGATTTCCGAAAATGCCTAAAGGTCTACGAGAATTTATCGATTGTGCGCGCTATAAGCAAGGTGAACCTGAAGACGAATTCGAAAAAAGAATAGATGAAGACCTACAATTTGATGTATTCGATGAAGAAGAATTTCTTGAAGAGGAATTGGATGATGAATTCAAAGAAATTCTTCTTGAAACGGACACTATCGGTTTAAATAATTTTTGAGATTAATCTATCCGTTGCGACTTAGAATACGTAACTTGGCACGAAAGAAAAGCAAATGCTATGAATGCAAGTAAAGCGAATGTAATCAACGCCCTGGCTCTACTCATATTAGGAGCGTGGGGATGCTACGCCACCGAAATGGCATCTAAGACAGCGCTTATCCCGGTAATCGGAGGACTGATACTATTGGCTTGTCAAAATGGTGTGAGCAAAGAAAATAAAGTGGTCGCTCATATCGCAGTGGCGGTGACCTTACTATTAATCCTTGGTATACTTCGGCCATTTTTATCCGCTATTGGCGGTGATGATCCGATGAAGATTCTAAGGACAGGGGTCATGCTACTTACCGGAATAATCGCAATGGTCTACTTTATCAAAAGCTTCAGAGATGCCCGAAAAGCCAGGGAAGCGACATAAATGATCATCGGTTATGATGCCAAAAGACTTTTTTGTAATGATAGTGGACTCGGCACCTACGCCCGTACTCTTGTAAAAAATCTGGCCGAACAGCACCCAGAGTTTAACATTCATTTATTTACACCTTGCACCAGAAGACAAGAAGAAACTGAGTTCTTTTTCAAGGCACCTAACATCAAAATTCATCACGCCCAATTTTTTGGAGCTTTTTGGAGGACATTTCTGATCCCAATACTTGCCCGAAGACATAGGCTGGATGTCTTTCATGGCCTTAGCAACGAATTACCCATTTTCTCCTTTCTTTCTAAAACCAAAAAAATTCTAACCGTCCACGATGTAATTTTTTGGAGTCATGCCGAAGGTTATACTTTTTTTGACAGAATGATTTATAATCTCAAACTGAAATGGGCTTTGAGATCGGCTAATAAAATTATCTGTATTAGTCACCATACAAGAGCAGAACTCGAAAAATACTATGACCCAAGGAATACCAAAATATCAGTTATCCATCCATCGATCAACAAGCTTTACGCGCAACCGGACACTTGGCTCAAATCGTCAGAATTTCAAAGTCTCTATAATCTTAGAAATGGGTTTTGGCTATACGTAGGGAGTTTGCACAAACGAAAAAATCTCAAGGTTCTTTTCAAAGCTTTAAAATTGATCCCCCTGCATAGGCAAAAAAAACTGGTAATTGTTACAAAAGATAAAATATCTAGGGTCCGGGTAATACCAAATTATTTTGACTCATCGGATCGGATAAGAATAGAAAACGAATTGTCGGATCGGGTACTTTCGCTTTTTTACAAAAACTGTACGGCTCTCATTTATCCTTCTTTGGCAGAAGGTTTTGGTTTGCCTATTTTGGAGGCTATAGCTCACGGGGCAACTGTGGTATGTGCGGATAATCCTGCGCATCGCGAAGCAGGTGGAGAATCAGTGTATTATTTTAAACCAAACAACGCGGATGAACTAGCCAATATACTTTCCAAGCTTTCTTATCGAGATAGAAAATCCAGTCAGCTGGCCTTTTCTCATGTCAAATTATTTGATGCAAAACGTACTAACGATCAATTGTTAGCTGTTTATCAAAAGTATTGAGATAAGAATCATCAGAAATTTGTCCAGAAAAATACCGATTCCTCAAAATTGCATATTGCTCGTTTGCCTTTGTTGCATCTTCCTCCTTCCTTATAAAGGCGATACGCAAAACCTCTACGAAATGCGGTTTAACCTGGCAAGTCTGGATACCTTAAACAAAGTGGCCTGCTATGACTTTCAACTAAGAAACCGGGGCCCACAGGATTGGACCTTGGGTTTTGCTAATATAGCTGTGCTTTATGATGCAAGTGCGGCGGTACTTCTTAGTGATTCCGTACAAGTCGTGCCTGGTGTGGACGTGTCTTATGCTTTGGGGGATTTACTTGATAACATTATCTCCACTTCGGGCACTTCTCTTCCCTATGAAAATACACTTGGCTTTTTTAGACTCAACATAACCGCCAATGTCAACTCACCAGGAATTACTATTCCCGCGGATAGCACTTGGGTTTCTATAATAAATATCTGTTTTCAAATTTTGATTAATGATATCACCAACCCGAATACTTGCTTCCAAATGAATTTTTTTGACGGGCCTATTCAAAACGAAATAAATATTCCGATGGATGTGTTGAATGAATTGATTTTCGGCGCACCCGGTCCTGATGTAACGCGCAATGGTGTGCAAAATCTTGTTCCCGATCAAAGTTTTGATGCATGCTTTGTACTTGAAGAAGATACTCTGCAATTGTGTAATGATGGCCTTGACAATGATGAAGATGGCCTCATAGATTGCCTCGACGGAGGGTGCAATACATTGTGCAACGAAGACAACGCCACCACCTGCAATGATGGCATAGATAATGATAGCGATGGCCTGATCGATTGTGACGATGACGAATGTTCTCCATTATTCCAGTCTTTTACATTTGTTGAGCCCAGTAATTGTCCTGATCTGAATAATGGGGAAATAGAGATAGCCTTTTCAGCTAATAATGTGGAAATAAGCATTGATAACGGAGTCACTTTTTTTGCAAATACTATTATTTCCGATCTCGATACCGGCACTTACTACATCTCTTACCGAAATGCCGATACCGACTGTACTGAACCTCTTTCCCCTAATCCTTTTATCCTTCTGCCCGTCGATGATTGCACGGATTCCACTTCTGAATCTACCCTTAACAGATGTAGAGATGACATCGATAACGACAACGACGGATTAGTGGATTGCAACGATAGCGATTGTCGGTTTTTCGATTTTTGTCGAAACATTGCGGATGATTCAGGGGTATTTATTCCGAATGCCTTCGCTCCAAGCAGCACCGTTGGTAATAATTTATTTTACATCCAGGTCCCGAATGGCGAAATCTTTAATGTCTTGTCCTATTCTATTTTTGACAGGTACGGAAATAGAGTGTTCGACAGAAAAAATCAACTTTCTAATTATCCCGATTTGCTGTGGGATGGGAGATTTAATGGTAAGGAACGTAAGTACTCAATAACGGTCAATAAATCGAATTATTAAAAATAATGATTAGGTAAAAATAATGAGTTAGAGAAAACAGTTAAGAAATAGTAACTGCCAATAAATGATAATAGGGCGTAAAAAGCTCAGATTATCAAAGCACAAAAAAATAAAGGTAAAGACAATCTTTCAAACTCACCGACAAGTAGAGGATTGGAAAATGTTTCTGGATTTCGAAAGGAGTTGTTGGATGAACCATTTGTACTGTTTCTTCTGGAAAAGATAACTCGATTGAGTGATGAAGTAGAAGAATTAAAAGCTGAAGTACGTGGGTTAAAAAAGTTACCAAAAAAGCCAAAGATCAAACCCAGCAATCTTGATAAACCCAATCCTAAGGACACAGTCAGCTCGCAAAAAGAACGTAAAACAGGCAAGCGTAAGAAGAAAGAGAATCTGACCATTCATGAAGAAAAGGAAGTCAAATTAATCGATCCACCAAAAGGATGGAAATTAATCGGTTACAAAACATGTGTAATCCAAGACATCATAGTAAGGGCAAATAACATTGAATACAAGTTGGAAAAATGGCAGAGTCCCGACGGTAAACAGGTACAGGTAGCTCCAATGCCCAAGCACTTAAAAAACACTCATTTTGGTGCAGACTTAAAAGCCTATATTATCCATCAATACTACTACTGTAGTGTTACCCAGCCCCTGATATTATCCTCACTTCGTGATTTTGGGGTAGATATATCATCGGGACAGATTTCGGCAATATTAACAGCAAACAAACAAGCTTTTCATCGAGAAAAACAGACCCTATTATCGAAAGGAATAGAACTCACAGAAGAACTACGCACTGATGATACAGGAGCAAGACATAGGTTCAAAAATGAGTCCACTCCGATTACCACACATTTTTCAAGCGTACATTTGCCAGCTGCGGCCAAAACCCTGGAATTTTCTTAAGTGCAATATTGTTGCATAAGCATTCCTGAGGGTTGCGATGATGATATTTGGAAATCCGAGGGCATTTTCGACCAATTTATCGTTAATTCTTCTAAAATTCGTCCAAAGTACTCGTGACAGGACATAAATTTGACATTTGAATAAACCCCGATATAATATTTTGTTCCTTTTTTTGAGCCGGTGAAAACATTGATGTATGGTCGATTCCACATTGGCTCTTAGATTGTGGGTGTGCTCATCTAATGTTTCTTGCATCTGTTGAAATAAAAAATAGTTTTCTACTTCATCTTTGGTCATATACCGACCTCGGGTGTCGTGTTTAATGACGTATTTGTTGGTCTTCTCGTTAAACTTTACCGCGCACTGTTCTCCTGTCTTTTTTCGCCATACTTGAAGATTGTTATTCTCATCTCGTTTCATTGTATAGGCCTGCTTTCCCCCTTTTGTATTAGCTAACTTCCATTCGGGCGTGGTCGTTTCTGACATTGCTTTTCTGTTGGCCTTGCTGTCGTATCCGCCATCCGTGATGGCCTGTTCTATTTTATTCTTTTCTTGACCTGATTCATCCTTATCTGGATTTAATACATCCTGGATATGGTCGATAGATTCGATTAAAAACTCGTCTTCTGTAATATTGGCCGGTACTACCTGGGCATCTACGATTAGGTCTATTTCATTTTCTTCTGTACACGTTTCACTTATGTTGGCATGATAGCCCGATATGGTCTGTTTATTTTCTGCTTTACCTTTAGTACGGTAGGCAGCATCAGGATCATGAATGGACTGCACACTGCCACTCGATATGTCTCTTGCAGCTTTGGGTCTCGGAGTATTCTCCTGTTTAGTTTGCTGTTCAGATTCATCACAGACCGCGCTGATTTTTGTTTTATCATCAGAGGCACTCGGAGGTTTTTGCTCATTAGATTCCTCTGATTGTTCTTCATACTGTTCTTCGTAGAGCCGCTTGAGATCTTGGTAGCCTGTCAATCCCGCCGCCTGGCCATGACTCAAGAGTACCTTTATGATCTTACCCATACCTACTAGCAGTTCCTCTTTTTCTTTTTTGTTTAATGGGTAGACAATATTGGAGGCACTTTGGCTTTTTAGCTTTTCTAAAAGCTCGCATGATTCTTTATCCAATTGATCTGTAAGCAGTTCTACCATAAGGTCTTTACTGCATACTCGTACAGCTTCGATTATCATCTGGACTCGAGTGCAGCGTGCAATATTGGAATTAATCAACTTCGAATCCAATCGTATTTTCTTACCGCTCACCTTGTATTGCTCTATCTGCCCAATAGTGATTTGTTTAAATGCCGCCTTCATCAAATCCTCCCCATGGTCTTCATTATACTCTACCATGCTCTGTCTGAACTTATAGTAAGTCGATTCGGTCGGAATATCCTCATTTATATTCGAATATCCCAAAGCAAGCATGACCCTGGTGTTGAATCGACATTCATCAAAAAGTTGTTCATCAGTCCAACCTTTACCTTCTTTAAGGATAATCATTCCCATTAAAACTCTAATTGAGCAATTGGGCCGGCCTCCTTGATTATAAAGCACCTCGAACAATCCTTCGTCTATGCGAGATACCACTTCTTTAAAAAATATATTATGCCAACCATTTGGATCATCCAGAAGCTCTCGCTTCCGTTCTGATAGCATCCCTCCTATCGATTTGAATAGATCAACTTGTGAATTTGTACTACGTTTAAACATATCACAAATTAAATATATATGTCATCTTATTGTAATATTTGACATGATTTATGATTTAGTTTTCGGAGTGGACTCAAAAATGGTTTTTGTAACTGTATTAATTCAGATTTGTTCACCTATTTTACTACAACTTTTTCAAAGAGTCGTATCAATTTTTTAGAAATACTTCGTCAAGAAAAAGAGGATTATCATATTAATCAGGCAAGCTTATCCTACATTGAAAATGAAAGACTAACGGTGGGATATTGTCAAATACTGAAACAAAGTTATGATCAGGGAGAACGAGTATTTAAAGACAAAAAAACCCTTGAAGAATATTTTAAAAGCAAAGGAATAACGGCCAAATACGCCATAAAACATATAACAGAAGCATTGCTTATAGGGTCTATTGTGGAACATGGATTTGACCCCAATACAGTAATCCATTCTGACGGAGCAGGCCAATTCAACATATTTATCCACTCTTTGTGTTGGAAACATGCCGAAAGAAGATTGGTGGAATTAAAATATTACGATTCTGTTCAACAGGAACAGTTGGAAAGTAAAAAAGCCAAATATTGGTTGCTTTATCAACAACTTAAGTTATACAAAGAAAAACCTGATCGAAAAAAAGCCTTACAACTGAGTCAAAATTTTGATTCATTGTGTGAACCGGTAGCCGACTTTGGAGCGCTCAATCATGTATTGGATGATCTTAAAAGAAAAAAAGATCAACTATTAGTCGTTTTGAATCGGCCTACTACTTCATTGCATAACAATGACTCAGAAAGGGATATCAGAGAATATGTAAAAAGAAGAAAAATAAGTGCAGGTACAAGAAGTGAAAACGGAAGAAGGGCGAGGGATACTTTCCTCTCGTTGAAAAAAACTTGCAGGAAACTTGATGTATCATTTTGGGAATATCTCAAAGACCGGCTTAAAAAATCAAACCTTATTCCTCCATTATCTCAGATAATGCTCCAAAAATATCAACTGGAATTGGCTTAGCTATCCTTATTTTTGTACGGTTATTGAGTACTTACTAAGGAACTTTCACAGGGGGTTTATGTATATATCATACAAGTGATGATAGAGAATCAGGTACAAATTTTCAAAGGAGATATAACCCTCCTAAGATAGATAAAAAAGGCCGGAATTGCTCCGACCTCATATTATAGACCAACCAACCCAAGAACTCTTTTTACCAATCGGTAAGTATATTGTAATCTAGCTTTTGTTTTTGTAAACGTAAATTGCCTTTCTTAAAATTCACATGTCCATTCGACCAAATTCCATTGTATGCATTTTCTTCTTTAACAAGGAAAATATATCCTCCCGCCTCTTCCATATTCAACTTGGTCACACACTTCAATATCCAATCACCGCTAATCTTTTTTCCGAAAACCTGTAGATTTTTGGTATCCTTTTCGGGAAGATTAAAATATCCACGGCAATACTCTCCATAGAAAAACAATTTCAATTTGGTCTTTTCAATCGTCCCATTTAACATTCTCTTTCCTGCATAAGTCACAATGGAGTCAAAAGAAACGCCCTTACTGGTGAATACCGCATCGGTGTCTCCAAATTCTCCAAGTATCGCATTAATCTCGTGCGCGCTGATTCGTTCATACTTGCTTTCCGACTCTGCACAACCGAGAATAACAAAACAAAAGAAAAAAACCGGTCTCATCATTACTGCTGCAATATATAAATACTTTATATATATGTTAATTTATGTAATATGAATTTTAATAAATATTTTTACATATGAGAATTTTTTGTAATATTTGTTGTGCCTTAAGGGTCAAACTATAACACAATTGATGAAAACTTTCAGTGTTCTTACCGCAATTATGCTTTTCTGTGTCTGCATTTCTACTGCACAAGAGAAATTCGAAATTCGTTTAGTACCGACAAACGTGAGCGACGCATCCGATGTGCTTTGCTTTGATACCCAGTTTAACCCAACTTGGCATTTTCAAAATGTAAGTGACTGATTACCAAGCTGTTAGCACGTCGAGTGCAACACTACAAATTTATAATTCTTTGAAGTAGAGCAAGTTAAATAGGTCGAGTAGACCTGGGGAATTTCACCCCAAGCCTCTCGCAGAACCGTATCCCGATTTTCGGGACAGGCTGTGAAAGTCTCCCTTCATACGGCTCTTCATTGTCTAATCTGTATTATCCAGACTTCAATCTGTTTTAATTCAATCCTCCTAATTCTTATTAGTTGTTGAACCAATAACAGATTCCAACAATGCTAACCCCTTCGATCCACATCCATTACAGATGCTTCATCACTACTACGAGTTAGTCCGTAACCCTCTGCACTTCGATACGCTCGGCCTCTCCTCTACGGATTGTGCCTTCTCTCTTATCATTACAGTAGGGCAATCTCCTGTTCTATTTACCACCCTTCATTGATGTCTCGCCACCTCTACAACGGTAACCCCATAGCCAGTAAGAAGGTCTTCCGCTATGGTCTTCCCGGGAAATACACCAATCCCCGGTTTTGATGTACAACTAAATGTGTTTCGTTGCTTAATCAGTGGTTCACTTTCGTTCGACTCTTTCAATGATCACCTGACTCCTTTAGCGAAGCCTTTTCCTTATCGCTCAGTACCCAGGTATTACTACCTTAGCACCATAAGGTGGTTTGAAGGCTGCTCCTTCCAGCCGCCTTCGGAGGGCCATACCTCCATCTGGTAAACAGCATGCTCACTTTTGAGCTTCAGGACGCACGGCGCAGGACATTTTTAGTCCATTTACACTAGTAGAAAATACGGAAAATGTGAATGCGAGCACCGTAGGCGTGCTCCCTTTTGATGATGATCTAGGATTTCTGAATTACTCTATAAACCTCAGCGGATTCGAAGCAAGTACTTTTGAAGTACCGACTAATCAATGGGTCAAAACATCCACACTATGCTTTAATGTGATTCCCGAAGCTGTGGGTGAGCCTAATACTTGTTTCAATGTTACATGGGCGCAAGAAGGACTTACGGACGGCTACGAAAATTCTTTTGTAGAAATAGATGAATTCTTAGGCGCTAATCAAAGCAAACAAGTCACTGGAATGCTATACGATGACTTAAACTCAGAGGATGGTGACCCTTCATGTTTTGCCAGCCAATGTTCGTCATCTGAGAACAATGCCACGACCTGTTCTGACGGCACCGACAACGACTAGGATGGACTTGTCGATTGTGCAGATCCGGATTGCACTGGTCTGACTGCATGCGCAGAGCCTGGTGTTTTGATTGGCGATTTTGTTTTCGAAGATCTCAACGGCAATGGTATAAGAGATAACGGCGAAAATGGGGTAAATGGAATTGCTATTTCCATCTTCGCAGATGTTGACCAAAATGGAATCGCTGATGATATTAATTCTCCGCTAGCTACGACTGTTTCAGGTAGCGATATGGATACAGGTGTTGAAGGCAATTATTCGTTCAGCGTGCCTGCGGGAAGCTATGTAGTCGTAGTCACAAACTTAGACATATTTCGGTTAACTTCACTTGGACAAGGTAATGATAACGAGGTCGATAATGACTTTAATCCCGCAAACAATTCTACTGCCACCATAACACTGGCAGCAGGTGTAGATCGAGCGGATATAGATCTTGGGCTTTTTCGCTCAGCCTCAATTTCTGGTATCGCTTTTAATGATGCCAACTCCGATGGGATAGCACAGGTCAGCGAAGACGGCATCAACAACATCATTGTTAATTTGTACAAAGATCTGAATCAGGACGGTGCGCCCGATAATGCGGATGAAGTGACTGCTACTACAAACACTGCCAATAGTGAAGGCCAAGATGGCCATTACGAATTTACAAACCTCGCGCCTTGTCCATATGTGGTGGAATTCAAAACAGGACTTGGTTTTACACCAACCCAAAAGGACGTGGGCGGTAATGACAATGTCGATAGTGATATAGCGCCAGAGACCGGTATTACCATGACAATAATTCTACAATCGGGCCAAACCATTGATAATATTTATGCAGGATATATAGCAGGAACGGCAGTAGGCGATTTGGTCTGGAATGACGCCGACGGTGATGGGGTAATAGATGACACCGAATCAGGAATGAACGGAATAACTGTTAGACTATTTACGTCAGATGGCACACTAGTTTCCAATACGGTAACTGTGACCAATCCTTTAACTAATGAAGCAGGATTTTACAAGTTCACCGATATCGCTGCTGGCGCCTATTATATAGAACTCATATTGGAAGGTGGCCTGGTCAGAACAGAAGCTAATGCGATCGGCAATGAAGAAATCGATAGCGACCTGATGACAATGGCCCTAATACCTCCGCAACATTCACCTTGACCGATGGACAGGTGATCTGCGATTTGGATGCCGGTATATATCAAGGAGGTACGGTCAACGGTATCGTGTGGCAGGATAGTGAAGCCGGTATTTCGGGAGTTTTTGAAACAGGAATAGACAGCCCTCTGGAGAATATATTGGTAAAACTTCTTAACTCGGACGGAGAGGTAGTAGCTGAAACGCTGACCAATGCCAACGGCGAATATACGTTTACAAGCATCCGCCAAGGATCGTATTCGGTCATGTTTGTACTACCCGATAATCTCTCATTCGTAAATGCCAATGAAGGCAGTGATGACAATGTCGATAGTGAAGTAGTCAACGTTTCAGAAGGCACCACCGAATTATTTTTTGTGGGTGTAGGAGCAACGATCAATGCAATCAATGCGGGCTCGCAATTTGGCACGTTGCCCGTAGATTTGATAAGTTTTACCGGCTATTGAGACCGCAAAGCCGATGTTAATGTGCTCAATTGGTCAACTTTAACGGAGATCAATAATGAACTTTTCGAGATAGAACGAAGCTTTGATCCTTCCAAAGGATTCAAAAAAATAGGCGAAGTCGATGGCAACGGTACGAGTAGCACGCTTATAGATTATGAATTTGAAGATCGGGACATATCATTAAGTGGCACCTACTACTATCGACTCAAACAAATAGATTTTAACGGCGACTACGAATATTCTGAGGTCATTGCAATTGATGTTAATCGAATTGGTAAAGCATATGTAAAATTGATTGAAAATCCAGTCAGCTCAGCAATGATGATCGAAATATTCACAGAAGACAGGGCGGTGGCTGACATAAAACTTTTTGATCTCAATGGTCGACTGATCACAAACGCATTTGACTCTAATGCCAAATTGGCACGAGGCAAAAACAGAATAGAAGCTGACGCTGCAAGTCTTCTGGTAGGTCAATATATTCTTCTGGTAAAAATGGCCGAGGAACGATTCATTAAAAAGGTAATAAAACTATAAAGGGTTTAAGATCTAGGTTTCATTCTCATTTTTAGGGGGGAGTTATTTATTTCTAAATGACTCCCCATTTTTTTCTAGTAGGCAATAGTCTTTTTAGCTCATTGAAGTTTTATGGTTAGGCCGTGAATAATGCGGCTTAGCAGAGGTGGGAGCTCATCGCATTCTTACCAATTAACACCAAAGGAGCGCAGCCAATAAACTTTGTTGGCCGGACAAGCAGATTGTCGACGCCACTAGCAAAACTGATCAAAAGCCATTTTGAGATTATCCGCAATCATTTCGGCCGACCTTCCTTCGATGTGCTGTCTCTCGAGCATATGCACTAATTTCCCATCTTTAAAAAGTGCAATAGCTGGAGATGTTGGTGGGTACGGTAGAAGATATTCTCGTGCTTTCTCAGTGGCTTCACGATCTACTCCTGCGAATACGGTGTAACATTGATTAGGCGTTTTTGTATTTTCCAAGGCTAGTTTGGCTCCTGGTCTTGCATTCGCCGCAGCACACCCGCAGACACTGTTGACCACAAGTAGGCTCGTACCTTCTGATTTTGTGATGGCCTTAATTACTTCATCATCATTTTTTAGACCGGTAAACCCAAAATCTGTTAAATCTTTGGCCATGGGAATTGTGAGTTCTATTGGATACATGTTTTATCTTTTTCTGTGAATAACAAAATTAATGCAAATTTATAACAAGAAATTGTAACAAGAAATTGTAACAAGAAATATAATGAGCTAATAGACAAAATAGTTTAATAGGAATAGTAAGTTTGTCGCCGAAAATTTTATTCCCCTTTTTACAGAGGATATTGATGAATCTATGAAAACACATCTAATCACGCTTATCACGCAAAGTTTATTGGTATTTATTCTATTTATTATCTGTCTTTTAGTTCAAAACTTGCATGCCCAAGATGTAGAGCTCAAGGAAGAAAAAGTAATCCAGACATTCAGACATACCAGAGTTATCAACTCTCATTCCATAGAAACATTACCTGCCCGAAAGCTAGATTTCAGAATAGTTCACCGCTTTGGAGATATGGCCGGTAATGCTGGCGGCTGGCCTACCTTTTATGGTCTCGAAAATGCGTCAGACATCAGCATCGGATTCGAATACGGCCTTAGCGACAATGTGATGATAGGTATAAATCGAGCCAAAGGATCAGGACCTTTGAGGCAATTGATCAACGGCCTGCTAAAAGTCAGACTTATGAATCAAGAGGTCAATGGAAATTTGCCATTTAGCCTGGCGGTGGTGGGAGTAAGTGCTGTCTCTACTATGCAAAAGAGCAGTTCTGAAGAAGCATTAAATTTTTTTGAAAACTCATCTCACCGATGGGCCTATCATCTCGGTTTGCATGTAGCCCGCAAATTTTCAGATGTGTTCTCTCTACAATTCAATGCGGCGTGGACATTCCGAAATATTGTGCCCTTTGGTGATCAAAATGATTTGCCAAGCCTCGGTGCTTCAGCACGAATTAATATATCCAAGGCATTGGGAATCATTCTGGATTCTAATTTTACTGTGGCTAATGATTTTCGGTCCACGGATAGCGGCTATTATCCGGCATTCGGCATTGGCTTTGAATTTGATACTAGCGGAGGTCATGTTTTTCAGCTCAACTTTACGAATACTACGGGCATTTCCGAAACGGATTATATTCCTTATACGACATCCAATTGGACAGATGGGGAGTACAGGTTAGGATTTACTATTTCCAGGTTATTTAGCTTGTAGGATGAAGTATATCATTATTATTGCACTCTTCTCCTTGATAGGCAACCTTTCTATTTCGGATTCGGTCGAAATCGAGCCTTCCGACAAATTATGGGATTTTTTGGAAAAGTTAGGGGATGATGCGTCAAAAGTCAAACCAAATCTGAGCATTCCCAATGTCAATGCGCATATAGGTGAAAACATTGTCAAAAAGGGATTTTCCAAAGTGCCGGGCACTCCTAAATCCAAAAGACAAAGCAAGCACTTCGTCTGTACATCTTGTCACAACATCGAAAGAGAAGATCTCGATCTCACTACAGTCGACCCTCTGGGAAAATTAAAATATACTCATAAAAAAGGGATGCCATTTCTCCAGGGATCACCTCTTTATGGAGTTTCTAACAGAGAGTACTACTACAATGGCGATTACGAGAAAAAATACGGAAACCTTGTTCGACCCGCTCGGGAAGATTTGCGAGAAGCCGTGCAGCTTTGTGCTCTGGAATGTGCTCAAGGCAGAGAGCTTAAGGATTGGGAAATGGAGTCGATCATGGCTTATCTTTGGGAAATTCAACTCACAATGGGTGACCTAAATCTTACAGAAGCGGAGTCAAGATATATTTCTCAATCGATAACTGATTCACTTTCATGGCCTAATGCGATAGCCATTATTAAGTCTAAATATATGTCCTACTCACCTGCTACTTTTTTACCTCCTCCTGAAGATCGCCATGCTGGCACGGCACCTCAGGGCGATCCTGAAAACGGCAAATTAATTTATGAAAACAGTTGTTTGCATTGTCATTATCAAAAACGTTATTCGTTCTTGCATCTGGACAATGCCGAAATGAGTTTTAATCACCTCAACAAAAAAATCGCCACATACGATAGGCAATCGATCTACCAGGTGGTGCGATATGGTACTTATTCCAAATATTGGAAAAAGTCTTATATGCCTCAATATACCGAAGAAAAAATGACGGATCAGATGCTTGCTGATCTCCGTTCGTATATAGAAATGCGGGCAGATCTGTAACGGCGACCTGCCCGTTCCGTTCAGGCGGGCTTAAGTCGCCGCAACACTATATACCGATTACAGGTTTGAGTTTGTACCCTTCCGCTTTAAGCAAATTGATAACGCCACTTTTCCCACCCAAATGTCCTGCACCAACGGCAAAAAATGTCGGTCCTTCGGCCATCATATTTTTCATTATCGGAATCCAGTTTCTATTTCTTCCAACCAAAAGAATGTCCTCGTATTCCTGAATTGTTTCGTCTCCCTTCATCATGGTTTGCATTGCATTGATGTTTTGTTTTTTATAGATTTCGATCATTTCTTTGAACTCATTGCTGCCGGTATCTGAAGACTTAATCGTCTCCACAAGCATTCTGGCCTGATCTTCATAGGGAATTTCATCAAAAATGCTGATCTGAAATTCTACAGTTTCCAAGCCCGAAGTGGGTAATTCTTTCTCGTTGGCTATTTTTGAAAATTCCATCTCGTAGGATTTGATCTTTCCGCTTTGCAAATCTTCCGGTTTAAAATCACCCGACGCAAAAACGGTAAGGAACATCGGTTTGATTCTTTCAAGGAAAAATAGCGGTAATCCAATCCTTTTGAAATGCCGATTTACCAAGTCGTAGTCCTCATCTGATAAAAGGTCCTTCAAGGTTTTGCCTCCATCCATGAATGCTTTTTGAAGCATGGCCATAGCTTTTGACATATCCGTCATATCGTCCATATCGATCTCGAAAACCATTTTTTCCACATTGTCTATGGCAGAAAGGGTACCTTGAGGGTAAAAGAAGTCTTCATCATTAATAATATGTATAGTGCCAAAGAGGTGTGACTTTTTTCCCAGTTCATTGCCACTTATCTCCCAGAGAAGAGCATTAGCAAGCTTTTCATGTTTCTGAGAATCTTTCGTCTCACTTATAGCATCCTTACTCGCCTTGCACGAAAAGAGAAATGTTGTCAATAGAAAAATCAGCCATAGCCCGACCGGCCTTCGGTCGAGTACGAAAAATCTGTTCATCTTTAATGTCTTATTTAGCATTTGATCTTTGTTTTTGACATTCGTAAAGAATAATTCCCGTAGCTACAGATACGTTGAGCGAGTCGATTTGGCCGCTTTGGGAAATTGAGAATACGTAATCACTTTTATCTAGTAATGCTGTGCTCACTCCTTTTTGCTCAGATCCGACAACTATTGCCACCGGAACGTTTAAATCAATGCTGAAAATATCTAAACCCGACTTCAATGCCGAAGAAATTATATGAAATCCGCATTCCTTAAGATAATCAACCGCGTTCTGCAGATCATACTCTCTACAGATGACTAGATGAAGAAGGGCGCCCGCGGAACTCTTGATGGTATCCTCATTGATTTCAGCAGAATTGGATAGAGGAACGATTATGGCATGGCAACCTAATACTTCAGCGGATCGCGCAATAGCTCCAAGATTACGGACGTCAGTGATTCCGTCTAAGAGCAAAAGAAGTGGTGTTTTCCCTTGTTCAAAGAGAAAAGGCACCACATTTCTGATGTCTTGATATTCAATTAAGGAACTGAAGCCAATTATGCCTTGATGGCTTTTGTTGTGGCTGAGTTTATCAAGTTTTATTTGTGGTACCCTTTTTAGAGGAATTTGTTTTGAATCGCAAATGGTTTTTACCTGTTCTTCGAAAGAACTTTTGATTCCGCTCTTTAAAAAGACGCGCTCAAACTGCTTGCCAGAGCTTAGTGCTTCTAGTACCGGATTCCGACCAATTATGATTTGTTTTTTAAGTTTTCTTTCAATCAAAATTCAAAATTTGATTAGGCCTCAATTCGTTTTAATCCGATAATAAAATAAACCTTATTATTCATAAATTTAGCGGATTATGAATTGGCGACGTATTCCCGTCAAGAAGCAACAGGTTTTAGACGTAGGCTAAACCTGTTATGGAAGTTAAAATTTAATAGGTGCGAATATTAGCAATAACTCTATTTTGCCTGGCGAGTGTTTATGTCGATGGTCAGAATGATCTTATTGATCTGGCAAAAAATCTTCTTAAGAATGAAGCCTCAAAAAATGGCATTTCAGAAGAAGATATACAGACGAGCAGAGTTTCTGATATTTATTATTCCGAGCAGAGTGGCGCTTACTTTATTTATCTTCGACAACAAAGAGATGGTATAGATATTCATAATGCGGTAACAGTGGTTGCCATTGACGACAATCATAATATTTTTAATAGCGGCCACCACTTCCTACCCAATACCTCCGAGAAAACAACTAATAGGGTAGATGCTCTAAGTCCTGAAAATGCACTAGAAGAGGCCCTGAAAGAGCTAAAAGTTCCTCTGCCAAAACAGAAGATAATTTTTGAAAAAAAGAAAAAAAATCTCCTTTCCACGTATTTACCCGAAATTGCCATAGGTGAAATTTTAGCTGAAAAAATCTACTTTCCAAAGGGCGAACGCCTGCTATTGAGTTGGAGGATAGAAATAGATTCAAAATTTGCCGCTGATTATTGGAGTCTGATTGTCGATGCAGAAAATGGTGAAATTTTGGACAAGTATAACCATACGATAAAATGCAGACATGACAAAACTCAAAGCGCACATTGTAAAATGCCGCAAAACCTCATGACTTTTAACCCCTCCCGACCTCCCCAAAGGGGAGGGGTTCGGAGAGGTTCAACACAAAAATCGAGTACCAGCGTAAATGCCCTTCATATAACAAAGACATTTTCGTTGATTTCAAAAAAGA
Source organism: Saprospiraceae bacterium (assembly GCA_965247965.1). GTDB lineage: Bacteria > Bacteroidota > Bacteroidia > Chitinophagales > Saprospiraceae > UBA7328. The sequence goes on from OZ252053.1 coordinate 3,668,151, forward strand.
GCCGTCCCGCAGATGGCGCTCAATATCTCGTATATCCCTACTGGGTAGAAAGTCCTAATCACGGCGACGAGGAACTAATAGCCGATCCAGCTGATCCATTAGCATCACCATTCGGCTGGCACGATACCAATGGCGGCGGCGACCCTGAAACTACGATCACACGCGGCAATAATGTTCATGCATTTCAAGATATAGACGACGACGACGAATCCGACGGGGACGAGCCGGATGGTGGACCGGATCGGATTTTCGACTTTGCCCATGATCGGACGTTGGATGTTTTGGACAATGTAGATGCTGATGTTACCCAGGTTTTTTATATGAATAACATCATGCACGACTGGAGCTATCTGTTGGGGTTTGACGAAGATTCCGGAAATTTTCAGCTTCACAATCTTTTCAGGGCTGAACCGGAAGCTGAAGATAGAGATCCCGTGGAGGTTCATACATTGGATGGATTAGACATTGGACAAATAAATAATGCTAATTTTTCGATTACTTCCGACGGTCGATCCGGAAGGATGCAGCTATTTGTTTTTGAAGAAAAGCTGAATCCTAACGATTTAATCGTTTTATCTCCTGATGAAATAATAGGGGCTATTGTTACCGGCTCAGCGCAGTTCGGCCCAGGTCGTGTATCTGCTGATCTCGAAGGCAAATTGACATTAGTCGATGACGGAGAAGACGACACTACTGATGCTTGTGAAGACATACTTAATACAGAAGAACTTACCGGAAATATTGCCCTAATCCGTCGCGGGACATGTTTTTTCAGTGAAAAAATATACAACGCTCAAAGAAACGGAGCGGTTGCCGCCATTATCTGCAACAATGTGCTAGACGATATCTTCAACATGGGTGGAGCTCTTAACGCGGATCTCGTAACTATACCTGCCTATTTTATAAGTAAGGAAGATTGCGATCCTATCGAACAAGCTATTCTAAATGGACAGGAAGTCTTTGTCCGACTGATCCCAAATGAAGTTAGAAATATTTCTTCCGGTTTTGACAACGGCATTGTAGCTCATGAGTACGCTCACGGTATATCCGGGCGGCTTACCGGAGGACCATCCCAGGCGACTTGTCTCAACAATGATGAGCAAATGGGTGAAGGATGGAGCGATTTTATCGGCCTTGTAATCACCCAAACACCCGGGCATGAGAGCGAAACACCAAGGAGCATCGGTACTTATGTGCAGGGTGAACCAATAACAGGGGGCGGTTTCAGGAGATCCAGATACTCTTCCGACCTATCGATCAATCCGCAAACCATGAACGATATTAGGGGAACAGGCAGCCCGCATCCTTTGGGTGAAGTATGGGCCGGTATACTTTGGGATCTTTATTGGTTATTCTTGAATGAATACGGTTACGATGCAAGCTGGGAGGACGAATCTTCAGGAAATTTCAGGGCATTGCGCATTGTAATGGACGGAATGAAATTGCAGCCCTGCAGCCCGGGTTTCATAGCAGGTCGAGACGCTATTCTTGAAGCTGATCGGCTCAATAATGATGGGAAAATCAATGTTTGATCTGGCAAGCATTTGCAAGAAGAGGCGTGGGAATCAATGCCGTTGGCGGGAGTACCTTTGAAAGAGATGATAATAGAGAGGGCTATCAGACCCTTCCAATCTGCATAAAAACCTTAAAAATTAATAGGAAAGTACGGGAAATAGCCAGTTCCGGCGATATTATCAAGGTGTCCGCAACAATTGCTAACCACACAGAAAGCGAACAACAGGAGGTAGTAGTAACTGATGAGGTGCCGGGCAATGCCGAATTCATTGATGGATCATCCAATTTCCCGGTGAGCAAGTCCAACGAAAGCTTTACATTTTCTTTGGGCACGTTAACATCTCTGGAAGAAGTGGAAATCACTTATGAACTCCGAATAGGAATAGACGGAGGATCTGCAAGTTTTGCCGCTGACAATTTTAGCACCGGAAATAATTTATTCGTGAACCTTGTGAGTACCAGTGCAGAGAATGAATGGCGTACCGTTGAAACATTATCTCAATTCGGCTCAAATTCTTTCAATATTATCGATGACACTTTATCCACGAGTGGTGCCCTTACTTTATCCTCTCCGATTGTGCTCAACGCGGAAAAACCCGTGTTCACATTTTGGCACCAATATTTTACAGAATTTGCATACGATGGCGGCATATTGCAGGTGTCAGAAGACGGAGGAATTGCCTGGGCATATGTACCGGAGGAGCTGTTTCTTGTAAATGGATACGAAGATGAGATGATCAATAACCAATTCAGTCTGCCTACAAGACCAAGGGCATTTAGTGGAAATAGTCCGGGCTGGGTACAGTCCTTTGTCGATCTTTCGCAGTTTCGGGACAGCGAAATACTTATCCGCTTTCTCTGGGCATCTGATCAAAATATTGGCATACCTGGATTGCTGTCCGGTTGGTTTATCGATTTTGTAGAGTTTATGGATTTGGCGGATATAGTGGGTACTTCTTGTGTTTCTTCGTTAGCAGAACCAGAGGTTTGCTCTACAGCCAGTACCGTTCTTCGTTCCTCCGAAACAGTTTCTTCGATCAATGAAATACTAAAAGCGGAGTACCAACTCCAGGTTTTTCCAAACCCAACCGAATCAATAGTGAACGTCGGCATAGTGCTGGAAGAACGGTCTCATATCGCTTTATCGATAAGGGATATGGCCGGAAGGACTATTGAGAAGAAGAGCTATAACATTGGGCCGCGGCATCATAATCTAGTCTTTGATACGAGTCACTATCCGGATGGAATGTATATACTCCAATTGACGATTGATGGGAAGGTGTATAGTCAGAAATTTGTGAAGCAAGAGTGATAGAACATTTATCGCATTCTTTCGAATGCAATTTACAAGTTAACTACAGTCATCGTGTCATTCCTGCTCGTCCCCTGATGTCCGGACAAGCGGAATCCTTTCAACTTCCGCCTGATCAGATGTATTGCTTACCGCCATTGCCACCTCCATTTCTTCCTCGGTAGCCGGAGATGTTGGCTCCGCCTTGGATTGTTTCATTTCCTTTATGGCCGCAGCAGCTTTTTCAAGCTTTTCGTTTTCTTTTTCAAGCTCTGATTTATTTTCCTGAATCTGAGCGGCGATTTGTTCTTTGACTCCTTCCTTCTCCTTGTTTATTTCAGCTTTCTCCTTACGCTTTTCTTCCTTGCGTGCTTCTATTTCCATTTTTTTCTCCAGGTCTTCTTTTGTTCGAAGCATTTCTTTGACCTTTTCTACTTTGGATTTTATGCGCTCATCGATCATGGACAATTTAGCTTGCCGGAGTTGTGCCTCGAGTTGTCCGTTGGTAGTTTCGATTCGATTCTGTTGAAAATCTATTTCTTTTTTATCTCTATTAATCGAAACTTCCATTTTTCCGATGGCCGCCACAAGGCCATCGTAGCGCCTTTGTACCCTTGATAGAGAAGAAGAATCGCCTTGCCGGTGGCCGTATTTTTTCTCTTTTACTTTTTTAAAAGCCCCGTCGAGCTTCTTCCATACTTTGTTTCTGTCTTTTCTAGTGAAGTCAGTTTCCCTGAATTGAGTTTGAAGATTTTTTAATTCATTAAAAATTGGTTGAAGGCCCAACCCTTTTGAAATACGCTCTTCAATATCTTCCAACTTTTCGAAAAAGAATTTTAGGTGTTTTTCAGAAATACCGGCGAATTCAGCATCCATTACCTTTTTGAGTTCTTTCATTTTGTCAAAAAGGAAATTTGTTTTTTCTTTTAAGTCATTTGCATGTTCCCTGAATAGATTTTTTTCACGAACCTGTCCTTGCACTTTACCCCAGAAAAATTTCATTTCCTCCCAGATGCCCGAATCAAATTCGGTCAATTGTTCGATTCGCTCTTTTATTTCAGCGACCTCATCTTTGAGCGAATCAGACAGTTTGTTCGAAAGCACGACGAAATGCCATTCTGTTTTTGCGCGGTTTACAATATCAGTACGATCTGTCTCGATATTATCTGGTAGCAAACTCTCGGCCATTTTGAGATCGCGAGTGATGAATTCGTGCCCTTCCGGAAATGGTACTTCACCACCATCCCGCCAGATGTTCATCATGCGATTGTAGAATTCTTCGGTGGCTACATTTTCAGGGAATGTGTTTATTCCTATTTGATTCTCCTTTTCTAATAGCTGTATTGCCAATAGCAATTTCTCGTCCTTTTCGTTCGATCCCCACATGACTATCTTCGTTTTCATATCGTGTAGTTTTTCTCTGTATTTCAAAAAGAAGCGCTGTCATCTATCTATGCCATTTCAGCTTCTCTTTGTGTCAAAATTCCCCTTTTCAGGAGGTGTTCTGCTATCTGTACGGCATTCGTCGCCGCTCCCTTTCTCAAATTATCGGAAACTATCCAAAGATTCAAAGCATTTCGCAAAGAATCGTCTCGTCTTATCCTTCCTACGAATACTTCGTCTTTGTTTTTTGCATACAAAGGCGTAGGATAGATGTTATTCATAATATCATCCATGACCACGATTCCCTTTGTTTCATTTAGCAAAGATTTTACATCTCCGATTTCAAAATCGGTTTTTAGTTCCACATTTACTGCTTCCGAATGCCCGCCATGGACCGGTACGCGCACAGCTGTTGCAGTAATTTGTATATTTTGATCGTCGAGGATTTTCCTTGTTTCGTTTACCAGTTTTAATTCTTCTTTCGTATATCCGTTGTGATAGAAAACATCACAGTGAGGAAGACAATTCTCAAAAATGGGATGCGGATAGGCGTCTTTTTCGGTATTTCGAATTCCATTTCTTTCTGATTCGTATTGCCTAACAGCTTTCATTCCTGTACCGGTAAACGATTGGTACGTAGAAATTACCAATCTTTTGATGCCGTACTTTTTATGCAGCGGTGCCAAAGTCACCACCATCTGGATTGTCGAACAGTTGGGATTTGATATGATTTTGTCGGCTTCCGTTAGTGAATCTCCATTAATTTCAGGAACTACCAGTTTTTTTGTAGGATCCATTCTCCAAGCGGACGAATTATCAATAACCACTGTACCCAGTTTTGCAAATGCGGGTGCCCATTCTTTAGAAGTCGATCCTCCTGCAGAAAAAAGCGCTAAATCAGGCCTTAGACTAATTGCTTTAGCTATACTTACCACCGGGAATTGTGCACCATCATATTCCACCATTTTTCCAACAGATCTTTCTGAGGCGACAGGAATTAACTCCGTTACCGGAAAATCTCTTTCTTGAAGAACTTCGGCCATTACACCGCCAACAAGCCCGGTTGCACCCACCACTGCAATTCTCATATCCTTAGATTGTTCGTCAAAATTTACTTGTAAAACTGCGAAGATACTGCCAAAAGAGATAACAATCTCACTAAAGTATCGGCCAAAGGCCGATCAACGCTCCGTCATTGAAGCTTTGGAGCGCCGCGCCTGCCAAAGTACTTTGTACGGCGGACACGGTAAGAGATCCTTGGCTGACAAGCACGAGTTTCCCGACGCTACGGCCGAGATTTCCGCTCCGCTTTGACAAGTATGCCAGCCTGACGTACGCCGTGCCTGACGACAGGCAGGAGCAGGAAGTTCAATCTTGTCCTTACATTCGATGTCCCACGAAAAAATGGGTACACTTACTAGCGATTATTAAGTCACTGGGAGCTAATTTTGTACCAATGAGATCTTTTTTCTTTCTGATTGCCTTCATTCTAATGTTTCCGGCAAAAACTACTGCTCAAATCTTTCATGATTTTGGTGAGGAGAGGTTAGATACAGTGATTTGGAAAGGTGACACGGATGACTTTATCCTGGACAACGGACGGCTACGCCTGAACGTACAATCTGAAAAATCAACATCTGTACTATTCACTCATTATTCCATCCGGACTACTAATATGCGATGGCAGCTCGATATTGAGTTGGATTTTAGCCCCTCTAATCAGAACAGGCTTTTTATTTGGCTTTACGCTAATAGCGATGATTTTGAATCCGCCGATGGATACTTTTTTAGTATAGGAGAAAATGGCTCCACCGACGCCATTAAGTTTTTCAAAAAATCGGAAGGGCAGACAATTTCATTAGCAGAGGGAGCATCAGGTAAGGTCGCATCCAATCCATTTTTGTCTATTATCATTTCGAAGGACAGCATCTCTAATTGGAGGATTGATGTGCTCTACGACGATAATACGAGTGAAACTTTCTTTTTTGAGGATAGTGAGTTTGATATATCAGAAGGAATATTTGCTTTGGTCTGTAATTATACTGGTACTCGTCGCGACAAGTTTTTCTTTGACAATATTCAAATCGGCGTGCCCGACAAGGACGACATTCCCCCTTCTCTAATAAGTCATGAACTGGTTCCCGGCGGTATTGAACTCAATTTCAGTGAGAGCATCAATTTGGACAAAGTTACCATTGATCAGTTTCGCTTTATTCCGGATTTTGATATTATAAACGTTCTTTCACCAACTTCGAAGTCCATACGATTGGAAGGTGATTCCGAATTCACGCAAGGCACTGAATACCAGTTGATTATAGGCAGCATAGAAGATTTAAATGGAAACAAATTGGATACTTCGATAACATTTTTCGTCCCTTTTCAGCCAACCGAAGGCGAATTGCTTCTCAATGAAATATTATTCAATCCACGAGGCAGTGGCGCTGATTTTGTGGAAATAATTAACATATCGACAAAAGAGTTATGGCTATTCAATGTGTACATCGAAAATGTATCAAAGAACGAAAAAGAAAAAATCAGAACACCAGAATTAATAGCGCCTGGTGAAATTCTGGTATTTACGGATGACAAGGAAAATATCATCACCTCTTTTGACTCTCACGATGCTTCAAGAATTTTCGAACAGGATATTCCTGCTTTTAACAATACTTCAGGTAATGTAACCATCGCCGTGAATCAAAATGACCAACGCATTGCCGCAGACGTATTTGATTACTCCGGAGACTTTCATATCCAGCTATTGGACAATGAAGACGGAGTTAGCCTCGAACGGATAAGTACGAAAAAATCAACCCAGGACGCCGCAAACTGGACATCTGCATCGTCAATTTCGGGATTCGGTACGCCAGGGTTACCGAATTCGAATTCATTAAATAATCCTGGACAAGAGTCGATTAAAATTAATGTAATCAATAAGGTCTTTTCACCCAATGGCGACGGCGATGATGATTTTGCCGAAATAAATTACGAATTTGAGGCTTCCCATGTCGGAAATGCCACTATTTACGACCTGAATGGAAATCCGGTAAAATCAATTTGGAAGAATGAAACCACGGGCACAGAAGGCGTACTGAGATGGGATGGTCGCAACGACAATGGTGAAGTACAGGCAATAGGAATCTACATAATCGTGCTCGAAATTTTCGATTTAGAAGGACAGGTGAGTAGATTTAAAAAAGAGTTGGTATTGGCAGACTTTCTGGATTGACGGGGTGTACGACAATGTTGTCAACTTTCTGTTTGATGTGATTGTTCTAATAAATCGTTACTAATAAATAATATTATACAATAGTCCGTGAAGGAAATATTTCATAACTCGTTGATACTCAATCTTAGAATTATGGATAAATTATTAAAACTAAAGTATCGTCTGAACCGAAACTTGCATTTTAATAGGATTGCCAAATAAGCAGGCCATAAATACTTGATAATCAGCGTTATAGAAAAATCTTGAATTTAAGATACTGCTGTTAACACTTCGAATTTGGCCGAAATCCTTGGGTGCATTTCATTTTGTCCCGTCTAGGCGGCGCGTCTTAACCTGTCAGTTACCATATCCCAATGGCCACTTTTATTGATTACTCTGAGATTGATCATATTTTGAATTCCCTTGGCAGACCATCTTTGACCTGACAGTTTCATCCTTTTTTGCAATACGTTGCGGTGCGCTGCTTCTATGGCTCCAGAACCTATTAACATTCCCTTTTCTATGTATGAAGGGTAATCCATTCTTGTCTTGTTCCTTTCTAAATAGACCATCAATTTCCTCTTTTCCTCTTTTTTTAATTTCGTGTTACAATTCAATTCATCGATCCGTTCTATAAGGCTATCATAACCCTTTTCTTTTAATAGTGAAGCTGTCTGTGAAATCCATTCTTTTCTTACTTTTTTATTTTTCATACACACATTTGCGTATTTGCTCACATTTTCAACGGCGTGGTAAAAATCTAGTACTTGGGTTGCATCAGGATATTCTGCTGTAATCCATTTTTCTATCCATACAGCTCCGTCATTCACAAAAACCATCCGGTCTTTTAATCCTGAATATTCATCTAATAACACTGAAACTTTTGTCTCAAATTCTTCATGATCACCCAAATGACCTACATATTCACTATTCCTAATCCACTGTCTATCAGCACTTTGAGGTAGAATTGAGCTTTGTTTGAATACCCTTCCCAATTTTACCTCTTTCCATCCCGGTCCTCTTGTCAATAAATGAGAACCATCCACCTGACAATAAACTCTATCCTCTTTTTTCACATCTTCTATGTTGTACCGATCTTGGTCATCTATCCATTCTCCTACTTGTTCTCCCATTGTATCAGTTAAACGGTAAATTGCCGTATCATTCGTTTTTACCTCTAATAATTTATTCGCAATTTCTTCCCCATTCTCGTAACAACTAAACTGGCCTATGAATATCAACTTGCCTTGTAAATAAGGGCTTACTTTTGCAGACTCGATTTGTTCGCTGTACTTGTTGGACTTATTCAATTCAATTTTACCGTAACCTGTCTTGATGCATCTTTTTTTTTACGATTTTCAACAGCCTCGCCCAATGAACTCTCTAGCAATTCTCTGCCAAAATCTTTTAACAGGTAGGTAAAACTTTCTTCATAGTCGTAAAAACTTTCAATGTCCTGTAGGTTCTTTACATCACTCATCAGTTGGTCAAATCTTTTCTGTAATTTAACCACGTTCATGACTTTTAATTTTTGGTTGATATATCTAATTTAACACATATTTCCCTATATCGGGACATTTTGAAATGCACCCAAATCCTTCACGAACTATTGTTATAGAAATATTAAATATATTGTTTCCTGATATATAGGGAGTTACTCTCAGTGCATGGCAAATTTTAATTTAAGCCGACGCTCGCCCTTTAATTCCCTGAAGGGAGGCCGCCCTCACACTATGGGGGTTACTGTAATATTTAACAAACAGACCAACAGTTGACAGAAGAAAGTTACCGCACAAAGGGCTTAAGAAAAAAGCTGATCAATATTCTAATTTCCAAAGGCATATCGGATAAGGAGGTATTGGCAGCGATCGGAGGCGTAAAACGCCACAAATTTCTCGACCCGGCCTTTGCGGATTGGGCATACAAAGACAGCGCATTTCCCATTGACTCTGATCAGACTATTTCTCAGCCCTATACCGTTGCAATGCAAACCATCCTGCTCGATTTGAAAAAAGGGAATAAAGTCCTGGAAATCGGTACCGGCTCTGGATATCAGGCCGTAATTCTTGCCGAATTAGGAGCAAAGGTGTATACCATCGAGCGTCATAAAACACTTTTCGACAAGACTTCCAGGAAACTGGTGGAAATGGGCTATTCTCAGATAAGAACACTATATGGTGATGGGTGGCAAGGAGCCGAAAGATTTGCACCTTTTGATAAAATTCTGATTACTGCAGCTGCGAGCGAGATTCCTAAAACGCTGGTGAATCAATTAAGAATAGGTGGAATAATGGTCGTGCCTCTCGGGAAAAAAGAGCAAAAGATGCTTAGGATTATCAAAAAGGCCGATGGGAAACTTTCTAAAAAGGAATTTGGGGCCTATCGATTTGTGCCGATGCTCACGGGCGTAAATTAAAATTTGGCATATGTCACTTCGAGAATGGCAACAGCCTCACTTTAACAAATGACGATCAAAGAATTTGACGGCTGCTTCAAATGTCCGGAACCAGGATTCATACCTGTAAAAACCGTGCACCTCGTCCGGGAAAACTAATATTTCGTGCTCTATTCCTTTTTCTCTAAGCCTCTGCACTAGGTCAACAGTTTGGCCGTACATCACATTTCGATCATCGTCTCCATGGACGAAAAGAACCGGAGAAACCCAGCCATCAACGCCGGCGACTGGTGATGATTCTAATGCTAAGTCCATGAGGGATTTATCGATTCCCCACGCTCCACCAGGACTGAAATCCGTAGCCCGCCAGGCCCAATCATGAACACCGTGTAAATCAACACCCGCTTTGAAAATATCCGAATTTCTCGCAAGACCCTGAGCCGTAAGAAGTCCTCCGTAACTTCCGCCCCAAAGGCCTATTCTACTGCCGTCTACGTAGTCGAGTTGTTGCAGATATTGCCCAGCAGCGACGGTGTCCTGGTACTCTGATGCTCCGCGAGGCCCTTGATCCGCTGCTCTTCTAAAAGCTTTGCCGCACCCGATACCTGCTCTGAAATTAACACTGAGCACAGCATATCCTTCATTGGCCAAGTATTGATTCATGGCATACGCATTGGCGTAGTAACCGCTATAGTGATAGCCCAATAGCATTTGACGGATCGGGCCTCCGTGCATGAAAAGCACACCCGGTTTATTTCCGTACTTTCCATTCGTGAATAGCTGGCCGTGTATCTCTTTCCCATCACTTGCTGTAAATATTACTTGTTCTGGTTTTACCAAATTCCTGATTGGATAATTTGAAGATAATTTGCCTGGGAATATTGTCCTTGTTTTGCCGCTTCGGAATGCATCTATTCTCGTCGGAAAATTGTGCCCTCCCGACCTGAAAACAATGTCTTCATTATCGACATACATTGGATTTGTTTCGATGAGATCGGTATCAGTGATCTGTCTGAGATGATCGGTCTTTAGATCAAATTCATAGATGTCCCTTCTATCGATATCTCCGCAATTGGTGCTAAACAAAATTTTAGTTTCACTCGAATTCAAGCTGCTATGTTCGACCTCGCAATTGCCTTGAATAATGGAATTGAGATTGCTTCCATCGGCATTCATAGAATATATTTTCATCCAACCTTCATGCTCGGAGTAGAAAATGATCTTACCCGACTTTGTCCATGAGATCGGATTAGAAGGATAAAATTGAGCAAAACCGCCGTCATCAGCTGGTGATTTCCAAATTGTTTTCGAAGAGCCAGATTCCAAATCTGCAACAACAATTTCAAAAGGAATTCCTCCTGTGATATTTCTTAATTCGCCTTTTCGAGAGCCTGGCGTTCTAATAAATACGATCTGGTTTCCATCAGGTGACCATTGAGGTAATATATCTTTGTCCACTCCGGGCGCTACCCACTGTATTCGATCATCTCCAAATGTGTACCTACCAATATAGCTGTGGTCGCCTCGGTTACTTACAAAGACAATGCTCTTAGTGTCCGGGCTAAAGCGAACATTTGAAAATGTCCCCCTCATTGTGATAAGCACTTCTTTCTTAAGTGTCTCACAATCGAATTTAAAGAGTTGGTTTCCTTTTGCGATAAGCAGGAATTTATCGTCGGTAGAAAGAATAAAACTTGAAAAAACTCCTACCGTGTCAATTTTATGGTTTTCCAGGTCGATGCGCTTGATCAGCCGTTTCGGATAGGTTATCGACGATAGTGGATTCGCGGCCTCGCCCGCTCTGTTTGGGCCGCTGCCGTGGACAAAATATAAATGCTTTCTATTCTTACTAAATTTCAGTGATGATATAACCTGTCCATCATCTATCTGAGTCGAAAAGACCGGAATTCCTTTGAAGTCGGAAGTATTTGCTGTATTAATAGTCCTTATTCCGCGCTCATTATTTATCCATGCTATGGATTTTTCGTCTGCGGATTTCGTAAGATCAGAGCAGTACGGAGCGCTTAAGATATCTTCTAATGCAAATGTCTGACTTGCAACATGAATTGGAAGTAAAAGTAAAAACGCGAATTGAAAGAATTTGAAACTCATAGCCTCAGAACTCCTTACCCGTCCCAATAAATTCAGGGTAATAGGGAGTAGACCTCGCGAATTAAAACTGCTTCATATTTTTGTATATGCAGTTACAATTCCCCTTCTTCCCTAAAGATACAAAGATGATCTCTCATTGTCTTGGAGTACACACCCAAGACGGTATTGTACAATACATAGCCAATGGCTTACCTGTATATAGTCATTCGAGTGACGATCTTAATGCTTTCAGATTCATAACTAGCAATTTTATAGATAAAGGATTGTGCAGCCGAGCTGAAGTTCAGCGGGCTTTTGGAGTGAGTATAGACAGTGTCAGAAGATCGTATAGAAAATACAAGGAGAAGGGAGAATCTGGATTTTTCGGGCCTGATGCCAGAAAAGGCAAAGCATACAAGATGGTTGGTAAACTAGTGGAGCGGATACAATCGAAGCTGGATAAGAGACAAAGTAATTTGAGTATCTCAAAACAAGAAGGGATTTCAGAATCGTCGATACGCTATCACATTGAAAAAGGCACTTTAAAAAAAAGTTCAAAATAGAGTGTGAAGGTGGAAATGGCTCGACCTTAAATGATCGCAATGACCTAGACCAATCTACGCCGATGGGCATAGCCACAAGCCGCTCTGAAGACAGGATAGGTGCATCTCTTGGGTTGTCTGGTCATGCTGAGGTGAAGTTTGACAACAGCGAAGCTTTATGCGGAGCAGGGGTATTATTCCTCTTACCTGCCTTGATAGAGCATGGGTTATTCAAGACAAAACAGGTATATGAGTTACCTTCATCACACTATTACGGACTAAGGTCGATACTATTGACTTTGGCCTTCATGGCCCTGTTGCGCATCAAAAATCCCGAACAACTCAAACAATGTAAACCAGGGGAGATCGGCAGGATAATAGGCTTGGATCGTATACCAGAAGTTCGGTGTTTGCGAGAGAAAATAGATTTGCTGAGCAAGCAGGAAAAAGCCGTTGAACTGAACAACCTTCTGATCGATCACTGGTATAGAGATGAGGATAATGAGGACTCATCTTTTTTATATATAGATGGTCACCAACGGATCTATTATGGAGGCAAAGCTAATCTACCTGTCAAATATATTGCGAGACAAAAATTGTGTTTAAGCGCCACTACGGAGTATTGGGTTCACGATGCACAAGGGATGCCTGTTATGATGGTGATAGGGCAATTGACAGAGAAAATAAAAGAAGCAATACAAGACCTGATTATTCCACAAATGCTACAAACCAAATTACTTACTGAGATACAAGAGGAGGATGATCGACAAAGCCCTCAATGCACCTTTATTTTTGACAGGGAGGCTTACGAACCTGCTTTCTTTAACCACCTGTGGGAAAGGTATAGAATAGCCGTGATTACATATCGCAAGGATGTGCGAGATTCATGGAATAAAGATGACTTTGAATCTACTGATACACAAGTACTTAGCCAGGATGTAACCATGCAATTGTGCGAGAAAGAAGTAACGCTTGGAGGACACACTTTCAGAGAGATCAGAAGCTTGTCTGAAAAGGGTGAACATCAAACCGCTATTATCACCACTCACCCTACTTTGGGAATAGCATTGATAGCAGGCAGAATGTTTGGAAGGTGGTGTCAGGAAAACTTCTTCAGTTACCTCATTCAAGACTATGATTTTGATAAAATGATTCAATTTGGGGTAGAAAGTATTGATCCCAATCGGGAAGTGGTCAACCCACAATACCGAAAATTAACAAACCAACTGAAAAAACTCAGGGAAAAGATCACCCGGTTAGAAGCCAAGTTCTTCCCTCTTGCAGAACTAGCTATGGATGAGAAAATTGACAAACTTCCTGAAATAACCGAAAGACAAATGAAGTATAAACACAAAATTGATATTCTTCGAAAAGAAGAAAACAAGATCGCCACCCTCAGAAATGATATTCCTGCCAGAATAACTCTTGAGCGTATGCCCGAGCAGAAAAGGTATAACAAGTTAAAAACCGAAAGTAAACTGTTCATGAATGTAATAAAGATGATCGCTTACAGAGCAGAATCATCTGTGGCAGCTGTGGCTTGTGACCACCTCAATAGGGCAAAAGACGAAAAAAGAATGTTCATCAAACAAATCATCAGCAACAACGCTGACTTGATTCCGGATTATAAGAGTAAAACGCTGACTATAACCTTGCACTCTCTTTCTGCACCAAGATTTAATCATGCAGCCAAACAGATTGCAGACCTGCTCAACAAAACTGAAACCATATTCCCTGGATCAAATTTGCGCATGATCTTCAAAATAACAGCGAATTTAGATTGCGAGAGGTAAGGAGTTCTGAGCCTTATGTAAATGCTATTGGTAAAGTACTAAAATAATAATAAGCCCTGAAAGGGCCATAGCATTAAAACGAAGGTCGGTCGGAGCAATCAGTTACGCCCTTTCAGGGCTCGAATACTCAACAATCATTACACAGGGCGATACCCTGTGTGTACGCTATGAGCCTTTCAGGCTCAGTTATGGTTCTGCTTAGATACAACTACAGTATTATCAAGAACATCAATCGATACCAACAAAAGTTTATTTGAACCCGGTGGCACCATGAAGTTATTGATGGTGCCGGATATCATATTGCCTTGTTGAAAGCCATCCGAATTATTGATCACTGCATCGTCAGAAGTTACCTGTGCCGGTAAAGAAATCACACTGCTACATAAAGATGCTACGGCTAAAAATAAAAGACTGGCTAGTTTGGCGTATTGGCGTATTAACGATATGAGGGTGGGTAAATGAGCAGCCAAAACCATCAGTCCAACGAAGCTTTAGCTTAGTTGGATTTGGCTATTGCGCGATAGCGCAAACAACAACGTTCTTTTCTGCTGTTTCGATTAGCATTTTCGGGCTATTGGTTGGGCTATTAAAATAATAGAACGAAAATTAATATTGAGGTGTATCATCTCATTGAAGCGACCAAAAAATTTTGGTCGGCCATTACAACTCCTTCTTCAAAAACTGCCCGGTATAACTCTTCCCATCCTTCACAATGGCCTCAGGGGTTCCTTCAAAAATGATCTTACCGCCTCCGCTTCCTCCTTCCGGCCCAATATCAATAATATGATCTGCTACTTTCACAACCTCAAGGTTGTGCTCTATGACAATGATCGTATTGCCTTTATTCACAAGTTTTTGCAGCACATTGAGCAGCATTTTAATATCCTGAAAATGTAAGCCGGTTGTAGGTTCATCCAGAATGTAAAGGGTATTTCCAGTTGCCTTTTTGGATAATTCTTCAGATAGCTTTACTCGTTGCGCTTCGCCGCCTGAAATTGTAGTCGCTTGCTGTCCTAGAGTGATGTATCCCAAACCTACGTCGTAAAGCGTCTTCACCTTTCTGTAAATCGCCGGTATGTTTTTGAAAAATTCCATGGCTTCTTCTACAGTAAGATTGAGCACGTCAGAAATAGAGTGTCCTTTGTACAGCACTTCTAATGTCTCGCGATTGTATCTCTTGCCAAGACATTCGTCGCATTCTACGTAGACGTCAGGAAGAAAGTTCATTTCTATGACCTTTTGACCTCCACCTTCGCAAGTTTCACATCTTCCGCCTTTTACATTAAAAGAAAACCTGCCCGGTTTGTATCCTCTGATCTTGGATTCGGGTAATTCGGAAAATATTTTACGTATAGGTGTAAATAATCCTGTGTATGTTGCGGGATTTGATCTAGGTGTGCGGCCTATTGGAGATTGGTCGATTTCAATCACTTTATCCAGATGTTCTATTCCTTTTATCGAATCGTACGGCAGTGGTTTTTTCAGGCTTTTGTAAAAGTGGTTTCTTAGTATGGGATAGAGTGTTTCGTTGATTATTGAAGATTTGCCGCTCCCGGATACACCTGTTACACAGCAAAAAGTACCCAGAGGAATTTTAAGATTTGCTCCTTTCAGATTATTCCCTGTTGCACCTTTTATTTCGACGAAATTTCCATTGCCCTTTCTTCTTTTGATATTTCCGTCAATCTCCTGGCGTCGGCTCAAGTAGTCCGCAGTCGTGCCCTTATTTTTCAGAAATTTCTTTGGGCTTCCTTCATTAATGACAGCTCCGCCGTCTTTTCCAGCCCCAGGCCCTAAGTCTATAAGGAAGTCAGAGGCCAACATAATGTCTTTATCGTGCTCTACAACAATTACTGTGTTACCGATCTTGGCAAGTTTATGCAAAGAGTTGATAAGACGATGATTGTCTCTTTGATGGAGTCCTATGCTGGGTTCGTCCATTATGTAGGTTATACCGGTCAATTGCGAACCGATTTGTGTTGCGAGCCGCGTGCGTTGTGATTCCCCACTGGATAGCGTTCTGGATGGTCGGTTCAGGCTGAGATACCCGAGACCTACTTCGAGAAGAAATTTTAACCGGTGATCGATTTCTTTGATCAATTCTCCGGAGACAGCAGCTTCACGAGCACTCAATCCATCACTCAAATTGTCAAGCCAATCGCCAAGTTCTTCCATATCCATTTCCGCTAATTCGCCAATGTGTTTGTCTTTGATTTTGAAATGAAGGGATTCTTTTTTTATTCGGTATCCTTCACACTCCGCACACCTTGTGATGGTCATAAATTCTTCAGCCCAACCTCGGATTTTTTCAGATGTCGTTTCACGATACCATTTTTCGAGCATATTGAGTATGCCGTCGCTTTCCAGATCATAAGTAAAGTCATGAGGAGAATATTTATTGGCCGAAGTAGCGGGTTCGCCTCCGTACAAAATGTTATTAAGCGCCTTCTCCGGAATGTCCTTAATGGGCGTCGAAAAGGTGAAATCATGTTTTTTCGATATTTTTCGGAGTTGATTAAAAGTGCTATTATCTCGTACTTCTCCAAATGGCACTATGCCTTGCGTATTTATGCTTTTCGTATTATCAGGGATTACCTTTTGCATGTCGACAGTGGGAATTTCACCAAGACCGCGGCATTTCGGACAGGTTCCGTACGGAGAGTTAAAGGAGAAGGTATTCGGTGAAGGCTCTTCGTAAGATATTCCTGAATCGGGGCACATCAATTTTTTGCTCAGGGAAACCACCGAGTTCTTGTCTGGTTCGCCGATCATAATGAGATCGTTACCTAGTTTTAGCGCTAATTCTACGGAAGTGGCAATTCTTTCCCTCTTAGATGCCTCTACTTTGATCCGATCAATGACTATTTCGATATCATGCGTTTTGTACCGGTCAAGTTTCATTCCTGGGGCTAAATCCCTGATTTCGCCATTCACCCTCGTTTTCGTATAGCCTTTCTTGCGCATTTGATCGAAAAGCTCTCGGTAGTGCCCCTTTCTGCCTCTAACCACAGGAGCCATAATCATTATTTTCTTACTGTCAAACTCGGTCTGTATTCTCTGAATAATTTTTCCCTCTGAGTATTTGATCATCGGTTTACCGGTAACATAGGAATAAGCGGTAGATGTGCGTGCAAAAAGGAGTCGTAGAAAATCATAAATTTCCGTGGTCGTTCCAACTGTTGATCTTGGATTCCAGCCGGTCGTTTTTTGTTCTATCGATATTACAGGACTGAGCCCGTCAATTCGCTCTACTTCCGGGCGTTCGAGCTTTCCCAGAAACTGCCGGGCGTAGGAAGGCATTGTCTCCATATATCTCCGCTGCCCTTCAGCGTAAATGGTATCAAAGGCAAGTGAAGATTTGCCGCTGCCGCTGAGTCCGGTAATTACGACGAGTTGGTTTCTCGGGATATTGACATTTATATTTTTGAGATTATTTTCTTTTGCCCCGAGTACTTCGATACAATCCGTATATCCATTGCTGTTTTTCAAGTTTTAGTTCGGTTTTATTTCCTTAATCAATTCTGAAATAATCAAACTCAATTTCGGTTCGGAAAGTTGAGCTACGTCTATAACTTGCTGATGTCCTGTCGGACTTAGTCTGCCGATTGGAAAGCATTCATTGGTCACCACCGATGCGACCAGTACGTCCATATCAGCATGTTTTGCGACTATGACTTCCGGTATTGTCGACATTCCTACTAAATCGCCGCCCAAAGTATTAATCATATTGTATTCCGCAGGAGTTTCAAGATTTGGGCCGGGCCATCCGAAGTAAATGCCGCGGTGTGTTTTAATATCATTTCGTCTCGCAATATTTTCGGCCTTCTCTATGAGTTCCTTGGAATACGTCGAAAATAAATCAGGGAATCGCGTGCCCAATCTTCCATCATTTTCGCCACGTAGCGGATTTTCATGATGCAGACTGATATGATCGGTGACGAATACAATATCTCCTGCACTGTAATCTTCATTTACACCGCCAGCTGCGTTGGAAATCAGAATAGACTTAATTCCCACTGCCCGTAAGACTCTTATCGGGAACGTCACTTCCTTCATGCTGTATCCTTCATAATAGTGAAATCTGCCCTGCAACGCCAGTACAGGCACTTCATTCACTGATCCGTAAATTAGATTTCCGGCATGTCCTTTGACTGTGCTTTGGGGGAAGTGGGGGATATCCGAATATGCTATGGATTCAGGTCTTTCAATTTTGTTTGCAAAACTTCCCAAACCAGTACCCAGGACAATACCAACCTTTGGATCAAAGGAAGTTCTCTCATTTAGATAGTCTTTCGCTTCCTGAATTCTGGAGTAGTATTGTTCCTTTTTATTATGTGTGTCCATAGTGGTGTCATCTCAAATGTAAAAAGTCAACAGGCAATTGAAATGCACTCAAATTTCAGTATATTTGCCGCGAATTTAGGGAAGAGGGAACGATGGTTCCCTTTTTTTATTCACAAATATTGAAAAAGTGGATTTCAATCTGGTCAAAGATCTATTGACTAAAAAATTTCAGGAACCCGATTTTAGTGATTGCTTCTTAATCGATATAGAATATTCACAGTCAAAGGTCTCTTACCCTTCAAGGCTTCAGCAACGGAGTACTGGTCGGCCTTTGGTCGGTAAGGTCGGAAACAAACTGGAAGTATTTATTGATAGTGATCGCGGTTTTGGTTTTGATAAGTGCAAAAAGATCAGCCGTTACCTGGAGACTTATTTTGATCAAAATGGAACATTGGGAGAAAAATATATCCTTGAGGTATCCTCTCCAGGTCTTTCGAGGCCTCTAAAAGTCAGACGACAATATGTAAAAAACATTGGCAGGAATGCTAGAATAGAGTTGAACGACGGAAGCCGAATTGAAGGTCAAATCGAGAGTGTTAAAGATGGCGAACTCTCACTTACGATAAAAAATGAAACAAGAAAAATCGCTATGGAAATGATAAAAAATACAAAAATATTGGCAAGTTTTAAATAAGAGAACAAGATGAATTTAGTAGAATCATTTTCGGAATTTAAAGCAGCCAAGAACATTGACCGCCCTACAATAGTAAGAGTGCTTGAAGATGTATTCAGCACATTGATCAGAAAGAAATATGGTTCTGATGAAAATTTTGATGTCATTGTAAATACCACCAATGGAGACCTGGAAATATGGAGAGTAAGAGAAATCGTACCGGACGGTGAGGTAACTGATGATCGTAGTCAAATCTCGATTACCGAGGCCCTTGATATCGATGAAGAGTATGAGGTAGGCGAAGAGTGTTATGAAGAACTTGAGCTTTTAGAATTTGGTAGACGATCGGTAATGGCTGCACGACAGACGCTTATCTCACGGATCATGGAGCTCGAAAAGGATGAGGTATTCAAAATGTATTCAGCTCGCATAGGCGACATTGTTTTGGGCGAAGTTCATCAGATATTAAAAAGAGAATTGTTGGTTTTGGATGATGTTACTGGAAACGAACTGGTAATACCACGAAGCGAAATGATCAAAGGCGATTTTGTGCGGAAAGGTGATATGCTAAAAGGTGTCATCAAGGAAGTGAAAATAAGAAACAATAATCCGGTAGTCATCGTATCCAGAACGGATAATAACTTCCTTGCCAAGCTCTTAGAGCAAGAGGTCCCGGAAATCGAAGACGGATTGATTACCATAAAAAAAATCGTCCGTATTCCGGGTGAAAGAGCTAAAGTAGCGGTAGAATCGTATGACGACAGAATCGATCCTGTCGGCGCATGCGTGGGAATGAAAGGTTCGAGAATTCACGGTATTGTACGCGAACTGAAAAATGAGAATATAGACATTGTCAATTACACCAATAATATTTCTCTATTCATACAACGAGCGCTTACACCCGCTAAGGTATCCAACATCAAATTGGACGAAGAAAATCTTACGGCCTCTGTATTTCTAAAGCCCGACCAGGTGTCAATGGCAATAGGAAAAGGAGGTTCTAATATTAAGTTGGCCGGCAGGCTTACTGGATACGAAATTGACGTGTACAGGGATACCGATGAAGAAATCGATGACGTCGATCTCGATGAATTTTCGGATGAAATACAAGAGTGGATCATCGATGCACTGAAGAATATAGGCTGCGATACAGCCCGTAGTGTTTTAAATTTGAGTAAAGATGAACTTTTGAGGAGGGCGGATTTAGAAGAAGAAACAATAGAAGAAGTGCTTAAGGTCTTATCATCTGAATTTGAAGATTGAGATAATATTTTTAACCATCTAATAATATATGTTAAGAAGGCTGGTAAAAATTGCGAAAGAGTTAAATGTGGGAACATCTACGATCGTGGAGTTTCTAACGGAAGCCGGGTTTGAAGTACAAAACAAACCCACAGCCAAGGTATCCGATGAAATGTACGACCAACTCACCGAGCGATTCAGCATTTCGATAGACATAAAGGAAAAAGCAGATCAACTTATCATCGGATCAGCTAAACCCCCTGAAATTGAAAAACCAATCCAACGGCCTCTCACATCCCGCCTTTTTCAACAGAAAAGAGAATTAGCGGAAAAAGAAGCAAAAGAGAAAAAGAAAGTGGTCAAAGAAGAAATCATAACAGCCGAAAGACCAGATGTAAAGGTCACCGTCTTGGGTAAAGTAGACTTGGATTCCCCGACTGAACAAAAGCAAGAGTCTCCGGATGGTGAAGATGATTTAGGCAAAGAAAAATCAGACAAAGCTGACGGCGCGGATAATGGCAGTGCAGAAGGGAAAGGAGAACCGGCGCCTGAAGAAATGCTGAGAGCCGAGACTCCACAATTGCAAGGGTTGAAAGTATTGGGGAAAATCGAAGCAGATAAGCTGGCCAAACCGAAACCCAAAAAAGAAGAAAAACCGGCTGTTGGAAAATCAGATCAGGGAACCAAATCCGCAGGAGGTGTAGGACTAAAGCGTAGGCGTAGGCGAAAACGGAAGAAAATCACCGTACAAAATGCACCTCGTGATGTAAAGGCAGGGCAGCCACGAAGTGCAACACGAGAAGAAATAAAACAGGTATCCCAAAAGGAAATAGAAGACAAGATCAGGGCCACTATGGCCCGTATCACCGGCGGCAGCAAAAAGAAACGCCAAAAGATACGCAGAGACAGCAGGGAAGATAAAAGGGCCAAACAGGAGATGGCCGAAGAATTGGCACTCGGCGATGAGAATGTACTCCAGGTTACTGAATTTATTTCAGTATCAGAATTTGCGAGCCTTTTGAACTTAGCTCCTACGGATATCATCACAACTTGCATGAATCTGGGCGTCATCGTCTCTATCAATCAAAGATTGGATGCAGAGATCATTGAGCTGGTTGCCGAAGAATTTGGTAAAGAGATAGAATTCATTAGTGCCGAAGATTCTCTTGAAGAAGAGGAAGAAATGCAAGATGACGAAAAAGATCTCGAACCAAGATCTCCCATAGTCACCGTTATGGGGCACGTCGATCACGGAAAGACATCGTTACTAGATTATATTAGAAAGGCAAATGTAGCGGAGGGAGAAGCCGGAGGAATCACCCAACACATCGGCGCTTATGAGGTAGCTGTAAAAGATAGTAAAATTACTTTCCTCGACACCCCAGGTCATGAAGCATTTACAGCGATGAGAGCGCGAGGTGCGAAAGTGACTGACGTAGCTATAATTATTATTGCAGCTGATGATCGAGTGATGCCACAGACCAGAGAGGCGATCAGCCATGCTCAGGCAGCAGGGGTTCCTATTGTCTTTGCTATTAACAAAATCGACAAACCGGGAGCCAATCCCGAGAAGATCAAAGAAGAACTTGCTGGAATGAATCTCTTGGTAGAATCCTGGGGAGGCAAAGTTCAATCTCACGATATATCGGCTAAGTCAGGAGACGGTATAGATGAGCTTCTGGAAAAAGTAGTACTTGAGGCCGAGGTTTTAGAATTGAAAGCTAATCCCAACCGGGCTTCTTCCGGAACCGTAGTCGAAGCGTCACTCGACAAGGGAAGGGGTTACGTAACTAAAATTTTGGTACAAAATGGATCTTTGAACATTGGTGATGCCTTAGTCGCCGGAGCGTATAGTGGAAAAATTAAGGCCATGTTCAACGATAAGGGTAAAGCTGTCAAATCAGTAGGGCCCTCTGTGCCTGTGCTCGTACTTGGGCTTAACGGAGCGCCTCAGGCCGGAGAAAAATTTAGAGAAGTAACTTCAGAATCTGAAGCAAGAAATATTGCCACCAAAAGGCAACAGATCAACCGGGAGCAAAGCAACAGGGCCAGTAAGCGAGTAAGCCTTGACGAAATCGGAAGAAGGTTGGCTTTGGGATCTTTCAAAGAGCTTAATCTGATCATAAAGGGTGATGTAGATGGCTCCGTGGAGGCACTTTCCGATTCATTGCTAAAGCTTTCTATTGAATCCGTACAAGTTAATATTATCCACAAAGCGGTAGGCCCCATTGCAGAATCGGACATTCTTCTAGCTTCGGCATCGGACGCTATTATTGTAGGATTCCAGGTTCGGCCTTCGGGTACAGCACGAGTACTGGCAGAAAAGGAAGGAATAGAAATAAAAACTTACTCTATCATATACAAAGCTATAGACGAGATCAAATCCGCTATTGAAGGCATGCTTGACACCATTAAGGAAGAAGAGATCGTATGTGAACTCGAAGTAAGAGAAACATTTAAGATCAGTAAGGTAGGAACCATTGCCGGATGTTATGTCAATAGTGGAAAAATTACGCGCAATACTTTTGTGAGGTTGATACGTGAGGGAATCGTGGCCTACCCAAATAAAGAAGGCGCCATAGCCGAAATTGGCACATTGAAAAGATTTAAAGATGATGTTTCAGAGGTCAAAGCAGGTCTGGAATGTGGTCTTACTATTCAAAACTTTAATGACATCAAGGTAGGTGATATCATAGAAGGATATCAAATCAATGAGGTGAAGCAAAAACTTGACTAGATTATTCCGTTTGAGCACAAAAGACCTCAAATTATTTCTCGACGAAAAAGCAAGAACCTATAACCATTCTTCATTCATAATGAATGACCCTATTTCGATTCCTAAAAAATTTGATCGATTACAAGATATTGAAATAATCGGTCTATGGACAGCAATATTGTCCTGGGGACAGCGCTCCACGATTATAAACAACGGTAATCGACTTATAGAATTAATGGATAGTAGCCCGTACGATTTTATTAGAGATCATAACGAAAGTGACAAAAAGCGTTTTTTAAAATTTGTACACCGTACTTTTCAGCCTACCGACACACTATACTTTCTGCATTTTTTTCAAAATTACTACCAACAACATTATTCCTTGGAAGAAGCTTTTTTCCCATATGATCACGAGAATAGCTCTATAGAATCAGCTTTAATAAAATTCAGAAAAGTCTTTTTTAAATCAGAATATGCTCCGAAAAGAACTAAAAAACACATCGCCACACCAGAAAAAAACTCTTCCTGCAAAAGACTGAACATGTTTTTGCGGTGGATGGTCAGGAATGACGGCATTGTTGATTTCGGGCTTTGGAAGAAAATCGATAAAAAACACCTAATGATCCCACTCGATCTACACGTCCAAAGAGTAGCAACGAGCTTAGGTCTTCTTACGAGAAAGGTTTCTGACTGGAAAGCTGTTGTGGAGTTAACAGAAAAACTCAAAGTATTTGATTCGTCTGATCCTGTAAAATATGACTTTGCGTTATTTGGGTTAGGAATCCTTCAATACGATAATTTCAAAACAGACAATTATTCTGTGCGCTGATTAACAGATATTTTTAAAACTTGATTCTTGTCGAACCTTAGTGGAGATCCCTACCGTAGCATCGGAGATCTCGATTTTCGAGTCTAAACTCGAGCTTGTCTAAAGCCTATTTACTCTTATTCGCTTTATGCGATAGTTGCCATTAATTTTTTCGCCATAGTAAAAAATGCGATAGTTGCCCAGATCGGAAACAATTTTAACTATGCCGTAGTTGGAACTCTCGTTTTTGGAAAACCCTTTGTGCTTGCGGGTAACTACCGTTGGTTTTAACCTTTTTATTAGCTCCTTGAGTCGATGCTTTGCCTCTTCTTTCGATACGATCTTGATCTCGTCAAAATATTTAAACTCAACCCAATCGTTAAATTCTAAGTCAAAAAATGAAAAATCTTTGACATCATGCCTGACAGTATCTGCTTTCGCTACGTTACTGCTAATCAGGGCAAAAAGTAAGAAAGCACTAAATATGTACTTTTTCATAATTGCATTATTAATTGATAATCAGCGTAGTAGTCATTCTTTACAGTCAGGCATTTTTGTCAAGTAGTGTACAAACACTGTACCAAGACCAATTATTGTCAGTAGAGCACAATTCTAATCGGAAAACCAATATGTTTGCCGTTCGCTTTAAAAAGCTCTCACAAGATGAATAAGGCGTTGTTGGTCATATTGGATGGATGGGGCATTGGTACCGTAGAACATGCCGATGCAATACGCGCCGCGGAAACGCGTTTCGTGGATGGATTGTATGACAAATATCCTCACGCCGCGCTTGTCACCCACGGCGCTGCTGTAGGCCTACCTGAAGGACAAATGGGCAACAGCGAAGTCGGCCATTTAAACATTGGAGCCGGACGAGTCATCTACCAGGAACTCGCCCGGATCAACAAAAGCATTGCCGAAAATACCCTAGGGCATGAAAAGACAGTCCAGGATCTTATCTCCTATTGCAGAATAAAAAGTCGACCAATACATTTAATAGGCTTACTTTCTGATGGTGGTGTGCACTCCCATATTGACCATCTCCTGGCACTCATGGACATTTTTAATAAGGAAGAAATAGAAATGGCCCTACATGTTTTCCTGGACGGTCGAGACACTGATCCAAAAGGTGGATATGGTTATCTAAAGACGCTGACGGAGTATTGTAAAGGCAGAAGTGCACAATTGGTATCGGTAGTCGGTCGATATTATGCAATGGACAGAGATTTGAGGTGGGAACGGATCAAAAGGGCCTATGACCTCTTAGTGGCCGGAGAAGGAATAAAATCCGACGACATCCTGTCCGATGTTCAAAAACTATATGAAAAAGGAATTACCGATGAATTCATAGAGCCTGTTATTCTCGACGAAAAAAAATGCTTAAAGCCGAATGATGCTGTTCTGTTTTTCAATTTTAGAACAGATCGCCCCAGGCAAATCACCAGAGCCCTTACTCAGGAGGATTTTCCCATTTATGGAATGATCAAATTGCATTTGAAATTTGTGACCATGACAAATTATGACGACACTTTTGAGAACATAGATGTAGTCTTCGAGAAAGATGTAATTGACAACACTCTTGGCAAAATCATAGCCGACAAAGGTTTGTCACAAGTGCGCATTGCGGAAACGGAGAAGCATCCTCATGTTACTTTTTTCTTTTCAGGTGGAGCCGAAGAAGAACTCGTAAATGAAAAAAGAATTCTTGTTCCGTCCCCTAAAGTGGCGACCTACGATCTTCAACCGGAAATGAGCGCCACGGAAGTTACCGAGGCCATAGTAGAAGAAATAATGACGAATAGCCCTGATTTCATTTGCCTTAACTATGCGAATGCAGATATGGTAGGCCATACAGGGGATTTCGAAGCAGCGAAAAAAGCAGTGCACACTGTAGATAGTTGCTTGAAAGATCTTGTAGAGGTAGCACTAGCTGAAAACTATAGAATTCTAATCATAGCTGATCACGGCAATTCTGACTATATGATCAATGAGGACGGTTCGCCCAATACAGCTCATACTACTAATCTCGTACCGGTCATCTACGTGGCTAATGGTATTCGGAATAAGGTCAGAATACGCTCTGGCACACTTGCCGACGTAGCCCCGACTATTCTAAAAATGATGGGAATTGAGCAACCAATCGAGATCGCCGGAGAGAGTTTGATTAATACGATAGTATAGATATTTTTGTGCGACTAAATCGTATCATGAAGAAGTTTAATTTTAGTGCTGGGCCTGCTATTCTACCTCAATCCGTTTTCAAAGAAGCTTCTCTAGCAGTAATCGATTTCGAAGGCATTGGACTTTCAATTTTAGAAATTTCTCACAGGTCACCCGAGTTTCAATCGGTTATGAATGAAGCCTATTCTCTCGCTAGAGAACTGTTCGATTTGACCGAAGACTATGATGTAATGTTTTTGCAAGGAGGAGCAAGCATGCAGTTTTCTATGGTTCCTATGAATTTGCTTGGAGACAACGAAACGGCTGGTTATGTTGTGACCGGAAGATGGGCTGAAAAGGCTATACAAGACGCCCGACTTTTTGGTAATGTCAAAACCCTAGCGTCTTCTTCAGATAAAAATTTTTCTTACATCCCAAAACAATTTGATATTCCCGAAGACCTCAAATATTTGCACATTACCAGCAACAATACGGTGTGTGGAACTCAATTTCAGAGCTTTCCAAAAACAAATGTAAAACTTGTATCTGACATGTCTTCGGACATTTTTACTAGGCCGTTGGACGTAGAAAAATTCGGATTGTTTTATGCGAGTGCGCAGAAAAACATCGGCCCGGCTGGCGCAACACTAGTAGTAGCAAACAAGGAATTCGTCAGCAGCAAAGCCAGAAAACTTCCGAATATGCTCAACTACGAAAATCATATGAAAAAGCAGTCGATGTACAACACCCCGCCCGTATTCGCTGTCTACGTGTCCTTGCTTACTATGCGTTGGGTCAAATCTTTAGGCGGCCTCAAAGTAATGCAAAAACGAAATGAAGAAAAAGCAAAATTGATCTACAACGAAATCGACAGAAACGTCCTCTTCTATGGTACCACGGCTAAAGAAGATCGTTCATTGATGAGTGTTACATTCAAACTTCACGACGAAGAATTGACTGATGCCTTCCTCGATCTTTGTAAGGAGGGCGGATGCATAGGTGTAAAAGGACATCGATCCGTAGGGGGTTTTAGAGCTTCAATTTATAATGCGATGGACACGGAAGGTGTACAGTTGTTGGTGAATATAATGCAAGCCCTTGAAAAAGCGAAAGCCTAAGCACTTCACAACACAATGGAATATTGCAGGCAGCTCAGTTCCTGTCAAAATCTACAACGAATGGCGATCAAGTAGAAGGGTATCCATAGGAAAAAATGCAGTGATTGTACGGCTACCGAACATTACTTTACCGGCACAAGAGAAACAACACCTCTCCTGGGCGAAAAAATGGCTCGAAAAGCAGGTCATTTCAAGGCCCTCTACATTAGAACACTTCAAAACAAGAAAATATGAAGACGGCGACGCCTTGATTACCACAAAAAAAACCTATTCTTTACAGGTTAGCAAAGAATTTCGAAAAACCGCCGAAGCCATTTGCATAGAAAATAAAATACTGCTTAAAATACCGATTGATGTTACTCCCCAATCAAAATCCAAACTGGCACATACGCTCATTGGACGAATACTGGCACAGGACAATATCAATTGGGTAGAAGAACGAGTGCGTTGGTTCAATAGTCATTATTTTCAGGGGGAAATAAAATCAGTACGCCTGAAAAACAATAAGACCAATTGGGGCAGTTGTTCGTCTTCGGGCAATATCAATATCTCAATCCGCTTATTATTCGCTCCCGAAGATGTACAAGACTACGTTTTGATTCATGAACTTGCCCACCTGAAGGAGCTTAACCATACTTCAAAATTCTGGAAAATTGTGGAAGGCATAATGCCCGACTACAAGCAAAAAGAAAGGTGGTTGAAAGAAAACAACCACTTTTGCAATTTTTGATTTAACGTAGTGTGAAAATACGGGAGAATTATTCTTTGACTAGTTCAAAGTTTATTTTGCCTTGTACTTCCGGATGAAAGTTTATTTCTGCGGTATAAGTGCCAATTTCCTTAATTTCTTCAGGCATGACTACTTTTCTTCTTTCGACGTCGATTTCCAGTTGTTCTCTGAGTTGACTAGCGATTTGCACATTCGTAATGCTGCCAAAGATTTTACCAGATGTCCCGGACTTCACGCCAATTTTAAGCGTCTGGCCTTCAAGTTTTGTCACTATTTCTTCGTATTCCGCTATTCTCTTATCTTCCTCTGCTTGTTCTTTGGCTTTCAGTTCTTCCAGTCTTTTTAAATTGGTGTCATTTGCTATGAGGCCAAACCCTTTCGGGATAAGAAAGTTTCTTGCGTATCCATTCTTTACGGACACTACTTCATGCTTATCACCTACTCTATCCAGGTTTTTTAATAGGATTAGATCCATTTTTCTTATGTCGATGTTAACTCAAATCAATATTATTTCAACAAATCCGTCACATACGGCATCAAAGCCAAATGCCGTGCCCTTTTAATGGCTATAGCCACTCGCTTCTGATACTTCAAAGAATTTCCAGTAAGCCTTCGCGGAAGAATTTTTCCTTGCTCATTCACAAATTGCAAAAGAAAATCGGGGTCTTTATAGTCAATATGCTTAATGCCAAATTTTTTGAATCGGCAATATTTCTTTTGCTTTTGACCAATGTTGGGATTGCTTAAAAACTTTATTTCGTCTCTTGATGCCATATTATTCTTCCTCTTTAGCGGCAGTCACTGAGCTTGCCGTAGTTTTTTCTTCAGCTTTCGTCTGAGAAGTCTTTAAATCTTCGCCTTCTACCTTAGGGACGACTTTTTCTTCAACGGGCTTTTTTGAGCCGATAAGACCATTTCTTTTGTCTTTGTTGTATTTTACGCCGTACTTGCCGAGTTTGACCGTGAGAAATCGCATGATCCTTTCGTCACGCCTGAATGCCAATTCTATTTTTGGAATTATATCTCCGGATGGCGTTTCAAATTCTACACAGTAGAATACACCTGAAGACCGCCTATTTATTGGATAAGCTAATTGCCGCAAACCCATATCTTCGACATGTGTGAGACTACATTTTTCTTGAGTCAGCATGTCTTGATAGGTCTGCGCTGCCGATTTAATTTCATCGCCTGACAGTACGGTATCGACGATGAAAGTAACTTCATAAGATTTCATGAAATTAATTTCCTATCATTTCAAAATCGGGCGCGAAGATAAGTACATAGCGACTATATAATCAAATATTTATTTGTAAAATTCAAGGATTATGCATTCTTCTTTATGCCTCTTGATTTAGAAAGAAAAATCATTGCTAATGCTATTCTTTCCAAAAAAATCACTCCTATCGAAGAACTCAGACACTATGCCGAAGACGCAGGAAAAAGTAAAGAGGAGATAATGGCAATTACTGAGCCAAAGGAAGAATATCATATGATGGCGAGCGGGGTAGTCATTTTGAACTGAGTTCAAGAATTTTTTTGAAGTTAACTGTCTCTTCTACCATTGCGATCGCGCGTTTTACTTTCCATGGTGTTCGCCTGTTTATTTTTACCTCGATACTGTTAATTTTGGTCACAGCTCCATAAGTATCAAGATGTGTATTGATCACGGGGATTTTATGTTCCTGTATATATGAAATGGATTCGTCGGTCAACTCTTCGGCTCCCGTAATGACCACTCCGGATAACGGCGAATCGTCTACCTCTTCGTGTTTGGAAAAAGCTTTTACCTTCAGCAAGGCTCTGTCCACGGTACGCGAACTGGCAATGAGTAAAATATTTTGAGTTGCTTTCAGGCCTTTCAAATCTACTAGTGAACCGGCCAACATATGTTCGATTCGATTTTCAAGGTTTTCTTCATAGTAGTGCACTTCAGCCTTTAGGGCCTTGCACACAGTACCCATGAGCGGATGAGCAAGTTTTTTATCATAAGGCACCACACCAAGGAGAGGAATATTTTTTCTTTTCAGCCAAATGCTCAAATATTTCCTTATAACTTCGATTTTTTCGGGAATGACTTTGTTAATAATCACGCCTATTAACGGGACATCATACTCCCGAAACAATGCAGTGGTCATATTGAGCATGTCTATTGTACTTCCTATTCCACCTTCTAGCACCATTACTACTCCAGCATCGAGCATCTTCGCCACTTTGGCGTTGGACAAATCGACGACACTGCCTACTCCTGTATGTCCTGTGCCTTCATAGATCATAATGTCATAGTGCACATCCAGATATTTTTTGGCTTTGATAATGGCTGACTCATAGTCAAAATTCTCTGGCTCTTTAAGATAAGATTTCGTTGCTCCCTTAGGTAGAATGACGGGACTGTGGATATTCGCATCTAACTCGAATCCGATCAAATCCGAAAAGAGGATACAATCCTTGTCGACTCTAATATTTTGTACGTCCGAAAAATTCTGACCCACAGGCTTGCAGTAACCTACATTGTACCCGATGCTCTGGTAGCCCGCTGTGAGGCCGAGAGTTGTGGTTGTTTTGCCTACATGCTGCCTGGTTGCCGCTATGAATATATTTTTGTACTTCAGGGCCATCGCCCCAAGGTATAGAAATAAAAAAAGCACTCCAAATCAATCGAAGTGCTTAAGCTGTGAGAGAAGGATTCGAACCTTCACGAGGAGGTTAGCCAAAGTACAAGTTGAAAGTGGTCAACCCTATGCTACCGAAATAACATTATACTTCGTTTATCCCTTATTCCCCACCCTCGAGACAAGAGGGCATGGCTACCTGTTTCATCATCTCACAGTATTTACAATAAGAATATTGTTTTTCTTTAAAAACGATTCAAAGATAATCATTTTAGGCATAATATTGCAAATGATTTAATTGATTCTCGTAATATTTCGAGTATTGCTAATATTTATAGGATAATATCAACAGCATTCAATTATTGCCTTTCTAAGCTTTCTTAATTTTGACAATTTTTAAGGGCCGATGGTTCCAATTTTTTATGAGCATCTCGATTTTCGATAATTTGAGCTCCTTTCCTTTAATGAGTGACCTTGTTGCTTTGAATTCGTATATGCACATTGACTTAAGTGACCGAAATGCCGATTTGAACACTATTCGTAACCAATCTGATCTCGCTCAATATGTCACAGACAAAAAGAAACGCGTCAACAAAACTTTTGCTTATGGCGGATATGGTGAAAAAAGAACTTTCTACCAAAGCCAATTATTTCAATCCGTTGGAGAAGCCCGAAATATTCACCTTGCCTTAGACATTTGGGCAGAAGCCGGAACAGAATTGTTTACTCCTCTTGATGCTGAAGTATTTTCGATACAATACAATAATAAAAGCCTGGATTACGGCCATACTCTTATTTTACAGCACTTCGAAATGGGTAAAAAATTTTATTCTTTAGCCGGCCATCTTAGTGCTTCGATAGGTCCGTTGTGGAAAAAAGGAGATGAAATAAAAAAATCCCAATTCATGGCTCAAATTGGGGACATTAATGAAAATGGAGGGTGGTGCCCTCATGTACACTTCCAGTTGATTTTAGATCTTCATGGTAACATTGGCGATTATCCGGGCGTTTGTTCAGAGGTAGATAAAGAATTTTATTTTAACAATTGTCCGGATCCTACGCCCTTAATAATTCCGAAAGTATGATCAAGTTTATTAGAATTACCGGGTGGGCATTTATTATGTTAGTCATTGCCCATTCGAACAATGAGATAAATGCCCAGGTCATTTCGAAAATAACTGGTATTACCATGGTCGCACCACCCCGAAACTTCAGTAAAGATCCCATGCCAGTTATGAAAGAATTAGGCGCGAAATGGGTGGCCATTGTCCCTTATGCTTTTACTCCCCGCAATAGTGCAAATGTACGTTTTGGCTCTGATCGACAATGGTGGGGAGAAAGGGAAGATGGAATAGTCGAATCTATAAGATTGGTTAAAAAGAACGGTATGAAGGTAATGCTCAAACCGCAAGTGCGGTTGCACGGATCATGGGTAGGTGAAATGGATTTCGAGACAGAGGAGGATTGGAAAATATGGGAAGTAGATTATGAAAATTACATCATGTCTTTTGTAGACGTGGCAGTCAGAATGAAGGTCGAAATAATCTGCATTGGCACTGAATTAAAAATCGCTGCCACAAAAAGAGAAGAATTTTGGCGAGACTTGATAGCAAAGGTACGGCGGAGATACGATGGACTGCTTACCTATTCAGCTAACTGGGATGACTACAAATCGCTTCCTTTTTGGGATGTACTTGATGTCATAGGCATCAGCGCATATTTCCCTCTTTCGGATGCGCCCACACCCAATGTTTACTACTTAAAATACAAATGGGGGCCCGTCAAAAAGAAACTCAAACGTTTTAGCGAAATATTGGAGAAGCCTATATTGTTTACTGAATATGGCTATCTTTCTGTGGATGGCTGCGCTCATAAGACGTGGGAGCTAGAGAGAAAAAGAAGAGAGCTCAATGCCAATGAACGCGCACAATCCAATGCTCTGGAAGCTTTATACAGTTCTTTTTGGGCGGAGAGCTGGTGGGCTGGTGGGTTTCTTTGGAAATGGTATCCCAATGGCATGATACGCGAAGAGAGAAGGGTTAAGGATTATACACCCCAAGGAAAAATTTCTGAAAAAGTCATTAAGAAGTGGTATCAAAAATCGGCTTCTTCATATGCTGGTGATCGAAACAGTCAATGAACTGAAAAAATCCCTTATCGATCAGAAGCGGGCAGGAAATACTATAGGGTTTTCGCCTACGATGGGTGCACTCCACAAGGGGCATCTCTCGCTCTTGGAGAAGAGCAAGTCGATCAATGATATAAATGTGTGCAGCATATTTGTTAATCCAAATCAATTTAACCAGGAAGAAGACCTAGTGAAATATCCTAGAACTCTGGAAAATGATCTCGAGTTACTCAAGAATTATGGGTGCAATATCGCCTTTACTCCATCGGCAGAAGAAATCTATCCGGAAGGCTTCGAAAGGGTCAGTATAGACTTAAAAGGTCTTGATGATCGAATGGAGGGCATGCGAAGACCGGGGCATTTTCAAGGAGTAGTTCAAGTCGTTAAAAGATTGATTGATATCGTGAACCCCGATCAACTTTACATGGGGCAAAAAGACTTTCAGCAGCTCACTATCATAAGGTATATGATAAAATATTTCAAAATGAATGTAGAGCTAGTCGTCTGTCCCACCGTACGAGAAAGTGACGGTCTTGCAATGAGCAGTAGAAATGTCCCGATAAAGCCTGAGATACGGGTAAGGGCTTCCGTGATTTACAAAACACTTAAAGCGATACCGGATTGGTTGAAATATATTCCGGTCAATTATACCATTGACAAGGCAATGAATGCATTGGATATTGCGGACTTTTCTCCGGAATATTTTGAAATTGTAGATGCTAATACTTTATTGCCAGTAGAGGACCTGGACGAAGCAGAATTTGTTGTTGCATGTACAGCGGTATGGGCGGGCGACGTTCGACTTATAGACAATATGATATATAAACAAACGTCATAATATTTTCTCCGACTTTCACCTATTTTAGCCTGGAATTCAGAATTGGTTAAAATTTCAGCCCCGCACATTTGAAAATTTCTTTAAAAGACATTTTTCAGCTCATAGTTTTTACCGCTATCGGGGCCTTGATTTTATGGTGGCTCTGGAAAAATCAAGCTGCTGCTTATTTGGGGGATTGCCGCCTAAGAGGAATTCCGAAAGTTCAGTGCAGCTTGGCTGAAAAGCTCATTTCTGATTTCAAATCCTCTAACTTTTATTTGATTATCGCCATATGCATAATATTCATGTTTAGCAATGTTTGTCGTGCCCTGAGATGGAATCAAATGCTGGAGCCATTAGGAATAAAACCCAGATTGTACAATTCATTTTTGATTATTATGGCAGCCTATTTTATCAATCTTGGCCTTCCGCGCAGTGGCGAATTTGCCCGTGCTGCGTTGTTGACAAAATACGAAGGCGCAACATTTGAGAAAACTTTGGGCACAGTGATAATGGATCGCATTGTGGACATAATCTGCTTGCTCATTTTACTTGCTTTAGGATTTATTCTTTGCTTTGATGCGCTTTGGGCTTCCATCAGTCAACACGGTGGTGATTCTTTGTTGCAACGAGGATTCAAATGGCTAATGGCCGGTGCTCTTGTTATTACTTTTGTAAGCTTTGGATTTATTTATTTGATATTCAGGAACGATAGATTTGCGAAGAGCAGGATAGTATCCAAACTCAAGGACATCTTAAGGGGACTTTGGGACGGAGTGAAAAGTGTGCGCCATGTTGATAATATCCCTCTTTTTTTATTCTATACCGTTGCCATATGGCTCTCATATTTTTTAATGACGTATTGGATGTTTTCTGCATTCGAGCCTACGGCGCATCTTAATGCTATTGGCGGATTATTAGTGTTTGATATGGGTACATTGGGAATTGTTTTTCCTTCTCCCGGAGGAATGGGCACTTTTCACGCCATGGTGGTACAGGCGTTGGAGATCCTTGGAATTAGTTCCACTGATGCATTTTCCTTTGCAATGATCATATTCTTTTCTGTCAATATCTTTTGCAACGTAGCCTTTGGACTTCTTGGGCTGATACTTTTACCTATTCTAAATAGAAAAAAATGAAAGGTCCAGCACCGGCAAATAAGATTTATTATTCTTTCAAAAATTTCCAAAGGGTGCTCGACTCCTGGCGAGAAGAAAATTACAATGTAGTGTTTACTAATGGCTGTTTTGACATTATCCATAAAGGACATACAGATTATCTTTTTGCCAGTGCTCGAGAAGGTGAAAAGCTGGTTGTTGGATTAAATTCCAATGAATCTGTACGTGAGTTAAAGGGAAATTCCAGACCTATTATTGATCAGGAATCCAGGGCAAATGTATTAGCTAGTATGTTTTTCGTTGATGCTGTTGTTGTATTTGAAGAACTGACTCCGATTAAAATTATCAAAAAAGTCAGTCCCGATGTCCTGATCAAAGGAGCTGACTATAATTCAGAAGACATGGTAGGATCTGACCACGTACGATCCTACGGAGGAAAGATTAAAACGATTCCACTTTCCGGAGAATATTCCACTAGTAAGATCATCAATAAAATAAAGTCGCAGGCTGATGAAAATTAAACAGATAACTGATTTTCTGGAAGGTATTGCACCATTATCCCTTCAGGAAGACTACGATAATGCAGGCTTGTTAATAGGAGATGCGGAGATGGATATCAAAGGCGCGCTGTGTACACTTGATTCCACAGAAGCAGTGCTCGAAGAGGCGCTAGCCATCGACTGTAACTTAATAATTGCACATCATCCCGTCATTTTCACAGGTATAAAAAAATTCTATGACTACTACGTACACAGGGTGGTAAAAAAGGCTATCAAAAACGACCTGGCCATTTACGTCATTCACACCAATCTGGATAATGTATTAATCAATGGAGTGAACGAGCGCATTGCACAAAGACTTCAGTTGTCTAATCTCAAAATTCTTAAGCCGAAGCAAGAACAATCAGCTAATCGACATAATATCGGAAGCGGAATTGTGGGCACCCTGGGTAAGCCAATGGACGAATTGGCCTTTTTCGATGTCATAAAGGACAAAATGAATTGCAAAGTCATCAGACATACCCTATTGCTAGGAAATAAAATATCAAAAGTAGCGTGCTGCGGTGGATCCGGCAGCTTCCTTCTCAAAGATGCAATTGCCTCAGGAGCAGAGATTTTTATTAGTTCGGATTTTAAGTATCATGAGTTTTTTGATGCAGACGGCCGAATTGTCATAGCCGACATCGGTCACTACGAAACCGAGCATTTCACACAGAAATTATTAGCTCACCTTATTAGCAATAAATTTCCTAATTTTGCGGCCCATTGCTCAAAAGTGGATACAAATCCTGTTTTTTATCACTGAATTTATATCTAACTAATTAATACGAATGGCTGCAAGCGCTGAGGTCAAATTAATCAAAGATTCATTAGAGTCTCTATATAATCTTCAGTTGGTCGATTCCAAAATCGATCAGATACAAATTATGAAAGGCGAACTTCCAATCGAAGTAGACGATCTGGAGGACGAAATAGCAGGTCTGGAGACGCGTAAGAACAAACTCAATGAGTCCATTGATGATATAAAAATAGAAATATCCAATCACGAAGCCAATATCAAGGAGTCCACGACATTGGTAGAACGATACAACAAACAGTTAGACGAGGTAAAAAATAACAGAGAATACGATGCCCTTTCCAAAGAAATAGAACTTCAAAATCTCGAAACAAAGCTCTCTGAAAAGAAAATCGCCGAGACAAAAGAAAAGCTGGAAAAAAAAGACGAGACTCTAAAAACGACAGAAGAAAGATTTGAAGTCAGAAAAAAAGATCTGGACGAAAAAAAAGTAGAACTAGAGAAAATTTTCGAAAAAACCAACAAAGAAGAAAAAAAACTCAGATCGGAATCCACTAAGGCTGAGAAAAACATAGAGGAACGATTACTCAAATCGTATAAAAGAATAAGAGAACGATTCAGAAATGGACTTGCTGTCGTCACAATAGAAAGAGACGCGTGCGGAGGATGTTACAACAGAATTCCACCTCAAGTAAAAATCGAAATCGGTCTTTACAAAAATATTGTAGCTTGTGAGCATTGTGGCAGGGTGCTCATTGATGATAATTTGGCGGCCAAGGCAAAAGGGAAATAAGCAAGAACGAAGTTTAGAGTAGGGCTTATTGGGGGAACTTACAATCTCCTACTTACGTTTTCGATCATTTTATTCTTCCAAGCAGCAAATACTCCATCCTCTATTTTCTTCCTGGCCATTTTCACCAATTCGAGATAAAAAGTGAGATTATGTAATGACGCCATCTGCATACCCAACATTTCATTGCTATGAATAAGGTGTCGCAAGTAAGCTTTGGAGTGATTATTGCTTGTCGGACAATCGATATTTTCATCAATTGCATTAAAATCATTTTTCCATTTCGCATTTTTGATATTGATGATTCCATTCTTAGTGAACAGAAGCCCATGCCTTGCATTGCGTGTAGGCATTACGCAATCAAACATATCTATGCCAAGGGCTATGCATTCTAGGATGTTGGCCGGAGTGCCGACTCCCATGAGATAGCGGGCCTTTTCTCGAGGAAGAATGTCGGTCACGGCCTCCGTCATTTCGTACATATCTTCGGTGGGTTCCCCTACCGATAAGCCACCGATAGCATAAACAGAAGATTCATATTCTGAAATGATGTTTGCAGAAGTAATTCGTAAATCTTTGAACGTGCTTCCTTGCACAATCGGTGAGAGAATTTGTCGATGGTTATATTCGTCGCGAGTATTGTGGAATCGATCAAAACACCTTTTCAGCCATCTGTGGGTCATTTCCATCGAAATTCTGGCATTGTTGTATTCGCAGGGATAAGGAGTGCATTCGTCAAAGGCCATTATGATATCAGCGCCTATTTTGCGTTGTATATCAATGGCTGATTCCGGCGAAAAAAAATGTTGAGACCCGTCAATATGAGATTGGAATGAGACTCCTTCTTTCTTTATTTTTCTCATTGCACTTAGGCTATAGACTTGGTAGCCCCCGCTGTCTGTGAGAATAGGTCCGTCCCAGTTTATAAACTTGTGCAATCCGCCTGCCTTCGCCAAAATTTCTACACCCGGTCGCAGATAAAGGTGGTAAGTATTGGCCAGGATAATCTCTGCTTTTATGTCGTACCTTAATTGTTGCTGATAGATTGCTTTTACAGTTCCCTGCGTACCGACAGGCATAAACATAGGCGTCTTTATTTCGCCGTGATCTGTGGTCAATCTCCCTGCTCGGGCACGCGTGACGGTACAAGATTTCTCGACAGAAAATTTCACTTATTCTGTTTGCTCATGTTCAGGAGAATTCCAATGAGGATGCTGAATGACAGTAAAGAAGAGCCTCCTTTACTGATAAAAGGTAGCGGTATTCCGATAACTGGCGCAAGACCTATGGTCATTCCAATATTAATAAATACGTGTAAAAATATAAGTCCGACCACCCCGTAAGTAAAGTAAGTTGGGAATGGGTTGCTGGCATTTTCCCCAATGCTTAGTATTCTAAATATGAGAACAAAGAATAAAAATATGGCGCCCAGACACCCAATAAAGCCTTGCTCTTCCCCGATTGTACTGAATATAAAATCGGTTTTCTGTTCCGGTACATAGTTTAGTTTAGTCATGGTGCCTTGTAGAAATCCCTTTCCGCTGATACCACCTGATCCTATGGCCATTTTGGATTGTATGATATTGTACAATGAGCCTCGTGGGTCGCTGTTTTCCGGTTTTAGCCAGACGTGGATTCTGTC
The DNA here is from genome assembly GCA_965247965.1 of Saprospiraceae bacterium. Taxonomy (GTDB): domain Bacteria; phylum Bacteroidota; class Bacteroidia; order Chitinophagales; family Saprospiraceae; genus UBA7328. Next base: position 3,706,497 of record OZ252053.1, read on the forward strand.
GCGTTGATGTGGTTTGAGTACATTTTCAACAGTATGCGAAATTGCCAGGGAAAATACGCTAATAAAAGTAATCACTCCAATCAAAGCCAAATGCTTTCTTATCGCAAACTGATTGCTACTTAACTGAATTACAAGTAAAAAGACAAGGGCATAAATACCACCAATCCATTTCATTAATTCAAATCGAAATCCTACATAGATTCCCAGAAGAAAGGCCAGCATTACGAGCCCTGCAAAAAGTCTAAATTTTAGAAAGTCGATGATAAAAAATAGGCTTAAAGTAATCATCACACCTACCGACATGAATGGATTGAATTTAATAGATAAAACAACGGCCAAAGCAAGTGCAAAAAATATGAAAAAGTAATATGTCGGAAGTCCGTTCCTGTATAATATCAATGTTAAGGCAAAAAAGGTTAATGCCGATCCCGCGTCCGGTTGTAGTAATACAAGACCGGCCGGTGACAGCATTATGACAAATGCATAGAGTTGATCTTTTATGAAGTTTAGATTTGTTTTGAAAGTACTGCAGAATGCCGAAAGTGCCAGTATGGTCGAGATTTTAGCAAATTCCGATGGCTGGAATGAAAATCCGAATAGTATAAACCATGATTTGGAACCTTTGACCTCCGTGCCAAGGAATAGCAAAAGGAACAAAATTGCAATTCCGATTGTATAGATTGGGTAAGCGAGCGTGTTCCAAAATTTCCAATCAATGAAAGAGAGCACGATGCAAGCCACAAAAGAAATCCCCGCCCATATACATTGTCTTCCAATGTCGGACGCCCAGAAATCTATTTGTTCTTTGTTAAAATCTTCTCCTGTAGCATATAGCATTAACAGACCGATACTGACTAAGGCCAGATAAACAGCAAGCAGTAACCAGTCAAAAGAAGATTTTTTGGCGTATACCACGATCAAATACGTTTTCGGTATTAATCTATAAAGGATTGACCTTCAAGAGATTGTGAAGTTAGCAAAAAAAACGAGCCAAAGGATAGGCATATCTAGTTGGCATTGGTCAGAGCAAGTACGATTTCTTCTTTTTTTATTTTGTCGCGTATGGGTATGACATTACGGAAGTGTTTTTTGAGCTCGACGAGAAACGCTTCCAGGTCAATTCTTTTTTCATACGCCCCTGTTTTTACACTGTAATAGGGATTGACGTATTCGCTTTTGCTAGTATGGCCAGGATACAACTCTCTGAATTTATACCGGGCTCTTTCCATCTCCCGACGATCTGTTGTATTTATGATCTTGATTCTCCAACCGTCAATGTATTCTTCAGCCCTTGCCAATCTTTCAAATTTATCCATAAGTTCTCTTACTGCAGGTTCTTCTGTAATTACAGATTGGCTACTAGCATATGAACATGACAATATTACAGTAAGGATCGCTACTATATGCTTCATCTACGATACAATTTGGACGCCTGAAGAAGTACCTATTCCATTCGCTCCCGCTTCGACAAACTGCAAAGCTTGTTCTTTTGTCCGTATTCCGCCGGATGCTTTGATCTTAGCTTTATTCCCGATAATACTTTTCATGAATTTTACTTTAGAAATATCTGCTCCTGCAACCGAAAAATCCGTCGAAGTCTTTGCAAAATCAACATTGTGTTCAATAACTTTATTGGACAAGATTTTGATTTCTTCATCTTCCAGTAAGCACGTTTCGAATATGGCTGCATTAAAATATTCTACGCAAATACTAGTAAAAGATCAATATATCCCCCTCAACTTAACTTTCAGAAATACTAGCCTACAAAGAGTTCACTTTTAAGAATTTGAAATGGCGTTAAGTAGAGAGTCGGTGCCAATGCTATATAGCTATCTTTTGCCGTGACAATGTTTGTATTTTTTACCACTACCGCATGGACATGGCGCATTCCTTCCCACCTTTTTCTCTTCCCGTTTATAAGTTACGGGCTTAGCAGGTTCCTGACTGACACCGACAGCCGCGGCGCGCATGGCCTGCTCTTCCCGGCTCATTCTCACTTTCGTGAGATCGGTTTTTTGTTGTTGAGCTTCTTTGAGTTCTTCATTCACTCCTATAATGAGTTTGCCCTTCATGAGATAGGCTGAGACATCTTCATTAATCCTGTAAATTAATCTTTCGAAAAGTTCATAAGCCTCCATTTTGTAAATGACCAATGGGTCTTTTTGCTCGAAGGAAGCAGCTTGGACTGATTCTTTGAGTTCGTCCATATCCCTCAGATGTTCTTTCCAATTTTCATCAATGATAGCAAGGGTTACAGCCTTTTCGATATCCTTTACGATGCTTTTTCCATTAGTATCTACGGCTGTTTTCAGGTCTGCAGAAATCGGTAATGGATTTTTTCTCCCATCTGTGAATGGTACTGCAATCCTCTTGTATCGATGTCCTTCATTTTCATGCACTCTTCTCACCACCGGCAGTAATATGTCTTTAATGCGATCCTGTTTCATTTGGTAAAAGTCAAAAGTCTGCTTTTGCAGCTCTTCAATGAGTTCGGTTTCGGGCGCCTCGAGATACGCAGCCTGATCTATTTCAGGATCGAAGCCCAGCACTCGTATGCATTCGTTTCTGAAAGCATCATAATTTTCGAGGCTCTTGTAATCAACAACTATGCTTTCCGCAAGAGAAGTAAACATATTGTACAAATCCACGGAAAGACGATCACCCGATAGTGCATTGGTGCGTTTTTGATAAATGGCTCCCCTTTGGATATTCATTACATCATCATAGTCCAGCAGCCTTTTTCTTATACCAAAATTGTTTTCCTCAACCTTTTGCTGTGCTCTTTCGATAGATTTGGAGACCATGCCATGTTGAATGACTTCACCTTCCTGATGGCCCATGCGATCCATGAGTTTGGCGATCCTTTCTGAATTGAAAAGTCGCATCAGGTTGTCCTCAAGAGAAACATAGAATTGCGATAGCCCCGGATCTCCCTGTCGTCCCGCTCGTCCCCTGAGTTGCCGGTCTACCCTTCTCGAATCGTGTCTTTCAGTGGCAACTATAGCCAGACCACCAGCTTTTTTGACTTGATCGGAGATTTTGATATCCGTACCTCTACCTGCCATATTGGTCGCTATGGTTACCTTTCCAGCATTCCCCGCCTCTGCTACTATTTCTGCCTCCCTTTGGTGTTGCTTGGCATTCAGAATGTTGTGACTGAGTCCCTTCATTTGGAGCATCCTTCCGAGCTTTTCTGATATGTCCACCGATGTAGTCCCCACTAGCACAGGTCTTCCCTCACCCGTCAGTGTTACAATCTCATCGAGAACCGCATTGAACTTCTCACGTGCCGTCTTAAAGACTAAATCTTCCCTGTCGTCTCTCACCAATGGCCTGTTAGTAGGTATGACGACAACATCCAGTTTGTAGATATCCCAAAGCTCTTTGGCCTCGGTCTCTGCGGTACCTGTCATACCGGACAATTTGTGATACATTCTGAAATAATTCTGAAGTGTCACTGTGGCATAGGTCTGAGTGATGTCTCCTACTTTTACATTCTCTTTGGCTTCAAGAGCCTGATGCAGGCCATCAGAATATCTACGGCCTTCCATCATCCGACCTGTCTGCTCATCTACGATTTTTACCTGGCCTTCGATAACCACATATTCCTCATCTTTGTCGAATAAAGTATAAGCTTTTACCAATTGGCTGACTGCGTGAAGGCGTCTTGATTTTATTGAGTAATCCTGGATAAGTTGTTGTCTTTCTTCGATAAGATCTACTTCCTCTGTTTGTTCTCTTTCGTCTAAAGTTTGCATCTCCTCGGCAATGTCCGGCATGAGGAAGAAATTCGCATCCGATTCTCCTTTTGCAAGAAAATCACTGCCTCGGTCCGTCAATTCAACATTTCGGTTTTTCTCATCAATGGTGAACAGGAGAGGTTCGTCTGCCAGGTGCATATTTTTGGACTGTTCCTGCATGTAGAAGTTTTCCGTTTTTTGGGCGGTAACTTTTACTCCTTCTTCGCTCATATATTTGATTAGGGGGCGATATTTAGGAAGTGAGCGGTAAGCTCTCAGCAGTGCCAGGCCGCCTTCGCCTTCCTCGTGACCAGTGTTTCCTTCCTGAATTAATTTTTTGGCTTCCGCCAAATATTTAGTTGCCGCCTGCTTTTGGGCGCTGAATAATCTTTCAATTTTTGGCTTGAGTTCGTGGTATTCTTGCTCCTCGCTTCCTTTTGGCACAGGCCCGGAGATGATCAATGGCGTGCGCGCGTCATCAATGAGTACGGAATCCACCTCATCAACGATCGCGTAATGATGTTTGCCTTGTACTTGCTCTTCTGGCGAGCGCACCATATTATCCCTCAAATAATCAAAACCATATTCATTATTAGTGCCATATGTGACATCGCATTTGTAAGCCTGTTGTCGCTGAGGTGAATGAGGACGATATTTATCTATACAATCTACCGTAAGAAATAAAAATTCAAAGATGGGCCCAACCCATTCGCAATCCCTTCGTGCGAGATAATCGTTGACTGTAATTATATGTACACCCTTTCCCGATAGGCCATTCAGATAGGCAGGCAAGGTGGCCACTAACGTCTTTCCTTCCCCTGTCATCATCTCGGCAATTTTCCCATCGTGAAGTACCATTCCGCCAATGAGTTGCACGTCGTAGTGGATCATATTCCACGTTATGTCTCCTCCTGCTGCTACCCAATTATTTTCCCATGTCGCTTTTTCGCCTTGGATGATGACATAGTTTGATTTAGCAGCAATATCTCTGTCGTGATCTGTGGTGGAGACTTGTAAGGTTTTATTTTCGAAAAATCTTCTAGTAGTTTCTTTTACTACTGCGAAAGATTCCGGTAATAGCTCTTTTAAAATTTCTTCCAGTGCTTCGTCACGCTCCTTATACGATTCGTCAATCTGGTTAAAAATCACCTCTCTGGCGAGTATATCTTCTTCAGAATTTGCGCTGCTTTTCAGATCAATGATCCCCCCATCAATCTCCGACAAATAGTCAGTTATCCTTTGGCGGAAGTCAAGGGTCTTATTTCTCAATTCGTCATTGGAAAGATTCTGATAAGACGCAAAGAGATCATTGATTTGATCAACGATCACAGTATATTCTTTGACATCCCGCTCGTATTTGGTGCCAAAGACCTTCTTGATAACATTAAGCATATAAGTTAGGAATTATATGTAGACAAAGATGAGCTAATTTTATACCATAGACAAAAGCCTGACAAATAGGCATTTTGATCAAGCCGGAAGACCGAAGATGGAAGTCGGTAGGTTTTGACTCCGTTCATTATGAATAACTGGTGTTATTGAAAAGCCGTGTTATTAGGTTAGGCGCGATGTTCTTCTGTCTTCAGACTTCCGTCTTCCAGTTTAGTGGCTACCCCATCTCAGACACAACCTCTGTGACTTCGGGTATCATTCTTTTGAGCATGCCTTCTATTCCGGCTTTAAGGGTAACCGTTGAAGATGGACATCCGCTGCAGGAACCTTGTAATATTACCGTCACAACGCCTGCATTAAATGATTTGAATTCTATATTACCACCATCCATTTCTACTGCTGGTTTTACGTATGTGTCGATCAGGTCTTTTATTTTCTGCACCAGTTCGGTTTCTTCACCTGTGTATTGGTAGCCTATTCCGTTGTCCTCCTCAATCTGTGCCATGGCCCCGGCAAATCCATCCTTGATGATTTCCTTTTCATCGGAAATGTAGCCTTTAACATACTCCTTGAGCTTAAGCATGATATCTTCCCAAGAAAAATTGAATTCCTTGGTGATCGTCACGAAATTATTGCAGATGTACACGCCTTTTACATAGGGAAAATCGAATAAGGATTTTGCCAATGGAGACCACTCTTCAGCAAGATGTTGATCTCTGAAATCTGCTGTTCCTTTGTAGATCATCTTATTGGTCACGAATTTGAGTGACTCAGGATTCGGCGTTTGCTCCGTATACAACATTACGGGGCTCTGGGTGGTTGTGCTCATTTATTTAGTTTTCTTTTTATACTACAAATATAAGTGTGTTTTTGTTTTGATGAAGGTATAGTCAGATATTCCAAATTTCGCCCAGTGAGTTTTGGGCTGGCATATCTTCTTTAGCAATTCATCCTTCCCCCTTGACCCACACATCTCTTTGAGGAAAAGGTATCGTCACATTATGCTCCCTGAAAAGGCGATCAATTTCAAACCGGATGTCGCTTTTAATGTTTTCGATCGTAAGTAATCGGGTACAATAGAAGTAGACTGCAAAATCCAGTGAACTATCACCAAAAGCTTCAAATCGCACAAAAGGTGAAGGTTTCTTTAGCAAAGACGGATTGCCTTCCACAGCTTTGAGTAATAAATTTTTTACCAATTTCGTATCGCTGCCGTATTCTACTCCTACGCTGACCGCGAAGCGCATTTCATTGTTGAGGTGCGTCCAGTTGATCACTTCATGATTCGTCAGATGCGAATTGGGAATGACGAGGCTTTGATGTTGAATAGTTTGGACTACGGAAGTGCGCAGTCCAATTTTTCGTACTACTCCTTTCATATTGTCTACTTCGAGCACATCGCCGATCTTGACTGATCGTTCGAACAGTAAGATGATGCCTGCAAAAAAATCCGCAAAAGTTTGTTGCAGACCTAAGCCAATGCCCACCAGTAAGGCTGCGCTGCCGCCCCATATCAAATTCATATTGATTCCCAGATTTTGGAAGGCGATCAGTATGGCAACGGTGTATACGACATAAGCAACGAGTTGGTTAAACGCGAATCGTACGCCCTTATCAGCCTGCCTTGAATTATAGAAACCGGGAAGGAATACCTTCGTGACCAACCATACCACCAATCGGGCAATCAGCAGGGTGAGAATAACCAGAATGATATTGCTGATATAGATGGTTAATTCCCCATTTTCTCCAATCGGGGTGGGAAAACCTATGTCCAAATGAAAATTTTCTATAAGCAGCCAGAGTGCAAATACGATGAGAATAGTTTGTACCAATCTCGACCCTGAAGTCTTCTTTTCATTTACATATGAAGATTGGCTTTGCGAAGTATCGGTCAGTAAATGTTGGCCTACCCAATCCAATGATCTCGCTATCTGCACAATGAGCAAGGCTAGAAGTATATTGATAATGTTGACGGTATAGTCATGGGATTCGAAGAGGACATAGTTGAGGTTCAACACCTCAACTAATAAAATGATGAACAGGATGTGGAGTGCCCAAGCGGTAAGCCTATGGAAAATCGAAGTATCCTCAAACTTGTCAAGGCTTAAAATTTTCGAAATTCTGCTCAGTCCCCGGAAAAATAGAAAAATCCAGAGGATTACGAACAACCCTGCAAGAATTGCCCTCGCTAGGGTCAACTGATAAGTGCCTATTTCAAGAATGATCTGATTCATACCAGTTGTAAATCACTATGAAGTAAATCGCTCAACCCGATTTTCAATGCAGCAACCGTTTGCAAGAATGCAAAGATTGCTTCTAAATCCGTTGTATCCATTTCGGCATATTTCAACCATGGCATCGGCGTGTTAAATTCTCCATCTTCAATCTTCGGATTTTGATATGTAGATTCCGTATACATCTTAAATCGGGTGACAAATTGCTCGGAAGTCCAATTTTTCAATCCGGTTTCATGAGGCGTAAGATTAGAAGTTCGCACTATTCCTCCAGTCGGAATTGGAAATGCAAATCCACCTGCTAACTCGAGCCCGGCTATAGATTGCCCCCGTTCATCTTTTGGGGTATGGCATTCGGCACAGGCAGCTATATTGAATAAATATTCGCCATAGGCGGTCTGATCACTTTGTGTGGGTATCTTTTTAAAATCGGGTTTTTGAGGAATGGTATTAATGATAAAATTCATCGGAAAATCAGAAATTGAAACCGGAATTTCACTCGGAACAGAAGGCAAAGACCGGATATAGGCCATTATCGAATAAACATGTTCTCTATTCATTTTCCCATAATTCAAATAAGGCATAATCGGAAAAAGAGCCAATCCGTCTTTACTTACGCCCGAAGTAATCGTTCGAAAAATTTCGCCATCCGTCCAATCTTCCAAGCCAAACGGTGTGATATTTCGCGCGTGATAACTTCCCGGAAATCCCATTATCTGATTAAAAATTTCACTTCCTGCTCCCGAAGTTCCAGGTACAGTTGGTCCTGCAAACTTTGTCCAATCTCTTGTTGAATGGCAATCTGTACAGAGTGCCACATGGTTTGCGAGATATTTTCCCCTTGCCAGCCGTTCTGGAGTAATTTCAATTTTTAAATCGGATGCTTCGCCTACATTGGGAGGCGCTGTTTTCACATAGATCAAGATTGCAGTAACAACTAATACAAGTAAGAGGAGAATAATTGCCAGAATTTTAAGAACTCTTTTCATCGGGTTTGCAAATTTTGTATGGCAATATTTGCGTCTAGTAAAGTTCAAAATGGCATATTATCTCGGCAAGAGGTGAAGAGACATTCCGCTGTAAAAGGGTCCAGCAGCTCCGATAATAATTGGGGTTGGCCTCTTTGCAAATATGTATGCACACCGTTAAATCATTTGTACGTAGACTATTTTTTTTGTCTTGAAAAATTTTTCCTCAAAATACGCATCTATATTTTGAATCTGGTGGTGTTGCTTGATTCCGGCGAGTTCATCTTCCAGGTTGCCGCCCTTTAGAGTTAGTAAGCCGTTGGGGATAGCGTTGATTTGATTTTTTCTGTAGTTGTTTTTTGTCCACATCAGCAGTTTGTCAATTTTAGCTATTGCTCTGCAGACTACGAAGTCAAATTTTTCATTAATATTTTCTGCACGACTCCGTATCGCCCTTGCATTTTCAAGATCAAGCTCTGTTATAATGTTGTTTACGACACCAATTTTCTTCTCAATGCTGTCGATCATCAAAAAATGGACATAAGGGAAAAAAATGGCAAGCGGGATTCCTGGGAACCCACCACCTGTTCCAATATCGAGAATTTTTGTGTCCGGTGCGAGTTTAGTGCATGTTTGCCGATCGGACAGGAATTTTGCTATGGCCAAAGAGTGAAGCACATGCTTTTCGTGAAGATGATCAATGTCCTTTCTGGATATGACATTTATTTTATTGTTCCATTTTTTGTAGAGAGGTAAGAGTGCACGAAGACGCTGGATTTGATCTTGGCGGAGTTCTGGAAAATATTTTTGTATTATGTCCATTAGTGCTGGGCTCATTAGAAAATTTCGTAAAAATACATCGAGATCAGCCAATTGGCGGATTCGGCTGAGCAAGCGAAAATCTGGACAAAAGGTCTCCCTTCCTGCCGGCAGGCACGATGGCCTCTTTGCTAAACTCAGAACTCCTTACCCGTCCCAATAAATTCAGGGTAATAGGGAGTAGACCTCGCGAATTAAAACTGCTTCATATTTTTGTATATGCAGTTACAATTCCCCTTCTTCCCTAAAGATACAAAGATGATCTCTCATTGTCTTGGAGTACACACCCAAGACGGTATTGTACAATACATAGCCAATGGCTTACCTGTATATAGTCATTCGAGTGACGATCTTAATGCTTTCAGATTCATAACTAGCAATTTTATAGATAAAGGATTGTGCAGCCGAGCTGAAGTTCAGCGGGCTTTTGGAGTGAGTATAGACAGTGTCAGAAGATCGTATAGAAAATACAAGGAGAAGGGAGAATCTGGATTTTTCGGGCCTGATGCCAGAAAAGGCAAAGCATACAAGATGGTTGGTAAACTAGTGGAGCGGATACAATCGAAGCTGGATAAGAGACAAAGTAATTTGAGTATCTCAAAACAAGAAGGGATTTCAGAATCGTCGATACGCTATCACATTGAAAAAGGCACTTTAAAAAAAAGTTCAAAATAGAGTGTGAAGGTGGAAATGGCTCGACCTTAAATGATCGCAATGACCTAGACCAATCTACGCCGATGGGCATAGCCACAAGCCGCTCTGAAGACAGGATAGGTGCATCTCTTGGGTTGTCTGGTCATGCTGAGGTGAAGTTTGACAACAGCGAAGCTTTATGCGGAGCAGGGGTATTATTCCTCTTACCTGCCTTGATAGAGCATGGGTTATTCAAGACAAAACAGGTATATGAGTTACCTTCATCACACTATTACGGACTAAGGTCGATACTATTGACTTTGGCCTTCATGGCCCTGTTGCGCATCAAAAATCCCGAACAACTCAAACAATGTAAACCAGGGGAGATCGGCAGGATAATAGGCTTGGATCGTATACCAGAAGTTCGGTGTTTGCGAGAGAAAATAGATTTGCTGAGCAAGCAGGAAAAAGCCGTTGAACTGAACAACCTTCTGATCGATCACTGGTATAGAGATGAGGATAATGAGGACTCATCTTTTTTATATATAGATGGTCACCAACGGATCTATTATGGAGGCAAAGCTAATCTACCTGTCAAATATATTGCGAGACAAAAATTGTGTTTAAGCGCCACTACGGAGTATTGGGTTCACGATGCACAAGGGATGCCTGTTATGATGGTGATAGGGCAATTGACAGAGAAAATAAAAGAAGCAATACAAGACCTGATTATTCCACAAATGCTACAAACCAAATTACTTACTGAGATACAAGAGGAGGATGATCGACAAAGCCCTCAATGCACCTTTATTTTTGACAGGGAGGCTTACGAACCTGCTTTCTTTAACCACCTGTGGGAAAGGTATAGAATAGCCGTGATTACATATCGCAAGGATGTGCGAGATTCATGGAATAAAGATGACTTTGAATCCACTGATACACAAGTACTTAGCCAGGATGTAACCATGCAATTGTGCGAGAAAGAAGTAACGCTTGGAGGACACACTTTCAGAGAGATCAGAAGCTTGTCTGAAAAGGGTGAACATCAAACCGCTATTATCACCACTCACCCTACTTTGGGAATAGCATTGATAGCAGGCAGAATGTTTGGAAGGTGGTGTCAGGAAAACTTCTTCAGTTACCTCATTCAAGACTATGATTTTGATAAAATGATTCAATTTGGGGTAGAAAGTATTGATCCCAATCGGGAAGTGGTCAACCCACAATACCGAAAATTAACAAACCAACTGAAAAAACTCAGGGAAAAGATCACCCGGTTAGAAGCCAAGTTCTTCCCTCTTGCAGAACTAGCTATGGATGAGAAAATTGACAAACTTCCTGAAATAACCGAAAGACAAATGAAGTATAAACACAAAATTGATATTCTTCGAAAAGAAGAAAACAAGATCGCCACCCTCAGAAATGATATTCCTGCCAGAATAACTCTTGAGCGTATGCCCGAGCAGAAAAGGTATAACAAGTTAAAAACCGAAAGTAAACTGTTCATGAATGTAATAAAGATGATCGCTTACAGAGCAGAATCATCTGTGACAGCTGTGGCTTGTGACCACCTCAATAGGGCAAAAGACGAAAAAAGAATGTTCATCAAACAAATCATCAGCAACAACGCTGACTTGATTCCGGATTATAAGAGTAAAACGCTGACTATAACCTTGCACTCTCTTTCTGCACCAAGATTTAATCATGCAGCCAAACAGATTGCAGACCTGCTCAACAAAACTGAAACCATATTCCCTGGATCAAATTTGCGCATGATCTTCAAAATAACAGCGAATTTAGATTGCGAGAGGTAAGGAGTTCTGAAACTGAAGAAACCTAATACACCTTTTGAGATGAAAGAGCCTTTACCAATTTCTCTTTTTTATCGGTAAAAATAGAGCCTGAAGAAAATAACTCAATGCCAGCAATAGGTCGAGCATCGCGATATAAGGAATTATCCCTTTTTCTTTAACGGATAATGAAATTCTGCTGGAAAGAATTGTAATGAATACCAATCGAAGCGCAATCAGACCCACTGTCAAAAGCCAAAATTTTGTAGTCAGCAATAAAGTGGCGAGCATGTACAGAATGATGTGCGTGCCACTTAACAAGCCTAGAGCATTTTTGTGAAAGGATTTAAAGTACAGTGAGGGTCGGATATGCCTTCTTTTTTGATTGAAATAGGCACTAAAAGATGTTTGTGGTTCGGATAGAGTATAAGAATCCGAATCAAGGCAGATTGCCATATTTTTTTTGGCTGCAATCGATTGAACTATTGCGTCATCATCTCCAAAAGCGATGTGTTTATTTCCTATGAAAGGATTTTTCTTCAAAAATGCTGTTTTCCTAAAGGCAAGGTTCCTTCCAACACCCATATAGGCATAACCTCTGATAGCTGCAGAAAAATACTGAAGTGCGATATAAAAAGTCTCGTATCGAATTAATCTGTTAAGTAAAATGTTTTCTTTTTTATACGAGCCGTATCCCAATACCAAATCCACCTTAGAGAATGTAACATTCATCATTTCTTGTAACTACTCAGGAGGTAATATAACGAATAATAATAATGGAGTAAAAAGAGTTATAGGACAATCCAACTCGAACTAAAGATAATAGGGCCGGATAAATTGGACTATTATCGAATCACGACTAACAAAACTGGAAAAAGAAAACCAACTTCTTCGAAAGGAGAATAAGTTTTTGCGTGAAGAGAATAAAATTCTATGCCAAGAGATTAGAGAACTTCGCGAAAAACTGGAATTAGTCCTTAGCCAACTGGCCAAAAAAGAGGTTAAAAAAGACAGCCACAACAGCCACAACCCACCAAGCCAAGACAAGTCAACACATGAGAAAAAAAGTCTGCGTAAGAAAACAGGACGTAAATCAGGAGGACAAAAGGGTCATAAGGGTCATTATCTTGCAATGACAGATAATCCTGATGAAAAGCACATAGTAAAAAGTGATTACTGTTCAAAATGTGGGGACACAATTGATCAGGAAAAGCAACAATTGGTATCGAAAAGACAAATAGTAGAAATACCTTCGATACGCCCCAGATACATTGAATATCAGCAGTATGGATGCCAGTGCGGGCGGTGTGGTCATCTTCAAAAAGGTAGTTTTCCCCAAGGGGTAAAAGCACCGATCCAATATGGTAGCAGCGTCATAGCACTGGTCAGCTATTTTAGCGTTTTCCATTATCTTCCCTTCCAAAGAATGACCCAGTTGTTCAAAGATATATTTCACTTGCCCATCAGTGAGGGAAGTGTACAGAACTTATTGAAAAAAGCAGCCCAAAAGGCTCGACCCATATACCATGCTATACTCCAACAAATCTTTTCATCGACTTACGTCGGTTCGGACGAAACATCTGCTAAAGTAAATGGCGACAAATGGTGGGTATGGGTGTGGCAAAATATGAAAAACACTTACATAAAAGCCACTGAAAGTCGAGGATTTATAAGTGTCCAGCAAATAATTGGCGATCACTTGTCCCACGCTACAATAGGGTCAGACCGCTGGGCAGCACAACTGAAAATGAAATCCAAATCCAAACAATTATGCATAGCTCACTTATTGAGAGACCTCATATTTTTGGAAGAATCGGAAAACCAAGTTTGGGCCAGCCAATTTAAGTCCTTGTTAGAACATGCTTTAGCCTTGCGAAAAAGAACAGAACAAACTCAAACCTTTCAAACCAACCAAAAGGATGCCTATAAATTGGAAAAAAGGCTTGATCGGCTACTGTTAAGGCATATCGAAAAAACCGAATTCACAAAAACTCATTCTTTTCAAAAATCAATGTTAAAAAACAGGAATTACATCTTTCCCTTTTTATACAATTCTGAAGTCCCACCGGACAACAATTCTTCAGAAAGGGCAATAAGAAATGTAAAAGTAAAACTAAAGGTCTCAGGACAGTTTAAATCGGGTCAGAATATATTTTGTGTCTTGCGTTCCTGCATCGATACATTAAAAAAAAGAGAGCTCAATGTTTTGGCCTATCTTTACTGCATTGCCAAACTCCCTACTCAAAAGCATTGTTTGGTACCTGAGTAGTTACCATTTCTTTAATCCACTGATTGGATTGGGCCATGCAATCGGCATCTGTCATTAATATCCACTCTCCTTGTGCTTTTTGTACTGCTTCATGAATGGCCAGTTTTTTGCCTGGGACATTTTTACTTGGTCTCAAAATGTGCAGGTTTTCATTTTCCTCTTCAACTTTTCGAACAAAATCGCCTGTAGCATCGGTAGAAAAGTCATCGACAACCAACACTTCAAAATGCGCATAATCCTGATCGAGAATTGATTCGAGGCATGAAGAGATTGTGTTTTCCGCATCCTTAGCGCATATAATAACGCTCACAAATGGAAGCACTTTTTCAATACTCACTTCTGCCTTGTATCTCGACATTGTAAAATAAAATAAAAGCCAAAAACCAAGCTGTACTATAAAACAGAAGAGAAAAAATCCAATCAATATTTCCAAGACAAGACTTTAAACGTTAACGGACTACCATTGAAAGTTTGCCATCCAATACGTGTATTAAAGGTTGCCGGAAATAAAATTTAACTTACTGCTACATCAGATCGCACCGACGACATTTATTTACCTAATATATCGTAATTTTGCTGTGGAACACAATGTGCTAAAGCTACATTGTCCACCACTTCCAGTTATATTCCACCTGAGAAAGCGATTTTAATCAAAACTTAATGGGCTTTTTCATTTTACTTTTTTCCATCCTAATTTATTCAACAGCTGTTTCGGCTCAAATGCTTGAGAGCGGTAAAATATTTTACGGCCATGAATGGATCGATGACGACAAAACCTATTTTAAGATAAAAGTTGCTGAAGACGGCATCTACAGAATCGATTATAAAGACCTCATCAATGCAGGATTCCCTTCAGCTGAACTCATCGGTCATCAACTTTTATTAATTAATCGGGGTAATCAAGTTCCCGTATTCGTAAGCAAAACGGAAACCTTGAGTAGTGGAGATTTTATTTATTTCTATGGAGAAAAAAATCGCGGGGAGATCGACAAGTATTTATACCAGAATCCCGACACGCAGCAACTTAATCCCGAGTACAGCCTCTTCACCGATCAAAATGTATATTATTTGAGCTGGAATGATCAGACAGACAATCTCCGTTTTGAGGAATTGCCTAATAATCTTGATCCGAATAACCTGCCGCCCCAAGAACGATTCTATCAACACGAGGACAAAAGAGTTTTTTCAGATTTTCATTTCAAGCCCACCCATAATGAGCGGGATTTTATTCGCTATTCTTCGTACGACGAAGGTGAAGGTTACGGAAGCGAAATACCGCACCAAAGCATAATCCCTTTTTCGCTTGACAATATTTATTTCCAGGGTACAAGGCCAAAGGTTGTTGCCCGTTTCGCAGGGACATCTTCCACTCATTTTATCCAAACCAAAATTAACGACCTCATTCTCAACAAATACGCACACCAGGGCTATGGTGTAAATGATTTCGAATTCAATTTCAATTTCGATCATCTTTCGGAACAGATGGAAATAGAAGTTATTGGAGTTACAGGCAACAAAGACCGACACAGCCTTGCATGCATTTCTCTAATTTACCCAAGGACGTTTGATTTTAATGATCAATCGGAGTTTCGCTTTAACCTGAGTGCATCATTCATTCCCAGATATGTGGAGGTAAAAAATTTTGATTTCGGGAATACGGAACCTCTGTTATTCGATGTGCAGAATGATCAATTCCTATCTGCCAAAACGGAAGGCGAAGTAGTAAAATTTATTCTTCCTGCCAGTAATTCTGCGAGAAGGCTTCTTCTTTTCAATCCGCAAACTCAAATAAAGACTGTATCTGATATTGAGCGATTTCATAGATTCCTTGACCTCCAAAATATTGGAGATTATCTCATTATTTCAAATAGTGAACTTTACCAGGATCGACAAAGCGTCAATTGGGTCAAAGAATATGCCGACTATCGTTCATCTGAACAAGGAGGCAATTACCGTGCAACAGTAATTAACGTAAATGAGCTTTACGATCTTTTTGCCTACGGTATAGACGGCCACAGTCTTGCGATTAAAAATTTCATCAATTATTTGATCGATCAAGGCACGGATGTCAAGGCCGTTTTTATCATAGGCAAAGGGCTAGAATATCCTTTATTACGGAAAAAGAACGAGTTCAGTGGGCGAATAAAGTGCTTTGTACCCACCTTCGGTTCGCCAAGAGGAGACAATCTATTTACGGCCAAAGGATTCAATATTGAGTCCACTCCGAAAACTAAATCATAAATCATGTCAAATATTACAATAAGATGACATATATATTTAATTTGTGATATGTTTAAACGTAGTACAAATTCACAAGTTGATCTATTCAAATCGATAGGAGGGATGCTATCAGAACGGAAGCGAGAGCTTCTGGATGATCCAAATGGTTGGCATAATATATTTTTTAAAGAAGTGGTATCTCGCATAGACGAAGGATTGTTCGAGGTGCTTTATAATCAAGGAGGCCGGCCCAATTGCTCAATTAGAGTTTTAATGGGAATGATTATCCTTAAAGAAGGTAAAGGTTGGACTGATGAACAACTTTTTGATGAATGTCGATTCAACACCAGGGTCATGCTTGCTTTGGGATATTCGAATATAAATGAGGATATTCCGACCGAATCGACTTACTATAAGTTCAGACAGAGCATGGTAGAGTATAATGAAGACCATGGGGAGGATTTGATGAAGGCGGCATTTAAACAAATCACTATTGGGCAGATAGAGCAATACAAGGTGAGCGGTAAGAAAATACGATTGGATTCGAAGTTGATTAATTCCAATATTGCACGCTGCACTCGAGTCCAGATGATAATCGAAGCTGTACGAGTATGCAGTAAAGACCTTATGGTAGAACTGCTTACAGATCAATTGGATAAAGAATCATGCGAGCTTTTAGAAAAGCTAAAAAGCCAAAGTGCCTCCAATATTGTCTACCCATTAAACAAAAAAGAAAAAGAGGAACTGCTAGTAGGTATGGGTAAGATCATAAAGGTACTCTTGAGTCATGGCCAGGCGGCGGGATTGACAGGCTACCAAGATCTCAAGCGGCTCTACGAAGAACAGTATGAAGAACAATCAGAGGAATCTAATGAGCAAAAACCTCCGAGTGCCTCTGATGATAAAACAAAAATCAGCGCGGTCTGTGATGAATCTGAACAGCAAACTAAACAGGAGAATACTCCGAGACCCAAAGCTGCAAGAGACATATCGAGTGGCAGTGTGCAGTCCATTCATGATCCTGATGCTGCCTACCGTACTAAAGGTAAAGCAGAAAATAAACAGACCATATCGGGCTATCATGCCAACATAAGTGAAACGTGTACAGAAGAAAATGAAATAGACCTAATCGTAGATGCCCAGGTAGTACCGGCCAATATTACAGAAGACGAGTTTTTAATCGAATCTATCGACCATATCCAGGATGTATTAAATCCAGATAAGGATGAATCAGGTCAAGAAAAGAATAAAATAGAACAGGCCATCACGGATGGCGGATACGACAGCAAGGCCAACAGAAAAGCAATGTCAGAAACGACCACGCCCGAATGGAAGTTAGCTAATACAAAAGGGGGAAAGCAGGCCTATACAATGAAACGAGATGAGAATAACAATCTTCAAGTATGGCGAAAAAAGACAGGAGAACAGTGCGCGGTAAAGTTTAACGAGAAGACCAACAAATACGTCATTAAACACGACACCCGAGGTCGGTATATGACCAAAGATGAAGTAGAAAACTATTTTTTATTTCAACAGATGCAAGAAACATTAGATGAGCACACCCACAATCTAAGAGCCAATGTGGAATCGACCATACATCAATGTTTTCACCGGCTCAAAAAAAGAAACAAAATATTATATCGGGGTTTATTCAAATGTCAAATTTATGTCCTGTCACGAGTACTTTGGACGAATTTTAGAAGAATTAACGATAAATTGGTCGAAAATGCCCTCGGATTTCCAAATATCATCATCGCAACCCTCAGGAATGCTTATGCAACAATATTGCACTTAAGAAAATTCCAGGGTTTTGGCCGCAGCTGGCAAATGTACGCTTGAAAAATGTGTGGTAATCGGAGTGGACTCAGTTTTGATTTATTTAGTTCTTTACGCACTAGCTCTTCATTATAAATTCATCCATGTTCATAAGGCTGTTGGCTACAATCGTAAATACTGTCAGTTCTGTATTGTCTGATTCTGTTACTTCCGCGCTTTGGTCAGGATTCATAGTATAATATTTTTTGACTTCGCTATAGAGTCCTTTGAGTACTTCTATTTTTTCATCCGAAGGGCTTTTGCCCATTGTCATTTCATACGCCTTAGACAGTTGATCAGTTTCATCATTGAACTCTGCCAAAACTTTCTTTGCCAGAGACTTCGCCGCCTCAAAATACACGGGATCATTCAAGGTTACCAGTGCCTGCAAAGGCGTATTGGTCTGAATCCGACGAGAAAGACAAACCTCTCGGCCCGACGCATCAAAGGTGAGGAATGAAGGGTATAATGCCGAACGTTTGAGAAAGGTATAAATAGCCCTTCTATAACGGTCCTCGCCTTCGCTTGTATTCCATTTATCACCACTAAAGGATATTTTCCAGACGCCATCGGGTTGCAAGGGCATGACTCCCGGACCATACATTTTTTTGCTTAATAAATTTGATACATGAAGCGCTTGATCGCGTACTTGCTCAGAGCTCAACCTTGTTCTCGGACTTCTAGCTAACCATAGATTGTCAGGATCCTTTTCTAATGCCTCCTCACTCGTTTTAGAATTTTGGCGATAGGTTGCGGATATGACAATACTTTTGATCAATTTTTTGAAGTGCCATCTCTGTTCGTTCATGAAATTAAGAGCCAACCAATCGAGCAACTCGGGGTGCGAAGGAGAGTCTCCCATACTTCCGAAATCCTCTACGGTTTGCACAATTCCCTTGCCGAATAATCTTGCCCAAATGCGATTGACCATGACCCTCGCTGTGAGCGGATTGTCACTGCTTACGAGCCATTTTGCCAGATCCATGCGATTAGTAAAGGTCCTTTGATCATTTATAAATACCTCAGCTACACCGGGATGCACTTCCTCGCCCTTGGTCAACCAATTTCCTCGTTCGAAAACTTGTGTTGTCCGTATTAGCTCTTCCGGTTTTTCTGCCATAACGGGTGTAGTGACCTTTGGTTTGGCTTTCATAATTTGATCAAAATTGTCCGCTATTCCAACAAAATCTGACTGACTCTTTCCAGGAAGTTCATCTGCCAACATAAACCCTTCGATGAAGATTTCAAAATCACCTGAACCTCTAAAAGACACGTACAGGTCCTCAATTTTTGCATCAGTTTGTAAGGGAATACCAATAATCTTTAATGCGAAGCCTGTCTTTGAATGTTGTGCGGTCGACCCAATAACCTGACCGGTCGGGCTTCCAATATGTACATATATCTCTCCTTTTGCGTCCGTTGGTTTTGAATAGTTAAGGAAGATTTTGTCCTTACCTGCTAAGGACAATCTACCCACGTGAATCCACGAGCTATCATACACACTCATATAATCATCACCGGTGCGATTGTAGAATTTGGTATTATAGCTTCGGTCGAAATCGAAAGGGACGATCTTTGGTTCATGTGTCAGAAGAAATCGCTCGGTTGACTTTGCCATTTCCTCCGAACCGTATTTCTCAATCCACTTTTTGACCTCATTCAACTTTTCCTGGTCACCTTCTTCCAACATTCGCAGCAGGGGGTAATCTTCTCTCAGATTATGGTCATTAGTTTGGTTAAAAAAGGCGAAACTGCTGTAAAAATCTGTTTGTTTGATCGGATCATAAGGATGGTTGTGACATTGTACGCATCCCATAGTGGTGGCTTGCCATGTCTCCCAAGTTGTATTGACGCGATCGATAACGGCTACATTTCGATTTTCTTCGTGGTTGGCTCCACCTTCGCCATTGGTGAGACAACTTCTGTGAAATCCGGTGGCAATCAATTGTTCGATCGAAGGATTGGGTAAAAGATCACCGGCTAATTGCTCAATTGTAAATTGATCAAATGGCATATCATTGTTAAGCGCCCGGATGACCCAATCGCGGTATTTCCAAATCACTCGATTGATATCAGCCGAATAACCAAACGAGTCTGCATACCTTGCTAGATCCAGCCAAAAACTTGCCCAATGCTCGCCGTATTGCTCAGAAGCCAATAAGGCATCCACCAAATTCTCATAGGCATCAGGAGATTGATCTTGTACGAAATTTTTGACTTGTGCCGGAGTTGGAGGCAGACCAGTAAGATCAAGATGGATTCTTCTTGTAAGAGTGTGTCGGTCAGCATGTGGAGAAGGATTTAGATCATGACTGTGCATTTTCTCCAACACAAAGCGATCAATATCGTTCCGTATCCATGTAGAGTTGCTAGGAGGGGGTATGTGTTTCTTTGGCGGATGATAGGCCCAATGTACTCCCCATTCAGCTCCCTGTTTTATCCAAGTTTTGATATTGGCGATGTCTTCTTTGCGTAGTGGATTTTCTTCTAGAGGCATGCGCATTTCAGGGTCATGGTGGATAATGCGCTGATATAGTTCACTTTTTTGAGGATTGCCAGCTACTATAGGTATTTTACCATTTTCCGTAGCACGCATGGCATTTTCTCTGAAGACAAGACCAAGTCCCGCGGATTGCTTAATACCTCCATGACAACTGACGCAGTTCTTGTTGAAAATGGGGCGGATTTGAGTGACGAAGTCGATTTTTTCCTCAGTGCAAGAGCCGTTAATTAGGCATCCCAGACCGAAGATCAATGAAACAAGAATTATTTCTTGTAGACTACGTAACATAAATTAGTAAGGTAATGATCTAGACGGGTTTAAAAATACGACAATTTTCGATGCATGTCGAACAGCGAAGGACTGATTCTACTAATACGGGCAATCGTATTTCGATGTTCGTCATTAGGATTGAATTCAAATAATAACCCGACAATTAGAAGTCCAATGCATGTCAATGTGCGCATAAAAGTTCATCAAGAAATGGAATTGACATAATTCTCGTATTCAAACTAAGGAGTGCATAAATGGATGATTTCATTGTTTCTTCTTTATTCATTTCCGTTGTTAGACAATTAAATTTATGGACGATTTGGTGTCGTTTCTATTGAAAGGATCGCATACTCCAAAAATCGGAATATTTAATATCAACAAACAAATGCTATGCTCATTTATAAAGCTACCATGATTTTGATAGTTGGCCTGATGACATTAATAAGGACCCTGGCATTTTCTCAAGATGCAAGACCACATGTTGTATTCATAGCTGGTGAAGAAGAGTATGCTGCCCATTGGACACTGCCCAAAATAGCATACGACTTGGAGTCTCGGTTTAATATTAGATCCACGGTAATTCATTCATGGAGATCGGGGGTACACGATTATGACATGCCTGGTAAAATCGAAATACCAGAATATGAAGAAATCGAGAATCTGGAAATAATAAAAGATGCAGATTTAGTGGTCATGCATATTCGTTTTCGTATACCTCCACCTGAGGGTTCTGTCGCACCTGTGAAGTCCAAATTATGTAATTCCTAACTTTGTAGCCACAAATACTACAAATATGTTCAAATGCCACTGTTTCCCGACATCGATTATTAAACATGCTGTCTACCTGAAATTGAGATTCTCACTTAGTTACAGAGATATTGAGGAGTTATTACGAATGCGCGGCATTAAAGTTGATCATGCGACGATCCAGAGATGGGTATTCAAGTCTACGCCAATTTTTGAAGCCAACTTCAGAACCAGAAAACAAAATGTGGGTGGAAGGTGGAGAATGGATGAGACGTACGTAAAAGTGAAGGGTCAATGGATGTACCTCTATCGCGCAGTAGACAAGGCAGGCAATACAATAAATTTCCTATTAAGTCCCAATAGAAAGAGAAGATCAGCTCATGCCTTTCTGATAAAAGCAATCAATCAGAATGGATTGCCTTCACTGATAAACATAGACAAAAGTGGAGCGAATATGTCTGGAATCAAGGTATACAACAAGAGGAACTGGACAAAGATTAAATGTAGGCAGTGCAAATACCTAAACAACATTGTAGAGCAGGATCACCGGTTTATTAAATGGCGAGTAGGGCCAATGTTAGGGCTCAAATCTTTTGAATCGGCTAAGCGAATTCTGGCCGGTATTGAGCTGGTTAGAATGCTAATAAAAGATCAGTTGATAGATCCTAAATCAAGTCCCTTCAAATCCTTTTGTTCTTTGGCAGCCTAATATTGAATGTGAAAATTGAAAATGCTATTTGTCAGTTAGACAGATGCGACAGAGCCAGTAATATGGCTCACAGAAAAACACATAAAATGTCTGTACAGTCCTCGTGGGACCACGAAAGGTTATCAAATTCGTTCTTGATAACCTTTCTTTTTGTCCTCTGCACCAGGAAATCTAAGTACTATATAAGGCTGGCATAATTTCTGCACCTCAGAAAGTGTGATGAATATTGAGGAGCTAAATAAAAAGCACTTTCTGAATACAGACATGTATTTCCGCATTGGCCAGGGACTTTCGTCTCGACTATTGAAGTACGAACATGGCATTATACATGTCGAATTAGAAGTACGAAAAAAGTGGACAAAGAGCATGGACGCTGCCGCTTACCTCGTGGCCAACTCCTGGAAAAACGAGCACGAAGAACTCGCCGATGCAGTAGCCTCAAAAGTATTCATCATTAACAGCAAAGTATTCGACTACAAAAGAACGCTTATTCATCTGGGAGTCCGACCGGGATATGATGAGTATAAGGGCGTGTTTTTTAAATAGCAAGGTGAGGCCGGAGGCCATCACCAACCACGTTGTCAATGGCGTCCTCGCCTATGACACATAGTTAAAGCGTATTCCCCGATTCCTTATATAGTACAGCCGTAACAACCTGCCCAACGACCCTCAAAGTTCTCTTTTCAATAAAATTGATGTTATCACATTGGGTGTGATGACATTGGTGAAACATAGATTCGCCCGTGCCGGGCTTTAAATTGACTATATTCAACATTGGGATTCTTGCAATTTCATTAATGAAGAGATGATCATCAATGATGGGCGAAGTAGGCCGCTCTATAAAATAATCAGAATAACCCATTCTACCGGCCAATGTCCATATTTTATTGGTTTCTGCCTGTGCGTAATTTCGTGAGTAACCTTCTTTATAAAAGGATGCATTTCGTGCCCCTACCATATCCAGAAGGATACCGTATTCGGGTTTATAATTTTTTGGGTATAAGTTCTTTGCCCAATACTGAGAACCCAAACACCACGAGCACGTAGTACGGCAAAGGTCTCCTGCATCGCCTTGGTCTTCGGCGTCAAAAAGCACAATATCGACACCAAGCTCAATCGGGTTTGTTGAAATTGTTCGTGCGATTTCTAAAAGAACACCTACCCCGCTTCCTCCATCATCAGCACCGGCAATTGGTTTTTTCTTTTCGGATTCATCTGTTTCCTTATCTGCGACTGATCGCGAATCCCAGTGCGCAGCTAGAAGAATTCGTTTTTTTTGTTCCGTATTAAATTGAGCGATGATATTCGTCGCGGTCACATTTGCAGCATCAAAAAATGAAGCTTTGAATTCTTGTTCTTTTACAACTCCGCCATAAGATGAAAGAGTATAGCCTAACCATTCTTTACACATCTTATGTTCTTCTCTGCCCGGTATGCGGAAGCCGAAATCGACTTGCTTTTGTACAAAGGCATATGCCGAATCTCCGTTGAATGTTGGCACGTTCACGGTTCTTGGGGCTTCTGTATTTTTTGATTTTGAATCTTCCTTACAGGCAAAAACAAGCAGTGTTAGTACTATAATTAAGAAATTATTAGTCCTTTTTTTCATCTTTTAATCGATTCGAGATAGCTGCCAATGGTGTCGACAATTTATTCACGACAAGTAATAATGACGTATTTAACGAGATATTTTGTTAAGAACGACCAAAAAATTTTGGCCGGCCATTAATTCATCGACCATGTCGAACCATCTTTTCCGTCCTTTACCAGGATATTCGCTTCAGCTAAGGCATCTCTTATTTTATCAGAAGTTGCCCAATCTTTATTTGCACGAGCCTTTTGTCGCAAATCCAATACCAGTTCCATGACTCCCGCTATTCCTTCTGTGACACTATCATTTCGACCTGATTCCAATTCATCTTGTAGACCGAAAATGTCAAAAAGCACATCGGAGAAGCATTTTTTCAATTTTTCGAAAGTCGCTTCGGAGATTGATAAAAATTCAGCTTTGCCGGAAGCATAATTATTGACAATCGGAACCAATTCAAACATTCTGGCCAGTGCCTTCGGGCTGTTAAAATCATCATCGAGTTCCCGAAATACGGCATCAATCCCGTCAATTATGTCTCCGTCTATCGATGATATTGACGCAGGCGGTTGATGTTCGATTTTCTGTAAAATTCGATTGGCTTCTATCAGGCGTTGGTAACCTTTTTCTGCAGCCTGGAGCGCTTTGTCACTCATATTCAACTCCGAGCCGTAATGAGCTTGCAGCATAAAAAATCGAATGGCCATTGGCGAATAAGCATTTGTCACATGATCGCTTTTCCCTTCGAAGAGTTGACGGGCGGTGACCGTATTACCGTCACTTTTGGACATTTTTTTGCCGTTCAGCAAAAGCATATTCGTATGTAACCAATACTTCGCAGGGCCGCATCCACAAGCGCTTATGCTTTGTGCGATTTCATTCTCATGATGGGGAAATTTTAGATCATTGCCTCCGCCGTGGAGGTCAAATTCTTTTCCCAGATACTTCGTACTCATAGCCGAACATTCGAGATGCCACCCAGGGAAGCCTTCTGACCATTGAGAATTCCATTTCATCAAATGGGAATCATTTGCTTTTATCCAAATCGCAAAATCAGAAGGACATCTTTTCTCGTCTTGTTTTTTCAAATCATCCCTTGATTCCGAAATCAATTCTTCAATAACTCTTCCCGATAGCTTGCCATAGTCATCGTGTTTCTTCATAAACGCCTGTGTATCGAAATATACGGAACCGTTGCTTTCGTAAGCAAAGTCATTATCGATAATAGCTTGAATCATTTCGATTTGTTCGATGATATGACCTGTGGCGCGCGGCTCGATGCTCGGAGGCAGTATATTAAAAGCACGCATCATGTCCTGAAAGCCGTTTGTGTATTTTTGCACGACCTCCATAGGTTCAATTTTTTCCTGGCGGGCTTTTTTTGAGATTTTATCTTCGCCTTCGTCGCTGTCGCCTACCAGGTGACCAACATCAGTGATATTCCGAACATATCGGACATTGTAACCAAGATAAAGAAGGTACCTGTAGATCAAATCAAAGCTGGTAAACGTCCTTATATTACCCAGATGCACATCGCTGTACACCGTGGGGCCGCATACATACATGCCGATAAAACCTTCTTCGATAGGAACGAAGAGTTCTTTTTTACGGCCGAGGCTGTTGTACAAGGATAATTGGTGTTTCTTCAAAACAAAGAACAATTTTGGTTATACCCATCACACCTGAATTTTTGGTTTTTTGTCTGCTTCTTTTCCCCATATCTGCGTTAAAATTTTAAACCATAACCCTGCTATGCTTGAAAATTTTGCCTTGATCTGAGAAAAAATAATCTAGTCAAAATTCCCGAAACCCCAAATGCGATGGGTATATATGCTTTATTCTTCAATCCCAAATGTCGAAACGATGGGGATATGATCGGACAAAGATATATTTCTCAATACTTCAAAATTGTGACATTGCATATTTTTTGATAATAATATGTAGTCTATACGGATAAGCGGGCGGAATTGAGAGTAGGTGTTACCGAAGCCATCCCCCCTGGAAAAAGAATCAGTCATTCCCGACGACATAATTCGATACTGAGAAGTACAGGAATTAGTAGGACCCTTAACCAAGATTTATCTATCCATAAGCCAGCCACTAGAAAGGCGAGAGCTATCATAAGGATAAAAGGGAAGAAAATTCCAATGACTGAGGGCACGCCAGTAATGGCCGGATTAACAAAGGGAGAGATCATCGCCATGAGCAGGACGAGGAGCAAGAGATAAGATAAAAATCTAAATAGAAAAAGAAGGAGCTTCAAGTTACTCTTTGCTGGCTTTGTATAAAACGTCCTTTTCTTCTTCACTGAGACTGCTAATGCCTAAATTTTTTATTTTATCCAAAATTTTGTCGATTTCTTCCTGGCTGACATGCCTTTTGGAGCCTGTTTGTTTTTCTGCGCCGCGGATGTTTACAACCTTTGCAGGCTGTTTAGGACGTCTTTCAAATCTAGGTTTTTCAAAAAAAGAACTGAGCCTCGCCAGGAAATCCGTTCCGTATTTTTGCATGGCATACACATAAAATCCACCAAATAATGCTCCGCCAATATGAGCGAAATGGCCTCCTGCATTAGAGTTTTGACCAATCATAGCAACATCCAGGAAAAACAATGCAGCTACGACGTACATTAATTTGACTTCGCCAAGCAATAGAAGATTGAGTTTGAAATAAGGAGCGATAAATCCCGAGGCCATTACAATACACATCACGGCCGCCGAGGCTCCCAAAGCATAGCCCGCATAAGAATTAACCAAATTGGCAAAAATGATAAAGAATACGGCCCCGCTTAGTCCTCCTGCCAAATAAAGCGGAAGAAGCCTTTGATCACCCAAAAGATCACCGACTATCCTTCCAAACCAATAAAGGATGAGCATATTCCAGAAGAGATGCCAGAAACCCTGGTGTAAAAACATATGAGTGAAAAGCGTCCATGGTTTTTTCAAAAGTAACATTGGATCTCCCGGAATAGCCAGGAATTGAATGAGCTTTTGGAAGGATGGAGATGATTGGCCACCATAAGAAAAGACTCCTATCAGGGCAATGAGTATAAAGACAAATATATTGATCAATATGAGTCGCGTGATCATATTGCCAAATTGGATTTGTCCCTTTATGTCGGATATTAATGAATCAATCATTTCGAAAAATTCTTCCAATACAATATCAAAAGTATACCAAACAAAGCACCTCCGATATGCGCAAAGTGGGCGATTCCCGTATGCGCGCCACTCGCTCCTGAAAACAGGTCAATGGCGACTAGTATGAGCACAAAGTATTTGGCCTTAATTGGGATGGGTGGGAAAATCAACATCAATTGTGTATTCGGGAAGTGATAGGCAAAGGCTACCAATATTCCGTAAATCGCACCGGAGGCGCCAACTACAGGTGCATTAGTACCGAGCACGAGGTGAGTCACCATGGCGCCAATGCCGCAAAACAAATAGTAAAACAAAAATTTCTTCGCTCCCCAAAAAGCTTCCACAGACGGCCCAATAAAATACAAGGCCAGCATATTGAAAAAAATGTGCCATGTACTTCCGTGCATAAACATGTGGGTGAATAATTGAATGGGTTTAAAAAACGGTGTGTCGAGAGGATAAAGGACAAAGTATTGGCGCAATGACTCGATCGGCGAAAGAGCCACACCAATGTAAATAATGGCATTAATAATAATGAGATTTTTGACGACGCCTGTAAGTCTAACCATTGAGGTGGATTAAAGCCATGTTCAAAATTGAAGGTTTAAAATTAACCTGAATTTTTCATCCAAAATCAAAAATTCGATCTATGGCCTTAGCGTGCCTTCTAAGTCCATCAGAAAATCCCGACTAACTGAAATAGCGCTTTATTTCTTCTTCATTTACAGTGACAAAGCATTTGTGGCCCGAAGGGCTGGCATAAGGAAGTTCACATGCGAATAGTTCGTCGATGAGCAACATCATTTCTTCCTGGCTTAGGAATTTGGATCTTTTGATGCAGGTTTCTTTCGCATAAGCAGTCGCGAATTTTTCCTCGATTCCAACATCTGACGAAGTATTATTGGAATAATTGAATATTATATTTTCAATCATTTGTTTTCCACTCATTTGGCTTCCCACTGGCAATCCCTGGATTATATATGTTCGATTGCCAAATTTTTCAATGTCGACTCCAATGAGGCGGAGCTTAGGTAGAATGTCCTTCAGCACCTCGCCTTCCCTGGCTTTAAGTTCTATCGTCTCGGGGAAAAGGCTTTTTTGAGAGGATGGTGTACCCGATTTCATCTTTTTAAGACATCTTTCGTATACAATTCTTTCGTGGGCTGCTTGCTGGTCGATTATGACGAATCCACTTTTAATAGGATTAATGATGTAGCCTTGTGAAGTCCTAAAGCAATGATGTTGTATACGCTGAGTGTCGGATTTACTAAAGTCGATTTGCCTTTGTTCTATTTCTACTGGCAGGGTAATTATGTTTTGATCAATGTTTTTATAGATTTCCGACCAGGCGTCGGTTTGAGTTTTTCTTTGCGTAAGTACAGCACTTCTTCCTCCCGGAGAATATGTCCGTTCTTGAGTCAGCACCGCATTATCAGGACTATCAAAATCTATTACAGGAGCGATACTGTACTTTCCGAGGGCATGTTTGACCGATACGCGCAAATAATTGTAGACAAGCCGCTCGTCTTCAAATTTTATTTCCTGTTTTGTGGGGTGAATATTAATGTCGATGCTATCGGGCGGAGCTTCTAACAGCAAGATGAAAAAAGGATGATGATCATTGGGAATAAGATTTTCATATGCTGTGCGGATGGCATGATTGAGATAATTGCTTTTGATATATCTGCTATTGACAAATAAGAATTGTTCTCCGCGTGATTTCTTCGTAAAATCAGGTTTCCCTACGAAACCATTAATTTTCAAAAAATCAGTTTCTTCCGATACCGGCACTATTTTCTCATTGACTTGCTTTCCGAAAAGATTGATGATTCGCTGCCTTTGGTTAGAAGGCGGCAGGTGATATAATTCATTGTCATTATGGAACAGGCTAAAAAATATTTGAGGATTGGCTATAACCAAATGAGTAAATTCATCGATGATCCGTTTTAATTCTACGGGATCGGATTTCAGGAATTTTCGACGAGCGGGTACGTTATAAAAGAGATTTTTTACCCTTAAATTGGTGCCCTTCGGAAATTTTCCTACTTCGTGTTTAGTCACTTTTGAACCTTCGATATGTACATGTGATCCCATTTCTTCATTGGCCCGTTGTGTTTTCAGTTCGACATGCGCAACGGCGGCAATGGACGCCAAAGCTTCACCTCTGAAGCCCAGAGTATGCAATTTGAAAAGGTCGTCTGATTTGGAAATTTTTGATGTTGCATGCCGCTCAAAGCACATTCTGGAATCAACATAGGACATCCCTACGCCATTGTCGACTACCTGGATTAGAGTTTTGCCGGCATTTCTGATGATCACCCTGACTTCCGTACTTCCCGCATCCGCCGAATTTTCCATTAGCTCCTTGATGACCGAAGAGGGCCTTTGGATGACCTCACCGGCAGCAATCTGATTGGCTATAGAATCGGGTAGTAAATGAATCAAGTCACTCATGTAAGTCCGTTAGTGTCATATCGAATCATTTCTATTTAAGTAGCGTTTCGATCTGTGGCATAAACTTCGATAAGAATAGGAAAGTTATAAGAATTAAAAAAGCGATAATTCCTAACAGCCGGTAGTTGGAGCGTTTTCTGACCTGTTGAGCATAGCGGTGGCTCTCTCTTGTGCTCTTTCTGAAGTTGCTTCGGATTCGGTTTTTGGCGATCTCGGTAGCGTCTGTTTTCGCATTGTATCCTTTTACTCTTTGTTCCAGATCTTCTTTTACGGGATCATAGTATCTGGGGATGTAGTCAAATTTTCTGTTTTTTATTCGACTCCCCATTCTGAAAAAACTCATGGCATTTGAATTTTTAAGTATGCAATATTAAATCAACATTATGAGATATGTAAGGTATGATTCCTAACTTTGTCCCAGCTATTTTAGAAAATGAGTGATGCTATAAAGCATGAGTGCGGCCTCGCGGTCATACGTTTGCTTAAACCTTTAGATTATTACCAAAAGAAATACGGCTCTGCCCTCTACGGCATGAAGAAGCTGCAACTCCTCCTGCTCAAACAGAGGAACAGAGGCCAGGACGGAGCCGGAGTAGTAACGATCAAACTCGACATGCCTCCCGGCACAAGATACATCAGCCGAAAGCGAAGCAATAGTCCTCAATACTTAACGGATGTTTTTAATGGCATCTATGATCATTTTAAAGATTGCAGCGAGGAGCAACAGAAAAATACGGAATGGTTGAAGCACAACAAACCTTATACAGGGGAACTTTTATTAGGCCACCTTCGCTACGGCACCCACGGAAAAAATATAATTGAAACGGTTCATCCGTTCTTACGGCAGAATAATTGGAAAAGCAGAAACCTTGTTCTAGCAGGAAATTTTAACCTGACTAACGTAGAAGAACTTTTCCAGGAACTCCTTGAGCTTGGCCAATATCCAAAAGAGAAATCGGATACGGTGACAGTACTCGAGAAAATTGGGCACTTTCTGGATGATGAGGTGCAGCGACTATTTAATTGGGCAAAGGCCCAGGGATTCGAAACAGCTCAGATTAATAAATTTATCGAGGAAAATCTGGACATTCAAAGAATGCTTCAACGGTCTTGTAGAAAATTTGATGGCGGATTTGTGATGGCTGGACTTATTGGGCCCGGTCATGCCTTTGTTTTGCGCGATCCTTCTGGGATACGTCCGGCCTTTTATTATCGTAATGATGAGGTGGCCGTAGTAGCATCAGAGCGACCGGCTATTCAGACAGTCTTTGATGTGCAGATAGGTGATGTGAAGGAATTGGGACGAGGAAATGTTTTGATCATTCGAAAAAATGGAGAAATATCCGAATTGCCTTATACGGACAAACTGGAGCGAAAAGCATGTTCTTTCGAGCGTATATATTTCTCAAGAGGTACAGATACAGATATTTATAAAGAGCGAAAAAAACTGGGAGAAAATGTATGCGACGAAGTACTCGAAGCAATTAACAATGATTTTGAAAAAACAATATTCTGTTTTATTCCTAATACCGCAGAAATCTCCTTTTATGGACTTATAGAAGGTCTAAATAAAAGAATTTCGGAAAAGATCAAAGATCAGCTTCTCGACAATTCAAAGAAACTTACTGCGAAGAGAATTGACCAATTATTACAAATCCGCCCTCGTATTGAAAAGCTGGCGGTAAAGGAGGCCGAAATGCGTACCTTCATTGCGGATAATTCTGCCCGTAGCGAGTTGGTTTCTCACGGCTACGATGTGACGTATGGAGTGGTGAGAAATAAAGTCGACACGATCGTCGCAGTGGATGACTCTATCGTACGCGGTACAACATTAAAAGATGGAATTATTCAAATCCTTGCCCGGCTAAAACCGAAAAAGATCATTATCGTCTCCTCGGCTCCACAAATCCGCTATCCCGATTGCTATGGTATCGATATGTCATTAATGAAGGACTTTGCCGCTTTTAGGGCCTTAGTGGAATTGTTGAAAGAAAATAAAAAGCAAGGCATGCTGGAGAAAGTCTATAAGAAGGCGTTGGAATACGATACTCTAAATGAAGAGGAGCCACCCAATGTAATCAAAGAGCTCTATGACCAATTTTCAAACAAAGAAATTACAAATAAAATAGCTCAAATGTTAACTCCAAAAAATATTTCGTGCGAAGTGCAAATCATTTATCAAAGCTTGGAGGGTCTGCACGATGCCTGCCCCAATAACAATGGTGATTGGTACTTTTCGGGAAACTATCCCACGCCTGGAGGCAATAGAGTCGTGAACAGGGCATTTATTAATTATATGGAGAAGAGGGAGGGTAGGGCTTATTGACCCTTCGGTAGACTCATCTTTCAACTTCCCACCTTGTTTTTTCTTAATTTTGCGCTAAATTTTAAAAATTATTATGGCCAAACTCATTCAAGTAGTCATATCGTCGATTTTACTGGTGGCCTTGTTCTTGACATTGGCACTAACTTGGGATGCCTGCGCGGGAAAATCTAAGACAAAAACTTTAGAAGAAAAAGCGGATGAAGCATTCCAGCAATTCAACGATGAAGATGATTTTTTTGAAAGTGACCTCGACCCCGACACTGAAGATACTTATGAAGAAGATACCGATGGAGAAGACGGATCGACAACGGATTATTCTACCCAAGATGAGGATACGGAACCTATCGTTGATTATTCTGAAATCGAAGATAAAGTACCAAATGAAGAAACAACTTCTACTAGTTCAAGTATCAGCGCGACCAATTCGTCCGGAGGAAAATATCTTATCGTCGCCGGGAATTTTCTTGTGAAGGAGAATGCTACGGGAATGGTGAGCAAATTGGTCATTATGGGTTATAATTCTGCTGAATGGTCTGTTTTTGACTATTCTCAATATTATACGGTCGTTGCCCTTAGAACGAATGACTATTCATCAGCCCAAAGCGTATCTAAGGAATTAAAGAACAAGGGTATCGACAACTACGTACACACCAAAAGATAGTACAGAAAATAGCAATTGCATTATTTTTGTAGCCCTCGAGAAGTTAAAGAGGAGTTAAACGAACTAAATTTGGATTCCTAACTCATTTAATCGCGTTTTCAAAGCGAAATCTTGTTCACAATTCGAAAAAGAGAAATATTAATATGAAAAACTTAATACTTACTATTGGCCTTTTTGTGGCTTCGTTGAGCCTTGCGAATGCACAGAAAATTGCTGTCGTTGATATAAATCAAATTCTGGCGGATATGCCCGCTTATCAAAAAGCGCAGGAAGATCTTGATAAAGTAGCCGCGGAATGGAGGCAGGAAATTGCCCAACAATATGACGAGATAAAAAGCATGTACAATAAGTACCAGGCCGAACAGGTCTTGCTTAGTGATGATGTAAAAAAACAACGAGAAGACGAGATCATGGATAAAGAGAAAGACGTGAGAGAGCTGCAAAAAAGGAAATTTGGCCCTGAAGGAGAACTCTTTGTCATGAGAAGAGAGCTGGTGAATCCAATCCAGGAAAAAGTGTACGGTGCCGTCGAGCAATACGCTCTGGAAAGTAGCTATGATTTGATTTTGGATAAAGCAGGTTCGGCAGGAGTGCTTTTTGCCTCCGAACAGTTTGACAAAACCGATCTCATCAGAAGGAGACTAAGTATAAGATAAGAGTTTGACGAGGGCTATTAATGGACTATCTATTATTAACAATCGACTAAGTACTAAATTAATTAAAACACTAAGAATGAAAAAACACTATTGGTTGTACTCAATTGCAATTTTTGTGCTGTCCAGTACGGCGGTAAGCGCTCAAAAATTCGGTTATATCAATTCTCAATTACTCATAGGCCAGATACCTGAAGTGAAAGAGGCCAATGCCAATATCGAAACGCTAAAAAAACAACTGGAAAAACAAGGCCAGGAATTGGTCACTTCGCTGCAAACCAAATACCAGGCTCTTGAAAGAAAACAGGCACAGGGAGAAATAGCTCCCAAGCAACTGGAACTTGAAGCCCAAAATCTTAAGCAGGAAGAACTGAACATTGCTAAGTTCCAACAGGAAAGTCAGCAAAAGATTTATGGAAAAAGCGAATCTCTCCTCAAACCTATCAGGGATAAAATACAGACAGCTATTGACGAAGTAGCAAAGGAAAATAGTTATCAATACATTTTTGATCAGGGTGTTGGCATTTTGCTTTATGCAGATAGTTCTACAGATATAACTCCTATGGTAAAAGCCAAATTGGGTTATTAATTTTTTGAACCACGTAAAAGCAGCCCTATGCCAACGATTAAAATCCTGGGAAGGTCCCGGTAGGCAGACAACAGAGAATTTTACTTATGTTTTCTATATGCTTACTATGGAAAATATCATGAACCAACCTTTTCTTTTCTACGAAAAATGATCACTCAGCATGAATAAAGCATTTGTAATATTCATAGCAATATTGTTCTCGCTCTCCATATCGGCGCAGACCACATGGGATGAGGTAATGGGCAAGCTCGAGAAAGCTTCTACGAAATATCTCACATCTTTTATTCAGAAAGACTGGGATACGTACATGAATTTGACTTATCCAAACATTATAACCATGGCAGGAGGTAAGGAAATTTTGCAAAAAATTGCCGAAGAGAATATAAGCATGTATCGATCTTTGGGATTCGAAATGCTATCAGTGAAGATAGGCGAAGATATCAGATCGGTTGATTCTCCGGAAGGAATACAAGCATTGATTCCGGCTGCAGTGGTCATGAAAAACGGAGCGGAGCAAGTCGAAACTTCGATCAAACTATTTGCTGTTTCCGGCAATCTCGGCAAGACGTGGAAATTTGTCGATTTATTTCAATACGACGCAAAGAGCATTAAGCAATTTATACCAGGGTTTGATAACGATTTGCTGGTAGCCTAGACTTCAAATTGATCAAAGCAACGGTACGGGCCCAATGCCAATTGAATCCGAAATTATCATTCCATTTTCACTATAGGGCATCAATTCGCTCAACAAGCTTGGCATTTCATGCTTGTCTTTCTCAAATGAAATGATATGCACATTAGGCCCTGCATCAAGACTAAAGAAAACCGGAATTCCTGTATCCCTCCGAAATGCGCGAATAGTACTTAGAACCCGAATAGTATTGGGCTCCAGGAGTAAATAAGACGGATCGGACGTCATCATCAATGCGTGTAACGTGAGCGCTTCCGATTCGAGTAATTTACCAAAATCATGTAAATCGCCGCTCCTTAGAATAGGCGCTAGTTCTTCAATTCGATTAAAGGCCTGGCGGTATCTGGCCTTGGCATAAGTGTTAGACGTCATAAGCCGATGTCCTTCCGATGAAGACACAGTTTTTTCGGATTTACTGATGATAAGGATGTCGTTGCGAAGTCCGTCATAGATCTTGCTATAATTCTCGATTCCTATCGCATGTAAATCCGAGGAATCTTTATAGTGTGGGGTTTCCCCCCAAAAAGCAAAAGAAGGAAAGACAGATCGACAAGCACTTCCGCTTCCCAATCGCGCTATGAAGGACGCTTTCCAAAAGAAAGAACTTTCCAAAGCATGCTCCTCAGATTGTTTTAGCTGATTCTCTATGCTACAAAGACACAAAGCCAACGCACTCATCCCGGAAGCCGATGATGCAATTCCCGAAGAATGTGGAAATGAATTTTCGGAAGATATGCTAAACGCAGTTTGTCTTATAAATGGGAAATAAGGAATCAAGGCGCTCAGAAATCGGGATATTCTTTGAGAAAAGGCTCTATTCTCTTGGCCATGAAAGAGAAAATTCAAACTCGATTTTTTTCTTCTTCTTTCAAAAGAATAGTTGATAGCCGTTTGAGTGACCGCCTTAGAAAGAGTAATACTTAGAGAAGGATTCCGGGGTAGCTGATTGCCATATTTTCCCCAGTATTTTATAATGGCAAGATTGGATGGGCTTTGCCAACTTACTTTGCCTGATTTTTCAGAAAAGACATAGTTTTCGTCCCCCGCCAGGAAATCGGATTCTTGCAATTCTAATTATTTGCACTAAGATCATAAGATATATCGAAATCCATAAGCACAACGTCCAAAATCGGCCGTTGACCATACGTATAACCTTCTTTGAGTCGATAGCCGTAGAGTTTACTGGATTGATTCCAATATGCAGCCTTCCATCTTCCGCTCGTCTCTTTAACCAAGTCGAACGTGCTTCTGCCCAATTCTCGTTCGATCATTTTTACCATGATCTTTCCTTGAGTTTTTGTTAGGTTTTTTAGTGGAGTTTCGAATTTGGATTCTAACTCCTTGGAGAGTTTTCTAAGATATTTCTTTTTCTTTCGTTTCTTCATATGCAACGTGGCATATTCAGCTTCTCTAAAAATGCGAATTGATTCTTTAGCATATGGATAAACGATGGCGGCATATCTCCGATACTTTAAATATTTCCGATAATCTTCCCTATTGTCAAATGATTTAGGGCTAGAAATTTTAACATTGCTAAGATTAACGACGATGATGGTATCTCCATCCTGTATGAGAGCCGGAAAAACTTTATGGTCGATTTTTACCTTAATTATTTTTGCGCTGTTCTTGTTGCCTTTTGTTTTCTGCAACAATGTTAGTACGCTATCTTCCAGCTCTGGCTGCGCAAGAACAAATTTCGTCATCACGAGAAAACATAATATGATTACAATTCGAATCAATTTTATTATAGTTATAATTTTGTGAATAATACCAATTCTATTTAACGTTTGAAACCAATAGCTTTAGCAGTAACGTATATTTTTCATCCCGTATTCATTCTATTTTACATATTTCTTTCTCTTACATTCATCACTCCCATAGATTTCATTTTTTCAGACAAAAAGCAGTCGATTGCTCTTTATGGAATGGTAGTCGGAATGTCCATTTTCTTCCCTCTGATTTCAATTTTCGCCATGAGAGCCTCAGGCCTTCTTAGTTCTATAAAATTATCCGAAAGCAAAGAGCGTATCGGGCCTCTGATCACAACGATAATATTTTACCTGTGGCTCTTCCTTAATTACCGTCAATTTGATTTAGGCCCTGAGATATTTGAAGCGAATATTTTGGGAGCGCTGATTAGTCTTTTTTTGGCTTTTTTCATTAACAATTTTTCGAAAATAAGTCTTCATGCAGTCGGAATTGGCGGCTTACTTGGGGCGGTTATATTGTTCCGCTTCGCAATAAGTACGTCCATTTATAAAATTCCTTTTGGCGATTACGAGCTTCAGCTTTCGCCGAATATTTTTTTATTAATTATTGTTGTGATTTCGGGATTGGTAGGCACGTCGCGACTATTTTTGCGGACACATAAACTAGCTGATGTCTACGGAGGCTGCCTTGTAGGATTTGTTTCCCAGTTATTCGCTTACAGACTTATAGAAATATGGAGCAATTAAAATCAATTATCGAAAATGCCTGGGACAATAGAAATTTTTTAAAGGAAAAGGAAACCAGAGAAGCGATAAAAGAGGTGGTAAATCTTCTCGATCTCGGTAAGTTAAGAGTTGCAGAAAAATCCGGGCAAAATTGGCAAGTAAATGACTGGGTTAAGAAGGCTGTAATTCTTTACTTTCCTATATGCCAGATGTCAACCATCGAAGTAGGCCCGTTCGAATTTCATGACAAAATACCGCTTAAAAACAATTATGCCGAGAAAGGCGTTCGTGTAGTCCCTCACGCCATTGCCAGATACGGATCGTTTTTAGAAAAAGGCGTGATTATGATGCCGAGCTATGTGAATATTGGCGCATGGGTAGGTAGTGGCTCGATGGTAGATACTTGGGCTACTGTAGGCTCGTGTGCTCAGGTGGGCCGTAATGTACATCTGTCTGGTGGCGTTGGTCTTGGTGGTGTTTTAGAGCCTTTACAGGCAACGCCGACTATTATAGAGGATAATTGTTTTATTGGCTCCAGAAGCATTGTAGTGGAAGGGGTACGAGTAATGGAAGAAGCCGTTTTGGGTGCTAGCGTAGTGCTGACCAAATCAACCCATATCATTGATGTGACTTCAGAGGAACCAAAAATCATTCGAGGTTTTGTGCCGTCACGATCTGTTGTTATTCCCGGCAGCTATTCCAAAAAATTTACAGCCGGCGCCTACAATGTAAATTGTGCATTGATAATAGGGAAAAGGAAAGAAAGTACAGACAAGAAGACGACATTGAACCAGGCATTAAGAGAGCATGATGTAGCGGTGTGATTATGAAAAAGGAAAGCTATTACGATTTGGTATATTATATCACCTCCAAGATACCCGAGGGGCGAGTTTCCACCTACGGCGCTATTGCTGACTATCTTTCTTTAGGTTCCGCCAGAATGATAGGATGGGCATTGAACCAATGCAATGCCACGGGTAATGGAAATATTCCAGCACACCGCGTAGTAAATCGCAAAGGAGAGTTGAGCGGACGTGTTCATTTCAATCCTCCCTCTGAGATGCAGGCTTCTCTCGAGGCTGAGGGCATTATTGTAAAAGACAATAGAGTGGAGAATTTTGAGGATTTGTTTTGGCATCCGGAAGAACTCGATGATAAATAAATCTTTTTCCTAACAAGGAAGAAAAGGAGGGTATACCTTAAAGGTGTGCCCTCCATTTCAATCGGAATATAGTTTATTCAAAAATCAAAGAAAGTGCCTCTACAATACAAGCAGGCTTCTCTTCGCCATCTATCTCCATTACGCAATTGGTAGATATCTTTACTCCGCTCTCAGCATAGTCTTCCACGCTTGCCAAGGTCGCAACTAATCGAATCCGAGATCCTGATTTAACGGCATTGGTAAACCTTACTTTGTCGGTACCGTAATTGATTCCCATTTTGGCGCTCTCGACGTGATACAGCGAAAACTGCGACAATAACGACAGCGTTAAAAATCCATGGGCAATGGTAGTGCCAAACGGAGATTCTTTTTCTGCCTTTTCTTTGTCGATGTGTATCCATTGGTGATCTCCAGTAGCATCGGCAAACATATTGATCCTATCCTGGTCGACGGTTAACCAATCGGTAGGTTCGAAAGTATGGCCTACCATTTTTTTTAATTCCGCGAGGTTTTTAATTTTTAACATATTTGAACATTAATTTGCCTTAAAAATAGCGAATGCATACCAAAAGAATAAATCTTATTTCAGCACCGAGAAATATCTCTACGGCTTTGATGTATTCTTTTGCTAGTAGAAAAGATAGCAAGGTAGTAGATGAGCCCATGTATGCCTATTATTTACACAATTCAGGAGCAATGCATCCGGGCAGGGAGGCGATACTCGAGGCTCTTCCAAAAGATTTTGAGACTGTTAAAAATGAATTGCTTTTTCAGGAAATGAAAGAAGGCGTTTATTTCATAAAAGGAATGGCACACCACTATTTAGATCTTGATCTGGGTTTTTTGAAGAACATGGAAAACGTGTTTCTCATTAGGGATCCACAGAAACTTATCATTTCCTTTTCCAAGATCATTTCCAATCCTACCATGACCGACATAGGGGTAAAAAAGGAATTCCAGATTTTTTCGTTTTTACAAAATGAAAATGAAAATCCAATTGTACTGGACTCAGAAGAAGTTTTTAAGAATCCTGCAAAGGTATTGGCAGAGTTATGTGAAAAGATTGAAATTCCATTTGCCGAAGATATGTTACAATGGAAATCCGGCCCTATTGAAGAAGATGGGGTTTGGGCAGAACATTGGTATGGCAATGTGCACAAATCGACAGGATTCAATTCGGTTAAAAGGACAAATGAAAAATTTCCGCATGAGCTGATGTCTCTTTATGAAGAGGCAATGCCATATTATGAAAAGCTTTTAGAGTATTCAATAAAAGCATAAAACAGAAAGAGCTAATGTTGCAAAAATTCGATAAGAGAAATAAGGATATAAAAGTTT
Source organism: Saprospiraceae bacterium (assembly GCA_965247965.1). Classification (GTDB taxonomy): domain Bacteria; phylum Bacteroidota; class Bacteroidia; order Chitinophagales; family Saprospiraceae; genus UBA7328. Next base: position 3,745,643 of record OZ252053.1, read on the forward strand.
GGGTAGGCGATAGTCTTTATCATAGAAGTGAAGCCAAGATTTCCGTTTTTGACAGTGTAGTTCAGGGTGGAGATGCAGTTTGGGAAGGATTGCGAGTCTATCAAGAAGGCATTTTTTTGTTAGATGGTCACTTGAATAGATTACAGGAATCTGCCAAAGCGCTTGATTTTACAGATGTTCCTCGTAACGAGGAGATTATCCAAGCGCTTAAAAAGACCCTTACGGCCAATGGGATGACCGAGGATACCCATATTCGATTGACCCTGACAAGAGGTGAAAAAATAACATCGGGAATGGATCCTAGACTTAATCAAAAAGGATGTACACTCATTATTCTTCCCGAATGGAAGTCACTGGTTTATAATAATGAAAAAGGAATTCGGGTTATTACATCTACTATCAGGAGGAATAATCCATCTTTCCTCGACTCAAAAATTCACCACAATAATCTTCTCAACAATATTCAGGCGAAAATTCAGGCCAATTTTGCGGGAGTCGATGCAGCGCTCATGCTGGACTATTTCGGATTTGCAGCAGAGCTGAACGGAACGAATATTTTCATGGTGAAAAATGACACAGTATATACACCTTTCGCGGATGCTTGTCTGCATGGAATCACCAGGGGATTTATAATTGAGTTATGCCAGGAAAACGACATTCCAATTCATGAGAAAAATATTTCACTCACCGAACTGTATAATGCCGATGAAGTTTTTTGTACTGGCACGATGGGAGAACTTACACCGATTATTGAGATTGATGGACGCGCAGTTCGGAATAAACATGGATCGAACCGTCTTGGGGAATTATTAGAACTTTTTGAAAAATCGAGATTTAGATATTGTTACGCTGTTTAACTCGTCAAATTGCTAATTTTAAATACGTAATAATCTGGTAATCAAAATTTTAAAATAAAAATGCGTGTGAAAACTCTTCGAAGCAAAAACTTGGCGCAATATTTTCAGGGTATACCCTGTTAAATATGGACATGAATAAATTAAGACCAATCACTACTGCCTATGAAGCATGATTACACCGCAAATATTCTTAAATACATCTACAAAGAACTTTTGCTCACCGACCGCCTGGAAACGCAATATGCAATCCAAGCTGACGAAGAGTGGAAATCAGAATTCAACCTCCTGAAGAGTGCATATCGGCTGTTGCCCAAAGTGAGTTTCTTTCCGAAACAATCTATTATTAGAAAATTAATCGCTTACAGCGCGAGAACAGCGGCATAATTTTTCTCTTTTGTAGTTACGCTATCTTTGGAAATATTAATTTTGGTTCAATGTATTTTGTAACCCTGAAATTTATATTTCTAAAACTCAAATAATGACAACAGAGAAAGAAGCTAAACTCAAAGCCCTCGATCTTGCATTAGACAAGTTGGAAAAGACCTACGGCAAGGGCACGATTATGAAACTCGGCGATAAGCAGGTAATCGATACCGAAGCTATCTCTACAGGTTCGCTTACATTGGATATTGCCCTCGGCATCGGCGGTCTCCCGAAAGGAAGAGTGGTGGAAATATACGGTCCGGAATCTTCAGGAAAGACTACCCTTGCCATTCACGCTATAGCAGAAGCTCAGAAAAAAGGCGGCATTGCGGCATTTATAGATGCAGAGCACGCTTTCGATAGAACATATGCCGAAGCACTCGGTGTCGACACCGAAAACCTTCTCATTTCCCAACCGGACAATGGAGAGCAGGCACTGGAAATCACAGAAAATCTCATCCGCTCCGGCGCCATTGATATCATAGTGGTAGATTCAGTAGCCGCACTCACCCCGCGCAGTGAAATCGAAGGCGAAATGGGCGACTCTAAAATGGGGCTACAAGCGCGCTTGATGTCCCAAGCACTTAGAAAACTTACGGCTACAATAGGAAAAACAGGTTGCTGCTGCATATTTATCAATCAGCTTCGTGAAAAAATTGGGGTGATGTTTGGGAATCCCGAGACCACGACAGGAGGCCATGCACTCAAATTTTATTCATCCATAAGACTTGATATACGAAGATCTGGCGCTGCGCTAAAAGATAAAGAAGGCAATGTCGTCGGTAACTTGGTGAAGGTGAAAGTTGTGAAGAATAAACTGGCTCCGCCTTTTAGGGTTGCTATATTCGAGATTATGTACGGGCAAGGCATTTCCCGAATGGGTGAGATAATTGACTTAGGTTCGGAGTTCGATGTTGTTCAAAAGAGCGGTTCGTGGTATAGCTACAAGGGTACCAAAATTGCACAAGGCAAGGAATCTGCCAAACAATTTTTAGAAGATAATCCGGAAGTCACTGAGGAAATAACTAAGCAAATATTGGCTCACTATAATATGGGTGCGAAAAAAGAAGAACCGTCCAAAGCAAAAGAGCCCGTACAGGAAGAAACCGTCGTAGAAGAATAGGTTTTTGAAGGAAGTTATCATCAATGAAAGCAGTCTTTCTTTACTGCCTGAGAAGGCCATCTGGTGGAAAGAAAGGTCAGTTTTATTCCTTGCGGATTTGCATTTTGGCAAGACAAGTCATTTTCGAAAAGAAGGCATTGCCGTTCCAGGCAATTTGATTTACAAAGACTTTAAAAGGCTTCACGACTTACTCAAAGAGTTTAGGCCCAAAGAAATCTATATTTTAGGCGATCTTTTCCATAGTGACTACAATGCGGAATGGAACATTCTCAACGAATTAGTGGAAATCCATAGTAGAAAGAAATTTCACCTGATTGTCGGCAACCACGATATTCTGGCTGAAGAAAGATATTTGGAATCAGGCTTTGAAGTGCATCATGAGACAATGGAACTTTATCCATTTATATTATCACATGAACCATTGAAGGTCGATGATCTACCATTGTACAACCTAAGTGGTCACATCCATCCAGGCATCTTAATAAAAGGAAAAGGGAGGCAGTCACTTCGTTTTCCATGTTTTTTCTTCGCTCAAGATCATGGAATATTACCGGCATTTGGAACTTTTACAGGTTTGAAGTTGCTTAGAATTACAGAAACGCAAAGAGCATTTGTCATTGTGAAAAATGAGATAATTGACCTCGGACATAAATTCTCACAAGATTAATGAGTGTATTTTTAAATAGGGAGGTTGGCTAGTAAAAAAGAATTTGATAAAATATTTGAAGATGAATTATTGCCTCACATTGACGCATTGAAAACATTTGCATTTCATTTGTCCCCTAATGACGCAGATGCCAATGATCTCGTCCAGGAAGCTTACCTTAAAGCTTACCGATTCATCGATAAATACGAAGGTGGCACGAATGCCAAGGCTTGGTTATTCAAAATTCTCAAGAATGCTTATATAAATGAATACCGCAAAAAAAGTAAACGTCCTACAAAAGTTGATTTTCAGGAAATTATTTCCTACCAGGGAGGAGAGAATAGCAGGTTGCCTGGGTATACGGATTTGAGAAATGATCTTTTCAATGACCTTCTGGGCGATGAAGTGACACATGCTATTAATGCGCTACCTTTGGATTACCGGACAGTTATTTTGCTTTGTGACGTGGAGGGATTCACTTATGAGGAAATTGCCAAGATCATCGAAGTACCGATAGGGACGGTGCGATCAAGGTTATTCAGAGCGAGAAATTTATTAAAAAAGAGACTAAAGGCTTATGCTGAAAAACGAGGTTATACCGACTTTAGGGACAAGAGCAAAAAGAAAAACACGGAAGAAGAATAATTAGTAAATTTGGTAATGATAACTAACGGTATAAGAAGTCAAAAGTGACCGATCAAAGCAGGACTTATGAAACACAATAACTACTTAGATCATTTTTCTCACCAAGTCAACCTCTACCTCGACAAAGAATTAAGCAAAGAAGATGAAGAAAACCTACTAGAAAGAGTAGACTCCGATCCAAATTGTTCCGGATTGCTTAATAACGAACAATCATTCAGAGATTTAATAAAATATAACCTCAAAAGAAGCATCGCGTCAGTAGAGCTTATTAACAACATCAAGAGCCAAATCCACCAATAACTTACGCGGCAAAGCCGCGAAGAACAAGTACAAGTCCAAGAGTCAAGTTCAAATGTAGACTAGTCAACTGTTATAGTCATTTTCATATTTTAGAATAGCAACTTGTTTGAGCGTAACTCTGTATTGTGCTTTCCTTATTACAACATTAAATCATTATAGCATTAGCACATTGCAATCCCTATGATAAAAAAATTAGAAGAAATCCATTCCAGGTATTTGGACATAGAGGAGCAATTGTCTGACCCAACGATCGCCTCAGATATTAAAAAATTTACCAAACTCAATAAAGAATATTCTGGTCTAAGAGAGCTCAACCAGGCCTACCTCGATTATAAAGACATCCTCGATAATATAGATTCGTCAAAAGCGATGCTAATTGATTCCGATATGGAAATGCGAGAGCTGGCCAGAGAAGAATTGCAAAATCTTGATGCTTCCAAAGTTCAAGTAGAAGAGGAATTGAAAGTTCTGCTTATTCCCAAAGATCAGGAAGACACTAAAGATGTGATTATGGAAATCAGATCAGGAACCGGAGGAGATGAGGCAAGTATTTTCGCAGGTGATCTGTATAGAATGTACACGAAATATTTCGAGACAAAAGGGTGGAAAACAGAGATTCTGGATATTAATGAAGGATCTGTGGGTGGCTATAATAAAATTGTCCTAGAAGTATTCGGAAATGATGTGTACGGTCATTTAAAATTTGAATCAGGCGCACATCGTGTACAACGCGTCCCTAAAACGGAATCGCAGGGAAGAGTGCACACTTCAGCGGCAACGGTTGCTGTCTTGCCCAAGTTCGAAGAGGAAGAGATCGATATCAAAAAAGACGATTTGAGGACAGATACTTTCAGATCATCGGGAGCCGGGGGCCAACATGTTAATAAGACAGAATCGGGCGTACGATTTACTCACATCCCTACAGGTATAGTTGCTGAAAGTACAGATTCGAGATCTCAGCACAAGAACCGGGAAATCGCTTTGCAACGGCTTTACGCCAAAATAATCGAAGTTCGAAAAGCCGAGAAAATAAAGGAACAAATGGATAAAAGAAAATCGCTGGTCGGTACAGGCGACCGTTCCGATAAAATCAGGACGTACAATTATTCGCAAAATAGAGTAACGGATCACAGAATAAACTTGAGCCTTTACAATTTGGATAAGATTATCGAAGGAGAAATTGAGGGAATTATAGAAGCGCTGCAAGTAGCAGAGAATGCGGAAAAAATAAAAGCAGGTGAATAGAGCCAAGCTCTTGCTTGGCTTAGGATACACCGACTAGGAGGTCGGCGCTACAGTCTCAAAAATCCAATCCCATCGAAATGTGCAGTTTCGGCGATTGTATAAACCCGCCTTCATTACCCCAGGCATAATCGGCCCGTACAAAATAACCGAGAAATGATAGTCTGCCTCCAACACCATAGCCAAACACCCAAGGCTTTCTTTCGACGTCAATTCTGATGATAATGCCCGGAGTATCATCAATGGTCAACGTATTGATCGGATTATCACTCCCACCAGGGAAAAGACCGTACCATGCGCTGCCCACGTCAAAAAATCCAATCACTTGAATATTTCTCAGGAAGGACGATCTGATTTCCCCTTTGCTGAAATATTTCAGTATCGGCATACGGAATTCTGTGTTGACTACTGTAAAACTATTGCCATTTCGAATGTTCCTGTCAAATCCTCTTAAATGAGGGGCATGCGCCATAAAAGAAAAATTTCGATCGCCTGGAATGGGTATGGCGTCGTTAAAGCTTTGGGAAAATGATCCGTCTGTATCGCCAATAAAATATAGCATTCGGCTATTGCCAAAAGACATAGCTCCCGCAGCACGCAATGCTAGTACCGAATGTCTCAGCACCGGAACATAGTGACGAGCATCAAATCCCAATATCGTTGTGAATCCGCGACTAAATTCAAGATCAAACCCGTTGTCAAGACTGAGATCAAACCTGTTTATGAATTCCAGAAACGCTTTGTATCTAGTCCCGTGTCTCAGGTTAATGTCAATGGGAAGAGTATTGTCAAAAACATATTCAAATTTGAAACTGATTCTTTGCTCTTTCGCCGTCGGTACAGAGGATGAAGGAAAGTCCGAATTGAGAAAAAAGTTTTTATCAACGCGTAATTGTGTCGTGCCTCTAAGACTTCTGTACGCACTGAAAGGATAAGATAATCTATATAGCCCGATCAGAGAAGTGAAGCGCTCTTTTTGTTCTGGCGAGATGCTAAATGGCAGAGTTTCCCGTTCTGTCCTTCTGTAGATAGCGTACCTTCTATCGATGAGTTTTCTTTTGTCGTCAAAGGTTACAAAGACTTCTGAACCATTGAACGAAACCGGTATTCGAATGCCTGCTACAATTTCATAGTCTTCAAAAAGATCTTTAGTGGTGGCTTTCACGAGGATGCCAGGCTCTTGTCCATCAAATTCTCTTCCATCATCGGTGTAGCTTTCCAAGCCGTCAAAAAGCACATCATTGTCCACCCGGGTTTCTATTTTTTCAAGTTTGAATTTCCTTCTGCTCGCCACCGCTCGGGAAGAATAAAATTTTATCACTTTTCCTTCCTCATCAGTTTCTTTTTCGGTTATTATCGATCCAAAGGAATACCTGTTTTTTTGATACAAAGGTTCGATTCTTGCCGGATCGGGAAATAGAGAATTAAATTTTCTCTCGGGAGATAATTCCTGAGGAGTGTCCTTCTCAGTAACATCCCGCTGTTGAATCTGAATTTTTCCCGCCTTATTATTCGGAGTGGAAAAGGGATTAACCCTAGCATTCCAATTAGGTCGTTCTAAGTGCAATTGATAAGCCGCATCGTGATATACCTGGTAGACATACGTATCCGAGTACGGCGACGCCTCGTGGTTTATGATGTTGTGCTCGTAATTTGAATTAGCATAAATGCGGTTGGTATTTATATCAATAAGATACCTATTGAATATTCCACTTTCTTCATTCAGAAATGTTATAAAGTGGTCATTGGCCAGTAACGGTTGCAAGTCATTTTGGTTAGACTCCGGTGTTAGATTGATTGCCGAAGAAGCGTATCCATCGTCGGTACGAGGCAAGAAATAAACATCAAAATCATTAAGCGGGAGAATAGTATCGAGTCTTTCATTTGCCAGCTTACTATCAATGCGATTTGATGAAAAAAGAATTCCTCTTTGTGTGCCTAAGCGTACAAAAGAAGCATAAAGATCATCATGGTAGTCCTCGGTTATCCGCTCTATTCCACGGTATCTTGTATTGTATTCTATAATATCCGAATATCCATCAATTAATGCCGTGAAGAGATAGTTTTCTTCGTCAATCCAATCGATGGAAAAGACGCGCTGGATATTTTCTGGTAGGTCTTGTTCGATATAGCTTCTGGTGTCTACTAAGTATTTTCTTAGGTATATTTTATCTCTTAATTGAAAAATTGTCGATAGCTCCCTGTCATTATGCCATGTGATCAATGGGTAGTTGTAATCGGTTTCCTGTACCGCGTTTTTAGCGCCTTTGGTTATTAAAATGTTCCGTTTTTTGTTTTCTTGTAAATCGTGAATAACAAGGATGTATTTCCCAATATTATTCAAAACATATGCTAGCCTATTTCCATTAGGGCTAAGTTTAAAAGTGCTCTTCGGGAAATAATTTTTATATCCAAGATTAAGGAGTGTCTGATCCGAAATTTCGTTCATTTTACCTTTTTCAACGCTATATTTTTTTTCGAAAAATATGCGCCACTCCACTTGCATCGCCCTGAAATTCTTCCCCAAAATGAAGAGAAAACTATCGTCCACGTCTCCGCTGAGCCGCATGAGATAGATAAGCGTAGTAATAATATTTTCTCCGTAGGAGTCGTACAGAAAATGCCAAAATGAATGTCCAGCAACCCGTGGATGATGGGCAAGCAATTTTTTGAATGTGTGATATTTCGTTTTTTTACGTAGCCATATTTCCCTTAGTTCATCGTCGATTTGATTATCCCAGCCAACGTTGGCATAATTTGTAAATCCTTTGCCAAACCATTCGGGGATGATCAGATCAGCGCTACTGGTAATAATTTCCTGCAGACTTGATTTTGAAAACATAGAATTGATAAAAACCTGCGCTATTCCTTCCCGGATTTGAGATTTGAGGTGTTGGTGGTCGCCGTTGAAATAGACAAACATTTTGCTGCCGATTACCTTGGTTTCATCCGCATTGGTTTCGAATATCTCTTCCGTGCCTATATTGCTCTGGAGTAGATCATGAAGGTCAGTGTAGACGATAATCTCGATCTTATCATTTATGGTATGCTCTGCCAGGTTTTGGATTTCGTCATGGTAGAATTCCGCTATTTGCACGACGGACTGACCGATGTTCCTCCCTTTCCCATACCAATAGGTGATAAAATTCGCGGTCTCGTACATCCACCACTTGTTGAAATCGTCGTGGTATTGTACCCTGTTTTTGCCAAATTCGGTATCGATGCTCTGAGCCGAAAGGCTCAGACTTATAGTGGCAAAAAATAGTGCCAGAGGTAAATGTAGTTTTCGCATTGTATAAAATTAATAATAAAACGAAACATCAAATAACAAGGATGTTTTTATCATGATGGGTTTCGATTATCTTTGAATCTTATACTGGCTTATTACGTCTTGTTAAATGGAAGAGAAATGCTAGGCAATTAAATAGTGCCAAGAGCTAATTTGAAATGATTCATGTAAAAACTCTAACATTCAACCCTTTCCAGGAAAATACGTACATCGTATCCACCGATAACAAAGAAGCCGCCATTTTTGACCCAGGATGCATTGACCAACGCGAGCGGAAATTACTTACCGCCTATATGGAAAGGGAAGATCTCATGCCTACCCGATTAGTGAACACCCATTGCCATATCGACCACGTCCTAGGTAATAAATATGTAGCTGAAAAATACGGTCTCAAGCTCGAAGCCCATGAAAAAGAAGTTCCAATGCTCTCCGCGAACGCATCAGTAAGTAAGATGTACGGCATTGCTTATCAAACTTCGCCCAACATAGAAATCTTGCTCAACGAAGGAGAACAATTCCAATTGGGAGAGGAGTCTTTCGATATCTTTCTTTGTCCCGGCCATTCGCCTGGAAGTCTTTGCTTTTATCATTCAGAATCAAATATACTTATCGGAGGTGATGTTCTTTTTCAAGGAAGCATCGGCAGAACCGATTTGCCCGGTGGAGACCATAATACGCTCATAAACGTGATAAAAGAAAAATTATTCAATTTGCCCAATGACACGATTGTATTTCCTGGTCACGGTCCGAGCACAACTATAGGATTCGAAAAAAGAACAAATCCTTTCTTAGTTTAAATTATGGCTCTGCTGAAATTCACAGACAAAGGCATCTACTGCCCGAAAGCAGGAGTATATATTGACCCATGGAAAAAAGTTTCCCGCGCGCTCATTACTCACGGCCATTCTGACCATGCGCGAAGTGGTCATCTCGCGTATTTATGTACTCATTCGACAGTGCCTGTCTTAAAAATCAGGTTGGGGAAGAACATCAATATCACAGGTGTAGGTTACGGAGAGTCCATTATGATCAATGGTGTAAAGTTTTCCTTCCATCCAGCAGGTCATACAATCGGATCTGCTCAAATTCGTACCGAATACAAAGGTGAAAGATGGGCAGTCTCAGGAGATTACAAAATGCAAGATGACGGCGTAAGCGGAGCATTCGAACCGGTAAAGTGCCATCATTTTATTACTGAGTGCACATTCGGCATTCCGATTTATAAGTGGTATCCGCAAAGTGATGTTTTTGATCAAATTAATAAATGGTGGTCGTGCAATGCCAATCAGAAAATTCCATCGTTGATCTCTGCTTACTCCTTGGGCAAGGCACAACGCGTGATCCAAAATGTAGATCAGAGCATTGGAAAAATATATACGCATTCGGCAGTTGAACGCATGAACGAAGCGTTTAGAAATATCAACGTAGACATTCGACCCACCACTGAACTAAAGGGTAAAATTCCAAAAAAAGATCTGGAAAGCGCTTTGATCGTTGCTCCCTCCACCAGTCAAACAGGCGAATCGTTGAGATCATTCGAGAAAGTAAGTCTTGCAGGTGCATCGGGTTGGATGATGTGTAGAAAAAGGTGGGGAAATTATGCAAAAGGGTTTGTGCTTTCCGATCACGCAGATTGGAATGGGCTCAATGCCGCGATTAAAGAAACTGGCGCCGAATACATTTACGCCACTCATGGATACACTACCGTTTTTTCGAAGTGGCTCAATGAACAGGGTTACCGTTCCAGAATTGTAGAAACGGAATTTGAGAGCGAAACTTTCGACTAGCTATGAAGATGTTCAGCGCTCTTGTCCGCAATTTACACGATGCTGCTACTCATCGAACTAGCAATCTTGCGCTAATTGATTATTTCAAAGAAGCGGATCAAACAGATGTCCTATGGGCGCTTTTTCTTCTTTTAGGCAACAGACCTGGCAGAGCTATAGCAAATTCCGTTCTTCGGGAGTGGGCCGTTGAAGGAATGGAACTCCCCACTTGGCTTTTTGAAGAATCACTGAAGGTTTCGGGTGATCTTGCCGAGACCATAGCAATCCTTCTGCCGAATGAAGACCAAACTCACAATATTTCGCTCAGTAATGTCGTCCGTGGGTTAAAAGATTTGGGGAGTTTGGAAATAACTCAGAAACAGCAGTACGTCAACAAAATCTGGAGAGCTCTGGATGTGGAAGGTAAATACATTTTCAACAAACTTCTTACAGGAGGTTTTCGGACCACGGTTTCAATTAAGCTTATTGCTCTATCTCTTTCATCTCTTCTCAATATAGATAAATCCATTATCGTTCATCGTCTGACGAGCACATGGGCTCCCGGGGAAATAAGCTTTGCGCAATTATTTCTAGACGCCGATGATACAGATTCTCTTTCCAAGGCGTATCCATTTCATCTTGCCAGGCCTTTGGATAAAATTTTACCGAATTTAGGTCACCCTTCAGATTGGTCAGTAGAATGGAAGTGGGACGGCATTAGAGCCCAAATGATTATTCGAAACAAAGAGGTTTTCCTTTGGTCAAGGGGTGAAGAGTTAATCACAAATCGGTTTCCTGAATTCAAATTGCTACTCGATGGTGGATTGGATAATATCGTTCTTGATGGAGAAATAGTCCCCTTCAAAAACGGAACGCCTTTACCCTTTGGTTCTTTGCAAAAACGGATGAATCGTAAAGCTGTCGGGATAAAGTTGATGGTCGAAATTCCTATTCTTTTTATTTGCTATGATATTTTGGAGCATTGTGGAAAAGATATTCGATCAATTTCATTTGCCGAAAGGCGTATTCGCCTAGAATCGGTTTTGGAAACCGAAGAAAACCTTCATCATTTAGCGCTTTCCGAGAAAATAGATTTTCAAAATTGGGACGAACTGTCTGACTGTATTTCAAACGCTCGGAAAAAGGGCGCTGAAGGATTCATGCTCAAAAAACTTGCTTCCCCATATGGAGAAGGTCGCCAAAAAGGCGATTGGTGGAAATGGAAAGTTGATGCCCTAAATATTGATGCGGTATTGCTATACGCAACCCGCTCGCAGGGATTTGGTGCTGTATTTTCCGAATTTACCTTTGCTGTTTGGAATGGTGAAAATTTAGTTCCGGTTGCGAAAGCTAAAACGGGACTTGATAACGAAACAATAAACGAGATAACAACATTCGTAAAAGAAAATACTATTGAGAAATTCGGACCTGTATTCTCTGTGAAACCTCAATTGGTTTTTGAAATAACCTTCGAGGGTATTTACTTATCTAAAAGACATAAGTGTGGTGTCGCCCTCCGCTCTCCGCTCTCCAAGGATTTTAAAAAAGAGATTCGACAAAAAAGCAGATGAGGCCAATACCCTCGAAGATCTCTATTCTTTGCTAAAAATATATCTGCCCAATGAATAGGGAGTTATTGATAGAATTTGGCACAGATTGGTTCAAAGAAAAGGGCTGGAATGCCTTTGCTTACCAACTCGAAGCATGGAATAAAATACTCGATGGCGAATCCGGAATCATCAACGCGCCGACGGGTAGCGGAAAAACCTATTCTTGCGGTATTGGCCTGATCCTCGACGAAATACACAGAAGAAATTCCGGTGAAAAGCCAACTAAGGGATTGAAAATCATATGGGTAAGTCCCATACGAGCGTTAACGAAAGAAATCAAATATTCTTTAGAAAGAGCAGTAGAGAGTTTTGATCTGAATTGGGCTGTAGAAATCCGTTCAGGAGATACATCCACAAAGGAGCGCAAAGAACAACTCTCCAATCCACCCGACGTACTTATTACCACTCCGGAATCCATACACATCCTGCTAGCCACATCCGGTTACTCAACATTTTTCAAAAATCTCAGAGCAATAGTTGCCGACGAATGGCACGAATTAATGGGATCGAAACGAGGAGTACAAGTGGAACTAGCCATTTCCCGCTTTCGCGGAATGAATCTTCAACTAATGATATGGGGTATCTCAGCAACCATTGGCAATCTTCAGGAAAGCATTGAAGTCTTGCTCGGCCCGAATCACCCGGCAAAATCATCTTTCGTAAAATCAGGAATAAAAAAAACCATTGCTCTCGAAACCATCCTCCCCGATGAAATCGAAAACTACCCTTGGGCAGGACATCTGGGCATAAAACTTCTGGACAAGGTCATTCCGATTATTCTCAAAAGCAAATCCACTTTGATTTTTACCAATACCCGCTCCCAATGCGAAATCTGGTACCAGCGTCTTTTGCATCGGTGCATTGATTTGGCCGGTACGCTTGCTATGCACCACGGATCGATAAGCTGTGAAATACGCGATTGGGTAGAAGATGCCATTCATAAGGAAAAACTTAAAGCGGTCGTATGTACATCGAGTCTTGATTTGGGTGTGGACTTCCGTCCTGTGGAGACCATTATACAAGTTGGTAGTCCCAAAGGCATTTCTCGCTTTGTGCAGCGAGCGGGCAGAAGCGGTCATCAACCTCATGCAGTGAGTAAAATTTACTTTTTGCCGACACATTCTTTGGAAATTGTAGAAGGTGCTGCCCTTCGCGAGGCCATTGCCACAGGAATTCACGAGGATAGAATGCCCTACATTCGCTCATTTGACGTCTTGATTCAGTACCTAACGACTTTGGCGGTTTCTGAGGGTTTTATAGATAAAATCATCTATAAAGAAGTAAAACAGACGCATTGTTTCCATTCTATGACAAAGGCGGAATGGGAATGGGTGTTGCGTTTTTTGCGTTTTGGGGGAAATCCGCTAAAAGCGTACGATGAGTATCAAAAAGTCGACTATGTCGATGGTCTCTATAAAGTAACCAATAAAAGAATCGCCCAAAGGCACCGCCTGAACATAGGCACTATTGTAGGCGATGCCTCTCTCACCATCCGCTTTCTTAATGGCAAACGGCTCGGTACTGTCGAGGAGTGGTTTATCGCTTCTATGAATCCCGGTGATCATTTTTGGTTTGCTGGACAAGCTCTAGAATTGATACGAATTAAAGACATGACAGCGCAAGTCAGAAGGGGTAACGTGCGCAAGGCAAGGGTTCCTTCCTGGGGTGGAGGACGTTTTTCTTTATCATCTATGCTTTCTGAAGTGATCCGAAAAAAACTCTGCAATTATTCCAAAGACATTGTCGACGAGATGGAAATGATAGCACTTCAATCCCTTTTCGCCGAACAAAAGAGTCAATCGATTATGCCAACAGAAGATGAATTTCTTATCGAGTATTTCGAAACCAAATTAGGTCACCACATCGTGATGTATCCTTTTGATGGCATGTCCGTACACGAAGGCATGGCTGCTCTTATTGCTCAACGCCTTTCCAGAAAAATTCCAATCAGTTTGTCTATCGCTACCAATGACTACGGCTTCGAATTGCTTTCGCCAAAAAAAATCGATGTAGAAAAACTCATCGATTATGATCTTTTCACTACAAAAGATCTGTTTGAAGACATTCAGTTGAGCATAAATGCAGTAGAAATGGGTAGAAGAAAGTTCAGGGATATTGCAAAAATATCGGGCTTGGTTTTTCAAGGCTATCCTGGTAAGTTTAAAAAAGAAAGACATATTCAATCATCATCATCCTTGCTTTTTAATGTATTTCAGGATTTCGAACCTGATAATTTACTTTTTCTTCAGACGTATGAAGAGGTGAGAACATTCCAATTGGAAGAAGGTCGACTTAGAAATGCCTTAGAGAAAATATCCATGCAAAAGTTGATAATTAATCGGCCCAGTGGATTTACTCCATTTTCATTTCCGATTATTGTGGCTTCCCTTAGAAGGGAGAAAATGTCTTCGGAGCGGTTGGAAGACCAAGTGGCTCGATTGCTGGAGGAGGGGGCTGTTGCGGCGACTTAAGCCCACCTGAAGGGAACGGGCAAGTCACCGTTACGCAATACATTGCTAAATAAAAATATATTTTTTCCCTTTGATATTCCGAATAGATACTCTAACTCCTTCCATTAGTTTTTCCTTTATGGGGCTGTAAAGTTAAAGACTTTGGCTTTCTTACGCCTTCTGGTTAGCGAAAATATAAATACACTTCTTTTCTTTGCATTCTCAAATACACATACTCATGAAGATTAAACCTCTATTTTTCTCTGCTCTATACATACTATTCTCATTAAGCACTTTTGGGCAAAACTCCGCAAACCTAAGCCCCTACGACTGCATCTACAACCACCTGTACTACCTCCAGGACGACAGTTACGAACCGTTTCTCGCCGGTCGATCATTTCCTTCTTCCATCGATAGCACTGAACGAAAAGACCTGGCTATTCAATTAAAACAAATCTTCGATGGCAAGGGCATGTATATTCGACTGGAAGAAATTCCGGATAGTCCGGATTTTTATGACAGTATAAGAAATGTATCGATCTATACTCTTTATCACAAAGAACTCCCTCAAATTTTTGTAGTAAAATCGGATCAGGGTTGGGTGTACTCCGATGAGACCGTCAATGCCATTCCGAATTTGCATAAATCGGTTTATCCTTTTGGCTTGGATATGCTTCTCAAACTATTTCCACAAAAGGGATCTTCAAAATTTTTGGGACTCTCACTCTGGCAATATTCGGGAATCGGTATATTCATTTTACTTTGTGGCTTCTTGTTCTTGGTCATCCGATACCTGATTGGTATCCTGATAAGGGTTCAGAAAGAATCCAATCGTAAAACATGGAACCAAATCAAACTTCTTGGTTCGTCCTGGATTAGCTTAAAGGTTTTTGGACTCCTTCTTCCCGTCCTCCTCTTTCCGGTGAAATTTATGGAAAACATTAAACTGATTTTAGGTCTTGCCACGTCTTTGCTTTTCCTTTTGATTTTGCTCAAGCTGGCCAATGTTATTCTTTCCTATGTTGACCGCTTCACCCGAACGACAGAGAGCAAGATGGACGAACAGCTCTTGCCTGTTCTTAAGAGGGCCGTTCAATTTGTAATTGTTGCTTTTTGGCTTCTGCATTTGCTGACACTTTTAGGCGTAAATATTACCACATTAATAGCCGGTATTTCAATTGGTGGCTTAGCTATTGCACTTGCAGCCCAAGATACCTTGAAGAATTTATTCGGATCGGTTACCATCTTCCTGGATAAACCCTTCCAAATAGGCGACTCGATCAAGGTGGGTGGAACCGAGGGAACCGTGGAAGAAGTGGGTTTTCGTTCTACCCGTATACGCAGCTTTGCCAACTCGTTGATCTATGTACCTAATTCCAAACTTTCAGATTCTACCATTGATAATTTTGGGTTGAGACAATACCGTAGATACAAGACGATGATCGGACTGATGTACAACACCCCTCCTGCTAAAATAAACGCTTTTGTGGCTGGCCTTAAAAAAATCGTAGAAGATCATCCACATACTAGAAAAGATGCTTATGAAATCCATCTAAATAACCTTGGTGACTCCGCTATTGAAATTCTTTTCTACATCTTTTTTAAAGTTGACAATTGGTCGGAAGAATTGACTAGTAAGCACGATCTTTTAATGTCGATATTGACATTGGCCGAAGATTTAGGGGTTAGTTTTGCCTTTCCGTCTACCTCTGTTTATATGGAAAACTGATGTCATAGGCGAGGACAGTCTACCTGCCTCAGGCAGGCCATTGACAACTGATTCCAGTTTTATGATAACTGGTTGGTGATGGCCTCCAGCCTCACCTTCTTCCTCCGGCCTCCCGCACTATTTAATACCTTTGCGCTCTCAATAAAATTGAATGAATTCTGGTGTAAAAGTTTTTGCTCCTGCTACTGTAGCGAATGTCGGTGTGGGTTATGATATTCTTGGTTTTGCTTTAGAAAAACCTGGTGATGAAATCATCGTAAGACCCGGTAATAAAAAAGGCCTTCATATTACCAAAATTACAGGTGCCAAAAAGAGATTGCCCCTTGACGTCAACAAAAATACGGCAGGTTACGGCGCTGCGCGACTGTTGGAATCCCTTGGGCTCAAAGAAGAACCGATTGAAATGGAGGTCCATAAAAAAATGGCGTTTGGTACTGGTTTAGGTTCGAGTGCGGCTAGTGCTGCTGCTGGCGTATTTGCCGTGAATGAATACCTGAAAAGACCTCTCCATATAAGAGAACTTGCAAAGTTCGCTGTCCTAGGAGAAAGTGTGGCAGACGGAGCTATTCACGGAGACAATGCGATTCCTTCTCTACTTGGAGGCATTGTGCTTATCCGGGATAATGATGCTTTTGATTTTTTGAGCGTTCCGGTACCCAAAGGTTTATATGCCTTCGTCATTTATCCGCATATCGAAATCATGACTAAAAAGGCTAGAGCTGTTTTGTCGAGAGATGTCAGCCTGGTAAATCATATACGACAGAATGGAAACCTAGGTGGCTTGATCTCAGGATTCTATACGAGTAATTTTGAATTAATCGGTAGATCACTACAAGATCATATTATCGAAAGGCAGCGCGCCAGTTTAATACCACATTTTTATAATTTACAAAAAGTTGCCCTTAAAACAGGGGCTATGAATTATACGATAAGCGGCGCCGGGCCTAGTATGTTCGGCTTTTGTATGAATAGCCTTCATGGTGAAGAAATTTTGGAAAAACTTAAAGCCATTCTTTCGGACAATGGCATCAATAGCGATGTCTACTTATCCACAATTAATAAAACCGGTGCTTTTAAATACTGAGTGCAAGAGCTAGAGTACGGATGAAATTCTACAGTACAAACAACAAATCTCTCAAGGTCGATCTCAAAACGGCCGTTCTTGATAGCCTGCCCGCCGACAATGGCCTTTATATGCCCGAACGTATTCCAGTAGTGCCCGAACGATTTATACATGAATTGCGTGATTTTAGCTTCCAAGAAATCGCATTCCAAGTTTGCTGGTATTTCCTCCAGGATCTATCAGACGAAGACATTTGGGAAGTTGTAAATCAGTCGATTACTTTTCCCGCGCCCTTAGTGCGATTAGACTCTTCACTTTACTCTCTGGAATTATGGCATGGCCCTTCATTGGCATTTAAAGACTTTGGTGCTCGATTTATGGCCGCTCTTATGAGCAAGTTAGTGGAAGGTGAAAATAAAACACTGGATATACTTGTCGCGACTAGTGGAGATACGGGTGGAGCCGTAGCTGCAGGATTTTATGAGGTTACCAATATTCGGGTTACCATCTTGTACCCTTCCGGGAAAGTGAGTTTTCTCCAGGAAAAACAGCTTACCACTTCAGGAAAAAACATTTCTGCTCTGGAAATAGAAGGGACATTTGATGACTGTCAGGCGCTTGTTAAAAAAGCCTTTTTGGATAAAGAATTAAATAAAAAGCTAAATCTAAGTTCTGCCAATTCAATTAACATTGCCCGGCTTATTCCACAATCATTTTACTATTTCGAAGCTTTTAAGCAATTACCTGAGAACAAGCTGCGCAAGGTGGTCTTTTGTGTACCTTCTGGAAATTTCGGTAATCTCACAGCTGGCCTATTGGCCAGGAGAATGGGCCTTCCATTCAAAAAAATCATTGCCGCCACGAATATCAATAATGTAGTGCCGCTCTTTTTGCGTTCCGGTCACTATAATCCCATGACTGCAATAACTACTATATCCAACGCGATGGACGTTGGAAATCCGTCTAATTTTCAAAGGATGCTTGACCTTTACGGCAAAGATCACAAGAAAATGGAAACCGATATCCAGGCCTACTTTTTTAGTGATGATCAAACCCGAATTTGCATGAAAGAATTGCTTGAGAAGTATAATTACACTGCCGACCCTCATGGAGCGGTTGGATTCCTCGCCTGTCGTGAATATTCAGAAAAGTACAAGGACGCCACACTGATTAACCTTGAAACAGCCCATCCCTCAAAATTTTTAGCTATAATGGAAAATGTTAAAATTGCAGTTGACATCCCGGAAAGATTAGAAGTTCTCAGGTCTAAAGAAAAAAGAGCGTTCAAAATGACTCCTTCATTCTCAAATTTCAAGGACTATCTGCTGAATCGATAATAAACGCTTGACATAAATCGTTGATGTGTCAACTGTTTGTTCAATCACCTTTCCCGTTAAATATTTGTATTTTTGAGGGCTACTTCTTGGCTGAGTGTCTTACTTCCACAAGAGAATTTTTAGTTATGAAAAAAATCCTACTCTTTTTAGTTCTGTGCACCGTCGTAATGGATTTCTTGAAGGCGGCCAAATCCGAAATCATTTTGATTAATGCAGAAGCATTTCTGGTCGATATTGAAAATGATTATGACGTGGTCAAAGTGTATAAGAAAATACCGAACTATTTCACAGACCCTGCTACACATGAAGAGCTACTCGCGTATCACAAATCCACAATAAGCTCTTACAAAGATATTGGTCAGTTACCCGAAGTTGAAGTGCCCGAGAAAGCCTATGCAAGTGCAGATTCGAAATCTTGCTCTTTTCATCTCACGGGTTGCAAGGAATATGCTCAAGCAGCGGGAGATCAGTTTTGCTTATCTACTTTAGAACAGCAAAGCGTTCAATGCAGTACTGGCGTAGTTACTACTTCTACACCCCCGATGCATACATCACAAGTGATTGGTAATGAGGCGTTTACGCGGAACTTTTTGAGCTTCAAAATAATCTTTTCCGCTTTGCCAAATCTACATGCCTTAGAGCCTCGTGTGATTGGTTAACGGATGTAGCTTGTTTTGTGTGTAATTTTCCTACGGCTATCTCCTGAAAATCAGGAGGTGGATTGGAAGCCTGCCAATTGTTCCACGTAGAACTGAATAAATGCTATCGCGGAGTAAGTCTAATTCTTCCTCAAAGGAACAACAACCTCATCTGGAATAGAGCGTCTACTTTTTTGCAGAATGTAGTATTTTCGCCGGATTAATAATACTCTAAAAACACGCGTATCATGAAAAAACTATGCTTCTTTGGATTCTCTTTGGGAGTATTTTATTTGTGCGCACAGGAGAACACAAACAATGATCCATTCCGCCAGATGACTGACTTGCTTCCGACGCCAAATACCTATCGAAATGCCTCTGGTGCTCCTGGACACCATTACTACCAGCAAAGAGCAGATTATAAAATGAATCTGACTTTGGATGATGAGAATCGTCGTCTTTACGGCGAGGAAACTATTACATATACTAATCATTCACCTGATGTGCTGACCTATCTATGGTTGCAATTAGATCAAAATGTCAGAGCCCAGGAGTCCGATACTTATAAGGTCACGGCCAATCACATAGGAAAGAGCCCAAATACCTGGCAACTCAGCCGTCTTGAAAATGATTTTGACGGTGGATTTAAGATTGAGAAAGTTGCAGATGCCAATGGCAGAAATTTGAAATATACCATCAACAATACGATGATGCGTGTCGATTTACCCAGCCCGCTCAAGGCTAGAGGGAATTTTTCTTTCAAGATCAAGTGGTGGTATAATATCAATAATACGCGCGAAATAGGGGGTAGATCCGGATATGAATATTTTGCTGAAGATGGAAATAATGTCTATGTCATTGCTCAGTTTTTCCCACGCATGTGTTCCTACAATGACATCGAAGGTTGGCAAAATAAACAGTTTTTGGGGCGTGGAGAATTTACATTGATCTTTGGTGATTATGAGGTGAATTTAACGGTTCCATCCGACCATCTTGTAGCAGCAACAGGAGAATTAC
Organism: Saprospiraceae bacterium; assembly: GCA_965247965.1. Classification (GTDB taxonomy): domain Bacteria; phylum Bacteroidota; class Bacteroidia; order Chitinophagales; family Saprospiraceae; genus UBA7328. The sequence goes on from OZ252053.1 coordinate 3,765,778, forward strand.
AAAATGCCAATAGAATAATGTCCTCTACACAAAGAGCACGCTTCTCCGAGGCAAAGAGAGCAAATCTCCATCCTGTTGTCATTGCTACAAAAGTAGAAGCTGACGAGCGAATGAAAACCAAAGCTAGTAGCACAAAGACCTGGAGTTTTAAAGCTGAAAATGTCAGAGATTTCGCTTTTGCATCTTCTCGACGGTTTATTTGGGATGCGTTTGGTGTAAAGATGTCCGACGGCAGAACGGTAATGGCCCAATCGATGTGGGTCAAAGAAGGAGATTGTCTCTGGAGGAAATATTCCACAAAAGCCGTAGCTCATACGATCAAATGGTATTCGCATTATACCTTTGATTATCCTTATCCTGTTGCTTGGTCAATTGACGGATCTATGGGCATGGAATATCCCATGATCTGTTTCAACTATGGCAGATGCAATGCTGATGATACCTATACCCAACCAACGAAATACGGACATATCGGCGTAATCATCCATGAAGTCGGTCATAATTGGTTTCCGATGATCGTGAATTCCGATGAGCGGCAATGGACCTGGATGGATGAAGGACTAAATTCTTTTCTTCAATATCTTGCAGAGCAACAATGGGAAAGAAATTATCCATCCCGGCGGGGGCCCGCATATAAGATTACGAACTATATGGGCGGTGACAAATCAAATATTTCTCCCATAATGACCAATTCGGAATCCATTCATCAATTTGGTAATAACGCATATGGCAAGCCAGCAACTGCTTTGAATATTCTCAGAGAAACAGTAATGGGAAGGGAACTATTCGATTTTGCTTTTAAGGAGTATTCCAATAGATGGAAATTCAAACAGCCTTATCCTGCCGACTTTTTCAGGACACTGGAGGATGCGTCGGGCGTTGATCTTGATTGGTTTTGGCGAGGATGGTTTTACACTACCGACCACGTAGATATGGCTATTTCCGGCTTCAAAGCTTTTAATATTGCCTCTCCTGATCCAAATATTTCGAAGCAGCAATTGCGCATGGAAAACGACGAGGAAGATAAGTATATAGCCAATATTAGGAATGCCAAAGAGATCCAACAAACGCAAGATGAAATCGATCCAACAATTCGTGATTTTTATAGTGAATATGATCCTTATGCGGTAGACGCTATAGACGAACAAGAATACGCGCAGATTATTTCCGGAATAAGCGAAAGAGCGAAAAATATCCTAGAGAAAAATAAAAACTATTACGAAATCACTTTTGAAAATAAGGGAGGACTCGTCATGCCTATCGTCTTCCAATTCACTTATGACGATGGTACAACGGAAGATGTACGATTGCCAGCAGAGATATGGAGAAAAAATAAGGGTACTGTATCAAAAGTATTTCCAAGGACAAAGAAAGTTGTCAAGGTAGAACTCGATCCTTATCTCGAATTGGCTGATGTCGATACGAGCAACAATGCATATCCGCGGGAGGAAGGAACTACAAGATTTGATCTTTTCAAAAACAGGCGTAAGGGTGCGAATGAGAATCCAATGCAAAGGGCAAGAAGGGCAGAGAAGTTGAAGAAGCCGATTAAGCCGTGAGCCCAATGGGCCGTCTCTATTTGTCAATTAGCAGTCGCTTTCGTATAGTCCTTAACATGCTTTGTTTAGGTGTTCCACGTGGAACAAGCTTGCTATACAATTGCCTTTTATACAATTAAACACTAAAACTGCCAACCAACTTTTTGCATATGAAACATTTCTTTAGCTTATCACCTTCGTATGTCTCATCAAAAAATCTGCTAAGGCTTCACTAAACTCCTCCGGCTTCTCCATCATTGGAGCATGACCACATTTGTCAATTAAGACAAGCTCGGATGTCTTGATGAGTTTATGAAATTTTTCGCCGACAAATTTTGGGGTTATAGTGTCATTGGAGCCCCAGACAAGCAGTGTAGGTACGGTAATTTTACCAATTAACTTCTCAAGATTATGACGTAGAGCTGATTTTGCGGTAACTATCAATCTCAGAGCCTTTTCTCGATCATTTACGATGTGAAATACCTGATCGACAAGTTCTTTTGTTGCTACCGATGGATCGTAAAAAGTTTCGGCCGTTTTTCGCTTTATGTATTCATAGTCACCGCGTTTCGGGTATCCATCCCCCATCCCGGTTTCGAACAATCCGGAGCTACCTGTCAGTGTCATCGTAGCCACCTTATCCTGTGATGTGAGCACGTAGAGTTGTGCAATATGACCGCCTAACGAATTGCCCAATATATGGAATTGGTTGTATCCTTTATGCACTACAAATTCTTCCAGGTATTTCAACATACCTTCAATACGCGATTCCTTTACCGGTAAGGTATAAAGCGGGAGGATCGGTATCACCACATTGTACGCACTACCAAAATCTTCGGCCAGATTCTTAAAATTACTTAGAGCCCCGAAAAGACCATGCAATAGAACGATCGCTTCACTCTTCTTCGGATCTGATTCGTAGTAAGAAAATCCATTTTTAGTTTTTATCTCCACTTTTCAGATTTTGTACAATATAATCTTTCAACACGAATAGAGCCTCCTATATCAATTCATATTTTCTACTTGCCTTGGTGTAAGCATAAAAAAGAATGAAAAATGATGCCAATACCAGGACGCCAGCGCCCTGATGAAAAACGCCTAAACCAACCGGAACGCTACCCGCGGAATTGATCAAGGTCAATATACCCAGTAAGACTTGAATACCTATTAATGCAATGAATGTTGTAAGTATCGTGCTAAAAGGAAGAAGATCTTTTTTCCTAAACAATAGATAAAGCAATAACGATAGTACTATTAATCCGTATGCGGCACTGCGATGCGCAAACTGAAAAAAAGCTGCAGCGAAAGGAGATTTTTCATATTCTGTAAGATTAGACCATTGCCAACTTTCAGCATCTCGGAGAACTTTAGGAATAAATGCTCCATTCATATCCGGCCAAGTCGGATAAGGCAGAGCTGCTTTCATCCCCGAAACTATACCTCCCAAAATTATTTGCATACAGATTAGGACAAACGTCGTGCAAAGCAAAGTCTCTAACAGTCGCTTGGGCTTTATTTTCAAATCTTGCCATTTATCACGATAAAAACACTCCATAACACACCACAGAAGAGCAATGAAAACAGCTATCCCAATAGAGAGGTGGACAGATAATTTATACGCATTGACCCAAGGACTGTCGATCAATCCGCTCGACACCATTATCCAACCAAACACCGCAGCCAACACTGCAAATGCAATGACAACTGCTAGACGCTTAGTTAGATAGAAATCAATTTTCCCGCGCCACCAGAAAATGACGAATGGAATTATGAAGCAAAAACCCATTAGCCGCGCCCAAAGGCGATGAATATATTCCCAGAAATAAATAAACTTAAATTCGTCTAAGGACATGCCTTGATTGATCTTTTTGTATTGAGGCGTCTGCCGGTATTTTTCAAATTCGCTGGCCCATCTCACCTGGGTCAACGGTGGAAATGTGCCGATTACAATATCCCACTCTGTTATGGAGAGACCACTTCCTGTCAATCGAGTGATCCCACCTATGACGATCTGCATAAAAATCAAAAACAATCCCAGAAAGAGCCAGTATTTTACAACATTAGAATATTTCATAAAACCAAAAATAATGTAATGGTAAAACATGAAATTTTCTCGGTTTTACACAGCGATAGTGTTAATAATAATTATTTATTTAAAAGACTATTATTATTAGAAGAGTGGAATAGTAGAATAAATATTTTTACTAAGAGAAAAAGTAAAATATTTACATAAAATCCGTAAGATAAAAGCTTGAAACCCAAATAATTAACATATCAATTGTGAATTAACATCAATGATATCAACATATTAACAAACCTAATAAGTTGTTAATATTTGAACCAATCTATGACAGCGAAGTGAAAGCAAAAGAAATACTTGCAAAATGAAAATGTTACTAACATTTTGGGATGAACAAATGTATAATCTTGCAAAGTGAACAACAGACAGATATACATTAAAGAAAACGATAATGTGAATAATTAATGAGAGTCGTTATACAGAGAGTGAGTGAAGCAAAGGTAACAGTAGATCGACAGACAGTAGGAAAAATTGGTAGAGGATTACTGGTCCTTGTGGGCATTACTGAGACCGATAATGCCACGGACATAGCTTGGCTGAGTAATAAGATACTGAATTTAAGGGTATTCCCAGATGCTGAAGGAACTATGAACCTCAGCGTTGAAAATGTAGGGGGACAGTTATTGGTCGTAAGTCAGTTTACCTTGTACGCAAGCATGAAAAAGGGGAATCGCCCGTCCTATTTACGATCTGCTAAATCGAATATTGCCATTCCCATTTACGAAAAATTTATAGATTCTTTAGCCCAGGCGGGAATTAGACCTGAAGAAGGACTATTTGGAGCAAGTATGAAGATCTCATTAGTCAATGATGGGCCTGTAACAATTACGCTCGATTCAAAAGATAGGGAATAATGGATTTGAAAGAGTTGCAAAATTCAGTAGACTCGTGGATAAAAGAGCACGGAGTCCGATATTTTGACGTAGTGACCAATACGCTTTTGCTCAACGAAGAGGTAGGAGAACTGTCGCGATTAGTAGCGAGAAAATACGGAGAACAATCATTCAAGGATAAGAAGGACGAAAATGTAATCGAGGAAAAAATGGCTGAGGAAATAGGGGATATCTTATTTGTACTTACCTGCCTCACCAACCAAATGGAATATTCTCTAGAAGAAATAATGCAAAGTAATTTGCAAAAGAAAACCAAAAGAGACAGTAAAAGGCATAAAGCGAATCAAAAACTCAAATAGACGAGTGAGGTGAAGAAGAAGCTATCCATTATTAGTGCGATAAGCATGACAATACTTAGCCTATGCAGTGTATTAGCGCTATTTTGTTATGTTATTGTTCCTGATAATTCGCCAAATGCAAATCTTCAAATACCCCAGATCGCATTACTAAAACCAACTGCCAAACAATTGCTCTATCCGGAGAATATACTTCCGCCAACAGAAATTTCACTTCTTCGAAAGATTATTGAAGGAGTTCCGAATCGTTATAAATATTATCCGGTCGATAGCCTTACATACAATGATGGTAAGGTAATCCTATATTTTGGTAAACAAATAAGGATAGTAGATGCCGGTAACGCAGTATATATTGAAAAGAAATTGATAACAAAACGCTTCTGGTTGGGCACGGATAAGTATGGGCGCGATATTCTGAGCAGATTAATAGTAGGTCTAAGGGTCTCACTTCTGGTCGGATTGTTTGCAGTGATCATATCCATAATCATTGGCACCTTTTTCGGGATGGTTTCCGGTTATTATGGACGGTGGGTAGATCGGATGGTAATGACCATTATTAATGTCAATTGGTCTATACCTACACTACTTCTGGCATTCGCAATTCTTTTGGTAATGGAGAAGGGATTAATGGCTATTTTTTTGGCCGTAGGCTTTACACTTTGGGTTGATTTAGCTCGTATTGTTCGGGGGCAGGTGTTGGAGATCAAAGAAAAAGAATTTGTTTTGGCCGCCAAAACGTTGGGATTTTCTCCTCTGCGTATAATGATTAAGCACATTCTGCCAAATCTGACCGGAACAGTTCTTGTAATAGCGTCTATTAATTTTGCTACTGCGATATTGGTAGAGGCGGGATTAAGTTACCTCGGATTGGGAGTGCAGCCACCCCTGCCTTCCTTAGGCAATATGCTCAAAGAAAATTACGGCTATGCGACTAGTGGATTTCTGGTATTATCGCTAGCTCCGGCATTTGCGATTCTGATATTAGTGTTATCTTTTAACCTCTTGGGTAATGGTCTCAGAGACTATTTCGATATTAGACGCTAAGTCAATATGAGCAGAGAATTATTATTATTGGAAAAACTGGAAAAAGATCTCAGTCTGAAAGAGCTGCAGATCAAAAGCCTCCTAACCATTACACAGGCAATTAATGAAAATGTATCAGCGGAAGGGCTTTATAATATGTACCGCTCTTTCCTGTCTTGGGAAATGGGCATATCGAAAATGGGGCTATTTATTGCCAAAGGTACACAGTGGGAATGCGCAACAAATATCAACTTGAGCAGAACAGAACAATCCAAAGAGATCGTTCAGGAATTAATAAAATACAAAAGGCTTCATACGATAAAAAGTGACGAAACTCCTTCTTTAAAAGCTTTTGATATCATCATACCGGTTTTTCACAAAGAGGCGGCGATAGCCTATTCTATCATCGGCGGCATTAAGAATAAAGATGATCTGTACAATAAGATACAATTCATCACCACAATTACGAATATTATTGCCGTTGCAATAGAAAATAAAAGATTATTCAAAGAACAGCTCGAACAAGAACGCTTAAAAAAGGAGATAGAACTTGCCGGAGAAGTGCAAAAAATGCTTATTCCTAATGAATTACCTAAAACCAAAAAGCTTGATATATCAACGATCTATAAACCGCACTTTAATATCGGAGGCGATTATCTGGATGTCATTCGATTTGACAATGACCGCTATGCGATCTGCATTGCGGATATTTCAGGGAAAGGTGTGGCCGCTGCTCTTTTGATGGCCAACTTTCAAGCGATGATACAGTCACTTATATTTCAATATAGAGATTTGGAAACCTTTATTTTCGCGCTCAATCAGACGGTATACAGGGTTACCCAAAGCGATAAATTCATCACCTTTTTCGTGGGGGAGATTGATTTAAAAAGCAAGAAACTAAAGTATATCAATGCAGGTCACTATCCTCCGATCTTTTTCCAGGATTCTAAGATAATGAGATTGGATAAAGGATGTACTGTGATCGGTGCGTTTGAAATATTGCCTGAAATTACTGAAGAATCTTTTGATCTTAATAATGAGGCACTGATCATGTGCTTTACCGATGGCCTTGCGGATCTCAAAAATAAAAACGAAGAATATTACGACGACGAAAAAATTGAAAAGTTTGTAAAAAGGCACGAAAAGAAAAACGCAGAGAAATTTAACGAACAATTGCTATCGGAAATCGAAAAATTTAGAGAAGATGAGGAATATCCTGACGATATCGCTATTTTAACGTGTAAGATTCATCTATGAAGAATAAATACATGGCGGCAATGATGGCTTTTGTGTTCGGCACATTCGGAGTACACAAGTTTTACCTGGGAGAAGGAGGAAAGGGTGTATTTTATATCATGCTCTTTGCGATGACCAGCCGGTTTTTCCCAATATCGACCATATTAGGAATGATTGACGGTATCCGGTACCTCACGATGAGCGAGAAAGAATTTAACCGTAAATACAATTCGGCGAGAAGTGAAAGAGTATCTCGGAGAAGCGAAAGAAGAAGGCAGAGGAGAAGACAAAAAGAATATTATGAATACGAACCCGCACCAAGGCACAGAAGAACGCAAAAGAGAAAAGAGGGGAGAGTACGACCAAACCCATTCAAAAAAAGCGGATTAAAAAAGTATAAAGATTATGATATTGAAGAAGCAATTACAGATTTTGAAAAGGGTTTAAAGCTTCAACCCAATGATATAGCACTTCATTTTAATCTGGCCTGTGCTTATTCTTTGTTGGAAAATGCGGAAAAAGCCTTTTATCATGTAAACAAATGTATGGAAAATGGATTTAGTGATACGAATAAGATACTTACGCACGAAGATCTTGCTTATATGAGAATCCAACCGGAGTTTGATGCCTTTAAAGAAAATGGATTCAAGGAAGAGAAGAAAGTAAAAAAAGAAGACCCAAAAGAAGTAACTGACGAATTATTGTTGGAGAAACTGCGAAAATTGGTCGAAATGAGACGAAGAGGAATAGTCACTGAATCAGATTTCAAAATCGAAAGAGAAAAGATCCTACATAAAGCATAAAATATGATCGCCGAAGTACTGAGAGAAGATATCCCTAGTGTAGAACTGGACGATACCCTGCAAAGGTCTCTGGATATTATCAATGCAAATGAAGTTACCGAAGTTTCGGTAACAGATAGAAATAAATTTCTCCATATCCTTAGAGAAATCGACCTCTTAACATGCGATGCATGGAAAATTTCGGATGTAAACGGAGACCAGGAAGGGGCCTTTATTTTTAAAGACGATCATTTTTTTCAGGCTCTGATCAAAATCAATAACCTTGACCTTTCTTTGATTCCGGTCGTGAATCGCGAAATGGAATACATGGGAGCCATAACAAAACGCAAGATTGAGGATTACATCTGCGATAGTTATTCCGTCGGTAGCAAAGGGAGTATCATAATTATTGAACAAACACTACGGGATTATTCCCTAGCAACTATAACCAATGCAATAGAACAGGAAGGAGCAAAAATATTAGGGCTCTTTATCAATCCGGCCGAAAACAGCCTCGAAAAGATATGGATCAGCATCAAACTAAATACACTCGAATCAGGAAGGATCATTTCGGCCCTCGAGCGGCATAGCCTGGATGTCATAGCACAAATAAACAATGAATACAAGGGTGATGGAATTAAAGAACGTTATGAATCCTTTATGACTTTTCTGAATGTGTAGCCCGATTTCATATGCTCAAAACCATAACTTCTCTTAGTTCGGCTTTGTTTCCAAGAACATGCATCGGTTGCGATAGAGAGGAAGCTGTGCATAAAAAGTTGTTTTGTAATTTTTGTTGGGAAGAGCTACCGCGGTTTCAGCATGATACAGCCATGTCCAAGATTCTCTATTCCCGATTTCCGCTTATAGCAGATTCCCAATTTTATGGATTATTCTTGTTTACAAAAGGAGGAATCGTACAAGAAGTCATGCACAAAATGAAGTACAAAGGTCGAAGTGATATCGCGTGGGATTTGGGAACACTTATTGCCGAATTTGTTCCACCGGAACTATATGAGGCTATGATTCCCATTCCTATGCACAGAAAAAAACGAGTGAGCAGAGGCTATAACCAGGCCAAACAAATTGCAAAAGGAATCAGTAAAAAGACAACCATACCGATCCTTAGTGATATTCTTCAAAAAATGACGGACACAAAATCGCAAACGCAAAAAAGCAAAGTAGAACGCAAACAAGACGTGGCTAAAGCCTACCAATTAAAAAACCGACTTCCCCCATCAGCGAAAAGAGTTTTGCTCATAGATGACGTGATTACTACTGGTGCAACGTTAGATCATTGCACAGAAAAAATAAAAGAACAAAACAATGTGGAGATCGACTATGCATTCATCGCTTTAAGCGTATGATTTTCCAATAACACTGCACAAGTGTAGGAAATTTGTTAGAGGTAATAGTTCATAGTACATGACAAAACAGGATTGATAAAATAATTGCCACGCGTAAAGTGTTGATAATGTGTTACTTACAACACTGAACGACATGGCAATTAAGGAGAAAGTTAAAGAACTTTCCCGAGAATTGAAAATAGAACTTAGTAAACTTCACCAGCAAAGGGTAAACTTGATTGCCTCGGCGGTGATCAGTATGTCTACCATTAGGAGTGTCAATATGGTCAAGGTTGCTCACGGTATGATTTCAAAAGCGAAGCCATTGAGTAATTATCGTCGTCTTCAACGATTTATCTCTCAGGTGGATTGGGATGACACTGGTCTAGGACATTTGCTTTTGAAAATGAGTGAGTTGAAGGGGCCTTATACCCTGCTTGTGGATAGGACAAACTGGCAATTTGGTAAAGTGGATATTAATTTTTTGGTATTTTCTATACTAGGAGACGGGTATTCGATACCGATCAAATGGGTGTTGCTTCCAAAGAAAGGCAACTCTGCACAATATGAAAGAATTGAGTTGTTAGAGGAAGTGGTAAAAATTGTTGGAAAAGGTCAGATAAAGAACGTTATAGGAGACCGGGAATTCATTGGCCAACATTGGGTTAAGTACTTGATAACCAATGAGATAGGATTCAACCTTCGGGTTAAGGAAGGCATGGTAGGTGTAAAAAATGGCAAGGAGGTAAAACTGGGTTTATTATGTAAAAATAATAAAAGATCATCGCCAAGATTGCCGGGAAAATATTTAGTTGGAGGCAATGAAGTATACGTAAGCGGATTCAGATTTAGAAATGACAAGAACAAATTAGAGTATTTGATAGTCATACACTCTGAGGATGTAGAAGATGCTTGCGATATCTATGCCAAAAGGTGGTATATTGAAAACATGTTCAAGGACATGAAAACGAATGGTTTTCAACTGGAAGATACACATGTAACTCATCCCAAAAGGCTAGAAACATTATTTGGTTTATTAGCCATATCATATGTATGGATGATACGTATAGGCGAATGGATAAAGAGAAAGATACCCTCATTATTCAAAAAAAATAATCGAGGAAAAAGAAGAAAAAGCATTTTCAGGGGAGGGATAGACAACTATATCAACGCATATATTAACCACGACAGACGGAAAATTTGGCTCTACTTCCGTTTTTTGTCATGTACTTAGGTAATAGTTAAATGTATACTTTTCCAAAAAGGTTCGATATGACAAGAAATTCATTAATCCATCAAATCCAATACGAATTCAAAAGGCGGATATTTGAAGAATCCTATAACCGCATTGAAAACTGTTTGAATAGATTGACTGAAGATGAAGTTTGGCAAAAACCCAATTCCAACTCTAACAGCATTGGAAACTTGATCTTGCATCTCATGGGAAACGTTAGGCAGTACATTTGCAGCGGAATAGATAGCCAGGAAGATGGAAGAGAACGTAAATTGGAATTTCTTCCGGCCTCAAGATGTTCGACCCAGGAACTTTTGGAAAAGATGGCGAATCTTCAGAGAAATGTGACCAAAATAATTGACGGACTGGATGAGCGAAAGCTGCTGAAAGAGTACAAAGTACAAGGATTTCAAGAGACAGGGACCAGCATAGTTATCCATGTAGTAGAACATTTTTCATATCACGTTGGTCAAATTGCCCAATATACCAAACTGCTAAAGGATGAAGATCTAGGTTTTTACGCCGGATTAGATCTGAATATACGATCCAGCTAGGGAGTATCCCAATAAAATTATTTAGATGAGGAATACAGAAATCTTAGAAACTAGAATCTAAAACCAAAAGAAATAGCAACATTAAGATTTCTGTCGTAGTCGTCATTGAATATAAGCGTACCGTCGTCTTCTACAGACTTGTAAGAATGATCAACTACCGCATTGGTAATATCCGTTAATCCGTATTCTAGGCGTGCGCTTATGAAGAGGCCTCTATTGAGGAAATACGAAAAACCACCTACCAAGCCATAGTCGAAACCCTTGAATTTTTTGGTTTCGATAGTTTCACCGTATAAATAATATGCCCCCGCAATTCCGGGGAGATCGACATTTTGATCATTGACAATGATCAAAATCGGCCGGCCGAAGGGATTAGATTGGAAAGCGCGATCAGAATTGTAATTAAAATCTAAACCTTGCTCGAAAGAATAATCATTTACGAATTGATCACCTTCTACTCCAAACCTCCAGGTTCCCGATGCTACGGGGCTTACCAAAAGACCAAGATATCCTCCACCATAGATTTCAAATTTTTCGCTTAGAGTAAGGTGTGCTGTAAACGGAAAACTCAAATATGCATTCGAATGGTCAAGTTCGATCTCACTGCGGTCTCTGACTACAAATCTTGAAAAGGTCCGAAGACGAAATACATAATAACCAACACCATCGAATTTATATTTTGACCCAATCTGATGATAGAGAATTTCTGAGCGGACGCCAAGAAAACTATTAAAGTTCCATTGAAAATTAATGCCGAAATGAAAACCACTTGCGATGTTAAAATCCTCAATTACGTCATTCTCAGAAGGTCCCAGGAACTGGGAAAAATTCAACCCAGCTCTGATGCCAATATTATAGTCTTGTGTAGAAGCAGTATTGATTAAAAAAAGAAACGCGACAAAGGCATAAACCTTCTTCATCCATTCAAATTTATTAGGAGCAGGCAAATATAAAGTGATTAGTTGACTAGTGAATTGGGTTGCCAATGAATAACAATAGAATAACTCTTTGGTGGACGCAGGCAGATAACCAAGTTTATACGAGGATATTATATTTACTCTCTGGCGGGTCAAATTGCCAATTTATCAACCGGTCATCAATGCTGAAATCTTACTTTCAAACGGAATACCTTGAATGCGGATGCGATGAAGCCGGCAGAGGCTGCCTTGCCGGTCCCGTTTTCGCAGCGGCGGTAATACTGCCCAAATCCTTTAGAAATGAAAAAATTGACGATTCCAAAAAGTTAAACGAAGTAAAACGCATTGAACTCAGGAACATTATTGAAAATGAAGCAATAACATACGCTATAGCTGCGATTAACCCAAAGAAAATTGACGAGATAAATATTCTAAATGCTTCTTTTTTGGCAATGACCAATGCTATTAAGCAACTAAATATAGTCCCCGAGCTTCTTTTGATTGATGGTAACAGATTTTGCTCTGACCTCGACACACCACATGAATGTATTGTAAAAGGTGATTCCCAATTTCTTTCTATTGCAGCCGCCTCAATTTTGGCGAAAACATACAGAGATGATTATATGAAAGACCTGGACCGCGACCATCCCGAATACCTTTGGATAAAGAATAAAGGATATCCTACTTTGGAGCATAGAATTGCAATCGAAAGGCATGGCTTAACAGAATACCACAGAAAATCATTTCAATTTAAATCAGCATTAAATTACTCAGATTGAGAATCAAGAGGATCAAACTAGAAATCTCAGATACTTATCTTCCATAGCACTCATTTCTTTAATCTTTTCTTTTGAATCATCTTGGTATCCCAGAAGATGCAGAATACCGTGAATTATCACTCTAGACAATTCTTCGTAAAAATTAGAAGACATTTTCACAGCATTGTCGCGTACCCTGTCGACACTAATAAACAGATCTCCGGAAAGAGGATCTTCAGTCATAGGGAAAGAAAGAATATCGGTGTAGTAGTCGTGACCAAGGTGAATTTTATTGAGTTGAGCGAGATATTCATCAGCACAGAATACCACATTTATACAGCCCAAAGAAGAGTCATGATCTGTCAGCATACAATTTAAGCAGGATATCATATCCTTTTCGCGCTGAAACTTAAATTCTATTTCCTCTGAAAAGAAAAAAAATCCACTATACTCCGAATTAACCCCAGGCATAGTCAAACAGAAAAGAAAAGTTTAACAGTGCTTCCATTGTTGACAAAAGATATTCGATCACATAGTTCTTTCATAAGGAAGACTCCGCGTCCGCCACATGCACAAATATTTTCCGGAGTTGTAGGGTCTGGAAGACATGAATGATTAAAACCGTTTCCCTCATCGGAAACAGTGATTACAAGGCCATTTTTTGTTTTGGAAGAAGCTACGGACACTAGTTTTTTAGAGTCCTCATTGTTGCCGTGAACAATGGCATTATTTACTGCTTCGGTAAGGCTGATTAATATATCGGGATACCTCTCGGTGCTTATTTCGTAGTGTCTTCTAATCTGTTCTGCAAAGCGCTCAATGGCGGAGACGTTCTTAATCGAAGAAGAAACAACTATAGATAGTCCTGTCATAGGGTTGAATTCATACACTTCCTCAAAAACAGACTCGTTTGACGCACTGTTGGTCGTCTACCGTTTGCCATTTAAAAACTAAGAGGCATGTTCAAAAAACACATTTTTTTCTTCCTGTTGCTCAAGACGCCTTGAGCGCCCTGAAATACTCATCTACAAGAAATTGGTAATAAGAGTTTAATTCCGGAGAAGTGCTTTTGAAAAAATCGGTTTCTGCAATTCTCTTTTTGAGGTATTCTTCTAATGACGGAGGTAATTTTCTTTTTAGGTTTTCACCTTCATTCGATTTTCGTTTACTGTCAAATTGACGCTCTCGATCTGCTTTCTCTGCTTCGAGGAGACGGGTCAGAATTTGTTGTTGGCGCATTAGCATACGATTATCGAGGCGTTTATTGACAAGATCGACTTCCTGCTTATCCATTTTGTCAATTATATCCTGTAATTCTCCCGACGCACCTTTGCCTTGCTCTTCTCTCTCTTTTTGAAGCTCCTGTAACGCCTTGCGAAGAGCAGCCTGTTGAGCTGCGCTATTGGCAAAATCCTTAGAATTAGTACCCTCGCCGTTATTCATTTTTTCGATCATTTCTTTCAATTTCTCGCTCAGGCCTTCTTGTCCTTTAGTGATCTTATCAAGAGGGACCGAACCCATTTTACCCTGACCACCCGGATTGGTACACATTTGACTGCCCGACATCATACCTGCCATCTGCTGCTGCATTTGTTCCATTGATTCGCTCAGCATTAGTGCCAGGTCGTTCAGATTTTTCATAGAAAATCGCTGATGCTGATTGGCCTCAGCCTTTTCTCTCGCCTCGAGCTTGACAAGGCTGTTGTCGAGATTCGAATTAATTTGGTTTACCTTTTCTGTAATAAAAGTTTCAATCTCTGCCTGCCTTTTGCTCAATGCCTGGAGCGTATCTTCTACAATTTTGAAGTCTTCTTTAATTTTTGACTGGTCCTGCGTGAGGCTGGTATATTTTGGAGTGTTGACGCGGCTGGAGTTCAGGCCATTTACTATGTCTTCCTGGTCAAAAGACAATGTAACCAGATTTTCGAGTAACTGTCGTAAAGTTTCCAAATCTTCCTGCATCTGTTCCATATCACCGGACATCATTTCCGTCTGCAGTGATTTTGCCATCTCTTTCATCTTACCAGCCGCAGATTTTTGCTTTTGTGAGGAAGACTGCTTTTGATTATTTTTTAGCTCTTTCTGGGATTCGTTGAGTTCGTCATTGATTTCATCCATTTGTTCGGGCAGGTCATCTTCCATGGGCTTGGGGTATTCGAGTTCGTCATTCTTCTCTTTGAGGTCATCCATTTTATCTTTCAACTCCTCGAAATCTTGATTTAATTCCTCGTGCTTTTGTTCCAATTCCTGATCAGTGGATTTCTCATCAAGTGTTTCTTCGGAGAGTTTTTCGAATTCTTCGGCAAGCTTTTCCAATTCCTGTATGGATTCATTTAATTCCTTTTCGACTTCGAGTTGCTTGTAAAGCTCCTTGAGTCTTTCGGTTTGCTTTTCGAGATTTTCCTGGTTGAGTTGCATTTCGTTAATGAGCTGTAGCGATTGCTCCTTATTCAATTCGTTCATTAACTCTTGGACCCGCTCCATAAGCTTTTTTAGTTCGTCGTTTGCCAGTTTGTCGAATAGTTCTTTGAGCCTCTCTTGCTTCTCTTGTACTTCTGGAGGAAGGTTTAGGAATTCTTCCTGGTTTTTCAGATTTTGTTCATTGGCTTGCTTAGCCTCTTCAAGCCTCTTTTGCAACTCCTCCTGTTGTTTCAGAATATCTTCCAGCTTCTTTTTATCCTGCCAGTCTACTTCCGACTTTTGTAGCAATTCTTCGCGAAGCTTTTTCAACTTTTCCCGGATGTCCATGACCTCTTTCAGCGATTTGTCAAGAGCCTCGTTTATTTTTTCTTCATTGGCTTGCTCCTCTTCTTTGAATTCCTCTTTCGTAGCTTTTTTGTAATTCATAACAGGTGATCTCGAGGATTTACTTCCATTGACTTGATCATTGTCAAAAATTTCAAAATAATAGCGGACCTCTTCACCGGGCTTGAGATTGATCTCGTTGATATCAAATACGTGCGAAAAATGTTCACTCGTACCCAATTCCTGCTTGATCGAAATTGTTTTGTTTTTCAACAATGACCCATAAGGAGTCAATACTTCATAATTGAACGTCAATTTCTCCAACCCATAATCGTCGCCGACAGTACCGGCAAAAAAAGAGATAAGATTTTCAACACTATCCTGAAATCGCTCAACAGTTATAGAAGGATATTTGTCTTTTAGAACATTTACAAAAAAAGAAAGACTATCTCCAGTAGGGACAATTTCACTATTAAAACCTATAGAATAATGCGAGCTATTTCGAAATAACTTTTTATGGCTGAACTGGTTTTTATTGATGCGCTTTGCTTTTTCCTTTTTTGATTTGTTAAAAGAAAACGCCAAATGATCTGCATTAGCTGTAGTCACT
Source organism: Saprospiraceae bacterium (assembly GCA_965247965.1). Taxonomy (GTDB): domain Bacteria; phylum Bacteroidota; class Bacteroidia; order Chitinophagales; family Saprospiraceae; genus UBA7328. The sequence goes on from OZ252053.1 coordinate 3,781,790, forward strand.
TTCCATGTGATCACGGAACCTTCAGGGACGATCACGTTGCCAATGTTAGAAATCCTTTCTGAGGGCCTTTTGGTGTATGAAGGATATTTGATATCGAGATCGTAGTCAGTTAAACGGGGTTTGGCCAACACCGTGATTTCATATTCTCGTGAATCTACTTCGCCCGAAAAAAGACCAAAATGAGCGTCTTCCTGGAGGTTATTAAAAGTATGCGTAAATAGACCAGCTTCTGCTTTTTGCATTCGATACTGATAGCCGGCATAATCAAGGAATATTTCGTCAGGGCCAATTTCCCCTTCAGTGTTGACCTTCAGTGTGAAGTCTTCAAACTGCACACTTTCTAATTTCTCATTTTGTATAACGAAGGAAAATGGAGCCGCCTTTTCAAATTCCTGATCGTTCTTTATTATCCTATACGTGCTGTCTGTAATGATGCTAGGCGCCGCGAATAGAAAAAACAAAAGAATCAATAATGGAGGCAAGGCATATCTTAAATACTTGCGATTTTCTTTTAGATCAATCGCTTTTTTAAATGGTACAAGCCGAATGGCGTCCGATTTTTGATCGATACTGGCTTCGATCAGGGCGCGATCTTCTTCTGAACCCATCTGACTGCGAAGCTGAAGAATATTAACAAGGCGGTCATTAACGTTGGGAAAATGGTCTCCAAGGATGCGAGCGGCGTGCTCGTGTGAAATTAACAAACCCAGACGATAATATTTAAGAAGTGGAAATACTAGCCAATAGATTAAGCTTCCCGCAAAGATAAGCAAGAAAGAAAAGAACAAAACTTTTCTTACGCCCGCTGAGAAATAGAACCGATGTTCAAAAAAGTTAAATGCCAGGAAGACAAGCAAGACCAGAGCCGCCCAAAGCAAGGCTCCTCTGATCATATTATTCAAATAGTACTTTCGTATGAATTGATCCAGTTTTTCGATCAATAAAGAGTAATTCGATTTAACCATTTTCACTAATTCTTATTCTTTTCATAAGTACTATCTCAATAGTCCGTGAAGGAAATATTTCATAACTCGTTGATACTCAATCTTAGAATTATGGATAAATTATTAAAACTAAAGTATCGTCTGAACCGAAACTTGCATTTTAATAGGATTGCCAAATAAGCAGGCCATAAATACTTGATAATCAGCGTTATAGAAAATCTTGAATTTAAGATACTGCTGTTAACACTTCGAATTTGGCCGAAATCCTTCACGAACTATTGCTATCTAATAACGCGAAAAATAGCATTTCTATGTTCGCAGAGAATATAAAGCTATTCAAACCAAAGGTCACTGTCAACACATTTTGTGCAAGCAGGTGTCTTGGCACGATATTTTAACATATTAATTCAATGCAGATTCTACTTTTTTCCAAGTACGTAAAACACGAGCATAGAGAGCACATCAAACATCTTTGTTCTGTTCTCAGAAAGAACAAAACAGAAATATACTGTTCCAAAGAAATTTGCGAAGCTTTTGAAGGAAATGAAACTTTTCCGACTAGTCGGAAAATATGCTCTTATGAAGATCTAGAAACGCTTAACATCGACTATGCCATAACTCTTGGTGGTGATGGAACCATTCTGGAGGCCACAACCTTAATTCGCGATCTGGAGATTCCAATACTTGGTATTAATTTAGGTAGGTTGGGATTCCTGGCGGGAGTGGAAAAAAAACACATTGACAAAGCGCTTCGTCATTTACTAAAAGGAAACTACACTATTGACGAAAGGAGTATGCTTTACCTGGAAAGTAATATGCCACTTTTCGAAGAGCAACAGTTCGCGCTCAATGATTTTGCGATCCATAAAAGAGACACCTCCGCGATGATCACCATCAAAGCTTATATCAATGGGGACTATCTCAATACTTATTGGGCAGATGGAATTGTGGTAGCCACGCCAACGGGATCTACAGCGTATTCATTAAGTTGTGGCGGGCCGATAATATTTCCTGGCTCAGGTAATTTTGTGATCACTCCTGTGGCTCCCCACAACCTCAATGTGAGACCTATAGTTATATCAGACAGTTCAATAATATCGTTTGAAATAGAAGGCCGTACAGAAAATTTTCTTTGCACCCTGGATAGTAGATTAGAAACAATCACTACAAAACATCAATTGGCTGTACGCAAATGCGATTTCAAAACAAAACTCTTACAAATCAACGATCACACTTTTCTGAGTACACTCACCAATAAGCTGTCCTGGGGATCGGATAGGAGGAATTAGTTCTTAAAGAGACAGGCATGGGATAAGCGTCTTTAGCGAATTCAACTCACCCTGGCCAAACGGTATTATCTGAATATATTTTCGAGCAGCACTAGAACGTCGACTACGAAAAATGCCCGCCATTCATATGGTTAATTATTTTCCTCATTTTTAGCTTATAGGTTTTTTTATAACTTTAGAAATACAATGAGTTTTCGCACGACCAGCAAAGGCAACCTTATAGCAGAGTACAATAGAATTGCCACGAGCAATTCAACACTAAAAATTGCCTTTTATCGCAAAAACGAAGGCGACATCTGTAAAATACCGATCGATGAACGATTAGAAATAGAAAAGGATTTTCTTTTTGCGCTATTTCAAAATGGTGAATTTCAAGATTACCTTGATCGATGTGAAAACTTAATTGCCCAATTATTTGATGTAGATATTTTTCCTGAGTTCGATAAAGAATCCCTTAGCGCGATTCTATTTCATAAAGCAGCATGCCAATATAATCTTCACGATCATGGCGCGAGCAAAAACACAATGAAGCAGCTCATAAGAATTGACACAAGTTCCAAACGCATACACCTGGAATTATTGGCACGCATATTTATGAAAGAACAAAGCGGAGGAAAATATGTGATACGCGGAGTAATAATAGCAATGATCCTGGTATCTGCTGTGCTTAGTGTGTGGAACGTCTTGGTAATCCAACCATTTTTTCCTGAATATTTTAAAGGATTTCAGATCGCTGGATGGTCAGTTTTGATTCTAGCTTTAGGTTTATGGTCAGGCACATGGTACTATAACCGAATAACAGCAAAGAAAGAAGCACATCGACTACTTGAGGTCGGAAGCGGATTCGAACCGCTGTAAAAGGTTTTGCAGACCTCCGCCTAGCCACTCGGCCACCCGACCTTAATTATACGGTTTGCAAATATAAATCAAAATTTATGCCTTTGTAAAGCATGAACGCCAAGTCATAAGCGCCGCCACATAATGATACAAAATACGACCTCTTTCTCCCTGTCTACATTATGCATTCTATAGGCATGATATGAATTCTTTACCGACTCGCCTTCAACTCTAACCGTTTCTCCAAAGAAACTTTCAGACCGGATGTGGTAGATCAGTTCTATGATTTTTCGAGTTTTAAGTATTTCCTTTGGAGTTGATTCAATTATCGATTTTATCAGAAACACATTATTCACATGCTCATTCCAGTCGATATCAAACCAACCAATTTTAAATTTCTTAGAAAACTCACATTTTTCTGGGCGAATAATCTTGCTTTCCGGAGGAGTTAGAATTTCCTCGTCATTAGGAGTTTTCATATCGAGAAAAATCTGTGGAATTTTTTGCAGTTTGCGCGTTTTAGTATTAAGAAGAGTCCAGGTTGAACTTGCCTGAGCCAGAAGCTCGCCATTTACATCGTACATCTTGTAGTCCCTGAAGGCAAAAGCTTTTTCAAAATGAGATGGATAAGTTACAACGGTCACCACATCCCCTAGAACCGGATATCGAAAGATATTGAGCTTCTTCCTGAGTAGCACCCATGAAATATCATCTTTTTCCATGTCCCATACGGAAGCTTTAAGTTCGATTACATTTTGCATGCTCGCTTCCTGCATGAGCATCAGCATGGAGGGAACAGAAAGACTTTTGTCCCTCGTGATTTCGTTTGTTCGGATGGCATAGTTACCAGAGTATTTCATGTTTTTGGTTAATTGGTTAGAATTTCGGAATATCGACCTAATCTTACACGGTTTCGACAGACAAGGAGGCCTTACCCCCTTGTTCGCTAAATCAAAGTTAACTGTGATTAATATTGTATTGATACTTTCTTTGAGCAAGCAAGGGCTTAAAACCCTTATCCAAATCCACGCCTGAACAATTTAATGTGAAAAGTTAACAGGTTAACGACAATCCGGATTGATCCCCAGAACATACTCATTCACAACGTCTATTTCACTATTCACTTCAGCTCCGGCGAAGCCGCTAATCATATTATTTCGCAGATTTTCCTCCGCGTAAAACGTCAATTCTTTAGAAATTGGAATATAACTCCAGTGCCACTTTTCCTCTTCATATCCATGCGGTCTCAACGCCCATTTTTTAGTATAGACCTGACAAAATCCATATTTATGCGCATTGTTTATTAACCAGTTATAAACTTTAAGGCCATCACCATTTTCGAACCACTCATTTTTAAGACTATTCAAGTCAATATCAGTGCCCCAGTGATGTCTGCTCGTGCCAGGCATAGCGCTATATAGGAGAACTTTATAGGCTCTTTCCTTTTTATCGGAAATATCAGTGGCGGATGTGCCATCTGATAACATTGTCTTACCCGTCCACTTTCTTTCCCAAATTCCCTTTTGATACTGAAAATTTCTAGTGGCCGATATGATAATTAATCTTACACTATCATTTTTAGCAGCTTCCCACATTTTCACAAAAGCCACTAACGCTTCTTTTCTTAAAAAAACCCCGGATCTATCGGCGTATTTAGTAGGTATCTCTTCGAACGACTCATGCGTGCCAGGATCAAATTTTCCCATGATATAGCCTACACTTATCGCAGGATCAAATTCATTGTGAGGGATAGTCATAGGAACAATTTCCTTTTGTTCTTTGCAACATAATGCACTAATACATAAAGTCCAATAAAAAATAACTTTTAGATGCAGCATAGACTGGAAAGATAAGTCGTATTGGAGAAAATAGACTTTCAGGGTGCAAAACTAATACTTGATATATCAATGAATGCTACAGGTATAATTAGAGACAAAGAACCATTACACTTGAGCTTTACCACGCAATTAGACTACTTTTGCAAGCATGTTTCCTAAATATGATGTCATAGTTGTTGGTGCTGGTCATGCAGGCTGTGAAGCGGCAAATGCTGCTTCAAGAATGGGAGCAAAAGTTCTACTCGCGACAATGAATATGCAAACCATTGCACAAATGTCTTGTAACCCGGCCATGGGTGGCGTAGCAAAAGGCCAAATTGTGCGCGAAATTGATGCTCTCGGCGGACTTTCAGGCATTATTACCGATCACACAATGGTCCAATTTCGGATGTTGAATAAATCCAAAGGCCCTGCTATGTGGAGCCCTCGCGCACAGAGTGACCGACTTCAATATGCAAGATTGTGGAGAAATCTATTGGAACAAGATAAGAACATTGATTTCTGGCAAGAGATGGTGACTGGGCTTATCGTACAGGGAGACATTTGTAAAGGGGTCCGCACTGGGATGGGCCTTGAGATCAGATCAAAAACAATAGTACTCACTAATGGAACCTTTCTGAACGGGTTGATCCATATAGGTGAGAAGAATTTCGGCGGCGGAAGGGCTGGAGAAAGAGCGGCTACCGGCATAACCGAAGAGCTAATTTCATTGGGCTTCGAAGCAGGCAGAATGAAGACGGGCACACCTCCACGGGTGGATGGACGCACCTTGGATTATTCAAAAATGGAAATACAAGAAGGGGATGAAAATCCTAAAAAGTTCTCATTTACAAATACTCCGCCACTTCAAAATCAAATGCCCTGTCATATCACTTATACAGAACCAGATGTACATGAAGAATTGAAAAAAGGCTTTGGTCGATCACCCATGTTTAATGGTCGTATTCGCGGCCTTGGACCTCGTTACTGTCCGTCTATAGAGGATAAGATCAACCGATTTGTTGACAGAGATCGTCACCAATTGTTTGTAGAACCGGAAGGAAGGGATACCTGTGAGATCTATGTGAATGGATTTTCTTCTTCCTTGCCCGAAGATGTACAATACAAGGCATTAAAAAAAGTACGAGGATTTGAAAACATGAAGATGTTTCGCCCAGGATACGCAATAGAATATGATTTCTTCCAGCCGACGCAACTTAAATCAAGCCTGGAGACTAAAAAGGTACATAACTTATTCTTCGCAGGACAAATCAATGGAACGACTGGCTATGAAGAAGCGGCAAGCCAGGGAGTGATAGCAGGCATAAACGCGGCCTTAAATGTGAAGGAAAAAGACTCATTCGTGTTGTTGCGCTCAGAAGCCTATATCGGAGTGCTCATCGATGACCTTGTCAACAAAGGCACCCAAGAACCGTATAGAATGTTTACCTCAAGGGCGGAATTTAGAATCCTATTACGACAGGACAATGCCGACCTCAGGCTTAGCCCTTTTGCAGAATCCCTCGGAATGAGGAATTTTCAAGAAAGGATGACAGCGCTTGACCTAAAAAAGCAAGGAATAGATCAAATAGAAAAATTTCTCGAAAAAACGTCTATTTCTCCGGGTCAAGTTAATGGCTATCTGGCATCAAAAAATTCTACAAAAATCGAACAGAAGGTAAAGCTAAAATCCATTTTGTCTCGTCCCAATATTGATATTACCGGTCTACGAAATGCCGGTTCATTTTTAGATGAATTTATAAAACAGTACGAACAAGAAATTATCGAATCGGCTGAAATAAGGATAAAATATGAGGGCTACATCAAAAAAGAGCAAGAAATGGTAGACAGGATGAATAGAATGGAAGCGTTAAGGCTAAAGAAAAATTTTGATTATGAAAAAATAACTTCTCTTTCATCGGAGGCAAGGGAAAAATTAATTGAAATTAGGCCCCGTTCTGTTGGTCAGGCAAGCCGGATTAGTGGGGTGTCTCCATCAGATATATCAGTTTTATTAGTTCATTTGGGAAGATGACAAAAAGTACATTACTAGCAATAGCGCTTATTTTTTCGTTAAGTATGGCGAATGGAGAAAACCCGAATCAAATACGCGCAATTAACAATTACGTTTCCTTCCTCAATGAAAGCATTCACGGCCTTCTGATAGCGCATCGCCTTTTCGAAAATTATAATCAAACTGCAAATAGATACGTCGACCTTCCTGAGTACCAACTCAATAATTACAGCAATGCAGACCTCCCGGATAATATTTTTATAGATCCTGAACATTGGTTTTACGACAGATCGCCCTACGAATGGTACGAGATTGCTATGAGAGAAAGTAAATTTCTAGGGTCCGATGCTTCTACAATTAATGCTCATATCTCCAAAATCAAGAATATTCTTTCTGAAGTTAATAAAAAGCGCATTGGTATCGATCAATTGTTGCTAACTAAAGATTTCAGCCGAATAGAAAATCTTAAGTTCATTTATAACGAACTTGAAAGTGTTGTAACTCTTTATGATAAGTTTTACCACGCGTATAGAACAGCAGAACAGGAACTCCGAGTCAATCACGGCGCCATGGGAATATCCGAAGATCAGGCATTTGTCACATTCCAAAAAGCTTTTCTAAGAACTTATACAAAGGTCAAAGAACAATTACATATCATTCGCAAAGAAGGAGAAATTTCCGAAGCGGCATTAAGTAACATTAAAAAAGCGCTACTTAACGTGGAACGAATCATAAGCGAGGAAGGACAAAATCAATCTCAAAAGCGAATACTTAGCAATATGTCTCGACTTGTACGCACTATGGGTGATTTTTTGAGTAAAAAAGAAATTCCCAAAGAATACAAACTTCACGGCAGACACTATTATTATTACAACATTGCCCTTCTCAATAGGACCAATAGATATGGAAATGGTTTCGTACAAGAGTATAACATTTTGTGTCAGGCTTTTGGTCAAAAAACAACAACGGAAATACCCCAGGTCTTCAAAGTATTATACCCAGAGAAACTGCCAAAAGAAGATCTTGCAGCGTTGGACGCTAGGAAACTTATCATAAGGCTGGACAAAATATCTAAAACCAAGCTACCTAGACCCGAAGAAATAGAAGACCGGAATATCATCGTACATCGGGAACGTATAGTCATCGACTCCTCATCCTTTGACCTGGAACTTTACGATCATCTCATCAAAGACGGAGATCGCGTCTCGATAAACATAAACGGAGTGTGGAAATTCAGAAATATATCACTAGAAAAAATTCCGCAAATCATAACAATCAATATTGTCCCCGGTCAAAAGAATTTTATACTCATCCACGCTGACAATACAGGCTACCGCCCACCTAACACTGTGGCAATTGCTTATATGAATAAAGGGGAAAGAAAAGAGATCATCCTGGAATCCGACCTGGAGAATTCCCAAGTAGTGGAGATACTTTATGAGGAAGGGAATTAGTTAATGAGTTAATTGGTAGCTGAAATTACATACCAATTAACCCATATACAAGTCGACTAATTAACTAAGTTGTCTAGGAAATCGGCGACATTCTCGGTGGATTGAAAGGGTTTTACATTGTCGGGATAAACGATTTTTTGCTTTAAAGTTTGTGCGCCGGTTAACAAGACTTGACATTCCTTTTGCAATTCAGAAAGTTGCCGTACTTGAGCTGTATACTCTTTGGGAGAGTGCGGTTCATCTATTATCGTAAAAAAATAACATGGCGAAAATAGATCACAGGCTCTCACGATATGATCCAATTCCATCCCTGTTCCGAGATACATTACACGAAAGCCTTTTGATTTTATCAAATAATAAATAAAAAGCAAACCGATCTCACCAACCTCATTTTTTAATAAGAAAAGTAGAAACGTTTCAGAACTAAGGGGTTTAAAGTCTAACTTATCGATTTCAGAAAAGCATTTTCTTTTGATGAGTTGGGCAACAAAAGTATCATTAACAGGCTCAACGCATTCCGTCATTCGCATCATGCTTAATTTATCCAATAGTGGATAAATAACATTGCGCATTGTATCCACAAAACCAAGCTGGACAATATTGGCATTAAAAATTTTCATGAACTTTTCTTCATTGAGCCGTAATGCAGAATGAGTAAGTCCATCTAGGGGGTTTTCAAAAGAGGTGTCTACATTAACAAATTTGGCGGCAAGAGATTGGATTTGCACATTGCTCATGCAAGCGATCCTGGATATTTTATACCCGTTTTGATTAAGCAATGCTATGCTCATCACTCTTTTCAAATCCTCTTCCAGGTAATATCGGATATTAGAATCTGTGCGCTTAGGTTCGATAATACAATGCCTTTTTTCCCAGATTCGCAAGGTATGTGCCTTGATACCGGTGAGATTTTCTAAATCTGTTATCGAGTAAACTACCATTTTGTAAAAGCGAAAATATTTATTAGGAATCCGATAACTATATTGATTCTTATTAGTTATAGCTCTGTAAATACAAGTTACGTCGGATTGTTCACATGTAATGTACTTAAGAACTATTAGCCGAAGTTTATACCGGTATTGGATGATTGTTCTATGAACTAAAATGCATGTGATCGTTAAGAGAAATAATGGCCAAAAACATGAAAATAGGAATCGTTTGTTTTCCTTCTTTTGGGGGTAGTGGTGTGGTAGCAACAGAGTTGGGCACTTATTTGGCATTTCAAGGACATGAAATTCATTTTATTACCTACGAGAGGCCAGCACGGCTCACATTCTTCCACCAGAATATTTTTTACCACGAGGTCACACCATTTAAATATCCGCTTTTTCGATATACGCCATACGAAACGTCTCTTGCCAGCAAAATGGTCGAAGTTGTCGAATACCAAAAACTGGATATTCTCCATGTACACTATGCGATACCTCATGCATCCGTAGCCTTTCTTGCCAAACAAATCCTTGCTTCCAAGGGTCTGCATATCCCAGTTATCACGACGCTCCATGGCACGGATATAACGCTTGTAGGAAAAGATAACTCCCTGAAGCCAGTGATAGAATTCAGCATTAATAATTCAGACGGAGTGACGTGTGTATCGCAATATCTAAAGGACACTACTTACGAACATTTTAATATTACCAGAGAAATAGAGGTCATTTATAACTTTATCGACTTCTCAAAATTTAGTAAGACCAATAAAGAACACTTCAAAAGAATAATAGCGCCTAGTGGCGAGAAGATCATTACCCATGTATCCAATTTACGCGAGGTCAAAAGAGCGGAAGATACCATCTACATTTTCCAAAAAATAAACCAAAAAATACCATCTACCTTATTAATAATCGGCGATGGCCCGCAGCGGGCAAACCTTGAAATGTTATGCAAAAGGATGGGACTCTGCGATCAGATCCGTTTTTTGGGAAAACAAGAAGCAGTAGAAGATTTGTTATCCATATCTGATCTATTTATTCTTCCTTCGGCCAATGAAAGTTTTGGCTTGGCGGCATTGGAGGCTATGGCAATCGAAGTGCCTGTGATCTCATCTAACATCGGCGGAATTCCTGAGGTGAATGTACAAGGCGAAACAGGCTATCTCTGTGATGTAGGAGATATCGACAAAATGGCTGAAAAAGCATTATATATTTTGTCTGACGAAAAAATTCATTCTCAATTCAAAAGAAAAGCATTGCACAGGGCGAAGGAATTTGATATCAACAAAATTGTACCGCAGTATTTCGATCTTTATGAAAAGGTACGCGAAAAAAAACCAATAGATTTACTAACCTTCACCTAATTACCATAACCTTAGTAATAAAGCTATCCGGCCGATCAAAAGCGGAATCATCTGTACTAAATACGAGATAAACTCCTGTTTTGACAAGCGAATTATTCATATCCCGACCATCCCAGATGGCTTGACCACCCAGCGCGCGCACCTCCTTGACTAGATTTCCATTTATATCGGTGATTTTGACTAAAGCATCTCGCACCAATCCCTTGATGGCGATAGGTCCGGTGTAATGCGGCTCTACGGGATTTGGAAAAGCAAAAACTTCTGATCGCTGATGAAAAGTAGAGCCGGCTGTTGAAGGTGTACGAAAAGATTGCAAACCCTTGTCTGTACCGATAATCATTTCTCCCGTGCGTCCGTTATTAGCCAAATCCCGGATTCGATTATCAAATAATGGGCTATTGCTTTCAGAAAATCGATACACCTCTTCCTCACCATCGGGGGATTGCACAAAAATTCCATTTCTAGTGCCAAACCATTTTTGGTTAGCTCCGTCTACTTCGATGGATAAAATATCCTGATCAGCGAGGAGAAAAGCGACTATACCGCTTTGCACTACTTTGATGCGATTTCCGGAGCAGTCGGTACTAAACGGATCGCTTCCACAATCGAAAACAACAGGGCCTTCCGATGTCCCCACCCAAATCGCACCGTCCAAATCCATAATGACTGAATTGACCACATTGGTTGTCAATTCACTATTGGACGAAGTAATAAACCGGTATCTATCGTCAATAGACGAAGTAATATCTTCTCCTGAATCATACAAAAGGCATCCGCCATTATTTCCGAAAGCAGGCATCCATTTATACCCAAATTCATCTATGATGATGTCAATTAGGTTGCCATTAGATGGAGCCATAAAATTATACCACTGCCCGTCATTGCTCAATAATGCGATAGGCCGGGGAGAACCAAAACTTGTCACCCACAGATTGTTTGCATCGTCAAAGGCCAAAGCTGTTACACGCTCTCTTTGTTCATCTCCTATTGTACCGAGTAGTGCCGAATTGGTATCATCAAAAACGCGCATAGAATGGTCACCGAGATCATGCTCAAGTAGCCCCCCCCAAAATGTTCCGATGTAAAGAAGATCATTATCAGGATGGGGCAGAATAGTTAAAAAGTTGAGCAGGTCGCTATCCTTAATGGTAAGGCTATTATCTTGATTAAAATTGAGCCAATTGCTCTCTCGCAACACATAATAACCATTTCGAGTAAATCTGAAATCGTAATTGTCGCGCACACCCCCTGAGGCGACAAAAATTTCATCATCTTTCAGTGCAATCCGGCTGACCTCGTGCGAAAATGGACTGTCAAAAGATAGCCTCTGACAAGCAGAATTTTTGTCGGAGGCGGTACGAAATCCTCCAAAGTCATCTGCATACCAGATGCGACCTGTTTCATCTTCAATCGCATTATTAATTCTATCGGAGCATCCTGAGCCATCTTCCGTAAAGTCAATTCCATCATAGAAAATTACCTTGCCGGGAAGAGTGGGATGGCGTAACCCGATCACAAGCTCCAAGGCTTCCGAGGAGAGAAACCAAATAGTAAAACCGCCGGGAGGAGTATAAATCAATTCTATCTTTTCCTCACCGAACAGGTATAAATTATTATCTGCTTCCAAAAAGAAATCCTCACCCAAATGAGAAATGGAACCTGAGCTATACAGAGAAGGCAACCCTACTTCAACTCCCAGAAGTTCCCATAAAGAAAAATCAATAAGATTTTGCGAACCGTCTGTTTTAGTAAAGTATATGCCCTCATTTGTCGCTAGATAAATCACTCCTTTTGAGGTGCTGATGTCGTTTATAGAGATATTGGTAAATGTGGTAGATCCAAAAAGCAATTCTTTCGAATTAATCTGAACCAAACCGAATCCAGTGCCTAAATAGAAAAATGACTCGTCCGCCACATGCACTGTATTAATTTGCTTATTTCCGGTCAGGTCAGTGTTGGTGAGTATATTAGACAGGTTAGCAACACCACCTGAAGACAACACATCAATATTGCTATTGTCGTAGACAATGACAAGCTGTTCATGGAATTTGTCAAATTCAATAACCCTGATGCCAATGTCTGACAACCCTTCAACTTTAGAAATGCGTTGGGAAGAGAAATCCTGTTTACTAATTTTAAGGAGACTCCAATCTGTAGCATAATAGACGAATTCATCGCTTTGCGTCACTTGAACCCCTGCCTGATAAGGCAGATACGAAGTCCATTCTTCAATTTTAGCAAGAGATTGCGCTAGAGCACTGAAGAAAGTAAAAGAAAAAACCAGGATAAATACCTTTTTCAATCTTTATACATATTGGAACCGGAAATATATTGATATACAAGATCAGGCACCATATACTGAACAGACTTTCCTTCTCTTATCATATTCCTTATTAAACTTGCCGAAATGTTAAGTAACGGAGCATCTAAAATATCTACATTAGAATGATCCTTTAGCCTGCCTAACTCATAGTTGGGGCGTTTGTACACGTATATGGTGTAATTCTCAATAATCTGGTGTGCATTTTTCCATTTGGGCAGGCTGTATAAATTATCGCCGCCCATAATCAGAGCGAAATGAAAGTAAGGATGTTTTTCTTTTAGAAATGTTAACGTGTCAATGGTATAGGAAGGCTTGGTTAACTCAAATTCTATAAATGAAGGAACAATGGCTGGATTATCCTCTGTAGCGAGGTAGAGCAGATGGAGCCTATCAAAATCACGCGCAAGCTTCTCTTTTTTTTTAAAAGGATTTTGTGGGGAGAGGACCAACCACATTTTGTCTAAATCTGTGTATTGCAGTACACAATTGGCAATAATCATATGACCAATATGTACGGGATTAAAGCTTCCGAAAAACAAGCCAATCTTTGCGGCTTTCGGTTTGTCGCTCGAACTGAGCTGAGTCGAAGTGTCTGCCATCTGCCGTGCGTCGTCCACTGTCTCGTCAATTCCCCATCATAACGGGCATTACTAGCATCAGCAGTTCCTCATTTTCCTTCTTCTCTCCCGGCAGAAGAATTCCTGCTTTATTGGGCGCAGAAAGCTCCAAGGTTACATTTTCACTATCGAGTACACTTAACATTTCGACCAAAAATTTTGCGTTAAAACCGATATTCATTGTTTCTCCGTCATAGTTGCAGCTTAGTTGCTCTGTTGCCTCATTAGAAAAATCGATGTCCTGGGACGAAATAGTGAGACTCCCCTCGGACAAATTAAGCACAACCTGATTAGTGGTTTTATTTGCATAGATCACAATTCTTCTCAACGAATTGAGAAAATCTTGCCTTCCAAGGCTTAGTAAGTTCGGATTTTCAGTAGGAATGACAGCGTTATAATCGGGGTACTTAGCATCTATAAGTCGGATAATGAACTTAGCGCCTTCAAGATCAAAAAAAACATTTTGATTATTATAAGAGATATTAATATTATTCTGCCCGCTGATAGCTGATTTTAAAATTGTTAATGCTTTTTTTGGAATAATAAAAGATGCAACATGCTCACTGGAAGTACCGGAGTATAAATACTTGACCAGTTTGTGCGCATCAGTGGCAACGAAAGTTACTTTCTCTTCTTCTATCTCAGTATATATTCCCTGCATGGCCATTCTCAATTCGTCATTACTCGTAGCGAAAAGCGTGTTATTCAGAACACTATTATATACATCAGAAGGAATTGAGAAACTATTTACTCCTTCTTCGGATGGAAGTTCCGGGTAGTCTTCACTGTTATCACCAGCGAGTTTGTACTTGCCAAAGGCAGAAGTGATTTGAATAACATACGTCTCGTCGTCGATATCGAAAGTAATCGGTTGCTCGGGTAATGCCTTTAAAGTATCCATAAGTATTTTGGCAGGTACTGCCACTCTTCCGTCACTCTCGGAGTTCACTTCCAGATCAGTGATAATGGTGGTTTCGAGATTGGATGAAGTTATTGTCAGTAAGTTATTGCTAATAGAAAAGAGAAAGTCTTCAAGAATTGGCAATACGTTATTCGAGCCTATTACTCCATTAGAGATCGATAACTTTTTTAGCATGTCTGTTGACGATACGGTAAACTTCATATAGCGGTACGATCAAGAAAAATCGAAAGTAGTATAATTTTCTTTCTCCCAAAAATAACACTTGAAAAGAGCTAAAACCGAAAAGCTCAACATAAAACCGATAGGCTGCCTATTTTCGCAGCAGATATACCGAAATGCGTAAAAACAATCAATTAGAACGTGGCGTCAGGAGTAGAGGAATATCCACAGTAGAGATACCTCAAACCAAAACCATTCAAATAGGTATGGGCCTGCCTATACAGACATTTCTGGCAAAAGGAATTAATGCAGTTAAGTTAGAACTCATCTTTGAGGCAGGACGTACAAAAGAAAGTAAAAAAATGGTGGCCCAGGCATGTGGGGCTCTTATGACAGAAGGCTCGCGAGAATACAGCAGTGCCCGGTTGTCTGAAATGGTGGATTACGAAGGCGCTCATCTCTTCTCAGGAGGAGGCACAGACTTCATAAGTCTCAAACTAATCTCAGCAAAAAAGAGTTTTTCCAAAATGCTTGACCTACTCTCCTCCGTATTGAAGGCACCCCTTTTCGACGAAAACGAATTTCTTCTTTTTGTAGAGCGCAAAAAACAAAATTTGGCCTTGGACCTTTCAAAAAATGATGTAATCGCCAACCGGACAATAACAGAAAACCTCTACGGTAAGGACACCGCATACGGATACAACAGCACTTCGGAATATTTGGGCGAAGTGAGACCCGAAGATTTGAAAAAACATTATGAGAACCATTGCATCTCTGCTAATGCCCACTTATTCTTATCGGGTGATTTTGGTAAGGATCATTTATCAGCTGTCAGTAATTTATCACAAATAATACGAAATACACCGAATAGCCTCAAAACTTATAAAGCAATAAAAACTGAAAAGCAAAAATTCGTAATCCCTGGTCGCGAAAAACAAACATCTCTCAAACTGGGCCTACGCCTTTTTGATCGATCACATGATGATTATCCGGGACTGTATTTGCTCAATACCATCTTAGGAGGTTACTTCGGCTCGCGCCTCATGAAGAATATCAGGGAGGAAAAGGGATATACGTATAATATTTATTCGATGTTAGACATCTACAAATACGACGGAAATTGGATTATTTCATCCGACCTCAACAGTGCTAACGTGGAAAACACGATCATTGAAATAAACAATGAGTTTAGCCGTCTGAAGCAACAAGCCATATCCAAAGGAGAGCTTGAAATGGTAAAAAACTACCTTATGGGCAATTTTATGTCCACTATCAACGGCCCGTTTAAGGCAATTAATCCCAACAAAACAATTCAAATTATGGGGCTTTACGAGAACTTTTATCAACGATTTTTCAAAACCATCAAGTCTATGGATAAGAAGGGCATTTTAGAGCTATCCAACAAATATTTGCACATGGATAATTTTTGGAATGTAATAGTTGGCAAAGCCTGACAAAAACTTACCTTCACGGCACTAAATAATGAGGGTCATAAAAACGGATTTGTCTTAAATGGGTCTATTTAACTTTTTCAAACAAGAACTCGCCATTGACCTTGGTACTGCCAATACTTTGATCAGTTACGAAGGAGAGATTGTGGTTGACGAGCCTTCGATAGTCGCAATAGACCGTACCACACAAGAAGTGCTGGCTGTGGGTAAAAGAGCGATGCTAATGCACGAAAAGACCCATGAAAACATCAAAACGATCAAACCGCTTAAAGATGGAGTCATTGCCGATTTTCAGGCTGCAGAAAGTATGATACAGGGCATGATCGGGATGATAGAAGGCAGGCGTAAGTTTTTCACCCATCTCAAAATGGTAATTTGTATCCCATCCGGGATTACCGAGGTAGAAAAACGTGCAGTATTTGACTCGGCGGACCATGTCGATTCTAAAGAGACCTACCTCATCCATGAGCCAATGGCGGCAGCGCTGGGAATAGGAATAGATGTGTTGGAGCCTACGGGAAGCATGATTATTGATATCGGAGGTGGGACCACGGAAATAGCGGTAATAGCTTTGTCGGGAATAGTAACGAACCAATCTATCCGGATAGCCGGTGATGAATTGACCGCAGATATTATCGATTATATGAAACGAATGCACAATTTGCTCATCGGTGAACGCACAGCAGAACTGTTAAAAATGAATGTAGGGTCAGCGCTAAAAGAAATGGATAATCCACCGGATAAATTCGCAGTAAACGGGAGAGATTTGCTTACGGGTATACCCAAACAGATTGTAGTCTCCCACGAGGAAATTGCCGAAGCAGTTGATAAATCTATTATCAAAATTGAAGAAGCCATAATAAGGGCTTTGGAAGAAACACCACCGGAATTGGCTTCGGACATTTATAAAAGGGGATTATTTCTTACCGGCGGCGGATCACTCCTGAATGGAATAGACGAAAGACTTTCGCAAAAAACAAAATTACCAGTACATGTTGCCGAAGATCCTCTTCGAGCAGTAGTAAGAGGGACGCTTATCGCTTTGCAGAAGACAGAAACTTTTACCTTTTTAATGGATCGCCGAAGTATGTAAAATGCTCCGATTTTTTCAAATTTTTCAAAACCTTGGCACCCCAATTCTTTTCATCTTTTTGGAGTGCACATGTCTGTTTTTGATTATCAGGTACAACAAGGGGCAACGTGAGATATTTCTTCATTCTTCCAATGAATTGGTTTCTGGTATTGTAAGGCATCGAGCTCGCATCAAACAAATTCTAGACCTCAAAATTCATAACGACGAACTTCTAGATCAGAATGCAAGACTTATCGAAGAACTGGTCAATAGCAGACCGAGAATAATCGTAGACAGTACTCTACAAAGTAAATACTCAGTAATTCCTGCCAATGTCATCAATAGGAGCATATATTCAAGGAATAATCATATTACCCTGGACATTGGTCGAAATGATGGCATTGACAAAACCATGGGTGTATTGGGGTCAAACGGAATAGTCGGGGTAATCAAACAGGTAAGTGCGCATTACTCGACAGTGATTTCGCTTCTTAACGTGGATTTAAGAATTTCGGCGGCGATCAAGGACAAAGGTTATTCAGGCTATCTGATCTGGTCAGGAAATGATTTTTTTTCCTACAAACTTCATGGAATCCCAAAGCATGCCAATATTGTAATCGGGGATGAAATAGTAACGAGTGGACATTCGACCATTTTCCCTAAGGGCATCTACATCGGCAAAGTCGGCGCATATACTGTAGTAGAAGGAGGAGCGTTTTACGATATAAATGCAAGAATAGATCAAGACCTGACGAAGTCCGATCAGGTCTACGTCATAAACAACAAGGACTTTGAGGAAATACGTGACTTAGAACTATCGTATGAAAATTAAGATTGTCTTCATACTATATGCGCTTGTCATCCTAGTCGCACAAAAAATGATATTCTCAGACGCATTAACGATTATATCAGATAGATATCCGGTTTTTATCTTTATTTATCCCTTAATTATTTTGTCCCTTCCTATTGGTTTTGACAGACCGTTATCTCTACTAATCGCTTTTTTTTCTGGCCTTGTAATAGACGTATTTAATGATACTTTAGGTATGAATGCATTTGCTCTATTGGTTATGACTTATTTACGAAAACCTGTGCTCCGATGGATTCAACCTTTGCCAGGCTACCAAACAGACGACTCGTCGTTTAGACGATATGGAATGGTTTGGGTACTTGGCTATTTGGGAATATTGTTCGCAGTTCACATTTTTTCTTTTTATTCGATCGATGCTTTCACTTTTGTTCATATTAGACGAATTCTAATTTGCACCGCACTAAGTATACTGGCTTCGCTTCCATTTGGGTTTCTAATACTTTTACTATTTAAACCCAGATAATTTGGATTATAAAAACCGATATATTGCTACTGTCGCACTGATTGCAATCAGCTTTCTAGTCCTTTTAGCGCAACTTAGTACACTCCAGATATTTAGTGGCAAGTACAAATCGCAAGCAGATCAAACTACATTGTTCCGTAAAGATCTTATACCCTCTCGTGGAATGATATTTGACCGAAACGAGAAACTACTCATCGTCAATGACCCCATTTATGAAATTAATGCCGTATTCAACGAAATAAAAAAGAACTTTGATACCACCCTTTTCTGCGAATTACTCTCCATTGACAAAGCAGAATTTCGCACATTGTTGGATAAAGATTGGAAGAATTTACGCTTTCAGAAAAACCTCCCAGTTACTTTTTTAAGCGGAATTCAAATGGAAGATTTTTTGCGCTTTCAAGAGCATTTGTTCCGCTTTCCTGGCTTTTACCCGGTTCTTACATTTAAAAGAAAATATGTATATCCGAATGCCTCACACGTGCTCGGCTACATTGGGGAGGTAAGTCCACAAAGTGTTTCGGGTAATCCGGGGAAATACACGCAAGGAGATTTGATTGGCGTAAGCGGGATAGAAAAAGTCTACGACGATTATCTCAGGGGAATGAAAGGGGTAGCGTATGTCTTTAGGGATAATATTGGACGTGAAATAGATTCGGATAGTGCAAATCCCATAGAGCAAAGGGCAACGGCAGGGGGTGATATAGTTACTACACTCGACATCGACTTACAGGCATATGGAGAATCTCTAATGGCAAATAAAAAGGGAAGTATAGTTGCACTAGAACCGGAAACAGGAGAAATACTGACTATGGTAAGCAGTCCAACGTACGATCCCAATGATCTCGCCATAGGAAGAAAACGAGGTGAAGCTTTTCGGAGATTGCAAAGTGACACCATCAATGAACCTTTGCTCGACCGCTCGGTAATGGCTCAATATCCTCCCGGTTCGATCTTCAAACCTGTACTTTCACTAATAAGCCTGCAGGAGGCCGTCACCTACCCAGGACGAACGATAAAATGTACCGGTGTCTATGAAATTAATAAAGAAAAAGATTATTCCCAGGGATGCCGTAATCATCCGACCCCCTATAATATGACAATTGCACTAGAACATTCTTGCAATACATACTATTACAAGTTAATGGGCGAGACTGTTGATAAATTCGGTTATAGAAAACCCGGATTGGGATTGGCAATGATCAACCAATATCTAGATCAATTTGGAATGGGCCGTATTTTGCAATCAGACATTTATCAGGAAAAAGAAGGATTTGTGCCACCTCCTGAATATTATGATGCCTTGTACAGGGATGTGTCTACGGGATGGAGATCCACCTATATCCTTTCTCTGGGAATTGGTCAGGGGGAACTGCAAATGACTACTCTCCAAATGGCCAACCTTGCAGCGATTTTGGCCAACCGAGGATATTATCGAATACCACATCTGATAAAGGAATATAGCCGGGGCGATCAAATGGATGCAAGATTTGTCGAAAAAAATGAAGTCAAAATTAACAAAGAATTCTTTGTGCCGGTGATAGAGGGCATGGCAAGAGTTATGATCACCGGGACGGCTAATCGGTCAAGAATCAGAGGAATAAAGAGTTGTGGTAAGACGGGAACGTCACAAAATCCATTTGGCGCAGATCATTCGGTATTTTTTGGCTTTGCTCCCAAAGATGATCCGAAAATTGCCGTAGCTGTATTTGTCGAAAATGCAGGAGGAGGAGGAGCCGTTGCCGCTCCAATTGGCTCACTGATCATGGAAAAGCATCTTAAAAAGGACAATCCGCGCCCCAGGAAGTATCTTGAAGGCTACGTGAAAGGCATCAATCTCATACCTACATCCTGAACCTATGATTATATCTGCCATAGTAGCCCGATCAAAAAATAATATTATTGGAATAGACAATAGGTTGCCCTGGCGCCTACCAGGCGATATGAAGTTTTTCAGAGAAAAAACAATGGGAAGACATGTAATAATGGGGAGAAAATCATTCGAGTCCCTGCCCGGGTCCTTGGATGGCCGTACAATTATAACAATTACGGGTAATCGGGAATATTATGACTCTTCCTGTGTGGTGAAGCACAATCTTGAAAGTGCACTCCTTTTTGCCAAAAAGGAAAGAGAGAAAGAAGTTTTCATTCTCGGTGGAGGAGAAATATACGCCGCTACTCAAGGGCTTTGGGACAAACTTTATGTCACAGAAGTAGATGCCGTATTGAACGGAGATACTTCTTTTGTGGAATTGCGTATACAAAATTGGAAACTCGAATCGGAAGTGCATCACCTGGCGGATGAAAAAAACAGGTACAACTATACCTTCAGAATTTATAATCGAATCAAATGATAAAAGAAGATTTACTGCACTACATATGGAGGACAAAAAACTTCAATCACAAGAACCTAAAAACAACGCATGGACAGGATATGAAGATCATCACCTATGGACAGCTTAATTTTTCCGATGGGCCCGATTTCCTCGAAGCTCAGGTGGAGATAGGAGATGCGTTGTGGTCGGGAGCTGTAGAAATCCACACAAAAAGTTCCGATTGGAAAAAACACTTGCACGAAAGGGATCCAAACTACGACAAGGTCATTCTGCACGTAGTCTTCCACCATGATGCCGAGATAAAATATTTATCCAATGAACTCATCCCCTGCCTGGAATTAAAAAAAAGAATACCACATAACCTGATCGAGATTTACAAATCATTCGATCGGAAAAAATGGATACCGTGCGAGAACCTAATCGAGAAAACATCCGGACTCGCCATTTCTTCTGCTAAAGAAAAATGCCTAGCGAATCGATTTGACCGGCGATTAATGGAAGTTGAGACGATCAATGAAGATGCTGAAAAAGATTGGGAGGAACTGTGTTACAGATTGTTGCTCAAAGCATTTGGCTTGGTACATAATGCTGAAGCTTTTCTATTAGTAGCCCACAACGTTCCCTTGCAGATTGTAAGAAAGAATCGAGATTTCAATCAAATTTTGGAGGCACTATTTTTTGGCGTCGCGGGACTTTTGGACGGTGAATTCAAAGATGATTATCCCCGAAATCTACAGGAAGAATATTCTTATCTAAAACAAAAGTATGGTCTCAACGAAGGGAGCAATGTAGCGCTAAAATTCAAAGCCATCCGTCCGCAAAACTTCCCAACTATCAAGCTTTCGCAATTTGCGAAATTAATAATGAAACCAGGTATTATTTCCAAACTGATGAATGCGGATATCGCTCTAATCGAAAACCTGCTCAGAGTCCCTGCCTCACCCTACTGGCATAACCATTACACATTTGATAAGCTTTCGAAAAGCAGACAAAAAACACTCGGGAAAAACCGCATTCGCGTAATTGTCCTCAATGCTATAGTGCCGACGCTGTATTTCATTGGCAAGAAATATAGCGATGACGAAAAACTAGAGCGAGCCAATCAAATTTTGGAAAAACTACCGTCTGAAAATAATGCCATTATCAAAAGATGGAAGACGCTTGGCCTCGATTCAAAAAATGCCTACGACGGTCAGGCATTGCTTGAGTTAAAGAAATATTCATGTGATAATCAGGCTTGTTTAAACTGCCCGATAGGCCATGACATTCTCACAAGTGCCTAACAGGTGGATTGGTTTACGAGAATATTATTGTTTCCATTTGCCATGTTCTTTGGACTGGTCATAAGTTTCCGCAATGCCGCCTACGAAAGCAATCTCGTCAAATCTACTTCATTTAGTTTACCGGTCATTTCTGTTGGGAATTTGAGTGTAGGCGGCACAGGAAAAACACCCATGGTCGAATGGTTTATTGAAAAGCTATCACCTTTTCTCAAGGTGTCCGTACTCAGTAGGGGCTATAGCCGAAAAACTAAAGGATACAAAAAGGTAACAGGCCGCGAAAGCGCTAAAGAAGCAGGCGACGAATCCCTTCAGATCAAGAGAAAATATCCTTCAGTTGGTGTATCTGTCTCGGAATCCAGGACATTGGGCCTGGCCTCTCTACTAATGGATTACCCGGCGACCCAGCTTGTTCTGCTTGACGACGCATTTCAGCATCGCTCGATAAAGCCCGGATTAAATATTTTATTGACAGAATATCGACATCCTTATTTCGAAGATTATTTAATGCCTATGGGTAGATTGAGAGAATGGCGTTCGGCCAGTGCTAGAGCCGACATACTTGTCATAAGCAAATGTCCTTGTGACCTGGGCCAAGATGATGCTCATACGTTCAAATCCAGGATCGAAGAAATAGCAATGGAAAATATTTTTTTTTCTAAAATTAATTACCGGCATTGTTACTCCATGTATAACTATAATAGACAATTGAACGGTGCGAATTATGATGCGTTGCTGCTTGTCAATGCGATAGGTCGTCCTGAGTATCTTTCCGAATATTTTGAAGATCAAGTTGAAAAAATATACACCTATGAATTTGGAGATCATCATCAGTATGTTCCAAAAGACATAGAAAATATCATTAATTCCTTTCAAAGAATACCGATGACTCGAAAGGCGGTCGTCACGACCGAAAAGGATATCGTAAAACTCATGGCGTATCGCACGGAATTTGAGAAGAGCAAGATCGAGATTTTCATTCAGCAAGTCGGCCATCAGTTCTTATTCAACGAAGAGGAAAAATTTGAAAAAAGAATTAAAGACTTTTTGCTGAATTTTAAGCGATGATTCGCTTTTGGATTTTTACTTTGGTTAGCTTGTTCTTGAATACTGGGTTATGGGCACAAGCGTACAACGGAATTGGAAAAAACCAAGAAATTTTAAATATATTTGCAAGGCTTCAACTAAAACATTCTACCACAAGAACTCCGATAGATTTTAATTTCTTAGATGGATTTACGGCCCGAGAGGTTGTCGAAAGTCTGGATTCGACCTCATTAAGCGCTAAAGAAAAATCTGACCTCGACTACCTAAGAAAGAGCTATTGGACATTTTCCACTGAAGAATATTCAAACCTAGACAAAGTCGAATTTTTCGGTGCAAGCGAAAACCTCCTGAGTTTTCAAAATGAGGATGTGTTCCTTTCTATCAATCCTGCACTGCTACTGAGCCTTGGTGAGGATACGAAAGATAGTCGTACCATTTTCAGAAACACCAGAGGAATAAAAATATCAGGTGGAATAAAAAACAAGGTGTTTTTTCATACCAATATTTACGAGTCACAGGCAAGATTTCTCCAACACATAGAACAAAAAATAAGGAGAAGGAACGCTATTCCCGGGCAAGGTTTTTACAAGGAGTACCAAAGCGGAATATTCTCTGATCTCAAGGGGTGGGATTTTCTAAATGCAGAGGCTGTACTGACTTATAGACTAAACAAGTATTTCAGAGCTAGTGTGGGACACGGCAATTTTTTCATGGGAAGCGGGTATCACTCACTTCTGTTATCCAATTATTCCGATAATTTTTTCTTCTTGGAGCTGAATACTAACATTGGCATAGTCAATTACAAAAACATTTTTGCAGAATTGGCTCCACAAGGTTCGACGATTGATCGATCAGGTGATCATCTGGCTTCAAAAAAATACCTTGCCGCTCACTATTTGACTGTAAAGCCACATCGAAATTTTGAGTTTTCATTATTCGAGGCAGTGGTTTTCAGTAGAGAGAACCAATTCGAATTTCAGTACCTCAATCCTCTTATTCTCTACAGGGTCATCGAGCAAAAACTCGATAGCCCCGACAATGTTCTTATCGGCATTGACTTTTCGTATCGGCTGAATAGGAAAATGCTCTTCTACGGACAACTACTCATAGACGAATTGCGGACAGGCGAGCTTTTCAGAGGCTCGGGTTGGTGGGGTAATAAAATCGGCTTCCAAGTCGGTTTCAAATATCCTGACCTGTTCCGCATTGATCATTTTGATTTGCGTGCAGAATATAATTCCGTGCGGCCATATACCTATTCCCACAGATACCTTGGGGACGATGACGAATTTGTGATCGGCGCCTATTCTCATTACAATCAGGAATTGGCTCATCCGCTTGGGGCGAATTTCAAAGAAGCGTTGACGACTTTCACATATAAAATCGACGAGAAATGGGAAACCAGCCTTAGAATAATTTACGCTTTAACTGGTATGGATGAATACGATGATGTCAACAACGGATCAGATATCCTGAAACCAAACGAAACACGAGTTCGCGATTTTGATAATAAAATTGGCCAAGGAGTGCACACAAACATTTTCCAGCTAAGGAGTACTCTTAGTTATATGCTGTATCACAACTATTTCATTGACTTTCAATTTCTTTATAGGAGTCAAAAGTCTTCAAGCCATTTTTCTAATCCGAAAAGCTTTTATTTTGGTTTAGCATTACACGCGAATATGTCTCACCAAAAATTGGATTATTAGTGAGCGTACGACAACATATTGACAAAATATTATCTGAGCGAATCATGCTTCTCGACGGAGCTATGGGTACGATGATTCAGCGGTACAAGTTGGAAGAAGAAGATTATCGCGGTGAGCGATTCAAGGCCTACCACAAAGACATCAAAGGAAATAATGACCTGCTCAGCATTACGCAACCGCATATTATCAAAAATATTCACACGGCCTATTTAGAAGCTGGAGCCGACATTATCGAGACTAATACTTTTAGTGGCACAAGAGTTGCCCAGGCGGACTACGATATGCAGGATTTGGCATATGAAATGAATTTTGAATCGGCTAAAATTGCAAAGGAGGCCATAGCGCGTTTTGTTAAAAAAAATAATAACAAACTGCGATTTGTAGCTGGAGCAATGGGCCCTACCAATCGGACTGCTTCCATTTCACCTGATGTCAACAATCCCGGATTTCGCGCAATTACTTTTGACGAATTAACCGACGCTTATTATGAGCAGGCCAAAGGACTTCTCGATGGCGAGGTGGATATTCTAATGGTCGAAACCATCTTTGACACGCTCAATTGTAAAGCTGCTCTGTTCGCCATTGACCAATTGCTAGAAGAAAGGGGAGAGGAAGTGCCAATCATGGTTTCAGGTACGATTACCGATGCAAGTGGGCGCACCTTAAGCGGCCAAACGGTAGAAGCTTTTTGGATATCCGTTTCTCATATGCCTTTGCTGAGTATCGGATTAAATTGTGCGCTTGGAGCGAAGGAACTAGAACCCTATTTGAAAACACTTTCCAAGATCGCAGATTGTCATGTAAGCGCTCATCCGAATGCAGGCCTTCCCAATGAATTTGGAGAATACGATCAAGGGCCTGAGGAAATGAAAAATCTTATCAGTGATTTTGCTGAAAACGGTTATGCCAATATTCTTGGCGGTTGTTGCGGCACGACCCCGGCACATATAGCAGCCATGGTTGAGGGCGTGGAAGGAATAGTTCCCAGAAAAATGACACCAAAGGATAAACGATCGAGCTATTCGGGACTCGAACCCCTCATCGTAAGACCAGATATGAATTTTATCAATATCGGCGAACGTACTAACGTAACTGGTTCTAGGAAATTTGCGCGGTTAATTAAAGAAAAACAATACGAAGAGGCTCTTTCAGTGGCCAATCACCAAGTAGAAGGCGGAGCGCAAATCATCGATGTAAATATGGACGAAGGGTTACTTGATTCCGAAAAGGAAATGGTAAAATTCCTGAATATGATGATGTCAGAGCCCGACATTGCCAAACTACCAATGATGATCGATTCATCAAAGTTTAAGGTAATAGAAGCAGGCCTCAAGTGCGTGCAAGGAAAAAGTATCGTCAATTCCATCTCGTTAAAAGAGGGAGAAGAAGAATTTATCAGACAGGCTAAAATCGTCAAAAAATTCGGAGCAGCAGCAGTCGTCATGGCATTCGATGAAGAGGGTCAGGCCGATACGATGGATCGCAAAGTAGAAATATGCAAAAGGGCATATGACATTCTTACGAATGGAGTGGGTTTTGAAGCAGAAGATATCATTTTTGATCCTAACATTTTTGCAGTAGCAACGGGCATCGAGGAACACAATGAATATGCCATCAACTTCATCGAAGCGACAAAAAAAATAAAGAACAAATGCCCGGGCGTTAAAGTGAGTGGCGGCGTTAGCAATATTTCATTTTCGTTTAGAGGAAATAACCAGGTGCGCGAGGCCATGCACGCCGCCTTCCTCTACCACGCCATAAAAGCCGGAATGGATATGGGCATCGTTAATGCAGGCATGATCGAAGTCTATGAAGACATACCCAAGGAATTATTAACACGTATAGAAGATGTACTTTTCAATCGAAGGCCGGATGCCACGGATCGCCTGGTATTGTATGCAGAAGGCGTTAAGAGCAAGGGAAAGGAGATCAAAAAAGATATGAAATGGAGAGAAGACAGTGTAGAAGAGCGTCTGAAATATGCTTTGCGCAAAGGAATAACGGAGTTCATAGACGAGGACACGGAGGAAGCAAGACTAAAAAACGAGTCTCCTATAAAGGTCATTGAGGGGCCATTAATGGACGGAATGAACATTGTAGGCGATCTTTTCGGGGAGGGAAAGATGTTCTTGCCGCAAGTGGTGAAAAGTGCAAGGGTAATGAAGAAGTCGGTAGCCTGGCTTACGCCATTTATAGAAGCCGAAAAGGCAAATAGCTCTGTGCAAATCACTAAAGGAAAAATTCTTTTGGCTACGGTAAAAGGAGACGTTCATGACATTGGAAAAAATATTGTAGGCGTAGTGTTGGCATGTAATAACTATGAGATTATCGATTTGGGTGTAATGGTGCCGACAGATAAAATTTTGACCACAGCCGAAAAAGAAAATGTAGACATCATCGGGCTGAGCGGTTTAATAACACCATCCCTTGACGAAATGGTAGAAGTGGCCAAAGAAATGGAAAAAAAAGGAATGACCACTCCTCTGTTAATAGGTGGAGCAACTACTTCCAAAACCCATACCGCGGTCAAAATAGAACCCCAATATTCCGGCCCATGTATGCACGTATTGGACGCTTCCAGGAGCGTGTCTGTTGTCAGTCAATTGTTAAGCAAGGAGGAAAATACACGGAGTGATTTTATTCTTGATGTCAAAGAGGGATACCAAAAATTGAGGGAATCACGCTTGAAAGCAACAACGCGTAAAGAGTTCTTGGCGATTGATGAGGCGATAAAAAACAAGTTAATACCGGACTGGAATAACTACGAACCGATAAAACCGAACAGCCTGGGAATTTCAATTTTTGATGACATAGATATTTCCAAAGTCCTCCATTATATAGATTGGACACCCTTCTTTTCGACCTGGCAGCTAAGGGGAAAATATCCCAAAATATTTCAAAACACCACCATTGGCCCAGAAGCAAAAAAATTGTATGAGGATGCACAGTCCATGCTGGATCTAATTGTAAAAGACAAATGGATCACAGTGAGGGCGGTTATAGGTCTGTTTCCGGCTAATGCCGATGGTGAAGATGTGGTGATCTATGATCCTAAAAACCCTGCTGAAGAATTGGGAAGAATCTATAATTTAAGAGAGCAAAAGAAGAAAGCACAAGGCCGGCCGAATCTGTCACTCACCGATTATGTCATACCAGCAGAGATGGGGAAACAAGATTACGTAGGTGCATTTGCAGTTACAGCAGGCATTGGAATCGAAAAGCACATTGAAAAATTTAAGGCTAACCATGACGACTATAGCGAAATAATGCTCAAAGCATTAGCGGATCGCCTGGCGGAAGCTATGGCCGAGTATATGCATAAAAAAGTGAGGAAAGAACACTGGGGATATGAAAGAGGTGAAAACCTGAGTAATGAAGAACTAATAGCGGAAAAGTACGTAGGTATCCGACCTGCACCTGGCTATCCGGCCTGCCCCGATCATACCCAAAAAGAGTTCTTATTTAGGCTATTAGACGTAAAAACCCATACGGGAATTTACCTTACGGAAAATTTGGCTATGTATCCGGCTTCATCGGTTAGCGGATGGTATATTGCTCATCCCGCATCGAAATACTTTGGTCTTGGAAAGATCGAAATGGATCAGGTCGAGCAGTATGCCAATCGCTGTGGAATACCTCTTGACGAAGCAAAAAAATGGTTAGCTCCCACTATCAATGAAAACTCATAATGGCTGGGGAGCAAAATATACCGCAATACCGCAAAGATGAGATTAGTCTAAAGGAACTTATCGATAATTCCCGCATCTATGGTTCAGCTTTGCGAAATTCCAGGTGGAAATTGCTATTGTTCAGTCTGCTTATGGCAATTGCTTCTTTCTTCTATTTTTCTGCAAAACCAACACTCTACCAAGCTCGTCTCACCTTTATGCTCAACGAGGACGAAGGCAACCAATTGTCTGGTATGACTTCCATATTAGGTCAGTTCGGTTTTCCTATTTCCAATCAAAGGGTCAACATTTCCAAAGTGCTTGAATTGTCAACATCTCGCAAAATAATCCAGGACGCTATTTTCCAGGAAAAAATGATTGGCGATAAACAAAACTATTTGGCCAACCACATCATCAATACTTATGAGTTAGGCAAAAAATGGTCAAGGGCCCAACCTAAAATGGAGAACTTTCAATTTGAGTATAGCAATTTTAACGATTTTACGAACAACGAAAATTTTGCCTTGAGGTCACTATGCCTTCTCATTGCGAGGACTCCTGCCAACAGGGACAATGCACTCTTAGAGACCGATTATGGGCAGAATACGACCATAATGTCATATGTAATCAAGACGGAGAGTGAAGATATTTCTTATCACCTGACGAATGCTATTTTCGATGCCACGAGTAATTTTTATATCGAAAAATCTATAGAAAAACATCAAGCTACCTTGAGCGTCCTTCTTTCCAAACGAGATTCAGCTCTTAGAGAATTAGACAAGCTGGAATATCGATTTGCGGACTTAAGTGATCGTTCATCGGGTCTGTTTTCCAAGAAGACAGAAGTTAGACGTGAGCGCGCAAGAACTGAAATGCTGCAAATGAGTGCAGGCATTGCTAAATTGGAAGAAAATATTGCCTTAACGGAATTTGCTATTGAAAATAGCACGCCTATTTTGCAGGTTATCGATGCGCCTATTTTGCCCTTGAAGGAGATCAGGATGGGAAGCCTAAAAAGCGTTTTTCTTGGATTCTTTGGAGGGCTGGTTTTGGGTGGTATTCTGATTCTTTTGTTCAGATTCTATTCACTTACCGTAGAAACATAGATATACCAACTCCGTTATTCACGATTAATTAAGATCTTTATATCAAAATAGGGTAAAAAGATCATCTTAGTTAAGTACACTTTAAAGGCGAAAGAGGACATTATAAATAATAACCCGACACCACGAAAACCATACTTTTGCACCTTCTATTAAAATCATACTATGAACATCTGTGTAGTTGGCACAGGCTATGTAGGTTTGGTTACTGGTACATGTTTTGCTGAGACAGGTAACCGAGTTATATGCATGGACATTGATGAGAAGAAGGTCGATATGATGAGGGCCGCGCAAGTTCCCATTTACGAGCCTGGGCTGAATGTATTGTTCGAGAGGAATACCAAAATCGGACGACTTAGTTTTACTACTTCTTTGGAACAAGGAGTGGAAGAATCTGAAATTATTTTTCTTGCCTTACCAACTCCCCCGGGAGCAGGCGGTTCTGCAGATTTGCAATACATATTAGGAGTAGCTGCAGATCTTGGTAAGATCATAATGGACTATAAAGTGGTGGTAGATAAAAGTACGGTACCTGTCGGCACTTCTGAAAAGGTAAGCGAAGCTCTTGGAAAAAACCTTTCAGAAGAATTGTTCGATGTAGTATCTAATCCTGAATTTTTGCGTGAAGGAGTAGCAGTGGACGACTTCATGCGCCCTGATCGCGTAGTAATCGGAACGAGATCAGAGCGGGCAAGAAATCTTATGAAACAACTATACGAACCATTCGTAAGGCAAGGCAATCCGATCATTTTTATGGACGAAAAATCTGCGGAGATGACCAAGTACGCATCCAATTCATACCTGGCCACAAGGATCACTTTTATGAATGAAATTGCAAACCTTTGCGAAAAAATAGGAGCTAACGTGGATATGGTTCGAAAAGGCATGGGGAGCGACAATAGAATCGGCAAGCGGTTTCTTTTTCCAGGAATCGGTTACGGAGGAAGTTGCTTTCCTAAAGATGTTCAAGCACTGACAAAAACAGCTAGAGATTGCAAATACAACTTCCAAATATTGAAATCGGTTATACAGGTTAATGATCACCAGAAAACTATTTTAGCTGACAAAATTCTTAATTACTTCGATCACAACATTTCCGGAAAAATAATCGGGATATGGGGCCTTGCATTTAAGCCAAATACCGATGACGTGCGTGAAGCTCCGGCGCTTTATACCATTGATAAGTTACTCGACAATGGTGCTAAAATTAAAACTTATGATCCCGAGGCAATGGACAACGTAAGGGCTATTTATGGAGATGAAATTGAATTTGCTGCCGAACCCTACGAAGCCGCAGAAAAAGCTGATGCTTTAGCCATTGTCACGGAATGGAGTGCCTTCAGGACGCCGAATTTTGATACCCTGCGACAAAAATTGAATAATCCGGTGATTTTTGATGGTCGCAACTTATACGATGTGAATAAAATGAAAGGTAAAGGATTTTACTATTCCAGTATAGGAAGAGAACTTGTATCGAAGTAAAACAAAACCCTAAAAATGAACACACATAAAGAATCCAGATTAAGAAGTCTGCTAAAAGCAATATCCTGGAGAATTGTGGCTACGACGACGATTATGGCTATAGCATATTTTACTACCGGCGACTTAAAAATTGCCGTTACTATAGGCGCGTTGGAGTTTTTTATCAAATTGGCCTTGTACTATTTGCATGAGCGAGCTTGGCAAAGCGTGCCAAGAGGAAAAATCCGGGAAATAGGCAAAGTTAAATAAAGGCAAATTGCAAAAAAACATCCACCCCATATTTGACCAACTGGTATCAAGATCGGAACGGCGGGCCTACTTAAAGCAGAATTCACAAGTTTTTTGGCTTACCGGTCTATCCGGTTCGGGAAAGAGCACTATAGCAAAAGTAATGGAAAGAGAGCTTTTGAAAAATGGGTTTTTCGCACAAGTCTTAGACGGAGATAATATCAGAACTGGAATTTGCAATAATCTCAAATTCTCAATGGATGACAGGACAGAAAATATTAGAAGGATTGCGGAAGTAGCTAAACTCTATCTGCATAGCGGGGTCATTACAATTTGCTCATTTATCAGTCCGACTCGCGAGATACGCAAAATGGCCAAAGAAATTATCGGACATAGGGATTTTTCAGAAGTGTATATTCGCGCTTCTTTGGAAACTTGTGAAAACAGGGACGTGAAAGGGTTGTATAAAAAAGCAAGAGCAGGCGAACTTCAAAATTTTACCGGAATCAATTCTCCATACGAAGAACCGCTAGCGCCTGATCTCGTGTTGGATACAGAAACGCTGACATTGGAAGAGAGTATCGAGGAGTTTTTTCAATTCATAATAAGGACGGTAAGGCTGGAACTATGAATTATCAGATGAGCCATCTGAAGGAATTGGAATCCGAATCCATTTTTGTAATCAGAGAGGTAGCAGCACAATTTGAGAATCCTGTTTTGATGTTTTCGGGGGGTAAGGATTCTATATTGATGACGCACCTTGCTTACAAGGCATTTTCTCCTGCCAGAATTCCATTCCCGCTTTTGCACATTGATACGGGTCACAATTTCGACGAAACCATTCATTTCAGAGATGATTTGGTTAAAAAAATGAATGCCAAACTAGTCGTAGGCTCGGTAGAGGAAGCCATAAAGTCTGGTTTGGTAGCGGAAGAGAAAGGAATAAATGCCAGTCGGAATATGTTACAGACAACAGTACTGTTAGACGCTTTAACGCAGGGTAAATACGATGCGGCCCTTGGAGGAGCGCGAAGAGATGAAGAGAAAGCAAGGGCCAAAGAACGCTTCTTTTCACATAGGGATGAATTCGGTCAGTGGGATCCGAAGAACCAACGCCCTGAACTATGGAATCTGTTCAATGGGAACAAACATTTTGCAGAGCATTTCAGAATATTTCCGATAAGCAATTGGACAGAATTGGATGTGTGGCAATATCTGGCCGAAGAAAGAGTCGAACTTCCGCCACTCTATTTCGCTCATAAGCGAAACGTGTTTGAAAGAGATGGGGTTTTATTAGCCGACAGTGACTTTATTCCTAAAAAACCAAATGAAAAAGTATACGAGGAAGAAGTACGTTGTCGGACTATTGGTGATATGACATGCACAGGCGTCTGGAAATCAAACGCGACCAGTATCGATGACATCATTGAGGAAATAGCGACAACCCGACTTACAGAAAGAGGAGGCAGGACGGATGACAAACGCAGTGAAACGGCTATGGAGGACAGGAAAAAAGAGGGGTATTTTTAACAGGGCACAATAATGAGCACAACAGGGTGTTTCGCACCTGTTAGTCTCCGTGAAGATATTGCCGTTGAAAGAGTATTTCGAATGACATCAATTATGACGACCTATAGGGTTTCAAGTAAATGCAAAACACTGAACTACTTCGATTTACAACGGCAGGAAGTGTTGACGATGGAAAATCTACACTGATAGGAAGGCTACTATACGACAGCAAAAGCATCTTCCAGGATCAGTACGATCAGATCAGTGAAGCAAGCAAAAGACGCGGAGAAGAAGGTGTAAATCTAGCATTACTTACCGACGGCCTTAAATCAGAACGAGAACAAGGTATAACCATAGACGTGGCTTACAGATACTTCAGCACGCCGAAACGAAAATTTATCATTGCTGATACTCCGGGGCATATCCAATACACTAGGAATATGGTGACCGGTGCATCGACCGCCAATGTCGCATTAGTGCTCGTAGATGCGCGCAATGGAGTAGTGGAGCAGACGCGAAGACACGCCATTATAGCCTCCTTGTTGCAAATTCCTCATCTAGTGGTTTGCATTAACAAAATGGACTTAGTCGATTTTAGCCACGATATGTTCGATAAAATTCAAGATGATTTTGAAAAATTCGCCGCTAAACTCGATGTAAAAGATGTTCATTTCATCCCTATATCAGCGTTGCTGGGAGATAACGTTGTGAATAGATCGGAAAAGACACCATGGTACGAAGGCCCCACGTTGATCTACTACCTCGAAAATGTACACATCGCCAGTGACCACAATTTTATTGATGCGCGTTTTCCCGTGCAATTTGTGGTGCGGCCGAATACGGATGAATTTCATGATTTTAGGGGATATTCTGGTAGAGTGGCTGGTGGAATCATGAAAGTAGGAGATAAGGTAAGTCTCCTGCCATCGGGATTTTCTACTAAAATTCAAAAGATCATGGGGCCCGACGGCGAGCAGGAAAGCGCTTTTCCACCGCAATCCGTCACGGTGTTGATCGAAGATGATTATGATCTTAGTCGTGGCGATATGATCGTACGCGAGAACAATCAGCCTGATGTCACACAGGATTTGGAATTGATGATCTGCTGGTTTGACCAATCGAAACCTCTCCAAGTCAGAGGAAAGTATCATATCCGACACACTTCGCAAGATACTAGATGTATAATCAAGGAAATCAGATACAAGTTGGATATTAATACTTTACACCGGAAGGAAGACGATACCAATATTCAAATGAATGACATTGCTAGGATTGTAGTAAGGACGACCAAGCCGTTATTTGTAGATGCTTACCGAAAAAATCGAATTACAGGAAGTGTAATATTGATAGACGAGGGAACGAATGCCACTGTTGCAGCCGGTATGATCATTTAGTCTTTTGATGAAGCCGATGATAATAGCGGGTTTCGGCAGATCAGGTACGACCTGGCTTTCTGATATTATTTCGAAAACACTAGGTGGAATAATACTGTTCGAACCGGATCATCCTTCCGTATTTCCGGAAAGCGAAAAATTTATTTACCGCAGTCATTTAAACGCTAAGGAAAAAGATACACTACAAAAACACATATACGGGGCGCTTGACAAAAAAATAAAAAAGAATTGGTTATTGCGCAATCACCTTCCATCGGGCTCGGATATGAGTGAGAATTTTATCCATTCTATTTGGGAGCAAAGTAACATTTTGGGATTTAAGGCGATAAGATGGAATCACAACCTGGCCGATTTGTACCAAGCAATAAGTCCGAAAATTGTTTACATCACCCGCCATCCTCTTGCGGTTGTTGCTTCTTTAATAAAAAGGTCAAAATTTTTCAAGGAGCTCGGTTGGGAGAAGCATTGGAGCTTGTTCAAGGAACGAAACCCAATACCAAGACTTGATTTAAGCCAGTACGACCGACTTGATGTATGTTCGAAATATACAGCAATGTGGACAGTTTCGAATTGCAAAGCACTAACCGATCTTGATAAATTGGACAGGCCCTATTTTCAATACGAAAAAATTTATTCCAATCCGTACATCGAAGCCAGAGAAATACTTGACTATTTAGGATTTGTGAATAACAATATTCATCCTTCATCTTTGTTTTATCCATCGATGTCTACGCTCAAGACTTTTCACATTTTAAATGAAAACCGTAAATGGTCAAAAAAGGAGGCAGCATTTGTATTTTGGGAAAGTACTTTCTCACCACAACAAGCACAAGCGCTTATTAATATAGTGAAATCAATATGCAGCGATTCGCCAAGAGTATACGAGACCTTTCATAACTTGGGTTACCTCGATACTTAATTATGAGTGCAGTACGAAGCGGGTTGTTTTCGTTGACAGGGGCGACTTATAAAGTTATAATCGGCCTGGTAGGGCTAGCTTTTTTTGCTCGTTATGTAGCCCCCGCCCAACACGGCATTTATGAGTTTGTGCTTGCCATACATACTATAGCTCTTCCTTTTTTGGATTTCGGACTACTCCCTGCCTACCTCAAAATTGATAAAGTGAATAAAGAAGTCAACTCGGTTTTCTTTACACTTAATGTATTTATCGGAATGATAATTACCCTCCTATTGATCATTGCAGCCCCGATAATCGGTTATTGGCAGAAATTGCCGGAGATGACTTGGTATATTTTGGCCTATGCCTTCATTGTGTTTGTAATATCTCTTGGAAGTCAGCCTTCGTCACAACTCATTAAGCAAAAAAGATTTAAAGAAATTGCCATTATTGATATCATTGCTTCTACGGTCGCCCTGATCTTAGGAGTTGTTTTTGCCCTATGGGATTGGGCGGTATGGGCGCTTTTGTTAAGGTTTATCATTGACGTTTTCGTCAAAACATCTCTACAGTTCATTCGCGTCAAACCAAATTATTCGAGAGTAAACATGGTCACAATTCGGAAATATTGGAAAAGCGTTGTTTTTGGGGCAGAAATATCCATCAATCGAATTATTACCGGAATGACCAATGCTACTGATCGTTTTCTTGTAAAAAGTTTCTATGGGCAAGGAGCAGGGGTTGCCGAATTTTCAGTCTTAGGACAATACGGCAAAGCAGTAAATGTAACTTCTAAAGCCGATCTTATACGCAATGCATTGACCACACCAGCACTCTCCTATCTCACTGCGTTGGGCACCGATCATTCGAGAAAATACTACTTTCCTGTTACGCAAATTTTCTTTTTTGCTACAGCCTTGCCCATTCTATTCTTCTACGTGTATGGAGATATTATTGTTATCTGGCTTATGGGTTCCGATTGGGTAGAGGCGGGAAATTACGCGCGGGTTTTGGCTTTTTACGGGGCGGGCCTTGTACTTAGAGGGTTGGTCAATATTTTCCATATTAATGAATTTAAATCGAAAAGATTATATCGACTTAATTTAGTCTTTTTCTTCTCTCTATATTCAGTATTAATCGGTCTCTATCTCTTATTGGGGATTCATATCATTTTGTTTGTGCAGGTTTTATCCATTTATACTTTTTCTTATTGGCTGTTGGCTCTTATGTACTCTTTGTATCGATTTACTGGCCGGACAACTTCCACATTTCGCACTTTGACGAATGTTCTAACAGTTGCATCTGTATTTGTAGGATCTGGAATCGTATTAAGAAGGATTCTTCAAATCGAATTTCAACTCTTAGAAGCCATAATGGTCGGGGCCATATCTCTATTAGCCGCCATTTTATTCTTTATGATTTTCGACAACAATGGCTTCCGTGAACAATTTCAACTGATACATTCCCGAATAAAAAAAGACTCGTGACGGGAGTAATTGCTAACTCGTTTCCAAAGTCGGGCACACACTTACTTACCCGACTACTCGAACTACTACATTATAAAGAAGCGCATACTCATTTCAGCAGAAGTTTAATCATGTACGGCCCCAGAAATCTGATTAGAAATGCCAAAATCTCAAAGCGTATCGAAAGGCAATATTCCAAGGGACTAAACATTGATCTTGAAGCAGCAGACAGGATGGTCAAAGAACAGTGGTTTGTCGATCATATTTCAAAGCACCTAAAGACAAAATCCTTTGTGCAAGCCCATCTTCCATTCAACCCGGAATTGAATAGTGTAATAAAAAAATGGGGAATGAAAATGCTCTACATCCATCGCGACCCAAAGGATGTTTTGGTCTCACTCAAAAATTATATTCTGAGATTTTCTAATCATCCGAATCATAGACTGCTGAAGTCATTGGAAAGTAAAGAAGAGCGATTTCGGCTCTTGATAAATGGTTTCAATGCAGGATCGAATGTGACGTTAATGGCTCCCTTTTGTGAAAAATATTTTCGATCGATCGCCTGGAAGGAATGCGCCGATGTTTGTTCGGTTTCTTTTGAAAATATTATCGGTGAAAAAGGCGGAGGCCATGACAGATCTCAGCAAAAAGAGCTTAGAAAAATTTGTGCGTTTCTGGACATTGAGGATAGCGAAATGAGTCGAATACAAAGACACATTTTTAATACAAAAAGTGAGACCTTTTACAAGGGAACGGTTAGACAGTGGAAGGAAGAATTTTCAGAGGAGATTAAGGGATTATTTAAACGGCGTATGGACATTGAAAAAATGAAGCTCAGCAATTTATAGTTCGATTTTGGCCAGGGATTACACAGATTGCACAGATTTATTTATTTGCCTTCGGCAAACAATCCGTGTATATCCGGTACGCCATGAAGCGTACGTGTATAAATACTTAAAGTCCCAATAGTATGCAAGGACTATACAGGAAAATTTGCCGTTCACCCTGAAGCAGCCGTGAGGTACATGGAGGAAACGAAATGTGCTAAGTTCATGGTAAGCGTCTGAGTAAGCCGCAGCGAAAGCGAATCCAGTAAGGCCTCGTTACACATTGATAGTGGTCAACCTACCGGATATGGTGAAACCTGATACTCTCATCGAGGCAACGGCAACGCACAGATGAGGGGCTATCCGGGGTAAGATGGAGTGGCGTGCTTGGAACGGGACGCGTATGAACATGGGAGGCCCTAACATAACTCGTGCCGCGTTACGCGGTATTCCATTAGCCGTGGGATGATGAGGGATTCGGAGATGCCCATAGTAGTGAAGATGATAAGGACAACACAACCTTGTTGGAGTGAAGGGGCATTACTAGCAGAAGAAGCATTCGAACAACAACTGAACTATCAAATTGACGAAAAGTAATCAGAAAAAGATACGAATAGTACAAGGAGCACTATGGCCAAAGAGGCGAAGTGAAATGAGTACTATGGAACGCGTACAGGAGTTGCAGAGAAAGCTATATCTCAAAGCCAGGCGGGAGAAAGGATACCGGTTTTATATACTGTATGACAAGGTATTTCTGGACTATGTTCTGGTAGAGTCGTACAAAGGAGTAAAAGAAAATGGAGGGGCACCTGGAGTGGATGGACAAACGTTTAAGGATATAGAGGGAAAAGGGTTGGAGAAGTTTCTAACGGAGCTAAAAGAAGCACTACGGAAGCGGACGTACAAGCCACAGCCAGTAAGACGAGTACATATACCGAAAGCAAACGGAAAGACCAGGCCATTAGGGATACCGACGATAAGAGATCGGGTAGCCCAAATGGCATGTAAGATGGTAATAGAGCCGTTATTTGAAGCCGATTTTGAAGACAGTTCACATGGATTTAGACCAAAGCGATCAGCGAGTGATGCGATCAGGGATATAAAGACAAATCTCCATGAAGGAAAGACGGAGGTGTATGACGCCGATCTGAGCAAATACTTTGACACGATACCGCATGATCGGTTGATAAGGGTATTAAAACTGCGCATATCCGATAATCGGATTATCGATCTGATAAAGTTATGGTTGAAGACACCATACGTTGAGGAAGGTAAGATGAAAGGAGGAAAGCGCAACAAAGTAGGAACTCCACAAGGCGGAGTAATATCACCGTTATTATCCAATATCTACTTACATCTATTGGACAGAATAGTGAATAACAAAAAGAGTATATTCACCCAACAAGGAGTGAAGATAGTGAGGTATGCAGATGATTTTGTACTAATGGGAAAGGAGATAGGAGAGGAAGTGTTAAAGAAGCTGATGAGCATAGTGGATCGAATGGGTCTAAAGATCAACGAAGAAAAGAGTAAGATGGTGAAAGCGAAGAAAGAACCATTACACTTTTTAGGATTCACGATCAGATATGACAGATGCTTGTTCAATAAAGGCAAACATTATTGGCATATCAAACCAAGTGAGAAGTCAAGTAAGCGGTTGCGCGGAAAGATAAGTTCAAAGCTTAAAGAAATTGGACATTATCCACCTCAAGGAGTTGCAAAAGAACTTAACATAATCATGATGGGTTGGCTGAACTACTATGATGTAAGAGGATTAAGCTACACTCAGATGGTCAGGAAAGAACTAATGTGGTATCTGAAAGGTAGGCTATACCGTTACTATAATCGGAAAAGTCAGCGAAGGAGTCGCCTGTCTGGTTCACAGGCATTTGAATTATTATTGAGACATGGTATGGTCAATCCATACAAGTCATCCGGGCTGACACCGCGAATACTGTGAGACGAAACTGTTCAGGAAAGCCGTATGCGGGAAAACCGCACGTACGGTTTGATGAGGGGGTGAAGCGAAGTGGATTTGTTCTTTCGCTTCATTCTACTCTACTGGCTTATCCTTTTTGTCAAAGACAAATGCGAATTAGTTTCCGGAATGTGCGTTTTTCACCAGTAACCGAGTACATTGACATTATCCACAGAAAATATCAAGTTTCAACTTACAGCCAATATCATTGCCCTCTTCTTGATCATCGCTCTTCTCAGACTACTTCCATTCAATTTCTATACTTCCATGCTAATCGGCCACGAAGTGGTAATTGATAACAAAGAGGGCAACGCGATAAATTTTACGAATTACATCGCCGTAGCTCTATTGGTTTTGTTCGCCCTCATAAAATTGCAAAAGCTGAAAGCAAGATGGCTGGAAATATGGCCCTTCTTTGCCCTTATCGGAATATATATTATCAACTCCCTTTTTGCACCTTATCCGAATGCTTCTTGGGTGATTTATCAACTGGTTTTCCTGTTTATAGGAATGCTGTTGCATTTATTGATTTCGGGTCAATCACATGATTATCATAAGATACTGGTGAAGGGTGGTTTCTCGCTTTTCGTAATGGGGATGGTAATTTTTTCGGGGTTTGTATTGGCCCAGTTGTGTATGCATTTTCCTGTGGAGTACGTCATTGCCGAGTACAACGATTCCTTCGTAAACAGCCTTAATACTTTCGGCGTGATGAAGCAATACTATGGTTACATCTCTGGATTTTTGTTGTGCTATGTATTTTTTGTTATTACTAACTGACCTTTCGCAGGGCAGATATTTGGAAAATTAAAAAATAATATTATAGTTATTCCAAAAGAGGAATAGCTTGCAGTTGAGCAGGGTTAACCAAATTGAATTGTTTTTTCATTCGGTTAAGTTCTTGATATGCTGCTTTGACAGCTTTTAAGTATAGTCTTGCCTTTATGGCGAAGTGGTTTTTAGCTTGATTAATTTTGAGCAATTCGAGTTTAGTATACGCTATCATCACACAAAAAATATGATTGGACTGCGTCACTTCATACTTTGTTGGTGATTTGGCTAAACAAGCATTCTGTTTCATCGATTTGTGGAATTCCTCAACTTTCCATCTTCTTTCATAGATTGTATGAGTCTGCTGATGTGTAAGTTTTGTATCGTTGCTTACCAGATACAGTACGCCTGTGGAGTAATCTTTGTTCGTAAAGACTTGTTTGGTCAAAGAAACCGGAAAGTCCAATCCTTTGATCCAAACTTCCATTACACAGTCTGGCTGTAGGTCTAGTGCATCGACTCTTGTAAACTTACCTTGCAGTTTTTCTTCCTTACTCAGGGCAACAAGACGATTGGTCTTAATTGCACCGATAAAATGCTTTTTTAACTCGTAATGCACAAACTCCATATTGTCATTTGAGCTAAACCAACTATCCCATAAGGCATATTTGTACTGAACATGATTACGCTGTGTGAGTACTTTGAGCCTTTGTCTTACTAACTCATTCTTACTCACCTCACTTTTGCGTTTCTCTTGTCGTGTTTTTAGATCAGTAAACCTGATTGGCTTTCTGATAATTTCATAGGCTAAAGGCAACTCTACCGTTTGGCCATCACCCAATTGGTTATGATATAGAAAACTTATCATATTGATGCCTTTGACGCTCCTGTTCTTTGTATGATCAAAGTGATACGTTATTATCTCATTCTGAGTAGAATGTGGTTTTTCAGTTATCACATCATCAATACAAATGCTACCATCAGGACTTTCTACTTTCCTGACTATAGGTTTAACAGATTTCCAATAATCTTTTTGGCCCAGAGTAGGCTGAGCCAAAAATCTACTGATCTGATCATGGCTATAAGCACCGTCTAACATTTTAGACATACCTATAGCTGTGCTGTGACTAAAACTTGTCAACAAATAATCGCTGTACAAGTCGGCAATGTGCGGATTCATCATTAGTAACTATCTTTAGATCCAGCACAAAGCTATACATATAATAATTTTTTACAATACCAAATTTTCGAACTGCGCAATGTCAGTTACTAACCGTAAAGTTCGGCTCTTCACTATTGCCCTTGTCTTTCTTTCTGCTTTCGGAATCAGGAGTTTTCTTATTGGCATTTTTGTAGCGGTACTGATTTATTTAGCCAGAAGACCTATTCCCTTTTTGGTGACAATTTCATTTGCTGGAATTTTGGCTTTAGTGTTTTGGGCGGATGTGATTCAAAGTATGCTTTTAGATACGCGATTCTATGCGTACATGAATGGAGTGGATATAGTGCAACGCTATCCTTTTGGCGTCGGACTTGGCGGCTATCCGATTTATACGGAAAACAATAATCCTGAACTTTTCGCCGCTTTTTTCAACGTTGACGCTGCTTTAGAGTACGTACCAAATTCTCCTGAATCGGACATAGTGCACATATTCGGGAGCTTGGGTTTGGCTTTTGGAATCATGCATTTGTTGATTCAGTTTCGACTGATATGTATTGGTTTTTTCAAACAAATGAAAATGTTTCCCTTCGAAAAATGTATGTATTTCTACTTCGTTTTTATGACTTTTTTTGGAATAAGCGAGGATACAATGTTTACAGTTTCCTATTGGATATTTTTTGGCATCACTTCAGGCATTATTGCCAGTGTACAAAAGCGCCCGTAATTATAAGTATGCCGAAAGTATCCGTAATCATGCCTTGCTATAATGTCGAAAAAACTGTTGCACGGGCAATAAAATCAATACTTCATCAGACACTCGAGGATTTTGAATTTATCATCATTGACGATGGAAGTACAGACGATACGGCCGATATAATTTCTCATTATTTCAGACAGGACAGTCGTATTAAGTTCGCTCAAAATGTGAAAAACATCAACCTGGCAGCTTCGCTCAACAGGGGGATAGAACTTGCTCAAAGTGACCTCATTGTTCGTATGGATGCCGATGATGAAAATCTCCCGCAAAGACTGAAAAAACAATACGATTTTTTGGAAAGCAATCCCAATATCGATGTCTTAGGCACAAATGTTTTTTTTATGAAAAACGGAAAAAAGGCGGGAGGGTCGGATTTGCCCCTTGAAAATGAGCAGGTGGTTGAGGCTCGGTACAAGCGCACATTTCTGATCCATCCCTCCGTAGTGATTCGAAAGAAAACATTCGACAAATTGGGGCAATATGATGAAAAATTACCATGGGCAGAAGATACAGACCTTTGGCTTAGATGGCTAGGTAAGGTGAATTTTGCGAATCTGAAAGAACCGCTGCTGAACTATACTGTGAAAACGAGAATCAACTTTCCAATCATCTACTATAATCATTACGTGTTAATCAAGAATATGTTGAGGAGAAAAGAACTGTTAAAAATTTTTCCTCTAGTTGTAAAATCTTTATTTTCTCATTTGTTCCGATTGATCAAGAATTGAATTCATGAGAGATCAACGCTCATATTTACAAATAAAACTCGACGCCATCCACCGCTACCAAGCTTGGCATTATTCATCGGCAAAAAACAGGCACATTCTTGTAACCGAATTTCCAAAATCCGGAGGAACGTGGTTTTGTCAGATGTTATCCGATATAACGGGATTGTCATTCCCTCGCAATGAAAATTTTAAAGGAAAATCGTGCGTCTTACACGGACATTACCTTTACCACAAAAACTTCTACCGCCCCATACATGTCCTTAGAGATGGACGTGATGTCATGGTTTCGGCGTACCATTATTTTCTTTTAAATAATGATGTTTCATCTTCTCTTCTGGTAAAGTGGCGCGGTAAGATGCGGACTAAGGATTTTAATAATGTAAAGGATAATCTAAGCCATTTCATCGAAGTATTTTTCTGCCATTTTAAAGTGGTGGGGAGAAAAGTAAAATGGAACGACTTCGTAAATCAGTACTGCCAGAATCCGGCGGCACTCACTATAAAATATGAGGAATTGAGTATAGAACCGATGACGTACCTCATGAAATCAACGCAATGGTTAAATATGAATATTGAAGAAACCATCGTAAATAAAACAATAGAAAAATTTAATTTCAAAA
The DNA here is from genome assembly GCA_965247965.1 of Saprospiraceae bacterium. Classification (GTDB taxonomy): domain Bacteria; phylum Bacteroidota; class Bacteroidia; order Chitinophagales; family Saprospiraceae; genus UBA7328. The sequence continues at coordinate 3,825,279 of OZ252053.1, forward strand.
AACAGTCCGGAAGAGAAAAAGGCTCTGAAAGTTCAGATCATTTTTTGCGTAAAGGCATAGTGGGAGATTGGAAAAATCATTTTACCCGAGAATCCGCAGAAGTTTTTAATTTTTATGCAGGAGACGCCTTGATAAAGGCCGGATATGAAAAAGACAAAAAATGGTATTAATGACAAGCCGATTTTATATTATATCGGGGACCTGCCATCTCATCGCATAGATGGAATTACCACATCATTTTCAATCAATTTGAAAATCCTTGCCGAAAAATTTACCATCCATCACGTCGCCGAGAATCGAATGCTTCGGGAAGGAGTTTTCGCCAAAATTGGAAAAATTGCCAACTTTTTCGTCCGAACCCAAAGGGGGTATTCTACAAATCCTCCTGATGTAGTTTACACAAATTTTGCACTATCTTTTTGGGGTTCGCTAAAGACCCTATTTATCTTAATGTTGTCAAAGTCGTACGGAGCTTCCATTATTCTCCATCTCCATAGAGGCGATTTTCATAATGACTATTTGAATAAATGTTTCAATCGATTCATTGCAAAAAGAATAGTAGAAAGCGCGCATCGAATTATTGTATTATCGGAGCGATTAAAACATAAATTGAGTAAAAATTACGGCGAGCCCAAATTCTACACAATCCATAATACCATTGAAGAAGAAGTTTCAATTGTTAACTCGATAAAATCTTGGCCAAGGGCCGAAGAGACTCAATTTCTATTTCTTTCTAATTATCTTAAAAGTAAGGGCATATTCGACTTACTTTCAGTATTCAAAGAGATTGAAAAAGAATACACTAATGTGGTGCTAAATTGCTATGGAATTATTCCGGATAGAAAAACTAAAAAAACACTCGAGTCACACTCCTCAGCGCGCAGAAGAATCAATGGAGCAGTAAAGGGTATTGAAAAATTCAAAATCATTCAAGGGTCGTCATGCCTTATTTTGCCCTCCTGGACTGAGGGGCAGCCGTTGGTCATACTGGAAGCTATGTCTCAGGCAGTTCCGGTCATTGCTAGCGATGTTGGCAATATTTCGGAAATGCTTGGCAAGGGGTATCCATTTTTATTCAAACCTAAAAACAAAAGCAATCTTGAACAGATAATCAGAAAATTTTTAACTCGACATAATAATGAAGATATCGGAAAAGCATTGATGGAGCGCTATTTCAAATATTATTCTCAGGAAAAACATAGAGACAGGCTTTTGGCATTATTTGATCAATTTTCGAGGTGAACAGAAAATCCAAACGAATAGTATTGATCAATGGAATCTATGCTCCGGACCGAGGCGCTACAGCCCAGGTAACAAATGATTTAGTAGGTAAACTTATCAATGACGGCTTAGAGGTCATTGTCGTTTGTACAGACAGAAGTTACAAATCGGCCAAAGCAACGGAAGTTGTGAATGGTGAGGTACATCGCGTAAAAAGTTACGGCCTTGGTAATGGCAAATTCATTCGTCTCGCTTCCGCTATGACTGAAAGTTTTTACTTACTAAGAAAGAGCATTCGCTTTAAGGCCGATTTCTACATCATTTGTACGGACCCGCCGCTTCTACATTTGTTTTCGTCCTTTATGCTTAAAGAAAAGAAGTGGGCACTGTGGACAATGGATATTTATCCGGAGGCCTTTGTCGCTAATGGGCTGATTGGAAAAGACAATATTTTTTACAAATGGTATAAAAACACATTGACTAAATGTCCACCTTCGGCCCTGATCTATTTAGGCTTACGCCAAAAAGATTTCATAGAATCGCAATATGATTTTCGTGGTATTCCTTCGTTTGTCTTGCCTTGTGGCACCAAATCAGTTGACGGATGTCCAAATGATAAACCGCTTTGGAAAAAAGCGGAAAACAAAATATATTTTGCCTATTGCGGGAATTTGGGCGAAGCTCATTCACCCGAATTATTAAAAGAAATGATTTCACAATCGGATCCCGATCAGCATGAATTTATTTTGAGCATTTTTGGAACAAACACTAAGACGATTGTCGAATTTGCGCAGCAAAGAAACAATGTTAAAATCCTTGGTTGGATATCCGCGGAAGAAATGACCCATTTGGACATACAGATTGTTAACTTAAAGAAGGAGTGGACTCATATTTGTGTGCCTTCCAAAGCAGTAAGTTCGATTTGTTATGAAGTCCCCTTTGTCTTTCATGGAGAATTGTCAGGGGATATTTGTGATCAATACTCGGAGGCGCTATGGCATATAGACAACAATAAAGATATGGCACAAGAAATAAAGAGCTTTTTTGCCAAATTGAATTCAACCGAATTGATTGCCAAAAAGCAAAAAACAAAAGCGATAAAAAACAAGCTCCTTGAAAGAGAAAAGTTTTCTTACGTTCAAATTTCAAACCATCTGAAAAATGAATAATTACATAGCCATAATGGCCGGTGGAGCAGGAACTCGTTTTTGGCCTGCAAGCCGGTCATCAAGACCTAAACAGTTTCTGGACATTCTGGGAGTCGGCAAATCCTTTTTGCAGTTGACTTTTGAGCGCGCTGAAAAAATAGTTCCTCGCGCGAATATTCTTATAGTATCAAATGAGAAATACAGAGGCCTGATCAAAGAACAGCTTCCCGAAATAAGCGAAACCCAGATCCTTCTCGAACCGTCTATGAATAATACGGCCCCATGCATCCTCTATTCAGCCTTGCATCTGAACGCGAGGAGCGTCAATGCTACGTTCGCAGTACTGCCGTCTGACCACGTCATCCTAAAGGAAGACGAATTTGTATCAAAAATGAAACAAGCCCTCGAATATGCAGGAACAAAGAAGGCAATTATTACGCTTGGTATACAGCCCTCCCGGCCAGATACAGGATATGGATACATCAATTATGAGAAGAGCGGGGATAAAATAAAAAAGGTTTTAAAATTCAAAGAAAAGCCAGATAAACCGACAGCGCAGAAGTATATGGACACAGGCGGTTACCTCTGGAATGCCGGCATTTTTGTTTGGTCGGCAAAGACGATAATCGATGCTTTCGCTCAACATGCCAAAGATATTCTGGAGGCGCTATCACAGGACATTGCCAAATTCGGCAGCGCTGAAGAACAGAACTATATTAATAGAGTCTATCCAAACACGAGAAAAATCTCAGTCGATTTTGCCATTCTGGAAAAAGCGGATAACGTCTTCACCATTCCGGCTGATATTGACTGGTCTGATCTCGGCACATGGGATTCTCTATACAATTATTTGGAAAAAGACAATGCGGGTAACGTACTACAATGCACGCGGAAAGTCCTGCAAGAGGCCGAGGGAAATTTTATAAGAAGTTCAAGTCCGCACAAATTAATTGTCGCGAAGGGAATCAAGGATTATATCGTTATTGACGACAATGATGTCCTGCTCATTTACCCTAGGCAGGATGAGCAGGAAATCAGACAGATCAGAAATTCATTAAATTTTCCAGATATAAAATAAACTGTACTAATTAGCTTGGAATCTATTCGTACTTTTCGGCCGATGAGGAAGGAAAAGATTAAAGTGGCACTTGTAGCGAATACTTCATGGAGTGTATACAATTTCAGATTAGAGGTCTGCAGATATTTGAAAGAAAAGGGAGCTGAAATATATGTCATAGCACCACGGGATAAGCATTCTGAAAAACTGGTGGCAGAAGGATTTCATTTTATTCATGCTTCGTTAAAAGCATATAGCCATAATCCGTCAGATGATATCCGCTATTTTCGATTTTTATTAAAAACATATAGACAATATAGGTTCGATCATATCTTTCACTATACCATTAAAGCCAATACCTATGGAAGCATTTGCGCCAAAATTTTGGGTTTGTAGTCTACCGCTGTGGTAACGGGCCTGGGAAGATTTCTTAGCCAGAAAGATGGATTGACGAAATGGGTCACCGAAAGACTATACCGTCTCGGGTGCAAGTGCGCGGATACAGTTTGGTTTTTAAATGAGGAAGACAAAAATCTCTTTATTGAAAATAGATATGTGCAAAAGAGCAAAACATTTTTGCTCGGTAGCGAAGGTGTAGATCTAAATCGATTTAGTAGAAAAACAAAAATAAAACCTCCAACTTCTCGGTTTCTATTTGCGGGAAGGCTGATTATTGAAAAAGGAATTCTACACTTTCTCGAAGCAGCGGTACGTGTGAAAAGATACTTTCCAAAATCCGAATTTGAAATCGTAGGTTTCCTCGACCCGGCGGATGCCCAATGCATAAATCCGGCCATAATTCAGAAATATCAGAAGAATGGAACGATTACTTTTCACGGAGACACTGAAGATATTGGACCCTTTCTCGAACGCGCCGATTGTGTAGTTTTTCCCTCCTATTACGGAGAAGGTGTATCGCGTATACTTTTGGAAGCAGCGGCGATGAGTATTCCTATTATCACCACTGATAATCGCGGCTGTACCGATGTGGTAATAGATGGATATAACGGGTTTTTATGTAAAAAGAAAAGTATTGAATCATTAGTGGATCAGATTTTGGCTTTTATCAGCTTGGATCAAGACGCAAGAAAGGCAATGGGGAAAAATGGCAGGAAACTCGTGGAGGAACATTATAATGTAGAAAGAATTTGCAGTATTTATTCGGAGTTAGTTTTTCCTGAGGAATTACGGTATGACCATATTACTCAGGAGCAACCTGTAAACAAGATATAATATGCTTCACTCGCCCACACCAACTCAAATTCTTTTTCGCGTATTCATAAATTTTTTGGCTGTAATTTGAATCTGCAAGCAAGATTTTGTGTTGGGCGATTATATGCTCAAAGGCAATGGGTTCGTCATTATCCGCTACATAAAAACAGAATGGCAAATCGGAATTAAAATCGTAATCTTTTGAAGAAAGAACGAAGGGAAGCCCATTTGCACAATAAAGGCGGTGCTTAAGAGACGAATCCATTTCTACTGATTTCCTATGCAGGCCTAGAGTACCAATGCCCATATCCGCTTCGGCCAATAATGTTTCCAAGTCATCACCATACTTTTCACCATGAAACGACACAGACGACTGCAGATCGTGTTTCCTCACCAAGTTCTGCAAGTTTCTTAGTTCAGGGCCGGTGCCGACTACATCTATGTGAACGGGGGTATTTGTTTGCGCAAGCCCTATGATTGCCCGATCTAAGCCATGCCAATAAGCCCATTTGCCTACTGCAATTAGATGCAATGGAAACTTAAGATTTGTTTGCGGTTTTGAAATGAATTTTTTTTCCTCGACTTCTATACCATTCGTAATCTGTATTGACGCAAAATTATCTCCTTCAAAACCTCCATAATGCACGACAAGATCGGCGCAATCCAGGCACCGCATTTTGTTTCTTCGGTCAATTGACATAAGCAGATCGCCCAAGCCTCTTGCCCATTCCTTTTCATAAGGCCATGTTGGGAACTCATAAATGATTTTGCACTCACTCGCTCTTGCTTCTTTCAAAAAATCAAAAAGTGGACTTGTAAATACGAGGTGCCGGATATAGACAAGTTCGAAATCCAAAAAATTCAACGCTTTGAAAATAGATGAAAACAACCGGTGATACTTTGCCCATTCGCGAAATAATCCTGTTGCGTAATTCTTTTTAAATCCGTTTGCCTCCTCGAGTAGGGCGCAATTCCTTCCTTCCAAAAAGGCATACAGCACGCGAAACCCATAGCTTTCAAATGCCCTGCCCTGCCCCATCATTTTTTTATAGATACCGCGATTTTTACTAGCCTGAAAATCCACGGGATAAATGATCAGTATCTTTTTTGAAATAGACAAGGGAATAGTTTAACTAATCTAGAAATAATAGCAACAATTTCTAAATCTTTCCGAGTAATTGCAACACACCTTGAGTGAGTCGATTTCGTGATTTGTATAAAGAATAATAAGGAGTCAAGACGCCGCCAAAAGAACGGAAAAATTGCTCAATATTCGGCATCATTCCTCCTTCAAAATTGAAAATAGGTACACGATCAAAAGACCTGAGAATTGCCTGCCATAGAACATAGGCAATGGCTCCAGAACTTTTAAATTGAGGATTATTTCCCATAGCCAGGCAGTAGGCGTTCCTTTTATCAAAAACGATATATACTGCTGCATGTAGTCGGCCTTTATTGTCTTTTGCCATAAGAATTATTCTTGACTGTTTTTCGGATAGCACTTTGTCTAGGAAGAGAAAGAACTTTTTGGAATAAGGAATGTCCGAATGATTTCTATCGAAGCTTTCTTTATTCAAGTCGTAAAAGGCATCTGAGTCTTCAGATTCGAACACTTCGATGTTGTCTTTGGCCCTCTGTATGATATTTCGTTGTTTGCTGTCCAAATCTGACCAGAGTCTTTTTTCATCCGATGTGCCTACGCAATAGGTATATCGAACTTGAGCTTTATAACCCGACCAGATAAAGGGCAAGATATTCCTAATTTCAGGATGGCAATGCATTTTGACAAGTGAATGCTTTGGCACTTGTCTTGCCAGATCCGCAATTACTTTTTTTTCAAATTGATACCGAGATGTATTCTTTAATGAATCTTTCGGATAATTGAACCAAGGGCCCAAATACGGCGTCAGTCTAGGCATTGTAATGTGTGTGATACCGTATTTCTTTTTGCCAAAATAAGGCAGAACACCTTTTACATTATTGTTTTCGTAAAAGCTGATTACAACATCCCATATTCCGTTTTCAGAAACCGCATCGAGATACCACGGTTGAAAAAAAAGCGGGATATCTTCGCAATATTTGATCCATTCTGAGTATCTCGTTTTGTTGATGTTCATCTACTTCAGTCTGTTGGCGACTTTTCCCTGTTTTACATAATCTTTTGCGTAAGACTGATCCTTTTGTTGAAAGCCATAGATTGTTCCTCTCTCATGCCGACATGAACCGTACCATGCAGGGCAAAGCATGATGTGATTGGCAACAAAAAAAAATTGTTAGCACTGATGCTAAAGACACTGACTTCCTCATTTCCTAGCTTTTCTTCTGATGCAACAATCCCATCAACATACCAAAAGCAAAATTCACTTTGCCCCACCAAATGAACAACCAAGCCCGGAATTTCTGGAATCGGCTCAGATCAAAATTCCGGGTGCTTAGGCTTTCGCGAAAGGTGGACAATTTCATCGGCATCAGATACCTCATGATTGATTGCCAATATCTTTGTCCGCTTAATACGGCTCCTTGTCCGTACTTTCTAATGTCTTTGAGAAGCTCTATATAGGGCTTTGCGGGATATCTTACAACGCTATTTGCGCAAAACCCCGTTTGATATCCGCTACATAGCACTTTTCTCGTCCAGGCAATGTCGTTGCCGCTAGTGGGCTTAGTTTCAAATAATCCCACTTTGCCAAACAATTCTTTTTTTACAAATAGATTTCCACAAGGGAATCCGTAACCGTGACGTGCATTTTTGGCGGTATTCAGATACATAATGGGAAATATCTTAGAAGGCAAGCTCGAATTGTATTCCACCGCAAATTCCCCTGCTACTAAATCGTATCGTTTCTTTTGAATAAAATCATATCCGTTCTGGAGCCAATCGGGGAAAGGGGCGCACTTTGCGTCCAAAAAGCAAAGAATTTGCCCCTTAGCCCTCAGCACGCCTAAGTTTCGGCATACGTACGGATTTTTTGGATTTTCCACAGAAAAAAATCGGACATCATATTCTTTTATGAAAGGGGCGATGTTTTGGTCGGAACCATTGTCTACCAGGATGATCTCATAATTGAGATTGTGCACTTTTTGCCTATTTAGAGCTTCAAGGCAAGCTAATAAATAATCGAGCTGATTATAGTGAGGAATAATGACAGAACAATCAATCATATTTACAATGAAAAATGCAAGATAAATATCCGAAAATATTATTGTTGGCCGGATGGTATCCCAATTCACTAAACCTTGCCGAAGGTGATTTTATAAAATACCAGGCGCAACAGATGGCAAAGGAAGGACTTAATGTTTCCGTATTTCACTCAAGTTTGAGTTATCGATACCTATTAAAAGGACGATTAGGCAAAAGAATTTTTGACACAAACAAGGACGGGCTGCATGAACACTTGGTTGAAAGGCCGTTTTTTCCGCGGAATAGTCGCCAGTTCATGAAACTATGGGCGGAATACGTCCTGAGTGATATGAAGCGCTATTTAAAAAAGCATAATCTTCCCGAAATTATTCATGCACATACTTATCTCGGAGGCTATATGGCCCAAATAATAAAAAAGAGATTCGGCATACCGTATTTGCTCACTCTTCACGAAACAACCTTTTTGACCGATAATATTCCTTCGTATCACGAAGAAATTGTCAAAGATGCTTTAGCAGAGGCCGGTGAAGTGGTAGCCGTAAGCAATGCTTTGGCTCAGAAAGTAGAGGGGAAATACAACCACAGCCCAAAAGTGGTTCCCAATTTCATCAACTTTGAACTGTTCAAACCTTCGAGCGAAAAGAATGAGAAATTCACTTTCATCTATGTAGGGGATTTGATCGAGCGAAAGAATGTCGAACTGCTTATTGATTCTTTTTCTAAGGTGAACAGTTCTAGTCCGGATTCTGAATTAGTGATAATAGGTGATGGCCCTCTAATAGGTGCGCTAAAAGATCTATGCAAAAGCAAAGGCATCAATACCAAGGTACGGTTCAAAGAAAGACTCGGCCAGAAAAAAGTTGCTCGCGAACTGGGTCGGTCTCATTGTTTCGTCTTACCGAGCAGGGCAGAAACATTCGGAATCGTATTGGTAGAAGCTTTAGCGTCGGGGATCCCAGTAATTACCACGACATCAGGTGGATCTTCGGATATTGTGAATGAGAAAAACGGTATTCTCCTATCTGCTTTCAGTAGTGATGAAATGAGTAACGCCATGCTCTCCATTTATGATACTTTGGATAAGTATCCCGCTCATACTCTGCGTCAAATCGCTGAATCGCGTTTTAGCGGAAGAATAATCACCAAGGTTTATTCCAGGGTGTATGAAAATATCCTACAAAACTCGGCGAATGAGTGAAGGTCTCCGCGAAATCGCCTTGAACAAGAATTTGAATTTGCTCCATTGTAAACCGACCCCGCTTGCCTTCTCATTCTTTTCAAGTGCGGAATAATAGGCATAGGATTTAAGAATTTTTCGGGCTGCTCCATGCGTCATCCGCATTGGCATCAACCTTAGTTTAACTTATATTTTATTTATGAATATGTATTCTTTTGATTATTAACATTATACAGGCAAACATTGGACTGCCACATAGTGAAGAACTTTGAATTTTTCTGCACTTTTGTTCTATGGTTAGATTCCCAAATATTAGGTTAAAACACAGGTAGTCAATTCTTTTTACATTGTTAATTGTCATATATGTTAAGTTAGAGTTGATGCATATGATGCGTCATCCGGGGCTGTCCGATTTCTTGAAGCCACTTTGTATAGAGAATGGCTCTGCTGCGAAGGACATCTTTAGGATTAAATAATGAATTTGCACCGTGAACACTTCTTACCACCCTAATTTGATTTCCTCCCTTAATAATTTTTAAAACTCTTGTTATACGCCAAAGGAAATCCGTATCCTCACCTACTGAAAGATTTTCATCAAATGAAAATGGCCTGATAGAATTTGTTCGAAATGTGCAACCTATTAGACTAATGTGTCCTTCTTCGCCTAGTATGAGGTGTTCAAAAAGTGCCTCTGCATCGAGATCTTTGGAAATGCCTGTATACTCAGGGTAGAGTTCTTTTTCCAATTCTGGTTCGCTGTATTCCGTACCTATCGGTTCGTAAATTCCGCCGATTGTGGTATCTGTATTTAAAAGATCAAGTGCCTCCGAAAACCGATTTTTAAAAAAATAGTCATCTACATCCAAGAAAGATGTGTACTCGCTAGTAACTCTTCTTATTCCGGTATTCCTTGCGGCAGACCTCCCCCTGTTTTGCTTATGTTGAAGAAGAAGAATCCTAATGTCATCCCTCTTGTGTGCTTCGGCGATATCCAAACCATCATCCGTCGAACCATCGTCGACTAAAATAATTTGTGATACTACTTCCTGCGCCCGGCATGAGCCGATCGATCGATCCAAATACTTTTTTGCATTATAAAATGGTATAATTACCGATACGGACATTTGTGCAATTGCTTGTGGATACAGATTCTAAAATACTCACAATAATTATTTGTACTTACGACAGGAACAATATTATTGATCACTGCCTGGAGTCTATAACGAATCAGTCTGCAGATATTAATTTATTTGACGTACTTATTGTAAATAACTGCAACCGCTTTGAAGTACAGGGAGAGTTGGAAGAAATGATCAAAAAGTACGACAATGTTTCCCTTATTAAAGAACAAGCAACAGGCCTGAGCAAGGCTCGGAATTCTGGTGCTAACGCAGCGAGGACAGAATGGATTGGATACATTGATGACGACTGTAAACCACCTCGAGACTTTATAACAAAAGCATTACAGATTATCCGAAACCATCATTTTGGCTGTTTTGGCGGCCACATAGAGTCGTGGTGGTTGTACGATAGGCCGAGATGGTTGGATGAGGAATACGGATCAAAACCCAAACTGATTGTTGATATATTAACGATCGAAGAAAATTATCTTTGGGGAGGAAATATTTTCTTTAAAAAGGCCATTTTGCACGAAGTTGGTGGTTTTGATGAAAATGCTGGTATGAAGGCCAATAAAATTGGCTATTCTGCCGAAAATAAAGTGCAAATGAGGCTTAGAGAAAAGGGGCATAAGATCGGGTACGATTCTAACCTGATTGTGGGACATCTTGTCGCGCCACACAAGCTCAAACTTTTCTGGCATCTTAAGGCTGCTTATGCCGAAGGACGGGATGGACGCGCAATTTTTGAAGATCAGTATAGTACAAAAGCTCTGTTCAAGGATTTATTAAGAATACCGAAATCGTTTTTAGAAGCGTCGTATGCTCTTTTTCAGAACTCCTTACCCGTCCCAATAAATTCAGGGTAATAGGGAGTAGACCTCGCGAATTAAAACTGCTTCATATTTTTGTATATGCAGTTACAATTCCCCTTCTTCCCTAAAGATACAAAGATGATCTCTCATTGTCTTGGAGTACACACCCAAGACGGTATTGTACAATACATAGCCAATGGCTTACCTGTATATAGTCATTCGAGTGACGATCTTAATGCTTTCAGATTCATAACTAGCAATTTTATAGATAAAGGATTGTGCAGCCGAGCTGAAGTTCAGCGGGCTTTTGGAGTGAGTATAGACAGTGTCAGAAGATCGTATAGAAAATACAAGGAGAAGGGAGAATCTGGATTTTTCGGGCCTGATGCCAGAAAAGGCAAAGCATACAAGATGGTTGGTAAACTAGTGGAGCGGATACAATCGAAGCTGGATAAGAGACAAAGTAATTTGAGTATCTCAAAACAAGAAGGGATTTCAGAATCGTCGATACGCTATCACATTGAAAAAGGCACTTTAAAAAAAAGTTCAAAATAGAGTGTGAAGGTGGAAATGGCTCGACCTTAAATGATCGCAATGACCTAGACCAATCTACGCCGATGGGCATAGCCACAAGCCGCTCTGAAGACAGGATAGGTGCATCTCTTGGGTTGTCTGGTCATGCTGAGGTGAAGTTTGACAACAGCGAAGCTTTATGCGGAGCAGGGGTATTATTCCTCTTACCTGCCTTGATAGAGCATGGGTTATTCAAGACAAAACAGGTATATGAGTTACCTTCATCACACTATTACGGACTAAGGTCGATACTATTGACTTTGGCCTTCATGGCCCTGTTGCGCATCAAAAATCCCGAACAACTCAAACAATGTAAACCAGGGGAGATCGGCAGGATAATAGGCTTGGATCGTATACCAGAAGTTCGGTGTTTGCGAGAGAAAATAGATTTGCTGAGCAAGCAGGAAAAAGCCGTTGAACTGAACAACCTTCTGATCGATCACTGGTATAGAGATGAGGATAATGAGGACTCATCTTTTTTATATATAGATGGTCACCAACGGATCTATTATGGAGGCAAAGCTAATCTACCTGTCAAATATATTGCGAGACAAAAATTGTGTTTAAGCGCCACTACGGAGTATTGGGTTCACGATGCACAAGGGATGCCTGTTATGATGGTGATAGGGCAATTGACAGAGAAAATAAAAGAAGCAATACAAGACCTGATTATTCCACAAATGCTACAAACCAAATTACTTACTGAGATACAAGAGGAGGATGATCGACAAAGCCCTCAATGCACCTTTATTTTTGACAGGGAGGCTTACGAACCTGCTTTCTTTAACCACCTGTGGGAAAGGTATAGAATAGCCGTGATTACATATCGCAAGGATGTGCGAGATTCATGGAATAAAGATGACTTTGAATCCACTGATACACAAGTACTTAGCCAGGATGTAACCATGCAATTGTGCGAGAAAGAAGTAACGCTTGGAGGACACACTTTCAGAGAGATCAGAAGCTTGTCTGAAAAGGGTGAACATCAAACCGCTATTATCACCACTCACCCTACTTTGGGAATAGCATTGATAGCAGGCAGAATGTTTGGAAGGTGGTGTCAGGAAAACTTCTTCAGTTACCTCATTCAAGACTATGATTTTGATAAAATGATTCAATTTGGGGTAGAAAGTATTGATCCCAATCGGGAAGTGGTCAACCCACAATACCGAAAATTAACAAACCAACTGAAAAAACTCAGGGAAAAGATCACCCGGTTAGAAGCCAAGTTCTTCCCTCTTGCAGAACTAGCTATGGATGAGAAAATTGACAAACTTCCTGAAATAACCGAAAGACAAATGAAGTATAAACACAAAATTGATATTCTTCGAAAAGAAGAAAACAAGATCGCCACCCTCAGAAATGATATTCCTGCCAGAATAACTCTTGAGCGTATGCCCGAGCAGAAAAGGTATAACAAGTTAAAAACCGAAAGTAAACTGTTCATGAATGTAATAAAGATGATCGCTTACAGAGCAGAATCATCTGTGACAGCTGTGGCTTGTGACCACCTCAATAGGGCAAAAGACGAAAAAAGAATGTTCATCAAACAAATCATCAGCAACAACGCTGACTTGATTCCGGATTATAAGAGTAAAACGCTGACTATAACCTTGCACTCTCTTTCTGCACCAAGATTTAATCATGCAGCCAAACAGATTGCAGACCTGCTCAACAAAACTGAAACCATATTCCCTGGATCAAATTTGCGCATGATCTTCAAAATAACAGCGAATTTAGATTGCGAGAGGTAAGGAGTTCTGTTTTTACTCTAAAAAAATATTATTGGGGAAACTGGGTGTTGGATGTTTTCAAACCTGGGTTTCGGTGGGCTGGGAAATTGAGTAGCTTGAATCAAAAGCACTAAAATTACCGAATCAACACTATTTTCTTATTCAAACTAATATGCTCTTCCGCTTTCTGACCATCAATTTTCAAAAGATACAAACCATTCGCCAAATTCAATGCATTCACTCTCCAAAGATGGCTTCTCGTATTCGGGGCAGTTTTAATATTTTGAAATAATAACCGTGAAATAGTACCCACCTTCTTTCCATTCGCATCAAATACATGTATCGCAAAATCTGCCGGCAATTCAGCTCCTGTCAGTTCCACATCGATCTGCGCATAAAGAGAAACCGGATTGGGGGAAATTTTGACCGCCTTAATCACATTTTGGTCATTCACGAGAAAGGAAACTTCGTATTCCAGAGGCTCGAATGAATTATTCACCTTATCCTCAGCTTTTACCTTCAAGGTATATTTTCCCAATTCGTCCAACAGGGGTCTGAAAAGAGCAGTAGCCCTATTGTCAAGCTCTGACAAAGCAGGCTGAAAATCAAAACTATTTTCATCAAAATTCACAATCTTTCCGTTTGGGTACTCCAATTGAATATTTAAAATATCGGGATCGTCTAAAAGAAAAGGCGATGCCGGATGTTTTAGGTGAACTTCAAATTCGGAATCGGGCCGCAACAGGTCATTTTCCGCAATAAAGTCTCCATTTGCTTTTACTTCGAGTATGGGATCGCGCTTGTCGCTTTTCACGTAAAACTGTAAAACGCCAATGTTATTATCATACGTTCGCTCGTGGGGTTGTTGCTCGGCATTCAGTTGTATGGTTAATTTGTATTGACCGCCAGGTAGGAAATCACTAACTATGAAGTGAACTGATTTTTGTTCCTCGCCCGAAAGAGATATTAAATCGGAATAGTATATGAACTCTTGATTGCTTTCATTCGTAATGGTATATTTTATCTTGAAATTCTCGATATCCTCCTCCGAAAGATTCTTAATGCCAAATGCAAGGTTTATTTCATCAATGCTTTCTATTGTGTCAGGCACATTAGGCCTTTCATTTGATATATCAAATGTTATATCAGGTAAGTCCTGGTAATAGACGCGCCACCATTGGAGTTGGGCAGGAGTTTTCTCCGACCCATCTTCGGCGACATATTCCAGGCTTATGGTCGGATATTCATTGGGGCGAATAAAAGTAAGATTGACACTGTAGTCATCGATTATTTTTCTAAGTGTATCTATCCGGCCACTTGAGTGATGTCCGAGAATTATCAGCGACGACTTATCGCTCACCTCTTTGATTTCTTGCCATTCCAGCCGCATAAATCTTCTTACGGGCCCAATCGCCTTCGCGGTCATATTGCCATCGTCCCAGAACGTCCTTCCCACAGAACTCAAGTCAATCGTCTCATACAAAGAATTGGCAACATCTTCCGCCACAGGTCCGATCCCCTTGTCAAAAATGTAGGTGTAAGGCACAGCACCTTTTCTTTAAGAAGGTCAAATTTCTTCGCTCCATAAAAACGCATAACTTCAAACAAATCCAAGCCAATTCGCTCTTTGTCATTTGCCCAATCTTCAATGTACAAAGTGGAGTTTTCATCTCTCAAAATGGTATGCAGGAATATCCTGGCTCCATCAGGTGCTGCGTTCAAGAGCGTGGCAAGATTTTTTCGGTCTGCAGGTGTATTCATCCTGTAGAGGAAAGCATCACTTGAAAACTGCAGACTACCGAAATCCTTTCCCGTATTCTTGAAAAGAATGTCCTTCGGATGCCATATAAAGACACTGAGCACAGGTGCCAATTGCCGCGGATTAAGTGAGGCCCATGGTGTGCCATTTACGAATACCCAGAAGTCCTGTGGATCAAAAAGCTTGTTTTTTATGCGTATATCCCATGTGCGGCTATCAAAGGATAGATCACGGCTCAGTGTGTCTCGAATTAACCTCGTGTAGTTATTTTTTATCCATTGATAATAGTGGCTCTGGTTCCAGCCATCTCTTTCGCCCGGAGCGTAGAGAAATGAGCTTTGTTCCCATTTGGGCTCCTGGTCTTCGAGGATTTCAGGACTTAGTCGCCAATAATATACCGTTCCGTCCAGATGCAAGACGTCCGGCTCCCATTCGATTGCGCTATTTGCACCTTTGATAATTTCCCTCGTGAGCAACGGACTGTTGAACAGTTCCGTAGTATCGATTTCAAGTATATAGTCGCTCAAAGAAATAAGGCCATTATCGGATGAAGCGTGGACTGTGATTACAGCGTCATTGAGGATGCCAAATTCTTCCGGGTATATTGGTTTTGCCTTATTATCGAGTATAAAGAATTCGTAGCTTGAGCCGCCTGATGGATTGGCTATTTGATTGTTGTATTCAGCGATTTCAGAGGGATATTCATTGCTGCGGTTATCCGGATCTATAGTTAAGAAAAGTTGATTTCTGCCTACTCCACTTACCCCTGGATTGGGCAGCCGTATGGTAAAAGATTTCGAAAATCCTGGTGCATCCACGGCGACCTTTTCGGAATAAAAAACAGTACCATCAGCAGTCACATGCTCAATGAGAATTTCAATTTTTTCCTCCCTGTAACTGCCCCGATTAAGAATTTCAAATGAGAAATCGAAGCTATCCAGGGTAGAGTTTAGAATTCCGGGGTCAATGCCAAAACCTTCGTAACAGGAAGCGTAATCGGGCCCGTTGCTCATTTTGAATGTTAGTACGGGATCTCCGTGAATGGTTAGTTGTTGAGCTAGCGTAATATTTTCTATGTCTTCATTTGAAACAATTTCTAATAGAGAATTTCTTATTACCTCACCAATGCCTTTTTCTTTCAGTTCGTCGCCTATATTGTTGTAAAAATTAATACCGCTCCTGTATTGTGGATTGATATAGGCCGTTCCTGAAGATGCTACAAAAGCTATAGCTCCTTTATCTTTTTCTAATACAAAATCTTCGCTAAGGCCAATTCCTTCGGAATGCACATTGCCCGAATGACATCCGAGCGAGAAGATGATCGGACTCTTGCCCTGATTGTCGTACCGGCTCGGATCTTCAAGACTAAAATCAAAAGTACCCACTGCTGCGTGCCCAAAGAATGTAATAATAGAGATACCATCATTTATTTTCCTGATGATCTCATTGGTCTGCGAACTTTGCAGCAGATCTGCAGTGGTCTTTCGAAATGTGAATACGTCACCTCCGAAATAATTATTTTCGATGATTCCCTTCATATTCGAGAGATAGCCGAAAAGCAAATCCTGAATATCAGCGGAGCCACCACTTAAATGAAGGACTTTCTTTCGCCATAGAACATCATTTTCATCTGCAAAATCGACCGGGCGCTCAAATGCTTTTACTTTTTCGAGGTAGTCTTTGATCTCTTCGGGATTTTGAACAGCAAGTCTTCCAATTGGAATTTCGGGATAAATATTGAGTCCACTCCGATTACCACACATTTTTCAAGCGTACATTTGCCAGCTGCGGCCAAAACCCTGGAATTTTCTTAAGTGCAATATTGTTGCATAAGCATTCCTGAGGGTTGCGATGATGATATTTGGAAATCCGAGGGCATTTTCGACCAATTTATCGTTAATTCTTCTAAAATTCGTCCAAAGTACTCGTGACAGGACATAAATTTGACATTTGAATAAACCCCGATATAATATTTTGTTTCTTTTTTTGAGCCGGTGAAAACATTGATGTATGGTCGATTCCACATTGGCTCTTAGATTGTGGGTGTGCTCATCTAATGTTTCTTGCATCTGTTGAAATAAAAAATAGTTTTCTACTTCATCTTTGGTCATATACCGACCTCGGGTGTCGTGTTTAATGACGTATTTGTTGGTCTTCTCGTTAAACTTTACCGCGCACTGTTCTCCTGTCTTTTTTCGCCATACTTGAAGATTGTTATTCTCATCTCGTTTCATTGTATAGGCCTGCTTTCCCCCTTTTGTATTAGCTAACTTCCATTCGGGCGTGGTCGTTTCTGACATTGCTTTTCTGTTGGCCTTGCTGTCGTATCCGCCATCCGTGATGGCCTGTTCTATTTTATTCTTTTCTTGACCTGATTCATCCTTATCTGGATTTAATACATCCTGGATATGGTCGATAGATTCGATTAAAAACTCGTCTTCTGTAATATTGGCCGGTACTACCTGGGCATCTACGATTAGGTCTATTTCATTTTCTTCTGTACACGTTTCACTTATGTTGGCATGATAGCCCGATATGGTCTGTTTATTTTCTGCTTTACCTTTAGTACGGTAGGCAGCATCAGGATCATGAATGGACTGCACACTGCCACTCGATATGTCTCTTGCAGCTTTGGGTCTCGGAGTATTCTCCTGTTTAGTTTGCTGTTCAGATTCATCACAGACCGCGCTGATTTTTGTTTTATCATCAGAGGCACTCGGAGGTTTTTGCTCATTAGATTCCTCTGATTGTTCTTCATACTGTTCTTCGTAGAGCCGCTTGAGATCTTGGTAGCCTGTCAATCCCGCCGCCTGGCCATGACTCAAGAGTACCTTTATGATCTTACCCATACCTACTAGCAGTTCCTCTTTTTCTTTTTTGTTTAATGGGTAGACAATATTGGAGGCACTTTGGCTTTTTAGCTTTTCTAAAAGCTCGCATGATTCTTTATCCAATTGATCTGTAAGCAGTTCTACCATAAGGTCTTTACTGCATACTCGTACAGCTTCGATTATCATCTGGACTCGAGTGCAGCGTGCAATATTGGAATTAATCAACTTCGAATCCAATCGTATTTTCTTACCGCTCACCTTGTATTGCTCTATCTGCCCAATAGTGATTTGTTTAAATGCCGCCTTCATCAAATCCTCCCCATGGTCTTCATTATACTCTACCATGCTCTGTCTGAACTTATAGTAAGTCGATTCGGTCGGAATATCCTCATTTATATTCGAATATCCCAAAGCAAGCATGACCCTGGTGTTGAATCGACATTCATCAAAAAGTTGTTCATCAGTCCAACCTTTACCTTCTTTAAGGATAATCATTCCCATTAAAACTCTAATTGAGCAATTGGGCCGGCCTCCTTGATTATAAAGCACCTCGAACAATCCTTCGTCTATGCGAGATACCACTTCTTTAAAAAATATATTATGCCAACCATTTGGATCATCCAGAAGCTCTCGCTTCCGTTCTGATAGCATCCCTCCTATCGATTTGAATAGATCGACTTGTGAATTTGTACTACGTTTAAACATATCACAAATTAAATATATATGTCATCTTATTGTAATATTTGACATGATTTATGATTTAGTTTTCGGAGTGGACTCAAAACTAGACTTGGAAATCATATCTTTAGAGGTACTTTTTAGCTATGAAAAGAGTAATGTAGCATGCACCCGTACGAAGAATTAAGCCTTAGGAATTTAAAATTCGCCACGCGCCGTCACTTTCTAAAACAAAGCACGGCGGCACTTGGAGCCGTGGCACTTGGTTCATTGATAGGAGCTGATGTACTACCTGCCCATGCCACAAACAAATCAAATTCAGGAGTTAATGCCTTACCTCATTTTGCCCCAAAAGTCAAACGCGTTATCTATCTCCATATGACGGGTGCACCCTCTCAATTGGAGCTATTTGAATACAAACCCGATCTACAAAAACTCCATGGTCAGGACTGTCCAGAATCTTTTTTACAAGGTGAGCGTTTTGCATTTATCCAGGGAACACCCAAAATGCTCGGACCGCAACAACAATTCAAACAATACGGTGAATCGGGCATGTACGTATCCGACGCCTTACCCCATTTCGCCAACCACGTCGATGAGGTAACCATGCTCAAAGCCATGTACACCGACGAATTTAACCATGCCCCTGCCCAGTTGTTTTTGCAAACTGGTAGTTCTCGCGTCGGTCGCCCTAGCATGGGTTCGTGGTTGAGCTATGGCTTAGGCTCTGAAAATGAAAATCTTCCGGCATATATGGTTCTTGTTTCTGGTGGTGCCGACCCGGATGCCGGTAAAAACGGCTGGGGTAGCGGGTTTTTACCTTCTGAATATCAGGGTGTAAAGTGCCGTAGCGCTGGAGATCCGATTTTGTACGTCACAGATCCCGATGGAGTGAGCCGCAACATTCGAGGTAAATCAATTGAAGCAATCAATAAACTAAATCGTCTTGAACATACTGAAATGGGCGACCCTGAAATTCTATCACGTATCGCGCAATATGAAATGGCGTACAAGATGCAAGTATCAGTACCTGAGGTCATGGACATCAAGAAGGAGCCCAATTATATTCACGAAATGTACGGAACCGACCCCGGAGCAAATTCCTTTGCGAATAACTGCTTACTGGCACGCCGACTAGTCGAGAATGGCGTGCGATTTGTGCAATTGTACGACTGGGGTTGGGACATGCATGGTACCATGGCATCAGAGGATCTCGGCCCGGGAATGACCGCAAAATGCCGCTTAGTAGATCGCCCTATTTCCGCCTTGTTGGCAGACTTGAAACAACGTGGCCTCCTTCGCGATACATTAGTCATCTGGGGGGGCGAGTTTGGGCGTACACCTATGCGCGAAAACCGCGGAGGTGTCACAATGAAATTTCAAGGTAGAGACCATCATGCACAAGCATTTACCATGTGGATGGCGGGAGCAGGACTACGACCTGGTTTTACATTTGGACAAACCGATGAAATCGGCTACCGCGGTATTAAAGACCGGGTTCATGTCCATGATCTACAGGCCACCATTCTGCATTTGTTGGGCATTGATCATGAGAGGTTTACATATTCATTTCAGGGCAGGGACTATCGGCTGACTGATGTACACGGTGAGGTGGTAAAGAATATCCTGATTTGAATTTAGGGTTGTACCAGCAGGCACGAAAGGCCGGTGCATAGATTTCTTTTTCACGATGCCAGTACTCTTTATACATTGATATCTGTAATAGGAGCTTTAGGTTTTTACGAAATGGTTTCCACTCTTCGTTAGAAAGCATTCCACTTCTGAATTGATAATGAATATTTTCCCAACTTCTTAAAGTCATGTAACAATATATTTTCAGCTGCAGTAACTGCTCAGGTTTAAGTGCCTTGCCGTCTAAATGAGCAAGAAAGGAACGTCTAAAACTTTTGCTCTGAATAAAATTATTGGGAGGTGCCATAATCGTTTCGACAATGGCTTGTCGAGTTGTAGATTGAGCAGTTCTTGTATTATGTCGGATCTGTATCGCAAGTTAGATCAAGGAAACAAATACAGCAACGGTTCCCAAAATTTGCACTATGGCACTTATGGCTTCCCAGGTTAAATCCACCTCTTGAAATTTATTATCTAGATGTTACTGCCAATGGTGACCTATCCTCAATATACAATCTGTCGCCTGAAGAATTTGGTGATGAGTTAAAGATAAGTAAAAAGAGGTATCGGAAGTTGTGGGGATCGATAATAGAAAGACAGTCACAATAATGGTTCATTTTTTCTGTCACTCCCAAAATATTTGGGACATAGCCCATTTCGGTCCGAAAATTCCTTGTTTTATGTATCTATGAAAAGGAGGAATTAAAAAGAAACGAAGGGTTATTGTAGCTTGAAAAATAGATGAACTGGTTCAAGATCTAGGGGTATGATCAGTCAACTACTATGGATAGCAAATAATTAATTCTGTAAATTTATCTCAATTCCATCTTGGGAACTGGAATTATTACAGATATGGAAATGAACTGGGAAGCAATAGGTGTGATCGCAGAAATGGTTGCCACTCTCACAATAGTGGTCACACTTGTCTATGTTGTACTTCAGATTCGTGTCAACTCGCATCAGTTAGAAAGGACGATTCAAGCTACTCGGACGCAAAATTGGCAATCTGTAATCGAGAACTTTAACACCTGGCGGCAAATGGTTCTTATGCCAGATAACTCCGATCTCTGGGTGCGAGGGTTGAATGACTTGGAAGATTTGAATCGAAACGAGAGGATTTCTTTCAACATGATAGCAGAATGCGTTATTTGGTCCTGGTTGGTTCATGTACCAGCTTCAACAGAACGAAGGGTTGATGGCAGACGTTAATAACAACATTTACAGAGACTTATACAAACATCCTGGATTCAGAGACTGGTTATTAGCCCATCACAGATATCATACAGACGACTTTCGTGCCTTCCTCGAAGAGGTATGCGAATCAGTCGGGTCGGAGAGATATCAGCTTGGAGAGTCTTCAAGTTTGACTGCTGGGAACTACTAACTTGCGAAAGGCATCTTTTCACCTAAATAACTCTTTGCCCAAGTAAGAGACAATGCCCCACTCTTGATCATTACTTCCTGTTTTTAATAAATGCTCACTTTCTTTCGCAAAATGAGAAAAGAATTACTTGAAGGTATTGCCACGAGGATTTATAAGGTCTATCCCATAGGAGAAATCCTTTTGGCACATTTGAGTTAAGAAAATACTTGATTTTCTGTAACTTCTTGATTTTTCTATCGCCAGAATTTTAAAGTTTCCGGGAGAGTGCGGTCCTTAGTGGTCAAAAATCGGCTCATTTTGAGATATCCACCATGCAGCCAGAGCTCTAGTAAAACACAGTTACACAGTTACTGATCATTTCTATCTAAATTAGATGGATGCGAGTAGGCAACTTCTTCCAGGAACTGAAAAGGCGCAATGTTTACAAAGTTGCCATCACTTATGCAATTGTCGCATGGTTGATTGTGCAAATTGGCTCAATTGTGCCTCCGACTATCAACGCTCCTGAATGGGTGATGCAAACCCTCCTTTTCTTTGTTGTCATAGGATTTCCCATTGCTCTAATCCTTGCTTGGGCATTTGAAACGAGTCCACAGGGAATCATTCGAATCTCCTCTATCGCTGCTGAAAAGAACCCATTTCCTGCCAGCAAAAAGAAGCCACCAGAGAAAAAATCAATCATCGTTCTGCCCTTTGTAAATATAAGTCCTGATCCGGCTCAGGAATATTTCATTGACGGATTAACCGAAGAGATAATCAGCGATCTTTCACATATTCGCAATCTCCTTGTAATATCCCGCAAATCAGCCATGTCATTTAAAGCTACAAAGATGAAAACCATTGAGATTGCCAGAGAGGTTAATGTAAGATATGTTCTCGAAGGTAGTGTTAGAAAGGCTGGGAATGACCTGCGTATTACCGCTCAATTACTTGATGCTTTATCAGATTCACATCTTTGGGCAGAAAAGTATAGTGGCACTCTGGATGATGTATTTGATATTCAGGAACAAGTATCCAGATCAATAGTGGAGGCTCTAAAGATAAAACTGAATCAAAAAGAATTACAGAAATTGGAAGAAAACCCAATTACTAATCCCAAGGCTTATGAGCTTTATCAGAAGGCACAATTTGAGGTTTATCGATTTAAGGAAGATGCACTCAATCGGGCTCTTCAATACCTCAGTAGTGCGCTTAAAGTTGAAGGTGAAAATGCATTTCTCTACTCAAAAATAGGCATTGTCTACTGTATTCTCCTCAGTATGTCCAATAAGCCTGTTGATAGCTATTTCAAAAAAGCGCGACATTTCGCAGCAAAAGTTTTTGATCTGGAACCAGATAGTTATAGAGGTCATGTAATACTAGGATGGATTACCTTTTATGATGGGAATATTATGGATGCCGTCACCAAGGTTAGAGAAGCTTTTAGATCGAATCATAATGATCCAGATATTCTTGTTCTTCTAATTCTTGGATACTCCTACCTAGGTCTTTCAAAAGAAGCTGAGAGATTTGCAGTTAAAATGGGAGAGGTCGATCCTTTCAATCCCGTATACTATGCACTATTATCTTTTTTTTACTATATGAAGGGCGACTTGAACAAAGCCTTTGAACAAATTAAAATGGGCTATGAGATTTATCCTGAAATTCCCCAGATACAATTATACTACGTATATTTTTTGGCTATTCAGCAAAATTTCAAAGAGGCTAATCAAATTTTAAAGCGATATATCTCGGGAACTTCGGGATCAATTTTTTCTACAGTCGGTGTATTATTTCAATGCGCTCTAAATGGAATGAACCCGGACCATATTATTACTGACGAAATAGAGGATAAACTAAAAATGGATTGTGAATGGTCATGGCTCGCAACTGATTTCTACTCAATGATGGGTAAAAAGGAAGTAGCACTCAATTGGCTTGAACACACGATAAACAGAGGCTTCATCAATTACCCCTTGCTATCACAGTACGATCCGTTTCTCAACAATATTCGAAAGGAAGAACGATTTCTAAAACTCATGGAAAAAGTAAAGCACAGCTGGGAGTATCTTGATGAGAAGAAAATGGTCAAATAGTATCGTTCTCGAGACTGTAGACGAGAGTATAGAATCCTTTTTAAGGTAAGGATATTGTTTATTGTTTCGGAGTTATAAAAACCTTGGTTATTCTTTACTCAACGGGTGCTGAATTTTGAGCCCATAATTAAAATTGTTAACAAACTTTAGGCTGCGTCAAAAGGGTCTCTTAATTCACCTAGATTATTTTTGGTTCAATAACCTTATTATTTGACTCATTGCAGCATTAAAATTCAGGTCATATCCAATCATTCCAATTTCTATCGAAGCATTAGTGGGGTCACCTGAAACACCGTCAATATCCATTCCTTTTCCTATTGATATATTATTTGTCCTTACATGCTCAGGGGCAATTGCAAGTAATAAAGATGTGTCTAACAGACCAGCATGACGTCCTATTTCTTCCTCTGAAAACCCTTGTTCCTTTAGCCATTCATTATATTTAGTATTTGAATACCAGTCAGAAATAAACAGCACTTGCGACCTTTCCGTTATCCATTCCTCGTTTAATTTTTCCGAAACAGCTTTCATTCCTGGTTGGTTTGGTCCACTATCGCCAATAAATAGAATATCTATGAATCCATGAGCCTTTAGGCTTCTTGCAGTATACTCCAATACAGATCTGAAGACTTCCTGAGGAATAGAGATCGTTCCTGCATATCTCATATGACCCGTTGGTGGTTCGATTGAGCCTTCTGGAACATATGTCATAACCGGAGCCACTAAAGCGTTTCCAAGTTTTCTGGCAATGCGATCCGATGCTGCATTAATCCTGTATTTGTGTTTGCCCAAAACCATATGAGGGCCATTCTGTTCTGTTCCAGCAGTAGGCACAATTATGGTTGTTGTTCCTTGGTCGATAGCATCTTGGATCTCGGTCCAAGTCATCTCTTCTATAAAGACAGTCGCAGGAGATTGAGCAATTAATGGAACCCTAAAACCAATGACAAATAAAACCAAAATGAATCTAAAAATCATATGAAAAAATTTATATGTGTTATGAAATCACCACAAATTAAAGATAAGAAAGAAGTCATGAGTCTCTTGAGGAGAATCTATTGTTTGCCAATTCGTAAATAGTATCACAAAACGTTGGTTATTCTTAACTCTTAGTATTTTACTGTCTATACACCATTGCATTAGGAAATATTCCATGTGAAGGTCATCATTGTGCATTCTTGTGAAAGCATAGATTGATCTGAACCGTTTCCTATTAAGAATTGTGGTCGTCATTCCCAAAGATTTCATTTTTCTTGCGATAAATCCGGCTTGTCCTGACCTGAACAGCTTATGGCCAGATGGATTTCACCTCGTGGACCGTCAGTTCCTCGATGCGGGCAGCGCCACCCTTAGCATAGATCTTGAGCGACCTATTGCCCAAGTCGCGGATGGCCTGCATCGGCATGTAGATCCGACCTTTGTTTGCAAAGATCTCTACGGAAGAACGGTCAACGAGGATGCGAAGGCTAATCTTACCGTCGGTAGGCCTGAGTTCCGCTTTTGTTTCACCTTGACTGAACCCGCGCCCCCCCTCTTCGCCCGTACCACCTATGAGGAGATTCTCTCTCGCCATGTACGTTACTGGGAAGCCATTGATTTCGAATCCTACCTCGTCCGCATCACCCAGCTCGATTTCAGTGTCTATGTCAAAGAGATTGCCTTTTACCTTCTCCAACGGATTCTCGCCGGGCTCAAGTTCTTCATCCCTCCACCTGTACTTCTTGCCGTGGATGTTCCTAATCTCCTCAACGGGATACGCGAATATACGGAGGCCATCATCGGTAGTGTGTAGAGTAAGTTCGACAGGGAATACCATTTGCTGATTAAAGGGCATGCCCGGCATTGATACTGTTCCCCAGGCAATCTGGACACGTCGCCCGTCCGATTCAGGAACATCACTGAACGTTTGAGATGCATAGAAGCAATTGCCGTAGTTGAACCGTGTTGGTCCTGTTTCAGGCTTGAATCCTTTGCCATCAAATACGCCAAGATAATAATGGGCGGGGCCACCGTATAATACCCATTTCTTGTTTTTTGGGTTGCCATCAACCGCCAGTTGAAAGAGTTCAGGACAGTCACGCACAGAATCACTTTCCATCTCACTTTGGAAATCCCATTTCTTGAGATCTTTAGATGTGAAAAATTCCATGGCGCCTCTTTCGAAGTGTAGTACGATCACCCATTGGTTTGTTGGCTCGTGCCAGATGGCTTTCGGATCGCGATTGATAGGCTCGATATTGGGCAGAACCGGGTTGCCTTCATATTTAGTGAAACTCCTGCCCCGGTCGTTACTATATGCAATGCCTTGGGTGAAAGGTTTACCCTCCGACCAGCGACTGTCATTTCCGGCAATTGTGTAGATGAGAATCAGGGGCGGTTCGTCACCGGTCTGGAAACCAGTAGTGTTATTCCAGTCAACAACACCTGAGCCTGAGAACATTGTGCCCAACTCATCAGCATGCAGTTTATCACCCTGTTCGACCCAATGGACAAGGTCCGTGCTGATAGCGTGTCCCCAGGTCATGTTTCCCCAATCCCAGCCAAAAGGATTGTGCTGGTAGAACAAGTGGTATTCACCCTTGTAATACACCAATCCGTTTGGATCATTGATCCAACCACGTTTGGATGAAAAATGGAATTGGGGGCGGAGTTTCTCTTTGTACAGATTTTCTTCTCCAGGGAATGTGTCGTCATTATAGATGGCCTTGAAACCCTTCATCTGGTTGTCCGGTAGTTTCCTGGCGTTCAATGTTCCCTTCTTACCAATAAAATCTTGTACTTCGAGGTATATCCAGTAGTCAGGCTCACCGGGCGCAAGGTTCATCACAAATTCCCGGACTTTTTCCCCATTTATTTCAAGGCTTAAAAGGCATGGTGGCGCTTCGTTCGCTACGGGAAAATTTAGATACTTTCCCTCGAACGTAAATTCGCGGTCAGCGGCATATGCACCGATGGTGCAGATGCATACTATGGTTGCAATAATAATTGTCGTTCTTATTCTGGACATGGCTTTTCTCCTTTTTTCACCATAAAAGTATAATTCCTATACGACATAAAGAACAATAGTCCGTGAAGGAAATATTTCATAACTCGTTGATACTCAATCTTAGAATTATGGATAAATTATTAAAACTAAAGTATCGTCTGAACCGAAACTTGCATTTTAATAGGATTTCCAAATAAGCAGGCCATAAATACTTGATAATCAGCGTTATAGAAAATCTTGAATTTAAGATACTGCTGTTAACACTTCGAATTTGGCCGAAATCCTTCACGAACTATTGAAGAAGGTATTTTGTTGATTCTATTTTCAGTCATATGAACTCACCTAATTTACCCGAAGATATTAATCACTGGTTGGTTTTTTCTGCCGTCTTATCTGATTTACTTGTTTCTAAAGCCAACTTGAGTTCATGAATGTGTTGGCTAAGTGTTTCAAGGCGACCAATTACATATCCTGTACTAATCCATAATTCAGAAAGTATTTGGTCTAATTCTGTAGTTCCATATTGTGCTTTCAATTTAGCATAGTTTAACACTATGACATTTCATGTCAATACAAACCTAAAGGTAATCTAAGGATCACAAGAGCAATTTCCCCAATCGAATAAAGTAGATATTTCCTAGCCGATCCAGAATCGATGAATGATCTTCTAATTTTACGAAGAAAAGTGAGCATTCTTAATTCCAATCAAGAATTGCACCACTATCCATATGTGTTTTTGGAGAATGTTATCACCCATTCAAAATATGGTATGAGTGAGACTGTGGATTTGGGGCTGGAGTTGGCGGATGAGTTAAATAATACGTTCGTTTTTCGTTACTCCTGAAATTCGTGTAAAAAAGTCCTATATAGACAGAAATTTGTCCAATTTCTATTTCTCTATCTGAAAAACTCAATAACTACAGGGGCAAATCAGTAGAGTTACATAAACTCGTAACATTATTCAAAGTTACATTAACTACTATGAAGACCGTTTTATGTTACTACTACTACACTTTATCCCATAATTGGGAAAGGAAATCTCTTCTTAGTGGTATTAATTCCTTTTACCGTACAAACTTCTTTTATAATAAGGATTGATAGAATCTGAAATCTTTTTTTAAAAAAAATACCAAATCATGACGTTTTGGAAATTGAGACACTATTTATATATACATAAGATATTTAGTGACAAAATCACAAATCATGAAAGAAAAATTTCTATTAGAGACTGTACAAGAAATTGATAATATAAAATTTAAACTACTAAAGTTTTTAGAAGTGTCCTCTGAAGAAGATCCAAGAAAAATAGATGATTTTCTTACAGCAAAAGAAGCAGCTCATTATTTGAATGTTTCTTTGCCCACATTACACAGGCACACTAAAAATAAGTTGCTAAAAAAATATACACTCGGTGGCAAGAAGTTTTATAAGAAAAAGGAATTGCTGAATGCGATTAAATAATTTAAACCATAAAAACAGATAATATGTCTATTACAAATATGATGGAAAAAGTAAGACCATTAATTGGAGAAAATTTAGAAGAATTTACGTTGCGCATGAAACCTAAGATTCCAGAAATTCAAATACAAATAAATAACGACATTCTTTATGAACATCCTTTGGTTCTTCAGAATATTAGTTTGAGCTTAAAAAAGATTCTTGCTGAAGAAGAAAAAGAGGAAGATTGTGATAAATTATTTTTTGAATATGTGCTTCATGTCCAGAACCAATATTCAGAGGCATGCAGTGAATGCGAACCATTATTTTGTCTGTAATTTCATTGGCTCAACCGGAAGTTTCTCGTTTAATAGTTAATTGTGCTCAACAAAAAATTAAACCCATCGTTGTTTGCAAATTGTTTGCAAATAAAAAAGGAGCCATGAAGACTAGCCTTCATAACTACTTGATATTCAGCGTGGTCCCACGAGGACTTGAACCTCGGACCCCTTGATTATGAGTCAAGTGCTCTAACCAGCTGAGCTATAGGACCATATCATTGTAAAACGATTGCAAAAGTATAGAAGAATTTATCAAAAGCAAGAATATGGTTCAGGTTGAAAAATGAAATTAGTAGATTAGAGGGACAGAAATAGCAATCATGAAAAAATCAGTTCTTCTCGTCATATTTATGATAACCTGTTTTCTTCTGCATGGTCAGTCACCGACAACCTTTGCAGAAGCTATACAAAGAGCGGATCAAATCTGCTCAAAAACATTTTCCGATAATGACTTTCCGGGCTTGGCTGTCGCTGTTTCTTACCACGGGATACCTATTTGGAAAAAAGGCTATAGACATACGGATATTGAAAATCAGAAAGCTGTTCATCCCGATTCATCGCTTTTCAGAATCGGCAGTGTCTCAAAAACACTCACATCAATAGCTCTGGGACAATTGATAGAAAGAGGCTCTATAGATGTCGATGCAGATGTAAGAAAATTTGTACCGTATTTTCCCGAAAAACAACATTCCATGACTGTCAAACAAGTCGCCGGACATATTGCGGGAATAAGGCATTATATGGGCATCGAATTCATGAGCAACGAATACTATCCCGATATAAAATCTTCTCTGAAAATATTTATGAACGACGATCTGCTATTCGAGCCAGGAGAAAAGTATTCATACAGCAGCTATGGCTGGAATCTGATCAGTGCGGTGATTGAAGAAGCGTCGGGTGTTCCATTTTTAGAATACATGCAACAGAATGTTTTTGACAAAGCTAGAATGTGGAATACACATCCCGATTTGAACAGCAGGCACATGGATCAAAGAGTAAAATTTTACATTAGGTCAGGTGACAAAAATGTTATTGCTCCTGAAGTAGACAACAGCTACAAGTGGGCCGGTGGAGGATTCATAGGAACGGCAACTGACTTACTTCGATTTAATAGAAATGTATTCAATAAGACTCTTATTTCGAAGTCCACTTTTATAGAATTAACTACGCCACAAACCCTGAACAACGGTAAAACAACAAACTACGGAATGGGTTGGAGGGCCACTGAGGACAAGAAAGGCCGAAAATGGATAAGTCATGGCGGAGGGTCAGTGGGGGTACCACAATGTACGTTGCTTATCCGGAACACGGGATTACGGTAGTAACGTTGGTCAATCTATCTCGAGCGAGCATGGATCAACTGGCCTGGAAGGTTGCTGGGCAGTTTTTGACGGTTTTTGAAAATCAAGAATAGTATGAAATCGATTATCATACTTCAACCAGGCAAACAAGCCCGCCGAGTTGCTGCCACAATGTGGCGGGTTTGTCGGTTACCACATCAAACAGAACCGAGAATCGATTTCACCACCCCCGCAATCGCCTTCCCATCCGCCTTCCCAACTAGCCTCTGCGCAGCCATTCCCATGACCTTGCCCATGTCCTTCATCGAAGATGCTCCCGTTTGAGCAACTATTTCGCCAATAATTTTCTTTAACTCATCTTCGCTCATCTGTTCGGGTAAATATCTCTTGATCACTTCGATTTCTTCCATCTCGGTTTGGGCCAATTCATTTCGACCTTCTTTAGCAAAGATGTCATAAGAATCTTGCCTTTGTTTCACCAGTTTTTGCAGCATTTTGATCTCTTTGGCTTCATCGAGCTTTTGACCGCTTCCGTCTGTTTTGGCCAAAAGAATAGCCGCTTTTATTGCTCTTATTCCCCTGAGGGACGCCTGATCTTTCGCTTTCATTGCTGCCTTTAGATCAGGCATTATTCTTTCTTCTAAGCTCATATGTATTTTTCTATTTTATTTGTTATATCATAAAACGATTCTTTGCTCAATTGTTCCGGGCGCTTCGAAAAAATTTCTTCATTTAATATTTCATCATTGGGTACCATACTCTTTATAGAATTCCGCAACATTTTACGGCGCTGATTAAAACTGATTTTCACTAATCTTTTGAATAGTTTTTCGTCACAAGGTAAAGAGTAATCCTTCTTTCTTTTGAATAATACCATCGCAGAATTCACTTTAGGAGGAGGGAAAAAGGAACCCGCACTGATTTTTTGCAGGATGCTGCAGTCAAAGAATGATTGAAAAATGACACTTAGAATTCCGTACGTTTTGCTTCCATGTGAAGCAACTATTCTTTCGGCCACCTCCCTTTGAAACATTCCATAAGTCATGGGGATGGAGTGTTTGTTTTCTTCAATTTTGAAAATAATCTGCGATGAGATGTTATAAGGAAAGTTACCGATAATCGCAAAAGGTTCGCCGTTGAAAAATTCTTCCGTTTTTATTTTTAGAAAATCTGCATTTAAGAAATTTTCCCGATGGTCAGAATGCGTCCTCCAAAGGTATTCGATCATATCTCTGTCCGCTTCGATAGCCTTATAATTATAATCTTTTCGAAGGATGTATTTGGTGATCGCGCCCTTGCCCGGACCTACCTCGAGCACATTGGAAGTGTCCAGATTTTGATCAAAAACGTCTACTATTTTTTCTGCTAGGGATTCGTTGATCAGGAAGTGCTGGCCATATGATTTTTTTGGCTTCACGGCTAAGAAAATGCTTTGAATCTGGTTCGTCGAAGGTAGTGAAAAGCTAATTGTTTATCTTCGCCGTGCTCATTAGTTCCGGGGTTCGGCAAACAGGTCAGGCCTGTACGCTGAAGTTTTAACATGGCGGGAGACCTTTTGCTGGCACAGCGCTCCTGCAGGCGAGGGTCTTTTGACCTCTCGCCTTAGTGAAATTAAAATCAAATAAGTGAAAAAATATAAAATAGGCATAACGCTGGGTGACATTAATGGAATAGGCCCCGAAATCGTCCTGAAGACCTTTTCCAATGAAAATATTATGAAATCGTGTACACCTATTATCTACGGCTCGGGCAAAGTGCTCGGTTATCATAAAAACATTGTAAAGGAACACAACGTGTCTTTTGTAACTGCTTCAAATGCTCGGGCGGCAAGTGATAACAAACTCAACGTAATTAATTGCTTTCACGACACTGCTAATATTAACCTGGGAAAAGCTACGGAAGGTAGTGGGAGATTTGCCTACGTAAGTCTCGATGCAGCGGTCAGTGACCTGGTAGACGCGCAAATAGATGCACTAGTAACGGGGCCAATTAATAAAAACGCAATGCAAATGGCCAATTTCCCTGAAAAGGGCCATACAGAGTTCATTGCTAAAAAACTTGGCGAAAGCGCCCCGCTCATGTTCATGGTATCAGACGAAGTAAAAATTGCAGTGGTCACGGCTCATATTCCATTCAACGAGATCTGCTCATTACTTACAGAAGAACTTATCCGGGAAAAAATTCAAACTATTGACAAATCGTTGAAAGAAGACTTTGCAATAGAAAAACCATTGATTGCTGTCCTCGGACTCAATCCACACGCAGGAGACGAAGGAACAATAGGTAATGAAGAAAGTGAATTCATTGCCCCGCTTGTAGTTGAGTTAAAGAATAGTGGAATTATGGTCTCCGGCCCATATTCTGCAGATGGTTTTTTTGGGGGTGGACTTTTTGCCCGGTTTGACGGTGTGTTGGCCATGTATCACGATCAGGGCTTGATTCCCTTTAAAACAATTTCTTTTGGCCAAGGTGTGAATTTTACTGCTGGCCTTTCGGCTATACGCACTTCACCCGATCACGGAACCGCATACGATATCGCCGGGCAAAATATAGCCGATGCCTCTTCCTTCAGAGCAGCTGTTTACAGCGCGATAAAAATCCTTGATAACAGAAGGACATTTAATGAATTGAGGACTAATAAACTTCAAAAACAGGAAGTGCCCGTGGAGAGTAGATAATGCTAACGTTGACTTTATCAAGTCAGCATCCTGACAAGGCAAATCATAGTGTCACCGCTAAAGCTAAGATATCACGCAGTCGTCAGATCAATACTCTGACCAAGCGCGGCCTTCGTCAGCGGAAAAAACCAGAGCATAGGAACAAGACTTCAGAGTAGGTATCTACTGACAAAAGCTGCGCATTGTCAGCATTATGCTGACCGAGCAAAGCGAGCGTCAGTATTCTCAGAGATTGGTTTATCAGTCTCGTTCTACATGCCCTGGCTATTCAAATATAATGTCTTTCGCGGTAAATTATTGGCCCATATCCATTTCCCATAAGCGATGCACTTCTATGCACCTTATTAGTTTTTTCGCATAGTTCCGATCAGTAGCATAACCGCATTCATAAAGACCATTTGCCCAGCTTTTGTAATCGTTTTTATCGAAATCGTGTAGTGACCGATAGCACAGAGAATTCATCAAAAAATGTGAATGATCGATGAAAGAATCTGTTCCCTGATCATAGGCTCTAAAACAAGAAGATATTAAATGACCTGCTTCATTTCTATCATCATCCTTCATGTGATACACGTTACCCATCCACTGTCTTTGACATTTTATTCCAAAATGATTGTTGGCATTTGTAGCTAACGGACTGCGGCCGTACGATGATTCTAGAATGGCCTGACCCAGTATGATGGACGCCGGAATTCCAGAACGCTGAGATTCTACACAAACAAGCTCCCTCCATTTATTTATGTATTCTTGCTTTTCGCCTTCGGAAATGCCATTTGTAATAAAAACAAAAATTAAAAACACAGCCATTCTATAATTCACTTATTAGTTGATCAATACTGATGTTGACTTCATCAGATCGGCATCCTGACAAAGTGAAGCTTTCATCAGAACTAATTCCAATTTTTATGCCAAAGCAATTAGACAAAATCACTAGTCATCTTTTCAGGGATCTTATCCTTAAGAAAGTGGTAAAGAAGATCAGCATTGAATTTCCCGCAGAGGACATAGACGTATTTGCGTATTTGATTAGATCCATTGTGTCTCAGCAGCTTTCCCTTCAATCCGCTAAAACCATATATAATCGATTGTTAAACCTCGATGGCATAAGGTTAAACGATCCTTCCACGTATCTTTCTTATAGTGATGAATCTTTGAGGACAGTCGGCCTTTCTTATCAAAAGGCAAGCTATGTCAAAAATGTTTGCAGTTTTTTTCTGAATAACAAATTGCTTGACGAAAATTGGGTTAAGTACTCAGATAAAGAGGTACTGGACCTCCTTACGCAAATCAAAGGAGTAGGAACTTGGACAGCGCAAATGGTATTGATGTTTGCTTTGAGACGTCCTGATGTTTTTCCTGTTTTGGATCTAGGCATTCAGCAAGGAATGATGGCTTTATACAATGTGAACCTGGAAAAGAAGGAGTTACTAAAAGAATTGGAAAACATTGCGCGCCCATGGTCTCCATATCAGTCATATGCGTCTCTTGCGATTTGGAGGTATAAAGATTTGCAAAAAAGAACAAATGAAATTAGATGACGAAAGTATACAGCAAGGCATTAGACAAGACCATCCAGGTAGATCGAATTATTGGCCATATTGCTGGAAGTCAACCTGGGCCGACAGTGGTCTTCATAGGCGGAATTCATGGGAATGAACCGTCTGGAATATTTGCACTACATCGCATCATTGATCACTTAAAGGACAAAAGAAATACGATATCCGGAGATATATATGCCATTAGCGGTAATCTGCTTGCTTTGTCTCGGGGAGAGCGATTTCTCAAATACGATCTAAACCGAGTTTGGACAAAACAATGCCTGGAAAATATTTCCACCCATGAAGATGGTAAGACTGATAAAGATCTCAAAGAATTAGCACGTATCCATGAACTCACAATGTCGATATTAAGCAAACATTCAAGCCCCTTTTATTTTATTGATTTACACTCGACGTCCGGAGAAACTACACCATTTATAACACTTAATGATACTCTTACAAACCGAAAATTTTCACTGGGCTTTCCAGTTCCGGTTATTTTGGGGATAGAAGAATTTATCGAAGGGCCTTATCTCAGTTATGTCAACGAATTGGGCTACGTAGCTCTGGGATTCGAATCCGGTCAGCATGATGAGATTGCGTCGATAAAAAATCACGAATCTTTTATCTATTTAACACTGGAGCATACAGGAACAATGAAAAAGACAGACATTTCAGGCTACGATAATTACTACGAGTTATTGGCAGAAAGAGCGGATTATTCCCAAAAGTTCTTTGAAATACGTGATCGATATAAAATCGAGGAGAACGAAATTTTTCAGATGAATGAGGGCTATGTCAATTTTCAGACCATTGCAAAAGGAGATCACCTGGCCAGAAGCAATGGCGTTGACGTGCCAGCCAATTATAGTGGAAAGATCTTTCTTCCTATTTATCAAGAAAAAGGAGAAGATGGATTTTTCATCGTTAGAAAAATACCAAATGTAGTTTTAAAGCTCTCGTCATTTCTTCGGAAAATAAACTTTGACAATGTCTTACCCTTTTTGCCGGGCATTCGATGGGCCTCCTCGAAAAAAAATATACTGAGGGTCAATAAAAAAACAGCACGTCTTTTTGCGCGGGACTTCTTTCATTTACTAGGCTATAGAAGTAAAGTTTTCCGTGAAAACTATCTCATGGTGCGAAATCGCGAGAAGAATTTCAGAGAAAATGATTATGCACGAGAAAAGTGGAACTACCTTTCCAAGCGATAGCCTAAGTATGCCCGCTCTATAATTATTTCATCTGGTTGGATGGCTTTATTAAAATTCAGACCTAAAGCGTCGATCACTTCATAATCCTCACTTCTGCCCAATTGTTTTTTAACCATATTCATAGCAAATAAAGGCATCATTCCGATTAGTTCAGAGGATCTAGTCCGGATACCGTATTGCGCGGAGATTTCATCAGCGAATTGGTAAACATCAAGTAATGATAACTCTCTCGGATTATAAATATTGGTGGAAATCTGGCAGCAATTGTATTCGTCTATGTACCACGCCAATATTTGCAAAGATTTCATATCCTTGGTCGTGTTCCTCCCTTTTTCCGAAGAAAAGTCGATAACCTTTAAAGAGCCTCCGGATCTTCGACCAGTCTCTCTGATAGTTCGCATTTCTTCAGCTATTTTTTTAGCTATTCTCAGATCTTTGGTGTTCAAATTAATGTTGTAAGCAAGCATAAAATCCCGCACTCCTATAACTGTGGCACCAAACCTGAGATTTATGAATTCTTTGCCGTAATCAGGCACAAAACTCATTTTTACAGGATCATTTACTAACTGCTTATAACCACCTTTTCTAATTTCGGAAAGCGACTTTCGGCGACCTTCTTGGGAAGACTCAGCATATGAATATACGGGTATGTGAAGGTGCCGTGATATGAATTCTGAAAACTTTAAAACTTCCGCCATAAGCATCACTTTATTTTTCTTATCAAAAACTATGAATGGGCAGACATCCAATGCACCCAGAAATGGGTGATTGCCTTCGTGAAAACGCATATCTATAAGGCTTGCAGCTATTTCATATAACTGGCTAATGGTTTTCAACATTTCGTCTACAGGTCCGACAAATGTGAGAACGGTCCTATTTGCAGCATGGCCGCTATCGACATGCAATAATTTTACCCCAGCACCTAATTTGACTGAATTGATCAGTCTGTCTAATAGGTTTTTATCGCGGCCGAGGCTAATATTGGGGACACATTCCACCAATAAACTTTCTTTCTTTGATGCTTTTCTTGATTGCATGGTTTTATATCCTTATTTTGGCAATATGCGATATTCTCTTCTATTATTGATGTGCCTTATTTGCATGTCTCTTTTTTCTCAGAGGGTTATTCAATCTGAAGAGATCAATATACGATCCCATGTTGCGTATCATATTATAGGCATGATAGACGATGCCATACTTCTCTATCAGGACAAAGGGTACGAAAAGGAAATTGTGCTTTTTGATGAGAACATGGTCAAATTATCAGAGCGAACGCCAATATTTGATAAAAAACGAATCTTCGTCCTAGACATTAGTTCCAAAACCGACAGTGTATTTCACATCATTTACGGATATAAACAAAAGTCCGAAGATTTCATAAAAATTAATACATACAACAGGAATGTGGAATTGGTAGATTCCAGTCTCATCAGCGTAGGAGAGAGTTTTCGTTTTTATGCCCCCTATGAGTCCTTGTTTTCGGAGAATGAATCTAAAATAGCGATTTATAAAATTCACAATAATGAAGAAATAAAGTTGATCGTCTACGACATTGTCAACGATACCACACTCATTGATCAGATTTTCTCGATACAAAGTTCTCTATTAGAACAGGATTTAATTCAGACGACGCTTACGGATGAAGGCCATTTTTGGCTACTTTTCGATCACTACAACTCGCGCGGCAAAAAAAATAAGCACTATGTGGAAATGTTTTCTATTCGCAACGCCCTAGGGACTATGGATCAATTTGTGATTCCCTTGCCAGAAGTGTTGACTTCGGATCTCTTTATGAGTTATGACAATGTAGGTGGCCGATTAGGACTTTTTGGATTGTATAGCGACAAGGCGTACGACCAATCCGAAGGCTTCTTTTTTATCAGCCAAACACCGGATCTGCTGCAGAATACCAACATTCAGTTCCATGAAATTTCAAATGACATATTGAGCGAATTATATGGAAGAGATGCCAAATCAAAAAAAACTATAGATAATTTCATAATAGCAGACGCAGTATGGCGTGCCGACCGCGGTGTTCTCTTGATATTAGAAATGACTTTTGACTACTTTCGTCGGCCCAATTATTACAACAGCTATGAGCCATATGACAATTATCGCCCCCGCACATGGACAAGTCATCTCAATGAAGATATGCTTCTTTATTCTATCTCGCCTGATCGCGAAATAGAGTGGTCAAAAGTGATGTACAAACGACAGAGATCACAAGACGATCAGGGAATATATTCCTCTTTTTTCCCATTCAAAACACCCTCTCGCTTACGGTTGATTTTCAATGACGAAATTAAATCGAACAACACGGTAAGCGAATACATCCTCGACTCATACGGAAGGTTCAAAAGAAACAGCCTTTTAAGCACCGAATATCAAAATCTCAAATTGCGCATAAAGGACGCTGTACAGATCAGTTCTACACAATTACTCGTCCCAAGCCAAAGAAGCGGGCTGCTCAGCCTGGTAAAAATTGACTACAATTAGACAAATTATTTTTTTCTGTGATTTTTATTCTTTTGAGAATCTTCAATTTATAAATGGCACTTTATTTTATTTGTAATTATTGCTGAATCTTTACAAAAAAATATACTCTTCTGGCCGATTTATGCTTAATTTAAGTGGCGCATTAACTAACAGATTACAAATCGAAGCGGGCTATGTCTTACCTTTTGAAAAACTCCTCTCAAGTAGTGAGTACGTTGGAAAATACTGCCAGATCCATCAAGGAAAACGTAAATAATCATTTCAAGGATTTACAATTTGAGATAAGTTATGAGCAATGGGAGGTTATTCAGGCCATTAATGATAACCAGGGTCTTACTCAAATCGAAATTGCCAAGAGATGCTGCAAGGAGCCGGCTTCGATATCAAGGACATTAAAGTTCTTAAAAAAGAAGGATCTGATCCAAAAAGTCAAGGATAAAAGAAGTAAAAGAAACAACCGCATTTTTCTTACTGACAAAGGCAAGGTAAGGTACTGAGCATGAATGCTAAGTCTTGTTTTGAAAGTGTATCTAAGCTCGGGCTAGATAATATTTTTGATCGGGAAGTGAATATGCTGATCAAATTGCTGGAGCGGATACAGCATAATTATGGGGCTGTGGCTTAAGTACGTCTAATTAGTAAATAGACCTTGCCGAGCTTAACGGTTAAGAGCCATTACACCGTTTTCTATCTTTTCTCGTTCAAAGTTCTGACTACTGATAAGGGCAGGTTGGATTATGATGATATTGATTTAATCTTTAAAGAGAACTTTGCCTTTTGGTTGGCAAATTCTTGTGGGCATGGTCCGAATCAACTCATTTGTGGCTGGTCTATTCAATGATTATATCCAAGGATCCTTTGATAAGTATTAATATTATGAATCCGCTAAAAATATCCTTTTGTTAAATAAATAATTTCAGAACTCCTTACCCGTCCCAATAAATTCAGGGTAATAGGGAGTAGACCTCGCGAATTAAAACTGCTTCATATTTTTGTATATGCAGTTACAATTCCCCTTCTTCCCTAAAGATACAAAGATGATCTCTCATTGTCTTGGAGTACACACCCAAGACGGTATTGTACAATACATAGCCAATGGCTTACCTGTATATAGTCATTCGAGTGACGATCTTAATGCTTTCAGATTCATAACTAGCAATTTTATAGATAAAGGATTGTGCAGCCGAGCTGAAGTTCAGCGGGCTTTTGGAGTGAGTATAGACAGTGTCAGAAGATCGTATAGAAAATACAAGGAGAAGGGAGAATCTGGATTTTTCGGGCCTGATGCCAGAAAAGGCAAAGCATACAAGATGGTTGGTAAACTAGTGGAGCGGATACAATCGAAGCTGGATAAGAGACAAAGTAATTTGAGTATCTCAAAACAAGAAGGGATTTCAGAATCGTCGATACGCTATCACATTGAAAAAGGCACTTTAAAAAAAAGTTCAAAATAGAGTGTGAAGGTGGAAATGGCTCGACCTTAAATGATCGCAATGACCTAGACCAATCTACGCCGATGGGCATAGCCACAAGCCGCTCTGAAGACAGGATAGGTGCATCTCTTGGGTTGTCTGGTCATGCTGAGGTGAAGTTTGACAACAGCGAAGCTTTATGCGGAGCAGGGGTATTATTCCTCTTACCTGCCTTGATAGAGCATGGGTTATTCAAGACAAAACAGGTATATGAGTTACCTTCATCACACTATTACGGACTAAGGTCGATACTATTGACTTTGGCCTTCATGGCCCTGTTGCGCATCAAAAATCCCGAACAACTCAAACAATGTAAACCAGGGGAGATCGGCAGGATAATAGGCTTGGATCGTATACCAGAAGTTCGGTGTTTGCGAGAGAAAATAGATTTGCTGAGCAAGCAGGAAAAAGCCGTTGAACTGAACAACCTTCTGATCGATCACTGGTATAGAGATGAGGATAATGAGGACTCATCTTTTTTATATATAGATGGTCACCAACGGATCTATTATGGAGGCAAAGCTAATCTACCTGTCAAATATATTGCGAGACAAAAATTGTGTTTAAGCGCCACTACGGAGTATTGGGTTCACGATGCACAAGGGATGCCTGTTATGATGGTGATAGGGCAATTGACAGAGAAAATAAAAGAAGCAATACAAGACCTGATTATTCCACAAATGCTACAAACCAAATTACTTACTGAGATACAAGAGGAGGATGATCGACAAAGCCCTCAATGCACCTTTATTTTTGACAGGGAGGCTTACGAACCTGCTTTCTTTAACCACCTGTGGGAAAGGTATAGAATAGCCGTGATTACATATCGCAAGGATGTGCGAGATTCATGGAATAAAGATGACTTTGAATCCACTGATACACAAGTACTTAGCCAGGATGTAACCATGCAATTGTGCGAGAAAGAAGTAACGCTTGGAGGACACACTTTCAGAGAGATCAGAAGCTTGTCTGAAAAGGGTGAACATCAAACCGCTATTATCACCACTCACCCTACTTTGGGAATAGCATTGATAGCAGGCAGAATGTTTGGAAGGTGGTGTCAGGAAAACTTCTTCAGTTACCTCATTCAAGACTATGATTTTGATAAAATGATTCAATTTGGGGTAGAAAGTATTGATCCCAATCGGGAAGTGGTCAACCCACAATACCGAAAATTAACAAACCAACTGAAAAAACTCAGGGAAAAGATCACCCGGTTAGAAGCCAAGTTCTTCCCTCTTGCAGAACTAGCTATGGATGAGAAAATTGACAAACTTCCTGAAATAACCGAAAGACAAATGAAGTATAAACACAAAATTGATATTCTTCGAAAAGAAGAAAACAAGATCGCCACCCTCAGAAATGATATTCCTGCCAGAATAACTCTTGAGCGTATGCCCGAGCAGAAAAGGTATAACAAGTTAAAAACCGAAAGTAAACTGTTCATGAATGTAATAAAGATGATCGCTTACAGAGCAGAATCATCTGTGGCAGCTGTGGCTTGTGACCACCTCAATAGGGCAAAAGACGAAAAAAGAATGTTCATCAAACAAATCATCAGCAACAACGCTGACTTGATTCCGGATTATAAGAGTAAAACGCTGACTATAACCTTGCACTCTCTTTCTGCACCAAGATTTAATCATGCAGCCAAACAGATTGCAGACCTGCTCAACAAAACTGAAACCATATTCCCTGGATCAAATTTGCGCATGATCTTCAAAA
The DNA here is from genome assembly GCA_965247965.1 of Saprospiraceae bacterium. Lineage (GTDB taxonomy): Bacteria > Bacteroidota > Bacteroidia > Chitinophagales > Saprospiraceae > UBA7328. The sequence goes on from OZ252053.1 coordinate 3,866,022, forward strand.
TAACAGCGAATTTAGATTGCGAGAGGTAAGGAGTTCTGAATTTGAAAACCCGTCCAAATCAATCATTAATATAGTATGGTTGTGGGCGATGAGAGACTCGAACTCCCGACCCTCCCGATGTAAAATCGGGATACTCTGAACCATTTCAAAAAACAAGTCTAATTTCTTCTTTATGAGATCAGCTTTTTAATCATTATCTGTGATTTCCAATTTTTGATTTGCCTTTCTCGCCTATATGCTTCTTCTTTGGTAGAGTAGGTTTCTTTATATGCAATAACCCAGTCCTTTGTTTTTCCTGTAAATCCTCCATGATTAGACAGATGCTTGAGAAACCTGTTATCCAACTCAGACGTATGGCCTATGTAATACTTGTCCAGATTTTCGGAATACAGAATGTATAAATGAAACAAAAGATTAAGAAATTGGAAAAGTGGGCGATGAGAGACTCGAACTCCCGACCCTCCCGATGTAAAATCGGGATACTCTGAACCATTTCAAAAAACAAGTCTAATTTCTTCTTTATGAGATCAGCTTTTTAATCATTATCTGTGATTTCCAATTTTTGATTTGCCTTTCTCGCCTATATGCTTCTTCTTTGGTAGAGTAGGTTTCTTTATATGCAATAACCCAGTCCTTTGCTTTTCCTGTAAATCCTCCATGATTAGACAGATGCTTGAGAAACCTGTTATCCAACTCAGACGTATGGCCTATGTAATACTTGTCCAGATTTTCGGAATACAGAATGTATAAATGAAACAAAAGATTAAGAAATTGGAAAAGTGGGCGATGAGAGACTCGAACTCCCGACCCCCTGGGTGTAAACCAGGTGCTCTGAACCAACTGAGCTAATCGCCCTAAATTATGGGATGACTAGCTCAAACTCCCGACCCTCCCGATATAAAATTGGGATGCTCTAAACAAACCGAGCTAATCGCCAAAATGTGGGCAAATATAGGATGGCTAACATTACCACGCAACAATAGCTATTAATGTCGTGAGCTACATTTTTCTTTCCCTGATTCGCAAACTCCTTTATCGAATGATTGTTATAGATATAATGACTATATCACTTGACTCGACGCCATCTCATCCGTACGTAATTTCAAAAATAGATTGGTCAGGAGTCCGACCCATTTATAAAAAATTAGGCACAGAATTTCATGTTCTGACGAGTGCTTTCGGAATCGAAATAGATACTAGAACCCAAGATCATCTCGATCATTTGATCACGACTATAGACTGCGTAGACCGCATTATCGATGATCTTCCTGAAAAGAAAAAAAAAGACACGAAAAAAATGTTCGCAACTTTCTAAATTTTGTTCAAATAGAAGGAGAGGCTACCGCCGACTTGCCATTGTCGTTTTTAGGAAATAGAGTAAATGATCCCTTTAAGGTCTTTTTTAGAAAACTTTGCAGGATTATGGGTATTGCCGATCTACTCTTAGATGCTGTTCCGGATTATAGGAAGAATCGAATTGTGATAAAGCCGTCGGTTCTTTTATACATCAAACTTTTGCGAATATTGATTTCAGATGGTTTCAAAATTATCCGACTCTTTCCTAACAAACTGAAACTGCTTAAGTACGCAGCCAAATTTATTGCAGCTCTAATTATGGGCGAATAATTATGATTTCATCAAAGGAAAAATCTGCGCCGGAATTTATAAAAACCAGGTAATTGTGGGTAACAGTTCATTCTTAAAAAATCTTTCCCAAAACGGGAATTTGCACAACTTAGACTACAATATTTTCTACATGAATATCCGCAAGAATGCAGAAGACCGAATCAATGCTTATTTAGACGAGTAGAATCAATTTTTCACCTAACCAACCAGAGGGCATAACAAAAAAAATCCCGGCCCTCCTTCAGTCCAAATAATCCCGGTTCATTCGCACAATTATACCCGCCGCAACAAAGAAAAAGGGCCCGACCTTCACAGCCTCCATCAAATCATTGATCATAATGAGTCCCAATACGGCTACCAAAACCATTAAAGCCATATGTACAAGATTTTTATCAAATCCTACCGCCAATCGGTGGTATAACCGCTCTCCCGTATAAAGAATGGCAACAATTAAAGAAAGAAAAATAAGAAGGCCGGGTATCCCTTGTTCCACAGCTGTCATCAGGTAATAGTTGTGTATACCCGATTTATCCGGGTTGTTGCTTACATAAGTCTGAAAACTATTGTTGGTATATGGCCTGTATGTGAAATAAAAATTATTCGCGCCAAAGCCAAGCAATGGTTTTTCTCCGAGCATATTGAAACCTGCAACCCACCGATGAACGCGCTCCATCGTGGATATATCTTCCATTTTGTAGGTGGCTTCAACAAGATTGTCAAATTTTGTATGCGCTATAGTGGTTTCGTAGTTCGGAGCAAGGTTTAAATACCTGTTGTTTTTTGAAAAATAAAAAACAGACAATACTGAGATTACCATTGCGAATAAAGCGGAATAAGTCAATGCCTTAAATTTCAATAGAAACGATGCCGTTACGATCAAAACGACCGCGACGAATGCTGCCCTGGAATAAGAAAAATAAATAGCTATAAGTAGAAAAGTCAATAAAACTGTATACCCCCATTTATACCTTGTACTTCTAATCATCAACCAGCACAACGGCAAAGATATAGTCAGCAACGCAGCATAATTCACATGGTTTCGGTAAAAAGGGGAAACAGAAGGACTGATAGAGCTAAAACCCATACCACTTCCTATGTGCCTGATCATAACATAGACTACAGATATCATCAGGCCGGCCAGAAAAATTCTTATCCATTTCTGCACATCAGCTTTGTCGAATAAGTATTTCTGAGACAAGAAAAAAAAGGGGAGAACATACCAAAGCTTAGCAAAGAAAAATTTAAATGAAACAAAGGGATACTGGGCATAAATGGCGGTAAAAAAAATCCAAAACAGATGCGCGCAAAGCAGTAAAATTATTGGTGAATCAAAAAGCGTTATGACTTTGGTTTGCGAGCTGGCCAGGATTAGAATCGCCCAGGCAAAAAAGAAAAGTATTAACGGCTCCGTAGGAAGATCGGTACCCAATCCATTCCGAAAATAAACTTCAATGGAGAATGGCAGAATGCCAAAAAAATAGAGATAGCACTGTTTTGGCCAAAGGATAAGAAGAAAAATAACGGCGATGAGCAAGGGCACGAGCATCAAAGCCTCACGCTCTAAATACAAGCCAAAAATGAGCAATATCAGAGCTGCGAAAGAAGCGAAATAGAAGATCGATTTACTTAAATGGTAAACTCGAATATTTGACAATAAAATCATGACTCTTTCACCACAGACAGACTCTCCAAGCACAAAACAACCACTATACTCACAAACGCCATCAGCAAAATGGAGCCAAATACGTAGAGGGATCGTCTAGGGCTGTGTTTCTTTAGAGGAGGATGGGCATACTGGATAATATGAAGTGTGGAAATATCCGATTCCAGCGAAGATTTAAGTCTATACAAATTGCTTTTGTATTTGATCTGTTCCTGGCTCGCGAATCGAATCTGTTCTTCTAAGGCTTTTACTGAGCTCAGGCCTTCTGTATAGTCTTGGATTCTTTGATCCAGCTCTGCCTTATTAGCACCTTGAGTTTCAAGGATAGCGAATGCCTGGGATTGAGATTCGGTGTCGTATACGCCGTATTTCTTTCTTTCTTTGGTCAATTTTTGATTGAGTTCATCGATTTGGGACTCTATAATTTTCAATGATCCCTCAGCATTTTTAAGAACATCCGCCTGAGCTGCCTTGATTATTTTTTGGGTATTCGCGTTGACCTTATCCCTGGTGCGATTTGCAACTTTTGCTGCAAAATTCGGATTTGTATCGTCGAAACTTATTTTGATGGCGTCAAAAGGTGTTTTTATTACTTTATATCGCCTATTAAACAATTCGAAAAGTCTTTGTTCGGATTTAGGCGATGTTACTTCTACCGCATAATGTTCTCTGAGTCCTAATTCGGTGATCATTTCCTGCTTAGTATCCAATGATGTGGCCATAGAAAGCATTCGATCTACATCGTGGTCATCGCCGTAATAATTGATGTTTCTGTTGGCCTCTGTAAAGACTGGTTTTTGAATAGATATACTGGCCGGATAGAATATTGTATTCGCGCGATAGATATTTGGCTTTACAAGCATAACTATACTCGAAAGTGTCCCCGTCGCCAGCAAAACGATTAGAAGCGAAATGCGCCACTTGAATACGACCTGGAATATGTGTAGATACAAAGGTTTCTCCTGCATGTGCTAAAGTTAAGATTCAGATTTTATACCCTTTGGGTCTTTCAGTCGGCATAGGCGACCATAGATAGATTTTCAACAACAAACTTACCCACAGCTTCCCCCTGTTGCACGCCATAAGTGATTGAGGGCATGTAGTGAATACCACCATAAAGACGACTTATAGCAGCTTCCTCAGAAGCTTCTATGAATGAATTAAATTTTCTGACGGGCAGTCCATATTGCAATTCTACATCGTCTTCATAAGAAAAATCATCACCGAATATGCTCGTCAATGCAATAGCAGCTGCGCGAGAGATCACACTATGTCCGCTAGTATGCTCCGGAAAAGGAGGAGTCTGCAGTATGGGCGTCCAATCCGGGTCAATATTTTCATTGATAACCGTCTCAGGGCGCACCAGGTTACTTCTGTACTTCTCGTCCCAACAACTTATGAATGCATCATTAAGTGCAATGGAAGTAAGTGCATATGCATGTGCGCTTTTGACAAAATCAGCCTCCGCTTTGCGACAAGCAATCGAAATAATACCAATCCAATGACCCCCCGGCGTAATTTTTTTTGTGGCGTGCATGACGTGGCCGGTCACATGGAGCACGAATGGATTGCAATCCCAGAAACTGGCGATTTCCGTCTTTTCTTCATCGGCGTATTTTACAACTTCATACACTTCCACGGTCTCTTCGTAAAACTTACTTTTTTCGTCCAGGCTAAATTCTGTAGGAGGAATAGGTACAAACTGCTCTGCAGAATCAATTACGAATGGCCGTATTTTATTCCAATGCGGCTCTATACCTTCCATATAAGCAGGAGGTGTTGGCCGCCATTTTGCTTCATCGCTGGTGATCGAGTATTTTGGAAAACTCCGAGTTTGTTTATAATTATCCGTATCGGCCCAGGGCAAAATGTGTTGAGCGACCACATCGCCGTAAACAATAGATCGTTTTAATACGGAATTTGTAATTCCACCCCTTTTTATCTTTTGAAAAAGAGCATCTGAAAATTCTTCAATTTTGGCTTCAGAAAAAATAAGTGCCTTTCCCACCGTTAAAAACGCCTGTAATGCTGAGACGTCAAAAGCATATTCTTTACCTTCTTCGGGCAAAGGAATCGATGTTAGTCCATGCAATTGACCGGCAAGACTTTTATAAGCAGGATCTGCATGGATTGCAGCTTCATAAGCAGCGATCGAAGGATAAGCATACACCCGACTTGCCACGGGCGGAGAAAAAATGTCGTAAACAATGACATCAGAAAGCTTTTTCATGCTGTCATGCAATGCATTAGCATCTGCAATATGTGTGTTTTCTTTTTGACAACTCAGAGTAGAAAAGAAAAGAGTAGCTAAGAGTAGTTTTTTCATATTTTATTACTTTATCTACTGGGTACAAAAATGAGTCCACTCCGATTACCACACATTTTTCAAGCGTACATTTGCCAGCTGCGGCCAAAACCCTGGAATTTTCTTAAGTGCAATATTGTTGCATAAGCATTCCTGAGGGTTGCGATGATGATATTTGGAAATCCGAGGGCATTTTCGACCAATTTATCGTTAATTCTTCTAAAATTCGTCCAAAGTACTCGTGACAGGACATAAATTTGACATTTGAATAAACCCCGATATAATATTTTGTTTCTTTTTTTGAGCCGGTGAAAACATTGATGTATGGTCGATTCCACATTGGCTCTTAGATTGTGGGTGTGCTCATCTAATGTTTCTTGCATCTGTTGAAATAAAAAATAGTTTTCTACTTCATCTTTGGTCATATACCGACCTCGGGTGTCGTGTTTAATGACGTATTTGTTGGTCTTCTCGTTAAACTTTACCGCGCACTGTTCTCCTGTCTTTTTTCGCCATACTTGAAGATTGTTATTCTCATCTCGTTTCATTGTATAGGCCTGCTTTCCCCCTTTTGTATTAGCTAACTTCCATTCGGGCGTGGTCGTTTCTGACATTGCTTTTCTGTTGGCCTTGCTGTCGTATCCGCCATCCGTGATGGCCTGTTCTATTTTATTCTTTTCTTGACCTGATTCATCCTTATCTGGATTTAATACATCCTGGATATGGTCGATAGATTCGATTAAAAACTCGTCTTCTGTAATATTGGCCGGTACTACCTGGGCATCTACGATTAGGTCTATTTCATTTTCTTCTGTACACGTTTCACTTATGTTGGCATGATAGCCCGATATGGTCTGTTTATTTTCTGCTTTACCTTTAGTACGGTAGGCAGCATCAGGATCATGAATGGACTGCACACTGCCACTCGATATGTCTCTTGCAGCTTTGGGTCTCGGAGTATTCTCCTGTTTAGTTTGCTGTTCAGATTCATCACAGACCGCGCTGATTTTTGTTTTATCATCAGAGGCACTCGGAGGTTTTTGCTCATTAGATTCCTCTGATTGTTCTTCATACTGTTCTTCGTAGAGCCGCTTGAGATCTTGGTAGCCTGTCAATCCCGCCGCCTGGCCATGACTCAAGAGTACCTTTATGATCTTACCCATACCTACTAGCAGTTCCTCTTTTTCTTTTTTGTTTAATGGGTAGACAATATTGGAGGCACTTTGGCTTTTTAGCTTTTCTAAAAGCTCGCATGATTCTTTATCCAATTGATCTGTAAGCAGTTCTACCATAAGGTCTTTACTGCATACTCGTACAGCTTCGATTATCATCTGGACTCGAGTGCAGCGTGCAATATTGGAATTAATCAACTTCGAATCCAATCGTATTTTCTTACCGCTCACCTTGTATTGCTCTATCTGCCCAATAGTGATTTGTTTAAATGCCGCCTTCATCAAATCCTCCCCATGGTCTTCATTATACTCTACCATGCTCTGTCTGAACTTATAGTAAGTCGATTCGGTCGGAATATCCTCATTTATATTCGAATATCCCAAAGCAAGCATGACCCTGGTGTTGAATCGACATTCATCAAAAAGTTGTTCATCAGTCCAACCTTTACCTTCTTTAAGGATAATCATTCCCATTAAAACTCTAATTGAGCAATTGGGCCGGCCTCCTTGATTATAAAGCACCTCGAACAATCCTTCGTCTATGCGAGATACCACTTCTTTAAAAAATATATTATGCCAACCATTTGGATCATCCAGAAGCTCTCGCTTCCGTTCTGATAGCATCCCTCCTATCGATTTGAATAGATCAACTTGTGAATTTGTACTACGTTTAAACATATCACAAATTAAATATATATGTCATCTTATTGTAATATTTGACATGATTTATGATTTAGTTTTCGGAGTGGACTCAAAAATAGATGAAATAACCTAACCATTGTTCGCCATTGAGAAGAGGTGATAATTATGCAAAAGGAATTATATGGTGATGGTTTTTTAACCGTTTCAGATCCCAAAAGAGGTACCGCTTTAGTCCGGGTAGATGGGAACCGCAGAATATCAGTTTTTAAAAATATAGATAATAATAGCGTTACGGTGCTATTTAAAGACCTGACGGTCAAAAGTGATGAAGAAAGATGATTCAAGGATTGAAGTATGCATGGCGGAAGGGAATTATCTGATAATTTGTAACGCGCACTAAATATTTAAAATGAAAATTCATATCCGTCCTGGGAATATCTGTTCAATCTATATGCTGATAATGCTACTCATTTCTTTATTCTTCTTCTGGGCATGCACTAATCAACCGAGCAGTTCTGAACAATCATCTATCGTCTTCGAAAATGTAAATATAATTGATGGAGCGAACGCATTACGAACTGATCGGACTGTCGTCATCACAGGAAATACGATTACTCAAGTAGGATCAAACGAAGAAATTTCAGCACCTCGTGGTGCAGTAATCGTAGACGGCTCAGGAAAATACCTCATCCGGGGACTTTGGGACTCACACGTGCATCTCACTTACAATCCCGATATTGAGCCTGCCATGTTTTCGCTTTTCATAGTCAATGGTATCACGAGTATCCGCGATATCGGGGGCCTTCTCCATAAAGTAAAACCGTGGAAAAGAAATCGAAAGAGAATCCAAAATCATCGCCCAGAGTTAAAATCGCCGCTCCCTGTACATCTGACCCAAGTGCAAGCCATAGAGAGCATTCAAACCGATTTTCTCAGCTATCGCAATTATGTCTACAACCCTGACTATCTCATCGCTCTACGTAAAAAAATGGCTGATTTCATCGGTGCCAAGTCGACCGAAATGGCCTTTACCAACAATACTACCGAGGGCATGGTTTTCGGCACGATGGGCCCTGATATGAAACGTGGCGATGAAATCTTGTATCACACCCATGATCATTCTGCCGTACACAACCCGATTAAATTGCGCGCTGCCCGTGAAGAACTGCGCATTAAGATTGTAAATCTTAATGACCTTAAGTTTCATCCTCCTAAAAACCCGGACGACCTGTTAAAAGTGTTTGAGGCCAGCATTACCAGCCGCACAAAGCTGCTGAGCTTCTGTCATGTCAACTACACCGACGGCTGTGTACTGCCCGTCAAAGAAATCTGTGCAATGGCCCGCTCCAAGGGGGTTATGACTTTGGTTGATGGTGCACAGGCGACGGGCATGATGAAGCTCGATATGCGTGATTTGGGTTGCGATATGTATGCAGGCCCCTGCCACAAATGGATGTTGGCCTCTATGTATACTGGTTTCTTTTACGTCCGGGAGGATGTACTTGACCGCATCTGGCCTACTGTTTACTCAGGGGATGTCGATATTCCTAGCCAGTCTGGCCCTGCAATTGCACAAGATTTTTTCAAAAATTATGACAATCCCGAATGGCCCGGCGCTGCCAGGTTTGAGAAGCGCGGCTCGCATAACTATGCGACCCGGGTATCGATCGAAGCAGCAATCGATTTCCACAACGATCTAACTCCAGACGCTATAGAAGCCCGTGTGCGCTATATGGCGCAAAAATTAATCAAAGGGTTACGGGCCATCGACGGAGTAGAGGTATTCTCTTCCGACGATCCACTCCTGAGCTGTGGACTCGTGTCCTTTAGAATAAAAGACGTACCCACCGAAGAGCTCAGGGACATGTTGTTCGTCAACCACAACATATACATCCGCAACGTGACCAAAGAAGAATTCAACTGGGATGCCAACCGTGCCTCCTTACACATCATGGTCACGGACAAACAGGTCGACAGGCTACTGGGTGCGGTTGAAGAAATTGCTAAAGGTTAGGTAGTAATCCAATCCTCCCAATCCCCTCGCGAAGAGGCGGTTTTAACAAATAGTAAATTTGGAACGAAGTTATAATATGATATTTGACGAACACGGATTTATTACTCCTTACGAAATAGTCGAAATTTCACTAAAGGAATTTGAGGAGATTTTCGTGAATAGCAGGGAAGAAAGGCATTATCGAGGCGATTTATTCCGGAATTATTTGGAGTATCTGGAAGCTATTAAAAACATTATTGGACAAGAGTTTTTCCAATTGGTCAATGGAAGTTTTACAACATTGAAATTAAAACCTAAAGACATTGATTTCGTTACTTTTGTAGATTATAGGGTACTCAGAAACTGTGAGGATGCAGTCAATGCTCTTACTGAATCCGGAAAAGAGAGATTTGGTTTAGATGGTTTTTTCGCACCTCATTCTAAACCAGGACATTCTTATTTTATGCATGCACAGCTAATTTTTGAGTATTGGAGGAATTTATTTTCCTTTACAAGAAGTGACGATAAAGGGCACTTTTTACCGAAGGGCGTTATAAAAATGACTTTCCCGCAATGAATTTAGTTATCAACGAAATAAAATCTATCCTTCAAGAGGTAAAAGGCATTGATAAACTTCTGCAAAAACTTGCCGCAGGGGCAGACCCAATGGATGCGATGATGGTTAAACAATTTCAAAGGAAAAAGAGACTATTGTGCGAAGAACTAAAGGACACATTGAATAAGTCAAAAGAAGTGGATGAATTGAACGACTTGCCCGCAGAAGCAATTGCTGAGCTGGAATTAGCGCTACAGGAAAGCTATGAAGATGAGATTGGGACGCCACATGAGAAGGTAATAGAAAACGCTGAGCGATGGCTGGCAAGCCAAAAATAATCATCTGGAATGACTTACCAATGTACGTCAGAATTTCTAGATGAGAATGAAATATTTGTAAACAAATAACAATAGAATAACATTTAGTGCCACTGAAATTAACCAAGAACCGTTTGCCTTTGGATCAGAATAATACTTCTTTGTAACACGGCTGGACTGATAAAACCTAAAAACTGCTAGACTGCCTAAAAGGCCCATAAAAATTGGTATGACTGCACTGTCTGAAACATTGTTTTTGTTGGGTTTGTCACAATCCACCTTTCGAATCAGCAAAAGCCATTACTTCTTCCAGCGTCGGCATAAAATTGGCGCACCCGTGTTTTGTCACCAAAATGGCTCCACATGCATTGCCCATTCGAACAGCCTTGTACAAATCCCAACCTTCCAGACAACCATAGATAAAACCACCGCCAAAGGCATCACCAGCACCTAGAATATTGAGAATTTCAACCGGAAAACCTGGCACCATTACTTCCTTTTCTCCAGCTTCAAATATAGACGCTCCTTCTACCCCGCGTTTGACGATCAGAGTTTTTACACCTCTCCCGAGTATAGTTTGAATTGCTTCCTCAATGTTTCCCTTAATTTCCGGAGCGGATACTTGTTGATGTTTGATAGTGATTTGATCGCTGTTTTTCAGACTGGCAGCAAGGATTTCTTCTTCAGTGCCAACAACAATATCGATTTGCGGCAAAAGCGCTCTGACCAGAACTCCATATGCCCTCATATCATACCATTGGTCGGCGCGAAAATCGAGATCGAGAAACAATTGAACGTTGTGCTTTACCGCTTCCTCTGCGGCGAATAGTGTCGCCGTTTTACTTGGATCTCGACTCAAAGCATTTCCCGAAAGAACTACAGCTCGAAAATCTGATATGTTAGCATTCTTCACATGGTCAATATTCACGTGCAAATCGGCTGCATTGCTTCGGTAAAAAACCAGTGGAAAACGATCCGGCGGCTCAATGCCCAAAATTACAGCCGAACTTCTGGCACTATCGATTATCGGAATGAATTTGGTTTCGACACCTTCCTGGTCCAAAAAATGCTTAATGAATTTTCCAACCTGATCATTTCCAATTGCGGTCAATAGAGCCGTTCGGAGGCCCAATCGACCACAACTCACTGCAATGTTGGTCGAAGAACCTCCTACAAAAGCTCCAAAGGAGGTGATTTCTTCAAAGGGCGTCCCTAGATCGTTGGAATACAAATCGATGGAAGAGCGGCCAAAGGTAAGAACGTCGTATTTTTTTTGTTTTGACATGAATTACTCCCGCCAGGATTTTATAACTAATTGATGATCAATTACTTAGGTGAACGCAAATTTCGCAACTTTTCCCGACAGCTTCGTCGGGAAATTGACGCGAATTATTTTTGTGCATAATTTATAAAGTATTTCCGGCATATCCAGTCTTGGCAATTATGAAGGTTCGATATTTGTCAAACTCATAAATAGACTAAGGCCACTCTTGTGAATAAAATAACATACCACGGTTCACTTTTGATGCTCACCTTGTTGGTTTTTTGCAATTGTACCGATGACCAAAACCATCAGGGATTCACGCTCCTGCCTTCCTCTGAAATCGGCATTGATTTCCAAAACACCCTCACCGAAAACGAAGAATTCAACATTATCGAATACCTCTACTTCTACAATGGAGGCGGAGTCGGAATAGGTGACATTAATAATGACGGCTTAGCAGATTTGTTCTTCTGTGGCAATATGGTTGACAACAAGTTGTACTTAAACCTTGGAGGTTTTCGATTTAAAGATATCACTGAGGAAGCAGGAGTTGCTTCCGAAAATGTATGGTCTACAGGTGTAAGTTTTGTCGATGTCAACAGCGACGGATGGCTGGATATTTATGTATGCAAATCCGGCAAACCAGGAGGGGAAAAACGGCATAATGAGTTATTTATTAATAATGGTCTCGACAACCGACAACCGACAACCGACAACCGGCAACTGGTAACCGGCAACCGGCAGCCTTCCTTCACAGAAATGGCCAAATCCTATGGAATCGCAGATGAAGGACTGAGCTCGCATGCTGCTTTTTTTGATTATGACAAAGATGGCGACCTGGATTGCTATCTTCTCAACAATTCCTTTAGACCGGTAGGAGGTTATGATATTCGCCCAGGGTTAAGGGAAATAAGAGATTCTCTTGGGGGCAATAAGCTGTACAGAAACGATTCGAAATATGCAGACAATGAGCGCCTTGTTTCCGAAAAGCTGTTCACCGATGTTAGCGAACAAGCAGGAATTTATGGCAGCAGCATTGGGTTTGGCCTGGGTGTCACTATTGGAGATATTGACAAGGATGGCTGGCAAGATATATATGTTTCTAATGATTTTTTTGAACGCGATTATTTGTACATGAATCAAAGAGACGGTACGTTCAAAGAAGATTTGATTAACCAAATGCCAGAGATCAGTATGGGCTCGATGGGAGCTGATATGGCCGACATTAATAACGATGGTCACCCGGAAATTTTTGTAACCGAAATGCTACCAGAAGACGATGCTCGCTATAAAACGAAAATAACCTTTGAAGACTGGGATAAATATCAATTGAATGTGATCAATGGCTACCACCACCAATTTACCCGTAATGTTTTACAATTAAACAATGGCAATCGCACGTTTAGCGAAATTGGAAGACTAGCCGGTGTGCATGCTACAGATTGGAGCTGGAGTGCGCTCATTGCGGATTTTGACAACGACGGATATAAGGATATCTATGTTTCTAACGGCATTTATAAGGATCTCTTGGATCAGGACTATATTCGGTTTCATTCGAATGATCTTGCTCTTATTCAGGCATTTAGAGATCGCGAGAAATCAGCTATACTGAAATTAATTGATCTTATACCCAGCGAACCGGTCTCAAACTATGCTTTTAAAAACACTCACAAACTCGGTTTTTCGAACGCTACAAAAGAATGGGGACTGCACATGCCGAGTTACTCCAATGGATCAGTTTACGGCGATCTTGATAATGACGGCGATCTCGATCTGGTCGTAAACAACGTCAATATGGCTCCTTTTGTCTTTCGCAATGAGGCTACTGTATCGAGTGGAAATAATTTTATACAAGTTGTATTAAGGGGAAATGGAGCCAATACCTTTGCTCTTGGATCGCAATTGACAATCAAGCATCGGGGACAAATTTATTATCAGGAATTGGCCCCTATGCGAGGATTTCAGAGCTCGATTGATTATACCTTGCATTTAGGTTTGGGCAAACTGGAACAAGTGGATGAAGTAAAGGTGGCTTGGCCGGATGGAAAAATAACCTTGCTGAAAAATGTAAAAACGAATCAACGATTACAAATTCATCAATCCGATGCCAATAAACAGACCACATTCAGCGAGGAAGACAGCATTGAAGTATTCCCACTAGTGAGAGATATTACGCATGAAACCGGCCTTGTGTTCAAACATCGGGAAAACGACTTTGTGGATTTTGATAGAGATCGGTTACTCTATCATATGGTTTCCTCGGAAGGCCCAAAGATTTGCAAGGGAGATATCAATGGCGATGGGTTGGAGGATTTCTTTATAGGAGGAGCTTCAGGCCAGGCTGGTAGTTTGTTCATGCAAAAGAACTACGGAGCTTTTGTTAGAACCAATGAATCCCTTTTTGAAATAGATATTCTTTCCGAAGATGTTGATGCTTTATTTCTTGACGCCGATAATGATCAAGATCTCGATCTCTATGTAGCCTCAGGGGGAATGAATTTCTAAGTAACTCTCCTGCTTTAATTGATCGCTTGTATCTGAATGATGGGAGAGGAAACTACTCCAAATCGCCCCAAATACTTCCCGATAGAAAATTCGAAAGCAGCTCTTGTGTGCGGGCTGCCGATTACGACAACGACGGTGACATGGATCTTTTTGTAGGCGTTCGTTTGAAACCTGGAGCGTACGGAGTTCCAGTCAGCAGTTATCTTCTTGCAAACGATGGAAATGGGAATTTCAGAAATGTCACAAAAGAGATCGCCCCTGAATTAATGCAACTGGGGATGGTGACCGATGCTGAGTGGACAGATTAAGATTCTGATTTTGATGCAGATTTATTCGTGGTCGGGGATTGGATGCCTTTGACCATTTTTAACAATGAAAACGGAAAATTTCGAAAAGTCAGAGGGGGGTCAGGACTTGACCGCACTAACGGTTTCTGGAATACAGTAGAGGCTGGTGATTTGGACAATGACGGGGATATAGATTTTGTGATTGGAAATCATGGTTTAAATAGTCGTTTTAAGGCTTCTTCGGATCGACCAATGAGTATTCTGGTCAATGATTTTGATGCCAAAAGAACTGCAGAACAAATCATAACCATGTACAATGGAGAAAGGTCTTATCCTCTGTCATTAAGGCACGATTTGACTATGCAATTGCCCGAATTGAAAATAAAATACCAATACTATAAAGATTATAAAGAACAAACCATAGAGGATATATTCTCAGAAGAGCAAATTCGTACAGCGGCAAAATCTAATGTTTACACTACAGAAAGCAGTATAGCGTGGAACCAGGGAAATGGAAGATTTCTTTTAAAGCCCTTGCCTTTAGAAGCCCAGTTTGCACCCGTCTATGGATTATTGATAAAAGATTTTGACGAGGACGGAGCGTTGGACATCCTTATGGGAGGCAAATTTTATCGTTCCAAACCAGAAGTAGGTAAATACGACGGCAGTTATGGATTATTACTGCAAGGAAATGGAAAAGGTGATTTCCGGGCACTGAAATCAAGCGAATCCGGGTTTTTGGTAAAAGGCGAAATCCGGGATTTAGAAATCATTCGAATAGAGGGCAAAGATTGTGTCCTTGTTGCCAGGAATAACGATTACTTGCGAGTATTTGAATAAGCAATTTGCAAAGCCTCCATTTAATCAAATTTGCATAACGGCATAATGCGCGAATATTACCAAGCTCATCCAGAAAACAAATAAAGCCAGATCGTAATATTCCTTCACTTAAATAACATATTTTAATTTTTTATATATAACTTAGTGCTCTAATCTTCAGTACATTTTCTAGGAGACAGAATGATAGAGTTACTTTTCGCTTTCGCCAATGCGTTCTTGCTTACTTATTTGATCATTCCAGCTATTATCAAAGTTGGGAGAATAAAAGGTGTACTCGAACAGCCGACAGACCATAGAATTCATCGTCGGGCAGTACCGACATTCGGAGGATTGGGAATATTTGCTGGCGCGTTTTTCTCAGTACTTCTTTGGACACCTTATTATTATTCCGAGAATTATCGCTACATACTTAGCGCATTGATCATTATCTTACTCATAGGGGCCAAAGATGATCTTGTGCCAATGACCCCCTACAAAAAATTAATTGGCCAAATAGTAGCCTGCATACTTCTCATCATTTTTGCAGATATACGGCTGACCAGCTTTTACGGAGTTTTTGGCCTCTATGAATTGAGTTATTTCTACAGCGTTTTGTTTACGCTGTTTACCATGATCGTTATCATCAATGCCTTTAACCTAATAGACGGGATTAATGGATTGTCGGGTAGTGTGACTACACTAGTTGCGCTGTTTTTTGGAATTTGGTTTATGCTTGTCGGGCGGATTGAATTGGCCATAATAGCTCTTAGTTTGGCGGGAGCAATGTTAACGTTTTTGAGGTATAATGTTACTCCTGCAAAAATATTTATGGGCGATACGGGATCACTTTTGGCGGGAGCTGTGATGGCAATATTGGCGATTTCATTTATAGAGCAGCACAATTTTTTGAGCAATTCTCCATACGCTTTTGCTGCAGCCCCGGCAGTAGCGTTTAGCCTTTTGATACTTCCGCTTTTTGATACGCTACGGGTATTCATACTGAGAGTAATTAAAGGCAAATCACCTTTTAAACCTGATCGAAATCACATACATCATCTGCTTATAGATGCAGGTCTTAGTCACGGACAGGCCGTGTCCATACTCATGGCTTTTAATGTCGTAGCTTGTGTTTTGGTATTTTCTAATCAATCATTTGGAACTTTTCTCATTATTGCCCTCCTCGTTTCCTGGTCATTTATCATGAGTTTTATTCTAGGCCGCATTGTGGTAGATAGGAAAAAGATTCACACGTAATCCCTCCGTATGCTCAATTTCTTTTTGGTCTTTCTCGGAGGTGGTTTTGGAAGTTGTCTGCGTTATAGTTTTTCCATATGCAACATTTTGTGCTAATTTGATAAGCTGCCTGCTGATTGGTCTTCTAATCGGTGCTTTTTCGAAATTCTTAATTAGCGAGCAGCAGAGGTTATTGCTGGTCACTGGATTCTGTGGGGGCTTTAGTACGTTTTCGGCTTTTGGGGTAGAAATCTATGATTTATATCGGCTCGGAAATTATAGAATCGTAGTTACCTACATTGTACTGAGCATTCTGTTGGGAGTTTTATTGGTAGGTTTGGGTTTGGCAATAAGCAACGTGGCCATGAAATAACTTCAATTTCACTTTTGTAATCTGGATTCTAAATTTTCACTTCTGCCTTCGAAACTTTGGGACTAAAAACCTCGATGTGCAAATCTTTGACTACTTATAAATGGCCTTTGGGTTCTCCTAAAACCCTCTGCAGCCTTTCGTATCTACTTCGACATAGAATCATAAAGTATCCGCACCATCCTCTCCCCGCTGATGAATGCTTCGCCCCAACTCTCGTAGTCCTTTGTGATATTTTCTACTGAAATATCCCCCAAAGAACTTGCATTTTTCATTGCGGATTGCATTCTACCAATCAATGTACTGAGCATTTTGTGAAATGCTTTGAGATCGGATTTGTCAGCAATATCTCCATGACCTGGAATGATCACGGTATCATCGTCGACCATCATAAGCGCTCCTTCGATAGCAGAAAGATATCCTTTCACAGAACCGTCTGACGACAAATCGATGAAAGGAAATCGACCATTAAAAAAACAATCACCCATGTGCAGTACATTTTCATCTTTGAACAGCACAAAAGAATCGCCATCAGTATGAGCATTATCGACGTGATGCACATATATACTCTTGCCGGTTAGGTTTAAGGTAACATCTTTTTCGAAAGCCACGTCCGTTCTTGCTTTTTCAGGCGAAGCGGGATTCACCCGGCCCATTCTTTGACTTGGCTTTGACAGCCTTTCTAACACATTGCGATGACCAACGATAGTAGCACCTTGACTGGCAAAGTTTTCATTACCGCCTGCATGGTCTCCATGCCAGTGCGTATTCACCAACCACTTTATTGGGAGATCGGTAATTTTTCGAATAGCACCTGTGATTTTTTTCGAAAGAGGTGCAAATTGACTATCGACGATCAATACTTCTTCTTCTCCAATGTACAGCCCGATATTCCCGCCCGAACCTTCGAGCATGAATATGTGATCTTTGATTTTATGGGCCTTGATCTCTACATTGTCAAATCTGGACTGAGCATTCAAGCTTGCGAAAAATATTATAACCAGAAAGGAAATTAAATAGCGTTTCACAGCGATTTCATTTGATCTAAAACGAAATATACGCATAAGAGTACGGAAGATCACTTCCTAGTGTACCAAGCATTAAGTAATGAACCCCATAGACAAAGTTATTTTTCTTCTGATCAAGGCGGGAAAACCGGAGTTATGCCTTAGCATAATGAGGATTTTTCCAACGCCGAGCAGAAGGAAAATAACAAGTTTATGGGGGTCAGGATTTAGTGCTTGGTGCACTAGCAATCTCCTTAGCCATTTTAATCGGAGCTGCGACACATTTCTTCTCCATGTAATTCATCATCTCCAATACCAACTGCCTGGTGTCTTCGGGCAGTTGGTCGAGTTTGTCTTTGTACACTTTATTAATGGCTCGGTGCTTAATAGAATTAATCTCTTTGGGTAGTTTTTTAAACGCTTTCTCTATTTGCCGTTGATCGTACATCACTGCAAAATTATCCAAATGATAATTAATCAATATTCTCGATGCTGCAATATTGCCTTGACGTGATTTTAAATTCTTGTCGGCCAATTCCTTTAGCGAATCGATATTGATATGCCTCACCTGCTTCTCGCTTAAGACACTTTTTGATATGTTATTAGGAATAGACAGGTCAATGAGTATTTTCCGGCCTTCTTCGGCCTTTGCCAATTTGCGGTAGAGTTGAGATGTAATAATCGGTTCTGTGGCCGAAGTACAACAGATCATTATGTCAAATCCCCGTTCATATGCTTCCAGATCAGTCAGATGATACGCCTTCGCACCGATTTCGGAAGAGAGCTCCCGTGCATTATTAAGGCTCCTATTAAAAATAACAATATCAGAGAACTGATACTTTTTCAGAAATCTGGCGAACGTAGTGTTGGTCTCACCTGCACCTACTAGCAGAATTCGTGAATCTTTCATCGGCTGCAATCTGACCAATTTTTGCAACGCGAGTGATACAATTGAAACAGGTTTTTTACCAATGCTTGTTGTAGTGTGCACATCTTTTGCTGCGGCGACCGTGCATTGTTCCAATAACCTGAGGTTGTCGCCTGTGAGGCCAAATTTTTTGCATTCAAAATATGCATCGCGGAATTGGCGGAAAATCTCGTGCTCGCCAATAACCAAAGAATCCAACGAAGAAGCAACTTCAAACAAGTGACGGATGCATTCCTCTCCGCTGTAGAAATCGACAATTTTCTCGACTCGATGAGCCAGACTCTGTTCAAGAGAAGGATTGATATAGTACAATAGTTGGGTAAGCGTTTTTAGATTAAATGCTGCTTGGCGATAGGTCAAAATGAGCAGCCTGTTGCAAGTCGTCATATACAGCAATTCATCTATTGCAAATTCTTTTTTTAGACTCGCAAGTTTAGATTTTAGACCGGTTTTAGATTTGTATTTAATAACAAATCGCTCCAGGTCCTCAGTATTGAGTTTCTTATGAGAAATCGATATGATCTGAAAATGCTCTAGCATAGCTAACGCGCGCGAAAATAACCATGAATCGAATATGAATTGTCATTGAATTGTAAAATTATGTTGTAGTGACAATGGAATCAAACGCTGTTGGGGTGTATGACAAAATGCAGGAATAGCAAGTTATGTTCATCACTATCGGGCTTTCAACTTAACTGCGGTGGCAGTTGTCATGATTTTTGCAATAATGCAAAAATCCCGCCAACTGCCTGAACGTCAACGCTTCATATCCCCGACCTTGCGGTCGGGGCTACCAATATTGAGTACCTACGGCACTCAGCGTTGAATCAGTAATGGACAACGAAACCTGCATTTTGTCATACACCCCGCTGTTGAGTATTTGGTGGTGGTTTTCTAGTAAGATGTACTTTTGCGTCTCGGAAGCAAAAATGAGCATTTACATGTACAGATCGAATAATTGTGGTGAATTAAGGCTAGGCGACACAGGAAAAGAAGTTACCCTTTGCGGATGGGTACAATCCAATAGGGATTTTGGAGGGATGACCTTTGTTGATCTTCGCGACAGGTATGGAATAACACAGGTTGTTTTTAATTCTGAAGATGATGAAAAACTTAGTGGTGAAGCCCGAAAGTTGGGAAGGGAATTTGTCGTCAAAGTTAAAGGTAAGGTCAGAGAACGCAGCAACAAAAATCCAAACCGTTCAACAGGCGAAATAGAAATCGAAGCTGAGTCACTCGAAGTCCTCAATGCGTCGAAAGTGCCCCCATTTACTATAGAAGAGGAAACGGATGGTGGCGATGATTTACGGATGAAGTACAGGTACCTTGATATAAGAAGGAGCGAGGTAAAAGAGAAATTGATCTTCCGCAGCAAGTTAGCAATAGAAACGCGTAAATACCTTGATAATCAAGGGTTTATAGAAATAGAAACTCCGGTGCTAATCAAAAGCACACCTGAGGGAGCAAGAGATTTTGTTGTGCCGAGCAGGATGAATCCCGGCCAGTTTTACGCACTTCCGCAATCTCCTCAGACCTTCAAACAATTATTGATGGTGGCAGGAATGGACAAATATTTTCAGATCGTAAAATGCTTCAGAGACGAAGATCTCAGAGCCGACCGCCAGCCAGAATTTACACAGATCGATTGCGAAATGTCCTTTGTGACACGAGAAGATGTATTACAAACTTTTGAAGGTTTAACTAAGCACCTTTTCAGGGAGATCAAAGACGTCAATTTGCCAGATTTCCCTAGAATGACTTACGACGAGTCGATGCAGAGATATGGTTCGGATAAACCGGATACGCGATTCGGAATGGAGTTTGTCGAATTGAATGAATTAGTAAAAGGGAATGGCTTTGGCGTATTCGATAATGCCGAATTCGTTGTTGGTATTGTGGCCAAAGGAATTGCAAGTCAACATTCTAACAAAGATCTCAAAGAATTAACCGAATGGGTACAACGCCCACAAATAGGAGCAAAAGGTTTGGTTTACGTGAAATATAATGAAGATCAAACGATAAAATCTACGATTGGAAAATTCTACACCGACGAAAATTTGAGATCAATGCAAGGACAAATTGAAGCGGAAAGCGGTGATATACTTTTCATCCTGTGCGGAGAAATAGAAAAAACACGCAAACAGCTAAGCGAACTTCGCCTTGAAATGGGTCGACGTATGGGACTTATCGATCCGTTAGATTTTAAGCCTTTATGGGTTGTCGATTTTCCGTTATTGGAATGGGATGAAGAAACACAGCGTTTTCACGCCATGCATCATCCGTTCACTTCGCCTAAAAAACTCGATCTGGAGAGCATGATGACGGGCGACAATGAGGTCATGAAAAATTTGAGAGCAGATGCCTATGACCTTGTGATTAATGGGGCGGAAATAGGCGGAGGCTCGATAAGAATACATGACCGGGAATTGCAATCCAGGAATTTTGATCTTTTGGGTTTCACTAAAGTGGAAGCGGAAGAACAATTCGGTTTTCTTTTAGGAGCATTTGAATATGGAGCCCCTCCTCATGGCGGCATCGCTTTCGGCTTCGATCGTCTTTGCGCTGTGATGAATGGGTCGATGTCGATCAAGGATTTTATCGCTTTTCCCAAAAATAATATGGGTAGGGATATGATGATCGATTGTCCTTCATCGATAAGTAATGAACAGCAGGAGGAGTTGTTTTTGAAATCGACGTATAAATCAAATGGATAAAAAATCCTTCATTCTCTTGCTTCCATCTCTCGACTTGTACCCCTATCTTTGGCCCAGTGCAGAACCTGAACAGGTTGCTTGATAAATTCAAGCATGACGAGCGTACGCAGAAGATCATAGGGCAGATCCAAAAAAAATCCGCTTCACGCCAATTACTTACTCAAATGATAGGCGCACAGGAATGCTTTGCCCTGATGGGAACATATCTTTCCAATGCGTCAAATCACATCTTCATAGGACTGGACAAAGAAGATGCTGCCTATACTCAAAATACTCTAGACAATCTCAACAAAGAACTCAATGTCTCATTCTTCCCTGATTCCTTCAAAAGACCCATGCACTTTGAGGAAATTGCGAGTCATAACATCCTTCAGCGCACCGAGGCCATAAATCGTCTATCCCTTAATCTGACAAAAGGAGACATTATGGTCACCTATCCCGAAGCGCTTTTCGAGAAGGTCGTAAACCCAAAACTTCTCAATGATCATAGAATAGAAATTGGCAAAGGGGAAGAACTGGACCTGGACACGATTATAGAATTATTGGTAGAGTTTGGATTTGAAAGGGTGGACTTTGTATACGAACCAGGACAATTTTCAATAAGGGGCGGTATAGTAGATATATTTTCTTTTGGTAATGAATGGCCATACCGTGTGGAACTCTTTGACGACGAAGTCGAAAGCATTCGCATGTTCAATCCGACAACTCAACTTTCTATAAGAACAATAGCAAAAATTGCCATTATCCCCAATGTGACCCAACAATTTGGCCAGGATGATAAGGTGAACATATTCGAAGTTTTTCCTGAGAACACAATTATATGGATCAAAGACTTTAATATGCTAGTCGATCGGATTCAGATATGTTTTGAAAAGGCTAAAGAGTTTTCTAAAACAATCGGTAAAGTAGAAGATGAACGGCTGAAAGAAATATTCAATGACAGAGCATTTATTTATCCAAAGGAAATTGTTGAATCTGTCTTGAAGTATCACTTGATCTTCTTGAAAAACCCGTCGGTTAAATTTGACTTTGACCTTAAGATCAATTATGACGGCAAACCACAGCCTAGCTTTAATCGAAAGTTCACATTATTGATCGAAGACCTGGAAAGGAATGAAAAAGAAGGCTTGGAGAGCTTCATTTTTACGGATAATACGAGGCAGATCGAACGGTTCTACAGCATCTTTGAAGACCTACAGGCAAATATTAATTTTCATCCGATACCTAAGGCCATCCATAATGGTTTCATTGACAAATCGCTGAAGACTGCCTGCTATACGGATCACCAAATTTTCGAACGGTTCCATAGATACAAAATAAGACGAGGATTTACGAAGGACCAGGCCATGAGCTTACGAATGCTCAAGGAACTCCAACCAGGAGATTGGGTAGCCCATATCGACCACGGAATCGGCAAATATTCCGGGCTTGAAAAAATTGACATAAACGGGCATATACAGGAGTCGGTACGATTGGTATATAAGAACGATGACCTTCTATATGTCAGTATCAATTCTCTTCACAAGATTTCGAAATATGTAGGTAAGGATGGAACTCCGCCGAAACTAGATAAAATCGGAAGCGATACCTGGAAAAAGCTTAAAAACAAGACAAAGAAAAAAGTAAAGGACATCGCCAAAGAGCTGATAAAACTGTATGCTCGGCGCAAGGCGGCTCCCGGATTTGCATGCAAGGAAGACGGCTATCTCCAAAATGAATTAGAAGCATCGTTTATGTACGAGGACACGCCCGATCAATTTGAGGCGTCAAAAGTGGTCAAAGAAGACCTTCAAAAAGATTATCCTATGGATCGCCTGATTTGTGGGGATGTAGGCTTTGGGAAGACCGAGATTGCTATTCGTGCCGCTTTCAAAATGGTCGTCAACGGCAAGCAAGTCGCGATATTAGTTCCGACTACCATTTTGGCGATTCAACATTTCAAAACCTTTACCAATCGCTTCGAAGGTTTTCCGGTTGATGTGGATTATATCAACCGTTTTCGATCGTCCGCGGAGAAAACACAGATTTACAAAAAAGCAAAAGAAGGCAAAGTGGACATTGTCATTGGTACCCATGCCATTCTGAATAAGCGAATGGACTTCAATGATTTGGGATTATTGGTAATTGACGAGGAGCAAAAATTTGGTGTGGCGGCAAAGGAAAAGCTGCGTCAATTAAAAGTCAACGTGGACACCCTAACACTTACAGCCACTCCAATCCCAAGAACCCTTCAATTCTCTTTGATGAATGCAAGAGATCTGTCGATTATCCGGACACCACCGCCTAATCGGCAGCCGATTTACACCGAGCGCAGAATATTTAATGATGAATTGATCAAAGAATCCGTTTACTACGAGGTCAATCGAGGTGGACAAGTATTTTTTGTACACAATAGAGTTAAGTCGCTCATGGACATCACTGTAATGGTACGCAAATTATGCCCTGATACAAGCGTACAAATGGCGCATGGGCAAATGGAGGCAAAACAATTAGAGCGCACTTTGCTCGATTTTATCGATGGAAAATTTGATGTGCTGGTATCAACTAATATTATTGAAACGGGATTGGATATTCCAAATGCTAATACGATGATTATTAATAATGCGCATCAGTTTGGTCTCAGCGATTTACACCAACTACGCGGACGAGTGGGGCGATCCAATAGAAAAGCCTATTGCTATTTATTTGCGCCTCCTATCTCTGTTTTGACCTCGGAGGCAAGAAAAAGGTTGAGAATTGTAGAAGAATTTTCTGATCTGGGAAGCGGATTTCACATTGCTATGCGAGACATGGACATACGAGGAGCGGGAAATCTTCTTGGAGCAGAACAGAGTGGATTTATTGCGGACATCGGATATGAGACTTATCAGAGAATTTTGGAAGATGCTGTCCTGGAGTTGAAGGAGACGGAGTTTCAAGAAGTATTTGAAGAAGAGATTGGCAAGGACAGAAAATATGTCCGGGAGGTGGAGATCGACGCCGATATAGAAATGTTGATTCCCGATGACTATGTGAACAATATCCAGGAGCGATTAAAACTGTACACAGAATTGGATTTAATCACAGATGAGAGGGAATTGGCAGATTTTCGAAAAAGGGTAGATGATCGCTTCGGTCCATTACCCGACCAGGTGAATGACTTGTTCAGCGGAGTCTTGCTCAGAGAAATATGCAAGGAACTCGGATTTGAACGATTGAGCCTTAAGAACAAAAAGATGAGGTGCTTTTTCATTAGAAATGCTCAATCGCCTTATTTCGAATCTGATCTATTCAATCGCATGATGTCATACATTTCTTCATCGGGGAATTTAATGAAACTTACCCTTAAGCAGACGCCGGCTTTTTTGATAATGATAAAAGAAGGGGTGAAAAATCTTAAGGAGGCTAAAATTGTGCTTCAGCGGATCAAAGAGGATGTGTTGTAAGTGATTGTTATTTTCGATAGTTTTTTATGGTTGGTGTAACCGGCCACAGTACATGACAAAAAATGATTTCGGCCATGCTCACCCTTCAATTCCCTAAGGGGGCAGCCCGCTTCGGTAATAGATGCGGGCAGGGTTCCCTTCAGGGCTAGGGTGCGGGAGGCTGTTTTTGAGTTTTGTCATGTACTGTGGTAACCGGCAAACTTGTTTGCATACAATTATCTATTGCAATACAGGGAGCCTGTCAAATAAATTTGACGGCTACAATATCTTTACAACAGTATTAGATATTACATTGCAAAAAAGGTAAAAAGCAAAAAGCAATTCTGATTCAGAATTGCTTTTTGTCAAAAAAATATTAAACTAAATTTTATTCAGTTCTTCTTATTCAGGCCTCCAACTCAACAGGCTTATACCCACCTTTGGACCGGAAATAGAAAATAAGTCCTAAGTAGGAGATGAGCATTATCAAAGGCAGAATCGCTGCTCTTGCCAATGCAATTTTCTTGGAATTATTCTGAATTTCGGTGATGACACCTTTATCATCTTCAGACGCCGAGGACAGTCTATCCACATTGATGCTCCTGTACTTCCCGATGATCGAAGTCTTATCGTCTATCACGTAGGTGCCTGACAGATCAGTACTGTTCTGCTGGTCGTAAGAAGCCATCTGTTTTTGAATAGTAGAATCCTGGATATAACCAAGTATAGGGCTACCAAAAGTTCCCACAGCGAGCATTCCCATTCCAGCAATCGCATTCAAGGTCAATGCCCCACCTTTTGGGAATTGCTCAGATACGACTCCAAGGGTAGTAGGCCAGAAAAAAGTTTTTCCTAAACCATATATGGTGGCCGCCAAAAGAATTGCAATGCCCGAAGCCTTTGACAAGAGCACCAATCCGAGCATTGCCAGTGCAGCGCTTACCGCAAGGAGGCCAAGCGCCGAAATTCTATGCACAATCGGCCCGGCATAAAATCTCAATACAAACATGATCAACGAAGTATAAATAAGTACCCATCCCGGATTTATTCCCATATTATCCATTACACCAGCCATCAACGGCGGAATCCAACTATCCACGCCTAACTCTGTCGTCGCGAGGATCATCATAATTAAGAGCAGGATGATGTAGAGGGGCCGACCAAGTGATTTGGTGTATGCGAAAAAAATAATTCCCGAAATAACCGCACCAATCAGTCCTGCAAAAGGTCCCCAACCACCTATACGACCGATTTCTGCAAAGATCATATATGCGATAATAGCAGCGCCTATAGCTCCTACTTCAGCAAGCATTTCTTTGTAGGAAACACCCATAGCGACTCTCTCCTGGACTGGAAATGATTTCTTTGCTAGCATAATGGCATAGATTACCGCAGGAATGAGAACAAGAGCGATTTTGATTTTCCAATGCAAGCCAGATAATAACAGGATGACGAGAACACCACCGAGCACCAATCCGCCTGGCCATCCGGCGTGAAGAATATTAAGCCATTTGACCTTTTCCTTACTGAATGCAGTAGCAACCACAGGGTTGATATATGCTTCAACCGTACCACTTCCCAAGGCAAGAATAAGAGTGCCAAAGTACATACCCCAATACCCATTTGCCATGAAAATAAGGACTGTAGAAGTCAAATGACATAAAAAGCCAAACCACATCGCGGCTTTATATCCTATCCTGTCAATGATCAAACTGAATAGGACGATACTAATAGCAAATGGCCATAGACCAACCCCATTAATTTCTCCGATTTGAGTTTGTGATAATCCAAATTCAGCGCCCCATTCATTTGAGGTCAGTACCCTTGCTATAAAGCCGAATGCCGTTGCAATAAGAGCAATAAAACAACCCCAAAATAATACCTTATCATACGCGTCATTAGTAACTGTAGCCGTCTTGGTTTCCATAGTTCTAGTTTATTGTTTTTCGTTTTATAATGTTTTGATCTTAATGTTTCTAAACCATATTTTGTCGCCGTGATCCTGAAGGGCAATATGACCTTTTCTAAATGCACCGAAACCTTCCCAGCCTTTAAACTTACTATTTTCTATCATAGCCGACCATTCGTCAGTGAACATTTCGAACGCTACAACCTTTACACCATTTTGCCAAAATTCTACTTCACCATTTTTTGATTTTATAATGATCGTATTCCATTCTCCTGCGGGATTGACGTTCACAACGCTTGTCTCCTTCATATCGTAGAGATCACCTGCTCTATGCTTGTCAATTTTAGCGTCGGGATGACAAGAGTTGTCGAGGATTTGCATCTCTGGGCCCGTGCTATATGGCGCGTGATATTCTTCACCTTCTTGTACATTATACATCAGGCCGCTATTGCCGCAATCACTGATTTTCCAGTCGAGATGAAATTCAAAATTTTCGTATTGTTGACGTGTCAATAAATCTCCTCTATCCTTTATCTCCGGATCAAAAGTGAGAACACCATTGTCCGCGTGCCAGGCGGAACCGGGTTTGTCCTTTTTCCATCCTTTCCAGAGATCCAGGTTGGGCCCATCAATGAGCAAGGTCCAGGCTTTGTTGTTTTCATCGCTACTTGCCGAATCCTGTGGTGGTGGCTTGCAGGAGACAAGGTATAAGAACATCAGGCTTATCGCTAAGAGAGGTTGTTTCATGGTTCTTTTTGGTAAATATATATTTTGTGATCGAAATTTTGGAATTAGTATTGTTTGAATGCTTTCTCCTTGTAATTATTTTTGACGATGACTTCGTAACTATTTAAATATGACACAATTTCTTCCTCTTTTTAAAGCACTGCATATTATTGGTTTCGTGGTTTGGTTTGCCGGTCTTTTTTACTTGGTCAGAATGTTTGTGTACCACAGAGAAGCTTTTGATAAAAAAGAACCTCAACGTACAATATTGGCTATCCAATTCCATCTTATGCAGTGGCGAATATACCGCATTATATGCAATCCGGGCATGGTAATTACCTGGGTTTTTGGAATTCTAATGATTGCGGTATACGGCATGGAATGGTTCACCGCAAATAACTGGCTCCATGTCAAATTATTTCTTGTTGTATTGCTTACCGGTTACCATCATTATGCAAAAAGCATCATTTTAAAGTTGGAAAAGGAGGAAATTGTCATGTCCTCTCATCGATTCAGGCTATTAAATGAAATTCCGAGTATATTGCTCTTGGCGATTGTGCTTCTGGCTGTTTATAAGAATAATTTAAACTATGGCATCGCGTTGGCAAGCCTATTGGCTTTTGCCTTAGTAATCGTTATTTTCACCAAACTTTATAAATCGATACGGGAATATAAAAACCAAAACTAGAGCAATGAAATTTTTTTGGTAATACCTCATAATTGTTATAATCCTATTACTTGGCCTTTATCTGCTCGCTTGTCTGTTAGGGCCAAAAAACTTAAATGTAGAAGTAACAAAGAAGATGAATGCCTCCCCTCCGATCATTTTTAACCTCGTGAATAATATTCAGACGCAGGAGCAATGGACTGCATGGAGTCTCTCGGACACCACTATGGTTGCCACTTATCCTGGGACCATTGAAGGATTAGGAGCAAAGAGTGAATGGACGAGCAAAAAAACAGGTGACGGCACGCAGGAAATAATAGAATCGAATGCATTTATGAATATCAAAACGGCTCTCGAATTTGAAGACTGGTCAGGAACAAGTTACAGCAATACGACATTTGACGAAGACGATGACGGTACTGAAGTGACCTGGGATTTTGACGCAGTTACCATTCCGTTTTTAATGAGGGGGATGATGCTCAACGGAAAATCTATGATGCGCAAGGAGTTCAATGCCAGTCTTGATAACCTTGCACAAATTGTAGAAGAGCGAGCCAATAATATATACGATAGCTACGCCATTGAAGAATAGCAGCTACCAGAACGGTATTTTATTATGAGTAGACAAGAAGCGAAATACGACAATATCCAACAGTTCTATGCGACCAATCTTGGGTCACTTTTTGGAAAAGTGCAGGCGGCCGGGGCGGAAATGACTGGAATGCCTTGCGGTTTATTTTTCAGATTTGACGAAACCGATGGGATCATCGATATGGCCGCAGCTATTCCTACAAAAGAGGCATTGAGCGTTCCAGATTCGCAGTCGTATAGCATCAATGCTAAGAAGGCATTGCAGATCGATTACTACGGTGATTATCATGGAATACCCAAAGTACATGACGCAATGGATGCTTTTCTAAAGGATCGAGGTTATTTGCAGGATGTGCCAGTGGTAGAGGAATACATCACTGACCCAGGCGAGGAGCCAGATCCTGAAAAGTGGCTCACTCGCATTACCTATTATTTTACTAGTAAATAAACTGTACAGAGATGGCATTGACCGAATCAAACATGATCCCGATAGGGACAAAATCTCCAAACTTTCATTTGGCAGACACGATAAGCGGCAATTACTACAGCCTTGATGACTTAAAATCCGATAAGGCGACAGTAATCATGTTTATTTGCAATCATTGCCCTTTTGTAATCCACGTCAATCCTGAAATAGTGAATATTGCCAATGAATACAAAAGCAAAGGCGCATCATTCATTGCGATTAGCTCCAATGATGTTGAAAGTCACCCTGAAGATTCACCCGACAAAATGAGCATTGTCGCGAAAGTTCTAAAGTTTCCATTTCCGTATCTCTATGACAAAAGGCAAACCGTTGCGAAGGACTATGACGCTGCGTGTACTCCTGATTTCTACGTGTTCGACGGAAACATGAAATTGAGCTATCGGGGAAGACTGGATCAATCGAGGCCAGGGAATGATATTCCTCTTACAGGTGAGGATCTACGAAATGCAATTGACTTGACATTGGCCGGTGAGCCTGTCGAACCGCAGTATCCGAGTGCTGGGTGTAATATTAAGTGGAAGTAGTGGCCGTAGGCGGGGACGCCATCGGCAACCAAAAAAACGTTGGGATCGGGTCGTCAATGGCGTCTCGCCTTTGACAGCTTCAAAGATTTCAAAAAACCTGTGGTAATCAGATATTGCGCAACGATATACGTAAACATTATCGTAAGTCCGCCATATTTCAACGGTGTGTAAAATTTGCTCCAGGCAATTAATCCGTCTGACATCATAAATAACAATGCTCCTACCAGCACCAAAGAATAGCCCTTTTTACCCTTTTCACGTGTTGAAGCGAAGAAAACCATGCTGCAAATGAATATAGAATAGATCAAAACAGGTATAGACATGCTCTCAAGACTATTCCATATATGTCTCATAAATAGAACTAATGCCACAACCAAAAAAACGGCAAATAGCATCTTCTTCTTTGATATCTGAAAAGAATCGTTGTAAAAAGAAATCCCATACAAAATCTGCATGATCAAAAAGCTGCCAAGGCCGAATAGAAAGAATTGATCCCCCTCGAAAAGAAGAAAAATATCACCAATAAGTGCGACAACGAGACCAGCTAGGAATAATTTTTTCACAGTGCACCAGTCCGAAATATTCTGATAGAAATGAAAAATAAGGCTAAGTACGATCAAAGGTTTCGTAATCCATCTCAATTCCGGGTAGCACCAGATCATTATAAGGTCAAGAAAGGCTAGAACACCATAAATAAAGGAAAACGTACTCAGGCCTTTCATATCAAAGGACAAAGGAATAGAACAATCGACAATTATTGCCAAGGTCGGCCAATGCTTCCGCACTACGCTAATGCTTGCACAGCACGATGACAATCGCCTCTTTGCCAACAAACCTACTTAGCCGAGTCTTCTACCTCTTTAATGCTGTCCTTGATCTCGGTCTGAATATTGTTTTTGGCACTGTTAAACTCTCTGATGCCCTTCCCCAAACCTTTCATAAGCTCAGGTACTTTTTTACCTCCAAACAGAAGTAAAACAATCAGAGCGATGATTATCATTTCAGGCCCTGCGAAAGAAAAAAGCAAACTAAAAGTCATTAGTACTTATTTTAAGTATAACTGCAAATTAATCTAAAAAATAACAAAAGGCTACTTTTACGACCTAACAAATATAAGAGTGTTTTGAACACTATGTACTCTATCTGTCTTAGCAACATTTGTTTTAAATTTTGAGAGATCATAAAAACGCATTCGGAATATGAGTTTACTGGTAGTAGGTACGGTAGCCTACGATTCTATAGAGACTCCTTATGGTAAAGAGGAGATGGTAGTAGGCGGCTCCGCCCAGTATATTGGTTATGCCGCAAGTTATTTTGTGAATGATATCAAGATGGTATCCATTATAGGTGACGATTTTTCTGATGAAGAACTCAAGGAAATGGAAAGCAGAGGCATGGACATCGACGGTATTAAAGTGGTAAAAGGAGGAAAATCGTTCTTTTGGGCTGGTAAATACCACGATGATCTCAATGGACGCGATACCTTGGTTACAGATTTGAATGTTCTCGCAGACTTTGACCCTGTTCTTCCAAAAAGCTACCAAGGCAGCCAGTACATATTACTGGGTAATCTCACTCCTGATATTCAGATCAGCGTATTGGATCAACTTCGCGCCAAGCCTAAGCTCGCGGTGCTGGACACCATGAATTATTGGATCGAGAATACTCCTGAAAAATTAGAAGAAGTCCTCATGAGAATCGATGTACTCACCATCAATGATGAAGAAGCCCGTATGCTCTCCGGAGAACACGCTCTTGTTACCGCTGCAGAAAAGATCTTGGCTATGGGCCCTTCATTTTTGGTTATTAAAAAGGGGGAGCACGGCGCACTTCTTTTCCATGAAGAGAAGGCATTTTTTGCTCCTGCATTGCCGTTGCACAGAGTCATCGACCCCACAGGCGCTGGAGATTGTTTTGCAGGAGGATTTATAGGCTATTTGGCAAAAACTAAAGAACTTTCTTTTGAAAATATGAAGAGGGCCATAATACACGGTTCTGCTATGGCTTCATTTTGCGTAGAAGATTTTGGGAACCACAGGATTAAGACCGTCGAGCAAAAAGATATTGAAAGAAGGCTGAATAAGTTTTCAGAATTAACACAGTTTAGCCTGCAACAACCCCGCAGCGTCTAACGACCTTCAAGGGTTGGGTGTTAGAACGTCAATTCCCGGGATATTTTGGAATTTTAATATGATATGTATTTTTTATAACAGTCAAATGGTTATCCCGAAGCCAGGGATTGTACCTTTTTAATTCGCGATAGGACAACCCGTAATTATGTGCAAAAACTCCCCAATTATTTACCGAAGTGTCCACGACGACTTCGTAATAATCTTGAAATGGAGGATATTTTTCCAATGGATCGATATAGAATCCAAATTTTTCAGGATCTTTCAATACTTCCTTCAGTGCTATAAGGCGAAACATATACCGCATCGTTTCTTCGGGAAGATTCAACTTGAAATAACTGTCTTCGCGTTGGTCTGAAAGTGTCTCTGCATAATTCGTAGGGCCTAAATTATAAGCAGCCGCTGCATCCGTCCAGGTACCGAACCTTTTTTTGAGGCGCAAAATATATTTACAGGCGGCTATAGTGGATTTTTCCAAATGATACCTTTCGTCAACTTCATCATTGACTTCTAAATCCATTTCTTTAGCGGCCAATTTTCTGAATTGCCAAAAGCCTTTGGCATTAGATGGAGACGTTACATTCCTTAATCCACTTTCGGCGACAGCCAGGTATTTAAAATCATCAGGAATGCTGTGCTCGTTAAGTATTTTTTCGATGACCGGAAAAAATCTTTGCGCTAATTTTATGTATTGCACTGTATGCGAATGTCTGTAGGAATTTACAAGAAATTCTCTATCAAGCCTTTCTTTGCAATCCATAGTAAGTGGCATAGCTTCTCCTGCAAAATCAAATACTTTATGATTGACGTCCACAGCCTTTATCGTCTGAGGAAGGTTCTCACTCGTATTTAAGAAATTATCAAAGCCTTCTCCATAGGAGACAAATAATACAAAGCAGAAAATACATCCGGCAACGAGGGCAAATAAATTATACTTATTCATCATCAAAAGATTCTGTGAATGGGGTGTAGAATTCCTTTCTAAATATATGCATTAAAAGATAAAGGAAATTATTTTTTTGACCTTTTGTAAATCGGAACAGTAGAACAAGGTTCGCCGTACATAATGCTCAAGGCATGAGGTCTGAGGTTGCCAGTAAGCACTGAATATGCTGATGGTGGTACAGGTTTATTACTGCACCCTTTGATCACAATCCTTTTGTCTTCATATTGTGAATAGTCGAGATCATCCAAAACTTTATTGTAGTAATTCTTCGTAAATTCTTCCTTACTGCCCTGGAAAATGGAGAGTGCGTATTCCTGAGCATAAGAAGTGACCAGCATATACGCCCAGGTAGGGATAATGGCATCAGTAGAACAGAAGATGTTTAAATGTTTGCCAGAATACGCCGACCAGTCATGCTCTCTTAAAACTTTCCGGAAGTCTTTTTCCTTTAGTATTAATCCCTGAAACAAATAGTCCTTAATGTCAAAAGAAAGCAATTCCGCCTCAGGGTAGAAGTCTTCCAGGTTGATGGTGATCAACCCGCTTTGCGCCACCCTATTAATTAATGTCTGTTCCATTTTCTGATTCTATCGATTCGGTTTTTCCAATGGTATTTTCAACTTCTTCAAAATCGCGAATTTTCGGAAGATCCGAGATATCGCGAAGGCCAAAATAGTCCATAAACTTTTGGGATGTCCCGTATAATAGAGGTTTACCCGGGCCATCCTTTCTACCTTTTATTTCAACAAGTTCTTTGCCCAAAAGTTTCTGCACTGTGTAATCGCTATTTACACCTCTAATACTTTCCATCTCAGGTTTTGTAATCGGTTGTTTATAAGCGATAATAGAAAGTGTTTCCAGCGCCGCTGTTGTTAACTTTTTCCGTGAAGATATTTTGACGAAGTCTACGATGATGTCGTGGTAGTTTGATTTGGTCATAAACGTATAGCCATCAGCAATTTTCTTCACTTGAATGGCGAATTCGGACGAATCGTACTTTTCGATAAGTTCTTCAACAGCGGCAATAATCTTGGATTTAGGAATTTCTTCTGCAAAAGTTTTATTCAGGCAATTTCTCAGTTCCTTAACAGTTACCGGTTTATCAGAAGAGAAAAGCAATGCCTCAATATGTAAAGGGACAGACACGTATTCCGAAAAAATACTTTTTAGTAAAAGAAAGCAAATATCAGAATATTAATCAAGGAAAGAATAGCGAAGAGTATGAGACTGCAATAAAAGAAAACCTTAACAGGCGATTCTTTTTTGATGATCTCAATATCACTATTGAGTAAGGTATTGTGAAAATCGTGATCAAAGGACTCTTCGGTTTTCTTGAGATTAAGTTCGATAAGGCATTTATTGATATAGAAGGAATAAGACTTGGACTGCTTCACTTTGAAGTCGATCATTACCACCCGGTTATTGCAATACACGACGACATGTCCAGAATCATCGCCATGATATACGCCTACGGTCTGCTTGCCGTGTGAAGGATCGTAATATGTCCAAAGCGATTGGCTCATCATTTTCGAAATTGATTTAAAACGAGTTCTACCCTTCTTATTTAAAAAGGGGTTTTACTACCAAGTGTACCACACCTTATAGACAAAATAATATGCCAAAAATTGGTTCATATTATAAATAAATAGGATATAGCACCTTTAATTTATGAAATTTATTATATGAATGTCAATAACAGGTAGGAATTGAAGACAAAAATCCAACAAATGATAACCACGTTGCGGACAAAGTTCAAGTTCAAGCACAAGTATCAAGTACAACTTTGTCCGGTAGTCAGTTTGAGGTGACTAACTTTTATTCTTTATTATAGTGGCAATAATTTTGATAAGTTGTATGGATTCATCCAGCAAAAAATCCTGTTCATCCTTATTTCAGCTTAGCCAATATTTTGAGATTGACTTTCGATTCTTTCAACTCTTTAAGACAAATTCCAGCTTTGCTTACATAGTCCTTGTTAATATTCGTTCCTTGAGCTTCGCCGAAATTCAAAGCTACGCTCCCTGAAGATCGCATGAGCTGACCTCCATAATATTGCCCAACAGGATCATTTGGTAAGAGCTCTTCACGAAAAGCGCGCATCTCGCAGCAAATTCTACGAGCCTGTCCTCCAAATCATATTTTTTCTCTACCATTTTTCAACTTTTTTGAACCTATTGGATATTACTATATAAGTTGAGCTTGATTCTTGAACTTCAACTTGTAGTTAAAAAGAGCAGGGCTCCGCGGATAAAATCAACGCTTCGCCCTGCATAACCCCAAAAAACCAATTGAAAACAATCTTGTATTCCTTCTATGGGTCGTCTTGGTTTCTTTATTTGACTGCGCTACACTTAGGACGTTAAAAATTAAAAGTGTCACTGAATAAGTCAAATTTATTGTTCAATTTAACACTTTATGATAAGTAAAGTAAAAAAGGCATTTATCTGCTCGACTTGTGGGCATAACAGTCCTAAATGGCAAGGGCAATGCATAAGTTGCGGTGAATGGAATACCTATGTCGAGGAAATTCTACAAAAAGAAGGTACACGGACTAAGACAAAACTTAAATGGAATACCTCGAAGGCCAATGGGTTGCCCGAAAAAATATCTGATATACAGCCTGGGGCAACTTCCAGAATTCCTTCTGGTGATGAGGAGTTAGACAGAGTTTTGGGTGGTGGTATTGTGTTGGGATCGCTGATTCTTTTGGGAGGTCAGCCAGGAATAGGAAAGTCTACCTTGCTTCTTCAGGTTGCCAACAATATCAAGCGCACCGTTCTCTACATATCGGGAGAGGAGAGCAAGGAACAGATCAAAATGCGGGCGGAACGAATTGGCGCCAAGAATAGCCTACTCTACATATCGACAGAAACCTCGACTGAAAAAATCATAGGAAGTGCTAAGAAACTACTCCCTGAAGTGATTATCGTCGATTCTATACAGACACTGTCGTCTCCATATATCGAATCGGCACAAGGAAGCATTTCACAAGTGAGAGAAACAGCCAACGAATTGCAAAAATTCGCCAAAGAATCCAGTATTCCAGTATTTATAATTGGCCATATCACTAAGGAGGGAACAATTGCCGGGCCAAAACTCCTCGAGCATGTAGTAGACGTAGTATTGCAATTCGAAGGCGACGCCCACCACCAATACCGCATCATCCGAACAAAAAAAAACCGCTACGGCTCTACGAACGAATTGGCCATCTACGAAATGCAGCAATACGGATTACGGATTGTAAGCAATCCCTCGGAATTCCTGATCTCCCAGTCGGAAGAAAAATATAGCGGCTCAGCCATTGCGGCAACCATTGAAGGTATGAGACCACTTCTCGCCGAAACCCAGGCCCTTGTCAGCGACGCCATTTATGGTACAGCGCAACGTTCGGCAACGGGATACGATTTGCGAAGATTACATATGCTTCTCGCCGTAATTGAAAAAAAAGCTTCTCTTTATCTTGGGCAAAAAGACGTATTTCTCAACATTGCCGGTGGAATAAAAATTATTGATCCGGCGATTGACCTTGCAATAGTCGTGTCGATTATATCTTCTTTACTTGACATTCCTGTGGACAAGACGTTTTGCTTTTCTGGTGAAATAGGTTTGAGTGGTGAGATCAGATCAGTAAGTAGAGTAGAGCAAAGAGTGCAGGAAGCAGCGAGGCTGGGATTTACTCATATCTACGTACCATTTAACAACATCAAAAAATCAGGCCCGAAGGCCGAAATAAACATTGTGCCAGTAAAAAACATTAGAGAGTTGAACGAGACGCTTTTCTCACGATAAATAGTGACATCAAGGATTTAAAGGAACTGTCGCATTCTTATCCCATTCTTCTCTACGACGGAGATTGCATTTTGTGTAGTTGGGTGATTCAATGGGTCATTCGTCATGATAAAAAGGGTGTTTTCAGATTTTCCCAATTGCAAAATAAGCATAGCCAAGCCGTTCTTAAAGAAGGCGAAAAGCGGCTTGATTTGGACACTGTATTGCTGTTATATAAAGGCGGATTTTACGAGAGGTCAGATGTTGTCGTGAAAATTTTCAATGTGCTTGGCGGGATATGGAGGTTACTGGGCATTTTCAAATTTATACCGCGATTTCTCAGGGACTGGTGCTATAACTTCATTGCAAAGAATCGCTATTCCTGGTTTGGGAGAAAGGAAAATTGCCTTATTCCATCACCGTCCTTAGAGGCCCGGTTTATTTGAGACTGCCAGTGCTTCCCGAACTCAAAGTTCCGGAAGCATTTCCCCATAATACAAAACCCTTCCACAAGTCAAAGTGCCTAATTATTTCATCGCCTACTTCCTCGGGTTGTAGGTTTGATGTATCAATTATAAAATCATAGTTCGACAGATCGGTATAGTCGATGCCGTATTTTCGCAAAAATCTTCGTTTTTCACTCGCTCTTCGATCAATTATCCGAGCCAAAGTATCGGATACCTTCTCTTGCTTCTTCTCACTCCTTCTTTTTTTACCCTTTGAAATGCGTTCAGCTGCGATCTCGATTTTGCAACTCAAATAGACCTTGAATGTCGCCGGAATAAAATGCCAGGCCAATCGCGAATCGACTATGTGATCTTTATCAGAATCGTTAAGGGCCATTGTATACGAATCTATTTTGTCGTCTATTTCGGATTGTTTTTCGGAGAGAATATTCAGTTCAAGGGTAGATAGGCCCATTTCCTGGGCAATGTTTCTTTGGATGAAACCAGTGGACAGATACTTGTAGTGCAATAGCTCCGCCACTAATTTTCCTACCGTAGTCTTCCCACTACCGATGTCGCCAGAAATAGTTATGATCATATGAATTACCGCCTTTTAATGAAACATCCCACATCCTATCGGTGAACCCGGCGGCATAGGCCTCATCTCGGGAATTGAAAAATTTTCCTGCCCGGACTCGGCTGATTTTATCAATCTCTTCAGATACATTGAATGATAACGGCTTTGTTTATCCTTATCCATTGCATTGAGATATGTATTTTCTACGTCCTTCAGAACTCCGTAACCTATTGCTGCAACTTGCGGATCAACTTTTTCTTCAAAGGCTATATTCAAAAGATTAGTCACAAATGATTTTCGTACCAATTGGTTAAGCGATATATCTTCACTCGTTTTGACTGATGATTCAAAAAGTTCGAAAGCGATCATTGACAAATATCCATCGAGTTCGATTGGGCTCCCCATAAACACATTTTGGCGATATATTCTTGCTAATCTCTCCTTGTCTAACATCATACTCAATACCGCATTGCCATAACTTTCGGCAGGAGCCAAAGGATCAAAGGTCACATTGGCCCTTCCTTTGAATGTCTCCCGGTTTCTTTGATAACCCATTGTGGTGGGATGGATCATTTTTAAGGCAGAGCGGGGGATTTTAAGATGTTCCGGTTTGAGCGAAATAAGTAATGCATCAACAGCGGCACCTTGTTTTTCGGGATTGACCAGGCTCACTTCGTCCTTGTACACGTCGCCTTTTTCATTGTAATGATAAAAAAGCCCTCCTATCAACTTGACTACAGCCTCAGCCTGGTAGCGATGCATCAGATAAAGCGGTACTAAAACTTTTTCCAATTCCGATAGAGGAGTACGATCTTTAATGCTCGATATGCCAAATCTGGTAAACGCATCTTTTCTAAGCGCAAGTAATCTATTCATTTCCGCAACAGGGCCGCTGCCATTGTCCCATAAGTGCCCAAGCGGGTGCGATCCGCCAATGGGCCGGGCATCACGATCTGAGATGTACAAATATCCTTGTTCCTGGGTCTGATCGATCATTTTTTGCAGTTCGGATTCTACATTTGTTCCTTCGGTGAAATCCGCATAGCCGTATGTTATTGTTTTTTTGTCCCAGTTGCCGATTTTATTGTCGTACGCTTTCTCAATACTTATACCTTCTTCCGTGATTTCAAAAATAGGGTGTGGATAATCCATAACGGAAGCTCGATTGTTCACGCTTGATGCAAAATTATGCGCCAGGCCCAAAGTATGGCCAACTTCATGAGCCCCCAATTGTCGTAATCTAGCCAGAGACAATTCTTTTAATCTTTCATCGGGATTTTCAATACTTCCATCGTATGGACTCAATATGCCCTGGGCAATTAAAAAATCCTGACGCACTCTCAGCGAACCTAAAGATACATGGCCTTTGATGATCTCTCCTGTGCGCGGATCGACTACCGACGATCCATAAGACCAACCTCTAGTACTCCGATGAATCCATTGGATGACATTGTATCGCACGTCAAGCATATCCGCACCGGGAGGAAATTGCTTGATCTGAAAAGTATTCGGAGCATAGCCCGCTGCCTGGAATGCCTGATCGCACCAAGAGGCGCCTTCCATAAGTGCGGATTTAATGGGTTCGGGGCAGCCGGGATCGATATAGTAGACTATAGGCTCGACAGCTTCACTCACTACTTCGGATGGATCTTTCTTTTCTAGCCGGTGTTTTCGAATGTATCGTTTTATCAAAGGTTCTTCTAGCGGCGTGGCATAATCATAAAAACTTACTGCTCCATAACCGGAATAAGGATGAAACATACGAGGTTCGAAATCATTGTCAGGAAGTTGCACGAAGCTGTGGTGTACACGCGTGGAAATCGATTCCGAATCGGGCGATACGCTATTGAGCCAACTTCCGCTCGCACCGCCTTTCGCATCCCATTCGAAGGTGAGTAGGGCTTCAAATTCGGAATTATCAGGAAAACTTTTTGTCCGTTCAATCCATACGGCGCTTCTTTTAGGGTCTAATTTATAGGCTCCTTGTTTTGATGCTTTGAGCCTTTTGGCGATTCCGTGTGAATCGCGGATCAAAAAAGGTGTGAAATCGATCCGGTAATTGGATTCCATTGTTTTTTTAATATCAAAACCGGCCAATACAGATTGAACGAAAGCCTCTTCTACTGCTTTTCTTTCCCATTCGTTTTCGCTCAGAGCGCGGTACTTGTAATTTGGTTCAACGAGTAAGAGTTTGTTTCCTGCTTTGATAAATTTTACGATTCGGTCTTTGCCAATTTGTCCTCTGTCCAGACCGATGTCGTTAGAACCGATTCCTGCCGAAAGGGAATTGACGTAAAGAAATTCTTGATTGATGTGGGATTCCGGTACATCCACGAGGATTTGCCCGGATTCGGTATATGTAAAATTGAAAAATCCGTTGAAGGATTGCTGTGCGCTAAGGTATGGAATGTAAACAGTGAGCAAGAGAATTAAAAAAGAAGATTTCATGACCAGAGTTTTAATGAATTGCAAATCTGTTAAAAAACTTATTACTTCCCTAAAAATGCATAATAAACTACCACGGGCATACAAATCAACAACCCTCCAAACTCCCTCACCAATTCTATATGGGGTTCCTCAGCCTTCATGCTACCGGCAATATTCGGCATACCCATTTGTATCCAATCGATCAATGCGGGCAGATAAGTGAGGCACCAAATGCCAAAAACAATAGCCGCAATGAAGGCAAGTTTGCGATTCGATCGGCCAAATACTTTTGAAAATGCTAGAAAAGAAATTAAACCATAAGCGGGCATCCAAATGTAGAAATCGGGATCGTTGTACTGCACGAGAGCGAAAAGGGCAAAGAGAATTCCGATAATGATGTGAGTGGCCTTCATACTCAAATTCCAAGTCTTTTACTCTTTTATTCCATTTTTCTTCGGGACTCGTTTCGGTGGGCCATTAATCTTGCTTGTCGTGCACAAAATGGTCGGAAAATACAAATTCATTCTGCACAAAACTGCACCAATAGCAGTGCTCTTCATTACAGCCATTCTGAAATTCATGCCGGTGTATCTTGTCCCATGTGTCCTTTATTTGTTCTCCTACGACTTTTATTTCATCTGTCTCAACAATGTACTTTCTATTAAAAAACTTTCCCGTTTTCTTATCCGGTTCAACAAAATCGATGGTGCCCGATAACATTTTCCACGGAAGCCGACTATCGCTTTCTGCCAATACTTTGTAAAAGACAATCTGCCTCCAGTAATCTCCTCCGAGCGGTTCTTTCTCCGACGGAGCATTCAATTTTTTCCGCGTGCTCGCCCTATTGTAATTGCCCGTTTTGTAATCGGTGACTGCGGCACTACTTTTATCAAAAGCCACTTTGTCCAAAACTCCCTTTATCGGAATGCCCTGATACTCACCGTTTTCGATCTTTAGTTCGAGTTCATAGGATGCGCTGTGAACTTCATTTTTTAGAAATTGCTCGTAGTATTTTTTCAAGAGATCGTTGCCGTAGTCCGAGAAGTTATTGAATTCCTCCTTGGTAAAATGAGAATGATGGTATTGCATTGCTCTTTCAAAATACTCCACCAACGAAGTATCATTCACCTGTTCGTTTTGACTCACATCCTGGTAATAATATTGAAAGGCGTGATGAATGGCTTTCCCGAATCCGAGATACTTGTTGCGGGCCATGGGAATCCTCACGATGTCCTCAAAATAGAAGGTCACAGGGCATCTGAGGTATTTGTTGAGGCCGGTTACACTCAGTCGATATTTATTGAGCACTTCATCGATTAAGTCATCATCGATAAGCGGTACTTTTTTCTCGCGCTTCAAAAGCGAATATTCCAAAAAGCGATTAACAAGATCCTCAGCGACCTGTTTTTCTACTTTTGCGAAATCCGAACCGCCCAATATTTCATCTACAAATTGACTTGCTCCTAATGCTTTTCCGCTGTCCTTTTTCTCCGAATAGGAAATTGTCAGTTCCTTTTCCGCTCTTGTCATAGCTACAAAAAACAGCCTTCGTTCGTCTTCTTCATTCGTCTCGGTGTCCTCATTCAGGTTATCAGGATAGGAATAGTGGAATCTTGTCGACGGCGTCTTGTCCCATTTATCTTTTGTTGCTCCGATTACAAACACTCGCTCAAACTCCAATCCCTTAGACCCATGTGCCGTAAGAAAATTAATGCCCTTGTCGGAATGGATCACCTTATTGACCGAAAGCGGAACCTCATTCTCCATCATTTTTTCGATCAACCTCAGAAAATCATCGAGATTCAAATCCTCCTTTTTTACGGACTCTTCTTTGATCAGGTCGAAAAAAGTATTCAGAACCTGAAGCAACCAGGATTTATCGGGATGACTGAGTGCATGGCGGAGGATGTTGCCTTCATTGATTACATTTTCAAAGAGCACCTGTAAAGTGGTGTTGGCGCTATCTACTATCCATTTGTCGAGTTTGTAGGAGAGATTGACAATCGTGTTCGCATCGCATACGCCGATCTCGTCCAGAATTTTTTTGCTGGAAATGGTGTCTCTCCATGACCGATTCTTTTCAACTTCGGAATCCGTGCGTAGATGTAATGCTAATTTTGATATATCACCGCTGCCAATTCCGAAAAAAGAAAAATACATTAACTCCGCTAATTGAGCCTCTGCGGAATTAAGCCTTCTACTTCTGGAATTGAGGTAATGCAGCACAGTTAGAATATTTCTGGTCAAAGGATGGTTGAGAATGTTGACACTCTTTTTGATGTTGAGCGGGATACCTTTTTTTTCTAAAACTTCGACCAATTTTTTCACTTGAGAATGTTGCCGGTACAAGACTGCGGTTTTCCCTAAATCTTCGCCTTTCTTATAGTGTACAAAAATTAGTTCGGTCAAGTACGCATTTTCCTGGGTTTCGTTTTGAAAGGAAAGAATTGTGGGTACTGCTTTCAAGTCTTTGTTATCTCCAAAGGCCCGAAGGTTTTTGCTGAGGTTGTAAGACGGGTTGTTCACAATTCTTTCCATGTTGAAAGAAATCAGGTTTTTTGCCCCATCCAGTATGGGCTGACTTGAACGATAATTGCGCTCCAGTACTATGGTATATGGTTTGTATCTTTTTCTAAAATCGTCGATGTTCTGCACATTGGCTCCCTGAAATTTATAGATCGCCTGATCATCGTCACCCACTACGAATATATTCGGGTTGTCTTCCCAAAAGCTGATCAGAATTTCGAGTAAATTATTTTGAGCGCCATTGGTATCCTGGTATTCGTCCACGAGCACATATTGGTACCGTTCCTGGTATCGGGCTAGCAAAGAAGCATCTTTTTCGAAAGCTCGCAGTACCCACAACAGCATATCCTGGTAGTCATAGCGGCCAAGTTTCGAGAGAGTTTTTTCGTACCCTGCCAGTAGTTTGGAGGCCTCACATAACTGCTTCATTTTGAACTCGAGATCAGTCCACACATTCACTTTTAAATCACCCCTTTCAAATTCCTTGTATTTCCGCTGATAGTAAATGTCTTTATCTTCTTTATTGGCTTTTTTCCTTTCCAGGTAGTTCTCGACCTTGTGGAGAATTTCATTTGAAGTGATGTCTTCCTTTTTCATAAAAGAAAAAAGATTTTTTAGCCGCCGCATCTCGAACTGTTCATTTCCCTTTAGATTTTTTAGGATGTGATCGGGCGAAAGTTGGGTTAGAATTTTTCGGTACACATTTATCTGTTCTACTTCTGCAAGCGGTTCGAGCTGCCTGTAATTTCCGAAATAGCCCAGATTTTCCTGGATGACTTGGTTACAGAAGGCGTGAAAAGTAAAAATATGAATTTGATGAGCTGTCGGGCCGATGATCTTGACGAGTCTTTTTCTCATGGTCAAAGTGGCCGCATCGGTGAAGGTGAGGCATAAAATATTGTGGGGATGGGTATCTGTGTCTCTCAAAATCTTGCCAATACGCACAGCCAGGATTTGAGTCTTACCGGTCCCCGGTCCAGCTATGACCATGACCGGTCCATCGATATGATCGACGGCCTCCTTTTGTTCGGGATTCAGATTTTCATAAGCGGCCTTGAATTGGCTGTCATATTTATTGCGGAAGCGAGTTTGTGGACGGGGGATGAATAATTCTATTTGTTTAGAAATCATTGAGCTATAAATTCATTAAAGAATATTGAAGACACTCAATATCGCT
This sequence comes from Saprospiraceae bacterium, assembly GCA_965247965.1. Taxonomy (GTDB): domain Bacteria; phylum Bacteroidota; class Bacteroidia; order Chitinophagales; family Saprospiraceae; genus UBA7328. The sequence continues at coordinate 3,909,727 of OZ252053.1, forward strand.
AAAATCATCACCACTATCAGCAATCGATACGCCCAAAGCTCAGCGTGCTCATAAGTGGAGGCAAATTGCGCGGCCGCATATCCTCCAGCGAACTGACCGATTGCGATAATCCCTCCAATGTACCAATCGATCAGCCCTTGCCAATGAAAAATAGCAATGACAAAAAAGTGATAAATGAAAACCACAAAGTTTTTGATTGCGTTAGCCTCGATCAAATTGTAGCCTATGAGTACTACTATGACTGTAAGGAGGAACACGCCCATCCCCATTTGAATAAACCCACCATAAAAACCTAAAGTCAAATAAACAGGGATGGCCAAAAAGAGAGAAACTTCTTTGACATCACTTGTTTTCTTTAACCATCTTTTCGGTTTGATTAGGACTATAAAGAGAAGTGCAACCAAGAGATATTTGAATACGGATCGGAATTGATCATTAGAGACGTTTATAGCTAAAATAGCTCCCGCCACCGCACCAATGGTTATCCAGAAGATCATTGCACGGCTTTTGCCGAAAGGCAGTTTATTATTTTTGATAAAAGCATAATTAGAAGAAACTCCCTGAAGCAAGATGCCGACTCTGTTAGTCCCGTTAGCAAGGTTGCCCGGAAGCCCGATAAGCTCTGTGAGAATGGTAAGAGTTACTGCCGAACCGTTACCTGCAAGGGTATTAATGATGCCGGCAAGCAGTCCTCCGACTACTGCAATAATTATTTGAAATGTAGTGAGTTCCAAAAAAAAATCCAATAAAAATTCAAAGGCCATCCACCTCAGGTGAATGGCTTTCGTTAAATATTTCTTCTAAAGACCCAGAGTGTAAAATGAGCCCCTCGAGGTGAGCAGCCTCCTCATGCTACTCCGGCCTCTTGGCGAATTTTGTTCAATGCCGATCCCGCTCTTACCCAATCGATCTGCGCCTTGTTATACGAATGCGCCACCTCAAAAGAATCTTTTGTACCATCGGGATGCCTAAGCCGCACTGTTAAATTTTCACCGGGAGCCATACTCGAAAATCCTTGGATATAAATGAAATCATCCTGGCGTACTTTTTCATAATCATCGGGACTGACGAATGTAAGGGCCAGCATTCCCTGCTTCTTGAGATTAGTTTCGTGTATGCGTGCAAATGATTTTACAATCACAGCATAGACACCGAGAAACCGCGGTTCCATAGCTGCGTGCTCTCTTGACGAACCTTCACCATAGTTTTCTTCGCCGAATACCACAGTGCCAATGCCGTTGTCTCTATACTTTCTACCCGAATCAGGTACAGGCAGAAATTCAGCTTCTCTATTGCTGTCCATGTAGTTGGCAACATTGTTCACCTCATCATTGAAGAAATTAATTGCCCCAATAAAACAGTTATTTGAAATATTTTCCAAATGTCCTCTGAATTTTAACCACGGACCCGCCATTGAGATGTGATCTGTTGTGCATTTGCCTTTTGCTTTGATCAGCAGACGCATTTCCTGTAGGTCGTTGGATGTTATTGGTGTAAAAGGTGTAAGCAATTGCAATCGATTTGACTTGGGAGCTACTTTGATCTCTATACTTCCGCCATCTTGGGCTGGGGCATTGTAACCAGGATCTTTTACATCGAATCCTTTAGGAGGCAATTCATAGCCCGTCGGTGGTTCGAGTTTTACTTCTTCGCCACTCTCGGTGGTAAGAGTATCGGTAATCGGATTGAAACCTAGTTTACCGCTAAGCGCTATTGCTGTAACCAATTCGGGGGAAGCTACAAAAGCGTGAGTATTCGGACTTCCGTCAGCGCGTTTTGAAAAGTTCCTATTGAAAGAATGCACAATACTGTTTTTTGGAGCTTTCATAGGATCGTTGAAACGGGCCCACTGACCGATGCAAGGGCCGCATGCATTCGCAAAAACCATTGCACCCATTCCCTCGAGAATTTCGATTAATCCATCTCGCTCTATTGTATATCTCACTTGCTCAGAACCTGGTGTGACCGTAAGCTGAGATTTTGCCTTAATGCCCTTATCAATGGCCTGCTGTGCGATTGACGCGGCCCTCGAAATGTCCTCATAAGAGGAATTTGTGCAAGAACCAATCAGGCAATATTCCAATTCCGTAGGCCAGCCATTTTGTTCGGCTGCGGCCTGCATCTCCGAAACCGGTGTTGCCAAATCAGGTGTAAAGGGGCCATTAAGAAGCGGTTCAAGAGTATTCAGCTCAATTTTTATAACCTGGTCAAAATATTTTTCCGGATCAGCATAGCATTCCGGGTCGCTAGTGAGGTAATCTGCCACCTCATCCGCCATCTCGGCAATATCTGTTCTTTCCGTAGCTCTCAAATAGCGCGACATGGACTCATCGTACCCAAAAGTAGATGCGGTCGCACCTATCTCGGCGCCCATATTGCAAATTGTACCTTTTCCTGTGCAGGACATGCTTTGCGCCCCTCCGCCAAAATATTCTACAATAGCGCCTGTGCCTCCTTTCGCGGTGAGGATACCTGCAACTTTGAGTATCACATCTTTTGGAGAAGTCCAGCCACTCATGGTACCAGTTAGTTTCACCCCGATCAACTTTGGCATCTTCAACTCCCAGGCCATTCCCGCCATAACATCAACAGCATCAGCGCCCCCAACACCAATGGCTATCATTCCTAATCCACCCGCATTGGGTGTATGAGAATCCGTCCCTATCATCATTCCGCCTGGAAAAGCGTAGTTTTCCAAAACCACTTGGTGGATAATTCCTGCTCCCGGTTTCCAAAATCCGAGACCGTATTTGTCAGAGACGGATTCAAGAAAATCATAGACTTCGGAATTGATATCATTTGCAGTAGCCAAATCCTGGTCGGCTCCTACTTTGGCCTGAATGAGGTGATCGCAATGTACGGTAGATGGCACCGCCACCTTGTCTTTCCCGGCCATCATAAATTGCAACAAAGCCATTTGGGCTGTAGCGTCCTGCATGGCTACCCGGTCAGGTGCAAAGAAGACGTAGTCCTTTCCTCGTTTATGATTTTGTAGCGGAGAATCTTCGTGCAAGTGGGCATAAAGTATTTTTTCTGTTAGGGTAAGGGGATGATTTAGGACTTCTTTTATCCGGTCGACACGGGAAGCAAAACTATGGTAGTGTTCTTTGATCATTTCTATGTCAAACGGCATTGTCTTTCTTTTTTTGAGAGTTGTAGTGCAACAAATATAATTTTCGACCGCGACTATTCATTCTTGCGATGTCTAATAATATAAACAGCCAAGTGGCAAATTGTTTTGAAGAAGTAAGGTTGAAATAGACTCATATGGTTCGGTTAAATATTTAGAAATCCTTGCATATGAATAGCTATGGCAGCAAACAAAAAGGGCAGCGTTAGCGATTCGCTGCCCCTATCTCAGGTTCTTGAAAATATCAGCGCACGTTAGAACTGATGTCGATTTTCTAGTTCCTCGAGTTTATAAAAATAGGTGATTACATTATCAAGCCTAATACCTTTAATATCAATAACTTTGATATTAAAGATATTTTCAATGCGTCAATATTCGTGCCAAGAATTGCGTCCCCTGCTTTCCTGTTGTAGCAGTAGAATTTGCTCAGTAAGACAAAAGCTATTGTCCTAGTATAATCTATAATTAGCAATTATTAAATATAGATTATTGGTTCACTCCATCGCATCAATGAGACGAGAAGTAATCTGCACAAAGACCTTTTCGGTTATCGTGCCAACCAATTCATTTTCTTTGACAACAGGAAGGCAGCCAATTTGATGATCGGTCATCAGTTCTATGGCTTCTGTAATGGATTTGGATGGCTCGATAGATATAGGGTCTTTGATCATTAAGTGTTCTACACATATGTTTTCTTTACTCTCGTGAATGGATTTCCGGACCATGTTTTTTAGGATCATCCGGGCGCTGACCAAACCGATCAAATTCCCTTTTTCGTTTTCCACAGGAGTATAACGGATGTTATTGTAGTCCATCAATTCCGCTACTAATTCAAGTGAATCATCTGCTTGAACTGTGTACAGTTGGGTATCCATAAATTCAGCTACGCTTAGCTGCAAGGGCATGTATTCATTAAGATCTTCGAGTTCGGGCATTTTCCATTTGTGCACAGGATTATCAGGTATATCTTGATTTTGAATGATTGAAGTCGTCAACACGCTGAGCGCTTCATCTTGAGTGATTTCGTTTTTAAGTTTGGTATACCCTCTAAGCATCCATCTTGCACCGGTCATGTGGGCTTTGGTTCTGTTTTTGATAACCCCGAGATATTTGTCGATATCGTCCTGATCGACTTTGTTCATTTTCAAGCCTTCTTGCGCTAAAGGAAGCAATTCTTTGAGTATTAGATTTTTGGCTGTTATTTTTTTGTCTCTGAACCATGTAAACTCCGAATCGATTCCCATTCTAGCACTCTTGCTGAAATTGTCTCTTATGTCGTCAAAGGACATAAATTTTCTGATATCCTCATAATTTGCGGCAAATCCTTCCATGCAGCCGACCCAAAAAACAGCATTGGCGACTTCATCAAGTAATGACGGGCCTGAGGGGATCACGCGGTTTTCTATACGAAGGTGAGGTTGACCATTTGGACTTATACCATAGCATGGACGGTTCCATCTGTAGACAGTTGAATTGTGAAGTGCAAGAGATTCTAGTTTGGGAATTTTGCCTTTTCTCAGTTGTTCAAGCGAATTTTCCGTATTATCCGTGTAGAATAAAATTTTAAACCTCGATAAATCTTCTTTATAAATATCTACTACATTTCCTTCGAGAAATCCCGATCCCAAATTGACCCTTGGGCTTCGCTCCCTCATATGGCTGACAGTAGTACGCGTATCAATAGCTTGCTGAAAAAGCGCGATTCGTGATTCGTGCCAAAGTCTTTTACCAAAAACCAAAGGAGAATTAGAACTCACCGCGATAATCGGAGCGGTAAGAGCCAATGAATGATTGTAGTATTTCTTAAAATCTGCCGCAGCCACTTGCAGATGCACCTGGAAACTGGTATTGCAAGCTTCTAAAAGAGGACTGTCGTGCTTGACCAGCAATTCGTCTATGCCGCTCATGCGCAACTCATAACTGCTTCCCATCCTGTGCCTGTTCAGCGCGTCAAACAATTGCTTGTATCGCTCGTGAGGAGATATATTTTCGATCTCCATATCTTTTTTGCGCAAAGTGGGCAGGACGCCAGTCAGCACGCTATACGCCCCTTGCTTCTCCAATAGTTCATCTACATCTGTCAATTGATCGCGAAGTAAATTTTCTAATTCTGAAAAGCAATTCTTTTTTAGCTCATAAGGAGGGAGATTAATTTCCAGGTTAAATTTTGACAACTCGGGAACAAGCCAGTCGCGATCACCTTTTTGCGTTATAATAGAAGGAGCGATGGGTTGGGCTTTAAGGGTTTTTTTATCAACGATAACCAATTTCTGTTCAGCACCGATCCTTTTTATTCCCTTTTCAAAGAGATCTTGCGAGATCATACCTTCGAGGGCTTCTATATCTTGAAGCAATTTTTTTGTAAACGTATGCCTCTGTTTTCGCTCTTCAGACATGTTACAAATTTATTTTATAAAATTAGTTATGCTCAATTAGTTGAATGCCGGTTCAACATGCTGCATCTGTTTATCGTTAGTGCTTTACAATTCGGCGATATATCTAATGATCAAAAGACTTTTACTTCTTTTTTCACTGTTCTATCTAAGTTGTTTCAACGAACCTCCGACACTTTTCAATTTGACTACTGAATCCGAATTTAACATTCCTGCTGGTCTTGACAACTTTCAGACACACACATTTTTTATGAGGAATGTTCCAACCCGAATCCATTCATACGTAAATTCTAGCAATACTGATGCTATAAGTGGCATTTTTGCCAACCGTGCGAATATAGAGGCCCTTTTCACTAATTTTGATTTTTCTTTTGTTCGAATGGCGGTCATCAACATCTGGGCTCCTGGGTTTCCTGAGGATAAAAAAGAGGTCTTCTTTATGGACTTGCTCAACAATCAGGGGCGTGAGGAATTACAATTGTTTAGTTCTTTATCCAACGTGAAAGATATTTTATTAAATGATACTTTTGACGCCGAGGTCCGTCTCCTATTCAGGGGATTCACACCCACGGCGATTGAATCGAGGCTAACGATGAATTTTGTAGCACATGGGAAATAATAAAATACTTAAACAATACATGGTGGAATTTGATGTACCTTATCCACTCACCGAGGAAATACTGGATATGATTCCCGAACAAAAGGTGGCGATTGACGAGCTTTTTGCAGGTGGTAAAATGTTGAGTTATACGTTATCACTTGATCGTACAAAAGTATGGGCCATATTTCTGGCCGACCAGGAAAGTGAATTACTAGCCTTTATTGATCGTCTGCCCATGACTTCTTATATGGACTTCGACTACCACGAAATAATGTTTCATAATACGGTACACTTGATGCCCGCAATGTCTCTTAACTGATAACTTCAATGTCAATTTCAATAACACTTCCGAATTTCTTCCATTCTAATTGCGATCTTGAGTTTTATTCCTGAATTTGTACTTGACTGGTGTCTAGGCCTCTAATTCTTTTCATTCTCGCTGTAGTCAATTTCTGTCATATCGTCGATTCGATGCTTATGATGCCCTTGGGGGATATTTTTGTGAGCGAATTTGACATTGGTGGCGAGAGGTATTCCTGGCTCGTGGGAGCATATAGTTTTGCTGCATTTCTGTCGAGTATTGCAGGGATTTTCTTTATTGACCGTTTCGGCAGAAAAAGGGCGCTGCTCTTTTTACTTGCAGGATTCGCTTTAGGCACTTTTCTGTGTTCGTTTGTACAAAGTTATTGGGTATTTGTAGCGCTGAGGTTTGTCACTGGAGGTTTCGGGGGCGTAATAGGTGCTATTGTTTTTGCTATCGTTGCCGATCTTTACAAGTTTAAAGAAAGAGGATTTGCGATGGGCGTGATTTTTACCGCCTTCTCGGCAGCTTCGGTACTCGGAGTTCCCTTGAGTTTGTGGTTCGCCGCGAAATTTAATTGGACAGTTCCATTCAGGTTTCTTGGCATATTTGCTGGTATTGTCGGTTTAATTATTTGGTTTTACTTCCCTACCTTAAAAAGTCACCTGTCCGGCATCGCACTCCAAAGATCGTACCTCAAGATTTTACAAAACATATACACAGATGCCAATCAGGTCAGTGCTTTGACTTTAGGAATGATACTGGTTCTCGGACATTTTATTATTATTCCTTTTATTTCTCCTTCCCTGATCAGAAATGTTGGCTTCAGCCAAATGGAAATTTCTTACATGTTCTTTTTTGGCGGTCTTGCGACTGTAGTTTCTGCCCCCGTCGTCGGAAAACTCGTAGATAAATATGGCGTTTTCCCCGTATTTGTCGTTGCTCTGTTTTGTTCGTTTGTACCTACCATTGCACTTACACAAATGGACGAACAGCCACTTTGGTATGCGCTCATTTATTCTACATTATTTTTCATTTTTGCCAGCTCCCGGATGATTGCGCCTAATACGATTATCACAGCTGCCGTCGGGACGGAAACGCGCGGTAGTTTCATGAGTGTAAAATCCGCTCTGCAGCAATTGGCCATATTTATCGCTACTTTAATTTCCGGGCAAGTCGTTTATTTGGGCGAAGACGGGAAATGGCAAAATTATGAAATCCTGGGGTATGTATCTATCGCTATTTGCTTGATTTGCATTCCTTTAATACGGAGGCTCAAAGTAGCGGAAGGGAATTGATGTTTGGTTAAATTGTTAATCAGGAAATTAATTAACTGGTGTCAACAAGAAGATTTCCAATTCTAGTTTTTGATAACAACAGTGCAATAAGTGCTGAGTTAGAGAAGCTCAGAAAAAGGACATATCTAGCCTATGGCTATTCTGAACAAAGCGCTCAAACGACACTCAAATCGGGTCTTACCAATCATCCGGCTATGCTCACCTGGTACATGAATGATAAAGAAATAATAGTGGCATGTGCCAGTTTAGTGGTGATCTCTGAAGTAGAATCCATTGAAAAGCGAATCGAAGCCATTATCGATGTAATAAGGGAAACAAAAGAAATCAAATATCCGGCCGCCTATTTTACGCGATTGTGCGTCGATCCGAATTATTGGGGGCAGAGACTATCTGAACCACTTTACCAAAAAAGAATAGAATTCATAAAAGCACAAGGCATAAAAACAGGCATATTTAATTCTACCAATTACAAAATGATCCAAAAATTTAAAAAGAAGAATTGGATTCATGTGGGTGAAATAGAACCGGAATTACTCAAGCCTGATATTCCTTTGTCACAGATTTATATCAAGTATTTTTAGCGGTGAGCAGTCAATTGGTCAATTAGGTTGAGCGGGTTCCTAATCAACTAATAAACCGATTACCTACCCCTATTAACCGGTTTATACATTGAAACATTGAGAATTTCCTGGGCATTATCGTTCGAAATTAGGTCAATCATTGTAGACTGTGATCGCTCCATATATTTCTGCACAATCCGCCATCCAATGTAATTGGCTACTCCACCTGGCGCTTCCTTTGGAATGCCTTGAGCCCCAGGACTGGCATTCACTAATTTATTGATTTTCTTAAAATCGGATTCGTAGAGAAGACTTTCTTTTAGTAGATGAGACCAAAGTGCTACCTCATTTTGCAGGCACCACTCGTACTCATCAGGCCTATATTCCAGTACTACATCTTTACCCGATTGAGGAAGAATATTTTCAAGGATGAATAAAATTTTTCCATTGCGGACGATAATGTCGAGAAGCTTGGAACTTTTGCTCAACGGGATTTTGTCATCAACCCATGTGAATAAGGTTTTTCGCACCAAATATTTTTTATCAAAAAAATAAGCGAGATATTCTGAAAAACTCGGGTTATTCGGATCTATGTGCTTATAGGGAAAATCCAGACCAAGAAACATATCCAGTCCAATTCCTATGCCGTCCTTTGCCCCATCTTGAAATACAAAGGTCTGATACGAAAAACCCGAAACAAAGGTGTAGACATTAGGAATTTCATAGTCGTAAGTGTAGTAGACATAGTTTTTAAAAGCCGATGTGAGGTCGGCTTTTATATCATTCAGGTCTTCAAAAACCAGAGTGCATGTATCGACCAGGTTTTGAAATCCTTTATCGAAAAGCAACTCAGCGGTCTCAATATTTTCATCAGAATCAATCGGAAAAACAGTGAGAAAAAATAACCTGGAAAAGTAAGGGTATTTTTCAAAAAGCATTCTGATATGATCTTTGACTTGATTAGGATCGTCAGGGATGATTTCTTCATGGAATGGTATCATCCTGACCTGAAGATTGATACTGGATGTATCAGGTATAAAAGGTTTGTCAGAACGGCAACCCAATAGAAAAAGTGAGGAAAAGACAATTCCATAACTTATTTTAAAGGCTTTATTCATCACGGTCAACGCTGGTAATTGAAATAACTTTTGTACAGTACAATTCAGTCTGCAATGATAGAAATAGATACGGTTCTTTTAGACGATTTTATTGGGAGGGGTCTTCAGGAAGATGTCGGAAAGGGCGATTATACTTCTTTGGCCTGCGTTCCACCGGATCAAATCAGCAGAGCAAAACTACTGGTAAAAGACAAGGGTGTAATTGCTGGAGTGGCCATTGCCCGGGGCATTTTCGAATATTTGGACCCGCATGCTAATATAGAAGTTCTCAAATATGATGGTGACGATATAGAGAACGGAGACGTTGCTTTTTATCTCGAATGCAATTCACAAGCGCTTCTGAGGGGTGAACGCCTTGCGCTTAATATAATGCAAAGGTTAAGTGGAATAAGTACTTTGAGTCGAAAATTTAGCCGTGAAGTGGAGGGCCTTGATGTCAAAATATTAGATACCAGAAAAACGACGCCACTTATACGATTTCTCGAAAAATGGGCTGTCAAAATCGGCGGATGCCAAAACTATCGCGATGGGCTAGACGATTGGATAATGATAAAGGACAATCACATAGATGCTGCGGGATCTATTGCTGAGGCGATCAGAAGAGTGAATGACTACCTGAGAAGTGAAAAATTAAATTTGGGAATCACAGTAGAAGTAAGAGACTTACAAGAACTCAAAGAAGTATTGAAAGAAGGAAATATTACCCGCATTATGCTGGATAACTTTGAACTCAAGGAAATCAAAAAAGCCTTAAAACTTATCGATGGAAAATACGAATCAGAAGTGTCAGGGGGAGTACGGCTGAATGCGGTACGACGTTTTGCAGAGACAGGAGTCAACTATATCTCCGTAGGTGCCCTAACACATTCAGCTACTAGTCTTGATCTTAGCCTTAAAATTCTAAAACCCTGATATCCGAAGAATCGTCAGGATTCGATCCTGATATTCACGAGAATCATCAGGAAGGGTATGTAAGGATCAAAAACCCGAGCAATGCCCCAAAAAAGATGAACGCGATCCAAAAGCGTACATCTTTAAAGATGAAATCGTCAATTTGCTGCATATATGAGTTTTTCACTGGCCGAATTGTCTTTTTCTACAATTATGCCTAATGATAAAAATTGGTTACACTAGTGGAAAAATGCTTTCATTTTTCCACCCTGATCATCACAATATGCGGCTCGTGGATTAGTGGTCGTACCCTCTTTAATTCCAAAAGGATGCCATCACACAAAATCTTTATGCGAAAAATACAGACAAGTCGTTATCAAAAAAAGGTGAGACAACAATGAGAATAATAATGGTATGCATAAATGCCTGAAAAGCATCTATTTATAGTTCTAACGTATAGTGTATATCATTGATTCGAAGCATTAACTGATGCTTAAAATACCCTAAAACTTTAGATTATTAGCCAAGCCTTTTTTAATTCTTTTTATGAGAAATGGACCCTTATAGATAAATCCGGTATAAACTTGAATCAAATCTGCACCGCTATCTAATTTTTTTTGTGCGGTAATGAAACCGTTTACTCCGCCTACTCCAATAATCGCTTTGTCATCCTTCAAATGGTCTTTCAAATACCTGATGATCCCACTTGATCTTTCGGCCAAAGGAAAACCGCTCAGGCCCCCATTGCCAATCGTTTCGACTTTCGCAACAGATGTTTTTAAGCATTTGCGCTCTATTGTCGTATTCGCAGCTACTATGCCTTCGATATCTACCTGATTTACAATTGCTATTATTTCATCCAATTGCTCGTTACTCAGATCAGGCGAAATTTTAAGCAATATTGCTTTGCCTTTGTCTTGTTGCTTTCGAGCAGATATTAATGCATTGAGAATTTTTAATAATGGCCCCTTACTCTGTAAACTGCGCAATCCTGGTGTATTCGGGGAACTCACATTGACTACAAAATAATCTACATATGGATACAATTTTTCAAAACATTTGAGATAGTCTTCATTCGCAGAATGCAATGGTGTATTCTTATTCTTGCCAATATTGCCACCAATGATTATATTTTTGTCTTTGATATTCTTTAGCCTGTTGACCATTGCATCAACACCGGCATTATTAAACCCCATTCTATTTATAAGTGCCTGATCTTTCTTCAGTCGGAAGAGTCTGGGCCGTGCATTACCTTTCTGAGCTAAAGGGGTAACTGTTCCCACTTCCACAAAGCCAAAACCCAAATACTCCATAGCCCTTATATATCTGGCATCTTTATCAAATCCCGCTGCTATACCTATTGGGTTATTGAAGCATAATCCAAAGGCTCTGGTTTCAAGAGATTTTTCTTCAAAAAAAAAGATTTTTTTTACAAAAAGATTTAGCAAGGGAATTTTGCACAGCACAGAGAAAAAAGCCATTGTAATGTGATGAGCCGTTTCAGCTGGAAACAGGAAGAGAAGACTCCTTAGAATCAAATACATGAACGGATTAATATTCACCTTGTTTGGGATAACAAAGTACTAAAAAGCTCAGGAAGATGGCGGTTATCGCGTCTTGATCAAGATCACATATTTGCTGGGATCTCTGCTTTAATCTTATCCACATCCCTTAGAAGCAATCGCTTCCGATTAAAGGCAATCAGGTTTTTGTTTTTTAGTTCGTTGAGCACTGTAGTGACAGTTTGTCTTGAAGTGGCTGTAAAATTGGCGATTTCCTGATGAGTCAGAAATTTTCGTACTACCCATTCATATCCCACTCTTTGGCCCTTTTTTTCATTCAGATCAAGAAGAAATTCAATAATTCTGCTCCGTGAATCTTTAAACACTAAGGATTCTAGTCTCCGCTCCATTTCTAATGTCTTCGAACCCATAATCTTCATGATAAATAAATTTAAAGCGGTGTGATCCTTCAACTGTGCTTTCATCTCATCAATGCTCAGGACGCAGACATTTGTTTCTTCCATCGCCTGGGCAAAATCTCTCCTTTTTTCCTGACCGATCAAAGCCAACTCGCCGAACACTTCTCCTCTTCCTAACAAAACTTTGGTTATTTCTCTATTCCCTTCTCCTATACTGCCAATTTTGACTCGGCCTTCATTTACAAAATAGATCTTGTCCGAATGATCGTTCGGAACATATATGTATTCTCCCTTCTTATATGTTTTATATGTATGAGCACTGTGAGAATCACCGAGTTTTTTCGGACAAAATATGCCTGTCACATCGATATTTTCAAGAAACCATAAGCCCTGTGAATTCATGGTGATTTGTTAATTACTATTGCGTTAGGAACAAAGTTTTTGAACGTATTAAAAGTTGATGGTTGCCGGTTGTTCGTTGCTGGTTCCTAACAAACAACTATCAACGAACAACAAACAAGGGTTTAAATAAACGGTCAGGAATTCCGTTCCTCGTGCACTATTCCTGCTCAATTTTTAATTTTAACGTCTTAACCAAATAATCCATCTCAGGGTTTTGCTTTATCAAATGATCGTACTTTTCTTTTAGCGTATAAATCTTTTTAGAGTTGGTCTCTTCTAATTCGGGAAACGATGCTCTATCAATTTCCAGGTTTATGGAAAGATCACTATTGTTAAAATTTTCCCTGATTTTTTGATAAAGATCCATTTCCCGAGCAATTTCTTCCTTTGAAACACTGCTCGGCACCACGACTTTCACTCCATTCTCTACAATTTCGATTTTCACATTTTCCAAAGTCACCTTAGTAGAAGGCGAATTGACCGATGCCTTGTACTCATTCCATATCTCCTCGATCTTTTCAAGATCCAAATCTATTTTTTCAACAGCCCTTTGATCCAATTCTTTTTTGGTCTCATTGATCAGATCATCAATCGAACCAATATTCGGACTTACCAAAAGCTCCGGTTTTGATTCTATATCAACATCCGCTATTTGGGTTGGTTTGTTATGTTCTGAGGTGTCACCAATAGTCTCATATAAGGAGAAATCCTTCGATGGTACCTGACTCTGCTTTTCGTCGGGAGGTAAATCTTGCTCAGAGGATTTTGTTTTTGTATCTGACCTAATTACAGAAGAATTGCTTAAGCCGCTGCGTGTCTCAGGATTTTTTTTTTATCGACTGATAATTTGGCCTCTGAATTGACAAAACACATCTTAAGAAGATAAATCTCGATATGAAGCCTTTTGTCTTTGGCTTTTGGATAATGGATGTCGGTTCGATTGCAGAGATTAAGAAAGGTTAAAAGGTTAGAAAGAGTAATACTACGCGCCTGTTCATTGTATCTTGTCCTAAGGCTGTCACTGATTTCCAAGATACTCTGTTCGCTATTTTGTTTGAAATATAGGAGGTTTCTCAAATGCTTTGCCAAGCCATTAACGAACAAATCTCCCTCAAAGCCCTTTTTCAATACTTCATCATAGAGGAGGAATAAGTCAGTGTGATTTTCGGTGAGCATGTAATCCACTGTATTAAAAAAATAATCGTAATCAAGAATGCTGAGATTGCTGATTACCTTTTCGTAAGTGATTTTATTCTCAGATGCACTTGCGATCCTGTCAAAAATTGACAGCGCATCACGCATAGCGCCATCGGCCTTTTCCGCAATAAGGTAAAGTGCATCTTCGTCGGCTTTCACCTTTTCTTCTTTGGCGATGTCTTTGAGCAAGCCGACGATGGTCTTAGGCTGGATGCGTCTGAAATCATAAATCTGACAACGAGAGATAATTGTTGGTAGAATTTTGTGTTTTTCTGTAGTAGCAAGAATAAATATGGCGTATGGAGGAGGCTCCTCTAACGTTTTTAGAAAGGCATTAAATGCAGATGTAGAAAGCATATGCACCTCATCGATAATGAATATTTTGTACTTGCCTTGTTGTGGCGGTATCCTGACTTGGTCGACAAGGGAGCGGATGTTGTCCACAGAATTGCTAGAAGCGCCATCTTGTTCGAAAATATTGAATGAAATGTCTAAATCACTATTGACATAAGAGCCGTCCTTGAGTGCAGCTATAGGGTCATCCATATTGATCACCTTGGCGAGGATACGCGCACAAGTGGTTTTGCCTACTCCCCGAGGACCACAAAAAAGAAAGGCATGGGCCAGCTTATCAGAGAGCAAAGCATTCTTGAGCGTTGTGGTAACATGCTCTTGTCCTAGAACATCTTCGAATTTCTGAGGTCGGTATTTTCGAGCAGATACGACGTAGCTGATGGCGTTCCAAATTTATTTGGAACAAACTTAATATAAATGAATGTATTCAGAGGTCGGCAGTCGGCAGTTCTCAGTTCGCAGTCTGTCCCTGCCGAAAATAAGTCGGCATTTTTAACCTCAAAAAAGTTCAAAAATAAAAGGATGAAAGAGGTGAACTTCACATATGAATTCACCCGGGTGTGTAGGATTGTGCATTTCCATTAATTAACCATTTTCAATCTTCTTGGTTAAATGAGTAAAATAAACATTCTGACTACTAATTCTTAAATTAATGCGAAAACTCTATACCGTCTGTCGTTGGCCCTGCCCGAGTGACTCGGTCAGGCGGACGTCCACCGTCTGCCGTTTTCTACAAAGATCAAACTATCTTCGAATTCCAAGAACAACCACATGCGCATAGCCATAGCACAACTAAACTACCACATCGGCAACTTCGAAGGCAATGTCAACAAAATGCTCAATGCAGTCCGATGGGCAGAAAGCCAAAAAGCAGATTTGATTTGCTTCGGCGAATTGGCCATTTCGGGTTATCCACCAAGAGATTTTTTGGAGTTTGATGATTTTATAAATAAATGCGAGGAGGCGCTGAATCGTCTTAAACAGTCCACTCAATTGGTAGCAATTGTAGTCGGTTGTCCAAGCCGAAATCCTGTAATCGAAGGAAAGGATTTGTACAATTCCGTTTATGTTTTACACAAAGGGAAAGTGCAATTCAAACAAAACAAGGCCCTCCTACCTACCTACGACGTCTTTGATGAATACCGATATTTTGAACCAGGCAATAAATTCAATTGCTTTGAATTCAAAGGCAAAAAAATAGCACTTACCATTTGCGAAGACATCTGGAATGTAGGCAATGACAACCCACTTTATACCATCTGCCCTTTGGATATTCTTCAAAAAGAGAATCCCGACTTCGTGATCAACGTATCCGCATCACCTTTTAGTTATAATCATGCCGAAACGCGGATATCCGTGTTCAAGGCAAATGTAGAGCGTTATAAAATCCCTATTTTCTACAGCAACAATATTGGTGCACAGACCGAGCTCATCTTTGACGGTGGATCGGTGATCATCAACCAGGATGGAGTTATTGTAGATGAATTGCCTTATTTCCAGGAAGAAATGCGTGTTTATGAGTTAGATAAAGTGATAGCAGCAAAAAATTCCAAAGAACAACCCAAAAATGACATTGATGAAATCCACCAGGCATTGATCTTAGGAGTAAGAGATTATTTCGGGAAATTGCGTTTAAAAAAGGCCATTATCGGCTTGTCAGGAGGAATAGATTCTGCCGTAACAACGGTAATCGCTGTTGAGGCATTAGGAAAGGAAAATGTCAGGGTGCTTCTTATGCCATCACAGTTTTCATCTGACCATTCTGTAAATGATGCATTGGAACTCGCCAAAAACCTCGATATCGAACAAAATATCATCAAGATTGAAAAAATCTACGATGCTTTCAAAAAAGAGCTCGATCCTATATTTGGTGATCTGCCATTTGATGTTACAGAAGAAAATATTCAGGCACGTATACGGGCTCTTCTGCTGATGGCTTTGTCTAACAAATACGGTTATATAGTTCTGAATACCTCTAACAAAAGCGAAGCTGCCGTAGGTTACGGCACTTTATACGGCGATATGTGCGGTGGACTTTCTGTAATAGGCGATGTGTACAAAACACAAGTCGTTCAATTAGCTATCCATATTAATAGGGCGGCTGCCATCCCTCCAATTCGGTCGGGAGAGCTTTCGAGCGCCCGCCTGCCGGACGGACAGGGAGTCGAGAAAATCCCAGAGAACATCATAACCAAACCTCCTTCAGCAGAACTGCGCCCTGATCAAAAAGATTCCGATAACCTTCCCGAATACGACATCCTCGACAAAGTGCTTTTTGAATACATTGAAAATAAAAAGGGCCCCCATGAGATCATAAAAATGGGTTTTGACGAAGCATTGGTGAGAAGAGTGCTCCGTCTTGTGAATATCAATGAATTTAAACGATTTCAGACTGCGCCTACGCTTAGAGTGTCGTCCAAGGCTTTTGGTATGGGCAGGCGTATGCCTATTGTGGGGAAGTATTTGAGTTAATATATTCGGGAAATGAAAAAGGGAGCTAAAAAAAGTTGATGCTTCGACTCCGCTCAGCACAGGTGCATTCGACTCGCCTACTCCGTGCTCCGTCGCTGAAGGTATGAGGCATAAGCGACCAAGTGGTTACGAAGGCCGTGCACTCGGCACAAGTACATTCTACCTCATTGGCTCTAAATGGCGTTGCAAATTTATTTGCGACCTCAACTATTAGAACCAAATCCAACTACGCCAAGGCTTCGTTGGACAATGTAAATTTGGTTCGCCATTGCCCTATGACTTGGCTTAAAATTTAAATCATGTGTGCTAACGATAGGTCGTCGGACAGGTCTGTCATATTCTAAGTTCTTTACTAAAATAATCGATAAACTCCTGTGTCCCCATACTCCCCAAATCCTCCCCACCATGCTTCCTGACATTAACAGTTGAAGCCTCCACTTCCTTCTCTCCCACAATCAGCATAAACGGCACCTTCTTCACCTCATTGTCCCTGATCTTGCGTCCCATTGATTCATTTCGTTCATCTATGTAGCCTCTTATATCGTGTTTGGCGAGTTGGGCCTGTACTTTTTTGGCATAAGTTTCAAATTTATCACTGATCAAAAGAATGGCATATTGATCGGGAGTGAGCCAGAGTGGGAAGTTGCCACCTGTATGCTCGATCAAAATACTCATAAACCGCTCCATTGATCCAAATGGCGCCCGGTGGATCATAACTGGTCGATGCGGCTCATTATCAGAACCAATGTATTCCAATTCGAATCGGTCAGGCAGATTATAATCCACTTGTATTGTTCCCAATTGCCAGGAGCGACCAATTGCATCTTTGACCATAAAATCCAGTTTGGGACCATAAAATGCTGCCTCGCCAAGTACAGTAATGGTCTCGAGATCGGTCTCCTGCGTAGCTTCGATGATCGCTTTTTCGGCCGTTTCCCAATTTTCATCCGTACCTATATATGTTTCAGAATCGTCAGAATCGCGCAGCGAAATTTGAGCCGTGAAATCTTCAAAACCCATTTTGCTCAATACCACTTTTGTAAGATCCAAAACATTTAAAAATTCTTCTTTGACCTGATCTTGTGTGCAAAAAATATGAGCGTCGTCTTGCGTAAATCCTCTTACCCTCGAAAGTCCATGTAGCTCTCCTGATTGCTCATATCTGTAGACGGTACCAAATTCTGCCATTCGGATGGGTAGCTCTCTGTATGACCGTGGCCGCACCCCATATATTTCGCAATGATGTGGGCAATTCATAGGCTTGAGCAAAAACTCTTCATCTTCTCTCGGTGTACGGATTGGTTGAAAACTGTTCTTCCCGTACTTTTCATAGTGACCAGAAGTGATATATAATTTTTTGTGTCCGATATGAGGAGTGATAACCATTTCATAACCTCTTTTTTCTTGCTCTTCTTTGAGGAAATTTTGAAGGCGTTCTCTGATTTTTGTGCCTTTTGGCAGCCAAATAGGAAGACCAGATCCTACTTTTTCAGAGAACATAAAAAGCTCCATTTCAGCTCCGAGCTTCCTATGATCTCTTTTCTTCGCCTCTTCGAGCATATGGAGGTATTCAGTCAGTTCTTTCTGCTTTGGGAAGGTGATGCCGTAGACTCGTGTGAGTTGTTTTCTGGTCTCGTCTCCCCGCCAATAGGCACCAGCAACTTTCATTAATTTAATGGCCTTAATAGATGCCGTATTGGGAATGTGAGGGCCTTTGCAGAGATCGACGAAGTTACCCTGTCGATAAAAAGTTATCGACCCATCTTCCAGTTCGTCAAGCAATTCCAGTTTGTACTCATCTCCTTTTTCCTTGAAATAGTCTATTGCGTCTTTTTTGGAAATTTCCTTACGGACGTATTGATTTTTCTTCCGGGCGAGCTCAGTCATCTTTTGCTCTATTCTCTCAAAATCATTGACGGACAGTTGGATATCATCTTGCGTATCGATGTCGTAATAAAAACCGTTATCGACTGCAGGGCCTATTCCGAATTTTGTTCCCGGATAAAGTGATTCTACAGCTTCCGCAAATAAATGAGCCGAGCTGTGCCAAAATGTTGCTTTGCCTTCTTTATCATTCCAGGTGTGCAGGTTTACCGAAGCGTCTTCTTGAATAGGTCGATTTAAATCCCATACCTCGTTATTCACCGTTGCAGATAGCGCATTCCTTGCTAATCCTTCACTTATGCTTTTCGCAATGTTCAGCGAATTTGTTCCTTTTTCGTATTGCCTTTTGCTCCCGTCGGGTAGTGTGATATTGATCATGGATTTCTTCTTTCTAAAAAGGCTCAAAGATAGTGGAAGTTGTGCCACACTTCTTTTTCACTATGGCGGACTTCAGTTCAATAATTTTTGACTTAAGACGACCGAAAAATTTTGGTCGGCCAATGTCCTCGACAATCCCGACGAAATCGAAAGACTTCAATTTGTACGGGACAGGTTTATTGGCGACATCAAAGCAGGCCATTAAATGTATGGCAATAGTTGCACGACGCACATTAATTGATGAGTAAAAGTAAAGCCGCCAAAGCTGTCGTGACGATCACCAACCACCTGAAAAAACTTTCGCTCATGAGCTTAACAAGGTAAATCCCTGTAAAGAGTCCAACCAATATTCCGGGAATTGATATCACATCGATCAATAGAGTATCCCAATTGATCGTCTTCCAAAAGAAAATATGAAAGGGCACTTTGAAAATATTAATGAAATAAAAAAACCATGCAGCTGTTGCAATGAAGGCGTTCTTCGAAAGTTTGACCATCAGCAAGTAAATATTCGTAATCGGCCCTGCCGCGTTGCCGATCATCGTGGTAAATCCAGCCGCGACGCCTATGCCATAGCCCAAGGTCGTTGTACCGACAGGAATAGTCATTTTTTTATACCGCTCCCAAATGATCAAAAGCACTAAGCTCAACAAAATCAAAATCCCTAGCAAGTATTTGAAAGTCAGTGCACTGATGGCATTACCGACCCATGTAGCCACTAACACTCCAATCACTGCTGCAGGCAGCAATTTTTTCAAATGATACCAGTTAGTCGCCTTTCTATAATAATAGACCGCCCCCATGTCCCCCATAATTAGAATTGGAAGCAAAATCCCGGTCGACGGTTTTGCCCCAAACATTATGGCCATTACAGGAATAACTATATTACCCAGACCTTTTACGCCCGCCTTTGCCGCTCCAATTATAAAGCCACAGAGGACTAGTAGACCTACATCGAAGGAACTTACTGAGTACTCCGCTAATGCTTCCTGGAGGATCTGCATTTATGTTAATACAAAAAGGATGTTCGCACTTGACGAATCACCCTTTTTGATTTTAATCTAATAGTAGGATGCTACCTTCTTCTCCCGCCTAATAATGATCTAAGAAAACTGAATCCAACCTTCTTAACCTTATTGCTCAGATTGCCATCTCCATCAGCATCGAGGAAGGATTCGATAAGTCCTGAATTGGACTGGCTTTTATTCATTTTTCTTGCTGCTCCTGAAAGCACATCAGGCAGGCCAAGAGTATCGATATTATTCGATTTTTTCATTTTGCCAAGAGCTCCCAGTACCAATGGTGCAAGCTTAATAAGCATATTTAGGCTTTGATTACTGTTTAATCCGCTCATTTTGGAGATGGTACCTGCAGCGCCACTTTGTCGACCCTTTAATATGTGCTTCAGGATTCCTGCACCATTCAAAGTTCTCGGATTGCTGACATTTGCCGTACCGGCTATCATGCCTGCCAGATCATCGAGAATGCTTCCATCGTGGTCGCGATCCAGTGCAGCGCCAAGGGCAGTAGCGCCCTGAGGACTCGCGGCATTTCTTGCCAGAGCATTGAGTAAAACAGATACTGCGCCATTCGCAGCGGATTGAGTTTGTCTTTGGTTTTTAGCTCCGAGGTTAGAAGTCAGCGACTCCAAAATAGAGCCGGTAAGTTGACTTTGTAAAAGATCAGTTAAGTCTGCCATGTGTGTTGGTTGTAAAGTTTCGTAAACACTCTACCAAAAATGGTATAGAATTTGAATTAAATAAATATTTAATATGATTTAAGTTATTATGCATTTTACATCATACATAATATTCTTCTTTTTCTGTTTCAATTCTTTATACGGAAATTTGGATCACCTCATAAGCGAGGAACCGGTAGCTTCATATATCGACAAATATAAAGAAATAGCAATAAGTGAAATGCACCGTACAGGCATTCCGGCAAGCATTAAGCTTGCACAGGGCATCCTGGAATCAAATAGCGGTAGAAGCACTTTAGCCGTAAAGGCCCACAATCATTTTGGGATTAAATGCGGAAACTATTGGTCAGGTGCGACATTTGATCGCGAAGATGATGATTTCAGGAATGGTAAGTTGGTCAAAAGCTGTTTTCGGAAATATGAAAAAGCCGCTCAATCTTTTATAGCACATTCTGATTTTTTGCTCAATCCGGGAAGTCGTTATCGATATGGTTTTCTATTCGATCTCGACCCTTTCGACTATCATTCCTGGGCGAATGGGTTGAGAAAATCGGGCTATGCTACCGATCCGGCCTACGCTGAAAAATTAATCAGTATTATCGAAGAGTACCAATTGTTCCAATTTGATAATGAAAGTATATTGCCTGAATTTGAAGAAGAATTAATTGCTGAAAGTGATGGTCAAATGCTGAATATTGAAGAAAAAGAAAAGAAAGAAATTCGGAAAAGGCGATCCCGTACAGGCTATTTCCAACTCAAAGACGGCGTGTATATAGTAAAAAGTGGCGAAACGATGCAAGCCATAGCCAATAAATACAATATCGATATAGACCTATTCTACTTCCAAAACAGATTACCAAAAGGCAGCCAACCTCCAGCCGGACAAAAACTTAAATTAAAAGGCTATTTTCATTGGGGTAAAAAACCAAAAATCTACAAATCAAGATCTTCAAATGCATCAAAGGATGAATTTCTTTTTGAAGAAGAAAAAATGCAGATCTCAATCAGATGATTATGACTAAGAATGTTCTGTTCATCCTCCCTTTTTTTGTACTTTATGCTGCTAATGCCAATTCTCAAAGTTTTGTCTTTGGTCCCAAAGGAGGACTTACATTAGGCACACAGACCTGGAACGGCTTTGATCGAAATGTCTTGCCTACATACCACGCAGGATTGTATATAGAATCCTATAATGAAGAGGCAAGCAGCTCTTTTCTTGCTCACCTTGGATACCACAAAAGAGGCAGTGGCGAAAGAGTAACTTTTATCACCAGTGGCGGGGCCTTTTCGAATAGCAGACAAGGTTTCGAATTTAACAATGCCGTTCTTGTACTTGGTGCAAAAAATCGATTTAACACCTATGGCATTAATAAGCCATACTACATCATAGGTGTAAGATTGGAATACACACTTAGCACCAACCTGAAGCAGTACGAAATCTACGGTGGCTATTTTCCTTTGGAACCATTTGTCAACAAATTCAACTATGGGGCAATAGCCGGAATAGGCTACGAATTGCAATTCTCTGAATTTGTTGGAGGATTTATTGAGGCCAATATCAGTCCAGATGTCTCAAAACAATACGAACAGCCAGCACTTTCAAATATTATAAGTCCGATCACCGGCAGGGCCAGAAACCTGAGTGCTCAGACCATAAGAAATCTGACCTTTGAGATAAGCATTGGCCTTCGATTGTTAAGGAAGATAGAGTTTATTGATTAACGGCATCGCAAAATTTATTTGCGATATTTCAAAAAGCAAAAAACTATTTTATAGAGGTCATGTACGCCTATTCAATAGGCTATATCATGAAGAGAAATCTCTTTTCTCAAATACTACTGACGAATCGTGTAACTTTGTGTTTAATTAATTTTATTAAAACATTATCTCTTGGGTATTCTATCACATGACCATCAAAAACATCTCAACTTTTTTAGAGCATTTTCCTGCCATTGAACCTCCCATACTTCTGTCCGTAGAGGAAATAACAACCTACAGCCGTGAAAACAAACCTTTTTCTCAAGGCATTGTACGGGAAGTTTTTATTCCGTTCGAAAGTCAGTATTCTGACGAACAATTAGTAGAATTTATTCCGTGCTTTAGTTTGCCTTCGGATAGTCGAATGCATGTACTAGTGTACTATAGGGGAGATTTATTCATTAATGAATACAACCTCCTGACCATGAACAACAAGGGAACGATCATCGACAAAAAGGCTATTGCAGGAACCTTTTTAGACAAAGACAAGTTAATACGGTATGTCGCATCCATCGACAAAGACGGACTCATCCAGGTAGTGATAGGCAGCGATGAAGGTTCCAGAAACTCTTATAACCCATTCAATAGCAAAACAATAACTTATGAAATCGCTCCGGACGGAACGATTATTCTATCAAGTAATACCAATTAATGACAAAGACTAAACAAAAGACAAAATCCAAAAAATTCCACCAGGGAGAATTAGAAAAAAAGATTCACAGAATACTCAAATACAACTCCAAAAAGACATTCAAACCCACCCGAATAGCTGGAAGACTAAAAATCAAAAATACGAAGGAGTCCATCGCACAAGCTCTTGATAAACTAGTCGAAAAAGGAAAGGCCCGAAAGGTTAAAAATGATGGCTATCAATATACAGATCGAACGTACGCCAACGATGACTCCGGGAAAAAATTAAGACATACCGGACGCGTTGATATTATACGGTCGGGAGCAGGTTACGTGCGGACAGAAGATGAAATGGAAGATATTTATATCGGAAGAAAACGACTAAAAACCGCAATGCACGGTGATCTTGTAGAGGTAATGTTGGAGAAATGGCGCCATCGGCCAGAAGGACGAGTGGTGAAAATATTGGAAAGAGCTCGGAAAAAATATGTCGGCACTTGCCGAAACTATGGTAGAAAATTATACGCCCTGGTAAGTCATCAATCCGCCGAATTTGACATAGAGATCATCGGCGAACAAAAAGCAAATGATGGAGACAGAGTCATAGTCAAGATCATTCATTTTAGTGGTAATGGTCGCATGAAAGGAGAAATAGATCAAGTGCTTTCGATAGATAAACCCCATGACCTGGAAATGAATTCGATTTTAATTAATGAAGGCTTTGATATCGTCTTCTCGGACGAAGTGCTCAAGGCGGCTTCCAATCTATCTAGCAAACTTACAGATGATGACCTCAACCAAAGAAGAGATTTAAGAACCATTCCAACATTTACCATAGATCCGGTCGACGCAAAAGATTTTGACGATGCTATCTCCTATACAGCCTTAGAAAACGGCCATGTAGAGATAGGAGCTCACATAGCTGACGTCTCCCATTTCGTTAAGGAAGGCTCTGAAATCGATAAAGAAGCCTACTCGCGGTCGACTTCCGTATATCTCGTGGACCGTGTCTGTCCAATGCTTCCTGAAAAACTTTCTAACGAACTGTGTTCACTTCGGCCAAATGAAGACAAATTTACTTTTTCTACCCTGTTCACTTTTAATGAAAAAGGAAAAATTGTCGAAAAATGGTTTGGTAAAACATTGATACACTCTGATCGAAGATTTACATATGAGGAAGCCCAGGAAATCATTGAAGCAGGTGAAGGCGATTTCTGTGATGAATTGGTTGCCTTAAACAAAATGGCAATTAGACTCAGACAAAATCGATTTAGAAACGGATCGATAAAATTCGAAACAGACGAAGTGAGATTTCATTTGGATCCTAATAATGAGCCTGTCGATGTTTATGTGAAGGAGCGCAAAGATGCCCACCTCCTTGTAGAGGATTTTATGTTATTGGCTAATAGGGAAGTTGCTGCATTTATTCACAACCGAAAAAAAACACCGGAAATACCCTTTGTATATCGCATTCACGATCAACCCGATCCCGATAAATTAAAAGATTTTGCATTATTGGCACAGGAGTTTGGTCTAAAACTTAACCTCAATACGCCCAAAGAAGTAGCTCGATCCTTTAACGAAATGACTGATAAACTGGAAAATCCGGACGATATAAGTATTCTTATGCCCCTAGCCATACGTACTATGGCAAAAGCGGAATATTCTACTGACAATATCGGGCACTATGGATTGGCATTTCCAACCTATACCCACTTTACATCACCGATTAGACGATATGCAGATCTCATCGCCCATCGGATTTTACACAAAAACCTGGACGAAGAACTTAGGGAAAACAAAGCCGCACTAGAAGAAAAATGCAAGCATATCTCCAGACAAGAGCGCAGAGCAATAGACGCTGAGCGAGAATCGATCAAGTATATGCAGGTAGTATTTATGCAAAACAAAGTAGGACAGATTTTTGATGCGCGCATTTCCGGAATTATCGAAAGGGGAATATTTGTTGAAGTAATGGAAAGCCATGCCGAAGGCCTAATCCCGTTCAGGCAAATGGGTCGACTGAAGGCAATTAGTTCGAGTACTGCTCTTGTAGATACAGAAATTGGTGAAAAGAAATTCAGATTTGGGGATAAGCTCAAAGTGCAACTGATAGATATAGATTTGCCAAAAAAACAGTTGGATTTCAAGCTCCCGACAGATTAACAGGTCTACAGATTAACAGATCAATCTATCAACCAATTTACTTACCCAAAAGGTAGTATCTTTGCACTCCATTTTCAGAAGCCCTAAATAATTATAGACGATATATGAGTAAGAAGAGAGTGCTGTACATAACCCAGGAGATGAGCCCATATACTACGCTCACGGAAATATCCGAAATGGCACATAAAATTGCCCCATACTCTTATAACAAGGGCTATGAGGTGCGAGTATTAATGCCAAAATTTGGAACGATCAACGAAAGAAGGCACAGACTGCACGAAGTAGTCCGACTTTCGGGAATGAATATTATAGTCGATGACGACGACTATCCTTTGATCATTAAAGTGGCTTCCTTGCCAGGTTCGAGAATGCAAGTCTATTTTTTGGACAACGAAGAATTTTTCAAAAGAAAACTTCTTTTTAATGACGAAAAGGACAAACCCTTCGAAGACAACGAAGATAGGATGGTATTCTTCTGCAAAGGCGTAATGGAAACGGTCAAAAAATTTGGATGGCCTCCTGATATTATCCATTGCCACGGCTGGATGACGAGTCTCGTACCACTTTATTTTGAAAAAATATATAGGGATAGCCCAATCTTCGAAAAATCAAAAATGATCTTTAGTGTTTATGATCACACTTATGAGGATAGCTTTAGCAAAGACTTCATTACAAAAGCGTGCATCAATGATTTGGAAGAAAAGGATCTTAAGAACTACAAAGCCGGTGCAAAAATTAAGTTAAATGAAGGAGCCATTGCCCATGCCGACGGAATAATATGCGGCTCCGAATCGTTTAATGCTTCTATTGAAAAAACAATTGCCGGAGCTAATGTCCCAGTTCAGGATCATACCGAAGGCGATGATTATTTGACTTCCACATTAGATTTTTATTCATCGTTCACGGAGGAATAATTAATAACCGGATTTTGAAAAATATTTTTCTTATTACCCTTTTAGGGGTTCTAGTTGTATATATATCCTGCAATGAATCAACAACCGTCGGTAGCGAATTGATTATTGACGAAGACATTGATAGAGGTTTCATTGATACTCTATCCATTAAAGCAAAAACAATCCGCTCCGGCCCAATTCCCACATATTTTACGTCCAGTTTTCTCAATAGCAATTTTATGATAGGTGAACTGGATGATCCTATTTTTGGCAGAACAAAGTCATCGATCTATTTTGATATGCAACCAGGCGGTGGATCCGGGTTCTCCGGAGGCACCTTGGATTCCATGGTCATGATTTTTGCATTCAATTCGAATGGTTTCTATGGCGATTCCACAACGGCACACACCATTGAAGTGTGGGAACTGGGAGAAAGACTCGATGTAATAGATACCATTTTCTCCGATCAGACATTTCAGCGACTTAGTGCGGGAATTATGAGACCAGTGGCCTCAATGGAAAATTTTGTGCCTTCCAAAGAGGACTCGGTAACTTACATTTCTTATGTCAATGAAGAGGTGACCAGTGGGATTCCGCAGATAAGAATGAGGGTAAATGATCGCTTTGCTCAAATGCTTTTTCGCGATTCTATAGCCAATGCGTCCAGCTTGAGTCTTTTAGAGGCTGTGAATGGATTTGTCATTACATCCACCCCTGAAGGAGGAAACTCTATGATTGGTCTGGATATAAACGAGGCCAACCCCAATACAGGCATAGAGGTTTATTTCGTCAATGACATTGGAACCAAATCTGTCGGCAGATATGTATTCAGACGGCGAAGATCTCAAAATTTTGAGATCAGTCAGGATGGTGCAACAGTTCAAAATTTTCTCGATAGAGATATAACAAATGGTGACCCATTGTTCGTTCAAGGAATGAGTGGTGTAGTAACACAATTTGATCTGTCAAGTATCAGAGCCCTTGATAAAGAACTGTTAAACCTGGCTGAACTTGAAGTATTCCTCTACGAGGATTTTCAAAACGACAATGGTCTTTTATATCCACCAGCTCCTTCGTTGGCTTTGGTCAAGGCGAGTGATGGATTGGAAGTAAGCGATCTTTTGTTCGGAAGATTGAATAGATTCATTGACATCCTCTTTGGTGGAATTCTGGCTAATTCAAATGTACAAGGAGTGCGATCCTATAAAATGACTATTACATCCTATCTAAAAGATGTACAAGACGGAATAGAGGATGGTATCATACGCCTGGAAATTTTGGATAAAGCACAATCTCCGAGAAGATCAATCATATATGGTCCTGGTCATCCCGAGTTAGCTCCACAGCTCAAAGTATCTTTTACAATACCTTAAGTCAGAAAAATGTGCGGCATTGTAGCATATAACGGAGCAAATGAGGCCTATCCTATATTAATCAATGGATTAAAAAAGCTGGAGTACAGAGGTTATGACAGCGCAGGGATAAGTATATTAAATGGCGATATCCAAACCTACAAAAAAAAGGGAAAAGTCAAGGATCTGGAGGACTTCATATCCGACGGTCATCTACAAGGTCAAATCGGTATAGGACATACAAGATGGGCCACCCACGGCACGCCCGACGACAAAAACGCCCACCCACACATGTCCGGGGATAGAAATATTTCAATCGTACATAATGGTATCATAGAGAACTACGATATCCTTAAATCGACCCTTTTGGATTTGGGCCATACTTTCGAGAGTGATACCGATACAGAAGTATTGGTGCATCTCATAGAAGAATATCAAATATCTGAATCTTTAGGCCTAAAACAGGCGTTGACAAAGGCGCTCCAAAGAGTAATTGGCGCGTATGCTATTGTTGTAGTGGATGTCAAGAATCCCGATACCATTTATGGCGCCCGCAAGTCCAGCCCTTTGGTATTAGGCATTGGTAAGGATGAATATTTCTTGGCATCCGACGCCACTCCGATAGTAGAATATACAGATCAAGTGGTCTATCTTGAAGATGAGCAGATAGTAGAAGTGTGCAGTAATAAAGGCTATACTATTTTTAATCTGGATAGCGAAGAAGTAGAAGCTCCCGTTCATAAAATCGACCTGAAAATAGAAGAGCTGGAAAAGGGTGGATATGATCACTTCATGCTTAAAGAAATATTCCAGCAACCACAGACGATTTATGAAAGTATGAGAGGGCGTATCAATCTTGATGAAAAATGGATACGGGTAGGCGGAATGTCACAGAACATGGACAGAATATTGAATGCTGATCGCATTATTTTCGCAGCTTGCGGGACTTCCTGGCATGCGGCTTTGATAGGGGAATATTTATTTGAAGATTTGGCCAGGATATCTGTAGAGGTTGAATATGCCTCGGAATTCCGATACCGCAATCCGATCATATCCGAAAAGGATGTATTGATCGTTCTTTCCCAGTCCGGAGAAACTGCGGATACATTGTCCGCTCTTGAGATCGGAAAGCAAAGAGGGGTTCTGACCTACGGAATAGTAAATGTAGTGGGTTCGTCCATAGCAAGACTTACCGATTGTGGGAGCTACATTCATTGTGGTCCGGAAATTGGAGTGGCGTCGACCAAGGCATTCACCTCAATGATAACGGTACTCGCGCTTATGGCCATACGATTGGGCCGCGAAAAAAAATTAATCGATGACTTGCGCTATGCAAAGCTCATACAAGAATTTGCCAATCTACCTGAAAAAATTACTCGTATCCTTAAACTTAATGATAAAATAAAATATATCGCCTCTGAAATACGCAGCGCTCAGAATGCTTTTTATCTGGGAAGAGGATACAATTTTCCGATTGCCCTTGAAGGAGCATTAAAGTTGAAAGAAATATCCTATATCCATGCAGAGGGTTATCCCGCTGCCGAAATGAAACATGGCCCAATAGCTCTTATCGATCTGTACACACCTTTAATAATAATCGGTACAAATAGAAGTGCTTATGATAAAATCATTAGTAATATTGAAGAAGTTAAGGCCCGAAAGGGCATCGTAATTGCAATAGTGGATGAAAACGATTCAAGAATTACCGGATTAGCGGATTTTACAATAGCTATACCTGAAACAGACGAATCTTTCTCTCCTCTTTTATCAATTATCCCACTTCAGCTTTTATCTTATCATATAGCTGTCATGAGAGGTTGCAATGTGGATCAACCGCGAAATTTAGCAAAATCAGTAACAGTAGAATAAATATTATGACACACCACAATTTAGAGTACAATTCTCAAAAAAAATCTTTGATAATTTCCGAGTACGGCAGAAATATCCAAAATCTGATCACATACGCCAAAACGATCGAAAATGATCAAGAGCGACAACATTTTGCACAAGCAATAGTCGATCTAATGCATCAAATGAATCCCATTAATAGAAACAGCCTGGAATACAAGGAAAAACTTTGGCGGCATCTTTTCAGAATTGCAGGGTTTGATATAAAAGTAATACCCCCCAATGGTGAAATACCTAGTCCTGAGTCTACTCTTCTTGACCCAGAAGTTGTAGATTATCCCGAGCGGGACCCGAATTACCGCCACTATGGAAGTCATGTGAAAACCATGATTGCCAAGGCGATAGCTATGGAAGATGAAGAAAAAAGAATGGAATTCGCTGAAACAATAGGAGCGTATATGAAGTTGGCCTATCGTACCTGGAGCCAGGAGCATTATGTAAGCGATGATATAGTAAGAGAGGACCTGAAGAAATTATCAAAGGGTGTCCTCACGCTCAGTGCTGACAGGCCTTTGGACTTTCTATCTTCCAAGGTGAGAAAGGTCCGGAAAACATCAAATGGCCAAAATTACCGATCAAAAAAGTCACACAAGGGCAGCAATCGAAGAAGAAAGCGGTAAACATCTCTTAGCGCTAAACCCTAACCGCAACATCCTCGGTATATGAAAAATGCATCATTCAAAGTGGAGGGTGAAGCCAGGTTATCCGGCTCGATAGTCCCTCAAGGGGCTAAAAACGAAGCGCTACAAATACTCAGTGCAGTGCTGTTGACTTCAGATAAGATGACTGTGCATAATGTTCCTGACATACTGGATGTACAGCGCCTTATCGATCTGCTCAAGGGCCTGGGCGTAAAAGTTGAGAGAATTGACAAATCCAAATACTCTCTTCAGGCGGACAACATCAATCTCGACTATTTTTCATCAAAAGAATACGTGGATACAGCTAAAAAAATCAGGGGCTCAGTGATGCTCATGGGGCCCCTTCTCGCACGCTTCGGAAAAGCATTTTTACCCAAACCAGGCGGTGATAAAATCGGCAGGCGAAGGCTGGACACACATTTCAATGGATTTCTTAAGCTTGGTGCTGAGTTTAGACAAGACGAAGACAATGATTCTTATTTCCTCGACGGTGAAAAACTACGGGGCGCCTATATTCTTATGGAAGAAATATCCGTTACAGGCACCGCCAATTTGGTAATGACGGCATGCCTGATAAACGGTACTACAACGATATACAATGCGGCATGCGAACCCTATCTTCAGCAGCTCTGTACAATGCTGAATGGCATGGGTGCCAAAATTGAGGGAATTGGCTCGAACAGGCTGAAAATTCAAGGCGTGCATTCTATGGGCGGAGGGACCCATACTATACTTCCCGATTTTATCGAGGTCGGAAGTTTTATTGGCTTGGCAGCAATGACCCAGTCCACTTTGGCTATAGAAGGAGTTAGTAAGGAACAATTGGGTATTATTCCTTCTGTATTTGAAAGGATCGGAATTGAATTGAAATTTGAAGATGAAAAGCTAATCATCCCCGCCCAGGATTTTTACGAAATTCAACAATTTATTGATGGTTCTATACTAACTATATACGATGCTCCCTGGCCCGGTTTCACACCAGATTTACTCAGCGTAGTGTTAGTGGTGTCAACACAAGCGAAAGGCTGTGTACTGATACATCAAAAAATGTTCGAAAGCCGATTGTTTTTCGTAGATAAGCTTATAGACATGGGGGCTAAAATTATCCTCTGTGATCCGCACAGAGCAACCGTAATAGGCTTAGCAAGAACGCAAAGTTTGCGGGCGATAGAAATGACTTCTCCGGATATCAGGGCTGGCGTATCCCTGCTTATTGCAGCTCTTTCCGCTAGTGGCACAAGTGTCATCCACAACATCCATCAGATTGATAGGGGTTATCAGGATATCGATGGCCGGTTAAATGCCCTAGGAGCTAAAATTGAACGGATTGATTCTTAGCAAGCCTATATTTTCCTTTCAATTATAAATTCAATTAAATCTTTCAAACTCTGCTTTGCCAATGAATCTTCAAAAGAATCGAGTACATTAAGTGCTTCGGATTTGAGTTTGATCATCTTTTTTTCTGCATAGTGCAAGCCTCCATATTTTATCACAAAGTCTACAACTACTCGAACCGTTTCCGTTTTTTCACTCTTATTTTTGATCAATGTTATTATTCTTCTTTTCTCTGATTTTGTGCACTTGCTCAAGGCGTAGATCAGAGGCAATGTCATTTTTTTTTCTTTGATATCTATTCCCCGCGGTTTGCCGATTTTATTTGTGCCATAATCAAAGAGATCATCTTTGATCTGGTACGAAAGACCTGCTAATTCTCCGAATTTTTGCATTCTTTCTATTAATTCTTCATCTTCGGTCACACTTGCTGTACCCAAGCCACATGCTGCAGACATCAACGAAGCCGTCTTCTGCCTGATGATCTCAAAATATATATCCTCAGTAATATTCAGTTTTCTGGATTTTTCAATTTGCAACAACTCGCCCACACTCATTTTTTCCACGGCATGAGATACGATTTGCAATAGCTTGTACTCCTCCTTTTTCATGGCGAGCAGAAATCCTCTCATCAACAAGTAATCGCCTACCAGTACGGCAATTTTGTTTTTCCACAACGCATTGATCGAGAAAAATCCTCTGCGCATATGTGAGTCGTCCACAACATCGTCGTGAACCAATGTTGCAGTGTGTAGGATTTCTATAAGAGTTGCCGCGGTGTACGTACTATCGCTAGTGGGAGCTATCAGTTTAGCACTTAAAAAGACAAGTATCGGTCGAATTTGTTTGCCCTTTCTCTGTACTATATAATAGGTTATTCTATCCAACAAAGGCACCTTACTTTTCATGGATCGCTTGAAGTGCTCATGAAAAGCCTTTAAATCTGTTTTTATAGGCTCCTTTATTTTATTGAGATCGGACATTCG
Organism: Saprospiraceae bacterium; assembly: GCA_965247965.1. Classification (GTDB taxonomy): domain Bacteria; phylum Bacteroidota; class Bacteroidia; order Chitinophagales; family Saprospiraceae; genus UBA7328. The sequence goes on from OZ252053.1 coordinate 3,941,992, forward strand.
GTTATTTTCTTTTTCTGTATATAGCCCTCATCATTCTTATCTTAGCTTCAAAGGTGCTTATTTATTCGTGATATCTTTTATAAATAAAAATCAGATCATTAATGTTTTTCTATTGCTGCCCTACACGTTAGTGTTGAGATTATATTCCTTTCTAAATCCTACTATTTATAGTACTACAGAAGATACCACCGCATTGGCTGAATTACTACTTTCCGGAATAGGTGATTTTGCATGGATTCATTCTATACTGGCATGTCTGATGTGCTATGTGATTGGGGTTTTAATGTCGCAACTGGCGAATAAGGGGAGAATTTTCAATAAGCAGAACCTATATCCGGGATTTTTCTTCGTCATATTTTCCTCTTTAGTTGCAGATTATCAGGTCCTCAGCCCGGCCCTCATTGCTTCATTGTTGTTTGTTTTTTTCGTTCAGGCCTGCATGAAAATATATCGGAATCACTATTCTGCCCTGGATATATTTAATGTTGGACTTTTTGCCGCTTTAGCTACATTGATATATGTACATTTCTCAATTCTTCTCGTTGCCTCATTTATCGGACTGCTTTATTTTAAATCCACCAGCCTTAAGGATATTCTCAAACTACTTTTTGGCGCTTTGTCGGCATTCATAATTTGCATTTCACTTTGTTACTATTTCGATCTGTTTTCCTTCGATTTTCTCAATGATTTGGGTCGGAGTAAATATCTATTTTCGGCAGACTATTTGACAATAGAAAGATGCTCACTAGTCTTAGCTCTGGGCCTATTTCTTATCATCGGCATTATCAGTTACGACAGCTATCAGAAGAAAAAAATAATAGACGCGCGAAAAAAGATTACATTTTTGTACATATTACTCGTCTTTCTGCTGCCTATCCCTTTAATCTTCAATTCCTCAGATATCTACTCATTGCTCGGATTATGCGTCATAGTATCTTTTTTTGCAGGACTTGCCATGGATTATTATAATAATATTCTTTTCACCGAAACTCTACATTTAGCTTTACTTGTAATTTTGTTTGGCTTTCAGTTTAATCTAATCAATCTATGAGATTCAAGGTTATTGTATTTCCCGGTTCCAACTGCGATGACGACATGGTACACGTCCTATTTGAGGTTATCGGTGCGGAGGTGGAAAAAATATGGCACAAAGAAAAATCTATAAAGGGTCTGAACGCGTCAGATTGCATTGTTCTTCCGGGCGGGTTTGCCTATGGAGATTACCTGCGCTCGGGTGCAATTGCAAGATTTGCTCCGATCATGGAGACCGTTATAACATTCGCAAAAAAAGGAGGATTGGTATTCGGGATATGCAATGGTTTCCAGGTTTTATGCGAGGCAGGCTTGCTGCCAGGTACCTTACTTCGGAATATCCACCAAAAATTCTTAGGTAGAAATGTATTTATAAAAAAATACCATAATCGAATAATCAATCAGCTGATTTCGGACACGGATGTGCTTGACATACCTATAGCCCATGCGGAAGGCCGGTACTATGCTTTGGAAAACACTTTAAAGAGCTTGGAAGACAATGAACAAATCATTTTTAAATATTGTGATCACCGTGGCGATTTTACAAAAGAGGCCAACATTAACGGTTCACTTCAAAACATAGCGGGCATATGCAATAAAGCCGGAAATGTATTCGGCATGATGCCGCACCCTGAAAGAGCATCCGAGGAAGTTCTGGGCAATACGGACGGGCGCATTATTTTTGAAAGTCTTGTTAAAGAAAGCCTGGAATTGGCGGGCTAACTCATATGGTTTCATCAATTGGAAATCCAAATAGCCATGGTTCCCATTAAGCATTTCGAATGATGGCGTCGACAATTTATTGGCGACAAGTATCAGTCGGGACAGTTTCCAAAAAAAAAAGGCACTTAAAAACGGCCAAAAAATTTTGGTCGGCCACTACGTTAATCTTGTTCTAAAGTCTTATATGCGCCACTTCATGGCCTTGCATTTTGCTAAATTTGCGCTCATGTTTTCATATTTGCTTATTGCGATTACCTTGTTGCTTGGCAGTCAAGCTCCCTTTTCACAAGAAGAATATCCGGTCTCCTGGCACATATTCACTCAAAAAACGGGTGTCCGGGACTTTACTATCAAATTTGAGGCATATATCGATAAGGGATGGGTCATATATGGTATGGAATCTTCTTCGGACGGCCCCGTGGCAACATCTTTTAATTTCAATGAAAATAGCCAATTCTTATTACTGGGAAGTACCATTGAGGACACAAAACCTGAGATGAAATTTGAGCCTCTGTTTGACACTGAAGTATTAAAATTTTCCCAAAAAGCGGTCTTTTCTCAAAAAGTGAGCAAACTTGGGAAATCAAATGTCATTAACGGTCGTATACAATACATGGCTTGCGACGGCACAAAATGTCTGCCCCCGACCGATGTGCCTTTTGTCGCCTTACTTAAATAAAAAAATATGTTGAAAAATACATTGACTGTATTGGTTACCTGCTTTTTATTTTTTGGATTCACATCGTTTTCTTTTGCTCAAGATGGTTTGGACTCTCCGGTGACCTGGTCATTTGATCTGGAAGACTTCGGCGAAGATAAATTCACCCTCATTTGCAAAGCGGATATAGATAAAGGTTGGAATGTGTATTCTCAATACATTGACGAAGGTGGACCTGTCCCGACTGCGATTTGGTACGAAAATGAAGATCTAATCGAAAAAATTGGGAAGGCTGAGGAAGAAGGCCATATGAAAAAGGGAATGGATCCTATTTTCGAAATGGAAGTCATCAAATTTCTTGCCGACGAACCATTCATTATCAGACAAAATGTAAGGGCGAAAGACCTGACCAAAGTCCTCAAAGGATACCTCACTTACATGACCTGTGACGATGAGAAATGCCTGCCGCCGACGGATGTCGAGTTCAGTTTTGATTTTAGTACAGGGCAAGGAAGCGTTGACGAAGGAGTGGATGTTTCTGATTTAGCTTCGGTCGATGGAATGGTTTTAGATCAATTACGTCCCCGATTAAAAGAAACTTATGAAAATCCACTAACCAATTGCGGCGATACTGGGGAGAAAAAAAGCAGCCTGCCGTGGATGTTTCTATTCGGTTTCCTGGGTGGACTCTTTGCACTTTTGACCCCTTGCGTTTTTCCAATGATACCGCTTACCGTAAGTTTTTTTACAAAAGATACGAAGCGGAAAGGTTGGATGAACGGCCTTATTTATGGATTATCAATTATAGTAATATACGTTTCTCTGGGTTTGCTTCTCACAGCAGCATTTGGACCTGAGGCGTTGAACAGGTTGTCTACCAATTGGATAGCGAATACCGTATTCTTCTTAATATTTCTGGGCTTTGCTTTTTCTTTCTTTGGCTATTACGAAATTACTCTTCCGAGCTCGTGGAGTACGAAATCCGACCAGATGGCCGATAAAGGTGGATATATCGGTATCTTCTTTATGGCGTTCACCCTGGCGTTGGTTTCTTTTTCCTGTACAGGGCCGATTATCGGTACTGCTATTGTGCAAGCTGCTTCTAATGCTGTCGGCCCGGCAGTGGTAATGTTAGGATTTTCTATTGCGCTAGCTTTGCCATTCGGATTATTTGCCGCATTTCCTGCATGGCTGAATACATTGCCTCAGTCAGGAGGTTGGATGAATTCGGTAAAGGTATTTTTAGGCTTTATCGAATTGGCACTCGCATTCAAATTCCTGTCAGTCGCGGATATGACCAATCATTGGGGATTACTTCGTTATGAGCTTTTTATGGCCATTTGGGTCTTGGTGGCTATTGGAATGGCTTTGTACGCTTTCAAACTGGTCAAATTCCCGCATGACAGTCCCGGTCGAAAATTGGCGCCTGGAAATTGGGTAATGGGCTTAGGATGTCTTGCCCTAGCCGCATACCTCGGCTCAGGTTTCATGTACAAAGACGATATCAAGAGTTACAACTCTTTGAAGATGATGAGCGGACTAGCACCACCAGCTAATTACAACTTCCTTCTACCGGAACCTTCTCTGAATTTAGATCTCAAGAGCTCGTATCCATCATATAATAAATGCGCCAATAATATTAGCTGCTTTAAGGATTATAAAGAAGGCCTGGCTTTCGCCAAAAGTGAAAACCGCCCAGTTCTTCTCGATTTTACCGGTTATGGGTGTGTGAATTGTAGAAAAACCGAGGAGCACATCTGGGTGGATATTGATGTGAGGTCAAAGCTGGAAAAAGACTTCGTTTTGGTTTCACTTTATGTTGACGATGACAAAAGGCTGGAGGACGTCTTCATTTCCAAATCAAGAGGAAAAAAAATGCGCAATATAGGCAACAAGTGGGCGGACTTCCAGATCGTTAATTTCGGCCAAAATTCGCAGCCGCTGTATGTAATGATGACACCTGACGAAGAAATTATTGCTCCGCCAAGAGGATTTAAAGAGGGCGTGCAAGATTATCTCGACTATCTCGATTGTGGGTTGACTACGTTTAGCGCTGTTAGTTCGAGGTGACCGGAAGATAGGATCATTGAGCCTGAACGCCCTCCTGCCTCGGTCAGGGATCGGTGAGCCGGTCATATAAAAAAAAAAGTTAACTAGTGTTCAGTCAAGCGCATAAATCTGGGTAAAAAGAATAAAGTAACTTCGAATGTTGTTTTGCATAAAGATTAGAGTGACCACCTGATCAAAAAGAGAATATAGAGCCTTGATTAATGAACAAAAAAAAGAATCATGGCAAAATTTTACAAAGTAACCTTAACCGAAGAAGAGCGTAGTGAATTAGAGCGAATAATAAGCATACCCAATAGTAAGTCAATTAGGACCAAGCGGAGTTATATATTATTGGCCTCAGATGAGAATGGAGATAAGCATTGGACAGATAAAAAGATTCAAATTGCCTATGGAATGACGATAAATGGAATAGAGCGAATGCGAAAAAGATTTGTGGAACACGGATTTGAAGCAGCGCTATATGGAAAGAAAAGAGAATATGTAAAAGAAAAGATATTTGACGGTCGGGTAGAAAGCCATTTACTATCCTTAAGATGTGAAGAAGTTCCTGATGGTCATTCAGGGTGGAGTTTACGATTATTGGCTGATAAGATGGTAGAATTGGAATATGTAGAAAGCATCAGTCATGAATCTATACGGCAGATACTAAAAAAAACAAAATTAAACCCTGGCGAGTCAAAGGTTGGATAATGCCAAAGAAAGGAGCAGATTTTGTTCATAAAATGGAAGCGGTATTAGATGTATATGAACGACCATATGACCCGACTCATCCAGTAATCTGTTTAGATGAGTCCCCTAAACAGATCATAAGTGAAACAAAGAAAAGCTATATGGATTCAAAGGGTATATTACATCAAGACTATGAGTATAAAAGAGAAGGAGTAAAAAGTATGTACATGATCGTAGAACCCTTAGGAGAATACAGAGAAGTACATATTGAGGATAATCACAATAGTCAGACTTACGCAAAAATCATCATGAACTTAGTAGAAAAAACATATAGCGCTGCTAACAAAATCACATTGGTAGAGGACAATTTAAGTGCACATAAATTAAGTACCTTATATGAAATTATGCCTGCCCCCAGAGCCCGAAACATAGTGAAAAAGATAGAAGTTGTTCGCACACCGGCACATGCTTCCTGGCTCAATATTGCAGAATGTGAATTGAGCGTATTAACACGGTGTGGTTTGAAAAGTAGAATGTCAGATGAAGAACAACTCAAAAAACAAACCAAAGCCTGGTATGGGTACAGAAACAAAAACCAAAAAGGAGTAGATTGGCAATTTACAACGAGTGATGCGCGCATTAAACTAAAAAATCTTTACCCAGACTATATAATTTGACTGAACACTAGTAATCGCTCATCGATCCCCGCCTGACTGACATCCAGTCGGGCAGGTTTCCAGTTCGTTCGCTGCCAAAGGCAGATCAGCCTTTGGCTGACAAGCTTTATAATGTACGTGATCAATTTTCTCCCTCCTCTTATTATATTCGCCTTGAACAAATCCACAATCCACAATGACTTTTCGACTTACCATTTTACTCGTTTCAATTATTGTCGTTTCCTGTACAGAAACTTCGTCTCTTTCTGCTATTATCGAACGCTACGACCAATACCACGAAGATCAAAAAGATGACGACTACCCATGGCCCAAAGTAAGAGAAACAGATATCTCAAAACAGCTGACATTTTACTCCGAAATAAAAAATGATCTAGACAAAATCGATCCCTCAACTCTTGATGGACAAGACCTGATCAATTTTGAAATGCTCGTCCATATTATTTCAAATAGAATTTTTAATCTCGAATACGAATCACATCTCATACCGATCAATTCGGAAGGCGGATTTATCACAGGAATACTTTATTCCACCAGAAACCGGCATCTTAGATCCGAGGAAGATTTGGAAAAATATCTCAAAAGACTGCGGTCTCTTCCTCAATACATTGATGACCGTATAGACAATCTCAAAAAAGGCCTCGACGCGGATAAAAAAAGTTCGAAGTTCATCACTTCAAAGTTCCTCGATATCCTTTCCAGCCAGATTACCTCTTTTAAAGAACAAAATCTTTTTACTAAAGTCTTGTCGTCTTACAAGGGCAATTTTAGCGAAGAAACTACTTCGGAATTCAGCGACCTCATTGGTACCCAAATCCCTTCTTCCTACGAAAAGTTACTGAATTTTATCAACAATCAATACTTGCCTAATGCTTATGACAAAATAGGCGCAGTACAATTACCCGATGGAAAAGCCTATTACGAACAACGTGTAAAATTCTTCACAACCCTTGATATATCACCGGAAGAAGTATTCCAAAAGGGACAGGAAGAAGTAGCCAGGATAAGAGCCGACATGGAAAGAATTATTGAGGAATTAGAATTTAAAGGCAGCTGGGACGAGTTTTTTGAATTTCTGCGCACGGATCCCCAGTTCTATCAAAAGACGACTAAACAACTACTTATGCATGCATCCTGGATTTGCAAGGAAATGGAATTCGAAATGCCCAAATATTTTGGCCGTATGCCGAGAATGCCTTTTTCTGTAAAACCTGTTCCGGCATCTATAGCTGCAAATTATACGGCAGGCCGCTATTCAGGAGGTTCGTATGAAGATCATAGGGCGGGGCAATATTGGGTGAACACGACGAAGTTGGAAAGCCGGCCGCTCTATGCGCTTCCCGCTCTTTCGCTGCACGAAGCTGCGCCGGGACACCACACTCAGGGCATGCTCGCCCAGGAATTAGAAGGCCTTCCTAAATTCAGAAGCAATTATCTCAGTGCATTTGGCGAAGGTTGGGGCTTGTATTCAGAATTCTTGGGCATAGAAGCGGGAATCTATAAAACGCCTTACGAACATTTCGGAAGAATGACGTATGAAATGTGGCGGGCGTGCAGGCTCGTAGTGGACGTCGGAATGCACTACAAAGGATGGAATAGAGAAAAAGCCTTTGATTTTTTGGCTTCTAATACCGCGCTTTCACTTCATGAAGTAAATACTGAAATCGATCGATATATCGGTTGGCCTGCACAAGCTGTATCTTACAAAATGGGAGAACTGAAAATCAGAGAGTTAAGGAAAAAAGCAGAAGATGCTTTGGCAGATAATTTTGATATTCGAGCTTTTCATGATAAAGTTTTGGAAAATGGTTCAATTCCAATGCGTACTCTTGAGCGGATCGTAAATAACTTTATCGAGGAAAGCTTGGCTAAGTCTTAAGTTATTTTGAGCCGACCTACGTCTATGACAAATCGGATAAAGAAAATATTTCAGATAAAGAGTTGAACGAACTTCTGAAGCAAATCCCTAATTAAAATTTCTTTCTTTACCAATCAAAACAAGCAAATCATGTCACGAAAAATAAGAATGGGAATGGTCGGCGGCGGTCGCGGAGCTTTTATAGGAGGTGTGCATCGTATGGCTGCAGCATTGGACGGAGAGATAGAATTTGTATGTGGAGCTTTTAGCAGCGACCCCAATAAGTCGAGACTATCAGGCGAGGACTTCTATTTATCATCCGACCGCGTTTATGGTAGCTACAAGGAAATGATCGAAACAGAAAAGACACTTCCCGAAGGCGAGAGAATGGATTTTCTATCTATTGTTACGCCGAATCACGTGCATTTCGGCCCTGCTAAGATGGCCCTCGAAAATGGTTTTCATGTGGTTTGCGATAAACCACTTTCATTCGATATGAATGAGGCAAACGAACTCGTCGATCTGGTCAAAAAAACAGGATTGGTTTTCGCACTTACGCACAACTATACCGGCTATCCTATGGTGAAACAAGCCCGTCATATTATTAAAAATGGCGACCTCGGGGAAATCCGAAAAATTGTTGTCGAATATACTCAAGGCTGGCTGATGGATTTCATAGAATCCACCAATCAAAAACAAGCTGCCTGGCGCACCGATCCAAAACGATCAGGGATAGCGGGAGCTATGGGAGATATCGGCACCCATGCGGAAAACCTGGCGGAATATATAACCGGGCTTAGAATTTCAGAGCTATGCGCCGACATCTCTACTTTGGTAGATGGACGGCTTTTGGACGACGACGGGAGTGTTTTGTTGAGATTTGATAATGGAGCTCGAGGCATACTCTTTGCCAGCCAGATATCTGCTGGAGAAGAAAATTCCTTGGCTATACGAGTCTACGGCACAAAAGCAGGTCTAATTTGGGGCCAACTCGAACCGAATAGCCTCGAAGTAAAATACCAGGACGGGCCTAAGAAAATATACCGCACGGGAGTAGGTGATCTAAGTCCCGCAGCACAAGCGCATACAAGAATCCCTGCCGGCCACCCTGAAGGATATCTTGAAGCATTTGCCAATATTTATAGAAACTTTGCTAAATGTGTGCAAGCGAGATTGGACGGGACCAAAGTAGATCCTATTTACGATGATTTTCCTAATGTAGAGGATGGAGCAAGAGGCATGAATTTCATCTACAAGGTGATCGAATCAGGAAAGTCGGACAAGAAGTGGGTGAAAGTATAGCCTAGATTGCAACAATAGTCGAAAGTTTTATTTGCAGAAATAATTTCAATAAGTTAAAAAATAATTTAGAACTTAACCTGTCGAAATCGGTCTCTCCGTACAAGGCGGAAAGCCTGGAGCTTTTACTAAAGCATTAAATCGAAAAATTATGAATTTGAAAATCAATGGGCGTGATCGCGAAGTAAACGTAGAAAATGAGATGCCCTTACTCTGGGTGTTAAGAGACGAACTCAACATGACTGGCACCAAGTATGGTTGCGGTGTATCGGCATGCGGTGCCTGCTCAGTTTTAATCGATGGGAAGGCGACCAGGGCTTGTACGCTGCCGGTATCAGCAGTGACGGGCAAGGAAATCATAACGATTGAAGGAGTAAGTCCTCATGGAAACCTGACGGCTGTCCAAAAAGCATGGATTCAACATCAGGTGCCTCAATGCGGTTATTGTCAGTCAGGTCAGATCATAACAGCTGAAGCACTTCTCAATGAAATACCAGATCCTACCGATGACGACATCGACAAAGCAATGAACAATATATGCCGATGCGGCACCTACCAAAGAGTCCGAATGGCCATTCATTCTGCCGCCGAAATGTTAAAAACCGAAGGTGAACTTCTCGACTAATTTCGGATCAATAGAAAAAAATTATCATGACAGAAAAGAAAAAGAATAAATGGACGCGCAGGACCTTTATCGCTACAGGAGGAGTGCTGGGTACCGGACTTGTCGTAGGTATAGCTGGTCTCACCCATGTCAATAAAAAGATCAAAAAATACTCTGGTGTGGGTATGGGAGACGGTGATTCGCTAAACGCCTGGATACGAATAGCTCCTGACAACACAATTACGATAGCTGTTCCGCGGGCGGAGATGGGACAAGGTATATATACCGCTTTACCTATGATGATAGCGGAAGAACTAGAGGTCGATATGAGCAGGATTAAGGTCATCCATCCACAGCCTGAATCTCCTTATGCGAATACTTTTATGCTTACGCAAAATGAACCGAATGCCTTCAAAGGTTATTCTCTGCAAGAAAAAATATTTGCTTATCTGCCTGTTATAGCTACAGGGGGAAGTACGTCAGTAGCCGATGGGTTCAATAATATGAGATATGCTGGAGCTACGGCAAGAGAGATGCTTAAAGAAGCAGGAGCCAGTAAATGGGGTATTTCCAGAGATAAATGTGCAGCAGAAGCAGGAAATATTATAAATACCAATACAAATGAAAAATTGGCATATGGCGATCTTGCGTCCGAAGCGGCAGAAATAGATCTAGCTTCCTTCCGGAGTTGAAAGCCAGAAAGGATTGGAAAGTAATTGGGAAACCAGTGCAAAGACTGGACATTCCAGAAAAAGTAAACGGCTAGGCCAAGTTTGGCATGGATGTGCGATTGCACAATATTCTTTACGCCGTAATGCGACACCCGGCGACAATTGGTGGAAGTATTGCGGCAATTAACAACCAATCCGATATAGAAAATCGCCCTGGTGTGAAGAAAGTAGTTTTGACAGAGTTTGGAGCAGCTGTTATTGCCGATAATACCTGGCGTGCAAATAGGGCAGCTCTTGCACTTGATGTAACAGAAAACGACGGAGGGAACAGCAGGATTTCATCCGAATCCATTGCTAATTCACTTGATGCAATATTAGACAATGCACCCTTGGCTGTACCTGAAAATCACGGCGACGTTGATGCTATATTGTCGGAAGCCGAAACCATCGTGGAAGGGAAATATAACGTACCTTATCTGGCCCATGCTGCAATGGAACCGTTAAATTGTACAGTGCTTGTAGAAGACAATAAAGCTGAAGTTTGGGCGGGCCATCAGGCGACATCAATAGCGCAGGGCGCAGTCAGTGAGATATCAGGAATCAAAAAGAAAAATATCAGGGTGAATATTCCCTTTCTGGGAGGTGGATTTGGAAGAAAAGCAGAACAGGACTTTGTGCAAAAAGCTACAGCTGTTGCCAAAGAAATGAAAGGCATTCCCATTCAGACGGTATTCACAAGAGAAGAGGATATGCGTAATGATATGTACAGACCGGCAGTAGCGAGTCGATTCCGCGCAAAGGTCAATTCGTCCGGAGAAATAGAAGCATGGGATAATATGATCGCGTTACAGTCTGTAAGTGCCAGCTCGATGCAAAGACTTATGCCTTCTATGGCTGTAAAACCCAAAGACGACGAAGCAACGACGGAAGGGGCAAGAGAACTGCCATATATAATGACGAATAGGCGTGTTGCTTTCGGCGATCTAGATTTACCAATTCAAGTAGGATTTTGGAGAAGTGTAGGAAGTTCTCAAAACGGTTTCTTTACAGAGAGTTTTATGGACGAGTGTGCCAATGCTGCAGGAAAAGATCCATTTGAATTCAGAAGATCAAAATTAGGAGGGGCTCCACGATTTAAGAACGTTCTTGAAAAAGTGGCTGAGATGAGTAAATGGGGATCGACACGCGAAGGAAAATATCAAGGTATTGCATTACACAAATCATTTGGTTCCATCGTTGGGCAAGTTGCTGAAATAACAAGAATTGGCGATAAGCAATTTTCGATTGATAAATACTACTGTGCAATAGATTGCGGCACCTATATCAATCCCGATACGGTCGAAGCGCAAATGGAAGGAGGGATAGTTTTCGGACTTTCTGCGGCACTTTTTGGTGAAATTACTTGGGCAGACGGTGCGGTGCAAGAGTACAATTTCCCTCAATACGATATGGTCAGAATGAATATTTCGCCAAGGGTGGAGGTGCACGTCATGGAAGTGGATGAGTATCCAGGTGGAGTGGGCGAACCAGGAACGCCTCCGGCTGCGCCTGCACTGACGAATGCATTATTTGCGGCGACGGGAGAAAGAATTCGATCACTTCCTTTGAGAAAACATGGATATTCATTTGTATAATGGCCGACGCAAATTTTTGCGTCGCTTTATGAGAAAAGTAAATGGCAACCGGCAATTGTCTAATCAATACTAAAAAGTACATTCGCACGCAGAATTAAGAACTAGACTAAGAAAAACTTAACGCATGAAGACTATAAAAGGCCCTGCCATTTTCCTGGCGCAATTCATGGGCGATGAGCCCCCATTCAACACCTTAGACAACATCTGCGAATGGGTGGCTTCTCTCGGTTATAAAGGCGTTCAAATTCCTACATGGGACGGAAGATGCATCGACCTGCAAAAAGCAGCTGAGAGCAAGGATTATTGCGATGACTTCAAAGGAAATGTTGCTAGACACGGCCTCGAGGTGACTGAACTTTCCACGCATTTACAGGGTCAGCTAGTAGCTGTCAATCCCGCATATGACGCAATGTTTGACGGCTTCGCTCCTGAAGATTGTAGGGGCAATCCAAAGAAAAGAACCAAATGGGCTGTTCAACAAGTCAAGAGGGCAGCCAAAGCCAGCCAGAATATGGGATTAAATGCATCAGCGAGTTTTTCGGGAGCCTTGCTTTGGCACACCGTGTATCCATGGCCACAACGTCCTTCAGGACTCGTGGAGGCAGGCTTTAAGGAATTGGCCAAAAGATGGAAGCCGATACTCGATTATTACCACGAATGCGGCGTAGACTGTTGCTATGAAATACATCCCGGAGAAGATCTTCACGATGGACATACATACGAGATGTTTTTAGATCATACCAATAATCATCCACGCGCTTGTTTGCTTTATGATCCGAGTCATTTTGTACTTCAGCAATTGGATTATTTGCAATACATCGACTTGTATAACGAGCGAATCAAAATGTTCCATGTGAAGGATGCAGAATTTAATTCTTCCGGAAAATCAGGCGTATACGGCGGCTATCAGGATTGGATAAATCGGGCGGGCAGGTTCCGGTCACTCGGTGACGGGCAAACGGATTTTTCCGCCATCTTTAGCAAATTGTCTCAGTATGGTTACGATGGATGGGCTGTGTTGGAATGGGAGTGTTGCATTAAATCTCCTGAACAAGGAGCCGCAGAAGGAGCGCCATTTATAGCGAACCACATTATTAATGTTACCGATAAAACTTTTGATGATTTTGCGGATGCGGCCATTGATGAGGCTACAAATCAGAAGATTTTGGGAATAAAATAGATTGGTACTTCGTAACAACATTTCTAAATGATACATTTTGCGAGGGGAGAATGTCAAAACATCAACTGAAATAATCTTATCGTTTATTTATTCTTTGTACTTTGAATAGCAATGATTGACGTATTGCTTGAAATCTACATTTAGCCTTTTCCAATCGGCATCGTCAAAGTCACTATAATGCTCCTCAATATCGGCCGTGAAATCATCATAACCTTGTTCGAAAATGGTCTTATTAGGACAGAGGTTTTTTGTACATCCGCATATCAGTAAAGAAAATAACAGCACTAGAAATGGGATGGTGACAAATGTTCTACATACAATATTGAGTCCACTCCGATTACCACACATTTTTCAAGCGTACATTTGCCAGCTGCGGCCAAAACCCTGGAATTTTCTTAAGTGCAATATTGTTGCATAAGCATTCCTGAGGGTTGCGATGATGATATTTGGAAATCCGAGGGCATTTTCGACCAATTTATCGTTAATTCTTCTAAAATTCGTCCAAAGTACTCGTGACAGGACATAAATTTGACATTTGAATAAACCCCGATATAATATTTTGTTTCTTTTTTTGAGCCGGTGAAAACATTGATGTATGGTCGATTCCACATTGGCTCTTAGATTGTGGGTGTGCTCATCTAATGTTTCTTGCATCTGTTGAAATAAAAAATAGTTTTCTACTTCATCTTTGGTCATATACCGACCTCGGGTGTCGTGTTTAATGACGTATTTGTTGGTCTTCTCGTTAAACTTTACCGCGCACTGTTCTCCTGTCTTTTTTCGCCATACTTGAAGATTGTTATTCTCATCTCGTTTCATTGTATAGGCCTGCTTTCCCCCTTTTGTATTAGCTAACTTCCATTCGGGCGTGGTCGTTTCTGACATTGCTTTTCTGTTGGCCTTGCTGTCGTATCCGCCATCCGTGATGGCCTGTTCTATTTTATTCTTTTCTTGACCTGATTCATCCTTATCTGGATTTAATACATCCTGGATATGGTCGATAGATTCGATTAAAAACTCGTCTTCTGTAATATTGGCCGGTACTACCTGGGCATCTACGATTAGGTCTATTTCATTTTCTTCTGTACACGTTTCACTTATGTTGGCATGATAGCCCGATATGGTCTGTTTATTTTCTGCTTTACCTTTAGTACGGTAGGCAGCATCAGGATCATGAATGGACTGCACACTGCCACTCGATATGTCTCTTGCAGCTTTGGGTCTCGGAGTATTCTCCTGTTTAGTTTGCTGTTCAGATTCATCACAGACCGCGCTGATTTTTGTTTTATCATCAGAGGCACTCGGAGGTTTTTGCTCATTAGATTCCTCTGATTGTTCTTCATACTGTTCTTCGTAGAGCCGCTTGAGATCTTGGTAGCCTGTCAATCCCGCCGCCTGGCCATGACTCAAGAGTACCTTTATGATCTTACCCATACCTACTAGCAGTTCCTCTTTTTCTTTTTTGTTTAATGGGTAGACAATATTGGAGGCACTTTGGCTTTTTAGCTTTTCTAAAAGCTCGCATGATTCTTTATCCAATTGATCTGTAAGCAGTTCTACCATAAGGTCTTTACTGCATACTCGTACAGCTTCGATTATCATCTGGACTCGAGTGCAGCGTGCAATATTGGAATTAATCAACTTCGAATCCAATCGTATTTTCTTACCGCTCACCTTGTATTGCTCTATCTGCCCAATAGTGATTTGTTTAAATGCCGCCTTCATCAAATCCTCCCCATGGTCTTCATTATACTCTACCATGCTCTGTCTGAACTTATAGTAAGTCGATTCGGTCGGAATATCCTCATTTATATTCGAATATCCCAAAGCAAGCATGACCCTGGTGTTGAATCGACATTCATCAAAAAGTTGTTCATCAGTCCAACCTTTACCTTCTTTAAGGATAATCATTCCCATTAAAACTCTAATTGAGCAATTGGGCCGGCCTCCTTGATTATAAAGCACCTCGAACAATCCTTCGTCTATGCGAGATACCACTTCTTTAAAAAATATATTATGCCAACCATTTGGATCATCCAGAAGCTCTCGCTTCCGTTCTGATAGCATCCCTCCTATCGATTTGAATAGATCAACTTGTGAATTTGTACTACGTTTAAACATATCACAAATTAAATATATATGTCATCTTATTGTAATATTTGACATGATTTATGATTTAGTTTTCGGAGTGGACTCAATATTCATTGATTATAAATTTGAAGAAATTAAACAACTCCGAAACTAAACAAACATGTCATTAGTCAAAAGTATGGTTGGCACAGGATGATTATAAAAACTTAAATTTGCGCTTCATTTTCAACCCTTTAATGAGCGTAAAAAGTGACATTGATCTCTCGAGATTGCCTAAGCACGTAGCTGTAATTATGGATGGCAATGGCAGATGGGCAAAGGAACGCGGCAAGCACCGGGTTTTCGGGCATCAAAATGGTGTCAAGGCCGTGCGTGAAATCACTGAAGCAGCTGCAGAATTGGGAGTAGCACACCTGACCCTATATGCATTCTCCACCGAAAATTGGAAAAGACCAGCTACTGAAGTAAATACACTCATGAGACTATTCGTCAAAACGATAAGAAAAGAACTGAAAACGCTCAATAAAAACAATATACGATTGAGAGCAATAGGAGAATTGGATAAATTACCGGAAAAAACGTACGAATCATTAAAATACGGTATTCTGGCGACAAGCGAGAATACTCGGATGACTCTAACTTTGGCACTTAATTATAGTGCCAGATGGGAGATCGTTAATGCTGTCAATACTATTCTTGACGAGCACAAGCACTATCCCGACGGAATATCCCATGACCAATTCGAATCGTACTTGGAAACGGCCGATATGCCCGATCCTGAGTTGATGATAAGGACGAGCGGAGAGCGAAGGATTAGCAATTATTTACTATGGCAATTAGCCTATAGCGAATTGTATTTTACCGATATACTTTGGCCGGATTTCAGAAAAGAAAATTTTTATGAAGCCATTGTTTCATTTCAAATGAGAGAAAGACGATTTGGAATGACAAGCGACCAAATGCAATCTTAAGAGTTCTTTAAATTATTCTCGTGAAGAATAGCACTAATTTGCAAAAAATTTAAAAAGAAATATTCGGAAATATCTTGTAGATGAGGTTTTACGCATTATTCTTTTTTGCTTTCTTATACCAACAGGTCGTAATTGCTCAGGATGAAAATCCGCTTTTCGACAACTACATCGCCCTGGATTACAAAGAAAGAAAATCCTATGAGATCGGGGGCGTAGAGGTAGTGGGGACAGAAACTCGGGATAAAAATGCTATTAGATCAATAGCTAAATTAAGAAAAGGGGAGAACATAATACTGGCCTCCGACAAAGTGGGAAGAGGGTTAAAGGCCTTGTGGAGACTGGGCATTTTCACAGATGTAGAAATCCTCCTGGATAGTCTGGTGGAGGAAAAAGTATTTCTCACCATCAAATTGAAAGAAAGTTCTACTCTTTCAAAAATTGAATTTATAGGAGTCAAAAAATCATGGATGGACGAATTGACTTCTGCTGTAGGCAATGCAATTCGGATTGGCGGAATATTATCCCAAAATGGTAAGGTAGAAGCTGTTCAGAAAGTCAAAGACTTTTATGCTTCTAAAGGATTCAGAAATGCCACCGTCAGTCTTACAGAAAAAGAAAATCCTAATAAGGCAAATTCAGTGATAGCTGAATTTAGTATAGAGCCCAATAACAGACTAAAAATCGACAACATCTTTTTCGAAGGAAACGTGGACGTTTCCGACCGAAAGCTGCGAAAACAGCTGAAGGAGACAAAGAGAAAAAAAGTTTTCCTGAAGAAATCCAAATTTGTCGAAAACGATTTTGAAGAGGATAAAAAAAATCTCATTGCTCATTACAATAAATTGGGATACAGGGACTCCAAGATCCTCGGAGATAGTTTGTGGGTGAATGATGATGGCAATCTCGATTTGAAAATATACGTTCGTGAAGGCAGTCAATATGTCTACAGAAATATTACCTGGAAGGGCAACTCTCTGTACACCGACGAACAACTTGAAGGTGTCTTAGGTCTGACTCCAGGAGATATTTATAATTCTGAATTGCTCGATAAAAGATTACAATTTAGTTTGGACGGAAGAGATGTGTCCTCTCTTTATATGGATAATGGCTATCTCTTCTTCCAGGTAACACCTACCGAATTGTCTGTCCACAATGACTCCATCGATCTGGAAATGCGGATCTATGAGGGGCCCCAGGCTACTATAGACAGAGTAGCAATAGCCGGCAATGATCGCACTAATGAGAATGTGATCAGAAGAACATTACGAACAGTACCTGGTGAAAAATTTAGCCGGTCAGAGATCATCCGGTCTCAAAGAGAATTGTCAAATATGGGCTATTTTAACCAGGAAACAATGGATATCCAAACCCCTGTAAATCCTGAAAGAGGTACGGTCGATATAGAGTATACGTTAGAAGAAACTCCATCCGACCAGCTCGAATTATCGGCCGGCTTCGGCGGATTTAGTGGGCTCATCGGCACACTCGGGGTTACTTTTAATAATTTTTCAATAAATAACATAACCCGGAAAGAAGCCTGGAGTCCATTACCTACTGGTGACGGCCAAAGGCTTTCAGTAAGAATACAGTCCAACGGCCGATTTTTCAGATCGTATAATGCAAGTTTTACCGATCCGTGGCTGGGGGGGAAGAAGCCCAACTCATTCACCATAGGTTTTGCGGGTTCTGCATTTAACAATACAACTTTCGGTGGAGGATTTTTGAATATTGTCAATGGTTTTGTAGGGCTGGGCACAGCGCTCAAGTTTCCTGATGATTTTTTTGTGTCCAATAGTGTTCTCAATTTGGAAACCATCAAACTCGACAATTTTGTCAACCGATTCATTGTCGAAACGGGTAATTTCAGAAACTTTAATATCAATCAGACGATTTCGCGAAGTTCGGTGAGCCAGCCCCTTTTTCCACAGAGGGGATCAAAAGTTTCTTTGTCAGTACAGTTTACTCCTCCTTATTCTCTGTTCAGATCGGACAATTTCTGGATATACGGTACAGAAGAAAGACAACGCTTGATTTTCGAGGAAAACCTTACGCGAGGACCAAGGGGACAACTAAGTGAAGCTGAAGCTGATGCATTTATCGCCGAACTCGAAGACGCCCGAAAATTTCAATGGCTCGAATACCACAAATGGAGATTTGATGCGGAGTGGTATTTCACTATGGTGGGTAAACTGGTCATGATGACATCTGTTAAAATGGCTTATTTGGGCGCATATAATAATGCCATAGGAATTGTGCCCTTTGAGCGATTTGAATTAGGTGGAGATGGCCTTTCTAATCAGAATACAGGGATCACCGGTACAGACATTGTAGCTCTGAGAGGCTATGATCTGAATGACCTTGAAATAAATCAACAATCAAGAGGAGGAGCTGCAATTTTTAACAAGTTTACAGTTGAGTTAAGATATCCTCTATCGCTAAGTCCCACTTCGACAATTTATGCAAGTGTCTATTTCCAGGCCGGAAATGCATGGAATAGATTCCGTGATTATAATCCATTCGATCTGTACAGGAGTGTAGGAATTGGCCTTAGAGTGTTCCTTCCAATGTTTGGATTATTGGGCTTTGATTATGCATTTGGCCTTGATAAAATCATACCCGGCAACCCGAATCCCGGCCTTGGAGAATTGTCGAAGTTCAGCATAATACTAGGATTTGAGCCGGATTAAGCTACCAATAACCCTGTAAAATTGAAGACCTCAAATTCATAATCTTAGGTTAAAAAAGTCTTTTATCGAGACCGATTATGATACTTTTGCGTCCTAATTTTGACTAGCGCTTATAGATTTTTGAAAAGCATCGTAATTTTAATAAGAAGAACTATCAGGATGAAGAAATTATATTTAGCAAGTCTGGTTGTCTTTTTTGCCCTTTCATTCGGCATAGGCCAGAAGTATGCTTACATGAATTCGACGCAACTTTTACTCGAAATGGCAGAGGTTAAATCTGCCGACACACAATTAGAAGCATACCAAAAACAATTAATTTCCAAAGGAGAAACTATGGTAAAGGCCTTCGAGGGAAATTATAACAAATATGTCGAAAAAGCCCAAGCCGGCACACTTACAGGCCTTCAAATCCAACAAACAGAATCCGAACTCGCCCAGGAGCAGCAAGCCATCCAAAAATACGAACAGGAAGTACAAGTATTGATTGGCACAAAAAGAGAAGAATTGTACAAACCGATCCTCGATAAAGTAAAAGTTATAGTGGAACAAATCGGTAAGGAAAATGGCTATACAATGATTTTTGATTCCAGTCGTGGCGGAATACTGTTTGCGGCTGAAGCAGATAATATCATGCCACTCGTAAAGTCGAGATTGGGCATTTAAGAGCAAATAGTATTTGCATTTTAGTTATTGAAAAACCAATGCTGAAATTTATTATTAATGTACTGAAAGCCTGAATCTTTCTTTTTACTTTCCACGAACCTTTCAAGACTCGTGCGGTCAATCACGCCTATGGATTGGTGGTCATGAGAAAGTACATCTACTATTGCCCAGCCGTGTTTATTCATTAAACAAAATATAGTCTTGAGCCGGGTATTTTTGTGCATCGTGCCAAAACCCTTACTCATGAAGTCGTTGATAGACCTGTCTTCCAGGTTTTTATCTTTTACATGTTTAATAAAAGACTTTGGCAGACTTCCGACAGGGTTATTCAATTTATCAAAGACGAGATAGCTGCTTTGTTCTGGGATTTTGAGATGTACAATTTCTTTAAAGAGCATTTCAGGTTTGAGGAAAATCGAATGCTGCAGTAAGGCTTCTCCCGCCGTCGAATGATTGAGAATTTTGTCAATTACAATATTCGAGTATTCACTTCCCGACATATAGAAAACAAAGGCGCCTATAATGGCCAATATAAAATGACCGTAGTAAATGCCTATCCCAAAAAAGGTGAGCGCAATTATTTTGGCGACTATTGAGGCGATATAGGTAGCCTTTGCCCTATCAATCATCAGTGACAACAGCGCGCGAAATATCCTGCCCCCGTCCATCGGAAGAGCAGGAATCAGGTTAAAGATGACCAATGAAATATTGATCAATAGTAAGTATCTGAGATAATCGACTGGAGCATCGAGAAGGTTCATTCTTTCAGATTCGGGAAGGAACTGGTAAGAATGGGGCAGTAAAAGAAACAAAAAAAACAGCGCAAGGACGACATTAACGAGAGGGCCTGCAACGGCGACTATCAGCTCTTGCATCGCTTTCTCAGGAAGAGTTTCCAACCGCGCTATTCCGCCAATGGGCGATATGGTTATATCCCTCGTATCAATTCCAAATCTTTTGGCTGCTATCGCATGGCCTAGTTCGTGTAAAATCACAAAGCCAAATAGTATAAAGACGAAGGCTAAAAACCAAAGGGTATCCGAAGGGCTAAACCCATTCCTAACAGCGACATATAAAATAAAGCCAACGAATAAAGTAAATGTCCAGTGAATTTGAATGGGAATACCTGCAAGTTTGCCAACCTGCAGTGATTTTTTTAACAGCTTTGCGCGCACAGCTTATTGTATCTCATCACCTCGTAATAGACGGAATTTCTTTCTTGCCTCAATAGCAAAAGTACTGTCCGAATAATCAATAAATAATTTTTGGTACAGCTCTTTTGCCTTTTCGGGATTGCCGAGAATAGTTTCGTAAAGACCGGCCAATTCGAAAAGGGCATTATCACCGCGAATCTCTTCCCGATGGTTTTCGATTACTTCTGTATAAAATCCAACGGCAGATTCATAACGTTTCAGGCTTTTGTTAATTTGAGCTTTTGCATAAAGCACATCGTCTTCAAGGCTGTGATGTGGAAAAGTTTGCACGATTTGATTTAATTTTTCGATGGCCTCGTCGTATTTATTTTGGAATACGAGTAATTCTGCTTCTGCGTAGAGTTTAAGCGGAGCATAAGTCGTATCCAAGTTTGCATTGTCCATTATAAAGACGGACAATTCTATAGCATCATTAGAGATCAATTTTGTCGTAGCCGATTTTAGGATGTCAAATTGCACTTGTGCCCAGTCGAAATCACCGATATAATAAGACAACTTTGCATTCTTAAATCGGGCATTCTCCCCTAAATATCCTTCTCTAAATGCTTTATCGACTTGCGAGTAAAGAAGAGTTGCTTCCCATATCTCTCCTTTGATTAGATAATAGTCGGCCAGGCTCAGTTTGGCATTGGCCTTAATAAATTTATTGAGACCTTTGAATAAGATCAAATCATTAAGTATCACAATTGCTTCATTGATATTGGAAAGGTAAAGTGCTTCCAAATCGGCCAGCTCTTTAATGATAAGTGCGGTGCGATTATCCCTGCCAAACTCATTCAGGAAGTTTAGATATTCATTTTTTAAGTCTGCCAAATCCTCTTTGGAATAAAGCGGATCCTGTGTGATTTTTAATCTTTTGCTTTTGAGCAACTCTTTTTTTGAATCGATGTAATAACTATTAGTTGGGTCTTTATTTTCGATTATGAAATTGTAGGCCTCAATAGCCGTCGTGTAGTCCTTGTCATTTGCGGCAATCTGCGCCATTCTATAGACTCTGCTTCCATTCTCGTTCAATCTCAAATCAAGCGCCCGGGCCTGACGCAGCGCTTTTGAATACTCTTTATTTTGAATGAATACCCACTGAATCATCTCAGGGAAAAATAAATTTTCGGCATCCTTCTGAAGAAACTCATAAAGTTTTGACCTTAGCAACTCATAATCTTCCTCGCCGTGCAGGTTGCGGCTAAAGTGATTTTGCACGGAAGTTATTCTATTAACATCCGCCATTTGACTCTGCAGGTAGTAATGGATCATATTGTCGGTGTCGCCTTTTCTGCGGTACAAGTCTGACAGGTTATATGCAAAAAGAGTTTCATCCTTGAGTAACAACGCACCTTTTTCAAACGTCTGTAAGGCCAGATCAAACTTATTAAGGCGGATAAACGAATTTCCCAATGAATTGACAATGCCTCTATGTGGCGGAAGTCTGTTGATAGCAAGAGCATAGGCCTGATCCGCTTTATCTAACTCAGCCTGGCGTTCGTATATATTGCCTAAGGCTACATAAAGTTGTACGGTTTGAGGCATTCTTTTCAGATGTTGGTTAATTGCATTTTCCGCTACGTCATAGGCCTCGATCGCAAGAAGAGATTCAATAAACCGATTGAAATAATAGTCGTTAAATCCTTGCTGGTTTGAGAGTTTCTTGTACAGTTCAGCTGATTTTTCATACTCACCCGCCTGGTAATAGTACTGAGCAAGCTTACCTTCTTTTTGTGCTGATAAGAAATTGCTACAAAGAAAAATAATCGATATCGCTAAAAAATACTTCATGTCGTGAAGATAGACCTATTTCAAAACGCAATATTCAGACCAATAGTTTTTGGCTTGCCAATTTGGATAATAGTTGAAACCAATACCTTATATAAAATAGGCCTGAAGATTTACTTCAGGCCTATTCACAATATAATAGTTCTATTTTATTACGTATTAACCTTCCAATTTAAAGGTAACCGGAAGCGTATAAAGCACACGCACTGCCTTTCCCCTCTGTTTACCCGGAGACCATTTTTGCGGGAGATTATTCATATTGACAACAACTTTCAGAGCTGCCTGCCCGCATCCGGCCCCTATGTCGCGGACGATATTGGCATCCTGCACCGTTCCATCCTTTTCTACAACAAACTGAATATAAACTCTTCCTTCTACGCCATTTTCACGGGCGATAGCCGGATATTTCAGGTTCTTGTACAGGTATTGCAATAATTTTTGATCGGCGCATGCCTTTTTTTCGGCCATACTTCCTGTATTACACCCTGGAAATCTAGGCATTTCTTCTACAACCTTAAAGATTTCATCCACTTCAGGTTCTGGTGGTGGCGGTGGTGGCGGTGGCGGCGGAGCCTCCTCTACAACAGGCGGAAGTTCTTCTACGACAAATTCTTCCTCGATAGACTGATCCTCGAATATGGGTTCTTCTTCTTCAAGGATTTCCTCTTCCGGCACTTCCTCGATTACCGGCGGTGGTGGCGGTGGCGGCGGCGGCGGTGGTTCGGCTGTTCTAGGAGGTTCGATTTCCAGCTCTTCTTCGACATCAAGATCATACATAGATACATCGATATTTTGATCGTACTGCGTCCATGCAAAGGCCATGACCGTAAGAGCAAGCGCCCCGGCCAGACCAAACCTGAATAAGGTCCCGCTATGCTTGAATACGTTAGCCTCCGGATATTTTGTACGAGTCGCAAGTGTATCTGTGAAATCACCAGTGCCGTATTTTTCTCTGTAATACTCGGCTGATTTACTGCCAAACACATTTCTCAGGACATAAATAATTCCTATAATGAGGGCGATGAAGGCAATCAAGCAAATGAGTAACATATTACCCGATAATGAAACATCCATTTTTTTCAGGTTTTAAAATATTGAAAAAATAATTTGCCCACTAAGGCACCTGTAATATTAGCAATAATATCAAATATCTCAAAAAAGCGGTCAGCCAAAAATAATTGCTGAGCTAGCTCGATGACAATTCCATAAATACAAACTGCGAAAAAAATTCTACGTTGAATTTTTGGAGTACTTCGATTCTCAAATTGCCACAAAAGCAATATCTGTAAAACGAAATACATACCAAAGTGCGCAAGCTTGTCAGCATGAGGAAGTAATATATCTTCCTCAATTGTAATATTTGACTTTGAGATGGTAGATAGCACCAATACTATAAGCAACCAAAGAGCACTGAACACTCCTTTTAGCTTTCCAATGGAGTGATTCAATCTGTCGTTAAATAAGATGATTTTTTTTTTGTTTTGGTGTGCTAGTCGATAAGATCTTTGTATTCCTCCGCCGTGAGAAGGGTCTGATATTCGTCCATATCTTGTACATCTACTTTGATTATCCAACCTTGTCCATACGGCTCTTCATTGATCAGGGCAGGATTATCCTCGCCTTCCTCGCTAAGACGATTGTTGAATTCAATGACTTTTCCGCTAAGCGGCATGTACAGATCGGACGTTGTTTTTACCGCCTCTACAGTTCCAAAAACCTCACCCATATCCACATATTCTCCAAGAGTATCTATTTCAACATAGACCAAATCGCCCAGTTCGCCTTGAGCATGATCGGTGATTCCGACGGTGGCCACATTTCCTTCAAGTCGCACCCATTCGTGATCTTTAGAATATCTTAAATCTTCTGGGATATTCATTTATTTATTTAAGAGCTAATAAAAGATTTCACCCAATCCAATGTTACAGATTTCGGCCGTTCTATAGGGAATCCCAAAGCGCGCGACCAACACATACCCGCCATAACTCCCAGTGCACGCGATACTCCAAACAGTACAGTATAGTATCTGTACTCGGTTAGACCGTAATGGGTCAAAATGGCTCCCGAATGTGCATCTACATTAGGCCATGGATTTTTCACCTTGCCCAAGCCTTGTAAAATTGGCGGCACCACATCAAATAGAGTCCAAACAATTTTGACAATGTTAGAATCTTTGATGTATTCTTCTGCAAAAATTCTTTGAGCTGTAAATCTTGGATCGGGTTGCCTTAATACGGCATGTCCGTATCCCGGTATCACTTTTCCGCGATCCAGGGTAAGTTGCACATATTCAGCTACTTGCTTGTTACTCGGATTGTCTGTGCCCAGTTCATCAATCATGCCGAGAATAAATTTCAAAACTTCCTGATTGGCTAATCCGTGAAGTGGCCCTGCCAATGCATTCATACCGGAAGCAAATGACAGATACGGATCACTCAGTGTAGACCCCACTAAATGAGTAGTGTGTGCGGAAGGATTACCGCCCTCATGATCAGCGTGTATGGTCAAATAGAGACGTATCAGACTCCTAAAGTCAGGTTCGTCAAATCCAAGTTGATGCGCAAAATTTGCAGCCCAGTCCAATCGATTGTCAGGTCCGATCTGATTGTTATCATAGTATAATTTCCGGTAAATGTATGCGGCTACTCTAGGCAACTTAGCGATGAGATTCATAGCATCTTCATACGTCGCATCCCAATATTCATTTTTTTTCATTCCCTCGTCGTACCTTCTGGCAAACACACTTTCCGAATGCATGGATACCGATGCGGCGGACAGTTGCGCCATAGGATGTAATTCATTTGGCAGATTGTCGAGTAATCTCAATGTGTGATCGGGGACTTCGCCTCTGCGTTCCCATTCGTCAGTGAGCCATCTTACTTCATCAGATGTAGGTACTTCTCCGATGAGCATTAACCAGAATAAGCCTTCCGGCAAAGGCTGTTTGTCATTGGATCGGGCAGGTAATTTCTCTTTAAGTTCGGGAATGGAGTATCCTCTGAATTTTATTCCTTCCACAGGATCCAGATTGGACGTCTCCCAGATCATGCTTTTCACACCGCGCATTCCACCAAAAATCTGACGGAGTTGTACCTCATCTGCTTTCTTATCGCCATGCTGTTTCAGAATGGATCGACTCTCTTTGAATACGGCCAGTGCTTTTTCTTCAAATTTCTTTTTAAGAGGATCCATTTACAGAATATTAATTTGCGCTTACAAAGATGTGAAAATCCAAAAAAGAATTATTCTTAACAGTATCTCTTATTTATAATGCGAAGAGAGCGGTTTGGTTTATCAAGTAATGAAGGGTGATGTTTTTAATAAATGACGTATTGATCAGCGATGAACTTTACAAGAAAAATGGATTTGAAGTATTAAAATACGATAGATGGGATATTTGCTCGGCAGCGTGCGCGTTAGGTAATAAAGAAAAAGTAAAAATCTACCAATTTCTAAAAGAGACACTTGTAAGAAAATATGGTTGCGAATTTTACGAACAACTTGATGCAATGGTTGCCAAATTTGCCGAGAATTCAATTAGGGACTGATTTCTTTTATTTGAATTTACTTGCACAAGAGACTACCTTTGCGCCCTTTAAAACATACTCTTATTAAAAAACAGAGAAATAAAATTATCCCATGGCATTAATTGGAAAGATCAGGAGTAACATGTGGGTAGTGTTCGTCATAATAGCTTTGGCGACAGCCAGCTTTGTACTTATGGACGCTCAAGGCCCGGGAGGAGGAGCGGTTAATAATACAACCCTTGGGGTTATAAATGGCCGTAAAATAGATTATCGCGACTTTGACCAAACGGAAAGAGTACTTTTCACCAATAGTTCTCAAGACCCACTTATGCGGAGAGCAGGACTATGGGATTATTTCGTGACCAAGACATTAGTGGAAGAGGAATCCTCAGAGATAGGTCTTAATGTTGGAAAAAATGAGCTGATAGAATTGCAATTCGGCCAGAACATTAGTCCCATCATTTTTCAAAATTTCAGAAATCCTCAAACCGGTCAACTGGATTTCGAACAACTTCAACAAATTCGTCAAGCTATTGACAATAATACTTTGCCTCCCGCCACTCGGCAATATTGGGCAGAACAGGAAAAACAGGTTATCACTACACAGCTTCAAACAAAACTAAATACCCTTGTCCAAAAGGGAATATATACGCCAGGTTGGCTAGCTGAGGAGGCTTTTAAGAACGAAAATGGAACAATTGACATCGAAGTAGTGAAAATTCCCTTTGATGACATTCCAGCATCCGATATCATCCTCAAAGATTCCGATTTCAATGCATATATGAACAAGCGAAAAAGTGAATACGAAAGAAAGGAAGAAGCTCGTGTAGTCGATTATGTTGCCATAGATGTATTTCCAAATGCAAGAGATACAGCGACTTGGCGTGAAGAAATAGAGGATCTAATCAGTGAATTTCGAAGTACGGATAACGACTCGCTATTTGCGGCCACCAATAAGGGAGTTTTGCAAAACTATTATGCGAAATCCGAAGAAATCCAGGAAGTAATCCGAGACGTTGTGCCGACTATGAAAATTGGGGGGATATATGGGCCATATATTTCACAAAAAAATTTTCAGGCAGTAAAACTTGTAGATCGTAAATTAATACCCGACTCCGTCAGTGCTAGTCACATCCTAATTCGCACAGAACAAGGCAACGTAACGCAGTCGGACAATGCACATGCCATTATTGATAGTCTGATGGATGACTACAATAATGGTTCTGACTTTGCCGAGATGGCCAGAGAGATGAGTGAGGACTTAACCAATAAGGCAGACGGAGGAGATTTGGGCTTTTTTGTGCAAGGCTTAATGGTGCCTTCATTTAACGAAGTTTGCTTCATCACGGGCAGAACGGGCAGAGTTTATAAAGTAATTACTCAATTTGGGGTCCATCTTTTGAAAATCAATGATCGTGTATTCAATAACAGAAATCCCAAATTCAAATTGGGCTATGTGAATGTGCCGATCATTCCCACAAAGGAGACACAGGATGCACATTACGAAAACATGGTAGATTTGGTCGGCTCCTATTCGTATTTGGACGGGCTGAGACAGAAAACGGAAGAAACTGCGAATATTGAAATTGCCACTAGTAACAACCTGGGCGAAAATGATTATTCTATTGATCTTTTGGGCCCGGGCAACACCACAAGAGATATCGTAAAATTTGCCTACAATCAAAACACTGAAGTGAATGACCTCTCTCCGGAAGTATTTACCTATACCGATCCGGCACTTTATTATAATACGAAATACGTCGTCACCGGACTGAGTAAAATTTTAGAACCTGGAATGCTCGATGTTAACGATGTGCGCGATGATATTGAGTTTGCAGTGCTTAATCAGAAAAAGGCGGAAGAATATTTGACCACCCTACAAGGCAAATCGTTTGATCAAATTGCGTCTGATACAGGAATCGAAATAGATACTGTGCTTAATGCCTCCTTGAATAGCGTTTTCGTTGCCGGTATAGGTAATGAACCATTGGTAATGGGGACTGCCTATAAACTTGCGGATGGAGAAAGTTGTGATCCGCTAGTTGGGGAAAGCGGGGTATTTATTGTAAGAAAAATTAGCAGCAAAAATCCGTCAGAAGCAACCGGCCTCGTTTCAGTAAAGTCAAGGATTTCAAATCAAGACAAAAGCGCCAAAAATTTCAAATTGATGGAAGCCATTCGCGAAAAAGCTAAAATTAAAGACAATAGATCGATTTTCTTCTGATTAAGCTTGCACTGGGTTTACCAAGCCTGCCTGCGGCAGGCAGCTTTTCAAAGCTCAGTAAACTTCTGCCACTGTATTTTTTACCGAATGTCGGAAAACGTGAAAAGCAACTTTCGCGTTTTCTTCTTTGTACCTAATTTTCCAATGTGCGTCAATTTCAGCTGTTCTTCTTTTCATTGATTATTGTGTTTGGCTGCAATACTGTTACCCATACCGTTACGGTAGTGGAGGATGGTCATGTCATCGAATCTTTTGAAATCAATGAAGATTCGTTAAGACATGGTCCTATGACAAAGTATTATAGCGCAGGCCAGTTGCTTGAACAAGCTACCTATACAAATGGAGAACTAGAAGGAATCCGAACCCTTTATTATGAAAACGGCAATCCCGAGGTCATCGAAAATTATTGTAATGGCATAATATGTGATACACTTCGGACTTTTTACAAAAATGGGCTGAAAAAATTAGAAGGAGTATACATCTTCGGAGAAATGACAGGTACCGTCAAAGGATATTATAATACTGGTGAATTAAAAGAGGAAGTGAATTTCGTGGCGAATGAAGAACAAGGCCCATTTGTGGAATATTACAAGAATGGTCAAAAGAAGTGGAAAGGCTTCTATTTAAATGGCCCAAATGAATTTGGCCAACTGATCCATTACGATTCTACAGGCGCGATCATAAAGAAAATGCTCTGTGATAGTATAGCGATCTGCCAAACGATCTGGACTCCCGAACAAGGCGACATTGAGATCAAACCAGTTCTGTGATGAGAGCAGGAACTTTTTCGATTATTTTTGTTCTGTTCAGCTTTTGGCCATGTTTCGCACAGATCGGAGGAAGTGCAACTTTTCAATTTCTAAATCTAGCTCAGTCGGCTAGAACAACAGCATTGGGCGGCTCTCAGATTGCCACAAAAGATGGCGACATCAATCTTGGAATACAAAGCCCTTCCTTGCTCAGCGACACCATGCACAAATCATTAAGTGTCAATCACAATTTTCACCTGGCAGATATTTCTTACGGATTTTCGGCCTTTGGTTATCATTTTGAAAAAGCCCGCATTAACACCATGATGAGCGCCACCTATCTGAATTACGGCGAATTTACAAGGGCTGATGAAATGGGAAATGCCATAGGCGATTTTAGCGGAAAAGAAGTTGCTATAATAGTTGGAGCCTCCAGAAAAATAAATGAACGCATGACCGCAGGAGTAAACTTGAAATGGGCAAGATCGCTATTGGACACTTATTCCTCAAATGGTATGGCGTTCGACATGGGATTGACATATGAAAATCCTCAAAAGTCAACTATTACTACATTGGTTATAAAAAATATCGGACTTCAATTCAGCTCATTTAATGAGGAACGTGAGGCTTTTCCTCTTGATGTCCAGATCGGTTCTTCCAGGCGGTTAAAATATCTGCCGCTACGACTCTCTCTAATATTACATGATCTTCAGAAATGGAATTTGAGATCAGATGGCCTTGAAGACAACGATCCGATATTTATTGATCAAGGCTCTTCCCAATCCAGTCCATTTTCGGAGACACTCGACAATTTTTTCTATCATGTGATTATCGGCGGTGAATTTTTGATCGGAAAAAATGAAGTCTTTCGACTTAGATTTGGTTACAACCACCAACTCAAACAGGAATTAAAGGTGTCCTCTTTTAGAGGTCTGAATGGATTTTCGATAGGCTTTGGTTTTAAGATCAAAAAAATATCATTTGATTATGGATTTGGTTCCTATCATTTGGTTGGGGGCGTGAATCACATTAGTTTGTCTACTAATCTTCAGGAATGGAAGAAAGTGTAGGATTTAGTTAATTCGATTGCAGGCTGTGAAAGAAGACCTACATCCATGGTTTGCTGCTCTTTTCGACGTTATAGATAAAAAGATCCAAAAGCTCAATTGCGCGCTGCTCCGCAATGAAAGGGATCACCAGGGCGCCCGCAGCAGTAAAAATTCTAAGAGAGGCTAATTTTCGCCGCCACTGATAAGGATTTTGTTCGATGGAAACATTTTGCACTTTATAGGTGGGCATCAATGAATATTTGAAACCCAACCCTCCTCCAGCTATATACAATAGGTCTTTGTCAACAAAAAAGCGCTTCTTTTTGTATTTTAACCAATTATTGACAATTGAAAAAATAGCAAGTAAAAAAAGCAATACAAAGGGTATGTAGTGGCTGGTATAAGCAAGTGCGACGAGTGGTATTGCAAATATTATGACGAGGTATCGCAATATATAATAAAACATATGAGCTGAAACAGCTTCTGTCTGATGGATAATTTTATTCTCTTTCATCCAGGCTTCTTTGACAAAATTTATTTTATCTGCAGTGCATCCGGGTATTCTGAAATTGCTGAGGCGATCCCGAAATGAACGGGAACCCGCCTGTTCGAAACGCAAGTTGAAAAACCCTAATTTTTTTTGCAAAAGATTTTGCCCCCAACTAATGAATTGAATTTTTCTGTCTATAGCTGCTATTTCTTTTCGAGTGAACAGACCCTGAGAAAGCTGAAATTTTTCACTTATTCTGGTGAATGAAAGATTTGCATAATTCAAGAATGTGGTGATCACGGAGTACGTGACCGAAAAGGTGATAAAGAGAAAAACCAATACAATCAACTGGGCGAAGGACAAATCTTCAACGAACGAATAAATATTCTTAAACACGTCCATAGGATTGATTTCATATTCAAATTGCCAGGAATAGGCCCAGATAGAAAATATGAACCCAATGATCAGGCCGACAGGCTTGAGATGATTTTGAGTGAGGCCAACTCTGAGAAGGTCAGAATTGGAAAGACTCATAATGTTTTCAATCGATTCGTACGCTTCTATCTCAGCATTGCTTTCTTTGGTTTCAACTTTTTTCCTATCCAATATTTCCTGTCGTAACGCCTTAGCATTTTCTATGGTAAGAGCATCTATCTCAATTTCTTTTTCCCCTGATCCGGCTGTATCTATGGCCACTTCTGTTACATTCAAAAACTGGTGAAGAAAATTTTGTTTGAAATTCACCGATTGAATACGTTCATAGGGAATGTTGATTTTAGATTTGTTGATTATTCCTTTTTGAATAATGAGTTCTTCTTCCGAAAGGCTGTAGTAGTATCGAAAGTAGGCAACTATGGACCACACCGCCGAGAATAAACCAAGACCGGCAATGGCCACTTCCCAAATGTCCCATTGGCTATTCGACCTATTTCTACCGAGTACCAATGGGATCAATAGCACCCATGCCTGGCGAATAAAAGAGCGGAAAATTTTTAATAAGATAAAAATTATCGCCCATCCGGATTGCCTTTGAGGAAAGGTCAGATCTATATTATTCCTCTTCATCGGATGCCGTCTTGCTTAAAATAAATTCCTTTATTCGATGAGCTTCATTTGGCCTCAGACCCGGAATGGCCATATCACTTATACTGCCCCCGGCCGTAAAAATGCGGAGCATACTCAGATCGAATAATCGCTCGATCGGGCCTTGATTCACCTCGGCATGTTGGATTCTATTGAATGGAATCACCGTATTCGACCGCCAAATGAATCCGGTTTTGTACAAAATATCCCTCTCGCGAAGGGCGTATTTTTTTTTATGAAAGCCCAAATAGATCAAAAGAAACCGGGATACAATTATTAACAAAAAGAAAGCCAAGGCGATGTAATTAAAATATCGCGGATAGTCTTTGTCGTTGAGAAAAAGAAATGTGATGAAAGGTACGGAGAACAAAAGCCAAAAGATAATAGCTCGGATCATTATGGCCGTGAGGTGATCCTTATGTAATCCCTTCAAATCAAGCATAGCTACGGATGGCAATTCAGAAGTCTCTACTTGACTATTTGAAAAATGATCCTCCATCAATTCGTATTATTCGGAGCGTTCAATTCTGATTTGGCTATTTATTCCTTCTACTAGTTCATATTCCTCTGCACCCCCGAGTTCTTCAACAAGAGTGATGCTGTCGGCCAATACTTCATTAGCTATATAATTCCTAAAATTATTTAGGGAATTTTTTATTTCTTCTCCCCCACAAAGCTGGACACTAATCCTGTCGGTGACTAAGAAATCATTGGATTTGCGTACGTTTTGAATTCGATTGACAATTTCTTTTGCCAAGCCCTCTGATTTAAGCATCTCAGTCAAAGTCACGTCCAAAGCAACCGTAATCTCTCTGTCTGTCGCAACTTGTAGGCCAGGGACATCGTCTGTTGTAATTTCAAAATCCTCCAGGGAAAGATCGTATTTTTCTCCTTGAATATTCAGGATATAGGCATTGGTCTTTTCGATTTCGGCTATTTCATTTTGCCCCATATGGCCGATAGCTTGAGCGGCCGCTTTCATATTCTTGCCTAATCGCTTTCCAAGAGTTTTGAAATTAGGTTTTATCTTTTTACTGATAATGCCGGTCGTATCTGTGATGTATTCGATTTCTTTAATATTCACTTCTGATAATATCAACGAACGCACCTCTTCTACCTGATCCTTAAATTTCTGATCGAGGATAGGAAGGATAACCTTATTAAGAGGCTGCCGGACGCGAATGCCTTCTTTTTTTCTCAAAGAAAGGATTAGCGAACTAATGCGCTGTGCATAGTCCATACGCTCTTCCAGATCTTTATCTATGGCCGATTCTTCCAAATCGGGTATTATGGACAAATGCACGCTTTGATGAGGGGTGAGTTTTGTAATATCGTTCAAATTTTTATACAGCCAATCGGAAAAGAAAGGAGCAATCGGTGCCATTAGTTGAGCAACGGTGATCAGGCATTGGTACAAAGTCTGGTAAGCCGCCATTTTGTCTTCAGAATAGTCCCCTTTCCAAAATCGACGGCGACACAATCGTACATACCAATTACTCAGATGATCTTCTACAAAAGATTGCACCTTCCTTCCCGCAAGTGATGCTTCGTAATCTGTGTAGTCAGCGTCAACATCCTTGATCAATGAGTTGAGAAGAGAGATAATCCATCTATCGATCTCCTGTCGATTTTCGAGATCGATAAGGTCTTCATCATGCCGGAATCCATCAATATTGGCGTAAAGGGCATAGAACGAATAGGTATTGGAAAGTGTTCCTAGAAATTTGCGTCTCACTTCGTCAACACCGGTTAGGTCAAATTTCAAATTGTCCCACGCCTGGGCATTGGTCATCATATACCACCTCGTAGCGTCAGCCCCGTAGTTCGCCAATGTTTCGAAAGGATCGATAACATTGCCAGTGCGTTTAGACATTTTGACACCATTCTTATCTACTACAAAGCCAGTAGAAACGACATTCTTAAATGTCACACTGTCCATTACTATGGCTCCAATGGCGTGTAAAGAGTAGAACCAACCTCTAGTCTGGTCGACAGCTTCACAAATGTAATCAGCGGGGTACAGGCCTTCCAAGGACTGAGTTGAGAAGGGATAATGCCATTGGGCGTAAGGCATAGCTCCTGAATCAAACCACACGTCGATAAGAGCAAACTCTCTCTTCATTTCCTTTCCTGATTCTGAAACGAGGACAACTCTATCGATATAAGGTTTGTGTAGATCTTCAGGTACTTGTTGATCCATGCCGAATGCCTTATTCGCTTTTTCAATTTCGTGACTCAATTCCTGAATAGAACCTATGCATATTTCCTCTTCACCATCTTCGCTACGCCAGATGGGCAATGGAGTCCCCCAAAAACGAGAACGAGAAAGATTCCAATCCTGAAGATTCTCCAGCCAATTTCCAAATCTTTTCTCACCTGTATGTGATGGCTTCCAATTGATTGAATTATTTAGTTCAACCATTTTTTCTTTCACGGCAGAAGCTTTGATAAACCAACTATCGAGTGGATAGTAAAGCACAGGTTTATCCGTACGCCAACAATGCGGGTAATTGTGCTTGTATTTTTGTACGTTGAAGGCTTTGTTTTCAGTTTTGAGCTTGATTGCGATGTCGACATTTACGTCTCTGTATTGATCTCCCTCATCGCGATAGTCTTTCACATATCTTCCGGCAAAATCTGTCACCTTATCCACAAATTTTCCTTGCTTATCCACAAGTGTCAGCGTCCCCATACCGTATTTATTTCCTACCCGCATATCATCGGCGCCAAATGATGGAGCTATGTGCACAATGCCGGTTCCGTCTTCCGTGGATACGAAATCACCTATCAACACTTTAAATGCATCTCCCTCTTCGGGCTGGGCGTACGGTAAGAGTTGTTCGTACTCGACAAATTCGAATTCACTTCCATCGTATTCAGCCGCAACGACCGCCGGAATGGATTTGTCGACATTTGAATCAAAAGAATTGTAATTCTTTTCAAACTGTTTAGCATCAAACCACTTCTCAAGAAGATCTTTCGCAAGGACTACACTTACTTTATTTTTTGTGTAAAGATTATAGGTTTTGACTTTGGCGTACTTTATTTTTTTACCAACAGCTAACGCTGTATTCGATGGCAAAGTCCAGGGAGTCGTTGTCCATGCCAAAATTCGCACATCCTCTGTGTCATCGCTGAATAGAAATGCAGATCGATCGTTTTTCTTCACTTTGAATTGCGCTACAACCGTTGTATCCGTTATTTCTTGGTAGGCCCCGGGCATATTGACTTCGTGGGTGCTAAGACCGGTACCTGCTGCCGGAGAATAGGGCTGTATGGTATATCCTTTATAAAGCAATCCCTTATCGTATATGTTCTTGAGCAACCACCATACGCTTTCGATATACTCGTTTTCAAATGTAATATAGGGATCGTCCAAGTCGGCCCAGTAACCCATTTTTTTGGTCAGATCATCCCACAGGTCTTTGTATTCCAGGACAGTCCTTCGGCATTCTTTGTTGAAGTCTTCGACGGATATTTTTGTGCCGATGTCGTCTTTGGTTATGCCAAGTTCTTTTTCAACTTTGATTTCCACTGGAAGGCCGTGCGTATCCCAGCCGCCTTTTCGATCTACCCGTTCGCCCTTCATGGTGTGGTAGCGGCAGAATAGATCTTTCACTGTACGCGCCATGACGTGGTGGATGCCCGGTTTGCCATTGGCTGATGGAGGGCCTTCGTAAAATACGAAGGTGTTATCTTCGGGTCTTTCGGATATGCTTTTTTGGAAAATGTTTTCTTTTTCCCAAAAGTTGAGAATCTCTTTATCGATGGCCGGTAAATCCAGATTTTTATACTCGCGGTATTTTGGCATGTGGCGCTTCAGT
This sequence comes from Saprospiraceae bacterium, assembly GCA_965247965.1. Lineage (GTDB taxonomy): Bacteria > Bacteroidota > Bacteroidia > Chitinophagales > Saprospiraceae > UBA7328. The sequence continues at coordinate 3,977,406 of OZ252053.1, forward strand.
AAAATTTAGCTGCGAATATCTAAATAACCCTGAAGAAATGGAACAGAAGGAAGGAATTGGTTGTTAGTACGTAATTGACCCAATAAGTTGTGTCGGCCATTGGCGTCGACAATTTGTTGACGGCAATCGTCCACTTTATTTCCCTTTCTAATGTAAATAGCGCGGTGTCATGGCGAGAATTATGACAAAAATCTTATTTCTTTTAATTACCTGTACGTCATTACAATTTTCTATTGCGCAACAAGTGCTGTGCGAAATACCCGAATGGAAAAAACCAAGGAAAATCAGAGTCGTTTTTCACTTCGTTTCTAACTCGGACAAAAAGGGAAATTTTACGAGAAAAAAGAACGTATACAAACTCAACGGCAAAAAATGGGCGAAACAAATAATCAAAAAAGCCAATGCACAATTGGGCTTCCTTCACCGAAATTGGAAATCACCAAAAGGAATCATGCAAATGACCAATGCTGGATTTAGATACAGGCTAAGAAAGGTGAAATACATCAACAGCGATGAATACGCCTGCATCGATAACTATCTCGAACGAGCAAGCCCCGAAATCAATGAACAGTTTGGTAAGAAGCTCCATAAAATGGTGAATGTCTATTTCTTCGAAGACTATTTCAGGGGAATGGAAAATGGTGGAGGCATTACGAATAGACGCAAACGACCTGATGAAGTTTTTGTCAAAATGTACAATTACGGCTGGACGAAGTACAATCAATTTGAAGGGGCTGAGTGGATATTACGTGAAGAAGCGGCTGTTTTTAATCACGAAATGGGCCATCTCTTAGGACTCGATCACGATTGGCGTGGAGATGATGGAATGGCGGATACAAGCCCATATAAAGAGCGATCTTGTGAAGCTGACAAAGGCATTTGGGAAAATTGTTCTAACAATTTTATGTCTATTCCTCCGAAGTATTCTTCGCTTGAAGGGTCTTTTACGCGATGTCAAGTTGCGAGGATGCATGAGGCTTTAGCTGGGGAGAGGAGGATTTATGTCAGGTAGAATGCGTGTCACTTCTGTCTTAAGAAAGAATGGTCTTTTATGAGTCCTAGTGACGGATTTTCTTCAACCATCCAGCCGAGCACATTATAAAGAGTCGATGCTCGCTCAAAATCCAATGCATTATCCAATTTGGATACCTGTAAAATGTTGTCAATATGAAATTTCATGTGACGTGATATTATACAAATTGATTTGGCTTTTGACCTTCCGAAATTAGCAAAAAGTTTCAATATATATGGAACATATTGTAGTCGTGTGGAAATGATAAATTGACTTGTTACCCCAAATTACACTTCCACATTCTTCCACTTTCCTTTCCTAAACATATATATTGCCATTATAGCCAATAGCGATGAAGAAATCGCAATCGCCAGGTACACACCGACTGCCCCCAAAGAAGTCAACTTCGCCAGGTAATAGGCCAAGGGAATTTGTATAATCCAAAAGGCAATAAAATTCAGAAAAGTCGGTGTAAACGTATCCCCGGCTCCATTAAACGCTTGTCCGATAACCATCTCGTAAGCATAAAATACATAACCCGCACAAATGATCTGAAGCGCAAAAGCTCCCTGTTTAATAACTTCAGGACTTTTGCTAAATAACCCGACAACAGGATGGGCAAAGGCGATGAAAATTATAGAAAGAACAAACAAAATGTACATATTGTATCGAGCGGCCATCCAAACCGACTTTTCTGCGCGTTCTGGTTTTTCTGCCCCTAAATTTTGACCTACTAGCGCCGCTCCAGCCATGGCAATGCCCCATGAAGGAAGTATGGAAAACATAAGCACCCGCCACGCAATCGTATAACCCGCAAGAGCCTCGCTGCCAAATTCAGCAACAATGCGTACCAGGAAGATAAAGCTGGCAGAGGCAATAAGGTGCTGTCCTGCGCCTCCTGATGAAATGACAATGAGTTTTCTAATCGTTTCCCAAATTACCTTGATTTGCTTGAAACCGATTCTTATGAGCGATTTACCATTTACGAGGTGATAGATTTGATAGATTACACCGACGCCGCGACCGATACACGTCGTTATAGCTGCCCCGGTAAGGCCCATTTCAGGGAAGGGCCCCAAACCTAAAATAAGGCATGGATCGAGTACGATATTGATACCATTCGCAAGAACAAGTGTGCGCATGGCTATACTAGTGCACCAGGCACTAAATCCTGACCCCCATGAACCTTGTTCTTTTCCTCCTGCTCGGCGTTGGAAAAATCCTCATTATGCTTAGGCATAACTCCGGTTTTTCCGCCTTGATCAGAAGAAAAATAACTTTGTTTATGAGGTTCATTACTTAATGCCTAATGCACTAGCATCTCCTGCTCCCCGGAAAATGGCATTGAGTGAGAAGAGGAGCATGACGATGATATTCAAAGACAAGATTATTCTCGTGTACGGAGTGCCCTCTTCTATCAAACTTTCACTCGCACCCATTAACCTCAATAAATCATCAGCATAGAAAAAGCCGATAAGCCCTATAATCACACCAAAGAAAATGGTAAGCAATATTGCCTGAAATGCCGCGTCTGCCGCTTTCTCTGGTTCTTTTTCACCAATACGACGTGCAACCACGGCTGTTCCCGCCATAGCAATGCCCATTGCTAGTGAAAAGACAATGAACATAAAGGACTCCGTCAAGCCAATAGTGGCTAATGCATCCTCACTACCAATTTGCCCTATGAAGTAGACGTCAACTATAGCGAATAGCGACTCCATTGCCATTTCCAAAATAACAGGCACCGCGAGCAAGAATAGGGCAAGACGGACACTACCTTCTGTGTAGGTCTTTTCCTCACCCCTTACGGCAATCAGGAAATATTTCCAGAATTTTTTCATGGGAGCGCGAAACTAGCCAAAAAAGGACTGTCTGGTCTGCCTTAAAGCAAGTCAGGCTAGCATCAGCTCATAGGATATAAGAAAGTCTTTGGTGCATCCGGAAGTTTAAGACCTTACAGTCCTTGACCATTTAAACTTTTGATATACCTGCCTTTAGGGCCTCTTCCATCTCGACGATTATATCTTTGGCAATTTCAAAATCTTCTCTCGCTTTTTCAGGTGTGCAGCCAGCATAGATGGCCATTTCGCTTCTTTCGATCACATCGTGTAGAATTTTTCCCAGCTCATCTTTTAAACCTATTCCGATCAACATTGAAGTCAAAGAATCTTTTGAAATATTGGCAATAGGGATGCCGAATTTTCGGGAGAGATAATCAAACAAACCATTGCTCAATGAAGAGTAAAACTCTTTGATTTCCTTTTTTTCGAGATGAAGTTTGGACTCGGCGAGCTTAGCATTGGCGATCCTTTGCGCCTTTTTACTCTTTAGTAATTTGGGGTCAATTTTTGATTGCTGGATATTCCGCCATCTGACTCCACCTAAGATCACAAAGGCTAAACCGCAAACAGAAAGAAAGCCAATATGCCCTGTCGAAAATAGGGAATTATAAGAAGATCGGCGGAATTTTGTTTTGGTATAAATAGGGACTAAACGCGCATCCGTATCTGTGCTTATCGTCTGATTTCTGCTGTCCCCTGCTACCCGAATAGTATAGGTAGGTCCATATGTAGTAATATACATAGCAGAATCTACATTGTAATAACTGAATTCAGGAATTACCGAATAAGTCCCACCTGCTTGTGGAACGAGTAGATATTCGTAGGTTTTCGTTGAACTTATTCTGCCGTTCATAACTCTTTTATCCTCGTTGAGGAGGTTAGGTTCGTAGACTTCAAATCCATGCAATTGTTGCAATGGAGGACTTACAAATCTTGCATCGCCATCGCCCTCAATGCGCATAGTCAGAGTAATCGCACCATCTAGTGGAATGGCTGTCTTATCAATGCTCGCACTCATTTTGAAAGTGCCAATGGCGCCCGAAAAGGATCCTGGTGCATCACGAGGCGTAGGTAATATTTGGATACTTTTTGACGGAGTCGTAATACGCTTTGATCGCATTGAAGTAGAAAAGAAAAAACTAGGTCTGTCCGATTTTATCGCAATGCCTAGGTTGACAAGAGACGGCCCAATTTCGTTAGTCCCTGTCTGCTGTGGGAAAAGTGCCACCGCTTTAAGTGTTTGTTTTATATACTGTTTCCCGTCTTTTACTAGTCGAGTGGCCTGATCCTTATAGTTTTGAAGATCTTCGACGTAAAAGCCATTGTACTCACTCTCATTGATAAAATTGTACGATCGTACGTCAATGGTCGTATAAATCACATATTTCAACGTGACTTGCTGACCTACATAGGCAATGCTATCAGACAATTCCAGATCTATGAATGCTTCTTCTCCTGACTTTGGGCCAGCTGATGCACTTTTGCTCTCATCTGCTTTAATCACCTTGACCGTTACGGAATTTGATTTTAGGGTTTTGGAGCCGACTTTAATCGAAGCTGCTTCAATCGCGAATGTCCCAGGCCTTTCGGCCAATAAATTGTAGGAGTACGACATCGATTGAGATGTTTTGCCATTGATGATCGACATTTGTGACGATCTGTTTGGGCCGGATAGGACGGAAAAATCTTTGAATGAAGGGGGAGAAAATACTCCACCCTGGGCATTGTTCAATTTGAAAGTAATTTGGAAATAATTGCCTTCCAGGATTTCTTTTGCGTCGATGGCGGCTGTGAAGGTAACGTTTTGAGCTGCTGCTGTAAGAGAAAAGACCAGTAATAAAAATGTGAATTTTTCTTTGATTAAATCCATTAGATTTTGTACTTCTTGCCTTTTTTGAGCTTTTCTCGAAGTAGTTTTTGCGCTTCGGGAAGGGTATCCACAGGTGCGGATTCTATTCCTGATTGTCCGCCTAGCATAGTTTTCCTAAACTCCATTGTCGAGCCCGGATTATCAATGTGTCCGTCGGGGTTCGGTAAAACTACTAGTGTTATTGGATCCAGAGTGATCTTTCCGTCTCCTTTGTCAATGCTTGCTGGTCCTATAATCAATTCACCATCTTCCAATGGCAACAAATGATAACTACGCGAACTGCGCTGGGTGATAGTACCGTTGATCATGGAAAACTGGGAACTGATATTGGGGCCGGAAATCACGCGGAATCCTTCGAAATCGGGAGCGATAAACTGTCCATCGAGGTTCTCGATAGAGTATTTCAAGGAAATATAATTGCCCATTAGAACAGAATCACTGCTTATTTCGACTTTGAAAATACTTTCTTGCGACAACACCAGGTGGCACAAGAAGAAAAAGCAAGTCAGTGTGAAAATTATTTTATTCATCATAAAATATGTTTACACAAAAGTTGTGACACTTGCCTTTCAACAATCATCCTGTTACTTGCGAGTTTATTATGAATAGCAAGTGCTTTAGAACGTCTACCAATCTTTTTTAATATTCTTCTTTTTGCCTGAGACTTTTCGGAGTTTTTCCTGGACATTTTTCTCCTCATTTTCGATCACTTCTAGAAGTTTCAAGGCGTCTTCTTTGCTCAGATCCTGTGCTGCGGCTGTTTCCTGTAGCTGATCCTGATTGCTTATCTGCTGATCTTGTTGTTCCTGCTCGCTATTTTGATTTTCTTGCTGGTCTTGTTGTTGGCTCTGATTTTGCTGGTTTTGGTTTTTCTGATTTTCATTTTCCTCATTCTGGTCTTGTTGCTGCTGCTGTCGTTGCTGTTGCTGCATGAGTTTTGCCAGGAAGAGGTTTTTTCTTATTTCGTCGTCCGTAGTGTTATATATTAATGCTGACTTATAGGATTCTATGCTTTCTTCCAGCCTTCCATTCTTAAGGAGCGAATTGCCGAGATTGTAATGCGCATTACTCCTTTCCCGGTCAGTTTCGGCCATATTCAATGCATCTGAATAATGTTGAATAGCTTCTTCGAAACGGTTTTGTTTATAGGTGCTGTTGCCCAGGTTGTATTTCGCCTTCAAGTCATTGCGTTTTTCTATGGACTTACGGTAACCTTCTTCGGCACTTGTGTAGTCTTCTTTTTCGTAGTCTTTGTCGGCTTTTCTTAGTCGGGAATGAGCGGACTGTGCATTACTGCTTATACCAACAAAAAAAATAATTAGCGCTAATAAAACGAATTTTTTCACCCTAGTTTTTTTTATCATCTTTTTTCTTAAAGTCACCCCGTTTGATTGCATCAATAAATTTCTTCCAGGAAAGCGGATTAAATATGTTTTGAGGTTTCAATTGTCCTTGGTAGTAATAGGCCTGAGACAGTTGTCTGAGCTCTATTCCAGACACCTCGCGACCGTCAGCCGGAAGAAGGTCTCGCAACCTTGCCATTTTTTCCGGCGAAAGGTTTTCTTGTGCAATTTCTTCAAGCTCTTCGTCTACCTCCAAAGCCAAAAATTCAATTTTAAAAAAATCAGGATCGGGCCACGGATAGATATCCACTCCAGGCAGGAACAATGTATCTTGTTTCATCACTACGATCTTAGAATGCGTATTCTGGTTCAAATCCGAAGGAATGAGATATTCTACCAACTCGAATCCCAGTCGGCTGAAGAGAACAGTTTCGCCTTGAAGTACAACCAATGAATAAAATCCATCGATGCTAGTAGATGTACCTCTAGGTGTTCCCTTTACCGCAATATTCGTGTAAGGAAGCGGTTCGAGTTTGTTATCGATTTCTGTGACAACTCTTCCCGAGAATTGAATGGGTGTATAATCTCTTGTTCTATCGTTTTGCGTATAAACGAAAGATGCAGAGAAAAAAAAGATAAAGAAACCGAATAAAATCCTTACCAAGACCCGAAAGTTTTATAGAGATAAATGTATTAATAAAAACAGCGCTAATCAGGAAGGTAATCTGTTAATTTCAGCTTTAACGGGCATTTAACAGGGAGGATGGTTCCACCATATCTGAAGTCTGATCGGGCAGGATTGACGCGGACCTGACAAAGCTTGATTGCCCGATCAACTAATTTCCATTCCCAATGCTTCCTCAATAACCTGGCTCATATTATCCACGAACACAAAGTCCATTCCCTCGAGGTAATTATCAGGTATCTGCTTTACATTTTTCTCATTTTCGGAGCAAAGGATGACTTTTTTCATTCCGGATCTTTTTGCAGCTAATATTTTCTCCTTGATTCCTCCGACAGGAAGCACTCTTCCTCTAAGTGTAATTTCACCAGTCATGGCAATAGCTTCTTTTACCTTTTTGCCACTAAAAGCAGAAGTAATAGCCGTAAGCATGGTGATACCTGCACTTGGACCGTCCTTCGGAATTGCACCCTGAGGCACGTGGATATGCACGTCCAACTCGCTAAACTTTTCCACGGGTATTCCCAACTGCTCGTGGTGCGATTTGATATAACTCAAAGCGGTCGTGGCCGATTCTTTCATGACATCGCCTAAATTTCCAGTAAGGGTAAGCTTTCCTTTCCCTTTGCTCAAACTGCATTCGATGAACAAAATATCTCCACCCACACGAGTCCATGCCAAACCTACACATACACCAGGCGTACGGTATTTAGCAAATTTTTCTTTGGAAAATTTGGTAGGGCCAAGCATGTCTTCCAAATGCTCAGGCTTTACACTTTTATCGTAATTTTCTACTGTGGCTACATTTTTGGCAATGGATCGCATTACCGATCCGATTTCCCGATTGAGCGAACGCACTCCTGATTCGCGAGTGTAATATTCTATAATTGCTTTTAACGTAGATTTTGAGAACTTAAGATCTGTACCTTTTAATCCGTGTTCTTTGCGCTGCTGAGGAATAAGATGTTTGGTAGCTATGCTTATTTTCTCTTCCGTAGAGTAGCCGCTTACCTCGATCACTTCCATACGATCCAAAAGGGCAGGTTGTACGGAACTAAGACTATTGGCAGTAGCAATGAACAGAACTTTTGAAAGATCGTATTCCAGTTCGAGATAATTGTCGTAAAATGTAGAATTTTGCTCGGGATCCAACACTTCCAACAGCGCAGAGGAAGGGTCGCCTCTGAAATCCTTGCCCAATTTGTCAATTTCATCAAGCACAAAAACCGGATTCGACGTTTTTGCCTTTTTCAGGGATTTGACAATTCTGCCCGGCATGGCTCCAATATAGGTCTTCCGATGCCCTCTAATTTCACTTTCATCATGAAGACCACCCAGGGACATTCGGACAAATTTTCTTTTTAAAGCATCGGCTATGGATTTTCCCAAAGAGGTTTTTCCGACTCCCGGAGGCCCTACAAGGCAAAGAATCGGGGCTTTCATATCTCCTTTGAGTTTAAGCACAGCGAGATGCTCAATGATTCGGTTTTTGACATCTTCGAGGCCATAGTGCTGCTTATCCAGCACCTTTCTGACTTTTTTCAGGTCAAAATTGTCTTTGGAATATTGCTCCCACGGCAGATCGAGCATGAGTTCCAGATAATTAAGCGAAACGGAATACTCAGCGACTTGCGGATTTATTCTTTTGACTTTGTTGAGTTCTTTTTCAAATTGTTGTTTGGCATTTTCGGGCCATTTCTTTGTCTTGGCTCTTTGGGCAAATTCGGCGATTTCTTCGTGTTGAGGATTTTGGCCTAATTCCTCCTGGATGGTTTTTAACTGCTGATTCAGAAAATAATCCCGCTGCTGCTTCTCGATATCAGTGCGTACTCGCTTCTCAATTTTTGTGCGTAATTCGAGCAATTGCAAATCCGCATCGAGTTGTGTAATAACTTTTTCAGCTCTTTGCTTCAGATCCACGCATTCAAGCAACTTTTGTTTTTTCTGCACATCAAGGTTGAGATTTGACGCGATAAAATTGAGCAAGAAAGAATCGCTATTGATGTTGTCAAGCATTGTGATTGCCTCGGTAGGAATCTGTGGTGACAACTCAATTATCTTGCGCGCCATGTCCTTAATGGAGGCCATCACGGCATTAAACTCCATCAGTTCTGCCTCATTTTTGATATCGGGCACTATGTCGATCTCTGCTTCAATGAAAGGCTCTTCTCGCAGATAATTTCTCGCAGAAAATCTTGCCGATCCATGAAGGATTGCTGTCGTACTTCCGTCCGGCATTTTGAGCATTTTGATCAATCGGGCAATGCATCCGATTTTATACAAGTCTTCTACACCCGGATCTTCATTGTCGGTGTCTTTCTGAGAAGATACTCCCAAAAGTTTATTGGAATTAAATGCTTTTTTGACTGCTTTTATCGACTTGTCCCGCCCGATGGTAATGGGTATAACTACACCCGGAAAAAGTACGGTGTTCTTTAATGCCAGGATGGGCATGTTCTTTGGGTAGCGCACATTTTCCTTTTCATCTTCGTCAGTAAGAGACATCATCGGCGCAAAATCGCCGTCGTCATTTATTATTTCTGAGAACTCAAACAGGAAATCAAACATCCACAAATTTTTAGCAAGTTAGTAGGGTCAATATCCGTTCCACCTCGAAATCTATTATTAATTCTGCGAAGATGGCAGATTCTTTTGTATGTAACGTTGTGCAAAGCGACATTATGTCATTTGTACCCAGCATAGATAGGTAATTGGGGAACGAACCTGTTGACTACGTACTTACAACTTGACTATTTACGCACTTTACAACTTATTGTCTTTTTTTGCTGCGTTCAGATAAGTTATCGACGAGAGCTTTCATCATCGCCCTCGACTTGGGATCAAACCATGCTTTGAGCCTGCTATTCATATCCACTTTGGGGGCCTTTTCTATTCGCTCGATCAACTCTGCCCTCAGGTTGCGCTTGGAGTTGATGAGGATATTGTCAGGTTTGGTAAGCAGTTGCTCCAAATAGGTTTGTGCCTTTGGTAGAAGCTCCTCCATTTTGCAAACTTCGTCTATAAGATTAATTTCTTTGGCTTGATGCACCTTGAGCAGTTTGCCTTCCATTAGATTGATGTAAGCGAGTCTCTTCCCTACCCAGAATTGATACAACTGGAAAATATATTCAGGCACTACAATTCCTACGCTTGTTTCATTTAAGCCGATTACAAATTTTTCACCATCTGCCATGAATCGGTAATCACACGTCACAGCCAAAACACACCCACCGGCAGGACTGTAGCCATTGATCGCAGCGACTATTGGTTTTGGAAATTTGATCATTTCCATAATCAGAGCGTCCCAGTTTTCCCAGAACGCACCGATTTGCACTTCATCATAATAGTAAAGTTCTTTCAAGTCGAGTCCAACACTAAAAAATCCTGCGGAATTTCCCGTAAGAATGGCTCCCCGAATTTTGTCATCACCCTCAATGCTCGAAAGATTTTCTCGAAGCGCTGTTACGAGATCGTTATTGATTGGATTGGCCTTGCCGCGATTCATTTCGAGAATTTCGTAACCTGTACCCACACCTTGGCTGGTATTCTTGGGTATGCTGTTAATCAAATTCATTGGATTCGTTAATTAATTTAATAATATCGTTTTTGCGAAAGTATTCACGCGATAGTCTAAATTTGAAAAGACCTATTTAAAAATTCGAATATAAGTCCTGAAAATGAAATTCATAAGTACAACGCTCAGCCTGCTTATTTTAATTATAACAGTCAAGGGACAAGACATCGATCGGAAAATCCAATTCCCGGATGTGGATGGTTATCGCACATTGAAATGCGATTTCCACATCCATACTGTGTTTTCCGACGGTTATGTCTGGCCCACGATAAGAATAGATGAAGCTCTCAGAGACGGTCTGGATGCCATTTCGCTTACCGAACATATCGAATACCAGCCGTGGTCAGAGGACATCCCTCACCCCGACAGAAACCGATCTTTTGAACTTGCAAAAGAGGCCGCTAAACCTTATGATCTGATCATAGTACACGGCACTGAAATTACGAGAGATATGCAACCTGGAGACGCCAATGCTATCTTCGTAAAAGATGTGAATAAGATCATTGTCGACGATCCATTGGAGGCATATGAAGAAGCGGGTCGCCAAGGAGCGTTTGTATTTTGGGACCATCCCCATTGGATTCAACAGGAATTGGATGGCATTCCGCAGTTTAGCGATTTTCATAAATTCTTACTAAGAGAAAATCTCCTGCACGGCGTCGAAATAGTGAATGACGTCACTTTTTCTGAGGAGGCGCTTGAGCTGGCAATTTAATCTTGCCAATGGCGGACACCGCCCTATCTGTCTCGTATTGGCCAAAGAAAAAAGCGCAGAATCAATAAAAGAAGCCCTCTTTGCAGGGAGGACGATCACCTGGTTTGATAATCTACTGGCCGGCAAACCGGAAAATATGAACCTGCTTCTAGCTGTGTGTTTAGGCGCTGAGTCGAAAGGGATGATAGGCCCAACTTCGGTTTTAGAGGTGGATATTATCAATGCGAGTGACGCTCGATTTTTGTTGAAAAATGATACGGACTACGACTTCCATCGGAACGCGGATGTGGGTGAGATTCTTCCTCATAGTACAAAGCGAATACAGGTGTTAACTGATAAGGTAGAAGCGAGCGCTGTGCATCTTAAATTCAGGGTGCTTAATGCTGTAGTGGGATATAAGGAGAATGCTGTGGTGGAGTTTTCGTTTTGACCTTAGAAAATCACTACATTTCGAAACACTTTATTGCATATTAACCTTATTAAGAAGACATATGATTCATAACTATGGGTGCCATTACTATAGTATGATAAACCCAACAGTAAAAGAAGTCGAGGCAACCATGGGCACGGTCAGCTATTTTGCGTGGTGGCGTTGATTTTAAGTTTCACATCGATTAGTTTCTCACCCAAAAAAAGCATTTCTCCGTACTGCCTCGGCCATTGTAATTCCCTCAATCTTACTATCCAACCAAGAAATAATATCCAAATAAAGAAATGGGTGCCGCTCATAGGGATCCTTCTTAAGCAACTGAAGTCGACCCTTTAATTTTTTAAATTCATTAATCAATTTCTCCTCAGTCATGCTCGGAGTTCTTCGCAAAAAAGAAAAAATTTCCTGGTGCACTTTCTGAAGATTCTCCATCTTACTGATAAATCGGTAAGTAGATCGTATCTGGTGTGAAACAAGAGCTTCGTTCCCAAGATCAAAGTGTGCTATGATATTCAAAATTCTGGCAAAACATTGAATATCGCCTCTGAAATTTGGTCTTACCACATTCGTAATCATGTTGAGGTGGTTGATGCATTTTCCGAGATCGGCAGCGCCAAAGTAAATGCAGGCCACTTTGTAATCAAACATCATGATGCGGTACGTGTCCCAGTTGTATGGATTTTTTTTAATGATTTTGGAGACCTCATCGGCAAGATTTGTAGCTTCTTCATATTTCCCGTTCAAATAGACAAGGTTGATGTCGTGCGTGAGCTCAAAGAGCTTAAAAGAAGAAAGCTCGCTTTCGGAAAAATTGAGTTCATGCTGTTTTTCAAGGCTTTTGAATTCGCAAAGCAGAGCTTTAAATTTCTCAGGTTTTTGACACATGAAAAGTCCATTGAGCACATTATGATAGCCCTTTAGGCAAAGCCCTGTTTCCTCTTTTATCCACCTGTCGTCCCCAATAAAGAGATCTATCCACTTCTGAGCATATTTGTAGTAATAGGCAAAATTCTGCACCATATTGTAATACCATACATAGGATTGGTAGAGGTGCAATTTCCCATAAAAACCCAACTTCTCTTCATCGACTTCGGGCATCTTGTTTTTGAAAAAATCCGTTACGAAATTGTAGTCCCTTTCATTCTTTACATAACCGTATTGCAAATAGAGCCCATAAAGTGATAAAGACAGATTTGATAATTGATTCTCGAGCGACACCACTTTCACATTCATTTCACTCTCTTCGGTTAAGGTCTTTGCCTTTGGATACATGCTCCCTGTGATGTACATGCCCTCTATGTGCTTTTCAAATTCCAATATGCTTTGTACGAGAGAAAAATGTTGATTTTCTTCGGCTTGACGTTTTGTTCGTTCTAATAGGTTAAGAGCACCATGATAAAGTCCTTTGCAATAAAGAACACGTGCAAAATCTATTTGCTCGCGGATGGCAATGTCTTTTTGACTATTTCTCATCAGCAGGCGGAGAGAGGAGAGAAGTTGTTTGTGCAGATTGGCTTTGACATTAGCCAGTTGTACTTTTTTAATTTCAGGTATGTTCCTAAGAATCTCTTTTTCATCGAAGCTCTTTCGTTTATCTAGTTCATCAAAAAGCTTAAGAAAAAGTGGATCTTCCTTCGGATTATTTCTATTTACATAGACCTTAAAATGTCTTTTCTCCGCAGGAGTGAGCCGCTTTATTAGATTTAAGAGATAGTCCGTGGATTTCTTAGGCATTGTACATACTACTGGACATTGGGGTTAAAATAATACAATGTCTTGAAATAAAGTAGGTTATATATTATAATAAAGTGGAATATATCATTATTGTTTGTAAAACAAACAATTAACAACAATGACAATTCCACTCGTAAGCGAAATAAAACCATTTTTCTCAGGTTTTGAAGAACATGTAATAAAAAATTTTCTCACAACAGCCCAAGGTATATTATCAGCCAGGACGACGAATTTGAACATTGTAAAGGATAAGCTCCCTGGAATACTCGAAAACCAACAAAACACCAAACCTGATTCGAATTATAAGAGGTTGATCCGTTTTTTCAATATGGATGATGCTGACAAGCAGGCATTGATTGAAGCTATATTATGTTTTAGTTTTTATTTGTTGAGACTCAAAGCGAAGAACATCAAATATTTGGCACTAGATGGTACGAGCTGGGAGAATGGCAACAAGAATATTCACTTATTAACATTGAGTGTAGTGGTCAATGGAGTAAGTATTCCAATATGGTGGGAAGACTTAGACAAGAAGGGTATGAGTAATTTTAATGAAAGACGAAAGGTGATAGACAAAGCCTGTAAATTATATAATCTGAAAGGTTTGATACTACTAGCAGATCGGGAGTACATCGGAGAAAGATGGTTTAAATATCTGGTAGACAAGGGGTTAGAGTTTGTAATTAGGTTAAAAAAGGGAATTTATAAAGGGTATGTGGACAACCAAAGGGGAAAGGATAAGACATTTTATAAACACCAACATCTTCGATACATTGGTATTGAACGTGAAGCATTGAAAAAACGGTATCAAATCTGTGGAGTGTCTAAACAAATTGAAATCCTTGGAAAAAAATTTTCTTTTGTGATTTTTAAAAACCCCAAAAGTTCAGCCAACGAACCTCTGTTTTATTTCATATCTACATTGAAAGACAAAAGAAAAATAGTAAAGCTTTACCCTATTCGTTGGACTATTGAAACTTGCTTCAAACACTTAAAATCAAATGGTTTCAATTTAGAAGCTCTTAATTTTAAAGACTCTGGAAAAATAGAATTGACAATGGGTATTGTAGTATTTATCTATGCCTTATGTATTGAACAGGGTCTAACCCAACTCAAGCACAAAAAGAAGAGTGATTGGAAGAAATATAAAAACGGATCGTCAACTTAGTCGTTTCCAAATTTAAAAAAGGACTATCCTTTTTAGAAATCAAATTCAACAACCTTAGAAATTTCATATGCTTTCTTTCTCATTCCATTCGTTCTATCCCCAAACCCTCTTGGCTATTCTTTGAACCACAATTTATAGCTCATGTCCAGTAGTATGGGCATTGTATATAGATATTATATAACATTGTGATAACCAAAGAGTTACAAAATTATTCTCTAAGTTTAGAATTGTAAATAAAAAGTTTTTTTGCAAAAATAGACGAGAATACCGCAATATATTTGATAGATCAATTCTATTAAACTGATTTATCATGACCGTGAAGCGCATTCGAATTTTTGATACTACCCTAAGAGACGGCGAACAAGTACCTGGTTGCAAATTGGACAAAGATCAAAAACTGAAACTAGCGGGCCGGTTGGAAGAATTGGGTGTAGACATCATAGAAGCGGGTTTTCCGATCTCGAGTCCGGGAGACTTTGATGCCGTTGCTTCAATAGGCTCGGTTATCAAAAATGCGACAGTCTGTGGACTATCAAGAGCAGTGGAGGCCGATATAAAATGCGCCGCAGAAGCTTTGAAAACTGCCAGAAATCCCAGAATTCATACTGGCCTCGGCACCTCAGATAGTCACATTTTTGACAAGCTAAGAACTACCCAGGAAAAAGTACTGGAGCGAACGAAAGGATGCGTATCCTACGCAAAATCGTTCGTGGAAGATGTCGAGTTTTATGCCGAAGATGCGGGAAGAACAGATAATCAATTTTTAGCGCAAGTGATACAGGTGGCAGTGGATGCTGGTGCCACCGTTTTGAACATTCCCGATACAACAGGTTATTGTCTTCCCGAAGAATACGGAGCGAAGATTAGATACCTTGTGGAGAACGTAAGCGGAATAGATAAATGCACAATTTCCACCCATTGTCATAATGACCTCGGATTAGCAACGGCCAATTCTGTTGCAGGTGTAATCAATGGAGCTACCCAAGTAGAATGCACCATCAATGGTATAGGCGAAAGGGCAGGCAACAGCAGTCTCGAAGAAGTGGTCATGGTGCTCAAACACAGAATGCCGAATAAATTTAGGACAAATATCAATACCCAATTACTCTACCCGGTAAGTAGAGAAGTCTCAGACGAAATGGGCGTGGTCGTACAGCCCAACAAAGCTGTTGTAGGCGACAATGCATTCGCGCACTCATCGGGTATTCATCAGGACGGAGTGATCAAAGAGAGAACTACGTATGAAATTATAGACCCAAAAGAGGTGGGAGTGGACAATTCTCAAATTGTACTGACCGCGCGTTCGGGAAGAGCAGCTCTTGCCTACCGTTTTAAAAATATTGGATACGACCTGACCAAACGCGAATTGGACACGGCCTACGATAACTTCCTCACTGTGGCCGATCGCCAAAAAGAAGTGAATGACAACGACCTTCACGTCATTTTCGAAAATATTAATGTACGAGTAGCATAAGCGATTTTATGGATAAAACATTATTCGATAAGATATGGGATACCCATGTTATACATGAAATTAAGCGCGGCCCAAGTGTGCTCTATATCGACAGGCATTTGATTCACGAGGTGACTTCTCCACAAGCCTTTAATGGCCTGGAAAGAAGGAGATTAAATGTGAGGCGACCAGAGCGTACGGTGGCAACTCCTGATCACAATGTACCAACGGTCAATCAACAATTACCAATCAAGGATCAACTTTCGAAATACCAGGTGGATAAGTTGACAGAAAATTGTGAGAAGCACGGCATACAACTCTTTGGCCTTAATCATCCGTATCAAGGCATTGTGCATGTGATCGGGCCACAGCTCGGCATGACCCAACCGGGCATGACCATTGTATGTGGAGATAGTCATACATCTACTCATGGTGCTTTTGGCAACATAGCTTTTGGTATCGGTACATCAGAGGTGGAAATGGTGCTTGCTACTCAGTGCATTCTCCAGCCAAAGCCAAAGAAAATGCGCATTACGGTTGATGGCCTTTTAGAAAAGGGAGTGGCTTCTAAGGATGTTATTTTATATATCATCAGCCAGATTTCAGCAAGTGGCGCAACAGGATTTTTCGTGGAATATGCCGGTGAAGTTTTCAGAAACATGAGCATGGAGGCCAGAATGACCGTCTGCAATATGAGTATAGAAATGGGGGCGAGAGGAGGGCTTATAGCTCCTGATCAGACGACATTTGATTATCTAAAAGGAAGAGAACATGCGCCAATGGGAGCACATTGGGATAGCGCGGTGAAGCAATGGGAAAAACTTTATTCAGATGATGATGCCGTATTTGATAAAGAATTAAAATTCGATACTTCTGATATCGAGCCAATGATCACTTATGGCACGAATCCAGGAATGGGAATCGGTATAACGGCCAACATTCCGAAAGAAATAGAGATTGCTCAAAGTGAGTTGAGAAGTTTCAAAAAAGCACTCGATTATATGGACTTTGAAGGGGGAGACGAAATGATTGGCAAAAAAGTGGATTACGTATTCGTTGGTAGTTGCACGAATGGGCGAATAGAAGACCTGAGAGAGGTTGCCAATTTTGTCAAAGGAAGAAGAAAGGCGGACAATATCACTGCATGGATAGTGCCCGGTTCTAAACATGTAGAAAAACAAGCTAAAGAGGAAGGAATCGTCGAAGTTCTGGAAGAAGCGGGTTTTCAGATGAGACAACCGGGATGCTCGGCCTGCCTGGCGATGAACGACGATAAAATCCCAAAGGGAAAGTATGCAGTTTCTACCTCCAATCGAAATTTTGAGGGTCGGCAAGGGCCAGGTGCTCGTACTATGTTAGCCAGTCCTCTTACTGCAGCAGCAGTTGCAGTAACTGGTGTAATAGTAGACCCAAGAAATATTCTCAACAACTAAAAATCAAGAAGACAATGCCGTTAACTAAATTCGAGCGTATAGTATCCACCGCCGTACCATTACCTATGGAAAATGTGGATACGGATCAGATCATTCCCGCCCGATTTCTCAAAGCAACGACTAGAGATGGCTTTGGGGAGAATATTTTCCGCGACTGGAGGTACGATGACCGGGATCAGCTCATAGCAGATTTTGTGCTCAACAATCCGCTGTACAGCGGTAAAATTTTAGTAGGAGGCAAGAATTTTGGTTGTGGTTCGAGCAGGGAGCACGCTGCCTGGGCCGTTCATGATTATGGATTTAAAGTCGTTGTATCCAGCTTTTTCGCAGATATTTTCAAAAATAATGCCCTGAACAATGGTGTATTGCCCATTACCGTCAGTGAAGATTTTCTCCAATCGCTTTTCCAGGAAATTGAACAAAATCCTAAGTCTGAATTTGAAGTAGATCTCCCTGAGCAACAATTTAAAGTACTTTCAAGTGGTGAGGAAACCACATTCGGTATCAGTCCCTATAAAAAAGAATGCCTGCTCAATGGCTACGATGACATTGATTATCTATTGAGCCTCGAGGAAGAAATCAGCGCTTTTGAATCAGCCAGAGCATAACTAATGCTATCTTTGTAATTGCAATGGATCGATAACAATGATGAAAATTACCATAATGGATACTACACTGAGGGATGGCGAACAGACCTCAGGAGTTTCTTTTACCGACAATGAGAAATTGCAAATGGCCAGGCTCCTGCTCGAGGAGCTCAAGGTCGATCGCATAGAAATCGCTTCTGCACATGTTTCGGACGGTGAATATCGCGCTGTAAAACAGATCATCGATTGGGCAAAGCAAAATGGTCATGCGAATTCGATAGAAATCCTTGGCTTCGTTGACGGCACCAAATCATTGAAATGGATAAATAGTGCAGGAGCCAGAGTCAATAACCTTCTTACCAAGGGTTCTTTAAAGCATTGCAAATATCAGCTTCGAAAAACTTGTGAAGAACACTTAAACGACATCAGACGAGTACTCGGTCATGCCCGAAAAATGGACATATCGGTCAATATTTACTTCGAAGATTGGTCGAATGGTATGAGGGAGTCACCTGATTATATGTTTGCCCTATTAGATGGATTAAAAAACGAAGGAATCAATAGATTCATGCTTCCGGATACTTTGGGTATTCTTAATCCTGATCAGACGTATCAATACTGTTCTATAGTCAGAGAAAAATATCCAGATCTGAATTTTGACTTTCACGCCCACAACGATTACGATTTGGCTACGGCCAATGTTTATTCTGCGGTAAAGGCAGGAATAACGGGTATTCATACCACGTTGAATGGCTTAGGTGAGCGAGCAGGAAATGTGCCATTATCGAGTGTAGTCGGTGTTTTAAAAGATCATCTGGATTGCGAATTGAGCGTCGACGAGAAAAAATTATTTCCCGTATGCAAAATGATGGAATCATTCTCCGGTATCCGCATTCCGGGCAACAAGCCACTTATCGGTGAATTCGTATTTACACAGACCAGTGGTATTCATGCTGATGGAGACCATAAGAAGAATTTATACTACAATGACCTTCGGCCGGAACGATTTGACAGGAAGCGAGTATATGCTCTTGGAAAATTGGCGGGGAAAGCGAGCATTAAGAAAAATCTGGAAGAACTCGGAATTGATCTCGATACGGAGTCGATGAAGAAATTGACCAAAAAAATCAATGAACTAGGCGATAAAAAACAAATGGTCACTAAGGAAGATCTTCCGTTTATCATTGTCGACGTACTGAAAAGTCAGGAAATCGAACAGAAAATAAAAATTAAAAATTATTCACTTTCGGTAGCCTCGGATCTGGAATCAGTTGCTTCTATAAGCCTCGAATTAGACGGTCAGCAGTATAAAAAATCTTCATCCGGTGACGGTCAGTACGACGCGTTTATGAATGCGCTCTGGAAAATTTATGATGAGTTGGATAAAGAATACCCAGAGCTCATCGATTATAATGTAACCATACCTCCGGGTGGAAAGACGGACGCCTTGTGCCACACTGTTATCACATGGAATTTTAAGGGCAATCAATTCAAGACCAATGGCCTTGATTCGGATCAGGCAATAGCTGCTATTAAGGCGACAATCAAGATGCTCAATTTAATTGAAAATAAAAATCAGATAGAATTACCGAAAGCGAAGATAGCGTAGTAGAGTCCAGCTCTGCTTGGCTTGTCCTCTGAGATGCGCCGAGCAGAGCTTGACGCTACAAAAGGAAATAAAAAGCTTATGAACTTCAAAATAGCAACACTACCAGGCGATGGAATCGGCCCTGAAGTCACAGATCAGGCCATAAAAGCATTAAAAGCCATTGGTGAAACATTTGACCATCAATTTGACTTTCGCTTTAGCCCTGTTGGTGCGGCTGGGATAGACGCCGCGACTGATCCATATCCCGCTGAAACACATGAGAATTGTGAAAACGCGGATGCCATCCTATTTGGCGCCATTGGAGATCCAAAATACGACAACGACCCAAAAACTAAAATACGCCCCGAGCAAGGTTTACTGAGGATGCGAAAAATGCTCGGCCTTTATGCGAATATCCGCCCCGTAAAGGTATATCCCTCGCTGATTCATCGATCACCATTGAAAACCGAGTTGATCGAAGAAGTAGATTTTGTAGTGGTGAGGGAATTGACAGGGGGTATTTATTTTGGTGCGAGAGGAAGGTCAGAAGATTTGAATACTGCTTTTGACACCATGATTTATACAAGGGATGAGATCAAAAGAATTATTCGGTTGGCATTCGATCATGCAAGAAAAAGGTCAAATAGACTCACTTTGGTCGATAAGGCTAATGTACTTGCGTCGTCAAGGCTTTGGAGAGAAACGATGCAGGATATGGTGGGCGGGTATGATGACGTTCACGTAGATTATCTGTTCGTAGATAATGCGGCAATGCAGATCATTCAATGGCCGAAACAGTTTGATGTGATCGTGACAGGCAATATGTTTGGCGATATTCTTTCGGACGAATCAAGCGTAATCACTGGTTCTCTAGGGCTTCTTCCATCGGCGTCAATCGGCACGAGCACTTCAGTTTTCGAGCCGGTTCATGGGTCGTATCCTCAAGCAGCGGGTAGGGACATAGCGAATCCCATTGCAACCATACTTTCAGCAGCGATGATGCTTGACCATTTGAATCTTGAGGAAGAAGCCCAAGCCGTTCGAATAGCAGTAGATCAATCGATGACAGATAATTTTGTGACCGAGGATTTGAATAAATCGGCTTCAAAAAAATGTTCGGAGGTGGGAGACTATATTCGAAATCATATTTTGCAAAGTAAGTTAAAAGCTACCCTTGTCGAATCTTAATAAATACAGCAAAAGAATCACTCAGGACGATTCGCAACCCGGGGCACAAGCCATGCTCTATGGAATAGGTTTGAGCGAGGCAGAACTTAAGTTGCCACAGGTCGGGATCGCGAGTACAGGATGGGATGGCAATCCATGTAATATGCATATCAACGATCTTTCGAAATCCATAAAAAGGAGCGTAAACGAACAAAGTTTGGTAGGCCTTGTATTTCATTGCATCGGAGTAAGCGATGCCATTTCTATGGGCACCACAGGTATGCGGTATTCTTTAGTCTCCAGAGATATTATTGCCGATTCCATTGAGACGGTAGTTTCGGCGCAGTGGTATGACGGTGTGATAACCGTTGTAGGGTGTGATAAAAATATGCCAGGAGCTATCATGGCTTTGGGAAGGCTAAACCGGCCGTCGATACTCGTTTACGGCGGCACAATCAGTCCCGGGTTCCATAATGATAAAAAGCTCGATATCGTTAGTGCATTCGAAGCATTGGGACAAAGGACATCAGGAGATATTGACGAAACAGAATTTAGAAATATTGTGAAAAATGCATGTCCCGGATCAGGCGCTTGCGGAGGAATGTACACTGCGAATACGATGTCATCGGCTATAGAGGCGATGGGCATGGCTCTTCCCTATAACTCCTCTAATCCTGCTAATAGCACCGAAAAATCTGTAGAATGTGTCAATGTCGGAACAGCAATAAAGTTTTTGCTAGAAAAGGATATCAAACCCAGGGATATCATGACCCGGGAAGCGTTCGAAAATGCAATTCGACTGATCACCGTTTTAGGCGGTTCAACTAATGCTGTAATGCACCTCATTGCGATGGCAAAGTCGGTAAATGTGCCTTTGACTATTAATGATATACAAGAAATTGGAAGTAAAACGCCGCTGCTTGCCGACCTCAAACCAAGCGGCAAATACGTAATGGAAGATCTTCACAACGTGGGAGGTATACCGGCTGTAATGAAAATGATGGCAGAAGAAAAACTACTTCATCTCAATTGTCTGACCGTCACAGGGAAGCCCTTGGGCGAAAATCTAGATGAAATTAAAGGCTTCTCAGAAGGACAGGAAGTCATCAGGCCGCGAGCAAATCCGATCAAGTCAACAGGGCATCTGCAGATACTGTACGGCAATTTGGCAGAACAAGGAGCGGTGGCAAAAATTACTGGTAAAGAGGGTGAAAAGTTTACAGGCCCGGCACACATATTCGAATCTGAACAATCGTGCAATACGGCTATTCAAAACAATGATATAAAGGCAGGAGAGGTAATCGTCATTCGGTATTCCGGTCCAAAAGGAGCTCCCGGAATGCCTGAAATGCTAAAACCGACTTCGCTGATCATGGGATCCAAACTAGGCGATAAGGTTGCTCTTATTACTGATGGCAGGTTTTCAGGGGGTACACATGGTTTCGTAGTTGGCCATATTACGCCAGAATCATATGAAGGAGGCGGATTGGCATTATTGCAAAATGGTGATAGCATTACTATTGACGCAGATCAAAACAAACTTTTTGTAGACCTCACAGACGAACAATTGGAACAACGGAGAAGATCATGGGAAAGACCGAATTTGCCGGTAAGTGGAATATTAAAAAAATACAGGTATACCGTTTCTTCGGCCTCCGAAGGATGCGTTACTGATGAATTTAGCCACAGGTTACATGGATGACACGGATTATTGGCGAAGGTTGAATACTTATGTGATTGTGGTTTATTACAGGTAATAAGGTCGAAAAATGAATTTTTAAGCTTTAATTAGTCGATATGGAAGCAGTGGCTACAAAGAAAAAAATCGAAAAGAAAAAATTGATCAAAATAAATGGCGCTGAAGCACTATTGAAGTGCCTAGTGGCAGAAAATGTGGATATAATTTTCGGATATCCGGGAGGTGCGATCATGCCCTTTTACGACGAACTCTATCACTACGAAAAGCAGATCAAACACATCCTGACCCGCCATGAGCAAGGTGCCGTTCACGCAGCACAAGGGTATGCCAGGGCCTTGCGCAAAACAGGAGTTGCTGTGGCTACTTCAGGCCCGGGCGCAACTAATTTATTTACAGGTTTGGCAGACGCGTTAATGGATTCTACGCCTATACTTTGCATAACAGGGCAGGTCTTTAGTCATTTATTAGGTTCGGATGCTTTTCAAGAAGCGGACGTAATTGGATGCACTACTTCTATTACCAAGTGGAACTACCAGGTTACCAAAGCAGAGGAAATTCCGGAAGTAATGGCAAAGGCTTTCAGAATAGCAAACACCGGAAGGCCCGGCCCCGTACTCGTCGATGTAACCAAGAATGCGCAAATACAGGAGTTCGAATTTTCGTACGAAAGGGAGCCTTTTATCAGAAGCTATCATCCAAGGCCTGTTGTTGATAAAACGGCAATTCAAGACGCTGCTGAATTGATTAATCGCGCAAAGAAGCCGTTTATCCTGGCCGGTCACGGCATCCACATAGCCGGAGCAAAAGAGGTATTTAACAAATTTGTGGAGAAAACCGGTATTCCTGTCGGTTGCACAATTCACGGTTTGTCGACAATACGCACCGATCATCCGCTTTATGCCGGAATGCTGGGCATGCACGGCAATTATGGGCCGAATATTAAGACCAATGAATGCGATGTGTTAATTGCTATTGGAATGCGTTTTGACGATCGTGTGACAGGACGATTAGATGCTTACGCAAAACAGGCCGAAATTATCCACATAGAAATTGACGAATCGGAAATCGATAAAAATGTAGCAACCGATATTGCGATTCATGCTGATGCCAGAGATGCCCTTGAAACGCTTCTGCCATTAATTAACAAAAAAGCGTACCCCGACTGGCTCGAAGAGTTTGCCGAATGTGATAGACTTGAAGCTAAAAAGGTGATCGAACGAGATCTCGAAAAAACTATGGAGGGTTCCCTTACCATGGGCAGGGTTATACGACAAATATCCGAACATACTAATGGAAAAGCTATAGTCGTGACAGATGTAGGTCAGCACCAAATGGCGGCAGCTCGATATTACGAATATCTTGGCGAGAATCAATGGATTTCTTCAGGCGGTGCGGGTACTATGGGTTACGGTTTACCCGCTGCGATAGGTGCGAAATTTGCCTGCCCCGAAAGAGAGGTAATCGCTATAATCGGCGATGGTGGATTTCAGATGACATTACAGGAACTAGGGGTTTGCGGTCAATGGGGGGTCGGAGTAAAAATAGTGATCCTCGATAATGAACATCTTGGGATGGTGAGGCAGTGGCAGGAGATGTTTTTCGAAAAGAGGTACTCGGCGGTCAAACTTTGCAATCCTGATTTTCTAAAGATTGCCGAAGGTTTCGGAGTGCCGGGTATGATGGTTGCCGAGCCAAAAGATATCGAAAACGGAATTAAAACCATGCTTTCTTCAGACGGCCCGTTTTTACTACGCGTAAAAGTGCTTAAGGAGGAAAATATTTTTCCAATGATTGCCTACGGTAAGGCAGTTGATGAAATTGTATTGGAATGAAGGACCAATTCACAGTTACGGTTTTTACCGAAAACAGAACCGGTTTACTAAGCCGCGTAGTGGGCATCATCACAAGAAGGCATATCAATATTGAAACGCTCACGGTATCAAAATCCTCGAAAGAAGGCATTCATCGATTTACTATTTGCGTAGAACTTGCAGAAGCGAACGTAAAAAAACTGGTAGCCCAGATAGAAAAACAGGTAGAAGTTGTAAAGGCATTTTACTACAGAAACGAAGAGATCGTTCACCAGGAAATTGCACTATACAAGGTCCCTATAGAGTCTTTGCACGGCGGTGATCAGGTCGAAAAATTGATCAGAAAACACAATGCCCGAATATTGGCAATTGAACCCAAATACGCAGTGATCGAAAAAACCGGCCATGAGCACGAGACAGAAGCTTTGCTTACTGAATTAACAGAATTCGGTATTTACGAATTCGTGCGTTCCGGGCGAGTAGCAATAGTGAAACCTATGGAAAGACTCAATGCCTATCTCAAATCGCTGGAAGAGAAATACTCGGTTACTGTATAATTTTGAATGATTAAAACGGCTTGAATTAATAGGGAACATAATACTTAGAGGGCTATTCAAAATTTGTCATTCAAAATTGATCAATTGAAAAGAGAACAATACAACTCATTGATAATCAAAAAGTTATAAAAAATAGTATGGCAGTATTAAATTTCGGAGGAATGGATGAAAATGTGGTCACTAGGGAAGAATTTCCACTTAGTAAGGCACAGGATGTATTAAAAGATGAAACCATTGCGATAATCGGTTATGGAGTGCAAGGACCGGGACAATCTTTGAATCTTCGCGATAGTGGCTTTAATGTGATCGTCGGTCAAAGACAAAAGTCAAAATCCTGGGATAAGGCAGTGGCCGACGGATGGGTACCGGGAGAGACTTTATTCGAAATTGAAAAGGCTTTGGATAAGGGAACAATTATCCAATACCTGCTTTCCGATGCAGGGCAAATATCTGTTTGGCCTACCGTGAGAAAACATTTATCGGCTGGTAAAGCGCTTTATTTTTCACATGGATTTGGCATCACGTTTAAAGAGCGCACTGGTATCATTCCACCAGAGGATGTGGACGTAATTCTTATCGCCCCAAAGGGTTCAGGCACAAGTCTGAGAAGAATGTTTTTGGAAGGGAGGGGACTGAATTCCAGCTATGCAATTTTCCAGGATGCTACGGGAAAAGCTTACGACAGAGTGGTAGCCCTCGGCATCGGTGTCGGCTCCGGATATTTATTCGAGACTACTTTTAAGCGAGAAGTGTACAGCGACCTTACCGGAGAGAGGGGCACATTGATGGGCGCTATTCAAGGCTTGTTCGCTGCTCAATACGAGTTGCTTCGCGAGAGAGGACACACTCCGTCAGAAGCATTTAATGAAACGGTGGAAGAAGCGACACAGTCGCTTTATCCCTTGGTAGCCGAGAACGGAATGGATTGGATGTACGCCAATTGTTCTACCACAGCGCAGAGAGGAGCATTGGACTGGTGGAAGAAATTCAGAGATGCTACCAAACCCATCTTTGAAGAGTTGTATGATAGTGTGAAGGCAGGACATGAAGCGCAACTTTCTATCGATTCTAATAGTCAGCCGGATTACAGGGTCAAATTAGAAGCAGAATTAAAAGAACTGCGTGAAAGTGAGATGTGGCGGGCAGGGGCAACTGTAAGGCAATTGCGTCCGGAAAACAATTAATGTGTGATATTTTTGGTATCCGTATTGTAGAAAAAAAAAATTTGGTTTTTTTCAACAACGCGAATGGATTTTTGAAAGGAACTGGAGCAAAGTAAGTTTGAATAAAATATTCAGATTGTCGAATTCCTGCTGCGTCCAAAATATCGAACAGCAAAAAATAAAGCAATTCAATGAAAAAAGATGTTGCTTTGCATACGAATTTTTGCTAGCACACTTTTTGAGTTGTTAGCGTTAAGGTTTGGGTTATTTGATTTTGCCAGAGTTCGTCTCAAGGACTCTGGCTTTTTAATTCAATTATGAGTCCACTCCGATTACCACACATTTTTCAAGCGTACATTTGCCAGCTGCGGCCAAAACCCTGGAATTTTCTTAAGTGCAATATTGTTGCATAAGCATTCCTGAGGGTTGCGATGATGATATTTGGAAATCCGAGGGCATTTTCGACCAATTTATCGTTAATTCTTCTAAAATTCGTCCAAAGTACTCGTGACAGGACATAAATTTGACATTTGAATAAACCCCGATACAATATTTTGTTCCTTTTTTTGAGCCGGTGAAAACATTGATGTATGGTCGATTCCACATTGGCTCTTAGATTGTGGGTGTGCTCATCTAATGTTTCTTGCATCTGTTGAAATAAAAAATAGTTTTCTACTTCATCTTTGGTCATATACCGACCTCGGGTGTCGTGTTTAATGACGTATTTGTTGGTCTTCTCGTTAAACTTTACCGCGCACTGTTCTCCTGTCTTTTTTCGCCATACTTGAAGATTGTTATTCTCATCTCGTTTCATTGTATAGGCCTGCTTTCCCCCTTTTGTATTAGCTAACTTCCATTCGGGCGTGGTCGTTTCTGACATTGCTTTTCTGTTGGCCTTGCTGTCGTATCCGCCATCCGTGATGGCCTGTTCTATTTTATTCTTTTCTTGACCTGATTCATCCTTATCTGGATTTAATACATCCTGGATATGGTCGATAGATTCGATTAAAAACTCGTCTTCTGTAATATTGGCCGGTACTACCTGGGCATCTACGATTAGGTCTATTTCATTTTCTTCTGTACACGTTTCACTTATGTTGGCATGATAGCCCGATATGGTCTGTTTATTTTCTGCTTTACCTTTAGTACGGTAGGCAGCATCAGGATCATGAATGGACTGCACACTGCCACTCGATATGTCTCTTGCAGCTTTGGGTCTCGGAGTATTCTCCTGTTTAGTTTGCTGTTCAGATTCATCACAGACCGCGCTGATTTTTGTTTTATCATCAGAGGCACTCGGAGGTTTTTGCTCATTAGATTCCTCTGATTGTTCTTCATACTGTTCTTCGTAGAGCCGCTTGAGATCTTGGTAGCCTGTCAATCCCGCCGCCTGGCCATGACTCAAGAGTACCTTTATGATCTTACCCATACCTACTAGCAGTTCCTCTTTTTCTTTTTTGTTTAATGGGTAGACAATATTGGAGGCACTTTGGCTTTTTAGCTTTTCTAAAAGCTCGCATGATTCTTTATCCAATTGATCTGTAAGCAGTTCTACCATAAGGTCTTTACTGCATACTCGTACAGCTTCGATTATCATCTGGACTCGAGTGCAGCGTGCAATATTGGAATTAATCAACTTCGAATCCAATCGTATTTTCTTACCGCTCACCTTGTATTGCTCTATCTGCCCAATAGTGATTTGTTTAAATGCCGCCTTCATCAAATCCTCCCCATGGTCTTCATTATACTCTACCATGCTCTGTCTGAACTTATAGTAAGTCGATTCGGTCGGAATATCCTCATTTATATTCGAATATCCCAAAGCAAGCATGACCCTGGTGTTGAATCGACATTCATCAAAAAGTTGTTCATCAGTCCAACCTTTACCTTCTTTAAGGATAATCATTCCCATTAAAACTCTAATTGAGCAATTGGGCCGGCCTCCTTGATTATAAAGCACCTCGAACAATCCTTCGTCTATGCGAGATACCACTTCTTTAAAAAATATATTATGCCAACCATTTGGATCATCCAGAAGCTCTCGCTTCCGTTCTGATAGCATCCCTCCTATCGATTTGAATAGATCAACTTGTGAATTTGTACTACGTTTAAACATATCACAAATTAAATATATATGTCATCTTATTGTAATATTTGACATGATTTATGATTTAGTTTTCGGAGTGGACTCAATTATCAATAATTTTTAATAACGATTCGGATTGGTTTAACTAGTAAATTTATACTTATTCACTGATCACTAGTGAGAATCAGATCCAATGAGGTATGTTTCTGACTGAATCTCTTTGCCAGGTAGGCATTGGTGATATATCCGCTGTACGCATAC
Source organism: Saprospiraceae bacterium (assembly GCA_965247965.1). Classification (GTDB taxonomy): domain Bacteria; phylum Bacteroidota; class Bacteroidia; order Chitinophagales; family Saprospiraceae; genus UBA7328. The sequence goes on from OZ252053.1 coordinate 4,005,580, forward strand.
ACTGCATCTCTGATTCCTATGGATCGATAGAGAAGTTTTTTGATATCTTTTGATTCTTCGCCTATTTTAAGGAGGATACCCGTTAAAATGTTGCTTAGGGTTTGAGAGGCCGTGCGCGCCACCCTGGAAGCAATATTTGGCACACAGTAATGAATGATATCCTCGTAGACAAAGATGGGCTTTTCATGGGTGGTCATTCTGGAAGATTCTATACAGCCACCCTGGTCAATACTTAGATCCATTACCACAGCGCCACCTTTCATTTTTTTAACCATTTCGTTAGTCACGATGATTGGGGATCTTCCTTTTTTAGAGTGAATTGCTCCAATAAGGACATCTGCACTCATCAATTGATAACCGAGGTATACGGGATTAATGGACGAGGTGTGAAATGTTCTTCCAATATTTTCTTCCAATCTGATAATTTTTTCGATGTCATTATCAAATATACGTACGGATGCGCCCAAGCTTATGGCAGCCCGTGCTGCGCTCTCTCCGGCAACACCAGCGCCTAAAATGACAATTTTTGCAGGAGGAACTCCCGGCGCTCCACCAATCAACACTCCACGTCCTCCATTGGTATTGCACAGCAATTCGGCAGCAGTGACAATGGCCAGCCTTCCCGCCATTTCGCTCATAATTTTCAAGATTGGCCAACCGCCTTTTTCATTTCTGATGTACTCGGTGGCGATAGCTGTGACCTTCTTTGACTGGAGTTTTTTGAGCAATTCCTTGGTCATCATTGGTAATTGGAGCGGCGAGATGAGGATTTGATCACTTTCGAGGTAGTCGGCTTCGTCAAGCGTAATTGGAGCAGATTTAATAATGATCTTAGACTTAAAAACCTTTTTTACATCCTTCATAATTTCTGCTCCCGCATCGGCATAATCCCCATTCGAATAATGGGCACCATGTCCAGCCCCATTTTCGATTATAACCGAATGCCCGTAGCCCACAATTGTTCGGATAGAATGTGGTACGAGTGATATTCTCTTTTCGTCAATCGTTGTCTCTTTCGGGATACCGATGGTCAGTCTATCTCCTTTTGTAGGCACGTCCACACGTTCCAGTTGTGTCTCGTATTGCCCTTCGGAGAAAAAGGTAGAAAAACTGTGTTTTTTGCCTTGAGATGCCATAAGGTGATTTTAGAAGCTGCCCACACGCAGCTTCAATTCCTACCGTGCCCGGTGTACTAACTACTTAGGCAGGCAAGGAAGGAAAGTCCACGCGCTTGTCTTAATTAGCGCAAATCCAGCCAGCTGCCGGGTAAAGGGTGCCAGAGGGGAACACGGTTTTTGAAATGCTCCTTAACTGAAACCTTGATATGAAATTAACAGATTTCTTTCATTCCCTTTGCCGCTTTTTATGAACACGTCAATATAATTTCCATAAAGCAAACTTTCGACCAGTTCAGGCCATTCGATAAAACAATAATTTTTACCGGTCAGATAATCTTCGATGCCTATATCTAAGGCCTCTTCTATAATGTCTAATCTGTACAGATCGATATGGTATATTTTGCCATGAGCATACAGGTATTCGTTGATTAATGAAAACGTAGGACTGGAAACCTGATCTTTGCATTTCAATTCATTGCACAGAGCCTTAACAAAAGCCGTTTTGCCCATACCCAAATCTCCTCTAAGGCAGATCAATTTACTGTGCTCCGATTCGATTAGATTAGCAGCAATTGTCCGCAGTTCGTCTTCTGATTCTATGAAGTATTTCCGGCATATATTGGCCATTTAATGAAAATATAACGTTATTAAATCTTTTTGTTTCAAATCCCTTCATTACGAACAAGTTATGCCCTATTTGGGCTGGATTTTTCCGTATATTTGTACCAGCTTACAGAAGGTAGATTTATACCATTTGCCCTAAGGCAAAATTACACGATAATGGCACAGGAAAATAGAAAATATACAGCCGAAGATATTACGGCATTAGAAGGTCTGGAAGCAGTAAGAAAACGACCTGCAATGTACGTTGGGAGCACCGATGTCAAAGGTTTGCATCACTTGGTTTGGGAGGTAATTGACAACTCTATTGATGAGCATTTAGCCGGTTATTGTTTTAACATCAATTTGGTCATTCACAAAGACAATTCGATTAGTGTAACGGACGATGGAAGAGGCATACCTGTAGACATGCATGAAAAGCTGAAAAAATCCGCTTTGGAAGTGGTATTGACTGTATTACATGCCGGTGGAAAATTTGATAAGAACACGTATAAAGTTTCAGGTGGTCTTCATGGAGTAGGGGTTTCTTGTGTGAATGCACTTTCCAGTTTTCTTAGAGCAGAAGTGCACCGCGACGGAAAGATACATATGCAGGAATATTCCCACGGGAAGGCCATTTCTGAAGTAAAGGTTATAGGCAAAACGGATCATACGGGCACTACTATTAAATTTTCGCCTGACCCGGAAATATTCGAGACTACTGAATTCCACTATACTACCATTGCGAATAGATTGCGCGAGATGTCTTTTTTGAATAAAGGGCTCAGATTAAAAATAGAAGATCAAAGGGTCGCAGAAAATGGCACGTATAAAGGACGGGAATTTTATTCAGAAGGCGGTTTGATCGAGTTTGTAAGATACCTGGACGAATCCAGAACGGCTATAATTGACGAACCTATTTATGTGAATGGAAAAGAGGATAATGTTGAAATTGAAGTTGCTATGCAATACAATACGGGTTATACTGAAAATATATTTTCTTTTGTCAATAACATCAACACAAGAGACGGCGGTACCCATGTAGGAGGGTTTAGGAGAGCGGTGAATCGCGTTTTCAAAGATTACGGTCGGGATAACGGCTATTTTGCAAAATTGAAATTTGAAATAGCAGGTGAGGATTTCAGGGAAGGACTTACTTCTATTATTTCGGTAAAAGTAGCCGAGCCTCAATTCAAAGGTCAGACAAAAGGAGAGTTAGGCAATTCGGAAGTAACCGGTATCGTATCCCGTGCTGTAGGTGATGTGCTCAAAGCCTACTTAGAAGAAAATCCGAAGCAAGCCAAAAGAATAATTGATAAAGTCATACTAGCCGCTACAGCTCGAAATGCTGCCCGTAAAGCAAGAGAATTGGTACAGCGCAAAAATGTGCTGACGGGAGGTGGTTTACCGGGCAAACTGGCCGATTGCAGCTCCAGGAACCCTGCTGAATGTGAGATCTTTCTGGTTGAGGGAGATTCTGCAGGTGGTACTGCCAAGCAAGGCAGGGATCGAAATATTCAGGCCATACTTCCTCTTCGCGGCAAGATCCTCAATGTAGAAAAGGCACTTGAGTACAAGATTTATGAAAATAATGAAATAAAGAATATGTTCATTGCGCTAGGTGTCAGCATAGAAGACAGGGACGGGGAGCGCATTCTTAATATTGAAAAACTGCGCTATCACAAGATCGTAATCATGTGTGATGCAGACGTGGATGGTAGCCATATAGTTACCTTGATACTTACCTTCATATTCCGGTTTATGAAACCTTTGGTGGAGCAGGGCTATGTTTATGTTGCCGCTCCCCCTCTTTACAGAGTGGTCAAAGGCAAACAATTTAGATATTGCTGGAACGACAAGGAGCGTCAAGAGGCCATCGACGCATACAGTAAGGGCAAAGAAGATACTTCCATTAAAGTGCAACGCTACAAAGGTCTTGGAGAAATGAATGCTGAGCAACTTTGGGAGACGACTATGGATCCGGAAACCCGTATGCTTAGAAGGGTAGATATCTCGGATGCTATGGAGGCCGATAGAGTGTTTTCCATGCTAATGGGGGATGAAGTACCACCACGTCGGCAATTTATTGAGGAGAATGCTACTTATGCTAATGTGGATATTTAGAAGGTGGAAGACCGGAGACCTCCCCGGATGGGCAGACGGGCTCAATGATCCTATCAAACCATCCGGAAGCAGTGAAAAAATATAGCGTTCAACCAATGACTTAGTTGTAGTGGCGAATGAATTCGCTAATACATCATTCGTAGCAAAAACCTACCTTTACGCTTTCAAAATTTTTAGATTAAAACAAACAATTAATGTCCCTTAAATACAAAGTCAAAGACATCAACCTTGCCGATTGGGGCAGAAAAGAAATCGAACTGGCCGAAGCGGAAATGCCGGGACTTATGGCTTTAAGGGAAGAATATGGAGAAAGCAAACCGCTTAAAGGTGCACGCATTGCCGGCTGTCTGCATATGACCATTCAAACTGCAGTTTTGATTGAAACGTTAGCCGAATTGGGTGCTGATGTAAGCTGGTCTTCGTGTAATATTTTTTCTACCCAAGACCATGCCGCTGCGGCTGTAGCTGCCTCCGGAGTTCCCGTTTTCGCGTGGAAAGGTATGAACGAAGAGGAATTTGACTGGTGCATCGAGCAGACTTTACGCGCATTCCCTGATGGAAAACCTTTGAATTTGATCCTCGATGATGGAGGAGATTTGACGAATATGGTTTTGGATGATTTTCCTCAACTTGTCAATGACATCAAAGGGCTCAGCGAAGAGACCACCACAGGAGTTCATCGCCTATACGAAAGGGAGATCAAAGGCACGCTGACACTTCCTGCCATCAACGTCAATGACTCAGTCACTAAGTCAAAATTTGATAATAAATATGGCTGTAAGGAATCATGCGTAGATGCGATACGAAGGGCTACTGATATCATGATGGCTGGAAAAGTAGCTGTTGTTGCTGGTTATGGTGATGTTGGAAAAGGTTCGGCCGCTTCATTGCGAGGAGCCGGTTGTCGTGTGATCGTAACGGAAATCGATCCCATTTGCGCACTGCAGGCGGCAATGGATGGATTTGCTGTTAAAAAAATGAAAAACGCCCTCAAGGAAGCCAATATTGTAGTCACTGCCACGGGAAATAAAGACATCCTTACCAAAGAACATTTTGAGATGATGAATGACAAAACAATTGTGTGCAATATCGGCCACTTTGACAATGAAATAGATATGGCTTGGCTCAATAATGGTTCGGGTGCAGAAAAAGTCGAGATCAAGCCTCAAGTGGATAAATACAATCTCAATGGAAAAGACTTAATTGTCTTGGCCGAAGGTAGATTGGTAAATTTAGGTTGTGGAACAGGACATCCGTCGTTTGTGATGTCCAATTCGTTTACAAACCAGGTATTGGCTCAGATCGAACTTTGGCAAAATTCGGATAAGTACGAAAACAAGGTGTATATGCTGCCCAAGCATTTGGATGAAAAGGTCGCGCGATTGCACCTCGAAAAAATCGGAGCAGAACTGGAAGAAATGTCCAAAGATCAGGCGGATTATATCAATGTGGCGCTTGATGGGCCTTATAAGCCTGAGTATTACAGGTATTGAGAAAAGTTGGCAGTTAAGCAGTTGGCAGTCTGCAGTCCATTTTGAAATAAATTTGAAACATTCACGTATGTTATGGACGTTATTGCTTTAAGATGAGTTTTCTAATTTCTTTCCTAATACTCCTACTTGGTAATGGCATTCTCCACGAATTTCACTTAAGTAATACCGAAATTCGATACAACATTGAAGAGAGCGCCCTACAAATAACTTCCCGAATTTTTATCGATGATCTGGAGATGACTTTGGCAAATTACGGATTCGACAACTTATACATCTGTACTGAAAAAGAAGCAGAATCGGCAGAAGGATTAATAGCCCAATATCTTAAAAACAACCTTGTCATTTCTGTCGACGACAAGGTCATGGAATTTGAATTCCTTGGCAAAGAAATCAGCGATGATCTTATAGCCGTTTGGTGCTATCTGGAAATCCTGGATGTGTCCCCCAAAGAAAAAATAGAAATAGAAAACAATACCCTTCTCGAAACCTTTGACGATCAAAAGAATATAGTTCGTATAAAAATGGACAGCGGCCAAAGAGCAATGTTTATCTTAAAAAAAGGAGAAAACAAGGGAGTTTTGGAATTATGATCTCATCGCTTTTTAAGGACATTTTTATTCTTCCAATTCGTCTCTACCAATGGATATTATCGCCTGTGCTTCGGGGAGTATTCGGTATGCGGTGCCGATACGAACCTTCCTGTTCTTATTACATGGCGGATGCGATAAAAGAATGGGGTGTGGTAAAGGGCATATATTTGGGAACGAAGAGGATATTGAATTGTCATCCATGGGGAGGTCAGGGTTATGATCCTGTGCCAAAAAATCCAAAAAAATCAAACAATGCTTTCTAGGCCAAGAAGAAACAGACGCTCAAAAGCCATACGGGATATGGTAGCAGAGACGCATTTGTCGGTAGATCATTTGATTTATCCCCTCTTTCTGGTCGATGGTAACGGCACAAAGGAAGAAATAGCTTCTTTACCAGGTAATTTTCGTTGGTCGTTGGATAATTTACTCAAGGAAATTGAAGAGTGTCTCGCTCTCGGTTTGAGAAGTTTTGTTCTTTTTCCAAAAGTGGACAATACGAAAAAAGACACAATGGGAAGCTACGGATATGCCTCGGACAACTATTACTTCAAAGTTGTAAAAGAGCTAAAAGCGCGTTTTCCCGAAGCCACTTTAATAAGTGATGTAGCAATGGATCCGTACAGTTCCGACGGACATGATGGCATTGTGAAAGATGGAAAAATCTTGAACGATGAAACGCTTGAAGTGCTTAATAAAATGAGCCTTGCACAAGCCGAAGCAGGATTTGACATTCTCGGGCCATCGGATATGATGGATGGGCGCGTGGCGAGCATTAGGGAAACACTCGATGTGAACGGCTTTATAGATACTTCGATCATGTCTTATACAGCCAAATATGCGAGTGCATTTTACGGGCCCTTTCGGGATGCATTAGATTCGGCACCTGTAGAAGATCGAGATATTCCAAAGGACAAAAAAACCTACCAAATGAATCCTACCAACAAAAGAGAAGCACTAATAGAAGCCGAATGCGACGAACTGGAAGGTGCGGACTTCCTGATGGTCAAACCGGCACTTAACTACCTGGATATCATACACATAGTAAGAGAAAATACCGATCTACCTGTGGCGGCATATCACGTAAGCGGCGAATGTGCCATGCTTATAGCCGCCTGCCAAAACGGATGGTTGGAATATGAAAAAGCGATGCCTGAGACGTTATTAAGCATAAGAAGGGCAGGCGCAGATGCCATTCTCACTTATTTTGCAAAGGACTACACAAAACTTGTAAAAGATGGACGAATATAGACTAGATAAAACAAAGTTCTCTGTGAGGAAAATAAATCAATGAACATCTTATTCAATCAAAAAAAATCTCTAACCGCCTAAAAGATCAAAACGACATCAAGAATCTATTCGATAAAGACTGAAACAAACGTAAAAATGAAGACAACTCTATACTCTTTGCTCTTTGCTCTCTGCTCTGTGCCCACAAATTCCCAGGCAACCCTAAACGATCTAATCGCCACTCTCCTCGCCGACACACCCATAGAAGAAGATCTCCAGGAACTTTGTGATGAGATAGGAGGTCGAGTAACGGGCTCAGAAGCAAATAAAGAATCTGTGGAATGGGGCTACAATAAATTTCAGGAAGCAGGTCTGTCCGTACTCAAAGATCCATTCGAAATGCCATCGTTATGGTTAGAAAAGAGTACGAATGTGACCATTCCTCAATTGGGATTCAGCCCTGAAGTTGTGGCTAAATATCAATCACCTCCAGGTAAATATGTTGGTAGATTAATATATGTTGGAACAGGTACGAAGGAAGAATTAGATAAAATGAGCATTAGTCAGATCAAGGGAAATTTCCTTTTGGTCGAAATGGATATTTGTTTTGATATTGATGGGCTCTTTGCGGAATATGCGCATGCTGCCGCAGTAGAATTTGAAACACTGAAAAGAGGAGCTCAAGGAATAATATTTATGTCTTCAAGGCCTAAAAAGCTACTCTACAGATTTATCACGGCTAAAACCACTGATAATAATATGCCGCAATTGATAATGGCCAGGGAAGATGCCCAACGCTGCATCAGAGTGCTCCAATCGGGCAAAAAACTGGAAATAAGAGTTGAGATAGACGCTCAGACAGGTGGTGCATATACTTCGGAAAATGTAGTCGCCGAGATAAAAGGCTCAGTAAACCCGGATGAGATCATCGTAATAGGAGCACATCTCGATTCCTGGGCAATGGGTACAGGAGCGAATGACAACGGCGCTAATGTATGTCTCATGATCGACATTGCCAGGCAGATGAAAGAACTTGGAATACAGCCAAAACGCACCATAAGATTTGCCCTTTGGAATGGCGAGGAACAAGGCTATTTTGGCTCCTGGTCATATACGCTTGATAATCTGAATATCCTGGATAAGCATAAAATGGCCCTGTCTGTGGATATTGGAAGCGGAGCAATAACCGGATTTTTTACAAATGGAAGAGCTGAACTAATCCCAATTCTCGACGAATTGTTAAAACCTGTTGCGGGTTTAGGAGACTATACTAACATCGACGCGCCAATAGTGGGCACAGATAATTTTGATTTCATGCTGCAAGGCGTACCTAACCTCGTCGGCAATCACAAACCACAGCTGTACGGGCCTAATTATCATGCATCTACGGATACCTATGACAAAGTCGATCTCAAACAGCTCAAGGTGAATTCGGCGATAGTGGCGGCATTGACTCTGGGATTTGCTAATCTTTCAGATGACAAAGCAAAGGTATTGAATCAGCAGACACGGCCTGAAATTCAAAAAATATTTGATGATTCCAATCTGGAATTTACTATGCGGATGTTTAATGTATGGGAGTCTTGGGTGAATGGGAAGCGAGGGAGGAAGTGAGGTTAGAACTGTTATTTAAGTGTGAATACGATAGGACATACATACGCGTAAAGGGAAGAGATGGTCTTTGAAATTAAGAATTAGATAGTCTTTAAAAAGATGATTGAGTGCTGAAGGAGTATCATTCCCAACTAAGAAATGAAAGAAAGCAGTTCTACGAAATATTGGAGAAAACCCAGAAAGGGTCATTGGATATAAGCGATTGGTTGATATGGTTTCTGAATTGTCTGAAAAATGCGTTAACCGCTTCAGATTCCATACTGGTAAGAGTGCTCAATAAGCATCGATTCTGGAACAAATACCCCACCCAAAAAATTGAATGATCGTCAGATTCTCATGCTAAATAGCCTATTGGATGGGTTTAAAGGAAAGCTTACTTCATCAAAATGAGCCACAATCGCGAAATGTTCTTCGGATACGGCTTTGCGCGATATTCATGATTTGATAGGAAAAAATATATTGCGGAAAGAATCTGCTGGAGGAAGAAGTACCAACTACGAGCTAAATGAATTTAATCTTAACGATGATCAGCGCCGATAACCAGACTACCCTCATCGATAATAACCAAACATTAATCCAACGAAGTAAACCCCTTAATTGAGAAAGCTTAATTTCGCGCCTCCTTAACACGATCAATATGTCCGTACTCTCAATAAAGGATGTAGTAAAAAGATTCGGTAACCATGCTGCTGTAGACGGAGCAACTTTTGAAGTTCCGCAAGGAAGCATCTTCGGCCTCCTAGGCCCCAACGGTGCCGGAAAAACGACCCTCCTCCGTATCATCACGACGATAATGGGCGCTGATGAAGGCGAAATAAAAATCAATGGCGAAAAACTCAATACCCGCCACATCTCCGAAATCGGTTACCTCCCTGAAGAAAGAGGTCTTTACAAAAAAATGAAGGTTGGTGATCAGCTTCTTTTTCTCGCCCAACTCAAAGGACTGAACCACAAAGAAGCCAGAAAAAAAATCAAAACGTGGTTTGAAAAATTTGAGATAGGAGACTGGTGGAACAAAAAAGTGCAGGAACTGTCAAAGGGAATGCAACAGAAAATACAATTCATTGCCACAGTAGTTCACGAACCGAAATTACTTATCCTTGACGAGCCTTTTTCCGGCCTTGATCCTATTAATACCAACCTGATCAAAGACGAAATCCATCGCCTTAATAAGGAGGGTACAAGCATTATATTTTCAACCCACAGAATGGAGCAGGTAGAAGAAATTTGTACCGATATCGTATTGATCAACAAAGGAAAAGTGATCCTCGACGGCAAGATGACGGCCATCAAGGAAGATCATAAAGAGAACATTTTTCAGATAGGGACAAAAGATAAATTGCCGTTAAAGCTTCGAAATGGAAAATTCGAAATTATAGCAGAATCTGAAAGCGGTATTACAGTACATATGACGGGCAAAATGACTTCAAACGATTTGCTGAGCACACTGATCAGAAACAGCATTACCATAGATTCCTACAACGAAATCAAACCCACGTTGAATGAAATCTTTATCAAACTAGTAGGCGAAAGCAATGAATAATATATTACTGATACTGCAAAGGGAATTTTTGACTCGGGTCAAGAGCCGAAGTTTTTTGCTTACAACTTTTTTGATGCCGATAGCCATAGCACTGTTTTACGTAGTCATAGTTTTCATTTTTATGCGCGGATCGGATACGGAAAGGGTGATTGCCGTAGTCGATCATGCCGGCATAGTCGACAAATCAGAGAACGAAAGAAACAACCTCGTTTTCGATTATTCTAAGATAACACTAGAAGAAGCCATTTCTGCTTATACGGCTGAAGAGATCGACGGTATTATAGAATTGCCGCCAATTGATGTAGAAGGAAGTTCGTATTCTATCATATATCATTCGGATGATCAATTGGCCATTGATGAGACTGAGACGATCAGAAATATGTTCAGGCGGAAGATCAGAAATTTCAAAATAACCGCTCTCGGCATTGATCAGGAAGAGCTGGATCTAATTGACACGGATCTTAGCGTATCGCCCAAAACGATCAAAGACAAGAAAAAAGATATTTCTTCACTCACCGCCACTGTTAGTTCGGTGATGGGAGGAGTTGTCGGCTTTGTTCTTTTTATGATGGTTATCATCTACGGAAGCCAGGTGATGCGCAGCGTGACAGAAGAGAAAATAAGTAGGATCATAGAAGTACTCATCTCTTCGGTCAAGCCCTTCCAACTCATGATGGGCAAGATTCTGGGCGTTGGCCTTGTTGGGTTGGCCCAGATCGCGATTTGGGCGGTTTTGTTGATCGCTATATCTCTCGTAGCCACATTGATTACGGGTATTTCTGCGTCCGATCTAATGGGAGACACGGCAGCCATGACCCAACTTACGGGAAAAAATGTCGAAATACCCGAAAAACTATCCGAAATTGTCAAGGAACTGTCATTAATCAATTGGGGCCTTATCGTGCCGCTGTATGTTTTCTTTTTTCTCATTGGCTACCTGACATATTCCGCATTGTTTGCTGCGGTTGGTTCTGCAATTGGCGATGATATCAACGACGCCCAGGCATTGACTACTGCGGCCACAATGCCTATGGTTGTTTTTTTCTATATCGCAATCGCAGCGGTAACCGCGCCTAATAGCACGATGTCTGTCTGGGCCTCTATTCTGCCGTTTTCCGGCCCGATTGTTATGCCAGTTCGGTTGGCTACAGATCCGCCTCTTTGGCAGATTCTGGCGTCGATTGTAAGTTCGGTTGTTTCTGTTTTATTATTGGTATGGCTGGCCGCACGAATCTATCGGGTAGGCATCCTTATGTATGGCAAAAAGGCGTCTTTTAAAGAGTTAGGCAAGTGGATGTTTTACAAGGGGTAGTTAGAATTAGGTATGCCAAATCTCAAAAATTCGGCATACTTGTAGTTATTCTGTTTACCGGAATCCCATCTACCGTAAGAGCACTTGTTCGTATTCAATAACAGATTTTCACGTGCGACGATAACATATGATAACTCGTCGATGAAAAAGGAAAAGCTAATTGGGCATTAATAGTTGGTAGACAATCAATACTGAAGACCTATGAAAAAGTATGAAGTAATCAAAATAAAAAAGTGGAGAGCGACTGAATTGAGGAAAATAGTAGAAGATTTCGTCAATGATAAGGCTGCAGAAGGATACGAAATCATCAGTGTCTCTTTAGGAAACGATGCCAATTAGTGCCCTACAGCTTATACCACCATAGCCATGGATGACGAGCTTTCATAAAAGCTAAAACTGTGCAATCCGTGGCGCTACTTGGGCTGCACAAAAGTGATCGACCTGATATAATCTTTTAACTCAGGATATCGCTCTACATAATCCACCAAGTTCTTTTCTTCCACTCTAAGCCCATCTACATAAGCGACGAGTTTGAGCGCCGTTATGCCCTTTTCAGACAGCTCACGCATAATAGAATTCGCTTCGATAAAATCATTATATAAACCGATGCCGTACAGGTAATTGCCCGTATTCGGATCTTTTTCCACCTGCACATCATTGTACATTTTCAATGCTGCGCCGCGGTACATCTGTCGGACAGTGGCTATTTGAATTTTGTAAGAAATGGCATCATCTACTAAGGTTCGGTAGACTTCATATCCTTTGTTCAGATATGATTTATGTATATCAAAAGACTCTGATTCTATCTCATAATTTTCAGCAGGCAGATTGATCTTGAATTCGATTCTATTATTCAAGGCTATAATTTCTTCATCGTTAACGCTGCTCTTAATAATGGGTAAGTAATCGCCAAAGCCTTTAATTTTAATCCGTTCTGAGCTAATACCTCTCTCGACTATCGCTTCTTTAATTTTCTCCGCATTTTTTATAGATAAAAAAAGATTGTACTCGGTTATTCCTCCCAAATGCGAGTAGCTCATGACCTCCAGAAGGATATCATGCTTATCCACTAGCGCCGCAGCTAACTCATTGATTTTGAGCATATTTTCACGTGTAGATACATTGCCTTCGACATCCAGAGTGAGAATAGGCAAAGTCACCGACTCCTTTCTGTTCAACGGAGGGGGGGGCTTTTCGATTTTTTGAAGGGCGGATAAGTCGTCTCGTATAGGTTTGGGATTATTTGTCCCGACAGATTCTCTTGCCGAATTTTTCAAATAAAAATCCGGATAATCCACGAAGCCCAAATCTTTGACTGTACAGGATTGATGTTCATTTTTTTCGTTCAAATACGCTAAATACAGATCATTTTGCCCGTAACCATCTTTGCGGTCGGACGTGTAACTGCCAAGCAACCCGTCATCGCTCAGGCGAAAATGTGTTTCATTGCCAGGTGAGTTAACAGGGATACCCATATTTTTTGGAACCGTCCAGATTTTCTGTTCGAATTGATATTCTGAATAAAAAATATCGAATCCGCCAACGCTAAATGAGCGATTCGAACTAAAATAGAGGGTACTCCCGTCATTTGACAAGTAGGGTGATATTTCGTCGTAATAGCTGTTAAGCTCGCGTCCTAAATTTTTTGGCCTTAGCCATTTATCTCCAACAAAAGCGGTGACATACAGATCATAGCCGCCAAATCCTTCCAATCGATCGCTAGCAAAAATCACAGTGGAATCATTGAAAAAGTGAAAGTGATGATCATCTTCTACCACCTCACTGAGAAGTTTGATCCGTCTTCTTACTTCGGTGGACGGACTTTCCACTTTCAATCCCATTTCCTCTTCGCCATGCAGAAGATAAAGCGAAGCACCATCGAGCGACACATCCGCGAGTTGATCGTTCTTGTATGTATTTACTTTTCGATCACTCAATTTTTCCGCTTGTTGCCATTCACCGTGGGAGATATCCGTATGGTAAATATCCATATCCGATGAAGCATCAATCGAGTACGATTTGCTCAAATAAGAGGCTACTTTTTCGCTGCGATCGGGCCGATCAGAACTGAAATAATACCTGTTAGAGATTCCTGCACTTTGCACAAATCTTTCATCGTCGTTGCCGGAATTGATGCCAGGCCCAGCATTTTCGATAGTAGCGAGCGGTTCGACATACAGTATATCCATGGCGGCGCCACAATGCTTGATATGCTCCCTTATTTCCGGCCTCTTTTCATCGTCCGTAGAAGTTTCTCTCAAATAATTTTTATAAGAATCAATGGCTTGTCGAAAATTACCCAAGTGGTGAAAAACCCTTCCTTTGTAATAAAGAATATCTTCATCCTTATAACCCATCTTTTGCACTTTTGATATCTCCGCAAGCGCTTTGTCCAATTCATTTAGTTCGAAGTAACATCTGCCCCGTTTGAAAAGCAAAGGAGCGCTTGTTTCGATAGTCGGCAACTGATTGAGTTGAAGCAGTGCCGACTGATAATCGCGCTCATTAATAAAATCATTTGCTTTCGCCAAAGCATCTTTTTGAGCTGATCCCCAAGTGCTGGTAAATAGGAAAAAACCGAAAGTATAAAAAACCAAAGGGAAAATTCTCATCTGCTATATTTCACGAGTATCATCGAAGTTTTCGAGGTGATTTACAACAGTCTGAAGAAAAGTACCACCCATATAACCGTCAACAACACGATGATCGTATGATAAAGACAAATACATCATATGCCTTACCCCTATGGCGTCGCCCTCTTTTGTTTCGATCACGACAGGTTTTTTCTTTATGGCGCCCGTTGCTAGAATGGCAACTTGAGGTTGGTTGATTATCGGCGTGCCTAGAATATTCCCATAAGTACCAATATTTGTTAGAGTAAACGTGCCATTTTGAATTTCAGTCGGGTCGAGCTTATTATTTCGAGCTCTTTCTACTTTATCATTGAGATTTTTTGTTATGCCGTGCAGGTTGAAAAGATCGGCATTGAGGATAACAGGAACTATGAGATTGCCAGATGGAAGTGCCGTGGCGATGCCAATGTTAATATCCTTTTTATAAATGATCTTATTTCCATCAATAGATACATTCACACCGGGATGTTCGCGTATCGACTTGGCTAGTGCTTCTACGAAGATTGGGGTAAACGTAAGTTTTTGGCCGTGTTTCAATAGAAATTCAGCTTTTACGCGATTTCTCCACTTGTATACAGCGCTGACATCTGCTTCGGCAAAGGAAGTCACATGAGCGGAAGTCCGCTTAGAATTGACCATATGCTCGGCAATGAGCTTTCGCATGCGATCCATTTCTACGATTTCGTCCTTCTCAATTGAGCTTATTGCTATGGGAGATGAAGGTGCTACTGCACCTTTGGAGCTGGCGGATACAGCCTTTGGTGCGGTGATAGGTGACTTTGTTCTTCTGCCTTTTACGTAGGCCATTATGTCTTTTTTCGTCACGCGCCCCTTAGCTCCTCTGCCTTCTACAGTGTCCAGTTCTTCCTTGGAAATACCTTCTTTTGTCGCAATGCTTTTAACCAATGGTGAATAGAATCTTGTGCTTTCTTCTGATGTCGTTAACTTTTCAGCTTTGAGTGTAGGGAGCCTAATTATTTCTTTTTCAACTTCTAGTGGAGTTGCTCCCGCTTGTTCCGTCTTCTGTCCTCTTTCTTCTGTCGTCCCAACGTGCTCAGTAGGCACCTCTCGTCTGTCGTCCGTCGTCTGTCGTCTGCCGTTTTCATCCTTCTTAATCTTCCGCGTACCATCACTACTTCCTATATTAATAGTGGCAATCACCTCTCCTACGTCGACTACTTCCTCCTCTTTGTGTATAATACTTGCCACTATACCCTTAACCGGAGATGGTATCTCTGAGTCAACTTTATCCGTAGCCACTTCGAGAAGTGTCTCTTCTTCGTCTATTTTATCTCCGACTTTTTTGTACCATTTGATAATGGTCGCATCGGTTATGCTTTCGCCCATTTTTGGCATGATGATATCCACTATAGACATAAAGACATATTTAAAAAAACTAATATAATGTGAATTCGCTCTCTCTCCATCTAAATACAACGTTGTTCAATTAAAATAACACTTTGATTTTCATGCAGGCCAGCACCTACATCAATACTTCTCCTTGACAAATTGCCTCAGCATGTTCAAAGCATATACGGTCGCATATTCTATATTCTTCAACCGGGTTTTCCCCGCTACTATTTTTCTGGTGCGTATTTCATTTCCGTCGCCGCATGCTATCCAAATTGTCCCTACAGGTTTTTCTTTAGTGCCTCCTGTCGGGCCTGCTATACCGGATACCGACAGGCTTAACGATGTATTCATTAATTGAATAGCGCCTTTTTGCATTTCTATTACGGTCTCTTCGCTTACTGCTCCGTATTGCTCTAAAGTTTCCTCTTTTACGCCAAGCAATTTTTTTTTCGATTCGTTGCTATAGCTGACCACTCCGCCTTCAAAATACGCTGATGATCCCGAAACTGAAGTAATTTTATGCCCTATGTGGCCTCCTGTACAACTCTCTGCCGTACAAAGAGTAAGGCCTTTTTGAAGGAGTAATTTTCCGATGTGCTCTTCAAGACTTTCTTCTTCTTCTCCATAAACAAATTCTTGTAATTTGTTTTTTATTCTTTTGAAAAAGAGATCAACCATCGCTGCTAAATCTTTCTCAACTTCACCTTTTGCAGTCAATCTTATCTTCACTGACCCTAAACTTGGTAAATAAGCAATTCCAATTTTTTCTGGTATCTCGCTCAGAATATCAGAGATCATATCCGCGAGCACTGTTTCTCCGGTACCTGCAGTCAACAAAGTGCGATGATAAATTCCACTTTCCAGTGATTCTTTTTGGAGCAAGGGAATCAAATAATCGGTGAGTAAATGTTCCATTTCATAGGGAACACCCGGCATTGAAAAGTACTTTTTTTCATCTTTTTCAAAAAGCATTCCCGGCGCGGTACCCATGTTATTTGGGCACAATTCTGCGCTTGAGGGGATATAACATTGAAGGCGATGTGCCTCGGTAACCGGAATGTTTCGTTTTGCAAATGCCTTTTTTATTCCTTGGTACATATCCTCTTTGAAGTCTAGTTCATCTTCAAAGTATGCACAGAGAGCCTGTTTAGTAATGTCGTCCTTTGTCGGCCCCAATCCTCCTGTGGTCAGTATCAAATCAGAAGATTTCACTATTGTTGCAAGTCCGTTTACGATGGCTTGGTTATCGTCGGCGACGGTAAGAACTATGCCTACGTCTATTCCAATCTTGTTAAGATGTTTTGCAATAACGGCAGAATTGGTATCTATTGTTTGTCCGATTAAGATTTCGTCTCCTATTATGAGGATGTTAGCTGTCATATAATGCTCGGTATATTCATTTAATAAAGCAAAAATTTATTCATTACCTGAACGCAGTAGTCTTTCTTCTTTTATGATTTTTAGAATATATACTCCAACCCTGAATTCATCTTATACAAAGTTCCACTTTCTTCCCTTAATATTATGTCTCCACTATCCTCTACCCCAACGATAGCCAATGTTTTTCGCTCGCTATGGATGCGATATTTTCTGTACTGCCCTTTTCCAAAAAGATGATTTACGTAATACATATGCATTTCTTTTATACCCTCGGATTTCGCACATTCAAAAGAATCGCTAAGCTCACTCAGAACGGCCTTTATCAATTGTTCCAATGAGAGTGTTTTATTTAAAATGAGATTGAGCGATACAGGATTCGGAATAGATCTGTCAAATTTATCTTGGTTTACATTTAGCCCAATACCAATTACCGTATGTTCTATTAGCGAACGAGTCACCCGATTTTTTATCAAAATCCCACCTAATTTCTTCTCTTTATAATAAATATCATTCGGCCACTTCACTGCTAACTTTAGTCCGGCAATTTTTTTTACTGCCTTCAAAATGCTCACCGAGACGATGATATTAAGATGAAAGGCATCTTTAAGCTCCCAATCTTTCAATGCCATAATTACAGACATCGTAATATTCTTTCCTCTGTCTGCGACCCACTTCCTGTCATTTTGACCTTTACCAGCCGTCTGGTAAGCAGCAATTATTACAATTTTGTCGTTTGGAGTATTATTTGCTACGTATTTCCATGCATAATCATTTGTAGAGTCAATCTCCTCGAAATAATGGATTTTGTAACCCCTATGGATTGATTCAGATGGAAGTTGCATCTTTGGACTATTAATACTTAAGTTGTTAAAGCAAAACTGAGGAAATAATATTAAAGCAGTAATTTCTAACACCGCTATTCGACAGGATAATAAATTATTGAATACTATTATCATCGATAGCATTCAGGATACTAAGGGTAAGAATGTTTTGCAACTTGATCTAAGAAAGATAGAAGAAGCTCCCACAGATTATTTCATTATCTGTGAGGGAGACTCGACGACTCAGATCACAGCGATTTCGGACAATATTCACAAACGCGTTTCACATGAATTAAATGTAAAACCTAATCATAGAGAAGGCCTCAGAGAGGCGAAGTGGATATTGGTAGACTATTTCGATACAATTGTGCACATTTTCTATCCCGAAACGAGAAAATATTATGACCTTGAAGATTTATGGAGCGATGCTGTACAGGAATATTTTAAGGATGTGTAATTTGCAATAAGAATGGAAGACGAGAAGAACAATAACGGCGACAATACGGAGAGTAATAACGACATTAACGAGAATGAACGTAATGACGGCGATCGTAACGATAATGGGAACAAGAAAAATAAAAGCGGTATAAGTTCCTATTGGATATATGCCATTCTGATCGCGTTTCTTTTTGGCATCAACCTCATTATGAGCATTGTAGGAAGGCCGGAAGAAATCACTTTTAAGAAATTCGAAAAAATAGCAAAAGCCGACCACATCCTAAAAATCAACCTCATTAATGACAAGGATGTCGAGATTTACATCAAAAAAGACAAGCTCGACGAATATCCCGAGACCGTAGCCTCAAATAAACTCTCCTCTATGTTTGAGCCGCCACAATTCAGCATGAAGATCGGTTCAGTGGAAAAATGGGAAGAGCGGATCGACAAATTAAATGAGGAGACCGGACTCGATCTTGACCCAAAAAACATAACACGCCAAAATTGGGTCAATACGATATTAAGTTGGACGCTTCCATTGCTCCTGTTTATTGGTATTTGGCTGTTCATAATGCGGCGGGTGAGTGGAGGTGGCGGTGGGCCAGGAGCTCAACTGTTTAATATTGGGAAGTCCCGTGCAACTCTTTTTGATAGCAATGCAAAAGTGAATATTACTTTTGCGGATGTAGCTGGTCTGGACGAAGCCAAAGAAGAAATAATGGAAGTAGTAGACTTCCTCAAGAATCCAAAAAAATATACTTCCCTTGGTGGGAAAATCCCTAAGGGAGTGCTTCTTGTAGGTCCTCCTGGAACGGGTAAGACCTTGCTGGCCAAAGCCGTGGCTGGTGAGGCGAACGTGCCGTTTTTCTCTATTTCCGGTTCTGACTTTGTGGAGATGTTTGTCGGTGTAGGGGCGTCAAGAGTACGCGATCTTTTCCGTCAGGCGCGAGAGAAAGCTCCATGTATTGTTTTCATTGATGAAATAGACGCCATAGGCCGATCTCGCGGGAAAAATATGATGCAGGGAGGTAATGACGAGCGCGAGAATACTCTCAATCAATTACTAGTAGAAATGGACGGCTTCAGTACGGATAAAGGGGTTATCCTAATGGCCGCGACCAATAGGCCGGATGTATTGGATATTGCTTTGCTCCGACCGGGAAGGTTTGACCGCCAGATCGGACTTGATCGACCCGATCTCAACGAGCGGGAAGCCATATTCTTGGTGCATTTAAAAAACATTAAAATAAGCAAAGAAATCAAACCCAGCGCACTAGCAGAAATGACTCCTGGATTTGCAGGTGCAGATATCGCTAATATATGCAATGAAGCTGCATTGGTAGCAGCCCGGCGCGATAAGAAGGCTGTAGAAATGGAAGATTTTAACTACGCTTTGGACCGGGTAATAGGAGGCCTTGAGAAGAAAAACAAATTTATTTCTCCGAAGGAGAAAGAAATTATCGCTTACCATGAAGCAGGGCATGCCATATGCGGCTGGTATCTCGAGCACGCTTCTCCTCTTGTAAAGGTGACAATAGTACCTCGTGGAATGGGCACTTTAGGTTATGCCCAATATTTACCTAAAGAGGAATATATCACTCGCACCGAGCAATTGC
Organism: Saprospiraceae bacterium; assembly: GCA_965247965.1. GTDB lineage: Bacteria > Bacteroidota > Bacteroidia > Chitinophagales > Saprospiraceae > UBA7328. The sequence continues at coordinate 4,025,442 of OZ252053.1, forward strand.
TCGATCGCATTTGTATGACCTTTGGCGGAAGAGCAGCAGAAAGGATCATTTTTGACAAAATATCTACCGGTGCCCAAAATGACCTTGATCAGGTTACGAAAATGGCGTATAGCATGATAGGTATCTATGGCATGAATAAAAAGGTAGGCAATGTCTCCTTCTATGGAATGTCACAAGACCAGTGGCAAAAACCGTATTCCGATGACACAGCTACCCTGATTGATTCTGAAGTGCGGAAGCTTCTGGAAGAGCAATACAGACGCTCCCAGGATTTGTTAAGAAAGAAGAGAAAGCAACTCGACGTCCTGGCCAAAGAATTATTGGAAAAGGAAGTGCTTATCAAATCAGATGTAGAAAAACTAATCGGCACTAGACCTTATGAAGAGGTGGTGGATAAAACAGATCCCAAGAAGGAAAATAGCGTACCAAAAAGAAACGGACAACCCACGACCCGTAAGAGGAAAGCTGCTGTTCAAAAGTGAGTACTTATGCTCGTCAAGCTTCAAGATGATCTTCGTCTGTCAAGGATAGTGGCCGGTGTGATGAACTGGGGCATGTGGGGAGCCAATCTCTCTATAAAATCGGTCCAGACGCTCATAGAGCGATGTGTAGATTTGGGCATAAACAGTTTTGATCATGCAGATATTTATGGCAATTATACCACAGAAAAACTCTTCGGCGATGCGTTGAAACAATCCGGAATAAATCGTTCCCAGATTCAAATCATTACCAAATGCGGAATAATAATGCCGTGTAATAATAGGCCCAAATACGAAATCAAATCATACAGTTCAAGCACAGCCCATATTTTCGAATCAGTCAATAACTCTCTCCAAAATTTGAATACAGATTATATAGATTTGCTGCTCGTACATCGACCCAGCCCAATTTTAGATCCCGAAATCGTTGGCGACGCATTTCTCAAACTGAAAAACCAAGGCAAGGTCAGACATTTTGGGGTATCTAATTTTCCTCCTGGAAAGCTTAATATGCTCAATAAATTTGTCCCCCTGGTTACCAATCAAATTGAGGCCTCTATTCTTCACCTTGAGCCTTTTGAAGACGGGACTCTGGACAATGCGATTTCGAGAAGTATCAAACCTATGGCCTGGGCGCCACTTGGAGGAGGAGCCCTATTTCAAAAATCCAAAGAATACGATTTTGTAATGCAAAGAGCACGTCTGTCTGAAGTGGCTCAGAAATACGAATGGACATTGGACGAAATGGCATATAAATTTTTGCTGCACCATCCTTCAACGATCCTTCCTGTCTGCGGATCCTCCAAAATTGAAAGGATCAAAGTAGCAGTAGACAGTTTGAATGGCAAGATTAGCGATGAACAATGGTTCGAAATTTGGGTGGCTTCTGCCGGGAACGATGTGCCTTAGTATTGCTCTGAGCAATCCTTCTTTACGCTTCAATGAACCAAAATTGACACTAGTGCACCAACCGCTAAATTCTATTACATTTATACTCGTTCTTTTTCGCCTCTACAGCGTTGGAGAACCATTCATTTAGCTCTGGCTAAACTCACGAACCTTCGCCTTGCTGAGACAAAAAATAACGTCGTGTAAATGCATAATTACATAGTGTCTGGCAGTAATCACAATTGGCCGGACATAACCCATTGAATTTCAGCAAGATAGCATGCAAATTTTAACATTTCCATTGTTTAAAAATTAGCGAATATTTCATATATTTAGATTTGCTATATGCGTATCTATCTGAATATCAGAACGTAGCAATATCAGGCACAAAATTATTCGAAACAATATTTCATTTTTCACCATGAAAAAAAGATTTGAACAGGAGCATGAATTAGATGCTGTGCTCATTCCGGATGTCAAGATTGACCAAAAAAGTCGCCACGAACTACCACAACTATTATCAGGACTTCAATACGTTTTTGTGACACCTTCATTGAACGAGCAGGTGTTTGAGATTTTAGAGAACAAGATTTTAAGCGGTAAGAAAAAACAGGGAGATTAGGGATGTCTTTGTGGGAAATACTGGTACTTGGAGTAATGCGTCTCAACCTTGATAACTCGTGCCGCGTTACGCGGTATTGACTATGATTTCCTTCATGATAATGCCAACCATCACAGTGCTGTTCGTGGAATTTTAGGTGTTCATACAAATCAAGTATTTGGAGAAGGTAAATATTATGAATTACAGACCATCAAAGATAATGTGGCCTTACTGGACGAACAGACCCTTCAAGCCATTAATGAAGTAGTGGTCAAGGCCGGTCACACATTAAAAAAAAACGGCCAAGAAGAAGACCTGGTTTTGAGTCTAAAATCGGATAGTTATGCAGTGGAAAGTAATATTCATTTTCCGACCGACATAAGCCTTCTTTGGGATAGTGGAAGAAAGTGTTTGGATACCATCAAAGTTGCCGACAAACAGGTAGGATTACAAGGATGGAGAAAAATAAGATGCTGGATAAAAAAACTAAAGAACAGCTACCGAATGTAGATTACGGTTGAAAACTGAGCCAGAATTCCAATTGAAAACTGAGCCAGTTATCATGGCAGATATGATGCATAACCATCATATGTTTTGCACTATTAAACATGATAACTATGCTACAAAAACAAGATATTATTCTGCGCTATTTTGATCAGGGAATATCCCAACGAAAGATCAGTAAGGATCTGGGATTATCGCGCAATACAGTCAAGAAGTATATTGATGAATATGAGAAGAATCGTTCTTTGCAGGACCGTTCTTCTAAAGGCATTTTGGATCCACCTCGGTACGATTGTTCTTCTCGTACCAAACGCAAACTTACCCAACAGATACGAACCAGGATAGATCAGTTTGTTAAAGATAATGAGCGCAAACATTGTTCGGGTTTGGCCAAACAATGCATGCGGCGTATAGACATGCACGAGGCACTGATCGCCGATGGTTTTGAAATCAGCTATACTACGGTATGTGAATATGTAAAACAGCACTTGAGAAAAGGTCAGGAGATTTTCATACGCCAGCACATTGACCCAGGGCAAAACAGTGAGTTTGATTGGGCAGAAGTTAAATTGACAATAGAGGGAAAACAGAAAAGATTGATGCTGGCTGTATTTACCAATGGGTACAGCAATTACCGATGGGCTCGTCTTTACTACCGCCAGGATACCGCGTGACGCGGCACGAGTTATGATCAGTTTCTTGCACGCTCATGTACACTATCTGAGCCACATTGGTGGTGTGCCATCACAGATAGTGTACGACAATATGCGTACAGCAGTAGCAAGATTTACCATGCGAAATGCAGACCCGTCTACCGAACGGGCAGGTAAGAAACCTACAGATGATCTACTTAAAATCAGCACATACTATCAATTTGATATTCGTTTTTGCAATGTGTATAGAGCCAATGAAAAGGGACGTGTAGAGCGAAGTGTTGAATATGTGCGCCGCAAAGCCTTTGCTCAAAATGATGAGTTTATCGACCTCGATTCGGCTAATCGACACCTGAAGCAAAAACTGATCAGACTTAACAATAGAAAATCAAAAGGTGAGTCTAAAACATTCGCTGAACGTGTGTGCGAGGAGAAAATTCATATGACAGTTCTGCCTGTTTCAGCCTATGATACCGCCCTGATCCAGACATTAAGAGTAGACAAGTATCACACCATCTCGGTTGATACCAATCACTATTCTATTCCTGAAAACTTGCGCGGCCCCATAGTGGATGTGAAAATTTACCCTTTGCACATTCACATTTATGATAAAAATGGCGATGTAGTGGACATTCATCAGAGAAGACACTGTAAGTATCAATGGTTCATTAAAATAGAGCACTATCTGAAGACATTAGCCGTAAAGCCTGGTGCTTTGTCAAACAGCGAAGCCTTTCTTCAGGCTGATACCGATTTGATCGCACTTTACAAACAATATTTTTCAGATCAACCCAAGGTATTTATTGACGTGATTAGTTACGCCACCAAACATCATTTATCTACCTCAATAATAACCTCCGCAGTTGATCAATGTCTAAAAACTACTTTGAACTCTCCCCTGACCAGTGACAAAATCATCTTTATGGTACAAGCCCTGATGAAAAAGAAAAACGAGGCTCAGGCACTCACCATCCCGAGCCCTTTGACTGAACAGATAAGTCTTAATTGTGTAAAACAACTTCAAGACATACAGGCTATTTTTTAATTCGAATAAAATCTCAACAATGCAAGCAAAAATGGAACAACAAATTGATTATTACTCACGTCTGCTTAGGCTGCCTGCATTCAGAACAGAGTACGCCGAACAGGCAAAAAGTGCTGCTAAAAGCAATCATTCTTTTGAACGCTACTTGCTCGATCTTATGATCACCGAATATGACGGGCGGCTCATCCGGAGAAAAAAACAGCGTATCCGAAGAGCCGGATTCCCGTATAAAAAACAAATCCACGATCTGATCAAATCTGAACTCCCCAATGATGCACAAAACAAACTGGCTACTCTCGAACGTCTCGATTTTATAAAAGATGGACAAAATCTCATCCTGGCTGGTAATCCCGGTACCGGTAAAACACACATCGCTATTGGCCTGGCCATCAAAGCCTGCACACTCGATTTCACTGTCTTGTTTACTGCCATTCCCAGGCTGATAACCCAAATCAACGAAGCCAGGTCTCACAAAATGCTCCGTACCCTGGAATCTCGTTTTGAAAAATACGATCTGGTCGTGTGTGACGAGTTCGGTTATGTGTCCTTTGACAAAGAGGCTGCAGAATTACTTTTTACTCATCTTAGCCTCAGAGCTGGTAGAAAGTCAACCATTATCACAACCAACCTGAGTTTTGATCGGTGGACAGAAATATTTGGTGATGAAGTTCTCACTGCTGCCATAGTTGACCGACTCACCCATAAAGCCATCCTGGTCAACATGAATGGAAAATCCTTCAGAGTCAAAGAATCAGAAAAACTTAATCAACAACTTTAATTTCTCTCAAAAAATATTAATGGTTATTCTTTCATCAAAATGCATAACTTCGCCTCTCTCAACTGGCTCACTTTTCAACCGAATTCTGGCTCAGTTTTCAACCGTAATCTACACTTACTGGCTATGGGGTTACCGTTGTAGAGGTGGCGAGACATCAATGAAGGGTGGTAAATAGAACAGGAGATTGCCCTACTGTAATGATAAGAGAGAAGGCACAATCCGTAGAGGAGAGGCCGAGCGTATCGAAGTGCAGAGGGTTACGGACTAACTCGTAGTAGTGATGAAGCATCTGTAATGGATGTGGATCGAAGGGATTAGCATTGTTGGAATCTGTTATTGGTTCAACAACTAATAAGAATTAGGAGGATTGAATTAAAACAGATTGAAGTCTGGATAATACAGATTAGACAATGAAGAGCCGTATGAAGGGAGACTTTCACAGCCTGTCCCGAAAATCGGGATACGGTTCTGCGAGAGGCTTGGGGTGAAATTCCCCAGGTCTACTCGACCATTTAACCCTCCTATCAAACATGTGGTACCATGTCTTACATACCGCGTAACGCGGCACGAGTTATTCATACTCTATACGACGTATTTTCCCGGTGCCTGTTGAATTTATTTCTTTTCTTTCTAATGCTTGTATCCCTGTCTTTTCGTCTACACTGTACAGATGATGATTGATCCTATTAGCTGATAAATGCCACATTATTAATGTGCAAATCAGGCTAACTCGCTTTTTAAATGTAGCCCAACAAGATATTTTCGGAAACAACCAATACTGAGTTTTATGTGGTTTTAACTCTTTTTTTTAGAATGTTCCCGATTTGTCGCCGTGATATTTTTTCCACTATATTCTCTGTCATTGCTATGTGAGCCAACAACTGATGAGTCCAATTTGTCATTTCAATATCGTGATTTACTGGCTTGTCACATGCCAATGCAACTATCTGTTCTTCTTGTTCCAGTGTGATTGTTTTTGGAGTACCACTTCTTGGCTTATCTGATAAAATATCTTTGATCATCTTCAAAAGTTCATAATCTTTTAATGGTGATCCTGAATGCCCTTGTTCCGATGCTTTCAATAAATTTGATATGTTTTCATTCCACCTTTCTCGCCACCGATTTACCATCGTTTTTGATATCCCCATTTCCTTTCGTGTTCCGTACTTACTCTTTCCCTGTATCCCATCTAGGATAATCAGTCCACGCTGTTTAAACAGGCTTTCAATATTTCCCTTTCTACACACCTTTTCAAGTATTCTTACTATTCGTGAGTTTGCTGTTAATGGAAGGGCTGGATGTATCCCTCTCATCATTATTTTTGCTTTTTTGTTACTACCTATTAAACCTTCTTATAGGGCATTATATTTCGTGCCTGATGCACTAGAACCTTCCGGATAATTAATATGTCCGATATAACCTGGCCGGACTCGAAGACTTTTATGACATTTTATATAACTTCCAAATATGTTTTATCTTCCTTAGCGAATCAATCAATAACTATTTTATTTTAAGAAAACAACTATGCGTTACCTGCTTTGCTTTTTCCTAATGTCAACGATGTGCCATTTATCCGCACAAAAAGAGCTGGATTATACACTCTACCTCGTCGGGGATACCGGAGAACCCATATTGGGAGCTGAAGATCCCGTACTTAATTATCTAAAATTACAACTTGACCAGGAGTCGAACGAGTCTGCAATTGTCTACCTTGGTGATAATGTCTATCCAAACGGCCTTCCCCCGAAGGATCAAGTAGAATTGCGAAAGAAGGCGGAAACAAAACTTATTCGACAATTGGATATATTAAAAAATTATAAAGGAGAGATCTATTTTGTACCAGGCAATCACGATTGGAATGAAGGAAAGCCCAGTGGAAGAAAATACATTAGAGAACAGGAAAAATTCATTGAAGATTATCTTGACAAGGGAGATGTGCTGCTTCCCGATGATGGCTGTCCTGGCCCGGAACTCAAAAAACTAGATAACGACGTGATACTCCTTGCAATGGACAGCCAATGGTGGCTTCATCCTCACGACGACCAAGAAAATTTTGACGAATGTCCCAATAAAAACACCTACGAAGTCATCCAGGAATTAAAGGATAAATTGGATAAATATGATGACAAATTTGTCATCCTTGCCTTCCACCACCCTCCTTATACCAGTGGAAAGCACAACGGGCATTACACATTGAAAGAAGCCATTTTCCCACTGACTGAGGTCAAAAAAAACTTATATATTCCTCTACCGGGCATTGGCTTTCTATACCCATTTTACCGAACTGCTTTTGGTGCTAAGCAAGACCTCCCACATCCCTTATACCAAGAGTTTAAGAATGAAATTATCCATGCGATTGGGGATTATGACAATGTGATCGTAGCGAGTGGACATGAGCACAACTTGCAATATTATGTGAAAGACGAGCACCATTACATTGTAAGCGGATCAGGATCAAAGAGTACAAATCTCAGAAAAGAAAAAGATGCCGTTTTCGCGTCAAAAGAAAATGGATTCGCTAAAATCAGTTTTTACAAAGACGGCTCCGCAGTGCTTGAATTTCATACGGTTGTAAATAGTCCGAAAGTGGCTTTTTCCAAAGAAATTATTGTAAAACCCCTCGAAGCTCCAGAGGATATAGGCACCTATCAATTGAGTAGCAAAATGATAAGCGACAAAGCGTCAGAATCTTACAATACCTCAGGTTTCCACCGTTCATTTTTCGGGCAAACATACCGGAAGGATTGGAATACCGAAATAAGCGTGAGAAACTTAAATCTAAGCACAGAGCATGGGGGTCTTCGCCCTATTAAAAAGGGAGGTGGATTTTCAAGTAATTCGTTACGCCTTCAAGCAGCTGACAAGAAGCAATATGTACTGCGATCAGTGCAGAAGGGCGTGGTGAAGGTTGTGCCTCCACGATTCCGAGGCACCTTTGTGCAAAGCATTTTTCAGGATCAAATTTCAGCATCCCAGCCTTATGCAGCTCTTGCCGTACCTCCATTAGCTGAGGCTGCGGAAGTGTATCATACAAATCCGGAAATTATTTATTTGGAAAAGCAGGAAGCGCTGGGCGATTTCAACGATGGATTTGCAAATGCTATGTACCTCTATGAAGAACGTCCTGCTGGTGACCGTGAAGATGAAGAGTCACTTGGTGGTAGTAGAAAAATTGTTGGTTACAGCAAAGTTTTAAAAGCACTTAGAAAAGATCACGAAGCTCTTATCAAGCAGGAACAAGTGCTCCGATCTCGGTTATTTGATATATACCTCGGAGATTGGGATAGACACGATGATCAATGGAGATGGGCATCGTTTGAGGAAGAACGTCACGGTGAAACGCATACCTACTACGAACCCATTCCCCGAGACAGAGACCAGGTGTTTTTTGGTTATAAAGGAATTGTGCCGTCCTTGACAAAGCTGCTCAGCCCCGAACTCAGGAAATTTGTCTACTTCGACCACACCATTGATAATGTGAAGTATTTGGGATTCAATGCCCGCCATTTCGATAGGCATTTTTTGAATGAAATGACCAAGGAGAATTGGATAAATACTGCAAAGGATTTACAAAAGAATATTACTAACGAAGCCATAGAATCGAGCATCAATGCCCTTCCGGAGTCAATTAGGAAACTGAGACAAGGCGAATACTCTTCCAAGCTTCGGCAAAGAAGGAACGATCTGGTAAATTATGCTTCTGAAATGTATGATTATGTTGCGAAATATGTGGACATATCAGGAACCGACAAAAGGGAACTCTTTGAAGTGACTCGAAATGTCGACAATACGACGGATGTAAATGTGTACAACCTGAATAAGGAAAACGAAAAAATCGACCTCTTCTATTCAAGGAAGATAAATAGTGACGAGACGAAAGAAATACGATTGTACGGATTAGGGGCAGATGACCAATTTCGGATCAGCGGCACTCAGAACAAGGGAAGTCTGATACGAATAATAGGCGGAAAGGGTGATGACGTCATTGACGACCAATCCAAAGTAAAGGGCGGGAAAAAGAAGACAATTGTACTTGATAACGAGCTGGAAAAAGAATCGAAGTTAGGTTCGGAGGCAAAGTTTCACACCATTCATACGCCATCGGAAAATGACTATGATCGCAAGGATTATTACTACGACGCTAATGTTAACATTCCGCTATTTGCATTTAATCCCGATGATGGATTTGTAGTCAGCAATTTATATTCTACAAAGAAATATGGCTGGAGAAAGAGGCCTTATAAATCCAGCCACCAACTACTTACAACGTACGCTTTTGGTTCCAGAGATTTTGAGATAAATTATTCAAGTGAATTTATCGAAGCAATAGGGCATGCTGATTTTCTTTTTGAATTAACAGCATCTATACCTTCTGATCGCGATAACTTTTTCGCTTTATCAAACGATCGCGCTTTCCCGATCTCATCCATAGTCGACTTTGATTTTCTGCAGTATACTCAAACCCATGTCGAGGTAAGCCCTGCAGTACAATTCAGTTCAGAAAATCGATTGCACAAATTTACCATAGCCGCTTATTACGAGTACGCCAATCTTACCGAAAACGCGAATAAACGAATCAGCGAATCAGCGAATTACCCTTGTTTGCCTTAGAGCAAGAATCTAACCACTACATAGGCTTACGCCTAAACTACTCCATTTTTAAAATTGATGATCCTATCTACACCAGTAGTGGACTTGACTTTAAAATAACTCCCTCGCTCAATGTCAACTTGGCGAATTCCGATCAATCTTTTTTCGGATTGCAAGGTCATTTGACTGCTTATAATTTTATTCCACTGCCTCGTCCATTGGTATGGGCGACACGAATTGCCGGAGGTGTGAATTACGGCGATTTCAGTTTTTACCAGGCTCATTATTTGGGAAGGAATACGGTTTTCAGGGGATTTAGAGAAAATCGCGTTGGAGGGAAATCGTCATTTGTGTGGAGCAATGATCTTCGTCTTAAACTATTCAAAATTCCCGGGAAGGTGCTGCCATTTACATTTGGAGTAATCGGCGCCTACGATCATGGTAGAGTTTGGAATAAAGATCAAGAATCCGTTGAAGGTTGGCATAGTTCGTACGGCGGCGGGTTTTGGATAAGCCCTTTTGATGTGGCGAATCTGTCTTTCTATTTTATGTCGGTACCGGCGGATGATGAATTTGATTTTAAGGAATCTACGTTTTCGTTTCGGTTTGGATTTGCTTTCTGAGTAGCGCCAAGCTCTGCTTGGCGTAAGAAATTTTTGTCAACACGGTCATTAAAATTACAAACGCCAATCATGAAGTTGGCGCTACTCACCGCATCTTTGGTCTCCGCCGTTTTCCTCCGCCACCCTGCTGCATCATTTTCATACCTTGCTTGCCCATGCTGCGTGCTACATTCGCTGCGCCGCGATTCTTAAGAGCTTTATCAAATTGATCGATTTGTTCTTTGATCTGGGCCTCTGATATTTTCAATTTTTTGACCTCACGGAAATAGTTTTTGGCGGCGTTCCACTTGTTGCGTGTAGCGTTGATATTGGCCAATTGCAAGAGCACCATTCCTTTTTCATTATCACTTGGAAGGTTTAAATGTAGCGCCTTGTCAAACAACTCCTCCGCTTCATTCATCTCTTTCCGATTCATAGCGATGGCACCTTTCATAATAAAATAGACGGCGCGTTGGGTTACGTAGAGATATTTGGGATTTGGGGTCAGTCTAAGTCTCCTCTCGGCTCCATCGAAATCTTCTTTTTGAATGAGTTTGGCAGCTCCATTTACCGAGCCGAATAAAATGTAAACGACTAATAAAATAATGCCAATTAGTAATATAGGAAAAGAGTACCAAAATCCGACGGTAAATGCCAAAACCACACCGCCTATTAGACATAGCGCCATCAAGGTGAGAAGAATATAAATGTTAATACTAATCACGATCTTTTCTTTATTTCTTTTGCAAATGTACAAGGTGGCGGCGGTAAAGGCGAATTCATTAGCCTAAGATGAGATTCATCGTGCGTCCTGAAGCTCAAAAGTGAGCATGCTGTTTACCAGATGGAGGTATGGCCCTCCGAAGGCGGCTGGAAGGAGCAGCCTTCAAACCACCTTATGGTGCTAAGGTAGTAATACCTGGGTACTGAGCGATAAGGAAAAGGCTTCGCTAAAGGAGTCAGGTGATCATTGAAAGAGTCGAACGAAAGTGAACCACTGATTAAGCAACGAAACACATTTAGTTGTACATCAAAACCGGGGATTGGTGTATTTCCCGGGAAGACCATAGCGGAAGACCTTCTTACTGGCTATGGGGTTACCGTTGTAGAGGTGGCGAGACATCAATGAAGGGTGGTAAATAGAACAGGAGATTGCCCTACTGTAATGATAAGAGAGAAGGCACAATCCGTAGAGGAGAGGCCGAGCGTATCGAAGTGCAGAGGGTTACGGACTAACTCGTAGTAGTGATGAAGCATCTGTAATGGATGTGGATCGAAGGGGTTAGCATTGTTGGAATCTGTTATTGGTTCAACAACTAATAAGAATTAGGAGGATTGAATTAAAACAGATTGAAGTCTGGATAATACAGATTAGACAATGAAGAGCCGTATGAAGGGAGACTTTCACAGCCTGTCCCGAAAATCGGGATACGGTTCTGCGAGAGGCTTGGGGTGAAATTCCCCAAGTCTACTCGACCATTAACACCTGTCTAGCTGGACAGGCAGGTCGCCGGTACAAGGCCTCCAAAATACCATCTGATTAAATTGGTAAAAAAATCTCATCGCCTTACGAGTTTCGAATTGTTAAGCAGCATATAATTTTTATGGGTATGAATATATTTTCCTTCAGGAAATATTTTCCTAAATGGGCCTGTAAAAAACGCTGTCGATGATTGCTGACTTTCCTTATTGAACGCCGGACAATTGTAAACAAGCGTGCCATACGAGTGGAGCACTTCATTTAGCAATTTGCAAAACTCTTCAGTACAGAATTGTTCGGGAATATAATCATCAATGAAAACGTCCATACATATGAGGTCAAATTTCTCCTGACATTGTTCCACAAACGTATAGGCATCTGTGGTAACAACTTCTACCGGCGTATTTATTTTGTGCAAAATATACTTCTCTGCAAGCCGAACGATTTCTTCATCCAACTCAACAGCCGTAAATTGCTTTCCGTCAAGACTTTCATCAAGTAGTTGGATTACACTCCCCAATCCCAATCCAAGAAGCAGCACCCTCTGTCCGGATAATTTTGAAAAATCAAGCTGTTCAAAAAGCTTGCTAAAATTATGGTACTTTTTTTCATGTGAATAAACAGCGCTTGCCGTGCCGAGTTGAATTTGTCCCGCATTAAGCGCTACTTCAAGATATTCGTTGATATCTGAGCAGGAAGTTTCAAGCTTAATTTCAAAAAGAAAACTCAGGCATCTTTGCCACAATGTTGGGTTGTCTTTCATTTGCTTTGGCTACGATAAGTAGCAGTAGATTTGAAGATATGGATCATGATCTCTCGATCAATCTCGTTAAGATGTTTTCCCCTTCTTTTCATTATGGCTTCTGCCGTTTCGAGGGCTTTATCCAGTCGATAAATTTCGAAATTCTCACCACCACCCCAAGTGAAGGAAGGAATGAATTTAAGCTGAAATCCATATCCAAAAATATTACAGCTTACCCCGGCCGTCGCAGCGGTGCTAAACATTGTGCCGATACCCGTTTTGCAATGATCGCCCATAATCAGACCAACGAATTGACGATTGGTCTCTCTAAATGCAGATGTGCTATAATCCCATATTTTTGCATTCGAATAATTATTTTTTAAGTTTGAATTGGTCGTGCCGGCTCCGAGGTTGCACCATTCGCCAATTACCGAATTACCTAGAAATCCTGTGTGACTCTTATTCGAATTGCCAATAATGACAGAATTATTTATCTCACCACCTACTTTGCATCCAGGGCCTATTGCGGTGTTGCCGTATATTTTAGTGCCCATTTTTACGATGCTCTTATCGCCTAGTGCCACCGGCCCTCTGATCATAGATCCTTCCATCACCTCGACATTTTTTCCAATGTAAATGGGTCCTTCGCTGGCATTCAGGATAGTGCATTCTGCTTTGACGCCTGCTCCAAAATATATTTCATGATTTCCAATTATTCGATTGGACGATGCGATTTCCGCTGATTGGCCTGATTTAACTAGATGCTGAAAATCTTTGACGATCTCCTGGCCTGCAAAAACGAATAGATGTTCGGGATGCTCAATAATATTGCAATTTATTGAGCTTTCCAATTGCATATCCTCTCCTTTGGATTTTTCAAATTTCCCGTTAGACGCAAGCCAAATTTTACCTAGAAATAAATTTTGATTGACCTGGAGTTTTAAAATTCGTTCCACAAGGGTCGCATCGGGAAGAATAGCGCTGTTGACACTGATCTCCGCTTTTTGAGGTTCTCCGTATTTTTTTTGTATGTAGGATTGAGTCTCTACGGATATCTCGAGGTTAGTATACGTTTCCCACTTTTCTTTAATTGTAAAAATGCCAATGCGCAGATCAGCAATTGACCGGGTGTAGGTAAGTGGCAAAAGTTGTTTCCAATAATTGGTATCTACCAAGACGATTTCCTTCATGTTGTGAAGTTGGGGAAATCTTAAATAAAAAAACCTTGCTTGAGCGAGGTTTTCAATTGAATTTTTAAAAGCAATTTTACTCTGCGGCTTCGTCGGTTTCCGTAGCTTCTATGGTTTCGACATCTTCAATCGACGAGCTCTGGACAGGCGCTTCGGCCACTTTGTTCTTTGCGAACTTTGCGAATTTCTTATTAAACTTGTCGATCCTTCCAGCCGTATCCACGAATTTCATCTTACCAGTAAAGAAAGGATGTGTAAGATTAGAAATTTCTAATTTGATAAGCGGATATTCATTCCCATCCTCCCACTTTATCGATTCTCTGGAAGGTGCGCAAGACTTGCCCTTCCAGGCTTCGTCACACGAAAAGTCTTTGAAAATTACCGTTCTATAGTTTTCCGGATGTATTCCTTTTTTCATATTCTTAAAATTGGCCAGCAAAAATAGATTTTTTTGATTTTATTGTAAAGCCTCGATTCATTTATTTGTTTATGGAAAAAAGGCATCCTCAAAATGATTAAGATCCACATTTCCGCTATTATCAATTAGAATGGAAATAATATCAAATCGAATTTCCCAAAGGTGATTGACCAGTTCCATGTACTCATTGGCAGCGTGAAACATAAGACGTTCTTTCTTTTTGGTTACGAATTCCTCGGGCTTTCCGAAATAATCAGAAGTTCTCGTTTTCACCTCTACAAAGACAAGAATATCCTCTTTTTTGCAAATAATATCGATCTCGGCACGCCCATGTCGCCAATTGGTTTCCAAAATCAGGTAATTGTTATTTTTTAAATAGCTTTGCGCGATTTTTTCACCTTTTACTCCCAGATCGTTGTGCTCGGACATTTGTTTATGGAATGAAATGTATGCCAAAAATGGCAAAAAATTATGATGGATCAGTTAATAACAAGATTTCCCGAGCAGCTTGAAGAAGCATTGGATATTGCCGCTAAGGCGAGTGTTACCATGCATTCTCAACCAATTCAGAAAGTGTATGTAGCCGGTCTCGGGGGTTCAGGTATCGGGGGGAATTTTGTCGCAGAATTTATCAAGGACGAGTGCAAGGTTCCGTTCAATGTTGGTAAAGGATATAGCATACCTGCTCATGTAGACGAAAATACATTGGCTATTGCTTCTTCTTATTCAGGAAATACCGAAGAAACCCTTTATTCTTTCAAGGCGATAGAAAACAGTGAAGCCAAGATCGTTATAGTATCATCCGGGGGCAAATTAATTGACATAGCTCGTGAAAAAGGATATGATCATATAAGAGTGCCCGCCGATTGGCCTTCTCCGAGAGCGTGCCTTGGCTTTTCTTTGGTACAGCAATTGGGTGTGTTAAATAAGCTCGATATTATTAGCGATAAATCGCTAAGAAGTATAGAGAGTTCCATCACTTTAATCAATTCGGAGATGGAAAATATAAAACTCCGCGCCAAAAAAATAGCTAATCAAATTCATAACAAGATTCCAATAATTTATACTACTGATCGTATGCAATCCGTAGCCGTGCGGTTGCGACAACAAATTAATGAAAACTCAAAAGCACTTTGTTGGCACCATGTCATACCGGAAATGAATCATAACGAGCTGGTAGGTTGGCGTGACAAAAAAGATAATTTGGCTGTGATCTACTTGAGAAACGACGATGATTTTGAGCGAAATAATGTGCGCATAGAAATAAATCAAAAGATCATATCAAATTATACGAATACCATCATCAACGTATATTCCAAAGGCAATGATCTTATTGAAAGAGCTCTTTACCTGGTGCACGTAGGAGATTGGATTTCCTGGTATTTATCTCAATTGAGAGGCATGGATGCGATGGAAGTAGACGTCATTGATTATCTCAAATCCGAGTTAGCTAAGGTCTGAGATTAGTTAATTAGTTAAATCAATATTTTGTAGGTAAAGAACCAACCAGATCAAGTAATTAACCAATCAACTAAACACTATCCTATAGGCATAAAAAAACCTCCTTGGCAATTTCTTGAGCGTAGTTCTTTCATACAGTTTAGAAGCCTCAGAGGTGAGAAAGTATCAGTTGTATTGATAACGGATGGGGTTGATTTTTCGCTGCCTGGGATTATCTAGATGGAAAAAAATGGTGTTGAGAAAGGTAATCTAAGCCTTCCAGGTTGTTTTATTTATTTTAAACGTCAAATCGCTTTTTGATTTAACGAATAGGTTTATTTTTTCAACCTGAACAACTTTTTCGGCTCCTAATTTCTTTGCTGCTTTTTGTGATCTAATAAAAAAACCTCCTGATCAAATCAGGAGGTTCATTATCGGATAATAATTTTTTATATGTGCGGCACAAGTTTAATTCATCACGCGTAGAGTGTGACTTTGCGCTCTTCCATCATTTTCCTGATATTGATCAATGCGTATCTCATCCTTCCCAAAGCTGTATTAATGCTTACCCTTGTTAGAGCTGCAATTTCTTTGAAGCTCATATCCGCATAATGACGGAGTATGACCACTTCACGTTGTTCAGCAGGAAGTTCGTCGACAAGTTTTCTTATGGTGTTGTAGGTTTGATCTTTGATTATCGAGGTTTCCATATTGTCATCCTGTACTTCCAACACATCGAAAATATCGAAGGTTTCCGAAGGAGATACCTTCGTTCTTCTTTTTGATCTTCTGAAGTAGTCTACACAGAGATTGTAGGAAATTCGCATAGCCCACTGAAGGAATTTGCCTTCGTGGTTATACTTTCCCCTGCGAAGGGTATCAATAATTTTTATAAATACTTCCTGGAAGATATCTTCCGCGAGGTCGTGATCTTTCACGAATAAGTAAATGGAAGTGTAAATTTTGTTTTTGTGACGGAGGAGCAATACTTCGAAGGCCTTTTCATTACCCTCTAAATAACCATTAATTAATTCCTTATCAGAAAGGGACTGAACATTCATACTCTACGCAATTTAGATGATTAAGAACTGTTGCTTTTAAATTAGAGTAGATGTTCTGTCTATAGGCAAGTCAATTATAAAACAAAAGTATTAAAAGATATTCTAATATCAAATATCTAGCGCAAAGAAAATACACTTTTGCTAGTATCGCAAGGTTCACTGCGTAAAAAATGTTTTTTTAACTATTTAGAAAAAATTAAATATGTTATGTGGCTTCACAAGGCAAATAACATAATCCACCTACCTTTGTAGATTTTCATTTCCTTATTGAAGCGAATTGAACAAAGTAGATACCAGAAAGGCGATCCATATCAAAGGAGCAAGATCCAACAATCTGAAAAATATCGAACTGCTCATTCCAAAGAATAAACTCGTTGTGGTCACTGGAGTATCTGGCTCAGGGAAATCTTCCTTAATTATGGACACCTTGTATGCTGAGGGCCAAAGAAGATATGTAGAAAGCCTTTCGTCCTACGCCCGTCAATTCCTGAACCGGATGAAAAAACCCGACATCGACTTCATAAAGGGAATATCTCCTGCAATTGCTATCGAGCAAAAGGTATCGACGGGAAATTCTCGTTCTACAGTCGGATCGATGACTGAAATCTACGACTTCATGAGGTTGCTCTATTCACGTGCGGGAAAGACGTATTCGCCGATTTCAGGAGAACTGGTGAAGAAACACAATGTAAGCGATCTCATCGACTTTATCTTTTCTAAGAAGGCAGGTGGAAGAGCACAACTCTTCGCTCCATTGGTCAGAAGATTCGTCAAAAGAGAACTTAAAAAACACCTCCAACTTTTATTGCAAAAAGGATTCACACGGATACAATGGAATGATGATTTGATATATATCGAAGACTACCTCACATCAGGAGATCAATTGTTAAATAAATTGTTGGGCGATCTAAAAGAAGAAATCTTCATCCTCATCGATCGCTTCGAGATAAATGATGACGATGAAAATAAAAAGCGCATTGCCGATAGTGTGAATACATCATTTTACGAAGGAGAAGGGGAATGCCTCGTGGATATTATCGACGGCGAGAAAATAGTTTTTAACAATCGATTTGAATTGGACGGCATAACTTTTTTGGAGCCTTCCAATCAACTATTCAATTACAACAATCCGTATGGTGCCTGTCCGAGATGTGAGGGTTATGGAAAAATACTCGGGATCGATCCGAAAAAAGTCATTCCAGACGAATCTGTTACCGTCTATGATTACGCCTTAGTGTGTTGGCGGGGAGAAAAAAATGGATGGTTCAGAGAGCAACTAGTTAAAAATGCCCATCATTTTGATTTTCCTATCCACAAAGCCATTAAAGATCTGACAGAAGAGCAGGTGAATCTTCTTTGGTCGGGTAACAAATATTTTACAGGAATAAGAGGATTTTTTGAGGAACTCGAACAGAAGACCTATAAAATTCAAAACAGAGTCATGCTTGCGCGATACCGTGGCAGAACTGTATGCCCGGAATGTAACGGAGGCAGATTGTGCAGGGAAGCTACCTATGTCAAAGTATCAGGAAAAAGTATCACTGAACTTATAAATTTACCCATTGACCGACTCAAAGAATTTTTTGATAATATCTCTCTTGAAAAATACCAGGAAAAAGTAGCACAAAGAATCCTTACCGAGATCAATACAAGGCTTCAGGTAATGTGCGATATTGGTCTGGGTTATCTCGCCCTGGATCGTATTTCTAATACGCTGAGTGGGGGCGAGACGCAAAGAATAAACCTGACAAGAACTTTGGGCAGTAATCTGACCAGTTCTCTGTACATTCTCGATGAGCCGAGTATTGGATTACATCCAAAAGACACCGAAAAATTAGTCGGTGTGCTCAAAAACCTGAGAGATTTAGGCAATACGGTAATTGTTGTAGAACACGAAGAGGAGGTGATCAGAAGTGCGGATCATATTATCGATATCGGCCCGAATGCCGGTATCCACGGAGGCGATATAGTTTACAACGGCCCGTATACAGGTTTGCTAAAGGTGGAACAAAGCTTGACTAAAGAGTACCTCAATGGCGAAAAATCAGTAATAGAAAACGGTCAAATTAGGCGACGCTTTACCAACAAAATAACGGTCAAAGGTGCCGGGCATCACAACTTGAAAAATATAGATGTCAAAATTCCACTCAATGCTATATCAGTTATTTCAGGAGTGTCGGGTTCGGGGAAGACAACACTGGTGAAGAATATTCTTTACCCTGCATTACAACACGAAATAGGAGAAATAAGTACAACAAAATTGGGCAAATACGACAGCATTCAAGGCGACCTCAACCTCGTAAAGCAAATAGAACTTGTCACTCAAAGTCCAATCGGTAAATCCTCGCGTAGCAATCCAGCCACTTATACAAAAGCCTACGACGGCATAAGAAAACTAATGGCAGCTCAGCAAGCCTCAAAGATAAAAGGTTACGAAGCCAAGCATTTTTCATTTAACGTAGATGCCGGCAGATGCGACAATTGTAAGGGAGAAGGAGAAATCACGATAGAAATGCAATTTTTGGCTGATGTAAAGCTGGTTTGCGAAGATTGCAATGGAAAACGATTCAAACAGGAAGTGCTGGAAGTCAAATACAAAGACAAAAACATCTTTGAAATCCTTGATCTCAGCATAGAAGAAGCCCTGGATTTTTTTTGCGACAATAAGGAAATACTAAAAAGGATAAAACCTCTGAATGATGTCGGACTGGGTTATGTAAAATTAGGGCAATCATCGAGTACGCTATCAGGCGGCGAAGCGCAACGCGTGAAGCTGGCCTCCTTTTTAATAATGGAAAGCAGGGCGCCACATACCTTTTTTATTTTCGACGAACCTACCACCGGCTTGCATTTTGATGATATTAAAAAACTCCTCTTCGCTATGAATCAGCTCGTCGAATCAGGTCATACGGTACTCATCGTAGAGCACAATCTCGAAGTGATTCGTTCAGCTGATTGGGTGATCGATCTGGGACCATTGGGAGGAGAAAAAGGTGGGAACCTCGTTTTCCAAGGCAAGCCTTCTGATTTGTTGAATGTGCCTAGTTCGTATACCGGGCAGTTTCTAAAAGCCAAGTTGAATTGAGCGATGATGCGAGCAGTTCCAATCTCTTCAAAAGATTGGAACTTTGTATACCCAAACAAATCACGTATTAGATATCCAAGATTTGGTAAATCTTTATCACCGTAGGTCTTATTATTACTATCTTACCTAATCAATCTGGATTTATGAAGAAATTTGCTTTGATTATTGCTGCCATGATTTGTGCTTGCAGCCCTCCTTCGCCTCAATTGGTAGAATTGGACTTATTGGTTAAAGGCATTCCCATTAAAATTATGGCCCCGAAAGGCGCAGCGGTAAACGTCGACGATCTTGGCATTATAAAAGATGTTACGGTTACGGATTCTCTCAATTACTTTGTACAAATCTTTTCGTCAAAAGCCAGCACATTAGATCCTAGGAAAGTCAAAGAAGAGCAAAAAGAAATCGTGCAAGAGGCCCCATTTTTTAGTAAAATTACGCAAGAAAATGAGCATGGATTCATCTATGAAAAGAAAATAGATGAAGACCATATCAATTACGATTTCAGATTTGTGCGAATTCAGGGAGATGATGAATATTTGTTTCAGGCAGGACTCGGAGGTGGCTATGACTTACCATCCGTAAAAACGATGTATCGGGCTGTACAATAAAAGATGCGAAACAGAAGACAGAGGGCCAAACGACAAAGAATGCTTCGATGGGGCAGCATCGGCCTGCTTTCCCTGATTATTGTTTTGCTCGTTTCTTCTCTTATTATCAATCGGAGGCCCTTAGATGTTATCCGGGGCATTTTGGGTGATGTGTCGGGATATTCGGATGATCCAATGTCAATGAATAAACAAGCTTTGCGCAGTTACGTAGTACGACAAGAAGAGATCATTGACAGCCTCAATACTGAATTGTCAAACTGCAATTCCAAACGCGTTAGAGCAGGCATTGTAGATGTCAATACTCTCACCCTCAATATGCGGACAAAACCATCACTGGCTTCAGATGTAATTCTAAGAATTCCCAATGGTACGGAGGTAACAGTGAATTATTTTGATACTGAAAAATACTATCTGGATGGAATACAAGGCCAATGGTGTAACATTATACACGCTGGGCAAGTTGGGTGGGTTTGGGGACCTTATATTAAGTTGATAGAATGAATTTTATTCGTTGGGTATGGCAATTATAGATTGAGGATAACAAATTGGGTTTACGAATAATGAGAAGTTAATAATTATTGTTTAGCCAAACGTGCGTTGTTATATGACGAAGTTGTTTAATAACTATGTCATCTGACGAAGATAACGGCTTGATTCTCAAAAATTTGTAATTTTTGAAATGCATAGCCAGAGCTACGTGTTGAGAAAATTGCTAATAAATTGAGGATCAATGTGTTGTCTGTAGGCGATGAGATATGTTTTTAAACAACTTCGACATCCGTTATAGCAATTGGTGCCTTGATCAATTCGTCCGGTATTCCAAATGCATCAACTAATCCCAGAACTTCGGGCCTTATCCCCTGACAAAGTTTAGTGATCACCCTGCGTATTGCTTTTGTTTTCATTCCTTCGATGTAATCGTTTTCTAAAAACCATCCGCGATTTTCTGATATGGTTGTCAAAGCATAAAGGCTGCAAACCTTCTCAAGAACCGCCTTAATTGTCTCGTTATCCTGGACATCTATTCGTTTATAAAAAGACTGGAGAGTAAGATATTCCACATATGCATGAGCCAATTCTATCATGTGTTCCTGGGTACGCAGGAAAGCCTGGAAGGGGTCAATGCGCCGCTTAAGATATTTGCGCATTCTTTCACTTAGTGAAATAAGGTTTTTCTTGTATCTGTATTTGAATGCATGCATCTGAAATTCCTTACTCAACAAATGGCTCGTATCCGTATTTCTTTTGACAATCGGCCGATGCTCGTCAATGACATTTTTCACTTTTGTGAATAAAAAACTAATTACCGCTTTGTAACCATCGTCATGAAAGGACTGCTTGAATTCGGTCAGTAGTCCCTTGGCTACGAGTTGCATTAGTACAGTATTGTCACCTTCGAAGGTGGTAAAAATATCTGCATCTGCCTTGATATCGCTAAGCCGGTTTTCTTGAAGATAACCCTTTCCGCCACATGCCTCGCGGCACTCCTGTATTGTCCTGGTAGCATGCCATGTTGCTACAGATTTGAGACCTGCAGCAATAGTTTCAATTTTACGAATCTCATCCTCCCCCGCATTCAAATAATCTTCTGCGAGATCCTGAATGGCAAAGTAATACGCATATGTTTTGGCCAATTTCGGAAAGAGTCGTTTCTGGTGCGTCGGATAATCCATTACTAATGTCTCAGGGGCCTTATCCCTTTGCCTGAATTGCCTACGCTGCAACCCATATTTGATGGCTATAGTCAACGCAGATTTCGAACAATTCACCCCTGCCAAGCCCACACATATCCTTCCTATAACAAGCGCTCCCAGCATAGTGAAGAATCTCTTTGCCGGATTTTTAATTATGCTTGTGTATTCTCCGTTATCACTGATCTGTCCGTATTTATCCAAAAGGTTTTCTCTCGGCACCCGTACATTATCTAACCAAATAAGGCCATTGTCCACACCGTTAAGTCCCATTTTGTATCCGTTGTCCGTAACTTTCACTCCAGGCAAAGCGTCTCCCTTAGTGTTTCTCAATGGCACGAGTACGGCATGAATGCCATGATTTTCATCATTAACAATGAGTTGACCAAAAACTGCTGCCATTGAAGAGTGAAGGGCATTACCAATGAATTCTTTGCCTGCTGAAAAATCCGGTGAATGAATGACCAGTTCATCCTTGTGGGCATCATAGGTAATGATTGTTTTGAGATCTTTGACATTGGAACCATGCCCAGTTTCGGTCATCGCAAAACAGCCCAATAATTCTGCACGATGTAACGCTTCGAGATATTTCTTATGGTGCTTTTCGGTACCGAGTTGATAGACTGCACCGCCAAACAATCCGAACTGCACTCCGAATTTCACCAAAAGACTCAAATCTCCGTAAGCCAACATTTCGAAAACGGCTATGTGATCACCTTTCTTTTCGCCGCCTCCGTATTTTTTGGGAAATGAATAAGCACTTACACCCTGTTCTGCGAGGGCTTTGACTCTTTTCAATGTTAGTAATCTGTAAATTTCTTTGTCTGGTTCGTAATTAATTTCAAAGAGTGGATTGGAGAGTAAGTGTCGCATTTTATCCTTAACCTTAGCATAGTCGCCATCCAGCACATTTTGAAGTTCATCTACGGGAAAAGAGCAGGTCGGGCACGAACTGTCGATAAGTTTTGGGTCGAGTCGGTTTAACAACACACTTGCACTTGATATATTCTTGATGCCCAGCGCTTCTTCGATTTTCATAACTGCCTTTCGCGTTTCTTCATTATTCCAAATGTTTATTTCGGATCCGGATGAGCCCTTTTTTGCAATTTCCAAGCCGAGTTTGACGAGGTCATCTTTTCGATCAACGGGAAGATCTTTGGACAATTTTTTTATGGTTTTGTACCAATGGTCAAAGACTTTTGGAGAAGGAGGATGTTGAGGATTCGTCCATTTGATCAGATATTCTTTATCCTTCTCGGTCAATATTTCAAGATCGCACAATACATCGTGAATAAGTGAAATCTCTGAGGGGCTCAATACGCTATCCGACCAGCCTACATAAAAAAGCGGTAGCAAACTGAGTACTCCAGAGCTTAAATCACTTTCAATTCTCGTAGCAGTCATTAATAATTATTTTTACACATAAGATAATATTTAAGGCAATGCCACTAATTAACCAATTTACAAATTAACTAATAACCAATGTTGAATGGCAAAGTAGCAATCATTACCGGGGGTTCAAGGGGAATCGGTGAAGGTATAGTAAGAAAATACATCGAACAAGGAGCGTCTGTGGCCTTCACTTATCGATCTTCTGCAGAAAAGGCGGATCAAATTGTTTCAGAACTGAATTCCGAAAAAGTCGTCGCTTATCAATCGGACGCAAGTGATTTCACTCAGGCGGAAAAACTAATAAGTAGTGTCTTGGAGAAGTTTGATCGAATCGATATTCTGATCAATAATGCCGGTATAACCAAGGACACGCTGATGCTCCACATGAACGAAGATCAATGGGATGATGTGTTGGAAATCAATTTAAAATCGGTGTTCATCATGACGAAAAGTGTACTGAAAACCATGATGCGACAACGCGAAGGATCAATCATAAATATGAGTTCGGTAGTAGGTGTATTCGGTAATGTCGGACAGGCCAATTATGCTGCTTCCAAAGCAGGGATCATAGGATTCACTAAGTCAATTGCTAAAGAAGTTGGTTCAAGGAATATCAGATGCAATGCCATAGCTCCGGGATTTATCAAGACCAATATGACAGGAGAATTGGACGAAAAAACAAGGGAAACTTATTTGGCAAATATCCCTTTGAAGGATTTCGGCAGTGTCGACGATATTGCCGATGCGTGTCTTTATCTTGGATCAGAAATGAGCAGGTACGTTACCGGGCAGGTTTTGAGTGTTTGTGGGGGGATGAATATCTAGACAAATTCAAGCTCAGAAACCAAACTAAAGTTCAAATAGCCCTTACGCAAGGGCAACTCCTTAATTTAGCGTTGAAAAGCTTTTTTGACACTCAAACACCCGAGAACGCACTAAAGCCCCCATCCACCGGTACGACTATTCCAGTAACAAAACTCGAGGAGTCACTACATAACCAGAGCACAGTACTAATTAATTCCTCCGGTTCGCCAAACCGTTTCATTGGCGTTTGGTCTATGATTGTCTGACCTCTTGATGTCAGGCTGCCATCGTCATTTGTTAATAATCTCCTATTTTGATCGGCTATAAAAAAGCCGGGAGCGATGGCATTGACGCGTATCCCTTCGCCAAATTTATGCGCCATTTCCACAGCCATCCATTTCGTGAAATTGTCTACAGCCGCTTTGGAAGCGGAATATCCTACTACTCTTGTAATGGCCTGTTGGGCAGCCATAGAAGAGATATTGATGATACAGCCTTTTTTCTTTTCTACCATCGCCTTTCCGAAGATGATCGAGGGCAGAACAGTTCCTTTTAAATTAAGATCAGTTACTTTGGTGAAATCTTCTATAGAAAGGTCGAAGATATTTTGATCGGGCATGATCACCGCGCCTTTTATATTCCCGCCTGCCGCATTGATTAAAATATCTATGTGCCCCCATTTGTCCAGCACATGGTTAGCGGCTCTGAGTAACTGTTCTTCGTTGAGGACATCAGCTATGAGGGATATTGCTTCGCCTCCTGTTTCTAATATCTCATTTACTCTTTTTTCGACCTTCTCCTTTGTTCGGCTGAGTATTCCTACTTTGGCGCCAGCCTCTGTCAGGCCCACCACCATTGCACCGCCGAGCACTCCCGCTCCGCCTGTCACTATAGCAACTTTCCCCTTTAGACCAAACATTTGAAAAAGTGGCAGTTCTTACGACAGGGTGGGTTCCCAGCCTTTTTCATATTCTCGCTTCCAATACTTCATAGCCGTGGAATTGTCAACGACCTTACCTGACCTCGGATCTACCTTGATGGATGTAACCAAATCCTGTGCAATGTTGCCGAGGTGGCAAAGGTGATTGCTAATATTCGCCTCGGATACCGGAGCGTTCAATTTAATTCCCGTGCGAATTGCTTGTAAGAAATTATGAATATGGTAGTCCGTCAGAGCTCCTGTGCCTACTATGTTCATGCTTTGAGAGAGCCCTTTTTCCGACTCATGTTTTATTTCTTGTCCTTCTCGGTCATATGCGAAATAGTCATTACGATCGACCAGTACGCTTCCCTCGGTGCCATAAATCATAGTTCCACGCCCCCGCTCGTACTGCTTTCTGCCATTGCAACTTCGGCCTTCCCATGTCAGAGCCTTTCTGCCTTCAAATTCAAATCGCGCTATTTGGGTGTCGAAAAATTCCCAATCGTCATCAGCAAAATGAAACCTTCCGCCTTGAGATGAAACCTTGATTGGGTTGTCAACTCCCAATGCCCAGCGGCAAACATCCATTTCGTGAAGACCGTTATTGCAGATCTCCCCGGTGCCCCAATGTCTGAACCAATGCCAGTTGTAATGCACAACATTGTCCTTGTAAGGAACTCTTGGAGCCGGCCCTTGCCACAAATCCCAATCCAAATGAGCAGGTACTGGCGTCACTTTTCCATTGCCTATGGAACCCCGATTATTCGCGTACCAACATTTGGCTTCGTAAACCTCTCCTATGATTCCATCTGTTATATCTTTGACGGCCATTTGAGAAGCAGGCCCTGATCGCTGCTGATTGCCGATTTGTACCAATTTGCCATACTTCTTTTGGGCAGCCACAAACAATTCGCCTTCGTGTGCATTTTGGCTGCACGGCTTTTCGCAATAGACATGCTTACCAGCCTGTAATGCATAAATGGAAAAAGGAGCATGGGTGTGGTCCGCTGAAGCGATAAAGACTGCATCTATTTTGTTATCCTCGATCAGCCTTCTGAAGTCCTTGACTAGTTTGGGCGTCTTGTTGATCTTTTCCTTTGTTTCCGCGCCTCGTTTATCGAGGACTTGGGTATCCGCATCACAGAGCGCTACTGCGTTCACTTGATCTAAACTAATAAGAGTTCTCAATAGCCCACCGCCACGGCTATTCAAGCCAACGACTGCAACGTTCACTGTGTCATTGGCGCCTATTATCCTGCTGTAACTTTTTGCACTTGTGCAACCAATGCCTGTGGCAATGCCTGCTATGGCTAAACTTGTCTTTTTTATGAATTCTCGTCTTGTGTTGATCATGATAAATATTGAATTGTGTGTGTTAAATTAATATTCTGCAATGCTGCCGTTGACCGTCCACCATCTTTTCAAAACTCCCGTATTTTAATATTCCTGAATGATACCCCATCTCCGTGATCTTGCAATAAAATATGCCCTGCCGGAAGTCTACCAAAGTTTTCCCATTTTTCATACTTGCTCTTTTCAACCAAAGCTGCGAATAATTGGCTAAAGCGATCGTATTCCACAACTTTAACATGGTTGAGCCAGTGTTCGACATGTCCGCCTTTTACGACTATTCTCGCGTTATTCCAATGTCCGACTCCTTTGAAATTCTTTCCTCTAACGCTTGTAAAACTCTCCGCTCGGATAAGATCGTACAGAGATGCAACTGTCCTGTTCCCATTTTTTCCCTGTTTCCCGTCTGGATGTCTTTCGTCATCTAATATCTGGAATTCGAGGCCGATCGCCGAGCCTTCTCCTTTATTGAGTTCCGGGTCAACGAAGTACTTGATACCACTATTGGCGCCCTCTGTAATCTTGAAATCCACGCTCAGCTCAAAGTTATTGTAGGTATCGATGGTCACTACATCTCCGCCGTGCCGCGATTCCAATCCACCTGAAGGCAGCACCGTAAGCATGCCGTCTTCCATGACCCAGCCGTTGCTCGGAAAATGATCCAGCTTAGCGCCTCGCCAGCCCTTCGTAGTCTTTCCATCCCACAGAAGTCTCCAGCCCTTTCTTTTTTCATCTTCTGTTAACCGATTATCCAGGTTGCTGATTTCTGGTATACTTTTATCGACCGATTTTCTGGCTGCTTCCAGGTCGGTAGTTTTGATCCTAACGTTTTTCCACCGCACTGTTTTGCCTTCGAGTTCTTTTCGAATGCTGTGTACCTGGAAAGCTATAAATCCCTCCAAGGTTATATCATCTAATAAGTTGACGCACATTATATTGTTAACCCAGGTGCGAATGTGCGACCCGATGGCTTCTATGCGGTAATGGTTCCACTCTCCGGTCACAAAGGCATGGCGAGCTTTTTTATTCCTAGTAAGAGGGTACAGCCATGCTCTTCGTCCTTCCTCGTATACGCCGCCCGCCCATTTTCGGGAACTCGTTTCGATCTCGCATTGGTAACCGTGGACTCGACCATTTTTGTATTCAGGTGTGCTCAGGCTTCTGAATTGAACGCCGGAGTTTAGGCCATTTTCTGCCAAAACCTCAAATTCCAAAATGAAGTCCCCATACGTCTTTTTCGTCGCGAGAAAACTATTTGGTGTATTGGGCACTGAAATACCGACCATTTCTCCGTTTTCCACTTTATAGATGGCCTTTCCGTTCAATTGTTGGAAATTGGAGAAATCTTTTCCGTTGAAGAGCATTTCCCAGCCGTCTTGAGCGCAGATGGTTGCTGAGAAAAGAATGAACACTGTCGCAAATAGGTACTTATGAGCTGTCATGGTCTATTTTGATAAAGAATTCGCAATTTAAAAAGAACTTGGTAATTAATTAATGGCGGCGATCCCTTTAAGCGATCACCTCCTTTCCTCTATCTTACTAAACATTCCTTTCAATTCATTCTTAGTCACCTTGCCCATTACATTTCTGGGCAGGTCTTCCTGGATAATATATCTCCGAGGTATTTTATAATTGGGAAGTTTGTCTTTTAACCAATTTTTCAACTGCTCAAGGTCAATTTCTTTTTTGTTTAGAATTAGGCTCGCGCCAATGATCTCACCCCATTCTTCATCGGGTATTCCAACTATACCGCATTCTTTGATGTCCGGATGAGTGCGCAAAACCTCTTCTATTTCCAAAGCCGATATTTTATAACCCCCTGATTTTATGATGTCAACAGAATTTCTCCCTAGTATTTTGTAAGCACCCTTTTCCAGAATCGCGATATCTCCTGTCTTAAACCAACCATCCAAGGCAAATACTTCAGCGGTGGCTTCCGGTTTATTCCAATATTCTTTGAAGACATTAGGCCCCTTTACCTCGATTTGGCCTTGTCGTCCTTGCGGCTGCAATAAACCGTTTTCGTCGGTTATCCTGATTTGCACCTTCGGCAGAGCTTGGCCGATATATCCCGGTATTCGCTCCCTGTTATAGGGATTGCTTATAGCCATTCCAATTTCTGTCATTCCGTATCGCTCCAGCAGTGTGTGCCCGCTAATCTCCTTCCATTTTTCTAAAACAGAAACAGGAAGAGCAGCAGAGCCAGAAACCATGAGGCGAAAGTTTTTAAGCGACTCCGATATTTTTTCTTGGTCATCGAGAGGTAATCTCTTCCAGTAAGCTATCAACTTGTAGTAAATCGTCGGCACGGCCATGAAGACATTGACCACATTTTCGCAAAAGATTTCAAAAATATTTTCTTCTTCGAATTTGGAAAGAAATCGACAACAAGCGCCACTCCATAATGCACAGCATAGTACGTTGACAACACCATGCACATGGTGCAGCGGAAGAACATTCAAAATATGGTCATCCTGGCACCATTTCCACGCGTCGATGAGGGTAGCTATCTGTGATTCTATGTTTTGATGAGTGGTCACAACACCCTTGGGCGAACCAGTCGTGCCGCTTGTATAAAGGATCATCGCCCTTCGACTTGCGTCGATCTCAGGAAGATTTCCGTTTTGATCGCAAAAATCTTCTAACCGGATAAATCTAATTCTTGAATTCTTGAATAAAGGGCTTATTAATTGTTCATATTCTTTCGAATAAATAATAACAGAGGCATCCGTGTCGTCAACTACATATTTTATGGATGAAAAAGGATGTTTTGTACAAAGCGGTACAGCTATGCCTCCTGCCCTCCAAATTCCCCATTGAATTTTGACATAGTCAAATCCTGGTGGAGCGATAAAGGCGATTCGCTCTTCGTTGAGATCGTTTTTTCCATTTAATACGTGAAGAGCTGTAGCTTTCGAGGCTTCGAGAAGCTGATTGTACGTGAAGCCCTTGGTATTGGTCTTAATAGCTTTTCGGTCTGAATATTGACTTGCCCGTTCTACTATTCGAAGCATGTTTCACAATATATGAGAAGGGTAATTTTGATCACCTAGTAGCGAATTACCTTAGTAACGCAAAGTCCTATCCTGGCCTTAATTCTACTTTTTTACCAACGATGGATAAGTTTTCTCTAATAAAATTCTCATTCCACAAATTGGAGATAACTGCGGAAATATTAGGATTTTGCAAGGCCCATAGATAAGCCTTCACAGGTGGTTTCATATCTCCAGGTACAATATGATCAACTTTGTCCACGCGCCAACTCGGAATGGGCTGAATTGATTTGTGGTGAGTTGCGACGGCCATGGCAACCTTCATGGCAATTACGCCTACACCATTTTGATAAGCTTTTCGAATCGCTTCTTCCATATATCCGCCGTTGATTACATTATATGCGCACATTACCACATGATATTGGCCACTTTCAACAGCTTTATTTACAACACCCGCAGGGTCATTATGGGTCGAAAGGCCGAGGAATCGAACTTTACCCTCCTGTTGTAATTCTTTGAAAGTTTCGAAGGTCTCAGGAATATTGACCTCTTCCGGGCTATTAGCCCCATGAGGGCACATAAGGATATCGAAGTGGTCAGTTTTGGTTCTTTTCAAGCTGCCTGCTACCGACGATTTTATTTTTTCCTTGAATCTTTGACTGCCGTCCACGAGGTGACCATAGTCTGCTGCCATCGCATTAGAAATGTAACAGGCATCCATTGATCGATCTTGGCCTGGCCAATAAACCAAAAAGTACCCCGGTTTGTCCACTATTCTCGCGGCTCTCATTTCTTTTGCTTTTTTCATTATTGCTTCTTGTTTGCCAGATGGCAAGCCTTTATAAATATCGTGGTATAATCGATCTCTGACATCTACGTATCCGCTGACTTTGGTTGTCATAAATACTTTCAAACGCTTGGATGAAGTATTGATCACCTTGCTGTACGCTTCTTCGCATGCTCCTCTGCTATAAGCGGGAGCCATGTCGAGGTAATTCACCCCGCGCTCAATTGCGATTTCTACCTGTTTGTAATTTTCGTGATTGACTGGATCGCCGCCGTTGACCACCTCTGAAATCATCATACCTGTTCGGCCTAATTGGCGGTAAGCCATTTCTGGCTGTCGGTTGCGCCATTCGAGGGCAACGTGAGCGGTTTTCAGTTTCTCTTTTGTCTCGGTTGCCTTAGCATTTGCCAAGGGTATTGCGCTTAATCCTACAGTTGCAACTGAAGCGACGGAGATGAAATTTCGTCTTGAGAGCGGATAGTCTTTCTTATTTTTTTTCATTTCAATGAAATTTGTTTGGTCAAAAGCTTTCGTGTCAACCCGCCTTCTGGAGCGCACAAGCACACAAGTTAGCGTAATTCGAGGCAGGCTTCTATGATCCACTAATTACACAGACTGCCCCGACATCGTCGTCGGGGAATTTTCACAAATTGGAAGAATCCGAGGTTCCCCAAATAATCCGGTGCACTAGGTCCTTTTTCGCAATTGGTCGTACAATTCGGTTTGTAGTTGAGCAATTGCAACATTGTGCTTTTCTTTTATTCGTAGTAAGGATTCGTATTCGATTTTATGCCTTTTTGCGCCCGACGGAGTAGTCACCTCCTTTACTTCTACATCTCCATATTCAGTCGAAAGTGTCAATTTTTCTCTTGCCAAAATCCTCCTTGAAACCGGAAAATATCTCACCCCAATTGTACTCGTATTTTCTAAAATGTAATCTGAAATCTGGCCAACGTCGGTGGCCTCAGCCAAGACGGACAGCTTCAGTCCTGGTCGCCCTTTCTTCATTTGTACAGAAGTGTAATAAAAATCTCTTGCGCCCTGTTTCATTAGCTCTTTTTGAAAATCGCGACCCAAAAGTTCACCTGATGTATCGTCGAGATTGGTTTCGATGATCACCATTTTGTTCTTATCGGTATTAGCATGATTTGATTCAGCACTTTCCTCAACAATGGAAATACGCACCACATTCGGATTCCTAAAGTTTTTTTCACCGGGCCCATATGATGTTTTCTTTCGGAGCAGGGTTGGCACCTTAAATACAGGTTTCAAATATTTCAAAATCGCTGCGCCTGTAGGAGTCAATTTTTCTCCTTTCTCATTTCCTTTGTACATAGGCATGCCTTTCATGATATCGAAAGTAGCGGGGGCGGGGACGGGTAACATTCCATGTTGTGTTTTCACCATTCCAAATCCCGTGCATGCAGAATCGCAATAGACTTTTTCCACCTCAAGCTGATCGATTAAAACAGCCGAACCCACAATATCCAAAATCGAATCCACTGCGCTAACCTCGTGAAAGTGAATGGTTTCCAAAGGCATATCGTGAATCTTTGATTCGGAAAGGCCGATGATGTTGAATATCTCCTTAGCGATGGTTTTTGCACCATTCGTTATGTTTCCTTCCGCGATGATTTTGTTGATTTCCTTCAAACCCCGGTTATGGTGGTGATGATCGTGACTATGATTATTTCGCGCGCCTTTTTTCCCTTTGAAGATGGAAACAACTTTATTGACTCCTCCTTTTAAATAATCGGATAAATGATAATGGTGGTGTTCGCCATGATGGTGCCCGTGACCATGATGGAGATGATGTCCATGTCCGTGATGGTGTGTATGTGAATGCCTATGAGAATGACTTTCTGCAGTTTGGTTCAGGTCGATTATTTTCACATGCTGGCAGACAATTCCATTTTTATTAAGCTGTTGGATTTTCACTTTTCCATCGGGCAGATTGAGTTTTTCAGGGAGGGATTGAATCAATTCATAACCATCGGTCAGGCCGCAAAGAGCGCTCAAAAACATATCTCCCGAAAGGCCAGAAAATGGTTCGATGTACAAAGTATTCATGCAGATGGTTTCAATAAATTCATAATTCGTACTGCGGCCTTGGCAGCACCATAGCCATTGTCGATATTGACCACCGTGATACCATTAGCGCAGCTAGACAGCATAGTGTTCAAGGCCGCTTTCCCTTCGGCGGAAACTCCATAGCCCACGCTAGCAGGCACGGCGATAATCGGCTGCGGCACCAAACCGCCAACTACCGTGGGCAAGGCTCCTTCAAAACCGGCAACCACGATCAACACTTTGTACTTTTTCAATTCATCAAGCCTCGACATTAGGCGATGAACTCCCGATACGCCAATGTCCATTATGCGCGCAGCAAAATGTCCTAAAAACGCCAACGTGTAGTAAATTTCATTGACTATGAATGCATCCGAAGTCCCTCCCGATAAAATGGCAATCTCTTGATGAGCCTCTTCTTTGTCTTCAAAATCCAGGATAAATACTTCCGAAACTTCATCATAGAAGGCTTGAGGGTATTTTTCCAAAACCTCCTTTGCCTTCCCCTTTTGCAACTTGGTAATTAAGGCGTTGCTTCCTTTGTACTGATAGTTTTTCAGAATCTCTTTTACAACAGCCGCCGATTTTGACCTTCCATAAATTATCTCGGGAAAACCGACGCGTTCAGTCCGACCATGGTCGATATTAAAGGCTTCCATCCGTCAAACTAATATTGCACGATTTAATTTGCCAGAAACGAGGCCTTCTTCATCGATCACACATTCCGAAAAGCCCAATTCCATTATAGCGAATTGAATACTACCAAAATTCGCCTCCAACTGCCCAATTTGCCAATCGGGCACTTCTATTTTGGCCTTTTGGCCGTAATGTCTAACTCGCACATCACTGAATCCGTATTCATTCAAAATCGCTTCCGCTTCTTCGATCTGCTTGAGCTTTTCAAAAGTGATCATCTCGCCATATGGCACTCTCGAACTCAAGCATGGGCTGGCCGGCTTTTTCCAATTGGGCAGGCCAAAATGCTTGGCGAGCTCTCTCACCGTTGCCTTGTCTACATCACAATCCAACAAAGGAGATAGAATTTTATTTTCCTT
Organism: Saprospiraceae bacterium; assembly: GCA_965247965.1. GTDB lineage: Bacteria > Bacteroidota > Bacteroidia > Chitinophagales > Saprospiraceae > UBA7328. The sequence goes on from OZ252053.1 coordinate 4,058,667, forward strand.
TGCCGCTGCTAATCCTGGTCTGTAATCTCCTAAATCATCGGTATTGGTACCATTCAAAATTGCGTATCCGGGATATTTCGCACTCACCTTTTCCAGGGTTTTGTACAGATGGCTTTTACAGAAATAGCAGCGGTTATTTGGATTGGAAAAGTAGTTTTCATCGACCAATTCCTTTGTCTCCACAACTTCCAGGGCAATGTCGTATTGCTCACAAAAATCGATCGCAAAAGCATAATCTTTTCTTTTTAGGCTTGGGGAAATCGAGATGCAGCCAATTGCATTTTTATCTAGAAACTTTTTGGATAGGAATAGGACGAGGGTAGAGTCTATACCCCCAGAGAAGGCGGTGATGGTGCCTGGTTTGTTTTGGAACCAGGATTTTAGTTTTATGATGCGTTCTTGTTGCATTTGTGTGCTTTCGAGAAAGTGGTGACAAGTTAGTAAATTGGAGGGACTCTGGGAACGTGATCAGGTATTCGATTTTCTTTCTAATGGAATAACTATATTTTTAACCGATTGATGCGATGTGGTTAAGAACAGGTGATTGTCAAAGGGCAAAAATAGTCTGACGTCTATCGATAGTTAATAAATATGACCGCGAAAGAAATATTCGAGCAACTGAATCTAACGGATGAATTGGATGACATAGAAGCCAAGCCCGGAACTGCTATTTCTCATTCTGTTATGGAGACAGTTTGTGCTTTCGCAAACGAACCTGGAATGGGTGGAGGATATATACTATTAGGCGCAGTGAAGGATCATTCCAGTTTGTTTCCACAATATGTCGTTCATGCCATCTCCGATCCGGATAAAATACAATCGGATTTTGCTACTCAATGTGCATCGCGATTTAACATTCCGATAAGGCCAGAGATAAAAATAGATCAGATCAATGGCGATAATGTTGCTGTAATAAATGTCAATGAGTTGCCGACTAATCAGAAACCACTTTATTTCAAAAGTGAGGGTTTGCCAAAAGGTGCTTACAGAAGAATTGGGCCTACTGACCACAGATGTACCGAAGATGATATGCCGGTTTTTTACACTGATCGAAAGACTTATGATCAGTCTACGTTAGATGCTACTAGCTTTGAGGATATAGATGAAATTGCTCTTAAGAGATACAGAATATTAAGAGAAAAACTGAATCCCGCTGCAGAAGAACTTACGTATAATGATTTTGAACTTTTACAGTCTTTGGGTTGCCTTGAAACTGGTGAAAAACAAAGACTTACAGTTGCAGGTTTACTCTTATTCGGGAAATCTACGAGCCTTAGGCGGACTATGCCCATGATGAGAGCAGACTATATTAGGGTACCGGGCAATGAATGGATTGAGGATCCTGATGATAGATTCAGTACCATAGATATGAGAGGGCCACTCATCTTATTAGTATTCAGAATTGTGGATGCGATCTTCGCTGACTTGCCAAAAACATTCAGACTTGAAGATGACGATTTGCAGGCAGATTCCATAGGTATGCCTGTGAAGGCATTGAGGGAAGCTGTGACGAATGCGCTTATGCACAGGTCATATAGAGTGCACTCTCCTTTGCAAATAATACGTTATGATAATAGACTTGAAATTCTTAATCCAGGATTTTCACTCAAATCGGAGGAAAAATTAGGTTCGCCTGGCTCTGAAACAAGAAATCCCTTCATTGCGGCAGTATTCCATGAAACGAATTTGGCAGAAACCAAGGGATCGGGAATTAGGGCAATGAGACGATTGTTGACGGCATCCCATCTGGCCCCGCCGACATTTGAATCGAACCGAGTTGAAAACAAATTTACGGCGAGGCTGCTTTTGCACCATTTCCTAAGTAGGGATGATTTAAATTGGCTTTCCAATTTTGAGTCATTTGATCTAAATGATAATCAAAAGAGCGCTTTGATCTTTGTGAGGGAAATGGGTGCAGTCGATAACCTTTCATACCGTCAGTTAACGAATTTGGATACTTTAAAAGCCAGTAATGACTTGCGAAGGTTAAGAGATTCCGGTTTGCTTCTGCAAAAAGGTAAGGGAAGAGGCACATATTACTTACCTGGAAACCTTCTTAACACACATGGTGACGTCACTAACATACGTCGTGACGTCACTAACACACATGGTGACGTCACTAACACACATGGTGACGTCACTAACACATATGGTGACGTCACTAACACACATGGTGACGTCGCTAACACAGAAGGTGACGACGCTAACAGAAAAGGTATCGGTAGAACGCCGATTCCTAAAGAATTGAGCCAACAGTTGGAAAATATTCGAAAAAGAGAAGACGACAAAGACAAGGTGAAACAATTTATTGTTGAATTATGTAATTGGAAAGCTCACACCTTAACCGAAATATCAACTCTTCTCGACAAGAAAGACAACTATGTCAGCAGGGAATATGTAAAACCTCTGATAAACGAAGGATACTTAAACTATACTAAACCTGAAATGGTGCATCATCCTGATCAGGCATATCGGGGGATACGGAAATGGAGGAGATAGATATTCAAACGAACGCATATATTAAAATCAAAAAAACATTGCCGGAAAATGCCAGATGTTCATACTAATGAGGTGAGAAGCTTTAACATGAGCCAAATAAAAGGCAAGAATACCAAACCGGAAATGCTTGTGAGGAGGTACCTTCATTCGAAAAGGTTAAGGTTTCGTCTACATGACTCTAAACTGCCTGGTAAACCGGACATAGTTCTGCCCAAATATCGTTGTGTCGTGCAGGTTAATGGTTGTTTTTGGCACAAACATGAAGGGTGTAAATATTTCGTCATTCCGAAAACGAGAACGAATTGGTGGTTAGATAAAATTAATAAAACTGCTCAAAAGGATGCTTCAAATATGGAAAAACTGGTGTTGCTTGGGTGGAAAACAATAGTTGTATGGGAATGTGAACTAAAGGGAGAGCGGAAGGCGGAAACATTAGCCGCTCTCCATCAGAAAATAAAATGGGCAAACTAAATAGTATACCCGTTATCGATTTGTTTGCTGGTCCGGGAGGACTTGGCGAAGGTTTTTCTTCAATTTATCATAACGAGAATAGAGTATTCGATATCAAATTATCCATTGAAAAAGATCCTAACGCTCATAAGACCCTAGAACTCAGAAGTTTTTACAGACAATTCCAAAAAGGGGCGGCACCTGACGAATACTACTTGGTCTTAGAGGAACCCAATCTAAAAAAAAGAGAAGAAATTAAACAGAGTTTATTTAAAAATTATTATAACGAGTATCAAAAATCGAAAATTGAGCCATGGCAGGCTGAATTAGGTTCAAAAGATTTTCCTCATGAGTTAGTTGATGAAAGAATAAAGAACGGATTAGGGAATAACGAAGAGTGGGTATTAATTGGAGGGCCACCTTGTCAGGCGTATTCCATCGCAGGAAGATCCAGGGTTGGAGGGATAGACAATGAGGATCATAGAGTTTATTTGTACAAGGAATATTTACGCATTATAGCTGTTCATCATCCTTCTGTCTTTGCTATGGAAAATGTTAAAGGATTATTGTCAGCAACAGTCAATAACGAAAAAGTATTTAACAGGATGCTGAGGGATTTGAAAAACCCATCTTCTGTTTTCAGTACTATCGATTCTCCTAAATACAGAATTTACTCATTGACTACTCAGCCAATCACTGATAATTCAGATGGTGAACCAAGCTATAAAGATGATAGAGATTACCTTATCAGTTCAGAAAATTATGGCATTCCTCAAAGAAGGCATAGAGTGATATTACTTGGAATACGTAAAGATATTAACGTAATCCCTGAAACTCTGGAGATTCAAAACAGTTTGATCAAATTAAAAGATGTAATTAACGATTTGCCCAAAATCAGGAGTGCTATCAACCGCTCATTTCTTTCAAACAAAATTATTGATGGTAAAAAATTGAGGTTCTATAAAAAAGAAGTTGATTCTGATGAAAACTGGTATAATCTCATTAATACTTTCAGGACAGAAATAATTTCGACAAACAGATTCGCCCGGGATTATCCAAAGAGGCATGTAAAGGTACCGCTAAAAGGTAAAGGTTCCGAATTCCTCAAATATGAAACGCCTTCGGAAACAAACCCACTTTTTGACTGGTACAATGACCCAAGACTTAAAGGTGTTTGTAACCATGAATCGCGATCTCATCTAATACAGGATCTAAAGCGATACATGTTTGCCAGCATGTTTGCGAGAATCTACAAGCGCTTTCCACGCCTGCATGAATTCGACGAACCCAGTTTAGGGTTACTTCCTGACCACGAAAATGCAGCTTCCGGGAAATTTGCCGATAGATTCAGAGTTCAGTTGGATGATCAGCCGGCAACAACCGTAACAAGTCACATATCGAAAGACGGTCATTATTTTATTCATTACGATGCAGACCAGTGCAGAAGTTTAACTGTGAGAGAAGCCGCTAGAATCCAAACCTTCCCGGACAATTATCTTTTTTGTGGATCGAGAACGGCTCAATATCACCAGGTTGGGAATGCCGTGCCGCCATACCTGTCCTGGCAGATAGCTCGAATTGTAAGGAACATTCTGGAAACTTAGCGCACACATTGTTATATTATGTTCAGTATTATATAAATATATACTATATTTGTATTTTATAGTTCATATTCTAAGATTATGGAAAAAAGAAGGCGTTTCGATAAAATAGCTTCGTCAAGGGTGCAATACATTCTTGATAAAATACACAGCTTATCGAAATGTTCCAACAGGAATAATTATAGCTATAATGAAAAGGATGTGAATAAGATGTTTAATACAATTAGGGAGTCATTAAAAAGAGCGGAGATTAAATTCGAAGAGGGCGTAAAAAAGGACAGCAAAAGTAAGTTTCAATTTTAGATTATGAAATGGACATTTCATTCATCCAGGGAGGTAGACGGAATAAATAATCCGATAATAAGCCATTTCACGGGTAATCCGTACTACCATTTAGCCAGAGAAGTCATTCAGAACTCCCTTGATGCTAAGCTAAACAATACTAAGCCTGTGGAAGTCACATTTACTGAAAGATTAATCCCGATAGGGGAAATACCCGGTATCGATCAATTTAGCTCAATTCTCCATTCATGTAAAGAATTTTGGCATGGTGGCTTTCCCGATTGCCACGAATTCTTGGATAATGCAATCGAGCAAATAAATGAAAAAGAAATACCCTTTCTAATCTGCACAGATAATAATACCAAAGGTTTATCAGGCGATGACAATGATTTAAATAGTGATTGGTTTGGTTTGGTCAGGTCGAAAGGTACAAGCCCTAAAGGCCCGGATACGGGAGGGTCATTTGGCATTGGTAAAGGGGCGCCATTTACAGTTTCAACATTGCGAACCGTTTATTATTATTCCCGAAGTGAAAAAGGAATAACAAGATTCCAGGGAAAATCAATGATTGTAAGTCATAAGAATGATCAAAATGAAACGACTAATGGAACTGGGTTTTTTGGGAGGGAAAATGCTGACTCTATTGACATGTATGATCAAATACCCGGTGTTTTTAGAAGAAAAAACATATACCCGGGATTAGATATATATGTGGCCGGTTTCCGAAATATACTGACTTGGCAAACTGACTTAATTCAATCAATCTTAAGAAATTTTTGGTATTCGATCTATAGCAAAGAACTGAAAGTAAAGGTTGGAAATGACAGAATTGCTAAAGATAACTTAGAAGACAATCTTGTGAAATATTTTCAAGGGGAGGAGTTGAAGGATCACATCGAACCAAAAGGGAATCCATTGCAATATTATAAATCCGTAATAAGTGGAGAATTATTAGAATACGATCATTCTGAGTTGGGAGAAATAAAATTCCATTTCAAAGAAATTGACTCTCATATGAACTATGTAGCAATGATGAGAAAACCGCACATGATAGTACTTTCAAAGCCATTTCGATTTCCAGGGAAATTTTGTGGTGTTCTGATTTGCGACAATAGCAAAGGAAATAAGATTTTGAGGAAAATGGAACCTCCAACTCACAACCGATGGGAAGGAGAATCTTATGGAATAAACGGGAAGAAAATCCTCGACGAATTATATGAAAAGATTCGATCTGTCCTCAAAGAAAAACAAAATATCAAGTCAAAAGGGAAACTCGAAATTCCTGATTTATACAAGTATTTGCCATTCGATTTGAATGAGGAGGAGGCAGATAATTCAAATAACGGTGGTCGTGAAAAAAACAAAGAATCTCAGAATGAGTCTGCAAGTATGGTTCAAAAACAGGAGGCATTCAATCATCACGTGGAAATAAATCCCTACAAAGTGTCAGTATTAAATGAAGTTGAGCAAGTTGGAATCGGAGGCGGCAAAAGTAGAAACACCAATAAAAAGAAATCTTCCAGGAAAGGCATAGGTATTGGCAAGGATTCGGGAAAAATAAAATCTCGCACTATGAAGGGGATTTTGATCACCCCAATAATAAAAAACCGTACTTCTAAGGGATATGAATACCTACTAAAAATTAAATCCGATAGTACGAGAAATTGCTCAGTCAGGATTCAAGCTCAGGGAGAAAGTGTAAAAGCAAAGGTTAATCTGCTGCGAGCGTGGAATGAGGACGGTAATAATATCCTTGTATCAGGAAATAAAATGAACAAGGTAATTCTCTATGAGCATGGAACCAACTTAATTCATTGTGAGATTGAATCAAAAAGTAAACTGGCACTAAATATCTCATTGGATGAAATTCAGAAATAGGCTTTATCCTTACCCGGTATTTGGCATTAACAACACATCAACATTTAGAGCTGAGCTCAGCGTAGAATGTACAATAGAATCAATCATCCTGAACGTATCCAACAAGCTCTCCGAAGAGGAACTACTTGCCTTATTTAAGAAAAATGAAATAATATACGTGACCCATATTTACTGTCGATCGACTTTTTTTAGAGAATCATATGTGTCCAACAAGCCCTTGAAGGAGATTAAAATTGAATCTGCACGCTTGAATGATCTGGTAGAAGTTGATTTTTCAATATGCGCCAATAAGAGCATCACTAACTATAACCTTTCCTCTTTTGATGATGACTTTTCAGAGTATAATTTTGAAATTGAAAAAGGAGATATACTTGCCTATGCCGGAACCGCTACTTTTTTTGCAAAGAAATCACCTCACGAATTAAAGGCCATATCCGCATTTATGCAAATAGACACAGATGGCAAAAGCAAGAATCCATTCAGAAACGACTATGAGGGCGATAAAATCACAATCTACTTATCAAAAGAAGATTACGCGATGTATCAAAATTTGAAATCTGAATCCTTTCTCAAAAACACCCTTCACAGTTCCATCGTGTTGCCAGCTCTTTCGGAGGCGATTAGAGTTGTCAAGGAAAACAACTCAGAATTATCACAATATAAATGGCATGTCATTCTTAATAATCTTATGATATCTTATGATCACGAGTCGCCGTTAATAATTGCTCAGAATATTTTAGACCTTCCAGTTAATCGCGCCTTTAACACGCTTTACAGCTATGCCTTCTAACGAACCAATTAACATCTTTTCCAGAAGATATGTCCTGCGGCTGTTAAAGGATGTTGATTCCGAAATAGGTTTGGAGAGATATAACCACCGGCTCTTTCCTTATTCGGAAAAATTTGCCCCGGGTAGTTCAGGTATATTTATGGAATCCAATTTTGATTTGAACATCCAAAAGAGCGATTTGGAGAATTCCATATGTCTTTATAAACATTTGGCATTAAATGAAACTCAGGCATCCGATTCACGACTATGGTGCTATATGGCACACGTGAAATTTTGGAGATATATGTTGAATAGGTGGCCAATAGATTTAAGCAGTGATTCAGCAAATAGATCAAGAATCAAATCGAGGTATTTTTTAGAGAGTGCTAATCTTGAAAAGCTGTCAAGAAACGGAATTTCGCGACTGTGGTGGTATTCTAAACTAACATTTGATGATAGCCGAAAGGATAAATTTGAATTGACTAAAGTTATGTTATCCAGGCAGGACTTGGTCGTTGGTATAACCGAAAGAGAAATTGGCACAAATAAACGAACCAGATTTGCTATTCTTGAATATCTCAAGATGAACGAACAAATTTTGAAAAATGAAGATAATTCAAGAGAATTCATGAAGAGAGTCAATCTTGCGGCGGGTATCAAAAATCTCACAATTCTGAAGCACTCAGAGTTATTGTCGCTATTCGAAAATCTTTCCAATGATTTAAAGTAAGGGCTTTGAAATGGGCCTTGCTCAAGTTAATTCAATCGCCTGACCGACCTCACCCCCCAATCACCCCCAAAGCCATCTCCCCATTCACCTTCGCACTTATTCCAAACATTTCCATCCGCTTATCCTTCGTCTCCCCATCCACAAACCGCTTATACAATTGCTGGCTGACAATGGCATTTTTCCAATAGGAGAATGCCTCATACCATGCAATTTTGCTCATATCAAAATGGGTCAATTTATGGTACCTTTCAATAATAAACTTCTTATCCGGAAACTTACCTGTAAGGCGGACAGGCAGGCCTTCTACTTTATCTAACCGCTCATCAGGCCAATAGCTCAAAGCGGTACCGCAATCGATCAGCGGATCACCCAAAGTGCACATGTCCCAATCAAAAATTGAGGTCACCTCGTCCGGATTGTCAGGTTGAAATTGACAGTTGTCAAATTTAATATCGTTGTGGATGATGGAGACGGCTTGTGGTTTTGGGATGTCCTTACGCAATACTTCAGATACCTTATCCATTGTCGGGTTACCTTGTGTTTTTGAGAGTTCCCATCGTTTTGCCCATCCCTCCAATTGCCGTTCAACAAATCCTTCTGGCCGGCCGAGTTTTGTCAGGTCAACCTTTTTGATATCTACTTTGTGCAAATCTGCCAGAGCTTTTACTAAGGCGACAGTCAATCTTTCCTCAACATTCTCAAAAGATTGGAAACATTCCGGGACATCATATCGCACCACAACACCTTTTCTGCGCTCCATAACTACGAATCTGGCGCCTATTATTTCCTCGTCCTCGCTGTAATGATAAGCTCTAGGCGCTTGCGGAAAATGAACGTACAATTTGGAAAGCACCCTGTATTCCCGTTTCATATCATGTGCGCCCGGGGCGATTTTACCGAAAGGAGGGCGGCGCAAAACCAGTTCGGTATTGCCAAATTTCAGAAGATAGGTGAGATTGGCGTGACCTCCATGAAATTGAGAGACTTCCATTTTCCCGGTTAGCCAACTAAGAGCTTCGCGGAGGTAAATTTCAAGTTTTTTCCAGTTGAGTTCTTCGCCTTTTCTTACGTCTCTTGCCTTATCCATTTACTACCGTTAATGTATAATTTAAGGCTTTGGAATTTGGTGCTTGGAATTTGCATTTTGTCATTGGCGTATTCCCCATTCTCTCAATACCTCATCACCATCCTCACCCGAAGCATGCGCCCCAAATTTCACTTCAGACCGAGTCCTGCTGAAACTCGGAGCAGGAGCAGGTTGCTTCATTCCTTCCACCTCGATATATGTTTTTCGGCTCATATTATGCGGATGTTTCTGCGCCTCCAAAAAATCTAAAACAGGAGCAAAACAAACATCCGTTCCCTCCATTATTTCACACCACCCATCCCTCGTTTTTGTCTTAAAGACTTCTTCTAACTTTTTTTTGAGTTCTGGCCATTTTTTGGTATCCATTTGATTTCCGAATTCCTCTACATCTAACTTGGCCTTCTCCATGAGCAACATATAAAACTTAGGTTCGATAGAACCGATAGAGATATACTTTCCGTCTTTAGTTTCATAGGTATTGTAGAAGTGTGCTCCCGAATCGAGAAAATTGACGCCCCTTTGCACCGACCACATTCCGGAAGCATTTAAGGAATGAAACAAAGCCATAAGTAAGGCTGATCCATCGGTCATAGCCGCATCCACAACCTGGCCTTTTCCGGATTTTTGAGCCTCGTTAAGCGCGGCCAAAATTCCAACAACAAGAAACATTGCACCGCCTCCGTAATCTCCTATGAGATTTAGTGGCGGCACTGGTTTTTCATCTGCTCGACCGATTGCATTCAGGACTCCCGTTAGAGAGATATAATTTATATCATGACCTGCTGCGTGAGCCAATGGCCCTGTCTGTCCCCATCCTGTCATGCGGCCATAGATCAACTTTGGGTTTTTGACAAAGCATTCATCCGGCCCAACTCCCAATCGCTCCATTACGCCCGGACGAAATCCCTCGAAAAGTACATCGGCCTTTTCAACCATTCTCAGTAGTCTTGCCACTCCTTCAGAATTTTTAAGGTCAATAGGCATCGATCTCTTTCCCCTTCTCGTGCAATCCTTACGCCGAGCCTCGGATTTATCATTAGTTTTTTCCACAACCACCACATCAGCTCCCATATCTGCCAATAACATTCCAGCAAAGGGACAAGGCCCGATGGCCCCCATTTCGATAACCTTGATTCCTTTTAATGGCCCCATTTCACAATTCTTTCATCATTTCACAATTTTTTCTAAATTTTTTTAAACACTTTGTGCCCTATGTTCCTATGTGCTTCAAATAATATCAAAAGATTGTTCAAAAAATACGCTTTTACCATTCCAAAACAATCTTACCAAAATGCCGTCCGCTTTCCTGGTATCTGAATGCGTCGCCCAGTTGATCAAATGCAAAGCTCTTGTCGATCACAGGTTTCCAGCCGCTGATGTTAATTGAATCGACCAGGTTTTGTTGCATTTCCCTACTTCCCACGGCAATACCTTGCAGTCTAATGTGTTTGAAAAACAATTTTGGAAAGGTTATTTCACCCTTTCGGCCTCCGCTAAGAATGCCGATTGACGAAATATGTCCTCCAATAGCAACGGCTTCAATCGATTGACGCATCGTTGAGCCACCTCCAACGTCAATCACATGATCTACTCCGCCATCACTCAATCTGAAAATGGTTTTGCCCCATTTTTGGTCTTCTTTGTAATTGATTACTTCGTCTGCACCCATAGCTTTTAACTTAGCGGCTTTTTCTTCGGACGACGTGGTTGCGAATACTCGTGCCCCTGCTGCCTTCGCAATTTGAAGAGCGAAAATAGAAACGCCTCCGGTGCCTTCTACGAGTACTGATTGGCCGACATTCAATCGCCCCTCTTCGATCAAAGCTCTCCAAGCTGTTAATGCTGCGCAAGGTAGGGCAGCTGCTTCGGCGTAACTATAACCATGCGGAATTGAAGTAACTCCGGAGGCCGACAAACACGATTGTTCCGCCATACAACCATCTAAAGTTTCACCCATTACCCCAACCGTTTTTCTAAGCGTTGGCTTTCCTTCTGTCCATCCGGGGAAGAACATAGACATTACTTTGTCCCCCTTTTTCCATTCATTCACATCTTCGCCTACCTCTATCACTTCTCCTGCGCCATCGGACATCGGGATGCGTTGATCAGCCACAGGAATTCCGCCGACAGCTACGAGGTAATCGTGATAGTTTAGTGACGTGGCATGCCATCTGACCGCTATTTCACCGCGATCTGGTTTAGGATCTTTCCTTTCCGAAATATTCAGATTGTCCAGTCCTCCGGGTTGTTTTACTTCTATTACCTTCATGGTTGCATATTTTGAGATCGAGATGCAAAATATAAGAAATGAATGTAAAAAATGCAGCGGCAGTTGTGACGGGCGGTGCTTCGGGTCTTGGTGAAGCCACTACAAGGATGCTCGTCGCGAATGGAGCGAAAGTATTGATATTGGATGTTAATATGGAAAAGGGCAAGGCCCTTGAAGCCGAATTGGGCAAAGGCAATGTAATCTTTGACAAGACAGATGTGACAAGCGAAAGCCAGGTCAAAGAGGCACTGGAAAGGGCTCTGAAAACTTTTGGAAAAATAAGTGTTTGTGTCAATTGTGCAGGCATTGCAATTGGCATTAAAACTGTTGGCAAAGAGGGCGCCCATCCATTGGATGCTTTTAAAAAAGTGGTCAATATCAACCTCGTCGGTACTTTTAATGTATTGCGGCTTGCCGCAGAGATCATGCAGGACAACGAACCTAATGAAGAAGGAGAACGCGGTGTGATTGTGAATACCGCGAGTGTGGCGGCATTCGACGGACAGGTTGGTCAGGTCGCCTATTCCGCATCAAAAGGCGGCATCGTAGGCATGACTTTGCCAATAGCGAGGGACTTGGCGAGAGGCGGGATTCGCATTTGTACAATAGCTCCGGGGCTTTTTCATACTCCGTTGTTTGATTCTCTTCCGCAAGAGGCAATAGATTCACTCGGCAAACAGGTGCCCTTTCCTTCAAGGTTGGGAAAGCCATCCGAATATGCCAAAATGGTTAAAAGTATTATTACCAATCCAATGCTGAACGGAGAAACTATTCGATTGGATGGGGCTATTCGCATGGCGCCCAGATGATAGTAATTTATATTAATGAACCTCCGGATCAAATGGCATACGCATACGACTAAAACATTGGTAAAATGAAAAGGCTGTATCCCTATGGGCTTATTCTTCTTATGACCGTTGCATGCAGTGAAAAACGGTCTACAACCAAACCCAATATCGTTTTCATTTTTGCTGACGATCTTACCTATAGAGCAATTCACGCCTTAGGCAATGAAGAAATAGAAACGCCCAATATCGACCGGCTGGTTTATGAAGGCACAACATTTACGCATGCCTATAATATGGGTGCTTGGAATGGGGCAGTCTGTGTCGCTTCGCGAGCTATGATCACTTCGGGCAGATTTGTGTGGAGGGCACAAAAGTTCAGCGAAAAATGGAGGCAGCACAATACCAATGCTTATGAGCAGACATGGCCGAGACTACTGGAAGGGGCCGGATACGACACCTATATGACGGGCAAATGGCACGTTGCTGCACCAGCAGATACCATCTTTAATCAAGCGAAGAACATAAGACCGGGAATGCCTGGTGATTCGTGGAGTAATTCTCAAGTTGGGGAGAAATTTGATAAGGCTCGCGCAGAAGGCAAAGTAGATTTAGACAAAATAATGCCGGTAGGATACAATCGGCCAAAGCATGAAAATGACAATTCATGGTCGCCTACCGATCCGAAATTCGGTGGCTTTTGGGAAGGCGGAAAGCATTGGAGTGAAGTTTTAAAAGACGATGCTCTAGGCTTTATCGAACAGGCGAAAGGCAAACCGACTCCTTTCTTCATCTACCTGGCGTTTAATGCCCCACATGATCCACGTCAGGCCTCCCAGGAGTACTTCGATAAATATCCACTTGATAGAATTACCATCCCGAAAAACTGGCTTACCGAATATCCCGATAAAGATGGCATTGGCCTAAGTCCAAAACTGAGGGATGAAGCCTTAGCGCCATTCCCGCGTACAGAATACGCCATTAAAAAACACATCCAGGAATACTACGCCATCATTACCCATTTGGACGATCAAATAGGACAAATCCTAAGCGCTCTGGAGGAATCTGGGAAAATGGATAACACCTATATTTTCTTTACGGCCGATCATGGATTGGCAGTTGGTCGTCATGGCTTATTAGGTAAGCAAAATATGTACGACCACAGCATTCGCGTCCCTCTAATGGTCAAAGGGCCGGGCATAGCAAAAGGCAATGGGGTCACTTCGGATGTCTACCTCCAAGACGTTATGGCTACAAGTTTGGAATTAGCCGGAATAACCAAACCTAATTACGTCGAGTTCAAGAGCTTTCTTTCTCATGCCAAAGGTGAAAGCAGCGAACAAATTTATCCATCTATCTATTGCGGATATATCGATTTGCAAAGGATGATCCGAAAAGACGGATTTAAGTTGATCGTATATCCTAAAATCGGGAAAGTTAAGTTGTTTGATATGCAGAATGATCCCGACGAGATGAACAATCTATCCGAAAAATCTGAGTATAAAACAAAGATAAAATCTCTCTTCGATGATTTACTCGCGCTGCAGAATGAGATGGATGATGAGCTGGATATTAGTGCTGTGTATGAAACGCTATAAAATATAACCTTGTTTTCACTAATCTTGCGCGATTATAAAGGACTAAGAAATAAATGAACGAAAAGGGTTACGAAAGTCTGTGCCGCAAATGCTTGCCTGTCGTACGAAAGGCAAGCGAATTTATCAAAGGAGAAGTGGGAAAGGTGGCAACCGAGGACATAGAGGCGAAAGAAAAGAATAGCCTGGTATCTTACGTGGATAAAACTGCCGAAGAAATATTGGTCGAAGGATTGCACGAACTCTTACCCGAAGCTGAATTTCTGACGGAGGAGGCCACAGTAGATCAAAAAGAAGGCGAAGTAAGATGGATAATAGACCCACTGGATGGAACGACTAATTTTTTGCATTCCATCCCTCATTTTGCGGTAAGTATTGCACTGGAAATTAAAGACAAATTGGTATTGGGAATAGTAGAAGAAGTGAACACCAAGGAAGTTTTTTACGCCTGGAAAGGAGGAGGCGCGTACCTAGACGGGCAACGGATATCAGTACGGAAAAATGATCTTATTTCAGAGGCGATTATCGGCACAGGATTTCCGTATTCCGTAAAAGATTCTGCTCCCATGCTCGGCATATTGAATTATTGGATCAACCACGCCAGAGGAATAAGAAGAAAAGGATCGGCGGCTATGGATTTAGCTTATGTAGCCTGTGGAAGATATGATTTTTACTATGAGACTTCGATCAATGCATGGGATGTAGCTGGTGGCGCAGTATTGGTCCAAGAAGCTGGTGGAAAAGTAGTCGACCTCGAAGACAATGAAGATTTTTTGCACGCCGGGAATATTATTGCTTCTAACGGCCATTTGCATGATGAAGTAGTGAAGCGAGTATCAGAAGCGTACACGGCCATTTCATCTTGATAAATAATCATTCCGTAGAAAATGCAAAATGCATTGCCTGGCTTACCATATATTCATTCCTTCGTTTTAACTCTTCGCCGTGAATTTATACGAAAATATAAAGATGGCCTTAAGGTCACTGCGCGCTAATTTTCTACGCACTTTTTTGACCTTACTTATTATTGCGGTAGGTATTACGTGCCTTGTAGGAATTTTGACTGCTATTGACTCTGTGCTCTTCTCGATGAACGATAGTTTTAATCGTCTGGGAGCAAATAGTTTTAATATCAGGCCTCTTAGAGAGAATATACACTCCAGAAGCGGAGGCCAGACCCGAAAAAAATCCGAACCTATAGTATTCGATCAGGCCATGGAATTTAAGGAGCGCTATGTTTTCTCCGGTACCAAAGTAGCGATTGAAGACTTGTGTTCCACGAGTGCAGAAGTCAAATATGGCGAAGAAACCACAAACCCAACGATCGTCCTCTATGGAATAGATGAAAACTATTTTGACGTTTTCTCCTATGATATTGACATAGGCAGAAACCTGACGGTCAACGAAATCCATTCCGGCAGTCCCAAAGCAATCATAGGAATGGGTATAGTCGATAAACTCTTCGGCGAAAAACCAGAGTCGGCGCTCAACCAAATCATAAATGTAAACTCTAATCGATTCAGAGTAATTGGGATACTTAAGGAAAAGGGTTCTTCTCTGAATGACAAATCTGATGAGCGGGTTTTTATCCCATTGGCCAAATCAAGAGCATTGTACGGTTATGCAAAAAAGAATTACAGGCTCAATGTAGTCGTACAATATCCTGCTTTGATAGAATCAGCGGTGGCCTCAGCCATACCTCATATGCGGAATATCAGGGGACTCAAGGCCGCAAATGAAAACGACTTCGAGATACGAAAAAGTGACAGTATTTTGAATAGACTCAAAGACATGACTCGTAATCTGCGTCTGGGAACCATAGCCATAGCCATGATGACACTTTTGGGCGCAGCCATAGGCCTCATGAATATTATGCTTGTCACAGTCACTGAACGCACCAAAGAAATAGGTGTTAGCAAAGCGATCGGTGCCAAACGTAGAAATATATTGATCCAGTTTCTGACAGAAGCCGTGGTCATTTGCCAGGCTGGAGGAGCGGTAGGTATTCTTTTGGGAATATTAGTTGGCAATCTTGTAAGCGTACTCATTAAGAGCAGCTTTGTTATACCGTGGAACTGGATGCTGCTTGCCATTTTCGTTTGTCTTATTGTAGGTGTTATTTCTGGCCTTTATCCTGCTTTGAAGGCCGCAAGACTTGATCCTATTGAGTCACTTAGGTATGAATAGGTGATTGGTTAATCGGGTGTACAGTCATTTGCAAAACGAAGTACTCCTTGAATCGAATCCAGGAAGTTCAAATAAAATGCGAGTTATCAGGATAATTGATGCATCTGCACAGCCACCTATGTGAACTCCTGATTAACTAATTCCCGATCAACCAATTAACTAAATCCTACCATCCAGGTATAAAATTCAAGCCGAATACAATCCTGCTATTCTTCTGCAAAGGATACGCCCAATAAGGTTCTATAATAAGCGCTCCGAATAAATTAATCCGAACACTCACCCCGGCACTCATTGCCAATTCAGGTTTTCTCAGCACTTGATTCCCACTGCCATCAAAACCAATTGGTTCTCCGTCGCTGAAATGCCTAAACTTGTCAAAAGCAACACCTGCGTCAAAAAAGAAATTCAAGTCAGTGAATAAAATATTGGATTTAATAACGGACAACTGTGCTGGCCCGGAGAATGGGAGTCGTACCTCAAAATTGAAAAGTCCGAGCTTACTTCCTAACAGCTGTGCAAGATTCGTATCGCCTATTATGCTCGAGAAGCTATTCGAGAATATGAAATCATAGCCCCTTACAAAGCCCATATTACCCACGTAGAACGGATAAACAGAAGATACGTCTTTTTCAAATCGCAAATAGCCCAGTCCCCTGAAAGCCACAGTGACAGGATTTAACCTGATATACTTACGATAATCGGCAAGCAAGCCATAATATTCGTTCACGCCATAGCTGTACTCAGCGGACAATCGGAATCGATGCCCGTTTAGGGGAGCTGTGAGGCCAAAATTTGAATTATCACCGACCAAGGCGATGTTGGCGCCTCCGGTAAGGCCTTTTTTAATGGTGAAAAATTGGTTAAATGTGAGTTCATCCGGAGTGTCCAGTTTTTCCCTTCTTTGATCAATGAAAAGGAACAATCCATCATTGGTAAAAAAGTTTCGCGTGCGATCCCATCTGAAACCTTGATGGCCGATACTTGCTCCTGCTTCGAGTCTTAGTTTGGTTGTAAATGGTAACTGAGCAAAGCCTCCGACAGATTGGTTGAAAATACGGATAAGGTTGAGTTCATCCACTATCGTTAATACCTGGTCACCGTTCTCATCTCTGATTAGATTACCATCCCGATCTGTAAGTGGTACATTACCGAGTAAACTTCGCGCACCTGTAATTTGAGGGACGTGTGATATTCCAAAGCCCCATGCAATCGGGTTTTTCTTGTTAATGTAGTTGACCTGTCCACCAAAATCATAAACTGTTCCATTAAGGGCGATCTGTGCAAATAGTTGATTATTGCCGAGCATATCTCCGAAAAGCATATCTATCCCCCCTTGAAGTCCGGTATAGGAGCCATACAGGCTGTTGCTCACACCTATTCCGCCGCCGCCGCCAATGTAATCCAACTCAAATTTGGATTCATATTTTTTGTTTCTGAATGATGTAGCTGAGAGATAGTCGATCTCATCAATCGATTCGTGAAATTCTGTTACAAATTCTTTTTTCCCCGATGCCGAATTAGGTAATTCCGCTGCTGAAAAATCGACTTCATTTCGATCCACGGGCTTATTCAAAAGCTGTGTCGATTTAGCGGAAATGATACTGTAGCCTTTCCCATAGTAATGACTAAACAATACCCGATCGACTTTCTCCGAAGAGGATATCATAGGAGAAAATCGGCTGATACCGCTGATACCGGTCAAATAGTCGGTCATTTGCATCACTTCATCTTTAGTGACATCGTATTCATACAGATTTCTGAAACCATCGCGATCTGACATAAAATAGATATTGCCATCGTGATCGAAATTGGGGTTGATGTTATTTGCTCCTTTGAATAGATCGAGAATTTCGATTTCCCCGGTTGCATAATCCATAATAGCGAGATCAAAAGTCCACTGGCCATTTGTTCTTCTTTCATCAAAACTTCTTTTGTCATAGCTGAATACCAGCTTGCTACCATCTTTAGAAAAATCAGGTTGAATTTCGGAATAGAAATCATCTGTGAGTTTGCGCGCCTTTTTGCGTTTAATATTATATGCATATAAGTCGGTGTGCCCATTGGCCGAACCGGTTACTACTATTTCCTTTCCGTCGGGTGACCATACCGGTGTGCTAAATGCAGGCAATTTTGGAATTTCTATGGATTCTATTGTACTGCCGCTTTTGATATTCTTTATGATCAATTTATTCACTCCTTTGCTAAACGCCACAAATGCAAATTCCTTACTGTTCGGTGACCACGTGCCCGCAGATTCGAGAAAGTTATAAGCATCGAGATCTCCATCCTTTACGAGACTCGACAATTTTTTGACAATTTTTCCAGTCCTTGCTTCCGCCAAAAATAGATCAGTACTGAAAAGATCTTTTTCGGATAGAAAGACCAGATACTTTCCATTAGGGCTAATCGATGGCGATACATTGATCTTTCCTGAGTTTTCTTCAGAAAGTATGGTCTTTCCAAATTTAGATTCCTTTTTATCTCTCAAATACGGTTCAAAATTATCCTTTAGTGCCTGTTCCCACTCATCACTCAAATCCTTGGTTTTCATATGAAACAGACTATCGACTGCTACATCCAAACCGTGGACAGCTGTATTATGGAATAAAGGGCGCAAAGCCTGGTCGCCAAATTTTCCTGCTAGAAATGACCAAGCCGTTTGACCGTACCTGTATGGGAAATATTTGGGATGATACATGTCTTTGAATGAGGGCACATCATCATTTAATATCGCGTTGCGCATCCACATGGCTGTAAATGCGTCAGTTCGACCGATTGAAAGATATTCGGCCATACCTTCTATCATCCAAAGGGGAAGATTGCTAAGCGACCGAATCGAAGTATTTTCACCGCCAATAATAATATTGAATTGGAATGCGTGTACCAATTCATGACCTAATACCTGATGCGTCTGCTGATTCGTGAAAGTGAGCGGCATGACCACCCTATTCTTAAAGCCCTCCGTGACACCTCCGGTGCCCACTCCAATACCTCCGGAAATGGCATTGGTTTGTTGGAAATCTGCGTGATTGACATAAAAAAGCAAGGGATTATTAAAAGGAATCTCGTGGTGAAGCATGTCGCTGATAAAGTCGTACCACTGTTCGGACTCCTGAGCCAGCCAATCAACAGTCTCCATGTTCCGCATGTAGTAGTATATGTCAAAATGCGGAGTTTCTTTGACCTTGAAGTCAAAGGATTTATAGCGCGGTTTATTTTTCCCGAAGTATTGTGCGTCGACAAAAATTGGGATTATTATGATCGACAAGAATAACATCAGCTTTCTCATAATAAATTAATTTACAGGTGATCGTAAGTGTTAATTTTAACAGTCCTGCGCTCCAATTTTTATGTGGATAATCTATACGCTATGTTAATGAAAAATTAATTAATTCGAAATATTGATATTTTAAGTCGAAAAATGTCAGAATTAGGACATAATCATCCACTGAATTTGCACAAGTGAAACTGAATCTTCGCCAATCGTACCAATGGCTATGTAGCGTTTTATTTTTTGTTCTATTTGCCTCTTTCTCCTTTTCAAAATTTTTAATTTCCATTTCTGTAGTTGGTTTGCTGCTAATAGGGATTTATCCGCGTGTAAAAGGTGAATTTTTGAGAGAGAAGAATATAATCAACACCTATTTACCGCTTGTTGGATTGTATCTTGTCTTAGCCATTAGTCTTATCTATTCTCAAAATGTCGAGCTTGGCATCCGAGAGTTATGGATACAGAATGGCTTATTTACCGTCCCGGTTATTGCTTTGCTTCATTGGTCGGTTCTCTGGTCTCGTTTGCATATGTTTCTATCTGCCTTGATCTATAGTACTACGTGTGCTTCGGCGATAACCTTGTTTTTTTTCATTATACCGGCTGACCTGGCTAAGCAGATCACACAAAACCTCAGTTTCCTGCAGGAATACCCGGATGTGATAAATAAAACGCAGTTTGGGCTATATTCTCCATTTGTTGATCGACTGCACTTCGCGTATATCATCGGATTTTCGTTTTTGTATTGTCTGTACGCCTATCTTAATGGAGGTGTAAGAAGACATTTGTATCTCTCCGTTTTATTATTGGCTACCATCGTTCTTCTAGGGGCGCGAGGAGCACAATTGGCTTTACTTTTTGCCCTGGTACCTTTTTTAATGCATATGTTGAGAAACAAATTCTCACCCAAAGGAAGGTATTTCGGAATCCAATCACTGCTCGTGATTGCTATATTTCTAGTAGCGTTTCCTTATGCAATCTACAAAACGGTGCCTGCTGTTCAGCTGCGTTATGATCAAATGCGATGGGAATTAGAACTTATTGCCAATGATGAGTACAAAGATTACGACTACAAGCATTTTACCACATTGACCCGTCTGAAGTCTTTTCAAAATTCCTGGAAAGTGGTAGCAGATCATCCAATAGCCGGAGTAGGAATCGGGGATGTAAAGTCCGAATTAGAGGTGGTATATGAACACAACAGCCCCGATATTCCCATTCACAATCAAAACTATTTGCTTTACTTGTGGATGGCGGGTGGAGTTTTTGCTTTACTGGCCTTACTAGTATTTATGGGCCTCTGGCTGTCACAAATATGGGCTCATCCGAACGTTCTAATAAGCACCTTTGGATTGTCATATGGAATATTCGTTTTTATCGTCCTTATCATTGATGCGGTGGTGAAATATCACATTGGAGTGTTTAGCATTCCTCTATTTATGATCTGTATTTCAATCATGGCATCTAAAAAACCCTCCACAAAGAGCAGATAAACATAATACCGTAAAAATACGGTATTGAACAATCTTTTCTCCACAAAAGCATTCAAGCTTAATAAATTATTTGTAGAAAGGCTTGATGACCAAATAATGCTTATGGCATAGTTGTTGAATTCATAGACCCAAACAAGAAATTTATTATGAACTTAGTCAAATCGCTTTCAACCTTTGTGATGTTTTCATTCATGACTTTGGAAACCCATTCCCAAGTCACTGCGGATGGTAAGATAATAATCAGACAACTTTGCGAAATATGTGATGATGGTGTTGATAACGATGATGATGGATATATTGACTGCAGTGATTTAGATTGTTTGAAAGAATCATTGGAGAATCTTTCAAAATCCTTAATATTATGTGACGTAAGCCATAGCAGAGAATGCTATCAAAATGCTTATGAATTTCTGGATGATAGAGAATTTAATAATGCAGAACACGCGGATTACTTATGTGATAATCCTGATATATTTGCAATTATCCTGTCTATGGTGGATGATAGATTTGTACCGCCTAAAATAGACTGGAGTGGGTCCAACGACCAGGCGAGATTAGAACATTTTTTTAAATATATCGTGGCTATTCATTTTGTCAACAAATGCATGTCCGATCTGGCTCCTAATCAGGAAGTAGTCTATTCCTTAGAGGATTTCTTCACCAACATTATAGGTACGGGCAATGCATGGATAGGTGTTGGTCATCTCAGCTTGAAAGATGGGAATACATACGACGTGAGTGTTGTTTACAGCCCGAGTTGGGGTCTCGAATTTAATTCAAATGGAGTAATCTTCAATGAAGGAAGAGATAACTATATCTATTCTTGGCCAAGGAAAAGAAGCAGTTCATCGAACACAGCGGTGATGGAGTTGTATATCCCTCAAAGTGATTTAGCAAGGGAAGCATTTGGAGCAGAACTTTTTAAAAAGTGCAAGAAGTGAAAATATTATTCTTCGCACTCATATTTTTTTCATTCCTATTAAATTCTTGTTTTTCAAAAAAAAATATTGTTGAGACAAGAAAAATTTATTGGGTCTTTGAAAATGAAGGATCTGAAACATTGGACACTTTTTTTATTTATAGTGAGTTGTTTCTAGATTCATTAAAAGGCGAAGAATTTCTCAATGATCCGAGTGCATTTAACACCAAGTTTTTAAAATCTAGATATCAATACATCTTCATACCTAATAAAGTTTTGGTTTCCGAATCATCAAGTCAAGAGTCAATCAATAATTTATATAAGATCCTAAAATATGTTGAAGTCAGGAATGACACCTCTGAGATTAATGCAATAATGGAATCAGATTCATCTGAAAAGCTGCCCTTTGAATTGTCAGGAAAATGTCCCAAATCTGACGTCGACTCCATTCAAATCACTTTTTGGGATGTTGGTAAAATCTTGCATAAAAAAAGAAAGAGATTTATTAAATCCGAGCGATATTATAATATTGGAGCTATTTACTATGATTATCTGGGCAATGAAATAATGAAAGTCACTTTTTTGGATACAATAACTGATAAAACTCACCTACTACCAGACCATATACCACGTACTTTAGCCAAATAAGTAATGCTGGTTTTTTTGAGTTGTTAGATTTGATACCAATTTAACCCTAGAGCGCTTTCCTAAGTCTAGCCACTGGAATACTCAATTGCTCCCTGTACTTTGTCACAGTCCTACGGGCAATATTATAACCCTGGCCTCTGAGCATATCTTTGAGTTTTTCGTCCGATAAAGGCTTGACTTTGTTTTCGTCTTTGATTATATCAGACAGGATATTTTTGACTTCAAGTGTGGATACCTCTTCTCCGTTTAGTGTCTGAAGCGATTCGGAAAAGAAATCTTTCAACCTTCTCGTACCAAATTCTGTCTGAACGAATTTACTATTGGCTACACGCGAAATCGTCGAGATATCCAGGCCGGTTATTTCTGCAATATCTTTGAGAATCATTGGTTTTAATCTTCTTTCATCGCCGGTCTTGAAGTATTCATACTGGTACTGCATGATGGTGTACATGGTATTATACAGAGTCTCTTGCCTTTGCTTTATGGCATCGATAAACCACTTTGCAGAATCAATTTTTTGCTTTACAAATAGCACAGCCTCCTTTTCCTTCTTAGTAGTTTTTCTTCCTTTAGTACTGTCCTTAAACGTCTTCAAGATATCCATGAATTGATCACTGATGCGTAGATCAGGAGCATTTTTGGTATTGAGGTGGAGCTCCAATTCACCATCTCTATTTGAAACAATAAAATCCGGAATTATGTATTGGTTCACTTCCTTTGCCGTATGGCTTTCCTGTGAAAAAGAACTGGCAGGTTTGGGATTTAGTTTTAATATTTCATCAATAGCGTCTTTGAGCTCCAAATCCGATATAAATAGTGATTTTTTGAGGTTCGAATAATGCTTTTTAGAAAATTCATCAAAATAATTATGAAGTATTCTCTTGGAGAGCATTCGCACCTTCCTGGTGACCCCCTCGGCATCTTTAAGTTTGACATCTAGCTGCAGCAAAAGGCATTCCTGCAGATCACGTGCCCCGACTCCGGCCGGATCCATTTTTTGCACCCGTTGGAGAACTTCTTCGACTTTTTCTTCAGTGGTTTCTAGGTTTTGTGTGAAAAGCAAGTCATCCACTATCGCAAGTAGCTCTCTTCTCAGATATCCATCCTCGTCGATACTTCCTACTACTTGGCGTGCTAAGGATTTTTCTTCCTCGTTGGCAAAATCCATCATTCCTAGTTGCCTTTGCAGATGTTCGTGAAAGGAAGAACTTATA
Organism: Saprospiraceae bacterium; assembly: GCA_965247965.1. Lineage (GTDB taxonomy): Bacteria > Bacteroidota > Bacteroidia > Chitinophagales > Saprospiraceae > UBA7328. The sequence continues at coordinate 4,082,344 of OZ252053.1, forward strand.
GCAATGGGAATGGCTTTTTCTTCTTCTTCTGTGTAGACATCTCCTTTTAATTTGTAGGTAATGGGGTCGTCTTCGATGTATTCGTGGAGATAATCATCTAATTCGAATGTTTCCTCCTTTTCGGTCAGAGGTCGATCTGCCTCGGACTGGTCATCCTCCTGGTTCTCTTTATCAGCTGAATAGCTCTCATTAATATCGAATACCTCATCATAGCTTTCGCCTTCGTCCAATGCAGGATTAGATTCCAGTTCTTCTTGTATTCTTTGATCGAGGGTGGCTGTGGGAATTTGAAGAAGTTTCATCAGCTGTATCTGTTGGGGGGACAGCTTCTGAGTCATTTTTTGACCTAGGCTCTGACGTAACATCTCTCTGCGTCCTGTTTTTGGAATTAAACAATAAAAACGACTTTCAATTATACCAATGTAAACACCAAGGATAAATTCAAAGTTCGCTCTTTTTTGGTTATAATGATGAGCTGACCAAGAAATGAGTTATGCAAACATATTACTTAAAAAGGCAATACACAAGTATTTGAATGTTAAATGTTTAATTCCTCAGCTTGCTTAGTCACCGATCACTAGGATCTACATTCGGGGCATGTTTCAATTTGGTGCCTAATTAGAACCAATCTATTTGTAACATAAGCGTGAAGAACATATTCCACCAAATGCTTTTCTTTGCTGTGGAAAATTAATACGCCTTCGTATGTCTGATAATCATCCCGAAGAAATAAATTACAGCGGTAAAGCCGGATGCCTCATGTGGGGATTGATCTATACTGCATTATTCATTATCCTATTGATATGGATATATCATCGCAACGGTGATGGCTTGCCTTTCTGACACTCACAAACTCATAGGTTATGAATCGCATTTTCTTTATTCTTTTTTGGTTCGTCCTTTCAATGTGCGCAGTGCAAAACGAAAACGATAAACTTCGCGTGTTGATCGTCGAAGGTCAAAACAACCACTATGTCTGGCCAAAAACCACTTACATGATGAAGAGCTACCTCGAAGAGACAGGGCTGTTCACCGTAGATGCCGAACGCACGGCATATACGTGGAACGGAGAGCAGTTCTTTGAGGATTTCCCTGCCCTAGATGGTAAAAAATCTAAAGCCCAGGAAGAACCAAAGACGGATCCTGAGTTCAAGCCTGATTTTTCTAAGTATGATTTGGTTCTGTCTAATTTCGGTTGGAACACTGCCCCATGGCCAGAAGAAACGAGAAAGGCCTTGGAAAAATATGTAAGCGGCGGTGGCGGACTTGTAATCGTTCATGCTGCAAATAATTCCTTTGGAGATTGGGAGGAGTACAACAAAATGATAGCTGTCGGCGGTTGGGGAGATCGTACCGAAAAACATGGGCCTTATCTGTACTATGATGACGATGGAAACCTGGTGCGCGATCCTTCAAAGGGCACTTGCGGCTCGCACGGACCTGAATATGCGTATGCTATTACGATCAGGGATAACGAGCATCCTGTTACCAAAGGCCTTCCGAGTAAATGGCTTCACGCCAAAGATGAATTATACGATCGTTTAAGAGGCCCCGCTGAAAATGTAAAAGTATTGGCGACAGCCTATTCTGATGCCGAAAAAAATGTAACACCCTGGGAACCCAAGGAACCCGGAACAGCGCGGCACGAGCCGATGCTTCTAGCTATTGATTACGGCAAAGGTCGTGTGTTTCACACTCCGATGGGTCATTCAATCATTGCCCAGGAATGCGTAGGATTTATTACCGCATTGCAACGCGGAGCAGAATGGGCAGCCACAGGTAAGGTGACTCAGACTGTTCCGGATGATTTTCCTGGTGAGGATGTGGAGAGGACGAGAACGTGGAGCCGTTGATCCCGATCTGAATACCCATGTCTGTGACGAAACCCAACTACTACGAATTTCTTCCGGAGGATCGGTTTGAAGGAACTTTAATCGGACGCTGTTGGATTCCTAAGAGCGCTCGCAATGCAATCTGCGGACCGAGTCCCGTGTTTATTTCTGAAGAGGGTACATACGACATTAGCGGATTGGCCCCTACATGCTCAGAACTGCTCAACCAAGGTTTTTCTAAATCTATGTTTGATCCTAATGCTGCGACTCGCATAGGCGATTTCAGTAGCATTATGGCGAACGCTATGTCCGAAGATCGCGATGATAAACAACCTTACTTTTTATCGCCCATTGACCTTCAGGCCATTAAAGCATGCGGCGTGACTTTTATGGTCAGCATGCTGGAAAGAGTGATCGAAGAACAGGCAGGAGGTGATGTACATAAAGCTGAACAAATACGCATAAAAATTAAAGACAGAATTGGCACTGAATTATCAAATGTTATTCCTGGCTCAAAGAAAGCTGAAGAATTAAAATCATTCCTGCTCAACGAAGGGCTGTGGTCGCAATACCTCGAAGTAGGTATTGGCCCTTATGCCGAAGTCTTTACTAAAGCGCAACCGTTGTCTTCAGTAGGCATTGGAAATGAGATAGGAATCCTCCCTATTTCTTCATGGAATAATCCAGAACCAGAAGTTGTCTTGTTAGTTAACAATAAAGCGGAAGTTGTTGGCGCTGCCTTGGGCAATGATGTCAATCTACGTGACATTGAAGGAAGAAGCGCTTTATTGCTTGGAAAGGCCAAAGACAATAATGCATCCTGTAGCATAGGCCCTTTTATTCGATTACTTGATGAGACGTTTACTTTGGATGATATCAGAAAGACGGAAGTATCCCTCACCATTGAAAGTGAGGATGAATACGTCCTGAAAGACAAAAGCCCAATGACGAAAATCAGCCGTGATATACTCGATCTTGTCAATCAAGCAATGAACGAACATCATCAATACCCTGATGGAATGGCACTTTTTACAGGTACATTATTTGCGCCTACTCAAGACAGAGATCAGCAAGGAGAAGGATTTACGCACAAAATTGGAGATGTTGTGTCGATAGAAGCACCAAAATTAGGGCGTCTTCAAAATCGGGTAAACTATACTCATCTTATTGCTTCGTGGGAATTTGGAATGGGGGCTTTGATGAAGAATTTAAGTGGGCGTGGATTATTGCATTAACTTTAATCCCGTTCAAATAGATAAACACCTTCCTGGATCAAAATCCACGTGCTCCCGATACTGCACATACCCTAACTGATTGGTAATCAAGGCGGTATTTCCAATTTTAAAATTGGAAATATTGCTATGGTGGTGGCCGTAGATCCAATAATTGATCTTGGATTCTTCTATTAGCTGTGAAAGTTCGACAGCAAATGCTTCGTTGAGAATATCGCCTTTTGTGATTATTCATTTCGATGAACTGAACGATGTCGCCTGCAAGTAGTAGAACATCTGCTTTTGGCAGGATGGGATTGTTTTTGAGAAAGACCCAGTTTTTCGGAAATTCTAGGTGGAGATCGGAATGGAATTGGATGTTCATTTTATTCTTCTTCAATAAAAAAAGCTCCGGTTTTAGACTAGAGCTTTCAAAATATTTCATTGACTCATTAGAATTTCCCAGTGTTACGCTTCTGACATGTGGGTCGGGATAGACTTCTCGCCCTATTGAGTGATGAAATATTACGTTCAGTTAAGAAAATAAAGCTCCTGCTGTAGAAGCAAGAGCCTTTGTCTTCAGTTGACCCATAAGGACTCGAACCTTAAATGCCTGGACCAAAACCAGATGTGTTGCCAATTACACCATGGGTCAAAATTGAATGCGCAAAACTATAACAATTTCAACTTTATGTAAATACCCGATGCTAATAATTCAGAGTGTAATGGTAGGTCTTGGAAGTTGATTTTGGATCTTCTAAGGGCTTCTTCGGATTCGATTTCGTTATCTTGTAGTTAAGGGTCAATGGTTGTTTTTTTTGCTTTATATCAGAAACCCTGAATGGGATATTCAACGTTTTGTGAAAGCGTATTTTACCTTTGCGCAATTTCTGTTCAACTCGAAATTCCAAAAGACTTACTACCCGTTTAGCTTCTTCATCGCAAGATGGCGATACGCTCGACAATACTTTTGAACCTATTACCTTTCCCGTGTAGTCTATAGCGATTTTGATTCTTACCGTACCTTCTATTTTTTCATGAATGGCATCTTCAGGGTATCTCAGATTTTCCCTGATAAATTCGCCCATTTTTCTCGGGCCACCTATAAAGATGGGCTTTGGAAGAAAGTTTTCTGCTTTGCGTTCTTTTTTCACGTGATTAAGATATCATAGTTCTGCAATGCGAAAGTTTCGCTTTTGAGAAAGTTTTATCATTTCCTTAAAACTTAAGTGCAAATACTCATTTTACATTTGACGAAACATTTCGTACTTCTCAAGTATATTTAAAATTTATTCTTAACAAACTTAATAAACAAAAATGCAGATCATGAAAAACTTATTAGCCGTATTCGTGCTTACTCTGATCAGTTTACCATTACTGGCCCAACAAGACGATGACAAAGTAGTCATCAAAAAAGAAAATCGAATTGTCGTAGAAGACATAGATACGGACGGAAATGACGAAAAAGTAATCAGTGTCGATGTAGAAAAAGAAGGAGATGACGAGCGAAAAATAAAGATTAAGATCTCCAACAATGGTGAAGAGGTAGAATTCGAATGGGATGGCGAAGGTGAAATGCCCGAAGACATGAAAAAAATGCTGGAAGAACACGACATTGACATCGACGACTTGCACGAGCAGCATAAAGACGGGAAAGTGAAAGTGAAAGTCAAAAGCAAAGGGGATAAGGGACTTCACAAGAGGCATATGAAGCGTGAAATGCACCGCGATCACCAACGCGCAGAAAGACATGAAAGAAGATTGCGTCATGGCCCTAGATTGGGCGATGCGTACATCGGCGCTCAAATTGAATCAGCCGATGGAGGTGTGAGAATCCTTGATGTAATGGCAGAAAGCCCATCTCATAAGGCAGGCTTGAAAAAGGGAGATATTGTCACCGAGATCAACGGCGCCAATACCAAAAGCATGGAGGATATGCTTATACTGCTCAGTTTTTTTGATCCTACTGATCAAATAGAAATCGCATATAAGAGGGATGGAAATGAGAGAAAGACAAAAGTAACCTTGGCCAAAAGGCCTGAATCTTATCGATAAACCTGGTTAAAAAACGAGCAGGATAAAGGAGGGCATGCCTTGAAAGCATACCCTCCTTTTTTGTTTCCGCCCGCCTTACATACCTTAGCGGCAATTAGATAAGGCTCGGGTAACAGTCTTTCTCCTATGGGGTTATCGGGACTTGGGTATAACGGCCATGTGTTTTGGGATACGGAATTGTGGATGTATCCGCCGCTTTTGATACTGCAGCCAGAGATAGCGAGATCGCTCCTCGACTATCGATACGAAAGATTGGATGCAGCAAAACAAAATGCTTTTGCTCATGGATTTGAAGGAGCGATGTATCCTTGGGAATCTGCGGGCGACGGGTCGGAAGACACTCCCGTATGGGCGCTTACAGGGCCGTTCGAAGATCACATTACTGGCTGCATTGGTTGGGCATTTTGGAAATATTACCAGGTTACAAAGGACAAGGATTGGCTTGAAGAAATAGGTTGGCCGGTTTTAGAAGCCATTGCAGATTTTTGGGCAAGCCGTGTTGAACGCAACCGCCTTGGGCAATACGATATTAACAATGTAGTCGCAGCCGACGAATGGGCCGAAAATGTAGATAATAATGCATTCACGAATGCGGTTGCTATACTTTCTTTGCGATATGGCACCCAAGCTGCTCAAGTTTTGAATAAGAAAGCCGATCCTGATTGGAATTATGTAGCAGATAACATTCCAATATTAAAACTATCAAACGGCGTGACAAGTGAACATGCCTCATATCACGGCGAAGAAATCAAACAAGCAGATGTCAATCTCCTGTCTTATCCTCTTACTTTGATTACAGATAAAGATCAAATAAGAAAAGACCTGGAATACTACGAACCAAGAATGTCTTCCGAAGGCCCAGCTATGGGAGCAGCCATTCTAAGCATTTTACACAATCGATTAGGCAATGTCCAAAGAGCAGCGGAAATTTTTTCAGAAAGCTACAAACCAAACGAAGTGCCTCCCATCGGAGTAATATCGGAGACAAAAGGAGGGACCAATCCCTATTTCGCCACTGGTGCAGGAGGAATGCTCCAAGCCGTTCTTTCGGGTTTCGGAGGATTAGAGATAACGGATGACGGCATCATTCAAAAAAAAAATAGCAATTCCTAAAGGCTGGAAGAAACTTAAAATCATGGGAGTCGGTACATATAATAAGACCTATATTTCTTCTAATTGATTTTATTTTTTCATTTTGGTGCCTACAAAAAATTAAATAATGAGTTCGATACTTATGGGTGACAAGGAATACTTTAAAGGAATTGGAAAAATCAGTTTTGAGGGAACAGAATCTAAAAACCCTCTGGCATTCAAATATTACAAACCCGCTAAATCGGTAATGGGAAAATCGATGTCCGATCAACTGAGATTCGCCGTAGCCTACTGGCATTCCTTCTGCAATACGGGCCAAGATCCTTTCGGAGTAGGGCCTAAGCAGTATCCGTGGGATGTAAAATCCGATTTCATAGACAGGGCAAAAGATAAAGTTGATGCAGCTTTTGAATTTTTTACGAAGTTAGGCGTCAATTATTTCTGCTTTCATGACGTGGATATGATTGATGAAGGAGACGCATCATTGGCAGAATACGAAAAGCGGCTGAACACTATCACCGATTATGCAAAGGAAAAAATGAACGCTTCGGGAGTGAAACTCCTTTGGGGCACAGCGAATCTTTTCAGCCATCCAAGATATATGAACGGAGCGGCAACAAATCCCGATTTTAACGCAGTAGCATACGCCGGAGCACAGGTCAAACATGCCCTGGATGCAACAATCAAGCTAGGTGGAGAAAATTACGTGTTCTGGGGCGGCCGCGAAGGCTATATGTCCTTGCTCAACACAGACATGAAAAGAGAATTGGATCACCTCGCTCAATTTCTTCATTTGGCTAAAGACTACGCAAGAGGCCAAGGCTTCAAAGGAACATTTTTTATAGAACCCAAACCTATGGAACCCAGCAAACATCAATACGACTTTGATGTCGCCACAGTCATTGGATTCCTAAGAGCATACGATTTAATGGACGACTTTAAACTAAATGTAGAAACCAATCATGCCACACTGGCAAACCACACCATGGAGCACGAACTGCAAGTGGCCGCGGATAACGGTATGCTAGGCAGCATGGATGCCAATCGAGGCGATTATCAGAACGGGTGGGATACGGATCAGTTTCCTGTAGATCTATATGAACTAACTCAAACATGTCTCATCCTGCTGGAATCAGGTGGGTTCAAAGGGGGCGGAATCAACTTTGATGCAAAGACAAGAAGAAATTCGACTGATCTGGAAGATCTATTTATTGCACATATCGGGGGAATGGACACATTCGCGAGAGCGCTTTTGATTGCAGAAAAGATATTGATGGATTCGGATTTCAGAGACTTACGTCGAAAGCGTTATGAAACTTTTGATGGCGGGGATGGAAAGCAATTCGAGTCGGGCAATTTATCTCTGCAAGCTTTGAGCAAAATAGCACACACCAATGGCGAACCGAAAATGATCAGCGGCAAGCAGGAGCGATTCGAATACTTGATTAACCAATACATTTAACATACTCTGACAAAACGAATATGACAGGGACGCTATCAAACCTCGACTACACCGTCCTGGCCTTATATTTTGGCGCTTTATTAGCTGTAGCCATATGGGTATTCCGGCAAAGAAATGAGACTTCAGAAGACTATTTTCTAGCAGGTAGGAATGCAGGCTGGTTTGTAATAGGTGCGTCCATTTTTGCTTCTAATATTGGATCCGAACACGTAGTGGGACTTGCAGGTACAGGTGCTGAATCGGGTGTTCCAATGGCTCATTACGAACTTCATGCTTGGATTGTGCTGCTCCTGGGTTGGCTGTTCTTACCATTTTACATGCGCTCTGGTGTATTTACGATGCCAGAGTTTTTGGAGAAGAGATTTGACAGCCGGGCGAGATGGTTTTTGAGCATATTTTCCATTTTCGGTTATGTACTGACTAAGGTATCTGTGACTATTTATGCAGGTGGTATCGTTATCGCCGTATTTGTCGGCGACCAAATGGTGAATAGTGGCATTGGCAGTTTTTTGGTGAATCTTCTCGGCATTGAAAATGCCAATCCTGAATTCTGGTTGAGTTCGCTGTTGGTTGTTGTCATTACCGGGATTTATACGATCATTGGCGGAATGCGGGCTGTAATCTATACAGAAGCTCTTCAGACCGTGGTGTTAATTGGTGGCGCATTAATTATCACATTTATGGGCCTTGATGCAGTAGGCGGATGGTCGGAATTAAAGGCTACTGCGGGCAGCGACCACTTTAATATGTGGCGACCTATGTCCGATCCTGACTTCCCTTGGACTGGATTGCTATTCGGTGGAACTATTGTTGGCATATGGTACTGGTGTACAGATCAATATATTGTTCAAAGGACACTCACAGCTCACAATATTCAGATCGGAAGGCGCGGTGCTATTTTCGGTGCTTATCTTAAACTGATGCCGATTTTGATCTTTTTAGTTCCTGGTATTATAGCATATGCCTTGAAGCAAAAAGGACTTTTGGAGTATGAAAAAAGCGATACTGTATTTCCCGCATTGGTGCAATATCTATTACCATCGGGGTTGAAAGGATTAGTAGCAGGTGGATTAATGGCAGCGCTTATGAGTTCTTTGGCATCCGTATTTAATTCTTCTTCCACGCTTTTTACGGTTGATATTTTCAAAAAATTATATCCTGAATCCACTGAAAGGAAATTGGTTTTTATCGGTAAAATTGCAACGGGTGTTGTAGTACTACTTGGAATAGCGTGGATTCCTGTTATGCAAAAAATAGGTGGTGGCGTTCTCTACCAATACCTTCAAAGTGTGCAGGCATACATAGCTCCGCCGATTACCGCTGTATTCCTATTTGGGATTATTTGGAAACGGGCCAATGCACGGGGAGCATTTGCAACGCTGTTATTCGGTTTGATTATCGCAATTTTGAGAATAGTCCTGGAATTAAACCTCGATCCGAATGGAAGCGGTATTGTCCACAGTTTTGCTTCGCTCAATTTTGCGCATTTTGCCATTTTCAATTTTATTGCCTGCTCAATTGTCTGCACACTGGGCAGTCTGTCAGCTCCTGCGCCATCTTTGGCGAGCATCGCAGGATTGACTTTTGGATCGCTTACGGAAGAGCAGAAGGCTTCTGCCAAGGATAGTTATACTAAGGTGGATATCGCCTTGTCTGTAGTGCTTGTGATAATGGTTATTTCTATACTGGCTTATTTTACGGGGTAGAAGGTTCCAAACCTCCAAGCTTTTTCGCGATCGCATTAAACGTCTTTGACGGTCAAACGACCATTTACCATTAGGGCCATTACAACCAAAGCTTGGAGGTTTAACTTTCTTTCGGCCCACTTCTTGTATAATCCAAAGAGGTCTATTTTTGTGACCTTTTACACGTTCGAGAATTCATGAAAGTTTTAAAATTCGGAGGCACCTCGGTCGCCAAACCGGAACATATTAAATCGATTGGCCAAATTCTGCGAAAGCGAATTTTAGACAATAAGGAAAAACTTGCTGTGATCTGCTCTGCTTTTGGAGGTGTAACAGATTTGTTAATAAAGATGGCCAGGGAAGCCAGCCTCGGCAAGTCTATTTATCAGCTGGATTTGGGCAATTTCATAACCAGACACAAGGAGGCCGTTAAAGAACTTCACATTGATAGTGCGCAAACGAAAACATACTTCGAAGATATTTTCAAGACCCTCACCAACCTGCTTCACGGCATTCTATTGGTCAGAGAAGCATCTCCTCGAACAATGGACTATGTGCTTAGCTTTGGCGAGCGGTCATCCAATTTCATTATTGCACAATACCTCCAAGCCATTGGACTGCGAGCAAAATATCTCGATGCACGCGAAATAATCAAAACGAACAAAGAATTTGGTCAGGCCATAGTGAATTTTGATAAGACCAACGCTGCAATACAGAAATACTTTAAGGATAGAGCAGAAACGAGTCAGATAATAACGGGCTTTATCGCGTCTGATATCGGAGGTCTGACAACAACCTTAGGACGTGGCGGCTCTGATTACACTGCGTCAATAGTTGCAGCTGCCCTTGACGCTGAGGCGCTTGAAATATGGACAGACGTAGATGGCGTACTTACATCTGATCCCAAAGTCGTAAAGAAGGCCTACACCATCCCGTACCTGACCTACGACGAAGCGATGGAACTCGCCAATCTGGGCGCCAAAGTCATCTATCCTCCTACCATCCAACCGGTTCTGCTCAAAGACATACCGATCCACATCAGGAATACTTTTAATCCAAACTTCGAAGGAACACTCATAGGTAGAGAGATTAAGGGCTTTGAAAAGAAACGGGTAACCGGCCTTACGTCCATTTCCGATGTTGTGCTAGTGACCCTAGAAGGGAGCGGAATGTACGGTGTACCGGGCACAGCTGCTCGATTTTTCACAGCCCTCGCCGGAGAGGAGATCAATATCATCATGATTACCCAGGCGTCGTCAGAGCATTCGATATGCGTGACATTAAAAGCAAATGACCTGAAGGTTGCTCTGAAGGCGATCAACAAAGAATTTCAAAGAGAACTGGACAGCGAATTCATCAAACCTCCAATAATAGAAAAAGATCTTTGCGCCCTGGCCATTGTGGGAGAACAGATGAAAAGTATTCCCGGAGTTGCAGGAAAGTTGTTCAGTAGTCTCGGGAAAAATGGAATTAATGTGATTGCTATCGCGCAGGGTTCTTCAGAGCTAAACATATCTTTTGTAATCAAAGATGAAGACTGGGTAAAAGCTCTGAATCTCATTCACGACAACTTTTTCCTTTCGGACAAACGGCGGCTGAATGTCTTTGCTGTTGGTACCGGCCTTATTGGAAAAACGCTCTTGAACCAGATCAAAGCTCAAAGGGCTCAACTTGCCGAAAGCAAAAATATCGACATCGCAGTAATTGGTTTGGCAAATTCCAAAAAATACCTTGTTCAAAAAGAGGGAATAGACCTGGAAAGTTGGGAAGATGTGCTTGCGAATTCTGCTGACGAAATGGATATGGAAGCCTTCAAGAATAAAATGTTTGATTTGAATATGGCACAATCTGTTTTTGTCGATTGCACGGCAGACAAAGAGATACCGACACATTATGCCGATATATTGGCCAAAAATATTTCTATTTCCACACCCAATAAAGTAGCCGCTTCGTCCTCTTATGCATATTTCCAAAAATTAATGAGTACCGCAGTTCAGCGCAATGTTGATTTTCTTTTCGAAACCAATGTGGGTGCTGGTCTTCCCATGATCGAAACATTGCAAGGCATTGTCGACAGCGGCGACCGTGTGATTAGCATTAAGGCGGTCCTATCTGGATCTCTTTCTTTTATTTTTAATAATTATTCCGCCGGAAAATCATTTGGAGAAATAGTTGCTTTGGCAAGGGAAAAAGGATTTACAGAACCTGATCCGCGAGAAGATCTATCCGGTCAAGATGTAAAAAGAAAAATCCTTATACTGAGCAGAATAGCAGGATACGCAATCGAACCTGAAGAAATTTCAGTCAAAGCTCTCCTTCCTCAAAAATGTCTGGATGCAGAATCTATCGACAATTTTATGAGAGAGTTGGACGCACACGAAGACTATTTCAGAAATCTTTTGAATAAGGCAAATAGTGAGAATGCCCGGCTCAGATATATTGCTTCTCTTGAAAATGGTCATGCTGCGATCACTTTGGAAATGGTAAAAGAAGATAATCCATTTTACAACCTGGCGAGTACGGACAATATGGCGGTGTATTATACTGAACGCTACAAGGAGAGGCCATTAGTGATTCAGGGGCCTGGAGCGGGTGCGGAGGTTACAGCTGCGGGTGTTTTTGCTGAGTTGATAAAGTTGGCTACCAGTTAACAACGTGGGAGGAAACAAATACAGAATGATCTGTGGATACCACATTGGCGAGAAACGTTCACTTTTGTTTGTAAAATTTATTGGAACTCATGAAGTTAGAATATCTAATGAAAGAATCGGGCAAGACCAATGCTCAATTGGCGAGGGAGTTAAATACTTCAAGACAGCTTATAACGGAAATTTTACGCTATAGACGCGGTATCAGTAGGAATATGGTAATGAAACTCTCAGAGCACTTCAAAATGATGCCAATGGCTTTTAGTAGAAATTATGAGCTAAGAATACACAAAAAACAAAATTCAAAAGTACCTGCCTAGCCGAAAATCAAACCCATCAAGGTATTTTTACCATCCAAGTAGCCAGATTAAAACTAAATATATAGCACATGGAACGAATTTCACTAAATCACCTCACAACTCTTCTGATTATTGTCTCACTATTCTCGCTCTGGAATTGTACTCCGACAGATTCTATTAATCTTCCCGTCAAAAAAGATGACCACATCATCCTTGTCGGTAACAACCTCTGCTCTCGAATGATGAACTATAGTCATTTCGAAACCGAAGTGCATCTCCGTTTTCCTGACGAAAAACTCTTCATTCGCAATATGTGTGATGGTGGAAATACACCCGGTTTCCGTCAACATGCAGGCCGTTTCTCGCCATGGGCATTCCCGGGAGCCCAACAATACCAAGATCAATTGGCAAAAAACTCAGATAGCCAGGGTCATTTCCCTTCGCCTGATCAGTGGCTTACGAATCTGAAAGCGGATATCATCCTCGCCTTTTTCGGATACAACGAATCCTTTCAAGGTGAAGCCGGTTTGGACAATTTCAAATCTGAACTAGACGGTTTTGTGAAACACACTTTGAGCCAGCAATACAATGGAGGTTCGGCACCACAACTTGTGCTGGTTTCCCCAACAGCCTTTGAAGATTTATCCGATAAATTCGATCTGCCTGATGGTATGACTCAAAATGCTAATCTCCTTTTATACACCAATGCTATTGAGGAAGTGGCTGACAGCAATGATGTCGCTTTTGTCAATTTTTTTCAACCAACTCAGAAATGGTTTTCTCAAACGAATCAAATGACCATTGACGGTTCACAAATGACAGACGAAGCTTACGCCAAATCAGGAAAATTGCTCGCTACGAAGCTCTTTGGAAAACCCAAAACCGGCACGGCGCATTACAAATCTTTGATCCACAAAATGGTCAAAGAGAAAAACTGGTTTTGGCACAATGATTTTAAAATTCCGAATGGAGTACATGTTTTTGGCCGCCGTTACAATCCTTTTGGCCCTGATAACTATCCCGCAGAATTTAAGAAGCTCAGGGAAATGACAGCCATAAGAGATTCGGCACTATGGATGGCCGCGAAAGGAATCGAAATTGATTTGGAAAAAGCGGATAGCAAAACCAGTGAAATACCGCTTGTCGAATCAAATTTCAAACCGGACGATTACGGCCGCGGAAGCGGTGAATATCTGTATGGTGATGATGCATTAAATACGATGCACGTGGCCGAAGGTTATAAAATCGAATTATTCGCCTCTGAAAAGGAATTTCCCGATCTAGCTAATCCTGTACAACTTTCATTTGATAACAAAGGAAGACTTTGGGTATCCACCATGCCGACCTACCCACACTGGAAACCGGGTGACCCAAAACCAAATGATAAATTGATCATTTTAGAAGACACCGACAACGACGGCAAAGCGGATAAGCAGACTACCTTTGCCGATGGACTGCATCTTCCCGTTGGTTTCGAATTTGCTCCGGAAGGAGTCTATGTTTCTCAGGGAACCAACCTTAAACTTTTCAGCGATACGGATAACGACGACAGGGCGGATCGCGAAGAGATCATTATGAGCGGCTTTGACGACCACGACACTCATCACAATGCAAGTGCATTTTGTGCCGACCCTTCAGGTGCGATTTATATGGCCGAAGGCGTGTTTTTGCATACAAGTGTCGAAACATCCTACGGGCCGGTGAGGGCATCTAATGGCGGATTTTACAGATTCGATCCGAATCGAAGAATCCTGGAACGTACCGCTCAACTGTCTATTCCCAATCCGTGGGGCATTGCATTTGACGAATGGGGACAAAACTTTTTTGCCGAAACATCGGGCCCTGCCGTGCGATGGATGATGCCGACAACAGTTAAACCCAGATATGGAGTACCTACACATAAATCTTACGACCTGATCGAAGACGAGCACAAAGTACGGCCCACGTCAGGGTTGGAATTTATCTCCAGCAGGCACTTTCCGGATGAGGTACAAGGCGATCTCTTGATTAACAATACGATCGGATTTTTAGGTACAAAACAGCACAAACTAACAGATGACACGACAGGATATGTATGCAGATTTCAGCAAGACCTCGTGCGGAGTGACGATGGAAATTTCCGTCCTGTGGATCTCGAATTTGCGCCTGATGGTTCGCTTTATATCGTGGATTGGCACAATGTATTGGTAGGACATATGCAGCACAATGTGCGCGATCCGTATAGAGACCATATGCATGGTCGAATCTATCGAATTACCTATCCATCGCGGCCCCTTGTAACTCCTGCGAAAGTTTACAGGGCTAGTATAAATGAATTGTTAGATAATTTGAAACTACCCGAATACCGCAGTCGATATCGCAGCCGAAGAGAATTAAGGGGACGGGATGCAGATGAAGTTTTATCGCATTTGCAAGGCTGGATAATAAATTTGAACATCGAAGATTCTAAATATGAGCATCATTTATTGGAAGCATTGTGGGTGACTCAAGGATTGAATAAAATTGATGAAGGCCTCCTCAAAAAACTATTGAAAGCCAAAGACTTTAGAGCAAGAGCTGCAGCCGTAAGAGTATTGCGATATACAGGTCATCAAGTCAATGATCAAACGGATTTACTCGTGGAGGCCGCCGAAGATGAGCACAACCGGGTACGCCTGGAAGCAATAATTGCTGCATCATGGCTGGAAAATCATGATGGACTCAAAGTAGTTGAAAGAGCCGCTAAACATCCTTTAGATCGATGGATGATCTACGCGCATCACACTTCAGAAGCCCATCTCAACGAGCGCGAAGCCCCTCAAGCTCCTGTGCACTTTCGTAAATCGCGCCTAAGAGGTGAGGATAGAGTTCAATTCTTCAAGGGAATGGAAATCTACGAGCGGGACGGTTATTGTGCTACGTGTCACCAATTGCACGGGCAGGGTTTGCCCGCCGTAGGGTATCCGCCAATAGTAGGCACGGATTGGGCGGTTGGCGACGAAGAAAGGCTCATCAAATTAGTGCTAAAAGGCATGCACGGCCCGATGGAACTTGCTGGCAAAAATTATCCCGGCGCTACAGCAATGACCCCTTATGAAGGTTTGCTGGATGACGAAGGAATCGCTGCTGTACTGACATTCGTGCGCAATACCTTCGGGAATGAGGCATCTGTGATCTCGCCTGAAAAGGTGAAGCAAGTAAGGGAAAAGGTGAAGGGCAAGAAAGGATTTTATACGGCTGCAGAATTGTTGCAAGAGCATCCGCTTGGGGGAGGTTGAGCGTAATGTTGTAACGGCCGGCAAAATTTATATGGCCGATAGTAAATCTCACAAGCACGTTGCAAAGCGTAAAGTTGCCAATCGAAAGCCGCCATAATAAAGCTGAATATCTCAGACAACTAATGAAATCGCGCCGTTCCAACAATATGATCAATATCCTCTTTGATATAATCCGTCACCGTGGCAAGCGAATCATTAGCAGCGCCGCTGTTGTAGTAAAGCGAACCTCTGATAAAATTATGTGTTCCATCAGTTAAATAGAACTGTAACGGTGACGCCACAGGCCCGCCAATCTCAAAGATCACTCCTTTTAATCCATGCCGATTCTCAATAAAAGATTCCTGCCGAGAATTGGCTTTATCGTTGTGTTTGCTTGCCATCAGATAAGCGTCGTCTACCAATTTGTCCAAAGTTTGATTTCGGTCTATGTCGTGGGAGGTAAAATATAAGGTAGCATTCAAATCATCGTAGAGTAGATTAAACCAACATTCGTTAGCAGGATCTTCGTTGAAAAATTGTCTCTTTCTGTTAAACTCAGTAATAGTAGGACACTCAAATGCAACCAAACAAAACGATTGTGAAAATGGCCGGTATGATTTCTTCGGAAATTCAATTCTTGGATAGGAATACGGTTTGGGAGAGGCGATCTTTCCTTCATTGCATGACCAACAAAAACCCAGAACCAAACTAAAGATGAATATTGATCTTTTCAATTCTCCTCTTACTTACGGATACAATTTTAAATCGCAATTGCTTGTATTTTATTTCACGATCGCGGTTGGGCAAGCTACCGGTCATCTCGATAATAAGTCCGGCTATTGAATCCGCCGAACCTCTAGCGTCATCAAAAATATCTTTATCTAAGTCCAAAATTCTGATCACGTCATTGAGTAAGCTTTTGCCTTCAAAGATATAGTTGTGGTCGTCGATTTTGGAATAATCGACCTCTTCCTCCTGATCAAATTCGTCTTTTATTTCTCCAATTACTTCCTCCATTATGTCTTCCATAGTAATCACCCCACCACTTCCTCCGTATTCATCTACTACGATTCCCATGTGAGTTCTCTTGGATTGGAATTCTCTCAGAAGATCATAGATTTTTTTGGATTCAGGCACGTAGAGCACATTATTTCGTATGAGTTTCTGCCAAATAAATGAACTCTTCTCTTCACTATATCCCAATAAATCTTTCACGTAGAGAAGGCCTTTTATATTGTCAAAATCTTCCTCATAAACAGGAATTCTCGAAAAGCCGGAATCTCTGACGATTTTCATAACCTGCACAAAATCTGATGATTCTTCAATAGCCACCACATCCACACGGCTTTTCATAATCTGTTTGGCGGTGACATCTCCGAAATTTATGATTCCTTTGAGGATATCTATTTCTCCACTGTCATCATCACTTACTGCTAATTCGATAGCCGTGTCTATTTCTTTTTTATCCGTGGGTTTTGCGTGTGTCCGTAATCTTTTTTCGTAAATATTAGTCTCTATTCGTGCGCTCCATTCCACGAGCAGCGTGCTCAAGGGTCGATAAATTCTATTCAAAAAAAGTAGCACTGGGGCCATCAATCGGGAATGTCTGAGATTGTGGAGATTGGCGTATATTTTGGGTGATACTTCTCCGAAAAGAACCAATAAAAAAGTAATACCTGCGGTGGTGATCAAAAAATTAATGCCCCTTGATATGCTCCCGATTCTCGTTGTGCTTATCGCAAAGGTATCCGTCAACGATTCGGCCCAGCTTTGAAACAAAGCTTCGGGAAACAATTTAGTTACAAGAAAATAAGATATGATGACAATAGCTATATTGATAAAGTTATTGCTGATCAGTATGGTAGCAAGAAGGTACCTCGGCTTGTCTCTCAACTTTTCTATTTTTCGGAAGGATACCGGATTTTTATCCTCTAGTTTTTTGAGATCATTAGGTTTCAAGGAAAAAAGCGCCACTTCGGAAGCTGATATAAGAGCGGAGCATACCAGTAGGATGACTAGTATAAAAAAGCCAATGGAAATGCTCCAAAAATCAGCAGAAAACAATACGTAAAGGATCGAATAACTCGAGGGATCAGGATCCAAGGTCGATGGTTTCGTTAAGTAATATCACATCTAAAACGGCAGATCATCGTCGTCGGGAGTTGTTGTCGTCGGCGCTTCCACAGTTGTTTTTTCTACTGTTGGGAATTCCTGTTCTACATCAGTAAAACCTGTATCCGGAGCAGGAGCGATTTCAGATTCCCTTCTTTCCAGTGACCGAACTATGCGGGCAACTATGTCAGTCGTATACCGGTCTTTGCCGTCCTGATCTTGCCACTTTCGAGTTGTCAGTTTCCCTTCGATGTACACGCGGTTTCCCTTTTTAAGGGTTTTTTCTACGCGTTCTGCGAGGCCTCTCCAGCAGACAATGTTGTGCCATTCGGTGAGTGTCTGCCATTCGCCGTTTTTGTCCTGGTAGCTCTCACTAGTAGCAACCGAAAATTTGCTAACGGCTACACCACTATCGAGATGGCGCGATTCCGGGTCTTTCCCCAGATTTCCAATAAGGATGACTTTGTTGATCATGTTGGTTATTTATCTAAAATTAAGAAAATGAGTACAGTAATCGCACCTAGGGCGAACTATTTATCCGATTCATTGAGAAATGCATAAAGAGGTCTTGGAAATGCAAATGTATGCAGTTCTTCTACTTTTTCCAACCGTCCATTTTCGAAGTATGGACTGTTGAGTAGGGCATCAATTTTATAAAAAGAAATGTGAAGGAGCTGGTGACTTAGCCTGTGGACTTTTTTTGACCACAGAGACATGTTAATATTATTTTGTTCGTGTAATATTTCCTTCTTCACGACTCTTATGCTTATGCTTTTTGATGATTCAAAAAGAGGAAATTCGTGCAATTTTGCCCAGATATCACATTCAGTTCTTTGTTGGATGAAAATTTCGCCCGCTTTCTGATATATGAAGTAGTGAAAGTACCTTTCTCGGACTCTGGTTTTCTTTTCTTTTACAGGAATGACATCCACCAGATTTTTGCGATAGGCTGAGCAATACGTACCTAAAACACATGATGAACAAATCGGATTTCGAGGCTTGCATTGTAAAGCACCGAAATCCATAATGGCTTGGTTGTAGGCTCCCGGAGAAGAAAAGTCAAGGCACCGCTGAGCCAATTTATCAACATATTTTTTTCCTTTTGAAGAATCAATGGATTGCGCATATCCAAAGTATCGACTCAATACTCGGATCACATTTCCATCAACTACAGCATAAGGCAAGCCAAACGCAAAGCTCGCTATTGCCGAAGCAGTGTAAGTGCCAATACCTTTCAGTGAAAGTATGTCGTCATAACTATCGGGAAACCGACCGTCAAATCTCCGTACAATGTCTTTGGCGGCTTCATGCATATTACGAGCGCGGGAATAATAGCCCAAACCTTCCCATATCTTAAGAACTTCTTCCATTGGAGCTTGAGCAAGTGAAGAAACCGTCGGAAATTGTTTGATAAAGTTTAAGTAATAAGGCCTGCCTTGCTCTACCCGAGTCTGCTGAAGGATGATCTCAGAAACCCAAATGTGGTAGACATCCCTGGTTTTTTTCCACGGCAAATCTCTTTCGATTGATTTATGCCAATCTTGAATAGTTCTTGTAAAATAGTCTGACCTTTTACTCAAGCTGACAACCTGGATCGAATAGTAGAATGATTACCATAGAGCATCTCAATCTTGTCCTTAAGCGCCCGGCGCGCAAAGAAAATCCTACTTTTTACAGTACCTAAAGGCAGCTCCAGATGATCGGCAATCTCCTGGTATTTGTAGCCTATATAATGCATTTCGAAAGGTACTCTTATAGAATCATCCAGGGCCTTAATCATTTCCTTGAGTTCTTTCATCATGATATTCGTCCCTGCTCCGTTTTCTATACCAATGCCGCTCGAGTTGAGGAAATACAAATTATCCGTCTTATCCATAATCGTATTCGCTTTGGATTTTTTCCTATAATTATTGATGAAAATATTCTTCATTATAGTAAAAAGCCATGCCTTTAGATTGGTGCCAACCCGGAATTTGTCTCTGTTTGTAATCGCGCGGAAAGCGGTTTCCTGGTACAAGTCCTTTGCTTCTTCGCCGTCTTTGGTGAGGTTGTATGCAAAGGCATTCAGTGATTTGGTTAGCTCTTGAAAGTTTTGATTGAATTCAACTTTGGATAATATTTCCATGATGAGGTTTTTCCGTTCAATGCGAATATATATCTTTGTTTAACAAAATACAAGATTATATTGAACAAAACTTGTATAAAACAAAAAATTAAAACTTTTTAGTACATAAGTAGCTGATAATCAATCTAATTATCTAGAGCATTTAATTAAAAGTTTCAAAGAAAATTGAAAATTATTTAACCTTGAGCGCTCTTGAGAAGGTATATTGACAGCATGCCAAATACAATATTAGGTATCCAACATCCTATAATCGGCGGTAAAGAAAGATTGGTGGCGTACGTAACAGTAAATTTTGACAATACAACGAAAATCGATCCCAAGGCAATCCCGGCTGCCAAATGAAATCCAAGACCTCCTCGTATTTTACGCGATGCAAGAGAGGCTCCTATCAGGGTAAGAATAATAACTGTAAACGGATCAGAGGTGCGCCGATATAATTCTATTGCGTACTTCCTGGTATTGTCCAGTCCTCGCGAATTTTCTATTCGTATTAGCTCTTTAAGGTCGGGAGTGATCATCATTTCCATTTTCTTACTGTGGCGTATAAAATCATCAGGAAAAAGTGCAAGACTGGTGTCAATCGACCCTCTCGAATAATCCACATGCCATTCATCATCTCCAATAAATTCCCTGATTTCGTAGTCCTCCGCTCGCCATGTGGAAGGGGGTGAAACAAACTTTAGATTCTTTACTTTGAAAACCTTTTCGAGGTGCCCCCGGTCATCAAAAGACTCTATGCGAAAAGTCTTAATTGTAGTATCGCGAATGCTGTAATAACGGCAATAGATCTTTTCACGCTCGCTGACAAACCAATGCAGATCGTGCGAAAGTACCTTCCTGTTCGACCTTTTGATATACTCGCTTTCGAATTCGACCTTTTTCTTTGTACTCCTCGGGATCACATAGTTGTTACCTATCCATAATAAAATGGCAATAAAAGAGGCCGCCAGAAGCATGGGATATAGTATTCGACTGAACTTCATACCCGCATTGAGCATCGAGATAATTTCGGAATTTCTTGCCATTCTGGACGTAAAATAGATCACCGCAAGAAGGGAAAATAAGGGCCAGAGCAGGCCATTTATCCACGGAATAAAATGGGAATAATATTCCACCAATACCTGTCGCGCGGAAAGATTAGCGGCAATAAACCTTCCAATCATCTCACTGGCATTGATCAGCACCGACACAATGGAAAAGATAACCACCGTGTAAAAGAAGGTACCGAGGAATTTTTTGATGATATACCGATCAAGGATTTTCATAAATCAATCGTATGAAAAGAACGTCAGAAAGTGGAATGACTTATGAAAAGGTAAAAAAGTTGTCAAAGCACCAAATCCCTGTAAGGCATTACCATGTCAATCCCTTTCTTGCCAAAGTAGTCCTTCACTTTATCCGGGGGCTCATTAGTAACTGCCAAAATAAAATCCCCTCCCCAGGCACCTAGAGATTTAATGGTACCGTTGAAATCTCCAAACATATTATCCTGAATTCTTGTCATCCCAATGGCATCGGAAATTATTTTTTCATGTTCCAGGATGAGTTCTTCAAAAGTTCCTTTGTCCTGACAGTTTAGCAAACTTTCCGTAATTTCTGATATGGAAGACACTAGCCTTTTAGGTTTTTTAACCATTCTTCGGTAATAGTTGATAGATGCTGCCGTGTTTTGCTTTTTACCCAGGTAAGCCAAAAAAAGACACTCTTCAAAAGGAAACTTCAAATCAACTGCTTCGTAATGCAGTTCTTCATCAGCGATCTGATAAATTATGGGCCCTTCTGCGAATGCACATGCTATATCATAAGCACTTCCCGAAGCCATTTCAAAATACAAATGGAATGCACTCACCTCGGCCCACTCCGAGACGGTATAAATCAGACTTGAGCTCGAACCGAGCCCCCAAAAACGCGAAAATTCCAAATGTGTATTGACCCGATATCCGTTCCAATTGTTCAGAAATTCGGAGTTTTGTTGTACGGCGCCTTTGAGCAACTTTTGGATAAATAGCGAAATATCGTCATCCGAGGTACGCACCGGAGAAAAGTCGTATAATGAAATCTGAGATTCAAACCACAGATCGCCGTTTTCATCAAAACTTTCCCACACCAAATCTGATCCTCTCAAGGGTTTCACTTCTAGGGTCTGGCCTTTCTTACAGGGAAGGGCAATGGCCTTAGCGCCATCTATGACGGCATATTCTCCTGTAAGAAGAAGTTTGCCGCGGCCGAAAAACTTTTTAATTGCGATTGTTAAGGATTTACGAGCAACCAAATGTAAGAAATATATGTAGTTTGTGAATATTTAAACGGCAGTTAATCAGGGGATTAGTGAAGAAGCAAATGGTCGACGGCCAACGACAGACGGCGGACGGAAGTGAAGAATATTAAATTTGTCAGATCACGTTCCATAGTTCCTGAGATAATCAAGGTATTCTCGCACTTTAGAAAAAGAAACCAACCTCGTCCCAAAATGCTCAACAGCTGCTGCAAATTCTTTTTCCGTTGCGTGTAATTGGTTAAGAATATTGGACAGATGCATTTTCATATGACCTTTTTGGATTCCTGTTGTGACCAAAGAACGTAAGGCTCCAAAATTTTGCATGAGGCCTGTTGAAACAATGACTTGCATTAATTCACGGGCGTTGGGATTACCTAATAATTCTAATGACTTACTTGCCAGTGGATGAAGTTTAGTCAGACCGCCAACGGTACCGATAGGCACGGGCATTTCGAGCCAAAAAGTGAATATTCCATTTTCGATGGAACAATCAGATAAGCCCTGGTATTTGCCATTCGCGGCAGCGTAAGTATGACCACATGCCTCAATAGCTCTAAAATCATTCCCCGTAGCAAGGACAATGGCATCTA
This sequence comes from Saprospiraceae bacterium, assembly GCA_965247965.1. Taxonomy (GTDB): domain Bacteria; phylum Bacteroidota; class Bacteroidia; order Chitinophagales; family Saprospiraceae; genus UBA7328. The sequence continues at coordinate 4,104,969 of OZ252053.1, forward strand.
TTCCGTTGAATATTCCTTTGTTGTGGGTAGCAGCGCGATGTGTGTCCAATTTGGCAATGCGCACTGCTTTGTAAAATTTGTCTGCAAATTTCTCCGCATTGATTCCGTTTGGAAATGTTCCAAGTTCTTTCACTTTGCAGCTTACGGATGCGCTCGCAAGACATTCAGGATTATAATTGGATAATATACAAAGGATGATGTCGACCGTCTTTTCTTCACCAAAGAAATAGGAGGATGTGTGAACTTGATACTTCCACAAGGACGCAACTTTTTCGAGGACGGAGTTGATGAAATTCGCACCCATCGAGTCGCATGTTTCAAATTTTATTTCGATCTGAAAATACCCCTCATCTTCTTCGGTTTTATCTAGTAGTTGCATAGATAGAATGCCGCCACCACGTGCTTCCATTTGAGCAGTTATTTCTTTGCACCCTTTGAGAAGATCGTGCTTTTTAGAAATAAAAAATTGATAGAGTTTGGCCCCTTCACCTGTCCAATAGAGATGAATATGTCCCAATTTAACTGTATCGATCACTTTTGCCGAAATGCCCCCGCGAGTTGACCAATATTTAGCGGCATTAGAAACAGCAGCGACTACCGAACTTTCTTCGATGACCATGGGAACACAATACTTCTTGTCATTGATCAAAAAGTGCGGGGCCACACCAAAGGGGATCGGAAAGTTGCAGAGGGTATTCTCGCTGAAATTATCAAGTTTTTTTTGTACGTCCAGGTCAGGATGTTGAAAGCCTTCCAATTCTGTGAATAGACTTTCTTCTTGATTCAAGAATTTTTCCTGCACCCATTTTATCTTCTCTTTTTTGGAGAGCTTTGAGAAGCTGGTTTTTTTGCTTTTTGGCTCTTTCACCTTCGGAGGCTTAAATATTCAGCGGCAAATTGATATCCTTTTATTTGTTCTTCGACATATTTTGCGAGGACTTCATAGCCTTCTTCCGCGTATTTTAAAAAAGTCGAAGCCTGACCATATACTGAAGGAAATTTACACAATTCATTCAGATAATAACCTGTCAGATAACCATTTATTCCACCTGAAATAATAATTTGCTTGGTAAGATAGGAAGTATCGGAATTAGCGAATTCATTTAAAAAATAGATCATTTCTTCCGCAGTATGACCAATGTCAATAAGATCAGTATGATATGAATCTCCATTTCGCAATGACTCGACTCTTGAAAAATTTGTGCCGCCGAATCCGGCCAATTCGATTCCGGCAATATTGAGATCAAGTAACGCTTTGAGACTCTCAGGCCCAAATCCCTGACCTACCTCTTTTACAATAATGCTAATTTCTAATTTGCTGAGCACCTCTTGAATACATTCGACTGGAATCATATCGATGACATCTCCTTCTCGTTGCAACCATTCCTGGAGAGGATTGATATGGATGATGAGCCCATCCGCCCTAAGCCGTTTGAGTAGTCGCGCGATTTTTTCGAATTCCTTTCTTCTTACAACATCGATTACCTGAGCAATACCCAGATTGGCATATAATGGTTGAATTCCTATGATGCCTCTGACATCAAAATCTGGCAAATATTCATCACTTTCTAAAAGTTGTCGGCAAGAGCCCAGTCCCATTCCTAGCTTATATTCGCAACATACTCTGGCCAGGTTGTGATTTATCTTCCGCGCTCTTTCCGTTCCTCCAGTCATACTTGATACCCAAATAGGTGCACTCATATTGCTGTCTAAAAAGTGGAGTTCGATAGTATTTCGTGGCCCAGGCATTTTATTAATTGCAGGTTCGTAATAAAATCGACAATCCACCTGATCCCTTCCTGTTTGAGATTGGAAAGCAAGAGCAATATGATCCTCTTTTCTTTGAGATGCCTTACTGTCTGTTTTATTCGCCGCCATGTTGCAGAATACAAACATAAGTACTAATCCGAAGGTTGACAGCGTTTTGTGAGCGTGATTGGCAATTCATTTTGTAGCATTCGCAAAGAGGTCAGCCGTGTCTGCCAACAGGCAATGAGTTTTTTTTGCTGGATTATGCTAGTCCAGGCGAATCCGCCAACCGGCAGATCTCGCCAAAATTATGGCTGCATCTCGAACTGCACACTGAGTATTTTAAACCATTAAATGTTTTATGAAAGCGTATAACTTATTTCTCATATTCATCATTGCCTCCTCTTTCTTATCTGCTCAAATCGATAGACAAGCAGCATTCCACTTTAACGAAGCTATTCTGCATTTTAAGGAAAAGGACTACTCAGAAGCTATTAATTCCTACGACAAGGCATTGGAAATAAATCCTAAATACCTGAAAGCGTTATACAATCGCGGCAAGGCCAAACTGAAATTGAAGCAATACAAATCTGCGCTTGTAGATTTTAAAAGAACTATCGATATAGAAAGTGAACACGACAAAGCACTGCTTTACGGGGGTATTTGCAATCTAAAATTGAAAAACTATCCCGCCGCGATTTCTTTTCTGAATCGATCTATATCTATAAATTCTTCAACTTACACATTGACCAATCGGGCGCTTTGCTTTATGCAGGAGAAAAAATACGATAAAGCAGCGCGAGATTATAGCGCAATTATTAGAAAAGAACCCAACAATGTAAAGGCACATTACAATAGAGCCCTGTGCAGATTAAAATTAAAGGATGATGCGGCGGCCATCGGTGACTTCCACAAAGTCCTCCGTATACAACCGGGACATCAGGACGCGCTCCTGGTGCGTGCCAAATTGTATTCAAAATCGAAAAAATACCAACAGAGCATTTCTGATTTAAGTTCGTTGATCAACTCCGGTAGTGACAACCAGGAATTGTTTTATCTCCGGGGTTATGCACATCTCAAGACAGGCCAAATCGAAAAAGCAAATGAAGATTTCATAAAGACAATTGACTTGGATAATAGACATAGTTCGGCTATTAAAAATGCGGCGTATACTAGCTTTAAATTAGGAGATTATAATGGAGCCGTACGCTATTATTCAATGATCCTGAATATCGAACCACAAGAAGAAAAACACTATCTCAACCGCGGCCTGGCTTCATTGCAAATAGAGAAATTTGATATGGCCCACAAGGATTTTTCGAAAGTAATCGATTACGATCCTCAAATGGCTTTGGCCTATTACAATAGAGCAAACGCCTCGATAGGTCTGGAGGATAAATCTGCGGCATGTGAGGACATGCGCCAGGCGGCAAAATTGGGTTATGAAAAGGCATTTAAGTACATCGGCTATGCTTGTAAGGAATGACCACGGCCTGGGGTTTCCTGAAATGTATTGACCTTATTGCCGTGGAGGACCGATTTTTATGAGTATTAATCAAGATAGTTAATTTTAGAAAAGGCTTTTTGTCGAATTGGTTAAACCAAATCCTAATCTGGGAGAGATCAGAAAATTAATGCGATTTTTGTATTGATTATCAATGACTTACAACGCGTGATATAAAATAATTGCCTAATTTCCTTGATTGCACTATTTATTAAATATACCTTTGCCGCCGCTTAAAAACAGAGTAAAATACAAAGCGGTGGAAACACTAAGTTATAAGACTAAATCACTCAGAAAAGAAGATGCGCAACACGACTGGTACATCGTCGATGCAACGAATCAACCGGTAGGGCGCTTGTGCTCTAAAATAGCCGCTGTATTAAGAGGTAAACACAAGCCTTCTTATACACCTCATGTTGATAATGGAGACAATGTCATTGTGATCAATGCAGAGAAAGTAAGATTCTCCGGCAATAAATGGAGTGATAAAGAATACTTAAGATATTCTGGTTATCCCGGAGGATTAAAATCCAGAACGGCTGCGGAGCAGTTGGAGAAAAAACCTTTCTTCATAATCGAAAATGCCGTAAGGGGTATGCTTCCGAAAAATAGATTGGGTCGGGCAATGTTCAAAAAATTATTTGTCTATGCAGGTGAGGAACATTCACATGCCGCACAGCAACCAAAAGAGTTCAAATTCTAGTATGGATACGATCAACACAACAGGAAGAAGGAAAGCTGCCATAGCCAGAGTATATTTCAGTAAGGGCAAGGGAAACATTGTAGTCAATGGAAGAGATTACAAAGAATATTTTCCTCAGCCCAACCTGCAATACAAAATATCCCACCCTTTGGAAATAGTCGGAATGCTCAAAGAATACGATCTTAAGATTAATGTAAAAGGAGGTGGGTTCAAAGGTCAGGCAGAGGCCATACGATTAGGTATTTCGAGAGCTTTGTTGAAGCTAAATGAAGATTTTCGCGCGCCGCTGAAAGAATTAAAATACCTGACAAGAGATGCCCGGGTAGTGGAAAGAAAGAAGTACGGCAAACCGAAGGCGAGAAAAAGCTTCCAATTCTCCAAAAGATAATCAGGAATTATGGCAAGTATTGGATATAAAGATCTGTTGGATGCCGGAGTGCACTTCGGCCACATGAAGAAAAAATGGAACCCAAAGATGCAGCCCTATATCTTTATGGAGCGAAAAGGGATTCACATTATAGACCTCAACCGCACCCTTCAGTGCATGGAAACAAGCGCCAATGCATTTCGCTCTATCGCCAAGTCGGGCAGAAAAATACTTTTTGTAGCTACCAAAAAGCAAGCGCGTGACATCGTAAAGGAAGCTGCGGAAAGTGTGAATATGCCTTATGTAACAGAAAGGTGGCTCGGAGGTATGATGACTAATTTTTCGACCATCCGCAGATCGGTGAAAAAAATGCAGAATATAGACCGAATGCTCGACGACGGTTCGCTATCGAGCATTACCAAAAAAGAGCGTCTTACACTTTCCAGAGAAAAGCTCAAGCTCGAAAAGGTGCTCAATGGAATTGCCGACCTAACTAGAATTCCGGCGGCTGTCTATATCGTCGACATAACGCACGAGCACATAGCGTTGGCTGAAGCGAATAAATTGGGACTGCGTACATTTGCCTTAGTCGATACTAATTCGAACCCCAATTTAGTAGACTTTCCGATTCCTGCCAATGATGATGCTTCAAAATCAATTCGTGTTATCACTAATTACATGACAGAGGCTATCAAAGAAGGACTTGCTGATAGAAGCAAAACACAAGAAGAGCTTACCGAAACTACCGCTGAGTCATAGGCTCAAAGGATTTCATATTATCTAAAACTGAAATAATACTAGTAAATGACAATAACTGCTAAAGATGTCAAAAAACTGCGCGATATGACCGGAGCAGGAATGATGGATTGTAAAAAGGCCTTAATCGAAGCGGAAGGAGACTTTGAGAAAGCCATAGAAGAACTAAGAAAAAAGGGTCAAAAATTATCTGCAAAAAGAGCTGATCGGGAAACCACAGAAGGTGTTGTAATGGCTATTACCTCACAAAACAGGAACAATGGAGTAGTGCTCAAACTGAGTTGTGAAACGGATTTTGTTGCGAAAGGAGAAGGCTTCATTGAAATAGCCAAAAGAATGGCTGAAATAGCGCTTAAAAATCTGCCGGAAAGTTTAGAAGATTTGTTGAACATTCCGTATCAAAATGGGATGAACATCGGCGAAAAGGTTACCGAACAGACAGGCGTGATAGGAGAAAAGATAGCGATCAGTGAATACGGCAAGATCGTCACAAAAGCGGGAGAAGGCCAGGTAATCCCCTATATTCATATGGGTTATAAGGCTGGAGTAATTGTTGCGCTGAACAAGGAATGCCCTCAATTTATCGATCCCGGTAAAGACGTAGCCATGCAGGTGGCAGCCATGAAACCGATAGCCTTGACTAAAGAAAGCGTAGAGCAAAAAGTAATTGATAAGGAAATAGAAATCGGGAAGGAGCTAGCCAGAAATGAGGGAAAACCGGAAGTGATGCTCGAAAAGATCGCCATAGGCAGATTAAATAAATTCTTTAAGGAAAGCACCCTGCTTGCGCAAACTTTTGTAAAAAATTCAAAGCAAAATGTAGATCAATACTTGAAGGGAATCGATCCGAATCTTACGGTAACCGATTTTAAACATATTGATTTAGGATAAAAGGTAAAGAGCGGTTCAATTTTGAATCGCTTTTTTTTTAGAAGTTGTTTAAACCAATAGTCCGTGAAGGAAATATTTCATAACTCGTTGATACTCAATCTTAGAATTATGGATAAATTATTAAAACTAAAGTATCGTCTGAACCGAAACTTGCATTTTAATAGGGTTGCCAAATAAGCAGGCCATAAATACTTGATAATCAGCGTTATAGAAAATCTTGAATTTAAGATACTGCTGTTAACACTTCGAATTTGGCCGAAATCCTTCACGAACTATTGTTAAACAACTTCTTTATATTAGGTGCCATGTCGTTAAAATACAAACGAGTACTACTCAAACTGAGCGGAGAATCATTGATGGGCGAGCAATCCTTTGGCATATCTGCTGATCGACTTGAACATTATGCTACAGAAATAAAAAGAGCTAAAGAACTCGAAGGCGTAGAAATAGCCATTGTTATTGGAGGAGGTAATATCTATCGCGGACTGCAAGCCGAAGATTCAGGGATAGAAAGAGTAACCGGAGATTATATGGGTATGCTGGCTACATGTATTAATGGTATGGCTTTGCAAAGCGCCTTGGAAAACGTTGGAATCTATACGCGACTAGTAACTGCGATAGATATGCGGGAAATTGCCGAACCATATATACGACGACGAGCTATCCGGCATTTGGAAAAAGGAAGAGTTGTAATTTTTGCTGCAGGTACTGGCAATCCCTACTTCACCACCGATTCCGCAGCAGCTCTGAGAGCCAATGAAATCGAAGCCAATGTCATCTTAAAAGGTACTCGCGTGAACGGAATATACACGGCCGATCCCGAAAAAGATGACACTGCAACCAAGTACGACAACCTAAGCTTTGCTACAGCTATCGCCAAAGGCTTGAAGATAATGGACATGACTGCTTTTACTCTTTGTCAGGAGAATAATTTGCCAATACTAGTATTTAATATTAATCAAAGAGATAATCTCTATAAGGTGATAAAAGGGAATGGGCAGATCGGAACTCTTGTGCAGGATTGATTTTCGATTTATTACAACTTGATTTGTAACAACCAGGGTCTCATGGCAGTCTTCGTGGTGGGAGAGATGCTCGTTAAGTTTATTTTTGATCCCCAATAAGCGCATGCTATGCTCCGCAATATCATTTTAGGCATTAGTGTCATCTTATTTGTTTTGGCAGCCGTAAGTTGCTCTGATTTGTACAAACAAGTACGACTCCAAAAGGTAATTAAAGAAGACCACGCTGCTATCAACATGGTCACCTATGGCATCTTTGACATTCAACTCTGGAAACGTCAAGCGCTGGACATCTTCAAAAAACAAATCGAAGAATACGAAGTAGCTACGGGAGCATACCAGGCATTAGACATACAGTTGCGAGCTTATCTGAATACCATGTACAAAAGGTATTTTGAATCGGGAGAATTGCTCGATCTCATCCTGGAGCGCCTCAGCGAAAGCGGATCGATCAATAAGATGTTTATGAATCTTATCCAAAAAAATCTAAGTGCTCAAATCGGCAACCTCAATCTACAAAAAGAAATACCCGGCCTGTCCGCCCAATTGGTAAATGAAATCAGAACCTACGAGCCCCAGATCAAAGCTTATTTCCAACAGGAGTTACTCGGCATGCTTTTAGACGATGTCAGCGAAATCTTAGTAGATAGGAGAAGGTATTACTACCAGAAATACAATTTCAATACTTATGAAGAGACCGATGCTCATCTTGCAAATCTTGTATCGAATCTTGAAAAAGATATTAAACCTAAACTGATCCAAAACGTACTTCTCCTTATGGCCTTGCTCGCGCTGGTGGTTTTATCATATAAAGTGATAGGTTTTAAAATGCTCATACTTGGATTGACGTTAATTTCTGTTTTGTTACTGCTTTTGGGTGTGACCCTTCCGATGATTGACATCGATGCTCGTCTTAATGCATTTAACATAATCCTGATGGGTGAACCCATTTCATTTGACGAGCAAGTCATTTATTTCCAGACAAAATCAATTCTAGATGTGACCAGAACGCTTTGGCAGGGACAGGGATTTGATCTAAAACTTGTGGGCGCGTTGGTATTTTCATTCAGTATTGTTTTTCCATTCACCAAGTTGGTCCTTTCCGCATTTTATCTTTTCAGCGATAAGGTTGCTTCAAATCGCATCGTACAGAATGTCATTTTCCACCTTGGAAAATGGAGTATGGCAGATGTATTCGTAGTAGCAATGTTTATGGCGTATATAGGATTCTACGGCATCGTAACTTCTCAATTGACCAGCATTTCCCATAGCCCTAACGGGTATGCTGTAGAGACGCTCAATTATTCCAAACTTGCCCCGGGAGCCTTGTATTTTACGCTGTATTGTCTGTTGTCCATTGTAATTGGAATAGTTATTAACCGGCATTCTGAAAATGCTACGAAAAAAACCTGATGCGTTAACCCAACTTGTCCTTTTTGATTAATGTCTGCACTAATTTTGTTTGAATATCCATGTTTTTGTGATATAACTTGTTGATTTTCAATAGTAGTTATTAAGGATTTTCAAATGTAGTGTAGTATGGTGCCTGCGTAATTGGAATCATATGTGTACATTTGCCATATGTACATTAGACAAGTAAAAAAACAAAATGTCAAAAACGGTAAAATATTCTACCAGTACACACTTGCACAGACGGCCAGGGTAGATGGAAAAGTCAAACAAAGAAACATCCTTTACCTGGGAAGCGACCCGTTGTTGGATTCGAAGCAGAATAAGTCTGAGGTCTTACAAGTGCTCAAATCCAGAATATTTTCTCAACAAGATCTATTCCCCGTTGATATTGCGGATGAGTTGCTAAAGCTTGCTCTTAAATTCTACGAAAAATACCAATTAAAATACCCCGATAATCAAGGTGAAAAGGCAGCCTCACTTCCCCCACCAAAAGACAAAAGCGAAATTCATAGTGTTGATATTCATTCCATCGAAGTAGGAGATGTCAAATCTTTCGGTTCCGAACACCTTTGCAAGCAGATTCTGGAAAAACTTCAATTAACTAAGTGCCTTACCTCACTTAATTGGCGCAATAAGGATATTCAAAAAGCATTGATCAGCATCTGCGCAAGAGCCATATACACAAGTTCAGAACATAAAACTTCACAGATTCTCACAGACAATTCAGAATTGATGGCCTGCTACAATTACACTCCCGGCTCGATCACCCATCGCGAACTATACCGTATTTCAGACCTGCTCTACAAACACAAAAACACTATCGATCAACACCTATATAGCCGCATCACCAATATGTTCACACTGGATGATAAACTGGTCATTTTTGACATTACCAATACCTATTTCGAAGGTCGAAAGGCGACAAACAAACTTCCAAAATTTGGAAAAAGCAAAGAGAAAAGGACAGATTGCAAACAAGTTGTATTCACCGGAGTGATCAATAAGGAGGGCTTCATCCGGCATTCAAGGATATATGAGGGTAACAGAGCTGACAGCACAACCCTGGAAGAGATGCTCAAAGACCTTGAAAAATACAGCCCCGATCACACGAACAAAACAGTGGTCATAGATGCAGGTATAGCCACTGAGAAAAACCTGGAATTGATCGCCGGTAAAGGTCTTCATTATGTATGCGTTTCCCGAAAACGACTCAAAGACCACCCGATCGATCAATCCAATGTGTTTACAAAAATATCGACAGATCGTAACAAACATGAAGTGCACATTACTCAATTCAAACCCGAAGGGTACAATGACACCTGGCTTTATGTGCACAGTTCATCCAAACAACTAAAAGAAGAATCGATGAAGGGTAAGCTCATGCAAAGATTTGAAGAAGACTTACAACAGGTTCAAAATGGAATAGCTAAAAAAGGAGGTACTAAAAAAATAGAAAAAGTGTGGGAACGCATCGGTCGGCTCAAGGAAAAACACAAGCATGTATCCTCCCGATACAAAATAGATGTGGAGCATGATGACAAAGTAGCTGTCAATGTCTCATGGTCTGTCCAGCCACAAAAAGAAAAACAGGACAAAGACAAGGGAATTTACTTTTTGAGAACAAATTACGAGCAGATCGACGATAAGCAGCTTTGGCAAATTTACAACACCATAAGAGAAGTGGAGTCCACATTCCGATGCCTCAAAACTGATCTCAACATCCGGCCCATTCACCATCAAAATGACGAAAGGATCGAAGCTCATATTTATCTCACACTTCTAGCCTATCAGGTCGTAAACACGATCCGATACATGCTCAACCAAAAAGGCATAAATTACGACTGGGCAAATATTGTCAGAATAATGAGCACACATACCATCCAAACCGTCGAACTACGCACTGACACCAAATCCATACACCTGAGAAAACCTTCAAAGCCAATCCAAAAAGTACAAAACATCTATTCTGCAACCAACTCAACAGATATTCAAAAGGCAATTAAAAAATATGTAGTGTACCATTGAAATCGTAACCCACTGATAATCACCGACTTATTTTCTAAAAAGAGCAAGTTGGGTTAAGTTATTCCAGGGCATTTTGACATCACACATTATCATTGTATCTTTGAGATTGCTCTTTCCATAAATAGATTTAGGATTACATGATGTGGACGGCCAAAGCCACGACGGAATAGTGATTATACTATTTAGAAGGGAGCATATTATGACAACCAATTTAAAAGATTAATAATGTTTTTTAAGACCATTATCCAAGGTCGCCTTGAGTTTAGTAATCAGAAGAGTTTTGACAAGGTGGTCAAAATGTTTGAGTACCGAACCGAATCTTACTACAAATCCGACGTACTTCTTGAGATGGAGGATATCTTCAACCGAGAGGATGCATCTTTGACTGTTCCACGTTATGTTGGGCAGGCATCCGAAAAAAGTTGGAGAAATACGGTGAGCCTATTGGATTACTGTTCTCAATTTGCGGTAGCGGGCTCGATGAAAGCCTGGATGACCGAGAATGGTAAAATTCTGAACTATAACCACATAGAGCCCGAAAGTGACAAAGCTGCGGTAATCCAATTCAAAAAGGGAAAAAAATACGCCGCAGAAACGGGTAAAGAGGACGAGGCGATAGAAGCCCTTAGCAAGGCAATAGAAAAGCACAGTGGCCACGCATATGCCTACGAAAAGAGAGCAAAAGTGCTACTTCAGTTACAGAATTACGACGAAGCTCTAGAGGATTATGGTAAGGCCATAAAGCTGGACGATTGTATTCCCGAAGCGTACTATGGAAGAGCAGAAATATACATTCGCAGAAATGATTTGGACAAGGCCATAGTTGACCTGGAAATGACCTTGAAAAAATCCATTGCACTTCAACCGATTTACTGGTCGTCCAGGTTGAAAAAAGCGGATTGTCATATCCGGAAAGGAGAATGGGATAAGGCGGAGTTTGATCTCAAATTTTTCACTTCCAGAGCATTCGAAAAGAACAATCCGAATTATTTGAAGAAATCTTATGGATATTTCAGATATGGTCAGGTGTTGTTGGAATTGGAAAAATTTGAAGAAGGGTATGAAGCTATACGCAATGCTGTAGACCTTCACAATGAAAAGACTCCCATCAGCATGGAGGAAATGCAATATTATCGGGGATTGAGCAGAATGAAAATGGGTAAGAAGGGATATATCAACGATATAAAGATCGCTGCTGAGGCCGGTATCGAAGAAGCGAAAAGTTTGCTTTTAGAAATAAATTGAGACATCTGGAAGTTTAGGCATGTCTCAAAAGTCTTGGTTTTGAAAATTGCTCCAAATTTTCTTCTGAATTCGTATTTTGAAAACGGACATGTCCCCCTTTTGAATGGGGATTAAGGCGGTAGACGGAATGAAATTTTACAACCTAATCCAAATCTCTACTTATGGGACAGCCCCTATCATTTTATGAGAATACTCTTGCTTCTTGTCTGCGCTTTCTTCCATGCATCAGATTCTGATGTCTATTCACAACAACCCCGATCACAAAGACAATTAAGCAAAAAAGATCTTGATAAGTTCAAAACCGCCAAAACGGCCCACCGCCAAAAAAAATACGACCAAGCCCTTAAGACCTATTGCAAACTTTTGGATAAATACGAAGGAAATCCCGAAATCGAACTTTGGGTAGGGCTTGCCTATAAAGACAAGGGGCAGAATCAGGTAGCGCTACCTCATCTCATAAAAGCAACCGACAGTGGGAAAACGGATAATGATTTACTCTACAGCACTATTGCAGGAATTTATAAGGTAGAAAAAAACTATTCTTTGGCTCAGGAATATTATAAATATTTTTTGGAAAGAATAGATTCAACATCAAAACACTATACACAAGCCCAGCGACTATATAGTCAAATGCAATTTGCAGCGTTTCAGGTCAAAAACGCCGTACTATTCGAGCCTATAGCTTTGGACCATAACATAAATACATTGTATTCGGAGTATCTGCCTCAGTTTACCGCAGATCACAGTAAAATTTATTTCACGAGAAGGGTAAAATTACAGGAGGACATATATTACGCAGAAAAAAGTGAAGAGACATACTCGACGGCGATTCCGTTCGAAGTAGTCAATACGCCAGACAACGAAGGAGCACATGCTATTTCGGCTGATGGCAGTATCATGATTTTTACACATTGCGATGACAAAACAGGCATAGGCGGATGTGATCTATATATTACGATTAATGAAAATGGTGCCCACTTGCCTGCCGACAGAGAGGGTCAGTTCTGGACAAAGCCTAAAAACATGGGTTCCAAAATCAATACCATCCTTTGGGAATCTCAACCTTCGCTTTCAGGAGATGGCAATTTGCTCTTCTTCTCAAGCACTCGTGATGGAGGCTACGGAGGCAAGGACATATGGTTTTCTGTGTTGAGTAAAGAAGGGACATGGTCTTCACCTATTAATGCCGGCCCCGAGGTGAATACTTCGTTCGACGAGAGCAGCCCCTTCGTCCATGCCGATCTGAAGACCCTTTACTTCAGATCGAATGGACATTTGGGAATGGGCGATTTTGATCTATTTATCTCCAGACAGGATTCTGCCAAGCGCTGGAAAGATGTGAAAAACCTTGGCTATCCAATAAATAGTGAAGGAGCAGAGGGAGCGCTTACCGTAAGCCTTGACGGTACAAAAGGTTATTTTGCCACGGATTTTGATGGCGAATCGCGCCGAAATAACCTAGATATCTATGAGTTCGAACTTCCCACGAACATCAGACCTGCACCGTGCACTTATATCAAAATCCAAACTATCGATGAAGATTCTAAAGTACCGCTTCGAAGTTTATTGGAAATAATTGATATATCAACAAGGGAGATCATAACCAGAAAAAGAGCCAATTTAAACGGAGAAATGCTTCTTCCAATTCCTTTGCGGAAATCAATGATGATCAATGTCAGTGCCGAAGGCCACGTTTTCTTTTCGGACAATATCTTATTGGACACTATAACACACGGAATGGCACCTTATGAAAGAACAATAAACTTATCGCCTCTTTCTGAAAAGAATACGTCTGATTTGGCAAATAAAAGCTTTGTTCTAAAAAATGTCTTTTTCGAATCAGGTACGGCCGATTTGAAAGAGGTCTCCTTTGCGGAAATCAGAAAATTGAAAAAAATATTGGACGATCATCAAATTTTCATCCTTAAAATAATCGGCCATACTGATGATGTGGGATCAGAAGCAGATAATGTGAATCTTTCGCACAGGAGAGCTCATTCTGTAAAAATGGCTTTGTCGGCAATGGGAATCAAAACGAGCCGCATTCAGACCGAGGGAAAAGGAGAATCCCAACCTATAGCGGACAACGCTACAGAAGACGGCCGTAGGCAAAACAGAAGAACAGAGTTCAAGCTCATCATGCCGGAATGAGAAGAAGGAAAAAGACCATAGCAAATGTAGAAGTGATCGACATTGCCGACAATGGCAATGCACTTGGGCGAACACCCCAAGGGGAAATACTACTTCTAGACGGAGCAGTACCGGGCGATAATGTGGACACGTTGATCGTCCGAAAAAAGAAGGGATTAAAATTTGGGAAAATAACAAAAACCAATGTCTATTCGCGATATCGGGTCGATCCATTTTGTGAACATTTTGGCGTATGCGGAGGATGCAAATGGCAAAACCTGAACTATAACAAACAAACCGAACTCAAAGAAAATGCGGTAAAGGCAGCAATAAAGCGGATAGCAGACGACGATGAAAACAAAGTCGAACCCATTCTAAAAGGAAAGAAAACACGCCACTATCGCAACAAACTGGAATATGCATTTTCTAATAAAAGATGGATCACAGAAGAAGAAGTTAAGAGCGAATTGTTGATAGAAGATAGAAATGCCGTCGGATTTCATAAAACAGGAGCATTTGATAAAGTTGTTGACATTCGGACATGCCATTTGCAAGAGGATCTGAGTAATAAAATAAGAAACTATATTCGCGAATTAGCCAATCAGGAAAGTTATTCCTTTTATGATATTCGCAACAATAATGGTCTTTTACGGAATTTGATCATCCGCAATACAAGTATTGGCGAATGGATGGTTGTGGTGGTTTTCGGAGAAAAAAATGAATTCATAGAGGACATAATGTCGAGTTTGATCGGGCGCTTTCCGGAAGTGCATTCCTGGCACTATGTAATCAATGAAAAAGGCAACGACAGCATCTTTGACCAGAAAGTAAACCACTATAAAGGTCAAACCAAAATATATGAAAATTTAGGCCATATCAAATGCCAGATTGGCCCGAAATCCTTTTTCCAAACTAATTCGGCGCAAGCCAAAGCGTTGTACGACATAGCGGCCGATTTTGCCGATCTCAGAGGGAATGAAATTGTTTACGATCTCTATACGGGCACGGGAACAATTGCTCTGTACATCGCGAAAGATTGCAATATGGTAATTGGCATCGAGGTAATTCAGGAAGCCATTGATGATGCTAAAGAGAACAAACGGCTCAATGCAATAGAAAACTGCGAATTTCTGGTTGGCGATGTAAAGGATATACTGCAGCCTTCTTTCAAAAAGACTTACGGTGCTCCCGATATAATCTTCTCTGACCCGCCGAGAGCTGGAATACATCATGATGTAGTCAATTCTATGCTCGAAATATCCTCTCCGAAATTGGTTTACATAAGTTGCAATCCGAGTACCCAGGCAAGAGATATCAGCTTGCTCAAAGAAAAATACCAGCTTATCAAATGCCGCCCTGTCGATATGTTCCCGCACACAAGTCACATCGAAAATGTAGCTTTACTTCATTTGAGATGAGAACATCGAAATATGCGCGGCTGGAAAGCGAACTCGAAGCCTATATTCGAATGATGACCAAGGCATCGGATGCCGTAATCAGTCAGGAAATATCCAAATATCCCATTCTCGTGGTATATCAGGAATCCATAGAAGTTGGGATCCTGATCGTTGATCAAAATGACATGGATGGGTATTGGTCGGTCAGAATATCGACTCTGGAGGAGTTTGTATCAAAAAAACTTATCGAAGAGATCAAAGTCGATTCATTTCGCACGATCTATAAGGATCAGAAAAAATATTTATGCCTTTTTGTACTTAGTGAGTTGGGGGCGCAGTTTGTTTTTATGCCGAGGAAGTAAGATAAATACTTCCTTTTTTCAAAAGTTACGCAAGTGGCTCTTGACAGAGAATCTGTATAATAGATACTAAAACCATATAAATGAAAGGAATTGTCCTTGCCGGAGGATTAGGCACGCGTCTTTATCCACTCACCCTTGCCATGAGCAAACAATTAATGCCTGTATATGACAAACCTATGATCTATTATCCTCTGGCTACATTGATGACAGCTGGAATTAAGGAGATTTTGATTATCTCCACACCTCAACATCTGCCGCTATTCGAGCAGCTTTTGGGCGACGGGAAAGACTTAGGTTGTAATTTTTCCTACATCCGGCAGAACGAGCCCAAAGGACTAGCACAAGCTTTTGTCTTAGGCGAAGATTTTGTGGGCGACGATGCCGTTGCGCTTGTTTTGGGAGATAATATTTTTTATGGAAGTGGCCTTTCCCGAATATTGCAAGAGTCAGTTGACCCTACTGGCGGAGTAGTTTTTGCGTACCAGGTCAAAGACTCCCAACGCTATGGTGTTGTAGAATTTGACGATAATAAAAATGTAATTTCAATTGAAGAAAAGCCCGAAAATCCTAAATCGAATTGGGCTGTTCCGGGCATCTACTTCTACGACAACAGTGTAGTAGAAATTGCCAAAAATCTCAAGCCTAGCTCAAGAGGTGAATACGAAATAACAGATGTCAATAAGGAATACTTGCTAAGAAACAAGCTCCGTGTCGGGCTTTTCGAGAGAGGAATTGCCTGGCTCGATACAGGCACCCACCAGTCCCTCATGCAAGCCAGCCAATTCATCCAGGTAATCGAAGAAAGACAGGGCATGAAAATAGGTTGCATCGAGGAAATCGCCTACGAAATGGACTTTATTAATAAAGAACAATTGGCAGCAATAGGGAATAGATATATCAAAAGCGGATATGGTAAATACCTCTTGAGCCTCATCAAATAAGGAGCAGTAGATTAAGATGGCCGATCAAAAGGATATTCAATTCACAGATGCACAGCACGAAATACTCAAATCGATCAGGCCTTCGCGGATCATTATTCCTACCCTTATCGGCATCGGAGTTGTGGGTTACTTTGCAGCACGTCAACTCGATGTGGAGCAATTGAGCTCTGTTAATTGGAGTGCACATTCTATCCTTTGGATATTCATTTGCATCCTTGCATTTCTGGTCCGGCATTTTGTGATTTCATGGAGATTAAGACTACTTTCCGAAGGAGATTTTTCATGGAAAAAAAGCATTGAGCTCGTATTCATCCTGGAATTCGCCAGTGCTGTATCACCTACTAATTTCGGCGGTTCGGCTGTTGCGTTTTTTCTATTGATCCAGGAATCAATTTCTGCAGCGCGATCTACGGCAATAGTGGTATATACTATCGTGGCGGACACCGTTATCTTCATAGTAACCATACCCTTGCTCATGCTCTTTTTTGGATTAAATGCATTTAGACCAGAGCTGAGCAATACACATGTTTTTGATGGTTTAGGGTATACTTTGCTTGTGGTTTGGCTTATTATGACGGCCTATGGTTTGCTATTTCTATACGGCTTATTCATTCGGCCAATACACCTCAAACGATTGCTAAATGTATTCTCGAAGTGGAAGATTTTCGGCAAAAGCCGCCATAGAATTCAACATGCCGCCGAAGAAATCGAAACTACTTCTCTGCGTATTAAGTCAAAACCGATATCTTTTCACTTTAATGTCTCAATTCTGACGGTGATTGCATGGATATGTCGGTTCTTTTCCATTACTGCCATATTGATCGCGCTCAACCCTGATATACGAGCCACATTTATTGATCATGTCATACTTTTGTCGAGGGGAGAATCATTATATGCCGTAACGGCATATAGTCCTACTCCTGGTGGCAGCGGCGTGGCAGAGTTGATCTTTGGCAGCTTTTACAGCGACTATGTTTCTAAAAATGTTGCTATTCTGGGAGCTGTACTTTGGAGGGCTTTGACGTATTATCCTTATCTGTTTTTAGGTATAATTATTATTCCGAATTGGATACGGACTGTCATTAACAAAAGACGCCAAAAGAATATCCATGAATAAAATATTAATTGTTTTAGCAGGTGTGGTCATTGTTGCATTGGGCTTTCGCTACTTTGTTGGTAAAGGAGATATCAAGGTAGGAAATTCTGCCCCCGACTTTGAGGCTACACTGACGAATGGAACGGACTTTCGATTGTCAGACTTAAGGGGCAATTATGTACTGATCGATTTTTGGGGGTCGTGGTGCGGCCCTTGCAGACGTGAAAATTCTTCCTTGGTAAAGCTTTATCAGGATTTTGAGAATAAAAAATCGAATAGAAGAGAAGGCTTCAAAATTCTAAATATTGCACTGGAAAAAATTGAGGGAAGGGCAGAAGCGGCCATCAAAAAAGACAATTTATTCTGGGAGAATCATATAATTTCAATAAGCCGTGTTGTACTGATGTCACCATTGGCGAATAAATTTAAGGTGACCTCTATTCCCACTAAATTTCTTTTGAATGCAAAGGGTAAGATTATGAGTATTAATCCGAGTCTTGAGGAGGTGAGGGAGATGCTGGCTGAGAATTTGGAGTAAAAGAAACTGACATTTTGTCCCAATTTTGTTTATGGCAGAAATATTGATGCAAATAGTATTGATATAATACAACTACTATGGATGTAAAAAAGGAGGCAGAATTAGCGGCAGAAAATGGCACAAAGACCAAAACTTCAGCAAAACCGAAGTCTGGGAAAAACAGAGCAAGATCGTCGAAAAAATCGAAGTCTACCGAAAAAATCACAGAATTAAAGGGCGAATTGAATGAATCTAAGGATAAGTACTTAAGGCTCTATGCCGAATTTGAAAATTACAAAAAGAGGACGGTAAAAGAGCGCATTGCGTTGATGAGATCGGCGGCGCAAGACACTTTGTCATCTCTTCTTCCGGTTTTGGACGATTTTGACAGGGCCAAGAAAAGTTCGGACGATAAGAATACAGATGAAGTATTCAGCGAGGGAGTTAATTTGGTATACAATAAGTTGAATGCCGTACTGCAGGGGAAGGGACTAAAAGCAATGGAAACTGAGGGAGAAGAATTCAATCCCGAAATGCACGACGCAATCACAGAAATTCCTGCTCCGTCAAAAAAGATGAAAGGCAAAATCATAGACACCATTGAAAAAGGCTATCTGCTCAATGATAAGATCATTCGACATGCCAAAGTAGTAGTCGGTAAGTAAAAATTATGACTAAGAGAGACTATTACGACGTACTCGGAGTAGAAAAAAATGCGGATGCGAATACGGTCAAGAAGGCGTATCGCAAGGTGGCGCTGAAATATCACCCCGACCGGAATCCCGACAACAAGGATGCTGAGGAAAAATTCAAGGAAGCTGCCGAAGCCTACGGGGTGTTGAGCGATGAGGATAAAAGGGCACGTTACAACCGCTTCGGCCATGCAGGAGTGAATCCTAATGGCGGTGGAGGTTTCACAAGTATGGAAGATATTTTCGAACATTTCGGGGATATATTTGGAGGCTCCGGAAGTCCTTTTGAAAGTTTCTTTGGCGGCAGCAGAAGTGCTCGAACGGGCCAAAGAGGTTCGAATCTCAGAATCAAAGTTGCACTCACACTAGAGGAAATATCAAAAGGCGTCACCAAGAAGATCAAGGTTAAAAAACACAGAAGTTGCGACACTTGCGGTGGTTCGGGAGCCAAAGATTCGAGTTCGATCAAAACATGTACGACTTGTGGGGGTTCAGGATATGTCCGTCAGGTAAAAAGTACGTTTCTCGGACAAATGCAAACCACTACGGCGTGTCCTCACTGCAGCGGGTCGGGCAAAATGATCTCGGCAAATTGCTCAAGTTGTAGAGGAGATGGAAGGCAATACTCCGAAGAACTAGTGGAAATCGAAATCCCAGGAGGAGTGGCAGAAGGAATGCAATTGTCCATGCGAGGAAAAGGCAATGCAGGAAAGAACGGCGGGCCCGCAGGAGATTTATTGATCGTCATCGAAGAAAAGGAAGATGATCGATTTATCCGTGATGGGAACAATATTATCTACGATCTCTTTCTGAATTTCGCAGATGCGGCTCTCGGGACGTCAATTGAAGTACCAACTCTAACCGGCAAGGTCAAAATTAAAATTCCTCCTGGTACACAGGCCGGAAAAATATTCAGATTAAAAAATAAGGGACTTCCTGAAGTGCAAGGCTATGGCACAGGAGACCAGCTTATCAATGTAAACATCTGGACACCCAAAAACCTCAATGCAGAGGAAGAAACCCTGGTGAAAAAACTTCGGGATATGCCGAATTTCAAACCCAATCCGGGAAAATCTGAAAAAGGGTTTTTCGAAAGAATGAAAGATATGTTTGACGAGTGAGGAAGCTGTTTTCAATGTTTTGCGCAGTATTGCTGCTTACGTCGTGTGAAAAAGGTTACCTACATTCGATAACATCAGAAAACCTTAATCCCTGGATCTATCCCGAAGAGGTCAGGGTGTCTTTTCAACCAAAACTGGAAGGTTCAGAAACGCTTAGGACGGATATACTTGTCGAGCATAACGGAGACTTCCCTTTTGAAAATCTATATATCAAATACCACATTTTAGCACAGGGTGATACCATTGGTAATGGTGTGAAATCTCTTCAGCTTCAAGACCAATTCGGTCAATGGATTGGTAAGCAAAAAAAGAAAAAGCAATATCGATCTACTCATGTACTGATGGATGGTATACAGCCGGATTTTGAGACTTTGGATTTAACGGTTATTCAATATTCGAGGATGGATACGTTGCCTGGTATAAGGGCGATTACAATTGGGCTTGCCGCACACCATCCCTAATTATACAAATACATACTCCTATTCCGATCAAGCTCCCTAAAGTATGGATCATTAAGATCATCAATAAATCGAATCGCCTCACCAGTTGATTTCATCTCAGGGCCGAGGCGTTTATCCACATTTGGGAATTTATCAAAGGAGAAAACAGGGACTTTGATCGCATAGCCATTCAGCTTTTTTTCAATGTCAAAATCCTTTATTTTATGTGTTCCCATCATAACCTTGGTGGCAATATTCAGAAAGGGAACTTCGTATGCCTTGGCAATAAAAGGTGTCGTGCGTGAAGCACGGGGATTCGCCTCAATAACATATACTTTTTCAGGTTGATCATCCTTCGCCGAACTTATAGCAAACTGAATATTTATGAGACCTTTGATTTCTAATGCAAACGCGAGTTTTCGTGTGTATTTGATCATGTTCTTTATAGACTCATCGGTAAGACTATACGTCGGTAGCACAGCCGAACTATCTCCTGAGTGTATCCCGGCCGGTTCGATATGCTCCATAATGCCCATGATCATCACATCTTCGCCATCGCAAATAGCATCAATTTCTGCTTCTTTTGCTCTTTCTAGAAATTGATCGATGAGCACTCGATTATCGGGCATGTGCTTGTAGATGTCCAACACCTGCCGCTCGAGTTCATCATCGTTTATGACTATTTTCATTCCTTGTCCTCCCAGCACGTAGGAAGGCCGCACTAAAACAGGATAACTCACTTCATTGGCGATGCTTATTGCTTTGTCGGCGCTTTCTGCTACACCGTATTTCGGGTAAGGAATGTCGAGCTCTTTTAACAGATCGGAGAATGCGCCGCGGTCTTCGGCCAAATCCATTTTTTCATAAGGTGTTCCTATGATCTTGATGCCGTTCTTATCAAGCGTTTCGGCTAATTTCAAAGCAGTTTGACCACCCAATTGCACTATAATGCCTTCCGGTTTTTCAAGGTGAATGATTTCCTCCAGGTGTTCCCAAAAGACAGGTTCGAAGTACAATTTATCGGCTATATCAAAATCGGTTGAAACAGTCTCGGGATTGCAATTCACCATGATCGCTTCGTAGCCCGCTTCTTTGATGGCCAGTACACCGTGCACGCAGCAGTAGTCAAATTCGATGCCTTGGCCAATTCGATTCGGCCCTGAGCCAAGAACGATGATTTTCTTCTTGTCTTTGGAGGGAATGCTTTCGTTCTCATCCTCGAACGTAGAATAAAAATAAGGGGTCTTGGCCTCGAATTCTGCCGCACATGTATCCACCATTTTATAAGACCTCCGGATGCCCAGTTCCAATCTTCTCTTGTGAACATCGGCCTCCTTAATCCTCATGATCCACGCCATCTGCGCATCAGAGTAGCCTTTTTGCTTCATCTTCAGGATGAAGTCATAGGGAATGTCGTCGGGCACGGGAAATCGTTCCAGTTGTTTTTCAAGGCTAATTAATTCTTTGATCTGTTTCAAGTACCAGGGATCGATATGGGATAGCTTTTGGATGGTTTTGATTGGTACGCCCAGCGCCATAGCATCTTTGACACGAAATATGCGATCATCGCCAGCCGTCTCAAGCCGATCCAAAATATCTTGAGTTCTGATCCATTCCTTCTTATCTGCACCTAATCCAAGCCTGCCATTTTCTAAAGATTGACAAGCCTTTTGGAGGGCCTCCTGGAAACACCTTCCAATTGACATTACTTCACCCACCGACTTCATCTGTAGACCGAGCTTGTTTTCTGAACCGCGGAATTTTTCAAAATTCCATCTTGGCATTTTTACAATCACGTAATCCAACGTGGGTTCGAAAAAAGCCGATGTAGTTTTCGTGATTTGGTTTTTCAATTCATCAAGAGAATATCCTAGGGCCAATTTAGCTGCGATTTTTGCAATCGGATAGCCCGTAGCCTTACTCGCCAAAGCGGAAGATCTCGATACCCTCGGATTGATCTCAATGGCGATCAATTTCTCATCTTCAGGATTAAGTGCGAATTGCACATTGCATCCCCCCACAAAATTGCCCATCGAACGCATCATGAGTATCGCCTGATTGCGCATCTCCTGAAACGCCGTGTCCGACAAGGTCATGGCGGGAGCAACTGTAATGCTGTCTCCGGTATGGATGCCCATCGGATCTAAATTTTCCACAGTGCAGATGATCACCACATTGTCATTCGCATCACGCAGCAATTCCAATTCGTATTCTTTCCATCCCAATACGGCTTTCTCAACCAGTACCTCGTGTGTCGGAGATGCATTCAAGCCTCTCTTTAAGGCTTCGTCAAAATCCTCAGGATTCATCACAAATCCACCTCCCGTACCGCCAAGAGTATACGAGGGCCTGATCACTAAAGGAAAACCTATTTTTTGAGCGGCTTCCTTGCCTTCTAAAAATGAATTGGCGATAAACGAATCCGCTACACCTAAACCCAAACTTTCAACGTGTTTTTTAAAGGCTTCTCTATTTTCGGCCAACTCTATTGCACTTAAATCGACTCCGATAAGTCTAATTCCATATTTTTCCCACACGCCTTGTCTGCCGGCTTCGATAGCAAGATTCAGTGCAGTCTGACCTCCCATAGTTGCGAGTACGGCGTCTATTTTTCGCTCTTCGAGAATCTCTCGAATGCTTTCCACCGTTAGAGGCTTCAGATAGATATGGTCAGCAGTGACCGGATCAGTCATAATGGTGGCAGGATTGGAGTTGATAAGACTGACTTCTATTCCCTCTTCTCGTAATGCACGCGAAGCTTGCGATCCGGAGTAATCAAATTCGCATGCTTGTCCGATTATTATAGGTCCGCTTCCGATGATCAAGACGGACTTAATGGATTGATCTTTAGGCATCGTGAGATTAAAATTCGGGCAAATATATAGAAACGGAAATGAATAAGTCGTTTCGTTATTGTCAGAGCCTTGGAAAGAGCTTGCTGTTGTTATAAATATAGTTTGAAGTCCGCAGTTCTCAGTTGGCAATCATTTTCCGTGGGCCTGCTATTTCAGAGTTTCGGACACGGAAATAAGCGCGTATTTTCAGTTAAAATATTTTGGTGCGTTTGCCCTGGGCCGCGACCAAAAACATGGCATAATTACCTCAAATGATATAATTTTGCACCTCTAAAACTGAGGACGTCGTCTTTTGTCGAGATTGACGTCTTCTCTTTTTGAAAAAGGTATAATACACGAAAAACTTTAAACAATGAGTAAGATTTCCTATTTGACACAGGGAGGATTTAAAAAGCTGAAAGACGAATTGAATCAGCTGAAAACCGAAGGCAGAAAAGATGCAGCTCAGGCTATTGCCGAGGCGAGAGAAAAAGGTGATCTTTCTGAAAATGCGGAATACGACGCAGCCAAAGATGCTCAGGGAATGCTTGAAGCTAAAATAAATGAACTGGAAAAGGTATTGGCGAGCGCTCAGTTAATCGATGAAAAGAGCATTGATACCTCGCAAGTATCAGTGCTTACAAATGTGAAAATCAAAAATCTGAGGGTCAAAAAAGAAATGACATATAAACTGGTATCAGAATCAGAAGCTAATGTGAAAGAGAAGAAAATATCTGTTGAATCACCAATTGGTAAGGGGCTTTTGGGCAAAAAAGTAGGCGAAGTTGCAAAGGTAGAAACGCCGAGCGGCGTAATGGAATTTGAAGTTATGGATATTTCAATCTAAGAAATGGCCAGCATATTCTCAAGAATTGTCAAGGGAGAAATCCCGTCGTACAAAGTTGCCGAAACGGAGCAGTATTATGCTTTTTTGGATATTAATCCTTTGATGAAAGGGCATACTCTGGTCATTCCAAAAGTAGAGGTAGATTACATATTTGATCTTGATGATGATGTGTATAACGGCCTATTTTCTTTTGCAAAAAAAGTTTCCCATGCTATAAAATCGGCTATGCCCTGTGAGCGGATTGGAATAGTAGTAATGGGAATGGAAGTGCCTCACGCACATATTCACCTTATACCTATTAATAAGATGGATGATATGAATTTTGCGAATGAGAAGTTACAGTTGTCTGGCGAGGAGTTTGGGGAGATAGCCCAGCGAATTAGATCGAAGTTTTAACGAATCGCCTAACATCGATATGTCAAAACACCCAGCGGGACTGGCAGGTTTCAAAAATTTTACCATATCTGGCATCTAGTAAATGTCTTTTCTATCACCAAATTGGGTGACCTCAACAATCAATTTCTCTTCATCTACCGTATAGATCGCCCGATATTTTCCCACCCTAATTCTGCATAGATTTTTATAGCCCTGAAGTTTTCTACACCCGCTTGGTCTTGGGTCGTTGCCTGACTTATTCAATTCCTTCGATAACCATATCGCCTCTTTCCAAGGAAGTTTCGAAAGCTGCTTAATAGCTGACTTTCGGATTCTGACCCCATACATACTTGTCTAAACTCCCTTTTGTTTCCAGCTCCGAAATAATATCTTCCAAAGGATCACTCTCCTCGCCTTTTGTCATTTCCGCCATTAGTCCATCATAGAAATCCTCCCAAATCTCTCCATATTTTTCAAGGTCAATTTGGACAAATTTTCTATTGTTATTTTGATCGGTTACATAAAGAATTCCTTCCATTTCTCTGAATTTATTCACATTGATGAAATGCTTTTCGCAAAGATATTCTTAATATATGGAGAAAGCGGAATTAATCGCCAACAACCTTCCCCGGATTCGCCCTTACAAAAGATGACCAATTGCTATAATTCGATTTTTGAAAGGTCGAATCCGTTTTCTGCTGAAAGTGGCAAATAGCCGTTGCTAACGCATCCGATGCATCTAAGTTTTTAACATTCATCTTAATGCTGAGTCGATGTTCAAGCATGGCTTGTACTTGTTCCTTCGATGCATTACCATTGCCTGTGATGGCGAGTTTTATTTTTTTTGGTGAGTACTCATATATTTTCAAACCCATGGTCATAGCCGCCGCCATTGCCACCCCTTGGGCGCGCCCAAGTTTTAGCATCGATTGTACATTTTTGCCGTAGAATGGGGCTTCGATTGCCATTTCTTTGGGCAGATAGGACTCTATGACATCCTGAATTTGTAAAAATATTTCTTTCAGTTTGGTTTGGTGATCATCGAAATTTTTCAAATTCAGAATACCCGCTGTGATGAGTACTGGATTTTTATCTTTTATTTCAATGATGGAATATCCGGTGATATTGGTACCTGGGTCTATTCCTAATATTTTGTAGGGTGTTGACATAGAGAATGCAATGTATTATAATATTTCTTAATAGGACGAACGACGTTCCTCGAAGGAACGTCGTTCGTTATCTCCACATTTGTTTAGTAATACAAGGAAGTTTTAGACAATTTCGTTAGGAAAGAAAATCAAGTGAAGTTTCTTAAAACCATAATCTTTGTAATTCTGCTCGTCTTAGCTGCATTCGGACTCTATTCTATCTATTCGAAATATTCATCATTTGGCGAAAGGATAGTCGTTCAAAATTCCGAAGTCCTGCTTGAAAAGATTCATACGGTGATGAAATTGGTCACTGTAGAAGGTGATTTTTCGGAAATCTACGACTATAAGGACTACGTAATCGCAGATGCCTGGCCTTTCCGAAAATCCGCTATTATCAAAGTGAGTGCAACGGTTTTAGTAGGTTATGATCTTGAAGACCTAAAAGTGGATATCGATGAAGAAAACAGGATAATAAAAATCCAAAATTTTCCGGAAACGGAAATCATTTCTATCGAACATCATCTGGAATACTACGACATGAAACAAGGATTATTTAATGTAATTACCATCGAGGATGTAACAGAAATGAGCGATCAGGCAAAAAAATTCATAGAAGAAAAAGCGAGAAATAGCGAATTATTCGGTCGGGTCGATCAGCAAAAAGAAGAGATTGAAAAAATGCTTGGTTTTATTTTTCAGAATACGGGTTGGAAGTTTGTTATTGGGGAGGATTCGCTTTTAAACTAATTGTTGCAGTATTTGTGAACCACATTTTTTAAAAGCTAACAGTCGGCAGTCGGCAAAGAGTCCAGACTAACTTTTGGTCTTATTTGCTTAGGAATTCGTGGGAATTGGTGATAATTAGTGCAAAAATATCATCAACAAGTGAGCACGAATTTGCACGAATATTCGGTGATAATTTTTGGAATACCCAATGCCTGAGTTGTAAGATTGCCAACTGCCAACTGTGCGCGCGGCAATTGCGAATCGGAGACTACCAACTTCTTCCATATTCAAAATATTCTCCTAATTTGGCATCGACAAATATATCCTGGCAGTTAGACTGAGCGATGAACAAAACATTCTTCGGACACCCAATCGGCCTTTCTACCTTATTTTTTACGGAGATGTGGGAGCGGTTCTCGTATTATGGGATGCGGGCTATTCTTATATTATTCATGACCACTGAAGCGGCCCAAACGGGTCTCGGATTGACAACCGAAACAGCAGGAGCAGTATACGCATTATACACGGCCGGGGTCTACTTATTGACTCTTCCCGGTGGATGGATTGCTGACAATTTGATAGGCCAAAGAAAGGCCATTTGGTATGGTGGAATAATGATAATGTGCGGACATCTGATCTTGGCTATTCCGGGCAGTTCAACTATTTTTTTCATTGGTCTTGCTTTTGTAGCCATTGGCACCGGCTTTCTCAAACCCAATATCAGCACTATTGTAGGGGATCTTTACCCCGGTGATACGGGAAGCCGAAGAGATGCAGGTTTTACTCTTTTTTATATGGGTATCAATTTAGGCTCATTTCTTGGGCAAATTTTTGTTCCACTCCTCGCCGCTTATAATTGGCACCTTGGGTTTGGCCTGGCTGCTGTTGGCATGTTTTTGGGCCTTATTGTCTATCGACTATCCGAATATAAAACACTGGACCAGATAGGAATAATTCCGAAGGTGAATTTGAATGAAGCCGGTGAAGAGAAGAAACAGGCTGGCACCAATCGTACAATCACCATAGTAATAATCTTGCTTTTGGCCTTAATTATTTATGCCCTTCAATTTCTGGGATACATCGATCTATTCACAGCAACCGGATTTGCCAATGCCGTAGGCATCATCATTGTCTCCATTACTTTGGCATTCTTCATTAACATTCTTGTCAACGGCGGACTTACTGCGATTGAAAAAAAGAAAGTAGCTGTCATCTTCATGCTATTTGTAGGCGCTGCCATATTCTGGGCAGGATTTGAACAAGCAGGATCGTCCCTAAACTTATTTACCAGAGATTTTACTATGCGAGATTTCGGTCCTTTGGGATGGTCTTCGATAATGCCTGTTGTACCCGCCATTATTTTCTCCCTAGTTGCCGGATATTTTTATTTCAAACATGTATTCAATAGAGAGGATTTATTTTCTTTTTTGAAATATGGTCTTGGCTTAGTGGTTTTAGGATTTGCGATATTTATATGGTGGTTATTTGCTCAAATTAATCAAGGTTGGGAAATGCCTGCCGGGATGCTTCAGTCAGCAAATGCATTCTTTATAATAATTTTCGCTCCGGTTATCGGAGCGCTTTGGGTCAAACTTGCCACGAAAAATATGAATCCCAGCACACCTGTCAAATTTGCTATTGGCCTGATATTGCTAGGAATAGGGTTTTGGGTTATGGTGCTGGCTGCGCGAATAGCTGCTGACGGCGCAAAAGCAGGAGTCTTCGCGTTGATATTGACCTATTTCTTCCATTCCATTGGAGAGTTGGCCCTGAGTCCGGTCGGGCTTAGTACTACTACAAAACTCGCACCTAAAAAATACGTCGGACAAATGATGGGGATCTGGTTTGTAGGAACTTCCCTGGGCAATCTAATTGCCGGTCTATTCGGAGGCAGATTTGATCCGTCAAATGTTCAGCAGATGCCAGGGTTGTTTTGGTTTGTTGTTCTCACTTCGATCGGGGCAGGCATCATTTTCTTTATATTAAGTCCATTTATGAAACGTTGGATGGGCGACATTAAATAATAGTTTGCTATGCCAGAAGAGCACAAATCGTATATCAGCCACAAAATAACCTTACCGGAAACCACCATTAAAGCATTCATTCTCGGGGCCTTGCTCTCGATGATCCTTGCAGCAGCAAATGCCTACCTGGGCCTTTTTGCAGGCATGACTGTATCAGCTTCAATCCCGGCTGCCGTTCTTTCGATGGCTATTCTTCGTCTTTTTCGAAATCATAATATTCTCGAAAATAATATTGTTCAAACAGCAGCTTCAGCAGGAGAATCTTTGGCAGCTGGGGTGATATTTACCTTTCCTGCTTTGGTGTTGATGGGATATTGGGCAGAATTCCATTATTGGGAAACGGTTTTAATTGCACTGTGCGGTGGTGTTCTCGGAGTGCTTTTTACCGTTCCATTGAGATCTGCTCTGATAGTAAAACAAAAGCTTCAGTTTCCAGAGGGAGTAGCGACTTCTGAAGTATTAAAATCAGGTGAAAAAGGGGGAAAAGCTATTAAATATCTTTTGGTAGGTTCGTTAATTGGCGCATTTGTAAAATTTAGTGAGACCGGACTAAAACTCTGGGGCAATGTAAGTGAAGGAGCCACGGCAATAGGTGATAGGCTCTACGGCTATTTTGGGATCAACCTTTCGCCCGCACTTATTGCAGTCGGATATATTGTAGGGATAAGGATTGCGGGACTTATTTTTCTAGGAGGTGTGATAAGTTGGTGGATCGCCATCCCATGGTATATCAATGCAAATGGAATAGATATTGGAAGCGGCCAGGATGCTGTCAACATAGGTTCTCAGATATGGACCACACAGATCAGATTCCTCGGTGTAGGAGCAATGGTAGTAGGAGGACTGTGGGCATTGATCAAACTAAGAGGTGCCGTAGGTATGGCTGTTTCGAGCGGTTTACAGGCCATTCGATCCAAAGTGGATCAATCACAAATTATCAGAACGGAGCGAGATACCCCTATGTCATGGGTTTTAATGGCAATAGCAATAATGGTAATACCTGTGTTCATTATTTATTTGCGCGAGATTCACGATGTAGCGATTACTGGGATGATGGCCATTTTCATGGTTATTGCAGGCTTTCTTTTCTCGGCTGTTGCAGGATATATGGCGGGCTTGGTGGGAAGTTCGAACAATCCTATTTCCGGGGTAACTATTGCCACTATTCTCACGGCGGCCCTTCTGCTGGTATGGATATTGGGCTCAGATTCTGAAAAAGGACCCGCCGCTGCGATTCTTATTGGCGCGGTCGTATGTTGCGCAGCAGCAATTGCCGGAGACAATATGCAAGATCTGAAAGCAGGTCACATTCTGGGAGCTACACCTCAAAGGCAGCAGATTATGCAAATGGTCGGAGTGGTGAGCGCTGCTTTGGTTATGCCTCTGGTTTTGCAACTTTTGCTAACGGCTTATGGTTTTGGTCCTGCCACAGAAGCCCAACCGGACTCACTTCAAGCCCCACAAGCAACTCTGATGGAAAGCGTGGCGAGGGGTGTATTTTCAGGAGATTTACCTTGGACAATGATCTATGCCGGTATGGCAATAGGTGTGGCGATCATAATTATTGATCAATATCTTGAATCTATAAATAGTAGTTTTAGAATGCCGGTATTAGCCGTAGCTGTAGGCATTTATCTGCCGTTCGAATTAGATAGTGCTATTATGCTTGGAGGTGTGATCGCATGGTTGGTTACCAGGTATCAGAATTCCAATAAAGCATCGGTTTCCGATTTCAAAAAACAAAAACAGGCAAGCGAAGGTGGTGGATTGTTGTTTGCGTCCGGATTGATTACAGGAGAGGCTCTTATTGGCATATTCCTGGCCATTCCTGTGGCTATCTATGGTACTACTAATGTTTTGGCTATCGCTGATAAACCGTTTGGAAGCATACCTGGGCTTATCATTGTGATAGGTGTATGTTACTGGTTGTATAGGGTTGCTGTGAATGCTTTTAGGAGGGAGGACGGATGACTTTGCAATTCAGTCTAAAAATAACGCATAAAACCGGTTGACTAAATAAGCAACTTACATTATTTTTGTTATGCGCATAAAATAACATGCCAACCATTGCAACAATCGATTCAATCAAAATATTGGTGTACTTTGATGATCATCCGCCTCCTCATTTTCACGCTGAATACAACGAGCACGAAGAAATATTTGAAATACTGACATTCAATACTCAAAAAGGAAAACTACCATCAAATCAAAGGAAGAAAGTTCTAAAATGGGCGATGGATAATCAAGATTTTTTGTTGAGAAAATGGGATCAGTTTAATGCAATTTAATAAGGTCATGAAAGGCTTGAGAAGTATACCAAAAATTCTGAAAATCAACCATATAGATGGATATAAAGTGTCTTGTCTATTTAATAACGGAGAGTCCAGGATCATTGATTTTGAAAAGTTTTTCTTGGAGTGCGTAAACCCGTCCCAAAATCATCCAGCCTACAAACTTATCAATGACAAAAATCAATTTCGAAAGATAGAAATTATCGGAAATACAATAGGTTGGAAGAATACCGGATTGTACTTAAATAATCTGCACGGAGAAGAGGAGTTTTTTCACTACGATCTTGACCCCATCGTATTATTCGAGAATAGTGAACCCGATGAATCCGGAAATCTAAGAATTGGCAGAATGATTAAATCAGCCAGAAAGATGGCCGGAATGACACAGGCAGAACTAGCCCAAAGGAGTGGTACGAGTAAACATTATATCTCGAGATTGGAGAACAGTAAATCCGATATTGAGCTTTTGACACTAAAGAAGATTATTGAAGCAGGATTGGGGAGGAAACTGACCATTCAGATCAGCTAGTGCATTTGGTACTAAGTAGTTGCACCTTTAGACGACGTTATTTTTCTTCTGATCAAGGCGAGAAAACCGGAGTTATGCCATAGCATAATGCATTTAGGAACGAAGATAAAATAAAGTATCGAATTTATGCACAAATTCTGTAGGAAAGAACTGGAAGTTGTGGATGAAATTGAATTCGATTATAGTCAATTTCTGATTTAGGTGTCTTTATTCCTGTGTTATATCTTTTTTGATTTAATCGTGCTACTACTTTTAATCCTGTTTTGGTTTTGGTTTTATTTATGAGTTTAGCTACCAACTCATAATCGGTAAAAACTGCACCTTGAATAGCGCGGTGAACATGAGCAAATAAACGATGTTCAATTGGATTCCACTTAGAAGCATAGGGTGGGTAATGGCACACGATAATATCTAATCCTATCTGTTTTGCTAAAAGTAAAATTTGTTTTTTGAAAGCATAGTGTCCATAGCTATTGGCTCCTCCTGCATCACACAACACGAGGATATTTTTAGCATTTGGATATTGATGGATACCATAGTTTTCCCACCACCATAACAAATTATCTGTAATAAATTCTGCTGTTTCATGACTATTACCTATCGACATATACCCTTCATTTTTTTGTAAATCGTAGATTCCGTGAGGAATTACTGCACCTTTAGATAAATGGTGATAGTCGTGATCGAAAACCTCTATAGCTCCCGTAGCATAACATTTTCCTTCACGATACAAGTTGCCTAATCGCTCCTTTTTCTTACAATCTATGCTTACTACTGGGCTTTGCAAACTCATCAGTCCTACTAATTTGAAAATAATTTTGAACTGTTCATCTCGTTTTTCATAACTGCCTAAAGCTATATTCTTGCTCATTTTACGATACTTGAAATTCATAGCTCGAAGGGTTCGCTTTATTAAGCCATTGCTGATCTTGATACCATACTCTTGAAAAAATCGATCAGCTATTTCCCCAGCCTTTAAGTGAATCCAATAAACATTTTCATTGGTAGGACTACCGGCTTTATTTATATTGATAAACTCAGTAAGCTTCGCTAATGTCTCGGGGTACTTGTTAAATTTTTTTTCTACCTCCTCCTATGCGCCTTTGTTTGCCTAATGGAATTTGTCCATATAATTCAGAATTCAATAATTCTCGTTCTCCCTTGCGCAGCGTCTTTTGACTTATTTTAAACATCTTTCCTATATACTGCTTACCTCCATGACCTAATTTTGAGGCCTCTAAGGCAGCATAATGACGCCTATCTTTTTCTTCCAAACCAGTATAAAAAAGCTTCATCTTTGCTTCTGTTTCTTTTGAATACCTTTCCATCCTTTTTTTTCACAAGATAATAACATATTGTTACTTTATTTAATATGTATTCCTTATGTCCCGACATTCGTCGTCGGGGAGGATTTTCTCAACGCCAATCAGGAGAAAAAGAACAAGTATAAAGGTGCAAGGATTTCGTTCCCAATGCACTAGTTTAAGAAGGTGGAATGAAATTCTGAAATTGGTCGGTCATCTACCTTACATAAAAACCTTCCGCATAGTCCATGGCCTCCAACAAAATCTCACAAGCCGTCTTAATTTCAGATTCCGAAATAACAAGTGGCGAAGCCAAACGAAAACTGCGATCATTAAACAAAAAATAATCTATCAAGGCTCCGAGTTCAAAGGCTTTGTTGATTACGTGCTTTAGATATTTTCTCTTTGTCAATTCGACCGCCATCATCAGACCCGAACTTCGAATTTCTTTTACAATCGGATGGTTGAGTTGCTCTATGAAAAGGGCTTCCTTTTCTTCGACTGCTTGAACTAATTGCTGATCCAGAAGTATCCGTAATGTTGCATGAGCCGCAGCACATGAGACAGGATGTCCTCCGAAGGTGGTAATATGTCCGAGTGAAGGATTTTTTACAATGGAATTCATCAAATTTTTGGAACCCACGACTCCCGATATCGGCATTCCACCGCCCATTGCCTTTCCGATAAGGATGAGATCCGGAAGAATGTCGTACTTCTGATGTGCGAACAGATGACCTGTACGACCGAATCCCGTTTGTATCTCATCCAAAATGAGCAGTGCACTTACTTCAGCACATCGCTTTTCCACCTCTTTTAGAAAGGTAGGATCGGGCAAAACAATACCCGCTTCGGCCTGCACTGCTTCGATAATTACAGCTGCTGTATTTACATCGATCTGAGAAATATCATCAAAATCATTGAATTGCATATGTTTAATTCCGGGCAACATTGGGAAATATGCGCTTTTGTAATTTAAGTCTGATTGCAGCGATTCAGCGCCTTGAGTACTTCCATGGTAGGCATCTTTACAACTTATTATTTCATATCGATTGGTTGTGCGTTTTGCAATTTTCATGGCCAACTCTGTTGCTTCAGTTCCAGCCATGAGGTAGTAAACGGACTCGTATTTTTTATCAATATTCTCGAACAGAAGCTGAGCATATTGTATTTGTGGCATCTGCACATGCTCGCCGTATACCATTGTGTGAAGATATTTTTCTGATTGATTTCGGATGGCTTCTATAACTGCGGGATGACAATGTCCTAATGAACTAACCGAAATACCGGAATTGAGATCAATATACTCTTTCCCACCCGTATCGTAAATGTACACACCCAAAGCCCTGTCCACTTCCAGCATAAGCGGCTGCTCCGAGGTCTGTCCCACACTAGAAAGGAAGATTTGACGAATAGACGGCATTTTTTATTGACAAAACTAAGGCTGAAATAGTAATTTCTCACTTGCAATTGTTATATTTGCTCTATCCAAGAACATATCCGAATTTGATTCGGCCTATCTCTCCTTTTCCAAAAAACAAGTGAATCTAAAAAATTGATGATGCGATTTATTGCTTTTTTAGCTTTCGTACTAGGGTTTGCTACAATTTCTGCTCAGGAAATTGAATTCTTCGAAGGCACATGGGCAGAGGCTTTGGAGAACGCCCAACAAGAAGAAAAACTCATCTTCGTAGACGCCTATGCCAAGTGGTGCGGCCCCTGCAAAAGAATGGCAAAAAATGTATTTACCAATGCGGCCGTTGGGGAATACTACAATACAAATTTTGTTAACCTGAAACTAGATATGGAAGAGTCCGAAAGTTCGGATTTCAAAAAATTCTTCTCGGTATCGGCCTATCCCACCTTATTCTATATCGATGGCGCTGGCGAATTGGTAAAAAAAGTGGTCGGTGGTCGACAGACCCAGGACTTTATTAATCTTGGAAAAGACGTACTCAAATCCTACGACAGAAGCGGAATCTATGCCAAGGCATATGAAGAAGGAGATCGATCTTTTGACCTTGTCTTAAAATATATCAAAGCACTCAATCGAGCCGACAAATCATCTCAGAAAGTAGCTAATGATTTCCTTAGAGAAAAAACGAGCCTTTCGAGTAATAAAAAAGCTGAGATCCTTTATGAATCACTCACCTTGGCGGACTCCCGCATTTTTGATCTTTTTGTCAAGGAAAGAAAGCTTATTGAAGATAAATATTCTTCGAAAAAAGTACAAGAAAAAATTGAATCAGCTTGCTGGTCTACCGTTTATAATGCTGTAGATTTTGAAGTGGAAGAATTATTGCGTGAAGCCCAGAATAAGTGTAAATCCAATCTCTCTGA
Source organism: Saprospiraceae bacterium (assembly GCA_965247965.1). GTDB lineage: Bacteria > Bacteroidota > Bacteroidia > Chitinophagales > Saprospiraceae > UBA7328. Next base: position 4,139,758 of record OZ252053.1, read on the forward strand.
TAAATACAAAAGCTTTGTACTGGAATCCAACTTTGAATACTACAAAGGCATAGATAATGTTGATCTCATGGCCGAAGCGGCACTTTCGCTTTCTAAAAAGTTGCATAAGAAAAATGCTCAACTGCTGAATCACATTTGTGAAGATTTGTACTCGGTGGCGTCTGGCAGGGAAGTTATCCTTGAAGCATCAGAAAAGCTGGCCAAAATGTCGGCGGATATTGATGAAAAGAATGAAGGCTACCTGCTCTCATATGCTAAAATATTGTATGCAAATAATAAAGTTGCACAAGCACTTAAATACGCTAAAAAATCACTAGAATTGTGTGTCTCGAAAAATCTGCCCTCTCAAGAAGTAAAGCAGCTTATCGAAGACATTCAATCCATGTAAAAAGGTCGAAAATAAGAAAGGAAGAATGAGGAATTTTTGTTGTTTAGTATTAGCCATCTTAATCTCAACTAATATTTTATTCGCCAAAGGCATTGATTTTCATAAAGATATTCTGGATGAAGCGCTTGTATTGGCGAAAGCCAAAGGAAAATATGTATTCATCGATACCTACGCACAATGGTGCCCGCCATGTAAACGGATGAATAAGGTCTTTGATGATCCTCGCGTTGGATCGCTATACAACGAGAAGTTCGTCAATGTGAAAATCAATATGGATGGCATTCTGGGCAAGTATATGCTGATCAAATACGACGTGGTCTGGCTTCCGACTTTGTTGATTCTTGACCAGGACGGAAATGTAAAATACAGGGTAGATAAAGAGGTAAGAGCCGAAGATTTATTGAGAATGGCAGAACAGGCCCTTGATCCAAATTTCCGCTTTTACCAGGCACCAGTATACGCCAGTTCACCAGTGTTGAATAACGTCGCAAAAAGCGCTCGTTCGGGAATTGTTCAACCCGCTACTTCCCAGATAATCGAAGAAGAAGATGACTCTATGCTAGGCGTTAAGGATTTGCCTCAAAAAGAAGAACGCATTCTCTATGTTTTTGATGAAAATGTAAGCAGCTCAGATCCTGAAATTCTCTACCACGAAGCCTATCTGCGAATGCAACTCATGGATTCGAAAATGTATGAAATAGCTGATAAGTATTTGAACACTCAAACGAATTGGGCCACGGGAAAAAATGTAAAATTCATTTTCGATTTTGTAGAAAACACGAAGTCGAAATACTTCAGATTCTTCAGGACGAATCTTCCTCTCTTTGAAAAATATTTGGGTGCGGAGCGAGTCCGACAAAATCTCGAACTGATGATCTACAATCGTCTGAATAGTGGCTTCCCCAGGCCAAATCTCGCAGAATCGATAGGTCTCTATGAATTGCTGGATAAAGAAAAAGGCAAGGACAAAGCATACCTTTATTATTTGAATGGGCTCAATATAGAAGGTAATGAGCTAAAGTTTAATGAAGTAGCCGAGAAATATATTGAGGATGTAAATCCATACAACTATGCGGTGCTCAAAAATTTAGTGGACAGGAAATTAGCGCTGAAGCAAAAAGGGTTACCGAATTACTTAAAATTCATTGATCGGGCCTTAGAAAAGGACAAGCAAAATTCTCAGTTATTGTTGTTAAAATCCAAAATACTTTACACCTTAAATGATGCTAAAAAAGCTCGCATCATTGCCGAAGATGCTCTAGATGGAGCTTTGGATAGGAGTGAAGATACAGCGGAAATCGAAGAATTTCAATCCAAAATATCCCCAAAACGCTCAAGGTAAAAAATCATTCTCTAAACGAAAATTGCAACTCACATGACACCCTTCGTCGGCGAAGTACTCGGAACCTTTCTACTTATTCTTCTTGGAAATGGCGTTGTTGCGAATGCCGTATTAAAAGATACCAAAGGCCATAATGGCGGTTGGGTAATGATCTCTTTTGGATGGGCCATTGCTGTCTTTGCTGGGGTTCTTGTTTCGCAAAATATAAGTGGTGCTCATATTAACCCGGCTGTAACCATTGGCCTTGCGATAGGTGGTAAATTTGCCTGGTCTGCGGTGCCGATGTACGTTGCTGCGCAGATGTTGGGTGCGATGTTGGGCGCTTTTGCCGTATGGCTTTCCTACAAAGATCACTATGCTGCCACAACGGATCAGGATGGAATTTTGGCCACATTTAGCACGGGTCCTGCTATTCGAAATTCCTGGAGTAATTTGATGACCGAGATCATTGGTACATTTGTGTTGGTTATTGCAGTATACTACATGAGTTCTCCGAATTTTGCGACCGCCGAGCCCGGCATTCCTCCCGGATTGGGATCAATAGGCGCTCTTCCTGTTGCTTTGATTGTTTTGGGTGTAGGTCTTTGTCTTGGCGGTCCTACCGGATATGCTATCAATCCTGCTCGTGATCTTGGACCGAGAATTACGCATGCTTTGCTTCCTTTGAAAAATAAAGGGAATAGCGATTGGGAGTATTCCTGGATTCCTGTTGTTGGGCCGGTTATTGGTGGGGTGGTTGCGGCTTTATTGTATATGGCGCTTTCCTAGACTCAGGATATACCAAATTCTAAATTTTAGCATATCCAAAACCATCTAATTTCAATGGTCTCAATAGGTGAAAGATTGTCGGCAACATTATGATCGATAAGATTTTACCAAACAGCTCTATCAAAATTACTCCGAATAGTTCGATCTTTGGTCAATAAAGGAATTCCCAATAATATGGAATGGCCTACCAAAAGTCGGTCGAAAACGTCGCGAGTCCAAGACAGATCAAGTGACTCTTTCACAATTTTATCAAAGGAAGTATCAATTTTTTCAATCGCGCCTAATTCAATTAACTCGGTAATCACTCGATTCGCTGAAAAATTCAAGCGGCCTTTTTCTTCAAGAAATCGAAGTTCTAAAACGGAAATAGGAGAATAATATATTTTGTGTGTTGCAATTATCTCCTTTGCTCTACGACTGAAACTAACTTGTCTTTTTAGGAGCATCCAGATTAAAACATGCGTATCCACTAAGAATTTTTCCTCTCCCATTCCTCCATCCAGTTCATATTGAAAATATCGTCTAAATCACCAACCCATACATCACGATCAGGCAATTGTTCAATCAATTCCCAACGATTTAATGGTTCTTCCTGTGTTTTGTCCTTCACAATCTTCAGTGTAATACCCTTTCTTTTGATTTCGACGGGTTCTCCTGTTTCTATTACTTTATCCAGAATTTTATAAATATTTTTTCTTAGGGAAGTAGGTGTGAAAGCCATTGCGTACGCATTCTTATTATTTCAAACGTACGCTTTTTTAGTAGAATTTCCAAACCAGCATGTGAATGAAGATTGGCCTATGTCTTGGGATTTGTACTCATTCACGAAATTCATATTTTCATAACTCTGACTCGAGAAGTCGATGTTCTAGGCAGCCAACGCCCACAGGTCTTGAGGACCCTTCGACAAGGTCAGGGCAGCGGCTCAGGGCAGGCTGCTCCGAGGATAGCTCGGGCGCTCTGGGGTTAGCTTATTTCGGCTTAATAAACTCCTTAAAAGGCGGATAGCCACGTAAGTTTTTCATTGCCGGGTCATGATGATGAGTCCCGCCATGGAAAACCATTCCTTTGCCGTATGCCTCTTTCACGTATTCCATCGCTTTTTCTTTTTCATTCTTAATTGCAGCCTGGCAGGCAAGGGCATAGGGATACATCAGCTTGTTGTACTTGGTTTCATTGTTCTTGATTTCGTGTATCCAATAGTCGGCTTTTTCATCATTGCCTGCCAGTTGCCAACATTGAGAAGTAACCGATCTCCATATGGAGAATTGATTGCTCACCATTTTTTTTAAATATGGCAACCGCCTTGACATATTCTTTTTTATGAAAATGATAAAATCCTAAGGAAATGGATGGAGACGAACCAACCTATTCCGGCTATTATGGCTGCAAGTCGGTATATGGTTTTGGCGTAATTGTCCATAACACGAAGTTTTGACAAGTAATTTATGCAAATTTCCGATTAGTAAATCGTTTAGCACCTTCTACAGTTTCACCTGATTTTATAACTTCTAAACCTCGTCTGGATTCATTGTCTAAGGCATCTATTTCGTTCAAAGACCATTGTTCCAAAGCTGACAAATGGTCTGATCGCATACACCTTTGTGGAAGCTGACAAAGCATTTTGGCGAGGTCAATCGCAACATCAAGGGCCTTTCCAAGTGGAGCTTTTCCATGCAATTCGAGTCTGGGAGCCAATTCAGATTCCGAAGCGATGGTTTTGAGATCTGCCCCGGCGCAAAACACTCCATCGCTTCCATAAAGAATTGCTATATCGAGATCATCATTTTGATCGAAATATTCAAAAGCATCGAATAGAAGATCTGCCGTTTCCCGATCAACTGCATTTCTGTTTTCGGGCCTATTAATGGATACGAGCCATATCCGATCTTTTTGTAGAGTGATTACTTTAGCCATATCATTATTTCCACCTGGTCCAATTGGCTATAATTGAGGACACGCTACAACTTTATCGGACTGCTATCAAAACCAAGCTCACTCCAGTTCTGTCCTCCATCAACATCGCCAATGTCAAGACCGAGGCTTCCAATTTTATGGTTCGATGAAATTTTCGCGCCACCGGGCAAAGTCACCCAATCCTCCCAACTCGTATAAACCCCTCCTATCGGAATGATCTTTGTCCACATACGCCACCCTTTCGGCAATCCTGTTTCATCTAATTCCCACAGATACGAATCACCTGGGGTAACGCCACCGGAAGAGTAGGAAACCATAAGGCTTTTACTTCCGTCCTCATTTTCTACCACAGATCGTTCGGTACCGGGATCAAAGACTTTTGAAGGAGCGTTAAACCAGAAAGAATCATTGCACCAATGCGACCAGGCTGTTTTTATGAGTTTGTCTTTTTGCTCCCCTTCCAATTCGGTTCCAGCTTTGAAGGCTTTTCCATTAATTTCATCCATGTTAAGGTGTACTTCATTATTGCTCCATGAGATTCGGGCCGTATTATTGGTTTTGTCCCATACGAAATGATGGGCGCCCCTGAAGCTCCATTTTGCAAAATTCATTGTATCCCATGCGTTGTAGTTGATTGCCGTCAGCATTTTTTGAGCTAACTGCTCCGCTTCCTGGCCTTTTACTCCCTCGGGAAGTTTTTTATTCAAAGTTATTTTCAGAATAAAAAAGGCAAGGACAAGAAGCACTATTATTGCCAGGATTATTTTTAAAAGCACTTTTAAAATTTTCATTTCCGATTTTTGTTAAATATCGGATTTAATAGTCAGAATGTATAAATCAAAGAAAATCGTAGTCGTACTTCCCGCCTATAACGCGGAAATGACTTTAGAAAAAACTTATTCCGAAATACCTTTTGATCTGGTCGACGACGTAATCTTATGCGACGACAGCAGTGATGACAATACGATAAGAAAGGCCGAAAAGATCGGAATCAAACACATTATCAGGCACGATAAAAATAAAGGCTATGGCGCCAATCAAAAATCCTTATACAAATATGCACTTGAGACCGGCGGGGATATAATTATTATGCTTCATCCCGATTATCAATATACACCAAAGCTCATTCCTTCTTTTGTAAATATCATTGGCGAGGAGTTATATCAGGTAGTTTTAGGTTCGCGTATCTTGGGTAAAGGAGCGCTAAAAGGTGGAATGCCTTTTTATAAATACCTGGCCAATCGATTTCTGACTTTTGTGCAAAACATATTAGTGAATCAAAAACTTTCGGAATATCATACCGGATACCGAGCCTTTGATAGAAAAGTGTTGGAATCCATCACTTTTGAAAACAACTCTGACGATTTCATTTTCGATAATGAAATGCTTTCTCAGATTATTTACAAAGGATTTGAGATAGCGGAAGTGACTTGCCCAACTACATATTTTGAAGAAGCTTCCAGTATAAATTTTGGAAGGTCAGTGACGTATGGGTTTGGGGTTTTGAAGGTTTCGTTTAAGCATTTTCTTCAACGAATGAACATTTGCAGCTTCGAGCTTTATATGAAATGATCATATTTTTGATATCGAAAAACCAAACTCATTAAGACCTAGCACTATTCGTTACAAAACAGGAAATTAAAGTACCGCAGCCCCCAACTTCTTCTTCAACGCAAACAACTCATCCCGATACTGAGCAGCTGTAATAAAGTCCAATTCCTTCGCGGCCTTTTTCATTTTGTCTTCCGTTACTGCCATTAAATTTTCAATCTGCGATTTTGACATATACGCTATAACAGGATCGGCCGCAATGCTGGTTTCTTCTTCCGGTTCGTCGTAATATTTTACTTTCTTTTTGCCTCTTATATCCAGAATCGATTTTTTTGCCAATATTTCTTCTTTGGTTCTGGTAATGGTCTGAGGGGTGATTCCATTTTTTTCATTATAGGCGGTCTGCACAGACCTTCTTCGATTTGTTTCGTCGATAGTCTGCTGCATGCTTTCAGTTACCTTATCCGCATAGAAAATGACCAGGCCGTTGGAATTTCGAGCGGCCCGACCGGCAGTTTGAGTAAGCGACCTCCCGTTTCTAAGGAATCCTTCTTTGTCGGCATCGAGTATGGCTACTAATGATACTTCCGGAATATCGAGTCCTTCCCTTAATAAATTAACACCAACCAAAACATCGAATCCTCCCAATCTCAAATCGCGGATGATTTCTACCCTTTCCATTGTATCGACTTCTGAGTGGATATACTTTACTTTAATATCTAATTTGGCAAGGTATTTACTCAGTTCTTCGGCCATTCGTTTGGTGAGTGTAGTGACCAGTATGCGCTCTCCCTTTTCCATACGCAAATGGATTTCTTCGAGCAGGTCGTCAATTTGGTTGATGCTCGGACGCACATCAATGGGTGGATCAAGAAGGCCTGTAGGTCTTACGATCTGTTCGACTACTACTCCTTCTGTTTGGGACAATTCATATTCTCCCGGTGTGGCACTTACAAAGATTACCTGGCCCACAAGATTTTCAAATTCTTCAAAATTTAGAGGGCGATTGTCCAAAGCTGATGGAAGCCTGAAACCAAAATTGACCAGGTTAATTTTTCGTGCTCTATCGCCTCCCCACATTCCGCGCACTTGCGGTACAGTAACGTGACTTTCGTCAATAATCATGAGGTAATCTTCAGGGAAATAGTCCAAAAGGCAGAAAGGCCGGGTTCCAGGTTTTCTTCCATCAAAAAATCGCGAATAATTTTCAACTCCATTACAGTAACCCAGTTCTCGCATCATCTCTATGTCAAATGACACACGCTCTTTTATCCTCTTTGCTTCCAGGTATCTTCCCTCCTGTTGGAAAAATTTTTCATGACCTTCTAGTTCATCTTCGATATGATGAAGGATTTGTTTGAGACGTTCTTTGGGAGCGACGTAGAGGTTGGCCGGAAAAATAGCTGCATGTTCGAGGCTCGTTATTCGTTTTCCACTTTCCGTTTCGAGTTTGTCAATCGATTCTATCTCGTCACCCAAAAAAGTCACTCGATAACCAAAATCGACATATGGTAGATTGACATCCACAGTATCTCCTCTCACCCGAAAAGTGCCGCGTTTGAAATCGCTTTCTGTGCGGGAGTAAAGGCTTTCTACCAATTGATAAAGTAGGCGATTCCTACTCAAAACCTGTTTTTCGTAAATTCTAATGATGCCGCTTTTGTAATCTTCGGGATTGCCCATACCATAAATGCATGACACCGAAGCGACAATGATGATGTCACGTCTTCCACTCAGCAGATTAGAAGTTGCCCTCAGACGAAGTTTATCTACCTCCTCATTAATAGAAAGATCTTTCTCTATATACGTGTCCGATGTAGATATATAAGCTTCAGGCTGATAATAATCATAGTAGGACACAAAATACTCAATTGCGTTATCGGGAAAAAATTCGCACATTTCACCGTATAGTTGGGCTGTCAGAGTCTTGTTGTGAGTAAGTATAAGCGTAGGCCGTTGCACTTTCCCAATTACATTGGCCATAGTGAATGTCTTTCCTGACCCTGTCACTCCCAAAAGTACCTGGGCGCCTTCATCGGCAATGATGCCATTGGTCAATTGTTCGATTGCTTCAGGTTGATCGCCCGTAGGTTCGAAATCCGAACTTAGTTTAAATCCCATTTGTTAATTACTTCTGACAAAACCAACTGACAAAAATAACACAGAGTCGGTGAAATGTGTTTACATTTCGCAAGGCCAGGAGTTCGCTAAAGTCATTTAATTGCCGTCAGGGCGTGAACTTTATCTTACTCCTCGGGGCAGCAATAAAATGAATGAAACTTAACTATAAAAGATTAGGAGAAGGCGAACCCATTGTCATCCTGCATGGGCTTTTTGGCATGCTCGACAATTGGATGTCTTTCGGAAAGGGTTTATCACAGGATTATCAAGTGATTTTCGTCGATCAAAGAAATCATGGTAAGTCACCACATTCCGATGAAGTTGGTTATAACTATTACGTGCATGATCTGTTTGAACTCATCCACGATCTTGGAATTTCTAAAGCTCACATTTTAGGGCATTCCATGGGAGGAAAAACTGCGATGAATTTTGCAGTGGCGCATCCCAAATTGACTTCTAGCCTTATTTCCATTGATATGGGCGTTCATGGTTACTATAATGCCAACCACGACGAAATTTTCAGTGCAATTCTATCCCTTGACTTAAAAAATTATCAGAGAAGATCGGAAGTGGATTCTGAATTAGAAAAAAGCATATCTGAGATTGGCATTCGACAATTTTTGTTGAAAAACCTGGAACGCGCTGAGATCGGATACTCATGGAAAGCGAATTTCAAAGCCCTTCATACCAACTACGATAAATTGAGAAAAGAGGTAAAGGCACAAAGCCCCTTTTACGGGAAAGCACTTTTTGTACGTGGAGGAAATTCGAAATACATAAGAGATACAGATTTTGACTATATAAAAAGCATATTTCCCAATGCTCGTTTGGAGACCATTGCCGGTGCCGGACACTGGGTACACGTTGAAAAACAAATGGAATTATTAGCTGTGTTGAAGACATTTTTGGAATAAACTCATAAACGCAATCGTTTGATAATTCGTATACAGCAGATAATGATAGCTATAAATTTTAATCGATGAAAAGGATATATCTAGCACTAGCAGGACTAATCGGTATTTTCAGCATCTCAGCGATCAATTTCAATAATGATAAATTATTCGAAATCATTAAAAACATTGAAATCTTTACCAATATCTATCATGAGCTCAATGCGCACTATGTGGACGATCTCGATCCTAATCAACTTATGCGCACAGGCGTGGATGCAATGATGAATTCTCTTGACCCCTACACGGTATTCTACTCAGAATCCCAGGTCGAGAGCTATCGCATATCCACGGAAGGCAAGTACAGCGGACTGGGTGCAAGGAGCACAGCCGTGGATGGATATGTCACAATAACGGAATTGTACGAAAATGGGCCGGCGCATAAGAGCGGCCTAGAAGTTGGTGATCAGATCACGGGAGTGAATGGGAAATCTTCCGAAGGAAAATCTTACGATGAAGTCATGCAAATCATAAGAGGTTTTCCTGGGACAGACGTTAATCTAACTGTAAAAAAACCTGGTAAAAGTACTGAGCGCAATATAAATCTAACCCGGGAAGAAGTAGGCATTCCCAATGTACCTTATAGTGGATTTGTGTCTGATGAAGTAGGTTATGTCGTGCTTACCACATTCACGAGGAATGCGGGAAAAAACATAGCCAGAGCATTGCGCAAAATGCAAGATCAAAATCTGAGTATGGGCGGATTGATTATCGACCTTAGAGGAAATGGTGGCGGATTAATGTCAGAAGCAATCGATATATTGGGAATATTTCTGCCTAAAGGTTCGACGGTCGTAAGTACCAAAGGAAAAGTGAAGGAAAGGGATCGATTTTATTCAACGAAAAGAACTCCGATAAATGAAGAGCTTCCTATCGCGGTGCTCACAAATGGCAGTTCAGCTTCAGCTTCAGAAATTGTATCCGGTGCAATTCAGGATTACGATAGGGGGATAATAATGGGTCAGCGCACTTACGGCAAAGGACTAGTGCAAAATCACAGGGAGGTAGGCTATAATTCCAGAATAAAGGTCACAACTGCGAAGTATTATATTCCAAGTGGCAGATGCATCCAAAGCAGAGAATATGCAGATGGAGAACCAAAGATCATCCCCGATGAAGAACGAGCGGTTTTCTACACAAAAAATAAAAGACCCGTCCTTGACGGAGGCGGTGTAGCTCCCGACGTAGAAATTCCCGCACCTAAAGACCCACCAATCGTTCAAGCACTTAAAAGAGAACATCTCTTGTTCAAATATGTGACGGAGTATATATCAAAATCTCCACAACCCGATACGATATCAGATCTCAAATTTGAAGAGTATGACGGTCTGCTAGGCTTTCTTCAGTCCAAATCTTTCGATTATGTCACCGCATCGGAAATGAAATTTGAAGAATTACAGAATACTGCCGAAGGAGAAGGCTATATTGATGGCATTAATGAAAACTTGCAACTCATCCTTGACAAAATCAAGGAGGAAAAGAAAGACGATATCAACCAATATAAGTCTCAGATCATTTCATTGATCGAAGAAGACCTTGCTCAGAGATTGTTTTTCCAGGAAGGCAAGGCTCAGCAGAGATTAAAAAATGACCCTGAAATCAAAGAGGCTATTGCTCTTTTGAACGATAGAGATCGATATCAGAGCCTCTTACAACCGGAGTAGGTTTTTGGCAGCGCTTATACTTTGCATAGAGACGAGCACAGACGTGTGCTCGGTCTGTCTTTCACGAGAGGAGGAAGTTCTGGGCCCATTGGAGTTCGAAGGATTTCGCCACTCCTCTATGCTTATCCCGATGATCGTGGAGCTACTGGATAAGCACTCTTTAAAAATGAGCGATCTCGATGGCGTAGCCTTGAGCAGTGGACCGGGCTCCTATACAGGCCTTCGTGTTGGGGCCAGTACGGCAAAGGGTATATCCTTTTCGAGGGATATACCACTGGTCACCATTAATACTCTTGAGGCCTTGGCATACCGAACGTCTGATCAGCATCGCCACCGGAATTGGGATTATATCTTACCCATGCTGGACGCTCGAAGGAATGAGGTATACGCTGCCGAATTTGACCGCGCTCTAAATATTCGTAAAGCGACTGCATCTATTTTGATCGATCAAAAATTCCGGAGCGATTTAAACCCATCAGCTGAATATCTCATTTGTGGTAATGGGGCGGATAAAGTAAAAGCACTATTGCCAAATTTGAAAAATGTCTATTGTGTCGCAATAAAATGTAGCTCGATAGGTCTTGCAAAACTTGCCCAAAAGTATTTTACAGAAGAGAAATTCGAAGTTCTGGATCACTTCGAGCCTTTGTATCTCAAACCACCTAATATTACCATTCCCAAAAAATCACTCTAGCTTTACGAAACCATTTTTGCAATTTAATTGTTAGTAGAAGTAACTGATAATGAGCGTGTTTATACATTAAAAGTAAAATACATATCATTTTTTTATTAAAGAAAAACATTGGAGTAGAGAAATCGGCATAGTGTTTGGTTATTAATAGTTCATAACTGCAACTGTTAAAACCATTTTTAAAAATGAGGAATAAGAAGAACGATACAATTTCGCTAAAAAAGGGCCCGAAAGAAGTACAGCTGGATTATGCTGATTTAAGAAAAGCGGTGCTCGTATTGAGAGCTGTCAATCACAAATTGAGACAAAAGATCATCGATCTACTAGAAGAAAGTGATACCATGACAGTCACCGACATCTATATCAAATTGAGATTGGAACAATCAGTTGCATCACAACATCTTGCTATACTCAGAAGAGCTGGGGTAGTAATCACGGAAAGACAAGGTAAGTTTATTTATTACAGCCTTGATCAGGACAGACTAGCTCAGATTGCAGGCCTTGTAGAAGAATTAGCGGGCTAAATTTCCCGTTTTACCAAAGGAATAGCGGCCCTATCTTCCCCCCTCTTCTTTTTCCCTTTCACACTTTGTGTTAACACCTTGTTTCCGATCTGTATGGACTTTTAGACCGCGCGCCCTAACCCTGAAAGCTTTCAGCGTAACCTATCGCTAATTTTTGACACACTCCGTTTCCTATCAACATCTTACAAATTAAATTTTTTTATAATATTTATTTTGTCGTTCGGATATAATTGCACATCTTTGTATTAGGGTCGATTGATAATAAGGAAACTAATAGATGAAACGTACCAAAGTAACGTATAGTGAGACTAAACTGAATTATTCTTGCGATTTGATGCGGGCCTTGGCGCATCCCCTGCGCCTAAAGATTCTTGAATTCATAGATAATGTCGGAGAAACGAATGTGAATAAAATCTATAGGTCTTTGAATATTGAACAGTCCATTACTTCCCAACATCTCAGGATACTCCGCCTTGCCGATGTCGTCGAATGTGCAAGAGACGGTAAAATGGTCCTTTACAAAATAAAATACGACGTTGTAACCAAAGCGGAAAGTGCGCTTAATAATTATCTGGCCATAGAAAAGCAATTAGCACAAAGGGTCTAAATATTTGGATTTGCCTCCGCTTGAGCCCAAAGGTTCATCAGCGCTCCGTCGCTAAAGCTTTGAAGCGTCGGCGACCTCTGATCCAGGCTTCTCCTTTTTAGATTTTAGTAAAAATCGGTGGTAGAATATGATTATAGCAGCTACCCCGACCGTTATAGATGAATCTGCTATATTAAAAACTGGCCTGAAAAATTCAAATTTATCCCCCCCAAAAAACGGAATCCACTGAGGCAAATGCGTATCAATCAGGGGGAAATAGAGCATGTCCACCACTTTACCGAATAGAAAATCAGCATATCCTCCTTCTGCTGGAAACAGCTGGGCTACGATTCGATTGTGCACAGGAGAGTCTGAGAATATTAGCCCGTAAAACGCGCTGTCTATAATATTACCTATAGCTCCTGCCAGAATAAGAGAAAAGCACACCACCAGGCCCTTCGATTCTTTGAGCCTTATTAATTCCATAAGGAGATAGATCAAGAAACATACCATGATAAGGCGGAAAATGCTAAGAAGAATTTTTCCACCTTTCGGTGTGAGCATAATTCCCTTGCATCCGGAATCTGTGGCAACACCAAGACATTTATCTCCGAGCGTAATACCAAAAGCCATTCCTGCATTTTCAACAAAGTGCAACTGGGCCCATTTCAGCCCAACCATCTTGACACTTTGGCCATAGTAGAAATTCGTTTTGATGTAAAATTTTGAACTCTGATCAATGAGCAATACCAGCACTATGATCAGCAATGCAATTCGGGATCTTCTCAAGTCACTAAAATTTGCCGCTAAAGTATGAAGTTGTTTTGCAACTACCGTAAAAGTAATACGTAAAGGGATATTACCTACGTCGCTCTTTGGCCTTTATACTCAGCGTGGCGTGAGGCACCGCTTTGAGGCGTTCTTTGGATATAAGTTTGCCCGTTTCGCGACAGATTCCGTAGACTTTATTTTTGATTCTCAGTTTGGCGTTTTCCAAGTGTCTGATCAACTTTATCTGGCGTACAGAGAGTGTTTGTAGCCTTTCGCTCTCAACAGTAGAAGTACCATCGTCCAGACCTTTCACTTTGCCAGCATCGTTGCTCGCCATTTCTTCGATTTGGCTTTCGTAAAATTTAAGCTGATCCTCTGCTTGTTGAATTTTTTGATCGATTATGGCGTCAAATTCAGTAAGTTCTTTGTTGCTGTACCGCTTAGTTCTTTCTATAGTCTGACTCATAGTTCGCTTATTTTGTAGAACACCTTTTAAAGACGCGCAAAGGTATTAATAATCGGGCAAGATGTAAATAGGAGCTAAAGGGAAAATTTTGAAATACACCGAAGTACCACAACTTATTGTTCTTTTATCTGAATCATTCTAGCTTTGCCCACAGGTTAAATTGCAATTGACCGTTACACTTATGAAAAATCTTCACAATCGCGTGAGTCGAAAGCTCTTACTCGAGCAGCTCAAAAGTGATAACTCTAGTCGCACTACTTTTTCGTTTTATAAGTATGCGCATATTAAGAACCCTGAATTCTTTAGAGATCATCTTTACTCTGTCCTTAGCAGATATGACGTCTTTGGCCGCATATATGTTTCTAAAGAAGGCATAAACGGGCAAATATCCGTACCGGTTACCAAATTTGAGAAATGTAAAAGTGCGCTATACTCCGTAGATTTTTTGGATGGATGTCGATTGAATCAAGCGATTGAAGATGATGGGAAATCATTTTTCAAATTGACCATTAAGGTGCGCGAGAAGATTGTGGCTGACGGATTATCCAAAGTAACATTTGACGTGACCGATCGTGGAAAGCACATCGGTGCTAAAGAATTCAATGTCCTCGCTGATGCGGGGGATACGGTAATTGTGGATATGCGTAATCATTATGAAAGCGAAGTGGGCCATTTTGCAGGCGCTCTATGTCCGGATGTCGAAACCTTTAGAGAATCATTGCCGCTTGTGGAAGAAATGCTTGCATCACACAAAGACAAAAACATCTTACTGTACTGCACCGGTGGCATTCGATGCGAAAAGGCAAGTGCTTATTTTAAAAATAAAGGGTTCAAAAAAATCCACCAACTTGACGGGGGCATTATAGAATATACCAGGCAATGCGAACAAAATGGCTTGGAAAATAAGTTCATTGGTAAAAATTTTGTTTTCGATGAGCGGTTAGGTGAGCGTATAAGTGAAGATGTAATTGCGAAATGCTATCAATGCGGCAAAGCCTGTGATATGCACAGGAATTGTGCAAATGATCAATGCCACATTCTTTTCATTCAATGTGAAGAATGTGCGGATAGATTTCAGAATTGCTGCTCTAAAAAGTGCTATGCATACAATGCCTTATCGGAAACTGAAAAGGAAATTTATAAAGGGAAGGTAGAATTCAATGGCACAAATGCGGGAAAGGGGCGATACAATGCTCTTAATATGAATGAAGCTTTGATGTGAGTGCAGTTGCAAAACCAAAGATTCAAATCGGCATAGACAACCACGTCACTTGGATGTGAGCGCAGCCGGATGATTGGTTTGACAATACTATAATCCTAAAATCCTGGTTTAGTCCTCGTCCATCAAAGCGGCATCCACCAATAAATACATCAACCGATTAATATCGGTATCGTTAAGGATAAGTTTTCCTTTTAAAATTACCTGCTCAGTGCTGTACTCCACAGGTTTGCTTGATTCCACTTCCATTACAGTCTCAGGACCTGCACCGCCACAGAAAAAGCACATATTATAAGGATAAGCGGAAAGAATAAATTCCGTGTGGCTTTTATAACCTTCAACCGGAATGATGTAACCTTTCACGGTTACTTCTTTTTCGCCAAGAGCATTCACCTCATCACTAAATACGGGTACGTCGATCTTGAATCCTAAAAATTCGTCGTACTCCTTTTTGTACGTGATTTTGGACAGCGTTTTCCAAAGATTTTCTTTTTTTTCGACTACTTCTGTGTTCTCTCCACCGTTATCAATTGCTGCTTGATCTTGAGCAGACATTGAAAAACTCAAAGAAAAAAGAAAACCAATAATTATGCATTTGTTCATTTTCTATTCTTTATGACGTAAGCGTTTTGTGAATTTCTGTTTTATATGCAATAATTGCCGGTACTATTGCCGCAATAATTCCTATTAATAACGACGCAAGAATGACAAAAAGTTCTGCTTTCAAAAACTTAAAAGCTGTAAAGGAATAGTTATAACGATCAGAGGCCATGTGGCCAAAGGCATCCAAAGCTAAATGACCTAGAACCAATCCCAAAAGACTTCCTATAACGGCAAGTATAGTTCCCTCCAATAGAATTAAAGTAAAAAGTTTGGAAGGCGGCGCTCCGCTCACTCTCATCAAAGCTAATTCGTACTTGCGATCCCTCAATGTATTGTAAAGTGAAATAAAAATACTTATTCCCGAAACGATTGCAATAAGGAGCGCTAGATTTCTTATTACATCGACCCCTACGCCGATAAGGCTGTACAATCTATTCATTTCGATGGCCGGTGTTGCGGCCTGTAAGGACGTATTCTGATTGATATTTCTAGGGAGATTCAGTGTCTGAAAGTTTCTTGATTTGAATTTTACCAAAATCGAAGTGATTTCCTCATCGACATGATCGAGCAGGTTAAAGTTACTTACTCTATGGTCCTGATGCTCGTCGTCATGTTCTTCATCGATACCATCTCCGTGAACGTGCCAAATGGATGCTGTGTTGCTCAATATCAATTGATCGATCACCGTCCCCGAAGGTTTGAATACTCCTGAAACTACAAATCCGTCGCCGTGATCGTGAGCCATATGCTCGTCATCTTCAAAGCCGTGAGTACTCTCAAAACGATCTCCTAATTTTAGTTCTAAATCCCTGGCAACATTCGCACCAATGTTCACTTCAAAATCATGGTCAAAAACTTGCCCTCGTGCTATTTCAACATCGTAAAGTTCTACAAATGAATGATCTGTGCCCACAATCCTGAATCCCTTGTAACTGTCGCCCAAAGAGAGCGGTACCGCTGATGCAATAAGCGGATGCCTCGGATTCAAAAAAGGCGAGGCTTCTTTAACCGAAATATTTCCGGTAGGGTTATCGATATGATACATATTGCAAAGGATCATCTGGAGCGGACTTCCTTTTGCACCGATCACCAGATCAATTCCCGCCAGATTATTATCAAAATTTTCCTTGAGCTGATCATTTACTAAGAGAAGAAAAGTGATAAGTCCAATGCCTAAGGCAAAAAGTATAAGACTCAAGGCCATGTTGAGCGGCTTGAAAATTACATTTCGCCAGCTGAGGCCTAAAAGACTCATGCCAGGGCAATTTGATTAGAGAATCGATCTTTTAGTCTGTTATCGTGGGTTACTATGACTAAGGCTGCATTTACTTCACTTACCAAGGCCAGGAGCAGATCAAGAACGCGATAACAATTAGTATCATCTAGCGCAGATGTGGGCTCGTCGGCAAGGATCAGTTTGGGTTTAGTTATTACCGCTCTCAAAATGTTAAGCCTTTGCTTTTCTCCCTGACTCAGTTTTTGGGGTTTGTAGGATTTTCTCTCATAAAGGCGGACTTTTTCAAGGAGGTCAGAAATAAAATCCTGGTCAGGTTTTATACCTGCCAAATTTTGTATGAAGCTTAAGTTTTCGGCGACATTTAGCGATCTCATGAAATGAGCTTCCTGGAAAATAATGCCGATATTATTTGCGCGGAAGATGTCAAGAGATTTGCCACGAAGGCTATTGACCTCCGTGCCTTCCAATACTATTTTGCCTTTTTGCGAAGAAATAATTCCACCGAGCAAGTGGAGAAGTGTTGTCTTTCCAACCCCCGAATCCCCAAGAACCAACAAGGTTTCGCCTTCTTTCACGGCGAAATCAGGAAAAGACATTTTTTCACCTCCATCGTAGGAGTAGGATAGATTTTCTACGCTCAACATAAAATTCTGCTTAAACCTATTAGCTCTGTCCAACGGTCAGGTTTCGCCAAAGATATTGATAGCCTATGAATTTAAGTAGCGTTCACGATTATTACAACCCAATAAGTTATTTGCGAAATGGTAAAAAAAGAGCCATCCCGATGCTTTTCATCGGGATGGCCATGTATCTAATGCTTTCCTTAGCTTAGACAGATGATTTATCTTGTCTTCGGAGGTAGATTTTTTGCTCTACGAGCTTTCCTAACCTTGCCTACTCGGCTGGCTCCATTATCTAAGCAAAACTCTATCTCCTCGAACGAACCAAACTGGCCGTTGCTGGCAACAATTGTGTTGCCGTTAGCATCTACTATTCTCGCTGACCCATTACCCCAGTCGCAGCAGATTCCGTCACCATAGAAATCTTCGATCACGAATAGGTAACAACCATCACTGAGATCTACATTTTTTATCTTCACTTTTCCTGCCTTAAAATCTCCGTACGGCCCACCTTCTGATACTATAAAATTGCTATCGTCAACAATGAACCAAGTAGTCTCAGAACCGAAATCATCGAGGGTGATCTCTACAGTGACACTAGAGGAGCCTCCGCCGCCGTTGTTGCCCCCGCCATTTCCATCATCGGCGGTTGTAAATGTTCCAATCGTTGTATAGGGCGTCCAACCGATATCACATCTTGTTCGCAGTTTGTACTCATATGTTGCATTCGGGAACAAACCTGAAAGTGTGGTACTTGTGCTGTTAGAATTTTGTCTAGTCCATGGATCACCGAATCCTTGTTCTCGATACCTCACCTGGTATCTTATAGCACCGCTAACTTCCGACCAACTGATCTGAGCAGAACTTTCGGTCACATTTTGAACGTTTGCGCCTTCAGGAGTATCGCATTGATCGCCATTGCCGCCACCTCCGTTAGATTCTGTATCTACCGTACTGATGGGAGACCATGTTGTCCAGCCATCTGGGCATTGTGTGCGGATTCGATATTGGTAAGTTGTACCGGGTGTCAAATTATCAAAGTTAGCCTCCGAATTCACCGGATTTTTGTTTGTCCAGGTTGTCGTGCCTTGTGGCCTTACTCGTATTCTATATTTAAGAGCGCCCTCTATATCTTCCCAATCAAATGAAAGGCTAGTCGAAATGGCTGCTGTAACGGTAAGGTTCTCTGGGGTAATGCAATTATCGCTATTGTTTCCGCCTCCGCTATTTCCTCCACCGCCATTGTTTCCGCCTCCGCCTTGTGATGCTTCTGAACATACGTTGCCGGCGTTGTTTATCAGGTTGGTAAGATTGGCATTCATATAGGTTTCCATTCTGCTGGCCTGGCCGTTGCTAAACATATACATGCACGCATCATCGGTATAGTCCATATAATTCATATGCATGTCAGTAGAGCCGCATGAGCTTTGACCTACATTGGGGCAGCCGCCGTAATCATTTGCCTGGTCGGGCGTGTCAGCAACCTCGTCATCTACTCCGCATCCATCTCCCCAAATGTGGTCGACGAAAAAATAGTGACCTACTTCGTGAGTGGTTGTCCTGCCCAGGTTATACGGTGCTTGAGGAGACACGCTGCCACAAGAGCTGCTCGCCCCAAAAGCAGAGGCATCTATTACAACAGCGTCACCATTTCCTGCTCCTCCAAATGGAGCATGACCCAAGTATCCCAGGTTAGTCTGCACAACTATATTGAGGTAACCTGACCACTGATTTACCTGGTCGCCTTGTGTTTGATTAATGGTCACGGCAGGCTGGCCATTTGACAAATTAAATCCGTTGGGATGGTTCTGATCAGCCAGGCAAAATTGCACACAAGTTTCGCCATGACTTACGCCTGAAAAGGAAGAGGAAGATCCATTTGTCCATTTAGAAATGTCGGAATTCTTTCCCTGAAAATCGGCATTTAATATGGCGACTTGCTCTTTGGCAAGGTTGACAAGACAAGCCGCATCTGCATTACCTACTCCCTGGTAGTGCACCGCTACTGGAATTATTTTTGGGTTAGCGCATAATGCCTTTACAATATCCTTTTTCTTGGCGCTTTGGAAAGCCTTTATTCTTCTTTCGTAGCTCTCTTTGTAAATAGGGTCTTTCAATAATTCTTTGGTATGTTCCACGGTGTTACAGGATCTTTTCAGCGATGACTCTATTGATTGACGTATATCCTCTTGTATGGCAAAATTGTCTTCAGAACATGAGGCAATGATCAAAAGAAATGTGATGGTGATAAATAGAAAAAGTGATTTTTTCATGCTTCAATTTTTTTTTAAATAATGATTTACAATGGTGTAAAAAATTATTCAGCCGTGTTTTAGCGATTTGTTGCCTCAAATAAAAAGGAGAAAAGGAGGTGATAACGGGCACATTATAGAAAGCGATTCTTCTTTTATACTTTTCGCGCTTTTTATTATACTTCCTAATTTGCGTTATGTCCAATGTGAAGGTAGCTTCGCATTATGGAATTTTTTCTAGTGAATACCCTCATTCAGAACATATTGTTCGGTAAGAAGTGGTGGCTGTTCAGGCACCTGCTCTTCTGGTTATTTATTTATCTGGATGAGTTTTTGGCATTCTTAGGTGTAACGGAACCTTATGACGAACCGTACTATGTGCTACTTTCCTTTTTCTTTGATCTGGTTGTGGTCTACTTTAATATTTATGTCCTGTTTCCAAAACTTTTAAAGAAAAGACGGCTCGCAGAATATATTGGTTTTACGTTTTTGACAATTGCCGCCCTCATCGTTGGAGAGTATCTGATCCAGATTTTTCAATATGATGAAAAGGATATTCCTCTATCCTTTTTTATAAGTGTATTAGTCGCAACATCAGTTACACTCAGTGCTGCGGTAGCTATTAAAGTATTAAAAGAAGCTTTTCGCGAAAACCAGTTAAGGGAGGAAGCCGAAAAACAGCGGTTGAGTTTTGAACTTAAAAATCTAAAAAAGCAAGTTAACCCACACTTTCTATTTAATGTTTTAAATGGAATTTATATCCAAAGTCAAACGGCGTCAAAGGAAGTACCCAATACCATAATGCAATTTTCAGATCTGCTCCGATATCAAATTTATGATGCCGAAAAAAGCGAAAAGGTCTTGTTGACCAAAGAGATCGAATTCATTGAAAACTACATCGCCCTTGAGCAGATGAGAAGGGAAAACACGCAAGTACAATTCGAGCATCTGATAAGCGATAAATCATTCCGAATCGAACCTTTGTTGTTTCTTCCATTGGTAGAAAATGCATTTAAATATTCTATAGTTTCCTCTGCTGAAACTTCGAATATAGACCTGAATCTGGTCCAACAAAATGCCTCCGTACTATTCGCAATCGACAATACCATAGGAAGCATATCTGGCAGTGGAAACGGAGAAAGTGGAGGGCTGGGGTTGCGCAATCTTCGAAAAAGACTTGGCCTTCTCTATCCACAAGGGCATACCCTGAAAATAGATGATTCAAAAGATGGTATTTTTAGCGTCAAGCTAGAGATAAGCGTCAATGAATTGCATCATAGTCGATGACGAACCCTTGGCCCGTAAGGGTATAAAACTATTAACAGATAAGGTCGATTTTCTTACCGTGACCGAAGAATTCCCATCGGCTCTGGAAGCCAGTTCGTTTATCTCTAAAAATACTAAGATCGATCTCATCTTTCTCGATATTGAAATGCCGGGCTTGAATGGTTTGGAATTCCTCAAAGCCGTCCCACTAAATTGCCAGGTCATTCTTACGACTGCCTATCCTCAATACGCTCTTGAAGCATTCGAATTGGATGTGGTAGACTATTTATTAAAACCAATCAAGTTTGAGCGATTTTTTAAAGCTGTAAATAAGGCACAAGGGATTGTAGAATCAAATACCAAACCCTACACCATGGAAAAAACTGAAGATAATTTTTTTTATATAAAATCAGATCGGAAATACGTGCGGCTTTTCTTTTCTGATATCCACTACATTAAGGGGCTCAAAGACTACGTCATGATCTATACAGATAAGGACAAGTTTATGACCGCCATGAATGTAGGCACCGCTTATAAAAAGCTTCCCAAAGACCACTTTGCCCGGGTAAGCAAGTCATACATTATCAATGTGAATAAGATCACCCAGATCGACACAGATTTTATCTTTTTGGGGGATGTAGACATTCCTTTGGGGAATAGTTATAAGGAGGAGTTTATTGGTACTTATGTGAAGGATAAGTTGATCGGGAGATAGAATTAGTCTATCCATTAATTAACTCAAGTTGTGATGTACAAATTTCCTGCGCTCTACCCCGGCCCTTAATCCTGCCTGCCGAAACCAGGCAAAGGCAGGGGAGTCCGCCCACCCGATTAGGGCAGTAAGGTTGCCTTTAGGGGAGGGCTGTTCAGTGCTCCCCACGCACGCCCCTGCCCGTTCCGGTCAGGCGGGCCTTAATCCCCTCAGGGGAAAATCCACTCTCGTATAATTCGTTGATTATCAGCGGGTTGGTGCTCTCCGCCAGCTGGCAGGGCTGGGAGGCGGGAGTAGGCTTTTTTCCGCAGCACTAAACAGCCCTGTCCCTTTAGCGTCAGGGTGCGGGAAGGCATTATTTTGTTAAAAGTTCGCAACTTGAGTTAATTAAATGCTATAAAATAACCAAATAGTGGCTGGATTTTTAATCAGACCGTGATTTCAAACCAGAGATTACCAAAATGGCAGATAGAAATAGTACAATTATTAGGATCAGATCATACATCATTTTTTCTTTACTATTCATCTATTCCTGCGCCTTTCATGCGAATCGAAAAATAAAGGTAAATGGTATAAATCGGACGTTCTCCATTCACCTCCCAGAGGGGTATTCCTCCGAGAAAGCCCCATATCCGGTCTTGTTTCTACTACACGGCAACCCATCCAAATCATGGCAGATGAAACTTTACACCGGCATGAATTCTACAAGTGATAAAAATGAATTTATTGTGGTCTATCCTGATGCTATTGATCATCGATGGCTATTTCTGGATAAGAAAATCGTTCAAAAAGAAATCACTTACTTTCGTTCTCTGCTTGACCATCTAAAACAGGAATACATCATCGACTCTACCCGAATATATGTTTCCGGTATGTCAGGGGGAGGAATATTTTCCATTGTATTGTCCCATGTTTTTCCCGGTGAATTCGCCGCAATATGTGTTGTGGCAGGCAATATGATCAGATTCGAGCAATTTCCGGTCCCACTGGTTGACGAAACGCCCATACCATTGCTCCTAATTCACGGTACTTCTGACCATATATACAATGGAACGGATGATCTATTTTCGGTCGATGAGACTCTTGAGTATTGGATCAGAAAAAATAATTGTGATTCGGTACCTCAAGTGACTTTGGTACCCGATATTAATCAAAAAGATAAATCAACAGTTTCAAAGCAATTCTATTCTTCGAGGGGCGATAGTGATGTGGTTTTCTATAAAATAGAAAATGGTGGCCACCATTGGCCCAATTCCCTATTTGATGCAAATAGATTTGTAAAGAGAGATCTTGGAATTCTCAATAAAGATTTTGATACTAATCAGGCTATTTGGCATTTTGTGTCGGGGTATGAGATTGAATGACAGATTGTGAGAATTACGCCAAGTCCAACATTGTGGTTTTGCCCGTTCCCCTCGGACCAAAGAGGAAGAAGCTCTGATTCGGGTGTTTAAAATATCTCGATTGATACAATGTCATATTTCCAGGTATTTTGATATTACTGATATCAAAAATACAACATATTAATATCAAATGAAATTCGTAGATACCGTCTGTGGTATTCGATGTTGCCTTCAAATGGTTAAAAACCACTAGCCGACTGCATTTGATCATGCATATACCCACAATTGAAATTGTGGGTTGTGATAGCACGGTCAGCCCAGCCCATAGTTTCAACTATACTTCCTTATAACAAAGTTTTTGTCAGCTTACGAACTCTATTGACGATTTCATCTGGCAATTGACTCTTAAAATCTGCATTTCTTGCTTTCCAATCTAGACACTTCACCTGGTCGCATAAAACAGCACCTGAAACATCGCCCCCGAAGGGAATTTCTACCTCAAAGGGATAACCTTTAACTTGACTAGTGATCGGACATAAAATGGCCAATCCTACCCTTTTGTTATATGATTCAGGAGATAATACAACAGCTGGTCTTCGGCCAGCTTGTTCATGTCCAATGCGCGGATTCATAGTAATCCATACTATATCTCCTCGTTTTGGAATGTAGTCTTCCACTACCAAACTTCTTTACCAATGGCAATACCGGAATCAATCTCCCGATGTAGATTATCATCAGTTATTTGACTAATAAGAGAATCCAAATCAAACTTATCCACAATCATAGGCGTAACTACCAATCGTCCTTCTTCAAGTGTGATACCAACTGTACTATTTTGACTAATCTTGATATCCCGGGCGAAGGCTTTTGGAATTCTTAGTGCCAGGCTATTTCCCCATTTTTGAATTTTAGTCTCCATATTAATTTAGTATCTACAATGAAGATATCAATAATAGATGAAAAATATCGGCGATTTATGCCTATTGTGGGGTAGATAGATTGTGATAGCTTACACGCATGATGGTGGGAAATGGTTAAAAACCATTAGTTGGCTGCGTTTGATGATCCATATACCCACAATTGAAATTGTGGGTTGGGGCTCGCACCGACTTATGATCACCACATGCGATTCATCCATCAGGATCAGCCAATGATCATCAATCCGTAGGCGTGCCCTTAGCCCAACCCATAGTTTTAACTATGGGGTTAACAATGACCTTATCGACCAAAACCATTTTTAATGGTTTTCACTTATGATATACCTAACTTGCCTGATCAATGAAAAAACTACACACCAAAAAATCAAAAAAATCCACTCACAGCGCTGCGCATACGCACGAACAGCAAGTGTCTCAAATGTCAACCGAGCTATCCCAATTAAGAAGGGAAAAGCAAATCGAAGCAGCCCTCGAAAGAGTCCGCACTCGCACTATGTCCATGCAGCAAAGTGAAGATCTGGCCGAGACCTCTGCTGTGGTCTTCACACAACTCGCCAACCTTGGTATCCCACTGGTGCGCAGTGGCTTTGACATTTTCGATGAGGAAAATCGGAAGATGATCAGTTGGATATCCACAGCAACAGGCGGCGTGATAAATGAATACGCAGTAATTCCTTTTAATGCCCATTCACTGATCAAAAAAATGGCGGAGTCCAGGAAAAATGAAGAATATTTTGAATACAAAGCCTATAAAAGAACGCTTTCTTCTCTAACCCGGGTAATAGCCAAGTACTCGAATGAAATGATGAGAGAATATTCCGCAGATGAATCTTCCATCCCCAACAAGGCTTTTCTTTATGAATTTTGGTTTGCACAGGGAGGACTTTTTGTAAGCTCACTTGAGCGGCTTGAAGAAGATGAAATCAGAGTGGCTCTCCGTTTCGCAAAGGTCTTCGAACAAACCTATACCCGTTTCCTCGATCTCAAGAAAGCGGAAGCACAAGCCAGGGAAGCACAAATTGACGTTTCCGTAGCACGAGTTCGTGCAAGGGCCCTTGCCATGCATTTTTCTGAAGAAATTCAGGAAGTCGCAGCCTTATTGAGAAAAGAAATATTCGATTTAGGCCTTGAAGGTGTTTCGGCGGCAACTATATGGATTGAGCAGCCAGAAGGTAAGATCCGGGTGTGGGATATGACAAAGGTGGAAGAATCCGGTTCCGATAACGAACTGAATATTGATTTTGAATTTGAACCGGAATCCACACCACAAGCCTGTTACTTTTGGGATATCTGGAAGCCAAAAGGACATTATTGGATTCCGGAATTGAACAAAAAAGACCTGTACGCCAATGAATCCTGGTTACGGACTATAGACCCCAAAAACGCTGACATATTCAAGGAAATTCTGGACAACGGAGAACTGGAATATACGTGGCATCCGACCGTGCCTCTTGAGAAAGGAAGGCTCAATCTAGATTTTGTGGCAAAACCGCCTGAAGAAGTAGAATTCATCTTGCAAAAGATGGCAGCAGCCTTCGATCTGGCTTACCGAAGATTTGAAGACCTTCAGTTAGCAGAAACACAAGCCAAGGAGGCACAAATAGAAGTTGCGCTTGAACGGGTTCGAGCAGCATCAATGGCTATGCATCACAGTGAATCAATCGGCGAAGTATCCTCTGTATTATTTGAAGAACTGAAAAAACTAGAATTGAGTCCGCTTTATGCCTATATATCTATAATCAAGGAAGATGAAGGCATTTTCGAAGTTTGGCTGAGAGCCTATGGTGGAAATCCCAATCCACATCGAACCACAGTACCGCTTAAGGGTATTCCGACGGTGGAAAAAAATATGGTCAATTGGCGCAGCGGAATTCCTTATTTCAAAGTTTCATTCGAAGGTAAAGCAGATGTTGTTGCCATGAGGAAATCCTATTATGACCAGACCGGCGATGAAGTATTTTTGGAGGCGCCCGAGACCGATTTTCAGGAAAATTTAGATGCACGCTTTAATTATGGTACGGTTGGATTGGGATGTGACTATGTGATTTCCGATTTAGTGATTCAGATCATGCTGCGCTTCGCCAAAGTGTTTGAGCAAACCTACACCCGCTTCCTCGACCTGCAAAAAGCCGAGGCCCAGGCGCGCGAAGCGCATATCGAAGCCGCCCTCGAGAGGGTGCGGGCCCGGGCCATGGCTATGCACAGTTCAGATGAGTTGGCAGAACTGATTGGGAATGTCTTTAAGGAGGTATCCCTGCTTGACGTCCAGTTGACGAGGTGCTGGATCTGGATATTTGATCCTGACACTTTGGACGCAAGAATGTGGTGGGCGCATATGGAAGATCTGGAGGCAGAGGAGGCTGCCGTAGGCTATTTAATACCTTATAATGATACGGATTTTTACCAGGGAACACTCAAAGCATGGCAGGATAGGAAATCAAAAGTGGTGGAGGTACTTGGCGGCGATGTGAAAGTAAAATGGGACGATTTCATTTTCTACAAATCTGAAATGTCAAAGGTACCAGATGAAATCAGAGATGGAATGAGAGCGCCAGACAGTGTCTATCTCTGTAGTTCATTTAATAATTTCGGCGGTCTGGGTACAGCTGGGCTTGAACCACTATCCGATGAAAATCAGGATATCATATATCGCTTTGCACGAGTATTTGATCTTACCTATACCCGTTTTAATGATCTGGTGCAAGCAGGGGAGCAGGCCCGCGAAGCGCAGATTGAAGCGGCATTGGAAAGAGTGAGAAGCCGAACGATGGGTATGCAGCGAAGTGATGAGCTGGCAGAAACTGCATCAATATTATTTGAGTAAGTAAGTGATCTCGGCGTCCAATCTTGGTCGAGTGGTTTTCAAATCTGGAATGCAGATGAAGTCTCAGCTACGGCATGGATGAGTGCACCGGATGGAGGTATCCAGACACCTTTCAACTTGCCTTATACAGAAGATACCTTCCACAAAAAAATACTTGATGCCAGGCAAAGAGGAGAAGATTTTTTTGTATTTGAATCAGCAGGTAAATCCCTGGAAGAGACTTACAGGTATATGATGACTCTTCCTGGTCTCAAAGAGTGGTTCAATGATGCTCTGAATTCAGGATTCACGCTGCCAAAATTTCAAATTACGCATTGTGGTTTTTTCTCGCATGGTCATGTGATGTTTATTACCCTTGAGCCCCATCCGGAAGCATGGGATATCTTCAAGCGATTCACAAAAGTTTTTGAACAAACCTATACTCGCTTTCTTGATTTACAAAAAGCCGAAGCAAGAGCCAGGGAATCGAAAATTGAAACGGCTTTGGAGAGGGTAAGAGCAAGGGCCCTGGCCATGCAAGAACCCGAGGAATTGGCAGAAGTAGCACGTGTTCTCAGGCATGAGATGGGTTCCATCGGTGCGCAGTCGTTAGAAACTAGTACCATCTATATCTATGATGTCGCTTCAAAAAAGGCGGATACCTGGTTTGCTTTTCGGGATCCACAGCAAAAAAAGAAAAAGATTGTCACAGACCACATATTACTGGACATGAAAAAGACTGCAGTGGGCCGGAAGATGATCAAATTCTATGAATCGGATGAGGTCACTGCAACGATACCAATGAAAGGACGCAACAGGGTAGAATGGGTGGAATATGCTTTTATCCTTTCACCAAAATTCAGAAAAATCTACAAAGGGAAGATTCCAGACCGGAATTACCACCTTCACAAGTTCTCGCACGGCGCTATTGGAGCCACAAGCACCGATGAATTATCAGAAGAAAACTGGGATCTACTCAAGCGCGCGGCTTCGGCATTCTCTTTAGCTTACTCAAGGTTCCAGGATCTTACCCAGGCGCGACACGATTTGATAAGACTAAAAGAAGAGAAGCAACGGGCCGAAGATGCCTTGAAAGAACTCAAAGCCACCCAAACCCAACTCATCCACTCCGAAAAAATGGCCTCCCTCGGAGAACTTACGGCAGGCATAGCACATGAGATCCAAAATCCACTAAATTTTGTGAATAACTTCTCCGAAGTGAGTGGCGAATTGATAGATGAGCTCAAAGAGGAAAGGGCAAAGAGCAAAGAGCATAGGGATGAGGAACTGATCATGGAAATTCTCGGTGATATAGAGCAAAACCTGGAAAAAATCAACCACCACGGTGATCGGGCAAGCAGTATTGTCAAAGGTATGCTCAGCCATTCGAGGGCTAGCTCAGGAGAGAGAATACCTACCGATATCAATGCACTTTGTGGTGAATATTTGCGATTGGCGTATCATGGACTACGTGCAAAAGACAAGAGTTTTAATGCGAGCTATGAAACGAATTTTGAAGCGAATCTACCTAAGATCACAGTGGCATGGCAGGACATAGGAAGGGTGATTTTGAATTTGATCAATAATGCGTTTTATGCATGCACTGAGCGGCTTGCCCTGAGCAGAGTCGAAGGGAGTCGAAGTGCTGTGTCCACCAAATCCTTCTCGACCACCGAAGCTTTAGCGAAGGAGGTAGCCTCTGAGGACGGTGAATTTAAACCGACAGTATGGCTATGCACTGAACAAGAAAATGGAATGATCCAAATCTCTGTTAAAGATAACGGCAGCGGCATTCCCAAAGAATCAATTGACAAAATTTTCCAGCCTTTCTTTACAACCAAACCTACTGGTAAGGGAACGGGATTGGGTTTGTCCTTGAGCTATGATATCGTACAGGCCCATGGAGGGGAGTTGAAGGTGGAATCGATGGAAGGTGAGGGCACCGAGTTTAAGGTAATGTTGCCTGTTTAATCCATATTTCAAAATGTGTCCCGGAAAGGCAGAGGTATCGCAGAGGAACGCAAAGGAAATTTGATTGAAAAGGCATTCCCTTGGCGAGACTTAGCGGAACCTTTGCGCCGCTTAGCGGGAAACCTTTGAACGAAGGTATCACTGCCTATCTTCTCTCATTTTACCCCCACTTTCATAAATTTACATTCAATATTTTCAAAAAATGCGAATAAAACGCCATCTCATCATTTTCCCGATCCTGTCTTTGTCTGCATGTACGGTCATCAGCGCCAGTTTAATATATCAAGAACTAATATGCAATTGTATTAACTTACCGCCATGCACTTAGGTTTTTTTCTTACTGCAATTCTCTTTTGGTACCTCCGCAACAATGAACAAACCAAGACACTATTCCCCAAATGGAAAAGGTATTTTCTGTATGGAATGCTCGCATCCATTCTCTTCCTTATATTGGGGTCTGCAATAGGATCCATCAGAGTCATCGCGGTATGGCTGTCCCACTTTGTGAACTTTTCCTTGATCTACCTCTCTTTCAATAGAAAGGAATTTGAACCTATCAAACCTTATCTCAATGCATTTCTTCCACTGCTTGGTATAAATGTTCTTGAGGATCTGGTCATGCTGTTCAACCAATCCTTTCACAATACCCTACAACCCTTATTTGAGGCGGCTACAGGGTTAGCTATTATGTGGTTGATGGTAATGTGGTTTTTGATAAGAAGACAACTTAGGGCTCTTGCTCTGGAGCGTCAAAAAGCCGAAGCAAAAGAAAAGGAGATCCGTCGGGCTGAATTATTGAAAATTGAACTTGAGAAACAAGTTTTAGAACGAACTTCCGAAATTACCAAACAGAAAGAAGAACTTGTCCATGCTCTGGAGGATCTAAAATCTACTCAAAACCAACTTATTCATTCGGAAAAGATGGCATCCCTTGGTGAATTGACCGCGGGAATCGCCCATGAGATAAAAAACCCACTCAATTTCGTCAATAATTTTGCTGAAGTCAGTAGCGAATTGTTGGATGAACTCAGCGAGGAAATTGTAAAAGGGGATCTGGATGAAGTAAAGGCTATTTCTTTAGATCTCAAGCAAAACCTTGAAAAAATCGCGAATCACGGAAAACGTGCAGATTCCATCGTGAAAGGAATGCTAATGCATAGCCGGGGTACGGGCAAAAAAGAACCAACGGACATCAATCAACTCGCCGACGAATACTTCCGGCTTGCGTATCACGGATTACGTGCAAAAGATAAATCCTTTAATGCGACTATGGAATCCGATTTTGATAAATCGATTCCACAGATCGACATCGTTCCGCAGGATATAGGGCGTGTTATTCTCAATCTTATAACAAATGCCTTTTACGCCAGCACTGAGCGCGCTTCGACTTCCTTCGACAAGCTCAGGACGGCGCGCTCAGGACAGAGCGCTCAGCGTACAGAAAGAAAGTAGTGACTTCAAACCAACAGTTTGGTTATCAACGAAGAAAAAAGACAAATGGATAGAGCTATCAATTAAGGACAATGGCAACGGCATCCCCGACGAAGTCAAAGACAAGATCTTTCAACCATTTTTTACGACAAAGCCAACTGGAGACGGTACAGGACTTGGATTGTCAATGAGTCATGAAATTGTGACGAAAGGGCATGGAGGGAAATTGACATTTACGACTGAGAATGGGGTAGGCACAACTTTTATTATGGGATTGCCGGTCAGCTAAAGCACCGACAAAGGGTGAGGGTACGGAGTCTACAGTCAACATCAAATCACACCCATGTTGTCCCCTATTTTTCTAAACGCACTCACAGCCGTATCCAGATGTTCTTATTACATCTTCTATAACTATTAGATCAAATACTCCCTCACTTTCTCCTGAATCAACTCTTTGACACCAGGCCACGTTTGGCCTTTCAGGCTGGTGGGTTCTTCGCTTTCATCAGCATCTACAAAATAAGTAAGGGCGCTGGGAGTAGATATTAACAACTGTTGGCTGGGGTACTTTTCGGTGTAAGCTTCGATGCATTCGGATAGTGAGTAATGTTGCAGCAACTCAAACAAATCCCAGAAATCCTTTTTCCTTCCTCGCCCCAAAATTGCATTAACCTTCATGGCCAACAAATCGCGGCTGTGAAAAATCCAAATACCATCAATTAATTCTGGTGGTGAAATTATCGGGTGTTTATAGTGGATTATGTCAACTTTTATATTATTGACGTAACAAAAAACAGCCCATGTCATTTTTGACCGCCTGTACATAAGCCGACCACCACATGTTTGAATTAGCTCAGTCTCAATGTGTTCTTTGTTAAATTCTTTTTCGTTGAAAATCTCCAGATCAATAGAAAGCCTATGACCATAACGCAAGGCCAAAGCAGTTCCCCTTACCAAACAAAAGCCCTTTAGCGAGGAAAACTGCATTAATTCTCTCAGTATGGATAATGTTCCGGGTTCAATTGCCTGAGTTTGTAGCATCTGAAGGCACGTAAAGGTTCGTCAATAATAGCGCTTGCAAGATAGATTCTTTCTAACGAAAGGTATTTGGCTTTTAATAGAACAATCCTAATCTTCTCATCCCCATAATACCTCCTACACTGACGTATGTCTTCCACATCTCCACGCTCGAATACCCTTTCAATAACAAAGGATGCCTTATTATCATAATCCAGTTTAGCAAAATTGACATCCCAGAAAATGCGTTTGTCGAATACCGGTTTTGTAGTTTTTGTTTTCGCTTTGATAAATTTACACAGAATATTCCATCAAGAAATGCGCACAGCCGAGGCACAGGCAATAGAGAACCAACGGATATCAACCAACTCGCCGACGAATATTTCCGTCTTGCCTATCATGGATTGCGCGCAAAAGATAAATCCTTTAATGCAACAATGGAATCGGATTTTGATCAAACGATTGGTCAAATCAACATTGTTCCACAGGATGTAGGGCGTGTTATTTTGAATTTGATTACCAATGCGTTTTATGCCTGTACTGAGCGAAGCCGAAGTACGGTTCAGAATAAGATGAAAACTTCAGCGAATGGCTTCAAACCAACGGTATGGTTGTCTACAAGGAAGAATAAGGAGTGGGTAGAAATAAGTGTAAAAGATAACGGCAATGGTATTCCGGAAGAAGTAAAAGAAAAGATCTTTCAGCCCTTTTTTACAACTAAACCTAGCGGAGAGGGTACTGGACTCGGATTGTCTATGAGTTATGACATTGTTACGAAAGGTCACGAAGAGAAATTGAAGGTTGAGACCAAAGAAGGAGTAGGCTCAACCTTCACAATAGAATTACCAATCAAATAATCCTTTTCCAACCTTGCCTTATTGTATTATCTTGCCTGCTATTGGGGAGAAAATGATAATGCTGATGCATGGAAGCAGGTAAATGGTTGAAACCATTGACCGACGACTTAGGTGCTTTTGTAACCCATAATTGAAATTACGGGCCGTGTTCCAAATAGCAGATCAAAATATGAAATGCTCCATCGTTATGTAACCAACGCTTGAGAAGGTAGCACCGTTAGAATCTCGAATTAACAAATGAAAATACTAGTAGTAGACGATGAAAAGGATGTGCAAATCCTTTTTCAACAGCGCTTCAGAAAAGAAATCAAAAAAGGTAAAATGAAATTTATTTTTGCCTTTTCCGGCGAGGACGCCATTGACTATTTAGAAGAACATCTCCACGAAGCAGTATTAATTTTATCTGATATCAATATGCCTGGAATGAGTGGTCTTGATCTCTTAAAACAGATCAAGGAGCGTTTCAAAAAGCCACCCCCGATAGTAATGATGATCACCGCTTATGCAGATGAAGAAAATTACAAAACAGCGAAGCGATTAGGAGCCGATGATTTTCTTACAAAACCCGTAGATTTTGTTTCATTAAAACAAAAACTAAAAACCCTGAGTTGATGGCAAAGATTTTAGTCGTAGACGATGAGGCCGATCTCGAAGTGCTCATAAAACAAAAGTTTCGAGAGAAAATACGAAACCAGGAGTATCAATTTATCTTTGCGATAAATGGGGTGCATGCTCTTCAACGATTAGAACAGCACGATGATGTGGATATGGTATTGAGTGATATCAATATGCCGGAAATGGATGGCCTGACCTTGTTGTCTAAGTTGAATGAACAAAATAATTTGCTGAAATCCGTAATCGTCTCGGCCTATGGAGACATGGAGAATATTCGCATAGCGATGAACAGGGGAGCGTTCGACTTTATCACCAAACCCATCAATTTCGAAGACCTCAAGTTGACCATGCAAAAGACTATTGACCACGTACGGCAAATGCGCGAGACGATGGCGGCCATTAAGGAAAACAATATTCTGAAGATATATGTGGATGAGACCGTACTCAATTTCATGGGTGGCCAGGATGTTGAATCAAAGTTATTGGCCAATGAAACGGTTGATGCGACGGTTGCCTTTATTGACATTTGCAGTTTCACTTCGCTAAGTGAAAAAGAAGCTCCTGATACTGTTGTGAATTTACTTAATAACTATTTTGACATCATGGTCAAAGAGATCATTGATCACGATGGTTATGTTGATAAATTTATCGGTGATGCGGTAATGGCTGTTTTTCGAGTCGGCCACCATTTGCATAGGGCGATTGATACATGCCTCGCTGTCAGAAATAAGATAAAGGTGCTGCCTGAAATACGCGGCAAAACAAAATTCAAACCGATGGTGGCTATAGGGATTAATAGTGGAGAGATGATTTCGGGGAATATTGGGTCGGCACAACTTCGCCGCCTGGATTATACGGTAATAGGAGATGCTGTGAATACGGCTCAACGATTGCAAGCAGTAGCCAAGGAAAGTCAGATTATTATAAGTGATTCTTCTTATGGACAGGTCAAAGAGTCTTTTAAATGTGAAAAGATCGGAGAAGTGGAATTGAAGAATAAAGCAAAACCAATGGTTATTTATGAGGTTGTAGAGTAGTCGTAATTTTTGATGTAGCAATACAAAGTCAACATGAAAAAAAGCGTAACCATTTGTCTTATATTTTCATTCTATTTTCTCTCAATTAATTCAACCGCACAAAACATTGAAGTGATCCCATCCACTTTTTACGAAAAGATGGAATGGCGAAATATCGGACCGAATCGAGGTGGCCGATCGCTCGGATGCTCAGGCAGTCCTGGGAGGCTATTGGAATATTACTTCGGAGCCACAGGAGGAGGTCTATGGAAAACAGTCGATGGCGGCAATGAGTGGTTTCCCGTTACGGATGGACAGGTGGCTTCTTCTTCCGTTGGCGCTGTGGCGTTAGCAGAGACCAACCCCGATATCGTGTACATTGGTATGGGAGAAGTCCAGTTGCGCGGAAGCATCACGCAAGGCGATGGAGTATATAAATCCACGGATGGTGGAAAAACGTGGAGACATCTCGGTTTAGAAGAGACACAAGCAGTATCTCGAATACGTATTCATCCCACTGATCCCAATATTGTTTTTGTAGCTGCACTCGGCCATCCATACGGAGATAGCGAGGAGCGGGGTGTATTCAAATCAATAGATGGGGGGAACAACTGGGAAAAAGTACTCTACGTTAGTGAAAAGGCCGGTGCTATAGATCTTATTATCGACCGCACCAATCCCAAAGTGCTTTACGCCACAACCTGGCAGGTATATCGAAAAGTATGGAAAATGGTGATGCACCACCTACAGACGGTGCTTACAAAGTCTTTGGCGAGTTATCAGAGGATTTGCAAGGTCATTTAGAAGCCCTTAAAGCATTGAAGGAGAAATATTTAGGTAGTATTAATAGCGCTCTACAAGAATATGATTTTGAGGAAATAGTTCGGTAGCGATAAAACCTTGAAAGTGGCATTTTCACCTCACTCTTTAATTGGCTATTTTTCTAATGGACAGCCAAAAATTACGTTTGACAAATAGAAAGTTGCTTCACCGATAGCCGTTCAAAATGCACAACACACTAATTCTTCTGGTATTTCTAGTTTTCATAAGCTGCAGCAATTCTGATCCACAATGCATATTAGATGAGATCGAGAACTTTCAAAATGTTCAATCCGATTGCGTAGGAGCGGCTGTCAAAAAATACCGGTTTCAAGAGCAAATTCTATATGGCTTTTTAGATGGTCAGTGTATCCAGGATGGTGGTACTTCGCTATTTGATGAAGACTGCAGTCCTTTTTGTTTCGTAGGAGGCATCGGAGCCCTGACAGATTGTAATGGGGTCAACTTCTTTATGAATGCCGAAGAAATTGAAGAGATTTGGGTGAATAAGTAATTGTTCATTTCCACTCAAAGTTCCAAACTTTCCAAAAAGTTTGGAACTTTAAACTAACTCCCTTTTCCCTTTGAAAAAAGAAGAAAGCAGTTCGGAGCAAGGCTCCTGCAGAATTCCATATTCGCACTTCGTCTTCGGATGCAAAAGCTCTTTGCCGTATCTCATAAAGCCATGTTTGAGATCTTCGGTAGCAAAAACGATTTTGCCGATCTGCGACCATCTCAAAGCACCTGCACACATCACACAAGGTTCTAAAGTGACATAGAGGGTGCATTCGTCGAGATATTTATTTGCAAGATAAGAGGTCGCAGCAGTGATGGCCAGCATTTCTGCATGTGCGGTAGCATCATTAAGCCTTTCTGACTGATTATATGCTTTGGCAATAACCTGTCTATTTGTGATGATCACCGCTCCTACCGGAACTTCTCCCTCTTCATAAGCAATTCGGGCTTCTTTGAGGGCCATATTCATAAAATACTCGTTGCTAAATAATTCCATGGTCAGATTTGATATAAATCTAATCTCTGATATTTTTCTTTATGTTGTATGTTTGTGCATGGAAAAAGTAAATGCTCAAACATTACAACTAGAAGAAGCGCTCACTTTTGATGATGTGTTGCTTGTCCCCGCTTATTCAGAAATACTACCTGCTACTGTAAGTCTGAAAACGAGGCTTACCCGAGAGTTAGATATAAACGTACCTGTGGTTTCTGCAGCGATGGATACAGTATCCGAGTATAATCTTGCAATTGCGCTTGCCAGAGAGGGAGGCATAAGCATAATCCATAAAAACATGAGCATCGAAGATCAGGCCGAACACGTGCGAAAAGTAAAAAGGTCAGAAAGCGGCATGATCATCGATCCCGTAACGCTACGGCCTGAGGAGACAATTGGCGAAGCTCTCGAGATGATGCATACGTATAAAATTGGCGGGATTCCTGTGATCAACGCAGAAGGTATTCTCGTCGGAATATTGACCAATAGAGATCTGAGATTCGAAACAAATATGAAGCTCAAGGTCAAAGATCTAATGACCAAAGAAAACCTGATCACAGTTCCGGTAGGCACTACTTTAGATCAAGCCAGAGCTATCCTTCAAAAACATCGTATAGAAAAACTACCGGTAGTCGATAAGAAGAATCTATTAATGGGGCTCATTACCTACAAAGACATTATGAAGGTCGAAAATTACCCAATTGCCAGTAAGGACGGACATGGTCGGTTGCTCGTAGGCGCAGCTGTTGGGATTACTTCTGATACAATGGATCGCGTCGAAGCACTACAAAATGTCGGAGTAGATGTGATATGCGTGGACACTGCCCATGGCCATTCGAAGGGCGTGCTTCTCATGGTAGAGGATATAAAACAAAAATATTCTGAATTACAAATAATAGGTGGAAATGTTGCCACAGGTGAAGGAGCTGAAGCACTGATAAAAGCAGGAGTTGATGGTATTAAAGTA
Organism: Saprospiraceae bacterium; assembly: GCA_965247965.1. Lineage (GTDB taxonomy): Bacteria > Bacteroidota > Bacteroidia > Chitinophagales > Saprospiraceae > UBA7328. Next base: position 4,176,192 of record OZ252053.1, read on the forward strand.
GGTGTAGGCCCTGGAAGCATTTGCACAACAAGGATTGTAGCTGGCGTAGGGATTCCACAACTTTCTGCTATAAGAAATGCATCTATTGTGGCAGGCAAAAAAGGAATTCCTGTTGTCGCCGATGGAGGTATTCGATTTACAGGAGATATTGCAAAAGCAATAGTTGCCGGTGCTAATTGCGTGATGGCGGGATCATTATTTGCGGGTACCGAGGAAGCTCCAGGAGAAACTATACTTTTTCAAGGAAGAAAATTCAAAGTATATAGAGGGATGGGCTCCCTTGGTGCAATGGTTAGAGGTTCAAAAGATCGATATTTTCAAGATGCAGAAGAAGATGCCAAAAAATTGGTGCCTGAAGGCATTGAAGGACGCGTGCCGTACAAAGGGACAGTTTCAGAAGTAATGGTACAGTATATCGGAGGTTTGAGAGCAGGTATGGGATATTGTGGGGCGAAGGACATCCCCACTTTACAAGAGGCACAATTTGTAAAAATTAGCAGCGCAGGAATCCAGGAAAGCCACCCGCACAATATTACGATCACCAAGGAGTCACCTAACTATAGTGGAAGGGCGTGACTCGCTCAAACCTCCAAGGTTTTTACAATTCTCGCTGTGCAGGCCACTTGATTTTACTTTTTCCCCGCTTCTTTGGTCGTGTGAGTTAAACCTTGGAGGTTTCATTAGAACTCAAATTCCCACAAAAACACACCTGTAAAAAATAACAAAACCGAAGATTGCGACCGCAACTCCTGCAATTCTGTTGACTTTTGACAAAAGGCCTTCATTCAATTTTTTTAGGATCATTTTAGCCAAAATAACCTTCAACGAATCCGTGATCACAATTGTCAAAAGAATAGAACCCAAAATAAGGCTGGAATCGTGACCATCTAACCTTCTGGATATGACAAACGACGTAATAAAACCTATCCAGAAAATGAAGGTAAAAGGATTGATCGTATTCACTAGAAATCCTTTCGTCCAATAGCCAAAAAATCGCACTGCATTAATCTTGACTTTGGAATAATCTAAACTCGTCTTCTGAAGGGCCAGGTAAATGCCAAAGCCAAACATGATCAAACCACCAATAGCTCCAAACCAAAAAATAAAGTCAGGATCTTCGACGACATTTTGGATCTTACTAAGAAAATAGTAGAAAAGTCCAATGATTAAAAAATCGCTTGTCCAAATGCCTGTTCCAACTGACAAACCGGCCCTGGCGCCTCGCTCTAAAGCCGTTTGAACGAGTACGATGAAAATGGGCCCCAGCAAAATGGCAAGAGACAAACCTCCCAAGATACCTTCTGCAATGTATGACATGGCCTAAAAGTACTGGTTCTTGGTGGAAAATCATGACAGAAAGAAGACCATTAGGAGAATTGCGACGATGAGGTCTGTGTTGTCAAATTAGTGCTATGTTAAGTGGTCAAATTGTTTATTGGGTAATTAGGAACTGCTCAATTTACTCAATTACCTACTCTGTACATAACTGGTAACCTAATCACCGATCAACTATAAATACTCGCAACAAAAGACCGACTTCCTCCGTGATTTCTAAATTCACATAAATAGATTCCCTGCCACGTGCCGAGGGCCAACTCTCCATTAATAATTGGAATCTTGATCGAAGAACCGATTAACGCGGCTTTGATGTGGGCCGGCATGTCGTCAGGGCCTTCCAGGGTATGTCTGAGAAATGGGAGGTTTTCAGGTACCAGATGGTTGAAAATCTGTTCGAAATCATATCTTACCGATGCATCAGCATTTTCATTGATGGTTATTGCGGAGGAAGTGTGTTTTATAAAAAGTGAAAACAAGCCTTTATCCGGAAGAGAAGGGATATGGCTCATTACCTCTTTGGTTACAAGATGATAGCCTCTTGTTTTGGCAGAAAGACGAAATTCGTAATGGTCTACCATGCAATGCGCCTATTTAGTAATTGTGAAAAAATGCCATAGGCATGCCTTTGGCATAAACTTTCGATAACAATAAAATCGAAAAGTAATTTTTGAGCATTACTTAATTTCTTTTGGTTTGCCCAATTTAGGACAAGGCAGATTACCAAAATACTTCATAATACTCACACCAAAAACGTAGTAAAAGTCTCTGTCCCTGCTGTTCCCTCTTTGATTGCCTGCTCGAGAAAGGTCCAGGGTCGGATCGGTACGATCGGATAGTGCTACCGCAATATCGCCTCTAAGCTGTCGTAAAAGATTTTGATCAGGATATACAGTACTAACATCGTCCAAATAATCCGTAAGAACACTCCGACCGCCCAATTCGATATTAATACTCCATTCAGGAGCGATGTCAAATTTGAAACCTATGCCATAATTCAGCGCATAGGTGAATCTTCCAAATTCTTCGCCAAATGCCTGGCCTTCTGTGCCAAAGTCCCTAAGCACATAGACTTCTTCTGCGCCGTCGTTGTTAAAATCTAATCGGGCTTTTGGATTGTAAAAAAGAGTAGTAAAGCCGCCAAATAGATAAGCCGTGTAAAACTCATCTTCACTGCCATGCACATAGCGCAAAAAATTAAATTCGAACTGATGACTGATGTCGAAAATATCCGAAAAGAAACTCAAATTCCTTTCACGCTCAAATGTATTCGGTGAATCCGCATCTTCTGCATGGAGCCTGACGTAATTTAGAGAAAGTTTATAAGCAAGTCGCGTATTGAAATTATGCCGAAAATTGAGACCTCCTGCTATCCCTATGTTCGATAAAGTAACCCTAGTTTGCAGATCACCATAATATGTCCCCGTCCCAAGCCAGGCGCCTACTTCAGCACCTTTCTGAGCATTGAGCAGACTAATGCTAATTAGAAAGACTAAAAAAAGAAATAAAATCCTTTTATTCATGGGTAAGTTCAAACGTAGCAAGGATGGCTTTTGTTATACCCATTGGGTATCATTTTTCCTTTTAGATCCGTTTTATATTTCTGATTATCAACGACTTACGTTTGATCTTTCCCAATTCTTAATTTGTGGTTAGAATATTGACTTTGGCTTGGTGAATTCACACAGACGGGGGTTTAATTTTTCCATACCTGGCATCCTTCAGTGCAGTTGGTACAAATATCTATAGAAGATCGATCTGAGAATATTTCCTTTCTAAAAGTATCATAAGTTTCACTCCTCCATATTTTCTCAAAAGAGTCGTTTGTCAAACTTCCCATTTGATGATCCGCGTCTTTGTCAAAACAGCAAGGCACGACTTTTCTATCCCACGTGATTACGGCAGAATGCCACATCTTCCAGCATTCGCTGTTGATCTCATATTTGAGGCGATATTTGCCATTATCCAACTTTCTATACCTGCTGTATTTTTCATTTTTTGGAATCAGTGGATGTCCATTTTCATAATCATAGATTTGAGCGGTCTTTAGTTTTACTTCGTCAACTCCGATTTCTTTTGCCATTATTTTTATCTTATCTATTTGATGTTCGTTGGGTCCGACTACCAGAAACTGGAAGATAATATGAGGCGTGGCGCTTTTTAGTTTTCTTTTCCACTTTACTACGTTGTGAGCGCCGTCAAGTACCGTTTTTAGTTGACCTTCTTTTCGGTATTGCTCATAGACTTCCTGGGTAGTGCCATCGATGGATATGATTAGGCGATCAAGACCCGATTGCACCGTTCTTTTGGCGTTTTCGTTGTCGAGAAAGTGCGCATTTGTAGAAGTAATTGTGTAAATATTGTTTTTTGAAGCGTAGTTTACCATTTCTAGAAAGGCAGGATTGATGTAGGGTTCCCCTTGAAAATAGAAAATCAAATAGATCAAATCGTCTTTCATCTTGTGAATCACTTTTTTGAAAAAATCTTTTTTGAGATTTCCGGTCGGACGAGTAAAAGACCGCAACCCACTAGGGCATTCCGGGCATCGCAGATTGCAGGCGGTAGTGGGTTCGATTGAAATGGTCATGGGCTTGCCAATGTGTTGTACATTTCGGCTCCATTTTGAAAAATAGTAGGAAAAGAGCAAAAAAAGTGCATTAGCCAATTTTCGGAAAGTCAGTTTTTCGAGAAAGTTGTTGGTATCATTCGGATAAAACTTCATGAAAATGAATGATTTCATTCTTATTTCGTTTTTATTGCTCTTCGTGCCGGCCGGACAGGCGAGCGTGAAAATTACTGTAATTCGCGGATCAGAAAAAATTAACCCCAAGTTAATTAGGGCATTGGAACCACAATTTCAGAATTGACTTTATGTATGTATCAAAAGAATATTAATGTTTTTTGGTTTATTTAAGAAAAAAAGGATAATACCCGATCCTATGAAATACTTAATTGCCGGCTTGGGAAATATGGGAGCTGATTATGATGATACCCGTCATAACGTCGGATTTAATGTTCTTGACATTCTCGCAGAGGGAGGGAAGGCCGAATGGGCGCATAAAAAATTGGGTGACCTGACCAAAATCAAATACCGTGGTCGTAATATCGTGCTGCTCAAGCCGTCCACATATATGAACAGAAGCGGTAAAGCCATCCAATATTGGCTGCAAAAAGAAAAAATCAAACCCAAAAATTTATTCGTCATTGTGGACGATTTGAATATCGACTTTGGCCGAATGCGGATACGAGCTAAAGGAAGCGACGGCGGCCACAATGGGCTTAGAGATATTGAAAACTATATCGGAACAAATTACGCCCGACTACGCATTGGCATTGGCAATCAATTCAGCGGAGGAGGGCAAGTAAATTTCGTGCTTGGGAAATGGACAGAGGAAGAAAAAACTGAGCTTCCCCAATTACTGGATGAGGCCACAAAAGCTGCAAAGGCATTTACACATATCGGAATAAACCAAACAATGTCTCAGTTCAACAATTGATCAATTTTTCCACCAATAGAGCTTGGACTCAAGTTCTTTTGAGCGATCATTCCAAATTGCTCTGTTTTGCAATGAAATTCTGCTAAATACTCTTGCTCCGTTTGACCTGGCGTAGGGATCAAAATGGCCTTCTTACTCAACTCAAGCAGATCCATTATGGAGCTGTAACCTGAACGGCAGATTACCAGTTCGGATTGACAGATTTTCGTATTTAACTCTTCTGAATTCAGGATTTCAAAAAAATCAATCCTGTCCGAAACGCTATGACTTTTACTCTCTTTCCGCCCTTTAACAAAACAAATCTTTCTATCGGAATCGGCGAAAATTGAAGCGAGTTTTTCTTCCAGCTTGCTTCTCATTGTCTCTGGCCCGGACAGAACGACGCAGATATGGTAAAGAATCGTTTCGACCTTTTTTTTCATTCTTGACTGCTTTCCTATGTATATGCAGTCATTGAGCCCTTTGGAATTGGACAGATTGCCTGCTGCAGGCAAGTTTTTATCATCCACTATCCAGCAAGAATCAAACCGATTAAGCAAAAAAAGATTAAGACGAGTAGCCAGTAAGGCCAGGACTTTGTTCTTGGAGTAAATCTGAACTTGATGAACTATAACAATGCTTTTAACCAATCTGCTATAACACCCAAATCTGCTATCGGAAATTATCAGATGGGGACATTCGGAAGAGATAATGTTTTCCAACTGTGCATGTTCTCCTGCTATGGCTCTTATAATCTTATGCACCGCTTTGGCCATATTTATCCAAATGCTGGATGTACTGTATGTCACACCATAACTTGGCGCTTCATGATATTTAAGTGAAGGAAATTCAGCTTTAAGAAGATCCGTAGCTTCTCCGTCGGATAAAATGCTTATCCTATTATTTTGGTGTAACAGGCGGTGAATTATAGGGATGCTCCTGGTCGCATGACCAAGGCCCCAATTCATCACTGCAAAGACAATGGTCTTATTCCAGTGGTCTTTTAAGAAATCCATTGCCAGATCAAAAAGACAACCGCTAAGAATCTAATCTTATCTCATCGTCATTGGCATCAAAAAACCGATAATCATTAATACCAAGAGCGACATCAGAGTATAGCCTCACCCAGCGGCCCCACCTGGTGAGCCATTTCATTCTTACACTTGGAAATCCTTTAGTCAGATATGAAAAGACGTATGGATGTACGCTAAGATAAAATTTGCTTTTGGGATAGGAGTCTATAATAAGCTTGGTTTTGCGCTCAATGTCGTCAGTGATCAATATCGTAGGGCTTACGATTCCTGTTCCATCACAAGTTGGGCATTTTTCAGAAGTATTGATATTAATCTCCGGCCTTGTGCGCTGTCTCGTGATCTGCATAAGACCAAATTTGCTTAGAGGCAAAATTGTATGTTGCGCACGATCCATGCTCATGTACCTCTTAACGGCTTTTACCAGTTTGGCTTTGTTTTCGGGATTTTTCATATCGATAAAATCAATAATGATCAATCCTCCGAGATCCCTTAGTCTGAGTTGCCTCGCTATTTCCTGTGAGGCCTCGAGGTTTACTGAAATGGCGGCACTTTCTTGGTCGGTTTTCTTCGTCTTGGGACCGCTGTTGACATCTATGACGTGCATGGCTTCAGTATGCTCGATAACGAGGTAAGCACCGCTTCGCATTGTAGGAGATTTTCCGAAAGAGGCCTTTATCTGACGTGATACACCATATTGATCAAAAACGGGTCTTCGCCCTCGGTGGAGGTTGAGAATTTTTATTTTATCCTTGGCGACTCCACTGAGATATCGTTTTATAGTGCTGTGCATAGATGGGTCATTGACGGTGATCTTGCTAAAAGAATCATTGAGGATGTCGCGAAGCATAGATACCGTTTTATCCAGTTCACTCAGCACTTTCCTGTACTTTCTGGCTCCTTGAAGTTTCTTGAAGATCTCGCGCCATTTGTTGGTCAATTGCTGAATGTCCTCGTGTAAATCCGCCACTTTTTTCCCTTCCGCGGCGGTTCGGACTATTACTCCAAAATTCTTTGGTTTAATGCTTTCTACCAGTTTTTTGAGACGTGCTCTTTCCTCTACTGAGCCGATCTTTTTTGATACGGCGACCACATTGGTAAAAGGTGTCAGTACGACGAATCTGCCAGGTATGGTAATTTCACAACTAAGCCTTGGCCCTTTTGTCGAAATCGGTTCTTTGAGCACTTGAACCAAAATCGGCTCGCGATTTTTGAGTACTTCATCAATCCGGCCATGCTTATTGATATCAGGTGGAATATTAAAATTATCCAACTTGGAAGTATTGACCTTCCTTTTCACGGCCATATTGGTATACTTGAGCACAGACGAAAGCCTCGGGCCGCAATCGGTATAGTGCAAAAACGCATCTTTAGGGTGGCCAATATCTATAAAAGCGGCGTTGAGTCCGGGCATGAGCTTCTTCACAAATCCAAGGAATATATCCCCTACATTGAATGCATTGTCCAATGCTTCTTTGTGGAGTTCGACCAATTTGGTATCCTCTAATAAAGCTATATCCACAGCATCATTATGAGAATTAATAACTAATTCTTTTTCCATTTACAGAATCATTTGTGCTTGCGATAAGCTGTAGGTAATTCCTTCAGGTCGGTTGTGCATCTAGTGAAATGCCATGGAATAACTCTACTTTTCCACTTTTGGGCAGGCTAAATCTTGTTTCTATTTACCTTTCCTTATTTAGGTGCATTGCATGCAAGGGTTATAAGAATTGAAACCAGAATTAGCTGCTTTGCAGAATAGCCGTATCGAATTTCATTTTGTGCCTTAGCTCTGTTTCGTACCAAAATGCCCTCACCGCAGAAAAAAGTAACTTGAAAGATGAGCGCAAAAAAACTGTTGGCCAAAAATGAATTTCGACTTCTAAGACTTAATTACTTCTTCTTATGTCTGTTCTTACGTAACCTCTTCTTTCTTTTGTGTGTAGAGATTTTGTGTCTTTTCCTTTTCTTACCGCAAGGCATATTTTATAATATTTTTTTTAACTATTAATTAAGCTCAGTATTTCTTAATGTATTGCACTTATTCAGGTAAACTTCCGCAGACGCCGAATCGTTCTTTCTCTGCAACAATTCGGCCATAAGGCAATTGGCTCTCGCATTTTCAGGTTCGAGCCCTAAAACTTTTTGGAGTCTACCCAGAGCTTTATCCAATTGGTTGGTCTGCATTCCAAATTTTGCCAGGTGATTAAGTACGGAGACATTTTGGGGATGGTTTTTATTCAATTCGAGCATCAGCTGGATGCCTTTCATCGGATTATCTTCGTCGGGATGATCAGCCAACAGTACAGCGCGATTGATCTGATGTTTTAAGTCATCTGGATCAAGAGAGATGGCAACCTCGAATGCGTTCATCGCCCTTTGTTTGCAAAATTTCCTCTCCTTTTCACTTTGCGAGCCTCCTATACCATAGACATATGTCGTGCCTGCTATCCCCCAAGCCTCGTCCGTGTTTTCTAGTTCAGCTACCTGTTCAGCATAGTGTCCTGCAATAGAAGGGTATCCAAATTTGTACCACACACCGGATAGTTCTTTTAGAAAGAATACCTGCTCTGTTGTATCCTGTGCATTTTCGAGCTGGGCACTGAGCAATTGAATTTTGCCCTTATCAGATTTACCGATTTGCTCAAAGGCCTCCTTTCTTAATATAGACACATCGGTAGCATTCATTTTTAGAGCTCTTGACTTTTCAATGAGCTCTAGGTTTTTAGGTTTTGTGTCGAAACCAAAATAAAGTATCGCAAATAGTATGGAAAATAAGCCTATAGTCGAAAGCTGCTTTCGATTCATTCACTGTGCATTATTCAATCACCCACTTCGGGCATCTCACTTACATTATCTTTTACCTGTTCTACAAATATTTTGGCCGGTTTAAAAGCGGGGATAAAATGTTCCGGGATTTCTATTGCCTCATTTTTCTTGATATTCCTTCCGATCTTCTTCGCTCTTCGTTTGATAACGAAGGATCCAAATCCTCGTACGTACACATTCTCTCCGTCAGAAAGAGAGTCTTTGACTTCATTGAAAAACGTTTCCAATGTTACTAAAACATCCACTTTGGGGATTCCGGTTCGATCGGCGATGGTATTAACCAGTTCTGCTTTTCTCATTCAGTTGTGATTTTAAAACGGCCTCTTCTTTTCAAAGGGGACTGCGAATTTCGTAAAAATTTCCTTTTTATACATGTAAAATACATTTTTTTTGAGCGATTTATATATTAAAAAAATTCATAATATAATAGTGACTATATTTGTGCGCCCTCCAATTTGACAAGAAAATAGAAAATAAAAATTATAATATGATTTATTCGATGACCGGATTTGGCTCTTCAACCGGACTATACAAGGACAAAACTTATGCCGTTGAAATTAAGACATTGAATGCCAAATCCAGTGATGCTCGCCTCAAAGTTCCTGCCGGATTTAGGGAGCACGAGATAAAAATCAGGCAATACATAATGGACAAAGTTGTACGGGGCAAAACTGATGTGACAGTCACGGTAGTCTCCGATGAAATGGATGTAGAAAATAATCTCAACGTTGCACTTTTTAAAAAATACTATAAAGATTTAAAAAGCATCGGTGCTGATTTGGGAATAGAAAATGCTGATTATGTGCAAAGCATATTGAGAATTCCGAATGTAATAAAGTCAGCCGATTACACTATATCGGATGGAGAATGGAAATTTATACTTGACCTTTGTGATCAGGCAGTGGATCAATTGGATGCATTCAGAATGACAGAAGGAAAGGCGATGTGTGACGATGTCGTATCGAGGATCAATTGCATTAAAGAGCTAATATCGAAAATCGACCCGTACGAAAAGGAAAGAATCAAAAAATTGCGCGTCCGGTTGCAAAAAAATCTGAATGAATTTACAAATGACCAGCAAGTAGATCAAAATAGATTTGAACAGGAAATTATTTTTTATATTGAAAAACTAGATATTCACGAAGAAAAGGTACGCCTGAAGCAGCATTGTGATTATTTTTTAGAAGAAATTAACGCCGATGAGCTCTCGAAGGGAAAGAAACTTGGTTTTTTGGCCCAGGAAATTGGACGGGAGATTAATACGATAGGCTCCAAGGCGCAATATTCTGAAATACAAAAAATAGTAGTAGAGATGAAGAATGAACTAGATCAGGTCAGAGAGCAGCTTGCCAATGTGCTTTAAGAGGAGTATTTTAGTTGTAAATCCATAAGTTAAATAAAGGATTGAAAACATTGACCACAAATAATATTACGATCAGCGTGATCTCAAAATATGAAGGTGCGCATTCCGACCCGGGGCAGGGCAAGTTTGTGCATTCCTATCTAATAAAAATTGAAAATCAAGGCAGCTCGGCTGTTCAGTTATTGAGCAGGGAGTGGTTGATAAAAGACACCCATTTAATCGTCAGACAAGTAAAAGGAGACGGTGTAGTAGGAAAGCAGCCCGTCATACGCCCCGGTGGGTCGCATCAATACACTTCTTGGTGTCCGGTCTCATCAGAAATCGGTCAGATGTCAGGGAAATACCGCATGAAACGGTTAGCAGATGATCAAATTTTTTATGTGAAAATTCCCGCGTTTACCCTTGCACATCCATGCAAGCTGAACTAATCAGAAAAGTGCAATCTGATCTCCAGCCTTAGTTTCCTTTTCAAAATCCAGTAACCATCTTTTCAAACGCAACCCAGCGGCATAACCTGTGAGTTTTCCATTTGATCCAATTACTCGATGACACGGGACTATAATGGCAAAGGGATTTTTGCCATTGGCCAGACCTACGGCTCTTACTGCTTTTGGGTTGTTTATGGATTTTGCGATGTCGAGGTAGGAGCAGGTCTCGCCGTATGGGATGGCAAGTAATCTGTTCCAAACGCTTATGAAAAATTCTGTAGAACCACTAAAATCAAAAGGCAAATCAAAATCTTTTCTCTTGTTGTTGAAATATTCGGTCAATTGCTTTGCGGCCGCTTTTGTAGATACACTTTCCTTTTTTGATGATTCACTGGAATTATTATTTGAAAATTGTACTGAGGTGATGCCTTTGTCAGTTCCCTCGATCATGAAAGGGCCAAGCGGCGATTTTATTAGTGATTGGTACACGGTGTTCATATATAAAAAAAACGAATCTAAAAAAGATTTAGCTCACAAAGTGGTACCTCCAGTACTTGAACATATGCTGATAATCAATTAGTTATGAAAATTTTACGAAATAGGTGTGGTCAGGGTTGCGGTATCAGTCGTGTAAATGTTGAATATTAGATTGACAGGTCAGCTATTTTAAACTAATTTAACTCATTATAATGTGTTTTAATATGTTTAGATGACTGAAGAAAAAAATCACACTAATAAAAATAAGTTAAAATTAACACCGGATCAGGAAAGACAATTAATAAATGCCTTAGAAAGGTTCTCTGAAAGTTTGTCTCCTATTACTTCAAACTTTAAGTCTTTTCAAACATTGTCAACACAATTGAACACTGCAATTAGTATGGAACTGCCAAAATTTGAGCCTCCAGTGTCGTCAAACTTTAAGTCCTTGCAAACATCTCTTTTCGATTTCATGACAGATAAAAAAATTCAGTTCAAATTGCTACCCTCATCACGATTGAGCACTGAAACCAGAATGGAACCGCCAAAATTGGAACCTCCAATTTTTTTGACCGACTTGGAACATGACCTTCTTAACATTGATAAGAATCCAGAGACTATTGAATTGATGGAAACTCAGAAATTAAAAAACCTGAAAATCGGATTGATTAATGATTTTGATGTGCAATTCTTTGATCGTGAAATCTTTGCACCAGAACGAATAGCCTTAAAAGGCAGTCGAAAACCATGTCATCTAAACTTAAAAAAAGTTGCACAACTCATTGATGAAGAAACAAGAAAGAGGTCTTCATTTGAAAAAGAATCTGCAGTCGAAGCACCATCAAAATATCAAAAACCGACTCTTTCTTGGGGAGGTGATAAATGGCAGCTTCATGAGATAATAAAAGCCTTACATGTATCTGGTCATATCCTTTCGGGCAGCAGGCCAATTCAGGAGAAAGAGCTCTTAGATGTTTTTCAGAAAATATTCCCTAATGAATCATTGAACTCTAGCAACGTGAATTATTCACTTAAGAAGAAATTCGATCAGGGTAATAACTATAGAAACAGAATGTATCTTGATCAGCTAGGAGCTGAATACCTCAATCATTTGAAAGGTGAATTGGTATCCCACCGAGACAATTTAGATTCTAAGCTGCCTTAGTCACAAATTGTTAAACATTAGTTGACTCAACTTCTCTCAACTTCTGCCCTGTTTATCCCAATTAATTTTATCCATCGAAATGCTGAATGTTAATTTTTCAGCAATTATTTATTGAATAAATTTAATTAGCATGACACAGGTCATTCTCACTCCAGTTCCGAAAGACGAACTAATTAACGAAATCCTGGAGGGTATCCAGGAGATCATTGATAATAAATCTTCAAAGGAAGATGATGAAATTATAAATAGCAAGATTTGTCGAGAATTGTTAGGAGGTATCTCAGCGGTGACTCAATGGGATTATGATAAGAAGGGCATTCTAAAGCCTTACAAGGTAGGATCAAAAAAGTTATACCGGAAAAAAGAAGTCCTGGAGGCGTTGAAGATGGTTGAACCCAAAAGGTTGAGATATGAGAAATAACCCTAATCTAATCAAAAGGATAGCAGAAGAGTTTCACCACGCTCCATCAACTATTTACACGGTTGCAGAGCGATGTAAATGTAGCGTAGAGGTGGTAAAAAGATATGTCGAGAACTGTAAGGAAAGTAATGAATCATTAGTCTTTTTGTATGAGGACATTGATCCCAAAACGGGATTTGATTCGAGGTTCTATACCTCCAATATCGCTTTAGCAGAGTTGGTGAAAAAAGCATCATGAGAACGCAAATTTCAACGTCTTATCCTCAGAGTCAATACCTCTAAGAATTAGAAAAGTCAAATTATCCGATTGGTGTCTAGATCATTGGACCACAGGGATTTCCTATATTCTAAAGATAAGGCTATTTCTCAACAACTTAATGAAGTAGTTATGAATAATCCTGATATCACACTTTCCGATATCCGGGCAGAACTAAAAGAAGTGAAAAACCTTCTTTCTTCTGATGATAAGGTGGATTTTCCTGTTAAAATTTTCCCGAGCCCGGTACAGGAGATCATTAATGCGTCATATGAGAGCCTGGGTTTTCCAATTGACTTCATTGGTTCCGCAATATTGTACGCGGCCAGTGTCGGCATGGGAGGTGTTTTCAGAGCGCAGGTGAAAAATGGATGGACCGAACCTGGAATCCTGTATATTGCAATCGCGGGTAAGGCGGGCCAAAACAAGAGTCACCCATTGACTTGGGCATTGGCACCAATTCAAAAGAAAGACGCACAATCATACAGGCTTTACCAGGAGCGTATCAAGTATTATGAAGAGGCCTTGAATATGACCAAATCAGAGCGCGAAGAGCATGGAATTGGAGAGCCACAAAAACCGCACTGGATCAAATATCTGTTGACAGACTTTACACCTGAAGCACTGGTGGACGTGCATAGGCACAATTTGAGAGGAATTGGAATCTACGTCGACGAGCTTGCAAGCTGGTTTAAATCTTTTGGACGTTATACCAAGGGTGCAGAAGCTGAGTTTTGGCTTTCTTCCTGGTCCAGCAAATCAATAACAGTTGATCGAAAAGGGAGTGAGCCAACTTTTATAGCTGAACCGTTCATCTCTGTTATTGGGACCTTGCAGCCTTCAGTACTCAAAGAGCTCGGAAGTGATAACAGGTCAAGTAACGGTTTCATTGACCGCATAATCTTTTGTTTTGATGAGAAAATAAAGACTCCATACTGGTCCGATAAGGATTTATCGGATGATATTCCAATGACTTGGACCAGTATAATGGAGAATTTATTCTCTTATAAGCACGAGATTGATGAAGAAGGAAAACTAAGAAGTAAATTTCTGAACTTTTCACCGGCGGCTAAATCAAAACTATATGAATGGCAACGTCACCACGCAGATGAAGCCAATGGACTGCAGAATGAGGGCCTGTCTGGACTTTACTCCAAATTATCCGTCTATTGTATCCGCTTTGCTTTGATTCTGGAAGTCATGGAAAATGCAGTGAGTGGAGAGCAGCCAAAACAGATCAACCTAAAGGCAGTTGAAGCATCTATTGATCTGGTCCGGTATTTCAAAGAGAAGTCAATTCAAATTAGGGCAATGATGGACCAGAGCATAACACCACTAGATAGTCTTCCGACGGATAAACGTCAATTTGTAGAAGCACTTCCTATAAAATTCAAAACAAGTGAAGCTCTTTCCATTGCTAAGGCCAAAGGCATACCAGAGCGAACTGCAAAGAGGCTTTTGAATAAGAAAGAACTATTCACAAGGGCCAAGAAAGGAGAATATGAAAAGAAAAAACTGGATGGCACTTATGGCACTACAGGCACTTAATCAGCCAGCAAAAATACGAAGTGCCACAAGTGCCGCAAATGCCATGTGTCAATAGTTTAAATATGTCGGAGTATAGATACCAGCTTGAGAAGTATTCTGGTATGAGTAGCCGCTATACTTGTCCAGCATGCCGAAAACCAAAGAGGTTCACTCGATACATTGATGTAGAATCAGGAAATCATTTAGCCTCTCATGTTGGAAGGTGCGAACGCATAGATAATTGCGCATATCACTATACGCCAAAGGAATATTTTAGTGACTATAACATAAAACCGGAGCGAAGCAAGGATAGCCAGGCCGGGCGAAAATTTTTAACACAACAACAAGCCAAGACACAGAAACTCATCTCAGAGATTAAATATTCTGATGTCAAGGCTTCAACTCTAGGGATGACGAACAGTACCCTTGTTCAATTTTTATATGGTGTGTTCGGAAAGACAAAAGTGGATCTAACAATCAGCGATTATTTAGTAGGTCAATATCGCATCTGGTCGTCAATATGTCCTGTCTTTTGGCAAATAGATAAAAAAGGCAAAATACGTACAGGCAAAGTGATTATGTATAACAAAAAAACAGGAAAACGAGTGAAAAATCCTCGGACGTACATTAATTGGATGCATTCAGTGTTGAAATATAAGGACTATAATTTGAGTCAGTGCTTATATGGAGAGCATCTGCTCCATAAATATCCGCATAAGGTGATTGGTCTAGTCGAATCGGAAAAAACAGTTCTGATCTCTTCTATTTGTTTTGATGATTATTTGTGGATTGCGACAGGTGGCAAGGTCAATATGAAAGCCAGCAAATTTAAAGTGCTATCCGATAGAAAAGTCTGTTTGTTTCCTGATCTCAACGCATATGAAGAATGGTCCCAAAAAGCGAATGAACTTTCAGAGATCATACCGAACATTACCGTTTCTGATCTGTTGAAAAGGAAGGCAAGTACAGAGGATAGAGAGAAAGGGTTGGACTTGGCTGATTATATTCTTGAAGCAAAAACCCCTTAACCGCCCGCAATATAAAAGTGCATAGGAAACAACCATGCAAATGAAGAGCATTACAAATGCTACGTGACCCACCGCGCTTTTTCCATTTCTTCCTCTTTAGGAGTGTAAATGATATTCATTATTGATTTTGCTTTCTCCTTGATATTTATATAAATTTATTGAACACCTCTTTCTAATTTATCGATTGAAGTAGATGATTGTGTAGATTACGGTTGAAAACTGAGCCAGAATTCCAATTGAAAACTGAGCCAGTTATCATGGCAGATATGATGCATAACCATCATATGTTTTGCACTATTAAACATGATAACTATGCTACAAAAACAAGATATTATTCTGCGCTATTTTGATCAGGGAATATCCCAACGAAAGATCAGTAAGGATCTGGGATTATCGCGCAATACAGTCAAGAAGTATATTGATGAATATGAGAAGAATCGTTCTTTGCAGGACCGTTCTTCTAAAGGCATTTTGGATCCACCTCGGTACGATTGTTCTTCTCGTACCAAACGCAAACTTACCCAACAGATACGAACCAGGATAGATCAGTTTGTTAAAGATAATGAGCGCAAACATTGTTCGGGTTTGGCCAAACAATGCATGCGGCGTATAGACATGCACGAGGCACTGATCGCCGATGGTTTTGAAATCAGCTATACTACGGTATGTGAATATGTAAAACAGCACTTGAGAAAAGGTCAGGAGATTTTCATACGCCAGCACATTGACCCAGGGCAAAACAGTGAGTTTGATTGGGCAGAAGTTAAATTGACAATAGAGGGAAAACAGAAAAGATTGATGCTGGCTGTATTTACCAATGGGTACAGCAATTACCGATGGGCTCGTCTTTACTACCGCCAGGATACCGCGTGACGCGGCACGAGTTATGATCAGTTTCTTGCACGCTCATGTACACTATCTGAGCCACATTGGTGGTGTGCCATCACAGATAGTGTACGACAATATGCGTACAGCAGTAGCAAGATTTACCATGCGAAATGCAGACCCGTCTACCGAACGGGCAGGTAAGAAACCTACAGATGATCTACTTAAAATCAGCACATACTATCAATTTGATATTCGTTTTTGCAATGTGTATAGAGCCAATGAAAAGGGACGTGTAGAGCGAAGTGTTGAATATGTGCGCCGCAAAGCCTTTGCTCAAAATGATGAGTTTATCGACCTCGATTCGGCTAATCGACACCTGAAGCAAAAACTGATCAGACTTAACAATAGAAAATCAAAAGGTGAGTCTAAAACATTCGCTGAACGTGTGTGCGAGGAGAAAATTCATATGACAGTTCTGCCTGTTTCAGCCTATGATACCGCCCTGATCCAGACATTAAGAGTAGACAAGTATCACACCATCTCGGTTGATACCAATCACTATTCTATTCCTGAAAACTTGCGCGGCCCCATAGTGGATGTGAAAATTTACCCTTTGCACATTCACATTTATGATAAAAATGGCGATGTAGTGGACATTCATCAGAGAAGACACTGTAAGTATCAATGGTTCATTAAAATAGAGCACTATCTGAAGACATTAGCCGTAAAGCCTGGTGCTTTGTCAAACAGCGAAGCCTTTCTTCAGGCTGATACCGATTTGATCGCACTTTACAAACAATATTTTTCAGATCAACCCAAGGTATTTATTGACGTGATTAGTTACGCCACCAAACATCATTTATCTACCTCAATAATAACCTCCGCAGTTGATCAATGTCTAAAAACTACTTTGAACTCTCCCCTGACCAGTGACAAAATCATCTTTATGGTACAAGCCCTGATGAAAAAGAAAAACGAGGCTCAGGCACTCACCATCCCGAGCCCTTTGACTGAACAGATAAGTCTTAATTGTGTAAAACAACTTCAAGACATACAGGCTATTTTTTAATTCGAATAAAATCTCAACAATGCAAGCAAAAATGGAACAACAAATTGATTATTACTCACGTCTGCTTAGGCTGCCTGCATTCAGAACAGAGTACGCCGAACAGGCAAAAAGTGCTGCTAAAAGCAATCATTCTTTTGAACGCTACTTGCTCGATCTTATGATCACCGAATATGACGGGCGGCTCATCCGGAGAAAAAAACAGCGTATCCGAAGAGCCGGATTCCCGTATAAAAAACAAATCCACGATCTGATCAAATCTGAACTCCCCAATGATGCACAAAACAAACTGGCTACTCTCGAACGTCTCGATTTTATAAAAGATGGACAAAATCTCATCCTGGCTGGTAATCCCGGTACCGGTAAAACACACATCGCTATTGGCCTGGCCATCAAAGCCTGCACACTCGATTTCACTGTCTTGTTTACTGCCATTCCCAGGCTGATAACCCAAATCAACGAAGCCAGGTCTCACAAAATGCTCCGTACCCTGGAATCTCGTTTTGAAAAATACGATCTGGTCGTGTGTGACGAGTTCGGTTATGTGTCCTTTGACAAAGAGGCTGCAGAATTACTTTTTACTCATCTTAGCCTCAGAGCTGGTAGAAAGTCAACCATTATCACAACCAACCTGAGTTTTGATCGGTGGACAGAAATATTTGGTGATGAAGTTCTCACTGCTGCCATAGTTGACCGACTCACCCATAAAGCCATCCTGGTCAACATGAATGGAAAATCCTTCAGAGTCAAAGAATCAGAAAAACTTAATCAACAACTTTAATTTCTCTCAAAAAATATTAATGGTTATTCTTTCATCAAAATGCATAACTTCGCCTCTCTCAACTGGCTCACTTTTCAACCGAATTCTGGCTCAGTTTTCAACCGTAATCTACAATAAACGCATAAGACAGTGCATAGTGAGATTGAATGCGCCAAACCTGTGGAGACAGAGCCATACAGAATAATGCTGTTATTCCAACATATTTTTGATTTAATCCATATTCTCTCAATATTAGGATAATGAATACGCCACCGATAAAAAATGACAATAGTGGAAGCAAATTCAAAATGAAGAGAAGGTAATCGGTGAGATCGATACTAAATGTCCTAAGGCTTTGTAAAAAGCCGACCACCGCGATTTGTGAATCTGCATAGATAGTCAAATCGCCGTACGGGTACAGAAAGCCATCGAACTTGAGGTCGGACTGATATCTGTATTGATAAGCAAATGTATAATAGTTCTTCAGCCCGCCACCGCTCTGATCAAATTGAACATCATTGAGATTCCAAAGTCTCGATCCAAGACTCACATAGAAAAAGAAGAACAAGCCCAGGAATAGTAGTAGACAATTGAGGATCAGGTCTCGGTATTGATTGCCCTTCATGATTTTTGAACGGACTCCAATTCTTCCCAATACTCCAATGCCCTACGCATCTGCGGTATGCATATGGAACCTCCAACTAGGTTTGCGATCATAAGGTTAAAAAATCGATTCAGTTGTTTGCGGTTGTGCGCAAATATGCGCTCATTCATTTTTTCGCGATAAGCATTGAATTCCTGAACCGATCTCTTTGAAGTATTCAAAATTTAGAAGTATTTTTTTGTCTCCACAATGAGATTATCATTCTAAAAATAAGAGCTATACAAGATATAATAGCACTTGATCCAAAGAATATCATTTCGGAACGAATATATTTTGAAAGTTGAAGTTGATGGGACGGAGTAAGTTTTGTCATAAGAGTTTG
The DNA here is from genome assembly GCA_965247965.1 of Saprospiraceae bacterium. GTDB lineage: Bacteria > Bacteroidota > Bacteroidia > Chitinophagales > Saprospiraceae > UBA7328. The sequence continues at coordinate 4,195,168 of OZ252053.1, forward strand.
CAATCCCCTACCATCCATAAATTCCTGAAAATCAACAAAGTATCCAGACAAAGGCAGGAGTAAAAGTGGCATAGAAAACATCAATAATAGCTTTGACCACTTCCACTTTCTCATGAAAGAATATTCCAAAAAGAAAATAAAGCGAATGCACAAGCCAGCTACTATGATAAATAGTGAATTGGAAAAGTAAAAGGGATAGTCTGGACCAATGGTGTTATAAATTGGGTAAAGTATGATCCCTAATATTACGAACAATAATGCAATCCAAATAATATCGAAAAGGATGAACTTCATATGGGCATAAACAAAAAAGCTCCCTAATTGATTTAGAGAGCTTTCTTTGTGCTTTTGCTAAAACGAACAAAAGCACGATATAAAAAATTGGCAGCGACCTACTCTCCCGCCTTAGCAGTACCATCGGCGCTGAAGGGCTTAACTTCTCTGTTCGGGATGGGAAGAGGTGGTTCCCCCTCGCTATAGCCACCATTTAATCTTTAAGTTTAAGTCGAAGTACAAGTATGAAGTACAAACCGCGGCAGTGTATGCATACCAGAGAGCATTGATAATCATGTTAAACCGTTGGCCGTCAACCGTCAACCGTCTGCCGTAACAAAAAAGGTTGTAAGTGTAAATTATCAGACGAGTACGGAGTAAAAAGGATGATTAGAAAGCTTACGGGTAATTAGTACTACTCGGCTTCAACTGTCACCAGTCTTCGACCTGTAGCCTATCAACGTGGTCATCTTCCACGACCCTTAAATGAATACTCATCTTGAAGTTGGCTTCGCGCTTAGATGCTTTCAGCGCTTATCCATTCCGCACATAGCTACTCTGCGATGCACCTGGCGGCACAACAGATACACTAGAGGTGCGTCCAACTCGGTCCTCTCGTACTAGAGTCAGATCTCCTCAGTATTCTAACGCCCACAACAGATAGAGACCGAACTGTCTTGCGACGTTCTGAACCCAGCTCGCGTGCCACTTTAATGGGCGAACAGCCCAACCCTTGGGACCTTCTCCAGCCCCAGGATGTGACGAGCCGACATCGAGGTGCCAAACCTCCCCGTCGATATGAGCTCTTGGGGGAGATCAGCCTGTTATCCCCGGAGTACCTTTTATCCTTTGAGCGATGGCCCTTCCATGCGGAACCACCGGATCACTTTAGCCTACTTTCGTACCTGATCGATCCGTCGATCTCTCAGTCAAGCACCCTTGTACTAATACGCTCTACGCATGATTACCAACCATGCTGAGGGTACCTTTGCGAGCCTCCGTTACTTTTTAGGAGGCGACCACCCCAGTCAAACTACCCACCACACACTGTTTCCCGATAGCAATCGGGATTAGAACCAAAGTATAAGAAGGGTGGTATTTCAAGGATGACTCCAACCACGCTAGCGTGCAGCCTTCAAAGTCTCCCACCTATCCTACACATCTTATACCCTAGCCCAATGTGAAGCTGTAGTAAAGGTTCACGGGGTCTTTTCGTCCCGTTGCGGGTAATCGGCATCTTCACCGATACTTCAATTTCACCGAGCTCGTGGCCGAGACAGTGCCCAGATCGTTACACCATTCGTGCAGGTCGGAACTTACCCGACAAGGAATTTCGCTCACGATATTTCCCTCTTTCTCAAGAAGGCGTGGACTTTATCTTTATCCTGTTTTTTGCTTTAGTTCAACCAAAAGTTTTTCAGTTTTCGGTTGATTTTGCGTGTTCATCTGCATCGCCAATTCTATTATTTGAATCACTCCTTCGACTTTAAGATGTTTACCCGTACTCATCCAGTGGACAATACGCGCAAACTTTTTGAAATCAACATGTTTTTTTGTTTTTAAAGAATGATTTTCAAAGAATTGGACGACTTCAGCGAGGCAACCTAATTTTCTTATCCTTAACTCATACCTATCGTCATGGTTTTGTCTTACGACACCACACCGAAAGAATTTCTTCAATCCATAAAGGATTTGTATATCACGTTTGTGTTGTACAATTCTGAACTCAGGTAAAACCTGAATGCCTGTGGTCATTTCAGGTTGCTTGTTGAATCCAACATAAAAACAACCTTCACCGTCCACAAAACCTACAACCCAATCGATGGATAAGTCCATAAGGCCAAAAATGCAAAAAAATAGGATATCCGGCGTAAAGTCTCTGAGGATCCCATCCGTCATACGACGGATCGTTTCCTGCGGATTTTCCAATCCACTTCATTTTTACGCCCCAATAGTAATCGGGGAAAACGTAGAAGTGGCTCTAAGGATGTTCCCGCATACAGCCAGATATTGCCTCCGACATTACTGCCGAAGCAGGCAGTTTAAATTCTACCTTAGGA
>OZ252053.1:4202500-7047083 GCA_965247965.1 Saprospiraceae bacterium
TCTCTTCCCTATCCGAATTGACTGATTGCTTTACTTTTGTTTTTTGTTTCTCTTGTTGCACTTTTTCTGTTGCTCCAGCTTGATTGGTCTCGAACTGATCTTTTAGTTGGGAAAAAACATCCAATTCGCCAAGTGTAGATTTCTCCACTTTCGATTTCTGGTTTTGAATTGCTTTGCGGGTCTGACTGCGTTCGGATTTGACTTTGGTCTCAGCTTCTTTATTGATATCATCCAAATACCTGGAATGCGAGACAATTATTCTCTTGTCATCTCTATTGAATTCTATCACTTTGAATGTGAGCGTCTCGTCGAGCTCTGCAAAAGATTTGTCCTCTTTGCGTAAATGTTTAATAGGAGCAAAAGCTTCTAGCCCATATGGCAAGAGAATGATAGCGCCACGATCTTCCTTCTTTATTACCGTTGCTTCGTGGTATGAGCCTACCGGGAATACATTTTCAAAAGTATCCCAAGGATTCTCCTCTAGCTGCTTATGACCAAGAGCCAATTTCCTATCATTCTTATCAATTTCAAGGATGGTGATATCGATTTTCTCATCAACTTTTGTATATTCTGACGGGTGGTTAAATCTTTTCGTCCAGGACAGATCCGAGATATGAATCATCCCTCCGATGCCTTCTTCCAACTCTACGAATACTCCATAGGGAGTAAGATTTTTTACTTCGCCTGAATGTTTGCTACCCTGTGGAAATTTTTCAGCGATCTCCGCCCACGGATCTTTTGTAAGTTGTTTTACACTCAGAGACATCTTTCTCTCCTCTCTATCAATCGTTACAACTTTAGCTTCAAATTCTACGCCTAGCTCGAAGAACTCACGAGCATTGACGGGCTGAGTACTCCAGTTCACCTCTGATACGTGGATTAATCCTTCTACTCCAGGAATTACTTCCAGGAAGGCGCCGTAGTCTTCGATATTAACAATCTTGCCTTTTACAATAGACTCTTCGCCTATGTCTTTATCAAGAATGTCCCAAGGGTGTGGTTGCAATTGCTTCAATCCTAGCGATATTCTCTTCTTATTCTCATCAAAGTCGAGTACGACAACGTTGAGTTTTTGATTTAATTCAAGCACTTCGTTGGGGTGGTTAATTCTCCCCCAGGAAATATCTGTTATATATAATAAGCCATCAACGCCACCAAGATCCATGAAGGCTCCGAAATCAGTTATATTCTTCACAACTCCTTCGAGAACCTGGCCTTTTTCAAGACTTGCTATTATCTCATCTCTCTGTTCAGCAAGATCAGATTCGATGAGTGCCTTGTGGGATACGACGGCATTTTTAATAGCCTCATTGATCTTGACTACTTTAAGTTCCATTGTCTTACCGACAAACTGATCGTAATCAAGTATAGGTTTTATATCGATTTGAGAACCCGGTAAAAAAGTTTCCAGCCCTGAGCAATCTGCAATGAGACCGCCTTTAGTTTTGCTTATTACTTTGCCTTTAATTATCGTACCATTCTTGTACGAATCTACAAGCATATCCCATGCTCCAAGAAGTTTCGCTTTTCGTCTGGAAAGTACCAATTGGCCACGTGCATCTTCAGTCTGTTCTACGTAGACTTCCACTTCGTCACCTATCGCTAGTTCGGGCATATCTCTGAATTCAGAAGATGAGACCAAACCATCAGATTTGTAATCTATATCGAGGACAACATCTCCCGGCGTAATGGCAGAAACCTTGCCTTTGACTATACTGGACTCCTCAAGTTTCTTTAATGACTGGTCGTAATCTGCGAGGTATCGATCAATTTCTTTTTGCTCGTAAGTATGGGAGTGTCGCTTTCCAATTGTCCAATCGAAATCGTCATGAGCGGTACTACTTTCTTCTACTTCAATTATTTCTTCAAGGCTGATGTTGTCCGGCTGGATTTCCGGCTCTTCTTTTTCTTTGGGTGCCTCTGATGTAACGTCTTCAGAGATGATTATTACTTCTTCAGACTCGGTAGTCTCCTCTACTACTTCAGGTTGAGGGTTTTCGGAAAGGGTTTCTATAGTTTCTACGATTTCTTCCGTTTCAGAAGGTTTTGATTCCGGGTCTTTATTGTCCTCTATGTGCATTGTGAAAAAATTTTGTATGCTTCTACCTTTGTAGAAACAGAGGTTAGTAAATAAATTTCGGGGCGCAAAGGTATATTTATTTAAGGAAAAACGTGGGTAGATATTTTTAGAAAAAATAATACCTCAGAAAATTGGCGGGACGGTGCAGACGGTGGACCGCTACTCTTGATTTTCCCTTCCGCTCTGCTAAGCGCATGCGGTGGAAAAATAGTAATCAGAAGATATACCTTTTTATATTTGGTTTTCATAAACGGCACCAAATATTTTTTTAGAAATTCAAGAATTTAGAAAATGACAGCATCACGTCCCTGGGTAAAACATTATCCTTCCGGAGTTCCGGCCAATATTGATCCCGAACTATACAATACATTAAATGACTATATCAAAGAAAAATGCAAAGAATATGCAAAGAATAAAGCTTTTTCTTGTATGGGAAAGGAGTTGACTTACGGACAGGTCGATAAAATGTCTACTCAGTTTGGATCCTATCTCCAATCGCGGGGATTAGAACCGGGTGATCGCGTAGCGCTGATGATGCCCAATCTTCTTCAATACCCGATTGCTCTTTTCGGTTGTATAAAAGCAGGGATTACCATAGTCAATACCAATCCTTTGTACACGCCCAGAGAAATGGAGCATCAATTCACCGATAGCGATGTCAAGGGGATTGTTATTGCCGAAAACTTTGCTGCCAATCTTGAGAAGATCATTGATAAAACGAATATCACTACCATTATAACTACCAGCATTGGAGAACTTCTTGGAAGCATCAAAGGGGGTCTTGTTAATTTCGCGGTAAGGAATGTTAAAAGGATGGTGCCCAAGTACAATTTGCCGAATGTGGTAAAATTTAAAGAGGCGCTTAGTCAAGGAAAGAAATTTCAGATCAAAGATTTTGACAATAGGTCTGAAACTGTGGTAGTTCACCAATATACCGGAGGCACAACGGGCGTAAGTAAAGGGGCTATGCTCACGAATAGAAATCTCGTAGCAAATATGCTACAGATTGCTGCCATGTTTGAGCCTTATATGAAGGAGCGTAAAGATCATACCGTGCTTTGCCCTTTACCTCTTTATCACATCTATGCATTTTCATGCAATTGCCTGGCTATGATGAATTCAGGCGCTTTGTCTGTATTGATCACAAATCCCCGCGATTTAAAAAATATTATCAAAGAATTTGAGCGCAATCAAGTTACCGGACTTACAGGTGTAAATACTTTGTACAACGGCCTGAATAATCATCCTGATATTACAAAAATCGACACGAGTCATCTCGCGTTTGCCAGTGCTGGCGGTACGGCCCTCCAAAAAGCTGTAGCCGAAGAATGGAAAAGAAATACAGGTATTATCATTTCAGAGGGGTATGGAATGACAGAGACGTCACCGGTAGCTACTTCCAATCCTAAGGGGGCTGTGAGATTGGGAACAATCGGAATTCCTGTGCCTTCAACAGAACTGCGAATAGTGGATGAGGAAGGAAATCCTTTGGAATTAGGTAAAATAGGTGAAATTCAAATCAAGGGCCCACAAGTAATGAAGGGTTACTATAATCGCCCTGATGAAACGGCAAATACACTAACTTCCGATGGTTGGATCAATACAGGAGATATCGGCACTATGGACGAGGACGGATACTTCCGAATCGTAGATCGAAAAAAGGACATGATCCTTGTTTCAGGGTTCAATGTATATCCCAATGAAATTGAAGATGTGGTGGCTATGCACGACAAGGTAGACGAGGTAGCAGCGATTGGTGTGAAGGATGATAAGTCGGGTGAGGTGGTGAAGATTTTCGTGAAGAAAAAAGATAAGTCCCTGGATGAAAAAGAGCTTATTGAGCATTGTCGCGAAAATTTGACTGGTTATAAAGTGCCGAAGAAAGTAGAATTTGTGGATGACTTGCCTAAGTCTGCTGTGGGAAAGATATTGAGGAGGCAGTTGAGGGAGTGAGCAGTCAGCAGTCAGCAGTCAGCAGTCAGCAAAGAAAAATATCCTTTTATAACCTAAGTACGATCTTTTGAAATTACTTGCCAAGACTTTATTTGGGTTGGAAAATGTGCTTGTTGACGAGATAAAGCATCTTGGCGGTAATAATGTAGAAGTTCTGAATCGCGCCGTCTCTTTTGAAGGTGATCTGGAGTGTCTTTATAAAGTGAATCTTTGGTCAAGGACTGCCCTCAGAGTACTCAAGCCAATAATCGAATTTTCTGCTCATAACGAAACTGTACTTTACAAACGGACACGGCGATTTGACTGGACAAAACTCTTTGACCTGGATCAGACTTTTGCTATTGATAGTACCGTGTATTCTGAGCTTTTCCCTCATTCTAAATATGTAGCATTAAAAATCAAGGATGCGATTGTTGATCTTTTCCGGTACAAGTACAATAGTCGACGACCATCTATTGATATCAAAAATCCCGATTATCGAATCAATGTGCATTGTCGTGAAAATGAATTTACGATTTCGCTTGACAGTTCGGGAGAGTCTTTACACAAGAGGGGTTATAGACAAAGTAATCAGTCTGCTCCGTTGAATGAAGTGCTAGCTGCGGGAATGATCATGCTTTCTGGTTGGACCGGTGTAAAACCGTTCTTTGACCCTATGTGCGGTTCAGGCACAATTCTTATTGAGGCTATTATGATTGCTCAAAATGTGCCGCCTCGGATGAATCGAGATCGCTATGCATTTATGAATTGGGAGGATTATGATGCCCAACTATGGGCCGATCTGAAAATCAAAGGGTTAGATGGAAAAAGAAACGTGGACGTATCAATTATCGGACATGATATTGATGGAAGGGAAGCGAGAGAAACTCAATCATTAGTAAATAGGTTAGGTTACGGCAAATTGATTAGAATCAACAATTGTGATTTTTTAAATTCCGAGCCGCCTTGTGATGCTGGGGTCATTATTATGAATCCTCCTTATGGGGAAAGGATGGCTTCGGTAAGCAAGTTGAGGCCAGAGGTCTCTTACGCTCTAAAGCTTCAGCGACGGAGCACCATCAACAACCTCAAAGGACTATACAAGGGTATTGGGGACGCTTTGAAGAAAAAGTATAGTGGGTGGGATGCATGGATCGTAAGTGCGAATAAGGATGCTTTGAAGAGTATTGGGCTTCGTCCTTCTGAGAAACATACTTTGTACAACGGGTCGCTAGAGTGTAAATATCAGAAGTTTGAAATGTACAAGGGATCTAAGAAATAGGAGAATTCTCCTTTATTATGACAACGGGTTTAAAACCCGCTGTCAGGCTACACTATGTTTGTACAGATCTCGTCCTTATAGCAATCACTCCCATAATCATAAATAGCAAAGCAAGAGCTATCAAGCCCCACTGGCCCAGCGTAGGAACCGAACCCTCTGATGCTCCATTTGTAGCCTGATTGACGGCTACCAACTCAATTGCCACATGTGCAAGATTAGTAGTACCACCAAAAGTCCAATCCAGATTAACTACACCTCCTGTGGCAGGTGCCCGGGCCAATCCTCCAGCTACAGCATCGACTATAGATAAATGAGCTGGAGTTGAGGTAGTTGAAATATTGTTTATAGTCGCGTCGACTATAAGGTTATTAGTGTTAAGACTATTGATCATAATACTTGAGCTATTTGAAATAACCTGGTTATTCATAGCACTAGCAAACACGGTAGCCTGATCAACACCTTGAAAACTTGCGGCAGTAATACGGAAGATAAAGCCACCGACAACTCCGCTGAATGCGATATCTGCAGGGCCTATCGCTCCACCCGAACCAAGAGGTAAATACCATATTCTTGCTTCTTGCGTGTTCCCCGCAGCTATAAAACCTTCACCTACTGCAGAAGTCATTGCTATGCCATTATATGTTACCCCGGTAGCAGTTCTAAAATACTGCCCGACTATGAGTACCCGATCATTTCCTGCAGGGACGGTGAAATTGCTAAAAGTATTTCCACTTCCGCCCGTCACTGCACCATTACCATCGTAGGTGACTTGAGCTATTGAGGAAAAAGTAAAAAACAATGCAATCAGGAATAGAATCGCATTATGACTTGTGCGGGGCGGGGGTAGTTTTACCGGTTCTCATTTTAGTTGGTTCCATTGTGATGCTAATATAATTGAGTGCACTACTTTCAAAAATGATTCGTCCAAGCGGTTGACTATTTGATGTATTTCCGACTTAATTTGTGTAGAACTCATTTCTCATGTTTCATTCAAATGTATGAATATTCCTTCGACTGTATTCTTGACTTTCCTTTCGATAACTAAGGGTACATCTGCTCATCCGCCCTTCGACTGGTTCGACTTCGCTCACCACAGGTCCGCTCAGGGTTCGTCACTTCGACTCCGCTCAGTGCAACGCCTCCCACATCCCTTGATCTAGATGCGGCAACAATTTTAAAGCATTTTTATAATACAGCTTCTTCAAAATTTCATCGGGTAACGCCAATCCATACATCCGCCAAAAGGCATGGTACCTTTTGTAATAAGGAAAATACTCATCATCTGTCTCTAATACTCTGAAGTATGTAGGAAATTCTTCCGGCCGGAAGCTGTCTTTTCCAAAAAGCACCCTGTCCTGGTATTTTTCAAAAAAGCGATTTGCCATTCGCGGTTGGCGGCCTAGTTCTGCTATCACAGCTCCGATTTCTACGTACATATTTGGCATTTCGTCCAGTAGTTGCTCTAGCTTTCCCAAGTCATTAGCATACCAGCTCATATGGGCTGCTATGAAGGTAGTATTCGGATGTTTTTTGATGATGTCGTGCAGCTCTCCGATGATGGTTTCGAAAGATGCCGGATTGTCGGGCCCTCTTTTTCTTCCCGGTCTTAGTTTTAGCTCGAGCCATCTTTCGTTAAGGCTATCGTGGGGCGCCCAAAAGGATTGAGGGTCAGCGGAATGTATGAGGACGGGCCAGCCGTACTCACCGCATTTCTCCCATATTGGATTAATCCGAGGATCGTTTATTCTAATCCTGTCGCCATTGCTGTCTTTGTTGGACATGCCCTGGCTTTTGTAGATTTTTAGGCCTTTGGCTCCGTTTTCTTTGTCGTATTCGAGTTGCTTTAAGGTCTCTGTAGCCCAATCGGTTTCATCTATGCTTCTGACTTCGATATTGGTGAAATTGACGATTCTTTTTTCATGACCGTATTTTTTGATGTTTTCGGTCATTGCTTTCAGTCGCTCACCACCTCTGCCGCTTAGATTTACTACTACCTGCATGTTCATGGCGTCCATTTTGGCAATGAGGTCATCGACATTTTGTTCGCCTATTCGCCAGTGGTGGCTGTGGATGTCTATGAAGGGAAATTTCGCTTTGGTGACTGGATTTTCCGGGACGACTAAAGTTGAAGGTGGATCATAAGATTCCCAATCCATTCTCACTTTAAGGGGTTCTCTTCTTTGGCCTACGACTACAAGTGATGAGCAGATAAATATCAGAGCTATTAGATGAGCAAATTTCATGGATGCATTTTATTTAAGAATCCAATATTACAGCAAAATAATGAGAAACCTTGTGCCATCTTCACCAGTTTTGACTGAAGTTTTACGACAAAAATCGATCCTCACTTTCTGGGTCTTACCAGGCATAAGAACTCTATAAATCGCTATATTTAAACGATTTTCATTAACACTAAAACATCAAAAATGAAGGAGTGGTTAGAGGGCTTTGAATCTAATGAGTTGGTGAAGGGGGAAGAAAATGAAGTAGGAAGTGAATATTTGGTCACCATTAATCAAGAAGGAAAGCCATTTGAAATGACGGAAATCATAAGAGACATTCAGGAATTTGAGAGTGTGACTTTTGATTTTGACAATGACTTTATGTTCATGAATTACAATGCAAAGTTCTCTGAAGAGGATGATGGCACTGTGATCAACACACAGTCTATTGTAAGGGGCCGCGGCATTTTTTCACGAGCTCTCATGATATTCTTTAAAGGTTCACTGATCGCTCAAGAAGAAAAGCATCTCAATGATCTCAAAAGAGTAATTGAAGAGAATGAGACGGACTACTTCCCCGAAAACGTTGAGGCCATTGAAAGTGAAGCTGCAAATAGCAGCATTTGATTTTTCAATCCTAAAGTGCTCGTATATTTTCTAGCTCTATTCGGGAAAGCTCTATAAGTTGGCCGCTTTCGAATAATTCGTCCATCGTCTCTACGGGTGTGTTTTTATCATGCTTGTAATTCACATAATTCTGGAAGGTCACCTCACCAATTTTTCTCACATTATATGCCTCTCTGAATCGCACGCCTCCGCCATTTACATGGAATGAGTAGGCGAAGTAGTCCATCGTGAAGCTTTGCTTATTGATCCAATAGCAGTACTCGTCTTCGTGGTCATCGCCGCCGTCTTCTTCTGCAAACGTTACTCTGGTTTTGTAGTAGGCCTTGTCTTTAATTTCGACAATGCCTATTAGCTCTTTTTTCACGGCTCCGTCGTTTAAAAAATAAGGAAGAAAGGCAAAATAGATCACCGAGTTGAGGCTATTTCCATAGCGTTTCGAATCTTTTGCATTTAGCTGGATTTCCTTTCCATCCTTAAATCTTTTGAGGCCTTCATTGCTCAAAACATCCTTTAATCCCGTTTCTTTGTGTGTTCTGGTGTAGGTATATGCTCCATCTTTTCTTTCGTAAGTGAGATGATATTTTCTAAAATCAAAAGAAAAAGAACCGTTTTTTATCACCTCACCTCCGTGGACTTTTATTGATCTGTCAACTATATTTTGAACATCTAATTCTTTTTGGCCCAACAGAAAAAGTGGTACCATAAAAAGCATCAAGGTCAAAGAGATTCTATTTGTCCAGAACTTTGGCATAATTTAGAGTTTACTTCTATCAAAATATTTATATGCTGTTATTAAATTTTACGAAATTCCAACAATCCCTAAAAACACGCTAAATTATTCGAAATGATCAGAACTCCGCATTGCCAGGAGTTCTCGGAAATGGAATCACATCTCTAATATTCCCCATACCCGTTACAAACATCACCAGTCTTTCAAAACCTAATCCAAATCCCGCATGAGGACAAGTACCGAATCTCCGCGTATCTAAAAACCAATTCATTTCGTGTATGGGAACATCAAAATCGGCCATACTTTTCATAAGCATATCCAGCCGTTCTTCTCTTTGCGAACCTCCAACGATTTCGCCAATTCCCGGAAACAGAATATCCATGGCAGCTACGGTTTTGTGATCATCATTAAGGCGCATATAGAATGCTTTGATTTCCTTTGGATAGTCGACGAGGATCACCGGTTTTCTAAAATGCTTTTCTACCAAAAACCGTTCATGCTCAGATTGTAAATCAGCTCCCCAACTCTCAATAGGGAATTTGAATTTCTTCTTTTTATTTGGTTTCGAATTACGAAGAATATCAACTGCCTCCGAGTAAGTCAACCGCTCAAAATCATTCTCTAGAACAAAAGCCATTTTTTCGCGGAGAGCCATCTCTGATCGCTCGTGTTGCGGCTTTTGTTTTTCTTCATTGATCAATCTTTGCTCAAGAAATTCCAAATCATCCTTGCAACCATCCATCACATATTGCATGATATATTTGAGCATTTCCTCCGCCAAATCCATATTGTCGTCAATGTCTGCAAAGGCAACTTCCGGTTCGATCATCCAAAACTCGGCAGCGTGTCTTGATGTGTTGGAGTTTTCGGCTCTGAAAGTGGGCCCAAATGTGTACACTTCGGAAAGCGCCAATGCTCCCAGTTCCGCTTCCAATTGGCCTGAAACGGTAAGGTTCGTAGGTTTTTCGAAAAAGTCTATGGCGAAGTCTACGTTCCCGCTTTGATCTTTTGGCACATCACTTAAATCCAAAGTAGTCACCTGAAACATCTCTCCTGCACCTTCGGCATCAGAACCGGTTATAATGGGTGTATTGAGGTATACAAAACCTCGATCATTAAAGAATTTATGAATGGCAAAGGCAGCAGCATGTCGTACTCGATTCACTGCCGAAAATGTATTTGTACGAAAGCGCAGGTGGGCGATTTCCCTTAAGAATTCCAGGCTGTGTCGCTTTGGTTGTAGTGGATATTTTTCAGGATCTGCATCGCCTAAGATTTCCACTTCTATGGCGTGCATTTCTACACTTTGGCCTTTCCCCTGAGATTCGACAATACGACCTTTTGCGCTTATAGCAGCTCCGGTTGTAATGCTTTTTAATGTGGCTTCGTCGATAGTCTCTCTATCTACAATAACCTGGAGTGTCTTGATCGTAGAGCCATCATTGAGTGCGACGAATTGGTTGTTTCTAAAAGTGCGCACCCATCCTTTTACCAGTGCTTCTTCGCCGACTTTTTGTGAGAGCAGAATTTCTTTGATTTTGGTGCGCTTCATAATGGACTGGGAGCTTTGGTAAAAAAGTTGCAAATATATTAAACCGGTGAACCAGGGAAAGAGGAATAAGCGCAAAGAGGAAGAAAATTGTTCAAAATCAGACAAGCATCTAAATCAGGAGAGAATAAATTATAGCACGTCGCATTGTTTAAGGCCTGTCAATCCAAATCAGCCTGTATAAAAAAAGTCCGCTCCAAAACTGGAGCGGACACCTCAAAACAAAACGAAAAACCAACTTTATCTTATAACGATTTGAGACTTTAAAAGGTTAAATTCCCTTTCGCAGTTTAACATCGATTTTTTTCGGATTTCCACTGCGGACAACACTTACTTTAAGCACATCACCAACTTTAGCAAATTTGAGAGCTTCTGTTAAATCCTCAAAATTTACAACTTTCTGTGAATCGACTCCAACGATCCTATCACCTCTCTTAATCCCTGCGACACGCGCGGAACTATTTGGTGTAAAATCTGCTACATAAACGCCCGGTGTTAAACCTTCTTGATTACCCGAGGCCATTTCTGAAATATTTACACCCAGATATGCGCGTTGTATATCGCCGTTTTCTATGATCTCTGCTACCACTCTCTTCACAATATTGGACGGAATAGCAAATGAATATCCCGCATAATAACCCGTAGGCGAAGAAATAGCTGTATTGATACCAATCAAATTACCGTGTATATCGACTAATGCACCTCCGCTATTCCCTGGATTGACTACAGCGTCTGTTTGGATGAATTCTTCTATTGTTTTTACATGCCGTTTTCCCTTATTGAGCAGATTTAAATCTCTCCCTATTGCGCTTATTATTCCTGCAGTTACGGTCGATTCCAAATCAAAAGGATTACCAACAGCCACGACCCATTGGCCTATTTTTACATCCTCTGAGTCACCATATCTCAAATAAGGCAAATCATCGGCTTCGATCTTTATGACCGCTAAATCACTCCCAGAGTCCGTTCCTATCTTTTTCGCGTTGACCTCCCTGCCATCGTAGAGTGTGACTTTTATAAAATCTGCATAACCCACTACATGATTATTGGTAACTATATATCCATCAGCAGAAGTGATAACTCCAGAACCTGAGCCGGCCTGAGGCCTTTCTCGATTTCGATCATAAAAGAAAAAATCCCAGGGATCATTATATCTTCTGTCCCTGCCCGATTGGTAATCGACATATTCTTCATTACTTGCTTTGATATGCACTACGGCAGGAGTAGCTATTTCCGAAGCTTTTGTGAAGTCAAAAGCTGATCCAGGGGTCGATGATGAAGTCTGGTGGATCAGGCTTGGAGCAGTAGTATCATAGACTACGATATCCCTATCAAAATATTTAAAAGTTGCCAAGGCAATCGCACCTCCTATAAAGCTGGCAACTACAAATTTTAGTATTGATTTCATTTTTTCAGATTTGTATGAGTTACAATTAAACGGCTGACGACGTGTGAATGTTTCTGTCAATATCGCTTTAACAGAGCGTTAACTATTATGCTTATTCATATGTATGTTACTGAGCATAGGGCGCATATAATTCTTCTATTTTTTCTGCCAATTTTCTGTCTTTTTCAGTGACGGTATTTCCGGCATCGTGTGTGGTCAATTTGATTTTGACCGTATTCCATACGTTACTCCATTCAGGATGGTGATTCATCAATTCTGCATACATAGCTACTTTTGTCATAAAGCCAAAGGCTTCTACGAAATCTTTGAATTTCAATTCTGCGTTGAGTGCATTATTTTCCTCTTTCCACATGGATTAGCTATTATTTGAAAGTTCTTTCTGTTAGACTTGTTTTTAACTGTTCCAAATGATTTTTTCTGCTGACACTTCGACTCCGCTCAAGGCGAAGGCTCAGTGCAAGTTGCAGACAATCATTTCAATGTCCAATCGAAGTTATTCATATTTAATATACTATGCTCAAGCAAAGCGATCGTAGCTCGCACATCTTCTTTGTGAACCATCTCTATCGTCTGATGCAGGTATCGTGTCGGTATTGAAAGTCCGCCTGTTATACTCCCTCCTTTGCTGAATCGCTGGATAGCTGCACCATCTGTTCCTCCTGCGGGAAGTAATTCTATTTGATAGTCTATTTTATTCGATTTTGCCAAAGATTTCAGAAATCTGACCATCCTTTGGTCACTGATCACTGAGCCGTCCAATACCTTGATAGCAGTGCCATCACCCAGTTTTGTTACTCTTTCATGAGGCAGGGATCCCGGCATATCATAGGCCATCGTCACATCGAGGACGATTCCAAAATCCGGATCGATTCCTGAAGCAGCCGTCATGGCACCGCGAAGCCCGACTTCTTCCTGCACTGAAAATACGGCATATAAGTCATAAGGAATTTTCTCGCCTTTGATAGCTTTTAGCAGTTCGATCAAAATGTAAACAGATATGCGATTATCAAGCGATTTGGAATTAATACAATCGCCCATTTCGACCATTTCTCGCTCCCGGGTGATCGGATCTCCTATTGAAACTATTTTATTCACCTCTTCCTTGCTGTATCCGGTGTCTATATAAAATTCGTCAATAGGGGGCATTTTCTTCCGCTCTTCCGGTTTCATGACATGAATGGGCTTACATCCCATAACACCCAAAATGTCCTTTTGTTCGGTATGAATAATAACCCTTTGAGCTACAAGTGTCTTTGGATCAAACCCGCCTAGTGGCAAAAATCTGAGAAATCCGGTATCCTCATCAATATGGTTGACTATGAATGAAATCTCATCCATATGTGCAGCTACCATTAACTTCTTGTCGGACGAGCCTTTTTTTATGGCGATAAGATTACCTAAAGCATCGACAGAATGGGAATCGCACAAACCCTTTATCTCATCTATGACATAATTTCTAATTCGATTTTCAAAGCCTGGAGCTCCCGGAATTTCGGCGATCTTCTTAAGAAGTTTGATATCTAATTTCATGGGCGCAGTTTAGACATTTTTCTTTCAAGTTTTTGGAAAGAAGTGTGGAAATGAACAAAACCTGTCAGTAGAAGTATGTTTTCAAATAGGAGATAATGCTATACCTGTTCCAGTAAGACAGGAGAAGCAAGGCTATGATCGCGGCAATAACGATTGCCCTCATTCTTCTGAAAGCTCTTTGATTCTGCTCGCGCCTGCTTTTATATCTATGTCGGCCACTGTACGACATCCTTCATGTTGTGAATTTGCCAATTCGAAAAACGGATCAATAATCGGTATTTAACTCCCAATAATTTTGCTCTTCGATTTCTTCCAGTATTTGCAAATAATTGGCATATCGGAGTTCACTTATGTCACCTGATTCCAGTTCTGTTCTTACAGCGCATTTCGGTTCGTTTCGATGTGTACAATCGTTGTATTTGCATTCTTCGGCAAGGACAAAGAATTCCCTGAAATTGTGGGCTACGTCCATTATTTCGAGGTGATTGAAGGACAAGGTTTTGATGCCGGGGGTATCGATAATATGACCTCCTATATTGAGTAGAAACATTTCCGCAAACGTCGTTGTGTGCTGACCCTTACCGGTGTAATCTGAGATTACTTTAGTTTTGAGGTCGACACCAATGTCAAGGGCATTAATTATTGAAGATTTACCGACACCTGATTGGCCGGAGAATAATGTTGTTTTGTCCTTTATGTAATCTTTGACAAGTTCGAGTCCTTTTTTTCCCGTGGCAGAGGTGCAGCACACCTTGTAGCCGATTTTCTCGTAGAGTTCTTTAAGGTGTTCGTATAAGGAAATATCGTCCATATCGTACAAATCAAATTTGTTAAAGACAATTATGACTGGAATGTCGTAAGGTTCGGTCATAAGCAGGAATCTATCGATGAATCCCTGTTTGAGTTTTGGAGCTTTCATGCTGACCACGAGTAACGCCTGATCTACATTGCTGGCAATGATATGGAGATAATGCTTTTTTCTTGGAGATTGACGAACTACATAGTTACTCCGTGCTTCAATCTCGATTATTTGATGGTCTTCACCGATTTTTTCTATTTGTACAACATCTCCAACAGCAACAGGATTAGTCAGTTTATGACCTTCGAGGCGAAATTTACCTTTTATCCTGCAGGCAATAGTTTCTTTGTGATCGTTCAATAGCACATCATACCAGCTTCCTGTTGATTTCACCACCTGGCCTCTCATACCTTGCTGCATTATTTGTTAAATTCCTTTTTAGCTATTGCAAATGCTCTGATGAGTTCAGAATTTTTTTCAAAAGCTGTGCCAATGACTTGCACGTCGGCCCCTGCTTCATAATTATCCCTTAATTTTTCCACATTTCTTATACCACCTCCGACGACTAGAGGTATATCAATCGACTGCCTTATCACGGTAATGGTATGCGTAGAAATGCACCTCGAAGCGCCACTTCCACCTTCTAGATAGATCAGTTGTTGGCCTAGCATTTCTCCTGCCATAGCAGTAGCCACTGCTATTTCAGGTTTTGTCAAAGGAATGGGTTGCGTATTCGAAATATAAGCGGCTGTGCTGGATTGCGAACCGTGCATTAGAATGTATCCTGTTGGGATTACTTCGAGATTCGCAGCTCTCAACTTCGGAGCAACAACGACGTGCTTTCCTATTAGATATTCCGGATTTCTACCGGATATTAAGGAGAGAAAAAATATACCATCGGCTTCGGGATGATATTGCATTTCATTGCCCGGAAAAAGAACAATTGGGATGTCTGAGTTCTTTTTAATAAAGGTTATCGTGCCATCCAGATTGTCTTCCATAAGAAGGCTTCCCCCCACAAGAAAAAAATCAATATCGTGAGCATTGGAAAGGTCGACAACAAAATCAAGTTGTTTGGTTTTATTTTTTTCAGGATCAATCAAAATAGCCAAGGATCTTGTGCCATTTCTCCTTCCCTCCCTAATTGTTTCCAGTATTGTCATGCTATTGATCTATTGCACGACAAGATAGGCAGAAATAAAAAAGGGCATTCACAAATCAAGTCGCTAACTTAAAGGCCTAAATAACTGTGAAATGAAAAATAATATTGGAATTACTCAGAGGCTATTTTTTATAGCTTTAGTACTCGGTTTTGTTTGTATTACCTGCAGGCAACCCCAACAAATCAGTCAAAAAAAATTGAACGCTTTGATCATAGACGGTGAAAACAATCACGGCATATGGCCGAAGACCACTTTCATGATGAAGGACTATCTTGAGCAAACCGATTTATTTACGGTGGATATCCAGCGGAAAGCTAACACCTGGCAAGGCCCTCATCACAATGTCGAGTTAGGAGAAAGAAAAATAGAATTTCTTCTGGAAGAATATTCACTTCCTTCAGATGAAAAGACAAAAGCAGTAGAAGAACCGGTCGTTGATCCCAATTTCTCCTCTGATTTTGCAAGCTATGATGTAGTTATTTCTAATCTGGGTTGGAAAGCCTCTATCTGGCCTGAACAGACTCAAAAATCCTTTATAAAATACATGCAAAACGGCGGCGGATTAGTGGTCGTCCATGCCGCCAATAATTCTTTTGGTGATTGGGACGAGTACAATAGAATGATCGGACTCGGCGGTTGGGGAGGAAGATCAGAAAAGGATGACCCTTATGTTTTTTATGATAAGGACGAAATCCTTGTAAGAGATCCGTCTCCGGGACAATGCGGTTCTCACGGGCCTCAGCATGAATATATCGTTACCACTCGTGCTGCCGATCACCCGGTCATGAAAGGACTACCTGCTGAGTGGCTCCATACCAAAGATGAACTTTACGAGAGATTGCGTGGCCCGGCGGAAAATATGAACATACTGGCCACAGCATATTCAGATCTTGACAAAAATGGGCCGCCTGCGGCAAAAGGGGTCAAAGGAACCGGCCGCCATGAACCAATGTTGTTGACAGTCGATTATGGGAATGGGCGTATTTTTCATACCGTTATGGGACATATGGATTATTCCATGGAATGTATAGGATTTATGACCACATTTCAACGTGGGGCGGAATGGGCGGCATCCGGCAAGGTTACCCAACAAGTTCCCAGTGATTTTCCTGGTGTAAATGCCGTCAGCAGTAGAAAGTGGCGTAAGAAAATGTAGCGAACTTTCAGTTAGCTTTAACAGCTATACACCGCGCGACGTGTCTCGAGTATAGTCGTGGGAATTCGAAGGATAGCTAACCAATTTGGTTCCAGAGTCCCTTAATGGCCAAAGTCAATCCCGGTCCTTGAATATTTACAAATAAAGTAGAACCATCTGGTGAAAAACAGGCACCAGCAAATTCTGATCGATATCCTACATTTTTTGCTACATGGTAGAGCTTTCCTTCTGTCGACACGCCAACGATTCTAGGTGGTGGTGTACTCCTATCTTCACAAAGTATCAAATGGCCATTGGGAGCCACAGTCACATTGTCACAACTCTGTACGAGATCCGTATTATTTGGTTCTATGAATAAGGTAAGTTTGCCGGGAACTTCTTTCTCGCCAGGCTGTCCTTCCTTCTCAGACGGCTGGTAGCGAAATACCTGTCCGTTCTTTTTCCGACCGCCGTTCGTGCAAGCAAAATACAACTCGTTGTCTCCAAACCACATTCCCTCGCCTCTTGCAAAAACTGCGGCACCCATGTCTTTGCCACGATGTCGCAAATCGTCATCAGGAGAATCAATGCCGTCGATATCCAACCACTCCGTGGCGTATTCTACATTGGTTTCGATATGATATGGCGCTTTCCAGTTGCGTGTATCCTGTCTGTCCTTATCTTTTAGTACTAACACCTGAAGTCTTCCGCCATCATGCAATCGACCTCGCGAATTTGGAAGATATCGGTAGATCAGCCCATCAGAACGGTCTTCGGTCTGATATACAATTCCACTTTGCGGATCTACACAAACTGCCTCGTGATTAAACCTACCCATGTCGGTGATCGGGACAGGATCTGTTAAATGCACTTTCGCAGTAGCGGGTACTTCAAAATTATAACCGTGATTTTTTTCCAATTTGTCGTTGGCTGTACTTACATCTTCTTCACAAGTGATCCAGGAATTCCAGGGAGTTGATCCTCCAGCACAATTCCTGATCGTACCCACAAGGCTCAGAAAAGTCTTTTCAACCTCTTCTGAATTTTGATTGAAAACCATCGTCGTCGTACCGCCAAGACAAGGAAGTCTGCCTCGTCCAAAGTCATAAAAATTTTCGGGTGATAGCCTATCCAATAAACTCAGATCTTCCCCAAATGCACCGTGCTCATTATCTCCAAGAGAAACCTCATGATTGCGAATTATAATAACCTTTCGATTCTCCCCTTGAAAAGTAGCCATTCCATCTGCAAGACCAGGTACCAGAAATCCGTCATTCATTAGATCACCTTCTTTGGAAATTATCTTGTAGCTAAATCCCTCGGGCAAATCCAATACTCCTTGTGGATCCGGTAATAGTGGGCCATATCCTGGAATCCTCAGCACAGAATCCTTATCGATAGCATCTCTGCTTCTACAGGAATGGGCAAACGTCTGAAGGCTGAGAAAACCCAGGCTGATCAAACTTCCTCTTGCGATAAATTTTCGTCGTTCCACGTTTCAGGAAATTCTAAATGAATCAATTATTTATTAGCTGCATTTTAAGGTTGCGGTTGCCTAATAGAATTGGGTATATTGAAATGACCTGAAGGTTCGTGAACGAGTATGTAGTATTTTTCTTGTTGATTACCATAGCAATTAGGAATATGAACAGGTTGCACCTTTTCTCTGTATTGCGGATATTTTGGAAAAAAAGCTTTCATCCTGGATTCGGAGATGGTGGAAGAGCAATTTAGATAGGTTAA
Source organism: Saprospiraceae bacterium (assembly GCA_965247965.1). Classification (GTDB taxonomy): domain Bacteria; phylum Bacteroidota; class Bacteroidia; order Chitinophagales; family Saprospiraceae; genus UBA7328. The sequence continues at coordinate 4,220,701 of OZ252053.1, forward strand.
ATCTTCTGTGGCAACCAGGTTAAATTCTTGTTTTGCCTGGTTCAGGGTATAAGAAGTCTTCTTATTAATCTGACCACATGCGAGTAAGGGCATTAGCCCAATAACAATAGCCAAGGCAGTTTTCATGGCATAAATATAGCAGAATTCGTGCCTGTCTCAACCATTGTCTATAATTAATTTGCAGACCCAACGTCATTTGTACATTCATCGATTATTTTACCTGATTAATTATGAGATATCACTAGTGTTCAGTCAAATTATATAGTCTGGGTAAAGATTTTTTAGTTTAATGCGCGCATCACTCGTTGTAAATTGCCAATCTACTCCTTTTTGGTTTTTGTTTCTGTACCCATACCAGGCTTTGGTTTGTTTTTTGAGTTGTTCTTCATCTGACATTCTACTTTTCAAACCACACCGTGTTAATACGCTCAATTCACATTCTGCAATATTGAGCCAGGAAGCATGTGCCGGTGTGCGAACAACTTCTATCTTTTTCACTATGTTTCGGGCTCTGGGGGCAGGCATAATTTCATATAAGGTACTTAATTTATGTGCACTTAAATTGTCCTCTACCAATGTGATTTTGTTAGCAGCGCTATATGTTTTTTCTACTAAGTTCATGATGATTTTTGCGTAAGTCTGACTATTGTGATTATCCTCAATATGTACTTCTCTGTATTCTCCTAAGGGTTCTACGATCATGTACATACTTTTTACTCCTTCTCTTTTATACTCATAGTCTTGATGTAATATACCCTTTGAATCCATATAGCTTTTCTTTGTTTCACTTATGATCTGTTTAGGGGACTCATCTAAACAGATTACTGGATGAGTCGGGTCATATGGTCGTTCATATACATCTAATACCGCTTCCATTTTATGAACAAAATCTGCTCCTTTCTTTGGCATTATCCAACCTTTGACTCGCCAGGGTTTAATTTTGTTTTTTTTAGTATCTGCCGTATAGATTCATGACTGATGCTTTCTACATATTCCAATTCTACCATCTTATCAGCCAATAATCGTAAACTCCACCCTGAATGACCATCAGGAACTTCTTCACATCTTAAGGATAGTAAATGGCTTTCTACCCGACCGTCAAATATCTTTTCTTTTACATATTCTCTTTTCTTTCCATATAGCGCTGCTTCAAATCCGTGTTCCACAAATCTTTTTCGCATTCGCTCTATTCCATTTATCGTCATTCCATAGGCAATTTGAATCTTTTTATCTGTCCAATGCTTATCTCCATTCTCATCTGAGGCCAATAATATATAACTCCGCTTGGTCCTAATTGACTTACTATTGGGTATGCTTATTATTCGCTCTAATTCACTACGCTCTTCTTCGGTTAAGGTTACTTTGTAAAATTTTGCCATGATTCTTTTTTTTGTTCATTAATCAAGGCTCTATATTCTCTTTTTGATCAGGTGGTCACTCTAATCTTTATGCAAAACAACATTCGAAGTTACTTTATTCTTTTTACCCAGATTTATGCGCTTGACTGAACACTAGTGTCCCGACGTTGTTCAAAAATCATGTCATAACAGACTAATAATCAGCACTTAACAAAGGTTTCAAAATTTTTTGATTTCAACAAATTTATTTGTTCCTGAGACTTTTTAGTTTCAGATCATGCACCAAGGAAAATTTGTATTCGCTCAAGTCATTGACCACATTCCAAGATATGAGTTTCAAAAAGCAGTTGATAAATACAAAGGCAACTATAAGGTAAAGACCTTTAAGTGTTGGTATCAATTTCTGTGTTTGATATTTGGCCAACTCACCCATCGAGAAAGTTTACGTGATATTGTCACTTGTTTGAATGCCCATCCAAACAAATTGTATCACATGGGCATAAAGGCTGCTGTTGCTCGTTCTACTTTATCAAAGGCCAACGAGGTAAGAGACTGGCGCATTTATGCAGATATAGCACACTACCTCATTAAGCAAGCCAGAAGTTTGTATACCGATGATATTGACTTTTCTCTGGAACTGGATAATGCTGTTTATGCATTAGATGCCACTACAATTGACTTGTGTTTAAGTGTGTTCAAATGGGCTAAATTTCGTAAGAACAAAGGAGCCATTAAACTTCATACATTAATGGACATGCGTGGTTCCATTCCTGTATTTATTCATATTTCAGACGGTTTAACACATGATGTGAATGTGTTGGATATTTTGGATTTTGAACCAGGGGCTTTTTATGTAATGGATAGGGCCTATGTAGATTTTGAAAGACTTTATCGAATTGACCAAGCTCTGTCATTCTTTATCACCAGGGCAAAAAAGAACTTTAAGTTCAGAAGAATCTATTCTCGGCCTTGTGACAAATCCAAGGATATACTTTGTGATCAAGTCATTAAATTGACGGGTTATTATACACTAAAAGCATACCCGGATAAGCTTCGTAGGATAAAATTTTTTGATCAACAAACAAACCGGAAATTTGTATTCTTGACGAATAATTTTGAATTGACTGCGGAGATCATATGTAGGTTGTATAAATACAGATGGCAGATCGAATTGTTTTTTAAATGGATTAAGCAGCATCTAAAAATAAAGGTGTTCTGGGGAGAGTCTGCCAATGCAGTCAAAACACAAATTTGGATAGCGGTACTTACCTATGTATTGGTTGCAATAATCAAGAAAAGATTGAAATTAGAAAGACCGATTTACGAAATTCTACAAATTTTGAGTATCTCTATATTTGAGAAAGTGCCTGTAAATCAGCTACTTATGAACACAGAATTACAAAATCAACTACAACCATTTCATAACCAACTGAAACTCTTTTAGTTATATCGGGACACTAGTGATGAGATATCTATACTTATTTAATTTCCTATTTCTTTCTATCGGCCTTTTTAGCAAGGGCCCCGAACCCGAATCTCTGATAATAAATGAAGGTGAAGGCCCTTATTCTCAATTGATCATCAGGGGGGGGGTAACTATGATTGATGGCACAGGGGCTCCACCTATTGGCCCGGTGGATATAGTCATCGAGCAAAATCGAATAAAAAATATTAAAACTGTTGGTTACCCTGGTGTCGAAATTGATTCGAGTAGAAGGCCAAAACTGCTTCCAGGAGGAAAAGAGTTCAATGCAGAAGGCCATTATATAATGCCTGGCTTTGTAGACATGCACGGCCATATCGGCGGAAAATGGCAAGGTGCTGGTGCAGAATATGTTTTTAAATTATGGATGTCGCATGGCATTACTACAATTAGAGACCCGTCTTGCGGCAACGGAGTCGACTGGGTACTCAAACACAAACGCCTGAGTGAGCAAAATAAAATAACAGCTCCTAGAATTTTGGCATATACAGGATTTGCACAAGGCGAAACGGAACCGATAAGTACACCGGCACAAGCACGCCTTTGGGTAAGAAATAACGCCGCGAAAGGGGCGGACGGCATTAAATTTTTTGGCCTGCCACCAGACATTTTCGAAGCGGCTTTGGATGAAAACAAAAGATTGGGAAAGGGTTCGGCGTGTCATCATGCACAACTGGACGTGGCCCGATGGAATGTAGTAAATTCAGCGGAGGCCGGCCTGACCACAATGGAGCATTGGTACGGCCTACCCGAAGCGCTTTTCGTGAATCGAACGATACAGGATTATCCTCTCGACTATAATTACCAGAACGAACAGCACTAGGCATGGATAATGAAATCGGAAGTATTGAGGTTGGTAAAAAGGCCGATATGATCATTTTGGAGGAGAATCCTCTTGCGAATCTCAAAGTGCTGTACGGCACAGGGCAGGGTCATTCACTTCTAAAAATTTAATATATTAAGATTTTTTATATTTATTGCATTAATACACATTGACAATCTATTGGCGTATTTTTCTTGTGCAACAGTCATGCTTTGCTCATTGTTTAGTTTGAATATGTTGAATACAAATGTTCTGACCATAGACATGTTTCTGGCTAGGCTAAAACCATTAACCAGTGAATTATCCTCATTCCATATTTTGTCCTTTACCCAATGTAGTTTGTTTTCTATGAACCAATGAGCTCTGATACCTCTGGCATAGAAGGATGCCTTTGATTCGGTTCTGCTTGAGATGTACATGCTGCTTTCGCTGCTGGTTCGACCTTTTCTCTTTGCTGATCTTTTCACAATTATTATGGTTGTCAAACCTGTCCATAAGGTAAATGGCTCTGCAGACATTCCTTGGTAGGTATAATATTGGCGTATTTCATTTCTGCCTCTTACCTTTTCTCTGGTTTCGTACCTATCAACCGGCTCATTTTGTTGGGTAAACGATGAGATCGCCTCCTTAAGCTTCATTTGATTGCCTTTGACTTGTATTACATAGTCATTTCCATTACCCACGATGGTTTGCGCAGTTTTTTTTGGCAATGAAGTGGGTCAAGGGTAAAGATAACACCCTTAACTTCCAACTGTTCGATAATGTCGAGTGCACAAGCAATTTCATTGTCCTTCTTTAATTCGTAGGGCTTGGTAGTTATAACCACGCCCATTTCAGAGTTGAAAAGGCTAACAATAGCTTGAAAGTTCTGATTTTTTCCGTTAGGCTCTCTTACAGTAGAGGCCAGTGCTTTTCCATCAATAGACATCCAATTGGCTTGGTTGTTACCCATATACTGACTCATCCAACTTACAAGGGCTTTATTAAGTTCTGTGTAATCAAAATCACGAAGAATATTAAAGATTACTGTTTTTTTGGGTACACCATGGAGCAAACCATAACGGTCAATGAAGAATTCTTGATTGTATTCAATAAATCTGGCAATAGCGTTTATACTAAATCGGCCACTCATGCCAGCTAAGAATACCATTTCAAAAAAAGAAGACAAGCAAAACCGTTGGCCTTGTGCACGTCGAGGGTCATGGATGAGTTCTAAAAAGGAGTTAAGCGTTTCCATATGTAAGAATTTCACTCAAACATATTGGATATTTAACACATATATAAATAATTTCTATGATTTGTTTTTAGTACTGAATGGCCCTGCGGCACAGGGGCGATCAAATTAACAGATAAAAACGAAGTTGTACGCGTAGGAGGTGTAAAGTATACGATCAAAGATGGTATCGTGTACGACGCTAAAAAACTTCTGGGTGACGTCAAAAAAATCGTAGATGAAGCAAAGACTGAAGAAAATTTTGAACTACTGCAGCCAGGTATTAAGAGGAAGAAAATAACGCCGTAAGTTGACCGTTTTACCCCGTAATTTCCAATTACATGGTGAATTAGAGTGCCAAAGAAATATTTACATAAAATAATTATTCATGAAAAGGCTATCCATACTATGAACATATGAAAAAAATCTTCACCCATTTAAGGATTAAAATTAACAAATAAGATGTCTAGGCCCACATCATTCCCGGCATAGTCATCAATTAATGAAAGTCGTAAATTTCTACTGCCCTTTCTATTGTTCAGAAATATTTCTTTCTTTCATAGCCCTTTTCCTGCAGGTTTTACAAAGCTCAGAAATACCCTTTTGTTTCCATGATTCTTTAACTGTTCCGTTACTTATGCTTCTGTTTTTGATATAGTAACAGTCTTCAAAAATGTGAAATTTGCTTCCGGAAGTGGTCCAGTAAACATTGTCATTATCTAAGTTGATCTTTTTTAGATCGTCGGTTTGTTGATTTATTTCTTCAGTGTATTTTTCGATAGAAGGAGGACTAAAGTCAGCGCCTGTGACACCCGCTGCCACCATAGCAATAACAGCAATACTACCCGCAATGCCTTTGGTTTTTCCATCTATGTTTTTATCCATAAAAATTAGAACCACCAAAGGCAAAAATGCCAATACTCCCATAATAGCTCCGAGCTGATTTTGAACAAAAAATCTTACTTTATCTTTTTCTGAGGCCGGGCTGAGTCTATTTGCTTTTTTCCAAAGCGTTGAGCCTGTGATAGCCAATATCAGAATGACCACAATGGCTACGATTAACCATATCAGAGTTTCATTACTGATTAAATTAAAAATGGCATAGAGTTGTCCTGCTATGGCGACGATCCACGCCAAAAAAGCAAAGAGCCGTACTTTCTTTGCCTTTCCTCTTGCTTCGGGACTCGCTTCGAATACTTTTTGATCTGACATAATTCTATCTTTTATTGATGTTAGCTTGATTGTTGTGGCTCAATACCTTTAACTATTCGGTTCCGCTGTAAGGTATATGTTTTTATCATAAACATTTCTGCCAAAAGAGATCTTCCAAACGGATACGTCATTATATATTTCACGACAAATCGTCAGTCTATATAGCTCATCTAATGTCAGAATGGCGCATACGTTGACCGTGTTATCATTTGGTGCATATTTTGATCTTGAATATGCTCTTACATTTGTCATAAAATTTATACAAAATGACCTACGATAATTTTACAATAAAGGCTCAGGAAGCCATTGTAAAAGGCCAGCAGATTGCCAGACAGCTGGATCAGCAATCCGTAGATACAATTCACCTATTGAAAGGCATGCTTGCTATAGACGAAGAGCTAGCAGATTTTATTTTCAAAAAAATGGATGTCGGGCTGATAAGCCTAAAAAAGGAATTAAATAAGGCGCTCGAAACCTATCCAAAGGTAACAGGGACAGATAAACAATACCTGACCAATGATGCCAACAAGGCATTAGCGAAAGCCAAAAAGTTACTAAAAGAATTCGGAGATGAGTATATATCAATGGAGCTGCTTCTCTTGGGAATTCTGGGAGGAAACGACAAGGCTGCCAAAATTCTGAAAGAGGCAGGAGCATCTGAAAAAGCAATGAAAGAGGCGATAAAAGAGCTCCGAAAAGGTAGAAAAATCACCGATCAAAATGCTGATAATCAGTACAATGCGCTCAAAAAATATGCGATAAATCTCAATGAACAAGTAGAACAGGGAAAGCTAGATCCCATAATCGGCAGAGACGATGAGATAAGGCGTATCCTCCATATTTTATCAAGACGAAAAAAGAATAACCCTATTCTGATCGGGGATGCAGGCGTGGGTAAAACGGCAATTGTAGAAGGATTGGCATGGAGGATAGTCAACCTGGATGTGCCCGAAAATCTTCGGAGCAAACAGCTCTATACTTTGGACATAGCCGCCCTTATTGCAGGGGCGAAATTCAAAGGAGAGTTTGAAGAAAGGCTCAAAGCTGTTGTTAAAGAGGTGAATAGTTCTGATGGTCAGGTGATCCTTTTTATTGATGAAATACACGTGCTGATCGGAGCAGGTGGAGGCAATGGAGCTATGGATGCCGCTAATATTCTAAAACCCGCATTAGCGCGAGGCGAGCTTCGTACCATAGGCGCAACCACGTTTGATGAATATCAAAAATATTTTGAACGGGATAAGGCGCTCGTGCGAAGATTTCAGACCGTATTCATAGACGAACCTAGTGTAGAAGAAACCATTTCGATTCTCAGAGGCATCCAGGATAAATATGAAGTATATCATAAGATTGATATTCTTGACGAAGCATTAATCGCCTCAGCTGAATTGTCTCATCGCTACATTACAGAAAGAAAATTGCCGGATAAAGCAATTGATCTTATTGATGAAGCTGCGGCTAAATTAAGGCTCGAACTGGATTCCGTACCTGAGGAGATCGACGAACTCGATAGAAAAGTTCGCCAATTGGAAATAGAGAAAGAGGGAATTAAAAGAGAAAAGGACGAAAAAAAACTAAAACGAATCCAGGAACAAATAGCCAATGCAAAGCAAGATTATGATTCGCGCAAAGCGGCCTGGAAAAATGAGAAAGAGGTTGTAGATACCATTCAAAGCATAAAAAAGAAAATCGAGGAATTGGAGTATGAAGCTGAGAAAGCAGAAAGAGAAAGTGACTTTGAACAGGTAGCCAAAATAAAGTATGGCGATCTCAAGGAAAAGGAAGCCATGCTCAAGGTAGCAGAGGAAAAGCTATCAAAATTGCCAGAGGAAGATCGATTTACAAATGAAGAAGTGACAGGCGATGACATTGCGGATGTGGTATCAAAATGGACAGGAATACCTGTTGCGAAGATGCTGCAAAGCGAAAAGGAAAAGCTTCTCAAATTGGAAGAAGATATAGGTAAGAGATTGATCGGACAGAAAGAAGCCGTTATTGCAGTATCCGATGCAGTAAGGCGAAGCAGAGCGGGCCTACAGGATGAAAACAAACCCATTGGCTCTTTTATCTTTCTTGGCCCAAGTGGTGTCGGTAAAACGGAGCTGGCCAAGTCATTAGCCGAAGTTCTTTTCGACGATGAAAAGGCAATTACGAGAATAGATATGAGTGAGTACCAGGAGCGGCATTCGGTGTCTCGATTGGTGGGTGCTCCTCCCGGTTATGTTGGTTATGAAGAGGGTGGACAGCTTACCGAGGCTGTTCGAAGACGACCTTATTCTATAATTCTCCTTGATGAGATTGAGAAAGCACATCCTGATGTGTTCAATACGCTTCTCCAGGTATTGGACGATGGAAGACTGACAGATAACAAAGGGCGCGTCGCTAATTTTAAGAACACCATCATCATTATGACATCAAATATGAGCGCTCAGACCATACTTGAAAATTTTGAGGATTTGGAAGCGTTGGGCGACAAGCATCGCATGGAGATCATAGAGACAACAAAAGTGGAAGTATTCGAGGCCTTGAAAGAAAACCTGAAACCAGAATTTCTTAACAGAATTGACGAAAAGATCATGTTTTTACCTTTGACCAAACCAGAGATCAAACAAATCGCAGGATTGATGTTGAGCAAGGTGAGGAAGAATCTTAAGGATAGAAATATCACGTTAGAAATCAGCGATAAAGCAATGAACTGGATGGCTGAATTGGGCTATGATCCGCAATTCGGAGCACGGCCTATGAAGCGTGTTATTCAGAATGAACTGGTGAATGAGCTGTCTAAATTCCTGCTTTCGGGCAAGGCGGATGAAGGGGATACGATTAAAGTGGATGCTGATAATAAGGGTTTGGTTTTTAAGGTGTAGATGGACATGTGGTTATCCTTGGAAGAAAAAACTACATAGATTTATAGAAACTATTAAAATGGGTGTACAAGCCACAAAAGTTGAACTGGCTAAACTCATTCTGGATATCGAAAGTCCTACCCTGATCCAGAAAATCAGGGCGATGCTTTTTGAGGAAACGAGCGATTTCTTGACTACTTTGTCGGAGCAAGAGAAGTATGAGATTAAATTAGGGCTAAAACAACTAGATAACGGGGAGAGAACCTCATTCCACGATTTTTTGAAGAAGATGCAGTGACTAAGCAAACTTCGTTTTACGATAGAATACGATCAGATGAAATTGAAATAATTACGGTAATTGATAACCGACAAGACCCCAATAAAATACTAAAAGAGCTGAAAGCTCTTTATGGCTAAGCGGCATTAAGCTTTCGTCTAAATATAGATTCTAACTCGTCATTTTCTTCTGGAAATGCTTGTATATATTTCTTGCCAAAATCAAAATAGGCACATATATGCAAAGTCAGCGGACTAACGAAATGATGCCCGGTAACCTCCTTTATTTGATCAATTGAAAAAGGAAACACATCATTCAATTTTTCAAATTGCTCGTCGCTGATCATAGGATATTTCAATCGAGGATTTTCCCTTATAAATGCACTTACCCAGGTGAATAAACCAATGTTAAAGTAGTTTTTTGGAAATAGTAATCCATTCACCAAGTGCGGTTGAGACATGAGCACCACACCATCCTCTTCATGGAGTTCTGTAGTATGTAGATATTTATATTGAGGTGAAGGGAAGGGATGCGGATACAAAATAATGCGATCAAAATTGTCAAACTGGTAGTTGTTCATCTTCTCTGTAATTCTCAAAGCTTCATGAATTGCGATCATTTTAAATTCTTCTCCTATCGGATGATCCTCAGCCGCTTTGATCGAAAAATCTTTTGAATGGAGAAAAAGTTGCGCTCTTAATTCGAATTGTTGCTTTCCCTCCAAACTCAATCCCCCATAATACTTCGAATTTGCGTTAAGCCATGATATCAACTTTTTGTCCAACGGAGGAGGGTTTCGCGAAATCCACCAATAATCGATTTGAGGTTTGAGAAAATAGATACTGATCAAAAGTATGATCGGAATGATGAGCCAAGGGAAGATGTATTGGTATTCGTACGTAAGGGCTAAGGGAAAAAGGATGGCTAGGATGATCAGAAGAGGGAAGGATAGTACGAGGCTTAGTGAGATGATACGCATTGCGCAAAAATAGTGGAGAGATTGTTCTAGAGTAAAATAATCTTTGTCCAATCAATTACCTCGTATTATACGAATCTAGGATGTAGTTAGAAGCGGCAAGTTTTTCGCCCTGAGCTTTTAAGTAGACGCAGTATGCAAAATTTGCAAGAATAGAAAAAGGGAATAACTTTGCAGGCCGTCAGAAATGGCGCTATTGATATCATGGTACCTCAGCGCAATTGGTAGAGCACAGGACTGAAAATCCTGCACCGATAATTATCGGTGCTAGTTCGATTCCTGGAAGTACCACTTTTTGAGAACTCTTTATGGTACCTTAGCTCAGTTGGTAGAGCACAGGACTGAAAATCCTGGTGTCCCTGGTTCGATTCCTGGAGGTACCACTAGATCTTAATAAAACCTTATTCGTTTGAATAGGGCTTTTTTGTTCCTTCATTGATTATCAACGACTTACGACATTTTCATCTTTTCACATCATTCATAATTATTCAATATATTTAAGGAAAAACCACAACCCTGACCACAACTGGGTATTTTGGTTTTATCAATTAAGTATATGATTCCTAATATTCGATTCAAATTAAAAGACCCGAAAACTAATGGTGAGAGTCTCATCATTATGGTATTTTATATGAGTAAGAGACGATTTGTCTTCAGTACCGGCCGTAAAATATTTCCAGTATTATGGGATTTCAATATGGAAAGACCAATCGATGCCAGGAAAGCCAAAGATGTCAGTGATAGAAATAGGATCAATTACCAACTTAATAAATATAATTCAGTAAATCCTTCTCTCAAAATAGATCTTCAAAATACTTCCACAAGATTGGACAATCTTGTTGGAGAATTAAAACGGTACTTTTCTCAGTGCGAAAATCAAAACATTAATATAGACCTCAAAGATTTGAAGAGACACCTAAAAGCGAAGTTTATAACTGAGTCATATATAAATGTAATTGAAGAATCAGAGGATATCAAATTCTATATTCTTGATATAATAAAAGACTTTGTAAAAGCAATCACCAATGGAACTAAGAAAACAAAACAAGGTAAGCGGTTCTCATATTCAACAGTCAAAACCAACCGTAATCTGATTTCTGTTTGGTCTAATTTTGAGGATGCAATGACATGTCATTATCAGTTGCATGACATTTCAAAAGAGCTTTTCGATTCATTCCTTATTCACGTGAATACTAATCTTTATTCACGGAATACCACCAAAAAGCATCTTACCAATTTCAAAATAATGGTTTGTGAGGCTCTATCTGATATTGAAGACGAGAACTACAGTAGGATAAAAGAAGGTAAAGCTAAAATTTTATCAAATGAGGACATCAGCAGAATTGAAAGGCTATTGAAAAAATACTTTTCTGTATCGGAGGTCCAAACCACAGAAGTAGCCCTTACGGAGAAAGAACTGGATCAGTTATTTGACCTAGACCTTTCTGGGAACGAAAATGAAGAATTGGTAAGAGATATATTCCTGGTTGGTTGTTATATCGGAAGTAGAATTAGTGATTACTCGAGACTGGGTCCAGAACATTACAAGAGGACAATAAATGGGCCTAGAATAGAACTCAGACAACAAAAAACCGGAAAGATGGTAGCTATTCCAGTAAAGCCTGAGCTGGAAAACATATTGAAGAAATACAATTTTAAATTACCGAGTACGTCAGATCAAAATATTAATAGAACAATAAAGAAGATAGCTGAAAAAGCAGGGATTATTGATCCTATTGAAATAATACGATCCAAAGGAGACCACGAAGTAATCTCAACAATGCCTAAACACAAATTAATTAAGTCACATACAGCTAGACGTACTTTTGCCACCATTTTGATAAATCAAGGCACACCATATACTGATGTAATGACCCTTACAGGACACAAATCGATTAAATCCTTTGAACAATATATCCGATTAAACAATATTGATACTATTAAGAGACTTGCCAGTTCAGCCTTTTTCAAGGGAAAGAAAACAGGATAAAACTCAGTAGAAATATTTTACTTAGAAATTATACAAAATGCACTCTTAATACTTAAGTAACATTAATCCTTCCTTTTTTGTTACCCCTGAAATTATCGGGAAATATCCCATTCTGGTTCAAAAATTTATCATTTTTCTAAAACGACTATGAAAAACACCAATGAACATGGGCTCAAAACGTCCGAGTAACATTAACTCGTTACATTAATCAAAGTAACATTAACCCCATGACATACCGTTTTTTGTTACTGTTTAGTCTATTGAAATTCTGCCACTGTTGACTTTCTCTGGTTCTCCCTACTCTTCTATACCTGCACTAATATCGTCGCTTATATGGTCTCCTGCGCAGTGGCTTGGTTTTGGCGAATTTTAGTCCAGGCATATACCCAATTTGAAGATAAGGCTTTATGAACTTCTAATCATTCATTCACAAATGCGCCACCAAAGCCGAAGCTCTTCAATTGGTTTGCAACTTTTAGCGCCTCATGCTTGGAATGGGAATGCCCGACCTTGTATCGGTACAATGTTTTGCTTGGGACTTTTTTAATAATTATTTGTCCGTATTACTCAATTCTTGGAAATAATCTCTGACCTGTCTTCCATTGGCTCATGCACATGTCCTTTATCCTGTGACAATCATTGGAATATCCCTCGCTTATGAGTTTTTACTCTGCTATTGGTATATTTACCAATGAAGTTATTTAACAGCTTCAATATTAACAATCCATTATGCTTCGAGACATACAATTTCTTTTCCTCCTCGCCATCCTGGCCACTGCCTGCCGCTGGGCAGATAAAGACATCCCCGAACCCAATTACAACCCCCACATCCTCAAACCCGGCAAATATGTGCCTGCACAGGGCAATGTGATCAATATGGATTCCGTGGCTCCGCCTGTCTACATTCCAGCCGAAGGCAGGTATGTCAAAGCGGGCAATCCCAAATACGTGCCTTCTTTGACGTTTGCATTTCTTGTTGCGACCATCTATACCAGCAGAGCCAGACGAAAACAGTAACAGCAATAAATAGGATCTGCCAAATTCCCAAATGGAGAAAATCAAAGAGGCTACGATTGTGAAGACGAGCTATGAAAAGCTTCAACCGATTTGTGGTTCTTTCAAGTATGCTGATGATGCCTGTAACAGTAAATATCTTTCTCATATCCGTCTCTTTACAGATGAGAGGGACACCCATCATCACCTCGTTGATGGTGCTAGCTAATCTATTTCTATTGTTCTGGCACTATGAAAATTATAGGACAGTTTTGGAAAGACCAAAGACTTGACAGGCTTTAGACTGTGAACAACAACTTCGGAGAACGGGAGCGTTTGACTCCACTCGTCATATATTAGCCTCTTTATTTATTCACTATTTTTTTCATCCTTAAATGGGGAATATTCAGACTTCATTTCTCTATTTTTTTTGTGATTTTGATCTGTCCTTTTATTAAATAACCAGCCGAAAGAATCCCTTCTAGAAGACATCCGAATCTCCCATAGTATAGAACCACTTGTCAAAGTCAAGTACTTCATTGTCTAAAATTGGATCAAGGGAGACCACATGAAAGTGCTGTTGGGCATGAAGTTGATAGAAGTCTAATTCCTTCACAAAATCCATTAGCGGATGATTGATTGGCAACCAAAAAGTCAAGGTTTTTGACATTTTAGTAGCAAACTGAATAGATGCCTCTAAAATAGTTTTATAAGTGCTAGTTTCGAAGACAAAGAAATCAATTAACTGTATTTGATTCTCGTATTCTTTCAGAATTAAAAAGTATTCGTTAGTCTCATATGCAGTAAAGTATTGATATTCTGGATTCCTAGAATATCTCCATTCCAGGAATTCATGTCCCTTTTTTATAAAAACTGAATGAGCACTACGAGATTCAGAAGTACGTAGAATGGATTCCACATTTCTAGGAAAAAAGTGATTTTTAATATTAATCGAACTTGATGGGGAGGCCTTATTGTCTTTAACAGCCACAAAATTCAAGGGCTTTAATTCCAGATGGTTCAATTTAGTAGTATAGCCATGGATTGAATTAGGATTGGCGAAACCAAAAATCGTCTTGAATCCCATTTCGTGAGCTGTTTGATGAGTTTTTTGAGCTAAAGCTGTAAAGATCCCCTTCCTACGGAATTCAGGATGGGTCATCGTATCATAGGTTTGCCCACCTCTATGTTCTTTTCCGCCAATCACTACCGGCAATGGACGGATTGAATGAGAGCCTACCAGTCGATTCTTATACATCATTATAAACCGAATAGGTGAACCAAACGGGCCGGCTGTGAAATTGTAATCGAAATACGTCGCATTTTTTTTTCGATGTACGGAGATTTTGAAGAGTTCGACTAATTGCGAAAAGTATCTCGGTTGATACTCGATCATTTCAAATTGCTCATCTTTCAAAATTTCCATTACCAGGTTAAACTACGAATCGGTGAATATGGAAAGCTTCGGCATATTCTGCTCCAACTTCATTGCCACGTAAAGTTGCCAGAGCTCGGATGGAATTATTCCCTCTTGTTCCGTCCTTTATTTGACTTTTATATATTTCGAAAGTCGAGACTTTTTTATTCATTACTTCTGCTGAAAATTTGATATAAAAATTAGGGGCAAATCTTCCGAATTCAATATAGGGTGACCAGAAATTATACTCTGGAGATTCATACGATAAGATCATTTTGGGAGGCTTGTAATTATGATGGGGGTTATGCCGAAGGGCAGATATTGATGCTTTATATCCTTGGGTGTGATCTTGATGAGAAGCGAAGATAGTCGGAATAGCCACTATAGTTGGATTCAGATTAAATAGGCTTATCGGACTCCTAGATTCAATGTATCCAATGATCTCAGAAACGGGTATTCTGTCGAGCCATTGGAGTTGATCATTGCAAAACATGATATCTGATCCATCGATACCCATATTGTCGATAACTTTGTTGAGTTCATCTTTCCATTCTTCTTTGTTTACATCCTTGCTATCCGTTCGCTGGTAGCCACCTAATGTCAAGGTCAAAAGGTATACTTTTCCTCCATTTTTCTTAACAAGATCTATAAGTCCAAAACAACCAAGAATCTCATCATCCGCATGGGGCGCGATAACTAATAGTTTTTCCTCATTTAACACCATAATTTTTTAGCTTGAGTTTCCTTGTGGTAAAAGTTATTTAAGAACTTTGAAGGGTTTAATAATACCGCTTAATTTTCAATCCACAGGATTTAAATTCTGTTGAACAAAACCGTTTGAAAAAGGACTATTTTGTGGTAAATTCAAACCTTAATGACATTTTTATTAAAGGAATGGCTTCCGACTAATGAAACAACCGATAATAGATTTTCAAAATCAGAAAATAGAGGAGGGAATCCAGGATCACCTGCGCAGGATGAAAGAATTTGAACAGGATACTTTTTTCGATCCAGATGTTCAAGATTACTTGATAAAAGAGCTGAAGCTTACCTGCGATTTCATGGTTGAATTGAGAAATCAGATTTGGTCCCATTTGAAAAATGATGGGTACGTAATAGTCAAGAACCTTCCGTTCGATGAAAACAACAGGCTATCTGTAGGCCTGGCATCAATCATCGGAACTCCCATTCCTCATAATCAAAAAGTTAAGGAAGCGGTAAGGGAGATTACACCAAGAGGTGGATCAATGCCCCTTGAGAATTACCCGCATACAGACACCTCTCATTGGATCCATCAGAATGACGTGATTACTTTGCAATGCGTACGAGAAGATCAGGAAAAAGAAGTTTATTCCCGTATTGTACCGTTATCGGAAGTTCTAAAGATATTCACTAATGGTAAAGAAGCCCTAATTGAAAAACTTTACACTAAAAATTACCCTTTCATACTAGCTCCTGATTTTGGGGATCAAGGTTACCAGATGCAACCTATCATGACCAGACAAGAATATGGAGGTAAAGCCTATGATCATATTCGCTTTTGCCGATCAGATACTCTCGATTGTATTCGGAATTTTGATCTTGAAGTTGACGATTTACAGGATCTCGAATACTTTGAGAGCGTAGTGGATGGCATAGGTGAAGAAGGCCAGTTCTTATTTCGAAAAGGGGACTGGTTGATATTCGATAATAAGCGTACTTTCCATAGCAAAACCCAAACCTCTTACAATTCAGTTAGAATGTTGAAGAAAATGAAACTTCAGTTAAACAGGGATCGTATCTTCTCGGTTGCGTAGATGTTTGATTCAAACGCTATAGAAAAAGGCATTTTCTGCTGGGAAAATAATTTCATGATTGACGGGAATTACGAGATACGGGATGAGATTAATTATTTCCCTGATGTTACCCAGATTGAGAGAGCGATCATCCATAGACCTGATGTGTACGAATTAACTAGAGTATTGGGGCGGAAATTCAATTGTAAATACGTTATAGATTTGGGTTGTGGTATTGGCAGAAAGCTAGCGTCCTTGCATCCTGATTTTGAAGTCTTCGGAGTTGATATTGGTGAAAATATACGACGATGCAGAGAGTTTGATTTTGGGACTTGGCTGGAATCGGATTTTGAGAACACAGACTATCTGGATATTCCCGTAGACCAGCTAGCCAGATCGGTTGTGGTATGTTCTGCAGTCATCGAATATTTGAATAATCCCTGTCCTCTTTTATCGAACCTTCATCGAATCATGGAACATTGTCCTGTTGCTGTTATTTCCACACCGGCCAGAACTATTAGTTCCAAGAATCCGATAGGTTCGCCACATAAAATTCACCATGTCAGGGAATGGTCAAGAGAGGAATTATATTCCTTGTTAGATTTTTATAGCTTCAATACAGTTTTCTCAGGCTATACCGCTAACAATAATGTAGATCTTAGAAAGAGAACCATCCTTAAAGTTTTGGGTCAGAATGAGTCCATCTTAAATCCAGCAAAAATTCCACATCAGAAAATTTCAGATGATTTTAATGTGGTTGCAATCATTCCTGTTTACAACGAGTCGAATATCCTTGAGCAAACGCTTCAACATTTCGTTGATCAGGGAATAGAATTCTACATAATTGACAATTGGTCAACTGACAATTCAATTGAGATTGCGAAACAATTTATCGGGAAAGGGCTTGTTGGTTGGGAAAAATTTCCACAGAGTGAAAGACCAGAGTATTATCAATGGGAGCACATTCTTACCAGAATCCAGCAATTAGGTGGAGAGCTCGATGCTGATTGGATAATTCTGAATGATGCGGATGTCTACAGAAAAACTCCCTGGGAAAATATTGATCTTAGAAGGGCAATTTTTATGGTGGATCAAGCAGGTTATTCTGCAATTGACAGTACTCCAATTACCTTCCGGCCTGTGGACAATGGTTTCCGGGCAGGCGATAATCCGCAAAGTTATTTCAGGTACTTTGAGTTCTGCAAAAAACCATGTCAATTCCTTCAGATCAAAATTTGGAAAAAACAGAAAGTAGCTGTCAACTTGGCGGATTCAGGAGGACACGAGGTTCGTTTTGAACATAGGAAAGTCTTTCCGTTTAAATTCTTGCATAAACACTATCCCATTCTTTCGGCCGAACATGGAAACCGCAAGATCCTCAACGAACGAAAGCCGAGGTATTCTCCTCAAGAGAAGCGAAAAGGCTGGCATACTCACTATGAAGCTTTTAACAAGAAAGAAGATTTTAAATGGTTAGGAGAGGATCTTATCTTATTTAATGAGTCTTTTTATCAGGAGTACCTAGTCGAAATGATCTCCGGAGTAGGTATTATCAGAGATAAACCCAGATTTGTCATTAGAAAACTTAAGTGGGTACAAAAGGCCATGAAAAGTCTTTGGAATTTGTCCATATCCCTTTGATCCATTTTCGCCTTTTCATTGCTAAGGACATTTTGAGTATCCTCTGGTTACCTTGTTTAGTAATATACCCTCCGATAAGTAAGATTTTGTATCGCATTGTTTTGAGTTGGTACAATTGATCTGTTTTTAAAACAGCTTGTTTGAACAGGCTCATCAAATTGTATGCGATCGTCATAAAATTTAAAGCTGCCTCGGTTGCTGGAAAACTATTGATATTAAAACTTTTAAAGCCAAAGTCTTCTTTGAATTCCTTAATGCGGTTTTCACAATCGGCTCTTTTCTTATACAAATCCCACACTAAATCACTCGAAAGATCCAGGTTAGTGATATAACAACTATACCTGTAATTTTGATACATTCCCTGATCCTTGAAGAGTTTAAGTTGTTTGCCTGTAGCTTTGGGTCTTTCCTTCATTTTTTGTCGAACAACAACCAATCTTCTTGGGGTTTTCCATCCTTGCGCTTGATAGGTATTCAAATACCTTTTTATCATAAAATCAACTATCTGCCCTTAACAAGCCGGGTGTATCCCAGTTTTTCGCAAAAATGGTTAAATTAGCATAAACCAAAATACATTCAAAAATGGACAAGGCTAAATTACTGAACCAGTTTAGCCAACTTTTGGATGAGATAGAACTTAAAGAGAAAACCGCAGAAAGCTTTTATGAATTTGAAACCAAATCGGTGGAGCTTCTTAAAGAATTAAGTCGCAATGTGATAGAACAGACCATAGGAGAAGCCGATGAAGATTATCGTAAAAAAAAAGCATAATAGGCTATTACGGAAAACTTGAACTGGACAACTCACATCGATTTGTAAAAGAGGTCAAAGGAGTAAAACTGAGTCCGATGCTGAAGGATATCACAGCATATGTAGGGCAAAGTGAATGCTACCAATCGAGTAGTGAATTACTAAAAAAGACGATGCAACTTGATGTGAGCGACAACAGCATACACAGAGTATGTCAAAGTCTTGGAGAGGAGGGTGAAAAATGGCTGGAGGAGCAAAGAGAAGATGTACAAAGTAAGCCCAAAGCGGAGTCCGATGAGGTAGTATATGCACATGCAGATGGAGGGATGGTGTTGACCAGACCGAGTGATTGGAAAGAAGTAAAAGTAGGAAGGGTTTATAAAGGTAAAGAAGTACTTAAACTGAGCGATACCAGGAGTTTTATCAAAGAATCGTGGTATTGTTTTCATTTAGGTGGGCATGAAGAATTTGAACGAAAGATGTCAGAATATCTGGATACCTACGAAGATCTAAAAGACAGGTTGGTCATAATAATAGACGGAGCGAAATGGTTGGGAGATTGGTTTAGCTCAGAATATCCAGAGGCTTTGCAAATACTGGATTATTATCATGCCTTAGAACATTTTTCAGACTTTTCAAAAGTAGCGATACATAGAAAAGAAAAGAGAAAAGAGTGGTTAGACACCATAAGGGAAACACTATTGAAAAAGGGAGGACAAGCTGCCTTAAAAATGGTGGAGAACATAGAATGTAAAACAGAAAAGAAAAAAGAAAAGAAAGAGAAATTATTGGTCTATTTAAACAACAACATCCACAGGATGGAATATCCAAAATATAGAGAAAAAGGGCTACAAATTGGAAGTGGTGCCATAGAAGCAGCCCATAGAACATTGGTGCAAAAGCGCTGTAAATTGTCAGGACAAAGATGGACTCCAAAAGGAGTTACAAACGTAATCAGTCTCAGAAATTTGAGAATGAACAATCAATGGGACAGACTCTCTGAGTTCCTTGGGAAAAAAGCTGCTTAAACGAAAAAATGGGATACACCCAACAAGCCAATTCGTTTGCCTTTTAATCTTGACATTGTATCTTGTAGAAATGCTTTGAAATTATTTGAGGTATATGCATCTCCGCTTCTGAGCCAAAAATTGGCCACCATCTTGCATTCAGCTACAAAGGCCATTAAAGGGTGGTGTGAAGGCCTACCCGGTTTAGAAGGATTATATCCCCTTTTTGCTCCTTGTTGATTGCCGTCACAAGTCAAAATGCTGGAATCTATATCCAAAGTATACCGATCATTACCAGCAATATCTCTCCTATGGCATAAAGCAGGTACTTACGAGTGGCACCACTGTCGAGTAAACTCTTTCTAATTCTTCTCAGGAAATGGATCATTCACCTAAGATAGAGAATCATGGAGATTTGAAACCGTTGGTTGGAATGAGTTACATTATAGGTTCCTTTTTCGTTACTCCCGAATTTTTTAGGAAATATCCCCTCTCGGTCTAAAAATTCATCATTTTTCAGTGATGTCCAAGAAAAACACCAGTGAAGGTGGGGTCAAAACGTCCGAGTTACAAGAACTCGTTACATTAATCAAAGTAACATTAACTCTTTTGACTACCGTTTTATGTTACTCCCAAATCATTAGCATTGGCACAATCCAAAGTATCACAGGATGGAAAAAGATTAGCCTATCATAACACGCTGTTGTATGTCCTATTATATTGCGCTCAGGGCAATATTTGAGGCTTCAGGCATGTAACACGAGATAGAAAAGATCGTGGCCCTGAGGTCATATTTTGGACTCCTGTGGGAAATTATCTCTTGATAAACAGGAGCAATTTGATGGATGGATGATAGATGAATTGATAGTGGCTGGAATAAGCCAAATACTGCTGGTCTACTCTTTCAGGAAACGATCTTCTAGATATAAGAACCACTTACATTTTGGACGACATCAAATATGACTCTTATCCGATCTACCTGTTAACTTGATGGATTCTACATCAAAAGCAAATCAGAACATGAAGTACAAATGCATTTTGATTTAGAATTGCAGGTGGTATGCTAGTGGGTATACTTATATTCGAAAATTTACCCACTTATTGAGAAACTCTCTCCTCTCGACCCCAAATGGTAACTACACCCAATATCACTAATACAACTCCCAAAACCATCAAAGCCTCTTTGGCCCATGGTTGGGATTAGGGTGACTGGGGTAGTGATTGTTACTTAATAATGATATAGCATTTCTGTCAACAACAAGGTCTGCATCAACAAACTTTAAATATCCTGCGAAGCTATTTATTCAAATTTTGAATTTTTAAAAAAATGAAACGGTAGTTTCTTTTTTGAGTAGACACATCTAAGAATGAACAGATGAGGTTAACCCAGAGAGCTACATGAATAGCTTACCCTCCCTTAGTCAAAAAATGGCTGCACACTGCGTGTTGCGAAAGCGGCGTTGTTATGCCATCATTTGATCAGAATTCGACCTACCCCCCATTCTATCTATTAAATTAGTCTAAGAATTCGATATCGGTTATCACAAACTTTACGTTACCAATTTTCCATTCTTTTGGGCACCGCTTGCATTTGAGGTAATGATCTCTTTCAAGATTCCAGATATAGTTAGGTCTTAACGGATAATTTTCGCCATTCATATAGGCATATTCGCCGGTTAGATAATTTACAGGGGTGAATGTCTTTTCATGTATAGTCTTGTTTTCTTGGTTCATGAAATATGCGGTGACTTCCACTTTTTTTAATGTTTTATTGCCATTATTACGCAAACCAAATTCAACTCCTGGAATTAACTCTTCTTCCCAAAATCCAACGTTATACATCTTCCCTTTTTCATCGAATATTTCTATGCTGTCTATATAATTTTTCTTGATTTTCCAATTAGCATAAGAGGCTCTCAGCTCCTTTCTTTTTAATTTTAATTCTTTGTCGTATGGATCTATCTTAAGACCTTCCTTATATGTTTCGTTGGCGGCTCTAAAATCTTTGTTCTTTATATATTCATTGGCCTTGTCAATCAAATGAGATTTATAATAGAAATTCAATATCCTCCAAGTTGATTCTTCTTTGATTAATGTGATGGTCTGTTCTTCTTTTGCAGTTGGAAAGTCCTTCTCCTGCAATTTACTTTTTAACAAGTCTAAATAATCCTCTTTTCCCATTTTCTCATCGTTAAGTATGTTCTCGAAAGCTCTTCCAAATAATTCTGACATCAATCCAGATAAGTCTGGATACTCTGTTTTGATAATAACTTTGGCTATGTTTTCTCTGGTAGCACTGGATATTATATTATAATTCCACTTAGACCCGAAAAGAGCAATATACTGCATTTCTTCTTTAAATTCATTCAATGGTTTTTCCGTCTTGTCAAATTCGGTTAAAAGATTATATGCATTATCATACTTCCCTTCCTGGATGAAGGTGAAGTAATCTTTCACGACCGATTCAGGAGACATTATTTGACAGGCAGGGATGAATAGGAAAGAGATGAATAGGAATAATTTAATTTGGTGTTCCATCCTATTTTAATCAATCATGTAGATTACGGTTGAAAACTGAGCCAGAATTCGGTTGAAAAGTGAGCCAGAATTCGGTTGAAAAGTGAGCCAGTTGAGAGAGGCGAAGTTATGCATTTTGATGAAAGAATAACCATTAATATTTTTTGAGAGAAATTAAAGTTGTTGATTAAGTTTTTCTGATTCTTTGACTCTGAAGGATTTTCCATTCATGTTGACCAGGATGGCTTTATGGGTGAGTCGGTCAACTATGGCAGCAGTGAGAACTTCATCACCAAATATTTCTGTCCACCGATCAAAACTCAGGTTGGTTGTGATAATGGTTGACTTTCTACCAGCTCTGAGGCTAAGATGAGTAAAAAGTAATTCTGCAGCCTCTTTGTCAAAGGACACATAACCGAACTCGTCACACACGACCAGATCGTATTTTTCAAAACGAGATTCCAGGGTACGGAGCATTTTGTGAGACCTGGCTTCGTTGATTTGGGTTATCAGCCTGGGAATGGCAGTAAACAAGACAGTGAAATCGAGTGTGCAGGCTTTGATGGCCAGGCCAATAGCGATGTGTGTTTTACCGGTACCGGGATTACCAGCCAGGATGAGATTTTGTCCATCTTTTATAAAATCGAGACGTTCGAGAGTAGCCAGTTTGTTTTGTGCATCATTGGGGAGTTCAGATTTGATCAGATCGTGGATTTGTTTTTTATACGGGAATCCGGCTCTTCGGATACGCTGTTTTTTTCTCCGGATGAGCCGCCCGTCATATTCGGTGATCATAAGATCGAGCAAGTAGCGTTCAAAAGAATGATTGCTTTTAGCAGCACTTTTTGCCTGTTCGGCGTACTCTGTTCTGAATGCAGGCAGCCTAAGCAGACGTGAGTAATAATCAATTTGTTGTTCCATTTTTGCTTGCATTGTTGAGATTTTATTCGAATTAAAAAATAGCCTGTATGTCTTGAAGTTGTTTTACACAATTAAGACTTATCTGTTCAGTCAAAGGGCTCGGGATGGTGAGTGCCTGAGCCTCGTTTTTCTTTTTCATCAGGGCTTGTACCATAAAGATGATTTTGTCACTGGTCAGGGGAGAGTTCAAAGTAGTTTTTAGACATTGATCAACTGCGGAGGTTATTATTGAGGTAGATAAATGATGTTTGGTGGCGTAACTAATCACGTCAATAAATACCTTGGGTTGATCTGAAAAATATTGTTTGTAAAGTGCGATCAAATCGGTATCAGCCTGAAGAAAGGCTTCGCTGTTTGACAAAGCACCAGGCTTTACGGCTAATGTCTTCAGATAGTGCTCTATTTTAATGAACCATTGATACTTACAGTGTCTTCTCTGATGAATGTCCACTACATCGCCATTTTTATCATAAATGTGAATGTGCAAAGGGTAAATTTTCACATCCACTATGGGGCCGCGCAAGTTTTCAGGAATAGAATAGTGATTGGTATCAACCGAGATGGTGTGATACTTGTCTACTCTTAATGTCTGGATCAGGGCGGTATCATAGGCTGAACCAGGCAGAACTGTCATATGAATTTTCTCCTCGCACACACGTTCAGCGAATGTTTTAGACTCACCTTTTGATTTTCTATTGTTAAGTCTGATCAGTTTTTGCTTCAGGTGTCGATTAGCCGAATCGAGGTCGATAAACTCATCATTTTGAGCAAAGGCTTTGCGGCGCACATATTCAACACTTCGCTCTACACGTCCCTTTTCATTGGCTCTATACACATTGCAAAAACGAATATCAAATTGATAGTATGTGCTGATTTTAAGTAGATCATCTGTAGGTTTCTTACCTGCCCGTTCGGTAGACGGGTCTGCATTTCGCATGGTAAATCTTGCTACTGCTGTACGCATATTGTCGTACACTATCTGTGATGGCACACCACCAATGTGGCTCAGATAGTGTACATGAGCGTGCAAGAAACTGATCATAACTCGTGCCGCGTCACGCGGTATCCTGGCGGTAGTAAAGACGAGCCCATCGGTAATTGCTGTACCCATTGGTAAATACAGCCAGCATCAATCTTTTCTGTTTTCCCTCTATTGTCAATTTAACTTCTGCCCAATCAAACTCACTGTTTTGCCCTGGGTCAATGTGCTGGCGTATGAAAATCTCCTGACCTTTTCTCAAGTGCTGTTTTACATATTCACATACCGTAGTATAGCTGATTTCAAAACCATCGGCGATCAGTGCCTCGTGCATGTCTATACGCCGCATGCATTGTTTGGCCAAACCCGAACAATGTTTGCGCTCATTATCTTTAACAAACTGATCTATCCTGGTTCGTATCTGTTGGGTAAGTTTGCGTTTGGTACGAGAAGAACAATCGTACCGAGGTGGATCCAAAATGCCTTTAGAAGAACGGTCCTGCAAAGAACGATTCTTCTCATATTCATCAATATACTTCTTGACTGTATTGCGCGATAATCCCAGATCCTTACTGATCTTTCGTTGGGATATTCCCTGATCAAAATAGCGCAGAATAATATCTTGTTTTTGTAGCATAGTTATCATGTTTAATAGTGCAAAACATATGATGGTTATGCATCATATCTGCCATGATAACTGGCTCAGTTTTCAATTGGAATTCTGGCTCAGTTTTCAACCGTAATCTACATTTATGATTCCTTTAGCATGGTATTTATTTATCAGGCTTTCCAAATTGAAGCTGATAAGGTCTAGAGTTTTGGTTTCGGTCTTTGCAATCGGTCTGTTTTTGATATTGGGATTTGTGCACGCTTATCATTTGATCACCATTGCTCTGTTTCTGTCTGCGCTTTCATTATTCTACACCCGCAAGGATCTAAAACTAGCTTGCAATGGCTTGATCGTTGCCATCATCCCAATTCTAATTTTTTTGGCAATAACATCTTTTTTAGATTCTGCATCAGATCGCCCTAAAAATCCATATGGGATACATGTTTACAAGACCATTTTCAGAGATTTGTTTCCATTTTATGGATCATTTGGTGAATTAGTTGACACCATTTTAGAACCACAAAACGAATACACTGAGGGTTATTGCTATCCGTCCTTTTTACCCTTCCTGCTAGGACTTGTTTATGTCGGAAGACAGTTTTTTGGCAATAAAATTGGTAGATCGAATATCATCAGTGGTTTACCTATTACTCTGACTAGAGCTTTTTATGCAGGTGTATTGGTACTGCTATTTTCCATGGGTCAACACCTCAGAATTGCAGATGAATTCATTCTTGAAGTACTACCAAAACTGAAGCAGTTCAGGGGTCTTGGTCGCTTTTCATGGTCGTTCTACTATATTGGGTTTGTATTTTTTTCATTCATTTATTGGAAAATTGTAAACAGTACACAAAACAGATACATTAGGTCATTTCTGATCTTTTTGGTAGTAGGCGTATGGGTGTTGGAAGCATCTTCTTACCATAAGGCATTCAGACAAAACATAGACAATTACAGTTCCGGCAATTTACTACGGGACGAAAAAAGTATCTCAAACATGCTGGACGGGCTTAGGGATCCCGACGAATTTCAAGCCATTCTTACTCTGCCTCCTTCTTCGGAAGGCGCTGAAAAATTTTATCTCAATAACGACTATTTTCTCAAAACCCGGGTATTGCCATTTTCTTGCCAGACGGGATTGCCAATGACGGCCTCTATCATGTCCCGAGTACCGCTTTCGAGAAT
Source organism: Saprospiraceae bacterium (assembly GCA_965247965.1). Classification (GTDB taxonomy): domain Bacteria; phylum Bacteroidota; class Bacteroidia; order Chitinophagales; family Saprospiraceae; genus UBA7328. The sequence continues at coordinate 4,246,674 of OZ252053.1, forward strand.
ATTAAATATACTTCAGTTGTCCTCATCACTGTATAGCCAGAAGAGTCTGTCGCGAAAGGACTTTCGCAATCAAAAAGACTTGTTACTGGTAATTGCCGATGATTATTTGAAAGACTACCACGATTTTTTAGAACGAGGTGAATTTCTTGCAAAAAATAAAAAAATAAGCCTCTATTCCATAGAATTGTCCAAGTTGCTCGAAAGAAAAAAATACAATTTGTCTGAAAGTTCTGCGGTATTACCGACATCGTTTGAACTTCAACAAGGCGACACGCTAATTTTATTTGATGATTTTGAAGATAACCAACATGAGGGCATGGGCGGTGTAGCGGGTTGTTTTTTCAGCAAAAAGGGCGCAAAGGAAATAATGAATTTACATTTAAATGCAAACGAAACATTATATGTCGACTGTAGCTTTTGGAACAAAATAATGGACGATAAGAGCACTGTGCCTACGTTTGAATTTTTGGCTTTTGATAATACGGACAATATTGTTCAAAGGGATGCCTTCAGAGATTGGGATCTGAGAAGAGTTGAAGTTTATGATGACTGGGTGAGATATTTGAGGTCGTACACCATTGATACATCAGTGAAACAAATTAGCCTCAAAGTCCACGGCGAATACCAGTACATCGACAAATTGCTCCTTAAAACAAAGAATGCAAGTGTACACCAAATTCTAAATAATCGCGAAGCCTATGCCAATCACATGATAGTCGAATTAGCTGAATAGTATTCTCACAAATGCAGGGATTTCTTTCAACAGAAGAACGTATCGCAGTTTAGGAATTTCTACATTTTTCCTGAGCCTTGCATTTACTTTTCCTATTGTTAGTCCGGCACGCCCTATCATTTTGATAAATTCCAAATCAGTGAGATAACGATTGGATTTTGTCTCCAAAAATATCTTTTTTCCCGAGGAATTAAAAGCCTTGAGCCCGCCTTGAGTATCGTATATCGGCAGTCTGAAAAGCAATTTGTTAATACTCAAAAGGCACCTGGAAATTACCTTCCTCTGGACGTTTATGTTGAAGTAATACGTCTTGTCTCTTGAACAAACTACAACAGCTAAATCATTGATAATCAGTTCTTTAAGTAATTTTATTATATCGCTGATTGTATATGGAAAGTCTATATCTGTGTACATCGTGTATTCCGAAGTACCCGCTGAAATTCCCTTTCTCAAGGCAAATCCTTTACCCATATTTTTATCGTATTCGACATATCGGATATCTTCCAGTTCACTTAATATCTGCTCTGCCTCATTGGAGATATCAAAATCCGAACCGTCGTTTACAATAGTGATTTGGATGCTCGCCACGGGAAATTCATTCCTGATGGCTTGTATAGGTTCAATAACAGCTCTACTCCAGCCGTCAGGCGGATTGTAAACTGGAAGTACGATATCTAAACTAAAATTTTCGATGAGGTTTATTAAAGACTAAATGTATTCATTTGGCGCAAAAAGTTGCGCGCTTATAAAATCCGATAAATAGAAAAGTTCAGGCGTCAGACAATAAGCTTTTTCATTTTCATGCAGAAGTCCTTCGGCAATCAATTTTTGGCAGGTTTCTATAAAGTCATAGTCCATAGAAAATCTAATTGACTTAAGTTGTTTCTTAGAAACGCCCTCTAATTTCCTTAATCCAAGCATAATGAGCTCATTAAAGACATCCACTTCACTCAAGATTTCTGATTTGCTATATTCTTTACTGTTTGATATCGCTTCTGTATATCTGGCATTGTTAGAAATATTCCACCAACGCACATTATCTTTAAAGCTATGAGCTGATGGCCCAATTCCAAGATATGGTATTCGATTCCAGTAGGTTGAATTATGGAGGGAACGATACCCGCTTTTTGAATAATTAGAAATTTCATAATGCTCATATCTATGACAGCTTAAAAACTGATGAGCTTGTAGATACTGTTCTTCTTGTTTGTCATCTGGCGGCAAAGCAATTTTCTTCTTGTTGACAAAGTGCCAGAGAGCCGTCCTTTCCTCAACAGTAAGATTGTAACAAGAAATGTGAGATACATTGTAACTAAGCGCTTCTTCTAAAGTCGTTTCCCAGGAACCCAAAGTACTTCCTGGCAAACCAAACATTAAATCTATAGAAACATTTTTAAAACCCACTTCCTGTGATACGGTTATGGCTTCGCGGCTTTCTTTGGCAGTATGTGCCCTATTTAGCTGAAAAAGTTCTCCATCGTTAAAAGACTGGACCCCAATGCTTAACCTATTGATTCCCAGCTTTTCAAACATTTTCACTTTACTCAAACTAATGTCCTCCGGATTGGCTTCCAAGGTGAACTCGACATCTTTACCCCATATGAAATGCTTTGAGAGGCTTTCGATGAGCAGTGACAAATCTGTTTTGGTCAAAAGTGAAGGTGTGCCCCCTCCAAAATAAATAGAATCGATTTTTTCTCCTCCAAAAAAATGATTTCTCGATTCAATCTCTTTCACGATAGACTTTAGAAGAGTGTCCTTGTTTTTAAGAGATGTGCTAAAATGAAAATTACAATAGTGGCATGCTTTTTTACAGAAAGGTATATGGATATAGATACCAGCCAAGGTTTATTTTTTTTTGATGATATTCAAACCATCGTTCAATGGTAGAATGAAGTTGTCAACTCTAGGGTCATTCTTTACAAATTTGTTGAGGTCATCCATGGCTTTCGCGATTCCTTTTTTATCTTTTTGCAAAACCTCACCTTTCCATAAAACGTTGTCTATTAGTAAGTTAGAACTAGATTTAAGACCATCAACGAGAATTTCGTAATATTTTTGATACTCCATTTTCGCAGCATCGACAAAGACTAAATTAAAAAGTTCTAGATCTAGAGTTGGTAAAATTTCAAGTGTTGAACCATATTTTATTTCAATCTTAGCGCCGAGCCCTGACGCAGTTATATTTGATTCCAATAATGGCTTTAAGCTCTTGTTCGATTCTATTGTGATCAACCGTCCTCCATCAGCCAAGCCTTCAGCCAAACAGATGGAAGAATAACCTGTAAAGCTGCCGATTTCAAGTATGAGATCGGGCTTCAGAAGCCGGGAGATCAAGCTCAGCAACCTACCCTGTGCAAATCCTGAAATCATGCTGGCATCTGCCGCGTGTAGAAAAGACTTGTTTTCAATCTCCTGTAGAAAAGGACTGTACTCGGAAGAGTGAGTTCGACAATAATTATCCCATAAATTTTTCTTGATAGACATAAAATGCACTCAAATTCGATCTCAAATGTAATTTATGAAAAGTGGCGTTGGATTAAAGTACCTTCCGGAAAAGAGACAAGGATTTTTGCGAACAATAATAAATAAGGACTATGACTAAAATTTAAACTCCAGATTATCAGGCTAATATGCATACACACTGACCTATATATTAGTGACTTTTTTGATAAAATTATCGAATAACGGATGATCTATAAGCTCGTAAAAGCACCAAAGAAAAGTCTTGAACGAAACAAATTCGAATATCCGATCCGATTAAGATGCTTTCAGGGAGGCCGTTTTAGCCCAAATAATATAACCGGACATCACAGTAAAGTTGCATTCTGACCATAACATTTGGATATAATTGGAAATGTTCTTCTTTCTAACCGATGCTGCACGTGTCGGCTCTATTTTTCGTATTCTATTCGTACCCTTTAGAATTTTTGCAAAATACTTAGCAAAGTACTATGAAAAATGACCTCATGACGTGTTAAAAGGCTTTGGTGGCGTCATATATGCAGTATATTACCAGGGCTTTTCCCCGTATACCACATTACAGCTAGGTAACTTATTGCATAAGTTATTAATGTGTATTCACCGTATGTGTATTTAGAAAACTATGACAAAAAAATTGCTCGGTGATACACGCGAGTAATAATTACACTATTCAATATTGAGTCCACTCCGAAAACTAAATCATAAATCATGTCAAATATTACAATAAGATGACATATATATTTAATTTGTGATATGTTTAAACGTAGTACAAATTCACAAGTCGATCTATTCAAATCGATAGGAGGGATGCTATCAGAACGGAAGCGAGAGCTTCTGGATGATCCAAATGGTTGGCATAATATATTTTTTAAAGAAGTGGTATCTCGCATAGACGAAGGATTGTTCGAGGTGCTTTATAATCAAGGAGGCCGGCCCAATTGCTCAATTAGAGTTTTAATGGGAATGATTATCCTTAAAGAAGGTAAAGGTTGGACTGATGAACAACTTTTTGATGAATGTCGATTCAACACCAGGGTCATGCTTGCTTTGGGATATTCGAATATAAATGAGGATATTCCGACCGAATCGACTTACTATAAGTTCAGACAGAGCATGGTAGAGTATAATGAAGACCATGGGGAGGATTTGATGAAGGCGGCATTTAAACAAATCACTATTGGGCAGATAGAGCAATACAAGGTGAGCGGTAAGAAAATACGATTGGATTCGAAGTTGATTAATTCCAATATTGCACGCTGCACTCGAGTCCAGATGATAATCGAAGCTGTACGAGTATGCAGTAAAGACCTTATGGTAGAACTGCTTACAGATCAATTGGATAAAGAATCATGCGAGCTTTTAGAAAAGCTAAAAAGCCAAAGTGCCTCCAATATTGTCTACCCATTAAACAAAAAAGAAAAAGAGGAACTGCTAGTAGGTATGGGTAAGATCATAAAGGTACTCTTGAGTCATGGCCAGGCGGCGGGATTGACAGGCTACCAAGATCTCAAGCGGCTCTACGAAGAACAGTATGAAGAACAATCAGAGGAATCTAATGAGCAAAAACCTCCGAGTGCCTCTGATGATAAAACAAAAATCAGCGCGGTCTGTGATGAATCTGAACAGCAAACTAAACAGGAGAATACTCCGAGACCCAAAGCTGCAAGAGACATATCGAGTGGCAGTGTGCAGTCCATTCATGATCCTGATGCTGCCTACCGTACTAAAGGTAAAGCAGAAAATAAACAGACCATATCGGGCTATCATGCCAACATAAGTGAAACGTGTACAGAAGAAAATGAAATAGACCTAATCGTAGATGCCCAGGTAGTACCGGCCAATATTACAGAAGACGAGTTTTTAATCGAATCTATCGACCATATCCAGGATGTATTAAATCCAGATAAGGATGAATCAGGTCAAGAAAAGAATAAAATAGAACAGGCCATCACGGATGGCGGATACGACAGCAAGGCCAACAGAAAAGCAATGTCAGAAACGACCACGCCCGAATGGAAGTTAGCTAATACAAAAGGGGGAAAGCAGGCCTATACAATGAAACGAGATGAGAATAACAATCTTCAAGTATGGCGAAAAAAGACAGGAGAACAGTGCGCGGTAAAGTTTAACGAGAAGACCAACAAATACGTCATTAAACACGACACCCGAGGTCGGTATATGACCAAAGATGAAGTAGAAAACTATTTTTTATTTCAACAGATGCAAGAAACATTAGATGAGCACACCCACAATCTAAGAGCCAATGTGGAATCGACCATACATCAATGTTTTCACCGGCTCAAAAAAAGAAACAAAATATTATATCGGGGTTTATTCAAATGTCAAATTTATGTCCTGTCACGAGTACTTTGGACGAATTTTAGAAGAATTAACGATAAATTGGTCGAAAATGCCCTCGGATTTCCAAATATCATCATCGCAACCCTCAGGAATGCTTATGCAACAATATTGCACTTAAGAAAATTCCAGGGTTTTGGCCGCAGCTGGCAAATGTACGCTTGAAAAATGTGTGGTAATCGGAGTGGACTCAAAATTGATCTATATGAGAGCTTTTTACCCGGTAGAAAATTACATTAAAAACAAATCATTCCTCACACCCCTCATAAGACAATTTTTCCCCTATCAAATTGTAAAAGGATTTTCCATGAGAAATAGACCAGCTTCTCTGAGTGCATTTTTTGCTGTAAACTCTAATTCTACAGCTTTTCCTAAACTATTAATTTTGCTAATAGGTATGCTCGGAACTAGCATGAATGCTGAGGGCCAATTATGTACGCCTCCTGCACCACATTCTAAATGTACTCCACCTTCCTCTTTTGACAAAGATGTAGTCGTGCCCGCCGGTACTACAGTAACTTGGCAGAGCCTTGGTTTGGGAAAGCCTGACGAAGTCACCAATAAGATCAGAATATCTGGAGGAGGAACTGTAATTGTGCAGAATGGCGACTTGCTTCTTAAAAGTTCAGGAGCTGTGTTGAATTTAGAAGGAGTTGAATTCATTGTCAACAATGGAAATTTGAAGCTGGATGAGGTTAGTTCGAGATTCATTCAGAATGGTGGAGCACTAAGGACTTATGGCAATTTTCAGCAAAAAGAGAATAGTGTAATCTGTATTACTGATACGGACATCGAAATTGGAGATGAAGAAGCTGATGGACAATTCAATACAACTGGAAACAATAGCACTTCGGCTAATTGGCAAAACGATGGAGGTTATCGATATCTGGAAAACAATTGTATCAATGTGACTCATGATTATCAGTTAGAGAGTTCGGGTTCAGGAAGTGGTACGAATGGAGTCGATGTCATAATCAATTGCTGTTTTGAAATTGGTGACAGGGGCCCAAATCATGCTACTCCTACACCTTTTGGTGTTTCTGACGGCGACGACTCAGGAAATTGGCAGAGTAGTAATACTCAATCAATATATGGTACAGATATAGTAGTGGCTAATGGCGATTACCAGAACTCCAATGCTACTATGACGATGTGCGATGTGGACGTCAAATTGAACAAATCTGGAAATTTCCAGAATCAATCGAGTGGTACAATAGTCGGTGAAAACCTATGTTTGGCAGTTGAAGATATCCTCGAGAATTCAGGTACGTGGACAGCTTCAATAGATGACTGGTATTCCGATAAGAATAATTCAACAAATGTACCTGGAGCGGGATCTGAGACAGCCGAATCCACGATCCTTACAGAATGTTTTGAAAACAATTGTTGTGATGAGATATGTATTTGCCCACCATTGACATTAATCTGTCCCCCGGATACGACTATAGAATCGTGTAAGAGTCAGGCAGAGATAAATGCAGCGTTTGCGGCTTGGAAGTTGGGAGTGGTAGTAGCAGGCGGATGTTCACCACAGTTGAGTGTGAGTCCAGAACTAGCGCCACCGGCATGTGGTGGAAGTTTTATAGTGACCTTTACGGTAACGGATGTATGTGAGCCCACGAGTTGTACAGCTACCTTCAGTGTAGCGCCAGCGCCGGATTTAACGGTAGAATGTCCGGATGATGTAAATATTCCAGAGTGTACAAGTGCAGAAGAAATCCAGGATGCATTTGATGATTGGTTGGATGGCTTCAGCCATAGTGGTGGGTGTGATCCACAAGAGAATGCACTACCGACCACACCACCGGATGAGTGTGATGGAGGAATGATAGTATTTGAATATGAAGTAACAGACGATTGAGACCAGAGAGAGACGTGCAGTAGCACATTCAGTGTAGCGCCAGCGCCGGATTTAACGGTAGAATGTCCGGATGATGTAAATATTCCAGAGTGTACAAGTGCAGAAGAAATCCAGGATGCATTTGACGATTGGTTGGATGGCTTCAGCCATAGTGGTGGGTGTGATCCACAAGAGAATGCACTACCGACCACACCACCGGATGAGTGTGATGGAGGAATGATAGTATTTATATATGAAGTAACAGACGATTGCGACCAGAGAGAGACGTGCAGTAGCACATTCAGTGTAGCGCCAGCGTCGGATTTAACGGTAGAATGTCCGGATGATGTAAATATTCCAGAGTGTACAAGTGCAGAAGAAATCCAGGATGCATTTGATGATTGGTTGGATGGCTTCAGCCATAGTGGTGGGTGTGATCCACAAGAGAATGCACTACCGACCACACCACCGGATGAGTGTGATGGAGGAATGATAGTATTTGAATATGAAGTAACAGACGATTGCGACCAGAGAGAGACGTGCAGTAGCACATTCAGTGTAGCGCCAGCGCCGGATTTAATGGTAGAATGTCCGGATGATGTAAATATTCCAGAGTGTACAAGTGCAGAAGAAATCCAGGATGCATTTGACGATTGGTTGGATGGCTTCAGCCATAGTGGTGGGTGTGATCCACAAGAGAATGCACTACCGACCACACCACCGGATGAGTGTGATGGAGGAATGATAGTATTTATATATGAAGTAACAGACGATTGCGACCAGAGAGAGACGTGCAGTAGCACATTCAGTGTAGCGCCAGCGCCGGATTTAACGGTAGAATGTCCGGATGATGTAAATATTCCAGAGTGTACAAGTGCAGAAGAAATCCAGGATGCATTTGACGATTGGTTGGATGGCTTCAGCCATAGTGGTGGGTGTGATCCACAAGAGAATGCACTACCGACCACACCACCGGATGAGTGTGATGGAGGCAGTGTGGTATTCACTTATGTAGTAGAGGACAGATGTGGTCAGAGAGCGACGTGCTCAAGCACATTTAGTGTAACACCGGCACCACCGGTACAATTGAGTTGTCCTGATGATGATACAGTAGACGGATGTCTGAGTCAATCAGAAATCGATGACTTGTTTGAAGCATGGAAAGATGAAGTAACCTATGGAGACGGTTGTGATCCAGAGTTGAGTGTAAGCGATGAAGATGCACCACCAGCCTGTGAAGGAGGCAGTGTAGTAGTGACCTTTACGGTAACGGATAATTGTGAGACGACCAGTTGCACAGCTACATTTAGTGTAACACCGGCACCACCGGTACAATTGAGTTGTTCTGATGATGATACAGTAGACGGATGTTTGAGTCAATCAGAAATCGATGACTTGTTTGAAGCATGGAAAGATGAAGTAACCTATGGAGACGGTTGTGATCCAGAGTTGAGTGTAAGCGATGAAGATGCACCACCAGCCTGTGAAGGAGGCAGTGTAGTAGTGACCTTTACGGTAACGGATAATTGTGAGACGACCAGTTGCACAGCTACATTTAGTGTAACACCGGCACCACCGGTACAATTGAGTTGTCCTGATGATGATACAGTAGACGGATGTTTGAGTCAATCAGAAATCGATGACTTGTTTGAAGATTGGAAAGATGAAGTAACCTATGGAGACGGTTGTGATCCAGAGTTGAGTGTAAGCGATGAAGATGCACCACCAGCCTGTGAAGGAGGCAGTGTAGTAGTGACCTTTACGGTAACGGATAATTGTGAGACGACCAGTTGCACAGCTACATTTAGTGTAACACCGGCACCACCGGTACAATTGAGTTGTCCTGATGATGATACAGTAGACGGATGTTTGAGTCAATCAGAAATCGATGACTTGTTTGAAGCATGGAAAGATGAAGTAACCTATGGAGACGGTTGTGATCCAGAGTTGAGTGTGAGCGATGAAGATGCACCACCAGCCTGTGAAGGAGGCAGTGTAGTAGTGACCTTTACGGTAACGGATAATTGTGAGACGACCAGTTGCACAGCTACATTTAGTGTAGCACCGGCACCACCGGTACAATTGAGTTGTCCTGATGATGATACAGTAGACGGATGTCTGAGTCAATCAGAAATCGATGACTTGTTTGAAGCATGGAAAGATGAAGTAACCTATGGAGACGGTTGTGATCCAGAGTTGAGTGTAAGCGATGAAGATGCACCACCAGCCTGTGAAGGAGGCAGTGTAGTAGTGACCTTTACGGTAACGGATAATTGTGAGACGACCAGTTGCACAGCTACATTTAGTGTAACACCGGCACCTGAAATTCAAGCGAATTGCCCCGCACCTGTGACCATCGAAGCATGTACAAGTCAGTCGGAGATTAACACAGCTTTCAGTAATTGGAAGGCTCAATTTGGCGCTTCAGGCGGTTGCGATGCATCTGGAACAGATCTTGATGATTTTGAGGCGCCAAATGCGTGCATAGGAGGAACTGTAACTATCAATTTCGAAGCCAATGGACTTTGTGGAAGCGATGGATGTACCAGTACATTTACTGTAATTCCTGCTCCGCCATTAGAATTGACATGTCCTTCGGATATGACTATTGAAGCGTGTACAAGTCAAGGAGATATAAATACAGCATTTGAAAACTGGAAGAATAGTGTAACTTTTGACGGAGGTTGTAATCGGCAGTCAAATGTAACAGAACAGGCTCCACCTGATGCCTGTAATGGCGGTAGTGTCGTAATTACCTTTGCCGTAACAGATGATTGTGGTTCAAGTAGTTGTACGGCAACATTCAGTGTAGAACCAGCTCCACCTATACAAGCCAATTGTCCTGCACCTGTAGTAATTGATGATTGCTCTAGTCAAGCTGAAATCAATACTGCTTTTGCAGCATGGAAAGCACAATTTGGTGTGAGTGGTGGTTGTGATGCTATGGGCAGTAATCTGGACAACTTCATTGCTCCGGATGTTTGTGACGGTGGTGTGGTAACAATTGATTTCGGAGCTGAAGGAACTTGCAGCAGCGACAATTGTACAAGTACTTTCACTGTTCCAGCTTCGGAAAACCAACTTCAATTAATTGGAGTTTCTGACGATGTGACAGTATCTTGTGATATAGCCATTCCACCAGCAGATGTCCAGGCTTCTAGCCAGTGTTCCGACGATGTGGAAGTAACGCTTGAAACTGACTTTGAAGACGGGTTATGCCCGGTATTGGGTGTAACTATTTATACATGGACAGCGGTCGATGAATGTGGTAATGTAGTATCTGCTTCTCAAAGAGTAACAAGAGTAGACGATGCCGATCCAGTATTGGAAGGAGTTCCTGATGATGTGACAGTTGATTGTGATAATATACCTGATATTCCGACAGTCACAGCCTTTGATTTCTGCTCAGAAATTGGAGATCCGATTTTCGAAGAAATAAGAACGCAAGGAAGTTGTGGTTATACTATTACAAGAACATGGACAGCGACAGATGCATGTAACCAAACTGTTACAGAATCTCAAGTAATCACTGTGGAAGATAACGATGCACCTGTATTACCTGATGCACCTGATGATCTTTCGGTTTCTTGTGCTAGCGATATTCCGAATGCACCGGACTTAACAGCGAATGATGCCTGTCAGGGATTAATTCAGGGCGTGTTAAGCGAACAGGTAATTCCAGGAACGTGTCCGAATAAGTTCACATTGATAAGAAGATGGTCTTTCGACGATGGCTGTGGTAATGTTGCTGACATACAACAAACAATTGAGGTGAATGATGACACACCTCCTGTCTGGACCAATTTACCGGATGATTTAGTTGTTAATTGTGATGATAACATTTCACAACTGATTCAACAATGGTTGGATAATGGAGGAAATGGAACTGCTACCGATAATTGTGGAAATGTAAGCATTACGAATGATTACGCGAATCAACCTTTGTCATGCAACAATTTGACTGTCGATGTAGTATTCAGCGCAACAGATGAGTGCGGAAATGAAACTACAGCATCTGCATCAATTATATTTATTGACAATACACCACCAGTTATACAAAACCCGCCAAGTGATTTAGTATTAGAATGTGAAACGCCTGTCAATTATGAGCCAATATGGTTGGATAATTGTAGTACAGATCTATTATTGTCTGCAATATCGAGCATAAGTATTGACGGATGTGAGACAAGTGAGACGTTTACTTACTTCGCTGAAGACGAATGCGGTAATAGCGCATCTGTATCATTCTCAGTGCGGTTTGTGGATACCACACCACCGGTACTCAGCATAGATTGTCCATTAGAAGAGATTACAATAGAATGTGGAATTGCTATAGATCCCCTTCCAACCCCCTAAATAACTGGACACGAATTAAGTAAAAAGAGTTATATACTAAATTGGAAAAAATATGAGTAAAAACAGAAGAAAATGGAGTGGATCAGAGAAGCTCGAAGTACTCCAGTTTTACAAACTACATGGTCTGAGCCGAACAGTTAGGGAATACCAGGTATCATCTACCACTGTTTACAAATGGCAAAATATATTGGATGATTACGGCCCTGATGGTTTGGAAAATAAGCATCGACGTAATCGAAACTCCGAGTTAGATCAACTCCGACGAGAGAATAAGGAACTCAGGAGCAATCGTGGCTGAAAAAGAATTGGCATTGCGTATCAAAACAGAGCTTTTAAAAAAAAGCCTTTAATCAAATCAGATCGAAAAATGGTAGCACAGCAATTCATAGAACAAGGGTATAGCGTTAAGGCAATATTGGATAATTGCAGTTTATCCAGAAGCAGTTTTTATTATCAACCTAAACAAAGATCGGGTAAAAAAGGAATACCGATAAGCGAATACACGATTAGTCAAAATGGAGAATATGTATGCAATGACCGCGTGGTGGAGCAAATAGAAGAACTGTTATCCAGAGAATTTGTGGATTACGGATATATCAAGGTAACACACTGGCTCAGGCAGGAACATGGTTACATCATCAATCCTAAAAAAGTGTACCGTCTTATGCGTGAAAACGGCTTATTAAACAAGAAGAAAAAGGTAGCCAAACCTTCCAGAAAACATTGGGTAAAACAATTGATTCCCAAGCCTTTATCTGTTTTCGATTATTTGGAATTTGATATTAAATATATGTATGTGCCTGGGTGCGGTCGAAATGCGCTGATGATCACCGTTTTGGATGTATATAGCCGATGGGTGCTCGGCCATAAAATACAATGGTCAATAAAAGAAAAAGATGTAAAGGCTCTGTTTGACCAAATACTCTCCCAATACCCTCTACCATCCAGGTTTTACGTGCGTTGTGATAATGGCTCCCAATTTATAGCGTCTAGCGTGCAAAAGTATTTTGAGAGGAAAAACATCGTTCAGGAGTTTACAAAACCAGCTACACCTGAGCAAAATGCACATATAGAACCATACCACAGTATTATCGAAAATGTCATTTGTCGCCGATACGAATTTGAAAATATTGAAGAACTTAGGCAGACTTTGATTAGGTTCGTTGAGTTCTATAATATGGATAGAATACACTCAGGAATTGATTACCTGAGCCCTTATAAATATTTACTTCAAAAAGGAATTGACCTAAAAAGCCAATCCCTTCGTGAAGCGTTGTGTTCTAAAACAAATATAAAACCTAATTTTGAAAAATCTGTCCAGTTTATAGGGGGTTAGGACAATCCTGCAATTGTAACTGCAACGGATAACTGTGATGGAAATGTACCAGTAGAGTTTAGTTCAGAAGTGATTCCGGGTAATTGTCCAGGAGGGTCTACTATTATCTGGACATGGACAGCAACAGATGATTGTGGAAACGTTGCATCATGCCAACAGATTATTCATATGGAGGATATAACACCGCCGGTACTCAGCATAGATTGTCCCTTGGAAGAGATTACAATAGAATGTGGAATTGTCATAGATCCTGCAATTGTAACTGCAACTGATAATTGTGATGGAGATGTACCAGTAGAGTTTAGTTCAGAAGTGATTACTGGCAATTGTCCGGGAGAGTCTACTATAATCTGGACATGGACAGCGACGGATGATTGTGGAAATGTTGCATCATGTCAGCAGATTATTCATATAGAAGATAATACATCACCTATGATAAGCGGTGTAGGAGCTGATGGCGCTTATGAATGTGGAAGTAATCCACAGTACAGCACTCCAACAGCAACGGATGATTGCAGTAATGCAAGCATAACATCAAGTGATGATGTGACAGGATCAAACTGTGCCGGAGATATAGTAACTAGAACATGGGTAGCGACCGATGAATGTGGCAACACTAGTTCGGCAAGTCAGACATTGACTCCGGTGGACAACGAAGATCCTGTAATTACAACCCAAGTGTCAGATGCAAGTATTAGTTGTGGAGATGCAATTCCAACGGCGCCAAATGTACAAGCAACAGATAATTGCGATGATAATGTGGATGTTGATCTTGTCGAAACGTCAGGCCAAGACGGATGTGCAGGCGGAGTGATATTGACGCGAGTATGGACGGCGACAGATGATTGTGGAAATACGGACCAAGTAGTACAGATTATCCGAAGACAGGAAGACGATATAGCACCGACAATCACCAGTCAGCCGAGTGATCTCTCATTGGATTGTAGTGATAATGTAGTGGGAATAATCCAAGATTGGCTGGATGATAATGGTGGTGCCAGCGCAACGGATGATTGTAACGGAGCCATATTCTCTAATGACTATAATGGCGAAATTCCAACATGTGAAGAAGATATAGTTGTTAGATTCACAGCAACTGATGAATGCGGTAATACATCAACCTCGTCCGCATCCATACTGTTGACTGATGATATTGCACCGGTTATACAAAATGCACCAGAGAATGTCACAGCAGAATGCAGTGCACCAACAGGACAAAGCTTAACAGCTATCGATGCGTGTGCAGGAACGCTCACTGCCGACCCTGTAGATGAAAGAGTGGATGGCAATTGTCCATATCGTTATGTAGTAAATAGGACATGGACATTCACAGACGGTTGCGGCAATTCCGTTTCACACACGCAGATCATCAATGTGATCGATGAGACGGCTCCGGTATTTGACAATGTACCTGGCAACCTTGACTTGGATAGTGAAGCGGATCTGCAGAATCCTGCAACTCTATCGGCTACCGATAATTGTAGTGGTGACGACGTTATCATAACATTCAATGAAGAGAGGACACAAGATGGATGTGGTCTCAGAATTGAAAGAACTTGGACAGCGACAGATCTATGCGGCAATGCGACATCAGTAACACAGATTATCAATGTTGGCCTTGAGCTTGACGTCGATGTACAAGTGGTCAATCATGTCAGTTGCAACAATGGAAATGATGGTTCGGCTGAAGTAGTTGGCCCTGATACTAATGGAGCTTCCTATTCATGGGATAATGGTGAGACAGGAAGAGTGGCAACAACTCTCAATGCAGGATCACATAATGTTACAGTTACAGGTGGTGGAGGATGTCAAAAAGTACTTAATGTATCCATTACCGAACCTTCTCAGCTTGACGCGAATGCACGAACTGTAACGGATGTAAATTGCGGAACAGGAGAGCTTGGCAGCGCGATTGCCGAACCAAGTGGTGGAACTTCTCCATATAGCTATTCTTGGAGTAACGGAGATAATACTCAAGAAGCAGATGGCTTATCGGCAGGTTCGCACACAGTAACTGTAACCGATGCAAACGGATGTACCGAAATCGGCTCTGTGACAATAGGTGATGCCATATCCTGCAACGCCGCATTAGGCGACCAGATATGGGAAGATTTGGATAGAGATGGTATCCAGGAAGAAGGTGAACCCGGTATAGCCGGAGTACTAGTACAATTGTTGACTGAGAGCGGGGAAGAAATTGCTTCTGCGATCACAGATGATAATGGAATGTATATGTTCAGCGGACTCGCTCCGGGCAATTACGTTATCGAGTTCGCTTTACCGGACGGATTTACTCCTACGCTCAGTGATCGGGGTAGCGACGACACCGTAGATAGCGATGCAAATATGACAACGGGAAGATCTCCTGTGATCACCCTTGCTGAAGGAGAGTCCAATAAGACAATTGATGCCGGTTATTATCAGAATGGATCAATTGGAGACTTCGTATGGAATGACTTGAATAAAGATGGTATTCAAGACAGTAACGAGCCAGGTAAATCAAATGTTAGACTATTGCTATTGGATGAAAATCAAAATCCAATGGCGTCTACCTTCACAGATGCAAATGGTGGATATTTATTCAATAACATTCCTCCGGATAAGTACTTTGTGAAAATAGAGACAAATGCGAATACTGTGATCAGTCCAAAAGATGTTGGCAATGATGATACAGTAGATAGTGATGTGGATGCGATTACCGGAATTTCAGATTTGATAATGCTTTCCAGTGGCGAGAATATTCGTAACCTGGACATAGGTTGTTACGTAGATAAGGTGATCGACCTGGAATTGACCAAGACGGTCGACAACTATAGACCGGAGGCTAATGAAATGGTGACATTTACAATAATGGTTGTTAATAATGGTCCATTTACTGCCACGGGAATTGCAGTAGAAGATATTTTGCCAAATGGTTACAGCGATATCGTTAGTATATCTAATTCAGGTAGTGCGAATGGTAATATAATTACCTGGTCTGACATCACATTGGATGCCGGTGAAAGCATTGCCCTGAGATTCAGGGTGGGGTAGTACGTGCATTTGATGAGTCATTGGATTACAAGAATGTAGCCCAGGTTACAGCTGCGAATCAAAGTGATTCGGATTCTACGCCAAACAATGACGATGGCGACCAGAGTGAAGATGATGAGGACTCCGCAGAGGTAATTCCGGGTAGGGGAGATCTGATAGACCTTGAGCTAGCTAAATCAGTTGACGATGACTTGGTGGAAGTTGGACAGATTGTCACATACGAAGTTATAGTTTATAATACTAGTACTACTACCGCTACCGGAATTAGAGTCAGAGATGATATTCCATCGATACTGAGCATTACCGAAATATCTGATGATGGAGAACTTACGGGAAGAACCATCGTTTGGGATTTTGGAACAATAGAACCGGGGGAATCAAAGCAAGTTTGGTACAGAGCTGAAGTACTGGAACCAATTGGTTATGTGACTTCCTACAAAAACGTTGCTCAAGTAATTAATGCAGACCAACCTGATGTGGATTCCGCGCCAAACAATGATGACGGCGATCAGAGCGAAGACGACGAGGATTTTGCTATAATCACTTTGAAGCCTCAAACTAGTAAGCTCATTGACCTTGCTCTTGACAAACGTGTCAGCAAGAATGTGGTCGCACCAGGTGAAACATTTACCTACTATATCGCCATTGCGAATGAAAGCAATAACGACGCTACTGGAGTAGCCTTCCAGGATGTTTGTCCTGAAGGTATTGCGGATATTACAAATATCTCAGATGGCGGTGTCATGACAGATAAGACAATTACATGGACAGGATTTTCCATTGCCGCCGGTGAGACAATTGAGGTATCCTTTGACGCCAAAGTGGTGAACACAAATGCGAATAACGGCTTCAAGAATATAGCGCAAGTAACGGCAGCAGATCAACAAGATGTGGATTCTACGCCGAATAATGACAATGGTGATCAGAGCGAGGACGATGAAGACTTCGAATTCGTTTCGATCAATGTCGATAATACAGATAAAATCGATCTTGAACTGATCAAACGCGTGAACAGACCAATACCGAAACTAGGTGAAGTGGTAACATTTAGGATCTCTGTCCTAAATGTCAGCAAGGTAGAGGCGACAGGCGTAGCTGTACAAGATATTCTTCCGAATGGATTCACCAATATTACAAACGTGAGCGACGGTGGAGTGTATGACGGTAATACTGTTACCTGGACTGGCCTGAGTATCGACGCATTTGATATGGTAAGATTGACATACGATGCGGAAACCGTAGATCCTGAGGCGGGTATCAGTTATAAGAATGTTGCCCAGGTTACAGCAGCTGATCAGGAAGACATGGATTCTACGCCGAATAACGACGATGGTGATCAAAGTGAAGACGATGAAGATTCGATTAATACATCTCCACAAGAAGCTAATTTGTGCTTAGAGAAAGATGTGAATGACAGAAGACCTGATATCAGAGATGAGATTACGTATACGTTGACCATTACGAATAAGGGGCTTGAGGACGCATCTGGCGTAGCGGTAACTGATTACTTGCCGATCAAGTATTGCAGAGAATTCAGAAATATTTCTAATGGTGGTGTATTCCTCGGCGAGACGATTGTCTGGACAGATCTTGTAATACCTGCTAACACTAGTAGGACCTTGACGTTCGATGCAGTTGTTTCATCGAGCGCCTTTGGTAAGGATGTCATAAACTTGGCCGAGATAAGCCTTGCTGATCAGTTCGATCCAAATTCCACACCGGACAATTTAGGTGAAAATCCAGTAGAGGATGACGAAGCGGAGGTTACATTCACAGTAGGAAAAATGTCCGATCTCGAATTGAGTAAATCAATAAGCGCAGAGATAGTGGATGCTAATCAGATAGTGAGTTTTGCGGTTACATTGAAAAACAATGGGCCAGATGATGTGGCTTATGCCGAAGTCACTGACCGTGTGCCTGATGGATATGCTGATTACTCGAATGTCAGCCATGGCGGTAAGATCATCAGAAATGAAATAGTATGGAGTGTCGTTGATCTCAAAAACGGGGAGGAAGTGAAATTTACTTTCGATGCAAGAGTCGTGCATTTCATAGCTACCGAATGCGACTATAGAAACATAGCGGAAGTATCAGAAAGCACGAATGCGGATCCGGACTCAGCACCAGATAATGATGATGGTGATCAGAGTGAGGACGACGAGGCATTTGCCGAAGCCACATTAGTCTTGGGATCGTCGAATGAATGCCTGAAAATCAATACTGCTCTACTTCTCGAAGGACCGTACAATAGCGTGACCGGAGAGATGAATACCAAGCTCAACGATTTGGGCTATCTACCTGGTCAGGATCCAAAAGTATTCTTCGGCATCCGCACACAAGCAGGTCAACCTTATTCTGTGAGTCCATGGAAGTATGAAGGAGGCGAAGGCGACCAGTTCGATTCCTTCGCTGATGGAGTGGATGGTGACGCAGGTTATCCTGTCGATGCTACAGATTGGGTATTGGTGAGCTTAAGATCAGATGTTTCTGAAGAATCGACGGTATGTCAGACTGCAGCATTATTACTGAAAGATGGAACGGTACAAATAGTTGATGGATTTAACTGCTGCGATATCGATCAGACGAAACGATACTACATTGTCATAGAGCATAGAAATCACTTAGTCGCAATGTCCCACGTGAAATTACCAGTCGTTAATGGTGAGATAAGTTATGACTTTAGGTTGCACGATTCATATACTGCTTTAGTTGGAGTAGGTCAGAAAGAGATCGCACCAGGACTGTTTGTAATGTACGCCGGTAATGGCGATCAGATCACTTCGGCGCCAGATGCAATGGACATTAACGTGAAGGACCTTAAAGCCTGGATTATCGACGATGGACTTAACAGTAGTTACTTCCTCAGAGATTTCGATATGAATGGAGACGTGAATGTGCAGGATAAAGGACTCATGCTGAAAAACAATGGCCTGTTCAGCGATGTACCAATCAAAGTAAAATAGGTATGAATTGAATGAAGCGAATTTTTCATATGTTAAATTCGCTTCATTCTCGTTTAAAGTTCTTTTGAATTATTAAATAAATTACTTACTTTGAAGCTCTTTGGTACTGTTTTTGACTTTATATAACAATAGTCCGTGAAGGAAATATTTCATAACTCGTTGATACTCAATCTTAGAATTATGGATAAATTATTAAAACTAAAGTATCGTCTGAACCGAAACTTGCATTTTAATAGGATTGCCAAATAAGCAGGCCATAAATACTTGATAATCAGCGTTATAGAAAATCTTGAATTTAAGATACTGCTGTTAACACTTCGAATTTGGCCGAAATCCTTCACGAACTATTGTATAATATAACCCAGATTTAATGATGTAATTGGTATTTTTGGGGTAATAATTTTGACCTCATCCTCGGCAGAGGATGGGGTTTTTTTATGGATTGAATTCCCGATAAGGCGTTATTTTTTGAGAGTTTTAAATATCTTACCAGACTCACTCTAGACGATTATGGATCACCAAAGGCGAAAAGAGAAAGAAAACAAAATAATTGTTGCCGCGGAAAAGATATTTGATGCGGTGGGATTTGGCAATGCTAAAATGGAGGAGATTGCTGCCGAAGCCGGTATTACCAAGGTGACGCTCTACTCCTACTTCCAGAGCAAAGAAAATCTTTATATGGCCGTTACCTATAAGGCTTTTCAGCTCATGATTGAAATCTTTTATCAGAAGATTGACGAAAATCGTAACCGTGCCGGATTAGGCAGTGTTCTCGCCATTATAGAAGGCTTTATCAACTTTTGTGAAAATAATTTTCTCTATTCCGAAGCCATTCTTAATTATTTCTCGTTGATCCGAAGTTCGGCGGGAGGGATGAATAAAGAGAAGATCTCACTGGGCATACAAGAAAGCCTTTATTTCACTAAAATTCAGGACATTCAAAATCTACCTCTTAAGCTGACTGCCCAGGAAATAGAAAAAGGGAAAAAAGACGGAAGCATAAGACCAGATCTGGACTCTATGCTTTTGACACTACAAGGTTGGTCAATGATAGTAGGATATATAAAATTGATTACAGCGTCAGGAGAATCTACAGTACTTTTGAATGTTGACTTAAAGGAGATCAAGAATTTGAATCTCGTACTCGCTAAATCGGCATTGACTCAGTCGTCTTCCTAGCTTTTCAAACAATGCATACCTGCGCGAAATTGGTTTATGCCTCCGCCAGACAAAGCCTCTGAAGGACGATAAAATTCATGCATCGCGGTATTTTCTGATGGCGTCCTCGCCTCAGAATGAATTCACGAAAGACGCTCATAAATACCCGCAATACCTTGACCCCCGCCTACGCAAGCCGTTACCATCCCATACTTCTGATTCCTCCTCTTCATTTCATCCAACAGCTGAACGGTCAGTTTTGCACCCGTACAGCCTAGCGGATGACCTAATGCAATCGCCCCGCCGTTGACATTGACTGTTTCTCTGTCCAAACCAGCAGTTTTAATTACCGCCAAAGATTGAGTAGCAAAGGCTTCGTTGAGCTCCGTTTGTTCAATATCTTTTAATTTCAAACTGGCCTGTTTCAAGGCCTTTGGAATAGCGACGCAAGGCCCAATGCCCATGTAAAGCGGATCGACTCCGCCTACAGAGCAAGCGACTAATCTAGCTTTTGGTTCCAAGCCTAATTCCTTCATCTTGCGCTCACTCATTACCAATGTAAACGCGGCACCATCAGAAGTCTGCGAACTGTTACCGGCTGTAACTATCCCTCCATTTTTGAATGCGGGTCTGAGTTTAGCTAATACTTCCGGGGTGGTGTCACGTCGTACACCCTCATCCACTGCGACAGTGTGCTCTGACTCCACCCGTTTTCCGTCTTTTACGGCTACTTCTTTGACTGTAACAGGTACAATTTGTTCTTTAAATTTTCCATCATCGATTGCTTTGGCAGCGTTCATGTGTGATTGATAGGAAAATTCATCTGCTTCTTCGCGTGTTACTTCGTACTTCACCGCGACTGCCTCTGCAGTAGCGCCCATGCTTACGTGATAATTGATATTCGCTATAGCCGCTTCATAACTGGGACTCAATTTGTAACCAGTCATTGGTATCAAGCTCATACTCTCCGTTCCTCCGGCAACGATCACATCAGCCATTCCCGATTGTATTTTGCCTACGGCTATAGAAATGGACTCCAATCCTGATGCACAATAGCGGTTGATAGTAAACCCAGCCACCTCTTTGCCTAGTGCCCGGGCAGCAACGAGTCTTCCAATTTGCAGACCTTGCTCTCCTTCGGGATTGGCGCATCCTATTATGACATCATCTACTTCTTTTGCATCTAGTTGAGGCGCTTTGGACATCAAATGCTCAACAACTTTAACCGCCAAATCATCAGAGCGATAATTCTTAAATCCGCCTTTTCCAGCTTTACCTACTGCCGATCGATACCCGTCTATGATATATGCATCCATTAGTAACTTTTGTTTGAATTGATAACAAGATTAATTTCTAAGTGGTTTATTGGTAGTGAGCATGTGCTGGATTCTATCCATCGTCTTTTGATTGCCCAAAAGACTCAGGAAGGCTTCGCGTTCTAGATTGAGCAGATACTGCTGGCTTACTTTCTGAGTGTAAGTCAGATCGCCCCCACACATCACGTACGCTACTTTTCTGGCAATTTCCACATCGTAATCCGACATATAATTCCCTAATCTGAACTCATTAACAGCAGTGTACAGCATAGCTAGCCCTGCTCTTCCAAGCACAGTGACCTCCTTGTTCAAAGGTTGGGTATAGTGATCGGCCAATTGCAAAACTTTCTTTTTGGCCTCTGCAATTCGTCGGGCGCCATTAATACTCAGTTCGTCCTTCTCGGGAAGGAATAAGTTGTATTCGTATGCTTCAGGTGCAGAAGTCGAGACACTAGCCGTAGCAATCGGGCGAAAATGCTCCTGTAATGTTGGCATTTGTACATCCCCTTCAAAAAATTTGTCAGAAGCACGTAATGCCATTTCCTTACAACCACCGCCTCCGGGCAGCAGTCCAACTCCTACTTCAACGAGACCGACATAAGATTCTGGTGAAGCTACCACAGCATCACAGTGCATCGCGATCTCGCATCCTCCGCCAAATACATAGCCTCGAGTAGCTGCGACTGTCGGTACACTGGAATATCTCAACCGCATGGTCAACTGCTGAAATGCATTCACCATTTCATCCAGGTCATCAAACTGTTTTTGCATGGCCAACATTCCAACACTCATGAGATTTGCGCCTACGCTAAAATTATTGGCATCATTACCGATCACGACTCCTTTCCAATCTTCGTTTTCTGCTTTTTCCAGAGCTTCGTTAATAGCTAAGCCCGTGCCCTGTCCTATCGAATTTGCTTTGGATGTAAATTCTACACATAGTACGCCGTCTCCAATGTCGTGAATAGCCGCCTCGCTATTTTTGGAAATGACTGACTTTTCGCGATTGTGGTCAAGCACTATGAAAGCCTCTTGATTGGGCAGGATCTTATAGATCTTATGGCTTAGATCATAGCACATTTTCTTGCCGCCTTGAATTTGGTAAAAGGCGTCTTTTCCGTCTTTCACCATTTCCTTGACCCAATCTGTAACCTTCTCATCCGCCTTTTCGGCCAATTCGATACCTTTCTCCACACCTATCATATCCCAATATTCGAATGGCCCGTATCCCCATGCATAACCTGCTTTCATAGCATCGTCGACGCTGTAAATGCTATCAGATATTTCCGGGATACGTCGGCTCGCATATGCGAAAAGAGTTCCGAAGTATTCGGTAAGAAAATCGGCTCCCTTTTCTTCACTTTCTATAATGGCTTGAAGTCTTTTGTCTATATTCTCGATCTTTTTACTCTTGAGGATATGCAGATCCGGCTTTACTGAAGCCTTGTATTCCAAAGATTCCAAATCGAGAGCGAGGATCAATCGCTCCCCTTTTTCGTCCCGTGTTTTTTTATAAAAACCCTGCCCGGATTTATCACCCAAATATTTATTTTCCAATAGAAATTCCATGTATTTTGGAGTGGGATAATCCTTGCTCTTTTTCACATATTCATCGTTGGGACACGCCTCTTGGATCACTTTCGCCACCTTGGCGCCAACATCCAACCCAACCAAATCCTGCAGCCGAAAGTGCCCAGTCTTCGGTCGTGCGATTAGCGTTCCGGTCATAGCATCTACTTCTTCAATTGTAAACCTGTACTTGTGGGTAAGTTCAGACATTTTCGTACCTGAAAACATGCCAATCCTATTGCCGATGAAGCCCGGGGTATCTTTACACAGCACGGTCTTTTTGCCCAAATATCGATCTCCGTAATCCATGAAGAAATTGATCACTTCCTCTTTTGTTTCGGCTGTTGAAATGACTTCAAAGAGCTTCAGGTAGCGGGGTGGGTTAAAAAAATGGGTGCCGCAAAAATGCGCTTTGAAATTCTCGCTCCTTCCCTCGCTCAACAAATGGATGGGAATGCTCGATGTATTAGAAGTAACCAAAGAATCTTCCTTTCGATATTTGTCGACTTTCTCAAAAATCTGCCTTTTAATGTCCAGGTTTTCGATAACTACTTCTATGACCCACTCGCAGTCGCTTATCTTTTCGAAATCATCGTCAAAATTGCCGGTTCGAATGCGGGATGTGTAGGACATAGAATAAAAGGGAGCGGGTTTTTGTTTGATTGCCTTTTTTAAAGCTCCCTTTACAATAGAGTTTCGTTTTTCCGGATCTTTCTTTTCTTCTTCTGAAAGATTAAATGGAACAATGTCCAGAAGCAAAACCTCTAAGCCAATATTTGCACAATGAGCAGCAATACCAGAGCCCATTACACCAGAACCAAGAATTGCTATTTTTCTTATTTTAAAACTCATAGGAATTTTTGGATTTTAAAATTTTTACTTGGGGTAAAGGTAGTAAGTTATAGAAAAGTGGGAAGTTGGGATAAATTCTTCATGGAGATAGAAACATGAGTTGTATGGATACATCGAAATAATCGCCATTTTACCAAACAAATCCACACAAGTCCATCGTTTCAGCGGAATCCGTGTTCTCTTCATCATTTAATCTTCACCCAAATCAAAAACACCAATTCCATTCTCATATAAGGAACCTAAATATAATTTATCGCCAAACTGCTGTACACTAGTAATCTCCGCAAATTTCCCACCCTGAAGATTGTAAACGATTTGTCCATTTTCGTCTATGCCGACAACCATGCCGTAATGTATTGGTTTAGGTTGCATAAAGGATGGCAACCTGGCTATTATCGCTCTGCCAAATGGTTTAGGCATAAGTGCATCAAAATCCGGAAGTCTTGGTGATGCAAAGGCCATCCAAAATATGCCGGCCGATCCCCTCGAAATGCCATCGGGGAAACCAGGTAGGTTTTCCTTGAGAATTTCCCAGGACCCCTGCTTAGGCCCGCTCAACCAGTATTTTCTCAATTGATAAGTAGTAGTCTCATTGATCAATACAAATTCTTCTTCATGATCTATGGCAACACCATTCGCAAAATACATTGAATCTATTAGCAGGGTTGTTTTTCCACTGAGGGGATCATATTTGTAGAAAGCTCCTGAGGGCTGGTGCTCGATTATATTTTTATTGTTGTCACGAAATTCAAATCTATTAGCAGCATCGGTAAAGTAAATGACGCCACTTGAATCAATTTCCAAATCATCGGCAAATTTGAATTCATAATCACCATGCGAATTGGTGAGGGTTTTCAATTCGCCGTCTTTGGATAGACTCAATATACCTTTGTATGCATCTGCAATAATCAAATTTTCGTCCTTATCAAAATGCAATCCAAGCGGTCGTCCACCTGTATTCGCAAGAATTCTTCCCAAAGAAGATCCTTTTTCGAACATTTTGATATTGCCGTTGATTTCGCCGCCGTAAATGTTTCCATCCTTGTCAATAGCAATATCCTCGCAGCGGTCGCATTTGCCGGGATAGATCACCTTAACCTGGGATAGTTTATTATTCTTTTGATATTCTCCAACGAGCTCCGGTGCTTTTGGCGGATTCCATGAAGCCACCGTCATTCTCGTCGGATAAAAGAGAAAGTATAGGAGAATTAAAACGAGAAGTGCGAATAAAATTTTAAAAAAACGGTTCATCTTATATTTGCACTGCTACGAATCTGACCAATTATACTATTATAATTTTTGCTAATCGCATTGGAAAGAAAATTTCTTCCCTACATTTCAAGGTAAAGTTTTATAATATTGTAAAGGAATTTAACTCGGAGTTTAAGTTTAACATAAATAAGTGACCATGTCTGAATACATTAACATAGATCAAATCAAATTTCTCCTCCATGAGGTTCATGACTTTGAAGACGTGCTAAGGCTGCCAAGATTCAGTGATTATGATGCCGAATCGGTTGACATGCTTATAGATTCTGCTAAAGATTTTGGCGATAAAGAGCTTCATCCTTATAACAAAGAACTTGATGAACACGGAGTTAAATACAACAATGGCACTATAACTGCCCACCCTCAAGTCGGGGCAGTCATGAGGAAGTGTGGCGAAAACGGTTATCTCTGCCCGTTTTTTGATTATGAAGAAGGAGGAAATCAATCTCCTCATACAGTAGGGGTTGCCCTGGGATACATTCTTTCCGCTGCCGATAATTCTCTGATGGGATATCCTGGATTAACCTCTGGCGCAGCAAGTTTGATCAGATCGTTTGGCTCAAAAGCACAATTTGAGAAATATGTGCCTAAAATGATAGAAGGAAAATGGCAAGGCACAATGGCATTGACCGAACCTCAAGCCGGCTCGTCGCTTTCGGATATCGTGACCAGAACCTATCCTAATGAAGACGGTACGTACAGAATTGAAGGTCAGAAGATATTCATCTCAGGCGGCGATTACAGCGATGCGGAAAATATCATTCACCTCGTTTTGGCCAGGATCGAGGGAGCACCTTTAGGTACTAAGGGAATTAGCTTGTTTATTGTACCCAAATATAGAGTGAAGGAAGATGGAAACCTGGAAAATAACGATGTCTTCACTGCCGGTGAGTTTGATAAAATGGGACAGAAGGGCTACGCGACAGTACACCTCGTCTTTGGCGAGAACAAGGACTGCTCAGGATACCTGGTCGGAGATGCCAATAAAGGTCTGAAATATATGTTTCAGATGATGAATGGTGCTCGATTGGAAGTGGGCATGACCGCTACCTCCATTGCCTCGGCTGCTTATCACAAGTCTTTGCAATACGCTAAGGAACGGCCACAAGGAAGAAAACTTTCTAATGCGGGTAGAAAGGACGTATCGAAAGAACAGGTATTGATCATTGAGCATCCGGATGTACGTCGAATGTTGCTATTGCAAAGAGCGGTAGTTGATGGCGCTGCGAGCCTCGGTGTTACCTGCGGGAAGTATCTTGATCTTACCCATTATTCCACGGACCAAGACGAGAAGGAAAAGGCACACGACATGTTGGAATTGCTCACTCCGATCATCAAAACGTACCCTTCGGAAATGGGCATAGTAGCAGTGAGCAATGGTCTCCAGGTGTTGGGTGGCTATGGATTTACTACGGATTTTCCTCTGGGGCAATATTACCGCGACATTAGGATCACTTCTCTTTATGAAGGGACTACGGGCATTCAGTCACTGGACTTACTCGGCAGAAAAGTAGTGATGAAAAATGGTGCAGCGATGCAGACGCTAATGGCGGAAATCAGTACTTCCGCAGAAAATGCGAACACGTATGATGAATTAAAACCATATGCCCATATCTTATCCGAAAAGCTGCAATTGACTGAGAAAGTATTGGGTAAACTGATTGGTTTTGCCATGAAAGGCGACTATGAGCGATTCCTGGCAGACGCCACTATTTTTATGGAGTTTGTATCGACGATCGTCATAGCGTGGCAGTGGTTGCAGATGGCAACGTCTGCCAAACAAGCAATGGTAACTAATAAAATGAGATTTACCACAGAGTTTTACGAAAATCAGATCCACACTATGAAGTTCTTTTTTAAATACGAAGTACCCAAAACTACGGGACTGGCCGAAACACTTTTGAATACAGAGGCGTTGACTATCATGAAAGTAGAAGACAAAGTTTTTGCATAGTTTAAACACCAAAATTTAGAAATGGATATTCAAGCAGTAATTGACCAATTTAGCGAACAAGCCAATAGCATCGATCCTATTGGAGCCAAAGTAAAATTTGAACTCGATGATCATAAGATTATGATCGACGGTACTGGAGATTCCAATGTGATCAGCACTGATGACTCTGAGGCGGATTGCACAATAACTACATCTTTAGAAACTTTGGGAAAAATGAGAAGCGGTGACCTCAATCCTATGATGGCTGTTATGGGCGGTAAAGTGAAAATAAAAGGCGACATGGGCCTTGCTATGAAACTTCAAGGCATGATGTCATAAGAGATAGTAAAACGCCTTTTCGTAAAGTAAAGCGCAGTTGTCTGCTTTGACTTCTGCGCTTTTTATTGTCGATTACTAATCTAACACTGCTATGAACGTATTAAGAACTATCGACAGCCGCTTTGAAAACCTAGAGGGTTATCCCTTCGCTCCGCACTTTATCCATACCCACGATGGAATACGCATGCATTACATAGACGAAGGGGATAAAAAAGCCCCTGCAGTGCTCATGCTCCACGGCGAGCCCAGTTGGTCGTATCTCTATAGAAAAATGATCGCTCCGGTAGTCAGGGCAGGATTTCGAACTGTTGTTCCGGATCTAATAGGCTTTGGCAAATCGGATAAACCATCGGCCAAAGAAGATTATAGTTATCAAAAACATCTCGATTGGGTGGAAGTCATTTTTTCCGATCTTAATCTCAAGAACGCGACACTCTTTGTGCAGGATTGGGGAGGACTATTGGGGTTGCGCCTGCTTCCTAAATACAATTCAATAATAGACAATGTAGTGGCTGCTAATACTTTTTTGTCCACTGGATTTGATCGGCCGAATGAAGCCTTTATGGCATGGAGAAAGTTTTCTCAGGAATCTCCGAAATTTGATATTGCGACAGTAATCCAAATGGCTACTGTCACCGATCTAAGTGAGGAAATATTAAAGGCATATAATGCGCCTTTTGCGCAAGAGGATTACAAAGCCGGAGCACGAATATTCCCTTCCCTTGTACCTATAGTAAAAAGCGAGGAAGAAGCTCAAAAGAACGCACAGATCTGGAAATTCCTGGGTCAATACAAAAAGCCTTTTTTAACCTTATTTTCCGATTCGGACCCTATAATGACCGGGCTTGAAAAAATATTTCAGAAAAAGATACCTGGTGCTCAAGGACAGCCCCACGAGATTATAAGGGGTGGTGGTCATTTTCTACAAGAAGACAAGGGCGAAGAGATAGCTGAAAAACTAATTGCTTTCAAAAAAGCCCATTCGTAACTAAATTATTTTACACTTGTTCTCGTTTTGAAAGAGGGTCTAATGAATTTCCTATTTGGTTTATTTCTTTAGAAAAACAAACATAGTATTGGCATCCTGATTATTTTTGTTTTATTCGCTACACAAGTTTTCGATATATGAATAAGTCTATCTTCCTGTCCCTGGTGTTATTTCTGATCTGTTGCATAGGATATTCTCAATCACCCTTCATATTCACGTACGAACGTACTTATCCGGCAGCTAATGAGGATCATTTTGCCCTTGATTTGGATACGCTTCCCGGTGGGAATTTTATTTCTTTGGCAATTGAGAAAAATGGAGATGAAGAATTGAAAAGAATAAATGTAACATCATACGATAGCAAAGGAAGTCTCAGCTGGACAAAGACTTACGAATACATGCGGGATTATGAATTACTTCCTGTCGGGGATATCACATTGACCGACGATGATTCCCTGGCCTTTAGTGTGGCCTTTGATACCACTGCTTATAATAGGGCGATCACAAAAATTGGCAGAGATGGTGGCTATGGATGGACCAAACTGTATCATACTGATGGCCAGGAAGAAGGAGAATTTACAGGTAGAGCGGAGTTATTCAATGTGCTTGACGAAGGTTATTTTCATATAACTGATTTGACTTCTTCCAGTGGCTCCTCGGATCTTTTGGTATCAAAAGTAGATCCATCGGGTGAATTTGTTGTGTCCAAAACCATAGATGCATTGAGTTCGGACGGAAGTAGTTTTTCTGATCAAATTGTGGATGCCCAATTCAGTCTTGACGAGGGAGTGCTTATCCTATCGAATACTGAATCTCATTTTGTCCTGACCAAAATGAATCGCTTCGGAGATGTGATTTGGATGAAATCGTACGAATCTCCACTGGATAACTCTACCGACAGCAGGGCGCAAAACTTTGAGGAATTACCGAATGGCGACATAGCCATAATTGCTATAACTACACTCGTAGACGGATCCGAGAACCATTGCATTCTCCAAGTTTCCGATGAAGGTGATATAAAAGTTGTGTATAATTTCTCTGCGCTAAATCAAATAATGTCGCTTGATGAAATAGAAAGCTTTGAAGATACCACGATTCTGTTCAGTGGATTTAGAAGCGTCGTGCCTAATGTGTATCAACCATTTATGGCCCATCTTGGGCCGGATTCTACTATTGGTTGGAGTACTTATTATCGCCCGTCATTAAAACGTGACATAAATGGCTTAGCTGCGACAGTTGAGAACGGAGCAGGCCTTTTTGTCACTGGCGGCTCTTTTCAGAACCAGCAATTAGAGACATCGTATCTTATCCGAGTAGATGAAGGAGGCACTACCCTATGCAACCAGGATATCGAAATACAAGTGAGTTTTGGTTCTTATGTCTCTGCAGATCTTCAATTTGATGAGCAAGTTGTGGAAGGCCTGACGGATACTATATCAGTAACTGACGAAGATTATGATGGTTTTAATCCTCCGATTTTGGTATTGCAAGATACTACCTACTGTCCCCAGGATCCGATTAATTATACAATAGATGCAACTGTGCGCGGTGGGTTAGGATATCGGTGGAGCGGAAATACTCCAAACCCTTTCGGTCCGATCGTAACAGTAACTGAGGAAGGCGAATATTCGGTAACCGTGACTATTAATGAAAATGTATGCTTTAGCCTCTGCGATACGGTAACCGTAAGTAAAAGACAATTTCCAATGGTACAAATCATACCTAATTTTGTGCAGTACTGTGAAACCGGAGAGGCAATTCTCAATGCCGGATCAAATAATCCAATTGTAGAAATAGAATGGTCGACGGGAGTTAGCGATGAGACGCGAATAGGAGTTACCGATCCGGGCACGTACAGCGTGACTGTTGTGGACGATTGTGGAAACTCAGCTCAGGGTTCCCTTTCACTGAGTGAGTCAGATTTTGATTTTGAGTTACCTATTACGGCTATATTGGACGATTCGGGTCTTTGCCAGGACGGTATGATAGGCATAAACTTGGTAGATTTCAATGCCGATCCTGCTGCACTTTCATGGTCAAATGGAGAAACTGGAGTCATATCCATACGCGTATCGGAGCCGGGTGCATATTCCGTTACATTCGACGGATTCTGTCCTGGATTTGCAGCGATAACGGTTTCAGAAAATGACTTTCTGGAAGAGGCAAGTCTTAGCATCGACCAGGAGTGTGGTACTGAAGTAGTGCTCCTAATTGCCTCAGGTAATGCAATTGAGAGGCTAAGTTGGTCTACGGGAGCTACAAATTCTGTCATTTCTGTAACGGAATCCGGCACTTATACGGTGACAGGATTTGATATTTGCGGGGACGCGCTGACAGCAGAAATAGAGGTTAGCCAAGAAGATCTTACCAATTGTGGAGTCCCTCCAACGGTCTCAGGGGAACCGTGTCTCGAATTTCCAAATGCATTTGTGCCCGAGAGTCGTGAAGACGTCAACAAATTTTTTGCTCCTAAAAACGATTGTGGTGACCTTGATGATTATGAGTTAAGAATCTACAATAGATGGGGTGCGGAAATTTTTAAATCGGTGAGAGTAGACGACGGATGGAATGGGAAAAAAGGCAATAGTAACGCCCCGGCCGATGTATACTTTTTCTATTCTGTATATGGCACTGGGGGAGTTACTTTCGAAGAAAAAGGAGATTTACTTTTGATCCGATAAAATCCTGATTTTAGTTATTCGGGGATAGTAAATGGAGAAAGTAGAACAGGTCTATGATCTTATTATCATCGGTGGCGGCCCGACGGGAATTAATGTTGGTGTAGAGGCCCAAATAGCTAACCTTGACTATTTGATCATCGAGAAAGGAGTATTGGTCAACTCTATCTACTATTTTCCGGCCAATATGACCTTCTTTTCCACCTCCAAAAATCTTGAAATAGTAGACATCCCTTTCATTTCTCACCTCGACAAACCTACCCGGAGAGAAGCTCTGGAATATTATCGGAGGATAGCAGAGAGCTACGATCTTAATATTTCGTACTACGAAGAGGTGCTTGGAATGAGAAAGAATCAAGAGGTTTTTAGCATCCAAAGCTCAAAGCGAACATACCGCTGTCGAAATGTTGTCGTAGCAACAGGATTTTTCGATACGGCGAGAATGCTCAATGTGCCCGGCGAAGAATTGGACAAAGTAAAGCATTACTACGATGAAGCGCATCCCTATGTAGGGCAAAAAGTGCTAGTTGTTGGGGGAGCCAACTCAGCCTGTGATATCGCATTGGAAACCTGGCAAAAAGGAGCTGAAGTCACGATGGCAATAAGAGAAGCCGAACTGTATCAAAAAGTGAAATACTGGATATTACCGAATATAGAAAATCGCATTAAAGAAGGTGCCATTACGGCCTATTTCAATACAGAGGTAAAGCTCATTTCTGAAAATCAGGTCACATTGGAAAATGCAAAAAATGGTGAATTTGACATCGAAAATGATTTCGTATTGGCAATGACGGGATATACGCCCGATTATAACTTATTAGGAAAATTGGGAATACCTGTATCCGATGATGAAAACAAAAAACCGCTAATTGATGAGGATACTTTGGAATCACCGATTCGCGGTGTTTACATTGCAGGCGTACTAAATGCGGGAATGCAGACCGGTAAATTGTTTATTGAAAATACGCGCCACCACGCGACAGTGATTATTAAACGTATTAAATCGAAGCCTATTTTCACGACATGATTTGTCTCCACATCACGAATTAATTGCTGTGGAGGACATCTGAATAACAAAGAGATTGTTATCAAAAGAATATCCAACCAAATAATACTATTCGTCGATAAAAAGGTATAAATTCTAATTCATCAATTGGAAATGATCTTTAAACTCAGAACTCCTTACCCGTCCCAATAAATTCAGGGTAATAGGGAGTAGACCTCGCGAATTAAAACTGCTTCATATTTTTGTATATGCAGTTACAATTCCCCTTCTTCCCTAAAGATACAAAGATGATCTCTCATTGTCTTGGAGTACACACCCAAGACGGTATTGTACAATACATAGCCAATGGCTTACCTGTATATAGTCATTCGAGTGACGATCTTAATGCTTTCAGATTCATAACTAGCAATTTTATAGATAAAGGATTGTGCAGCCGAGCTGAAGTTCAGCGGGCTTTTGGAGTGAGTATAGACAGTGTCAGAAGATCGTATAGAAAATACAAGGAGAAGGGAGAATCTGGATTTTTCGGGCCTGATGCCAGAAAAGGCAAAGCATACAAGATGGTTGGTAAACTAGTGGAGCGGATACAATCGAAGCTGGATAAGAGACAAAGTAATTTGAGTATCTCAAAACAAGAAGGGATTTCAGAATCGTCGATACGCTATCACATTGAAAAAGGCACTTTAAAAAAAAGTTCAAAATAGAGTGTGAAGGTGGAAATGGCTCGACCTTAAATGATCGCAATGACCTAGACCAATCTACGCCGATGGGCATAGCCACAAGCCGCTCTGAAGACAGGATAGGTGCATCTCTTGGGTTGTCTGGTCATGCTGAGGTGAAGTTTGACAACAGCGAAGCTTTATGCGGAGCAGGGGTATTATTCCTCTTACCTGCCTTGATAGAGCATGGGTTATTCAAGACAAAACAGGTATATGAGTTACCTTCATCACACTATTACGGACTAAGGTCGATACTATTGACTTTGGCCTTCATGGCCCTGTTGCGCATCAAAAATCCCGAACAACTCAAACAATGTAAACCAGGGGAGATCGGCAGGATAATAGGCTTGGATCGTATACCAGAAGTTCGGTGTTTGCGAGAGAAAATAGATTTGCTGAGCAAGCAGGAAAAAGCCGTTGAACTGAACAACCTTCTGATCGATCACTGGTATAGAGATGAGGATAATGAGGACTCATCTTTTTTATATATAGATGGTCACCAACGGATCTATTATGGAGGCAAAGCTAATCTACCTGTCAAATATATTGCGAGACAAAAATTGTGTTTAAGCGCCACTACGGAGTATTGGGTTCACGATGCACAAGGGATGCCTGTTATGATGGTGATAGGGCAATTGACAGAGAAAATAAAAGAAGCAATACAAGACCTGATTATTCCACAAATGCTACAAACCAAATTACTTACTGAGATACAAGAGGAGGATGATCGACAAAGCCCTCAATGCACCTTTATTTTTGACAGGGAGGCTTACGAACCTGCTTTCTTTAACCACCTGTGGGAAAGGTATAGAATAGCCGTGATTACATATCGCAAGGATGTGCGAGATTCATGGAATAAAGATGACTTTGAATCCACTGATACACAAGTACTTAGCCAGGATGTAACCATGCAATTGTGCGAGAAAGAAGTAACGCTTGGAGGACACACTTTCAGAGAGATCAGAAGCTTGTCTGAAAAGGGTGAACATCAAACCGCTATTATCACCACTCACCCTACTTTGGGAATAGCATTGATAGCAGGCAGAATGTTTGGAAGGTGGTGTCAGGAAAACTTCTTCAGTTACCTCATTCAAGACTATGATTTTGATAAAATGATTCAATTTGGGGTAGAAAGTATTGATCCCAATCGGGAAGTGGTCAACCCACAATACCGAAAATTAACAAACCAACTGAAAAAACTCAGGGAAAAGATCACCCGGTTAGAAGCCAAGTTCTTCCCTCTTGCAGAACTAGCTATGGATGAGAAAATTGACAAACTTCCTGAAATAACCGAAAGACAAATGAAGTATAAACACAAAATTGATATTCTTCGAAAAGAAGAAAACAAGATCGCCACCCTCAGAAATGATATTCCTGCCAGAATAACTCTTGAGCGTATGCCCGAGCAGAAAAGGTATAACAAGTTAAAAACCGAAAGTAAACTGTTCATGAATGTAATAAAGATGATCGCTTACAGAGCAGAATCATCTGTGGCAGCTGTGGCTTGTGACCACCTCAATAGGGCAAAAGACGAAAAAAGAATGTTCATCAAACAAATCATCAGCAACAACGCTGACTTGATTCCGGATTATAAGAGTAAAACGCTGACTATAACCTTGCACTCTCTTTCTGCACCAAGATTTAATCATGCAGCCAAACAGATTGCAGACCTGCTCAACAAAACTGAAACCATATTCCCTGGATCAAATTTGCGCATGATCTTCAAAATAACAGCGAATTTAGATTGCGAGAGGTAAGGAGTTCTGAAACTGCTCTATTTTTGTAGCATAAAAATCGGCCTAATTATGTACAGTACTATCCAAATACAACGCGAAATCTACAACACCGAAGAGCACAAGATGATGCGCTCTGTTTTTATTGATTTTGCAACTAAAGAACTCGTTCCGAATCGGGAAAAATGGGAGGAAGATCAACAGGTCAGTAGGGAAGTATGGTACCGGGCCGGTGAATTGGGGTTTTTATGCATTGATATGCCGGAGGAATGCGGTGGTCTCGGATTAGATTTTTCATACAGCGCTCAAATATTAGAATTGATCACAAGATATGAATGTGGTGGGGCGGGATTTTCGCTGCATTCGGATATTGCAGCACCCTTTCTTTTGAAATATGGATCAGAAGTTCAGAAGCAAACTTATTTGCGAAAAATGGCTAATGGTGAATGGATCGCAGCTCTCGCTATGTCTGAGCCAGGCACAGGTAGTGATGTGCAAGGCATAAGGACAACTGCAGAGGACAAAGGTGACTACTATCTCGTCAATGGATCAAAGACATTCATCACCAATGGTTACATGTCTGACTTTGCGATCGTGGCTTGTAAAACGGATCGCAATGCCGGACATAAAGGAATCAGCCTATTGCTGATGCATTCGCGTTATGATGGATTTACCAAAGGAAAACCTTTTAAAAAATTGGGACTGAAAGCACAAGACACGTGCGAGTTTTTCTTTGACAACGTCAAAGTACCTAAGGAGAATTTGCTTGGAGAAGAAGGCATTGGATTCATATATCTAATGAACCAACTACCTCGAGAGCGACATACAATAGCGTTGCAGTCGATCGGAGGTGCAGAATTGGCCTTGGAAGAAACGATAAAATATACTGCGGATCGAAAGGCTTTTGGAAAATCCATCTCAGACTTCCAGAATACTCAATTCAAATTAGCCGACCTAGCTACCCAATTACAAGTTCATACCGCATTTGCGGATAAATGTACAGAACTGCTCGTGCAAGGGCAATTGACTCCGGTGCAAGCTTCAATGGCCAAAATGTCCTGTTCTGAAATGCACAATAAACTAGCGGACGAATGCCTTCAGCTTCATGGTGGATATGGATATATGTGGGAGTATATGATTGCACGCAATTATGCAGATGCAAGAGTGTCAAGGATATATGGAGGGACTAATGAGATAATGAAATTACTCATCTCGCGCGGCTTGTTTAAAGATTATTTGTCAGCCGCCCGAAAAGCGAATCAGGACGAAGAGAGGAACGAAGCAGTAAGTGTATAATCTTAACTGACATTTCGCAGTTCGAAAATTTGGTATTGTAAAAAATTATTATATGTATAGCTTTGTGCTGGATCTAAAGATAGTTACTAATGATGAATCCGCACATTGCCGACTTGTACAGCGATTATTTGTTGACAAGTTTTAGTCACAGCACAGCTATAGGTATGTCTAAAATGTTAGACGGTGCTTATAGCCATGATCAGATCAGTAGATTTTTGGCTCAGCCTACTCTGGGCCAAAAAGATTATTGGAAATCTGTTAAACCTATAGTCAGGAAAGTAGAAAGTCCTGATGGTAGCATTTGTATTGATGATGTGATAACTGAAAAACCACATTCTACTCAGAATGAGATAATAACGTATCACTTTGATCATACAAAGAACAGGAGCGTCAAAGGCATCAATATGATAAGTTTTCTATATCATAACCAATTGGGTGATGGCCAAACGGTAGAGTTGCCTTTAGCCTATGAAATTATCAGAAAGCCAATCAGGTTTACTGATCTAAAAACACGACAAGAGAAACGCAAAAGTGAGGTGAGTAAGAATGAGTTAGTAAGACAAAGGCTCAAAGTACTCACACAGCGTAATCATGTTCAGTACAAATATGCCTTATGGGATAGTTGGTTTAGCTCAAATGACAATATGGAGTTTGTGCATTACGAGTTAAAAAAGCATTTTATCGGTGCAATTAAGACCAATCGTCTTGTTGCCCTGAGTAAGGAAGAAAAACTGCAAGGTAAGTTTACAAGAGTCGATGCACTAGACCTACAGCCAGACTGTGTAATGGAAGTTTGGATCAAAGGATTGGACTTTCCGGTTTCTTTGACCAAACAAGTCTTTACGAACAAAGATTACTCCACAGGCGTACTGTATCTGGTAAGCAACGATACAAAACTTACACATCAGCAGACTCATACAATCTATGAAAGAAGATGGAAAGTTGAGGAATTCCACAAATCGATGAAACAGAATGCTTGTTTAGCCAAATCACCAACAAAGTATGAAGTGACGCAGTCCAATCATATTTTTTGTGTGATGATAGCGTATACTAAACTCGAATTGCTCAAAATTAATCAAGCTAAAAACCACTTCGCCATAAAGGCAAGACTATACTTAAAAGCTGTCAAAGCAGCATATCAAGAACTTAACCGAATGAAAAAACAATTCAATTTGGTTAACCCTGCTCAACTGCAAGCTATTCCTCTTTTGGAATAACTATAATATTATTTTTTAATTTTCCAAATATCTGCCCTGCGAAAGGTCAGATCTTAATTAGAAAGCGTCTAAGTAAAATTTATCCTCAACATTTACTGTGGATTAATTGTCAACTTTATAGATTTGTCCTAAATTTTGAGCCATGCCGGAAGCTTCAAAAGATTCGAAAACCTACTGGATATTCTTTCTGATTTCTCTCGCCGCGTTTGTTCTCTTCCTGATGTTCTGGTCCCAGTGGTTCTGGGTTATCTTGCCTTTTTTGCTCACGTCTTTGGTGATGGCAATGAATAAATTGTAAGGGACCTTTTTTATCCTGAGCCGTCGCCCTGAATGGAGTCGAAGGATTAAACTTTTCATAAATCGCTTTCCTGGAATTAACATTACTTCATGTCCTATAGTCGTAACACTAAAGAAACCTACGATTATGAAAACAGCGATTTACACGCTCACATTAACAAGCGTCCTCCTGGTAATCTCCTGTCGATCTGCTCAAAAACTAGTGGATGAAGGCAGATATGATGAAGCGATCGTTCTCCCAACCAAAAAAATGAAAGGAGATCGATTCAAAAAAGCCAAACATATCAAAGCTCTGGAATCTGCATTTGTTAAGATCAATCGAAATGATCTGGATCAAATCGATTATCTGAAAGCAATAGGCGATTTGGAAGCTTGGGAAAGGATATATGTACTCGGCCTTGCCATTGAAAGAAGACAAAATAAGGTGGCACCTTTTCTTCCATTAATCAGCAAAGATGGTTATGAGGACAATTTTGAATTTATCAATGCCGATGATATGCTTTTGAATGGCGGGAAAATGATCAAAAACTTGAGCTATCAAAAAGGCAAGGAACTGATTGGATCATCCAAACAGTTTGGTCGAAAAATGGACGCCAGGCAGGCACATTACGCTTTGCTCAGAGTGCTGGATTTTGGTGAAGGTTTTGAAGATGTCGACGCACTACTGGAAGAAGCATTGCTTTTAGGCCAAGAGCACATTCTTTTAGAGACTTATTTTGAAACCAATCTTTTTCTTCCTACTGAAGTAAAGCGATTTCTGGAAGGCATACGGTATGTGCCGGCTCGAGATGATTGGTTGCAATATTATACTGACGACGAAGCCAGAAAAGAATTTGATTATGTAGCCCGTTTGCGAGTGGGAGATATATTCATTAGCCCGGAACGGGAAAAAGAACTGATATTTTTAGAGGACCAGGAAATTGAAGACGGTTGGGAATATGCGTTGGATTCGAATGGAAATGTTCAAAAAGATACGCTTGGCAATGACATAAGAATACCGCGATATGCTGTAGTCGAGGCGAGAGTTACGGAAATATTCCGCGAGAAGAATTTGGAATTGAGAGCTGAATTAGAGCTATTAAATGTCGAAGAAAATCTTAGACTGATCGAGCCAATAATAGTTAGAGCGATATTCGAGGATTATTCATGCTTTGTAAGAGGAGATCGCAGAGCGCTTACAGAAAGGACACGAAAAAGGTTTAAAGATTATCCGGCTGAATTTCCGACTGATTTTAAATTACTTCTCGATACTTCCAATGAGGTTAAAAGGATATTCGAAAAAGAGGTTTCGCGTTTAGTTGGGAGAGGGGTGAGTTGAATAAGTTCGCGTAGGAGAAAGCTAAATCACCATGATTTCAAAAATCATGGTGATTTCAATTAGCATCATTTCTCCTCATGCGTGCTCGTAATAATCTTCTAAATGTTTATCTTTTCGCCTTGCTCATAAGAGCACGTTTAAATAAGAAAGGTACGCATGAAATTGAAGACCGTTGTCAAAGACTTTACCCAACCGATAAATTTAGCGACATGGGCCGACCTCAAAGACCGAAGTCCTTCACATGCTCTTGTAGAAAATACCGACCTGGTCGTCATCAGATACGACGATTCTGTGTCCGTACTTTACGGAAGATGCTTGCACCGCGGTGCACTGATGGCCGATGGGAGAATAGCTGGTGACAATATCGTTTGCGGCGTGCATAGTTGGGATTATCGATTTGATACAGGGGTGAGCTCTTATAAAAATGACGAAGTACTGCATAAGTTTAGCGCTGTAATAGATAAGGGCAATGTAATCGTAGACAAGGTTGAAATTATCGCTTTTGAAGAATTGCATCCCCAGCCATTTAATCGCGATCAGTATTTGGGCACCTACGTAGATACACATCCCGAAACTACCGAACCATATACTGCCTACATCAGAGAACTCGCCCAGAATGGATTGAAGAATTATGGTCACCACGGTCCTTCGGCGGCGATGGGAGTCGATCGAAACACCCTGCCCAAATGGGAAAACATTCAATTTCTTCCGGCCCAACTATCGCGTAGACCACTTTTGGATCACGAGGATGTTTCTACAAGAGTGGTTATTGGCCCCAATGCGAATAAATCTTTGGAATTAAGTCTTCCCTTATTCGTATCCGACATGTCATTTGGAGCTCTATCGAGAGAAGCAAAAATCGCATTATCCAAAGGAGCCGAAATGGCCGGAACGGGAATCTGCTCAGGCGAAGGTGGCATGCTGCCAGAAGAACAGGAAAACAACAGCAAGTATTTTTACGAACTGGCTTCGGCTCAATTTGGCTTCTCCTGGGATAAGATTGAAAAAGTTCAAGCCTTCCACTTCAAGGGAGGTCAGGGAGCGAAGACAGGTACAGGCGGCCATTTACCAGGTCAAAAGGTAGTATGAGAAATAGCGAAGGTGAGAAATCTCAAACCCGGCGAACCGGCTATTTCACCAGCTACCTTTCCCGACTTTCACGGAGTAAAAGACTTTCGAAAATTTGCAAAGAAAGTAAGGAAAATAAGCGGAGGAATACCGGTAGGATTCAAAATTGCTGCGAGCCGAATAGAAGACGATATTGATTTCGCCATAAAATCTGGTGCCGATTATATTATTCTTGACGGAAGAGGTGGTGGTACTGGAGCAGCCCCTACTATTTTACGGAACAATATCAATGTACCTACCATTCCCGCTCTCGCCCGTGCACGAAGACACTTGGACAAAATCAAGGCTAAGGGAGTAAGTCTTGTGATTACAGGTGGATTGCGCTTACCCGAAGATTTTGCTAAAGCTCTGATGCTAGGTGCAGATGCAGTGGCAGTCTCGAATTCTGCCATACAAGCTATCGGGTGCCTGGGCATGAGAGCATGTCATACAAATAATTGTCCCGTTGGCATTGCTACCCAAAAAGAGCACCTCAGAAAAAGGCTGGACATTGAAAAATCCGCCAAACAACTATATAATTTTTTCACAGCAGCAAATGATTTGATTAAAGTTATAGCCAGAGCTTGTGGCCATTCAGATATTTCACAATTTAATAAAGATGATCTGAGCACCTTTCCTCAAGACATGCATAAGTTGACAGGAATTAAATACGCTGGGATAGGTTGGAAAAAGTAGAATATGAATCTCAAACAGCAAAAATCACATCTCATCATTTGGATCGCGGCCACAATAATCTTGATTATTCTAGTGATAAAGTTGACATAGCATGGCTCAGGGAAAATGGATAAGTTGGACACCACATAAGAAGAAGTACGACTGGTTAATGTTCGGTCTGATAGTTCTTTATCTGGCTGTTTTTAGTGTTAGTCATCTGAGCCTTTATCCGACCACTTTACCTCCAATCTTAATCATAAAAGCTACAGGCACGTTGGCTATTTTCATGCTTCATATCATTTTGATAATGGGACCATTGGTACGGCTAGATCAAAGATTTTTGCCACTGCTTTACAATCGACGCCATGTCGGCGTTACTATGTTTGTAATATCGCTGATTCATGGGGTGTTTTCTTTATTTTTCTATCATGGGTCAGGAGTAGTAAACCCAGTCAGCTCACTATTTAGTTCCAATATTCATTACGATTCGTTTAGCCGGTTTCCTTATATGACCCTCGGGTTCACTGCGTTGCTCATATTTGCAGCTATGGCTATTACGAGCCACGATCGATGGAATAATAAATTGGGAGCTCGTGGTTGGAAGAACCTACACATGGCCGTTTATCTCGCCTACGCATTGGTCATAATTCATGTAGCCACGGGAGCCTTGCAAGGCGATATCAATAATTTGGCAAATTCGATTTTATACTTCGGAATCGGTTTGGTTGCCATTTTGCACATTCTTGCAGCATTCAAATCTAGAAGCGAAAGACGCTTAAGGCAATCGATACTCAGTGAAGGATTTGTCTCCGCAGGTATGGTCAATGCTATTGATCTCAATCGCGCCAAAATAGTGAATCACAAAAATGAAAGCATAGCCATCTTCAGGCATGACAATTCGTTATCGGCGATAAGTAATTACTGCAAACATCAGGGCGGCCCGTTAGGCGAAGGCAAAATTGTGGACGGCTGTATCACCTGTCCCTGGCATGGCTACCAATATTACGCGCACAATGGCACAAGTCCACCGCCTTTTGAAGAAAAAGTGGCTACATATGATGTTAAAGTCGTGAATGAAGAGGTACTCGTAAAAATATCGCCAAATCCAATAGGAAGCGATACACGGCCTTGCGCGATTGACGCCTTGTCGGACAACCAAAACGACGATGAATTTTATATAGGCTGGTCTCAGAACTATCCAATTGGATATAAAAAGAAGGCGAGGTTGTTCCTCTCGACTTTGGTCGTTCTTGTAATTGCACTTGGTTTCTTAGTACCTCGATCAATGGAAACTCTCAAAGACAGCACGTATGAATTTACGGCACAAAAGAAATACACAGGCATTCTTATCAAAGAACCGGTTGCCATGCTCAGAGTGGTAAAAAACGGGCAAATTTTTGATTACATGCTGGTAAATTTTGGTAAGAAATCGGCCTTGCCCACAATCAATGCTGTAGAAAAGGAGAGAGGAGAAGACTTACATGGCCGAAAAGTAAACCTAACTGTTACCGAGATGTCCTACAAGGGCCGAAAGGTATTCGAACTTACCGATGAAAAAGAATCCTTTCTAAAAATAGGTCGAGCAACCGATACAGACAATAGCATGCGAGCTTTAGGTTCATCAAACTTGAGAGGTGAAATCGTTGATCCAAAATGTTTTTTCGGAGCCATGAATCCCGGTGAAGGTAAGGTACACCGAAGTTGTGCTGCTCTTTGTTTGCGTGGTGGAATTCCTGCTGTACTTGCCACCGAGAAAAAAGAGAGCCAGGAGTATTATATCATTAAAGGTGCTGATGGGGAAAATATTAACATGAATTTACTCGACATTGTTGGTGAAGATGTGAAAATGGCAGGCACAATCTACGAATTGAACAATTGGAAATATATT
The DNA here is from genome assembly GCA_965247965.1 of Saprospiraceae bacterium. Lineage (GTDB taxonomy): Bacteria > Bacteroidota > Bacteroidia > Chitinophagales > Saprospiraceae > UBA7328. Next base: position 4,289,135 of record OZ252053.1, read on the forward strand.
TATGTAGGAGATGTAAAGGAGATCCAAAGATTGAGTTTTAGAAACATCCTGGAAGGTGATAAAGGGCCACTTTGTAATGTGGAATTACCTAATCAGAAGGAGCTATAAATGGGTCTTCGAACGTCCAACGAACGACGTTCCTCCGAGGAACGTCGTTCGTTTTCACAAAGAAAACTATGGAAAACGAAACACATACATGGCATAAAGTCCTCGACAATCCCGCTGAATTACCCGAAGGAACGGTGATGACGGTTACGGCCGAATTGAAATCCTTCTGCTTAACTCGCCACAATGGGAAATTTGGCTGTCTCGACAACAAATGCCCGCACCAAGGCGGCCCGCTGGGCGAAGGTTCGATCGAAAATGGCTTACTCAGATGTCCGTGGCACGGCTGGGATTTCGACCCATTGGATGGAAAGGCGCCTGGGTTTGATGATGGTGTAGACACATTTCCTGTAGAGACACGAAGTGATGGCATTTATATCGGAATACAGATTCAAAAGGAGCATGTACATTCTATCAGCGATGTTATTGCTGAGACTCTCGTCAATTGGGGATTAGATACGGTATTTGGAATGGTCGGCCATTCGAATTTAGGTTTGGCCGATGCACTTAGACGGCAAGAAGAGGAAGGAAATTTGCAATATATCGCCATACGCCACGAGGGTGCAGCATCATTTGCAGCCTCCGCTTATGGAAAATTAACCGGTCGCCCGGCTGCTTGTTTTTCTATTGCAGGGCCAGGTGCGACTAATATGTATACCGGACTTTGGGACGCCAAAGTAGATCGGGCGCCGATTCTTGCACTTACAGGTCAGGTCGATACACAAGTTTTAGGAACGGGCAATTTTCAAGAGTTAGATTTGGTACAAGCCTTTAGTACCGTTGCCGAGTTTAACCACCGCGTCCATCAGAAAAGCAAGCATGCCGAACTTGCCGCGTTGGCAATGAAGCACGCTATTCTAAATCGAGATGTATCCCATCTGACCTTCCCTGATGAAGTACAAGTTATTCCCGCAAATGAAAAATCCAAGGCCGGAAAACGCGAAGGACGTATTACTCCTCAGACCATTTCTCCTCCTCAAGAAATGCTGGAAGAGGCGGTGCAATTAATAAATAAGTCCAAAAGGCCGCTAATAATCACGGGCCATGGGGCCAAATTTAGCATGAATGAGGTAATCGCCTTTGCGGAAAAGATGAAAACACCGGTCGTAACAACTTTCAAAGGAAAGGGCCAAATTTCAGATGCACATCCTTTGGCAGGAGGAGTGATAGGCCGTAGTGGTACACCGATAGCTTCATGGCTCATGAACGAAGCCGACCTGCTCGTCGTTTTTGGCGCATCATTTTCAAAACATACAGGAATTACTCCTAAAAAACCGACCATCCAGGTGGATTATGATGCATTGGCATTGAGTAAACATCATAGTGTCGATTGTGCTTTGTGGGGCGAAATTGGTACAACTGCCCAGCTGCTAGGTGAAAAAATTTCGGACGCCAACAAAATCGATCAGAGACCTGATGTGAAGAAACGTTGGGAAATATGGAGAGAGGAGAAACAAAAAAGACTGCTTGAAAATCGAGAAAAGGGCGTCAGTTCGATCGCCGTCTTTGATGCCCTGAATAAATGTGCTCCTGGAAATGCCGTAATGTGCGTAGATGTGGGCAATAATGCGTATTCCTTTGGCCGCTACTACGAGTGTAAAGCCAACAACACCTTTTTAATGTCCGGATATTTGGGTTCAATAGGTTTTGCACTTCCTGCCTCCATTGGTGCATGGGCTGCTGTGAAGGGCGAAAGGCCTGTGATAGCGGTTGCCGGAGATGGAGGATTTGGACAGTATCTCGCTGATTTTTCGACATTGGTCAAGTATAACATGAACGTGACAGTTATTGTGCTTAATAATTCAGAATTAGGAAAAATATCCAAAGAACAACGCGCAGGAGAGTTCGAAGTATGGAAAACGAGCCTTGTGAATCCATCATTTGCGGAATATGCAAAGTCTTGTGGGGCATTGAGTTTTAAGGTCACAGAAGCGGACGAGCTGGATGAAGCATATAGATCTGCAATTGAGCATAATGGCCCGGCACTTGTGGAGGTGATTACGGATGTCGGTTTGATTTAGGCGGTTAAATAGGATCATTGAGCCTGGAGTATAACGGAAGTCCGCCCGCTTCGGGCAGGGATCGGTGAGCCGAATTTTAATACTTCGCTTTAAACGGATCATCGATCCCTCCTTCTTCTCGACTTTGCTCGGAGCAGAGCGTCGGGCTCAATGATCCTATCGCCCACCAAACAAAGATCAGTTGTACTCTTGTTCTTTTTTTTACCGATCACTAAACTTATGCCGTGAATAAGCGTTACGTTGCTTTTATTTGAAAAAATATGATAAGCACCTGGAATATTCTTGAGACCGAAGAGCAACTCAAAGACGCCATTCAAAAATCCTATGAAAAACCTGTTGTCTTCTATAAGCACAGTTCTACTTGTGGCATAAGCGCCCGGTCAAAATACATGCTCGAAGGTGAATGGGATTTTGCAAAGGATGATATTGAATTTTACTACCTAGATCTTTTGAATTTCAGGTATCTGTCAAATGAAATAGCCGAACGATTCGGCATCAGGCATCAATCTCCCCAAGTAATAGTTGTGAGGAATGGTTATGCGGTTTACGACGTTTCTCATCATCGTATTAGTGTTGCTGACATTCATCGGGCTTTGCATGAAATGGATGTATAATTATTTCGCTAAGAGAAATTCAAAAGAATGGAAAAAGTGTTAAAATCGGACCGAAAAGACGTGGAATATTTTGTTGGGTTATCTCGAATCCGCGGAATATAGTGAAGATAATCAAGAAGTTACACATAGAAATCTTTTATATAAAAAATTTAACATTTCTAACCCAACGTTTTATTGATAAACACGTTAATATTGTAGTGTTAAAACCTAACCATACTGAGAATGTGCTTATTTAGCAATTCTGAGAATGAGTTTAATAGACGACCCTCTTCCCAAGAGAGGGTTTTTTTATGCCCGAACATTAAAAATCTTGCAACTCCACCTCAAAAATCAACACAGCATACAGAGGTATAATAGAGCCCTGAGGTGGATTAGCTCCATAGGCGAGCGTATGAGGAATGAGCAGCGTACCTGTTCCTCCTCTTGACAATAGGGGAATACCTTCCTTCCAACCTTGGATAACAGAGGATAATGAAAAAGAAGCAGGTTCTCCACGATCTCTGCTCGAATCGAATACTTCACCATTGGTGAGAAATCCGTGATAATCGACCGTGACCGTACTACTTTCAGTTGGATGTTCTCCGTCACCTTCGGTTTCGATGATGAAGTAAAGGTTAGACGCTGTTTTTTCTGCTTCCAGGTCGTTGTCGGCGAGGTATTGTTCGATTTCTGCGATATTGTCCTGGAGCTTTGATTCTTCGGTGAATATATCCACGACTTCAAGATCATAAGCGATAGGCGTATTGGGCGGGATTGCTCCATTGGCGCCACCATTACTGCCGAATGCAAGTGATGATGGGATGTATAATGTGCCGGTTGACCCCACTTTAAAAAACCTAAGTCCCTCTGTCAACCCCAGGGTCATTCACTTCTAAAAATTTAATATATTAAGATTTTTTATATTTATTGCATTAATACACATTGACAATCTATTGGCGTATTTTTCTTGTGCAACAGTCATGCTTTGCTCATTGAAGTTGTTTAATAACTAAATGTTAACGGTTTGAAATTTTCTCAGGAAAATAATTGCGAAGGCCAGATAGTGGAAAGACATCCAATTGATGGTTGTGGTTTCATATCTTATTACTAAAGTCTTGAATCCGTCTACCCAAGCATTAAGTTGTTCCACCACAAATCTTCTCTTATATAGTTGATTATCAAAGACATATGGAGTGTCTTCATCATCTGATTTTCCCCTTCTCTTGTTTTTATCGATGTTGAATATGATGTCCTTTTCAAAGCATAGTTCCTTGAATTTGGCAACATCAAACCCTGCATCGGCATTCAGGAAAAGACCATCACATGAAAGGTCAATTGCCTCCATTTGATCAAAAATTTTATTAGCAGTTTTTACCAGTTCAAAACTGTCATGATGCTGGCCACTTATCGGTTCTGACCAACCTATTGGCACACCCTGATCATCGGTCAGTATCAATAGATTCGTGGTTTGAGCTTTCTTTCTACCTTGATAACCTACCTCTTGTCCTCCTCGCTTTACCGGGGTATGTGATCCATCAAAATTTACAGAACAAAGGTTTAAATGCTTCCGTTTATTTAGCAATAATTGCTCATAACATCTTTTCCAAATTCCTGTTTTTGACCACTTGTTGAAGTGATAAAACACTGATTGCCAGCTATATCTGATAAATCCAAAGAAATGTCGAACAGGCAATTGCCTCCATTGCACACCTGTTTTGAGCTTATACAATATGGCCTTCACTATTTTCCACATTGGTACTTTTAGTTTCTTTCCATTTGATATTTTAGGCATGTGTTGTACAAAAAATTCATTAATTTCAGCTTTAACCATTGTTTGTAGTCTTTAGTTATTCTTTGGTTCTACACCTCAGCGTTTCTAAAGCTACAAACTTTTTATATTAAAATAATCCGTAATGTGTTATTAAACAACTTCATTGTTTAGTTTGAATATGTTGAATACAAATGTTCTGACCATAGACATGTTTCTGGCTAGGCTAAAACCATTAACCAGTGAATTATCCTCATTCCATATTTTGTCCTTTACCCAATGTAGTTTGTTTTCTATGAACCAATGAGCTCTGATACCTCTGGCATAGAAGGATGCCTTTGATTCGGTTCTGCTTGAGATGTACATGCTGCTTTCGCTGCTGGTTCGACCTTTTCTCTTTGCTGATCTTTTCACAATTATTATGGTTGTCAAACCTGTCCATAAGGTAAATGGCTCTGCAGACATTCCTTGGTAGGTATAATATTGGCGTATTTCATTTCTGCCTCTTACCTTTTCTCTGGTTTCGTACCTATCAACCGGCTCATTTTGTTGGGTAAACGATGAGATCGCCTCCTTAAGCTTCATTTGATTGCCTTTGACTTGTATTACATAGTCATTTCCATTACCCACGATGGTTTGCGCAGTTTTTTTTGGCAATGAAGTGGGTCAAGGGTAAAGATAACACCCTTAACTTCCAACTGTTCGATAATGTCGAGTGCACAAGCAATTTCATTGTCCTTCTTTAATTCGTAGGGCTTGGTAGTTATAACCACGCCCATTTCAGAGTTGAAAAGGCTAACAATAGCTTGAAAGTTCTGATTTTTTCCGTTAGGCTCTCTTACAGTAGAGGCCAGTGCTTTTCCATCAATAGACATCCAATTGGCTTGGTTGTTACCCATATACTGACTCATCCAACTTACAAGGGCTTTATTAAGTTCTGTGTAATCAAAATCACGAAGAATATTAAAGATTACTGTTTTTTTGGGTACACCATGGAGCAAACCATAACGGTCAATGAAGAATTCTTGATTGTATTCAATAAATCTGGCAATAGCGTTTATACTAAATCGGCCACTCATGCCAGCTAAGAATACCATTTCAAAAAAAGAAGACAAGCAAAACCGTTGGCCTTGTGCACGTCGAGGGTCATGGATGAGTTCTAAAAAGGAGTTAAGCGTTTTCATATGTAAGAATTTCACTCAAACATATTGGATATTTAACACATATATAAATAATTTATATGATTTGTTTTTAGTACTGAATGGCCCTGCTGTCAACCCTCTGATAATATTTTGATCACTTAGGGCAATGGTTACCGGATTGCCCGTAAGATTTGTATTAAACACCGCATCGTTGAGCGTATAACCTCGGAAAAAGAAACCTACAAAGTCATCATCACCGGGAAACCGTCCTTCACCCTCCGCTGTAATAGTATAATAGAGCCCCGAAGAAGTCATTTGGGTCTGAATATTATTCTGAGAGAGATAATTTTCGATTTGTTCGGCCTCACTAAGGTTTTGCTCACCGACAGGACCTTCTTTAGCGCAGGAAATTAGGAAAACAACTATAGACGCGAAAAGCAGTATGCGGGAAAAAGACTTCATCAATAGGTATTATTCATTATTAATTTTCAAAATTTCTACGTCGAATATCAATGCGGCGTTTGCGGGTATTCCCGGAGGAGGTGATCTGCCATAACCTAGATTGGACGGGATAAATAATTTGCCTGCTCCACCTCTCGAAAATAACGGTATCCCTTCCTGCCATCCGGTTACGACGCGATTCAACGGAAAGGTAGCAGGTTCGCCTCTTTTGTAGCTCGAGTCAAATTCCTTACCATCGAGGAAATATCCTTTATAATGCACCGTGACATTATCAGTGGGATTGGGATAAGAGCCATCACCTTCTCGATCTATTACGTAAAATAAATTGGAAGTTGTGCACTGCGCCGTTATTTGATTATCGCTCAGGTATTTTTTAATATCCTGAATATTTTGTGCAATGGGATCAGTCACTTCTTTCGGTTTTCATTGTTGCAGGAAATTAGCAAGGGGCAGGAGTTTCATAAAATCGTACATCGGCAATTTTTTAGTGGAGCAAAAATACTGATTTGTTTAGTTATTAAATCCATGAGTTTCTGCAAAAGGTTGACGAAAAAGAAAGTTGACAACTTTGTAACAAAGTGGTTGTCACTTTAGGACATAACGCACTAAGGCCGAACTTTCAAAGTCTGTAATTAGTAAATCTTCATTGTAAATCAGAATATCTGTTGGTTTATTGATCCCTTGGTCAAGTATCTGTTTCAGACTACCGCTATAATCATAGATCAGCACCCGTCCGTTTTCAAAATCCGTAATGAAGATTTTGTCATCGCTCAGAAATATCCCAGTTGAAGCATTCATTTCTTCTTCATTTCCAAATATTTGAATGCTATTTCCCTGAAAATCAAAAACTTGTATTCGGTGATTATAAGCATCGGCTATGTAGATTTTGCCCTTTTTTATTTGACAATCCGTAGGATAAAACAATTCTCCCGGGTCGCTTCCCTTCCTGCCTATGGGAACCCATTGTGTACTGTCAAAAAACACAACTCGATGACCGTAGAAATCTGCTATACAGATGTGGTCTCCAGCTACGTCGACTCCCGCAGGCGCATCAAGGGGCAAGGTGACGTCCATATCACTTCTTTTTCCATCATTCACAATTCGGATTGTATCCGATCCATATTCCGGTACAAAGAGATTGCCTTCGGAAATATCGATATGCATTGGCCGTTCGAAATTCTCCAGGATTTTTACAGTTTTAAAGTCGCTGTTAAGCATCACCAACCTGTTGTTATCACCATCAGAAAGCCAAATATTTTCATGATCACTATCGATGCCTATCGGATGTATTCCGCTAAGCGCGATTCTTTCTTCAAATTCCCATTGCTTTTCAATGGTACACGACGCGACTAAAAAGAAGATACATAAAAGAAAACCGGCTCTAATCATCCGCATCTTCATTGAACTTTTCTTTCGTAAAGACAACATGCAGGTAGATTTTCATAGACCTCGTCTGAAGCTCTCAGCCTTTCGGTATCATGGCCGGCTTTGGCGATGGCGTCATGCAGCTCCTCTAAAGTTGCCACATCATTGTCTATTTTAACTGTCAAAATTTGTGATTTTACGTCCCAATCCGCATCGTATATTCCTTCCATGCTATCGGCAATTTTTTCAATTCTGGCCTTGCACATGGCGCATTTGCCATACACCATGAAACTGGATTCTGAGAGATTCGTCATTTCATCGGTATTCACTTCTTCTCGCTTTGTGGTGAAAAATTCGCCATTCCATCTGGTCAGATTAGTGTACACCGCTGTATATCCGGCTACCGTGACCTGGTCTTCGATAGCGCCGGCTGTGATTTGTTTTTCTGAAGGATATTTCAAGGTCATTACACCTTTTTTCATATCGATTTTAAGGCCTTTTACGCCTTTGAGCTCCTTCATTTTTTTCTCCAATCCGTATGCGCAGAAAGGACATCCCAGGCCGTTGACGCGCACTTCGATTTCGTCCATGTCTTTTTTGCTTTGCGCAAATGATTCGGTCGGTACTGAGAAAGCGAGGAGGGTAATTATTGCGAAAAAATTATTTATTGATTTCATTTTGAAAATTTTTCTTGTTAAAAAATAAAACGTGTCCCCAAATAGATGCTGTGTCTATAAGTGGTCAAAAAATGGCTGTTGCCAGCCAATTCGAACTGAACTGCTGCTTCTAGCGTCAATCGCTTAATAGCAAATTGTACTCCTTGCGCATATAGCAATTCGTAGTGATTTGGCTTAGTGAGCCACCGAACTTGAGGTTCGAAATAAAAGTTCAATTGTTTCACAGGATATATGGGCTCCAATATGGGTAAACCGAAGCCGAATTTGTAGAGCACATCAAGCTCTCCTGTAGAAGGCGTATGTTCAAAAGCGACTTCATTGGATATTCCATATTTAATGTATTCATAACCTGCCACAATACCATAATATCCTGTGTATTTGTTGGTGGATATACCTCTGATCGATAAATCCTTTCCAGTAGGCAATGACTGCAAAGTTTTGGCTACCATCCGAAAAGTCTTAGCCATTCCATCCTTTCGGTAAAACTGGTATTTAGCCAGAATATCCATATCGCCAAATGATGCTCCATTATTTCGAAAACCTGAATTGTAGCTGACATTCACTAAAGGAAGATGAACGGCAACAAGTGTATTGGCTGTCGGCAAGTAATGGAACATTAACGGCATTCGGGTAACCGTGCCCACATCTTTTACTCTGACTTCCGTCAAAGTTTTTACAATAATGCTATTGCCACCAAGCATAATTGGCTTGTCAGCTGTGATTGGGGGTCCTTGCCCTGATAATTTATTTATACTTATTCCCGCTGTAATAAAAAATAACAGCGCTATTATTTTTTTCATTTAAAATTGACTCTAGCAATTATTCAAAAAAGATTCACCTCAGGTAAGGAAAGGAGCATGGCTAGCAGAGAAAGGCCTGGTACTCAACGAATCTTTTGAATGCAGGAGGTGTATTGCATTTATTGTGAATTAAGAATCGATTATTATCGAAATCAGTCTGCGCTACATGAACAGGCGCGATTAAAAGCTTCGCAAAGCCTTTTTGGTCATCTCCGAAGGATTGGTCAATACTCTTGATGATGCTCTGATAATCGAAAATTTTCAGGTCAGATTGACAGCAATTTGAATTTTTATCCTTGCAACATGATTTATTGGTAGAAGAGCATGATGTATTTTCGGTTATATCATCACAGGTCGTCAATTCGCCAAACATCTCCATAACCACCCACTCATTCCCGCCGAAATGAGCACTAATACCTTTGACTGCCGCAAAGAAAAACAACGACAGGATAACAAGAGCGTAAATGTGTTGGAATCGTCTAATGATACGCATCTGCAATAAAACGGATCATTTATTAAAAAAGTTTCTTTATTTTGAACATTTAGTCTGCTATGGAAGCACCGAAGAATTTTTCACATCTGGATAGCAATGATCGTCCGCAAATGGTAGATGTCGGAGACAAAGACGACTCTTTACGAAAAGCCACAGCAAGGGCAATTGTGCATTTACCAATTGAAATAGTTGAACAATTGGAAGGTAGTGAACTGAATACAAAAAAAGGCCCTGTTTTTCAAACGGCGATATTGGCTGGAATAATGGCTGTAAAGAAAACGAGCGATCTAATTCCATTATGTCATCCACTGCCATTGACTAAATGCAATGTCGAAATTAATTTGAATGAAGAAAATGAGGTAGTTGTCGAGTGCACTGCAAAAGTCAACGGCAAGACAGGTGTGGAGATGGAAGCGTTGACAGGAGCTACGGTGGCCGCATTGACGATCTACGATATGTGCAAAGGATTTTCACACGATATTGTTATCAAAGAAGTGAAATTGATGGAAAAGGCCGGTGGCAAAAGAAATTTTAAAAGGGGAAAATGATGAACTTAAAGATAAGAGCCTTCGGAATAGCTCGTGATATTTTTGGCGAAGGTGAGGTAGCCTTTACATTATCAGGAGCTAATAATGTGCAAAACCTGAAGGACGAATTGGTAAAATCCTATCCTGAATTCGAAAAACTCCGGTCTTTTTCGGTTGCTGTTAACCAGGAATACCAGGAGGATGACTTTTTGTTGAGTGATAAAGACGAGGTCGTTATTATTCCTCCCGTTAGTGGGGGATGAGATGTAGAAATGAAAACAGATATTCTAATTTCAGACTCAACCATCCACGCTCAAACTTGCATTGATTTTGTTCAGAACAACATGGCGGGCGGACATGTCGTCTTCATTGGTACTGTAAGAAATCATACTTCGGGAAAAAAGGTAATTCGCCTCGAATTTGAATCGTATCAACCCATGGCTATAAAAGAAATGACCAAAATCACAGAAGAAATCAATGCGAAATGGTCGGAAATAATAAGTATATCGATACATCATCGAGTTGGAAAATTGGAAGTTGGAGAAATCCCTGTAATCATTGCTGTCTCCGCTGCGCATCGGAAAAAAGCTTTCGAAGCTTGTGAATATGCAATAGACCGGCTCAAAAAAACAGTACCCATTTGGAAGAAGGAAATTTTTGAAGATGGGGAGGTTTGGGTAGCAGCGCATCCTTAATTAGTTAATTAGTTTCGGCCAGAAGCCGATCAGCCTTTGGCTGAGACCAGTCAAATAGTGAGCACAAAGAATCCGAAAGCCATTTTACTCGCAGCCGGACTTTCCAAAAGAATGGGAGAAGAAAATAAACTTCTTCTACCTTATCGAGGGAAGACCATTTTAGAAACTACGATTCAGAATCTTCTCGAATCGGAAATTGGTGAATTGATTGTAGTAATAGGACATGACCTTGATAAAGTTGGGCAAGTTTTAGCAAGCTATGATGTAACTGTAGTGATAAATGACAATTACGAAAGCGGTCAGGTGAGCAGCGTGAAAAAGGGATTGTTGTCAATTCAAGATAATGAAAAAACTCCTTTTATGATCGCTCTGGCTGATATGCCGCTGATTACAAAAACCGGTTATAACTTATTGATTACCAGATTCTTACATTTAAATAGTGAAGAAAAGGTTATTCTTAGACCTAGATCTAAGTGCGGCCAGCCCGGTAATCCTGTGTTATTCGATTCTTCTTTTAAAGAAGCGCTGCTAAATAATGAGGCAAGGGAAAAGACAAAGCATATACTGAACAATCAAAAAGCATCCTTAAAATACCTGGACACGGATATTCCAAGCTTTTTCAAAGATGTTGATACAAAGGCTGATTATAGGAAATCATTTACGTACTGATGCAACGGCGATGAATCCCTCCGGAAAGTCGGGACAGACCTGCGGCTACAGCTACGGAAAGCTAAATTCCTCGGGCTCGTAACCTTTTCTTTCCAAAAAATCTTTCAACGCCTTTCCCGTACCTGCCGGCCATGTTTTTACCTTTTCAAAAGGAATGATACGATAGTCGTCCAGCTCGTCATTTAGCAAAATTTCACCGATGGCCTCAACATGATAAGCAATGATGAGTTGGTTCATTCTTTTGAAAGTATAATGGCCAACAAATTCTTTGATTTCAGCATCAAGGTTGAGTTCTTCCTTAACTTCCCTAATGACCGTAAAATCCGGATTTTCATATTCTTCAACAAAACCAGTGATCAATCCGAAAAATTTTGGCGGCCACATTTTGTTATGAGCCAGAACGACTTGATTTTTTCCATATTCGACAATAGCAGCGACTACAGGCGTGGGATTGTTGTAAAAAATATATTTGCAGGAATGGGATGAACATTCGAGATAGCCAAGAGCATCGATTCGAAGAGGAGATGTACAGGTCGGACAATGTTTGTAAATGTCATCCATTTCGTAAAGAGATGAATTAATTTTGAGAGATCAAATTATTTGAGTTGCAATTCGTCGTAAGTAATCTGTGCATTCTAAAGTTTCCCGTATGTCGGCGAGAGGTCGAGACCTTGGCCTTGGAATGTATCACACAAGAATTTCCAGCAAAGGGTCTGAGCTCTTTCCTGATGCGAAAACATTGATTTCAAATTAATAGAAATATAATGATTATAAAAAACAAAACAGCATTGATCACCGGAGGCTCGAAAGGTATTGGATATAGCATAGCCGAAGCTTTGTTAAAAGAAGGAGCGAAGGTAGCGATCACGAGTAGATCACTTGAAAGTGCTAGAAAGTCAGCTGCGCGATTGGCAAGTAACGGACAAGGAAACATTTTGCCAATCCAAGCAGATGTGCGCTCCTATGAAGCCCAGATGAAAATGGTAACTGAAGTCCTCAAAGAATTCGAAACCATTGATATTGTTATTGCCAATGCAGGAGTGGGCCATTTTGCACCGGTTGATCAATTAAGTATAGAACAATGGAACGAGGTAATAGACGTCAATCTTACAGGAGTTTTTTACACTGTAAGGTCTACCGTCAATGCCCTAAAGAAAAGCAAAGGATATTTGATCACCATAGCCAGCCTTGCAGGCACTAATTTTTTCGCTAATGGTGCCGCCTACAACGCCAGCAAGTTTGGTCTCGTTGGATTTACCCAAGCTGTCATGCTCGACTTGAGAAGGCAAGGGATTAAGGTCAGTACGATCATGCCGGGTTCAGTTGCAACAGAATTTAGCAATAGAGAAGTGAATGAAAAAGACGCCTGGAAAATTCAGCCAGAGGATATTGGACAGATAGTTGTCGATTTATTAAAAATGCCGGTACGCACACTTCCGAGTAAGGTCGAAGTGCGACCTTCTATCCCTCCTTCCAAGTAATATGGTAGACGGTGGACACTTCGACTACGCTCAGTGCAAGCGGCAGTCAACTACGCTCCATCCTTTACCAAGGTTACGGATGGCAAGGAAGCTTCGGTGATCAAATGACGGATTTCACAACAATATGATCAAAAAAAACACGGCATTGGTACTTTCAGGTGGTGGCGCTAGAGGAGCTTTTCAACTGGGCGCATGGAAGGCTATGAGAGAATTGGGCTTAGAAGAAGAAATAAGTGCTGTTTACGGTACTTCAGTAGGGGCAATCAACGCAGCTGCATTTGTCCAAGGTGATTACAAATTGGTAGAAAGTATCTGGAATCAACTAAGTTACGAAAAAATATTTAACGATGTGCGCATAAAGAAGAATAAGCGTTTTTCAAGGCGATTTTATGACCTTGCCAGACAAGTAATAAAAGAAAAAGGCCTCAATGTGGATCCCCTTAAAAACATTCTGAGATCGACCGTGGACGAAAATGCTATACGTGCATCAAAGGTGGATTTTGGCCTTGTTGTTTTCGATTGGACGACTAAGCGACCGATCTATCTTACTAAAGATCAAATGCCCGAAGGCGAACTTGTGGAGTATGTCATCGCCAGTGCCACTTTCCCTATGTTCCAACCTCATCGCATTAAGAACAAAGTGTACATAGATGGAGGTATATACGACAACCGGCCACTTGCTTTTTGTGAATCGAGAAGAGACATCGAACGTGTTTATTGTGTTGACGTGACTGTCGCCCGTTATTTTTGGCCGAACAAAAAAAGAAAAATGAAGGACAAGATACAATTCATCCGGCCTTCTCGGCTTCTTGGTTCTCCATTGGCCTTTAATATCAAGCGCATCAAACGGAATATTCAATTGGGCTATGATGACACACGTCAGCTCCTTGAGAATTCCGCAATTCTTTCCTGACAAAAGATTTGTAAATCAGCCATAAGTATTTCGTAAGCGGATATAAATTGTTCCATATTTTTTTCAAGAATGGACATTGCTCCTACAAAATTTGACGGAAATCGAGCCCTTCGATCCATGTGCTGCATTGTTCCCTTAAGTCGTTTTAAAGTCGAAGTACTCATCAAAAAGTCATGATCGATCATGATGTGTATTTTGCGGTTCAGCTTGAAGGGTAACGGATGTTGAGAATTGAGCAGAATCTGATAGAAGCAGGCACAAAATTCATTAAGCGATAGATCGGATTCGATTTCCCAATTTGTACTAAGAAAATAATCATTTAGGATATCGAGTGCGACAGGTGCATATTTGCGAAGAGTCGGCCTCAAAAGATTCACCATTTCTTTGAACGCTGAATGTCTGTCATTATATGCGTCAAGTTGCCGGTGTAATAGCACTCCGTTTTGGATTTTTTGGGGATATAGTTTAACTTCTTTTGATCGAATAAAGTCTCCGAAGAAGTTGCCGAGCATAAGATCTTTGTCGGGAGCCGAGAGGTATATGTGTGCGAGGTAGTTCAAGGGAAGCGGTTAACAATATTGGTGACCTAAATGCGAATTTAGTTGGAATATGTTGAATTAAGCGGGGTCGTTTCCGGCGCAGAAGTCTCCACTTTTGGGATTTAGATTAATTTTCATAATTCTTGAATGATTAAAAGTAAGGAATTTGATTCCACGAATACGACAAAACTCTCCCCTTCAGGGGCCGGGGGTATTAAAGCCAAAACCTCTTTATATTCGCAAAAAATGATATATGAAAAACCCGTTGAAATTCATATCAGCTTTCATTATAATTTCCCTTTTTTCAATAACTAACCTATTCCCCCAAACCGACCTCCAAAAAGTCCTTTCCACCGTCCATCTCAATGATGTAAAAGGCCATCTGACCTTCATAGCTTCCGATGAACTCAAAGGCCGCAATACAGGAAGCGAAGGCCTGAAAATAGCAGCCCAATACATCAAAAGTCAATTAATGAGCCACGGAGTGACTCCCGCTCCCGGCATGAAAGACTACTTCCAGGAAGTGCCGCTGTCTGTAAATACTCCGCCTAAGAAGGGAACCATTACCAAAGATGGGCATACCTTGGACTATCCCGATGATATTGCCATACTCGGAGGAAAAAATAACATGGGAAAATTTTCATTTATCAATGTTGGATACAGCAGAGAATCAGATTTGTCGGACGTCGACTTGTCGAATAAAATAGCCATTTCGATTTGTGGAGACGGTAAAAGCGAAAATCCGCAATCGTGGTTTTACCAAGCACATGATAAAATAAAAAGGCTGGAAAAAGCAGGCGCAATTGGCCTCATCGAACTCTATCAATCCAATCGCGTTCCATTTAAATTTCTCAAGCAGCAATTTGCCAGAACCCAGATGAGCCTGGATTCTGAGAAGAGAGGGGAATTTCTTCACATTTGGATGAATGCCGCCAATAAGGACAAAATTGGAACATTGAGTGGAGAAGGAGAGTTAGAGTTGTACATAGAAATTCCGGACAATAAAGTTGCTAAGAGTCAAAATGTGGTAGGTTTTGTCGAAGGAAGTGATCCAGGCTTAAAAAATGAATATATCGTATATTCTGCGCACTACGATCACGTGGGAATTGGGAATGCTGATGCAAGTGGCGATAGCATCTACAACGGTGCCAGAGACAATGCAGTAGGAACGACTGCAATCCTTGAAGTTGCTGAGAACTTAGCCAAATATCCCACGAAGCGATCTGCATTATTCGTATTCTTTACTGCAGAGGAAAAAGGTCTTTTGGGGAGCAAGTATTTCGTTGAGAATTGTCCCGTTGACTTGAAGGATATCGTCTACAATTTTAATATTGATAATGGCGGGTACAACGATACAACCATCATTTCAGTGGTCGGCTTGGATAGAACTACAGCAGGCGATCATATCCAAAAGTCATGTAACACGTTTGACTTAACAGCCATCGAAGATCCAGCGAAAGAACAGGGCCTTTTTGATCGATCGGATAATGTGAATTTTGCGAAAAAGGGCATTCCTGCGCCGACATTCAGCCTCGGCTTCCGGTCATTTGACGCAGAAATCTTCAAATATTACCATCAGCCTGGTGATGAAGTGGAGTCATTGGACTTTAATTATTTGCTGAAATATTTCAGAGCGTATGTGCTCTCTGCTCGCAAGATTGCAAATGCGGATGAAAAACCATTCTGGATTGAAGGCGATAAGTATTATGATGCTGGAGTGGAATTGTATGGGCAGTAAGTGGGGCTGCAATGGCGCTGCAAATTTATTTGCGGCATTTGAAACGAAATGTTTTCTTCAAAATGACCAAATAAATTTGGTCGGCCGTTACCCCAAAGCTTTCGTAAGATCCTCAATCAAATCCTCCACATCCTCGACACCCACGCTGAGCCGAATCAAAGAGTCAGTAAGTCCTACTTTCAATCGCTCTTCACGCGGAATAGATGCGTGTGTCATACTCGCAGGATGCCCGATGAGAGATTCCACACCACCCAGAGACTCTGCCAATAAAAAAAATTGAGTGCCTGAGAGCATCTTCATAGCAGCTTCGACTGAATTTTCGCGAAGTTCGAATGACAACATCGAACCCCACATTTTCATCTGCTTTTTGGCAATATCGTGGTTTGGGTGGTCTGGGAATCCGGGCCAGTACACTTTGGATACGCGATCGTGTTCTTTCAAAAAATAGGCTATTCGCTCTGCATTTTCACAGGATCTTTGCATTCGCAAGTGCAAAGTTTTTATTCCGCGAAGCACCAAAAAACAATCCATTGGGCCCGGTACGGCTCCTACAGCATTTTGAATGAAAAAAAACCGATCTGCTAATTGATCATCATTCACAACAACGCAGCCATGGACCACATCGGAATGACCACCGATAAATTTAGTAACAGAATGAGTCACAATATCCGCACCCAGATCCAATGGCAGCTGTAAATAAGGCGATGCGAATGTATTGTCCACACAGACTAGAATTCCTTTGGTTCGTGCATGTGATGCTATTGCTTTAATATCCACAATGCTTAGCATCGGATTAGTAGGTGTCTCAATCCATATCAGTTTGGTATTTTCAGAAATTTCATCTTTGACTTTCTCAGCATTGCTCATATCCACAAATCGCCCTTTTAAGCCAAAATCCTCAAATATTTTTCTTATCAATCGATAAGAACCGCCATACAGATCATTAGTCGCTAATATTTCATCGCCTGGTTTGAAAAGTTTTAATATCGCATCCATAGCTGCAAGACCACTGGCGAAGCAAATGCAGTGCTTCCCGTTTTCTAATGCCGCCAGATTCTCTTCGAGGGCAAAACGAGTTGGGTTTTGGGTGCGTCCGTATTCATAGCCTTGGTGGTCTCCGGGAGCCAGTTGTACGTATGTTGATGTCTGGTAAATAGGAGTCATTATCGCGCCTGTAGAAGGGTCAGGCCGGATTCCTGCATGTATTACTTTGGTTGCGAATTTCATATCACTTGATCATGTCTTATTTCTTAATGCCAATTAAATGCCAAAAGTATTCTATTGGTAATGGTTTAAGGTGGAATTTATTTTGACGAAGTAGGTGAGGTCTTCGGCACGTGAGTATGACAAAAATTGTTTTTGGCCCACGTTCACCCTTTGATTCCCTAAACGGAGGCTCAGCTTACCCATAAAAACGCGCGGATTTCCTTTGGCCAGGGTGCAGGAGGGCAAATTGTTAAATTAGTCATGGACTAAGCTTCGGCGCAATTAAAAATTTGATCAACGGCCCATATACAAAAGCCTTAATTTTATACAGTGAATAAAATTACTTCAAAAATTGTCGAATATCCCTTCATTTAACAGATATGACAGCAATTGCATTAAATAGAAAACAGGATTTGGGTTTTGTAGCCCCTAACATGCCGAATGGAGGTTTTACAGACGACGAATTCTTTGAGTTTTGTCAACTCAATGATGAGCTCAAAATGGAAAGATTATCAACCGGAGAAATTATTATTTCATCATTGGAAGGAGGGATTACAAGTAATAGAAATGCTGAATTAACTGGAGAAATTGGCATTTGGAATAGAGCTTACAAACGTGGAAAAGTGTTCGACTCATCCTGCGGATTTAAGTTGGCTAACACTGCTGTGCGCTCTCGGGATGCTGCATGGATTCCAACCGACAAAGGGGAAAGCTTAGGAGATGATCAGCGAAAAAAATTCGTACCCATTTGCCCTGATTTTGTCTGTGAACTTGCATCTAACAAAAGACAAATAGCAGAATTAAAGGAGAAAATGCAGGAGTATATGGAGAATGGAAGTCGTTTAGGGTGGTTGATTGATCCGTTCAAGCAAATTACTTCAGTCTATAGATCATCAGGAGTAATAGAGGAAGTACCTTTCGATGGTGTGCTCTCAGGCGAGGATGTAATGGAAGGACTAAGCATTACAATGACCGATCTTTTAGATGTGTAACTACGGCAACTTTACTTCCTTGTGAGTACGGCCTTTACGGCATCCACAACATCCACCACACCCAGCCCATACTTATCCAGTAATTCGATTGGCTTTCCGCTCTCACCAAAAGTATCATTCACAGCTACATATTCCTGAGCAGCAGGATGTCGTGTCGTCAGTATCTGCGCTATGCTATCACCTAGCCCGCCATTTTTTTGGTGTTCCTCGGCAGTAACTGCACAGCCGGTCTTACTCACAGAGGAAAGAATAGCGTCGGTATCAATCGGTTTTATAGTGTGGATGTTAACCAGGTCTACGGTTATGCCTTCGCCTTCAAGTTTTATCGCAGCTTCCAATGATTGCCAAACCATATGACCTGTACAGAAGATAGAGACATCAGTACCCTCATTCATATGCACAGCCTTCCCGATTTTAAATTTTTGATCTTCGGACGTGAATATAGGCCATTTAGGTCGTCCGAATCGAAGATAGACAGGGCCGTAATGTTCAGCTACGGCGAGCGTGGCCGCTTTAGTCTGATTAAAATCACAAGGATTAATGACGGTCATACCGGGAAGCATTTTCATCATGCCGATGTCCTCCAGTATCTGGTGTGTCGCACCATCCTCTCCTAATGTAACACCTGCATGCGAAGCGCATATTTTTACATTTTTACGCGAATAAGCAACTGATTGACGTATTTGATCATAAACGCGTCCTGTAGCAAAATTTGCAAAAGTAGATGGAAAAGGAATCTTACCTCCTGTTGCCAGACCCGCCGAAATCCCGATCATATTGGCCTCCGATACACCAGTCTGAAAAAATCGATCCGGATAAGCGTCAATGAATGGTTGTATTTTCAAAGAGCCTACGAGATCGGCGCAAAGCGCAACCACATCGGGATTGGAATTGCCCAATTCACTCATTCCTGCCCCATAACCGCTGCGCGTGTCTGAGGTGCCCGTTTGTATAAAATCTGCTAGCATTTTCACCTTTTTTAGTTAAGGAAGGTGTGAATCGCTTACCATTAAAAAAGAGAACAAGAGTTGAATTCCATGCCCCTCGTCATCAACCGGAAGTGATTCACACCTCGGTTTATTAGTAATCACCCAAAGTCTCCTTAAGCTGAGCCAAAGCAGTTTCCGTTTGTTCTGCATTAGGGGCAATTCCATGCCATTTATGCGTACCCTCCATGAAGTCCACTCCTTTGCCCATAGTCGTTTTCATAAGGATGCATTTGGGTCTAGGACTCTTTGAAGATCTTGCTTTTTCGAGCGCAGAAATAATTTCTTCATAGTCGTGCCCATCGATTCTCGTTACTTCCCATCCGAATGCCTTCCACTTGGCTTCCAGATCGCCTAAAGAGATCACATCGTCATTTGCACCATCGATCTGCTGGCCATTCCAATCAACAGTCAACACGAGATTGCTTACCTTATGATGTGCTGCAAATAGTGCAGCTTCCCATATCTGACCTTCCTGAAGTTCTCCATCACCTGTGAGAACAAAGACGGTTTTCTTATCGTCATTCAGCCTTTTCGTGAGTGCCATCCCAATAGCGACAGAAACTCCTTGTCCCAAAGAGCCCGACGCTACGCGAACGCCTGGAAGTCCTTCATTGGTGGCCGGGTGGCCTTGCAACCTAGAATTTATTTTTCTGAACGTGCCGAGCTCTTTAATATCAAAATAACCGGATCGTGCCAGTATACTGTAGTAGAGCGGCGAAATATGTCCATTGGAAAGGAAAAAGACATCCTCATTTCTGGCGTTCATATTAAAAGCCGGATCGTGATCCATTATTCTAAAAAAAAGTACGGTGAGAAAATCAGAACACCCTAACGAACCTCCGGGATGACCACATCCGGCCGAAGAAACCTGTCGGATGATGTCGCGTCTTACTTGGGACGCAATAGGCTTTAGCTCGTCTATCGATTTCATGTGCACGAAAATAAAAAAGGCAATCTACATGATCGCAGATTGCCTTGAGAATATTTTATTCCGGATTATCAACCGTTCACAGAATCGGCCAAAGATTTGCCAGGTTTGAATTTCACTTGTGTTTTGGCCGCTATCTGGATTGTTGCTCCTGTAGCAGGATTTCTTCCTTCTCGTGCTTTTCTGTGGGATGTGGAGAATGTACCAAAGCCTATGAAAGATGCTTTGTCTCCGTTCTTTAATGTAGATTCTACGCAATCGAAAACACAGTTTACTGCATCGGTGGCTTGTGCCTTTGAAATGCCCGATGTGTCGGCAACGTTATTGATAAGATCACCTTTGTTCATAAAATTTGAATTTATTAAAAGTTAAAAAATGTAGTGTAAATGTATGTTTTAATATTATTTACTGCTAAAAGTCAAGAATTGACAGGGTTTTGAATATTTAGCTTGCGTCTCTTAATTCATAAATTAGATAAATATTTAATTTGATAATAGTTTATTATCATTTGATATCGTAAAAATTTTTATAAAAAATATAATACTGGAAAAAACAGTGAAAACCCAGGGTTTAACCTAGAAAAGGCCCTTTTTCACCATATTATTGTATCTCTCAGCAAGAATATTTAGAGAAAATAAGGTAAAAGTAATGGCCAATCCGGGGAATACAGCCAGCCACCAGGCTCCAAAATCCTCTCTGCTTTGGCGCAATAAGCCTCCCCAGCTCGCCTGATCTAGAGGAAGACCCAGTCCAAGAAATGATAAAGTCGACTCGAGCAATATATTGGTAGATATCAAAAATGCCATAGATACCAAAATCAAGGGTAGGATATTGGGAATGATATGGCGCATTACGATTTTCAGATCACTGAGTCCCAGCAATTTGGCATTAGTGATAAAAATTTCTTTCTTAATGTCCAGCACTTCTCCTCTTACGAGTCGGAGTATTCGCGGCCATCCCAATATCCCTATGAGTAATGTAGTGCTCCAAAGGCTTTGGCTTCTCAGGAACGAAATGATGCTCAGGAGCAAAAACAAGGTAGGTACGGCTTTAAAAATTTCAGTGAAACGCATCACAATGTTGTCGATTGGCAAGCTCGTCCTTTGAGTCCATATTATTTTCAACTTGTCGACGATAAATATCACAAGAGCTATTCCTCCGATGGAAAACGTCGCAAATTTCCAATTATCAAAGACCATTTTCCGGTCGGCAATGATCCATGACCATTCAATACAATAGTAGATTAGAAAGGGTGATAATATAAGAAACAAGGCAATCGAAAGGGGATGAACTTTAAGAGTGCGATTTCCGTAGTACGCGGATACAATACCTAACGTGGTGCCAAGGAAAATAGCCAAAAGGCTTGCCAAAAATCCCAATAAAAGCGAAGTCCTCGTACCATGGATCATAATGGCGGCTACATCCCGCCCCCTACCCTCAGTGCCAAGCGGATGTATACGCGCTGTACCATTAAGTTGATCTATAAATCCCGGCTCTCGAAAAATATTGTTTTCTGTCCCAATGCTATTGGGCCCGTATTTTGTGATCAGGCCTTTTTGCGGATTGGCAAGCACGGTAGCTAATATAGCAATCAACAGCAGCACGACCACATAGACAAATGCAAGGCGAGTACCGAAAGAGTTAAGATAATATTTGAAAAAACTCCTATGCATTACCTACGATTTGAGCACGTTTATTTTAGGATTGACCCGAGAGTATAGAATATCCGCAAGCAGATAAGCCGATACCGTTACGACGGAAAGCATAATAACCAAGCCACTAATGATAGGCCAGTCATTGCTCAAAATAGATTCGAATAACAATTTGCCAATCCCGGGAATATTAAAAATGATTTCGATTACCAAAGAGCCCGCAAACAATCCGGGGATACTACCGGTCATAATGGTAATAAAGGGAATCAGTCCATTTTTGAGCACATGCCGGGTAAGGATTCTATTTTCGCTAAGTCCTTTGGCACGCAATGTCAGAATGAATCCGGATGCCAATACTTCTGAAAACTTCGACTTCATAATGCGCGACATATAAGCGAGTGAAGGCAACAAAATGCATATTACCGGAAGTACTAATTGCTTTGCATTTAGTACAATTTGGGTGCTGACGGGCTGGTCAAAATACCAGGGTTTGATTCCCGGAGAAGGGAAAATATTAGTCCAGGCGCCGTATTCTTCAGTGGTAAAAAATATGACCAATAAAGTAGCCGACCAAAATTCCGGCATTGTATAAACAAAGTAGAAAATTGAACTAACCGTTTTTTCAACAGAGGATTCGTCCATTTTTATACTCCACAATCCTAAAAAAAGACCAAAAAATCCGGCCAATACAAAAGCTGTAATGTTTATCGATAATGTCCATTTTAACGCTTTAACTATCTTATCTTTGGCGCCTCTGCCATCTGTCTTTGACTTTCCGAATTTTCCGCGCAAAAGACCGGTGATGTACTTGTGGTATTGATTTTGACTACCGTTCCATTCCATTTTGGGTGAGGAAGAATGTTTGATTTTAGAAGACAGCAATGCCTGCCATTTCTCATGGAGCTGGCCCGCTGAAGCAGCAAAGATCGAGTCATGAGCAGATCTTGTGGATATTTTGACGATAAGACGATCTAATTTTTTCAGATTGTACTCATTTTTGAGGAGCACCGATTCTGCTCTGTATTGGCGTATCGGATCGTCCATGCCGTCTTTGGAAAGCCGGCTTACATCATTTAAGAAATCTTCTTTAGCCTGTGTAAAATCATCGACGCATGAGGGACACCTGGAATAGCGCAACAGATCTTTGAGAAACTGACGATCTCTATGGTGAACTATGCCGTAAAGGCTGTCCGGGAAATAGGAAGGCCTAATACTGAAATAGAAACCGGGAAGATGTTTATTTCGCCTGAGCGCTTCTTTTTCGTAGGCCTCTCTGAATTTTTCAGGATCATAAGACCGGTCTCCAAATGAACTCAATAAAAAATCCTCTACGGGGTCGATCACCGAAGTGTTTTGTAGCACATATACAAGCGAGACAACAGATAGTAAGACCAGGGCGGCTTGCAGGACCTTATTTATAACATATGAATACAATTCCTTAAAAAGGTTAATTGGAGTCTAAGTTAAATAACCTCACCCAACCCTTCCAGCCGAAAATGGGTTTAGCGACTTCCGGGCCAGATTTCGCGATCAATAGAAGAGGCCACTTCCATGACTGGAAAATTGCTCTGATTGGCTAAATAAAGGTTTTAGTGCTCCTCCCAATGAATATAGTCAGAACAACTATTTCGCAGGTTTAAAAGCATTAGCAAGATATCCGGGTCTTCTAGACGTAATAAGCGGATCAAACTTCTTACTCACTATTATTTTCTCAGCAGGGCTGTACAAAAATACAATAGGTTGATCCTCGTAGATGATCTCCTGAAGTGTAAAGTAGAGCGATTTCCTTTTCTCAGAGTCCAACTCCCTGTTGAGCTCTTCAAGCACTTTGTCTGCCTCCGGGTTGGAGTACCTGGCAAAGTTAAGACCGGTTCCACCTATATTGGAAGAGTGCCACGAATTTGAAAAATCATCCTCTCCTTCAAAGACTGTTTTTTGCATTGGTGCTAATTCGAAATCGCCTACAGCCATGTTTTGAGGTCGCGTGATTCTAAATGATTTTGTGATAATGTCGATATCGACTCTTGCTTCGGCCGCTCCTTCTTTCATAGTCAAAGCAACTCTTTCGCTCAAGGCGGTACCTGAAGAAAAAAAACGCAACTTTAGTTCCAGTTTTTCGCCGTCTACTATTTTATCCAGCACCCCATTGTTGTCGCTGTCCGTCCATCCTGCTTCGGCCAGCAAAGCAACCGCCCTTTCCGGATCATAAGGTATGGCTTTGAGAGCGGGGTAATAATATGATTTAGACGGATACACTATACTGATGGCCCGCTTTCCGCTGCCACCTTCTAAACTAGTTATCAGACGGTCTACGTCGACTAAATGACTAAGTGCTCTGCGAACTCTTTTATCATTGAGAAGGGGGCTTTCGTTGTTTAATACAATGAGTAAATAACGAAGTAATTGGGGGGAATAAAAATCAAAATTATCACTAAGTAATTCATCCTGTTTGAGTTCTGCAAATCGCTCTCCTGTTGTCGCTTGTAATCTCGCCATGTCCAGTTCTTGCCCCTTCAATTGACTTATGGCAATAACATCATCTTCTACAATTTGAACAATTATTTCCTGAGGAAATGCATTTAGAGCGACCCTGTCCGGATAATTGCCCCCCCAATAATTTTCTTTTTTCACCAATCTAAGGAATTGATCGGTTTCCCACGCTGTGATGCGATAGGGCCCGGCGCCTTCTACAACTTCGCGGCTGTATTTAGCGCTGTTAAATTGAGACCCAAATTCCTTTAATGCCGGATTCTCCTCTATTAATGCCCTGTACTTTTCTTCGCTTCTGATGTCCGTCAACGAATAATTTTTCAAGACCCCTTCGGGATCGTAAAAATGCTCGGGATAAACTTCCACTCCGCAAAGAACTGTAAGCATCTGTCTGCGCCGAGAGCTGGTAGTGACTTGAAACTTTTTGGAGTTATTTTCATCGATGTTGATGGCGATGACATCATCATACCACGCTCTTATACCCGGCACATTCACATCCTCATGAAAAATAACTTTAAGCGTAAATAAATAATCATGGGCAGTTACTGGCTGACCGTCGGACCAAACCGCATCAGGAAGAATTTCGAAATCGTAAGACCATATATCCGACCTTTCAGCTCCCGTTATCGCTTGCGGTTCGGGTATTTCTTTTACCAGTAGGGGCGTCATCTCCAAGGTAATCGGATCGATTTCGCCCAATTGCAACATGAGATACTGGTATACCTCGCGACAGTGCGTATCTGTTTGCAGGATGGGGTTTAATCGTTGCGGATCCTGCGATAAGCGTATCACAAGTCGGTCGATACTGGTATTTCTTTCCGGAGTGCAGGAGCTAAACAAAGAAAAGAGAACAATCAAAATGAGAGAAGCCGATTTAAGCATACTTTAAAAGTATATAATCCAATGATTAAAAAAGCAAAAATTCACTTTTGCCCATAAATTTACAATGTGAAAAAAGTACTTATTGCAGGTGGGACAGGACTGATCGGCACACGACTTTCTACGATCTTCCTGGAAAAGGGATATAGTGTTGGCATTTTGTCAAGGTCTAGACGGAAAGGTGATTCTGTCACCTGTCACCATTGGAATATTGCTCAGGGCGAAATAGACAAAGAAATTCTGAATTATGACATCTTGGTCAACCTCGCCGGGGCTGGTATAGCCGATCGTAGATGGAGCAAGAAGCGCAAACAGATCATAGTGGATAGTCGTGTAAAAAGCAATGACCTCCTCTACCGGACTTTCAGGGATGGTGGTAAAAAATTGCAAGCCGTACTCCATGCATCCGCAGTAGGCTACTATGGAGATTCGGGCGAAGAAATAGTAGACGAAGACTATGAATCGGATGTGGTTGATTTTTTGACCCAAGTTTGCCGCGATTGGGAACAATCCGCATTAAGATTAAAGGACTTAACGTCCAAACACTCCATAGTGAGAATCGGTACGGTACTTTCGAGCAAAGGCGGCGCTTTGCCAAAAATGTCTGCTTCTATGAAGTACGGAATAGCGAGTTATCTTGGGGATGGGAGGCAATGGATGAGCTGGATACATATTGATGATCTTTGTGAAATGATTTTATTTCTTCTGGAAAAAGACCATAACGGGGGAATATTTAATGGGGTAAGCCTTCAACCCGTACAAAACAAAGAATTCACACAAATATTAAGATCAATCCTAAACAATTACGCGTTAACAATGCCCACACCTGAAATCATGCTGCGACTGATCTTCGGGGAAATGGCTGATTTGTTGTTGAATAGCAATAAGGTATCTTCTGAAAAGATGGTATCTCTGGGATTTCAATTTCGATATGGGCAGTTGGGCGATGCCCTTTTTCACCTTTGCTCGAGGGATGGGTAAAACAGGAGCGTGATCCCTTTTATGAGATGACCTCACCACAATGCATTTTTTGTATGAATTAGAAATTATACATTAAATAATTTCATATATGAAATTTTTATATGAAATTCATAGGCCATAACTCCCTGAAGTTATGGCACTTGTGAATTTCTTTCAACTCTAATGTACTGTAAAATTATAGTGCAAAAAACATTGAAGTTTTTCGACAAAGTGCCAAAAAATTGCAATATTTTTAATGTTACGTAAGAGAGGGCGTTCCGCCGCACTTTTAATCAGTGTGACGGATTCCTTGAGCTTAATGGAATTACGCCCTCCCCACTTTCAACACTTTACGTGAAAATGAGAGAAGAGAGTTTCCCAATGGCTCTCTTCTTGATTTTATGCCTTTCATTAAAATTCTCCGCCATCAGAAGTAATAATCCAATTCATTGCGTAAGTTTTTATTCCAAAAAATATTTACGCAACTAAATTGGGGTATTAGCTGGGTGAAAATTAATCCTTTTATTTTGAATTGTTAAAAAAGATATTTGATATTTTCTTTGATAAAAATTAGATATCAATTTAGTCATGAAGTTTTCTGGTAAAGGAAAAATTCGTGCCATAAGGTGTTCGTATAATAAAATGGGATATGAAAGTAATTAACGAACTATATGATACCATCACCGAAATATTGGGTTACGACGAAAAGAAGTGGGATTGTTTCAAGCTTTCGCTCAACACCAGCCTGAAAAGACAATTTTTTGAACTTTATCAAAAGGGGTATTCCGAAAAGGAAATTGCTCATGAGTTGTTTCGCACTGAAGTGGGCATACCTCCTTACCGAAATACTAAGCACTATGTTAAAGAGAAGTTGCTATCCGAAATTTTTCAATTTAACGCGCCACAATACGACTATACTCCAATTCAGCAAGCATATTATAAGTCAATTAAGCAGCAAGTAGTATTGAAAATTTTACATGGGCTAGGAAGAAACCAAAGCGTCGTACATATTGCGCACAAAATATTGAGAAGGGCGAGGACATATAATTTCACTGAAATTATTGTTGATGTCGCTCAACTTCTCTGTATGTATTACGGTAGTAGGGACATAGATGAAGACTTGGTTGAAAAGTATTTCAATTTACGTAAGAAGTACATGATTATTCGCGAAAGAGAAACGAACGCAGAATTGACTTGGACACGAGTGGCTTCTCGTGCCGTACAAGGCGCTGTTTTGCAAAACTCGGCGGTGAGAATTGCTGAAAAATATTTGCATAAGAATGATTTACCAAAGCAAAAGTTGGAATCATTCAAATTTTATCTTTTTCACTATTTGATAGTGATTTTTACTCATGAACTCAAGAAAGACTATTCGTCGTCAGAAAAAATTGCGCTAAAAGCATATGAGCATTTTTGCTCTCTGCCATATGAACACAAAGCGGCAAAACAAATTTTCATTCATAAGGTAATCTACGCACAATTGCAATTAGATAATCTCCTTACATCATGCAAGTCAATTGATCTCGCTATTAAACTAACACGGATAGGAACTCCAAACTGGTTTATTACTCAGGAATTAAAATTACGAGTGTCTTTAAGGTTCGGAGACTATGCGAAAGCGAATGAAGCGTACCAAACAATGATCAAGCAACGCAATTTTGAACATCAAGCTGTCAATAAAAGGGTAAGGTGGGTTTTAATAGTTTCATATTTACAATTCCTAAGACTTGTAGGCCATGTACCCGGTGAAAAACCGACAACGCAGTTCATCAACAAACACTTCAAATTTCTTAACAAACCTCGCAACGAGCTCAAAGATCTAAAAGTACCTTACATCATCGCTCAACTACTCTTCAGCATATATCACCGCAACTACGATGCCATGGAATCCCGAATTTATGCACTAAAAGATTTTTGCAATACCTACCTCAAAAAATCCACACCCAATTACCGCAGTAGTTGCTTTATCAAGATGCTACTGCTCGTCCCACAAAACAATTTCCATCCCAAAGTCGTAGAGCGAAGAGTAGGCCATTATCTGAAAAAACTAGAAGCAGAAGCCTTTATCATCAACCATTCGAGAATTGTGGAAATCATTCCCTATGAAAAACTTTGGACTATAATCCTGGACTACCTTGAAAGACCAAAGCGACAAAGAAAATCGGAATATGAGGCGGAGGATTGGTCCTTGGGAAAAAGGAAGTTGTTGTAATTGTAATGGGCCTACTAGATTGATTTGTTTTTCAAAACATTTAGGGATAAATGAACAATGGGCTAAAGCTACATTGTCAAGAATGTATCCCAGTATTGCCAACAGCCGTCGCAAAAGACGACCTTAAATAGAACGGAAAGAGTTACAACTTCTCCGCATAAGCATCATCGAAGACCTCTATTTCTTTATTTTTTACAACAAGTTCGGTGAATTTTCCTTTAAATCTCGTCGCTCTTACCATGTGATTATCTATCCAATGGTAATTGCCACCCCTGGGTTTATCCAAGAGCAGGCCATGGAATTTGAAACCATGTTTTATTAGCCATTCTTCAGTTACCTTACGAAGTTCTTCGGTACGTGAGCTAAAAAAAGTAATGATATGGCCTTCATCGTACCACTTGTTGAGTATCTCCAATGCATCGGGATAGGGTTCGCATGTCGCCATTCTTTCGGGTTCTTCATTGGGTACGTCATCACAAACAGTACCGTCTATATCTATGAGATAATTTTTTACATCGTCAGATAAAACAGGACTTACTCTTTTGCCATCTGCACCAATAGCTTCTTTGAGATTGTAATTACTCATTTACTTTAAGTTTATATAATCAGCCGGGTTTATAGGCTTCCCGTTATGCCACAATTCAAAATGCAGATGCGGGCCATTGGTCAGCTTACCACTATTGCCAATAATCGCAATAATCTCTCCAGCTTTCACAAAATTACCTTTCTCTTTGAGAAGAACGGAGTTATGCTTGTAAAATGACAATATATTATGATCGTGTTGGATACCAATGATGTGTCCCGTATCCATGCTCCAACCTGCAATAATAATATATCCATCTCTAACAGCCTGCACGGGGGTATTGGTCGGGGCTATAATATCGATACCAAGATGATTTTTCAGAGGTTCAAAATCCGCACTGATTATGCCATTTAGCGGTACCACAAAATCTACGGATTCTATTTCGTCGAAAAGCGTTCCGGTTTTAACGTTCACATTATGGTCATTTTTCTCCGGAGCCACTTCCCTTATTTTCTCGTCGTCCGAAGTTGCGATAAGCCTTTCTCTTGCAAATGGGGTTGTTTTTTGCGATTCCGTATTTCCCTTTACATCATCGATCATTTCCAATTCCGGAATATCGATGCTTTCCTCGCCGACAAGCATCTTTTGAAAGGCCGATAAATACACATCCTGGGTCTCTAGAGAAACCTCTATATCGTTTAGCGTCGTATTTAATTCGACAAATTTTTTAGTATTCTCTATATTGGAAATTCTCGGCACCAATCTCTGTAATGGAGTGAAGGCCAAAAGGCTAAAAACGAGGATAAATACGAGCAATATCGCACTGCTCAGAAAGATGTAAATGGACCGGGGCGACAAGTCCATAGAACCGATCTGTTCAAAGTTTTCTCTTCTGTAAAAACGAAGCTGAATAGAATCATTTAAAAATGAACGAAATCGACTTTTTTTATTCTCTTTTTCTTCCATCACAGATTAAGTAGAGTAGAAAATAATATACTCTAGTTTTGTGTTATTTATGGGTGTATTCTAAATCTTGTTTTTAGAGTGTATTTCATTTTGTTACAAAAGTATTGAGATTTTGAGAAATAAGTCGTACCTATTATTCACCATCTTTGGCATAAGTCTTTTATTCTCCTGTGCAACGCAGAAAAAGAGAAGCGAATTGAGTTGGCTGGCAAAAAAATACCACAATATGACAGCCAAATTCAACGGGTACTACAATGCTGATGTCATTATGGATGAGACTTTCGCAGCCCTTGATGATTCATACGAAGACAATTATAATCGCATTCTTGCCGTGTACCCATATGCAGCGGTAGAAACTTCAGAATCCGTACGACAGGAGTTAGACCGAGCTATTGCAAAGGTCACAAAGGTTTCTCGCCTCCACGAATCCAGTAAATGGGTCGATGACTGCTACGTACTCATGGGAAAGGCACAATACCTGCAAGGCAACTACGAGGCCGCCGAAGAAACCCTTGAATATTTTGTAAACAATTTTAACCCAAGGGATCCGGATTCAAGAATTTATAAAGAAAAAGAATCGAGTAGTCGTTCTAAGGCAAAACAGAGGCAGAAAAAGGCACAGGAAGCAAGAAAGCAGCGCCTAAAAGAGAGGAAAGAGAAGGAAAAACAAAGGGAGAAAGATATAAAAGAAAAGAAAAAGGAGCGAAAGGAAATAAGCAAGGAAAGGGAACAAGCTCGAAAAGATCGTGAAAAATCAAACAGAGACGGAAAAAAAGCAGATTCAAAGAAGTCAAATGAAAGAAAGCAAAAGATAAAAGAAAGGGAAGAAGTGGCCTCCGCATCAAAGGAGGACAAAAAAGATCTATCTGCAGAAGAGGCCCGAAAGCAAAGAATTAAAGAAAGAAAGCAACAAATTGCGGACAGAAGAAAGGCTGCCAAAGAGACGCAAAAAGAGCGAGAGAAACTTCGCGGTATGAGCCGCGAGGAGCGTAAAGCTGAGGAAGAGAAGAAAAAACAAGCCGAGGATACGCAGATCGCAAGTCCCGTCGAAGAAATAGAAGAAACTAAAGAAACCACCGAAGATATAGCCGTTGTAAAAGTAGTAGTGGAAGAAGAAGCAGAACCAGAGAGCTTAAAAGAAGAGGAGAGCGCGAAAAAAGAAGAAAGTGCCGAAAAGGAGGAAGAGGACAACAAAAAGAAATCCAAAAAACAAAGTAAACAAACAGAGCTCCAGGATCCCGCTAAAGGAGGCTTTTTTAAACATCAGCCAGCTTACTATGAGGGCATGATGTGGCTTGCCAAGACCTACATTGCCAGAGAAAATTTTGTGACTGCCAAATACTACATTGATCGTATAGAACAGGAGGAAGGCGTACCTGCAAAAGTGATCAATGAGATTCTGGTAGTCCGATCTGATCTGTACGTACAGCAGAAGAAATACGAAGACGCCGTAGCACCCTTAGAACAATCTATTGTATCCACTAAGAATAAAAACCTTAAGGCCAGATATGCCTTTATTCTTGCACAAATACATCAGCTCAATGGCAATCCGGCCGAAGCTGCAGAAGCCTTCGCTAAAGTCGAAAAATACAGTAAGAAATACGAAATGAGCTTAAATGCTCAACTCAACCAGGTAAAAAGTGGTTGGGCAGGTGGGCATACTCATTTCGACCGTGCTATGAGGGAACTGCGCCGCATGATAAGAGATAAGAAGAACGCAGAACTTGTAGGAGCCATTTACTTCACAAGAGCAGAAATTAAATTGGCAGCAAATGACAAGACAGGAGCAATCGAAGATTTCGAAAACGCACTGTCATCGAGTGTTTCTACTATCAACACAATCGAAAGCTATTACCGCCTGGGTACATTGTATTACGGCTTAGAAGAATATGTAAGGGCCAAGAGCTATTTTGACAGTACGGCAATGTCGATGTCCAAAAAGGATGATCGCTATACCCAGATAGTGCGCCAAAAGGACAATTTAAGGGAAGTGGTAAAGAACATTCTAATCATCCAGGAGAAAGACAGTCTTTTGGAAATGAGCAAACTTTCAGAGGCCGAACTCATAGCTTATGCGGAAGGAATTATTGCCGAAAGGGAGCGGCAAGCTGCAAAGGCTTTCGAAGTTACGGCTGGCGCTCCGCCACCTGCTAAAACTACAGGTGGAGAAAGTAAGTTTTTTGCTTATAATAACCGCTCTGTGCAAAAGGGCAAGCAAGATTTTTCCAAAAGATGGGGAAACAGGGCGCTTGAGGACGATTGGAGGCGGTCCAGCAGACAATCGTCTATCATAGTGGAAGAAGAAGTAAAAACCCTGGAAGAGTTGGATGAGGATCGGCAAAAGGAGATCGAAAAAATACTCCGGCCCATACCCAAGAATAAAAGAGAAAAAACGGCGACTCGTGCAAAAGTCGAACAGGCCTATTTTGATCTCGGCATCGCATATCGGAATTATATCAAGAACTACAAGAAGTCGGCAGAAGCGTTGGAGGCATTTATTGCTCGTTTTCCCAAAGGAAAAAATGTACTCGATTCCTATTATTACCTATATCTCAATTACAAAGATCTCGGGGATGCAGCACAATCTCAAATGTTTTACGATCGGATCACGCGCAATTATCCAAGATCCGACTATGCCAAAGTCTTGAAAGACCCGTCTTACGCTCTGCAGCTATTGACTGAGGAGAAAAAAGTCCAGAACGCGTATGACGCAGCGTATCAATATTTTGACCAAGCGGATTTTCAGTCGGCCTATGATGCAATAATTAAAGCAAAAAAAGGCTTTGGCAACGAACACGATCTGGTTGCCAAATACGATCTGCTGGAGGCCATGTGCATCGGTCATCTCAAAGGCAAAGACTCCTATGTGGCCGCACTAAAAACTGTGGTCATCAAACATATCAACACTCCTGAGCAAACGAAGGCGAGGGAAATGCTTAGATTTTTGAGAGGTGATTCGGAAGCATTTGACGGTGAAATATCTAATGAAGAATTAGAGGACTTTACTCGAGACGACGACAAACTACACTACATTATCATTTCACTATTCGAAGCGGATGGAAACCTGGTTAATGAAGCTAAAAATTCGATCAATTTATACAACGCGTCAAAATACAAAGACAGGCGAATCCGCTCCACATCAATCTATCTTAATCAAAAAACCAAAACTCATCTTGTCCTCCTGCGGAGATTTGAAAATAAAAAAGTAGCAATGGACTATTTTGTCGAAATCAGTAAGGATGCAGATGAGTTTTTAAACCCTGCAAAATTTTCCTATGAGATCTTCGCCGTAAATCAGAAGAATTATAGAGAGATCGTCAAGCAGAAATCGATAAGAACATATAGGCTATTTTTTGAGACCTATTATTTGATTGGAGAGTGATGGTGTTGCCGGTTGTGGGTTACAGGTCATTTTATTTCTTAACAATTCTACTCAAGAAATAAGTATCCATTACTAAATAGTATACATAGATCAAAATAAACTCAATAACGTAATGAATACTTTCCGGCTCGAATATTTCTTTTACGAACAACACCCATATGAATGAGATAATCAACCTGACCAGGGCAATTCCTCCCGTGAAAACTAAAAAGGGCGATTGGCTGCCTTTTTTTATGCCCTTTTTAATAAAATACAGCGCTATAAATGTCAGAATAGCAAATATCAAGGAACTTCCTAGTATATTGAAAAGTAGGCTCTCAAATCCAAAGAAATAACTGGAAAGTAAAAACAGGCCAATCAGCAGGGCATTACCCGAAATGAGAATGGAAATGATCCTAATCCAGTTCATTCACCATCTTTCTCCAGATCTCGATACAATTTGTAGAAATAAGCTGCAAAAAACAGAATAACCAGGATGGCACCGAAAATGGGTTTATCCAACCCTAATTTTTTATCTATGAAATTACCGGCAAACCAACCTACAAAAATGTAAGCAAACATCTGGAATACAATACCTGCATACTTGGTATAGGCGGTATGTGGTTTCTCTTTTGTGATGGTGGTTTTATAGTACTACCTCTTCTTCTTTCAGGAGGGTTTCTGCAGAAATTTCTTTTTTTCGATCCTTTGGCGTTGTAATCGGCGTACTCTCAATTCGATTCATACTGCAACTGACATTAAAAACTGCGCCGGGTTGGACCATAAGCTGAGTCGTTGTAATATCACCGTCTATTTTAGCTGATTCCTTGACGTGAAGCAATTCTTTTACTTTGATAGTGCCTGTGATCTGCCCTTCTATCAGCCCGTTTTGACAATCGACATCTCCTGTAATTTTACCGTGTTCGCCAAGTATAAGTCTTCCTTTACAATTGAGATTTCCTTTTATTTCGCCGTCTATTCTGATGTCCGATTCGGTGCTAATACTTCCTTCTACAAAAGTGCCGGGCCCCAAACTGTTTACAGTTGAAGAGCTCATTGTGAGGCCATTGGATCCGTTTTTGGAAGGGTTGCTTTTTCCATTGTTGTTCTTGAACATTTTTTCCTGGTTGATTTGTTTATTAATGAGTATTCTCTGTGCGCATTTCTTAGGTGAGGGCCAAATCTACAAAAAGCAAGACTCCTCTTGTCTATGCGAATATATACACATTGAAAATAAACGAGCTAGGGTAAACCCTCGATTTGATTTATTTTAGAAAAGTTCAAATATTGAGGTGGATTCAATAGAGCAATACCAACTCAAATGGCTAGAAAGTGGGACAGTACACGCCTCTACTTTCACTTCCACAAAAGAGGTAGGTCACTGATAATTCGAAGGAACCATTGGCTGTGCTTCCTGTAGCCAACTCGCTTATGTTGTAATCATAAGAAAAGCCAAAGCCGTAGTTGAGATATTCAAATCTCGTAGCAATAATTATGGCATCAGAATGCAGAGATTTGGTGAAGCTTCCGGGGGTATCTCCTGCACTCACTGCATTGCCGAGGCGATACCATAGTCCGATTTGCAAAAATTGACTGGACTGCTGATTTCCGTCAATAGCTAGTCTTATTGCTGATCCGGCATTGATTTCCATATGAGGGCCTTGATCGAGATAAATGATATTGGGCAATACGCTCATTTTCTTATTTACGGCAAATTCACCACCGGCATGGACGGTCAGTCTTGAAAATAAACTCTCTACGGAACCCAGAAAGGAAACATTGGGTTGATTTAAATGATGCATTGCGGCACCAGCATAAAAGCTATTTTTATCGATTGTGGCAAACCACAACAGGCCTCCGGATAAATCGGGATATAGAAAATTGTTGTTTTGTATTACTTCCGGGAATCCTTGGGTAGGATCAAACTGTCCATTTGACACTTGAGTCGGCCATCTGAGATCACCTGGGCTTACTCTTCTTTGTGTCATTCCGCCTTCCGCTCCCGCTACCAGGTAATGTGAATTGTTTTTGTTGCCCGCAATCTTTTTGCTGAATGAAAAAGATAATTTGCCCTGTCGTGTGCCAAATCTTGAAGCCCCTGCTACATCGGCCCAAAGCCCTCCTCCTACACCAAAATAATCTGTACGTCCAACAGCAATTTTACGGTCATAGGAAACAGAATACGTGTTGTACGCATTGGAGCCGAGCACTGCCGCCCACTGATTTCGATAATTGCCTACTACTCTCTGCGAACAATTCATCACTCCAGTCATTGCCGGATTGAGATTCAATGGCGATAGGTAGAATTGCGAAAAATGGATATCCTGGGCTTGCACGCCAATGATGGTAAGAGCGAATAAGCAAGTCAGCCAGGGACTGATCAGCCTATGGTTGAAGTAACAAAATTTTTTAATTCTCATCAGAGACAATTTTCCTTAGTGCAAAATTTTGGACTATGACTTTAGAACGAGATAGTAGTTGGTATTATTAAAGGTAAATTGTTTTTTTTGACTAAAAAATTACCACTTTACTTTTAGTATCTCAGTGTTTACTAATTCATTATCATTCTCACCAAGGTAGGAAACAATAATTGAGCCTAACCTTCATATTATAACTATTCGTAAAGTATTATTCTATTGTTATGTAAATTACTTTACAATGTTCTTGCAACAGGCCTAGATTTTAAATGGTTAGTAATTGTCAATGTCTCTTGAATCTCTTATGATAACGGGTCTATTTTCTTGAAGGATTCCAATTTCTGCCCTTTAAGCCAATTTCCCATTAACTCTTCCTGATGCAAGTTCGCCCATTCGACGACAAGGCCTAAGGCTCTGGGATGAATGTTTCCGGCAATTACGTGCAGATGCCTAATGTCTACTTGCACTTGCTCTCCGCCGTATTGGGCATGAAAATGTGGTGGCGCATGATCGTCAGGATACATGTAAATTGATATCCCAAAGAAGCGGCTAATTAACGGCATTGAGTGGCACTTCTTTCAAATAGATGCTTTCAGGATCAATTCCTTTCAATTTGAAGTATAGGCTATCTGGGCAAAGGTCAATTTCTTCGCTCCAGCTTAGTGCCCCACTTTCCTTGTTGATATATGCATCTTCAAATTTTATTTCATCATCCCAGGCTTTGAATATTCCTTTATGAGCCAAGTGGGATAGGTCTACGGTTCCCTCCGTTCCATCTCTGTATTGTAGCCATATCTTAAATTTCGAAATTGGCTTAACCTTTTGCAGTTTATTCATCCAATTTTCTCTTTGATTATTTCAAGTTACGAATTTTCTCTCAATCATATCAATCGATAATATCTTTCGACAAGTTCAAACACTAGGTTTCCGTTTCCAAAATTCCCTTCTAAAGCCACCAATCCCGGTTTCTTACCTTTTTCAATTGAACCCAATTCATCATACCCCAGAGCCTCCGCGCCATAATAAGAAGACCATTTGACCAAGGTCTCACTATCCAAATAAGACTGATACTTCTGAATAGTTTTTAATTCTTCAAATATTGACAATTGCCAATTAGACGAAAGGCTATCGGTGCCAATAGCCATTTTCGCATTTTGATTCATAAATTTCCTGTAATCGGGAAGCTTATTTTCGATAAAAAGATTAGCATTCGGACAAGTCACCCAATAGCAATTTTGATTCCAATCGTGCGCGGCTGTAATGTCTTCTTCCGTACTCATCGTATTATGGATGAATAATGTCTTTTGGCTAGGATGCATATTGTCCAATGCATAATGGATTGAGGTCTTACCTGTCGCTTTAAATTCGTTGATGTCAATTCCAAAAGATTCAAAGAATTCGATGAGGCCTCCTTTTCTATTTGTAAAAAATTCATTCTCGTGCCAGGTCTCTTGGTTGTGGAGGCTTACCGTTTTTGCGGCGGTATTTTGATCGTTTATCAAGCGAAATAGCCTTTTCGAAACAGTGTAGGGAGCATGAGGTACGCAGCTTTTTTTGTTGCCGTTACTATCTGACTGGCCGTCGTAGACTTCCAAATATTGTCGGAATAACGTCTCCGCTTGATCTTCCTGCAAAAGATCAAACATTTCTACGAACGTATAATAATTTATTAAGCTTTTCGATTTACAGGCTGCCGTATCCAATTGATTGGAAATATCGCCAACGGCTACGATGCCATTGTTATACATTTCTTCATCCGCAGTGTATGTGGCTTCCTGAATTACTTCTTTGGGAAAATCTCTTTGAGTGACCACCGACTTAATGAAGGGAATTAGGCCTGTTCCCGTTGCTAAGCGATCTTTGAGATGTGAAAGTTCCAGGTGACAATGTGCATTGACGAAACCTGGTACTATCGCACCGGTAATGTGCAGCACATCTGCGCTAACCGAATCCGATTTTACAATGTCTATGATAGTGCCATCGTCATCGGTAACTATTACTTTGCCGCTAATAGGAGCGCGTGTATTTGTATAGATTTGGTCGGCGGTGAAATACTTCATGAAGATTTTGAGAATCAACCCCTAAAGTATAACTCATTTTGAAAGGGTTACTGTACTATCGCAGCAATCTTCTTCTCAAGTTTCTTTTCATAACCTGGGAAATATCCTTGTTGAACAGATTGGACCTGGCCTTCACCATCTACGAGGATAGAAAATGGAATGCCTCTTATACCGAGAGCACTGATAAATTCCTGGTTCACATCGTGAAGAAAGGTGAAATCCCAATCATTTCTTTCAAACATGGCTTTGGCGTTATTGAGCATTGGAGGGATATCTACGCTTGCGGCAACGATCTCGACATTGTACTTTTCTTTCCACTCCGGGTAGACTTTGTCCAATGCTTTGAGTTCCATTCTGCAGGGGCCGCACCATGTTGCCCATAGACTAATGAGTTTTGGATTACCTTGCTGCGAATATTTTTGGATTTCTATGTTCTTTCCATCAATCGTATTCAGATTCGCATTAGGAAGAATGTTGTCTTGGCCATTAGCGCATAAACTGAAGCAGAGAAGAAATGAAAAGATCAGGACTATATATCTCATGCTTTTTCTTTTGGAAACTCAAAAATTAGGCTAATAAGTCATAGTAGGGTTGTTTTAACCATAGTTTAACGAGAAATAACGAAATGAAGTGTAGGGGAGGCAATTCCTGTCCCCGGACAGGCGTACCATGAAATCGATCCCCATGTTTTGATTTTGCCCTTTGCTTTGATCATGTAGATTTTTTTGAGAGCGGCCAATAAACCTGCCAGCCGCACAGGCGGTACCATTTCACAACGGAACTTTACCAGTTCACTGCTTCTCAAAGCATTCAATCATAACAGTTTAGGTAACTTAGTCAAGGCCATTTTGTACAGCTGTAACTTAAGTTGTTGCTCATAATGCACCTAGCAAAATATTTTCATCTCTTTCCATTGATTACTGCTTGCGCAATATCGCTCATTAGCCATGCCCAAGTGGATAGTACAAAAACATCTTCAGACCTTTTTGCGCTCACCGCTGAAGATGTGACCTCCGACAAAAGCTTTATCCTCTCCTTACTCAACCAGAAAACTACAACAGTGACACAATTAGAACAATTTGCGTCCGAAGCAGCAGCTACAGTCTACGTCATTTCTAGAGACCAAATAAAGAACAGAGGCTATCAAAATATGCTGGACATCCTCGGCGACATTCCGGAAGTCGAAATACAACGGTACGGCTCACCTGAATTCAACCAGCATATTTCTCTCCGCGGCGTTGCCGACAAAGGCAAATTGATATGCCTAGTTTAGTGGAGCGCCAACCTCCCGGATGGTTCAATCATAAAAACACCATGCGGAGCTCGGTGCTACTACCTCATCCTTCACCCCTTCCACTTTCTCCCTCGTAAAAAACAATGGAAAGTACTGATCATTGGCCCAAAGTTCAAAGAGGTCGCTGTAATGCCGATGTTCAGGATTCCCGGATTGCCCGGGATTGTTGCAGGCTAATGTGTGATCCCAATCGCCCGTATCCGATATAATTCTAAATGAAGCTCCACTTGTCTGATTGTAATTAGAACTGGTCATATTGACTGTAAATGAATTTCCCCCTCTTGCGATGGGCTCGACTTCCAATTTTGATCGAATCTCGTCATTCACTGCATTACTTAGCAGATGTTTTAGGGTGATGTGCTTGTAATTTTTCTGGCCATAATTCCAATTGGACATATCGCTTCCTAATCTTTTTTGGCCTCTGGAGTCTGAAGTTCTACTTTTGCCAAAAATTTCATCAATTCCCTTGCTGGTATAGACAAATAACCTGTTTGCAATTCGGCCATATCCATTACTGTATGTCGCCTACCACTTAGAAGCACTTCTTTCACGCGATCACCGCGATACGGATCAGACCATTGATGGTTTATTTCCGATAGATATTGATAATCCCGTTGTGTGACATTTTCATTGGCAGTCACGAATATTCCCGACTTTGGGTTGTAGACATGCGGTTTTTCGATTATGGGCAGATGGCCGTCCCATTCATACGAACCATCTCCGGGTACTGGTACTAAACCGCTCCACGATTTTCTTAAAGGCATAATTCCAACGGCTTGCCAGCCGATATTTCCTGTCTTGTCAGCCCACACCATGTTCTCACCGGGAATATTCGAATAATTACAAGCGTCTCTAAATTCTTCAAAGTTTCTAGATTGATTCATTCTCAAACTTGCCAGGTAAGGTGATCCCCCTACCTCCAGCCAACAGCATTGTACAGCATAAGCAACATTTTCGCTTTTATTCTCAAAGACAACGGGACCATGATGGGTATATTTGAGTTCCACTTTTTCGCTATTTTTTCCCTTTAGGGAAATTTTTTCTTTTATCACTTCCATCTTTTCCCATCTTCCCTGATAGAGATATTCATTGTGATTTTCAGGATTGGTTTGGTAGACATAAAGGTCTTCTGCATCTGTACGGTAGACCGTCAAGCCCCATGCGCCGAATTCGTTGTGGCCAATAGAAATGCCCGGAATTTCTGGCTCGCCGCCGCCGATTACATTCCAGCCGGGTGCAACCAAATGAGTCATATATCTCAACGACGGAACAGCTTGCCTGCGGTGCGGATCGTTCGCCATTATCGGATAACCGCTTTGGGTATGCTCGCCGGAGACTACCCAGTTGTTGCTGCCGATTGTATTGAGTTTTTCGAGCCAATCATCTGCACGCTCCCAATTTTCCATTGCGGCTATATCGCCATATTTGTCTAAATCATTTCGCCATTGGAAAGCTATATCCTCTGGCTCGAATCTGACCGGTCTTCTGTAGGCGTTGTAGAGGCCGAGGATATCTTCGTTCAGAAGGGATTGATCGATTTTAGGGTCTATTTCAATGACCGGATCATTTGGATGAAACCAAAGTAGTTCTTTCACACTTTTTGCACCTATTTTCGCCAATAACCTGCTGATATTCAGTTCGGTACCAATGTTTCCCAATAAGCCCTGATGCCTCGAAATCACTACTTCGGGCGTCCATTTTTGAGGTCTAATATCCAACAATTCGAATTCCAAAGGAAGCAGGTTTGGATTCTTTTCTGTGAGATCGATATAGGCATTTACACCTTTCACAAAAGAAGTGATGATCATCTCTCCCTTTGAATGATAGTGCCTCATTTCTTCTTTTATATCCCCTCTGAATTTGAAAAGGCGAGTGCCAATATCTCTTCTGAGCTCGCGGCGGCCAAAAATTCCGCTACTGATCCGGTCGCCTGTCTACGCCATATTT
Organism: Saprospiraceae bacterium; assembly: GCA_965247965.1. Lineage (GTDB taxonomy): Bacteria > Bacteroidota > Bacteroidia > Chitinophagales > Saprospiraceae > UBA7328. Next base: position 4,329,999 of record OZ252053.1, read on the forward strand.
CAAATTGAAACAATCGGTCTTTGGCAGCGTGGAAGCCTTGGGTGAAGAAGAGGTCTTCTTCGTTTTGTGCATAGATGTGAGGCACGCCCCATTTGTCTATGATAATCTCTACTTCATCATTCAGTCCATTGATCTGATAATTGAAGTTTTGGGCAGAAAGCAAAAAGGGTAGGGCAAGAAAAAAAATATGCCAAACCCGCCCATGCGGTAGGCGGATTTGGCATATCTACGAAGCGGACGGTGGCAAGTGAAACAACTCACTCCTACCATTGGCTGATCTTGGTGCCCTGAATATACGGAGCTCCTATTTCGTTTAGCATTTCTGCCAAGGCTGGCATATCTTGATTTACGATTTTATCCACCTTTTCACTTATCGCCGGAAGAGCATTTTCAGCTATTTGCAAGCTTTTTTTGTTCACTTACGGCTCGGCTTTAATATCATTTACAAAGGCTGTCGGCGGTACACCTGACAATTTGTTGACCAAGATCTTTGTCCACGTAGCGCCTCCATTATCCGTTACCTGGATAATGCCGTCATCCGTACCCGTGTAGATAAGCCCTTCTTTGACGGGAGATTCGGAGATGGAAGTGATTGTATTGTAATTGGACATAGCGCCTACATCCCAGGGATTGTCCCAACTCTGCTGTTTTCCCACTATCGGCAGTGTAATCCTTTCCTGGTTTTTAGTCAAATCACTTGAAATCGCTGTCCAACTGTCTCCACGGTCATCAGAACGCCAGACTCGCTGCGAAGCAAAATAGATTCGAGCAGGATTGTGTGGACTTACTATGATAGGCGCATCCCAATTGTATCTTTCGTAATCTTCTCCTTCGCCAGCTTGAGGTTGGATTATAACCTGTTCTCCCGTAGCCAAATCCACTCGGTGCATGCCACCTTGTTGAGTTTCGGCATATATGATATTCGGATTACCGGGTTCTGTAGCTGATTGGTGACCATCAGCGCCAAGCGTCTTGTACCAATCCGCATTTCTTATACCGTGTACATTATCCGTTTGTGAGGGGCCGCCATGCGAACCATTATCCTGAGTGCCACCAAAAATATGGTAAAATGGTTCTCTGTCGTCGACGGCCACCTTGTAGTACTGAGTGATCGGCATCAGATTGTTTTGTCCACGACGAACCTCTATCCCATGATTTGAAAATGCCTCATGTCGTTCTGTCCAATTCTATTGACGCGTATACTTCATCCGGTTTTTGTGGTGAAATGGCTAAACCTATTTTTCCTAAATTCGACTTGGGTATGCCCTTCGTCAGTTTTTCCCACGAATCGCCGCCATCTTTAGAACGGTGAATTCCGGAACCTGGGCCGCCGCCCAAATACGCCGCAATGGTGCGATGTCTGTCCCATGTAGCGGCATAGATCAAATCCGGATCTCTCGGATCAATAGCAATATCGGTTACACCTGTCCATTCATTGTTGCCTAATGTACGCTTCCATTTCTTTCCGCCGTCCGTGGTCTTGTAGAGTCCTCTTTCACCTCCTTTATTCCACAATGGGCGTTGGGATGCTACCCATACTATGTCCGGATTTTTAGGATGTACAATGATCTTTGAAATATGTTCTGATTTTTTCAAACCCATATTCTTCCACGACTTGCCTCCGTCCATACTCTTGTAGACACCATCGCCAAATGCAACATGACGACCGCCTACATTTTCACCAGTACCGAGCCAAACGGTGTTCGGATTACTTGGATCAAGAGTTACACATCCTGTAGAATAAACGGACTGGTCGTCAAAAATCGGTTTCCAAGTAACTCCCGAATTAACAGTCTTCCAAACACCACCTGAACCAACAGCGACATACCATATGTTGTCCTTTTCGGGATGGATGGCAATGTCGGCTATTCTTCCTGACGTAAATGAAGGGCCTACATTTCTCAGCTTGAGTCCTGAGAATGTTTTCTCATCCAATTTGAGAGGTTCCTGGGCTAAAAGGAACGAGCCAATAAGGAGGCTGAACAGAAAGATGAGACAGTTTTTCATCGTGATTTTATGAATTGACGAAGTTTTTTGACAACTTCAGGATTAAAAAAATGGTCATTTTCTGCGGAAAATGTACAGCTTTTCAAGGAATTTCATCTAAGGAGCAATATTCACTATTTTGTCCGTTTTGTAAAGTATTTGACAAAAAAGGATATCCGAAAAATCGAACGCCCTTTTCCATTCTGAAATCTTGTTTTCCTCTTATCTCATCATCTCGAAATCATAGAATTTTAAAACCCTGTCGGTCTGTTCGCCTTACTTATCACAGAAAAACATATAATTTCCACATGTTTTCATAAAATGCACATCGCATCCGTTAGCCGCCTTTATATGGAATGCCTGCCTATCGTGCTCAGAACTATTGAGTTGAGAATAGGCATAACCGTGATATTCTCCGTAACCCAAAAGACCAGTTCTTCCATAGTCGAAAGTCACATTGGAGAATAAAGACGCATTCGCATCAGAAAATCCGCCATTATATCCCATTGATCTGAAAACGTAGTCGAGATATGCTTTGTCTACATTACTACTGCTATACCTGCCGGAGAGTTTATTGAAGAACCCCGCAGGATCAAGTGCATGTGAATTTCCGAATTCAGGCAATGTACCGAGCCTGGTAATATTTATCGGAGTTGTATTTGGAATAGTGAAGATGGCTATATTCCTGGCATCACATGTGCATCCTGTCTCCGGTTCTGGTACTGTCGCAGGAGGAGTTTCTGCTACTTCTTCCTCGGCAGGTTCCGTTTCGGAAATCTCTACTTCAGCAGGCGGAGTCGGTGTATGAATTTCCTCTCCCCCACATCCTCTTAACAAGAACCATAGCAATCCAAGCAGTAATAATAATGGTAGTAACCACCACCATTTGAATCCTCCCCCAGATTTGGGAGGCGGTGGAGTGACCACCTTTTTTTCCACTGGCTTGGTCGCAGCTACCGCGGCAGTCGCGGCGGTGGCTGCAGCGACGCGTTTGGCGAGCCCTGAACTGACAACAGCCGCTGCAGGAGCAATAAAGGCCATCGCAGCAGCTCTATCGTCATAAGGACAACTTCTTCCGATTTCCTGGTTGTTGCCCGCCTTAAGTACTACGAAATATTTTCCTCTTTTCTCCTCGATGCTGTATCGACCTTCTATATCGCGATTTTTGATCACGGATCTTATACCGTTTTCCCTGCCCTTATCGCTTTTATAACCTTCGCTTCGCAACTTTGCGTCTCCATCCTTATCGAGCATAGCAAAATAGAAGAGGTCTTTCTTTTCGAATAAGCTGAAATCGGAATATTTATCCGAGCGTTTGCGATTCCTATATTCTCTGCAGGCCAAATAGTCGTCTTCTCGCTTAGCCGATGTGGTTGCCGCGATGGGAACAGCGGCAGCAGCGGCTTTCTTTTTAGCTTCTTCCTTCCTTTTCTTGGTAGCGCTTGGGAACCAGTACATTACAGCGGTTTTATCCTTGTCTCCACAGCTTCGGGCTATTTCCTGGTAATTGCCAGCCTTTAAAACAGCAAAGTGATAACCCAGTTTTTCTTCCACTGAAAATCTCTCTTCGATTTTTCTATTTTTAATCACTGATTCGATGCCGTTGTCCCGTGCTTTTTCGGTGGTATACCTTTCGCTCCGCATCACTACTTTATCACCATCTACCCATGCGAAGAAATAATCGCCTTTCTCTTCAAAAACAATGAAATCATCGTATTTCGCGCTTTTATCATTTATATGGGCTTCGTAACTTCTGCACGGTAGATAATCGTCTTCTCTTTCTCTGGTTTTTTCAGCTGACTTTGCTGTTGGTTTGGCCTTGGTTGAGGCAACAGGTACTCCTGCCGTTCCGCAATCAAAAAGCTTCATGGCTTTACGCATTTCTGCTTCTGTATCAAAGAAAAAGCTCTTACCGATATTCTTTCCGTCATCGTTTTTCAGATAGTAGTAATACTTGTTATTAGTCGTAGTCTTAACTTCGAAATTTGCGCTCTTTGACCCGCATGCGGCTATTTGTTCTACTATTGCATCTACTTCTTCTTTCTTAGCAAATCCGCGAATATTGCTACTTATTAGTACAGCCCTGTCATCCTTGTCTCTATAAGTGAAGTAGTGCTTGCCATTACCACTTATAAACACTTGATAAGTTATGCCGCTACACGGATAGGTTCCGGTTGCTACTTCTATCTTCTCAGCCTTCGGTTTTTTGGCTCTTTTTTTTCTTTTTTTCTTAGGTGTTTCTTCTGCGGCCGGGGCAGTCACCTCGGCTGCCGCGGGAGCCTCAACGTCGGTAGTTGCTGCTGTACCTCCACCGGCAAGCCTACTTATTATGCCATCTCTTTCATTCTCGCTGTCAAACCATCTGCTCGTCGCAATCTCCTGGTTATTGCCCGCACGAAGATTAAAATAGTGCTTTCCATTCGGGTGTTGCTGCCTATCATAACGATCGGGACTACCCATATTTCGCTCTACGGAGCTGACGCCATTATCCCTTGCGCCTTCACTTTTATAGCCCTCACTGATCAAATAAATGAGCCCTCCAAGATTATAAGTAAAGTAATGCTCATTTTCTGCAGAAAATCTATCGAATCCATCCTGCACTCCAGTTATTCTTGCTTCGTAATAACGGAGCGGTTTATAGTCATCAGTTTTCCCATCTGTAGCATAAGTTTCTTCTGCTTTGGGAGTTGAGGATCCGCCCTTTTGGGCGTAACTAAGTGCTTCGTTTAGCGAGGCGTCGTCATCAAATGGGCGCGAACGGCCAATTTCCTGGCCATTGGCTGCTTTGAGTATAAAATATGATTTTCCGCCTTTTGATACCCGCTCGTATCGGTCAGGATTCTTAATATTCTCCCGGACTGAATCTACACCATTATCTCGTGCAGCTTTATCTTGATAGGCTTGACTTTCGAGGATTACGTCATTCTCGTCATTCAGAATTTGAAAGTAGGAGCTTTCACCCCTTTTGAATTTTCTAATTTTCATTATTCCCAAATTTAGTTGGTTTCTAAAGTAGTATAAGATAGGAATTCTATTCTATTCTATGTAAGATAGACGACAAAAATAATACCGAAATAACAGCAGACGAAGAATCGAAACGCTAAAACTATTGATCAAATATCCTTTTCAACATTTCCACAGTGACGAGATAGGTCGGTTTGACACCGTCGATACCGAGACTTCCGGAGGCAAGTGTACTTCCCGATTCCAACGGATTATCCGAAGCGTAATAGGCGTAGGACAATCTGACATTCCGGGAAATGCTATTCCTGATTTTGGAAGCCGCTTGAATGGCTTTTTGATAATGGGCGCCTTCCATTTCCAGGCCTATTGCCTTCCAGGACGATTTGGTAAAATACCTTAGAATATCACGGTTTTGCAGCGAGGTACCTAGTACCGTGATCATCGGTCCTTCGTATACTCCCAAACCATTTTTTTCAAAATCTTTTTTAGACAAATCGTTATCGATGGGATAGTTGTCTGCCGATCCTTCAAAAATATGGGCCGTGGGTATCATTATATCGCCTTTGCCTCCTTGTAGAATACCCGCTTTTCCCATAATGTTAATGGACTGAATATCAAGTGGTAGTTTTTGTTGTCCTAATTCGTAAGGCTTCAACAATTCGTCCATTGCCTCATAGGCCTGTTCGCCAAAGGCATAATCCATTACTATAATTATATTGTTTTTTATGGCTTCCTGTTCGCCATTTATACCCATTTCCACCGGCATGGATTTATAGTTAATCTGCTCACAATCAATGATTTGTACGGCGATATTCGTCCCAGAGCTTTCGTCTAACTCATAGAGCCCATGAGCAGAAGCATATTTTTTTACTGTTTTTCTCAATCTTTCATTTTTTTCTATGCTCAGCTCAGTGGCGATTTTTTCCAGGCTTCGATTTTTAAATTTGGTGCCCAAAGCACTTTTCGCATAAATGCTATTCATCACACTGTGCATATTGGAACTTACAATATGCACTGGGCGGTCAAACCAACCTTTGTTGTGTACAAATTCCTTAATCCTATTTGCCCACTGTTCGCCATAAATGTGGTGTCCTAATTTTTCTCTCAGTGAAGAAGAGAAGCTAATTTCCCGATCTTGTTGGTCAAAATATTCTTCCTGGCTTCTACGGCCTAACCAGTAGACAATCTTAAAAAGGCTATTGACGCTATCCGTTTTGTCAAATTCGTCAATAATCTCCTGTGTCTCTTCAAATGTCCTGCCTAGTAGGGCACTGAGATAGGTACCACCGACTTCACGGCTGTAATCCTCTCCTTTCTCCATGCGCTCCACTACTTTCTTCAGCATGAGCCAGGATCTGTTCGGATGATTTTTTGTATCCAGGCTGTTCTTCCTGATCTTTTCGGCTTCTATATACATAAAAGTCAGGTGGGTAAGTACATCATAGATATCACTACGGCCACGCGTCATCTCTATGAACATCTGCTCTTCGTCTATACGGTAGCAATTTCTCCTTCTTTTGCCAGGAACTATGGGATCGAAATTGGAAGTTTCAAAACCTTCTTTGGAGATAAGTTTGATATATCGGCATTCTTCAATGCCTTGCGGAAGTCTTTGGAAGACGTACAAAATACCATTAATCTCTACTTTTTCTTCGTCGGCTATGGTACCATATATTTCCGGTTTCAGCGATAGCATAGATTCGATCATCGCTTCTCCTGAAGCGCCTAGAGGTTTGTAGCTACCCCTTATAAAAAGGTGGCGCATCGCAATGTAGAGTCGCTGAATGGCCGCTCTCGATATTTGTGCGCGCGTAGTCTTACGCTGTACCATGCATGATCAGTATACTTCTATCTTTCTTGTAGCAATCTTATTGCCAGATTTTACCACTACAATGTATACACCTGCATTTAATCCACCTGGAATGCGGATTTCGAGCTTGTTTGTCCCCGAATTAGGAATCGTTTTGGAAAATACTTTTCTGCCCATGATGTCCATCAAGGCAACAGTAATTTCTTGTGACGGATTGTTATGAATTAGCTGCAACAAAAGGCCTTTTGCAACGGGATTAGGACTCAGACTCAGGATTTGTTGCTGGTCAATTTCTTGGACAGATGTAGCGATGCCTTCGAAATATCGATCCGCAAGATCAAAGGCAGCCAATCCTATTTTCTCCCCGATTAACCTGCCGGGGATATCATCGACGGGGGGATGAATTCCACCCCAGATTCGCGAAAGACTGGTCTGATCGGAAGCATCTCTATAAGTGGCCCATTGAAGAGAGAAATCAACGCTAGGCCCGTCTTCAAAAACTAAAAATTCATTCATCATTACCGGAAATTCTTCTACACCACCTGGAAAAAATGCATCTCCAGTCAGCATTTCTAAAACCTCAGCAGCAGCTCTTGAATAAGTAGAATGTCCTGAAACGTATCCCGCAAAAGGAGGGGTCACAAAAGACGGGCGCTGATAAGGCCACCAATTTCCCGCTAATATCCAATCCACCCCGGCTACGTCTGTTTCCGGTTCTTCTATAAAATCCGGGCCTTTCCACGTAAAGAGCTTTATCTTCCCAACATTTTCCAAGCTAACTCCAGCCAAAGGGTCTTCTTCGCCAACCAATTCTATAAATCCATCCAGAAGCGAAATGCCCCTGGGATCATAACTGGGTAAATTTTCATCTGTACTTTGACCCAATTCGGCCAAACCTCGAATAGCCGAAACAGGCCGTATGTAGTCATACCAACCTTTAATTCCCCAGGCCGACACTGCACAATCGTGCATAGCGCCTGCCATTGCGAAATATGACTTTACATCCCATTCCAGGTCATTCAATGCTTCACCTTCTCCCATGTATCGCTTTTCGAGCAGAGGATCATCCGAAACAGTATTAAGAATAGTGAACCAATGCCCCGGCGGAGTTTCGGAGTCGGGGCCGTCGGCCCAAAATTCGGCGAGTACGCGTGCATAATCAGCGCGTGGAACGATATTGGGTTCGTAAGGTTGACCGGTAACCGGATTTATATCATGACCCTGGCCAGCATCACCTCCGCCGAAATAATTATAAAAACTTGGATAATCTCGAAAATCGGGGGGATATTCAGAATTATTTCCTATAGATGCCGGTGAAATATCTATCATCACCGCATCGCTAGGATCGAGGTGAGAAGCCCAAATGCTTACCATCGAGAATCCCCATTTGTATGCGTTTGAAGATGGGTCGTCCTGGTCATCACTGAGCATAACCGGAGCACCGGGGTCGTGGTAAACTTTGTACTCAAATCCATCTCTTTCAAAAACCGTTAGATTTTCTTCTTTTAGGGCAAATGGTAAAACTGCTCCCCATTCAGGGCTTAGAAAATCGGGAGTATTCCCAGGAATAGGATTACCGGATTGGTCAATAAATATTTCAAGAGTGAGCGGCTGCCAACGGTTGAAGTCGCTTAGATCCGGATTTCCCTCAAATTGTATAACCAATGGATCGTTTACTGGCTGATAGAAAAGGTTTCTATAGCCTTGAAGTTCGTTGGAGCCGTCTTGCAAGCCGTATTCAATGACTTTTGCAGCTATGAAGTTGCCGAGATGTGCAGGCGTGCCAGATTGATATGTGGTATATGTAATTGATACATCGTAACCGAGATCGTCCATCAATTGGCCGATAGCATCGAATGTTTCGAATCTTCCAGGCGAAAAATCATATCGATGCGTAATAATTCTAAAAGCGGCATAACTTATCGCTTCGTTCCTTGCGGCTTCGATATCGTCTGGTTGTGTAATCCCTTCAAACGGGCAATTGAAACCGTGTACTTCCTTGCCTAATAGATAAGTCTCTGCCTGATCGTCATAGGCTGCCCAGGCATCGTACATGGCTACAGATAGGTGAAATAGATTGCGGGCATGAACGGTAGGCCGGGCAAAATCATCTCGGATAGCTTGCAGATTCGCTTCATTCCATTGGCGAGCTACAGAATGTTGTGCTGTCGAAGTATAGGCCTCGAAAATAAAGAGCAAGAGAATTGAGATATAGCGCGCGATTTGATTTTTTAGAGTTGAAACCATGTCAAAATTTGATTGCTATGAATTACGCAAATGTCCATTACACAACAAAGATAGGGTATTGATGTTGAAGAGCGCAGACTGTACATTGTAGTAGTCTTATTTGGCATTTTCAAGATAGATGCTTTAGACTAAACTTTCATTTATGATACAATCAGAACATCGCTCAAGGCTGCGCTTCTTTAATTCTAGGGAGGGAAAAATTGCCTATGTCGACGAAGGCAAAGGACCGGTCATTTTATTGATTCACGGGGTGCCGACTTCTTCCTGGCTTTATCGAAATATCATTCCAGGACTAACAGAATCAGGCAAACGAGTGATTGCAATTGATATGTTGGGTTACGGATACAGCGATAAGCCGGAAGGTTACGAAATTTACAATGCCGCCAATTACGGACGTAGATTGCTTGAACTAATGGATCATCTTAGAATCGAAAAATGGACACAGGCTGTTCACGATGGCGGAGGCCTTTGGACGTGGGAAATGCTAAAACAAAATGAAAAGTGCATGACGCGCTTAATAGCCTTTAATACGATTTTTTATCAAGAGGGATTTCATCCTCCATTAAAATTTGAAAGAGGGTTCATCGCACACCAATATGCCAAATTGTATAAAATTAAATTTGGTCAAAGTCTCGTGATTAACGGCACTTTCAAAAATGGGATGAAAGAGGGAAACCGACTTTCAAAAGAAGCGCTTAATGGATATAAATTGCCCTTGCGAGGAAATGGCGATCAGGCCATGTATTATTTCTTCACCCAGACGTGCTTTGAAGTGCCCGACTATCGGGAATTGCACAAATCATTAAATATTCCGCTGACTGTTATTTGGGGTAAGCACGATGAAATATTGGTTTGGAAAGACATAGAGGAGGAGGTAAGAAAGAATTTTTCGATTGGCGAAAGTGACATCCATATTTTGGATGCCAAGCATTTTATCCAGGAGGAAGAGCCGGAGAGGATAGTCGAAATTATTTCGGGTTTGTGAGGTAAAAACTTTGTAAAACGGTTTTTTGCGCTAGAGCGCAACAGCCCAATAATCCCGACGAAATTTCATAAATATCGATTTGTACGGGACAGGATTAAGCTGGCCATTGGGAAAACAATTTAACTATCAGGTAGCGTAACAATACAGCAATACAGCAGTGTAAATCACTCCACTCCCAATCTCTTCGCCCTCTCCTCCCATTTTTTTCGAGCCAATTTCTGCATATCTTCGACAGAATCCGTCTCGTCCATGATTTCCATGCCTAGAATAGTTTCAAAAAGATCTTCCATAGTAACTACGCCTACAAGCACTCCATTTTCGTCCATCACACCTGCAAGATGGGTTTTGTTAGAGGCCAGGTTATCGATCAATGCATCGAGTTTTTTGTTATCCGAAATGACGTGAATCGTTTTTTTAATATCGGATAATTTGGCGTTGTGATCGTCTTCAGCAAGCTTTTGTAGGATGTCATCTTTCAACACAAGCCCTGTAAGTTGATCGGGTTGATCTTCGTAGACCGGTATTCGGGAAAAACGGAGCGGTTTATTTTTTTTATAAAAATCTTCCACCGACTCGTCTTCTGTAGCCATTAGCACAACGGTCCTTGGAGTCATAATATCTCTCACACTCAGTTTGTTGAGCTTGATCAGATTCTTTATAATTTTTGATTCGCTTCGATCTATTGCACCGGATACTTCGCCTTCCTGCACCATCGCCGCAAAATCCGATCTGCTGAATACGCTTCGCTCTTTGTCTTTCTTCAGACGGCTGGTAATGAATTCGCTCAACCAAACGAATGGGGCCAGTATAAAGAGTAGAACTTTTATTGATGTGGCCGTGAAAGAGGTCAGGCTTCTCCACCAATTGGCACCTATTGTTTTAGGTATAATTTCGGAAAGTATCAAAATTGCGAGGGTCATTAAGCCGGCAATGACAGCTTCATAAGTGAGGTGCAATGGGCCGATTGAAAATTGGTTTTCGCCGAAAAGTACCCCTGCCTGTGCACCGACTCCAATAGCGCCAACGGTGTGGGCAATGGTATTGAGGGTGAGTATGGCTGATAAGGGTCTGTCAATTTTTTCTTTGAATTGATCGAGGGTGTTTCCGAGTTCCTTTCCCTGTGCCTTGAGCTGACGGATGTATGAAGGCGTCACGGATAAAAGCACGGCTTCCCAGATCGAGCACAGGAATGAAAAGAGAATGGAAAAAACAAAAAAGAAGATAAGGACTAGCATAGAGCTTTTATATTAGGAAAATGCAAATGTAAGATTTAGCAAGAATGAAAAAGTGCCAAAGACCAGCCCTTGGCATAAACTCGCAATAATGTTATTGAATTTGGCCACGGATTACACGAATTTCACAGATTATTGCCAAAGGCAATTAATCCGTGTTAATCTGTGGCTAAAACCTCAATCGAGAACAGATAGTAGTCACTATTCTTGGTTATCAGCAAATAGCTATTTAATTAGAGTGAATTAAAAATACTGCCAATGACTCAAGAAAATTTATCTATAAAATCATGGTCTGCCGAAGACCGACCGCGAGAAAAGTTATTGCTCAAAGGCAAAGAAACCCTTAGCAATGCCGAGTTAGTAGCGATTCTATTAGGTTCTGGTTCGAGAAACGAAAGCGCTGTTTCGTTGGCTAAAAGAATACTCAATTCAGTTAATAACGATTTGAATAGACTTGGAAAATTGGAATTGGAACAATTAATCGAATTTAAGGGAATTGGTCAAGTTAAGGCAATAACAATTGTAGCGTGTATGGAATTGGGCAGAAGGAGAAGGGCGGAAACATCTGAGACGAAACCTAGACTGACAAGCAGCAATGAAGCGTACGAATACATTCGAAGTAAACTTGAAGATCTTCCTCATGAAGAATTTCACGTCATTTATATGAATCGAAAAAGCGATGTAATCAAAGACGAATGCGTAGGCCGCGGCGGGGTGGGCAAAATGTCAGTGGATCCTAAGATCATTTTTAAAAAGGCCGTTCAAGCCGTGTCTTCCAAAATAATACTGGCTCACAATCATCCGTCGGGAGATGTGAATCCGAGCGACCAAGATCTCAAATTAACCACAAAACTGAAAAAAGGCGCTGCACTTCTAGAGCTTACGGTTGCCGATCACATCATTATTGGTGAAGGAGGCTACTATAGTTTTGCGGACGAAGATTTGCTTTGAAAAAATCGATTCCGGGTAACTGCAACCGACTACTCACTTGTACATTGCTCCATGATTAATTCGCTAATAATCAGTTTACAACTGAATACATCTTCCAGCCTAACACCGTATCTTGCACCGATGTCAGAAAATCCCCCAAAAGTAAAGCTGGATTTTAAGTTACTTGCTCGAGTAATCGGTGAGGCCCGGCCATATAAATGGTTGTTTTTGAGTACCATTTCTCTCGCCATTATCGTAGCTCCGGTTTCCATGCTTCGACCTTATGTGGTGACCCTGATGGTAGACAATCACATAATGGTCAATGATATTGACGGTTTGTGGAGAATGACATTTGTGTTCATAGGTGTGATCCTTCTTGCCGTTGCGCTGCGGTACTTGTTGATTTACTATTCCGCTCTGCTCGGACAATTGGTCATTCGCGATCTCAGAAGTAAGGTATTTGATCACATCACTTCGCTGCAAATGCGATATTTTGATCAAACTCCAATTGGAAAATCTACCACACGCACCATCAACGATATCGAAACCATCAATACCGTATTTACCCAAGGCATCATTACAATGCTTGCAGATATTCTGGGTGTATTCGCCGCTATCGGAATGATGTTCTTTGCGAGCTGGAAACTGACATTAATCAGCCTTACCACTGTTCCGCTGCTCATCATCGCAACGTACATTTTTAAAGAAAAAGTAAAAGTCTCTTATCAGAAAGTGCGCGGTGAATTGGCAAATATGAATGCCTTTCTTCAAGAACGCATTTCTGGAATGAGGATCATCCAGATCTTCAATGCCGAAAAGCAGGAAATGGAGAAGTTCAAAAAAATAAACAGAAAATACACAAGAGCCAACCTCGACGCGGTGAACTATTACGCCACTTTTTTTCCCGTCGTTGAATTTATTAATTACCTCACTCTTGCTTTACTCGTATGGCTAGGGGCGAAATACGTAATAGATGAGACAGTGACCTTGGGCGCTCTTTTGGCATTTCCCTGGTATTTGAATCTTTTATACAGACCCATCAGAATGCTCGCGGAAAAATTCAATACCCTGCAAATGGGACTGATAGCCGCAGAGCGCGTTTTTAATATACTAGATAATCGTTCTGTTATAAAAAATCGTGGTCAGCTATCTGAAAAGCGACTCAACGGTAAAATTCAATTTGACAGCGTGACTTTCTCCTATGATAAAGAAAATGATGTGCTTAGGGATATAAATTTTACAGTACATCCGGGCGAAACTTTAGCAATTGTAGGAAGTACGGGATCGGGCAAAACAACTATTATTAATATTCTGGGCAGATTTTATGAGATAAAAAACGGCAAGATCGAAATAGACGGCAAAAAACTCCATTCGTATAAACTCGACACCTTACGCGAGCGAATGGCAATTGTACTGCAGGACGTATTCCTTTTTCAAGGGACAGTATTCGACAACATAACATTAATGGATCCCTCCATTAATGCTGATGATGTTTATAAGGCATCGGAAACAATTGGTGCAGATAAGTTTATAGAAAGACTTCCGGCCGGATACGACTACAGGATCACTGAACGAGGAGCCAACCTATCCATGGGGCAACGACAATTGATTTCATTTGTAAGGGCCCTTGTCTTCGATCCGGATATTTTGATTCTGGATGAAGCTACCTCATCCATCGACACGGAGACGGAAGAAATCATTCAGTACGCTATTGAAAAACTAATCGCTAAGAGGACATCGTTGATTATTGCTCATCGCCTGTCCACAATCCGACATGCCGATAATATACTCGTCCTGGACAAAGGAGAAATGGTAGAATTTGGCAATCACGAAGAGCTCGTCGGCATAGAGGGTGGGCGTTACCGAGAATTGTATGAAATGCAGTTTTCGGATGAACCAATTGGAGTTTGACTTGGTCTACCAAAGAATGGTTTTGCTCTTTCTTTGCTCTTTCCTCGTTGTTCTATACTCTTTCTCTCAATACTCTAGCCCTTCTGTCTTCACCATCATGCGACCAACCTGGAGCATAGAAAATGTACTTTAATTTATCCGACCATTTGGAAGCTCGGATGACGTCCTTCCAAATGGACAAATACTCATGGGACACGACATATGCAGGATTGTATGAATTGATATTCCTGGTCAATCCATAAATGGGTTTTTCGAAATGCTTTTCTTCGGAAAATGTATTAAACATCCGATCCCAAATGATCAGTACTCCGGCATGGTTTCTATCCAGATAACGGATATTAGAAGCGTGATGCACTCTGTGGTGGGAGGGTGTATTAAAGATGAATTCTATGGATTTTGGAAGTTTGTGGACAAGTTCAGTATGCACCCAAAACTGGTAAATCAAATTGATTGATAGCATTATAAACATCATCAAGGCATCAAATCCCAACAATGGAATCCAAAGCCAGAAGAAATACTTATGAACGCGCTCGCCTACTCCCTGTCTCAATGCTGTGGCATAATTTAGCTTTACAGAAGAGTGATGTGGTACATGTCCTGCCCATAACAGTCGCACTTCATGATTCATCCGATGAAACCAATAATAGGCGAAATCGTCTAGAAAAAATAAAATAAACCACGCCCACCATTGCCTGCCGTCCACATCTCTCAATGGACTTATCTCGTGTAAATAAATGAAGACAATAAAGGCAAATAGTTTGGGAATGAACTCAACTATTCCTGTGAACACCAACATGGATAAGGATACCCAGGAATCTACTCTTTTGTAGAGATCGAGATGTCTCCATTCGTCAATACTCCATTCTACTATTATGGCTAGGAAGAATATGGGCAACGCTATAATTTGGAGCTGGTCTTGAGCAAGAAGGTCGATATAGTATTTCCAATCCATTATGGCCTTTAACTAAGCTACTTCATTCCGATTTTTGAAATATTCCCAAATCACCTCTTTTATTTTGTCCGTCTCAATCAAAAATGAATCGTGTCCAAAAATACTTTCTATCTCTGAATATTCTGCCCCAGGGATATATTGAGCAAGAAATTTTTGCTCGGAAGTCGGTACAAGAATATCGGAATCAAAACCGATGCAAAGTGTATTTGTGCGAATGCGTGAAAGAGCCGAAGTCATATCGCCACGTCCTCGTCCCACATTATGAGTATCCAGACAGTTAAGCAATTTGTAATAGCAATGTGCGTCGAATCTTTCCACAAATTTTTCAGCTTGGTAAGTAATGTAGGAGGCAGCTCGAAAATCAGACGTTTTTTCATTGGATTCGTCCCATTGACGGTGGATAAGCGAAGTGTGCGAGCGATAGAACGGCAAGGCCATTGCTCGTGCTGCCCTAAGTCCATTTCTCGCCGAATTGTCACTATTTACCGCTATAGTCGGATCGGCCATCAGCGCAATACGCTGAGACTCATGTATTGCAATAACCCACGGAGTTTCACGAGCAGAGCAACAGAGTAAGATCATATTTTCGCACAAATCCGCATCGAGAATGGCCATTTCCTGTACGATATTGCCGCCGCACGAACTGCCTATAATGAATTTGATGTGATCAATGCGGAGTTCCTTAAGAAACTGCAAATGCAATCTCGCCGTATCCCGTATCGTGAATTCGGGAAAATCCAAACCATATCGCTTTGCCGTTTTTGGATTTATGAATTTAGAAGACGTGGTGCCGTAAGGGGAGCCGAGATTATTAGCGCATATAATGAAATATTTATTTGGATCTAGAAAATTGCCTTTGCCAAATAATCCGTTCCACCAATCGGACACATCGGAGTTGGCCGATAAGGCATGGATGATCATTATTACGTTGTCTCCTTTGGCATTTAATTTTCCATAGGTGTGATGTCGGATATGGACATCGTTTAAAGAACCGCCAAGTTCGAGTTCAAATGGTTCTTTTAGCTTTAGCGTATTCAAATTCCAGACTTCTTTAAGGCTTGATCAATATCTGCTATTATATCATCAATGTCTTCCAGGCCGACTGAAAAGCGCATGGTCGAGTTCGTGATGCCCACGCTTTGGCGTTCTTCGTCACTGAGTTTGGAGTGTGTGGTGGTAGCCGGATGAGTGGCAATGGTACGCGTGTCGCCAAGATTAGCTGTAATGGTCAAAAAACTGAGTGAGTTAATAAATTTGAAACAGTCACTTTTGCTTCCTTGAAGGTCGCAACAAACAATTCCGCCTCCCCAGCGCATTTGTTTTTTTGCTAACACATATTGCGGATGACTTTCAAGAAACGGATATTTCACAGTTTTGACGGACGCATGATTCTGTAAGAACTGAGCAAGTCGTAGCGCATTACTGCAGTGTTTTTCCATGCGCACTTCGAGCGTTTCGAGGCTCTTCGAAAGTAACCAGGCACTGAAAGGGGAGAGAGATGCTCCGGTCCTTCTGAGAAAATCGTAAATCGGCGTAATAAGTTCTTCGTGGCCCAAGGTCAAACCGCCAAGTACCCGTCCTTGCCCGTCGATAAATTTTGTAGCTGAATGAATAATCAAGTCAGCTCCAAACAATGCAGGTTTTTGTGCTGATGGTGTCGCAAAACAATTATCAACGGCAAAAATGGCTCCATTCTTTCTGCACAACTCGCCGAGCCATTCCAGGTCAATCACGTCTAATCCAGGATTAGAAGGGGTTTCAATCAAAACTAATTTCGGCTTTTTCGTCAGGGCTTTTTCCCATTGTTTTTTTCTATTAATATCAACGAGGACAGTCTCTATTCCCCAGTTGGGCAATATGTTTTGGAGGATGGCCAATGAGTTCCCGAACAATGAATTCGAAGCAACGATCAAATCGCCGCTTTTGAGATGGGAGGCAACAGTGGCAAATATAGCGGCCATACCTGATGCGGTAGCCACACCAGCCTTTACCCTTTCCAGAAAACACATTTTTTCAATAAGTTCGGTGGTGTTGGGGTTGGAAAATCGGCTGTAGATGTCGCCCTCGAGCTCCCCGGCAAAATACGCTTCTGCCTCTTCAGCAGAGGAATATTGAAAACTGGAAGTCAGAAAAATTGGCCCTGAATGCTCACGGCGCTCAGTTTTAGTAGGTTGAATTCTTATCGCTCCTGTGGAGTCTCTCATGCACACTATTTAGTTCAAACTGTAATGATAGCTAATCTCAATATCAGATTTTAGTGAATGCAGAACGGAGCAATATTTTTCCCGTGTGAGTTGGAGCGCTTTTTCCAGTTTATTTTCTTTGATCTCACCCTTTAATACGAAATGCACGTCTATTTTTTTGAATGGAGATGGTGTGCCTCCTGTACGTTCTCCTTCGATTTCCATTTCAAAATCTACGATGCTTTGCTTTTGTTTATTGAGGATATTGATCACATCGATAGCACTGCATCCGGCAAGACTGACCAATAGCATTTCCATCGGGCGGTAAGCAGAATCGCCACCGCCTATTGAGGGACTGCCATCGGTATGGATTATATTTCCTCTTTCATTGGTTGCTTCCAGTTTGAAAGCGTTGTCTATCCTTTTGATATTAATTTTCATATTTCCTTTTTTTGAATACTTTCAATCTTCTCTAAGTGATTCCAATCTTTTTCTCAACAGATCGGTTCCCAGATTTCCAATACTTCCTATATGGCTATGATTGATTTTGGTTTTGGCTTCAAATTCGTCGTTCTCGATCATTGATGATACTTTTTTATAGGCCTCTCTAAAGGGCATACCTTCTTTTACTAAGTCATTCACCATTTCGACGCTGTACAAGTATTGATATTTTTCTTCATGCAAATCCGGTGGGGATACCTGTAAATTGGGTATTGCGTGAATTGCTATATCTAAAATAGATTCGAGTTTTTCTAACGCTGGAAAAAGTATCATTTTAAGCACTTGAAAATCGCGGTGATAACCAGAAGGCAAATTTCCGAGTACGGATTGAACCTGTTGTGGAAGGGTCGTCAAATGATTGCTTTGAGCACGAATCAATTCATAAACATCAGGATTTTTTTTATGCGGCATGATTGAAGAGCCTGTAGTAAACTCATCGGGCAGTTTCATAAATCCAAAATTCTGTCCGCTGTACATGCAGATATCCATTGCCATTTTTCCAAGTGTGAATGCGATTTGACTAATCGCATAGCTCACCAATAATTCTGTTTTTCCTCTTGCCATTTGAGCAAAAAGGGAATTGACACACAGATCCGAAAAGCCCAATTCTTCGGTTGTTTTCATTCGATCTATAGGTATCGAAGAGCCGTAACCAGCTGCTGTCCCAAGTGGGTTTTTGTTGATCTGATTTTGTACGTTTTTTGTGAATTCGGTATCTTCAAGAAGTGACTCCGCATAGGCTCCGTACCACAATCCTAATGAGGAAACCATAGCCACTTGCATGTGTGTGTAGCCGGGTATCAGATCGTCCTTGTGTTTTTCGCTCAGTTCCAGCAGTTTTTCTGACAAATCGATGATCTTGCTCTGAAGAATAGATAATTTATCCAGAAAAAAGAGCCGTAAATCCACCAGTACCTGATCATTTCTTGATCTGCCTAAATGGATTTTTTTACCGGTATCGCCTAGAGCCTTAACGAGCAGCAATTCTACTTGTGAATGCACATCTTCAACACCGTCCTCAATTGTGAATTTTCCTTTATCAATCAGGTCGGAAATTTTAGCCAATTCTTTTGTAAGGGCCGATAATTCTACTTGATCAATGAAGCCGATGGAGTTCAACATTCGCGCATGGGCCACTGAACCTTCCACGTCGTATTTTGCAAGAAGCAGATCGAGTTTTCTGTCTTCCTTTGTTGTGAAATCTTCAATGAGTTGGTCTAGTTGGTATCCTTTTTCCCAGAGTTTCATGTTTTGTTTTCTTGGTAGTTGAGATATTCGAATTTTAGAAACCACCCTGTTCTTGATGCGGCTTTGGCAAATCTAGAGTTCAGATATCGATGTAATGATTTGGATTCATTTTTTTGCTCTCTAAAACAGAATAATGTTGATGGTCAGAGATTTTGAAAACAATGAAACCATCCTCATGAAAACTGCCAAGAGCTCTGAACTTATCGTCTATTTTGAAATAATAGATGTTGTCCGAATATGGACGTCTTTTCCTGAATGAAGTCGAAGAAAGATCTCCTTTTTCAATTTTCTTCTTTTTTCTCAAGTATTTGTTATGGAGGTTCCGACGTTATAAATACTCTACCATCGACGAATTCTTCTCCCGTATTTTCAACTGAAATCTACGAAATCACTTATTTTGCTATTTTTGATTTCTTCAACTTCTTTTCTCATTTCGTCTGTTACTTCTTCTTTGGGAAGCAGATGTAATAATTCGAATTCTTTCTCTTCTTTTTCGTCAACTTTGTCACTCAAAAAATTGTATAACTCCTGCCAGTCCTCAAATTCAGAACGCATCTCAGTAGGTTTCTTAAGTTTAATTGTATCAGTCATAACAAAGATTTTGATTCATAAAGATAACCCTTCTAACAAAGCAATGTAAACATCTATCCCATCCCGGACCTCACTAAGCCGAATAAATTCATCCGCAGTATGCGACCGCAAAGAATCCCCCGGACCAATCTTCAACGTCGGACATTTAAAATGAACCTGATCGGATAAGGTTGACGAACCATAATATGGCAATCCCATGCTCAATCCTCTTTTCACCAAAGGATGCTCTAAATCAATTTTTGAAGCATTGCGCTCAAAGTTCCGTGGCTGTATTTTTGAAATGCAATTCTGCTCAATTGTTTGGAATATTTCTTTGAGGCTATAACATTCATTTACCCGTACATCGACAACAAATTTACAGATATCAGGTACGACGTTGTGTTGGTAACCAGCTTCTATTTGCGTTACAGAAATTGAGACTTTACCTAGCATTTCGGAAACCTTTGGAAATTGGAATGTGCTGAGCCATTCGACATCCTTCATGGCCTTGTAAATTGCATTGTCACCTTTTTGGTGTGCAACGTGGCCGGAGGTCCCTTTTGCGCTGCAGTCTATTACAAGCAGACCTTTTTCGGCGACGGCCATTTTCATTTCCGTCGGTTCGCCAACTATGCCCAAATCAGGTGTGAGGTCTAAATTTTCGAGAACTGAAGCCACGCCATTTTCGCCAAATATTTCTTCTTCTGCGGATGCAATCAGAACAAGATTGTAGGGCAATTCTTTTTCATAAAAATGCACGTACGTGGTGATCAAAGAAACCAAACTAGCTCCTGCATCATTGCTACCAAGACCATATAAAATATTCCCATCTATTTCGGCGCCAAACGGATCTCTGCTCCATCCGCCCACGACTTTCACCGTATCGTGGTGACTATTTAGAATTATGTTCTTTTTATCAATCGAAAAAGGTCGGTTACGACTAACTATATTATTTGTAATTCGCTGATATTCAATATTTTGTGTAGATAAAAAATCTGCAATACAATCCGCAGTTTTGCTTTCCTTCTTTGAAAAAGAAGGTATCTTTGTCAGATCTATCAAAAGCGATATGGCTCCATCCTTGAGATTTTTCATAATGCCAATTGAGTGCCCGAATTATCATTTTTCATCTCTGTTACATGGCAGATTGAAACAGAATGAACACCTTCGCGAAGGGCATCAAAACCATTCTTCAGTTTTGGAATCATTCCATCCTGGATAATGCCTTTTTTATGAAGTTGGTCGATATCTGCTTCTTTCAAAATAGGAATCAAGGAATCCTTGGATTCGACATGCTTAAGAACTCCTTTCAGTTCGAAACAGAACTTGAGTTCGACGGAATAATTTGCTGCTAGCGCTACCGCTACAGCACCGGCAATGGTATCTGCATTTGTGTTAAGCAATTGACCTTTTTTGTCATGAGTAAGCGGGCATAGCACAGGTACGAATCCAGCGCTGATCAGTTTGACCAGATTTTCGCAACTCACTTCATCGATGTCTCCGGCATATCCGTAATCGATGTCTTTTACTATTCTTTTGTGAGATTTTATGACATTTCCATCTGCGCCTGAGAGGCCAATGGCGTTGATACCTTTCGCTTGCAACTGCGCGACCATATTTTTGTTTACAAGTCCTCCATAGACCATGGTTACCACATCAAGCGTGTCCGTGTAGGTTATTCTTCTTCCCTCGACCATTTTTACGTCGATTCCCATTCTTGTTAAGATCTCACTGGCTTTGGTTCCTCCCCCGTGAACAAGGATTTTTTTGTTTTTTATGGCAGCAAATTGATCGATGAATTCACTCAGAAGGTTTTCGTCATTTACTACCTTTCCTCCTATTTTAAAGACTTTTATTTTGGCTTTTGCGTAGAGCATATGCTGACTAAAATAATTGATGCAAGTTTTGGTCAAAGCTAACTGGCCTGTGTATCAGGCGGCATTAAATTTTGATTTTGGCGATAGTGGGGCCGACAATTTATTGGCGGCTTTTGAAGGATCATATCTATTTTGCGCCAATATGCGACAGCCCAATAAATTGAGCTGGTCATTGTATCGTTCACGCTCTAACTTCTTGCTAATACTCATACTCAATGACTTTTTCCTTTTTGCAAGCTTATAAGGTGCAATCATTTTTCATCATTTAGACAGTTAATGAATGTAGAACAGCCTGAGCTGCTACGGTTCGATTTATAGCTTGATCAATAACTACGGAATACTCAGAGTCTAATGCATCATCAGAAATTACTACATTCCGTCTCACCGGGAGACAGTGCATAAGGATTCCATTGTTTGTCAAGTCGAGCTTTTCCTTTGTAATCATCCATTTTTCATCGGTTTCCAGTATTTGTCCATACTTCTCAACCGAGGACCAGTTTTTTACATAGATCACGTCAGCGCCTTGGAAAGCTTCTTTCTGATTATGCGAAGTAGTATGGGCATTTGAAAATTGAGGAGCAAGTTCATAACCCTTTGGATGACAGATCGTTACGTCTTCTCCGGCCTTGGTCATCCATTGCAAAAATGAATTGGAAACTGCCTGTGGCAGCGCCTTGGGATGTGGCGCCCAAGTGAGTACAATCTTGAGATCGGATCGCTTCTTTTTTTCCCGAATTGTAAATAAATCCGTCAAAGATTGCAATGGATGTAAAATCGCAGACTCCATATTGACCACTGGAACAGTGCTGTATTTCATCAGTGTTTTGATCACTCGATCCTTGTAATCTTCTTCTTTGGATTTCAGATCAGGGAATGTTCTTATTCCTATAACATCCGCGTAATTGCTGATCACTCGAGCCGCCTCTTTGATATGTTCCGCGGTATCAAATTTCATAACAGCTTGGTCTTCCATTTCCCATTTCCATCCTTCGGACATATTCATGCTGATCACATCCATTCCGAGGTTATACGCGGCTTTTTGGGTACTAATTCTGGTGCGCAGACTTGGATTAAAGAAAAGCAATACGATCAATTTATGGTTGCCTGCGTCGCTGAATCGTTGAGGATTCGTTTTTACCAATTGACATAACTCCAGCAAAGCATTGAGGTCATCTACATCATCGGCGGAATAAAAGTGCTTCATGACTCATTTACATTGATCGCCTTTAATCCTCTTTTCAATTTTAGGAAAAAGAGGTCAACTTCCTTGTCTGTGATGCTCAAAGGAGGGAGTAATCGCAATAAATTGGGATTGGTCGAACTACCTGTAAAAAGATGCTGGTTGTAGACCAATTCTTTTCGTAGATCATCTACAGGATGGTCAAATTCCAGGCCGAGCATAAGTCCTTTGCCTTTTACCTGTTTCACATCGGGCATTTTAGAAAGTTCCGTTTTTAACAACTCACCTTTGACTTCGGCATTTTTTATTAATCCTTCTGCTTCGATAACTTCTAACACTGCTACGCCAGCTGCGCAGGCCAATTGATTTCCACCAAATGTGGTACCCAAACGGCCTTTTTGTGCTGGTAGTTTTTCCCTATCGATTAGCACTCCGCCAATTGGAAATCCATTGCCCATTCCCTTGCCGATTGTAATAATATCCGGTCGAATACCAAGAAGTTGGTACGCAAAGAATCGACCCGATCTACCATATCCGCATTGAACCTCGTCCATGATCAAAAGCGTATCTGTTTGGTTGCACGCATATTCTATTTGTTTGGCATCCTCACTTTTAATAGCATCTAATCCGCCTACACCTTGTATCGCCTCTACTATTACGGCGCTGATATTTTCTCCACTGATGGCGTTGACAATGTTTTTGATATCGTCTTTTTTGTAAAATTCAACCTCTACTCCTTTGTTGATTGGGGCTGCATGTTGTTGGCCGGAGTGGGTCACATTAATAGCTGCTGAAGTTCTGCCGTGAAAGCCATTTTCGAGTGCGAGTACCTTTTTTCTGTCGTTGGCAAATGATGCTAACTTGAGGGCATTCTCATTGGCCTCTGCTCCGCTATTGATGTAGAAAGCATCGTAGCCCGAAATTCCGCTAATTCGTTCGAGATTATCTGCAAGCTTTTCCTGGAGACTGTTAATCACGGAGTTGGAATAAAAAGGCAGTTTATGAAGCTGGTTAGAAATTGATGAGTTGTAATACGGGTGATTATGCCCTATGCTGATCACTGCATGACCGCCGTAAAAATCCAGGTAACCGACATCTTTTTTATCGTATACATATGCGCCGCGACCGAATTCCAGTTCGATGTCAAACAGGGAATATACACCATAGAGATTCATGGTACGTTCTGCTTTACGCGGTATTAGTATACCGCTGCTTTTAAATTTAATCCGGATTTTTCATCTATACCAAAGACCAGGTTCATATTCTGAACTGCCTGGCCCGCTGCGCCTTTCAATAGATTATCTAAAATGCTGATTATCAGCAATTTGTTATCAATTCTTTCGAGATATAAGTAACACATATTCGTATTAACTACTTCTTTCAAAGATGGATTGTAATCTGTAATAAATACGAATGGAGAATCGCCATAGTAATCACTATAGGCTTCTTTTATCTCTTCGATTTTCTCACTACAATCCAAGTACATGCTCGCATAAATTCCTCTTGTGAAATCACCCCGCATTGGGATAAAATTTACCTGCTGGTCGAAAGATATGTCCTCTTGTTGTAGGCTCTGAACAACTTCATCAAGATGCTGATGCCGGAATGCTTTATAGACAGAAATATTATTATTCCTCCATGAAAAATGTGTGGTATCGACCTTAGTCTGCCCAGCACCCGTAGAACCCGTAATCGCATTCACATGCACTTCCGACTTGATCAAACCGCCCTTTGCAAGGGGTAGCAATCCCAATTGAATACAGGTCGCAAAGCATCCACAATTAGCAATTTTCTTTGCTTCGCGAATTTGGGATTTATTTAATTCACACAGACCGTAAATGAAATCATTGCCATTCTCTTTCAGTCGGAAATCGCTGCTGAAATCTATGATTGTAATGCCTTCATCAACATGATTATTGGCTAAAAATTCTTTGCTCTTCCCATGTCCGGAGCAGATGAACAATAAATCAATTGCATTGGAATAGTCAGAGGTAAACGCGAGTTCGGTAAGCCCTAATAAATCGCGATGAACATCGTATAATTTCTTGCCCGCTTGGCTATTGCTCATTATATAAGAAATTTCTACCTGTTGATGGTTCAACAGCAGTCGAATCAACTCTCCGCCAGTGTACCCGGCTCCTCCGATAATTCCTGCTCTGATCATTGCTTCTCTGCGTTTATTTGTTGATAAATGCGTGAAGCATTCGAGAAAATCTTGGTAAATCCCTTTGCGTCATCACCTGTCCATGCAAGGTTCATTTCTCCATACTGGCCGAACTTAGCACTCATCAGATCGTTATCCGATTTTATGCCAGTCAATTCGAAGCGATAAGGATGAAGTTTGAGAAATACGCTTCCATTTACCGTTTTTTGAGTCGATTCCAGGAATTCTTCGATGTTTCTCATTACAGGTTCGTTGTATTTACTTTCGTGTAAAAACATCCCATACCACTCCGCTAATTGATTTTTCCAATAAGCCTGCCATTGGGAAAGAGTATGCTTTTCCAGCAAATGATGGGCTTTTATGATCATCAATGCAGCAGGTGCCTCGAATGCTACACGCCCTTTTATGCCGATAATCGTATCGCCCACGTGCATGTCGCGACCTATCGCGTATTTACTTCCTATCTCGTTCAACTTCTGAATCAAAGCCACTTTTACATTGTATTTCTTGCCACCCAGAGCCATAGGTTCGCCTTGTTCGAAAGTAATTTCCAAATCCTCGCTTTTCACATTTTCCAATTTTGAAAGATAAGCTTCTTCAGGAAGCGTATGCTGCGAAGTAAGAGTCTCCTTGCCACCTATGCTCGTACCCCAAAGTCCCTGATTGATCGAATAGTTTTTCTTTTGCTCCGGCCATTCAAATCCTTTTGATCGTATAAAATCGATCTCTTCCTGACGGGTCAGCTGCTGATCTCGGATTGGTGTGATAATTTTAAAATCCTCGGTGTCGCTGATAAAGACCGTATCAAATCTGATCTGGTCGTTGCCCGCACCTGTACTGCCATGAGCAACCGTATAAATGTCTTTGTTCTTGGCGTATTGCAATATAGCCATGGCCTGAAATGCCCGCTCCGAACTTACGCTTAATGGATATGTATTGTTGCGCAAAACATTTCCGTAGATCAGATATCTTACACAGTCCCGATAATACTTTTCCGTGATGTCAAGACAAACAAAAGTCTTTGCCCCAAAGTCGTGTGCTCGCTTCCCGAGATCTTTCACTTCTTCTTGGCTGAAGCCTCCCGTATTTACTGAAACTGCATGAACTTCATATCCCTGCTCAATGAGGTGAAGCGTGCAAAAGGACGTATCCAGACCTCCGCTGTATGCCAGTACTATTTGCTTTTTCATCCCATTTTGCTTTTTACATTTTTGACCATATGCGTTAAATCAAATTTCATTGCCTCATTTTTAGAAGGCGCTAGCATGCCCGTGCAAAGACAAAGGCTTTTATTGTTTCTCAAGAGAATATCATAGTTGGGGCAACTGCTACAGCCTTTCCAAAATTCTTCGTCGTCCGTAAGTTCCCGAAAGGATACAGGGCGGTAGCCCAGATCGCTGTTGATCTTCATCACGGCGCTGCTTGTCGTGATACCAAAAACTTTAGCTTCGGGATATTTGTCGCGAGCGAGATTAAAAATTTTGGCCTTAATTTTTTTGCCCATGCCAAGCCCTCTATATTTGGCCACGACGATGAGTCCTGAATTGGACACGTAATCTCCCTGGCTGAAGGTCTCTATGTAACAAAATCCGGCGAACTCCGAGCCTACGAAAGCAATCACAGCTTTATCTTCTGAGATCTTTGTTCTTATGTACTCAGGTGTTCGAATAGCAATACCGGTTCCTCTTTCCTTGGAAGATTCTTCGTAGATGGCGGAAATGGTATCCGCGTATGCATAATCACTATTCTTAGCCAACCTTATGATTAATGCGTTTTGCATTCTGAATTTAAACTGATGTATCAATAAAAAGCGGAAAATGCAGGAATGTACCTGCCTGAAGGTAAATATTATCAAGCCCTGACGGGCCTTGGAGAGAGTGTCCTAAATCTTTTGTTGATAATATTCATTGGCTCAAAAATATGATTAATTTTTTATTACGGCAAATTATTTGCCAAAGAGATGTTAAGGAGGTATTAATTTTTACACGCCATTAGAATACTTTTCGGCATCTATTTTAACAAAATATTGATTTCCATAATATTTGTTAAAATTCTATATGGAGGATGATGGACAGAAGGGAGTTTGGAAAAAGTATTACGCATACGTGTAGTGAAATTGCGCTTTTGGCAGTGAGCTATAAAGGCATATTGGACTATGGAATTGGCGCAGTTGCATACGTCAGCTACAATGATATGCTTGATCTTGAGGACAATGTTCGGAAATGTAATCTGTTACTTGAAAGGAATGGAAGCAAATACTTCATTAACGCAAAAAAGAATGGTAAAATAATTGAAGTGCCATATGAAGTAATCGATGGATATGAGGCGAAACCTTCGGCAAGGGAACAAATCTTTCGGTATCTTTTTCGATAGCCTCAATGAGCAGAGCATAACCGGTTGACAAACCTTCTTCAGGGTATGCTCTACCATGAAAATCTTTTACTTTTTGTGAAAAATAATTACAAATATAGGCATGAAAAATAATGATTTCGCCTGAAAAACAATTATTATAGGAGGTTCTTTGTGAATTTTAATGAAAAAATGGATTATTTATCTAAAGAAAAAACGGTCTGTACAATCGACGATCTTATTGTCGGCATGACAAAAAAGGGTGTTTTGGATCAGTATGAAGACTATGAAAGTGTGGGTAAAGAAATAATCGAATAAACCTAAATACATCTAAAAGGCACCGCGAGAGGTCATGGTACAGATTGACGCAAAAATGAGAGGATTGCTTAATTTATAAATAGTTATCACCCCATCAACGGAAAATGTTCTAGTACTCCGTAAACAATTCCCCATCATCATCCAATCTCTTCGCGTGATCAAACCCCTCCTGCCACCAAGCCTTCATTTGCTTCGGTTCAAATATGAATGAATACTCGGTTAACAGTCTCGGTGTATAAATAAAATTGACATGAACGGAATCATCGTAAACACTCTGAAGATGTCCGATATACACATCGTGTCGACCGATGCGGTAGTGCATAAATTCCAAAGTGCGCATGATGACATCGAAGGCATTTCGGGTGTTCCTCGGTTCGGGAATGCTGTATTTAGGATTGAGCACAATGACGTCCACCTCTGTTGCGCCTGCATTAATAGCTTCTTCAACCGGCACCAAACTACCAAAACCGCCATCGGCATATTCATAACCATTCTTTTCCACTATTCCCATAAACGGAACATAGCTTGTACTTGTCCACATCCATTCTGTAAAATCATCGTAGGTACAATCTGCTGCGTATTTGTATTCCACTATGTTTCGGCTGAGATTGGATACTGAGGTGATAACTTTTTTGCCACTTTCTTTGATTCGATCAAAGTGCTCCTCAGGCATTGTTTTTCTGATTGTCTTTAAAAGATTTTTGTGCTCACCAAAGGTTTTTTTGCCCTTTAAGAACATCCTTAGAATATTGGAATGGTGCATGCGCGCCGTAAATTTTCCCTTCTTACCCCTCATCACTTTGAAAGGACTCACATTGTAAATGTCCTTGTTCGTTACATTGGTGTAGGCTGTCTTAACGGCTTCCACTTCACCAATGGCAAGTTGCGGAACCAACAAACTGCCTGTGGAAGTGCCGATGAGGATTTCGTAGTTGAGCTTTCTGTCATTGATCAGGTATTCAGCAACACCTCCTGCAAAGGCGCCTTTGCATCCGCCTCCTGATATGACTAAAGCTCGCATTTCTGATCGATTAGAACACAGATGACAGGCCTGCCCGCCGAAATTTTAATGTAGGCGGGGATGCGACGGATTTTCACGAATTTGGTCGATTGGTTTGTTGCGTGACAATGTAAATCATTTTAAGTAAAGACTTCGCCGACAACAGGTTCTCTCCCTTCAAAAAATGTGTAATAAATAGTCAAGCCAAGCGAAACAATAATATAAAGTCCAACTATAGCTGCAGCGCCTGGAATGATACCTTCTAATCCATACCACCCACCCACTTGAGCAATAATGTATGCGCCGAAAAGGAACTTAGCTCCCTCAGCAATGACCGCTATCGGATGCCTGTCCATAAGGCTCGTATACGCAAAGATCGAAAGGAATAGGAACGTAGCATACAAAAGTAAATCGCCATAGCCAAGATTCGCAATATTCACAAGCATGTGGTACATAAGCAAATTGTGAAAGATCAATTGGAACCACGCCCATAGCTTTAGTCCTGAGGATGTCGGCGTATCGTACTTTACCATTTCGTGGGGCTTTTCTACAATTTCGACGGGATATTCATTTTTGACATCTTGCGGTCTCCATCCTGTCGGCATGAACCACAATCTTGCTTTATCCCATAGATTCTTTGTCCTCCACATATCCTGGAACAGCAACCACATGTGCTGATAATTGATCAATATCGGGTTCCATGTTTTGACCTGTCTTTTTACACCATATACAGGTGAAACATCCGCTAATTCTTCCTGAAACGTACCGAACCACTTGTCCCAGAGGATGAATATGGCCGAGTAGTTTTTATCGATGTATTCCGGATTAATGGCATGGTGTACACGATGATGGGATGGGGTCACTATAATTTGCTCAAAAAAACCCATCTTATGGATCAGCCTGGTGTGGTACCAAAATTGAGCGAATAAGTGAAGGGGCGCAGTAATAGCCACCACCAAAGGAGGAACACCAATCAGCGCCATCGGTATATATAAGAAAAAGTAAACACCGATGATGCCAGACACAGACTGGCGCAATGCGCAGGAAAGATTGAACTCTTCACTGCTGTGATGCACAATATGTCGATTCCAAAAAACATTAATCTCGTGATTCCACCGATGAGACCAATAAGATGCGAAATCGATAAGGATAAAAGCCAGTACATACATTGAGGCACTAGCTTCAAATTCAAATAGTGCGAAACGTTCTGCCATCCATCCGTAGCTAATGATCACTACGGATAGCCCAATGACATCTTTCAATGTATTTGTCATTCCTGAACTAAGGCTTGATATTGTGTCCATGGCCCGATTCACCGGTTTTTTCATGATCAAGCTGGCAAAGTATTCGATAAATATCAAGGCCACGAAACCAGGAATAGCATAAGATAGTACGGCTGCATAGGCTTCCATTAAGGTAAATTTTCATAAAAATATTGAAAAAATTGCATCCTTACTAGCCTTTGGATAAGCATATCTAAGGAACATCCAAATTAAAACTTATTCTTCCACATCATCGACTCTACTGGGCGATCGGTTCTTTCGGTGTATTTAGCATCTTTCTTTTTGTTGTAATAATTAATAACACTTCCATCGAGCTTAAAGTAGATTAATTGGCCAATTGGCATTCCGGCATAAATTCTTACAGGTTTTGTGCATGATATTTCTAATGTCCAGGTATTGCAAAAACCTACATCGCCCTTACCAGCAGTGGCATGAATATCAATGCCTAATCTTCCCACGCTGCTTTTCCCCTCTAGAAATGGTACTGCCTTGTAGGTCTCTGTATACTCTTCTGTGACCCCCAGGTACAATTGTCCTGGTTCAAGAACATGTCCTTCTTCCGGAATTTCAAAGTGCCTTATCGCATTGTGCTCTTTAACATCAAGGGTCTCATCCACATACACAGCCAGATTCTTGGACAAGTGTACATCATATGAATTGGTCCCGAGGCATTGTCTTTTGAATGGAATGATTACAATCTCCTTATTGTCAATAGATTCGAGTATTTTGGCATCCGTCAATATCATCCTCAATCATTTATGACGACAATATAATATACCCTTTGGGTATTTTTCTATTTAGATTCGCGGCATTCTTGTGAAGAGCAGTTCTTTTTAGATATAGATTTCCGAAAACTTAATTGGTAGTCCCATAATGTCTCTTGCATACTTTGGTCGAAATCAGAAATTCGGACTTTGCGCTATATGGAGAATAGAAGAAAGCAGATCGTTCTTTCTCAACGAACTGAATTTACCCGAGAAGCAAATTCCTGCGATGGAAGGCATGAGAGAAATTGAATGGCTTGCTTCCCGCTTTTTGGCAAATAAAATCGATCAGATCAATCCGAATGAAATAGCGAAAGACGAATACGGAAAACCCTTTTGCAAAAACTCAGAAATCCATCTTACCATATCACACAGTCATGGCTATGCAGCGTACGGATCGGCGAATCATCCTATCGGAATAGACCTCCAAATACAAAAACCTAAAATCAAGAAAATAGCTGAAAAATACACCAATCCTGAAGAAATCCTTGTACTACCAGATCAATTTAGTGAAGAGGAAAAATTGCATTTGATTTGGACCATTAAAGAAGCTGTGTTCAAACTATACGGCCGTAAAGAATTACCTTTCAGAAAAGGAATACGAATCCAAAAAAGCGCTCAAAACGAGAAATTCTTCGAAACGATTGGCACCACTATAAAGGCGAATGACATGCGTAAGTTCGCCTGCAGTAGCTTCTTGGCAAATGGTTATTATTTTACCAAAGCCGTCTTTGCTCCGAAGGAGTCCTAATAGGAAAGGTCTTTAGATCATTCATCGGTTCTTTTTGTTGGAGCTCAGCGGCCATGCCGAATACTGAGGGTTAGAAAGAGGAAGTCTACTACAGACTTCCCACTTTCCGTTCTTGCATTTAGTGTGGGCATTATAACGATATGACGACCAGACCAAATGAATATTTTTCAATTCATAGCCTTTTCCCTGCGCAGTGAGAGACTAAATGGCCGGATTATGGCCCAATTAGGGCGATTAGATGCTCTCGAGGCGCTAATATATATATTTTTATAATATTTCCTTTATTAATTTATTGTTAACTCCAGGCAATTGCAAGAAACCATTTTTCATTATTTTTGATAAGCCATCAAAAACAACAAGAGGCATTAGCTCAGTTGGTTTAGAGCGCTGCCTTGACAGGGCAGAGGTCACTGGTTCGAATCCAGTATGCCTCACTCTCTTGAATATTTCGACAAGCTCAGTACAGGTGCTTGGACTCCTTCAATGCCCATTTCTAATCGGAGGTATAGTCTGCCAGGCTGAGAGAAGTTGAAGCACATGCATTCCAAGGAATTCTAATTTTATCATTACCGCGTCCTTCATTTCATTTCTTTTGTTCTGTTTTCTATGCTGTAAATCAACTCGCGATATTCCCAATGACCTACCTCAATATTTTGAACATTTGGCCGAATGGAGAGCAAAAAGAATCGCTGATTTAAGACGGCCATTAGGTTACCTGAGTCTGGCTGGACTCTATTGGATAAAGGAGGGCGAACAGACATTTGGATCGAACGTGGAGAATGATATTGTATTTCCGAAAGAGTTTGATAGAAAGCTTGGTGTGATAACTAAAAATGGCGATGATGTTTCTATTTCAGCACATAAAACAAGACTATATTCCGTTGATAACCAATCACTTATGCAATCTAAATTGACCAGTGATGCGGAAGGCAAGGCTACAATGATGAACTGGAAATCGTACTTCTGGTACCTGATCAAAAGAGGCGATCAGTACGCTATCCGACTAAAGGATACTCTTTCTGAAAATCGGTTAAATTTACATTCCGTTCCGTCTTTCCAACCTTCAAAAAGATGGATCAAACAGGCGAAATATAAACCTGCAGATCCGGATGCTTCAATAGCGATCACGAATGTAATCGGCATTACATATGATAGTAAATTTATGGGTACGCTTACATTCGAGCACAAAGGAGAAAATTTCCAATTACTAGCCACTGATGGCGGGAATAATACCCTTTTCATAGTATTCGCAGATCAGACGAATGGAAAAGAAACATATAGCGGAGGCCGCTTTCTTTACGTTCTGATGCCCAACGAAGATCAAATGGCCATTATGGATTTCCCCAAAGCGGAGAATCCAATATGTGCATTCAGTGACTACGCCACTTGTCCATTGCCACCAAGGGAGAACTATTTGCCATTTATAGTCAATGCTGGCGAGAAAAAGGTGAGGTGAAATGGTCGGGATGATAGGATTTGAACCTACGACCTCACGCCCCCCAGACGTGCGCGCTACCGGGCTGCGCTACATCCCGATGAAAAGCAAATTTATGTATTTTGCAATATAGGTCAAATAATGAGTATATCGAATCCTGCATCAAGATCAAACCTTCTAAAAGCATTAGGCCCGGGCTTACTCTTCGCAAGCACTGCCATAGGAGTTACCCACTTTGTGCTCTGCACGACTGCCGGAGCCTATTTCGGCTTCCGTTTTTTAGCGCTCACTATTTTGGCCTTGATCTGCAAGTATCCGTTTTTCGAATTTAGTTCACGTTATGCCGCCGCGACTGGGAAAACGTTACTACACGCTTATAGAGATCAGGGCAATGGGGCCTTTTATTTTTACCTCTTCCTGCAATTTACAAGTATGTTCACTGTTACCGCTGCAGTGGCTGGAGTCTGCGGAGGCCTTCTCGGAAGTGTTCTTAACTTGCAAAATGTCAATATCAACTATTTGGCTGGTGGGGTGCTACTTATGACTTTCCTGATTCTTTTAAAGGGAAAATTTCGCATCCTTGACAGGTTTATAAAACTGCTTACGGTAGTTCTTTTTCTTGCGGTACTTATCACCTTTATTGCTGCTCTCATTAATGGAATTCCTGCCAGAGAAACTGATTTTGTAGATGCTTCATTTTTCGAAAAATCGAGCCTTTTGCTTTTAGTAGGTATTATCGGATGGATGCCTAACGGACTCGAAGCGTCTGTTTATAATAGCATATGGATTTCAGAAAAGACGAAAGAATCCGGGCATCGGGCGAGCCTAAAAGAAGTGCTTTATGATTTTAACCTCGGGTATCTCATTACTGCAATTCTTGCGATACTATTTATGCTGATTGGCGCATTGACGGTCTACGGTACCAATCAAAACCTAGAAGGAAGTCCGGTAGATTTTACAAATAAATTGATCGCGATATTCACAGCTAATCTTGGCCCGTGGTCATTCTATATCATAGCGATTACAGCTTTTGCCGCCATTTACGGTACCCTTATAACCGCTTGGGATATCTTCGCCCGCACATGGATCTATGGACTGAGGATGCTGAAGTTTGGCGATATCTCAGACGACGCTGATCAAAAAACATTTGAGAAAAAGTATTATATCTCTGTTTTGGCATTGATCGGAATATTTGGTTTTGTCCTGATCAACTGGTTTGGACATAGTCTTATGTTCTTGCTCAAATTGGCTACTGTGATTTCATTTGTGATTGCACCAATTTTAGCTGTATTGAATTTACGATCGGTTAATAAGGATCAATTAGAAAGTGGTTTTCGACCACCTAATTGGTTGGTTTTTCTGGCTTATCTGGGCATTGCGTTTGTGAGCCTCTTGATGGTTGGATTTGTTTATTTGCAAATAGCTTAAAACAGGAAATAAATGATGGAATGGTACGAACTAAAAAATGCCGATAGAATCCTTACGCCAGCACTCGCCCTATATCCCAAACGCATCAACTACAACATCGAAAAAATGATCAAAATAGCGGGCAACCCAGATCGATTGCGGCCACACGTAAAAACCTATAAAATGCCCCAAATCGTACAAATGCAAATGGACCAGGGCATCAAAAAATTCAAATGTGCCACACTTATGGAAGCCAAAATGCTTGCAGAAACAGGTGTTAAGGATGTGCTGTTGGCCATGCCGTTAACAGGGCCAAACCAACTGGTTTTTCGGGCGTTGAAAAAGGAATTCCCAAAGACCAATTTTTCTACATTAGTTGATAGTGAGGAGCAGGTCAAACAGTGGAGAATCCTCTTAGACCACGACGATAAAGTTGCCTTGTACATCGATATCAATGTTGGCATGGGCAGGACCGGAATATTTCCGGAAAAAGCGGCGACTCTGGCCGAAGTGATAAATTCGATCCGACAATTTGAACTGAAGGGACTGCACATTTACGACGGTCATATTCGTACTAGCGACTTGACCGAGCGATCGAAAATGTGTAATGATGCATTCGAAAAAGTAAACAAACTGATCGAACAAATGCACCTACCAGACCAGGAATTAATATGTGGCGGTAGTGCAACATTTCCTATTCATGCCAAATACAAAGGACGTACGCTATCTCCCGGAACTACCTTGCTTTGGGATGCCGGATACAATACCCATTTCCCCGATATTCCGATGCAAAATGCGGCAGTTCTTTTATCAAGAATTATCAGCAAACCAGGAGAAGATAGAATATGTCTTGATTTAGGACATAAATCAGTTGCTTCCGAAATGCAAGATAAAAGAGTGCATTTTCTTCAACTGACTAATTATAAACGAGTGGGACACAGTGAAGAGCATCTCGTATGTCAAGTTGACGATAGAGACAAATGGAATATTGGTGATCTGCTTTACGGTATTCCCTGGCATATATGTCCTACCGTAGCTTTACACAATGAGGTGTTGGTTGTCAAAAA
Source organism: Saprospiraceae bacterium (assembly GCA_965247965.1). Classification (GTDB taxonomy): domain Bacteria; phylum Bacteroidota; class Bacteroidia; order Chitinophagales; family Saprospiraceae; genus UBA7328. Next base: position 4,365,113 of record OZ252053.1, read on the forward strand.
TCATCAGGTGTTCGATATTTGGAAGGTAGAGGCGAGAGGTCGGAATTATATGCTGTAAAAGACCAGAACATATTATCTTCGCTCAAAATCCTGAGGTATGACCTATTCACTCGTTTAACCAATCCAATCCTCCGGGGTCAAGGGTAATTCCAGTAATTAAAACGATCAACGGAATTATCACACCAGTCAACATAAATTTATAGTACAATGCCGGGACTTTAGATCGATCAAAAAACTCGGCTATCAAAGAGACAATTAGGATAAATAAGAAAATCGGTGCCATAACCAAGCACAGCATAATTCCTACATAACTATTCAACAGGTAAATGGCCATATACATGATGAACTGAATAAGCGAAAGTTCTAGCAATCCTATTTTCACAACACCAAAAATATTCAAATGGCAGAAAACGCTGTCAAACCAAGATCAAGGAAATTAGGATTTAATGTTTCCTAACTAGAATTTAATCGAAAGAGACTCCTAACTGCCTTAGGCATCAAATCAAGTCTTCCTCTTCTTCTTCTTAGCTGCAGGAAATAATACATTATTCAAGATGAGCCGATAACCAGGCGATCTAGGGTGAAGGTTTAGATCAGTTTCAGGATCATTTACGAAATGCCGGTAGTCTTCAGGGTCGTGACCGCCAAAAAATGTCCATGTCCCGTATCCGTGCTTTCCGTGGAGATATCGAGCCTCGTTAATGGCTTTGTTCTCTCCCATGACGAGCACTTCTGACTTTACGTAATTTCTGTTATAGGCAGTGGTCTGCCCCATAAATCCTTTGACTGTAGTAGTATGATTTTGGGTGAGCATGGTGGGTACCGGATCCCATTTTGCCGAAAACTCAAAGAGGGTAAAATAATCCGTTTCAGGCGTTATGTTTCGGGCTCGATTGTCAATCGTCGAATATTCGTATTCTCGAGGATTTCGTATGAGCGTGAATTCTTCAAAAGCGAACGTCCTGCCAAATTCCAACTTGGATTGAGCATTCGGATCAGCAGGGTCTCCGTCGTACATCACATCACAGATATCTAGACCTAATGCAGCAAGGGCAATATCATAAGTGTCTGTGGCTGAGCACATTGCAAACATAAAACCACCTCCCTCTACATACAACCTGATCTTCTCTACCACAGCTGATTTTAGTCTTGACACCTTGCCAAAACCGAGACTCACAGCCAATGCTTCCATTCGTCTTTTATTTTCTTTATACCACGGTTGATTCGAGTAGTTGGCATAAAATTTACCGTACTGCCCTGTAAAGTCCTCGTGATGCAGATGCAACCAATCGTATTCCGCCAGTTTCCCTTCGAGTACATCGCGATCGTAGATCTTGTCATAAGGGATTTCGGCATAGGTCAATACCAAAGTAACAGCGTCATCCCATGGTTGGATACGTGTCCCTCTTGCATTAAAGTTAGGAGTATATACCGCTATTTTTGGTGCTTTTTCTAACTTAATCACCTCCTGGTTGACTTCTGGATCCGCTATTTCCTCTCGTAACGCGGCGAATTGTGCATTGGGAATAACGGTATAAGATACATCCCTTGTCTTGCATTCCAGTTCGAAAATACGGTTATGCCTAAAGGCAAAGCTTCCTCCATCATAATTGAGCAACCAATACGCCTCTTCTCCCTGATCTATAACCCAATAAGCGATACCATAAGCCTTGAGGTGGTTTCTCTGGGATTCGTCATCCATCGGAATGATAATATAGGAGGCATTGGCATTGGTTAATATCAAAAAAGAAGAGAGAAAAAGGGCACAGATATACCGTATCGGCATTAATATTCTATTTGTCATGTTGGAGTCTTTTGAATTTCAGTGTTCATAGACTGGCTTAGGAGAAAACTTAATTGTATGTGGTATATTTTCATCATAGTATAATGCGTTATGAAAGCTAAGGAATTGTAAAAAAATAAATCTCAGAATTTAGGCTAGAGATTTTGGCTTTAGGCAAGGCGCTAAAACCGGAGTGTAGCCTAAGCCACATGAGGATTTTAGTAACGCAGCATAAAGACAAAAGATCAGCATAAAAATGATGAGTTATTTTTTTACTATTCCTTTAACGTCTGATTTGAATGAAATATTGATTTACCTTTCTTTTGGCGAAAAGAGATTTTCATATTTGCGCCTTTCTTAAAATACGAAAAATGAAAAGTAACAAAGCTCTCCCTAATCCACTAATCCACTATTTAACTAATCCATGACCGGGATTAATTTTGACTTACCTGTTTGGTTGTTGGCTCTGTGTGTATTGGGTGGTCTGCTATATGCGATTGGTTTGTATTATAGAAATAAACAATTCGATGGCAAGAATAAATTGCTGCAACCTTTGCTTGGCTTTCTTCGATTCGTCTTGGCTTCTACGCTCCTGGCACTCCTTCTGAACCCATTCTTAAAATCCCTTATCAATGAAGTCAAGGATCCTGTGATTGCTATAATCCAGGATGATTCTCAATCCGTAGGCAAATGGCTCGAAGATAATCCGTCGGATTATTTGAACGATCTGGAAAATTTAGGCCGTAATCTTTCGGAAAATTATCAAATCGATCACTACACACTGGGTTCTCAATTGCGCGAGAGAAAGCTTTCTGATACCCTATCTTTTAGTGAAGAATTGACTAATCTGGAAACTATAAAAGCGCTGATTGACGAGTACGAAGGCGCTAACCTGGGTGCCCTTATACTGGCCACGGATGGCCTATACAACCAGGGAAAAAATCCCATTTATAGCGGCCTTCCAAGGCATATCCCGTTATACGGCCTCGCTCTGGGTGACACAGCTAAAAGAAAAGATGCACTCATCAAAAATGTGTACCACAACGATATAGCTTATCTGAATGATATCATCGCCATTCTATTTGACATAAAGGCGAATAATTGTCAAGGCTCGCTCGCCAAATTGATAGTTGAGCAAGAGACCGACGGCGCTTATAAGAAAATTCAGGAATCGGACATTAGCATCCGTACGAAAGATTTTTTCACAACTTTAGAATCACAGATAGAATTGACCAAGCCGGGGATCACACACTACCGCGCTCGGCTGACTGGAATAAGAGGGGAGGAGATAAGGGCCAATAATGTCAGGGACATATTTATAGAAGTTCTGGATGCTCGGCAAAAGATAAGAATACTGGCACAGGGGCCGCATCCCGACGTGGCTGCGCTTCGGTCATTGTTGTTAGCTAATAAAAATTATGGAGTTGAATTGGAATACATGGCCGACCAGCCCGACCCGTTAGCACAATGTGATATGACCATTTTCCATAATCTTCCTTCGACAAAATACAGTATCAACGCCTTCGTAGAAAGGCTGGATCAAAGAAGGACGCCCCAACTTTTCGTTGTAGGAAGCGGTACGAACCTGGTTGCACTCAATGCTATTCAGGACATGCTCGAGATCAAAGGCTCTACAGGAAGCGTAAATGAGGTCCAGGCCATATTATTAAATGATTTTTCATTATTCACGCTATCTGATGCACTGAAAAATTATCTGCCTAATTTCCCTCCGCTTTTGGCTCCTTTCGGAGAATACAAACTCAACCCGTCGAGTACCGTACTCCTAAATCAAAAAATCGGCAATATCGAAACAGATTACCCATTGCTGGTTTATCAAAACAAAGCCGGAATGCGATCCGCAATGATTTGTGGTGAAGGCATATGGAAGTGGAAGCTTTTTGATTATTTGGAAAAGGAAAATTTTGAAGTGATCAAAGAACTTATTTCTAAAACAATTACTTATGCCTCTGTAAAAGAAGACAAGAGAAAGTTTCGTGTATCGAGCCAACAACGGCTTTATAATGAAAATGAAGACATCCTCTTCATTGCCGAATTGTACAATGACAATTACGAATTGGTGAACGAGGGAGAAGTATTTTTTGCAATGAATAACGATGCAAACGAAGAATTCAATTACACTTTTTCTAAAAAAGACAATTACTATACCCTGGATATAGGCTCCCTTGCTCCTGGCAAGTACACATACGCTGCGACCACCATTCATAATGGCAACCAACTGAACGACGCGGGCAGCATAAGCGTACAAGAAATCCAATACGAATTATACGATCTGGAAGCCAAACATTCTTTGCTTTACGCATTAGCGGATATGCAAAATGGCAAGGTCTATAGTCCATCAAATATGTCAGAAATCGTTGAAGAGTTCAACGCGAACGGTAAAATGAAACCCGTCCTGTATCAATATGCACAAAACAAATCGGTCATTGATTTTAAATGGTTGTTTTTTGTGCTGCTAGGGTTGCTAGGCATGGAGTGGTTTTTGAGAAGGTATAATGGCAGTTTGTAAACCGACTTGTAAATCAATTCAGTTTTAGAAGATTTCTACAAGATATTTGTCTGAGTACATGACATTTTAACATTTTGCCTTCCCGCTGCCCTAACCCTAAAGGGAATCCGCCCGCTTTTACAGGTGAGTTGAGCCTCTCTTCAGGGAATAAAAGCCCGCCTGAACGGAACGGGCAGGGGCGAGGGAAGGCTGAAAACAATTTTTGTCATGTACCGTGGATATTTGTTATGACCGAGGGTTGTAAGTGATTCACAATTTTTACATCGAAACCCTAAAATCCCAAAAACTTTCAATGCCAGTTAGTTACATAAAAAAAGCCGGCTGTCGATATCGCACAGCCGACTTCGCAAATTATAATCCCATGAACACTTCCCGCCAGACTGGCGCATTGGCATCAACCTTAGTTTAACTTATATTTTATTTATGAATATGTATTCTTTTGATTATTAACATTATACAGGCAAACATTGGACTGCCACATAGTGAAGAACTTTGAATTTTCCTGCACTTTTGTTCTATGGTTAGATTCCCAAATATTAGGTTAAAACACAGGTAGTCAATTCTTTTTACATTGTTAATTGTTATATATGTTAAGTTAGAGTTGATGCATATGCGCCAGACTGGCGGGATTTAAAATTAAAATCTCATATATAGTTTAACCAAAAACTCATTTGCTTTTCAAAGCATCCAGATCGTTCTTCTTCATTTCTTTTTTGAATGTTAATAGTGAGCTGCACTTTGGGAATGATTTTTCAAACCTGGCGCAACCCTCTATTAACAATTCATAATCCCATGAACATAACTTGTACCGCTTTTGCGGTATCCGAATTTTTTTTGGACTACCAGCTCTTTTGCCGGTCTGTGAATCAATCACAATTCAAATATGAATAGATAATCGACCTAAAACAAAGACAAAATTTGGCATTTATTCTTCAATATTCAGACAGAATAAATAAGTAGGCGATGATAATACATTGATTATCAATTAAGTACACCAAATATATAAAGCACACTATTCTTAAATAATGTGAAAGTTAGATAGTTTTGTTCGTTTATTTTTTATGTTCGATTGAAAAAAGCCGGTCATTGATATCCGACAACCGGCTTCGCAAATTATAATCCCATGAACATATTCCGCCCCAAGACGGTGTTCTTTTAGAACAATCTCGTATATAAGTCAACCAAAACTCATTTGCGTACTCCGTATCACTGTTCACTGCATTACTCCCTCTACTTGAAGGAGCCTTCGATTTCCCTTTTGAACGCTAATAGTGAGTCGCACATCCGATTTGAATAGCATTGCAATAATCCTACTCTTGTGCAACCCTCTATTAACAATTCATAATCCCATGAACATAACTTGTACCGCTTTTGCGGTATCCGAATTTTTTGGACTACCGGCTCTTTTGCCAGTCTGTGAATCAATCACAATTCAAATATGAGACGAAAATTTGCACTGAACAAAGACAAAAATTCAATATTGTTCACAATATCTAAAAAGTTATTACGACTTTTTAAGATGTAAATAATTGATTATTAAATGATTATGACTAGTTATGATTCATTTATATTCTTCATATAAATATTGATGATTTTTTTTTAGATGTTTTTGAACTTCTGTAGGGTAGGGTGTGCAGCAAAATTGACAACTTTGATAAGGTGACTCTTCCAATGCCTGGCGAAGAATCCCGAATGTTCCACCGGCCTTTCAAGAGGGCGTACGGGAATGAATTACCGAAACGGATTCTGAAATTCAGGATTATTTAGAAAATCCCGATCCTCCAATGTGTGGATAAAAGCAATCAATGCGGCTCGATCTTCATCAGATATAGTTAGCGGCCTCAGTACAGGGGCAAGATTGTCGGAAGGATGGCCTCCTATGATGTAGTGATCAATCACTTCGTCAATAGTGGCAAATCGCCCATCGTGCATATAGGGTGCTGAAAAAAAGATATTGCGCAGAGTCGCCGTCTTAAACATTCCATTGTCGAATATTCTGCCGGTGATCGCTCCTAATCCGTTGTCTTCGAAAACGTTCTCGGCAATGGGTACCTGGATGCCATTGTTAAAATATTCATTAGTCGTAAATAGCGGCGCATTGTGACAATGGCCGCATTCAGCATGGCGCGATATATTTTCATTGATATCAAAAAATATATCATGCCCCTGTAATTCTTGGTCGGTAAAAACAGCATTACCTGATATTACCAGGTCGTATTTGGAATTTCCGCTGATTAGAATTCGCTCAAATTGCGCAATGGCCTTAGCTGCTAAATCACGGGTGATATCATTTTTCCGCTCTATGCCGAAGGCTTTGCGAAACATTTCAGGATAGTCAGCATGATTTCTAAGTTTGCGCTCCACATTAGGCCATTCCTCGTGGAGCTCAATAGGATCTTCCACCGGCAGAAGTGCCTGATTTTCAAGACTTTGTGACCTGCCGTCCCAAAACAATCCCGTATTCGCAAAGCCGACATTGATCAACGTCATCGAACTTCTGGGCGTCAATTCATCGGTCACTCCAGTACTAAAGGCTGAAGGCTAATATTTTACGGCTGACTGCTTCTTTGCTCCTTCTCATAATTCTTCATAAGATCTCTCACAATCTGCTTTACCTGTGAGGAAAAATCTTTGGTCATTATCCATTGGTAGTAGTTGTGATCTTTGGAAAGTATTTCTATTACAGATTGATTTATATATTTTCCAAAATTAAATACGATCTCACCGTCCTTATTCCTTCTCAATCTTTGAGTAGCATCTACCGTTTTGAAATCATTAGTAAAGGTGTGAAGGGCTTCAATATCGTTTTTGATCGGTGCTTTTGTCACAAAACCGTCTCCGTCGATATGGTCCACTCCATCGTATCTTTTCATTTGTCCTTTTAACACTTCGGCAGTAGCTCTTACATCGGCAAGGGCATGGTGGGCGTCTTCCAATTGTCTACCACAATACAATTTATAAGCTGCCTTAAGGGTGCGCGGTTCCATTTTGTAAAAAATCTTTTGCACATCGATGCTGCGGCGACCTTCCATTTTTAATTCCATTCCTACACGGCTGAATTCTTCCATGAGCATGGGAAGATCAAAGCGGTCGCTGTTGTAGCCTGCTAGATCTGAATTGCCAATGAAATCAAAAAGTTCCTGCGCAACTTGTTGGAAAGTGGGCTTATTCCTTAGCATTTCGGGAGTGATGCCGTGTACATCCATTGCTTCTTTGGAGATGGGTATACCGGGATTGATGAGCATTTCCTTTTCGATAGGTTCGGTGCCATCCTTTGGATATTTAGTCAATGCGATTTGTACGATTCGATCGCGTATGACATTGAGACCTGTAGATTCAATATCGAAGAAAATTATATCTCGTTTGAGTTCGAAAGTAAATTCTTTCTCATCGCTCTCTTGCGACGTAGTGAATAAATCCATCTGAATATTCTCTTTTGATGATTCCATCTGCATTACTGGTGAAAAAACAGGCCACAAGCTCGTCATTTTTATTGGCAATCTCGATAGCTTTGTCCAGCCCCATTGCCATGAATGCTGTGGCATATGCATCTGCAGTCATGCAATCGGTCGCAATAACTGTTGCTGCCAATAACTCATTAAGACTTGGATAACCTGTTTTCGGATTTATTATATGGCCGTATTTTTTGCCATCGACTTCATAAAAGTTTCTATAGTTGCCAGAACTAGCTATGCCTTTTCCGGATAATTTTATTATAATTTCATAATCGGTCAATGCTGCTTCCGCTTTTGGAGTATTTAGTCCTAATCTCCATTCACTGCCCTTTTTATTTAGTCCCTGTGCAAAGACTTCGCCTCCGACTTCAACTAGGTAGTTTTCTACTCCATTTTTTTCAAATAGCCTGCTGATTTCATCTACTGCGTAGCCCTTTGCAATAGCGCTAAAATCCAATTGTACGGCCGTATTTGACTTTCTTAATTCTCCGCGATTATGGATTATTTTATGAAATCCTACGATCTGCATTAGAGAATCTACCGCAGTGCTGTCCACTTCTATCCTTGCTTCTTTGTTTTGATAGCCAAATCCCCAGTAGTTTACCAAAGGCATTACAGTAGGATCGAAATATCCATCCGTGTTTCGTGATATTTTTTTTGATTTTTCAAAATTGATCAGAAAATGATCCTTACCGGTTTTGCGTAAAATGAAAACACTGTCGGCATTGTTGAATCGGCTTATATCCGAATCCGGAATGTAGGTAGAAACATGATTGTTGATTTCCTTAAGCAAATTACCGATCTGGTTTGTATAATCTTCTTTGGAATACAATGTAATGGTATAGGTCGTACCCATCGTTTCTCCTTTGATTGCGAAATAAGTATTAAACCTATCACACGACGTAAAAAGAAAAACTGAGGTAATAAATGCAAGTACTATTCTCATATTTGACCTTGACACTTGGATTTCAATCCTGAATCACTCCTTGCTGTCTGGCATCCTCCTGGGCGCCGTGCAATTGTACCGGATTTATCGTTTTTCTCAACCTCATATTCAGGAACTCTACTAGTAATGAGAATGCAATTGCGAAGTAGAGATACCCTTTAGGAATTACCCCGATCTCGTTGTCAAATACGGTCAAATGTGCAAGATGCCCACCTTCCAGAATAAGCATAAATCCGATCAATATCAGGAAGGAAAGTCCCAACATTTGTATGGTCGGATGCCGATTGACAAATCGACCTACAGGATTAGCAAATAACATCATAATGATCACGGATAAAACAACTGCAATGATCATGAGCAGCAAAGCTCCATACAATCCGCTTGTCATACCGACGGCGGTCAGAATGGAGTCGAACGAAAAAACAATATTGAGTCCACTCCGATTACCACACATTTTTCAAGCGTACATTTGCCAGCTGCGGCCAAAACCCTGGAATTTTCTTAAGTGCAATATTGTTGCATAAGCATTCCTGAGGGTTGCGATGATGATATTTGGAAATCCGAGGGTATTTTCGACCAATTTATCGTTAATTCTTCTAAAATTCGTCCAAAGTACTCGTGACAGGACATAAATTTGACATTTGAATAAACCCCGATATAATATTTTGTTCCTTTTTTTGAGCCGGTGAAAACATTGATGTATGGTCGATTCCACATTGGCTCTTAGATTGTGGGTGTGCTCATCTAATGTTTCTTGCATCTGTTGAAATAAAAAATAGTTTTCTACTTCATCTTTGGTCATATACCGACCTCGGGTGTCGTGTTTAATGACGTATTTGTTGGTCTTCTCGTTAAACTTTACCGCGCACTGTTCTCCTGTCTTTTTTCGCCATACTTGAAGATTGTTATTCTCATCTCGTTTCATTGTATAGGCCTGCTTTCCCCCTTTTGTATTAGCTAACTTCCATTCGGGCGTGGTCGTTTCTGACATTGCTTTTCTGTTGGCCTTGCTGTCGTATCCGCCATCCGTGATGGCCTGTTCTATTTTATTCTTTTCTTGACCTGATTCATCCTTATCTGGATTTAATACATCCTGGATATGGTCGATAGATTCGATTAAAAACTCGTCTTCTGTAATATTGGCCGGTACTACCTGGGCATCTACGATTAGGTCTATTTCATTTTCTTCTGTACACGTTTCACTTATGTTGGCATGATAGCCCGATATGGTCTGTTTATTTTCTGCTTTACCTTTAGTACGGTAGGCAGCATCAGGATCATGAATGGACTGCACACTGCCACTCGATATGTCTCTTGCAGCTTTGGGTCTCGGAGTATTCTCCTGTTTAGTTTGCTGTTCAGATTCATCACAGACCGCGCTGATTTTTGTTTTATCATCAGAGGCACTCGGAGGTTTTTGCTCATTAGATTCCTCTGATTGTTCTTCATACTGTTCTTCGTAGAGCCGCTTGAGATCTTGGTAGCCTGTCAATCCCGCCGCCTGGCCATGACTCAAGAGTACCTTTATGATCTTACCCATACCTACTAGCAGTTCCTCTTTTTCTTTTTTGTTTAATGGGTAGACAATATTGGAGGCACTTTGGCTTTTTAGCTTTTCTAAAAGCTCGCATGATTCTTTATCCAATTGATCTGTAAGCAGTTCTACCATAAGGTCTTTACTGCATACTCGTACAGCTTCGATTATCATCTGGACTCGAGTGCAGCGTGCAATATTGGAATTAATCAACTTCGAATCCAATCGTATTTTCTTACCGCTCACCTTGTATTGCTCTATCTGCCCAATAGTGATTTGTTTAAATGCCGCCTTCATCAAATCCTCCCCATGGTCTTCATTATACTCTACCATGCTCTGTCTGAACTTATAGTAAGTCGATTCGGTCGGAATATCCTCATTTATATTCGAATATCCCAAAGCAAGCATGACCCTGGTGTTGAATCGACATTCATCAAAAAGTTGTTCATCAGTCCAACCTTTACCTTCTTTAAGGATAATCATTCCCATTAAAACTCTAATTGAGCAATTGGGCCGGCCTCCTTGATTATAAAGCACCTCGAACAATCCTTCGTCTATGCGAGATACCACTTCTTTAAAAAATATATTATGCCAACCATTTGGATCATCCAGAAGCTCTCGCTTCCGTTCTGATAGCATCCCTCCTATCGATTTGAATAGATCAACTTGTGAATTTGTACTACGTTTAAACATATCACAAATTAAATATATATGTCATCTTATTGTAATATTTGACATGATTTATGATTTAGTTTTCGGAGTGGACTCAATACTCGATGATGAAATCATGATCAGAGACTGTCTCATAAGTGAAAAAGTCAGTTTATCTACCAACTTTTTTCCATTCCACCCCCTCTATCCCCCTCAAGGGGGACATGTTAGGTTTTCAAAGCCAATGAATCAGAATAAATTTTTAGGATATTGTCCAAAAAAGGACCTCATGAGATAGAATCCGAATATTTATATCCCGGACCGTAATATTAGAATATATAAAGCATTGATAATCAGGTATTTGGACTTTGTCTATTCCAGTGAGTAAAAAATGAAGTTTGCCCATCCACCGTTTGATTGTACCGAAAGGATGCTCGACCAATACTCCTCTTAATTTAATTCTCTTTTGCATTTTGGGTGTCTTCATTTGTTGTTTGTACCCATCGATCCATTCATGATCTATGTCTACGTGGAGGATTCGCCCTTTTTTTGATTTGGTGCACTTACTTTTAATTGGACAGTTTGAACATTCCCTACCTTGGTACACATTGTAGATACGATTGCCTTTTTTCCTATTCTTATTGTAGAGTTTCAGTGGCCTTCCTTCACTGCAGATGTATTGATTATTTTTGGGATCAGGAGCAGCAATTCAGGGTGAAGATAGTAAAGAAGAGTCAAGACAACGGAGTTGTTTAATGCCATGACAACCTCATTAACCTAATCGGTTTTGTGATTCACCAGCCTTGAAATTTCTATAGATTTTTTGAATTTGACTTGGGCAAAATAGCCTTAGGCACTATTACTTTGCACAAAACAAATAACTGTTCGATAATACCGCGTGACGCGGTACGAGTTATGAGCAATCTGCATAGACATGTAATAATTGCGAATGCCGGTGAAGTTTTTGCGCACATATTTGTGATGTAAATTCAAACCATGATTCTTCTGAGCATTAAATCCTTCATTTTCAATTTTCCATCTTTCCAAACAATGATGTACTCCCAGCCATTACTTTTGATTTGCTCAATTACAGGGCCTGAGGCGAATAGTCCGTCCAAAAGAATGCAAATTGGCAATCGAGGAAAGTCGCTTTTAAGATTTACCAATAATCTTTTCAGTGCTTTTTGTTCGCAGTCCTGTTTGCGGTGACCATCCTCATTTTTCAACCACTCTGTTGCCAGGGATAAACAAAATCCGTTTGAACAAACAAGTTTTGCTTCCAATACATTTTGATGCCATCTTTTTTTTCCACTCTTGCTTGTCATATACGGACAATTTGGATAGGGTTCCTTATCAAATGTGTAAACACCGCTGCCATCTATTGCTATTTTGAAATATTTCTTCTGAAGCCGAAACTTATGAAGGGTGCGTTTGTCCAATAAATATTTGATAATATGATGACGACAGGATTCTAAATGTTTTGGCTGTAATTTATTCATCACATCACTTAGGTGTATCCATAACTCGTGCCGCGTTACGCGGTATGGGGTAACTTCAAGCCAAACAAAGCCTTATAGTTCGCCAAGAATTGATCTTCTTCACGATCCTCGTTCATTTGGTTGCGAGAACCTTCTTTAAACAAAAACATAATCACAGCGGCCAATATGATTTCTGAAATCTCATACCTCGCACGTTTACCTCGATAATCGGGTAGACTATCAAAGGTGTGTTTCCAAGCAGGGATAAAGTGGTCAAAGGTTTGGGCAATCCTATACAAAAGCAAATTGCGGGGAGATTTTCGAGAGCTTTTCAACTCATTCTTTAAGGAATTGGCTCTTTTAAGTTTTCTTTTTTTTAAATTTACTCATCATATAAACTTTTTTGCAAATATATAAACAGCTGTAAACTTGTTTTTTATGGCCGTTTATAATTTGCTCTGTTTCAGTCAGTTATGAAGTGGCTCTGAATTACTGCTATTGATTACCTTTGGAAGTGAGTTTTATTATCGCAATGAAACAAAATTATGTCTGAAAATTTGATTTCTAAAGGAAACGACTCGGTCATCTATGCAAAAGAAGGTTCGGTTGGGCTCATTACTCTCAATCGGCCCGATCGATACAACGGTGTAAATCACGACTTGGTAGTCGGCCTTACAGAAGCTTTAAACCAGATCAAGCAGGACCGCTCGGTGCGTTCGGTGGTAATCACTGGAGCAGGCCGAGGGTTTTGCGGAGGTGCAGATATGGGCGATTTTGGCAAAGGCACAGCACCTTCAGAAGTCGAGGACTACATTGTGCAATACTACGGCACGATTACCAGGATGATAATGGCCTTGCCTATTCCTATCATCGCGGCTATTAATGGCTCTGCGGCTGGTGTGGGTACTGCGTTTGCACTTGTCTGTGATCTGAGGGTAATGGGGGAGAGTAGTTCGATAAGGTATGCTTTCATCAATATAGGTTTGGGCCCGGATGGGGGCGCGGGATGGTTTTTGGCTAGGGCTGTAGGGTACAGCAGAGCCTTTGAAATTGCTGTGGAAGGGGAAAAAATAAAGGCGGAGCGGTGCCTGGAATTGGGGTTGGCGAATAAGGTGGTCAATGATGATGAGATACTTACAGCCGCTATGCAATGGGCAAAGGCACTCGGTCAGCGTCCTACTTTTGGCGTAGGTATTACAAAACAGGCTTTGAACCACGCAATGACGCATACACTTGCGGAGACAATCGCCTTAGAAGCGAATAATCAGAAGCGGGCGCTTGGGAGTAAGGATTTTGTGGAGGGCGTTTCAGCTTTTATTGAGAAAAGGAAGCCTGTTTTTGTGGGTGAGTGATTAATGGAAAGAAAAATATAAAGTGCTGGAAGCACTGAGATTAGCGGTTGATCGCTACTTTCTGCGAACTGATCCTGCCTCCTTGAACTGCAATAACGAAGTAGATATTATCGGAATATCTCTGCGTATTAAAGGACATTTGAGTCAGCGTATATTGATGCTTGACGCTTTTGTGATCCATTTGGTGGCCTAGGATATTGAAGACGTGGAAATCGATGTTTTCCCGGTAATCGCTTCGATATTCAATTCTGATTTCATGTTCGCTTGTATTACATTTTAATAGGATTCCTTCGTCATTCGAGAGGAAAGGATTCTTTTGATTTGTTTTGTTTCTGTGGTTTAAAACTTCATAGGTCAAGGCCGGTCTCACCTTACCTTCGTCCTTAACTTTTTCAAATAGCTCATAGATTTCTTCGTTGGTCATATCCAGTTTGTCTCTCACAGGTCCAATGAGTTCAGCATATTTTTTCGTAGTGACTTCTACTACGCCATTTCTACCTGCCTCTCCATATTTTTCAAGTGACTATTCGTCGACTAGAATAGTCGTTTTTTCGATATCATTGGAATTTATTTGAGGTAGTTCTTGATCCTCGAAGAACTTCTTTCCATTGATAACATACAAGGGTCGTTTACCATTCAATACCACCTCTTTGAGTAGTTCACTCTTAGACTTCTCTTCATCATCTAATTTGAATGTAACAGGCAACGTATACAAAACCCTTACCGGTACGCCTCTTTGATATCCCGGCCGCCATTTTTCTTCCAAATCATTCATCCCATTCACTACATCTGGTGCAGCTTCACCGCAACCGGCACCGATGTTTCTGACGACCTTGACTTCTCTTACCGAACTGTCTTTTTCAACTATAAATTGGATGTAAACTCTTCCTTCGACGCCGTTTTCACGGGCTAGTTTTGGATATGTAAGATTAGCAAAAAGATATTCCAGAAGTTTTTCGTTGGAGCAATTTCTTTTCTGTTCTGAAGACATTTCAGCATTGCCTTCACATCCTGGGAAGCGTGGCATTTCTTGAACTACTTTAAAGATTTCGTCTACTCCTAAGGGATTTAATTCTCCCGAATTACGATATGGAATGGTGTCTTTTTGTACGGAGCGCGATTCCGAGAAATTAATCATTTTTGAACCAAGACTATTGTCTCCCTCCGTAATATAGATTTGAAATGTCGTGGCTGATATATTTAATGTACTTAACGCCATGTCTTTAATTTTACGCGATTTCATTACGGTTTTGCTTGACACCTCATTGAGGTTCTCGGGGTGGATAGCAATCGTAATTTCTCCTATAAAATCCGAAGTATAGCTAAATCGCCAATCGCCGTACTTTTCAGCCCTGTAAATATTCAGCTCTTGATTATTTGTTTTCAGAAGATAGGTGTCCGAATCAAATGAGTTAAAAACCATCCGGTTTCTGGCCTTTTCTCCGAATTTCAGAATTGCTTTTCTTCCTGTTAGAATCTCAAGACCATTATAGTCGTCGACATTCCGTTTTTCACCTTTTGAATTTATTTGAACTTCTTCTTTTCCTTCGAACAATACTAACGGAGGCAGTTCTACAGCATCTTCGTTTTCTTCATCTTCACCTGTCAGCTCATTTTCGGATCCTAACGAATCGGAGGAATAGCTCAGCCACTGATCCAAAGCAATTTGATCACTCACAAGTTGATTGCCTACAATTCTATAGGCTGGAGAATCAAAACCGCCACTCTTCCAAACGGGATAAAGCGAAAATACAATTGCAGTCTCGGGAAGATCGCTAGTCGAAATCTGAATAACATGATCACCTGGTTTCTTGGAGTATCGTTTCGTGCTTAGGATTTGATACCCTTGTGTAATCAGGAAATCGAATTCCTCTGTCTTGTCTGAGCCATAAATGATTGTAACCTTGCCATTCTTCATCTGCTCTATTTTTATGGCATAGTCATTTGTTATCGTCTCTTTTAGCGAACTGGAATGGAAGTAATTGAATATAAAATTGCATTGACACTTTTCGACTAATGTCAGGAGCCGCGGTCGGTTATGAGGAGTTAAGCGATTGTTTTCCTCTCTTTGTAATTCGTCGTTGGAATTAGTATTGGAACTGTGATTCACTTTTTCCCACTCTGATGAATAAATAGTTCGACCCAGTTCGCGTTTGCCGTAAACAACTCGAATTGGCCTATTTTCTGAAATAGATGCTTTGGTCATAGACAGTTTAAAATCACTGCTTATTTCATAATGTTCTCCCTCTACTAATAGGACTCCCTCGCGATAAACTCTCAAGTCTTCGTATTCGGTGTATGGTGCAGAAAAGGTTTAATTCTGGGGATAAAAGCATGGTAATTATTCTCCATCTGAACTCTTGACAATATCCATAATTAGAAATACTTTTATGATATTAATTAAGTATTACAACTATGGCAAAGGCAATATCCCTCAAGATGGAGGAAACCATTTTCGAAGAAGCCGAGAGGATCATCTCAGATCTCGGTACTTCACGAAATAGATACATTAACGACGCTATCAAATTTTACAACAAAAAGAAAAGAAGGGATGAATTGGCAAGAGATTACAAAAGAGAAATCCCTTTGGTTGCACAAAGTAGCATGGAAGTACTAAAAGAATTTGAGGCTTTGGAAGACAACCATGAAGCAATTTGAAATTTGGCTGGCGAATTTGGATCCATCCTACGGAACAGAGGTGGGTAAGACGAGACCGGTACTTATTGTTCAGAATGATTTTTTGAACCAATATGGTCACAAATCCACTCTGATTTGCCCACTTACTACCAATTTGACAGACGGAAGCACTTTGCTAAGAACGCGCATTATAAAAGGGCAGGCAAATCTGGAAAAAGATTTGGACGTACTAATTGATCAAATTACCGCAATTGATAATCGACGATTCGTTGCGAACATAGGCACCATCCCACCATTTTTAATGGTACGCGTTAAGCAAAATCTTATCAATATATTTGATCTCAACGACTGAACTATAGTCGATCAAATTGTGTCAAATCATCTTGCTACAACATCCTTCACATGCAAAATTGAAAAAGGCAATTCCACTTTATCACCGTCGAGGTCAATACAGTGAATAAGATGTTCTCCGGGATTGGGCTGGAGGCTCATTTGATGTGTGCCCATAGTAACTCCTATGTATTCCTCATCCAAATACCAAAACACCTCAGCCTCCCTATCCTTATGATTCAATTCAACGACCAATTCCTGCTGCTCTCCATTAAGGTCAAGCGGCAAATGAATTTTGTCATTAGGAGATGGGTAGACGAATTGCATCTGATCGTCTCCGCTCAGCATATCTCTACAATTGGGATGATAAGGTGGAATCGTTTTATAATCGAAATTCTTAATACCGTAATATTTCGAAACTGTTGGTGGCAGATCAAAATATTTCGTTTTTATCAAATCATCCTCATTCCAGCAATCCCGGTTGACTTGATAGCTTTTGGATCGGTCGGTAAAAATGGTTTTATGATAAAGGCAAGCAGTACCGCCTTGGACATCTTTGTCCAATCTTACCGACACCTCGTCCTCACAGTGCACAGATGCCAGCATTCCGCTCTTGGCACACAAGCTCATGACAATCGGTCCCGCTCGCGGTTCCTCAAACCAATCATCATCAGTGGGTAAAACTTCGAGGACATCAAATAGCATTTTCCCTGCAGTCGACACACCAACGATCTCATCCCTTCCCTCGCCATCGGCATTTCCTACCCAAATGCCAATAGTGTAGGAAGGCGTCACTCCGACAGCCCATGCATCTCTATGGCCATAACTAGTACCTGTTTTCCATGCAATATCTCTGGCGCTTTCATATCGCTCCCATTCTCCGATTTCGTTGGGACGAGTGAGTGTTTTCATGGTTTCGAATGTTTGCCATATACTTATTTTTGAAAAGGGATGTTCTTGCCTAGTTGTTTGACGAATTGAGGTGTTTTTCAGATAAGTCAAATCGACAACATTCTCCTTAGGATTAAGCAGTTCTCGGGCCATCCGCGAATACACCTTGCACAAATCCCAAAGTGTAACCTCTGCGCCTCCAAGTATCAATGAAAGCCCGTAATACTCTGCAGAATTTGAAATACTAGAAAAACCGAGCTTATTCAATTTCCATAAAAACTTCTCGATACCGTAATCCCTTAACATAAGCACAGAGGGAATATTCAGTGACCGCTGTATGACCTTGGAAGCGCTGACCAATCCGGAAAACGATCCATCGTAATTGCCCGGATTAAAACCGCTAATCATTATTGGAATGTCCTTAATTCCCGTCAATGGCGTTATCTGACCTTCGTCGAGCATTGCCGCAAAGAGCAGAGGTTTTAATATGCTGCCTGTGCTCCTTTTTGCCAAAATCATGTCTACAGCATTCTCCTCCGTAGTACCAGGAATATTACCCATATACGCCAGTATCTTTCTACTTCTATTATCTACAACCATAATTCCCGCATTATGAAAATGACTTCGTGACCAATACGCATAGTGGTTATTCGCAATGGTGTTAATTTTTAACTGTAGGGCGGCGTCAAGCGAACTTTGAATTTTGCCGTCACTGCCATTCCTTTTCATTTTCACTAAAAAGTGAGGAGATAAATTGGGCAACTCGTATATTTCCTGGGGAAGAGGTTCGGCTTTTGCCAAATGTTTTTCGATGGAATCAATAACACTCTTCTTGTACAACTTGCCAATGATAAAATCTCTCTTTGTTTTCAGCTTCCTTCGATTCCTGTTGACATGGATCAATCCCGGTGAATTAGGCAATGCGGCCAAAGTTGCAGATTCCGCCCAACTCAAATTATCAGGCGATTTTTTAAAATACCGCCATGATGCGGCCTCTAGTCCCACCACATTCCCGCCAAAAGGAGCATGACCCGAATAGTAGCTGAGGATTTCTTTCTTGGAATGCCAAAGATCAATTTTCAAAGCAAATAGGATTTCTTTGAATTTCTGAATTATTGTTCGCTTACTTCCATAATGCATCCGAGCAAGTTGCATGGTCAAAGTACTGGCGCCGCTTACAATTTTGCGCTCTTTCAAATTTTGCCGTAAGGCTCTGGCTAATGCCAAAAAGTCTACTCCCGGGTGTGAATAAAATCGTTGGTCTTCATACACGATCAATGACTGAGCAAATCGTTCCGGTACTTCATCCATCAAAGGAAATCGCCATTGTTCATCTTCTGCTACTTTTGCCGCCAGGAGTTCTTCATTTTGGTCAAATACAACGAAGCTGTATGGATCACTTAGAAAAGTTAATCTTTGGCGCCACAGCATAAAAACCATCCCGGCCAGCAGAAGAAATAGAATTGCTATTTTAATTTTCTTATTCATTTTGCATCGAAGTTGTTCAACAACTTCATTTTTGAAAGATGCCACTGCAATCCTCAGTGGAGTTTTTCAGACATTCTCCACCTTCTCCTAGGTACTACTAGTAAGAGTATCGCTGCAAGAACCAAAACAGGCACTGCGAATAGGATGTATTTCGTCGAACCCAGTATTCTCTGGAAAAACAACCACTTGAAAGATTGTTTATTTAGTTGATCCGTGGTCTTCTCAGGATGATCCGCATTAACGATGATAATTCGTTCGCCATTCCGTATTTCAGTAATCCTTGGCCCTAAATTTCCCCTGGGAAACCACTTTGATAAATAGCCACTTGCCGATGTTTTAAAACTTTTTTCTAACCTTCTCATATCTTATCACTAATTACCTATACGTAATCTTCTATCTTTCACCTCCCGCCTCCGGACCTATGTCGCTCGCTTGCACTGAGTGGTGCGGAAGTGTTCACTGTCTGCCGTCTACCCTCCGCCGTTGGCCGTATTTCCACTTTCATCGCCTCCGTCTTCGCTGTTATCTCATTATCATACATAGCCTCACAAATCACAGACGGTAAAAAATAACTACCCGCATAAGCCACATTGAGCTTGATAATATACTTCTTCGTCTTCTTCAAATCAAAATACGTATACACCCGATCGTCGCGGACATCTCGATAATCATAGCTGTCCTCTTTATACGTATTTCCAAGGTTGTCGAGACGGCCACCAAGTATTTCCCAGCCGGAAGGAAAAATTTGTGTAAGCGCCATTTCCTGGAGATCGGTACCTTTAGTATTGAGATTGGTTATGGTAACTTCAGCAAGGAAATCCGTACCTCGATTGAGATTTTGTACATCCAATGGTTTACCCTCCATATCCTTATATTCTACGTGGATTTTGATGTGCTCGTTCCTGGCCGGTCGTTCCAGGGTCTCGCTTGGACTAGGTTGGCCTCTTAGGTTGATTTTGGTATAAAGAGGTCCTGTGGAATTGTTGACAATACGTACATTTTGACCTGCATAGTCATCAGGATCAAAGCTAAAAAGAGCTATTGATTTTTCGCTTTGCATTTGCTGGACGGTATTATCTCCAATTGTAAATTCGACATTGATTGGCCCGTGATCCACATCTTTGCTAAATTTTGAAATGGATAGCAAGGCATGAGCGAGCGACTGAGTGCTGTACCATCTACCGCTATTCAGTTTTTCCGATATTTCTTTAATAAGAGCAGCGGCTGCTGCATCTTTATTCAGTGCTATCATGCATTGTGTGATAAGCGAGTTATCCCGAATATTAGAGCCGTATGTATCGCCGGGCATATCGTAATTAGACACACCAAGGCTTACATTACTAATGAGCTCAAGAGCAATCGCTTCGTTGCCCGTATAGGCATATGCTGCCGCCAATAGAAACTTGCTCATTGCGGGAAGATCAGGATGTAATCGCAGCACATTCATAGAAGAAAGATCGGCTTCTTCTGCCAATGCAAGTGTATAGAGCCGATACGCCTGATTGTGATACGCACTTCGTATTCGATATTTTTTGCTGAGGCCTGTAATGCTGAAAGATCGGGCTTTGTTCTTTTGGTATTTTATGAATTTTTCAAATTTTCCGCCTTGCACATAATAGCCTTCGTTCTTAGCTTCGATTAGAAAATGTCCCGCGTACGAAGTGCACCATTCGTTTATCTGACTGCCACCGGATGGCCAATATTTAAAAGCACCGTTGCTCATTTGCATGCGCTGCAATTTGGCGATTCCTTCGCGCAAGTTCGTCTTGATGCGATCGGTGTACTCCTTTGATAAGTCCATCAAATGGCCCAGATAAAGCTGTGGAAACAGCGCCGAAGTAGTCTGCTCAAGGCATCCGTGCGGATAGCGTACGAGGTAGTTGAGACGATCTTCTAGCCGTATTGGCGGCATAGTGCTGAATTCCAAAATGCCTTCATTCGAGCCTTTCATGCCGACCGGTTTGATAATTGTCGTCCAGTGGTCATTTTCTTCTATAAAGTGCTCATTTACAGTTGATTCGAATGCATTTGGGTTGCGAATTTGCAGTTCATATTGCTGATCCATTTTGTATTTGGAACTCGAAGCAGTCACTTCGAATTTGGCAATGCCTAAATCCTCTCCTATGTCTACATCAAAATACGCCATCTTTTCTCCTTGCCTCGTAAAACGCAATTTTTGATCTTCGGCAAAAGCCGAATTAACATTTTCAGAAGTGGTCAGTTGAACATTGACATTGCGTATATCGTCCTCCATTGCGAAAATGTTCACTGGGATTTGCACCTCTTCGCCAGGTGATACCACTCTCGGCAGTGTGGCTTGTATCATAAGCGGTTTTTTCACAGGTACAGCTTCTTCTGCTTTCCCATAAGCATTGTCATTACGTCCTACGATCATTATACGCACAGATCCGACATAGTTGGGCATGGTGTATCGCAATTTTTGAGAAGTTCCTGCGGTTAATCGATGAGGCCCATCCGAAATAACCACAGGTTTGAATCGTATCGCTTTTTTTGCAGCTACCGCCTCCTCCGTATCCGAATCCCCACCCACACTTATGATCTTATCGATCTCTCCAAAACCATTCAATACATAATCATACATGTCCCAGGTTCTCACTCCCAGAGATTGTTTCGCGTGGAAGTAGTGATGCGGCGATGGAGTCTTAAAATTGGTAAGGTCGAGAAAACCTTCATCTACGATAGCTACTGTATACGTCATTGCCTTTTGGTCGGCTTCCGATATTATTACTTCGAAGGATTCATTGGGTTCGTACTTTGCTGTCGTTTTTATTTCCGGTTTGAGCATGGTTTTGACATTGGTCACTATTATTGGCAAGGCGCCATACATTCGCAAGGGGAGGTCATTTTCATTGTTTCCAAATGGCTGAATATAAGTGGCATGAACGTATACGTTGGGCGCCATTTCGGGTGCTAGCGAAAAGCGGTAGGTGGTTTGATCTTTTGCTCCTTCAATCCATTCTTGAAATATCACTTCTGTATTGTTTTCAATAGAGATCAAGATTTTACTGCCTCCTTCCGAAGGGATGCTGAGTTCTACATTTTCGCCTGTATCGTACGTCTTTTTATTCGCTGAAAAATTTAGCTTGCTCAGGCTTTTGCGCTCTTCATCCATAGGCGCTCCCCACATGGACAAGTAGAAAAATTCGCCAGCGCAATGCCCTGACTCTTCATCGCATATTCTCAAAAGCTTGCGGCCATAATGTTCATCTTGGAAATTAAAATTGACCACAGCTTTCCCGTTCCTATCTGTGCGAATGTTATCTTTCCAAACGGCCTGTTCGTGTTTGGCGCTGTTGAAGCGATACACATTGTACCGTTCGTTGCTGTAGTACCACCATCTCCAATGTACGTCGTACAGGCCAACTGTAAGTCTTCGATTAGGAACAACATTGCCATTTTCATCAAGAGAAACAACCGCGATATCTGCAGCCTCGCCTACTTTTACGGACTTGTATCCCCACCTGTTTTCAGGAATTTTTAAACCGACATAAGCTCTAAATGGACTTATCTTCAGAGAGGCGTAATTTTCTGAAAAATCTCCACCTTTTTCGAAAACTCTTGTGCGGATTTGAGCATTCACCATACTTGGGAAAATGCTTGGATCTTCGTATTCTATGTTAAAGGAAGTTTCTCCTTCTTCATCGAGATTCTCTTTGAAGAGTACGGCCTGATCACCAGGTGTTTGTCTTCCGGGATCGCTGAACGAATAGCTATCAACTCCTCTGAAAGGAGGCCTCATTGAGCGGTACGATGCGTCAACCTGGGCCAGAAGACCGCTAGCTGAAGCCCCGTGCAACCACCTAGAAACAATTTCAATAGTATTGTTTCCAGCTCTATCTGCAGTAATGAGCTCGGGAGCATTTAGTTCGACTTTTAGGCGATTCGGTTTTACCGTTTCTACTCTTATCGAATGAACAAATTCTTTGCTTCCAATCTTGATGCTTGCCTGCCATTTTCCGGTTTTGTCGTTTGCATGGGTAGGTAGGGTAAAGGAATAAATCTTATCCATGTGATCCGAAGTGGTTTGCTCGAATCTGGAATCTCCATTTACGTCCAATAGTCGGAGGGAGACGGGATGATTGCCGGGCAATGGATTGGGTGTGTCGTCCAGCATCATATGCAAAAAAATAGTATCTCCGGGTCGATACACGCCGCGATCCGTGTAGATAAATGCGTCTAATTTGGAAGGCTGTTTGCCGCCGACATCGAAGCTGGAAAGGCTGTTGGTATTTTCATCGCGGAGCCGTACATATGCAAACCCCTGTCCGTGCTCGATAACAGCAAAAGACGCTTCGCTCGAAGGTTTTATTTTTGCAAAACCATCAGAATTACTTGTGGCTGCGCCAACGAATTGCTTTTGATAATCATAGAGTTTGATATTTGCATTTGAGAGTGGATCGAGATCATCCAATGCGCTGATCGCAAAAGTATAGTTGCCATCGAATGCCTTCTTCGCCACCACGCCTACATTAGAGATTAGGAGATTTCGCTCCACAAATCTTTCATAGTTGTAGTAAGCAGGATAGCAGGGATCCTTGCTGTGCTCCCAGCTATATCCCTGATAATCAGAGGGATAGGTCATTATTGTCGTGAAACCCTCATCGGTACTTTTTACCTCGGCCCTCACTTCATTTTCACATGGATAGTCACTGTATTCTCTCTTAAAACCTAGCCGCATTTTGTATAGTGTATTTGGATCATCTGCCATGTATCGCGAGAGATCGATGCCGTACCTTGTCCATTCATTCTTAGTTCTTTCACTGCTTAGAGTGCTTAAATCGATTTTTTTCTGGTGGACAATTCTACCAACCAGGCCTAAATCATAGCCTCCAGCTAAGTCATTGTTTTGCAAAAATTGAAGGATGTTATCCTCGAATATTTTGAATACTTCCAGGTCAACAGCTTTTAGGTTAATAGCTTCAAAAGGGAAATTCATATCCCTGCCTAAGGGGACGATGACGCCCTGGCCCAAAAGCCGAATAGCTGGTTTTTCAGGAACGAAAAGCAATTTCTTTTGATAAGATGCATCAAGTGATTTATTGCTGAAATTTCTGACGTGTTCCGAAATTTCTAAATCGATTTTTTCTTTCTGAATGCCGGCGAGGTAGATCTTTAGTTCATTTCCATCGATGAGGTATTTTTGATTGCTTGTCTGGTTATCTATTTTTATAAGGCCGTCGAGGTTTTGATCTTCTTTCAAGGGATTTGTAAACAGGATGCTAATGTGCTTACCATTTGTGGTAGAAATGCGAGCATGATCCACATTGAAGTTCCCGCTTCCAGGTATAATAATCTCTTCTTTTCCTTTGAACTTGGGGTCTTCTCTACCTCCGTTCCACGATATAAGTACGGGTGCACTATTATTTTCGACCTGGATATTCCTTATGGTAAAAGTATGTTCCCGGGCATTGCCGGAATGTGCCCAGACCACGTAGATTTCTCTATTTCCCTTTTGGGAAGCACTTAGTATTTTTTCTATTTGTTCCTTTCCAACAAAATCTGCGCTAGCTATAATGCCTTGAATATCAGCGACTTGCTTTCCTCCTTCCACTTTGATCCGAGGCCCTTCGATACTTATGTCATAACCAAAGGGCCTTGTGCTCGTAAATAAAGGCAATCGATCATTGACGATTTCAGCAGAAGTAATTAATTCCTGGAGATCCAGAATAAACTCATATTGTTGATCATAGTCAAACCGCACGTCGGGTACAAAAGCCAACTCGTGATTATCTATCCATTTGAAGCTGCCGGACACCTTTGGTTTAACTTTGATGCCTTTCACAGCAGAATCCATGTCTTTTGCTGAATATTCAGATTTGAATCGAAAGCGCACAGCATCTTTCACAGAAATATGACTCGGCGGAACGCTGACCAGGTATTCTGAAACATTACCTGAATGGGATTTTTTTTTTCTACTTCCTTTTTACATGAAAGGATAGAAAGAAAAAACAACAGAAAGAAAAATGAATACCTCATGGTGTTGGTTTTAGAATTTTAGACCCAGAATCAATGCTGAATTGGGAAATCTAATAAAGTTAACAAAGCAGAGTCAATTTCTGATGAACGTAAAAACGTGCCGCCGGGCACAAGCGGGCGAAGTCAATTCACGAAATCGGTTCACGAGCCAAATGTGATTATAAATGGGAAAAGTACGGAATGAACGAGTAATGTGGGGAGATTCTTATTGCGCGATTAATTTTTATCGCGCAAGAAAAAACGACTGACAATCCCCAGAGGACTGTCAGTCGAAAAAATGTACCTTCATAAGCCGGATTCTGTTCCTGACGATAAATGTCAGGACTAATCCTGACATCCCGCATCGCTGCGCGATCGTCACGGAGCCATCATTTATCTAAGCTGTCTACCCCCCTCGATCCCGATTACTCGGGAAAAAGCGAGCAACTTTATTTCGAGGTATACGCGACATTGCAACCCATAAGGTTTATCCTGCTGATCTATTGCTAAGCCAGCATGTGCGCTCTTACCGCACAATTTCACCCTTGCCCTCCGAAGCCCTACCTGACCGGCAGGCAGGCTTGGCGTAGGAGGGCTTGCCCTCCTTCACCGCTTCGTTTGGCGGTATTGTTTCTGTGACACTTTCTCTCCCCTGAAGGTAAGCGCAAGCGCATCTTTCAGGCGGCCACCCGTTAGGTGGTATGGTGCTCTACGTTGTCCGGACTTTCCTCCTGCCTGCAATTAAGCAGAAAAGCGATGGCGTCAGGTACGCCGTAAATTTATTAAAACGATATTCGGTAAGCAAGAAGAGGATAGGACTACTTTGTCTGGTTAATCAAACAGGTCGCAACTCCTGCCATTTTTCTGACAACGATATCTTAAACCTACTGCTTTGTGAAGAAACTTCAGCAATCAATTGCCCTGCAAGGCGCTGATACGGTAGTCAGCGTGTTTCTTAAATTTTTCTCCGGACACCTTTTGATACGCTGCGAGCGCTTTTGTTTTTTCACCTAGGTTTTCGAGAATTTGGCCCATGGTCATGAAATATTTGTCTTCATCGTCGGATAAGCCAATAGATCTCTTTATGTTTTCCAATGCCTTATCGTTATCTCCCGTTTTCAACAGACTCTTAGAGAGGTAATAATATACTTCAGCACTTTTATAGCTTTTAAGATAGGCTTCTGCATAAACGATGGCGTTGTCATAATCTTTTGAAACAAATGTCTTTCCTACTAACGTCTGTGCTTGTTGGTATGCTTTGACTCCCGTTCCGCTTTTCCCAGCCTGCTCGTAGACCTGACCTGCCCTCATAAATGCCGAAATCGCATCAAGACTGCGTCCTTTTTTGCTGAGGCATCGCGCTTTACCCAAGTAATTGCCGCCTTTATCAGGCGCGTAGCCGATGCCCTTTTCGTACAAGGCCAGAGCGGCATCATAATGACCGGCTTTATAGCTCTGTCCGCCCAATTGGGTTGCAGCTACGGCTCCGTTTTTCCGAGCCAGCCCAATTACCTTTTCATCGTTGACTTCGATCGCTAATCTTATCGCCTTTTCCATCAATCGCAACCCTTCGGAATAATTTTTTTCTTTCAATTTGGCCAGCCCATTATTGTATGCCTTTGCGGGGGTCATAGCCTCCTCCTGCGCGTAGAGACTCGAATAAGAAAAGGAAACTAGAGATGCCAGAAGGGCTATCAACAATTGCTTAGTCATTTTGGTCGTATATTTTTTAATAAAAGAAATCCTAGAGTATGTCTAAATGGGATAAAATTTAAACATACTCTCATTCAGCAAAAAGATCGCAATAGTACAGATGATGTTTCGTAATTCCAAACGTTTGACAATCCGAATTGTGTCTGGGAAAATGGAAGAAGTGAATTTTGATTTCAAATCGTTAACCGAAAAGCACGATCGTCAACCGCTCGCTGCGTTGCCAATATTCCCTCCAAATGATCGTATTCATGCTGAATCAGTTCGGAGAGATCATCTCTCATTTTCCACTTCTTTTCTTCCCAATTTTCGTCTCGGTAAGTCAGAGTACATGATCGATGTCGCTTTACTTTCACCATTAAGTTGGGGAAACTCATGCAGTCGTCCCAAAGCTCCATCATGTCCTTGCTAAGATCGGTTAATTTGGGATTGATAATGGTATATCTTTTACCCTTTAGATTAAGGCAGATGAGGCGCTTCATTAGTCCGATTTGAGGAGCGGCTATACCTCTTCCTGTTCCGTATATCTTTCGAAATTTCAGGATAAGATCGTTGAGCAGATCGACATCATCTTCAAAATTTCTTAGCTCCTCACGGCTCACTGGCTCGGACATCTCGTGGAGTAGGGGATCGCCAAGTTTTAGTATTTTATCAAGGAGCATATCGTTAAAGATAGATACTTATTGTTTCTTCTTTTGATTTAAGGAAAATGCCTATCTTATCACAGAATTTTGTAACAGAATTAGAAAAATGTAACTATGAACGCTGCAAAAAATAAAGTCGCTTGCCTCCTTGCCCATGCCGGAATAGCCATCAACGGCGGCGAACCCTGGGATATGCAGATAAACGATGATAGAGTTTTCCGGAGAATCCTGGCAAAAGGCTCTATCGGAATCGGTGAATCTTATATGGACGGATGGTGGGACGTCCCTAGACTGGATCAGTTTTTCACAAAAGCCTTGAGCGCGAGGCTTCCCGAAAGGTTGAAATTTAATTTGCCGACACTTTGGTTGGTATTAAAATCTAGTATTCTCAATATGCAGACAAAAAATCGCGCTAGTAAAGTTGTAAAAGAACACTATAATTTGGGAAATGATCTCTATATGTCCTTCCTCGATCCATATAATCAATACACCTGCGGTTATTTCAAAGAAACAGATGGTCTGAATGCGGCCCAGGAACATAAGTTAGATTTGATCTGTCGCAAACTGGAACTAAAATCAACAGATAAAGTATTGGATATCGGTTGTGGCTGGGGCGGTTTTGCAAAATTTGCTGCTGAGCACTACGGATGCCATGTAACAGGTGTTTCGATATCAGAGGAGCAAATAAAATATGCCAGGGACTTTTGCAGAGGATTACCTGTTGATATTATCAATGTAGACTATAGAGATCTGGACGGTGCTTACGATAAAGTACTTATTTGCGGAATGCTCGAGCATGTTGGATACCGAAATTATCGTACCATTATGAACAAAGTGCATGAGGTGTTGAGTGACTCGGGATTGTTTTTATTGCATACGATTGGGAGCAGTGTTTCGCACAAATCGACAGATCCGTGGTTCGGCAAATATATTTTCCCGAATTCCATGACCCCATCCGTTCCTCAGATTTCTAAAGCGGCTGAGGATCTTTTCGTAATTGAGGACTGGCACAATTTCGGGATTTACTACGTCAAGACCTTGTTGGCATGGTACGATAACTTTAAGACCAATTGGGATAAAATAAAATCGAATTACAGCGATCCGCTTTTCAGAATGTGGGAATATTACCTATTGTCAAGTGTCGGTTTTTTTGAATCCAGGACAGGCCAACTATGGCAGGTGGTCTTTTCAAAAAACGGCGTTCCAGGTGGTTATGTCTCAATTAGGTAGAGATTCGATGAAGTCTTTGCGGCTTATTTTCCCAACGTTCCGTTCCCAACGTTTCACTCTGTTACAGTCGGGACAGTTTCGCAACAGTCAGGATGTCCGCTTTGCTCTCATTTTTTTTTCACTTTGATCTGGCTCATAATGGCATTCCGCCTCAGGAAATAGAGCTTTGTCATAGCGTCCCGCCTCAGGATGAAAAAAAACCTCATCTTAGCCTTCTAAATCAAAGCGCATGGCAAACAACCTTTTATCGGGGAAAAAGGGCATCATCTTTGGAGCCCTCGACAACAAGTCCATAGCGTGGAAAATAGCAGAACGCTGTGTTGAAGAGGGCGCAAAAATCACTCTTACCAATGCTCCCGTAGCTCTTCGCTTCGGAAAAATCCAGGAATTAGGCGAAAAACTGAATGCGGAGATCATACCCGCAGATGCTACGAGTGACGAAGATTTAGACGCATTATACGATAAGTCTCTAGAAGTTCTGAATGGCAAAATAGATTTTGTGCTTCATTCCATTGGTATGTCGCTTAATGTCAGAAAAAATAGAGTTTATACCGATATCAAATACGATTGGATGCACAAAACTTTTGATATTTCAGCGATGTCCTTTCATCGAATAATGCAAATGGCCTATAACAAAGATGCCATGAACGAATGGGGTTCGATTCTTGCTCTTACCTACATCGCTGCCCAGCGCACATTCCCTTTCTACAGCGAAATGGCCGAATCCAAAGCGCTGCTCGAATCCTTTGCTCGAAGCTTCGGCTACCACTTCGGCGTCAAAAACAACGTAAGAGTAAATACCATCTCACAATCACCTACCAAAACAACTGCGGGTTCGGGAATACAAGGCTTTGATTCCTTCTTCGATTATGCCGCAAAAATGTCACCTCTTGGTAATGCTTCGGCAGTAGCTTGTGCAGATTATTGTGTTTTCATGTTCTCAGATTTGAGCAGAATGATCACTATGCAAAACCTCTATCATGATGGCGGCTACAGTAAAATGGGTATGAATCCGGAGGCCTTTTCTTCCTGAGCGAAGTCGAAGGATGGGTATGAATGCGGACGTGATGTCCTCCTGAACGAACGCTTGCCCTGAGCGACCTGTCCTGAGAGGAAATCGAAGGGAAGGGAGTCGAAGGATATTTCCAACCATTCCATGAGGGTGTATTCCCATCCGAGTGTCAATAATAATATCCTTATCTGGGATAGTTCAATCACTATCAAATTTAATTTCAGATATCAGACTGAGTATTTCCAATAGAATTCAAGGCCAAAAAGTCAGGTAGATAAAAATTCTTATGGGATGAATGGTGCTCTTTTTTACATCATTTTGATAATAAAATCAAATACATATGATATATTTGTGCAATATGTAATTGATACTATTTCAATTGTATATCAATCCCAATCGATAGTAGCTCCTAATTGTGATAATCTCAATGATCAACACCCTCTGCAAGTAGGCCTGATAAAAACTCTGAGATTCCATTAGAACCTCCCTGATTAATTGGACCTAATATACTGTAATTCAATGAGTTACGGTTATTAGTGTATCCGATGAATAACAAATCAAATGAAGGATTTTGTCAAGGATAACGTATTGAGCGGAGTATTCTTGCAATTGAATCAATGGTTAAACAAATATCGTATTCCCAATACAGAACTGATTGCAGCCGGTTTCGTTTTCACAGTAGAATTCCCTGTTTTGTCGAGTTTTTTTACGCCAAACTGTGTAAAAACAATTGGGAAAAATATTTTATGATATTGTCTTTTTACAAAAATGGACCAAAACAACGGAACAAAAGAAAATGTTACAAAGTGACATTGTCTTCCCCCTATCTATTATTTGTGGGAGTGAATTCTACAATCCTGAATGTCCAATGTTTTTTTAAAAACAAAATCCGAACACTTTTAATCTTCCTTTTTATAGAATTATGGGCTTTTCAAGGCTTCAGTCAACAAACATGGACGTCCAATGGTGCGGGGAGTACGACGACAATCAATGGCGAAACCCATTACAATTGGAATGACCCAAATAACTGGACGAGATCAGGTGGCGCAACCTCTTATCCTGCAGATCATGGAGTGGGAGACGGCAATATCGGAAATGGTACGGATGAGGTAGTGAATGTTCGTCATAACGTGTACTGGAATCTGTCTACAAGTATATTGATAAGAGATCAAGGCACTCTCTCCGTTAAAGGTCTTGCAGGCGCAAGACCCAAATTTTACCTTCCAACAGGCAAAAGTTTGACAAATGAAGGAGGTTTTATTGAAGTTATAAATGCCGATTGGCTGCAAGAAATATTTATCGGGGGAGACATTAATAGTTTTGGTTCTGGATTATTTACGAATAAGTCGGGTGAGGTTCGGATTATTGGGAGTAAGATGGAAATCGCCCAGGATTGGGAAGGAGATGGAGGAACCCGGTATATGGAGAACACCTGTCTGTTAACCGGGCAGAATTACTCAAGTAGCACTTCGACAGATACTTTGATCGGGGTTTGTATGACCATTGGTATGCAAAACAGTGGTAATTTTCAGGCAGGTTCTGATGGATCTATATACTTCACCGATGTTGATATTGAAATACAGGATGGTGGTCAAGTTAACTTTGGCCCCGTCACTATCAGCGGAGATATCAATACCATCTATATTAATGATTGTGATTCTGCCTGCAGTACTTCTGATCCTGATAGGCCGGGAAATCTTTGTGCAAGCTGCAATGGAATTACAACTGCTTTTGGTACTATGGGAGGTGTGGACCTTGATTATTATTGTGCTGCTTTTATCACTGATGATGGTAATGCTATCAATGGTTCGCAAACCAATAATTGTACATTAGCAGAACAACCCTTTCCTTGTTTGGATTGCACGTACCAAGTTATTGATTTGAGTTTGGTGAAAGACGTAGACAATCCAGGAGCGAATGTAGGAGATACGGTTACGTTTACATTGACGTTGAGCAATGCATCGAACTGGAGCATGGCACGTAATGTCACGGTGACAGATACGGTACCGAATGGATTCAGTTATATTCCAAGCAGTATAATGGGCGGAGACAGCACGAGTACAGCAGGGCCATTGAGCTGGACAATAGATAGTCTTATATCAGGTACCAATACAGTCTTCAGCTTTGATGCAGAAGTATTGGCTGCAGGAGATACCTTGAATATAGCCCAGGTAACGGCCCATGATGAGCAGGACATAGATTCTGCACCGAATAATGATGATGGTGACCAGAGTGAAGATGATGAGTCGAGTGCAGGGGTAAGTCCAGTGGCCTTAGCGGATATAAGTTTAACAAAAACAGTAGACAACAGTACAGCAAATGTAGGAGACACGGTGACCTTTGAGGTGATGGTGATCAACAACGGACCGAGTGCAGCTACAGGAGTGATCGTAACAGATACCATACCGAGTGGATTTACCTATGTGAGTAACGATGGAACAGCAGATACTACGGGTAATGTAGTGGACTGGCCAGTGGGCAATATGGCCAATGGACAGGAGGACACCTTGCATATATCCGTGATAGTAAATGTAAGTGGGGAATATGAGAACCCGGCCGAGGTAACGGCGGTAGTGGAGAATGATCCAAACAGTACCCCGAATAATAATGTACTGAGTGAGAATGACCAGGATACGGCAGTAGTGATGCCTGTGCCTGTTATCGATTTGAGCCTGGATAAAATGGTAGACAACAGTACACCAAATGTAGGAGATACGGTTACGTTTACATTGACGTTGAGCAATGCATCGAACTGGAGCATGGCACGTAATGTCACGGTGACAGATACGATACCGAATGGATTCAGTTATATTCCAAGCAGTATAATGGGCGGAGACAGCACGAGTACAGCAGGGCCATTGAGCTGGACAATAGATAGTCTTATATCAGGTACCAATACAGTCTTCAGCTTTGATGCAGAAGTATTGGCTGCAGGAGATACCTTGAATATAGCCCAGGTAACGGCCCATGATGAGCAGGACATAGATTCAGCACCGAATAATGATGATGGTGACCAGAGTGAAGATGATGAGTCGAGTGCAGGGGTAAGTCCAGTGGCCTTAGCGGATATAAGTTTAACAAAAACAGTAGACAACAGTACAGCAAATGTAGGAGACACGGTGACCTTTGAGGTGATGGTGATCAACAACGGACCGAGTGCAGCTACGGGAGTGATCGTAACAGATACCTTACCGAGTGGATTTACCTATGTTGGAGATGATGGAAATGGGGCTACGAATGAGTCCGGAGATGTAATAGATTGGATGATAGGTGCTATGGCACTTAATCAGATGGATACATTGCATATCAGTGCATCGGTAAATGTAAGTGGGGACTATACGAATCCGGCTGAAGTGACGGCCTCAGTACCCTCAGATCCAAACAGCACACCAAATAACAATATATTACTTGAGAATGATCAGGACACGGCGGGGGTAATGCCATTGTTTATCTATGACCTTGCACTCATCAAAGTAGTAGCGGATACAGGCCCTTTTATGGCAGGAGATACAGTGACGTACAGAATACACGTATTCAATCAGGGAACAGCTGTGGTAGATTCTATAAAGGTGCGTGATTACATTCCTTCATCTATGCAGCTTGCAGATCCTAATTGGAATGCTGATAGTACTTTCACTTTCATTACTCCGATTCCAGTAGGTGGACAGGACAGCGTAGATATTGACCTGAGAATCAATTCTGGATTCCAGGGTATAAGTATTACGAATAATGCAGAAATAGCGGAAGATGATGGCGATGATAAAGACAGTACACCGGGCGACCAGGACGGTAGTGTGCCCGATGCTCAGGATGATGATATATCCGAAACCAATGGCGATGATGATTATGACCCGGCGACGATCGCTGTAACTCAAATATGTGATCTCGCTCTTGTTATGTCTCGATCGTCAGGGCAATCTCCTACGATCACTGCGGGAGATACAGTATCCTTTGATGTCCGTCTTATCAATCAGGGTACACTCAATGTGGATAGCCTAGTACTTATTGATTACATAGACACCTTACAATGGGCACCATTTGAAGCCACTATCAATTCAGGATGGATAGGCGCGGCACCGGATACAGCCAAACTGAACATTACGATAGGTCTTCCTCTGGGTCCAACTGGTGAAATTACAGTAACAATCAAGCTGATCAGCCGATCTGATCTAGCCGGAATATTGACAAATACTGTTGAAATATTCGCAGATGATTGCGATGATGACGACAGCCAAACCGAAGACACACAGCAAAATGGTGTTAGTGATGTGACTGTAAATAACGAGATCAATAATATGGGAAGCGACGA
Organism: Saprospiraceae bacterium; assembly: GCA_965247965.1. GTDB lineage: Bacteria > Bacteroidota > Bacteroidia > Chitinophagales > Saprospiraceae > UBA7328. The sequence continues at coordinate 4,399,066 of OZ252053.1, forward strand.
AGACGATTTAGATATTGAACAAGTCTTATCGAATATCTACGACTTGGCATTGACCAAAAAATGGGTGAATACCGGAATCGTTACTGCTGGAGATACGGCCACATTCCGGATATTTATTCATAATCAAGGAACAATAACGGCCAATACAGTCAAAGTTAAAGACTATATTCCTGCAAATCTCGAATTGGTTGACTCCGCATGGAATGCTCTTGATATCACTTTTATATTTACTGGAGGCATTACATCGGGAAGTGTCGATAGTGTTGATATCTTGTTACGTGTAGATACGGCTTTCCAGGGAACCTCCATTATCAATAATGCGGAAATTGTAGAAGATGACGGTGATGATACCGACAGTACACCCGCCTCAGAAGATGGAAGCGTTCCTGATGCCGAGAACGATGACATCAGCGAGACAAATGGAGACGACGACTACGATCCTGAAGTATTAATTGTAGGGCAAGTCTATGATCTGGCACTCCAAAAAATCCTTTCACCGAGTCAAAGCGTTTCTATACATCCTGGCGATACCGTTTCGTTCGACATCAGGATCATCAACCAGGGCACTGTGGATGCCGACAGCATTTTCCTCATAGACTATATTGATACTTCCACTTGGTTGCCATTTGACGCAGGCATTAATCCGGGATGGACTTCTACCACTCCGGAAACAGCCACTTTTGAAATAACATCAGGCTTACCATTGACTCCAACCGCTGAAATCATTGAAATGGTTAGGTTAGTCTGCAAATTTACGTATACCGGGCCTCTGACCAACATCACAGAAATATTAACAGATAACGGCGACGACACAGACAGCCAGACCGAGGACATTCAGCAAAATGCAGATGCTGATACCACTGTTGACAACGAAATCAACAATGCAGGCGGCGACGAAGACGATGAAGATATTGCTACTGTCCTTTCTTCCGTATATGACATTGCTCTGATCATTACCCCATCTCCCGGGCAAGACACCTTGGTTGTTCCGGGAGACACGGTCATGTTTGATATAACTATAACCAATCAGGGCGTAGAGATTGTTGATGTAGTAAACATTATCAACTATATAGATACTTCGCAATGGTTACCATTTAATGGTTCTTTAAATCTTGGTTGGGTACCTTTTAGCCCTACTTCAGTGCTTAATACATTGTCCAGTCTAACTCTTCTTCCGAATAATTCGTTCACTGCAAGTATCAAATTAGTAGCTCGTCCCGACTATTTGGGAACACTGACCAATACGGCAGAAATATACAGCGATGACGGCGATGATATCGACAGTGAGACCGAAGATACCCAGGGCAACATCGATGGCGATCCTACCACCGATGACATCACTGACAACAGCAATGGCGATGAAGACGACGAAGATATTGCCCAGGTAATGGCACAGCCGGTTGACCTGGCCCTGATTAAAGTTGTTGTCGATACGACTACACAGGTTCTACCTGGTGATACAGCATTGTTCCGAATATTTGTTTACAACCAGGGAAACCTCGATGCTACCAATGTTGTGGTCAAAGATTACATACCTAGCAGCCTCGAATTAACCGATCCTACTTGGAATGAGGGAGACACTTCTTTCACTTTCGCATCCCTATTAGGAGGTGCTATAGACAGTGTGGACATAGCCCTGCGTGTCTCTACGACCTTTACGGGTACAAGCCTTATTAACAATGCGGAAATTTCAAGTGCAGACGGAGGAAATGATTTTGACAGCACACCGGGAAACAATGCCAATGATCCCGCAGAACTGGCGAATGACAACGAAATTCTGGACAGCGATACAAACACACCACAGGATGATGATGCGGACGAAGACGACTTTGATCCTACGGAATTGACAGTGACCCAGATTTTCGATTTAGCGTTGACGAAGATCGTTGTCCAACCAGGCCCATACGTGCCGGGCGATACAGTGACCTACCAGATTAACATCTATAACCAGGGTACATTACCGGCCACCGATATTGTTGTCAAAGATTATCTCCCGGATAGTCTAACCCTTGTTGATCCTTCGTGGAATGCAGTAGATACGTCCTTCACATTTGCAATTTTGGCAGCAGGCGCTGTTGATAGTACGACAATTGATCTTTTGATCGATCCTGGATTTGAAGGGGACAGCCTCGTTAATAATGCCGAAATTTTCTCGGCTGCAGGAGGCTCGGACGATGACAGTACACCAGGAAACAATGCTAATGATCCAGCAGAATTGGCTAACGATAACGAGATAGTCGATAGTGATACAGGTGCTCTCCAGGATGATGATACAGATGAAGATGATTTCGACCCAGCGCGCATAACCGTAGATCGGTACGATCTTGCTTTGAGCAAAAAACTGCAACCTGACGCCCTCGGCCCATTCGATCTGTTCACTGATATTCCATTCGAGTTGACCATCTTTAATCAAGGTTCTTTGCCAATAGGCGAAGTAGTCCTTATCGATTACATACCTACTGGACTCAGTTTAAGTCCTAACGATACGATATGGACGTCGACATCCGACAGCACGGCGATCTATACAAATACTACAACAATAGCAGTAGGCGACTCCATGAAAATCGGAATATTGATGAGACTGACGCCTCAGGCTTACACCCAATTGAACATGAGTCTCGTCAATATTGCCGAAATATCAGGTATGAAGGACACATCTGGTATTGTTGTAAATGACGACGATTCTACACCGGATTCTACAAGTATGAATGATAATGGAGGCGTGCCGGGAGGTTCTACCGATGATGAAATAAATGACGACGGCACAATCGATGAAGACGATCAGGATCCCGCTATTGCCACGGTAGAATCATTAGATCCACTCGGATATATCTATTGCGAAAAAACCGGAGATATAATAACAGGAGGAATCATATCAGTTGCCGGCCCGGGCACTGGAGTTTTCACTTTGGACAGTTTAGGAAATCCAAGAGACGGAAGCAACGGCCAGTACCAATTCCTTGTGGATGCTCCTGGGGATTACTTTATTACCTACATCCATCCCGAAGGCTTCCCGCTAAGTACATTGTGCGTTGAAATGACCGCTCCATTCAATCCGAGCGGCCTTGACGGCATGGCAATTGACAAAGACGGAGTGGCAAATGGAGAATTAGTGCTTGGTTCAGGCGAAAACGGAGGAACATTGATTAATGATTCTTGTTCATTTAACGCATACTTCCTCGGTATAACGATTGATCCTACTTCACCTCCGATAATTTCTAACAACAATATCCCGCTTTCTTGTGTCCTCATAGGATCAGAAATATGTGATGACGCCAATTCCAATGGAATACACGAGCCACCAGGAGAAGGCGGATTTGCGAATGTGGATGTCTTCCTGTACCACTGCGCCGATACTCTTAATCCGATTGATTCCGCACTTACAAATGCCCTGGGAGCTTTTGTTTTCGGCAACTTACCGGATAGTTGTTATCGGCTGAGATTCGATATGCCTGCAGGACATTTCATTTCGGCTTCGGTCAATGTGGATAGCCTTACCGGATGGAGTCCACCACTGAATCTTGCTTTTGGAGAATGCGATACTACAACTACAATTTGCCTGGCACCTTGTAACGTGAGCTGTACATCCACGGGTATTAATCCGGTAACCTGCATTGCGAATGATGGAGAAATTTTAGTAAATGCAACAGGAGGTCTAGGCACCTATGTCTTCAGCCTTGATGACGTAATCTACCAGGATTCAGGCCACTTCACTGGCCTTGCACCGGGGAGTTACACTATATTCGTAAGAGATACAAGCGGTTGTACAAGCACATGCTTGAGTCCACTCCGAAAACTAAATCATAAATCATGTCAAATATTACAATAAGATGACATATATATTTAATTTGTGATATGTTTAAACGTAGTACAAATTCACAAGTTGATCTATTCAAATCGATAGGAGGGATGCTATCAGAACGGAAGCGAGAGCTTCTGGATGATCCAAATGGTTGGCATAATATATTTTTTAAAGAAGTGGTATCTCGCATAGACGAAGGATTGTTCGAGGTGCTTTATAATCAAGGAGGCCGGCCCAATTGCTCAATTAGAGTTTTAATGGGAATGATTATCCTTAAAGAAGGTAAAGGTTGGACTGATGAACAACTTTTTGATGAATGTCGATTCAACACCAGGGTCATGCTTGCTTTGGGATATTCGAATATAAATGAGGATATTCCGACCGAATCGACTTACTATAAGTTCAGACAGAGCATGGTAGAGTATAATGAAGACCATGGGGAGGATTTGATGAAGGCGGCATTTAAACAAATCACTATTGGGCAGATAGAGCAATACAAGGTGAGCGGTAAGAAAATACGATTGGATTCGAAGTTGATTAATTCCAATATTGCACGCTGCACTCGAGTCCAGATGATAATCGAAGCTGTACGAGTATGCAGTAAAGACCTTATGGTAGAACTGCTTACAGATCAATTGGATAAAGAATCATGCGAGCTTTTAGAAAAGCTAAAAAGCCAAAGTGCCTCCAATATTGTCTACCCATTAAACAAAAAAGAAAAAGAGGAACTGCTAGTAGGTATGGGTAAGATCATAAAGGTACTCTTGAGTCATGGCCAGGCGGCGGGATTGACAGGCTACCAAGATCTCAAGCGGCTCTACGAAGAACAGTATGAAGAACAATCAGAGGAATCTAATGAGCAAAAACCTCCGAGTGCCTCTGATGATAAAACAAAAATCAGCGCGGTCTGTGATGAATCTGAACAGCAAACTAAACAGGAGAATACTCCGAGACCCAAAGCTGCAAGAGACATATCGAGTGGCAGTGTGCAGTCCATTCATGATCCTGATGCTGCCTACCGTACTAAAGGTAAAGCAGAAAATAAACAGACCATATCGGGCTATCATGCCAACATAAGTGAAACGTGTACAGAAGAAAATGAAATAGACCTAATCGTAGATGCCCAGGTAGTACCGGCCAATATTACAGAAGACGAGTTTTTAATCGAATCTATCGACCATATCCAGGATGTATTAAATCCAGATAAGGATGAATCAGGTCAAGAAAAGAATAAAATAGAACAGGCCATCACGGATGGCGGATACGACAGCAAGGCCAACAGAAAAGCAATGTCAGAAACGACCACGCCCGAATGGAAGTTAGCTAATACAAAAGGGGGAAAGCAGGCCTATACAATGAAACGAGATGAGAATAACAATCTTCAAGTATGGCGAAAAAAGACAGGAGAACAGTGCGCGGTAAAGTTTAACGAGAAGACCAACAAATACGTCATTAAACACGACACCCGAGGTCGGTATATGACCAAAGATGAAGTAGAAAACTATTTTTTATTTCAACAGATGCAAGAAACATTAGATGAGCACACCCACAATCTAAGAGCCAATGTGGAATCGACCATACATCAATGTTTTCACCGGCTCAAAAAAAGGAACAAAATATTATATCGGGGTTTATTCAAATGTCAAATTTATGTCCTGTCACGAGTACTTTGGACGAATTTTAGAAGAATTAACGATAAATTGGTCGAAAATACCCTCGGATTTCCAAATATCATCATCGCAACCCTCAGGAATGCTTATGCAACAATATTGCACTTAAGAAAATTCCAGGGTTTTGGCCGCAGCTGGCAAATGTACGCTTGAAAAATGTGTGGTAATCGGAGTGGACTCAACATTGAGTTTTTCAAAATCAAGATCGGGTAGTCTCGGATTTGTATTTTTTGCCATAATAACTAAAATTAAATATGGCGTAAAATAATAATATGAAGTGTAATTACAAAGCGAATTCGTGGCTCATTTGCCCTATTCTAGAATAGAAGCTTATTAAATGGCCAATTAACAAATAGTTAACCGCCATATATTATTTTAGTGTTTAAATTGTTAGCCTAGCAGTGTCAGTAAACAGCGGACTGAGAATATTAAAATAATTGGATAGTAGAAAATCGTTGACATTTTCGTCGGGGGATTGCACAGATTATTGCCAACGGCAATTAATTCGTGTATATCTGAGAAATCCCCGTCTGCCGAACGGGCAGGCGTGGCTAGAACCTCTGCCGTAGGCAGCCTCCTTGTATAATCCATGTTTTTTCATGAGCAATAAAACGAAAAGTTATTTTTTGAGCATTACATAAACAGTTCAACGCACAAACGCATAAACGCATAAACCAAGTCAAGCTTCTTGTGATAGCCCTGATACGTGATAAACAATCAAAATAAAAATTGATATTTTGATTAATGGAATCACCTGTTTGGTTCTGGCTCGTCCAACCTAGTGCTTGGTACACTAGGGTATTCCTAATTGTGTGTATAACATATTGCACAATTTTTGAAGACGACAACAAATCTTATTGAAAATCTGAATTCATATTATAGTCGGACAGTCGCTTCAAAGGGTGGCGGAGGCCTGGAATTGGAGATCGATCACGAAGTGAAAATTGACGCTCAAGTCAATTTAGATCGGAAACCGAGGCTTGATGCCTCGGCTGGGCGGCTTGCTTTTTCCTCCCTCCCATCCTCGCTTGCGCGAGGTTTCCGACCTTGAATGTCCGCTTAGGACATTCACCCCTTCGGGGAGGGTCTCCAATTGGTACTTTTTGTGGCAATGCCAAAAAGTACGGACAATAGACGTGCGCCGTGGTTTACAACTTTTGTGCAATTTGCAATGCACCGTGCGTCCTGAAGCTCAAAAGTGAGCATGCTGTTTACCAGATGGAGGTATGGTCCTCCGAAGGCGGCTGGAAGGAGCAGCCTTCAAACCACCTTATGGTGCTAAGGTAGTAATGCTGAGGTACTGAGCGATAAGGAAAAGGCTTCGCTAAAGGAGTCAGGTGATCATTGAAAGAGTCGAACGAAAGTGAACCACTGATTAAGCAACGAAACACAATTGGTTGTACATCAAAACTGAGGACTGGTGTAATTCTCGGGAAGACTATGGCGGGAGTCCTTCTTATTGGCCATAGGGTGGCCGGTGTAGAGGTGGCGAGACTTCAATGAGGGGTGGTAAATAGAACGGGAGATTGCCCTACTGTGATGCTAAGAGAGAAGGCACAATCCGTAGAGGAGAGGCCGAGCGTATCGAAGTACAGAGGGTTACGGACTAACTCGTAGTAGTGTTGAAGCAACTGTAATGGAGGTGGAGCGAAGGGGTTAGCATTGTTGGAATCTGTCTAGGTTTGACAACTAACGGAAGTTGGGAGGATTGAACTGAAACAGGTTGAATTCTGGGTATCCAGATTAGACAATGAAGAGCCGTATGACGGGAGACTGTCACAGCCTGTCCCGAAAATCGGGATACGGTTCTGCGAGAGGCTTGGGGTGAAATTCCCCAGGTCTACTCGACCTTCCTAATTCTATCATTAAATCATTCCAGCATTAGAGTCACGCCGGACACTCATAGTCAGTTACCTCAATGCCAGCCTCCTTAATTGCCTCCAATCCACCTTGAATATCAATCATATTATGATATCCACGCGATTTAAGAATCGAAGCAGCAATCATCGATCGATATCCTCCGGCACAGTGAACATAGAACACTTCTTCCTTGGGAATTTCAGCCAGATGATCATTTATTGTGTTTAAAGGTGTATTAATAGCTGCCGGGCATATGTTTGGATATATATTCTGAATGCCTTCGGACGTCAAAAATGTTTAATGCATGAAAGTGTGTTTCGAAGATGTATTTGAGTGTGACACCATCTTTTTCCATGCGATCAAGATAGGGTTGAACCTCCCTCAACGGATCGATAATTGCCGCTTCTCCAACAGACGTAATGTAATAAGCGCCCTGGGCAAGACAGCCCGTATATATTTGTTCAATTTTAGATTTCTTCATTGTTACCACTGTAAACCAAAAATGACTAAAAAAATTAAATCAATTATAATTCGAGAAATAAATTTGTCAAGTGGTGAATTGGGTAATTAGTTAATTGGGGAAGTGTTCCGGAAAATGTTTAAAAATCGTTTAGCTAACCTAATTTCCTACTCAACAACAATAATTAGCATGCAAAATGGCAAATTCACAAACCAGGTGGTCGCCAATGGAGAACACAATTTATTGGGTTTATCCTGCCATTTCACATTTAGGAGCTAGTGCGTTTAAAAGCGGGTGCAGGACAAATTGCACTAGGCGGTGAGCCGGTATTTTCGAGACCCTTTGGCATCAACATCTTAGTTTTCATTTATATTTGCACTTCGTACAATCTTGCAATGACGACATCTTAATGGCAACCTAATACGCCACATGAAACAGGTAATACTCAATATCAAAGAGGCCAAGTATCGGTTCTTTTTTGAGTAAGAGCAGGAAAGGCTCCCCGATACTCAAGCGGAAAACCAGTAGCAAGAAGCTCAGCATGGCACTCAAGCGAATGCACAAGTGGATCAAAGAGAACAGGCACAAGCCTGTGAACGATCGGATTTATGTGCTGAACTTGAAGCTAAAAGGATACTATGCCTACTACGGACTTACCTTTAACAGCCGCAGACTGAACTGCTACTACAGTCAAGTGAAGAGAATGCTTCACAAATGGCTTAATAGACGAGGAGGAAAGTCAAACTGGCAATGGGAAAGGTATGTTAAATTAGTAGAGAAATGGCATCATTTAGAGAAGCCCAGGATTTATCACAGCTAGCTAAAAGCGAAACCCTATTCAGAGGAACCGTATGCGAGAAAGCCGCTCGTACGGGTCTGTGGGGGAGCGGGGAGGTAAAGAACCGCTCTACCCGGAAAGTACCACGCCCCCAAGGAGCAACCCTACTTCGCCAAACCTTCGGAGGGCAAAGCCTGCAACCATCATAGGGGTACCTATCGATAACATTGTCTAAATCATGAGTAGTACTAGTGTTCAGTCAAGCGCATAAATCTGGGTAAAAAGAATAAAGTAACTTCGAATGTTGTTTTGCATAAAGATTAGAGTGACCACCTGATCAAAAAGAGAATATAGAGCCTTGATTAATGAACAAAAAAAAGAATCATGGCAAAATTTTACAAAGTAACCTTAACCGAAGAAGAGCGTAGTGAATTAGAGCGAATAATAAGCATACCCAATAGTAAGTCAATTAGGACCAAGCGGAGTTATATATTATTGGCCTCAGATGAGAATGGAGATAAGCATTGGACAGATAAAAAGATTCAAATTGCCTATGGAATGACGATAAATGGAATAGAGCGAATGCGAAAAAGATTTGTGGAACACGGATTTGAAGCAGCGCTATATGGAAAGAAAAGAGAATATGTAAAAGAAAAGATATTTGACGGTCGGGTAGAAAGCCATTTACTATCCTTAAGATGTGAAGAAGTTCCTGATGGTCATTCAGGGTGGAGTTTACGATTATTGGCTGATAAGATGGTAGAATTGGAATATGTAGAAAGCATCAGTCATGAATCTATACGGCAGATACTAAAAAAAACAAAATTAAACCCTGGCGAGTCAAAGGTTGGATAATGCCAAAGAAAGGAGCAGATTTTGTTCATAAAATGGAAGCGGTATTAGATGTATATGAACGACCATATGACCCGACTCATCCAGTAATCTGTTTAGATGAGTCCCCTAAACAGATCATAAGTGAAACAAAGAAAAGCTATATGGATTCAAAGGGTATATTACATCAAGACTATGAGTATAAAAGAGAAGGAGTAAAAAGTATGTACATGATCGTAGAACCCTTAGGAGAATACAGAGAAGTACATATTGAGGATAATCACAATAGTCAGACTTACGCAAAAATCATCATGAACTTAGTAGAAAAAACATATAGCGCTGCTAACAAAATCACATTGGTAGAGGACAATTTAAGTGCACATAAATTAAGTACCTTATATGAAATTATGCCTGCCCCCAGAGCCCGAAACATAGTGAAAAAGATAGAAGTTGTTCGCACACCGGCACATGCTTCCTGGCTCAATATTGCAGAATGTGAATTGAGCGTATTAACACGGTGTGGTTTGAAAAGTAGAATGTCAGATGAAGAACAACTCAAAAAACAAACCAAAGCCTGGTATGGGTACAGAAACAAAAACCAAAAAGGAGTAGATTGGCAATTTACAACGAGTGATGCGCGCATTAAACTAAAAAATCTTTACCCAGACTATATAATTTGACTGAACACTAGTATAAAACATATGTCTGATGTATAAATCGGCATTTTGTACAAATGGCCAATACACTCAGATACGACCCTATGTGATATGAGCCAAAAAATTCGATCTGAGATTTTATTCTCACTTCATGCCTGGAGTTCTGACTTCTGCATAAGAAGTCCCCTGCTTTTGTTGCCTTTCATATTCACTCAATCATCGGGACAAGCTGGATCAGATGAATGACAAGACCAACATGAGAAAAACGTCCTTTTTTGAAAGGTTTAAGCAAGTGGGCTATATTCAGTTGCATTTGTTGTTTTTTGTCCTTGCCTTACTTTTCGTTCCTCAAATCCCCGGCGCTCCGTCTGGAATTTCAAGCTCACCCTCTTCTGATAAAAGTTCAAGTGGAAATGATCTTGTTATTATTATAACTGGCTCCGGGGAAAGAGAGGCTGAACCTTATGATGGCGAATCGGGTGCAGCGCCTTTGTTGGTTGTCGACTACACAGCTGGAGGTGGTGCAGGATCCTGCTCCGGAAGCGGCAATGCAGATGTGGTCACTTCTCAAAGCGGTGTTACCAACTCATCCTTTGCTCTTGGTGCTCCTAATTCCTCCTCGGCAGAATTATATGAAACTAATGACGAAATCGTATTAGACTTAACTGATGAAATTCCTACCGGTACCGATTACACTATAAGATGGCGAAGAGATCCAGGCTCTGGTTCAAATCCCAGCATGAGTGTAGAAGAGTCTGCAAATGGCTCGTCATGGACTACAGCAACCGGAAGCCCATTCAGGTTTTCAAACACCTCTTATTTTTATCAAACAATAACAGCTAGTACTGGTACTCGATACGTTCGCATCAGATCTCTGAATACTTATAATACGGATTTGGACGCAATTTCATATGCCTGTGGGCTGGCACCCGAAATCTGCGCCAACGGCATCGACGACGACGGCGATTGTTTGATAGATGGAAACGACCCCGATTGTCCTGGAAGTTGCCCGGGCGGACAAACCTGTTGGACGACCGTAAAGGCCGGTAATTGGTCAGACCCAACCGTTTGGGATTTGGGAACCGTTCCGGCTGATGATGCGACTACCGGAGAGGGTGACGGCAACATACCCGCCAACGATGTAGTTAATGTCAAGCACAATGTCAATTATGACCTAAGTGCGAATATTGACATTTATGGCGAACTTCATATATTAGGGGACACCCTCAATGTGCCGAGCGGAAGGAGTTTAACCATTAATAATAACGGTCTTTTTTCAATTATAAATGGAGCCTATATCACACCCTTATTTAATGGCGGCTCACCTAATTCAGGAGGCATCCTCAATCAGGGCGGACGCGAAATTCACAAAGGAGCTTACATATAGAAATACCCCAAACCTGGGAAGGAACGGGAAGTGCTGTTCGGACTTTCGTCAATGGCTGCCTTTCTATCGGGCAGAATTATGTCAGTGACCTGAGTATTGATACCTTAATCAATATGTGTATCGAATTGGGTGCCCATAATTCAGGTAATTTCGAGATGAATACTGACCAATCCAAGATTTACTTTGAGGATGTTAATATTAAACTTGCAGGAACGAGTTCCGGAAATGCAATCTTTTCAAAGGGAACTGTTTCAGGGAATATAGAAAGTATTTATCTGGCGGGAGGGGGCTCAATCAGTACAACGGTGGATATGGTCGGGACAGTGGATTTGGATTATTATTGGGTTTCTGATCCCACATTGTTTTCAGATTTCGGTAACATATTTTCAGGGAGTCCGCAGCGAGACCAAACTCAGGCAAACAGTTCCTTTCCCTGTCCTTGTCAGACAATTATGAATGATTGTAGTTATTATTGTTACAATGTTACATCAACCGGGACAATCGGATCCGACGAATCCAACTGCGGCAACTTTGATCCTGCAGTCATAACACAGATCACTGCACCCTCAGGAGGTTCAGGAACGTATGAGTACCAATGGCAGGATTCCCCGAATGGAAGCAGCTGGACAAACATCGGCGGAGCGACCTCATCGACCTACAATCCATCGACTATATCAGTCACTACTTATTACCGCAGAGGAGTACGAAGAGCTCGTTGCGCCGCTTATCTGTATTCCAATACCGTTATTAAAGAAGTGGTCAACAATTACACAAGTCCAGGAACCATAGCGGCAGACGAATCCAATTGTGGAGGTTTTGACCCAGCTAATATTACAAGTACAGCAGCACCAAGCGGTGGCACAGGAGGTACGCTAGAATACAAATGGCAGGTAGATACAACCGGAAGCTGGCTGGACATATCCGGCGCTACATCGTCCACTTATGATCCACCCACTATTGGTCAAACCGCTCAGTACAGAAGAGGAGCACGAAGGAATCCATGCACGACGTGGGTGTACTCCAATGTGGTGACCAAAGAAGTAGGGAACAATGACACCGATGCTGGCACAATAGCGGCAGACGAATCCAATTGCGGAAGTTTTGACCCAGCTAATATTACAAGTACAGCAGCACCAAGCGGCGGCACAGGAGGTACACTAGAATACAAATGGCAGGTAGATACAACCGGAAGCTGGCTGGACATATCCGGCGCTACATCGTCGACCTATGATCCGCCGACCATTGCTCAAACCGCTCAGTACAGAAGAGGAGCACGAAGGAATCCATGCACGACGTGGGTGTACTCCAATGTGGTGACCAAAGAAGTAGTGAACAATTACACCGATGCTGGCACCATAGCGGCAGACGAATCCAATTGTGGGAGTTTTGACCCAGCTAATATTACAAGTACAGCAGGGCCAAGCGGCGGCACAGGAGGTACGCTAGAATACAAATGGCAGGTAGATACAACCGGAAGCTGGCTAGACATATCCGGCGCTACATCGTCCACTTATGATGCACCCACTATTGCTCAAACCGCTCAGTACAGAAGAGGAGCACGAAGGAATCCATGCACGACGTGGGTATATTCCAATGTGGTGACCAAAGAAGTAGGGAACAATGACACCGATGCTGGCACAATAGCGGCAGACGAATCCAATTGCGGGAGTTTTGACCCAGCTAATATTACAAGTACAGCAGCACCAAGCGGCGGCACAGGAGGTACGCTAGAATACAAATGGCAGGTAGATACAACCGGAAGCTGGCTGGACATATCCGGCGCTACATCGTCCACTTATGATCCACCCACTATTGGTCAAACCGCTCAGTACAGAAGAGGAGCACGAAGGAATCCATGCACGACGTGGGTATATTCCAATGTGGTCACCAAAGAGGTAGTGAACAATTACACCGATGCTGGCACAATAGCGGCAGACGAATCCAATTGCGGGAGTTTTGACCCAGCTAATATTACAAGTACAGCAGCACCAAGCGGCGGCACAGGAGGTACGCTAGAATACAAATGGCAGGTAGATACAACCGGAAGCTGGCTGGACATATCCGGGGCGACATCGTCCACTTATGATCCACCCACTATTGGTCAAATCGCTCAGTACATAAGAGGAGCACGAAGGAATCCATGCACGACGTGGGTGTACTCCAATGTGGTAGTTGCGCTGGTACCCGAAATCTGCAACAACTACATCGACGACGACGGAGATTGTTTAGTTGATGGAAACGACCCCGATTGTCTTGGAAGTTGCCCGGGCGGACAAACCTGTTGGGCGACTGTAAAAGCCGGTAATTGGTCAGACCCAACCGTTTGGGATTTGGGAACCGTTCCGGCTGTTAGTGCAACCACGGGAGCGAGTGACGGCGTCATACCCGCCGCCGATGTAGTTAATGTCAAGCACAATGTCAATTATGACCTAAGTGCGAGTATTGACCTTTATGGCGAACTTCACATATTAGGGGACACCCTCAATGTGCCGAGCGGAAGGAGTTTAACCATTAATATAAACGGTCTTTTTTCAATTATAAATGGAGCCTATATCACACCCTTATTTAATGGCGGCTCACCTAATTCTGGAGGCATCCTCAATCAGGGCGGACGCGAAATTCACAAAGGAGCTTACTTAGAAATACCCCAAGACTGGAAGGGAACGACCAATGCTGTTCGGACTTTCGTCAATGGCTGCCTTTATACCGGGCAGAATTATGTCAGTGACGTGAGTATTGATACCTTAATCAATATGTGTATCGAATTGGGTGCCCATAATTCGGGTAATTTCGAGATGAATTCTGTCGAATCCAAGGCTTACTTTGAGGATGTTAATATTAAACTTGTAGGAATGAGTTCCGGAAATGCAAAGTTTACAATGGGAACTGTTTCAGGGAATATAGAGAGTATTTATCTGGTGGGAGGGGGCCAAATCAATACAACGGTGGATATTGTCGGGACAGTGGATTTGGATTATTATTGGGTTTCTGATCCCACATTGTTTTCAGATTTCGGTAACATATTTTCAGGGAGTCCGCAGCGAGACCAAACTCAGGCAAACAGTTCCTTTCCCTGTCCTTGTCAGACAATTATGAATGATTGTATTTATTATTGTGACAATGTTACATCAACCGGGACAATCGGATCCGACGAATCCAACTGCGGCAACTTTGATCCTGCAGTCATAACACAGATCACTGCACCCTCAGGAGGTTCAGGAGCTTTTGAGTACCAATGGCAGGATTCCCCGAATGGAAGCAGCTGGACAAACATCGGCGGAGCGACCTCATCGACCTACAATCCATCGACTATATCAGTCACTACTTATTACCGCAGAGGAGTACGAAGAGCTCGTTGCGCCGCTTATCTGTATTCCAATACCGTTATTAAAGAAGTTGTCAACAATTACACAAGTGCAGGAACCATAGCGGCAGACGAATCCAATTGCGACAGTTTTGATCCAGCTAATATTACCAGTACGGCAGCTCCAAGCGGCGGCACTGGAGGTACATTAGAATACAAATGGCAAGTAGATACAACCGGATCCTGGCTGGACATATCCGGGGCGACATCTTCGACTTATGATCCGCCAACAATAGGTCAAACAGCTCAATATAGAAGAGGGGCACGGCGAAGTCCCTGCACAACCTGGGTATATTCCAATGTAGTCACAAGAGAAGTGGTTGTCAATTACACCACATCAGGTACGATAGGATTTACCGAAACGGTATGTGGAAGCTACGACCCTGCCCTTATTGTAGAGATCGCGGCCCCTTCAGGTGGCACAGGTGGTACCACAGAATATCAATGGCAATATTGGACGACCGACTGGACGGATATAGGTGGAGCTACTTCCAGTACCTATGATCCAGCGACCATTACATCAACACAGTATTATCGCAGAGGAGTAAGACGCAGTCCATGCACGACCTATATCTATTCCGCTTTTGTTACCAAACAAGTCATCACCAACTACACCGATGGAGGTACCATAGCAGCCGATGAGTCTGCTTGCGGCAGTTTTGATCCTGCTCTTATTACAAACACTTCCAGCCCGACAGGAGGCCTCGGAGGTACTTTAACGTATAAATGGCAATTAAGCACAAATGGCGGTGGCTCTTGGTCGGATATAGCGGGAGCTCTCGCGCTTACCTACGATCCTCCGACAATTACTCAGACTTCAGATTACAGAAGAGGATCAAGACGATCTCCATGTGCCACATGGGTATATTCCAATACGGTGACCAAAACGATAGTGAGCAACTATACCGACGGAGGCACCATAGCAGCGGACTCAACCAATTGCGGAAACTTCGACCCGGCCAATATCACCAGCACTACGGTACCGAGCGGAGGCAGCAGCGGTACATTAGAATACAAATGGGAATTGAGCACGAATGGTGGAGGCAGCTGGTCGGATATAGGCGGTGCAACCGCATCCACTTACAATCCACCCACAATAACACAAACTACCGACTATCGCCGGGCAGCCAGAAGAAATCCGTGTAGCACATGGGTCTATTCCACTGTGGTAACCAAGACAGTGGTAACCAACTATACAGATGGAGGTACTATAGCAGCAGATGAAACGAGTTGTGGAAATTTTGACCCTGCTAATATTGTTAACAGTAGTGCTCCAAGTGGTGGAAGCGGTGGCACCCTGGAATACAAATGGGAGTTAAGTACAAATGGCGGCGGTTCCTGGTCCGACATTGGAGGCGCTACATCATCGACCTATAACCCGGGGACGATTACACAGACCACAGATTATCGCCGGGGAGCGAGGCGTTCTCCTTGTGCTACATGGGTATATTCCAATGTGGTGACCAAAATGGTGATGAGCAACTATACCGATGGGGGTACAATTGCAGCAGATGAGATCAGTTGCGGCAGTTTTGACCCCGCCAATATTACAGAAACCCTCCCCCCTACAGGGGGGACAGGAGGGGGGTCAGAGTATAAATGGCAACTGAGTACCAATGGCGGAGGCAGCTGGTCAGACATAGGAGGCGCAACAGCATCTACATACAACCCGGGCACAATCACACAAACCACAGACTACCGTAGAGGCGCCAGGAGGAATCCATGTACCCCATGGGTGTATTCCAATGCAGTGACAAAAGAAATCAATAGTAACTATACCAATGGTGGAACAATTGCTGCTGATGAAACCAGTTGCGGAAGTTTTGACCCAGCCAATATCACAAGCACATCAGTGCCAAGTGGTGGTAGTGGGGGCACCTTGGAATACAAATGGCAGTTGAGTACCAATGGAGGCGGTTCATGGTCAGACATTAGTGGAGCAACCGCATCCACTTATGATCCTCCTACAATAACACAAACAACGGATTATCGCCGGGGTGCCAGAAGAAATCCATGTACCACATGGGTGTATTCTAATGTCGTGACAAAAACCGTAATGAGCAACTACACGAATGGCGGTACGATAGCTGCTTATGAAGGCAGTTGCACAAGTTTTGATCCTGCTAATATCACAAGTAGCGCTGTGCCAAGCGGAGGTAGCGGAGGTACATTGGAGTACAAATGGCAATTGAGCACGAATGGAGGCGGCTCCTGGGCGGACATTGGGGGAGCTACAGCTGCTGCCTATAATCCCGATAGCATATCACAAACCACGGATTATCGAAGAGGAGCGAGGAGAAACCCGTGTACAACATGGGTTTATTCCAATGTAGTCACCAAAGAAATATACGCACCACCCACGGCTAATGCCGGCAGCGATGTATCCATATGTAATGGACTGAGCACGACTCTGGGGGCAAGCGGCGGTGTGACTTATATTTGGAGTCCGGCTACGGGACTAAGCGCTACCAACATATCAAACCCACAAGCAAATCCGACTGTTACGACTATCTACACCGTAACAGTGACTGATGCGAATACCTGCACCGATACAGATCAGGTAACCGTGACCGTAAACTCTTTGCCAACAGTAGATGCAGGATCCAATGCGGAAATTTGCATCAGTGGAAATACCAATATTACTGCGGTTGGATCAGGAGGCGGAGGAGGATATACGTACGCGTGGGACCAGGGATTAGGCAGCGGAGCCACAAAAAATGTTACTCCGGCCACGACAACAACATATACGGTCACTGTTACCGATGCAAATGTTTGTACAGCCTTGGACTCAGTAACGGTCTCCGTATACAGTCTGGCGGCAGCGGGAGCCATTACGGGCGATGAACCCGGTTGCGGTTCCTTCGATCCATCGGTGATAACTTCTACAAATGCTGCCTTGACCAATTCAGCTGCAGGGGTAAGTGGTATGGTAGCAGATTACGACTTTAATGGTGACCTGCAGGACGACAGTGGCAATGCTCATCACGGTACTGAAAAGGGAACCGTTGGGTACGGATCTGGTGTAGGTGATGAGGCCTTGGCGCTTACTGGGGATTCGTCCAATTATGTGGAAATTGCTGATCATGCAGATTTAAAACCTGCACAGATCACCATTTCAGTTTGGATCAAACCAAATGCAGGAACTCCGGCAGAATTTGAAACGGTCGTTTTAAAATCTTCCGACAATTCTTGGGAAGACGGATACGGTCTTGCCCATTATCAGGGCACGAGCAATATTAATTTTTATGTCAATGACTGGGATGATTATGTAGTGACCAGCCCGCTTACAGCAGGAGTCTGGAGTCATGTAGTCGGCACTTATGACAGAACAGATCTGAGGCTTTATATAAATGGATCACTAGTACAAGCCCAGACCGTTAGTTTGCCATTGACACATACGGATAGCATATTGACTATAGGAAATTCGAGCGGTGGTGAAGCATGGAACGGAGGAATCGATGAAGTGCAAATTTATAACAAAGCTATAAGCCCAGAGGAAGTAGCGCTTCTCTATAACCTGCACGACAATATAGAATATCAGTGGATATACAGTATCGACGGAGGAACTACCTGGCCGAATGTAGTAGGCGCCACTTCACAAACCTATGATCCGGACACAATTACTCAAACCACACAATATATCAGAACCGCCCGAATCAGTCCCTGTGTAAGCTGGCTTAGTTCCAACATAGTGACCAAGACCGTCAACGCCCTCCCAACAGCCAATGCGGGTGCAGACGTAACAGTATGTGTGCAAGACAGCGCTACATTAAATGCGAGTGGAGGCATATCGTACACCTGGAGTCCGACTGCAGGACTAGGCGATTCTACAATATCAAATCCAAAGGTGAACCCGGCAAGTAGTACCACTTACACTGTAACGGTAACCGATGTCAATGGCTGTACGGATACCGATCAGGTTTTGGTAAATAAAAGTGGGTTGACTTTGTCCAGGACTATTACAAGAGTAAGTTGCCCTGGTGGAGCCGACGGTGCAATAGATCTCACCATAACTAATTCCGTAGGCACCCTCACCTATGACTGAGACAACGACGGCACTGGCGACAACGACGACAACCAGGACTTAACAGGATTGACAGCCGGAAACTATACGGTTATTGTTAATGACGATCATTGCTCGGATACTTTAACGGTCGTAGTAGGTACGATCAACGAATTTTCCTATTCCGCAATGATACTTACAGGTGCTGATAACACCACATTTCCCACAGGTATGTCTCCTACCGGATACTATTTTGATTTCCCAACGGGAACGGATACCTTCGATTTTTCATTTGACCACAGCTATATAGAAGCGGGATTCAGCCTTGATAGCAACTGGATGGGTTCGGGCCGCATACAATATAGTATGGCTGACAATAACCCTGCTTCCGATATCCAACATTCTTACGGAGATAAAATTACAGAATACAGCGATTTTGAACAGGGATTTAAAATCAATGAATCTGGAAGAATATACGACGTGTACGGAAGGGGTTATTTTTCGATTAAGGCAGGTACAACGGAAAATCACTCGTGGACGATGACATATGACTTTACAAATTTGGTGAATGGCTACCTGCCGGCAGGAACTATGATCGGCATTGTCGATATTGATGGTATTGCTGTATCTAACGAATACCTGTTGCTCAATGCTACTTTACAGTCAGGAGGAACTAGTCAGTGGCTTGCCCAACCTCCACATGATAAAGGATACAACCCAGGGCAGCCACCTCATGGCGAAGCGACTTATATAAGCGCTACAACATCCTATTATTTCAATGGCCCCAATGCGTCGAATACAACTATAGCCTATCTAACCTCAGAAAATATAACAAACCTCGCTCTTACCCTGACCCAGGGTTTTGCAGGTAGTTCCTTCGGCTTAAAATTCGCGGCCCCAATACATCCTACCACCTACAGTGTAGCGAGCACACATCCAAACTGCACCGGGAATAATGGAACCATCACAGTCACTCCGGATCTCACAGGAGTGTCGTACAGCATTGACAACGGATCAACATATCAAACTTCGGGAAACTTTACAAGCCTGGCTGGGGGCAATTATAATGTAGTGATCCGTAACGACAGCACTGGATGTCTAATCAACTATGCCAGTAATCCTGTAGTACTGACTGACCCACCGTGTATAGAAATATGTGATAACAACATAGATGACGATGAAGACGGATTAATAGACTGTGATGATCCCGATTGTTACCAAGGTCTCAATGTCAGTGTCAATACAACATCAGGACAGATATGTTTGCCCGGAAGTGTAGATCTGACCGCGAGTGCGACCGGAGGCACAAGCCCCTATACCTATACCTGGGACAATGGTCTCGGGAATGATTCTACCCATACTGTCAGCCCTGTTACTACCACTAAATACAAAGTGACCGTATCGGACCTCAACGGCTGTACCAATATTGATTCGACTACCATCAACGTCTACAACCCTCCTACGCCATCTGTATCACAAGATACAGCAATATCCTGTCTCATTGTAGGAGTTCAAATCACTGCAAGCGGAGGCACGACGTATGCATGGAGCCCAACGACAGGGTTAAGCAATCCGAATATCGCCAATCCGGTTGCTGATCCGCCTAGTTCAACAACATATATTGTCACGGTCACCGATGGCAATAGCTGTACTGCCACCGATGTAGTCTTTGTCGAAGTACATTCCAATGCAGGTAATGCCAATGCGGGCCCCGATATCGACATATGTGCTGGTGATAGTACGACGCTTAATGCGAGCGGTGGTATATCGTACACCTGGACTCCTACTGCAGGATTAAGTTCCTCAACGATTGCAAGCCCCAAAGCCGGTCCGGCCGCCACAACTTCATACGTGGTTGCCGCAGCAGATGTCTACGGCTGTATAGATTTAGATACGGTAGTGGTTACGGTAAATAGTAATCCGACAGCGAATATCATCCAGGACACGGTCATACTATGTCTTGGTGCAAGTACGAACCTGACCGCAACAGGGGGTAGTACGTACGGTTGGACTCCAACGACCGGACTGGATAATGCAAATATATCAAATCCGGTTGCTACACCTCTGACCACAACTTTGTATACTTTACAGGTTACAGATGGAAATGGATGTACCGATACCGACCAGGTATTCATCCAGGTCAATTCGAATGCCGGAAATGCCAATGCAGGCCCTGATGTATCAATTTGTAATGGTGGAAGTACACCATTGAGCGCAAGTGGAGGCGTATTGTACAATTGGAGTCCCGCTTTAGGACTTTCAGATTCAACTGTGAGTAACCCTACAGCTAATCCCACAAGCACAACGACATACACCTTGATCGCTACCGATGCCAATGGATGCACTGATGTCGACGCGGTAACGGTTAGCGTAAACACCTTGCCTACAGCCGATGCAGGAACGGATAAAGTAATATGCGTGGGTCAAAGCGTAACGATTGCGGCAAGTGGAGGAGTAAACTACGCGTGGAGCCCTGCCACGGGACTCACCGATACGACTGTGTCCAATCCGGTAGCCAACCCAACAAATACAACGACATATACAGTGACCGTAACCGACGGAAACGGATGTACAGATACCGACGATGTGCAAGTCACCGTGAATAGCTTACCCATAGTATCGGTTGCTGCCGATACGGTATTGTATTGTGAAGGCTCGCCCGCTGTGAACATTAGTGCAAGCGGAGGAACTACCTATGTTTGGAGTCCTGCGGCCGGATTGAGCAATACTAATACATCAAATCCAAATGCCAATCCCGGATCTTCTACAACATATGTTGTCACAGTCACCGATGGAAATGGGTGTACTGCCACGGACGATGTGTTCGTAGAAGTAAAATCCAATGTCGGCAATGCGAATGCAGGCCCGGATGTAGCTATTTGTGCAGGAGAAAACACAATTCTCAATGGAAGCGGAGGAGTCACATTTAGCTGGAGCCCCAGCACAGGATTGAGTAGTACTTCTATCGCATCGCCTACGGCCAACCCATCTGCCACTATTACATACACTTTAATTGCAACGGATGCAGACGGATGTACGGATTTGGATCAGGTAATGGTGACCGTCAATGCCTTACCGCCCGCCTCCGCGAATGCAGATACCACGATATGTCAGGGTCAACAAGTAAACTTATCTTCAAATGGAGGAATAAATTACAGTTGGAGCCCATCGACCGGTCTTACAGCAACAAACATATCTAACCCCGTAGCGACCCCAATGAGTTCGACAGTCTACACCGTAACAGTTACCGACGGCAATGGCTGTACGGATACCGAGCAGGTATCAATAACTGTAAATAGTCTACCCATCGTTACAATTTCACCGGCAGATACAGTCATTTTATGTGCCAGTACTGGAGGAGTGCAGATAAGTGCGATGGGGGGAAGCACATATGCGTGGAGCCCGACTACAGGATTGAGCAATCCGAATATACCAAACCCGGTGGCCGATCCGCCGGCGACCACTATTTATATTGTCACCGTGACCGATGGCAATGGCTGTACAGCTACCGAGGACGTATAGGTTGAGGTGCATTCAAATACGGGCAATGCCGATGCAGGGCCGGATGTCTCGATTTGTTTGGGCGAAAATACAGCCCTTAGTGCCGCAGGAGGAGTTTCATTTGCCTGGAGTCCTACTACCTTCTTAAGCAATCCGAATATATCAAACCCAATATCTTCCCCGACGAGTACGATAACATATGTAGTTACCGCAACAGATGTTAATGGTTGCATAGATGTCGATAGCGTAACAGTTACCGTTCATGGTCTTCCAACAGCCAGTGCAGGCCCCGATCTCGATCTTTGTGTAGGTGGCAATATCAATCTGAATGCTACGGGAGGTTCGACGTACGCATGGAGTCCGGGCACAGGCCTTAATGCTACGAATATTCCAAATCCTATAGCAAGTCCAAGTCAGGTCAGGACGTATACCGTAACGGTAACCGATGGTAACGGTTGTACGGATACCGATGATGTCATAGTCACAGTTTACCCTATCCCGGTGGTAGAGGTTGAATTGGATACGGTTATATTGTGCGGGTTGGATTCTGCACAAATAATAGCCAGTGGTGGAGAGGTGTACGCGTGGAGCCCGTCAACAGGATTGAGCGCAACTAATATTCCGAATCCTATCGCAAATCCATTGGTCTCAATCCTCTATGTGGTAACGGTTACGAATGTCTGGGGATGTCAAGCTACGGGTACGGTATATGTGGACAAAGGCTCATTAGGCGATCCCGACGGCGACGGCATATGCATAGAAATCGACAATTGCCCGACCATAAATAATCCCGATCAAACGGATACGGATGGCGACGGAGTAGGAGATGTTTGCGATCTCGATGATGACAACGATGGCATTCTAGATACTGATGAAAATGCCACTGCAAGCAATGGTGGAGATACAGATAGCGATGGGGTGCCCGATAGAATTGACCTGGATAGCGACAACGATGGCATACTCGACTTGGTGGAAGGCGACATCCCGAAAGCTTTGGATGTGAATTCCAATGGATCTATCGATGCGTCCAAGTCATTTGGCGCTAATGGCTTTGCGGATGACCTGGAGACCTTCCCGGAAAGCGGTATTTCCAGTCAATCGATACCAAATACAGATGGACGGGGTGCACCCAATTTCCAGGATTTGGATAGCGAGGACGATGGCTTCTATGATTTGTACGAAAGCGGGGTAAATACCGATGCTTCTGATGCTGATCATAACGGTGTGGTCGATGGTGCGGAATCAGATGGAGATGGTATTCGCGATGTACTGGATAATAATGACAGTTTGTTCGGTTCACCAGGTCACTTTGCGCCTCGATCTATTGATAATTCTATTCATCCCGATTACGTCGATGCGGATAGGAATGACCCAGCAGACCATACCGGGGATGGTATCAATGACGATGTAAAGGAAGCGGGCTATATTAATTACGATACAAATAACGACGGCCAGGTGGACTATACCACAGATGTGGACAATGACGGAATAGTGGATAATATTGATGCAGATTCGACTGTTTACGGAGGTCTTTGTACAGAGACAGAAAGCAATCTCCGCCCGATAGCAGTCGCTGATATTTTCTATACCGAATTTGGAGAATCCTTCTTCTTCTCTCCGAGCATCAATGATTTTGATATTGACGGTACGGTGGACAGTTCGACATTCACCTTTGTGAGCTTACCACCTGTGAGTGAAGGCAATGCTCTATTTAATGAATTTAACGGTACTATATTCTTTGTGCCTGCTGAGGGATTCCTGGGGCAGACCTCGTTTCAATACACTATTCTTGACAATGTAGGAGATTTGAGTAATGTGGCTACAGTGACCATCATAGTCGGTGATCCCGGCCTTATCATTGCTACACCCGATATACGATTTACCCAAAAGAATACACCCGTAGACATCGACATTTTGCAAAATGACTTCTCTATGGTGGCGGATTTGGATACAAGTACGTTGCAATTTTTGAGCAGCCCAATTTATGGTGCCACTACTATTCCAAGCCCTGGAATAGCACGATATACGCCAAATACTAACTATGAAGGCGTTGACAATTTCTTATACGATATTGAAGACAAATCAGGAAATCTCTCCAATCCGGCGCACGTAGAGATCTACGTTTTTGACAGTCTCGAAATCGTACTGGCCCTGGATGACGTGTACAGGGTTAGAGATACGATGACGGTAAGGGTGAGCGACAATGATCGTTCATTTCCCAATATTATTGCAGCCAATACGGTCACTGTCACGCAGCCGCCGTCTTTCGGTTCGATAACCATAAATCCTGATGGATCAATTCTTTATACGGCCTTCACCTTGTTTGATGGCACTGACTTTTTCCAGTATACAGTGGAAGATAATGCCGGTAATATATCCAATAAGGCGAATGCTATATTTATTGTCAATCGCGATACCGATGAAGACCTGGTTCCTGACATTACAGATATTGATGATGATAATGACGGTATACTTGACAGCATCGAAATCGCTCATTCGATCAATGGCGGTGACTCCGACAATGATGGGATACCTGACCAAGTCGACCTCGACAGCGATAACGATGGTACAAATGACGTCCTGGAAGCTGAGAATACGGATACAAACGGTGATGGCCAAGCAGATGGTACCATAAATGCACAAGGCCTCGTTTCAAGTGTCAGCGGCACGGAACCGGTCATTGATACGGATAGCGATGGAAAAGCGGATTGGATAGATCTCGATAGCGACAATGACGGAGTATTTGATCTGTTAGAAAGTGGCAATGTTCTTTATTTAGATGTCAATGAAGATGGAAAACTTGATGACGGCGATACCGATTTTGACGGCATTACCGATTTGGCTGATAACCTGGATGGCTTGTGGGGCGAGATCACAGATTATACTCCTCAAAATACCGATGACGATGGTCTGATCAATATAAAAGATCCCGATGATGACAACGACAACGTACTCACCTTGGAAGAAGACACCAATAACAACACCGATTGGTACGACGACGATACAGATAATGACAGCACAGTGGACTATCTCGATCCCGATCCATTTGTTTTCTTATCTATCAAGGTCTTTTTGCAAGGCCCATATGTGGAAGCCTCTGGTCTCATGAAAGACGACTTAAGAAAGATGGGATATCTCCCTACTTCAGAACCATATAGCAATATGGGCTACAACTTTGCCACTAATGGTGGGAGCGAAACAGTGAACCCACTCGTATTCCAGGTAGAGGGTCCCAACGCGATCGTGGATTGGATTGTATTAGAGATACGCGACAGCTCTGATCACAGTACGATGAGTTACAGCAGAGCGGCATTATTACAGAGAGATGGTGACGTAGTGGATTTGAATGGCGTGTCAAGGCTTACGATACTGAACAGGCCGCACGGCAGGTATAAGGTAGGCGTGAGGCACCGGAATCACCTCGGAGTCATGTCATCCAATGCCGTCCTTCTCAATCACATGAATAGGTCAATTGACTTTACATCGTTATACTACAATCCATGGACGGGACAAGGATCCACATCCTCGAATTACCCATTGCATGTATTCGATAATGAAGTACGCGCCCTGTGGGCCGGCAATGTAGATTTTAATCATATGATCTTATTCCAAGGGGCATTAGTCGACCCAGCTGCAATCTTAAATGATGTAATGAGCCACGAAGGTAATGTAGATTTTCTAGCCAATTATATTCTCACTGGATATATAAGAGGCGATGTGAATATGGACGGAAGGGCGGTCTTCCAGGGAAGTCCGAATGATACGGATTTGATCTTCTTCAACAGCATCCTTCATCCTGAAAACACCAACCTAAATGCCAATTTTATTATCAATCAGCAGTTGCCGCCGATTGGGACGGTGAATTAGCAGGGAGAGTTGGCCCTCCTACGCTTTCCAAGCTTCGGGGGGTAAGACAGTTGGCGATGGGCATTCACCAAAAGGCACCTGCCAACTGCCTACTGCCAACTTATAGCATAAATAACCTACCAAAACAATACCCAAATCCATCCCTTTGAAAAACACACAAACAAGCCCACGAAATAGGGGAACACACATCCAAAAGTTGTCTAATACATGCCGGGACCAATCATTTCGGTTACTGACAACCCATTTGTATAAACAAGAGCTAAGACAATGGCTCAATGAGAACTGCGTAGATGCGAAAAGCAACTCTGGGAATGAATAGCGCTAAATATGATTATTCGGATAATCGGACGGGTATTAGCTATGTAATAATTTGTAAAGCCATTTTCATTTGTATTGCTGGTTTTATTCGATCCTTTATATCACAATTAAATGCTATTCGGTTGCATTTGTTGTTTTTTGTCCTGGCCTTACTTTTCATTCCACAAATACCCGCTGCTCCTGCGGGAAGTTCAAATTCATTATCACCTGAAGAAAATATCCTGTCTTCGATTTACAATAGTCCGATAGATACTAGGACTGCTCCATCGTGTATGACGGAGAGCTCAGCTTTCTTTGCTAGTTGCACCTCCAATAACACCATATCTATAAGTTGTCCGGGCGGACAAACCTGTTGGACGACTGTAAAGGCCGGCAATTGGTCAGACCCGACTGTTTGGGATTTGGGAACCGTTCCAGCTGTTATTGCAACCACCGGACTGAGTGACGGCATCATACCCACCAACGATGTAATTAATGTCAAGCACAATGTCAATTATGACCTAAGTGCGAGTATTGACAATTATGGCGAACTTAATATATTCGGGGACACCCTCAATGTGCCGGGCGGAAGGAGTTTAACCATTAATATAAACGGTCTTTTTACCATTACAAACGGAGCCTATATCACACCCTTATTTAATGGCGGCTCACCTAACTCAGGAGCTATCCTCAATCAGGGTGGTCGGGAAATCCATATCGGAGCTTACATTGAAATACCACAGGATTGGAAGGGAACAGCCAATGCCGTGCGGACTTTCATCAATGGTTGCCTCTTTACAGGGGAGAATTATTCTAATGACCTGAGTACCGATACGTTAATCAATGTTTGTATCGAAATTGGTGCCCATAATTCAGGTAATTTCGAGATGAATACCGACCAGTCTAATGCTTATTTCGAGGATGTCAATATCAAAATAGTAGGATTGAGTTCTGGCAATACAGTCTTTCAAAAGGGGACAGTCTCTGGAAATATAGAGAGCATCTATCTGGCGGGAGGGGGCCAAATCACAACGACCGTAGATATTGTCGGTACGGTGGATTTGGATTATTATTGGGTTTCTGATCCCGCATTGTTTTTAGATTTCGGTAACATATTTTCGGGGAATCCGCAGCGAGACCAAACTCAGGCAAACGGTTCCTTTCCTTGTGCTTGTCAGGAACTTATAAATGATTGTAGTAATGAAATCTGCTTCAATGGTATTGATGACGACTGCGACGGCCTTGTAGACTGTGATGATCCTGACTGTGGTTCTACTGAAAGTCCTTGCCAGTCTACCAATTGTAATTGCACGAATAATCTTATCACTAACGGTACCTTCGAAGGATCTTCAACGTCAGGATGGACGGTAGAAAGTGGAATTCAGACCTTATTTAACTCTAGCTTAGATGGATGTGGGTCGATGGCATTGTGGTTGCAAAAGATAGGTAATCCTGGAATAGTGGATCCTACCATATGGCAGCAGGTCAACAATGTTGATCCCGGCAGTAATTGTACTCTCGCGTTTGATGCCGGTGTCAGACAGCCTACCGGCCTACATAGAATATACTTGCGATTTTACAACAGTACCGGGAATTTCCTCTCTGAAGATTTTTTGGAGATAAATCACGACACAGATTCCAATGGTGCGCTCCGGTCCTACTCCTTCTCTATGAACGCTCCTACGAATAGCTCCTATCTACGCGTAGTAGCAGTTTTAGATAGCGACTGGCTGTACCTCGATAATGTATGTCTATCACTACTTGATTGTTTCGCGCCCACCTTCAATTTGCAATCTCCTGAACTCCGCAGCGGAACCTGGGGACAGGTAAACTCTACCTATAACTATTACAATGCTTATCCCGGAACAAATGTCATATTGACGATTGTGAGTAAAACACATAGCGATATGGTCATTGAGAGCCTAGACGAACCTGAGGCAACCAACGGTGGCTACGATTGGGCATTCCAACCGATAATAGATTATAACTGGTACAACGGCGGAGGCTCAAATGATCCCGCAGGAGAAAAAAGCTTTACCTTCCGGTTTGACTTTGTAGATGCCGTTACCGGAGAAGCAGTTTCTATTCCTCAACTAAATATGACCGCAGTCGACGTAGATGGCAATGCCGTCGGTATAAGGGAGTTTGTATATGCAAGTGGATTTCAAGCCTACGAATTACAGACCCCGAGTGAGTTGACTTTGTCAGGGTCTCTAAAAGCTAAAGGCGACTACGCTACTTGGTCGGGAGTGGTAGAAACTGCCTTATCGACCATGATCTCATATGTATACAACAGTCCTACATCTGTGACTGCGACCTATGGCGCAGATTTTGACGGAGGCAATGATCTAGACGACGTTATGGAGTCCAGGATGAATTGTCTCTATTTTAAATGTTATGACTTTAATATTGAAGTCATTTGTCCGTCCATTACGGTTTCAGGAGGAAATTCTTTCTGTTCGGGCGCTACGATAACCTTGCAAAGTTCTAATACGGGTGGTGCGGGTTTATGTAAGATCCAGTGGCAATCTTCTACCAATAACGCTACTTGGACGAATATTAGCGGAGCTACAAGCTTATCCTATTCGCCGACCCTTACTACGAGCATGTATTACCGTGCAACGTTTAGTTGTTCGGGAAATGCGACTTGCGGCACCATCTATTCCAATTCTGAATATGTCGATGTACTAGTGTTCAGTCAAATTATATAGTCTGGGTAAAGATTTTTTAGTTTAATGCGCGCATCACTCGTTGTAAATTGCCAATCTACTCCTTTTTGGTTTTTGTTTCTGTACCCATACCAGGCTTTGGTTTGTTTTTTGAGTTGTTCTTCATCTGACATTCTACTTTTCAAACCACACCGTGTTAATACGCTCAATTCACATTCTGCAATATTGAGCCAGGAAGCATGTGCCGGTGTGCGAACAACTTCTATCTTTTTCACTATGTTTCGGGCTCTGGGGGCAGGCATAATTTCATATAAGGTACTTAATTTATGTGCACTTAAATTGTCCTCTACCAATGTGATTTTGTTAGCAGCGCTATATGTTTTTTCTACTAAGTTCATGATGATTTTTGCGTAAGTCTGACTATTGTGATTATCCTCAATATGTACTTCTCTGTATTCTCCTAAGGGTTCTACGATCATGTACATACTTTTTACTCCTTCTCTTTTATACTCATAGTCTTGATGTAATATACCCTTTGAATCCATATAGCTTTTCTTTGTTTCACTTATGATCTGTTTAGGGGACTCATCTAAACAGATTACTGGATGAGTCGGGTCATATGGTCGTTCATATACATCTAATACCGCTTCCATTTTATGAACAAAATCTGCTCCTTTCTTTGGCATTATCCAACCTTTGACTCGCCAGGGTTTAATTTTGTTTTTTTTAGTATCTGCCGTATAGATTCATGACTGATGCTTTCTACATATTCCAATTCTACCATCTTATCAGCCAATAATCGTAAACTCCACCCTGAATGACCATCAGGAACTTCTTCACATCTTAAGGATAGTAAATGGCTTTCTACCCGACCGTCAAATATCTTTTCTTTTACATATTCTCTTTTCTTTCCATATAGCGCTGCTTCAAATCCGTGTTCCACAAATCTTTTTCGCATTCGCTCTATTCCATTTATCGTCATTCCATAGGCAATTTGAATCTTTTTATCTGTCCAATGCTTATCTCCATTCTCATCTGAGGCCAATAATATATAACTCCGCTTGGTCCTAATTGACTTACTATTGGGTATGCTTATTATTCGCTCTAATTCACTACGCTCTTCTTCGGTTAAGGTTACTTTGTAAAATTTTGCCATGATTCTTTTTTTTGTTCATTAATCAAGGCTCTATATTCTCTTTTTGATCAGGTGGTCACTCTAATCTTTATGCAAAACAACATTCGAAGTTACTTTATTCTTTTTACCCAGATTTATGCGCTTGACTGAACACTAGTATGAAGTATAGATTACTTCTTCTTGTCTTCCTTGGCCTCCTGGGCTTCTCAAAGGTACACGCCCAGGTGGATCTTGCTATAAAATATATCACGGACGGTACTGGAGTAAACGATTCGATCAAAGTATATATGAGATCGGTCACAACGCGTAATCCACCTCAAAATACAGTATCATCAGCTCAGGTGACTATTAAAGCCCCCACTGGCTCCCTACCCGATATAGTTACCTTATTTGAGGATTTCACAGTGCTCAATAGGATTACACTACACTTTTCGGTAACGGAAACTGGGAGCCCAATTCAAGGATAAATAATCCGGGGATTCAACCTGGTTATGATTTTATTTCCTTTGGATTGGCCAATGCCGGTACCCAGGAGATCGAAATGCAGGCCGGTGTAGAGATATGCTTGTTCGCTTTCGCTTTCTCTGGAGAGTGTTTGGGTACAGTCCAGTTAATCGATAACAATAATGACCCCGTTATCAACAATGGAGTGTTTAGTTTGGATAATGCATTCAGTATATTCGGAATAGGCGGTAATGCATTTAATCAACTTTATCATATCGACGGAGCCAATTGTGACGACTGGGACAATGACGGTGTATCCAATGACAACGATTCCTGCCCACTTCTTACGGAAGAAGATGCAAGTATCCTCGTCAATGGATGTACAGACGATGATGGTGATGGATATTTCCCCGATATAGATGATACCGATCCGCAATATGACCCTGATGATTCTGATTCCTGTAATCCTGATGTCGATGCTCCGACTTGCGAGAATACTGCCAATGATGTGGACGGCGACGGTATTGATAATGATGTGGACAATTGTCCAACTACCCCAAATGCCGATCAAATGGATCTCGACGGTGACGGCGTAGGTGACGTATGTGATAACTGTTCGGACGATAGCAATGCTGATCAAAATGATCAGGATGTCGATTCTATAGGGGATCTTTGTGATAATTGTCCGACTGACAACAATCCTAACCAGGAAGATGGCGATACCGATACGGTAGGAAATTTATGTGATAACTGTCCTACAGGTGCGAATGCCGATCAAAACGATTCTGATGGAGATTCATTCGGTGACGCATGTGATAATTGCCCTGATGATGCCAATCTCACGCAGTCGGATTTGGATGGAGACAACGTAGGAAATATTTGTGACAACTGTCCTGGTGATGCCAATAACGATCAGAATGATGCAGATTTTGACGGCCTCGGCGATGCATGCGACAATTGTCCTAATGATAGCAATGGCGGTCAAAACGATTTTGATGGCGATGGCCTGGGCGACGCTTGTGACCCTGATGACGACAATGATGGTGTCAATGATACAGATGACGTCGATGATTTTGATCCGGATAGTGATTCTGATGGTGATGGTCTCAGCGATGATAAAGAAACGGGTGCAGATGATGTATACACTGAAGGTACAGAGACCGATCCGCTCAACCCTGATACCGATGGTGACGGGCTGAATGATGGAACAGAAGACGCGGATTTCGATTGTATTGTCGATCCTGAAGAAACAGACCCCCTCAATCCTGATACGGACGATGACGGAACTAATGATGGCACAGATAATTGTCCTTTGATAAGTAATTCTGACCAAGCGGATACGGATGGTGACGGCCTGGGCAATGCTTGCGATGACAACAATGACTGTGCTATAATACTTCCTACCATTAAGGGTAGAGAGTAAGTAACCCTTCCAACCAAAATTAGTTAAGAACCGACTTGTCAGCCAAAAGCTGATTTCTCCTGTGCTCTGATAGTTATCAGAGCTAAGGCGAACAAGATTTGTCTGCTGCCACTGATTTGGTCGCAAGGGCAAAGCCTCGTAGAGCACGAGTGGTGCCGCTGATGGTGCCTTTCCTACGGAAGGAAAAGTAAGCTCACCAACCTTCGGAATGAATTAGTCTATTACTAGTAATAACTACAGATTATGACTAACAGCGAAAGTAGAAAGTGCGGTCTCAGTACAGTCCTTCATATAGCAAAAAGCGTGCGATCAGCTACACGCATATATATCATGTTTCTTTTGCCTTTTAGCGGCATCCTGGCAAATAGGAATGCTGCGATCGAGTATATTTTTCCCTTCACAGAAGATCTTGGAAAGACAGAAATAATTACGACGAACTTCGAGAATTCATTCTCCTTATTGGAAGAGGAATGTGGCGACGGAATTGACAATGATAGCGATGGAATGACCGATTGTGAAGACGATGATTGCGGACCCCAGATAACCAATGTACAATTTACAGTCCCAACTGCTTGCGATGCAACAGATGGTTCCATAAGTATCTCGGTCACAGGTGGACTACCACCGTATCGATTCAGCATTGATAACGGGCTTACCTGGCAGACAAATAGTGGAAATTATACAAATGTTACAAATGACACTTACAACATCAGGGTTTCTAATGCGGATGGGACTTGTATTAAAGCCTATCCAAGTATTGATGTCAATAATCCGGATTCGCCAATATTGGACAGCGTAATTGTTGAGGATCCTTCATTGTGTTTTCTCAACAATGGTACACTTGACATTTTTGCCAGGGGTACGGGATTAGAGTACAGTATAGATGGAGGAAATACATTTTCTTCTCAGGCAAATTATACCGGACTGGCAGCAGGAGTTTACCGGGTAAGAGTACGTAAGGGAGAATGCGTAGTCTCTCATCCCAATGTATTTATTATCGAACCGAAATGTGCGAGTAATATTGCAATCCCTTCTGGAAATCCGGCAGAGAGATGCTTGTGGCGTTTGAATGAACAAATAATTTTGGATATTGAAGGTTCGATTGGTTCCGGATTTGACGATACTTATGTATTGACAACTCTTCAGGGAGTCATCCTGGATGTGAGTGGTACACCTGCTCTTGCTGCACAACCGACGACAGGTATCTATATAGCATTTATTTTAGGTGTAGAAACCGGAACAACTATCAATGGATTGACGGTGAGTTCGTATATACAGGAGGTGGACATAGAAAGTCTTTGTTATGAGTGGTCCGAAGGTTTCTTATTAGAGCTATGCCCTACAACGGAGACGGATTGTTTTGATGGAATTGACAATGATGGTGATGGAATGACGGATTGCGAAGACGATGACTGTAGCCCAATGTTTATGAGTATTAATAAAACTGACCCGTCAGATTGTAATTTAAATAATGGCTCAATAACTGTATCGGTTGCGGGCGGGCAAGGCATTGGATATGTTTACAGTATAGACAATGGCCAGACATGGCAAAATAGCCCGACATTTACCAATTTAGCCGGAGGACTCTATTTGATTTTAGCGGCTAATTCTGATGAAACCTGCCCCCGAATTTCGCCCGATGTCATATTGGATACTCCTATTCCACCGACTGTATTGAATGTCCTGAGTGGCAATTCGACCTCTTGTGAAACGGCAAACGGATCAATCACTGTAATCGCAAGCGGGGCTGTGGGCTTGAATTATTCAATTGACGGGGGAACTTCCTATCAGAGTGAAAATCAATTTACAGGTCTGGGTGGAGGGACTTATCAGATCCGAGTACAAAATAACGATGGTACTTGCATCATTTCTGAGGATGACGTACAACTTAGTGATCCGGTCGAACCGGTAATTAATGGGCTTACAGCAAATAGTCCGAGCGCTTGTGGAGCGGAAGATGGCTCGATTACCATTAACGCCACAGGCAGCAGCATAGAATATAGTATTAACGCTGGTAATACCTATAGTCCGGGCAACACATTTACGGGATTAACCGAAGGAACCTATAACATTGCCGTCCGGAATGATGACGGTAGTTGCAAAGTGTTAAGTACTGCTAACCCGGTATCGCTTACATCGGGCGCTGTGGTGGCTATTACAAATGTTACGGCAAACCACCCGAGCAGTTGTAATGGTACTCAGGGACAGATTGAAATTACGGCAACTGGAAGTTCCACTTTACAATACAGTATAGATAACAGCAGCAATTTCCAGACTTCGAACGTATTTGCCAATCTTCCAGCAGGCGATTACAGCATAATCGTATCCAATTCTGATGGATCTTGCCCCGAAAGCTATCCTACCATTAGTCTTGTCGAAGAATCTGCAGGAAGCATCCAAAGTGTAAATGCCACGGATCCTACAGATTGTGGACTATCCGACGGAACAATTGCGGTCAACGCCACAGAAGGCTCGGCAAACCTAGAATATAGATTAGACAATGGACCATGGCAAAGTGGAAATACATTCAGTAATATGCCTTCAGGCAATTACCAAGTGAGCATAAGAAATGTCGGTGGAAATTGCGAAGTGGCAGGACAATCAACTTCAATAACGGATCCTGTCGCACCAAATATTAGTGGCCTTGCCTTTACTAACGATGTAAGATGCGATTCTGATAATGGTACCATTACCATACTTGTCAGTGGTACGGTAGGCCTGGAGTACAGCATAGATGGACGTACAACATGGTCATCAGAAAATGAATTTACAGATCTAAGCGCAGGCGACTATCCTACGGCCGTGAGAAATGCCAATGGATCGTGTCAGGTCGATTATGAGACGGTATCTATAATAGAAAATATCAGCTCAGTCTCAGTATCCTTAGCCAAATCAGATCCACTTTGTTATGGTGATCAGAACGGATCAATAAGCCCAACCATGCAGGGTGGAGTAGAACCTTATGCCTATGCCTGGAGCAATGGCTCTGATGCAGCATCGCTTTCGGGAATGGGTACCGGCTCTTATAGCCTGACAGTTACCGATGCAAATGGATGTACTAATGAAGCAAGTACCAGCTTGACGGAGCCTCCGGTCTTGACGAGTTCAGCAGTTTCACAAGATGACCAAAATTGTAATAACTGCTTGATTATCACCGCACTAGGAGGAACATCTCCGTATGAGTACAGCGCTGATGGCATTAATTTCCAAACGAACAATACAATCTCTGAACTGCCGGGAGGAATGTACACAGTGATGGTAAAAGATGCTAGCGAGTGCACCAGTACCTACGAAATAGAATTGATAGATCTCAATCCGCTCTCCTGCTCAATAACTCTCCTCAATGAAATAAGCTGTATAGGGGGGTCTGATGCGTCATTTGAAGTGAATATTCAGGATGGCGAGGCCCCCTTCGAATACAGCCTGGATAGTGAAAACTGGGGAACGGAAATTTTTTTCAGCGGTTTATTGGCCGGAGACTATACTCTTTACGTGAGGGATAATGCGGGAAATAATTCCAGTTGTACAATCAACATCGCTGACTCGGAGAATGAGGTACAAGCCTCTGCATCAGTTGTAAATCACGAGTCTTGCTTTAACCATAAAGACGGTCGTATTTCAGTACAGGCTACTGGAGGACAAGGTACTCTTCAATATAGCATTGATGGAGAAAACTTCCAAACTGAAGCGATATTTGAAAATTTGGCGGCAGGAAACTATACCATAACCGTAAAAGATGAAAATGACTGTTCTGCTATCAGCCAAGCTACTATTGATGCTGCGCCCGATCTATATTGCCAGATAGTAGTGAACGAAGGAGTTTCGTGCTTCGGAAATAACGATGGAAGATTAGTCGCTGAAGCCACGGGAGGAGCCGGGAATATCGTCTTCACACTAAATGGAGAAACAAGTACTACCGGAGAATTTACCAATCTTGCTTCAGGCTCATACTTGCTTCAGATTACCGATGGTAACAGTTGCTTTTCTACTTGTGCGGCAATTGTAGCTGAGGGCGCTCAATTGACTTGTAATGTCAATCAAAAGTCGGATGTATCATGTGCAGGTGCTGCGGACGGTTTTGTACAATTTTCACTCGAAGGCGGACAAGGTGTTATTACGTATCATATGGGAGAATTTACGAATTCGACAGGACTATTCGAAGGCCTCAGTGGAGGAGAATATATTATTGTGGCTTCTGACGAATCGGGATGTATATCCAATTGTTCGGTAACGATAGAAGAAGCAGATCTTTTAACCTGCGAAATTTCGTCATCACAAAATATCAGTTGCTTTGGAGAAGGTGACGGGTCCTTTTCTGCTGCGGTAAAGGGGGGAGCGGGCACCTTCTCTTATAGCTTGAATGGCGCTCCTATTGGTTCTCCGATAATAACAGGACTGGAGGCTGGTGATTACACCTTCACCGTTCAGGATGAAAATGATTGCTCTTCTCAATGCGAAATATCCATATCAGAACCAAATGAACTTACGTGTACCGCGACGGTATTGTCACATGTGATTTGCGACGGCGGTAATGAGGGCTCTGTGAGGATCAATGTGTTAGGCGGTGTAGGCAGCAGGACAATTACACTAAATGGCGAATCAAATGCCACGGGAATATTTGAAAATCTCTCTGCCGGTTCTTACACTGTTACGGTTGCAGATGAAAATGGTTGTGTCACCTTCTGTGATTTCGAAATCGTAGAACCTGGTGAATTGAGATGTAGTATTGAAGAGTTTGAAAATATAAGTTGTAAAGGCGCCCAAGATGGCTCTATAACAGTAGGAGTTACCGGTGGAATGGTGCCATTTTCTTATTCCATTGATGGGATTAATTTCGGTACATCTAATCAATTCAATAATCTGGCTCCGGGATTTTATATAATAAATGTCCGAGATGCCAACGGATGTCGGACTTCTTGCAGCAAAATCATGGACGAGCCATCACCATTGCAGTGCATAATCAATGAATTCGTAGATGTAAACTGCAGCGATGAATCCAATGGTCGAATAGTAGTCTCCGGAACCGGAGGAACTGCACCTTATCAATACAGCCTTAACAATGCTGCTTTTGTAAGCAGCGGTATATTTGATAATCTCGGAGCGGGCTCATATAATGTACGAGTACAAGATTCCTATGGATGTTTATCGGTCTGCGATCTTCAGGTTTCAGAACCTACAGACCTTTTATGCAACATTACCAATGTGACGAATACGGTGTGTTCCGCAATTAACAGCGGTTCAATTTCTATGGAAGGCTCAGGAGGCCAGCCACCTTATCAGTACAGCCTGAATGGTATCAATTATCAAAACAGCAATACTTTTAATGAATTAGGTGAGGGATTGTACACCATTTCTATCCGTGATGATGGAAACTGTGTGGTGAGTTGTGAGGATATAATAGTACAAGCCCTGGCAGGACTAGTATGCGAAATATCTGAAGTGCAAAATGCGAAATGCGGAGAAGGAAACGGAGGGCGTGTTGTTGTAACAGCATCGGGCAGTACCGCCCCTTACCAATATAGCGTAGATGGCCAATCCTTCCAACCGAGCAATGTATTCGAAGATTTGAATGCGGGATTACATGAGATTATTGTTAAAGACGTCAATAATTGCACGACGCAATGCTTTGCAGAAGTAGGCATGGATGAAAATATTCTTCCGACGGTCTTTTGTGAAGAAAACGTTATAAACCTGAATTGTGATCCACCGGTGATACCGGATGGCAATGCATTGATTCTTTTGGATTTGATATTAGCAGATGATGAAGATGGCACTGCGGTTGTGCAAGTGATCGATGAATCAATAAGCAATCAAGGATGCCAATATACCTCCATCATCCGATTCAGAGCTATAGACAATTGTGGCCAGGCAACTCCACTGGATTCCTCATGCACTGTTGTAGTAGTATGGACGGAGAGTGAGAATGTAACTATTACTTGTCCGGATGCTCTGATGCTCTCTTGTGGTGATGTGGACAATCCAATGCACATCGAAAATTGGCTCGCTTCGATAACTGCCGAAGATGCATGCGATGGCCCGGTGGTAATTACGAATACCTATAAGGAAGATGGCTTTGAGCAAGGGTGCAGCGCAGGAACTGGTACACAAATAGTCACTTTTACGGCAGAAGACAATTGCGGAAATACAGCAAGTTGCTCTGCACAGATCGAAATACTAGACGATGGTTTACCCGAATTATCTGACAGACCTGAAGATCTGACCATTAGTAAAGATGATACGGTGCCCGAGGTACCGCAAATCTCAGCTTCTGATGAATGCAGTACGGCCGAAGTGACATTCTCACAGGACACCACAGCACAAATCTGTGGATATGCAATAGAAAGAACCTGGACCGCCACCGATGTTTGTGGGAATACCGACTCACACACACAAAGAATTAATATCGTGGGGTTGCTATTGGCCGAAATCCAGGCCGATCAGCACATAATATGTATTGGTGAATTTGGAGCGGCGAGCGTGAGCATTGTAGACGGTACAGAGCCTTTTACCTACGAGTGGACAAATCGAGACGAAACGGCTTCAGTTGATAATTTGGGGGCCGGGTCCCACAGTGTGACCATCACTGATGGCTTAGCATGTACCGTTGTACTCGATGTAAATATTTCAGACGATGAGGCATTGCGAGTAGACATAAATATAGATGCACCTATTGCTTGTGATCTGTTCCAGCTTGGTACAGTCTTTTTAGACATAATCGGAGGCAGTCCGGACTATACCGTGGAATGGTCGGACGGATCAACGGAAACGGAGAGATCAGAACTGATCGAGGGGACTTATTCTGTAACGGTTACTGATTCCAATGGTTGTGAGGCCTCGGCTGAAACACAGTTGGAAGAAACGGCAACCTGTACAGCTTCAATAAGTGGCAGCGTATGGGAAGATATGGCTCGTGATGGAATAAGAGACGTGGAAGATCAGGTAGTAGAAGACATGGTCATATTGTTGATCAGACCCGATGGAACGGTACTGCGTTCTGCGCGGTCCGATACTTCGGGCATATATATATTCTCTAAATTACCACCTAGAGAATTTCGGCTGAAGGCTGAGATTGCCGAAGGTTTTGGTATCACTTCCGATGCACAAGGCGATGACAACCAATTTAATAACTCGTCCACGCTCTCGCATCTAATTACCGTGGCTGATGGGCAAACGGTAGAGGACATTGATTTGGGCATTTACCGCCTTGGTAAGATCTCAGGTAGTATAGTCTGGAATGACAACAATCAAAACGGTATTCTCGACGAGGAAGAACAAGGGCTTTTTAATGCCTGGGTCAAGCTTCTTGATGAAAACCAGGAAATCCTGGCCAGTACATTTTCTGATGAAGGTGGACACTACAGTTTTATTAATCTTCCACCGGGGACCTACTACGTGGAGTTTGACGGTGTAGAATCACTTTCCGGATCGCCCAATGGGCAAGGAGATGATCCATCCAAATCCAGCCAGGCCGATCAGAATACAGGCCTTACACCACCCATAGAGGTGCGGAGTGGTGATTGCTATGAAAACGTGAATGCCGGATTCTTTGGAGTATTTGACCTGGAGCTGTCGATCTCATCATCGAACACTACTCCTGCAGATAATGAATTAATTGCATTTAGCATTCTGATAGAAAATAATGGAGACATCGATGCAGAAAATATTTCGGTAGAGGTGCGGCTAGGAACAGGAATTAGAAATCCCATATCGATTTTTCAAGGAGGCATTGCAAATGGTGATGTTCTTACTTGGGAAATATTGAGCCTGGCATCAAATAAATCCATCACACTTGCCTTTAGAGCAGAAGTCTCCGCCTTTGACGTGTCTTACGATTATGAAACTGTTGCCGAAATCACAGGAGCTAGTATGGATGATATTGATTCATCACCAGGTAATTATGGTGATGGCCTGGGTGAAGATGACGAAGACAGTGTAATAACCAGTCCAGTGCCACTCCTACAGTCTGATCTGCGCTTGTCACTTTCTTTGAATAATGAAAGTCCTTCGGAACTGAGCACATTAGTGTACACAATAAGGTTGGAAAATCATGGCCCTGATGATGCTTCTGGTATAGAAATCGTGAATTATTTGCCTGTAGGGCAAGTCGAAAATATTAACAACATTAGCAGTGAAGGAGTATTTGAGGAAACTCAGATTACATGGTTTGTAAATAATCTTCCCAATGGGGAGGCCCTAGAGATGTCTTTTGAGGCGACCGTAATGGAAGGTCTTGGAAGAGATGATATCGTCAATGCCGCAGAGATTAAAGCAGCAGATCAATACGATCCCAATTCCATTCCCGATAACTTCAATACATTCCCAGCCGAAAACGATGAAGCTATTTCAATCGCTTCGGTAAACAAGATAGCCGACTTAGAATTGCATATCGTGGATGAAGGTATGGAAAAAAACATTGGAGAAACCGTTCAGATTGTTATCAATTTTGAGAATAAAGGACTAGATGATGCTGCTATGGCTCGCGTGGTAAATTACATGCCAATTGGCCTGGGCAATGTCAAGAATATAAGTCACGATGGCGTCCTCATGGAAGATATGATCATGTGGACTGTATATGATTTTGAAATGAATGGTGAAATGCAGTTAACTTTTGAGGCAGAAGTTATGGTCGTGGTTGACGATTGTGACGCCTATCTAAATATTGCAGAAGTTATGCAAAGCAGTGCCCAGGATCCGGATTCAGAGCCCGGAAACCAGCACGTTAAATCAGAAGATGATGATGACTCCGTAACTATTGGCATTAACCAAACAAAATGTGTACAGGTCAATGCACGTGTATTGTTAGAAGGTGCATATATGAAAGGAGAAGGAACAATGCACAATATATTGTATCAAAACGGATATCTACCCGGCCAAAACCCTCAGACCTTCTTTGGCAAGAGGGAGCTGCCGGGACAACCCTATTACGACATTCCATGGGAATATTGCGGTGAAGAGGGAGATAGCTATGATGCACTGATGGACGGCGCAGACGATTTTGCAGGATATCCGGACAATACAGTGGATTGGGTTTTGATAAGTCTAAGACAAGAAAGGAACTCTGGAACTGTGGTGTGTAGAAAGAGCGCATTAGTTATGGATGATGGCGAAATGTTGTTTATGGAAGGATTCGATTGTTGTGGTTTTAGTGATGGTGAAGAATATTATATCGTAGTCGAGCATAGAAATCATCTCCCGATTATGTCGCCGAGAAAAGTGGGGATTGTAAATGGCACGATGTCATTTGACTTTACTGCTGAGAATTCATTTATTGCTTTATTAGGCTCAGGCCAGAAGGAAGTGGACCCGGGAGTATGGGCAATGATAGCCGGTAATGGCGAACAAATGGACTATGTGGAAAGCGGAGATGTTAATGTCAATGATCTTTCTAAATGGTCAAGCGAAGAAGGCGAAAACAGCGGCTACTATTTCACCGATTTTGACCTCAATGGGGATGTAAATGTACAAGACAAAGGAGTCATTCTAAGAAATTTCGGAGTCTTTTCGGATGTGAACAATAGATAAATCCTCCAGAGGCCGGAGGCCATCAGGAACCGGTTCTTGATGACGTCTCGCCTCAAGAAGAATAAACACTAGATCTTAAAATGAGTGAGGCGGCCTGGTCGATGGATTGGGTCGCCTTTTTTTACTTCCTAACCCCAATCAATTCTTGCCCACCCTGGTTCAATTTTAATTTTGAAAATTGCCCATCATCCCCTTTCAGAAACTCTATTTGAGCATCTACCACTTTTAGAAAGAAATTTGTCTCTGTTTCTGCGAAAAGTTCCACCTTAGGTTGCCCGGTTGCCTGAGTCATCAAAACACCGTCCTCCAAAGTGACGACAATTGTAAAACCTGGCATCAACTCATACTCTCCTACGTACTGCTGCAGGGTATGGGCATCGACCTTTATAGCCATTCTTTCTACCGGTTTTTCGTCTGTCAATTTTGCACTATCATTATTGCCATTGGGTCGAAGGGCTTCCATACTTGTTACCGACTCATTGTCATCTCTTTTAAAAGCGAAAATGGTCAGGGAGTTTTCAAAGAAGAAATTGTCCTTTTCAAAGGGATAAATGTCAAACACTTCTCCACCACTTCTTTGAGTGGTGAGATGATCTTCCTTCACTTTGATTGTCCTTTTACTCTTTTCGTCATCGACTTGATATATGCCTTCGTATTCCTCCAATTCTTCGAGGGATAACTCAATGGATTCTTTTGATACGTATTTTCCAATTTCGATGGCTGCTATTTTCTGTGCCAATCCATCGGTTCGTTTTTGAAATAATCCATCATTTCGGTGGTGGTCATGTCCTTATGGGCATTCGCAAAAAAGCCTGGCATACCGGTCATAGTGCGTATACCCGAAGTGTGGGTTAGTAAATGTTCAATTGTTATAGTATGCCCTTGCATAGGGTAGTCAGGAATGTGTTGGGTAATGCTGTCTTGCAAATCATGTTTGCCTTCTTCCAAAAGCATCAAAATGGCGACTGCTGTAAATTGTTTTGTAATCGAACCAAGCCTGTGAACGTGCTTTGCGTCCATAGGAATATCCAGTTCCAGATTGGCTTTTCCTATACCGCCTTGATAAACTATTTTACCTTTTTTAGCCACTAAAATGGAGGCTCCCGGGCCATCCTTATCGAAATGCTCCTCCAGAAGTTCTTGATATTCTTGACCGTTTAGTGTTGCTTTTGCAGAATATTGGCCCAGTACGCCATTTGAAATAAGAAAAAAGGCATAAAACAAGGAGCAGAAAGACTTTAAGTTGTACATAAATTGTCGAGTTTTCAGTAAAGTATTTTACATCATTTACCTGGCAAGTATAGAGACTGGTAATGTGGAAATGAAATTCTTTCTATTAACGGTTCATTTTTTCGGATGGTTACAAAAAGGTTTTTTTAATAAAAAAGAGTTGTGCGACACTTAAGTTTAAATACTGGTAGAAATTCAAAAATTAGCAATACCTCCCATCAATCGGAGGTGTGGTGCAACTTGCGTCTAGTCATAATCTTTCGTAACAAACTCTTCAATTCTACGTGCCTTCTTTTTGCCAATTCCCGGAACTTTCATTAATTCCTTATAAGGTGAGTTAACGATTGCCCGAATAGATTGAAAATGTTCCATAAGTGTCTTTGCCAGTCCTACACCTACTCCTGGCAAGCCCCCGATAAAATTCAGCTGCAATGATCTTACTCGCTTCGGTTTGTAGCCTTTTCTCCTGACAAAAATGTTGTTTTTTGTGGTCTGATTAGCTGATAGAGCGATGTAGTCCACCGTTTCAGAACTGCTTTCACAGATGATTACAGGAATTTCCCAGGCAGTCGAAATCGAAAGAATGGCTCCTCTTATAGATTGTGGGCGGATGTCATGCTTGGTATTAAATGGATTTCCATCCACGAGGATTAATACCCGGTAAGGCAATCTTTTGAGCTTTGCGCATTGATCAAATATTCTAGCTGTAATGATCGATTGAATAAAATCATCGCTTCTTTTTCTTTCGATGCAAATCTCATCGTTGATGATATAGTCACCCGCAGGAAGTGTCGAAGAGTGAAGATCGAACCGTTCATCCCTCGTTAATAGTTCGACTATTTCTGAGCGCGATTCTCTATGGTCGATTAGAATATTTGGCATGATTGTATGGAATTATTATGAATAAAAACATAAGAAATTTAAGCTCTATGTTACTATGCGCTTTGAACATTATAAGAAAAAATACTCGCATTTTTAATATTCATTGTCTAGATTTCAAAACTGACGGAGACTCATTCACCCGATGGAAGTACCCTTTCAAATACTAATTGTAGAAGACAATGCTAGTTTTGCTCTTGAAGGGGAAATGCTCATTAAGAATACGGGTTATGGGGTAATGGGCATTGTTGATAATGCAGATGAGGCATTAGAGCTCATTTCCGCAAAAAAGAGGGGCGCCCTCCTATAGGAGAGACGCCCCAAAAAAAAGGGAGAGCATTAAATTGAATTCTGTTTTTGATTAAATGGAGAGCTTCAAAAATTCAGAATATTCGTTGATCCAACAATGAACACCCGGAGAACTCCGCCATTCATCCTATTAAAGAACGAAATTATGTTCATTTAAAGCTGCTTACTAGTGTTCAGTCAAGCGCATAAATCTGGGTAAAAAGAATAAAGTAACTTCGAATGTTGTTTTGCATAAAGATTAGAGTGACCACCTGATCAAAAAGAGAATATAGAGCCTTGATTAATGAACAAAAAAAAGAATCATGGCAAAATTTTACAAAGTAACCTTAACCGAAGAAGAGCGTAGTGAATTAGAGCGAATAATAAGCATACCCAATAGTAAGTCAATTAGGACCAAGCGGAGTTATATATTATTGGCCTCAGATGAGAATGGAGATAAGCATTGGACAGATAAAAAGATTCAAATTGCCTATGGAATGACGATAAATGGAATAGAGCGAATGCGAAAAAGATTTGTGGAACACGGATTTGAAGCAGCGCTATATGGAAAGAAAAGAGAA
The DNA here is from genome assembly GCA_965247965.1 of Saprospiraceae bacterium. GTDB lineage: Bacteria > Bacteroidota > Bacteroidia > Chitinophagales > Saprospiraceae > UBA7328. Next base: position 4,443,713 of record OZ252053.1, read on the forward strand.
TATGTAAAAGAAAAGATATTTGACGGTCGGGTAGAAAGCCATTTACTATCCTTAAGATGTGAAGAAGTTCCTGATGGTCATTCAGGGTGGAGTTTACGATTATTGGCTGATAAGATGGTAGAATTGGAATATGTAGAAAGCATCAGTCATGAATCTATACGGCAGATACTAAAAAAAACAAAATTAAACCCTGGCGAGTCAAAGGTTGGATAATGCCAAAGAAAGGAGCAGATTTTGTTCATAAAATGGAAGCGGTATTAGATGTATATGAACGACCATATGACCCGACTCATCCAGTAATCTGTTTAGATGAGTCCCCTAAACAGATCATAAGTGAAACAAAGAAAAGCTATATGGATTCAAAGGGTATATTACATCAAGACTATGAGTATAAAAGAGAAGGAGTAAAAAGTATGTACATGATCGTAGAACCCTTAGGAGAATACAGAGAAGTACATATTGAGGATAATCACAATAGTCAGACTTACGCAAAAATCATCATGAACTTAGTAGAAAAAACATATAGCGCTGCTAACAAAATCACATTGGTAGAGGACAATTTAAGTGCACATAAATTAAGTACCTTATATGAAATTATGCCTGCCCCCAGAGCCCGAAACATAGTGAAAAAGATAGAAGTTGTTCGCACACCGGCACATGCTTCCTGGCTCAATATTGCAGAATGTGAATTGAGCGTATTAACACGGTGTGGTTTGAAAAGTAGAATGTCAGATGAAGAACAACTCAAAAAACAAACCAAAGCCTGGTATGGGTACAGAAACAAAAACCAAAAAGGAGTAGATTGGCAATTTACAACGAGTGATGCGCGCATTAAACTAAAAAATCTTTACCCAGACTTATGCGCTTGACTGAACACTAGTGCGTCAGAAACTAAGTAATGACATATATAAACGACGTTATTTTTCTTCTGATCAAGGCGGAAAAACCGGAGTTATGCCTTAGCATAATGAGGATTTTTACAACGACGAGCAGGAGGAAAAGAACAAGTTTATGTAGGTTAGAATTTAGTTTCTGACGCACTAGTGCTTTGTAAAGTAAGTTCTTCTGAATTATGGGGAGCAGATTTTGAGTCAGATCGCGGCGCAAAACGCAGCCATAGCCAAAGCTACGGCGAGGCTTTGCAACAAAGAGCTGGCTCAAAAGATGCCGCCATAAACTGTAGAAATTTATTTTACAGAGCACTAGTCCAAGGTGAGATGTGGCATAAAAAAGGTGAGGAAGGATTAAGAAATGACTTTCAAATAGCGCAATCTTCTCTTGACCTCACTATTCTCTGTGACAATAGCGGCTATTTTATCCAATTGAATGTCAAATGAGTACTGATGCGCCCCGTCTTTCATTAGCACTATGGAATTGAGGATCAGTAATGCTTCAGCACCATCCCTGGATTTGTACAAGGCGCTGATCATTACCTTTGAAGGATTTTCTGCTTTGATAACACCCAGAAACTCGGCTGCGCGTACCCGGTTGATTAGTTCTGCATCCGTATTCTTAATTTGGTTTATGTGGGGTATAAGATCCATTGCTTCTTTACCCAAACTACTGCACACCACAAGTGCCCAATATCGTTCCCACGGATCGCTCGATTGCAGATGTGTTTCTATTTCCATCTTGATCTCTTCGAAATCGGACAGGCTCAAATTGGCGATGTCCACGTAGTTTTCAATATCACCCTTGTGCTTTTGCCCAAATTTTACTGGATCATCAAATGCGTTGTCGATGAGATAAGGCTCAGGATAGAACGAGAGATCAGGCATTTCCTTGACCTGTCTGGTGAGTCGAGCGCGCATGTCGCTCAAGACATCCACATGTCCTACATCATCGGCGAGATTATTTGTTTCGAACGGATCGACTTCCAGGTCAAATAGTAGTTCGGGCGCCCTGGGTTCGAAGAAGCGCGATTGCGCATGGTTAAGTTCATTTTTTTCGTGTAGATCCTTCCATTCCCTGTAGGCCATCTGTAGATAGCGATAATTGTTCATCAGACCATCGTAGTTAAAAGGTTGGTAGCTTCTGATGTATTTATATTTACCTTTTCGCAGGGAACGCACCATGTCGTATTTCTCATCAAATCTATCGGCATAGCTAAATGTTTCGTCCCGTTCATTTAATTCCTGTTTAGTGATATTTTTTCCAAGAAACGCTTGGCCATCAATCGCTTCCGGGATATCAATTCCGGCCAAATTCAAAACAGTGGGAGCGAAGTCGATAAAACTTACAAAACCGTGGATTGTACTACCGGGATAAGTTTTGCATGCTCGCTTATACGCCCGTGGCACATACACCACCAAGGGTATGTGAAGGCCTGTTTCGTAGAGATATCCCTTGCTTCCAGGAAGAACCCCACCGTGATCAGCGAAGTAGAAGATTATCGTATTGTCAAGCAATCCGTCTTTTTTCAGTTCTTCGACCACTTCCCCCACTTGTCGATCCATCGCCTGTATCTTATCGCGGTAGTAGGCATTGGTAAATCTGAAAAGCGCTGTTGATGGGTGATTCGGAAAGATTTTGACTGTTTTAGGATCGAGTGTAGTGGCCACGGTATCCATCAGTGCCTCGTTAAAGTGCAACCGGCTTTCGTGCGTAGTCACGATGTTAGAAACATGGAAGAAAGGTTGCCCTGCTTGTCTATTCTTCCAACTTGCATCCCTTGACGATTCGTCCCAGACATCGTCCTTCTTGGTGACGTTGTAATCTTCTTTACTATTGTTGGAGGTGTAGTATCCGGCTTTTCTCAAATAAGCCGGAAACATCTCGAGATTTTCAGGCATAGGTACGATCTTAAGTTTTCTGTGGAATTGGGTGCCGATGCGTGGCCCGTAACAACCGGAGATTAGCGTAGAACGAGCTACGCTGCATACGGGTGCATTGGAGAATGCTCTGGTAAAAGTAATTCCCCGTTCTGCCAGCCATTCGATATTTGGTGTTTCTATTCCATCTTCGTCGAATAGTTTTAAGTAGTGTTTTGAGTTGTCTTCTGATGTGATCCAGACGATATTGGGAGGGGGCAGAATGGCTTCTTTATGACAGCTCAGATTAGCGGTAAGAATGAGAAAAAGGCTATTGACAAGTATGTAAGTAAGATATTTCATTTGTATGCGGCTTATTATTGGCTTCGCCAATTTACTCCTTTTCTATAACGAAAGTTATGAATCATTTACCTATAAAATCTTGTGAAAAAACAATGAATGAAGAATTAAGGCCTCAAAAAATAAGTTATTACAAATATCATTTCAATATTAATGAAACAAATATTTCTTCTATTTTTCTTTATAAGCGGAACCTTAAGTGGTCAGTCCGATTATGAAGAAGAATATCTCAAGGCCTACGCAGAAAACATAAAAAAAGAATTCATCAATGATATCTACATACCCAAAAGTTTTGAAGATGCATTTGATGAGCTAAAACGCCTCACTGAGCCCGGAACATTGGAAAAATTCAAAAATGCTTCGGAGGAAACGGTGTCCAAAAAATTACATTTTGGCCTCGGGCGATGGATGGCTGTAAACTGGAATTTTGAAGGCGGCTCCAGACTTTCGCATCAAATGAAAGAAATAGGAGTCAGTTTTCCGGATGATATGGTGCAGTTAATGATTGTTTCATTTCATCGTCATTTGAATGGCAAAACATTGCTTCTGGAACAACAGGCTATGCTTTATTATGAGAAGAGAAAAAAAGAAAACGAAGAGCGCCTAAAACGAGCCAATGTTTTGAATCAGGATAACCACTAAGTTTCTTTCTGCAAAAAATCGAGTAAAAATTTAACCCATTTCAATTCTTAAAATATTTAGTTTTGCCGCTTTTAGAACATACTGGAAAATAACTGTACATGCCCAAAAATTTGTTAATCGTCGAATCTCCCGCCAAAGCAAAGACAATTGAAAAGTATCTAGGCAAGGATTTTAGAGTAAAATCAAGCCTTGGTCATATCCGCGATCTTGATAAAGGCAATAAAGGGGTTAATGTCGAGAAAGGATTCGAACCAAAATATGTCGTCTCTCCCGAAAAGAAAAAAATCGTAAAAGAACTCAAGGAGGCCATGAAATCAGCTGAAGAAGTATGGCTTGCTACAGACGAAGATCGAGAAGGGGAAGCTATCTCGTGGCATCTCTGTCAGGTGCTCGGGCTTGATCTCGAAACCACAAAAAGAATTGTTTTCAGGGAGATCACCAAGTCTGCCATCCAGAGAGCGCTGCAATCCCCTCGAATAGTAGATATCAACCTGGTCAATGCACAGCAGGCCAGAAGAGTGCTCGATCGCCTGGTCGGATTCGAATTGAGTGAAATACTCTGGCGCAAAGTGAAACACAGCCTTTCTGCAGGAAGAGTGCAGAGTGTAGCTGTTAAATTAATAGCCGAAAGAGAGCGCGAAATCCAAAAGTTTCAATCTAGGCCGTACTTCAAAATTCAAGCGGACTTCGACGTTAAAAACGAACAGGGGAACCTGGTCAAACTAAAATCAGAGTTGAGCGAACGGATAGATACACTTTCCGGTGCGGAGGATTTTGTCAATAAATGTGTGGATGGGGAATATCAAATTCAAGATATCCAGGTAAAACCATTAAAACGAAATCCAGCTCCACCGTTTACCACTTCCACCCTGCAACAGGACGTCAGTAGAAAACTTGGTTTCAGTGTGAATCGCACAATGTCCACTGCCCAGCAGCTTTACGAGCAAGGATTTATTACTTATATGAGGACGGATTCGACAAGCCTTAGCCGATTGGCTCTTGGTACTGCTGCTGACGTTATTACCTCGAAATACGGTGATAAGTACCTGAAAACCAGGCAGTTCAAACCGAAGAGCAGCAACGCCCAGGAAGCGCACGAGGCAATCCGGCCCACATTTATCGAGAATGAAGTTGTCAGTTCTAATCGCGATCAACAGCGGTTGTACGAATTGGTCAGAAAACGCACATTGGCATCGCAAATGGCAAGTGCAGAAATTGAAAAAACTACTGTCGATATAGATATCTCTACCATTGCAGACGCTCAACTTAAGGCTGAAGGGGAAGTGTTAAAATTTGACGGCTTTCTCAAGGTCTATATGGAATCCAGGGACGACGATGGCGAATCGGAGACAAAAGGAATTCTCCCTCCTCTGACTATAGGCCAGAAATTAGACCTTGACGAACTCAGAGGAATTGAGCGATTCACCAGGCCTCCTGCCCGCTATACCGAAGCAAGCCTGGTCAAAAAGCTGGAAGAATTGGGCATCGGTAGACCGTCGACTTATGCACCCACGATTACTAAAATCATGGAAGAAAAGCGTGGCTATGTCACAAAGGAGAACCGAGAAGGTACGCATAGAAATTATACTGTGATCACCCTGAAAAACAAGGCAGTATCCAAAACCAAAGAATCCGAAATCAGCGGTGCTACTTCCAATCGATTATACGCCTCGGATTTGGGCATACTCGTAACAGATTTTTTAGAGGAACATTTTTCGCAAATAATGCAATACGATTTCACTGCTCACATGGAGAATGATATCGATATCATCGCTTCCGGTGAAAAAGAGTGGAAGAAGATGATCGGCGGATTCTATGGCAGTTTTCATGAGACCGTAGAAAAGACATTAGAATCTGCTAATCGGGTAAAGGGCAGAAGAGATCTCGGTATCGATCCGAAGACGGGATATAAGGTGCTTGTGCAGATGACCCGTTATGGCCCTGTCGTGCAAATAGGGGACAGGGGGGAATTGCCCGAAGGCGAAAAACCCAATTTTGCCAATCTCAACCCAGGTCAATCGATGGAGACGGTTACTTTCGAAGAGGCAATCGAGCTCTTCCAACTACCCAAAAATATAGGTGAATACGAGCGCAAAGAAGTGATCGTAGGTCAGGGTCGTTATGGGCCATATGTCAAATACGATAAAAAATTTATATCTCTTTCGCAAGGCATGGACCCCCTGAGCGTATTGTTGGATGAAGCCATAGCATTGATCGAGGAGAAGCGCAAAGAGGACGCACCTATGGGTACGTTTAAAGATAAACTGATCACAAAAGGAAAAGGCAGGTTTGGCCCATTTTTAAAGTGGGACGGCATATTCGTCAATGTTCCCAAGAGATATGATTTTCCGAATATTTCTATAGAGGATGCTCATGAACTCATTGCAAAGAAAATAGAAAAGGAGGCCAATCGATATATCCATCAATGGCCAGAGGTCCATATCGCTATCGAAAACGGCAGATGGGGACCATTTATCCGCAATAAAAAGAAAGCCATCCCACTTCCGAAAGGAAAAGACGGTAAGAAAATGACATCGGAAGAAGTTAAAGAACTCAAACTTGAGGATGTGAAGAAGATGATAGCGGCTAAAAAATAGTTGGCCCTCGTACGCTCTTTCGAGCTTCAGCCGGTAAAACAGTCTGCAAGTCGGCAGTTTGCAGTCTTGCGTAGTGCTTGCTTGATTGCTGCTTCATTAAATGAATGCTATACAGTTTTATTAAGTTGACGGTCATGATGGTACTGCATTCATTACCGGGCCATTATGTGATTCTGAGAGGATAAGGATATGTCTTTGAATTGCAAATGCTGGGTAGAAATAAACACATAAAGATGGACGAAAACAACTACTAGTGAACAGGACTGCCGACTGCCAACTGCATGGCTGCCGACTGAAACTACGTCTTCAAAAGATACTTTCTAAACCGCTTTGCAAAATCCTTCATCCGACGGAGCTGTGCAGGTGTGAATTTGTCGACGTCCGGATTATAAGTCATATGATTTCTAGTCATCTCTTGTGTGTTATTCAATCCTAATAATTCTATATCCAGACTATTCATCTCCCATGGGTGACTCAGCCCCAGGAAATGGCCCATTTCGTGCACGATGGTAGATTTTGCCTGAAGCGCTTTATATGCCAGAAACATCCTATCAAAGCTAGGGCTATTGTCTTCATAGGTGCGGTGCATACCTCGTAGAATAGGAGTGAAGCCCATTAATGATTGATCTCCATTTGAAGGAGTAAATGTTTCAAGAAGATAGATATTTATCGCACCTTCTTCTTCGATGCCGTCTACCAGTTGATGTACATTGGCATCTGCTTTTTCTATATAATCAGTGTACAATTTGGGAAGAAATTCGTGCTTGTAGTCCATGAAAAGTTGGTTTAATTCGAACTTCACGCTTCCTTCGAATTCCTGGTTGAGATATTCAATGTTCTTACCAATTTTCAAGATGGCCTCCTGATCGACATCCTCTCGACCCATTAGGTAAAAATTAAGCTTGAGTACGGGAGCTGCCGCGGTATTTTCAGCACTCCACGGAGACTCCGCAGAGAAAAGGAGATTGAATAGCAATATGTAGATAATACTTGTCAATCCAGCCAATTTTTGAGGTAATAATAATTTAACTGTTTTTATTAGTTTTTAGTATGTTCTGAGCTACCTTTAGCGCTGCAAATTCTTTGCCAAGTGCATCTCGTATTTCTGCATAATCTTGTGTTATTCTTTGGATATGTCGCCTATTTTCCAATAATAAAAGGGAACTTTCCAGATTTCTTATATTAAAATCTGATTGGATAAGCTCGTTTACGCATGGTTTGTCGAGAATTAGATTGGGCAGAGAAATAAACCTGGTTTTTAGAAGGTTTTTTGCCAAAAAATAATTCAGCGAAGAAGTCCTGTATATTACAATTTGAGGTACGCCTACCAGTGCAGCTTCCAATGTAGCAGTGCCAGAAGTGACAATCGCCATATTAGCGTTTTGTAGAAGTTCATAGGTGCTGTCAAAAGCTATCTGCAGACGGTCCGAGCTCTCCATTTTTAACCATTTGTGATATAATGCAACCGGGATATTCGAAACAGCAGCCATGCTCCAAAGATGGCGTGGATTACTCTTGATTAATTGGCCAAGGACGGGAAGTGTTTTCTGAATTTCCTGGATTCTACTGCCCGGCAGTAAAGCAATCCTATTTTTTTTCACGCCAGTTAAAGACTCACTCTCAGGTTTATGATCAAGGTCATGCGTAATTCGGATGAGCGGATGCCCTACATAGGTGGCATTAATTCTACTTTTTCTAAAATAATCTTCTTCAAATGGAAGGATGCAGTAGAGATGGTCTATATACTTTCTAATTTTTTTTACCCTCGATTCTCTCCAAGCCCAGGTTTTTGGCGCAATGTACCAATGTGTGACAAGGTCATGGCCTTTTGCCCACCGGGCGATTCTCATGTTAAATCCTGAAAAGTCGATGAATAGAACGGCTGCCGGAGCAAAATGGTCAATTTGACTTTTGCATCTTTTGAACAGCGCCAAAAGTCTTGGCAATTTCATAGCGACTTCAATAAAGCCCATGACGTTGAGCTCGCTTATATGTGTTGTTATTTGCGCTCCAGCAGCGGCCATTTTGTCTCCACCCCAAGCCATAATCTCGATATTAGAATCAAGATCCCTTAAACATTCTACCACCTGCGAACCGTAAAGATCACCGGAAGTTTCGCCTGCTATGATGAAGAGCCGCATCTAACTAGGATTTCAGGATTATAGGATTAGCATTTCAGTTTTGTCGCTCGCGTATTCGGCGTATATCACTTTTTTACCACCTAAAAATCGATCATAAGTTCCCTATAAAAAACAAAAAACCAGATCATAGCTCCGATAAATGTGATAATCAAGATACCGCGAAGAGATTTTCCAGTGTATCGATTGTTGTAGAAATGGATAAAAAAAGCGTTCGAACAAAGTGCAATGAGGGTTATCGTCCTAAGCCTTTTCCCGCCCAAAGGATCGGCGACCTCATCGATCATACCTGCATTCGTGCCCCATTCAAATAGCATAAGCAAGACTCCAAAAGCCATAAAGGGAAAGACTGATCCTATTAAAAATCCAATCCAAATACTGTCTTTTTTTAACAGATCCATTTTAACAATCTCTTATGAGTTGACTCCGTTTTCCAAATCCTTCAAATATGCAATGGATTGGTGATGGGTCAGATCGTGATATGAGGGTACAACAGATACATAGCCATTGGTCAATGCCCATATATCAGAATCCGTGGCGTCATCATTCACTACAAATTTGCCTGTGAGCCAGTAGTATTTTTCTCCCCGCGGATCTTGTGATTCTCTGAATTCTTCTAACCAACTTCCATCTCCCTGACGGCAGATTTTTAAGCCTTTTATTTTCGCCAATGGCAGATCCGGAATGTTGACATTGAGCAGCTTCCCGGCGCCTAACTCATTTTCCAAGGCATATTTCATGATCTTGCGCGCATAGTATTTTGACGGTTCGAAATCTGCTTCGAATGAAAGATTTAAAAGGGAAAATCCAATTGACTTAGTGCCTTCGAGGCTCGCCTCCATTGCTGCCGACATCGTACCGGAATAGATAATATTGATCGAGGCATTTGAGCCGTGATTGATACCGGATACGCAGAGATCGACTTCACGTCCTTTGAGCACGACGTGCTTTGCCAGTTTTACGCAATCTACAGGTGTGCCCGAGCATTCGTATGCTTTTACACCTTCGAATACATTCACTTTGTGCAACCTAAGCGGTGCGGTGAGAGTTATGGCATGGCCCCGGCCACTTTGCGGCGAATTGGGTGCAACCACGACCACTTCACCGAGTTCTCTGGCAATCTCAACCAAAGCCTTGATACCCGGGGCGAACATACCGTCGTCATTAGTCACCAGTATAAGTGCCTTGTTCATTTGGTCAATGAATTATTGGAGCAAAAATAACATTAGATATAGGTTTCTAAATCCTGTCAGGTTATCATGCTAATAAGGACAAGATAAAATCGAACTTGTTCATTTTATTATGGAAACCTGGAAGGTTTAAATGCGTTGTCTTTATCTATGTGATCTAATTCTTAGCACCAAATGGCAAAGAAAGGAGTATTACTCATTAATCTCGGTACGCCCGATAGCCCTACCTGGAATGGCCTTAGAAGGTATTTGAATCAATTTCTCACGGATAAAAGAGTGATTGACCTGCCGTGGTTGTTCAGAAATATTCTCTTTAAAGGAATAGTTGTGCCTATGCGCTCGAGACGAGTTGCAAAACTTTATAAAAAATTATGGACAGACGAAGGTTCGCCGCTCAAAGTATATGCATACAAGGTGGCTAAAGGCGTGCAAAAAAGATTAGGAGATAATTACCAAGTAGAGTTTGCGATGAGGTATCAAAGCCCTTCTATAACCCTGGCAATCAATCGATTATGCGAAAGTAATATTTCGGAGATTGTCGTTTTCCCTTTATTTCCTCAGTACGCTTCGGCCACTACAGGCTCAATTTTCGAAGAAGTTATGCGGATAGTTGGCAAAAAAGAGCAAATACCGAATATTTCATTTATCAACTCCTATTATGATCATGTGCGAATAATTAAAATATTCGCCGATAAAGCAAAAAAGTTCGATTTAAAGGAGTATGATCACTTCATATTCTCCTTTCATGGGGTGCCCAAAAGATACCTTAAAAAGGAAAATAATTATTGCAAATGCGATGGAAAGTGTTGCACATCGATTGTTGTAGAAAACCAATTTTGCTATTCTGCACAATGCCATGCGACGGCATTTGCCATTGCCGATAAATTGAATTTTCCCAAAGAGAAATATACCGTTTGTTTTCAATCGAGATTTGGCCCGGAGGAATGGATACAGCCGTACACAAACGAAGTGATAAAAGAGCATTTGCGAAAAGGCAATAAAAACCTTCTGGTTTTTTCACCCGCATTTGTGGCCGATTGCCTGGAGACGACTATTGAGATCGGTTATGAGTATAGAGAGGAATTTTTAAGAGCGGGTGGTGAGAAGTTGGATTTGGTGGAGAGTCTTAATGATGATCCTGGGTGGATGGATGTTATCGCTGAGATGGTGAGGTAGGCTGGTAATTCCAAGTTCCCCTACGCTTTGGTCGGGATCTCTGCCAAACTCCGAAGGAGAGAGGATTTAGGTTTATTGAGAGAATCGGCAATAAAAACCTTTTAGAAGTTCAACAGCGCATCGCATTGATGATCGCGGGAAAAATCAAAGAGAAACCTATAGAGGAGTTATTGAATGAGCTACGAGATTGAATATACCCATGATTTTCAGCGCTCTTTGAAAAAATGAGTTATTCATAGGCGAGCAATCAAATCAAAATTCCCCTTCACCCGATCCCCAATCTCAACTTTCACATCCGCATCCAAAGGCAAAAGAAGATCCACCCTCGAACCAAATTTGATAAATCCCATCTCAGAACCTTGAGCCACATTCTGGCCGACTTTAAGATAGTTCTTGATCCTTCGTGCTAAAAATCCGGCAATTTGACGCACTAGGACCTCTTTGTCACCATTCTTATATACGACAGTATGTCGTTCATTTTTCGTTGAAGATTTTGGGTGCCATGCCACTAGATATTTACCGGGATGGTATTTGGCGTAAGCCACTGTGCCTGTCATGCAATTTCGATTAACGTGTATATTAAGTGGTGACATAAATATGGAAACCTGCAGCCTTTTGTCCTTGAAATATTCCGGTTCTAAAACTTCCTCTAAGGCCACTACCTTACCGTCGCAAGGCGATACTATGCCGTTTGGCATTTCTTCGATATCGCGATTTGGATTTCTAAAAAACCACAGCATTAACAATTCCAGGATGAATAAGGTAAGCAGCAAAATGGCTGTCCAGACATTTGGCTTAAAGAATGCCAGAATAGATGCAGCACTTGCCAATGCAGCTACTATTATGATTGTCGGTATTCCTTCTTGATGAATCACAATGCAAATTTTAGAATAAAAAAAGCATAAAATGGCAAAGTAAATATGAAACTATCAAGTCTGTCCAAAAATCCACCGTGTCCGGGAATAATTGTACCTGTATCTTTTATACCGTAATGCCTTTTAAAAGAAGATTCGATAAGATCACCGAAGACCGAGACTACCCAAATCATGATTCCAAGTACGATCCACATTTCCAGGCTTAAGCTACCGGTAATACGGTGAATGAACACTGCTGTAATCAATCCTAAAGCACCTCCTCCTAAGAATCCTTCCCAGGTCTTATTAGGAGAAATTTTGGCATAAAGTTTTTTCTTTCCGAATGGCTTCCCTACGAAATAAGCACCAACATCACAAAGCCATACCACGATAAATAAGTACAGTAGATACCAATGAAATGAGGGGACAAATTTATTCATCAACAAAGCCAATAATATGGGAAGCGATAGGTAAAAAAAGGAATGGAACCAGACGGGATTATAGTAAATTACCGCAGCCTGCCGGCTCAGAAGCGAAACGATATTGACCGTATTATAGATTAAACTGACAGCGATTAATGCCAACAAGATTCCTTGCTCATTTATAAAATAAAATCCCGACGCAATGAATAAAATGTGGAAAAAAGTCATTTGAAGACTGAGCGCCTTTTTATTAATCTCAGTTAAGTAAGAATTATTGAAGAATTCCCAAAGGAGCAAAAGACCCAGTACTATCAATAATATATGGGCTCCGATTTTCCCGATAAAAAGCAATCCTACACTAGAAACTGCATAGAGAAGGCCGAAGATAATTCGAAGCCTTAGCTCGCGACTCATAACTTGTGCGGAGTTACGTAGTGCACTTTATCGGAGTGCGATTTCAGAAGAAAGAATAATCCCATGGTGGCAAAAATAGAAACAAAAAGAAAAGCATTCGGAATATCCGGCATCTCCGAAAAGTCAATACTTTCGAAATCGTCGACCATATGGTAAATCACAAATACCTGGACGCTGTTGTTCAAAAAATGAAGCAGAACGGGCACCCAAAGATTGCGCGTATAATAATAGGCATAGCCCAACACCAATCCAAGAAAAGCAAAAGGCAAGAAACGATCAAATTGAAAATGATTAAGGCTAAAAAGCAATGACGCGCACAGGATACCCAGATGATCATTATTAAGGACTTTTTGCAGTTTAGTTTGCACAATACCGCGATACAGCAATTCTTCTCCTATGGCCGGAAGCGCGCCGATAAGGACAACGGATACCAAAAGTTCCGAAAAACCATCCATTACCAAAATGCCTTCTAGCAATTCCTTTGCTGCATCCCCGGAAGAAGTCATCCAATCAGGTAATGGGAGATTCATATTGAGTTCTCCAAGTTTGCCGACTATAGGATAGCTGGCCAGAAGTAAAAAGAAGGAAAGGAATAAAAAGGCCGTATCAGGAAGGCCTTTGAGTTGGAGAAATTTGGCAAAATTATCGCGGTGAAATATGTAGAGAAAGACCACAGCCGCCACAAAAAAAGAGATCAGATGGGCAGACATTAATGCCAATCTGGTGATCTGCCTTTTATCCGTAGAATCGAGTTCGGTAAACATTGACGGTCCGAAATCCAGACCACCTAGTTTTAATATGAGATAAGAGACCCCCTGACCTATGAGTGAGAAAATCAGAACCAGAATGAGAACTACTAAAAGTTGCGCAACAATTTGCCTCTGGTCACTCAAAGTTTCAAATTTAAGCTTATATCTCCCAGGTTATTCACAGTCCGCCGTCTACCGTTGGCCGTCCACCGTGTTATTTCACAACCTTCCGTGTAATCACATTCTCTTTATTAAATTGAAGGCTCACGAAGTACATCCCTTTCGGAAGTTGCGATACATCCAGAGAACGCACACTTTCATGAGAAAGCAAGTTCAGCTTTTAAGTATGAACTACCTTTGCTATAGATATCGCTAACCGTTAATAGTGTATTAGGCGCATTTTTATTAAGATCAATGGCTACATTCAGCTCATTTCCATCAATTGGATTAGGAAATACAGTGAAATTGTTTTCATCGACATAATCTTCAACTGCTACTGTAGTTTCCTGGATTTTCAGATTATCAATGGCCCATCCCCATCCTACCGCAAAAGGATCGGAGAACATTCTGAATCGAATAAAGATTTCGTCGCCAACACTGAAGTTGCCATTGGCTGTCATATCGATGGTGCGGTTTCTGAACAGCTGTGGAGTACCCTGTGAATCCGAATCCTGGCTGTTATTGGGAATGCCACCTAAGTAGGTATTAAGCCATACTGGATTCGCCCGGCAATCGTATCCATTTAGAAAAGGGAACCAATTTCTTTCACCAAGTCGTTGACCTTCGACTATTACATAATCCCAAAATTCCAACTCTCCGAATTGAGTGCCTGGCTCTCCATTTTCGGGACTCGTGGTTCTATTGCTTGCATTGGCTTTATCGACGGCTACTATCCTATATTCCAGGATATCATTCTCCTGGAGACTACCACCGGGCAATTCTACTGTTGCCTGGTAAATCGGATTTGTAAATTCATTAAGAGGTTCGAATACTAAATCTATGGGCTCCTGGAGTTGTTTGTTAATGCTAAATTCGACTTGTACGGGCTCCAAACCTGCAAACTCGTCAGTAACATCGGCGACTAAATGCAATGAATTGCCAACAGTACTTATAGCGGTGACGGGTTCGTGATCTATCACAGGAGCAATATCATCGATGCCAAAATCGTAGCGCCACAGCACCTTACCCGGAGCTTCGCCAGGGTTGGTATAGGTTCTGCCGTCCATGTCATGCACTGACAAATAATAAGTTATCAACTGTGCTTGTCCAGTAGCAGGAATTTCGGCTCTGAATATATCATCATCGCCCTTTACCATGGGCATGGTGGTTTCATCAGGTAAGCGTCCCACAAAATAGTGCAGGGTAAACGACGACTCGTCCACATCATTATCCGATACGATGGTAGCTTCTATTGCGAATGGGTCGTCAAGATTTTCTACCGGAGCAGGGGGTAAGTAGACAATACTGGTATAATTCCAGCCCATATCGTACATCATATCATCTGCAATTCCGGAGGATCTTTCTACCTCTCCGGGAGCTGAAGTAGGCGTCATCAACTGACTTGATGTATTGTTGTAGGTGATTGCGTCGAGGTGAGCTATACTGGAGCCTCCATCAAAAACAATAGGAGCATACAGTCTGGGCAGCGCTCCTCCCTCGAAAGATCGACCTCGAAAAAACAAGTTATTACCTGTCAAAGCACTTCCCATTTCTAATGAACCATCCTCGATATCTGTCAATTTTACACCATCACCAGTCTCCATTGCATGAGAATAAGGAAGAATAGAGAGAAATCCTTGATCACTGTCATTAACATTACTAAAGTCAACAAAACCAAGCCCATGATATAGTTCATGTAGGAGTGTTGACGCCAAATCCAATCGGTTTCCTACTCCCGCGGGATTGTTGAAATCAGTGTACCAATTTTCCTGAGAATTTATGTTTATGACAATGTCCGCTTGTTCCGGATCATTGATTTCTATCTTTAGAATTTTTTCAGCCAATGCTATCGGATAAGCAATATCTTGCAAAGGAAATGCAGGACTAAAGAAATACCTATTGGGACGCGCACCTGCTAAAGCGTTCCCTTCCAAAGGCAACCATTCGATTTGCACATTTACGGGAATGTTGGATGAAAAAATGTTGCTCAAATTAGGAGCTAGGAAATTTTCAAAGAGATCCATGACAAATGCAGGTGTTCCATTTGTATAATTTGCATTAAACGTCAATCTTTGAACATTCGAACTTCTGAATGTTGCTTTAGGAGGAACGTAGTGATGATTTAACATTTCGGATTTATAACAAATAATGGGTTCGAATTGAATGGAGTTTTTATCCTTATTCAATTTAAGATCGCGTTTTGTCTGTTGTCCTGAAAGGCTAAGACAAGCTATTAGGAGGCTTACACAACTGAGGTAAATCTTTAGATTCATAAGTGAAATTTTAACTGCAAGCAAATATACTATTACCAAATTAGTTGGTATTCTTAAATGTTGAATGATTTGGGGGACACTTTTAGACGACATTTGGAGGGATATTTTCCAGTGGGCAGCCTACAGTGCGCAGTTCTGAGAATGTGTAACTTTTCTTTTATTATTAATTTTTAAAATAATCCAGGAAAATTCAAATAAACCCTGTCAATTGCAAACTGCGGACTGCAAGACTAACATGAAAATGAAGTAAGAATTACCAATGCCACACTTAAAGAGCAAACAATGAAAACCAGACTAAGTGTCAATCTCAATAAAGTAGCCCTCATCCGCAACAGCCGCGGCGGGAATCTCCCTGATCTCAGACAATTTGCCCTTGATTGCCAAAAGTTCGGAGCTCAAGGCATTACCGTGCATCCGCGCCCGGACGAACGACATGTCCGATACGCAGACCTCGAAATGCTCAAAGAAATAGTCACTACTGAATTTAATATAGAAGGATATCCTTCTGAAAATTTTTTATCTGTAGTTGAAATGATCAAGCCTGATCAGTGCACTTTGGTTCCTGATCCACCGGGTGTTCTTACTTCCAGCGAAGGTTGGAAACCGCAGGAGCACAAAGCATTTCTACTAGAAACTATAAAAAGGCTACAGGGCGCAGGAATGCGGGTATCGCTCTTCCTCGATCCTATAGAGCATGATGTCGATGGCGCTAAAGAAGTAAGAACAGATCGCGTAGAATTTTACACCGGTGATTATGCCAAAGATTTTGCAAAAGATGCGGATAAGGCAGTGCAAGGACATAGAACGGCGGCAAAAATGGCTGATTCAATGGGACTCGGAATCAATGCAGGGCACGATCTCAACTTAGATAACCTGAGATTTTACAAAGAAAGTATTCCTAAGCTACTCGAGGTGTCCATAGGTCATGCCCTTATCTCGGACGCTTTGTATTATGGTATTCAGAATGTGATTGGGATGTATAGGAGGTTATTGGAATCTTAAAACTAGTGCTCAGTCAAGACAAATATTAGAACTACCTGCTTGTTCTTTTTCGCCTGCTCATCGTTGCAAAAAGCCTTGCGTAGTCTTACTATGCGCAGTTTTTGCGCCTTGATCAGACAAAAAATAACGTCGCATTTAATTCCAAAATTCATCTTGACTGAGCACTAGATGTTTGCCAGAAATTGCAATGAAATTCTTCTTTTCGATTGGACTATTTCTGGTGCCGGTTTAGCAAAAGTTGACAACTTTCTCGCTTTACAAATAGCTCTTTCTATCTATTGCGTCTTTTATAGCTTCGCAAAGTACGACCAAGTCATCGTCATCAATCACATAAGGCGGCATGACATAAATTAAATTCCGGAATGGTCTGATCCAAACTCCTCTGTCCACGAAAAATTTCTGGGCATTGGCGACATTCACATTCTCTTGCACTTGTACAACACCAATAGCTCCTAAAACACGAACATCCTGTACATTGTCAAGCGGTATAAGAGGGAGAAGTTCTCTTTTTAGAATGTACTCAATCCGTTGAATCTTGTTTTGCCAACCCGATCTTATCAATACATCGAGGCTTTCTCTTGCAATTGCACATGTAAGTGGATTTGCCATAAAGGTAGGGCCGTGCATGAGCACTCCCGCTTCTCCTGAACACACCGCATGGCTCACCTTTTCGGTGCAAACCATAGCCGCCATACTTACATATCCCCCCGTTAATGCTTTTCCCAAACATATTATATCCGGTACTATTCCGGCATGCTCTACTGCGAAAAGTTTTCCCGTACGTGCAAATCCAGTCGCTATCTCGTCGGCGATCATCAGCACTTTGTATTTTAGGCACAGCTCCCTTACCAAGCTTACATATTGCGGAGAATAGATCCTCATCCCACCAGCGCCCTGGACTACAGGCTCAAAGATGAAGGCTGCCGATCTTGAAGAATACTCTTCAAAAAATTGAATCAAAGCATTCTTTTCCCTTTCTAAAATACTTTTTTCATATCCATTCACAGGTTCGTCTGCAAAAAAATGCTCGGGCATGAAGTCTTTGAACAAATGATGCATTCCCGAAACAGGATCGCAGACGGACATAGCACCTGTAGTATCTCCATGGTATCCTTTCCGGAAGGTCATGAACTTAGTCCTGCCTTCTTGTCCAATCGATTTTTGATATTGAATCGCCACTTTCATGGCAACTTCCACGGATACCGATCCACTATCGCAGAAGAAAACACGATCCATCCCTTTTGGAAGAATTTCAACAAGTTTTTGCGCAAGAGAAACGGCAGGTGTATGTGTAATGCCTCCAAACATCACATGGGCCATTTTTTTAAGCTGTTGAGTTGCAGCGAGGTTTAATCTGGGATGGTTGTATCCGTGAATCGCCGTCCACCAGCTGGACATGCCGTCTATTAATTCGCGTCCGTCTTGCAGCATGAGTCGTACTCCGCAGGCAGATTGTATAGGATAGACGGGAAGTGGATCAATCAAGGAGGTGTATGGATGCCAGATATGGTTTTTATCAAAATCTAAATCTTCAGATGATAAGTTGAAGTCGATCGGCGTAGTCTTTGACAATTTCTTTGGTTATTGTTTGATGTAGGTCGATTTCCAATAAACACGGAGCTCCAGTATACCCCAAAATAATGTCAAAAGTAGATTGATTTTTTGATCCATTGAAAACAAAACCATGGAATGGGATCTCGTAATCGATGAGCCATTGCCAGGAAAGCAGGGTGTGGTTGATGCTGCCGAGATAGTATTTGGACACCAATACTACCGGGATCTTCCATTTTTTTAGCAAATCCGTATTGAGTTCTGTGTGGTTGATGGGTACCATCAATCCTCCAGCCAGTTCAACTACCAGGTGATTATCTGGCTCGGGAAAGTGGAGTGAGTCCGTATTTATTTCTATTCCTTGCAAATCAGCCGAGGCGTGCGGAGACATGGCATGTGCAAGTCGCACACCCTCCCGATGAATTTTTGTTTTCTTATTGCTGATCAGCTCTGCTACTTTATGTGAATCAGTGCAGTTCAAATCTCCAGCTTGAATGGGTTTCCAATAATCAGCCTGGAAGGCTTCGCACACAATGGCAGCGCACAAAGTTTTACCGATTTCGGTATCGATGCCGGCTATGACTACTTGCTTGTGTGCCATGATCTGAGTGTAGTAAAAAAGTGATCGATCTCATTTTTGGTATTGTGCGAATGCAGACAGATACGGATTCTTTCAGTCCCTGTAGGCACACTTGGGTGTCTTATAGGCTTAATTAAGATTCCATGGTCATTGAGGTATTCAGCCACAGCGATCACTTTTTCATTGCCTGGAATTATGAGCGATTGAATTTGAGTATTTGAAATAAGCCATTTTGAACTTTTATCTTGCTTTCTTCTTCGAATAAAATAATCAATCACTGAACGAAGCTTCTTAATTCGATGACCTTTTTTTTTCAATAAATCATAAGCACACTTAATAGAAGCAACATGTGGATATGAAGGTCCTGTGCTAAAAATGAAAGTGCGAGAATAATTAATGAGATAATCTCTGATGTGATGCGCACACAAAACGGCAGCACCTTGTGCACCCATGGCCTTGCCGTAAGTGACCATACATGCCAAGACTTCGTCTTGAAATCCTAGCTTGTTGACTAAGCCTCTACCTTCTTGACCTATCGTACCTATCGCGTGTGCTTCATCGACAATAATTTTGGCATTATACGCTTTGCAAATGTCCAAGATTTCTTCAAGTTTGCACACGTTGCCATTCATAGAAAATATAGATTCAAGTACTACGATGACATTGGCTTTCTGCTCAATAATTTTTTCGCGAAAATCCAGAATATCATTGTGCTTAAATATGACTTTTCTCGCCTTGCTGAGACGGGCCCCATCTACAATACTCGCATGACACAGCTCATCGACCAGCAATACATCAGAAGATCTTGCAATACAGGAAACTACACCCAGATTCGCCATATATCCCGTGCTATACAGGAGGGCAGTCTCGAATCCATGAAATGCAGCAATGTATTTTTCGACAGATTCTAGGTAGGCGTAATTTCCGCTAATAAGTCTGGAACCCGTAGAGCCTATTTTCCCATGACCTAGTAGGTGCATTTCTTCTTGAATGAGATTTGAAAACTCAGTGTCTCGTGCAAAACCCAGGTAATCATTTGAATAAAGATCCATATCATTTGCTGAAACACTTAATGATCGATAGTGATTGTCGTGTTTTTTTTGTTTGAGTGATTGGGAATACCTATCTGAAGGTTGCATTTTATTATGCGTTGTACTGGCTTGTTCCTATTTACAGACAATGTCTAAAACGAGGTCTACCTTTAGGTTTGCTATTTTCGCACAAATCTTCTAGTCACTAAAGGAGCAAGAACTTCCAATACCTTTAGGGACAAAATAATTGATGTAAAAATTGCACCTGCAATGATAAACTTTAATTTGCAAAGGCCGGCCTGCACGTCAATCCCAGTCGCTCAAACATCTCTTCATCGTCCTGGTAATCCGGATTGGGGGTGGTGAGCAATTTATCTCCCGAAAAAATAGAATTGGCGCCTGCCATAAAGCACATGGCTTGCTCAGCCATTGACAAATCCAATCTGCCCGCAGAAAGTCGAACTACTGATTTGGGCATAATGATCCTTGAAGTCGCTATCATACGCACTAATTCGTCAAACGGAACTTTTTTCTGGTCTGCAAGTGGTGTTCCTTTTACTGCTACCAGGGTGTTAATCGGTACGGATTCAGGATGTTTCTCTAAGTTGGCTAATGTATGAAGCATGCCTATTCTGTCTTCATGTGATTCGCCCATACCAATGATTCCTCCTGAGCAAACAGTTATCTTTGCTTTTCTCACATTTTGCAATGTTTTGAGCCGGTCATCGTACGTCCTAGTACTGATAATCTCTCCATAGAATTCTTCGGACGTATCTACATTGTGATTGTATGCATACAAACCAGCATCTGCCAATTTTTGTGCCTGTCCTTCAGTGAGCATGCCAAGGGTGCAACACACCTCCATGCCCATTTCATTAACAACAGAAACCATTTCTAATACTCGATCAAAGTCTTTGTTGTCTCGTACCTCTCTCCATGCGGCGCCAAGACACATTCGTGATACCCCTTTGGCCTGGGCATTAATAGCCATTTTTTGCACTTCTCGTGACTCCATAAGGCGATGCACTTTTACATCGGTTTGGTAACGTGCTGCCTGAGGGCAGTAGGCGCAATCTTCAGGGCAACCTCCCGTCTTGATCGAAATCAAACTACTCACCTGTACCTCACCTATCCTATGGTACTTCTTGTGCACCACCGAAGCTTGAAAAAGCAGCTCCAAGAGAGGTTTGAAATATATCTCCGAAATTTCTTCTCTTGACCAATCGTGTCGGATTAATTTCTTGTCTAATACTTCATCTGCCAATACCACTTTGAGTAGATTTAGGGTAAAAGTAGTAAAATATAAAAAGAAAAAGCTTCGACTTTCTTCTTTGAATTTCTAACACTTAATCGATTCTCATTACATATTAAGGCAAGCCGGTAAATATCACCTATCGCTTACATGTGTATCATATCAATATGCTTATCAATTTGCTTTGAAGGTTACTGTTGTTTATCGAAACATCACTTTGACTGAGTGGGTTTTTTTAATACCCGTCTTGAGAAATCTTCAATCTTTCTTTAAGATTCTGCAAACAGCACTGAATTGAGTACTCACCCCTGTATACGAAAGTGATATTCTTAGATTTTTCGTACGTGTTCAGACCAGGCGGAATTCATTTCTCTGCTAAAAAGGTGCTGCTAAAGTGATCAACTTTGAGATCGGCATTGTCTCATTCGTTTTGCCTTGTTCAAGGTGCGTAAATCAACGACTCTAATACTCCATGGCTTAAGTCTACTCCTAAGTCGGCTAGAGCCTTCACAGAGCAGCTTCAGTGCTCGGGGACGACGCAGAGCCATGGAGGGTAATACCAGCAACAGGTAACGTAAATACGTTATATAGAATGCGTGGTTTTTTGCAATTGACAGTCAAAAGAAAAACTTAAGTTTACGTCAGATTTTCTGAA
The DNA here is from genome assembly GCA_965247965.1 of Saprospiraceae bacterium. Lineage (GTDB taxonomy): Bacteria > Bacteroidota > Bacteroidia > Chitinophagales > Saprospiraceae > UBA7328. Next base: position 4,465,508 of record OZ252053.1, read on the forward strand.
AGATAAAATACAACTATGAGTCCACTCCGATTACCACACATTTTTCAAGCGTACATTTGCCAGCTGCGGCCAAAACCCTGGAATTTTCTTAAGTGCAATATTGTTGCATAAGCATTCCTGAGGGTTGCGATGATGATATTTGGAAATCCGAGGGCATTTTCGACCAATTTATCGTTAATTCTTCTAAAATTCGTCCAAAGTACTCGTGACAGGGTAAGTACTCAATAACCGTACAAAAATAAGGATAGCTAAGCCAATTCCAGTTGATATTTTTGGAGCATTATCTGAGATAATGGAGGAATAAGGTTTGATTTTTTAAGCCGGTCTTTGAGATATTCCCAAAATGATACATCAAGTTTCCTGCAAGTTTTTTTCAACGAGAGGAAAGTATCCCTCGCCCTTCTTCCGTTTTCACTTCTTGTACCTGCACTTATTTTTCTTCTTTTTACATATTCTCTGATATCCCTTTCTGAGTCATTGTTATGCAATGAAGTAGTAGGCCGATTCAAAACGACTAATAGTTGATCTTTTTTTCTTTTAAGATCATCCAATACATGATTGAGCGCTCCAAAGTCGGCTACCGGTTCACACAATGAATCAAAATTTTGACTCAGTTGTAAGGCTTTTTTTCGATCAGGTTTTTCTTTGTATAACTTAAGTTGTTGATAAAGCAACCAATATTTGGCTTTTTTACTTTCCAACTGTTCCTGTTGAACAGAATCGTAATATTTTAATTCCACCAATCTTCTTTCGGCATGTTTCCAACACAAAGAGTGGATAAATATGTTGAATTGGCCTGCTCCGTCAGAATGGATTACTGTATTGGGGTCAAATCCATGTTCCACAATAGACCCTATAAGCAATGCTTCTGTTATATGTTTTATGGCGTATTTGGCCGTTATTCCTTTGCTTTTAAAATATTCTTCAAGGGTTTTTTTGTCTTTAAATACTCGTTCTCCCTGATCATAACTTTGTTTCAGTATTTGACAATATCCCACCGTTAGTCTTTCATTTTCAATGTAGGATAAGCTTGCCTGATTAATATGATAATCCTCTTTTTCTTGACGAAGTATTTCTAAAAAATTGATACGACTCTTTGAAAAAGTTGTAGTAAAATAGGTGAACAAATCTGAATTAATACAGTTACAAAAACCATTTTTGAACCTATGTCTTGCTCCTGTATCATCAGTGCGTAGTTCTTCTGTGAGTTCTATTCCTTTCGATAATAGGGTCTGTTTTTCTCGATGAAAAGCTTGTTTGTTTGCTGTTAATATTGCCGAAATCTGTCCCGATGATATATCTACCCCAAAATCACGAAGTGAGGATAATATCAGGGGCTGGGTAACACTACAGTAGTAGTATTGATGGATAATATAGGCTTTTAAGTCTGCACCAAAATGAGTGTTTTTTAAGTGCTTGGGCATTGGAGCTACCTGTACCTGTTTACCGTCGGGACTCTGCCATTTTTCCAACTTGTATTCAATGTTATTTGCCCTTACTATGATGTCTTGGATTACACATGTTTTGTAACCGATTAATTTCCATCCTTTTGGTGGATCGATTAATTTGACTTCCTTTTCTTCATGAATGGTCAGATTCTCTTTCTTCTTACGCTTGCCTGTTTTACGTTCTTTTTGCGAGCTGACTGTGTCCTTAGGATTGGGTTTATCAAGATTGCTGGGTTTGATCTTTGGCTTTTTTGGTAACTTTTTTAACCCACGTACTTCAGCTTTTAATTCTTCTACTTCATCACTCAATCGAGTTATCTTTTCCAGAAGAAACAGTACAAATGGTTCATCCAACAACTCCTTTCGAAATCCAGAAACATTTTCCAATCCTCTACTTGTCGGTGAGTTTGAAAGATTGTCTTTACCTTTATTTTTTTGTGCTTTGATAATCTGAGCTTTTTACGCCCTATTATCATTTATTGGCAGTTACTATTTCTTAACTGTTTTCTCTAACTCATTATTTTTACCTAATCATTATTTTTAATAATTCGATTTATTGACCGTTATTGAGTACTTACGTGACAGGACATAAATTTGACATTTGAATAAACCCCGATATAATATTTTGTTCCTTTTTTTGAGCCGGTGAAAACATTGATGTATGGTCGATTCCACATTGGCTCTTAGATTGTGGGTGTGCTCATCTAATGTTTCTTGCATCTGTTGAAATAAAAAATAGTTTTCTACTTCATCTTTGGTCATATACCGACCTCGGGTGTCGTGTTTAATGACGTATTTGTTGGTCTTCTCGTTAAACTTTACCGCGCACTGTTCTCCTGTCTTTTTTCGCCATACTTGAAGATTGTTATTCTCATCTCGTTTCATTGTATAGGCCTGCTTTCCCCCTTTTGTATTAGCTAACTTCCATTCGGGCGTGGTCGTTTCTGACATTGCTTTTCTGTTGGCCTTGCTGTCGTATCCGCCATCCGTGATGGCCTGTTCTATTTTATTCTTTTCTTGACCTGATTCATCCTTATCTGGATTTAATACATCCTGGATATGGTCGATAGATTCGATTAAAAACTCGTCTTCTGTAATATTGGCCGGTACTACCTGGGCATCTACGATTAGGTCTATTTCATTTTCTTCTGTACACGTTTCACTTATGTTGGCATGATAGCCCGATATGGTCTGTTTATTTTCTGCTTTACCTTTAGTACGGTAGGCAGCATCAGGATCATGAATGGACTGCACACTGCCACTCGATATGTCTCTTGCAGCTTTGGGTCTCGGAGTATTCTCCTGTTTAGTTTGCTGTTCAGATTCATCACAGACCGCGCTGATTTTTGTTTTATCATCAGAGGCACTCGGAGGTTTTTGCTCATTAGATTCCTCTGATTGTTCTTCATACTGTTCTTCGTAGAGCCGCTTGAGATCTTGGTAGCCTGTCAATCCCGCCGCCTGGCCATGACTCAAGAGTACCTTTATGATCTTACCCATACCTACTAGCAGTTCCTCTTTTTCTTTTTTGTTTAATGGGTAGACAATATTGGAGGCACTTTGGCTTTTTAGCTTTTCTAAAAGCTCGCATGATTCTTTATCCAATTGATCTGTAAGCAGTTCTACCATAAGGTCTTTACTGCATACTCGTACAGCTTCGATTATCATCTGGACTCGAGTGCAGCGTGCAATATTGGAATTAATCAACTTCGAATCCAATCGTATTTTCTTACCGCTCACCTTGTATTGCTCTATCTGCCCAATAGTGATTTGTTTAAATGCCGCCTTCATCAAATCCTCCCCATGGTCTTCATTATACTCTACCATGCTCTGTCTGAACTTATAGTAAGTCGATTCGGTCGGAATATCCTCATTTATATTCGAATATCCCATAGCAAGCATGACCCTGGTGTTGAATCGACATTCATCAAAAAGTTGTTCATCAGTCCAACCTTTACCTTCTTTAAGGATAATCATTCCCATTAAAACTCTAATTGAGCAATTGGGCCGGCCTCCTTGATTATAAAGCACCTCGAACAATCCTTCGTCTATGCGAGATACCACTTCTTTAAAAAATATATTATGCCAACCATTTGGATCATCCAGAAGCTCTCGCTTCCGTTCTGATAGCATCCCTCCTATCGATTTGAATAGATCAACTTGTGAATTTGTACTACGTTTAAACATATCACAAATTAAATATATATGTCATCTTATTGTAATATTTGACATGATTTATGATTTAGTTTTCGGAGTGGACTCAACTATGTTTAAATATCATACTTTGGCTTGCAAATGTCCACATATAATAATCCCGAAACGATTCGCATTGGCATCAACCTTAATTTAACACATAGAATCTTTCAAGATATGTATTTTTTCCTTTTTTGTTCTGGTAAGTACCATAGTAGCCTATGAATTTGAGCAAGAATTGTTCTGAAATATTTTTTGTTTGAATAAGTGAGTTATAGCGCAATAGGAGTTGAGCAATTTTGTATAGGCTTACATTTGGCACATTATTTTTGGTTCGAAACAAGTATTTCAATGGTGTGAATATCAGATTATGACACAAGCTTATCCAACCGAGCATCAGTAGCAGAAGAATATAAGGTTTGGCCGTGTTATTGTATTTTTTGCCTGTAAACAGCTTTTGAAGATTCATATGAGATTTCCAACATTTGAATATACATTCTATACGCCATCTTAATGCATATACCAGGAGCACTTGATGTGGTTGAAGTACTTTATCATCGACATTGGTTATCAAGATGGCATAGTTTAGCATTTCGTAATATTGCTCCGAGTGATTCGATTTTGAGTGTCTGTTATTTTTTGCTTTTTCCACCCTTTTCTCAGCAACTTCTTTGGGAGTTTTAAGACCTATTAATCGTACTGGGACTTGCTTGGCTGATATCTTAACTTGCCAATCTACCCAATCGGCACCGTTTCTGAATGCATCATTAAGGCACCTCAGCAAATTTATCTTAACTCCTTGATTATCAAACACATCTATGTTACTTCGAAGTCTTGAAATAAAAAAAATATGCTTTTCAATCATTGCGATCAAACAATCCATAACCAGGTATCCCAAGTCTCTAATTACAAGGTCACCTGCTTTGGCTAAATCGAAAATGTCAAAAGCATAAGATTGGTCATTGTCTCTAAATGATTTAAGATCCATTTTGTGTAAAACATCTGACTTTAATTCCATTGTCAATTGAATTTTAGCCGTTGCTGCATCTCCCTTTTTTGAGTGGCTACCCGGGAAAACTTCGTTCAGAATTTTAGGCATACTCAGACAGGAACTGTCAGTAACAAACACGGAATTAAAACTACTGAGAAGACCTTGATAACCTATAGGAGCATTGGACAAAGAGTAGCTACTTGCCACTTCTAAAAACTTTTCAGCAAATCCTACATGCCTAAATGTTAGTTTCTTTTGTAAAGCTTGACTGCTGATCGTTTGTTGTAAAAAAATTGACAATGTTTTGGCCCAGTTAGAAAGAGAAAAAACATTTGTCGACATCATTTCGAAAAAGGACAAAAGAAAATTGACCGAATCAATCTTATAATCACTTCTCCGAATGAAACCAGATTCTAAAGCAAGAGAATGAATTGGTAATTTGGAAATAATTTCCGAAATTTGAGGTATCATATTTAGAGCTGTTTTACCTCAGGTTTTTAGTCTAACTTAAAGGTAAACAGCTCTTTTTATATACCATAATCGAATATATGTTAAGTTAGAGTTGATGCCAATGCGAAACGATTCGGGATAGGACTCTGACTTTGACTTTTTTTCCAGCGTAGCGCAGCTACGAGGTTCAAAAAACTCTGGTCAGAACCCTAAATTAAATATTTCCTTACTCTGCCGAAGCTTCGCGAAAGCGCAGTCGGCCTCAAAAATGAATTATAATCACACTCTGAGACTATTATTTATTTAACCTAATAACATGGCAAATATTCTGTTGAAGTTACCGACGAAAACAGTGTCCGTATATTTTTGTATACGGGATATCGGACGCAGGCTGTTCAAGCGGTTGATGGAAGTCTAGATGTCACTTTGTTTTTTGATGCCATAGGATTAGAAGACATAGTAGTTGTTGGATATTCTCCTCAGAAGAGGAAAGATATCGCGGGCTCTGTTTCCTCAGTGGATGTCTCTGAACTTGAAGATATACCAATGCCGAGTATGCAAACCGCATTACAGGGTAGAGCTGCCGGTGTAATGGTAACAAAAAACTCGGGGACACCGGGTGGGGGTATTGATGTACGGGTCAGAGGGAGTACATCGATTAATGCGAGTAACCAGCCGCTCTACATAGTCGACGGTATTCCGATAATCGATGACAACGTTGATTTTACGCAGGTAGGTGTTGGCAATGCCCAACTAAGTTTATTGTCCGACCTCAACCCCCATGAGATAGAATCGATGGAAGTATTGAAAGATGCTGCAACTGCGGCCATTTATGGTTCAAGAGCTGCCAATGGAGTGGTACTAATCACAACAAAAAAAGGTAAAGCCGGAAAAACACAAATCAACTTCAACGCTTCTCGGGGAAACCAGGAGGCACAGCATTCAACCCCTTGGTAATTTACGGCGAAGCAGGATTGGGCAAGATCCACCTCGCAAATGCTATCGGAAATGAAGTGATTGAAGAATTTCCTGACCTGAATGTGCTCTATGTCGCCACCGAGCGCTTCACAAATCAGATTATTCATTCGATCAAAAAGAACGCGTTGATCGACTTCACCAACTTCTACCAATCCGTTGACTTATTAATTGTCGATGATATTCAGTTTCTGTCAGGTCGGACGAAGGCACAGGAAATCTTCTTTAATATTATTAATCAATTACACCAATCCGGCAAGCAACTTGTCCTTACTTCTGATCGACCGCCAAAATTACTTGAAGGCATTCAGGCTCGATTGATATCCAGATTCAAATGGGGCCTTTCGGCCGATCTGCAACAGCCGGAATTTGAAACGAGAATGGCAATTCTCGATTCCAAACTAGAACAAGAAGGAGCCGATTTTCCGTCTGAGGTCAAAGAATATATTTGTTACAATGTCTCCAATAATGTACGCGAACTCGAAGGCGTCGTGATGTCACTGATAGCGCAGTCGACCTTAAATAAGAAAACTATAAATCTGCAATTGGCAGCTTCAGTTATCGAAAATTATGTAGCAAGCCTAACTACGGAATTGACCGTAGACAATATCAAAAGACTGGTAGCTGATCATTTCTCATTGCCAATTGAAAAGCTTCATGCGAAAACCAGGAAACGCGAAGTAGTCATCGCCCGGCAACTGTCCATGTACCTCGCTAAAAATCATACAAAGGATTCCTTAAAACAGATCGGAGCCAATTTTGGAGGCAGAGACCACAGCACGGTGATCTACTCTTGTAAAACGGTTCAAGATCTCATGGATACTGATCTGGATTTCAGAGATACAGTAGAGAAACTTGAAAGGAAAGTGCAGATGCAATTGAATACTAGGGGGATGTTCGTGTAGGGAACCTGGTAAGTTTAAGTCTAAGAATCCCCGCCTGTCCGCCGGGCAGGAAGTTCAACAACCAGCAACACCTCCTATGCAGTAGCTACGAAGAGCAAAGCCAGCATCTCGTCTTCCCAAATCGTTTTAGGATTGTTAAACCATTATTTCACCCATTCTAAAATCTGTTGCTTGCCGGAGATTCTATGAATCGCTGCAAAACATGGACGTATAGATCAAAAACATTCAGAAACGAAAATTAATCGCGTTGAATTTTCTAAATGTTTGTAAATTGCGGCTAAGTAATACTGAATAAGGCAATGTGCTTTCAATTTTATAGACTTTATTGTGTAAACCGAATAGTATGAGGAAAAAATTATTACTGCTTTTGTTACCTGTTTTTTTCGCTACTGCCATCATAGAAGCACAAAGAGCCATCACTGGTACAGTCACCGATCAAGCTGGTGATCGCATGTTTGGCGCAAATATATTCGCTCCATTATCACAATTGGGCACAACAACGGACGTGGACGGAAATTTTCTACTAGAAGTCCCGGATGATGAGACATTGCTGGTGATAAGTTTCACCGGATTTGAGACGCAAGAAGTGGATATCTCAAATACAAATGTCGTAGCCATACAAATGATCGAGGGAGAATTGCTTGGCGAGCTGGTAATTACCGCAGCAGGTATCGAAAGGCAAAGGAAGGATTTGGGCTACTCTATATCAACTATAAAGTCAGAAGAATTTACAGTTGCTCGCGAGACGAATATTGTCAATGCTTTGGCCGGGAAAACTTCCGGAGTCCACATTACAAATCAAAGTGGCAATTTAGGCGGCTCATCAAAAATATTGATACGCGGTATCAATTCATTAAGTGGTAATAATAACCCATTGTGGGTCGTAGACGGTGTTCCTGTTTTTGATAGTAATATTAGTACAGGTGACAGAATTTCTGGTGGGTTTGATATAGGAAACAGGGCTCAGGATATCAATCCCGACGATATAGAATCCATCAGTATTTTGAAAGGAGCTGCCGCAGCAGCCCTTTACGGCAGTCGCGCAGCAAATGGAGCTATAATCGTCACCACAAAGCGGGGAAAAGCCGGAAATAAGGCGAATATTACCTTTAATTCCTCAATGCGCTTTGATAACCCATTGAGATTGCCGGATTTTCAAAATTCATATGCACAGGGAGGACGAGGTAAGTTTGAAGTTGAAAATAGTCAGAATGGCTGGGGCCCTCTCATACAAGGGCAGGAAGTGGTAGACTTCAGAGGAGAAACTACTAATCTTGAAGCCTTTCCGAATAATGTTGCAGATTTTTATGAAACAGGAGCAACATTAATCAACAATCTTGCCCTGTCAGGAGGTAATGAATATAACGACTATAGATTGAGTTTGACTGCCTTAAATCAGACAGGCATATTCCCGGGTTCAGAATTGGATAGATATACTGCATCTTTCAATTCTGGAATGAAGTTCGCCCAAAATGTAAGCTCCAGATTTGGACTCAATTTTGTAAGAACTACGAGTGCTGGAAGAGTTGCTCAGGGAGCTAATGACCCTAATGTGCTTACGTCTATAATAAATGGTCTTCCAAGGAACATCGATGTGGCCACTTTACAACCGTGGATTTCTGAAAGTACAACCGGTGCCACTCAGCTCAACGCCCTTTCGCCCACAAGTAACAATCCGTACTGGGTTGCTTTCGAAAATAAATTTGATACAGAAGTGGACCGTCTCTACGGAAATTTTGAGTTAAAATACGAACCTGTATTTTGGCTTGACTTTATTGCCCGTTTGGGGTATGATAATGTCGTAGATGACAGATTCAGATCCAATAGAAAAGGGACTAGGAATAGAGTTAATGGTGATTTTACAGAGGATAAAATCCAGCAGCGCCAGTTGGATTTTAATTTTATGGCCTCAGCCAACAGAGGTTTGACTGAGGATCTGTTCCTTAAAGTAATCGTAGGTTACAATTATAATGCAAGAATATTTGAGCGTCTTACTGTCGGTGCTAATGATCTAACTTTCGATGAATTATTCTCGTATGGCAATGCCGACGTATCAAACCCAATCAATGATTTTAGCCAAAGACGTTTATTTGGTTTGTACGGAGACATCACGCTTTCCTACAAAGAATGGTTAAGTCTGAACTTAACCGGACGAAACGACTGGAGTTCTACCTTACCTAAAATAAATAATTCATACTTCTATCCTTCGGTAAGCCTGGCGTTTATATTCACGGATGCATTCGGAATAAGTAATGATTTTCTTACCTATGGCAAGCTAAGGGCTTCTTTTGCCCAGGTGGGCAATGATACCGCTCCTTATCAACTCAACTTTAATTTCATTCCGCAATCGACAGCATTCGGACAGTTTGGCACGTCTACTACATACCCGTTCAATGGAACATTGGCATTTTCCGGAACAAATACCATACCTCCTGGAGAGAATCTACGTCCCGAATCTGTTAATTCACTTGAGTTTGGAACGGAATTGCAATTCTACAATGGGCGCATAGGATTAGATGCGACGTATTATAATGTAGAAACCAAGGATCAGATTTTGGCAGTTGCTATTCCTCAATCTACTGGTTTTGCTTTCAGGAGGGAAAATGTAGGTATAACTACTAATGAAGGAGTAGAATTGGAACTAAATGTTAATCCAATTAGCAACCAGAATTTTGACTGGAATGTTCTCGCGACCTTTACAAAGAATGTTTTCAATGTAAAGGAGCTCAAGGAAGGTGTGGATCGATTGGTCGTCAATAGTGGATTCAATAGTATTCAGATTATTGCCGAGCCTGGCAAACCTTATGGTTTATACGGCAATAAATTTTCAAGGGCTTCTTCCGATTCGACCAAGATTATTGTTGACCCTGAGACAGGGCTGCGATCCACTGAAGACAACGGGAGATTGGGCGATGTGTATCCCGATTTTATTTTTGGATTATCCAACAGATTCAGGTATAAAAACTTTTCTTTTAGCTTCACCCTGGACTGGAGAAATGGTGGTATTATTTATTCTGAAACTATACAAACCCTTAGAGCACTTGGTCTGGCTGAAGAAACATTGGTGAACAGAGAAGGCGCTTTCATAGATCGGGAAGCATATATTGAACAAGCTGACGGCTCTCTTGTGCAGAATGATATTCCAATAACGGCTCAGGACTTTTGGGGCACCTATGCATCGGGCCAAATAGCCGAAGGCAATGTATTTGATGCGAGCTTCCTCAAGGTAAGGGAAATCGGAATATCGTATTCCTTTCCCGAGAGCGTCCTGGCCAAAACTCCATTTCAAAGAATTTCGATTGGTCTTGAAGCCAGGAATCCATTCTTGCTCTATAGCGCAATACCTCACATTGATCCGGAGACTAATCTTTTTGGTTCTGCCAATGATGGGGCCGGAATCGAGTTTAACAGTCCTCCAACTTCCAGATCTATAGGGATAAATCTCCAAATCGCCTTCTAAACAAACTTCATCCAATAAATGATAACAATGAAAAATATATTAACATATACACTAATTGCACTTGGCACACTGGCCTTTACAGCATGTGAAGATCTTTTGGATGTGAACACGGATCCGCTAGTTGCGACCTCGGCGAATGCCGATCTCTTATTTCCCGATGTGTTAGTCAGTTTGTCCAATAACAGAACAGTTGAGATATCTCTGGGTTCCGGCACTATTGCTCAACATTATGAAGGAGCTTTCGGTGTATTTGGGAATGCTGCCTTGGGCACATTGAGCACATTTACAACCGGTAACACCTGGAGCGTTTTGTATCTGACATGCCTGAAAAATCTGGTACTCGCGGAGCAGGAGGCTGCAAGCGCAGAACCTCCAAACAATAATATTGTAGCTCAAAGCAGAATCCTCCAGGGATTCGTGTACTACAATCTGACCACTTTGTGGGAAGATATTCCTTTTACAGAAGCTGTTGGCGAAGCCACGGAACCCGTATCGGACCGACAGGAAGTTGTCCTCAATGGTATAGTTAGTATGATGGATGAGGCTACGGCCCTGATTGATCGTGATCCTGGTTCACCCCGAGTGAACTCAGGCGATCTTTTGTATGCAGGAGATATGGAAAAGTGGGAACGTTTTGCCAATTCGATAAAGCTGAAGTGCCTTATGCTTATTGCAAACAAGGATGCCAGTGTAACTTCACAAATAGCTTCGACCATGTCCCAACCTCTCATTACCTCAGTCGAGGATGAAGCGGAGTTCCAATATTTTAACAATCCGGGCGATTATAATCCCATCTGGGCGACACTCAATAATTTTGCCGATGGAGCCAATCCCGAATGGATAATGGGCAGTACAACTTTGCAAGGCGTACTGGAAGGGATGAATGACCCTCGTCTGTCTACTTACTATGATGAGTCTGACGAGCCTGCACGGGTAGGTACGGGTAACTTTGCTCCGGGCGCCACTCCCGGGTCATTTGGAGAATTTGCCGATCATAGCATCGTTAGTTTTAATATCATCAGGCCCGATGCTCCGGATAGATATATTACATCTTCGGAGATTGTTCTAATGATGTCCGAGGCAGTTGCCCGAGGTTGGGCGTCTGGAGGTATGTCCGAGGCCGATCGATTGTACCGCATTGGTATTGCGCTGTCCATGGTATACTACGACGGCAAGCCCGGGCAAATAAGTCCGGAAGAGTCGACAGGATTTATTAATAGCTTGCCGGCACTTGCCTCGCTAAACCCAGGTGATGCGGTAGCCGCCATACAACTCCAAATTTATGTAGCCACCTTCTTCCGTACACCTGAGGCATGGACACAATGGAGGCGTACTAAGGTTCCAGACTTAGTGCTTCCAAGAGGTTCATTATTGTCCGATATTATGAGAAGATGGGCATATCCGCCTGATGAAAAAGGAGCAAATAGAAATACACCTTCCGATAAACCTTTGGATACGCCTATGTGGTTTGAAAATTAGTCAACAAGATTGCTAAAAGATATAAAATGAAAAATTATAATATAGGGAAGGGACTTCTATTGATTGTACTATTATTCGTCCTGTATTCTTGTCATTCAGATCCCTTTGTCGACGAAGAAACACTTACTGCTCTCGAGCAAGGTCCATCTTTCGTACGGTTCGATAACGGCCTTGACGAGGTTATTAATGTAAATGAGACAGATGGCCCTCAAGCCCTGCGACTTGAGTATCTTTTTCCGGTAGCTTCAGATATAACAGTTACCTACACTTTTGAGGGTTCCGCCGAATTTGGGGTGGATTTTTCTGTCGATGGCGCTAGCTCTTCCGGCGGAAACATTGATCTTGTTCACGACGCTTCCAGTACTCAGATTTCTTTTGTGGACATCGTGGTCGACGTCCTCATGGATGGCGTTACGGACGGTGACAAGACGCTAATTGTTACAATTGCTGATGCCAGTGCGGCCGACGGCACTGCAGTAGTGGCAGGTCAGGGAAATCTGTTTAAGGCGATCACCATCAATATCGCCGATGCAGATTGCAGTTCTGATCTAGCGGGTGTTTACAACTATACGGGAAGCGGTTTTCTCGATGGAGCGGCCGGTACAGTTGAAATCATTGCACAAGGAACTAACGGCAACTATGTGATCAGTGACATTGCGGGATTGGCATTCGGAGATCCTGCTCCTTATGAATTTTCAGTGGTTTGCGGCATGATTTCCGCGCCTGCCGCCTCACTGATAAACGAGGGCCTGGCTGCCACAATAACCGGTAGTGCGAACGAAGATACTAAGGAAATTCAGCTGAACGTAGTCTTGAACTGTTGTGGCGGAGAAGGCCTCATGTGGGGCCTTAATCTTACACCTCAGTAGTGTGGTGGCTATGTGCGATTAACAGTAGAGTGAGACCTTTTACCGGATACCCCGATCCGGGTGATTCCACCAAGTGGATGATCTCATTGAGACTTATCCGACATTTTGAATTATCCGACAAAAAGTGTTCCTAATTAGTATTACTATTACAAATTATTTGAAGGCAAGAGCCTCGGAATTTTTTTCCTAAGCGAAATTACTATGAAGATTAACAAGCCAATCTTTAATCATTCAATATGCATTGCGATTTTTAGTTTAACAACATTTGCACTGGCATCTCAAAAAATCATTGTACCGAATGAGACATCGGGGAAATTCCGTAACAGTGATGAAATCAGGTATTACAAATTGGATATTGACGTGCCGCATGTTGTGTGTCCTTTCTCATATGAAATCAATGATATCTATGTGCCGTATAACAAAAACCGAAAACCCAAATCTTTTGTGCCCATATCCAATTTTGTAGCTACCTATCAGAACTTCCCCCCTGAAGCAGAAGAGGCTTTTGAATTTGCTTTGGGAATCCTGGAAGAGATAATACCCACGCCTATTCAGATAAATGTGCTAGCCCAATTTGATCAACTGGATGGGGGCACATTAGCCTCCGCCGGAGCTACTGATTTCTTTATAGTTACCGGGGGAGGCCTGCCGGACAACACAATATTCCCTATTACTCTGGCTGAGAAACTTATCGCTGAAAATCTAAATGAAACGGATTTTGACTTGAGAGTGAGTATCGATGAACGCACAAATTGGTATTATGATTTCAATAATCCTACGAATATTAATGGTCAGTTTGATTTTGTGAGTGTCGTTTTGCATGAAATGTTACACGGCTTAGGATTCCTAAGTTTTACAGCTGTCGAAGGTAGCCTTGGGGGGATTGGTTTGCAGGGTGGTATTCATCTTTTATATGATCGATTTCTGGAAGATGGTGAGGGAAGATCTTTGATTGAAGATATACCGAATGGTAGTTTCGAATTGGGAAGTTTGCTGAGAGGGAATGATTTGTTTTTTGGAAGCGCTTTCTTTACGATTAATAGTCCAAATGACCTGCCGAAAATTTACACACCCGCCGGATTTAATCCTACTTCCAGCATTTCTCACGTCGATCAATTGTTATACTTCCGTACAGAGAATAGCCTGATGACCCCGACTACCACTTTGAATGAAGTAATTCACGATCCCGGAATTGCCCTGGATATGCTCTATGACATAGGCTGGAATCGAACAAGTATTTTTTTACAACATGATTTTTTCACCGAAGATGTGAATGAGGACGCGGAGTTTGTGGTTCAGGTTTTATCTGACTTTCCTTTCGATACTTCTACTTTACAATTGTTTCATTTTGAAGGTGATTTTAACTTTCTCAGTCTCAACAGGGTACCACTCGAGTCTACAGGTCAGGATAACTTGTTTCGCGCCGTAGTTGCTGCTCCGGGTGAAGATAAAATGATCAATTTTTATTATTCGGTTAGGGATGGCCGTAACATTAGCGTGAGCAATCCATTTGGAGCGCCCAATCAATTTTTTAGATTTTCATGGGGAACAGATCAAATATTACCTGTGATATCGCATGTACCGGTGACAAGCATTAATGAGAATGAATCATCTGTTTTCATAAGTTGTATTATCAATGATGAATTTACAGGGGTAGAAAGAGCATTTGTGCATTATAATGTGGAGGGCAAAACGTCAGGAACGGAAGATATGGTTCCCCGGGTCGGCCAATTCGGAGAAATTTTGTTCGAAGCGGAAATAAATGTGGGTACAATCGATACCAATGATATAATTGAATACAGAATCGTCGCCGTTGATCGATCAAGCAATGCCAACGAAGGAGTTCTGCCCGAATCTGGTTTTTTTGAAGTAAATGTTAATGCCCTGGCGAGACCAATAAGCCAATACGTTAGCGACTTTGACGACCTTGTTGATAATTTCGTTGGAGAAGGATTCAGCGTAAGGTTGGAAGATGGTTTTTCGAATCCGGCTTTGCACAGCACTCATCCATATGGCCATGCCGCAACCTTAGGCCTCAGCAGCTTTGATTTGACATATGAGCTCGAATTTCCGGTTATTGTTGCCGCTGACAACGCTGAAATTAACTATGACGAGATCGTTCTGGTGGAGCCGGGAGAATTAAATGTTCCATTTGGCCAGGCCGAATTTTGGGATTATGTTATTGTCGAAGCTAAGTTTTTCGAAGGTACGGAGTGGCTTCCTCTTCTTGCTGGTTACGATTCCAGGGCTCAGGGGAACTGGAACAACGATTATTTAAGCTCCTTCAGTACATGCCCCGAAGTATCTGCTATTCCTGAATGTATATCCGATATTGCGGGCGATGAGTCGATGTTTCGATCCAGGCGAATTGATCTGAACATAAATGAAGATATCAATACAGGTGATACCATATTTATAAGATTCAGACTGTTTTCTGATCCGGCTGCTTTTGGCTGGGGATGGGCGATTGATAATCTCAGCATCCAGGGTGTGAGAATCACTACTCCCGTTGAGGAGGTGGAATTGGTAGATCTTTTTGATATAAGGCCTAATCCGGTCCGAGATGATCAAGTTCAGATTGTTTTAAATTTTGAAGAACTGAAGCCATCCTTGAATATTGGTATCAGAGATATTACAGGCCGCAGCCTATATTCCAATAATGTGTCGACCAATACGAAGAATTTAAAATTGCACATAAATACGGCATCTTATCCTGCGGGAATTTATTTTGTTACGATTTCTGACAACAAAGGACTAACCACAAAAAAAATGATAGTCACCAAGTGATGGGCTCACACGTTATTATGACGGCTTTACCCAGACTTAGGCAGTTAGAAGACTTTACTTTAGGTTAATTTTAAGGATCCCTCGTGCTCCACATTTTTATAGCACTTCAGGATATATCGACAACTTTTTTCTTCCTCTTCCTCATGTGTAATGGTATAAACCATTTAACCATAAAGAATAATATCAGAACTCCAGACCTGGACAAAGATAATCAAGGAGTTATGAGAATTTGACCGTAAATTCAAATGTCGCATTTTAGCATAAACTATTTGATAGATCATGCAAATGCGACTTCCCATATTTCCCTCATCATCACGATTAATAAACGCAAATACAGCTGTGTACGCAGATTCGAACATGGTCTACTACATGCATTCCGGATCGGTGATATACTGCCATGAGAAAAGTGACCTTTAAGGCTATCGATATATTACAGCCAATCTTGTAGTGTCAGGTCTATGTAGACCAAAGGAAATAGCCGATACATTGGGAGTGGGCAACCGGAACATCCAAAGATATGCCAAAGCCTTGCGCGAAAAAGGATCACAATGGTTTTTCCAAAGAGAAGAACAAAGAGGAAGTTGCTATAAGTTGAGTGAAGGGGCGATGGATCAAGCCCAAAAGTACCTTGATGGTTTCTATGGAGTAGCCGATACAGCTAAACTTTTAGGAGTTACAGAAGGCGCACTTCGCTATCATATCAGAAAAGGCCGGTTAAAAAAAAAGTGGTAAACCAACCGATTCTGTATCATCCAATGGGACTATTCTTTTGCCTGCTGAGAGAAACGAGTTGGATCTGTTGGCATCAGAGGTCTTGGGAGTAGCAGCTACACGAGTAGATGAAAGGACAAAAGCCGCCTTCGGTAAGATAGAAACTACCCCATTACATTTTGAATCCTGTCAATCCCTGTCCTTTGGCGGAGTACTTCTTTTACTTCCCTTTTTGATCATGAGTGGTCTATTGACCTATCGGGATCATTACCACGAATTGAAACGGGGCTACTACTACATAGAAGTGATCATTTTGCTGTTGTCATTTATGTATTTATGCCGCATCAAGAGCGTGGAGCAGCTCAAGCAGATCAGTCCCGGAGACTTTGGCAAATTACTCGGACTAGACCGCATACCTGAAGCCAAATGCATGCGCAACAAACTGCATATGATCACCAATCAGCAAAAAGCAGGGCCATGGATGATGGACTTAGGTCAAAACTGGGCAAGTGAGGAACAAAACGAGTTTTACTACATAGACGGACACGTTCAGATTTATTATGGTTACAAAGCCAAATTGGGTAAAAAATACGTATCACGTCAAAAGTTATGCCTGCCGGGAATGCAGGAATTTTGGATCAACAATCAAGACGGTTCTCCCTATTTTTTTGTTACAGGCCAGGTGAACCAGAAGCTTCAGGAAACTATTATTGAGCAAATTTTACCAAAGCTACTAAATGAAATGCCCTGCAAATACAGTGATGAACAATTGGAATCTGATCCTGATTTACCGCGCTTTACCATTGTCTTTGACAGGGAGGCATACAGTCCTGCTTTTTTCGGCATGTTGTGGGAAAAACATCGGGTGGCGGTGTTGACCTATCGTAAGAATGTAGAAGACCGGTGGAATGTTGATGATTTTACAACACATCAGTTGGCTATCGAAGGTGTAGACACGCAAATGGACTTGAGTGAAAGGCAAATCGTTCTGGATAAAGTGCCGATGAGGGAAATAAGAAAACTGAACAAAGACACTCATCAGACAAGTGTATTGACGACCAACAAAAAACTGGCCATTCTATCGGTAGCACTATACATGTTTGCCCGCTGGACGCAGGAGAATTTCTTTCGATATATGCGACTGGATTATAGGTTGGACAGTATTGTACAAAACACTGTGGATCAGATAGATAAAGACTTTGATGTAGTCAACCCGGAGTACAGTAATCTTAGTTACTACCTCAAAAAAGTAAGAGAAAAAATCCAACGAAGAAAAGCCCGCTTATTCGACATCCAGGAAAAACTTAGCAAGCAAAATGTAGACCATGTATCCAAACTGGAAACACAACAATCCAAAGTACAAGAACAGATAAACGGCCTGGAAAAACAGGAAAATCAACTGATAACCAAACGCAAATCAGTTAGTTACAAAATTAAAATCAAGGATATGCCTGAATCCATAAGATACTCATCACTCAACATGGAAAGTAAAAGGTTCCAAAACGTAATAAAAATGATATGCTATCGTGCCGAAACGTCAATGACTAATAAATTGATGCCTCATTTTAAAAAGTCAAAAGACGAAAAACGAAGTTTGATCAAAAGTCTGATCAAAACTCCAATTGACCTGGAATGTGACTATAAATCTAAAAAATTAACCGTCTCCCTTTACTCCCAATCCAATCCAAGAATGAATAAAGCTGCTGAAAAATTATGCCATCTTCTCAACCAAACCCAAACCATATATCCAGGCACTAATTTGGAACTTCACTACCAAATCGCGACATTGTAATTTACTCCGAGTCTGGAGTTCTGATACTATTGGTTTTGGATGGAGGTCATTTCGTGTCTTTGCCTTATAGAGCGACAAAGGTTTTATTGAGTGAAGATTATAGCCCTAAGTTTAAAGACTTAGTAAAAAAGACAAATCCCAAAATGAAAAATGAAAAAAGTCTCAAAAAATTCTTCACCCAAATAAATGATTGTCAGAAAATTGGCCTTTAGAGCATGTTCAACTTTTCGGTTTGAAGATAGGTGGTGACATTGTTTTTATCGGGGCATTTTTTTGAATGCATAGCCATACAGGCTGACCGCGAATAGGCACAATTTGGCAAATTTCTAAATTTTGCCAAATTTAATCGCTAATTATAAGCAAGTTAGAAATTTACAAAATTCCTGATATTTTCATTTTGACCTTGAGCATTCTTAACCCGAAAAATTTACAGGAGTTTTCCGCCTAAAGGGCCAGCGATTTGCAAAATATTGATTATCAGTGGTTTGCAATTACTCTGCTACCTCAGACCGCATTCATAGTCTCCTAATTTTTAGGCATCTAATCTGGAATATTAGGTATCCCAGATCCCTAAACTGAGAATTGCTGGTATATATAGAGATTAAAGAATAACTTTTCTATTCAATAGTCCGTGAAGGAAATATTTCATAACTCGTTGATACTCAATCTTAGAATTATGGATAAATTATTAAAACTAAAGTATCGTCTGAACCGAAACTTGCATTTTAATAGGATTGCCAAATAAGCAGGCCATAAATACTTGATAATCAGCGTTATAGAAAATCTTGAATTTAAGATACTGCTGTTAACACTTCGAATTTGGCCGAAATCCTTCACGAACTATTGCTATTGCAAATCGTTAAATAATCACGATGACTAGACTATTACCATCGAGCGCCTTTTGTATGTTTCTCACACTGACATGCCTTGGCCAGAATACTGTTGGTACTTTAAGTCTCAAGGATGACCTCGCATACGAAGGATACAACCTAATCTACCCACACAATCAATCGAACGTATACCTTATAAATAATTGCGGAGATATTCTTCATTCCTGGACTGATGATATAGACTTTCGACCCGGTAACGTGGCTTACCTCCTAGAAAATGGAAATTTGGTAAAAACAAAAAGACGCAGTGTTTCTGTAAATGATCCAATATGGGCAGGAGGAGGCGGAGCAATAATAGATATTCGGGATTGGGATAATAATGTCTTGGCCATTTATAAATTGAATAATGAAAATGACCGGCTGCATCACGATATAGCTATTACTGGAAAGGGTACGGTCCTGATGATCGCGTGGGAACTTAAGTCGAATGACGAGGTGACACAAGCCGGAAGAGACTCTGCACTGTTAGCTAATGAAATATTATGGCCCGATTACATTCTGGAATGGGATCCTATAAGTGATGTGATCATTTGGGAATGGCACGTATGGGATCACCTCATTCAAGATTTTGATGAAACAAAAGATAACTTTGGTGTTGTAGGAGACCATGCTGAGCTTATCGATATTAATTACGACGAGCATGACGGTCATCAGGACTGGCTTCATGCCAATAGCATGCACTACAACTCATTCCTCAATCACATTCTGATCAGTATTCCCTATTTCAACGAGATCTGGATTATTGATCACTCTACGACCACAGAAGAAGCTGCTTCTCATCAGGGAGGTAACAGCGGAAAAGGAGGGGACTTGCTCTACCGATGGGGTAACCCACAGGCGTATGGGGTGGGAACAATTGAAGACAAACACTTATTTTTTCAACATGGAGCAAAATGGGTTGATCCATCTGCCGAATTAGATTCAGAGGATTACGGACTAATTAGCCTTTACAATAACAGGGTGAATACAAATTATTCTTCTCTTAATGTTTTTCGTGCCGAATTTGATATGTATGACAATCAATATCGTAGTCGTGATAGGCGCTTTTTACCTATTGACTTTGTTGTTGACCTTGTACATCCCGATACTTTGGAGATGGCCTCTTCCAACGGTTTGTCCAGCGTCCAAATTCTTCCCAATGACAATCTTTTGGCCATTGCAGGAAGATGGGGATATGCATATGAGTTGACACCTACCAACGATCTAGTCTGGGAATACAGGGTGCCACTTCGAGGAGGGGACCCTGTGGAACAAGGTACTGAACTAACCATAAATAACAATATCACTTTTAGAATTGACCGTTATTCAGTTGATTACCCAGCTTTTGACAACCGTGAGTTAACTTCAGGTTCAAGGCTTGAGCTGAATCCTAACTCGTTTGTCTGCAATGTAATATCTGCAACACAGGACGACGTCATTATCAATAAAAACATGCAGCTTAT
Organism: Saprospiraceae bacterium; assembly: GCA_965247965.1. Taxonomy (GTDB): domain Bacteria; phylum Bacteroidota; class Bacteroidia; order Chitinophagales; family Saprospiraceae; genus UBA7328. The sequence continues at coordinate 4,485,900 of OZ252053.1, forward strand.
CCAGAATCCAATTGTTAATATTCTTCGCATAGATGTTCGAAAAGGAGATTTTATTGAAATGGTCGACTTGGCTGGTCATGTGTCAAAAAGAGTTTATGTGAGTAAAGGCATAAATGAAATTGACATTTACGATATTCAAAATGGCCTTTATATTATCAGGAATGAATTTGGAGAAACATTCAAAATCTTAAAACTTGGGTTTTAGACAAAGACATTTTTGTTAGCAATGGTTACCGGCGGTATGCTCTTGTCAATGTTTTTATTGTTGGTGGTATTTATAATGGCCGATTGAGATTGTTAAAAAGAAATTAATCCATTTTGTTATCAGGCAACTTTACCGAATGCCAATCGTTTTAGTGTCGGTTTATTTTATTGGGACTTTTGCAAATATCAAGTGCGGTATCAAAAATGAATGAATGGGGGGCTACAGGCTTTCCATTTTTCTTTCTTGTTGATTTTGAGTTGACCAATGCACAAGTTTACAGTCTTGATAATCTAGATTCTGATATTTATTTTGACATAGAGGGATATCGTAATTTTGACAGCTATCAAAAGGACGAACCATTAGGTATTAAAATACTGTCCTTTTCACCCAAAGAATATCAAGCCGCATTTAAAAACGTAAAAAACGAGATCAGAAAAGGCAATTCTTATTTGATTAATCTGACTTGGCGGCATCAGATCGATTGCGGCGCTGCTACCTTAAAGGAAATATTTTTTGCGAGTAAGTCTAAGTACCGACTTTATTTCAAAGATAAATTTGTCGTGTTCTCGCCAGAAACATTTGTAAAAATAACCGATGGCGAAATATCCTCTTACCCAATGAAAGGAACGATCGATGCCGATATTCCAAATGCTTCTTATAGAATACTCAATGATGCTAAGGAGAGAGCGGAGCACAATACCATTGTGGATTTGATTAGGAATGATTTGAGCAAGGTTGCGAAAGAAGTGAAAGTTGACAACTTTAGATACATAGAACGCATCCAAAGCTCAAAAAAGAATCTGTTACAAGTAAGTTCGAAAATTACCGGGAAGTTGCGTTCTAATTATGAGGAAAAGCTAGGAGATATATTCTTCTCACTCTTACCTGCTGGCAGCATTTCTGGCGCTCCGAAAAAGAAGACTATGCAAATTATTAAATTCGCTGAAAAATATCGCCGGGGATATTATACCGGAGTTTGTGGCATTTTTGATGGTCAAAACCTCAATTCCTTCGTCATGATACGCTTTATTGAAAAAAAGGATGGCGAATTCTTTTATTTCAGCGGAGGCGGTGTGACTTCGATGAGCGAGGTTCACAAAGAATATCAGGAAATGCTTGATAAAATCTATGTTCCTACGACCTAAAGAAGACCTGCTCATTGAAACGATTAAAATTTGGAACAACCGAATTTTGAATCTGGGCTATCACCAGGAACGGATAAGTAAAAGCCTTTTTAGCATATATGGATGCAATAATGTGCCAATGGACATTGACCGCATAAAGAATGAAGTGGAGCAACTTAACATTGAAGCACACAAGTTGCGCATCATTTATAGCCCGACTTATTTCGAGTATGACATTGAGTCCTACCAGTTAAAAAAGATAGAATCACTGCATCTTGTCAAATCCGATCTCAGTTACAATTTCAAATTTTTAGATCGTAATGGGTTGGATGAATTATTCACTCTAAGAGGCGTTGCAGATGACATATTAATTGTAAGAGACGGATTTTTGACGGATACATATTATTGTAATATTGCCTTAAGAAAAAATCATAAGTGGTATACTCCGGAGGTCCCACTCCTCTATGGTACAAAAAGACAGCAACTTCTGGATGACGAAATCATCCAAAGCGTGCCAATAAGACCAACAGACATAAAAAATTATGAAGCTATCCGATTGTTCAATGCCATGATCGAATTTGGCGAAATCGAAATAAGTACCTGTGCGATCATCTAAGCAAAAGCGAAAATTTTAAACAGAAACTTTAATGTATTTTTTGGCAATGAATTTTCCAGCAGAGCTAGACAAGTGCACCTTCTAAAATGTTGAGACGAATCCTGGAATGCCAAATTTATCGCCTTGCAAGAATGTTTAGGAAGAAACCCAAATTTTCATATTATATTTATAATTAATATGAATGAATCATTCTTCAAGTACTTGCAATTCGAAAAGAGATATTCTCAGCACACCCTGACTGCCTATAAAGACGATCTCCTTCAATTTCGAAGATTTTTGGTCAATCGATATGAGATTTTCAAAATTGAAAATGCAGATCATCGCCATGTACGTTCCTGGATTGTACATATGATGCAAAATGATTACGCGGCCCGTTCCATAAATCGGAAAATATCAACACTGAAGAGCTATTTCAAATATTTAAGAAAAAGAGGCTTGGTCGGTAATAACCCAATGAGCAAGATCATTTCTCCAAAATCAAACAAAAGATTACCAGAATTTATTCGCGAGAAGCACATCGAAAACCTGGAAATGTACCTAAAAGCGGATGATTCCTTCTCCGGACGAAGAGATGCTCTTGTTATCTTGCTTCTCTACGAATTGGGTTTGCGTCGATCCGAACTCATAAACCTCAACGATTCTGACATAGATTTTCTTCGAAACTACCTCAAAGTATTAGGCAAAGGGAATAAAGAAAGATTAGTACCTATTTCCGATCAGACGATACTGCTTCTGAAGCAATACATAGAGAAAAGAAATCAGGAATTTGATGAAACCAGGACCACGTTGCTAGTAACGGATAAAGGAAAGCTAATGTACCCGAAATACGTCTATAACTTGTGCAAGAAATATCTCGGAGCAGTGTCACCTAACGATTATCTCGGCCCCCACGTCTTGCGTCACAGCTTTGCCACCCACCTTGCTAATAATGGAGCGGATCTCAATGCTATCAAAGAATTGCTTGGACATTCAAGCCTGGCAGCCACACAAATATATATGCACAATACTATTGACCGACTGAAGGAAGTATATCAGAAGAGTCATCCCAAAGCCAGGTAGGTAGATTAGGTTTTCGCGTCCTCTAAATGGCTCAATGGAACCACATGGAGCAATGTCACAATTAAGTTGACAGTGGGCAGGTCTCAGTCCTTGCCTGCAATAGCAATCATTAAATGAGAATATTTTTGATAAGTATGAATCTTAGCGATATTCCAGGTAAACTCTACCACACAAATAAAGGTGCATCAATCAAGGGCAAGAGCCACAGTCTGCTAGGCACCAACTGTGGACTGAAGACAGACCGTCAAACCATTTAGAAGTGATTACTTCCAATAAAGGAATGGCTCACATTCAAGACCCTAAATTATTTTCTCCACATGGTTTCCAATTTGTTTTATTTCTTATACTTTTGCAAAACTTTTCTGGAAAGGTCTGGAAAAGTGGTGGCATAAGATTGAATTGGCATAAGATTGCGGCGCCTAAATGGTTTCGCAGTGTAGCTCAATTGGCCAGGGTGAACCTGATAAGTATCGGAAGAGTGTAAGTTCTGAAATAGTCATCCCGATAGGAAAATTCCTTCATTGAATCTATGGAGTAGATGCTAAGATCTTGAAAAATGGATTGAGATGAAGCTGCAAAAAGGATAAACGCCAATGTAGCTCAGTTGGCCAGAGCATCCCGATAAGAATCGGGAGGGTCGGGATTTTGAAATAGAGATGGGATAAACGCCGATGTAGCTCAGTTGGCCAGAGCATCCCGATAAGAATCGCATATGCATCAACTCTAACTTAACATATATGACAATTAACAATGTAAAAAGAATTGACTACCTGTGTTTTAACCTAATATTTGGGAATCTAACCATAGAACAAAAGTGCAGGAAAATTCAAAGTTCTTCACTATGTGGCAGTCCAATGTTTGCCTGTATAATGTTAATAATCAAAAGAATACATATTCATAAATAAAATATAAGTTAAACTAAGGTTGATGCCAATGCGATAAGAATCGGGAGGGTCGGGATTTTGAAATAGAGATGGGATAAACGCCGATGTAGCTCAGTTGGCCAGAGCAGCCCGATAAGAATCGGGAGGGTCGGGATTTTGAAATAGAGATGGGATAAACGCCGATGTAGCTCAGTTGGCCAGAGCAGCTGATTTGTAATCAGCGGGTCGGGGGTTCGAATCCCTCCATCGGCTCTTAGCCAATTCGACTTTCCAACAGCTTTGAATATGGCAGTCATTGTGATAGCGAAATATTGCGCTAAGACGAACATATCAAAAAGGGGGTGCGCCGGAGTTGGAGAGCCGGGCCAGACTGTAAATCTGGTGTCTATGACTGAATAGGTTCGATTCCTATCACCCCCACTGTGCCCTGCGAAGCCTCGGCGAAGTAGAGCCGTTGTTTTTGAAAAAATAATGAATTCACCTATGCTGGGACTGCGGTGGAACGTTTACCTTCGCTAAAGCTACGGTGGACACGCGGGAGTAGCTCAGTTGGTAGAGCATCAGCCTTCCAAGCTGAGGGTCGCGGGTTCGAATCTCGTCTCCCGCTCGAATTTGGAGTCACGAATGAGGATTTGTGAGATTAGGATAGAAGCTACAAAAGGAATTACGCCAATGTAGCTCAGCGGTAGAGCACCTCCATGGTAAGGAGGGGGTCGGGGGTTCAAATCCCTTCATTGGCTCAAAAGAAGAAAAAGCAAAATATTTAATAAACTAAAAATTTAAAATTATTTCAGATGGCCAAGGAAATGTTTCAAAGGACGAAACCTCACGTTAATATTGGTACAATTGGTCACGTAGACCATGGCAAAACTACATTGACAGCGGCGATTACTAATGTGCTATCCGAAGCAGGATTGGCGGAAAGTATGGGATACGATTCCATAGATAATGCGCCCGAAGAAAAAGAAAGGGGAATTACAATCAACACAGCACACGTAGAATACGAAACGGAAAATCGCCATTATGCTCACGTAGATTGCCCGGGTCACGCAGATTATGTAAAAAATATGGTGACAGGCGCTGCCCAAATGGACGGCGCTATACTCGTTGTCGCTGCCACTGATGGCCCAATGCCGCAGACCAGAGAACATATTCTTCTTTGCCGTCAGGTAGGGGTGCCTAAAATCGTGGTATTCATGAACAAAGTGGATTTGGTGGATGATGAAGAAATGTTGGAACTCGTAGAGATGGAAGTACGTGAGCTATTAGATCAATATGAATTTGACGGTGTTGGTTCGGCAGTGATCAAAGGTTCTGCTTTAAAAGCTCTCGAAGGAGATGCAGATGGAAAAGCGCAAATAATAGAACTAATGGCGGCTGTGGATGCACAAATCCCTGAGCCGGTCAGAGATGTGGATAAAGATTTCCTTATGCCGATCGAAGATGTATTCTCTATTACAGGTAGAGGTACGGTAGCTACAGGTAGAATTGAAAGAGGAGTCATCAATACAGGAGATCCAGTTGAGATCGTAGGTATGATGTTGCCGGGAGAAAAACCGCTCACTTCTGTGGTAACAGGAGTAGAAATGTTTAGGAAGATATTGGAAAGAGGAGAAGCCGGTGATAATGCAGGTATACTTCTAAGAGGCATTGACAAGAATGATATTAGAAGAGGAATGGTAATCTGTAAACCAAAATCGGTAAATCCGCACTCTCATTTCAAGTGCGAAGTGTATGTACTTGGCAAAGATGAAGGTGGAAGGCATACTCCATTCTTTAATGGTTATCGACCACAGTTTTATTTTAGGACTACTGATGTAACTGGTGATGTAAAATTGGCAGATGGAGTAGAAATGGTCATGCCCGGTGACAATGTATCCGTTGAGGTGAAATTGATCAATCCGATTGCAATGGAAAAAGGATTGAGATTTGCCATAAGAGAAGGAGGAAGAACAGTAGGAGCAGGACAGGTTACGGAAATTATTGACTAAATATTTCAGTTATATAAATAATACGGACGATAAGCGGTTCCGCTATAAAGCGGGGTCGCTTATTGTCGTTTGATAATTTGTGTAGAAAAACACTCAAAAAATACGGGTATAGCTCAACTGGTAGAGCGATGGTCTCCAAAACCATAGGCTGTGGGTTCGAGTCCTACTACCCGTGCAAAGAAAACACGAATGGAATCTTTATTCGGGAATATAAAGGAAAGCTATAACGAATTAGTGCACAAAGTGACTTGGCCAAGCATGCCAAATCTACTCAGCAGCACACGTGTAGTATTGACAGGAAGTGTGATTATTGCGCTGATCATATTTTTGATGGATGGCATTTCCAGGAACATACTTGAGGTGATATACAACTTAGGAGCTTAAATAAAATAATCCTATGTCTGAAGATACAAGGTGGTACTCCTTGAGGGTGATCAGCGGTAAGGAAAGGAAGATAAAAGAACGGATAGAATTAGAAGTACAGCGATCCAAATGGGGAGAGATAGTAAATAAGGTGATTGTACCGTCGGAAAAAGTATATAAAATAAGAAACGGGAAAAAGGTAATTCTGGAAAGAAATATACTTCCGGGGTATATATTAGTCGAAGCAAATCCGAAAAGATTCACTTCTGAAATAGTTCAAGGCATTGCAAATATTCCCAATGTGATTCACTTTCTGGGTAAGAATCGACCTATTCCCATGCAGGAATCTGAGGCAAACAGGATGCTGGGTAAGGTGGACGAATCTCAAGAGGTCGGAGAAGCCCTGATAGAACCGTTCATTGTAGGAGAATCAGTGAAGATTATCGACGGGCCGTTCAATGAATTCTTGGGTGATATTAAAGAAGTAAACGAAGAGAAGAAAAAACTAAAAGTAATCGTAAAAATATTCGGAAGAGGAACGGAAGTAGAGTTGAATTTTATGCAAGTAGAAAAACAGTCTTAAAGAAAATGGCAAAAGTAATAGAAGGATACGTGAAACTTCAAGTAAGGGGAGGACAAGCCAATCCCGCACCTCCTGTAGGCCCAGCTCTAGGTGCTAAAGGCCTGAATATCATGGAGTTCTGCAAAAGATTTAATGCAAAATCTCAAAATAATCTGGGGAAAATACTTCCTGTTATTATTACTATTTATAAGGACAAATCTTTTGATTTTATAGTAAAAACTCAACCTGCCGCCTCTCAGCTTCTTGAAGCTGCGAAACTCAAAAAAGGTTCACCCGAATCCAATAGAGAAAAGGTAGGAAGCGTCACATGGAATCAGGTAAAAGCTATAGCCGAAAGCAAAATGGTAGACCTCAATGCCTTTACAATAGAGTCGGCTATGAAGATGGTAGCTGGGACAGCAAGGAGCACGGGAGTCACTATTTCAGGAACGGCTCCCTGGCAAACAGCAGACCAGGAAAACTAACTATTTAACCAAAAGGGAGCCTGAAACGAGTAGGGTGTCAGACCTTTAAAAAACGCATTATGGCAAAATCAACACGAAAAAGGAAAGAGGCAGAGGCGAAAGTGGAAAAGGATAAAATGTATCCAATTGATGAGGCGATGAGTCTGGTCAAACAAGTGAATACAGCAAAATTTGATGCTTCAGTCGATCTCCATGTCAACCTCGGCATTGATCCTAAAAAAGCCGACCAGGCTTTGCGAGGTACGGTCACTTTACCCAATGGAACTGGAAAAACGAAAACAGTACTGGTACTATGTACGCCGGAGAAAGAGCAAGAAGCAAAAGATGCCGGTGCAGATCACGTAGGCTTGCAGGAGTATATTGATAAAATACAGAAAGGCTGGACAGATATCGATGTCATTATTGCCACGCCTACTGTAATGGCCCAAATCGGTAAAATCGGAAGGATTCTGGGGCCAAGGGGACTAATGCCCAATCCTAAATCAGGGACAGTAACTATGGACGTAGGGGCGGCTGTCCAAGACGTAAAGAAAGGTAAAGTCGCTTTTAGAGTAGATAAGTTTGGAATAATTCACTCGCCTATCGGCCGTGTAAGTTTCGCAAAAGATAAATTGACTGAAAATGCGCAGGAAATGATCGCTACGTTGATGAAAATGAAACCATCATCTGCCAAAGGTACTTATATGAAATCCGTTTCTGTTGCAAGTACGATGAGCCCGGGAGTAGGCATCGACATTAAAAGCTTAGACTAATCCTTCGGCCCGCTTGCTCCTACATAATGACTGTGAAGGACAGGCGCTCTGAAAAAGATAAAACAAAAGAAATATGACAAGAGCAGAAAAGAGCAATCAAATAGAAGAGCTAAAAAATAAATTTGACTCTAGCTCATTTTTCTACATCACTGATTCGTCAACCCTTACCGTAGACCAGGTCAATAATCTGAGAAGATTATGCTTTCAACAAGATGTAGAGATGAAGGTGGTAAAAAATACATTGGCGCAAAAGGCATTAGAAGCATTGCCGGAAGAGAAAGGCTATCAGGCATTGTACAGCGCACTCAAAGGGCCGACCGCCGTAATGTTTGCTGCGGCCGCAAATGTACCGGCCAAAGTACTCAAGGAATTCAGAAAAACTGCAGACAAGCCGACATTAAAGGCAGCTTATATAGAATCCTCCGTATACGAAGGAGATGATCAGATAGAAGCATTGGCTAGTCTGAAATCAAAAGAAGATCTCGTCGGTGAGGTCATAGTGCTGTTACAATCTCCGCTTAAAAATGTATTGGGTTCGTTGAACTCGGGGCGTAATACGTTGTCGGGATTATTAAAAGCTCTGGAACAAAGAGCTGAAGGATAAGGCTTCCAAGTTATTATTATAAATGATTACGCCCCATTTATTATTAATTAAAAATTAAAATTTAAAAATCAATGGCAGATTTAAAAAAGGTGGCTGAGCAATTGGTCAATCTTACGGTGAAAGAAGTGAGTGAATTGGCTAATATTTTAAAAGACGAGCACGGAATAGAGCCAGCCGCGGCCGCGGTAGCGGTAGCAGCAGGCCCTGCAGCAGGCGGAGGTGGCGAAGCTGCCGGTGCTGCTGAAAAAACAGAATTTGATGTGGTATTAAATTCTGCCGGTGCTGCTAAACTAAAAGTTGTCAAGGAAGTCAAAAACTTACTCGGCGTAGGTCTTAAAGACGCTAAAGATCTTGTAGATGGAGCACCTTCTACTATCAAAGAAGGCGTTGCGAAAGAAGAGGCCGAGTCGATTAAGACTGTCTTGACTGAGGTTGGTGCTGAAGTGGAATTAAAATAAACATTTCGGTTTACCGTATGAATAATAGAAGTAGTTCAATTATTCTAAAAACACAAAGGGCTTAGTCTGTATGTTACTTTTTTGAGTAGCATCGGGCTAAGCCTTTCAACGTTTGATTCGACATCTTGAAATTAACCTAAAAATTTTTTAATGGCATCCAACGGAACCATTCAGACTCAACCCGAAAGAATTAATTTCGGAAAAATTAAACTCACCTCTCAGTACCCCGATTTACTAGGAATTCAAATCAAATCGTTCAGGGAATTTTTTCAATTGGAAACGACTCCTGAGAATCGAAGCCATGAAGGTTTATTCCGTGTCTTCCAGGAAAATTTTCCGATCACCGATGCGCGAAATATTTTCGTTCTGGAGTTTCTGGATTACTTCATTGATCCGCCGAGGTACGACATTCCCGAATGCATGGAGAGAGGCCTTACCTACAGCGTTCCTCTCAAGGCAAAACTCAGATTATCCTGTAATGACGAAGAACATGTCGATTTTCAGACGATAGTACAGGATGTATTCTTAGGCAACATTCCTTACCTGACTCCTAAAGGAAACTTCGTCATCAACGGTGCGGAGCGAGTCGTAGTGTCTCAGCTACATAGATCACCAGGAGTTTTCTTCAGTCAAAATTTTCATCCAAATGGGACAAAGATCTACTCTGCAAGAGTGATACCGTTCAAAGGAGCATGGATGGAATTTGCAACCGACATTAATAATGTAATGTTTGCCTATATCGACAGGAAGAAAAAGTTTCCCGTGACTACATTATTAAGAGCGATAGGCTACGATTCTGATAGAGACATACTCAATATTTTTGGCCTTTCCGAGGAAATAAAAGCAGATAAAAGAGGTCTTAAGAAAGCTATCGGACGCCGACTAGCGGCAAGAGTTTTGAGGAAATGGACAGAAGATTTCGTAGATGAAGATACTGGAGAAGTTGTAACAATAGAGCGGAATGAAATTATTCTTGAAAGGGAAATTGTGGTGGATGAGGAGAACGTCAAGCTCATAGCAGAAGCAGATGTGGATACCATCATTCTTCAAAAAGAGGGATTGGATGAAGACTATTCAATTATCTACAATACCCTTCAAAAGGATCCGTCCAGCTCGGAGTTAGAAGCCGTGCAACATATCTATCGACAACTTCGCGGCACTGATCCCCCGGATGAGGAAACGGCACGAGGTATTATTGATAAACTATTCTTCTCTGACAAGAGATACAACCTCGGAGAAGTAGGAAGATATAAGATCAATAGAAAATTGGGTCTTGCTATCGATAACGAAGTGTTGGTATTGACTAAGGATGATATTATCCTTATCGTCAAATATCTCGTTTCACTGGTCAACCAGAAAGCTGAGCTTGACGATATTGATCATTTAAGTAATAGAAGAATACGTACGGTCGGCGAGCAGTTGTACTCTCAATTTGGCGTGGGCCTCGCGAGAATGGCAAGAACAATCAGAGAACGAATGAACGTGCGGGATAACGAAGTATTTACGCCCATTGATCTTATTAACGCGCGTACTTTGTCATCGGTGATCAATTCCTTCTTTGGTACTTCACAATTATCACAATTTTTGGATCAGACCAATCCTCTATCCGAGATCACACATAAAAGGAGAATCTCTGCCTTAGGCCCGGGAGGCCTGTCCAGAGAACGGGCAGGATTTGAGGTGCGTGATGTGCACTACTCTCACTACGGTCGGCTTTGCACAATAGAAACCCCGGAAGGCCCGAATATTGGTTTGATTTCCACCTTGTGTGTACATGCCAAAGTGAATAAGATGGGCTTCCTGGAAACGCCTTACAGAAAGGTTACGAAGGGCAAGGTTGTGCTAAACGAAGAACCAGAATACCTATCTGCTGAAGGAGAGGACTTCAAGAGAATTGCCCAGGCAAACGCACCATTCGATACAAAAGGAAAATTTCTCTCTGATCGGGTCAAGTGCCGAGAACATGGAGATTTTCCGGTACTCTCGCCCAATGAGATCGAGTATATGGACGTAGCTCCTAACCAAATCGTTGGAGTGTCCGCTTCGTTGATCCCATTCCTCGAAAATGACGATGCTAACCGGGCATTGATGGGCTCCAACATGCAACGTCAGGCTGTTCCGCTGGTCAAGCCCACTGCTCCGATTGTAGGTACCGGTATTGAGTCGAAAGTAGCCGAAGATTCCAGAATATTGATTAATGCGGAGGGCGATGGAGTCGTAGAATACGTAGATTCCAGGCAAATCGTAATCAAGTACGCCAAGTCAAAAGAAGAAGAACTTGTAAGCTTTGAAGACAGCGTGATGACCTATGATTTAATCAAATTTAGAAGAACGAATCAGGGATCATGCATCAACCTTAAGCCCATCGTGCTAAAAGGACAGCGAGTTACTAAAGATAGCTTGCTTTGCGACGGATACGCAACTGAAAGAGGAGAACTTGCGCTTGGTCAGAATTTGCAGGTAGCTTTCATGCCATGGAAGGGTTACAACTTCGAGGACGCAATCGTTGTGTCCGAAAGAGTAGTTAGGGAGGATGTGTTTACCTCTATACATATAGAAAGTTTTGAGCTTGATGTTCGGGATACAAAATTAGGCGAAGAAGAATTGACCAATGACATACCAAACGTAAGCGAAGAAGCCACAAAAGACCTTGATGAAAATGGCATCATTCGCACTGGTGCCTGGGTCAAAGAAGGAGATATTCTTATTGGTAAAATCACTCCTAAAGGCGAAAGCGACCCTACTCCCGAAGAAAAATTGCTCAGGGCGATATTCGGCGACAAAGCAGGGGATGTAAAAGATGCATCGTTAAAGGCTTCTCCATCGACCAATGGTGTGATCATCGATAAGAGATTATTTGCACGCGCCAAAAAAGATAAATATCAAAAGATCCAGGAGAAAGAATTGCTTTCTAGATTGGAAGACCGCTACATGGTTGTGCTCAATGAGCTAAAGATTGTACTTGTGGATAAATTAATGGCGCTTCTCAAAGGCAAAACTTCGAACGGTGTGAAGAATATCTATAACGAAGAATTGATTCCCAAAGGCACTAAGTTCTCTAATAGAGTATTCAAAAACCTCGAGTTTTCTCAGATCGACTATACAAATTGGACAAAGGACGAAAGGCTGAATTCTCTTATTGCCAATCTTTTGCACAATTATAGCATCAAGGTAAACGAAGAAGTCGGAAAGTACAAAAGAGCGAATTTCAATATCAGCATTGGCGACGAATTACCTGCGGGTGTACTCAAATTGGCAAAAGTTTATATGGCCAAAAAGAGAAAGCTAAAGGTTGGCGATAAGCTTGCCGGAAGACATGGTAATAAAGGGATCGTGGCCAAAATAGTGAGAGTAGAAGATATGCCATTTCTGGAAGATGGAACAGCGGTAGACATCGTACTCAATCCTCTGGGTGTGCCCTCAAGAATGAACATTGGCCAAATATTCGAAACGGTATTGGGCTGGGCCGGAAAAAAGCTGGGTGTTCAATTTGCTACTCCGATTTTCGATGGAGCTTCGTTAGAAGAAATTAACGAATATGTGGCCAAAGCTAAATTACCCGAGTATGGACAGACTCACCTCTATGATGGAGAAACCGGAGACAAATTCCACCAACAAGCCACTGTTGGAATCATCTATATGCTAAAACTATCGCACATGGTAGATGATAAAATGCATGCCAGATCCATTGGACCATACTCATTGATTACACAACAACCATTGGGTGGAAAAGCTCAATTCGGAGGTCAGCGATTCGGTGAGATGGAAGTATGGGCATTGGAAGCGTTCGGAGCATCCCATATCCTCCGAGAATTACTAACGATCAAATCAGACGATATTGTAGGCAGAGCCAAGGCGTATGAGGCCATTGTCAAAGGTGAAAATCTGCCTATGCCAAATATTCCCGAATCATTCAATGTACTTGTGCACGAATTGAGAGGTTTGGCGCTTGACGTAAAATTTGAATAATCACATAAAGGCTTAAAACATGCCATTCAAAAAGAAATTAAACAATCAAAGGTCGGATTTCCAGTCCATTACCATTTCACTTACATCTCCCGACGAAATTCTCGAAAGATCTTACGGCGAAGTACTCAAGCCGGAGACCATCAACTATCGCTCGTATAAGCCCGAAAGAGACGGACTATTTTGTGAAAGGATATTTGGGCCCGTCAAAGATTATGAATGTTACTGCGGAAAGTACAAAAGGATCCGCTATAAAGGAATTGTGTGCGATCGATGCGGAGTAGAGGTTACCGAGAAAAAGGTACGAAGGGAGCGGATGGGGCACATTAAATTGGTAGTGCCCGTCGTGCATATTTGGTTCTTCAAATCATTGCCCAATAAAATTGGGTACCTTCTCGGTCTTTCTTCTAAGAAGTTGGAATCGATAATTTACTATGAGCGATATGCAGTAATTCAGCCTGGCGTAAAAGAAGGAGAAATCGAAGTAATGGATCTCTTTACTGAGGAAGAATACTTCGAGGTACTCGAAAGCCTTCCGCCTGAAAATCAAATGCTGGAAGACAGCGATCCTAATAAATTCCTTGCCAAAATGGGTGCTGATGGAGTTCATGATCTGCTGATGAGGTTAAACCTGGATCAACTTTCATACGATTTACGTCACCAAGCAGCCAACGAAACCTCTCAACAAAGAAAATCCGAGGCGCTCAAAAGGCTGAGAGTAGTAGAGGCATTTCGCGATGGAAATAGTCGTATCGAGAATAAGCCCGAATGGACCATTATAAAATATCTACCTGTAATACCTCCCGAGCTTCGGCCATTAGTTCCTCTGGATGGAGGACGCTTTGCGAGTTCGGATCTCAATGATTTGTACAGGAGAGTTATTATCCGAAACAACAGATTGAAAAGACTATTAGAGATTAAAGCACCTGAAGTGATCCTCAGAAATGAGAAGAGAATGCTTCAGGAAGCAGTCGATTCTTTATTCGATAATTCGAGAAAGTCCAATGCAGTAAAGGCAGAAGGAGGACGCTCATTAAAATCATTGAGCGATATTCTCAAGGGAAAACAAGGACGATTCAGACAGAACCTTTTGGGTAAGCGGGTAGATTATTCCGGAAGATCCGTAATCGTTGTTGGACCAACGCTGAGACTTCACGAATGCGGTATTCCGAAAGGTATGGCGTCTGAACTTTTCAAACCATTTATTATTAGAAAACTGATCGAAAGGGGTACGGTAAAGACTGTAAAATCTGCTAAGAAACTCGTTGATAAGAAAGATCCGGTGATTTGGGAAATTTTGGAAAATATCCTAAAAGGTCATCCGGTGTTGCTCAACAGAGCCCCTACACTCCATAGGTTATCTATTCAAGCTTTTCAACCAAAATTGGTAGAAGGCAAAGCTATCCGATTGCATCCATTGGTCTGTGGGGCATTCAATGCAGATTTTGATGGCGATCAGATGGCTGTACATGTACCCTTGAGCCAGGGAGCAATTTTGGAAGCTCAGTTGCTCATGCTGTCGTCGCACAACATGCTTAATCCGCAGAATGGATCTCCTATCACACTTCCTTCACAGGATATGGTTTTAGGGTTGTACTACATTTCGAAAGAACTAAAATCGACAAAGGACAACCCGGTCAAAGGAGAAGGTTTGAAATTCTATTCTCCCGAGGAAGTGATGATTGCCTTCGATGAGGACAAAGTAGATCTGCACGCCACGATCAAAGTACGAGCTAGGGTCGAAAATATACAGGAAGAATTGGTCAATGAATTGATTGATACCACGGTAGGCAGAGTGATATTTAATCAGGCTGTACCTGAAAATGTACCATTTGTTAATGAAATATTGACCAAGAAAAACCTGAAAATGGTAATTGGTGATATTATTGGAAGGACCAATTTTACCGTTGCTTCGGATTTTTTGGATAAGATAAAGGACATGGGCTTCTATTGGTCATTCAAAGGAGGATTGTCTTTTAACCTTGGAGATTTGATCACTCCTACCATTAAGGAGTCGACTCTTGTAGATGCACAGGAAGAAGTAGATGAGGTATGGGACAATTATAATATGGGATTGATTACAGCTAATGAAAGATACAACCAGGTCATAGATAAATGGACCTATGCTGATAATAAGATCACGGATAATCTCATGAAAGAATTGAGCGAGCATAAAAGCGGATTTAATTCCGTCTACATGATGCTTGATTCGGGAGCCCGTGGTTCAAAACAACAGATCAAGCAGCTGTGTGGGCTTAGAGGACTAATGGCCAAGCCACGAAAATCCGGGGACACTGGGGCGGCAATTATCGAAAACCCAATACTTGCCAATTTCGTTGATGGCCTTTCCGTATTGGAATACTTTATATCTACACACGGAGCGAGAAAAGGATTGGCTGATACTGCTCTCAAAACAGCCGATGCGGGCTATCTGACCAGAAGATTGGTGGATGTATCCCAGGATGTAATTATTACAGAGGTAGATTGTGCCACTCTACGCGGTCTTGAGACCACGGCCTTGCTTGAAAACGATAAAGAAATCGAGAATCTTTCCTCCAGAATAGCAGGCCGATACACTCTCTACAATGTCCTTCATCCTGAAACCGAGGAAGTAATATTGGCGACAGGTGAATACATAGATGAAGATATCGCCACAAAGATAGAAGATGCAGGAGTAAAATCGGTAACAATCAGGTCCGTACTGACTTGTGAAACGCGAAACGGAGTATGTACTAAATGTTACGGAAAGAATCTAGCAAGTGGAAGAATTACCGAAGAAGGGGATGCAGTTGGCATTATCGCTGCCCAAAGTATAGGTGAGCCCGGTACCCAGCTTACACTGCGTACTTTCCACGTAGGAGGTATTGCATCCGTATCCAAAACCGAATCGGAGCACGTCGCAAAAATCGAAGGAGCTATTCAGTTCGACAATATTAAGGTGATTGATTCGGCCGAAAAGGATGCTAAATCCAAAGTGGTATTGTCCAGATCGGGCGAAATAAGGATTATTGAGAAAAAGACGAAAAAAATATTGGCCCATATGTTCATTCCCTATGGAGCCAACATCTATGTGAAGGATAAGCAAAAGGTCAATAAAGGTGATTTGATATGTGATTGGGATCCTTTTAATGCCTTGATCATTTCTGAATTCGAAGGCATAGTGAAATTCGAATCGATAGAAGAAGGACAAACATTCCGGTCCGAAAGAGACGATCAAACGGGTAATGTAGAAAAGATTATCATCGAGACCAGGAAAAAGAAAATCGTGCCGACTGTCATCCTTCAGGACGCGGATGGGGACGAATTAAAATCCTATAATTTGCCGGTAGGAGCATATATTCTGGTTGAAGAAGGAGATAGCATTTCTTCAGGACAAAGGATAGCGAAAATACCCCGAAAAGTAGGCCAAATACAGGATATCACCGGTGGGCTGCCCAGAGTTACCGAGCTCTTTGAGGCCAGGAACCCTTCTAACCCGGCTGTTACAGCGGAAATCGATGGCATCGTATCGTTCGGTAAGGTGAAACGAGGTAATCGCGAGGTATTTGTAGAAGACGAAAAAACCGGACAAAAGCGGAAGTACCTTATTAATCTTTCGAAACACATCCTGGTACAAGAAGGGGATTTTGTGCGTTCTGGTACACATCTCTCGGATGGGGCTACATCGCCAAAAGATATATTGAATATAGGTGGTCCCTTCGCAGTACAGCAGTACATCGTCAACGGAATCCAGGAGGTATACCGGTCGCAGGGAATTAAGATCAATGATAAACATATCGAAGTGATCGTTCGTCAGATGATGAGAAGAGTTGAGATAGAAGATCCAGGAGATACCAGATTTTTGGAAGGAGAAGCGGTCGAAAAATACATCTTTCTCGAAGAAAACGATTGGATATTTGACAAGAAATTTGTAACAGAAAGTGGAGAGTCCAATAATCTGAATCCGGGCCAATTGGTCACTCTACGACAGATTCGGGAAGAAAATTCCTATCTGAAGCGCAATGACTTGAAACTAGTGGAATTTAGAGATGCCATTCCGTCCACTTCCAGGCCTATACTACAGGGAATTACAAAGTCATCTCTTGGTACTGTGAGTTGGATATCAGCAGCATCGTTCCAGGAGACAACTAAAGTGTTGAGTACGGCTGCTATCGGAGCAAAACGTGATTTCCTAGCGGGATTAAAAGAAAATGTGATCGTAGGCAAGAAAATTCCGGCTGGCACTGGCTTGAAGAAGTACGACAGGCTGAAAGTGTTGCCCAAAGGATTTATGGAGGCTTACGTGCCCGAAGAGAGCGAGACATTCCTGGACTAGTGCTCAGTCAAGACAAATATTAGAACTACTTGCTTGTTCTTTTTCGCCTGCTCATCGTTGCAAAAAGCCTTGCGTAGTCTTACTATGCGCAGTTTTTGCGCCTTGATCAGACAAAAAATAACGTCGCATTTAATTCCAAAATTCATCTTGACTGAGCACTCGTATCATACATTCGTTATCAATTAAAGTTCCAAACTTTTCAAAAGTTTGGAACTTTAGAAGGTATTCCTAATATTGAGGCAAACTGGGATCGATCTCCTGCGAATAAGCCAGTATCCCGCCTTTGAGGTTGTAAAGGTTTTTGTAACCAAAATCCTGCAACAGCATAATCGCACTTGCACTCCGCGAACCACTGCGGCAATGTACCACTACTTCTTTATCCGATTTAATAGTGTCCTTTTTATCTAGTACCTCAGCTAATGGAATTAGTTCTGCGCCCAGATTGACGAATTCATATTCATGGGGTTCTCGTACATCGATAAGCTGAAAATCCTTTCCATTATCCTGCCATTCCTTTAGTTGTTGTACGGTTATTTCTTTTACTTCTGACATTTTTCTTTTTTGTTCGCGATAATAACGATAAAATTTAAGATAGGGTTCACCATTTCATTTTTTGGCATAGTTCAAAATTTAGGGAGAGGTCGGAGACCTTTCCAAAGGAATCTCCCAATGAGTCCTATGGCTACGGGTCTGCCCGATGAGGACACGGACACGAATCTAAGCTGATTTACCATTGGCGCCATCGCTTTGAAATCACTGGAAATACGGCAAATATACTTCTCACATTACGTCTCTTTTATATACATATATGACAGATATATAAAGCTTTAATATGTTAAAGCTCCAAGAATTCCGATAAATGTTAATATATTAGCATTTCGATTAATATGAACTTATAAATCACCTAGATACTCATGTCCCAAAAAAGAATAAGAAAGAAGAGTAGACTGAAGAAAACCAAGAGCAAAGACGGCAGAATAAAAAAGGTTATTGGCATATCCATAGTCCTGTTGAGCGTATATCTACTCATAGCCCTGAGCTCTTATTTTTTCACCTGGAAGAGTGATCAGGATAAGGTTTTGCAATTTTCCTGGCAGATACTATTTCAGAAAGATTTGAGAGTCGACAATTGGCTGGGAAGGCTGGGTGCGGTGCTTTCCAATTTTTTCTTTTATTGGGGATTTGGCATTGCTTCGATTTTATTCGTTCCGTTATTTGCCAAATTGGGTCTACATACTATGCGAGGTGGTTCTTTTCTAAGGGTACTTCCTTTTGCGCAGAAATGGTTTCTCTTTATTGCTTTTATTTCGATTCTATGCGATTTCATGTTTGCACGGGCTGGTTTTCCCTGGGGTGGAGCCTTTGGCAATAATATTTGCTATTGGTTAGGCAGTTTTATCGGACAGATTGGATTGTTTATTCTCTTGTTGTTTGCTACTATAGCCTGGGCCGTGTGGAGGTTTAATCCATCGCTGGAGGTCATATCCTATTTTGGAAGTGCCAGAGTGCTTTCCTTGCCGAGGATTACCTTTTTTAAGGGTGTGATGGATTTTAAATTTTGGCGTTCAGGAAGTAGAGCAAAAGAAGATTCTTTTGACACAATTTATGAAAGAGATCTAACTCCTGACAAGGAATCTCAACAAGAGAATAAGGCCGAGATTTCGAATGGTTATCCTGAATTAGAACTTGCCGATGATCTACAACCGCATATCAAAGACAATTCTAATGGCAACGCGAATAAACCGATTTTTGGCGATCATAAATCCGGACAAAAACCGAATACCGCAGGAGAAGCGAGGCCCGAAGTAAAGCTGGAAACTGTACATGCTGCTGATCTTAGCGAAATCCCATTGGATGTACAACAAGGCAATCAAAACCACGATGAGCTTTTCGATCCGGTAAAGGAATTATCGCATTACAAATTTCCGGAATTGGACTGCCTTGAAGATTATTCTGACCTAAAAGTTGAGATTGATAGAGAAGAATTAGAAGCAAATAAAAACCAAATCATAAAAACCCTGCTCAATTACAAAATAGAGATTATCAAGATCAGGGCGACAATAGGACCTACGGTCACACTTTACGAAATCGTTCCTGCTGCAGGCATTAAGATTAGCAAAATCAAGAACCTGGAAGACGATATCGCGTTGAGCCTGGCAGCATTGGGGATACGCATCATAGCACCGATACCTGGTAAGGGCACAATTGGCATCGAAGTTCCGAATAAAAAACCACAAATCGTATCGCTAAAAGAAGTTCTGAGATCGGACAAATTCCAAAACGCAAAAATGGATTTGCCGGTCGCACTGGGCAAAACGATTGCCAATGAAGTCTTCGTTGCTGACCTTGCTAAGATGCCCCATCTCCTTATAGCCGGTGCGACGGGCCAGGGTAAGTCAGTCGGGATCAATACTGTGTTGATGTCGTTGCTTTATAAAAAGCACCCCTCACAAGTAAAGTTTGTCCTTATCGATCCGAAAAAGGTCGAATTGTTCCCATACAATCATGTGGACAATCACTTCCTCGCTTATCTTCCCGAAGAAGACGAACCCATAGTTACCGAAACGAAAAAAGTGATCTACACGCTTAATTCACTATGCGTGGAAATGGATGATCGCTACGATTTACTCAAAATAGCGAGGGCAAGAAATATCAAAGAATACAACGAGAAATTTACGAAGAGGAAGCTCAATCCTCTCAACGGACATAAGTTTATGCCGTTCGTAATTTTGGTCATTGATGAGTTTGCTGACTTGATCATGACTGCCGGTAAGGAGATCGAACTTCCGATTGCCCGGCTCGCCCAGTTGGCAAGGGCAGTAGGCATCCATTTAATTATAGCGACACAAAGGCCTTCAGTTAATATTATTACTGGTGTAATAAAGGCAAATTTCCCGGCGAGGATAGCCTATAAGGTTACTTCTAAAATTGATTCGCGCACTATTTTGGACCGGGGGGGAGCGGATCAATTAATAGGTAGAGGAGATATGTTGCTGTCTGTAGGAGGTAACCTGGTACGTTTGCAGTGTGCTTTTGTAGATACTCCTGAAGTAGAAAATGTAATTGACTTTATTGCTCGTCAGAGAGGATTTCCCGAGCCTTTCCTATTACCGGAATACACGGCTGCTGATGCGGACATTGGCGATGGTGACCTCAAATTATCCGATCTCGACGATATGTTCAGAGAAGCTGCCCAGCTCGTTGTAGCTAATCAGCACGGCTCCACTTCTATGATCCAGAGAAAGCTTCAATTGGGCTACAATCGTGCAGGTCGAATAATGGATCAACTCGAATTAATGAGAATCGTAGGCCCTGCTCAAGGCAGCAAACCCAGAGAAGTGTACGTGCATAGTGAAATGGAGTTGATGGGTATTTTTGATCGGGTATATAGCAGGTGATTCTTTTTTCATAATACTAAATTAAGGATAAATCTTTTACCATTTTATCGCATCTTGGGATTGATTACGTATCTCAATTTAGTCCTGATATGTTTAAGAACTTATACGCTACCAAAATAGAAAATGGCCATTGGGTCAGCCTGATACTTCGCATTATTGGTGGTGCATTTATGCTTACTCACGGAATTCCCAAACTGCTGAAAATAATCGAAGGAAATATAGAATTTGGCGATCCTATTGGCTTGAGCACTGGAACTTCATTATTCCTGGCAGTATTTGCTGAATTCTTTTGTGCATTAATGATTTTGCTAGGCTTCGCTATGCGGTTGGCAGCGCTCCCTTTGATGATTAATATGTTTGTGGCGGCGTTCGTTGTACATACTTCCGATCCTTTTGAGAGAAAGGAATTGGCGTTCGTCTATTTTGATCTATATGGCTCTATTTCTATTGGGAAGTGGGAAGTATTCCATAGATAATCTAATCAAAAGAAAACAGTAGCATTTTTCAAACATTACGCTTACCTTTGCCGCGATATTGGGAGTTTTACCTGAGCTCATTCATTTCGTCTTCGTCTTAATGTTTATCTCTTCTAATTCTCTCTACTAAATTTTTTTTATTTTATTTTATTTTCAATGAACATTTTTGTTGCTAAAATTAATTACAGCACATCAGCTGAATCACTGCAGGAATTGTTTGAATCTTACGGTACCGTAGATTCTTCAAAAATTATTATGGACAGGGATACCCACAGATCCAAAGGATTTGGATTTGTAGAAATGGCTGAGGACTCTGAAGCCCTTGCGGCCATAGAAGAACTCAACGATTCAGAATTTGAAGGCAGTACTATTGTGGTGAAAAAAGCCAATCCCCGAAATGAAGATAACCGTGGAGGAGGAAGGCGCAGGTACTAATTTTCAAAAGAAAATACAAAATGTGCACAAAAAGGGCCTTGATGATTCGGGGCTCTTTTTTTTACGGCCGACACTTCGACCTTTTAACGGGTTGAAAAATAACTTTTTGCACAAAATGTCGTCTTTAGATAAACAATCAAAGTGAAATTGATTTATTTAATTCTATTGGTTTTTTTTGTTGAAAGTATTCATGCCTCAACAGTCGAACCGAGCTCCTCGCAGGCGAAATTCAATTTTATGCCCCAGCAAAGAGATCACCGTGCCTGCAGGCAGACTGAGAGACCTTGTGGAAGAAAATATGCGAAGAATACATCTCCATGGCCGACCCATAAATTTTTCCGAGCTGACCTCGTGCCGCCGCCAAAGGCTATGGCCGACGGAGGCTCGCCTGGGTCAACGCGAGATATTGGAATAGACCCTTTCAATGATCCAAAGGCAAAAGAAATACTTGACGGAGTTGCGCATAGATATCTGTCCCAGTCCGCTTTGGAAATCGAATTTAGCCTGTCCATACGATTAGCGGAAAAGCCTGAGAAAAAGGAAAAAGGAAGGATCGTTCAATCAAATAACAGGTTCAAGGTAGAAACAGCAGAACAGGATATCTACTGTGACGGTCGCTCGCTCTGGTATCACCTCAAGGAGGATAAAGAGGTCCAAATCAATGACTATGACGGTGATGATTCTGGTGAGTTAGGCCTGATGTCGCCTAAAGGCCTCCTAAGGAAATACGAGTCCGGCGAATTCGAATACGCTCTAGTTGCGGAGACCATAGAAAATAATACGAAAATCGCTCAGATCGAATTCAAACCCACAGATGATTTCAGTGATTATTCCAAATTGCGTGTTACAATTGACAAAGGCCAAAAATCGATTATTAGAGTGAGGGCATTTGGCAAAGACGGTTCGAGCTTTGCTATGCATGTGGATTCCGAAAAATTTGGTATATCCTATCCAAAGGAGTATTTTGTTTTTGATCCTGGAGATTTTCCCGGGGTTGTTGTGGAGGATTTGCGTATCGATTGATTCTTTTCATTTGCATTTTGATTATAGAAATAGTATACTCGCCAGTAGTATATCACTCTTGCATGCACGACATCGAGCCATATTATAAATGGAGAGACCTCTATATAGCTGCTCAGGACGAGCACACGCCATTTTATGGCCGTACTTATAGTGAGTTTCAATATTCACAAAAGATATACAACTATTTTATCCACCCTCAATGGGATGATTTTGGCTCAAATACACTCTTTATGAAGTTGCTTTATGCGGACTATGAAGTGGGCTTCGCTCTTATAGAATTGATTGGCGAATGGAATGATTGCATCACAAATGACATCATGATAATGAAACGGGAGGTTATCGATGTACTCACGGCTCATGGCATTTCGAAATTTGTACTCTTATGTGACAACGTGCTCAATTTTCACTGCGATGGGGATGATTATTACATAGAATGGTATGAGGATGTAAGTGAGGATAAGGGCTGGATTTGTTTTTTGAATTGCCAGGATCATGTCTTAAATGAGATGAACGATCTGCGTCTTCAGGACTATATTATGTTTGGTGAAGAGTTCAATGACTTTAACTGGAGAGAGCAGCGTCCAAGGGTGATTCATAACGCCGTAGAAAACATCCTGTCAAAAAATGTCAAGCAGATTGCCTGAGCCTACTCACAAATCCGGTTTTGTCAATATAATAGGAAATCCCAACGTAGGGAAGTCTACCCTGATGAACGCATTGGTAGGAGAGCGTATGTCCATAATCACCACTAAACCACAAACGACAAGGCATAGAATCATAGGAATAGTCAATAGCGAAAATTACCAAATTGTATTCAGCGATACACCTGGATTAATAAGTGAACCCGCTTATAAAATGCAGGAATCAATGAATCATTTCGCAGTATCGACCTTCGCAGATGCCGATCTGATGCTATTCATGACCGATACTCTTGAAGCTTCTGAAATTCATAAAAAACTTCAGGGGCGACTGCAAAACCTGGAAGTGCCATTGATTGTATTGATCAATAAAGTCGATCTTTCAAGTCAGGCCAAAGTTGAAAAAAATATGGCCGATTGGTCAACTAAGTTTCCCAAAGCCAGAGTATTGCCCATATCAGCATTAGAAAAAATAGGGATTGATCATTTACTCGGATTGATCATAGACGCACTTCCCGAAGGCCCGGAATACTATCCCAAAGATCAATTAACGGATAAGTCGGAGCGATTTTTCGTATCGGAGATAATACGCGAAAAGATATTATTGCTGTATCACCAGGAAATTCCATATTCTACCCAGGTCATAATCGACCAATTCAAAGAAGGTGAGGCCATAAATGGAAAAATCGTTCGAATTTCAGCAGATATTATCGTCGAAAGGAAAACGCAAAAATCAATAATCATAGGGAAAGACGGCGAAAAAGTAAAGCAACTCGGAATAGAATCCAGAAGGGATATAGAAACGTTCCTTAATGAAAAAGTATATTTAGAGTTAAGAGTAAAAGTGAAAGAAAACTGGCGTGATGATGAGCGTATGCTGAAGTATTTTGGATATTGATTGCAAACAATTAAAATTAAAATGAAAATCAAAATGAAAACATCAATGAGCTCCGTACCGCTTTTGATTAAATTTTTCATTTCCATTTTGATTCAAAAGACATGTCATACGTCGTAGCCATAGTAGGTAGGCCCAATGTGGGCAAATCCACACTCTACAACAGGTTGATCGGAGAGCGATCGGCGATCATCGATAATGAGAGCGGCGTGACACGTGATCGCATTTATGGACACAGCGAGTGGAATGGGAAAAGTATATCGGTCATCGATACGGGCGGCTTTGTCAGAGATTCGGATGATGTATTCGAAGTTGCCATAAGAGATCAGGTGCAAATTGCTATTGACGAAGCGGATGTGATCCTATTTATGACTGACGTGACAACAGGAATTACCGATTATGATGATCAGATAGCCGATATGCTCCGAAGAAATACCAAACCAGTAGTCCTTTGTGTCAATAAGGTGGACAACAGCACAAGACATCTGACAGCCAATGAATTCTGGGCTTTAGGGTTTGACAACACTTTTTTTGTGAGTTCAATTACCGGTAGTGGTACAGGAGATTTACTTGATGCGGTAGTCGATCTTCTTCCCGAAGAAAACCCATTACTGGAAAATATAGAATTACCGAAAATAGCAGTGGTGGGCCAACCCAATGTCGGAAAATCATCTCTGGTCAATGCGCTCCTTGACAAAGAAAGAAACATTGTAACCGAAATCGCCGGAACGACCAGAGATGCCATAAACAGTAAGTATTCAAAATTTGGTAAAGAGTTCATCATAATCGACACGGCTGGGATAAGGAAGAAAAATAAGGTTCACGAAAACCTGGAGTTTTACTCTGTTATAAGAGCTGTAAAAGCTATTGACGAAGCGGACGTATGCCTGTTAATGATCGATGCGAGAACAGGTGTGGAATCTCAGGATATGAGTATTTTTTCTCTTATCCAACGCCGAAAAAAAGGTGTGGTTATCCTGGTCAATAAGTGGGACCTCGTGGAAAAAGAAACAAACACTGCCCGAGATTTTGAGCGGATTATCAAAGAAAAAATTTCACCTTTTAATGATGTGCCGATTGTTTTTGCATCGGCTTTGGAAAAACAAAGGATATTCAAAGCTGTAGAATTATTGTTTGATGTGTACGAAAACAGGAAGAGAAAGATCAAAACGTCCCAACTGAACGAAGTGATGCTTAAAGCCATTGAAAAACATCCGCCACCTGCATATCGAGGGCGTTTCATCAAAATAAAATATATTACACAGTTACCGGTATACTATCCTTCTTTTGCCTTCTTTTGCAATCATCCGAAATACTTAAGGGAATCGTACAAAAACTACCTCGAAAATCAGTTGCGGAAAAATTTTGATTTTAAAGGCGTGCCACTAAGTATTCATTTTAGGGCAAAATAGAAATGGTGCAGACGTGGTGCTAGTACGCTAAAGAGCAATTGCCATAAAGCGAAGTGGTATCGGAAAGCGTAGTTAATGGGTAAACAATTCTTGAAGGCATTTGCATAATTCTATTTGGGTTTTGCTATCAATGATACCTAGATTTTTAACTAGTCGCGATTTATCAACTGCTCTAATTTGATCTAAAAGAATTAAGCCCTTCTTTCCTCCAAACTTACACTCAACCCGACAGGGAAATTCAAACCCTTTGGTTGTCATAGGAGCCACAAGTAACGTAGACAATGTTACAATTTCATTCGGTGAAATTATGACACATGGTCTGGTATTACTGATTTCTCTCCCTTTTACAGGGTTAAGCTCAACATGCCATACTTGAAATCGAACGATTTCAGACATTACCACTCCAATTCTGCATCAGTTGTTAATTCTGCATCCAGCCATTATAATGTAATTACTTTATGTTTGCAGGAATGAAGCACCGCTAGCAATTATTGAAAGACTGAGTAAATGCAAATAAAGGATGGACCCTTGAAAGACCTCAAAATAATGGAACCCGATGTCCACAACGACACACGAGGTTACTTTTTCGAAAGTTACAATAGTCAGCACTTCCCTGAGGAATTGAAATTCGACTGGGTACAGGATAACGAATCTAAATCTACAAAAGGAGTATTAAGAGGCCTTCACTATCAAACGGGTGAAATGGCTCAAACCAAACTAGTGCGATCTATCATCGGAGAAATATATGACGTAGTGGTAGACATAAGGCCAAACTCACCCACATATGGAAAACATTATGGCATCTTGCTCACCGGAGAAGACAAAAAACAAATGCTCATCCCTAGAGGATTTGCACATGGATTTTTGGTCCTGTCGGATGAAGCTATTTTCTCGTATAAGTGCGACAATTATTATGACAAAGAATCGGAAAGTGGCATTTTCCACAATGACCCTTCCCTTCATATCAAATGGCCGATAAAGGGCTTGAATATTCTATTATCAGAGAAAGATCGAAATCTGCCCTCCTTTGGGGATCACGAACCCATATTCTAATGCGCAAGATACTTGTCACCGGTTCTGAGGGACAATTAGGCCTGGAATTGCAAAGATTGTCCGTTGGTACTTCGGATTATCATTTTTTCTTTTCCAATCATTATACTTTAGACGTTGCGAGAGATCAGGATGTAAGGGATGTCATCATCAGGGACAAGCCCGATTTTGTGATTAATTGTGCAGCATATACGAAAGTAGACAAAGCAGAAGAGGCGAGGAAAGATGCTTTAGCTATCAATTCGGAAGCGTTGAAGTATTTGGGCAGAGCGTGCAATGATGTGTATGCTGTGCTGATCCACTTGTCGACAGACTATGTATACGACAGCATTAACAATAGACCCCTAATAGAAACAGATCCGCTCGAACCCAAAAGCGTATATGCAAAATCCAAAAAAAAAGGAGAAGATAATCTTATCGCAATAGCAAACAGATGGATCATCATAAGAACTTCATGGATATACTCCCAATTCGGTCAAAATTTTGTAAAAACAATGCTCAAACTAGGCCGACGCAATGATGTACTCAAAGTAGTGGCCGATCAAATCGGGACGCCCACTTACGCCAAAGATTTGGCCGAAGTGATCATCCATATGATCGATCTCATTCGTTCTCAAAATGAAGGCTCCCCTTTGGTTAATAATGTATATAACTTTAGTAATAGCGGACACACGACGTGGGATGCATTCGCAAGAAAAATATTCGATCTTAGTGGAATAAAATGTAAGGTAAAAGGAGTAAATACCACCTCTTATGGTGCAAATGCTGCGAGACCATTATGGAGCGTACTGTCAAAAGAAAAAATACAGTCGACTATGGATATCAAAATGAGACATTGGGAATCGGCTTTGAAGGAATGTCTAGAAACTTTAGTAATCAACAATAAATAATAAATAATCATTAATTAATAATTAATGATTGTAAGCAATTGATAACCAAGTAAGTAGAATGATAATTTTTCGGCGCTAAAATGAGAAAAGAAAATAGTCTGATCAGGGCCTTTTTGCTTATTGTCCTCTTCCTCTTCACTATTGCATATGAATCCAGCGCTACCCACAATCGCGCCGGGGAAATCACCTATGTGCAAATCGATGAGCTCACAATAAGAGCAACGATCACCACGTATACCAAGACGAGCAGTTTTTCAGCGGACAGGGACAGTGTAGAATTATTTTGGGGAGATGGCACAAGTGAATTTGTAACTCGAGCCAACGGCGGTGGCGATCCTTTGGAAAATGACATCAAAATTAATTTTTACATCGCAGAGCATTCGTATCCGTCTCGCGGCACTTATACTATGGGCATGACAGATCCCAATAGAGTCGCCGGAATACTAAATGTAGATTTTCCCAATTCGGTAAATATTCAGTTTTACATCGAGACGACTTTTTCACTACTTAACACACAATTTCAAGGCGAAAACAATTCTGTGATTCTTTTGCAACCACCTATTGACATTGCCTGTGTGGGAGAAGTTTTTGTGCACAATCCTAATGGTTATGATCCGGATGGAGATTCGCTCTCGTACGAACTCGCAGTGCCTTTTCAATCTGTCGGACTGGAAGTACCAAATTATCTATTTCCCGACGAACTTTCACCCGGTTCGGACAATGTACTCACTCTTGATCCTGTAACGGGAGAGCTCATATGGGACTCACCTAAAAATCAAGGCGAAGTCAATATAACGATCAGGATCAATGAATACCGTGAGGGTGTATTGATCAATTCGATGGTTAGGGATATGCAGGTATCGGTATCTCTTTGCATGGATGACCCTAATCCCCCTACTCTTGAGACCCCGGGAGAAATATGTGTTGTGGCGGGAGAAAAGGTCGTATTTGAAGTGTTTAGCGACGATACGGATAAAGACCAGTTTTTGCGCCTCAGTGCTACAGGAGGGCCTTTTATTTTGGAAAATTCGCCAGCTACTTTTTTTGCTCCTGAACTTCCTTTTCCACCAGTAGTTAGGGGCGTATTCGAGTGGCAGACTAATTGCGATCATGTAAATGAAGAATTCTACCAAATCGTATTCAAAAGTGTTGACAATTCGCTGGACAGAGTCGGTGCTGAGCGAGGATTGGCAGCGCTCAAAACGGTACGCATTAAAGTAGTCGCACCACCACCTGAGAATTTAAATGCCAAAGTGGACGCAGCCAAGGTTGTATTGACTTGGGATAGTCCTTATGATTGTGAGGTGACTACAGATGATTTCTTTCGGGGATTCACAGTCTGGCGTCGCAATAATAGCACGGAAGTACCTCTCGATACATGTATTACCGGCCTTGAAGGCCATGGGTATGAGAAAATCATTTTTTTTACAAAAGAGATTAAGAATGGAAGATATACGGTAACCGATGACGATGTCGAGCGCGGCAATATTTACTGTTACCGGGTGCTTGCGGAATTTTCGAAGCTTTCGGCTTTAGGTAATCCATTTAATATTGTAGAAAGCATTAGGTCCGAAGAATCATGCGTAGAGCTCCTTCAAGACCGGCCATTGATCACCAAAGTATCCGTCGAAAATACGGATGTCGCCAATGGAAGAATCGAAGTGAATTGGGTACTGCCTGTGGCCGAAGATGTCGATACTATTGCCAATCCAGGGCCCTACGAACTTCGTTTGCTGAGGTCTGAAGGTCTGGGGACTAATAGTTTTGTAGAAATTGCAACATTTCCTTTTACAAGCTTTGGTGAAGAAGTAGCCTCCACCCATTCAGATCCATCACTCAATACACGAGATCAGGCTTACACGTACAGGATGGATTTTTTTGCTAATAATGAACAAGATGCATTCTCCCGTTCATCTGACGCTTCTTCTGTTTTTCTAAATACGGCCGCCTCGGATAATTTGATTAGATTGTCATGGGACGAAAATGTGCCTTGGAGCAATTTTGAATATGTAATTTTTAAAAAACAGCCTGGTGGTGATTTTGACTCTATAGGTACTACTGCCAGCAAGTCATTTACAGATTCAGAAGTACTCAACGATATGCAAGAATGCTACAAAGTCATGACCATAGGCACTTACAACATTCAAAGAGTGCCTGGTCTTCTGACCAATTTCTCTCAGGAAAACTGTGCAATACCTTTGGATACCGTAGCGCCATGTAGTGCTAGATTAAATGTTTCTAATTTGTGCGATAATCTATCCCGCATTAATGATCAAGATTTTGCAAATAACCTAAGATGGGAACTAGAAACTAATTGCAAAAATGCCGAGGATCTCAAGAGCTTTAATGTTTACTACGCAGAATTTGAAGGTTCTGATTTCGTATTGACTACTAATGCGGATGCTTCAAATAGCTCTTTCATTCATCGCCCTGATGCGGGCATTTCGGGTTGCTATGCCATTACCTCATTAGACACACTTGGTAATGAAAGTGCCTTTTCGAATATCGTCTGTCTGGACAACTGTCCGCGCTATGAATTGCCCAATACATTCACGCCTAATGATGATCAAGCTAATGATCTATTTACGCCTCGTATCAATAGATTTATTGAACGCGTTGATATGGAAATTTATAACAAATGGGGCCAAATAGTCTACCGTACGGAAAATCCGGCTATCAATTGGGACGGCCGTACAAACGGAGGTAAAGAATTGGCCGAAGGAAGTTATTACTACAAAGCAAGAGTCTTTGAAAGAAGGCTTACCGGTATTTTCGAACAACAGGACATCAGGGTGGGTTATATTGATTTGATTCGATAGATTTTCATTTTGATTGCGTAGTTATGTTTACAGGGATCGTAGAAACTATTGGCAAAGTAGAAGCCGTCCGGCTATCCGGAAGTAATAAAGCCTTTATCATATCGTCTGATCTCTCCCCGGATTTACAAATAAATCAAAGCATTGCTCACGATGGAGTATGCCTTACCATCGAATCTCTGAGAAATAAAACACACCAGGTAAGTGCAATCAGGGAAACATTGGATCGATCCAACTTGGGAAGACTTGCTGTGGGAGACTGTATTAATCTCGAGCGATGTCTTAGGGTCGGCGACCGGCTCGACGGGCATATGGTACAAGGGCATGTAGACGATACAGGGATTTGCTTTGATATTAGTGAAAACGATGGCAGTTGGACATTTACATTCGAATACGATTCTCAACATACAGGGTTGCTCATTCCAAAAGGATCTATTGCTGTAAATGGGGCGAGTCTCACCCTGGTAGATGTCACAGATTCGACTTTTAGCGTAGCGATTATCCCATTTACCTACGAGCACACCACATTTAGAAAAATGCGAAAAGGAGATATTGTTAATTTGGAATTCGATATTTTGGGCAAGTACGTCGTCAAAAATCTCTCAAATCTGTCAAAACCCTAAATATTCCGATTTTTTGTAAAGTGTTTTACTAAGTCGCCTTACAGACAATAAGTTTCTGGTCTGTTACTTGAATAGTTTTAGTCAAGAAATGCTAAAAAAATAACTTATCGTTTTTATGCTGATCTTTTGACTTTATGCTGCGTTCCTAAAATCCTCCCCGACGACGAATGTCGGGACATAAATGCATGCGCTAGGGCTACACCTGCCCGAATGACTCTGTCGGTCGGGCTCCGGTTTTAGTGCCTCGCCAAAAGGCAAAATCTCTAGCCTAAAATCCGAGACTTATTTATGTACCATTCCTAAGGATTTCAGAATTGGTTATTAATTGCACCCAAGATTATAATTATGAACAATTCTTTATTCCTTGCACTTATTCTATCTCTAATAATTTCAAATACTCTGTTAGGGCAATCAAATTTTGATTACTATAAAAACCGGACCTTTGACGGCACATTCAATGATTTAAGAAATAACGACGAAGGGAAAGCAGGCATCCCGTTTGTACGGGAGGCTAAGGCTCAATATGCCGGTGACGGTTCAACAATGATCGATGGGCCTAATCCCAGAGAACTGAGCAATTTGCTATGCAACCAGGATAGTGATGCTGAAAACAAATATGGGCTAAGCTCCATGGTTTTCACATTTCTGCAATTTATAGATCATGATATTACGGAAACGGAAGGTGGTGGAGAATTTGTTCCCATTATTGTACCGAAAGGTGACCCCCAATTCGATCCATTCCAGACAGGGTATGTGATCATTCCGTTCAGCCGGTCTGCAATTGAAGTAGGAACAGGTACGAGCTCAGATAACCCAAGAGCCCAAAGAAACTTAATCACTGCCTGGCTGGACGGAAGCGGAGTATACGGGTCAGATGAAGAACGAGCGAAATGGTTGCGCTCGGGAGAATGCGGTAAGCTGAAAGTGTATAAATCCGATTATAGCGATTTGCTTCCCTGTAATACTCGCGACGGCGATTGTAACGGCACGCCGGACGAGAATGCACCGGCAATGGCTATGAACCGAGATCATTCCGGTAAGCTATTAACAGTCTTCGTCGCAGGTGATGTGCGAGCCAACGAACAACCTGGCCTTACAGCACTTCACACACTTTTCGTCAGAGAGCACAATAGGATATGCGATGAATTGACCAAAAAAGGAAGCTGTTCTGATGAAATTAACTATCAATACCCTAGAAAAGTGGTAGGTGGGTTGATCCAATCGATATTGTATAATGAGTTGATCCCAAAATTGGGACTTAAAGTGGGATCAGAAAATTATAGAAGAAACCTATCGCCTGAAATAACCAATACTTTTGCTGCTTCTGCTTATCGATTAGGCCATACCATGATATCAGAATTTATTCCCATCATAGAGAACGAATGTGGAGATGTTGATAAGGAACTATCACTTGCTGAGGCATTCTTTAATCCATCTATAATTCAGAATGGCGGCATAGACGGCATATTGAGAGGACTGAATCGACAGGTACAACAGGAAGTCGACCCGAAGTTGGTTTCGGCAGTCAGAAGCTTTTTATTTGGACCACCAGGGGCAGGAGGGCTGGACTTGGCAGCCCTCAACATTCAAAGAGCAAGAGATCACGGCATTCCGGATTATAATACGTTAAGAGAAGAGGTTGGATTGAAAAAGGTAACCACGTTCGGTCAAATCAGTTCTTACGGAGATATTCAGGAAAAATTAGAGAAAGCTTATGGGGACGTGGGTCATATCGACTCGTGGGCAGGAATGCTTTGTGAAGATCATGTACCGGGCAGTCCATTTGGTAAGACAATCAGCAAGATTTTATCTAAACAATTTAAAAATATCAGAAAGGCGGATCGATTGTATTATTCGAGGGATCGGGCATTAAGCAGATCGGTGCGCTATGAGATTTCCAGAACATCTTTAGCCGATGTAATCAAAAGAAATACAGGGGTGGAAAATATGCAAGATGCCTTCTATAAAGGCAAATGCGATGGTGGCGAAGAATTGGTGTATTGTGATATGAAGGCCCAAAATTCGAAATATGAATGGATCGGCCTGGTCGGCGTTAATGGTCACATCCATGAAAGCACGAAAGAAGATGGATATAGCGACTTTACAGATGTGGTCATGCCTATGCACGCCGGTAATAATAAAATAGCTTTAGGATCAGGCTATAATTTTTTACCGTTTACCAAAATGTGGAATGTCTGGATCGATTTGAATAAAAACGGGCGATTCGAAGATAATGAGCTGCGTTTATCGAAAATCAGCAGAATGCCGATTGAAGCGCTAATTAAGATCCCTTCTGACGTAGAAGTAAGCCAAGCGAGGATGAGAGTCATCATGAGTCTTTTCAGAACTAAAGATCCTTGTGTAGATATCTACTATGGCGAAGTGGAAGATTATACGGTTTCATTTGGTGATGAAGTTGATGATTTGGCTGATTTGGCGAAAACTATTGATAGCGAAATACCTAGTGTAGAATTAGTGGCTTATCCTAATCCGGCTGCTGACTATATTTCATTCAAGGGAATTCAACTGGATAATGTTAACGAAAAGTACTTGATTATCAATACTTTAGGTCAAGAAGTGGCTGGTGGTCATACTTCAGAGTTGGTCAAAGGATTGAGAGTTTCTGAGTGGAATTCGGGAGCATATTTTATGCATGTGATGCAACAGTCTGGCGAATCGAAATCTTTGGGCTTTATCGTTAAGAGGTAGCTAAACAATTGGGATGGTGCCAATGATAACTCTTGAAAAATTGTTGTCCGCCTCAAAGTATTCCGCTTATCAACTTTCTGTACGAGTAACTTATCGCTTATACCTATCATTCAACCCAATACCCCTCCAAAATCATAGGAATAGATTTTTCTAAACGCCGAATTCGGGTATCTTCCTTTTTGGCACCTCCAATATGTTCAGCAAAATCACGACGGTTTGTTTTAGATAAAACCTCGAACGCGGTCTTAAGACGCCCATTTTTAGAGAATGCATCTTCAAGCTCTACCGGAATTATTATTTCTTTCTTTGTATCTGGTTTTATTTCTAATCCGGCTCTTTGGTTTTCTATCGCTTCGTAGACGTAGGCTTCAATGTTTTTCGTGTCCAGCTCGTTTTTGCCTTTGATATGCCATTGTCTCATGGCTTTTGTTTTTCCTTCCTGTGCGTTGGCCAGGACTGAGAGTTCGTCTTTGAGTAAGACGCCTTGAAAGAACCAAATTCCTACATAGTTTTTGGTAGCGCCAATGCCGACGACATTCTTACCCCTTTCTGAATAGCAAGGGAACATCCATTTGATCTGCTCGTCCATTCCTGTGGATAGAAGCATTTCTCTCAATGGTTCCAGTATATCTGTCCATTGGGACTGGGATTCCATGTATTCGTCTACAGAATTTGGTTTTTTCATGATTGGTCGTAAATTCTTATTAGGTTAAAATTAACTTTTATAACCGATAGTTTGCTTTGAACCATTAAATAGTTTAATTTGAACCAAATTTTAGTTCATGAAGTCAATTACCGTACACAATTTAGAAGATCCACTTGCTGACAAGTTATTAGAAATTTCTCGCGACGAAGGAATCAGTCAGAACAAATTGATCAAGAAATTGCTTCGCGAGGCACTTGGTTTGGAAAAGAAAAAGAAAAATAAGATCGATCTTTCAGCTATAGCTGGTACTTGGACAGAGGAAGAAGCAACGGAATTTGAAGAAAATACGAAAGTATTCAATGAAATCGACTTAGAAGGTTGGTAATGCGTAAAATACTCCTCGATACAAATGCATATACAGCTATAAGAAAAAATGATCAAGATGTAATATCCTTCATTCACCAAGCTGATTCCGTTATCTTTTCCGTTGTCGTGTTGGGAGAATTGATCTATGGTTTTATGAAAGGCGGTCGAGATGCGGCCAACCGAACCAAATTGTTAAGATATTTTGCTGATAACGGAATAACTGTGAATCAAATCAATTCGGAAACTGCCGAAATATACGCTGAAATTAAATTGCATCTCCAGAAAAAAGGAAAGCCAATTCCTGAAAACGACATTTGGATAGCAGCCCAAACGATTGAAACCGGCTCAATCCTGGTAACGTATGACAAGCACTTTCTTAGTATTCCCGGTCTCAGACTTTGGAGACGCTAAAGTGTTATTCATCAATTTGTTATCCATCAATTATCCGGAGCCCCATCCTCTATCCAGCACTTGATCATATTTCTTTGTGCATCAGTAGGATCAGGTCCTGTAGAATTTCCAGGTGGCATATTGGCTTGTTGTACTGCCCTCAACAAAAGATTACCATTATCTGCTTTTGCTTTGATACCGGCATAGGTTGTAAAATTTCCATCACCAGCTCCGCCGGCAACATGGCAGTTTTCGATAGCACATGATGCATCTATTATAGGTTTGATATTATCGGCAAAAGAGGGGTTTATACCTTCGCAGGTATCTTCTTCCTCCATTGGTGGTGTTGATCCTGGTCCGCCAGAATCATCATCTTTAGAGCAACCCAAAATTAAAGCAAAGGCAAATAGGGACAGACAGATTGGAAATAGATTTCGCGAATTTGTTGAGGGCATCAGTTTAATTTTTAATAGGAAATAACCTACACAGAGATGAATACAATATTTTACCTGTAATGGATGCCATATACTGTCTCAGAAGAAAGAATTGAACTAGAAAATTTAATTTAGAATTTCAATTGGAAGCTCGCATTAAAAGTGCGGTCTAACTGATTGGTCTGGGTGCCGAGCACGGCTTCGCTTAAAGCCTGTACGTTGTCTTGATTAACGGGGACGAGTGCTGTAAACTGTAAGTACTTGACGTTTTCCCTATTTAGAAGATTCAAGACCGAAAGTTCGATCTTGGCTTTTTTATGCAAAAGGTCAAAATTATACGCAGCTCCTAAATCAAATCTCGCGTAATCGGGCAACCTTCTCACAAAATGATCCGGACTTACATTCCTTCTATCATCGGTAGCCCTGATAAGATTCAAATCGGTGAATATCCTTCCGCTTGAGTAGACTGCATTGGCCGAAAAATCAAAAGCATTGTAGGAATAGGTATTTGTGAAACTAAGTTGGTGCCTCCTGTCGTCCTGTGTAGGGAAGGAGCTGTTACCAAATATTTGTGGAAAGTTATTTTCAGACTTGCTCAAAGTATAGGACAGCAGACCTTTGTAATCTTTGGAATGGTACGAGATCATAAGATCAGCGCCATTCGTAGCACCCTCGCCTCGCAGGATGCGATAGCGTGCATTTTCGTTACCGTTGAGCAATCTGGGAAGGAATGTAGTGAAGCCCAGGACATTGTCGCGGTCAATGTGATATACTTCCAGGTCAAAGAGCCAATTGTCCTTTTTATAAGTGCCTCCGACCATGAAATTCGTAGATTCACCAACTGGGAAAAAATTGCCTTCGCTTAGCGTAAAAAGTTCGATTTCTTGTCCAAATCTGCTACTGTATGACAGTTCACGTACATATTGATAATTGATTGAAAAAGAACTCTTAAAGCTCCAATTGTCGTCCGCTCTATAAGTTCCTGAAAGTTGGGGAGCAAAGTAGAATTTATCCGTTAGGTCATAGTAATCTGCACGTAAACCTCCGCTTAAACTGAAATTTTCATTTACATTTTGCTCGATGGAACCGAAGATTCCTATTTCAGTTGATGATTTTTCATTGTGCAATATCTGTCTTGCATCTTCGCGGAGTCCTATGGATGTATCATGAAATATTGTATTTGCTCCAATATTATATGTTGTATGGTCTACTTTTTTTGACAGCATTAGAGTGCTGCCTAAGCCTCTCACTGAATTGTTTCTGAGATTGGCGACGGACCGATCTAGGGGCCTGTCCATATGATCATTTGTAACGCTAAAATGAAGGTTGCCCAAATCTTCAAATTCAGAGTAATATGAATTAGAACTGAGACTCCAATCGTCTTTCATTCGAAGCGAAAAATTAAGACTCGCTCCATTGTTTTTCCAGGTCTCAGCATTCGCAAATACTTCCTCATTGGTAATCGGCCTCCGATTGGGGCCCCTGGTCAGAAATGTGTTTTCAAAACCAGTGGACAGATTATCCAGACTCCTGAAAAAATTGGCGTTAAAGGATATCCTTTCGTCTTCATACGCTAGTTTTGTATTAAAATCGTAGAAATAAAAGGATGGCGTAATGCCCAATACCGTGGGTCTGTTAAAGTCTACATTGCCATTATTAAAAAATTCCAGGTTGCTATCGTTTTCAAAAAAGCCAGCATTGGCAATATTATTATAAGAAGCACGCCCAGCGAGTAAAAAACTCCAACCACCACCAATAGGCTGACCAATTTGCACAGAGCTATTGAGCATATCGACCTGGACAGAACCTGAAAATGTTTTTACCTTATTCTCAGAAGTCATGTAGACCATACCGCCTGACTTGCCCGAATAGTTAATAGGCATTTCATTTTTATAGAGAGTGACATTGTCGATATAATTCCCATTCACATTGCTGAAAATACCATAGAAATGATCGGTTCTATAAATCGGTATTCCGTCGATGAGCACAAGGGTTTCCGATTCATCAGCTCCCCTTATTTGGATTGCGCTGCTTTTGTCATCACTAGCGCTGATACCGGGCATAAATTGTATCCTTCTCAGGACATCGTCCGATTGGATGGCATTGCTGCCTAGATTCGATATACCGCTAAGTTTTATTCCTGTGCTGGCAGAAAGTTGATCTACGACCACGACGGGCTTAGTGCTTTCTATAGTGATCTCTTCGATTTCGAAATTGGCTCGTTTGAGCTTTATGGATTTTTGCTCCATAAGTTCTCTCACACTCATTCTTTCTGATTCATAACCTATGTATGTGATGAGGGCATGATCGTCAAGCGCAACTTCCGAAAAGGGAAGTGAAAATTGTCCGTTTTCATCTGTATAGGTTCCGATCTGCTGATTAGGGATTGCGATACATGCATATCCCAACGGTTTGGACTGAGCGCCATCTATTATCTGCCCATTGAGCACAACTTTACCTTCTTCGAGGTAACCATCATTATGTGTTGTATTGATTTTGCGTAGAAGAATATTTCTATTGTCAAGTATTTGATATTCTATCTCGGATGAACCGAGTATTTTATCGAGAACAGTTTTTAAATCAGCATCTGATATGCCTTGCTCACCAGGATAGATATGATTAAAAATATAAGATGGGTATGTGAATTTTAATCCATAAAGATTGCCAAAGGCGTTCAGTGCATTTTCAAGATTTTGACCGCTGGTACTACGAAACTCATATGAGGGATTCTGTGCATTGCCTGCAATGCAAAAAAACAAAATCATCCATATGAGAGTAGCGCTGCCTATTTTAATCACTGAATCCTTTCGATTTCTATTTTATTACCTGATATTTCATAGGAGAGTCTCATTGACCATGTCGCCATATGAAGCGCTTTGTCGAGCTTCTTCGTCTCAAGAACGCCGGTGAAAGACATACTCATAATCTGAGGCGATGCATTGATCTCCACGTCAAACTGTCGTTCTATTTCTGCAAAAACATCGCGCAGTGGGACAATATTATAAGTATAAGCGCTTTTTCGCCAGTCAAACTTTGCCTGGAATGGCTTACTTTCAAATTCATTCGTGTCATTTAGTTTTACAACGTCTCCGGCTTGCAAGATTTTGCTAGCGCGCTCATTTTTATTTGTCACTTTTACCCTTCCTTCCGTACATTTTACTTCGAATACTTCATTTCTGCTAAAGACATTAAACTTTGTACCCAGTACCTGTACTTTCCCATTATCTGTCAAAACTGTGAATGTCGATCCCTTTTCTACTTCGAAGAAGGCTTCTCCTTCCAATTCTACTTTGCGCCCTTTATCCCAACCTTTTTCCCTGTATTTGATTTCAGAATCGGCGTTGAGATAGATTTGCGAATTGTCGGGCAGAACAAGAGTGATGCTTTCTCCAACGCCTGCTGTTACCAGCGTATTTTGACGGAGCAATGGCATCAATGCGAAAAGCAGCAAAAAACTCGCAGCAATAGCGCCCAAAGAAATGCGATAGAGCTTCCTTACTTTATTGTATCCCTCACTGAGTTCGATTATCGTGCCATCAGTACTTTCTTCAATTCGCTCCCACAGCCTTTGCTTATCAACAACATGTGCAGAAGGGGCAAATTTCAAAACATTAACTATTTTCTTTGCTTCCTCCACGCCTTCATACGATTGAGGATGACTTTTTAGCCAATTTTTCCACTGGTCGGCATTGGTGCCGTATTTGACCCAGGCAATAAACTCTTGCTGCTCGGCCAGTGAAGTAGAATCTATATGTAAAAATTTATCTTTCATAATTGAGATTTGCTAGTTAAGTTCTTTTAAATGCTAAAAAGCTCGTCAAGATATTGAGCTCTTTGATCCTCGTAATTGCTATTGCAAGAATTAGCCGAGCTTTGCATAATACTGATGCAATTGCCAAACTCATCCGCATCATCGAGGTGTGATCTTTTGAGATAACAATGACCTAACTCGTGAAAAATCACAAATTCCTTATGCGAATACGAGGCTTGTCGCCAAAAAAATGCATCAATGGTTACTTTGTCAGGAGCATCTGCCGAATGGCTGCATTGTCCTGCAACATCCTCCCCTGTGGCCTTCCCTATATGTCCTTCTACTCCTTCAGATGTGAAATCGATATTCCATCCTCTTTGCTTGCCCTCAACCTTGAATGATTCAAAAAACGGCAGAAGCGAATCATCGATATAGACTTCCGATTCTGACGTACAGGCAAGTACTGTAAAAACGGATGCGACGAAGAGTGTGAGTAGACTCCTTTTCATAGTAATTAGTTAAGTTCACCCTGTAGGACCGCCCGCTTCGGGCGGGGATTTTCCTTCACGGTTCATTCATATAAGGCATCGCTCTGCTTTTTGTACTCATTACAGATAGAGAAAAGCGAACAGCAAAATTATCATGATGTCTTTAAGTTTCTTTATGCCAGTAGATACCAGATTCCGTGCAGATTGATAGTTCAGGTCCATTATTTCACATATTTCGTCATAGTCTTGATCTGTGTAGAACTTCAGATAAATGGCTTCTTTTTGGCGGCCTGATAGTTTTTCAAAAGCTTTTTTTAGTTGTTGCGCTTTTTCCTGGGTGATCTCCGTGTTTATTAGAATTTCCTCTATAGAAAGTTCTGTACTAAAAGTTCCGTCGTGATCTGAGATATCATTTTGAGATTTTGAAAGCTTTTTTTGTTTATTGATAATACTTCTCCTCAGAGACACCATCATATAGTTTTTAATGGAATCGGTATCGCTCAGGTTGGCTCGATTATTCCATATGTAGACAAATAAGTCGTGTAAGCAATCTTCTACCAGGCTGGCATCTCTGGTAAAATGACTGCCGTAATTAATGAGTGAGTCTACGTATTTGTCATAGGCTAAGGAAAAAGATAGTTTGTCTCCCGCTTTTATGTTTTGCCAGATTTCCAGGTCTGTCAAGGAAGGCGATACCTTCAAAGTATCGCCTTCCTTCGGCAATCGTTCGTGCGAATCTGTACTCATTTATTATTCTGTTGTTACTCTAGGCCGTACTGTCAAATAATTTTCTTCCCATTTCCAAATTACAGAGTGAACCCTTACGGAGACGCGCGTAATCTTTAGCTGACGACCATGGATAATCTACGCTTCTTTTGATAATTCTTGCTTCGACTGGGTTTTCGTGTATATAACTAAAGCAAAAATAGGCGTAGTCTGTATCCGGTGAAAAAGGATAGTTTTCTTTTCTCAAAAACTCTGAAGGTACAAATTCGTCAATCCACCCATCTTTCGCTTTACAGTTCTTTCGAAACACGCTACCTGACCACCCTTTCTCTTTGTTGATTGCTTTTGCATATGCTTTTAGCAAAGTTCCGATAGCTTCATTTAATTCTACTACTTCGTTTTCGTCCGCCATTCTATCCGTCTTTTTATCTACTTCCATCGCTTTTTCTCCATACTTAACCAATCTTCTCCGGTATCCCATATCGTCGGAATGCTTTCGTAAAACTCTTCGTTCGACGGAGGTACTTTTTACATAAAACTGCCAGTGAAAATGATTTGGCATTAAGCACCATGCTATCAGATCACCAAACGGTAATAGATACGCACGCATTTTCCAGAGAAAATACTCGTAGTTATAGTCGGTAAAAAAGATTTGTCTACGGTTATTGCCTTGATTGTAAATATGGAAGAGTTGGTTTTCGTAGAATTTCATGCGAACGTAGCGAAGGTATTACAAAAGAAAGAAAGGAATGGGTAAGCAAAAAAGGGAAAAAAGGAAAAAAGGAAAAGGAAGGCGATTCCTTCAAGGAATCGCCTTGCAGACCCTTAAGAGTATTTTAACACTTCCCGTGCAAGTACAAAATCACACCCCGCGACTTATAAGAGTGTTATGCAATTAAATCATTTAAAAATATCATAATGAAAAATTTTGTGAGCATTCTTTTATTCGCAGCGGCCTTTTCTACGACTTTATTTATTATTTCTTGTTCAGATGATCTTGCAGTAGATAATACTGGAGATTTCACGGAAAATTTTGTTGACCAATCAGTATTTACCGTTCAAGCTGAGGCCAATGCCGGTAGAGGCGGATGTTTGGAATTTGTTTTTCCTATCGATATTATCTTCCCCGATGGCACCACTGAAGATGTGGCTGACTACGAGACAATGAGAGCCGAACTGAGAACGTGGTTTGAAGAAAATGGTGAAGGCCTTGCCAGACCTGGAAGAGGCCGGGACGGGCGAGATTCTATTGATTTTAGCCAACTTCCTACACTGGATTTTCCGGTAGAAGTAATCACCCGAAATGGAGAAACCATTTCGATCGATAACAGACAAGAATTGTTCCAACTCAAAAGACAGTGCCACAGAGCCTTTGACCGCCATCACCGAGGTCACAGAGGTGATAAATGTTTCAAACTTGTCTTCCCTGTTACTATAGACTTTCCCTATGATACGAGCGAGGAAGTAACTGATCGAAAAGCACTGAAGATGGCTTTGAGAGCGTGGAAAGAAGCCAATCCGGATTCAGACAAAAGACCGATGCTTCAATTCCCGATTACTGTAGAATTGCAAGATGGAACGACTCAGGTAGTAGGGTCTAAAAAAGACCTGCAAGCTCTGAAAGAAGCTTGTGCGGACGATAACTAAAGTGACCAGCCTTTCTGAGATAAAGTAGGAGATTTCTGCCCCCGCCTGCCGGCAGGCGGGCCTTCAAGGAATCTCCTCCTTTGCCCAAATGCCAAAAAAGAAAAAATCAATTTTATAAAAGATAAGTATTAGTCGAGGCCCGAAGTCCCTTGGAAGTGTTCCCTGGGACTTCTTTATTAAGTCCAAGTTCAAGTTTAAAATCGCTTTGACGGATAGGTCATCGTTGTTTTCACCTGAAGAAGCCTTGGCGAAGTCAGGCTATCTTCTCAACTTCTTCCCAAATCTCCGCACCAATCCATTCCGGATCCTGATCAGCATTAATGGTTATAATCTTTTCCTGCGGCGATAGAAGTTTAATGGCCTCTTCGTAATTTGATTTTACGCGTTTGAGTACATCATTTTTATCGAAAAGTTCTTCGCTCTCTCTGCCGACTTTTATTCTTGATAAAGATTCTTCTACTGATAGGTCTAAGTAAATAGTGAGATCAGGGCGTAAAGTTTCCATACATATTTTATTCAATTCGAAGACCCAGAATATGGAGGAATTGAGACTGTTGTAGGCCAATGAAGACATGTAATAACGATCCGAAATGACCATTATTCCTTCCTCCAGTTTTTGCAGGATTCCGTCTTCCGCATTCTTCAGGTGGTCTAGCCGATCTGAGAAATACAAGCCGGCCAGCACGTCATTAGTCGTTTGGATTTCTTTGTGAAGTATTTTGCGGATCAGTTGACCGATGGGTCGATTAGAAGGTTCGCAAGTAAGGTAAGCATAAGTACTTCTTTTAGTTAATTTTTCATTTAACAGCTGTATTTGAGTAGATTTTCCACTTCCGTCTATTCCTTCGAAGACTATGAACTTTCCTTTTGGCATGTGTACATTTTGTACGGTAAAAGTACAGCGTTTTGCTGAGGCCAGAGGCCGTCAGGTAACCAATGTTAATGATGGTGTCCCGATTAATAATGGGTCTCGGTTCATGATGGCGTCACGCCTCATGATATTTGTTCTTCAGGAATTGCCTATACTCCTCAGTACGAAACTGACCAAAAAGATCAAATACCAATAACAAAGCGGAAAAAATCGTGATGCTCACCGAAGTTCCAAGGAATATATGATTCACCCTACATACCACAATAAGGATACATATAAAAAAGCTCAAAATAAAGCCAATGGTATCTACATTTCTTTTCCTAAAATATCTCTGAATCCTCCCTTCGAGGTGAGGCATTTCTTTTTGGATGAGAAATTCCTCTGCTTGGCTTTTGTTTGTGCTCAATCGATACCTTTTCAGAGAACGGATAAACCGGTATCCGCCAGTAACTATATAAAACAAGCCTAAGGGGAGAGTAGAATAAAAAAATCCTGCGGAAAGATGACCTTGCCTCCAGAAAAAAAGAAATGCAGTACTGAAAATGGCTATAATACCTATTGCAACAAGGGCTGCATTGCTTATGCGTTCTCCACGATAGTATGCACCTATTTTATCGTTCAAGCTCTGTTTTTCGGATAAATCGTACATCTTTGACCAGGTTGTCGTTAGGCTAATAATAATTCATTTAAGTTATAAGATTATTCGTTCAATGTAAATACATTTTCTATTATTTTAACGGCAGACGGCAGATGGCAGACGGCAGACGGCAGACGGCAGATGCGGTCAGCTTTCATAAATACTGCAGGAATAAATTTTCATGGTTGGCAATGAAACAATACTATAGTACGATAATGAAACAATGCATTAATGTATTTTTAGTTTTTACAGCGGCCATTCTTCTTTGGGCATGCGCCTCTTCAAAAGGTGTAACTTCAGATTCGAAAATCGTTTTTGGCAACTACGGCGGATTTGCAGGAAGCTATACTGAATTCACAGTTTGGGGCGATGGTGATGTGTACTACAGAAATGCGCCTAAGGGAGAGGTGACCGCTCTACGACCGATTGATGCGCGCGGTGTACGTCAACTATTCGAATCCATTGAAAACATGGGCCTTTATAACCTCGAGATTTACGACCCTGGCAATCTGTCCTACTTCTTGAAATTTGAATATAAAAACAGATCATACCACTTGCTTTGGGGCGGTAAT
The DNA here is from genome assembly GCA_965247965.1 of Saprospiraceae bacterium. Lineage (GTDB taxonomy): Bacteria > Bacteroidota > Bacteroidia > Chitinophagales > Saprospiraceae > UBA7328. The sequence goes on from OZ252053.1 coordinate 4,530,177, forward strand.
GAAGGAGTACCTCTTGCCTTAAAGAACTATTACAAGCTCCTTAGCCAACTTACCAAAGATCGAAATCCTGTGATGTGAAGGTCTATGAAGGCAAAAAGATTCTTATAATCAGATTCAGCAGTATTGGCGATATCGTTTTGACGACTCCTGTGATCAGATGCCTGAGGCAGCAACTCGGAGCTGAAATTCATTTCCTTGTAAAAAAACAATTTGCAATTGTTTTATTGAATAACCCTTTCATCGAAAAAATCCATGAATTTGATGGCGATCTCCTTTCTACATGGCAGACCTTGCGCAGGGAAAATTTTGATCTAGTCGTCGATCTGCACAAAAATCTAAGGTCTTTTATCCTTCGAATTTTACTTTTCAAGAAAGTGATTTCATATAAAAAAATGCCGCTTCGCAGATGGTTACGCACGAAGTTTGCGAAAAAACTTCCTGGTGATCCGCACATATGCCATCGCTTTCTTCAGGAAGTGCAAAAAATAAATGTACGCGATGATGGAGAAGGGTTAGACTTTTTCGTCTCTGAGAAAAATGAAATAGCTTTAGAACCTGAAGGAAGTTATACGCATAAAGTGGCAATAATCCCTGGAGCACAACATTTTACCAAGTGCATTCGCGATGAACTCATTGAGAACATTATAGAATCTAATACACGTATACTATTTTATCTTCTTGGTGGAAAATTAGAAGAAAAAAGAGGCGGAAGGCTCGGCAAGCTGCACAATACCAAAAACTATTGCGGAAAGATCAACCTACAACAATCCGCATCGATAATACAACAATCAGATTATGTCATAAGTGGTGATACGGGTCTGATGCACGTTGCTGCGGCCCAGAAAAAGAATATCATTGCGATATGGGGAAGCACAGTCAAGGAATTTGGTTACGGCCCTTATTACGGAAAAAACAAAAAAAAACACATTAATGTAGAAGTAGACAACCTCGATTGCCGGCCATGTACAAAAATAGGAAAATCGACTTGTCCGAAGGGGCATTTTAAATGTATGAGAAAAATATCGACGAGAGATGTACTTTTAGCGATGAATGAAATGAGAGATGAGAATCATTGAAAAGACTATCTTGTTGTATGATTAAAATAATTAAAGTTGCAAGGTATGATAATTCCACGCTCCAGCCCAACCCTAAAGGGAGTCCTCCCGCAAGATTCGTTCGGCGCGTGGGGGTTCCCTTTAGGGCTAGGGTGCGGGAGGGAAATAATTTCGTCAAAGTCCTCTAACTTAATTTAACTAAATAAAAAGCCATGACAAATTTCAATCGCCAAAATCCACTACCTATTAGTCAAAAAAAACTGATCAGGTACCTCCTTTACGGAGTTTTCCTTCTGATTCTATTTTCTATCCTGACCAACACCACTTTTATAACAATTGACCCCGGTCATAAGGGGGTGAAATTCAAAAGATTTCAGGGAGGTATTCAGAAAGACAAAATTTACAACCAGGGATTTCACATTGTGATGCCGTGGGATGATATGATCGTATATGATGTGAGAATTCAGGAAGCATTTGAGACAATGGATGTACTTTCTAAGAATGGTCTGTCGATATCTGTTGAACTATCCTTCAGATATAGAGCTGAGCAACAGAAAATAGGATATTTGCACGATGGAATAGGTGTGAATTATGCGGAAAGTATAATCAAGCCCGAAATCAGGTCAGCCACAAGGCAGGTGATCGGAGAATATCTTCCCGAAGAGCTTTATTCTACAAAGCGTGAGGCTATCCAGGATGAAATATTCTCATCATCAAAGGAAGCCACGGAACCTAAATTCATAATCATAGATGCCATTTTGATCAGATCGGTTGAGCTTCCCGCTAAAATTAAAGCTGCAATAGAGCAAAAACTTGATGAAGAACAGCAGTCCCTGCAATATGAGTTCAGGTTGGAGAAAGAAAGAAAAGAGGCTGAACGCAAGATAATAGAAGCAGGGGCCAAAGCAGATGCCAACACGATACTCAATGCCAGCCTGACCAGTATGATTTTAAAAGATAAAGGAATAGAGGCGACATTGCAATTGGCCAACTCTCCTAACACCAAAATAATTATTGTAGGAGGAGGTAAAGAAGGCTTGCCACTTATATTAGGAAACAATTGATGAAAAAATATTATATTTTTTTTTCAATAAATTTGGAAAATTGAAAAATTAAGTGTTACATTTGTACCAAGCGATTTTGAAATATCGCTTAAGAATAAGGTTTGGGTTATTTGATTCATTGGTCGTTACGCCTGTAACGGCCAATTTTTTTTGCCCTCTCGAAGATTCTTCGCACCAACTCAATCATAAGATTCATCTCTACAAATAGATTTGGCAAATACCTTAAGGCAAAAAAAAGCTGGGAGATTTCTTAATGTTTTCAGAATCTTTCTATTTTTAGCTCGACAAGAAAAATATTTGTTAAATCAACCTACGATTAAAATAATAGACCATGCAGAAATTTATTGCCTTGGCGGTGGTATTTAGCCTTGCTTCATTTTTTGGAGCTTTTGATTTAATGGCCCAAGATGCCGAAGCTTCAAAAAGCGGCTTCCAAGCTATAAAGCAGTATTTCATCCAGGGAGGATGGACATTTATGAGCTTAGTATTAATATGTCTCATCCTCGGACTCGCTTTTTGTATTGAAAGAATCATTACACTGAATATCGCTACGGTGAACACCGATAAGCTACTAGGAAATATTGAGGAGCACCTGTCTTCAGGTGATGTTTCCAGTGCTATGGAATTAGCAAAATCTACTCCTGGCCCGACAGCCAGTATTATGTACGAGGGGTTAAGAAGTTCGTCAGACGGCCCGGAAGCTGTAGAAAAAGCTATAGTATCCTACGGCTCTGTGCAGATGGGTCTTTTGGAAAAAGGACTTGTTTGGATATCTCTTTTCATATCAATTGCGCCGATGCTTGGATTCATGGGTACGGTGCTTGGTATGATTGAGGCATTTGATCAGATCGAAGCAGTAGGGGATCTTTCTCCTTCCGTTGTAGCCGGCGGTATTAAAATTGCACTTTTGACCACAGTATTCGGTCTGATAGTGGCGATTATTCTGCAAATATTCTACAACTACATAGTTTCTAAGATTGATGGCATTGTCAATAAAATGGAAGACGCTTCTATTGCATTGGTAGATGTGATGGCGAGAAACAACGTATTCAAATAATTTTTTCACACTCTTAAATTCAATAGAACTATGTATAGTTTGTATAGTTTTTTTGCAAAAAGAGGTCAGTTGTTCGCCATCTTACTCGGTGTAGCTGTGGTCGTAATATTCCTGGGTTCGGTCATTGGTGGGCTGAGCAGTGCAGGCTACAGCTTATCTTCTGATCTCGTGCAGGTAATGAAGAGCGACCCTGCTCAGACGTTTGGTTTTTTTGATATTGGACTCTATCTGACACTCGCACTTATAGTTATTGCGGTAGTGGCTGCTTTAATATTTGGACTTGTTCAAATGCTCACGGACATTAAGGGCTCGTTAAAGGCGATCATTGCTCTTGTTGTCCTTATCGCGGTCTTCTTCGCTTTTTATAGTATGGCTTCTGACGATATGCAAGGGCCTATCTCAAGGGTAGTGCAACAATTTGACATAAGCTCAACCGTTAGTAAGGTAATATCAGGGGGCCTGACCATAACGATGCTCCTGGGAGTTATTGCAGTAGCTTCGATGATTCTTTTAGAAATCTGGAATGCATTCAAATAATGGCACGAATAAGTAGTAAAGACCGGATGAAAAATGAAATCAATGCAGGATCCATGGCAGATATTGCTTTTCTGTTATTGATTTTCTTTTTAGTAACCACACAAATAGTTGAGGACAAAGGGGTGCTTGTCAAACTTCCACCGTGGTCGGAAGAGGAACCTGAGATTCAGCAACTCAAGGACAGGAATGTGTATTCTATTCTCGTAAATGCTGATAATCAGTTACTTGTGCGAGGTGAACCTAAGAGAATCGGCGACCTTAGGGCAGACACCAAAATTTTTATCGCCAATCCTGAAGGCCGTTCGGATATGGCCGAAAGACCCGATAAAGGTATAGTATCTCTAAAAAATGACAGAGGGACAAAATACAGCGTGTACCTGGAGGTATACAACGAAATCATGGCTGCCTACAATGAATTGAGAAATGAGGAGGCCCAGAAGCGATTTGGTAGAGAATACGAGTTTTTGAATAAGGACCAGTCGAAGGAAATTCGCACTGCTATACCATTAGTGCTATCCGAAGCTGAACCTACTGCTTTTGGTGAAGAAGACTAGACAAATTCAAGTTCAAGAATCGAGTTCAAACTCAAATTTGAGCCTCCGCAGGATGGAGGGAATCGTCGTCTAAAACGCGCGACAACATGTTGGTAAAAGTCGGCGCATAAGCGCCTAAAGAAAAGTACTATGGCTAAATTAAGGAAAAGAAAAAAGGGTCAACCTACCATTTCTACGGCGTCGCTTCCGGATATTATTTTCATGTTGTTGTTTTTCTTCATGGTGGTAACTGTACTTAGGGACGCAGAGCGGAAGATATCTGTCACGACACCAACCGCCACTGAATTGACAAAATTGGAAAAAAAATCACTGGTCAACTACCTTTATATCGGCAGGCCACTACAAAAATATCAAACAAAACACGGTACGAGGCCAATTTTACAGTTAGGAGATAAATTTGCCGACGAAAAAGATATTCCACTCTTTCTAGAAAAGCATCGTCAGTCTATTCCTGAAGTACAAAGAAGAAGTATTACTTCCTCACTGAGAATAGACCAGAATGTGACCATGGGTATAGTGTCGGATATAAAGACAGCGTTGAGAAAATCAAATCAATTAAAAGTCAATTACTCTGCTAAGAAAAGAACAGAGTAGAAGTACACTCAGTCGTATGAAAGAATCAGGCCTCGTATCCTTTTGGATGCGAGGTTTTTTTTAATGTATTAAAACCTGTTAGGTCGGCATAAAAATAATGACGCTTAGTGAGCATTTGTGTGGGTGCTAAATATGCAGACCTAGCAGGTTACATTCGTTTCTTACCTCAGCCGGTCCATGGACTTGACCAATTTATCATCTTTTCTCACTGATCTATAGGCCAGAAGAAGAAGCACGATAGCGAGTAAAGGAGTAAAAGCACAGAAGCCTAGTGTGTAATCTTCCGTTTTTATCAATCTAGTAATCACGGCTCCGGCAAAGAATCCCGCAGCAAAAAGGCACAATGTTATTAGCCAAAACTGTACTTGTCGCTTTTTGTATAAGAAAATAGTGATGAGCGAGACCAAGATAAGCGCTGCAACTGCTGCCACATAAAGATGATCGTCCATTACATTAAATGCGCCGTCTTCGAAGTACTTTTGGGTTGTAGTAGATGAATGCGCTAAAGGAAATAAAAAGTTCGTTCCTAAAACCAGGGAACAAAGCAATAGATAAACCGACTGAATTCTTTGGATCATGAGTATTAAGTATTGAACAACTGCAACGATTTGTAAAGTTAGGCTTTTCAAATTTTTATTCATTTAATTTCTTCGCGTATAATGGATTATCCGAATCGGTTTACTTCGATTTTAGTTGGCGTTCTTTTATTGTGTTGCTTTAGTTATGTTCATTCTCAAGTTGCAAGAGATGGAAATAGTACAAAAAGCAGACTTGGAATGGCTGCAGAACACCTAATGCATTTTGTGGATGAACAGGGGATAGAGTACGATACTTTGATTGGAGATGTAAGAATTACCCAGGACAGCCTTTTTTTGTTTTGTAGCAGAGCCTATGTGCGAGACCAAAGCTATATAGAGGCTATTGATAATGTAGTAATTGTGCAGGAAGACTCCATACATTTATTTGCTGATTCGCTGATCTATGATGACAATAAGGAGTTTGCCAATCTCTATGGAGAAGTCGTAATTCAAAACGGCGAAAAAAAACTTTTCACATCTGAAGCGGAATACAATGTGAGGAGCAAAAAAGCGCGATACGATAAAGGTGCCACATTATACAATGCCAATACCGAATTGATCAGCGAGGAAGGTATTTACGATATTGACAGGGATTTCGCGAAGTTTAAAGGGAGAGTGACGATCAGAGATTCAAGTTCTGTATTACGAACCGATTCTCTCGACTATGATTTGGCCAAAGACGAAGTGTACATAATAGCTCCGACTAATATGGATACGGATTCTACGTCAATCTACTGCGAGCGAGGGTATTATAGTTATAAAGCGGAGCAGGGAAGATTTTATAAAAATCTGCAAATCCTGACCGGTAGTAAGACGATTTTGGCGGACTGGGTAGATTATTATGCCAAAGAGAAAAGATATGTCCTTACCGGCCACCCCTTAGTCAGAGATGATAAATCAGAGGCCCGGGCGGATACGATTGTTTATTTTGACAATGAGGACCGGGTAGAGCTGATTGGCAGGGCCTATTACCGCGATGAGAAACAAGAGCTAAGATCTGATCGCATTGATTATAACTTATCGGATGATGTCTTTGAAACCAAAGGGGCTTCTGAAGTTTTAGATGAACAGGGTCGAATCCTAAAGGCCGATAGGATTTACAGAGACGATCTGGGAAATGATATCGCCGAAAGTCGGATCTCGCTACGGGATACCTCAGAAGATGTCACCTTATTTGGGGATTGGCTCATAATGGATGGATCGAGCAGTGAAGTAAAAACGTACAACTATAAAGATCAGCCACTTCTCGTAAAAGAACTAGAAAAGGACTCTCTATTCGTGAAAAGCGATACCCTTTTCTTTATCGAAAAAAAAACAGAAAAAGATACTCAACGCATTTACAGAGGAACTAACAATGTACGATTCATAAAAGATAAAGTCTCGGGAAGATCGGACAACATTATTTTCAATTCTACTGATTCGATATTTCTTTTCCTTGGAAAGCCGATAATGTGGTCTGATTCTACGCAGATTTGGGGAGATACGATTAAGATCAAACTGTCGGGAAATGAAATCGAATACATGGAAGTAATAGGCAATGCCTTTATGGTAATGCTCTCAGATTCAAGTACTTACGATCAAGTGAAAGGCGAGAAAATTACGAATTACTTTGACGGCAACGACTTGTCTGTTTCGGAGGTAAAGGGGAATGTTGAGATGGTCTATTTTATGTTCCAGGATGGGAAACTGGGGGGCATCAACCATTCCCTTTGCGGTGGACTTGTTTTTTACTTTGCTGACGCCGAACTCCGGAACATCAGCTTTCTCGATAAGCCCAACTCCACATTTAAAAGAGGGAATATGGAGGATTTAGAAAGCCATAATTTGCAAGGTTTTTCATGGGATATCGAAAGCAAACCGAGAAAAGAAACGTTTGTACGTTAATGGTTCGCAAGTTGAGTTACACAGTTTTATTATCTATTTTTTTTATTCTCCAAAATGGTATTGCTCAAGGCGACCGCGAAAAGCTATTTTCGGAAGGGAGCAATGCCTTCAGGAGTGAAAAATATGAAGACGCGGTAAAGTATTATGAGAGGATAGTGGATAACGGATCCTTTTCGGCGGGCCTGTATGCCAATCTCGGCACGGCGCATCTCAAATTGGGGAATATCGGAGAGGCCATACTCAATTTTGAAAAATCATTACTCATAGATCCTCATAATCGAGTTTCTCATGAAAACATTGCCATCGCACGAGAAAGAATTGAGGACGCTATATCACATATTCCTGATTTTATTGTCGTGGCGGCATGGAGAAACTTCCTGCAATCAATCGGTGTCAGCTCGTGGCTCTACTTACATGGGTTTTTTCTTTTGGTAGCGATAGGTTTGCTCTTTATCTTATGGTGGGATGTTCCCAATGAGCTATTCCTGGTCATAAGAGACTGGAAGTTTTCTATTTCCGCTGTGTTTGCTGCGTTTCTATTTTCGTTGTTCTTTCTGTTCGTTTCTATGCAGCGCGCGCAGCAACTTCGCGGAGTGAATTACGGAATAGTCATGCAGCACGAATCCGCTCTAAGAAACGGACCAGATAATCGCAGTACAGAGTTATTAAAAGTTTCGGAGGGATCGAAGGTACGTATACTGGATCATCTCAATGAATGGTACAAAATCCAATTAGAAGATAAAGATGAAGGTTGGATAGAGACGAATAATATCGCACTAATTCGAATAATGGACACAGACACAATGCAATAATGATTGAATGCGGTAATACAGCCAGGTCAGCTGAAGTAAATTATGGGGAAACGTTCAAAGCAAGGTTTCGAAAATGAATTTTTCAATAGATTAGGCCTTATGAAAGATAACTCGTGAATCAGAAAACTAACGAGAAAGGATATGCATTAGATCATGGCGCCATTAAGACTTCCCTCCCTTCAATTTATCCTGCCAGGTTTTCAACTCGTCCCAGTTGCCTTCTGTTGCAATTGCGGCTTGTTCAGGCCAAGTAGTTGGGTCGTGCATTTTATACCTGCTTCCGGCAGCCAATAAAATTTCTGAGATTTTCTCTGGCTTGGTTTTCGACAATTGCTTGAATGTAGTGATACCAGCTTCGCTGATAAGCGATGCTATCTTCGGCCCTATTCCTTCTATTTTCTTAAAATCGTCGGGTTTGGTTGTTTTTGCCTCACGTTTTTTAGAAGGTACTTGAGCAGGAGTTTCTTTTTTAACGGATGCTTTTGGGACAGCTTCTTTCTTTGGGCTCGCTGCTGGTTTTTTTGCTTCTTTGGTGGCCTTTACTTTTTCAACGGGCGCTGCTTTCGGCTTTATTGTAGCTTTTCTTGGTCTTGGAGCTACTGCGGCTTCCATTACATGATCTATACTTACGAAGGTTCTGTTTTTCCTTCTCCTCCTGTATTCTACCTTTCCATCCACCAGAGCGTACAAAGTATGATCCCTACCTATACCTATATTTTCACCTGGATGGAATTTTGTACCTCTTTGTCTTACGATAATATTTCCTGCTCGCGCTACTTCGCCTCCGAAAAGTTTTACTCCGAGTCGTTTGCTATTGCTATCCCGTCCGTTATCGGTACTGCCTACTCCCTTTTTATGAGCCATGATCTATACTTTTATGGAATCTATTTTGATTTTGGTGAATTGTTGCCTATGGCCATTTTTTACTTTGTATCCTTTTCTTCGCTTTTTCTTGAATACAATCACTTTGTCGCCTTTTTGATGGTCGAGCACGCTAGCACTGACAGAAGCACCTTTTAAGGTAGGACTACCTACTTTGGTTTTACCATCATTAGAGACTAAAAGCACTTCATCAAAGGAGACTTTATCGCCTTCGATTTTGTCTAAATGGTGCACAAAAAGCTCTTCTCCTTTTTCCACTTTGAATTGCTGACCGGCTATAGAAACTATTGCAAACATTGCTGATTATTGATACGTGCTAAAAAATGGACGCGAAGATAAAATGTTTTAATTGAAATGGAAAGGAGGTTAGGTTAAATAATAAGAGCCTTGTGTTAAATCATTGATTCACTTTCTCATTAAACCAATCCCGCAAGATGAATTCTTTCTTCAGTTTTTGACCGTTTCTTTCGATTTGTAATTTTACCTTTTTTCCCGCCTTTCGTTGCATTTTGGTGATGAGATCTTCCAGGGTTAGTGATCTGGCTTTACGTATACCCACTTTAGTGATAATATCTCCGGGTCTTATGTCCACTCCTCCTGCCGGGCTTTCGGGTAGGATTTCCTTTATGTAAAATTCGTTGAGGTCTTTTCCTACGGCGAAAACGACCATTCCACTACGATCGTAATCAAATGATCTTGCATACTTTTTCTTTCTTATGGGTTTGAGGTACAATTTACCATTCAAATAGTCGATGGTCATGTAAAACCTTCGAAGGAGATGGTTGCCAATGATACCATTTCTAATTGTATTGCGGTTGCCTGTGGAAACTACATCCATATCCTGAAAACTGGTAATCAAATTGAGAAATGTGAATTTGCCAAAAGTAAGTTCATTGACTTTACCGATGAATCCTTTAAGTACACCTGAAATGCCATAGCCTAAATTACCGGAAATAGTAAGCTTAGGCATCGTCAAAAGCGAATCCGTATCGGTGTGAAGAAGGACTGGCAGAGATGCTCCGGTGTCTATGAGAAATACGAGGTCGAGCGACATGCCATTTGCAAGGATAGTGTTTGCTTTAATGTACGGCTTGTAGTTATGTATAGTTATGTCAAAAGTCTCATAGTTCTTCATACTGGAAACTTTAAACACATTAGGATTGATAAGACGAATATATCTTTTCGAAAAATTAATTCTGACCACCAGATTCTGAAAAAAAGAACCGCCAATGATCCCATCTATTTGTATTCCCAATTTTTCTTCAAGCAAAAGAATATTTTCCTCCAGGACTACAATATCTCTACGCACAGGGCGTGCTCCATCGAGTTTAAGGATCACACGTCGTGCGATTTTGGCATACAATTCATTCGAAAAATCCGAACCCATTATCTTTATGCGTTGATCGTATTTGACATTCAGGAGATCGGGAATCTCCTTATCGAAAAAGATAGTATTTTCCGCTCCAGTGTCAAATATGAAATTCAGATTTACGATGTTCTGAAAACGAGCTTCGACAATGATAAATCCTTGCTTTATTTCGAATGGTATATCTATATATCGATTGCGTCCCAGGAGATCGAGGCCCATGACCTGGGAATAGGTGGTTTGGAATGAGGAGGCGAATATTAGGAATATGGATATGTACCTGATGGCTTTCAATGTTGATTTGTTCTACAATATATCTATAGTTCTTATCTTCAAACTTTATGAATGACCAGATCCTTATAAAATCAATCAATAAAACGCTCGAGAAATCACTACTGCCTGAGAAACCTTTGTTGGGCCGGTTAGAGCGACTGGATAAATTTGTCAAATATGCAGTGGCCTATATTTCCGATAAGGAAAATTTATTTTTCTCTTCTTATTTCTCAAGAATTTCTTTCATAATAAATAAATATGGGATTTCAGGTAGAGATTCCTATTTGTTTCACACGTTCAGAAAGCTCTTCCCCATAAAGAGTGAATTTAGCGAAAAGCATTTCGAACTCGGGAAATATGTGCTTCACCAACTCATTTTCAAATGTTTAGGCGTAAAGCTCAATATTGATGTCCGCAATATTGATTTTTCCGATTTTTTGAAGAAAGACGAACCTGCCGAGTATGAATCTTTTCGATCGTATCTCAAGGTTTATTTCAAATGCATTGCCGCCGATAATAAAGGTTTTGTGGTACTGGATGAGCAAAATCGCGAGATCAAAGTTGATTTTTCGGAGCCGGAAACTAGTGCGGAACTAACGGGCATGCTTAAGCAATTTGAGCAGTGGAATTCATTACCTGTCAAGGCTTCACTATTTGATGTACAAATTTCCAGCGATCGATATCGAGCTTCACACTTTGTTTTGGAACCGGACTTTTTAATAGACGTTACCTCTGTATCGGAAGCCTTTGATGCCTTTGGCATTAGTGTGGCTGGGTACGGATTGAGAAAGCTCGTGGAAAAAAGTGCAAGCATTGCTCTGCACGTTGGTAATATTGCGAATGTCATTCTTGATGAATTGGTCTTCGATCCCCAATTGACTTATGATTATTTTTTACAGAAAATATTTAAAATAAACCCACTGGCGTTTGCATCATTTTCCAACGATGATGTCCGTTCCCTTATTGAAATTGTAAAGGATCATTACCAAAACATAAAAAAGGTAATCAAAGACGATTTCAAAAATCAGGGCATACGCGCACAAAACAGTTATGTAGAACCCAGTTTTTATGCTCCAAGGATAGGGATTCAGGGACGTTTTGATCTTCTGCACCAAGACGGAAATGAGATGCACATTGTCGAATTAAAAAGCGGAAAATCCTATCGTCCGAATGCTTACGGGCTCAATAATTCTCATTATCACCAAACATTACTGTACGATCTAATCCTTGCGTCCAATCTCGGGAAGTCTGTCAAGCGGAATAACTTCATCCTCTATTCCGCCGAATCCGAAAAGCCATTGCGCTATGCCCCAACGATTAAATCCGAACAGCGAGAAGCGATAAAAGTGCGAAACCGCATTTATATGGAGGAATGCAAAATGCAACATTCGAATTCCGCTGATCCATATATAAAAAAATTCATCTCACGGTTTCAGGATAAACTTTCAGGTTTTAAGAATGAGGATATACAGGGACTGGTGAAGATTTACGGTGATCTCGATACTATAGAAAAAGCGTTTTGGGAACAGTGCTTTTCTTTTTTGAGCAGAGAATATGCGCTATCGAAGATTGGTGATGAACTTTCCGAAAAGAACAAGGGACTTTCTTCGGTGTGGCAACTGGATATTGAAATTAAAAAGGAGCGATTTCTTCTCATCGATAAATTGAAGATTAAAGAAGATCGATCGATGCAAGGTGATCCGGTCATTCACTTCGCTTATTCCGAAAGTAGTGTCACATTGAGCAACTTCAGATTAGGGGATATTGTCATATTATATCCTACATCGGCTCTAAAAGACGAGAGGATGCGCACCCAAATATTCAAATGTACGTTGACAGATCTTCATGCAGATCACCTCACCGTACGGTTGCGTTCCCGGCAAATGAACTCTTCCATCTTTGGCGAGTACAAATATTGGAATATCGAGCACGATATATTAGACAGCAGCTTTTCGAGAACTTTTCGACAGTTGTATCATTTTGCGAAAGCGGAAGTCTCGCATAGGCATAAAATATTAGGGATTCGCCCATCCGATCAATTCGTAAATCAAACTTTTGCGAAACAACCATTCACGACTAAATGCCAACATGAAATATTAGAACAGGCAGTATCTGCCCAGGATTACTTCCTGATATGGGGTCCGCCAGGGACGGGAAAGACTTCGGTAGTCCTTAAAGATATAATCAGGTACTATCAAAAAGATACAAGCACAAGGCTGCTGATAATGGCCTATACTAATCGGGCCGTTGATGAAATTTGTGCAGCGATCGAAAGCATTAGCGAAAACAACGATTATATCCGAATAGGGTCGAAATACAGCTGTGGATCAGATTTTAAAGCCAAATTACTCAATGCGAAACTGGAATCTGTACAAAGCAGAAGAGAATTGCGCTCTGTTTTAGTCGATCACCAGATCTATGTGGGTACACTTGCTTCTATCCTAGGAAAACCGGAGTTGTTTGAATTGTTGGATTTTGGTGTGTGCCTTGTAGACGAAGCTTCGCAGATTTTAGAACCCAGTTTAGTGGGTATTTTGAGTCGGGTTAAAAAATTCGTCCTCATTGGAGATCATCTCCAACTTCCGGCGATAGTACTGCAAAGAGAAAATCAAGCTGCGGTCAAAGACGAAGTGCTGAGAAAAGCCGGATTTCGATCCTTCGCAGAGTCGCTTTTTGAGCGATTGTACAGGCAAGCCGTGCAATACAAGTGGAATTGGGCGTACAGCCAACTGCAACAACAGGGAAGAATGCACAAGACTATTATGAATTTTGTGAATACTCATTTTTATTCCGGAAGCCTCGATGTTCTTGAAGGAATAGAACGGTTGGATTCGGCAAGGGAATGGACCAGCGATTCGAAGTTAGGGAAAATACTAAGTGAAGAAAGAATGATCTTCATTCCTTCCGGTAGCGACGAAGAAAGCAAAAACCTGAAAGTGAATAGGCACGAGGCAGAAATTGTCAGCCAATTAATCACTTGGTTCCAAATTCTTTTCGATTCTAATTTGCAAAGGATTGATGAACAAACTATTGGGATTATCACGCCGTTCAGGGCCCAAATCGCGCTGATCAATGCAGAGTTGGGTAAAGCGGATATATCATATGATGATTTGACGGTGGACACTGTCGAAAGATACCAGGGCGGAGCTAGAGACATTATTATTATCTCAACAGTAGTTAATTCTCCCTTTCAACTCGACTCCATTGTATCTGAAAATCAGGAAGGAATGGACAGGAAGCTGAATGTCGCTATTTCCAGGGCGAGAGAACAAGTGATAATAGTGGGCAATCCTGAAATAATACGGGATGCCAGGTATTACCGTCATTTTATCGATGAAAGCTACAACCTCCAGTGGGTACACTAGTGCTTTGTAAAGTAAGTTCTTCTGAATTATGGGGAGCAGATTTTGAGTCAGATCGCGGCGCAAAACGCAGCCATAGCCAAAGCTACGGCGAGGCTTTGCAACAAAGAGCTGGCTCAAAAGATGCCGCCATAAGCTGTAGAAATTTACTTTACAGAGCACTAGTGCACCAAGCACTAAATCCTGACCCCCAAAAACTTGTCCTTTTCCTTCTGCTCGGCGTTGGAAAAATCCTCCCCGACGATGAATGTCGGGACATAATGCATTATGCTTAGGCATAACTCCGGTTTTCCCGCCTTGATCAGAAGAAAAATAAGGGTGCATTTCATTTTGTCCCGTCTAGGCGGCGCGTCTTAACCTGTCAGTTACCATATCCCAATGGCCACTTTTATTGATTACTCTGAGATTGATCATATTTTGAATTCCCTTGGCAGACCATCTTTGACCTGACAGTTTCATCCTTTTTTGCAATACGTTGCGGTGCGCTGCTTCTATGGCTCCAGAACCTATTAACATTCCCTTTTCTATGTATGAAGGGTAATCCATTCTTGTCTTGTTCCTTTCTAAATAGACCATCAATTTCCTCTTTTCCTCTTTTTTTAATTTCGTGTTACAATTCAATTCATCGATCCGTTCTATAAGGCTATCATAACCCTTTTCTTTTAATAGTGAAGCTGTCTGTGAAATCCATTCTTTTCTTACTTTTTTATTTTTCATACACACATTTGCGTATTTGCTCACATTTTCAACGGCGTGGTAAAAATCTAGTACTTGGGTTGCATCAGGATATTCTGCTGTAATCCATTTTTCTATCCATACAGCTCCGTCATTCACAAAAACCATCCGGTCTTTTAATCCTGAATATTCATCTAATAACACTGAAACTTTTGTCTCAAATTCTTCATGATCACCCAAATGACCTACATATTCACTATTCCTAATCCACTGTCTATCAGCACTTTGAGGTAGAATTGAGCTTTGTTTGAATACCCTTCCCAATTTTACCTCTTTCCATCCCGGTCCTCTTGTCAATAAATGAGAACCATCCACCTGACAATAAACTCTATCCTCTTTTTTCACATCTTCTATGTTGTACCGATCTTGGTCATCTATCCATTCTCCTACTTGTTCTCCCATTGTATCAGTTAAACGGTAAATTGCCGTATCATTCGTTTTTACCTCTAATAATTTATTCGCAATTTCTTCCCCATTCTCGTAACAACTAAACTGGCCTATGAATATCAACTTGCCTTGTAAATAAGGGCTTACTTTTGCAGACTCGATTTGTTCGCTGTACTTGTTGGACTTATTCAATTCAATTTTACCGTAACCTGTCTTGATGCATCTTTTTTTTTACGATTTTCAACAGCCTCGCCCAATGAACTCTCTAGCAATTCTCTGCCAAAATCTTTTAACAGGTAGGTAAAACTTTCTTCATAGTCGTAAAAACTTTCAATGTCCTGTAGGTTCTTTACATCACTCATCAGTTGGTCAAATCTTTTCTGTAATTTAACCACGTTCATGACTTTTAATTTTTGGTTGATATATCTAATTTAACACATATTTTCCTATATCGGGACATTTTGAAATGCACCCAAAAATAACTTTGTCTATGGGGTTCATTACATAATGCTTGGTACACTAGGGAACCTGTGATGTAAAAGAAAATTCGACCCGTTGATCGATTGACTATCCAAGCGAATACGGGGAAGAGTGAAGACTATCGTTTAATAATAAGCACGTCCTGGTCTGAAAACGGAACCCAGGAATAGTCGAAAACGTAGTGATACATTTTATTTCTACTGTTGAGAAAGGTGCCTGTATAATTGTGAAACCGGAAACCCATCCTTTGCAGGATAGATCTCTTTACTTTTCTTTTCTTATGGCCTTCCTGATCGAGGAGTTCGTGGAGTACAGTTCTGTTGCGCAGAAGAAAGCTGATATCCGTTTCTATCTCGGAGCGATGCATTGACTTGAGGTCGAGGTGGTATTGATTTTTGCATTGGATGTTGCAGTATTTTTTATCTCGTCTTCCCTTTAAAGGAGTTCCGCAGACTTTGCAATATTTAGCTGGTGCAATCATCGGTATTTAACATTATGACTTGTGTATATTTTTTATTTAAAAGCGTTATATACTTGAATTTTTGTTCTAATAGTTTGTAAACGTTTATAACGGTTAATTTAAAAACTAAACAATCATACCAAAAAAATCAAACAAAAAATAATTTATCTCTCTAAAAATTCGCTAAAAATCCACCACTACAAATTTTCGAATAACGAAAACACTGTAATTCACCAGAACGAGTGCTATACCGCGATTCTCCGTTCAAAACGAACTCACGAATACATAAAAAGTTAGTGAACTAAAAGACTAATCAATTCCAATAATCTTATGAGTCTGCAGACTCAGTTTCCAGGCGGGATGCTTCTTGCAAAATTCAACGCAAAGAGCAGTGTTGCTCTTGAGTTTGGGGCTATCCATTGGCTGAAGATAAAAATGGTCAAATTGCAAATTCCCAAATTCAAGAGGCTCTAAATCCTGTTGTGGGTATACAATTTTAATTTCATCACCTCCCTTTACGACAATATTAGTTTTTGCTTTGGGACTCATGCAAATCCAATCGATAAGATCAGGGCAGGGCAGGGTGCCGTTCGTTTCTACGGAGGTGTAAAAGTTGCAATTTTTGAATTGCAAAAGTAGATCGTTATCCAGTTGAAGCAGTGGTTCGCCTCCGGTGAATACTACAAATTTTTCTCCTTCGATATTAGGCCAGAGGCTAGAGCATATTTCTACAAGTTCTGCAGCGGTATATTTCCCACCATTATGGCCATCGGTGCCCCAAAAATCAGTATCGCAAAAATTACAAATAGCATCTTGCCGATCCACTTCCCGGCCGGACCAAAGATTACAACCTGAGAATCGGCAGAATACGGCAGGCCTTCCCGTGTGGAAACCTTCTCCCTGGAGGGTGTAGTATATTTCTTTGACTTTGTACACGACACTATGCTAATCTCATTTTGAATTTGTTCGGCGTTGACCTCCGTCATCCACAACGGCCGTAGCTTCGATTTCCACTAAGTACTCCGGGGATATTAACGCACTTACCTCGACTAAAGTCGTAGCCGGTTTGATAGTACCGAAGACTTCTCCATGTGCCTTTCCGACTTCTTTCCAGGTCTTAATATCCGTTACAAAGATTCGCGTGCGTATTACGTCTTCCAAACTTGCATCGAGTCTTTTTAGTTGATTTTCGATCATATCGAGTATGCATATGGCCTGTTTGTATGGATCATCTTTGCCTACGACTCTGCCATCTTTTATCGCTACAGTACCAGTGACTTCTATGAGATTACCTGCTTTTACCGCCCTGGAATATCCGACTAGATCTTCCCAGGGAGCGCCAGAGCTGATTTTAATTTTCTTCATTGATCAATTGCTGGATCAAGCTGCGAAGTTGGTTAAAAGAATCTTGATTTTCAATGAAGAACTCTCTTGGGATTGCCTTTCTTACTATGCCTTGTCGGTCGATGAGGAAAATTCTTCCCAACCCAAGTTCTGATCCGTATAATAGTTCTGCTATTCTCAGGCTATTGGGAATTATGCTAAAGTCAATGTTTTTATTGGCGACAAAATCATTAAGCTCAGCTCGATTATCGTAGGCCAATCCAATCATATTGAGTTCATCTTCGAAAATTTCATGCATGAGATTAAGCCCATCAATCAGCCCCGAACTCAATTCGTCCACTCTACTCCAAAACCAAAGTAATACGAATTGTCCATTGTAATCGGACAACTTTTGTTTCACACCATCCAGATCTACTGCCTCGAAATCCTCGGCTGAGTTACCCTCCATCATTGCAATCATCTCTTTGGCGCTGGGCGAAAAAGGTTTCAATTCGACCAAAAAATAATCTTGCTGAGCAATTGCGCACTGCGACAAGGTGATGAAAAAGAGAAATAATCCGTTTCTGAATATTCTTATCATTAGAAGATAGAGCAGTCAGTGATTTCCAAATTTAAGGGATTGAGCGCTTTTATCTGCGATAATTGATCTTCTTTAATGCCGAGAAATATGCGAGTGCCGTCAGGACACACGAAACATGCTTCACAAACGGCTTGATGAAAAAAGAAAATTCGCATATTCTTAAAACGAATGAGTGGAAAGACTAAGTGTCGAGAATAAAAGCATTCGCAAAACCTCAATATGCCGAATACTCTGGCCGCAAAGCGAAGTTTGATTTTCAGGGTAATATTGTGCGCGGAGATTTAAAATCACGCACAGCGACCAAACTCATAGGTGAATGGATTGATGTTCACCTTATAGAGCTTGAAGAAAACTGGAATTTGTAAAAACTTGGAAAAGAACCTATAGAAAAAGGACTTCTAGGGGAAGAAGTGAAGTGAATTTATCCCCTATAGAAATGTTATTTACCAAATATCTCAGAAACACTAAGATTCAAATCAAAATCTCTAAAATCGACAAGGTCACCGGGGTGGAAAACATTAACATCCATATATTTTTCATCCAATAAAGATGAGTAAGTTTCGATGCTTTGATTATCTAGTTTTTTCCCCGTTTATTCAATTCGTCCCTGATTTTGGCAGCTTTTTCGTAGTCCTCTTCGGCGATTACATCTTTGAGTAGCTTTTTGAGTGCAGAGGCAGACATCTGACCGTACTGGCCTTTTTTTACCGCCGTGGATTTCTTTTTGAGAATAGGTTCATCTCCTTCCGCGCTTTCTTCCAGTTCTACTCCGGCTGCCTCCATAATGAAATCAAAAGTATATATCGGACAATCAAAGCGCACAGCCATAGCAATGGCATCGGATGTGCGCGAATCGATTTCATATTCCTCGCCCTCTTTCGAACATACAAGCTTGGCATAAAAAACACCATCCAGCAAATTATTGATCACGACTTCTTTTAAATCTACCGAGAATATTTCCAATGTGTTTTTGAAGAGATCATGCGTCAAAGGACGGTTAGGAGCCATCTGTTCCATAGCCACGGCAATGGCTTGAGCCTCGAAACCACCTATCACAATTGGCAATCTTCTGCTGCCGTTCACTTCGCCGAGGACAACGGCATAGTTGTGTGATTGGGTCACTGAATGGGAGAGCGCTACAATATCTAATTCTAATTTTTTCATGCATTAACAACTATAACAATAGTCAATAGTTGAGACAAAGTTCTTCAAATAATGAACAATGTCATAATATAAAACAAATTTTGAGTGGACAGCAAATAGTTATTGATTTGCTTTGAATTTTTTCACTACTTCGGTTAACCGCGGCACTACGTCGAATAAATCCGCACAGACTCCGTAGTCTGCGGCTTTGAAGAATGGAGCTTCGGGATCTTTGTTTACGACGACAATGGTCTTGGAGTTGTTGACACCTGCCAGATGCTGTATTGCGCCAGAAATGCCAATAGCTATGTACAAATTGGGCCGAATTGCAACCCCTGTCTGACCCACGTGTTCGTGGTGTGGTCTCCATCCTGTGTCGGCAACCGGCCTTGAGCAAGCTGTAGTTGCACTAAGTGCCTCAGCTAAATCTTCTATTATTCCCCAGTTTTCCGGGCCCTTCATACCTCTTCCGGCAGAAACGACTAATTCGGCCTCGGGTAGTGGGACTGTCCCATCAACGGTCTTTGTTTCTATAACCATGTATGAAGAAGAACCTCCATCTATATTCATATGCTGCGGAGTTACTTCAGCGCCTACCTCAGAAGGAGGGAAAGCGTTGCCCATCAGTGTTAACACTCTCTTGGGTGCACTAATTTCATACTCAGCGATAGCCTTACCCGAGAAAACAGATTTTTTCACTTTTATCTTTTTGCCATCCGCTACCGGTACAGAATTAACTCCACTTAGGAGTCCTGCATTCAACTTAATCGCTATTCGACCCGCTACCGATTTTCCGGAACTGCTGTGATTGACAATTACAGTAGTGGCCCCTACTTCCTCGGCAACGTTTGCAATGATCGATGCATAAATACTACTGTCAAAATGCGAAGTATCGGGTACAACAATCACTTTATTTGCTCCATATTTTCCTAAGTCTGTGGCATTATTTGCCTCACCTATTACTAGTGCAATGCAATCTCCTCCGAGCGATTGCGCCGTCAGATAACCGAAATATGCGGCCTCGAAACCGGCTTTTTTTACTTTTCCCTTTGCGCTTTCTGCAAATACTAAAACTGACATTTTATTCTCTTTTTATCTAAACGACCAGTGCCTTTCATTTTGTCGCTTTCGCGAATTTATGGTTAAGCCTCCCCCGGCCCCTCCAAAGGAGGGGAGTTTTCCCCTCAGTTAACAAGATTTAGTGCCAAACTCCTCCCCTTTGGGGAGGTTGGGAGGGGTCAACTGTACAGAGTTTTCTCGGCATTTTGAATTGCGTACTAAATCACTTTAGCCTCCTCATGAAGCAACCTGACCAATTCACCCATATTTTCCGGATCTATCATCTTTATTCCCGATTTCGCATCTGGCAATTCGTAACCTAGTACATTCACGGTGTCGTCAACGGTTACAGGGGGAATTATGTTGAGCGGTTTCTTTTTCGCCATCATAATTCCTCTCATATTGGGAATTCTTTGTTCGGCAAGGCCTTTTGCAGCAGAGATGACAAATTTCCCTGAAATTTCTACTACCTCGACGCCTCCTTCTATATCACGGGTGACTTTAGCATTGCTACCATCATGCTCCATATGCGACGCAAATGAAAAGTATGGAAGCTCCAAAAGTTCGGCAACCATAGCACCGACTTCCGCTCCATTATAGTTTATGGTCTCTTTACCCAGGAATATTATGTCAATTTCATTCTGTCCGGCGTATCCCGCAATTTGAGTGGCTACGAATAGGCTGCTTGTCGGATCGGCGTCCACCCTCACGGCCTCATCTGCACCTATAGCTAAAGCCTTGCGTATTATTGGGTCATTGGAACCGCCTCCGACATTGATAGCAATCACCTTTCCACCATGCTGCTCTTTTAATTCCAAAGCGCGTACAAGCGAGTACCATTCGTCATATGGATTCATTATGTATTGAACTCCATTGGTATCAAAGGCGGTATTATTATCTGTGAATGCTATCCTCGCAGTGGTCTCCGGAGTTTTGCTAATGCAGACCAATAAATTCATATATCTTACCTGATTTTTGCGTGCGCAAAGCTAGTATAAAGTAGGTATTTAAAGGTATTAAACGCATTAAACAAACAGGGCAATCGCAAGAAATCAACCTCTCTTGTTTATTCGTTTAATTGTTTATTTGTTTATGGAAAAATGGAGCGATTTTACGGTATAAACAGTTCACCGCATAAACGAATAAACCAAGTCAAGCTTCTTGCGATTGCCCTGATTAAATAAACGTTAAGTAAATGAGTCGATTAGACCAACTGAATGAAATGCTCAAAAAAGATCCTGAAGATTCATTTCTTCTCTTTGCATTGGCTATGGAATACAAAAATTCCGATGACCTCGATAAGGCCATAGAAATCTTTAGGAGATTAAAATCATCTGATCCTGAATACGTCGGTTTGTACTACCACCTCGGTAAATGCTATGAAGAACTGCATAAAAGAGATGAGGCGTTGAAAACATACGGTGAAGGAATCGAAATGGCAACAAAAGTCAACGATGCTCACGCGAAATCCGAACTTATGAATGAAAAAGTGAATCTAGAACTAGAGCTCAGTCAAGATTAAATTGATGGCTGTATTTGGCATCTTTTGCACCTGAACTGCGTTAGAGAACCGTTCGTTTAGCTAAGGCTAAACTCACGAACCTCTGCCTTGTTCAGGCACAAAATATTCTCAAATCCAACTCATCATTCAAACGTTGACTGAGCACTAGATCTGTGAGATATCTATTTGGCCGGAAAATACGTGATCTGCCGGCCCGCAAAGCCAAATATCAGAAAAACCATCATCTTTCTTGCGAAATTTGACTTCAAGCATCCCGCCAGGAGTTTGGACTTTGACCTTAATATTTTCTCCGACGAATCTCAAATGCTCATAGGCTATCAGGGCAGCCGCTACAACTCCCGTACCGCACGATAATGTTTCACCTTCAACTCCTCGCTCGTATGTTCTGAGAAATATGCCACCTTCATTTCGTTCGGCGAAATTTACGTTAATGCCTTCGTTTTTGAAATTGGAGGAGTATCTGATCCGCGCACCTTCTTTTTCTATATCGATTTTTTCTACATCCTCTCTAAATTCTACATAATGGGTCGATCCTGTATTAAGAATGTAATGCTTATCGACTTTTTGCACATCATCGACGTCTATCATTTGCAACTCCACCCAATTTTTTGCATTGATACTGGCTTTATGCACTCCATCAATGGCTAGAAATTCACAAGACCTATTGATTAATCCTAAAGTGTTGGCATACTTCACAATACACCTTCCTCCATTGCCGCACATGGTGCTTTCATTACCATCAGAATTAAAATAGATCATTTCAAAGTCAACTTCCGGATGCAATTCCAGAAGGATGAGGCCATCTGCGCCAATTCCGAATCTGCGGTCACAAATTTTTCGAATAGTTGAGGTATCAGCACGATTAAGATATTTGCTCGATCTTTGATCAATGATAACAAAGTCATTGCCGGTGGCCTGATATTTTTCGAATGGCAAATTCATAGGGTTCGCAAAATTACTGCAGATTGACCAGTGCGCCAACCATAAAGTAATTTTGCATTTAGACGACGTTATTTTTTGTCTCGGCAAGCCTGTCCCGAACACGAAGTCGTTGGGGGCGGAGGTTCGCTCATTTAGCCAGAGCTAAATGCATTTATGTCCTGACTTCGTCGTCGGGGAGCGGTTCTCCAACGAAGCAGAGGCGAAAAAGAACAAGCATAAATGTGACAGAATTTAGTGGTTGGTGCACTAGCTGGGAAAGCCTTGAGTACATGACAAACTTGAAAACAGCCTCCCGCGCCCTAGCCCTAAAGGGAACTCTGCCCGCAGTTATTGGGACAGAGGGAGACCCCTTTAGGGAATTTAAGGGTGAGCGTGGGCCAAAATCGTTTTTTGTCATGTACTCAGGGGAAGGCCCTAAGAAACACAATCGATATTTTCTTAATATGTTTGCAGACAAAGAATAATAATAGTTGGGAAAGCTCCTAAGATTTCTGAATAACAATCCATATTTCAATGCTTTAAGGAACATTAGGGCCTTGCTTGATTATGACCAGAAAAGACGTGGAGTCATAATGATACTTCTGTTGCTTTTGAATGCAGTCTTTGATGTATTTGGATTAATGACTTTATATCCCATCATGGAAGCTGCGGTCGAACCAGAGCATATACATTCGAAATGGTATTTGAGATCTATTCATAATTTTCTGGGAGTGGAAGAAGTGATTCCATTTTTGTTTGCACTGTCAGTGATCGTATTTATTGTTTTTCTTATTAAAAATGCGGTCTCCATATACATCTTATACATACAGGCGCGGTATTCATACAATATTGCACTTAGACTTAGTATAAAACAGTTCCAACGGTACTATGTGAATGGCTTTCTCTTTATTCAGGATAAAGACATTGGCAGAAAGAATTATGATATTGCCACGTTACCTGCTCAATTTGCCGGGAGTTATTTGATGCAGACGTTCCTATTTACTACGGAATTGGTGGTCATGCTGATCATTTTTAGTTTGATTTTGCTAAAAGCACCTGGCGCCCTGGTAATTTTACTGTTAGTTATTATTCCTACTTTCTTTTTTATCTATTCCTTCACGAAAAATAAGGTAACCGAAATCGGACAAGAATCAAATAAACTTTCTCCATTGATAACATCATCTATATCGGAAAGCATGACTGCGTACGCCGATGTCAAATTGTCCAATAAGGAAAGTGATTTTTTAGAGCGATATAAAAGCATTCAGGCCCGACTAAATAGGTTAAGTGTTTTGAATACTGGTGTGTATAAGAATATACCTACTAAAACGAATGACATTCTTTCGGGACTTATGATCATGTTGGTTTTTCTGGGTGCGATGATATTCGAAAGTAATAGTGCGGATATTCTCTCAACATTAGGCATTTTCGCAATAGCCGCTTATCGTTTTCTCCCATCAGTAAATAAAATGATGGCGGCAGTTCTGGTGATGAAGAATTTGTCATTTTTAAGAGATGAGTTGAGGGAAATTGAGAATCGCAAAATTATCGAATTTCAAAATGTGGAAGAGCTTAAATTTCAGCATACTATCTCATTTCAAAATGTATCTTATCAATATCCGGGTACTGATATAGTCATACTCAAGGATTTTAATCTTGACATTCGAAAAGGGGAAGCAGTAGGAATAATCGGAAGTTCCGGATCGGGAAAAACGACATTGCTCAATCTATTGCTTAGGCTCATAGAAGAGACCAAAGGCTGCTTAAAAGTAGACGGTGCGGTACTTGACGAAGAAACGAATGCACGATTTCAAAAGAATATTGGCTTTGTGCAGCAGGATGTTTTCATAAAGAATGGAAGCCTGGCGGAGAACATCGCCTTTGGAGAAGAGAATCCCAATATCAATAAGGTACAAGAAGCGTTAAAGAAAGCTATGTTATCCGAAATGGTGGACACCCACCCGAATGGAATAAATATGAAACTCGGCGAAAATGGAGTAAAGCTTTCGGGTGGACAAAAGCAAAGAGTCGGGATTGCCAGGGCTCTTTATAAGGATTCTCAAATCCTTGTTTTTGATGAAGCGACAAGCTCATTAGACATGGAAACTGAAGAAGCAATCAAGGAAACCATTTCTGCTTTGACGAAAATGGATTATACAATATTTATTGTGGCACATAGGATTACACCACTCAATAGTTGTGACCGCATCCTGGAGTTAAAAAAGGGCAGAATAACCAGAGAGTATACGTACCAGGAACTGTTCAAAGAAAAATTACTCACCGAGCCCGCCTGATGAGTGATAAAATTGCTTTGATCACCGGCATAACGGGTCAGGATGGAGCCTATCTTTCAGAGTTATTAATTTCCAAGGGATACATAGTCCACGGTGTTAAAAGAAGAACTTCTCTATTCAACACTTCCCGAATCGATCATCTTTATCAAGACCCTCATGCGGATAACAGAAATTTTATTTTGCACTATGGCGATCTTTCGGATTCTTCGAATATTATTCGCATTATTCAGGAAACCCAACCTACTGAAATATATAATTTAGGTGCAATGTCTCATGTAAAAGTGAGCTTTGATGAACCGCAGTATACTGCAAACATTGATGCGCTCGGTACCTTGGGAATATTAGAAGCTATTCGGTTGTTGAGGCTTCACGAGGAGATTAAATTTTACCAGGCTTCGTCTTCTGAGCTGTATGGAAAAGCCCAAGAAACACCGCAAAATGAACAAACACCATTCTATCCACGGTCACCTTATGCGGTCGCCAAACTTTATGCCCATTGGATTACCGTCAATTATAGGGAAGCTTATGGAATCTTTGCCTGCAATGGCATATTGTTCAATCATGAAAGCCCTTTGAGAGGGGAAACATTCGTGACAAGAAAAATTACACGGGCAGTTGCCAAAATATCACTTGGACTTCAGGATTGTGTTTACATAGGCAATCTGAATGCCGAGCGCGATTGGGGTCATGCAAAAGATTATGTGGAAGCCATGTGGCGGATGCTTCAAATCGATAAACCGGAGGATTTTGTGATCGCTACCGGTAAGGCTACTTCAATTCGCGATTTCGCAAAAATGGCTTTTCAAATCTTGGATACCGAAATTGAATTTTCAGGAATAGAAGAAAACGAGATCGGCATCGTAAAAAGTACTGAGAATCCCGAATACCAATTTAAGGTTGGGGATGTTGTGCTAAGAGTAGACCCCACATATTATCGCCCGACTGAAGTAGACTTGCTTGTTGGAGATTCGAGCAAAGCAAAGGCAAAACTCGATTGGCAACCTAAAATTGATCTCAGAACCCTTGTGCACGAGATGGTAAATTCGGATCTCGAATTATTTCGTAGAGATAGAGTACTTTCCGAAGCCGGTTACACGATCCGGGACGAATTTGAATAAGCATGCATAAAAGTGCCAAAATCTATGTAGCCGGTCACAAAGGTATGGTCGGTTCGACTATTATGAAGGCTCTATCAGAACAAGGATATTCGAATTTAATCTTTCGAACTTCAAAGGAACTGGATTTGAGAAAGCAAAAACATGTTGAGCAGTTCTTTGAAAATGAAAAGCCTGAATATGTCTTCCTGGTTCCAGGCAAAGTAGGTGGAATACAAGCGAATAATCTATTTAAAGCTGACTTTCTTTACGACAATTTGATGATTCAAACCAATGTCATTCACTCGGCATATCTTGCTGGTGTAAAGAAACTTCTGTTCCTGGGTTCTTCGTGCATTTATCCAAAATTGAGCGTTCAACCGATTAGCGAAGACCAATTGCTAACAGGACCGCTCGAACCTACCAATGATGCATATGCTCTTGGCAAAATAACGGGAATCAAAATGTGCGATTCTTACCGGGCCCAGTGTGGTTGCAATTTCATTTCTGCGATGCCCACAAATTTATATGGCCCGAATGACAATTATGATTTGGAAACATCTCATGTATTACCCGCTTTATTAAGAAAGTGCATTGAAGCCAGGCGGGAAAATGTTCCTGAAGTTGTTATCTGGGGAAGTGGCGCACCCCAAAGAGAATTTATGCATGTTGTCGACCTGGCAGAAGCTTGTCTGTTCTTAATGAATAATTATAATGAAGTCGGTCACGTGAATGTAGGAACAGGCGAGGATATCTCGATATTGCAATTGGCTGAAAAAATTAAATCAGCAATTGGCTATCAAGGAAAATTTAAACACGATCTTTCGAAACCAGATGGTACTCCCAGAAAGCTTTTAGATGTATCAAAACTGAATAATTTGGGTTGGTGTGCGAAAATTTCGCTTGATGAAGGGATCAAAATGACTTATGAGGAAGTAAAACACCACTGGTTATAAAAGACAGTCTATGACCAATATCCAAATGGTCGATCTCAAATCTCAATATCTAAGAATTAAAGATGAAATCGACCATGCTATTCTGCAATGTCTTGATGATTCAAGATTTATCGGAGGAGAACCAGTAAATAGATTCGAACGAGATTTGGGTACTTATCTTTCTGTCGATCATATCATAAGTTGTGGAAACTGTACAGACGCTTTGCAAATTGCTGTGATGGCATTGGACATGAAAAAGGGGGACGAAGTCATTATGCCTGCTTTTACATACGCTGCAGCTGCCGAAGCCATAAGCCTCTTAGGCCTTATCCCAATCATTGTGGATGTAAATGAAGATGATTTTAACATCAATATTGATGGATTGGAAAAAGCCATAACTCAGCAGACAAAGGCTGTTGTCCCTGTACATCTCTTTGGTCAATGCAGCGATATGGATGCAATTTGTGATATTGCTGACCATTACGATATTAAGGTACTGGAAGACAATGCCCAAAGTATCGGTTCAGAATATATTGACTCCGGAAAAACCATGAAGTCCGGTACGATAGGAGATATTGGAGCAATATCATTCTTTCCCACTAAAAACCTGGGTTGCTTTGGGGACGGCGGCTGTCTTTGTACAAATGACGAAAATCTGGCCAGCAAGGCAAGAATGATAACTCGTCATGGGCAATCGAAAAAATTCCACCATGAAATCATTGGAATGAATTCGAGATTAGACAGTATTCAGGCGGCCATCCTCAGCATTAAGCTGAAATACCTCGAAGATTTTATTCAAAGAAGACTTGGAGCAGCAGAATATTATGATGAAAATCTAAATCAAATCGAAGGGCTGGAAATACCTCATCGAGCAAAACATTCTAGTCATGTATTTCATCAATATACAATCAAAGTAAAAAATGGCAAGAGGAATGCTCTGAAGGATTATCTAGAAAAAGAAGCCGTTCCTTCTGCGATATACTATCCTCTTCCATTGTACAAGCAGAAGGCATTTAAAAAATATTTCGAAGGGAAAGCTCTACCAGTAACAGAAAAATTGTGCGAAGAGGTTTTATCCTTGCCGATGCACACTGAACTCAGTCAGGACCAATTGACATTCATTTGCGAAATAATTAGAAAATTCTTTGCATAAATGAGGGAGAATTTATTAGAAAATTTCGCTCAAGAGATAATTATTAGCCCCTCCCAGCCTCCCCAAAGGGGAGGAGAACGGCACCAAAATTACTTTTTAGGAGGAAACTCCCCTCCTTTGGAGGGGATGGGGGAGGCTTTTGCATTGGCAAAACGAAAAAATCTATTTCACCCATGAGGGATGTATTCATTCACAAATCGGCGGTCGTCGAAAAGGGAGCTGTAATAGGTAAGGGTTCTAAAATTTGGCATTTCTGTCACATTATGCAAGAAGTAAGAATCGGAAAGTCTTGTACTGTAGGACAGAATGTTTTTATAGCGAATGGTGTGAAACTCGGTGATAATGTTAAGGTTCAGAATAACGTTTCGATTTACACAGGAGTGAGTTGTGAAGACAATGTATTTATTGGCCCGTCAGTTGTATTTACAAATGTCGTAAACCCAAGGAGTGAGGTAAATCGAAAGAATGAATTTCTAAAAACCATGGTTAAATATGGAGCATCTATCGGTGCCAACGCTACAATCGTTTGTGGGAATGACATTGGAAGATACGCCTTTATCGGTGCAGGATCGGTTGTGACAGAAAAAGTTCCGAATTATGCGTTGATCATAGGAAATCCGGGACGAATCGTGGGGTGGATGAGTGAGTTTGGTGAGCGGCTCGAATTTGATCATGGAAATTGCGCCATTTGTAAGCGTACAAATGCCATATATCTCGTGAAAGGTGGAGTTGTTCTTAAAAAGGAATGATTTAAAGAAAATAAGGTTTTGATCTTGGCCTCCTTTTTTGTCTTATAATACAGTCTCCTTTGATCTACATATTCACTATTTTCGCCTCATATATTGGAATATCGTTATATGTTCGATGAATTAAAGGCGCGCAAGGCCAAACTTTCTGTGATCGGCTTAGGCTATGTAGGCTTACCCTTGTCTCTGGAATTTGCAAAGCACTTTTCCGTAATAGGATTTGACATCGATTCTCAGAGGATCGAATTGATGAAAAAAGGCATTGATCCGTCGAGAGAATTGGAAGGTGAAGCATTTATAGACAAAAGCATTCATTTTACGGATGACCTGGAGGATCTTCGTGAAGCGCGCTTTCACATTATATCAGTCCCTACCGATATTGACGATCATAAAATCCCGAATTTAACCCCGCTCAAAAACGCATCTGCATCGGTGGGCCGCATACTTAAAAAAGGGGACTATGTGGTATATGAATCTACCGTCTATCCGGGATGCACAGAAGAGGACTGTTTACCAATATTGGAGATAGAATCAGGATTGAGTCTGAAGGGGGGAGATTTTAAAATCGGATATTCTCCGGAACGAATAGTACCGGGAGATAAGGTAAAAACACTAGTAAAGATTCTGAAAATCGTTTCCGGGTCGGATGCTAAAGCTCTGGATCAAATATCAAGAGTGTACGATCATATCATTGAGGCCGGTGTATATAGAGCCTCATCTATTAAGGTTGCCGAGGCGGCTAAGGTCATTGAGAATACTCAGAGAGACATTAATATATCCTTGATGAACGAGCTCGCTATCATATTTGACAAGATAGGCATAGATACGAATGAAGTAATCGAAGCCGCCGATACCAAGTGGAATTTTCATCGATATTTTCCCGGATTGGTCGGAGGGCATTGCATAAGCGTTGATCCGTTCTACCTTTTACACAAGGCCAAACAATTAGGGCACGACCCTCAGGTAATCGCTGCCGGCAGGCGAGTCAATGATTATATACCGCATTTTATAGCGAAAAGGCTGGTTCAAAAATTAATCGACAAAGGCAAAAATCCAGGAGAAAGTAAGGTGCTTGTAAAAGGTGTGACGTTTAAGGAAGATGTGGCCGATGTTAGAAATTCCAAGGTTGTGGAGTTGATAAAAGAGTTGAAGGATTATTCTTTAGAGGTACATGCCATCGACCCCCATGTGCCTGCTAATGAATTGGGCGAGGAGTTTGGAAATAGTATGATCGGGAAATCAACAGAAAAATATGATGCAGTGATCGTCGCGGTCCCCCATAAAGAATATCGGTCTTTATCCGTCAGGGATTTTAAAAACCTGATGACTGAACATCCGATATTGTTTGATATTAAAGGGGTATTCAATTTTGAAAATTCGGGAATGGAAATTTGGAGGCTGTAGGAGATATATTCTGATTTAAAGATATGTTTCAAAAATTCGCTTTATCTCAAGCTTTAGCCCCTCCCGACCTCCCCAAAGGGGAGGAGGACCGAGCCCCAACTTGTATTTAGGGAGGAAACTCCCCTCCTCTGGAGGGGTTGGGGGAGGCTAATCGATGGGGTAGAGCGAAAAAAAACAACATAGCTGACTTACTTCAAAAGGACCTATGGGATTGAAATTTGCCTTAACAGGTGCAGCAGGTTATATCGCACCTCGTCACATGCGCGCGATCAAGGAGAATAATTCTGACCTAGTCGCTGCATATGATAAAAGTGACAGCGTAGGCATCCTTGATCGATATTTCCCAGAAGCGACTTTTTTTACCGAGTTTGAGCGCTTCGACAGGCACATCAACAAATTATGTCGGATGGGCCATGGTATGGATTATTTGAGTATTTGTGCCCCTAGTCATGTGCATGATATGCAATGTCGATTTGGATTGATGGCCGGTTCCGATGTCATTTGCGAAAAGCCATTGGTATTAAATCCCTGGAATGTGGATGCCCTGCAGGAGGTTGAGAATCAAACAAGTCGAAAGATATATACGATTCTGCAGATGCGGTTGCACCCTTCTATTCAGAAACTAAAGCGAGAAGTAGAAGCTTCGCCGCCTAAGCACATTTTCCAAGTTGATATAACCTATTTTACGGCCAGGGGAAAATGGTTTGACGTCTCATGGAAGGGTGATCAATCAAAGTCGGGGGGGATTACTACAAATATTGGCATTCACTTCTTCGACGCCCTTATTTGGATTTTTGGAGATAAGCAATCCAGTGTTGTCCACATTCGAGAGCAGGACAGAGCTGCTGGTTTCCTAGAATTGGAAAAGGCGAATGTGCGATGGGTATTAAGTACAAACCCAATCCATTTTTCAAAATCATTAAATACTAAAAATCAATCCATCTTGAGAGAAATTACTATTGACGGCGAGAAGATCGATGTAAGCGAAGGGTTGGATGAATTACACACTCAATGCTATAGTGAAATTTTAAAAGGAGCAGGTTTCGGAACTCAGGAAGTTAAAAAAAGTATCATAGTTGCTCATGAAATTAGAAATAGTCCTGTAGTCGGGCTAAAAGGAGATTATCATCCATTGGCAATCAGAAATCCCTCAAATAGATGCAGGCAAGAATCGTAATAGTCGTAGGGACAAGACCGAATTTTATCAAAATCACTCAATTCCAAAAGGAATTTGGAAAGTATGGAGATTTCTTCGATTATAAGTTGGTGCACACCGGTCAGCACTACGATGAAAACATGTCTAAGGTTTTCTTTGGCCAATTGGGATTAAAACAACCCGATATTACGCTGGACATAAAAGGAAAATCTCCCTCTGACCAAATAGGAACTATAGTTGTCCGGTTAGGTGAACTTTTAGAGGAGTGGAGGCCCGATCTGGTAATTGTGGTCGGTGATGTAAATTCTACACTTGCTGCCGCCATTGCTGCCAATAAGTTGAATATTCGTCTGGCCCATCTAGAAAGCGGACTCAGAAGTCATGATCGTGCCATGCCCGAAGAAATCAACAGGATTTTGACGGACTCCATAACCGATGATTTTTTTATCACAGAACAAAGCGGACTGGATAATCTCAAAACCGAAACCAAAAGAGCGGCCAATTTTCACTTTGTCGGCAATACGATGATCGATACTTTGGTGGCTTTTGAAGATGAAATTTTCGCCTCGTCAATTCTACATGAATTGGGTGTAGAGAAGAACAAGTATGCGCTAATGACTATGCATAGGCCCAGAAATGTGGATACAAAAGAAAAGCTCCTCGATCTGATCAAAATAATAGAGTTCATCACTCAAAAACAATCCTTGGTGTTCCCGATACATCCTCGTACTAAAAAAAGTCTCGAAAAGTGGAATCTTTTATCTGGTGTAGAAGGCAATGCCCGGATAATTTTAGCTCCACCTCTAGGTTATCTCGATTTTCAGAAATTGATCGCTAACTCAATGATGGTCATTACAGATAGCGGAGGAATTCAAGAAGAAACAACTTATCGGCAAGTTCCGTGCCTTACACTTCGAAATAATACAGAAAGACCGGTAACATTAACTCTTGGCACCAACGAAATGATTTCCTTTGATCCGATAGTAATTGCTCAGAAAGTTTCCAGTATCCGCGCAGGGACTTATAAAAGAGGAAGTACTATTCCTCCCTTGTGGGATGGTAAGGCGACGGAACGTATTGTGGAACTCTTATACAAGGATTTTTCTTCTTGAGCGTAGATAGCAAAAATTATTATAGTTCTATGTTATTTGGTATGGGTAAAGACTTCATAGTAGCAAATATTTGTGGTGAATTCAATCTTTTTTCCTGTGTATTAGTAGATATTTGGATTGTTAGCAATCCTTTTCCGTTCTTTTGTCTTGATACAAAAGAACCAAAAAATCAAGGCTGTATTCATTTCTTAACGCTCCAAAAGCCCAGAAAATCCTAAACAAAATAAACTCGCTATCAGGGGTACTTTCCCCTTATTTTGCAGGACATGAAAATTGATTGCTTGCTTTTAGACGGACATTCAGCTCATACAGTATTTTGTTTTTGACGGATTTTCTGCACTTTTTCCGCTAAAATGAATAAGGCCGGTGGAATAACAAAACATACTCCGATCAGAATTGCCCGCGGTGATCGACATACAATCATTATTTTCAACCTTTCTGTCGTGGCCTTTGCGAAAAAATTCTGTGCACCTATGTGGTAATAATAATGTTGAGTCCCCCGTCTCTCTCAATTCACAATCGCCCCAAACTTAAACCAAAACTCAAAACCATCATTTGACCACCGGTCGTCCCATTCGAAGTAGAGCGTTTCTTCTGCGTTGACCATAAGATGAGGAATATTGGATGAGTAGGCCTGGCTGCCTTGTGGGCCGCATTCATCGTCGCTATTTGTTATAGTGATGAGTTCGCCGCATGTGCCTGCATGAATCCATAATCGCGAATCTACTCCTGTTTCGCAATTGAAAATTTTAATTCGTCCATCAGCATTGGGTGTAAACTTGAACCAATTGGCATGATCAGCGCTTGTTTGGCTTGCTCCATATCCTTTTACGGGCCCTATCGCCTGAAATTTTCCATTAGAGTTAATTTCTATTGCCGTTTCGCAACTTATTCCAATTTCAGTCATGCAGGCATTGTATTTTTTGCGGATAAGATTACCCGGTTCCTGCCCAAAACCTGCTTCAAAACTGACTCCTACTGGTGTAAGATGACAATAACTCATCATAGTGCCAGGTAACGGACCAGGATCGAGAACTTCACAATTCTCCTCAGATTGATAACAAAAGTCCAGCACCTTATCATTATTGCGGCCCCATACGCAGTCGTGCGTGTGGTGCGATCCGAAATTATGCCCCAATTCATGGGCCATCAGGAATGCATCCCATGAGTAATCGCTCAGTTCTGTAAAGGTTCCAAGAAAATTGGAATAGCCAAAAGCTCTTGATTTATCGCAAAGCGCATCTATAAATGCCTTGCCTCCGTGGTCGATATCATTACCCGATATGAGGTGGGCAAGATCTCCATTGAAATTACTTCCTAGTTGTGATCTAAAGGAAATTAATGCAGCATTCGTACTGCTAAGGTCATAAGGATCGGGAGTATCCCATACCTTGATCTCTGATATTTCGATGTCAATTTGTTCATTGGCGTATATGTGAGCTACTTGTTCGAAAACCGATGTAATATAGTTTTCAGTATCCTCAATGGAATTGTTGAATTTTTGATACATGGCATAATCTGCCTCGATGTAGACGGACACCTTGGCGTCGTGCTTATTTGAGACAACATCAGGCCCGGAATAATTCGAATGCAATTCATTTTCTAATGCGGAGGAGCATTGGAACGATTCTCTTTGATTTTTAAGAAATTTGCGAATAAGATCATAGCCTCTCTGGTCACTTTTGGAATCATTATCGACCAATTGCCACATGCGATTGCCCTTGTACAGTTGCAGGGCAATATTATACCCGTCGAAAGTCAAATATGCCCTTGAATTGTAGTCTTGCCCTATGCGGCCCCTGTAGTGCAATCTGTTCGTGCGGCCTTGTGATTGGGTCGATGAGGAAATACGATAGTCTTCGCTCCACAAATCTTGCTTTTTAAAGGATAAGGTCTCTCTTTTTCCCTCTAATTCGAGATCAAATTTAATTCGAGAAGGCTTTTGCTTTACTACTTTGTAAAGGGCGTTGGCATTAATGGCTAATGTATGGGAAGCAGTTTCGGATTTTGATTTTAAAAAAAGATCGAATTGAGATGAGTCCGCTTCTTTTTGTGCGAACACCATAGTAGTACCTGCAACGAACAGGAATATTAGAAAACAAACCAGCCTAATAGCTTTACAGAGCACTAGTACTCTTTACTATGGGTAAAAAAGGTATCTGAAATGCCCGGTTAGAAGAGATGTAATGGGATTTATTTATTACGAAATCCTTCTATTAAGAATTTGATTCGAAATTATGATGTACCACTATGCCAAATGCGAGATTTATTGGCAAATGGTTGACATAAGGAATATTAATTGCATTAGTTGAGAATAATAAAAAAGGACGACAATAAATTGCCGTCCTTCTTATCTTTGAATTAAGCGGGAATAGGACAAGTAAAGAGATGACATTCTTTTTATTTGTCGAAGGATGACTATGTAGGGTGTAAGACAAATCGCACAAGAGTTGTAAACCGGCATTTTAAACTATTATACGTACTTTTTGTCCCTGATGCTTTGATCGGGATGTGCCACATCGCTACAAAAGTCGAGTAGGCAAGGGGAGTTTCACCCCAAGCCTCTCACAGAACCATACGTGAACCTCTCAATTCATACGGCTCTTTACAATTAACCAATTTAAGGAAGATAACCCAACTGCCAATGAGGAAATAAATACCGATAGCTTTTGGCTACAGATTGTATCCACTTCTTCGTTGCGTAAAGGGATTTGGCCTTCTTAAATCGCTTAAACTTGCGGTACGCCCATTTAATAATTCTCGCATTGACTTTAAAGAAAAACGAAACCAGTTCGTGTTTGCTCACCTTGCCATAGTATTGAAGCCAGCCTCTGATTAATGGACACAGAGCTTTCGACAGATCAATGAGTGATCTACTTGACCACCTGTTAATCTTAAGATCCCTCAAATGGGCCACAATCCTTTTCATGGATTTGTTGCTTATTCCAGGTAGAAACGACATAGTCACTTTTCCACTTTTTATCACTACTTTTCTTGGCTTAAACGTAAATCCAAGGAAGTCAAACTGGACTGACTCTCCAGTCAGTTTGCGCCTTCTGTTACTGGGACAATACACTACCTTGGTCTTTTCCGGATGCAATTCGAGTTTACATTCCTGCATTCTCGTATTGATTTTGTTAAAAACCCTCATAGCTTCTTCCTTACTCTTCGCATGTACGATGATATCATCAGCATACCTTTCAAAAGGACATTCAGGAATTTCCTTTTCTATCCATTTGTCAAAAGCGAAATGAAGAAAGATGTTAGAGAGCAACGGACTAATTACGCCTCCTTGTGGAGTGCCTTTTCCTAAATTGGTAATTAATTTTCCATTCCCCAATTGGACTGGAGTCTTTAACCACCTTTTTACGTAAGTAATGATATGTTTTCTTTGAGTCACATGACGTAGGGCTTTTATCATTAAGCCGTGGTCAATATTGTCAAAGAATCCTTTAATGTCCATATCAATTACCCAAGCATACTTCCAACAATTCTGCTTAGCTTGAATTACGGCTTGGTGTGCACTCTTGTTAGGACGGTATCCAAAGGAACTGTCTGAGAACTGTTTATCAACAATCTCTTCTAATTCTTTTCTGATTACCATCTGCGCAACACGGTCAGTTACCGTGGGAATTCCTAATGCACGCACCTTACCTTTGGACTTTGGTATTTCCTTTCTCCTCACGGGAGATGGAAAGTAACTACCGCTTGCAAGTCTGTTCCATATCGGGTACAGGTATTTCTGCGGAGCTCTTGATATTTCCAACACCGTTGTGCCATCTATCCCAGGCGCTCCACCATTTGACTTGACTAATTTAAACGCATCCCACACTTGTCTTTTTGTGATAGGATATGGTTTTGTCTTTTCGAATAAATTCATCCTTTTAAATCAAATGATTTAAAGTTGATTGATTAAAAAAAACTAATTGTATCTACCCCTTCGCTGTTCTTGCATTACACAAGCTTCTACACTACTACGAGTAGATCCGCCACTGCTGAGTTGTCTCGATATTCGCTTTACTCAAAGAGCTTATAGCTTTCTCTCATACGACATCCCGCAGCTTCCCCTGTTCCATGTTTGAGCCAAGTCTAAGGTCGTGCCATCTTTACGCCGAACACCCATCACGCCTATTATGAGTATTTATCGTGACTTGTCTGCCGGTTGGACTGTAACCCACATTTTGAGTGTCAAACAGTGATATTTACGACGCCTCTACGATGGTTCATTCTCATCTCATTCACCTCCTTAGACCATAACTGATGGAATAATATTCCACCTTTTTTCATAATGCTAAGCACCAGACCTTGAAAGCCAAGCACCTTATGATGTTTTGACAGGTAAGCTCATACTCTCCCTGCCGGAGGTCCGCCTTCTTCACTTTTGAAGAAGTTCCTCCATCTCAAACACAGCTTATGTCCATCCACCTCTAAGACCGATGTCTTATCATACCCAATGGATGGACTTCAGGGCACACAGTACCAAAAAAGCTAGATAAGAACAATTGTTGCCTAACCGAAAAATCAATTAGCAACCCATCCTCTTCGAGGTCTCGTCACTTGAATGTCCACAGGACATTCACTCACCACGGTGAGGTCAGTTCCTCAATGATCTATTTTAGCTTCAACGCTAAAATTCACTTCGTGATCGATCTCCAATATCGGGCCTCCGCCACCCTCTGAAACCAATGTTTTACCAAAGGTGGGATTCTGATTTTTAATAAATATTCATAGGACTACAATAAATTGCCCTTCTCATTACCGACGAGCAATAGTATGTATTAATAATGAGCAATACTTTGCATTAGTAATGAATGAACTATACATTTGGATTAAAATAGGCAATGTTAAGATCACATATAGAAAAAATATTGATTGATCAGGAAGAATACCTAATTGATTCTGATGATTTTATCCCTCGCTATAAAAGTGAGCAGATTGATGTATACCCTGGCTTCGCTACCATCATTACCGGGATACGTCGCTCAGGTAAGAGTACCCTTTTGCGTTCCATGGCATATCATAAAGAAATGCGTGAAAAGGCCCTTTACTTACATTTTGACGATCCTCGTCTTCTTGATTTCAAAGTAGATGATTTTTATACTCTTGAAGATATTAAAGGAAAAGATTGTACCTTTTATTTCGATGAAATTCATCAGGTGAAAGATTGGGAGCGCTACATACGTCAGGCTACCGAGCGAAAAATTTCTACTGTTATCACCGGCTCCAATGCATCTATGCTAAGCACCGAACTGGCAACACTTCTTACGGGAAGACATTTGAGTTACGAGCTATTTCCTTTTGATTTTGAGGAGTATTGTCGATTTCATAATCTGAAAACTGACCCGGATAGCTTGACGTCCTACATGAACGACGGAGGATTTCCGGAATACCTAACGAAAAAGAATCCCATAATCCTCCAACAGTTGTTGATCGACATCCTGCAGCGAGATATAGTTGCGCGATATTCAATCAGGAATAGTCATCTCCTGAATAGAATCGCCATGCACCTAATCAACAACATAGCAAGGCCCTATACCTTAAATAAATTGGCCAGGTCCTATCAAGTTGGATCGGTAAACACCGTGGCTTCTTATTTGCAACATTTCGAAAATGCTTACCTGCTTTTCAGCATTAGCAAGTTTGATCACAGCTTTAAAAAACAATTGGTGAACGAGAAGAAAATATATGCTATCGACACCGGTCTTGTTAACTCTAATACTATAAAGAATCAGGAAGATACCGGCCGATTATTTGAAAATATGATATTCCTTCATTTGCGGCGACAAGGAGATAATGTGTACTACTTTAAACAAGAAAGAGAATGCGATTTTGTGATCAGCAAGTCAGATCGAGTCATCACCTGTTACCAGGTTTGCTATCAATTAGACAGACACAACGAAGAGCGCGAAATCAAAGGATTGTTGGAGGCAATGGACTTTTTTAATCATGATATTGGGTACCTGATTACTGGAGCAGAAGATGATGAACTGAGAATGGAAGGGAGAACAATTCGACTTCTTAGTGCTCATAATTTTTTGAAAAAGTAAATAATTTGCTCAAGTCTGTGCACTGCTTTCCCGCCCCCCCTGGCCCCAACCTTCGCCTCAAGGCTTTGGTCGGCAGGCCTGTTTTTCTCTATTGTCAGCTGTTGCTGAGATGCCCTATAATCTGTGTGCTGCCGGAGCTTTAGCGGCCTCCGTCGGCCAAAGCCTATGGCGGCGGACGCGACGCGATGCAAGCTGACGAAAAACCGGGGAGGCCAGTCCCGCACGGACTTCCCCAAACAAAACCTCTGATTAACTATGTTTTCTACTGTGCCTATCCCGAAAATCGGGACAAGTTGTGTTAAGAATTATAATATGTCTTTGTTTTCGACTTTGTAGTATTGTGCTATTTGTGCTTTTCTCAAGTGTTAGAATCGAAAGGCTATTATTTGAGAATTACTAAATTTCGTGTTGGACATAAAAGCGGCAACATTTTTGATATAATAAAAACGTGTAATATGTTTTGATTTGTTGTATATGGTTATGTATTTACTAATGCCAATACAAAATAACATTATTTTGAGCAGGAAGAACGCCCACCTTCGCCAAGTCTCCTACGCTCTTTTTTTTATCGGAGTTTCGGAGACCGAAGAGCTTTGGCAGGTAAAGAATTTCTAGCCAAAGGTCTCTTACGCTCCATAGCTTCAGCGACGGAGCGCTGATCGGCCTTTGGCGAGAAGACCGAATAGTAATGTGCCAAATAAATAATATTCTTCTTCTGTCTTCAGTCTCCAGTCTTCAGGCCAAATAAAAATAATGCTGAAATATAATAGTCAGGAATGCAATAGTTTTATACCGCAAGGTAACAGGATAGGAAATACTGCAATCTGTCTTTCTTTTGCTCAAAAAACGGTGCAGATATGGTCAAAAAGACTTTATTTTTGGATGAATTGGACTATAAAGAGCATTTTGGAACTTCGTTTTTGATGGCGAAAGATTCAGATTGCTGGTTCTGAGGAAGGAAAAATTATTGGTAATAGCAGAGCTATTGGCGAGAATTTTTACAAAGTCAGGTTCAGTAAGCTGGATTTTGCAGCCCAAAGAATGAATTTTCAACATGCTCTAAGCAAATACTAGGAGAAACCATTACAGATTGGCAGATTGAGTCTTATAAAATTGTAGAAATTTTTTTATTAATCATTATTTTACTGGATGAAGTCTCTATACCCCAATGTAGTTTTTGTCGCCCTGTTTCTATTCATCTCAAAATTTACATGGTCGCAAACTGTGTCTATTTCCCTCGATGGCTTACCGGTAAAACTCTCCCTAGCCAAAAGTAATATCGACCCAATCTACGATCTATACCAACTCGACATTAAAAGAAGCCTTTTTAATAAATCAATTGAAAAATCTATTAACCCTAAAGCCATTCAGCTTACTTTAAAATTAGGCAATAAGAAGTGGAATATTGATTTATTCGAAACGGAACTGATCTCCGACTATGCCTACCGGCAAATGCAAAATAAAGGGATTATCCCACCACTTACATACGAAGGATTTACCCATAGAGGCGATGAAGTCAGATTGAGTGTCAATGACGGCTTTTTATATGGGTTTATAGTCGACGGAAATGAAACCTATTATATCGAGCCCGGAAGTTACTTCCTCGAAAGTGCGGGAGAAGGTGAATTTGCGATTTACAAAGCAAGCGATGCTCTGAGGATAGCAAAGAGTATGGGCATAGACGAGATGTCTTGCGGCAGCGCTCATTTCCAACAAGA
Source organism: Saprospiraceae bacterium (assembly GCA_965247965.1). GTDB lineage: Bacteria > Bacteroidota > Bacteroidia > Chitinophagales > Saprospiraceae > UBA7328. The sequence continues at coordinate 4,570,485 of OZ252053.1, forward strand.
AAATCAAAAAAACAGAATAAAACAGAGTGTAAAAGATATAGATCAAAAATCCGGCATCCAGAAAATGGCGTGCCGCGAAGTGAATATGGCGATTGCATCGGATCATACTATGTTCAATCGCTATGGTGGACTCCAGGGAGTGAACAATCACAACATCGGAGTAATGAACAATGTGCAGGGAGATTACGATGGCGTGGGATCTGGTGCTTTTGATATCGGATTTAGAATTGTTGCCGAATACTCGACTTCCGATCCCAATCAAAATCCATATAATACTACTGGTACCGATGCAGGCACCATGTTGGGCGAGTTCAATAGTTGGGCCAATTCAGGAGGGTTTGGAGCGGGTGTAACGCCGGGACTTCAGGCCAATGTGTCTAATACGATCGGCCAGCTTTGGACGGCCAAGAGTATGTCGTACCAGGGAAGCTCGGGAGTTATTGGCCTGGCACATACTCCTGGCAATTTTCATATAGTCGAAGATTACCTGGGCACAAATGCCAATGGAGGCGCATGGGGACTGCGTGTACTTACTTCACACGAAATGGGTCATAATTTTAGTGCACCTCACGACGCCAGTGACTGCGGCAATGGAGGTGATTTTATAATGTGGCCTTGTGTGGGCGTCAATACAACGACGTGGAGCACCACTTCTATTAACTCCATTTCATCTAACTTAAACTCAAGACAATTGGGAGCGTGTGGTGGTGCGTCATGTGATAACGGTATCCGTGATATTGGTGAACTTGGAGTGGATTGTGGCGGCACAGATTGTCCTGCGTGTACTTGCGATGCTGCTACTACATTCAAGAGCCCTTTTAGTTTAACGATCACCTTTGACCTCTGGCCAGAAGAGACCAGTTGGGATATCAGGACGAGCACAGGAACAATAGTCCACTCGGCCAATTATTTTAGTTCGACGGATGCGGATGATAATACAACGATCACAGTTAGTAATCTGGTTATTGATCCGGGTGATGGTTATATTTTCAATTTTTACGATGCCTTTGGCGATGGTATATGTTGCGGGCAGGAGGCCGGTAATTTTACTTTGACTGATGCCGATGGACGTACTGTTAAGACGGATGGGGATTTTGGATCTTTGTCGTCTCAGATCTTTTGCATAGGCGGAGATCCGTGTAATAATGGAGTGCAGGATGAGGGTGAGACGGGCGTGGATTGCGGTGGAGAGTGCGAGGCGTGTATAAGTGGATGTACGGATCAGAATGCGATTAATTATGATGCGAATGCTCATATTAATGATGGGTCTTGTTATTCTTGTAGTGATGGGGTGAAGAATGGCAATGAGGAGGAAATTGACTGTGGAGGTGGGGATTGTATTCCATGTGGGTGTGTATTGGGGAACATATCCTTAACTGGGAATGCGAGTCAGTCATCGACATTGGTATATTCAGGTATTACCCACGGTGCAGAAAAGGCAATAGATAACAATACGGATGGGGTGTGGCAAAATGGTTCATTGAGTCACACATTGAATGATGTAAATGCATGGTGGCAGATAGATTTGAATTCGCTTAATCATGTTGATCACATTAAATTGTATAGAAGGTCTGATTGTTGTTATAATCAGATGGCGAATTTTTATGTATTGGTATCGGATCAGGCATTTGTATCGAATAATTTACAAACGGCACTTAATCAAAGTGGTGTAAGTTCACAATATTTTCCAAACGAGGTAGGCAGGCCCTTCACCATAAGTATAAACAGGACGGCACGATATATCCGTATTCAATTGAACAAAACAGATTATCTGTCCCTATCGGAAGTAGAAATAATTGGATGTAACGTAAATGGTGCCTTAAAGGCCTCGGTCGATCTAAAGCGAATTTCAATTAAATCCGTTGTCAAAACGAATGAAAAAATTCAAATATACCCAAACCCAGCTGATGAATTTCTTCACATTAGTCATTCTTTGAATTCTCAATTAAAGAGTGATATTTATGATATATCCGGTAAAAAACTTATTGAATCTGTCGACGATTTCATTGATATTTCAAATCTGATTCAGGGCATATATTTTATAAAAATGAGTGGGTCAGATGGTAATATTCATTCTATGACTTTCATAAAAATATAGATATTATCACCACCTATGAATTTTAAGTACAAGCAGCAAAAACCATGAAGGAGCTCAGAGCGGATCACCAAACCAAAATGTGAAACAAGGCTGAAGATGTACTTAATGAAATTAATAGATCAGCAATACCAACGCACTCCCTTTTATGGAGTACCGTGTATGACACATTACCTCACCCAATGATTGGAAATAAGAAATAATCATATACGAATCAAATGCGGTTGCTCGGATGGTTACAGATTAACTGCATATATAACATCACTAGTGTTCAGTCAAGCGCATAAATCTGGGTAAAAAGAATAAAGTAACTTCGAATGTTGTTTTGCATAAAGATTAGAGTGACCACCTGATCAAAAAGAGAATATAGAGCCTTGATTAATGAACAAAAAAAAGAATCATGGCAAAATTTTACAAAGTAACCTTAACCGAAGAAGAGCGTAGTGAATTAGAGCGAATAATAAGCATACCCAATAGTAAGTCAATTAGGACCAAGCGGAGTTATATATTATTGGCCTCAGATGAGAATGGAGATAAGCATTGGACAGATAAAAAGATTCAAATTGCCTATGGAATGACGATAAATGGAATAGAGCGAATGCGAAAAAGATTTGTGGAACACGGATTTGAAGCAGCGCTATATGGAAAGAAAAGAGAATATGTAAAAGAAAAGATATTTGACGGTCGGGTAGAAAGCCATTTACTATCCTTAAGATGTGAAGAAGTTCCTGATGGTCATTCAGGGTGGAGTTTACGATTATTGGCTGATAAGATGGTAGAATTGGAATATGTAGAAAGCATCAGTCATGAATCTATACGGCAGATACTAAAAAAAACAAAATTAAACCCTGGCGAGTCAAAGGTTGGATAATGCCAAAGAAAGGAGCAGATTTTGTTCATAAAATGGAAGCGGTATTAGATGTATATGAACGACCATATGACCCGACTCATCCAGTAATCTGTTTAGATGAGTCCCCTAAACAGATCATAAGTGAAACAAAGAAAAGCTATATGGATTCAAAGGGTATATTACATCAAGACTATGAGTATAAAAGAGAAGGAGTAAAAAGTATGTACATGATCGTAGAACCCTTAGGAGAATACAGAGAAGTACATATTGAGGATAATCACAATAGTCAGACTTACGCAAAAATCATCATGAACTTAGTAGAAAAAACATATAGCGCTGCTAACAAAATCACATTGGTAGAGGACAATTTAAGTGCACATAAATTAAGTACCTTATATGAAATTATGCCTGCCCCCAGAGCCCGAAACATAGTGAAAAAGATAGAAGTTGTTCGCACACCGGCACATGCTTCCTGGCTCAATATTGCAGAATGTGAATTGAGCGTATTAACACGGTGTGGTTTGAAAAGTAGAATGTCAGATGAAGAACAACTCAAAAAACAAACCAAAGCCTGGTATGGGTACAGAAACAAAAACCAAAAAGGAGTAGATTGGCAATTTACAACGAGTGATGCGCGCATTAAACTAAAAAATCTTTACCCAGACTATATAATTTGACTGAACACTAGTGTCCCGATATAACTAAAAGAGTTTCAATTGGTTATGAAATGGATGTAGATCGTTTTGTATTTCTGTGTTCATAAGTAGCTGATTTAGAGGCACTTTCTCAAATGTAGAGATACTCAAAATTTGTAGAATTTCGTAAATCGGTCTTTCTAATTTCAACCTTTTCTTGATTATTGCAACCAATACATAGGTCACTACTGCTATCCAGATTTGTGTTTTGACCGCATTGGCAGACTCTCCCCAGAACGCCTTTATTTTTAAATGCTGCTTGATCCATTTAAAAAACAATTCGATCTGCCATCTGTATTTATACAACCTAGCTATGATCTCGGCAGACAATTCAAAATTATTAGTCAAGAATACAAATTTCCGTTTTGTTTCTTGATCAAGAACTTTTATCCGACGAAGCTTATCCGGGTATGCTTTTAGTGTATAATAACCCGTTAATTTAATGACTTGATCACAAAGTATATCCTTGGATTTGTCACAAGGCCGAGAATAGATTCTTCTGAACTTAAAGTTCTTTTTTGCTCTGGTGATAAAAAATGACTGGGCTTGGTCAATTCGATAAAGTCTTTCAAAATCTACATAGGCCCTATCCATTACATAAAAGGCCCCTGGTTCAAAGTCCAAAATGTCCAAAACATTGACATCATGTGTTAAACCATCTGAAATATGAATAAATACAGGAATGGAACCACGCATGTCCATTAACGTATGAAGTTTAATGGCTCCTTTGTTCTTACGAAATTTCGCCCATTTGAACACACTTAAACACAAGTCAATTGTGGTGGCGTCTAATGCATAAACAGCATTATCCAGTTCCAGAGAAAAGTCAATATCATCAATATACAAACTTCTAGCCTGCCTTATGAGGCAATGGGCTATTTCAGCATAAATGCGCCAATCTCTTACCTCGTTGGCCTTTGATAAAGTAGAACGAGCCAAAGCAGCCTTTATACCCATGTGATACAAGTTGCTTTTATGGGCATTTAAACAAGTGACAATATCACGTAAACTTTCTCGATGGGTGAGTTGGCCAAATAGTAAACACAGAAATTGATATGTCCTAACCCCCTATAAACTGGACAGATTTTTCAAAATTAGGTTTTATATTTGTTTTAGAACACAACGCTTCACGAAGGGATTGGCTTTTTAGGTCAATTCCTTTTTGAAGTAAATATTTATAAGGGCTCAGGTAATCAATTCCTGAGTGTATTCTATCCATATTATAGAACTCAACGAACCTAATCAAAGTCTGCCTAAGTTCTTCAATATTTTCAAATTCGTATCGGCGACAAATGACATTTTCGATAATACTGTGGTATGGTTCTATATGTGCATTTTGCTCAGGTGTAGCTGGTTTTGTAAACTCCTGAACGATGTTTTTCCTCTCAAAATACTTTTGCACGCTAGACGCTATAAATTGGGAGCCATTATCACAACGCACGTAAAACCTGGATGGTAGAGGGTATTGGGAGAGTATTTGGTCAAACAGAGCCTTTACATCTTTTTCTTTTATTGACCATTGTATTTTATGGCCGAGCACCCATCGGCTATATACATCCAAAACGGTGATCATCAGCGCATTTCGACCGCACCCAGGCACATACATATATTTAATATCAAATTCCAAATAATCGAAAACAGATAAAGGCTTGGGAATCAATTGTTTTACCCAATGTTTTCTGGAAGGTTTGGCTACCTTTTTCTTCTTGTTTAATAAGCCGTTTTCACGCATAAGACGGTACACTTTTTTAGGATTGATGATGTAACCATGTTCCTGCCTGAGCCAGTGTGTTACCTTGATATATCCGTAATCCACAAATTCTCTGGATAACAGTTCTTCTATTTGCTCCACCACGCGGTCATTGCATACATATTCTCCATTTTGACTAATCGTGTATTCGCTTATCGGTATTCCTTTTTTACCCGATCTTTGTTTAGGTTGATAATAAAAACTGCTTCTGGATAAACTGCAATTATCCAATATTGCCTTAACGCTATACCCTTGTTCTATGAATTGCTGTGCTACCATTTTTCGATCTGATTTGATTAAAGGCTTTTTTTTAAAAGCTCTGTTTTGATACGCAATGCCAATTCTTTTTCAGCCACGATTGCTCCTGAGTTCCTTATTCTCTCGTCGGAGTTGATCTAACTCGGAGTTTCGATTACGTCGATGCTTATTTTCCAAACCATCAGGGCCGTAATCATCCAATATATTTTGCCATTTGTAAACAGTGGTAGATGATACCTGGTATTCCCTAACTGTTCGGCTCAGACCATGTAGTTTGTAAAACTGGAGTACTTCGAGCTTCTCTGATCCACTCCATTTTCTTCTGTTTTTACTCATATTTTTTCCAATTTAGTATATAACTCTTTTTACTTAATTCGTGTCCAGTTATTTAGGGGGTTGGAAGGATATCTACTGATTAAAAATGGAGAATACAGGATTGATTTAGATAGAGTTGTAGAAAGAAGGAAGATATAGGAGCTGGAAAAAGAGTTTAAATTATCATATGATATGCAGAAGTTGAACGGATTAGAGTCATAACAAGTCAAGGATATCATTCATCCCAACCTAATGCTGATTCGTAATCAAATATTTTATTCATAAATACCAACGTTGGCCACTTTTTTCTAAAGTAGGTTGCTCTATCATTTAATACTTCTTCTAATATTCTTAAATCCGAATTATCTGTGTCAGGATTATCCAATATTTGAATAAGTTCTTCATTAGAAGAATGAAGTGCATAAATCAAGTATTTCTCCATCTGATGCCTGGATCTCATATTAAAATCTAAATGTTAATGGCTCACCTTCTTCAAAGTGAATTCTGTCCAACTTAGGGAGAATGTATGGAGTTATTTTGAGTATGAAATCGAGTCTTTCTTTAACACTTAATTCTTCGAGATATTCTGAAATGTTTTCCAATTCGTCTTCATATATGCTCTTTAATAAGTTCCTAATCAGATGGGTCAATATATTCGGTGTTCCTTTCCTTCTACCTCTTGTTTTTTCTCTCCCTTTTTCAAATGCCATATCTTCTATTTTACTCTATTGTAGAACGGTTGGAGTAATGCATGGGATACTAACATGCATGTTTCTTAGCTTTCTTAATTTCAGAACTCCTTACCCGTCCCAATAAATTCAGGGTAATAGGGAGTAGACCTCGCGAATTAAAACTGCTTCATATTTTTGTATATGCAGTTACAATTCCCCTTCTTCCCTAAAGATACAAAGATGATCTCTCATTGTCTTGGAGTACACACCCAAGACGGTATTGTACAATACATAGCCAATGGCTTACCTGTATATAGTCATTCGAGTGACGATCTTAATGCTTTCAGATTCATAACTAGCAATTTTATAGATAAAGGATTGTGCAGCCGAGCTGAAGTTCAGCGGGCTTTTGGAGTGAGTATAGACAGTGTCAGAAGATCGTATAGAAAATACAAGGAGAAGGGAGAATCTGGATTTTTCGGGCCTGATGCCAGAAAAGGCAAAGCATACAAGATGGTTGGTAAACTAGTGGAGCGGATACAATCGAAGCTGGATAAGAGACAAAGTAATTTGAGTATCTCAAAACAAGAAGGGATTTCAGAATCGTCGATACGCTATCACATTGAAAAAGGCACTTTAAAAAAAAGTTCAAAATAGAGTGTGAAGGTGGAAATGGCTCGACCTTAAATGATCGCAATGACCTAGACCAATCTACGCCGATGGGCATAGCCACAAGCCGCTCTGAAGACAGGATAGGTGCATCTCTTGGGTTGTCTGGTCATGCTGAGGTGAAGTTTGACAACAGCGAAGCTTTATGCGGAGCAGGGGTATTATTCCTCTTACCTGCCTTGATAGAGCATGGGTTATTCAAGACAAAACAGGTATATGAGTTACCTTCATCACACTATTACGGACTAAGGTCGATACTATTGACTTTGGCCTTCATGGCCCTGTTGCGCATCAAAAATCCCGAACAACTCAAACAATGTAAACCAGGGGAGATCGGCAGGATAATAGGCTTGGATCGTATACCAGAAGTTCGGTGTTTGCGAGAGAAAATAGATTTGCTGAGCAAGCAGGAAAAAGCCGTTGAACTGAACAACCTTCTGATCGATCACTGGTATAGAGATGAGGATAATGAGGACTCATCTTTTTTATATATAGATGGTCACCAACGGATCTATTATGGAGGCAAAGCTAATCTACCTGTCAAATATATTGCGAGACAAAAATTGTGTTTAAGCGCCACTACGGAGTATTGGGTTCACGATGCACAAGGGATGCCTGTTATGATGGTGATAGGGCAATTGACAGAGAAAATAAAAGAAGCAATACAAGACCTGATTATTCCACAAATGCTACAAACCAAATTACTTACTGAGATACAAGAGGAGGATGATCGACAAAGCCCTCAATGCACCTTTATTTTTGACAGGGAGGCTTACGAACCTGCTTTCTTTAACCACCTGTGGGAAAGGTATAGAATAGCCGTGATTACATATCGCAAGGATGTGCGAGATTCATGGAATAAAGATGACTTTGAATCTACTGATACACAAGTACTTAGCCAGGATGTAACCATGCAATTGTGCGAGAAAGAAGTAACGCTTGGAGGACACACTTTCAGAGAGATCAGAAGCTTGTCTGAAAAGGGTGAACATCAAACCGCTATTATCACCACTCACCCTACTTTGGGAATAGCATTGATAGCAGGCAGAATGTTTGGAAGGTGGTGTCAGGAAAACTTCTTCAGTTACCTCATTCAAGACTATGATTTTGATAAAATGATTCAATTTGGGGTAGAAAGTATTGATCCCAATCGGGAAGTGGTCAACCCACAATACCGAAAATTAACAAACCAACTGAAAAAACTCAGGGAAAAGATCACCCGGTTAGAAGCCAAGTTCTTCCCTCTTGCAGAACTAGCTATGGATGAGAAAATTGACAAACTTCCTGAAATAACCGAAAGACAAATGAAGTATAAACACAAAATTGATATTCTTCGAAAAGAAGAAAACAAGATCGCCACCCTCAGAAATGATATTCCTGCCAGAATAACTCTTGAGCGTATGCCCGAGCAGAAAAGGTATAACAAGTTAAAAACCGAAAGTAAACTGTTCATGAATGTAATAAAGATGATCGCTTACAGAGCAGAATCATCTGTGGCAGCTGTGGCTTGTGACCACCTCAATAGGGCAAAAGACGAAAAAAGAATGTTCATCAAACAAATCATCAGCAACAACGCTGACTTGATTCCGGATTATAAGAGTAAAACGCTGACTATAACCTTGCACTCTCTTTCTGCACCAAGATTTAATCATGCAGCCAAACAGATTGCAGACCTGCTCAACAAAACTGAAACCATATTCCCTGGATCAAATTTGCGCATGATCTTCAAAATAACAGCGAATTTAGATTGCGAGAGGTAAGGAGTTCTGAATTTCTGAATTATCTATGTTTCTACTAACAACCTTGATAAACGGCTCTAATTCATAGACGTTTTGGAAATAGTTGTAGATTAGGTTCGATTTTTCACCTGTCGGGGTCACAGTTAAAGTTCAATGTTCAATTAAAGCCTTAGCTTCCACAGAAAGGAAACATAAACAAATAAAATTTAGACAGGATGAGCCCAGCTACGTCTCACTACGGTGGACAAAAGGTTTATCCCGATTGTAGAGAAGCGAAACATCCCAGATGTGTTGATCGGGATAGGCGGGAAATCTGTTAGGGTCACTTTAAAAAAAGAATGTTAACCCAATAAAGGGTCCGCATTCATCGGGTTTTTTGAATCTCAATAGTCTAATGTCTTAATTTCACAATTCGCTTATTTCGCACAATTCCGCTATCCGTATTGATCTGCAAGATGTAAACTCCATTTTCCAATTCCTCGAGGTCCAGAGTATGTCGGACTATTCCATTATCAAATTTTGATACCTCAATTATCCGACCATCCAATCCGTATAAGATCACCTCACTGGACTCATCGCTCATGTAAGTGACATTCAAAATGTCCGTCACGGGATTCGGACGAATAGATACCTCTTGAAATCCGGCTTCCAAAACCTCAATGATTTCCACATCACCATCGTAAAGATCATTGATCGGGGCAGATATGGATTTAGCAGTGCTAATCGTAACTAAATCAGAATATTCTGACAAATTGCCTTCCCCGCAATCTGTCTGAATCTGAATCTCGTAAGATCTCAATGCCGGAGCAGTAACCAGCACCTTTGTACCTCTTACTCTTGCACGAATAACAAATTTCTGCTGACCGGCAAATCGAAGTCGTACATAATAACCACTTGAACCCTCCACAGCATTCCAGTTGATTGAGAACGAACGATCAGACAGGATTTCGTGCAACACGATCGAAGGAGGCTGGCAGCCTGATTCTGTAACCGTACGACCATTCAAATCCTGTAACGGACGATAATTATCACCCATTATTGTATGGAAGTTGCTCAGTTGTTCAGCAGAAGCTTCTACTGGTCTCTTCATCACTATCCACGTGACTATTTCCGAGCATGGTGGTGTAGTCAGCGAGCCGCTATACGTATAATAACCTCCGCTTGACGGAATAAGATTACCCACATTCACAAGGCCTGCTGATGAATAATGATTATCCTCCGAGGCAGGCAGATTGTCTGAGAAATTTTTCAGAAAAGCATTTTCACCGCCTTCGTCGATCATGACACCGATCACTGCCAATTGGCCGGTCATAGCATTTTGATGCACAAGGTGTGCTTCCATTGCATATCGTGTTCCGTTGATCGTATGTTCACTCCCTGTGTGGAAGTGGAATTGAAGAAGGTTGTAAGCCTCGCCTTCCAATGTAAATGTACTTCCCGCCTCGTACTCAAATTCAACAGTGTGCCCATTATTGATCAGTTCAATGGATACATCTTCGTAGTGGGTTTCTAATGCCGTAGGGATATCATCCGGTTCCGATCCACTAAGAGCTATTGGCGATTGCGATTGACCGCCGCAGTCTGCAAAGCACGTCGCCCAGGTATCCGGGCCGGTCGGGTCTTCGTATTCCCAGTGGTAGTCTTCGCAATTCGATTCTGTAACCGTACGACCATTCAAATCCTGTAACGGACGATAATTATCACCCATTATTGTATGGAAGTTGCTCAGTTGTTCAGCAGAAGCTTCTACTGGTCTCTTCATCATTATCCACGTGACTATTTCCGAGCATGGTGGTGTAGTCAGCGAGCCGCTATACGTATAATAACCTCCGCTTGACGGAATAAGATTACCCACATTCACAAGGCCTGCTGATGAATAATGATCATCCTCCGAGGCAGGAAGATTGTCTGAGAAATTTTTCAGAAATGCATTTTCAGCCCCTTCTTCGATCATGATGCCGATCACTGCCAATTGGCCGGTTATAGCATTTTGATGCACAAGGTGTGCTTCCATTGCATATCGTGTTCCGTTGATCGTATGTTCACTGCCTGTGTGGAAGTGGAATTGAAGAAGGTTGTAAGCCTCGCCTTCCAATGTAAATGTACTTCCCGCCTCGTACTCAAATTCAACCGTGTGGCCGTTGTTGATCAGTTCAATAGGCACGTCTTCGTAGTGGGTTTCTAATGTGGTGGGACTATCATCTGGCTCCAATCCGCTAAGAGCGATAGGAGATTGAGATTGGCCGCCGCAGTCTGCAAAGCACGTCGCCCAGGTATCCGGGCCGGTCGGGTCTTCGTATTCCCAGTGGTAGTCTTCGCAATTCGACTCTGTAACCGTACGACCATTCAAATCCTGTAACGGACGATAATTATCACCCATTATTGTATGGAAGTTGCTCAGTTGTTCAGCAGAAGCTTCTACTGGTCTCTTCATCACTATCCACGTGACTATTTCCGAGCATGGTGGTGTAGTTAGCGAGCCGCTATACGTATAATAACCTCCGCTTGACGGAATAAGATTACCCACATTCACAAGGCCTGCTGATGAATAATGATCACCCTCAGAAACAGGAAGATTGTCTGAGAAATTTTTCAGAAATGCATTTTCAGCCCCTTCTTCGAACATGACACCGATCACTGCCAATTGGCCGGTCATAGCATTTTGATGCACAAGGTGTGCTTCCATTGCATATCGTGTTCCGTTGATCGTATGTTCACTGCCTGTGTGGAAGTGGAATTGAAGAAGGTTGTAAGCCTCGCCTTCCAATGTAAATGTACTTCCCGCCTCGTACTCAAATTCAACCGTGTGGCCGTTGTTGATCAGTTCAATAGGCACGTCTTCGTAGTGGGTTTCTAATGCGGTAGGGATGTTATCCGGCTCTGATCCGCTAAGAGCTATTGGCGATTGGGATTGGCCGCCACAGTCCGCAAAACACGTCGCCCAGGTATCCGGACCGGTCTCTCCTTCGTATTCCCAGTGATAGTCTTCACAATTGACTTGTGACTTCACGTGAATTGCGGTTATACAAATCAAGAAAATCGTATAAAGGAGGGTAACGATTGCATTTGTTAGTATCGACCTCTTCATTTTTATAATTTTTCTTTAGAAATTAAGAGTAATTTAAATTGTCTGGATTTTTTATTCAAATCGGTAGTAATGTGTTTTTACAGGTATGAGCTTCAGAGTTATAGCAGAAGTCCCTCATAAAGTTAATGACGAATCTGTTACGTAGTGTGACAGATGCGAATAATTGCTTTTTGCCAAATTTCCTAGTTAATCACTATCTCCGCTTACTGGTTCTGAAATGAAAATAGAGGAATTAATAGCTGATTGTCTCCGGGATACAATTCCAGGCATTGGAAATTATCCATATGTTTAATGTTCATTACAGGAAATGTTAAAAAATAATATTTTATTAATTCATGTCACATTTTGAGATTGGTTGGTCATTTAATACGGTAGAAGAGGGACTTAGACGAGTCGAAGAGCAATTCTCCGACTTTTTGCTGGATTTATTATAGTTTTCCAAAGCTAATACAGCGTCTTCCAATCGGTCAATATTCACCACGAGGGATTCTTTTATTTCCATTAGGATTTTGTCCTCACTTATCCTATCCTTCCTCCACTCATTCCAATTATTAATCTGCAATGCTATCAATATCCCAATAACCACCAATGCTATTTCCCCAATGGCATACAACAAGTATTTCGATGTGCGATTACCATCGAGTAATCCTTTTCTTATTCTGCGGAAGAATGTGAGCATTTTTTAAGGATTAATATACATTTGCCAACTATTCATTTATTGGTGCTGACAACTCAATAATCCGATCTATAGCCTTAATTAGCCTACTGTCGTTATTTTCTGCCATAAAAAACATGTTGTCTATGTAGTGGAATCTTCTTTTAATCATATTCTCAAACTCTACTGAACCCAAAAATGATACATCAACTCGGCTATCCTTAATCCCTTTATCGTAACTAATAGGAACTTTCTTGTCCATATAAGGAAAATATTTATCTAGTGTAAAATCGATGGCTCTGGATTCTGGTTAATAACGGTTAAAACAACGCCGCCTTAGCTCCATCCATCGCATGTCAATGTTTTGAGGTAGGGGGGGTAATCAAGATCAATAATAATCTTTTTCGCGATGCGTCCCTACCTAGCGCGATCTCGTCTCAAAACTCTCAAACTTTTTTTCGAAATTCTCTCCAATCATTATTGATGAGAAAATCTGCCAGGTCATTTCCTGTTTTTCTTTGTTCGGTACTCCCCGATTTTTCGATTAAATTGGATACGACAAATTGTGTATTAGGTACGAGCTTTCGAAGTTTGTGTGACGTCCTAGTCCAGCGATCATAAGCTCTTCCATTTTCGGATAGATCTGGAAAAAGAAATACATTTCTTCCCTTCAGCACTCTGCATTTTTCGACGGTGAGACTGCTTAGATTGTAGACACCCAGCCATAGAAAGTCATCTGAATGATCTGGAAATCCGAAGTATAATGTGCCATAGATAGCCGTTTTAGGCGCTTCTACCAGTGCTATTGGATTGTACGGATATAAGGGTAAAAGATGTTCTCCAAAGAGGCACGAAACCTTTAATTCGTTCTTTTCATAGTTCACTAACCATTCAGGTTTTTCTCGATTATTTTGGATACAGGATTTATGAATCATAGAATGAAGAAAATCCGTAGCTGATGTGTGATTTTGCCTATCAAATTGTTTGGCCTGGATTGTCCGTATTTTCCGATCTTTATCTATGAAAGGAAAAGTAATAGCTCCTTTTCGAAACCCTTGACTGACAGTACCCAGGTAATAAAGAGAAATGGCTTTTTCAATATCTTCTTTAAGAAATGGATAGGGAACATTATGAAGTAGATTCTGAATAAAATCATTCTGTGCATATGCTTCAGGTCTCATCGTACACTTTAGTACGTGAAAGGGTATGTAAAAAGGACCAAGTCTTTTAGGAAGTATTCTTCTCCGCACAGATCTATTTCTCCACTCATATCTGCAATACTGTCCTTTTTCCTGGTCCCTTATCATTTTTGGATAGCCGTCAGAATAAGGATTTAAACCATTTTGGCATTTGATTTCACGGTCGCATCTGCCGTATCGCATTGGTAAATAAGCATTCGTTATAACATCAATGTATCGAACGTATCTATGCTTTTTGCATCTTGGGCAGAAATGTTTTTTACTGCCTTTTTCCAATCTGTATCTATATTCGGTCATTTGAAATATTCATTCATTCGTAACCTAGGTAATTGAATAGTGAATATTCAATTTCCCTTTAGGTACCGACTCACGGTAGGTTGTGAAATCTTCAATTCGATTGCGATTTCTTGCTGTGTCTTTCCTTGATCTTTCATGTCCATTACTCTTTCTTTTATTTCACTTTTATTATCTGCTTTGAGATCTTCAAATGGGCGTCTTTCTTGTGTAATGGAGAAGAGAAAATTTTCGTTGAATGTCAGCACAAAACTCTCCGTCTTATACTCTTTGGATAGATAATTTCCTTTGACAATGCAGAGGTGACGTTTGTCGGCATCCGTTGGATCACTTCTTAGTTCTATGACCAGTCGCATTTTTGCTTCGAATCCCTGCGAACCCAGAAGATTATGTTTGCTTGGAATGAGATTTTCCGTTCGTTTGCCAGTCTGATGTAAGAAGATAACCAGGCATTTATGTCTTTGCGCTACTTGGTTGTAGTCATTCAAGAATGTCCTAACCTGGTTAGAATCATTCATACTTTTTCCATAGAGATCCGCGAAGGCATCGATCACTACGAGATCTGCCTTATTCCTGGCCAAAATGAGATCAAGCTTCACAAGTAAATCAGATGTGTCAAATATGAATGACAACCCTTGATAGTCCTCCGGCTCGTGGCATAATTGCTTATTGCTTCTGTACAATAAAAAAGACAATGCATTCTCATCATCTTCAGTACTCACATAAATTGCCCTATTGTATTCCATTTTCAATTTAAAGCCTAGAAACTGTTCTTCGCCAATTGCCACTGAGATCGCTAACTGCCTCAAGAAACTGCTCTTGCCTGTGTCACTGCTACCGGCTAAAGCTACCAAACCGACTTTAGGAAAGATGGGATCGAGAAGGCATGGTATCTGTTCGGTCTTCTTTTTGAGAAGATCGGCAGCTGACACCATTGTAGAATGAGTGAAGTTTTTGAGACCATTCATATGATCCAATAATTCAGAAGGCTTTATTGATGCAAATTTTGGATCAGGAATCATTGGGAATTAAATATTAAATTCAGAACTCCAGACCTGGACAAAGATAATCAAGGAGTTATGAGAATTTGACCGTAAATTCAAATGTCGCATTTTAGCATAAACTATTTGATAGATCATGCAAATGCGACTTCCCATATTTCCCTCATCATCACGATTAATAAACGCAAATACAGCTGTGTACGCAGATTCGAACATGGTCTACTACATGCATTCCGGATCGGTGATATACTGCCATGAGAAAAGTGACCTTCAAGGCTATCGATATATTACAGCCAATCTTGTAGTGTCAGGTCTATGTAGACCAAAGGAAATAGCCGATACATTGGGAGTGGGCAACCGGAACATCCAAAGATATGCCAAAGCCTTGCGCGAAAAAGGATCACAATGGTTTTTCCAAAGAGAAGAACAAAGAGGAAGTTGCTATAAGTTGAGTGAAGGGGCGATGGATCAAGCCCAAAAGTACCTTGATGGTTTCTATGGAGTAGCCGATACAGCTAAACTTTTAGGAGTTACAGAAGGCGCACTTCGCTATCATATCAGAAAAGGCCGGTTAAAAAAAAAGTGGTAAACCAACCGATTCTGTATCATCCAATGGGACTATTCTTTTGCCTGCTGAGAGAAACGAGTTGGATCTGTTGGCATCAGAGGTCTTGGGAGTAGCAGCTACACGAGTAGATGAAAGGACAAAAGCCGCCTTCGGTAAGATAGAAACTACCCCATTACATTTTGAATCCTGTCAATCCCTGTCCTTTGGCGGAGTACTTCTTTTACTTCCCTTTTTGATCATGAGTGGTCTATTGACCTATCGGGATCATTACCACGAATTGAAACGGGGCTACTACTACATAGAAGTGATCATTTTGCTGTTGTCATTTATGTATTTATGCCGCATCAAGAGCGTGGAGCAGCTCAAGCAGATCAGTCCCGGAGACTTTGGCAAATTACTCGGACTAGACCGCATACCTGAAGCCAAATGCATGCGCAACAAACTGCATATGATCACCAATCAGCAAAAAGCAGGGCCATGGATGATGGACTTAGGTCAAAACTGGGCAAGTGAGGAACAAAACGAGTTTTACTACATAGACGGACACGTTCAGATTTATTATGGTTACAAAGCCAAATTGGGTAAAAAATACGTATCACGTCAAAAGTTATGCCTGCCGGGAATGCAGGAATTTTGGATCAACAATCAAGACGGTTCTCCCTATTTTTTTGTTACAGGCCAGGTGAACCAGAAGCTTCAGGAAACTATTATTGAGCAAATTTTACCAAAGCTACTAAATGAAATGCCCTGCAAATACAGTGATGAACAATTGGAATCTGATCCTGATTTACCGCGCTTTACCATTGTCTTTGACAGGGAGGCATACAGTCCTGCTTTTTTCGGCATGTTGTGGGAAAAACATCGGGTGGCGGTGTTGACCTATCGTAAGAATGTAGAAGACCGGTGGAATGTTGATGATTTTACAACACATCAGTTGGCTATCGAAGGTGTAGACACGCAAATGGACTTGAGTGAAAGGCAAATCGTTCTGGATAAAGTGCCGATGAGGGAAATAAGAAAACTGAACAAAGACACTCATCAGACAAGTGTATTGACGACCAACAAAAAACTGGCCATTCTATCGGTAGCACTATACATGTTTGCCCGCTGGACGCAGGAGAATTTCTTTCGATATATGCGACTGGATTATAGGTTGGACAGTATTGTACAAAACACTGTGGATCAGATAGATAAAGACTTTGATGTAGTCAACCCGGAGTACAGTAATCTTAGTTACTACCTCAAAAAAGTAAGAGAAAAAATCCAACGAAGAAAAGCCCGCTTATTCGACATCCAGGAAAAACTTAGCAAGCAAAATGTAGACCATGTATCCAAACTGGAAACACAACAATCCAAAGTACAAGAACAGATAAACGGCCTGGAAAAACAGGAAAATCAACTGATAACCAAACGCAAATCAGTTAGTTACAAAATTAAAATCAAGGATATGCCTGAATCCATAAGATACTCATCACTCAACATGGAAAGTAAAAGGTTCTAAAACGTAATAAAAATGATATGCTATCGTGCCGAAACGTCAATGACTAATAAATTGATGCCTCATTTTAAAAAGTCAAAAGACGAAAAACGAAGTTTGATCAAAAGTCTGATCAAAACTCCAATTGACCTGGAATGTGACTATAAATCTAAAAAATTAACCGTCTCCCTTTACTCCCAATCCAATCCAAGAATGAATAAAGCTGCTGAAAAATTATGCCATCTTCTCAACCAAACCCAAACCATATATCCAGGCACTAATTTGGAACTTCACTACCAAATCGCGACATTGTAATTTACTCCGAGTCTGGAGTTCTGAGATTGGAGGCAATCAAAGCAGCTAGTTTTGTGTTGGTGGTATAGAATTCAGATTGTCTTTTTGTGATCGGGCAAATTTCCTTGTAAACCTGGAAAATTAGCCCATTCTTTTCCCATGCTGCAATGTATTTTCTGATGTCTGGAATAGGTATATTTGACCTGTACGAAACAGCAGCTTCCGTACACGGTATCTTTTCAAATTCTCCAAAGACCCGATTCTCTTGATCTTGGTTACTTCCTGAACTCACGCTTTCCTAATTTTTTTTTTGGGGTGTAATTATCTGCGAATGTTTCTATTTCCTCCTTGGTTTTTCGCCGCCCCGTCTTCACGTAATTAATAAGTTCTTTTTTAGAATAGTATAGCCTGCCATATTTTTTCATCACGGGCAATTCGCCGCGACATGACTTACTGTAAATTGTCGAAACAGTGAGTTTTAGAAAATCTGCTGTTTGCTGAACAGTGAAAAACAAATTTTCATCCTCAGTGGAGTCGGCTTCTTTTGGTTGGTTTCTAAGCGCCTTTTCAACTGAATTCTGAATTAGGAGTTCCAGTTCATTGAGCCTAATTGAGGTAAACAAAATATCATTCATAATCAAAAAAATTAATTCTGATTACAAATCAACTAGAATAAATTCTTATAAATGAGAATGTTAGATACACAATATGCCTAGTGCATCTTGTGTAAATGGTGCATTATTTAATAGTCGAGGCTACGGGGATAAATTTGAAATCGAAATTTTTTGCTTTGACTTTTTTAATGGTGTCTATTCCAACTTCCCACCCAAAGGATTCTTTGCATATTTTTTTAATCTGTTCATTGCTTGGCCTCTTCTTATCTTTATAATATCCTTTGCCATGCAAATCTTTTACCAAAGCCGCTAAATATCCTTTATTGCCTTTAGTGTCATCCATCCAAACGTATGTATGCGGACTGACATATTTCTTGGAAACAAGCAATTCCATAATTGTCTTATATTTTGAAATGCTTTCGAAGAGAGTTTCAATTTTACCAGTCACTATAAAATGATTGTTATCAATATTATACTCTTGTTCTTCACTCGTTGCCTCTTTTGGTGATAAGTTTTTTGTCAAGACCTGAACTATCCATTTGGCATTTTGATAATCAGTGCTCTCATCTAACCAAAATTGAAATTCTGTACCCTTCCTATATTTTTCAGGGTATGAATAATTAGGATTTGAGTTAAATAGATCAGCCGATATTTTCCAAGCTTTTTTTAGTCGTTCTGTTGAAAATTTGAGTAGTTGGGATTTCTCATATGTTGTCAATGTAGAAATGAAAGACCTTCCATGAGTAATGACTTCTTTATAGACATCCCATAGCTCTAGATTTGATAATTTCTTTTCCATTTACCAAGTCAACTTGATGTTATTTGCGGCGTTTCTTTTTTTCTCGTCGACAATTTTGGCATAGATCTGAGTCGTTTTTAACTCTTTATGTCCTAACATTTTGGATACCGTATAAATATCGGTACCGTTGCTAAGCTGTAGTGTGGCATAGGTATGTCGGAAGCAATGAAAGGTGATCTTCTTTCTAATCCCCGCATCTTCAATCCATTTTGCCAAGAATTTATTCTGATAGGCTGAATAAATCAAGTTTTTAAAAATTTGCTTTGAACCTCCTTTTTGTTCGCCTAATAGTTTGAATGCCTGGTCAGAAAATGGCAAGTACTCAATTCCTTTAGTCTTTTTTTGTTTGAAGTTAACGAAGTATCCTTGTCCCTCTATGTATTCTATTTCACTCCATATCAATTTTTTAATATCAGAAAATCTCAATCCCGTGAGCGCAGAAAATAGAGCCGCTCGTTTTAGCATAGGGTTACGACATTCTGTTTTGACAAGGGTATTCAGTTCTTCAAGTGTAAGGTAGTTTCTGCGGGTCTCGACTTCCTTGATCGGTTTTACCTTTTTGTCGAGATCGTACCTTATGTATTCATCCTTATATGCTTGTTTGAGTACAGCTTTAAATTTATTGAAATATGACAGAGCAGAATTATGTGATAAATTTCTTTTTGCACTTTTAATGCTTTTCGTTTTGAGAAGATAATTTTTAAAACCCTCACAAAATTTTTCATTCAGCTGATTGAATTTTATTTGATTTCCTGAAAACCGCTCCAAATACTTGTAAGTGGATTGCCAACTTAGAAGATTGGACCCGTCACGGTCACGCATGAGCTTTTTGAAATAGGTAAGAAAATCCTTCTCTCCCATTTCGTGAACCCTGAGTTGTTCTTTTTGGTAATCTGAATAGATTTCCGGTTTGTTTAATTGATTATCTCTTTTTTGCCTTATTTGTTCTGCAATAGCGACGGTCTCTTTGTTGTGTTGTTTGTCGATCGGGTTATTTATTTTTTTAAAAACATAGAGGCCCAGAAATTCTCTTCGGGTCTTCTTATTGGATATGGGATTATCGATAGGAGGATAGAAATCAAGATACAAGCTTTTCCTATTACCTGAAATTGGTTTAGATCTTAACTTGACTTTTGTGACCACTTTTTTTGCATTTAAGAACTATGAAAATAATTCGTCGATCATAGATTTAGGGACATACACATATCTTCCATTCCTGATCTTAGGAATATTGTTTCTTTTGATTATGTCGGATAATCCTTTTTCAGAAATACTGTATTTTCTACGGACTTCAGAAATTTTGTAAGAGTCTGAGATGTCAAATTCCAAGTTCTTGACTTGGGACTCAACTTGTGTTGGTTGTTCAAATAGGTTGTCAATTTCCGAACGTTTTATGAGAGTCTTTCTTTGTGCCAGATTAACCGCTTTAATTTCCCCATTTTCTATGAGTCTGTATGCAGTGCGGACAGAACAGCTTACAAGTGCTGCTACGTCTCGGACAGTAAGGAACTCCTTTCCTTGAATAGCTTCTATACTTTGAAATTTCATTGGACGAATAGTTGGTTTATGTCTGATCGCCTCACGAGAGTTTTCTTCTCTTTGATATTAACAGCCTTCAGTTTGCCGGAATTGATAAGAGAATAAATCGTCTGCCTGGAACTACTAAAAAGCAGCGCCACATCGCGGACAGTGAGAAACTCTTTTCTTCTTATTTCCTCATATAGTTTCGTTTTTATACGAAAAGTTTCTTTGTGTGAGGCCTTCACCTTTTCCGCACGCTTACGTGCTTTGTACGCTCTCTTGGCACAATCATCACCGCAGTATTTTGTCACTGTGGTTTTGGCAATAAAGTCATTACCACAATGCTGACATATTCGTTGAACTCTAATATTTGAACTCATTAAGTAGCTTTAAGTGTCAAAGTATAATAAAGTGTTTAAATAAGTGCCAAATTTTCCTCAAAAAATGGATTGATAAATCGATCTTAACATTTGAGGTACAAATAAGGCACAAAATACATCAAAATGCCACAAAACAGATCCAAATCATGATAAAATTGGAAATATGTAATACATTGATAATTAGCTAATAATTGCGATCTATTTGTATATGCTACCGAAATGGTTTGTGCAGGTCACTTCCCAATACAAAAATTACTAAATATAGAATCCAGCAGATCTTCCATACTTATCTCACCTGAAATTTCGCCAAGATGGTTTAGTGCATGCCTTAAATCAAGTGCAATAAGGTCGGAAGGAATTCCATCAGTCAATCCTTTTTTCACTGAATCCAATGACTCTTTTGTCTTTTGTAATGATTGATAGTGCCTCAGGTTTGAGATGATAATTTGTTGATCGCTCAAGGCCAGTTTGTCGACGTATTCTGTGAGTTGTTTTGTAAGGAGATCGAGCCCTTGGCCTGTTTTAGCAGAAAGCAGGACGGTAGGCGTACGATTAGTCAATATGCTTATCGATTCTTCTATGTCATAGCTATGGCATTTGTGGCCATAGAGATCCACTTTGTTCAATAAGATGACCGCCTTTTGATTTTCTCTGATAGGGATTTCTTTAAATTGATTAACAATCTTTTTGAAATCTTCTTCTATTTCTGCGATAAAAAGAATAATACTTGCTTTATTAATCTGCTCGAATGTGCGCCTGATGCCGAGAGTTTCGATTGTATCTTTCGTCTTTCGTATTCCTGCTGTATCGATGAAGCGATAGAGATGGCCGTCAATTTGTACGCTATCTTCAATAACATCTCTTGTAGTACCCGGAATCTCGCTGACTATAGCTTTCTCTTCGTTGAGTAATGCATTTAACAAGGTAGATTTTCCGACATTCGGTTGACCAATTATCGCAACTCCGATGCCCTCCTTAATCGCATTTCCATATTCAAATGAATCCTGAAGCGCTGCAATGAATTCGAGAATAGTGTCGACCTTTGCCGTCAATTTTTGCCTGTCGGCGAATTCTACATCTTCTTCGCCAAAATCGTTTTCGAGTTCGATAAGGCTCGCAAATTCGATGAGTTCTTGTCGGAGTTCTTTTATTTTATTTGAAAATCCACCCCGCATTTGTTGCATGGCAATGTCATGTTGAGCTGCAGTGCGAGATGCAATAAGATCACTTACCGCTTCGGCCTGAGTAAGATCCATTTGGCCATTGAGAAAGGCTCTTTGGGTGAATTCTCCCGGGGTAGCTAATCTTGCTCCTGAGCTCAAGAGCGACTTTATTATTTGATTGATAATATAGAATGATCCATGACAAGAAATTTCTACCGTGTCTTCCGTAGTATACGATTTGGGCGATCTGAACACCGTAGCTATGCAATCGTCAATGTGCTCATTATCAACAGAAAAATTTACGAAGTGGGCGGTGTGTGATGGGCATTTACCTAAATCTTTAGAAGTGTGCCTATTGCAGATTTCAAGAGCTTTATCCCCGCTTAATCTTATAAGCGCCAATGCGCCGACACCTTGGGGAGAAGATAGTGCGACAATCGTATCTTTAAAATCTGTGATCATCATTCAAAGCTAATCAAGATGAGAGGATTTCTGTATTTCGCCTTTGCAATTCTACTTTGTTCATGCGGAGATAAAGAGTTTGAAGTAATCTATGACAATGGATTTGTGATGATGGACGAAAATGGTAAGGACATTGCACTTTCGGAGATCGATATTGAGAAATATAAATTGATATTTTGGGTGCCCAATTTGTGATGTGTTTGCCTTTGAAGATTAAATTCAAAAATCGTGTTAAAGTTGCCACTAAGGCGCAAAGACGCAAAGGGATAGAATGCTTTCGAAGCATTCAACTTTTTGACTTCTGCTTGATTCTTGAACTTGTACTTAATACAACGCTTCCCCATTCAAATCATGCGTAAGAATCTCGCTCATATAATCAAAAAACGGCCGGATGGCGCGATACGACTCTACACATTTCTTGATAAAATTATCGCCTTGCGCCTCCTTGTCTGAAAAATTCTTATGAACGATGAACTGCTTGTGCTTCAGCAGATCGAGATCGGAATGATCCTTTGGATAGCCTTTTGGCGCTGTTTTTAACTTTTCGCCCTCCATTATACCCCATACATCTTTAAATTTTTTCGCAAAGATAAGTTTGCGCAGCGGTGCTGCGTCCCGTGCAATGTGATCCCGGATGAGTTTGAGATCGTTTTTCTCAGGCCCCCAAAATCCACATGCTATGAGCATCTGACCTGGTTTGATATGATAATAGTATCCCCCTCTCAGCCATACGCTGTCCCGTTTCATTTGTCCCGCCCAGTGGATTTTGTATCGTGTTTTATCTTTTGAAAATCGCACATCGCGATAGATTCTGAACAGGCTTTTCTTTCCTGTCATGTCCACAAGATTGTCATATTTGCCCAATTCGCTTATAAGGGCTTCCGCGAATTCGATCATTTCCTGGTGGCTTTCCTCGTATCGGTCTCTATTGGCATCAAACCAGGGTTTGTTGTTGTTCTTTGCCAGGTTTTTTAAAAAGTCATAAGTCTTTTTTGTGATCGTTCCCATATTGAGAAGTGCTTGATGTCATAATGATAACATAAAAATAAATTTGATGACAAAAGGTTGGATAAAATTACTTTTGCGACACAAATTTTGATAGCGGTGAGCAAGTACAAGTTAGTCATTTTCGATTGTGACGGCGTATTGGTAGACAGTGAAATGATTTCAGCTGAGGTGATCGCTGACGTGATACGCCCACTTGGTGTGAATATGACCACTGAAGAAGCTTTTAGAGAATTTGTCGGAGGGAGTATGTCCGAAACGATCATATATGTAGAAAAGAAAATGGGTCGGCCGCCGCCAATCGATATAGAGAAAGAATATAGAAAACGCACCTTCGAAGCGTATAAAAAAGAGATGAAGCCGGTCGCAGGGGTCGAAGCGATCTTAGATAGATTGTCCATTAAAAAATGCGTGGCTTCTAATGGCCCAAAGAATAAGATAAATTTCAATCTCGAGGTAGCCGGGCTCAGCAAATATTTTGAACAGCGGCAAATATTTTCTGCATATGACATCGAGATATGGAAACCTGCACCGGATCTCTATCTGAACGCTGCAAGAACAATGGGGGCAGAGCCCAATGAATGTATCGTTGTGGAGGACAGTGTGAATGGATTGCATGCGGCAAGCTCTGCGGGTATACTGTGTTTGGGAAACAGCAATCCGCTCAAACCGCTTCCTGAAGACATTGTAAGAACCGAAGTGTACAGGGATCTTTACGAGATTGGTAACAGGTTGAAATCATTGGGCGTGATGGATTTGGTATAAATAAATTCTTCGCAGACAACTTTAGCACAATTGTATAGTTAGGACTGACTATAGAAAATGCCTTATTCGAAAAAATCCGGATTTCAACTCATCACTACACTTTTACTGGTGGTATCATTTTTTAGCTTAGTCGCTATGAGAGATAATCTTTCGCGCTTCACTTTTATCACACTGATGTTTGTCCTGGTAGACATTTATGCGCTTGTCGGCTTGCTTTCTTTATTTGAAGATCGGCGTTCAAAGTGGATATTTTTCGTTGTATACATATGTGCAAGCTTGTACGGATATTATGGTATGAATCGATCATTCGAACGGTGGCGCACAGATGCTGCTATTGCATCGCCTTTGGCAAACTTTACATCTGGCTTTGCGTTTACGCTTTTGATATCCAAGTTTGTTTTGGTTTTTCTTTTTGCTGTACAAGATATCGGACGATTGATTTTTGGATTGGGCCAGGGAGCGGTAAGTCTCTTTAGCGAACACACATACGATCAAATTATGCCATCAAGAAGAAATTTTTTAACGGCCGCGGCGACTGCAATTGCTGCCGTACCATTCACAGGAATGCTTTATGGTATTACGAGAGGAAAGTACAGGTACACCGTAGAAAATGTAGTCCTCAAATTCAAAGATTTGCCAGAAAAATTCCACGGATTCACATTGGCACAAATAAGTGATATCCATTCAGGCAGCTGGGACAATTTCAATGAAGTAGCCAGAGGAGTAGCTAAAATCGGAGAGCTCAATGCCGATATGATAGTATTCACAGGTGATCTTGTAAATGAGAATAAAGATGAGATCAATCCGTATATGGATCTTCTTGCCGACCTCAATGCGCCTTTCGGGAAATACGCGATCCTCGGTAATCACGACTATTACGGAGTACCACGCGGGAGCAATGAGGAGAAAAGAGTTTATTGGAATGATTTCTATTCTAAATTCCGGAATATGGGATTCGATCTCCTTTTGAACGAAAACAGGACAATTGAAAAAGAAAATGAAACCTTCAAACTAATAGGTGTAGAAAATTGGGGGAAAGGCCGGTGGTTCTCTAAAAAAGGAGATATGGATCAGGCTTGCGAAGGCTGTTCGGATGAGGAATTTGCAATACTTCTTTCACACGATCCCACACATTTTGATGAAAAAGTGGTCGATCACCGTAAGAAGGTTCATCTAACTTTGAGCGGCCATACTCATGGTATGCAATTTGGCATAAACCTTCCCAATTTCAAATGGAGCCCGATCAAATACCGGTATAAAAAATGGATGGGTCTTTACGAAGAAAAAGGTCAGAAACTCTATGTAAATCGGGGATTTGGATTTCTTGCCTTCCCTGGAAGAGTAGGTATGTGGCCTGAGATTACGCTTATTGAGTTGCAGAAAGACGTCTAGTTGCGGGTTTGGGCAGAAACTTCACGTGTGAATCAATCAATAATTTCTTCAAAACAGATCAATGACTGAATTGTGGATTTGACTGAATTGTGGATAGGTGACCTCTTGCGAATAAAAAATTCCGGCAAAAATGGGACATTCGAAGGTATTGGCAAAGAAGGTAAGGCGAGAATCAAATGCCAGGGAAAGATCCTTCTTGTGAAATTCGATGCCCTTGAAATTATCGATGAAACAGAAGCCGAGTTTCCCGAACCTGTAGTAAAACCACGAACGGAACTTAGTCCTAAATCCTACTCGAATGTGGAATTTGCAAATCACATTGACCTTCACATCGAAAAACTCAATGGAATTCTGGAAAATACTCACGCGCAGATTATACTAGATCATCAACTTTTGAAATGTCGCGAATTTCTGAGCGATGCCATTTTGCGAAGAAAAAATGTAGTAACTATTATACATGGGAAGGGCATGGGTGTACTCAAACAGGAAGTTCTCGACGTGGTAAAAGAGTATAAAAATGTGCGTTTTGTGGTAGAAGTTAATAATGGTGGTGCTCAGGAGATTTGGATGAGGTATTGATTGATATGGCAAACGGCGGATGGCCATCGGTGAACGGTTGCATAAGAATGTGTATCGGGATTTTCCTAGTCCTATGATTTACGCAGAAGACTTTTGGAGTAATTCAGAATCCTTTCCGTGCAATCAAAAAGTTATGATGTATGCTCCACTACAAATTGGAATAAGTCTTCGTGAAATTTCTTCTTTTTTTATTTCATCGGAAAGAATAAGGATATTTAGGCTATGCCGATCTCTTCTCCTTCTTTGGGAATTTCGACATTTCCAAATCCTCGTTTGCCGAGATACTCAAGAAATTCCTGCTGTGTAGAATATTCACCATGCACAAGAAATAGCTTTTTTAGACCGCGCTTTTGGTTTGAAATATTAGCGAGCATTTCTTTTCGATCTCCGTGTGCCGAAAAAGACTCCATAGTCTCAATCGTAGCATTCACATCGAGCATATCCCCGAAAAGTTTAAGTTTTTCGGCTCCATTTTTCAATATAGAACCTGCCGTTTCGGGAGAACAATATCCTACGATAAGGAAGGTATTTTTGGGATCTTCCAGGTTGTGGTACATGTGATGCCTGATGCGTCCTGCATTCATCATACCGGAGGCGCTGATAATGACGCATGCCTCTTTTGATTCATTGAGTCTTTTTGATTCGTCCACAGATCTGACATATTTCAATTTATTGAATCCAAAAGGATTGTCATCGATCAGCATGTATTCATGGAGGTTATCATCGTAACATTCGGGGTGCATTCCGTAGATATCGGTAGCATTTACAGCCAATGGACTATCGACATAAACGCGCACATTTGGTAACTTTTTGTGTGTCGTGAGTTTGTCCATTAAGTAGACCAATTCCTGCGTGCGACCTATGCTAAATGCAGGTATGATCAATTTGCCCTTCTTTTTGATGCAGGTCTTGTGTATGATGTTTAAGAATTTTTCGGTTTGTTCAGGTTTGTCCTCGTGTTCTTTATCGCCATAAGTGGATTCACAGATCAAATAGTCCACTTCCGGTTGGGATTTTGGATCCCTTAATATCGGTCGATCAGGTCGACCGATATCGCCCGTAAATCCGAGGGTAACATATCCGCTTCCTTCCTTTATCCTCATCGTCACACTTGCCGAACCCAGGATATGGCCTTGATCTCTAAAAAATAGATCTACACCCTCGTGAATAGGAAACCATCGCTCGTAAGCATGGCTTTTGAATAGTTTGATCGTTTCTGTTACGTCTTCGCTTTCGTAAAGGGGTACCCTAGGCCTTTGTTTTTCGGCCTTTGGCAGATTTTTCCTCGATTTCCTCTTGCCGCTTTTCCTCTTCTTCTGCTTTTTCAAAAGTCTTTCGTTGTACCAGGCTACGTCCCGTTCCTGAATCTTGGCACTGTCCAGAAGCATGATACTACAAAGATTGCGTGTGGCATGAGTAGCATGAATGCAACCGCGAAAACCGTCTTTGACTAATTTGGGAATACGGCCGGAGTGGTCAATATGGGCATGAGAGAGAATGAGGCAATCGATCTCTTTGGAGTCAAAGTGCCAATTGTTGTTGCTTTCCCAATTTTTCTTTCGTGCTCCCTGAAATAGACCACAGTCCAACAGGATCTTAAATCCTGAATTCAAGGTAATTAAATGTGCGCTTCCTGTTACATTTCTGGCCGCTCCACAAAATTTTATGTTCATGTTCTATTACTTCAATTCTTAGGAAGATAAATCAGCTCACTCAGATTTTCTTCAATAAACATTTCATTCGCCGCATTTACTATTTCATCCTTTGTCACATTCGTATATTCATTTATCTGTTCATTCGCATAATTGGCATCACCCAACGCTTCGAAATACGCCAATACCATGGCCTTATTCAAAATGTCCAAATTAGAAAGAATAATCTCGGTGGTCAGTTTATTTTTGACTTTTGTAAGTTCTTTATCGCTGATCTGACCTTTCTTTACCAGATCTATCTGCTCCCAAATTTTTTCTAGTGCAAAATCTAAATCTATCTCGTACATCGGCTTGCCATCAATGATAAAAAGTCCAGGATCGAAAGTTCCCGAGACATAAGCGTCGATCTGACCGAAGTATTGATTCTGCTTTACTAGATTTTGATAGAATCTGCTCGACTTACCATTGGCTAATATGTCGGACATGAGGTCGCAGGCGTAGTATTTTCGATCCATCCGGTGAGGCATGTGAAAAGCCATATACATCGCTTTTAATGGTACGTCTTCTTTTAGTACGGATTGTCTTTTCTGTTTTTGTTTTGGTTCGTTTAGCAATGACCGTTCGACTTTCGGGCCTTCCTCAATCTCAGAAAACCATTGTTCGGCCATCTTTCTCATTTTCTTATGTGAGAGAGGGGACGCAAGCGAAAGAATGGCATTGTTAGGATTGTAATATGCGTCAAAAAAGGCTTTCACATCGTCAATAGAGGCAGTATCAATATGCTCTGGTACTTTGCCAATTGTAGGCCAACTGTAGGGATGTTTTTTATAGCATAGTGAAGAAAGGTGATGCCATGTCTCGCCGTAGGGAGCGTTGAGACAGACCTCTTTGAATTCTTCGATGACTACCTTTCGTTGTACGTCCAGTTTTTGTTCGCTGAGTATAAGATTGGCCATGCGATCTGCTTCTACCCAAAATGCGGATTCGATATTATCAGCAGGAAGTAATTCGTAGAAGTTGGTATAGTCGCAATTGGTAAATGCATTGTTTTCACCACCGGCTACCTGGATGACACTGTCAAAATCGGTCACATTTGTCGAGCCGCCAAACATCAGATGTTCGAACAAATGGGCGAAACCTGTGCGGTCTTTCTGCTCATCTCGTGATCCAACTTTGTATAGGACATTCACTGCTGCCATGGGAGTTGTATCGTCCTGGTGCGTCAGAACTACAAGGCCATTTTCAAGTACTGTCCTTTCAAATGATATCATGAATCAATTTTCTTTCAACAAAACTTTTTTTCGTTTTTTCTTCCATAGAAATAGGGGGGTCTAGGCAATCCTGTGTCTTATAGTCGTATTTAATTATGAAGAAAGTTATTATCTCGAAATTATACCAATAGTATCTGCTCGAAAAGTCGAGAAGATCTAAAATTAGTTTTACCCTACTATACCAAGTAAAAGCACTTGTCATTAATAAGTGCTTTTTTTATTTATGCCCTTCTTAATCTGCGAACCCAGATCACATATTTGCCTTCCATTTTCCGACCTTATCTGTGAAGCTCATGTTCTTTTTCACCTCTGTAAAAAATCCTTCTTTCGACATTAATTCAGCCCCTAGGCTTTTCATATGATCCGTTTCCTGTTGGCAATCGATAAGGCGATAGTCTTTTTCAATTAAAGATTTGCATAGACAAATTAATCCGAATTTAGATGCATTGGATACTTTTGAAAACATCGACTCGCCAAAAAAAATTTTACCCAACGCCACACCGTAGATGCCGCCGACCAGTTCATTTTCCTGCCAGACTTCTACGCTATGCGCATATCCGTGTTCGTGCAATACGCAGTATGCAGCAACCATATCGGGATTGATCCAGGTGGAGTCCTGATCTTTGCGCTCGGCAGAAGCACATGAGCGAATGACTTGCTCAAAATGTGCGTCAATTGTAATCTGAAATTGATCTTTACTCATAAGAGAACGCATGCTCTTGGCTATCTTAACCTTATCTGGGAAAAGTACGCATCGGGGATGGACGAACCACCATAAAATGGGCAGCTCGTTATACCAGGGAAATATGCCATATCTGTATGCCAGCAGAAGTCGCTCTTGAGAAAGTTCTCCTCCTATAGCGAGTAATCCGTCATCTCCGCTTTGCAGCGGATGTGGGAAATAGGTCATATCGCACTAAACGACTAAAAATACAAAATGAATCTTTGAACAACCAATTGGCACTTTACAGGTGAAGATGCAGACCAACAACTTGATAACAGAAGTCGGAATTGTGGCTTGATTCATTTGAACCCTGCAGGGATACTCCTACAGGGTGAACTTGATTCTTGTACTTGTGCTTGAACTTGTCTAGTAACTTTCCTTCAGATGCTCGATCACTGCAGAAAGTCCTCTTTCGATAAGTGCGTCCTTTAGCGGCGTCAATTTTTCAAAACTATCCGTCTTAGCTATTGCCTTGCCTTTAAAATGAATGATGAGTGAAAGCTGCTCAGACTGTTCGAAAGTGTGATGACATACTTCCATAAAACATTGGATCACCCAATCGAAAGTATTGTAATCGTCATTATATACTATAAGTTGGGATAAGGTGTCTTCACCAGTTCCTGCGAGGGTGAGCACATTTTCCTCTTCTTCCAATTTGTAATTCAGCTTTGACATTTGGCGTTTGTTTATGCAATGTTTTGCAATGTGGATTTTATCTTATCAAAATTGGGCAGGTCTGTGGCCTCTTCAAGTACTTCTGCATAGCACACTACACCTTTTTGATCGATCACAAATGCAGAGCGTTTGGCGACTCCCTTCATGTCCAATACAAAATCCTCGTACAATGCTCCATACGATCTTGCCGTCTCCTTGTTGAAATCCGAAAGTAGGGGGAAATTATAACCTTGCTCGGCTTTGAATTTTTCAAGTGTAAACAGGGTGTCTACCGAGATGCCCACGACTCGAGCTCCAAGATCATCGTAAAATGCCTTGTTATCTCTCACACTACAGAGCTCATCTGTACATACGGAGGTAAACGCGAGGGGAAAGAACAAAACAACCAGAGGTTTACCATTGTAATCGTCCAGGCTTTCTACTTCTTTTTCCGTATTTCTCAAGGCAAAGGCGGGCGCTTTATCTCCTACGTTAATAGTCATATTTCATTCTGATTTCCAAACAAATAAACACAAAATCTAAAAGTACAGTTTATTTAATTACTCATTATATAAAACATCTTACAAAATAACGGTAGACTTGACTTTCTTATGTCTGCTTTTATACAAAAAAAACATCGCGCCTACCTTGAAATGCATCTGGCCGTCTTGCTTTATGGCTTGACGGCAATATTAGGAGCCTTGATCAGTGTGGCGGCAATTTCCCTGGTATGGTGGAGAGTGGGAATGGCGGCTTTGGCTATGATCTTTTTCTCCAGAATTTTCCGGGAAATTCGAAAACTAAATCAACGTCAGCTTCTTACCTTTTTGATCATTGGAGGTCTCATCGGTATTCATTGGGTGTGCTTTTACGGATCGATAAAATTGGCCAATGCTTCCGTTGCTCTGATTTGCATGTCTACTATCTCAGTTTTCACAGCGTTTATTGAACCTTTTTTCATAAAGGCCCGATTACAAATGGTGGATGTACTGTTCGGCTTAGCGATTATTCCTCCTATGTGGCTCACGGTGCACAATTTGGATTTTTCAATGTACTCAGGCGTGGTAGTGGGCATTCTTGCATCGCTATTCCTGGCACTTTTTGCAGCTATGAATAAAAAGTATATTGATAAGGCGGATCCGATAACAATTACTTTTATCGAAATGGTGGGTGCATGGCTTTTCCTTAGCTTGTTTTTGCCTTGGATACTTACAGACGAAAAGATCGGCTTCCTACCCATAGCACAAGATTGGATTTATTTAATTTTTCTATCATTGGTTTGTACTACCTTTGCTTTTTTACTCAATCTTAGAGCCTTAAAGCATATTTCGGCTTTTGCTTCTAACTATGTTTTTAACCTGGAACCTGTCTATGGGATTTTGCTGGCGATAGTCATTTTGAAAGAGCATAAGGAGCTGAATATGGGATTTTACCTAGGGGTGCTTTCGATCACCGTTTTGGTTTTTGTATATCCGCTATATAAAGAAAGAATGAAGTAGTAAAAGACGGAATCTTTTGAAATAGGGCTAAAAAGATAAGAAACAAGAGAGCATCACCTGTGGTTTAAATAGGACCAGTATCTCTCAAAACACTTCCATCTCGTTGGAAAGCGCCTTACACATTTCTCGCACCTTACCACCGTTCACATTCTTTCCTTCGATGTTCACCACTGGCATAACGCCTTTAGCAGTGCTTGACACGAATATTTCATCAGCGGTGAATATTTCCAAAACGTCTATTGGCCGTACGACAATTTCAAATCCCTTTTCCCTCAATTCCAGAATGCGAAGACGTGTGATTCCCTCCAATATTCCACGATCAGGAGTATTAATAACGCTGTCTTTGATAATGTAAATATTGCATCTTGAGCACTCCGACAGTTTTCCATTGAAGTGGTAGAGCACGTCGACGGCATCGTACTCCTTCATCCTGGCAAAGTGCATGACCGAGTTAAAATAATTTGTCGATTTGACAATGGGGTTAGGTCTTATGAATTCTGTAGTAATGAGATTGTAGCCTTCTCCTTCTGGTTTGTTTGG
The DNA here is from genome assembly GCA_965247965.1 of Saprospiraceae bacterium. Classification (GTDB taxonomy): domain Bacteria; phylum Bacteroidota; class Bacteroidia; order Chitinophagales; family Saprospiraceae; genus UBA7328. The sequence goes on from OZ252053.1 coordinate 4,603,123, forward strand.
AAATATGCTCAGAGGAAACGTAAACATCATAAAATTGGATTCATCGGGTGGAGAATAGCCATCCGGAGAATATCCTCCCGTACAAACTAACTTTACGTATCCCGTCTCCAGCTTGTTTTTTTCAAACAGATCGATCATCATCGATTTTAATTCTGACCTGGAATATTTGAAGGGAATGTGTGCAAATTTCAGAGAATTGTAAAAGCGGTTCAGATAATGCTCCAACCACGGATTTTCTCTTTCCTTTAATTTAAAAAAGTCAAAAATGCCGAAGCCTCTGTGAATAGACAGGTCGGACACGTGGAGGAAGGCATTTTCTTTTTGGAGCATTGCGTCATTCAAAAAGATGTAGTCCATTGTTAATTCTTAATTTGGGTAAAATAACTATTCTTTTTTCAAAGACGATTAATTGTGATTCTATTGCTTTGCTTTGCTCCGTGATGGTTACATTTATACCCTCTCTTAGAGACCAACACCAGAATGATAAGAAGTTTATTAACATTACTGAGTGCACTTTGCCTTTCACTGCACGTGTTTGGGGTCACGTTCGGATGGAATGGAAATGGCGATGGGCTGAACTGGGATGATCCCAATAATTGGGAAGACATGATGATGGCAATGCCAGGAGTTCCTGGTGTTGGTGATATAGCCGTTATAACTCCTTTTCCTGCATCCGCTCCGGCTACTGTGCAAATCAGGAATGCACAATTTGCGCAAAGCGTGGAAATATCGATGGGCTCTACACTCAACATCGTATCCGGAAGCCTCACTATTAACAACAATAACACTGGCGATGGGATCGACATCGATGACGGCAATCTTAATATATCTGCGGGTGCAGTGGTCACTATTGATAGTACGTTCGATCATGGTATTATCGCATCCGGACCGGTTCAGATTAATAATGCAGGGACACTAGTAATTAATAATTCAGCGCAATTTGGACTTGAATTTTTTTTAGTTGCAAGTAATGTTACTCTTATAAACGATGGCACGTTTACCATTTCAAATTATGGGGACGAGGCGATAAGCATTGATGGAGATGGTTCATTCACGAATAATGGGACATTAAATATCGATCAGAATGGTACGTATCAAGGGGATGAAGCCATAGACCTTGATGGAATCAATGCTTCGTTCACCAACAATGGTACAATAAATATTGTAGACGTCGACTTGGTAGAAGCCATAGATATAAGTGGTTTATTCACAAATAATTGTTTGATCAATGTTGGAAATAAAGTGACAAATACTGACAATGCAATCCAAGTAAAGGCTCCGAATGGCAGACTTAACAACGCAATGTGCGGAGTAATCAACGTAACATCTGGCCACCCAATAGATAACAAAGGTATTATTGAAAATAGCGGGATAATTACCACAGTTTTCACAGGAGAAAATGACAACGATGCCACATTTATCAATAATAGCGTAATCGCTTCGCCCAACGGCATATTTCGGCTGGAGGTAGGTAATAACCCGATTTTAGGATTCGGCAGTATACGTCCCGACCCCATACCCGCTCCTTTCAACTACATCTGCTCCAAAGGCACACCGACCCTTTCTTAATGGGGATTAATCGCTCTTGCTCTATCTATGGCAATCATAGGTGTGTTAGGCATCAGACAGAGGAGCTCAGCTACCTGACCGATGCTACCTTTTCCCTCGTAGCCACATCTTCAAAAGTCTCATCGTACTGAGGTGCCATGGTACCCATCACCCTGTCCCAAAAAGTAAAATAAAGGCCATAGCTGTTGTCAAAGTGGTGGTGATGAAGGTTGTGGTGCGTAGAAGTATTGATCCACCTTCCGAACCAATGTCTGTTAAATCCTTTCGGATAAATTTCAAATCCGAGATGCCCGTAAACATTGTAAAAAATCTGGAATAAGAAAAACCAGGCAACTGCCGAAATATGAACTGGCATAACAAAAACTATGATCGGAAATATCATGGCCTCGAAAATCGCTTCGATTGGATGAAATGCATAAGCTGCCCAAGGAGATGGATTGGTCGATTTATGGTGCGTTAGGTGTGCGTATTTGAAGATCTTTGGATGGTGCAAACCTCTGTGCATCCAATAGAAATAGGTATCGTGCATGACGAGCATAATGGGAAATGTAAACGCATAGTACCATAACGGTTGCTCGCCGAAATCCCAATACAACTGAGTGTATTTGGATATAGGTGATTCGATGATGGTCATGCCAACAAAGGCAAATACGACCAGGGTCAATGCAGAATAACCGAACTCTCTGTAATAGTCTTTATTAGAGGGCCAGTTAAGCTGAATTTTTTTATAGCTCCATTTCTTTCTGAAGAAATAATAGAATAGGGTAAAGAAGATGGTCCCAGCCATCAGGTAATTGAAAAATTCGGAAAAGTAGTGGCCTAAAAAAGTCTTAATGAACTCCAACATCTATAGCGTAATTTGCGTATAAATTTAGGCCTTTCTCAACTTGGCAGCCATTTTTTCAAGCATAGTATAATACACTCCAGGAAGGAAATTGCGCAGTTTGACCGAGTGGATTTCTTTGCCTCCTACGAAACTCTCTTTTTTGTTTTTCAAAATCGCCATTAGGATGTGGCGGGCGCATTTTTCGGCGCTTATGCCTTGTGCCTGGTTTTTGTCCATTACTCCGTGTTTTTTGCCTTGTGCCCCGATCGCGTTAATGGAAATATCTGTTTTGATATAGCCAGGACAAATGATGTTAACTTGTATGCCATCCGCTGCTATTTCGGCCCGTAAGGCATCGTACCAGCCGTGAAGCGCATGCTTTGATGCTGAATAAGCTGAGCGTAAAGGAGTGCTCAACTTGCCCGTTACACTGCTGATTACAGCAATGGCGCCGTTCTTTCTTTTGATCATATGTGGAAGTAAAGCTCTAACAATAGCTATGTTTCCGAAGAAATTGACGTCAAAGATTTTTTTGTCGATTTCTAAATTTGATTCGGTGATAAGACCTCTTTGTGAAATGCCGGCATTGTTGATAAGGATGTGAATCTCGCCCGCTTTTGCAATGGCCTCTTTTGTTTTAGTTGAAATCGTAGAATGATCTGCTACGTCCATGGGGAGAATGTGTACTTCAGAGGCTCCTACACATTGATTTTTGACCTCTGCTAATTTAGTTTCATTTCTGGCAGATAAAATAAGTGAAGCGCCTTCTTTAGCAAATTCTATTGCGCAGGCCGCTCCTATTCCACTTGAAGCACCAGTTATCCAAACGGTTTTGTTTTTTAAATTCATCAATTTTTTATTTAACAGAAACCTGTCAGGCCCTGAAGGCCCACATACCTTAGGCAGGGGTAACTCATTCAGGGCAAGTTTTGTAAAGTAATATTAGAACTATCCTGATTAATTGAAGTTCAAAATAATGGAAACCTGAGAGGTTTTATTTTTTGAATTATGGCAGAACCACTAAAATGGATTATCAAACATGCGATCAGGAATTATCGGAAAAAGGAGATTGCTTGGGCGATCGAGCTTACAGAAATGATGAGTACATAGATTTAACCGGATCATTGGGCCCGCCCGACCGTGTCATACGGGCAGGCTTGGAATGAAATGGAAAGCAGCCCGCCAGACTGGATGGCTCACCGATCCCGACTTCGTCAGGCCTGTCCCGACAAGTTGTATTCGTCGGGGGCTCAATAATCCAATCACACCGTCACCACCACTTTCCCCCTGACCTCTCGATTCCTCAATGCTTCGATGGCATTGGAGGCCTCTTCCAACGGATAATGGCCGTGGATATGTGGCTTGACCTTGCCCGATTTATACCATTCCAGTAACTGCAGATTATTATCGATCATACCTTGCGGGTTCTGCTGGCCGAATCTACCCCAAAATACGCCCACAATACTGTTGCCTTTGAGAAGAGGCAGATTCAGTGGAATTTTTGGAATTTCACCGGCCGCAAAACCAATCACCAAAAATCTCCCCTTCCATGCTGTGGCTCTTAGCGCCGCTTCCGAATAATCTCCCCCCACAGGATCGTAAACCACATCTGCGCCTTTACCATCAGTCAACTCTTTCAGACGTTCCTTTAGGTTTTCTGTTGTGTAATTGATGGTTTGCTCTGCGCCGTATTCTTTGCACAATTCTAATTTTTCTGCTGTTGACGCTACAGCAATTACCTTAGCACCCATAACTTTTCCTAGTTCTACTGCGGCTAACCCTACTCCTCCTGAGGCTCCGAGTACCGCTAGCGTTTCGCCATTTTGAAGATCTGCCCGATCTTTTAACGCGTGCAAAGAAGTACCATAAGTCATCAAAAATGCCGAAGCAACATCATGCGGCATTCCCTCAGGTTTTGGATATACCGAATTTTGATGGACGGAGACATATTCCGCCATGCCTCCCGAACCTGTCAAAACGACAATTTCCTGTCCTTTTTTGTACTTCGTTACTTCCTCTCCTACTTCCTCGACTATCCCTGAAATCTCTCCCCCCGGAGAAAATGGAAAAGGAGGTTTGAATTGATAAATGCCCTGGACTATTAAAACATCCGGAAAGTTGACCCCGCATGCCTTTACTTTTACCAGTACTTCTTTGGGCTTTGGTTTTGGCACTGGGACTTCTCCTATTTTGAGTGTCAAGGGCAATCCCCATTTTTCACATATTAATGCTTTCATACTGTAATCAATTAAAGCAATTTTATCAAAACCTAATAATACCATTTATTAGAACAGTCATTGTATAAATTATGTGAATTTTTATGCGTCTCCGAGGTAGCTCTCAAATTGATAAAACTGCGTGAGATTGTTATATTTGTACTACGGAGGATACAATAAGCATTGAAAAACAGCCTGGGCAAAAATTACTTTTTTGACGCTAAGATGGGCTTTATAGGCGCATTTGCCATGGGGGTTATTGTCTATTTTATCAATGCCGATCACGATCCTTCAGGTGCCGTAATAGCTGCGTCGAAGCAATTCTTTTATACCTTTTTTATTGGTGGATTTTTTACCAAAATGGTGGAGAATCTCGCGATTACATGGGATGATAAAACACTTTCAGTTTTTCTGGCAATCGTCATTCCAGCACTTCTTACAATCACCCTTACCTTTATTATGCACAACCTAAAAGGCACTCCTGAACCCATTAATTCTACGATTCCGACTACTTTTCTGGCTCCTTTGAGTTTTAGTGTTTGGGCGATATTGAAGCGGATCGAGTACGATAAGATGGCTTTAGAGGATTTTGTTTAACTCGCACGTCGAACCCCTAAAGGGGAGCCGCTCGCAGATTCAATGGATCTTCCACACATTGCTTTTGCTTCCAAACAAATTGCATCAAAAGGAATCATGCTACAACACGCATAATTAATAAACAAACAGAATAGATGATCATGAAGTTTGGTATTACAAGATTGACAACCTCCGACATGATTATCCTTCTATTGAAAAACACGGAATAAAGACAAGTGAATTGATTTGCGAATTTTTTAGTCAATTTTAAGAGTGGAAATTCCTACAATTTCCTTAACTCCTTCTTCAAGATCTTACCCGTAGCGCTCATAGGTAAAACATCCAATATTTCTACCTCCCTTGGATACTTATAAGCGGCTAGCTGATCTTTTGTCCACGACTTTATTTCTTCGGGTGTACCACTAGTGCACCAGGCACTAAATCCTGACCCCCATGAAACTTGTTCTTTCCCTCCTGCTCGGCGTTGGAAAAATCCTCATTATGCTTAGGCATAACTCCGGTTTTTCCGCCTTGATCAGAAGAAAAATAACTTTGTTTATGAGGTTCATTACTTAATGCCTAATGCACTAGCTCCATCCTTAAGAACAACATATGCTTTAATCTCTTCACCCATTTTTTCATCTGGAATACCAATTACTGCGACGAGAGACACTGCAGGATGCTTGATTATCGTCTCTTCTACTTCCCTTGGATATATGTTAAGCCCGCCTCTGATGATCATATCTTTTGTGCGGTCCACAATGAAGTAATAACCTTCTTCATCTTTGATAGCCACATCTCCTGAGTACAGCCAACCGTTCTTAATGGTCTTAGCATTCGCTTCCGGTTTTTTGTAATAACCTCTTGTTACATTATGGCCTTTGTAGATCAGCTCTCCACGCTCGCCTATCGGTACTTCGTTGCCTTCATCATCTACTATTTTGACACTGACGCCCCAGACAGCCTTACCTACCGAACCAGGTATACGCTTAATATTCATGCGGTTAAAAGTAACAATGGGCGAACCTTCACTCATGCCATATCCTTCCAGGATAGGTACCCTAAATCTCTTTTCAAAATCTTCCAAGACCTTCATCGGAAGTGAAGCTCCTCCCGATACACAAACGCGTAAATTTTTGGATATTTTATCATAATCAAAATTTGGCTCAGTATAACTATTCAATCCCCAATACATCGTTGGCACACCAGCATAGACCGTCACATTATGCTTTTGCATCAAACGGAAAACTTTGTCCGCTTCAAATCTCGGAAGCAAGATGACATGACATCCCCTATAGAGTCCTGCATTCATAATGCAAGTCATAGCGAAGATGTGGAATAGGGGCAAGACACAAAGCAACACGTCCTCATCCGTCGCCTGAAATAAATCAGCAGAAAGTACACAGTTGCAAAACAGATTTGAGTGAGAAAGTTCGGCTCCTTTCGGTCTACCCGTAGTTCCAGAGGTGTAGATAATCACCGCCGTGTCATCGGCTCCGGTCATTGCACTTTCGAGTTCAGGAGATTGATTGGCCATTAGACTTCCGAGCGTAGGAACCCCATTTATCGGAGATGCGTCTGTAGGTTTTGCGGTGATGGCGTATAGTTGTGCGCATGTTTCTACTTCACTAAATCCGGCATGACCCATTTCCAACATAGGCAGATCAGGACTCCCCACAAAACAGAAATAAGCTTTAGCCTCACTATCTTGAAGATGGTAGGCGATTTCATCTTTTTTAAGAAGAACACTTAAAGGCACTACTGTCGCTCCCGCTTTAAGAATGCCGAAATAGATCATCGGAAAATAAGGAAGATTGAAGCAACTTAAAGCTACTTTATCGCCTTGATTTATGCCATTAGCAATCAATCCATTTGCTATTTGATTGGCAGCTTTGTTGATTTCATCGTAGGTGAATGTGGAATCTCCAAATGTGAATGCCGGTGCATCTGGTGTTCGCGTTGCAGCCCCTTCGAGTATTACGGATAGGTTTAACATAGTTTTCTTATTTTCTGTGAATGCGAATAAAAGGAATATTTTTGGAAAGAGAGAAGACAGAAGACAGAAGACAGATGACAGATGACAGAGATGATAAGGCGGTCGAAATCTATATTAACCACGTAAAAAAGTGGATCAAAGAATTCGTCATCGAATTGAATCTTTGTCCGTTTGCCAGCCACCCTTTCGAGAATGATTTGATCAAATATTTAGTCATTGACTTTGAGTCGATTGAGGAGTTTGTAACTGGTTATTTCTCTGAGTTGCAGGTTTTAAGGAATGTTGGAATGAATGAGGTTTCTACTACATTGATCATTGTTCCTAAAGGTTTGCAGGACTTTCTATTTTACCTCGACGTATTTCAAACGTGCCAGGATGTTTTAGATCGCTCGGAAGTGAGTGGGGTGATACAATTGGCCAGTTTTCATCCTGAGTATCAATTCGATAGAACTAAAAAGGGTGATGTTACGAATTATACCAATCGGTCGCCTTATCCCATGATTCATCTTTTGAGATGTGATGAGGTGGAGGAAGCCATTCGGGCATATGGAGATGCCGAGGGGATTCCGAAAAGGAATCAGACGTTGATGCGGAGTTTGGGTGCCGCGTCTCTTCTACAAATCACAAGAAGCGATTAGGTTGTAGATTGAGCGGCGGCCTGCCTTGTCGGATAAAAGAACTTGGCAATCCATTGGAAACATGGGCAAACACACCCAAAACCCACGACTTCAGTTGTGGGACAGATAATGCCTGAATCCAATAACCGAACCTTATAGGCGTCATTGTTTTCCCATTGAAAAATGATTCGATATTGGACATTGACTCGAATACTCCAAAACCCCTTAAGGTTTCGTTTCAATTTTTCAAGTGCGTTTCCGGGCGACAATCGCAAGTCATTAATATTTCCGGCTGCATCAAGGATTACCAATTTCTCCCGTGTTCTTACCTGCAAATGCATGGCAAATTTTATCCTAAAGCCATTTTCCCTGCAATATCCTCCAATATCAACAACGAATCATGCTTAATCGTACCAAAAATCCCGCCCAATTTATAATTATCATATCCAAGAAAATACAATCCCTTTCGCTCACCTTGACCTATCTTCTCTTTAGGAAGTCCCCTAGCATCGAATAAATCTTTTGTGAAGCTCAGAAAGTCTTGAATCCTTGCATGGTATCCGGTGGCTAGTATTATACCGTCGTAGTCTTCCTGAGATGCACCCTCAAAAATGACCCCGTTCTCTGTGAATTCTTTGATATTCTTTTGCACTTTGATCTTTCCCGCTTTGATTGCCTTTGCCGTACCAATATCGATTACAGGTGTTTTTCCAGTTTGTTTGAGTTGGGCGGCAGGATGCATTTTTGATATTCTCAGACCGTATTTTGAAAGATCCAGTAACGAAACTTCTGATCTGTGTCCCTAACCAATCGCCAAGACCAAAAGGAAGTTTGTCCAGTTTTTTGGCGGTGAGTTGTATTGGTTGTCCATTGACGTCTCGGGGAATGATGCTGATCTCACCTCCCACTGATATATGAGCATCCACGTCGTTTTCACAAAGGTCAAGCGCTATCTCTGCCCCCGTGTTTCCCATGCCGACTACGACTACCTTTTTCCCTTTGATTATTATGAAATTAATCACTAAAATCAATCACGAAGATGTAGCTCTTTGGAAATTTGGCTACAGCCCTTTCGGCAAACCAAAAATGTACGTGCACATCTTCCTGATACACGGTCTGCTTATTGATACCGGACAATCACATCTCAAAAAGGAAATCATAAAAACGCTCGAATCGAAACCCCCGGGCATGCGCTAGATCATATTTGTCTGTATGAAAGAAACAATGGCTGGCTATTTTCAGGAGATATGTATATCAACGACTACATCAAAATATTTATGCGATCGGAAAAAATTGGCGAGCAGATCACCTCTATTCAAAAATTACTCAAACTTGATTTTGATGTCCTTTTCTGCAATCACAATCCTTAATTAAAAAATGGCAAAGAAAAGCTGCGGAACAAACTTCAATTTCTTCAGGATTTTTATGATAAAGTCAGGAATGAACATGAGAAAGGCTTGAGCGTTAACGAAATCATGAAGGCTCTTGACCTAAAGGAGAATTATTTTGCAAAAGCGTTTTCACTTGGTGAATTGAGCAGGGTAAATATGGTCAAATCTGTAATTGATTCTTTGTCAATAGAACGCGCCAACCTGCCGGACAACTAGGGAAAACACGGGCTTCGTCGCTATAAGCTTTGGGGGCGAGCGATTCGACAGAGATTTACAGATATTTGATGGCAGAATCAGTGTTAATCCGTTGCGCCTGTGGCATCCGCCTTCTATTCTCCTAAACACTCAATTTAATTCTTATTTTGGCGGACTCAATTCTGAGATTGCGATTATGTCCAAGAAAAAATTATTTGCACTGATTGTCTTAACAGCCCTCATCGCTGCATTCGCAACTTATAAATATTTGGTTCCCAACGGCCCCGTCCTCGACGAAGTACCCAACACCATCCAGGATCGAGCAACTAAAAACTGGGAAGAACTGGAATCGAAAATCCCAACTAACCCTCTTAGAAATGCCTATTTCGGCGACTTACACGCGCACACCAACTATTCCTTCGATGCCTACATCGGAGGAGTAACTGGCACTCCTGACGACGCTTATCGATTTGCGAAAGGCGAGGCCATTAATGTTTTGGGCCAGCAAGTGAGTATTCAACGGCCCCTGGATTTTGCAGCGGTCACTGACCACTCGGAATACCTTGGCGAAATGTACACCGCACAACACAAAGGCGCTCCCGGTAATCACACCTTGGCGGCCCGCTACTTTAGAGCTGTCCGGACAGATACGATTAAACAAAGAGCCCTTTTCCACAGATTGCGGCAAATGCGAGCACTTGGCGGTAATCATCCCAAATTTTTCCGAGGCTTTACAACCACAGCAATGGCCTGGGACAAAGAGATTGAAGCTGCCGAAAAGCACTATGAACCTGGTAAGTTCACCACATTTGCGGCATACGAATGGACACTAGGTGGAGCCACTGCGCACATCCACAGGAATGTATTTTTCCGCGATATGAAGGTTCCGAACTATCCGGTGAGCGCATTCGAAGCCACGAACGAAGCTCAACTATGGCAATCGCTCGAACAATTTCGAAAGCAAGGCGCAACAGTAATAGCGATTCCCCACAACAGTAATCTAAGCCATGGTTTTACTTTTCCGCTGACTCAAACGGATAGCTCTGAAATAGACGTTTCCTATGCTCAAACAAGAGCTAAAAATGAACCATTAGTTGAAATCCATCAGGCCAAAGGAAACTCTGAGGTGCATCCGGCGCTTTGGCAAAATGACGAATATGCAGATTTTGAAATTTATGAAGACAGTTCCCCAAATCAAAACAATTATGTGCGACACATTCTTAAACGCGGACTGGAATACGAAGAGAAATTTGATGCAAATCCGTATAAATATGGGATTATAGGCAGCACAGATACACACAATGCCACACCCGGAAATGCTGAAGAGAGCGACAGCTACCAGGGCAACCATTTAGCAGTCGATGCAAAGGCTGCGACTCGAGCGAACCGAGAATGGATATTAAATCCCAAACTGAGGGTGTACGAAGCGATGAATCTTGGAGGATTGGTCGGCATTTGGGCGGGAGCCAATACCCGCTCTCACTTGTACGATGCCATGCTGAGAAAAGAGACTTTCGCTAGTAGCGGTACCCGCATCCTTATGCGATTTTTTGCGGGATATGGTTTTAAAGACAGCTATGAAGATTACGACGATATGCTCCGGAATGGTTACGAAAAAGGAGTGCCAATGGGAGGGGATATTGTTTCGCAAAATGATGATTCGCCTGAGTTTCTAATTTGGGCCGCAAAAGATCCGCTTGGGTATAATTTGCATAAAGTGCAGGTAATCAAGGGATGGTATAATGGTGAAAGGCTTCATGAAAAAATCTATGACGCTGTTTTAGCTGAAAATCACACCACTATTGATGAATCAATTGTAAACAGACAAACAGGCGAGGTGCGCGAAGGTGCAGGATCTGTTACACTTTTTACCGTTTGGAAAGACCCCGACTTTGATCCTAACGTCAATGCATTTTATTATCTTCGTATTTTGGAAATTCCTTCTCCGCGATACACGCTTTGGGATGAAATAAAATACGGTGTAAAATATCCTGAAGAAACCAAAAGAATCATCCAGGAAAGAGCATGGTCTTCACCTATTTGGTATAAACCAGATAAGCGAAATTGAGTATATGACTATCTACATCGCAATTGCCGTCATAGTTGTCATTCTTGTAGCGCTATATTATTCAATCGTAAAAAAGCCACATGGATTTGTAGAGTTCAGAACCGGCCTGGTGTTGAAGATGCTTCCTGAAATAAAAGGTGAAGTTGATTTGGTCAAACTCAGAAAGGACTTCTCCGATTTGGCTTTGACTAGTCTCAAAAAGCTGAAAATCAGTCCGGATACAAGAAGCAACGTGTCTATGGCTACGAGGCATGGCAATATTGACGCTCGAGCCTTTGTAATGCACGAGGGTAAGGAGAAACCTTTGATCGTCTTTTTTCACGGCGGCGGCTGGTGTATTGGAAGTTTGGACACACACCACGAACAGTGCACACGGATAGCGCTAAATTCCGGAATGTCGGTTCTCTCGATCGACTATTCTTTGGCTCCCGAATACCCTTTTCCGCGAGCAGTAGAGGAGTGCATTGATACTGTTCAATGGATATTAGACGCAAAGGCGACACCGTTTGCCGATCACTCCAGGTTAATTCTGATGGGAGATAGTGCAGGTGGTAATCTGTCCATAGTAGTGGCAATGGAGATGATCAAAAAAGGGAAAGGTTCTCACATATTTGAAGTGGTGCCCATCTATCCGGCCACTGATTGTTATTCAGAAAAGAGCGGTTCGTATACACGCTACGATTCGGGATATTTTTTGACCAAACAACTCATGACGGCCTTTGAGAAAGGGTATTTTAAAAATGGCGGTGATCAGAAAGACGCTTATGCATCTCCGTTGCTAGTAGATGATTTATCAGAATTCCCGGATACTTATTTAATCACAGCGGAATTTGACCCTTTATGCGATGAAGGGGAGGCTTTCGCCAAAAAGCTGGAATCACAAGGAAGAAATGTGACATTGAAAAGATATGATGGGGCAATACATGGATTTTTCGGCCGAGCCTCATTCGGTCGTAAAGGGCTTAGGGCCGTTAGAGAATTGGGAGATTACTTAAAAAATAAATATTAGAAATATGCAAATCCGATTTGAAAATAAAAATGTCATAATAACAGGCGCCGGTTCGGGAATAGGCCGTGAGACTGCCCTGAAGTTTGCCTCTGCCGGAGCTACAGTAGTTGTAGCGGATATCAATGATAAAGGAGGAAAGGATACCGTCGGAATGATAGAAGCAAAAGGCGGAAAAGCCTCTTTTGTGCAAACCAATGTGGCCAATCACGAAGAAGTATGCAAGCTGATCGAAGGAACGGTATCCAACCATGGTTCTGTCGATATAGCCGTTAACAATGCCGGAGTAGGAGGAAAAAATATGTTCAAAACTGCCGAACATACCCATGACGACTGGCATGACGTAATTGCCGTCAACCAGACCGGGGTATTTTATTGTATGCAGGAAGAGCTCAAGCAAATGATGGCGCAAGGCGGTGGAACCATCGTCAATATTGCGTCCATTGCGGGAATCAGGGGACTGCCTAACAGCCTTTCCTATGTGGCATCAAAACATGCCGTAGTTGGAATGACAAGAACGGCGGCTATGGAATACGCTAAGTACGGTATCCGAATTAATGCAGTTTGCCCGGTATTCACGTTAACAAATATGTTCGATCCATCTTATTATCCGGATCAAGTTATTCCCAATAAACTGAAGTCACTTATCCCGATGAAACGGTTTTCAAAACCGCAGGAAATGGCCGACGCTATCGTTTATCTCAGCTCAGACAATGCGAGCTTTATTACTGGTCATGCTCTCCCTGTTGACGGTGGATTGACTGCGTGACAAGCCTACGCTCTATGTGACATTTTTGACAGATAAACCTTTTTCGGACTAGAAACACTTTTAAGATTTTCTTTAGTAATAATTAGGAATTCCAATCAGTTTTAAAATACCGATTGTCTAACATAACTAGCTGGATTATACCGCATTCATACTCTTTATTCAATCATTTAAATAGTAGAGACCATGAATGCATCCTATTTGTTTCTCGCCGCGACTATATGCCTCTTTCTAACCTCTTGTCAAAGTGACTTGGCCGGTGTTACCGTTGAAGAAGAAGCGCCACAACAAAGAAGTTATCCACTTGTCGAAGAAGCTCTTTGGCAGCATTTTGAAAATTTTGAACTAGAAGCCGCTAAAAGAAACATTCCCGCCGACCTCGTCCGAGAACGCATAAGGGGAACGATTCAAAACATCAAAGAGGCTAACGTAGCCGGTTCATGTAGCTATGGTGGGTTTGCTCCCGGACGCATTGTAGTTGATAATCAATTTTGGAACAGAGCTTCTTTTCTAAACCGCGAAATGATCGTCTTTCACGAATTAGGGCATTGTTTCCTCCATCGAGATCATCTGGAAGGCAGATTTAATAACGGAGCTTGCATTAGTATCATGAGAAGTGGAAGCGAACGCTGTATTGATAATTATACCAGTAGAACTAGAGGGGACTATTTAGATGAATTGTTTTCGATAAATAATCGGCGGGGGATTTAGGAAAGGACAGACAGCATACTACTGGACATTGGGGTTAAAATAATACAATATCTTGAAATAAAGTAGGTTATATATTATAATAAAGTGGAATATATCATTATTGTTTGTAAAACAAACAATTAACAACAATGACAATTCCACTCGTAAGCGAAATAAAACCATTTTTCTCAGGTTTTGAAGAACATGTAATAAAAAATTTTCTCACAACAGCCCAAGGTATATTATCAGCCAGGACGACGAATTTGAACATTGTAAAGGATAAGCTCCCTGGAATACTCGAAAACCAACAAAACACCAAACCTGATTCGAATTATAAGAGGTTGATCCGTTTTTTCAATATGGATGATGCTGACAAGCAGGCATTGATTGAAGCTATATTATGTTTTAGTTTTTATTTGTTGAGACTCAAAGCGAAGAACATCAAATATTTGGCACTAGATGGTACGAGCTGGGAGAATGGCAACAAGAATATTCACTTATTAACATTGAGTGTAGTGGTCAATGGAGTAAGTATTCCAATATGGTGGGAAGACTTAGACAAGAAGGGTATGAGTAATTTTAATGAAAGACGAAAGGTGATAGACAAAGCCTGTAAATTATATAATCTGAAAGGTTTGATACTACTAGCAGATCGGGAGTACATCGGAGAAAGATGGTTTAAATATCTGGTAGACAAGGGGTTAGAGTTTGTAATTAGGTTAAAAAAGGGAATTTATAAAGGGTATGTGGACAACCAAAGGGGAAAGGATAAGACATTTTATAAACACCAACATCTTCGATACATTGGTATTGAACGTGAAGCATTGAAAAAACGGTATCAAATCTGTGGAGTGTCTAAACAAATTGAAATCCTTGGAAAAAAATTTTCTTTTGTGATTTTTAAAAACCCCAAAAGTTCAGCCAACGAACCTCTGTTTTATTTCATATCTACATTGAAAGACAAAAGAAAAATAGTAAAGCTTTACCCTATTCGTTGGACTATTGAAACTTGCTTCAAACACTTAAAATCAAATGGTTTCAATTTAGAAGCTCTTAATTTTAAAGACTCTGGAAAAATAGAATTGACAATGGGTATTGTAGTATTTATCTATGCCTTATGTATTGAACAGGGTCTAACCCAACTCAAGCACAAAAAGAAGAGTGATTGGAAGAAATATAAAAACGGATCGATCAACTTAGTCGTTTCCAAATTTAAAAAAGGACTATCCTTTTTAGAAATCAAATTCAACAACCTTAGAAATTTCATATGCTTTCTTTCTCATTCCATTCGTTCTATCCCCAAACCCTCTTGGCTATTCTTTGAACCACAATTTATAGCTCATGTCCAGTAGTATGGACAGACAGTTTAGAGTCTTATATTCTCTTGATAATCAATGAGTTAAGATTTACGAAATTCAAAAAATTTAGCAAATCAGTCCAATTTCCCACTTTCGGAGGGACCGCACCAATTACCCGATCAACTATTTAACTGACCCAAAGTACTTGCGCGCCTCATCCACAACTTTTCCTGATAAGAGGATGGTCGCGATCATCGTAGGAAATGCCATGATTGCGTAGAATCCGTCGATCAAGTTGATTATCACATCAAGAGAGAAAGTGGCTCCTATTAAAATACTGGCTATGTAAAAATAGTTGTACCAATCTTTTCGTCGAGCGCCTATCAAAAAGGAAAGGCATTTGGTACCGTAATAAGAAAATGAGAAAAGAGAGGATATACTAAAAACGGCCACACAAATAAGCAAAAGCAACGGGCCATATCCCGCGAATACATCGGTGAATGCTGCTGCTGTAAGACTTACACCATTGCTGTCGGAAGTTTGCCATACGTCCGTCACCAATATAGCGAGCGCGGTAAGCGTGCACACGACCAAAGTATCGATAGCCGGCCCTAGCATTGCTACCAAACCTTCTCGTATCGGTTCATTGGTTTTAGCGGCTCCATGAGCCATCGGAGCCGTACCGATGCCGGCTTCGTTGGAAAATGCACCCCGCCTGATGCCAAGGAGAATGAGTCCGCCGAGCAACCCACCGAATAAAGGGTCACCTCCATAATATTCGGCACCAAAGGCATCAACGAAGATCATTTGAAAATAATAAAGAGTTTTGCCCTGATTGGATAACAAGATGATTAGGACAAGAACGAAATAGAGTATCACCATAACCGGTACTAATCGCGTCGCTGTATGACTGATTCGCTTTAGTCCTCCAAAAATTACTATTGCGGTAATAGTTATCAGAATGATTCCAATGATGGCATTGGTCTGAAGATTTACTGCTATTCCGTTCGGTTTCAGAAGTATGTCGCCGATGGCTTGGGTCAGTTGATTGACATTAAAAACTGGTAGTGCACCGACCAGGCCTGCAAGGCTGAATATTACCGCAGCCAGTTTCCACTTTTTTCCAAGTCCCTCCATAATGAAATACATCGGTCCTCCCTGGATGAAACCTTGAGAGTCCTTACCTCTGTACATGATGGAAAGTGTGCAGGTAAAAAACTTAGTACTCATTCCCACTATCGCACTCACCCACATCCAAAACACTGCTCCGGGACCACCGATACTTATCGCAACGGCTACGCCCGCAATGTTGCCCATACCAATAGTAGAAGACAAGGCAGTCGTAAGTGCCGCAAAATGGCTAATCTCTCCTTCGGCTGAATCATCATCGTATTTCCCGCGAAGGATTTGCATCGCATGTCCGATATATCGAAAAGGAAAGAAACGCGACCTAATGAGTAAATACAAGCCTCCGCCAATAAGAAGAAAAAGCAACGGCACTCCCCAAACAAAAGACGCAAAAGCTGAAATGTGTCTATCTACAAGCTGCACCGTCTTAGACTAATCTAAAAATTTCATAATCGCAAGACAACTGCCAATATGGAGACCTTCGTGCACATTGTTGAACGCTACAGCATCTTGTATATCTTCTATTTTGAATCCATAGCTGGTTTGATACGCATTGTATACTTTGAATATACCTCGATTGTAATCTTCTTCGAACTTGTCCACCAGTTCGACCGCTAATTCTTTAAGTTCGCTTACTTCCTGCTGCGAAACCGGAGCTTCGGGTTTCGTTCCTTTTCTATATTTGGGCACGAGTGATTTATCGATTGGCATATTGAGATCCGACAAATTGTAGCACAGAAGTTGATGGGTCACGATAACGTGGCCAAAATTCCAAACCAGGTTGTTATTAAATTTTGTAGGGGTGTGATTCAATGCATCCAGATCGTACCAATCGATGAATTTCAGATAATTCTGTCGAGATGCTCTTAAGATATTTATACTTTCACCTATGTCGTTCATGTATGTTGTGATTTTTGGTGGAGGAAGTTAAAATAGATTTCTCTTATCAAGTAATCAAAATGTATGCAATTTCAATCGAATGTTACCTTACCCTCTACCGAATTTTTTCAATAATTAACTTTTCTTTTCATTAAATTAAGCCAAAATTTGATGACTTTATCATTCTAAAAAGGTCTAAACAAAAAAAGGAACAAAATGAAAACTGTTAAGCTATTCACGTTTTTTATGCTTGCACTTGCAGGCACAGCGATTTCCCAGGTAATTGAAGAAGAAACCTCAATGAGCGCCGGTGTGCATAATGCTTTCGTCATCGATCTCGACAATGCCAATACCAAAATGGCAGAAAACATATGGAAGAACTACATGAAATCTTTTGGTAAAACAAAAAGAGATCGCAAATCGAAAGAATGGAGGTCAGAAGCCATTGTCATTCCTTCCGTCGATCCTTCTTACAATGTCAACCTCACCGGCAAATTCGAAAGCCTGAGTAACAGTTCGAGAGCGTATGTGTGGTTGCAAATGGACGATCAATTTATCGACTCGGATTCCCATACGAATGAAGCTCGCGGAGTAAAAGTATTTCTGGAAGATTTCGCTATCGAAGTAGAAAAAGCGGTAGTCGAGGAAGAATTGAATGAAGAGCAAAAGAAGCTGAAAGACCTCAGCAAAAACCTCGAAAAGCTCATCAAGAAAAACGAAGGTTATCACAAGGACATCGAAAAAGCCAAGGAGGCAATCTTAAAAGCTGAGAATGCCATCCAGCAAAACATCAAAGATCAGGAAATGAAAAGAGCCGAGGTACAAGGACAGAAAGAGATTATGGAAATGGTGCAGAAAAAGTTGAATGAAGTAGGGAAGGAATGACGGGGTTCATGCAGTTGGCCCTCCTGCGCCAAGGCTTCGGCGGGCGGGCAGTTGTCAGTCTGTTTCTCCTACCTAATGACAATTTCCCTTCTATTGATTTTCTCTTTTCACGGAGTATTGGTATAATACATATCACAAAAAAAAAAATATGAAAAAATTCTTAACGTGAGATTAGATGTCCGTGAGATACGCCTCTTTTCATATTCAATTGATTCTGAATATGTAATGCTCCTTCATATTATTGTTTTCCACATTTTTTTTGCCTTTTCCACATTTTTCCCTTGACAATTCACATTTAATAATTTATTATGTGTTGATTCATATTCTAATATTTCTTAATGCATTTTTATCTTTACGCGAACGCTCAGTAAATGTTTGAATGAGCACTAAATATAGGATGACTACATGGCCGATCAGCAAACACTCACCTCATCTGAAGGTGGAAAATTAAAACCTCTACGATCCGAAGCCGATCTGAGCTCAGTGCTCTATGGCCGGGTGATGCCCCAGGCAGTTGATCTGGAAGAAGCTGTAATCGGAGCAATTTTAGTAGACAGAGATGGCCTTCCTTCAGTTATCGAAATCCTCAGGCCCGAAAGTTTTTACAAAGATGCCCATGCCGAGATTTATTCTCTGACCCAGGATTTATTTGAAAAATCCCAGCCTGTCGATTTACTCACCGTTCACGAAGGTCTCAAAAAAAATAAAAAACTTGAGGAAGTAGGCGGGCTGGATTATCTGCTCGAATTGACTAATAAGGTAGCCTCCGCCGCCAATATCGAGTACCACGCTCGTATAGTTGCTCAAAAATACATCCAGAGAGAATTGATCAGAGTATCGACGCATACGATCAAGGACTCTTATGAAGATGCGAAGGACATATTCGAACTTCTGGATGAAGCAGAACAAAATCTTTACGATATAACCGACAAAAATCTCAACACGGGTTACGAAAAGTTGAGTGCCATTGCGGTCAAGGCCAGAAAAGAGATCGAAGCCGTAAGTCAAAAGGACGAAGCGGTCACCGGTGTACCTACCGGATTTGCCGATTTAGACAGAATCACTTCTGGCTGGCAGCCATCGGATTTGATCATAATCGCAGCTCGTCCAGGTATGGGAAAAACCGCCTTCACTCTTTCACTCGCCAGGAATGCCGCTTTGCTGGATAAGTCCGTTGCTGTGTTTTCTCTGGAAATGTCCAGTATGCAGCTAGTTCAAAGACTAATTGCAATGGAAGCAGAGATCGACAGCCGAAAACTGCGCAACGGAAAACTGGACAAGGACGAATGGCCTAAACTAAATGCCGCGGTCGACCGCATGGCCGAAATGCCTGTCTACATCGATGACACTCCCGCTATCAATATATTTGAAGTGCGGGCAAAATGCAGAAGGCTCAAGCAGAATCACGACATAGAATTGGTCATTATCGATTATTTGCAACTTATGCACAGCGCGCCTAATCACAATAGGGCGAATCGAGAACAGGAGATAAGCGCAATATCGCGATCGCTCAAATCTCTTGCCAAAGAACTCAACATTCCTGTTATCGCATTATCACAGTTGAGCAGGGCTGTAGAGACAAGAGGTGGTACCAAAAAGCCAGTGCTTTCTGATTTGAGAGAATCGGGAGCTATCGAGCAAGACGCAGATATAGTTACATTCATCTATCGTCCTGACTATTATGATATCAGCGAAGACTTCGATACTCCAACCGACCAAGCTGAGATAATTGTTTCCAAACATCGCAATGGAGCTCTCGGGAGCGTCTTCCTTCGATTTATCAAAGAATATGTGAAATTTATCGAACCTGATCGCTCGATGATCTTCAATGATCCTCTTTCGCAGACTGATGATTTTAAGGATCCAACGAATACGGCAATCATTACCCGTCCGTCCAGGATGAATACCAATGAAGATATTCCGTTTTAATCGATCTTCTTAATACATATAGTGGTATCATTTACGCCATTTCCTTATAATCAGTGCGTGTAGTATCGGGATTTATGGCTTAACCCGACTTGAGCATTAACAGTCGCTATGGATTGATTATCAGCGAGTTATGTACCATACTACACAACAATTTTTCTTAAGCCGCCTCAATACATTCAAAATTTGTTTATATTTAAAGTTCTGTAAACCAACAACTTACAAATAATATGTTGTGTAGTCAAGGTATAATGCCTTGATTATCAGCGAATTAACTGTTGGTTTGCTCAAGTTGGGTTAAACG
The DNA here is from genome assembly GCA_965247965.1 of Saprospiraceae bacterium. GTDB lineage: Bacteria > Bacteroidota > Bacteroidia > Chitinophagales > Saprospiraceae > UBA7328. The sequence continues at coordinate 4,623,459 of OZ252053.1, forward strand.
TTTGCAAATCCCAAATTTGCTACTTTCGCGCTCCCATGAGGCTCAACAAGTACATAGCACACTCTGGCGTCTGCTCGAGAAGAAAAGCTGGAGATCTTGTCAAAGAAGGCAAGGTGCAAGTGAATGGGAAGATTGAAATCAATCCAGCCTACGAAGTCAAGAAAAAGGACACCATTAAGTACAATGGTAAAATCCTCAGACCAGAAAAGAAATACGTCTATATCCTAATGAATAAGCCCAAAAATACCATGACTACCACCTCGGATGAAAAAGGAAGACGAACGGTTATGGATATTGTAGAGAATAAGATCAAGAAACGAATATATCCGGTGGGAAGGCTAGACCGAAATACAACCGGATTGCTATTGTTGACCAATGACGGAGATCTGGCTAAAAAGCTATCCCATCCGAGCCACAAGGTGAAAAAGCGGTACCATGTGGTACTCGATGAGCCGGTAAGCGAGGAGCATTTGGAAATAATAAGAAAGGGGCTCAAATTAGAAGATGGTATAGCCCAAGTCGATGATATCGATTGGATTATTGATTCGGACAATTCAGAAATTGGAATTGAAGTACACATTGGAAAGAATAGGATAATACGAAGGATTTTCGAGCATCTGGGCTATAAAGTTGAAAGATTGGACAGGGTCTATTATGGTGGTTTGACCAAAAAGAACTTACCTCGAGGCTGGTTCAGAGACTTAACGGAGAAAGAGGTAATTATGCTTAAGCATTTTATATAATAACTATATTTTAGCGCGATGCTGACAAAGAGGAAAATCAAAAACAATCTGCTTTGGATTGTATTCATTGCATTCGTTATCTTGGCCGTAGCTTTCAAAAGCTCAGAGCCATTATTTATTAGTAACGGCCCTTATGCATGTGGAAAATACCTTGCATGGCTTTTATTCTTTTCATTCCTTGGCTATACTATTTACTGCAGCTCAAAAGAAAGTTTCTTCCGCAGTCTGCGTCGTCTGTACCCTATACTTTGGGCAAGACAAATAGGCCTGGATCTATACATAGGTTTGGTACTCACTTCCTTTCTGATTTATTTGAATGAGGGTTCGATGCTCAATAGTCCGTGAAGGAAATATTTCATAACTCGTTGATACTCAATCTTAGAATTATGGATAAATTATTAAAACTAAAGTATCGTCTGAACCGAAACTTGCATTTTAATAGGATTGCCAAATAAGCAGGCCATAAATACTTGATAATCAGCGTTATAGAAATCTTGAATTTAAGATACTGCTGTTAACACTTCGAATTTGGCCGAAATCCTTCACGAACTATTGATGCTGATACTTTTGTTTGGCTCGTTCCTATAATTCTATTTGCTAATTTGGCAACCCTTCTCTATGTTGCGATGAATTACGATTCGATCATTTCTCATTTTGTCTAGTGCGAAGTTGTAAATGCGTTTACAAAAACAAATAGCCTAATCCGTTAAGTAAACTTGTCGTATGATTCTTTAGTTTAGCGCACATAGCCGCAATAAAAAAAATTGAACTGCGCTGTCTGCCCCAATGAACCAATCAAGTAATTAACTAAGTTATCGATTTAGAAAAATTAAGATATCCAATTGGAAGATTCAAATCACCCGAAATATTCAATGATGACATCAGAGCGCAATTGATAAAAAATATTGAAAATCTGCCCGGAATGATTAAAAAAATCACAGCTGATTTGAATGATGAGCAGCTCGAAACACCCTATCGTCCGGACGGTTGGACAGTGCGCCAAGTAGTCCACCATTTGGCCGACAGTCATATCAATAGTTATGTGCGATTTAAGTGGACGCTCACCGAAAATGAACCGATTATAAAGGCGTACGATGAGAAGAGATGGGCCGAATTGCCCGAAGCTAAGTCGGCCGATATAGATTCTTCCATAGCATTGTTGAAAGGATTGCATTTCAGGTGGGTAACTTTTCTGAAGGCCATGGATGAGCAGGATTTTAATAAACAACTTATCCACCCGGAAACTTCAAAAAAACTCAGTCTGAATTGGATGGTCGCACTTTACAGTTGGCATGGGCTTCATCACACTGCACATATTTCAGAGTTATCGAAGAGAAACGAATGGTAATAGTAAAAAAATGATGGATGAGCACGCTTACGTCAAGCGACCCATCCATCCTGACTACCCTAGAAAAATAAGCCTTACTAGGATTATAACCTGATTAAAAAATATTTCATTAAATTAAAATATTCTATAAAATTTACCAAATTTAAGGTAGGCTTTTTATTATCATAATTCCATATTCTCCCATTTTTCTAACAAATCATCAAGTTCTTTTTTCATTATATCATGCTTTTCTATGACTTGCGATGCATTATTTTTTTGATAAAATCCACTTACTCCCATTTCCTTTTCTAGGACTTCTATTTTAGATTCAATACTTTTTATTTTTCTTTCGATATTTTGAATTTTCTTTTCGTTCGCTCTTTTCCTATGCCATACTTCTTTTGACTCAATGATTGATCTCTGCTCAATACTTTCGGAAGATTGAAGTTCTACCTCTCTCATGTCGTCCAGCGCTCTTTTTTGTAGAAAATATTCTACGTCGCCCAAGTAGGTATGAAGTTTTTTATCTCTAAATTCTATGGTTTTGCTAGTAAGACCGGATAGAAATTCTCTGTCATGAGACACCACTATCAGACTCCCATTGTAATCCATCAGTGCCTTCTTCATTACTTTTTTTGACAAAATATCAAGATGATTTGTTGGTTCGTCTAATACCAACAAATTAAATGGGTTTAGTAAAAGGCATGCCAGGGCCAATCGAGACCTTTCTCCACCACTCAGCACAGAAACCTTTTTATCCACATCCTCCCCGCTGAACATAAATGCACCCAAACTACCGCGCAATTTAGTACGCATTTCCGGGGGTGAATTAAATTCCATGGTCTCAAGTACGGTAATTTTGGTATCCAAAGTATCGGATTGGTCTTGTGCGTAGTAACCGAGTGATACATTATGACCCAAAACGACACTACCATAGCTAGGTGACAGGTCCTTTATGAGTATTTTGGCCAAAGTGGTCTTACCCTGACCATTTTGGCCCACGAAAGCGATTCGCTCCTCCCTTTCAAGACTGAAATTGACGTTGTGCAGTACTTCCAACTTGCCATACGATTTGCTTATAGACCTACCTTCACAGACGACCTGACCAGACCGTGGAGCAGGAGGAAATTTGATATTCATTGTCGCAAGATCTTCATTTTCCATCTCTATTTTCTCGATTTTCTCCAACCGCTTTTGCATAGATTGAGCCATCTTGGTTTTACTCGCCTTAGCCATGAACCTTGTGATGGTTCGTTCCTTCTGTGCAATTACTTTTTGTTGATTTGTGAATGTCGATTGTTGTTTTTCTTTACGCTCGTTGCGCATTTCGAGGTATTCGGAATAATGAGCCTTGTAGTCGTGAATCTTTCCAAGTTCGATTTCTATCGTTCTATTCGTAGTGTTATCGAGAAATTGCTGATCGTGAGAGATGAGGACAACCGCCTTTTCGTAATTCTTTAGGAAAGATTCCAGCCAGATGATGGATTCTATATCGAGATGATTAGTAGGTTCATCCAGCAGAAGATAATCTGGCCGTCTTAGCAACATTTTAGCCAATTCAACTCTCATCTGCCAGCCACCGCTGAATTCTAAAATTTGCCGATTAAAATCTTTTTGTTTGAATCCCAACCCTTTCAGTACCTTTTCGGTATCGCCTTCTGCAGTAGCTCCCCCTAACAGGTCATACCGCTCATTGACATCGGTAAACGCCTGGATAAGCCGTGCATAGCTCACACTTTGATAGTCGGTACGTTTCCTGATTTCAGAGTCGCATTTGGCGATTTCTTTTTCGAGCTGCTTTACCTCTTCAAAGGCCTTCATCGTTGCTTCCATTACGGTCTTTTCTTGGTCCAGCACAATTTCCTGGTGTAACAAAGCTATAGTGCTTTGTGTCGGCCGACTTACCGAACCTCCATGAGGGCTTAATTCTTCCGAAAGGATTTTGAGAAGAGTGGACTTCCCTGAACCATTGCGACCCACCAAGCCTATTTTATCTTTGTTTTTGATAGCAATATTGACTTTATTGAAAAGCTTTCTATCGCCGTATTGGATGTATATGTTGTCAGCAGTTAGCAATGGTCAATGTTTTTGTACAGGCGAGCCCTGAAGTGATTCTTCTCGAGGGTGAGACGCCTTCAATAACCTTTTGCAAAGGAAGGCCTTTTTTGCTGAGGCGAGACACCATCATGGACTATAAATTGATAAATAGGACCTCGGGCTTTGCCAGTCAACTTAATGCTTAAGAACCATGCAAATAGTCCTTTACCAAAAGCGCCTTTTGATTCCCAATTTCCGCAGCAATATCCTCAAGGCTCTCTTCCTTCAATCGTTTAATACTTCCGAATTTTTGCAACAATCTCTCCGCCGTCTTTTCCCCTATTCCATCAATATCCATGAGAGATGTTCCAAGAAAACCTTTGGAGCGCTTGTCACGGTGGAAGTTGATGGCAAATCGATGCGCCTCGTTCCTGAGTTGTTGGATGAGTTTCAAAGATTCTGATTTTTTGTCGATATAGAGAGGGATAGGGTCGTAAGCCATATAAATTTCTTCCAGCTTTTTCGCTATGCCGATGACCACAATTTTGTCCATTAGTTCCAACTTGACAAGGCTGTTGATGGCCGCATTAAGCTGACCTTTTCCACCGTCGATAATGATGAGTTGCGGAAGGTCTTGTTTTTCGTCGAGAAGCCTTTTGTACCGTCTGTGCACCACCTCTTCCATTGATGCGAAGTCATTTGGCCCTTTCACCGTTTTGATGTTAAATTTCCGATAATCCTTTTTGCTCGGCCTAGCATTTTTGAATACTACACAACTAGCTACCGGATTGCTTCCCTGAATATTCGAATTATCAATACATTCGATGTGATGAGGTAACTCTTTCATTTCCAAGTCGTTCCGTAAGGTTTTCAGGATTCGCTCGGCTGGAGTTTGTTTCTTTATTTTCGAGATTTGCTCCTTTTTCTTTTGCATGGTGTGGTAGAAGACATTTTTCTCGGACAGTTCCAAAAGTTTCCGTTTATCGCCTCGTTTGGGAATGGTTTGAAGTAAATCTTCGTGGTATTTGATCTTCATCGGCAGAATTAATTCGGGAGCTATGCTGTTGTATTTTTCACGAAAGTGGTTGATCGCATGACGAAGAATGTCTTCATTTTCCTGGGTGAGGTTTTTTTTCAGTTCAATTGTATCGGTATTGATTAACAGCCCATTTAAAATCTTCAGGTAATTTACATAAGCCCATTCTTCATCGCTGTTGATTGAGAATACGTCGACATCTTTGATGCTTTGATGCACGACGGTGGACTTGGCCCGATATTCTTCGAAAAGAACCAATTTTTCCTTGAGTACCGAGGCTTTTTCAAAATCGAGGTTGCATGCATGCATTTGCATCTGCTCTTTAATGTAATCCTTGACCGGTTTCAGATTTCCCTTGAGAATATTTTTGACCTGGGCGATCTTTTCGTCGTAATCTTCCTCGCTTTCCAGGTTTTCACAGGGGCCCATACAATTTTTGATATGATATTCGAGGCAAACTTTAAATTTCCCATCTAGGATATTTTCTGCAGACAGGTTGAAATTACAGGTGCGGAGTGGGAAGAGATTTTTTACAATTTCTAATACCTGGCGCGTCTTCCATTTGGAAGTATAAGGCCCAAGATAGATAGAGCCATCTCTAATGACTTTGCGGGTAAAAAAAACACGCGGAAACCGCTCATTTTTAATGACCAAATATGTATATGATTTATCGTCTTTGAGGTCTACATTAAACCTCGGCTGGTGTTTTTTGATCAGCGTATTTTCAAGAATAAGAGCGTCTTGTTCGGAATCAACAACCGTATATTCTACCCTTCTCGCACTTTTTACCATGACCCGTGTTTTGTACGCCTGGTGCTTTCTTTCTCCGAAGTAAGACGTGACTCGATTTTTAAGATTTTTAGCTTTGCCAACGTAAAGGACGTTGTCATTTTCCGCCATGAAGCGATAGACACCGGGCTCCTTGGGTATTGTGGGCGATAATTTTTTATAGTCTTCGTTTGTCAACGTTGATGCATTAGTACAGTAGGTATAATTATTTCATCTTTAAAATTAGTCACTTTCGCCTTCGTAAATTCTCTACTTAACTAATTCCCTAATTAACCAATCCCTAATTTAACCGATGCTATCTATGAATAACTTTGCCGAAGCAGGATTAGTTGCTAATGGAATATTATGTACGTCACAGAGCCGCATAAGCATCTGTACATCGGGTTCGTGTGGATGTTTATCCAATGGGTCTCTAAAAAATATGACCATATCTAATTTACCCGTGGCGAGCATCGCGGCGATTTGAGCATCACCTCCCTGAGGCCATGAAAGTAAGCCTGTTACGTTAAATCCAGCCTGTGAAATATGTGAAGCGGTACTGCCTGTACCGAAAAGATGGCAACTACTAAGAATTGACTTATTCTGAAGAACAAATGAAACCAATTCTGTTTTTTTCCCGTCATGGGCTATAAGAGCGATTCGCATGTTTTAGTTAATCGGTCAATTAGGTAATCAGGTAAGAAGCCTGTTTTATTCTCCTTCATTTTTCTTTTCTCGACTTATTTAGTGTTACACTCGCTCAGTCCGGTTCGCTGCCAAAATTAGCTTTATACGGACTGGTTAACCGTATACTATTTAACCGCGCCATACCTAAAATTGTTAGTCAATTACGTCAAAATTTGCCTTTTATGGCAAACAAAATTATCACAACTTGGCCTGTGGATATGAAGACCGTACTTGATCTCGGACCTGGCGAAGAAGGAATAGTCAAGGATTTTAGCGAAGACAGTTTGGCCTGCAACCTGCTGACGTTTGGACTACTTCCTCAAACAACAATTCAAGTGGTGAGTAAATCTCCCCTTGGAAATGCAATTTGTTTGAAACTAGGCGAATATTTGATAGCATTGAGAAAATCCGAAGCCTCAAAAATCATTATCCAAGAGGCAAATGGGCAAATCCAGCCTTAAAAAAATTGCCTTGATCGGCAATCCGAATAGTGGCAAATCTTCGCTTTTCAATTTGCTCACCGGCCTCAGGCAGAAAGTTGGAAACTACCCAGGAGTTACCGTTGATAAAAAAAGTGGAGTTATCAAGTTGGATAACAACGAGAGCATCGAACTCATTGATTTTCCGGGCATTTACAGTTTCTATCCCAATTCTTCAGACGAAAAAATAGTAATTGAGACCCTTACCGATCCAAATAATGCTAATTATCCAAATGCAATTATCTACATCATCGACAGCCTGGATGTAGAAAAGCATTTTCTTTTGGCCACCCAGCTTCGCGAGTTAGATCTTCCGCTTGTAGTTGTCTTGGGCATGGCCGATCTCACATTCGACCAAGGGCTACGGATTGAACCGGAGAAGATTAGCAAATATCTTGAATGTCCGGTTATGGCCATCAGTACGCGCACCGGACGAAATATCAGTTTATTAAAAACGCAACTTGGTCAATTGGTTCAAAATCAAAAGATTCGAGCGTGGTCAAAGGCATACAAAAGATCGGATGTGGAAGTAAATGTTGCTGAGGAACTATCGCTTAAATTATCTGTCCAAAATGATTATCAAGCCCTCCAATATGCCCATCATTCAGATTGGCTCCCGCATTTAGGTAATCGGCAAAAATCCTTTGTTGACAAACTAAAAAGCAAAAATCAATTCGAATCTATAAAATACCAGATTCGCGAGACCATGATGCGCTACAATGACTTCACACCAATAATAAAACAGGCCACAAAAAGAATATCAAAAAGCCGTGCAAACTATACCGAACGCATTGATAAAATTACTACTCATCGTGTGTTGGGACCATTGATTTTTGGTGTAATAATGCTCTTGGTATTCCAGGCCATCTACGCCTGGGCCGAATGGCCTATGAACTTGATCGAAAATACTTTTCTGGGATTGAGCGGAATGGTGAAAAATTCTCTGGCTGCCGGATGGTTTGCTGACATGCTCACCGAAGGAGTCATTGCGGGACTCGGTGGTATTATGGTCTTTATCCCGCAGATCGCCATCCTGTTTCTCCTCATATCCGTACTTGAAGAAATCGGCTACATGAGCCGAGCCGTATTTATGTTTGACGGGTTAATGCAGCGTTTTGGGCTCAACGGTCGAAGCATCGTTGCCTTGATTTCCGGGGGAGCTTGCGCGATACCAGCCATCATGTCAACGCGCACCATATCCAATTGGAAAGAGCGCATGATCACCATTATGGTTACTCCGCTGATCAGTTGTTCTGCTCGCATTCCGGTGTATACGGTTTTGATTGGATTTGTCGTATCGGATGGTTTGAGTTGGGGGCCGTTTAACGTACAGGGATTGGCGTTTATGGGACTTTATGTTTTGGGGATATCTGCTGCTTTAGCATCAGCTCTTGTTTTCAAATGGGTTTTAAAATCGCGTGATCGCTCCATGCTTATGATCGAGCTACCCAAGTACAAAAAACCACTGTGGAAAAATGTTTTTCTGAATGTGAAAGAAAAAGTCGGAACATTTATAGTCGAGGCGGGAAAAGTAATTTTGGTAATATCCATAATCCTCTGGTTTTTAGTCTCTTATGGGCCGATTGGAGCTATGCAGCAGGCAGAATCTGAGGGCACAGAACTAGCCTCTGAAATAGGTTTAAAGGACAATTCCCCGGAGTTTGAAAGTTTGATCGCTTCTAAAAAAATGGAAGGTTCCTACGCCGGGATTATTGGCAAAGCCATGGAGCCTGCAATAGAACCTTTGGGCTACGATTGGAAAATTGGAATTGCTCTTTTGACCTCTTTCGCGGCAAGGGAAGTATTCGTAGGCACCATGGCGACGATTTACAGTGTGGGCAGTGATGAAGAATTAGTAATCAAAGAAAGAATGGCCTCTGAAATTAATCCTCAAACGGGCAAGCCTGTGTATACATTTGCCACATCATTATCACTTCTTTTATTCTATGTTTTTGCTTTGCAATGCATGAGTACATTAGCTGTCACCAGGCGTGAAACTAAAAGTTGGAAATGGCCGATTGTACAGTTTGTCTTTATGGGAGTGCTGGCCTATTTGAGTGCATTTGCGGCTTATCAGATTTTTGGCTAAGTGATGTTGTCAATTTAGGATCAGTTTATAACTATCGTTTTTCAAAAATCATCATTGTACCATCCACTGGCGTACCATCGTGAGCGATAAGATTGTAGCAAATAATATTTGGGGAAATCTCATGTGTAGGGGGTTCGGTTTTAATTCGAGCAGCAGGTATCTTTTTTTGTGCATGCGAACTCCAAATTGAGTCTGCAAATGTAGTCCATCGAAATGATTGTTCATCGATCGGTTCACCTTGGTATTTGCGCGTAATTACACCATCGCTATTCGTAAAATTTATTCTGATTTCAGGATCCTCATGAGGTGTAGTAACGAATTAACGAAGCCTGAAGTTTTAAACAAAAAAGATCAGTTCATAATATAATTGAAGACTTCTTCTTAATAACAGGATGTTTACCCAACCACTGATTAATCTTTTGTTAATTTAGGTCTATGCAGTACCAAAAGAGCACTGAACTTCATCTTTACTAAAAAAGAGACATATGAACAACATAGTATTCTGGGTCATATTTTCATTATTGCTCCTGCATTGCAAAAGCAATGAAATAAGCGGAGTAATGGATGATGAGGAAAATATTACAGCAATTGTGCACGCACGAGATACTGTAATCCATAAAAAAACCATCTATCGCGGTGATACGCTAATCACTTTGATCAAAATAAAAGGAGACACAATAATAGAAAGGGTCACCTCGAAATATGCCGATCCGGACTCAGAAGAGATATCAGATGTCGAACTAATGTCCCGCGGTAGGATGACAAAAGCAATGCCTTCAAAGGCGATGAGTGAGGCCATGGCAGTATCTGACGCTCCCTCGCGTAAACCGGGAACACCAAGAGATCGAATCCGACCCGACATTCCCGAAAATCCTCAAGCCGGCCAGATCACTGCCGGTGAATGGAACGATCTTACGAATTGGGACGATTGGACTTCTTTGCTGAATGATAATGATTACAACAGCATGCAAGATCGTTGGGGCATTCATCCTACTGAAAGGTATTCTGTATTTGTCACCAATAACGAAAACGTACCACTTGTCGATCTGAAAGTAGAGCTTCGGGCAGGCGATGAGGTGGTCTGGTTGACTCGTACGGACAATGGCGGAAAAGCGGAGCTGTGGTCTGGAATTTTCAAAAAGGAACGTCGTGCAAAGACAGCATTAAGTGCCAAAATCTATCATAACGGTGATACTTATGATCTTGATGTGCAAAGTGGAAAGAGCGCTAATTTGAAGATCAAGACCAACTGTAAGAATGCAAAAAATGTAGACATTATGTTTGTAGTGGATGCCACGGGTTCTATGGGTGACGAGATCAATTATCTCAAATCAGAGGTAAAAGATGTAATCGAAAAATCCATAAAGGAGACAGGAGAATTAAACCTCCGTATAGGATCCGTTTTCTATCGCGATATGAACGATCAATACCTGACCAAGGTAAGTCCGCTGAGTAAAGATCTCGACCGCGTCTATAAATTTATCAATGATCAAAAAGCCAGTGGTGGAGGCGATTATCCCGAAGCTGTGGATGCAGCACTTGAAGAAGCATTGGCACAACAATGGACTGATGACGCTATTGCGCGCATTATATTTTTACTGTTGGATGCGCCACCGCATGAAGCGGCAGAAGTGAAAACGAGTATACGAGACCAGATAGCTGAAGCCGCTGAAAGAGGTATCAAAATTATACCTGTGTCGGCAAGCGGTATTAATAGAGAAACCGAATTTTTGCTGAAATTCATGAGTATTGCAACCAATGGAACGTATGTGTTTATCACTGATGACAGTGGAATAGGCAATGCGCATCTTGATCCTCTGGTGGACGATTATGAAGTCGAAAAACTGAATGATCTGCTCATCCGTCTGATTTCGAATTATACCAAATCTAATGGTTGCAATGAGCAGGCAGTTTTAAACGAGAAGGTTAAAATTTATCCCAATCCTACGAGTAATTTTATCAATGTAGAGAGCGATTTTCAGTTTGACGAAATCCGGATCGTTTCGAATAGCGGTAAAGTTGTACATAAGCAAAAAAAGACTTCGGAAAATATGCAAATTGATCTGAGTTTTCTGGTGGATGGAGTATACACGCTGCAATGTATTGCTTCGGACTATCAGTATAGCCAGCTGGTGATCGTGGTGAGAGCTTGACGTGAGGTAAGATGGTAGGGGCGAAAAGTTCAATTACTCGCTGCAGCCTTCTTCATATTATCCCTTATCATATCAATAATGATCAATACGGTCAATATCAATTGTTCATCATGGCCTTCCTCAATAGTTATGCCGTAGAGATCGCTAAGAGAAAACAATTTCTTGCTTACTGTCGCAATATTCTTACCCTCGGTATAGAAATTGTACTCCCGACCCCAAAAATTTCCTTCTACATAAAAGGCATCGATTTCAGTAAGCGATTCAACAAAAACGGTCAGTCTCGTAGAAAAAATCTTTTGAAAGACTTTATAGACCCGTTTTCCATCTTTTAGTATAAAAAAGGTAGTTTTCCACGAAAAATTCTTTTCCTGATCTCAAAGATCTCATCGTCGAATGAGTCGTACACTTTAGTTTGCTGCGAAAACGAAAATGACTTTCCTTCTGCCCGATAGACCAAATTACCCTGCTCGTCATTGATCGTATACTTTCTGCCAATGCTGAACAGCTTTTGCTGTATTTGAAATGTTTTTGATGCCATGTGACGAAGTACAGGAAAAGGACTGACATTCCTTTGAGGAATGTCAGTCCTTTTCCTTTTTAAAACCGTGAATAACTTGTGTGCCAAATTTATCCGGGAAAGACTCTACCCCTGGAAAACCCAATCGAATGTCGCGGCCACTGTGCGGAATATGGGCCGTACCGAATACATAGTCCCAAATCGCAAGCGTCAACCCAAAATTGATGCCGTATGTATTATCACCCGGCCAGTCATGAGCATGATGCCAGATATGCATTTCAGGACTATTGAATACGGTTTTCATAACAGGTCCCAGAAACAATATTCCAATTGTCGCACTTGCTAAAATGGTCAATAGCTGAGCGCCTGCCTGGCCCGAATTGACAAGCTGTATGTCAAAAAATCCAAAGGCGATTAAAACTCCTATTATCACTCCGAGAATCCCGCCCGTTACCTTTCCATCTACACTAATATTCGAATGATTATAATGACCGATAGCAAGAGTAAAAATATGGATAATAAAAAAGTCGTAAAGCCCGATTCCCAATAATGCCAAAGGTAAATATTCAATGGTGCGGTACACCACAGTCTCCATCCAGTGGAACCGCATATGAGCTGCAAATCCCATCTGCTCAACTGAATGATGCACCTTGTGAAATTCCCAAAGAGCGGGCACTCTATGCAGTAGCCTATGCGTCCACCACTGTACAAAATCTCGCACTACAAATCCTAGTAAAAGTATTGACCACATGGGCCATTGGTACATTGGGTTTACCTCTTTAAGGTTGATTCCAATAAGGTTATCAATATGCCAATTAAAAAAATTGACTACAACATCAGAAGCGGCATTATAGATGATCAGCGAGAAAAGAAAGAAATTAAAGAACATGTAGAAGGCATCGAGCCAAAAGTCTTTTCTAAACTTTGCTTGATCCTTTCGCCATGGTTTTGTCCATTCCAACACCAGGAAAAATAGCGAAATCAGGATGAGCCAATAAAAATAATTTTTAAGCCCGGGATGGGTCATTTCATACCATAAATAGGACGCATATCCTCCGTAACCGTCCACGAATACCTTGAAATAATTGGGCATACTAATCCTTTTTATGTTTTGACCAGGCCGTATAACCGCCTTTTAGGTTGTAGACATTTTTGAAGCCTTGTTCCCCCATGATTTTCATCGTCTTGCCACTTCGCCCGCCACTTCTGCAATACACTAAATATGTATGGTTTTTGTCCAATTCATTGAGCTTTTCATTCAAATTATCTCCGTAGAAATCAATTTCTAGACCTTTTTCGAAAATTTTACCTAAGGCGGCTTCCTCTGGAGTTCGCAACTACTCCCATTCCTACAAGATACAACGAAAGTGAGCACAAGCAGCACAAAGAAATTTATGCTCATAAAATTCATTTTACATTTGAACACATTATATTGAAGTTAGATCATTAATTTTTATGAAAATCATTTTATCATATTTATGACCATAGACATCAATTGTGATCTCGGAGAATCCTTTGGCCGCTATTCTCTAGGCAATGATTTTGAAATTCTGCAATATATCAGCTCGTGCAACATTGCTTGTGGATTTCATGCCGGCGATCCGAAAATCATAATTGACACGATAAAGGAGGCCGATAAGCAAAGCGTGAAAATTGGAGCCCATCCTTCCTATCCCGATTTGCAGGGTTTTGGGAGGCGAAGGATGATCATTCCACAGAAGGAATTGGTGCCTATCATTCAATATCAGATCGCTGTATTGGATAGGCTGGCTGATATTCATGCTAATGATCTTCATCATGTAAAGCCTCATGGAGCCTTATACAATCATGCTTATGCTGACAAAGATGTTGCATGCGGGATTTTGAAAGCCTTCGAGCCCTGGAAAGATTTCGCCTTTTTATACGCACAATATGGAAGTCAATTGCAGCGACTCGCCCACGAAGAAGGTGCAAAAATAAAAGTGGAAGGATTTGCGGATAGAAGATATGATATCGATCTCAATCTCATGAGCAGGACTCATCCCAAAGCCCTGCACGAGAGCATTGATGATATAATACTACAAGTCATTGATATGGTTAAGCATAACAAAGTTCAAACAAAGAAAGGCGAACAGCCCATCGAAGTGGATACCATCTGTGTGCACGGAGATCATCCTAAAGCCATTAAAATTGTAAAGGAATTGACCTCTACACTTATCCAGGAAGGCGTGACAATTGAGTAGAGCCTATCCCATACAATTTATCTCAGTTGACAGAGGATTTCTTCTTCTCAATTGGCCAAATGAAATAGATCGCCATATCAATCAAGATGTTCTTCGGATAGCTTCTCATCTTAGGAATCAAACCATTCCCGGAGTTCTTGATGTTGTTCCCGCCTATTGTTCTTTGGCGGTTTTCTTTGACGACGTATTGGTAAGTGGAGAGGAGCTGATCCAGATTATCGACGCGACAAAATTTGGATCTATTGAGCGCCTAAAAGAAAACGAAACAGCTATAGAGGTTCCCATCTGTTATGATCTTGCATTTGGCATTGATCTCGAGGAGGTTTGTGATCGCAATCAGTTGAAAATCAATGAGTTAATTCAACTTTACTCCAAGAACAAGTACAGAATATATTTCATGGGATTCCTGCCGGGGTTTATGTACCTGGGTGATCTAGACGAGAGATTGCACTGTCCAAGAAGAAGTTCGCCAAGGTCAAAAGTACCGGCTGGGGCAGTAGGAATCGGAGGAATTCAGACCGGCATTTATCCAATTGAAAGCCCTGGCGGGTGGAATATCATAGGTCGGTGTCCATTAAAACTATTCGATTCTGGTATGAGTGATCCGCGCAGATTTGAAGCGGGTAATTTCATCCGCTTTTCCGAAATTGACAAGAAAGAGTATTTCAAGATATACAAGAGCGAATATTCATGATCGTTGTGCAAAGGGCTGGACTTCATTGCTCGATTCAAGATCGAGGACGGTTTGGTTACCGGCATTTAGGTGTACCTGTTTCAGGCGTCATGGATGAGACAAGTGCCGGATTGGCTAACCTTCTATTAGACAATGATGGACATGACGCTTTGTTAGAAATCGGATTACTCGGGTCGGATTTGTACTTCGAGGCGGACACGTGGATCGCCCTTACAGGGGCGCCCAAAGAGTTATCACTCAACTCTGAGCCGGCAAAAATCAATGCCGCCTTGACGCTAAAAAGAGGAGATAAATTGAGCATTAAATCAGGTGTAAGAGGTGTGTGGAGTTATCTCAGCGTAAAAGGAGGATTTCGCACAGATGAACACCTGAAAAGCCGTTCGTCTTATCCTCCAGCTAATTTGGGAGTACCTTACTTGAAAAAAAATAATCGGTTGCCGATCCTGCCTATTTCTACATCTCAAAAATTAGAAACCCACAGTAAATTGAATATTTCCCAATCCCGAATGGATGATCAAAGCGTAAGGGTTCTTCCAGGGCCAGAATTTGATTATTTATCGGAGGACCAGAAAGACAAATTATTTTTCAAACCTTTTAAAATTGGGAATAATAGCGGAAGAATGGCCTATTTTCTGGAGGGAAATACGATTGCAATGCGCAAAAGGTCAGATATTATTACTTCTATCGTAGCTCCTGGGACTATCCAGCTTCTGCCTTCCGGAGTGCCTATGGCTCTAATGAAAGACGCGCAGTCGACTGGTGGTTATCCAAGGATTTTGCATGTTGTGAAGGAAGATCTAGGGAAGCTTGCTCAGAGGAGGGCCGGCGAAGAGGTAACCCTTCTAAGAACTAGATACACTAAATATTAATCTCGGTGAAATGCGCGACTAAATCATCATGATCCCCACGCTCAAAAACAACGCATTAATCCCACCATTCGGCTGAGCCAGACTAGCGTTGCTCTGATGCCTGAACCCCATTCGAAGATCCAAAGATTTGGTATTACTCAATTTTATCCTACTACCACCAAAGACAGTATTTGAAAAGAGAAAACCGGATTTTTGTCGATCAGGAGTGGTTGAGGTGTATTGAGGACCAATACCGCTCCCGATATACAATTCCCAAGTATTGGAAAAGAATGATTTTCGAATTGACACTCCCGGAACTACTCCAATCTCAACCCCCTTTTTACTGAATATAGAGCCTTTAGAATCTTTTACAAATGTGATTGCAATCTGAGGTAATAATTCACAATCAAATGACAAGGACGATGAACCAATAATCCTGGAATTTAAAACATATTGGAGCGATACAACTTTATGAGAATAATCGACATTCAACTCCGTGAAGCCAAAATTCTGATTGAAATGTGCCAGTAGAATTCCATTCGAAACCTGGCCATGAAGTAGAATAGTAGGTATGCAGACAAGTAGAACAAACCACACAAAAAACTTGTCCATATTACAATACCAAATTCGTTTTGATCAATTTAATGGCTATTGCCAAAAGGATTATCCCTGAAGACCGGATCACTGCGAAAATGATCGCTCCATTTATTACAATTCCAATAATAAAAATCACCACACCGCCCGCCACAGCAAAACTTCCTAAGTCCACTCCAAATAAGGACAAGATCAGTTCACCCATAAATAAGAAAATGATCATGATTAATGAAGCAGCAAGGGTGGTTTTTAACGGTTCGATCTTCGTACCCTTTTCTTTGAGGCTTAAGATCACTGGCAGATTTCCGATGATATCGATAATTGAAAATAGGATGAGGGTTACAGACAATATTTCCTTCCAAAACATAACCGCAAGTTAGCAAGATAAGCCCAAGTCGAATCTCAAAGTCGACAACTTTCGAGTGGCTGCTAAATCAAAATATCGCTATTTAACTCACCACTCTGGTTAAAGCCACACATGAAAGCCCTCAACTTTCTATCGCATCTTACATATAACCAGAAACAAAAAAACCTCCCAACATTTCTGTTAGGAGGCCATCATTAAGATTACAATAAGCGTATGAAAAAACTATCTGGTCTTCAATTTATGAAACCAATTGGACTTTGTCCAGAGTTGATGTCATAAAAATTGCCAATATTGGGTAAAATTAAGGGTAAATCCTGAGCCGGCACACCAAACCACATTGCTAATTCCGCAAAATATTCATCTACCGAAAGTTCCGGAACAAATATTCCTCCTCCCAGATCACTCAGATCTGACAGGGAAATCGATGGATATCTTCCGTATACATCTCCTCCATTTACGCCTCCTCCCAGGGCAAAGACATTGCCACCCCATGCGTGGTCGGTACCATTTCCATTGGATCCAAGTGTACGACCGAAATCCGAAATTATGAAGGTAGTAACACAATCTGCCACGCCGAGTTGGTCGAGTGAATCCTGAAAACTGGCCAGTGCGCTATCCAATGCCGAGAACATAGATGCCTGGCTCATCAGAACTTCATCGTGGTGGTCCCATCCTCCGAATTGTATAAAGAACGTCTGTCTTTGAAGATCGAGGATGTTTCGAGCAGCAATCGTACGAGCGATCATATTAAGGCTCTGGGCCACTTGCCAGTTGTCCTCGCCAAAAGGCACGTCAAGCGGAGCGATCTGTTCCAATGCGCTGCTGTATTGTACGAATGCATCACGTGAATTTTTGATGGTTTCTACATATGTCCTTTCAAAAATATCCGAATAGTTCTTTTCGATCATATCGTCAATTGCCTTGGTACGCATAGGGTTGAGCCATTCCGTATCCCCATAGCCGATTATGCCCTCTGGACCTCTAATGGGGTCAATTGCATATTCGATAGAGTCATTTCCTGTCTGGAAGATATTGCTTCCGCTTAATGAGACATTCATGGACAAGGTTTGATTACTGTTCATGTCACCAATCAGATCGGCTATTTTACCTCCCCAACCCACTGCTTGGCGATCCTGTGGAAATGCCGTTTGCCAATGTGCGATTTGATCCGAATGCGAAAGAAGGCCCAAGGGAAGTGTAACGGATTCCAAGTGAAATTGATCTGTTGTTGTGGGTTCGACAAGGGTGCCTACATTTGTCAGGAAGGCCGCTTTCCCCTGATCGAACATTTGCTTAAGGTTTAATAGTGAAGGGTGCAGGCCAAGAGATGCGGTGTTGGTCGTTGAGGGTGTGATTGGCAACATAGTCGAACTATTCAGCGCAAGATTACTCCTGCTCGTAATGTATTCTTGGTATGGTGTACCCTCCCTGGGCATCAGCATATTAAATGAGTCATTACCGCCCGCCAGGAGGATGCATACCAGCGCTTTATAATCTCCAGCGTTGAGCACCGCGGAATTGGCTATTGAGGCTGCACCGGCAGCCTTTAAGTTGAGCAGAGTCGAAAATAGTGTAGTCGAACCTACAGCTGCACAAGAGGCCTGATGTATAAATTGTCTTCTTTTCATTATTTATATTTTGACGGGCTTTATTTTAAAATTGCGTAATCCGGAGAAATCAAAACCAGATAAGTAGCTAACCTTGCCCTTGTCTCATCTTGGCCAGGAAAGATAAAAGGAGCTACGGCTTCCCTGATTATATCCCTAGTACTGTCCGAAAGTCGGCCGTGGGTGAACATGTTATCCAGATAATTGATCAATTCTTCAGTATCAGCAGCCATTGAACCTAGCTTGGCAAAGTCAGAATAGACGACATTCGGGTTGTCGTAATCATCTTCATTTTCTTCGTCAAATGGAATATCTTCCCATGACCAAAATAATACCTGCCATATCGTCCATTGGTTCACTTCGTTGATATAGCCTGCTGATGATTGTGTATTATGTATTTGAAATTCCGGTCCGAATATGCCCTCAGATGTAAATTCTCCAACCGGTTGATAATCAGGTAAGAAAAAATTAAATACTGTAGGAGAGCCTATAGGCATTTGCTTAGCATCTTCGCGGAAAGAAAATCCGTTGTTCCAATAATGCCCTAGGACAGAGAATTTTTCAATCGCTCTTGCATAATGCATATATCGCACTATGGGTTCGCGTAGCATACCTTGATATTGGTCTTGCTGCCATTCGCAGCTGCGGGCTTCTTCGTCCATGAGTATGGCTGTTACCACAGCTTTTAGATCTCCTCGCACACCATTTCCATTGTCGTTGAAGACTTGTGTGACCCGGTTAATATAAGCAGACGATGGATTAGACTTAACCAACCTTTGTATCAGTCGCCTGCCAATGAATGGTCCTACATTTTCATGATTAAATAAAATGCCGATTGCATCTTCGATATCCTCCATACCGCTTTGGCCGCCAGGAATAACGTTTGTCTTTAGTATTGTTTTAGAGCCCGGTTCGTGTTGGTTCTCGTGCATCTGCATGGGTTCTGTACGAGAATAAGTGTATATGCCTTCTCCAAACGACACAAAAGGAGGTGGTTGCATCCCCTCTTCTTCAAAATATTGAAGTGCCTCTTTTGACCATGCGCTACCGCTAAGGCCTGTAAATATTTTGGCCATTTCTCGTATATCATCATTGTCATAAGTAGGTATAAAATTTCCTTGATTGTCCAACTGCCTGCTCCCATCAAGATTGAGCATATACAAACCGATCGTAAATAGTTGCATGATTTCGCGAGCGTAATTTTCGTCGGGATGGATGTTGTGTTCCAAGTCCGTTTTAGGATTACTCAGGTGACTTAAGTAATAGCCCATACAAGTATGAAGGCTCACATTCATAAGGAGGTCCTTGTAATTTCCAAATGCCTGACTGACAAGCATATCGTAGTAATCCGCCAGTCCGGGCCCAAAATCCTGTAAGTCAGAATTCATCGATATGACGAGGATTTCACTTAATGCGAGTGCTAATCTGTGCCTGAGTAGATCCTCATTGGTCAAATTGGCTTGCCACCATGCGTAGTTAAAATGTAGACCCCATGGGCCGTAGTATTCTTCATCCTCAGGCCCCTTATTTGAATCATATGCAGCTTTAGCGGTAGTAAATATTTCATTGTGAAGAGGCGTCAGTAAGGTGGCGGGTGCTGAAAATTGTTGCTCTAGCCAATTCTCAAAACCGATATTCATTACTTGGTCTACATGAGACTCTTCAAAACCCAATGTGGCTTGCGCCAAAAAGCGTGTAGCTTCCATGCGATTCGCATCTAGCCCAAGTCCATTTATAGTATTCAGAGCATCGGTTGTCGAGAAATTACTTGAAGATGAGACACTAACTCCTTCTATTTGACCCTTGCCAATATAATCGGGTGATTGGGTAAAAGAAGTGAACCAGTTAAAAACCAAAAAAAGTATATTTATGTGTGTGTACTTCATGATGATCGCTTATTTGATCTGGTGAGATAATTTTTCAAATGAGACTTTTTGACCATCAATGATCTTCAAAAAGTAGTTGCCGGAAGGCAGGTTTTTGCCGTTTATTCCAAACCTGGCCGTATTTCCGGTCGTTTTTACTTTTTCTGTCAGTAATACCTGGCCGAGGCTATTGATCAATTGGTAGCCGATCGTCCTTCCCTCCAACTTTGATATTTCTATGGATGTGTAATCATCAAAAGGATTAGGTCGTACTACAATGTCGAAATGATCTTCTGAAATGTCTTCAGTCGCTGTCGTCATTTGGCGTAAGTCAAAGAGAATTTCCGAAAATCCTGAACAATTGCCTCCAAAGTTGTCGAGCACAGTGACCAGGATCTTGTCCGAGACTAAATCGTCTCCTATATCGAGCGCCTCTCCTTCGTAAAATGCACTTCCGGAAGCCTGATTCACGCTGTATATACCGTGCTCCTTCCAGTTTCCATTAAAATCGGTATAGTCGATGGCGATGCTTTGCGCACCATCATCGAGATAATCAGGATGATTAAGATTCCAGACTTTCAGACCATTGACGCTGTGCATCTCTCCGAGGTCGTATAATATCTAGTGACCTGGCTGTCTCCGCGCATTGGGATTAGCGCTTTGCGTACACGAAATCCAAGTGGAATTGAGACTCGTATTGTGCCGGTCCGGATAGCACTGTGCGTGTAAATCTGATAAGGCAAGGATTATTGTGAAAAAAAATAAAACAGGCAGATAACGATGTTTCATAGGCCCAATCGTAGAGGTTTTGTAAAGTGAATCAGCGTTAGAACGAAAGATATATTAAGCCAAGTTGAAAATATAACGTAAGAGTATCAATAATTAGGATGGTTTAATT
Source organism: Saprospiraceae bacterium (assembly GCA_965247965.1). GTDB lineage: Bacteria > Bacteroidota > Bacteroidia > Chitinophagales > Saprospiraceae > UBA7328. The sequence continues at coordinate 4,644,390 of OZ252053.1, forward strand.
GATGGTTTCCCCGAGTTTTTAATGTTTATATAACTTTTAGGCGACGATTTTTTGAAATAAGGTGCTATTGAGAACTAGCTGACCCGTTGTTCTTGCTTTTTGTTCGGTGACTGTATTAGTTTCTTGAAGCGAGACGCCATCAAGAACCAAGTTGTCGATGATATCCTCGCCTTGGCACTCTATTTTTCAATAGTTTTTTGGTCGCCGAGGAGTGGAAAGAAGAGCTACTTAGCAGGAAGACGGCTTATGAGTCGGGTAAGATGGGCGGGCGTTTTCTTGACGAAGTCTTAAAAGAGCTGGGAGTGGATTGAAAAAATATTCAATCATAGCGTCGGATGCAGCCCTGAAAGAGAGAAGGGAGGCCAAAGAGTATTTGGCTACTGTTTACGATGACCTACCAAAAGAATTCGGCGAAGAATTCAAATACTACACTCAAATCATATCAAACTGCAAACTCCTACAATCCCGCCCTCCTCGATATCTCCAACATCCGTTCGATCGAAGCCACACCCTTTTCGATCACCCAGTCTTCCATGACGATCTCCGGCAATTCGTACTTAATGCATGTGTAGAGTTTTTCCATCGTGTTGCGCTTCATATGCGGGCAGTCGTTGCAGGCACAAGTATTGTTTGGAGGAGCAGGTATGAAGGTCTTGTTTGGGGATTTTAGTTCCATCTGGTGGATGATGCCGGATTCTGTGGCAACTATGAAAGATTCGGATACATCTTCATGCGTAAATCTTAGCAATTGGCTGGTCGAACCGATAAAATCGGCATTTTCCAATATATGCGCTTCGCATTCGGGATGGGCGATAAGTTTGGCTTCGGGATGGCGGACTTTGAGTTTTGTAATTTTTTCATGAGAGAAGATCTCGTGTACCATGCATGTGCCATTCCAAAGTACGAGATCGCGGCCTGTTTTCTTTTGTAAATAGGCTCCCAGATTTTTGTCGGGTGCGAAAATGATACCCTTGTCTTTGGGAACACTGTTGACAACGGCCTCGGCATTTGAGGATGTGCAGCAGATATCAGTGAGTGTTTTTAGCTCTGCGGTACAATTGATATAGCTTACGACTACGTGATCGGGATATTTTTCTTTGAATTTTCTAAACAAGTGCGGTGGGCAGGAATCCGCTAGCGAACATCCCGCTTTCAGATCGGGAAGAAGAACTTTCTTCTGCGGATTGAGCATTTTGGCAGTTTCAGCCATGAAGTGAACACCGGCAAATACGATGATATCCGCATCTGCCTTAGCCGCTGTCTGAGAAAGACCAAGACTATCGCCTGTATAATCAGCAACATCCTGGATTTCGGATTCCTGGTAGTAATGAGCGAGGATGATTGCGTTTTTTTCTTTTTTCAGCTTTTCGATTTCCTCTACATAGTCTATATCGGGGTCAAGGTCTAATCTGAGGTATCCTCTTTTTTCGAGGTCTTGTTTTGCTAGGGTGAGAGGTGTGCCTGACATTTTGTGCTTTACTATTACTAATGAAAAATCGGGGGTTTGAGTTTCAATATTGGTACATTTAATGATTCCAAGCAATAATTTCAATTATAGGCTTCCAGCTATAAAACTGCCTCAAAACCATTATTAGAAAGGTGGAAAAATAAACTTACAGGGTTGTCCTGGATGAAAATGTAATACACGCATCATTTGCCGCAGGCAAATAATCTGTGTTAATTTGTGAAATCTGTGGCCTGAGTTAAGAGCAAAAGAAGTACCACAAAAAAAGAGAGCCCCAAATGGGACTCTCTTCCGTTGATTCTAAGGGAATTTCTGAATTGGTCCTATTCTCAATAGTCCGTGAAGGAAATATTTCATAACTCGTTGATACTCAATCTTAGAATTATGGATAAATTATTAAAACTAAAGTATCGTCTGAACCGAAACTTGCATTTTAATAGGATTGCCAAATAAGCAGGCCATAAATACTTGATAATCAGCGTTATAGAAAATCTTGAATTTAAGATACTGCTGTTAACACTTCGAATTTGGCCGAAATCCTTCACGAACTATTGTATTCTTAGAAATGGTAAATAAATAACTTATCGTTTTTATGCTGATCTTTTGACTTTATACTGCGTTGCCAAAATCCTTACGTAACCACGCGGCTACGCGGCGGTTTTGGCGCCTTGTCTAAACCCAAAATCTCAAGCCTAAAATCCGACAATTATTCATTTTCCATTCCTAGCAGATCGATTTTTACGAATTGATTGGGGACATCTGATTTGTATATTTTCATATCTGCACTTATGTCTCCTTCCTCCACACCAAAGTCGGTAAGCAACTGGTATACAGCGTCTACACGATAGTTAGCCAATGCTTCGTCGCTATTGTCATCATCGTGCGAGGCCGTAATATTTATATTTTGCAGAAATCCTTTACTATACAATCTTGCTACATCTCTAATGTTATCAACAGCGGTGTCGTTAAGCAATGCCAAATCTTCCGGGAAGATGATCAACCGCGAATGCTGAAGATGGGCCATTTCGGCTTCGTATTCTGTACTCATACGCGATACTATTGACTCATGCGACTCGAGAGAATCGAAATAGTCGGCCACCATAACATAATTGCGAACAACATCACCCTCCTCATCGAGATCGACCAGGAAAGGCGTTCCATTAATTAAAATAATTGTCTTAATCAGGTACTTATTCATTAGGGCGTATGGGGATCTGTCATCATTGGCATTGAGATTGAATGCAGAGGCGAAAAAAATTAGACTAACAAGAATGGGGGCGAATAAATTTTTAGAGTTTGTCATAGCATAAGTTTTTGTTGGTGTGACTAAATAATGCTAAAAGATGTGAGAGTAGTCTAGGGTTTTAGGAAAATCTTTGAAAATTCGTGGTATTCCTTGATTGGTTCGTAACCTGTTTACTAGGGTAAACCAGTAGAAAACTCAAGTTCAAGTTCAAATCAGGTTTGAGTTTGATTCTTGAGCTTGAGTCTTGAACTTGTCTAAATCTTCCTCCCCGATGCTGTCTTTGACCTGTACTTCACCTTTCTGGCACTTTTGATGTCCACCATAAGAGAAGCAAAAGCGCTTTCAGAATCCGTATTGTAAATTCTTTTTCCATAGCTCACCTTACCTTTTCTTCGATCCCATTCCTTCGCCAGCAAAACGTATCTGTCACTGGCTTTAGGATTGGGTCCGAATACGAGATAGTGGTTATCATTTTTATCAAAGCTAATGGCAAATTTATTTTTCTTTGGAATAAATAATACAAGCCCTGGTGTTCCCTTTTTGATAAAAACCTCTTCTATTTCACTATCGTCGGTCACTTTGATCTTGCCGTCTTTTATACGAGCATCTTCATTACCAAGTTTTCTCCACAGTACGATATCTTCAGATAGGTAAAATTGTATACTTTTGAGTTCTTGCTGATTCCATCGATAGGTATCGTACATATCCTGTGTGAAATAGCGCAGCTTTGTGCTGCAAGAGCCGAGCATAAGTATTATCAACGCATAGAAAGAAAGTAATTTTAATTTCATGGCAATTGGTTTTGTCAATCTATTATTCATCAAGTTACGTCGAGGTGAGCATACCTTCGAGTAGCTTAATTATTTTTTAACCAAAAAAGTTGAGGATTATGAGAAATTTAACGGAGTGCGTCCAATGATGGGGGAATCAAAATTTTTTTAAAAAAAGTATACGCCTGAAATAGTAAATTATGATCGATTTTTTTAAAATTGCATTGTTTTTTATTTTACATTAATTCACTTAGCAAACTTCTATAATATGAAAACTACTACTATCCTTTATTTCTTTCTCATTGGTTCATTACTTTTGACGTCATGCGTAAGTAAATCCAAATACGATTTACTTCAGGCCGATCTCGATGTTGCAAATGGTGATCTGGCCCAAAACAACACGGATCTCAAAGACCAAACTAATAAGCTTAATGTGTGCGTGCAGGAAAAAGAGAATCTCAGCATCGAATTAAGTATAACCAGGAATACTCTGGAGCTTCGTGCAGAACAAATTCAGGACATGAAAGACCAGATCGCTGACCTGAGAAGATCTCGGGACATGCAGGCAGAACAGGTGGGAGATCTGACTGTCCTTTCTCAATCCGCAAGTGACAATATTAGAGAAACCCTGGATCAATTAGAGCAACGAGACCAATACATTCATCTTTTGCAAGCCGCTAAGACAAAGGCAGACTCTATCAATCTTGCATTAGCCGTCAATTTAAAAAACGTACTCGAAGATGGTATCAACGACAGAGATGTAGAAGTAAGAGTAGATAAAACTGTGGTATATATTAATCTTTCGGATAAGATGCTCTACAGAAGCGGTAGTGCAGAAATCACTCCAAGGGCCAACGAAATATTAGGCAAGATTGCTCAAATAGTAGAATCACGACCTAATTTAGAAGTAATGGTAGAAGGCCATACCGACAATCTGCCCATCAGCCGAGCAGGCATTAGCGACAATTGGGACCTAAGTGTTTTACGGGCAACGTCGGTGGTCAGAGTACTCCAGAACGACTTTAACGTTGACGCAAGTCGACTTATCGCTTCCGGAAGAGGAGAATACCGGCCTTTGGTCACTAATGATACCTCCGATGGAAGATCGGTCAATCGACGCACAAGGATATTGATACTTCCTCAACTCGACCAGTTTTACGATCTCTTAAATCCCAATAACGTGCCGAACTAAGGATCAAAATCAACGTGCTTCACATTCCAAAAGCCCTTCAAATGAAAAGTTTGAAGGGCTTTTGTTCTAATGAAAGGTACAATTTGAAAAGGTTTATCTTATATATAATGTATGTAGTTTTTTAACATTTCTATAAAATAATTATCTTCATCATAAGATTAATCAACCAAAATTAAAATCGCCATGAGAATTATCTTATCGTTTTTGCTTTTCGCAATGATCAGCATTCCCGTATCCAGCCAATTAGTCGTAGAGCTTGCTGCCTTTGACCAGAGTGTGGATAAAGACTACTTTAAAGGGTTTAGTAATGTATATCACGTACAGGATCAGTCTAATATCAATCGTTACTATGTCAATGCTACTGGTGATAATGCAGATGCACTGGTAGAACAAGGGCGCGCAATCGGGCTGAATCCCCGCATCATCGATATAGCCGAAAGAAAAAGACTGTGCTCCGCCAGATGCATTCCTTATGAGGAATTGGAAAAATTACAAAATATCTTCTTCGACTTCGATAAGTCTGATTTGCGAGCGGAATCGAGAAGAAGACTTGATCTTTTAAGTCTTATTCTAGCCGAAAATCCTGGTTATAATGTAGAATTCAGGGCCCATACAGATGCCAAAGGATCTCTGGACTACAACGAAGCTCTTGCGGACAGACGTGCCGCATCAGCACAAAGCTATCTTATTGCTCAAGGCGTCAGTTCGAGCAGAGTCAGAACGACCAGATTTGGTGAAAGAGCTCCTATCGCCAAAAATGAACTGGCCGGTGGAGTCGATACTCCAGAAGGAAGACAACTCAATAGACGTGTGGAAGTTGTAGTATCAGAACTCCAGACTCGGAGTAAATTACAATGTCGCGATTTGGTAGTGAAGTTCCAAATTAGTGCCTGGATATATGGTTTGGGTTTGGTTGAGAAGATGGCATAATTTTTCAGCAGCTTTATTCATTCTTGGATTGGATTGGGAGTAAAGGGAGACGGTTAATTTTTTAGATTTATAGTCACATTCCAGGTCAATTGGAGTTTTGATCAGACTTTTGATCAAACTTCGTTTTTCGTCTTTTGACTTTTTAAAATGAGGCATCAATTTATTAGTCATTGACGTTTCGGCACGATAGCATATCATTTTTATTACGTTTTGGAACCTTTTACTTTCCATGTTGAGTGATGAGTATCTTATGGATTCAGGCATATCCTTGATTTTAATTTTGTAACTAACTGATTTGCGTTTGGTTATCAGTTGATTTTCCTGTTTTTCCAGGCCGTTTATCTGTTCTTGTACTTTGGATTGTTGTGTTTCCAGTTTGGATACATGGTCTACATTTTGCTTGCTAAGTTTTTCCTGGATGTCGAATAAGCGGGCTTTTCTTCGTTGGATTTTTTCTCTTACTTTTTTGAGGTAGTAACTAAGATTACTGTACTCCGGGTTGACTACATCAAAGTCTTTATCTATCTGATCCACAGTGTTTTGTACAATACTGTCCAACCTATAATCCAGTCGCATATATCGAAAGAAATTCTCCTGCGTCCAGCGGGCAAACATGTATAGTGCTACCGATAGAATGGCCAGTTTTTTGTTGGTCGTCAATACACTTGTCTGATGAGTGTCTTTGTTCAGTTTTCTTATTTCCCTCATCGGCACTTTATCCAGAACGATTTGCCTTTCACTCAAGTCCATTTGCGTGTCTACACCTTCGATAGCCAACTGATGTGTTGTAAAATCATCAACATTCCACCGGTCTTCTACATTCTTACGATAGGTCAACACCGCCACCCGATGTTTTTCCCACAACATGCCGAAAAAAGCAGGACTGTATGCCTCCCTGTCAAAGACAATGGTAAAGCGCGGTAAATCAGGATCAGATTCCAATTGTTCATCACTGTATTTGCAGGGCATTTCATTTAGTAGCTTTGGTAAAATTTGCTCAATAATAGTTTCCTGAAGCTTCTGGTTCACCTGGCCTGTAACAAAAAAATAGGGAGAACCGTCTTGATTGTTGATCCAAAATTCCTGCATTCCCGGCAGGCATAACTTTTGACGTGATACGTATTTTTTACCCAATTTGGCTTTGTAACCATAATAAATCTGAACGTGTCCGTCTATGTAGTAAAACTCGTTTTGTTCCTCACTTGCCCAGTTTTGACCTAAGTCCATCATCCATGGCCCTGCTTTTTGCTGATTGGTGATCATATGCAGTTTGTTGCGCATGCATTTGGCTTCAGGTATGCGGTCTAGTCCGAGTAATTTGCCAAAGTCTCCGGGACTGATCTGCTTGAGCTGCTCCACGCTCTTGATGCGGCATAAATACATAAATGACAACAGCAAAATGATCACTTCTATGTAGTAGTAGCCCCGTTTCAATTCGTGGTAATGATCCCGATAGGTCAATAGACCACTCATGATCAAAAAGGGAAGTAAAAGAAGTACTCCGCCAAAGGACAGGGATTGACAGGATTCAAAATGTAATGGGGTAGTTTCTATCTTACCGAAGGCGGCTTTTGTCCTTTCATCTACTCGTGTAGCTGCTACTCCCAAGACCTCTGATGCCAACAGATCCAACTCGTTTCTCTCAGCAGGCAAAAGAATAGTCCCATTGGATGATACAGAATCGGTTGGTTTACCACTTTTTTTTTAACCGGCCTTTTCTGATATGATAGCGAAGTGCGCCTTCTGTAACTCCTAAAAGTTTAGCTGTATCGGCTACTCCATAGAAACCATCAAGGTACTTTTGGGCTTGATCCATCGCCCCTTCACTCAACTTATAGCAACTTCCTCTTTGTTCTTCTCTTTGGAAAAACCATTGTGATCCTTTTTCGCGCAAGGCTTTGGCATATCTTTGGATGTTCCGGTTGCCCACTCCCAATGTATCGGCTATTTCCTTTGGTCTACATAGACCTGACACTACAAGATTGGCTGTAATATATCGATAGCCTTAAAGGTCACTTTTCTCATGGCAGTATATCACCGATCCGGAATGCATGTAGTAGACCATGTTCGAATCTGCGTACACAGCTGTATTTGCGTTTATTAATCGTGATGATGAGGGAAATATGGGAAGTCGCATTTGCATGATCTATCAAATAGTTTATGCTAAAATGCGACATTTGAATTTACGGTCAAATTCTCATAACTCCTTGATTATCTTTGTCCAGGTCTGGAGTTCTGAGTATATAATGCTGATGGTGCTCAAGTCAGTTTAGTAGAGGAAATCTACGTGCCACCTCATTTGCAGAATTGAATGGAGAAAATATGAATTTTTGAGATCACCAACATACCACTTTTGGTGATCTCAAAATCGAAAGGCCATTTATAGCTGTCACTTGCTATGCACCCACATTGACGACCTCGTAACGCACGACACCCCCTCCTATTTCTTTAAGAAAAATAATGCTTTCGGATTCCTTGAGTTTTGTCAAGACCCGATCGGCGCTTTTTAATAGATTTTGAAGTAGCAGGGCTCTGCTGTTGTTGGTTTGGATATCAAATGCTTCTTTTTCGACTTCAGCTCGGGAGATTTTGCGAAACTTTATCAACTTCATTTCAGGCGTTTTTCAAGACTATTAATTTAACGCATTTAATCACACTTTAGGATATAAATGCGCAAATAAATTGTGGATTGATCTAAAATCCACCTTGGTTGGTCGGTTATAAGAAACGAGATGGTCTTACATGCTGGTTATTACTAGCAAAAACGCTCATGAACCTCTTACGAGTTATTTTAGCAATTATATTTCCGCCCTTATCCGTAGTCGACAAAGGATGCGGTTCCTTTCTTATAGTTTTGATACTTACTCTTTGTGCCTGGGTGCCTGGAGTAATTGCTGCCCTGATCATTCTCAATAATGATTGTTAATCGTCATTTGATCTTCACACGAGTAGACAAGGCATCCATAATGGGCAAGGCTTGAGGCAGCTGGCTAAGGTGGTGTATTTGCGGGGTTTCGATAAAATCAAAATAGGTATTTCCACTTTCATAAATGTCATCTATATCGATTGCCAATTGTATAACGTCACTCACAGAAAGGTCAACATCTACATCGTACTCTGACTCCCGATATGCATCATTCGAACCTATATGAATAGCAATATTTGTTTCAAATTCCCCATCGCCATCTATGTCCATTTTCCCCTCTGTTTTGTGAAAATTGAAACTGGTCCAACCTACCCAGTATTCACCTGCATTCGATAAAGCACTGGTATTTTAAAAATCGGCGGGCGTCAGTGCATTGAGATCAGAAGGCACTCCTATAGAGTAGCGAATGCTGGAGTATTGATCAATGGGCACATCTCGAATTACAATAGATTTCCCAAGTCGTGCTTCATCGTCAGTCACTACTCCGTCCAACGGATCGATGAAGGCAATTTCCGCAAGTCTGACGGTTTTATTTTGCGCAATAAGCTCAACGTTTGAAATAAAGAGACTAAACTTGGGAAGAAACATGTTGTAGCCATTGGGATATTCAAAGGGTTGAAAACCTGCTAGTGGTTGACCTTTGTATTCCACTTTTAGGTTCAGGGTTAGATCTTTTGTCAGAATTGTCTCTTCCTCGCCACAAGAGTGGAACATTAGAGTAGCGGATATAATTAATATGAAATGGGTCTTCATTTTTACAACGCGCAACTTAAAAAAGGATCGTTTCGATATACTTTGATTTCGTAAATGTGATATCTTTTTGCTTTTCTCCGAGATTGACTTTTACTATGTTTTTCTGATCATCGAAAAGATTGAGCATCAATTGATTTTTTATTTCCAGGCTATTCATATCATCCGACCAATTGAAATTGCCAATAGTAAAAGTGCTCCAAATGGCCGGAAGCAAAGCGACGCTTTCAGATAACTCCAAGTTAAGTACTTGATCATTAAGCGTCAATACAAAGTTTTTCGAAATATACTCCTGGATCAACTCTTCTGCTCCCGAATAGGCATCCGGCAACTCTTCTCCTGGTACCAAGCCCATTGCCGCTTGCAGATCATCGTAGAATATTTTGATCACCACTTCTATTTTGTCTTCTTCCTTTGTAATCTCAGTCACCGAGAGATGAATGTCATGACTCATCGTCGGCAAAAAAGAAGATAAAAATGCCAAGAGGATATTGTAGATCATATAGCACAAACGACTTTGTGCTCATAAATTGTTCGAAATAACAGTGGAATTAACAAAAGTGTAATGCTCGCTACCATATTTTGGCCTGCATCAGCAGGATATAAGAAATTCCTGCCGCCGCTCCCGAGACGAATAAAATCCACTCTCTTTGCTTTACTTTAAGGATATTCATAAACAAATATCCGGCTACCACACTAAAGAAAACGATGATCAATTGACCTAGTTCCACGCCAACGTTAAAAGCAAATAATGGAGCGACAACACTTTCTTCCCGACCTAAAAGGGCTTTGAAATAATTAGAAAATCCAAGCCCATGGATAAATCCGAAGAAAAGTGCCATAAAGTAATTGCGATTGATTCTAAGCTGACTGACTCTTTTGCCAATGACATTGTAGAGAGCGGTCAGCAAAATGGTCAACGGAATAAGAAATTCTATAATTTCAGATTTGAATTGCACTATATCAAGCGCTGATAAGGCCAATGTAATACTGTGGCCAATAGTAAAGGCCGTCACTAATACAAGTACTTTTTTCCACTCGCTCACCTTGTAGATCGTACATAGGACAATCACAAAAAGTATATGATCGTAACCGTTGAGATCAAGAATATGATCGAAACCAAGATCCAGATAAGTGAAAAACATACGTTATCTCTTTATTGCTAAAGTATAGCTAAGAGATCTGAATTTCAAATTGAGATAGTGTGCAAAGAGAATGCAAACACCTCCGAAGGAGGTCAAAATAATCTTCGGCAAAAAAGGCAGGAATTCATGACCAATCACAAAAAAGACAAATCCAAAAATAGCCAATAAGACGACCACAGCTCTCCTATGAAATCGAAAATATCCGTAAATCAAAGAAAGAGAGGCAATCGCAAAGCTTACGAATAAAAAAGTCATTTCTAGTTCGTGACTCATTAACCATCTGAGACCTGTGCCCATTCCTAGTAAAATGATCAAAGGGATTAAGGAGCAATGCAGGGCACACAGCCCAGATAGAATCATGCCGGCCAGATCGAGTTTCTTAAAAAGTGTCGTTTTCTTTTTCACGTTAAATGCAATAGTGTTGCAAATATAACAATGAATAGTATTTCACGCATTTTTCAACTAAAAAGAAACCCGAATTAATCTTCCTGAAACACTCTGATATAATCAACCTCCATCTCTTGCCGAAAGATGGTTGTCTCGTCAGGATTTCCAGGCCAATTGCCGCCCACGGCAATATTGAAAATAAAAAAGAACGGAGCATTGAAAGGATACATGGCGTCAGTCACATTGCCTGGAGTAATAGTATGAAATTTCTCTTCATCCAGATAGGAGTTAATAGAATTGCGCTCCCAGAGGAGGGTAAATACGTGGAATGCTTCCGAGAATTTTTCGTTACTCAGTTTTTGGTTTCCTACAAATGTGCTGTAACCTCATCTCTTGGTCCCCAATGTGCGGTACCGTCCACAGCTTGAGGTTGATGTCCTACCATTTCCATTATGTCAATCTCTCCACAAGCAGGCCATCCTACATCATCAATATTGGCTCCCAGCATCCAAATGGCTGGCCAGATTCCTTGTCCCTCCGGCAATTTTGTCCGTATATCAATCCGGCAAAATTGAAATTCTTTTTTACCCTTTGTAATCATACGGGCCGATCTGTATGTGTTACCCACAACTTCCGCTTGTATGACTAATTTACCGTCGCGTATAAATGAATTCTCCAATTTATCTGTATAGTACTGCAGTTCATTATTACCCCAACCACAGAGATTTGTCCGAATATTCAATGAAATCGTAGAACCAATCGTAGGAAAGTCCAGGTTATCAACTCACCTATGTTTTGGCAATTACAAAGGACATGCGGTCGGCTATAGGAAGATAGCTCCTATGTTCCCTGACTTTCTTGATTTCAAAGAGGATGAAATGCATGTGGAAATGGCTAACCGGGAATTTTCAGAATTAGAAGTGATAAAGCGAATAGCTGATGTAATGGATGTGGCTGTCGGTATCGTAGATGTGAAGAGCTATTATATAGAAACAGAACAGGATATTATTGATAGAATAAAACAGTGCCTTAAGTATGTTCCTGCTGATAAACTCAGTGTGGCACCGGATTGCGGCTTAAGTCAAACCGCGAGATGGGCTGCCCGGCAAAAGCTGGTCAATATGGTTAAGGGCGCCGAAGCGGTACGAAAAAAATTATGAATGCCCATAGTCCTTGTTTTTAACATTATTAAGCTTCTTAACTTCATCATGCCGTCAAGCTAAAACATCATGAACGACCTGACCATGCACATCGGTCAATCGATATCTTCTTCCCTGATGTTTAATATTTAGTCTAATTCAATACGCTTTGGCAAATAGAATCCTTCCGCTGCTCGGTTTTCCCGAAATCAAATCCTTGCCTTCCTCCTGCACCAGATCATTTGGAATACATCGAATCGTTGCACCCGTTAGTTCTTTTACCTTCAATTCTGACTCTGTGGTACCGTCCCAATGTGCCAATATAAATCCCCCTTTACTTTCAAGTATTTCTTTAAAAGATTCGAGATCATCGGCTTCTGATGTGTGCTCTGTTCGAAATGCAACTGCCCTTTCAAAAAGATTGGATTGAATATTTTCCAACAGATCTTTGATCTGTACACCGATATTATCGAGTGGCATTTGCTCTTTGGTCTTTGTATCGCGGCGGGCGACTTCTACTTCATTTTTTTCCAAATCTCTCTTTCCTATTCCTAAACGGACCGGTATGCCGTGCATTTCATATTCAGCGAATTTGAATCCCGGCCGATTCCTTTCATCGCGATCTATTTTTACGCTGATGCCGTGATCTTCTAGTTCTTTTTCGATTTTTCCCGCTTCTTCAAGAAGTTCAACATTGGGTTTTGGAATAGGAACAATCACTGCTTGTAAGGGAGCCAGGCGAGGAGGTATTACCAGTCCTTCGTCATCTGAATGTGTCATGATCAGCCCGCCCACCAATCTCGTAGATGCACCCCATGATGTTGCCCACACATAATCTTCTTTATTCGCTTCGGTAAGGAATCTGACATCAAATGCTTTCGCAAAATTTTGACCCAAAAAATGAGAAGTGGCAGATTGAAGCGCCTTTCCATCTTGCACTAGCGCTTCTATGCTGTACGTTTCGACGGCTCCAGCAAATCTCTCATTTGCGGTTTTTCGGCCTTTGATTACGGGCATTGCCATATAATCTTCCGCAAACCTTCTGTATACTTCATGAATCAAAGCAGTCTCTTCTTCCGCTTCCTTTCGAGTCGCGTGGGCAGTATGGCCTTCTTGCCACAGAAATTCAGCTGTTCGAAGAAATGGTTTTGTGCGGAGTTCCCACCTCACTACGTTCGCCCATTGATTTATGAGGAGTGGCAGATCGCGATACGACTGGATCCAATCCCTATACGTATTCCAAATGATCGTCTCAGATGTAGGCCGTATTATTAGTTCTTCTTCAAGCTTGGCCTCCGGATCTACTACCACACCACTCCCATTTGGATTATTGATTAACCTGTGGTGCGTAACTACCGCGCATTCTTTAGCAAATCCTTCTACATGGTCAGCTTCTTTGCTCAAAAAGCTTTTGGGTATGAATAGTGGAAAATAGGCATTCACATGGCCCGTTTCTTTAAACATTTTGTCCAATTGTGCTTGCATATTTTCCCATAAAGCATAGCCACGGGGCTTAATCACCATGCATCCCCGCACTGCAGAATTATCAGCAAGGCCAGCCTTCTTTACAATGTCGAGGTACCATTGGGAGTAATTTTCGGATCTGGGTGTGATTTCTTTGGCCATGTTTAAATGTGGTTTGCTATTAAGCAGCAAACTAACATATTATTATTCGAAACACATAGGAACACCCGCGTGCCAACCATACAAGTTAATCACAGGGCAGGCAGGTAGAGCACATAGGGTTTTGATCTTTTTTTTGAAAAAAGATCGACTATGTGTCCTACTGGGTTTCACGTAGAATGTTGCGATGCTAAATCTTTTTCACAGATCTAGTTCAATCGTATCACCTGGTTTAAATTTGCCATTATCGGCCTCATCAGATTTACTGGTATCCTCTAACATTGTTTTATGGTCCGTTGCGACAGGTTTTGCTGAAAGTACCTTAAATTCTCCTAATTTATTACCCAAAGCCTTCCAACCTTTCACTTCTATAAATTCCGCCAGGTTGAGTTCTTTTTCTCTTTTTTTGCCTCCTTCTTTAAAGGTGTATTTTATTATTGGATTTTTGTCAATGGTGGCGAAATACAACTTGCTTCCCTTGGCCTCAGAGATAAATGTGAACCTCTGCTCGTTCTTTGTGGTTTCGATTTCGAATCTCTTTACCATCGTCCATCCTTTGTCTCCCTCGTGGTAGAGCGCGCTTATGACATCACCCGTATTATATTTCGAAATGTGCATTAGCCCATCTACTTCAATTTTCGAACCGATCTTCATGTTTCTCAGCTCATATATTCCATTTTTATAAAGTGTAATTAGCTGATCTCCAGTATCAAATTCGCCCAAATACCTGCCTCGCTCTTCTTTGTTAAGCCTTCCGCTGTTTTCGTCTATCCATGCTTTTATAGCTCCAAGAGACGATTTTCCGACAGCGATTTGCATCACTTTTTTTATCGGATATTTGGTGACAATATTTCCACCCGAACCTCTTCCTTTGATTGCTAAATCTGCAAAATCAAAATCGAAAACCTTCTTTTTGGCACCACATCCCGGAGCTAAGGTAATTTGCACGATTTCGGATTCGCCATTCGGATTGGCGGAAAAATAAATGCATTTTGAGCCGTTGGCTCCCTTGGTCAGGTGGTACTCTTTGTCGCGTGTAATAGCCGTTACGTTAAATCTCTTGGTCATGGCTCGGCCTGATTTTCCATCGACATAGATCATATTGTATGTAGTCCTGTCGTCGCCTTTTTTCCACACATTTGAGTGTAGGATATTCTTGCCCATAAACACCTTGTCGCCTATCCTGCTCACCTGGAATGTGACATCTTTTCTGAATGCTATAATGTCGTCAATATCGGAGCACTCACATACAAATTCATCTTTTTTCAACCCCCAACCTATAAAGCCTTCTTTTCGATTTAGGTACAGCTTTGTATTGTTAGCAACCACGGCTGCGGCCTTGATGGTATCAAAGCTTGTGACATCCGTACGGCGCTCCCTCCCCTTGCCATATTTAGCAAGTAATCGCTCGAAATAAGCAATGGCGAATTCCGTCAGGTGCTCCAAATCGTAATTCACCTGCTCAAGATCATCTACGATTTTCGCGATATTCTCATCGTGCTGGAATTCGTTGTATTTGGATATTCTTTTGATACGGATTTCAGTCAATTTGATAATGTCCTCTTCAGTGATTTCGCGCATGAGTAGGAGGCGGTTATCACCTTTTATACGCTTTTCACTCGGAGTGCTCACGTATTTCTTCAAACCCTCTGCTATGATCTCTATGGCCTCTTCAAAGCTTTCTGCTTCCTCTATATCGCGATAGATTCGATTTTCAATAAAAATCTTTTCAAGGGAGGCGTGGTGCCATTTTTCTTCAAGTTCGTTTCTTTTGATTTCTAGCTCCTGGCACAGTAAGTCTTTTGTTTGCTCTGTAGATATACGCAGCAATTCTTCTACCGTCAGGAATACAGGTTTGTTATCGACAATTACGCATGCGTTGGGAGAAATGCTGATTTGGCATTGTGTGAATGCATATAGTGCGTCCATAGTCACCTCGGGCGACGTGCCACTTGCCAATTCAATGCGGATGTCCACCTCTTTAGCGCTGATATCCGTTACTTTTTTTACTTTGATCTGACCCTTGTCATTGGCCTTTAAAATGCTGTCAACGAGGCCTGAAACGACAATGCTGTAGGGTAATTCTTTGACGGATAACGTGGTCTTATCGATCATCTCGATTTTCGCCCTCACCTTTACTTTTCCGCCTCTTTTGCCGCCGTTGTACTCGGATATATCGATTGAGCCACCTGTCTGAAAATCGGGGTATATTTTTACTCTTTTACTTTCTAATATCTTGATCGACGCTTTGATCAGTTCAATAAAATTATGAGGCAGGATTTTGGTCGAAAGACCTACGGCGATACCTTCTGCACCTTGTGCCAGAAGGAGAGGGAATTTCATGGGAAGAGTAATTGGCTCTTTGTTCCTGCCGTCGTACGACATTTGCCATTCTGTAGTCTGTGAATTAAAGGCGATTTCAAGGGCGAATTTTGTCAGCCTCGCTTCGATGTATCGTGGAGCCGCCGCTGCGTCACCCGTACGGGCATCGCCCCAATTTCCCTGGGGGTCAATCATTAGATCTTTCTGGCCTAGCTTCACCATAGCATCTCCGATAGCCGCATCTCCATGTGGGTGGTACTGCATGGTATGACCGATGATATTGGCGACTTTATGGTACCTACCGTCCTCTTTTTCGCGAAGGCTGTAGAGGATTCTACGTTGTACCGGTTTGAGACCGTCGTTGATAGCCGGAACGGCTCTTTCGAGGATAACATAAGACGCATAATCAAGAAAATATTCTTCGTACATACCTCCGATCGGTATGACTTTCACTTCACTTTGGCTTCCGTTTGTCGGACTCATATAGTTTCTTAATTACTGATTATTAAGCGAATATAATTAATTGATTTTTTTAATGTGTAATGATCGTACAAATAAATGTACGTTTGAGAAAATACAGGACATGACCACCGCTACTGAATTAAAAACAAATACGTTGTGGTGGATATGGAGCATTATGAACATTTAAGAGCATGTGAGTTGGAAATTATTTATCAGGAAGTCAAAGAGGATATTGAAAAAGGAGATTATACGACATCGATCAAAAAACATCTTCACGAGATAGAGGGCGCGATCAGTGGAAAGGAAGTTTGAGATCCAATTTAGCAAAAGATACAAAGAAAAGGCAAAGAAATTCCTTGTCTCCAATCCACATTTATATGACAAGTATAAAAAGACAATCTATCTGCTAAGAACAAATCCTTTCCACCCTTCCTTAAGACTCCACCCTTTACATGGTAAGCATCAAGATTTTCACTCTGTTTACATCGACAGAAGATATGGAATAATGCTCGAATTTGTTATTGACAAAGGAAAAATCATTCTGGTTGACATCGGCACACATCAAATCTACTGATACACGAAATAATGCTCCGCGCTTTGTACAAATCCCCACTAATCATAATTCCCAAATTGTATCTCCACTACAGGATCTTCACCAACAGGCACCCTAATCCGGTAGGTACTATTTACAGATTGACCGCGGCGCAAGCCATATCCTACGACCATGCTCTTAGATTGTTCTATTGCGTCATCGCCATCACCGCATTCGTAGGTGATTCTTTGTAGTGGTGTCCGGTTAAAATATTTTTTGAGACATAATTTAACCGGACAGCCGATTTCATTTATTTGAAAGCAAAAGTAGTGCTATTGGATAAATTCGTTTAGTTAGCGGCTTTATGGTACGGGAAATGACCCAATTTGGATTGTTTTAATCGGACAGCCGCATGGAAAGTTTAACCTTATAAGCTGAAGGGAGCCTGCTTTCTGAAAAATTGCTTTTTATGGAGAATTAGTCGGAATAAATGCCTGATTCTGAATTTAACCGGACACCACTAGATTCTTTGTTTGAATTCTTTGGCATTCATATGCCCTTCTCTTATGGTGAGATTAGACCCGGTTGCATTCTCGAAATTGATTTCGGCCAGCCAGTACTCTGAGAGGTCATACTCCATCTCGCCGATGTTATTCTTGAATTTGATGATATCGAAACCGCTGTTCTTGATACTCATCTTGATATCGTAGACATCTTGAGTTTTCCGTGTTTTTATTTTTTGTGCATTATAACTGGCTTTCAGATTTTCGTAATTGGTCGCTTCATTTTCGGTCATTGTCTGGTAACTCTGCGCACTGACGATAGTTGCCAAAAAGCTAAAGGCTAAACAAATGCATATGGTTTTCATATTAATTATTTTAATGGTTTTGTTAAAAGTAAAATAATTCCGATTGAATCAGGGCATGACTTTCAGTCACGCCCTGAGCAAGTGATCTATTTGATCAAATTTGCAACTGGTTTGTTAGCGTCAACGTTTGTTGGTTTTGCTTTCTGCATACGTTTTTCTCTGATAACTTGATGATTTTCAAATCCTTTGCGTGTTGCCTTCACTTCCCAATCAAAGCTGAAATTCCCTTCTCCCTTCGCCAATTCTTTCACATAAAAACCGTCTTCTTTTTTCTTCACAACTGCCAAACCGTATGTGTCTGCAGAATGGGGAGTGAGTACTACGGTCATCGTCCTAAAATCATTTACGTATTGAAAGTGAAGGGGGAGTTCGACGAATACTTTTCCATTTTCAAGTTTTGCCGTACCTCGAGTCATAGCCATTGGTTCTGATGCAATTACCGCACTGTAAACGATTTGTTCATTAGATTTAGTTGGATGATCAATAAGGTTGTTGATGGTTGTAGCATTCAAAATGTCAGTATTGACGGTGCCCACCCCATTGTCTGATAACATTTGGGCTTGAATGAAGCCATTTTCATCATGAACACTTATGAAACCATCATTGCCTTCCCTATATAAGACACATACACATTTCGATTATCGTTGGCACCGAAGAGCTCCAAATTGCCTGCATTCATTTCCGTATTTAACCATCCTCTGAAGTGAGTGGCGCCACCTATAGCATCCACTTCATAAAGATTGAATGCGCCGTATGTGTACACTTGATCAGACATAATCCCTCCCTGTGGAAAGCCGGTCAATTCATCTTTTATATAAATGTGATAATTGCTCCAAATCTCGCCAAGACCGACGTCGCTCACCTTTAACTGATTCACTTCAGTTCCTATATTATCGTGCATGGTAAAAGTGCTGTTCGCGTTGTAAGTGCTCATCAGTGCCGCCCCATTGCTGATCGTAAAATCAATAATCGGATCGTCTTCACCGTATAGCACCAAAGATCCTTCGCTATTGTTCAAAATCGAACTTCCTGCGGTCAACGTCCTGAAACCGGTACCATCGTACAACTGCAAATGCCCGGCAATTGAGTTATCAAGACTTCCCAATCGCGCTGTTGCCGAACCAATCTGTCCAAAAAATTGCAGATTATCCTTGTTCAATTTGAATCGATCTATATGGCTGATTGGTGACAGTTTTTCGGTAATGGTGTATTCGCTACTATTACGGTTTGAGCGGCAGAATTCATCGTCAAATTGCGAAAAGAATGAAGTGCTTGTGCTGGTGCTGAGGCCGTCTTCAAACTTAAGCGCGCTGCCGCTCAATGATGAAACTGCCGGAAAAAGAAGACCTGTCTGGTTGTAAAAACTCAGACTGTCTTTACAGAGGAACATAGTGGAATTTTGACCAACCACGGTGGAATCACAACTCATTTCCAGTAGATTAGATCTAAGATTCATAATATACTGAGAGACGGTGACATTCATACTATAAGCGTCGTAAATGCCCTCGGCCAAACCGTCAGAAAAACTTAAGTTATTCGTACTCAATCGTGAAGCAGATGGAACTAAACCCAAAGATTCGTCTCTAAATAGAAGTTGGTCGTATGAGAGTTCAGCCGAGAAGATTGGAAATTCTAGTTCGGAAGTATCAAAAGAAAAAACGCCAAATCCACCTATGTACATCGAAGATCGGTCTATAATATTCTGATCAAAACCAGGACGCTCCATAAGAACTTCTCCTACGCCATAATTTGCTTTAAGACCATTCAAACTTTCCTCAAGTTCCATTCCAAAAACATTAACACGATTGGTAAGCATATCAGTCGTACCCTCATACGGTTCGAAAATTGTATTTTCTATCAAAATGCACGAATCAAGTATGATTTTTTCTGTGAACACATTTCCATTCTTGTATTCAATACCTTCATTAACTGCATTCCATGGAGAAGAAAACTTACCAAGATCCACGTCATTGCCATCTCGTATGCCCAGAAAAGTACCTTCTAACGTAAGTTCCTGCAATTCATTTGTTGGATCGGCATCAGCATCACTTCCTCCTGTAGGAATACTAACTTTATTGCCATCGGAAATGGATAATTCATTTGTATTGGTATCAAAGGAGAGTGTTTGTAGTTCATTCCCAGAATCACCGTCGTCATCCTCGACAGAAAATGTAACCCCAGTGCCATCCGATATACCCAATTCGATTACAACATCGATTTGATTAACATTCAAGTTCTGAAGTTCATTGGTCGGATCTGCGTCGGCATCACTTCCTCCTGTTGGAATTGTTACTTTATTTCCATCGGATATAGACAGTTCATTTGTATTTGTATCAAAGGAAAGGGATTGAAGTTCATTAGCAGGATCGGCATCGGCATCCGTACCACCCGTAGGAATGGTAATTGCATTGCCCCCGGAGATACTCAAAGAATTATTATTGGTATTGAATGAAAGCATTTGAATCTCATTCTGTGGATCGGCATCGGCGTCGTCTTTGTCTTCGACTGTTTGAGCGTGAGTGGCGTACGGAACAGAATGGAATTCAGTAGTTCCCATTTCTACAAATTGTCCATTTCCTTCGACGTCAATCTGTATGATCAATACGAGGTTTTTCTTTGTCCAATCCAGTGCGTCAAAATTTCCTGATATAAGATTGCCGTCACCGATTGTCACCGCAAATGCGCCAGTGGATGAGGCATCGGTCGTATGCATTTCAGAATACATAACTTGGTTGGCAGGATCGTCTACTATTGCAAAACGGAGCCTGATTTCGGTATTTTTTATAACATCTCCACTCTGGTCAAAGGCCACACCTTGGTATCGGAAACCCGGAATGCTTTGAGCATCGATAAATGCCAATTGGCTTATGAGTAGAAGGACAAATAATAATATTTTATGTTTCATAATTGATTGTTTTAAATTAGTGGTGTCCGGTTAAATTCAGAATCAGGCATTTATTCCGACTAATTCTCCATAAAAAGCAATTTTTCAGAAAGCAGGCTCCCTTCAGCTTATAAGGTTAAACTTTCCATGCGGCTGTCCGATTAAAACAATCCAAATTGGGTCATTTCCCGTACCATAAAGCCGCTAACTAAACGAATTTATCCAATAGCACTACTTTTGCTTTCAAATAAATGAAATCGGCTGTCCGGTTAAATTATGTCTCAAAAAATATTTTAACCGGACACCACTAGTTTTAAATAGTACTTTAGAAATAGATTTTTTTGTGTTCCACACGGATTCCCCTTTAGGGGCTAGGGGTAAGCGTATGCAAATCGTAAACTTTCTATCGATATACATTGATTTTATAAGTCGCAAATCCATCTTTATTCCATAGTCGTAAAAAGTAAAATCCTGCGTTGAGATGTTTCAAATCCAGTTTGATAGAACCTCCTTTCATTTCGTAAGACGCGCTTTGCCTTCCGGCTTGATCATGGATTTCGAGTGTAGCTTCATTGAGTGTCTCCGCATTAATTATTATATAATCGGCGGTCGGATTGGGATATACGGATATGCCTTGAATAATCTCAGGAGCGAACGTGGACGATACCAATTCGGCGGTATTTTGAATGAAGCCTTGATTGATCCTCACCGTATTGTTTTCCGAAGCCAATTTTCCTGCTACTGCCTCGCCTATGGCATATTCAAGAGTAATTCCATTGTTCAAAGTACCACCTGCTGTTCCTACAAGCTCCCGATCAATTTTCTGTGCGCCAAGCTCTTTAGACAGCAGCGATGCAAGTACTAGAATTAGAATTTGAGTTTTTCTCGTAATTGTTTTTGTATTCATGTCTGTCGCGGTTTTGTTGTGGTTTCAAAATTAATTTCAATTGAAGTCTGTGTATTTCGGTATTCAGCAAATGATTGACTATAATCGGACATGGGAAGGGAATAGAGTGGAATTATTCTTATTTACTGCTAAAACTTTCCACCCACATAAGCACTTTGCTGATGGAATTACTCCATATACTTCAAAGTCGAACCTACTACCCTCATCGAATAATCATC
Organism: Saprospiraceae bacterium; assembly: GCA_965247965.1. Taxonomy (GTDB): domain Bacteria; phylum Bacteroidota; class Bacteroidia; order Chitinophagales; family Saprospiraceae; genus UBA7328. The sequence continues at coordinate 4,666,156 of OZ252053.1, forward strand.
AAAATTCAAATATCTTACAATAAGATTGTAAATAAATTGGGAATTGTCCACCTGCTCCTCGATGTCTTGAATACTTCCTGTGACGACCGTATCGAGTCCTAATTCTTTAATACTATTACTTCCCAATAGGGTCTTAGTCCTTGTATTAATATTTGTTTTGATTAAAGCAAAACAAACATTTGCACTTGCCGAAAACCCGGAATCAAAATATACCGCCAAGCTCACGCTATTCATCGTAGCTAAATGGGGAATATGAATAGGCGCCATTAAATCCATTTTTTCTCTAATGCTATTTCCTGCAATATCAACACCAAGGGAAGTGGATTCGTCGATATAATATTGAGAAGGAGCGATAGTCCTCGACTCGATTAGTGACTCCGAAAAATCACAAATTGTATCTTGATAGTCGAAGTATTTTATTCTTTCATGGGTCAGTACAAAATCTGCCGGCCCGATGGAGTAGTATCCGGTCTTTGTCTGCGAAATAGAACCCGTGACTTCTAAATCTCCGTTGATCGTTACCGTATTATTGTCGCCGGAATTGCCGATTTGGAGGTCATTGTTAACAAAAACGTTTCCATTATCAAAATATCCTGCCCAGTTGTCAATTCCGCCGGAAGCTGAACCATATACTCCATAAGTAGTACCTGTACCTCCTAATGCATTTCCATACACGCCTGCCACTGCAATAGGTGAAGACCCCAGGGTCATTCACTTCTAAAAATTTAATATATTAAGATTTTTTATATTTATTGCATTAATACACATTGACAATCTATTGGCGTATTTTTCTTGTGCAACAGTCATGCTTTGCTCATTGTTTAGTTTGAATATGTTGAATACAAATGTTCTGACCATAGACATGTTTCTGGCTAGGCTAAAACCATTAACCAGTGAATTATCCTCATTCCATATTTTGTCCTTTACCCAATGTAGTTTGTTTTCTATGAACCAATGAGCTCTGATACCTCTGGCATAGAAGGATGCCTTTGATTCGGTTCTGCTTGAGATGTACATGCTGCTTTCGCTGCTGGTTCGACCTTTTCTCTTTGCTGATCTTTTCACAATTATTATGGTTGTCAAACCTGTCCATAAGGTAAATGGCTCTGCAGACATTCCTTGGTAGGTATAATATTGGCGTATTTCATTTCTGCCTCTTACCTTTTCTCTGGTTTCGTACCTATCAACCGGCTCATTTTGTTGGGTAAACGATGAGATCGCCTCCTTAAGCTTCATTTGATTGCCTTTGACTTGTATTACATAGTCATTTCCATTACCCACGATGGTTTGCGCAGTTTTTTTTGGCAATGAAGTGGGTCAAGGGTAAAGATAACACCCTTAACTTCCAACTGTTCGATAATGTCGAGTGCACAAGCAATTTCATTGTCCTTCTTTAATTCGTAGGGCTTGGTAGTTATAACCACGCCCATTTCAGAGTTGAAAAGGCTAACAATAGCTTGAAAGTTCTGATTTTTTCCGTTAGGCTCTCTTACAGTAGAGGCCAGTGCTTTTCCATCAATAGACATCCAATTGGCTTGGTTGTTACCCATATACTGACTCATCCAACTTACAAGGGCTTTATTAAGTTCTGTGTAATCAAAATCACGAAGAATATTAAAGATTACTGTTTTTTTGGGTACACCATGGAGCAAACCATAACGGTCAATGAAGAATTCTTGATTGTATTCAATAAATCTGGCAATAGCGTTTATACTAAATCGGCCACTCATGCCAGCTAAGAATACCATTTCAAAAAAAGAAGACAAGCAAAACCGTTGGCCTTGTGCACGTCGAGGGTCATGGATGAGTTCTAAAAAGGAGTTAAGCGTTTTCATATGTAAGAATTTCACTCAAACATATTGAATATTTAACACATATATAAATAATTTATATGATTTGTTTTTAGTACTGAATGGCCTTGGTGAAGACCCTCCTTCAGCTTTGCCATAAACTCCTCTCCAACCTCCTTCGAAATATCCTCCATAACCATAACCGTCTGCAGGTTTGGAAATACCTTCAATTGCCTTCACATCAGATGTTCCCATAAATACCACATTGGACGAAATGACAGGTGATGTTCCGCTGCTTTCGACATATAATTTACTCGATACTGGTGAAGAAGTTCCAATAGCAACGTCCCCGTCATTTTCGAGCGATAAATAGTGTCCTTGGTTAAAAAGTTTAACAGAACCGGCAGGGCCTACTGTTTTACCGAAAACGAAATCATCGAATAATGTTTGAACAAATCCCTTTTGGTTTCCATTTTTGTAGAAACTCACTATTGTGTTATCGATACTTTCAAAGCGTGCAGCTTCTGTGCTTTGTGAATTAACATGAAATTGAGTCGCCGGGCTTATGCCAATTCCTACTTTTGCATTTAACTCCAGACGATCATTATCGAATTCTCCATAGATTAGTGGCGAGGTAGATGCGGAGTTTTCGATAATAAGTTTGTTGCTGCCACTATAAGCCTGTCCTGCCTGGTTGCCAATAAAGACATTGGATGATCCCGAAGTAGTTGATGGCCCTGCGAGAGCGCCGATATAAGTGTTTTTATCACCCGAAGAATGGCTTGCACCTGCGCCATTCCCAATGAAAACATTTGATGTTCCGCTTTGCAGGTTCAATCCTGCATCTTTTCCATAAAAAGTATTGCCATTACCGGTGTTGAATGCAGAACCCGCTCCACCGCCGACAAATGTGTTGTCATTATTATTGAAAAATTGTATGCTTTTTTGGTCTATGCCCAGTATCTGATTATTATCGACAGTGAAACCGACAATATCTGATAACCCGTTTTCGAGAAGTTCGACTTTTGTATCACCGTCACCATCGATGAGCATCGATCCAGAAGAGGACGAGGGCAATTTAACACCATTTCCACTACTGATATACAGACTATCATTCGAAATAGCGAGTGTCTGCGACTCATTGGAAGGATCGACATCTGCATCGGTGCCTCCGGTCGGTATGCTCACCTTATTACCATCGGAAATGGACAATTCATTTGTATTGGCATCAAAGGAAAGAGTCTGAAGTTCGTTCGAAGGGTCGGCATCAGCGTCCGTACCGCCTGTCGGAATCGTAATTGCGTTGCCGCCTGAAATGCTCAAAGAATTATTCTGACTATTAAATGAAAGCAGTTGTATTTCATTCTGTGGATCAGCGTCATCATCATCCTTATCTGCAACAGTTTGCGCGTGTACTGCGTATGGAACAGAATGGAATTCGGTAGTACCCAATTCTACAAATTGCCCATTTCCTTCGATATCTATCTGGATAATCAAGACCAGGTCTTTCTTTCTCCAATCGAGAGTGTTAAAATTTCCGGATATAGGGTTGCCATCGCCGATAGATACCGCAAATGTACCTGTGGACGAAGCATCGGTTTTGTGCATTTCAGAATACATTACCTGGTTAGCCGGGTCGTCCACTATTGCAAAGCGGAGCCGGATCTCGGTATTTTTTATAACATCACCGTTTTGGTCAAATGCTACGCCTTGGTATATGAATCCAGGCATAGTCTGAGCATTGATAAAAGTGAATTGGCCAATGATTAAAATGATGAGTAGTAAAATTTTACGTTTCATATTTGATTTGTTTGCATGTCAACTACAGTTTTGTTGTGATTACAAAATTATCTCCATCCAGATTAATTCCATTTCTGGAATCGGTCAACTTCTTTCTCTAATCGGACATAAATGGATTGGACATTGATTATCAATGGTTTATGATGTTATTTTTAAAGTGTTTATCAACTAAAGCAGCTGAATATTGGTAAAAGCGCATATCTTACCATTATGATTCGCTGCTTGATTTCATTGGTAATCTTGTTTGCTTTTGGTATTGATTTATATCCTCAGTCGCGGATTCTTGATAGTCTGAAAAATGAATTGGTCGAAGCAAAGAGAGATTCGAATTATGTAAAGACCCTAATAGAGTTGTCCATTCAGTCACGATCCGTAAATGCGATGGAGGCAGGCAAATATGCAAATCAGGCCATTGAGCTTGCTGAGGAGATAAGGTTTGAAAGAGGGCTTATGGTGGCTTATTACCATAAAGGCGTCAGTGAGTTCATTCTCGAAAATTATGAATCAGTTCACGATCCACTTTCCAGATGTCTTGAAATTAGCCACAGAAGGAAAGATTTACAGGTACAATTTTTTGTGAACAATGTGCTCGGCATAACGTACAACAAAATTGGGCACGCCACCCAAGCAATTGATGCGCTATATTCATCCGCTGCCCTTGCCCTTGAACTCGGAGATTCTTTAAACTACGCCATCGCTCTAAATAATATCGGAGAAATACATTTTGAGCGAAAAGATAACTCAATGGCCGTTCAACTTTTTGAAGAATCCTGATTCTTTGAAATCGGCTCACAATTATTTTACAAACGCTCGTAGAACAGCTAATGAATTGGGCGAAGAGTTTATGATCGCCGTTTCAAATATTAATGTTGGTCATGCAAAATTACTAGTGCTCAGTCAAGATGAATTTTGGAATTAAATGCGACGTTATTTTTTGTCTGATCAAGGCGCAAAAACTGCGCATAGTAAGACTACGCAAGGCTTTTTGCAACGATGAGCAGGCGAAAAAGAACAAGCAGGTAGTTCTAATATTTGTCTTGACTGAGCACTAGAAGGCCGTTTGTCAAGCGCAGAACAACATTTGATCGAAGGATTAAACATTGCCGAGGACAATAATTTTGTGGAGCAATTGGAAAAAGCCTACTTGTTTCTGTCCCAATTGTACGAAAGTAGAAATCAACCTTTGAAGTCGCTTCAGTATTACAAACTTCATAAGAATCTAAGTGATAGTTTGTACAATGCCAACTTTAGCAAACAATTGACCGACGCAAATGTGAGATTCGACACCGAACGCAAAGAGGCCGAAATCACCCGTCAGCAATTACTCATCGAACGACAAACAAACACCCGTAATCTAATAATTGGAGGATCTTTGGGAGGACTCGTTCTGATGAGTTCTCTGTTCTTCGCTGTCTTTCAACGCAATAAGCGTAGACGTAGGGAAACCGAACTGGCCCTATCACTCGAAAAACAAAGAGCAAACGATATCGAGGAACTATCAAAAGCCAAAACGGACTTATTTAACAATATATCACATGAGCTTCGCACTCCGCTCACCATGATCATCGGGCCGCTACAAGAGGCCGAAAAGAAAATCCAAAATGTACATTTGAAAAGTGATGTAGGCCTTGCGCTCAAAAACAGCAAAAGGCTTACTGGCTTAGTCACTGAAATTCTCGATCTCTCCAAATTAGATGCGGGTAAATTGGAAAAGGAAATAAGCGAAATCCGATTGGTAGCTTTTCTAAAAAGAGTTTTTTATGCGTTTGCCTCTCTTGCAGATAGTCGGCAAATCGTGCTCAGAGATAATCTTATGGCTATAAAGTCCCACTACGGGAAGCTGGATAAGTTAATAATCAAAACAGACGTCATCAAGTTGGAAAAAATATTGAATAACTTAATTTCCAACGCCATAAAATTCTCAGAATCAGGTAGTTGCGTAGAATTGGTGCTGGATGAAAACCAATTACATAAAAATATATTATCAGTCTCTGTCAAAGACGACGGCGAAGGCATAGCATCTGAAGAACAGAGTAAAATTTTCGATCGATATTACCAATCTGCAAGCGCCAAATCTCCTTCGGGTACAGGAATAGGTCTGGCCTTAGTCAAAGAACTTTGTCAATTTTTAAATGGTGATGTTGGCATTGAGGGTAATCCGGGAGGTGGAAGTATTTTTTCGTTTTATCTCCCAATAGAAAAATCTTTTGTAGATAGTACAGCAACAGAAACTGCGTCAGAGAATCTCACTCAACATACCCTCGCACCGATTTTGTTCAGAGGCAATAAACCCGAACTTCTAATCGTAGAAGATGATCTTCAAATGGCTCGATACCTCAAAAATCTCCTTTCCGATTTCTACGAGTGCACGGTAGTATACAATGGAAAACAAGCGCTTGACATCTTGGATAAGAAAGAATTTGATCTCATCAGTTCTGATGTAATGATGCCAGAAATGGATGGTTTTGAGTTCAGAACCGAATTATACAAGTCCGAAAAACAAAAAATACCCCATTTATTATGTTGACAGCAAGGATATTGGAAGAAGATCGGTTGAAAGCATTTAAACTTGGGATTGACGACTATATAACAAAGCCGTTTAGCGCTGACGAATTAAAAGCGCGCATCTACAATCTCATCAAAAATAAAATTAGCCGGTCGGAAGAAAAGGAAATATCTTTTGAGGGGGTGTATCCCAGTTTTTCGCAAAAATGGTTAAATTAGCATAAACCAAAATACATTCAAAAATGGACAAGGCTAAATTACTGAACCAGTTTAGCCAACTTTTGGATGAGATAGAACTTAAAGAGAAAACCGCAGAAAGCTTTTATGAATTTGAAACCAAATCGGTGGAGCTTCTTAAAGAATTAAGTCGCAATGTGATAGAACAGACCATAGGAGAAGCCGATGAAGATTATCGTAAAAAAAAAGCATAATAGGCTATTACGGAAAACTTGAACTGGACAACTCACATCGATTTGTAAAAGAGGTCAAAGGAGTAAAACTGAGTCCGATGCTGAAGGATATCACAGCATATGTAGGGCAAAGTGAATGCTACCAATCGAGTAGTGAATTACTAAAAAAGACGATGCAACTTGATGTGAGCGACAACAGCATACACAGAGTATGTCAAAGTCTTGGAGAGGAGGGTGAAAAATGGCTGGAGGAGCAAAGAGAAGATGTACAAAGTAAGCCCAAAGCGGAGTCCGATGAGGTAGTATATGCACATGCAGATGGAGGGATGGTGTTGACCAGACCGAGTGATTGGAAAGAAGTAAAAGTAGGAAGGGTTTATAAAGGTAAAGAAGTACTTAAACTGAGCGATACCAGGAGTTTTATCAAAGAATCGTGGTATTGTTTTCATTTAGGTGGGCATGAAGAATTTGAACGAAAGATGTCAGAATATCTGGATACCTACGAAGATCTAAAAGACAGGTTGGTCATAATAATAGACGGAGCGAAATGGTTGGGAGATTGGTTTAGCTCAGAATATCCAGAGGCTTTGCAAATACTGGATTATTATCATGCCTTAGAACATTTTTCAGACTTTTCAAAAGTAGCGATACATAGAAAAGAAAAGAGAAAAGAGTGGTTAGACACCATAAGGGAAACACTATTGAAAAAGGGAGGACAAGCTGCCTTAAAAATGGTGGAGAACATAGAATGTAAAACAGAAAAGAAAAAAGAAAAGAAAGAGAAATTATTGGTCTATTTAAACAACAACATCCACAGGATGGAATATCCAAAATATAGAGAAAAAGGGCTACAAATTGGAAGTGGTGCCATAGAAGCAGCCCATAGAACATTGGTGCAAAAGCGCTGTAAATTGTCAGGACAAAGATGGACTCCAAAAGGAGTTACAAACGTAATCAGTCTCAGAAATTTGAGAATGAACAATCAATGGGACAGACTCTCTGAGTTCCTTGGGAAAAAAGCTGCTTAAACGAAAAAATGGGATACACCCTTTTGAGGAGTCCATTTTGCAAAATGCCCAGAACGTGATAATGGATCATATCGATGAACCAGAATATAAGGTAGAACACCTGGCAAAAGAGCTTTCTTACAGCAGCCGTCAATTGGGTAGAATAATGAAGAAAGCAACAGGTTTATCGCCGGTCGAATTCATTCTCGAACTGCGATTGCAAAAGGCTTATCGAATCATTCAAGAGCGCAAATTCAGTACTATTAATGAAGTGCGCTATGAGGTTGGAATAGAAAGTCCGTCCTATTTTACAACCAAATTTAAGGAGCGTTTTGGAATAAATCCAAGCGAAATCGCTTCGTCTTTATGAAAACTGAACTATAGAAAATATCGCTTTCTCAATCCCATTCTCGGAGATTCTTCCTAACTTGCCGACTTAAACAAAACAATAAGCTATGGAAAATGCACCCAATTGGGTTTCTATTGTTGTTGCTGCCATTATCCCTATGATCATGGGGGCTATCTGGTATAACCCAAAACTTTTTGGGAAGGCCTGGATGGAAGGCATTGGCATGACAGAAGAAAAAATGAAAAGCGCTAATATGGGACTTACATATGGTCTCGCATTGGTCATGTCTGCTTTGATTGCTTTCTTCCTTCTTAATTTTAACAATGGTATCGGGCAAGAAGGAGAATTTGACACCTTTGGACATGGTGTTGCTCACGGTATTGTGCTTACCTTATTTTTGGTGATGCCAGTTCTATTGACTAAGAAATTATTCGAACAAAGTTCCTGGAAGAACTTATGGATTAATCTTGGCTATTGGGCTATCTCCTTTGCACTAATGGGAGGAGTCGTAGATGCTATGAATCATTGGACTTGGCCTTGATAAAACATTGAAAGTTTTGATAAAAGGAGCAAGGAGGTTTTCTTCTTTGCTCTTTTTTTTATGCTCGACTTGAACAGTGCAACCCATAGCCCCTGTTTCTCAGTTTCTCTCCGAAACCGGGGTACGCATTAAACCAATTGTTGGGGAATAAGGAGTTAAATTTGCTCTGCTGTCTCCCCAGTTTTTCCGACCTTGGGCGGAACGCTGGGGCCGGGGGGAATTAAAAGCCTTGGAAAACATACCTTATCACCAAACGAATACCTACGTACAGCACGAGAACTGAAGTCATTCTGCGTACCACTCTTGGATTAAATACATGAATACCCATTCTTGTTCCGATTTGCCCGCCTGCAATTACTGAAGCCAGCAGCCAAAACAACATTTTGATATTAATATCTGCCAAAGCAATGTGCTGAAATTGACCTAATAATCCAGCAATAGAATTGACCAAAATAAAAAATGCCGTAGTGGCCGAAATAACCTTAGCGCGATCCCAATTCATCAAGTGCAATGCGGGTGAAAGAAATATACCGCCGCCAATGCCTACCAAACCCGCTAAAAAACCGATTCCCCCTCCTAGGGCAGAATTCTTGAAAAATATTCGAGGTTTTTGATATTTGGGGTCCTCAGGACTACTTTGTTTTCTAAACCATATGGCCAGGGCAGCGGCGATTAGCGTCAGGCCGAGGGCAATGAAAAAAGTCCGCTCAGATATCCTTAAATACCCACCTAAAAAAGCTGCGGGCACCGATAAAATAACCAGCGGCAGTATTTTTTTCCATCGAATATGGCCATTTTTCCAAAACAGATAAACACTTCCGGATACGACAGCAATGTTGCATAAAAGCGCAATAACTCTTAGCATCCTAAACTCTATACTAAATAAGGCCAAAATAGCGAGGTAACTGCTGCCGCCCCCAAATCCCACTGAGGAATAAAGTAAGGCGATAGCGATAAATATAGGTATCAGCTCATAATGCATTGAATATCAGGTGTTAGTCTCTTTCGTGGATGGGGCCTTTTCTCTCCTTTAATGGTTTTCCTTCTCGCTTTCTCATGGTGGCTATGATCTCTGCGACTATAGACAATGCAATTTCCTCCGGGCTTTCAGCTCCTATATCCAGGCCCGTAGGTGCGAATAAATTTACAGCGGCATTCAGGTCAATATCAGGATCATTTTTTCTGAGCGTATCTTCAATTTTTTTCATTCGTTTTTTTGGGCCAAGCAAACCGAGGTAGGATATTTCTTTTTTCAAAAAATGATGAATCAACCCGAAATCAGTTTCGAAATCATGTGACATCAAAATCACCGCCGTATGATCGTCCAATTCTATTCTAGTTGCTTCGTCAAAAGTGCATACCGATTTAGCATTTTGAAATACGTGTTTGCTCAACTTTCTCATTTTTCCTGCTACGTGGATTTCCCATCCGAGTTCATGGGCAATGCTGACAATAGAGTTGACATCATAGTTATCTCCTATACAGATTAATTTGACCTTTGGGTGAATTACCTCCATCAAAAGTTCCAGGTACCCGTCATTTTTATATCTGAATTTAACTGCCTTCGATTTTCTTCTCTTCTTTAATTCATTAGAAAGTAATTTTAGATTTTCGAGCGGTTCGTCAAGTTCTTTTGCAAGTATTTTGTAATCATTTTCGGTATAAATTTTTCCGAGGTTTTTCTCGCCCGCTTCCGAACTACCGATGATTTGAAACAAAACGGAACAATCGCGACTATACTTGATTTTGATCAATTGCTCTACCGGATTATTGGAGTCTTTTCGATCGATAGGTGTGAACATTACGTCTATCCGGCCATTGCATCCAAGGCCTACACCTATCTGATGTGAATCGTCATCCATCGTATCGTAGATGACCACCGAACTTTCATTTTTAGAAATGGCCATTTGTGCCCTTTTCAAAGCATCACCTTCAAGGCATCCACCGCTTATTCCGCCAACCCATTCACCATTATCACTGACATACATACGCGCTCCGATTCGGCGGTAGGATGACTCTTCTACGCGCACTACTGTGCCCAAAGCGGCTTTTTCCTTTTCCCAATTTGTATTTTGGTAGCGTTCTATTATTTTTTCTATTTCCTTCATTTGCCAGTTTGCCCTCCTTCACTCTTCGAGTTTCGGTGGATGAAACAGTGGGCAGTCTGCAGTTGGCAGTCTTGTGTTCTAGTTGCTGAATATTTCATCTTTATCTGCTGATGTCCTTGATGTACAGATAGAGCCAAATAAATCAAATCATAGCAGGAACAGACTGCTGACTGTCAACTGCATTGCCCGCCGCAGCTTGAAAAGCTTAGGAGGGTGAATTGCCGATTTAAAGTTGCGCAATTTAATATTTCAATATTGGTAAACAATATATAATGAAACGTGTATATTAAAAACTGCGTAAATTCATGCAATGCTTATAGACAACCACGGTCGCGAGATAAACTACATGAGGCTCGCAGTAACGGATCGGTGCAATCTTCGCTGCTTCTACTGCATGCCGGAAGATGGTATCACTTATATCCCCAAAAAAGAGTTGATGACTTTCGCGGAGATGTACCGCATAGTTGATCTTTTTTCTCGCGACGGGATCAGCAAAATCCGCATTACTGGAGGAGAACCTTTTCTTTGGAAGGATCTAATGGTTTTTTTAAGGGCCATTTCAAAAATTCCCACTCTTAAAAAAATTGCAATTACAACAAATGGAACTTTGATCCACGATAAATTGGAAGAACTCAAAAGTTTGGGAATCAACTCTTTAAATCTAAGTTTGGATAGCCTTGATCCCGATCGCTTTTACCATATTACCAGAAGAGATGATTTTAGCAAAGTGGTGGACACTATGTATAGAATGCTCGAATTGGGAATGGAAGTGAAAATCAATATGGTGGTAATGAATGGGAAAAATATTGAAGATATTATTCCAATGCTCGAATTGGCGAAAGACCACCCTGTATCAGTGCGATATATTGAAGAGATGCCCTTTAACGGTACGGAAGGCCAAGGAAATGACACGCTCTGGACGCACCATCAGATTCTGGATCATATCAAAATAATATATCCGAATATTCTGAAATTGAAAGACCCTCCATTTTCCACTTCGATGGATTATAGTGTTGATGAATTCAAAGGAAATTTCGGCATAATCGCAGCCTACAGCCGGACATTTTGTGGTACGTGCAATAGAATCCGATTGACGCCTAAAGGCGAGCTCAAAACCTGCCTTTATGACAATGGTGTATTTAATATTAAAAAATTAATGCGTGAAGGAGCAACGGATACGGAACTTGTTACCGCTTTAAAGTCGGCTTTGGGTAGTCGGGCCCGCGATGGTCATGAAGCAGAACGAAATAGAAAGGATTTGTTTCCCGTCTCGGAATCTATGGCCACTATTGGCGGGTGAATTTGAGTTGATTATTACCTATCTTTAGAAAAATATTTATAATGGATAAAATAGCATTGACAGCGGTTTTTGTGGCTAATGACGGTGGATATACAGTGTACTTGAAAGAGATGCGCGGAGTTATTTCTGAGGGCGATACTATCGAAGAAGCCTATGACATGGTTCATGATGCATTAAAAACCTATTTAATTCCTGATATCATAGAACCTAATCCTTGCCCATATAGCGATTATATCATTTCAAAAAGAAAATTTAAGACCATTGAAGAAATCGAGGAAGAGGAACGGCCAGAAATGGCTCTGGAGGCGTGAAGAAAAGAGACCTTATAAAACATTTTCATAAGCACGGCTGTCAATTTCTTCCAGATGGCTCCAGACATGAAAAGTGGTGGAACCCTAATAATAGAAAGGTCACCTCATTGCCAAGAGATAACGAAATAAAGACCCATACCTGTCGCGGCATTTGTAAACAGTTGGGAATCCCGATAATCGAGAAAAAATAATTCCTTTGATCACCTTCGAAGAAGCATATCAAATAGTAATATGTCACCAAAGCGATTTTGGTTCGGAGGATGTTGCTCTGGAGGCGAGTTTAGGAAGAATATTAAAAGAAGATTGGTACGCCGATAGAGATTTGCCACCTTATGACCGCGTCACAATGGACGGTATTGCTATTCATTTCGAATCCGCTCAGAAAATCGGGAATCAATTTCCTATAGCTGGAATAGCGCCTGCGGGCGATCCTCAAAAAGAGCTTTCCGATCAGAAAACCTGTTTGGAGGTCATGACAGGCGCAATCCTACCAAAAGGAGCTGATACAGTTGTTCGTTATGAAGATGTTGAAATTGTGAATGGCCAGGCATCTGTAAATGCTGAATTCAAGGCGGCCCAAAACATCCACAAAAAAGGAGAAGATCGAAAAAAGGGTGACTTGTTGGTATCTCAGGGAACGAGAATATCCGTAGCCGAAATAGGAGTAGGAGCTTCAATCGGAAAAGCAAAAATCAAGGTGGCCTACTTTCCCAAAACGATAATTATATCAACTGGTGATGAACTGGTCGAAATCGATCGAGTTCCCGCCGAACATCAAATCAGGCGAAGCAATGTTTACCAGATTTCTTCGATGTTGGAAGAATATGGGATTGAAACGGATCAAACGCACTTCAAGGACGATAAGCATGAAATAATTGCAAAGCTGCAAGAACTCCTTATTGATTATAAACTATTAATTATTAGTGGAGGTGTATCGAAAGGAAAGTTCGATTTCATACCAAAGGCACTCGAAGAATTAGGTGTAAAAAAACATTTTCATAAAGTGAAACAGCGGCCAGGAAAACCATTCTGGTTCGGTACGCATGGTAATGATTGCACAATATTCGCACTTCCTGGCAACCCCATTTCTTCGTTTATGTGCGCACAAGTTTATTTGAAGGAATGGTTGAATCAAAGTTTGGGAATAAAAGTGGAGAAAAGACCTTTTGCCCAGTTGAGTGAGGAAGTTGTTTTCAAACCAGATCTGACCTACTTCATGGAAGTAAAAGTGGAATATTCGGAAGTGGCTTCTTTAATTGGCATCCCCCAAAGGGGACATGGTTCCGGTGATTTGGCGAATTTAGCAGAGGCAGATGCGTTCATTCGGTTGTCGCAAGAGAAAGATATTTTTAGGAAAGGTGAGAGTTATCCTTTGTATTTTTATAGATGAGGTAATAGTTCATTATTTTTTAAAGCCCTTCGAGGAATGCGCTACATCAGACAGATTATTTTACCGGAATTCGGTGCAGAAGGCCAGCAAAAGCTGAAAAATTCTTCAGTAATGATCATCGGCGCCGGAGGTTTAGGCGTGCCCGTTTTGCAATATCTGACTGCTGCAGGGGTAGGACGAATTGGCATCATCGATCAAGATAACGTCGAGCTTTCAAATCTTCATAGGCAGGTGATTTATACAGAAAGAGAAGTAGATCTGCCAAAAGCACAATTGGCTAAAGAGAAAATGATTGCCTTAAACTCAGAAATTCAAATCGATGCGTTCGAGCGAAAACTAACTTCCGAAAACGCCCTTGATCTTCTGAAAAACTACAACCTTATCGTTGATTGCACAGACAATTTTCCAACCAGATATTTAGTAAACGATGCTTGTGTTTTGCTTGATAAACCGCTCATTTACGGAGCTATATTTCGATTCGAAGGGCAAGTAAGTGTTTTCAACTATAATAATGGGCCGAACTATCGCGATCTCTATCCAGATCCGCCTAAACCGGGTGAAGTTCCGAATTGTGAGGAAGGTGGAGTACTGGGTGTACTGCCGGGAGTCATAGGTTCACTGCAGGCCATTGAGGCGGTTAAAATTATTGCCAGCATCGGTGAAGCGCTTTCTGGGAAGTTGCTGCTTTTTGATGCAAAAAGTTCAACAACACAGATTTTGAAATACAAAGCAAGAGCGGACAACCCCATCTCCGGAAAGCAACCTACCATTACACAACTCATTGATTATGAGGAGTTTTGTGGGGTAAAAATAAATATTGTGAATTCAGAACAAATCACAGTTCGAAAGCTCAAAGATTGGCTGGAGAACGGTAAAGATTTCCAACTTATCGATATTAGAGAGGCTGATGAATATGCCATTCACAATATTAATGGGGAAAACATCCCATTGTCCAAAATCAAAACGGAAACTCATCGTATCGAAGATGATATCCCGGTCGTGCTTATGTGCCAAACCGGAAAACGAAGCTTAAGCGTCTTGCAATTTCTGAAGAAGGAGCATGACTTTGACAATCTTTTGAATTTGGAAGGGGGATTGAAGGCATATCTCGGTGGCGAGTTTTAATGGTTTAATTTCACTATCGATTTTAGGCTCACCTGTCCCTACTTTGTACCTCTTCAGGCTTGCGCTGAAGGGAAATCCTTCAGTGGCTCAATGATCCAAGCAAGTTAGCATTTGCTTTTGTATCTACAAAATGATACATTTGGTTTAAATTAAAAATTATGAATGCTACAATTAAGAAATGGGGAAATAGTTTGGCTCTGAGAATCCCTAGTAACCTTGCAAAAGATTTCGAAATAGAGGATGGAAGTCAGGTAGAATTAATATTAAACGGGGATGAATTGAAAATAACGCGTTCGAGAAAATTCACGCTTGACGATTTAATGAAAGGCATGACTCCTGAAGATCGTCCTGAAGAATTAGATACCGGTTTATTGGGTAAAGAATTAGAAATTCTGGAATGAAATACGTTCCTGGTCAGGGGGATATAATTTGGATGAATCTATCTCCTACTCTTGGAGTAGAACAATCCGGTCATCGCCCATGCTACGTGCTTAGCCGAAAGAGATACAATACGATAGGGCTCGTGCTCATCTGCCCTATTACTTCCAAAAGAAAAGGATATGGTGTAGAGCTTATGCTTCCATCTCACTTTCAAACGCGGGGATTCATTTTAACAAATCACGTGAAATCTTTGGATTGGAAAATCAGAAAAGCAAGGTTTTCTGAAAAAACAAGTCAAGATTTTCAAGATTTGGTTTATGAGATGGTGAACCCTCTAATTAAACCAGAACATAAGAATTAATACTATGAATGTGACAACAATCGAAAAAATTGGAATAATTCAATAATTAGTAACTTTAAGAAATCAGGTAGAACTAAAGCACGATGACCCAAATAAACGACCAACTATATACTACCCTAAAAGAAAAATTCGGTTACGATACTTTTCGTCCTTTACAGGAAGAAGCAATTGCTTCTGTATTGGAAAATAAAGATGTTTTGCTGGTACTGCCAACAGGTGGCGGGAAATCCATTTGTTATCAGTTGCCTGCTTTGATCAAAAAAGGTTTGACGGTGGTAGTATCTCCTTTGATCGCTCTTATGGACGATCAGGTTTTGGCGCTAAGGCAAAACGGCATTAATGCTCATGCTCTGCATAGCAATCTCGATCCTAGTGATCGAACCAATGTTTATGGCCACATATTTTCGGGAAAAACTTCTCTTATCTACATGGCCCCGGAACGATTACTATCGGAGCCAATTTTGAATTATTTGGAAAATCAAGATCTCAGCCTTTTCGCGATTGACGAAGCCCATTGTGTATCGATATGGGGGAATGATTTCAGACCGGAATATGAAAAACTGAGTGTTCTCAAA
Source organism: Saprospiraceae bacterium (assembly GCA_965247965.1). Taxonomy (GTDB): domain Bacteria; phylum Bacteroidota; class Bacteroidia; order Chitinophagales; family Saprospiraceae; genus UBA7328. The sequence continues at coordinate 4,682,109 of OZ252053.1, forward strand.
GAAAAATTTCCCAAAGTTCCGACTATTGCACTCACCGCCACAGCCGATACAGCTACGCAAGAGGACATTATCCAAAAACTAAAACTCAACAAACCAAATAAATTCCTTGGAAGTTTTGAGCGAAAAAATATCACGATATCAAGTAGGCCGGGAACCGATCGAATAAAACAAATGAAGAGATTCATCGATGAAGAAGAGGCTGGTATTATCTACTGTCTAAGCAGAAAATCAACGGAAAATGTAGCCGAAACGCTCCAAAGCCTTGGATACAAAGCTGCTCATTATCATGCAGGCATGAATGGCGATGAGCGAAAATTTGTGCACAACAAATTTCTATACGATGAAATCAAGATCGTCTGCGCCACTATTGCTTTCGGAATGGGAATCGATAAGTCCAATATCCGATGGATAATTCACTACAATATGCCCAAAAACCTGGAAGGTTACTACCAGGAAATCGGTCGATCCGGAAGAGACGGCGAAGAAGCGAGAGCACTTCTATTTTTCAGCTATGCTGATGTAGTCAAACTCAGAAGTTTTGTAGAGGACAGCGATGCCGATGACCAATACAAAATCATACAAAGACAAAAGCTCAACCGCATGTGGGATTTTGCCAATTCATCCAATTGCCGTACAAACATGATCCTGAATTATTTTGGAGAATTCCGAGATCAATCATGTGGCCATTGCGACAATTGCCTCAATCCTCCGGAAATGATCCAAGGGAAGATCATTGCCCAAAAGGCATTATCAGCTGTCGCTCGGACAAAGGAGCGGCTTACTATGCGCAATCTCATTGACGTGTTGAGAGGTTCGGAAAGAGCCGATTTGGAGAGGTGGGGCTGGAATAAGATCAAGACTTTTGGTGCGGGAAAAGATCTATCTCAGGAAGATTGGCGAGCTTACATTACTCAATTGGTCAATATGGGCTATATCTCGGTGGATTATGTGGACTATTCAAAATTGAAATTGACGCCGCTATCGCGTCAGATTCTTTTTGAAAGCAAAGAAATTTCATTGGCTAAGTTCATTTGGCAGGATAAGACGAAACCAAAAAAACCAGAACATGTACAGGCGGTCACAGACTACGATGTCCATTTGTTCAGGGAATTAAAAACTCTTCGCAAGAAATTGGCAGATGAACGAGAAGTGCCTGCTTTCGTTATTTTCAGTGATGCGAGCCTTCGTGAAATAGCGCATTATAAGCCGACTGCTAGAATGGAGTTTTCAAATATTAAGGGCGTTGGGGAGTACAAATTAGAGAATTTTGGGGAGGAGTTTTTAGAGGTGATTAAGGAATATAGCGTGGGTACTGAGGCTTGAAATGGCTATGCATCTATTTGCTTACATCGCCGGTAAGCAGTATCAATGAACTATATCAAAAAAGCCATTCTCCTTGCCTTGGATTTTGAGGATGAAGGCTAAAGTATGTCGAGAATGTTCGGTCATCCAAACAAAGTCCCAGCATCCCTCGGTGGCACAATCTTCAAATGCTTATATGCCTTTTCCGTCGCCATCCGCCCCCGTTGCGTCCTCTGAATAAATCCTTCCATGATCAAAAAAGGCTCGTGTACTTCCTCTATAGTCCCTGCTTCCTCACTTACAGCTGTAGCAATTGTACCAACGCCTACAGGTCCACCTTTGAATTTTTCGATAATAGCAGAAAGAATGCGGTTATCCATTTCGTCCAAACCCAATTCGTCTACATCCAATGCATTTAATCCATACTTCGCAATCCCAATATTAATGGTACCGTCACCTTTGATTTGTGCAAAATCGCGAATCCTTCGCAGCAGAGCGTTCGCAATCCTAGGCGTGCCCCTGCTCCGACGGGCAATTTCAAAAGAACCTTGATCATCTATTGGAATGTCTAGGATTTTAGCACTCCGCTGCACTATTCCCGTAAGGGTATCTACGTCGTAATAATCCAAGTGGCACGTAATCGCGAATCTTGCTCTTAGCGGCGGAGTAAGCAGTCCCATTCTTGTCGTCGCTCCCACAAGCGTGAAAGGGTTGACGGAGATCTGAATGCTTCGGGCATTTGGGCCACTATCGATCATTATATCAATTCGATAATCCTCCATTGCGGAATAGAGGTATTCTTCGACCACATTGTTGAGACGGTGTATCTCATCTATGAAGAGCACATCTCCTTCGGAAAGATTGGTAAGCAGTCCTGCAAGATCGCCCGGTTTTTCGAGGATGGGGCCGGATGTTAGTTTTAGTTCTGCACCAAGTTCATTGGCTATGATATGCGATAAAGTTGTTTTGCCGAGACCTGGTGGGCCGTGCAATAGTGCATGGTCGAGAGCATCTCCTCTGAGATTTGCGGCTTTGATAAAGATCTCGAGGTTATCTACCAGTTTAGGCTGACCGCGAAAATCGGATAGTTTTTGAGGTCGCAGAGTCTTTTCTACCAGCTTTTCTTCTTCCGAAAGTTGATCAAAAGCGGCATCAAGATGTGGATTGGTCATTCACGTATATATTACTCAATAGTTTAATACAATAGCAAATTAACTAATAATCCGGATTTCCTGCATTTATATACCTTTGCAGCCCGTTGGAACACTGGTTCAACAAAATCACTATATACAATTTTTCTGTTTCAATTAAACACTAGATGAGCGGTACTAAGATAACCCTGAATAGAAGAGGCAATTTAAAGGTGCCTCACGATCCGATTATTCCATTTATAGAAGGTGATGGCATAGGCCCGGATATTTGGGCAGCAGCCGTTAGAGTATTTGATGCAGCCGTAGAAAAAGCTTATAGCGGACAAAGAAAAATCCATTGGAAAGAAGCCTTTGCAGGTGAAAAAGGGCATGCAAAAACAGGGGAATGGCTTCCAAAAGCAACGATCGACACAATAGCCGAACATCTAGTAGCGATAAAAGGCCCTCTTACTACCCCAGTAGGCGGGGGATTCCGTTCGCTCAACGTAGCTATTCGCCAAATTCTTGATTTATACGCTTGTGTCCGACCTGTGAAGTGGTACCGCGGTGTGCCTTCTCCGGTGAAAAAACCTGGTTTGGTAGATATGGTGATCTTCAGAGAAAATACAGAGGACATTTATGCAGGGATTGAATATCTGCACGGCACCGCGGAGAACGACAAACTAAAGTCCTTTCTTATAGACGAAATGGGAGTAAAACAGATTCGATTCCCCGAAACCACTTCCATTGGCGTTAAGCCTGTTTCGGTGGAAGGAACGACTCGCCTGGTCAAATCAGCTATCGATTATGCCTTAGCAAAAAAGCGCAAGTCCGTCACACTTGTACACAAGGGAAACATAATGAAATTTACCGAAGGTAAATTCAAAGAATGGGGATATGATGTGGCCAAAAAACAATTCGATTCCGAGGATTTGGATGGAGGGCCTTGGCAAATTATTAAGAAAGGAAATCAGGAATTGATTGTCAAAGATGTTATCGCCGATGCCTTCTTACAGCAAATACTATTGCGCCCAGCCCAATACGATACTATTGCCACGCTTAATTTGAATGGGGACTATATTTCTGATGCTCTCGCAGCCATTGTAGGCGGCATAGGCATTGCTCCAGGCGCCAATATAAATTATAATACAGGTATTGCTGTATTCGAAGCTACACACGGCACGGCACCTAAATATGCCGGTCAGGACAAAGTCAATCCAAGTTCGGTCATACTATCCGGCGGAATGATGTTTGACTATATGGGCTGGCGGAAGGTCGGTACGATTTTAGAAAAAGGCCTGAAAGGAGCGATCAAAAAGAAAAGAGTAACCTATGATTTCGAACGATTGATGAAAGGAGCTACTAAGCTGAAATGTTCCGAATTTGGTGATGAGATTATTGCGAATATGTGAATGGAAGCTGGAAGACGGGAGACAGAGGTTGGAAGGCCGGAAACAATAGACCGAAAATATTTATGAGGTTATTTCTATGATAAAGAAGATAACACTATTCATTCTTTTCCTTGCCATTGCTGCTTATTTTTTTATGTGTTGGGGATTATCTAATAGGATATTAGTAATACACTCCGACGATTTTGAGGCTCAGAAAAATACATTAAAAACCGAATGGATCCTTCCCTATGAGGGCATCATATCCGAAATGAGTGAGCCGGTAACATTTCAGATTATAGGTGCGGATGATGTGGAGATAAACGGACGATATTTCGAAAATGTGGATAGTGTAGATTGTGCAGTAATATTAGTACATGGTTATGGAAATGGAAAAACAGCCGTGCTCAAATATGCTGATCTGTTGTGGGATTGCGGGTGCGATGTGTTGACCTATGATCATAGAGGGCATGGCGAAAGTGAAAATGCCTATGCAACAGGCGGCATTAAAGAAAAAGAGGATTTGGTAATCGTCACTGAATGGCTCAAAGAAAAAAGCGGATTGCAGGACGATCAGGTAGCTTGGTTTGGCATTTCCTGGGGAGCAGCTACAGTGCTACTTGCCGGTACTTATGAAAATGAAATGGCTTTCATTGCGGCAGATTCACCATTCCAGAATTGGTATTCAGCAATATTTGAAAGGGCTCTGCGCGATTATGGTAACGAGGTAAAATTTTTGGCCCCAACGGTGATGGCATTTGTGAATAGACGTGCAGGAATAAATTACAAAGACGCAAGCCCATTGAATGCAGCATCGGATATTACCGAGCCTGTCTTTCTTATTCATTCTCAGACGGATCCTTCCACAGCTTCTTTGCAGTCTGAAAATATTTCCAAGCATCTCAATGCCAAAAGTACTTTTATCCATACCGATTGGGGTGCCGATCATGGTAAGGATATTAACGAACGTCCGGAGGAGTACCGGAAGCTTCTTTATGAATTTATAAGGGAGAAGGTTAAGGAGTTTGGAAATTGCACATTGAACTGAATAAATCAAAGATGTCTCTCCGCATGATAAGAGCTCCTTACTAAAGGCCCACTTTCCACAAAATCAAAACCTCTCCTTAGTCCTTCTTCCTTATAATAAGCGAAGGTATCAGGATGTACAAATCTAGCGACATTCAAATGTTTCTTGGTAGGTTGGAGATATTGCCCAATTGTGACCACGTCGCAGTTATGTTCTCTTAAGTCATCAAGCGCCCGCAGTACTTCGTCATCCGTCTCACCTAAGCCAACCATTATCCCAGACTTTGTGCGTTTGCCGGCATCTTTAGTACGCTGTATCTGTTCGAGCGAGCGTTTGTAATCGGCTTGAGGCCGTACCAACCGGTACAATCTTTTGATAGTTTCTATATTGTGAGACACTACTTCCTGACCACCTTCGATCATACGTTCGAGTGCCGACCAGGCGCCTTTGACATCCGGAATGAGCGTTTCTATAGTTGTTTCTGGCGAAAAGGCTTTGACCAGTACTACGGTTTGATACCATATTTCTGCTCCTCGGTCTTCGAGTTCGTCGCGATTGACAGAGGTGATTACAGCGTGCTTGACTTCCATAAGTTTGATAGCCTCGGCAACTCTGAGCGGTTCGTCTTCGTCGTATTCAGGTGGTTTACCGGTTTTCACCGCACAGAAGGAGCAGCTTCGCGTACATGTATTACCTAAGATCATAAAAGTAGCAGTACCGGCGCCCCAGCATTCGCCCATATTCGGGCAGTGGCCGCTTTGGCAAATGGTATGTAGATCGTACTTGTCGACAAGAGATCTTACACGGCGGTAGTCTTCGCCTATTGGCAATTTCACTCTTAGCCAATCGGGTTTGGGGGATTTGGCGATTTTTTCTTCTGCTAGTACAGGTAAGTCAATCAAATCGATTCAATTTGCAAATTTGAAAAAGTAGATCGTTCGCAGAATAAAAGAAACAAGAAATAATGATGGAAGGTTTTTTTACGAGCCATTTCACCTCTGACTTCTGACCTCGGTCCTCTGTCTTCTCACCCTATTTCCTTTTTCCGAATTGCAAAGATAAGTACAAATTGAGGTAGAAGAAGCGATTCTGTACCTCCGCTCTTTCAGCCAATATGGGAACCTTACTGGGGAAAATATCAACCATAAGACCGACCTCAAGCGCTTTGACCGTTTCTTCAAATGCGCCAAGGGCAAAATGGCCCGCAAGCTTGCCATGCGCTCCGACGGTAATGTCCGTCTCTCCTAATCCTTTGAAGAAATTAGTGCCCCCGTAGATATTGTCAAATGCCAAGAATTCTTCTGCTGTTTCTTCGGTGTATTTTATTTCTACGAGTTCGGGTTCGAAGGTTTCGAGGTTATTTTGGACGACCTTGATATACATCGGCTTGAGAAGACCGATTGTGGCACCTCCTTCGTAAATGAATCCTATTGCGACACCCTTCCTCCTCGTTTTTTCGGATAAATAGGTCTTACCTCCTGCGCTGACTCTCAAGTTCAAAAAATGACTTCGCTTGCCGTAAATGAACGATGTAGAAAGCCCTTGTCCTGGAAAACTAATATTTTTATTCTGTCTCCGCTCGCGCGAATCTTTTATATAGCCCAATTCAAAGTTGTAGTAAGTCGTTTTGTAATACGATTTGAGTTTACCCGTTTTGTATCCCAAAATCACTCCTGAAGTATGAATCCGCATATCAAACATCTTCTCCGTATTGTAGAGTACTCCTTTGAAGTTGTATTCTACAGGCTTAGGTTGGAAAATGATCTGAGCAGGCGACGATGTCACCCTTAATAAGATAAGCGAAACAAGACATCCTAGTACCTTGGCTTTTTTCATCACTTATAAAATTAGCTATTTTAATTCTTATGTTTAATTCATTCTAATTGATTATTGACAAAAGTTGAAAAAACCGTTAGTATACATTCTGTGCGATGATGCAAGACCTCGACTGCATTATGCCCTCAATATCATTTTTAATCTTCATTTGCAGATTGATTTTGAAGTTATTCATAGTCTTGATGTTGCACCTCGCAGAGCAATGCTCATAAATTACAATAAGTATAAAACTGAGCGAAAAAATATATCAATTTATCCACACCCTATCCTTAACGAAGATAATATTTATGCTCAGGGGATTCGCGTTAGTCGGAGTGAAGAGGATCTTCCTTACTTTTTTGCGTCCTATGATTTCAAAGGGGATTATTATTTTGATCTCTTTGCGCTCGTATTTTACATGGTCAGTCGGTATGAGGAATATCTGCGATTTGTGCCAGACGAATTTGGAAGATTTAGGTCCTCTCAAAGTTTGGCGTATCGAAATAATTTTCTTAAGGTGCCGATTGCAGACTATTGGATCCTACACCTGAAAAAAAGTATCGAGCGTAAATGGCAGATAAAAATTCCTTTGAAACGCAAATTCGTGATTAGACCTACCTTCGATATTGACATCCCGTTCGCATTTATACACAGACCCACTTGGATACATATTCCATTGATTATCAGGGATTTGGTATTGTTTCGTTTTAAAATTTTGAATGCGCGATTATCAACTTTGTTGCGGTTGTGCAAAGATGACTTTGACACATATGAAAAAATAGATGTTCTTCTAAAAACGTACAAAACTAAAGCAACCTATTTCGTGTTAATGTGCTTTCGGTACCCTCATGATCTCAACTATTCATGGCGATCAGATGCATTTTCCATCCTTGTGAGGCGTTTGACTTCAAAGACTTTTTTTGGCATCCATCCGTCTATTTACTCGCATAACGGAATAAAATATCTCAAGGAGGAAATCATTAGATTGGGCAGGATAAGCGGAAAAGAAGTAGTACGTAGTAGACAACACTACCTCAGCATCAAACTACCTGAGACTTATGAGAAACTCCTAGAGCTGGGCATTGAGGAAGATTATTCCATGGGCTTTCATGATCGGAGTGGTTTTCGGGCAGGCACTTGTTTGCCATTCCCGTGGTACAATTTGAAAGAAGAAAAACAGACCGACCTGATGATCCATCCATTTCAGATCATGGATGCAACATTGAGGCGACATCAAGGAAAATCGTCCACAGAAGCAATTGAAGAAATTGCAGAAATCAAAACAGAGATCAGCGCTGTACATGGGCAATTTTCATTCATATGGCACAACAGCTCCTTTAGTAAAATCTATGGGTGGGAAGGGTGGGAAGAGGTACTGGAAAGTTGTTTGGAAGGAGATTTAAGTCAGTAGCACATTCGTGCTTTATTCTTTCCGAAATGGGATGTGAGCAATCTTTTGCCGGTTCAGTTTCTCTTATTAAGCTTGCAGCTTTTCAAGAATAATAACTAAGTTGCACTTCCATTATATTGGTGAATAATCTAATACAATACTTCTTTAAATTGGTTCGATTTCCGTACTTTTTAATCTTAGGTCCGTTCGCGGTTGGAATTTTATTTTTTTTACAAACTAATAATGCAATTGGACAATCCCAACAATTGCCATTGAACAAGAGCGTAACCGTTAACAAAGCAACAGATGTTATCAAAATGGATGGCATCTTTGATGAATTGACCTGGAAGCAGGCTCTTCCGGCAACAGATTTCTTCCAAAATTTTCCTACCGACAGTCTCCGTGCGAGCAGCGATACTGAAGTATCTTTTGCATATGATGATGATAATCTATACGTGGCGATTAAGTGCCATTCTCAAGGGAGTGACTTGATCACGCCTTCACTCAGAAGGGATTATAGTTTTTTTGGCAATGATAATATTACTATTCTTTTTGATACGTATAATGATTATACGTCTGCAGTGGTATTTGGAATGACACCCTTTGGTGTGAGAAGAGAAGCGGTTATTTCGAATGCGGGGCAAGAACGTCAAGACTTCGATAATTCATGGGATAATAAATGGGACGGAGTGGCCAAAATATTTGACTCTCATTGGAATGTAGAAATGGCCATTCCGTTCAATACGCTTCGCTATACCAAGGGAAGCAAGCGATGGCGGTTTAATTGCTATCGCTATGATGCACAGAATAATGAGATTACCACATGGATGAACGTACCTCTCAATCGGTTGGCGATGGATTTGGGCTACATGGGCAATATGATTTGGGACGAACCACTACAAAAGACAGGTAAAAACATATCGATCATACCTTATACTGCTATCAACGCTAACAGAGATTTTGAGAGCGTCAATCAAATGGGTGCGCAGAGCAATATCACGATCGGAGGCGATGCCAAAATCGGACTTACTTCGGGTCTCAATCTCGATCTGACAGTTAATCCGGACTTCTCCCAGGTGGAAGTAGACCAACAAGTGACTAATATCCAACGTTTTGAAATTTTCTTTCCCGAGAAGCGTCAGTTTTTTCTTGAAAATGCCGATCTGTTTTCTGGGTTTGGAGGACGAATACTTAATCCTTTTTTCTCGAGGCGAATAGGTGTCAGTATTGATGCGAATACAGGCCAAAATATCCAAAATAGCATCCACTATGGGGCGCGATTAAGCGGCAAGGTGAATAATGACTTGCGAATAGGAGTACTCAACATGCAGACAGCCGAACAACGTGATAATGATCTACCCAGTTTTAATTTCTCCGTTGCCGCAGCTGAACAAAGGATTACAAAAAGCTCTCGAATTGCTGGAATATTTGTCAACAAACAGGCCGTGGATGACGATGATTTCTCCGGAGGATTCAATGCTTATAACAGGGTGGCAGGATTGGAATACAGACTTAATTCACCCGACAACACATGGACAGGGATGGCTACCTATATGAAGTCATTTACTTCTGGCGTGGAAGGAGCCACCGACTCGCACATTGCCCAACTCATCTACAATCGTAGGAAATATCGATTGGAATGGGCGCATGTCTATGTAGGTAATGGCTTTATCACCGAAGTCGGATTCACCCCCAGAAAAGACTTCTTTTTGATGAGTCCGGAAGCTTCTATTAATCTTTTTCCTAAAGGGAACAAAGTGAGTCAACATACTATTGGCTTCGACAGTCGTGTCTTTTATAACATCGGAGATGATGGCAATGAGGTCTTTGATCGATTTGACGTACAAGAGATTAATTTTGAACCTCAATGGTCCGTGAGTTTTACGAACGGCGCAATGCTTGATGTAAAGGGAGATTATAGAAATCTCACCCTGCTCAATGATTTTGATCCTACCCGAGTACAGGAAGGCGATATCTTTCTTCCGGCCGGTACTGATCATAGCTGGTTTAATGCAAATGCTATATATCAGTCAGACCTTCGAAAACTATTCAATTATATGATAGGCGGTACGGCCGGTTCTTTTTATAATGGCAGCATTTGGGGTTCACAGGGAAGTCTTACGTATAGGTATCAGCCTTATGGGTTTATTAGCCTCGATTACTCTTATTTTCACATAGCGATTGATGAGCCCTTCAAGCCTGTTGATCTTTGGTTGGTCGGCCCCCGTATCGATTTTACATTTTCAAAAAGTGTATTCTTTACGACCTTTATTCAATATAATAATCAATTGGACAATCTCAATATCAATACCAGGTTTCAATGGCGTTTTGCTCCTGTCTCCGATATATTTCTTGTATACACCGATAACTATATTACTGATCCACGAGATACTTTTAGGAGTAGGAATCGAGCTGTGGTTATGAAATTGACGTACTGGTTGAATTTGTAGGTTTTAATAGATATCAATCGTTTGTCATTGGTATGCCAATCCGACTTCCCTAACCAATCTTGCGCTTTTTTGCAATATCGAGCTCAATACAAATTTTGATCCTGCCTATGCTACTGTAGAAGTGGGAAGCCCTGAATTGTTCAATTACTCATTTGTACATATGACAGGGCATGGCAATGTAGTATTTTCACATAGTGATGCCGAAAATCTGAGAAGATATTTACTGGCTGGAGGTTTTCTTCATATCGATGACAATTACGGTATGGACGTATTCGTGCGACCGGCTATGAAAAAAGTATTTCCCGAACTTTCATTCATAGAATTGCCTTTTGAACATCAGATTTATGACCAGAATTATGATTTTCCGAATGGGTTACCTCTGAATCACGACATTGAGATTTACGTTGAGTCGAGAGGTCTGAATCTTAGACCGAACTTACACAAGCACTTCTTTGACCACCTTACCATGCACATCCGTAAGCCTATAACGGCGACCCTGATGTCTAAAGTTCAGCCGCTCATGGTCGATCCCCAAAAGATGCAGCATAGTCGCCTGAAAATCATGCACATGCACAGGATCTTTGATGATATTATAACCGAAATCACCTGTTTCACCATAAGTGATCCCAGGCTTAATTCCTCCACCAGCCAGCCAGTAAGTAAAACTTCTGGGGTGGTGATCCCTGCCGTATGTTTCTTTGGTCAGAGGACCCTGACAATAGACCGTTCTTCCAAACTCGGAGCCCCAAATAACCAGGGTCTCATCCAATAGTCCCCGCTGCTTCAAATCTTTGACAAGTGCTGCTGCCGGTTGATCGGTTTCTTTGCATCGCTGCGTCAGCTGAACAGGGAGATTGTCATGAGTATCCCATCCCATGTGGTACAATTGAATGAATTTCACGTCACGTTCGGCGAGTCGCCTGGCCAAAAGGCAATTAGCTGCAAAGGTTCCGGGGATCTGGGAATCCGGGCCATAAAGTTCATAGATGTGTTCAGGCTCATTAGATATGTCCATCGCTTCCGGCACTGAAGTTTGCATGCGATATGCCATTTCGTACTGGGCTATACGGGTGGCCAATTCAGGATTGCCGTAGGATTCCAATTGCATTTGGTTCAATTCCTGCAATTCGTCCAGGAACTTGCGACGGTTGTCGGCCTTGATTCCCGGAGGGTTGGTTAAATACAAGACAGGATCACTACCAGATCGAAACTGCACTCCCTGATGTATCGAAGGCAAAAATCCATTACCCCACAACCGGGAATAGAGAGGCTGCATATTGCCATTTTTTCCTTTGGACAATAAAACTGTAAAAGCTGGCAAATTATCGTTATCCGATCCCAGTCCATAGCTGAGCCAGGCGCCAATACTGGGTCTACCCGCTTGTTGTGAACCTGTTTGGAAAAAAGTAATTGCCGGATCGTGGTTGATGGCTTCGGTATATATGGACTTTATAATGCAAATATCATCGGCGATAGAGGCCGTATGCGGAAGCAATTCGCTGAACCATGCACCGCTTTGACCATGCTGTGTGAACTTAAAATGCGAAGCGGCGAGTGGAAAGGATTCCTGGTTGGCCGTCATGCCCGTCAATCTTTGGTTCCCCCTGACTGAGTTGGGCAATTCTTCGCCATGTCTTTTTTCTACCACGGGTTTGTAATCGAACAAATCCAATTGAGAGGGAGCTCCACTTTGATGGAGATAAATAATTCGTTTTGCTTTTCCAGAAAAATGAGGGCTTCCCAAAACACCAGTCAAACCGGAAGATAAACCGAGTGTTTCTCTACTACCTGTACATCCTGGAAGCAGGGATGCCAAGGCAGCCGTACCTATGCCAAGGCTAGCTTTGGACAGGAAATGACGGCGGGACATGCCTAAATAGAATTCGTTTATATCTTTCATAAGGAAATGAATTTCAATATCAATACTTCGTTATCGTCTCGTCAAGATTAAAAATAGCACTCGCCACTTGTGCATAAGCAGCCAGTTCTGACAATTCATGGTTCTTACCCGGAGTTTGTTCTCCAATAGAAAGAAACTCATCCCTTGCATTTTTATCTTCTTCAAAATCTGCTCTTTCACGTTCAAACATTTTTTCCAAAATCGATAGTTCGCGGTTATTAGGATAGCGCGATGTTGCCGATCTGAATGCGTAGTTCAAGCGGGATTTCAAATCATTACCACCTTCCTTAATAATTTTTTGCGCGAATACCCTGCTGGCTTCTATGAATTGAGGATCGTTGAGCATATTCAATGCTTGCAAAGGCGTAGAGGTCGTTTGTCTTTTGACTACACAGTAATTCCGGGTGGCTGCATCAAAAGTGATCATAGATGGAGGAGGAACCGTGCGTTTCCAGAAGGTGTATAGACTTTTTCTGTAAAGCACTTCTCCTTTGCCTTGGATATATCTGTCTGTCCCTCTTCCGGATGAAGCTTCTTCCCAAAGTCCGGCTGGCTGATAAGGATGCACACTAGGGCCTCCAGTTTTGTTTACAAGCAAGCCACTGGTTGCAAGGATATTGTCCCGAATGACTTCAGCAGAGAAGCGATATTGAGGTGCCCGGGCCAAATATATATTTTGCAGATCCTTTTCTTTAGTCTCTGGGTTGAGACTGGAAGATTGTCTATAAGTAGCCGAGCTGACCATCAACTTCAACATATGCTTAACATCCCATCCGGATTCGATAAATTCCACAGCCAGCCAATCCAACAATTCAGGATGGGTCGGTAAGGCTCCCTGGCTGCCAAAATCGTCAAGGGTGCTGACGATCCCTTCTCCAAAGATAAGTTGCCAAAATCGATTAATGATCACCCTTGAGGTCAATGGATTCTGTGGATCAAGGAGCCATTTGGCCAAGCCAAGGCGGTTTTGTGGAAGATCCTCGGCAAATTCCATGATCTGCTGCGGAGTACCCGGATATACGCGCTCTCCACGGGCGTCATACATGCCTCTATTTAAGACATAAGCGGGTCGCAACGTGTCCATATCCTCCATGATCATCGTGGGCCAAAGCTGGCGGCGTAAAAATCTAGCCATTCTTTTTTCATGACTGATATCGTTGACCACATCCTGATAGTCACTATTGTGATGGTGGAGATACTGGTAATACATGCTTTGAACCTCATTGTCGCTTAATTCACTTTTTGCGAATAAAGGCGCAATGGGATCGTAGCCGACTAAATCTGTGATTTCCTCAGGTGCCAAATCTCGGTTGTATATCTGGAGTTCATCCACAAAAGCCCCGATAAATTCACGGCTTAAACTTTTACCTATTTCCAAGGGTGCATTAGTCCGCATCCAACCCACGATGGATTCCTCTTTCTGATAAAGCAACGGTTGGTGCTCTCCGTCAAAATAAATCTTGATACCTTTTGCCTTTCCCGATCCATCATAAGTTACTGTGAGTTGACACCACCGATCTATTGGGAAATCTGCGATGGTTCTCACCGCAATACGCCTACCGCCGAGGTTTACGCCTATCCATTTCTGAGAATTGTCAATCCTATAGCCGCGATCTGCTTCTCCTGTCGTGTCCAGCTTTTGGAAAATAGGTTCCGAATTAACACGGCTTTGCGACATAAACCAACAAGAAAAACTGAATGGGTCACTCCAGGTAAAATCTCCGGTATTCCCTAGATCAAGATAATTGTCACCGCTGAATTCAACGGCACCGGAGAATTTACCCTGTGTTTCAACTACATCAATGATCGCTTTGCATGGAGATGAGGGGTTGGCGAGATTGGTTGTTTGATCATTTTCGAAATAATCCAAGTTATAATGGCCAATCAAACCTTTCGGTAAAACGGTGGACCCTTCGACTTCACTCAGGGTAAGATGCGGACTGTTTACTGTTGACTGCCGAACTGCCGAACTGCCAACTGCCAATTTATCCGCCGAAGCTTCAGCGAAGGCGCGCTGACCATCCCTCCACTCCTGAAAGACGCCGCGCTTTTGTTCTTTCAATTCCGCAAGCTTCTGCTGCTCCGCTTCTATTATACTTTTGGCAAACCCATTGATCGAATCGATCTTTGATTTCGGAAGAGGAAGAAAAGGAGCGGGTGTGGAAGTACTTCCATCCTTTCCTTTTTCAGGTACATTGTTGAAGAAACTAAATAGTTGATAAAATTCCTTTTGTAAGATGGGATCGTATTTGTGATCGTGACAGCGCGAACATTGCATCGTAAGCCCTAGGAAGGTGGTAGCAGTTGTCTGCGTTCTGTCTGCCACGTATTCCACACGATATTCTTCCGGCACGACGCCGCCTTCCTGGGTGATCATATGGTTGCGGTTAAAGCCGGTAGCAAGTTTTTGGTCATAGGTCGGGTCGGGTAGAAGATCACCGGCCAATTGCCAGGTTGTAAATTGATCAAAAGGCATATTCGCATTAAAGGCATTGATCACCCAATCGCGCCAGGGCCACATAGAGCGATCATAGTCATCCTGATATCCATGAGTGTCCGCATACCGCGCAAGGTCTAACCAGGGCACGGCCATTCTTTCTCCATATGCCGGAGAAGCAAGATAATGATCAACCATCTTTTCATAGGCATCGGCAGAATCATCGGCTAAAAAAGCATCGACTTCATCCAGGATGGGTGGTAGTCCGGTCAGGTCAAAAGATAATCTTCGGATCAATTTGGTTTTTTCAGCTTCGTCAGACGGACGCATCCCCCGTTGTTCCATTCTTACCAGTGTGAAGTGGTCGATGGGATTTTTTGACCAGATCTTGTTCTTAATTTCTGGTAGAGTCCGTTTCTCCGGTGGAATAAATGCCCAATGCGTTTTCCATTCTGCACCTTGTTCGATCCATTTTTTGAGAAGCTTGATTTCGTAATTGGAAAGACTAAGATTGGACTCTGGCCGCGGCATCATAAAATCCGGATCAGAGCTCGACACTCGCTTGACGAGCAGGCTTTTCTTTACGTTTCCCGGAACGATGGCGCGGCTGTTCGTAGCACTATCTAGAAGTGCAAATGCGCCTTCTTCTGTATCAAACCGAAGATTCGCTTCACGTACTTTTTTATCCGGGCCGTGACATTTGTAGCAGCGGTCGGAAAGGATGGGTTTGATGTGGTGATTGAAGTCTACTTTTTTTGGTAATTGTTGAGTTTGGGCATCCTCTGTGGAAATATTGGAACGGCAACTGAGGACGGCAATTGCCGATGCTGCGATTATATAGAATCCGACGATTGGATAGGAACTGATTTTCATTAAGTCCATTTTATTCTAAGGGGATTAAAATTCCTACTTTTTGTTTATTCTTAAAGAAGTATTTGCAGATGATTTTTTTTTGCGCCAAATCAAAGGTAATTAATATAGATAACTTTCGCAAAAGTAGGAATAAGGGGTGTATCCCATTTTTTCGTTTCAAGCGGCTTTTTTTCCAAGAAACTCAGAGAGTCTGTTCCATTGATTATTCATTCTCAAATTTCTCAAACTGATTACGTTTGTAACTCCTTTTGGTGTCCATCTTTGCCCTGATAGTTTGCATCTCTTTTGCACCAATGTTCTATGAGCTGCTTCTATGGCACCACTTCCAATTTGTAATCCTTTTTCTCTATATTTTGGATATTCCATTCTGTGAATGTTGTTGTTCACATAGACCAATAATTTCTCTTTCTTCTTCTTTTCTGTTTTACACTCTATGTTTTGCACCATTGTTAAAGCCTCTTGTCCTCCCTTTTCCAATAGCGTTTCCTTTATTGTGTCTAACCACTCTTTTCTCTTTTCTTTTCTATGTATCGCTACTTTTAAAAAGTCTGAAAAGTGTTCTACGGCATGATAATAATCCAGTATTTGCAGAGCCTCTGGATATTCTGAACTAAACCAATCTCCCAACCATTTCGCTCCGTCTATTATTATGACCAACCTACCTTATAGGCCTTCGTAGGTATCCAGATATTCTGACATCTTTCGTTCAAATTCTTCATGTCCCCCTAAATGAAAACAATACCATGATTCTTTGATAAAACTCCTTGTATCACTGAGTTTAAGTACTTCTTTACCTTTATAAACTCTACCTACTTTTACGTCTTTCCAATCACTGCGTCTGGTCAATACCATCCCTCCGTCTGCATGAGCATATACTATCTCATCAGACTCCACTTCTGGCTTACTTTTTTCCTCTCCTCTTTGCTCCTCAAGCCATTTTTCACTCTCCTCTCCAATATCTTGACATATTCTGTGTATGCTATTGTCGCTAAGGTTTAGTTGCATCGTTTTTTTTAATAATTCGCTGCTACATTGGTAGCATTCACTTTGCCCTACATATGCTGTGATATCTTTCAGCATTGGGCTCATTTTTACTCCTTTGACGTCTTTTACATATCGATGTGAGTTGTCCAGTTCAAGTTTTCCGTAATAGCCTATTATGCTTTTTTTTTACGATAATCTTCTCCTGCCTCTCCTATGGCTTGTTCTATCACTTTTCGACTTAATTCTTTAAGAAGCTCGACCGATTTAGTTTCAAATTCATAAAAACTTTCTGCGGATTTCTCTTTAAGTTCTATCTCATCCAAAAGTTGGCCAAACTGTTTCATTAATTTAGCCTTATCCATTTTAGATGTATTTTGGTTTCCTCAAAGTTAAATGTTAATGCGAAATTTTGGGATACACCCATTGCGTATCAGATTGAGTGCGAATTCTATTCCATGAACATAGACAAAATGAAAATGCATTTTATGATGATTATTGAGCTTCTAAACAGATTTCACCATTTTCAACAGAAATTGTATATCCTATTTGTTCGGCCGCTTCTTTTAGCGCCGCCTGGAGCATGACCTTTGGGTCACTCGAAACATCGAGGCGTCGCATAAGGCCATCTCCTTTCTGATCTTGCACAGTCAATGTCACTTTAAGTCCCCGCCTCTTGCATTTAATAGTCATCCCTTCAACTTCAGTATTTAGCGGCTTTATATAGGCATCCATATAGTGAACACCAATGCCCGATTTATCAGCAAAGGCAGGTGGCAGCTTTTCTTCTGCTTGTTGGTTTTCCTGGCAGATTTTAAGTTTCATTTTTCTACTGTTGAGTAGTTTTTGTCTTTAATATTTTCATTGTACAAATAATAATGCGTCGTCTGAAGTGCAATATTCCAAAAATATTTTCGTCCTTCCGAATTGCATAAACACCCTGCTGGAGGATTGCTGCGATATTCCTGGATGAGTTGGACGAGGGATTTTCCTCTAAAATCCTTCGGCGGAGTAAGAGATTCCAAGAATCCATCATTTTGTTCTGCATACTGGCACATTTTCATATAGCCTTCTTCCTGGTCGTTGTTTGATATAATTGCGCTGTCGATGACATATTCCAGATCAGCAACTCTGAGATTAATCGTAAACAAAAATGACAAAGGCCAGCCCAAGTTCTCACATGTGCTCCCTGTGGCTTCAAATACGGCCTGTATAGTACCATCCTCTTTTCTTTTCAAATTCAGTCTTTTTTGACACCATTTTTTTAGCACGGTTTCGCTGAAGCCATACGAAATCGAATCCAGGGAAGGCAGTTTCTCGCCAAAACTGGAATTAGCCTGTTCACTTGCAACATAGGGTTCTCTTCGATATTGGCAAGGTGAAAATGAACAGCTTCGACAAGGTGATCGAAGGCTATTTTTTGGAGAATGAAGATGTTGCTTCGTCAGTCCAATGAACGAAAATTGAGACTTTTTTGGAAAAAGCATTCCTGACTGGAGGATACCAATTTGGTTTTTGAATTCAGGATCATGTTTATCGAGAATTTTGTAAAGATCTTTTTGGCAGGAGAGGTCCCATCCGCTATATCCCGGACTATATCTGGGTAAGACAGAATAATCTGATCCATCCGCCTCAGCACAAACGTCTGCTGCTGCTGACAATATTAATTCCTCAACCACGGCGGCACTATACATTTCCAGAAAATAATATTGATCTACATAGCCCTCCTTCCATAAACGTTTGACTTCCTGGTCAGCCTCTATACCTCCGCTTGCAGCTATCACAAAGCCCTTTTCCACACCTGCCAAAGAAAATCGTCTTATTATTTCTTCGCTCGAGACGCCCACACCATCCAATCTCATGTGTCCTTGTTGATCAAATTCGACGCCGACCTCAAGTTTTGTCATCCACGGCTTTCCATATTCATCGGACCATTCTGTGGCCCAGGTAATTAACTCTTTGGCCGCCTCGCTGATCTCGTGGTTAGAAGGGTAGCCCAAGAGACGATGCAGTTCACGGTCTTTAACCTTTATTTTGCTCATTTCGATCATTTGGCTCATAGTGCAAGATTAGTTACATGAACTTCCATCGCAGCAAATTGACAGCCATCTACAAAATGATCAAAAAATTCCGGATCTGTTTCCAATTCTATATGCTCGATCTGCTTGATCAGTTTTTCTAATTCATTTCGCTTTGAGACCGATAATAAAGCCAGGGTAAGTCCTTCAATTGTCGCATTTCCTATTTGCTTCATACGAGAATCTTCAAGATCTGGGATAAGTCCAATTCGTTGTGCCGCGTGAAGGTTAATGTGGCGTCCAAATCCCCCCGCCAGGTAAAAAATCCCGATATCATCTGCACTAATTCCATAATTCTTTAAGACGATGTTGAAGCCGGCTGCATTCGCGCCTTTTGCCTGGGCCAATTCGTTTATGTCTCTTTCGCCCATGTAGATGTTGTGTTTTGCATCTATCATAAATGGCCCGGTGCCGTCATGAAAACGCCCCAGACTGTTCATCTTCCCGGTTCTCCGCAATTCGCCTAGAACATCAATAAGTCCTGAACCGCAAATCCCTATTGGATCAATATCCCCAATTACAGTGGTGGCAACGTTTCCTTGATCGTCAAGTTTCACTCTTTCAATTGCTCCATCCAAGCCCGGGACTCCGCAGTCTATTCCACCGCCTTCAAATGCAGGGCCTGCCGGACAAGATGCAGCTAGGATCTTGTTTTTATTACCCACTACTATTTCCGTATTGGTGCCAATATCCATTAGAGCAACGATTCGATCTTCCTCTGCCATTTGAATGGCAAGGAGACAAGCAGCAGTATCTGCACCGATATGTCCGCTTATAAGGGGAAGGCCATAAATCCTTGCTTGAGGATGAATGGGCAAACGCAGTTTTCTGGCCGGTACAGCAAGACTTGTGGTTTCACGTTCACCTGCTCTCATTTCGGTTTCGGTAATTGACTTATAAGGTTTTTGCCCAATGGGGTATACATTCAAGCCGAAAAAAAGATCCCTCATCGTGGAGTTTCCTCCAATGACCATTTCATATATTGCCGTTGAATCTACCGGCAATGACTCAATAGCGTGTGACAGGTATCCCAGAAGAGTACGCTGCAAGAGCCGGCCTTTGTTGTCAGTATCGTACTGAATCCTCGACATTACATCCGACCCGCCAAACCGCTGTGGATTTTCAAATGAAGTAGAAGCCTCAACCTTTGCGGTTTCAAGATTCATCAAACGGAGTACGACTGTTGTCGTTCCCAAATCAAGAGCCAAACCATAAATTGGCCCTGTCGATTGGTCAATAACCAAACCATCAAGCAGAACCTTATTTCCACTTCTGGTCACCGCGGGATCTGGAATAAATGCAATATCACTGGCAGACAAGCCGCTGCCTTCTTTTTCAATTCTTACCGAAGCTCTGCGAAGAGTGTGGCATGTTATCGTTCCTTCGTCCACAGCAATCCTGCATTGGCAGGATAAACGAAAATTATCTTTTAAATGACTCTCCGCATCTGTGCGAAGAGATAGCAATTCAGACCCATCTTCCACTTCCATCATGCACTCCTTACATTTTCCCTGCTTGTAACAAGAAGTGGGAACTGTAATTTGCATTTGCTCAGCCAGTTCAAATAGAGTGATGCCTGGTTGAGCCTTGCATTTATTGGAATTTATGGTTAATTGTACAGCCACTCTATTTGTTCGTTTTAAAGCCCTTTACAATTTCCTTCTCCGGCATTGCAAAAGATCTTTCCATCAAAATTCCTGCCGTCTGCCGATTTCAAGTACAAAAGATTGTTCAAAAAAGACGCTTTTACAAAACTGGTGTTAATAGATTATTCATCGATATCATTCATGCACAACTCCATAATCGCCTCAGCCTGACAAAACCCCGCCTCTTCCTGGCTTTCTCCTTCTCCGGGCCTTCCTTTCTCCAAGGCAGCCCTTAATCCCCTAGTCCAGGGATCTTCCGTCTCCAGGGCATGAGGTTCTTTTTCAGGATTGGCCAACATGAAATCCAGTCCGGCTTCTACAGCAAGGGCGAGGTAGGCATTTTCGAAAGAACCGCGCAAGTGTTTGGGAAGGCCCCAGGAGAAATTTGTAAGGCCTACTGAAATATGTGTTCCTTGTAAATCCGGATCTTTTCTGATCAAGGGCATTACGTCAAGGCCGATGTTCACCAGTCCATAAGTATCGGCGCCTACCGGGGCAAGCCCTGGATCGATGATGATTTGTTCGTTACTTCGACCCGCCTTTGTTCTTAAAATATCAACAAAATATTTGGCAGCCTGATATGCATCTTGTGGATTGAGACATTGAGCGCTTCCACCGTCTTCAGAAATCTTTTCGGAAGACATAACAATGGCCAATGTATCGTATGAAGAGACCAATTCAATGAATAGATCCAAATTCTCCCGAGAAGCTGCTAATGAGTTAATAATCGGTTTTCCACTCTTGGAAAAGTCGTACTTCTCCAGGGCTACCCGGTGAAAATCTGCAGATGGATTATCAAAACACAAGGGCACCGGAGTAACTTCCTGGACAGCAGGAACTAATTCAGGAAGAAATTCCAGCATTTCTTCAGGTTTCACCGAGAGTCTTTGGTTGCCATCTATATTCAAAAGCAAATAATCCGCTCCCATATCCGTCTGTAATTTAGCCAGGTGTTGAAATGCTTTCAAATCCCGGTTTCCCCAGGCACGCCTTGCTCTTCCGTAGGCATTGTTGATTAATCCGGCTATTATCTTTATTTTTTTTGATTTATTCATCTATTGATATCCATTGTGCATTTCTTCAAATCATCTTTGTGAACCTAACGATTACTGTATGTCCCTCGTGCATTGTTTTTGGTTTCAACTAAATTCTTCCCAAAGTGATCCCGCTCTAGCCAGAAATTGGCCCAGCTGGACGTACCGCGTAAAGCCTGATCTTGGATCACAGGTGCATGATCAAGTAATTGCTGTTCGTTCCCCTGGTATTTCAATCGGTCATAGGCCTTTGACCAAATGCACGGAAAATCATCTACCTCACACAATCCGTCACGAGTACCTCCGCAAGGGCCGTTTCGTTGATTTTTGGCACATTTTGATTCGGGGCACAGGAAGGCTATCTCGGGAAGAGAACAATCTCCGCAATCCCTGCAGTCGAATAAGGCAGCCTTACTAACTTTTTCTATTTTTCGCAACCAAACCGGTCCCTGCATCGGATCTTTTGCCTTCCGGCAAATCTTCTCTCCAATGTTGTGCATTCCTTTTCCCGGTGTGAACATTCCGTAGTGAACCAACTTCGAAATTAGGTAGTTGGTATTTGGGTTCTTTTTGCTTTTTGTGTTCCGGGTAGAGGGCAGATAGTCCGGGTTGAGGGTTCCATTCATAGATAATCCTGTTTCATGATCTTCAGCGAATAGAAAGAACTCATTCTCTCGTGAGAATCTTATCTCCCTGGCGAATTCCTTCCAATCTTTTTCGGAAAAAGTTTTTTCAATCTCCAATATTCTTTCCAGGTCTCCAATTTTATGAATGCCACTGATATAGACGCCTTTATAGCCTAAGCCACGGTACACTGCCATTTGCCTTGCCGCCAGTCCCAGGAAGTAATATTTGCCTTTATCCGGGGAGTTACCCTCTTTTTGACAAATTTGATAAAGATCATCGCTGACCACTACACCAGGGATTCCCTGTTTGTGGAAGAGCCTGACTGCCCTGGGATTCAAAACAAAAACATTACCTATTAATGGCGTCTTGTCCAAATCCCGGTACCTCATATAGCATATCAATTCATGCATCTTGCGAGAATCGTAGCCAATTTGATTGATAATAAATCGGGCACCACATTCTATTTTCTTTTCCAACTTCAAATATTGGGGAATCACTTCGTTTTCATTGAGTTTGAAATTGGTCGTAACCGCACCGACAAAAAAGTTGGTTTTCGCTACATCCTCCGGATGACCGGGATCTGAGTTTAAGCCCTTGTTCATTCGATCGAGAATAGATATCAGTCCAACTGAGTCAATGTCAAAAACGGGTTTGGCCTGACCCTCGGGTCGTTTGACCGGCGCATCGCCTGTCATAGCCAGGATGTTGTCAAATCCTTCACTAGCCAATTGCCAGGCAACACTTTCGAGGCCATAGCGATTAATATCCTTACAGGTGAGATGAATAACTACCTCTTTTCCACCAAAAAGGATTGGTCTTCCCAATGCTGCTGGAGCCAACATTGGATTTCCACCGGCATTATCGGTGATCGATACCCAATCGACCGAGGGAAAAGAAATTAGATCATTGGCATAATCCCGGGCATTAACCCCCGCAGCTTGCCCCATCGTCCCCCTGGTAGAGACCAATTCAATGCCGCAAACAAATTCCTGGCAATTCATTTTGGTTTCTAAACTCTCCATAGCTCATTTATCCTACAAAATTTATTCATGTCCCAACAGATTCAAGAATAGATCAACTGCAGATGAGGCATCGGCACCATAACCATCAGCACCGATTTCTTCAGCATACATTTCACTTATAGGTGCGCCCCCAACAGTCATTTTTATATGGCCTAAGTCAACCTCTTTGAATTTATCAATGACTGTTTTCATGTACGGCATGGTGGTCGTAAGAAGGGCGCTCATTCCTACGATATCAGGTTTATGCTGCTCTACAGCAGCGATATACTTGTCCACAGGTTGGTCTACTCCCATGTCATGAACTTCAAAGCCCGCTCCTTCTGCCATCATGCAAACTAGATTCTTCCCGATGTCGTGAAGATCGCCTTTGACAGTCCCCATTACAACGACTCCTTTTTTCTGCACATTGGATGATTCGGAGAGCAATGGTTTTAATATGGCCATTCCGGCCTTCATTGCCCGGGCAGCGATCAACACTTCGGGAACGTAAAGAATGTTGTGCTTAAAATCCTGCCCGACTACACTCATTCCCGCAATCAAACCCTCATTCAATACTTCCTCTACTGGCCTTCCTTCGGCCAAGGCATCTTCAGTCATCTGTTTTACTTCGGCGGCTTTGCCTTCGTAGAGATTTTGATTCATTACTGCGTAATCAATCATGGCGACAATTAATTATTAATTACTAATTATTGATTATTGATTATTTCAATACAACTATTGTTAACATAATCTCATTTGGCAAACCCTCAATATTCCCGTATCCAGTCCAACCATTCACAAATAATGCGCAGAATTATATTATAGCCACTGACTTCTGTCTGCCGTTAGCCGCCTGCACTGAGCGCCCGGCCTTCGTAGCCACTTCGGCGGAGTAGGCCAGTCGAAGTGTCAACCGTTTTCCCAAGACATAACCCCATACCTATCTATTCTAAGCGGATAAACCTCTCCCCCAAGCTCCTTTACCACATTTTTAATTTTATGCCGGTGGCCTTGCTTGGCAACCAGCAAAATCGTTCCGCCTCCTCCGGCACCGCAAGTTTTGCCACCAACTGTATGTTTGTTCAGTGCATTGTAAAAGCGGTCGAGAGTTGCGTTGTTGCAACTGTAATGTAACTGCTGGTGATAGACCCAGTTTTCGCTTAGCATTTCTCCGAATTTTTCTATATTTCCCTTTTCCAAAACGGGTGCCATTTCATTCGCAAGTCTTTCCAGGTTTTGCATGGCTTTAAGCGTACTGCTTTCGGGTCGATGATAGCTGATCTTTATATCGTCATGTATATTTCCGGAAACATGGGATTCACCGGTGTACACCAGAATGCATCTCCGTTCCAATTCAGCAATTATTTCATCAGTAACCTTTGGCCTAAAGCAACTGACACTCCCCCCTTTAGCATAGACAAGATGGTTTATGCCTCCAAGAGCTGCGCCCAAAGTATCCTGGCTTCCACCAGCCATACCTAAATCGTCTCTTTCTACAGAATTGCCTAACAGAGCGATTTCCTTAGGCGACCGATCATTGCCCATTGCCCGATCAAATGCCGCAATGCAAGCAGCACAGACGGCACCGGAAGAACCTAGTCCACTGCCCGGCTGAACCTCGCAAGTGACTCTTAATTTAAAACCAAAACCCGGCATTAATCGCAAAACAATCGCCTTAATCAAATCCAATTGGCCGTCTATTTTTAATCCCTCCAGATTCTCGGAATAAATGTCCTGGTCATAATCCGAGCTCTGAATCGTGATACCGCGGTTTTTATTATCAATAGACAATGTTGCATAGGCATACCTCGTGATCCCAAAATTTACAACAGCTCCACCATAGTCTATTACATAAGGAGGAGCATCACTTCCTCCACCAGCCGGATCCACTCTTACGGGTGCCCGTGCACAAATTTCAGAGACATCAGCTGGCATATTTCCTGACCGTTTTAGCCAAAAGTTGCACATTTTCAGCCGCAGTCGGAGGTGCTACGCTGCAAGCCGAACTTAGAATATATTGACCACCCTGGCTTCCTGTTTTGTATACCGATTCCACAACTTCCCTTGCATTTTCATAATCATTCCGCAACAAACCATTCACAGGATCGATATTGCCTTTGATGAATAACTTGTCTTTGAGTTGTTCTTTTGCTTCGTCCAGGTTTACCGTACCCAGAGGAGGAGGGTCTAAAGTTTCAATTCCGCTTATTTCGGTTTGTACCATGAGATCCAGGCGATCGCCGATTGCTCCACAGGTGTGTGTATATACAAATGCTCCTTCGTCCTTAACGGCCCGTGCTATTTGTCGCTCGTAAGGCACCACCCATTCCTCGTACATATCCCGCGACAGGAAACCGGCACCAACAAAAGGAGACGATATCTTTATCGCATGACATCCTCTTCTGACCTGGGCAATCGCCCATGCTGTTGACATGCGGGCAAAATATTCCATCAACTTGTGTACTTGCTCAGGATCCAGGAGCAGCGCCATCAGAGCTTCTTCGATACCTCCGGCCATAAAATAATGATCCATAGGCGCCCGCACTTCACCGTGGACCGAAAATTCATCCCCGACTTTTTTGTTGATCAAATCAATGGCTTCAAAGTAGTGATCCGGAAAGCCATCTGGGTCAGTACAAGGATAAGAACCTTTGTGATAACACCAATGCATAAAAGAATCACCTGCCCAGTCAAAAGGATCATTGGGGTTCAATGAGGATATCTCCGGATGGATTTTATCGCCGTCTGTGCGGTAATAGGGATCATCGTCCCTCATGCACTCGACACGCCTGCCGTCTTTGAGATAGATGGTGGGTTCGTCAGCATCGCGGTCAATGCGATCGATAAGCCCACCAAACTCAGGATCTCTTCCCGGTTTATGTAGAAGTATGCCATCAAAATCATATAATTCCCTCATCTTTAACAAACCTTCCGTATAGGCTTCATTGGATAGAAAATAATCTACTCCATGTATTCCCGACTGTAAAAGAGTATGGCCTATGGCCAATTGGCACATGGTAGGAACGCGTTCCGGCTGCCCCATTGACATGGCGTCGTTCATGAGTTGTTTCGGTGTCTTGTTTGACATACTGATCGATTATGAAAAGGAAGTGTTACTGCAAAAATCAAGAGTGAGCTGGCTCTGAAAAGCCCTCCAAATGGAGTAATGGAGTAATGGAGTAATGGAATTATGCATAACCAATTTAACAACAAACATTTGTACATTAGTAAAACAGTACTCCAACGCTCCATATTCCAAACAAATGTTTTCGGAATGCGCTCAATAATTAATAATTAATAATTAATAATTAATAATCCTTGCAACAACCCTGATACCAAGCCATAAAGTTAACCATTAGTAATGTCCACACCTTATTCTCTATTGCCATTTAATAATGCTCAATTGAGCAACATTGCATATATTTGCTATTATTATCGTCAAATGAATACGAGTTGAGGATCAAATTTGAAAAAATCACACTAGGAAAGGACGTTTCACTTAACGTCAAAAAAATCAAAAAGAAAAGATTTGACTCATCCCTGCATTTCCACCCTGAAATAGAAATAACATTGATCCTGAAAAGCAATGGCACCCGGTTCGTTGGGGATAATATTTCGTCTTTCGGCAGAGATGATTTGGTAATGATCGGAAGCAACTTACCTCACTATTGGAGCAATGACAACATAACTGATGATCGTGATGGCGGTTCTGAAGCAATCGTTGTTCAATTCGAGGCTGGTTGTATGGGTAAGGACTTTTTCGAAGGGCCTGAAATGATTCACCTCAAAAAACTTTTGAATCGTTCATCCAGGGGCTTAGCAATTCATGGAAAAACTCAATCTACGATTAGCAAGCAAATGCGAAAAATTTTGAAATCATATCCGTTCAAAAGAGTAATGGTATTGCTTTCGATCCTGGATATCTTGGCAAACTCAAACGAAATTGAGGTTTTGTCAAGCGAAGGTTTCCCCCAAAATTACTATCATTCGGATAGTATCAGAATAAACGAGGTATACAATTATATTTCCGCCCATCTTACGGATGGAGTAGATGTGAGTCAGGCTGCCAAAAATCTGCGCATGTCCGTTTCGGCCTTTTGTCATTATTTCAAAAAGAAAACGAATAAGACCTTTTCCAGGGCAGTCAATGAAATGAGAATAGGCCATGCGAATAGATTATTGCTGGAAACGGATTTGAAGATTCTTGAAATTTGTTATCAATCGGGCTTTAATAATCTTTCTAATTTTAATAAGCAGTTTAAATCTATTAATGGGGTGACTCCTAGGGGATTTAGGACAAGGTACGATGCGGTTTATTAGTAGAGAGTAGGATTTGCTGGATAGAAGATTGAATATTGACGGCTACGATTAGGATTTGTTCTTTCTAACTGACCCTGTTGCTAAAGGCATTCACCAGGACAATCCCCAATTGAAATTATCTTGTAAATTGGTTTATTTACAAAACATTACTTGAACATGAGCATCTCAGAGAAGGCATTGGAACAAGGACAAGGAATCCTCCGTTTAGCCCCAAACTGGGTGCCGAGGTCATTATTCGTGCCCGGAAGAAGAATTAAATTGCATCCGGACGACTATTATGCCCTCGGTGGACAGCGGGGCGGCATTGATGAACGATGGCTTTCCTCCACAACAGCGGCGGACAATGGGCCATTAACCGGAGAAAATGAAGGCCTAAGTTATGTAGTCTTTGAAGATGGTGCAGAAGTAAAGCAGATATTACTAAGAGGTGTTATCGACGATCTTAAAGGAGATCTGATAGGAGAACAAATTTGGAATGAACGTGGCTGCTGGCCGATGTACTCCAAGTTTTTTGATAATATGGGCGCGATTCCGTTTCATTTGCATCAGCCCGAGGAGTACGCCAGGCTGACCGGCCAAATGAGCAAACCTGAGGCATACTACTTTCCTCCACAATTGAATAGTCACATCGGAAATTTCCCATATACTTTTTTCGGCTTTGCCCGTACAACGACTAAAGAACAGGTTCGCCGATGCCTGGTTAATTTCGGCAAAGGCGACAACAAGATCATCGAACTTTCACAAGCCTATCGGCTGGAACTGGGTACGGGATGGGATGTTCCGCCAGGTATTCTCCATGCTCCTGGAAGCCTGTGTACATACGAACCTCAAAAAGCCTCGGATGTCTACTCAGTCTTTCAATCTATGTTTGACAATAAAGTGGTAGGGGAGGAACATCTCTGGAAGGACACGCCCAAGGACAGGGTTGGCGATGTTGATTTCCTCATGGATTTACTAGATTGGAACGGCAATGTTGATCCGGATTTGCGCGATAACCGTTTTATGAAACCCGTACCAGTCAAACCCGTCGAGGAAATGAAGACCGAAGGATACCTTGAAAACTGGATTTGCTACAAATCAGATTCCTTCAGCGCCAAGGAGCTTACCATATTCCCGCGAGCGACAGTCACCATTAGAGACAGTGGAGCATACGGTATGGTTATGGTACAGGGTCACGGTGAAATGGGTATTTGGGATATTGAGACGCCTGCTTTGATACGTTTTGGCCAGTTGACCCATGATGAATTTTTTGTTAGCGAAAAGGCGGCAAGGAAAGGTGTAAAGATTGTCAATCCTTCGAAAACCGATCCTATTGTGATGTTAAAGCACTTTGGGCCTGGGAATGTGGATCTGGAAGGTGTGTGGTAACTAGTCAATTACAGCAACAAGTCGCCATTTACCCAAATCAATTATTCCGTAATTCATTGCTAATTTTGAATGTTTGAAAAAAAGCTCATGAGCGATTTCAACCTCTTGTCAATCAACCAGTGGACAACTGTAAAGCAATGGTCATTGCGCGAAGCGATTGAGGGATACGCACGTCACGGTGTATATGGCATATCCGTTTTGCGCGATAAATTATTGGAAATTGGTGCGAGAGAGGCGGTACAAATACTAGGTGACAATAATATGATCGTGACAGGTTATTGTGTTGGCGGCTTGTTGACGGACATTGACCCCTCCAAATTTCAAAAAAGTCTGGATCAAAATTTTAAGATTATCGATGAAGCCGCCGAAATTAAAGCGCAATGCATAGTCTTTCTTGCAGGCGGACTGCCAGAAGGCTCAAAGGACATTGCCTCCGCTCGTGCCCGCTGTCTTGAGGGGCTGGCGACATTACTTCCTTATGCTAGGAGTGCCGGAGTCACCATTGCCCTGGAACCTTTGCATCCAATGGTTTGTGGTTTCCGCTCGGTTCTTGCCACCCTGGCTCAAGCCAATGATTGGTACGAACAACTTGGGGCAGGTTCAGAACTTGGTATCGTGGTAGATGTGTATCATGTATGGTGGGATCCTGCATTGGAAAGGGAGATTAAACGGGCCAAAGGTCGTATCACAGCCTTCCACGTTAGCGATTGGCTAATGGATACCAAAGACGTTCGCCTCGATCGCGGTATGATGGGAGATGGTGTAATCGACATTCCCAAAATTCGACAACTGGTAGAGGCAACAGGCTATAAAGGCTACCGAGAGGTGGAAATATTCTCTTCACGAAATTGGTGGCAACGCGATCCGGATGAAGTTATTGAAATTGTGAAAGAACGTTATCTGAAATACGTTTGAGCGATTTTAGCAAGTTGCATACGACATGGTTCCAGATCAGCCCGTCTTTTGAATATCATGGCCTCCAGACTATGAATATGCACCAGGTCTTTAGTACCTGAACATCCAATTCCATCTGTTTCGCCAAAGATTCTTATTTTCCACCACTTGAGGTGTTCAGGCGTTTTGGGACAGTTGACATTCATTTGTCAATTTAGGATTCAAACCCGGTTATTTTCTTCAAGAATCGATGATGCTCCCTGTGCTCAACTCACCATCCAAAATTCGCCAAACACCCATATTATTTTCATTTTTCAATTCTTCGACCAAAGCATCTTGTGGGAAATTCTGAAAACTAACTGGCCTTAAGAATCTTTTAATCGCACCCGTGCCAACGGAAGTGAATCGACTATCGGTAGTGGCAGGGAATGGGCCGCCGTGCATCATCGAATAACAGACTTCTAGACCTGTAGGAAATCCATTGACGATCAGGCGACCAACCTTTCTTTCCAAAATGCGAATGAGGGGTTTTGTATTTTGCAAATCAGCAGAAGTAGCTTGAAGGGTGGCCGTCAAATTACCTTTGAACGAATTGGCAGTTCGCAACATCTCCGCTGAATCTTTACATTCTACAATAATCGAAGCAGGGCCGAAAATCTCTTCCTGCAATATTTCATTTGCTGAAAATGTCCCTCCGTCCGTCTTTAATAAATGGGCTCTACCGACACATGCTCCTTGTCCTGCACCGGAAGCAATAACGGAAATGCCTTTTTGATCTGATATTTCTTTTAGCTTGCCGTCATAATTGGATTTTATGCCTTTATGGAGCATGGTACCACCAGTGGATTGATTTAGTTTTTCTTTTGCTTTTTCAACAAATTCATCGAGGGCCTTACTTTTTATGCCTATCACAATTCCAGGGTTTGTACAAAACTGTCCCACTCCCAAGTTTACAGAGTCCACGTATTGAGAGGCAATGGATGCTGCGTCGTCAGACAGTCTTTCTGGCAAAAGAAAAACAGGATTTGTACTTCCCATTTCGGCAAAGCAGGGTATCGGTTCTTCCCGTGCCGCGGCTAGGTCAAACAGTGCTTTCCCGCCTTTCAATGATCCAGTAAAAGCTACTGCTTTGGCAAACCGATTTTTCACCATTTCCTGACCGACATGAAGTCCTATGCCCTGGAGCATGCTGAAAACTCCTTCTGGCAATCCAGTCTTTTCGGCCGCCGTTCGAATGGCAGAACCCACCAATACGGAGGTGCTCGGATGGGCAGGATGTGCTTTCACGACCACTGGACAACCAGCCGCAAGAGCGGATGCAGTATCTCCTCCGGCTACGGAAAAAGCCAAAGGAAAATTGCTGGCTCCGAATATGGCCACGGGACCTATCGGCATATTGATCATCCTGATATCCGGTTTGGGAAAGGGTGTACGGTTCGGCTTTGCAGTATCTATACTGATTTCGAGGAAATCTCCTTTGCGGACGACGTCTGCAAATAATTTCAATTGATTCATAGTCCGGCCCCTTTCACCAGTGATCCTACCTGCAGGTAGGCCGGTTTCCTGGGTTGCTCTATGGATTAGGTCATCATCTAACGCTAGAATTTCGTCTGCTATGGTCTCCAAAAATTTAGCGCGATCTGTTCTGGAAATTTCGCCGTAAGGTAGTACGGCTGCCTCTGCCAGATCAAAAGCCTTTGCAACTTCATCCTTGCTGGCTTCATAAAAGAGCGGATTAATCGAAGTGCCATTTGCAGGATTATAAGCTTGAAAGTGTGATGTGCCTTGCTTTGAGAGTTTGTATCCCAGTATTTGTTTCCCGTGTAAATTCATTGTTTTTATATTATTTCAAAGTTCTTATCTCTGGTATGATCTCATCACTTTGATCGATATGTATTGGATTTATAAGAGGTCTACCCATATTTTTAAAATTAACCTGCATTTCATCTCCATCTTCCAGCATTACATTATCTCCAAAACTAAATGCGCCCGCACCAAAAAAATGGATGTGCAATTGTCCGGGAATACGATGCTGCGCATATTTGAAATGATGATACTCCAAGTTGGCCAAGCTATGTGCCATGGCTTCTTCACCAGAATGAATCTCTTTTGACCAACAAGTTTCACCTTGCCTAAGTATACTCACCTTGCCGGGAATGGAGCGAAAGTTCTCGTTTAACACCAATTCCGGGCCAACAGAACAATTTCTGAGTTTTGATGGAGCGAGGTATAAGTAGTTCTTTTTCTCCATTATATGATCGCTGAATTCATTGGCCTGGGCAAAACCAATACGATAGGGATGTCCTTGTTCGGATATAAGATAGATTCCTGCAATTTCCGGTTCTTCGCCGCCATCATCTGCATAATTCGGTACTTCAAGCAGTTGTCCATGTGCTTTTAAGTGGTGGCCGTTGCCTTTGTAAAACCATTCCGGTTGTACGCCGATAGCGTTGTAGGAGGGCTTCCCTCCTTCTTCGCCCCACAAGTACATTCGCAAGCTGTCGGTCAATTGTCCCGACTTCTGGCTTTCGTGCATGTTGTTTCGATTTTCGGCACTGGCTTTATGTGTCAGGCCGGTTCCAGAAAGAATGCATTGCATTGGATCATTCGGACAGTCAATCGGGGACAGGATAGTCCAATCAGCCTTTGATTTATAAATGGGATCGTATTCTAATTTCTCTTTGGTAGTTAAAGCATCGACAGTTGGATTGACTTCTTTGTCCTTGTTGGTTATTTCAGTGAATAGCTGATATGTAGAAGTTACCGTCTTTTTCAAAAGGACAATTTCCGGTTCTTCTATTAATCCTACCCTGCGTTCTTGATTTGCATTTATGAGTTGTAAGAGGCGCATTATCTATTGATACACTTTAATATTCAATGTGGCTAAAATTAAGATTCTCAATCCCCTTGATCAAATCGTTGAAAATTGTTTCTGCTACCAATGAATTTGGAGGCCGCAGAGGCAGCCATTCTTGACCATGCTGGTGAGCCAAATATTGTTTTAGGATAGGCACGAATGGGAGTCCGTCAAAAATTGATCTTATCTTGGTGAGTTGATCTTGCATAGTATCTGCCTCGTCAGTTTGCCAATGCTCAAATACCTGGGCGATTTTACGAATGGTTACATTAGCAGTTGCGGATATACACCCCGCTCCACCAGCACGTAATACAGGTAATAGGAATCGCTCAGTACCGGTAAATAGTTTGAGATTAGGAAAATTGCGGCATATCGACAACATGTGATCAAGGTCACCGCTAGAATCTTTCATGCCGACAATTTGATTTGGATATTTCATCATGAGTTGCTCAATTAATTTGTGACTCATATCAATGCCACTCATCTTCGGAAAGTGGTAGAGATAAATACGCATACGGTCATCCGCCACATCTTCTATCACCCTAGCAAAATAGTTTTCCAATCCCTGGTCATTGATTTGTTTATAATAAAAGGGGGGCAGCATCAGGATATCAGTCACTCCTTTCTTTAGAGCATATTGAGTTAGTTCAACGGTTTCCGGATAGGCGCAAGTTCCGGTTCCCACCATGAGTTGTAGTTCAGGCATCCTTGCCTGAACCACCGTATCAATAATCTGCCTCTTTTCCTCCAAGCTGAATGAATTGGCTTCTCCTGTTGTACCTAATAGTGCGATTCCATGGGCACCTGATTTAAGCAACCATTCGATATGACTGACCAGTAGGTCTGCATTAACGCTGAGATCTTCGTTCATGGGTGTCAGGGTTGCTGTGTAAATCATTCCGTTAGTTTAATATGGCCCACTTCCGATCATAACCCCAAGTAATATGTTATTGTTTTTAATTGAAAAAATTGCTTGTGCTAAGTTTAGAGGCTACACACCCGTTGGCCGTCAACCGTCTGCCGTCCACCGTTCACTACTGTGCCACCCATCCCCCATCAATAGAAAACATTGCACCAGTCACATAACTCGATGCAGGACTGCACAAATAAAGTGCAAGTCCACCAAATTCGTGTAATTCACCAATACGGCCCATAGGAATATTACTACAAAACATGGCAAATTTCTCAGGATCTTTTTTAACCGGTGCAAAGATCTCTGTGTCAAAAGGGCCGGGGCAAATAGCATTTACCGTTATTTTCTCTTTTGCTAATTCTATGGCAAGAGACCTGGTAAGCTGAAGAATGGCTCCTTTGCTCGTCGCATAAGGAGTTCTTTCCGAGATTGAAACCAATCCCAACATAGACGAAATATTAAGAATACGACCGTATCCATTTTGCTTCATTATGGGCACCACTTCTTTGCACGCGCCCCATGAACCAGTAACATTTACATCCATAACTTTCCGAAAGTCATCGTAGGACAAGTCTTCAATTTTACCGCGAATGTTCATTCCTGCAGAATTGATGAGGATGTCAATCCTTCCCAGTTCTCCATGTGTATCTTTTACGGCTTTAGAAATCTGTGACTTATCCAATATATCACACTTATGGCTGATACAATCGACTTGATATTCATCTTTAATTAATTGGCATGCTGCAGCGTTTCTATCCTCGTCTCTAGATGCTATTGAAATATTAGCACCGGCTTCGGCGAGAGCTTTTGCCATTTCCAATCCAAGCCCTCTGTTTCCCCCGGTGATAAAGGCTGTTTGTCCGTCGAGTTTGAATTGGCCCAGTATTTTAGTTGCCATTAGTTTTGCTTTATTTGCTTCAAAGATTAAATATTTGAACGATTTTCATATCCTTTCAAATTCTATTTTTTGAATGATAATGAAAATCAATATAAAACTCAATGGATGCAGCACCCCTGAAATAAGAAAGGCCGGACCGTAACCATGATTCTCAATTAACACACCAATACCAAGACTAAACAGCATTGCTCCGTAGGTACCTAAACATCCCATGAGCCCTGCTACGGACCCGACCATCCGGGAAAGATACATATCAGCCGCTAATGTTTGTACAATTGTAGACCAGCACTGATGCCCAAACATGGCCAGACCGAAAAATATCAGCGCTGTGCCCAAAGAGGCTTGGGTGATAAGTAGTGAAGCCGGCAATAAAAATGCAGCTATTCCCAAAGGAATTTTTCGCGACAGATCGAGAGAAATATTCCTTTTGATGAGATAACTGCTTAACCAACCGGCAAAAAAACTTCCTGCCCCGGCAAAAACAAATGGAATCCAGGCATATGCGCCAATGGCTTTGATATCCAGTTCTCTTACATCGGCAAGGTATTTTGGGAGCCAGAAAATGAAAAAATACCATGCCCCATCTGTTAAAAATTTGATAGTAAGCAAGCCTCGGATCTTCCGGTATTTAAAAAGGCCGAGCCAGGGAATACTGGTCAAGTCAGGGTCAGGCGTTTCTTCTGTCAGCGCTTGTTCAACATAGTCTTTTTCTTCGGCAGTTACAAATCGACTCCCGGCCGGCTTAGCATAAATCATCAACCAGACAATCGCCCAAATCAGTCCAATAGCACCTGTTATAATAAATGCCCAGCGCCAGTCCAGTAGGATGATGAGAAATGCGATCAGTGGTGGAGCAATAGCCCCGCCGATCGCAGAGCCGGTGTTGAATATTCCAAAGGCCATGGCCCGCTCTTTTGCCGGAAACCATTCCGAAACCACTTTGGCTGAACCCGGAAATCCCCCTCCTTCCCCCATACCCAAAAGAAAGCGGGCAACTCCTAAGCCAGTAACACTGGATACCAGTCCATGCACAACATTAGCGAGCGACCACCAGGTGATCATTATGGCATAACCGATCCTGGAACCGAGTATATCAAGGAGTCTACCACCTACTGCATACATAGTCCCGTAGGCAAGAAGAAACAGACTGTTAATCAAACCGTATTGAGAATCACTGATGGGAAAGATCTTCTTTATCTCGACGATCGCTACCGGAAGATTTTGTCGATCTAGATAATTGATGGCTGTAGCTAAGGCGATCATTCCGACAATCCACCACCTGAAGTTTCTTATTTTCATGGTCTACGGTAGCAGTTTCATTGAATTAAGTCTTGAATTGCATATGAGTAAGCCGGTAATGAGGCTCAAGCAAATGAGTAGAATAAATAAAGTTTTCTTCATAACCCAGGAATTTAAGTCGCTAAACTAACGAACGGAAATTTTGGAATAATTAATAATCAGTAATTACTAATTATTTATCGGTTTCTCTATGGAAGCCAATCCCATATTGTGTTCCCTTATGATTGGTTCATTAGTGCCGGTGGTAGATTTTGTTTAAGGTAATTCATGGCCATGATTGCGTACTCCAGGGGATTGGCTTTTGCCGGATCTTGCTCCGCCTCCACAACCAGCCAACCATCGTAGCCGACTTCCTCCAGGATGTAAAATATGGATAAAAAATCTACGGAACCTCCCCTGTCCCCAGGTACGGTAAAGACACCGGCGATTACAGCTTCCATGAAGCTCATCCTTACATCTCGTACTCGGGACAGAACATTAGGACGCACATCCTTCAGATGCACATGAGCCACCC
Organism: Saprospiraceae bacterium; assembly: GCA_965247965.1. Classification (GTDB taxonomy): domain Bacteria; phylum Bacteroidota; class Bacteroidia; order Chitinophagales; family Saprospiraceae; genus UBA7328. The sequence continues at coordinate 4,718,251 of OZ252053.1, forward strand.
GATCCTTAAATCCATTAAGTGCAGCCAGGGGATCTTCCCCGGCAAAGGTGAAGTGGCCGCAATCATAATTAAGATATACATACTCAGGAGCCGTACTTTCAAGGAGCCGGTCGGTTTCGGCTATCGATTGTACCCCGCTTCCCATATGGTGATGATAAGCCAGCTTGATTCCGCGATTGTTGGCAATCTTCCCCAGTTCGTTAAGACCATTTATAACTTTTTGCCACTGGTCTTCCGTAAAAGTGACATTCTCCTCCAGGACCGCGACGCCCATTTTATGATTAGCATTGCCAAACTCCGCTCCATTAACCACTTTGGCTCCCACGGCCTCCAAAAAATCGAGGTGCTTTTCGAATTCCTCACGTACCGCTACAAATGGTTTGGCCGTCAAATAAAAAGTAAACCACTTATTGCAAACTTTAAGATCTCTAAGTCTTAGCGCCTTTTCCAGTTCGCTAGTATTGGTTGGGAATTTGTTGCCCACCTCACACCCCTGGTATCCCGCTAATGCCATCTCGCTTACGCATTGCTCGAAAGTAATTTCGCCCCCAAGCTCGGGAACGTCGTCGTTGGTCCATCCTATGGGCGCTATTCCTAATTTAACTGGCATAATCTGATCGTATTAAGTAATAGGGATACATTGCATAATTTGTAGTATTTCATCGACTTTTAATCCTTCGGCTATTCATTTGGTTTAAACATCACTTTAACAAGTTCATTGTTTTGTGCTGCATCTTTGAACGCCTGTTCAAATTTATCCAAAGGATGATCTTTTGAAACCAGGCTTTCCAGATTAATGGCAGTGGAGGTAATGAACTCGCAAGCAATTTCCCATGCACGCCGCGAAGCACCAAAAACGAAGTTTAGATTCAGGGCCAGGCGAGCAGCCCTCTCCCAGGAAAACATGGTGTCCGAAGTAATGAAGCCAGTCTGGACTATAGTTCCGTTCTTTTTTACAAGGTCAAGTGCCAGCTCATAGCCTTTTATATTTCCTGTGGCATCGATCACAGCATCTGCTTTTTCGACCCGGGTTTTCTCTAAAAGCAGAGCCTGAAGCCGGTCTTCCGTGGTCCAACAGTTCGTGATCCCCAATTTTTTTGCCGTTGCCAGCCTTACACGGGCATCAGCAGGCAATCCTATCAAACAGGTATTCTCCACCCCGCCATGATGCTTGGCGATCAATGCACAAAGAACGCCGATCGGCCCTGGGCCAATCACAACCAAGGTATCTTCCGGACGAAGTTTTCCTTTGAAAAAAACCGACTCGGCAGCAATCGCCGTGGGTTCGCATAAGGCGGCCCTTTTCAGGCTGGCATTTTTTGAAAATTTATGGCAAAACCTACTATTCAACAGCACATACTGAGCAAAACCGCCATTGACAGTCCAGCCAATAGTTTGTTTCCCGCTCAATAGTTGGTAATCCGGCAAGAGATGCGCATCTGGGTGGTTCGGAAAATCAAAGGCTGTTTCAGATGTGACAATGTCCCCAATACTGAAGTCATCTACTTCTTCGCCCTTATCAACAACAATCCCCGAAAATTCATGCCCTTGTACGACTGGCGGTTTGTACATATCAGTTCGGTTAAACAGAATATGCAAATCACTGGCGCAAATACCGGCATAGGCTACCTTTGCCAGGAGGAAATGACCATGCGGTTTCGGAACCGCGATTTCATGCAGGCTCATATCCCCCGGCTTTGTGGTATTTCTCATTATTGCTTTCATGTCCATTCGTTAATATCGGATTACTCAACGAAGCGGCCGCCCCCCATCGACTTCAATGATGCTACCTGTGCTAAAGGTGAGATTTTCGACCGTGGTTAAAACCGCCTCAGCGACATCTTCGGCTTCTGCGATGCGATTAAGGGGAGTCTTGGCTATTTGCTCATCTAGTCAGAGATCCATACGATCTTTGGTGATTTATGATCAGTACGGTAATTCCAGTACATTTAAAAATAAGTGATCAATAGAGTGAACAGAAGAATTTTCATTCAAAAAAGTATGGTTACTGCTGCTGCTTTGACCGGTAGTAAAGGAGTGAAGGAGATCATAAAAACAGCGGCGTTTTTAAAAAAAATCCCCAAAACAGATACTCATGTCCATCTCTTCGATTTGGGAAATTTATCTTATTCCTGGCTTAAAAATGCACCCGAAATCAATCGAAGTTTTAGCATTGAAGACTTTCAAGCAGCTAGCAAAAACTGCCATATTGGAAAAATTCTTTTCATAGTAGCCAAAAAATACTCCAATAATATATTTATTCTGGATCATATGGCCAACCCGGATATTAAAACGGGAGATACGGAGTTCTGGAAAAAAGGCATTCGAGCGTTGTCAGAACTACCCAATGTCATTTGCAAAATTTCCGGCATCATTACTCGAATTGGGAAAGACTGGACTCGAAAAAAAATCGAACCATACATCCTTTATGTGATTGAGCAATTTGGAATGGATCGCTTGGTATATGGAGGAGATTGGCCCGTTGTTCTGCGAGCCGGTTCTTATGAAAGCTGGTCAAAGGTCTTTGAAAAAATCACTGCGCAATTTTCAAAAGATGAATTGCATAAAATATATCACGAAAATGCGGATAGGGTTTATAATTTGTAAGAATATTTTCTCGCTGGATGAGGTCAAGGAGATTTCGGATATTCGCGGACTCCTTTGGTTTGGTATCGCCGGCTAACTAGAATTTGTTTGGAAAATTAAAATAAGTTCAACTATGCGATTTTTATTCCGACTCTTCATTTTGCTTTTCTTGGTCAATTGCGATCTGTATATCCTGGACGCCCAATCCTTAACCATGAGTAAAGAGCAGTTAATCGCTCTTACGCCTAAATGGGAAGGAGAGCGTTTTGCCGATGGTAGGCCCAGGGTGCCCTTGGATATCGTACAAAGAATGAAAGCCGTATCCCTGGAAGAAGCCTGGGCCGTATTGCGTATCAATGGCTATAAAAATCAATTTGCCGGGGATTGGAAGATCATTCATCCGCACCAAATCATGACTGGTAGAGCCCTAACCGCTCAATACATGCCGAAGAGGGTGGCCATCCGGGAGGTTTTGGAAAAACAAGGAGCAAAAGAAGGAAGAATCGGAGATATGGTCAACTGGCCGATTGGCCAGTTAGTTGAAGGAGATCTATACGTTGCAGATTCGTACGGAAAGACGAATGAAGGTCCCATCATTGGCGACAATCTCGGCACCTCTATTTATGCCAAATCAAAAAATGGCGTTGTTTTTAATGGCGCCTTAAGGGATTTGGAAGGCCTGGAAGAAATCGAAGGATTTAATGCATTTGTAAAGAGTTGGCATCCTTCCCACCAAATGGAGATGATGCTCACAGGGATCAATATACCTATCCGGATTGGTGAAGCGACGGTTATGCCCGGCGACGTGGTTTTGGCCAAAAGAGAAGGGGTCATTTTCATCCCTCCTCACTTGGCAGAAGAAGTAGTGGTCAAAGGAGAACTCATTGCCTTAAAAGATGAATTCGGTCACTTATGCCTGCGGGAAGGCCGATATACTTCCGGAGAAATAGATGGTGCCTGGAAGCCCGAAATCAGAGAAGCCTTTTTGGTTTGGCTGGATGCTAATCCTTCCAAGCTAAAAATGACGCGAGCACAACTGGAGGAGTTATTCCAGCAGCGCACCTGGTAGTATCCCAGGTCATACCTTGTAGTATTCTATCTTCCTGCCGTCAAAACCGGCATTACCAACTCGTTCGACCAAATCCAATTGATCTGATTCACTCATTTGTTTAAAGGAGCGAGCAACATCTATTTTTTCCTGCAGCATTTCTACCTGGTCCGGTCCGGTAACGATGGTGCTGACGGGTAGTGACCAAACAAAGTGTAGTGCTTCCTGAACAGTCGCTACATTTGGAACGATTTTGGGGTTATCCCCTCCATAGAAATGACGGGTACCACCAAAGAAGCCACCATTTGAAAGCGTCTTCATAGCTATAATAGCCATATCGCGTTTTATTAAAGTCGGTAAGACATTATTGATAAAACTTTTATAATTGGGGTCAAAACAATTGATAGGCATCTGGCAGGTTTCGAGAATGTCGGTTTTCTCCAACATTCTTTGATGGGCGTTAAGATCTGAATGGCCGGTGAAACCGATGTATTTAGCTTTTCCGCTTTCTTTAGCTTTTCGTACTACTTCTAACACGCCATCCCTTATTCGGCTGTCTACATCTCCTGGGCTACTGATATCATGAATTTGCCAAAGGTCGACGTAATCGGTTTTCATACGTTTAAGAGAAGCTTCCAAGTGTTCCTGTGCCGTTTTACGATCTTTGGCGGTAGTTTTGGTCATGATAAAGGCTACGTCTCGGTACTTCGGAGTTAAATATTTGCCGTATTTGGTTTCAGCACCACCTAAATCATACATTTCAGCATTGTCAAAAAAGCGAATTCCGCCTTCCAGGGCAGCTTCTATCAGTTGTTGGGCCAGTTTATCACTGGATCTTCCAACATGGGCTCCACCAATTCCCAACATAGTAACTTTGACTCCGGTTCTACCAAATTTTCGCAAAGGTAATAGATCACCCAGGCGATCGCGTGGTGCGAGTAAGGCTCCTTTGACATTTTCAAAAGGTATCATCATTCCGGCTGTCAAAGCCGCTAACGTTTTGAGAAATGATCTGCGTTTTGACATGATAAAAATTAATTTAAAGGTGAATAAGCTCTTAGATGAATTATCTTAAAATTAATTAATTTTTACTTTCGGAATATGAAAACCTTCATCACGATTTTTGTCCTATTATTCATTTTTTGCCGGAACGAAGTCGGGGGCCAATCCATCAAGCTGGAAATTCCGTCAATCGTAGCTACTACCATCGAAGCTCCACCGGACTGGGCAATCATGCAGCGTCGGCTCATCAGCGCCATGGAAGAAGCCGGCGACTTCTACTGGGAACGCTTCACCTATGACGGAGGAAGTACCATTTGTGAAGGCCCCTTCGACGACCTGTACGAGATGTTCTACAACTGGCCGGACTTCTACGCCATTGGAGCGGACGAACGGTTTTTCCGCCGCGCACTGGCTGCCTATAATGGCATCACCCGTACGAATACCCCGCATCCTCCCGACCCCGGAGATTCCTATCCCCGGCTGTACAAGGAATTTCCGATGCATACCGATTTCTTCCACATCAGCGAAGGCATGACGTTGTTTTACAATCTGGCCTTGGGCAATCCCAAAATACCGGAAAACATAAGCCGGGCCCGCCGCTTTGCCGGCTTCTATTTGAACGAAGATCCCGAAGCGAAGAACTTCGATGCCGAACGTCAACTGGTGAAATCCATTTTTACCGGCAGTAAAGGCCCGCTCTCTTCCTGGGACGCTACTTACGACCTCAGTTACGGTCACGCCTCGCTTTACCCCGTAGTAAAAAACTTGGAACCGGAATGGCACGAAAATCCACAGCGTAAAAAGGAAATACAAGACCTATACGATCAGGTGGTGATGAGATGCGATGTTCCCGTCAATCTCGGAATTACCGGTTTGATGACCAATGCTTATCTGTATACCGGGGATGAAAAATACAAGACCTGGGTATTGAATTACGTCGACGCCTGGGTGAAAAGAATCGAAGAAAACGATGGCATTCTGCCGGATAATATCGGGCTCTCCGGTAAAATCGGAGAATACCGCGGCGGCCAGTGGTGGGGAGGTTTTTACGGCTGGCACGGACGGTACGGCGTCCTAATGATGTATGCGGCGTTGACGGTAGCCTCGGAATGCGCTTATTTGCTCTCTGGCGATAAAAAGTATCTGGACCTGGTCCGATCGCAACTTGCACAAATGATGAGTCGAGCCAAGGCCACTCCGGAAGGACAGGTGCTCGTCCCTTATCGGCGAAACGACAAAGGTTGGTACAGTTATCGGCCCATGATGATCAGGGATCTCGCCCACCTGTGGCACGCCTCTATGGATCCGGCGGATTGGCAGCGCATCGAAGAAGCGCATCGCGGCCATAGATTCCTGCCTTTTCCCGATGAAGGCATTTGGGGCACCAACACCCTGGATCACCTCGATACCGCCATTTACGTACCCGGTCCCGCTTTCGACTGGACCGGGGAAATCGTTCAAGGTGATCGCACGATGGGGAAAAGTGAATATGCCCGCCTGATGTATTACGCCGGCCAAAATCCCGACTGGCCGTTGGAAGCACTCAAAGCCGACTTCCAGGAGATGACCCGCCGCATGGAATTCATGCGCAACGACGACCGCAAAATCAAAGATATCCGGGATGACGATACCTATCCCAATAATCCCGTCATTATCAAGGCCCTGCAGCAGACCACCATGGGTACGCCGCAAACGATCTATTTCGGCGGTCTCTTGCGGGCCAACATCCGCTATTTCGATTCCAGGAACCGACGTCCGGGACTGCCCGGCGATGTGGCTGCCCTCGTCCCTTCCCTTTCTGATAATGAAATTTCCGTTATTTTGCTGAATTTACACCCCGTGGAAGAACGAAAACTCATCGTGCAGGCCGGGGCTTTCGGCGAACATCAATTTACCGAAGCTCGTTACCGGGCAGCAAGCCCTTCGTCCTTTCGCCAAGTGGAAGTTCAAGACAAATTCATCGAAATCATTTTACCACCTTCCACGTCCATTCATTTGGATTTGGGGATGGACCGTTTCGTGAACCAGGCAACTTATGATTTCCCCTGGCACAACTAACCTGAATCATTCTAAACTCAATGAGACTCAACTAAGAAATTCTTTTAGCCCTGCCTGCTGGCCTCTCTGGCGTTGGGCATCACGACCTATGTTCTCCGACATAATCTTCATTATCGACTTCCCCCTTTGGGTCTCCGGGCTGACCTACTGAATACCTCAGGATTCACCAAATGTTTTGGCCTTTGCCCTCGCAGCACCTGCAGTGCCTGGGTAATGGCTGTCCGCCACAACCGATCTTTCCCGGATCGGTTAGCTGCAGCAACATGTGGACTTATGATGACATCATCACGCTGCAATAGCGGATGATCCCGGGGAACGGGTTTTACCCGAAGGACGTCCAATCCCGCACCGTATAGATGACCCTTTTCGAGCGCTTCGAGCAGGGCACCTTCGTCAACCAGGCCGCCTCGAGCCGTATTGATAAGGATGGACCCGGATTTCATTTGCGCCAACCGTCTGGCATTGAGAATGCCCTCGGTTTCCGGCGTTAATGGAAGGTGGAGAGACAAGACATCAGCGGCACCGAGCACTTCTTCCAAAGAAGTAGCCAGGTCGACGTCAAGCTCAGCTGCCCAATCAGGAGAAACATAAGGATCATAAGCCATCACTCTCATTCCCAAGCCCCGGGCAATGCCGGCTACATGTCCACCAATCCTCCCCAGCCCGATCAAACCAAGCGTGGCTCCAAAGAATTCGACTCCATCATAATCGTTGAAGAAATCCAATTTGCCCCCGGCCCTAATGGATCTGTGACACCACTTCAGTTGCTTGCCGACAGCCAGCATCAATGAAATGGCATGTTCGGCGGTTGAAATGGTGGGTGCATCAGGGGCGTTACAGACAGCAATCCCACGTAAGGTGGCTTCTCTCACAGCCACTTTGTCAACTCCGATCCCGGTTCGCGAAATGACCCGAAGTCGCGGTGCGCGGTCCATCAGGGTGGCATCGTAATCCAGACGCCCACCGGCAATGATTGCTTCAGCCTCTTCCAGGGTGTACAGAGGATCTTCCGGGGAATCCTCAGCCGTTCCGATAACAACGGCCACTCCGTCCAGTAATGGTTTATACGGTTGAGGCAATGACCTTTCCAGCCAAATTTTGAACATTACTGAGAGCTATTTAACAAAGAAAGAAGGAAAGAAGGAAAGAAGGAAAGAAATCCAAATTTATGTGTATTTATTACACTGAAATCGAAGGTATTACGTAAATTTGAGTCACCAATTTTTTTTTGCATAAAAAAAATGAAGACACACGTCAAAAACATTTACTATCGCGACGCAGACAGAATATTGGTAGCAGTCGACTGTATCATCTTTGGCTTTGAAGGAGGTAATCTGCAAATACTACTGTTCAAGCGCAAGGTAGAGCCTTTCAGAGACAGATGGACACTTATTGGAGATTTTGTGAACGAGGACGAGAGCGTCTATAACGCTGCCAGAAGAGTGTTGCTTACTTCTACGGGTCTCAGTAGTGTATATATGAAACAGCTTTATTGTTATGGTGAACCAGACCGGGACATAGGAGGCAGGGTCATTTCAGTAGCCTATTATGCCTTAATACGGTTGGATGACCAGGTCAGACATTCGGTGAAGCATCACCGAGCTAAATGGTTTGCAGTAGATGAGGCACCCTCATTGATTTTAGATCACGGGGAAATGGTGGTCAAGGCTTTGGATGAGTTAAAGAAAAATGCAAAATACAAACCAATAGGATTTGAACTCTTGTCTGAAAAATTCACTATGCCCCAACTGCAAAAATTATATGAAGCCATGTATCAAAAGTCTCTGGACAGGCGAAATTTTCATAAGAAAATTCTTTCGATGAATATTCTGAAAAAGTTGAATGAAAAAGATAGAACCGGATCGAAGAAAGGAGCCTATTTGTACCGGTTTGATGAAGCTAAATACAAGAAGCTATTGAGTAAAGGATATGTTTTTGGGGTGTAGGTTACTTTATTGATACACATCTTGTGGTACAAGGTTCACAGTCCGCAGTTGAGCAATTATGTCGCCATCGCCGACCGAATTAGCTTTAACTGTCTTTTGTAAACATTATTCCAAATGAAAATGAATGGATTTGCAGCCTGGGCAACCCTAACAATCGGGATACTTTTATCTACATCGTGTGCCGATGATACAGCCCCGATCAGTTCCGAGATTCAATTCATACAGCTGAATCCACAAAAAACTCAACAGCGAGCCGTTGAAGTCATGAATGAAGTAGCCCTTGAAGTTCACCCTGCATTTGAAGTGAGCCTTTGGGCAACTGATTCGTTGTTGTCTGATCCAATAGCCATCAGTATAGATCCGGCTGGGAGGATGTACTATGTACGATCTGGTCGGAAAAGGAATTCAGAACTGGATATTCGCGGCCATCGCAATTGGATGACGCCATCTATATCATTCGAAACTGTTGAGGACAAAAGGAATTTCCTGAGAGAGACGTTTTCCAGAGGAAACAAAAACGGGAAGAAATTCCTCCGTGACCTTAACAAAGACGGCAGTCAAGATTGGAAAGATTTGGCAGTTCAAAAAGAACAAATTTGGGTACTGGAAGATACTGACAACGATGAAATTGCGGATCGCGCTTCTCTATATTTAGAAGATTTTCATCAAGAGGTTTCAGATGTGGCCTATGGAGTACTTCACCACGAGGATCAGGTATACATAGCCATAAGTCCTGATTTGTGGAAAACCGCCGATACCAATGGAGATGGTATAGTTGATAAGAAAGAATCGATCAGTCATGGATATGGAGTACACATAGGTTATAGTGCACACGGCATGTCAGGTATTACCGTTGGCCCCACAGGAAGAATATGGTGGGCAATCGGAGACTTCGGCATGAATGTAGTTGACAAATCAGGCAAGAGATGGAAGTTTCCGAACCAGGGTGTGGTGGTCAGATCAGATCCCGATGGTAGTAACTTTGAAGTTTTCTCATCCGGATTGCGCAATACCCATGAATTTGATTTTGATAAATACGGCAACCTCATTACCATCGACAATGACGGCGACCACAGCGGTGAAAGAGAGCGCTTGGTCTATTTGGTTGATGGTTCGGATTCAGGTTGGCGAATAAATTGGCAATTTGGAAAATACACCGACCCCAACAACAACAAGTACAAGGTATGGATGGATGAAAAAATGAGCATTCCACATTGGGAAGGCCAGGCTGCCTATTTCCTTCCGCCCATTTCAAATTATGTGAGCGGGCCTGCAGGATTTGTATATAATCCCGGTACGGCTTTAAGCTCAAAATGGAAGAATTATTTTTTCGTCTCAGAGTTTAACGGTTCTCCTGTCAACTCTCCGATTCATGCCTTCAGACTCAGACCCAAGGGTGCTTCATTTGAACTTGATACTTCAATGGTAATCGTGAGCGGGATGTTATCAAGTGGTATGGATTTTGGCCCGGACGGGGCACTATACCTTGCTGATTGGATTGAAGGCTGGGGACAGAATGGCAAAGGAAGGGTATGGAAAATGGAGTCTAGAGGTGATTCGAATGATACAATTCGATCGGATACAAAAAAAATTATTCAGTCGAATATTACTCAAAATACCTTGGTCGAGCTCGACATTCTCCTTGGTCACATGGATAAACGGGTGAGGCAAAAGGCTCAGTTTGAACTGGTCAGACGAGGCACATCGGGTGAAGAAATTCTTGCAAAGGCCATAACACCAGAGAATTCGAAACTCAAGCGCATCCACGGAATTTGGGGGATTGCCCAAATCGCCCGGCAATACATTGATAGAGCAGAGATTCTGGTCAAATTCTTAAATGATGCCGATGCTGAGATCGCTGCTCAGGCAGCCAAATGGATTGGCGATGTAGGGTATAATGAAGCAGGTGAGGCTCTGATTCCATTGCTCAAGCATGAATCACAACGCATTCGATTTTTTGCTGCGCAAGCTTTGGGAAGAATATCGTATGCACCTGCAACCCACGAAATTCTGCAAATGCTAAGAGAAAATAACGACGAAGACCTATATCTCAGACATGCGGGTTCTCTCGCATTGGCACGGATTGGTGATGCTGAAGCACTGATATCAATAAAAAATAGTAATTCCATAGCGCTAAAAACCGCTGCGCTCGTGGCACTGAGGCGGATGAACCACAAGGGTGCTGCTGAATTTCTAAAGGACTCGAATGAATATATTGTTGCGGAGGCTGCAAGAGCTATTCACGATGATTATTCTATAGAACAAGCACTTCCATCATTGGCTGAATTGCTCAACACCACGTCATCAAAGAATGAAGTGATTATCCGGAGGGCGATAAGTGCCAATCTCAGGCTTGGTGAAAAGCAGAACTTGCAAAATGTGGTCAATTATGTGAAAAATGAATCCGCTCCGGATGCCATGCGGGAGGAAGCCCTTGCGGTGTTGAGCACATGGCATGAGCCATCACCTTTGGATCGCGTGGACGGGAGATACAGGGGCGAGGTCATCCGAAATAAGAAGGAAGTAGTAGCTGTATTGACTCCTGTACTTAAATCTTTATTGAATTCGAGGAAAAGTAAGATCCGAGGTGCAGCAATCACGTGTATCGGAAAGTTGGGTATCTCCGACCTCGCTAGCGAACTGAGGAGGATTTTTATTTCAAGCATAAGATCCAGGACACAGAGGCAAATCTTGTTGGCTCTTGCTGAAATGAGCTACAACGGATTGACAGAAGTACTTGAAATCGGGTTGAAAGACAATTCTTTAGCTGTACGGTCAGAAGCAATTGCCTTGATTTCCAAATCCGATATTCCCGTACAACAAGCGGTTTCGTTGTACGGCGAAATTTTAGGTAATAGAAATGCCTCCATAATTGAGAAACAAATTGCATTGGCTTCATTGGGGAAATTAAAGACGGCAAAATCGTCAGCGATCCTTGAAACTCAATTTCTCAAATTCATCGACGGAAGGATGACACCAGAGATCCAGCTAGACCTGGTCAATGCAATTGAAAGCCTAGGTGATAAAAGTCTATTAAAACTATTAGATGAATATTACGCGAGTTTTCCGGATGAACCTTTGATCAGGTATCTTCCTGCGTTAAGCGGTGGATCCAGGAGTAGAGGGCAAGTCATTTTTTACACTCACGAGGCTGCGCAATGCCTTTTGTGTCATTCTATCTATGAAAGTGTCGGACTTTCCGGACCTCCACTTGCAGGCGTGAGCAACAGATTGTTCGGTCGCGAAATACTCGAATCGCTAGTATTTCCCAGTGCGAAATTTGCGAAAGGCTATTCCATTGTAAGTTTGAATCTCCTTGACGGAGAAGTAGTTGCTGGACGGGTAAAAAGCGAAAATGACGACACTATAACCATACAAAAAGGGAACAAAGAAATAGAAGTTGTCGACAAATCAAATATTCTAGAAAGAACGAATATTCCATCTAGCATGCCTAATATGCGAGGAATTCTAACCAAATCAGAAATTAGGGATTTGGTAGCTTTTCTTACAAGATTAAAAATCTAGTTCAGAAGGAACGAAATATGACACCCTCTATCCTTCATTTTAATCATAGAATTCGAATAAATATTTCTCATCGCAATCAACCTCAAATTTTATCAACATTTCAATAAAGTGTAACGTCGGGAGTGGAGAAACAGGGGTTGGGAGTTCAATACTTATTAAAAGAATATACGAAACCTACAACCTTTCCAATTTGAACAGATAAGTATTGTCAGCATTCCATTGGCAGATATAAACTCAGCCAATCTCTTCTAATTTCACCGGCCTGTTTCCCTCTAGGGATTTCCGGGCAGCCATGGCCATTTTGGTGGCCATTAAAGCATCAATAGCTCCCACCGGCACCGGGCTATCATTCGAAATGGCATCGAAAAAGGCTCGCATTTCATTAATATAAGCATCTGTATACCGTTCTATGAAAAAATCCACTACTGGCGACCCCTTCCTACCATCCTTATCATAATTGACCAGAGAGTCCCGATGGTGATTGGTAGTGGCCGACATACCTCCGGAACCAAAAACTTCTACCCGCTGATCATAACCATACACTGATTCCCTGCTGTTGTCAATGGCCCCGATCGCCCCGTTTTCGAACTTCAACTGGACGATAGCCGTGTCAATGTCACCGGCTTTCCCAATTTCTTCATCAACCAGCACCGCTCCCTGGGCAAATACTTCGGTGACCTCACTGCCTACCATAAATCGGGCCATATCGAAATCGTGTATAGTCATGTCCAGGAACAATCCACCAGACGTTTTAATGTAAGATGTGGGGGGTGGCCCCGGGTCGCGACTGGTGATCCGGAGAATATGGGGGTCCCCTATATCACCGTCCTCGACCTTGCGTTTCAGTCTGGCAAAATCCGTATCGAATCGACGGTTAAATCCCACCTGTAATTTCACCCCATACTTTTCCACGATCCCCTGAATCACTTGGATGTTTTCCACGGTCATATCAAGGGGCTTCTCGCAAAAAATATCTTTTCCTGAACTGGCAGCACATTCGATTTGCTCCAGGCGAGTAGTAGCAGGTGCGCATATAACTACGGCCTCCACACCAGGATGATCCACCATATCTTTGAAATCGGCATAGAAGTTGGCAATTCCGAATTCTTCAGCTACCTGTTTGGTACTGGCGTCAATATCGGAAACGGCCACCACTTCAGCCTGAGGTATATGGTAAACCAGGCTTTTCAGATGTACCTTGCCAATCCGGCCTAATCCTACCAGGCCTGTTTTAATTTTTTCGGTCATAAATCTGTAATTCATGCCAAAATCCCCTTCACCACATGCCCATGCACATCCGTAAGCCGGTACCGCCGTCCCTGATGCTTAAAAATAAATCGCTCGTGGTTGATACCGAGAAGATGCATGATAGTCGCCTGAAAATCGTGGACATGGACCGGGTCTTCCTGAGGATTGAATGCAAATTCATCAGATGCGCCATAGGTTAAACCGGGTTTCACGCCTCCTCCGGCCATCCAAATCGTGAAAACATAGGGATGATGATCCCGACCCCATAAATCATAGTCTTGTATTCTTCCCTGCAAAAAAGGAGTCCTGCCGAATTCGCCTCCCCATATGACCAGGGTCTCATCGAGTAAACCCCGTTGCTTCAGATCCTTCACCAAGGCAGCGCTTGGAGCGTCTGTATCTTCACACAGGTTCTTTAGCATGTAAGTCAGATTCTTATGATTGTCCCAACCGGCATGCATACATTGCACAAAGCGAGTGCCACGCTCTATGAGTCTTCTTGCCATCAGACAGTTATAGGCAAAACTTCCCTGCCGCCGTACCTCCGGACCATACATATCCAGAATATAATCCGGCTCATTAGAAATATCGGTCAATTCCGGAACACTCACCTGCATTTTATAGGCCATTTCATATTGGGCTATACGAGTTGCAATTTCAGGGTCGCCATATTCTTTCAAATTCAACTCGTTCATTTCTTCCAGGCCGTCCAGTAGTTTTCTGCGCATTCCCCTACTCATACCATCCGGATTGCTGAGGTACAATACTGGATCTCCTATTCCCCTGAATTTTACGCCTTGAAACTTACTAGGAAGGAATCCGCTGCCCCAGTAATAGTCATAGAATATCTGGCCACACGTTCTTTCCTCGTCCCTGGATGTCATGACCACAAATGCAGGTAATTCTTCTGACATCGATCCCAATCCATAGGACAACCATGCACCCATACTCGGCCGGCCCGCAATTTCTGCACCTGTCAAAAAGAAAGTTATTGCTGGCGCGTGATTGATCTGTTCTGTATACATGGACTTTATAAAGCACAAATCGTCTGATATAGCGGCAGTATGAGGCATAAAATCAGATACCCAGGCCCCACTCTGACCGTGCTGTGCAAAATTTGTTATTGGAGATAGCACCGGCCGTTGGGTCTGGTTTATAGTCATCGCACTAACCCTCTTTCCACCTGTCAACTCATCTGGAATTTGTCTGCCATGCCATTCCTGCAATGTGGGTTTGTAATCAAACAAATCCACATGCGAAGGAGCGCCGTTTTGGAAAAGGTAAATAACGCGTTTCGCCTTAGGTGCAAAATGGGGCAATCCCAAACCTTCGTCACCGAGTGCCTGGGATACAAGACCAGTGTCTGCACCAAAAAGCGATGGGTTCAATAGGGAGCCCAAGGCAAATGAACCTATTCCCAATGCCGATTTTCCGAAAAAATTGCGGCGGGTAATGGAGGCGTTGTTTTTTTGTATTGGATGCATACAGTAATTTATTGAGATATTTAGTAACGTTTAAAAAATAACTTATTCATTTCGATCTACTTTTGGAGAGTTTCGACTGCGCTCCGGAGGAGCTGCAATATTGGTAGAATTTGAGTTATTCTCAATTGTTTTAGCTCCAGAGGAGAGAAATTTCTAAACATTTTTGTCGAAATCATTGGATTAAATATTACGCTCCTCTGGAGCTTTGTGAATAATGAGGTTTTTTAATCTACCAATATTTCGGCCTCTCTGAGGCAAGGGCAGATAGATTCTTTATTGGCTGTCGTTTTTCGTATATGTTATTTATGCGAGGGCATACCGTCTTCCCTGCCTGCGCCAAGGCTTCGGCAGGCAGGCGTCCACCATCACTGCCTACTAATCGTCTCATCAAGATTGAGGATCATTGAACATAAGGACGTAAAAGCCGCGTGATCAACTGGATTCAAATTCTCAGCCGGTCTATAATCTCCGATGCTTAATATTTGATCTACAGCATCAGAATTAGAATTGAACTCATCCCTGAATTCATCCAGTTTCGATTTCAGGATCCCTAGTTCTTTTTGGCTAGGAAATCTCAACGTAGCCATCCTGAAGGCCAATCCAATTTGCTCATCTTCCATGTTCTCTTCTTGCAAAACACGCTCTGCCATCACCCTGGCAGCTTCCACATAAGTAATATCGTTGAGCGTGACCAAGGCATGTTGCGGTGAAGATGTCAATATAGGCTTGACAGAACAAACCTGCCTGGAGGCATTGTCAAAAAGCATTGTAGGACCAACAATTCTGCGCCAGAATGTATAAAGTGTTCTTCTGTATAGACTACTGCCATGATCCTGTTTGTATTTAATAATTCCGAAAGTGGCTTCATCCCATATTCCTTCCGGTTGGTACGGTTTGACCGATGGTCCGCCGATGGAATCCACTAACACGCCACTGACGTATAACGCCTGATCTCTGATCATCCAAGAGGGTAGGCGATATCGGGGAGCTCTTCCCAGCAATAAATTTTCGGGGTCCTTGTCGAGCAAGTCATCATTCACTTTTGAGGATTGCCGATAGGTTATGCTCATGACGATTTTTTTCATTAAGGCCTTCACATTCCATGAGTTTTCCATAAAATCTACCGCCAGCCAATCCAGGAGTTCCGGGTGTGTAGGCTTGAACCCCTGAACTCCAAAGTCATCCGGAGTTTTTACGAAGCCACGGCCAAAGAGGGATTGCCAGAATCGGTTTACTGTTACCCGGGCTGTCAATGGATTCCCAGCTGACACAACCCAATTGGCTAAGTCAAGACGGTTATTGGGACCTTCCACATCCAGAGCAGGAAGCACTGCTGGAACACCAGCATTGACCGCCTGCGTTGTTGGTTTGTCGTAGGTTCCTCGTTGTAGTACAAAGGTTTGTCGAGGTTCTTCGATTTGATCCATTACCATCACCCGGATATTGTTATTGGCTCTTTCATCTCTTTTACCAATAGCTTTGGATAGTTGTTTCAATAATTTCGAATAGGCAGGATCTTTTGTTTCAAACTGGTCAGCGATCAAACCACTGGTAAATGTCGTTCTTTCCGCTGCAGATTGATTTAATCCAAACCGCATGTCCCCGTCGAGGTTGGATGTTAATTTCGAATCGGCAGCAGGCCCACTTTCCCTTGGAAATTTTTTTACTTCATAGTCATCAACTTTTTCTCCAAGCATGTCGACATATGCCTGTATCTCTTCTAACTCAGCCCGTTCCTTTTGGGTGCTCAAGTCAAGGACAGGTTTCAAAACCCCAAGCATATTGCTTTCACTCAATCCATTGCCCGTTTCAGAAGTCTGATTGAAGAAATCAAACATTTGGTAATACTCCTTTTGCTTTATCGGATCAAATTTGTGATCATGACATCTTGCGCAATTGAATGTCAAACCCATCCAAATCGTTCCGACCGTTTCCAAACGATCAAAGACATTTTCTACCCGCGTTTCTTCCCGTAGTCTTCCTCCTTCTCCATTGTGCATATGATTGCGATTGAAAGCGGTTGCGAGTATCTGTTCTTTTGATGCATTGGGCAGCAAATCACCCGCCAGTTGTTCAATGGTGAACTGATCATACGGCATGTTATCGTTGATGGCCTGAATGACCCAATCACGCCATGGCCACATTTTTCGGGTGGGGTCATTCTGAAATCCATTGGTATCCGAATAACGAGCAGCATCCAGCCAATCCCATGCCCATCGCTCTCCAAATCGCTTAGAAGCCAACAGGCGATCGACCACTTTTTCAAATGCATCGGAGGAACTATTGTTGAGAAAATCATCTACTTCCTCAATGGATGGTGGCAATCCGGTAAGATCCAAAGAGACCCTTCGGATGAGCGTTTCTTTATCTGCCATTTCCGAAAAGGACATTCCCTCTCTTTCCAGGCGGGCCAGGACGAAATGATCGATGGGGCTTTGAAGCCCTGCAGTGTCTTTGACTTTGGGCAAAGTTGCTTTTTCCGGTCGGATAAACGACCAATGTGGTTTCCATTCGGCTCCCTGGTCGATCCATTTGGCTATAAGGGCTTTCTCATTATCGGATAAACTGAAATGTGAGTCAGGCGGAGGCATTTGAAATTCGGGATCTTTGGAGAGTATCCGGTTTACTGCAATACTCTTTCCGCGATTTCCTTTCACAAAAGCATACCCACCAGCTTCCTTCAATTCGGCAAAAGCGTGCTCCTCAATATCTAGTCTTAAATCAGCCTCGCGCGCCTTTTCATCAGGCCCATGGCAATTGTAGCACCGGTCTGAAATTATGGGCTTCACATGAAAGTTGAAATCGACTATGTCTGGCAAGGTTGGATAGGCCTGCTTAACACCTTCCGGTAAGGTAGGCTGACATGCTCCCATGAAGAATACCAGCACTGTATATATAGTGAATCCTGCTATTTGTGCGGTGATTATTTTCATAAGAACCGATATTGATTAAATTTCTATCTGGCCGCAAATGTAGATTACCCACAAATCTAAGAACATCATAGAAAATCCAAATTAAAAAAAGAGGAGAACTCGTCCCCTCTTTTTGTTCAATTTCTTTTACGCTTGCAGTGATGGTTCGACAAACTCACCACGTCGGCCAGCTGAAATGTCTACGGCCGTCTACCGTGGACCGTCTACCGTAGGCCGTGGTTTAATACCCCGGATTCTGCGACAGGTTTGTATTGGCATTGAGCTGCTCCAGCGGAATAGGATAAAGTCTCCTGGTACCATCCGTCGCCGGTTTCTTAAGCCACGGCTCCTCCCATCGGCCGTACCTGATAGTAATGGTCCTGGCATGTTGCTCCATACACAACTCCTTTTCATATTCGTAGAAAAGGACCTCTTCAGTTAAGGCGGCGAGGGGCCCAAGCCCGGCTCGATCGCGGATTTGATTGATCAGCATTAGGGATTCCGCATTCCCGGCATCCTGTCTCCATAATGCCTCGGCCCTGATCAGCAGGACGTGGGCATAGCGAAAGATGGGAAAGTCATTGGACATCCGGTTGGACTCGGAAGGTCCGAAGTCCAATTCAAATTTGGCATTTCGAGCCCCGTTTCGGTATCCGGTGCGTCCATCAGCGGAAAAGTCGTAGCCCTTCAAAAGAATGATATTACAATCTGACATATATGGAGGAAACTGATCCAGAAGTCCCTCAGCCCCAAAACGATCGGTATCTTCTGCACAATCAATCAGCTTGAATTCGTCCTTCGGATTACCGTAGAAGAATCCCAATTCATCAGACCACTGGGGAGCGGCGGCCGAAGTGTATTGCTGGCCAATAAAAAACATGCCATGCCTTTTATCACCTGGCTCAAACTGATCGTAAAACTCCTCTGTAACACTCACCCCACCCCAGGACGTACCGGCCGCATAGTCAAAAGTCCCAGGCATGGATTGATGCATGTAACGGCCCTGAAGGTTAAGTCCCGGACTGGAATTGACTTTGTCATAGGGGACGACAAATATGTTCTCATTGGAACCCTCATTATTGATCCTGAAATTGGCAAAATAGCCGGATTCCAGTTCGTAGGAACCACTGTTGATGACTTGACTGGCTGCATCGGCGGCCTCACTCCAGTGATCACCGGCACCATAGTTGTTGGCATTGAGATACATTTTGGCCAGTAGGGTATAGGCCACCCATTTGTTCATCTTGGCATAGGTCGCACCTTTATTTTCGCTCAGGCCAGGAATACTAGCCAGCAATTCAGTCTCGATGAAAGCAAATATCTCCTGAGAAGATCTTTGAGCCGGTGTAGGATCGGCCGTGGCAAATCCTGTTTCCAAGGGGATATTACCGAAAAGATCCATTAGCGTGTAATAATAGAAGGCCCGCAAAGCTCTCAATTCAGAGATAATGGGTGCATCTGCACCTACATTTTCCGAAAAGATCTCAATCAGGCGATTGCAGGTGCTGACCCCACCAAAATATGAGGTCCATCCGATATTAATATCGGGAGCCGATGTCGGAAACTGATGCGCATTCATGTCAAAAAAATACGACACGCCAGCCCAGCCAAAGTTAGATCTTGATAGAACAACGCTTTGGTTGGTATACGCATCCATGAGCCAGTTTCCATTATCAAACCATTGATCTAAAGGGGTATAGGCAGCTGAAGCTGCTGATGCAGCTTGGGCCTCAGTCTGAAAGAAAGATTCCGGTGTTATCTGACTGAAAACCTCTTGCTCCGGCGTACATGATATTCCAACAAAGTAAATCAGTGCAGCGGTTAATATATATTTTAGTTTCATTGTTCTAAATTTTAAAAGCCAATATTCAAACCAAATGTCCATGTCCTTCTAGGCACGACCACTCGTTCATTTCTATCCAGACCCGGTGCCAGGATGTCGCCTTGCCAGGTATAATTTGATCCGGTGTTGGTACCATTCGTACCAAAAGAACCATCTGCTACTTCAAAAGATTGTCCAAACGGTACCCGGTTAGTGCCCCCCGAAGTTCCCACGTCAAAATATCGGGGTTCTGGGTCCCATGCGGCATAGTTGGTAATGGTAAAGAGCCTCTGAACCGAAGCATAAAACCTCAGGTTCCTTATACCCGTACTTTCAGGCGTATCAAAGGTGTAGCCCAGGGTCATATTGTCCAGGGTGACAAAGGTGGCATCTTCCACATAGGTGCTGTTCCAGGTGAACGATTCACTTTCCTGTTGATTGTATTTGTCGGTGACTAGAAAGTTTTGAAAACCTGTTGAAGCCGGGTGTTCATAACCTGCTCTGTGTTCATTGCCCAAATCGTGACCAAATACACCTCTCATGAAGATGTTTAGGTCGAAATTCTTCCAGCTTATGGAATTGGTAAGACCAACCATTGCATCGGGCTGGGCGTTACCTATAACCGGTTGGGCAGTGGGAGCCACTCTGGCAGGCGAAACACTGCCGTCTTCTTGAAGGAAAAGACTGATTCCATTCTCATCATAGCCCATGTGTAGAGGTGCGATGATCTGTCCGATTCTCTCGCCTTCTTCTATTCTGACGGCGAACGTAGTGTTCTCACCGAAATTTAATCCTCTAAAGAGCACGACGTTGTCATCGTTATTGAATTTCACCAATGATGTAATGTTGCGCGCGACATTTGCCCCAATTTCCCAAGAGAAATCTTGATTGTTGACAACGGAGTAGTTGAGTTGCACTTCAAATCCATTGGTCTCCAATTCTCCCAGGTTGACCAACGAGGTACCGAATAAATTCGGAGGACTGGGCACAGAAATGACATTGAGCAGGTCTGTGGTGTTTCGCTTGAAATAATCAATCGATCCTGACAGTTTATAATCCATGACTGCGAAATCCAAGCCCACATTGAATTCTCCTTTTTCCTCCCATTTCAGATCGGGATTGGGATTGGAAGTCGGCTGAATGGAAGGAACAAATGCACCACCTACATATCCTTGTCCCACAGGCCCCAATGTATTCAAAAAAGCGAAATTCTGGAAAGGTAAGTTTCCGGTAAGGCCGTATCCTGCCCGAAGTTTCAAATCGTTAATGCCTCCTAGATCGGCTAACTCTGTGAAATTGACCGATCCTCCTATCGCCCAGAAATTACCCCAGCGGTTATTGGCTCCAAAAGTGGAAGAACCTTCCCGGCGATAACTGGCCATGAAATGATAGGCGTCCTTAAATCCTAGGTTGACCCTTCCAAAATAGGATGCCAACTCTCTTCCTTCCCTGTTGGACTGGGCTACCCTAGTACCGGTTGGATCGGAAAACCCATTCCCCAATCCTAGGTTATTAAAAGAGAGATCATCGGTAATAAAATCTGAATTGACCACCCTAAATATGTCCGCGTCAGTATCTTGAAAACCATATCCACCCAGTATGGTGTAGGTCAAGTCACCCGAAGAAGCTCTGTAGCTAGCCGTCGCTTCAAATATCTGGTCCTCCAAATCACGGGCAACGCGCTGTGCCTCGCCACCAACCACCCGTAATGCGGCCCGTGCCTGACTATTAATATATCCAGCCTGCAATTCGTTTTCTCCACGAATTCCGTAATTAACACCAACGTTTAGACCCTCAATCACCTCATAGTCCAATTTAAAATTACCTAGAAATTCCCTTGTCCTGCCTTCAGAAGGTATCAGGTCGATCATGGCTACCGGATTGTAGTTCTGCTCTACAAAATTTTCGAAGAAACCCTGTGAAGGATCATTATTGTTGTAAACCGGGGCTGTGGGTGGGAATTGATAGGCCCGGTGGATGGCATCCCGATTACTAAAAACCTGATTTCTTCTGGTGAAAGAAACCAGAGACGTCAGTGTCAACCGGTCGTTAGCCAGTTTCTGTTGAAAATTGATCCTGCCATTGATTTGTTTTAGTGCTTGCTCTCTCAAAACACCATCGATATCCCTGTAATTCAGGGAGGCCCGGACACTTGTAGCATCACTGCCATGGGAATAAGAGAAATTGTGGACATGCGATTTCCCGGGATCGGTGATCTCATCCACCCAGTCTGTTTCGGCTCCGTAATCAATTCCACCTGCACCGATGAACTCCTGGCCGTTGGCCAATCTTACATTGCCACCATATCCATTTAGAAGGGGTTGATCATACACGTATTGCGCGTTGTAATCAAATTGTGGTTCGGAGGTACCTGTTCCTTTTTTGGTGGTGATGATAATCACACCGGCACTACCACGTGTCCCATAGATGGCCGCAGCAGAGGCGTCTTTCAGCACGTCTACCTTTTCGATATCGTTGGGATCGACATTGTTGAGCGAAGCGCCAATCATCCCATCAATCACGATGAGTGGCTGCGAATTTGCTCCCAGCGTGCTTACCCCACGGATGTTGATGTAAAAGGGTTGATTCACATCACTACCCGCCCGGGCTACAGCCAGTCCGGCTACCTTCCCCTGAAGAAGGGCCATCGGGTCGTTTACATTTCCTTTATTGAATTCTTCCGAAGACACACTGGTGATGGCACTGGTGACTTCGCGCTGCCTGGCCGTACCGTAACCGGTAACCACTACTTCATCGAGTAAGGAGGCGCTTTGGCTCAACATAATGTCGATTACCGATCTTCCGGCTATGCTTGCATTCTGCGAACCGTAGCCCACAGAAGATATAACCAGTGTAGTGGCATCATCGGATACCTCCAGAGAAAATGCCCCGTTAAGATCAGTTATCGTTCCCGTAGTGCTTCCTTGTTCCATAACAGTTGCTCCGATAAGTGCATCGGAAGAGCCGGCGTCCTTTACGGTGCCGGTTATCGTGGTTTGGGCATCTGCCCATGCCGGAGCTAAGAGCACGAAAGCGGCCAGAAGGAGCCACCGGGTGGCTCTTAGCTTGTGTTTAACTTTTAATTTTTGGAGAATTGATAGTTGTATGTTCATACCTAGTGTTTTTATGCTAAAAAAGGTGATAAAAATCAATCGTCAAAGTTGAAAAGGGTAAGTGATATTCGGAATGGATATTTGGTCAAAATGGTATGAGGAATAGACCAATTTGGGGGGATTGTTAGTTGTACGTTCATACTACTCAGTTTTACAATAAATAAAGTAGACAAGCAATTTAATTTTATGTGTAATTTTTACATGGAGCTAAAGTTAATACATATATTTGAGTCACCAAATTCTTTGCATAAATAAATGAAGACGCACATCAAAAACATTTACTATCGCGACGCAGACAGAATACCGCGTGCCGCGGTACGCGGTATTGGTAGCAGTCGACTGTATCATCTTTGGCTTTGAAAGAGGTAATCTGCAAATATTACTGTTCAAGCGCAAGGTAGAGCCTTTCAAAGACAGATGGAAACCTATTGGAGATTTTGTTTGAAATCGCGTTGAAAGATAATTCCTTAGCCGTGCGGTCAGAAGCAGTTGTCTTGATTCCTGAATCCAACATTCCAATACAAAAGACAGTTTCGTTGTACGGCGAAATTTTAGGTGATAGAAATGCCTCCATAATTGAGAAACAAATTGCATTCGCCTCATTGGGCAAATTAAAGACGGCAAAATCGTCAGCGATCCTTGAAACTCAATTTCTCAAATTCATCGACGGAAGGATGACACCAGAGATCCAGCTAGACCTGGTCAATGCAATTGAAAGCCTAGGTGATAAAAGTCTATTAAAACTATTAGATGAATATTACGCGAGTTTTCCGGATGAACCTTTGATCAAGTATCTTCCTGCGTTAAGCGGTGGATCCAGGAGTAGAGGCCAAGTCATTTTTAACAGCCACGAGGCGGCTCAATGCCTTTTGTGTCATTCTATTTATGAAAGTGTTGGGCTATCCGGGCCTTCACTTGTAGGTGTGGGTAGCAGATTGTTTGAACGCGAAATCCTCGAATCGCTCATATTTCCAAGTGCACGACTATTGCTTCAAGCATGCCCGATGTGCGCGCATTGGCATCAACTCTAACTTAACATATATTCGATTATGGTATATAAAAAGAGCTGTTTACCTTTAAGTTAGACTAAAAACCTGAGGTAAAACAGCTCTAAATATGATACCTCAAATTTCGGAAATTATTTCCAAATTACCAATTCATTCTCTTGCTTTAGAATCTGGTTTCATTCGGAGAAGTGATTATAAGATTGATTCGGTCAATTTTCTTTTGTCCTTTTTCGAAATGATGTCGACAAATGTTTTTTCTCTTTCTAACTGGGCCAAAACATTGTCAATTTTTTTACAACAAACGATCAGCAGTCAAGCTTTACAAAAGAAACTAACATTTAGGCATGTAGGATTTGCTGAAAAGTTTTTAGAAGTGGCAAGTAGCTACTCTTTGTCCAATGCTCCTATAGGTTATCAAGGTCTTCTCAGTAGTTTTAATTCCGTGTTTGTTACTGACAGTTCCTGTCTGAGTATGCCTAAAATTCTGAACGAAGTTTTCCCGGGTAGCCACTCAAAAAAGGGAGATGCAGCAACGGCTAAAATTCAATTGACAATGGAATTAAAGTCAGATGTTTTACACAAAATGGATCTTAAATCATTTAGAGACAATGACCAATCTTATGCTTTTGACATTTTCGATTTAGCCAAAGCAGGTGACCTTGTAATTAGAGACTTGGGATACCTGGTTATGGATTGTTTGATCGCAATGATTGAAAAGCATATTTTTTTTATTTCAAGACTTCGAAGTAACATAGATGTGTTTGATAATCAAGGAGTTAAGATAAATTTGCTGAGGTGCCTTAATGATGCATTCAGAAACGGTGCCGATTGGGTAGATTGGCAAGTTAAGATATCAGCCAAGCAAGTCCCAGTACGATTAATAGGTCTTAAAACTCCCAAAGAAGTTGCTGAGAAAAGGGTGGAAAAAGCAAAAAATAACAGACACTCAAAATCGAATCACTCGGAGCAATATTACGAAATGCTAAACTATGCCATCTTGATAACCAATGTCGATGATAAAGTACTTCAACCACATCAAGTGCTCCTGGTATATGCATTAAGATGGCGTATAGAATGTATATTCAAATGTTGGAAATCTCATATGAATCTTCAAAAGCTGTTTACAGGCAAAAAATACAATAACACGGCCAAACCTTATATTCTTCTGCTACTGATGCTCGGTTGGATAAGCTTGTGTCATAATCTGATATTCACACCATTGAAATACTTGTTTCGAACCAAAAATAATGTGCCAAATGTAAGCCTATACAAAATTGCTCAACTCCTATTGCGCTATAACTCACTTATTCAAACAAAAAATATTTCAGAACAATTCTTGCTCAAATTCATAGGCTACTATGGTACTTACCAGAACAAAAAAGGAAAAAATACATATCTTGAAAGATAATATGTGTTAAATTAAGGTTGATGCCAATGCGATGTGCGCGGGATTTTGACCAAATCAGAAATTAGGGATTTGGTAGCTTTTCTTAAAAAATTATAAATCTAGTGCAGAAGGAACTACATTGAAAAAAACCACAACATTTCGATTGAACAATTTTGCCTGCCCTTTGTCTTTATAACATTCAATACATTTTGTAATGCATGTAATAACCGTCTTGATTATGACCCTGACCTCTGCCATTTCCATCAATTCGAACACTCTACATCAATTCCAAATCCGTGCATTGAATAGTGATGAGATTATCGATTTTAAAGAATTTGAAGGCAAAAAAGTTCTTATTGTGAATGTTGCTTCCAAATGCGGATTTACAAGTCAGTACGAAGGCCTTGAGCAATTGTCTCAGACTTACAAGGATGGATTGGTCGTGGTTGGGTTTCCTTGCAACCAGTTTTTAGGGCAGGAACCTGGAAACGAGCAAAAGATTGCTGCTTTTTGTACGACTAAATATGGTGTCAGCTTTCCGATGACTCAAAAGATAAAGGTGAGAGGCAGACAAGCTCATGAAATCTACCGATGGTTGACCAAAAAAGACCTTAACGGCAAATCCGACTACAACATCAGCTGGAATTTCAACAAGTTTTTATTGGACGAGCAAGGAGAAATCATTGCTCATTTTCCAGCAAGGGTGAAACCGATGGATGAAAAGATCATTTCACATTTAGACTAGTATTGTCACAGCCCTTCCATCTCAAAAATATTCAAATCGGCAATGACGAGCGCTCCCTGATCGCTCCAGTATCCGATTTCGCCTTCTTGCGGCGTTTCTAACATGCTGGTTGTAAAAATCCACTTGTCAAGTGATAATTCCCGTCCTCCTCGTATATCCAGGTATCCCACATCGGTATTGAAGGTGGTACAAATGAGATTTGCGTTCTTGCGCATGGAAAATACAACAGCAACATTGCTGCCGTGAGGATTACTATTTTCAGTTTTTCTGGTTTCATCAATCCGTACTTTTTGGCCCCGACGCCGTGGTCGGGATGTACCACATTGCCCCAAAAAGTACCAATCCCGATAGTGATCGCATTGGCATCAACCTTAGTTTAACTTATATTTTATTTATGAATATGTATTCTTTTGATTATTAACATTATACAGGCAAACATTGGACTGCCACATAGTGAAGAACTTTGAATTTTCCTGCACTTTTGTTCTATGGTTAGATTCCCAAATATTAGGTTAAAACACAGGTAGTCAATTCTTTTTACATTGTTAATTGTCATATATGTTAAGTTAGAGTTGATGCATATGCGATAGTGATCGGGACTAGGAAAAAGCAAATGCTCCGCTGTTTTTTCCTGGCCTCCGCCACCCGTTGAAGGGACTGTCTTACTATAACTTGAATTCTGATTTTCAATAAGATTTGTTGCGACTTCAAAAATTGTACTCTTTATAAGAGTTTTCTAAAAGCGTGTTTTTTGAACAAGGCCACTTGAGTTAAATATTTAGTATTTTTATTGCTCTAAAAAACGCTATAGTTATGGCTCAAAATGTAATGGTTGAGCTAGAAATACCCGATGATTTAGCACGATTTAGGTTACCTTCCGGTGTTGACGAGCGTCTACAGGAATTATTAAATCGACAAGATCAAGGTCAAGTCTTAACCGAATCGGAGCGGAAAGAAGCCGAAGGGTTGGTCGATTTAGCTGAGTTACTCACCTATTGAAGCTGCGAACCCAACGAGAAGGGCAAGACCCCAAACGGGCTTTATGAGTTATATCCCGGCCGATTTGCGCCAAGTAGTAATATCGAGCGCCGAGAATCGCTGCGAATATTGTGGTTTGTCTCAAAATGAACATTTTAGATGGCAAGGTGTACTACTCAATGGATCAACAGCCACTGGTCGCGCTACGATCAAAGCTCTTGATATGAATCGACCATTGATTTTGGCCATCCGAAAGGAAGAAGCGCTGTTGGGTCGTCATGAATTATAACCATTAAAGACTTGCCAAGTTTCGAAAACTTGGCAAGTCTAACTTGGACAATTAGTACACCAACCGCTAAATCCTAAGTAAAAAAGAGGAGAACTGGTCCCCTCTTTAATGTTCAATTTTTTAGACTTAACGAACGTAAACCCGTCTACCGTCCATCGTATCAATACCCCGCATTCTGACTCAAATTCGTATTGGCCTGCAACTGCAACAATGGAATCGGGTACAAAAGCCTGCTAGCATCTGTTGCCGGTTTTTCAAACCATGGATCCTGCCATCTTCCGTAACGGATCAGAATGGTCCGTGCATGATTTTCCATAGCCAATTCCTGTTGGAATTCGCGCATCATGGTTTCTTCCGTTAATTGTGTGAGTGGATCTATGCCGGCTCTGTCCCGGATCTGGTTGACCAGCATCAGCGCTTCATCACTTCCGGGATTCGTTCTCCATAACGCTTCAGCCCTGATCAACAGGACATGAGCATAGCGAAAAATCGCATAATCATTGGACCTCCGGTTTGATTCGGGAGCACCGGGGGCAAATTCCCATTTAGCGCACCTTGCACCGTTTTCATAAGAACATCGGCCATCGGCGGTAAAGTCGAAGCCTGGAGTGATAACGACATTGCAATCGCTCGCGTACGCGGGAAGCTGATCCAATACACCAACAAAGCGATCTCTATCTTCCGCACAATCTATCAGTTTGAATTGATCTTGAGGGTTGGCGTAAAAGAATCCGATTTCGTCGTCCCATCCCGGTCCTGCCGATGAAGTGTATTGTTGACCCATGAAAAACATGCCCAATCGCTTATCATTCGGATCAAACGCATTGTAAAAGTCTTCCTGTATGCTTACTCCTCCCCATGAAGTACCGTTGGGATAATCAAAGGTAGCAGTAACAGACTGATGGGTATAACGACCCGTAATCATAAAGGATCCGCCAGTATTGACATTGTCATATGGCACAACAAATACGTTCTCCTGGGAACCCTCATTGTTGATCCTGAAATTGGCGAAGTATCCGGATTCCAGTGTATAAGCACTACTGTTAATAACTTGATTCGCTGCATCAGCCGCTTTTTGCCATTGGTCACCGGAATTGTAATTATTTGCGTTCAAATACATTTTCGCCAATACGGTATAAGCCACCCATTTATTCATCTTGGCATAAGTTGATCCTTTATCCTCACTCAAGCTGGGAATCGCTGCGAGCATCTCACTTTCTATAAATGAAAAAACCTCAGCAGGCGATGATTGTGAAGGGGAAGGATCGGCGGTAGCAAATCCGGTCTCAATTGGTACATTGCCGAACAGATCCAAAAGCACATAGTAATAAAATGCCCTTAAAGCTTGTAGTTCTGCCACGATCGGGGCATCCGCACCAATATTCTCCGTAAATATTTCAATTAAGCGATTGCAAGAACTGATGCCACCGAATTGATTTGTCCATGAAGCATTAAAGATGCCATCCGAAGGCGGAAATTGATGGGATGTCAATGCTGGCCAACGACCGCCGTCGTTCCATCCAAAGTTTGATCGAGTAGGCATGGCACTTTGATTGGTTGTCATGTCCATGGTCCATTCCTCATTAGCCCACCACTGATACAGAGGAGTATATGCTGCTGAGGCCGCAGAAGCAGATTGAGCATCCGTTGTAAAGAAGGAGTCTGGAGTAATCTCAGTAAAGACTTCAGAGTCCAAATCCGTGCACGACTGACCGAAAAAGAGAACTATTATTAGTGTAGATAATATATATTTTAGTTTCATTTTATTTAATTTCTATATTTAGAATTCATAACCAGCCGGTGTCCTATAATCCAATATTGACACCAAAAGTCCAGATGGTAGCAGTGGTTGTAAAGTCTCCTCTGAAATTATCCAACCCTGGGGCCAGGATGTCTCCGGTCCATTGCTGATGTGTGCCAGTATTGGTGCCACCTAATCCAAAGCTACCACCAGCTAAAGGTACGCGACCAAGACCTGTACCGCCAAAGGTATAGCGCGGTTCCGGATCCCAGCCGGCGTAGCTTGTAATAGTGAAAGGAGTCTGAACGGAAGTGTAAATCCTCAGTGTTCTGAAAGAGCTGGCTTTAGGGAAATCGAAACTGTATCCCAAAGTCGCATTGTCGAGCTTGACAAAAGAGGCACCTTCTACATATCGATCATCCCAACTTAAATTTGCCCTTTCATCAGGCAACCATTTGTCGGTAATAACAAAGTTGGAACTGCCCACCCTGACCGGGTGCTCAAAATGGCCCCGGTGGCCATTGCCAAGATCATGTCCGAATACGCCTCGAAAGAATATGTTTAAATCAAAATTCTTCCATGTAAAAGAATTCGTAACACCGAGATACAGGTCGGGCTGTCCGTTGCCTACTACAGGATAAGCATCTGACACAGGTAATTGATCGCCAATACTTCCATCTGGTTGTATGTATAGATTATCTCCAGTTTCATCAAATCCCTGCCAAATCGGCGCTATAATTTGACCGATTTCTTTGCCCTCCTCAACCCGTGCGGCAAAAGAACCGTTAATGGTAAAGTTTGCTCCACGCAGCAATGTTACATTTTCGTCATTATTGAATTTGATCAGTTTCGTCTTATTGCGCGAAATGTTGGTTGTAATATCCCAGGAGAAATCCGCTTTATTAATCGCCGAGAAATTAAGCTGTAGTTCTACTCCCTTTGACTCTAACTCTCCCAGATTGACCAATGAAGACCCAAACAAGTTAGGAGGACTAGCTACACTGATGGTATTCAACAAATCTTCCGTATTTCGTTGGAAAAAATCCAAAGATCCTGAAAGTCGGAAATTAAGCAAAGCAAAATCAACACCTACATTCAATTCTTTCTTTTCCTCCCACTTCAGATCGGGGTTAGGATTAGATGTGGGCTGTATGGCAGGCACAAATCTTCCGTCGACATATCCTGATCCTCCAAGTCCCAATGTGGTCAGATACGCGTAATTTTGTGCAGGCAGATTTCCTGTTTCACCATAGCCTACCCGGAGTTTAAGATTATCCAGGAAATTGATCTCCGTTAACGCCGTAATATCAGCAGCACCTCCAATAGCGAAGAAACTTCCCCACCGATTGTTTGCACCAAAGGCGGACGATCCCTCGCGGCGATAACTGGCCGTCAAATGATAGATGTCCTTGATGCTCACATTGGCCCTACCAAAGAACGATGACAGCAGCCTTTCTTCTCTGTTACTCGACGTTGACCGTGTACCGGTGGGATCGCTAAATCCATTGCCCAATCCAATATTGTTGAATGTTAATTCATCAGTGATGAAGTTAGAATTGCTCACTCTGAATATATCTGTCTCAATTTTTTGATATGAATGTCCCGCGAGCAGTGTATAAGTCAAATCACCCGATGTACGAGTATAGGTTGCTGTGAAATCGAAAACCTGATCTTCCAAATCACGGGCGATTCGCTCGGCTTGACCACCTACCTGGTTAAACGCTGCGCGTGCATTACTAGATACGTACGAGGCTGCCAGTTCTGATTCTGCACGAACACCATAGTTGGCACCCAAAGTCAATCCATCTATTACTTCATAATCTAACTTGAAATTTCCAAGGAAATCTTTGGTCCTTCCAATATGTGGTATCTGGTCGATCATCGCAACTGGGTTGTAATTTTGCTCCACGAAATTTTCGAAAAAGCCTTGCGAAGGATCGTTGTTGATATATATAGGTGCTGATGGCGAGTATTGTCCTGCCCGTTGAACGGCATCCGGATTGCTAAAGTTCTGATCCCTTTTGCTGTACGAAGCCAAAGCCCTTACTGTCAACCTGTCATCGAGCAATTTCTGAGTTAAATTAATTCTTCCGCTGATCTGCTCTGATCCCAAATCCCTCAACGTTCCTTCTAAATCCCGCCAGTTCAATGAAGCTCGATAACTTGTCGAACCTGTGTTGTTCGAAATCGATAGATTGTGCACGTGTGATGTGCCCTGATCGAATATGGCATCCAACCAATCGGTGTCACCGCCATAGTCAATACCTCCGGCAGCAGTGAACTCGTCCGCGGTAGCCCATCGAATCCTGCCTTGCCCATCGGTGTGCGCATTTTCCAATGCTACATAGGTGTTGTAGTCAATCCGTGCTCCTTCACCTTCACCGCCCGTTTTTGTCGTGATGATGATTACACCTGAACTCCCGCGCGTTCCGTAAATGGCGGCCGCCGAAGCGTCTTTGAGTACATCGACGGTCTTGATATCATTGGGGTCAACATTGTTTAGGTTAGCACCTATGACTCCGTCGAGCACGATCAAGGGTTGTGAATTGGCACCTAACGTACTCACCCCCCTGATATTCAAGAAGAATGGTTTGTTTGGATCGTTATTTACTCTACTTACGGTAAGACCCGGCACTTTGCCTTGTAAAAGTTGCATTGGGTCGCTCACACTTCCCTTGTTGAATTCATCCTCGGACACACTGCTGATGGCACTGGTGACCTCCCGCCTTTGGGCTGTGCCATATCCGGTGACGACTAATTCATCGAGTATGGAAGCCACCTCGCTCAGCGAAACATCAATGGTTGACCGATTGGTGATATCCACTTCCTGTGAGCCGTAGCCCACAGAGGATATCACAAGGGTGGTCGCAGCATCGGAGACTGAAAGAGAAAAAGCACCGTCTACATCTGAAATGGTACCGGTGGTGGTCCCTTGCTCCATGACGGTAGCGCCGATAAGTGGATCGGATGACCTGGCGTCCTTTACGGTGCCGGTTATCGTTGTCTGGGCATCTGCCCATGCCGGAGCCAGAAACACGAAAGCGGCGAGAAGGAGCCATTGCGTGGTTCTTAGCCTGTGTTTAACTTTGAGTCCACTCCGAAAACTAAATCATAAATCATGTCAAATATTACAATAAGATGACATATATATTTAATTTGTGATATGTTTAAACGTAGTACAAATTCACAAGTTGATCTATTCAAATCGATAGGAGGGATGCTATCAGAACGGAAGCGAGAGCTTCTGGATGATCCAAATGGTTGGCATAATATATTTTTTAAAGAAGTGGTATCTCGCATAGACGAAGGATTGTTCGAGGTGCTTTATAATCAAGGAGGCCGGCCCAATTGCTCAATTAGAGTTTTAATGGGAATGATTATCCTTAAAGAAGGTAAAGGTTGGACTGATGAACAACTTTTTGATGAATGTCGATTCAACACCAGGGTCATGCTTGCTTTGGGATATTCGAATATAAATGAGGATATTCCGACCGAATCGACTTACTATAAGTTCAGACAGAGCATGGTAGAGTATAATGAAGACCATGGGGAGGATTTGATGAAGGCGGCATTTAAACAAATCACTATTGGGCAGATAGAGCAATACAAGGTGAGCGGTAAGAAAATACGATTGGATTCGAAGTTGATTAATTCCAATATTGCACGCTGCACTCGAGTCCAGATGATAATCGAAGCTGTACGAGTATGCAGTAAAGACCTTATGGTAGAACTGCTTACAGATCAATTGGATAAAGAATCATGCGAGCTTTTAGAAAAGCTAAAAAGCCAAAGTGCCTCCAATATTGTCTACCCATTAAACAAAAAAGAAAAAGAGGAACTGCTAGTAGGTATGGGTAAGATCATAAAGGTACTCTTGAGTCATGGCCAGGCGGCGGGATTGACAGGCTACCAAGATCTCAAGCGGCTCTACGAAGAACAGTATGAAGAACAATCAGAGGAATCTAATGAGCAAAAACCTCCGAGTGCCTCTGATGATAAAACAAAAATCAGCGCGGTCTGTGATGAATCTGAACAGCAAACTAAACAGGAGAATACTCCGAGACCCAAAGCTGCAAGAGACATATCGAGTGGCAGTGTGCAGTCCATTCATGATCCTGATGCTGCCTACCGTACTAAAGGTAAAGCAGAAAATAAACAGACCATATCGGGCTATCATGCCAACATAAGTGAAACGTGTACAGAAGAAAATGAAATAGACCTAATCGTAGATGCCCAGGTAGTACCGGCCAATATTACAGAAGACGAGTTTTTAATCGAATCTATCGACCATATCCAGGATGTATTAAATCCAGATAAGGATGAATCAGGTCAAGAAAAGAATAAAATAGAACAGGCCATCACGGATGGCGGATACGACAGCAAGGCCAACAGAAAAGCAATGTCAGAAACGACCACGCCCGAATGGAAGTTAGCTAATACAAAAGGGGGAAAGCAGGCCTATACAATGAAACGAGATGAGAATAACAATCTTCAAGTATGGCGAAAAAAGACAGGAGAACAGTGCGCGGTAAAGTTTAACGAGAAGACCAACAAATACGTCATTAAACACGACACCCGAGGTCGGTATATGACCAAAGATGAAGTAGAAAACTATTTTTTATTTCAACAGATGCAAGAAACATTAGATGAGCACACCCACAATCTAAGAGCCAATGTGGAATCGACCATACATCAATGTTTTCACCGGCTCAAAAAAAGGAACAAAATATTATATCGGGGTTTATTCAAATGTCAAATTTATGTCCTGTCACGAGTACTTTGGACGAATTTTAGAAGAATTAACGATAAATTGGTCGAAAATGCCCTCGGATTTCCAAATATCATCATCGCAACCCTCAGGAATGCTTATGCAACAATATTGCACTTAAGAAAATTCCAGGGTTTTGGCCGCAGCTGGCAAATGTACGCTTGAAAAATGTGTGGTAATCGGAGTGGACTCAACTTTTAATTTTTTGAGAATTGGTAGTTGTATGTTCATACCGTTTGGTTTTACAAAAAAAATGCAATATAAAAAATGCAATATAAAAAATGAACAGCATACGCGACATTTGGGGGGATATTTGGTCAAAATTGGGTGAGGAAAAGGTAAATTCGGGGGGTAAGTGAAGTCGAAATTATTGGTGGAGTCAGAGCAACTGTTTTGATTTTAGATCACGGGGAAATAGTGATCAAGACTTTGCATGAAAAGTATAAATCCGGATCGAAAAAAGGGGCCAATTTGTACTGTTTTGATGAAGCTAAATACAAGGAGTTGTTGACCACAGGACATGTTTTTGAAGTGTAAGAAGGGATATAATAGATGTGTAGTACCATGAGAACTCTTGACCTGATGGTTGATAAACAAATGTTCATAGCAACCTGTCAGTAAATTGCAATGTCGCTGACAAAGATTGACAAACTTGTATAGAATTAAAAGTCTGGCGAAGGCGCATAGCGTCGGCCCAATTGGTAGAATATTAATCAGACGTTATCATAAAGGTGCATCCTGCCTATGCTGAAGCTTCGGCAGACAGGCGCATCGGCACCCTTGTTTTCTTAGGGTGACGTCGCTACCTGCCCGTTCCGTTCCAGGCGGGCGCGCCTAATGGGCTTACTACATTATTGATTTCTACCAAGAGTGTTAGCGCAATGCGCCTCAGAGCAGTGTGATTGTCCAGTATAAAATTGCGACACCCAGATTTACAACAAGTCCGGAGGTCTGACCAAAGAACTAATCTCCGGATTTGGAGGGTATTCTTGCTTTAAATAATCTCGTATCCGCATTATTTCGAGCGACGAGGATCAGTTTATGATCTTTGCCAGTTTCAAGGATTTTTACATCGCGGGACTCTCCGAAAACTGCGAAACCGCTTTCCCTGTTATTGACAACTGTAAAATCTCCACTGCCATCATTATGCAGATATGTACCGAATGAGGCATCACATCTCCCCATACTGGGTTGGTTGCCATGGAAATTTCCAACGGAAATGATGTCCTTGAACCCATCGCCATCGAAGTCATATGTGGTAAATCCATAGATCGGCGAATACTGCGCTTCATCTGCTAATTCGTGGACCGTATACTCTCCATTGCCCTTGTTTTCGATCCATACAGAAGCCAATGTCTGGACTTGCAGATGCAAGCTCAACGCCAGTTCATTCTGAGGGAAGACTTCATTGAAAGTACTAGTGGCATATTTTTCATAATTGCGATAGGTTCTCTTTACACCTATGATTTGTTTCGACAATTCATCCAATCCAGGATACACCCATTGCTGCCCATTTTTGTAGTAAGCCATAATTGGATCGAAACTCAAATCCCCATCGAAATCTCTCAGATACAAATCCAGAGGTTCGGATGGTGTAGCGCTGATATTTGTATTCAAGCCCTCATTCCCCACCAAGAAATCCAGATCTCCATCATTGTCCAGGTCATCGGCATGTATTGTATTCCACCAACCCGATGTATTGCGCAAATACCTAGAACTAACGCTGTCACGATCATATCGGTAGATCACCACAGGCATCCATTCGCCGACGATGAACAATTCTTTGCGATCTTCCAACCAGGTAGCATCTGTTACCAAACCAATACGGCCTCTGTTCTGAAGATATCCCGATGTCCTATCCGAAAATGTGCCATCTCTGTTATTGATATATACCTTGGAGACAGCGGGGTTGCCGTATTCGGTTGGTGTGGAACGACCTCCAACAAAAAAATCAATAAATCCATCATCCGAGAAGTCAGCCGCTACAACACAAGATCCATTGTAAAGGGCGGTGGGTAAGGCCTCTACCGATTTCTCGAAATTTCCAACTCCATCGTTGAGATAAATACGGTCTTGTACTCTGACCGTTTTATCCGGTTCGCTACCTCCACTTACGACGTATAGGTCCAGGTCACCGTCGTTATCGATATCGGCAAAAACAGATCCTACGTCTTCACAAAACTTGTCATTTACAAAAGCCATTGTATCACTCTCGGTGAACAGAAAATCCTCGTCACCTCTCTGAAGATAGACACTTCCACGATGTCCCTTTGCTCCACCTATGAAAAAGTCATCCAGACCATCGCTATTAATATCACCAACAGCGAGTGGCGGACCCTCGGTAGATAAAAGGTGAGGAAGTAATTTTTCAACTGAAAAATCTAGGAAGAAATTTTCGCGATGTATAAAGTCAATTCCGGATTGATCTCTGATGTTTTTAAACCATTTCTCAGGCACTTGCTTTTCGGGGTCAGCATCTGTACGTTGTGCGTCTGCCTGATTCAGCTTGATCGTTGTATTTGGATCTACATTCTCTAATTCCTGAATAGTGCCGTCGGGCCATTTTACCGTAAGTTTTCTAATGAGATTCTCTTCACCCAACCCAAAATGGAGTCCATTGGATACGGATGATAACCATCCTTTGTTGGAAAAATTTTCATGAATCTGTTTTCCAGAATCGGTTTCGAGACTAACTCTAGCGCCGATGCCGAATCTATTTCGGGTATTACCGATGAGCTCCACCTTCAAAAAGTTATTGGTGTATCTTTTTGTAGTGCGATTTTCGAAGATTATCGCCTTTTCGCCCAAATTGTTCACGACGATATCCAAATCTCCGTCATTGTCTAAGTCCACGGGAACGGCGCCCATCGAGAATCCCTCATGAGCGAGACCCCACGATTCGCTCACATCGTTAAAGCCGGAACCGTGATTTTCATATGCAACATTCTTTAACTCTCCTGTGGGTATAAGATCTATCAATGCCAGTTTGGAAGTGCTGTCGGCTTTGAGGTATTCATCAGAAGTGTAATTTGTGAAATCCAGATTGTTCGGTCTTCTCGGAATTCCCGTTGTTATGAATAAGTCTTTATTTCCGCTGTTGGTCAAATCCGCAAATAATGCACCCCAACTCCAATCTGTTGCATCCACTCCGGCAAATTGACCGATTTCGCTGAATTGAACGGCATTTTCACCAAATAACGGCCCTGCATTTACCTGTAGCATGTTGCGCGGATATTGGTAGTGATAGCCAAATTTCATCTTGTAGCGATAGAGCTCATAGGAGTCGATGCCAGAAGATTGTTTCAATATGGTCTCATCGGCCGGCTTCATGTCCATCGTTATGAGATCCAACCAACCGTCATTGTTGAAGTCGGCGATGTCGCTGCCCATGGAGAAAGTGCTCACATGACCCATCGAACCTGTCAAGTTCTCACTAAAAGTCCCGTCTCTGTTGTTGTAGTAGAGATAGTCGTTTTCATGGAAATCATTGGAAACGTAGATGTCCGGCCAACCGTCGTTGTTGATATCACCGAGACCGACAGCCAATCCATATCCCATAGAACCTCCGAAAATGCCGGCGGATTCGCTGACATCTTCAAATTTTCCATTGACATTTTGATACAACCGATCTCCGCTCAATGTGTCCCGGACATTGCGAAGTGACGAAGGTTTGTGCGAATCGGGAGTATGCAAGGCCAAATTGACCAAGTACATGTCGAGATCACCATCTCTGTCGTAATCAAAAAAAGCGGCGTGTTGGGAATATGTTGAAATATCGAGATTGTACTCAGCGGCGCTTTCCGTGAAAGACGGTTGACGGTTGATGGTTGACCCTTCGACCAGGCTCAGGGCAGGCTCTGAACGGCCGTTCGTTCTGTTTTGAATACTCAGTCCGTTATTTATGTAGAGTCTGTTTTTTCCGGAAATGTTTTTAAATCCACTTAGCTGGCAGACATAGATATCCAACCACCCATCTCCATTGATATCGACCATGGTCACTCCGTTGGTCCAGGACGTAGATTCATTCGAGCCTCCAACACCTGCCTCTTCCGTAATATCTTCGAATTTCAGATTACCTCTATTTAAGTAAAGTCTGTCCAAATCCTGATTGGCTGTAAAAAACAAATCAGCCAATCCATCATTATTGATATCGCCTGCCGCGACACCACCGCCATTGTACATGTATATGTACTGGGTAATGTTGAACTCTTCGGTTTCCGTGATATAATTACCAAAGTTGATTTTTGATGAGCGCACGGTATGTTTTTGAAAAAGAAGATCTTCTTTTACCTGACATCCAAAAAATGATATTAAAGAGAGTACCGGAATAATCGCAATAAAACGAATTGAGAGCGCGTATATGGGGATACCATGGTTGATATTGAAGGGTAACAAGAAATCAATTGTGTGTCTCATTGCTTGTCAGGATACACTATTCCGTAGAATTTCCCGTATTTCGGGTCTTTTCGCAAATCAGTAAACAAGATTTCTACCTTTCTATTATCCGGGTTAATGCGGAGCACGATGTGCCTGTTGCCGTCGACCTTCGCATATTTTTTCTCAAGAGGCACTGAAGCACCCGGAAGCTCAATAAAAGGTCTTCCTCCCAACCATTCTTGCAATTTTATCACCAGTTTTTCTTGCAACACCGAGGCAAACAACTCTTTTCTAAAACCGTTCCAATTCGGATGCCAGAAATATCCGGATAGCCCTACGATTATTTCTCGCTCAAAAGTGGGATAGAAGACAAAATCAACCCGTTCATCAAATTGATTGTCCATATACAAAATCACCTCCCGGCTACCCCCATGCTGAAAGAATAGCCCTTCCTGATTCATCTTAAAAGAATGCGCCTCGAATCTATCTAAAGTCATGTTAAAATGCAGGCCTTCAAACAGTTCATCCACTCTTTTGCCGCTTTCCACTTCTTCTTTCACCATTGCTTGATAGGGTGTTAAGTTGGGGTGGCTGCAAGCTGTGGTAGATATTAATATCCAAACACAAAAAATAAATTTGAGCGCACCCAATGTTTTGGCATATGATTTACCTGGCATTGGACGGTTCAAATCAATCGGATCAGTTCTGGTATACATTGAGCGAGTCATTGTTTCGAGCAACTAGAATATATTTTTTATTTTGAATTTTCAACTTTTTAATATCCCGAATTTCTCCACGCACAAAAAAACCAGATTCCTCGATTCCATGCACCTTAAATGACCTTTCACCCATATTCCTGAGTATCGTCCCGCTTGATCCTCCATATATTCCACTTTGAGGTTTAACACGATGGAGATTTCCTCCGAGAATGATATCTTCTAAGCCGTCTTGGTCAATGTCTTCAATAAGGATGGCATATACCGGTGCAAGCTGTGCTTCCATAGGCAGCATCTGACCTTCAAATTGGCCATCATTGTTCCAAAAAACCATGGATGCATTCTGAAAGACTTCGAGTGTTAGCGCGTCTTTGAGCTGGTCAGGGCTAAAAATATCGGTAACGGTCTGTTCTTTGTAATCCTCGTGCTTGAGATATTTTTTTAATAAAAATGGCATTTGCTTTGTGATATCCTTTTTCATATGTATCGGGTAAGCTCGATCACCGCGAAAGACCGTTGTGATGTGCTCAATGGTCCCATTTTGATCAAAGTCATTGACATACATTGTGATGGGCTTCTCCAGAGTCGCTGAATAGCTTGTATTCAATCCGAGGTTCCCGGCTATGATATCTTCATCACCATCACCGTCTAGATCTGCTTTTTCAATGACTTTCCAAAATCCGTTGGTATTCTGAAACCCGACATTATCGGAAATATCTGTGAACCCCCCTTTAGTCCCCCCTTTAGGGGGGATATGGTCGTTTCTAAGCAATTTCAATGGCATCCAATCACCGGTTAGAAGAAGATCTTCATCATTGTCGCCGTCAAAATCGATAAATAGCGCATCGGTGACCATGCCAATGTCTTCCAATGCTGCAGCCTTCAATGAATTTACATTTTTGAACTGACCGGACCCATCGTTTTCCATTAAATAACTGGAACAAGGCACGCCATAGGCAAATGGTTGGACCCTTCCTCCGAGGAAGACATCCAAGTCGCCATCCTGATCAATGTCTGAAACTGCAACACAGGAAGTACTGACCAATTGCGACGAAGGCAACAACTTTTCTCCTGCTGAAAATCCTCCGCTGCCGTCATTCAAATAAAGCCGATCGACCAGAGCAAAAGAACTACCGGAAAACTCGTAGCTCCCGCTGGTCACTAAAAGATCCTGATCGCCATCACTATCGGCATCAAAGAAAATACTGCCTGTATCTTCGGACGCTTTATCCTTTTCGAATATTTCGGAGTTGGTCTGCACAAATCCATTGTCAGTAGCCAGAAAAATCGCACCGGACGCATCCTTGGCATTTCCAATGAAAAAGTCCTGACGGCCATCGGCATTTACATCACCAACTGCCAATGGCGGTCCTTCTGTCGAGATCATTTGAGAGCGCAATTTGTCTCTGTCGAAGTCAATAAATTCATTTTCGGAATGCACGAAATCAATGCTCATTTTATCAGAAACATCTGTTAATAAGGTGCCAATATTGGGTGTACTCATTTTTGAGTCTGGTGTTGTGTTATCAGCATAATTATAAGAATAGAATTGATCTGTTTCGAGATCGTAGGCCATCGTAATACGGTTGTCCGGCCATC
Organism: Saprospiraceae bacterium; assembly: GCA_965247965.1. Classification (GTDB taxonomy): domain Bacteria; phylum Bacteroidota; class Bacteroidia; order Chitinophagales; family Saprospiraceae; genus UBA7328. The sequence goes on from OZ252053.1 coordinate 4,758,602, forward strand.
TTATTTCCATGCTGTCGATAGAAGAGATTTCTCCGAGTCCAAAATGCAACCTGTGATCGACGCTGGACATGCTGCCTCTCATTGGATACAATTCCTGAAAGAATATCTGGTCCTTGATATACAGGGTCACCTGACTTCCAACAGCCATTGTATTTTCCTTTGTTCCGGTCAATGAAATATTTACAAAGCGGCCGGATGCATTTTGACTTTGGTTGCGATAGACAAATGGTGGCATATTGTTATTGTTGACCACTAAATCGAGATCTCCGTCATTGTCCAAGTCCCCATAGGATGATCCGGTAGAGAAGCCGGGCGTTCCTAATCCCCATTCGATGCTTACATCTTGGAACTGAAGATCGCCATCCTGGATAAAAAGGCAATTGGGCAAGGGTACGGATGGAATATTGTCAATCAGTTCTTTGATAACTGCTCCTTTTTCCGTATAGATTTTTCTCATTCTTTCAGGAACAAAATAGAAGTCGGTATAGTCTTGATCGAGCAAGTCTTTGCCAATGCCATTGGTAATAAAAATATCTGTGTATCCGTCGTTGTTGAAATCCGCCATGTTGACCCCCCAACTCCAATCGCTGGCTTCTACACCTGCGAAGCGGCCGATCTCGCTGAAGGACACCCCCCTCAACTGCGCTTTTTTGCCACTGGCAAAAGCACTCTCGCCCTCAAGGGGGGACGGCCCACGGTTGAGCTGGAGGACATTCCTTGGAAATTGGCGGTAGTAACCATTTTTGATTTTCAAGGCGTAACTGTCCCAATTGTCGAAAACCACTTTTGTTTTCAATCGGGATTGTTCCACCGGCAGCATCTCTGTGACAAAGATTTCGGGATAACCGTCGTGGTTGATGTCGGCTATGTCAACACCCATGGAACCCAGGCTGATTTCTTCGATGGCGTCTTCAAGGGACTCTTTGAAAGTGCCGTCTTGTTGATTGATGTAGAGGTAATCCTTTTCGAAAAAATCATTGGCCACAAAAATATCTGGCCAGGTATCCCTATTGACATCACCGACGGAGATACCCAGTCCAAATCCGATAGCGCTGCCGTATATGCCGGCTTCTTCGCTTACATCCGTAAACCCTTTTGTCATCTTTCCTTGTGGAGCCTGCACTGCCTGCCCTGAACCTTGTCGAAGGGAGCCTGTCGAAGTAGCCTGCACTGAGCCCTCACCCTGAGCTGAGTCGAAGGGTGTCGAAGTGTCGTTGCGATAGAGTTTATTTCCTCCGTAGGGATCCCGGATGTCCCGTAGTCCCTTGCTGCTGTCCATAACAAAAGAGGTGGGATTCAGAGAATTATTGGACAAGTACATGTCCAGGTCCCCGTCTTTATCGTAATCAAAAAAGACGGCGTGTACAGAAAATCCTAAATCGGCTATGCCGTAATTCTCGGCAGATTCGGTGAAGGTAACCCCCCTTAATCCCCCCTTTGAGGGGGGAGACTGCGCGCCATTGTTGATGAACAGTTCGTTGTGGCGGTTTTCTGCTTCGGGAAGACCACTTTTACATACATAGATATCCAACCATCCGTCGCCATTGATATCGACAATACTTACCCCTGTGGACCAGGCACCACTACTTGCAATCCCGGCCGCATCGGTGATATCCTCGAATTGAAATCCGGCTTTATTCAGGTATAACTTGTTGTCGACCTGGTTGCCGCAAAAAAACAAATCCAACAAACCGTCATTGTTGAAGTCACCCATGCCCACACCTGCTCCATTGTAGAAACTTCTAAACAGGTAGGTATTAAAATCTTCATCGTATTCAAGGTTATTGACAAAGTCGATTCCGATTGATGAAGGGTCGAGTTGAGTGAAGTGGGTGCCTTTTGAAAGTTCATTCGAACTTTCACAGCAGAAAAAAACAATTGATATTATGTAGGCGAATAAACATAATTTTACAAAACGTGGAAGCAGATATTGTGAATGATGCATTTGACTTTGACTCAGCGTTTTTAGAATGCGCATTCTGTACGGTGCCAATCCATAACAGTTTAAAACATAATCGGTAAGATTTTCGGGTCTTTTTATCCAGTTTTTTTTATTGTTGATTGTTCGTACTTTTTGGCATTGCCCCAAAAGTCGAGTAGGCAAGGGGAGTTTCACCCCAAGCCTCTCACAGAACCGTACGTGAACCTCTCAATTCATACGGCTCTTTACAATTAACCAATTTAAGGAAGATAACCCAACTGCCAATGAGGAAATAAATACCGATAGCTTTTGGCTACAGATTGTATCCACTTCTTCGTTGCGTAAAGGGATTTGGCCTTCTTAAATCGCTTAAACTTGCGGTACGCCCATTTAATAATTCTCGCATTGACTTTAAAGAAAAACGAAACCAGTTCGTGTTTGCTCACCTTGCCATAGTATTGAAGCCAGCCTCTGATTAATGGACACAGAGCTTTCGACAGATCAATGAGTGATCTACTTGACCACCTGTTAATCTTAAGATCCCTCAAATGGGCCACAATCCTTTTCATGGATTTGTTGCTTATTCCAGGTAGAAACGACATAGTCACTTTTCCACTTTTTGTCACTACTTTTCTTGGCTTAAACGTAAATCCAAGGAAGTCAAACTGGACTGACTCTCCAGTCAGTTTGCGCCTTCTGTTACTGGGACAATACACTACCTTGGTCTTTTCCGGATGCAATTCGAGTTTACATTCCTGCATTCTCGTATTGATTTTGTTAAAAACCCTCATAGCTTCTTCCTTACTCTTCGCATGTACGATGATATCATCAGCATACCTTTCAAAAGGACATTCAGGAATTTCCTTTTCTATCCATTTGTCAAAAGCGAAATGAAGAAAGATGTTAGAGAGCAACGGACTAATTACGCCTCCTTGTGGAGTGCCTTTTCCTAAATTGGTAATTAATTTTCCATTCCCCAATTGGACTGGAGTCTTTAACCACCTTTTTACGTAAGTAATGATATGTTTTCTTTGAGTCACATGACGTAGGGCTTTTATCATTAAGCCGTGGTCAATATTGTCAAAGAATCCTTTAATGTCCATATCAATTACCCAAGCATACTTCCAACAATTCTGCTTAGCTTGAATTACGGCTTGGTGTGCACTCTTGTTAGGACGGTATCCAAAGGAACTGTCTGAGAACTGTTTATCAACAATCTCTTCTAATTCTTTTCTGATTACCATCTGCGCAACACGGTCAGTTACCGTGGGAATTCCTAATGCACGCACCTTACCTTTGGACTTTGGTATTTCCTTTCTCCTCACGGGAGATGGAAAGTAACTACCGCTTGCAAGTCTGTTCCATATCGGGTACAGGTATTTCTGCGGAGCTCTTGATATTTCCAACACCGTTGTGCCATCTATCCCAGGCGCTCCACCATTTGACTTGACTAATTTAAACGCATCCCACACTTGTCTTTTTGTGATAGGATATGGTTTTGTCTTTTCGAATAAATTCATCCTTTTAAATCAAATGATTTAAAGTTGATTGATTAAAAAAAACTAATTGTATCTACCCCTTCGCTGTTCTTGCATTACACAAGCTTCTACACTACTACGAGTAGATCCGCCACTGCTGAGTTGTCTCGATATTCGCTTTACTCAAAGAGCTTATAGCTTTCTCTCATACGACATCCCGCAGCTTCCCCTGTTCCATGTTTGAGCCAAGTCTAAGGTCGTGCCATCTTTACGCCGAACACCCATCACGCCTATTATGAGTATTTATCGTGACTTGTCTGCCCTTTAGTATTGTGATGTGATATTTTATATCATATTGCAAATATTACTATTTATAATTTTCTTTTTGCTTCTTTTTCTTTTGTTGAATTAACATATTATTGTTAATAAAAATAGCGGAGGTGAACTATCTGTCTGCCTAAGCTAATGACTTATCGGTCGAATTAGTCCTCCGCTATTATTCAATTAACACTTTGTAGGAATTTAGGCTTTAAGGCCTACTAAAGGATTCAGTGTTAATCTATTTAATAATTAAACATAGTACAATGTACCAATTTTTTGTTGGCTGTGACGTCTCAAAAGCAGTCATTGATGTGTCTTACCACAATGGAAGTAAGCCCACTTATTTGGGTCAAATTAAAAACAATAATAAGGGGTTTAAAAAGCTTCTTACTGATTTGAAGAAGATTACCGATCTACCTTGTTCTTCTTGGATGGTCTGCTTTGAAAACACTGGTGTTTATTCCAAAGCTTTGTTGGAATGGTTATTCAGTTTACAAATTGCGTGCAAGGAAGAAAGCGGTTTGCAAATTGCTAAATCAATAGGCATTAGAAGAGGTAAAAACGACAAAGTCGATTCACTGGCCATCTGTCAATATGTATTTGAGAAAAAAGCAACAATTGAAGTTTCAAAATTACCTAAACCATTGATTATCAAACTAAAAAAGCTTTTATCCAGGAGAGATTTACTAGTGAGATCTAAGCAATCATTCAGCGTTTCACTTCAGGATCAAGCCAGAGCGATGGACCCTAACCTTTATAAGATTTTTATCAAAGGGAATAAGGAGCTCATAGAACACTTCAATCGGGAAATTGACAAAATCAATTTGTTGATCAAACAAACCATCAAAGCAGACAAAGAGTTCGAAAACAACTATGATCTTCTATTATCTATCAAGGGAATCGGTCCTGTGATAGCAGCTTATATGATTGCAGTTACAAATAATTTCACCACGTTCAAAAATGCACGCAAATTTGCTTCCTATTCAGGAATAGCACCATTTCTGGTTAAACAATCGGGCATAAAGAAAGGGACGATGCGCGTAAGTCATATTGCCAACAAAAAAATTAAGAGTTTACTTTCAAATGGCATAGCAGCTGCCATTCGATTTGATCCAGAAATGGCACTGTACTATGCAAGAAAAATCGATCAAGGAAAAGCCAAAGGAGTAGCGCTCAATAATGCAAAAAACAAGCTTGTCCATAGAGCTTTTGCTGTTGTAAAAAGGCAAACTCCATATGTGCAATTGGCAAATTATAGGTGAATAAGCAATGAACGTTATGTATAAAAAAAAATATTATGTGACATTTGGATAAACGTAGGAATTCGGTTGGACTGTAACCCACATTTTGAGTGTCAAACAGTGATATTTACGACGCCTCTACGATGGTTCATTCTCATCTCATTCACCTCCTTAGACCATAACTGATGGAATAATATTCCACCTTTTTTCATAATGCTAAGCACCAGACCTTGAAAGCCAAGCACCTTATGATGTTTTGACAGGTAAGCTCATACTCTCCCTGCCGGAGGTCCGCCTTCTTCACTTTTGAAGAAGTTCCTCCATCTCAAACACAGCTTATGTCCATCCACCTCTAAGACCGATGTCTTATCATACCCAATGGATGGACTTCAAGGCACACAGTACCAAAAAACCTATTCCACCGGAAACCACACCATCATCGCTCCTTCATCCCGGTTGTTCCAGGCATAGTAGGGGATCAACCGAACATTTTCATTATCAGCTGAAGGTCCCGATGAAAATGAAACCTCTACCGCTTTTACATTTTTTAATAATCCATCGGAAATCGTGGTTGTTGTTATATCACTTGGATTTGGTATATCTCCCAAAACGAAATTGTCTACTTTTCCACCATTATCAATGCCTTCTGCACAATAGACCAACGGGCCCCTGGTGATAGCCATTCGATTTCTATCAGCTTCGACGTTTTCGTGAGCCACATTGAACCGGACGGGGAGTGGTATGTTCAATATCACCTTATCACGCGGCTTCCATTCACGGTTCAAAACGGCGAAGCCCTTGTCTAGTTCCACCTCCTGTCGTTCACCATTTACCTCAACAGTCCAGTTTTGGTCAGCCTCGTTGTCAGCATAATGGTACAATTCACCTGGAACGAATTGATCAGATCGTGACCAGGTAGGAATTCGGAGTTTTAGGGTAAACGACTGAGCGGTTTCTGGATCAATTGTAAGGGTGACCTGTCCATCAAAAGGATAATCTGAAATCTGTTTGATCTTTATATTCCCGTCCTTCAGTCCAATGATCGTGGAGTTGCTGGCGTACAGCATCGTGTAAATCTCATCATCGGTATGGGCATACATCCAACCAGAAACCTGGGGTATGACACGTGCAATATTTGATGGACAACAGGCTGTTTCAAACCAGGGTGAACGGCTTGCGCTACCGTGATTAAAGGGATGCACGCCATCGGCCTCCAAGGGGTTTACATAGAAAAATTTATCTCCTTCCAAGTTGACACCTACCAAAACGTTGTTTAATAATGCCACTTCCGACACGTCCATGTATTTGGCATCCTTGGTGAGCAGAAACATGCGATAGTTGAAAAACACATTGCCTATAGCAGAACAGGTCTCATTGTGTCCTTCCTTGTTGGGTAGTTCATACGCAGGACCAAAGCCCTCTCATTGCTAAACATAGCTCCAAGGCCCCCGGTGATGGGCATTTTGGTGTCAACCATATCGTGCCAGATATTGTCCAATGCCTCCATATATTCGTCCGTCCCAGCAAGGGCACTGACATCTGCCGCACCAGAATACAGGTAGGTAGCCCGCACTGCATGACCTTCTGCCTTTTTTTGTTCGGCCATAGGAGCCTGCTGTTGGGCGTATTTTGCCCCCAGATGTCCCTCTCCGGTTGGCACTTTTTCACGTCCCCGAATGTCAATGAATTTTTTGGCCATGTCCAGGTACAACTGCTTGCCGGTAAGACGATACAATTTGGCTAAGCCCATTTCGATAGCCTCGTGTCCCGGGGGAGTCAGCACAGGCTTGCCGTCATTATAATTGGGATCTCCCTCGAAGAATACTCTATTGATGTGTTCAGCACTTTTTTCCGCCACTTTCAGCCATTTGTCCTTGCCTGTGGCTTGATAATAGGCAACTGCTCCTTCATACATTATTCCTACATTGTACAACTCGTGACTATGCAGCAGAAATGAATAGGGTTTATCTCCCATTCCTGGCACAGGACCATTGAGGCCATTCACTCCAAAATGATCGGTATCTTTAGAGGAGCCAGTGATGTGTGGCACATAGAGGTAACCATCTTCCTGTTGAGCTTCGGCAATGATGTCAATGATGCCATCTATCCGTTCCTCGATAGCTGGGTCTGGATTATCCATCATCAGGTAAGTGGCTCCTTCTATGATCTTGTACAAATCAGAAGTTCCATACCTATCCGGAGGGGGCACTTGGTAGGGAATACCCTTGTTGCGATTTGCCGCCATTTGAAGCATGTTTACCCTATCCAGGGTTTTCTCAAAAGTAAACGGCACCAACGTCTCCATTTGCGTTTTAAGCCGAGGTTTCCAAAATTGATCCTCGAGGGTAACTTCACTGAAAGGGACCGGAGTTAACCCATAATCTTTAGTGGGTTGGTCCACCTGTTTTTCTGAAGCGGGTTGGCATCCTATCAGAATTCCAAAAGCAAGTACTTTGATTGTATGTTTCATAATGATCTCTTGTTGTATTTTTTACGAACCGCCAAGGCTCCTCATGCCATATACCGGAAACTCAGTAATCCGCAGTGTTGTGGAACCGTATGGTATCAATATGATATCACTAAAGGGAATTTCCTGATCTTGGGGAAACCATCCTTCTTTACCCCACCAGGACGGAAATACCGGCATGCCATGCACCAATTTCCAATCTGGAAAGGGCACTCCTCTGGCTTTGATTCGGATAGGTGCATTTTCCAGATTCCAGGGATAGCGCCCATCCCATTCCAACTCCTCAAGGATGAAATTTTGTTCTAACTCCTTAAGATCTTCATAGAACAACGCATAATTCCATTTGCTTTTGGGACGCACTTCATCAAATTCCCTATAGTGGTCCCCACGGTCCTTTTTGCTTATTTCTTCTTCAATTCTGAGGGCATAAACCAAAGGTCCCCTTTCGATGGTCCTGGCAAAATCATACCATTGCGAGACTTTAAGTGACATTGGTAGTTGAAGTTTAACCTGGTCTCCATCATTCCACGTACGATTTATTTTAGCTACGCCGGACTCAAACCGACCCTCCCATTTTGTACCGTTGATGGTGATAACCGCATTGTTGGTCCATGATGGAATTCGTAAATGAAAGGGAAATATACCGCTTTTGCTCAGTTTCACTGTAAAGTCGATCTCATCCCTAAATGGAAAACCAGTGGTTTCGGTGATTGTAGCAGAAATTCCCTCTCCGACAGTCAGACTGACCTCGCTGGGCCCATAAATAAGTGCGGCAACCCCTCCATCTGCCGTACTATGCCAGAGGTTTTGGATGAATTTTGGCCAGGACTGATGCATATTACAGGTACAACATGGATAACCGGTGAGTGTACCAAACACGAAATCTGTACCCTGGTGACCCCATGTTTCATATACGCTGCGAACTTCATCAGTAGCCACTACCTGGTTGGCCGCCTGCATATACTGACGAGCTGTAAAATCATCGTTAGCCTGGGTAGGTAAGGCATTGTAAGCAATTTTTTCTAACAGATCGGCAAATTCCATATCTCCGCTTATCTGGAGCATATTTTCTAGCGAAAACATCTTTTCAGCTACCGAGCAGAATTCCACACCCCGCACCGGATCCTTGCCGTGTAAGGGCTCATCACCTCCATACATACCCTGGGGTTGACCATGGTACTTTTGAATATCCTTCAAGGCCTTTTTGGTAGCTTCCATGTATTTGGGGTCCAGTTCCTGTTGAGAGTAAACCAGTGGCTGTTTAAGTCCCTGAGCGAAATTGACACAGTGAAAACTGCCCAATTGAGAGATGGTCAAGGCTTCGATCTCCTTTTGATCAAATGGATACCGTTTGATATCGTGGTAAAAAAACGGAACCTCTATCTGGTTGTAGTTTTCCTCATTGAGGAAGACCTGGGTATAAGGGAATGTTTGTTCAGTTATTAATTTCCCCAATTCCAATAAATAGGCTTCCCCCGTGATATTGTATAACCAATAGATCACCTGCAGGTTGTCCCCTGCCCTTCTGTTTGCCCAGAGTGAAAGATAATCAATGGGCCGCTCGGGCAGTTCTATCAATTGATATCTGAAATAGTTATCCAATGTTTTGATCACCCGCTCATCCCCGGTGGCATTGTAGTATTGCTGCAGGATCTTGAGCATGACCATTTTGGGCCACCAATCCCTTCGGAGTGTCTTTTGCAGCCCCGGTTCGGGTTCGGGCTCTTTTTCAAAAGGGATGGGGCCAAGGTAGCCATCTTCCATTTGGTTGTTGATCGTCCATTCGATCCAGGGTTGGACTTTGTTTTTCAGTTCCTGATCATCCAGGATATAAGCCAAAGGAAGGAGTCCATCAATCCAGTAGGGACCGCGTTCCCAACCATCCCCATCGCCGCCAAGCCAACCGTTCCGGGGGCCGACTACCTCGGGGTAGATCTCATCCAGGTTGCCGGTCATGCCGGATCGCATGAGAACAAGTTGGTCGCGTAGCCAGGAAGTGGGTTTGATGGCCCCCAAGGGTAATTCGAGGTAGGGTCTTGCTTTTAGGGGTGCACGGTTTTGTAGGTAGTGGGCTTGATCACGGATTTGTGTTTGTTGAGATTCTTGCACTTCGGTGCAAGTACAAAGGAGGAAACAAAAAATGAGACAGAAGGATTTATTCATTGCTGAGGATATTAAAAAATGGAGGTTAAGCACATTGTTTGCAATATTTAGCTTCAATGTACATTCAATGTAAACGGACTGCAGAGCAGTCCAAGTTTGTTAGCGCCAATGTCAATCAAGATGAGATGACTGCAGCGCAGTCCGACCTAAACATTCATTCAAAAAAATCAAAAACATATTCCTCTTTGAACTCAATCTCATATGACCTCAGGAAATTCAAATATTCTTCACGAAATGTCTTTTTTCTATGATGTTCTTCTTGGATAAGGATATATTTAATGATGTCATCCTTCTCCCTAAACCCTTGAGAAAAGACACCATATTCTTTTTGCCACTCAAACTTATATGGACACAATTTCTTTTCCTTAATCAAATCACTTGAAGATTTTTTAATTTCTCGTACGAGGTCCGCAACTAATTCGTGTCCTTTGTAATCAAAAAACAGATGCACATGGTCTGTGACCCCATTCACCGCCAGAGAATAGTGTCCCTTTTCGTTAATTATGGCGGCCATGTATGCGAATAATCGATGTCGCCACTGTTTTTGTAATAAGGCATCTCTGTTCTTAACCGCAAAAATGACATGCAGATACATTTTGCGATAGGTGTTCGCCATATTCTCTTGGTTTATTCTGTTCAAATAGCCGTTAACTGCGACCGCCCTGAGGTCGTATTTATGTTTTATGTGTCGTGTGCTAACAAATTGCGACCACTCTGTGGTCGTGTTTCGTTATATGTGCCTTGTGTTGTAAGCGGACTGCAGAGCAGTCCAAGTTTGTTAGTATCAATGACCATTCAAAATAACCAGACCGCATCGCGGTCTAACATCCTTCGACTCACTACGTTCACTCAGGATGACAAATTCGACTCTCCCGACGATCTATGTCAACGATTTTTGAAGGTAAATTTATTTTAGTCATTTGAATCGAAAGTCGAGTTTAAAGTCAAATAGCCAGGGTATTTTGGGATTAATTCCCTCCTGTTCCAGGATGCGAGGTAAGTTTCGGTAATGTTTTTCGATATCAAGGTTTAGATAATCCCGATAGTAGGTGACAATGATGGTGTCGTCCTTGACTCTGAGATCGCCTTCCATATTGGTGAGGATTTGGGTAGCTGTATGATTAGCTGTCCATTGTTTGTAAGGATCAGGGAGTTTGTTTTTCAATTGATGTGTAGCTGCTTGTGCCATAAGAGCAAGACTTTGTTTGCCATACCGGATGTTGAGATTAAAGGTAGAGGCACGATTCCAACCCATATCTCCTTCAAAATTGAAAAACTCCTCAATAGTCCAACGTTTGGGATAGTTTTGAGTGAGTAATTGGACTACGTTATTATCCACAGTGGACAAGAAAGCTTTGTAGGAGTAACGTTGGGGTATTTCTCCTGTTCGTTGTACAATAAGTTTAAAAGGATGTGGACATGCTTTCAATTTATAATCAGTTTGCCCAATGGCATATCCTGCCCAGAGGTGCTTATAGTCCAATGAATTAAAACATTCAACAACACTTTTGGTATTAGGGACTGCCAAGAGAAGATCCATTTCGGTATTGTCAACAATGTGGTTTAATATATCGACCGTAAAATGTTCTTTATCGGCCATTATCAATGCTTTTTCAACTCCTGATTGTTTCAATAAGTCTAACAATTGTAAGGTGGCCTTTGAGCATGATTTGCCACTTGATCCAATGGTAAAAACCAATGGCTGTCCAGTTAATGCATCGTTGCAAAAGAAGGTCTGTAACATTTTATGGGCAGGCTCTGAAGGTCTTTTTTTCTTCTTGGGCATAATGCGCTGCGTGGACGATCGAATACGATGTGGATCGATAGCAAGTATATTTTGTGGATCATAATGTCCTTGGAGATTTCTGAGCTGCCTTAATGTCACTTGAAGGGATTCATATTCGGCCACCGTATGGCGGTCGAGTACCTCATGAATGGTTTCGTCAGTAACCAAAAAGGACAATCCATTTGCCAGGGCAAAACCTTGATTGCACAAAGCATTTCTTTTCCTGACTCTGTTTTGACAAATTGCTGCTTCATTGACCAATTGTAGGCCAATACGTGCAGAAAGGTTATGATCTTCGGACTTATTGAAAAGTCCACAGAGCAAGTCCCAGGCTCCAAGTCGTAGATATTCCGGTATCAATAACCAGAGACCCAAATGAGTGCCCGATACCTTTCGAGCTAACATTTCTCGTATGAACCGTTCATTGTTCTGTTCGGTAACCACGATCTTCTTTTTTACCCTCTTGGTCTGCTGGGCAGTAACAGGTATTGGCTTTTGACTATCAGGATTTAGCTTATGGAGTTTTTTTTTGAAGACCATATTCCTGAATAGTCCGTTCCACACTACGTTTACTGATTTTGATCCCCTGTTGGTTAAGCTTTTGGGCGATCACATCACTATTGGCTCGCGGATCGAGAAAACGATGTCTGATTATCTGGTGAATGACCCGGTCAGAACGGACAGTATTTTTCTTTGGGCCTCTTTTCTGATTGATCAGAGCTTCCATTCCGTCTTCCTTGAACTTGTTCAACAATTGGTAATACCGTTGTTCTGTATAACCATACTTTTTGATGCTTTTTTTTACACCTTGACCGAAGGCTCCCTCTACGATCATCAAAAATTTTAGGGAAGCAGAATCATCGGATTTAATATTGAGTTTTTCGAGGTTTAGATCGGGAAGTTTCTGATGTTTATTCTTTGCCATAAGTACTAAAATTAAATATGGCGTAAAATAATAATATGAGGTGTATTTACAAAGCGAACTCGTAGCTAATTTGCCCTATTCCAGAATAGAAGCTTATTAAATGGCAAATTAACAAACAGTTAACCGCCATATATTATTTTAGTATTTAAATTGTTATCTTAGCAGTGTCAGTAATCAGCGGACTGAGAATATTAAAATAATTGGATAGTAGAAAATCGTTGACGATCTATGTCGGGATCACTGCTCCCTTCGCCATTGCTACGGAAGGCACGCAGGATGACAATTTTCCTCATGTCAATTCGCTGTTAACCATACGGACATTTCTCCCATATCGCGGTGCGCCCAGGAGTAGTAAGGAATTGCCTTCAAATTCCTGCCGCCAGAAGCAGCTGAAGATTTACCTTTGATCGTACCCAATCCGCCAAATAATCCGGAATCAAATGAATATGTGAAGTCATCATCTTTTGATAAGGTCAAATTCAAAACACCTTCTGCGTTGTCGGCCTCTTCTGCGCAATAGACCAGGGGTCCTCGTTCGAGTGCCATTTTCCCCTTGTTGGCTTCTACCAATTCGTGACTGACGACCTTTCTGACCCGCATGTCAAAAGATATCTCGATTTGATCACCGGCCTGCCATCCGTCATTTGAGACGCTGACGTATCCGTTTTCGTTTGCGGCATCAATGGCCTCGCCGTTCACGGATACCTGAATATCTGTGCTCTGCTCAGATATGTATGTGTAAAGATCTCCTGGCATGACTTCATTTTGCGTCCATCCCGGCACCCTCAACTTAAAGTTTGCGGGAATGCTCTCTTCATTTTCGATAGTAAGTTGCACTTGTCCATCCCAGGGGTAGTTGGTATTTACAGAAAATTGAAGAGTTTCATCCTCTATTGGGACTTCTGTCTGGTTACCGATGTTGAGGTTGACATATACATCTTTCCCCTTGGTAGAATAGATGTAGCCGGGAAGAGATGGAAGAATACGCACTACATTTACCGGACAGCAACTGCAATCAAACCACGGTGACCTGCCACAAACTCCCTGATTGAATTTCGCGACTCCATCCGTTTCCAGCGGATTTGGATAAAAGAAGGTATTGCCTTCAAAGGACACTCCTGCCAGAAAGCCATTGTAAAGTGTCCTTTCAAATACATCCATATATTTTGATTCACCGGTTTTCAAAAACATGCGGTGATTCCAAAGCATGAGTGCAATCGCAGCACATGTTTCGGTATAGGCAGTGGCATTGGGAAGTTCGTAGTTAGGACCAAAACCTTCGTGTTGCGGTTCGGCGCCGATTCCTCCGGTAAGATATATTTTTTGATGCACTATATTCTTCCAGATTTTGTCCAGTGCCTCGTCATACGCAGTTTCGCCTGTCAATGCGGCCACATCAGTCGCACCAGAATAGAAATATCCCGCCCTGACCGCATGACCTACCGCTTCGTCTTGTTCCCAAAGGCGCTTGTGATCCTGCATGTAGGGGCCAGTATGCCTGTCCAAATTCTGTTGAAGTTGTGGTGATTCAACTTTCTGAGCGAGCAGGTCATGGCCTTCGGCATTGCCTCTCTGATCGACAAAAAACTTGGCCAGTGTGAGGTATCGTTCTTCGCCTGTGATTCTATACAATTTGACAAGTCCAATTTCTATTTCCTGATGTCCGGGCACCCCCATATTTTTTCCTTCACCGAAAACATCGTCAATTAAATCGGCATTTTTTATAGCCACATCCAGCAGACTGCGTTTGCCGGTGGCCTGGAAATGAGCGACAGCGGCTTCGTACATATGTCCGACATTATATAGTTCATGATGAATTTTAAGGTTGGTCCATCTTTTTTCACCTGCCCCGTCATCTGCTTTGGCCGGATTGATTGTGCGGTTGGTATACAGATATCCGTCATCTTCTTGGGCAGCCGCGATTTTAGCGATAAGGTCATCTAGGAAGGCATCCAGTTCCGGATCCTCGTGTACCTGGAGGGAGTAGCTGGCACCCTCAATGACTTTAAATACATCGGAGTCATTGAAGAAAATACCTTCGAATTCACCCTCTTCCAACCCACCGGCAATAGCAAAATTGCGTAGCCTTCCGGTTTCTTCGCATTTCTGAAAGTTGTAGGGTATCGTGACTTTTCGGTTGGTTTCCAAACGAGGTGCCCAAAAATTATCATTGATATTCACTGCGGTAAAGACAACGGGCTTGATGGGGTAGTCCAGGGTAGTTGATGCCTGATCACCAGACCGGTCTTTTTGCGTATCGGGCTGGCAAGCGCACAATATAAATGCTGTAAGACATAGAATTTTTGTGTAGTAGAATAGCTTAGTAGAGAACATAGAATATGATATTTATGAAATTAATTTTTATGGTATTTCGATATTAGACAGGCTCCGAGTGGCGTAAAAATATAAATATATCAATGAGTAATGAAAGAATTATTTCTTGCATAAGGAATTTGCATCATCCATCATAAGTGGTTATTGGCTCCGAATCGCATGAGTAAAATAAACTTGAATACTGGAGGCTTGTCAAGTGTCTTGGCTCACATCAATCTAGAGAACTTTTTCTTGGGCAATTCTGGCTCCAGAGGAGCTAAAATACAGCGTGCTGCGGTACACGGTATGGGTAATTTTAAGACCGTCACAGTCATTGCAGCTCTAGAGGAGCGAAACCTGACCCCAGGGGGAAGGTTTCATATTGTTTGCGATTGATTTCATTGATGGCAAACCGACCATTCAATCATAGAAATACGTTATTTACATGATGTGATAGATCCGAAATTTGAATAGCTCATCCCGGAAATTTAAGGTGTCGGTGCTAAGCACCTTAAAATCAATGCGGTGATCAAAAATACTACCAAGAGGGACGGCGCTAACGCGCCTTCATTTCACGAAGTGATAATGGAAAGGGTGAATGGAATGGCATCTCTCGCTCATTGCTTGATTCATTTCGCAAAGAGGGCAATAGCCCTTTTGCTGAATTCACAACTTTTTTTTGAGTCTTCATTGCGAAGGTCTCATATCTTCATCGCGAATTATTCGGATACATCAAGAAAGCGCAGAGCGCTGACTCCCTTGGTAGAAAAATCGCAAACCAACACAAAATAAAGGCGCGTAGCGTCGACACCATTGAACCGACCATTCAATCATAGAAATACGTTATTTACATGTTGTGATAAATGCGAAATTTGAATAGCTCATCCCGAAAATTTAGGGTGTCGGTGCTAAGCACCTCAAAATCGGGACGGATCGTCAAATTCTACCAAGGGGATCGACGCTAATGCGCCTCACGTCACTTGATTAGCTAAGGAGCTGTTCTGTACGAAGGTTCGTCTTTTCATTGGTGGTTAATTTTTATCTCCTTTACGCTATAAATATTGCCTGCGCTCTGCGCCTGCCTGTGACAAAATCGACGCTTTATTTTTTGAATGTTACCTAACGATTTTTTTTCCTTATGCTCTATTCATCATCGTCGGAGGCAGCTCTTGTTTCAGGTAATTCATAGCCATCATTGCATATTCCAAGGGGTTTGCTTTGGCCGGATCTTGCTCCGCCTCTACCACCAGCCATCCTTCGTAGCCGACTTCCTCCAACATGCCAAATATGGAAGGAAAATCTATGCATCCTTCCGGATCTCCAGGTACGGTAAAAACTCCGGCGACTACAGCTTCCATGAAGTTCATCCTTTCGTCTCTCACCCGGGACAGCACTTTGGGACGCACATCCTTCAGGTGCACATGAGCTACCCGATCTTTAAATCTTTTAAGTGCAGCCAGGGGATCTTCACCGGCAAAGGTGAAGTGGCCGCAATCATAATTAAGATATACATACTCAGGAGCCGTACTTTCAAGGAGCCGGTCGGTTTCGGCCATCGATTGTACCCCGGTTCCCATATGGTGATGATAAGCCAGCTTGATTCCGCGATCGCTGGCAATGTTCCCCAGTTCGTTAAGGCCATTTGTAACTTTTTGCCACTGGTCTTCGGTAAAAATAACTTTCTCCTCCAGAACCGGGACGCCCTTTTGATGATTAGCATTCCCAAACTCCGCTCCATTAACCACTTTAGCTCCTACGGCCTCCAAAAAATTGAGGTGATTTTCGAATTCGTCACGTACCTCTACAAAGGGTTTGGTGGTCAAATAAAAAGTAAACCACTTATTGCAAACTTGAAGATTCCTAAGTCTGAGTGCCTTTCCCAGTTGGGCAACATCAGTAGGGAACTTGTTGCCCACCTCACACCCCTGGTATCCCGCCAGTGCCATCTCGCTTACGCATTGCTCGAAAGTGATTTCGCCCCCAAGCTCGGGAACGTCGTCGTTGGTCCATCCTATGGGCGCTATTCCTAATTTAACTGGCATAATCTGATCGTATTAAGTATTAGGGATACATTGCATAATTTGTAGTACTTCATCGACTTCAAATCCTTCGGCTATTCATTTGGTTTAAACATCACTTTAACATGTTCACTGTTTTGTGCTGCATCTTTGAACGCCTGTTCAAATTTATCCAAAGGATGATCTTTTGAAACCAGGCTTTCCAAATTAATGGCAGTGGAGGTAATGAACTCGCAAGCAATTTCCCATGCACGCCGCGAGGCACCAAAAACGAAGTTTAGATTCAGGGCCAGGCGAGCAGCCCTCTCCCAGGAAAACATGGTGTCCGAAGTAATGAAGCCAGTCTGGACTATAGTTCCGTTCTTTTTTACAAGGTCAAGTGCCAGCTCATAGCCTTTTATATTTCCTGTGGCATCGATCACAGCATCTGCTTTTTCAACCCGGGTTTTCTCTAAAAGCAGAGCCTGTAGCCGGTCTTCCGTGGTCCAACAGTTCGTGATCCCCAATTTTTTTGCCGTTGCCAGCCTTACACGGGCATCAGCAGGCAATCCTATCAAACAGGTATTCTCCACCCCGCCATGATGCTTGGCGATCAATCCACAAAGAACGCCGATGGGCCCTGGCCCAATCACAACCAAGGTATCTTCCGGACGAAGTTTTCCTTTGAAAAAAACCGACTCGACAGCAATCGCCGTGGGTTCGCATAAGGCGGCCGTTTTCAGGCTGGTATTTTTTGAAAATTTATGGCAAAACTTACTATTCAACAGCACATACTGAGCAAAACCGCCATTGACGGTCCAGCCAATAGTTTGTTTCCCGCTCAATAGTTGGTAATCCGGCAAGAGATGCGCATCTGGGTGGTTCGGAAAATCAAAGGCTGTTTCAGATGTGACAATGTCCCCACTACTGAAGTCATCTACTTCTTCGCCCTTATCTACTACAATCGCCGAAAATTCATGCCCTTGTATGACTGGCGGTCTGTACATATCAGTTCGGTTAAATAGAATATGCAAATCACTGGCGCAAATACCGGCATAGGCTACCTTTGCCAGGAGGAAGTGACCATACGGTTTCGGAACCGCGATTTCATGCAGGCTCATATCGCCCGGCTTGGTGGTATTTCTCATTATTGCTTTCATGTCCATTCGTTAATATCGGATTACCTAAAGAAGCGGCCGCCCCCCATCGACTTCAATGATGCTACCCGTACTAAAGGTAAGGTTCTCGGCCGTAGTTAAAACCGCCTTAGCGACATCTTCGGCTTGTGCGATGCGATTAAGGGGAGTCTTGGCGATTTGGTCATTTATAAAATCTTGCGGAAAACGGGCTGCATATTCTCCCCAAACCCAACCTGGCGCGACTGACATCACCCGTATTTTAGGGGCTAGCGCTCTGGCTAATGAGCGGGTCATAGAGTCGATGGCCGCTTTGGAAGCGCAGTAGGCGACGTTGCTGCCAACCCCGCTCCGGCTGGCGACGGAAGAGATATTGATGATGCAACTGTTCGTTCCTGCCTTCAGTAATTTGAGAAAGGCTCGAATACAGGCAAAAGAACCGCGAACATTGGTTTGCATGATCCGATCGATCCACTCGTCGGTCAATCTGTCGAGATCGTCATGAGGCACTGCTGTTGTAATGCCTGCATTGTTGACCAAAAGATCCAGGTGCCTATACTTTTCTGCAACAAAGGCCGCCATCTGATCCAACTGAGCTTGCTCGGTTATCGTCGCCTTATAAAGAAAATGCCCATTCCCGG
Source organism: Saprospiraceae bacterium (assembly GCA_965247965.1). Lineage (GTDB taxonomy): Bacteria > Bacteroidota > Bacteroidia > Chitinophagales > Saprospiraceae > UBA7328. Next base: position 4,776,991 of record OZ252053.1, read on the forward strand.
CCAGACTGTCGATGGTTTGCTGTGCTTTCTCCAAATTTGAACGATAGTTGACCACGACGGCATAACTGGCTTCCGCCAACCGGCGGCAAATCGCAGATCCGATGCCACCACCTCCCCCGGTGACAAGGGCTGTCTTTTGTAGTTTAATCGTCATGTGTTTTTAGTGTCCGGTGATCAGTACTGTGTCAAATTAGGGATATTCAGGAATAACCTAATGCGTTGATTAACAACGAATTAAGTAATCTTTGAATCAATTGAACATACTACTGGACATGAGCTATAAATTGTGGTTCAAAGAATAGCCAAGAGGGTTTGGGGATAGAACGAATGGAATGAGAAAGAAAGCATATGAAATTTCTAAGGTTGTTGAATTTGATTTCTAAAAAGGATAGTCCTTTTTTAAATTTGGAAACGACTAAGTTGATCGATCCGTTTTTATATTTCTTCCAATCACTCTTCTTTTTGTGCTTGAGTTGGGTTAGACCCTGTTCAATACATAAGGCATAGATAAATACTACAATACCCATTGTCAATTCTATTTTTCCAGAGTCTTTAAAATTAAGAGCTTCTAAATTGAAACCATTTGATTTTAAGTGTTTGAAGCAAGTTTCAATAGTCCAACGAATAGGGTAAAGCTTTACTATTTTTCTTTTGTCTTTCAATGTAGATATGAAATAAAACAGAGGTTCGTTGGCTGAACTTTTGGGGTTTTTAAAAATCACAAAAGAAAATTTTTTTCCAAGGATTTCAATTTGTTTAGACACTCCACAGATTTGATACCGTTTTTTCAATGCTTCACGTTCAATACCAATGTATCGAAGATGTTGGTGTTTATAAAATGTCTTATCCTTTCCCCTTTGGTTGTCCACATACCCTTTATAAATTCCCTTTTTTAACCTAAATTACAAACTCTAACCCCTTGTCTACCAGATATTTAAACCATCTTTCTCCGATGTACTCCCGATCTGCTAGTAGTATCAAACCTTTCAGATTATATAATTTACAGGCTTTGTCTATCACCTTTCGTCTTTCATTAAAATTACTCATACCCTTCTTGTCTAAGTCTTCCCACCATATTGGAATACTTACTCCATTGACCACTACACTCAATGTTAATAAGTGAATATTCTTGTTGCCATTCTCCCAGCTCGTACCATCTAGTGCCAAATATTTGATGTTCTTCGCTTTGAGTCTCAACAAATAAAAACTAAAACATAATATAGCTTCAATCAATGCCTGCTTGTCAGCATCATCCATATTGAAAAAACGGATCAACCTCTTATAATTCGAATCAGGTTTGGTGTTTTGTTGGTTTTCGAGTATTCCAGGGAGCTTATCCTTTACAATGTTCAAATTCGTCGTCCTGGCTGATAATATACCTTGGGCTGTTGTGAGAAAATTTTTTATTACATGTTCTTCAAAACCTGAGAAAAATGGTTTTATTTCGCTTACGAGTGGAATTGTCATTGTTGTTAATTGTTTGTTTTACAAACAATAATGATATATTCCACTTTATTATAATATATAACCTACTTTATTTCAAGACATTGTATTATTTTAACCCCAATGTCCAGTAGTATGTCAATTGCAATACCTCAAATTTTGGCTTTTTCACTAATTATCGAGGCTTTGCACTTTTTGGCATCGCCCTCGCTCTGCCAAAGCGGCTACGCGTAGGCGAGCCCAAAAAGTGCGAATTGGAGACCGATCCCGCCAAAGCGGGTGAATTTCCTAAATGGACATTCAAGGTCGGAAACCTCGCTGAGGCGAGGATGGGAGGGGGAAAAAGTAATCGGCTTCCCATCCGAGGCATCAAGCCTCGGTCTACAATCTAAATTGACTTCAACGTCAATTTTCGCTTCGCGAACGATCTCCAATCCCAGCCTCCGCCACCCTTCTTAACATACTGAATAGAGGATTACACTCTATTGATTTTCAAGAAGTTATCCCTCATAGATTAAAGAATGAACAAGCAAAATTTGAAATAATTAAAGCATACGATGAAATTCCAAACCATATGCAATAGCCACTTTAAAGTCTTCATTCCACTTACTCCTGAATCACCCGGTTTATCTTTATGTGTCTTTGAACAAGAAGATATTACGACATTCAGCTGTTTGGTAGTAGGTTCTCTGCCGATTATTCCCTTCGAAATTTTGGATAGCCATTTACCCCATTGGAGCTACTCATTGCACTGTTTCCGTTACCCTCAAAATCCCATTCATAGTCTGCCAATGTCCCGGGAAAGTACATACATATGGATAGAGTCCTGGTTCGTCAGGTATTTGGACCCTCAGGCGATAAGTTTGACCTGGATTCAGCATCGGCGTAGCAAATAGTATTTCTTTCATATCAGGGATGTAATCATTTTCAGGCGCTTCTTTCGTCTTGGCGAATTCTTCTGCAGTAACACCGACTATTTCCAATTTTCCAGGTTGGACGATCATCAGGTTGTGCTCCATAGCGTCGTTGTTTTGGAAGACGATTTCTATTTCCTGCCCCACATCTGCTTCGATCTCAGTAATGTCGTATTTCATTTGGTCTTTAATGGTTTTGATGAGTACAATCTTGTCCAACATCGTTTCATCGCCTGCAGAGTCATGAGTTGACGGGATAGCATCCGGTCCGTAGTTTTTCAGGAACAGCGAAATGATATTATCACCGTCGGCATATTCCGACCGATTAGAACTCACGATCTCTTCAATTTTGATTTTCCATGTACCTGCCAGAGGGATTCTGTTATCCCCACATTGCAGATAGTAGCGTTCAGGAAATGCATAACCAAGACCGCCACATCTGGCATCCGCCTTGGCACATGCGGCTTGTATTTTAATCGCAACACTATTGTCGCCTTCTTTCAAAACGCCTCTTGGAATTTCATATTTCCTCGCCACATCCCATCCGCTGCCAGAACCTACCTTTTCACCGTTGACATAAGCAATATCGCTATTGTCTGCTCCTGCCAGATGCAGTGAAGATTTCGAGGAAGCATCGGTTGCGGATAGGTTGACAGATTTTCGATACCAAACCACACCGGTGAATCCCGATAACTCTTCGATGTTTGCCTGATCCAACCATTTTGGAACAGGGATTTCTTTCCAATCTTCTGTGGAAGTTGACGGACTCTTGTAGTCGATTTTTGCGGCTTGAATTTCTTTAATAGATTGATCGAAGACTTCAGGGTCATCTTTAGCAAGTGCCTCAGTGAAGGAATCCCTGTGTTTCACAGCAGCCATGTACGTGGCTCGCGAAAGCCATAGATTGTTAAGTATGTCATCTCTTTTTGCAAGGTTCAAAATGGTATTGGCCAGTTGAACGGAAGTAGGTTGTGACCATAATTTGTTAATTGCTGCGAGTAATGTTCGTTGATTGTGGTCTTCAAGAACACCAGATTCTTTAATCGCCTCAAAAGTTCCGGCATTATTTGGCAGCGACTGGATAGCGGCTTTTCGCACACCTGGTGCACCATGATGTAAGGATGTCTGCACTGCATCAACCACATCCCGATTGCTTTCATTAATCAAGCCTAGTCCATGTAGAGTCCAAATCGAGTGGAGCACTTCGTTATTTAGATTCATTTCATCATCAGACCTGTCATTGAGATTGATCAATAACTGATCTTTTACATCCGCTTTTCCTCGTTCTACAAGCAACCTTTGTGCGTGCATTCGCCAGAATAAATTGTCAGAAGACAGTGTAGCGAGAAGTTGATCAGCATCATTAGGATTCAGTGTAATCAGTTGATAATCAGGAGATTGCTTGTATTTTATTCGGTAAATTCGTCCTCGTTCCTTGTCTCGTAAAGCATTAATATGGGCATTGCCCGGCCCGTTTTCGAATCCAGGTGGGGTAGGGTTGTGCTGAATTATAAAATTATACCAATCGAGTACCCACACTGCTCCATCCGGGCCGACTTCAGCGGCGACTGGAGAGACCCACTCGTCGGCGCTAGCAAGAAGATTCCAGCCGTCTTTTTCTTCGAATCCCGCTCCGCTCGGTTCCAGAATGGCATTGTGGAGAAGATGCCCGGTTGGTTCAGAGACCAAGGCAATTCTGTTCCAATATTCTTTCGGAAAACTTCGGGCCGTGTACAATGAATGGCCTGCAGCGGCAGTAAAACCGCCGAACACGTCTACTTGCCTAAAATTTAATGTTATTGGGTGGAAAAGGTAATGGCCGTCGATTTTCTCTACACCTCGCATATGAACGCCTTTCACTCCTCTCAAATGTTTGTCAGGAATACCGTAGTAACCGCTGTGCGTATTATTAGCAGTAGATATGAAGACATCATTATTTTCGGAAAAGCCTAGTCCCCATGTGTTGTTTGAAGCCTTACTCATATATTCCAGATGCGACCCATCAGGAGCGAAGCGGTATATGCCCATGGAAAAATCGTGTTCTTCATTTCCAATTGTTCCTTCGAACGCCGAATAACCAAGTACGCCCCAAATCATATTATCGAATCCGTAGCGTAGGTTGGATGGGCCGGCATGAGTGTCAAAAGTGCCCCAACCTTCCATAATGTTTTCGCGGATGTCGGCCTTGTCGTCGCCATCTGTGTCTTTAAAAAATATGAAGTATGGCGCCTGGGATACTATGACTCCGCCATTTGAAAATACGAGGCTCGTGGGAACGCTCAGGTTCTCGGCAAATATTGTAAACTTATCCGCTTTGCCATCGCCATCCGTGTCTTCAACTATCTTTATGCGATCGTTGCCTATGCCGTCTTCTACATTGATTTCATTAGGATAATCGACAGTTTCCAAAATCCAAAGCCTGCCTCGCTCATCCCAATTCATCGCAATCGGGTTGATGATATCGGGCTCGGATGCAAAGAGTTCGAGTTCGAATTCGGGTGGTATTTGGATCAATTTCTTGGATTCTTCAGGAGATAAAGGCGCCTGCAACTGAGGCCAAGGATCGCGCTTCTCGTAATTCGCAATTTTAGCTGGGGAGTATTGAAGCGCTGGGAAGGTGAGTTGTTCTACAGCTTCTTTTTTCTCATCGCCTATGGCCCACAAAATTCCCCTAAGGATTAATTCGTGGAAACCGGGATGGCTCCATGTCCTGAGGTTATGTCCCCATGCCGTGTAAAATACTCTGCCTTTTCCATGATTTTTGACCCAAGTATAGGGCTCGTGGTGATCCCCTTCAACGCGTTCCTGAAGTACCTCTTTATCGCTGTGGTGGGCGTGGACATAGGTCTCGTCCCAACCGGTAAATGGCTCCAAAGCATTCGTGATCTGGTGGTCATCAACAATAGTTTCCACCGAAAAGGTAGCAGTATCGTGCGATGCAAATTGAGCTCCTACTAGTTTGACATATTTGTCCGAATTTCTAAAACAATAGCTGGCGGAATGGATGGGTATAAAGCCGCCACCTCTTTTTACAAAGTCGAGGAGGGCCCTTTCCTCAGACGTTTTTATCTCGTCGTGATTGGCATAAATGACAAGAGCATCGTAGTGGCTAAGTTTCTTTTTATTCAGATCAGCAGGATCGCTTGTATAAGAAAAATTGATGCCTTCAAGGGCCAAGGCGGATGCCAGATAAGGCATGTACTCCTCAGAATCGTGGTGATCGCTGTCGTGGCCGAGGAAGAGGACCTCTATTTTTCTTGGTTTGATAGGAACAATTTCTTCTTTGCAGGAATTGAATGTGAAAAGAAAAATTGAAATCAGAAATAGAGTGGGAAATGAAAATGATTTATTTATATTACTTTCTAAGCTTTTCATAGCTGGTTGATCTTAACCCCAATAAAAAATCAATGGAATATAAACCTTTTTTGAAATCATTCCATCTTGTCTGACCGCTTCCTGGAGCACCTCGATAATTTTCTGACACCTGCACATGAATGAGTTTGTTGCCGGCTTGTCGAATAGCTTTTTCCAAATCGGGTTCTTCGATGGTCATGTGAAAACTGTCGAGAAGAACCTGGCTGAAGGATGATCAATATCATTTACCAATCGGACTACGTCTTCTGTCCTGTTGATCAAATCTGTCTCGAATCTGTTCAAGGGTTCCAGGGCGATGTACAAATCATTTTTGACAGCCTCTTCGCAAACAATTCTTAGATTATCCACAGCTCTATTCCATTCAATCTGTCTTTGTTGCGGACTCACCAAGCGCGCTTTGCCAACTGCAGAATACATTGGCCCTGCAACGAATTTTGCATCCCACGCTAAATAGAAATCGAAGCAACGATCAAGATAGTCAAAGCAGGTTTGATGTACAGGCAGTCCATTAACAATGTATTGTACAAGACCATCACTGCGGCATACTCCCGCTACATCTGATATCATTTTGGTATCCTCTGGAAAAAATGGAAATTTGAGTTGCATATCCAAAGACTTAATTCACAGAGTCCTAACCAGCACCATACCGCTTCACCCGCAAGTCCGCTTGGGCTTTGTGGGCCATGAAGCGCTCGTATTCGCACAAACGAGAGCAATATTCGCCGATCATGGCACTGGCTTCATCGGTCAAGACCCGTTGGTAGGTCACCGTCTTGATAAATTTACCCACCCAAAGACCACCGGTGTAGCGTGCGGCCAGTTTGGTTGGCAGCGTGTGATTGGTGCCAATGAGCTTGTCACCATAAGCTACATTGGTTCGCGGGCCGATAAAGAGGGCACCGTAGTTGGTCAAATTGTCGAGGAAAAAATCATCATTGGTGGTTAAGATTTGGACATGCTCACTGGCGACTTTTTCTGCTTCGACGAGGGCTTCGGCATGGTCTTCGACCAATATAATTTGTCCATAATCTTGCCAAGCGACCCCGGCAATATCGGCCGTGGGGAGGGTCTCTAGTTGGCGGCCGATCTCAGCTTCCGTTTCTCGGGCCAACTTTTCGCTTGTCGTAATCAATACCGCTGGGGAGGTCGGGCCATGCTCGGCTTGCCCCAACAGATCGGTAGCGACCATCTCGGCATCGGTTGATTCATCGGCTACGATTAAAACTTCGGTTGGTCCCGCCAACAGGTCGATACCGACTTGGCCAAAGAGTTGCCGTTTGGCTTCGGCCACATAGGCATTGCCAGGGCCAACGATCATGTCGACGGCCGGCATTGTCTCAGTGCCTAAAGCCATCCGTGCGATCGCCTGAACACCCCCTATGATGTGAATTTCATGAGCCCCGCCAAAATGCATCACGGCGATGGTCTCTTTTGGAAGCTCTCCGTCGATCGGTGGGGTGCTGGCGATAATCCGCTTGACCCCCGCTACACTGGCCGTTAACACACTCATATGGGCAGAAGCGATCATCGGATAACGGCCGCCAGGCACATAACAACCGACCGAGTTGACCGGGATGTTCTTGTGCCCCAAGATGACCCCGGGAAGTGTTTCGACTTCGACATCCCGGAGGGCTGCTCGTTGCACTTCGGCGAAATTGCGAACTTGAGCTTGAGCAAATTTCAAATCATCAATCGTTTGTTGGGGTAAGCCGCTGATGATCTCTTGAATTTGATCGTCGGAGAGTTTGAAATATTCTGGATTCCAATTGTCAAACTTGACTGATAGCTCGCGTACCGCTTCATCACCACGATTGCGGATATCGGCCAAAATGCCCCGAACGATTTCTTGCACTTTTTGATCGGCATCAAACAGAAAGTCTGCGCTTTTTCCTTCTTTTAATAATGTTGCCATATAAGAGCTTTGTAAAGGCTTGTATTTTGAACAATCTTTTTCATAATTAGAGGATATTACATTTTGTTATTGTTTTGTTTATGCGTTGAATCGTTTATACGTTTATGGGGTTTACGAAAATGTTCAAATACACGAATAAACAAATAAACGAATAAACGATCTCGTGGCCTTGCCGCGGGAGGGTATTATAGTCTTGAGGGAGCATTGTCAATTTTCAATAATATCATTTGCTTTTAGTAACGCTCAACAAATAACTTGTTCATACTTCGACTGCGCTCAGCACAGGTTTTGATTCCGGACTAGGCACAGGGTGCCGATAATATTTATAGTTCGAGCTCGTAACGTCAGGAAAGGTGCAGCCTGCCTGTGCCGAGGCTCCGGCAGACAGGCGCACCGAGATATTGGCACTCGTTCGAAACTGTTCAATATTTCGGTACTTTGTACCTGCATGCACACCGCCTTTATTTTTCTATAAATATTTTTGGTGCTCTGCACCCTTTTATCCAATCAGCATTGCTCAATTTTGCACATTTCATTTTTCAAATGTCACTTAGGTCAATATGGCCCCGTGGTATGCTTTTCTTTCGGTTGTGTTTGCCTGACAGCGTGCACACTTTCATTTGCCGCGGCAGCCAGTAAGGTAGTATCTGCCTTCACGGTTACCAACTGCCAACCCTTTTGTACCATCTGACGGGCATACTCGGCAGAACCGGTGTGAATCCCCGCCACCACCTGATGTTTGTGGGCAGATGCCAGAATTTTGTCCAGTGCCCGTACCAGGACTGGTTTCGTCAAATCCACGCGCTGAGTTTCCCCCATAGTTAGAGACAGGTCCCCGGGACCCACGTAGATCGCATTCAATCCTGTAGTGCCGCAGATGGCATCAACGTTGCACAACGCCTCTTCGGTCTCAATCATGGCTATCGTCAGTATATGGTCATTGGCTTCGGCGGCGTAATCTTCCCCAGCATAGATGCGTGCCCGGGTGGGTCCCAGGCTGCGCGTACCTTCGGGTGGATAGCGGCAAGTCTGAATGAATCGTTCACATTCCTCCGCGGTGTTCACCATTGGACAAATAACTCCATATGCTCCGGCATCAAGCAGGCGCTGAATCCAGGCAGGGTCGTTGTTGGGTACACGCACCAGTGGAACTGCTTCAGTAGTAGAAATGGCCTGCAGCATTGTCAGGGCAATCTGCATATCATGAAAACCATGTTGAAAGTCGATCGTAAGGCTATCATAGCCCTGATGAGCCATCACCTCGGCCGACCAGGAACTGGGTATGTGCAGCCACGCATTGACTCCATAACCACCTTTTTGCCATATATCCAGAAGTCGGTTTCGTCGCATACTAAAAATAGAAACGTTGGTCAACCCTTCCGGCCTCACGGGCCTCGACCAGTTTCTTTGTCTTTGGATCTCCGGTAACTTCGGCACCGATTACTTCCCACCAGATTCCAGAATCCGGGGTGTAACGATATTCTTCGGTTGGCACTACGATCATACAGGAACCTTTTTCTCCTCGGGCCGCTGTCAGAGCCCGGCGAATTTCCTCTTCGTTGGTTGCGCACCAAGCCTTTAAGCCAATGCTTTCGGCATTCTTTACGTAATCCACATCGATGAATTCCCCATCGTCCAGCAGATTGGTTTTAGGGTCCCGTATCTTGAACTCATTTCCAAGACTGTGTCCTACCAGGGCCTTCTGATGCCCATGGATCGATTGAAAACCGCCATTGACAACAAGTACTACCGTAATCTTGGTTCGTTCCTGTACCGCTGTGACTAACTCCATAGGATGCAATTGATAGTTGCCATCCCCCATCAGTACGAAGACTTCACCTTCTTTTCGGGCCATCTTCACCCCAATTGAGGCTGGTATATCAAAGCCCATACAGGAGTTTCCGAACTCTAGATATAGGGTGCGGCCATTGCTGGAGTTGAAGAGCTTGGTTAGATCCGCAGGAATTGTTCCGGCAGCTGCAACCAGTGCATCACCGGCTTCCATCATGCCATTGAGAATAGTTACCAAATGCCCCTGGTTTATTTTTTCCCCGGGGTGGTGTACGTTTACCTCTTTTGTCAAAAGATCGTTCCACTTCTCCTTCTTGATAGCGATTTCTCGCACATATTTCGGATCAGGCTGTATTCCAGCGGCCTCTGCGGCTTTAGTCAAGATCTGCAAGGCTTCCCTGGCGTCGGCCATGATTGGCAGGGAGCCAATCTTATAGGCGTCATGTCCAGACACGTTGATGGTTGTAAACTTAACCTCCGGGTCTTGGAATGCGCTGTTTGAGCCAGTGATAAAGTCTTGAAGCCTGGTGCCTATGCAAATGACAAGATCTGCCTTTTTGCTAAAATGAGCAGCCATCTGGGTACCGGTCACACCTGTGCCGCCCACCAACAAATCTGAATCATTCCGAATGGCACCTTTTCCGGCATGGGTTTCTGCCACTGGTATGCCGAATTTCTCAGCAAAAGTTGCTAATTCGTTCCAGGCTTCGGAGTAGTGAACTCCACCTCCGGCAATAATGAGAGGTCTTTTGGCGGCTTTCAAAAGTTTGACAGCCTCCTCGATCCGCTGTTCGTCCGGCTGACGACGTTCAATCCGCCAAATGTGCTTCTCAAAAAAGTTGACTGGGTAGTCAAATGCGTAGCCCTGAATATCCTGGGGCAGTGCTATCGTCGCGGTACCCGTTTCAGCCGGATCTGTCATAATACGCATGGCCTCGGGTAGGGAAAAAAGTATTTGTTCCGGGCGCGTAATGCGATCAAAGAACTTACTCACCGGCCGGAAACAGTCCGTTACGCTAACATCCATAGAAATTGCATGCTCCAGACCTTGCAGCACCGGTCCTTGATATCTCGACGCGTAATGATCGGATGGGAAGAGCAGTACAGGAATTCGGTTGATAGTGGCTGTGGCGGCACCAGTAAGCATATTTGTAGTTCCCGGTCCGATTGAAGAGGTGCAGGCCATTGTCGCAAGGCGTAAATTGGCCCTTGAAAATCCGGTTGAGGCGTGGACCATGGATTGCTCGTTAGCTGGCTGATAGAAGGGAAGTTCCTGGCCGTATTCTACCAGGGCCTGACTCAACCCCGACACATTGCCGTGCCCGAGTATACCCCACATCCCTTGTATAAATCGTCTTTCAGTCCCATCCCGCTCACTGTATTGCATCTGCAGGAATTTTACTATAGCTTGTCCTAGTGTGAGCCGGATCGTATCTTGAGCAGTGTAAAAGTTCATAGGTTTAGTATCTTAAAAATTGGTTCATGTCAAAAATAGTTAAGAAATTATATAACCAACATATGTCAGCGTTTATGCGCTTATGCGTGTATGCGTGTAACTGTTTATACGCTAAGATCCGAACTCCGTTTAACGAATAAACGAATACACCAATGTCTTTTATACGGAGTATTTGCAGATACACAAATTCTGGATGTAAGACAAATCGCACAAAGTTTAAGGTACACATGACTTACTTTAGAATAGGCCATCAAGCAATTCATTGTCCCATTTCCACTTCTAGATATTCGTACTTTTTGGCATTGCCCTAAAAAGTACCAAAAAACTCTAGGAAAAAGCAATCCCTCCGGTGCTTTTTCCGGGCCTCCGCCACACCTTGAATCTATTGTTTTTCTATAATATGGAATTCTGATTTTCAATAAAGTTAATTATCGACTTCAAGATTTGTGCAATATGTCCTGCACCCCAAATTCTTGTTCGGTTCTGGCTAGCCCAGGTTGTGGTGTTGATTGCCCTAATTTCTATTTGAGTACATGACAAAAACATAGACATTAACTCTTAATCATCGGCGAACGGCTGACGGGGAATTCCGTGCCGTCCACCGTTTGCCGTTTGCCGTCGGCCGTCTTCTATCCCACACCATGTATTACAATAGTTTTTGCTTCGGTCATTTCTTCAACCGCATAGCGCGGGCCTTCCTTTCCAATTCCGCTGTCCTTGAGTCCTCCATATGGCATAAAGTCAGCACGCCATAAGGGGGTCCAATTGATGTGGACGTTTCCCGCTTCAGCGTGTCGTGCAAAACGCATCGCCTTTGTGATATCCCTAGTAAATATACCTGCAGCCAGACCGTAGTTGCTGTCATTTGCCAGGGCAATGGCTTCCTCTACGCTGTTTACTGAAGTGGTCGTCACGGCAGGACCGAACAATTCATCGCAGAAAACACGCATTTCCGGTTTTACGTCGGCCAGGATCGTTGGTGTCAGTGTGGCTCCCTGGCGATCACCACCGGTCACCAATCGGGCACCATCATCTACTGCCTCCTAGACCCAGGCGTCAACGCGATCGAGTTCTGGTCCCGAGATCATGGCACTCATCCGTGAATTCTCTTCCAGGGGAGGTCCGATTTTGATGGATTCGACTGCCGGCTTAAGGGCATCAATGAAATCTGCGTATACATCCTGATGTACGATGATGCGTTGCAGGGATATGCACACCTGACCTGCATTTACGTATCCCGCTACCGATGCAGCCTGTGCCGCCATTTCCAGGTCACCATCGGGTAGGACTATCATGGGACAATTTGATCCAAGTTCCAGGGAAAGCTTCTTTATTCCGACGGCCTTGGTGATGGACTCCCCGACCTCTTTGCTACCGGTAAAGGAGACCTTACGTACCCTCGGGTCGGCACACAGTACGGGACCGAGCTGACTTCCGCTTCCGGTAAGAGTTTGAATGCCGAGGTCAGGCAGACCTGCCTCTAACAGCAATTCTGTAAAACGGAGAGCAATAAGCGGCGTTTGTGTGGCCGGTTTAAGAATAACCGCGTTGCCGGCAGCCAGGACGGGGCCGATTTTCTGGATAACAAGATAAAATGGGTAATTGTAAGGAGTTATCGCTAATACTACTCCGCAAGGAACCCGCATCACAAAACCCATCTTTCCCTCGGTACACATATTGGCATCAAGTGGTAAATATTCTCCCCGCAACTGCGCTCCTTCAAAAGCAGAAAGACGAAGGATCTCGGCACAACGTGTCACGGAACCTCGGGATTCGCTAATGGGTTTTCCGGCCTCGGTTGCGATCAGGCGGGCCAATTCCTCGGAGTGTTTGTCTACAAGATCTGCAGTCTTCCTGAGGATTTGACCGCGATCAAAGGCCGTCATCCCTGCCATTATCTTTGCCCCTTTTTCAGCAGCAGCCAAGGCCGTCTCCACCTGTTCGGGACTAGCAGATGGTACTGATTCAATAACTTCACCGGTATATGGAGCTAACACCTCGATCGACTCCGGCGAATCGACCCAATCACCATTGATGTACATCTTTTTCATAGTGCTGTGCTCATGTTATATCTTAAGAACATTCGGTGCAAATTAAAAAAGAATTGCGATTCTATAGAACTGGCCACGATCTTTCTCTTCCATTCTTTTTTATGACAAAGATTGCACGACTTGTTTCCCCCGCTGGCGGGGGCCAGGGGGTGGAGTGGTCGCATTGTTTTGTAACTCGTGCCGCGTTACGCGGTATCCAATTGCGGATTCTAATACGGACATTTTCTATTGGCTTTGGCTAAACCTTTTAGTTGTTTATTGTAGTGGAAGTTGTTTGATCGGCTTGCTTTCTCCATGTATAGATGAATTTCCACCCCCTTTATCCCCCGCCACACGGGGGAAATAGTGACTGCCAAATTACAATTTCAAATCACTATTTGTAAAATACCTACACAACTGAGCTGAGTATAGGTTAATGGGGTCGAAGGAAGATAACACGTACAAAATTAGCCGCCAGCGGCGAACTGTTCAAAGAAATGAACGCATCAAAGCGCACCTATACATCCAAAATTTCGCTTGTTGGGTATCCTGAGTTTGACACTTAACGGCCTTGGATTTTCACAAGATGCCCATAGAATAGGGATTTTAGGGGTAGAAATGTAGGTTTTTGAAAAAACGTGGTGGCAACAAATTGAATATAAATTCCTATATATTAGGTGTTTGTAACATATATGTAGTATATTTACTACATGTTCATTAAAACTACTAAATCCAGAAATCACACCTACCTTCAAATAGTCGAGTCCTATCGCATGGACGGCAAAGTCAAGCACAAAGTCCTTCTTAACCTAGGCAGGTTGGATGTCTTACGACAAGATCGCACCCTTGAAACCATTGGCCGTAAACTCTTGACCTTGTCGGGAATGGATGCCAATAGCATTTCGGACATGAAAGAGGTTAAAAGACTTTGTTATGGTCATGTGGTTTATGAAAAGATTTGGGAAAAATTAGGCCTTGCTACAATTCTTGATAAGGTAGGAGCAAAGCATAGAAGGCTTGGCTTTTCCCTGAGTAGGGTTACTTTTTATATGGCAATACATAGACTATTGCGGTGCAAATCAAAATTAAGAGCCTACCAGGATCAAATTGAATTCAAGGGAATGGACAGCAATATTGAACTTCATCAACTCTACAGAAACCTCGACTGGTTAGCTACTCATAAGGAGGAAATAGAACAAGGTATGTTCAAAAGATATTGCGATCTGTTTAACTCAACTATAGATGTAGCCTTCTATGATGTAACCACTTTTCATTTTGAGAGTGTGAGGCCTGACGAGTTAAAAGACTTTGGGTTCAGTAAAAATGGAAAGTTCAACGAGGTGCAGGTAGTGATGGGATTGTTTACCGATCAGCAAGGTCGCCCTATAGGTTATGAATTATTCCCAGGAAATACATCAGATGGCAAGACGATGATCGATGCGTTGAACATACTCAAAGATCGGTTCAACATCAATCAAGTTGTCATAGTAGCCGATAAGGGGCTGAATAGTAAAAACAACTTTCACCTCATCAGACAAGCAGGATATGAATACATTGTGAGTTCAAAACTAAAAGTCCAAGCCAAACCTATACAGGATCAGGTATGGGCTAATGAGGGTTACCATAATCATGAAGTGGACAAAGACACAGCAGAAGTATTGTTCAGATATAAATCTGTGGATCTGGAGGTATCCTATAAAGACGAACAAGGTCAACAACATGAATGGAAAGATAAACTCATAATAAGTTGGTCAAAACAACGAGCGGTAAAAGATCAAAAAGACAGAAAAAGACAAGTCGAAAAGGCCGAAGCCATGGTCGACCAAGGCCAGGTGCCCAGCAGTAAAAAGGGTGCAAAGAGGTACGTCAAAATAGAATATGAGAACAAGACACCACCTACTCTGGATGAAGAACGAATCAAAGAAGATAGCAAGTGGGACGGATATTATGGTATTCAGTCAAGCCGCAAAGACATGAGTGAATTTGCTATTATGAAAGCCTACCACAATCTATGGCGCATAGAAGAAAGCTTTCGCATTCTAAAAACAACTATGAAAACACGACCGATATTCCATTGGACACCCAATAGAATAAAAGGCCACTTTGTAGTGTGCTTCATTTCCTTTGCAATGGAAAGAGCTCTGGAAGAAACTCTACGAAGTAAGGAAATAGATATAAGTCCTGAAAAAATAAAAAATGAACTCAATCAACTCCAGGTATCTCAAATGAAACTGGACGATCACAAATTTTATGTAAAAGGTGCCAATGGACAATATGGAGCAAAAATCCTTCGAGCATTAAATATTGCTCCGCTTAAAAATATTGAACTCATCAAATAGGTCAACTACCTACCGTCATACCAACTCATTCTCATAAAATGAATAGCTCGTAGTGGCAATTTGCAACATGCCCATCACATAACTGGCTGAAAATCAAATCACCAGCAAAATTAAGTGTCAAACTCAGGAAATACCTACACAACTGAGCTGAGTATAGGTTAATGGGGTCGAAGGAAGATAACACGTACAAAATTAGCCGCCAGCGGCGAACTGTTCAAAGAAATGAACGCATCAAAGCGCACCTATACATCCAAAATTTCGCTTGTTGGGTATTTTTTGCCACCGCGCGCCTTCAATTTCTAAAGGAAAGCCCAACCCGCAGCCTAAATTGAGCGTGGATTTCCCTTTAGGTCTCCGACGCGCCATAGCCGCTTTGGCGACGGAGCGGTCAGGGCGCGGGAGGGAAAGCGAAAAACTGGGATACACCCAATGATTGGGTGGATTACAGATTGCACCTTTTGAAAAATAGAAGTTGAGGCCAGAGGCCATCAACAACCGTAAATAGCTAGTGAGGTTCGTGATGGCGTCTCGCCTCACGAAACATTGAGCGGTGTAACTTCTTCCCACTGGCCGCTCTCCCATGATCTGACCATGGCGGCGTTTACATTGGCCACCTGCAGAGCATCTTCAAAATCTGGAGTGTGTTGCCGGTCGTCGATAATGGATTGCAGGAATTGGTACGCCTCTATAACTTTCAGATCCTCGTATCCAATGCCGTTACCCGAGCCGGGAACAAAATTCCCATGGAATGGATACTTATCACCTCCCAGAATTCTAATGTAGCCGTCGTGGACATCGCGATCACCGGGTAGGTAGAGTTGCAACTCGTTCATGCGTTCAAAGTCCCAGCCAACCGCACCTTTGGTCCCGTTGAGCCCAAAGCCAAATTGACATTTTGGTCCGAAAATGGTCCTTGACGCTTCAAGTGTCCCCCGAGCGCCATTGGTGAACTCTATTAAGGCTCCGACATAATCTTCATTGTCAACTTCCCCCTTTGGGTCTCCAGGCTGACCTACTGAAAAGTGGGTCCCTTTACCCGGCACCGGCAAGGGCCTTTCGGGGATAAAGGTATGTGACTGGCTGGAGACGCGCTTTACCGGCCCCGCCATCATGTGGGCCATATCCACGACATGGGACATAAGGTCACCCAAAACACCGTAGCCTGAGATGTCGGAATCGAATCTCCATGAAAACTGTCCCATTGGGTCGCTGCCATACATGGAGAAAAAACGCCCCTGATAATGGGTAAGGTCACCCAATTTGCCTTCCTGGATCAGAGCATGAGCATGTTGCACCAGTGGAGTCCACCGATAGTTATAGCCGGTACCGGTTTTGATTTTAACGTTTCGTGCCGTTTTTGCAATCAACGCCGTTTCTTCCGGCGTCCGGCCGACGGGTTTTTCACAAAATATATGTTTTCCTGCTTCTGCTGCTGCGCTAACAATGTCTGCGTGCAGATTATTTGGAGCAGTAATAATGACAACCTCTACATCCGGATGCTCAATCACCTTGTGCCAGTCAGTAGTGCTTTCCTCAAAACCCAGAACCGCCTTGGCCTGGGCCACTCGCTCGTCCACATTATCAGCACAGATAACAAGACGGGGCCGCACATCTCCCTCGGGAAACCTCAAAGGCACCTGTAGATAGGATCGGCTATGGGCCTGTCCCATCCATCCCATCCCGATTACACCGATTCCTATTGTTGTGGACATATCATTCGCTAAGCCAAAAAGTACCGAGTTTTTCAAACTTAAAAATTCCAAATAATATTCTTAAAAAGCAGAAAATGACAGAGAGGATTAATCCTGCAGGTATAGCCAATTGAAACATCCATCTGGGAATTAAAATGCCCAGCAAGGGGATTTTAGTGGAGCCAGTTCCTGCTATCCATTCTATGGAATAATACAGCATGATCAAACTTATTACCAGCACAAGGAATATACCCAGTGCATCTACAATTGCAGCGAGGCCTGGCTTAAGGTTTTTCACAAACGCGGGTATGGCAATATGTTCTTTTTTTGCAATGGCAAGGGCCATTCCCAATGCAGAAACATAGACAAATAAAGCAGTGGCTAATTCATTACCCCCAGCGATTCCTTTGGCAAAAACATATCTCATGATTACTTCAATAATCACCAGCATCAGCATACCGAAAAAGCATAGGACAAAAATAATATTGATCCCTTTTATGGAGATCTCCTCTGCTTTTTTTAAATAGCGTACGAAATTTTTCATTTCGATTCTTTTTGGGTCGAAAGGTCATCACAGCCTGACGCAGCTCTCCGAGCCTGATCAATATCTTCCTTTGTGAAATCTCCTCTTTCTGTAAAGAAATCACTAATTGTTGAAGTCAACTGAACCATTTCTTCCATTTCTTTATCGTTTAATACGTAGAGGTCTAGTTTCTCTTCGAGAAGATCAAATACCTCTTTTTCATAGGCTCTGAAAAGTTCATCGCTTAGCCTCATGGTTTGCGTACTCACCTCATCAAAAACAGCTTTTAAATCATCTGGTAAGCTTTGATACCAGTTTAAATTTACGTACAAAGGATCAGCCGTAATAGAATGTTTATCTATGACAACGGTTTTCAATGCTTCATACAATTTAGAATCCCAAATGCCTGCAGGTATGGCACTTACACCATCTACTACACCTGTTTTTAAGGCACTATAAGTTTCGGCCCATGTAACACCAACCGGATTTGCGCCAATGGATTTGATTATTTTTTGATAAATCTCCTGAGCACCGGGCGCTCTTATTTTTAGTCCTTTGACATCTTTAAAATTATTTAAATTTTCTTTCTTATAGGCATGGGCTCTGAATCCAATGGCCACTCCACAGGCCGGAATATAAAATCCATTTTTTTTAGCTTCTTTTGCCACCTGATTGATCCAATCACTTCTTACCAGGCAAATCGCCTGATCCCAATTTCGGGTCAGGTAAGGTAAAGTCACGATATTATATTTAATATTCGCGTCCTGAAAACTACCTCCTCTTGTTCCCTGAAGGCCTCCCGTCTTGACCAGATCCATCATTTCCTGCTCACTGCCATAGATGTTCGAATACCCCAATTCCACTTTAATTCTTCCATTCGTTTTGTTTTCGAGCTCTTTCTTAAAAAAGTCCATGGACTTACTCCTGGGGTCATCGGCAGTTTGTGCATGTCCATATCTGAAGACAATGCGCTTTTTTCCATCTGCTGATTGGGAAGCATTATTATTGCCACAGGAAGAGAGAAGTAGACTGAGGATGAAGCCAAGGAATAAAGACATTTTGATATTTGAAATAAAATGAACCATGGATTATGTTTTTATTCGCATTAGTACAAACCCGGTGTTGCTCCGCCATCTATAGCTAAACAGGCGCCCTGGATATGCCTGCTTTCCGGCAGGCATAAAAATGTAGCCAGGTTGGGAGATTCGATATTGGGAATGATTTCTATCCTTTTTTTTAAATGCATTTTATGCTCTGCCTGCCTCAATAAGAACGCTGCAATCACAACATCACTTTTTGATTCGACCTTGGTTAAAATTATCCCGTCCAAGGCTTCTGATGATTCTCATAATTTTTGCCTTTATTCCACAAACAAATCATCCAAAGTCAAGACCTGGTCAACCAATCCGATGCTATGTTCGTTAGGGTTCAATCCGAAGGTAGTCATCAAAGTTAAAAACAGGTGTTTGCGGGTTTTGGTCGTTTCTTCGAAAATATCCATTTTTTCTTTTAACTGCTTGGCATAAGCCTTGGAAATTGTAAAGTGTTTATTGTGAAATTTTATTTCGAACAAATTGATGATATGGTCATTTCTATCCAATAAAAGGTCAATTTGTACGCCTTTATCCATTTTTGTTCTTTTTTTTAAAAAAGAAGAAGAGACCGCATAAACCCCGGCAATACTCAAGGCTCTTTTGATTTGTGGCAGGTGTTTTATACAAATACTTTCATAAGCATAGCCGCTCCATATTTTGTATGGCGGGGTTTGGCTAAGATGCTGCCAGGTTTCTGTTCCTTCATTTTTCTTTACTTCAATAAATTTCAAATAAAACAGGGAGTATTCATCCGTCAGGCGGTATAAGCTGTTTTTTTTCTTTTTACCAAAAGGATGATAGGCAGATATAAAACCTGACTGGCTCAATTCCTCCAGCACTTTGGTGACGCTGCCGCCATTCGGTAAGTTGGCGGTTTTTATAATTTCATTTCTGTCCATCCCTTGCCTTTTTTTTGCCAATGCCCGGATAACGGCAATATGATTATCGGAATTTTCGAATAAGGCAGGATATAAATCCAGAAACTCCTCTTTTAATAAGCCGGTGTCTGAAAAACAGAGGTCATCGATATTTTGTACCACACTTTTTCCCGGCTCAATTTCTTTTAAATAGTGAGGTATCCCCCCCATTGCCATATACAACTGGACGATGTGGTAGCGGTTTAAAGTGATGTTCCGGGTTCGCAGGTATTGTTCGGTTTCCGATAAGGTAAAAGGCTTTAGATGTATGCGTTTGGTAATCCGGTTGTGCAAGCCTCCCGTGTGTCTGACGACTTTTTGTATCATCCACGAAGCTGCCGAACCACAAATCACCACGACTATATTTTGGTTGACCGCCCAACTGTTCCAGAAATAACTCAATCCATTTAAGAATCCCGATTTGGGTTTTGCCAGCTAGGGCAGTTCATCAAAAAATACGACCTGTTTTGCTGCTTCCTTTTTTTGTTCGAGAAAAAGGGTCAACATATAAAAGGCTTCCAGCCAGTTTTTTGGCTCTTTAACAGGGACTATCGCTTCTAATTGTTTAGTGATGTGAAGGCTGAAATTTTGTAATTGTTCCGAATTTGACACATTTCGGATACCAGTCAATTCAAAATCAATACGGTTTACGTAGGCTGATTTGACTAAAAAGGTTTTGCCCACTCGCCGCCGCCCGATTACGGAAATCATTTCTGCTTCGGAAGATTCCAATGCTGTTTGTAAAATTTTTAGTTCCTTTTTGCGCCCGATAAGCAAATTACTCATTTTTTGATGCTTTATTGGTAGCTAAATCTATACAAAGATAGACACTTTTGGCGAGGTATAAAAGTTATAGATAGCCAAATATTGAAACAGCATCCTTTTGGCGAGGTATTTTATTTATATGCGCTTCATTGGGGTCAATAAAGGTTACTTCAATGCCATGCTCTGCCAGCAGGCCCTCAAAAAGAGAGCCCATAGCTCCCGCCCCGATTACTGCTAAATTCATTTTTTCATTGTTCTGAAAATAAATAAATCAAAAACGAGATCATAAAATCTTCCAAAAAAATGATCATTATTACGACTATTAAATTGGCTACCAAAAATGGGATGGCGGCTTTGAATATTTTTCCGATACCCATTTTGGTAATGGCGGCACAAACGTTCAGGCAATTTCCAACAGGAGGCGTACAAGTGCCGATGGCCAGGCTGGCGATGAGTACAATACCAAATGTCACGGGATCGACACCTATCTCTTTTGCTATGGGTAAAAAAAGAGGGGTGAGCAACAAAATCGCCGGCGTAACATCTAAAAAAGTCCCGATTAGAATCACTACACCGGCGAGGACAAGTAAAAACAAACTTGGCGAATTGGCAAATTGAATCATAAAATCATATAGTTTTTCATCAATATGCTCCAGCGTCAGCACCCAAATATACAACTGCGACAGGGCGATGATAATCATGATTTGCGAACTCACCATACCTGCTTTCCACAAGGTTCTATAAAATACTTTTGTGTTTATTTTTTTATTTAATAAGCCTATGGTTAAGGCATAAAAAACACCAATGGCTGCGGATTCGGTAGGCGTGGCTATACCAAAAACGACCACCCCTACGATTACCAGTGGCATGATTAAAATATAACTCGAGCGGACAAACTCTTTTGATACTTCATAAATGCCGGCTTTAATATGCTCTACGGGATATTTTCTTTTTGTAGCGATGTAAAAACAAATCGCCAATTGAATCAGGCCAATCATAATTCCAGGAATGGCACTTCCCAGAAACAGGTCGGATACCGATTCTTGAGCGACAATGGCATACAATACCACTGGTATACTGGGCGGGATAATGATCCCCATCGTTGAACTGGATACGGTAATGCCGCTGGCAAAGGCCCGGCTATAGCCTCTTTTCTCCATTTGCGGAATCAAAATGGAGCCTATAGATGCCGTATCACTGGCTGCTGAGCCGGATATCCCGCCAAAGACCATCGAGGCTCCCACATTAACAAGACCCATTCCTCCTCTGAGCCGGCCAACGATCATCATTAAAAAATTGATGATCTTGTCGGTTATTCCCGCATCGTTCATCAAATACCCCATATGGACAAACAATGGAAGGGCAATTAAACCATAAGAATTGAAGCCGGCATACATCTTTTGTGGTAACACCCGGATCAACTCCGGATAGTACAAGCCGAAATAGGCAAAAGAAGATATTCCAATAGCATAAGCTATGGGAACCCCCAGGAAAAGAAGCAGGAATAAAACTGTGAGTAAAAGTAGCATAGCTCAAGAGCCCATCATTGCAAATCTGGGGAATAACGGTTTTTATAATTCAAAACCAACAGGAGGGGCGACCCTAATTCTCCCACGAATGAGCATTGATCGTCGTTGTTTAAGAAAGCCATATTCGTTGTCATACTGAGTATTTCTAATCAAATCAAACGCGGATCCATCCGCAGATTCAACGTAACCCTATCTCCTTTCTGCCACTTCCTCTTAATTGTAACATATCCATCAGTAGGAGCAATGTCAATTTTGGAACCGTTTAAAGTGAGTTGTACATCTCCCGTTAATTCAGAGCGATAACTTATCGAATACATCATTGACGGTTGTGGTGCTCCACTGTTCTAACTTTGGACTCCAAAATGGGTCATTGATATAGAAGCGTACACCAGACAGCATAGAGTAACAGCGCATGTATCATTATTCGTTTGATCATTGATCTATGATTCAGGCTTTTCTTTCTTTTTTTGAATCACTTATAGCACCATGGCGTACTCAATGGTTAAATTTTACCGGTAATCCCATCTTATTTGCTTCCCAATCCTCTTTAATCCATATGGTATTCGGGTCTTCATATGGCTTGTAATTGCGCTCTTCGTGTTGCAGTTCACCAGCCAGATAATTCAGGAAGTAGACATTGGTGCCCGGAGTGGCGGCAACCGGATGAAAGCCTTGGGTGACCAACACGCAGTCTCCGTTGCCTGCCGGGAGGGTTTCATCAAAATCATTGTCGAGGCGGTAGTTACGGTGGAAGGCAATCCCATCTTCTGGTTGCGTGCGATAGTAGTATATCTCTTCTAGGTAGGGCGAACCGGCATATCGGTCGTGACAGTGAGGCGGCCAACCGGACCAATTTCCGCCAGGCACGTATACCTCGAATAAGATTAGTCGCTCAGCGGGAAGAGGCCAGGCAAGGGTGTGATGTACTTCACGTAAGGCGGGATGATGGCCACGAACTTCAACGCGCTGCTCGTCTGGCCGGAAAAGTCTTGTGGGATATTTTCCTTCGGCTGGAGCGCTGCCTACGGCAAATTCGAAGTCAGATCTTGCGGTGACTGTGATTTGTTCATTGGGAGGGACGTAGAGCACATCGGGCATTTGAGTAAAAACGTCTTGGCGTTCCGTTTGCCATTTTAGATCGGAAACCTTTAGAGTACCTGACCCTTGCAAAGGAACCAGCGCAAATTCCTGTTTATCGGTTTCTTCCCGGTATGTTTCTCCTATATGCAATCTAATAATCCGAAAAGTGAGATATTTCCATTTAGCCGATTCGGGCGTGACATCTATTACATTGGTTTGGTTGTAATCTGGTTTGATTAGATGTTTGTCGTTCATTTCTGTACTTTGTATAATCAATTAATTGGACTGCATCTTTTGTAAAAATACCTGAACTTCTTCCGACCTTTGCATCGCAGCTGCGCAACCATGACGCATAACGACAAGAGCTCCGCAAGCATTAGCAAATTCTGCACAAGCGAACCAATCTTCGCCACGTATCCAACTGGAGATAAAGCCACTCGCAAACGCGTCGCCTGCACCTACTGTATTTACCACTTCAACGGGAAACCCGGCGACATTTACTGGTTTCGTATCTCTTGTAAATATAGTTACACCTTTAACACCTCGTTTCAGTACTAAGGCGTCAAGGCTTTGATGTTTGTTAGTCAATTCCGATATCCATTCGTCGAGTTTCACTTTTTGTTCTGGCTTTAAGGACGCACCTACAATTACACTTGTCGGATCGGGAGCAATGGCAGAATAGAACTCCTCTTCAGTGCCGATAACAACGTTGACCAGTTGTAATACACTGCGTTGCCAAATACCATATGTTTCCGGGAAATCCCATTGATCGTCACGAAAATCGAGATCGTGGAAAACAGTTAGTCCGTAATGTTGTGCCCGTTCGGCTGCATATAAGGTTGTCTCTCGGCTTGGGCCGCGGCTTAGGGCTGTACCAGAAAGAAGAAGTGCTTTGCAGCGATCTATTGGCAATCTATTTACATCGTCGATATCTATGTAAATATCTGCAGGATCTTCTCTATAGAAGACAAGAGGAAATTTGTCAGGAGGTTGGATTCCCAAAAGAGCTAGACCTGTTCTTTTCCCTGGTTTTCTGGGTATGAATGAAGTATCTACTCCTTCATCGTTCAAGTAACGAATTAAGAAGTCACCCACCTTATCATCGCCGACCGCCGTAAATGCTGCCGAGCGTAAACCCAACCGGCTGGCACCGACTGCAATATTCGTTGGGCTGCCGCCAACACTCGTTGTAAAACTTTTTATTTCAGGGAAAGGTGCGCCAAGCTGTTGGGAGAATAAGTCCATGGAAACGCGGCCTATAGTAATCAGATCAAACATGACGGTAGACGGTGGACGGCAGACGGCTGCAGACAACTTAAATTGTTACTCCTCGACATCACTCATTCCTAAAAACATTTACATCTTCTGTAAGTAAACAATGAATTTGAGAAGCACCTGTAATGCTATTGAACAAAAGAAGAATAGTAATTAGAGCACCAAGAATTTTCAGCCATTTCATGAATGAGAAAAGAATTTGTCAAGAAAGCAGTTATGTTGCGTGGGCCGTCAAGCGTCCGCCGTAGGCCGTCTTCATCGTTTCATATACGCCTCGTCAAAATTCATAATCGTACTAGCAACCATGGCCAAGGCAGCTGTCTCAATCTTATCAAGATTTTGCTCAAATTCATACTCCCCAACTTTGAGAATTTCGTCTGCCTCTTTCGGATATTTTTGATACTTATGCAAAGCAATTTGATATTGCTCTTTCATCAATTCCTTCTCCATAGTATTTGGCTGCCTTCCGCAGAGCAATTTAAAACCATATTCAGTTTGTCTTTCAAGGTCTGCCCCGCCTTCTTTCTGCATCCTACCTGCTAATACCTTCGCCGCTTCGACAAATTGAGGATCATTCAACAACACCAGGGCCTGTAGAGGTGTATTAGTATTTTCTCTTTTGACAGTACAAACAGACCGATTCGGTGCATCAAAAGCGATCATGGCAGGATGAGGTGTAGTCCGGCGAATAAATGTATACATGCTCCTGCGATAAAGACGATCTCCCGTATCTTCCTTATACCTACCAGATGAGCCAAAGCCCCATACGCCATCTGGTTGGTAGGGTTTTACACTTTCGCCACCAATTTTCGGATTTAGCAACCCGCTGGCCGCTAATGCATTATCACGGATCATTTCCGCGGGTAGTCGATGACTTGCACCTCGTGCCAGGAATAAATTATTTGCATCTTTTTCCAGGTACTCTTGAGTGGCAAACGAGGATTGTTTATAGGTCGCAGATAGAACCATGGTTTTTAGCAATTTTCTTATATCCCAGTTCGACTCAGTAAACTCAATAGCTAGCCAATCGAGCAAGTCAGGGTGTGTGGGCAAAGCACCCTGCGTTCCAAAGTCATGCGGTGTTGCGACAATTCCTTTGCCGAAGATCATTTGCCAGTAGCGATTTACGGCAACCCTTGCAGTCAGCGGATTTCCAGGATCAACCAACCATTTGGCTAGACCGACGCGATTTTTTGGCAGGTCTTCGGGAAAGGCCAATACGTTTTGAGGTGTACCCGCTTGTACCTCTTCCTTTGGTTGGTTATACTGGCCACGGTTGAGAACATAAGTTTTTCTCATTTCGGGTTTCTCTTCCATTGCCATGATTTCCGGCACTTGTTCCATCAACTGAAGTTTCTCGACTTGTAGCTCCTGTAATTCATTTTGCAAACGCTGAAAATCGAGGTGGTTTCGGTTAAGGTAATGATCGACAAGATCGTTTTCGGTAAAGTCTGCAACAGTAGGATCGGCAATGGTTGCTTCCTCAAATGAGGCGGCCACTTCAAGATAGGTAAGGCACCTTTTGAACAGTTTAACGTGGTCGATAGAGCCTGTAAACGCACCCATATCTCCTGTAAAGGATCGACCGCTTCGTCCTACTATAAGTGGTCGGTGTCTCCAGCCTTTAATTACGATCTGTTTATTGACCGCGGATCGATAGAGATTGTCATGATTGATGATGTGTTTTGTTATTTTACCATCCACGTACAATTGCACACCATCGGCTTTACCAGAACCATTATAGGTTACTGATACATGATGCCATTCTCCACTGGACACCGGTGACTCGGTAGTGATCTGCAGATAGTTGTGCGGCCAGTAACTGATCATGATAAAAGAAAGGCGATTCTGTTTGTCCAAAAACAACTCCCAACCGCGCCACGCATTCTGAAGATCTCCGGCATTGCCAATTATCGTTTGATTCTCACCAATTTTTTCGGTTTTTATCCAGCTTCCCACTGAAAACGGCTGGTTCAATTCGGAGCTGATCACATCCTTCAGAAAAATCATGTCGTAGTGATCCCTTGTTCGAAGTGCGCTGCCAATTCTTCCTTTAACAACCTCAGGCTCTCCGGAAGCCACTGAGCTGTGACTGTGGTCGACGATGTATTTGATAGGATTGTTGCGCAGGGCTCTGAGGATTTCAGGTTCGCCTTCAATTTTTTCAGGTCGCAGGGATTCGAATGGATGGAATGCGTCCGCCACAGGTGGTTTAATACGCTCATTTTGAAGGGCTTCAATAAATTCTTTTGTTTCTATAACTTGAGATTTGCTCAATTGCATTTTTTCGACTGTTTGATCGATTTTGTCATTCAGCACCTTTAGCTTATTTTCTGCTTCTTCATCCGGCAACAACAAAACAGGCCCGGATGCTCCGCCTCCTTCAGCCACCATTCCGATTTCCTTCAGATTATTGAAAAAAGCAGAAACCTGGTAGTACTCCTTTTGTGAGATCGGGTCGAATTTGTGGTCGTGGCATGTAGCACATTCCAGGGTCAAGCCCATAAAAGCAGTGGCTGTGGTATTTGTGCGATCTTGAACGTATTTCTGCCTGAATTCTTCATCGATGACACCTCCTTCAGCAGTCATCGGATGGTTTCGTAAGAATGCGGTGGCCAGCTTTTGATCTCGAGTTGCTTCCGGTAGCAGGTCTCCAGCCAATTGCCAGGTGATAAATTCGTCATATGGCATGTTTTCTTGAAATGCCTTAATGACCCAATCCCTCCACGGCCAACTTAAGCGTTCGCGATCGGCGTGCATTCCTTGCGAATCGGCGTATCTGGCGACGTCGAGCCATTCCATCGCCATTCTTTCCGCATGGGCGTCGGTGGTCAGTAACCTGTCCACCACTTTTTCATATGCGTTGGGTGATTGATCAGACAAGAAGTTTTCAATCTCCTGGATAGTAGGAGGTAAGCCGGTCAAATCCATGGTCACTCTCCTGATTAGGCGTTCTTTGCCAGCTTCTTCTGAAGGGTGGAGACTCTGCTCTTCTAATTTTGCCTGGATAAAGTTATCAATAGGATTATTGACTTTCCAATGTTGTGGAAAGTTCGTTGGAATGTTAGATTTTACGGGAGGATTAAATGCCCAATGTTCCTTCCACTCAGCGCCTTGTTTTATCCATTTGGTGATCAGTGCTTTTTCTTTCGCCGAAAGGCTCAGATTGGATTCTGGAGGAGGCATGTGGAACTCCGGGTCATTGGATGTAATTCGTTTCCACGCCACACTTTTACTAATGTTCCCTTTGACAAATGCGTAGCCGCCGGATTTTTTTAATTTGGCGAAAGCCCTTTCTTCCAGGTCAAGCCTGAAATCCGCCTCGCGCGCGTTGTCATCCGGGCCATGGCATTTGTAACATCGGTCGGATAAGATGGGTTGGATGTGGAAGTTAAAATCGACTTTGTCTGGTACATCATGGTAGACAAGTTCGACGTCATCTGGCAGAGAAGGTTGGCAAGCAAATAGGAAGATTAATCCAAGCGCAGGCCCCAAGCCTTGCCAGAGTTTTGATGGAAAAGACACAAGGTGCACGGTGGAGGGCCGCGAACGAACCTTAGATTGTCTACATGATCTGTTGCCTAATGGTTGAATAGGGTGGTTGATTTCAGTTAACATTGAAAACATATTTTCTCTTTGAACCGTAAATGTATTGGGTGCATTTCATTTTGTCCCGTCTAGGCGGCGCGTCTTAACCTGTCAGTTACCATATCCCAATGGCCACTTTTATTGATTACTCTGAGATTGATCATATTTTGAATTCCCTTGGCAGACCATCTTTGACCTGACAGTTTCATCCTTTTTTGCAATACGTTGCGGTGCGCTGCTTCTATGGCTCCAGAACCTATTAACATTCCCTTTTCTATGTATGAAGGGTAATCCATTCTTGTCTTGTTCCTTTCTAAATAGACCATCAATTTCCTCTTTTCCTCTTTTTTTAATTTCGTGTTACAATTCAATTCATCGATCCGTTCTATAAGGCTATCATAACCCTTTTCTTTTAATAGTGAAGCTGTCTGTGAAATCCATTCTTTTCTTACTTTTTTATTTTTCATACACACATTTGCGTATTTGCTCACATTTTCAACGGCGTGGTAAAAATCTAGTACTTGGGTTGCATCAGGATATTCTGCTGTAATCCATTTTTCTATCCATACAGCTCCGTCATTCACAAAAACCATCCGGTCTTTTAATCCTGAATATTCATCTAATAACACTGAAACTTTTGTCTCAAATTCTTCATGATCACCCAAATGACCTACATATTCACTATTCCTAATCCACTGTCTATCAGCACTTTGAGGTAGAATTGAGCTTTGTTTGAATACCCTTCCCAATTTTACCTCTTTCCATCCCGGTCCTCTTGTCAATAAATGAGAACCATCCACCTGACAATAAACTCTATCCTCTTTTTTCACATCTTCTATGTTGTACCGATCTTGGTCATCTATCCATTCTCCTACTTGTTCTCCCATTGTATCAGTTAAACGGTAAATTGCCGTATCATTCGTTTTTACCTCTAATAATTTATTCGCAATTTCTTCCCCATTCTCGTAACAACTAAACTGGCCTATGAATATCAACTTGCCTTGTAAATAAGGGCTTACTTTTGCAGACTCGATTTGTTCGCTGTACTTGTTGGACTTATTCAATTCAATTTTACCGTAACCTGTCTTGATGCATCTTTTTTTTTACGATTTTCAACAGCCTCGCCCAATGAACTCTCTAGCAATTCTCTGCCAAAATCTTTTAACAGGTAGGTAAAACTTTCTTCATAGTCGTAAAAACTTTCAATGTCCTGTAGGTTCTTTACATCACTCATCAGTTGGTCAAATCTTTTCTGTAATTTAACCACGTTCATGACTTTTAATTTTTGGTTGATATATCTAATTTAACACATATTTCCCTATATCGGGACATTTTGAAATGCACCCATGTATTCAGTATGTATCACACCAAAATCTCTAACTTTGGTTGAACCACACCAATAGATTTTTTCAACTCATACGGCCTATTAAAAGCTTCTTGTGTCATTGCGAAGTGCGACAAGAGTTTCCTGATCGTTTCTTTGGAAAGTCCATTTTGGTAATTTAATATTTTAAGTACATATCATTCTGTGGTTATTTCCACAAATGCTAAAAAATACTCAATTTCAGAGCACCTTCTCCCCGCTGCTGTACACTCCCTTTGCAGTATTCGCATACGTGAACAACTCAGGTGTAAAAGCAATAAAATAACTCCTACGGGGACGATTGGTGGTGTTCGCGCCGCTTTTATGAAGCAAAAAACTCGAAAAGGCGACCAGGGTTCCTGTCGATACTTCTAACAAATCACCCGGATCGTCTCCATCATAACCAACCATAGCATTGACTTCATGTTCCCAATGGTGTTCAATGAGTTCGCTAGAAGGGGCCCGTTCAAAGGGAAATATAGAAATAGTGCCATTTTTAGAAGACATATCATCCAACGCAATCCAGCATGTAACATAGGGTTTATGTCTTGCCGCACCGCCCTGGAAAACTGAGTATCCGATGTCCTGGTGCCAGGCGAAGGCAGTGGAAATATCGCTCATCTTCACCACAAATTGTTTCTTGTGTAAATAGGCCGTACTTCCAATGGTAGCCCGGCAGACTTCTTTCGTCTTCTCGCTAAAGATCAGACTATTTAGTTCATCATGCTTCTTTCGGGCGTTTAAAATGAAATATTTTTTGCCAAAAACATTAATCCGGTCCTCTTTAATACCTCGCGACCGCATATCATTTTCAATTCCTTTAATACTGTTATCACATGCATTTATTGTCATTTCAATCTCTTCTGCCGAAAGAAAGGATCACAACTTTGTAGATGGTGTGGACCCCTATGTAGTAGAAGGGGATCCGACGAGCGGCCTTCTGCCCTTTATCAACCCTGACGGGCCCGGTGAATATGGATCGGGCGATCACCACGTCCAGGCTTATTGCTACCGCATGTGCTTGACGGATTACCCGGACAATCGCAGACCTTTTGAAAAACCGGCAGGGTATAACGAATTGGACTATGAACTTTTATTGCGCAATTTTGAAGCTGGGGAAACGGGGTTTCCATGGATCAATTCCAGTATGCTAAATCGCAAAACGGATACCAATAATCGCACCGGTTTTTCAACGGATTTCATCGGACAGAATTACAGCTATCCGGAAGCCAGTTACGAGGAAGAGAAAAAATCAAAGAAAGACACCGGCAATATCAAAAGGGCTTGATGTGGACCCTCGCCTATCATCCGAGGATTCCCGATCGTATAAAGGAAGAGGTTTCAAAGTGGGGTAACTGCAAGGACGAGTTCGAACGCGAGGATGGCTGGCAGCAACAGCTCTACGTTCGAGAGGCACGGCGAATGATTGGAGAATATATCATGACGCAATACAACTGTGAAGGCTTAGAAGTGGCTCGCGACCCTGTCGGCATGGGGGCGTATGGTATGGACTCACACAATACCCAGCGCTACGTTAACGATCAGGGTTTCGTTAAAAATGAAGGCAATGTCGAAGCCCGGGTACAGTCACCTTACCCGATCAGCTACAGATCTCTTATCCCTAAGCGCACAGAATGTACCAATCTTTTGGTTCCAGTCTGTGTGAGTGCATCGCACATCGCTTTCGGTTCCATTCGAATGGAACCTGTATTTATGGTCTTAGGTCAGTCTGCTGCCACCGCTGCGTCTCTCAGCATTGATAAGGATATTCCCGTACAGGATGTGGTATACGAAGAATTGAGGGAGAAGTTGGTAAAAGATGGGCAAATTTTGGGTGATTGATCAATTATTTATTACCAATTATACGGTATCGGTATTGATTTTCTTATTAACATCACTGCAATCTTATGTCTATCTATGTTTTATATTTTGACATTCCGAAATTTTCATTCGTTAGTGGTATATTAACAAAATGAAATGCCGCATATATTTACTAACAACCATTGGGGTTTTGCTGTTCAATTGTACGCCTGATGTCAGTTCCGATCAACGCAATCGAATATCATCCGAAATACCAAATATCCTCTTCATTTCCATAGATGATCTCAGACCTGAATTAGGATGCTATGGAACAGTTGCTAAAACTCCAGCAATGGATCGGCTTGCAGACAATGGTGTTCGTTTTGCTTTAGCTTATTGCCAAATGGCATTATGTTCGCCGAGTCGTACAAGCGTGATGACGGGGCTACGGCCAGATTCCACCAAAATCTACGATCTCGAAACCCATTTTCGAAGTAATGTGCCCAACGTAGTAACTCTTTCTCAGTACTTCAAGCAACACGGTTACCTCGCTACTGGAGCGGGCAAGATCTATCACAGCAATCTCGAAGGTGATTCATTGAACGACAACCTTTCGTGGAGTATTCCCTTTAAAAAATTCTGGCTGGAAACAAGAAGGAATTATGCCTAACCGGGAAATATCGCCATTGCCAACGCACCGGAAAACAACCACCGCGGTCCGTCCGCGGAAATGCCCGAGCTGCCGGATTCTGTTTACCGAGACGGTATGATCGCTAATTTCGCTATTGATTTTTTAAAGAAATATCAGGACACCTCGTTCTTCCTGGCTCTTGGTTTTCACAAACCTCATCTTCCATTTACGGCTCCAAAGAAGTACTGGGATCTCTATGATAGAGAAAGCTTGCAGTTACCTTCATCATCGCATCCTGAAGGTGCACCCCAACTTGCATTTAGAAATTGGGGCGAATTGAGAAATTAGACAGATATCCCATACGAAGGAGATTTGGACGAAACCAAAACCCGTGAATTGATCCACGCCTATCTTGCATGTGCGAGTTTCGTAGATGCACAAATCGACAAGGTTACTCGAACTCTAGAAGAACTCGGTCTGATAGAAAATACAATCATCGTAATCTGGAGCGATCACGGATATAAGATCGGAGAATACGGTGATTGGTCAAAGCACACCAATTTTGAATTGGACACTAAAGTGCCACTGATCTTTTACTGGAAAGATCGCTTGCCACCCCAGACCAATCAGAGTGTCGCGGAGCTGCTGCACATTTATCCGACACTTACGGATTTAGCCAGTCTGCCTAGGCCAAAAGGTGTTCAAGGTATAAGTCTAGCTGGCCTTATTAAGGAACAAGGCTTGGATATCGATCACGTTGCGCTAAGCCAGTTTCCGAGAGGAAAATACATAGGTTATTCTATACGGGATCAGCAATATCGCTATACGGCGTGGGTAGACGAGGAAACGAAATCCGTAGATTTTGAAGAACTTTATGATCATGAAGACCAAGGAATGGTGGCAGAACAGAATTTGGTAGCTTTGAAGGAGCTGAATTCCACGCGCGAAAAGTTGCAGAAGCGTTTGTTCGAAGAATTCGGTTTGGCTCATAAAAATTATTGATTGGTGCGTTCATCTGTCATTTGCTGAGCCACACGTGGTACCGAATCCACAAGCCGATAATAATCAATAATTTATAATGTATAATTTTTCCTAATGCGACCGATACTGTATCTCTTCCTGATCAGCTTAATAGCCTCAAGCTGCACTCAAAACGAGGAGGTGTACGACCTCGTCATCTACTCAGCAACTCCTGTCGGAATTACCGCGGTCATTCAAGCACATCGAATGGGTCATTCCGCAATTTTAATCAGCGATAAGGAACATATTGGCGGTGCGACTACGGGTGGGCTGACGTGGACAGATTACGGCTGCGAAGAAACGATTGGCGGCATCGCCGATGAATTTTATGTCAGAATCAAAAAGTATTACGACAATCCAGCTATTTGGAAGTACAATAACCGCGATTCAAGCGAAGTATACAACCGTTTCGGCCCGGAAGGCAGATACTTCATCAGTTTTGAACCAAGCGTGGTGTTGAGCACTTTGTAAAAATGTTGGCGCAAAACAAAGTGGAAATTATAAGCAGCCAGCCCATTAAATCGGTTGAAAAAGAAGGAGCGCATCTTCAAAGTATAACATCGGTTTCGGAGAAGACCTTTAGAGGGAAAATGTTCATCGACGTCTCTTATGAAGGTGATCTCATGGCTCTGGCGGGTGTAAATTATCATGTCGGTCGGGAGAGCCAAGAGCAATACTGCGAGGGTCTTGCAGGTGTATTGGGCGAAGTGGAAGATTTCAGACAGCCAAAAAAATATTTTGGCAAAGAAGTGAATCCATATGACGACGAGGGATTGCTTCATTGCCATAGGCAGGAAGGAGATAGGGCGAGGTATCCTATATGACCAGGAAGAGAATGTTTGGCTTCTTCAATTCTTTGGTACAGGATGTAAGTGTAAACAGATAGAGATTAAGTAAATGATCTTAAAAGGTTTATAATTTATCATTAATAATGTCGACTAAATTGGATGGCTTCTCTATTTTAGTCCCTATCCGTTCAAAACAAAATAACATGAAAAAATTACTCTTTGCGCTTTTCTGTTTGATTATATTTTCAAACAATCTCTCCAGCCAAGGTTACGATGTAGTTGTATATGGTGCCACAGCAAGCGGTGTAATGGCCTCGATAGCTGCTGCCGATGAAGGCATGAGTGTATTATTGATCGAGCCGAAACGCAACGTAGGAGGCATGGTTACAGGAGGACTTTCGCACACCGATTACGGTGACCGGACAGTTATAGGAGGTTTAGCACTCGAGTTTTATCAAAAAGTTGCAGAACAATACGACTCCCACATATTTTATTGGCGGGGGCCGGAACCTCATGTTGGAGAAAAGATCATGTTGGATTGGTTGGAGGAAACTAAGGTCGAGATTTTATTCAATAAAAGAGTAGACCGTGTGGTCAAAGAGGATGGTTCGATTCAAAGTATATTTCTTACCGACGGAACTGAAATAAAAGGGAAAGTATTCATTGATGCCGGTTACGAAGGCGATCTCATGGCACGTGCCGGCATATCCTATACTTGGGGCCGAGAGGGTCGGGATGAATACAACGAATCATGGGCAGGTCGCCAGCCGATAACTTTTACAAGTCACCAGATCGATGCACGCCTCAATCCTTTCAAAGATGGAAAGACGAAAGAATTGCTCCCATTGATCAATCCAAGACCTTTGGCGAAAATAGGAGAAGAAGATAAAGGCATTCAGTCTTACTGTTTCCGCTTGATCGCTACCCATATAACGGAAAACATGGTGCCTTGGACTAAACCAAAAAACTACAATCCGGAAGTTTACGAACTCGCTCGAAGATATTATAAAGCCAATCCGGACGGTCGCGCTCTAATTCACTACCGAAAAACCTTGCCCAATGGAAAATCGGACATCAATTCTTCAGTCGGAATTTCAACCAATTTATTGGATGGATCAAGTTGGGAATACCCCGATGCGAATTATGCCAAAAGGGACAGCCTTTGGCAATGGCACAAGGACTACACTTTAGGCTTGGCCTGGTTTCTTTCCTCAGATCCCATAGTACCAGAGCGTGTGAAGGAGTATATGAAAACCTTCGGTCTATGTAAAGACGAATATGTGGATAACGACAACTTTCCTCACCAACTCTATATAAGAGTGGCGCGCAGGATGAAAGGCGAATACATCATGACCCAGCACGACCTCATGACCGATATTGTAAAGTTCGATGCCATCGGAATGGGCGCCTACAATATCGATGTGCGCGAAGTGCAGCGAAATTACATGCCCATCAGCCGCTTCCCTGACATCAAATACGAAGTCCGTAATGAGGGTTACTTGTCCATACCTGTCGAACAATACCAAATTCCGTATCGCTCGCTCGTCCCAAAATTCGCTGAATGCCAAAATCTCCTCGTGCCTGTATGCATGTCGGGAAGCGCATTGGCCCTGGCTTCTATCCGAATGGAACCACAATATATGATCATGGGGCAGGCGAGTGGAGTAGCGGCAATTATGGCCGTAAAGTCCGGTCGTCCCGTCCAACAAATCGACATATTCGAATTGCAGAATAAACTAAAAGATCAGGGGCAAATACTCGCGCTCGATGAAAATCCTTACGGCCTTTGGAGTACAGAAGAATCTGTGATAATCGATAACCACATGGTCGACTTCACAGATTTTACTGGCAACTGGGGTGTCCAAGAAACCATTCATCCCGAACGCTACGAAATGAATTACCGTTCTTTGCGAGCTGGAAGAAGTGGCACTTTTGAATACCATCCCTATTTGTTCCACACAGGGAATTATGATGTATCCCTTTGGTATCCCTCTTCGGAGGAATTTGTTTCTGATGTTCAAATTGTCGTACATCATAAAAAAGGACGGGAATTAGTCAAGATCAATCAGCAGAAAAATGGCGGGAAATGGGTTAAAATAGGACGGTTTCCATTTGAAAAAGGGCAACAGTTACGACTGTCGATTGAAGCAAAGGAATTGAATAAAAAGGTTGTTGCAGATGCCGCGAAATTTGAACTGGTGGAATAATTAGGGTTGGCTGAAAAGAAGCGGTTGGTGCGGATATCAAGATCAAAAAAGGTTTATTGCATACGCTGGCGTCTGTCCGGAAAAACAAGTCAATAACAATTGCGTTATATAATGTCTGAAACAGGGGGTTTCTTTTTCAGGTCTGACATTATGAGCTATTTGAAAGAAATAGATTTAGGCATTTTTTACTACTTTTTCATATAAATTGCCGAAGATATTATCACGATCATATTTCTGTTTTAGTCCCTCATATTTCTTATTGGGATCGTACAATTCCCAAAATTTCTTCTCCTCAAAGAACGATTCCGAATACAACCCTTTCGTTAGGCCGAGTTCAGAGATTTTTTGATCAATTAATTTTTTATAGTAGGTTTTATCCTCTTTATCAGTTCTTTTTTCTACCCCGAATCCCGTACCAAAATCTGCATAGATTTCTTCATCGCATGGAAATAAAGTTGCTTGGTTTATACAAATGTAAGGGCAAATCCAAACTGGGTACACACCGACGGCGTTATCATACCATTTTAAGAACGGCGCTACTTTATGTAAAGGTAAACCGATATCGTTTACTATTTTTTCCTTATCCGGCTTCTTGAGACCTGCTAACAATTTTTTCTCGATTAACCTCAGCTTATCCGACCTCATCAAACCCTTAAACAGATACCTGATCAGAGGAATATTTAGAATTTTATCCTCTGCGTAAAATGCTGCCGAATCGTACCTCCATATGTAATCCCAGATTGTTAGATAATCAGTTTCCCTGTCTAAATTTTTGTAGTAGATCTTCTCTCTATACCTACTCAGGAATGGTGGCTTCTGGTCAGTATATTTTCCCCTCATCAAGATCATCTTCTCCTTATTGAATATAATGCCGTCCAGGAAGTCGATTGTTTTGCTTTCTTTCGTTACTGCATTTTTTATTGCTGAGACAAAATCGCTAATATCATCGAAGGCGGTATTTTTCATTTCAACGTACGGCTTGGTTTCCATCAGCTTTATTTTGGCGGAAATGATGTATCCAAACGTTCCATACGAATTCGGAATCGCGTAGAATAGATCTGTATTTTGGTATTTATTGACCACGATAATTTTTCCTTCTGCAGTTAAAATCTCCATTTCCTCAACCATGTCGTGGATGAGGCCGTATTTGAATGACGAGGACTCGATTCCCTGGCCGGAAATCACACCTCCGACTGTGATTGAAATTAATTCAGGTACAATTAGTGGAATTAGGGAATACTCAAGGGTGTAATCCAATAAGTCGTAAAAGGTAATCAACCCTTCAACATGGACGATTTTGTTCTTACTGTCGAGTTCAATAACCTTATCTAGAAATGTTAGGTCAAGGGTGTTGGTGTTTTGCACTCTGTTTCTGAATAGATTTGTGGTTTTTTTCTTTAGAGTTATAGGAAGCTTGTTTTCGGATACCTCACGAAAATTGCTGATAATTTCTTTTTTCTTTTCGCTATAAGTTAAATTTTTGAAAGCGGGAATAGTGGTAATGCGATGGAGATATATTCTAACGAAAAGATATAGGGCGACTACAACGATCAGTAAAATGAGGAGAATCAGCATAGTTTATTGTCACAATTATCCAGTAGAGTAGAATGAAGCGAAAGAACAAATCCACTTCGCTTCACCCCCTCATCAAACCGTACGTGCGGTTTTCCCGCATACGGCTTTCCTGAACAGTTTCGTCTCACAGTATTCGCGGTGTCAGCCCGGATGACTTGTATGGATTGACCATACCATGTCTCAATAATAATTCAAATGCCTGTGAACCAGACAGGCGACTCCTTCGCTGACTTTTCCGATTATAGTAACGGTATAGCCTACCTTTCAGATACCACATTAGTTCTTTCCTGACCATCTGAGTGTAGCTTAATCCTCTTACATCATAGTAGTTCAGCCAACCCATCATGATTATGTTAAGTTCTTTTGCAACTCCTTGAGGTGGATAATGTCCAATTTCTTTAAGCTTTGAACTTATCTTTCCGCGCAACCGCTTACTTGACTTCTCACTTGGTTTGATATGCCAATAATGTTTGCCTTTATTGAACAAGCATCTGTCATATCTGATCGTGAATCCTAAAAAGTGTAATGGTTTTTTCTTCGCTTTCACCATCTTACTCTTTTCTTCGTTGATCTTTAGACCCATTCGATCCACTATGCTCATCAGCTTCTTTAACACTTCCTCTCCTATCTCCTTTCCCATTAGTACAAAATCATCTGCATACCTCACTATCTTCACTCCTTGTTGGGTGAATATACTCTTTTTGTTATTCACTATTCTGTCCAATAGATGTAAGTAGATATTGGATAATAACGGTGATATTACTCCGCCTTGTGGAGTTCCTACTTTGTTGCGCTTTCCTCCTTTCATCTTACCTTCCTCAACGTATGGTGTCTTCAACCATAACTTTATCAGATCGATAATCCGATTATCGGATATGCGCAGTTTTAATACCCTTATCAACCGATCATGCGGTATCGTGTCAAAGTATTTGCTCAGATCGGCGTCATACACCTCCGTCTTTCCTTCATGGAGATTTGTCTTTATATCCCTGATCGCATCACTCGCTGATCGCTTTGGTCTAAATCCATGTGAACTGTCTTCAAAATCGGCTTCAAATAACGGCTCTATTACCATCTTACATGCCATTTGGGCTACCCGATCTCTTATCGTCGGTATCCCTAATGGCCTGGTCTTTCCGTTTGCTTTCGGTATATGTACTCGTCTTACTGGCTGTGGCTTGTACGTCCGCTTCCGTAGTGCTTCTTTTAGCTCCGTTAGAAACTTCTCCAACCCTTTTCCCTCTATATCCTTAAACGTTTGTCCATCCACTCCAGGTGCCCCTCCATTTTCTTTTACTCCTTTGTACGACTCTACCAGAACATAGTCCAGAAATACCTTGTCATACAGTATATAAAACCGGTATCCTTTCTCCCGCCTGGCTTTGAGATATAGCTTTCTCTGCAACTCCTGTACGCGTTCCATAGTACTCATTTCACTTCGCCTCTTTGGCCATAGTGCTCCTTGTACTATTCGTATCTTTTTCTGATTACTTTTCGTCAATTTGATAGTTCAGTTGTTGTTCGAATGCTTCTTCTGCTAGTAATGCCCCTTCACTCCAACAAGGTTGTGTTGTCCTTATCATCTTCACTACTATGGGCATCTCCGAATCTCTCATCATCCCACGGCTAATGGAATACCGCGTAACGCGGCACGAGTTATGTTAGGGCCTCCCATGTTCATACGCGTCCCGTTCCAAGCACGCCACTCCATCTTACCCCGGATAGCCCCTCATCTGTGCGTTGCCGTTGCCTCGATGAGAGTATCAGGTTTCACCATATCCGGTAGGTTGACCACTATCAATGTGTAACGAGGCCTTACTGGATTCGCTTTCGCTGCGGCTTACTCAGACGCTTACCATGAACTTAGCACATTTCGTTTCCTCCATGTACCTCACGGCTGCTTCAGGGTGAACGGCAAATTTTCCTGTATAGTCCTTGCATACTATTGGGACTTTAAGTATTTATACACGTACGCTTCATGGCGTACCGAATAACACCAATTTTCACGAACTGTGATGATCTATTCACTTTTTTCAGTCGAGGGTAACCGCTTTCGTTTACGAAGTATCATGGTTTCATTTGCCTCATCCGATCCATCATGAAACGTACCAAACCATTTATCCAAAGGAATCGCGCCATCGCCATAGTTGCATTCAAAATATTTATGATGTAAATAATGAGCATATCCGTCAGGATCGATAATCACCTTATTTCCAACGATATATTTATCAAATCCAGAATGACCGGAGATAGCAGGAGAAACGGCGGCATGTGTCAATTGAAATATGGCATGGATGGGATGGGCGGCAATAATGAAATGTATCAACACACCAGAAAAATACAGTATATGCTCGACAGGGTGCATTGCCAATCCCGACCACGGCCCCGGATTTACATTTTTGTGGTGGATGTAATGAAATTTTTTGTATATGGTAGAAATGTGCAGAAGTCGATGGATTACATAGAAATGAAATTCACGAAATAATGGTATCAACAAAATGAGAATCGAACAATAGACCGGATGTAACTGCCAGCTTGCTGAGAAAAAATGACCATTTGCAAACGCCCATAATGAAAACACTTCGTAAGCTGTCCAAATGGGCACAGCGCTGCATAATGTCCAAAACATATTGTCCCTAACCTGATCGCTGAACAAAAAATTCCTGTTGTTCTTTGACTGCCATTTGGGGTTGTATTTGAATAAATTTCCTTGGTCGCGTCGGATGAAAAGTCGAACGTGGATACCTCCGAATACTGCCAAGATCAACAGAAAATTTCTAATCAAAAGAAAGGCAATCCAATCAAAACTGAATGTTTTGAGACTTTCAAGAGGTGGAGTGAGGTATAGCCATAGTGATAAGGCTATTGCGAGGTAAAACAAATTCCAGGGAAGAATATAACCTGGGAAGCCAAACAGCCACGAAAAAAATTTTTGGGGTTTAGGAGGCCATGCAAACACATGAGGATAGGCTATTAATTTGAATGGTTTCCAGTGGCCCTTTTCGTCGCGCAGTCCGTATTTATTGTCGTCCATTTTCAAGTTTAAATACAAGAATCTTTTCGTTAATTGAGCCATTTCTCAACAGGAGGACTTAATAAAAGCCTCATTTCTGCCTCGTCCATATTTTCAGCCGTAATCATGTACACCCCCGTATCAATCCTTTTGTCGACTGTTTCGTTTTTGATGTGTTGAAGCGCTATTTTAACAGCTAAATAGCCCATTTTGAAAGGGTCTTGGACAGCAAGGCCGTCTATCTCTCCATTTTTGAGGCCCTTCACCAAGGTTGCATTGGCATCAAAGCCTACAAATTTTATTTGTTTGATCTTACCGGCTATTTGCAACGCCCTCAACATAGCTTGAGCGGTGGGTTCACTGGGACAAAAAATGCCATCAATTTCACTAAAGCGATTGAGTAAATTTTGAGCTACTTGGAGTCCCTTTTCTACACTAGCTCCGCCGTATTGGTTTGTGGATATGAGTTCCACATCCGGCACAAGCTCTTGAATGCGGTCCAAAAAACCTTGTTCTCTCTTCAGTGTACTGGCGGAGCCTTCATTGTGGCGGAGCATAATTACTCTCTTTCCGTTTAATATAGACGCCAACCTTTCGGCACATAATTGTCCACCTTTGTAATTGTCGGTTGCTACAAAACTGATGTAGTCATCAGAATCCAAACCGGAATCAAAAATGATCACTGGAATATTAGCCCTACCGGCATCTCTCACCACCTTGACCATACTTCGCGAATCCGACGGCGCCAATACAATTGCGTCCATTTTACGGCTGATAAAATTCTGCACTATGGAAACCTGGATCTGTCGATCTGTCTCTCTAGACGCACCCTGCCAATCGATGGAAATGTCTAGCTCATTAGCTGCTTTGGCTGCACCCGCATGGATACTTCTCCAGAATACGTGATTTGTACTTTTAGGAATAACGGCGATTCGCACTTTTTTGCTCTCCTGGTTTGAATTTTCCTGTTTACATCCTAAACAGAGTGTTATTAGGCTTGCTAGAAGAAGCAGTTTATTTATCATATCCGCTGTTAATTATTTGATGACAATGGCACACCGTAAAAATAATCTTTACAACTTATAAAATGCTATCGCGTTTTCCGTGTATATCTTTCGCAAATCATCTTCCGAATATTCTTCTAGCGCCCAGTCCAATGTTTCCACCCATCTCGGATATTCTGTCGCTTGAAACGCAACAGGCCAATCCCCACCGAAACATATTCTGTCTACTCCGAAAACCATATTTCGCTTTGGTGAGTATTTTTAGATTGACCCTGGTTTCCTTGAGTTCCTTCAAGGCAATACTAGCTTTACTGATATAATCCTTGTTTGTTTTAGTTCCTTGGGCCTCGCCAAAATTG
Organism: Saprospiraceae bacterium; assembly: GCA_965247965.1. Classification (GTDB taxonomy): domain Bacteria; phylum Bacteroidota; class Bacteroidia; order Chitinophagales; family Saprospiraceae; genus UBA7328. The sequence continues at coordinate 4,818,473 of OZ252053.1, forward strand.
AGAGCCGCACTTCCGGAAGATCTCAATAATTGGCCTCCATAATATTGCCCTACTGTGTCCTTTGGAAGAGCCTTTATGAACAAAATAATTTTAGCTGCGAACTCAACAAGTCTATCCTCTAAATCATATTTTTTATTCACGATTTGTTTTATTCTTTGATGAGCAAATCTAAAATATTCAGTTCTTTTTGTTGCGCTTTCCACTTGATTCTTGAACTTGATTCTTGAACTTGATCTTGTCTAGTCGCTTCCCGCAAAACTAGAATTTTCTCCCAATCCTTCGCTTCCCATGGCTAGGTATCCACCGTCAACATAAAGATCGGCCCCTGTTATGAAGCTAGCCTCCTCGCTGAGTAAGAATGCTACTGGTGCTGCAATTTCTTCTACATTGCCGAGACGTCTCAATAAGTGGAATTTTCCCCAGATGGGTTCCCATTTTTCGCGGTCACCATTGGCTGCTTTGGCTACTTCACGAGTCCATATCCAAGCAGGGCTTACTGCATTGACCCTGATCTCAGGAGCCAAATCCATGGCCATGCACTTGGTAAGCATAGCAACCGCGCCTTTGGCGGCGTTGTATGTCCATCGGTTCGGTTGTGCGATGTGGGCAGAAATACTCGACATGTTTACAATAGCGCCACTGCCTGCTTTTCTCATGTGGGGCGCTGCATATTTAGCCATATTCGCGAATGCCACTGGCCCCACATTCATCGTTCTATCCCAATCTTCTTGGGTCGCATTCTCGCCTTTGGCTATAAAGGAAAAAGCGCTGTTCACCAAAAAATTCAGTCTGCCCCATTTATCAATTGTTTCATCAACAATTTTTTTACAGAAAATCTCATCTGACATATCGCCGTGAACGAAATGTACCTGGTATCCCTTTCCGCGCAATTCATTTTGTGTTTTTTTTGCATTGCCTTCCTCTCTATCCGAAAATGTGACAGACACGCCTTCCTGGCAGAGTCGCTCCATACAAGCACGGCCGATGCCGGCCGCACCTCCAGTTACAATTGCTGTTCTTCCTTTTAGGCCATTCATATGAATACTATGTATTTCGGATTTTATTAAGAAATTTCTCACGACGCCACAACGGACTTAAGGGCGACAGCGCATGGGATCTTGAAGTATTGACAATATTAACGATTTTTGCAATTGTGGTAAGTTTTCATAATTGCTTGATACTCAGGTGTATGTCTTTCCCTCATGGTGGCATCAATAATCCCCGCCCTCGTCACTCTTCACACAAGATGCTTCCCACGACAACAAAGCACCCTTCATAACTTCGACTTTTTCCGGGTATTGTGATGCTAGGTCATTATCCTCGTGCGCATCTGTCGGTAAATGATATAGGCCATATGTTGCGCCACCATCCTCTGAATATAATTTATACTCTTCCGTATTCCATGCTCGCTGATCCCGGCTCTTGAATCCTATGGGCATATTGCGGATCGCTTGTTTGCCTTCAATCATCGGTAACAAGCTTACGCCGTCAACAGGATTTTCATATTCATTTTCATGAATGCCCATCAAATCCATGATGGTCGGAAAATAATCCGATGTCACACCTGGCATGTCTATTTGAGCGTGTTTCATTATTTTATCAGGCCAAACAAGCAGAGCAGGCACCCGAATTCCACCTTCGAGTAAATCTCTTTTTCGACCTCGAAATGGCCCTGCCGATCCCCTGGAAGTTCCTTCTAGCATCCTTCCCTCAGGCCCGTTGTCCGAGCAGAACCAGATCATTGTGTTTTGATATACGTCTAGGTCTTTCAGTTTTGAACAAAGCCGACCTATCTGTTCGTCCATGGCTGTGATGCAGCCATAGTAGTGCTGTTCTCCTTCGGAATAGTTGCTATAAATGGCTCGATATTCAGGCCCCGCTACCACTGGTTTGTGTGGAGCGTGAAACCATATGGCGCTAAAGAAAGGCCGTTGGTCGGATATGGCCTTTTCGATAAAAGGAATAACTCTGTCCATAATAATTCGAGAGTCATCGCCTTCCAAGTTTTTCGTTGCTTTTTGTCCCTGTCCGATCCAATAATCGTTGCCAAATGGTTCTCCTTCTAGCGGATTTTCTGAGCCTTTAGGTGCTATCAAAGGATTCCAAGTGGGGACTTTAGATTCGGTGACAAAGCAAATGTCGTAGCCGTTTTCCCATGGAGGAGAGAAATTGCCTTCTACATCTTTTGCCCAGCCTCCCCATCGATTTTGATCTAGATCTGTCAATGTCCCCAAGTGCCATTTTCCAAAGTGACCCGTAGTGTATCCCTTAGTTTTCAATACTTCCGGTATCAATACTTCCTCCGGTTTTATGTGACCGGTCATAGCCCAGTGAATTCCGTACCGGTATGGATGCCGTCCGGTAAGACAGCTTCCCCGAGTTGGTGAACAGACAGGCGCTGCGGAGTAGAATCGATTAAACTGTAACCCATCCTGTGCCATTTGATCGAGGTGGGGTGTTTTGATAATCGTATTGCCATTAAATCCAACATCTCCCCAGCCGAGGTCGTCCGCCATTATTAGGATGATGTTTGGTTTTGATGATTCTTCGCGGTCGGTTTTGGTTCCGTTCTGCTTCGGTGCGGTTGTACAGGAGAGGCCTGCAATCAGTCCGAAGATTATAGCATGGCGAAAATTTATTGGAATTTTCATCTAAAAATGATTCCAAGATAAAGCTATTAGTCAATGGATATCGGCATTTTGTCTTAAGTTGCCCAAATGCAGTTTTCCGATTCTTCCAAGACCAGTGATGCCTATGTTTAGTGGTTTAGTCATGGTTTAATTTAAGAGTTGTAAATGCTAAATCTGCAATACATGGTTCTATTCCTTTATCCTGTGTTTTAAGTTATCAACTAATACTGCACCTATAATAATTCCGCCAATTATGATTTCTTGAAAGTAGGTAGGAACGCCTAAAATTACGCAACCATTTTTTAAAACGGCGATGAGCAAGGCACCCACAATGGAACCAACTGCACTCCCTTCTCCACCCATCAAAGATCCTCCACCAATGACCACTGCGGCTATAATATCCAATTCCATAGCCACGGCGGAAGTAGGATCACCAATACTCAAATTGGCATATTGCATTACAGCCGCGACACCAGTAAATAAGCCGCAGAAGGTATAGATCAGGATTCGGTTGAGTTTTACATTAATGCCGCAAAGCCGCGCTGTATTTTCATTCGAACCAAGAGCGTATACATGACGACCGAAAACCGTATATTTTAAAACTACTATCAACAAGATCAGAAGAAATACCGCGATCCAAATACCGGGCGCAAAGATCAACCACGACGGTTGCGGATTTATACTCATCAATTCCTGTAACCAATTATCGGATGTAGGAATGGTCTGTTCATTAGCCAACCATTTTGCAACTCCTCTCGCAATTTGCATTGTTCCAAGTGTAACTATAAAAGGAACAATATTGAATTTGGCGCTGATAAAGCCACCGATCCAGCCCATTAATCCACAGGCGGCAATGGCCGCCGCTGCCGCCATTAAAGGCTTAGCGAAACCAGGATTTTCAACACTCGTTCCGAGTACCAAAGCAATAACTACCGTCCCGAGGGCCACTTGCGAACCGACACTTAAATCAATACCCCCGGAAATAATCACCAGGGTCATCCCCAGGGCACCAATCCCTATAATCACTGATTGAGTGAGGATGGTTTTAAAATTGTAAAAGGAAAAGAAAGATTGATAAAAGTCGTCTTGATTCAAACCTAAAACGGCAAAGAGTACAATTACGAAAAGCAGACCGAAGAAAGGGCCGAATTTAAGGAGGAGGGACTTTAAGGGGGTGTTCATAGTAGGTACCGTTTCATGGAATTTTATTCCTTGTATCAGGAGTCACCAGGCATTCTCAGTAGGCAGTTTGCAGCATGCAATTGGCAACGGGTAGAATTCATTTGCAATTGCTATTTGTTGTAACTACAAAATGTGTACAGCTTGAGGCTATCGGTTTATTGTTTTATTCCATATTTCCGCGGATGTTTTAGCATATCACCGAGCAATCTACCTACTTCATTAGATTTTTCCATAAATCTTATATACTTTTCTGATGAAATGTACCAAAAGGCTTTCTTGTTAACTAATATGATCTCTTGACCGCTTGACTTACTGAGCACTAGCTGCCAAATTGCCTACTGCCCACTGATTTTGCCCGACGTTGCAAACATCATTACCTCCTTCTCCGACCATTCCCGAACCGCCTTAACCGGTGACATCCGTCCGCGATGCATGACCGCCAGGCTATCACACACTCCAAATAGTTCTGGCAAATACGAACTCACCATAATAATAGCTTTACCCTGAGCTGCTAGTTCCTGAATGATTCGATATATGTCGGCTTTACTTCCTACGTCAATTCCCCTAGTAGGCTCGTCGAGGAAAAAAATATCGCTGTCGTGATGAAGCAATCGGGCGAATGAGGCTTTTTGCTGGTTGCCTCCGGACAAATCTTGCACGTCTTGCTGGGCATCCCGGCATTTAAGTTGGAGCTGGTTAATATACCCGATTGCAGCCCTAGCCTCTTCTTTAAGTTTGATAAATCCCCATCGGCTATATTTTTTCAAAGAGGAAAGTGTGATATTACTAGTGATGGACATGTTCAGCGCCATACCTTCTTCTTTTCTGTTTTCACTCAAAAAATCGAGTCCTTTCACCAGTGCCCTGGGTGGAGTCATAAATGTTGCCTTGATGTGCGGATTATCGGAAATACATAGTGTCCCCTCCTTAACCTTTTGGAGGCCAAAGACGGCACGGATTGTTTCAGAACGACCCGCACCAACTAATCCGGCGATTCCGAATATTTCACCTCGATGGAGTGAAAAAGAAAGCTTTTGTGGCTTGGGATGAGCAGAAAGACCTTTAACTTCTAATACTTTATCACGTATTTCATGTTGAATCCGGGGATACAACTCTTCGACAGTGCGTCCCACCATATGTTCGATCATTTCTTCAACTGCCGCATCAGCAACCTTGCTCGTAGTCACCAATTCTCCATCTCTCAAGACTGTGAACCGATCGGCTATTTCTTTGACCTCTTCCAAAAAATGGCTGATGTACACTATAGAAATGCCTTTTTCCTTGAGCTGTCGGATTATCTTAAACAAAGTTTTACTATCGTCTCCCGTCAAAGAACTCGTAGGTTCATCCATGATAATGACTTTTGCATTACTGGCTAGCGCACGGGCGATTTCTATCACTTGTCGTTGGCCGATGTTTAATTCACTCACCTTGGTATCTGGCGAAAGATCTGAATAACCGAGCCAGGTCAAAATGTCCTTTATACGTTCTGACTGCCCGTGGTTCCATCCCCATGTGGACTGCTCAATTCCCAATAGGATATTCTCTTCGACGGTAAGGTGTAATGCCAGATTCAGCTCTTGGTAGATCATGGCGATACCGGCACGCCTACCTTCTGCGGGATTCTCTGGTTGATAGGGCTTGCTATTCAAAAATATTTTTCCCTCCGGATCGGGCCTGTAAGCGCCGCTTAATATTTTCATCAAGGTACTTTTGCCCGCACCATTTTCTCCGATGATGGCATGGATTTTGCCTCTGTAAATTTCCAGGTCCACTCGGCGAAGGGCCTTTACAGGTCCGAAAGTTTTACTGATTCCTTGGAGAGAGAAGATGACGGCATTATTCTTCATTGCAGCGCATATATTAAACCTGTTAGGTCATCGTAAATATAGTGAAGGAAATAGAAGGATATGATTTGCTATCTTCTAGGTGTATAAGATATTGTACACTGAAATCGGTGCCAAAATATGTCAAAAGCCTGCTGCTGGTGGCTCCCCCTCACACAAGTCCATGCCGTATAGCTTCCTTACCGTTTCATATAGGCCTCGTCATCCCTCGACGCACTCCACTTCGTTTTGCTCGCTCGGGACCAGTGGTGAGCTTGTCGACCCATGACAAGTTGTGTTTCTATCTTTTCATATACGCTTCGTCGAAGTTCATCATAGTATTGGCTACCACGGCCAGAGCGGCAGTTTCGGTTTTGTCCAGGCTTTCGTCATATGGAAATTCTCCAACGTTGATTATGTCAGCAGCCTTGCTGGGATCCTTCTCATAACTTTCCATTGCAAAACGATACTGATCTTTCATAATCTTCATTTCTTTCGATCCCGGTTTTCTGCCACACAGTAATCTGAATCCGTGCGTGATTTGTTCTTCATAGCCATCTCCCACCTCCTTTTGCATTCTTTGAGCCAATACTCTGGACGCTTCTACGAATTGAGGATCATTCAGAAGAACCAGGGCCTGCAAAGGCGTATTGGTATTTTCCCTTTTCGCTATACAAACCAGTCTATTCGGGGCGTCGAATGCGACCATTGCAGGATGTGGAGTTGTACGGCGAATATAGGTATACATACTCCTACGATATAAATCTTCTCCTGAATCTTCTTCATACTTACCTGAAATCAGTACACCAAAATCCCACACGTCTTCAGGTTGGTATGGTTTTACACTTGGCCCTCCTACTTTTTTAGTAAGCAGGCCACTGGCAGCCAAGGCATTATCCCGGATCATTTCCGCTTGTAACCTGTAACTGGGCGAACGGGCCAGGAAAAGATTCTTGGCATCCTTTTCTTTGTGTTCAGAGCTGACCATTGATGACTGGCGGTAGGTGGCGGACATGACCATTTTTTTGAGCAAGTCGCGGACATCCCACCCTGAATCTATCAAGTAAAGTGCCAACCAATCCAGGAGCTCCGGGTGGGTGGGTAAAGCACCCTGGGTGCCAAAGTCATGCGGTGTGTCTACTATCCCATTGCCGAAAATCATCTGCCAGTAACGGTTGACAGTAACCCGGGCGGTAAGCGGATTTCTTTCATCGACCAACCATTGGGCTAATCCCAGGCGGTTTTTAGGCAGATCTTCCGGAAAAGACATTATTTTTTGTGGCGTACCTGCTTCCACTTCCTCTGTGGGCTGATTGTACTGACCCCGGTTGAGTACAAAGGTCTTTCTTGGAGTTGGCATATCCGCCATTACCGTTATTTCCGGTACTGTACTCATCAAAGCCAGTTTTTTAGCCAAAAGTTGCCGCAATTCTTTGGTCAGACTTTGGAAATCCGTGTGGTTTCGGTTCAGGTAATGCAAAACATAATCGTCTTGGTCAAAAATTTCTTTGTTAAGCTCGGAATTTGTCTCCCGTTCGAATAAGGCAGCTACCTCAAGTGGGCTGAGATACTGCCTGAATATTTTCACCTGATCTATGCTTCCCTTAAAAACGCCATTTTCTCCTGTATGATACCGTCCACTTCTAAAAACGATGACCGGCCGTTCTCTCCAGCCCTCCATCTTGACCCATGATTTGTGAATAATAGACCGGTACAAATTGTCATAATTGGTAAAACTTTTTACTTTCTTACCATTGATATATAATTGAAGACCACTGGCTTTGGCAGAGCCGTCATAGGTAAAAAATACATGTTTCCATTCTTCCTTAGGTACGGCGTTTTCGGCGGTGATCTGAATATAGTTGTGTGGCCAAATACTGACAACTTTAATCGTGGGCCTCCTCAAAGAGTCTAGGTAAAAATCCCAGCCTCTCCATCCACCTCCGACTATCCATTGGGTGCCCATAATAGTCTGGTTCTCTCCTTCTTTTTCCGTATGGATCCAGGCCCCCGCAGAATAGGGCTCATTCAATTCAAAGTACCCGACATCCTTCAGAAATACCATATCTACCTCATTAGCTGATCGAAGCGCATTTCCGATCCTTCCTGGCACAATCTCCAGATTGCCACATGCCACCGCTTTGGGATCATTATCCACCATTTTATCTATCGGGCTATTGTTCTGAATGCGGTGCACTACTCCTACTTTTTCTTTGTGAAGCCTGAGAGATTCAAAGGCGTATTCGGCATCAGGATTTGGTGGTTTAATGGCTTTATTAGCTACGGCTTCCATAAAATCCTTGACGGCAACTACTTGGTTTTTTGTGAGCTCTTGTTGCTTCCGATTTTGTTCAATCTTCTTAGACAATTCGGTCAACTGTTGCTCTGTTTCCTGCTCCGGTAACAAAAGCACTGGTCCTGAAGCGAGCACATATCCCCCTGTTTCAGGGGAGACATTTCTTAATTCTGATACCATCCCGATTTCTCTCAGGTTATTGAAGAAGGAGGACATTTGATAATACTCTTTTTGCGAGATGGGGTCAAATTTGTGGTCGTGACAGGTAGCGCACTCTAGGGTCAGACCCAGAAAGGCCGTTGCAGTGGTATTGGTCCGGTCCATCACGTATTTCTGTCTGAATTCCTCATCAGGTACCCCTCCTTCTGAAGTGGCTGGATGATTTCGATGGAAGGCGGTAGCTAGTTTCTGATCTCTGGAAGCATTGGGCAATAGATCCCCGGCTATTTGCCAGGTGATAAAATCGTCGTAAGGCAAATTCCGCTTAAAGGCTCTGATCACCCAGTCTCTCCACGGCCAGATATAGCGCTCTCCATCAAAATGCATTCCCTGGGTGTCACCATATCTTGCGATGTCCAGCCATTCCAACGCCATACGTTCGGCATGGGCGTCGGTGGTCAGGAGTCGATCCACAAGTTCTTCATAAGCCCTGGGAGAATCATCCGACAGGAATTGATCTGTTTCGTCAATGGTCGGGGGCAAACCGGTCAGGTCCATGGTCACCCTTCGGATGAGCCGCTCCTTGCCCGCTTCCTCTGATGGCGTCAAGCCATTTTCATATACTTTTTGAAGCACGAAGTTGTCAATGAGATTGATGGTATTCCCTTCTACTTCCGGTATTTCTGGTTTTTCGGTAGAAATGAATGCCCAGTGTTCTTTCCATTCAGCTCCCTGTTTTATCCATTTGGTAATAAGCGCCTTTTCTTTTGCCGAAAGACTGAGATTGGATTCAGGCGGAGGCATATGAAATTCTGAGTCATCCGACGTTATCCGTTGCCAGGCGACGCTTTTTCCAGTATTGCCTTTCACAAAAGCCCGTCCACCAGATTTTTCTAATTTGGCGAAAGCCTCATCTTCAAGATCGAGCCTGAATTCAGCCTCTCTTGCATTGTCATCCGGGCCGTGGCATTTGTAGCAACGATCGGCCAGGATGGGTTTGATGTGGAAGTTAAAGTCGACTTTTTCGGGCAGTTCTTCATAAGCTTGGGCGATTTCTTTTGGAATAGGAGGTTGGCAAGCGATTAAGAGTGTGCCTATGACGGCTAACGGCAGACGGTAGACACTTCGACTCCGCTCAGTGCAAGCGGTGGACGGTTTCTTGCTCGATACCTGCCTAGAAATTCGAATAAAGAATGCATGCATAAAGGCTAACCCTGCAGTGACTGCCAACTGCGAACTGCGAACTGCCGACTGCCAACTCTTTTTAATCATTTTCATTGATATTGAAATTAATGTTGCAATTGAAGTTGTCGCTACGCGAGTATCCCTTGCACCACCTCACCGTGAACGTCTGTCAACCTATACCGTCTACCCTGAAACTTATAGTTGAATCTTTCATGATCAATACCGAGCAAGTGCATCAGGGTCGCTTGAAAATCATGGATATGAACCGGGTTTTCGACGATGTTGTAGCTGAAATCATCAGTACGCCCATAGGTAATGCCCTTTTTAATTCCAGCACCAGCCATCCATATGGTAAAACATTTTGGGTGATGATCGCGGCCATAGTTTGTTTTGGTCAGGGCGCCTTGCGAGTAATTGGTTCTTCCAAATTCTCCTCCCCAAATGACAAGGGTGTCATCCAATAGACCTCGCTGCTTCAGGTCGATGATCAAAGCTGCAGAAGCCTGATCAGTTTCTTTTGCAGACACAGGAATATGCTTTGGTAAATGGTCATGATGATCCCATCCGCGATGGTACAGTTGAATGAACTTAACACCTTTTTCAGCCAGCCTTCTCGCGAGCAAGCAATTGTAGGCATATGTGCCTGGTATTTTCGAATCAGGCCCATATAGATCGTATACGTGATCCGGTTCGTCCGAAGCATCTGTTATTTCCGGTACCGAAGTTTGCATGCGAAAAGCCATTTCGTATTGGGCTATCCTCGCCTCGATCTCAGGGTCTTCGATCTTTTCATATTGCAGTTGTTGCATTTGTTTGATGTAATCGAATTGAGCTTTGCGATCCAAATGATCGACACCCGGAGGATTGTCCAAATACAAAACAGGATCTTTGCCCGCACGGAATCTCACTCCCTGGTGTTGAGAAGGTAAAAAGCCGTTGCCCCACAACCTTGAATACAGTGGCTGGCCGGAATTTGTCTTTGTTATTAATACGATAAAAGCGGGCAAATTCTCATTGCCACTCCCTAAACCGTAATCGATCCACGAACCGATGGCGGGACGACCCGGGAATTGTGATCCAGTCTGAATAAAGGTAATTGCGGGATCGTGATTGATGGCATCGGTATACATGGAATGGATAAAACACAGCTCATCCGCAATTTCTGAATGGTAAGGAAGAAGCTCACTCAACCAGGCGCCCGATTGTCCATATTGATTGAATTCGAACAAGGATCCGGCAAGAGGAAAGGAAGTCTGGCCCGCTGTCATACCCGTAAGTCGTTGACCTTTCCGTACAGAATCCGGTAGTTCCTGCCCATACATTTCGTTCAGCAGGGGCTTATGGTCGAATAGATCCAATTGTGAAGGCGCACCACTTTGAAGCAAATAAATCACCCTCTTGGCTTTTGGCTGGAAATGAGGCAGGCTTTGAAGACCTTCAAAGAGTGAATTCTCTGAACCTCCTAAAAGGTGGGAAGGGTTGATTAAGGAAGCCAATCCAATGGCACCAAGACCCATCGTAGACTTAGCCAAAAAATCTCTTCGACTTTGAACCTTGGAATAGTTATGGCAACTCATCGTGGTTTAATCAATGAAAAGTACGTGTTTAATTTACACAATAAAGTTACAAAAAAATTCAGCTCTAGCCACTTTTTTAATATCGACTAATCTGGAAATTCAGACCTCGTGATTTCACGTAATTTGGCTTGTCGCTTTCCGGTCAATATTTCGAACAAAGACTTGGCAAATATACCCCTGATTCTTCCTGACACTAGTTCAATTTTATAACCTTTTCAGTAATCGAATTTTCACCATTGGATATTCTTACCATCACGGTGGCAGCCTGTACTTGGAGATTTGAAAAACGGAATGAAGTGTTTTGAGGCTCCGATAACCGTCGTTTTGTAATTTTCTTTCCCAATAGGTCATAAATTTCTATGGTGGCGGGCCCGGAAAAATTACTTTGAAATTCAAAAATAAGTTCGTCGCGAAATGGGTTCGGGTATAATCTGACAATTTCCTCCATCACAAGAGTTTCGCAATAGACCCTGGGACAGCCCAAGACTCCCGAAATTGAGAGACAGACCTCGTAACTTCCGAAACTACTGTAAATGTGGAGGATATCCAGTTCCTATTTTTTTATAAGATAACATATTCAACTATAACTTATGACCGGCTCACCTAAAATATCTAGCCTAGGAGAAATACCCAAACCTGGTGTTTTTGGTGCTACAACAAATCCATTCTTAACGCCAAACTCTCCATCGGCTGTCTTTACAGTGACCATATCTCGGCAATCCAAAATACATCTAAGATACTTCTTAGGTAGTGTTTGAGCCAAATGTACAATAGCTGAAAAAGCGATATCTGAGCCAGTAGTGTCCTGAACAGTCATGGTATATCCTGCAGCAATACAAATATCACGTTGTCGTCGACATTTCGTTAAACCGCCATTTTTTGATATTTTGAGACCAATGCCCTCAGCAGCATCATCGGCTACAAGTTGGATGATGTCTTCTTCAGATAATGCCAACTCATCCCAAATAATGGGTACCGTTGTTCGCTTACGTAAAGACAAATGCTCTCGCCAAGTTGCACAAGGCGCTTCAAGAACAAAGTCTAAACTTTTTGGCAGTATGTTGAGTAAACGAAGCGCAGTTTCAACCGTCAAACCCCCGTTGGCATCAACAACAAAATATTCTCCTTTTTCACAATCTGCTAGACAAGCCTCAATCCTTTTTGCATTCAACTGAGGATCGTCAGTAATCTTAATAGAGTGCCCTCGATATCCTATTTCACGATGCAGCTTTACGCGATTTCTCATGTCGTCTGGTTCACCTGTATAGATAGAGGAAATTAAAGTCAAAGGCTCATTGGTGCTTCCGCCCAATAAGTCACAAACTGGCATCTCAACTGACTTACCAAAAATATCCCAACAAGCTACATCAATTGGTGTTTTTGCATGATTGTGCCCAACCAGTGACTTATCCATTACTTCATTAATGCGATCCAAATATCGTGGGTCTTTACCCAGTAAGTTTGGGGCTATTTCAGCAATACCAGCCCGTGCACCTATACCATGTGCTGCGATGTAATTGGCACCAAAAGGGGTGCTTTCACCCCATCCCTCAATACCGTCATCAGTTGTAATGCGAACAAAGCTTGCATCAAAGTCACTATATTCTCGGCCACCAGAAAGTTTGTAAACACCGCCAGAATAAGGCAACTGTAATTGGGAAACATCAATTTTATCAATTTTCAAAATTATCTAGATTATCTATTATACCGTATCGGTATGGATTTTCCTCATACTACTGGACATTGGGGTTAAAATAATACAATGTCTTGAAATAAAGTAGGTTATATATTATAATAAAGTGGAATATATCATTATTGTTTGTAAAACAAACAATTAACAACAATGACAATTCCACTCGTAAGCGAAATAAAACCATTTTTCTCAGGTTTTGAAGAACATGTAATAAAAAATTTTCTCACAACAGCCCAAGGTATATTATCAGCCAGGACGACGAATTTGAACATTGTAAAGGATAAGCTCCCTGGAATACTCGAAAACCAACAAAACACCAAACCTGATTCGAATTATAAGAGGTTGATCCGTTTTTTCAATATGGATGATGCTGACAAGCAGGCATTGATTGAAGCTATATTATGTTTTAGTTTTTATTTGTTGAGACTCAAAGCGAAGAACATCAAATATTTGGCACTAGATGGTACGAGCTGGGAGAATGGCAACAAGAATATTCACTTATTAACATTGAGTGTAGTGGTCAATGGAGTAAGTATTCCAATATGGTGGGAAGACTTAGACAAGAAGGGTATGAGTAATTTTAATGAAAGACGAAAGGTGATAGACAAAGCCTGTAAATTATATAATCTGAAAGGTTTGATACTACTAGCAGATCGGGAGTACATCGGAGAAAGATGGTTTAAATATCTGGTAGACAAGGGGTTAGAGTTTGTAATTTAGGTTAAAAAAGGGAATTTATAAAGGGTATGTGGACAACCAAAGGGGAAAGGATAAGACATTTTATAAACACCAACATCTTCGATACATTGGTATTGAACGTGAAGCATTGAAAAAACGGTATCAAATCTGTGGAGTGTCTAAACAAATTGAAATCCTTGGAAAAAAATTTTCTTTTGTGATTTTTAAAAACCCCAAAAGTTCAGCCAACGAACCTCTGTTTTATTTCATATCTACATTGAAAGACAAAAGAAAAATAGTAAAGCTTTACCCTATTCGTTGGACTATTGAAACTTGCTTCAAACACTTAAAATCAAATGGTTTCAATTTAGAAGCTCTTAATTTTAAAGACTCTGGAAAAATAGAATTGACAATGGGTATTGTAGTATTTATCTATGCCTTATGTATTGAACAGGGTCTAACCCAACTCAAGCACAAAAAGAAGAGTGATTGGAAGAAATATAAAAACGGATCGATCAACTTAGTCGTTTCCAAATTTAAAAAAGGACTATCCTTTTTAGAAATCAAATTCAACAACCTTAGAAATTTCATATGCTTTCTTTCTCATTCCATTCGTTCTATCCCCAAACCCTCTTGGCTATTCTTTGAACCACAATTTATAGCTCATGTCCAGTAGTATGGATTTTCCTATTAACTTCATTGCAATCTATTGATTATCAGATATTTATACTTTGGCGTTGCGGGATTTTCATTCGTTTGTGGTATAATCAATCCGTAGGCGGCACCAAAACCAGTTTGCCGACATGTTTTTTCGCCAAGAAATCTTTCTGTGCTTTAACAATATCTTTGAGTGGATAGCTCTTTGCGACCAAAGGTTTAATTTCATTTCCTACAATATAACCAATCAAATTTTCAAAAACTTTGCTACTCTGAAAAGTACAGCCTATCAACGTTAAATCCTTTAAATACAGAGTCCTAACATCCAATTCAACGATTGGTCCGGCAATCGCCCCTGCTGACGCTAAGCGACCACCTTTCTTAAGCACTTCAAGTAACTCTCCCCATTTACTACCTGCAACAAGATCAATCACTACATCAATGCATTCCTTGCCCAGAATGTCAATTAAATTGTCTTCCCGTTTTACGACATGATCGGCACCAATACTTTTAACGTCGGTGATTTTTTTCTCGCTAGCTACTGCGATAACTGCAGCACCACGTCTCTTAGCTAACTGGATCGCAGCCGATCCAACGCCGCCAGAAGATCCCGTGATCAAAACAGTTTCACCTTTACTAACATTTGAGCGCTCCAAGAGATTTTCAGCTGTTGAGTAGGCGCAAGGAATAGAGGCTAATTCAATATCACTCCAGTCGCTCTCGATTTTATAACTTTCATCACTAAAAGCAACCATATATTGTGCAAAGGCGCCGTTACATTCTGAGCCCACGGTCCAGCACTCAAAGGGTTGGTAGTCAACTGCATGTTGCTGCATAGTGCGTACTAAAACACGCTCACCTATTCGCTTACTATCGACCTGTTCACCAACTGCAACAATTTCACCACAGCAGTCTGCACCCTGAATTATAGGAAAACTGAGAGGAAGCCCTGACCAACTTCCGTCATCGTACTCAGCATTATCAAAACCTTTAGCACCTTCGGCACTTGTTTCACCTGTCACCGATTTCGAATACCAAGCAGTGCGTGTATTGATGTCGGTATTGTTAATTCCTGCAGCCAAAACCTTAATAAGTACCTGATCTGAATTTGGACTAGGAACCTCAACATCACTACGAAAATCTAGAACTTCAAAACCGCCATGACCGGTCGTTAAGACTGCACTCATTATTTTTGGAATACTCATCATCTCGTATCCTTAAAAACACTATTCAGTTGACATTACAGCAACAAGTCAGACTCGAAAGGGTACTTAGATAGTACCTCGTGGCCCTTTTCAGTAATCAAAACCTGGTCCTCTAGTTTGACGCCTGGTCCACCATCACGGAGTCCGGTAATTCCTGTCCATACATTTCATTCAGCAGGGGCTTATGGTCGAATAGATCCAATTGTGAAGGCGCACCACTTTGAAGCAAATAAATCACCCTCTTGGCTTTTGGCTGGAAATGAGGCAGGCTTTGAAGGCCTTCAAAGAGTGAATTCTCTGAACCTCCTAAAAGATGGGAAGGGTTGATTAAGGAAGCCAATCCAATGGCACCAAGACCCATCGTAGACTTAGCCAAAAAATCTCTTCGACTTTGAACCTTGGAATAGTTATGACAACTCATCGTGGTTTAATCAATGAAAAGTACGTGTTTAATTTACACAATAAAGTTACAAAAAAATTCAGCTCTAGCCACTTTTTTAATATCGACTAATCTGGAAATTCAGGCCTCGTGATTTCACGTAATTTGGCTTGTCGCTTTCCAGTCAATATTTCGAACAAAGACTTGGCAAACATACAGCTGATTCTTCCTGACACTAGTGTACCAAGCATTAAGTAATGAACCCCATAGACAAAGTTATTTTTCTTCTGATCAAGGCGGGAAAACCGGAGTTATGCCTAAGCATAATGAGGATTTTTCCAACGCCGAGCAGAAGGAAAAGGACAAGTTTATGGGGGTCAGGATTTAGTGCTTGGTGCACTAGTTCAAATTTAGAACCTTTTCAATAATCGAATTTTCACCATTGGATATTCTTACAATCACGGTGGCAGCCTGTACTTGGAGATTTGAAAAACGGAATGAAGTGTTTTGAGGCTCCGATAGCCGTCGTTCTGTAATTTTCTTTCCCAATAGGTCATAAATTTCTATGGTGGCGGGCCCGGAAAAATTACTTTGAAATTCAAAAATAAGTTCGTCGCGAAATGGGTTCGGGTATAATCTGACAATTTCCTCCATCACAAGAGTCTCGCAATAGACCCTGGGACAGCCCAAGACTCCCGAAATTGAGAGACAGACCTCATGACTTCCAAAACTACTGTAAATGTGATCAGGTTGTCGTTCATTTGAGATCGATCCATCGCCAAATTTCCAGAGATACGACGTGGCATTCTCAGAAAGATTCATAAACCGAACGTTTTTTCTATCCAACTCGTACTTAAAATACGGTTTGTGGGCAAGTTTTTGAGGCGTTATTCTCCATTGTTCACGATGGTCTAATACTACTGTCTCGGCAATCGCTTGAAGTAATAAGGCTTCTTCCCTATCCAATCCGGATAAGTATTTATTTCCTACAGGGCTTTCTTGAAAAATAGTAGCAAATAGCACGCATCCGGACAGATATGATCCTATTTCACTAGATAGATTAGTCGAACTTAAAAATAGACCGAGATGTGGATTTTGTTCAAGGGCCAACTTCCATGCATATCCGACGGGAGCAAGAGATAGATCGACATCATGCGCCAGCTCGGTGTAAGTGGATACCACCGCGTCTTGCATTTGGCTGAAATTGTCAAATTTGGCACTGCAAGACGGGCCTAGTGAATCAATATTGTTACAAAATCTACCTCCTTTGGGCCAAGCCCACGTCATAAACAAGATGGGCTGAGTACAACTTCTGGATCGTTCTATTTTATCCTTCAAACCCCTAATAGCAGGAACGGTAAAATGATCTTTCAAAACTGGGACGAGTGGGAAAAAACTTTGTTCCTGAAGAATTATGTAGTCCCAGTTTTCATTCTTAATTTTTTCTAGAGATGTTTCATCTCCCATCCACCCATTGTGAAAACTGAGGATGTATGAATCGGGAGTATATTGATTAATTTCTACTTGATATCCCGCCGCTTCAGTTAATTCCTCAAAATCGGCAGTCAACGAGTAATTTATCAACCCATTACCCAGAAATAATATTTTCTGACTTTGACTTAGTAGAGAATTTTGAAGAAAAAAAGTTAACCCCAATGGAATCAAACACTTCAATGCTCGCCGGCAGAAAATTCGTGTGATTCTCATTGTGGTCATCGTTTTTTAAATTCGAATAGTCTTGTGTCTGCATTATTTCGAGCGACGAGAATCAGTTTATGATCTTTGCCTGTTTCGAGGATTTTTACATCCCTTGACTCACCGAAAATCGCAAACCCGCTTTCCCTGTTATTGACAGTAGTGAAATGTCCACTCCCGTTATTGCGCAGGTACAAACCAAATGAGGCATCACACCTTCCCATGCTGGGCTGATTGCCATAAAAATTTCCAACCGAAATGATATCTTTCAGATCATCACCATCAAAGTCATGAGCGGCAAATCCATAAATCGGTGCATACTGTGTTTCAGCAGGTAATTCGTGGATTGCATATTCCCCATCACCTTTATTTTCGATCCATATGGACGCTAGTATCTGAACTTGCAGATGAAAACTGGTTGCAAGTTCTTCTTCCGGGAATATTTGTTGAAATGTACTATTGGCATATTTTTCATAATTGCGATAGGTTCTTTTAACGCCCGGGATTTGCTGGGATAACTCATCAAGTCCGGGATATACCCACTGTTGGCCATTTTTGTAATAGGCGATGATGGGATCAAAACTTAAATCCCCATCGTAATCTCTCAGGTATAAGTCTAGAGGTTCAGTCGCAGAAGCGCTAAGGTTGGTATTCAGACCTTCATTTCCGACAAGAAAATCAATGTCTCCATCTCTGTCCATATCATCAGCATAAATGGTGTTCCACCAACCGGAAGAAGTGGGAATGATCTTCGTAGTCACACTATCGCGGTGGTAGCGATAGATGGTAATGGGCATCCACTCGCCGACTATGATCAATTCTCTGGTATCGTCTCGCCATGAAGCATCTGTGACAAGACCTATGCGTCCACTGTATCGAAGATAACCAGATGTCTGATCTGAAAATGTGCCGTTTCTGTTGTTGATAAACACCCTGCTCACGCCGGGATTGCCGTATTCATGTGGTGTGGATCGACCTCCTACAAAAAAGTCAATAAAACCATCACCTGTGAAGTCTGCCGGCACTACACAGGAACCATTGTAATGCGCCGTAGGCAAAGCATCTATTGATTTGCTGAGCCTGCCCGATCCATCGTTTAGGTACAGTCTGTCTTGTACTCTAATGGATTTGTCAGGCTCGCTACCGCCGCTTACCACATAAAGATCCAAATCGCCATCGTTGTCAATATCCGCAAAAGCTGCCCCGACATCTTCACAGAATTTCTCATTTGCGAAAGCCGTAGTATCGCTTTCCGTAAAGAGAAAATCACCTTCTTGCTGCTGCAGATAAACACTTCCCCGTTGTCCTTTTGCCCCACCAATGAAGAAGTCATCCAGGCCATCACCATTGAAGTCACCTACGGCGAGTGGCGGCCCCTCTGTGGACAAAAGGTGGGGTAGTAATTTTTCAATTGAAAAATCGAGGAAGAAGTTCTCGCGGTACGTAAAGTCAATCCCGGATTTATCGCTGATATTTTTGATCCATCTCTCCGGCAGGGGTTTTGCAGAGTTAACATCTACAGGTTGAGCATCTGCCTGATTCAGCTTTATCGTCGTGTTCGGTTCAATATTCTCTAATTCCTGAAAAGTGCCGTCCGGCCATTTGATCGTAAGTTTAGTAATGAGATTTTCTTCTCCCAGACCAAAATGAAGTCCATGGGATACGGAAGATAACCATCCTTTGTTGGAAAAATTTTCTTGAACTTGTGTACCTGAATCAGTTTTAAGACTGACCCTGGCGCCAATGCCGAAACTATTTCCAGCACTTCCGATCAAGTTTACTTTCAAGAAATTATTGGTGGATCTTGAGGTGGTGAGATTTTCGAATATCATCGCCTTGTCGTTCAAATTGTTTACGACGATGTCCAGATCTCCGTCATTGTCCAAGTCCACGGGAATGGCACCCATGGAGAATCCTTCATAAGCGAGACCCCATGATTCACTGACATCGTGAAATCCGGAACCGTGATTTTCGTATGCGACATTCTTTAATTCGCCAGTGGGTATCAGATCGATCAATGCCAATTTGGAGGTGCTATCGGCTTTGAGGTATTCATCAGAGGTGTAATTTGCGAAATCCAGATTATTCGGTCTTCTTGGAATTCCGGTTGTGATGAATAAGTCTTTTTTGCCGTTGTTGGTCAAATCAGCAAAAAAAACACTCCAACTCCAATCTGTGGCATCTACTCCGGCGAATTGACCGATTTCGCTGAATTGCACAGTGTTTTCGCCAAACAATGGCCCTGCATTCGCCTGAAGCATATTGCGCGGATATTGGTAGTGATAGCCAAACCTCAGTTTGTACCGATAAAGCTCGTAGGAGTCAATTCCTGTAGATTGTTTCAATATGGTCTCATCTGCCGGCTTCATATCCAGCGTTACCAGATCTAACCATCCGTCATTGTTGAAGTCGGCAATGTCATTTCCCATGGAGAAGGTGCTGACATGACCCATAGAGCCAATCAAGTTTTCGTTAAAGGTTCCATCGCCGTTATTATAATAGAGGTAGTCGTTTTCGTGAAAATCATTGGAAACATAAATGTCTGGCCAGCCATCATTATTGAGGTCACCCAGTCCCACGGCCAGTCCGTATCCCATAGAACCGCCAAATATACCGGCTGCCTCGCTTACATCCTCAAACTTCCCGTCGACATTTCGATATAACCGATCTCCGGACAATCCATCTCGAGTATTCCGAAGAGAGGCAGGTTTGTGTGAATCGGGACTGTGTACCGACAGATTGACCAGATACATATCCAGATCACCGTCCCTGTCGTAGTCAAAAAAGGCCGCATGTTGAGAATACGTTGAAATATCAAGATTGTATTGGGCGGCGCTTTCGGTGAAAGACGGTGGACGGCTGAGTCCGTTATTTATGTAGAGTTTATTTCCACCTTTGAGTTGTTTGAATCCGCTTACTTGGCATACATAGATATCTAACCAGCCATCATCATTTACGTCTGCCATAATTACTCCGGTCGTCCAGGATGAAGGGTCTTTAGATCCGCCTACGCCCGCTTCATTGGTGATGTCCTTGAATTTCATGTTGCCCTTGTTCAAATACAATCTATCCATATCCTGATTGGCCGTAAAAAATAAATCGACCAACCCATCATTATTGACATCGCCGGCTGCGACCCCACCTCCATTGTACATATATATGTATTCCGTAATGTTGAAGTCTTCGGTCTCTGTTATATGGTTGCCGAAATCGATTTTTGAAGAGCGATATGAATGCTGTTTAAAAAGAGCATCTTGTTGTAATTCACAACCACAAAGTAGCATTAACATGCTCACAGAGATTATAGATATGAAACGGAAGGATATCACTTATAAAAACTTTCCGGTTTTAAGATTGAAGGGCATAATGAAATTATTAGTTTTCTAATTCTGTGCGGGCAGAATAGATCTGCACGCCGTCATTATTTCGGGCCGCCAAAATAATGGTCCCCAAAGATGTCTTTATTGATTCAAAATCTCGTATTTCTCCTTCAAGCAATATACCGGATTCTGAAGGACCAATTGAATGAAATCTTCCATCACCGAAACCTTTTAGAAACAAGCCGTAACTCGCATCATAAGGACCAAATTCAGGCTTTGTTCCATACAAGTTTCCTCCAATCAACAGGTCAGTTTGTCCGTCCTGGTCCCAGTCGTTCGCAAGAATGGCATAGATCGGAGAGATTTGGGCCTTTCGCGGAAGCGGTTTGATTTGGAATGACTTTTTGCCATCACTCAGAATAAGAACACTCTCGAGCATGTAGGCGTGGTGGATGACGGACCCTCGTAGATCTTCTTCACTAAACACATCGTGAATGCCTTGCTTTTCATAAGATTCGAATGTGTTGTATTTTTTTAGCAGGAATGGCATTTGTTTCATCAAATCCTGTCTCAATGCTGTTGTATAAGAACTATCGCCATTGTATTGACAAATCACCTGCTCGACCGTGCCGTTATGATCGAAATCGTTAATATAGCAGGATACGGGTTGACTTTCAGATGCTTTGAAACGCGAATTCAAACCATGATTGCCCAACACAAAGTCCGGGTATCTGTCGTCATTGATGTAAGCGGTAGCAATAGTATTCCACCATCCGTTTGTACGGTTGACGGTTGATCCTTCGACTTCCCGCGACTCCGTTCGCGACAAGTCGCTCAATGGAAACGGTTGGCGATTGACGATCAGAATTCCGTTTTGATTTTCGAATAGCGTTATTGGCATCCATTCTCCTACAATGATCAGGTCCGGATCACCGTCTTGGTCAAAGTCAGACCAAAGGGCATCTGTTACCATACCCAGGTTGATCAGACCCTGTGCTTTTTGTTCCGTTACATTCGTGAAGATTCCCTTTCCATCGTTTTCCAACAAATAACTGGATTGAGGGACACCGTAATAACCCTGATGAAGCCTTACGCCGACAAAAAGATCCATATCTCCATCCCCGTCAAAATCCGCAGCGTTTACAGCTGAAGTGCTTTTGGGCTTGCCCCCTGGAAGGAGTTGTTTGTCTCGGGAAAATTTTGCATTCCCATCATTAATATAAAGCCTGTCCATAAGCGCAAAGGAACTACCGGCAAATTCAATTCCTCCACTGGTCACATACAAGTCCTGATCGCCATCGTTATCGGCGTCAAAAAACAGGCAATCCAGGTCTTCTGCGGATCGGTCTTGATCAAATATTGGCTGGTTGATGGGTCGAAATGAACCATCTGGCAACTGGACGAACAACTTGCCTGGACTGTCTTTGGCCCCTCCAATGAATAGATCCTGCAAACCATCCTGATTCACGTCCCCGCTTGCTATTTTAGGGCCTTCGGTCGATTTCAAATGCTGCAATAATCGATGCCTGTCAAAATCGACAAAATCATTTTCTGCGTGGCGATAGTCGAGAATTGAACCGGCTTGCAATTCACGGAATAACAAATGCTGCGATGTGTTTTCATAACCGGTCTTTAGGGAGGACTGATCTGCTTCATCTTCGTCCAGGGTAAGGGTTTGATTTGCCCTTACATCAATCAATCGAGATATGCCTCCATAAGGCCACTCGATTTCCAGCGCGTCAATATGGCTTATTTCTCCAAGTCCGAAATGAATCACCGGATCTATAGAAGATTGAAAACCTCTGCTCAGCGATTGCTCTTTATAAAAAAGTCTGCCGCCAGCCATCAAAGAAATCTTAGCGCCAATAGCCGGCTTGTTCTTTGCGCTGCCCTGAAGTGCGATTTTGAGATAGTTTTTCCCCTCATTTTGTTCTACTGCCATGTTTCTGTAGATAAATACAGGCATATTGACATTGCTGACCACCAGGTCAAGATCGCCGTCATTATCGAGGTCTCCATAGGCAGCCCCATTCGAGTGAGATGGTTGAGCAAGACCCCATTCTTGGGTTTTATTTACGAATGACAAATCACTGCCACCTGCATAGGCATAATTGGATATTTTTTGGGAAGGCATCAGGTCGATCAAATATTTGTAATCCACACCGGTTTGTTTGACTGCCATTTTCGCTACTTCATCACTCACCACATAATCCGTATAGTCCCGGTGCAAGATGTCCTTCGCAAGTCCGTTTGCAATGAATAAATCCTGTTGCCCATCCATATCGAAATCCGCGAAAAGCGCACTCCAACTCCAGTCTGTTGCTTCGACATCTAGAAGTCTACCCACTTCACTGAAACGTATTCCCTTGTCTGGAATGAGTCCGTTGTGCAAATGAAGCATATTTCGTGTGAACTGATGGTAGTAATCATTTTTTAAGTTGTTTTGGTATTGATCCCAGCTTTCGAAGTTCATGGTGGTTTTGTAGCGGTCGTCCGGTTCGGGTAACATCTCTGTCACGAGAATCTCCGGGAAACCATCTCCATTGATGTCGGCGACGTCCGATCCCATTGATGCAAGGCTGTGAGAACGTATTTGGTCCGTTAGGCTTTCACGGAAAGTACCATCCCCATTGTTCATGTAGATATAATCTCGCTCGAAAAAATCGTTGGAAATATACATGTCCAACCACCCGTCTTTGTCCAGATCACTGACGGAGATGCCCAGACCAAAACCAATTTCACTACCGTATATACCGGCCTCTTCACTGACATCCTTAAACAGTTCGGTACTCTCGTCAGCTCGTCCGGCCTCTATCAAAGAAGAGCGCAGTAATTTATCTCCACCCAATTCATCTCGGATATGGCGCTCATTTGCGTTGAGATCGAAGCTTCCGATTGACCGGTACGAGTTGTTAACTAGATAAACGTCGAGATCTCCATCCTTATCATAGTCAAAGAATGCTGCATGAGTAGAAAACCCCTGGTCATCCAGGCCAAATTCTTCTGCCATTTCGGTAAATGACGGCGGACGGTCTCCTACGCGCCATAGCCGCTTCGGCGACGGAGCGCTGACGGTAGATACTTCGACTTCGCTCAGTACATGCGGTTGACGGCTTATGCTGTCCTTTACTTGATTGCTAACGCCATTATTGATGAAGAGCTCGTTTTGTTTGTTGTCGCCTTTTATATCGCCAGAATTGCAAACATAAATGTCGAGCCAGCCGTCGCCGTTGATATCGACTATTGAAACGCCCGTTGACCACGCGCGCTTTCCACCTACCCCTGCTTGTTTGGTTATATCCTCAAATTTGAAGTCGCCTTTATTGAGATAAAGGCGATTGGATTCCATGTTGGCTGTTAAATAGATGTCCAACAAGCCGTCGTTGTTGACATCGCCGAGACCGACCCCTCCTCCATTGTAATAGTTTCTGTATTTGTAGATGTTGAAAGAGTCACTGTGGGTGAGTTGATTTTCGAAATGAATACCAGTGTACTCTTCTGGAAGCAGCTCGAAAAGTGGAGGCGACGTTTTACGTGCGCCATTATCGCTGCAACCAATCATGATCACAAGAAGAAGTAGGCTAATGCTCGAATTAGTATTCCAGACCATAGAATTTGCCATACTTAGGATCTTTGCGCAAATCAGTAAACAAGATCTCCACCCGTCGGTTGTCCACATTATTTCGAAGTACAAGATGCCTATTACCATCGACTTTTACATACCTTTTCTCAAGAGGTTCGGTGGCGCCCGGCAGCTGAATAAACGGCCGTCCTCCAAGCCATTCTTCTAATTTTTTCACCAGTTTGTCTTGTAGAACCGGTGCAAATAATTCTTTCCTGAATGCGTTCCAGCGCGGGTAGTAGAAATATCCGGATAGACCCACAATTATTTCTCGCTCAAAAACAGGGAAAAATACAAATTCAACCGCGAGATCAAAGTCATTTTCTATATACATGAGCATCTCCTCATTACCGCCGTGCTGATAGAATATTCCCTCTGCGTTCTTTCTAAAACAATGGGCATGGAACCTATCCAGCGTCATGTTGAAATGGAGGCCTTCGAAAAGTTCATCCACCCTCTTTCCATTCTCTACTTCTTCTTTAACCATGGTTTGATAGGGTGTTAGTTTGGGTTGGGAGCAGGATGCTATTCCAATTATGACAACAGAACCTAGAACAATTATTGTCCTTTGTAAGAAACTAGTTGGTCTCCTACCGTGCCCGCCGTACAGAGTACTCTGGCAGGCGTGGCACGCCATAGCCGCTTCGGTGACGGAGCGCAGTCCGCAGTTGGCCCTCCTACGCTCTCGAGCTTCGGCGGGTAAAACAGTCCCCAGTCGGCTACCAAAATTTAATTTATCAATATTTGAAGGCCTTAATGGAATCATCGTTTCTGGCTACCAGTATTACCTGTTTATCCCAAATTTTTATTTTTCGAATATCTCTAATCTCCCCCCTTACGAAAAACCCTGATTCCTCAATTCCAATCGCTTCAAATGACCTTTCTCCCAGATTTTTCAGGATCGTTCCACTTGTGCCTCCATAAATTCCACTTTGAGGTTTTGCGCGGTAGAGGTTTCCGCCAAGAATAATATCACTAAGTCCGTCTTGGTCTATATCTTCGATAAGGATGGCATACACAGGCGCAAGTTGGGCTTCCATGGGAAGTGGCATTCCTTCAAAGCTACCTTCATTGTTCCAGAACACCATGGATGCATTCTGAAATACTTCGAGTTTTAGCGACCCCTTCAATTGATCCGGGCTAAAAATATCCGTAATAGTTTGTTCCTTGTAGTCTTCATGTTTGAGGTACTTTTTTAAAAGAAACGGCATCTGTTTGGTAATGTCCTTTTTCATGTGCACAGGATAGGCTTGATCGCCATGGAAAACCGTGATAATGTGTTCTATGGTTCCATTTTGGTCAAAGTCATTGATGTACATGGAGATGGGCTTTTCGATCGTGGCCGAATAGCTCGTGTTCAATCCGAGGTTCCCGGCAATCACATCCTGATCTCCATCACCGTCCAAATCTGCTTTTTCAAGAACTTTCCAAAAACCGTTGCTATTCTGCAGCCCGACCTCCTCGGAAATATCTGTGAACCCCCCTTTAATCCCGCCTGGAGGCGCATTGGCATCAACTCTAACTTAACATATATTCGATTATGGTATATAAAAAGAGCTGTTTACCTTTAAGTTAGACTAAAAACCTGAGGTAAAACAGCTCTAAATATGATACCTCAAATTTCGGAAATTATTTCTAAATTACCAATTCATTCTCTTGCTTTAGAATCTGGTTTCATTCGGAGAAGTGATTATAAGATTGATTCGGTCAATTTTCTTTTGTCCTTTTTCGAAATGATGTCGACAAATGTTTTTTCTCTTTCTAACTGGGCCAAAACATTGTCAATTTTTTTACAACAAACGATCAGCAGTCAAGCTTTACAAAAGAAACTAACATTTAGGCATGTAGGATTTGCTGAAAAGTTTTTAGAAGTGGCAAGTAGCTACTCTTTGTCCAATGCTCCTATAGGTTATCAAGGTCTTCTCAGTAGTTTTAATTCCGTGTTTGTTACTGACAGTTCCTGTCTGAGTATGCCTAAAATTCTGAACGAAGTTTTCCCGGGTAGCCACTCAAAAAAGGGAGATGCAGCAACGGCTAAAATTCAATTGACAATGGAATTAAAGTCAGATGTTTTACACAAAATGGATCTTAAATCATTTAGAGACAATGACCAATCTTATGCTTTTGACATTTTCGATTTAGCCAAAGCAGGTGACCTTGTAATTAGAGACTTGGGATACCTGGTTATGGATTGTTTGATCGCAATGATTGAAAAGCATATTTTTTTTATTTCAAGACTTCGAAGTAACATAGATGTGTTTGATAATCAAGGAGTTAAGATAAATTTGCTGAGGTGCCTCATACTACTGGACATGAGCTATAAATTGTGGTTCAAAGAATAGCCAAGAGGGTTTGGGGATAGAACGAATGGAATGAGAAAGAAAGCATATGAAATTTCTAAGGTTGTTGAATTTGATTTCTAAAAAGGATAGTCCTTTTTTAAATTTGGAAACGACTAAGTTGATCGATCCGTTTTTATATTTCTTCCAATCACTCTTCTTTTTGTGCTTGAGTTGGGTTAGACCCTGTTCAATACATAAGGCATAGATAAATACTACAATACCCATTGTCAATTCTATTTTTCCAGAGTCTTTAAAATTAAGAGCTTCTAAATTGAAACCATTTGATTTTAAGTGTTTGAAGCAAGTTTCAATAGTCCAACGAATAGGGTAAAGCTTTACTATTTTTCTTTTGTCTTTCAATGTAGATATGAAATAAAACAGAGGTTCGTTGGCTGAACTTTTGGGGTTTTTAAAAATCACAAAAGAAAATTTTTTTCCAAGAATTTCAATTTGTTTAGACACTCCACAGATTTGATACCGTTTTTTCAATGCTTCACGTTCAATACCAATGTATCGAAGATGTTGGTGTTTATAAAATGTCTTATCCTTTCCCCTTTGGTTGTCCACATACCCTTTATAAATTCCCTTTTTTAACCTAATTACAAACTCTAACCCCTTGTCTACCAGATATTTAAACCATCTTTCTCCGATGTACTCCCGATCTGCTAGTAGTATCAAACCTTTCAGATTATATAATTGACAGGCTTTGTCTATCACCTTTCGTCTTTCATTAAAATTACTCATACCCTTCTTGTCTAAGTCTTCCCACCATATTGGAATACTTACTCCATTGACCACTACACTCAATGTTAATAAGTGAATATTCTTGTTGCCATTCTCCCAGCTCGTACCATCTAGTGCCAAATATTTGATGTTCTTCGCTTTGAGTCTCAACAAATAAAAACTAAAACATAATATTGCTTCAATCAATGCCTGCTTGTCAGCATCATCCATATTAAAAAAACGGATCAATCTCTTATAATTCGAATCAGGTTTGGTGTTTTGCTGGTTTTCGAGTATTCCAGGGAGCTTATCCTTTACAATGTTCAAATTCGTCGTCCTGGCTGATAATATACCTTGGGCTGTTGTGAGAAAATTTTTTATTACATGTTCTTCAAAACCTGAGAAAAATGGTTTTATTTCGCTTACGAGTGGAATTGTCATTGTTGTTAATTGTTTGTTTTACAAACAATAATGATATATTCCACTTTATTATAATATCAATGGTTCGTGAATCAATCAGGCAGCAATTTTACCAAAATTCAGTAGTTGGCGATAAGCAGATCGTTTTTTTATCAAGTTTTGGTCAAAACCATACATTGAAAAAATTCGACAGATCATTTTTCTGTTCCTCAGTTCTGTTTTCATGTTGAATATCGAAAGACTGATCGGTTCGTCTTTTTTGCACTCATTTCTCAATAATGCTTTTCCTATTGAAACCGCTGTAAGGCATGTGTTGAAGTGAAAATGTAACTTTTGTTCATCCCTTGCCTGGCAGTGTTCTAATCCTGTAAACTGTTTGGAATCTCTATACAGATATTCGATCTGGTATCTCGCTTTGTAGTGTTTGATTATATCGTGTGCATCCATGTTGAGGTCTGTGCTAAAAAACATCTTGGTCACAGCAACCTTTCCTTTATTGTCCAAAAACTCCACATATACCGCTTTGATTATTCTCTTCAGAGATATGCTGTATACCTTGGCTCCATATACTATTATTTCCGAATCTGAATATGCTTTTTCAAAATATCTTTTATCGATATTTTTCATATCCACCTTGCCGCTATATTTTCTTGGTCTTCCTCTTCCAGGTTTTTGTTCTCCGGTATATAAATAGTTTAGATTGGCGTCATCACGCAATCTTGATATGAGTCTCAAACTGGTTTGAGTACATATTTTGTAACTACTCAGGAGGTAATATAACGAATAATAATAATGGAGTAAAAAGAGTTATAGGACAATCCAACTCGAACTAAAGATAATAGGGCCGGATAAATTAGACTATTATCGAATCACGACTAACAAAACTGGAAAAAGAAAACCAACTTCTTCGAAAGGAGAATAAGTTTTTGCGTGAAGAGAATAAAATTCTATGCCAAGAGATTAGAGAACTTCGCGAAAAACTGGAATTAGTCCTTAGCCAACTGGCCAAAAAAGAGGTTAAAAAAGACAGCCACAACAGCCACAACCCACCAAGCCAAGACAAGTCAACACATGAGAAAAAAAGTCTGCGTAAGAAAACAGGACGTAAATCAGGAGGACAAAAGGGTCATAAGGGTCATTATCTTGCAATGACAGATAATCCTGATGAAAAGCACATAGTAAAAAGTGATTACTGTTCAAAATGTGGGGACACAATTGATCAGGAAAAGCAACAATTGGTATCGAAAAGACAAATAGTAGAAATACCTTCGATACGCCCCAGATACATTGAATATCAGCAGTATGGATGCCAGTGCGGGCGGTGTGGTCATCTTCAAAAAGGTAGTTTTCCCCAAGGGGTAAAAGCACCGATCCAATATGGTAGCAGCGTCATAGCACTGGTCAGCTATTTTAGCGTTTTCCATTATCTTCCCTTCCAAAGAATGACCCAGTTGTTCAAAGATATATTTCACTTGCCCATCAGTGAGGGAAGTGTACAGAACTTATTGAAAAAAGCAGCCCAAAAGGCTCGACCCATATACCATGCTATACTCCAACAAATCTTTTCATCGACTTACGTCGGTTCGGACGAAACATCTGCTAAAGTAAATGGCGACAAATGGTGGGTATGGGTGTGGCAAAATATGAAAAACACTTACATAAAAGCCACTGAAAGTCGAGGATTTATAAGTGTCCAGCAAATAATTGGCGATCACTTGTCCCACGCTACAATAGGGTCAGACCGCTGGGCAGCACAACTGAAAATGAAATCCAAATCCAAACAATTATGCATAGCTCACTTATTGAGAGACCTCATATTTTTGGAAGAATCGGAAAACCAAGTTTGGGCCAGCCAATTTAAGTCCTTGTTAGAACATGCTTTAGCCTTGCGAAAAAGAACAGAACAAACTCAAACCTTTCAAACCAACCAAAAGGATGCCTATAAATTGGAAAAAAGGCTTGATCGGCTACTGTTAAGGCATATCGAAAAAACCGAATTCCCAAAAACTCATTCTTTTCAAAAATCAATGTTAAAAAACAGGAATTACATCTTTCCCTTTTTATACAATTCTGAAGTCCCACCGGACAACAATTCTTCAGAAAGGGCAATAAGAAATGTAAAAGTAAAACTAAAGGTCTCAGGACAGTTTAAATCGGGTCAGAATATATTTTGTGTCTTGCGTTCCTGCATCGATACATTAAAAAAAAGAGAGCTCAATGTTTTGGCCTATCTTTACTGCATTGCCAAACTCCCTACTCAAAAGCATTGTTTGGTACCTGAGTAGTTACCTTTGATTCATATAACGAGTTTTTGTAACCCGAATGACGAGGCGATAAAAAAAATGGAAGAATTGGTTTGATCAATATAAAGAGAAGGGAGGATTATTATGACTTATTGCGACTTCAGGTTAAAGCTAATATTGTTCAATCGGGCTGGACTAATAATATTCTCAAGCACCATATGCCGACGCAATTTCAACCCGCATTTATTTATTCAGCGTTATTACCTTTCTTATACATTCTTTATTTACTATATTACAAGCTACATCAAGCAGGTTGTGAAGATTTTGCCAATCAAAATCTTGCTCTGTCTTCTCAGTAGTCTCGCGACATGATCGTGTAAGGATACTAGGTGATGAATTCAGTGTAGACGATACAATTTCAAGCTGCGAAGCTGACTTCTGTGTTTTTCAACTAAGAGTGCGTTATCGCGACTTGGCCCGTACCGTATATGGTTTCTAATGAACCATTGATCATTCCATTCATCAAAAACGAAATTTTCCATCCATTCAAAATCAATTATTATGAAAAAGACATGCTCAGTACTATTCACAATTTGTTTGGCCTTTGGGGTTTTTGCCCAACCAACTATCAACGATTTTTCGGGAATTCCTGTATCTGGGGTAGTTGAGGCAATAGGGGGTGATCCCATTGACGGGTTCATAATTAATGTCAGAGATCAAATTATGGACAAGGGTGGGGGTTTAATATTTTGGGATGAATGGCACGATATAAAATCACCTGATGGATCTTTCTTAGTCCTGGTGGGTGGCGAAGACGCCGACGAACGGTCAACGATTTTCTACTATCCAATTATTTTAATATTCTCAGTCCGCTGATTACTGACACTGCTAAGATAACAATTTAAATACTAAAATAATATATGGCGGTTAACTGTTTGTTAATTTGCCATTTAATAAGCTTCTATTCTGGAATAGGGCAAATTAGCTACGAGTTCGCTTTGTAAATACACCTCATATTATTATTTTACGCCATATTTAATTTTAGTACTTATGGCAAAGAATAAACATCAGAAACTTCCCGATCTAAACCTCGAAAAACTCAATATTAAATCCGATGATTCTGCTTCCCTAAAATTTTTGATGATCGTAGAGGGAGCCTTCGGTCAAGGTGTAAAAAAAAGCATCAAAAAGTATGGTTATACAGAACAACGGTATTACCAATTGTTGAACAAGTTCAAGGAAGACGGAATGGAAGCTCTGATCAATCAGAAAAGAGGCCCAAAGAAAAATACTGTCCGTTCTGACCGGGTCATTCACCAGATAATCAGACATCGTTTTCTCGATCCGCGAGCCAATAGTGATGTGATCGCCCAAAAGCTTAACCAACAGGGGATCAAAATCAGTAAACGAAGTGTGGAACGGACTATTCAGGAATATGGTCTTCAAAAAAAAACTCCATAAGCTAAATCCCGATAGTCAAAAGCCAATTACCTGTTACTGCCCAGCAGACCAAGAGGGTAAAAAAGAAGATCGTGGTTACCGAACAGAACAATGAACGGTTCATACGCGAAATGTTAGCTCGAAAGGTATCAGGCACTCATTTGGGTCTCTGGTTATTGATACCGGAATATCTACGACTTGGAGCCTGGGACTTGGTCTGCGGACTTTTCAATAAGCCCGAAGATCACAACCTTTCTGCCCGTATTGGCCTACAATTGGTCAATGAAGCAGCAATTTGTCAAAACAGAGTCAGGAAAAGGAATGCTCTGTGCAATCAAGGTTTTGCCCTGGCAAATGGATTGTCCTTTTTGGTTACTGACGAAACCATTCATGAGGTACTCGACCGCCATACGATGGCAGAATATGAATCCCTTCAAGTGACATTAAGGCAACTCAGAAATCTGCAAGGACATTATGATCCACAAAATATCCTTGCTATTGATCCACACCGCATTCGGTCGTCCACTCAGCGCGTTATGCCAAAGAAGAAAAAAAGACCTTCAGAGCCTGCTCACAAAATGCTACAGACTTTCTTCTGTAACGATGCTTTAACGGGACAGCCATTGGCTTTTACCGTTGGATCAAGCGGCAAAACATGCTCAAAGGCCACCTTACAGTTGTTAGACCTATTGAAACAATCAGGGGTTGAAAAAGCATTAATAATGGCCGATAAAGAACATTTTACGGTCGATATATTAAACCACATTGTTGATAATACCGAAATGGATCTTCTCTTGGCAGTCCCTAATACCAAAAGTGTTGTTCAATGTTTTAATTCATTGGACTATAAGCACCTCTGGGCAGGATATGCCATTGGGCAAACTGATTATAAATTGAAAGCATGTCCACATCCTTTTAAACTTATTGTACAACGAACAGGAGAAATACCTCAATATTATTCCTACAAAGCTTTCTTATCCACTGTGGATAATAACGTAGTCCAATTACTCACTCAAAACTATCCCAAACGTTGGACTATTGAGGAGTTTTTCAATTTTGAAGGAGATATGGGTTGGAATCGTGCCTCTACCTTTAATCTCAACATCCGGTATGGCAAACAAAGTCTTGCTCTTATGGCACAAGCAGCTACACATCAATTGAAAAACAAACTCCCTGATCCTTACAAACAATGGACAGCTAATCATACAGCTACCCAAATCCTCACCAATATGGAAGGCGATCTCAGAGTCAAGGACGACACCATCATTGTCACCTACTATCGGGATTATCTAAACCTTGATATCGAAAAACATTACCGAAACTTACCTCGCATCCTGGAACAGGAGGGAATTAATCCCAAAATACCCTGGCTATTTGACTTTAAACTCGACTTTCGATTCAAATGACTAAAATAAATTTACCTTCAAAAATCGTTGACGAACGGTCGGGAGATTTTAAGGACCTTTTATTTCACGAATCTAAAGATTGGGCCTGGAACATCACTGTTGGTTATAGATTCAATACCGAATCGGGAGAGACAAAAACGGGCGAATTTATCCGTACTTATTTTCCCCCTGAGAGTATAAGGGCATTTCGTGCATTTGGTGCCAACTTTGCAACCGAGGCTGAATTTGCACGTGAAGCAGAAAGTGCACAGCGCGCATTGAGAGCCAATAATGCTGATAATGCCGATTTTGCCGATTTTGCCTCAAGTGCAGGCATCACAGCTCTTGCAGACAGTGCCATAAGTGCAAGCTTAGCATCTCTTGCAAACCGTGCCATAGATGCCGAACAATGGGACGGACGGACAACTAATTTTGAAACTTTCAATTTTCAGACTGACTTGGGTGGCGGACTAGGTTTTGTGTTTAATGATAGTGAGGAGAATAGTTTTAAAATCGTGGGGATGGATAAGATTTTAAACATCGCACAAAGACCATTCTTAAATAGCGAAGTATTATCTTTAGTCAATGAGTGTTTACCTGGAATCTTGGATCTTCCCGATGAAGTAACATTTTCCTTGGGCGCCTTGCCCGTGGGTCATGAAATCACTTCGTTTTACAACTTCAATATTCCGTTATTAAACAGGTTTGTGGCAAATGGTTTAAGTGTCGATATTGATGATGCGGACGAAGAGGGAGCTGACCGGTCATCCTTTGCATTCAGTGCTACAAACAATAATGGAAGTGGGGCTGGTGCCTATTTCGCTGATACCATGCCACGTGTTTCGGAGCAAACCGTGCCACTTTCCATGGAGCTAATATGAGTTAAATTTTGTCATAATTCCAATATTTTATTTTGCTACTTGTCTTTTTTTTAGAGTGAGTAGTGCTGTGATTTTCCACATTTCAACATAGGAAAAAGCCCCAAAGTTTTTTCCGTATGATGTTGGAATGTTGTAAATCTTACTTCTTCCACTATGTCTAATTCATGGATCATGACAGTGTAAAATTTTTTCTCAGTGAGTGACCGTCAAGTTTTATTCTGTGTGCTGTATTTACAATTCTGTCGAGTATTGCATCGGCGATGGTGCCTTCGCCAATGAGTTCATGCCATCCATCTACGGGTATCTGAGAGTTGATAATTGTGGAAGCTCTGAGGTGCCTGTTTTCGATTACATCCAATAGTATTTGTGCATCTCCTTTTTTAAATGGATGGAGTCCAAAGTCATCAATGATGAGTAAACGTGTTTTGTGTAACCCCTTGAGGTAATTGAGATACTTTCCTTCTACCTGGCATTTTTGTGCATGGTCAAACAGTCGGGCAAGGATGTAATATTGCGTTTTATGGAGCATATGACATGCCTGATATCCTATTGCTTGTGCAAGGTAACTTTTGCCAATACCGGCCGGGCCGATGATGATAATGTTTTCTTTGTTGTTGATAAACTGCAAAGAAAGCATACGCTCGTACTGTGTTTTGTCCAGTTTTCGATTACTGGTATAGTCTATGTCCTGAAC
This sequence comes from Saprospiraceae bacterium, assembly GCA_965247965.1. GTDB lineage: Bacteria > Bacteroidota > Bacteroidia > Chitinophagales > Saprospiraceae > UBA7328. The sequence continues at coordinate 4,852,705 of OZ252053.1, forward strand.
CGATACATTTTGTGTCATTGCTGACCTGTGGATGAGGCTGTTTATTTTCTTGTTTTGCCGATCTTCCCATTGGTGATCGATCAGCATACTCATCCATTCATCTGTTGTCAATTCCTGGTACATGTTCTGGCTCATAGATTGATGATACATCTCTGCCATGGCCGTTAGCCGCATCATTTTCATTTTTTCTATTGTCTGTTGTGCATTCATTTGTTATGGTTTTATTTATTGATAATATTGACTGCCTCTTATGTTTTCATGAGTTGTGATTTGATGATCAGTGGTGGTGTCATATGCTTGTTGTTGATCCAGCCCTTTTTGCAGTATGGTTTCTATGGTGCCATATTGGCTACGGCTGTAGATAAATGCTCTTTCACAGGCTTTTTCCAGTCTCTCAGACCCGTAATGTTTTTTGAAGGCCAGTATGCCCTGGGCTTGCTTGTAGCCTTTTTCCGGATAATTGTATTGTAGTATTAGTCTTTCGATGTAGGCCACAGTGTGCGGCCCGATGTACTGGGCTCTTTTTACAAAATATTCCAATGACCATTCGCTATACGCCTGATGAGCCGAGGGCATACCGCGTGACGCGGCACGAGTTATGCTTGATATTGGTGATATATACGCCCTTACCCTGAGATTTGTGATGACTAGCCACGCGTTTGCTATTGTAGTAGATCTCCACTATATTTTGATTGTATTGTACTTCCACGTGTTTGCCTATATACTTATAGGGTACACTGTAGTAAGACTTGTCATCTCTCAGAAATACATGACTTATCTTCTGAACTTTTCCACGTTTGTAATGGCGTATGATGTATGGCTGTGGCGGCAGGGGTTGCAGTTGTTCTTTTTCTATGTCCATAAACTGCTGCCGTCTTGAGATGTCTTTATTCTGAAAATTATAATCATTGTATTGCTCCAGAAGTTGGGATATGGCCTCATTGAGTTGGCCTAGACTAAAGAACTGTTGTTTGCTTAATTCATAGTAGATACGCTGATATACAAGATGTACGGCTCCTTCCACAAGGGCTTTATCACGCGGTTTGTAGGGCCGTGCAGGATCGATCACCGTGTTGTAATGCAGTCCACAATCCTTAAATGTTTTGTTGATCACCGGAGCATAGCGGTGTGCTTTTGTTACTCCGCTTTTGAGGTTGTCACTCACTATTGCCTGAGGTACTCCACCAATATATCGAAGACATCCGTTGATGCAAGTGATTACATCTTCACGTTTTTGGCTATGCACTGCTTGTACATAGGTATATTGCGAACAGGGAAGTATGCCTACAAATACTTCTACCTCTTTACATTCTCCTGTGCTGGGGTCAATATAACTCAGCTTCTTGCCTGCAAAATCTACAAATAGTTTTTCTCCTGATTTATGATCAAGGATACCACTGGCATCTATCTTCTTACTCCATTTGCGATAGTGATTTACAAATTGGGTATATGCATATCCACCAGGTTGCTGTGCTTTATACTGGTACCACAACTTCTGCAAGGTGCATCCTGTTTTGGCCATTTCATTTTGAATCTCTTCAAACCTTGATGAGAGTGCCTCATATCGATTTTTATCCTTTGTATCCAAGGTGGGAAATAGCTGTTCTAACTGGGCATCATCAAGCGATAGGAGCCCGCCGTAATCCTGATCCAGACCATTGAAAAACTTTACATAGCCGTTGACCGTATTGCGACTGATCCGTAAATAGAAGGCCACCTTGCGATTGCTATATCCTTTTTGTTTGAGTTGTAATACTTGTCTGATATCCATAATGTTTTTTCTGTTTCCTGCCATGCTGATATTGTTTTTTCAGCAAGGCTAGAACTATATTATTCATTATGGAAAGTGGCACAGTTTGGAGCGAAATGACTGGCACTGTATGGAGCGAAATGGGTGGCACAGTTTGGAGCGTTATAGCCAGCTGGATTTTTTGAGAGTGGAAACATTGGAGTCCTAGCCAATGGACCTTTGGCAAGCGTTGCTTTTCCAAATAATACAGACGGCAACTTTGTGGGCTATTTAAGTACGGTTTTAGATATTCCTACAGATGGAAATGCAGCATACGGTGTTCTTACCAACCTTCTAACCCCCTAAATAACTGGACACGAATTAAGTAAAAGAAGTTATACACTAAATTCGTGAAAATATGAGCGAGAACAGAAGAAAATGGAGTATTTCAGAGAAACTCGAAATTCTCCAGTATTACAAAATTCATGGTTTGAGCCGAACCGTTAGAGAATTCCATGTATCATCAACCGCTGTTTACAAATGGCAAAATATATTGGATGATCACGGCCCTGAAGGTTTGGAAAACAAACATCGCATTAAGGGGAATGCAGAGCTGGATCGACTCAGGCGAGAGAATAGGGAACTCAAGGCGATCGTGGCCGAAAAAGAATTGGCATTGCGTATCAAAACTGAGCTTTTAAAAAAAAGCCTATAAGTAAAACGGATCGAAAAATGGTAGCACAGCAGTTCATTGATCAAGGCCATGGCATTAAATCAGTATTGGATAATTGCAGTTTATCCAGGAGCAGTTATTATTATCGTCCAAAACAAGGAGGTGATAAAAAGGGAGTTCCTAAAAGCAAGTATACAATGACTCAAAAAGGAGAATATGTATGCAATGACCAGGTGGTCAAACAAATTGAAGAACTGTTGTCCAGAGAATTTGTGGATTACGGATATATAAAAGTCACCCACTGGCTCAGACAAGAATATGGGTACATCATCAATCCCAAGAAAGTATACCGTCTCATGCGAGAAAATGGTCTTTTGAACAAGAAGAAAGCCTCACCCAAACCTAGCCGAAAACATTGGGTAAAACAGTTGGTTCCAAAGCCTTTAAGTGTTTTTGATTACCTGGAATTTGATATAAAATACATGTATGTATCCGGGTGTGGAGGCAATGCATTGATGATCACTGTATTGGACGTGTACAGCCGCTGGGTGCTCGGACATAAAATACAATGGTCGATAAAAGAAAAAGATGTCAAGGCCCTGTTCGATGAACTACTTTCACAATATCCTCTGCCATCCAGGTTTTATGTGCGATGTGATAATGGATCGCAGTTTATAGCCACAAGTGTGCAAAACTATTTTGAGAACAGAACCATTATTCAGGAGTTTACCAAACCCGCCACTCCTGAACAAAATGCCCATATAGAAGCCTATCACAGCATTGTTGAAAATGTCATTTGTCGCCGTTACGAATTTGAAAATATAGAGGACTTGAAACAGACTCTAAACAGGTTTATCCAATTCTACAATATGGAAAGATTGCACTCAGGAATTGAGTATTTCAGCCCTTATAAATATTTACTTCAAAAAGGAATTGACCTAAAAGATCAATCCCCTCTCGAAGCGTTTTGTCGTAAAACAAATATAAAACCTAATTTTGAAAAATCTGTCCAGTTAATAGGGGGTTAAGACACCAATGCCAACAGTCTCACTAGCGAGAGCGGAGTATATGCGATTTGTATACTCGGTGATATGCTACTAAGCGGGAGACAACTTGAAACTTCAGATGAGCGATTGAAAAAAAATATCACCGATCTGGACAATACCTTAGATAAGGTGATCCAACTTAGGCCCACACAGTATCAGCTGAACACCGAATTACCAGATAATATAGAAGCGGGATTTCAAAATGGTTTTATCGCCCAAGAAATGGAAGAAGTATTTCCTCAACTTGTACAATCCGTACGAATACCGGAAAGCATGGATATCTACGAAATGGCCTCCAACAAAACGGAAGAGTATAAAGCCATCGATTATCGAAGCATCATTCCTATACTTACCAAGGCCATCCAGGAACTCAATGAGAAAGTAGAAGGTCAGGAAAAGCTTATTAACGAAATGAGAAGTGAAATTTCAAAAAATAATTGAAATGTATAAAATACTTAAAACCGAAAGGACCGTGTTGCTTTATTTGTGGTCTTGTCTTGTTTGTTTATACACCACAACAAGTATCGGCCAGAATGCTGACGTTTATATTATTCCCGGCTCTGTTATTCAATCCTTTGAAGATGAAAATGTGAAGGCTGTAATCAATTTTGGGCAAACACCGGCCGCGATTCTTGAGGACAACAATGTGCAACTTGCAATAAACTTTCCCAATTTATTAATCGAGGATGCTACAACTTCGAGCGATGAATATGAGAAGATCAAAGGGATGAAAGTATTTCCGAATCCTTTTGCTACAACAATTCTTTTGAGGCGTGAGAGTGATTTTCACGAAAAGTACAACGTATCTATTTTAAATCAGACCGGGGTCTTACTTTCCAGACAATATTGGGAGACCAATAGCCCTGAATTAGTGATTAATTTTTCAACTTTTAGTCCGGTATTTATTTGATTGAAGTGATCGATTCGAAAGCGAATAAAAGGGCATATTATAAGGTTTTAAAACAATAGTATTTGTGAAAAAAATTCGCATGTACAAACCGTCATCTGCGTACTCCTTTTAGTCGACCTTTTGTACTCGATTCCGCAATACTCCTACTCCCTCCAGCTCTATTTCGACGATATCATCAGATTGCATGGCACTGGTACTTCCCGGAGTCCCTGTAAATATTACATCTCCCGAAAACAAGGTGACGTACTGGCTGATATAGCTCACTATTTCTTCCACTGAGTAAATGAGGTCTTTTGTACGCTCTGACTGAACGACTTGACCATTCAATCGAGTCTCAAGCAAAAGATCATTATAGTCCAAACCTGTAACAATTGCAGGGCCAATCGGCCCAAAGGAATCCGACGCTTTAGCCCTGAGCCATTGGAGATCTGACCTTTGCCAGTTTCTTTCGCTGACATCATTTCCAGCAGTTACTCCAAATACGTAATGAGATGCCTCAGCTTCTGATATTTTACTGGCCTTTTTACCAATAACGATTACCAACTCTCCTTCGAAATGAAGGTTTGAGGCATCCGGCGGCATACGAATAGGTTCTTCATGGGCAATAATAGATGTAGGGTATTTAGCGAATAAGCCCATGTGGTCGGGTACTGGTCTGTCACCCAGGTGGCTCCTGTAGTTCAGCCCCACTGCTAAAACCTTAGAAGGATCGCAAGGCGGCAACAGTTTTACTTTGGACAGGGCGACCATGTTTCCTGTTGGAATGGGTGAAGAAAAAAGATCACCTTGTAGTTTCTGAATTGTTTCTTTATTTAAGACGCCATAGGACTCCTCTCCCTGATAAGTGTATCGCACATATTTTGCGATACTTTCCTGAGAAAACGAAGTGCGTGGAGATAAAAGCATGATTATCAATACTGGTACTACATATTTTTTCATTTCAATTTGACTTTATTACTGGCTTTTAAAAGTTCTATTTCAAAGTTAAAACATGCAAAATACGATTATTAAAAAAGCAATAATTTTCACGCATAGAGCGCAAATCTGTAATACTCTGCAGGCCTAATAAATTTTGTTATCATCTACAATTTTCCCGTGCATAAAATTGAATCCGGCTTCTTTTTCATGTCGTAGAAGGTATACAAACAAATTTCTTGCAGTGGATCAATTTTGGATATACTCTCAGATGATGGGGAAAGGAGCAGGCATACAAGTGTTGACACTCATTAAGCCGGCTGCATAAGCTCTACTAAATTCCCTGAAGGATCAAGGCAAAGAATCTGTTTACGCCCCTGATTTTCTATGATCTCGTTTCTAAACTGAACCCCGTTCTCCGCTGTCTGAAGTTTGCAACTTCAGACACCTATTATCATACCATCATAAATCCTTCTCGCGCCCCAAAATCAATGACCTCTACCGTTGCTATCTAAACTGTCCTGAACTTTATCCTTAGAACACTCGTATTCGCGAGCCCCCGGTAAGTTTTTACCAATCGGAGAACTTTTCAAGTTTCAGAGGGATATCCATGTGCTCCACAATCAGTTGGAATCTCCGCTCCTCCTCCTCTCTGAATTTCTTCTGATCCGGATAAAACTCTTTTATGATCTGATCTGAGACAGGATTATCATGAACTGCATCGAAATTTTTGAAAACAATGGTGAATCGAAAATCCCATCTTCCTTCTTCTCCCGTGTGATATAAGGGATAGGCAGCAGCAAGGTCCATTATTTCACCTCTTTTTTTCAGCTCTAATAGGATTGGATAATGGTTCTTTTTGTATAGGTCCATAAATTCATTGAAATGGCCCCACTTGATTTTGTAGTAATAATCAACAGTAAAGCTTTCCTGGTCTTGCGCCAAAACCGGGCTCCACAGAAAGATCAAACTCAGTACTAGGATTTGAACGGTAAGGTTTTTCATAATTTAAAATTTTAGACATACTCTAAATTTACTCAAATGTTCGAAGCCAATTAAAATTATTTGCTCCAATGTGTCAGAAGAATTATATATCGCCAAAGGTGTTTTTTCTTTCAAAACCCCCATTCAATGCAATACACAAAAAAGCACATACTTGTTGCCCTATTATGGGATTGTAAATAGGACGAAACTTCTCAAGGGCACATGTCTGTTCAATCTCAAAGATGACCCCTCAGAGAGTCAAAATTTGATCAAAAAGCATCCGGAAGTAGCTCAGCGATTACAGAAATTATATGCAGTATGGTTAAAAGAAGTCGGAGGTCCTGTTACCCACATGAAGAAGAAATGATTTGCCGAACAGACAATAAAATAATAACTAGTTATTAAGACTGTAAAGGTTTACTCAGCACATAACTATTTTCTTCCGCAACCTAACAAAACGCTGAAGAGAGACCCTAAATCTAGTGTGTGACTTTGACCCTATTACCCATTGTGCGTTATAATTCTTTCGTAAGTGGAGCTCACAATCGGGCCACTTAGCATAAACGTTATCCATTGCTGATGAGATCGTCGCTTAGAAGCCATATCATGAGGTCGCATTTCACCCGTTTTTTCAAAATCTCTCAATTTTTCTTTTGGACAAGAAATTACCCTTGAGCGATAAATGATCACGGATGTTAAATCGAACTGATCGCCACAAATGGGAATTGCGCCTAGTAAATAAATTCATCTCTTTTGCTTCACTCCCAGCTGGATAGGCGCAGGTGAGCTTGTAGTTATGCAGTTCCCCCATATCTCCCTTCTGGGAGTGTTATACGGCTAGCTTTTTCAGTATATAGTCATTTTCAGTTGTGGTTCAATGAAAGAATTGTATTCTTGGGGGAGTTATCAGGAAAACTACAGAATTACTTGTTAGGTAGAATGTTGAAAGGGGAAGTACCTGGTCTTGAACCGGTTGCGGGAAAGCTGGCAATGAGTACACGAAGTTGGTATGTTAGGCCCTTTCAGGGCTCTTTTGCTCAAATTAGCACTGATGGATAAAGATAAGGACTGGGCGTCCCCCTTGAGCGTGGGAACGATTTAACTTCTTGATTTCTTTATAAGATGAAGAAGTACAAAAATTCAAGTCGCCCTTGCAAAAGATCTGCAATTTGGTATTAAAGATGAGAATATTTATTTCAATTTGAGATGGTCTCTGGAATCGGGCCATCCTACTCTTAATTAAGGAGGAAAAAATGTCAGTACAACACAGTCGTGAAATCCGGTTGAAAAGCCGCCCGGAAAAATGGCCGTCGGCAGAAAATTTTGAACTGGTAGAAGGGCCTGTCCCAGAACCCCAAGCAGGAGAAATCCTTGTCAAGAACCTCTACATGTCCGTGGATCCTTATATGCGGGGGCGCATGCGGGATGCCAAAAGTTATGCGGATGCCTGGCAAATCGGAGAAGTCATGCAAGGCGGTGCGGTGGGAGAAGTGATCGCATCCCAGTCTCCGGACTTTGCCGTGGGAGACTATGTCGTCACCGGGCTGGGATGGCGTGAACATTCGGTCAGTTCCACAGAAGGGATCAGGAAAATCGATCCTTCCCTGGGACCACTTTCTGCGTTTCTGGGGACTTTGGGCATACCGGGCATGACCGCTTATGTCGGGCTTAAAAAAATTGGAGAGCCCAAGGCCGGAGAAACCCTCTTTGTTTCTGCAGCCTCGGGGGCGGTGGGTGCCAATGTTTGTCAAATTGGGAAAATCCTGGGATGCCGGGTGGTGGGCAGTGCCGGATCTGATGAAAAGGTGGCCTGGCTCAAAGAGGAAGCCGGCGTGGATGAGGCGATCAATTATAAGACTGTCGGCAATTTGGAAGCTGCGGTTGCCCAGGCCTGTCCGGATGGCATGGATGTCTATTTTGAAAATGTGGGCGGCGACCATTTGGTGACCGCCTTGAACTTGATGAACAAGTTTGGCCGCATTGTCCTCTGCGGCATGATCGCCATGTACAACGAACCCCTTCCCGGTCCTCCAAACCTGGGCATCGCTATTGGACAACACTTGCGGCTGCAAGGATTTATCGTCTCCACTTACTGGGACCTGTATCCCCAATTTCTCAAAGACATGGGGCAATGGATTGGCGAAGGGAAACTCAAATGGAAAGAAACCGTTGTGGAAGGTTTGGAAAAAGCTCCAGAAGCGTTCATCGGGTTATTCAAAGGAGAGAACTTCGGTAAAATGGTCGTCAAATTAGCCGACGAATGAGGGCAAAGCTCTTTTCCTCTTGTCAAACGTACCGGGGAAGGGCAGCCGTTGGGAATCGCCAGGAAGGCTGGACCCAGCATTGTTGTTGACTGGAGTTGCTTCAAAAAGGGGCCGAGACCGGTACGCCGGAGCGGGCCCCTCTACCCACTTTACTATCTGACATTCAAAAGTGTCACCTTTGAGGCTGGTTTATTTCATCATTTTGGTCACCAATTGCCATCAGCCCCAATGGTGTTGATGCTGTAAAGACCACTGACATCGCCATTCTTGTCAAAGTCAACGATACCGGAAGCGCCTTGATAGTTGATGTCTTTACCCGCGGCGATGGCTGCTTTTGCTTTTGCCCATTCACCAGGGCGGATCACGACACCCGGCCCCCGGGAGACAGCATGCAGCGCAGCGGAAATTTTACTGCTATCCGTAGAACCGGCTTTTTCAATGGCCAGCGCAATCAGGAAGGCGGCATCATACCCATTGGCGACATACGGTGCCCTGGGATCCCCCCCCTTTTGCTGAGAACGCTTCAGCAAAGACCTTATATGAGGCATCGTCAAAATCCGAAGAAATGATGGCGCAAATGATGGCAACGGATATACGCTTGAAAGGGTAGGGGTTGAGTTGTTTTGTATCGGGTTTTCCGCTAGGCGTCTATGAAGTTAATTTTTATCCGTTGCACGCAGGTTTTTCGCAAGTTGACGTATCCTTTCTTGCATTTGGCCATTTTCCCTTGCGGTTCAATGAAAGAATTGTAATCTTTGGGAGTTATGAGGAAAACTATAGAATTACTTGTTATGTGTCTCGAAACTTTCTCTGACGCAGCATACTCATAAATATAAAAAGTGAACTAAATATGAATTGGGAAGCATTAGGAGCCATAGCTGAAACAATAGGCGCTATTGGCGTAATTGGTTCTCTTTTGTACTTGGCTCTACAGATTCGGCAAGGAAATCGAGATGCATCAGTGCAAGCGCATCAAGGAATTGGTCAAGAGTATACGGCTCATAGCGCAATCGTTACTAGCGAAGCTCACAGCACTGCATTTCTCAAGGGCCTAAATTCATACACGTCCCTTGAGCCAGAAGAACGGCTTAAATTTGACTATTGCATAGCTGGATACATCAATCTCGCGGAGCACGCGATGTTGCTTTCTGGAACGGGAAAGGCAGCGACCGTACCAGATATGTATGAGCAATATGTATCCAAGCGCTTATTTAGCTATCCTGGTGTAAAAGACTGGTGGGATCACGGGGATAAGGCGGGATTTAGTTCCGAAACACAAGCATGGGTAGATGAACAGCTTAGGATAAATCAAGGTGGCAAACGTTTCTGGGAATATGATAAGGATTCAAATTCAACCGACACATAACAATAAAATCAATAAGGACCGCGCGCTACGCGCGTCTATTATTACGGGCGTTATGCAGTTTCTCTATATCGTCCGTGTCTGCGTGTTATGAAGTTAGTTTTTTTGTAGCTAGTCAAATTTCCCTTGTGGTTCAATGAATGAATTGTGATCTTTGGGGAGTTATGAGGAAAACTATAGAATTACTTGTTCGCTACAGGGAGAAATATGAAGAAAAGAAAATTGAGAACTTTAGGACTATTTCTAAGTGCCGTGCTGTTTTGCTCTGCTGGAGTTGGAGATACGACAACAGAAAATACGGCAAGCAAGCCCAATATCATCCTCTTTTTCATAGATGACCTGGGCTATGGCGATATCGGGCCATATGGTTCAAAGATCAACAAGACGCCAAACCTGGACAGGATGGCTGCAGAGGGAGTGAAGTTCACTGATTTCTATGTTGCCTCCACCCAGTGTTCACCGTCGCGCGCCGCGCTGATGACCGGCTGCTATGCAAAACGTGTAGGCATGGACGGTAAGGTCTGTTTCCCCTACAAGGCCAAGGCGCTCCACCCGTCCGAATACACCATGGCCGAGATGTTCAAGGATGCCGGTTACGCAACCGGCTGTTTCGGCAAATGGCACCTTGGCCATCGACCCGGCTATCTGCCCAATGACCACGGCTTCGATGTCTACCAGGGGATCCCCTACTCCAATGACATGTGGGCACCGTACAACCCCGTCAAAAAGACATGGAACATAAAGGGCTGGCGAGTGCCTCTGCCCTGGATTGTGGACGGAAAACCTGTTGCGGTTGTCAAGGACGCGGCAGATCAGGGATGGCTGACACATGGTACCACCAGGGCAGCACTGAGCTTCATACGTGAACAGGGAAGAAAGAAGAAACCCTTTTTCGCTTACCTGCCCTATGCCGCTGTTCATCTCCCTCGGACCGGACATCCTGATTTCCTGCCGCTTGACGCTCCCAGGTCAAAGGGCAACAAATCGGGCGCCGAGATGACCGTGCACCTCAAGGCCCAGATCGAAGAGCTGGATTCGGCAGTTGGCGAGGTGTTCAAGGCCCTGAAAGAACTTGAGATCGAAAAGCGAACTCTGGTAATCTTCATGTCGGATAATGGCGGGTCGAGAGGCACGAACATGGGCCCCTTGAAAGGCGGCAAAGGCTCGGTGTTCGAAGGCGGACAGCGGACGCCCTTCTTGATACACTGGCCGGAATCCGTTCCTGCGGGAAAGGTTTCTCGCGAGATCGGGATCAGCTCCGACTTACTGCCGACCTTCACCAAACTCTGCGACGGAAGGCTTTCGAAGAACAAAATCGACGGACAGGACATTTCTGATCTGTTTCTCAACCCCGAAAAGGCGAAGTCGCCGCATGAAGGAGTTGCGCACAAAGGAGAAGCCTACAGACTGGGCAAATGGAAAATGATAGGCAATAAGTTGTTCGACCTGGAGAAGGACTTAGGAGAGAAGGTCAACGTTGCCAAAAATAATCCTGAGATACTGAAGAAGTTGACCGCCAAAAAGAAGGAGTGGATCAGCATGATGGAGCGCGAGGCACGACCGCACGCGAAAATGCCCGACTCATCACCTCTTGTAATGGAAAACGATGCTGACGCTCTGCCGCGGCTGTCTGAATGGCTCAAGATGAAGAGATAATAGCGAACAATTCCATTGAGGCAACGCCTGATGGCGCGCCTCATGGCAGACGTTGGGAAACATCAAGACGCTGCAGCTAAAAATAAATATCATTTAGAAATTGAAATGGCGATGAAACAACATCGGAAATCACATTTTAAGGATATAAAAAAACGTTATTATTTCTTCCCCAATCCTTATGATGACTGTGCTTTCACAAGATGCCCTAAATGCAACAATAAAACGAAAGTCAGGAAATTTCCACTTGTAGTCCATATTGATCCAAATCAAATGCTCCTGTTAAATAAAGAAAGCAAGTATTGTCCAAGCTGTGATTTGATCGTTGTAAAAAAGAAACAGTTTGAAGCCCTATTGGCGACCAATCTTGACCAAATCAATCCGGATATAATAGGCAATAACTATTTGGTCATGGGAGTAGTTGAGAGAAAAGATTGGAAAGAAAGTATCAAAAGACAAATGGAACCAACTGAAATAATCGAACGAATGTATGCATTCAAAGACGTTTGGAATTTTGAGGTTATTCCTGCTGGATGGTATCCAGATGGCCATTAAAAAATTCCCAACAAATCGTTTGAGAACGAACTTTGGGACGCCGTTCGTTCCTCACTCTGTCCCAAAGTCGTCTCAACTTTGCGTTGGGCACAAATAGGATCTATAAATGGGAATCAGCACGATTGACAACAAGCTCGTCTATCAGTCCAGTCACGAGGCGCTTGTTATTGAGCCCTGGGGACGAGATGGGTTGCGGGTGCGTGCGACCCCACTGCCTGAGATCATCGACAGGCCGTGGGCGCTGACGGAGCCTGTTGATACGCAAGCAAAGATCGAGATCTCCGATACGGGGGCAACCATCCGAAACGGGAACGTCTCCGCACAGATTCGTGATATTTTTACGCAGAAGGGTCATGTGGCGTTTTTCAAACATGCCGGTGACACAATGATCCCTATCCTGAGTGAATACGACTATCGGGTTCATGCCCACAATCCCGGCACACGCAAGTTCAAGCCGGTGGACGATGGTCTTTTCGAGTCCGAACTGCATTTCGCCGCCCGGGATGGAGAACGCTTCTACGGGATGGGCGAGAACGCCACCGGGCGGCTCAATCTGAAGGGCTGCGTGATTGATCTCTACCAGCGCCATGTCAAAGCAGTTGTGCCCTTTGTCGTCTCCAGTGAAGGCTATGGGTTTCTGTGGAACAACCCCTCTCTTGGCAGAGCTGAATTCGGCAACAACATGACCCGATGGATCTCCTACGGCTGCAGGCAAATCGACTACTACATCACCGCGGGAGATTCATACGCCGAAATCATGCAGAATTACGCCAATGTCACAGGGCACGCACCAGAATTCCCCTGGTGGGCCTCTGGATTCTGGCAGTGCAAGCTGCGCTATAAGACCCAGGAAGAATTTCTCAACGTGGCACGGGAATTCAAGGATCGCGGTCTGCCCCTGTCGGTGCTGGTGATCGATTTCAGGCATTGGGACATCACTGGGAACTGGAAGCTGGATCCCGAATTCTGGCCCGATCCAGAGGTCATGGTCAAAGAACTGGACGAGATGGGCGTCAGAATCATGATTTCGCCATGGACCCTGGTGGACGAGAAGAGTGAGAACTTTGCTTACATGAAAGAACACGGCCTGTTCACCGGCTCTATCGGCGGAGAGACGGATACGGTCAATTTTGACGGGCCCAAATACCAGTATGATCCGACAAACCCGGAAGCTGCCCGTTATCTCTGGAGCAAGTGGAAAGAGAATTACTTCGACATTGGCATCCGCACATTTTGGCTCGATCCGTGCGATGAATTCCACGCGATTCAGGATTACGATCAAGTTCTGTTTCACATTGGCCCGGCAAAAGAAGCGCATGCCTACTTCTCCGTGGCCCATCAGAAGAACATCTATGAAGGACTGATTGCAGCCGGTGAGAAAGAGGTGGTGACAATCTGCCGCAATGCCTGGGCGGGGAGCCAGCGTTACGGCGCGTGTCCTGCCCCCCACGATATCCTCTCTTCGTTTGAGCATCTGGAAGAATACATGAGGGTAGGGCTCAATGTCGCCATGAGTGGGATTCCGTGGTGGAGCTGCGACATCGGCGGTTTTGTAACCCATGACAATAGCAGTCCGCGCTTTCACGAACTGATGGTGCGCTGGTACCAGTATGCCGTTTTCACGCCCGTTTTCCGTACTCACGGTAATCGACCAAACAACGAGCCCTGGAATATCGGCGGAGATTCCTATCCGCATATCCGGGCTGCCATGTTGCTCCGGGAGCGCCTGCGGCCTTATGTCATGGTGCAGATGAAGCTGGCTTCCGAAAAAGGCTTACCCCCCATGCGCCCGGTGTTCTTCGACTTTGCGGATGATCCAAAGACTGCGGAAGTGGAGGACCAGTTCCTCTTTGGGCCCGATCTTCTGGTGGCGCCCATAACCAGATATGAGGTGCGTAGCCGGGAGGTGTACCTCCCGATCGGAACCGAGTGGACCGATGCCTGGACAGCCAGGCAACTGCTTGGCGGACAGATTGTCGAGGCAGACGCACCGATTGAGCGTATCCCCGTGTATGTGCGCGGCTATGACTCCGATCTGGTAGGACTCTTCAAGGAATTGTACTCGGAGTGACCGACAGCGAATCCGGCAGAATGCCCAACCAGGGCATGCACGCCGACCAGAAATCCGTGCCGCTTCGCTCTACGGATTCTGGCGGGTGATGCTGGCGTTATGCAGTTTCCCCATATCGTCCTTCTTGGGGTGTTATGCACCTAACTTTTTCAGTGTATAATCATTTTCCCTTGTGGTTCGACGAAAGAATTGTAATCTTTGGGGAGTTATGAGGCAAACTATAGAATTATTTGTTGGGCAGCACGAGAAAAATGAGCATTGCCTGCTGTCAAATACAGATAACATAGATCTATATACAAGGCAACACGACATTGTATAGTTCAGAATTTTATGATGGCAGTAATGTTGGAAAATAAGGGAGTTGCGATCAGCTCCGTTACTGACTAAAAGTGGCCCTACGACTTGGCGGGGCCTTGTTCACAAATACTGATTGGCAAAATTAAATTGTATTTCAACTGATAGGAGGCGAGGAAAATGTCAGAAAGCATCTCAACCGAAAATCGTTTCAACAACTTAAATGCGTTAATCCGGGCCATGTTATCCTCACTGCAGGGCTACTGGACACACGCAGAGAATTACCAGAAATTTGTCTACATCATCTCTGCCCTGCTAATTGCTAGTGGGGTGTTTCATATGGGTGTGTTCCTGTTAGCAGGTGAGCCGTGGGCAGGCCCCATCTCCTGGCGCAAACCCATCGTCTTCGGCTTCTCGTTTGGGGCCACCAACCTTATATTGGCATGGGTGATGACGTTCTTGCTCAGGCATAGGGTGCGCGGCTGGTTGTTGATGGGAACACTCGGTATCGCTAGCCTGTTTGAAGTGTTTTTGATCACCATGCAAAAATGGCGTGGCGTCCCTTCACATTTCAATGGCGAAACCCCATTTGATGTCGTTGTCTTTGCTTTGATGGGCACAATGGTTGCGTTTGTAGGGCTCGTGATTGTGTTGCTAACGTTATGGTCGTTCTTCTCCCTGAAGACCTCCCCCAGTATGGCTTGGGCCATTCGGGTTGGATTGGTCCTTCTTGTGTTTGGTCAGGTATTCGGTGTTCTCGTTATTATGAATGGTGTATCACAAGCCACTAATTACGAGACCGCCTCTATCTTCGGTGCGGCAGGTCAGTTGAAAGTCCCACACGCCGTGACCCTGCACGCTTTACAGGTATTGCCAGCCCTAGCGTGGCTTTTGATCTTTACAAACTGGCTCGAAAGTCGGCGAACTAAAGCCGTCATTGTAGCTGCGGCTGGCTATATCGGGCTGGCTGTAGTGAGTGCCCTACAAACTTTTAGTGGACTAGCTCCAATTGATTTAAACTTGTTAACGGCCTTATTGCTAGGCATTAGCGTCATTGGTATCGGTTCAGTTTATATAGCCGCCCTACGTGCTCTCAGACAAACGGTGTCTCTAACCAGATCACAGGCCGCATAGATTGATCATAGCTAAGACTCGTGGTTCAGATAGTAAAGGCCGCCTCAGGTAAGGACGACCACGGCAATTATTTTCCACCTATCGATTATCCAACAATTTCAAAGCACTCACAAAGTTATTTTTAATGGTTTTCCCAGATCGATGTTTTCCACTTTTCACCAACCATTCCCCATTTACCATAGTTCCCAAATGACTACTTACATCGCAAGCATAAACAATTGTCGAAGCCAGATTTTTCGGGGAGCAAACTGCCAATACAGGTGTGCGGGCATCCATTACCATTGCATCAAATGCATGCCCTTTTTTAAAATATACTGAATTGCCGTTGCCCATTGCCTTTCGACCTGTTGTTATCACTTTTTCAATTGCAAATAATCCACTATTTCCCTGGTTTTTAGCATAATACGTAGTTCTATCGTGGTTGGTTAATCGCTGTCCATAATCCAAAATTCTCAATTCTTCAAAGGGGTTTAGACCAATGTGACTGTCGGTTCCTATGCTCCAGTTGCCATCTGATTTTTGAAATTCCCGAAGGGGAAAAAGTCCGTCTCCCAAATTTCCTTCGGTGCTGGGGCAAAGGACTACATTGGCTTTACTTTTGGCAATTGCCAGGGTCTCATCCGCCGTTATATGGGTGGCGTGAACCAAGTGATAATTATCGTTCAATTCAATATTTTCTGCAAGCCATTGCACTGGTCTTTTGTCCAAATATTTTAATGAATCTTCTGCCTCTTTTAATTGTTCCGAAACATGGATATGAAAAGGGATATTTTTGTCCATATTTTGGGTCAATTCTTTGATAATCAAAGGTTCTACTGCCCGCATCGAATGCACGCCATAAGCAATAGTAGCATTGGAATATTAACTGCACGCCTTTTTATTCGCTTCAAACAATCGTAGATATGACTCAATATCTTTGGAAATAAATCTGCGTTGCTCTGTACCTGCATTTTCTCCAAAACCTCCTTTTTGATAAAAGATGGGAATCAAGGTGATTTTAATTCCCGCATTTTTTGCTGCGGCTACCATGCGTTCCCCCAGTTCCGCTATATTCTTGTAAGGTGTGCCGGATTTGCAGTGGTGTACATAGTGAAACTCTGCTACATGGGTATATCCATGCCTTAACAATTCTGCGTATAACATACTTGCTATGGCTTCCATTTGGTCCGGATCGACGGACAAAGCCAATTGATACATGGCTTTTCGCCATCCCCCAAAATCATCGGGATTATGGGCCAGATCGTGCGGTTCGGTCAAGCCCGCCATAGCATATTGAAAAGCATGAGAATGGGCATTTTGCATGCCGGGTAAGGCGTAACCATTTACTCTTGAGTAATGCACTCCTGTTTCTCTCTCTTTGTTTATAGAAAGGATATGCCCCAGTTTGTCCAGATGTACAAAAGCCGGAGTTATCCAACGGTCATTTTGCAATAAGCCTTTAAAGTGATAAGCTTTCATTGGATCAAACATTCAATCAATAGCTCAAAAGTATAGTGAAGCATTTTCCTAATTCTGTCGGCGCGTTGCGGATCGTATTCCAACTCGATATCATCCATATACAGATCTTTGGTCATTTCTAACTGCAGAGCATGGATGTCCTCTTGTGGACGACCAAAATGCCGGATAATATTGCCCCCTCTAAAAGGCAAATTGTGAGATAATTCAAAGTTACGTGATGATAAGCCTTTTAATGCGGAATTGATTAGAGGAACTGTGGCTGACTTTTCTTCATTGTTTCCCAAAATCAAATAAGGAAATGCATCTTTTTGAATACTCGGTACAAATCTGCGAATGGAATGAGCATCCCATAAAAGGGCGACGCGAAATTCTCGTTTTAAGTTATTTAATAAGGACGTGATCTTTTCATAATAAGGCTGATAGTAGTTTTTTTTTCTACGCTCTACTTCCGCCTGATTGGGTTCGTATTTCGCCGATTTATAAATGCGTTTCCCCAAAAAATTGTTGATTGGGGTCAATCCGGTAACAATTCGTCCATCGGAATAAAGTGCCCGATTTTCAGGCGAGCGATTCAGATCGATAACCCATCGGCTGTATTGGGCATAAATCATGGTGATGCCTAGTTCGGGTACAAAATCATACAGGCGATGTACAAAAAAAATCGGTATCATCGGGATTGAGCGCCAATTCTGCTCTATAATGTCCTTTTAATTCCCTCGGGAAAGCCGTACCACAATGAGGAACACTAACCAAAATGGGTACTTTTTTTCCTTTGGCTTCCACAATATGATAGGGTTGCTCCATACGTAAAATTTTCGAAATACTAATAAATTAGTTGCACTACTAATAAATTAGTTTTACATTCGTTTTTAGAACGCTAAAAGATGCAAAAGTTAGCTAAAAGAGAGGAACAATTCATGCGTGTGCTTTGGAATCTGGAAAAAGCATTTGTCAAAGAAATCATATCAGAATTGCCCAATCCCAAACCTCATTACAACACCGTCGCCACAATTTTCAAAATACTTGAGGAAAAGGGATTTGTAGACCATAAGACCTACGGCAATAGTCATCAGTACTATCCTCTTCTTACAAAAGAAAACTATCAAAAAGGAGCGGTGAGCGATATGGTCATGAATTATTTCGATAATTCGTATATGAACATGGTGACTTACTTCGCAAGGGAAGAAAAGATTAGTACGGAAGAGTTGGAATCCATTATCAAACTCATTGAAAAAGGTCGAAAATGATTCCGTATTTCCTTCATTCCGCTGTACTTATTGCGTTGCTCTACCTAGCCTATCATTTTTTTTATCAAAGGAAACCTTCTTTCAAGCGAACCGATATATTTTGATTTTTGGTATTGCGGTTGGATTTGCCCTGCCTGTGATAGAGATACCGCGAGAATGGTCTGTATTCCCGGCATCAATAAGCGAGGCTATAACCGAAATAAATACGTATTCATCTGTAAATCAGAATACTACACATACAAATAATAACCTATATAAAGTAGATTTTCGTATAACTTCTCAGGAAAACTTATATGCCTCTCCTATCGAACGCAATGACGCCGTACCCGAATATGCGGATTTAGAAATCGTACAAACATGGGAAGAGACAGAGTCGACTGGATATAAAAAGCTGAATTTGAAAGCCGTATTTTATGCGGTATACCTCATCGGGACATCTTTTTTCGCACTGCTGTTCGCCATCCAGTTGTCGCGCATTGCCTATTTCTATTTCACCGGTAAACGACGAAGGGATGGAACTTTTAGAATCGTTGAAAACATGTCAAATGTTTCGTCGTTTTCCTTTCTTTCCCTGATTTTCATAAGTCACCGGAGTTATGACCGCATGACCTATGAACGGATTTTGGAGCATGAGAAAATTCACGTGAGATCCGTCCATAGCGTAGATATGTTGTTGGCTCAAATCCTGGTCATCGTGCAATGGTTCAATCCATTCGCCTGGCTTTATAAAAATGCGATCGAAAACAACCTGGAATTTATCACCGATCGGCAAATGCTAGTGAACGGAACAGACCAACAAGATTATCAGCTCAGCCTATTGCGCGTAGCTGCACCCAATCAAAAAATTGCCCTGACAAACAAATACAATCAATCTTCATTTAAAAAACGCATCATCATGATGAATAGAACAAAATCACGCTTTTCTTCTACATGGAAGTATTTTACCATTTTGCTGTTGTTGGGCATTTCAATGATTTGCCTCAACGGTGTACAGGCCGAATCTCATGAGGATCCGGTATTGCCATTTGAGAAAATTGATCATAGGGAAGGTGCAGCTAATTTCGAAAATATAAGAGATACTTTACCAGAGTTCGATCCACCGCTTGCTCCAACGCCTCCTCAGCCGCCACTTCCTCCACAGGCCTCCATCATAAGTCCACCACTTCCGCCTACGCCACCCGCTGCCCCGGAATTACCTACAGTACCCAAAATGTCTGAACCCCCAAGCCCTGCCGCAGCACCAAAACCTCCCCATCCACCAAAACCTCCTCATCCACCAAAGCCGCCCAAAACTACAGAGCTGCCCAGACCCTCTCACACGCCAAAACCCACACCACATTCTGGCAATGTGCCTGTAATCCATTCTTTAAGCCAAAAAGATCACAACCTGGACATTTCTTCCGGGCATTGGGAAGCTAAATTCAAGAGAAGTCAGATATGCCTTGAGCTTTCAAAGACGAAGAACCGAAACAGTTGGGCCTGGCACGACTGCTTTGATAAAGAAATTTTTAAAAACATACAAAACGTTGATAATCAACCAGTTAAATTTACACGGGATGCAGGAACGCTAGTCCTTTCAGGAAAATGGAAAAGCAACAAGGGAAATGGAACCTATCAATTCGAACCGTCTTCTTCATTTAGATCTTACGTCAAATCCAAGGGCGGCGACGACTTTTCGGATAAGGTGGTTTTGGCCTGTTTTATAGCTGATTTCGACCAAAACTACATACAGATGTTGGCCGATAATGGAATCGCCATAAAGGAGAAAAATATCGAAGCTCTTGCTGTACACGGTTTAGACCGAGAAATACTGCAAGATTATATTGCAGCTTTCAAAGCAGCGGGTCTGGACTATTCTAATGCGCACGACATGGTCAAAATGCACATTCACGGTGTCGATGCGGACTACATTGACGAAATGAATCGTAACGTGGGCGGAGGAATGGATGCGGAAGATTATTTGAAGTTGGCCATCCATGGAGTAGATGCTCAATATGCGGCTTTTGCCAAAAAATCGGGCCTGGGTGATACGGATGCCGAGTCTTTGGTCAAACTGCACATCCATGGGGTAGACAGAGATTATTTGACCCAACTCAAAGAAGCAGGGATCAAAGATTTGAACAGCGAGGAGGCGGTAAAATTTGCCATTCACGGAGTGAGGCCGGCTTATATCAAAATGCTATCGGGGTTTGGCACAAAACCCTTGGACAATGAAGATATGATTCGTGCAAGTATCCACGGAGTAGATTCGGATTTCTTTAAAGAACTGAATTTCGCAGGGAACAAAAAACCGGATTTTGAGTCTTTGTTGCGAGCAAGAATGCACGGTGTGCATGCAGCCTATATAAATGCATGATGTCATCGGGCCTAAAAGGAATTGATATAAAATCCATAGTCAAAGCTAAGACCCATGGATTGGGTGTGAACTACCTCCATGAAATGCTCCAATTAGGTTTTGATGATGTATCAATAGACGACTTGATCAAGGCACACGTGCATGGCATCGACGCCGGCGATGTTGAGAAGGCAAAGAAGGAAGGATTTAAGAGTGATCGATTGCCGGATTATGTACGACATATATTGAAAGGGTAGAACCTATTTTTATTGTTGATTAGCGGTCAAAAAATTACTTATCGAATTCCTTTCCATTTTGTAATAGTCCATTGATTGGGGAATTTTTATTCAGTTTAATATTCCTTATCTGGCGTAGGTGTCTATCTGTATGGGCTATCCCAGTGAGCAATAGCTGATGCAAATCCCGAACTTGTCCAATCTTAAGTTCCGAAAGCTCTTTTGACTTGTGGATGCTGAATAGGTATTACAGGAATAAGTGAAAATGCACATTATAATGAGGAGGAAGAAAGCCGTGCATTTTTGCATGAATTTGGTTTACATGGGACTGATCTTATTACTTAGTTCCTGCCGCCTGACCAAGTATTTCCAGATAGTTGGAAGCCAAAGTCCCATGCTTATAAAATCCCCGCTCTTTGATCAACCGATGCGTTTTTGGAAGGTGATAGCAGGGAACGCCCATTAGCATATGGTGCTCCAGATGATAGTTCACATTATGAGGTGCAAAAAGCATCCGCTCGATCCAATTTGCATACGTGGTGCGTGTATTGACATTTGGGTCTTCGCGATCATCGACCATTGAATGTTCTGCAATAGATCGTACTCTGAGACAAAATTGGAAAGTGGTAAAATAGGCCGCAACCCAAAGCAAATACAATATAGTGTACCAAGCATTAAGTAATGAACCCCATAGACAAAGTTATTTTTCTTCTGATCAAGGCGGGAAAACCGGAGTTATGCCTAAGCATAATGAGGATTTTTCCAACGCCGAGCAGAAGGAAAAGGACAAGTTTATGGGGGTCAGGATTTAGTGCTTGGTGCACTAGGGTCCGCTATCGAAAGTATTAAAAAGAGAATGACATTCGCGAGGATGGATCCCGTCAAATTGCGAAAAGCTGTAGAGAAAAATTCCCGCCAGGATCGGTTCCTCTGATCGATTTTCTGAGGATTGTTACCCTGATCGTATTCGAGATAATTGAGATGCATCATGAGAAGAGCTATCGTGGTTTTGACAGCTGTAATGCCTGTCAGGTCTCTCAGAAATTTGCGTATTATGCTCGCCTTACCGCTGGGATAACCCGTGGTAAGATTGATATCAGGATCATCTGCCAAACCAGTATTTACATGATGTTTTACATGGTAGGGACGGTATCTGAGCATATCATTGAGTACAGGATATGCCCCGAACCATTTTCCAAAGAACTCGTTCAAGACACTTGTCCGAAACAGCGACTTATGAGAAGTGTCGTGCATGATAATAGAGCACCCCAACTGCTTACCTCCGAGGATGAAAAGGCTGATAGTGATCGTGAACGCATTCGGCCAAAGGTATACCAGGGAGAAGGCTGCGGCGATCCAAAGCCTGGTATGAAGGACCATACTACTGGACATTGGGGTTAAAATAATACAATGTCTTGAAATAAAGTAGGTTATATATTATAATAAAGTGGAATATATCATTATTGTTTGTAAAACAAACAATTAACAACAATGACAATTCCACTCGTAAGCGAAATAAAACCATTTTTCTCAGGTTTTGAAGAACATGTAATAAAAAATTTTCTCACAACAGCCCAAGGTATATTATCAGCCAGGACGACGAATTTGAACATTGTAAAGGATAAGCTCCCTGGAATACTCGAAAACCAACAAAACACCAAACCTGATTCGAATTATAAGAGGTTGATCCGTTTTTTCAATATGGATGATGCTGACAAGCAGGCATTGATTGAAGCTATATTATGTTTTAGTTTTTATTTGTTGAGACTCAAAGCGAAGAACATCAAATATTTGGCACTAGATGGTACGAGCTGGGAGAATGGCAACAAGAATATTCACTTATTAACATTGAGTGTAGTGGTCAATGGAGTAAGTATTCCAATATGGTGGGAAGACTTAGACAAGAAGGGTATGAGTAATTTTAATGAAAGACGAAAGGTGATAGACAAAGCCTGTAAATTATATAATCTGAAAGGTTTGATACTACTAGCAGATCGGGAGTACATCGGAGAAAGATGGTTTAAATATCTGGTAGACAAGGGGTTAGAGTTTGTAATTAGGTTAAAAAAAGGAATTTATAAAGGGTATGTGGACAACCAAAGGGGAAAGGATAAGACATTTTATAAACACCAACATCTTCGATACATTGGTATTGAACGTGAAGCATTGAAAAAACGGTATCAAATCTGTGGAGTGTCTAAACAAATTGAAATCCTTGGAAAAAAAATTTCTTTTGTGATTTTTAAAAACCCCAAAAGTTCAGCCAACGAACCTCTGTTTTATTTCATATCTACATTGAAAGACAAAAGAAAAATAGTAAAGCTTTACCCTATTCGTTGGACTATTGAAACTTGCTTCAAACACTTAAAATCAAATGGTTTCAATTTAGAAGCTCTTAATTTTAAAGACTCTGGAAAAATAGAATTGACAATGGGTATTGTAGTATTTATCTATGCCTTATGTATTGAACAGGGTCTAACCCAACTCAAGCACAAAAAGAAGAGTGATTGGAAGAAATATAAAAACGGATCGATCAACTTAGTCGTTTCCAAATTTAAAAAAGGACTATCCTTTTTAGAAATCAAATTCAACAACCTTAGAAATTTCATATGCTTTCTTTCTCATTCCATTCGTTCTATCCCCAAACCCTCTTGGCTATTCTTTGAACCACAATTTATAGCTCATGTCCAGTAGTATGATGAAGGACTTCAAGGAGGCCTTTCATATCGTCTCTGAGCAGGAGTTCCTTTTGTTCTTCAGGACTCAGATATTTTGAGACGTCGGGAATGTTCATTATAAATAATTTATAGCTAAAAATTGCCCGTAGCTCACAACTTCATATATTTATATCATGGATATTCACGCATTCAAAGATACTTTAAAAGAACAGTCTTGTCCGCAAAACCTGCCCCCCCTTTTAAAGGCTCTATGGCTTACTAAAAATGATGAGTGGGATCAAGCACACAAGCTCGTAGACGGAATCCCTTCAACGGAAGCCTCCTGGATTCACGCTCTACTTCACCGCATAGAAGGGGATAAATGGAATGCGGGATATTGGTATCGTCGAGCGGGACGCAAATTTCCGGAAAAAAGTATTGATGAGGAATGGGAAGAGATTGCAGAGGCGTTGACGTGATGAGAACTGTTAGATCTCTTTGACATTCACCACTCCGTAACAATGATCCACCCATTCTCTACGCAATGCCGTCTTCCTAACCTACAAGACCTGACAGTTCTTTCCTAACCTGAAATCAACGCATAGGAATATCTTATCCATTCCATCAGTTCGTCAGATACGTCCGTCTCGTTGTCAATGGAAACTACATAGACCCACCTCCTCTTCGATGTCTGAAGCCACTTTTTGACAATCGGTGAGTCCATATAATAGTCCAGGAAAAATTCTACATCGATCCACTTGGTTGAGAAGATTTACCAAATCTTTGAGATTTAGCAAATCCAGGCACTAGTACGCCAGGAACGAAATACTTACACATTTATACTTGTTCTTTTCCTCCTGCTCATCGTTGGAAAAATCCTCATTATGCTTTGGCATAACTACGGTATTTCCGCCTTGATCAGAAGAAAAATAACTTTGTCTAAATATGCAATTACTTCGTTCCTGGCGCACTAGTGCTTTGTAAAGTAAGTTCTTCTGAATTATGGGGAGCAGATTTTGAGTCAGATCGCGGCGCAAAACGCAGGCATAGCCAAAGCTACGGCGAGGCTTTGCAACAAAGAGCTGGCTCAAAAGATGCCGCCATAAACTGTAGAAATTTACTTTACAGAGCACTAGCACAACTTACACAAGCGCCAGACGCCCAGCCAATTTCACAAAATAATCAATAGCTTCGGGATTCCTGATCGCATCCCTGTTTAGACTTTTGGAAATATCCATTTTCATAAATATCTTTTTTATTGGTACTTCTATCTTCTTGCCACTAAGAGTATACGGTATGTCAGGCACTTCATAAAGGACATCGGGCACATGACGGGGAGAGCATTGTGTCCTTAATTGGTGATTTATTTGTTTAATTAAATCATCGCTAAGCAGATAATTTTCTTCGAGGACAACAAAGAGTGGCATTACATCACCTCCATCTTTTAGTTCAAGATTTAAAATCAGGCTGTCTTTGACCTCGGCCATTTTGTCAAGCACGTTGTAAATCTCGGCAGTACCAATACGCACACCCTTTCGATTTAGTGTAGCATCTGATCGTCCCTGGATAATTAAAGAGCCGTTTTCAAAAATTTTGATCCAATCGCCATGGCGCCATTTTCCGGGGAAATTTTCAAAGTAACTGCTTCGGTAACGTTCCCCATTCTCATCATTCCAAAAATAAATTGGCATAGAGGGCATGGGTTTTTCGATGACCATTTCCCCTAATTCGCCTTCCATCTTTTCGCCTTTTTGATTGTAGGCGTACAACGCACAGCCTAGCGTTCTGCTCTGAATCGCTCCTTTATAGACAGGAGCATAAGGATTGCCTCCAACGAAGGCCGTACACACATCGGTGCCACCACTTATAGAGCAAAGCCAAACATCTTCAGAAATATCATAATATATCCATTCAAAAGTCTCAGGTGGTAATGGTGCCCCCGTAGAACCGATAGATCTCAATTTGGAAAAGTCGAATTTGTCCCTGAGCTTTAACTCTTCCTTCATACACGCGGTAAGGTAAGGTGCACTAGTGCCAAAATGGTGAATGGGCAATTCTTCTCCCATTTGCCAAAGCACTTCCAAATCGGGGTGTCCCGGACTACCATCGTACAGCACAGGCGTTGCACCAACTAACATACTCGCCTGGAGGAAGTTCCACATCATCCATCCTGTAGTCGTAAACCAAAAGAAATTCTCTCCGGGCTTTACGTCATTGTGAAGCGCCATGTACTTTAAATGTTCTAAGAGCACTCCGCCATGCGAATGAGTAATAGCCTTTGGCCTTCCAGTGGTACCCGAAGAATAGAGCACCCATATCGGATGATCAAACGGAACACGAGTGAAGTCCAAAGGAGCGTCGAATTGGTTCTCAGCATGTACCGATTCCCATGATATCGAATCTTTCAACTCGGCTTCCGAATCGAGGTAAGGGATCAACAAAGTAGATTTGATGCTTTGAATTTTATTCTGTATATCTTTGATATTCAGTAACTTATCAAATACTTTTCCATTGTACCGATAACCGTCTGCAGCGATTAACATTTTTGGCGCAGCCTGCGAAAGGCGTTCGATAACGGTTTCTACGCCAAAATCCGGAGAGCAACAAGACCACACCGCGCCTATCGAATTCACTGCCAGAAAGCAGGTAACGGCCTCGGGAATGTTCGGCAAGTAGGCTGCTACACAATCTCTTTTGGTAATTCCATTGTTGATGAGAATGCGCCGAACTCCTTTGACTTGCTTTTCCAAATCCGGCCAGCTTATTTCTTTTCTTTCTGTTTCGTTTTGAAAAATCAAAGCCGGATGATTGTTATTGCGATGGCGGAAAATGTGTTCGGCATAATTTAGTGTGGTGCCTTCAAACCATTTGGCGCCTGGCATTTTATGACTCGAAAGAACCCGCTCATAACGCTTATCATGAATAATGTCGAAATAGTCCCATATGCTCTTCCAAAAATCTTCCAAATGATCGATCGACCATTGCCAAAGATCAGCGTAGTTTTTGAAATTCACATTTCGCGAGCGGACCAGCCAGCGCTCGTAGTCTTTGAGACGGGATTGTTCTATGAACTGTTGAGTGGGTTGCCAGAGGATTTTTAGTTGGTGGGACATAAATTGAATTATTCAATATGTTACGGCCGAAATGGACATTCTTTAGGCATTGCTTCTTAGTTCCAAAATTTCATCCATATCATCTTTAAGAAAATTTATTATTCTCAATACGTTCAATGTTAGCAGATCGGCTATGGATGCAGTAGTCATATTACCTGTTCGTAACCAAATAATTTTAGGAGGAATACCCTTAAACGTATTCAGATCGATAAAATCGGAGTCAAAAGTCACAACAGAGAATCCTTTTGCTTTTGCATATTCGAAAATCTGAACGTCGGAGGCATCCTCTAAGCCAACGTGGCAACCTGTGTTGAATTCGGGAAAGACGACTCTAATAGTTTGACAATTCGCGGAGAAATATTTTGATCGAATAGTAGTTTCAATGAGCTATTTTGATTTTTCTTTCTCGATCAGCCGCGTAGGCCAGGCACGCATTTATCATCTCCTCTGACAATTCATCAAAGTCATTCAAAATATCTCCTTTGGGCATTCCATTGGATAACCAATTCAGAACATCATAAACGGAAATGCGCGTTCCCCTTATGCAGGGCCTGCCGAATCTTTTATCTGGTCTTATTTCGAGATATTTCTGATAGTTCATGGCCTAAATTTATTAATAAACCGTATGAAATGCTTAATCCTTAATAATCCCACTTCCCCACCAATCCTCATTGGGCCGCCAGCCTTCAGTGAGAAAATCAGTGCGTTGCTTTTCCAATCGGGGCATTAGGTCATTCACATAATAGTCATATTTCATTCGAAAGGAATCCAAACTGAATTCCGGATCTTCCATTGGAAACCGAGCATTTACTCCAATAAGATATTCGTGTAATTCTTCACTCAGATTTTTGGTGATTTGGGGAAACGAGTCTGCCATACTTTCCTTCTCAGTAATGGACGTTTGTAGGTCATAGAGTTCGTCAACCCCATTTTCAAAGTAGTGAATGAGCTTCCAGTTGCCTTTACGGATAATGGAAGAAGGATCTCCTCCCTGGTTGCCATAATGCGGGTAATGCCAGATCAACGGATGCTCGGCCATTTTATCGCCTTGCAAAACAGGTACAAAACTGATTCCATCTCGGTGTTGCTCAGGATTTTGCGGAATACCCACAAGCTCCAATAGACTGGGAAAGAAATCCGTACCCGTCACCGGGACATCGCTCTGGGAACCATTGTGCTTCATCCAGGGCACGTAGACCAAGTAGGGCACCCTGAGCCCGCCTTCCCATTGATAACCCTTACCCCCACGCAATGGAGAAATCGTTGTTGAAAAATTGTCACCTGAAGATACCCCTCCATTGTCGGAAGTAAAAATGACGATTGTGTTATCGCTCAGATTCGTACGATCCAAAGTATTTAACACATGACCGACTGCGTCATCCATGTGTTCGATGAGTCCGGCATAGACGGGATTGTCCTGGTATTTTCTAATAGGTAATCTGCGTGCCATCTCAAACCCTGAATCTGCAACTCCTTGATTATGAGCCTTTTGTCTGTACTTATTCCACTTTTCTTCACTTGATTGTATAGGCGCATGTACAGCGTAAAAAGACAGATATGCGAGAAAAGGTTTTTCTCCTTGTTCCTCTATAAAATTGGCCGTCTCTTTGGCTAGTTTCATCGGCAGACTCATGCCTTTTTCTTCAGGATAGTCTATCATTTTGGGATTGTCAAATGGCGAAAAGAAACCACCACTGTATGGGCCACCTCTTTCGTATCCTCCGTGATTAATATCAAATCCGTGATCCTCAGGGTAAGAGCCTTCACTACCCAAATGCCATTTACCTGCAAAGAACGTGTTGTAACCATTTTCTTTGAATGCTTCGGCAAGGGTAAGATCTTCATGATCGAGATGCCTAACATAGTCGGGAGGAAGCAATCGGGTGTATCTTTTGTTCTTCCGCCATTCTTCGCCTGTTCTCGCTCCTATCCAATCGGTGATGCCGTGTCTTGCGGGAAATTTTCCGGTCATAATACTTGCTCGTGACGGACTGCATACCTGGCAGGCCGCGTATCCATTGGTGAAGGTCATTCCTTGTTGGGCGATTTTATCAATATTGGGCGTTTCATAATAGGTGCTGCCCATGCAACTTAGGTCGTGGTAACCGAGGTCGTCGGCGAGGATGAAGAGGATGTTGGGGGAGGAAGGCACTTTATCCTTTGGGGATTGACATGATAGTAATGCGGCTAGAGAAATAAAGGGCAATACTTTCGTCATCTCGTTTTGTTTAAATTCTCAAGATAGCTAAGGCCTCCATAAAGTTCCAAACTTTCTAAAAAGTTTGGAACTTTAAAGCCATGTCCATCACTCCACATAATCCTGCTTCTCCACCAAGGCTAGGTACCCATTGTCAATTTCAAGCAGTCCTTGCTCATAGCAAAAGTGATAGGTCTTTCCCGATTTCGTATTATAGACATTTGTAAAATAATTGAACTTGTATCCCTTCTCTCGAAGCACATCGCGGTGTACTTTGGACTTGCCATTAGGGTTTAATTTTTGAAGGATTCGGCGGTTTTTGCGAAGGATATTATTCACGTTTCGCATATAATTATTGCGGTCGCGGTTAAGTTTATTATTGTATTCTACCCTGCAGTAGTCCGAACAGAATTTTTTATCGGTACGACCTTTTAGCTCCTCACCGCATATTAAACACTTGTTTTCCAAGACTTTATGATTTGTTTGGTGTAAAGATATAAAAGTTTACAAACGTTTACAAGCGTTTGTAAACGGATACAATCGGATACAAACGTTTATTAAACGACTAATGGCTTTTACCCATCTCATCTTTGTCTTGTCAACAAAATTTATTTAAATCAAAATTTCTAAGACATGAATTCAATTAAAAACCAAGTGCAGCTAATCGGAAACTTAGGAAAGAATCCGGAATTAATCACCTTCGAAAGCGATCGAAAAAAGGTCAGCTTTACTATGGCCACTAATGAATCGTACAAAGATCAAAACGGCGAAAAGAAAGAGGTCACGCAATGGCACAATGTGATCGCGTGGGGCAAGCTCGCTGAGCATATTGACCTCATGACCGAGAAGGGAAACGAAATTGCTATACAAGGCAAATTGACCTACCGGTCATATCAGGACAAAGAGGGTAATGATAAGTATATCACCGAAGTAGTCGCCCAAGAGTTTTTTAAGATTACGAGGAAGGCTTCATGAGTTATTAGAGTTAAAAGTCTTTGGTAAGATCAGCAAATGAAAGTTGGCAACTCTATAATAGTTCAGGGTTGCCAGCTTTGTTTTCGCTACTAACTAAAGTTTGTATCCAATATGATAAGTATTCTTAATATTCAACAATTCCTACATTTGCTGATTATCGGCACTTAATAAATATTCAACTTTACAGGGAATAAATCCGCAGCATGGCCGAATTATTAACCATTAGAGAAGCAAGCAATTGGGCGACTCTTTATCTAAAAAAGGCCGTTACGACTTCTAACATATCCTATTTGATTCAATATGGTCGAGTTCCAAAGTATAGTGATAATGGCGACACACAAGTCAAAAAAGAAGACCTAATAAATTATTATAAAAAAAACGGCAAGAGTAAGGAAGAAAGGTGGAGGGACAAACTTGGGCAAGATTTAAATTGGGAATTGTCATTTTCGGAGTACAAAGAATCTGAAACCACCAAACACGTTCATCGCTTGCATCCTTACAAAGGGAAGTTCATTCCACAATTAATAGAATATTTTTTGGATAGCCACATCGATAATTTTAAAAAGCGCATTTTTTTTAAGAAGGGTGACACCGTATTAGATCCATTCTGTGGTTCGGGCACGACCTTAGTCCAAGCTAATGAGTTAGGGATGAATGCAATTGGTATTGACGTATCTGTTTTTAATTCATTGATCAGTAATTCGAAAGTTCAAAAATATGATCTAGTCGACATTGTCAAAACTGCTCAGCAGATTACCCTCAAACTAAAATTATTTCTTTCGAAGAGAAAAAACATCGCTTTTGAAACAAAATTGTTGGAAGAATTAAAGGAATTCAACAACGAAAATTTTCCTTCACCGGAATTCAAATACAGGGTTGCTCGAAAAGAAATCGATGACAAAGTCTATGGTGAAAAAAAACAAGCGGAATTTCTGCCTGTTTATCATAATCTTATCCAAGAGTATGATATTCAACTCTCTCAGAATAAATCCGGAGACTTTCTGAACAAATGGTTCATCCAAGAAATAAGAGAAGAAATTGACTTTGTTTTTAACGCGATTAAGAAAATCAAAACCGACCAAACTAAGCGCATACTGACTATTATTTTGAGCAGAACAGTGCGCTCCTGCAGAGCAACCACTCATTCCGATTTAGGGACGTTAATCGAACCGAAAATCACGACTTACTATTGCAAAAAGCACGGAAAAATCTGTAAACCTTTGTTTTCCATTTTAAACTGGTGGGAACGATATACGAATGATACCTTGAAAAGATTGAGCCAATTTGACAAGTTGAGAACAGAAACGAGTCAAATATGCCTGACAGGTGATAGCCGTAGCATTGACATATTGAAAGAGGCAAAAAAAAGCAACGTAGATTTTGCTGGAGAACTCACGAGGAAAAAAGTTGATGGCATTTTTTCCAGCCCGCCTTATGTTGGTCTTATTGACTATCACGAACAACATGCATATTCTTATGATTTGTATGGCTTCGAGCGAAGAGATGAATTGGAAATCGGCCCGTTATCGAAGGGCCAAGGTAGAGAAGCTAGAGAACGCTATGTTCAAGGCATAGCCGATGTCCTTAATAACTGTAAACGATTTCTAAAGAACGACTACGATATACTCTTAGTTGCAAATGATAAATATGGCCTTTATCCAAAAATAGCTTTAATGGCCGGAATGAAGATTGTAAACCAATACAACAGACCTGTTTTAAATCGTGTTGAAAAAGACCGCAGTGCATATTCTGAGATAATATTTCATTTGGAGGAAGGAAGAAGGTCATAATGGCAATTTCAAGCAATCAAAAACAAAAAATAAAAGAACTTCTGTCGAATAAAATTACAGCAAAGCTCAGATCATATGGCAGAGAAACAACATCAATGCCATTTCTCGCTCGACTTATTCAAGATAACGAAAAGATTGCCTCATATTCGTTCATCCATTCACTCGCTACAGCACTCGGAATGTCGATTTATGAAGGAGTTTCGGTAATACTGGCGTCCAAAACATCGGATGAATGTTTTAGAAATTATGGAGTTGGTGGTGTTCTTTCGAAAGCACAAAAAACGGTTAAACCAAATATTGACGTATTTGAGAAAAGTAAAACGAAATTACTCGAATAGGTTGCAAGAAGGCGAACGCCTGTGAGGGTATAATTGGCGTTTCCTTATAACCCATATCATCCCCAGTCTTATTCGAGATTTACTGAATCTGGTATTATAGATGCCCCACGCGATTTCTTAGTTGGAGATGAATTTTGGGACTTTATTGGTGGAAAAGGGACATTT
This sequence comes from Saprospiraceae bacterium, assembly GCA_965247965.1. Classification (GTDB taxonomy): domain Bacteria; phylum Bacteroidota; class Bacteroidia; order Chitinophagales; family Saprospiraceae; genus UBA7328. The sequence continues at coordinate 4,884,807 of OZ252053.1, forward strand.
CCAGAGCTGCTGAATATATTTGATGAAGTAGGAAAGGAGTTTAATGAACAATTGAATAAAAAGTTCAAGCAGGTTGCCATTGACAAATTGGACTCGTACTAGTGCACCAAGCACTAAATCCTGACCCCCATAAACTTGTCCTTTTCCTTCTGCTCGGCGTTGGAAAAATCCTCATTATGCTTAGGCATAACTCCGGTTTTCCCGCCTTGATCAGAAGAAAAATAACTTTGTCTATGGGGTTCATTACTTAATGCTTGGTACACTAGTGCATCGGGAACGAAGTTCTTGAACCATGAGGTTGAGCTTCGATAAATCCTTTGAATTTCCACTTATACGGTTTAAACAATAGTGTGTTGTAGAATGCAATGTAAGATTCAATTTTGGATTTCAGATCGTCCACTGATATAAAATTTCCGTTCTTAATTCTGTGCCTTTGTAGTTTTCCAAACCAGTTTTCGATAGGGTTGAGCCAGGAACAGTGTTTTGGAGTATATACAAAAAAGATGCGATGTTCGGGATTCTCTAAAAATGCTTGTCTGGAAGCTTGACTTTTTAGAATTCCCTTATACTCTTTTGTTCCTAAGTCTCCCCTATAATCGATTTGCTGGGCTACCCAACGCACCAAAGATTCCGATTTATGTGTATTGAGTTGATCAGCAAGAAATCCGATTTGTTTATCAATTGATACAGTTGCACAACTTTGTTTTATGAATTCTAAATAATCCTTTTCTGTACGGGTTGGATGTAATCGGTAATGGTGTATTTTTCCATTAGAAATATCCAATGCGGCCATTAAACAGGTTGTTCCGTGTCGAGTGTATTCAGATTCAATACGACGATTTCTACCCGGGCGCATCGGAGTGCTGTTTTTTCTCTCCAAGGCTTGAATACCTGTTTTTTCGTCTACACTAAAAACACGCCTATTTGGGTCTTGCCCCGCCACTGCCCCTATAATTAAAGCACAAATGAACTCAACTTGTTTGCGAAATAATTCTCGGTCCTCAATATTGGGGTATAACCAATAATCTGACTTATCCGGCCTTAATTTGTTTTTTTTAAAATAGTGCCCACATAACGTGGGGAAATGCTATCCACAATTTTCCTTGCCTTTGCCACATGGGCCAACATTTCTCTTGTCCAGTAATCCATTTCAATATCATGATCCTCGGGCTTTTCACAGGCCAACCCTACAATTTGCTGCTCTTGGGCTAAGGTTATTCGTTTTGGTGCTCCACTCCTGGGCAAGTCTGATAGTACCTCCTCCTTAATCTTGGTACGTAAAACATGATCTTTCACTCGAATGCCTTGTTCATCATGTTCTAACGCTCTTAATTCCTCTTGTCCTGATTCCCAACGCCGCCTCCACCGTCGTACTGTATTTAATGAAACTCCTAAATTTCTTGAAGTTTCATGTATACTCTTTCCTTCCATTCCTGAAACTACTATGGAAACTCGTTGTTTGTATGAACTTGGTATATTCACCTTGTGATATTCCTTTTCTAATATATCACGCTGACGTTCGTTTACTGTTAATGGGAGGGCTGTGGGAATCCCTCTCATCTTTTTTTTGTTTTGGTGAACACAAATATATTAAAAATAGTTCTAATATTTCGTTCCCGAGGCACTAGGTTGACATTCACCTTCAAATTCGGTCAGTTGAAGTGCAGGCAAACCATAACCTACGCGCAGAGTGGCAGGAAAATTTTGTAGGCAAGCTGCTCACTCGAATAAAAAAAGAGCATCCCGCAATCACGAGATGCTCTCCTTCCTTAAAAACGCATCATGAAATCCCTAACGAACCCGCTGAGGTGCAGGTCTCAGGATAAACGTCAACTCAATCTACGCTCGTCGTCATTCCATTCTCTTCTCAGGTTTCTTTCCATATTTCTCATGTCAAATTCGATCATGGACCACTCCGACCACGTCATTCGTCGGTCGTAATAGGCTCTTCTTATTCTCCGCTCTAATCTTTCCAAGTCGAATTCCAATACATTGATTTCGTGCTGTGTCAACTCTCCCGAATTAAAACCTCTTTCCAGAGTGCGTCTGACATCAAAGGCATAATTGTTCAAAGTGAAATAAGCACTGCTGCTAGATAGTCCGCCGTAGTAGGCTCCGCTTCTCGTACTTGTCGGTGAGGGACAGTATTGGGCGGACAGAAATCCAACCATCATTAATACTAGTGTCCCAGCTAAAATCATTTTCTTTTTCATAGCAGATAATTTTACAGTTACCGCTATAACTGATTTGATATTCCAATAATTTCGTCTTTTCCGAAATTAATATGGATTTAACTAGATTGATCAAAATAATAAATTGGTGTTAAGGTTTGGCGTTGGGAGAACTGACAGGTCTCAAACGTTCTAATTAAGGGAGAACAATAAAAAGCGTTTCAAATATGCTGCTAAGTGATGAGTTCATGAGGTAGACCTGTCAGTTCTTAAACGAAAAAATGCCTCCCTAAAGAAAGGCCTTAAACCCCAAAAAACCAATTGAAAACAATCGACCTTTAGACGAGGTGTAATTTATCGGGTCACCGATTTCTGATGCCGTCGATTGTAAAATAATTCTCAAAATTAGGTGAAAACCTGTTAGGTTGTCATAAATATAACGCCCGGCTAATTCATGTTTTGGGATCCAATTTATATTGAAAGCTAACAGGTTCTTTTGTCCTGCTTTAATTTAAACTAGCTTTTGGGGCGATTGGAAACGATTCACAACTCCATTCTACAAATCGTCCAACGAAGCATAAATAATCGGATACATCTTATCCCAAAATTCTCCATGTGGAAATGGAAGGATATTTGTCATTCCAACAAATAACAATTCTTCTTCTGGGTCGGCCCACCACTTGCTATTGAAATATCCGCCCCAACTGAAACTGCCAGGTTTATGAGGCCCTACTCCTGCTCCTGATTCGGTAACGTAGGCGTGCCCTAGACAGAAACTGATACCTGGTATTTTTGTCATTCCTTTTCCTTGCAGATTGAGATGATTGATCTGGTCGGTTGTCATTAATTCCACAGTGTGTCTTGCTAGTACTCTTTTTCCATTTGCAATTCCTTTGTCAAGCAGCATTTGAACAAATTTCCCATAATCTGCTGCTGTTGACGATAATCCGCCTCCACCTGCAAAATGGGATGGCTCGTCCTGGAGCGCGGGATAGTCGAAGTCACCAAAATCGCTCTGAGCATCGCCTACCATTAGCTTTCCATTTTCGTCATAAGTAAAGACAGGTACTAGTTGAGCTACTTTCGACTCAGGCAGATAAAAATAGGTATCTTCCATACCGAGCGGTTGAAAGATATTTTGAGAAAAATAGGTGAATAGATCTTTACCGCTTATCACTTCGACAATGGCGCCTAAGACATCCATATTCAGCCCGTACGTCCATTGTTCGCCAGGATGATGTGCTAATGGAGTTTTGGCGATCATATTGGCCATCTCCTGAGTGGATATTTCGGGAGTGGAAAGGCCAAATTCACCGAGGTTGTATTTGGCATAAACTTTTTCCCTGTTGCCTCCTTGAAATGGGCCATAATATATTCCAGAAGTATGGGTCAACAAATGCCGAATAGTTATGCTTTTATTTGCCGGTAATGTCGTATACGAATCGTCGTCTTCGTTGTATTCATCAAGTACGGTCGGATCAGCAAAAGCGGGAAGGTATTTGTCAATGGGATCGTCCAACCGCAATTTACCGCGTTCGTACAATTGCATTATAGCAGTCGATGTAACTGCCTTGGTCATAGAAGCGATTCTGAAAATGTTGGATTTTTCAGCGCGTTCGCCAAAGGCTTTGTGATAGACTATCTTCCCTTTGTGCGAGACATAAAATACGCCACCCGGAATAACGCCGTTGTCCACATACTCCTGAATATAATTATCGAGAGCAGGAATGCCTTGAGGTATTGTAGCTTCTTCCGAGGAGTAGGACATTACCTCAGGTTGTTCCATTATTTGAGTCGTCGAACAAGAAAAAAACAGGGCGATAAGTACGAAGTAGATCAGATTTTTCATTGTACTATTTTTTTGAAACGCTGAATATGGCAACAATAATTATTAAAGCGTAAGGATTAATTATTTAGTTATTATTGACTAATATATTTATTAGTACTAACTTTATTTTTTATTTCGGAATGTCCACAAGACAAAAAATAATACAACAGGCCACAAGACTATTCAATGAAAAAAGTTTTGCAGCTATTTCTCTTTTCGAATTGGCCCAGGGCATCGGCATGAGTCGTGGCAACCTGACTTACCATTTTAAGGATAAAGACAAATTGCTCAAAGCTATTGCTGATGAAATGTGGGAAAAGATAGAAAAAGAAAAAAGCAAGTCGAGACAACTGCCATCATTTGAAAATTTACACAACGAAATCCAGCTCTATTACAAGTACCAAAAACAATATGCCTTCATCTTTCTCGATCATCACGTGCTCAATCATGCTGTTGTAAAAAAACAATTTAGAAAAATGACGAAGCAGACAATTGCAGATAATGAGGCGGCCATAGCTTTCGCTTTGGAGTTGGGTAATTTGAAGCAAGAGCCGGTGAAGGGAATGTATCACAACATTGCATTTACAACATGGACGTTAGCGTTTTTCTGGCTTGCTCAACAGATAATAAGAGGTGATCGAGTACGTATAGACGGTGAAAAAATGATCTGGAGTTTACTAATACCACATATGACTGAAAAGGGTATCCGTTCGTTTGTCAAGTTCTTTGGTAAGGAATATTACGAATCGTTGGGAGAACCTTTTGAGGTCAATTTATCCCAATTAATAAGCTTTTGAAATCGAAATTAATCATTACAGTGAGACGAACGACGTTCCTTCAAGGAACGACGTTTGTTCGAAAATTTTAATCGCAAGTCCTTGATATGTAGCAAGCTACGTCGAAAATAAATGTTCAAACAGCAATTCTCGTTTTGGCATAAAATTAGGACACATTAAGAATTTTCATATATTAGAGTAGGTCTAATATATGAAAACGAAAGGATGTTTTTCATTTGATAAGCTGTATGGTATTGTAGTGAGTGAATTTGAAAAGATTGTTGACCATAGAGCAAACAATATCAGTTACACTTTGAGTAATATTCTCAAGAGTGGTTTTGCTATATTTTCCCTAAAAAGCCCATCACTTCTATCCTATCAAAAAAGAAGTGTTTCGGAGGTTTCCAATTTAAATTCGATATACAAGATAAGTTCAGTGCCGGGTGATACGTGTATGCGCGAAACGCTTGACCATGTAGATTGGCGATGTTTGAGAAAATTGTTTTGTCGGTTATACCGGTATTTTAAGCTGAGCGGTGGAGGTATTGAAAATTACAATGTTTTGGGTAACTACAAGGTTATGTCGGTAGATGGGGTACACTATTATAGTTCTGAAAAAATAAAGTGCGCACATTGTTTGACTAAAAATCACAGTGATGGCACAGTGAGTTACCATCATAGTATGCTGTGCGCAGTAATGGTACATCCTGATCAGTCAGAAGTAATACCATTGGATTGTGAGCCGATCATAAAAAGTGATGGACAGAGTAAGAATGATTGCGAACTAAATGCATCTAAACGACTGTTAACCAGCATTTTAAAGCAATACAAGAAGGAGAAATGTATTCTTGTAGAAGATGCGTTATACGCCACAAATCCGAACGTAAAACAGATTATATCCAATGGATGGGGCTATGTCCTACGCGTAAAAGACACATCTCAGCAAACTATATTTTCTCTATATCATGGGCGGAAACAAAGAGGACAATTAATAGAAAATCAGATCGAAAATGACTCAGCCACACATTACTATTCCTATATGAATAACGCACTTTTAAATAATCAAAAAGACAGCGTAAGGGTAAATTTTCTGCATTACGAACACACTAATACAAAAGGAAGAAAACAACAATTTGATTGGATAACTCATCAAAAATTAAATCAATCAAATGTAGAAACTATCGCTAAAATAGGTCGAAGCAGATGGAAAATAGAGAATGAAACTTTTAATACACTTAAAAATCAAGGCTACAATTTTGAACACAATTATGGTCATGGTCACAGCAATCTAAGTTCAGTCATGGCTCTGTTAATGCTATTGGCATTTACAATTGATCAGATTCAACAACATACATCCCAACTGTTCCAGGCCTTGGTAAAAGAGTTAAAAACTCGGATCAAGCTTTGGGAAGCCATGCGAAACGTTTTCACTATGATTACAGTCGACTCTATGGATACTCTTCTTTTAACCATAGCACAAAATTGGCAAATAGCACTCGAAGACCCCTAAAACGAGAATTACTGATGTTCAAAGCGCTCCTTTCAAAAAGAATTATGAAGGCATGCTCTGGTTGGTAAGAAAGCTCCAAAAGCATATGGAGGAGAGCCGGTTTCAAGGTAAGGAAAAACATATCGAAAGAGCGCGAAAGAGGGGAAAACTCCTGGCACGCGAGCGCATCGAATATCTCCTCGACAGGGATAGTCCTTTCCTGGAATTGTTACCCTTGGCTGGAATGCAGATCAAAGGAGGTTTTGGTGCGGGAGGTACTAATGTTGCGGGCATTGGACTGGTGAGCGGAAAGCTTTGTATGATCAATTCGAATGTGGGTAGCCGCAAAGGAGGATCTACCGATTATGCTACGGCATTTAAAGGTCTTCGTCTCGGACAGATCGCCAGAGAAAACATATTGCCTTCGATCAACTTGGTAGAAAGCGGTGGAGCGAACTTGCCCGATCAGGCCAAGATATTCAACTATGGCGGTGAGAGTTTCAGAGAGATCAGCCGCCGCTCGAAATTGGGCATACCGACTATATCCGTTGTTTTCGGCAATGCTACTGCCGGAGGCGCCTACATACCCGGCATGTCCGATTTTGCCATCTTTCAGAAGAACGCCGCTAAGGTATTTTTGGCCGGCCCGCCCTTGGTCAAAATGGCTACCAATGAGGAGTCGTCAGACGAAGAATTAGGAGGCGCCGAAATGCACAGTCGAATCTCAGGTGTCTCCGATTACCTCGCCGAAGACGAATTAGACGGCATCCGAATAGCACGAGAAATAATGGAATTTATCGATGTTGGAAAACCTCATTTTACTCCAGGTGAAGATATTGAGCAACCGCTTTATGATGCCGAAGAAATTCTCGGCGTCATTCCTCCCGATGTGAAGACACCATTTGATGCTAAAGAGTTGATTATCAGGATAGTAGACGGTTCTAGGTTCTCTGAATTTAAGGCAGAATACGGTGCGACAATGATCTGCGGATGGGCAGAGATTCACGGCTATCGAGTGGGAATTTTGGCCAATAATGGCGTGATCTTTTCTGAATCGGCGAATAAAGGAGCCCAGTTTATTCAACTCTGCAATCAGAATAATATCCCTTTGCTTTTTTTGCAAAATACTACTGGATACATGGTTGGAAAAGCCTACGAAGAAGGAGGCATTATTAAGAATGGCGCCAAGCTGATCAACGCAGTTGCCAATAGCAAGGTGCCGTCGATTACCTTGATGATCGGTTCGTCATTCGGAGCAGGAAATTACGGTATGAACGGCCGGTCGTACGATCCAAGATTCCTCTTTACCTACCCGAATCACAAGATCAGTGTAATGGGTTCGGAGCAGCTTGCAGGCGTCATGGAGATCATTCAAAGAGCTTCGGCAAAGTCACTGGGTCAAGAGTACGACGAGGAAAAAGGCGAGATGATGAAGGCCATGCTTATAGCTGATGTGGAAAGTAAGTCGACGGCGTGGCATTCTACTTCGGAGCTCTGGGATGATGGTGTGATTGATCCGAGGGAGACGAGGAATTATTTGGGATTTACATTGGCGGTATTGTATAATCAACCGATTAAGGGTACTGATGGCTATGGGGTTTGGAGGCATTGAAATGGAAGACAGATGCCAGAGGACAGAAAACAGACTGCAATGAATTGCCGGTCTAAAGACTATTAAGATGTCATTAATATTAGTTCATCATAAAATTTATATCATGAAGCACAATTTTGAAAATTTGATTATCAGGAAAAGGTCAATTCGATTGGCGAAAAGGATTTATGCTGCTACGAGCGATTTTCCAAGTCAGGAAAAATACGGTTTAACAAGTCAAATGAAGAGGGCCGCAGTGTCCGTTCCATCCAATATTGCTGAAGGCTCGGGGAGGAAAAGCCCCAAAGAATTTATTCAATTCTGCCATATTTCAATCGGCTCACTCTGTGAATTGGAGACACAATTGGTTATTTCGGAAGAGATCAAAATTTTGAGCAATGAGAACGCTAAGCCCCTAATTGAAGAAATAGAGGAATTGCGCAAAATGATCTATGGTTTTGTCAATAAGTTGAAGAATGGGGCCAAATAATCTGCCCTCTGATCTCTCTCCTCTGACGTCGATTTTGGTTGCCAATAGAGGTGAAATCGCTTCCAGGATATTTCGTACATGTCGAAAAATGGGCATTCGCTCTATTGCTGTGTTTTCTGATGCGGATAAAAATGCTCCTTTTGTTGCAGACGCGGATATGGCCATATCTATTGTAGAAAGTGCTCCCACTCAGTCGTATTTAGATCATGATAAAATCATCTCAGTGGCCAAGAAGACCAAAGCAGACGCCATCCATCCCGGTTACGGTTTTCTGTCTGAAAATGCCTCTTTTGCTAAAAGATGTAAGAAAGAATGGATCATCTTCATTGGGCCAAACCCAGAAGCCATCGCATCGATGGGTTCTAAATCGAAGGCCAAGACCATAATGAAAAAACACAGCGTGCCGATTATTCCGGGCTACCAAGGAAGCGATCAAAGCATTAAGAAATTGACAGAGGAGGCCAGGAAAATCGGATTTCCACTTCTCCTAAAAGCTGTGGCAGGAGGCGGTGGAAAAGGCATGCGCATCGTCAATGAGGAGAAAGAATTGAAGTCGGCAATCGATTCGGCCAAAAGGGAATCCAAAAGTGCATTCGGTAATGATGAATTGATCGTGGAGAAATATATCGAAGCAGCGCGACACATCGAATTTCAAATTTTCGGCGATCAGCACGGCAATGTAATCCACCTACTCGAACGTGAATGCACCATACAACGGCGCTACCAAAAGATCATCGAAGAAAGCCCTTCGCCCGCAATGACCGATGATTTGAGGAAGCGCATGAGCGAAGCCGCTGTTGCCTCCGCAAAAGCTTTGAAATACGACAATGCAGGAACAGTAGAATTTATTTACGATAAGAAAAGCAGTGAATTTTATTTTCTTGAAGTGAACACGCGTCTACAAGTTGAACATCCTGTGACAGAGGAAATCACAGGCCTTGATTTAGTGAAGATGCAAATAGAATCTGCGCAAGGCCTGCCGCTTTCGATCACGCAGGAAGAAATTACTGGAAATGGCTATGCCATCGAAGCGCGCCTTTATGCGGAAGATTCGGAAAATGATTTTACACCTGTAACGGGGAAGATCGAGCGGTTTGAAATTCCTGAAGTGGAGGACCTTCGAGTCGAATCGGCCGTGCGAAGGGGCTCTGAAATTTCGGTTTTCTATGATCCCATGATCGCCAAACTAATTGTGTGGGATACAAATCGTAAAGTGGCTCACCGCAAAATGAGTTACGTCCTAAGAAACCTGGTCTGTCTTGGCACTAAAACTAACCAATCTTTCCTCTTGAAGATTCTCGAAGATCCGGACTTTAGGAAAGGGCACTATGACACTCACTTTGTAACTAAAAAATTAAAGGAAGGAAAACTTTTGACAAAGTTCGAAGTTCATCCCGAAGCGCTTATCGCGGCTACATTGGCATCTTGGACGGTTCGCGATTCTGGCCGTACTCTCTTACGCAGTATGCCCTCTGGATGGCGCAATAGTTTTTACCAGCATCAAAGAGAAGTTTATGTGGTAGACCATGATGAAATGGAGGTGAACTACAGATTTCTAAAAGATAGATTTGAATTGATAATAAATGACAAGACTTACGAAGCCTCCGTTCAATCTATTGATAATCAAACGTTTAGAGTAGAAATTGATAAAATAGTGTATCCTTTTGAGATTGTGCAAAGAGAAAATACCTGGTTTGTGCGAAATGAGAGTTTTGGGGTGGCCACACTCGTCCAAAAAGAACGATTCTCACAAAAGGCAGCCAAAAAAATAAAAGGCGGTTATGAATGTCCGATGCCTTCACAGATTATCAAAGTGCTGGTAAAAAAAGGCCAAAAGGTTGAGAAGGCCGATGGCTTGGTTGTGCTCTCGTCGATGAAAATGGAAAATACTATTGAGGCCGTTGAAGATGGTGTTATAGCGGAAATTTATGTCAAAGAAGGCCAGAATGTGGATACTGGGTTTTTGTTGTTGAGAATTGAACGCAAAGGCGCAGAGACGCAAAGAAAGAAAAACTGAAATTGTAACTAAAAATTATTCATAATGAACAAGGAAGCATTAAATCATTTGTCGAACATGGTTATCGGCGCTGCCATTGAGGTGCACAAAGAGTTAGGCCCCGGATTGCTAGAATCTGTCTATGAATATTGCTTGGAAAGGGAATTGCAACTCAGAAATATTAGAGTTGAGCGGCAATACAAGCAACCGATAATCTACAAAGGAGAGGAACTTGATAAGATTTTTTACATTGACCTTTTGGTCGAAGATGAGTTGGTTATTGAGCTGAAATGCGTTGAGGTCCTTCTTCCCGTTCACGAAGTTCAATTGGTAACCTACATAAAATTGGCAGAAAAAAGATTAGGTTTACTTCTCAACTTTAATGTGCCGGTGATGAAAGAAGGTATAAGGAGAAAAGTACATAATCTATAAAAATTGAACGCAAAGACGCTAAGGCGCAAAGAGAAGAAAGAAGTGAACCTGTACTCAAAAGATCAAATCGCCGGTATACATGGCCACCATTTCGCATTTCTCGAGGTCGAAGAAAACAATCACCTCCTTACTGTCACCCTCGCTCGCGAAGCCAAAAAGAATGCCCTCCATCCGCAAATGGTCAACGAGATCGCCTACGCCTTCCAGTACGCCCATTACGAAAAAGAAATATGGATGATCCTTATCCAGGCCAAGGGGAATGTATTTTGTGCAGGAGCCGACCTGAAAGCAATGGCTGGCATAATCGAAGAAAACGATTCGACCATCCCGGCTCCGAAAGGCGAGGTACTTATCGGCGAACTATTTAATAAAGTACACAAACCTACAATCGCCAAAGTAACCGGTGATGTCTACGCCGGCGGATTTTTCTTTTTAGCCGGCTCTAATATTGTCGTCGCTACGGACGATGTGAAATTCGGACTTCCTGAAGTCAAACGGGGATTGTATCCTTTCCAGGTAATGGCTGCTTTGCTCAAAGTCATGCCTGCCCGAAAAGTGGTGGATTGGTGTATTAGGGGGTATAATCTGCCTGTGCTTGAAGCGGAAAAATATAGTTTGGTGACCAGCGTTGTGTCAAGAAAAAATATTAATTCAGAAACGGAAAGAATAATTGAAGAGTTGAAACAAAATAGCCCAACCGCAATACGCATGGGACTGGAATCATACGATCATATCCAGCCATCCGCGTCTGAACACAAGTACCTTTTTGAGATGCTGCAAAAAACGATTTCCACGCAAGATGGTCAGGAAGGATTGAAGGCATTCAGGGAGAAGAGGAAACCGGGGTGGACAGGAGAGTAGGCAATGATATAAACTGAGAGTTCAGAATTTACAGGAGATTCAAAAACCCTAAAATCTTATCTTTGAAAGAAAAATGCCGGAAATATCTAGATTTTATGGCATAGTGATCTTCATGAACTACAACGAGCACAGCCCGCCTCATTTTCATGCTAGATACCAAGATAATGAAGTATCAAACCATTAAACTAATACCATGAGTATATTTTTGAAAGTAATGGGCGCGAAATACATAAGAGCCTATGAAATAGAACTCAGTTTTAATAACGGTGAAAAAGCCAAAATAAACCTTGAATCCGAGTTATGGGGAGAAGTTTTCGAACCTTTGAAAGACCTCGAAATATTCAAAGACTTTCACTTAAATAACGGGACTATAGAATGGCCAAACGGGGCTGATTTCGCACCTGAATTTCTCTACGAACATGCGAAAAATACCAGACCGAACCCGTATCAGAATAAATGAGAGCTATTTTTGTAGATTAGAAACTGCCCACCCAATCCGGAATAATTGTGCTTAACTACTCAATGTTAATTAATAAATGCCAGCATGAAACCATGCAACCATCAGCCAATGCAACCATAGGCCCAAATCGACCATAATCCGCCGATGTCCGATCCATAGGTACGAATGTCCTTTCTACAGGCTCTATGTCCGCTTCGTGGGCCTCAATGTCCTTTTTGTAGGCTGACCAATCTACCTTACCACCATAAGAAAATAAAAGCCCATCTGCCTCAGACTTTTGAATAAAGTGAAGTAGGTAGGTGGGTTTTACAAATCACTTTTTACAAACTCATAGTGTTATGGCCCCAATGTTTTATTAATCATTAAAAATAAACTACTATGAACCACTTTATTCAATTTGCGAAAATTGCGAAAGCAGAATTGTTATTGCTTCCATTGGGTCGAATCATCACTACATTTCACGTAAAGGGAAATAAGTTCTCATCGCTTAAAGAGGTAGCTTTCTTGTTCTTCCTAAGTGCAATATTCTGTTATTCATCTGAAGCCCAGATCTCTGCTGAAGCACTGGATTTTGACGGAGTGGATGACTACGTCGGCATTCCTCACAGTACCAGTCTCAATTTAGGAACCGGAGACTTTACCGTTGAAGCTTGGATTAAAACTAGATCTTCGGCCTCGTTATCCAGAGTTGTAACAAAAATTCCTGACGGTGGCAATGGATTTGACCTGGATGTGAGTTCCGGAAAAGCAGGAATATTTATAAGGGATCAATCCCAACTCTTACCCAATTTTGTATTTCCACAGTCAACTACAATGATAAATGATAACAATTGGCATCATATAGCCGGTGTTAGAGAAGGAGATATAGCAAGGATCTACGTGGATGGAATCGAAGGGCAATCAGCCACCGGGGCAGATAATCTCAATATCAACAACGGACAAACTCTGGATATAGGCAGATGGTACCAAGAAGATTTTCCTCTGGATGGCCAAATTGACGAAGTACGTCTGTGGAACAGAGCCCTTTGCCAGGCCGAAATTCAAGCTCAAATGAATTGTAGCTTTCCGGATCAGAAAGTGGATTATTAGCCTATTATCAATTTAATCAAGAGAATGATGGCGCAAATAATGTTGGCATTACCAACCTACCAGATGTGACTGGAAATGGCCACAACGGCACGCTTCAAAACTTCGTCCTTACTGGGGCCTCTTCCAATTGGATTGCTCCGGGAGGTGTAGCCACTGGAAGTTCGTGTGGAACTCCTGCAACATGCTGTCCTGATGTAGATGGTGACGGTTTCACCGATGCTGCACGTGGCGGTGCAGATTGTGACGACAACGACGTAAATAATTACCCTGGCAACACAGAAGTTTGCAATGGTCAGGACAATAACTGTGATGGAGTGGTAGATGAAGGTTTTGACGTAGATGGCGACGGTGTGACCTCTTGTGGTGGCGACTGCGACGACGGCGAAGCAAACACTTATCCCGGCGCTCCCGAACTATGCGACGGCATCGATAACGATTGTGACGGCACCGTGCTCTTTACTGAAGCAGACGCCGATGGTGACACGTACAGAATCTGTGATGGCGACTGAGATGACAGTGATGCATCCATTAATCCCGTTGCCGCGAAACTATGTGACGGCATTGATAACAACTGCGACGGTCTAGTGGACGAAGGCTTCACAGATACCGACGGGGACGGAATGGCGGATTGCGTGGATCCGGATGATGACAACGACGGCTGTCTCGATGGAGATGATGCCAATCCGCTTAAATGGTGCGGAAACAGGGACAGAGTTGGTTATCCATGACCAACTCGGCAGAAAAGTTTGGTCAGAAAGAATCGAAGATTTACCAATTTCTGCAACTATCAGTCTGGACAATCATTTATTCAACAACGGAATCTATTTCGTGACTGCTGTTCTGAATGGCGAGAAAACCACACGGCGGTTGGTGATCGCGAGGTAAAACGAGTCAAATGAGATGATTTCGAAAAACGGGTAAGGATATTCAAATGAGAGGCATTATTGAAATGTCTCTCATTTTTATTTCACGACATATTCCGAAGGCCTTTTACCAAATCTGCGATAATACAAATTGGAAAAATAATCAGCCCGTTTAAAACCAACGGAAAGAGATACAGCCTTTACACTTCGTTCCTTGTTACTCAAAAGAATTTCTCTGGCAGTATTGAGACGGATTTTCCGGATGTATTGGTTGGGCGATAATCCAACCAATTTTTTAACCTTGCGACGAATTTGTCGTTCACTCATGGCAAGATCCAAGGAAAGAATTTCCAGAGTAAAGTTAGGTTCAGATAAATGCGATTTAATATGTTCTTCCAGTTCTGCCAACCATTCGAGATCGTATTTGGAAATGCTAGACCTACTTTCTTGGCCTTCCTCAATGATTCCATACGATTCATTTCCCAAATCGGTAGGTTTTGCAGTTTCGGTTCCTATAGACTTCTGCCGCTGCTGATAATTTTTCAAAAGATTGTCGATGCGTACGAGCAATTCTTCTTCTACAAAAGGTTTGACGATGTAGTCATCTACGCCCATTCGCAAGGCTCGCAGCCGGTCGTCTTTGTCTGCGCGAGCAGTAAGCATTATTACTGGGAGGTTGTTTAATTGCTGATCTGCTTTGAGTCGATCGAGAAGTTGGTAGCCGTCCATGATGGGCATCATAATGTCGGAGAGGATGAGTTGGCAGCTGGCGGTCGGCAGTCTGATCGCGAGATAGTCTTAGCAGAGTCGAAGGGTTTTGGGTTTGTGGTTGCCTTATCTTGCATACTGCTTATTGCATACTGCCTATTGAGCATTTCCCATGCCTCCTTCCCATTGCTCGCCGTTAGAACATCATACCTCGCGGTAAGAATTGTCTCCAAATATTCACGAAGGCTGTGATTGTCTTCTACGACAAGTATGGTAAACGGTCTGTAACCAGTGGCATGCAAAGATTGTCCTCTTTCCACTTTTTCTCCGAATTCTCCTGCTTGAACGATTTTTCCTGACTTCGCTGTAGATCTAGTTTCAATGACACCAGTCTCTATTCTTTCTTTTACAACTTCAACAACTTTCGCACCCATGACCTCTTTTCTCGGCAATTCCACATAAAACGCACTACCCTCATTCAATTCGCTTTCTAACCATATTTTCCCCCGCAAAACAGTAACGTATTCATAGCATAGCGCAAGGCTGATGCCCGATCCTCCTTCAATAGGAGCGTCTTCCCGTTTTGACTGGTAAAACCGATCAAACACATGATCTATATCATCCGGATGAATGCCTCTTCCCGTATCTTTTATAACAAGGCGAATTACATTCGTTTCATCTTTGACTAGCACGTTAATCTTTCCACCTGGTGGGGTATACTTGATCGCATTCGAAAGTAAATTGTTGAAGATTGTCTCTACCTTTTCAGAATCGAGCAGAAATTGCAGATCTTTATATGAATCATATTCAAAAGTATATTCGATGCCTGCCCTTTGTGCATGAGATTCGAAAGCAGCTACCAATCTGCTAGCGAATAGGAATAGATTTTGCGGCTTTTCAATTATATTCATTTTTCCGGATTCCAACTTTGAAAGGTCGAGGATTGAGGACACCATGGTGAGTAGGTTTTTCCCATTTTGCTCCGCTTTTTTGAGTAAGCTATAATTCCTATCTGTGAGCTCTTTGCTATTGAGCACTGAGTTTATTGGGGCCAGAATAAGAGTAAGCGGGGTACGCAACTCATGAGACACATTCGTAAAAAATCGCGATTTGAGGGTATCTAATTTTTTGAATTCTTCGAGCTTGGCCGCATTCCGAATACGAGCTTTTTCATCTTCTTCTTTGTCTTTATTGGCAAAGGCTGCTCTTTGGCTGAGGCTGATTACAATGCCAAGCGCGTAAATACTAATACCTAACCGGCTCAGAAAATATCCCTCATATAGACTGACGAGCATTAAAATATCAGCAGTTATTTTAATAGCTTCGGAAACGATCAGTACCAACCCCATAATATTGGTAAAAACAGTTTTTATCGCAAGTACACGTACTCCTAATGATAATTTTACAACCATGTATGCTAAATGGACGAATATGATTATGGTTATAGTAGATAGAAAGTGTTGGGAATAATGGTAGTATAAGGTGATGATAAAGGCGAGAGCAATAGTGAAGTAGAACAATGCCATCAATAGCCTGTTCCAAAAAGGCATTAGTTCTCTGAGTTTAAGATATATTATCAAGAAGAATAAATCAACAGCTATCACAATTTGGATCAATACAGACATCCCATAAAGAATGAATGACGGATCTAAATTCATTCTAAACCAGCCGGAAATGAAACCTTGATAATATCCAATAGTACAGAAACAAAAGATTGCAAGATATATGGCGAAGTGTCGTCGTGTAAACAGAAAATAAAAAAGGGCGTATAATCCCAATATGAAAAGTATCGCGTTGAATACTCCATCACTGAAAAGATTGTGGACTCTTTCATCAAGCAATTCCGCTAAATCTGGATCATAAACGGCTATTTGGAAGTCTCCCAAAGGCTAAAATGGCGTCTGATGAATGTCAGCCAATACAGTCACCGTTTGACCGGCTTGCAATTTTAGTGGGAAATAAACATTCTTTTTGATTTAAGAGAGACTAGGACGATCTCTGTAAGACACGAGCGTACCAGAGGTGAAATTATCCACTGTTCCATCATCCTTTTTCAAATAAATATTGGTGAAATTCCCCGGAAGTTTTAGCCTCCATTCATCGGCAACGGAAGAAGTATTTAGCAGTTTGAAACCAACTATGCAGTGAAAATTAGATGGAAAGGAGTTTTTAGATTTCCATACATCGAAAGTTACATATTCAGCTAAGGCTCCTTCGGACAAACTACTCGTAGCTAGTATGGAGTTATCCGATATGGATACTCTGTTTTGAGCTGGATGGAGATGGACCGGGGCAATTGAATCAAGAGGAGATGAGATCAAAGGTTGCCAGAAGGCAAGTACAAATAAAAATGGTGCTACTCTATGAAATCCTGGCATTTGTACCAGATCAATTTCGATATAGAGTCAGATGGATTTTTTTTGTGCTGTGTCCATCATTTGTTTAAAAATAAGAAATTCTTTGCCATTAAACGCTAAGCAAATCTTTGTTCTTTAATCGATCTTCCGTCATCTTAGCCGACATGTATTCGCAAGACCTCTTCAAAAACAAAACTGCCCTCGTAACCGGAGGCCGCGGTGGCATAGGTTTCGCTATTGCCATAAAATGTTAATCAACCTCAAACATTAAATTCAATCTTTTGATAACCAAATCATAAATTTCCAAACTACCCAGGAAATCTACTTTTTCGGCTTTCCTGAATTCTTAGTCCAAAGATTTGATTTGATCGACCACTATTGTTCCTTTAACCTTATGATATCCCTTTTCTCGGGAGTGTAGTCAGCTACCATTCTTCAGATCCGACAATTCCAGGAATCAAATCCTCCATTTTATAGTCGTCCGGGATCGAATCCAACAATTCTTGCGCTGTCATATCTTTCTTTTTTGGTTTGATTAAAATACCTTCGTTACTAGATACCAGTTGGATCTCATCGCCTACTTCAAGATTATTCTCACGGGCTAAACTTTTTGGGATTCTTAATCCAAGACTATTGCCCCATTTGTTTAATGTCTGTACCATATTCACGAATTTGAAACATGAATATACGAAGTATAAACGATTTGTTGGGAAGAAATTGGTTAGGTTTTCAAATTTGGGTAGTTGAATATCATGGCAATCGCAAGAAATCAATCTTTCTTGCTTATTCCCCGACGATTTTGTCGGGGCAGGCTGTGTAATTGTTTATTCGTTTACAGAAAAATGAAGCGGGTTTGCCGTATAAACAGTTCAACGCATAAACGAATAAACCAAGCCCAGCTTCTTGCGATTGTCTTAAGTTGAATATGTGCTATTGGAATTACATCAAAATAATACGCTATACTTATGCTCACTTCTAATTGAATATGTATACCAAAGACCTCTTCAAAAATAAAACAGCTCTGGTGACCGGAGGCCGCAGTGGTATAGGTTTTGCCATTGCCAAACAATTTTTGGAGCTTGGAGGTAAAGTGTTTATATCATCCAGGAAAGAAGAAAAACTCAAAACCGCATCAGCCGAGTTATCCGAATTTGGAGAATGTCATTATCGAGCGTGTGATATTAGAAATACCGAACAAGTCAAGCAAGTTGCCGAAAAAATCAAGGAAGTTTACAATCGCTTAGACATTCTTGTGAACAATGCAGGCGGCCAATTTGCCGCACCAGCAGAACTGATCAGCGAAAACGGTTGGGCTGCCGTTATTAATAACAACCTAAACGGAACTTTCTACGTCTCGCAACAAATGTTCAAGTCGTTCTTTAAACATCAGAATCAAGGAGTTATAGTCAACATTATTGCTAATATTTATCGCGGATTTCCGGGCATGGCGCATACTGGAGCTGCTCGGGCAGGTGTCGATAACCTCACGAAAAGCCTTGCTCAAGAATGGGCTGAAAACAACGTAAGAGTCAATGCTATAGCGCCCGGCACCATCGAATCCTCCGGCCTTGAACAATATCCGGAAGAAATGCAAAGGCAATTCGAAGAAGGGAAAAAGGAAAACCTAATGGGCCGGTTCGGAACGGTCGAGGAAGTGGCCAACGCGGTGATGTTTTACGCAAGTCCGTTATCTTCCTATATTAGCGGTACGACGCTTTATGTGGATGGGATGGAGCATTTGAGCGGAGATCGAATGGGATTGATGAAGGTGCTGAAGTCGTTTCTTTGATTTCAGTTTTAATTTGAACGCACACCTGCCCGCTCGCGCAGCAGGCGGGGGCGCGAAGACGCAAAGAATCAATGCCCATTTTGCGCCTTTGTGTCTCAGCGTTCATTTCTTAAACTTTTTCGAAATAGCGTTAGCCGTATTAGAGCATCTAGCATCAATTAAGAAAACTATGCCAGAAAAACTAAAATCCATAATCGAACACTTTTACCATTGGGAATCGACCGTTCCGGACAAGGTATTTCTAAGGCAACCCTATGGAGATGAATGGAAGGAACTCACGTACAAAGAAGCCGGGCAAGAAGCGAGAAGGATTGCGAATCACTTGAAAATCAAGGGAATAGGTCAAGGCGACCACATCGGCATACTTTCCAAAAACTGTTACCATTGGATTCTGTCCGATCTCGCCATCATGATGGTCGGAGCTGTTTCCATTCCGCACTATGCGAGCCTCCCAAAGGAGCAGCTGAAAGTAGTTTTAGAATTGAGTGATATCAAAGCGTTGTTCGTCGGAAAACTCGAATCGTGGGGCGATAAAATAGGCACCGTGCCCAAAGGCGTTTCAATCATCTGCTTTCCGCAATACACGAATGCAGCCGAAGTGCCGCAAGGCGATAAGTGGGAAGACATCCTGAAGAATACGGAACCCTTAAATGAAAATTTTGCTCCCGATCTCGATGATCTTTGGACGATCAAATTCACCTCTGGCACTACCGGCACACCAAAGGGTGTCATGCACATACATCGTACACCTTCCCTTATCATGGCCAATGAGAAAAAGACGGGATGGATTGGATTTTACAACTATGACCATCACAATTTTTTTTCCTTCCTACCACTCAATCATGTCGGCGAACGTATGGCGGTAGAAGTGCCATGCATAGCTACCGGGGGAACGATTTCATTCGCAGAGAGCCTTGAGACCTTCGCGAATAACATTCAGGATGTGCAGCCGACCATGATGTTCGCCGTGCCCCGGATTTGGACAAAATTCTATATGGGTGTAATCGCCAAAATGCCGCAGGAGAAAATGGATCGATTGTTCAAAATTCCAATCGTATCGGGGATGGTAAAAAGAAAGATTCGAAAAGCTTTGGGGCTCGGCGACATAAAAATAGCAGCGACGGGTGCGGCCATTACACCGGAATTCTTGAAAAACTGGTACAAAAAGCTTGGTATTCATCTCATCGAGGCCTATGGCATGACCGAGGTGTGCGGATCGATGACGAATGGAGTCGATCCCAATTCGCCGCCTGATTGTGTGGGAAAGGTCATTCCATTTGGTGAGGTGAAGATCGACGAGGAAACGAGTGAAATTCTTATGAAATCACCGTATATGATGACGGGTTACTACAAAGACCCTGAAAAAATGGCCGAAGTACTCATCGACGGATGGATGCACAGCGGTGATCGCGGTACGGTTGATGCGGACGGGAATGTGCGTGTCGTTGGCCGTGTAAAAGATGCATTTAAAACCTCCAAAGGAAGCTACGTTACCCCTAATCCGATGGAGCAGGTTTTGGCTAAGAGTGACTACGTTGAACAATGCTGCGTGGTCGGCTTGGGTGTACCACAGCCGATGGTTTTGGTGAATTTGTCCGAAGTCGGAACAAGGGTAGACAAAGGCGAGGTAGAGCTTTCATTTAGAAAAGACGTGGCGAAGCTGAATTCTACATTGGCCCCTTACCAAAAGATTTCAACCGTGGTGATTGATAAAAATCCCTGGTCGGAAGGGAATGGCTTGCTAACGCCTACTTTGAAAGTGAGGCGTGGGAAATTGGATGATTGCTATTGTGATAAGTATGAAAAATGGCATGAGGATGTGAAGGATGTGGTTTGGGTGTGATTAATGGCGTCGACAATTTATTGGCGACAAAGACAGAAGCTAAAAATGAAAGAGGTTGCTGATTTGTTGTTAGCAGGCAAAATAGCGGAGGCTAAAACTTTTTCCAACAGAAACTATCCGTTCGAAATAAAGAAGATTCCTAAAAGATCAATTAACAGGAGAAAGACCTTAGAAATTTTCATAAGGGATGGTTTTACTGATCGTTATTCCCGTGAAAAAGGAGGGGTCGTAACTTTGGTGCTATGAAAACCGCACTAATAACCGGAGGCTCAAGCGGCATTGGCTTCGGCCTTTCCAGAAAATTTGCCAAAGAAGGATATCGTTTGCTTTGGGTATCAAAACCTGAATATGAATTGGCGAAAGCCAAGGAAAAAATATTATCGGAGTTCCCAAACGCAGAAATCTACACTCTGGCCAAAGATCTCTCCGATCAATCCGCCGCCAAGGAAGTGCATAACTGGGCAAAGCAAATCGGCCAAGTCGATGTCCTGGTAAATAATGCCGGCTTCGGCACCTACGGATTTTTACAAGACATTGATATTCATCGAGAAATAGATATGATTAATCTTAATGTATTGACTCTCTATTCGCTCACGAGATATTTTCTCGATGATATGCTCAAAAGAGATCAAGGCACGATCATCAATATTTCCTCGAACTCTTCCTTCGAAACCGTACCCAGATTGCTCACTTACTCTTCGACCAAAGCATTTGTAAAGCATTTTTCAAGAGGATTGAGTGAAGAACTAAAAATGCAAGGTTCAAAAGTGAAGGTGATAACCATTTGCCCTGCGGCGATAAGGAACACTGGTTTCAAAAAGGTTGGGAAAATGGAGAACGTAAGAACATTCAATGCTGGACTTGCTACTACAACCGTCGAAGAAGTAGTATCGGATATTTGGAGGGCATTCAAAAAAGGAAAATCATTTCTGATCACAGGATGGCGCATGCGGTGGCTGTACCCCCTCTATGGTATTATGCCGTTTCGCATGATTATGTTTTTGACTAAACGAGAGTCTTCGGAAGAGTAATTAGTGCTGCCAGGACTCCGCGACCAGGAAGCACCTGATTAGTTAGTCAACTTTCAACCTGTTCTCCTATTGTTGTGCATAAAGAAATCGTTAGGTACGCAAGTCAATTTTAGAGATGGATATAAAATCAAACTGGAAGCTGATTCGCGAACATTTCAATCAAAGCTTTCGATCAAACTTTCACGTAGCCATTGCATCTGTCGATGCTTCGAATAATCCTACAGTCACCCCCATTGGCTCAGTATTTTTGAATGGCGACCGGACAGGATTCTATTTTGAAAAATTTCCTTCTAAATTGCCTTTACATGCCAGGGCGAATAAAAACATTTGCATCCTCGGCGTTAATAGCAATAGGTGGTTTTGGATAAAATCTCTATTTCTAGGCAAGTTCAAAACTCCTCCGGCGATTAAACTTTACGGAGAACTCGGGGAAAAGAGAAAAGCTACACATATAGAACTAAGCCGGTTGGAAAGAAGGGTGAGAATCGCTAAAGGCACGAGAGGTCATGCCTACCTTTGGAAGGGCCTCGATCATGTGCGCGAGATAAATTTTACCAAAGCTGAGAAAATTAATTTAGCAAAAATGACGGAGGATTTGTGAGAATGAATCACAATAAATATTTCACTGACGAACACGACCTGTTCAGAGAAGGCTTCAAAGATTTCCTTCAATCTGAGGTAGTTCCGCACATTGAAAAATGGGAGAAAGAAGGGTTAATTGACCGATCCATCTGGGAAAAATTTGGCGAGATGGGCTACTTCGGAATCGACTATCCCGAGGACTATGGCGGACTCGCATTAGATAAATTTTATACCGTCATTTGGCTCGAAGAAATGCAGAAGATCCGATCGGGCGGATTCGCCGCAGCAATGTGGGCTCATGCCTTTTTGGCCATGCAGCACCTCAATACAGAAGGCGACGAGCGCATCAAACAGGAATATTTAGCTCCGAGTATTACAGGCAAAAAAATTGGCTGCCTTTGCATCACCGAACCCTTCGCTGGATCGGATGTATCCGGAATGCGTACGACGGCCACAAAGGACGGTGATGACTACATATTGAATAGTGTTGCGTCATAAGTCAAAGATAGTCAATTGGTTATGAAATTTATTTTGGATAGTTGGATGGTATTTTTTCATAAGTAGCGATTTACAGGTGTTTTGTCAAAAACGAAATGCTCAGAATTTGTAATATTTCGTAAAGGGTCAGCTTTGAGTTGATGTGCTGTTTCGTTATGGCCACAAGCAAATAGGTGCACACCGCAACCCATATTTGTGTTTTTACTGCATTTTCAGAATGACCCCAGAATTTTTTGATCTTAAGGTGCTGCTTGATCCACTTAAAGAATAATTCTATGTACCATCTGTTCTTGTAAAGCAGTGTAATTGTGAAAGCGTCGAGTTCAAAATTGTTGGTTAGGAAAACATAAGTCATGGTTTGATCGCATTTCAAACCTTGTGATTTATCGATTGGCCGAGAGTATATTCGTTTGAACTTCAGATTTCGTTTAGCACGAATGACAGCCTTTGTCTACAATATAAAATGCCCCAGCTTCGAAAATAATTTGATCTAAAACGTTGACATCGTGTACTTTACCGTCGGTAATCGCTATGAAAACGGGAATATTACCCCGTAAATCCAGTAGCGTGTGAAGTTTTACCGCTCCCTTTTTCTTGCGAAATCTAGCCCAGGGAAAAACACTCAAGCATAAGTCAATGGTTGAGGCATCCAGTGCATAAACAGTATTGTCTAAATCAAGCGTAAACTCATTATCTTTTAAATATAATGGGCGGCTATTTGGATGATAATTTGCAAAGTCCGCCCAGATTCTCCAATCTCTATTCTCGTTTGCTCGAGTTAATGAACTATTAGAAACTACTTGTGTGATACCCAGATGATAGACTTTATTTTTATGTGCTTCAAGGCAGTTGATAATATCTCGAATTCCTTCTCGATAGGTCAACTGGCCGAAAAACATGTATAGAAATTGTTGCCAGCAATTAAAATCTTTTGTTCGATAATCGCCTTTATATCTGTCAACACATTTGTGAAATTCATACTTCGAAATGGTGGACACGATTTGACTAAAGACATATTTTCCCGAATACATTGGCTAGTTTTGTTAAAACATAGCCAAAATCACTCAAAATATTCAAGTCCTAAAATCAAAAAACCTTCCTATACTGTTTATAATCAACCACTTATGTTAAGTTTGAAAACTTTTACGCAACACGAGTAATTGAATGGTTCTAAAACCTTTATTACCAATGGAGTCTACAGCGACTACCTCGTCGTCTCCGCTAAAACAGATACATCACGAGGCGCTCATGGGATAAGTATGTTCGTGGTTGATAGAAAAGCTAAAGGCCTCAGTGCCAATAAGTTAGACAAATTGGGTTGGCGGGCCTCAGATACCGGTGAAATTTCATTCGATGAAGTGAAAATTCCAAGAGAAAACCTGATGAGCGTCGAGAATCATGGCTTCTACTACCTTATGCAACACCTCGCGCTCGAGCGATTTATCATGGGAATCAATGCCCATGCACGATCGGAATATGCCATCGAATACGCATTGCAATACATGAAAGAAAGAAAAGCCTTTGGAAAATCGCTCGACCAATTTCAAGCGCTCCGACACCGCATCGCAGAATTAGCGACTGAAGTCGAAATAATAAAGACGTTTAATTATTCCGTCGCCGATGCCTTAAATCGCGGAGAATACGTGGTCAAGGAAGCAAGTATGTCTAAATTGCAATCGACAAAGGTGGCGGATAAAGTGGCCTATGAGTGTTTGCAAATGTTAGGTGGATATGGATATATGGAGGAATATCCGTTGGCAAGATTATTCAGAGACAGCAGATTGGGGCCGATTGGTGGTGGTACGTCTGAGATTTTGAAAGAGATTTTGGCGAAAATTACTATTGATGGGAAGGAGTATCGGGCGAAGCTTGGTGGTTAGTTAATTGGGTAATTGGTTGATTTGGAAGTATGGCATGCACCTAAATTTATTGGAGTCGCAATACTAGCGGGCTATGTCGAAGGCTATAAAAATAATAATTGAAGGTTTTGTATGATTTTCTGTGCTTTTGGAACGTTAAGAAATGAATAAAGCCTTGATATTTTGGTACTGTGTGCCCTGAAGTCCATCCATTGGGTATGATAAGACATCGGTCTTAGAGGTGGATGGACATAAGCTGTGTTTGAGATGGAGGAACTTCTTCAAAAGTGAAGAAGGCGGACCTCCGGCAGGGAGAGTATGAGCTTACCTGTCAAAACATCATAAGGTGCTTGGCTTTCAAGGTCTGGTGCTTAGCATTATGAAAAAAGGTGGAATATTATTCCATCAGTTATGGTCTAAGGAGGTGAATGAGATGAGAATGAACCATCGTAGAGGCGTCGTAAATATCACTGTTTGACACTCAAAATGTGGGTTACAGTCCAACCGGCAGACAAGTCACGATAAATACTCATAATAGGCGTGATGGGTGTTCGGCGTAAAGATGGCACGACCTTAGACTTGGCTCAAACATGGAACAGGGGAAGCTGCGGGATGTCGTATGAGAGAAAGCTATAAGCTCTTTGAGTAAAGCGAATATCGAGACAACTCAGCAGTGGCGGATCTACTCGTAGTAGTGTAGAAGCTTGTGTAATGCAAGAACAGCGAAGGGGTAGATACAATTAGTTTTTTTTAATCAATCAACTTTAAATCATTTGATTTAAAAGGATGAATTTATTCGAAAAGACAAAACCATATCCTATCACAAAAAGACAAGTGTGGGATGCGTTTAAATTAGTCAAGTCAAATGGTGGAGCGCCTGGGATAGATGGCACAACGGTGTTGGAAATATCAAGAGCTCCGCAGAAATACCTGTACCCGATATGGAACAGACTTGCAAGCGGTAGTTACTTTCCATCTCCCGTGAGGAGAAAGGAAATACCAAAGTCCAAAGGTAAGGTGCGTGCATTAGGAATTCCCACGGTAACTGACCGTGTTGCGCAGATGGTAATCAGAAAAGAATTAGAAGAGATTGTTGATAAACAGTTCTCAGACAGTTCCTTTGGATACCGTCCTAACAAGAGTGCACACCAAGCCGTAATTCAAGCTAAGCAGAATTGTTGGAAGTATGCTTGGGTAATTGATATGGACATTAAAGGATTCTTTGACAATATTGACCACGGCTTAATGATAAAAGCCCTACGTCATGTGACTCAAAGAAAACATATCATTACTTACGTAAAAAGGTGGTTAAAGACTCCAGTCCAATTGGGGAATGGAAAATTAATTACCAATTTAGGAAAAGGCACTCCACAAGGAGGCGTAATTAGTCCGTTGCTCTCTAACATCTTTCTTCATTTCGCTTTTGACAAATGGATAGAAAAGGAAATTCCTGAATGTCCTTTTGAAAGGTATGCTGATGATATCATCGTACATGCGAAGAGTAAGGAAGAAGCTATGAGGGTTTTTAACAAAATCAATACGAGAATGCAGGAATGTAAACTCGAATTGCATCCGGAAAAGACCAAGGTAGTGTATTGTCCCAGTAACAGAAGGCGCAAACTGACTGGAGAGTCAGTCCAGTTTGACTTCCTTGGATTTACGTTTAAGCCAAGAAAAGTAGTGACAAAAAGTGGAAAAGTGACTATGTCGTTTCTACCTGGAATAAGCAACAAATCCATGAAAAGGATTGTGGCCCATTTGAGGGATCTTAAGATTAACAGGTGGTCAAGTAGATCACTCATTGATCTGTCGAAAGCTCTGTGTCCATTAATCAGAGGCTGGCTTCAATACTATGGCAAGGTGAGCAAACACGAACTGGTTTCGTTTTTCTTTAAAGTCAATGCGAGAATTATTAAATGGGCGTACCGCAAGTTTAAGCGATTTAAGAAGGCCAAATCCCTTTACGCAACGAAGAAGTGGATACAATCTGTAGCCAAAAGCTATCGGTATTTATTTCCTCATTGGCAGTTGGGTTATCTTCCTTAAATTGGTTAATTGTAAAGAGCCGTATGAATTGAGAGGTTCACGTACGGTTCTGTGAGAGGCTTGGGGTGAAACTCCCCTTGCTTACTCGACTTTGTATCAAGACAAAAGAACAGAGAAAAACACAAAAATGAATAGATCTTACTTCTCCGAAGAACACGAATTATTCAGAGAATCCTTCCGTACGTTCCTCGACAAGGAAGCCCGCCCCTACATCGACCAATGGGAGGAAGATCGCTTCACTCCGCGTGATATCTGGAAGAAGATGGGAGACATGGGTTTTCTTGGATTATCCTGGCCGGAAGAATATGGCGGTAAGGAATTGGACTTCTTCTACGACGTTGTTTTTAATGAGGAGTTGGGACGCGTCGGTTCGGGTGGATTTGCTATTACACAGCAAGTGGTCCAGTATATGTCCGGTCCGTATATTATGAAATTTGGATCGGATTTTCTCAAGCAAAAATATTTGCCCGGATTGGTCTCCGGTGATTTGATCTCGTCCATTGGCATTACTGAGCCGGGCGCAGGTTCCGATGCAGCGAATATCCAAACAAGGGCGATCAAGCACGGTGACCACTACATCGTCAATGGTTCTAAAACGTTCATTACTAATGGAGTATATGGAGATTTGATAGTGACTGTTGTAAAAACTGATCCCGATGCTGGCTCGGCCGGAGTGAGCCTTTTGATCATCGAACAAAAGATGAAAGGCGTCTCCACAAGAAAACTAAAAAAGCTCGGATGGCACTCTTCCGATACAGCTGAACTGAACTTTGATAATGTAAAAGTACCGGTTGAAAATCTTATCGGCGAAGAGGGTAGGGGCTTCTACTATTTAATGGACGGATTGCAATTGGAGCGTTTATGCGGAGTACCGGCAGCGGTATCGGGATGTGAGCTCGCTATCGAACTTTCATTACAATACATGTCAGAACGCGAAGCTTTTGGAAGACCCATTAATAAGTTCCAGGTATTGCGGCATCGGGTAGCTCAACTCGCTGCCGAGATAGAGGCATTAAAGGCATTTAGTTACCACTGTTGTGAGATGTTTGATAAAGGCATTTACGACGTCAAACTTTGTTCGATGGCGAAATTACTGGCCGCCGAATTGTGCGAAAAAGTGGCTACTCAGTGTTTGCAATTTTATGGTGGTTATGGATTTATGGAAGAATATCCGATGGCGCGAATGTACCGCGATGTGCGAGTTGGAACGATTGGAGGAGGTTCGTCCGAGATCATGAGGGAGATATTGGCCAAGATGATTATCGATGATGTGAGTTATGAAAAAGCGCCGGCCAATATTGTCGAGCGGACAGAGGGCAAATCTTCCAATGTCGGAAAATCAAACAATGCAGGTGGCCGCAATGGTTTAAAGAAAATTATTGAAGGTGTAACCTTAAGAGCATCGGCGGCCGAAGCATTAGGTCATACTTTGAAATTTGACTTTGGCGGACAGCAACTTTTCATTGACGGGAAAGGAGAAACCAATGCGGTGAGTGACGAGAACAAAAAGGCTGATTGTACGGTAAATATTTCATTGGAAGATTTTGAAAACCTTATATCGGGCAACCTCAATCCTATGAATGCGATGATGTCAGGTAAGCTGAAAATTGATGGGGATATGAGTGTAGCTATGAGGTTGCAGTCGCTTTTTGGCTAAACCTTGATCAGCAAGTTACACGTCGTTTGTTTTAAATCCAAAGCCTTAATCGAGATATATCCAGGATGTTTTACATTCGTTGTGCAACAAAGTGAATTGTACCCGAGGCGCTGTCCCAGTCACTTTCAGTCCCGCAATGCGTTTCCTCCATGTTTTCGAGGCTCGAGTAATTGTCCGGCAAGAATTGCCACATTGTTTTTCCATAAATATAAACTTGCCCAAGATTGCCGGCCCCCAACGGCGTAAAGGCTGTTGAAATACTTGTCCAAGCTTGTATAAGAGCACAGAAGTAGGCAACTTCCATCGAGAGAATGCTTTGAACCCAAAGCGGCCAAAATAACCGGGCTTTACTGTAGCTAGTGTACCAAGCATTAAGTAATGAACTCCATAGACAAAGTTATTTTTCTTCTGATCAAGGCGGGAAAACCGGAGTTATGCCTAAGCATAATGAGGATTTTTCCAACGCCGAGCAGAAGGAAAAGGACAAGTTTATGGGGGTCAGGATTTAGTGCTTGGTGCACTAGCCATAAATGCTCAATTCCATCTGCCTCCGCTCGCTGCATGCATTTGTCCATGATGCGATTCCCAAGTCCATGTCCTTGAAATTCTGGTAGAACTGCTACAGAAAGAATCTCTGCCAAGATTGGAGAATATTGATGTACAGCGGCACATCCAACGATTTCTCCTCTTGCATCTTTGGCTACGAAGAAATCTTTCAAATTCTTGTTCACAGCGGCGTGCAAGCGAAGGAACATTGAGGGGTCATCGCGATTTGCTTCGAGAATCGAGACAATACCATTCACATCCTGCCCAGAAGCCTCTACTATGATAATTTCGCTTTCCATTGCATTAGCACATCTGTTGCCTAACATATATTCTACTACCAAAAGCGGCATTAGTCCCAATACGCACCCCTCATTTTTGACTGTCTACGACAACACCTTCCCCAGGTATCCATTTATCATATTCCATATTTTCAGCTATCCCTTTTGCGGCATCGAGGCCCAAAAATTTTTGTACCAGGTGAAGGGCTCCATCTATACCGGCAGAAATACCAGCTGTGGTAATGACTGTGCCATTGTCTACATATCTCACATTTCGGAGTACTTCAGTTTTGGAATTCATCTTCTGCAAATTGTCAATCGCCGAGTGAAATGTCGTGGCTTGTAATCCATCCAGGATTCCGGCTCTGCCAAATAAAAAGGCCCCTGTACACACAGAAAAATGATAATCCACATCTTGATTTTTTACCCACTCTACCAGGGCATCATCATTGAAGGCTCGTGATGAGTTGCCTCTGAAGGTCGCCAAGATATCCAGGTCTGGAGCGTCTGAAATACTGTAATCCATACTATTTGGTTTAATCCGGGTTTAAGGGTCAATTTATTAGCTTATGCATCCATTGGCAAATATCCTACAAACTATATAATGTGATTTTAGTGCCTTATTGTTTATCTAAAACAAAAACTGAAACGTGCGAAGGCCTGTCCTCGTCGTGATAGATCCGATGTGTTGCTTCGATAAAATCTTCGTCATCACATTCAGTACTATACTGAGTTTTTTCATATCTAAGTTGCTCCTTCGCGCGGAATATATGGAACCCACGCGCTCTAACATTTATTCTACCACCAATAACGGTATTGTTACCAATATATGACGATTTTGTTGGTTTTAAAATCTTTTAATCGAATAAGCTTCTACATCAATTTCTGTTTTTTCTTTTGATACCATTTGTGCGATGAGTCTTCCCGTAAGCGGTCCGGTTGAGTATCCTATATGATGATGCCCAAAGGCGTAAAAGACATTCTCAAATTTAGCGGCTTGGCTGATGACGGGTAAACTATCTGAAGTTGCCGGCCTTTGACCATGACCTCTCGTTACATTTTCCGCATTAATCCCTGGTAGTAAGTACTTCAGAGTTTTTACCATGCTTTGACAGATATCATAATCAGGTTTGCAATCTACACCTCCTAATTCGACAATTCCTGCAAATCTTATTCGATCACTAAGGCAAGTAGCAAAGGTTTTATTATAGGCAATACTATCTTCATACTTCATTCCCGGGTTATGGAATTCAACATAATAGCCTCCTTCACAATCTAATGAAACGCGATCTCCAAGAGAATTTACCAATTTTTTAGACCAGACTCCTGATGCAACAACCAGGGTTTTTGCTATTAAGGAACCAAAACTGTCCGTTTGTACAGTTACTGTTTCCTGGTTAGAAGAAATGCCAAGTGCTTTGGTCTGGATATAATGTCCTCCCTTATCAAAAAACACCTTAAATAGAGCTTCTGAATATTTTTCAGGATTTACGACTTTTCCGCTTTCAGGAATGGTAGCAGCAAATTGTATCTCCGGATTCAAAAAAGCATATCGCTCTCGCAGTTGTTTGCCCTCATACTCTACTACTTTAATATTACTCTCTCTTTTAATATCCCACGTATAGGAGTCAGCCAAATAGTCTTTTTTAGTTTGGTATACATAGGCCATCGACATCGATTCCAGGTATTGAGCGGCCTCTGTTCCTTCTGCTAATTCTTTATGAGCTTGATACGAGTTATGGTTCTTAAAAAGATTTTGTAATCCCTTTATCGACTTTTGAACTTTAAAAGAAGTACCTGACCATAGAAAACGTGTCATAAAAGGTAGAGCAAGAGGGAGATAAGAATAGCGAATGCGAAAAGGACTATCCTGCATGAATATATAACCAGGTATTTTTGCAAGTAAGGTTGGATTGGAAAAGGGAACCACAAAGTTTGATGTTAATACACAAGCATTCTTGCTGGATGTGCCTTTTCCTAAGCCCAGGTGATCAATGATGGTTACCTCGTGTCCCTTTTTTTGTAGTTCAAGAGCAGACGAAATCCCTACCATTCCGGAACCTATAATGAGAACATCATGTTTCCGATTGAATATATTCTCCGTCATATCTAATCCAATTTAATGGATTTAGTCTTCAATGTATTTTAAGATCGTGCCGTGAGATAACCTTCTCGTATTTTTATGTCAAATCCTAATATAAAAGAATAGAATGGCTTTCAAAATAATTAAGAATCTCAAAGAAATTGATCTTAGGAAGGAAAGGCTAAGGAGCTTTAAATATGTAGTTCTTAGCGAACTACTAATCATTTTCTTAGCCGATACGCTGCAACTGTTCAATGTCGAAAATTATGTTGCGATCTGTGAGATAGTTTTCCCTTTGGCAATAAGCGCAGCAGTAATATTAATGTGGGACATGTTAAGAATTTATTCTAAAAGCAAAGCGCTCGTCATTATTTTATTTACATCAATGGTCAGTATGTTTTTTGCCAATTTAATACTCTTAAATCCATTTCATCCTCTCTTGGTTGGACGATCCTATGATATTTTTGGTTTTGTATTGATGTTATTTTTTGTGATAATCGAAGTTGTAATTATCAGATATACAATTGTAGAAATTTTCAAACGCTATTTGCCAACCAATGAGAATCTTTGGGGTGCAGTATGAGTCTATTTGACCACAGGATTAGTCTTTGCCGGTATTTTTACAATGGTGAACATAATTGACACGTCTCAGCTACCTCTCAATGTTCCAAAGACACCAATCTATTACCAGAAAGCGGTAAGTTACAGTTTCATGATTTTAGGTGGGATTGACAATCCTTATACAGGTGTATCCGCACTTATAGTGAACATCAGTACTTTGGAATCCGTTTCGGGAAATTTGTTTATAGTATTTGTGGTTGGTAGATTACTTACTAAAAAGGGATAATCAACTAATGAGTATTCAGAAGATATACAAGGTAAGCCAATAGCTGGGGGGGAGCGTTTTGTCTTTGCAGTTGCAGATTCAAAGAAAGCAATTGAAAAGCTATTCATTTAGAAGAAAAGGGCTTTAAACTAGAAGATCACTTCATGATGTCCAGGTTCGTTGGATTAGCAAGTGATGATAGAAAAAATGAGATCATCATTTTCTACCATGAAATGCTTCACAAAACAACCGGCTACTCGTTGGAAGAATATGAGCATTCAGTAACGAGTGAAGAATCAGCCTTGATTGAAAGATCATTTATTGATCGCTCAAATCAAAGTTTTGAGATTTTGAAGGGATAGTGAAATCACATAATGAGCGATCGGGTAGTTATGAAAATTAGAAAACGGATCATAATTCTAGGGTGGCGGTGGCCCGACAAAAGCAGCGCAGCAATTGCTTTTGTCTAGCATTTTTTGTTTTTTTTTTGCAATGAAAAAAAGTAAGGAAGAATAGTGATGAGAACAAATTTGAATCTTATCCAAAAGGTGAATAAAGTTGATATTTCCTTGTTCCCTTTGACTTAGTCATTTACTTAATTTCTTCCCTTCCATCGGCATGCAAAGCAAACCGCCCTTTAGTCCTGTCATGAACCTGCTCTCGTTGAGGCCAGGGTCAACCTCCAAATTCTGTTTTTTGATAATCCGCAAATGCCTGCCGGATCTCTTCATCTGTATTCATGACAAAGGGGCCGTACTTTGCTACAGGTTCATTTATTGGCTTTCCTTGTAACATTAAGAAATATCCATCCTGATCTCCATTTTCAAGACTAGCTTCTTCGGTCGATTTCAGGTTGATCAGGTGATTCTCGTTAATGGTTTCGCCTTCGAGTGTTAGTGTACTTCCACGATAAAAATAGAGTGATCTATTCGCCTCTGTTTTGGCAGCGAGTAGCGTCCATTTTGCATGAGATTCCATTTTTATGGTTAACACGCTGACCAAATTTTCAGGATTTGCTGCCCAGGAATCAGGAGTGGGATCAGGAGCTTGAACACCATTTACATTTCCGCCAATAACATCAATTACTATTGATTTACCACTATCATCTTTTACTGTTACAACTGGAATAGAATCTTTCCAGAGCATCTTAAAGTGTGGTTCTACAAACTTGGCAGACTTTGGCAGGTTGAGCCATACCTGAAATATTTCAAGCGGATTTTCCTTGTCTTTATGTATTAAAGGAAACATTTCTGAATGTTGTATCCCTTTGCCTGCAGTCATCCACTGTACATCGCCTTCACCAAAACGTCCGGCGGCTCCCAAAGAATCGGAGTGATCCACAGTACCTTCCTTGTTAATGGTTATGGTCTCAAAACCCCGGTGCGGATGGTAAGGAAAACCGGGTATACTACTGCCATGATACATACGCCAACCATGCTTTATGATAAAGTCCTGCCCGATATTCCGGCCTTTCAAAAGTGCAGGATCAGGCGCCATTTGGTCATTACCTTTGGGGTATTCATCCCTGTGGTATGCACAAAACAAGAAGGGATCCTGTGTTTCCCAGGGAGAGCCCAAGGGTTTTATGTTAATAATTGAGCTCTTTTTCATTTCTCCTATCTTAATGATGATTTTACATCGAATTTCTAAAATGTCATAATAGTGGAAGATAGGTAGACACTATGTACTGGTCTACCTATTCGTTGTATGTGCAACTCTATATCAAAATGGTCAATTAACCCGGCTTATTCACGGCATAGCCATGAATAATGACGATACATCGTCGGAATTCGTTGAATTCCAACGATGTATGTCAGGGTTAACCTGGTACATTATAGTAAAATCGTTCCTCGATTATCTGTTCTCCTTGCCATTTTTGTCGGGCAATTTGTTCTGTCTTGGTCGGTTCGCCTCCTTGAAATGTTACTTCCATCCAGGATTCTACCATCGTTATCCCTTCCTCCTCATTGGAAGTAATTGCGACTACTTCTCCACCGTGCCATTCTTGAACACTGGCAAGAAATTTCTTCTCTGCCTCCCGATTGATATCTTTCCCCGTTCGGATGTCTCCGTTGGCTTCAATCATGACCACATCCTCATGATAGTATTGTTCGAATGCATCCATTAGTTGACCGGAAAATAGTTTGTTCTGAATGTCTCTGGCTTTTTCAAAATAACTCATTTGATATTGATTTTAGTGATTTAGAAATATGATGTTAAACAAATGTTGTTATAACGTACATTTTAATAAATTTTTTATACTCTCATTTTATCCAAAATGCGGCTTAATACATTTGCTTCTTTCTCACTAATTGCCGTTTGATGCATAAATCGTTTTTTCACCTCAGGCTCAATTTTCTTTACCAAAGCCAACCCCTTACGAGTGATAGTAATATCCAGTTTCCTTCTGTTTCCCTCACAAACACTTCTTGTCACATAATCTTTTTTACATAGCCTGTCAATTAATCGGGTAAGATCCGGGCCCTTGTCCAGCATTACTTCTTTTATGTCGCATGCGGCACAACTGTTGGGATACCTTCCTTTCAGTATTTTCAATACGTTAAACTGTTGATGAGTAATATCGAAAGGTTGTAATAATTCCTTGGTTTGATCGATTAGCCAATTGGCGGTATATATTATGTTCAGATGAGTTTTTTGGTAAACATTTACAAACTTCTTTTGCTGTAATTCTTCTTCGATTTTCATCATCCAAATATAATAAACATGTTATAACAATAATTGTTTAAACGGATAATTATTCATTTCTTATTAATTTGAATATTTATTTTCCACAAATTCACTAACAAGCAGATTAACCTCTTAGATCCATTCCCGCTGTTTGCTCAGTTCGATCAGAGAGATTATGTTGGCCACATCTTGTTATACCGCTGGGTAGGACTTTCCCCACCTCCATATCAGGCCGTCTTCTGGGTCCATGACTTCTCCGACCTGTCGAAAGCCACATTTGGTCAAGACTCGTGTCGAAGCGTTAGCTTCCGGCAGTGTGTGTGCCCGCACAACGCGAACCTTGCCGCTTTTGAAAGCATAAGAGACCAGCGCTTGTGCCGCTTCTGTGGCGTATCCCTTGCCCTGATAATCGGGGGCAATATCATAGGCGATCTCAACGACGCCGTCGGCTCCTGGGGGACCTTTGAAGGCACCTCTGCCGATAACAGCCTTATTGGCCCGATGTATTAACGCAAAGCCATGTATCCACGGATCTGCCGAAGTCGCGCTGTGAACAAGCGCCATCCAATCCGCTGACAATTCAGCCTTTTCTGAAGGGGTCATTCCGTCGATTAGGACGCGAATATCGTCGGGTGTCTGGAGGACCAGCTTGAGATTTTCTGTTTGCATGTTTGTTGTGCTCATCGCTTAATGAGTTGAGCCGCATAATGCCTGAGTTATTAGTTCTCTTCATTTATCTTGTTCTCAACGGTTGTGTATATTCATTGTGTTTATACCGTCAAATCGCAGAGATAAACACAATTATTGATATTTTTCTTTTTGCTGTTTTCATATCTCCTCTTACACATAACGATTTCGTATCACCAGCTTTACCATTCTGGCCACTTACCTTTTTTAAAAGGCAACACTTGCGACACAGCATAAACATTGAAATCGCGTAAAATCGACAACCTCCGCGTTAACGCGATTATTATACTACAGCCTACCGATGTCAATTCTCAGCAACCTGTTTCCGTGCGCAAGTTCCAAGCAGATCCAGATAATCGTGAACGTATCAGAACCTTTTCAATATATCATCGCTGGAACCCATTACTGACTACGGTATCCACAAAGCTAATTTTACTATTCAATCATTGCTACATGCTATAGTTACCAAATACGCAAGTGGTTAACAAGCTCTTTGGAATGTTTGCTTGACTGGAAGAACATTTCTAACGCTGCAAATAGGCTTACCCCATTTAATTCCTATCTTCCCCTTTTTCAGCATCAATTTTATCAAGATACGGTCATGCACTTCAAATACTTCAAAGAAGAACACCATCTCTTTCGCTCATCCCTAAGAGACTTTCTCGAAAAAGAAGTACGCCCTAATGTAGACCAATGGGAGAAAGATGGCGAGTTGCCCCGCTCCGTCTACAAAAAATTCGGCGATATGGGCTATTTCGGCCTCGCATTTCCGGAAGTGTATGGAGGTTCGAATCTGGACATTTGGTACGCCGTCGTCTATAATGAAGAACTCAACAGAATGAATTCAGGTGGCTTCGGAGCATCTATTGGTGCGCATCCCGGATTAGCACTCACCCACATCAATCACGAAGGAAGCGAGCAACAAAAACAGGACTACCTCGTACCCGGCATAAGAGGAGAAAGCATCGGTTGTATGGCTGTGACGGAACCTTTTGGAGGTTCAGACGTGCAAGCGATAAGGACTACTGCAGTCAAAGAGGGAGATCATTATATTGTTAATGGCTCCAAGACTTTTATTACCAATGGCGTCAATAGCGATTATATAGTAGCGGCAGTAAAAACGGATCCAAGTCAAAGGGCCAAAGGCATAAGTATGATGATCATTGACCGCGATCTCCCTGGTGTCTCTGCAACTAAATTGGATAAGCTGGGATGGAGAGCATCGGATACCGGAGAAATCGCTTTTGATAATGTGAAAGTACCCGCTAGTAAGTTACTCGGCGAGGAAGGACAGGGTTTTTTCTATATCATGCACCACTTTGTCTCCGAGCGGTTGATGATGGCCAATTCGGGAGTGGCCATGTCAGAATACGCTATGGAATGCACATTGAAATACATCAACGAACGCGAGGCATTTGGTAAAAAGATCAACAAATTCCAGGTGCTTCGCCACAGAATCGCCCAGATGTCAGCCGAAATAGAAATGAACAAGATATTCGTTTACGATCTGACCAAGCGATTCGAAGAAGGTGATTACCTGGTGAAAGAAGCTTCAATGGCCAAGTTGCTCGCCACTCAGTTGGCGGATAGAGTTGCTACTCAATGTTTGCAGATGTTCGGCGGTTATGGCTATATGGAGGAATATCCTATGGCGCGTTTGTTCCGCGATGCGCGATTGGGACAGATCGGTGGAGGGACGTCAGAGATCTTGTGTGAGATCATTGCCAAGATGATGATTGATACAAAAAGTTATAAGGCGGCGGCGGCGGTATAAGAATGTTGGCACTTTCCTTTATTGATATTGGGTTGAGCAATATTAGGGAATCCTCTTTCGAGGGTCTTGCCTATTGTCGAAAACATTAAGAATAATAAGGCTGTCAACTTCTTGGGTGTAAATGATTGTAGTCCTCTTTCTCACCACAAATCCACGAATATTTTTTTCTCTCAATTGAAACGAACCGAGATCGGGCCATTCGGTCAATAGCGTTAAAGTCTCCTCAACCCTTTCAGCATACTTGCTCGCTGATTTCCAGCCAAATTTTCTTTCGATATAATCCAGAGTAGACTCAAATCCATTCAGCGCTTCCTCCGTCCAAACCGGCCTCAGAGCCACCGCTTTAGTCTTTTTTTGGCTTCAGTATGTGACACTAACTTGGTTGGATCTTTAATTTGGTTATAACTGATCTCAACTCTTTCTTTTTGATCATGACTCAGTGATTCGAATATTTGTCCCTCCTTCTCCTTTGTGATGTGATGCAACACTTCTTGGACTTGCTCCAGCACAGCATCCTCAGAAATACCGTCGACCATTTCAATTATTTGATTTTTTAGTTCAACATTCATTTCAACGTCATCGTTGTCCAAGAATATTCGTATACTTTTCTATTGACAACACGAAGTTACGGATTTTAGACATTGTGTGATTCGCGATTTGTTTTATCATTTCATTGAAAACTCTTGCGTTCAAAAATCAAGCATTTTTCAACCTCATCATCACAACACCTCCGAGATATGAAAAAAGAAGATACGAGCCCAAGTTTAAGACATTGAACCAAAGCGGCGCTGGAATTACCACCACGATAAACAAACCCGGAAATAGGAATAATCCGAGGCCGATAATGCTGGTTATCCAGAGTATTTTTTCTTTAGAAATAGCTGCGCCAACAACCCCGGCCAAAAATGACCCAAGAATGGCGCCGAGCAATGTGATGAGCCAGGCACCCATTGGTAAACCGGCTGCACCTTTTGCCATCGCTTCAGTGTCCGAATCTCCTCTTAGCAAATCGACCATATAAGTACTGATTGCCCCGAAAAGAATGTTGATAGACACCCCGACAACAATGCCCACGACGACAGCGAGAACTGTTCGTGTATTCATTTCAATTTTATGTTTCCTTCTAATGTCGCAAAAAATTTTGCGACGCCACTACCCCTCATAAACCCACTTCCCTCCAACCATAGTCCGCTCAATGGGAATATCAATTAGTTCCATAGGATCGACATTCAAAGGATCGAGCCCGAGCACAACAAGATCCGCCAATTTCCCCGATTCCAGTGACCCTTTAATATTCTCTTCAAAAGAGGCATATGCTCCATTAATTGTTCCCACTTTAATAGCTTCTTCGACGGTGATCTTTTGGCTAGCTCCCCATGTTGTACCGTTGTAATCGGTTCGTGTAACACTGGACTGCAATGCCATCATTGGTTCAAATGGCCCGGGTGGATAATCAGAAGTTTGAGTAACATTAATACCCGCATCGAGTAAACTTCTCAGAGCGAACATATGTTCCAATCGCGCTGCTCCATATTCTTTCATTTTCTCGCCATGAAAATAGACATAGGTCGAAAATGGATTTGGAATTGCATTTAACGCCTTGATTCGACGAATAAGATCATCGTTCAAAACAGTGCAATGTTCCAGTCGAAATCGAGGATCTTTTCGAGGATGCTCTTTTTGAAGGCGTTCGTAGACTGTCAATGCTTTGTCGATTCCAATATCGCCGTTGGCATGGATGCCAATTTGCCAATCGGCTTTATGTGCCTTTGCGGCGTATTCATACAGTTCATCAACGTCCATTACAATGATTCCGTAATCATCCGGTCTTCCGATATATGGCTCGGAAAGCCGTGCGGTGCGCTCGGAAATGGAGCCGTCGCACGTCAGTTTCATTCCACCTACGCGAACCCACTCGTCACCAAAACCAGTGCGTATTCCCGCATCCAGCATTTCGTCGATTGAGAAATATCCGATCATGCAATATACGCGTAGCTTGAGCTCATTTGCATGATGAGCATCCTGGTACGCGCGTAATAATTCCGGTCGTCCATAAGCATCGGTCACCGAAGTCACCCCTGTCTTTGACATCATTTGGGAGATAAGTTTTGCCCCAGCCTGATTATCTTCTTTTGTAAATGAAGAAGGAATGAGGCGTTCGAGTGGATCACACGCCGTTTCGAGCAATCTTCCCAGTGGTTCGCCGGAAGCGGGATCGCGCACTATTTTACCGCCTGCAGGATCTTTAGATTCTTTTGTGTAATTAGCTATAGCCAATGCCTTGGAATTCGCGTAAGCCGTATGTCCACCGCGGTGTCTTATAAAAACCGGATGATCAGGAGCTACTCTATCCAAGTCCCATCGATTTACAAATCGACCTTCTTTCGTCTTGGTGTCGTCGTACTTGAAGCCCAAGACCCATTCGCCCTTAGGTGTAACAGAAGCCCTTTTCTTAATGGCCTGCTGAATGGCTTCGATTGACCTAAGATCGCAATCCACATTCCTCAAATGCTGCCTTCCCGCAGAAGCGCATTGGCATCAACTCTAACTTAACATATATTCGATTATGGTATATAAAAAGAGCTGTTTACCTTTAAGTTAGACTAAAAACCTGAGGTAAAACAGCTCTAAATATGATACCTCAAATTTCGGAAATTATTTCCAAATTACCAATTCATTCTCTTGCTTTAGAATCTGGTTTCATTCGGAGAAGTGATTATAAGATTGATTCGGTCAATTTTCTTTTGTCCTTTTTCGAAATGATGTCGACAAATGTTTTTTCTCTTTCTAACTGGGCCAAAACATTGTCAATTTTTTTACAACAAACGATCAGCAGTCAAGCTTTACAAAAGAAACTAACATTTAGGCATGTAGGATTTGCTGAAAAGTTTTTAGAAGTGGCAAGTAGCTACTCTTTGTCCAATGCTCCTATAGGTTATCAAGGTCTTCTCAGTAGTTTTAATTCCGTGTTTGTTACTGACAGTTCCTGTCTGAGTATGCCTAAAATTCTGAACGAAGTTTTCCCGGGTAGCCACTCAAAAAAGGGAGATGCAGCAACGGCTAAAATTCAATTGACAATGGAATTAAAGTCAGATGTTTTACACAAAATGGATCTCAAATCATTTAGAGACAATGACCAATCTTATGCTTTTGACATTTTCGATTTAGCCAAAGCAGGTGACCTTGTAATTAGAGACTTGGGATACCTGGTTATGGATTGTTTGATCGCAATGATTGAAAAGCATATTTTTTTTATTTCAAGACTTCGAAGTAACATAAATGTGTTTGATAATCAGGGAGTTAAGATAAATTTGCTGAGGTGCCTTAATGATGCATTCAGAAACGGTGCCGATTGGGTAGATTGGCAAGTTAAGATATCAGCCAAGCAAGTCCCAGTACGATTAATAGGTCTTAAAACTCCCAAAGAAGTTGCTGAGAAAAGGGTGGAAAAAGCAAAAAATAACAGACACTCAAAATCGAATCACTCGGAGCAATATTACGAAATGCTAAACTATGCCATCTTGATAACCAATGTCGATGATAAAGTACTTCAACCACATCAAGTGCTCCTGGTATATGCATTAAGATGGCGTATAGAATGTATATTCAAATGTTGGAAATCTCATATGAATCTTCAAAAGCTGTTTACAGGCAAAAAATACAATAACACGGCCAAACCTTATATTCTTCTGCTACTGATGCTCGGTTGGATAAGCTTGTGTCATAATCTGATATTCACACCATTGAAATACTTGTTTCGAACCAAAAATAATGTGCCAAATGTAAGCCTATACAAAATTGCTCAACTCCTATTGCGCTATAACTCACTTATTCAAACAAAAAATATTTCAGAACAATTCTTGCTCAAATTCATAGGCTACTATGGTACTTACCAGAACAAAAAAGGAAAAAATACATATCTTGAAAGATTATATGTGTTAAATTAAGGTTGATGCCAATGCGCAGAAGCGGGATGTGAATGTGCATCGATAAATCCGGGTGTAACGGTACTTCCTTCTAAATCGATTTTCTTTGTAAAACCATTGGCCAATCTTCTTATCTCGTCATTGCTGCCTACCGCCATAATTTGATCACCGACAATCGCCACAGCTTGTGCTTTCGGTTGTTGTGGATCAACGCTAATAATATTGCCATTGTATAAAATAACGTCTGGTGCGCTCCTCCACATTGGAAGAGTGATAAGCGGGGGAATGCTCTGAATGAAGCTTCGGCGTCTCATTTATGATTTCTTTTGACACAAGTTATCAATAGTGTTTTGAGTAGAAAACGATAAAGTGAAATATTCTCGTGTTGGACTAAATAGTTGACATTACGGCAATATACGTGTATTACCGCAATGTACGTATTAAACGTATACTATGAATATTGAATGATCAGCCGGATCAACTAGATTTGAATATTGTCCTTATGCTCCTACCGCGTCACCGGCCTCCCGTCGTACACATTCCCTATCTTGCCACGTTCAAAAAAAAAAAGGAAATGAAACGGTACACTTCATTCTTGTTGCTAGCAATTTGTACTTCTGTTAGTTCAGCATATTCACAGAACCCGATCGACCGTTCCCTCCTTACCATCGACCGAATTTATAACTCAAATGAATTCTCCCAGGAATCTCTGGGGCCATTGCAGTGGATCGAAGGCGGCAATGCCTACGTAATGGTCCAAAAGTCAAAAACTATCCCTGGCGCTGACGAATTGGTGAAATACCGAAGCCGGGATAATCAGAGAAGTGTATTATTAGAAGCCGAAAAGATCAGAAACCCGGAAAGCGGCGAATGGCTCGAAATCGAAGATTTTTCATTTTCAAATGACGAATCCAAAATTCTGATCTTTACCAATTCCAGCAGGGTTTGGCGCTCAAATACAAAAGGGGATTACTGGGTATTTGATAAAGAATCTGGTTCCATTTACAAGTTGGGAAAGAGCTTTAAGGCCTCTTCAATACCCAAAAGTTGGTGATGATCCATCGGCTTGCCGGGTCGGATTTGTTTCTACCAAAGATGCCAAAACCACCTGGATAGACTTGCCCGGTGACCGCCGCCAAAACTATATCCCTTCGCTTCAATGGGTAAACAATGACCTCCTCCTTATCCAACAGCTCAATCGGAAACAAAACGATCTAACGGTGTGGAAGTACAAACTGTCCACAGGGGAGCTGGGTGAAATTTATAATGAAACCGAAGACACCTGGGTCGACATAGGTTATCCTGATGTGAGTACAAGTGGCTGGAGTGAAAATGATATTACCCTGGTGGATAATGGTCGATCTTTTTTGAGAATGACCGAAAACGATGAATGGCGCAAAAGCATTTACAGAAAAATTGGGGTGATCAATAGTGAGGATCAGGCTGCTGCGGCGCGAGAAGTATTGAAATGGAAATTCATCGACCCATTGCGCACGGCAGTTTGGGGATGGAGTGGGGGAGGAAGCATGACGCTCAATTTGCTCTTTAGGTATCCGGGACTTTACAAGACCGGAGTTTCCGTAGCGCCTGTATCGTACCAACTTGCTTACGACAACATTTACCAGGAACGGTATATGGGTCTTCCGTCCGAAAATATGGATGACTTTATCGAAGGTTCACCCATTTCGTACGCTCATCAATTAGAAGACAATCTGCTTCTGGTCCACAGTACAGCCGATGATAATGTGCACTATCAAAACAGTGAATTATTAATCAATGAACTGATCCGGCATAATAAGAAATTTGACATGATGGCCTATCCTAATCGATCACATGGTATTCACGAAGGCATTTGTATGCTCTATTGACGGATTACATTTTGGAACATACTCCGGTGGAGAAGAAGACCAGTAAAGCGTTAAGGCCCTAGTGCACCAAGCACTAAATTCTGACCCCCATAAACTTGTCCTTTTCCTTCTGCTCGTCGTTGTAAAAATCCTCATTATGCTTAGGCATAACTCCGGTTTTCCCGCCTTGATCAGAAGAAAAATAACTTTGTCTATGGGGTTCATTACTTAATGCTTGGTACACTAGGCTGGACGACCCTTTACTATTTATCTATTTGAGAACACTTATAGTTATCTTAGTAATTCCTTCTAAGCGCGGCATAGTCAGCAGCAGACTCCAGGTATATTTTAATGCCGTCCCGCAAATTAGCGTTATTCCTTCCCAATTCGGTAATCGTCGCATTGGGATATTCCGGAAGATTAAGTGATTTATAAAGGTCAGGATAATCCAGGTCTTGTGCATTAAGATGGATTGATGCGATTATTATTATTGTGGAAATATTTATTCGTAACATATTGACAATCAATTGTATCTTATCGATTCGTCAGGTCCTCACTGATGCTGCCCCTAGAACCGTATTTCAAAGGCCTTTGTGGGTCCGACCTTCTGAAAACCTTCTAACCCCCTAAATAACTGGACACGAATTAAGTAAAAGAAGTTATACACTAAATTCGTGAAAATATGAGCGAGAACAGAAGAAAATGGAGTATTTCAGAGAAACTCGAAATTCTCCAGTATTACAAAATTCATGGTTTGAGCCGAACCGTTAGAGAATTCCATGTATCATCAACCGCTGTTTACAAATGGCAAAATATATTGGATGATCACGGCCCTGAAGGTTTGGAAAAC
The DNA here is from genome assembly GCA_965247965.1 of Saprospiraceae bacterium. GTDB lineage: Bacteria > Bacteroidota > Bacteroidia > Chitinophagales > Saprospiraceae > UBA7328. The sequence goes on from OZ252053.1 coordinate 4,928,728, forward strand.
AAACATCGCATTAAGGGGAATGCAGAGCTGGATCGACTCAGGCGAGAGAATAGGGAACTCAAGGCGATCGTGGCCGAAAAAGAATTGGCATTGCGTATCAAAACTGAGCTTTTAAAAAAAAGCCTATAAGTAAAACGGATCGAAAAATGGTAGCACAGCAGTTCATTGATCAAGGCCATGGCATTAAATCAGTATTGGATAATTGCAGTTTATCCAGGAGCAGTTATTATTATCGTCCAAAACAAGGAGGTGATAAAAAGGGAGTTCCTAAAAGCAAGTATACAATGACTCAAAAAGGAGAATATGTATGCAATGACCAGGTGGTCAAACAAATTGAAGAACTGTTGTCCAGAGAATTTGTGGATTACGGATATATAAAAGTCACCCACTGGCTCAGACAAGAATATGGGTACATCATCAATCCCAAGAAAGTATACCGTCTCATGCGAGAAAATGGTCTTTTGAACAAGAAGAAAGCCTCACCCAAACCTAGCCGAAAACATTGGGTAAAACAGTTGGTTCCAAAGCCTTTAAGTGTTTTTGATTACCTGGAATTTGATATAAAATACATGTATGTATCCGGGTGTGGAGGCAATGCATTGATGATCACTGTATTGGACGTGTACAGCCGCTGGGTGCTCGGACATAAAATACAATGGTCGATAAAAGAAAAAGATGTCAAGGCCCTGTTCGATGAACTACTTTCACAATATCCTCTGCCATCCAGGTTTTATGTGCGATGTGATAATGGATCGCAGTTTATAGCCACAAGTGTGCAAAACTATTTTGAGAACAGAACCATTATTCAGGAGTTTACCAAACCCGCCACTCCTGAACAAAATGCCCATATAGAAGCCTATCACAGCATTGTTGAAAATGTCATTTGTCGCCGTTACGAATTTGAAAATATAGAGGACTTGAAACAGACTCTAAACAGGTTTATCCAATTCTACAATATGGAAAGATTGCACTCAGGAATTGAGTATTTCAGCCCTTATAAATATTTACTTCAAAAAGGAATTGACCTAAAAGATCAATCCCCTCTCGAAGCGTTTTGTCGTAAAACAAATATAAAACCTAATTTTGAAAAATCTGTCCAGTTAATAGGGGGTTAAGACAAAAAAGTGCTCAAATTACTAACTTGGTACTCAAAGAAAAGGTATGCACTTCTCTAAAAGAAGTTTAATCTGGTTTTTAATTCTCCTACTCTTTTGCTCATGCAGTGAAGAAAACCAGCTCCTAGATCCCTCTCAAGACATGCCTGAGGATGAATTCATCGCGAGCGAATCCTTTAATTTGAATCCATCCTACCAGATTGATCAGGAAAACTTATTGGTTAAAGAAGTTTGAGTCCACTCCGATTACCACACATTTTTCAAGCGTACATTTGCCAGCTGCGGCCAAAACCCTGGAATTTTCTTAAGTGCAATATTGTTGCATAAGCATTCCTGAGGGTTGCGATGATGATATTTGGAAATCCGAGGGTATTTTCGACCAATTTATCGTTAATTCTTCTAAAATTCGTCCAAAGTACTCGTGACAGGACATAAATTTGACATTTGAATAAACCCCGATATAATATTTTGTTCCTTTTTTTGAGCCGGTGAAAACATTGATGTATGGTCGATTCCACATTGGCTCTTAGATTGTGGGTGTGCTCATCTAATGTTTCTTGCATCTGTTGAAATAAAAAATAGTTTTCTACTTTATCTTTGGTCATATACCGACCTCGGGTGTCGTGTTTAATGACGTATTTGTTGGTCTTCTCGTTAAACTTTACCGCGCACTGTTCTCCTGTCTTTTTTCGCCATACTTGAAGATTGTTATTCTCATCTCGTTTCATTGTATAGGCCTGCTTTCCCCCTTTTGTATTAGCTAACTTCCATTCGGGCGTGGTCGTTTCTGACATTGCTTTTCTGTTGGCCTTGCTGTCGTATCCGCCATCCGTGATGGCCTGTTCTATTTTATTCTTTTCTTGACCTGATTCATCCTTATCTGGATTTAATACATCCTGGATATGGTCGATAGATTCGATTAAAAACTCGTCTTCTGTAATATTGGCCGGTACTACCTGGGCATCTACGATTAGGTCTATTTCATTTTCTTCTGTACACGTTTCACTTATGTTGGCATGATAGCCCGATATGGTCTGTTTATTTTCTGCTTTACCTTTAGTACGGTAGGCAGCATCAGGATCATGAATGGACTGCACACTGCCACTCGATATGTCTTTTGCAGCTTTGGGTCTCGGAGTATTCTCCTGTTTAGTTTGCTGTTCAGATTCATCACAGACCGCGCTGATTTTTGTTTTATCATCAGAGGCACTCGGAGGTTTTTGTTCATTAGATTCCTCTGATTGTTCTTCATACTGTTCTTCGTAGAGCCGCTTGAGATCTTGGTAGCCTGTCAATCCCGCCGCCTGGCCATGACTCAAGAGTACCTTTATGATCTTACCCATACCTACTAGCAGTTCCTCTTTTTCTTTTTTGTTTAATGGGTAGACAATATTGGAGGCACTTTGGCTTTTTAGCTTTTCTAAAAGCTCGCATGATTCTTTATCCAATTGATCTGCAAGCAGTTCTACCATAAGGTCTTTACTGCATACTCGTACAGCTTCGATTATCATCTGGACTCGAGTGCAGCGTGCAATATTGGAATTAATCAACTTCGAATCCAATCGTATTTTCTTACCGCTGACCTTGTATTGCTCTATCTGCCCAATAGTGATTTGTTTAAATGCCGCCTTCATCAAATCCTCCCCATGGTCTTCATTATACTCTACCATGCTCTGTCTGAACTTATAGTAAGTCGATTCGGTCGGAATATCCTCATTTATATTCGAATATCCCAAAGCAAGCATGACCCTGGTGTTGAATCGACATTCATCAAAAAGTTGTTCATCAGTCCAACCTTTACCTTCTTTAAGGATAATCATTCCCATTAAAACTCTAATTGAGCAATTGGGCCGGCCTCCTTGATTATAAAGCACCTCGAACAATCCTTCGTCTATGCGAGATACCACTTCTTTAAAAAATATATTATGCCAACCATTCGGATCATCCAGAAGCTCTCGCTTCCGTTCTGATAGCATCCCTCCTATCGATTTGAATAGATCAACTTGTGAATTTGTACTACGTTTAAACATATCACAAATTAAATATATATGTCATCTTATTGTAATATTTGACATGATTTATGATTTAGTTTTCGGAGTGGACTCAAGTTTGGTCTTACGGTAAAATTCGCGGAAGGGAAACATTCGCCAGAATCGTGTCTGATGTCGACTATCTACCTGAAGAAAATCACGTGATATTCTCTCCTGGTGCTGTCCGATTTAATGGAGAGGACTACGGTAAGGTCGTAGAAGTCGATTATGAAACAAAAAAGGTGATCTTCGAAGCGACTATCACCCCGCCGAAATCCGTCTTTGCGATTACATTTCATCAGACGGAAAAGGTGGAGTTGTACTAAATTTTTGAGTAATTGACATAAATTATAACAATGCCCCTAAACATTTTCCTTAAAAATTGTAAACGCATCGCGTGGAGTTTTGGCGCTTTATTAGGCTAAACTCTGGTCATTTTCTCTTGCTCTTCCGAACCCGAACCTCCGGCATTCGATCTGCGTCCGGATTTCGTCCCCCATGTAGATCAATTCATAGAGGAAGGCCGAAAACGGGGCCACGATATCGATTTTTCGGACACGGGCTTATCTATCCAATTCAGCGAAAAAGCAGACAACGAATCCAGTGGCGTGTGCTTCATCGGACAGCACCGTATCGAGATCGATAGAAGCGATTGGAACGGCCTTACTTTTGTTGCTAAGAAAGGCCCGATTTTTCATGAATTGGGCCATTGCGAATTAGGCAGAGAACATGTCAATCATTTATTGTCCAATGGCGAAAGCCAAAGAAGGGAAATTGTTTTCATAGAAGATATAACGAGTTTTCAAGAGATCATACCACTTGGCGCATCAGCCGATTTCGAAATAGAATTAGAAATGAACAACAGCGACACCGAAGAGTTCATCGCAGTCGTCTGGGGCGAGGACAACAACGAAAGATCTTTTCGGATAGGATACAACAGGTTGCACGAATTTGTTATTCTTTCCGGAGATGACATTTGGGGTCTGATGCACGAAATAGCAGAATTTGGATTAGTGCAAAACGATATATATAACAAACTCACAGTCAGAAAGATAGATGACTTATACTATATTTTTGTCAACGAGCAGTTTGTCTATTGGTTCGATTTTAACGGACAACCTATCGGCATGGTGCAGTCCTTGGAAAGAGGAGGTGTGAATTATTTCAGGAATGTGAGGGTGGGCGAGTTGATGCTTTGAATATCGAATACTACTTCGACAGAGCAGAAAGACCATTGTCCAGTCCCATGCAGATTAGCGAATAACCTTCCTTGATAAAATCTGCCCTCCTGTTGAATACTTGCCCATACACCCATTTCCTTGACACAAATTGTCGTCTAGACCGAAGTGAACAAAGGTGAATTTTTCTATTCCAATACGGGATTTATGATTGCCGGAGCGATCGCCGAAAAAATAACGGGAAGGACATGGCGCGAATTGATGCGGGAAGAGTTGTTTGAGCCGCTTGGTATGAACGAAACCGGATTCATGGCCCCAGGTGATGCGGGCCGACGAAATCAACCTTGTAGGAATTTTCCCTGTCAGCCCTTTAGTATTGTGATGTGATATTTTATATCATATTGCAAATATTACTATTTATAATTTTCTTTTTGCTTCTTTTTCTTTTGTTGAATTAACATATTATTGTTAATAAAAATAGCGGAGGTGAACTATCTGTCTGCCTAAGCTAATGACTTATCGGTCGAATTAGTCCTCCGCTATTATTCAATTAACACTTTGTAGGAATTTAGGCTTTAAGGCCTACTAAAGGATTCAGTGTTAATCTATTTAATAATTAAACATAGTACAATGTACCAATTTTTTGTTGGCTGTGACGTCTCAAAAGCAGTCATTGATGTGTCTTACCACAATGGAAGTAAGCCCACTTATTTGGGTCAAATTAAAAACAATAATAAGGGGTTTAAAAAGCTTCTTACTGATTTGAAGAAGATTACCGATCTACCTTGTTCTTCTTGGATGGTCTGCTTTGAAAACACTGGTGTTTATTCCAAAGCTTTGTTGGAATGGTTATTCAGTTTACAAATTGCGTGCAAGGAAGAAAGCGGTTTGCAAATTGCTAAATCAATAGGCATTAGAAGAGGTAAAAACGACAAAGTCGATTCACTGGCCATCTGTCAATATGTATTTGAGAAAAAAGCAACAATTGAAGTTTCAAAATTACCTAAACCATTGATTATCAAACTAAAAAAGCTTTTATCCAGGAGAGATTTACTAGTGAGATCTAAGCAATCATTCAGCGTTTCACTTCAGGATCAAGCCAGAGCGATGGACCCTAACCTTTATAAGATTTTTATCAAAGGGAATAAGGAGCTCATAGAACACTTCAATCGGGAAATTGACAAAATCAATTTGTTGATCAAACAAACCATCAAAGCAGACAAAGAGTTCGAAAACAACTATGATCTTCTATTATCTATCAAGGGAATCGGTCCTGTGATAGCAGCTTATATGATTGCAGTTACAAATAATTTCACCACGTTCAAAAATGCACGCAAATTTGCTTCCTATTCAGGAATAGCACCATTTCTGGTTAAACAATCGGGCATAAAGAAAGGGACGATGCGCGTAAGTCATATTGCCAACAAAAAAATTAAGAGTTTACTTTCAAATGGCATAGCAGCTGCCATTCGATTTGATCCAGAAATGGCACTGTACTATGCAAGAAAAATCGATCAAGGAAAAGCCAAAGGAGTAGCGCTCAATAATGCAAAAAACAAGCTTGTCCATAGAGCTTTTGCTGTTGTAAAAAGGCAAACTCCATATGTGCAATTGGCAAATTATAGGTGAATAAGCAATGAACGTTATGTATAAAAAAAAATATTATGTGACATTTGGATAAACGTAGGAATTCGTCAGGCACGGCGCCCAAAGGGCCGACGATCCCGATAAAAATCGCATTGGCATCAACTCTAACTTAACATATATTCGATTATGGTATATAAAAAGAGCTGTTTACCTTTAAGTTAGACTAAAAACCTGAGGTAAAACAGCTCTAAATATGATACCTCAAATTTCGGAAATTATTTCCAAATTACCAATTCATTCTCTTGCTTTAGAATCTGGTTTCATTCGGAGAAGTGATTATAAGATTGATTCGGTCAATTTTCTTTTGTCCTTTTTCGAAATGATGTCGACAAATGTTTTTTCTCTTTCTAACTGGGCCAAAACATTGTCAATTTTTTTACAACAAACGATCAGCAGTCAAGCTTTACAAAAGAAACTAACATTTAGGCATGTAGGATTTGCTGAAAAGTTTTTAGAAGTGGCAAGTAGCTACTCTTTGTCCAATGCTCCTATAGGTTATCAAGGTCTTCTCAGTAGTTTTAATTCCGTGTTTGTTACTGACAGTTCCTGTCTGAGTATGCCTAAAATTCTGAACGAAGTTTTCCCGGGTAGCCACTCAAAAAAGGGAGATGCAGCAACGGCTAAAATTCAATTGACAATGGAATTAAAGTCAGATGTTTTACACAAAATGGATCTTAAATCATTTAGAGACAATGACCAATCTTATGCTTTTGACATTTTCGATTTAGCCAAAGCAGGTGACCTTGTAATTAGAGACTTGGGATACCTGGTTATGGATTGTTTGATCGCAATGATTGAAAAGCATATTTTTTTTATTTCAAGACTTCGAAGTAACATAGATGTGTTTGATAATCAAGGAGTTAAGATAAATTTGCTGAGGTGCCTTAATGATGCATTCAGAAACGGTGCCGATTGGGTAGATTGGCAAGTTAAGATATCAGCCAAGCAAGTCCCAGTACGATTAATAGGTCTTAAAACTCCCAAAGAAGTTGCTGAGAAAAGGGTGGAAAAAGCAAAAAATAACAGACACTCAAAATCGAATCACTCGGAGCAATATTACGAAATGCTAAACTATGCCATCTTGATAACCAATGTCGATGATAAAGTACTTCAACCACATCAAGTGCTCCTGGTATATGCATTAAGATGGCGTATAGAATGTATATTCAAATGTTGGAAATCTCATATGAATCTTCAAAAGCTGTTTACAGGCAAAAAATACAATAACACGGCCAAACCTTATATTCTTCTGCTACTGATGCTCGGTTGGATAAGCTTGTGTCATAATCTGATATTCACACCATTGAAATACTTGTTTCGAACCAAAAATAATGTGCCAAATGTAAGCCTATACAAAATTGCTCAACTCCTATTGCGCTATAACTCACTTATTCAAACAAAAAATATTTCAGAACAATTCTTGCTCAAATTCATAGGCTACTATGGTACTTACCAGAACAAAAAAGGAAAAAATACATATCTTGAAAGATCATATGTGTTAAATTAAGGTTGATGCCAATGCGATAAAAATCGGGATGTCGGGGTTAACCTCTGACGCTGAGATCAGAGTCAGTATCGGATGCAATGATTAGAGTCTGACATTTATCGTCAGACCTGACATACATCGTTGGAATTCAACGAATTACAAGGAAGTATCGTCATTATTCATGGCTATACCGTGAATAATCCGGGTTAATTCCTATCTTTGAACCTTGAAAAATCCCTTACCTGTAAAACCGCTCCCAGGAATTTTAATTATTAAGTAAAACAAGTCAGTAATGAAATTTGAAGATCTAAATCTTATTGATCCCATATTGAAGGCTCTTAAGGACAAAAATTATACCGAGCCAACCTCGATACAAAAAAAAGTTATTCCACTTATTCTCAAAAGAAATGATGTATTGGGCACAGCGCAAACCGGTACCGGCAAAACAGCAGCTTTTGCCATCCCTATTATCCAACTCATTCACAGAATAGAAGGTCGTCATCAGGGACGTCCTAAAATACGGGCGCTTATTGTAACACCAACGCGGGAATTGGCAATTCAAATCGACGAAAATATCAAAGAATATGGAAAGTATACTTCTGTAAAGCATACGGTTATCTTCGGTGGAGTCAAACAAGGCAAACAAGTCGAAAAATTGAAAAAAGGGGTGCATGTCCTCGTAGCCACACCGGGAAGATTATTGGATCTGATCAATCAAGGTTTTATAGGCCTGGAGGCAATTAAAATATTGGTGCTGGATGAAGCCGATAGAATGCTTGATATGGGATTTATCCATGATATTAGGAAACTATTGACCATGCTGCCGTCGAAGCGACAATCTTTGTTTTTTTCTGCTACGATGCCCAATAGTATTGTCAAACTTTCCTCAAAAATTCTGAGTAATCCTGTGAAGGTCGAAGTAAGCCCTGTTTCCTCTGCCGCCGAGACGATCCGTCAATATGTGTATTATACAAATAGAACAAACAAGAACGATCTCTTACTCCATATCTTAAAAGATAAAAAAATCAACCAGGTATTGTTATTTGCACGGACTAAGCACGGCGCCGATAAAATAACACGCAACCTAAAAAGGAAGCGGATTTCATCGGTGGCCATTCACGGCGATAAAGCTCAAAATCAAAGACAAAAAGCATTGAAACAATTCAAGGCCGGGAAAATCAGAGTTTTAGTGGCCACAGATATTGCAGCAAGAGGCATTGACATTGACAAAATGAAATACGTCATCAACTATGATATTCCGAATGTTGCAGAAGCGTACGTGCACAGGATAGGTAGAACAGGCAGAGCAGGCGAAGACGGAATATCAATATCCATATGCGAACCAGAGGAAAATGCGTACATAAAAGACATTGAAAAATTAATACGGCAAAGAATCAAAGTCATCGAAAGCCATCCATTTCCACAGACCGATAAAGCAATGACAGAGAAAGAAAAAAAGGAGTGGAACACAGAAAAACAACTTAGAAAAAGGGAATTCTTTGCCGGGATACGAAAGCAAAAATTTGCCGGATCAAGGTCTAACAGGTTTAGCCTCGATACAGTATAGAAGCGAAAGGTAAGCATGGAGAAATGCATAATCCGGGTTGAAGCGATGGGCATTGATTCAGGTTTTAAATCCCGCTCCTCCATGCACACCACAATTAAGAGGAAAACCGGCCATACTCCCGGTCACTTCAGACAGGAGAAGATGTCCTGAAACCTGTATTTGGTACTAAAGACGACTTTCCAGAGGGCCGAGTACCTCATAATGTTGCAATTTTACAAGCATTATAAAAGAATCTAATAATGGTATGGATTTGAAGATAATAACTAATGAAAAAAACAGAATACGCGACTATTTAATAGTTGGTGCATTTGGAGGCTTTGTGTTCGCTTGCGTAGAGTATTTCGCCCACTTACATAGCGATAATCCCCAGGATTTTATTCCTCTGATCATTAGAGCTATGATAACAGGTTCATGCATTTTGGGGTCAGTATCAATATTTGAAATATTGTGTAATGATAGGTTTGCACAGAGATCCTTTTTATACTTAGTCTTAGTAAGAACATTCTTTTATACCCTTTTCATTACCCTTTGGCTGTTTATCACAAATGGTGTTTGGTTTGCCATCCAAGGAGAAGGGTCAATTTACGAAAATCTGATTCTATACCTTAAGGATGACATGTATTTGATAAATCTAGGCGCCACCTTTTTGGGATCGTTCCTGATAGTGGTTTTAAGTCAAATAAACAGCCTTCACAGAAAAGGAGAGTTAGTAAACTTTGTATTGGGAAAATATAACACTCCTAGGGAAGTAGAACGAATTTTTTGCTTTGTTGACCTAAAGGGTTCGACTACTATTGCCGAAAAATTAGGACATTTTCAAATTGCCTTGTTTCTAAAAGATTATTACTCAGATATAACAGAAGCATTGCGTAAAACAAATGCTCAAATATATCAGTATGTGGGGGATGAAATAGTCCTGAGTTGGTCTTATAAAAATGGCCTAAAGAATAACAATCTCATTAACTGTTTCTTCCAAATGAGAGAAATCATTGATAGCTTGAAGCCAAAGTATATGAGAAAATATGGAGTGTACCCTGAGTTTAGAGCAGGCTTGCACGGCGGAAAGGTTATTGTCACTTGGGTAGGAGAACTGAAAAAGGAAATTGTATATGTAGGAGATGTGCTCAATACTACGTCAAGAATCCAAGAGAGTTGCAAGTCTATAGGAAAAGATTTTTTGATTTCTGAAGAACTATTGAAAAGAATAAACCAACTAGGGAAAATTAAAGCCGCTTTTGTGGAAGAAACTATTCTGAGAGGTAAAGAATCACAGATTAAACTTTATAGCCTGGACATTTAAGAAGACAACCGGTCGCACACCCGGTTACATCACACAGGAGAAGATGTCCAGAAACCTGTATCCTGTACAACAAGAACTTTCCAATTATTTATTCAGATCTCATTTTTGAAAACTAATTGATTTCCGCTTTTACCAGAACAGAGAGTTTTCTATTTTTATTTTTGAGAGATATACATCAATCATCTTTTTATCGTTCTTTCTTCGCATGAAAATACATTGATATGAATATCTTAAAATGACTACTGTTCTTCCTTATTGCCTGTTTCTTTCTGAATTGTGATACAATGAAACCCGTGTACCAGATTTCAGGAAAAATATCAATTGTGGATGTCGAGAATCCCGTTGTATTCCTCTCCCGCTTTAATCCGATTACCCAGAAGGCAACGCCGATGGACACTGCTGAAGTCGAGGCTGTTTTCGAATATGTTACTAACAGTAAAACCCATAGAAAAGAGCTTTTAGATTATACGGAAAAACACGTGGGCACTTCCATTGCATTATATGCCACTGCCCTTCGATGGAGCGGTGATGAAGACCTGGACAGACTTGATCCGCTTGTCAGTGCTTTTGAAGCCGAACATCCCAATTTGGAAATGACCACTCCCACCTCCCAGCTTCCTAAAGGAGGTGCATCCACTCGCTCATAATCAATGAATTATGCGAGGGCGGACTTCCCCTTGGGTTAAGGGGCGTGCATTGGGGGCTCTGAACAGCCTTGTCCTCGTGCCTCTAATCCTGTAACTCAATTGAACCTTCCATTTTATTAAGTGTACTATGAGCAAAATCGATTGTACACTTAATAATGCGTCATGATAAAATTCCTGATTTCTGTATTCCTGTTCACTCTTTTTTGCAGTTTCAGAGTCGAAGCTCAACAGGCTCAACCCATTCTCGGCATTGCTAAAGAAAACAAACCCACTACCTATTACAAACAGCAATCCTCTTTATGGAAGAAAAAAACAGATAGAGATCCTACCGACGCATACGCTTGGTATCAGCGCTACAAAGCGGAAAGGGCGTTTTTGCAAAAGACCCACCCTCAAACATGGTCCAATAATCAACCCGAAATATTCGCTAACTTATGCCCATCATTGCTCAATCAAAAAAACACATTGGCAATAGCTTCGAATATTACCTGATGGAGGCGATGATTACCAGCACGAAGAAGTCCATCGAATATACCAAGATGGCCTACGAAATAGATCCCGAACGAATTGAAACCTACGGCTGGCTTCTCGTATATCATGTTACGAGGTTTGAAGAAAGCGAAGCGCAAGAAATAGCAAGAAAAATGCTGAAACACAACATTTACTCCAACGCCAATCTAAAATGGAACTATTCCAGAATTCGAATAATGGGCTGTGCTACCACCCCATTTGTCGCCGTCATCCTTAGAAAATACAAACCCGGAACGATGTAATCAGGCACTTCCCAAACCAGGAGCTTACCTGATATAAAGGGAAAAGTATGGACCAATTTACCACTCGAATCGAATATGTCGAGGGACAACAATTCCACATCTGCGGAAGCAAATTCGTACTGGATATGAAGTCGGTCTCTGAAGGGTGAAGGACTTACCAGTAAAACGTTTTCGTTATCCGGAAGGAGAATTGAGGTCACCCTATCACCTTCGACAATTGTAATTTGTTGATTGGCATTTACATTTTCTTCGGTCTGTCGGAAATCGCCAGGCCAATACACGACCACCGAATCAATTTGAGCATGCGACCCTAGTCCAAAGTGTACGATGGTACTGTTCTGTGATTGGTGGCTGGACCCACCGTATACTTCTTCGATTAGCGTTTGTTCTCCGACATGTGCCTCTACTCTTGCTCCTATGCCGTGATATTCGGAGTGCCTCCCTTCCAGGTTGATCTTTATCCAATTGTTATCGGTGTTGTCATTCCTGTACAATTTTGACCCTTCGAGGTTTACTCCAATTTCGGCTTCTCTATATGGATTTTGGTTGACTACTAAAATATCGAGATCACCGTCATTATCATAGTCGAATACAACAGAACCCCTTCCAATAGAATGATCATTGGTCCTGGACCAAAATCCATATTCTGCAAAGATGCCCTCTTCATTCACAAGAAGGAGGTTAGGATTGGGCGCTAATGGTGGATTCAATGAACCGTTAGTGATGTACAAATCGGAATCCATATCGTGATCAATGTCAAAAAAATGAACACCCCAGCTGATTGTCGTCACTCTTATACCCGAATTTGTCAACAAATTGATAAAGCCTGTTTTTCTTAAACCTGTTTCTTCGACAAAAGGGGCGTCCGGTCCTTGGCTTACGCAAAAAGGTGCGGCTTGAATATTGGTAATAAGGTAATCCATGAACCCATCGGCATTAACGTCACACGCACCTATGCCCATTCCATTTATGCCAAAATTGAAATTTTTCGAAGCGCCTATTTCCGTAAATTTATTCAGAGGATAATCATTTCTATACAGCAAATTGGGCGTTGTTTTATCTCCAAAATCGTTGGCTATCAAAATATCTAGTGCGTCAGGAACTAAGTAATTGCATATTTAGACAAAGTTATTTTTCTTCTGATCAAGGCGGAAAAACCGGAGTTATGCCTAAGCATAATGAGGATTTTTCCAACGCCGAGCAGGAGGAAAAGAACAAGTTTCATGGGGGTCAGGATTTAGTGCCTGGTGCACTAGGTCCCGGTCATTGTCAAAATCGCTCCACAGGGCATGGAAAGTCAATCCTTCTTCTACTATTCCAAAGGACTCTGAAGACTCAATGAACCTGTTTCCACTGTCATTTATGTAGAACAAATCCCTTCCTGGTAGGGTGCTATCGTCGCGATTCGGACCACCAAATTCGTCCAAATCACCTTCAAAATTTTTGAAATAATTAGTTATGTAAAGATCCGCATATCCATCACCATTCACATCTCCAAAAGATGCACTAGAGGAGAAAGTCGGTTCGGTAATGTTATAAGTTTCAGATCTGTCTGAAAACGAACCATTTCCATTATTGATCATCAAGATATTAGGTGCCTCCTCGAAATTACTTCCTTCAGAATGGGCTATGGTGGTTATGAACAAATCCGGCCATCCGTCTTTATCAAAATCTAATACCGCAGCACCGCCGCCGAATCTACCTCCGACTACTGTGAAAAAATGATCGATTCCTGCTTCGATGGTAACATCTGTAAACCTTGGAGGCTGGGCTAATAGGGTGCTGGAAATCACAAGTGAAGCGATGCAAAGTGGACAATGCAAGATCAATTTCTGTACACGCGACGCATAATAACTTTTTGACCCTGGAAACACAATCTTATATATGTCGTACATAATTCCAAACACGCTAGTGCATCAGGCACGAAATACTTGACCGTTTATTTAAACCGTTGTTCGTTGTTCGTTGATAGTTGTTTGTTAGGTCAAACCAGCAACGAACAACCAGCAACCGTCAACTTTTAAGACGTTCAAAGACTTTGTTTCTAACGCACTAGTAAAAACTAATTAATGTGTGGTCTTGTGCGTTCCAAATGGCGAATATATCGTTCACAATATGAACTTTCACAACATGAATGCTTCTGAATACAAAGCCAAATCCAGACTATTGGAAGTGTTTTTAAAACAACTTACACCCATTGATTTGGCAAACGGGCTTTATAAAAAGCTTAACATTGACGCCGACATAATTCTAAGTGATTAGGTCCGAATAGTTAGACGAAAATGGCAAGCAAGTCACTGCTATGTACCTAGCCGTTGCCCAATTCCAGCCAAAGGACGGAGACAAATCCTACAATCAATCTATTCCAATTCGGCCAAATGATAAAATCTGTTCGAAAGAGGTGACATCTTTTGAATAAAAGGTGTCACCTCGGTGATTTTACGCCTCCGTTGAGATTAAGAAAAAACCTGTTGAACTAGAAATTCATGGTTGTGATTTTATAAGGTTATGTACGAATTTTGTACGAATTGGTTTGCAAACCTTTGATTTTCAGAGTGTTATACTTCCTTCAAAATTTTCAAAACTAACTTCACACAGAAATCCAGATAATCCTTAATTTTATAACCGGAAATTTCGATTGACTACAACATGAAACATAAATCGGTCCTATTACTTTTTTTACCCATCGGCTTCGCACTTTTGCCTACCTGCAACAATCCGCACATAAATCCTTCTCGGAGCGTAGACGCCGAAAAAATATTCGCCTTCGAGGTATTCCCGCTTTTGGAATCCAAGTGCTTTGCCTGCCACGGCGAAGACCCGGCAGAACTGGAAGCTGAATTTGACATGCGCTCCTTACAGGGCATGCTCAGCGGCGGAGAATCGGGGAATGCAGCACTCGTACCCAATCACCCCGACCGAAGTCCAATTTACTTCGCCGCCTCAAGGATCGATGAAGATTTTTCCATGCCGCCAAAAGAAAACGACAAACTCGATGAAGACCAGCTCAACTCACTGAAGCAGTGGATAGCTCAAGGAGCTCCCTGGCCTGACGAGACCAGGAGAAATGAATTGCTCGAGGAAGGAGGTTGGGATTACAAAGGAGAAGTGCCCGTCGCGACTAGTGGCGGCCTCACAGATACATGGACCAACCGTACGTACAACAGCAGGGACATCTGGGCATTCTATCCAGTGAAAGAAGTGGAAATTCCTTATGCATATGATAGGCAAGAAGGCAATGTAATAGATGCGTTCATAGATCAGAAATTAGTCGAATACCAGTTGAAAGCAGCAAAAAAAGCGGACGAACGCACATTGATCAGAAGGGCGACTTTTGATCTGATCGGACTACCTCCGACCAATCAGGAGATTGACTCTTTTCTAGCCGATGAAAGCGAAGATGCCTTTGAAAAAGTAATAGACCGATTGCTATCCAGCCCGCATTACGGCGAACAGTGGGGCCGGCACTGGCTCGACGTGGTGCGCTATGCCGATTCAGATGGATTTTCTAATGACTACCTGAGACCTAATGCATGGCGGTACAGGGATTACGTCATCCGTTCATTCAACGAAGACAAACCGTATAATCAGTTCGTTGAAGAACAATTGGCCGGTGATGAAATCGATCCCGAAGATTCAGAGAAATTGATTGCTACCGGATTTTTGCGAATGGGGCCGTGGGAGCACACCGGCATGGCCGTCGAAGCGGTGACGCGGCAGCTATTTCTGGACGATGCCAGCAACAGCATCGGCGAGGTATTGATGGCGCAACCTTTGCGCTGTGCCCGTTGCCACGATCATAAGTACGATCCTATCCCCACAAAGGATGTGTACCAGGTACAGGCCGTATTAGCCACCACTCAATTTGCGGATCGACCCGCCGCTTATTTGCCATCGGAAAACTTAGCCCTGCTCCAGCAGCAAAAAGAAAGAATAGCCGGACTGATTCAGCGAACCAAAGAAGAACAAGAAGCTATTTCTAAAAAAGAGGAAGATGCTGTGCGCCTATGGTACATAGAACAAGGCAGAAAATATGTTTCAAGAGATAAAAGAAGAAAGTTGCCTCAAGCGCAACGGCCGCCGATTCAGTTGGGCCTGACATACAAAGATTTAGGTTATGCAAAGTTTTTGTATAAAACGAAAGAAATATGGACTAAGGAAATGTTACAATTCGAACCGACGGCATTCAGTGTGTACAACGGGCCAAACCGGGTCGTCCATAGCGCCCGAAAGTTCAATATGCCGGAAAACCTCGATGGCGAACCGACACCTACTTACATATTGACTGGTGGTTCGGTTTATGCGCGGGGAGAGGAAGTATGGCCTGGTGCGCTCACTGTGCTGTCTAGTCTTCAAAGGGATTTTTTGAAAGAACAAAAAGGCGTTTCGCTTGATGTCACCATACCTCACGGCCTGGGTAATCGTAGGCTGGCTTTCGCCAAATGGGTGACTTCTCCGGACAACCCGTTGACTACGCGCACCATCGTCAATCGCATTTGGCAATACCACTTTGGTAAGGGCATAGCGGAGAACAGCAATAATTTTGGTACCACCGGAAAAGCACCAACACATCCCGAACTATTGGATTGGCTTGCGGGGTATTTTGTTGAAAATGGCTGGTCGATCAAAAAACTGCACCGGTTCATTATGCTTTCAGACACCTATCAAAGGAGCGGTGATCACAAAGATATTAACGATATTAAGAAAGTCGATCCCGATAATAATTATCTCGCTGTATACACTCCCCGGCGGCTTGATGCGGAGGAGATGCGAGATGCGATGCTAAAATCAAGCCGGGAGCTGAACCCGGAATTGGGCGGTCTGCCTGTACGACCTGAGATTCATGAGGAAGCAGCTTTGCAACCGCGGCATACGATGGGTTCGATAGCGCCCGCCTACCAACCGTCGCCTACTCCAAAAGAGCGAAATCGGAGGACGATCTATGCTTTGCGACTAAGAGGACTGGGCAACCCGCTTTTGGAAGTATTTAACCAACCTTCGCCGGATATTTCTTGCGAGCGGCGAACTGCTTCGACGGTTACACCCCAGGTATTTATGCTATTCAATGACCAATTTGTACGAGATCGTGGAGTCGCGTTAGCCAGTGAAATAGCCGAAGAATATAATGGACAAGAGCGATTGGAAAATCTATTCACCTCTGTCTATAATCGAAAAGCGAGTGAAAGTGAAAAGAAAAAAGCGGCCGATTATCTTGAGAAAATGACCAAATATCACGATGAGAATCCGGTGCCGCATAGAGAATTTCCTAAATCCGTCGAGCGCGAAATGTTTGAAGAAATGACCGGTGAATCGTTTACATTGACAGAGCATCTCGATATTTTTGATGACTACGAGGCCGATCTTGAAATGGCCGATGTTTCCCCTGAGACGCGAGCGCTTGCTGATCTCGCCGTAGTATTGTTTAACTCTAATGAATTTATGTATGTGTACTGAACCCGGAAAATTTAAAAGAAGGGATTTTATATATGGCCTAGGCGCCAGTGTGGGCGCTATGGCATTGAGCAGTTTAGTCGGTTGTGATAATGCATTAAAAGGCGTATCCTCGACATTGCGTAAAAAAGGCCCGCTTGATCCCAGGCCCGCAATGTTTCTTCCAAAAGCAAAATCGGTGATCTTTCTTATGATGGAAGGCGGGCCGAGCCATGTAGATACTTATGATCCCAAACCTGCCCTGGACAAGTACCATCTCAATAAATTTGAGCGCGAAGGCGAGAATTTCTCAGCGATGTCAAAAGGGGATCGATATATTATAAGAAGCCCTTTTGGTTTTCGCAAAGTAGGGCAATCGGGCGCTGATCTCTGTGATCGATTTGTGCACCTTGCAGATGTAGCCGATGATATTTGTTTTTACCGTGGAGCACAGGCCGAATCAGTCAATCATCCCACTGCACAATACCATATCAATACCGGCAATCGCTTTGGCGGCGATCCTGCTATCGGCTCGTGGGTAAGCTATGGACTCGGGGCGATCAATCAAAATATTCCATCTTTCGTAGTGCTGCCCGAAGTCGCTTATCCACAAGGAGGGGCGGCAAATTGGTCGAATGGATTTCTTCCTGCACACTACCAGGGCACGCCTTTGCGGCCCATAGGTTCGCCCATACTCAATCTCGAACCTCCTCCGGGCCTTAGCCGCTACCACCAACGCGAAAGTCTCGACCTGCTCAGCGAACTCAATCAGGATCACCAGGAGGAACATCCGCACCACGAAGAACTTTCAGCCCGCATGGAAAACTACGAACTGGCCTTCCGTATGCAGATGGAGGTGCCCGATCTCATGGATCTCGGTCAGGAAGACGAGAAAACCAAGGCCCTCTATGGTATTGATGAACCAGTCACCGATACCTTCGGACGAAAATGCCTGCTTGCGAGAAGGTTGATCGAGAAAGGTGTACGCTATGTGCAGTTGTATTCCGGAGGATGGGATTCTCACGATTTCCTCGAGCGAGCTCATGGTAACCTTATACAAAGCATTGACAAGCCGGTTACTGCCTTATTAAAAGACCTCAAACAGCGAGGAATGCTGGAAGAAACCCTCATCGTCTGGTCGGGAGAGTTTGGGCGAAGCCCTGATAACGGCATCCGCGGAGGAGGCGTTGTCGTCGGCCGCGATCACAACAATACAGCCATGCCGATGTGGTTTGCGGGAGGAGGAGTGAATGCAGGGCACACCATAGGTGCTACCGATGAGATCGGCGAGAAAGCCGTTGAGGTCGTGCATCCGCTAAGGGATATCCACGTCACCATGCTTCATCTGCTGGGATTGAATGATAACAAGCTGACTTATTTTCATGGAGGAAGGTATAAGCAGCTGAGTCAGTTTGGCGGCGAGGTTATTGGGGAGTTGGTGGGGTGAGCATAAAAGCGTAAGATTTACGATCTTTGACTTGTTGGTTATTACAATTCTGGACTAATGGAAATAGTGTTGGACTAGTGCGTCAGAGACGAAATACCTACATATTTATACTTGTTCTTTTCCTCCTGCTCATCGTTGGAAAAATCCTCATTATGCTTTGGCATAACTCTGGTTTTTCCGCCTCGATCAGAAGAAAAATAACTTTGTCTAAAAATGCATTTACTTAGTTTCTGACGCACTAGTGCACCAGGCACTAAATCCTGACCCCCATGAAACTTGTTCTTTTCCTCCTGCTCGGCGTTGGAAAAATCCTCATTATGCTTAGGCATAACTCCGGTTTTTCCGCCTTGATCAGAAGAAAAATAACTTTGTTTATGAGGTTCATTACTTAATGCCTAATGCACTAGGATGCCTTATCTGCTCGATACCGACATCTGTATTTTCTATCTTAAGGATAAGCTTCGAATCATTGATAAGATCAAATCTGTCGAAATTTCGAATTGCTATATTTCTGAAATTCAACGAGCATATTTGAAAGCAACTGAATTAGCGAAGAAAAGCTATGGCCCATATCAATCGTTAATTTCCAGTATTCTTTAAGTGCTAAATGAAGAAAAAAAGTCAAAATGAATGCCCGGATAGATTTCCCATATGAAAATGAATATCCACCTTATGCTGAAATGTATATGAAATTGATCCAAAAGGACGGGAGTCTCCTGAAACAGCTTTCAGGTAATTTAGAACAAATGAAAAAAATGGTGGCCTCTTTAACAATAGAGACAATGACAAATAACATTATACTTGTCACAAAGCAAAGCCCATGAAATTCTATACCCTCTTACTCCCCCTTCTCCTATCAGCCTGTTCCGAAAAGGTGCAAATAGGCCGCCTAGATCATTCCAAAATCGAAAAATCCAAATTAACCACTCAAATCCAAAAACTCATTGATTCCGCTAAAGTGACCGGCGTTGCCATTGCCATATTCAACGAAGGCGAAGTAGTTTATGAGAAAGCCTTCGGATATGCAAATCTCGAGAGCGGTGAACCTTTGACTACCGACATGGTTTTCTATGGCGCCTCCTTTAGCAAGGCCGTTTTTGCCTACTTAGTCAGCCAACTTGCCGCAGAAGGCATTATCGATCTGGATCGACCGCTCAGGAATATTTGTCGGAGCCGCTGCCTGACATAAAGTTTGAAAAGGAATGGAGAGGATTTAGCGATTTAGCAAATGATAAAAGATACGAGGAGGTTACGGCGCGCATGTGTTTGAGTCATACCACTGGATTTCCAAATTGGCGGTGGATGACTAAAAACAATGATTTTTTTCCCGAAGGCAAGATCCGCTTTTTGTTCGACCCAGGCTCTCGGTACAGCTATTCCGGCGAGGGCATCAATCTGCTACAATTTGTGGTAGAGGAAATCACGGGCCGAGGACTCGAAGGACTTGCAAGGGAAATGATTTTCGACCCTCTGGATATGAATATGACCAGCTATATATGGCAGGACAGGTTTGAAAGGAAGTATTGTTATGGCCATACCGCTGCTCAAAAGGTCATAAAAAAAGACATCGAAGATGAAGCGAATGGTGCGGGCTCGATGGAAACGACATTGCAGGATTATTCCAAATTCATCCGGGAAATATTCGAACTAACAAGCGGGAATTCGAGGGTTGTACAGTTGCTTTTTGAACCACAGATAAGAATCAGATCAAAAACGCAATTCGGACACACGGCTTGGGGGGACACGGACGAGAATGATAAAATAGACCTGAGCTATGGTTTAGGCTGGGGAATCCTAAAATCCCCTTATGGCCAAGGAGTTTTCAAAGAAGGGCATGGCGAAGGTTTTCAACACTATTCCATAATTTTTCCCGAAAGACAAATGGGCATAATCATCATGTCAAATAGCGACAATGCCGAAAGTATTTTCAAAGAACTCCTCGAAATCTCCATAGGAGATATATTTACGCCCTGGAAATGGGAAAGGTATATACCATATCACAATAAAAATATGCACGAATAATTCTCTTCTCAAGAATATTCAGTATTATAACGATCTGAAATAAAAAACAACATCACAGTGAAAACCTGTAGATTTCCCTGTCATAAAAAAGCCACGAATAAAGGGGCGAATGGAATGGGCTGGATTTCTTCACTCGCTGTTGCCTTACTACCAAAATGTCCATTTTGTATAATGGCCTATACGGGTGCTATTACCATGTGCAGCGGCAGTACGATCTATCCCAATCAAGGCAGTTCTGCCATTTATATTTCACTTGGTCTATCCACACTTATTTTTTTTAGTTTACTGCTGAACTATCGCGATCAGCGAACTCATTATGCGCTGGTAATCTGTACAATAGCCATCTGCTTTGTCCTACTCAGCCAACACATTTTACATGACCAAATCCTTTACTTTCTGGGAAGTGGTCTTCTTATATTTAGCATTTGGCTCAATGGAAGTTTTTTATACGTATTCAATAAATTTATTAAGAGAAAAGAAACACGATTAAGAACAATAAACTATAAAGCATGATACCAGAAAAATTTGGCTATTCTGCCCCCAGTTCTATTGCTGAGGCCATATCTTTGCTTCAGCAACATGGTGACGATGCCAAAATATTGGCAGGAGGCCATAGCTTGATACCAATGATGAAATTGAGATTTGCATCACCTACCCATCTGGTCGATATTAATAATATTCCAGGAATGTCCTACATCAAAGAGGAAGATGGATATTTGAAAATTGGCGCCATGACCAGGGAAGTCGAAGTCGAGGAATCGGCGCTCATTAGATCGAAATATCCGATTTTCTCAGATGCATCCAAGTTGATCGCTGATCCTCAAGTACGAAATTTTGGAACGTTAGGCGGCAACCTGGCTCACGGCGATGCGGCTAATGATCATCCTGCTGTAATGATTTCTCTGGGTGCAGAACTTGTCATCACTGGAAGTAATGGATCAAGATCTGTAAGTATAGATCAGTTCTTTCATGGCTTTTACACCACTGCGATCCAGCACGGAGAAATACTGACAGAAATAAAAATACCAGTCCCACAAGGCAGATTCGGGTGCGCATATCACAAAGCCGAAAGAAAAGTTGGGGACTATGCCACTGCAGGCGTAGCCGTAGTGCTTCAACTTGACAGCAGTGGAAATTGTAAAAAAGCCGGAATAGGTCTGACCAATGTGAATCCACTCCCGCTAAGGGCGTCGCGGTCAGAGGAAGCCTTGATTGGCAGCGCGCTCACTGATGGTGATATTAACAAGGCTGCTCAATACGCTTCCGAAGATTGCAATCCTGCAGCCGATCTCAGGGGAGACGAAGAATACAAAAGACACCTTGTAAAAGTGATCACCAAAAGAATTATTACTAAGGCCATTAGCAGAGCAAAAAATTAGAAAAATGAAAAGTGTAACACTCAATATTAATGGTGCCGAACATAGCGCTGAAGTAGAACCTCGCACCTTGCTGGTCCACCTCATCAGGGAAAACCTGAAAATGACGGGCACCCATATCGGATGTGATACCACAGGTTGCGGCGCATGTACTGTCCTTATAGATGGAAAATCTGCGAAGTCCTGTACGATTTTAGCCGTCCAGGCAAATGGCAAGAACATAACCACTGTCGAAGGCCTGGCCACTGCAGAAGGACTACACCCGTTGCAAGAAGGTTTCAAAGAGAATCACGGTCTTCATTGTGGCTTTTGTACACCTGGCATGATGCTAAGAGCCGTCGAACTACTTGAGAAGAATCCGAATCCTACCGAGGAAGAAATCAGATGGGGCATAGCAGGTAATCTTTGTAGATGTACAGGATATAACAATATTGTGAAATCCATCCAGTACGCCAGCGCCAAAATAAGGGGCGAAGAGTTACCGTCTACAGAACCGGAATTTGTTTAATAAAATTGAGAACGCCATAATCTAATCATAATGATACAATGTAAAACATCAAAGGAAATAGGCGGAATGGGCCATTCCATGAAGCGAAAAGAAGACGCCAGATTTATTCAAGGAAAAGGAAACTTTGTCGATGATATCTCACTCCCCGGGATGTTGTACATGGACATCGTACGGAGTCCTTATGCTTACGCAAAAATAAAAAACATCGATTCCAGTAAAGCATTAGAAATACCCGGAGTAGTCGCTGTCGTTACCGGCAAAGATCTGGAAAAATACAACTTACACTGGATGCCGACTCTTATGTCAGATACCCAAATGGTACTGCCTACTGATACGGTAATGTACCAGGCGCAGGAAGTGGCTGCAGTCATCGCGACGGACAGATATATTGCGAGAGATGGTAAGGAAGCTGTAGTGGTAGAATACGAACAAATGAAACCAGTCATGGATCCACACAAATCAATGGATTCTGACGCCCCTGTACTGCGGCCTGATAAAGAAGGCAAAACCAATAATCATATTTGGCATTGGGAAGTAGGCGATAAAGCCAAAACTGAACAGGTATTCAACAATGCCGACGTAGTGGTCAAACAAGAGATGCACCTTCCCCGATTACATGTAGTCTCCATAGAGACTTGCGGATGTGTAGCTGCTTACAACAAAGTAGACAATCATCTGACCATGTACATGACGACACAGGCGCCTCATGCTATCCGGACAGTGATTGCCCTGGTGGCAGGTCACGTAGGACTTACAGAAGAGAAAATCCGAGTAGTATCTCCGGATATAGGAGGTGGGTTTGGCGGTAAGGTTCCCGTGTATCCCGGCTATGTAATAGCAATAGCAGTCTCATTTTTGACAGGAGCTCCTATCAAGTGGATCGAGGATCGTACAGAAAATCTGCAGGCGGATTCCTTTGCCCGTGATTATCATATAACCGCTGAGATGGCAGGCACTAAGGATGGAAAAATTGAAGCTACCCGGTTTAAGGTATTAGCCGATCATGGCTATACCGATGCAGCGGCTAATCCGTCAAAATACCCTACCGGACTGTTCTCTATTGGTACCGGATCATACGATTATGATACAGCATATATGGAGGCTGATGCTGTCTATACCAATAAACCTCCTGGTGGGGTCGCCTATCGTTGCTCATTCCGAGTGACGGAAGCCGTGCATGCGATCGAACGGATGACCGACATATTTGCCAAAAAAGTAGATAAGGATCCTGCTCAGCTGAGAATGGAAAATTTTATCAAAAAAGAAGATTTTCCATGGGATTCCCCAACGGGATGGTCTTATGATAGCGGAGATTATCATCTCGGCCTTCAAAAGGCCATGGATACTGTC
This sequence comes from Saprospiraceae bacterium, assembly GCA_965247965.1. Lineage (GTDB taxonomy): Bacteria > Bacteroidota > Bacteroidia > Chitinophagales > Saprospiraceae > UBA7328. The sequence goes on from OZ252053.1 coordinate 4,952,604, forward strand.
GGATATGATGATCTGAGAGTAGAACAAGCTCAGAAAAGAAAAGAAGGAAAACTCATGGGCATTGGTATTTCGACATTTACAGAAGTTGTTGGTGCCGGACCTTCCAAAGATTTTGATATCCTTGGTATTAAAATGTTTGATAGCGCAGAGATCAGGGTACACCCTACTGGTAAGGCGATTGCTCGATTTGGAACAAAATCACAAGGTCAGGGACATGAGACTACTTACGCACAGATCATCGCGGAAGAATTAGGGATTCCGGCCGTCCATATTCAAGTTGAAGAAGGTGATACGGATACGGCGCCCTATGGCCTTGGGACCTATGCCAGTAGGAGTACACCGACTGCCGGGGCGGCCGCCGCAATAGCCGCAAGAAAACTAAGAGCCAAAGCAAAGAAAATAGCAGCTTATCTACTTGAAGTAAGCGAGGATGATCTCGAATGGGAACCGGGCAAATTCTTTGTGAAGGGGGCGCCTGATAAAGTAAAGACCATACAGGAAATTGTATTTGCAGCATACACGAATCATCCTCCCGGAATGGAGGCAGGATTTGAGGCAACTCATTACTACGATCCACCTAATCTGACTTTCCCTTCAGGTGCATACATCTGCGTAGTAGATATAGACGAAGAAACTTGTGATATAAAGGTGAGAAGATTCGTGGCTATTGACGACTGTGGTCATATTATCAATCCGATGATCGTGCAAGGCCAGGTACATGGTGGGCTGACACAAGGCATCGCTCCAGCTATGTACGAGGAACTGATCTACGATGATGCTGGTAATATTCTCAATGGCACATTAATGGATTACCTGGTACCTACGGCTGTAGAATCTCCGAGCTGGGAAACAGGTCATACGGTCACACCTTCACCACATCATCCTATTGGCGCTAAAGGCGTTGGCGAATCTCCGACAGTTGGAGCTCCTCCTGCAATCGTGAATGCAATAGTCGATGCTGTACATCATCTTGGCATTGATCATTTGGAAATACCGGTGACGCCATATAAGCTGTTTAAGAAGTTGAAGGAAGTAGGGTATTTCGGGGAGGCTTAGTCAAGACACGAATGCTCGAATAGATTTGCCTTCGGCAAAAGGTATAAGCCACAGATTTCACGAATTAGCACAGATTATTTGCCGAAGGCAATAAATCTGTGAACATCTGTGTAATCCCTGCCCGATGCAGGCGGGCGTGGCTAGACTCACTGCCGAAGGCAGATATAAATTTTGTTTGGGGTTTTCACCTTAGTTAAAATCGAAGGCTTATTACTTGAGTATTCCTAACTATGGAACAACTAAAATATCATGAGAAGACCTATAAGATCATTGGCATTTGCATGGAAGTGCATAGAGAATTAGGGCCAGGTCTCTTAGAAATCGTCTACAAGGATGCCTTTGTTGTGAATTTTGGCTCTTCCAGTCTAAAATACAAAGGACTGGTTATTTAAAATGACCCAATATTGAAGACAACAACAATTTGCCGAAGGCAATAATCCGTGTTAATTCGTGAAATCTGGTACGCCATGAAGCGTACGTGTATAAATACTTAAAGTCCCAATAGTATGCAAGGACTATACAGGAAAATTTGCCGTTCACCCTGAAGCAGCCGTGAGGTACATGGAGGAAACGAAATGTGCTAAGTTCATGGTAAGCGTCTGAGTAAGCCGCAGCGAAAGCGAATCCAGTAAGGCCTCGTTACACATTGATAGTGGTCAACCTACCGGATATGGTGAAACCTGATACTCTCATCGAGGCAACGGCAACGCACAGATGAGGGGCTATCCGGGGTAAGATGGAGTGGCGTGCTTGGAACGGGACGCGTATGAACATGGGAGGCCCTAACATAACTCGTGCCGCGTTACGCGGTATTCCATTAGCCGTGGGATGATGAGGGATTCGGAGATGCCCATAGTAGTGAAGATGATAAGGACAACACAACCTTGTTGGAGTGAAGGGGCATTACTAGCAGAAGAAGCATTCGAACAACAACTGAACTATCAAATTGACGAAAAGTAATCAGAAAAAGATACGAATAGTACAAGGAGCACTATGGCCAAAGAGGCGAAGTGAAATGAGTACTATGGAACGCGTACAGGAGTTGCAGAGAAAGCTATATCTCAAAGCCAGGCGGGAGAAAGGATACCGGTTTTATATACTGTATGACAAGGTATTTCTGGACTATGTTCTGGTAGAGTCGTACAAAGGAGTAAAAGAAAATGGAGGGGCACCTGGAGTGGATGGACAAACGTTTAAGGATATAGAGGAAAAAGGGTTGGAGAAGTTTCTAACGGAGCTAAAAGAAGCACTACGGAAGCGGACGTACAAGCCACAGCCAGTAAGACGAGTACATATACCGAAAGCAAACGGAAAGACCAGGCCATTAGGGATACCGACGATAAGAGATCGGGTAGCCCAAATGGCATGTAAGATGGTAATAGAGCCGTTATTTGAAGCCGATTTTGAAGACAGTTCACATGGATTTAGACCAAAGCGATCAGCGAGTGATGCGATCAGGGATATAAAGACAAATCTCCATGAAGGAAAGACGGAGGTGTATGACGCCGATCTGAGCAAATACTTTGACACGATACCGCATGATCGGTTGATAAGGGTATTAAAACTGCGCATATCCGATAATCGGATTATCGATCTGATAAAGTTATGGTTGAAGACACCATACGTTGAGGAAGGTAAGATGAAAGGAGGAAAGCGCAACAAAGTAGGAACTCCACAAGGCGGAGTAATATCACCGTTATTATCCAATATCTACTTACATCTATTGGACAGAATAGTGAATAACAAAAAGAGTATATTCACCCAACAAGGAGTGAAGATAGTGAGGTATGCAGATGATTTTGTACTAATGGGAAAGGAGATAGGAGAGGAAGTGTTAAAGAAGCTGATGAGCATAGTGGATCGAATGGGTCTAAAGATCAACGAAGAAAAGAGTAAGATGGTGAAAGCGAAGAAAGAACCATTACACTTTTTAGGATTCACGATCAGATATGACAGATGCTTGTTCAATAAAGGCAAACATTATTGGCATATCAAACCAAGTGAGAAGTCAAGTAAGCGGTTGCGCGGAAAGATAAGTTCAAAGCTTAAAGAAATTGGACATTATCCACCTCAAGGAGTTGCAAAAGAACTTAACATAATCATGATGGGTTGGCTGAACTACTATGATGTAAGAGGATTAAGCTACACTCAGATGGTCAGGAAAGAACTAATGTGGTATCTGAAAGGTAGGCTATACCGTTACTATAATCGGAAAAGTCAGCGAAGGAGTCGCCTGTCTGGTTCACAGGCATTTGAATTATTATTGAGACATGGTATGGTCAATCCATACAAGTCATCCGGGCTGACACCGCGAATACTGTGAGACGAAACTGTTCAGGAAAGCCGTATGCGGGAAAACCGCACGTACGGTTTGATGAGGGGGTGAAGCGAAGTGGATTTGTTCTTTCGCTTCATTCTACTCTACTGGCCTTAATTTCAAACACAAGCACATGAACGCAAAAATTGAAAAGACCTTCGAAATAGACAAACCAATTGCCATGGTGTGGAAGAGTCTCAGTGATCCTGAAGATATTGTAACGTGTGTGCCTGGAGCTTCGATTACCGAGAAGATTGACCATGCCAATTACAAGGGAGAGGTGACCACTAAATTTGGGCCGGTCAAGGTAAAGTACAATGGCGAAATACAGTTCACAGAATTAGACGAGACCAATAAAATGATGATCCTGAAAGGGAAAGGGCTTGACAGCAAAGGAAAAGGAAGTGCAGACATGGTCATGAATGGGCATTTGACACAGGAAGGCCATTTGACGAAAGTCAATTTCTCGATGGATATTACAATTGTCGGCATGCTCGCCCAATTTGGATCCAGACTTATCAACGACGTCTCCGATCAACTGCTGAATGAATTTGTAACGAATTTCAAATCAAAATTAAACGGCATGGAGGTGGACAATACAATGCATGCAAGCGCTACTTTTATGGCATTGATAAGGGCTTGGTTTAAACGTTTATTCAGAAAGAAATAACCTATTCAAATGGTTGAAGATCCTCGAAAACTCATCCCGATTCTGGATGAGCTAGGATATATCGTAGAAGAAGAATTAGCTACCGTAATATATCTCATGTTGAAGCTCGGCAAACCGCTTTTGCTTGAGGGTAATCCTGGTGTCGGCAAGACGGAAGTAGCATATATTCTATCTTCTTATCTCAAGGCCGATCTGGTCAGATTGCAATGCTACGAGGGCCTGGATGTGCACAATGCAATATACGAATGGAATTATCAAAAACAATTGCTGGCCATTAAGCTGCAGGAAAAATCCGAGCTCTCGGTTAGCGAAAAAGAAGACCTCATATTCAGTGAGGACTACTTGCTCAAAAGGCCATTACTACAAGCCATCAGCTCTGACAAACAGGTCGTATTGCTCATTGACGAAATCGACCGGGCAGATGAAGAATTTGAAGCTTTTCTTCTTGAGCTTCTTTCTGTTTTTCAAATAAGCATTCCCGAGATCGGCACTGTGCAACCAAAGGTAAAACCGTTAGTTCTTTTGACTTCTAATCGTACCCGGGAATTAAGTGATGCACTAAGAAGAAGATGCCTCTACCACTGGATCGACTATCCCTCAATAGAGAAAGAACTCATGGTGATCAAAAAACATATCCCCAACATTGAAGATCAATTAGCTCACCAAATAACAGCCTATATAAAGGATATCAGACAACTCAAGATGGAAAAAATACCGGGAATTTCTGAAACGATTGACTGGGCCAATGGTATTCTTTCACTAAGAAGTGCTCATAACCAAAATGCAATTTTGGAATCCATATCCTGTCTTGTGAAAAGCGAACAAGATACGCATGTGGTAAAGGCCTATCTTGAAAGCTCTGCACTTTAACGCATAGTATCACATGACTCACTATACAGCATACAATAATTTTACAGAGGCATTCGTGGCTTTTGGGGAGTTGGCAAGATCCTGTGAGCTCAATGTGGGCATGTCGGAGACACAAGACACCTTGGTTGCTGCGCTTCAAGGTCTATGGCCGGATAAGGCCTTATTCAAATATGCGTGTGCCTCGATAATGTGTACAGGTGAAGATGATATCGAGAAATTCGAAAATATTTTCAAGATATTTTGGGGGCAAAAAGGCAATAGAATAATTGATAGAACAGTGCACAAAAATAAGAGCAATATTGCAAAGAGTAGCCTGGCCACGCTCGTAATGACAGGCACATCTGACAAACAAGTCGAGAAAGAAGAAGAAACAAAAAGCAGTGCCGGATCTAATAAATCCGAAGTTTTACGAAAGACGGATTTTGCCAATGTTTCTGATATCGACAGTGAATATCTGGACGCACTTTGCAAAAAGTTGGTTAAAGAAATGAGTTTGCGCATCCGTCGAAAGAGAAAGAAGGCCATTAAAGGTCAGATCGAAATCGCACAAACAATCCGGAAAAGTATCCAGAATGGAGGCAACTTTTTTCAATTGGTGAGAAAGAATAAAAAAGTCGAAAAATTCAGAATAGTTGCACTTCTTGATGTCAGTGGATCTATGGACAAATACTCATTTTACCTCCTGAAGTTTCTTTGCATTTTAAAAGACCATTTTGACAATGTAGAGACCTTTATCTTTAGCACCAAAATGATGAGGATAACAGACTTTCTTAAGTCGAAAAATATAAAACAATCATTATTTGCCCTTGGTCAGAATGCAGATCACTGGTCAAGCGGCACCGAAATAGGTAAATGCCTTGAACAATTCAATAATAAATTTGCCAAAAAATGTCTCAACGGAAAAGTTTTGACAATCATACTTAGCGACGGGCTCGATACAGGCAAACCTGAGTTCCTTCATGAACAGTTGGTGAAAATAAAAAGAAGAACCAGGAAATTGGTTTGGTTGAATCCACTAAAAGCAATGCCCGGATATGCTCCGATACAGAAAGGCATGAAAGCAGCCCTGCCGAATATAGATGAATTCCGAAATGCGAATAACCTGGAGAGTCTTCTTGAATTAGAAAATATTCTGGCTCATGCATAAAAGCTTTATAGACAAATTACACCAACTGAATGCGTCAACAGAAGCTTATGCTATGGCCACAGTAGTACACCGCACAGCTCCCTCTTCCGGCAAACCAGGAGACCAGGCCATAATTACCGAAGATGGAAAAATTTTTGGATGGGTCGGTGGAGGATGCACCCTGGGAATCGTACTTAAGGAAGCATTGCTCTCCATACAAAACGGCAAGCCGCGGTTAATCCACATAGGTTCAGAAGAACCAAAAGACACTACTTGCACGACAAAACATTATGCTATGACATGCCAGAGCCAGGGATCACTGGATGTATTCATACAGCCCACACTTCCCAATCCTCATTTGTACATTTTTGGCAGATCGAGTATCGGACGGGCCCTTGCTATGGTTGCTGGTTTGATCGATTATCGCATTACAATTGTGAATGACAATCCGGATAAAGTCGACTTTCCACATGCGTCAGAATTAATCGATATTAAAGATTTTAATGCTTCCGAAGCCACTGAAAATTCGTATGTCGTGATCTGCACGCAAGGTCAGGGCGATGAGAACGCTTTGAAAAAAGCACTGAGTATGAACAGCAAATACATATCATTTGTTTCAAGCAGGATCAAGGCCAATGCGGTCTTCAGCGAACTGAGAAAGGACGGTATAGATGTTCAGCAATTGAAAAAAATCAGGACCCCTGCAGGTCTTGATATCAATGCCAAACTTCCAAATGAAGTGGCGATCAGCATCCTGGCTGAAATCATAGATCACCTAAGGAAACCAATGACAGAAGAACCTACGGCAGATCTAACCTTTGACGACAATCTCTATTATCTGAATCCCGTATGCAATATCCCTATCGAAAAGAGCACAGCCAAACACATATTGACCTACGAGCAAGAGAGCGTTTACTTCTGCTGCGATGGTTGTAAAGTCAAATTTGAACAAGCTCCTGAGAACTATATAAACTAAGTGATTTGCTAAATTTTTCGAATTTAGTAAATCTTAACTCAGTGATTATCAACAGGTTGAAATTTACTAAGGCTCTAGTTTAATTAAGCTATTATTTGTATCTTAGAGGTATGGAAAAAGAAGCAATAAAATCGTATTTCATGGGTCTTTCGGCCGAAGGTCAGCAATCCCTGATAATGGAACTGCAAGCCGCCGGTGAGTTGGAAAATCTTTCCCCTCAATGCCAGAGGCTTAGGAGGGATATCTTGGACAATAAGCAAGGATGCTGTGCCCATTGTGGCCATACCAAATATGTAAAGTTTGGCATCGACAAAGGTTCCCGGCGCTATAAGTGCAAGTCATGTAATAGAAGTTTTACAGAATACAGCGGCACCTGGATGGCTAGGATCCGCAGGAAAGACAAGATTGATGATTATCTTAAGTTGATGTTGGAAGAAATGAGCCTGGATAAAATCAAGGTCACCCTGGGCATAAACAAGAAAACCGCATTCGATTGGCGCCACAAGATACTGGCATCCATAGAAGATACTGATAAGGGGGATTTTACTGGGATTACGGAAAGTGACGAGACTTTCTTTTTTCACTCGGACAAGGGCAGGGAAGTTGAATCCCGCAAACCAAGGAAACGGGGTGGCTCCTCAGGTAAAAGGGGCATAAATGATGACCACATTGCAGTAATTGTTACCTTGGATAGAAAAGAACAGATGGATTTGAGCGTGGCTACCAAAGGGCGGTTGAAGAAAAAGGATACCGCGTAACGCGGCACGAGTTATAGAAAAGGCCATAGGAAAGAGGTTTACCAAGCAAACTATATTGTGCAGCGATTCGCATGTCAGCTATAAAGGCTTTGCCATGGATAAACAGATCGAACACCATCCATTGCGTTCCGATTTAAAGCAACGGGTCAAAAATGGGGTTTATCATATCCAACATGTAAACTCCACCCACAGAAGGATAAAGAAATGGATTGACAATCAATTTTGGGGTGTTTCCACTAAATACCTCCAACAATATCTCAATTGGTATAGGCTGAAGGAAATGCTTAAAAAAAACAGGCAGTTCGTGAAAGATTTCGCAGCACTCTCAGTCGAAGACATAACGGCCTACGCGAGATACCAACAGATATCGAATCGATATGAAATGTTAATATCAACGCTAACCTAAACTAGAGCCTTATCTGTTTTGAACGGTTCAGATCTAATTGTGCGTGAGTAAATTCTAATTTGCTTTTCGCCGTTGAACCTTAGAATTCATTAAAAGACGAACTTCTCAGATTCACTTCGTTGTTAGATTCTAATTGTCTATCTGACAAATGCATGCAAACCTTCCAAACACCAGAATAATCCATACTTTCACGCCAAACAGAGCCGATTTTTCACCAATTTGATTAAAATTTGCTGCCAAAGCACAAAAAATGAAAACTCATGAAATCTAAATTTCTATTTACAACTATCCTGTTGCTCGTTCTACTGGGTCTGCCGAATTATACAACTACGGCGCAGGACGAACCCGGCGAGGTCACCCGCACCTACGCCCTGGAAAATGTGCATGTCATCCCCCGTCCGGGCCAAATGATCCAGAATGCCACGGTCGTCATACAAGATGGGCTGATCCACAGCCTTGGCAGAGGAATATCTATTCCATCCAATGCCAAAATGCTCAAAGCCGATACCATGTACGTATATGCCGGCTTTATCGACGGCCTGTCATATATCGGAGTTCCGAAACCAAAAAAGGACGATGACGACGACCGGGGCAACCGAGGTAATAGGAGCGGCAACCGGGATAAAGACCCCGGAAATCCCACCAACGAAAGAGCCGGCATCACTCCCGAGAAAAGCGTTCGGGATGTATTAAATCCTTCGGAAAAATCTATAAATGATTTCCGCAATCTTGGTTTTACAGCTGCCCATGTAGTGCCGCGCGGTAAAATGCTACCTGGATCCGGAGCAATTGTCTTCCTCGACGGCGAAAAAACGACAGACGCACTCTACAAAGAAAATGTTTCCACTTTCGGCCAACTCAAAGGTGCTGGAGGAGTTTTTCCAAATACCATAATCGCTGTGATGACCAAGTGGAGAGAGCTTTACAAACAGGCGCAACAGGCTGCGGTTCATACAGCCGCTTACGCCGCCTCCCCTTCCGGAATGAAAAGGCCTGCTTACGACGAAGCCACCCTTGCCATGATACCCGTTACTAAAAAGCAGTCCAGGGTATTCATGTACGCGGAGAATCATCTGGCCGTACATAGGGCAATGATTTTGCGCAATGATTTGGGCTTTAATATGACTTTAGCTGGATTGCAGAATGGGTGGCGATTAGCAGATAAGATTAGAGCATCTAATATTCCGGTTTTGTTATCCCTTGATCTTCCCAAAGAGAAGAAGGAAGACGAAAAAAAGAAAAAGGACAAACCGGAGACTAAAACTAAATGGGACGTTGAACGGGATACACTAACCTTCCGTCAAAAACGGGAAATAAAAACACGCGTTAAGCAAGCCGCCGTTTTTGAAGGAAAAGGAATACCGTTCGGCTTCACGACTGAGGGTACTACGGCTAAAAATTTCAAATCCAATCTGACGCGAATGATCAAGGAAGGATTAAGCGAGACAGCAGCTCTAGCAGCTTTGACAACAAATCCTGCCGCGATATTAGGGGTACAGCAATCAATGGGTACGGTAGAAAAGGGAAAGATCGCCAACCTTGTGGTGACCGACAAACCCTATTTTGAAGAAAAATCGAATGTTCGATACGTCTTCGTCGATGGAAATCTGCACACCTACGAGGTCAAAGAAAAAAAGAAAAAGAAAGCATCGAGCGGCGAACCTGCCGACGAGGCTTTTTTGAAAGTGCTAGGTACATGGTCCTACAGCATCGACGCAATGGGACAAGCGAAAAAAGGCGAGTTGGAAATTTACGAAGAAGACGGCAGTCTCGCTGCAACTATGACAGGAGATCAAATGGGCGAGCCAGCCGAAATAGAGGAGATCCTCCTCGAAGACGATCAAATGTCGTTTTCCGGACAAGTAGGAGACGGATTTGAGATAGAATTGACGGCTACTATTGGAGAAGACGAATTTGAGGGGAATGTAATAGCAGGTGATTTTGGCACCTTCCCGATTAGTGCTTCGCGCACATCAACTCCTGATTAATCTAAGAAAGTTAAAAAATATATTATGAAAAATTACATATATATTATATTCATAATCACAGGATTAACTGGTACTCAGGCTCAGGAAATGGGCGATGTCCTGATCAAAAACGGTACCGTGCTGACTGTCACTAACGGTACTCTGGAAAACACCGACGTGCTCATCCAAAGAGGCAAGATCAGACAGATCGGTAAAAACCTTACGACTACGGCTTCGGTAAAAGTGATTGATGCCACGGGAAAACACGTCATGCCGGGCATTATCGATGCGCATTCGCACATAGGCATTGACGCTGTAAACGAAGGTACAAATCCGGTTACTGCCGAGGTATTTACCGGTGATGCGATTAATCCATTATCGATATCCATTTATCGGGCCTTGGCAGGCGGTGTTACCGTATCTCATGCAATGCACGGATCAGCTAATGCGATCGGCGGCCAATGCGAAACGATGAAACACAGGTACGGCACCTGGGATCCGGAGGAAATGAAGATGAAAGGCGCACCTCGCACCATTAAATTTGCTCTAGGCGAAAATCCTATGCGCGTGCACGGCGAGGGCCGGGACATCCAGCCCAGGACAAGGATGGGCGTAGAGCAAGTGTTTCGAAAATCCTTCAGCGAGGCCAGGAGATATATGGTCAAATGGGACAAGCACAACAGGGGAAAGGCTGGTAAAAATTACCGAGGCGTTGCTCCTAAATATAATGAGCGTCTCGAGGTATTGGCAGATATTCTTAGGGGAGAAATCATCGTCCATTGCCACTCTTATCGCGCCGACGAAATTTATATGCTGATCAACGTGCTCAGAGATTTTAGGGTCAGTAGGATATGCTTCCAGCATGTCAATGAAGGCTTCAAGGTAGCGCCAGAACTGGCAGATTATGGGGCCGGAGCTTCCGTGTTTGCCGATTGGTGGGCGTATAAGTTTGAGGTCTATTATTCCACTGCTTACAATGCGGCGATTTTGATGAGAAACGGTGTGGTCACTTCGATCAATTCGGATTCGGGAGATTATATCCGGCACCTGTACCATCAAGCAGCCAAATCACAACGATACGGCCGTCTCGACGATGATGAAACATTGTCAATGATTACCATCAATCCGGCCAAACAACTGGGTATCGATAATCGGGTCGGCTCTATAGAAGTCGGTAAGGATGGGGATATCGCAATATTCAACGGTCATCCGCTGTCTGTTTATACCATTCCTCAAATGACGATTGTCGATGGAGTGATACGATTTGATATTGAAAATGACCCTGACGATATGCGTATGGACGTCGATCCTGTGCGCACCATCCCCGCATTCTTTGATTATCAAAACTACCAGGAAGATGATCGATGTATGGAAGGAGTTGAAGAGCAATTGTTTCTGTTCAATTCACACAAACATTAAATAACTATGAAAAAAATAATAATATCGATTTTCATAATAAATATTAGCTTCTTAAGCGCCCATCTTTTTGCACAACAAATCACCAAGAGCGAACCAGGCACCTTCGCGCTCACCAATGCAACTATTCACACGCTGACTCAGGGTACAACAGAAGGCACTGTGTTGATCGCTGATGGAAAAATAAGTGCTGTGGGCAACAGCGGCATTCCTTCGGTAGCTACGACTATTGACTGTGATGGATTGCATATCTATCCCGGAATGATCGATGCGGGAACGACGCTCGGCCTTGTCGAGGTAAGCAGCATTTCGCTAACACGTGATGCTGATGAAATCGGTGAATTCACTCCGCACGCACAGGCCCTGACCGCTGTCAATCCTAACGCGGTGGCCATTCCCGTATCCAGGGTGGATGGCGTGACAACGGTATTCACTAAACCTACCGGGGGAATGTTTCCGGGCACGGGAGCTTTGATCCATCTGTTGGGCTATACTCCTGATCAAATGTATGGTGAGTTTAAGGCCGTTTTGATAAATTATCCTTCGTCAGCTGCACGAGGCCGAAGAGACAGGAGGTCTGAAGAAGACCGAAAGAGGGATGAAGAGAAGGCACTGAAAAAATTGAACAAATTATGGGAAAGCGTAGAATTGCATGCTTCTCTGATCGACAAGGGTGAAACTCCTGAGTACAATCCCGATTTGGATGCCTTACTACCTGTGATGCGCAGCGAAATGCCGGTGATGATAGAGGTGAATAAGAGCAAGGATATTCTCTCTGCCATTAAATGGATTAGAGAAAAAAAGGTGAAAGCCATACTGTCCGGTTGTTCCGAGGGATTTCGAGTAGCCGATAGTCTTGCCGTTTCAGGCATTCCTGTAATAACCGGCCCTGTTATAGCCATGCCGCCGCGATCTTCTGATCGGTATGACAGAGCGTATACCAATGCAGGTGTTATGGCCAATGCAGGTGTAAAAATTGCCTTGCGTACTAATGACTCCAGGGGCAATGTGCGAAACCTCCCATTCCATGCGGGATTTGCTGCCGCTTACGGCATGGGCAAGGAAGAAGCGCTCAAAGCTGTGACTATTAATTCGGCTGAAATATTTGGCCTGGATGATCAATTGGGATCCATCGAAGCTGGCAAGATTGCAAATATTATTGTTACGGATGGTGATCCTTTTGAGACTAAAACTCAGGTAAAGCATTTGTTTATTAAGGGTTGGAAAGTGCCAATGGAGAGCAGGCATTCTTTGCTTTATGATGAGTTTTTGGATCGGTCACCTGGGTTGAGTAAGGATTAACGTTTTGAATAAGCTCCTGCTTTCTCTTCAAATTCCTCTATTTTATCTCTAAAGGTTTTTTTCATACTCTTGTGGGTTTGAAAGTTTTCGTTCTTCACTTATTTCACCTTTTATATTATAGCAGGATACAATTTCTTAAATAAAAACGTTTATATATACTTAATATACGACAATAAAATTCTTCGCAAGTCGCTCTCTCTTTTTACTTTATCAGAGTGTTCAGAAAATTTTCCAATCTGTCAAAAGCAGAACCCCAACCATTATAAAAGCCCATTTTCTCTTGTTGTTTGCAATATTCTTCTGTTGGGTGAACACAATTAAAAGTAAACTTGGTTTTATCTCCATTTTCCTCAAATAGTGCTTGTATTTCTACACCTACAGTCATTGGTTTGAAGTTTGCGGACGAAACTATTTTTTCAAGTTCGACAATTTCTGAATATTCACCATCAGAAATGAATTCATTTCCGCCCGGCATTAACATGACATACTTCCACTTGCCACCAACTCTAAAGTCATGCTCGATTACTTTGATATCCATTCCTTTTGGTCCCCACCATAGAGCAATATGTTCTGGTTGAGTCCAAGCTTCCCAAACTAAATTTATGGGTGCATAGAATGTTCTTTCCGATGTTAATGTGCGATTGTTTACTTCATTCATTTTACTCATCATTTTTATTTTTTGCTTGTATTTTGATTAGATAATTCTCGAAAGAGTCCAATTTTTCCTCCCACAGATTTCGATTGTAACTATTCGGTAACGCAAGTATTCTATGAAAAAGTGGAAATTGATTTGTGGATCTTGGTTAGCGAGTCAGAAGAGGTTGTCGAAATTGTCAGCAATGGTATGACACCCATGTTATTCGAGTTCATTACTGCCACAATCGTGTACCCGCAACTCATAAATTTATTGCGCATATATCCTTTTTACCCAATCCGAAATTACCACAAATCGCTCATTTAATACCTTCGACAAGTGCAGAGCAAGTCCTACGAGATGCGCAAGGCCAGGCTTACTGCTTGAAAATGCTCTCAACGCCTTACTCCTTCGACTTAGAAGAAGTCTGGTTATTTTTGCACTATGAAAAAGGGTCACTTCGACAAGCTCAGGGCGGGCGGAAGAAAAAAGAATCTGCTCGATAAAGAAAAAATCACCGAAACTCCCCACCTCCTCCCCTACGCCCATTCCATCGGCTCAGCTATCATAAGACCCACAGACAAAGGAAAGATCAAAGGTCTCGCCATGTCGGCCATGTACGAACAGACTGATGTTCATCTCAATCAAATTAAGGAGCAAGTAGAAGTCCTGATCTCACAAGCCCAGGAAATCCATGACCGTATACAAGTGTCCGAAAAGATCTATGAAGCCGACTGTGGCATTACACCCATCATCGGAAGGAATTATTATCTGTACAAAAAGAAGGAGACCGAAGAATGGCTGATCTCTATGATAAGCCCTGAGGAATGGGGTGAGAAGTTACCTTACCGGTACATCGCTGAGGTAAAACTTTTACATGATCATACCTGGGAAGTGGTAGCGATTGCGTCGAGAGAGGAGCTGTACAAGGTCACTAGTGCGTCAGGCACGAAGTTCGAGACCCCTTAATTGATAAGCTTTAACAAAGCCTTGAAATTTCCATTTATATGGTTTTGAAAACCATTCATTGGCAAAATCAATATATTTTCTTATTCCATTTTCTGTAACTACTCAGGTTGCAAAATATGGATATCCGATAGAGCGTAAAAAAGTTTCACTTGATTTTTGATACAGGTATCAATTACGGATCGGATTACAGCAAATTGGGTTGCTCCAGCCAATGTTTTGAATTGACCGGATACTTTCTGTTTGACCTTTACATTTCTTATAGCCCTTTCTGATCCATTATTGTCAGAAGGTACAACGCTATTTTCAAGAAACGGGAATAGATAGTCTTTATATTGGGTGTATCCCATTTTTTCGCAAAAGTGTTAAATTAGCAAAAACCACAAATACATCAAAATGGACAAGGCTAAATTACTGAACCAGTTTAGCCAACTTTTGGATGAGATAGAACTTAAGGAGAAAAGCGCATCAAGCTTTTATGAATTTGAAACAAAATCGGTCGAGCTTCTTAAAGAATTAAGTCGAAAAGTGATAGAACAGGCCATAGGGGAGGCAGGAGAAGATTACCGTAAAAAAAAAGCATAATAGGCTATTACGGCAAACTTGAATTAGACAACTCACATCGTTTTGTAGAAGATGTCAAAGGAGTAAAGCTGAGTCCAATGCTGAAAGATATCACAGCATATGTAGGACAAAGTGAATGCTACCAATCTAGCAGCAATCCTTCAATGTTTTGTTGATTACCGGAGCATATCGGTGAGCTTTTGTTACTCCGCTTTTGAGATTGTCACTCACTATGGCCTGTGGTACTCCTCCCATGTATCGCACACATCCATTGATACAAGCGATTACATCTTCGCGTTTTTGGCTATGCACTGGTTGTACATAGGTATACTGCGAACAGGGGAGTATGCCTACAAATACTTCTACTTCTTTACATTCTCCTGTACTGTGTAGATTACGGTTGAAAACTGAGCCAGAATTCGGTTGAAAAGTGAGCCAGTTGAGAGAGGCGAAGTTATGCATTTTGATGAAAGAATAACCATTAATATTTTTTGAGAGAAATTAAAGTTGTTGATTAAGTTTTTCTGATTCTTTGACTCTGAAGGATTTTCCATTCATGTTGACCAGGATGGCTTTATGGGTGAGTCGGTCAACTATGGCAGCAGTGAGAACTTCATCACCAAATATTTCTGTCCACCGATCAAAACTCAGGTTGGTTGTGATAATGGTTGACTTTCTACCAGCTCTGAGGCTAAGATGAGTAAAAAGTAATTCTGCAGCCTCTTTGTCAAAGGACACATAACCGAACTCGTCACACACGACCAGATCGTATTTTTCAAAACGAGATTCCAGGGTACGGAGCATTTTGTGAGACCTGGCTTCGTTGATTTGGGTTATCAGCCTGGGAATGGCAGTAAACAAGACAGTGAAATCGAGTGTGCAGGCTTTGATGGCCAGGCCAATAGCGATGTGTGTTTTACCGGTACCGGGATTACCAGCCAGGATGAGATTTTGTCCATCTTTTATAAAATCGAGACGTTCGAGAGTAGCCAGTTTGTTTTGTGCATCATTGGGGAGTTCAGATTTGATCAGATCGTGGATTTGTTTTTTATACGGGAATCCGGCTCTTCGGATACGCTGTTTTTTTCTCCGGATGAGCCGCCCGTCATATTCGGTGATCATAAGATCGAGCAAGTAGCGTTCAAAAGAATGATTGCTTTTAGCAGCACTTTTTGCCTGTTCGGCGTACTCTGTTCTGAATGCAGGCAGCCTAAGCAGACGTGAGTAATAATCAATTTGTTGTTCCATTTTTGCTTGCATTGTTGAGATTTTATTCGAATTAAAAAATAGCCTGTATGTCTTGAAGTTGTTTTACACAATTAAGACTTATCTGTTCAGTCAAAGGGCTCGGGATGGTGAGTGCCTGAGCCTCGTTTTTCTTTTTCATCAGGGCTTGTACCATAAAGATGATTTTGTCACTGGTCAGGGGAGAGTTCAAAGTAGTTTTTAGACATTGATCAACTGCGGAGGTTATTATTGAGGTAGATAAATGATGTTTGGTGGCGTAACTAATCACGTCAATAAATACCTTGGGTTGATCTGAAAAATATTGTTTGTAAAGTGCGATCAAATCGGTATCAGCCTGAAGAAAGGCTTCGCTGTTTGACAAAGCACCAGGCTTTACGGCTAATGTCTTCAGATAGTGCTCTATTTTAATGAACCATTGATACTTACAGTGTCTTCTCTGATGAATGTCCACTACATCGCCATTTTTATCATAAATGTGAATGTGCAAAGGGTAAATTTTCACATCCACTATGGGGCCGCGCAAGTTTTCAGGAATAGAATAGTGATTGGTATCAACCGAGATGGTGTGATACTTGTCTACTCTTAATGTCTGGATCAGGGCGGTATCATAGGCTGAAACAGGCAGAACTGTCATATGAATTTTCTCCTCGCACACACGTTCAGCGAATGTTTTAGACTCACCTTTTGATTTTCTATTGTTAAGTCTGATCAGTTTTTGCTTCAGGTGTCGATTAGCCGAATCGAGGTCGATAAACTCATCATTTTGAGCAAAGGCTTTGCGGCGCACATATTCAACACTTCGCTCTACACGTCCCTTTTCATTGGCTCTATACACATTGCAAAAACGAATATCAAATTGATAGTATGTGCTGATTTTAAGTAGATCATCTGTAGGTTTCTTACCTGCCCGTTCGGTAGACGGGTCTGCATTTCGCATGGTAAATCTTGCTACTGCTGTACGCATATTGTCGTACACTATCTGTGATGGCACACCACCAATGTGGCTCAGATAGTGTACATGAGCGTGCAAGAAACTGATCATAACTCGTGCCGCGTCACGCGGTATCCTGGCGGTAGTAAAGACGAGCCCATCGGTAATTGCTGTACCCATTGGTAAATACAGCCAGCATCAATCTTTTCTGTTTTCCCTCTATTGTCAATTTAACTTCTGCCCAATCAAACTCACTGTTTTGCCCTGGGTCAATGTGCTGGCGTATGAAAATCTCCTGACCTTTTCTCAAGTGCTGTTTTACATATTCACATACCGTAGTATAGCTGATTTCAAAACCATCGGCGATCAGTGCCTCGTGCATGTCTATACGCCGCGTGCATTGTTTGGCCAAACCCGAACAATGTTTGCGCTCATTATCTTTAACAAACTGATCTATCCTGGTTCGTATCTGTTGGGTAAGTTTGCGTTTGGTACGAGAAGAACAATCGTACCGAGGTGGATCCAAAATGCCTTTAGAAGAACGGTCCTGCAAAGAACGATTCTTCTCATATTCATCAATATACTTCTTGACTGTATTGCGCGATAATCCCAGATCCTTACTGATCTTTCGTTGGGATATTCCCTGATCAAAATAGCGCAGAATAATATCTTGTTTTTGTAGCATAGTTATCATGTTTAATAGTGCAAAACATATGATGGTTATGCATCATATCTGCCATGATAACTGGCTCAGTTTTCAACCGTAATCTACAAAGGCTTGGCTTTTCCCTGAGTAGGGTTACTTTTTATATGGCAATACATAGACTATTGCGGTGCAAATCAAAATTAAGAGCCTACCAGGATCAAATTGAATTCAAGGGAATGGACAGCAATATTGAACTTCATCAACTCTACAGAAACCTCGACTGGTTAGCTACTCATAAGGAGGAAATAGAACAAGGTATGTTCAAAAGATATTGCGATCTGTTTAACTCAACTATAGATGTAGCCTTCTATGATGTAACCACTTTTCATTTTGAGAGTGTGAGGCCTGACGAGTTAAAAGACTTTGGGTTCAGTAAAAATGGAAAGTTCAACGAGGTGCAGGTAGTGATGGGATTGTTTACCGATCAGCAAGGTCGCCCTATAGGTTATGAATTATTCCCAGGAAATACATCAGATGGCAAGACGATGATCGATGCGTTGAACATACTCAAAGATCGGTTCAACATCAATCAAGTTGTCATAGTAGCCGATAAGGGGCTGAATAGTAAAAACAACTTTCACCTCATCAGACAAGCAGGATATGAATACATTGTGAGTTCAAAACTAAAAGTCCAAGCCAAACCTATACAGGATCAGGTATGGGCTAATGAGGGTTACCATAATCATGAAGTGGACAAAGACACAGCAGAAGTATTGTTCAGATATAAATCTGTGGATCTGGAGGTATCCTATAAAGACGAACAAGGTCAACAACATGAATGGAAAGATAAACTCATAATAAGTTGGTCAAAACAACGAGCGGTAAAAGATCAAAAAGACAGAAAAAGACAAGTCGAAAAGGCCGAAGCCATGGTCGACCAAGGCCAGGTGCCCAGCAGTAAAAAGGGTGCAAAGAGGTACGTCAAAATAGAATATGAGAACAAGACACCACCTACTCTGGATGAAGAACGAATCAAAGAAGATAGCAAGTGGGACGGATATTATGGTATTCAGTCAAGCCGCAAAGACATGAGTGAATTTGCTATTATGAAAGCCTACCACAATCTATGGCGCATAGAAGAAAGCTTTCGCATTCTAAAAACAACTATGAAAACACGACCGATATTCCATTGGACACCCAATAGAATAAAAGGCCACTTTGTAGTGTGCTTCATTTCCTTTGCAATGGAAAGAGCTCTGGAAGAAACTCTACGAAGTAAGGAAATCGAAATAAGTCCTGAAAAAATAAAAGATGAACTCAATCAACTCCAGGTATCTCAAATGAAACTGGAGGATCACAAATTTTATGTAAAAGGCGCCAATGGACAATACGGAGCAAAAATCCTTCGAGCATTAAATATTGCTCCGCTTAAAAATATTGAACTCATCAAATAGGTCAACTACCTACCGTCATACCAACTCATTCTCATAAAATGAATAGCTCGTAGTGGCAATTTGCAACATGCCCATCACATAACTGGCTGAAAATCAAATCACCAGCAAAATTAAGTGTCAAACTCAGGAAATAAGTATGCTAAATGGCTGTAAAGATCATCTGGACACCTGAAGCCGTTCGGCGTCTGGAAGATATAAAGTTTAAAGATTGAAAACTGAGGACAAACGATTGGCTTTGCTTAGTCTTCGCGATTTGGCAATCGAGAAATTCATATGAAATCCATGATCAGTAAACAGACTGAAGCGTATCTGAGCGAATCAGAACAAGCAGAAAAGGAAGGTAAGTCACCGGAATTGTTTTATGCCAATCCCGACGTAATTGACCAAATGATTGTTGAAATATGAATTCACTTATTCCGACAATCCTCAAGTAGTGTAGTTGTAGATGGCTATATCCTAGTGCATCAGGCATTAAGTAATGAACCTCATAAACAAAGTTATTTTTCTTCTGATCAAGGCGGAAAAACCGGAGTTATGCCTTAGCATAATGAGGATTTTTCCAACGACGAGCAGGAGGAAAAGAACAAGTTTCATGGGGTCAGGATTTAGTGCCTGACGCACTAGTTCTCAAAGATTCAGCATACCTTTCCACTCTATATGAGCAATGACCGAGAAAGAAAATTAGCCGCCATCTTATTCGCCGACATTGCCGGATATACGGCTCTTATGCAAAAGGACGAGACCCTAGCCTCAACCCTCCTAAAACGTTTCCAAAATGAACTAACAGAAAAAGTATCCAATCATAACGGCAGCATTGTAAATTTCTACGGCGACGGCGCCCTATGCACCTTCCAAAATCCATTAGAAGCCATGCGTTGCGCCATAGCAGCACAATCCAGTTTTCAGGCTGAACCAAAAGTACCCGTCCGAATTGGCATACATAGCGGGACAGTCGTTTTTGAAGGCGACAAAGTCTATGGCGATAGCATTAATCTCGCCTCACGTATCGAATCTATGGGCATTCCCGGAGCTATCCTTGTATCGAAAAAAGTAAGAGACGAACTCAAGAATCAACCCGATCTGCTTATGCCTTCCCTCGGCAAATTTGAATTTAAAAATGTTGATGAGCCAATGGAAGTTTTTGCTTTAGCGAATGAAGGATTTGCGGTGCCGAAGGCAAGTGAAATGCGCGGTAAGTTAAAGGGTACGTCTGCAACGTCGTCCACTTTTTTTCGTTGGGCCACCGTCTTAGCCATTGCGGCCATCACTGCTTTGGGATTGTGGCATGTCCTCAATAAGAAGAGTAATATCATTTCTGGCCCGAGCGATATAAATTCCATTGCAATCTTTCCTTTTGACGTAAAAGGAGGATCGGAAATTCAATACCTCGGAGTAGGTATCGTTGACCTCTTGAGTACGAAATTAGACGGCATTCCGGAAGTGAATCCAATTGACCCGTGGTTTTGGTGCATCAAAATTTATCCTCGGCTCTATTGTAGAACTCAATGAAAACTTGCAGATCACCGCCTCCAAGTATGACACCAAAGGACAACTTATTGATAAAAAGAATATTTCCGGTTCCAAATCTCAATTAACCAAACTCGTTGACGAACTCGCAAAATCTTTAATCGCAAGTGAATTTTATGATGAAGGAATAGAGATAAAGAGTCTGGCGACCATGTCGAGTGAAAGCTTACCCGCACTAAAAGCATTTCTAAAAGGAGAGCAGGAGTACCGAAAAACAAATCCATTCGGAGCTTATCAACACTTCAAAGAAGCTACCACGCTTGATTGGACATATGCCATGGGGTGGTTGAGAATGCGCGATACGGCTCAATGGATTCCACAAATAGAATCTAATACCCTTTCGTCAATGCTCTAAAATATAAAGATAAGCTACCATTGAAGTGGCAGGAATACCTGGTTGCCGTGGACTCCTACCGCCGAGGACTGAAAAAAACCGAAAATCTGTATAAAAACTTAATTGCCAAGTACGGAGAGACGCGCGAGTTTACGAATGGAATGGGAGAATATTTGTTTCATCACAATCCTTCACACGGGAGGTCATATAAAGAAGCCAAACCATGGCTCGTGCGAACGAAAGAGCTGGATCCGAACAACTAGGAGGCGAACATCCATCTTTTTAATATTGCGTGGTCGGAACGCGATGTGGAAACGATGTCGCAAATCTTTGAGGAGACGGATAGCACGTCAGAATTTTGGCCGGGGTATAAATTGGGTCTACTATCTATGCAAGACAGTATCACAGAAGCAGAAGTCAGACTCCTTATGGATCGACCAGGCTTCAGACCCAGAATTGGCATTTTTCTGACAGCCCCTGAAGACGTCGCATCTTTTCTTGAGTTTAGAGAAAAAATATTGACTTATTCATCTGCACAATCACAACCGCCCAGGCAGAATAGATACGCTGCGTTGTTTGGCAAAGAGCAATTGTACTATTCTGACCAGGCCGAAAATACAATATGGCCTGGAAGAACTCCATTTGTAGTGTTGCCCGCTACCCTAATGGCGAATAGCGACTATCAGCCGTTGTCAGAATATTACGATGTATTTTATACGCGATTGAAAGACAACCAAGATCCGTGGTCGCTGTGTGCGCTCTCGAAGTACGCCATCGCTCTGGGCAAACACAATGAGGCAGCAAAATTCAAAAACATGCTAAAAGAGCAAAGCCAGGATATGGATATATCTAACCCTGCCAAATATTTTTTCTTTTCTATCGAGGCGCATAGTACATGACAAAACAGGATTGATAAAATAATTGCCACGCGTAAAGTGTTGATAATGTGTTACTTACAACACTGAACGACATGGCAATTAAGGAGAAAGTTAAAGAACTTTCCCGAGAATTGAAAATAGAACTTAGTAAACTTCACCAGCAAAGGGTAAACTTGATTGCCTCGGCGGTGATCAGTATGTCTACCATTAGGAGTGTCAATATGGTCAAGGTTGCTCACGGTATGATTTCAAAAGCGAAGCCATTGAGTAATTATCGTCGTCTTCAACGATTTATCTCTCAGGTGGATTGGGATGACACTGGTCTAGGACATTTGCTTTTGAAAATGAGTGAGTTGAAGGGGCCTTATACCCTGCTTGTGGATAGGACAAACTGGCAATTTGGTAAAGTGGATATTAATTTTTTGGTATTTTCTATACTAGGAGACGGGTATTCGATACCGATCAAATGGGTGTTGCTTCCAAAGAAAGGCAACTCTGCACAATATGAAAGAATTGAGTTGTTAGAGGAAGTGGTAAAAATTGTTGGAAAAGGTCAGATAAAGAACGTTATAGGAGACCGGGAATTCATTGGCCAACATTGGGTTAAGTACTTGATAACCAATGAGATAGGATTCAACCTTCGGGTTAAGGAAGGCATGGTAGGTGTAAAAAATGGCACGGAGGTAAAACTGGGTTTATTATGTAAAAATAATAAAAGATCATCGCCAAGATTGCCGGGAAAATATTTAGTTGGAGGCAATGAAGTATACGTAAGCGGATTCAGATTTAGAAATGACAAGAACAAATTAGAGTATTTGATAGTCATACACTCTGAGGATGTAGAAGATGCTTGCGATATCTATGCCAAAAGGTGGTATATTGAAAACATGTTCAAGGACATGAAAACGAATGGTTTTCAACTGGAAGATACACATGTAACTCATCCCAAAAGGCTAGAAACATTATTTGGTTTATTAGCCATATCATATGTATGGATGATACGTATAGGCGAATGGATAAAGAGAAAGATACCCTCATTATTCAAAAAAAATAATCGAGGAAAAAGAAGAAAAAGCATTTTCAGGGGAGGGATAGACAACTATATCAACGCATATATTAACCACGACAGACGGAAAATTTGGCTCTACTTCCGTTTTTTGTCATGTACTTAGATGACACTGTACCCGTTATTCCCCCTGGAACTCGTAGTCTTTCCCCTCGAAAACCTAAACCTTCACATTTTCGAGTCCCGTTACAAACAACTTATTCAAGATTGTGCAGAAAGCGGTTCTCTGTTTGGAATTCCGTGCTACCGGAAGGATAAACCAATGGCATATGGTACTTTGATTCGCCTCATTAGAATAGATAAAAAATACGCCGATGGAAGAATGGATATCAAGACCGCAGGAGTTCGTGTATTCCGATTGAATCAATATTTGGAAACCTATCCCGACAAATTGTATCCCGGTGGTTATATTGAAAAAATGGAATTAGATCTCGAACCCAAAATTGTACACCGCCAAGAGATTAAGGATAAGATATTTGAAATCTATAATTTTATGAATATCAAAGCCATTCCGAAAGCATTGAAAAAAGATGAATATTACACTTTTGAAATTGCGCACAAAGCAGGCCTAAACAAAGATCAGGAATACGAATTTTTGCAAATAAACACCGAAGTAAAAAGGCAGGAATACTTAATAAATCATTTAGATTACTTGATACCAATAGCCAAAAACATGGAGGAAATGCGTCGTAAAATTCAGAAAAACGGCCACTTTAAGGATGTTTTGCCTCCAAAGGTGTAAACACCTTCAAATCTGAATTTCAACCGGAATGATTTCTTTACTTTGCCCCGGTAAACAACAATATGATCATGCTTCGCTATTTTCTTCCCTTACTTTTCTTTATCGTTGTTTCCTGCAGGACCGCTCCCGAGATTAGTGAAAAAATTACCGAGGAGGGCAAAACTGTTATCGTTGAAAATGCAGGTTTGGCTACGGCCCATCCTGTTGCCACAAGAATCGGTTTGGATATTCTCAAACAAGGCGGTAATGCTGTAGATGCGGCCATAGCTACCCAGTTTGCTCTTGCTGTGTGTTATCCCGTTGCCGGCAATATTGGCGGCGGTGGATTTATGGTAGTGCGTATGGAAAATGGCGAAATCGCTAGCCTCGATTTTCGGGAGAAAGCGCCTGGGACAGCACACAGAGATATGTATCTCGATAAAGAAGGCAATGTCATCGACCGCTTGAGCCTTGACGGCCATCTTGCAGCGGGAGTGCCTGGAACTGTCGACGGCATGGTAAAGGCCTTCGAAAAATACAGCGTGCTGAAGGACTGGAAAAAATTGGTGCAGCCGTCGATAGATGCGGCAAGAAATGGCTTTGCGATAACAGAAAGACAAGCCCGAAATTTTAATAACGCGATGGTGCGGTGGAAAAGATTAAATACCGTTTCTAATGCTTTTACGAGTAAAGATGAGTGGGCTGCTGGTGACCTTTTAGTACAAACCGATCTGGCCGGCACATTAGAGGCCGTCAGAGACAAAGGCAAAGCTGGTTTTTATCAGGGATGGGTGGCTGACAGCATCGTCGCTGAAATGAATAGAGGGAATGGAATTATCACACATGAAGATCTTTCCGACTATGAAGCCCTCTGGAGCCGCCCGATTACAGGCACCTACAAAAACTATGAGCTCATATCTATGCCTCCGCCATCATCGGGCGGTATCGCACTTCTTCAATTGCTCAACATTTTGAAAAATTACGACATGATGTCAATGGGCTTCCAGTCCAAAGAGGCCATACATCACGTGGTCGAGGCAGAGCGCCTTGTGTACGCTGATCGTGCTACGCATCTTGGTGACCCGGATTACTACGATGTACCCCAAAAGCAATTGATCGAGAAGCATTATGCAGTGCATCGCATGAAGAATTTCGATGCCACTAGAGCCAGCTTAAGTGCCGATATTAAGGAGGGAGTTTTTCCTTATGAAAGCGAGGAGACGACTCACTTTTCTATACTTGACGAAATGGGTAATGCGGTGTCCGTGACTACTACGATCAATGTCGGCTATGGTGCAAAAGTAGTGGTGGGCGGTGCAGGATTTTTCCTTAATAATGAAATGGATGACCTTAGCGCCAAACCGGGCGTGCCAAATTTCTTCGGCCTCGTTGGCACTGAAGCCAATAGCATTACTCCGGGAAAACGTCCGTTGAGTTCGATGACACCGACCATTATAACGAAAAATGGCAAGGTGAAAATAATAGTTGGTACACCCAGAGGATCTACGATCATAACCTCTGTACTTCAGACGATTATGAATATAGTTCATTTTAATATGTCGGCAACCGAAGCCGTATCAGCCTGCAGATTTCACCATCAGTGGACACCTGATTTTTTATTTCTTGAGCCAGATTGCCTGTCTTCCGATTTGAGAAATAAACTGGGAGACATGGGGCACAATGTAAAAGAACGCGGTAGGATCGGCAAGGTAGAGGCGATTTTGATCAACGATGGTGTGATTGAGATCGCTGCGGATCCGAGAGGGGATGATTGGGCCATGGGGTATTAGCAGTTTCTTAATCAAAATGAAAATGAAAAATACAATCAAAAACAATATTCTCAATACGCCATTTTGATTTTAATTTCCATTTTAATTTTGATTACTCACATACAAATTCCCGAATTCAGCTTGCTTCAACATTCTTTTGTATTTGACTAGAATTTCTGCCATCCTCTTTAGTTTGCCACTTTTGGAAATCGAGTTATTGGTTGTAACGGCAGATAATTCTCGTCTTCGTTCTTTGCGAATCATTTTCAGATGTTCCCTTCTCCCTGAATTGTGAAAATTACTGCTTTCCATACCTTCGATACTTAAAATTTAGTCGATGAGACCCAAGAAAAACGAAAAAATGAAATGCACCTCTCAAATTTGGCATATCTATACTTTTATCAAATCCATTACCTTTCAGTCACTTTGGAAAATAGCTAAAAAAGAGATATGAACAAAATTCTCAACATCTGTCTGTTCAGCCTTCTGATAGCTGCCACAACTTCTTCTCAGTCAGCTCCCGAACTCAATCCAGCTCCAGACAGAAAAGAAAACGAAGGAGAAGGCCCATTCGAAAGATTGATCATTAGAGGAGTGAATGTCATAGACGGTACCGGCGCGCCTCCACGCGGCCCGATGGACATCGTCATCGAAGGCAATAAAATTGTGCAAATCGCCAATGTAGGCGTACCTCATATTCCAATTGACCAAGAAAAGCGACCGAAAAAAGCAACGAAAGAAATAGATGCGACTGGTCATTATGCTATGCCTGGATTTATCAATCTGCATGCCCACGTAGGAGGTGCCAAAAAATCGCCTGATGCCACGTATCCATACAAACTTTGGATGGGGCACGGCATTACCACGATCCGAGGAGTTCCGGCAGCCAATGTAAATTGGACACAAAAAGAAAAGAAAAGAAGTGCTGCTAATGAAATAGTCGCTCCGAGGATTGTTGCCTTTCAGACCTTGGGATCGGGTGAAGATTGGAAGGGTGGCCCTGTACATACCCCGGAAAAAGCTAGAGAATGGGTACGATGGGCAGCTTCAAAAGGAGTAGAAGGACTAAAGTTTTTCAGCCATAATCCCTCAACAATTGAAGCGGCTATAGATGAGGCACATAAACACAAAATGGGTACGGTCGCCCATATTGCCCAGACCATGGTAGGCGAAACCAATGCACTCGATCTGGCACGTATGGGATTGGACAACATGACGCATTATTACGGTCTGTTCGAAGCCCTTTATAAAAACAGTGATATCCAGCCCTGGCCGGCAGACTTCAACTACAACGACGAACAGAATCGATTCAGCCGGGTAGCGTACAATTGGGACAGGATCCACGAGAGAGGAGGCGAAGAGTGGAATGCCCTGATCGAAGAATTTCTTGAATTGGACTTTATCATCGACCCAACGATGACTGCCTACCTTGCAGGAAGAGATGTGATGCGCGAGCGCAACGCGGTGTGGCATGAGAAATATACTTTGCCATCACTGCATCGATTCTATTACCCGAGCCGCACGAGCCACGGTTCGTATTTTTTCAATTGGACATCGTGGGACGAGATTGCATGGAAAAATTTCTATCGCGTATGGATGTCTTTCCTGAATGATTATAAAAATGCGGGTGGGCGAGTGACCGTGAGCGACGACGCTTCTTTTATTTACAATTTGTGGGGCTTTGGCTACATCGAAGAAATGGAATTGTTGCAGGAAGCAGGGTTTCATCCTTTGGAAGTAATCAGAGGAGCAACTTTGCACGCCGCTCAGGCCATTTTCGAGCCAAAAGGTAAGCCGATAGAATTTGGTGTGCTGCGGCCAGGATTGCTGGCAGACATCGTTATTACAGAAGAAAATCCCGTAGAAAACCTCAAAACTCTTTACGGAACAGGATTTCTACGGCTAAATGACAAAACAGGAAAACTGGAACGAGTAGGTGGTGTAAAATATACGATCAAAGACGGGATTGTTTACGATGCTAAACAGTTGTTAAAGGATGTAGAGAAAATGGTAGCTCGGCAGAAGGCCGAAGAGCCGTAGCGGAAAAATAACAATGTCAAGATCAATTGCAAAATCAATATCAATAGTAGCATGCAGGTCTCTCCGAAATAAGATCCAAATTTTTCATTGACATTGAACTTTGACCAGATTTACAAAACAGCTTTGAAAATATCGCCTTCGTTAAAATCCACTTCATTTGCGATCAAGATTTCCTTAAACTCCTCGATGAAGGATTTTTCTCTATGAATTTCTTCCTGGTTTTGAAGGTATTTTTTGACTTCGGGATTTGATGAGATGATAAAGCCTTTCTTTCCATGTGTTTTGAATGCAACACTCTTCATCCTCTATTGCTATGATCGCTTGGATATAGAAATGAACGGTTGAGAATCCCATGGTTTTCAAATTAATAATTCAGAACTTTATTTAGATTCTCTGTGATCAAGTCCAATTATGTGTGAGAAATTGCGCCTCGGTAATGCAAAAGCTTTTCTTTCGAAACGGATTCGACATGAAATACCAAAAGCTCCGATTTTTTCTCCAGTCCATTTTCTGTATCTGGTGTGAGAACGATATTGCCGCGGAGGTTTTTAATTTTTGACGTGATCGGGCAGACAATTACCAAATCGTAGTTTTTGTTCATTATATTGCCGCTGATGATAACAGCCGGCCTGATGCCTTTTTGCTCTGCTCCTTTGGTCGGATTAAAATTCACATCCCATATCTCACCTTGTCGCATCCCAATCTTCCAATTGATTGAAATAATCTGTCATTCCTTCTTCTGCGATCTCGAGCAAATCCTCGTCGCCTTTGGCTTTCCTAAAAGAGAAAGCAAAAGCAGCTTTATCCATTTCTGTTAAATAGATTTCAAGGGCTTTTTCAATGATTTTGTTCTTTGGAAGACTTAATTCTTTGGCCATTTGACCGAGCCGGTGAAGTAACCGATCTGGTAGGGATGAAGTATATGTTGCCATGATGTTTAACTATTTTAAATATCATTTATAAACAATAGTTCGTGAAGGATTTCGGCCAAATTCGAAGTGTTAACAGCAGTATCTTAAATTCAATATTTTCTATAACGCTGATTATCAAGTATTTATGGCCTGCTTATTTGGCAATCCTATTAAAATGCAAGTTTCGGTTCAGACGATACTTTAGTTTTAATAATTTATCCATAATTCTAAGATTGAGTATCAACGAGTTATGAAATATTTCCTTCACGGACTATTGATAAATATACTATTTCTTTTCCGGGAGACCACCGGCACAAAGAAGCACGTTTTTTTGACTTTTCTTTCTGCATTGGGTTTGCAGTCAAATATAAACAGCATTGGATTGGTGGATAATGACTTTGATGCGGATATTTTGTTTGATGGTTAACTAATAAAATCACCCCTTACTTTTCCCATCACCCGTTTCGTAGGTAAGGTGCTGGGAAGATCATTCGTCCACCTATTCAGCCTCTTTCAACTTAGTCAAAAGCCCCTCATACCGCTCATCATTTTTGAGATCTTGAAAATACCATGCTTCAGTGAGGTTTCTTCTTAGCAAGTTGTATTTCGACGCGTCATAGGTCTGAGAGCGATCTGAAATAGCCTGGCCGACTGCGCGATTTAAGTTATGGAATACACTATCTGCTTTGCGTAGACCGGAATATATGATGGCCCTATGCCAATACAAATTAGCCTTATTATCAGTCGGTATTTTCTCAATCCATTCTTTCGCCTTCTGTTTATTTCCGTTTTTTGCATAGCAAAATCCCAGGCGTCCGAGATGCAGATCACCCGATTTGGACGGATTCTCTGCGATGTATCTCTCCATAACCCGAAGGGCATTTTTGTATTCTTTTTTGTGAAACAATACACTGCCTTCATAACTTACGAATTGACCCATGGCTTCTGGAAATAAAAGTTTTCCTTTTTGTACTTCTTGCTCAGCCTTTTCTAATTCACCATTGCTGATCAGGCCGCCAGCAAAATTGGCTTGGTATAACCAGAACAAAGGATCAAGGTCTCTGGCCTTTTTACGGTCGATCACTTCTTTTTGTCTCTGTCCTGCCGTGGCATAATTTTGAGCAGATGCGTGATAGACATAATGCGAATTGGGTGCAATTTTAATGGCCTCGTCGATAATTCTTCTTGCCTCTTGCAAATTGCCCATAATGCCGGCCAAAGTTCCAAGTTGGACATATGCGAGAACATTGTTGGCGTCGAGTTTTAATGCCTTCCTTGAGTATTTTAATATTTGCGGTATAGCCCGCTGATCCGTCGACAAAGTTGCGCCGTTCTTGAAGGAAAATGCTGCAGGCCAGGTTAGCATATGCATCGGCAAATGTTGAGTCCAGAGCTATGGCAGCTTTTAGTTGTTGCGCACTTTGTTCGAGGCCTTCCCTGGTGCGGTTATCGGCGGCTCTTTTGCCTTGTACTTAGAGTTGATAGGCTTTTGTATTCGTAGTGTTAATGACATTCAAAGAACTGCTTTCTTTAGACGTTAAATTTACTCGTCATGCCTGCACTATATTTTGCGCCACCTCGCTTTGGATGCTGAAAATGTCCTCAAGACTTCTGTCGTAATTTTCTGCCCAGATGTGGTGGTCGTCTTGTGCTCTGATTAGCTGTACATTGATCCTCGCTTTATCGCCGTACTTCCTCACACTGCCTTCCAGAATATGTGCTACACCGAGCTCGTCTGCAATTTCAGGTATTTTCTTAGTCGTATTTTTATAGTGCATGGCTGACGTTCTCGAAATCACCTTTAGATTCTGAAGTTTCGACAAGTAGGTCAGAATGTCCTCCATCATTCCATCGCAAAATAGTTCTCCTTCTTCGTCTTTGTTCATATTTGTGAACGGGAGTACGGCTATCGAATTTTCGCTGACGTCCGAGGTGATCGAAGACTTTTGTTGCGATAGAAAAAGCCACAAACCCACAGCCACGATCACGGCGATGAGTGCCAACCACAACCATTTTGGAATCAGGCTGTTTTTGGATTTAAACTTGCCCTGAAGCTCCTTCCTTTGAGGAACGGCAAATCCCTCATTGGCAAGGGCAAAGACTTCAATGGGTTCCTGTACATTTTTGAATTCAAATTCGCCAAGAGAAGGCATGAGAAAATCAGGTTGATTTTTCAGTTCGTCTCGGACCTTTTTAGAAACGAGGATCGCTCCCGGAATGCCCATAGATTCGATGCGCGAGGCACGTTGACGCTATCTCCGTACACTTTGTCGCCTTCGAAAACTACTGTACCCATGTGTACACCGATTCTCACGGGGATTATCGGTTCGGTTTGAAAATTAGATTGTACTTCTATGGCTCAGCGCATGGCCTCTAATGGATTTTGGAAGGTACATAGGGCTCCGTCGCCGTAGAAATTTACAATACTGCCGTTGTGGATGGCCACCTTTTCCCTTAGTTCATTTTGGAAACGTTTTAGGAGGGTTGCGGCTTGGGTCTCATCTTTTTGCATGAGGGCGGTGTAGCCTTGGATATCAGCGAAGAGGATGGCGGCGAGTTGTCTTTTTTGGTTTTTATTCATTAAAAGCGAAGGATTAGAGTGTCCTGCTCATGGACTTATCACTATAAATGTACCTATCTTTATTGTGCAAAAATAGAATCATATGAATTTGAACGCTATGAGGAGGCAGGAAAAGAAAAATTGGATGACGACAATTTTCAATGAGGATCCAGACCTGGTAAAGGATTGGCTGGCGGAAAAACTCGCTGATCAAAGCAGTCGCGAAAAAATGATCGAGAGGATGATCCTCGAGGATTTTGAGGAGTATTCGGAAGTATTCAAGGCTTTAGCGTGAAGCTCGAATTTCTTACCCGAGCTGACCTTATTCTGATCAATCCACCATTCTCTCTTCAGTAATCACAAGCGAATCGTTGATATTTCCTTTTACCTCTTGCCACCTTACTTTGGTTTCACGCCTAAAGAACTATCAGCCTTTAGGGCGAGCCAACTCCTCAAATGGCGGATAGCCGAATAAGGGCTTTAAAAAAACATTGTCTTTAAACAATAGTCCGTGAAGGAAATATTTCATAACTCGTTGATACTCAATCTTAGAATTATGGATAAATTATTAAAACTAAAGTATCGTCTGAACCGAAACTTGCATTTTAATAGGATTGCCAAATAAGCAGGCCATAAATACTTGATAATCAGCGTTATAGAAAATCTTGAATTTAAGATACTGCTGTTAACACTTCGAATTTGGCCGAAATCCTTCACGAACTATTGTTTAAACAAAAGGGAAGAAAACAAACCTCCCTTTTCAAGGAATTTCTCCAATAAAGCAGCTGCTTCAGCTTTTTTTCCCAAGGCAGCTTCAAGAATGGCGACCAGTTTGCGCTCCGAATTGGTCGGTTGTCGTTTTTTGGAAGTAGTCACTAGGTAGATTAATTATACTTCAGTGACCCAAATTACCCGATTCAAACGTATGACGAATGACGTTCCTCCGAGGATCTTCATTCGTTCGTTTGCAAATTCGACTCTTCCTTATCGCATACACCAGCGATCTGACATAAAATCTGGTTGGTTAATCTTAAAATACCTTCTTGTTTTCAAAGGGCGGTATCTCGATACTCTCCTTTTGATCATACTCCGATGTAGTCTCTTTATTCTGAAACTGCCAACAGGCCAACCCAACAATTGC
This sequence comes from Saprospiraceae bacterium, assembly GCA_965247965.1. Lineage (GTDB taxonomy): Bacteria > Bacteroidota > Bacteroidia > Chitinophagales > Saprospiraceae > UBA7328. The sequence continues at coordinate 4,984,858 of OZ252053.1, forward strand.
TACTATCGCCAGTAACAACAACCATTTAGCAATACGTCCCGATTTCCCATTTGGCGATTTTAATTTTCCATTCATCTCATTCCGCTTCGGAACAGTAAAACCATTGTTCGCCAGAGCGAATACTTCCATCGACTGTACGACATTCTTAAAATCAAAATTACCGAGTGAGACCGTTTCAATCTCCGGATGATTTATCAAATCGCGTTTATTATTTCCTGAGCATAATACCGCTCTGTCTATTCCCAATGATTCGATCCGGGAGGTGATATTGACACTATCACCGTAGACAAAGTCGCCGTAGAAAACTACCGAACCACTGTGAACACCTATGCGTACCGGAATATGTGGAGATTCTTCAAAAGCTGTCTGCACAGTCATTGCGCATAACATCGCATCCAAAGATTTTTGAACTATACACAAGACTCCATCTCCGTAAAAATTGATAATGCGACCGTGATGCTCTGCTACCTCTGCTTCCATTTTTTCATGAAATCGGCGAAGAAGGATAAAAGCATGGTCTTCATCTCGATGCATCAGGGAAGTGTATGCGATGATATCGGCGAAGAGTATGGCAGCGAGTTTGCGTGCCGGTGAGATGATATGTCGGGCGCCTTGGATTGACATTTTAGATTATTCGGTTTTTCCAATTTCGTTTCGTGTTGTCTCTAAATAATTTGCCAAATACAGCCCCCAATACGATCTTGACTTAGCACTGATTATGGCTATACATTTAATTGTTATACATCTCGCCAAATTGTTACCTGTTAATCGATGAAATACTTTATATTATAAAAAATAATATATATTTGATTGTCATATTCTATAAGTTATGAAGGTTCGGGCATTTATTCTCTTAATTATTTTGCTGCATTCCTGTAGTGCAGAAGAGGCCGGAGAATCCATAGAAAATGACTTCGGCTATGACTACTTTCCATTGTTGGACATAGGTGACTTTCGAGAATACGAAATCGATCAAACTACCTATTCCAACGAAGGAAAGAACATCACAACAAGCCACTTTTTTATCAAAGAAGAAGTGGTGGAAAGTGTAGGAAAACAGTCGGAGACCGCCTCATACCGAATCGATGTATTCGTAAGAGAAAGTGAAAATGACGATTGGAATTACATTCGCACCACATTGATAGAATTTAATGCTTTGCAAGCCATTGTGCACGAAGCTGGTGAACGTATCATCCATCTCAATTTTCCGACAAGGGTCGGGAAAGAATGGAATGGGCTTAGCCTGATCGACGCTTCGCGGGTGAAGAATCTAGGGGGCGAAAGTATAGCTTTTTATAAAGGTTGGAGTTTTGAAATCACGGATCGTTTGAATTCATTTGGCGATTATATTGATGTGCTCGAAGTACAGCAGGCCGACAGCGAAAATCTCATAGAAAGAAGGTATTCGATAGAAAAATATGCAAGAGGAATAGGGCTGATCTTTAAAGAGCAAATGATCCTGGACACCCAATGTTTGGCAGAATGCGAAGGTATGCGTTGGGAAGAAAAAGCACATAAGGGCATCGTATTAACTAAGAAATTGATCCACTACAACTAGCGGAATGAAGCAGTTTTTGCATGAGCAGCAATTCGTTGAGGTAGGATTTGTCAGGAAAGCCCATGGATATAAAGGCGAGGTCAAAATTGCTGTGGAAGAACCGTTTGAAGAAGACATTCTGAATTCTCCTTTTCTCTTCATTGGGATGGATGGCTTCATGGTGCCTTTTAAAATCAATTCAGTTAACACTACCAAGGACATTATCATAAGATTTGACAGAATGGACAGTAGTTCAGAAACAGAGCGGATTATTGGAAAAAATTTATTTCTCTTAGAACATGATATTATCCATGCAAAAGAGCATTTGGGGAATCAAAATCTGGTAAACAAGTTTATTGACTACCAAATTCATGACAAACAATCTAACGCGACCTTTTCCATCAATGATATCCGTGAGTTTCCGCAGCAAATAATGGCTGTTATAGAATTGAAGGGCAGGGAATTACTTGTTCCTTTTAATGATGAATTCATTGAACGCATTGATGAACGTAGAAAGGTGATTTATATGGATTTGCCAGAGGGGTTGTTGGAATTGTAGACAACTGTGCTCAATGGATTTACTAAAAGTGTTGTGAAGTGAGCTAAGACATAGTTTTAATTGCGGATTGATTGTGCGATTAGCTAAAAGGACTATCTTTCCGACCGTGCCGATCAATAAAAGGACACATAGTCAACTTTAAATTCATGTAGTCAAAACTTTAAGAACCTAGCACTATAATACCCTTAGATTCTTTTCTTCGAATATTGGAGTTCATAATACCTATCGATATCAAAACACTGATATATTTTCCTCTGGTGATATGGCGACAGTAGACCTTGTGGAATTGCTACACCTCTTCTCTTTAAAGTTCTTCTCAATGTGTCTCGATGAACGCCAAAGTTCTTGGGCAATTTGCTGTCGGGTCTTTAACGTGATAATCATTTGGTTCGGATATTATATGGTTCGGAACAAATTCGTTTCTGCACTCAATTTAACTACAAATTCTATAAAAAGCCGCCATTTGCTGCATAATTCGGCAAAATGCCGCGACGTCGAAACCTTGGGTTAACATCTGCTACCCTTTTTTGCATCTCACCAAAATTTTTAAAATTATGAGAAATGCATTGTTCGTGGCATTTGCTTTAATCGCATCATTTTTTATGAGTTCATGTGACGGTTATGAATATGAAGGCACTGATCCCAATCTGTGTTATATCCGTGTTCAAACAGATTTTACTAATTATCAAAATGGAACATGGGGTTACATTTTTTGGGATGAATCTGGAAATGAAACGGCAGTTTCGCACTGCGTCAAGAATCCATTGAGCCCTTTATTTACATTGTCAAAGGGACACAATTATCGCCTTTGGGTGACGAGCGGACAAGGAAATGAAGGGCCAGGTGAACTCTGTGATGGGCCGACAAGTCCGCCACAATTTCTCCCATCATTTGGGCCCGTGACTTTTTCGCTTGTGGGAGATGCTGAAGGTAACCCGCCGAATTGTACTTGGACTTATTCAGAATCATGGGACGAGCGTCCAGATGCAATTATCGAAAACCAACCTGATGTCGAATTTTTCTTGGAAGCCTACGATTGTTCTTGTAGTCCACCGGTTGGCAGCTAATAGATTTCTAAAAAGATGTGGCAGGTTCCGGACTTGCTGCATCTTTTGGTTTACTTTTGTAGTTGCTAATCAAGCGAAATCTACATGTGTAAAGGACTTTGGAATCTAATAGTAATTTTTGCGTTTTCAAAATGCCTTGTTGCCCAGGCCATAAATATAATTCCAGATAGCTATATCATCCGCCTCGAAAATGATGCAAATGTCGTCTCAATCCTTTCCAATTTTGAGAATGATGAAATTACTTTCAGAGTGATTTTTCCTTCATTGAATCTATGGAATCTTAGAACCAGTCATTTTTCAAAATCAAAGTCGATCACAATTAGTAAGCTACAGAAATGCGAAGGCGTTAGGAACGTCTATCATGATCGATTTACTTTTTCTCGTAGAATTCCCAATGACCTCCATCTTGCTGAACAATGGCCAATAGAAAGAATTGGTCTCAATCGAATCTGGGATACAACCACCGGAGGCGTTACACATGATGGTCAGGAAATCGTAATCGCCATTATTGATGATGGATTTGACGTCGAACATCTCGATCTTGTAGAAAATATTTGGCACAATGACCGAGAAATCAACAACAATGGCAGTGACGATGATCAAAACGGTTATGTTGACGATGTTCTAGGACTTCATATTCCTTCACAAAGCGATAATCATATTGTCAAAAATCATGGTACCCAAGTGGCCGGAATCATTGGGGCGCAGGGGAACAATGCAATGGGAATATCTGGCATCAATTGGGACATTAGAATGATGCTGCTTAGTACAGCAAGAAGTAAACATAGTGCAGGTGGTTCGGTTTCGGATATCATTGAAGCGTATAACTACGTATTCAGCCAAAGAAAAAAATACAATGAATCGAGCCGGATGGAAGGTTCATTTGTCGTTGCAACAAATTATTCAGGGGGTATAGACGGGATTTTTCCCGAAGATGCCCCAATGTGGTGCGAGGTATATGATGAACTAGGAAAAGCAGGGATTCTAAATATTACCTCGGTTACCAATGACGATGTCAACGTCGAGGAAGAAGGCGACATGCCTACTTTATGCACCAGTGAATATTTGTTTACCGTGACGAACACTGATGTCAGCGATAGGAGAGTAATGCAAGCCGGCTATGGGCCGATAAGCGTTGATCTCGGAGCACCTGGGGATGGCACATTCTCGACGCTTACTGAAAATCGATACGGCAGTTTTGATGGCACATCTGCATCGTCACCTCATGCAGCGGGAGTTGCAGCGCTCTTGTACGCATTGCCTTGTGCTTCCGAAATTCTTGAACTCAGCAAATCAAATCCTTCACAGGCAGCATTAAAAATAAAATCAGCAATTCTTAATAATGTGGATCCTCTTCCCGGGTTTGATACAAGTACCATATCCGGTGGAAGGTTGAATGCAGTTAGTGCAATGCGAGATTTAGCTTCAAGCTGTTCCCGAAGTGAAGCTGAATTTGAGCTGTTTCCGGCTTTTTATGATAATACTAATAAGCGATTAACAATAGAGTTCGAAAATAACTCACTTGAGATACATACTATCACTATCTGCAATATGCTCGGGCAAGAAATTAGAACTACCGCGGTGACCCCGATTTTGGTTGGAACGAACAGAATTTCGGTAGAGCCGATCCATTTGACAACAGGCATCTACGTTGCTTATTTAGCTAAAGCGGGAGGATTTATTCGAATATCGGAGAAGTTCATGGCGGCAAACTAGGTTTAAATGAATTGTTCAAATTTCTCAATCTTCTACGGTCGGTCTCTTGAAAATCATGATAGGTTGACTCTTACCAGCATTTGCGCTCTTCTGCATAGAGGTACATTCATCCTATGAAAATCATCACCTCCCAAAAAATACCAAGTCCAAAAGGCCATTACTCCGCATGTATAGAACACAACGGAGCACTTTATATATCCGGCCAACTTCCATTCGATCCGAAAACCGGAGAACTGCCCGAAGGAATAAAAGCGCAGACCCTCCAGGTACTCAAAAATCTCGATCTGATCGTCACGGAAGCAGGAAGTAGTAGAAACAAGGTACTTCAAGTGCAAATATACAATCCGGACGTAGATTGTTGGGGCGCAGTAAATAAAGTCTATTCCGACTTTTTCGGTGAACACAGACCTGCTCGGTGTCTGGTACCTACAAGAGACTTGCACTACGGCTGCCTGATCGAAGTAGAGGCGACCGCATTCATATAAAAAATTATATTTATATGAATAAAAGCGATCTTGTTCGAGCACGCGAAAGTATTGAAGCCTTAATTCATCACACTCCCGTACTGACTTCAAGGCAGCTTTGCGAAATGACAGGAGTCGAACTTTATTTCAAATGTGAAAATTTCCAAAGGATGGGTGCCTTCAAAATGCGTGGTGCGTGCAATGCGCTTCTGAATCTGACAGACAAACAAAAGGGTCAAGGCGTAGTAACCCATTCCAGCGGAAATTTTGCCCAAGCCCTTTCGCTGTCCGCACAAATACTGGGAGTGACTGCTCATATCGTTATGCCGGAAAATGCGTCTGATGTCAAAAAAGATGCAGTGAGAGGATACGGAGGAAACATAACGCTCTGCACCAAAGCAGTAGAAGGTCGCGAACGCACAGTAGAAAAAGTAATCGAGTACACCGGAGCAACATTTGTGCATCCTTCCAATGATGATCAGGTCATCCTTGGAAATGCTACTGCGGGAATGGAATTGATAGAAGAGCAGTCGGATTTACATTACATATTGGTTCCGGTCGGAGGTGGTGGACTTCTTGCCGGAACGGCATTGGCAGCTCATTTTTTTGGCGAAAATATCAAGGTGATTGGTGGAGAGCCCGTTGCTGTGGATGATGCCTTTCGCTCTTTACAAAGTGGCAAAATAGAGTACAATATCACGACGGATACAATAGCCGATGGCTTGAAAACGCACCTCGGCGATCGCAATTTTCCGATCATTAAGAAATACGTAGAGCGTATCATAAGAGTCGAGGAAGATGAAATTGTACAAGCAATGAGATTGATTTGGGAACGGATGAAGATCATTGTGGAATCTTCGAGTGCAGTTGCCTTTGCTGCGCTTTTAAAAGAAAAGGAAAGATTTGAAGGGAAGAAGGTAGGTATTGTTTTGTCCGGGGGGAATGTGGATTTGAGCAGATTACCGTTCTAATTCAAACGAATTTTCTTGTCCTGAATGACCGCACTTTAAATCATCTCCTCGGTTAGTCCCTTTCCGTGCTCTTCTAGCGCTTCATCAGCAAGCTTGGTTAATTTATCTCTAGTCGCCCTTAAGGTTTGATCAAACTGTAATTCTGACAAAATGCTCTTATTCAGACTTCTTTGATCGGCCTCGCTTAATTTCTCAATTTTCGAAATTGTTGATTTCATTTCTGCTATAAGCATGATTAAGCTTTTAATAAAGATAAGAAAAGAATTATTTGCGTACCTTGAAAGTTGTCAACTTCGAAAACTTATGAATTACTAAATTTCAATTTTAAGGTTTCCAATACTTTAGAAAGTTGACAACTTTCTGCTTCATCAGATCAACATCCCAGCAACACACCCCGTCATCAAAGTAGCCACCGTACCGCCCACTAAAGCCTTAAATCCCAATTCACTGAGTGTTTTGCGCTGTTTTTCGGCAATAGCGCTAATGCCGCCTATTTGAATGCCTATAGAAGCAAAATTGGCAAATCCGCAAAGTGCATAAGCCGCAATGATCGTAGACCGCTGGGAGAGCAATCCCTCATTACCAATTTCCGCAAGTGAGGCATAGGCAACGAATTCGTTGAGAATTGTCTTTTCACCGAGCAACCTTCCGACCATCATCATCTCGTCCGGCGGAATGCCGATGATCCATGCTATCGGTGCGAATAACAAGCCCAAAATATATTGAAGCGAAAAGGCTTCGAAATTGCCATTGCTCGTCCTTGCCACCCATTCGTTCAAACCACCGATTTTGCCAATTTCTAAAAAGAGAAAATTAGATAAATAGATCAACGCCATGAAAGCCAGAAGCATGGCCCCTACGTTGACCGCTAATTTCACTCCTTCCGTAGTGCCTCGTGCCAAAGCATCTAGAGAATTGTCACCAGCCACAGATCCTGCAATATCCAAACCTTTATCAATATGCGCCTCCGGTTTTTCAGGTTGGATAATTTTAGATGTCAATACTGCGGCAGGAGCTGAAATGATAGAAGCAACAAGCAGGTGAAGGCCAAATTCTCGCATCGTATCAGGATCCCCTCCTCCCAAAATACTTATATAAACACCGAATACACTACCGGCAATCGTAGCCATGCCGCCTGTCATCAATAGCATAATTTCCGATCGCGACATCGTATTGAGATAGGGCTTGACCACCAACGGCGCTTCGGTCTGGCCTATGAACACATTGGCAGCGACTGAAAGGCTTTCTTTACCGGAAAGATTCATTGTGCGATTCATCAGCCAGGCAAATCCAAATACTATTTTTTGAAGCATGCCAAAATAATAAAGCAAGGATGTCAGGGCTGAAAAGAAAACGATTATGGGCAACGCAGAAAATGCAAATCCATAAGGGCCACTAGGTAGCGCTAAATCTCCAAAGAGAAAAATGGACGCCTCTTCGCTGCTCTTAATGACCATCATAAAAAATGCGACTACTTTTTCGAATACCCATTTGATGGCCGGTACCTTGATCAGCAAAATTCCCATGGTGATCTGGAGAAGAACAGCAATGATGACCAATCTCCAATTGACGATTTTGCGATTGCTGCTTACTAAATAGCATATTCCGATCAGGAGGACAATTCCGAGCAATCCTCTCGCAGCGTTTACGATCATACCGTAAAGTAAACAGAGAATGATGATATTTTGGATAGTTTTCCACATTTTCATCATTCAAATGAAAATCATCGGATTATCGGGAAAAAGCGGCAGCGGTAAGACGACCCTTCTGAATGCCATAAGAGAAAAATTCACTCCTGAAGAAGTATGCATTCTCTCTTTGGACAATTACTATAAAAAACGCACGAAACAGCGAAAAGATGGAAAAGGCTACTACAATTTCGATCTGATGTCTTCCTTCGATTGGGACAAAGTAGTGTCTAATCTGAAACAACTCATCGCAGGAAAAGAAGTACGAAAAAAGAGGTATACATTTAATATTGAAGCCCGGGCGAGCTACCTGACACTGCGTCCTGCTCAAATCGTGGTTATAGAGGGCATATTTATTTTTTCACATCCCGAGATTTGGGAGTTACTGAACTATTCGATAATTATCGAAGCACCTGACCAGCTTTGCCGACAAAGGCGCTTGCTGCGCGATTTGAAGGATCGCAATTATAAAGAAGAGGAAATTCTTCATCGCTTCAACAATCATTTTCTTCCGGCTTATCGCGACTTAGTCGAGCCATTCCAATCAAAGGTAAATTTGGTCCTGTACAACGAAGAAGAATTGGAGATTGCGAGGAAGATTCTTCTGGGTAAGATGGCTTCTTTTTTATGACCTGCCTATTTGGGTAAGTTGGTAGAATTCTGATAAAAGTTAGCAGTTTTTCGTCCAAAGATATTCGCGCCAAACAGATAATGTCCAGAAAATCAAGAAAGTACTGACCAGACTGCCCGCTGCGAGTCCGCCGTAGCCTTGGCGAAGGCGGGCGAACTGCCAACTGTTTGCTACACAAGCATCCCTCCCGTATTCAACTGCATCTGTACCTTCCGTTCAAGCTCCTGGACGGTGTCGCGGAAGATCCCATCCGTATCCATCAGGTCCTGGACGGTTTTGCATGAATAGATCACCGTACTGTGGTCTCTGCCGCCAAAATTCGCTCCTATCTGTTTGAGCGAATCTTTTGTGTGGTTCTTGGCGAGGTACATGGATAGTTGACGGGCTATGACTACTTCGCGTTTTCTGGTTTTGGCGTGCAGCTTTTCTATAGGGAGAGAAAAATGATCGGCTACTAATTTTTTGATATTGTCTACAGTGAGGCCAGAGGCAAGGCCGGATACGTAGTTCTCGATCACCAAGCGTGCCAGTTCCAGGTTAATAGTTTTCTTATTCAGTGTAGATTGCGCGATTATCGATATGACTACTCCTTCGAGTTCGCGTACATTATTGGAGACATTGTAACAGATGTATTCTTTGACTTCGTATGGAAAATCAGCACCTTCTTGTTCGAGCTTGGAATCCAGGATGGCCATTCTTGTCTCAAATTCCGGTTGTTGCAGGTCAGCTGACAGTCCCCATTTGAATCGGGATATTAACCGTGCCTGAATTCCTTCAAGGAGCTTTGGAGGTCTATCTGAAGTAAGCACTAATTGTTTGCCTGATTGGTGCAATTGATTGAATATATTGAAGAAGATTTCCTGTGTCTTTGTACGACCCGATAAAAACTGAATATCATCGACAATGAGTAAGTCTATGGACTGATAAAAGTTAGTAAAGTCAATCAGGGAGTTCTTTTTGATCGAATCAATGATCTGATTAGTAAATCGCTCCGTAGTTACGTAGAGCACATTTAGATCTGGAAATTCGTCGACTACCTCGTTTCCGATGGCATTGGCGAGATGGGTCTTGCCTAGACCTACTTCACCGTAGATAACCAATGGATTAAAAGCTGTTCCACCGGGTTTTTTGGCAATTGCCTTGCCAGCCGACCGGGCGAGCTTATTGCAATCTCCTTCGATGAAGTTGTCCAATCGATAGGTTTCATTCAATTGAGAATCTACTTTTACACTGCGGATGCCCGGAATAACGAACGGATTTTTGATCTCATCGGTAGCGTAGCTTTCACTCTTATTGATATTTCTTAAGCTGTTCATGGCATCTTTGTGATTGTCCACCACAATTCGATATTCCAGCGTAGCACCGGATCCCAATTCCTGGGTTATGGTCTTTCGCAGTAGGGTTACATAGTTCTCTTCGAGCCACTCATAAAAAAATTGATTCGGCACCTGGATAGTCAGTTCCTTGTCCTTGAGGCTTACCGCTTTAATTGGTTCAAACCATGTTTTATAGCTGTTTGGATTAATATTAAGTTGGATGTAATCAAGACATTTCTTCCATACTTGGAGGTGAGATTTGACCATTATTTCAAATGTTAATCGGTTCTATTATTGGTTTATATCGCTTTGCAAAAACCGGCTTGCCCAAGGTCGATTTATGTCCGGCGCAAATATGTCAAAAATAATTTATCGAGTATGTGTTTTAACAATTTAAATGAATTTTGTAATGAATCACAACCGACATATACAAACTAACTTAATGTATAAGTTATTATTTATCAGATCATTACATATGTAAAATTAACATTGGCTTAACAAATCTGGCTTATAACTAACTCAATATCAACGAACTACAAGATTTTTTTTGTGAATTATTTTTTTCTTTTTTCGTATCATTTGAAATATAGTTCTACTTCTTTCTTTACGGCACTTTGGGCGTTACTCAAAATAGGTGCAAGATGCTCAGTATTGCCAAGTATCAATAGATCAGCAAACCCCTCCACATCCGCACTTTCATTTTCATAGGCTTCGCCTATAAAATTCAGCGTAGTATCCTTGGCCAATTCAATGATCTTCCACAATTCTTCGCTTATGTATATCTGTTGAGTCAGGTTATGCTCGAATTCTTTTTGAATCGCGATCATGAGCGCGTTCTTTAGATCTTCAGCTCCCGTTGATGGTGTTTTTAATCGCATTACGAGGCTTGATATTTTTATTCGCTCCAGGAAAAGAATCAAACGCTCATATGCCTGAAAGCGCAATGGAAGCGTATCATTGGTTTGCTCCAATCGCAGTTTGAGTTGCTCGATTATTTGCTGACCGTTCAAAAAGCGGTTCATGAGGAAATACACGATTGCCGCAGGGATAAGATACTTTACGATTTCCAGCAATGTAGACACTATTTCCATTCAAAATACTTTGAGGTAAATGTAGACACAAATGATTGAATGCGATAATGATACAATGCGATAATGACGGAATACTCGCACTAAATCATTGAAGCATCAAATCATTGCAGCATTTAAATATTTATAAGCTTATGGAGTCCGCTGTAAACGCAAATGAGTAACGCCAGGCTCAAAAAAGGCTTATCTTAGATAAAATTTTCGAACGATGGAAGTATTAAAAAAGAAATTGACCTACCAGGAATTTCGCGAGTTGGAATTCGATGATAATGACAATTTTTGGTATGAACTTATAAATGGAGAACTGGTAAAGAAACAAGCACCTTCTATTCGACATCAACGCATTTCAAGGGAGATTGATTTTTGTTTGACAGAATACTCAAAAAAAACGGGGGCAGGAGAGGTTCTTTATGCGCCTGTTGATGTAATTCTTGACGACGGCAACGCCTATCACCCGGATATTTTCTTTATCAAAAAAGAGCGATATTTTATTCTTGACGAGGACGAACAAATTGTCAGAGGCGCTCCTGATCTGGTCATAGAAATACTTTCCAAATCCACCGCGGTTTATGATAGGGGCGAGAAAAAAGATATTTACGAAAAATATGGGGTTAGGGAATATTGGATCGTTGACCCGGAGAAAAAGTCTATCGAAGTGTATAGTTTGAAAGATGAGCGCTTTCGTTTAACAATTTACCTCGAGGACTCCGGTATATTAGAATCTCCAGGTCTGGAGGGTTTCGAGATGGATATAGCGAAGGTTTTTTCCGGAGCAACACCGGTTAAGGAAGATTGACAATTAGGTAGGGGTCAGTGGTCGGCAATAGCCAACTGACTATTTGAGCAAGCTAAATTGAAAAACGTTAAGTCGCTGAACTCTATCTCAGTTTTTTGCGTTCTTCGTAGTAAAGATAAAAGATAAGTTATGACAGAAGTACTGGTAGAACAGCCCATTACGCTTACCGATTCGGCTGTTAGTCAATTAAAAAGGATAAAAGAGGAACAGGGCATACCCGAAGATCATGGCCTGCGTGTAGGTGTGAAAGGAGGTGGGTGTTCCGGATTTTCATATGTACTGGGATTTGATTTGAAAAAGGAGAAGGACGAAACGTACGAAATCGGGGGCCTCGCTGTATATATGGAAAAATCGCATGCGATCTACTTGCTTGGCATAGAAATTGACTGGCACGAAGGCCTTGACAACCGGGGATTCGTTTTTAATAATCCGAATGCGAAAGATACTTGTGGGTGCGGGACCAGTTTTTCGGCTTAAAACGGGTAATTAATAGCAAAATTAATATTCCCAAAAGGGAAAGAATTGTATTTCTTATTCAAAGCAAAATAGCTTCCGGTTTCAGGATCAGGAAATGGATTCCTCAATTTATAACCCATATCAAAACGCAATATAAAATAGGTAAAATCCATCCTTAAACCCCACCCCATTCCAACGGCTATCTGATTAAAAAAATCCGATGATATTTTACCATTTGGTCGTTCTTCGTCATCTTTTATAAGCCAGACGTTGCCGGCATCCATGAATATCGCTCCATCCAATAGCCAAAAAAGCTTAAATCTGAATTCCGTACTAATATCAATCTTAAGATTGCCTGCCTGAAAAGGATTATCTATAGGATTAAGTAAAAAATCCGAAAATCCGCCAGGCCCCAACTCTCGTAATCTCCACGCCCTCAGGCTATTCGGCCCGCCTACAAAGTACTGCTTAATAAAAGGCACTTCTCCATCGCCGACAATATTTTCATCCGCCCCATATGCGAAGGCCAATGCCACATTCATTCGCGATGCCCAAACTGTCTTGTCGCTAAACTTTTTGTAAAAACGAACGTCGCTTTCTAACCTGATATATTTTGCAAAAGCCACCCTGCCCAGTGTCCAATAATCAGAATCGCCCTGAAAAGCATTTACAACAGAGTTGACAAGATAATTTTCAAGCCCGCTGATCTCAAAATTGCCCACGAATGCCCATTGAGTCCGGTACTTCGATTCATTTGTCTGACGATAAAAAGATATATCTCTCAAAAATAATCCGGTGAATAACTGATCCGTAAAACTGGCTGCCAGTAGTGGGTTGACTATTAAAAAAATTTCTTCAAATAATGGATCAGTATCGATAATTATATAGTTAAGACCTAATTGATTATAACGAATTCTAGTGTTGGGATTTGGCTGATAATTGTACGACCAAGTAGCATTGAATGAATTGAGCAAATAGAGATCGAATATATCATTGTAGCCGTATCCGACGGAAATTTCAGTCAATGTTTCACTATCAAATTTTTCATAAGTACGATCGTTGATCAGTTTGATCTTATTGAGGAAATGAATAAAGTTTAATAACTCTATTCTACGGGGTAATTCGACCCGGTTATCGATCTGAAAACTTATGGTGTTCGGATCAATATTCGGAAAATTAGTAAAGTCAAATTCGAATGTGCCTTCCAGGTCGATGAAGTAACTGTAGGCGCGTTTCAGGAAGTTTCTGTGCTGCAGATTGATTTTGGTATTAAACCCGAGTAAGTTATTGCGGCCGCCCTGGCTAAAAGTAGAATAGAAAAGATTGGTACCTGCATCGAAAATCCACTTCTTTTCTTGTGGAGTAAGAAAAATATTGTAGTTGATCAAGGAATCCGAATCTTCCCGAATAAATGGATTAATTATAGCAAACCGATATGGACTCAAAGCGGTAAGTCTTCTGTACGTCTTGGTTTCGGAGGCTTTTCTATATATGTCACCTTCTTTGAGTGCTATTGCGTTGGCGATACCCTTTGGCTTTACCATATATTCTTTATTCCTGGCAAAGTATTCTACCCCTTCTAAAGTGTCCATGTTTCCCACCGCTTCGACCTCACCATTAAGATGTTCTGTATACACTTTTATATCACCGACCTGGTATTTTTGGTGTTTGTTCTCATCGCCTGGCGCATAAATGTGCACGTTCACCTTGACTGCACCGGAAGAGATACTATCGCCCTGATACTCGATAAAGTTTTTAGTGAAATTGGCATATCCTAAATTTTGAAGAAGTCTGACAATCCTGCTTTTTTCAGAATCAAAATCTCTGGCGTCCAGAGGCATACCTTTTCGGAGCAGGGTTTCATCATTTTGTTGTTTTATAATGCTCAGAACAGTTTTATCACCGGATGAGTAATGGATGGAATCGATAAAATACTGAGGACCGGTTTGTATTGTGTAAGTAACTTCTACAATGTTCTCAAAAAAAGCTGCGCGGTATTGCACTTGGGCTTGATAAAAGCCTTTGCGATTTATTAATAACTGTGCGAAATCATTAACTGTAGCTTCACTAAGATCATTTCTGAAAATGGTCGCTTTGGCTCCCCACGTCCTTGGATTAAAAATGTTTCGTCTTGTCGGTTTTTGTTTGTAGAGATCCTCGAGGCTATTTTTCACTTCTGAAAGCCGTTTGCCTTTGATGTCGGTATCTATTTCCAAGTGATTTCTCAATAATACATAGTCGTTACTTTCCAATCCTCTCAATGAAGCGCATGACGCCATCGTCAATAGAGCTATAACTGCGACGACAAAAAGATGGAAAGAATTAGCTTTGGACATATAATTAAAAATCGGCTCCGCTCTATAGAGTATGTTTAAAAATGAGGTAAAAATTATCAAATCCCTCAAGCACAAAAAATTCAGGCAAAGGCATGATTTATTTGTTGCTGAGGGCACCAAGATCATTCAAACTATACTGAAGTCAGGTACTTATAAAATTCGCTTAATTTATTTTACAAAGCGTAGTGGTTTCTACCCAATTACCGGCCTTGAAAATAAACAGATACTTATTGACGAACGCACGATGAAGTCGATTTCTTTTTTGAATACTCCGTCGAGTGCATTGGCGCTGGTCGAAATCCCAAAAAACTCAAAAAAGACTATAGAAAGAGCTATTTATCTCGATGGAGTACAAGATCCGGGAAATGTGGGAACAATCATTCGCATTGCCGATTGGTTTGGACTGGACGCCGTAATTCGATCTGAAGATGCTGCCGATTTTTATAATCCGAAAGTGGTGCAAAGCACAATGGGAGCGTTTGCCAATTTGCAATTGTTGGAGATGTCCCAATCGGAGTTAATAGAATTGAAAAAAATTACGCTCTTTGCTGCCGATATGAATGGTATTTCCGTTGAAAACGTCGGTAAGCAAAATAAATTCATTTTGATTCTCGGTAGCGAAGGAAGTGGTTTAAGTGAAAATTTGAAAGCCGTATCGATTCAAAAGATAGCTATAAAAGGTTCAGGATCAAGGGTTTCTGAAAGTTTGAATGTGGCGGTGGCTGCGGGGGTGATTTGTGCGGGACTGGTTTTCCCCGAGGCGAAACGCCATCAAAAACCGGGTTGTTGATGGCCTCCTGGCCTCAACTCATCAGATCACCTTCAAAATAGCCTCCTCTAAATTATGCCTCGGATTAACCGCAGCAATCTTTCCGTCGCGATCAATAAGATACGTCTGAGGAATACTTCTGATCCCATACATGGCTGCCGCTTTCGAATCCCACTTTTTCAAATCACTGACATGGCTATCCCATTTCAGGTTATCCTTTTCTATGGCGGCTACCCATCGTTGCTTGGACCGTTGAATTTGAGATTCTACTTGCCCACTTCCCGAAAATCTTCGTTTCGTTCGTTCGTCCAAACCATCGAGTGACACGCTAAATACGGTAAATCCCTTGTTTTTGTACTTGTCATAGGTACGTACCACTTTTGGATTTTCCCGTCTGCATGGGCCGCACCAACTCGCCCAAAAATCAAGAAGTACGATGTTTCCCCTTAAGTCCGATAGTTTTCTGTTCTTGCCGTCAGGGCCGGGAAGTTCGATATCCGGAGCAGTTTCACCGATTTTTACCCTTTGTAATGCCTGCTTTCTCAACAGTTCCTTGTTCAATTGGTCGGCCATAGCGATGTATTGATCGGACATTGGATTATCGGGCATTGCGTTTTTTATTTTCTGGCTTAATTCACTGTGTAATGGTGCGAACTGCTCACTCCCGCCAAAAACCATAACAGCAATAGGGAGTGCCACTTCGGCAGAGGCTTCGTATTGTACAAAATGCTGCAAATCATTAAGACCAATTGACCTGGTTGCAAATCCATTCATCTTTTCTGCAAATTGTTGTGCCTTTGGCGCTCCTTCAAAAGTGTACGTGTATTTATTAATTTCAGCGAGATTACCTTTGACTTTTACGGCTTGCTCCGTACCGTCTAATATCAAATAGGCAGATTTAGCGCCCATCCGCACTCTGTAATATCCTTTGCCCGGATTTTCTTCCATGGTAATCTTGAAGTTGCCCGATCCATCCGTTTCAGATTTTTCCAATACCATGGTCTCGTTACTCAATAAATTGATATTGTCCAGATAGACTCCGAGACTACTAGCTCCAGCCATATTTCCATTTATTACAAATTTTTTGCTTCCACATGAAGATAAAAGCGCGGTGGTCACCATGAGCAATAACAAGTTGTAAATCTTCGTCATAATATTTTTTCTTGATTCAAGTAATTGTTTAGCACGCTGTTGTGTTCTTTTTTCCAATCATCAATAATACCAAACGACTTTTTGAAAACCGAAATTTTATTTTTCATTACTTTTCCTATTTCAGCCACCTCTACATCATGGTCTGCTAGTACTTCCATGAAATTTTCGCGTTGATCTTTGTGCACTGTTGCCACAACCCTGCTTTGGCTTTCGCCGAATAAGAAAGCATCTTTCCTGATGTCTTTTGGCTCAAAATCAAGATCAAATCCAAAATTACAATGATAAGCACATTCAAGCAAACAAAAAAACAGTCCTCCTTCTGACACGTCATGTGCAGATTTAAGAATTTTTCTCTCGTTCAGGCGGATGATGGTAAGTTGCAGATTGTACTCGTAATGCAAGTCAAACCAGGGAGCCGGAGAGTATTCAACTTTGTGACAGGATCGCAAATATTCGGACTGCCCAATATCGTTCATGTTTTTGCCCAATAAAAAAATTGAATCCCCTTCTTCCTTAAAATGCAGGGTCAATTGATCTTTTTTGTCTTCCAGGATACCGACCATACCAATAGTCGGCGTAGGGTATATCGGTTCGTTTCGATCGGGCAGTACAGTCTGATTGTAGAAACTCACATTTCCTCCCGTAACGGGTGTATCAAATTTTCTGCACGCCTCTCCCATCCCTCTGATAGCATTGACAAATTGCCAGTACACTTCTTCATTATAAGGATTTCCAAAATTGAGACAATTCGTAATGGCCGCTGGAACGCCTCCGGAGCATACGATGTTTCGGGCCGCTTCGCTCACGGCAATCATCGTCCCGACATAGGGATCAGCAAACACGTACCTCGAATTACAATCCACAGAAGCCGCCAGAGCTTTCCGGCTTCCCTTAATCCTCACCAAGGCGGCATCAGATGGGCAACTTGTACTCATACTATTGGTGCGCACGGTGGAGTCGTATTGATCATATATCCACTGCTTAGACGAAAGATTGGCGCTCTTGTTCATCATTTTGGCTACTTCCAAAAGATCTGTCCGTTCGGAAATCCGGTTAATGTCAAATTTTTCAATTTTTTCAAAATATGCAGGCCTTCTGTACTCCCTTTCATAGACAGGCGCACCGCCTCCGAGTACAAGGTCATCCGCAGGCACGTCAGCCACTTTTTCGCCTTGAGCATAAAAGCATAGCCTTCCAGTATTCGTAACCTCCCCTATCTCGGTGCAATTCAGATCCCATTTTCTAAAAATTTCATTGATCTCCGCTTCCCGACCTTTTTGTCCGCATATAAGCATCCGTTCCTGGCTTTCGGAAAGCAGTATTTCGAAGGGTTTCATATTTTCCTGGCGAGTAGGTACCAGGTCCAGATCAATTTCCATACCTACACCTCCTTTAGCACTCATCTCTGAAGTGGAGCACGTAATTCCTGCAGCGCCCATGTCCTGAATGCCGATAACAAAACCTGATTTAATAGCCTCCAAACTAGCCTCCAATAGTAATTTTTCCTGGAAAGGATCGCCCACCTGCACCGACGGAAGGTCTTCTACGGAATCTTCGGTCAGATCGGCTGATGCGAATGTGGCTCCGTGTATTCCATCTTTGCCGGTTTTCGAGCCCACTATAAAGATGGGATTGCCTACACCTTCAGCAATTGCAGACGCGGTCAGACCGTCTTTTACAATGCCAATGGACATCGCGTTTACCAGGATATTCTGATTGTAACATTCATCAAAATACGTCTCGCCTCCTATAGTCGGCACGCCCAAACAATTACCGTAGTCGCCTATACCTCTGACGACGCCATCGACGAGATGTTGGGTTCGCTTTTCCCTAATCCGACCAAATCTCAGCGAATTTAGAGCTGCAATTGGGCGCGCGCCCATAGTAAAAATATCTCTATGAATTCCGCCCACTCCCGTGGCGGCACCTTGATAAGGTTCTATAGCCGAGGGATGATTATGGGATTCGATTTTGAACGCGCATGCCAGGCCGTCTCCAATGTCAATAAGTCCTGCATTCTCTTCACCCGCCGCAACAAGCATTTTTGCTCCGTCCCTTGGCAAGGTCTTTAGATATTTGATTGAATTTTTATAGGAACAATGCTCCGACCACATTACTGAAAAAATGCTCAATTCTGTGAAATTGGGTTCGCCTCCCATTATTTCCACGATCCGCTCGTATTCTTCTGCAGATAGTCCTAATTTTTCTGCGGTATCCTTTCCTAAGGAAATAGTATCAGCAAGCATTAAATTCGTTTCGAAATCTTTTCAATAAATTGCGAATTTAGTTAAATTTTATTTTTTAAATTTGTATCAAAATTATTTTTAATCAAAAACGAGACGCACGAGGAAAATAATGAAAAAGTTGATTTCAGAATTTCTGATCGTATTCCTTATTATGGCAGGAACGTTGTCGCATGCCACACCAGATTTCGTGAAGGGAAATGAGGATTTATTAACCGAGAAAGTGGTTGCTGAAATTCAGGAAAATCTCTACAAAGCCATTACTGGAACGGTCACCGACCAAGATGGCTCACCCATATTTGGAGCCACGGTCTTCATCAAAGGCACGACAAGGGGCACAGTCACCGGCCTGGATGGTACTTTTAGCCTGGAAGCAGATGAAGGGGATATTCTGGTCGTATCATTTCTTGGATTCTCGTCGACAGAGGCAACGATTGGTGCCGCGTCAGATTACACCATTGAGCTGTCCGAAGGCGTCCAACTCGAAGAAGTGGTGCTTATAGGAACCAGGGCGTCTAATCGAACCAATGTTTCTTCACCGGTTCCGGTAGATGTCATCAATGTATCGCGCCTCAGCCTTGCGGCTCCTCAGACAACTATGAACCAACTTCTCCACAACACCACCCCATCTTTTTCATCCAATACTCAGACGATTTCGGACGGAACCGATCATATCGATCCTGCATCCCTGAGAGGCTTAGGCCCCGACCAGGTATTGGTATTGGTCAATGAAAAAAGGAGGCATACGACATCACTGGTTAATGTTAATGGTACTTTCGGGCGGGGCCAGGTAGGCACCGATTTGAACGCTATTCCTGCCACAGCTATCCAAAATATCGAAGTACTTCGTGATGGCGCTGCTGCCCAATACGGTTCGGATGCCATAGCAGGAGTGATCAATTTGAGGTTGAAAGAAGACGTAAATAAACTTGCTGTGAACATTACAACAGGAGGTAATTTTACAAGCGAAATTGGTTCGTTTGGGATAGGAGACGAGCCGGAAAGTGTCGACGGTGAAGTATTCAATATAGGTGTGAACTACGGTATCCCGCTAGGCGAAAAAGGTGGTTTTATCAATTTTACAGGCGAATACAATCAGAGACAACCTACCCAACGAATGCTCGATTTTACCGGTTCTATTTTTGCCGTTTACAACGGTATAGAAAGAGTAGCTTCTGCAGCCGGAGCCGATATCAGTACGTTGACCTTAGGACAGGTACAGCAATTTGCTCCAGGTGTCGGATATCTTTCTTCCGAGCAATTAGCGACCATAAACTCTGCAACAGACCTGGCTTCCATTTCCAGTGTTTTAGGTGCAAATGCCACCGACCAGGAATTAGGAGCTCGTGGCCTGACCACAAGGGATTTTAATATGCGTGTCGGTCAGTCCGGCTTTCGTGCAGGCCAGTTTTTTGCCAATATGGGCCTTCCGGTCAACGAAAACTGGGAGATCTACGCCTTTGGTGGGATTGGTTATCGCGAGGGAGAATCGGGATGTTTCTACCGTTTGCCGGGGCAAAACAGGACAACAACAGCCATTTGGCCGAATGGTACGGTACCGCGAATCAATTCCAATATTTCGGATCGCTCTATTGCTACCGGTATCAAAGGCAACCTCAACGGATGGGACGCAGATTTCAGCAATACCAATGGTTCCAATGAATTCTTGTATCGCATGACCGAAACACACAATGCCACCTTGGGGCCATCATCACCTACAGAGTTTAATGTCGGCGGACATAAATTTATTCAGAACACCAGCAACCTCGACATCAGCCAATATTTTCAAGGCGATGGAGAAGGGATCAAAGGTGTAAATGTTGCTTTCGGGGCGGAATACAGGTACGAAAATTACCTGGTCACCCCAGGTATAGAATCGTCGTTTGGCAACTTTGATATCAATGGAAATCTTGTGAATTCCGTTACCCCTGATCACTTGCTCACGACGGATATAATAGGCAGGAGCCGGCCTTCGGGATCGCAATGCTTTGCTGGATTTCTACCTCAAAATTTTGTAGATGCACGAAGGAACAGCTATGCCGGATATGTCGATGTTGAATTGGATATAAGTGATGAATTTCTGGTTGAAGCAGCTATTCGGGCCGAGGATTATTCCGATTTTGGGTCTACTTTTAATTGGAAATTGGCATCGAGGTATAGTTTAACCCCTGATTTCAATTTAAGGGGCGCCGTAAGTACCGGATTCAGAGCACCGTCATTGCACCAGATCAATTTTAACAAAACAGCCACGATCTTTACGCTCAATGACCAGGGCGTTCAGGTACCACAAGAGCGAGGGACATTTGCAAATAACTCAAGGGCGGCAAAATTGCTAGGCATCCCACAATTGGTTGAGGAAACATCCACCAATATAAGCCTTGGATTTGCAGCAAAAGTGCCTGATCAAAATCTCAAGATTAGCGTAGATGCGTACAATGTGAATATTGATGATCGAATCATTCTTACGGGGGCATTTTCGGCCGGCAGCGATGCTGAGCTTCAACGCATCTTTGACCAGGCAGGCGCAGGAGCCGCAACATTTTTTGCCAACGCTATTGATACAAAATCGAGAGGTTTGGATATCGTGGTTGCACATAGTACCGTGGTCGGCAATGATGCCATTCTCAGAAATGACTTCGCAGCTACTTTTTCTAAAACAGAATGGGTTCAGGATATCAGCCAATCCGAGCTGGCAGATGATGATTCCAGAGTAGTAAGCAATGGAGTCAAGGCTTCTCAATTGCTGGTAAACAAAGGTTTGGTAGGCACTTATTTTGATCAAACTTCAAGAGTCTACCTCGAACAGGCCGTTCCGAGAATGAAGCTGTCTTTGAGCAATTCATTGGATTTGGATAAGTGGAGCATTTATCTGAGAAATACCCTTTTCGGTGAAACCACGGAAGCGACGAATGCCGATATTTTTGATGCAGATTTGAATTTGAGGTCGGATGCGACCATCGATCCGTACAATTCTGCCAAGATACTCACAGATCTTTCCATTGCTTATCAGCTAAAGGAAAATTTGTCTGTGACCGTGGGCAGCCATAACCTATTTGATGTTTATCCCGACGTGGTCGATGATACCTTTATTTCCAGCGGAAGATTCAGGTATTCAAGGAGATCGCCGCAGTTTAGTTTTGGTGGCAGGCATTTGTTTGCGCGATTGGTGTTTACCTTGCAATAGGATTCTAAACCTCTAATGTTTACAACAGATTTCATTAGTCGGTATGAAATTCTATATGGACCTGGACATTCGTTGTCGCGAGGATCAAACCTTGGAGGTTTTACACACGGACTTATTCTAAGGCTATCCGCTTGAGACGGCCTTTTCGTTTTAACTTTCCGAAGATGTCTTTTTCCATCTCCCCCACTCTAGCAATGAATCAGCTTTTGCGAAAGCTGGAAAAGGAAGGTAAAAAGGTGTATAAATTTGGCTTTGGCCAATCTCCTTTTCCTGTACCGCGCATATTTGAAGAGGGTGTAAAAAAGTATGCCTCGGAAAAGGACTACCTCCCTTCTGCAGGTTTACCAGAACTGCAAAATGCAATAGCGGAATACTGATTTCAAAAACACAAGCAATCTTTTACACCGGAACGAATAGTAATCGGCCCGGGAGTAAAATGGTACTCTTTCTGATCAGGCTTTGTGTTGAAGGATACACGATATTGCCGTCACCGAGTTGGGTCAGCTATAAGCCTCAAGCGATGGCATTGAATAAAAAAATCCATTGGCTGCAAACATCACTGGCGAGCAGTTGGCTTCCTGGTCCGGATGATTTGCATGCTTTTTGTAAAAAGAACTTAACTAGCCGCCATTTACTTATCCTAAATTATCCCAGCAACTCGACTGGAGCAATTGCATCAGCTTCCTACTTAAAACAACTTGGCGAGGTATGCAGAAAGCATAGAGTCTTTGTAGTTTCCGATGAGATTTATAAAGATCTCTGTTTTGCACAGAATTATACCTCCATTTCGAAATTCTATCCCGAAGGAACCATCATATGCGACGGTATTAGCAAGTGGGCCAGTGCAGGCGGACATCGTCTCGGATATGCCATTTTTCCAAAGGAGCAGGAAGAAATGAAGCAAAAAGTAAGAGCCTTAGCTAGTGAAACGTATTCCTGTGTGGCCAATCCTATTCAGAGAGCGGCCGTATCACTTTTCGAAAAGAATATACAAATCGATGATTATCTAGAGGTTACCAATAAAATTTTGAAAACGATTGCTTCATTCACGCTGCAAGAATTGCAAAAACTCGATGTTAAAGTTTTACCGGCATTTGGAGGGTTTTATCTTTTCCCGTCATTTGAAAATCATAGAAAATTATTGGCAAAAAGAAGTATTTACGATAGCCGGAAATTGTGCGAAAACCTGCTCAAAGAATCAGGAGTTGCGTTGTTGAACGGTAATTGTTTTGGTCGTAAGCCCGGATCATTGGAAGCAAGATTGAGCTATGTGGATTTTGACGGGCGAATGGCAATGGATCATATCGAGAGTTTGTCAATGAATCGTCGCGAAGAATGGCTGAGGAAATATGCGCCCATTATTGCAGAAGGATTGCAGGCCTTAGCGAAATGGTTAAATTGAAAAATAGAACGCAGATGCGACGGATTATCACGGATATTAACCCGTGTTTATCTGTTGCACCCGTTACATCCCTGCCTGCATTGCGATTTCGGCAGGCAGGCGTGTTCTATTCATCTTCTAACTTCATCTTTTTCATTGTCAAAAATAAAGGGATGGCAAGGACTATTCCAACGACAAGACAAATTCTCAGCAATCGCGAAAGGCTCACCCAATCTGTTACTTGCTCAGATGGTGTTACAGAGGACAGCACAAACAGCAAAACAAAAAACGACAACCTGCAGGCCAAACTCATCATGGAATGAAAAGTGGCCCGTTGTCCCGCTGCTATATTCGGTGTGATGATCTCATTAACAGGCGCACGCATTGCCGATGACGAAAAACTTCTTAACAGAATAGAAACAATAATAAAAGGATGCAAAATCCATGACATGAGACCAATAATAACCATCATTACTATGAAGAGGATAGAAAGAAAAGCTTTCAATCCCACTCTATTTTTCCAAACTATACTTCTCCCGGCAGCAAAAGCGCTTACGAATAAAGAAACGGCCAAAAGCATCCCGGCCATCATAGGAGCACTCGAAAAGGTGAGTTGACCTGTTTGCTCCAGCAGGTTGAGGTATGGCTGATAAAATTCATAGGGCACGTGCACCATAGTGAACATGACCACGTAAAATGCAAAGATCCATCCGAGCGGCGCTTTTCGGAGATATTTGATGCTTTCTTTTAATTGGGTGACTACATTATGTGAGGCAGTTTCTTCGCCACTTTTCTCCGGCTCTACAAATAGTATCGTGATGACAAGTGCAGGAATCGCACCGATCAAAGAAATCAAAAATGCATAACTCAAATGATAACTCGCCGCCCAACCGCCGAATAAGGCCGCAATACCCGCGGCGATCAATGACCATTTGGTTACCGATGCTTCGCGATCGCCGTATTCGTGTTCTTTGTTTATAGATTTGAGGGATTCGTAGTGGAATACGGTATTAGTGCCTGAAACAAAGGAGATATGACCTGCAAAGAATATTTGACCCAAAACCAAGGGGTAGAAACTTTTCCCGCACAGGTACAAAACAATGGCCAGGCAAAGAAATACAGCCCCGAGCAAAAGAGTCCTTCTTCTTCCCAAAGCATCTGAAAAATATCCCGAGGGCACTTCTAAAATGACTACTGTAATGTAGTAAATCGCCTCCAGTAGAAGCACGTCCGAAAGGTCGAGGTAAGAATTGAAGTAAAGGAAAAATACGGGCATCCAGGCGAGGAAGGCAGAAGCGGCGAAGTACCACGGATAGAGTTGGATGTTTTTTTGCATCAATTCTCTTCAGGGTATTATTTCGAGACCGTCCCTTGACTTTTAGAGCTTTTGCAAAAGACCTGCTAACTCATCAAATTCGGACTGTGTAAATGTTACCGTATTTACGCTAATCTTTAGATTTTGGGATCTTCTTTCGATTTTTTGAAAATACTCTTCGCGAGTTTCTTCCGGTTCTGAACCTAAATTTTCATAGGTCTTAACGGTTACTCGTAGCCGGTTAGAATCCTTGAATAAGAATTTGAGAACATTGAGAAAGCTCTGATTTAGTTTTTGTTGATCTATAACAAAAGAAGTTTCCATTGTAAAGCTTTGAATTTCATTAAAGATACTTTATTTGAATCACTTAGGACATGCAGCGCGGCAAAGCCACAACCAAACAAGTCTCCCGCAAAGTCCCTGCCGGAGGCAGGCAGGCGCAGAGGTTCCGCTAAGTCTCGCTAAGAATGACTTTGCTTGACTTTGCGTGACCTTCGTTTGCCTTTGCGGGAAATAGTCCTACGACCATTTGGTTCTGCGTATTGAACATACTAACAATTGTTTTTTCAGGAAACTTTTACGGAAGCATTGTTTAGATTCACCCAGAAGGAATTTTCCCATAGGGTTCGCCATGCGTTTCTTAGTGGTTTCTGAAAGCTTTGGAAGTAAGAAATCATTTAGACCAAGTAATTCCCCAAAAAGAATACAACAAGATAAATCCAAAGAATATCCAAAAAATGCCAATACGTATTCAGCAAACTCAGCTTTCTTTTCTTATCTGGATCGGAAAAATAGATGAGCACACTTACCGGTTCTTTAAGCCGTTTATGCGCTACCCAGATGAAATTAGATAGAAACGGAATTCCCGCGACAACATGTACAAAATGCAGTCCGGAGATCACGTATAAATAAGATGCGAGATTGCTTGTGGTAAGATGTACATTTAGCGAAGTCAACTGCCTCCACGCCATTATCTGAGCAATAAGAAAAAAGACTGTCAACACCAAAGTGATCCATAATAAGAATTTAAACTGTTCGGTACGGTCGTTTTGATAAGCTCTTTTCGCCTGAATCAACGTAATGCTGCTCCCAATCAAAATCAGCGAATTAAAATAAAACAAACCGGGGATGTGCACAGGCTCTATCCCACTTTGAATTCTAGTGTAGAGATAAGCAATAGAAAAACCCAAAAACAAGGCGGTAATACTCGACAGTACAAGTGTGAGAATTACATAATGCGGATGAATGAGATAGTTTCTTTCGTCTATCATGATGCGCTTGTAGCGGCGACTTCAGTCGCTGTTCGATATTGGTTAGTTTAGGCGAACAAATTTTCCTTTACAATCACAAGAACCAAATGCACGAATCACTAATCCTCCTCTTCAGAACACACCTCCATTTTCAAAATCCTGGATGTCTGAGGTGTAACTTTAAACCGATCGTCCATGCGATAACCAATAACCCACACTATTTCGTCTTCACTCACAGCCACTTTTACTTCTTCTTTTTCCAACCGGGAAATCTTCAGATCAGTCAAAAAGTATTTTACTTTCTTACTCTTTCCATTCATCCCTAAAGGGCAAAAGCGGTCTCCAGCTTGCCAATACCTGATTTCGATTGGAAAACTTATTTTATCACCGTCGAAATATTCGCAACTTTCTCCTTTTTCCTGGTCAAAGGAGTCGACTAATTCCATGCTAATCGACTGATTATCTCGGAACTTATGTATTCCAAATTTGTTAATATGAAATGAGGCTTTTTCCCTTTCCGTTTTCTTTCTTATTACAATGCGATCTCTATCCAAAACTGCCCGATGGCTTTTTGATGCAAATTGTGCCCCTACTTTATAAGCTTTAATCATATCCGAAACATCTGCACGATTAAAGTTAAATTTTTTGACGAGCAGATAAAGAAAAGTACTCGCACCCGGCATAGATTTTATTCTTTCTAAATGATCGATTATGATCTCATTGCGCATTATTCGCACATATTTTATGGTTTCGCTTTTGATAAAATAATCCAGGAGTTCCCTGGTGTCGTTGAGGTTCTCCAGGCTCTTTTTTATTGATTTTTGATAGTCGGGAAATCGCGATTTTAGCTTTGGAAGAGTTTCATTTCGTATAAAATTTCGATCATAAAAACTTGCAAAATTGGTTTTGTCATGAAGAAATGGCACACCATTTATTTTCGCATAAGCGAGAATGTCCTCTTTCGAAATGTTGAGTAAGGGACGCAGCAAATTCCCTTCGGAAGCCTCCATCCCGCTTAAACCATGCAATCCCGATGATCTTAACAAACCAAGAAAAAGGCCTTCTATCCGGTCGTCCAGGTGGTGGGCTCTCATGATATGGGTATATGAAAATTCCTTCATCACAGTACCAAAAAAATTATAGCGTATTTTGCGAGCCTTATCCTGTAAGTTGCCTTTTCTTAATGCTTCTATTTGGACTTCGCTCAGGACATAGGGATGTATTTCTATCTCTCTTTCATCGCAATATTCCTTAACCAGTTCTTCTTCCTTATCTGACTGTGTGCGCAGTTTGTAGTTCACATGTCCCACTCCAAGACTAATTCTGAAGCCATTCATCAAATTCAGTAATACCATAGAATCAACACCTCCACTGACGGCAAGAAGAATCTTCGTATCTCTTGATAAAAGACTTTCTTTTTGTATAAATTTGTGGATGTGCTCGTTTAGAGACATAGACTAAAAACAACAGATCAACCATGAAGATATTCAGGATTACGGCTTTTGCACTTCTATTCCTTGCAATTAATGCATGCAGTGGTAATGGCCCCAAGAAAAATGCAGCGGCATCAGAAATAGTTCCCGGCCCCGACATGCCCATCAATATTCAAAAAGAAGGCGAGTACGAATCAGTAGTACAGATACGCCATCAGGCCGCAGCAATCTTGGAGCATAGGACCCAAAACGACCCTGATCCGCTTGCCATGGTTACAGCACCCTACTGGATATGGGGCGGATTTTTTGACGGCAAGACAATGATCCATCCCAAAGAACTCACCGGCCAGTGGCTAAAATTTGAGGATGACTTCACCTATTCCTACGGCTGGTACGATGACGTCAATGGTACCGGTCGATATCATTACCGCCTCGACGACCAATCGATGATCATGCTCGACGATAACGAAGATCTCCAACCCAAGGAATGGCAACTCCAGAGCAACGGCGTAGCGATTGTACTGATCGGGAGACATGGATTCCAGGTGAATAATGGAATGCAGATGAAACTCGCACCCAGGGATTTTCGGCCTTCGCGCGGGAAGAGTTGATTTGTTTTTACGTTTTTGATAGTATGTCTGGGTTTGACTTTTTTAAAGCGTCAAGTTGGCTCACCTACGCTGAAGCTTCGGTGGACAGGCAGTACTTCCAGGCCGAGTGGATTATTCCAAAAAATTATAACTCAAGTATTCTATCTAACTAATCAAATTAGCTGCGCAACGATATTTTCCCAACCATGCTTTGCGGTCTTTGCGGTCTTTGCGATCTTTGCGATCTTTGCGTGAATTGTTTCGAATTTTGCACGCCAAGTACGCCAAGTTGTGTTTTTTGCCATCTGCTCAACATCTTGGGATTCTACCTAACTAAATTCTAATACACTGATTACCAATGAGATGCGCATTGAATATCTATCTAATAGAAATTCCGACGACTTAGATTGTGGGCGACATCTTAAATCAACTCCCTATCTTGCACGCATAAGTGAGTTAGATGCTTGACCTGGTAATAGTCGTTGCATTTTTCTGCATAATCATGTTCGCCGCTCTGTATGGCAGAACAAAAAAAGAATTAACGGCCGAAGAGTATTTTCTCAGTTCAAGAAATCTGAGGTGGCCTTCCATCGCTCTTTCTACTATTGCGACTAATATCCACGGCTATCAATTTCTCGGTATGATGGGCTCCGCCTATTTGTACGGATTGGCGCAAGCGAATCTCGAAATCAATGCCGTGCAAGGCATACTGTTTGCCGCGTTCATCTTTGTTCCGCTTTATCTAAAGGAGCGGATCGTCACCGTCACTCAATTCATAAAGAGTCGATTAGGAGAACGGGTCGGGCTTTTTTATACTATAGCCAATATTATCTTCTTTTCTACAATAACCATTGGCGCTGCATTGTTTTGGGGAGCTTATGCTGCCGACCTGGTCTTTGCAGATTTTCTCAGCGTCATGCACGAAAACCGTGTTGTACGCATTTCGATCTTGATAATTGGACTGGGAGTATTTTCGGCGATTTATACCTATCTCGGTGGATTGAGCGCCGTGGTGAAGACAGACATCATTCAATTCACTATTCTACTGACGGGCGGCTTGGTGATCACGTTTGTAGCCATACACCATCTCGGCGGCTGGAGCGAATTGTACAACAAAACGCCCCAACTCATGCATCTCCACCTACCAGCAGATCACGAGCAATTGCCGTGGATTCATATGTTTGGCCTTTTCTTTTTGAATATTAACTATTGGTGCGCCAACCAGACGATCATCCAAAGGTCGCTCGCGGCCAAGAGCCTCAGAGAAGCCCAAATCGGCTTAATGGTCGGTGGAGTCATGAAATATGTTATGGCTGTGGTTATCGTCATTCCTGGTATCGCGCTTTATGGCATTCTGCAAGAAAGCGGTACTCCATTGTCAGAACCTGATCTTGCATTTCCATACCTCGTAAAAACGTATCTGCCTATTGGAATCAAAGGTGTTATACTTTGTGCCTTGTTCGCTTCATTGATGAGTACGGTTGATTCCACTTTTAATTCGGTGGCAACGCTTTGGTCGATCGACATTTACAAAGAATACATCAACAAAAATGCCTCAGAAAGCCAGGTCCGTGGGTGCGGGCCGCAAAACTATCCTCGTAGCTCTTTTCACAGGGATTTTGATGGGTTTCGTTTTACTCTATGTAAAGTTCGAAGATCCCGGAGCCGCCTTTACGCATACGCTTAATGAGTTGCGGTATTATATTTTCACCGGTTTTATCGTCATCGTGTGTGGAGCGGCTTTTCTTATTGCGCCTAATCATCGAGTGGCTCTGATTGCTTTCTTATCGACAATTCCACTGCATTTGACCATTATTCATTTCTTTCCGAATATGAATTATTTTGTGCGAGCGGGGTGGGTGGTCATTATAGCCTTTTCTATTCTCTATTGGTTTTCGAGGAAAGGAGGTTGGGCGAAGTGGAACGATCTGATCAAATACGATGATCGGAAAGTATGGCAAGTCGGAATGCGATTAGGTGCTTCGTTGGTGGTTTTGCATGTGGTGTTTCATTGAGGCATTAAGAAGATTTACTAAATCGTACAAATGATTTGCTAAATCTCTAAGACCTGCCTGCAGACGCAAGTCAGGCAGGTTTAGTAAATCTGCTTGTAGCAGCCTTTATTCATTGATTTTCAGCAACATACCGAATCTTCTCAGTCTTAAAATCAAGATTTACAGAATTTTTGAGACCTGTGTGACCAGGCGAGTTATTAAATGGGGCAAGGGTCGTAAATCTTTTATCTTCTTCGTAAGCGATGATTAGACAATTCTGATAGACAAAAAATCACATGCGCGTTGTGAGTGGATGCTCCCCTTTAGGGGGCCGGGGGTGGGAGTTGGCATTCGATGAATTTATTTTTTGAATAGTACCATCTCAAGGAGCATCACAGACTTAGATACTTCAGGAAATTGTAGTAAGGCCTCATCGCTCTCGTGAAAAGCGTTGCTTGTATGGAGCTGGTTCTTAAGGCTTTTTAGATTCCCCTATGTACCAAAATTGATGCATAAAATTAGAGGTAGGTGCCGTTATTGTCAATTACTGGTGCATAAAATGCCAATTTGGCAATTAATTGGTGCATAGTGCAGCACCACGTGTTCGACTGAGATCTAGGGCTCATTCAGTCGAGCCGGTCACGTAGAAGTCTCCTGCTTGGTGAGAGGAAATATATTTAAGCCAGGCCGACCCTGCCTGGCAGGCACGGCGGGAGGAGGGGGATGAAGGAGCCATGTTTGACGTTCTGATCAATCAGGATGCCACCCTGATTGGAATTGTAGCTGACTTACAAGACAACAATGTTACTTACAATATCAATATATACTATAAAGTCGGAAGCTACGTGGGTTCTGAGACCACAATGGCAGATTGGACCCTGCTTGCCAATACGGGCAACATTACGTCTGATCCGGCCGGTAATCCTACGACATTGCCCTTAGGAGGCGCTACACTCGCTGTGATGGCAGGAACTACTTATGGATTTTACCTGGAGAATCCTGGAAATAGTAATGATTTTGATCGTCATGATGGTATCACTACAGGTAATGCTGCAGCGACAGAGGCGATAGGTACTATTTTCGCAGGAGTGTTGGTGGATGCCGCTGGTACAGGGAGCTTCTCTGGGACTAGTTTTGCTGATCGAACCTGGCTTGGGACCTTAACTTTTACGACTACCGCGGGTAATATTCCTACATTGAGTGAGTGGGGTGCGATAGCGCTCGGATTGTTATTGGTGATTTTTGGGGTTTGTGGGGTGCGGGAAGTTAGGAAGGGGAGGGTTGGTTAGCCTTACCGCTAAATCTGTATAAATCTTCTGGGTCAGCCGAACGGGCAAGTTGTTCAATTCTTACGGCTGTATGCACCTTTATAACGTCAATATTTCTACCGAACCCAACAGGCAATAACTTGATTGTTTTATATATCCCGTCATAGACCAAGGACTAATGCGAAACGATTTTCCTGCCTTTTCCGTTACTTTACCATATGAGCAGAGAAGAAGTCAAAACAGCCATCAACAAATTAATGGAGAAAACTCCGGAAAATGTTCTCATGGAAATCTACGAATACCTAAGCTCAGTGGAAGGTATTTCATCCAAAAAAAAGGCACTTTCGCAAAATCTTCGCAAAATTTTGGCGGAAGAAAAAGAACTTCTGGAACGACTTGCGGAATGATCAAGCGCAAAGAAGTTATTGAAATCCATAAGATTCTTATCGAAAGATTCGGCGGAACAGATGGAATAAGGGATAATGAACTTCTGGAATCTGCGCTACATCGACCTAATCACACTTTTGAAGCCAAAGAACTATATCCAACGCCTGTGGCCAAAGCTTCGGCTATTCTTGAGAGTATTGTAAAAAACCATCCTTTCTTAGACGGTAATAAGCGCATTGGATATGTGCTTGCAAGGTTGACATTGATGAAGTATGGATTGGACATTAAAGCGGGTGAGGAAGATAAATATCAGTTTGTTATCGCTGTTTCAAAAGGAATTTTGGACTATGATCAGATAAAAGAATGGTTTGAGGTCCACACTATTTCCGTTGACCAATAATTTGCCCAAAAACGACCTAAAATCACCACGAAATCAGAATAAGGATTCAAATTTGTACGAGACAGATTGTAGCTGCCCCTTAAGGGCGCGGTCGTCACCAACAAACCCTATTGAACCTTATACTTTTAACAATTTACCATGAAACGACCAAAAAAATTTGGTCGGCCAATACCCTCCTACGCCATCGCCTAGGCCACATCCTGCGCCAAGGCTTCGGATGCCGAGAAGGTTTCGTTGATCAGGAAGGCTTGCGTCTGCGCCGAAGTCGGCTTCTCCTTCGTAATACTATGGAGAAGGAGCTACGAGGCAGGAGCACGGAGGGTAATCCTCCTACGCTTCAAGCTTCGGAGGACAAAGAAAAAGCCGAACACCCAAAGAGCATTCGGCTAAACCAAAAATCAAGAACCATTACATTACTGTAATAAAATCATCTTATGTCCCTTGATATCTCTTGATGTCTCAATGGTGTAGTAAAGCACTCCTTTTGTCCCGAGTTCTTCATGGTCGATTCGGAATTGATTGATGCCTCTTTCGAATGTATTCGATTTTAGCATCAATAACCTTCCCGTGATATCGTATATTTTTAATTCAGCGTTATCGCGTTCCGGGAGCAAGAAACATATATTTGTCTGTTTTGAAAATGGGTTGGGATGATTCTGGAAGACTTCGAAGCTTCTGCTCTGTTCCACAATTCTCTCCTGCTCCAGGGCCAATCGATAGATTTCGAGATTCGCATCGTATAGCTCGGCACTAAAACTCCTATCCAATTCTAATCGATCAAGGTCCTTCGCACCCACCAGGAAGGTGAAGAGTACGCCTTGGTCCAATTGTCTTCCATGCGCATCGCTCCAGCTTATTTTGATCTTTCCATCCCGATCGAAAATATTATCGTTTCGCAATTCCATCAACCCATTGTCCCTTTCCAGGAGATTTAGATTTTTAGCATCGAAACCAAATTGGAAGCCGGTGACCTCCATGGCTTTCGCGAATTTGAATTGTACTTTGTATACATCTTCACTGAGTTGGCCAATGGTATATTTGAGTGTAACTTTTGATCTCGGATTTGACATGATGTCCAAAAGAGCCGGGAAGGCATTGCCATTTACATCACCGATTTTTACTCCTATAAATCCTACATTGGTAACTCCTGTTTTCAAAGAACGTATAGTTTTAGATTCAGGAAAATCATAGGGATCATTTAGGTCAAACACGTGATCGCTAGGTACGAATCTCCACGGATCATTGCTAGTAAGTTGCTCATCGAAACCTAAAATCAACTTCTGAAGAAGTACCAGATCACTCGCGCTAATGCTCTCGGAATTGTTGATATCGGCCGCGATCATCCGGAATAGCGATTCGAAAGCCTGTAGATTGAGTATATGTCTTTGTATCAAAACCAGGTCAACGGTGGACACGCCAAGTACATCGTTTCCGGTTAACTCGGGCACCACACTGTAACTTCTGTTAGATGCCAGGTTTTCGAATCGGTAATTTCCATTTTGATCCGTAGTTACTAATCGCGTGCTGCCATTTGACGCATCAATCAAGCGGACTGATACGTTTGGTACGAGTACATCGTTTTCGTCTTTTATCACACCGATTATGATTGCATTTCCTTGTGCTGTATCGGGGCATATGTCATCAGTGTCTGTCAAAAGCACGTTTACTTGAATTACTCTCTGATTTCCCAAAGCGTCACTTACATATATATTTTGAACAACAGTTGCACTTACCCCGTCTGGTATGTCAGAACAGCCGTAATTGACTTCATCGACCTGCTGATTTTGTGCAAAGGATAAAAAGAGTGTGTCGGCACAATTTTCGGTTATACTAGCTCCAATATTAGTAATAATGAGATTATCAGTATCGAAGATACCATTTAACGAAATTTCAGGTCCTGTGAATTCAGGATTGAATGGATTAGAAACAGTAAAGGTGTACCAACATTGATCTTTCACATTACCGCATTGATCTTTTACCCTCCAGCTTATCCTGTGTGTACCGGCGGGAAATATATCAGAGGCATCGTTAGTCGCTCCTACTATCTCGGGACTTCCTCCGTCGTTATTGAGATCAATAAAATAAGCAAAAACCAAATCCTCTGAATGGGTACAATTATCAGAAGCAAGGAGTTGCAAATCAACCATTTCGAAACAATTCTCATCCGAATCAATCACCGTAAGTTCTGATGGACAGTCCAAAACAACGGGAGCTTCATTATCTGCAAGTGTGATGTTCTGAATTCCCTGACTTAAGGCGGTACTTGGATTCAACGGATCGTAGGTGCACCAGTCGATGATCGTCCATGACCTCTTTATATGGATACATCCTGAAGGCGGATTATTGTCAACATGATCGTGATGAGAAATTGCTATTATTTCACAATCCTGGCCGATGATCGAAGGCTCGCCGTTGATGAATGCCGGATGTGCCAGGCTTGCATCACATCCCTCAATCGTCAGGTCTCCGGGGATGCTGATCGTCGGTGATGATAAGTTTCTCACAGTCACTTTTTGCTTGCAACTGTCTCTTATCGTAACAAAATCACTGATCGTCCACGTTACATAAAACATGCCATTGCCACATTCGTCTACTGTAAATTCAGGGATAATCAGGACAGGATCTTCCAGAAGGCATACATCGGATTGCACGGAAGGAGTACCCAATTCCATTTCCAGGGTATTGAAATTAAAATCGCAATTGACCGTAATATCATTTTGACAATTGAGTACAACGAGTCGCTTGTCCTGAACTATTACATCGACTACGCACTCGCTAAACTTATCATTGATGTCGTATACTCTTAGGACTACCCTGATTGGATTATTTGGAATATCAGCGCAGCAGAAATGTATACTCGGTCCAAATTCCAAATCGTTTCTGGTATCCTTGGAACCAAATCCATCGCAATAACTATCTAATCTTTTTACTTCGAATCTATCAATACCACAATTATCAAAGCTATGATCGTCGATAGAGAAGGCCATAAGTTCTCCGAATCCATTAAAATCGAGGCCTACGGTAGTCGTTCTTTCACATACGGCATTAGGAGGTGTATTGTCTTCAATCGTTATTGTCCGTACCACCGAATGGGAATTACCACAAGCATCAGTCGCGGTGATGATCACCTTATGGCTACCCAATGGAAGATTAGAAATAGTAGCATCTCGGCTGATAGAATCGATATCCACATCAGTACGAATCTGAGCTTCAAATTCGTCCATCGTTGTGGAATCTCCTTTTCTATATCTTACCGTGTAATCTTCAGGTTGTAGTGCATAACATAGATCCGTTGCCGCAGCATAATCTTCAAAAGGAAGGGTAATCGACCCGATGCAATTTTGTGATCCGGCATCCGTACTGCCGGGATCAAAAGCATCAGAAGCAAGATTCCATGCGGGGGGAATAGTATCCAAAGACTCCAGTACCTGGGTAACCGATGTATCCTTATTATCACACCAGTCTACTACGATCCAGGTCCGCAATATATTGAACGAACCATCACAAAGGGGGAAGCGGATATCGGTATAAATAGATTCGAATATGTCACAACTTAAAGCATCCGGCCTACCAAACACATCGGGATCGAATCCATTAGCGTCTATACAACTAATAACTGTATCGCCCGGATAGTTTAGATCTGACAATTCTGCCTTTTTGATCACGATGACTTGATCAGCGGAACCTTCATTCCCGGCATTATCCACCACAATGTACGTTCTTGTAATGGTCCTCAGAACTCCGTCTTCACCACAAGCTCCCAACTCCTCATCGACTACTTCTTTTAATATCAGGCTGTCAATCTTTTCGCAACCTCCGTTGTTGATCGTGAAAGAATCGAGCAAGGCAAACACATTGCCCGTAGAATCCGTAAGCTCTAAGATATCTTCCGGAATATTACAAGTCAACATAAGCATAGGAGGAAAAAGATCAATTTGCGGAGGTAGTTTATCCTCTATACCTATGTAGCCCCAACAACTGACTCCGGAACTAAGGCACCGCACTCTGACTTCCAGAACGCGATTTACGTATTGTTCGGTGATTGTATTACCAATAGGAAAATTGCCATCCCATACCGTTACTGAATATTCAGCAGGATCTACTGCCGGATTTTCCAGGATCATGTCTGGTGTCACAACTACGAAGCAGCTATCGTTCATGGAGATTTGTACAAAATCATTACAAGCCATGAACGATTGATCACATTGAGTAAATGAGTTGGTTACTGCTGTTGCCAGCACAATGAATGTAATGCCCCATGTTCGGCTCCATTTCTGGATTTTTTGCCTCATTCGTCGTGTTAGTAAATTGTAAAAACGTGTCATCGATTTTGGTTTTTTTACCCTCCGTAGCCTTGGCGTAGGAGGGTTGTTTTAATGGCCCACCTTCGCATAAAGCTTCAGTGGACGAAGGGGGGGCTCAGAGCTTATGTTTTAGTGTAAGTAGTAATTCTCTTGTTTTTATATCCTGACTCCTGAGGCTTATGCCCGGACGTCAGAGCTATTTTATATAAATCATTTTCATTTGTACAACACTCTCACCATCTGCTACTTGGTAGATGTATACACCTCCGTCACCCAGGATGTCTACATCGAGGGTAATCTTATTCATACCTCTTTGATAGCTAGCTTCGTGGTGATGGACGGCTCTTCCTGCCATATCGAAGATATCAAGCTCAATCACTGATTCTTTTGGCAGTGAGAACCGTATTTCCGTACTCGCATCGAATGGATTCGGTCTGTTCTGATAGAGTACTAATTCATCAGACAGATGTTCTGGTTCTCGGGTATCGAGATACATTTCTGATACTTCGATTACCCCACTGCCAATATCTGTATAGATCTCTGATCGGAGATAATCGTCATTTAGACGAACCACTTCACCCAACCTCATTTCCTGTTGCGCGACGAATCTCAATTCGAATACGGCGTCGCCTTTAGCGATCTCTATATTTTGCACTCCGTTCCAACTGAATACGATCTCACCAAATTCAAGATATTCTTCATTTATGTGCTCTTTTGTAATATTGAATCCATTGCCATATACACCCATGAATTCAATGGCATCCGCATCAAAGGAGATACCCATTTGCAGACCTGCTATATTGAGACCGACATTGGCTTCAAATGGTATACTAGACATTGTATGCTCCTTAATCAATCTGTTTTCGATTGTCAAATGAGAAATAGATCTGTTTTCACTCAATTGCGCACTGGCTAATGATACATTGTCATTCACATCGGCCATTTTCACAGCTACAAAGTCTATATCGTCATAATCTGTACCCACATTCATCATGGTGATGATATCCGTATACGGGAATGGATTGAGTACATCATCGAATTGGTGATTAGCATCAACGAATGACCATGATCGGCCAATCGGAAGTTCATCCGTAATACCCAATATCAATTTTCTAATGTGAATCAAATCAATTACTGAGACCGTATTCGAACCATCCACGTCTGAGGCGATTACTTTATACGGTGATTCGAAAGAACGCAATCCGAGAATATGATTCTGTATCAGTACGAGATCAATGGTAGAAACGCCATTGAGATAATTATCATTCTTAATGGGTTTTAGTGTGTAATTCTCATCGGAAAGTACATCACTAAATGCATATTCACCACTTACCGGAGTCATCTGCTGATCCAATACTCTGTCACTTAGATCGGTCAGACGCATATCCACGTTGTCAACAGTATAGTTATTTTCGGTAAATGCAGTACCACTCAGTACAACTGAACTTGTATTGAGTCCACATACATTGCCTGGGTCTGAAAGCCTCAGGAATACCTCACAACTTGCAACATTGCCTGACCCGTCCGTAACGTATACGTTTTGGATCATAGACGATTGGGCTGCAAGGTCATTGCAATCAAAGAGCAATGATTCTACCTTTGCATTCTCCGAGAAGCTGAACGAAAGTTGCGAAAGACTGCTGCAGTCGTCATCAGCTCCGCCAGCCAATAGACCGATTACGGTTATTGAACCCTGTCCCTGGTCATTAAACACGATCGTGTGTTCCGCAGGACAGGTAAGTACCGGTGGATTTTCGTCCATAACGGTTACCATTTTGGTGCATGAGTCCTTGTTCTCGCACCCATCCGAAAGTATCCATTTTATGGAGTGGACACCTACAGAAAGTGACGCGTCAAATGAGCTGCTCTTTCCGGTCAGATCGACGGTACTATCTTTATCAAAATCGACTTCGTAAGCCCACTTCAATACTCCTGTTGGACAATTATCACTACCGGTGGCTGAGAAGCTAAAGAATCCGGTACAACTGGAATTATTAGTACTTACAATTTCATCATCACATCCTGAATTTATGGTCGGAGCCACATTGTCAGTTAGCTTGATCACCTGGATGCCCTCAAAAAACAAAGTATTAGGATTGTTTCTGTCCAATGAATCTACAGTACACCAATCAACTACCGACCAAGTACGGATGACCTTTGCACAAAAACCATCTGTATGTTTAAATATCAAATCAGTATATGTCGATATGGGATCACTGCAAGGCACATTCGAGTAAATTGGTACACCTAGATCGGGATTAGTTTCAGGATCCAGATCTCCTAAACATCCTGTGATATTAATGTCCATTGGGAAGGTAATTTTATCAAGAGTCAATACCTCATCGCTCTTGCCTACGGTTATTTCTTGTTGCGCGGATGCCTCCTGCCCGGAACTGCCGGTGGCTGTCCAGGTACGGGTGATGACGCCTTTGCCACAGGCGTCCAGCGGAAATCCAAGTACTACTTCTACTTCATTAGCTTTTACCCCACAAGCAGATGAGAGGAATATAGGATCTCCATAAAGTGCATCCAGACCACTCAGATCTTTACCACATGATACAGTAACATCATGTGGTATATTGAAAACATTCAATTTCGTGAGATTGTCCTGTACAGTTACAATGGTTACACAGGTATTGGAGTTACCCGCTGCGTCTGTAACTCTTAGTTCTACTTTGACATCTTCAACGGCCACATCGGCGCAACAGAACATGACCAATGATCCAAATGTCAGACTTTCGCCGTTATCATTTGGACAATCCGTAGATAGTCTTCTTATTTCGCGTTTTACAATTCCACAGTTATCGACACTTCCGTCGTCAAATGTGTAAATGGTTGCAAATGCGACGCCGTCGTCGTTCAGTGTGATCACCACTTCTTCGTCGCATACAGCAACAGGAGTTATATCGTCCTTAATATCGATAGGATTGGAAACAGATGAGGTACCTACGTTTCCGCAAGCATCTGTGAGTATATATCTTGCTTCTACCTGGTGTCCATCGGTACCAAAGGTGATATTGGTAAAGTCTTCATTAGGGTTGTCTTTTTCTGCCCATAGTGTCCAATTGGGATCACCCACAATGCGCAACTCCAATCTTACCAGAATAATCTCAGAACAGTCTGTATAATCAGGCTTTCTGATAGAGAACCTATTCGTACACTCATGATCGTCGGATATATTGTCAAAGACAACAGGCCGGTTGACCACAGGCGCAGTTTTATCTTCGAAAGCTATGATCTGAAGTATAGTCGTATCTTCTGCAGTACACCAGTCTATGATGGTCCAGTGCCTGAAGAATTTCCACGAGTTGCCACAGAGTGGGATGGATGTATCCGTGAACCCTGCATTCAACTGGAAGCATTGATCGTCTTTTAAGGCATCAAGGTTGCCAGTGATAGCCTCATCAGGATATCCATTCTCTTTTAAAATGGACGATTCTTGCGAACAATCGTATGCCTGGTGAGGAATAAATTGTCTGAAGTCGATGGAATCAATATCCAGTTTTTCGACATTGATGGTATCGATGCATGAGACTGTAAGGTTACTTCCATTCGTCAATGTCCATGTTCTCAATATCTTTTTACCCATACCATCGGCACATGAGAGTACATCTGCGTTGTCCGTATACTTGAGTACTGCATTTCCACACAGTTCAAAATTCGTAACAGTATATGTATTCGTCTGTCCGCTTACAGGGAATGCCATTGCGTTAGAAGGAATCGGGAATCCTCTGTATCTACCGGGAAGGTTCCAGGTCCAATGAGTTGCATTAGGATCAATGCTGTCGTCACATTCTATTGTATCTGCAGAGCAAATCAAATCCGGAATATTCTTATCTTCGATGAGGAGTAAACCCCAGCACGAATTACCCGAACAGTCGTGTGTAATCACTACGCGTACCTGCTTGCCAATTTCATTTGGCCCTACTCGTCCATTCGAAATGAAAGTTCCATTTAATTCTTCTATTCTTACGCTATACTCTCCTATATCAAATTGAGGATCTTCGAGCACCATATCAGGTGAGATGATCAAGTCGCAATCTGCGCCAAGAGAGATATTCACAAGATTATTACATGCTATGGAAGCCCCATCAATTCGATTGTGTACGGCTATATCAAGTACATTTGCGAATGTACATCCGGCTGTGGTTACTGCTGCAACAAAGAGGGTATCTGCAGTTAAGGCATTGGTGAATGTCGCGTTAATACCGGCTACCATGCCTTTGGAGGAGCCATTTGTAAGACCAGAAATTAATGCCGAATTCTGCAAAAAGTTACTTGTAAATGCCTTCAATTGGGCATTTTCTGGAGGGTCAAGAAAACTAGCTGTAGCGTTAGCGGCTTCGGTTGCTAAGGCAGGGTTACTGGCAAATGGTGTTGTGCCGGTTCCATTATCTATGGTTCCATCAGCGCCTGCTGCCCAGATGATACCGTTGAATTGATCTGTGCCAAGGATTGTGGCATTCCCGCCATTTAATTCTTCGATAGCAAATCCTTGTAACGCCTGTCCTTCACACAGGATTCCGTCCACATCTCCTACCAACGCCAATTGATTAGATCGCACGGTTATGGTATCCAATACCGTGAAACGACAACTGTCATTGAATACTCCGTCTATCCTTACGGGGAATGTTCCAACCGTTGTAAAACTCAATAGTGCACTATCACCATCGCTGCTCACCACTGTACCACCTCCTGGCAAACTCCAGATGAAGGTGTCGATGTCTGTCGTTGTAGGCAAATCCTTCAGATTTTTTTCGTCGAAAAAGCCAATGTTCCACATGAACGTGTCTGACTGACAGGCTAACTTCATTCCCTTTAGCCCATAAGTGGTTTCTCTGATCTGTATAGCCTGTTCTATCGTATCCATACAACCGTCGTCGGTCATGAAGACCACGGATATGGTATCCTGGTAGAACGGTTCGCCCATAAGGTTAGTGCTAAACACAATACAGACCGTGTCGCCAATAACATTTTGACTAATTATTATACCATTAGCTGGTTTAGTCCACGTGATTGTTTTTAAATCTGTGAAGTCGATGGTATCTGTAGCCGTTACACCCTTGAGCGTATACTTGACCGTATCAAATTCTGAAACCGCCGTATCGCCCAATATTACAGAGCTCTCCCTTACAAATACATTGAGACTATCGATGATGTCACATCCGTCATTTGTTCGAATGAATACAGTTATTGTACCATTGGTAGCCCATTTGACAGCGAGTGTATCCATCTTCGTCCCAATGGTATTCGTCGCGACACCACCT
Source organism: Saprospiraceae bacterium (assembly GCA_965247965.1). Lineage (GTDB taxonomy): Bacteria > Bacteroidota > Bacteroidia > Chitinophagales > Saprospiraceae > UBA7328. Next base: position 5,026,420 of record OZ252053.1, read on the forward strand.
GTCACGGTCCACGATATGGAATCGATACCTGGTACATCTACATAATAGAGAGTCGTATCAGTGCTATTGCATACTATAGAGTCGCCAAATATCGGGAAGCCAGTGTCTCTTATGATCAATGGTAGCGTTTCTGCAAAGGTACACTGACTGCCTACCTTGCCGCTTACCACTACGTTCATAGAGTCCACCACCATACCAGGAGCGAACATATATCCTGTAATCTTGAAGGTGTCAACAGCAGATGCATCCGGGGTGAACGTACCTGTCCCGCCAATAATGTCCCATGAGACCATATTCAGGAAGCTGTCGGACACACCGAGGGTCCACATGGTATCTCTAGATCCGCAAAGCAATGATGGTCCATCTATCTTCAGTGGCGCCGGATTGATCACCTTGATCATTATAGAATCATTCACCGGACAGCCGTCGTCGCTCATTCCTTCGACAATAAGCTTGAAGTTTCCTGGGATCAACCATTGGACATTAATAGTATCGTCTGACATCTTCATGAGCTCGATACCATCTTTTTTCACTGTCCAAGTGATGATTTGCATATTGGTCACGGCCATATTATTGGCGTCATAGACCATATACGGAGTCGTTGTGCCCAGGCAAATCACGGTATCGCCAAATATTCTGAAAATACTGTCTCTTACGTTAACCGTTTTGGTCTCTGAGACCTCACAGCCGTGTACGGTCTCACCGGTGGCGATGACGGTATGACTACCGATGGAGTCCCACTTGACGTTTATTGAGTCTTTGACCCCGCTGATATTGCCGCCTATTTCCAATGTATCCTTTGGCGCAACGGATGTATTACTCGAATTCCTGACTACCTGCCAGGTGAGATTTTTGAGATTAACGGGTGTGCCATCCACATTTCTGAGGCCAAAACCCGTGGAATCTCCCTGGCATGCAGCGTCAAATCCTGTTATCATAAATGATGTATCCATGACCGTCACCATAAATGTGGAATCGACTACATCACATGCAAAACCATTCGCTTTACCGCTGACGATTATTTGATGCGTGCCCACTTTGAGCCATTGAATATTGACTGAATCTTCGCTTATTTCAGCCACTTTGCCTGCATCTGCCGGCAGGGTCGTCCATAAAAGTGTATCAATTTTGGCGACTAGCGCCTTGTAACCGTGTACGTCTCCTAGACATACTGTGTCGGGACCGGCTATTTGAGCCTGTAGGATAGAATCGACTTGTACGGTTATGGTGTCGCTAATTACACAACTATCGGTCGTTACTCCATTTACCAAGACCATGTGCGGTTTGACCATGGCATCCCACATCACTTTGATATTCAGCACGTTCACCGAATCGCCTATGATTTTTCCACCACCCATTACAGCCCATTTCAAGCCAGTAATTGTATTGTAATTTGGCGTAGCTCCTTTTAAATTGAGCGAGTAGTCTATCGTATCATTCAAGCAGGCAAACAAGCTTCCTTCGATCTCAAAGGAAGTGTCTTGCACGTATACCTGTTTCGTTATGTTAAATGGAATACAAGTTCCTTTAATAGATCCAAAGGCGGTTACTGTTACCCAGCCAGAGGTGTCCACCGAAGGAATGATAAACTTAGATGTATCGGAATGCGAATATTTGTTGCCAAAGGTCCACGAAATGGAATCGGCCATTTCGTTTAAGGTGAACATGGCCATATTGCCCTGGCAAATGCTGTCTGGGCCGATAATCTGTAGAGTATTCGGATCGCCACAGGCAGGAATATTGACTTTTACCGTATCGGGATTTGCACCGCCATGACGGACAAATGTGATCGTAGCATCCTTAATGCCTATAAAATATCCAACAAAACAGAAAGTGTCTAGCCCTGGGACTTTCACTAATGTATCTTCTACGACCCACGGCTGTCCTGCTAAATTGTTCTCTTTGAAAAATGCGGACACGACCATGATATTTGGGCTCGGCTCGAATATTGTCACGTCGTGTATGGTGAAGCTGTCCGCCTCAAAACCTTTGAGTTTTATCGTATCTACAAAAGGCATTGTATTGATACCCGTCGCTCCCGTACAATTGCACAGGCTGGTCATCACATTATCGCTTTCAACAGTGAAAGTGTTCATGATCTCAGTATTACATCCTGGATATGCAGGCATGCCTACTTGCGTTGATGTATCGCTTCTAAATGTTCCGTCAAAGGTCGCCTTGACTTTATGAGTACCGATTCCTAGAGCAGCGGGTGTGAAGGACGAAGCAGAAGCTCCATTTAAGGTAATTGTAGAATCGCCTTTTTCGCCATGTATTTCATTGGTTCCGAGATTGACAGTTGGATCGTTTATATTATAGGTAAGTGCTACGTCAGGATTCCATTGTATTACCGGGTAAATGCAGATGTTTTGTATACTGTCTTTCGTATTACCGCCAGTGCCTATGGGGTTAGGCCCTTCTACTATGATTTTGTATCCCGCACTGTCAAAATGCATGATAACCAATGCATATAGAGAATCGCCCAGCGGAGTGAAATTGCCAAATCCGCTTTGCCACATGGGAATTGGGTCGATGCCCGTAGCAGCGAGCTTAGTCAACTCTACTACCTGGAAGGTATCACTTGTGGCGTTCATCCCCTTGACTATAACCGTATCGGTGAATGAACCGTCTTTCGCTCCATTAGCACTTTGGTCGTTCTTACATAAGCAAGGGCTCTGCAAGTACAGACTATCCTGGCTCTTACCAAGCTGCTGGACAAAAATGAGCAGAGCTATTAGCCATAAAAATTGAAACAAATGGCTTTTATAAAACCCGTTTCTGTTCATTAATCGGTGTGTAAGTTTACGCATAGCGATTTTTGGTTTTAATATGCTATGCACGTAAAGCCAAGTATTGCGCCAAAATGATTATCGCATCATGAAAAAGTGTAATATCAGATATATGGCAATTATTGACTATACATTATTGATTATTAATGAGTCGATTATGATCATATAGAAATAAAAAAAGATGTGGGGATTTTTTGGAGGTTTGGGGAGACATTTTCAAGAGATGGGTATGTGTATCTCTTTAATTGGGTAGATTATATATTACAAATTAATATAATGTATTTTCGCTTTGTCTCTTAGATTATTGAGCTGGAAATCGTCAAAATACCTACTTTTGACGCTAGTAATACATCATAAAATGAACATCACCAAGGTCATCAATCAGGTGAAGGATATCATTCTCGATCACGCAAATCCTACGAGGATATGGGTATATGGTTCGAGGATCACGGACGAATTCTATGAAGGAGAAGCATTCGCCCAGGAATACATCAGCGACGAAGAAGTGTGGATTGAGATGATGGATAGACGGAATCTTTCGTCGCATATTTATTCGGAATAGCAGGTGCGAGAAATTCTTCCACGATTGAATATTTATTTGCAGGCTTTTGAGGCGTTGATCGAAAAGATTACAGGTCGCTGGCTATAACGCTCCAAACTGTGCCAGTCATTTCGCTCCAAACTGTGCCACCTATTTCGCTCTAAACTGTGCCACTTTCCATAATGAATAATAGTTCTAGCCTTGCCGAAAAAGCAACATCAGCATGGCGAGGAATAGAAAGGACATTATGGATATCAGACAAGTATTACAGCTCAAGCAAAAAGCATATAGTAACCGTAAGGTAGCCACCTATTTAGGGATCAGTCGCAATACGGTCAATGAGTATGTAAAGTTTTTCGATGGGCTGGACCAGGACTACGGTGAACTCTTATCGATGGATGATTGCAGCTTGAAAGATCTATTTCCGACCTCGGATACAAAGGATAAAAATAGATATGAGACGTTGTCATCAAGGTTTGAATACTTTCAAAAAGAGTTAACTCAAACAGGTTGCACCTTACAGCAGTTGTGGTTCGAGTATAAAGCACAGCAGCCTGGTGGATATGCATATACCCAATTTGTAAAGCACTATCGCAAATGGAGTAAGAAAGTAGATGCCAGTGGTATCCTTGATCATAAATCCGGAGAAAAACTGTTTGTAGATTTTGCAGGTAAAAAGCTAAACTACATTGACCCCAGTACAGGAGAATCCAAAGAAGTAGAAGTATTTGTGGCCATACTCCCTTGTTCACAGTATACCTATGTACAGGCAGTACATAGCCAAAAGCGAGAAGATGTAATCACCTGCATCAATAGATGTCTGCGATATATGGGAGGAGTACCCCAGGCCATAGTGAGTGACAATCTCAAAAGCGGAGTAACAAAAGCACACCGCTATGCTCCTGTGATCAACAAAACACTGAAGGATTGTGGGCTCCATTACAACACAGTGATCGACCCAGCACGTCCCTATAGACCGCGTGACAAAGCACTGGTGGAAGGGGCGGTAAGGCTGGTATATCAGCGTATCTATTATGAACTAAGCAAACAACAGTTCTTTAGTCTGGGTCAACTCAATGAGGCTATATCCCAGCTTCTTGATCAATACAATGATTACACTTTTCAAAACAAAGACACCTCAAGACGGCAGCAGTTTATGGACATAGAAAAAGGACAACTGCAACCCCTGCCGCCTCAGCCATATATCATACGGCATTACAAACGCGGCAAGGTGCAGAAGATAAGCCACGTGTTTTTGAGCGATGACAAATCCTACTACAGCGTACCCTATAAATACATAGGCAAACACGTCGAGGTTCAGTACAATCAAAACATAGTGGAGATTTATTACAATAGTAAACGAGTGGCTACTCATCACAAATCTCAGGGTAAGGGTATATATATCACCAATATCAAGCATAACTCGTGCCGCGTCACGCGGTATGCCCTCGGCACATCAGGCATATAGCGAATGGTCATTGGAATATTTTGTAAAAAGAGCCGGATATGTCGGGCCACACACCGTAGCCTATATCGAAAGACTGATTCTACAATACAATTATCCGGAAAAAGGCTACAAGCAAGCCCAGGGCATACTGGCCTTTAAAAAACATTACGGCGATCAAAGACTGGAAAAAGCCTGTGAAAGAGCATTCATCTACAGCCGTAGCCAGTATGGCACCATAGAAACCATCCTACAAAAAGGCCTGGACCAACAAGAAGAATATTACAACACTACAGATCATCAAATCACCAATCACAAGAACATCAGGGGTAGTCGATATTATCAATAAATAAAACCATATCAAATGAATGCACAACAGACAATAGAAAAGATGAAAATGATGCGACTCACGGCCATGGCAGAGCTGTATCATCAATCCATGAACCAGAATATGTACCAGGAATTAACAACAGATGAATGGATGACAATGCTGATTGACCACCAGTGGGAAGATCGGCAAAACAAGAAAATTAATAGTCTTATCCATCGATCGGCCATGACACAAAATGTATCGGTTCAGGATATAGACTATACCAGTGTGAGAAAACTGGACAAAACACAGTATGAGCGTATGCTCTCACTACAGTTTATCCAGAACAAAGAAAACATCATCATCACCGGCCCGGCAGGTATTGGCAAAAGCTATCTGGCACAAGGATTAGGATATCAAGCATGTCGTATGCTCCACAAAACACAATATTACATCCTTGCCAGACTCTTTGATCATGCACGAAAATGCCAGGTAGAAGGAAAATATCTCAAATACCTCAATGGGTTGCACAAAACCAAACTTCTCATAATAGATGATTTTGGACTTCATCCATTTAAAAAAGGAGATGCTCAAATCCTTTTAGATGTAATCGAAAACAGACATTTAAAAGCTTCTACGATCATAAACTCTCAAATACCTGTACACGGATGGCATGAACTCATTGGCGAAGGAACTATTGCTGATGCAATACTCGATAGAATTGTAAATACAGCTCACAGAATAAAACTAGACGGTCACTCTTTGAGAAAAAAATTACCCTTTCATGATCTATGAATCGAAGACAAGATGAAAAGTAAGATTTACAACATTACAACATTACACGTAAAAAGCTCTAAGGCTTTTCCCTATGTTGAAATGTGGAAAATCACACAATTACTCACTCTAAAAAATGTGAATACAAAATGAAAATTATTGAATTCATTATGAAAAAAGACTCATATTAGCTCCATGGAAAGTGGCACGGTTTAGAGCGAAATACGTGGCATGGTATCAGCGAAATAGGCAATACCTTCTGATCTCATTGAAAGTAGCAGAAATATTTCTTCTAATCGTTTTAATCTCAGAACTCCTTACCCGTCCCAATAAATTCAGGGTAATAGGGAGTAGACCTCGCGAATTAAAACTGCTTCATATTTTTGTATATGCAGTTACAATTCCCCTTCTTCCCTAAAGATACAAAGATGATCTCTCATTGTCTTGGAGTACACACCCAAGACGGTATTGTACAATACATAGCCAATGGCTTACCTGTATATAGTCATTCGAGTGACGATCTTAATGCTTTCAGATTCATAACTAGCAATTTTATAGATAAAGGATTGTGCAGCCGAGCTGAAGTTCAGCGGGCTTTTGGAGTGAGTATAGACAGTGTCAGAAGATCGTATAGAAAATACAAGGAGAAGGGAGAATCTGGATTTTTCGGGCCTGATGCCAGAAAAGGCAAAGCATACAAGATGGTTGGTAAACTAGTGGAGCGGATACAATCGAAGCTGGATAAGAGACAAAGTAATTTGAGTATCTCAAAACAAGAAGGGATTTCAGAATCGTCGATACGCTATCACATTGAAAAAGGCACTTTAAAAAAAAGTTCAAAATAGAGTGTGAAGGTGGAAATGGCTCGACCTTAAATGATCGCAATGACCTAGACCAATCTACGCCGATGGGCATAGCCACAAGCCGCTCTGAAGACAGGATAGGTGCATCTCTTGGGTTGTCTGGTCATGCTGAGGTGAAGTTTGACAACAGCGAAGCTTTATGCGGAGCAGGGGTATTATTCCTCTTACCTGCCTTGATAGAGCATGGGTTATTCAAGACAAAACAGGTATATGAGTTACCTTCATCACACTATTACGGACTAAGGTCGATACTATTGACTTTGGCCTTCATGGCCCTGTTGCGCATCAAAAATCCCGAACAACTCAAACAATGTAAACCAGGGGAGATCGGCAGGATAATAGGCTTGGATCGTATACCAGAAGTTCGGTGTTTGCGAGAGAAAATAGATTTGCTGAGCAAGCAGGAAAAAGCCGTTGAACTGAACAACCTTCTGATCGATCACTGGTATAGAGATGAGGATAATGAGGACTCATCTTTTTTATATATAGATGGTCACCAACGGATCTATTATGGAGGCAAAGCTAATCTACCTGTCAAATATATTGCGAGACAAAAATTGTGTTTAAGCGCCACTACGGAGTATTGGGTTCACGATGCACAAGGGATGCCTGTTATGATGGTGATAGGGCAATTGACAGAGAAAATAAAAGAAGCAATACAAGACCTGATTATTCCACAAATGCTACAAACCAAATTACTTACTGAGATACAAGAGGAGGATGATCGACAAAGCCCTCAATGCACCTTTATTTTTGACAGGGAGGCTTACGAACCTGCTTTCTTTAACCACCTGTGGGAAAGGTATAGAATAGCCGTGATTACATATCGCAAGGATGTGCGAGATTCATGGAATAAAGATGACTTTGAATCTACTGATACACAAGTACTTAGCCAGGATGTAACCATGCAATTGTGCGAGAAAGAAGTAACGCTTGGAGGACACACTTTCAGAGAGATCAGAAGCTTGTCTGAAAAGGGTGAACATCAAACCGCTATTATCACCACTCACCCTACTTTGGGAATAGCATTGATAGCAGGCAGAATGTTTGGAAGGTGGTGTCAGGAAAACTTCTTCAGTTACCTCATTCAAGACTATGATTTTGATAAAATGATTCAATTTGGGGTAGAAAGTATTGATCCCAATCGGGAAGTGGTCAACCCACAATACCGAAAATTAACAAACCAACTGAAAAAACTCAGGGAAAAGATCACCCGGTTAGAAGCCAAGTTCTTCCCTCTTGCAGAACTAGCTATGGATGAGAAAATTGACAAACTTCCTGAAATAACCGAAAGACAAATGAAGTATAAACACAAAATTGATATTCTTCGAAAAGAAGAAAACAAGATCGCCACCCTCAGAAATGATATTCCTGCCAGAATAACTCTTGAGCGTATGCCCGAGCAGAAAAGGTATAACAAGTTAAAAACCGAAAGTAAACTGTTCATGAATGTAATAAAGATGATCGCTTACAGAGCAGAATCATCTGTGGCAGCTGTGGCTTGTGACCACCTCAATAGGGCAAAAGACGAAAAAAGAATGTTCATCAAACAAATCATCAGCAACAACGCTGACTTGATTCCGGATTATAAGAGTAAAACGCTGACTATAACCTTGCACTCTCTTTCTGCACCAAGATTTAATCATGCAGCCAAACAGATTGCAGACCTGCTCAACAAAACTGAAACCATATTCCCTGGATCAAATTTGCGCATGATCTTCAAAATAACAGCGAATTTAGATTGCGAGAGGTAAGGAGTTCTGAATCTTGGGTTCTAAAAGGGGCTCATCTGCAGGATTTTTAATGTGAATAAACTCATTATCGCTATTCCAATGATGCAATGTCTGAGACTCAAAAGAGTCAATAACATTTTTCATAGTACGCTGATTCCGAATTAAAAAAGGATCAACGGCCTCAGCGATTCTATCTAATTTAATTATTTCATTAATAGAAAATACTCTATGCTCAATAATCATTTTGCCCTGTGGTCTAGATCTTTTGATTTCTCAGTAAAAACCAAGGGGTCATTTGTCCGTTGTTGCAGGTAGAGGGTAGTGCTCCGACTTCTCATATTCTACTTGTCTTCCTAAGATAAAGAAATCAATGCACGTTTTCGATATAATATAAGTAAAGGTCCAATAATAAAGATACATAAAAGGCATATAGAAGAAATACTTCAACTTACCTGTGCCTATTATGGCTGGCAAGATTAAGAATGGAACAAACACCAAAAAGAAAAACACCGAAAAATTAAGAAAAGGTAACGGGAATCCTGCGACAAAAGAGTTATAGAAATACAAAAAACCAATCATATTAACTGTCAATGACCAAAGCTGGTAAGTCGCCGTAAAGAAAAAGTCAATCTTTTTAAAAATTCCTATTTCATGACTTTTTACGACCTGTGGTAAATTTTTAAGGAAACTATGGATTGTGCTACTAAGCCATCGAAATCTCTGTTTAAAATATGCTTCTAAAGTGTTTGGAGCTTGTTCATTGCTGAAGATAGTGTGATCATAGATTAGCTTATAACCAGAAGTTTGCAATCTGCAACCATAGTCCCAATCTTCGGTTGGAAGTGATGTATCAAATCCTCCTAATTCTATAAAAACATTCCTGCGAAAAAGTGCTGCGCGACCTTCAAACATGGAAAGGCCGTTCAGGTAATGTTTTGGAAAATAAACAGAGAAATGGATTACATCTAAATCAAGTCCGACTAAGCTTGATATAGCCGTTTCCAAATTGGACTCGATATTTCTACCTTGAACCAAAGCCACTTTTTTGTTATTGAAATGACGAATAGCTTTTCTTACAAAGGCTTTTTCAAGCAATGAATCACAATCAACAACACATACCAATTGTGTATTCAACCCTGGCATTATTTCATTGATGGCAGCAGGCTTTCCTTTTGCAACATTTGGCTTTCTTAAGATTACATCTATCATATCTTCATATTCTTTAAGAACATTGGGCGTGTTATCTGTTGAATTATCATCGACGACAACTATTCTCAAAAACTCTTGGTCATAATCTTGCAAAAGAAGATTTTCAATCGTAGGCCTAATAACATTCTCTTCATTAAATACAACAAGTAAAATTGTGACAGTCGGTAAGTTTTGGGGTGAAGAAAGGTTGTTAATTTGCCGAGTGCGTTTGGAATAATTAATAATCGTTACAAAGCAATGAATGCCAAGATAGGTAACAAATATGAACTGAATGAAATTTATAAAAATCCAAACAGCAAAATTTACATAGGGTAAATAAAGAATGAGAAAAAAGGTGAGAAATAAAAGAAGGATTCTAAGAAGGTTGTTTCTGTGAACTATTAAATTATAGATAATATATAGCAAGAAGAAACAAACGGTAACTAACCCAATTGCAAAAATAATGCTACATGCCATTGAACACTAATTCATCTAGGCAAACCACTCAGTCCAAACTCTCGAATTTGAAATAACTCGGCTAAGAAATTCCCCAGAAGTTACTCAATTAAGATAGATTATTTTTGCTTTATCAAAAATGATTAGTTAAGGTATTGACTAAAAGGAACCATATTTCTGACACTCATTCCTCCCTTTTTAGTTTCAACAATTTCGATATAATATTCATGCGCAGAATCAGCAGCATAATCACATAGTTCAAAATAATTACTTTGGGAAGAAATAATTTTAGAATTAAGACTTGCCAATTTTGTTTTTCCGTAATTATCTTCTTTGATGTACAAATTATATCCTAGAATAATGTCATTGTTTCTTTCTGCATCTATATTCCATTCAAATATGACATCATTTCCGTTGATGATATAACCGGGAGTCAAAAAAGAAATGTAGTCTATATCACCAACTTGAACACCTGTATCGCATCCACTTGTGCATCCGCTATTTTGGCAATTGCCGATATATAGGCATACATAACCAAAAAGTTCATCATTGGTAAAATTTCTAAGGCTTCCTGCAGCAGCTTCGTGCATTAACGCATTGGAGCATTTCGGATGCATTAGTCCAGCACCATGTCCAATTTCATGGCGCAGGACGGTTTCTATTCTAGCATCGTAAAAACTGGTGGTGCCAACAGTCCCACCAAAAAGCACATTAAATGCTATATCAAATTCTAATATCGAAGAACCCGATGTCATAACTGTTGTCACTGCCGCAGCTGAAGGATTGCCGAAACCACCATAACTAAATGAAACCATGCCATCACCAACAAGAGTTGTTGATGTCGTGATGTTAGTTCCTTGGGAAATATTGATCGGAGAGGAAGTACGAAAATCAGGAGACATATGCGCTGCTGCGCCAGCTAATTCAAATAAGTAGTCATTAAAAAGATTGACTATATTTTGGCCGCCACTTGTCTGAGCGGCAGGATCAGTAGTGTCTCGTTGAAAGGTAAAGGCACGAATTTGCGCGTCCTGTATCAGAGCAGGTTTATTGTTATTCCTAACGCAGTAAGATGAACATATTACATGAATACTGATAAAAAATCCAAGAAGAACTACCCCTTTTAGAATTCTAAAATTTTTCATTGTCAAAAGATTTTGCGCTGTTGATACTTAATAATTTTTTCAATTTACTTGTGACCTCTTTTTTAATCCCTAAAGACTCTTTTAGCGAACCATAAATGATAGACTGTTTTATCGTAAACTTGTTATCTATAACAAGGGAGTGAGGACTGGATTTGTCCAAATTTAGCTTTTCAGTAAAATATAATCCATTGGACATCATTTCTTCGTACCGTTTCCAATCAAATTCATATAAATATAAAAGAGCTTTTTCTCCAATATTAAATTCAGGTTCGTCGGAAGTGTACAGAAACGTATTATTATCAAGCGCACCAGAAATTGTTCTAAATTCTATTTCATCCTTAATTCCTGGAAATCCCTTTATAATTTCCTCAACAATCACTTTATATTTTGTATGATATTTTACCTGTGGATCAATATTGTATTCTCTCCCTACAATTGTACCTATGATAGCTACATCCGTAAATAATATTCCTGAAAGATAATCGAGCTTTCCTATTTTTTTGCTGGCTTTTCTGAAATCAACTCCAGCATCTTTAAGCTCATCGTATTTGTTCAAATTTATTCTTTTGGAGTAAAACAAGCCTGCATTGAGAGAAAGTCCCATTTTTTTGTGCAATATGGTGTAATTCTCTTTATGCTCCTTGGGATTTTGACTTTTTGAAACCTTTAACTGAGCTGCACAGGAACTCGCAAATAGTGCTACGAATAATATAATCGCTGTTAATTTGTATTTATAACAATGTGGCATATCAACAATTATTTAAGTGAGTGAAGAATGAGTATCTTACCAGTAAATACTGAATTTTCTGAGTTCAATTGAACTATATACGGGCCGGGCATAATGTTAGATGTCGATAAATCAATTGGTAAGGAGGTAAAACCTTCGGTTGCAACGAAACTGCCTATTGTCTTGGTTTTCTTTCCAGAAAAATCAAATAAATCAACAGAAATATTAGAGGCTTTGCTAAGTGTAAATTCAACCTTAAATTCACGGTCAAAACCAATAATATTTGGAACAATTTTAAGGCTGGTATTCTGCTCTGCAGTCAAAATATTGAAATTAATAGGCTCCAAATCCTTCAAAAGTCGAATGGCCTCATCAAGAGATAATCCTCTAGTTTCCCGGTTTTCAGGAGCTCCTTTATCAACATTAGTTAAATACCTATGAATATCAAAATATCCCGTCGCATCTCTAAAGACTTCCCATTTTGTATAGGACTTCTGAAAGGCCAAATCAAAATACTCCCTTAACTTCCTGGCAAATTGTGTGCCGTAGTACGAGCCATAAATTTCAATTGATTCAAGACTATAGATGATTTGCTTTTTTTCTTCCTCGCTAAAAGAAAATTTCTTTTGTAGTGCAAGCAAACTATTGACATATTCAGATCTCTTTGCTTGTGAAATGCGATTAAGGTCCTCGTGATTTAATCTTAAGAAATTTGGATTCAAATTTTCGGAGAAAATGAAATCTAATTGATCAGTGATAGAGTTAAGCTGATTTTCCGCAGTAAAATCTAAAAAAGCCCCTTCAAATACACCTTTCTCATTGCTGAACTTTGTGAAATAATTATTTAAGTCAATCAACTCGTTCTGCATAAAGGTCAAATGCTCTTCGATGGAGTGTTTTTTGCTATCTGCTTTTTGATAATTCTTAAGGTTTTGGCCATTACTCCTAGGTAAATAAAATAGAACCAAACTTACTCCGAGTAAAAAGGTAAATTTTCTCATCTTTAGTTTTTTGTAACTACTCAGGTACCAAACAATGCTTTTGAGTAGGGAGTTTGGCAATGCAGTAAAGATAGGCCAAAACATTGAGCTCTCTTTTTTTTAATGTATCGATGCAGGAACGCAAGACACAAAATATATTCTGACCCGATTTAAACTGTCCTGAGACCTTTAGTTTTACTTTTACATTTCTTATTGCCCTTTCTGAAGAATTGTTGTCCGGTGGGACTTCAGAATTGTATAAAAAGGGAAAGATGTAATTCCTGTTTTTTAACATTGATTTTTGAAAAGAATGAGTTTTTGGGAATTCGGTTTTTTCGATATGCCTTAACAGTAGCCGATCAAGCCTTTTTTCCAATTTATAGGCATCCTTTTGGTTGGTTTGAAAGGTTTGAGTTTGTTCTGTTCTTTTTCGCAAGGCTAAAGCATGTTCTAACAAGGACTTAAATTGGCTGGCCCAAACTTGGTTTTCCGATTCTTCCAAAAATATGAGGTCTCTCAATAAGTGAGCTATGCATAATTGTTTGGATTTGGATTTCATTTTCAGTTGTGCTGCCCAGCGGTCTGACCCTATTGTAGCGTGGGACAAGTGATCGCCAATTATTTGCTGGACACTTATAAATCCTCGACTTTCAGTGGCTTTTATGTAAGTGTTTTTCATATTTTGCCACACCCATACCCACCATTTGTCGCCATTTACTTTAGCAGATGTTTCGTCCGAACCGACGTAAGTCGATGAAAAGATTTGTTGGAGTATAGCATGGTATATGGGTCGAGCCTTTTGGGCTGCTTTTTTCAATAAGTTCTGTACACTTCCCTCACTGATGGGCAAGTGAAATATATCTTTGAACAACTGGGTCATTCTTTGGAAGGGAAGATAATGGAAAACGCTAAAATAGCTGACCAGTGCTATGACGCTGCTACCATATTGGATCGGTGCTTTTACCCCTTGGGGAAAACTACCTTTTTGAAGATGACCACACCGCCCGCACTGGCATCCATACTGCTGATATTCAATGTATCTGGGGCGTATCGAAGGTATTTCTACTATTTGTCTTTTCGATACCAATTGTTGCTTTTCCTGATCAATTGTGTCCCCACATTTTGAACAGTAATCACTTTTTACTATGTGCTTTTCATCAGGATTATCTGTCATTGCAAGATAATGACCCTTATGACCCTTTTGTCCTCCTGATTTACGTCCTGTTTTCTTACGCAGACTTTTTTTCTCATGTGTTGACTTGTCTTGGCTTGGTGGGTTGTGGCTGTTGTGGCTGTCTTTTTTAACCTCTTTTTTGGCCAGTTGGCTAAGGACTAATTCCAGTTTTTCGCGAAGTTCTCTAATCTCTTGGCATAGAATTTTATTCTCTTCACGCAAAAACTTATTCTCCTTTTGAAGAAGTTGGTTTTCTTTTTCCAGTTTTGTTAGTCGTGATTCGATAATAGTCCAATTTATCCGGCCCTATTATCTTTAGTTCGAGTTGGATTGTCCTATAACTCTTTTTACTCCATTATTATTATTCGTTATATTACCTCCTGAGTAGTTACAAAAAATGAATCAACAGACTAAAACATGATTTATTTTTCTTTACTCCTTTAGAAACTTATAAAATATTACAATTTTATTTTTAACACAGGAAAATGGTTGCTGGATAAACCAGCCAACAAGCAAATTCAACCGACGCCAAAAAAAGGCGCAGTTGATTTCCGCGTTAGGTGCTGTGTAGACAGCGGAGTTAGTACACTATGTCATTCAGAAATACGACACCAATCCTTAGAATATTCGATGAAGTGAAAGCGAGAGAATTTTACGTTGATTTTCTCGGATTCACTGTCGATTGGGAGCACCGGTTCGGAGAGGCGTTGCCGCTTTATATGCAGATCTCGAAAGATGATTGCGTCCTTCACTTGTCAGAACATCATGGTGACTGTTGCCCGGGAGCGGCGATGAGGATTGAAACAAACGAATTGGAAGCGTTTCAAAAATCGCTTGTAGCCAAGCGCTACAAGAATGCCCGACCAAGAATAGAGAAGATGCCATGGGGTAGTAAAGATATGTCGGTGTCTGACCCATTCGGCAATCGATTGACCTTCACGAACGCCATCAGCACCTAACCAGCGCTTCCAGCCGACGCGGCATACGCCGCGCGGCTGAAGCAGGCGTTCATAGAGGGGCGACATTTCGCGAAGATGATTGACCGCCTGAATCATCCGAGTAATGGTATATTCCACTTCTTCCGGTGTCGTAAATCGACCGATACCGAATCGAATGGAGGAATGCGCTAAATCGGACCCGACTCCCAAGGCCCGAAGGACATATGATGGCTCAAGCGTGGCCGAGGTGCAAGCCGATCCGGACGATAACGCGATTTCCTTGACCCCCATCAATAAGGCTTCCCCTTCGACATACGCAAAACTGAGGTTCAGATTCCCCGGGAGACGCTCCGTAGGGTGTCCATTGAGATAAACTTCCTCCAAGACAGCCGTGATGCCGTCTTGCAGACGATCACGAAGGGCCATCATGCGAATGGACTCCGTCGGCATCTCTTGCACACACAACTCAATGGCTTTTCCAAACCCGATAATGAGCGGAACCGGGAGAGTGCCCGATCGCATCCCTCGTTCATGACCACCCCCGTCGATCATCGGCGCTAATCGGACGCGAGGCGCTTTCCGCCGCACGTACAGCACCCCGATACCCTTGGGTCCGTAAATCTTATGGGCGGTAAAGGACATCAGATCAACGCCCAGTTCCTGGACGTCCACCGGGATTTTCCCGACGCCTTGCGTGGCGTCGCAATGAAAGAGCACGCCTTTTTCCTTCGCAATCTTGCCGATCTCTTGGATGGGATGAATCGTGCCGATTTCATTATTCGCCAGCATGATCGAAATCAAAATGGTTTTATCCGTGATGGCCTTCCGCACATCATCCGGATCGACCCTGCCGGTTTTATCGACGGGCAAGTACGTCACCTTAATGCCCTTTTTCTCCAATGACTTCGCCGGATCGATCACCGCGCGGTGTTCAGTCGAAGTGGTGATGATATGATCACCTTTCTCCTTATACATTTCGACCACACCCTTCAGCGCCAAATTGTCGGACTCGGTGGCGCCGCTTGTGAACACGATTTCCTTGGCATCGGCATTTATGAGCTTGGCAATGTGTTTGCGCGCTTGATCCACCGCCTCTTCGGCTTCCCAGCCGAAGGTATGATTCCGACTCGCGGAATTGCCAAACTTTTCAGTGAAATATGGGAGCATCACATCCACCACACGAGGATCGCAGGGCGTGGTCGAATGGTTGTCCATATAAATGGGTAACTTCATGATGGTACTCCTTGTGGCTTTAAAGATTCGACGATAATCAGGGGTGTTTCCTCAACTAATAAATCTTCAATGGACATGCTGTTCAGCAATTGGAAGATACTTTCCTGAATTTTGAACAGCGGCGTTCGAATATTACAGCGGTCCATTTGCTCACACTGGGATTGATCATGTTTTTCATGAGAACAATCCGTTAATCCCAAGGGACCTTCTATGACTTCCAGCACTTGTGCCATGGTAATGTCTCTGGGTTCCCGCCCCAACACATAGCCCCCTTTGGGTCCATTATGATGACTTTCGATCAATTGATGCTTGGCAAGGGTCTGTAGCACTTTCGCCAATAATTCCACGGGGATATGATGTTCTTCGGCAATTTCCTTGGTATTCACCACACGTGGGTGGGCATCGATGCCACTTTGAACCGTGGCCATGTATTGAAGAGCCAGTAAGGCATAATCAGCTTTTTTCGAAAGCTTCAGCATAACTCCTCACAAACAACGTGGAGTGAATAAGTCTCCGACCAAAACCATCGGAGCAAATCCTAGCATTGACATTCATTCGTAGTCAAGAGTATTCTAGTCGGAGATTGACTCACAAATCAATTATAATCGTTATCTTATTGAAAATACAGCATAATTCGTTCATTTTTCAATCTTTACGGTGAAAAGGAGTCCAGATGGGAGGCAGTAATCCATATATCGAACAAGTTGAAGTCAAAACAGCCACAAAACCTTTCACGGTGACCTTTAACCTACCGGACAAAACCCTTGAGGTGCAGGTTGATCCAAGTAAAATCCCGTACGGACCAACCGGTCAACCCGGCAGCGTTTTGGACATTGCGATGGGAGCGGGAATCGATGTCGAACATGCATGCGGCGGAGTCTGCGCCTGTTCGACCTGTCATGTCATTGTGAAGGAGGGTTTGGATTCCTGCAGTGAAGCCACGGACGATGAATTGGACCAGTTGGATGAAGCCCCTGCAATTACACTGCAATCACGATTGTCCTGCCAATGCGTACCCGATGGATCAACCGACCTCGTCGTCGAAATCCCCGAATGGAATAAAAACCTGGTGAAGGAAGGGCATTAAGCTCCGGCGCTATACGCTGGTACTTGATCGAGCTTATCGGCCAGGCGATCCTGTTCCCTTTCCAGATTATACTGACTCTGGAGCCCCATCCAGAACACTGCAGAGTTTCCAAAGAAGCGCGAGAACAGGAGAGCTGTTTCTGCCGTGATGGACCGCTCGCCGTGAACGATCGCATGGATCCGGCGGGCATCCACACCAATCGCCTTGGCTAGGTGGTACTGGGTGACGTTCATGGGCCGAAGAAATTCCTCATTCAGAATCTCGCCGGGGTGAATGGGCGACAACTTTTTTTTGCTACGTGTCATCCGTCTGCTCATATGTTTCAGCTCCCTCTTGCTCGGTCAGGTCCTTGCGGTCTCAGTGGTAATCGACGATTTCTACTTGATAGGCATGTCCTTGCTTCCAGGCAAAGCAGATCCTCCACTGGTCGTTGATGCAGATGCTGTGCTGGCCTGTCCGGTCTCCTGAAAGCGCTTCTAAACGGTTCCCTGGAGGCACCCGCAAATCGTTGAAGTCTTTGGCATTGTTTAAGATCATCAGCTTGGCTTGTGCACGGTGCTGAATGTCTATGGGAAACTTCCTGCATCGTTCTCGGTTTGCGACTGCTTCGGTATCGGAGTCTCTGTAACTCTGGATCACAGGCAATAGTAGTATAGGCCACTAATAGTGTCAAGAACCATTATCGTTTACCTTTAATCACGAAACCACCTCGACTTGCAGCTAAAAGCCGGACCTCCCGCATCGCGGCTATCGATTGCTACACACCGGCGGCGCCGTGTAATCCAGACCCAGCAGCCGGAAGTAGTTTTGCCCCAAGGCGATGTTCCGGAAGGCGTTGTCGTTCAAGTAACGATTGATCCGACTCGTGACGTGCAGCTCTGTTCGATAGGTTTCGAAGCTCTTGTTCCCTGAAGCCACGAAGTCCGTTCCGGGTAGGATCCGTTCAGAATATTCGTTCAAGAACGGAACATAGAGCGCCCGCTTGTCCGGACTTGAGAAGTAGTTGTCGTCAATCACGCGCCAAGAAATATCCACCATCAGATTCGGGTAGCGATCCAACAGCGACGTCATCGTTTGGATGTGCTGCACAGCGTTCATGGCGACAAGTTCCTTGGACAGCCCCATATGCATCCAGACGATCTTGTTGTCGGGATATAACCGCAACATTTCCTTGATTAACGGCAGGTATTTGGTGGGCTCCTGGTCGTTACCCAAATCCGCGTGAATCGCGAGCGGGACGTCCTGTTCCCGCAGTACCTTCATGAAGGCCGCCCACTCCGTGAGTTTGGCTAGCGGAACGGGTTCATGTCCGTTGCCGAACAACGCTTGTTTCACCATATTGACTTCACCCATCCATGTGAACGTGTCCGGGTACTCTTCCTCCAAGAGTTGCATGCCTGGAAGAATCGTCTCCGGTCGCGACAAGTCCGGGAAGGTCATCGAGAGCGTCATGTGCATGCTCGGCGGAGCTTTCAGCACGTAGTTGGCGGCATTGACAAAATCGTTCTTCAGCGTGGGCGTCACCGGCGTGCCGGGACAGTCCAGGTAGTACGTACAGGGTGACGACACCGGAAGCATCTGCCCAATGCCATACATGTTGACGAACAGCACCCCTGTCTTTTCGAGGTAAGAGACGACCTCCTCGAACGGGAGCACGGGACCGCCAAACGGACGGAAGTGCAGGTGGCTATCCACGACCGAGGTTTGGGATTGAACCGAGCGGTTGTAACATGGAGCGCCATCGGTCCGGAACGTCTCCAACGTCGGCTTCGAAGCGCAACCGGCAATTCCTACGGCACTGAGCAAAAGAAACAGGACAAACGATGTTCTTGGTACGGCATTTTTCATAAAGAGACTCCCAATGTCTGACTTTTTGTCGATCCCGGCAAATTATTCACTAAGGCGTTGCAAGAAATATAACAAGGAATGCCAGGGTAAACCAGTCCAAGTGGGGAATGGATTCGCCCCTGGCAACGGACGTCACCTCCATGATGTGCGTCTGGCAACGACGCTTTCAGGCTGTTTTGACAAGCATCGATTGACACATTACGTTCTATGGATGATACGGCGCTTCCGATAGATAAATGAAGGAAGAACAGTCATGTCTATGAAGAACCCGCTGCACCCCGGCAAAGTGGTGCGTGTGTCCTGTCTGAAGCCACTCGGTCTCAACATCACCGAGGGCGCAAAGGCCCTCGGCGTCAGTCGTCAGGCACTCTCGAACTTGGTGAATGGTCACGCTCGCATGTCGACCGACATGGCGGTCCGGCTTGCGAAGGCCTTCGGTTCTACGACGAAGACCTGGATACGCTTGCAGGCGGCCTACGACATCGCGCAGGCACAAGCACGTGAGGATGAGATCGAGGTCGAGCGCTACGAGCCGCAACCAGTTTGAAGTAGTAAGATGACGACATTGACGGAGAGAATGGACAAGCTGCCCGAGGCGCGCGCATATGCATCAACTCTAACTTAACATATTTGACAATTAACAATGTAAAAAGAATTGACTACCTGTGTTTTAACCTAATATTTGGGAATCTAACCATAGAACAAAAGTGCAGAAAAATTCAAAGTTCTTCACTATGTGGCAGTCCAATGTTTGCCTGTATAATGTTAATAATCAAAAGAATACATATTCATAAATAAAATATAAGTTAAACTAAGGTTGATGCCAATGCGAGGCGCGCGGGGAAAAGTGGATAAGCGAGCAGAGCGGTCTCGCAAACCCCAGCCAACCTTCCCAGATTGCCACGGCTGCCTGCGGCAGCCTCGCAATGACAATAAAACGACAAGACCCTGTGGGGTCACCCCAGCCTTGACCTGGCCAGACAGCGACGTGAGGGCAAGCGGCACCAATGTACGTGTCCCTCGATGGAATGCATGTGAGAGTTTCGCTTGCGTAATTAGGTTTTTTTGTTAGGTTAAGTGACATGAGCAACATTGAGATGATACCCTGCCTGTTCAAGCTGTTTGAACAATACCCGCTGGCACCGTGACCGGACCACGTCAGTCTGGAAAGACCACTCTCTACCGCGCGATCGACAATCCCGACGAGACGGCGAGGTTGTGCCGTTGATTGACCTCGTTGAGGTACTTGAGCGCTTCAAGCAAGGGGAAAATGCCTGATGGACATATTCCTTTCCGTATCGTGATAAATCTTCGCAATATCGCCATTGTTGCGCACGTCGACCACGGCAAGACCACGCTCGTGGACGCGATGCTGTGGCAGAGCGGAACGTTCCGTGAAAACCAGGACGTCGGTGAACGAATTCTGGACTCGATGGATCTCGAGTGCGAGAAAGGCATCACGATCATGGCGAAGAACACCGCCATCACCTACGGGGACGTCAAGATCAACATTGTCGACACGCCGGGTCACGTCGATTTCGGCGGCGAGGTCGAACGCACCCTGCGGATGGTCGACGGCATCATGTTGCTTGTCGACGCCGCAGAAGGACCGCTGCCCCAGACGCGATTCGTGCTGTCGAAGGCGCTCGAGTTGGGACTGCCCCCGATCGTGGTTATCAACAAGATCGACCGTCAAGATGCGCGCCCCTCTGAAGTCCTGAGCGAAGTCTACGACCTGTTCATCGACCTGGACGCTACCGAGGAACAGATCGAGTTTCCGGTTATATACTCCGTCGCCCGCGAAGGAAGATGCACTCGATCACCCGACGGGGAGCTCTCCGATCTGCAGCCGTTGTTCGAGATGATCATCGAGCACATTCCGCCACCCTCCGGGGATCCGGACCATCCTCTGCAGATCCTGGTAACCAACGTCGAGCCCGACGACTACCGCGGGCCGCTGGCGGTCGGCCGCGTCGTGGCCGGCACGGTTCAGAACCGACAGGCGGTCACCCAGTGCCGGCGTAACGGGGATCAGATTTCGGCCACCATTGCGGAACTGTTCGTTTACAAAGGCCTCGGGCGAGTCCCGGAGAGATCGTTGCGCTGGCGGGGATGAGCGGTATCGGGCTGGGGGAAAGCATCGCCGGCGGTGAAGCCCCAAAACCGCTGCCCATGCTCAACGTGGACAAACCCACGTTGTCGATGGAATTCTCCATCAATGATTCCCCGTTCTGCGGAAAGGATGGCCAGTACGTGACCTCACGCCACCTTCGGGAGCGACTGCTTAAAGAGGCGCAGCACAACCTCGCGATGCGGGTGAAGACCACCGAATCTCCCGATCGCTTCCTGGTGTACGGCCGGGGAGAACTGCAGATGGCAATTCTGATTGAACAGATGCGGCGGGAAGGATATGAATTTTCAGTCGGCATGCCGCGGGTGTTGACCCGCTCCGTTCGAGGCACGATCCACGAACCCTACGAACTGGCTCTCATCGACGTGGCTGAAGAATACATGGGAATCGTCGTTCAGAAACTCGGCCCGCGCAGGGGCGTCATGGTCAAGATGGTGAACCACGGCTCGGGAAGGGTGCGTCTGGAGTTCGAAGTTCCCAGTCGTGGGTTGATCGGATACCGGACCGAGTTCCTCACCGACACAAAAGGCACGGGAATCCTTACGCACATGTTCATGGAATACCGCCCCTGGGCGGGCGACATCGTCCATCGGACGACCGGCGCGCTGGTCGCCGACCGCAACGGCTGCGTCACCGGGTACGCAATGATCAACCTGCAGGTACGGGGGCAACTGTTCGTTGGGCCGACCGATGCAGTGTACGGGGGCATGCTCGTCGGAGAGAACAGCCGCGACACGGACATGGACGTGAATATCACGAAGGAGAAGAAACTGACGAACATGCGCGCCGCCGGCTCCGATGCCTATGAAAAGATCGTCCCTCCGCTGCGCATGTCGTTGGAGCAGTCGATCGAGTTCATCCGCCACGATGAACTGATCGAGGTTACACCGCATAATCTCCGGCTTCGAAAACGCCACCTCGACCAGAACGAAAGGAAGCATCAAGCTGCCCGCCAGGCCGCCGGATCAGACGTGGAATGCACGAATAGCTCTCCGACACCGGCTTGACCTACTCCCGCGGGGACAGACTACCCCTCTCTGGACTTCTCCTGGCAGTCGGTTAAGTCTTTGAAAACATCTAGTTGTGGATGGCTACCGGCGGCCCGCAGACCAGCAACTCCTCCAAACGGACCGCGCCATGGTGGACCGTCTTATGGCTGGAGCTTCTCTCGAAGCTGCTCTGTCTTACGGGTGGCACTCCATAACTTGCGGGTGAACCGGCGGCCTAGGCCTCGCTCAATCTCACGCCATTTCCGTTCTTCGTCCGACGTGATGAACGTGACCGCTTCTCCGGAGCGGCCCATGCGGCCAGTCCGTCCGACCCGGTGCGTGAAGAGTTGTTCAGAGTCAGGCAGGTCATAGTTGATGACTTGGCCAATGCCCTCAACGTCCAAGCCTCGAGCCGCCACATTTGTCGCTACCAAAATCGGCGCGGCGCCGGAACGGAAGTCCAGCATCACACGCTCACGTGCGTTTTGGCTAAGATTTCCTTGGAGCGCCCCTACCGGATAGCCCAATGTATCGAGCTGTCTTGCCAGCTTATTGACGCCGTGCTTGGTCTTGCCAAAGACGAGAATCGGAGCGCCGTCCCGCTGGTTTAACAGCGTTTTGAGAGCCTCTATCTTGTCGCTCTTCTGGATGCTATAGACCAGATGCTCCACAGTGGGCAGCGCCTGCAGGTCTGCGTCCACTTTCACCGTGACGGGGTTGCGCAGGTATTTCTTCGCGGTCTTCGCCACCCACTCAGGCATGGTTGCAGAGAGGAGCGCCGTCTGCCGACCGGAGGGCGTATGGCTCAGGATGGCTTCCACGTCGTGGGCAAACCCTCTATCCAGCATCTCGTCCGCTTCATCCAGCACAAGGAATCGTACCGATCGCAGGTCGAGTGTGCCCTGCCGTAGATGGTCCAGCGTACGGCCTGGAGTGCCGATGATGATCTGGGTTCCGTTTCTCAACGCCGTGTACTCCGGCCTCAACGACCGGCCGCCGTACAGTAACGTCACACGCAGCCGCTGTGATGAGGCCAGAGCCTTCATGACTCCAGACACCTGAATGGCCAGCTCCCGGGTGGGCACCAGCACAAGCGCCTGGACCTGCCGGACCGACGGGTCACACTGCTCTGCCAGGGGCACGGCAAACGCCAGCGTCTTTCCAGACCCCGTGCGCGCCTGCCCGATCAAGTCCTGCCCCGCTAGGAGATGGGGGATGGACTGCTCTTGAATGGGCGTGGGCTCTGAGATGTTCATCTTGGAAAGCACTGCTCTGGTCGCACCCTTCAACGCCATTCCAGGAAACACGGCAGCATCGGCGTGGGCGCTATCGGCAGGGATATGATTGGCAACACATGATTCACTCACCGGTGCGTTGAACGCAGGGGAAAGACCGTTGCGATGAGCTTTGAAGCACGGGGGGCAGTACACCGGCCTGTCCGGGCTTGGCCGGAAGGGGACGGTTGTAGACGTATCGCAAGCAGCACAAACGGCCTGGTGGCGCTGCGTACGGTTAGATGGACGTAGACGGGTTGATGTTGATAGAGATTCAAAAGGCATAAGAAACAAACTCCTTGGTTATTGGTTAGTGGCACCCTGAGAACTTGCCTGGCAGTCGCCTACCGCGGCCACTCCAAGGTGGTTAACCTCGTGTAGGTTAATTTCGTACGACTGTATCCTGGTCTGAAATCAGCAGGCGGTTACAACCGTACAGGCTTGGCGAAACCTGGCATTTCTCAAGGCATCGATATTCTAGTACCCGCGCCATGCAGCAGGGCGTCGAGCAGGCGGCGGCGGATGTCGTCGCCGGCGAGGGTTACCTCCAGAAAACCCCGACGAGGGTCACCCTTCGGGGTTCTCGCATTCACTAACAAGCCGCTGAGGACAGGGGCTATAAAGTGGGCTCCCCTTGCGCAACCCTCTTCATAACCACTCACCGTTAGGCCCTGGAGAATAAGCCATTATATTCTAATGACTTACACAATTCAAGTCGCTCCGTAAGGGCGGAAGCGCGGTTGTCGCCGATTTCCCTTTTTCGGATTAAGCAAAATCGAGGCGGAAGCGCTGTCAAGCACATTTCCGCCCCTCCGGTCAGAATAGGCCCCTCTCCGGCACCGGGGCCAGGATATCCGGGTCGTCGTTCTGGACGCTGTTCACCCTGGTGCTGACGGGCAGCGTCTCGTAGGGGCCGGCGTCCTGGCCGTTCGGATCGACCTGGATGTATCCTGTTGGAGATCGGCCTTGAAAACATCTGTCTGTATTGGACGCCGCAGCGGCTGGTCCTCTGGGCGAAGAAAACCGGCCCGTCCACCGCCGCGCTGGTGCAGCACATCCTGGCCGCTCGGGCGCATCCTCAACAGGGCTTACGCAGTTGCTTCGGCATCATACGGCTGGGCCAACGATACGGGGAGAAGCGTCTGGAAGCCGCCGGCCGGCGAGCGCTGGCGTTCGGCGCACATTCGATCGGACAATGGCCCGGAGTTCGTTGCGAACCCCTTACGCCAATGGTTGACGAGCCTGGGAACGGGGCCCCTGTATATCGAGCCCGGAAGCCCTTGGGAGAACGGGTATTGCGAAAGTTTTAACGGACGGCTCCGAGATGAATGCCTGAACGGAGAAATCTTCTATTCGTTGAAGGAGGCCCAGATTATCATCAAGCAGTGGCGGCAACAGTACAACACGGTGCGGCCGCACGCCGCGCTTGGGTATAGCCCCCCGGCGCCGGGGGCCTATACCCCTGTTCTAAACCCAGGTTCACAACTCCAAGTGGTAATGTAATACGGAATTTCCTAGTTTAAGGTCTTGACAAGCAGCCAATTCTGTTTGATGCAAGGGTTCGCTCATGTTGGCATCATCGCTCTTGTTGACGAAGCGGACTGGCTATCAGGAAATCAGGAACTGAATTGCGCTGCACAAGTTCCTTGATAAATTTCTGCTCAAAGAGCGGGCAAAGTGGGCCAAGCGATTCCCTGATGAGTTCTACAAACAGATTTTCAAACTCAAAGGATGGCAATGGCTTTGTTGATGGGGCTGGGGTCGAGGTGGTGGTGGCGTGTTTGGCCGGAGCACGGGTCAGTGGACCGATGGCCGGCAGGGAAGACGTATTGCCATCTCCAATCCTTGTCGGCGTGCGGCAACTTGCGCGCCAGGGCGTGAGGGAGATATACCTGTCCATAGCCCTCCTCCAGATCCTGTCCATGGACCACCTTCACGCGTACAAGGTGTTCTTTCAGGGGCTGTACAAGCTTCTCGGGGAACGTCGTGATACGGTCTTTATCTCCCTTGCCGTTGCGCACCGTGAGGGCCTTCATCTCCAGGTCCATGTCCTGGATCCGGAGTCGGAGGCACTCCGTGATGCGCAAGCCCGAGCCTTACAGAAGCTTGACGATGAGTTGATGCACACCGGACATCAATGCGATCACGCGAGCCGTCTCCTCGCGGGTCACGACGACGGGTATCTTGGCCTTCCTGCGTGCGCGGTCTGCGTTAATTGCTCCGCTCAGTGGTTGCTTGAGCACGTGCTTGTAGACGAAGACGAGCGCATTCATGGCTTGCTTCTAGATGGAGGCGGCCACTTGGCGATCTCTGGCCAAGTGGGTGAGGAATGCCTCGATCTTCCCTTCGCCGTGCCGAAGGTCGTCCCTGGACTGCATGCTATGGAAACGGACATAGCGTTTGACCCAATCCCGGTAGGCGCGCTCGGTATGGATGGAATAATGACGTCGCCGCATGAGGTCTCGCATTTCGTCGAGCAGTTGGGTCGCTATACAAATCCCCGAGCATTGGGTCATACGTGGAGCTTGGTGAGGCGAGGCGTTGAGCACCTTCGGGCGAGGATATTACACATGGCAGATCTCCCTGAAACAGCCTCTAATATGGTAGTTTCAAGCAGATTTGCCTGCTAATCAATGGTTAGGCACATGACATAGGGGAAGCTAGATTTGCTATACGTAGCTTGGGCTTTAATTATCGCCGCGGGAATATTTGATTTCGGCTGGGAAGAAGTCTATTGCAGAAACGGCTTCCCTGTTGAGTGCAGTGGAATTGATCTATCAAATCTCATTATGGGAGGAATCGCAGCAATTATTTTGTTCTTCGTAAAAGCTGATAGCACTGGCGGCAAGTGGGGTGTAGGTTCGGCGGCCGTTTCATGTGTAGGCTTACTCTTAACTGCGTTTGATGGGGTTGGTTGTAGATGTTGATAGACAACAATATG
The DNA here is from genome assembly GCA_965247965.1 of Saprospiraceae bacterium. Classification (GTDB taxonomy): domain Bacteria; phylum Bacteroidota; class Bacteroidia; order Chitinophagales; family Saprospiraceae; genus UBA7328. The sequence continues at coordinate 5,052,985 of OZ252053.1, forward strand.
CCTAACACGGCGCTTCAGCCGACGGTCAACCCGCTTCGCGGCTTGTCCGCGGCTGAGCTTGGTCGTTCTGCGACCGAAGAAAAGAAGACGCACGTACGAGGCGGCTCCAGAAATTGAAGGCATGATTCCGAAGTCCGGAGGCGAGAGGAAAAATCTCAATGCGTGAGCTTAAAGGACGGACGGCTTTCATCACGGGTGGGGCGAGTGGCATCGGTTTTGGCATGGCCCAGGTGTTCGGACGTGAGGGAATGCGGATCGCTCTCGCCGACATCGAGCCGGCGCCCCTCGCCGCAGCCGCGGCGGCGCTTGCCGCGGAGGGGATCGAAGCCCTGAGCCTGGAGCTCGACGTCACTGACCGCTAGGCGATGGCGGCGGCGGCGACACGGACCGAAGAGAAATTCGGCGCCGTCCACCTGGTGTGCAACAACGCCGGCGTCGGCGGTGTGGGTCCTCTCGACCAGAGTAGCTATGACGACTGGGACTGGGTCCTGGGGGTCAACCTGGGAGGGGTGATCAACGGCGTCCAGACCTTCGTGCGGCGCATGAAGGAGCACGGTGAAGGAGGCCACTTCGTCAACACCGCGTCCATGGCCGGGCTCCTGGCCAGCGGCTCGTTGGGGGTCTACAACACCAGCAAGTTCGCGGTCGTCGGGCTCTCGGAAGCGCTCCGCCGCGACATGGAGCCCTACGGCGTCGGCGTCTCGGTGCTCTGTCCAGGGTTCGTCGCGACTCATATCATGGAGTCGAGGCGCAACCGTCCGCAACGCTATGCCGTCGAGTGGCAGCCCGACGCGGAGGTCCGCGAGATGTGGGAGAGCGCTCTGCTGGCCGGTCTCGACCCCGTCGAAGTGGGGACGGCGGTACGCGACGCGGTCCTCGCGAACGAGCTCTGGATCTTCACCCACCCGGAGTTCAAGCCCCTCGTCGCCGAGCATCATCAGGCCATCCTCGATGCCTTCAAAGAGGAGCCGGACGCTGAGAAGGTCGAGACGCTCAAGGCTTTTGGCAAGCGGGACACGTAGGCTTACAACGGGCGTCCCACGCGTGCCTTCCGTCCCGATGGGAAGGGGCTTCCACCCGTCGCGAGCTTGGCTCGTGGCATCGCAGGTCCACGGGCCCACCGGCAGCGCTTGCACCTCTGCGTGCCCGGTGGTATCCTGGCCTCTATGGCTGACAAGCTTTCCGCCCGGATCCTTCAAGCCCCTTCGGAAGAGGGTCGGGCGTCGCCGGGAGCCTGCTACGGGCTTCGCGTCCCTTCAGCCGCCGGCGCAGCAACCGTTGCCGGCCCTCCCCGAACCGTCGCTGACCCTGCCGGAGCTCAGACCATGAACCGTGCTCTCAGGAGCGGCGGCTTGGTCCAGCGGCTGAGGCGAATGGGCGCTACGCCCGCCTCGGCCGAGCAGAGATGACCCGTTTTGGCGAGGAGGTCAAGGGCACTGATGTCGTCTCCACCGTCCGTCGTGGCAGATGGCACTGCCTTCGCCGATTGCTCCGAGATAGTTGCAGGGGCGCCGGGCCACGCTCCGGACTCCGGAGCGGGAGGGGGATACGCCAACCTAGGGAAGAGAGGAGACCCGAAAAGACGGTCGCAGAACAAAGCGCATGCAGGGGACGCCACAGCCATATCTATCGTCTGTGGCGGGCGTAAGGTTCGTAGCTTCGCCGAATGTCAAGAGATGGCTGAAGGGGCGCCCCTGATGCGCGTGCCGTTATCACTTAGCTTTGTTTACATAATCCCCGATTATATACACCTTCAATACTATCCCCCGTCCCCACTAAAGACCCCACAAATAATTATTCGCGCTGGCACTCACATAACTATCTATTCCTTCCAAGATTATTGTCAATTCAATCTATTTGCTTAATTGGTTTTCTGTGGTCATTCAATCCGTAGAAGTTTATACAATTTGAAGTAGAGTTTATACAGTTAATGGAGGGACATATAAACGATTTTAATTAGCTGTGAAAATCGATTTTCAAAAGAATCAGTTAATCTACCGAAATCAAGAGGTTATACATCGGTTTATAAGGTGATCGCGTATGGGAAAATTTGCGTCAAATCTTTTCTCCGTAGCTCCCGTACACGCCTCGATTCAAAAAAAATTCAACTTGAGTTTATCTTTGACGAAATTTACCTAAGAATTCTCTCTTGACTCTATTCCACTCATCCAAAGAAAATTGAGGTATCCTGCCTTTCCTCGGATAATTGAGCACAATAATATTTTGAGTATAATCAACTTGGTCCATTCATTCTTTATCATTTAACCTGAATAATTTATAAACCACGAAGCGCACGAAGGACACGAAGAAAAGCCATGAAAAAATATCTCCTCAATTTAAAGAGTTAGCAGATTGCAACGATGTCTATCCATTGATCATCGTGCACCAAATTTATTAGGTCTCGTCCATAAGACCGAATGTTGATTATGATTTGAACCACGGATTAAACTGCGTCAGTAGATCATCGCCGTTTTGTGCTTCTGGAATTCCTGCAAATTCAGGATCGAGTATTTCAACTACCCGTGAGATTGTACCATCCTGTATTTCTTTATCCCATTGTTCTCTACTCAGCCAGTCATTTTTCAACATGCCATTCTGATCACGCTCACCGTCCAGTTCGATATAGCGTAACTCGCTGTGGTCAATCCATTCCCCTGGCTCGGTGTTATCAGATGTTTCATTTACGAAAGTTATTTGACAGGTGACCTCATTACGAATAAAGATTAGTATAAGAGCCTCCCTGTCTTAACCCCCTATTAACTGGACAGATTTTTCAAAATTAGGTTTTATATTTGTTTTACGACAAAACGCTTCGAGAGGGGATTGATCTTTTAGGTCAATTCCTTTTTGAAGTAAATATTTATAAGGGCTGAAATACTCAATTCCTGAGTGCAATCTTTCCATATTGTAGAATTGGATAAACCTGTTTAGAGTCTGTTTCAAGTCCTCTATATTTTCAAATTCGTAACGGCGACAAATGACATTTTCAACAATGCTGTGATAGGCTTCTATATGGGCATTTTGTTCAGGAGTGGCGGGTTTGGTAAACTCCTGAATAATGGTTCTGTTCTCAAAATAGTTTTGCACACTTGTGGCTATAAACTGCGATCCATTATCACATCGCACATAAAACCTGGATGGCAGAGGATATTGTGAAAGTAGTTCATCGAACAGGGCCTTGACATCTTTTTCTTTTATCGACCATTGTATTTTATGTCCGAGCACCCAGCGGCTGTACACGTCCAATACAGTGATCATCAATGCATTGCCTCCACACCCGGATACATACATGTATTTTATATCAAATTCCAGGTAATCAAAAACACTTAAAGGCTTTGGAACCAACTGTTTTACCCAATGTTTTCGGCTAGGTTTGGGTGAGGCTTTCTTCTTGTTCAAAAGACCATTTTCTCGCATGAGACGGTATACTTTCTTGGGATTGATGATGTACCCATATTCTTGTCTGAGCCAGTGGGTGACTTTTATATATCCGTAATCCACAAATTCTCTGGACAACAGTTCTTCAATTTGTTTGACCACCTGGTCATTGCATACATATTCTCCTTTTTGAGTCATTGTATACTTGCTTTTAGGAACTCCCTTTTTATCACCTCCTTGTTTTGGACGATAATAATAACTGCTCCTGGATAAACTGCAATTATCCAATACTGATTTAATGCCATGGCCTTGATCAATGAACTGCTGTGCTACCATTTTTCGATCCGTTTTACTTATAGGCTTTTTTTTAAAAGCTCAGTTTTGATACGCAATGCCAATTCTTTTTCGGCCACGATCGCCTTGAGTTCCCTATTCTCTCGCCTGAGTCGATCCAGCTCTGCATTCCCCTTAATGCGATGTTTGTTTTCCAAACCTTCAGGGCCGTGATCATCCAATATATTTTGCCATTTGTAAACAGCGGTTGATGATACATGGAATTCTCTAACGGTTCGGCTCAAACCATGAATTTTGTAATACTGGAGAATTTCGAGTTTCTCTGAAATACTCCATTTTCTTCTGTTCTTGCTCATATTTTCACGAATTTAGTGTATAACTTCTTTTACTTAATTCGTGTCCAGTTATTTAGGGGGTTAGAAGGAATTCAACATATTTATCCACTCTTTGTGTTGGAAACATGCCGAAAGAAGATTGGTGGAATTAAAATATTACGATTCTGTTCAACAGGAACAGTTGGAAAGTAAAAAAGCCAAATATTGGTTGCTTTATCAACAACTTAAGTTATACAAAGAAAAACCTGATCGAAAAAAAGCCTTACAACTGAGTCAAAATTTTGATTCATTGTGTGAACCGGTAGCCGACTTTGGAGCGCTCAATCATGTATTGGATGATCTTAAAAGAAAAAAAGATCAACTATTAGTCGTTTTGAATCGGCCTACTACTTCATTGCATAACAATGACTCAGAAAGGGATATCAGAGAATATGTAAAAAGAAGAAAAATAAGTGCAGGTACAAGAAGTGAAAACGGAAGAAGGGCGAGGGATACTTTCCTCTCGTTGAAAAAAACTTGCAGGAAACTTGATGTATCATTTTGGGAATATCTCAAAGACCGGCTTAAAAAATCAAACCTTATTCCTCCATTATCTCAGATAATGCTCCAAAAATATCAACTGGAATTGGCTTAGCTATCCTTATTTTTGTACGGTTATTGAGTACTTACCTGTGCAATAGCAATGTTGGATAAATAGTAAAAATGTTTTGCTCTAAGAGAAGATTTTATAGAATTCAAAGAAGGCCAGGAAGGCAGAGCGAGGTATTGGACAGAGGTCTCAGAAAGAGGAATCGTACTTGCGGAAGAGCTCGATGAACTGATAAAAAGAGGAAGAATACCAGAAGTTTTGCAGCCTTTGTAGCTATAAGAAAACCAATTGTGAATCACTTACCATTCATACAAATCTTCGTGATACTTCTACACCTTTTCTTTCCTTTCTTCCAAGATTTTGTTAAGATTAAAACTAACTCCTTCCATAATTTCAACATCTTTATCCCAATCGTAAGTCAACCAAGGAAGGCTAGAATCAGCTATCATTACGTTTTTGGGTTTGGTAAAAATCCAAAAAACTTTTTGAACGCCGAAATCCAGATAATCCTGGATCTTCTGCAAAACATAATCCATTTCTGAGTGCTCTCCGGGATCGGCCTTAAGGTCAATTTCTATAATGATATCAGGCGGAATGTCGGAGTAGAATGGCTTTAGTTCAAGTCTTTCGGATCTAAAAATTGAAATATCCGCACCTCTTTTGTCTTGTTGGGGAAGATTCAGGCCTAATTCTCCGGTCATTAAATCATATGGCTTATCTCTGAGCGCTATAAAGAGAATACCTGTGATATATGCTTTTAGCCAGCTTTGTAATATACTGTCCACTTTTATTTCTTCGAGAGTTTTGGTTCCCTTCAGCACCTCCTTATAGCCCTTGTAATAAATGGGCTTGCCTTTGGATACCTCATAAATCAGATAGTTAGGAATTTGGGCAGGTTCCTTTTCTTGCTTGCCGGCAGGCATTTTCGCTTTTTCGACTAGCGCTGTACTCATAACTATTTGTTCTTAGGTCAAATTTACACGTTTTGTCCGAGCGAAGTTTGGATAGTAAAAACAAAAAAGCCTGACCTAACAACAGATCAGGCAAAAACGTCATCATGAAAAAGGTATACTTTTAATATATCTCTTAACGCAAAATTAACACATCATTACTAGTATCAAAATTAAAGCCAAAATTTAATTTCGAAAAATTGGTCGTAATTTTTTGAATTAATTCTAAAACATAAATAGACCCGCCGAATATTTTAACAATTTCTAACGGGAAGAACTAATCTACCAATCCAATTAATTTTTCATTTTTCCTCTTAGTTGATCAGTGTTCTTATTTGGGACCGGAGAACCGGCAAAATATCACTTTCAAACCAAGGATTTTTCTTTAGCCATATACGATTTCTTGGCGAAGGGTGAGGCAAGGGCAGATATTCAGGGAGATACTGCTTAAAGGCTCTTACCGTTTCGGTTAAATTCTTTGCCGCTCGATCTTTTAGATAATAGCGTTGTGAATATTGTCCGATCAGCAAGGTCAGCCGTATTTCGGTCATTTTGTTTAGTATTTGTTCGTGCCACAAAGGCGCGCATTCTGGCCTTGGCGGTAGATCTCCGGATTTCCCTTTGCCGGGATAACAAAATCCCATTGGAACAATTGCCACCTTCTTAGCATCGTAAAATTTCTCTTCTCCTATGCCCAGCCATTCTCTGAGCGTATTACCACTCGCATCTTGCCATGGGATTCCACTTTGGTGTACTTTTAATCCTGGAGCCTGGCCGATGATAGCGATTTTACTTTGGCCGTGGGCTGATAATATGGGATTCGGGCCCATGACGAGATGCTCGCTACAAACTTGGCATTTTCTGATCTCTTGTAACAAATGCTTCATAAAACTCAAAAATAGACTGAAAAATAGTATAACGATTTAGCATGCGTTAAACCTTGGAGGTCTTACCGGAATTCCTTTACCGCCGTCCGAACAAAATGATGGAGTTTGTACAAATCCAGGTAGTACATTTTGGGGGTTTTAGATTTTAGGTTGGACTCTATTCTATCCTTCCATTTGCTATAAAATGAAAGGAAGGAATCTTTTAAATAGTAGGCATCCAGAAATTTATATGCCTTAATCAATCTTGTATAAGGGATCTTTCCGGATTTGTACAGTTTAAATAAATTTTCAGTTGCCTGCAGAGATTTGTTTAAAAATACTTCTGTATCCTCTAATCTGTCGTGTACTATTGGATTATCAATGTGAACAATATCTACACCCCGCAGGTCGAGCTTATAGGCCAATGTCAAATCCTCATAGCCATAGCCCCGTATTTCTTCCTCAAAAGGATTTTCGAACATAACCTTCCTGTCGATAACAAAATTATTGCTATGAAAATAGGCCATTTTGTGTTTCGATCTAAACTTAGCACTTCTGCTCTCTCTTTTGATGCCGTACTTCCAGTGAAGGATTTTTTTGTCAGATTTTGGTCTCTGATCGGTGTAAGTACGGCCGCCACAGACTACAGTTTCAGGCGCTATATGCACTGAGTAATTCTCAATCAAATCGTTGCTTAACACTTTGGAATCTGCATCCAGGTAGAGCAAGTAGTCGTATTGTGCAGATTTGGCCAGTCGATTTCTGATTTTAGCTCGCCCCTGATTTTCAGAGAGTTCGACATAATTCACACCAATTTCCGAATCGACTGTGCGGTTTGCTTTTTTCACGTTTTCAGACGAGCAATCATCAAAGCACAGAATTTCAAATTCTATATCGGCAGCACGGCACTGCTCTTTCAAATTGTGCACCAATTGCTCGATCTTGACTTCGTAAATCGGTATTAGAATAGAAAGCATTAGCGTCTCAGCATATAAATGATCAACAAAAATGGTTAAAATTTAAGCGCGATTTTTGTACTGGAGACACGATGATACGGGTCGCCGATTACAAGATTGGGATGCAGCACAGAATTGCGAATTCATGAACGATGAAATCGCGGTAGATCTTATTTCGCCGCATCGTGGATTTGAGGTATTTTGAGGGTCAACTGTAAATTAATGGACAAGTGTAGATTACGGTTGAAAACTGAGCCAGAATTCGGTTGAAAAGTGAGCCAGTTGAGAGAGGCGAAGTTATGCATTTTGATGAAAGAATAACCATTAATATTTTTTGAGAGAAATTAAAGTTGTTGATTAAGTTTTTCTGATTCTTTGACTCTGAAGGATTTTCCATTCATGTTGACCAGGATGGCTTTATGGGTGAGTCGGTCAACTATGGCAGCAGTGAGAACTTCATCACCAAATATTTCTGTCCACCGATCAAAACTCAGGTTGGTTGTGATAATGGTTGACTTTCTACCAGCTCTGAGGCTAAGATGAGTAAAAAGTAATTCTGCAGCCTCTTTGTCAAAGGACACATAACCGAACTCGTCACACACGACCAGATCGTATTTTTCAAAACGAGATTCCAGGGTACGGAGCATTTTGTGAGACCTGGCTTCGTTGATTTGGGTTATCAGCCTGGGAATGGCAGTAAACAAGACAGTGAAATCGAGTGTGCAGGCTTTGATGGCCAGGCCAATAGCGATGTGTGTTTTACCGGTACCGGGATTACCAGCCAGGATGAGATTTTGTCCATCTTTTATAAAATCGAGACGTTCGAGAGTAGCCAGTTTGTTTTGTGCATCATTGGGGAGTTCAGATTTGATCAGATCGTGGATTTGTTTTTTATACGGGAATCCGGCTCTTCGGATACGCTGTTTTTTTCTCCGGATGAGCCGCCCGTCATATTCGGTGATCATAAGATCGAGCAAGTAGCGTTCAAAAGAATGATTGCTTTTAGCAGCACTTTTTGCCTGTTCGGCGTACTCTGTTCTGAATGCAGGCAGCCTAAGCAGACGTGAGTAATAATCAATTTGTTGTTCCATTTTTGCTTGCATTGTTGAGATTTTATTCGAATTAAAAAATAGCCTGTATGTCTTGAAGTTGTTTTACACAATTAAGACTTATCTGTTCAGTCAAAGGGCTCGGGATGGTGAGTGCCTGAGCCTCGTTTTTCTTTTTCATCAGGGCTTGTACCATAAAGATGATTTTGTCACTGGTCAGGGGAGAGTTCAAAGTAGTTTTTAGACATTGATCAACTGCGGAGGTTATTATTGAGGTAGATAAATGATGTTTGGTGGCGTAACTAATCACGTCAATAAATACCTTGGGTTGATCTGAAAAATATTGTTTGTAAAGTGCGATCAAATCGGTATCAGCCTGAAGAAAGGCTTCGCTGTTTGACAAAGCACCAGGCTTTACGGCTAATGTCTTCAGATAGTGCTCTATTTTAATGAACCATTGATACTTACAGTGTCTTCTCTGATGAATGTCCACTACATCGCCATTTTTATCATAAATGTGAATGTGCAAAGGGTAAATTTTCACATCCACTATGGGGCCGCGCAAGTTTTCAGGAATAGAATAGTGATTGGTATCAACCGAGATGGTGTGATACTTGTCTACTCTTAATGTCTGGATCAGGGCGGTATCATAGGCTGAAACAGGCAGAACTGTCATATGAATTTTCTCCTCGCACACACGTTCAGCGAATGTTTTAGACTCACCTTTTGATTTTCTATTGTTAAGTCTGATCAGTTTTTGCTTCAGGTGTCGATTAGCCGAATCGAGGTCGATAAACTCATCATTTTGAGCAAAGGCTTTGCGGCGCACATATTCAACACTTCGCTCTACACGTCCCTTTTCATTGGCTCTATACACATTGCAAAAACGAATATCAAATTGATAGTATGTGCTGATTTTAAGTAGATCATCTGTAGGTTTCTTACCTGCCCGTTCGGTAGACGGGTCTGCATTTCGCATGGTAAATCTTGCTACTGCTGTACGCATATTGTCGTACACTATCTGTGATGGCACACCACCAATGTGGCTCAGATAGTGTACATGAGCGTGCAAGAAACTGATCATAACTCGTGCCGCGTCACGCGGTATCCTGGCGGTAGTAAAGACGAGCCCATCGGTAATTGCTGTACCCATTGGTAAATACAGCCAGCATCAATCTTTTCTGTTTTCCCTCTATTGTCAATTTAACTTCTGCCCAATCAAACTCACTGTTTTGCCCTGGGTCAATGTGCTGGCGTATGAAAATCTCCTGACCTTTTCTCAAGTGCTGTTTTACATATTCACATACCGTAGTATAGCTGATTTCAAAACCATCGGCGATCAGTGCCTCGTGCATGTCTATACGCCGCATGCATTGTTTGGCCAAACCCGAACAATGTTTGCGCTCATTATCTTTAACAAACTGATCTATCCTGGTTCGTATCTGTTGGGTAAGTTTGCGTTTGGTACGAGAAGAACAATCGTACCGAGGTGGATCCAAAATGCCTTTAGAAGAACGGTCCTGCAAAGAACGATTCTTCTCATATTCATCAATATACTTCTTGACTGTATTGCGCGATAATCCCAGATCCTTACTGATCTTTCGTTGGGATATTCCCTGATCAAAATAGCGCAGAATAATATCTTGTTTTTGTAGCATAGTTATCATGTTTAATAGTGCAAAACATATGATGGTTATGCATCATATCTGCCATGATAACTGGCTCAGTTTTCAATTGGAATTCTGGCTCAGTTTTCAACCGTAATCTACAAAGAGCCGTATGAAGGGAGACTTTCACAGCCTGTCCCGAAAATCGGGATACGGTTCTGCGAGAGGCTTGGGGTGAAATTCCCCAGGTCTACTCGACTTATGATCCTTGTTGCGCTTGGATGTATGAGGCCCAGGGAGCAAAGCTTGTAAGCCCATTACCCGATAGTACCATCGGTCTATACGCTTGCGACTTACCCGGTAACCCATGTCTTTCTTGAGCCATACATGCATCCTCGGTGCTCCTTTATATGGATGCTCCAAATAGTGCTCGTCTATCAAGCGCATTAGCTCCAAGTTCAATTCAGATTCTCCTTTGGGCTTATAATAGACTCCCGATTTATGCACTCCAACTAGATCACATTGTCTCTGTAAACTAATCGAAATATTTGACCGATCCACCAATTCTCTTTTCTGCCTCAACGTCTTTACGCCAAGACCTTTTTTAAAAAATCAATTTCCACTTTTTGTTGTCCAATAACTCTTAGCAGCGACTCTTCTTTTTCCAAAACTGCATCTTTTTTACTTTTCTTCTTACCATCAAATACCTTTTCGGCATTGTCTAAAAACTCTCGTTTCCACGTGCTGATCTGTTGCGGTGATAACTCATATTTGCGTGCCAATTCTACTGTGCTCATCCGCTCCTTTAATGTCTCTAATACTACCTTTGTCTTGAATTTTGATGTGAACTTTCTTCTGGTCATTTTTACCAAATTTTAAGTGATTAAAATTATACTATTTAACCGTCCTAATTTTGGGGGGAAGATCACCGGACTTGCTATCTTTAGGGCTATTAATCCAAGGTGGAGACACAGACACCTATCTGGGCGTTAGCCACAAGCAGAACAAAAACAAAACCATTAAAAAATGAAATTAGCGAAAATACTTGACAGATTAGGTTCAATTGAAAAGAATTCATTCATCAAAATAATAGACCAAATAATTTCCAAAAACCCGAAGAACAGCAAGGAAATTGAAGAAATATTAAGTTCTGCCGATAAAGGACTCAAATCAGTTGACAGTCAAAATATCGCAAAGATATTTTCATTAATAAAAATCGAATTCTATGAACATTTGAAATGTGAATTTCAAGATACATCTTCTCAACTTGATATTCTGATTGATATAATAATCAGAGATGGTAATTGTATAATGAAGCAAGATTGGTTTTCAAGATTATACGAATCGGAACTCAAAAATATCAAGACCAAAATCAAACAATTAAACATCGAATTTGCTAATGAAAAATCCAATATCGACGAAAACAGAAAGCGAGATTACAATATATATAAATCATGCATATCAACTGCTTACAGCAATGATTTAACAAATAATAGAGATGCAAAAATAACATCGGATGAACTATCGATAATCTTAACTCTTTCGAATGAATTAGAACTTTCACAAGAAGAAATTAAGCTTATTAACTATTCGATTCTTCCAATAAAGAAATCAGATATTCAAGATGTAATAAGCAGCCTTAAAAACATCGGGGTAATTTTTTACTCAAAAAAGGAAAATACAATTTACGTTGCGGATGAAATAATTCGTTTACTGCGAAAGCTCCGTGAAAAGGAAATAGGCGATAAATTTTTGAGGAGAATATTGAAATTGCTCCGTGAACCAACAATTAACCAAATAGCAAAAAGACATAACATTGAAAGAAAACTTAGTAATTCGGCAAAAGTTGAGGAAATCATAAAGGAAGGCGTTTCGTTTACAAGTTTGCTTAAATCTGGAATTTACAAAGAGGGAACAACTTTAACGGACAAAAAGAAAACACTAAACGAACTTTGCGAAAAAGGACTGAACATAAAGAGGTTAAAAGGCAACACTCTTGATGAAAAAATTCAAAGCCTAATCTTATATTTTGAAAACGTCGAGAAAGACGAAAAAATAGGTATCTCATTGGACGGATTTGAAAAAATGTTGACGGAACTTAATAGCACATTGCCGAAGCTGGACAAACAAATAAAAACCCAGTTTGAACTTCAAAATGAATTTGTATTGGAAGCTAATTTCTTGCTTGATTATAATGTTAAGCCGAGAGATATTCTCGATTTAATTAATAAAGGCGACCTACTAAAGTTCATCAAGGAAAATGGAATAAAGCAAAGGGGGGATAATATTTTAAACACACTTGAACATTATAAAGATGCAGAAAATTTGCATCTCGAAAATTTTGAAAATGTTGCTTATAGAGATTTGAGCGCTTTAAAAGAGAATGGCATTTCAGTAAAAGAAAGCGAATTAGGATTAAAGTTTGAGGAACTCACGAAAACAATTTTCAAAAAGTTAGGATTTGATGTTGATGAGAAACTGAAAAAGTCGATTAACACCAAAAAGGACATGATTGACATGCTAATTAATTTGGGCAACGATGAAATCATAATTATAGAATGTAAAACCATCAGAAAAAGAGGTTACAATAAATTTAGCTCGGTTTCAAGACAACTAAAATCATATCAAAAGATTGCATTGGATAAAAATCTTAGAATCTCCAAAATATTACTTGTTGCACCAGAATTTAGCGATGACTTTATAACGGATTGCGAAATGGATACGGAAATGAATTTGTCTTTGATTAAAGCCTCCTCGCTCTTCAAAATTTTTAATGCGTTCAAAACATCGAAATATGAAAAATTCCCTCATATCCTTTTCAGGGATATTGTAATCAATGAGGAGCGAATACTAAAAGCAATAAAAAAATAATGCCGGTGGCTAATATAATGTGTAGCTGTCCATCACCCCTAAACGGGCACACGGCAGCTACACCAACCGTTCACCTGGCCCTTTTCACCCGCCTCTCCCTTTGCTTGGTAGTAATAGTAACTGCTTCGTGAAATTCCTAATACATCCAATACCGCCTTTTTTGAGTGACCTTCTTTTATATACTCTGTAGCTATTATTTTACGATCTTCCTTACTTATCGACTTATGTTGCATTTCTGACTGTATTTGCAAACGGAGCTTTTTCTCCGCTACAATCTTCATGAGTTTGTCATTCTCTCTTTTTAGCCGATTCATTTTTATCGACTCACTTTTAATCTTACGCTTTAATGAAAACCCTTCCTCCCTGTTATCCTCATATTGAGACTTCCATTTGTAGATGGATGTACACGATACACCATATTCTCGTGAGGCTTGTATACATCCGTTCTTTTTCTCAAAATTTATGACCTCTAGTTTTTCTGGTACAGACCATGTTTTACGATGTTTGTTCATAAACACAAATATTAAACTTGAGGCCCCTCCGAAAAGTATGTTTCTGAAAAATAAACAAGAGTACAGCAAAATTAAATTTGGCTCTCTCACCACCCCAGCCCTAAAGGGTGTCCACCCGCCAGAAATATTAACGAACTTAGAGGGCAGCCTCCCCTTTAGGGGCCGGGGGTGCGCGATGGCAATTCTCATGACGAAATTTAATTTGCTCATTTTTAGCTCGTTATGCTTTTCGGAGGGGCCTCAAACTTAGTTAATAATTATGTGTCCAATCACTTAGGGGGTTGGAGGGAAGTGGTTAATTGAAAATGAATAGATAACGGAATCCATTTTGCGGAAAGCTATCTATGTCCAAGACTCCAGATGTGAGCGCAAAAAAAAAGATTGTTGTCTTACTTAAGGTTCACTTTACTCTTCCTCATCAAGAAGCAATTCGGCCACTTTTCGTCGATTCTCCGTCCATAAAGAATGCGTATATACCATTGTACTTCTAATATCCTTTTGAGCGAGGCTTTCCCGGATCTGCTCGAGACTTGCATTTCTGTTCAGCAAGACATTAGCATGTGTATGGCGAGCGACATATGGAGTAAGCCTGCCACTGAAGCTGAGGTCTGTTCCCACTTTTTTCAAATTCTTTTGCATGATTCTGAGAAATGAACGATAGATACTATACTTCTCTTCATCGGTCATATCTTCTTTGAGTATATTGAATACATACTTGTCGCCAGATGGCTATAACGCTCCAAACTGTGCCACCTATTTCGCTCTAAACTGTGCCACTTTCCATAATGAATAATAGTTCTAGCCTTGCTGAAAAAGCAACATCAGCATGGCGAGGAATAGAAAGGACATTATGGATATCAGACAAGTATTACAGCTCAAGCAAAAAGCATATAGTAACCGTAAGGTAGCCACCTATTTAGGGATCAGTCGCAATACGGTCAATGAGTATGTAAAGTTTTTCGATGGGCTGGACCAGGACTACGGTGAACTCTTATCGATGGATGATTGCAGCTTGAAAGATCTATTTCCGACCTCGGATACAAAGGATAAAAATAGATATGAGACGTTGTCATCAAGGTTTGAATACTTTCAAAAAGAGTTAACTCAAACAGGTTGCACCTTACAGCAGTTGTGGTTCGAGTATAAAGCACAGCAGCCTGGTGGATATGCATATACCCAATTTGTAAAGCACTATCGCAAATGGAGTAAGAAAGTAGATGCCAGTGGTATCCTTGATCATAAATCCGGAGAAAAACTGTTTGTAGATTTTGCAGGTAAAAAGCTAAACTACATTGACCCCAGTACAGGAGAATCCAAAGAAGTAGAAGTATTTGTGGCCATACTCCCTTGTTCACAGTATACCTATGTACAGGCAGTACATAGCCAAAAGCGAGAAGATGTAATCACCTGCATCAATAGATGTCTGCGATATATGGGAGGAGTACCCCAGGCCATAGTGAGTGACAATCTCAAAAGCGGAGTAACAAAAGCACACCGCTATGCTCCTGTGATCAACAAAACACTGAAGGATTGTGGGCTCCATTACAACACAGTGATCGACCCAGCACGTCCCTATAGACCGCGTGACAAAGCACTGGTGGAAGGGGCGGTAAGGCTGGTATATCAGCGTATCTATTATGAACTAAGCAAACAACAGTTCTTTAGTCTGGGTCAACTCAATGAGGCTATATCCCAGCTTCTTGATCAATACAATGATTACACTTTTCAAAACAAAGACACCTCAAGACGGCAGCAGTTTATGGACATAGAAAAAGGACAACTGCAACCCCTGCCGCCTCAGCCATATATCATACGGCATTACAAACGCGGCAAGGTGCAGAAGATAAGCCACGTGTTTTTGAGCGATGACAAATCCTACTACAGCGTACCCTATAAATACATAGGCAAACACGTCGAGGTTCAGTACAATCAAAACATAGTGGAGATTTATTACA
Organism: Saprospiraceae bacterium; assembly: GCA_965247965.1. Classification (GTDB taxonomy): domain Bacteria; phylum Bacteroidota; class Bacteroidia; order Chitinophagales; family Saprospiraceae; genus UBA7328. The sequence continues at coordinate 5,068,347 of OZ252053.1, forward strand.
ATAGTAAACGAGTGGCTACTCATCACAAATCTCAGGGTAAGGGTATATATATCACCAATATCAAGCATAACTCGTGCCGCGTCACGCGGTATGCCCTCGGCACATCAGGCATATAGCGAATGGTCATTGGAATATTTTGTAAAAAGAGCCGGATATGTCGGGCCACACACCGTAGCCTATATCGAAAGACTGATTCTACAATACAATTATCCGGAAAAAGGCTACAAGCAAGCCCAGGGCATACTGGCCTTTAAAAAACATTACGGCGATCAAAGACTGGAGAAAGCCTGTGAAAGAGCATTCATCTACAGCCGTAGCCAGTATGGCACCATAGAAACCATCCTACAAAAAGGCCTGGACCAACAAGAAGAATATTACAACACTACAGATCATCAAATCACCAATCACAAGAACATCAGGGGTAGTCGATATTATCAATAAATAAAACCATATCAAATGAATGCACAACAGACAATAGAAAAGATGAAAATGATGCGACTCACGGCCATGGCAGAGCTGTATCATCAATCCATGAACCAGAATATGTACCAGGAATTAACAACAGATGAATGGATGACAATGCTGATTGACCACCAGTGGGAAGATCGGCAAAACAAGAAAATTAATAGTCTTATCCATCGATCGGCCATGACACAAAATGTATCGGTTCAGGATATAGACTATACCAGTGTGAGAAAACTGGACAAAACACAGTATGAGCGTATGCTCTCACTACAGTTTATCCAGAACAAAGAAAACATCATCATCACCGGCCCGGCAGGTATCGGCAAAAGCTATCTGGCACAAGGATTAGGATATCAAGCATGTCGTATGCTCCACAAAACACAATATTACATCCTTGCCAGACTCTTTGATCATGCACGAAAATGCCAGGTAGAAGGAAAATATCTCAAATACCTCAATGGGTTGCACAAAACCAAACTTCTCATAATAGATGATTTTGGACTTCATCCATTTAAAAAAGGAGATGCTCAAATCCTTTTAGATGTAATCGAAAACAGACATTTAAAAGCTTCTACGATCATAAACTCTCAAATACCTGTACACGGATGGCATGAACTCATTGGCGAAGGAACTATTGCTGATGCAATACTCGATAGAATTGTAAATACAGCTCACAGAATAAAACTAGACGGTCACTCTTTGAGAAAAAAAATTACCCTTTCATGATCTATGAATCGAAGACAAGATGAAAAGTAAGATTTACAACATTACAACATTACACGTAAAAAGCTCTAAGGCTTTTCCCTATGTTGAAATGTGGAAAATCACACAATTACTCACTCTAAAAAATGTGAATACAAAATGAAAATTATTGAATTCATTATGAAAAAAGACTCATATTAGCTCCATGGAAAGTGGCACGGTTTAGAGCGAAATACGTGGCATGGTATCAGCGAAATAGGCAGTCGCTTTGGCAACGAAGAAGAGTGATAATTTCATTGTTTCATTTCCCCCAGTATCTTTCGATGGATATATTCTATTGAGGTACTTTTTGATGAAATCAAGAGCGGAACAATTTCTAATACAGACTTGAAAATATCAATCCATTCTTCTTCCTGATATTCGTGAGCGACGGTGTTTCTCAGCGTTCTGGCATTGTCCATTATTTTCATACTGTCTATCAGGCCGATTTTCTCGGCTTTATTCATGTTGTCTATAAATGTATCCTGATGAGATCTCATAATCTGCAAAACAGTACGAATCACATTTTTCACATAAACTTCATAATACCTCACGAATCTGGAACACAATGAATCGAGAAGCTCCAATTCATCCTCCGTAGTTTCAGGCCCTAAAGCTATTTTTTGACATTTCCGGAATGTATGTTGGAGATGAACCTCTGCCTTGTCGAGGAGCCTGATTTCATTTTCAAGAAGCTCTTTAAGAACATCAAAATTGTCGTTCATAAAGCAAGAGCATTTTGCAGGGCAATAGTTTTAAATGGTGAATTATCTTCATACGTAAAACTAACAAAATCAATCTTTTGTTGACCAAACTTTGACCAAAATCCGGATTCCAAAGCTCCTCGTTCAAAAAAATGAAGTCTTTTTTCGCTTAAGATCAGAATATCAATATCTCCACCTTTAGCTCCATCATCTACCCTGCTTCCAAAAAGATACACCTTGGCATCTCCTCGCAGAGCCTTAACTTCTTTTACAATAAAATCTGCCTTTTCCTTAGATATACGCATCTATTTAATAATGATGAGTGAGTTACAAAGTTGCCAACTTTCCATTTCACGCGATGCATGATACGAGTGAAACTTAGTACACCCTATCAAAATCTTTTTTTGCAAAAATAGGCTTTTCCTGAAGCTGGGTGTTTTCCTGAGGCCGGGAGGCCATCAGGAACCCCGGTTGTTGATGGCCTGCCAAAGGCAGGTAGACCGATCCCCGCCTCAACGCGCTACCTCACTATCGCTTTGGGCTCATGCTTGATCTCAAAATTACACGAGTTTGCAATAAAGCACATCTTATTGGCCTCATGGTGCAGTTCATTCGCTTTGGGAATCATAACTTTTTGACTTACCACGACTTCCGGATGGAGAACAACTGCATCGAATCTACCACTTCCATCCTTATTTTCCTTCATAATTCCTTTTGGATGATCTACATATTCCAGGACGATCACATCATTCACTGTGCACAAATGCAAATACCAAAGCATGTGGCAGGCTGACAATGAAGAAAGGAATAGTTCTTCGGGATTGTAGCGTTCGTCGTCGCCCCTGAAGCTTGGATCAGAAGAGCCCAGGATATCCGCGCTTTTACCATCATGTGATATAACGTGCCTACGGCTGTACGATCTGAAGTCGAATGTACCGCTGCCCTTATTGCCAGTCCATTCCAGTTTTATGGTGTAGTTGTGTTGTTTAGCCATAATCTCAGTCTTTGAATAGTGTGTTGCCCGCCCTGAGCGTCTGTCCCGAGCGAAGCCGAGGGGAAGTCGAAGGGTTGCCCGTCCATTCGAGCTTGATTGAGTACTTGTGCTGTTTAGTCATACTGTCAATTGTAGAATCGAGAATTGCCTGCCCTGAGCTCACTTCGACTCAGCTCAGTACAAGTGTCGAAGGGTTGTTTTGCCATTCGTCAATTTAATAACTGACCTTTCGCAGGGCAGATATTTGGAAAATTAAAAAATAATATTATAGTTATTCCAAAAGAGGAATAGCTTGCAGTTGAGCAGGGTTAACCAAATTGAATTGTTTTTTCATTCGGTTAAGTTCTTGATATGCTGCTTTGACAGCTTTTAAGTATAGTCTTGCCTTTATGGCGAAGTGGTTTTTAGCTTGATTAATTTTGAGCAATTCGAGTTTAGTATACGCTATCATCACACAAAAAATATGATTGGACTGCGTCACTTCATACTTTGTTGGTGATTTGGCTAAACAAGCATTCTGTTTCATCGATTTGTGGAATTCCTCAACTTTCCATCTTCTTTCATAGATTGTATGAGTCTGCTGATGTGTAAGTTTTGTATCGTTGCTTACCAGATACAGTACGCCTGTGGAGTAATCTTTGTTCGTAAAGACTTGTTTGGTCAAAGAAACCGGAAAGTCCAATCCTTTGATCCAAACTTCCATTACACAGTCTGGCTGTAGGTCTAGTGCATCGACTCTTGTAAACTTACCTTGCAGTTTTTCTTCCTTACTCAGGGCAACAAGACGATTGGTCTTAATTGCACCGATAAAATGCTTTTTTAACTCGTAATGCACAAACTCCATATTGTCATTTGAGCTAAACCAACTATCCCATAAGGCATATTTGTACTGAACATGATTACGCTGTGTGAGTACTTTGAGCCTTTGTCTTACTAACTCATTCTTACTCACCTCACTTTTGCGTTTCTCTTGTCGTGTTTTTAGATCAGTAAACCTGATTGGCTTTCTGATAATTTCATAGGCTAAAGGCAACTCTACCGTTTGGCCATCACCCAATTGGTTATGATATAGAAAACTTATCATATTGATGCCTTTGACGCTCCTGTTCTTTGTATGATCAAAGTGATACGTTATTATCTCATTCTGAGTAGAATGTGGTTTTTCAGTTATCACATCATCAATACAAATGCTACCATCAGGACTTTCTACTTTCCTGACTATAGGTTTAACAGATTTCCAATAATCTTTTTGGCCCAGAGTAGGCTGAGCCAAAAATCTACTGATCTGATCATGGCTATAAGCACCGTCTAACATTTTAGACATACCTATAGCTGTGCTGTGACTAAAACTTGTCAACAAATAATCGCTGTACAAGTCGGCAATGTGCGGATTCATCATTAGTAACTATCTTTAGATCCAGCACAAAGCTATACATATAATAATTTTTTACAATACCAAATTTTCGAACTGCGAAATGTCAGTTAATAATTAATAATTATTAATTAATTGGGCCGATACATCGGGTGCATTTCAAAATGTCCCGATATAGGGAAATATGTGTTAAATTAGATATATCAACCAAAAATTAAAAGTCATGAACGTGGTTAAATTACAGAAAAGATTTGACCAACTGATGAGTGATGTAAAGAACCTACAGGACATTGAAAGTTTTTACGGCTATGAAGAAAGTTTTACCTACCTGTTAAAAGATTTTGGCAGAGAATTGCTAGAGAGTTCATTGGGCGAGGCTGTTGAAAATCGTAAAAAAAAAGATGCATCAAGACAGGTTACGGTAAAATTGAATTGAATAAGTCCAACAAGTACAGCGAACAAATCGAGTCTGCAAAAGTAAGCCCTTATTTACAAGGCAAGTTGATATTCATAGGCCAGTTTAGTTGTTACGAGAATGGGGAAGAAATTGCGAATAAATTATTAGAGGTAAAAACGAATGATACGGCAATTTACCGTTTAACTGATACAATGGGAGAACAAGTAGGAGAATGGATAGATGACCAAGATCGGTACAACATAGAAGATGTGAAAAAAGAGGATAGAGTTTATTGTCAGGTGGATGGTTCTCATTTATTGACAAGAGGACCGGGATGGAAAGAGGTAAAATTGGGAAGGGTATTCAAACAAAGCTCAATTCTACCTCAAAGTGCTGATAGACAGTGGATTAGGAATAGTGAATATGTAGGTCATTTGGGTGATCATGAAGAATTTGAGACAAAAGTTTCAGTGTTATTAGATGAATATTCAGGATTAAAAGACCGGATGGTTTTTGTGAATGACGGAGCTGTATGGATAGAAAAATGGATTACAGCAGAATATCCTGATGCAACCCAAGTACTAGATTTTTACCACGCCGTTGAAAATGTGAGCAAATACGCAAATGTGTGTATGAAAAATAAAAAAGTAAGAAAAGAATGGATTTCACAGACAGCTTCACTATTAAAAGAAAAGGGTTATGATAGCCTTATAGAACGGATCGATGCATTGAATTGTAACACGAAATTAAAAAAAGAGGAAAAGAGGAAATTGATGGTCTATTTAGAAAGGAACAAGACAAGAATGGATTACCCTTCATACATAGAAAAGGGAATGTTAATAGGTTCTGGAGCCATAGAAGCAGCGCACCGCAACGTATTGCAAAAAAGGATGAAACTGTCAGGTCAAAGATGATCTGCCAAGGGAATTCAAAATATGATCAATCTCAGAGTAATCAATAAAAGTGGCCATTGGGATATGGTAACTGACAGGTTAAGACGCGCCGCCTAGACGGGACAAAATGAAATGCACCGTGCGTCCTGAAGCTCAAAAGTGAGCATGCTGTTTACCAGATGGAGGTATGGCCCTCCGAAGGCGGCTGGAAGGAGCAGCCTTCAAACCACCTTATGGTGCTAAGGTAGTAATACCTGGGTACTGAGCGATAAGGAAAAGGCTTCGCTAAAGGAGTCAGGTGATCATTGAAAGAGTCGAACGAAAGTGAACCACTGATTAAGCAACGAAACACATTTAGTTGTACATCAAAACCGGGGATTGGTGTATTTCCCGGGAAGACCATAGCGGAAGACCTTCTTACTGGCTATGGGGTTACCGTTGTAGAGGTGGCGAGACATCAATGAAGGGTGGTAAATAGAACAGGAGATTGCCCTACTGTAATGATAAGAGAGAAGGCACAATCCGTAGAGGAGAGGCCGAGCGTATCGAAGTGCAGAGGGTTACGGACTAACTCGTAGTAGTGATGAAGCATCTGTAATGGATGTGGATCGAAGGGGTTAGCATTGTTGGAATCTGTTATTGGTTCAACAACTAATAAGAATTAGGAGGATTGAATTAAAACAGATTGAAGTCTGGATAATACAGATTAGACAATGAAGAGCCGTATGAAGGGAGACTTTCACAGCCTGTCCCGAAAATCGGGATACGGTTCTGCGAGAGGCTTGGGGTGAAATTCCCCAGGTCTACTCGACCGATACATCACCAGTTTTCTAATCCCAGAAGCTTCCTTCCCAGCTCACTTAATTCTGCGGAATCGTATTTAGTTTGCTCCCAATTGCGCGGATCCCCCGGAAATGCATAGCCTTCGGGTGCTACGCGATTGCGCCAGGAATTGATCCTCCATTGTCTGAGCTTCTCATTGTCCTCTTCCGCCGGCATCATCGAAATGTATTGGGCAATCCGCACTTTATTTTCAGATAAATTAGGACGGATACCATGAGGCTGGGCGCTGTGAAAGATCAATAAATCACCTGCCTCAAGGCCAACTTTTACGATATGATCCTCCAGCCCGCTAATATCCGGTTTGAAAGGGTCGCGGTCTACGGGTTGAGTTAGTTTCCAGGTATCAAATGATCGGAATAGCTTGGGAATGCACTGGAATCCTCCCATATTTTCATCCATTTGATCGGCAAGTGCGATTACACCTTGGACATTTTGTGGTTTCGTCGAAGGATCGTAATCCCAGTGGATGAATCCTTTCGTTCTGTTTTGATCTTTGAGTGGAAAGTTCAGATTCGCCCTGTCTATTGTCACCCAAAGCTCTTCGGCACCCCAGATGTCCACGAAAGCGTCATAGACTTTTTGCATCTGTCGGTTGTTCCAAAGCATTTGGTGGTTGTACACTTCCACCATCCCCGTGCCGATAAGTTCTTTCATTTGCATTTCTGCACGCGGGGGCGTATACCACGTGGAAGGGTCATTTGCATCTTTTTCTTCAAATTCCCAGAGGAAGGCTGCTGTTTCCAATGCTTGTTTTCGAGGTACGGCATTTTTGATGACTACGTAACCATTGTTCGTCCAAAAGTTCCAGTCTTCTTCACTCAGAATTCTTAGAGGAAGGCCATTTGATCGGTCGTTGAGTTTTTTCTCGCTGCTTTTGGCAGTAGAGGGATTGCCCGGGATGTCTTTGTGGGCGTTATTGGGGGCCATGGTTTTGTGGTCATTACTCAAAATTCATTCTTTTTCACCACGTTTTTCACCTGCCAGCAATATCTGATCATATGTACTCATAGCAACGGATTTTATTGGTTTAGGTATTGATCCGTCGATTTTTAAGCCAACCAGAGATTGGCTCTACTAAATCATCTTATCCGCACAAGAACTGCTCGCAAATGCATCCGGCTTAGCCTTAAAGACAAATCCCATACCCAGGATATATCCCATAGCCTCTTTCAGTGCAGTATTGCTTTTGAAAGAAGGATCGGTATTGATATCGGCGTGCACTTCGAGTTCTACATTGTATTTGTCCAAGAGGTCGCACAGGGCATAGGCCACCTCTACGGATTTGGCGACTTCCAGGATCATGCGCTCCTTGAGCGACATATTTTTGGTCTCCTTGTAATTGGCGATGAACATAAAACCGCCCTTATGTTCTCTCAAGAAAACTATAACAGTAGCAAACTCGATGATCTTGCCTTTTACTTGCGAGTCCGAGCCGATACAGACCTTAAGTCTATGTCCCAAATTTGTTTCGCGGACAATCGCTTCTGCTACCGCTTCTTTGACAGGAAGTTCAATCTTATTGCCGTTTAGTGTCCGCCAGTTCATGAAGTGTTATTTTTACCAGGCGTAAATTTAGTCAATTCATATTGAAGAGATTGTAACGTAACGTTAATTGATTGTGATTACTTGATGAACTTTTGTTATAGACATAATTAATACCCTCTCGGGGAACATTTTGGCTGTAAATGCGTTATATTTGCATTAGGTTTTTATGGATATCATAACTCGCAAATGTCGGGGGTTGCCAGTACTGGTACGGGATCCATAAGAACTTTTTCTTTTCTGGTGTGCTTTTATAAGTATCCATCATTTCTGAATTCCTCTACTTTCTCTTTGGTAAACAGATTATGCTGGTCAAATTGAGACGTAGCCGCATTCTCGTTGTACAAATCAAGTATAAAAGTATAGCGATGCTTTAGGCTTTCATAGAATCGCTCTTCACCTTTTAAAATGTATCGCTGCAATGCCCATAGATAATAGTCAATGATACTCAATTCGGGTGTATCTTCACTTCTAACAATGTCGTGCTGATACGTGATCTTCCAAGGTTTTTCCAGATCACGGTTGTCCCTCTCGATAGCTCTGTCGATCACCCTTGCCAAATGGTGTTGCGTACTACTTTCACGCGCAGAAAGGAAGACACGATAATCCGTATACTCATCCTTGAAGAGGCCATTTAATAGATGATAGACTAGGTCGAAGTAAAATTCTTTTTCGTTGCTGTTGTGCTTGTTTTCAAACGTTTTCAACCTTTTTCGACCTATGACAACATAGATCTCGTAACCCGGTAACATTCTGATCAATTCGATGAATTTTGCCCTTATCTCAGGAGCATCGCCACGCGCGTGTAAATACCAGTTCGGTCGTTTTACACTGTAGATACCCGAATATAGAGGATCTGCGTGAATCTCATGTTGAAAGTCAACCACGGCCTTGCGAATGTTCTTTTTGTCTTCCAGAGTTACCAAGCCCAAATTCAACATCGGCTGAAATCCTTCTTGGCCTATAAGAAGCTTTTTTCTTTTGGCATAAAATGTCGCATCACCACTTTCGTCAATAAAGAGATAGTTCTTTTTTAGACTCATGGATCAAAGATATGGTGGAAGAGGTAGATAAAAAGTACGCGCCAGTGACAATGAAGAAATAATCAATCGGATGGTGCTGGGTTCTTCTATCGATCACTTCATAACATCATATTACATCCAAATCTATGCCCAAATATTCTTTCAATATTACCGCTCTCAGGAAATTATCAAAGGTATTCGCTTCTGTGAATAAGTCTGTAAATATGTCTTCACCTTCTTTATTCATATGAGTATGATAATTCCTTGTTCGTCCAGTCTTTCGGATATAATATTCGTCGAGAGAGAATCTTTTCGGGCATAGTTTGTTCAAGGCACGCAGCCTTCTTTCTAATTTTCGTTGTCCCTCTGAATCTATAGTATGCTTATGAAGAGCTTCTAAAGCCGTGCATACGTTTAGGAAACCATCCTCTGGGTCGATCGCCTTGTGGTTGTACCTTGAAGTAGACCTATTGACGCTTGAAATCAATCTTTCAGCGCTCTACCAAACATTTACCATCTCCGGTAGCCGATCACTTATTCTTTTGTAATCTACTTTCAAATAGAGCATCAACTTGTGGTACGGTTCTCCATGTTCATCAAATACAGAGCATATCAACCTGGGATCTTTATCAATTTCGCGTAAAAACAACTTCTGCGACTGGCCTTTGACAGTCAGCAATTCCTTAAAACCTTTCGGTTGTTCAAACTCCAGACGTACGTATGCTCTTTTCTTGACATGAAACCGGCTGAAGTTGAAATTCTCATCAAAATCAAATCTCAGAACTGAGTTTTTATAACCTGAAATATGCAGCGGTATTTCCAAAGGCGGTTTCAGATCGATTTTAAATCTATTCTCATTAATTTTCTCAAACAATGGAATGCGAAACCACTCTATGTTACTGTCAATGTTCAGAGCGCAATAGTGGAACACCATTGATGAATAGACAACCAAAAGTATCTTTTGGTTTAATTATCATTTAGTTCTAAAGTACTCATATTACTTAGTGAAGTTGTTTAATAACACATTACGGATTATTTTAATATAAAAAGTTTGTAGCTTTAGAAACGCTGAGGTGTAGAACCAAAGAATAACTAAAGACTACAAACAATGGTTAAAGCTGAAATTAATGAATTTTTTGTACAACACATGCCTAAAATATCAAATGGAAAGAAACTAAAAGTACCAATGTGGAAAATAGTGAAGGCCATATTGTATAAGCTCAAAACAGGTGTGCAATGGAGGCAATTGCCTGTTCGACATTTCTTTGGATTTATCAGATATAGCTGGCAATCAGTGTTTTATCACTTCAACAAGTGGTCAAAAACAGGAATTTGGAAAAGATGTTATGAGCAATTATTGCTAAATAAACGGAAGCATTTAAACCTTTGTTCTGTAAATTTTGATGGATCACATACCCCGGTAAAGCGAGGAGGACAAGAGGTAGGTTATCAAGGTAGAAAGAAAGCTCAAACCACGAATCTATTGATACTGACCGATGATCAGGGTGTGCCAATAGGTTGGTCAGAACCGATAAGTGGCCAGCATCATGACAGTTTTGAACTGGTAAAAACTGCTAATAAAATTTTTGATCAAATGGAGGCAATTGACCTTTCATGTGATGGTCTTTTCCTGAATGCCGATGCAGGGTTTGATGTTGCCAAATTCAAGGAACTATGCTTTGAAAAGGACATCATATTCAACATCGATAAAAACAAGAGAAGGGGAAAATCAGATGATGAAGACACTCCATATGTCTTTGATAATCAACTATATAAGAGAAGATTTGTGGTGGAACAACTTAATGCTTGGGTAGACGGATTCAAGACTTTAGTAATAAGATATGAAACCACAACCATCAATTGGATGTCTTTCCACTATCTGGCCTTCGCAATTATTTTCCTGAGAAAATTTCAAACCGTTAACATTTAGTTATTAAACAACTTCAGTAATATAATATTTATTTGTAATGTTGTAATATAATTTTACAGAACTTCATGCGATTATTTTCTTCCATTATTGTATTACTATTCCTTCTTTCCTCATGCAAAAATTCCAATCATTTGGCTAGTCAGACTGATCATAAATACACCAACGCACTCATCAATGAAACAAGCCCATATCTTCTCCAGCACGCCCATAATCCGGTGGATTGGCATCCCTGGGGAGAAGTTGCATTGGCAAAAGCCAAAAAAGAACATAAACTGTTGATTATCAGCATAGGATACTCAGCTTGCCACTGGTGCCATGTGATGGAACACGAATCATTTGAAGATGAAGAAGTGGCCGCTCTGATGAATGCACATTTCGTACCGATTAAAGTGGACAGAGAAGAGCGGCCTGACGTGGACGACGTATATATGACCGCTTGCAATCTTGTAAGCGGAAGGGGCGGATGGCCACTCAATGCTTTCGCCTTAGCCAATAGCGAACCTGTGTGGGCAGGCACTTATTTTCCAAAAGAACAATGGATCAACATTCTCAACCAGTTTGTAGATCTGAAGCATAATGATCCTGAAAAACTTGAAGATTCGGCGAGAAGATTGACTTTGGGAATCAACAATGTAGCCAATCTAAGCCTGGTCACGGTACCTGAAGAATTCTCAGGGGACAATCTGAAAAAAGCAGGCCGCAGCATGGTCCGACAAATAGATCAAAAAGATGGTGGAAGGCAAGGAGCGCCTAAATTTCCAATGCCAAATAATTATGAATTCCTTCTGAAATACGGCCATATTTTCAAAGATGACGATGCCCTCAAGTCGACATTTCTTACACTCGACAAAATGGCCTATGGCGGTATATATGATCAGGTCGGCGGTGGATTTGCCAGGTATTCTGTTGATGCGATTTGGAAGGCGCCGCACTTCGAAAAAATGCTCTACGACAACGGCCAGTTGATCGGCCTTTACAGTATGGCGTATCGCCTTAATCCCAAGCCGCTTTACAAAAAAATAGTTGAGCAATCTTTAGAATTCATAGAACGCGAGTTGACCTCCCCAGAAGGTGGATTTTACAGCTCCCTTGACGCGGATAGCGAAGGCGTAGAGGGGAAATTTTACATTTGGACAGAAGCGGAATTGGAGGAAATTATCAAAGATGATGCGCTCTTACAGACGGCTAAAATGTACTATTCTACAGAGGCGAGTGGCAATTGGGAACACAGTAATATTTTACATATTACAGAAGATCCAAAGAAGATCGCCAATGCATTATCCATAGATCCTGAAGAACTTAACTCCAGAATTGACAGAGTCAATGCGATTCTGCTCAAAGCCAGAGAAAAAAGGATACGTCCCGGTTTGGATGATAAAATTTTGACCGGCTGGAATGCTCTAATGATCAGCGGATATACGGAAGCATTCAAATCTCTTCAAAATGAAAATTACCTTGAGAAGGCTATAAAGAACGCAGAATTTATTGTTGATAACCAGGTTAAAAAAGATTACAGACTCAACAGAAATTACAAGGAAGGAAAATCGACAATTAATGCGTTTCTCGATGATTATGCCTTGACGATCAAGGCGTTTCTCGATTTGTATGAAGTGACATTCGACAAAAAATGGATTGAAATATCAAAAGGTCTGGCTGATTATGTCCTGATTCATTTTAACAATGCAGAGAACCAGATGATGTACCTCAATTCTGATCTCGATCCGCCACTGGTATCGCGTTCGACCGAGTACACCGACAATGTGATTCCCAGCACGAATTCTACAATGGCGAGAAATTTGTTTCGACTAGGAGAATTGGCTTACGATAATGAATACCTTGATCGGGCAGAGCAAATGTTTTCGAATGTCTATGCAAGCCTGGAAGAAGCATCTCAACCTGGTTTCTATAGCAATTGGCTGCAGCTCTGGCTCGATTATGCACGTCCACCTTACGAAATTGTAGTGGCAGGCGAAGGTGCGAAGGCAATATCGCAGGAATTGAGGAATGCCTATCTTGGTAACAGTATGATTATTGGAAGCGAAAAAGAAGCAGATTATCTACCTTTATTGAAGTACAAACATGTACCAGGTGCAACGCTTATATACGTGTGTGAAAATAAAGTGTGCCAACTTCCTGTGGAAAGTGCGGTAGAGGCGTTAAAGCAGATCAAATTCTAAAAAACTTATGAATTGATTATGAATACTCCGGCTTTGTTTGAAAGGTTGCCAGTTGCGGGCTCACAATGCATAAGCGTTAACTCCTTTGGTAGAGTTGCTCTTTTAATTTTTCCAATGATTTGTATGTTGAACATGGCCGTCGGCCAAAGCGGAAAATTCGGCTCGCCTGATTTCACAGAAAAAGTAGAACGTCTTGAACTAGAATTTTTTACCCCGGTAGAACGACGTATAAAGACGAAAAAGCTTCTCAAAGATGATTTTCTCGAATACGATCTGGTCTTGAGATCAAGGAATCAACTTGAAATCCGGTATATTTTACAACCCTTTCATAATCAACAAAATACAGTACTCCATCCCCATGTGGAATTAACCAGAATGGTCGCTTCTATAGCTAGTAATGACGAAGAAGAGGATATTCTGATAAATGCGTTTTCCGGCTCAGAAGCAAAGCGCGAGTACGGCGCCGATTGGGGTCTTTTTGCCGATTTCGTCCCAAAGAGGTCGTTTAGCGGCTTTCCCAAGGCGCGTATCATGTCTCTGTACAAAGAAGAAAAAGGCCTTGTGAATTGTATAATACTTTACAAAACTGAGGATTTAGAAGGTTTTTTGGGCTTGCCGCTTCGATTCAAATCAGCTGTTGAATAGACAAATTGAGAAAAAACACCAACAATTTGTCATATTTGCAAGAGTTTCTTTAAACATACTCTAAGATTGGTTCGCCCTGCAAAATACACAGTCCTGAAAGGCAAACAATGAAGCGAGCACTACTTCTACTCTTCGTAACATGCGCTCTCACTTCGTGTTCTGATAAAAACAGAGCCCATACCAATTACACCTTTATCATCGATCATTATAGCGGCGAAATCGAAGAAATGATCCTCAATGCCCTATCTATTCAGGATTATTCGCCTTGCCCTAGTCTATCCACTCCGACTTATAGAACAAAGATTATCCGTTACGATCTCACGCGAAAAAATGAAACCAGGGTAATCCGAAAATCCGTTTTGCAGAGCATTTTTCCGAGCAGACTTTCGCCCAACGGGTACAGTAAAAAGTTGGCTAAATTTGCATTTCCAGCAAATCTGAGAAGTGATCAAAGCGAAAACATCGATGCAAAAAATTTGGAATATTATCTGAATTCATTGAGCTCTGCAGACACACGGGTTTACGGGCTCAATAGCTTGGGGTTACAATATAAAAATTTGGAAATAAGCCATAACATTAACCATTTTCAAAATATTTATGATCTTAAAGACGCTCTTTCAGATTATATATGCAATAAGATCGATACTAAGAATGCGGTAATATTGCTCAGTTTGTTTAGAGATACAGGTTTGGAAGACTGTCTGGCGCAATGCAAATTGCTTGCCGAAAATCCGGTCTGTGCGGATGATGGTAAAAAATATCGCAATGCAGAATGCCTCAAGTGTTACGGCAATCTCAAAGAAATTCCATGCAATCAGCGCATCCCTGTTTTTTCGAAAGAAGCATTGACCGAAAGAGCATTTGAGATATTCTACCAATTCGCCGAAGCACAGGAACTTCTAGCCAATGACAAAAATGCACCGATAGCAGATGATCTGATTGAAAATACCCTTCGACTTTTTGATGGAAATGACAAAAGAATCGAAATTCTGAATTTGGGAACAACATCACCCATTCGGTTTTCCACTACTCAATACTTGCAAAGACTGCGTACACGGCCTTTTGATGAGATAGCCATAGACTGGGACAGAGACTGGACAGTGGTACAGGATTGGTCGGATGCGGGTACCGAAATTCCTGAAAGCCAGATGAGCGCCGAAGGGCAGCAATACTTCAAAGGATTTCGCAAGAATCTCGTGGCATATAGCGATGCTATTAAGAAAAAAGTCAATTTCCAAGCTAAACTAGTAGAAAGCATTGATACCAAAGGAAACGAAGTCCTGGAATGGAAAGTACTTATCGGAGATATAACTATAGCATCACAGCCTACCGAATTATAAACATTGCAGCATTTAGCTTTTTCGGGGTAATTGCTCTCGGGCAGTCCGAAGAGGAATATAAATTGCAAATAAAGACGTTCCTGGAAGCCGAATACCTTGAACTACTCCAGAAATCCCAGGATTATAGAAACTATTCCGACGGAGAACTTGATCTGCGTGCAGCTATATCAGCTGAAATCAATTCGACCGACCTGCGCATTAATACCAATGCAATTATCGAATATGACAAAACCAACAACTCTGGTCATGAAATCGTCATTTCTGACCACCTCCTCGCTTTTCTAATCAACTACGCCGGAAAAGACTACAGTACACCGATCATAAAACTGGAGTGTGCTCTGAGCGACGACGATACATATCATGCCTTTTTCTATAGCCAAAATGAAGTATCAAAGGAACAATCACTTCGAAAAGCTATATTCAAAATTGTGGATAATAAACTGGAAATCAGGAGGTTATCTTATTTCAATGTCCTGCCTCCTGATTGCCGGAAGAAAATAACGGTTGTCGCGGGTCGCCCTTCTTTAACAGTGGTTGTTGATGGAGTCTCTGCATTAACGACGGTTGTCGACGGCCTGCCAAAGGCAGGTAGACCGATCCCCGCCTCAACGGTACCAAAAATCGTCATCAAAGAGCAGTACCTCCAGTCCGGGCAAATCGTTCTTTATGGTGTTGTAGAAAACTTCGAGGAAGATGGCACATTAATCGATCAGGAGAATGGCTCGTTCATAAAAGTGAGTCCAATTGACGGATTTTTTGTTTTGCGAAAGTATGCCGGTAGTGAGCGATTCTTTGAAGTATTACTTAAGTATCAGTACGGCGATAAATTTATTATCGATCGTAAGATTGTGTTGATGCCTTGATTGTAACGGCGACTTCAGTCGCCGATTGATTCCAGGGAGTACGGTTCAAAATGTCTCGATTTAGTTAATTGCAAAAGAGGTCCCCGCAAAGTGGGACGGACAAGGAGACCTTTTTGCTAGATTTAGCGTACGTTTCTTCAGGCGAAGGTCTGCGACCTCGCGCCGCCGCCAAAGGCTATGGCCGACGGAGGCTCGCGAATGCGACAAAGCATATCTTCAGTTAATCGAAAGATAAACCATACCCATTCCAGGTCATTTCTCAATAACTCTTAATTTCGGCGAATAAATTCGCCGCTACAACTCCACCAGTCCACCATCCTTGCACTCATAAACCCTGGCTGGAAATTTATCAATCAATCTATAGTCATGGGTACTTATGAGTACGGATGTTTTATGAGCAATCGCCAAATCCCTTAGAAGATAGAGAATCTCATCAGCAGTATCGGGATCGAGATTGCCAGTGGGTTCGTCTCCGATGATTAGTTGTGGCTGGTTAAGGATAGCTCTTGCCATTGCTATGCGTTGTTGCTCTCCTCCGGACAGATCGGCTATGAGTTCTTCGCGTTTGCCCTTGAGACGTACATCGTTTAGCACTTCATCAATACGCTGCGATCGGACAGTTTTATCTTTCCACCCCGTAGCTCGAAGCACAAAACCAAGATTGCGCTCGACCGTCCATGCATCGAATAACTGAAAATCCTGAAAAACCATACCCAGCTTTCTGCGCAACGAAGGTATCTGCGCTGATTTTAATGAATGCAGCTTGTAACCGGCCACTGTTCCACTCCCTTTTTTCAGTGGTAATTCGCCGTATAGAGTGCGAAGGAAGCTCGATTTACCAGCTCCCGTCTTGCCGATTATGTAAGAGAATTCGGCTTTGGCAATTGAAAATTGTACATCTTCTAAAATCAGCTTTTCTCTTATATAAATGTGTGCATTTTGAAGCTCGGCTACCGGTTCTAAATATTTCATTTGCCCATAACTTTAATGCCCTGATCAATGAGCCATTCCGTAGATTCTTTAGACATTCCGGTGCCTTTATCCGGAAATTCTTTGGGAAAGAGTTTAAATGGTAGTTCCAAAAATCCAATTTGCCATCTTCCCTTTCTATGAGCGTCGTGCTTGACTTTGACTTTCATGAACCAGGGGTCGTTTTTGTTGTATTGGATGGGTTTGGAGAGGTCTATTATTTTCATAGTTTTTCCCTTTTCAATGTGCTCAACCTTTGACCATATTGGGTTATAATCCAATTTAGTTATACTTTTTAGGGATTATAATCCTATTTAGTTATAACCTTTTGGAATTAGAACTTAAATTTCCGTATTTTAGAGTTCTGAAAAATAAATATGATAAAACGCAATTTAACTCAATCAATTCGCTCACGCTTTTTTTCTAATAAAGTAATAATACTCTCAGGCGCACGCCAGATAGGTAAAACTACCTTGATTAATCAAATCATGGAAGAATTCAGTTCCGATGTACTATATCTGGACGGAGACAATATAGACATACGCAATATGCTTGAGTCAATTAATACAGTCGAATTACGACAACTGATTGGTCACAAAAAAGTCATTTTTATTGACGAAGCACAACGTATTGATCACATTGGAATCACCACAAAAATAATTGTAGATCAGATAAAAAACGTACAAGTCATATTAAGTGGGAGTTCTTCTTTTGATCTGAACAACGAAATAAGCGAATCTCTAACAGGTAGAAAATGGACCTTTTATCTATATCCTGTTAGTTACGAGGAATGGGAAAATCATGTCGGATTTTTAGAGGCTAAACAAGATCTTGAAAACAGATTGATATTTGGATTATACCCGAATGTTCTCAACCATCGTGAGGACCAAATCAGGGTGCTAAAAAAACTTGAGACCAGTCATTTGTACAAAGACATACTTTCTTTTGGAAAAATCAGAAAACCAGCCGTACTTCGAAAACTAGTAACCGCCCTGGCTTATCAAATTGGCCACGAAGTGGTCGAAAAGCAAATTGGTGATCTTATAGGCTTAGATCCTAAAACTGTTGAAAATTATATTGACATTCTCGAAAAGTCCTATGTCGTATTTCGGCTGCCGTCTCTGGCCAAGAACCTCAGAAACGAAATCAAAAAGAATAAAAAGATCTATTTCTATGATAATGGAGTAAGAAATACCGTCATTGATGAATTTAGACCAATACCAAATCGCAATGATGTAGGACAACTATGGGAAAATTTCTTGGTAAGCGAGAGAATGAAACAGAACAGTTATAACAGAAGACTCAATACGTCATTTTTCTGGCGCACAAAACAAAAACAAGAAGTGGACTATGTTGAGCAGTACGGGGACAAGTATTATGGGTTCGAATTAAAATGGAACCCAAAAAGGGTTAAGGTTCTGCCAAAGACATTCATGAATGCCTATCGTGCTGAGGGCATTACAATTCACAGGGAGAATTACAGAGACTTTATTGTTTCTAATCTGAGCTCTTAAAAGATTCCCAACTCATTTCTTTGTACCTTTCTTCCTTGGCGAAAGTGAGCTCCTTTATGAGTTGATTTGGTTTTTTATAGCCTGGAGATACCATTATTCGTGCGAATGATTCATCCAAAAGAACGAAGGCCGGATAGCGCAATCTGCCGTCAAGCAGAGCATAAGCCAGTTGATGTACTCCCCTTCTACCCTGGGCAATGAATTTGAACGTTGTTCCATTAAATTCGACATCTTCTTTTTGCTCAGCGTTAAATTTCACAGGATAAAAATTGTCGTTGAGGTACTTTACGATGCTTGGGTCTTTGAAAGTCGTTGCATCCATACGTTTGCACCAACCACACCAATGAGTATAAAGATCTACGAATACTTTTTTCGGTTTATGTTTATTTAGTGCAATAGCCTCGTCCCATGAAACCCAATTGACATCGGAAGTATTCTGAGCAATGGAAGGCACGACGAGAAAGCAGCATAAAATGGCACAAATAAATAATTGCATCAGAAAAAGTTTAATATGCAAATATAACGACCTTTGCTGAATAGAAAGTGTTATGATTATGTTTCAATAAATTTGAATTTGTAAGCTATGGGACCTTTTTCTAGTCATATACAGTCGGCAGTCAGCAGTCGGCAGTCGGCAAGTCATCCAATTTAAAATCAGGTTATTCATAAATATTCACTCCAGATTTCGGGTCAATTTGTCTCTCAATTTCCCCAAAGTTCTTAATGAATTACGAGGATACCATAGACTACCTTTTCAGCTTGCTTCCAGTATACCAACATCAAGGAGTATCTGCGGTTAAGAAAGATCTGTCCAATATTATCCGTCTATGCTCTGCGCTCGATAATCCGCAGAAAAATTACAAAACCATTCATGTGGGCGGCACCAATGGCAAAGGCACTGTGAGTCATATGCTTAGCTCTGTTTTACAAGAGACGGGTATGAAAGTAGGACTCTATACTTCACCGCACTATATAGATTTTAGAGAGCGGATAAAGATCGGCGGAGTATGTATTGGAGAAAATGAGGTGGTCGAATTTGTTAAAAGAAATATGGATTTGATAGACGATTTGCGGCCTTCTTTCTTTGAACTGACCGTAGCCATGGCATTTGAATATTTTAGAATCGTAGAGGTAGATGTTGCAGTAATTGAAGTGGGTCTCGGAGGGAGATTGGATTCGACTAATATCATTAATCCGCAATTAGTAGTGATTACCAATATAGGTCTGGATCATCAGAACTTTCTCGGTGAAACAATGGAAGAAATAGCACGTGAAAAGGCGGGCATTATAAAAGAAAGCATTCCGACGGTAATCGGTGAACATGATCCCAGGTCAGCAAAGATATTTCAAGAAGCCGCTCTCAAACAAAAAACTCCCATCACTTTTGCGTCAGAAATATGGAAAGAGAAAGATACGGGTGATCCTAAGGTTCTTTATCTCGATAATTCCGAAACAGGAGTGAAATACGAATTAAACATAAGGGATAAAACGCCCTTTACCAACAAAAATATGGTCACTGCGCTCGAAGCATGCTGCAAGTTGAGATATGCTGATCTAAAAACCAAGGTCGGAAGGGAGTCTATTACTGCTGGCCTCGAAAATTTCGTACAAAATACTAATTTCGAAGGGCGATGGCAGCAGCTCAGTATCGCTCCTGATATTATTGCTGACAGCGGTCATAATGGTCATGCGCTGGTTAAGACAATGGCACATCTGTCAAATCTGGCCTATACCAATTTGCACTTTGTGCTTGGATTTGTAAAAGGTAAAGATATCAGGGGCATGCTCGAACTGTTTCCGAAGGAGGCAAAATATTATCTGGCTAAGCCCGATTTGCCCAGAGGGAAGGATTTGGTCAAAGTGATCAAAATAGCTACAGAAATAGGACTAGAATATCAGACCTACATTTCAGTTAATTCGGCCGTTCGCGCTGCGAAAAGATGCGCTGAATCAAGCGATTTGATCTTTATTGGAGGGAGTAGTTATGTGGTGGCAGAAGTGTTAAGAGATTACAGCAAACGTTCCAAACTTTCGGAAAGTTTGGAACTTTAAGCTACTACTATCATAATCGCTTTTCTTCAAGGGCGCGCTCAATTTCTTCTTTTGCAAGTGTTCCGATAAACCATGTGTGCGCTTCTTTGACCTTCTTGAGAATTTCCTCTGAGCTTTCTGACTCTTTGAGAAGAATATCCTTACCTTCTCCAATCAAATGGGCTATATTCTCATTCTGATCAGCTATAGAATTGAGATGTCTGTCGATCAACACTTTCAGCGATTCGAAGTTATTGCCATAAGCGATTTCAAAGATCTCTAAGAACAATAGCCAATTGTTTTGATCATGTTTCATGGCTTCATTGTGAAGATCTTGTAGTTTTTTCATAGCAAACATATCCTTCTGCCTCAAATTAGCTGCTTTCTCAAAGAGGGTAATTTGTTTTTCTTTCTTCTTGTCATAACCGGGAGCATGGTCTTGCTCTAACAATTGATGTGTCAACAGATCGAATGACTCGTAATCAGCTGGCCCGGCAAATGCAGATATGACCTCTTTACCCACAGCCATATTGTAAATGCCCTGTGATGGCGTGAAAAGAACTTGCTCCTTGTACTTCACAAGGCATTCGTCAAAATAGATAAGGTGAATTTTGCCATACACGTTGCGCAATCCGGTGATCACTCGCCCATCGACGATCACGCCGCTTTCGAATTCCAGCTTTACGCGCTTTCCTTCATGTATATGGTAGCATTCCAAATCTCTGGGCGACATATCTTCGATATCAAGATTATATCCTTTCAGGCGACCCAGGGGTGATTCGAAACCATTGGGGTGATCCTCAGTGCCATGTCCTGTGAGTTGTTTTTCTCGGTTGGCCAAAACAGTCCTTCCTCCAGTTCCAAAATAAGCGATACGGGCACGGTTGTTTTCATCTTCAATCAGTTTTGTGAATACACCTGAAATCTGGAGGCCTGTGCTCAGTTCGATTGTACCCAGGCTTTTGGAATCTACTAATTTTTGCACACCCAGAAAGCCTCCTTTTCGCAGAGAAAGGCCATTGGCAAATTCTTCGAGGACTAGGTTTAAATGGGCAAAGTCTGGAGTTACGTATAATTGTGGTTGAGGCCTGGTTACGTCAAAATTTTGCTGCGAGGCTTCCATGGTATAGGGCAATTTTTTGACCTTAGATGACATACACCATTTGCTTTCGCCAATGGAAGAAAGCAATCCCGCACCGTATTGTTTGTATTTATTGGTTGTCCCTATTAATCCATATTCTACTGTCCACCAGTGCAAATTTCTGATTTGGGTCATTTCGGAAAGTGATGTGATCTGCTTTTGCAATTCGTCTACTTTTTGCTCAGCGGCTTTTATTGCTTTCACCGACGAACCCTCTTTTTCCTTGAGAATAGAAAGCTCACGGACAACCACGTAAATGTCATTGTCCAGTGCCGAAGAAATAGCCTTACTGCCTATGTGCCCAAAGCGCCTGAGGTATTCAGCATATTCTCTATTGGCCAGTATCGGTGCATGCCCAGCGGATTCGTGAATAATATCTGGTGTAGGTGTATATTCTATGTGGTCCAATTGACGAATGTCTGAGGCGATCACTAACACATTGTACGCCTGAAACTCCATAAAAGCATCTGAAGGAATCAAGCCGTCTACAGCCACGGCCGCCCAACCGATATCTTTTAGAATTCGGTTCATCCCGTACATGCTTGGTATGCGGTCTATGGTTATTCCAGTTTTGTCCAGTCCTTCGAGGTACGATTCGTGCGCGACTTTTTTGAGGTGCTCTACATTTTTGCGCATAACGTAGCGCCATACTGCCTGGTCTACCGATGTATAGTGCTCATAGTTTTGAGGTTTGATGTACTGTTTTAATTTGGCCGGAAGGCGGTCTATAATGGGATTGGAAATGATAGAACTATGCATAATTTATACCGTGTTGCAAATATAGGTCTATTCGTATAATGTTGCTATAGCAAGTATTTTTTCTGACAAGTCATCTCAATTCGAAATATTATTGATTAATCGTCACAAAACTTGACAACGCACAGGAAAGGAATATTCTTATCAATCCGCTACATGGCGATTTTAGTAAGGTGAAAGTTGTGAAAAAAGCACGTCTTGATTTGGATGGCAGGGTCGCAGAGCCATTGACTCGATAAACGCCGATACCCTTTCAAATTTTATTTCATTAGTAACACATCTCCGGTTTCCATTATCTGAGTGCCTTGGTTGGTTGTCATTACTATTCTATAAATAAAGACTCCCGGATTGAGCTGTACACCATTTCGGCGGCCATCCCAGCCAAAGGCGTTGTTATTAGGTGGGACATCCAGCGCCTCGTAGACTTTCTCGCCCCATCGGTTAAAGATGTGCATAGTGTAGCTCAGTACTTCTCCGACCTCCGATTGCAGGAAGAATCGATCATTGGCTACGCTATTGGGATTGAATGCAGTAGGGAGATAAAATGAGTTTTCTTCCCCTACACTGCCGAAAAGTGTAAATGTCAGCACCCCGCTGCATCCATTTTCATCGAATACAGTCACGGTGTACGATTGATCATTGGTAATGCTTGCTATTGGATTGGAACAATTGTTACAGCTTAGGCCAAGTGGTGGTTCCCAATTTGCTGATATCAGGGGTACATCACTCAGTAAGTCCAGGCTCAATGTACCATCACCATTATCAATGGAATTAACAGATAAATTGAAATCACCGACTCTTTGAATTTGTACTGCGTCTTCATATTGGCATCCGTCACTATCTTCTATACTAATGTCATAATCTCCTGGCGCCAGATCGTTTAATTCGATGAAACTATCGTCGAACGTTATATTTTGCTCGCCCACTGTGATGGAATATGGCGCTTGGCCGTTTAAACCCATTATGGAGATTTGTCCGTCGTCTGTTTCTTGACATGCATCTTTCGCTGCGACTTCGGCATTGAGACTACCGAAACTAAGACTAATATTTACCACGCTATCGCATCCATTTGAGGCTACAAGATTTTCGACTCCTGTTGGGTTGTTTTGATCGTAGGTATTATTATTAATAACCAAACTTTGACCGGTACAGAAAGATTGCTGAAAGTCACTATTGTAGGTCTCCAACACTGCTAGAGAAACCTGGATAATGCTATCACAAGCTCCTTGAGAACCCATTAGCATAATATCATCCGAAAGGCGATTTTCATCAAATGTTTCGCCAAATAAATCCACAAATCCACCTGGACATATGGTGGTATCGATCTTTTCAACGAATAGCTCAGCCATGCTTACATCAAAACTCAAAACCGTGTCGCACAATCGAGGGCCAATGAAGAATAGATCATCAGTAGTCAAATTTTCAGTGACTTCAATGCCAAACAAGGTTTTAGTTTCACCGGGACAGAGAGAAACGGGAACTTCCACCTCTTCGGATTCGATGAATTCAAGGGATACGAAGATGATGCTATCACATCCGGTTGCCGATGCACCGGGAAATACAACTTGACCATCCGTATTATTTTCATCAAATATCTGACCGGCGATGTCCAACGTCGTACCTTCACATACCATGGTATCCAAATCTTTAAATACTCCAGTTTCGAAGTCGATGTCTACGAAAACAGCCAACTCACAACCTTCTGGTGTCACAGTAAAGTATACTCCGGTCGGATTATTGACATCGTAAACGACTCCATTTATTGTCCTGGAATCATTATCACAGAGCTCATCCCGAAATGTCGAATCGGGAAGCACGCTCGGACTATACGTAAGATTGAACATCGAATCGCAACCGTCCCCCGTACTTGAAATGGTGATCATGGTGTCCGATGAAATCTTTATACCTCTAAACAATCCATCAGACACGCACGGATCGATATCTACAGTTTCGACAGGTGCGGTGGTAAATTCCAATGTCACGAGAAATATCGTATCGCATGATCCTCCTACAGACAAAATTGACTCGCTTTCCAGGGGCGAGGTGTATGAATTTCCCAGGAATTCGAAAACCTGTCCTTCGCACACGGCGGTGTCCACATCGATCATAATCGCCGGTTGAAATTCGACCATGCCGCTGCCTGTGATTTCATCTTCGCAGATTGTTCTGTTCGGGCTGGCAAATTCGAGAACATCGATCCGGTAGGTCTCGCTCTCGTCGGGGTTTAGAAAAAGTGTATCGCCTTCTATTCTATTAATATCTTCGGTGCCTTTGATTATTATGAAGTGCGATTCTTCTTGCAGGTTCGTCGGGTCAAGAAATTCTATGCCTAAATCAGAATTGAGTATTAAGTTGACCGTATAATCAGCTCCTGGTTCGGAAAAAATAAAATCGAGGCGAACGCCGTCGGATCCACCACATAGTTCTACTGTTTCTGAGTCAACTTCAAGATCGACCACAGGAAGCACTTCTACAGTTAGTGTCGATGTATGATTTATTTCTTCTCCACATATCGTAGATTGATTTATGATGAATGGATATTGATAAGTTCCTGGAGCGAGGCTGCTCAGGTCCATCCCGCTCAGAAAGAAGGGAGAAAGATTGATTCCTGTATTGGCCGGATCTGTGAATTGTCCGTCAGGATTTGTAGAAGAAATGAGTTCTTCGAAATCGTGCAAACCGGTATTTCCTTCGCAGATCAAGAGGCTATTATCCTGGCCCAGGTCTACAAGGTCAAAATTAATATCAATGGAAATAGGATCACCAAGACAGTCTCCATTGGGAAGTGGGAAAAATGAAAAAATATAAGGCCCAATACTGATTCCGGAAACATCTACATTTCGCAATTGATCTTCTGTATCAAACCCAGAACCGAAAGCCACAACATTGAGGACATTATCGGGATTCAGCTCAAAAATCTCTACAAGATCTAAAAAAGGGTCATTATCATCGGCACAAATATCTTTGTCCATTATGTTTCCCATATTGGGAATAGTGTCAATCGATATGATCAGAGTATCGTGAACATTCGGATCATCATCAGGAGTAAAAATTAAACTCAAATTTTCTCCTAAATCGGAAAGTTCCAATGGGCTCTCAAAATTCCAGGTACCCATACGGCCATCGTCAGCAGCAATGGGAAGGTCAATAATCTCATTTTCGCAATGAGTGAAATCCAGACTTGAAAAGGTAAATATATCTGGTTTTTCATTCACCGTGATCACATTGATATCTACCTCTGCAGTGCTTGTACAACCTCCGGCTTCGGTAACCGTTACGCTATATGTGCCCTCATCAGAAGGAGTGATCAGATCGAGGAAAATTAGATTGGGGGAGTTGTTATTAATGGTACCATTCGGACCTATCCATTCGTAATTGCTGCCGTCGGGGGGAACTACATTTAGAGTCAATATTTCCTGGCCTTCGCAAAGTTCTTCTGGCGGGTTAAGAAATTGCGCGGATAGAAGTGATTTTGGTAACCCCTCGATTATGATATTATCCAGCCAATAGGTACTGTTTTCACTAGGCACCCCACCAGTTATTTGAAAAATAATTAGTCCCGGTTCCAGATTATCAACGCTGATAGAAAATGCTCCGGATTGAGAGGGTTGGTCTCCACAATACTCTCCAAGTGCCTGAAATCCTAAGCCAAAATCTACATCTATTCGATATTCATCGACTCCAGTAAATCCCGCACATGGATTATTATCGCAAGCAAAATTAGTGCCTTCTGCACCATGTTGTATTGAGATAATGACATCACAGTAACTTGCGGGTATTACGTCAATACTGAATATTACAAAATTCTTATTCAGACCTTGGCTCAGAGCATTTGGGCAGCACGTTCCCTCGGAATCATGTATCTCAAATCGTCCGCCATTCACTCCAAATATGCCATCGTCTTGGGGAGAATTCGGCAGATCACATTCGTCAATTGATTCTGACAATATGCTAATGTTGGTAGTCTCGAAATCTATGAACTGAATCACTTGCCTGATCTGTCCTTCGCACGTAAAGGGCAACGCCAATAGCAGGAGCATAGTCGAATAAAGAAGGGTTCTATATATAAAGCAACTTGCTTGCACCTTAGAGATTGTAATCAATAAACGAACGAAAAAAGCCGGAATTGTCAACTGTTACATTATATACAATTCATATATATAATATATTTATAATCAACATTTTAAATATGATATATCGAAACATTTTCCATTTCTATGCAATGGGCTTTAGCCCATTGTCCTCACCAACACTATCGGTACATGAAGAACTAAAAAGCTGCCCGCTTGCGCAGGCAGCCTGTTCCCTTAATTGGTATAACCATTAAAGGGGTAAAAAAATTAATCAATAAGCGTTACATCGCCGTGAATAATCTCCAACGGAACATTATTCTCTTTGATCATTATCTTGTATATATATACTCCTGTATTGAGTTTTTTCCCTCCTTTTGTGCCATCCCAACCGTAGCGGCGATCATTTACGGGAATGTCTCTTGCGCGATAGATCTGATCGCCCCATCGGGAGTACACGTATATGTCGTAATAAATATTTTCGGGATCGACTACCGTCAGGTAAAGTCGGTCGTTATTCACTGTGCTATTGGAACTGATCACGTTGGCCATTTCGTATTCCACACCTCTTTGGTATTCTATCTCCAATGCTACGGTTCGGCTGCATCCGTTTTCGTCAAAGACTACCGCAGAAATCACCACTGTTTCGCGAATGCTAATCGAAGGCTGCATACATTGCTCGCATGACAATTCCACCGGACTTATCCAATAAAAGGAATCTATTATTCCCGTATGTTGCAATTCAAGGTCATAAGTACCTTCACCTGTTTCTACATGTTCGATATTCAGATCCATTCTTTCAGCATCTTTTATGGTCACCATTTGACTGAAACTGCATCCTTCGGCATCAATCACTTCGATCGAATAGTTTGCCGGGCTGAGATTGGTAATATTCATTGGGAAACTACTCACTGAGACACTTTCCTGATCATCGATGCTAAAGCTATATGGAGCTAAACCGTTTTGAATAGCAGATATCTCGATAGTACCTCCGTCAGCATCATCCGGACAGACTGCTCTACCTATCACTTCTAATTCCAAATCCGTAAAGCTCAGATCGACTGTCACAGTACTATCGCAGCCGGCAGTTGTATTCAGCAAAATTTCTCCGGATTGGTTGTCAAAATTGAATGTTATGCCTCCGATGACCATTTCTTCGTCGACGCATAGGATGTCCGTTACTGATGTACTTGCGGCCTGAGCAAAGCTCAAATCAATTTCGATAATACTATCGCAACCATTCTCGGCAGTTAATGTCTGAGTACCTTGAGGCGCATTTTCATCATATGTAGTGCCATTGAGTATCATACTTTCTCCGGCACATAATTGGTCTGTTATAAATGCCCTCCCGTGCTCGAGAAAGCGGAGATCAACAGTGACTATGCTGTCACAACCATTAGGTAGACTCATAATTTCAAGGCCTATAGGGTTGTCAATGTTGTATGTAACGTCATTAACTACTACTTCTTCGCCTTCGCATAGCGTTGTGGTCAGCGTTTCTTCTGTGGCGGTAATGTAGGTAAGGTTAACATTCACGATGCTGTCGCATCCCGAATGGGCGGTCAACACGACGCTACCAATAGGACTGTTAATATCAAAAGTTTCCTGGCCGATTTCAACAAACTCATCGGCGCAAAGCGTCGTTTCGAATATTGAAGATTCCGTTTCGACAAATGACATATTCACGATATATACACTATCGCAGCCTTGGCTACTTATCAGGTGCAGTGTATCTGAAAGAACATCACTGCTATTCACAGTTCCGCCAAAATCAGAAGAGCAAGCAGAAGTATCTATGATAATCTCATAGTTTTCCGCTATTTCTATATTTACGAATAAGGTGCTATCACAACCTTCTGTAGTGCTTAGGAGAATCTCCCCATTCAGCCGATTCGCGTCGAAAATTTCACCGAGTATGTCGGTGAAATCGCCTTCACAGATCACCTCTTTATATTCGGACGATATTTGATCGGCCAGTTGTAGGTTAACAAATACCGTACTGTCACACCCAATTGCGCTCGCAAGTACGATCTGACCACTTAACCGATCGGCATCAAATCTCTCTCCGTGCAAGTCCACAAATCCTCCTTCGCAAATCTCTGGAGTATATTGCGAGGACAATTCTTCTGCAAGGCGTAAATTCACAGTGATCAACGTATCACACGCACCAGGTGTGACTACGAGCACTTGTCCGTTTAAGCGATCGGCATCAAAGATTTCTCCTCTTACATCCACTTGCTCGTCAGGGCATATTTCATCGTTAAACTCAAGTCCTTCTATTGCATTTACAAAAGCCAACCGTATATGCACAAAGCTGTCGCAGCCCATTTGGTTTTGCCCAAAGAGTCTTATTGTCCCTGAATAATTACTAGTAAAGGTCGTCCCGCCCACTGTATAAATCTGACCGGTGCATAGCACTTCGTTTATGTTGACTTCACTCCGTTGTGCGACTATAATGTTTACGCTCAAAATGCTATCGCATCCTTCTACAGTCTGAAGATTGATCACGCCGGATGGATTAGCTTCATGAAATACTTCGCCGTGTACAACGACGTTTCCGCTTTGACAAATTTGTGGATTGTATTCTTCCGTGACCGGTTGTCTTACATCGACAGAGTAACTTACAATACTATCACAACCGAGAGCCGATATGAGCGTCAACTGTTGATCAGTGTTGTTTTCATCGAGGACGACACCATTTCCAAAATTGTAGCTATCGCCCGCACAAATGGTGCGGCTGACCTCACTTTCGATCACAATGCCGTATATCAAATCAACACTGACAAGGCTATCGCACCCATTGGCATTGGTAAGCTGTACCATTCCATTTGGCCTGTTTATATCAAATTGTTCGCTGCCGACTGTTACCGATTCCGCATCGCAAAGAGATTCTTGTATTAGTTTTGGAGAATTGGAATTAACAGTAAGATTTACACTTATTACGCTGTCGCATCCATGAGTCGTTGTCAATGTTACAACACCTGACGGCCTATCTATATCAAAGGTTTCGCCTCCGAGAGTTCTGGAGTCGCCATCACACAACTTTTCTACATAATCCTCTGAGTACGAAGGATTTACAATCACAGAATAGTTCAATACGCTATCGCAGCCCTCTGGAGTTACCAGATTTACGGCTTGGGTGGTATTTGAAGCATCGAGCACTACTCCACTCCCAAAATCGTAAGATTCGCTATCACAAATGGTCTGGCTGAAATCCTGAGTCGAACTTGTACCGTACGTCAAATCGACAGTAACCGCACTGTCGCAGCCGTTCGCGGCTTGCAACAGAACCACACCACTTGGATTGTCGATGTCAAATTGAGCGCTCCCCACGATGCGCACGTGGCCATCGCAAAGCGTTTCCTGTACTAGCGATGATGAATGAAGGTTGAATTGCAGATTTACATTGATCAAGCTATCGCAACCTAGCAAAGTGTTGAAAACAACAACTCCCGAAGGTCGGTCTTTATCAAATGTTTCCGATCCAAATGTCCTTGAATCGTCCTCGCAAAGTGTTTCTATGTATTCTTCTTGATAGACCGGATATTACGGTTATGGAATAGTTAATCGCGCTATCGCAGCCAAGTGGTGTCACCAAATTGAGGATTTCTGCTGTATTATTCTCATCGAGCACAACGCCATTTCCAAAATCATAAGATTCACCCTGGCAAATGGCCTGGCTGACGTTTGTATCTTCTACAATTTGGAAAGTCAGATCTACATTGATGATGCTGTCACATCCATTTGATCCTGTCAGTGTCACCACGCCATTGGGATTGTCTTTATTAAATTCGACACCGCCTATCATCCTAACATCGCTTTCGCAAAGCATATCTGTGTGATTTTCAGTAACCGGTAGAAAGTAAGTGAGATCTACGTGAATGATGCTATCACATCCTTCAAAACTTACCAACACGACAGTACCTGATGGACGGCCAATATGAAAAATTTCATTGCCTACAACAACTGAGTCATCCGGACAAAGTATTTGCATCAGTTCTCCTTCGCAGTTGTAATTATTGACTTCAGAATGAATCGGATTCTTTTGGGTGATGTTGACATTGACGATACTGTCACATCCATTGGTGCCAGTCAGTATTACAGTGCCTTCGTTGTTGATTACATCGAAGGTAATGCCCGCCACATCTACAATTTCTCCGGGACAGAGCTCGTAATTAAGCATTTGAGAACTACGATTTTTGAGTGTAATCGATACATTGTAAATCGTATCGCATCCATCGACTGAGTTTACGAGTACATTCGAAGAGAGTTGGTTGGCACTGAAGGTCTCGCCATACAAGGTAATGCTTTCGTTTTCACAAATTTCTTCCTGCACGGTCACAACTGGCACCTCGAGAAAAGACAGGTTGATATGGAATGTGGTATCGCACTGTCCATGCTTAACCACAGAACCAAAAGGTCTACCGGCACTGAATATTTCTCCTAAGAATTGATATTCTGCGGAGGCGCAAATGCTTTCGTTAATGTCCACTTCGGCAAATTGAAATTCAATCAAGGTGCTTCCGTTGAGGCTAGGGTTAAAGCATTGATCCGATATCGCATCTTGCAGTGCAATCGGGCTTAGAGTGTAAAAAGAGAAAGATTGATTGAGATAGATTATGTCGTTTTCTATTCTGGTAGTTCCTGTAGTATGTCTGACTTCGAAAGTGAATTCTTCCTCTGCAGTACTGGCTGTGTACGCCGGATACAGGTTTCCCTGATCGTCCGTAAGCTGCACAACAAAATCATAGGGCGCTCTTCCGTTAAGTGCGATATGGAGCTCGGAAATATTGTCCTTTCCACAAATTGACAGGGCTGCATCGGTAAAAGTAAGCTCGGAGTTGTTCAGAATATTTAGGGTCAATGTTGCCGTATCACTACGGCCAGTGCAAGGGCCGGTACCAAATACTATGTAATCAAAAATGTAAGCGCCCATGGCCAATGTACTTAAGTCCATAGACGTCGGGGAGCTCAAGTTCAGGCCACTATTGCTAGTCGGTTTCTCTTCCCAAATACCGTCTCCGGAAGCTTCGATCAACGCTTCGAAATCGTGGAATCTCTGATTGCCAAAACATAACTCCAGAGTATCGCTTACACCACCGACCAGATCCAATACCTCCAATGAGAAAGACTGTGTGGTGAATAGGCATTCGTTGATCGCTGCTGATTCTACAAAGAACGTATAAGGCCCTGAAGGGATGTCTTTTATATTTAGATTTCGAAGTTCGGTTTCGAAATTAGAAGGGTTGAAACTATTTTCAGCAATAAAAGAAAACAATTGACCATCACCCTGAAGAGTCATGATTTGATCCAGCTGCAAGTCCAACGTGTCCACCAGGTCAACAATAATATCGCCGCCCAATTTGGAGAAAGTAAGAGGTTCGGTCTGCTCCATGCCTAAATAGGGTCGAGAATCGATGGTGATATCAAATGAAACGGGATTGAAATTCGTATTATCAGGTGTGAAGGTAACTGTGATGGTCGTCCCTCCTAATCCACTTACATCTATGCTCAGAGCAGGGGTCCAGTCTCCGGTTTCCCCTTCATCAGAAGTTGCCGGCAGATTGAGTAGATCGTCTTCACACCAATTTTCCGGTAAAGTGGAAAAAGTGACATCCATCAATCGAACTATACTGAGATATGTTTCGGCCCATATATCCTTGTAAGGGGAGGAACTCTTGGAATTGCCCGCTTGTAAGGCCAGTGCAAAGGCCAGCAGACAGTAACCGAGGGTCCGAAAGACCAAGTTGGTAGTTTTCAAGATAGTAGTTTTATTGATTAATTCTTTGCGTCAAGCCTTTATAGAGAAAGCGCTATGTTTGCGCTTGTTTCCATGGAGGCTATCGCACAAAAGACACAAAAAATGATCGATACCCTTATTGGTGAGGGGATTTATATATAAATATTTTTCTTAATATGAATCTATCAGAGCAAGAAGTCGTTAGACGGGAAAACCTTGAGAAGATACGGGAGTTGGGCATTGATCCCTACCCGAGCGATCTCTTTTCTACCAATGCTTTTACTTCGGAAATAAGAGCCGGCTTTGATGAAAAAAAGAAGAATTATCAGGATGTCTGCCTGGGCGGAAGGCTGATGATGAAGAGGATCATGGGCAAGGCCTCATTCGCCGAGCTGCAAGATTCGGAAGGGCGGATACAGATCTCTTGACTTTGACACTTAATTTTGCTGGTGATCTGATTTTCAGACAGTTACGGGATTGACATGTTGCAAATTGCCACTACGGCATTGGGTTTGGACGAATGTGCGGTAAGGAGGCTTGGCGAACTATTGTATGAGTTCAATATTTTTAAGCGGAGCAATATTTAATGCTCGAAGGATTTTTGCTCCGTATTGTCCATTGGCGCCTTTTACATAAAATTTGTGATCCTCCAGTTTCATTTGAGATACCTGGAGTTGATTGAGTTCATCTTTTATTTTTTCAGGACTTATTTCGATTTCCTTACTTCGTAGAGTTTCTTCCAGAGCTCTTTCCATTGCAAAGGAAATGAAGCACACTACAAAGTGGCCTTTTATTCTATTGGGTGTCCAATGGAATATCGGTCGTGTTTTCATAGTTGTTTTTAGAATGCGAAAGCTTTCTTCTATGCGCCATAGATTGTGGTAGGCTTTCATAATAGCAAATTCACTCATGTCTTTGCGGCTTGACTCAATACCATAATATCCGTCCCACTTGCTATCTTCTTTGATTCGTTCTTCATCCAGAGTAGGTGGTGTCTTGTTCTCATATTCTATTTTGACGTACCTCTTTGCACCCTTTTTACTGCTGGGCACCTGGCCTTGGTCGACCATGGCTTCGGCCTTTTCGACTTGTCTTTTTCTGTCTTTTTGATCTTTTACCGCTCGTTGTTTTGACCAACTTATTATGAGTTTATCTTTCCATTCATGTTGTTGACCTTGTTCGTCTTTATAGGATACCTCCAGATCCACAGATTTATATCTGAACAATACTTCTGCTGTGTCTTTGTCCACTTCATGATTATGGTAACCCTCATTAGCCCATACCTGATCCTGTATAGGTTTGGCTTGGACTTTTAGTTTTGAACTCACAATGTATTCATATCCTGCTTGTCTGATGAGGTGAAAGTTGTTTTTACTATTCAGCCCCTTATCGGCTACTATGACAACTTGATTGATGTTGAACCGATCTTTGAGTATGTTCAACGCATCGATCATCGTCTTGCCATCTGATGTATTTCCTGGGAATAATTCATAACCTATAGGGCGACCTTGCTGATCGGTAAACAATCCCATCACTACCTGCACCTCGTTGAACTTTCCATTTTTACTGAACCCAAAGTCTTTTAACTCGTCAGGCCTCACACTCTCAAAATGAAAAGTGGTTACATCATAGAAGGCTACATCTATAGTTGAGTTAAACAGATCGCAATATCTTTTGAACATACCTTGTTCTATTTCCTCCTTATGAGTAGCTAACCAGTCGAGGTTTCTGTAGAGTTGATGAAGTTCAATATTGCTGTCCATTCCCTTGAATTCAATTTGATCCTGGTAGGCTCTTAATTTTGATTTGCACCGCAATAGTCTATGTATTGCCATATAAAAAGTAACCCTACTCAGGGAAAAGCCAAGCCTTCTATGCTTTGCTCCTACCTTATCAAGAATTGTAGCAAGGCCTAATTTTTCCCAAATCTTTTCATAAACCACATGACCATAACAAAGTCTTTTAACCTCTTTCATGTCCGAAATGCTATTGGCATCCATTCCCGACAAGGTCAAGAGTTTACGGCCAATGGTTTCAAGGGTGCGATCTTGTCGTAAGACATCCAACCTGCCTAGGTGAAGAAGGACTTTGTGCTTGACTTTGCCGTCCATGCGATAGGACTCGACTATTTGAAGGTAGGTGTGATTTCTGGATTTAGTAGTTTTAATGAACATGTAGTAAATATACTACATATATGTTATAAACACCTAATATATAGGAATTTATATTCAATTTGTTGCCACCACGTTTTTATCAAAAATCTACATTTATACCCCTAAAATCCCTATTCTATGGGCATCTTGTGAAAATCCAAGGCCGTTAAGTGTCAAACTCAGGAAGTAAGAGGTTCGGTCTGCTCCATGCCTAAATAGGGTCGAGAATCGATGGTGATATCAAATGAAACGGGATTGAAATTCGTATTATCAGGTGTGAAGGTAACTGTGATGGTCGTCCCTCCTAATCCACTTACATCTATGCTCAGAGCAGGGGTCCAGTCTCCGGTTTCCCCTTCATCAGAAGTTGCCGGCAGATTGAGTAGATCGTCTTCACACCAATTTTCCGGTAAAGTGGAAAAAGTGACATCCATCAATCGAACTATACTGAGATATGTTTCGGCCCATATATCCTTGTAAGGGGAGGAACTCTTGGAATTGCCCGCTTGTAAGGCCAGTGCAAAGGCCAGCAGACAGTAACCGAGGGTCCGAAAGACCAAGTTGGTAGTTTTCAAGATAGTAGTTTTATTGATTAATTCTTTGCGTCAAGCCTTTATAGAGAAAGCGCTATGTTTGCGCTTGTTTCCATGGAGGCTATCGCACAAAAGACACAAAAAATGATCGATACCCTTATTGGTGAGGGGATTTATATATAAATATTTTTCTTAATATGAATCTATCAGAGCAAGAAGTCGTTAGACGGGAAAACCTTGAGAAGATACGGGAGTTGGGCATTGATCCCTACCCGAGCGATCTCTTTTCTACCAATGCTTTTACTTCGGAAATAAGAGCCGGCTTTGATGAAAAAAAGAAGAATTATCAGGATGTCTGCCTGGGCGGAAGGCTGATGATGAAGAGGATCATGGGCAAGGCCTCATTCGCCGAGCTGCAAGATTCGGAAGGGCGGATACAGATCTACATCAGCCGCGATGATATATGCCCAGGCGAGGATAAAACCATGTACAATACGGTATTCAAAAAGTTATTGGACATTGGTGATTTCATTGGTATAAGGGGATACGCATTTCTAACACAAGTCGGAGAATTAACGATACATGTGACCGAACTTACACTATTGAGCAAATCTCTTAAACCGTTGCCCATCGTAAAAACTGATGCCGAAGGCAAGGTACATGATGCCTTCACGGACCCCGAGCTTAGGTATCGGCAGCGATACGTGGATCTCGTCGTCAATCCTCAGATTAAAGAGGTGTTCAGAAAGCGCGCTGCGATGTACAATTCCATGCGCGAATATTTGGACGCAAAGGGTTACCTGGAGGTCGAAACTCCCATTCTCCAACCGCTTTACGGGGGTGCAGCGGCACGGCCTTTTAAGACGCATCACAATACGCTCGACATGACTTTGTATTTGCGCATAGCCAATGAACTTTATTTGAAAAGATTGATTGTGGGTGGTTTTGAAGGCGTGTACGAGTTTTCCAAAGATTTCAGGAATGAAGGAATGAGTCGTTTTCACAACCCCGAATTCACTCAAGTGGAATTTTATGTGGCTTACAAGGATTACGAATGGATGATGGGCATAACCGAAGAGATGATCGAAAAAGCTGCAATGGATGTGAATGGCTCTAGTAAAATTCGGGTAGGAGAAAATGAAATAGACTTCAAATGTCCGTGGAAGCGCTATACTATGTACGAGGCTATTAATCATTTCACAGGTGTCGACATTTCGCAAATGGACGAGGATGAATTGCGCAAAACGGCAAAGAACCTTGGACTTCATATAGAAGCAGATCTTGGCAAAGGAAAAATCATCGATGAAATCTTCGGTGAAAAATGCGAACCTCAGCTTATCCAGCCGACCTTCATAACAGACTACCCTATCGAGATGTCTCCATTGGCCAAAAAGCATAGAAGCAAAAATGGCGTTGTAGAGCGGTTCGAAGCCATCTGCAATGGTAAAGAGATCTGTAATGCTTTCTCAGAACTCAACGATCCTATAGATCAGAGGGAAAGATTTCAAGCGCAGCTGGAATTAGGTAAAAGAGGCGATGATGAGGCCATGCTGCTTGACGAGGACTATCTGCGGGCTATGGAGTACGGTATGCCTCCTATGGCCGGTATAGGTATCGGACTGGATAGATTATGCATGATCATGACGAATCAGCAGTCCATCCAGGATGTTTTGTTTTTTCCTCAGATGAAACCAGAGGTATAGAACTGTCACCCTGAGCGCAGCCGAAGGGTTTCCTCAGATGAAACCTGAAGTTTAATTGTCATTGCTGTACTGTTGTACTGCTGTATTGTTTCATTGCTATGCTGCAGCGCTGACCCATGGCCTGTGGAGGATGGAAAATTTCTATGAATTTCAAGGTTAAATCTTCAAGCCGTGAAACAGTGAAGCAATACAACAGTGAAAACCATTATAAAGTCTCCAAACGATATCTTATCGCTTCGCCGACAAAGCTGTTTAGGGAAGTACTCATTCCCCGTGCTGCTAAGGCCGCCTTTTGGTGTAGGTTTGATGGAATTCTTACGTTGAAATTTCCCTTGTACGGTTTTTCGGGTTCTCTGTTTAAGTCTCGGCAATCTTTCAGGTATTCGTCAATCGCCTCTTCAAAATCTGTTTCCAAATCGCCGCCGGTTTTCCCCTCGTAGGAAATTAAGCTTTCTATACCCAAAACTTCACCGTAGAGCAGATCATCTTCTTTACTGAACTCAATAGATCCAGTGTATCCTTTGTGTTTGAGAAATTTCATAACTCCAATTTTCTTTTTACTTGTTTTAGTTGATAAACTTTCATTATTCCTCTAGGGTGAGGTTTATGTACATTCAAGGATTTACCTTTGTCATTTTCAAATTTTACTCTCGATCCTGAAGTTTTACCCACTTTTAGTTCTTTGTATCCAAAGTAACCTAAAAGCCGCACCAATTCATTGTAACGAAAATCATTGGGCTGTCTGGAAAAGCGTTCGATTAATTTATCCTTTCTTGACATAAACAAATGTAACTTTATTTAGTTACTCAATCAAGCATTCACTTTTGGCACAATATTTAAGTCTTCTCATTCATTCAATAATCTATGACAGACATCAAACCCGCAGCAACAGTAGTTTGCATAAGAGAAACACCACAAGGCAAGGTGGAAGTTCTGCTCCTTCGACGCAATACTGAGGTAAAATTCGCTTCCGGTTTTTGGGTCTTCCCTGGAGGAAAAATCGAAAAAGAAGAAACTGATGAAGAGGTCAATGAATTGGCCGCAAAAGCTGCGGCCATTCGTGAAGCGAAAGAGGAAGCGAACCTTGAATTAGCGGACAACGAAATGTCTTTTTTCTGTCATTGGACCACACCGCCGCCATCTCCTAAAAGATTCGCTACCTGGTTTTTCTTTACTCAAGTCGAATTTGATAAAAGCGACGTCATCATCGACGACAGCGAGATAAAGGATCATCAATGGCTTTCACCAAATGACGCCATAACTGCACTTGATGCAAATCAAATTATCCTCATGCCCCCTACTTTCCTGGTTGTTCAAAGGATCAGAAATTGCCAAAACTTTGCGGAAGTAAAAACCGAGCTCATGCGCGCAGCGCCACTAATCGTTGAGCCCAGAGTAGGAATGATCGATGGCGTGTTCCAATCGATGTATCCTGGTGATGCGGGATACGATACGCACAATGTCCACGCGACGGGCTCCAGGCATCGTCTTGTAGGTAATATGCAAAAAGGGATGTATGGTTTTGAATATCATGGATGTGAGGAGCGCTTTCCTTTGCACGGAGGACATGGGTGGTGACCCGAGGCAGTTTGTTGTTAGTTGTTGGTTGTTGGCGTCTTCTTCGGGTAAATTAAACATCTAAAAAAATTTAATATATCTCTTGCGATTATCATCTTCGGGTTTTTGTGATATGAATTAAAACCAAAAACATGAGAATGTCTTTCCCGAAAATCGCCGCAATTGTAATTTTAGCTGTTGCGACTATCCTCATAATATTGAGTATAGCACAGAGAAAAGTGGTTTCGCCAGCCGCTGCGACCAAGAGTGTGACGCTCAATGACGGAACGAAACTGAAATTAGGGCCTGCTTCGTTGTTGACCTACAGCCGTTTATCGTACTATTTATCGCCTAAAGTAAGGCTTCATGGAGAAGCACTTTGCGAAATCGGAGTTGGAAATCGGTTAAAGGTTATCACGGCAAATGGTATAGTTATGGGCGAAGGCGGTACCCATAGAATTATAAGTCGACGGACGACAATGAATGTCTTTTGCACAAAAGGAAAATCCTATACGAGCAATATTGACGGCGGAGCAAAGCACGAATTAACAGGTGGGGATTTTGTAAGCTATAGAGGAAAAAATATTGGTAGAAGCGGCACAAAGCGCATTCATCAGATGACCTCCGACAAGTATTTCATTTTTGATGGTGCGAGTCTCTTATTCGTTATGGAAGCTATAGAAGCACAATATGGGATCAGATTTGACGCTGCTGAAATCAATACCAATCGCACCTATAATGGTGCGGTAACTAGGGAATACCAGGAGGTAGCGCTAGGTGTGGTTTTTAGTCCATTGAATATTTCTTATGAAGTTCAAGGAAATGAGGTGGTTCTTACCAATCAGAATTGACCTAAAGCATTCATATTCCGCATTCCATTAGTATTAAAATGAAATACTTCATTTTATCGATTACAATGCTTACTTCCATGGGAATATTGGCTCAACGCTTTCCCGGAGAAGATTTTAGTGGCAGGGGCGGAAGCGGTCCTATGGTCGCCGATACCGTAAAAAAACCTCCGCTCTCACTAAAATATTATCAGATCAGGGACATCGGCTATACCGTGCTGACCGCCGATACGCTAGCCACCCGACCTCCCTTTGCCGATTTGCAAAATGATGATATTCATCACCAAAGATTGGGCAATATGTTTTCGGCCACCTTGCCAGTAAGATTTAATAGACCTGTCTCTCCGGGAAACAAAATCGGCATCAAATCGTACCATATATACGACCGGCACTTTAGATCCGGTTACATTCCCTCGCCTAATCGACCACTAGCCACAGCACAATACGCGACGAGGTTCAATGACGGTCACAACAATATTGGCATTGACTTTAACAGGACCTTCGCACGGGATATTACATTCGGCATACACCTCTTTGCCGGGAAAAGCGAAGGGCAATTTCAAAATCAAAGGAGCAACTACAACCGCCTCGAATTCAACCTGGTGCAAGAGAGCAATACAAGAAAAAGAGCCTCTTACGCACATTTCAGCATTTATCGAAACGGGGAAGAAATGAATGGAGGCTTGTCCGATCCCTCTTCGATCAACCAACCTGTTGTGGGCGGTAATGCGAGTCGACCGGTTAATTCATCGGACGCCGCAATGAGACTCAAGAATACCAATGTCAAAATTGGGACTATTCTGAGATTGGGCGTTGACACCATACCGGTCAAGGTGAAAAAAAGCGTATTCGTCGAGGTGGGTAGCTTTTCAAATACTTTTGGTTATCAGGAAAGCAGCCTGAGCACGTCCGATAAGGAAAGATATACTCCTCTTAGACTCACTGGAGATTTGTTGGACGCGAAGATCCAAAATCGAAATCTATTCGAAAAAATAGGTCTCAGGCTATTGAGCGACAAATTTGAATTCTCAGGAGGATTGCGAATTTTGCATAACTCAGTACTACAAGATACTTTATCGGAGGTGAAACGCACCCAGATATTCATTAATTCGGTGGGTAATTATAAGGTCAACAGATCTACTTCCTTGAGTTTTAATATTTACCAAGAAGCTGCGGCCAATCCCGAAAATAAGTACGCAGTCGATCTACGTCATCGCATCAAACAACATCGTTTCAAGCTATCTGCCTATATCGCAAGTGACAGACCGGGTATAGTACAATCTAAACTGGCATTTGACGGAGAAATCCAATGGGAGAATTCATTCAATAATGAAAATGCTCTGGCAGCAAGTCTTAATTACACAAATGAAAAAACAGCATCATACGGCACAATTTCGTATATACAAATCAAAAATCTGGTCTATCAATCTCGGTTTGGGAATTACAGCCAATTCAATGGTGCGTTCAAGGTATATTCTGCCGAACTCCGTCAGCGCTTCTCTGTTTTCAACATAACCCTGGACAATACGATCTATGTCCAGTCCATAAGTAACGAGGAGATAATCTCTCTTCC
This sequence comes from Saprospiraceae bacterium, assembly GCA_965247965.1. Lineage (GTDB taxonomy): Bacteria > Bacteroidota > Bacteroidia > Chitinophagales > Saprospiraceae > UBA7328. The sequence goes on from OZ252053.1 coordinate 5,108,863, forward strand.
CAAACTATCCAGTCGGCACGATTTCAATACGCGCCTCAATTTTTTTAAAAAGAGATTGAGGACAAGATTTGGTGTTGTAGTTTGGTTGCAGGACAGTTCTACATTGCCCAGCTTCCATCCTATTATCAATGACTTTTATTTTCCGGATGTTACAAAAACAGCCCGATACATACGTGTAATGCCTTATCTGAGAGCGCGAATAGATTCTTTGGAATTTTTCATAGCTACAGACGATCTGATCAACCAATCACTGAATAGGCATCATTTTTCGGTATCCGGATATGCAGAACCTGATACTCGTATTAACCTTGGATTTCGGTGGCGGTTGCTGGATTGAGAAAAGCTAGAGAAAATGCGCATATAGCTAGTGCCTCGGGAACGAAGTCCTTGAACGTTTTAAAAGTTGCTGGTTGCCGGTTGTTTGTTGCTGGTTCCCTAACAAACAACTATCAACGAACAACAATCAACTGTTTGAATAAATGGTCACACATTTCGTTCCTGGCGCACTAGAGAGCGTCGAATTTTTTTTGCTACAAACGGTCATTTGACTCCTTGCAATTTACAACTATCAGGAAGGCCAGACTTTGCGAAATATGTAGTTACGGTAATACCCGTATAATACGATTATTACGGTAATTCACGTATATTACGGTAACAATCAAGATTCACTGAAAAACAATTTCAGGACAAATCGCACATCTGGGTTAGAAGAAGTCGATTTTTGTTTGCGCTAAAAATGAGGGTTTCATTGCTCACAACTTTTGTGCGATTTTTCTTACACCCGGTTGAAAAGGCCTTGGCATTGGCCTTAGAGCATATTTAAAAACTTCATTTCAAAGTTTAGGAATATCCTCCTTTTTAAACTCGTACAGCTCATTTGCCTCTTCTTCCTTAAACTTCATGACTAGTTCAAGCGCATCAGGCACTACATCGCTGCACATGGTGATCAATGAGCCGGGACTTGCATTTTTTATAGCAAATCTTATTGCCTCGGATTCGTTCGGGATTACAGTTATGGGAATGTCTTTGTCGAAGGCCCGGATGCGGTCTTTCATTAGATTGATCAATTCCATATCTGTACGTCCTCTGAGATTTTTATCTTGCCGGATTATAATTTGATCAAACATTTCTGCAGATACACGGCCTACCTCCATGGTATCCTCATCCCGGCGGTCCCCTACCCCGGCTATGATTCCGATCTTGGGGGAAGCATCCATATTTTCTATAAATTTCTGAAGCGCCCGAAGGCCAGCAGGATTATGGGCATAGTGCACGAGGACATCAAAATCTTTAAAGTTGAACAGGTTCATGCGCCCGGGAGTCTGGGCAGGGCTTGGTATAAAAGTACCCAGAGACGACCTCATATCTTCTAACCTCATGCCTTGAATATACCCGGCTAACACAGCGGGGAGAATGTTTTGGATCATAAAGGCGGCCTTCCCGCCGAAAGTGAGAGGAATATTGACAGCTTTGTTGATCCTGTATTTCCACTCTCCTTTGATTATCGTTACATAACGATTTTCAAATATTGCAGACAAACCGCCGTTGTGAGAATGTTTCTTTATGTGCGGATTATTTTCGTCCATTGAAAACAGCGCAACATTGCATTTAACATTCTTTCTCATTTCGTATACCAATTCATCATCGGCATTGAGTATCGCATAACCTTTCGGAAATACACTTTCCGGTACTACGCCTTTCACGCGAGCCATCTGTTCGATAGTCCGAATGCCTTTTAATCCAAGATGATCAGAAGCCACATTAGTCACTATTCCTATATCGCAATGATCAAATGCCAGTCCGGCCCTTAGCAATCCTCCTCTCGCACATTCCAATACGGCTATATTGACAGTTGGATCTTTAAGAACAAATTCACTACTTGTCGGTCCTGTACAGTCTCCTTCCATAAGCAGTCTATTTTGGATATATACTCCGTCTGAGGTGGTATAGCCTACTTTGTATCCCACCATTTTCAACATGTGGGCGATAAGCCTGGTGGTTGTGGTTTTTCCATTAGTGCCTGTAACAGCAATGATCGGGATGCGCGCTTTTTCCCCTTTTGGAAAAAGCATGTCTACGACGTTGGCGGCTACGTTTCTTGCAAGCCCTTCGGTAGGAGCGAGATGCATTCTAAATCCCGGGCCTGCATTGACTTCCAGGACTGCTCCACCCGATTCTTCGAGCGGAATTCCAATGTCATGAGTCATAATATCAATCCCGCAAATATCCAAACCAATTATTTTTGCGATTCTCTCTGCCATAAAAACATTCACCGGATGCACTTCATCAAGCACATCGGTTGATGTGCCTCCCGTACTCAGATTAGCGGTATCTTTTAGGTAGAGGATTTCATTTTTCTTAAGCACCGATTCTTTGGTATATCCGCGGTGTTTAAGAATATCATTGGTCATTTCGTTGATACTGATTTGAGTAAGCACCTTTTCGTGGCCATAACCTCTGCGTGGATCTTCATTTACCATGTCTACCAGTTTCTGAATGCTGGACTTTCCGTCACCGATTACATGCGCTGGTGTTCTTTTTGCAGCAGCTATTAATTCATAATTGATCACTAATAAACGGTAGTCTTCCCCAGTGATGTATTTCTCTACGATAACAGATCTGGAAATGCTCCTGGCCTTTTCAAATGCCTCTTTGGTTTCCTCTATCGAATTGATGTTGGCCGTAATACCCCTGCCGTGATCGCCGTCTACCGGCTTTACCACCAAAGGAAATCCTACATATTTCACGGCCTCAATAAGGCCGCTTTCCGTACGGATTACTTCTCCTTTTGGTACCGGAACTTCAGCAGCCAGAAGCAAGTCTTTGGAATCTTCTTTATCACAAGCTATTTCAACGGCAATACTGCTTGTGTCACTTGTAACAGTAGCCTGAATGCGTTTTTGATTTGAGCCGTATCCGAGCTGACACAATGAATATTTATTCAACCGAATATTGGGTATATTTCTACCTATAGCTTCCCGGACAATCGAACCGGTACTGGGGCCCCAAGGCGTTCACGCTCCCGGATTTCGCGCATCTCCTGCAATCTTTCTCAAGGTCATATTCTCTACTTTCAATCAAGGCCTCAGCTATTCTTACTGAAGCCTTTGCAGCATACCTGCCTACCTTTTCTTCCATATAGGCAAAGACTACATGGTATACACCTTCTTCCCCGATTCCCCTGGTTCTCCCAAAACCGACATCCATTCCTGCCAATGTTTGGATCTCAAGGGCGATATGTTCAATGACATGCCCCATCCAAGTGCCTTCTTCTACTCTTTGAAAAAAGCCGCCTGGAATTCCGACAGAACAGCGATGTTCGTACATACCTGGAAATAGGTTCTGAAGACGATCTTGAAAACCGTCAATTTTGTTGGTAGGAAGTTGTTCCAGTTCTTCGAGATCCAAGACCATTACGATTAGTTTATGTCGGCGGACTGACCAGTAATTTGGGCCCCGCATAGCATTGATTTGAACGATCTTCATATTTCTTGTTTTGTTATATGTCGAAGTCGTACAATATAACCAGTTCACTCCATATTCAAAAGAATTCTGATCTTTGTCGGAGCAGGTAAAACAATGATTCCCAAAGGAACGCTAATAGCAATCGGAGGAGCTGAAGATAAAGGTCTTGACCAGGAAGAAAGATTTAGCCTGGACTTTGTAGAGGATGGCATCCTGAGTCACGTACTTTCAAGATCAGGCGGGAAGGACGCTCATATCATAGTTATAACATCGGCATCGAGCATTCCTCGCGAAGTAGGAAAAAAATACGTAAAGGCGTTTGAACGATTGGGAAACAAACGTATCGAAATTATTCATCATACTACTGGACATTGGGGTTAAAATAATACAATGTCTTGAAATAAAGTAGGTTATATATTATAATAAAGTGGAATATATCATTATTGTTTGTAAAACAAACAATTAACAACAATGACAATTCCACTCGTAAGCGAAATAAAACCATTTTTCTCAGGTTTTGAAGAACATGTAATAAAAAATTTTCTCACAACAGCCCAAGGTATATTATCAGCCAGGACGACGAATTTGAACATTGTAAAGGATAAGCTCCCTGGAATACTCGAAAACCAACAAAACACCAAACCTGATTCGAATTATAAGAGGTTGATCCGTTTTTTCAATATGGATGATGCTGACAAGCAGGCATTGATTGAAGCTATATTATGTTTTAGTTTTTATTTGTTGAGACTCAAAGCGAAGAACATCAAATATTTGGCACTAGATGGTACGAGCTGGGAGAATGGCAACAAGAATATTCACTTATTAACATTGAGTGTAGTGGTCAATGGAGTAAGTATTCCAATATGGTGGGAAGACTTAGACAAGAAGGGTATGAGTAATTTTAATGAAAGACGAAAGGTGATAGACAAAGCCTGTAAATTATATAATCTGAAAGGTTTGATACTACTAGCAGATCGGGAGTACATCGGAGAAAGATGGTTTAAATATCTGGTAGACAAGGGGTTAGAGTTTGTAATTAGGTTAAAAAAGGGAATTTATAAAGGGTATGTGGACAACCAAAGGGGAAAGGATAAGACATTTTATAAACACCAACATCTTCGATACATTGGTATTGAACGTGAAGCATTGAAAAAACGGTATCAAATCTGTGGAGTGTCTAAACAAATTGAAATCCTTGGAAAAAAATTTTCTTTTGTGATTTTTAAAAACCCCAAAAGTTCAGCCAACGAACCTCTGTTTTATTTCATATCTACATTGAAAGACAAAAGAAAAATAGTAAAGCTTTACCCTATTCGTTGGACTATTGAAACTTGCTTCAAACACTTAAAATCAAATGGTTTCAATTTAGAAGCTCTTAATTTTAAAGACTCTGGAAAAATAGAATTGACAATGGGTATTGTAGTATTTATCTATGCCTTATGTATTGAACAGGGTCTAACCCAACTCAAGCACAAAAAGAAGAGTGATTGGAAGAAATATAAAAACGGATCGATCAACTTAGTCGTTTCCAAATTTAAAAAAGGACTATCCTTTTTAGAAATCAAATTCAACAACCTTAGAAATTTCATATGCTTTCTTTCTCATTCCATTCGTTCTATCCCCAAACCCTCTTGGCTATTCTTTGAACCACAATTTATAGCTCATGTCCAGTAGTATGATTATTCATATAGACAGCGGACAATCTGCTGATAACCAATATGTTATACAAAAGCTGAGCAGTTGCGATGCCGTAATGTTTTCCGGAGGAGACCAGAGAAAGCTGGCTCGTATTTTCGGGGATTCTGTTGCTCTCCAAGCCATCCGAGACAGATACATCAACGAAGATTTCCTGAGTTTGACACTTAACGGCCTTGGATTTTCACAAGATGCCCATAGAATAGGGATTTTAGGGGTATAAATGTAGGTTTTTGAAAAAACGTGGTGGCAACAAATTGAATATAAATTCCTATATATTAGGTGTTTGTAACATATATGTAGTATATTTACTACATGTTCATTAAAACTACTAAATCCAGAAATCACACCTACCTTCAAATAGTCGAGTCCTATCGCATGGACGGCAAAGTCAAGCACAAAGTCCTTCTTAACCTAGGCAGGTTGGATGTCTTACGACAAGATCGCACCCTTGAAACCATTGGCCGTAAACTCTTGACCTTGTCGGGAATGGATGCCAATAGCATTTCGGACATGAAAGAGGTTAAAAGACTTTGTTATGGTCATGTGGTTTATGAAAAGATTTGGGAAAAATTAGGCCTTGCTACAATTCTTGATAAGGTAGGAGCAAAGCATAGAAGGCTTGGCTTTTCCCTGAGTAGGGTTACTTTTTATATGGCAATACATAGACTATTGCGGTGCAAATCAAAATTAAGAGCCTACCAGGATCAAATTGAATTCAAGGGAATGGACAGCAATATTGAACTTCATCAACTCTACAGAAACCTCGACTGGTTAGCTACTCATAAGGAGGAAATAGAACAAGGTATGTTCAAAAGATATTGCGATCTGTTTAACTCAACTATAGATGTAGCCTTCTATGATGTAACCACTTTTCATTTTGAGAGTGTGAGGCCTGACGAGTTAAAAGACTTTGGGTTCAGTAAAAATGGAAAGTTCAACGAGGTGCAGGTAGTGATGGGATTGTTTACCGATCAGCAAGGTCGCCCTATAGGTTATGAATTATTCCCAGGAAATACATCAGATGGCAAGACGATGATCGATGCGTTGAACATACTCAAAGATCGGTTCAACATCAATCAAGTTGTCATAGTAGCCGATAAGGGGCTGAATAGTAAAAACAACTTTCACCTCATCAGACAAGCAGGATATGAATACATTGTGAGTTCAAAACTAAAAGTCCAAGCCAAACCTATACAGGATCAGGTATGGGCTAATGAGGGTTACCATAATCATGAAGTGGACAAAGACACAGCAGAAGTATTGTTCAGATATAAATCTGTGGATCTGGAGGTATCCTATAAAGACGAACAAGGTCAACAACATGAATGGAAAGATAAACTCATAATAAGTTGGTCAAAACAACGAGCGGTAAAAGATCAAAAAGACAGAAAAAGACAAGTCGAAAAGGCCGAAGCCATGGTCGACCAAGGCCAGGTGCCCAGCAGTAAAAAGGGTGCAAAGAGGTACGTCAAAATAGAATATGAGAACAAGACACCACCTACTCTGGATGAAGAACGAATCAAAGAAGATAGCAAGTGGGACGGATATTATGGTATTCAGTCAAGCCGCAAAGACATGAGTGAATTTGCTATTATGAAAGCCTACCACAATCTATGGCGCATAGAAGAAAGCTTTCGCATTCTAAAAACAACTATGAAAACACGACCGATATTCCATTGGACACCCAATAGAATAAAAGGCCACTTTGTAGTGTGCTTCATTTCCTTTGCAATGGAAAGAGCTCTGGAAGAAACTCTACGAAGTAAGGAAATAGATATAAGTCCTGAAAAAATAAAAAATGAACTCAATCAACTCCAGGTATCTCAAATGAAACTGGAGGATCACAAATTTTATGTAAAAGGCGCCAATGGACAATACGGAGCAAAAATCCTTCGAGCATTAAATATTGCTCCGCTTAAAAATATTGAACTCATACAATAGTTCGCCAAGCCTCCTTACCGCACATTCGTCCAAACCCAATGCCGTAGTGGCAATTTGCAACATGTCAATCCCGTAACTGTCTGAAAATCAGATCACCAGCAAAATTAAGTGTCAAAGTCAAGAAAAAATACGTAAAGGCGTTTGAACGATTGGGAAACAAACGTATCGAAATTATTCATATAGACAGCGGACAATCTGCTGATAACCAATATGTTATACAAAAGCTGAGCAGTTGCGATGCCGTAATGTTTTCCGGAGGAGACCAGAGAAAGCTGGCTCGTATTTTCGGGGATTCTGTTGCTCTCCAAGCCATCCGAGACAGATACATCAACGAAGATTTTCTAATTGCCGGTACTAGTGCGGGAGCCGTTGCTTTATCTGACACTATGATCATCGGTGGCAGCAGCAGCCAGGCCATGTTAAAAGGAGGGGCAGTGAAGCTGGGTAAGGGCTTGAGTTTGATCGACAACGTCATATTTGATTCGCACTTTATTAAGCGCGGCCGATTTGGAAGGTTGACCGAGGCTGTGGCGTTGAATGGTAACTTACTTGGAATTGGCCACGGCGAGGATACCGGTTTGATTATTGAGAATGACAATGACTTTACAACTATCGGTTCCGGTATGGTTCTATTGTTCGATGCATCCGGACTCACTCATAATACAGTCAAAGATTTGGAAGAACGTACGCCAATTTCGATTTCTAATTTGACGGTGCATGTACTTGCTAATAGTGATCGCTATTTTTTAAAAGAAAAGAAAGTAGAGGTGCTGCCGGTGGAGGCGGGGTTTATTTAGCAACGGCAAACGGAGGACGGCTAACGGTTGACGGTATGTACCACAACGCTTATGCCTAGGCATACTCGTTCCATCTTATACCGTATCGGTATGCCTGTCTGTCAAACAGGCAGGGATTCTCATTTTAACTTCATTGCAATCTCTTGATCTTCAACGACTTATTATTTGACATTCCGGAATTTTCATTTGCTAGTGGTGTAGCAATTAATTGCGATATATCTTAACAACAGCCCCTTCTTCCTCACATTGATACGCCCTGTACATACCAGGTGAATTAAAAACCATTGCAAAATCGCCTTGCTGATCAACAGCAATAGCACCGCCATCGCCTCCGAGACTGGCAAGTCGTTCGAAAATGGCGTGTTCACATGCTTTCTGTAAACTCAAACCTTTGTATTCCATTAGACACGAAACGTCGTAAGCGACTACACCTCTCATGATGTATTCGCCGTGACCGGTGCACGATATTGCACAAGTTTTATTGTTCGCATAGTTTCCTACGCCTATGATCGGACTGTCTCCCAGGCGACCGAATTTTTTATTTGTCAATCCACCTGTAGAAGTTGCCGCAGCCAGATTTCCGAATTGATCTAAAGCCACTGCTCCCACAGTGCCGTATTTTTGATCTTCGTCCTTTGACGACCCTTCGACTATGCTAAGGGCCGGCCTCGGGACAAGTTTTTGACTTTGTTTCGAATGATCTAGTTGTACTTCACCAGAGTCCTTGATACTTCTCCATTGATCAAATCGGTATTGATCAAAAAAATATTCGTCAGGCAACATTTCAAAATCTCGGGATTCGGCGAATTTTTCGGCTCCTCTTCCAATCAATAGGACATGTTCCGAATGTCCCATGACTTCTTTGGCTAACAATACCGGATTCTTAATTCCTCTTATTCCAGCGACCGATCCGGCTGCCCCATTTTGTCCATCCATAATTGCAGCGTCCATTTCATGAGTTCCATCGGAATTAAATACCGATCCGATCCCGGCATTGAATAAGTGACAGTCCTCCATTGACATCACTGCGGCAGTGATTGCCTGAATAGCCGTTCCCTGATTTTGCAATATTGCGAATCCTGCATTTGCAGAATTTTTAAGCGCCGAAGTATAGGACATTTCTTTCGAAGCGGTCATCTCCGACTTAAGAATGGTACCTGCCCCGCCGTGGATTACAATTATCGGTTTTTTAGTCATTGAATTTGCTTAGCATAAGAGAAAAAACCTACAATTTGTTCATAATCAGATAAATCACTTTCTAACCAAAGATCTTAGCCCTAATTCTATAGCCCTGAGATTTTCAATCTTACCTTTGTTAATTTCAAACTTGAGCATTGTCCTAAATTTATGCAATCCTTTCACGCCACATGCACCCGGATTCATATGAAGAAGGCCATGTTCTTTGTCCTTTATCACTTTCAGAATGTGCGAATGACCGCAGATGAATAGGCCGGGTTGGTGCTTTTTGATCAGGTGGTATGGCTCTTTGTAATAGCGGCCGGGACTGCCTCCGATGTGCGTCATGAAGACCTTTAAGCCATTGGCGTCAAATATGAGATTCTTTTCCGTTGCTGCTCTGATTTCATCACCGTCTATGTTGCCCCAGACGATACGAGCGGGTGCTATGATTTTAAGTCGACCGATCAGCATTAGATTTCCAACATCCCCTGCGTGCCATATTTCGTCTGTATCTTCGAGGTGTTCTATTACATCCTTTCCGAGATAGCCGTGGGTGTCTGAGATTAGGGAGATGAGCATGATCGATAAAAATGGCTATATTAAGCAATAAAATTTAAGAATTATGAATGCAGTCAGTTGGTTTGAAATACCTGTAAGCAATATGGAGCGAGCTATAGGTTTTTACAATACTATTTTCGGTTTTGATCTCAAAGTCAATCTGATGGGCGAGCTGCAAATGGCTTGGTTTCCCGGAGACCACGGCGGCCGGGGCGCCAGTGGTTCGCTGATTCAACATGAAGCGTACACACCTAGTACAGAAGGGGTATTGGTCCATTTCGCTTGCGAGGATGTAGCCGTAAATATTTCAAGGGTGCCGGAGACTGGCGGCCAAGTCTTGAAGGAGAAAACGCAGATATCAGAAGAAGTAGGTTTTATGGCGATGGCCATTGATACTGAAGGGAATCGGATTGCTTTTCATTCTCAGAAGTAAAGAAGAAAGGCTATGTCGTAAGAATGGACATAGCCTTTTTTATTTTTTTGGTTCGGAAAAGAACATGCTTTTAAGGGGAATGAAAACCTTCACTCCTTTGATTTTTGGGCTTCTTCTCTTGCCTTCATGTCCTTATACATGATTTTATCGGCTTCGTTGAAGGAAATCAATATGAAAACAATAGTTCTGACAATTGCGGTTGTGCTCATAAGTAAAAGGTTATTTGACTAAAACACAAACCTTACTCTATCGATTTTTGAGCCTCCTCAATAGCTTTTTGATCTTTGTACATGATCTTATCCACTTCGTTAAAAAAGATAAGTCCGACTACTACGGTGGTCACTATAGCCCGTGCACTCATAAAACTGGATTTAGGTATAAAACTAGTGGTGTCCGGTTAAAATATTTTTTGAGACATAATTTAACCGGACAGCCGATTTCATTTATTTGAAAGCAAAAGTAGTGCTGTTGGATAAATTCGTTTAGTTAGCGGCTTTATGGTACGGGAAATGACCCAATTTGGATTGTTTTAATCGGACAGCCGCATGGAAAGTTTAACCTTATAAGCTGAAGGGAGCCTGCTTTCTGAAAAATTGCTTTTTATGGAGAATTAGTCGGAATAAATGCCTGATTCTGAATTTAACCGGACACCACTAGTGTTCAGTCAAGCGCATAAATCTGGGTAAAAAGAATAAAGTAACTTCGAATGTTGTTTTGCATAAAGATTAGAGTGACCACCTGATCAAAAAGAGAATATAGAGCCTTGATTAATGAACAAAAAAAAGAATCATGGCAAAATTTTACAAAGTAACCTTAACCGAAGAAGAGCGTAGTGAATTAGAGCGAATAATAAGCATACCCAATAGTAAGTCAATTAGGACCAAGCGGAGTTATATATTATTGGCCTCAGATGAGAATGGAGATAAGCATTGGACAGATAAAAAGATTCAAATTGCCTATGGAATGACGATAAATGGAATAGAGCGAATGCGAAAAAGATTTGTGGAACACGGATTTGAAGCAGCGCTATATGGAAAGAAAAGAGAATATGTAAAAGAAAAGATATTTGACGGTCGGGTAGAAAGCCATTTACTATCCTTAAGATGTGAAGAAGTTCCTGATGGTCATTCAGGGTGGAGTTTACGATTATTGGCTGATAAGATGGTAGAATTGGAATATGTAGAAAGCATCAGTCATGAATCTATACGGCAGATACTAAAAAAAACAAAATTAAACCCTGGCGAGTCAAAGGTTGGATAATGCCAAAGAACGGAGCAGATTTTGTTCATAAAATGGAAGCGGTATTAGATGTATATGAACGACCATATGACCCGACTCATCCAGTAATCTGTTTAGATGAGTCCCCTAAACAGATCATAAGTGAAACAAAGAAAAGCTATATGGATTCAAAGGGTATATTACATCAAGACTATGAGTATAAAAGAGAAGGAGTAAAAAGTATGTACATGATCGTAGAACCCTTAGGAGAATACAGAGAAGTACATATTGAGGATAATCACAATAGTCAGACTTACGCAAAAATCATCATGAACTTAGTAGAAAAAACATATAGCGCTGCTAACAAAATCACATTGGTAGAGGACAATTTAAGTGCACATAAATTAAGTACCTTATCACTAGTGTTGCGTCATAAGTCAAAGATAGTCAATTGGTTATGAAATTTATTTTGGATAGTTGGATGGTATTTTTTCATAAGTAGTTGATTTACAGGTGTTTTGTCAAAAACTGAAATGCTCAGAATTTGTAATATTTCGTAAAGGGTCAGCTTTGAGTTGATGTGCTGTTTCGTTATGGCCACAAGCAAATAGGTGCACACCGCAACCCATATTTGTGTTTTTACTGCATTTTCAGAATGACCCCAGAATTTTTTGATCTTAAGGTGCTGCTTGATCCACTTAAAGAATAATTCTATGTACCATCTGTTCTTGTAAAGCAGTGTAATTGTGAAAGCGTCGAGTTCAAAATTGTTGGTTAGGAAAACATAAGTCTTTGGTTTTGTTTCATCAAAATACTTGACCCTTCTGAGTTTGTCCGGATACATTTTGGCGCTTTTTTTACCCGTCAGTTTTATGGTTTGATCGCATTTCAAACCTTGTGATTTATCGATTGGCCGAGAGTATATTCGTTTGAACTTCAGATTTCGTTTAGCACGAATGACGAAAAAGGATTTTGCCTGGTCTATTTGATACAATCGGTCAAAGTCGTAGTAGCCTTTGTCTACAATATAAAATGCCCCAGCTTCGAAAATAATTTGATCTAAAACGTTGACATCGTGTACTTTACCGTCGGTAATCGCTATGAAAACGGGAATATTACCCCGTAAATCCAGTAGCGTGTGAAGTTTTACCGCTCCCTTTTTCTTGCGAAATCTAGCCCAGGGAAAAACACTCAAGCATAAGTCAATGGTTGAGGCATCCAGTGCATAAACAGTATTGTCTAAATCAAGCGTAAACTCATTATCTTTTAAATATAATGGGCGTGCTATTTGGATAAGATAATTTGCAAAGTCCGCCCAGATTCTCCAATCTCTATTCTCGTTTGCTCGAGTTAATGAACTATTAGAAACTACTTGTGTGATACCCAGATGATAGACTTTATTTTTATGTGCTTCAAGGCAGTTGATAATATCTCGAATTCCTTCTCGATAGGTCAACTGGCCGAAAAACATGTATAGAAATTGTTGCCAGCAATTAAAATCTTTTGTTCGATAATCGCCTTTATATCTGTCAACACATTTGTGAAATTCATACTTCGAAATGGTGGACACGATTTGACTAAAGACATATTTTCCCGAATACATTGGCTAGTTTTGTTAAAACATAGCCAAAATCACTCAAAATATTCAAGTCCTAAAATCAAAAAACCTTCCTATACTGTTTATAATCAACCACTTATGTTAAGTTTGAAAACTTTTACGCAACACGAGTAGTACCTTATATGAAATTATGCCTGCCCCCAGAGCCCGAAACATAGTGAAAAAGATAGAAGTTGTTCGCACACCGGCACATGCTTCCTGGCTCAATATTGCAGAATGTGAATTGAGCGTATTAACACGGTGTGGTTTGAAAAGTAGAATGTCAGATGAAGAACAACTCAAAAAACAAACCAAAGCCTGGTATGGGTACAGAAACAAAAACCAAAAAGGAGTAGATTGGCAATTTACAACGAGTGATGCGCGCATTAAACTAAAAAATCTTTACCCAGACTATATAATTTGACTGAACACTAGTATAAAACATATGTCTGACCTCGTTGAATCTAAGTCTAAAGTTATCAAAGAATGAAGCCATCGTATTTGAACATTCACGGGGTGCATTTCAAAATGTCCCGATATAGGGAAATATGTGTTAAATTAGATATATCAACCAAAAATTAAAAGTCATGAACGTGGTTAAATTACAGAAAAGATTTGACCAACTGATGAGTGATGTAAAGAACCTACAGGACATTGAAAGTTTTTACGGCTATGAAGAAAGTTTTACCTACCTGTTAAAAGATTTTGGCAGAGAATTGCTAGAGAGTTCATTGGGCGAGGCTGTTGAAAATCGTAAAAAAAAAGATGCATCAAGACAGGTTACGGTAAAATTGAATTGAATAGTCCAACAAGTACAGCGAACAAATCGAGTCTGCAAAAGTAAGCCCTTATTTACAAGGCAAGTTGATATTCATAGGCCAGTTTAGTTGTTACGAGAATGGGGAAGAAATTGCGAATAAATTATTAGAGGTAAAAACGAATGATACGGCAATTTACCGTTTAACTGATACAATGGGAGAACAAGTAGGAGAATGGATAGATGACCAAGATCGGTACAACATAGAAGATGTGAAAAAAGAGGATAGAGTTTATTGTCAGGTGGATGGTTCTCATTTATTGACAAGAGGACCGGGATGGAAAGAGGTAAAATTGGGAAGGGTATTCAAACAAAGCTCAATTCTACCTCAAAGTGCTGATAGACAGTGGATTAGGAATAGTGAATATGTAGGTCATTTGGGTGATCATGAAGAATTTGAGACAAAAGTTTCAGTGTTATTAGATGAATATTCAGGATTAAAAGACCGGATGGTTTTTGTGAATGACGGAGCTGTATGGATAGAAAAATGGATTACAGCAGAATATCCTGATGCAACCCAAGTACTAGATTTTTACCACGCCGTTAAAAATGTGAGCAAATACGCAAATGTGTGTATGAAAAATAAAAAAGTAAGAAAAGAATGGATTTCACAGACAGCTTCACTATTAAAAGAAAAGGGTTATGATAGCCTTATAGAACGGATCGATGAATTGAATTGTAACACGAAATTAAAAAAAGAGGAAAAGAGGAAATTGATGGTCTATTTAGAAAGGAACAAGACAAGAATGGATTACCCTTCATACATAGAAAAGGGAATGTTAATAGGTTCTGGAGCCATAGAAGCAGCGCACCGCAACGTATTGCAAAAAAGGATGAAACTGTCAGGTCAAAGATGGTCTGCCAAGGGAATTCAAAATATGATCAATCTCAGAGTAATCAATAAAAGTGGCCATTGGGATATGGTAACTGACAGGTTAAGACGCGCCGCCTAGACGGGACAAAATGAAATGCACCCCATTCACGTGAAGCTCAAGTTACGTAGAAATTAAAACTAAAAAGGGAACGACTTCTGTCGCTCCCTTTTTAAACCAAGTCGTGAATATCTTATCCCCCAGCTTCAGAAGCCGGCCGAGGAAATTGTATATGTACTTTATCACCTGAACGATCAAGTGGAATCTCACTTAATCGATTGTACCTCCTCAAATCAATCCATCTATGCCCTTCGCCAAACAAGGAATATCTTCTTTGGTTAAGCAATTCATCAGTTAAAGAAGCATCGTCCATTCCTCCTGCATAGGCGCCAAGTCCGGCGGCAGCGCGCACTACGTTTATCGCAGCCGCTGCGGCTCCATTATTGCTACCAATATTCGCTTCGGCTGCAATCAATATCAGCTCTTCATTTCTGATCATGCTGGCATCGGATGTATTAGACTCGTACAAGGTTACCTGTGAAGAGCCGCTTAGTCCGTCCAATTCAATAAGGGTGCCGGTCTCGGTTGCCTTGCCCAATCTCGCATCTCCAGCCTCAGCATCTGCTACCCAACTCTGATGCGCCATATAGTAGTCCACGCCGGGTACATAAAACAAGGGATTAGGTAGGTCATTACCGGTAGCGCCACCAAAAGCATAGTACGCACCGATATTCATATCACCACCCATGTCCATGAATGAACCGTTCAACAGTGAAAGTGCACCGCCTTTATCTCCCTGGTAAATGGCAACCCTCGCGGCAACGGCCCGATTAAACTGAGCCACCGCTTGAGTCTCTGAAGTAGGAATACTGACAAAGCCCGCCAAATTAAACACCATGTCCTCTGAACTACCTGATAATTGGCCAAATCCTTCATCTAGGATAGTTTTGATACCAGCAAGAGACTCCTGGAAATTGCTTGTAAATGGCCCAAGATTGTTTACATCGTCAACATCTAGACGGATTCCATTGTCAAATTGGCGAGTCGCTTCGAGCAACAATTCGTAGCCTATTAATGTATTTGCAAATCCAAGCAATGCATTCGTTTGTGAAGATGTCAGCGATACAATGGTATTTTGCACGGCCGTTTTCAATAAATTGGCATTTCGGACGGATCTATATCGCCCAAAGTAGGTCCTGGTCGTGAGAAATCCGTTGTTGTCCAGATCCCCGCCATTCTGGCCGAGAAGCTCACTGGTATAACGCGGATCGGTACCCCTCAAATCCAAATATTCTCGTCCCAAAATACTTGTTGTCCAAAAGTGGAACTGCATATCCACTCTGATCACGGCTTGTAATCCCTGACCTAACAATTGCAAATCGGCAAGGGTAGCCCCTGTTTCAAAGCTTTCTACCGTAGGAGAATTCGGATTTAATACCTCATCTACATCGCAAGAGGTCAATCCGACAAATCCCCCGATTAAAAATATCAATATTATATTCTTCATGATCTCTTGTTTAGAAGGTTAAGTTAAGATGGAAGTTTATCGTCTTGCTCGACGGATAAGGCGTTACTTCCACAGAATTAATCAATACATTATTTCCAAAATTGGACACCTCGGGATCGTAACTGTTGTAGTCAAATGAGCTGAACAGGTTTCTACCAGATAAACCTAATTTAATATCAGCCCAATCTACGGTCCCTCGTGGAATTCGGTAATAAAGACCTATTTCCCGCAATCTTATGTAGCCTGCATCCTCAATGTACACACCCGGGTGTACGCCCAAAGCGGCAAGCCTGTAATCTCCATTAGACATTGCGCCAGACGGATCCAGAGTCATATCATCGTAATCCCATGTTACGCTGCCACG
The DNA here is from genome assembly GCA_965247965.1 of Saprospiraceae bacterium. Taxonomy (GTDB): domain Bacteria; phylum Bacteroidota; class Bacteroidia; order Chitinophagales; family Saprospiraceae; genus UBA7328. The sequence continues at coordinate 5,125,309 of OZ252053.1, forward strand.
ATCGTAGAGCAGTGTACTGAGATTGATGCCTTCACCGCCTTGTTTCCAATGCAGTAACCAGTTTAACTCAAAGTTTTTCCAGGCGATGCTATTCGTCCATGACATATTGAAGTCCGCTTCCATATCTCCGAATTTCATAAACCCATCACCTTCGGGATCAACATTGGAACAATTTTCTCCATTGCATTGAGTGGGATCTATGGTGCCGATCAACTGTGAGACGCTTGATCCTTGCTCTACTCTACCCTGTCCTAAGAATGCTGCAAAACCGCCTGTATTGAATGCAGGAATATCCAAACGTGTGACTTCCGAACTGTTCTTCCACCAGTTAAGGCCTGCAGCCCATGAAAGATCTCTAGTTCGTACTACTTCGGCTTCCAATCCCAATTCCAATCCTTTGTTTTGAAGCATTCCTGCATTGACTACCTGTCGCGTAAATCCAGTGGAAGCAGGCACCTGAGCTCTTAGCAGTAAGTCATCAATAGTCTTAATATAGTAAGTCGCATTGAACAAAATGCGGTTGTCTAAGAATCCCAGGTCGGCCCCAAATTCAATCTCTTGCTGAGTCTCAGGTCGTACGTCCGGATTACCGCGCAAAGAAGCGGTAAACAGACCTGCACTACCTTCTACCTGGCCGGGAGAAAGAGCATTAAACCTGTCCCCGAATCCTGCAAAACGCGCCGACTTGCCGAATGCTGCTCTAGGCTTCAATTGCGATATAAAGCTGCCGCCCATATCAGTCAAATTGTGAAGATTAAATGCTACACTGGCTTTTGGATTCCAGAAAATTTCATTCGGATCACCATTATTCGATGATTTATCTCCTCTTAGTCCAAACGTAGCAATTATCTTATCGTCCCAGTTGATTTCTTCCTGGAAGAAGACTCCTTTTATCACCTCATCCAATCTGGTCTGACCCACAGAAATATTCTCCGCCTGATCTACATTTTGTTGAGATCCGTTCAGTCCTGAGGCAATTGCCGTTAGCACATTTTGATCCCTGTCCAATTGGATAACACCGACCTGACTTCTTAAGCTCAAGTTGCTTTCGGTGATGTAGTTGTGTACCAGGTATGCCGTGACATTTGTACGATTATTAAATCCGGTTCCCGCTATAGATACACCTCTCAGGGAAGAAGGATCTCTATAAAATGATAAAGACTGCGGGAAAAGGCCGCGCGTCCTCAAAGTGTATTGATCCAAGCCTACTTCCAAGCCAGCTTTGAGCGTTTGATTGTCCTCCTGGAGGATGCTGTATATTGCGCTTACGCTGCCAAAAAATCGATTTACTCTTTCTTCATTAGTGGTCAAGGCAACAGTTTCCAAAACATTTGAACCTACTCGAGAGTTAGCCGGGAAGTTGCCATTTGCATCAGCAAAAAGATCATCCCATGGCCGTGTAAAAGCCATCGCATAGCCTATTGTTGCATTCGAATTGGAGTTATTAAACAATCCCCTATCCGCATCTGCGAAAACGTATTGGGACGAAAGTCCTAAGCTCAATCGATCCGTGAGCTTATGAGAAACGTTGGCACGAAGCGAAGCTTTTCTATAGCCCGTATTGTTAACCAATCCTCCCTGATCTCTGTGCGTACCGCTCAAATAAAACTTCGTCTTATCGCTTCCGCCGCTTATCGAAAGAGCCGTTATGCTTTGGATCGGATCGTTGTCGTAAAGTTCTCCTTCGTAGTTGTTGTTCCCATTCTGATCAAATCTGGCGGCTTCGGCATCACTAAATACAGAAGCTACTTTCGCCCTGTCCCATCCTCGGTCTCCGAGCAAATTAGTCGGTGAGCTTACACCTACTGTTTGCGATAGAGATATTTTGGTATCCTGGTTGTAGTCCCCCGATTTGGTCTTGATGACCACTACTCCTCCTGCACCGCCGACACCGTAAATGGCAGCTGCAGACGCACCTTTCAAAATCTCGATGGAATGGATATCTTCTGGGATCAAATCTGCTACCCTATTGGATGCATCGTCCTGGTTGGTCGCCGTATTTCCACCACCGGCTGCAGCAGTAACGATATCCGTTCCCAATGAGATAGCAGAGTTATCAATGTACACTCCATCGATAATGTACTGAGGCTGTTGGTTGAGGAATACAGAAGCCACCCCTCTTAGTCGTATCGAAAATCCACCTCCAGGGGCACCTGAATTCGCTCGGATATCTGCCCCTTTGAATTTACCATAGAGCGCTCCATCTACCGTGTTTTGAGGAGTCACTCCGGTGAGCTCTTCTGCCGAAATGGATGCGACCGCATTCGCAAGATTAGATCTTTTCACGGAGGTCGCTAATCCTGTGATGACTACCTCGTCGAGTCTGCTGGCCTGTTCGGACAATTCTATGTCCAGCAGATTAGAATCGGACGAAACCTGGACACTCGATGAGGCATAACCCAAATAGCTAAATACCAATGTCGCCGGATCGTTAGCCACTTCCAGTGAGTACGTTCCGTCAATGTCTGTGATGGTACCAATCGTTGTACCTTGTACTAATACGGAAACTCCGATCAGTACTTCTCCGGTCTGATCAGTCACCGTCCCTGAGACCGTATACTGTGAAAAAGCAAACGCAGTAAAAGTCATCACAAGGGCCAACGACAAGATCAGCCTTTCTAATAATTTTTTCATGCTAAATTTAATTGATTAATAAATGATTTACCTTTTTCAATGCTAAAGCGGCGCGAAAGTATGTTTTACTTTTCGAAAGACCCGCTATAAAAACGTTATTTCTTTACGCTGAGTTAAAAACGTTTGAATATTGAAATTATACACTATAATTTGAAGAAGATACAGAAGGAAATACTATCGATTCCGCATTTCGGAATAATTTATGAATGGTCTTTTACCTCTAGAAAGTGTCATTTATTGCTATCTTTTTTATTAGCCATTGCTTTTTTTGACCTGTTGGGACAGAGGGTGATCAACTTCGAGAAGCAGGGAGAAGGTGCCATTCTTCTCGCCGAAGACATATCGATTGAAAAGGTGAACAGCGGTTATACAGTATGGCTCCCTGATAACGCACAGATCAAGGGGCTGGTAGTCTTTATGAATGCGCGGCGAGATACTTCAAAGAGCGAAATGATAATCGACTATTCCCTGAAAAGTGATTTAGGTGTGATGTATATGACCACTGAAAATCGACTGGAATTCTTCTTTGAGAACGAAAGGATGCAAGAGATAGAAGAGTATATCCATCATGTTATTGAAAATCTCAATATTTCCAAAGACAATTTGATGTACTGCGGGATGTCTCTTGCTGGGACCAGAGCCTTGAGATTGGCAAAATTTGGGCAACAATCAACCTCTAAATTTAAAATTAGGCCACGAGCAATAGCCATTTGTGACGCTCCACTGGATATGGTGCGATTTTACAAAGAATCAGTCAAAGCGAATAACTGAAAATTCCACTATGCGGCGGCGAATGAAGGCAAGTGGGTGTCCGCTTATTTATCAAAAAATTTGGGTGGAAGTCCTGAAGAAAGCCTGGACGCTTACATCAATTACTCTCCTTATTCCTATATCGCAGATGATGGTGGAAATGCAAAATACTATAGCAACATTGCCATTAGAACCTATACAGAACCTGATGTAAACTGGTGGATAGCAAATCGCGGTAAGGACTATTATGGCATGAAGTCTGTGGACATGGCCGGCCTGATCAATCAGTTGAGAATTTTAGGCAACGACAATGCGGAATTGATCGTCACTGATGACAAAGGCTATCGGCCCGGACGGTTCGAGGCATCCGCATAGTTGGCGTATTGTAGACGAGAGGGAGTTGATTGATTGGTTTTTGGGATTGATAGAAAGAGAATAGGATTATCGGCTTGAAAAGATTTACTAAATCTCCAAGATTTAGCAAATCTCCGGTGTAAGAGGACGTGGGAACTACAATGCCGTTTTTTTATTTTTTATCCCTACCATGCCAAAAATGATCATGTTCAGGGTGAGTATGGTCAAGCCCCACTGGCTGAGGGTAGGCACAGGAGGACAGAGCATCATCGTTTGTCCAGCGTTCCCAGCTCCCGGTGATTCTGCCAAAGGTGCCGTCCATGTAAAATCACTTGATGCACTTCCCGTACCTTTAAGCTGCAAGGATTCTCCAGTTGGAGTAGTGCTTGGTTCTGATACGCCAATATCCGTAGACGTCATACCATTGGCTGGGCCATCGGTCGCAGTTAACGTCCCCTCGTAACTAAGCAATTCGATTACATTGCCTCCGTTATCCACTAATGCTAATCCATCCGCAGGGCCGTTCTGAATGCCTGCTTCTGGAAACGCAAGGGCACCGCTACAACCTCCTTCGTCATCTATCGTGCCCGACAAAGTAATAGTCGCATACATAGTACCGACATCTCTATACAGCACGACTGACCAACCTGTAAGATCTGTACCCGCCGGGCCGGCAATTTCGACGAATTCTCCAACATCAGCCCCTGTATTATCATAATGTATTTCATTGATAAAAACATTTGTGCCATATACATAGGTTGAAAAGAATACCAAGATTGCAACGAGCAAATTGACGTGGAGATTAGCGCTTGGGCTAGTGCGTATGCATCTCTTAAGGACGATTTTCGGTTCTAAGCGTTGGTGTGGCCGTACCATATCGACTGACTGTGTTGATCGGGTTCTGAATTTAGCACCCACAATATATTTCTTTTGACATTCTTTGTTACAATTTGTGAGTTTCTTTTTGAGAAATACAGGGTTTTGGGCTAATTCTCATTTTGATGTGCTGAGCAATAACTGTTGTCAAGTACTAGTAGTGCGATGTCGTTTATTGATCGCTGTCATCCTGAACCTAGCCGATCTTTTACATCCAGCACATCGAAATGGGAATTAGCCGGATTTTGTGGCAAACGGCGTTCTCTGCCAAAAGCTGGCAGGCTTGGAGTATCGCCATCCGTTAGTACAATTATTCGCTTTAAGACTTAATAAACTACGGTTTAGAAATGAACAAATTTGCTTAATATATAAAATTTAATAAATCTATATTTACCTGATAATCACCAGATTAAGATTTACTAAATCCACAAGATTTAGCAAATCCGACTATTCGCGAGGGTATCAAAAACTACAATTTAATTCTTCTCAATGAAAAGAATACCAGTATTGTCGAGGTTGCCAACAACAATGCACTAGCAATATAAGGCGCCCCAGGGAAATAACTGATCGCATTATCACCCGTAAATCGATAAAACAAAAATGCAGCGATAGCAGGCCCTATAATCGTAGTAATGCTGATCATACTTGTCAAAGCGCCCTGCAGGTTGCCTTGTTCTTGTTCGGACACCTGGTTAGAAAGCACACCCTGAAGCGTCGGGCCGGCTACGCCTCCCAGAGCATACGGAACCAAAAAAAGGTAGATCATCCACGAAGTCTGGGCAAATGCAAAAAGCATCATACCGAAGGTCCACAGCATAAATCCGATCATAATGGTGCGCTTCTCGCCAAATTTCTTGACCACAATGCCCACAAGCCCGCCGTGTACAATAGCGATCAAAATACCAATAAAACTCAAACTGTATCCCACTTCGGCTTCGTTCCACTCGTACATTTCTATAGTGAAAAATGTCCATACTGTTGGCAAAGCCTGGCCGGCTATATGTGCAAAGAAGAATGCAATGATCAACAATCCCAATCCCGAATATTTGCCAATGTGAGCGAGTGAAACACCAGGAACCATTTTCTTAGGTATAACGTCGCGTCGTTTGTCTTTGGATAGAGATTCAGGCAAAACAAAGTAGCCAAAAGCGAAATTGGCAAAGGAAAGTCCGGCAGCGATGAAGAAGGGCAGGCGCACGTCTATTGCTCCAAAGATTCCCCCAATTGCTGGGCCAATAATAAATCCCATACCAAAGGCCGCTCCGAGCATGCCAAAATTTTTGGCCTTATCCTCCGGAGCGCTGATGTCAGCCATATAAGCATTGGCAACCGTATAGCTCGCACCTGTAATACCCGCAAACAACCGGCTCGCAAAAAGCCATAAGATCGTCGGCGCAAATGCATGAACCAAGTAGTCAATACCCAAACCAAACAGTGCAATCAATAAGACCGGCCTCCTCCCAAATTTATCGCTCAACTCGCCAAGGACGGGCGAGAACAAAAACTGCATCAAAGCGAATGCGATAAGAAGTGACCCGCCGTAGGCGGATGCTTCCGAAAGGTCAGAGCCGGTTAGATTGACGATCAACGTAGGCATCACCGGAATGATGATGCCTAAACCGATTATGTCGATAAGTACGGTCAGGAATATGAATATTCGGGCATTCTTAGTGGATGGCATGGTGCGAAAATGACTTTTTTATTTTAAACATCAATTCGCGGTGGTTCATTATGCGCTCAGAATATCAAAAAATCTGTTGTAAGCGGTGTGAGACAAATCGCGCAAAAGCTGTAAATTGCAAATAGCGAAATGCTTGTCAATTGAATTATCAAAATTACCATAATAAACGTTAATTACGGTAATAACCGTATTATACGGATATTGCCGTAATTACAAATCTCACAATATCTCGACTGCAGAAAAATGGCAAATTGAATGTTGTGCGGCACCTATTTTTCGTCAAAAAAACAATTTTCTATGGCTACGGATGTGCAATTCGTCCTGCATCCATTGTAAGCATCTTGCTCCTCGTTCATTTTTTATGCTGTAATTTGTAATATTCTAACGGACAATTATGATCGCATTAAGCGTACGCTTCAACTTAAGGATTATGAATTATATTGTTAAAATTATGTGCAGAGAGAATTTGTGTACAATGGACGCAAAGTTTTGATAACAATCAAATACAAATTATTAATTTCCATATGTATAGTTGTATATTGACGCCTATGCGCTCTGAGGGTACAAGCGAACTGAGTATATCTTTAAGAATAGCTTTATCTGTTTCCTTTTTATTCAGTTGCATTTCTTGACCAGCACAAACCACTTTTCAAGATTCTATCCACCACGATGGAATTTACCGGCACTATATTCTATACATTCCAGCAACTTATACCGCTTCCGAAAATCATCCCTTGGTTTTTGTGCTACACGGTGGGGGAGGTACAGCAGAGTTTATGGTAAATTATACCGGGTTTAATGCCGTTAGTGATACCGGGAATTTCATCGTGGTCTACCCGCAAGGAATCTCTACAGGTTTGAACTTCCGAGGCATGCCCGGGCGTCATTGGGCAGACGGGCGGACTACCACGCCACCCGATACGGCGGGCGTTGATGACGTAGGTTTTATTTCGGCGCTTATAGATTGGTTAGCTGAGGAATATTCCATTGATAGAAAGAAAGTCTTTGCCACAGGTATTTCCAATGGTGGGTACATGGTTCAGCGCATAGCTTGTCAATTGTCTCAGAAGATCGCGGCCGTGGCTACCGTTGCCGCTACTTTTCCCGATAGTCTTATGCCGCATTGTAATCCGAATGAAGCGGTTTCTATTTTGATAATGAACGGAACCGCTGACAATTTTGTCCCCACATATACCGGAGGTTTGATGGACGGCGTAGGATTTGGAGGATGTGTTTTGTCAACCTACGAAATGATCGATCTATGGATCGAGCTCAACAATTGTTCCGGATCGGTAGATTCTGTTGATTTGCCAAATGAAGTAATTCTGGATTTTTCAAGAGTTACTAAATATACGTATCGCGGTTGCAGTGACGGGACAGAAATCGTCCTATCTAAAGTTATCAACGGAGGGCACACTCAGCCTGGTGAATTGATACATGTTCCGCTCACCGGAGTTGCCAATCAAGACATCAATGGCAGCGGTGAGATTTGGAATTTTTTTAAAGCCCACCCTAAAAAGGTAACTGTGGGAATAGAAGATTTGACCAGTAGCGGAGTAGATAACAAATTGTCCATTTACCCCAATCCGACCAATGGCGAATTTTTTATTGACTTTGAAAATAAAGAAGCCGCTTTTGAAATTGAAATTTTTGACGTACTCGGAAGAAGAGTATTTAATAAGTACGCTGGTGATTGTGCATTTACTGAGAGATTTTTTTTAAACGTCAAACATCTCAGAAGTGGGATATATTGGATAAGATTACGGTCAAATGGCCTTAATTATTCTGGCAAAATAATAAGGCAGAGAAGATAATTCAGATCATAATCTGCTGATAATCTGCACGTTACAAAGTTAAATTTCTCTTAGGGCGAATGGATGGACCTTTCGTTGGCTTACAAGTCAACGGCATTTCTCAATTTCGTCATTCTAGGTTTTGACAGCCCCAAATGGCGTCGCAAACCTGCCCGATCCGACCCGCCAGAATGACCTTGTCTGGCTGGCGATCAGTCAGGCGGGTTTATTTGCGCCCTTTACTATATGAACCAAATCCAACTACGCTAAAGCTCTGTTGGACGATGTAAATTTGGTTCGCCATTGCCACAAGCTACCTGTGTGCTAACGAAATGGTGGACTTAAGATTTGCAAAAGTTGTCAACTTTCACACTAAGTGCTTTTCGCGAAGCTCAAAGGTTTTTCGCGCCGTCCTTTTTAATTTCTCTGACTTATATCTCCCCCAGAACTCTTACTGACATTTTTGTTGCCAGGATTGCCGTAATAAATAATATCGCCGCTTGAACTCGCGTGTGCTTCTATAGATTTTTCCACACTTATTTCAAGATCGCCACTAGAACTCGCCGACAGATTTGCATTGTCAACCTTCAAATCTTTGCCCAGAAAATCACCACTGGAACTCACGGTCACTTTCCCATGATCTGCAGTTCCACTTATCATCAGGTCAGCGCTCGAGCTGACGGTCACTTCCAACTGACTAGCTTGAATTTCCAATTTCATATCTCCGCTGCTGCTCGCCTTGAGTTCTAATTGATCAGCTACGATTTTATCACGGCCAATGACATCGGCACTGGAACTCACACTGACGTATCCCGGATCTTCAGTATAAGTCACGATGACTTTGACTCTACTGCCCTTAGTCCACTTCCATTTTGATTTGTTGTTTTTCATTCCAACTTTCAGGATGCCATTTTCAATTTCCGTAACCACTCTTTCGAGGTCGATTCCTTTGACGGTTACTTCGGCTTGGTTTTTCGAACCTTTGACCAATTCGGCATCGACACTTGCGGAAACCGCTATTCCATCAAAGGAACTCAGTGAGCGCACCTCGCTATTCTGTGCGGCCAGATTGGTGAATATACATGAAGATAAAAGTGCAATAGATAGAACGAGAGAAATTGTATGATTCATAGTTTTACTTTTATATAATGATAATAAAATTTTATAAAGGTTGCTTAGCGGAGATCAGAATTTTTTACTACGTATTATTTTGCGTCATCGCTGCGTCAGGGTGCACGCATCGAGGCGAACAAACCTATAAAACTCACTGTGCTGGGTGCCACGGCGTCAATATGGAAGGAACTACCACGGCTTCCTCATTGATACGATCAGATTGGAAAAATCGAATGGAACATAAATCTATTAGGCAATCCATCGCCCAATCTATACAATCCGGGATTCCCTCTACCACTATGATCGCCTGGCAAAATGTATTAGATGATAAAGAAACAAAAGAGCTCGTTGATTTCATTATTACGTCTCAACACAAAACCACGGCTCGGGTGAACGAATCATATCCAGAGAAAATAGAAACTCAAGACTACTCCCTCAAAATTGAAAAAATAGTATCTGAAAATCTACGGACGCCCTGGGCTATAGAATTTGTCAATTCGGACACAGCCCTGATCTCCGAGAAACACGGAAGCCTTAAGTGGCTGATTAACAACGAGTTAGATTCACAACTTATACGAGGATTACCCAAGCCGCATTTAGAAAGCTCGACAGGTGGATTTATGGATATTGCTCTGGATCCTTTTTATGAAAAAAAAGGATGGATATACCTCGCATTCAGCCATACCAATGGGGATATCACAGACAAAGAGGCTTTGGCATTGACCAAAATAGTACGAGGCAAAATTAAAGGTCATGAATGGGTCGATGAAGAAACCTTATTTGAAGTACCGGATTCTCTTATGGTGATCAATGGTAATCGATGGGGTTGCCGATTTTTATTTGATGATGAGCATCGCTTGTATTTTACGATTGGGGATATGGCAAAGGCTATGGATTCTCAGGATCTGGGCAAAGCAACGGGAAAAATTTTTCGAATTCATCGCGACGGTTCTATACCAAAGGACAATCCATTCGTCAATCCGAAAGGCGCTCTGCCTGCCATCTTTACCATCGGAAACCGCAATGTTCAAGGCATAGCAATGCATCCCGTGACCAGGACTATTTGGATGACCGATCACGGCCCAAAAGGTGGCGATGAACTAAATATTTTGAAAAAAGGAGCTAATTACGGGTGGCCTATTATAACGTACGGAATAGATTACACCGGTGAAATTATCTCTGATAAAACACATGAGAAAGGCATGGAGCAGCCTATTGTGCTATGGACTCCTTCTATTGCAGTATGCGCTGCCGAATTTTGCGCTAGCCCTCTATTTCCCAAGTGGAAAAATAATCTATTTGTTGGCGCTCTGGCGTTTCAGGAATTACGAAGACTGATCATAGAAGAAGAAAGAGTAATTCACCAGGAAATCATTTTGAAGGGTATGGGCAGAATCCGCGATCTGAAGTTCGGAATGGATGGTACCTTGTATGTACTTACCAATGATCCGGACGGGCTTTTGAGAATTACGGTAAAATAGGCAGGCGAGAGGTTCCAGAAGCGTTAACCCGGAAAACTACAATGATTTATCGTCATTATTCATGGCTAAGCCGTGAATAATAACGGTTTAAATTGGTCGGGACAAATTGGGAGACCTTCGCCTGAATAGTCCAAGAAAGGATAACCAAAGAATTCGTGTTAATTAGTGTAATTCGGTACGCCATGAAGCGTACGTGTATAAATACTTAAAGTCCCAATAGTATGCAAGGACTATACAGGAAAATTTGCCGTTCACCCTGAAGCAGCCGTGAGGTACATGGAGGAAACGAAATGTGCTAAGTTCATGGTAAGCGTCTGAGTAAGCCGCAGCGAAAGCGAATCCAGTAAGGCCTCGTTACACATTGATAGTGGTCAACCTACCGGATATGGTGAAACCTGATACTCTCATCGAGGCAACGGCAACGCACAGATGAGGGGCTATCCGGGGTAAGATGGAGTGGCGTGCTTGGAACGGGACGCGTATGAACATGGGAGGCCCTAACATAACTCGTGCCGCGTTACGCGGTATTCCATTAGCCGTGGGATGATGAGGGATTCGGAGATGCCCATAGTAGTGAAGATGATAAGGACAACACAACCTTGTTGGAGTGAAGGGGCATTACTAGCAGAAGAAGCATTCGAACAACAACTGAACTATCAAATTGACGAAAAGTAATCAGAAAAAGATACGAATAGTACAAGGAGCACTATGGCCAAAGAGGCGAAGTGAAATGAGTACTATGGAACGCGTACAGGAGTTGCAGAGAAAGCTATATCTCAAAGCCAGGCGGGAGAAAGGATACCGGTTTTATATACTGTATGACAAGGTATTTCTGGACTATGTTCTGGTAGAGTCGTACAAAGGAGTAAAAGAAAATGGAGGGGCACCTGGAGTGGATGGACAAACGTTTAAGGATATAGAGGGAAAAGGGTTGGAGAAGTTTCTAACGGAGCTAAAAGAAGCACTACGGAAGCGGACGTACAAGCCACAGCCAGTAAGACGAGTACATATACCGAAAGCAAACGGAAAGACCAGGCCATTAGGGATACCGACGATAAGAGATCGGGTAGCCCAAATGGCATGTAAGATGGTAATAGAGCCGTTATTTGAAGCCGATTTTGAAGACAGTTCACATGGATTTAGACCAAAGCGATCAGCGAGTGATGCGATCAGGGATATAAAGACAAATCTCCATGAAGGAAAGACGGAGGTGTATGACGCCGATCTGAGCAAATACTTTGACACGATACCGCATGATCGGTTAATAAGGGTATTAAAACTGCGCATATCCGATAATCGGATTATCGATCTGATAAAGTTATGGTTGAAGACACCATACGTTGAGGAAGGTAAGATGAAAGGAGGAAAGCGCAACAAAGTAGGAACTCCACAAGGCGGAGTAATATCACCGTTATTATCCAATATCTACTTACATCTATTGGACAGAATAGTGAATAACAAAAAGAGTATATTCACCCAACAAGGAGTGAAGATAGTGAGGTATGCAGATGATTTTGTACTAATGGGAAAGGAGATAGGAGAGGAAGTGTTAAAGAAGCTGATGAGCATAGTGGATCGAATGGGTCTAAAGATCAACGAAGAAAAGAGTAAGATGCAGAACTCCTTACCTCTCGCAATCTAAATTCGCTGTTATTTTGAAGATCATGCGCAAATTTGATCCAGGGAATATGGTTTCAGTTTTGTTGAGCAGGTCTGCAATCTGTTTGGCTGCATGATTAAATCTTGGTGCAGAAAGAGAGTGCAAGGTTATAGTCAGCGTTTTACTCTTATAATCCGGAATCAAGTCAGCGTTGTTGCTGATGATTTGTTTGATGAACATTCTTTTTTCGTCTTTTGCCCTATTGAGGTGGTCACAAGCCACAGCTGCCACAGATGATTCTGCTCTGTAAGCGATCATCTTTATTACATTCATGAACAGTTTACTTTCGGTTTTTAACTTGTTATACCTTTTCTGCTCGGGCATACGCTCAAGAGTTATTCTGGCAGGAATATCATTTCTGAGGGTGGCGATCTTGTTTTCTTCTTTTCGAAGAATATCAATTTTGTGTTTATACTTCATTTGTCTTTCGGTTATTTCAGGAAGTTTGTCAATTTTCTCATCCATAGCTAGTTCTGCAAGAGGGAAGAACTTGGCTTCTAACCGGGTGATCTTTTCCCTGAGTTTTTTCAGTTGGTTTGTTAATTTTCGGTATTGTGGGTTGACCACTTCCCGATTGGGATCAATACTTTCTACCCCAAATTGAATCATTTTATCAAAATCATAGTCTTGAATGAGGTAACTGAAGAAGTTTTCCTGACACCACCTTCCAAACATTCTGCCTGCTATCAATGCTATTCCCAAAGTAGGGTGAGTGGTGATAATAGCGGTTTGATGTTCACCCTTTTCAGACAAGCTTCTGATCTCTCTGAAAGTGTGTCCTCCAAGCGTTACTTCTTTCTCGCACAATTGCATGGTTACATCCTGGCTAAGTACTTGTGTATCAGTAGATTCAAAGTCATCTTTATTCCATGAATCTCGCACATCCTTGCGATATGTAATCACGGCTATTCTATACCTTTCCCACAGGTGGTTAAAGAAAGCAGGTTCGTAAGCCTCCCTGTCAAAAATAAAGGTGCATTGAGGGCTTTGTCGATCATCCTCCTCTTGTATCTCAGTAAGTAATTTGGTTTGTAGCATTTGTGGAATAATCAGGTCTTGTATTGCTTCTTTTATTTTCTCTGTCAATTGCCCTATCACCATCATAACAGGCATCCCTTGTGCATCGTGAACCCAATACTCCGTAGTGGCGCTTAAACACAATTTTTGTCTCGCAATATATTTGACAGGTAGATTAGCTTTGCCTCCATAATAGATCCGTTGGTGACCATCTATATATAAAAAAGATGAGTCCTCATTATCCTCATCTCTATACCAGTGATCGATCAGAAGGTTGTTCAGTTCAACGGCTTTTTCCTGCTTGCTCAGCAAATCTATTTTCTCTCGCAAACACCGAACTTCTGGTATACGATCCAAGCCTATTATCCTGCCGATCTCCCCTGGTTTACATTGTTTGAGTTGTTCGGGATTTTTGATGCGCAACAGGGCCATGAAGGCCAAAGTCAATAGTATCGACCTTAGTCCGTAATAGTGTGATGAAGGTAACTCATATACCTGTTTTGTCTTGAATAACCCATGCTCTATCAAGGCAGGTAAGAGGAATAATACCCCTGCTCCGCATAAAGCTTCGCTGTTGTCAAACTTCACCTCAGCATGACCAGACAACCCAAGAGATGCACCTATCCTGTCTTCAGAGCGGCTTGTGGCTATGCCCATCGGCGTAGATTGGTCTAGGTCATTGCGATCATTTAAGGTCGAGCCATTTCCACCTTCACACTCTATTTTGAACTTTTTTTTAAAGTGCCTTTTTCAATGTGATAGCGTATCGACGATTCTGAAATCCCTTCTTGTTTTGAGATACTCAAATTACTTTGTCTCTTATCCAGCTTCGATTGTATCCGCTCCACTAGTTTACCAACCATCTTGTATGCTTTGCCTTTTCTGGCATCAGGCCCGAAAAATCCAGATTCTCCCTTCTCCTTGTATTTTCTATACGATCTTCTGACACTGTCTATACTCACTCCAAAAGCCCGCTGAACTTCAGCTCGGCTGCACAATCCTTTATCTATAAAATTGCTAGTTATGAATCTGAAAGCATTAAGATCGTCACTCGAATGACTATATACAGGTAAGCCATTGGCTATGTATTGTACAATACCGTCTTGGGTGTGTACTCCAAGACAATGAGAGATCATCTTTGTATCTTTAGGGAAGAAGGGGAATTGTAACTGCATATACAAAAATATGAAGCAGTTTTAATTCGCGAGGTCTACTCCCTATTACCCTGAATTTATTGGGACGGGTAAGGAGTTCTGAAGATGGTGAAAGCGAAGAAAGAACCATTACACTTTTTAGGATTCACGATCAGATATGACAGATGCTTGTTCAATAAAGGCAAACATTATTGGCATATCAAACCAAGTGAGAAGTCAAGTAAGCGGTTGCGCGGAAAGATAAGTTCAAAGCTTAAAGAAATTGGACATTATCCACCTCAAGGAGTTGCAAAAGAACTTAACATAATCATGATGGGTTGGCTGAACTACTATGATGTAAGAGGATTAAGCTACACTCAGATGGTCAGGAAAGAACTAATGTGGTATCTGAAAGGTAGGCTATACCGTTACTATAATCGGAAAAGTCAGCGAAGGAGTCGCCTGTCTGGTTCACAGGCATTTGAATTATTATTGAGACATGGTATGGTCAATCCATACAAGTCATCCGGGCTGACACCGCGAATACTGTGAGACGAAACTGTTCAGGAAAGCCGTATGCGGGAAAACCGCACGTACGGTTTGATGAGGGGGTGAAGCGAAGTGGATTTGTTCTTTCGCTTCATTCTACTCTACTGGATAATTTACTCGCATCCAAAAATTACTCGAATTACGCACAAATTGGAAAATTTATTCAAACGGATACCTCAATCCGATCTGCTCGCGCATCTCGTCCATTATCCTTATCATATCCAGGCTATTCTGATGCGACCATTGATCGCTTTCGATTTGCCCATTGCGAAAACATTTAAGACATTCTTCAATCTCATAGGTATAACCTTTTCCCCTTTTTGGAAGCGAATAATGTTTCGATTTACCGCCGACATCAAGGGTATAACCTGCTGCTTCGTGCCATCTTGAATCGATGTAAATGGCGCCCCTTTTACCTGCTATCTTGGCGACCATTTCAGAATTACTCACGGTGCTTCCCATTATGAGAGCGAGTCCGTCATCATATAAGAGCGTGGCAGCGGCCTGAATATCAGCACCTGTCTTATGAAATCTCGCTAACGCTTTGACTTCATTTGGAATACCAAATAAAGAATAGGCCAAAAACAGCGGATAAATTCCAATATCCAGTAAGGCTCCTCCGGCCAAATCCATATTGAGTATTCTGCTCTCTTCCGGTGGATCATTGTAGAAAGTGAAATCGGCATTTACGTAATTCACTTCGCCTAAATCTCCATTTTTTACGTGCCTAAGACAAGCCTGTATCGTCGGGTTAAATTTTGACCACATGGCTTCCATTAGGAATTTGCGGTTTCTTTTGGAGGCATCGATAATCGATGTCGCTTCTCTTTCATTGACCCCTAATGGTTTTTCGCACAAGACGTGCTTTCCGGCATCCAGAAGTTTAATTGCCCACTCCGCATGAAAGGTATGCGGTGTAGCAATATATACGATGTCCACGTCCTTATCTGTCAACAGATTTTCATAGCTTGCATATGTGCGTTGGACAAGGAAATCTTTAGCAAATTTCTCAGCTCTTTTTTCACTCCGCGAAGCGACGGCCACTATTTTATGATCATCGAGAAGTGCGAGATCATTCGCAAATTTGTGCGCTATTTTTCCCGGGGCGAGGATGCCCCAGTTGAGAATGCCTCGGCTCATGGATGGGACATCATTTTGTCAAATTCTGCTTTCCAATTAGCATAGGCCTGAAGATATAGATTCTTATCCTTTGCCGGAGATACCACTTTTTCGATACTCAGATTGGCGGTGGCCTCTTCAAGGCTAGCATAGATTCCTGCACCTATTCCACTTGCTTGCGCTGCTCCTACTGCACCTGTCGTGTCGATGACTTCAATATCGCAACCAATAAGATTGCTAACTGTGGAAGAGAAAATTTCGGATTGAAAAAGGTTGTCATTGCCCACTTTTATTAATGACGTATTCAGACCAAGATCCTTTAATATTTGAAAACCGTAGTAGAAAGAAAAGGCTATTCCCTCCAATGCCGCACGATACATATGTTCCCTTCTGTGGATATTAAAATGCAGATTGCGCATCTGTGCACCAGGGTTCTTGTTTTCTAATATCCGCTCAGCGCCATTTCCAAAAGGTACTATGCAAAGACCATCGCTACCTATTGGAATTTTCGAAGCCAATTCTTCAAGATCACTATAATTCATACCATTAAACGCCACTTGGTGTCTCATCCAGGAATACTGTATCCCCGATCCATTTATACATAGTAGAATGCCTATTCTTGGCTCGAAGCTCTTGTGATTGACGTGGGCAAAACCATTTACACGCGATTGATTATCATAGGTCGGCCAGTCCACAATACCATAAACAACTCCTGAAGTTCCTCCTGTTGCGGCAACTTCATTGGGTTTGAATACTCCTAGTGAAAGAGCATTGTTGGGTTGATCTCCGGCCCTGTAAGTTACCGGAATACCGGCCACCAGACCTGTCTCTTCAGCTGCTGACTTTGTTACTATTCCCTGTTCATTAAGCGTATCTGCGATATCTGGAATAAGGTCGTAATCAAATCCATAGTGGGACATGATTAAATCTGATATCTCGTTGACTTTAAAATTCCAAAAAACGCCTTCGGACAAACCGGAAATAGTAGTGACTGCGCTGCCTGTGAGCTTCATGGCGATGTAGTCTCCTGGGAGCATTATCTTGTCAATCTGATCATAAATTTGAGGCTCGTTTTCTTTGACCCATTTGAGCTTTGATGCGGTAAAATTGCCGGGAGAATTGAGCATATGTTCGAGGCAGTTCTGCTCTCCGATCGATCTAAAGGCTTGCTCTCCTATTCCGACGGCTCTGCTATCGCACCAGATGATGGAAGGGCGAAGCACATTCTGATTCTTATCAACGACAACTAGTCCATGCATTTGGTATGCTATGCCAATGCCTTTTATGTCAGCGGGATTGACGGATGTCACTTCTAGAAGCTCCTTAGTGACAACGCAGACGTTTTCCCACCAATCCCACGGGTGCTGTTCTGCCCAACCGTGTTGGTGGGCAATCATCGGCATTTCTGATTTAGGTTGTTGTGCCACTTTTATAGCTTTGCCCGTATCTGCATTAACGAGCGCTGCTTTGATTGAAGAGGTGCCTATGTCGTAGCCGAGTAAGTACAAATTGTTTGTATTTAGTTCAGGTCAAATTTATGAAAGAAGGAGCAGAGAGTAGAGAAGTGGAGTCGTTATTGCATCAGAAACGAAATACTTTGACCCTTTATTTAAGCCGTTGTTTGTTGAAAGTTGTTTGTTTTTTTAAGAAAAATAAAAAGGAAATTCTTTCGGCGAAAGTGGCTATGTAACCTCAGGCATTCTCATAGATTATTCTTCGATGGTTTGCCATTTTTAATATCCCAAACCAAATAAATAAAGCTATATGGCATAACAATTAGGTACAAACAGACTGCTGACTGCCGACTGCTGACTGAAAACCGACCCTATTGCGACTGCAATGGAATCTCATTCACACTCACACCCGCACTATTCACCATGATCGCAGTAATAATACACAGAGCAAACAGAGTAATAGCAAGTCCCCAGGTAATCTTTTCAACCAAATCAGTCGATCGGGCTGCACCAAACATTTGATTCGCTCCTGCACCTCCAAAAGTAGAGTCAACTCCTCCTCCCTTCGGATTTTGGATCAATACCACTAAGACCAATAGGACACAGACAAGGGCTATTAATATGGTCAAAAAATTAATCATTTCTTTTTCAATTTTTCGATAAGCGCGTCAAAGTACGCACTTTTTTCAGGATTAATCAATTGTAGTTTTTCGTACATTTCAATAGCTTTATCATTGTGACCTTGTTTTTCCAAAATCTGGGCAAGGGTTTCTGAAATTGCTGCTCCTCCCGGCGAGATACTCGCGTCGATACGTTTTTCGTCAATTATGTCTTCAGGCCTTCTCAGGGCGAGTAGCCATTGCGAAAATTCTGAGAGTTCTCTTGAATCCACATTTAGAAGTTCTCTGTCAATGGCTAAATTTTGCTTCTCATCCTCTTCTTGATCGGGTGCTAATTCGATTGTACTGCTAGTAGAACGAGCTTCTTCAGCCGGCAATTCGACCTCATCAAGTACTTTCTGAAGTTTTAACCTATCGGTCATCATCGTCGCCGCTTTATGAAATAGGGAAGGTTCATCGCCATACAGAGATTTGAGTTTAATTGCCTTGATCAGGTGTAAGTTCTGCATATAAGGAGCTTCTTCAATCCATTGGTCTATCTCCTCAATGGATAGAGTCTTGATCATCTCCGGGTGATGAATAAAATCGATCAGTTTTTTACCACCGTCCCTCTCGCTATCATTCTTTTTTTCCATTACCAATCCGAAAATGCTCTGTTAAAAATATCCTCGGTGATCTGCTCAAATATTGCCTCGATCAACTCATCCTGCACATCAGCAAGATTTTGACTGCTTTCGAAATCGCTAAAGAAAGAAAAGCTCTGTGACCAGGAATTGTCTTCGTTGACATTGTTAATGTAGTCAACCTGTACGCTAATTTGTAAACGATTTAGCGAACTTCCAATCAGTCCCGATTCTGCCGCATTGGTTGTCGGGGCTACTGAAGAAACGTTAAAACTTCCTACAACGCCCTCGAATTCGATACTGATATCGCTTTCCGAATAAGATAACCTAGTCTCCCTCAATACTTTATCCCTTAATTTATCGCTGAAGACCTGGCCCACTTCGGCTGGTGCGTTGCCAGCATTATTTCTAAAATTGGCCACATAAAATGTCTTTACATCGGGAGATATGCTCGTTCCTTTCAGCGAATAGCAAGCCTCCGGCATAAAGGCTATGATCATTAAAATGCCCACTCTATAAATCATGGTAACTTATCTTTCTATACAGCGTACGCTCGGATATTCCCAATTCTTTCGCCGCTTTTTTTCTCTTGCCGCTGTGTCGTTTCAGCGCCTTTTCTATGAATTCCTTTTCCATATTTTCGAGAAGAAGGTTTTCTTCGACTACCTCGAGTTCGTCGTATTCATTATCGTTGACGATTACAGGTGTACTTTCGTTGTAGGGCTTATCTTGGCCCATATGGGTAATGGGTGAACTATAATCTCTACTTCCTCTTTGGAAGCGCTCATTGGGAGCATAATCTGCATTCTCCGGGAGGCGCAGTTGTGAAAGCTGGTCGGACTCTGGCATTTCAAGGTCGTTTCTTTTTATCAATTCGAATATTAAGGATTTGAGATCATTCAGATCATTCTTAAGATCAAAAAGTACTTTGTAGAGGAGCTCCCTTTCTTTGAAATTACCCTCGTCCTTCTGATCCACAGTGCTCGGAAAATTATTTTGTGTAAGTTGTGGCAAATGATCGAGAAGACTGGCCTTGGTGATAAACTTCTCCTCGGTCAGTATGGAAAGCTGTTCCACAATATTTCGCAATTCTCTGACATTACCGGGCCATCGATAATTCTCTATTATTCGACGGGCATCTTGATCCAATTGGATAGCTTCTGCGCTGTACTTTTCCGCAAAGTCCACTGCAAATTTTCTGAAGAGCATATAAATGTCCTCTCTGCGTTCTTTAAGTGCGGGCACTTTGATCGGTACGGTGTTGAGGCGGTAGTACAAGTCATCTCTAAATTTTCCGGCTCTTACTTTTTTCTCAAGCTCGACATTGCTCGCAGCAATAATTCGCACATCAGTTTTCAATACTTTGGATGAGCCTACACGTATGAACTCTCCGGATTCCAATACCCTCAATAAAAATGCCTGAGTATCCATTGGCATTTCGCTGATCTCATCGAGAAAAACAGTACCACCGTTGGCTGTTTCAAAATATCCTTTTCGCTCAGCGATAGCACCGGTAAATGATCCTTTTTCATGACCGAAAAGTTCGGAATTGATCGTGCCTTCAGGAATGGCTCCGGTATTGATGGCGATAAAATCATTGTGTTTACGCGACGAAAGACTATGAATAATTTTCGAAAATACTTCCTTACCTGCTCCGCTCTCCCCGCTGATTAAAACTGTCAAATCGGTATTGGCTACACGCATAGCAGTGCTGAGTGCACGATCCAATTTTGCGGAGCGGCCTATTATTCCGTAGCGGTTTTTTATGTTTTGTAAGGATTTCATACGATTATTCTCCCTTTAAGCGTCGCACTAGTTGCATCTGTAACTTCGACGTCGACATAATTTCCAGGTCTGAGACCTTCTACTTTAGGAAAAACCATCATTTTATTCTGACTATTTCTTCCTTTAAACTCTCGATCTGATCTTTTGGAATTGCCTTCTATTAATGCTTCGAAAGTTCTACCAATATCGTTTTTGTTGTGTTGCAGAGATACTTCATTTTGAACTTTAATCACTTCCTGAAGTCTTCTTTTCTTAATTTCCAATGCTATATCATCTTCATACTTGCGTGCAGCTAACGTTCCCGGTCGCTGAGAATAACAAAACATGTAGGACATCGAGTAATTGGCCCATTCTATCATACTTAATGTGTCCTGATGTTCTTCTTCAGTTTCAGAGCAAAAACCAGTCATAATATCGGATGAAATAGCACAGTCCGGGATAATGTTGTAAATGGACTCTACTCTTTTTTTATACCAATCTCGATCGTAGGTACGATTCATAAATTTGAGAATTCGGCTATTCCCCGATTGTACGGGGAGATGGATGTAGTCGCAGATATTGTGGTGTTTGGCCACAGTGTATAGCACATCGTCGGTCATATCTTTTGGATGTGACGTAGAGAATCGAACCCGTAATTGAGGACTTACCAAAGCCGTCATCTCCAAAAGCTGAGAAAAACTGACAGATTTTCCGTTTTCAGGATTTTCCCATTTGTACGAATCTACATTTTGGCCCAACAGAGTTACTTCTCGATAGCCCTTGTAGAATAAATCTTGAGCTTCAGCGACAATTGTAAATGCATTACGGCTGCGTTCCCGACCACGCGTGAATGGCACAACGCAAAAAGAGCACATATTATCGCATCCGCGCATTATGGAGATGAAAGCTGAAACACCATTCGTATCTAGCCGCAGCGGCGCGATATCGGCATAGGTTTCTTCTTTGCTCAAAAAGACATTTACGCCTCGACGGCCGTCTTCTGCTCCTGCAACAAGATTGGGCAAATCGCGATACGCATCCGGGCCGACTACAACATCGATAAGTCGTTCTTCTTCGAGAAATTTTTTCTTCAACCGCTCTGCCATACAGCCTAATACGGCTACCACTGCTCCATTTCTTTTGCTTTTCTCGAAAATGCGCAGCCGGTTGCGCACTGTTTGTTCGGCCTTTTCGCGTATCGAGCATGTATTGATTAAGATCAAATCGGAGTCTTCCATATTGCGCGTGGATGAGTATCCCTCTTTAGCAAGAATAGAAGCTACGATTTCCGAATCGCTAAAATTCATCTGGCAGCCATAGCTTTCGATATAGAATTTTTTTTCACCAATGCTGTCGGATTCCAAAGATTCCAAGACCTCACCCTGTCTTTCCTCTCGGAGCAGTGTATTACGAGCACCTTTTAAGTCTCTTTGGATTCCTTCAATTGTCGGATTATCGTTGTACATCTGATATCTTTGAAAAAGGATTGCGAAGATAAGGAATTATGTGAAGGAATGTGACAGAATGGCAGGGAAGATTGATTTATAGCTTTAGTTGCGAAATTTTTCCTTTCCTCCGAACCACATTAATATTTCTTCCCGAGGAATTCTAGTTTTCTGATCGCTTACAAAGGTGTTATAGGAACTATGCAGCCATTCTTCTGGCATTATGACAAAGTCATGATATACTGCATTTAGGTTGACATATCGAATTGCATTCAATAGATATTTTTTTCGAGAAACGATTTTGCGCCTAGTATTTTGCCTCAACAAACTACCTGATCGTTTGTGATATTTATTGAAAGCTTTTGAGTAACCACCTAAAAAATTGTGAACCTGGCGATGAACTATGAAATGAAGCAATTCACTGTTGGACTGGCCTTCGGGTACAAATGCATTGGGTTGTGTCTTCATTTTCTTTTTAAAAAATTCTAACAAGTCAGCTTCATCTCTGACTCTTACCAAAATGTGAAAATGATTAGGCATGAGACAATATGCCAGCGTACTCACAACTTCGTTAAGTTTGTCAGCATATTTTCTTAAGAAATAAAGGTAGTGTAACTACTCAGGAGGTAATATAACGAATAATAATAATGGAGTAAAAAGAGTTATAGGACAATCCAACTCGAACTAAAGATAATAGGGCCGGATAAATTGGACTATTATCGAATCACGACTAACAAAACTGGAAAAAGAAAACCAACTTCTTCGAAAGGAGAATAAGTTTTTGCGTGAAGAGAATAAAATTCTATGCCAAGAGATTAGAGAACTTCGCGAAAAACTGGAATTAGTCCTTAGCCAACTGGCCAAAAAAGAGGTTAAAAAAGACAGCCACAACAGCCACAACCCACCAAGCCAAGACAAGTCAACACATGAGAAAAAAAGTCTGCGTAAGAAAACAGGACGTAAATCAGGAGGACAAAAGGGTCATAAGGGTCATTATCTTGCAATGACAGATAATCCTGATGAAAAGCACATAGTAAAAAGTGATTACTGTTCAAAATGTGGGGACACAATTGATCAGGAAAAGCAACAATTGGTATCGAAAAGACAAATAGTAGAAATACCTTCGATACGCCCCAGATACATTGAATATCAGCAGTATGGATGCCAGTGCGGGCGGTGTGGTCATCTTCAAAAAGGTAGTTTTCCCCAAGGGGTAAAAGCACCGATCCAATATGGTAGCAGCGTCATAGCACTGGTCAGCTATTTTAGCGTTTTCCATTATCTTCCCTTCCAAAGAATGACCCAGTTGTTCAAAGATATATTTCACTTGCCCATCAGTGAGGGAAGTGTACAGAACTTATTGAAAAAAGCAGCCCAAAAGGCTCGACCCATATACCATGCTATACTCCAACAAATCTTTTCATCGACTTACGTCGGTTCGGACGAAACATCTGCTAAAGTAAATGGCGACAAATGGTGGGTATGGGTGTGGCAAAATATGAAAAACACTTACATAAAAGCCACTGAAAGTCGAGGATTTATAAGTGTCCAGCAAATAATTGGCGATCACTTGTCCCACGCTACAATAGGGTCAGACCGCTGGGCAGCACAACTGAAAATGAAATCCAAATCCAAACAATTATGCATAGCTCACTTATTGAGAGACCTCATATTTTTGGAAGAATCGGAAAACCAAGTTTGGGCCAGCCAATTTAAGTCCTTGTTAGAACATGCTTTAGCCTTGCGAAAAAGAACAGAACAAACTCAAACCTTTCAAACCAACCAAAAGGATGCCTATAAATTGGAAAAAAGGCTTGATCGGCTACTGTTAAGGCATATCGAAAAAACCGAATTCCCAAAAACTCATTCTTTTCAAAAATCAATGTTAAAAAACAGGAATTACATCTTTCCCTTTTTATACAATTCTGAAGTCCCACCGGACAACAATTCTTCAGAAAGGGCAATAAGAAATGTAAAAGTAAAACTAAAGGTCTCAGGACAGTTTAAATCGGGTCAGAATATATTTTGTGTCTTGCGTTCCTGCATCGATACATTAAAAAAAAGAGAGCTCAATGTTTTGGCCTATCTTTACTGCATTGCCAAACTCCCTACTCAAAAGCATTGTTTGGTACCTGAGTAGTTACAAGGTAGTTTTCTTCTTCTCCGAAAATATTTTCTCTTCCGTTCGCATGGTTGTATACGTGATAAACCTCTCCTGGTTCGTATAGCGGCTGTTTGGGCATGGTCTGTTTATTTGTTGTTCAAAGTTAGTTAAATTATCAAATCATGGTGATTTTGAAAATCACCATGATTTAGCCCTCGAACAGCCCCCTAATATCATTAACGGCTTCGAACTCAATTATTTATGCAGCCTTCAATCCATAGTTCGAACACGGGATCGTAGAAACGTATCGAGGTAATTTTTTTCGCCGGCTAATGATTCATTTAGCTATAATTCCAGGTTTGGCATCTTTCTTTTTATAGAATAGTACAGAATTATCCGCTGTAATTCCAATTGGCAGTAATAAGGGGGCTCTTGAAAAGGTCTCTGACGTATTTTTAATATAGTACGCATATTAGTACCATACGTTTATGCGTATCATGAAGTTGTTTAATGACTATGTCATCTGACGAAGATAACGGCTTGATTCTCAAGAATTTGTAATTTTTGAAATGCATAGCCAAAGCTACGTGTTGAGAAAATTGCTAATAAATTGAGGATCAATGTGTTGTCTGCAGGCGATGAGATATGTTTTTAAACAACTTCCATACATTAAGTAAGTAAGTACTATACAAAAGTCCTTTGGATTTTTATCATTCCTAATCCTTACACTCACAATACTCACTGCCATACGGACAATTCTCCACCTCATAATCACAAAATTCGATACCAATAAATCCCGAGTCAACGATTCTTATCTTTCTATCCAATACACTGACAAGCAAAGGATACGATATCGCTGCCGGTAGGTTCTTTGGGAAGTCTACTGTGACGTTCCATGTCCAGAACAGCTTGTGGAGTGCTTCGCAAAGAGTATTCATTTCCTTCTCAGAAAGCTTATCGACTGGCGGGAACTGTTCTGCCCGTACTCCGCAATAATGGGAAAATACCGCGTCTCCCTCATCATAGTATCCTGCCAGATAGCGCTCTACATCGGCAAAGTGATCTTCTAATGATCCGGAGGAATCGGAATAAAGTGCTTCAGGATCTTGTTCGGGTCGGTGGCCGGCTTTTATATCGTCGAGGAGTTGAGTGATATATTTTTGCATGGGTGTAAAGATTTACTAAATTTTGAAAATTTTGCAAACCCTACTTCACATAAAAAGAAGAATCGACCATCTCTTCCAACACATTCTTAGCGCTGTCAAGATCCTGATTGTATACAGCCTTGATAAACTCCATCTTTTTCTGCGTGATTTTCATCTCGGCTATTTCTTTTCGCTTGAGCCAGACAATAGACAAGACAGCAATCAGAAGTACTAACCCGATTTTTATGAGTGACTCTTTACTAAACCTCGATTTTACGCCTTTCATGGAGCGTAAAGATATTGTTTGTAGGCATGAGTAGCAGACTATTGACCATTATTACCAATGCTTCTTTGATGAAGATCAAAGAAAGCGAAGAATGTTCCAAACCGCTGAACCTGCTATTAATCGTACATTATTTCATACAATTTTTCGCCTGGCCATAAATGTCATCTAGCCAAATAGGTCTTTGCCCTTATTGCCTGCGGTATCGCATCCTTATGGACCATTACCGAAATTGTCTTGAGTAGGAGGGCATTTTGGGACATGTAGATATAGCCATCAAGGTCATTATCACCTTCCGAATTTTTCATTATGAAGTACCTTTTACCAACCTCATCCAAAGCAATACCTATAAGGTGCATATTATGATCATCCGTGGTTGTTTTATCTTCAAAGGTGATTTGCCTTAGATGCTGCGTGATCGGCTTTTTTTCTTGCTCTTTTGACAATTTCAAAAGCCCTGCATTGAAATTAAAGCCAGGTTCGGAAGCGTCCCCATCCCAAGCCAGACTGTAACCGGTTTGTAGCCCATGGTCAATTACTTCTTCAAAGTCGTGAATGGGCAGGTTTAAGTATTTATTCTCGTTCCAATTGGCCGGGATATCTAAAACACATGGCTCGAAAAACTCGTGATGAGTATAGCTTGTGATTTCCACATAATCATCCGAATTGATACCAACAAACTTGTCGGCAAATGATCTGGGTGAGTATTCTTCTCCCTTGTAAAGAAAAGTAGCGGGAACCTCACCTAAATACGCCTGCAGGACACCTTCAACTGCTTTTCTCCAGCTATTGGGTTTTATTCGACCATAGCCCGAGGCGCCTACTGATTCGACCATGGAAGAAAGAAGGTTATCCATTTCGACATGATCGTGTTGCCAATCCTCCTCAATGATACCATTGTAAATCACTTCAGGAAGGGCGCCATACTGCTCATAGGCATCCAAAACGCTAAATGTCAAATCACCCGAATCAAAATAGCTTTCGCCTTTCCGTTCGATAAATTTTTCAGCTTTCCCCATATAAGTCGGAGCAACATAAAAAATCGGTGAAAGAGAAACAGCATCTCGACCCAGGCGAATGGCTTCCGTTTCGAAAAAAGATGTAGTCGCAAAACTCCAGCAAGTTCCCGATGACTGTTGGTCCTTCAAAGGGGTCGTTGTTACCAGTTGCACAATCTCAAATTGTTCAGTCTGTTGAGCAGAGGCTTGCAATCCAAGCACAAAGAGAAGCGCTAGGGCGCACAAAGAATTTTTCATTTTTTCTCTAATGACACTGAGGTATTTGATTGGTTGCAAGGTTGACCAAATAAATGGGATGACTCATTGGTATTGTTGGTCTCAAACTTCCTGAACTCAGCGTCTAAGACTTTTACTGTCTTTATTCCTCGTGGCTCGGCTTAGTAGCTAATCCCAATCATCCTCATGCCACCGATTCATTGCGGCTGGAAAATCCAAACTTCAACCGCAGTCCGATAATTGGAGACGAGAGGTCCTTCTCGGTTAATCCCGGGACGTTAATATTATTGACGAATCGATAGCCTGCTTCTATTCCAAATCGAAACCATCTAAGCACGTTGAGTTCCAATCCCAAGTTGGGTTGAAGAATGAAGACGCTGTCGTCTGTTTCACCCGTCACTTCAAGTTGGCCACCTCCCGCTTGCAGATAAAATATTGGATGCAACACCTGGTGAGAATTTGGAGTGTAACCGATAAGGAAATCGCTACCGCCGATATGGGCCGTGCGATTATCCGATAGGTTGAGATCCGTACCGTAACCCGTCCAACCCAGCAGGAAATTTTTATTGATCTCGAAAGTGAAAAAGCCTCCTGTGTTGTGGTTAAATTCCTCTTCGAAAGAAGTATAGGCGTTGTAAGAACCACCCCAAATACCTGAAATACGGACCTTGCCTTTACCAAAAACGGTTTCTTCTTGAGCGTGAATCGTGGAAAACAGAAAAAAAGAAAGGATGAGTGAAGTGTAGATTGTTTTCATTTTGTACGTTTTTAGTATTCAGAAAAGATAGCATAAAAACGAAAGAGAATGAAACAAAGGGAACCGGAAATACCCACTTTAAGACTAGCGTAACTCAATTTTAGGATAAAAATAAGGAGGGTGTCTACCAAATTTGATCAATCGAATCATCCCAACGGCACAACATTATTTATGTACATTCTTTATATATTGAGCATTAAAATATATTTCAATGGTGCAGACACTCAATAAATGGGGTAATAGTCTTGGACTGCGCATTCCTGAGAGCATTGCTAGGAAAAAAATCGGTGTTGGGGACAAGGTGGAAATTGTTGCCACAGAACAGGGCATTTTGGTCAAACCACAAAGAAAAAAAATGACCTACCAGGAATTGGTAGATTCTATTCCTGATGACTACGAAATGGAGGATTTAATTCCTAACATTCTACCCTCTGAGGAATGGTAAATGACTACATCCCGGCCAAGAACGACATTATATACATCAACTTGCATCCACGCCTTGGAAATGAATTGGCTAAAAGAAGACCGTGTCTCGTTTTATCAGGCAAAGAATTAAATCACAGACTCGGTAGGGTTGTGATATGCCCCATTTCGTCAGTGAGCCCTAAGATCGGAACTCATATTCCATTGCCGAAAAACCAAAAAGCGAGTGGCACTATAATCGTAGATCAGATTAAATCTCTAGATTGGCGAGCGCGCAAAGCAGAGAAAGTCGATTTTTTAGGTAGTCAAGAAATATTTGAGATGGTAATTGAGAGATTAAATACTACGTTTGAGGAGTGAGTGGCGCCATAAATTCCGACTTGTTACTTTCCCTCTACAAACTTAGCAGAAGGCGTAATAAATATTCCCAATTTGAAATATAGGCTACTGGCTTGAGTAGCCGAAACGAAGACGTTGTTGCTGGCCTGAAACCTGAAATCGTTAATGAAGTTGGTTTGAAATCCAATGGTTCCGTCTATCCAAATCCATGACTTTATTTTTTGCTGTACGTAGACACTCATAAGCAATTCTGCATCATTGAATGCAAGTTTTCGAGATTGCCCATTGAGTGAAGGAACAGAATCGAATGAGTACGATGAACTTCGGTAGTCCAAGCCGATGAGCATGATAGTATTTGGGTTGATATTGTATCTCGCTTTTAGTTTAGTCGGAATAATAGTTTCAATGCCCCACTTACCGCTAATCGTGTAATTCACAAAGCCAAATGGAAGGACGCGGATCGAGTGACGTCGAAAGTTATCCGCAGCAACGAGCCCAACTCCCCATTCCAGATTATCTGATTTTTTAAAGCCAAGACCGACTACGCCGTTGTAAATCGCGTATCGACTTCCAAAATCCACCAAGCCTCGATAAACCCCATTAAAAGAAGTGGTAAAGCCCGAGGAAAAGTAGGCCGTCTCCGAAAGAGGCACTACAAACCGAATGCCAAATGAATTGCTCTTAAGTCTTTCGCCGTCAAGGTCGCCAAAAAAAGTATCTAGGCGGTCATTGATATTAATGGTACGAAAAAAGTCGTATTGATATCTGTACGAGAGAAGAAGTTTGAAATTGGGTTTTAGGATCAAAGGTATTTTGATTCCCAATCTAAAATCATTGAAATTGTCAATTTTCGCGACTTCGTTCTTCTCCTGATCGCGCGACCGAAAAGAACGGTCAGAACGTATTCCGTAACTTAATTCGATCCCTTTGGTTTTGGATGCATTGATTACTCCGGGTTGACACAGGCATTTTATATCAATAGCCGTACTTGAAATATCCTCACCAATAATAACGGGTGATTGGCCAAAGCTCAGACTGACAATCAGAAATAATATCGGTAGACAATGGGCCCTCTTGCGCATATCTAAGATTTCCTTTTCCTAAACGGTCAAAGATTGAAAAATTATTGCCGAAAATAGATGTAAAGATTTCGGAATGAGGTCTATTTTGCACAAGAATAATTCTTGAAAATCAAAATGAGGTTCACTATGTTGATGATTTCGTGCCTGTCCGCCGTCTACCGTTGGCCGTGTACCGTTCTCAATCCTCCAATAAGACTAAATTTTTCTCTTTCTCTTTTATGTCGATTCGCTTCAAAGGTATCTCTATGAAAAAAGTGGAGCCATTAGTTCCCTTGGATTCAAAGTAAATGTTACCGCCGAAAGATTCGACCATATTGGCCGCAATGGCGAGCCCTAATCCGGTACCGCTGGACTTCGTTGTGAAATTCGGTTTGAAGATCTTATTTTTCATATGATCCGGTATGCCAATTCCATTATCAGTTACTTCTATTGTGCCTTTTGCATCGTCTTTGTAGAGTTTGATACCAATTTTTCCTCTTCTGCCGGGTGGTATTGCTTGTATGGCATTTTTGATAAGATTATTGAGAATTCTAATCATGTTATTTTTATCGGCGTACACGATGACATCATCTATTGGTTCGACCATATTAATGTCCATGTCATCTCTCTTTCTGAATAGATCGTGGACGGTTTCCACGACCTCGTTAAGAAGTACTTTGCTGTTATTCGCAGACGGCAGGCTGGCAAAATTCGAAAATTCATCAGATATCTGGCTGAGGTTGTCGATCTGCTCCATAAGCGTATTGCACATACGATCGACAATGTCAGAAGAACCTTCACGTTCTTGCATATGCACAGCGCGTTGCATGTGCTGTAAGCTCAGTTTCATTGGAGTAAGTGGGTTTTTGATTTCATGTGCCACTTGTCGTGCCATTTCGCGCCAAGCAGTGTCCCGCTCCGTTTGTGCCAGAACTTTCGCATTGCTTTCGAGTTTTCTGATCATGGAGTTGTATTCATTGATCAATGCACCTATTTCGTCATTGCGGCCCCATTCGATGGGCTCGTTTTTGTGACTGAGTTTGATCTGCTGGAGTTTGCTTCCCAAATTGCTCATCGGTCTGGTGATATAAGAAGAAATAGTAATGACCAGCACAAATCCTATCAAAAACAAAAAAACGTGCGCATTCATCAACGCATGTATGAATCGCGTATTGATCAATTCAAAATCCTGCCCCTCTCCGGCGAATGACTTAAAATAGAAGATGGATATAACAGCGGTGACGGCAAAGCTGAAAATCAAAATACCTATGATGCTGTACTGTATCCTGTCCTGGAGCATTTTTCTCCTTTTGAAAAGGCCCAGAATACTGTTGTCAAAAACTTTCCATTCTGCAAGGCGGGATACCAGGAAGAGAATAACAGATGAAAAGACAAAACAAATAGAGAAAAAACTAAGACCATCGAAGAGTGGTAGAAAATCCAAGCCTTCCAGTTTGAGGGAGGCATTGGTAGCGGCAAAGAGAATCAGGCTCATATAAGAACACAGCATGACATTCCAAAGCACAGTCCAAACAATCGATGGATAATAACGCTCCACGAAAAGATCCAAAAGGAAAAAGTAACTGGCAATAGCCATCAGAAAGATCAGAGGATGTACATGAAATCCAATAGTATAGTACAAAAGAGTATAGATTAATCCACACGAGACTGTAGTAAATGCTATGCGATAGCCGGAATTCAGATCAGTTATAAAGGACCGATAGATAAATATATTCAGAGCGAAAATCGCATAAAGACACAACGCCACAGGAAGCAATATCAGGAATCCTCCAATTTGAAAATTTAGCAAAGTTTCAAGGTGAAATACATCAGTTGCTACCAGTACTTCAGCAGCTTTGATGTACAGCGCGAGTGGAAATAGGATAGAAACCACGCCTACGATCTCCCTGAGATATATGCCTATAGACCGCACATACGACAAGCTGACTTTTTCTATCGATACACCGTATAGACAAAAAATAAAAAGAGCCACCAAAAGGCTTAGACTCGTCACTGCGTTGACCTTGGCAACACTAAACAGTACAAGGGCCAGCAGGCTAAATGTTATCAGAAACGGGTAATATAGTCGAGCTTGAATATTCAAATATTAAATGGTTTTAGAGTATAAAACTCATCTAATATATTAAATATTATTGTAATGTGTATGTGGTTGGTAATTAATTTATTTCAATACGCTTCCACAAACTGTATCCAGGGAAAGAATTGAAACCGCATCAGGTCAAATACATCAAAAAAGAACTGTTCGAAATAACCTCAAAACCGCTACTTCAAAACCCAAAATATCGCTCCGCATTATAATAGCACAATTCCTGCACAAGCCCGCCTAATAAATCCATATCATTTGGCAATTCTCCACTCTCTACTCCTAGGTACAGAAATCGATAAAAGACGACCTTGCTTAGTACTTACTCCTTTCGATTATAATAAAAGTGGTAAAGTTATTATCTGTCCAATTTCTACAACTAAGAGAAGAATTGGTGTCGAAGTGGAAATAGCGGAAAAAACGAGAGGAACCGTTGGCGTGATCTCATGCGACCAAATTAAATCTTACGATTGGAAGGTTCGGCCACTCGAAATCGTGGACAAATTAGAAGACCCAGCTGTATACGATGATCTGCTCGAAGTAATTCGTTTGCTAATTACCCCGTAAAGCTAATCTGTCAGTTAAACCAAATTTCCAAAATTTCCCATAACTATCCCCTATATCCCTAACTTGCACCCAAACAAAGCAACTGAATGTCTGCGGCTAAAAAAGAAATAAAACGCGTCACTTCCCATGTCCTCCGCGGCATGAAAGCCCAAGGCGATAAGATTACCATGCTCACTGCGTATGATTTTTCTATGGCGCGCATTTTGGACGATGCGGGAGTGGAGGTGTTATTGGTCGGAGACTCTGCTTCAAATGTTATTGCCGGTCACGTGACCACACTTCCTATTACCCTCGACCAGATGATTTACCACGCCCAATCTGTCATTCGAGCTGTGAAACGTGCATTTGTGATAGTCGATCTACCCTTTGGCACATACCAGGGCAATTCGCGTAAAGCGCTCGAATCCGCTATCCGCATTATGAAAGAATCAGGAGCCCATGGAGTTAAAATGGAAGGAGGCTCTGAAATTGTGGAATCAATAGATCGTGTTATATCTGCCGGTATTCCTATTATGGGTCATTTGGGACTCACTCCGCAGTCGATTTACAAATTTGGAACCTACACAGTACGCGCTAAAGAAGATGAAGAAGCGAATCTATTGAAATCAGATGCCAAATTACTCGAAGACCATGGGTGCATGGGAATAGTCTTAGAGAAAATCCCTGCTCTGCTCGCTAAAGAAGTAACGGAGAGTATTACTATACCTACGATTGGCATCGGTGCTGGGATGCACACTGACGGACAAGTTTTGGTTACCCATGACCTTCTTGGCATTACGAAG
Source organism: Saprospiraceae bacterium (assembly GCA_965247965.1). GTDB lineage: Bacteria > Bacteroidota > Bacteroidia > Chitinophagales > Saprospiraceae > UBA7328. Next base: position 5,158,175 of record OZ252053.1, read on the forward strand.
GAATTCAACCCAAGATTCCTGCGAAGATATCGAGATCTCTACAAGGAGATCAAAGAAGCTGCCCAAGAATACGTCTCAGATGTAAAGAACTCAGATTTTCCAAGTGACAAAGAACAATATTGAAAGAAGCGTAACAGGACCTCGGTGAAGAAAGTATTCCAAAGTATGGTGATTGTCCTTCTGCTGTTTACTGGAGGGGCCTATTTTCTTCACCACGCGATTTGGGGAATCGGGACAAATAATAGCGAGAACTACGAATTGTACATCCCGACAGGCTCCTCATATAAGCACGTTTTCGAAAAACTAAAAAAGGATCATATTCTCAAAAATCCTTTTGCCTTCGACCGTCTTGCTGCTCAAATGAAATATAAAAAAGAAAAAGTCAAATCGGGTAGATACATTATTCGGCCAAACTTAAGCAACAGATCAATTATTTCAACATTGCGATCTGGTAACCAGGAAGCTATAGAAATAACTTTTAACAATATAAGAACAGTCGAAGATTTATCAGGAAGGCTGAGTCGTCAAGTAGAGGCGGATTCCATAGATATTTTGAACGAAATAATGGACCCCAAAAATCTCGAGAGAAATGGCCTACAGAGAGCTTCGGCAGCTTCGATTTTTTTACCCAATACCTACCAGTTGTACTGGAATATCTCTTCGAAAGGATTGTACCAACGCATGGAAAAGGAGCATCAAAAATTTTGGTCTGGTCGTGATCGCGAAGGCAAAGCGGAGGTTATCGGCTTATCAAAAAAAGAAGTAAGCATCCTCGCCTCCATCGTGGAAAAGGAATCCAACAATCAATCCGAAAAGCCAATTATTGCGGGCGTCTACCTGAATCGATTAGAACGCGGAATGCCGCTTCAGGCTGATCCTACGGTAATCTTCGCCATAGGCAATTTCGAAATCAAAAGAGTGCTGACTAAGCATCTTCTCCTTGACTCACCTTACAATACCTACCTAAATATTGGCCTGCCTCCAGGACCGATTTGCCTCCCGGAAATCGGCAGTATCGAAGCGGTGCTTAATGCGGAGCAGCACAAATACCTATACTTCTGTGCAAAGCCGGGTTACGATGGTCGGCATCTCTTTGCGACTAATCTTATTGATCATAATCGGAATGCTCGGAGGTATCAGATATGGTTAAGTAGAGAGGGGATTCTACGATAAGATGACATTGACTGTATTTCATTGCAGATCCCTACACGTTAAGATAATTGAATATACTAACGTCTCTCTCCGGCTGCTAATGGAGTCATTGGAGCCTTACAAGGAATGCGACTCTGCACCACAGGCATTGAAAAAGTCGGAATATGCGGCAAAACATATTTTCCAAAAAGCTCGCATTCGCGTACATGTGGATAACCTGAAAAAATAAATGAACGAATACCCATATCCATGTAACCCTTAATTTTTGAAAGTACTTGGTCGGGATCACCTACGAGTGCTGCTCCACATCCCGATCTTGCCCGACCTATTTCCGTCCACAGAAATTCCTCTACAAACCCTTCATTATCAGATAGTTGTCGCATTTCACCTTGTCTTGATACTCCGTATGATTTTCCATCGAGGGCTCTTTCTCTTAATTCTTTTCCGCTTTCATCATCCACATATCTCATTAGTTTTTTTGCCGCTGCTCTTGCCGCTGATTCCTTCCCTCTAACTATGACGTGTATACGCAATCCGAAATCGACTTTTCTGTCATACTTTGCAGCTTTTTCGCTCATATTCTTCATCAGTTGTTCAAGCCGATCTTAAGTCTCTGGCCACATCAGATACACGTCACATTGCTCGGCACATAGGTCAACACCCGGCGTAGAATAACCCCCAAAATAGAGCAAGGGCCCGCCATTTTGCTGATACGTCTTGACAAATTCCGTGGTTGCCAATTGGATTACGTAAAACTCACTTTCGAAATCGAGATGATCCTGGTGCCATCCTTGCTTTAGAATTTCTATTACTTCTCTTGATCGTTGATATCGCGCTTCTGAACTCAATTCTTCTCCGGGCAGATTCGAAGAAATAATATTGATCGTCAATCTTCCCTCCAGGATATGATCGAGAGTAGCTATTGCCCTACCTAACATGGGCGGATGTACTTCTCCGCATCTTATCGCTGTGAGTAGATTAATGTTTTGAGTAAGTGGCGCCATCGCAGAGGCGAATGTCATCGTATCCTGACCCACTTGGTAAGAGCTCGGACAAAGAATATTGCGATAACCCAGTCTGTCGGCTGTCAGTAAAACATTAGAAGTATTCGCCCAGTCGCTTTTGTATTTAGGATCGTGCTTTCCCAAAAAATCATCATCGCCATTGCAGAGCGGAGCAAACCAGGCGACTTCCGCGCCCTTTAGATGAGGAGATCTTATTACGATTTCTTTCGCACACATTATGTCTCAAAGATATGGCACCAGGCTTGCCAGGTTTACTAAACTTCGAAAGTTTAGTAAACCTCTCTAACTTTTGCCCAATCCCATTTCGCTTCTCAATTTCTTAGGCAAACCAGAAACGATGAGATCATAAGAATGATCAATCAATTCACTGATCAGCTTATCGGATAGCGAATGTTCGATAAAGACAGAATTCCAATGCTTTTTGCTCATATGCCAACCGGGCGTTATATCCTCGTATTCTTCCCGAAGCTCTATTGCTCTATCCGGATCGCATTTAAGATTGACAAAAGGATCTTCGTATTCCAGACCGATTATGGCGAATATTTTGCCTACTTTGAACACTAAAGTGGTTTCGTCAAAGGGAAATTCTTCCGTTGCGAAGGGTTTGGAAAGGCAATATTCTCTTAGGCTTTCTATGTCCATGTTAGGGGAAGTTATGAAGCTGGCACTATAGTCTCTTGCCCATACTAAATGGGTTTGGGAATATCCACTGAAGTAATTATTCAAATTTCTTCGACAAAAATTTCAGAGCATCTCCCGCACTCCTCTCCGGCGCCTCTTCCATTGGCACATGCCCTACATCTTCATAAACCACTACCTTCGAATCCGGTATCAATTCATTGAATCGCTCGGCATTCTCCAAAGGCGCCCACTGATCTTCTTTGCCCCAAAGAATAAGTGTCGGTTCTTCTAATGATTCAATGCTTTTGCTTGGAGTATAAAGCAGGATGGCAAATAGAATGAAGAATGCCGCCAGCACGATAAATATCTTCGTAATCATGTCTTACAAAAGTGAATAACTTAATTACTTCGAAATCTAAATCACCGTGATTTCCAAAATCATGGTGATTTCTTGAAGGGCCATCTAACCATTCTTAAGCGAATCTATTTCCAATCTCAATTCCCTGATCAATTCATCCTGCCGCCTCAATTCTTCTTTCAGCGATTCGATTTCCATTTCAATAGCGCCCTTTTGAGATGAAGTAGAAGTTTCAGCACGATTTTTCCTTGTAAGGATTTTTTCGACAGTATCGTTTTCTTTCGCCTTACGTACCGTCTCGTCCACCCATTCCTTTATATCCTGTACTCTATCGTCATCTTTTCCAAAATACTGTAATCCGAAATAAACGGCTGGAACGAAGATGATCATAAAGAATAGAAAGCGGGCACATCCTGTCAATTTGTATCTGCGCGACATATTTTATTCGTTTTGCTATCGAAAATATGCCCAAACGCTAAACGGTTCTCAATTTTTAGATGTTCTAGTGAGGTAAACCTGTCAGGTTTCCGTAATAAATCGACGTGATGTAAGAATAAGTAGTGCAATAAAGTATGAGACCTGACAGGTTTTGAACGAAATCGAATTTGTAGGCATTCGTGTTAATTCGCGCAATTCGTGGATAACATTTTCTCTCCACTAATTTACGCGAATATACACCCATGAAAAATCTGAATAAAGCAATGAAATGAAAGTGTGGCAAATTCTGATTATGGGCTCTGTTTTTGTACTGTTCTTCTATAGCTGTACTCAAGAAGGAAACGGAATTACATCCATTTTCGATAATATTTTTGACGGTAACCTGGAAGCCATTCGACCTACTCCCCAACGAGCAGGTGATCCTGAAAAAGGCCGACAGTATCTGCTCGAAGGCGACTACCTCGACAGCGGGATCCCGGTAGCTTTCTTTGGCAACTTAGAAGCGTTTTTTGGTGGTGATAATGTCTTGAATCGCAAAGGATTGAATGCAAAAATTCCTCCTGAATTTACGATTTCAAAGGCGCTGAATGGAGTAGATATCATTGTTCCTAATTGCCTTCAATGCCACGGCGGGTACATCAATGGAGAATACATTCTCGGCCTGGGCAACAGTGCTTTCGACGGTACGCTCAACCAGGGATTTCTGGCCCAGGCATTGGGCAATGTTATTAAGGTAAAATTTTCAGAAGACAGTCCGGAATGGGAAGCTTTCGAGCAGTTTTACGATTCTGGAGTGGCGCTCAATGGCAACATCAGCACGCAGACGGTAGGGACGAACAGCGCAGATAAAATTACTGAGGTATTGCTCGCCCACCGCGACAGGAATTCGCTCATGTGGGATAAAAATGCTATTGCCAAAATAGCTGAAGAAGTTATTCCTACTGATCCTCCGGCGTGGTGGCTGCTCAAGAAAAAAAATGCACAATTCACTACAGGTATTGGAAGGGGAGATTTTGCCAGAATCTCTATGGCGAGCAGTCTTTTGACCATGGAAGATAGCGCAAAGGCCGAAGAAGTCGATGGTAAATTTGTCGATGTACTAGCCTTTATCAAATCTCTTGAAGCGCCACAATATCCTGGTGAAATCGATATGGAAAAGGTAAAAAAAGGAGCCAAAATCTTTGAAAAGAAATGCAGCAAATGCCACGGCATTTATGGAGACAAATCCCGCCTTGCGGACGGGCAGGCCTCTTATCCTAATTATCTGGTGCATCTGGATAAGATTGGTACAGATCCCAGGCTTGCCCGAAGTTACCATGAGCGTCCCGAATTTTCCGAGAGGTATAATTCATCCTGGTTTGCCAAAGGGGCGCACGGCGCGAGAATTGTGCCCGGCGACGGGTATGTTGCTCCACCATTGGACGGAGTTTGGGCAACTGCGCCTTATCTACACAATGGCTCTGTTGCAACGATCAGAGAGATGTTGAATAGCCAATCGCGACCCAAATATTGGCGGAGAAGTTTTGATTCGGAGGATTACAGCTGGGAAAATTTGGGATGGAAATATGTTGAGAAATCTTCTAAAATTGATAAGTATACTTATGATATCACTTTACTCGGCTACAGTAATCAGGGTCATACTTTTGGAGATGATTTGAGTAGTGCGGAGAGGTCTGATTTGTTGGAATATTTGAAGACATTATAGCCAATATTTCAAAAATTCATTGTCCGGGCCAACTTTAATATGCCGATAACACTCAAAGAATCCGTAATCTCTCCTTCCATCACCATTTTCACTGCGTCATTAAACGGCAATTTCCAAATCTGCAAATCCTCGGTGTCATCAAAGTCGGTTTTGCCAAATGAAAGATCCTGGGCAAGGTAAGCAAGACCTATTTCATCGGTAACACAATTGGACGTGTGTATTTTAAGAATTTTCTGCCACCACCTCGCCGTTATTCCGGTTTCTTCCTTCAGTTCCCGTTTAGCGGATTCCAAAGGATCGATATCATGAGGCCCGCCGCCCATTGGAATTTCCCAGCTGTATTCATTTAAAGTATAGCGATATTGTCCTACAAGCCACGTGTTCATATTTTTATCGAGTGGTATGATGCCGATAGCCAGATTTTTGAGTTTGATTTTTCCATAGACGCCCTCCGTTCCCGATGGCGTGATGACTTCGTGGTGTTCGACATTGATCCAGGGATTGTTGTAGATGGATTTAATGGATTTGGTTTTCCAGGGGTTTTGGATCGCCTTGACCTCTTTCATTTGTCTAAAACTTCAATAGCCTGATGAACGAGGAAGCATAATCACTACTGTTTTTCATAGTGAAATCGACATGAAATTATTGTAATAAAATCATCATCTACTGCATAAACCAGTCGATGTTCATTACTTATTCGTCGAGACCAAAAACCAGATAAATTCTTACCTAAAGCCTCAGGTTTTCCTATTCCCTCGAATGGATGTCTTAAGCATTGCTCTATTATTCTGTTTATTCTTTTGAGTGATTTTCGTTCTTCAAATTGCCAATAGGCATATTCCGTCCAAGCTTTATCTGTCCAAGCCAATTTCCTACGCATTAATTAATTCTCTTTCCTGTACTTTTCCATCCCGAAATTGTTGAATGGACTCTGCCAAATTTGCGGCATTTGCGGGCGAACTCAAAAGATAGGCTGTTTCGTTGTAACTGTTAAAAGTATCGAGAGACATAACAACTGCATCCTGAGAATCTCTACGTGTGATAATTGTATAATCGGCATCTTCAACGACCCGATCTAAAACAGATTTTAAGTTATTTCTGGCTTCGCTGAAATTGATAACTTCCATATTTTTATACTTGTTTGTTTTATTGTACAAGTGTACTCATTCTTAGACAGATACGCAATTGATTGAACGAGAATAAATTCTACTCTAAAGTCTTTGCATCCCTCAAAAGACGCTCATATCCCAATTCTTCCCGAACCTTGCCATACATTTCCCCATTTTCTGTTTTCCCCAATAACCAATGGCTCGCAATAAGCCCATAAGTCATGGCTCCTTTCGCGCCCACTCCCGACATGCCGCCCAGCACAATGAAATCCAAATTCGCGTCATCATTTTCGCCTATTATCGGCGTCACATACGGCACTTCAGTATCGGTAAGCGAATACACACAAGAATATTCGTCTACTAATTCAATATCTTCTTTGTTTATCGGAAGATTCAATAAATTCAAATAACCCAGCGTACTTTCCACGCTCCACTCAATTTCATCTTCTGATAATTTTTGTTTCCATACTTCATCCAGATCATTTATTTCTGAGCGTTGAAAATGACCTCCGATTTTGATAACAGGCAGATTGTCTTCGTCATAATATTCGATCATCGAAAAGAAACTTCCTTGTAGGGTGCCTTTCGAACTGTTGATCGCCGGCTAGAAGTTTTTGATCTTTTCTTTTTGTCCATCAGTTAATGAATGGTACGCATCACTTCTTATTTTTAAAAAGGCCAAAAATACGCGTTGAGGGTTGATGAGTTGACTGAAATATGGAGCTATTTCTTTGAGTAGATTTCCAGTATACGGCCCAGCGGCCGAGATTACTTTTTTTGCATGGATGGACTTACTCTCACCACTCTTCCGATTCACGATATCGACTTTATAGAAACATCCTTTTGACCCAATCTTTGTCACTTTCTCATTGTACGAGATCTCACTGCCTTTCAAATTTATTGCGCTATGCAAAAGTCGGATCAGTTTCTTTGGATTGATCGTAGCCGAATGTTCGTTGTACTCTCTTTGCAGATAAATGCCATGCTGTGGAACTTCCCATCAATCCGCCTCCGATGATGGCAACGTCCACATTCTCATCACAGTCGCCACATGAGGAGAAAAGGAGGACGGACAAACAAATGATAGTAAGAAATCGCATGCTCATAGATACCGAGGGATTATTCTTCTTCAAGCCTGTTATATTTTTTGAGAATTTTAAGCAGCCGTTTTTCAGGTAGTTCGTACACCCTGGTATTGTTGATGCCTACCATATCTTCAGCAGCGAGTAATGCATTTATTATAGATTCTTCGGTGGCCTGTGCCGTGGCTTCAAATAGAGGTGATATTTTATCATTGGTTAACATCCTTACCATCTGATTTTCTTCACGTTTGGCGGCTCCTGTATTGGCCGTCGAAAAAGCAATAAATATGTCTCCCGAACTATTACTGGCATAGCTACCCATCCTGCCTAAACCGATTGGAACCCGTCTCGCCAATCTCTTCAATTGATGGGGCAGCAATGGCGCATCGGTAGCAACAACCACTATGATGGAACCTTGATCCCTATCCTTTCTCAATGGATTCCAATCTGGCATTAGATCAGGAATCTCTGCGCCCACCGGGACTCCTGATATCGTCAAAGATCTTCGATTTCCATAATTGGCCTGTACCAACACTCCTAAAGTATACTCTGCCCAATCAATAGTGACAAGACGCGAAGATGTACCAATACCCCCTTTGAATCCATGGCAAATCATGCCCGTGCCTCCTCCCACACTTCCTTCTTTCACGGCTCCTGACGAAGCGCTATTCAAAGCGCTAAAAGCATCCTCCTTATTCACATGAAATCCATTAATATCATTTAGGCCTCCGTCGTACGTTTCAGCCACTACCGGCAGCGCCCAAAAGATATCCGGTGCGTTGGGAAGAGGATCGAAAAATTTGTTTTTGTACTGCCATTCAATTACTGCATCTCTTACTACTCCCACACTGTGTGTGTTGGTGATCATTACTGGCCCTTCTAAAAAACCGGATTCTTCTACCCAGGTAGTACCTGTCATTTCGCCATTGCCATTGAGGCTGTACCAGCCTGCAAAAACGGGATCGTACCTTTTACCTCTGGGAAGTATGCCCGTTACACCAGTTCGCACTGGGCCTTTACCCACTATTAATTCCCCGCTCCCTGAAATAAGTGTTTTGTGACCAACCTCGACTCCGTGTACGTCAGTTATTGCATTTAACCTTCCTGTTTTACCATCCAGTGGGATACCTAAATCACGAGATCTTTTATTTTGAGCTTCAATGGGTAATGAGATGACTAATAAAAATGCCAGAAATGTTGAGATTTTCATGTGGAAGTTTTCAATCAAATTTTTGAAATTATCGTAGTAAGTGTAAATTACGGTAATACCCGTATAATGCGTTTATTGCCGTAATTGCATATTCCATCATAGCCGCTCTGACATTGGTATCAAAAATTTTGCTGTAGCCCAAAATTCCGTGATCAACGCGTTTTTCAATGGCATTTAGTATATCAGGACTAGTTGCAAACTCCATGTCAGCGACCCACATGGATATGAATTCATGATCTTCGCATGGAAAATCCAATTGGTCATTTTCGTCGAAAAGACAATCTCTAAATCCATCGACACCCATGGCATTACTGCCTTGACGATTTATGATTTTGTCAAAATTGTATTTCGTTTTCGTCCATTTCATTGCTACCTTAGACGCGCATGTTTTTCCATGTTTCTGGTTATAATAGTCCGTCAATGTTTCATTGATCGTTGATAATCAAGTTGTTGGTGACAACACTAACAACGGCGTAAACGGCTGACTTTCAGGTGTATAGCCTTTGCCGGTGTTGTCACTGGCAAAACTTTCACTGAGCATTGTTGTTATAAAAGTAGTTCTAAAGCTTGCAATTCTTTCGTTAGGCTATTTGACAGTGAAAGTACGCTCGGCTTTTTTCCAAAAGAAAATCTAACTTCGAATAAGAAAAATCAAGTATCAATCACGATGGATAACAAAAAATTGTTAAGGCGTATTACGATTAATCCGGCGATTTGTCACGGTAAACCATGTATTAGGGACTTGAGATATCCTGTATCGAGTATTCTCGAGTATTTGGCCGGCGGTGATTCTCACAAAGATATTCTGGCCGAAATTCAGAACTCCTTACCTCTCGCAATCTAAATTCGCTGTTATTTTGAAGATCATGCGCAAATTTGATCCAGGGAATATGGTTTCAGTTTTGTTGAGCAGGTCTGCAATCTGTTTGGCTGCATGATTAAATCTTGGTGCAGAAAGAGAGTGCAAGGTTATAGTCAGCGTTTTACTCTTATAATCCGGAATCAAGTCAGCGTTGTTGCTGATGATTTGTTTGATGAACATTCTTTTTTCGTCTTTTGCCCTATTGAGGTGGTCACAAGCCACAGCTGCCACAGATGATTCTGCTCTGTAAGCGATCATCTTTATTACATTCATGAACAGTTTACTTTCGGTTTTTAACTTGTTATACCTTTTCTGCTCGGGCATACGCTCAAGAGTTATTCTGGCAGGAATATCATTTCTGAGGGTGGCGATCTTGTTTTCTTCTTTTCGAAGAATATCAATTTTGTGTTTATACTTCATTTGTCTTTCGGTTATTTCAGGAAGTTTGTCAATTTTCTCATCCATAGCTAGTTCTGCAAGAGGGAAGAACTTGGCTTCTAACCGGGTGATCTTTTCCCTGAGTTTTTTCAGTTGGTTTGTTAATTTTCGGTATTGTGGGTTGACCACTTCCCGATTGGGATCAATACTTTCTACCCCAAATTGAATCATTTTATCAAAATCATAGTCTTGAATGAGGTAACTGAAGAAGTTTTCCTGACACCACCTTCCAAACATTCTGCCTGCTATCAATGCTATTCCCAAAGTAGGGTGAGTGGTGATAATAGCGGTTTGATGTTCACCCTTTTCAGACAAGCTTCTGATCTCTCTGAAAGTGTGTCCTCCAAGCGTTACTTCTTTCTCGCACAATTGCATGGTTACATCCTGGCTAAGTACTTGTGTATCAGTAGATTCAAAGTCATCTTTATTCCATGAATCTCGCACATCCTTGCGATATGTAATCACGGCTATTCTATACCTTTCCCACAGGTGGTTAAAGAAAGCAGGTTCGTAAGCCTCCCTGTCAAAAATAAAGGTGCATTGAGGGCTTTGTCGATCATCCTCCTCTTGTATCTCAGTAAGTAATTTGGTTTGTAGCATTTGTGGAATAATCAGGTCTTGTATTGCTTCTTTTATTTTCTCTGTCAATTGCCCTATCACCATCATAACAGGCATCCCTTGTGCATCGTGAACCCAATACTCCGTAGTGGCGCTTAAACACAATTTTTGTCTCGCAATATATTTGACAGGTAGATTAGCTTTGCCTCCATAATAGATCCGTTGGTGACCATCTATATATAAAAAAGATGAGTCCTCATTATCCTCATCTCTATACCAGTGATCGATCAGAAGGTTGTTCAGTTCAACGGCTTTTTCCTGCTTGCTCAGCAAATCTATTTTCTCTCGCAAACACCGAACTTCTGGTATACGATCCAAGCCTATTATCCTGCCGATCTCCCCTGGTTTACATTGTTTGAGTTGTTCGGGATTTTTGATGCGCAACAGGGCCATGAAGGCCAAAGTCAATAGTATCGACCTTAGTCCGTAATAGTGTGATGAAGGTAACTCATATACCTGTTTTGTCTTGAATAACCCATGCTCTATCAAGGCAGGTAAGAGGAATAATACCCCTGCTCCGCATAAAGCTTCGCTGTTGTCAAACTTCACCTCAGCATGACCAGACAACCCAAGAGATGCACCTATCCTGTCTTCAGAGCGGCTTGTGGCTATGCCCATCGGCGTAGATTGGTCTAGGTCATTGCGATCATTTAAGGTCGAGCCATTTCCACCTTCACACTCTATTTTGAACTTTTTTTTAAAGTGCCTTTTTCAATGTGATAGCGTATCGACGATTCTGAAATCCCTTCTTGTTTTGAGATACTCAAATTACTTTGTCTCTTATCCAGCTTCGATTGTATCCGCTCCACTAGTTTACCAACCATCTTGTATGCTTTGCCTTTTCTGGCATCAGGCCCGAAAAATCCAGATTCTCCCTTCTCCTTGTATTTTCTATACGATCTTCTGACACTGTCTATACTCACTCCAAAAGCCCGCTGAACTTCAGCTCGGCTGCACAATCCTTTATCTATAAAATTGCTAGTTATGAATCTGAAAGCATTAAGATCGTCACTCGAATGACTATATACAGGTAAGCCATTGGCTATGTATTGTACAATACCGTCTTGGGTGTGTACTCCAAGACAATGAGAGATCATCTTTGTATCTTTAGGGAAGAAGGGGAATTGTAACTGCATATACAAAAATATGAAGCAGTTTTAATTCGCGAGGTCTACTCCCTATTACCCTGAATTTATTGGGACGGGTAAGGAGTTCTGAATTTAGTGATTTGAAAGAGGAAGACATTCAAGCATGTCTTGCTTTTGCGGTTTTAGCTGTCAATAGCAAAGGAAGTATAAGCATTCCCATCGCTGCATGAAGTTCATCATTGATGCCCATTTACCGAAAAGTGTGAAGCTTAAAGAAGTCACCGCCCTTTTCACTGAAATTGCTCCAAAATTAATAGATCTATTGCAGCAGCACGACCTTTTAGAAGTGCATCGAGATAAGATTATTGCCATTGTATAACAGGTGCTCTTTCAATCGCTGCCCGAGGCAGGCGAGCGTATTCTATTCCTCCTATCAATCCAACTTCAAAACCTCCAAAAACGCCTTCTGTGGCACCTGCACAGAACCAATCTGCCGCATTTTCTTTTTCCCCTTTTTCTGCTTTTCCAATAGCTTCCGCTTACGTGTAATATCTCCGCCATAACACTTCGCAGTTACGTCCTTTCGCAATGCTGAGATCGTCTCACGTGCAATAATTTTGGCGCCGATAGCCGCCTGAATAGCAATTACAAATTGCTGTCTTGGAAGCAGTGTTTTCAGTTTTTTACAAATCTGCCTGCCAAATGATTCTGCTTTACTTCTATGCACTAATGAGGACAGCGCATCGACAGATTCGCCATTCAGCTTGATATCCAATTTTACCAAATCGCTTGCCAGATACTCCCTCGGATAATAGTCAAAAGAAGCATAGCCACGTGTAATAGATTTCAGCCGGTCATAAAAATCGAAAACGATCTCCGCCAACGGCAGATCAAAACTAAGCTCGACACGTTCTTGAGTCAGGTAGGACTGTTTGGTCATCGTGCCTCGCTTTTCCATGCACAGCTTCATGATGGTACCAATATATTCCGGCATGGTTATGATCTGCGCTGTGATATATGGTTCTTCGACTCGATCCAATAAAGTAGGATCAGGCAGATCAGAAGGTGTATTGATAATCAACTCCTCACCCTTCTTGGTGTATGCGCGGTACGACACGTTCGGAACGGTGGTGATCACCTCCTGGTCAAATTCGCGAGAAAGGCGCTCCTGGATAATCTCAAGGTGAAGCATACCCAAAAATCCACAGCGAAATCCAAATCCCAAGGCCACCGAAGTCTCCTTATCAAAAGTAAGCGAAGCATCATTGAGTTGAAGTTTTTCGAGGCTGTCGCGAAGGTCTTCAAAGTCCTCATTATCAATGGGATAGATGCCTGCAAAGACCATCGGTTTGACTTCTTCGAAGCCGTGAATACCTTCTTTGCACGGATTAGCCGAAGATGTGATGGTGTCGCCCACCTTGATATCTTTGGATTCTTTAATGCCTGTGATTACATAACCAACATCACCAGCGTACATGGTTTCCTTGGGAACTTGTTCGAATTGAAGGACTCCGATCTCGTCGGCATTATAGTCTTTTCCGGTATAGACAAATCTTATGCTTTGATTCTTTCGCATAGTGCCGTTCATGAGGCGGTAATAGGCCACCACACCTCTAAAGGAGTTGTACATAGAATCAAAAATCAGAGCCTGCAGAGGTGCGTTTGGATTACCTTGCGGGGCAGGAATGCGATCAACCACCGCTGTCATAACTTCTTGTATACCCAGGCCGGTTTTCCCACTTGCCTGAACAATTTCGCCCTTGTTACACCCTAACAAATCCACAATCTGATCGCACACCTCGTCCACCATAGCACTCTCCATATCCACCTTATTGACAATAGGAATAATTTCTAAATCGTGCTCAATAGCGAGGTAAAGGTTGCTAATCGTCTGAGCCTGAATACCTTGTGAAGCATCTACCAAAAGCAAAGCGCCTTCGCAAGCAGCTATAGATCGAGATACCTCGTATGAAAAATCCACATGGCCCGGCGTATCAATGAGGTTGAAAGTATATGCCTCTCCATCAACGTGATTGTAATACATCTGAATGGCATGGCTTTTGATCGTTATGCCTCGCTCCCGTTCCAGATCCATATTGTCCAGCGCCTGATCCTTCATCTCTCTTTCTCCAATAGTTTTAGTAAACTCTAAAAGCCGATCAGAAAGGGTACTTTTGCCGTGATCAATGTGGGCGATAACGCAAAAATTTCGGATATTCTTCATCGGTACAAATATAGGTATTAGAAAGTGGGTGATTAGGTAATTGGTTGAGTGGGTGATTGATTGATCGTTCAACCTGAGTGCTTACCTGGCAATGTGAATTAGCGAGCCTGCATGTTACAGCGATTCCGCCAGATAGTCAGGAGCCATTGAAGTGGTTGGCTTGGAAAACATCGCGGTGTCGAAAACAAGCCGTGTCGTTGTGTGAAACAATAGACTACAGGATGGGCGTAGACAAAACAATTAAAACCTTCGAACAACAATTCAAAACTAAGCCTCATGTCCTCGTCAAAGCGCCCGGAAGAATTAATCTCATTGGCGAACATACCGACTACAACAAAGGATTCGTCCTTCCTGCAGCCATCGACCGATATATGAATTTTGCCATAGCGGAAAACGGCCATTCATATACATGCATCCTTCACGCCTCTGATCTTGACGCTACCATCGAAATTTCATTGAAAGACCTCAGGAAATCGGATCAAGATTGGGCGAACTACTTTATTGGCATTTTGCTTCAACTTGGAAAAATGGGTAAAAAATTGAGCGGATTTGATCTCGTTTTCGGCGGGGATATTCCCATTGGGGCAGGACTGAGTTCATCATCAGCGTTGGAATGCGGTTTTCTTAAAGGCATTAATGAGCTATTCAAATTACAGCTTTCAAACAAAGAAATAATAACGATCAGCCATAAATCAAACCACGAATTTCTGGGCCTGCAAGGAGGTATAATGGATCATTTCACCATACTTCATGGAAAAAAGGATCACGCTATTTTGCTCAATTGCGATACTCTTGACTTTGAGTATGTTCCTTTGGATTTGGGTGACTTTGAAATTGTATTGATCGATTCGAAGGTGTCTCATAATCTGATTAATACGGGTTACAATGACCGCGTGGCGGAATGCAAACGGGCGTTGGAAATTATTCAAATGAAATATCCTAAAGTGGAACATTTGAGCATGGTGGACGATCAAATTTTGAATGATACCAGAGTAGATATGTCTAGCTTAATATTCCGAAGAGCAAAATTTGTAAGAGAAGAAAATGAACGTGTACATGAGTTTTGTAATACACTGAAACTCAATGACTTCCGGGGGCTAGGGAAATTGCTATATGCTTCACACAACGGCCTTCAGCACGATTATGAAGTGAGTTGTGAAGAGATGGATTTTCTAGTGGATTTGACGAGATCAATTGAGCATATACTCGGCGCAAGAATGATGGGCGGTGGATTTGGAGGGTGTACGATTAATTTGATCCGAAAAGAGCAGGCCAAGGAAGTTTCAAATGAACTATTAAGTGCTTATTGCAAAAAAGTCAGTTTTGACGGCAAAGTTTATTCCGTGGATATTACAAACGGTGCTGACGTTTTTTATACTTAGGCCGGCCACTACGCATTTAGAAAATCCCTGAGGCGTCTGCGCCTGCAGATATCGCGGCTATTGCTGGCTATAAACGAAAACGGAATGAACTTCACCGCAGAACCAAGCCTTCAGCGTAGTTGGTTTCGCGAACCGAAGCTTTAGCGCAGGCGAGCCCACTTCCAATAAGTCAATGACCGCCACAACCATTCCAAAGGCCCCATCTTAAAACTGTTAAACCACAAATGCGTAAACAGAAGGAGAATTATCCAAACCACCACCGTAATGACCATTTGCATAACACGTGTCGTACTACCAAAAAACCCCAAAGAATTAAAATAAAAAGTACAGATCACCGACTGCAAAATGTAATTCGTAAATGCCATCTTACCCACTTTTTGGAAAAGAACTTTAATCTTTTCGAGCACTTGTGATTTCGAAAACAGCATTATCAACGCCAGGTAAGAAAGTGCCATTAGAAAGCTACCCACATAATTAAATTGACTACCAAAAAACAAAGAATACTGCGCAGTCCATCCCGTATTAAAATGATGCCAAACGCCGTAGGTGATAATGGGCAGACCGGTAGCAAAGCAAGTAACGCACATTTTCTTGTAAAATGAACTATCTCTCGCGCCTGTTATGATGCCTTTCTTATACAGATACATCCCAAAAACCATCATCGATATGATTCGCCACAAACCGGTGAAGAGGAAAAAATAGATGAACATTCCTACCCATTCATGCATGCGATGTTTCAATTTTCCCGCATAATTTCCTAGGTAGATATCGACTTCATTCTGCTGCTCCGCTTCCGAAGGATGCCAGATGGTTTCGATTTCTTCGATGTTTTCTTGGGGAATGAAATCGTAGCTGGCATAGTTGAAAAGATTCAACGCGATAGGTATTATAAAAAAGACAATCCCTATGCGAAATAGGAATTTTGTGCTCCTGTTCCTCATAAAGAATACAATGCATCCGGCTATGGCATAATAGATCAAAATATCCCCATACCAAAGCAACCACGCGTGCATAAGGCCAAAAATAAGCAACCAGAATATTCGCGAATACCACGTCCTCCGCACCGGTCGGTCAGTTGCGATAAGTTTGTCGGTCAGAAGAATAATCCCTGCCCCAAAAAGCATTGAAAATATGCTCATAAATTTTTGATCAGCAAAAACATGGCTCAATATCCAAACCCACTTATTGACGCCCATCAGATCTCCATAACTGGCAGGATTTATATAGGCAGAACCGGGCATGCTGAAGCTTTGAATATTCATGATCAGAATACCCAAAACGGCTATGCCGCGAAGAAGATCTATGGCGTCTATGCGCTGCATAATTTTTTTGTGAAAATAGAGCTTTGTCGATAATGTCCCAGGCATGCATCAGTGCCAGTAAGACAAATTGCACATCCTTGGCGTATGATTAACCTTTATATTATCGGATCTACACTTATGCTTGTGCAATTTGTCCTGCACCAGTCAGTGCTCAGAATACATGACAAAAAATGTTTTCAGCCTTCGCGCGGCCCTTTATTCCTCAATGTTCATTCTTTATTCAACAATGAGATTTAACAATATTTATTAGAATAAATCACTAGTGTCCCGATATAACTAAAAGAGTTTCAATTGGTTATGAAATGGATGTAGATCGTTTTGTATTTCTGTGTTCATAAGTAGCTGATTTAGAGGCACTTTCTCAAATGTAGAGATACTCAAAATTTGTAGAATTTCGTAAATTGGTCTTTCTAATTTCAACCTTTTCTTGATTATTGCAACCAATACATAGGTCACTACTGCTATCCAGATTTGTGTTTTGACCGCATTGGCAGACTCTCCCCAGAACGCCTTTATTTTTAAATGCTGCTTGATCCATTTAAAAAACAATTCGATCTGCCATCTGTATTTATACAACCTAGCTATGATCTCGGCAGACAATTCAAAATTATTAGTCAAGAATACAAATTTCCGTTTTGTTTCTTGATCAAAAACTTTTATCCGACGAAGCTTATCCGGGTATGCTTTTAGTGTATAATAACCCGTTAATTTAATGACTTGATCACAAAGTATATCCTTGGATTTGTCACAAGGCCGAGAATAGATTCTTCTGAACTTAAAGTTCTTTTTTGCTCTGGTGATAAAAAATGACTGGGCTTGGTCAATTCGATAAAGTCTTTCAAAATCTACATAGGCCCTATCCATTACATAAAAGGCCCCTGGTTCAAAGTCCAAAATGTCCAAAACATTGACATCATGTGTTAAACCATCTGAAATATGAATAAATACAGGAATGGAACCACGCATGTCCATTAACGTATGAAGTTTAATGGCTCCTTTGTTCTTACGAAATTTCGCCCATTTGAACACACTTAAACACAAGTCAATTGTAGTGGCGTCTAATGCATAAACAGCATTATCCAGTTCCAGAGAAAAGTCAATATCATCAATATACAAACTTCTAGCCTGCCTTATGAGGCAATGGGCTATGTCAGCATAAATGCGCCAATCTCTTACCTCGTTGGCCTTTGATAAAGTAGAACGAGCCAAAGCAGCCTTTATACCCATGTGATACAAGTTGCTTTTATGGGCATTTAAACAAGTGACAATATCACGTAAACTTTCTCGATGGGTGAGTTGGCCAAACAGTAAACACAGAAATTGATACCAACACTTAAAGGTCTTTACCTTATAGTTGCCTTTGTATTTATCAACTGCTTTTTGAAATTCATATCTCGGAATGTGGTCAATGACTTGAGCGAATATAAATTTTCCTTGGTGCATGATCTGAAACTAAAAAGTCTCAGAAACTCAGAAATTTGTTGAAATCAAAAAATTTCAAAACCTTTGTAAGGCGCTGATATTTAGTCTGTTATGTTATGACTTTTGAACAACGTCGGGACACTAGTGAAGCAAACTATATTGTGCAGCGATTCGCATGTCAGCTATAAAGGCTTTGCCATGGATAAACAGATCGAACACCATCCATTGCGTTCCGATTTAAAGCAACGGGTCAAAAATGGGGTTTATCATATCCAACATGTAAACTCCACCCACAGAAGGATAAAGAAATGGATTGACAATCAATTTTGGGGTGTTTCCACTAAATACCTCCAACAATATCTCAATTGGTATAGGCTGAAGGAAATGCTTAAAAAAAACAGGCAGTTCATGAAAGATTTCGCAGCACTCTCAGTCGAAGACATAACGGCCTACGCGAGATACCAACAGATATCGAATCGATATGAAATGTTAATATCAACGCTAACCTAAACTAGAGCCATGGCCGTTTATAATTTGCTCTGTTTCAGTCAGTTATGAAGTGGCTCTGAATTGCTGATGAAAACCTGGTTACATGAATTACTCCTAACAAAGACAGTTCCTAATGGCTTCCTGGTCTCACGTCTTGTTCGTGATGGCGCTCCGTCGCTGAAGCTATGGAGCGTAAGCGACCTTCTGGCCTCATGTCAACTTTCTCAAGCGGTCCAACTCCCGCTTTTGATCCTTCTCCCTGATGGCCGCCCTCTTGTCGTAAGATTTTTTACCTTGGGCAAGGGAGATTTCGACTTTGATCAAACCACGTTTGGAGAGGTATATTTTGTACGGGACAAGGGTCAGGCCTTTTTCATTGACGCGTCTTTCCAGTTTTTTGAGTTCACCTCTTCTTAAAAGGAGTTTTCGATCTCTTCTCGTTTCGTGATTGTTGCGATTGCCGTGCCGATATTCGGCGATATAGAGACTTTTGATATAGAGTTCGCCATTTTTGAATATGCAATAGGCATCTTTCAGATTAGCATTTCCGGCTTTTATTGATTTCACTTCAGTACCGACAAGGGTTATTCCTGCTTCATACTTCTGTAAGAAGTGGTATTCGAATTTCGCTTTGCGGTTTACTATCTCTCTCAATTTAGTTAGTGGTTGATCAGGGAATTAGACTTTGTGCCGTAGCCGCGTGGTGTGATATTTGCCTCACAACGGCACGACGACACAACGGAAAAACCCATCTGCCAGAGGTCGCATATGCTCCAAAGCTTCAGCGACGGAGCGCAGATCCCGCAAAGCGGGACAACCGACAACCGATTATCCAAGGCCAAAAAAATTCTTTTAGCCATTGCTATGGTTTGAGTAAAAGCTCCCCCCCATTATCCAATCCTCCATTCTTCAATTTCTCATCTAAAAAATTAGTCATCTTCGTATACAAGTGCAGTCTCGCATTGTCTCCATGTATACCATGGTTTCGTCCAGGGTAAATGTATGTGTCGTATTGCTTGTTCGCTTTAATAAGCGCCGAGGCCATTTCCATCGAATTTTGAAAATGCACATTGTCATCCGTACTGCCGTGGACGAGTAGATAGTTCCCTTTCAGCCGGTCGGCAAAATATACAGGCGAATTGTTTTTATATCCTTCTTCATTTTCCTCTTCCGTCCTCATATACCGCTCTGTATAAATCGTATCGTACCATCGCCAGCTTGTCACGGGCGCCACTGCTATAGCCGCTTTGAAAACGGCATTGCCTTTCAGCAGGCAAAGCGAAGACATATACCCGCCGTAGCTCCAGCCAAAAATGCCGATTCTGCTCGCGTCCGTATAGGGAAGAGCGCCGAGGTATTTTGCCGCTTCGATTTGGTCTATAGTTTCCAGACCGCCCAGATTGAGATAAGTGCTTTTTTTGAATTTTTCGCCTCGCGCCCCCGTTCCTCTGTTGTCCACACAAGCCACTACATATCCTTGCTGGGCAAGCATCTGAAACCACCAGTAATTGGATCCTTTCCATGCGTCTACTACTTGCTGACTACCCGGTCCGCCGTAGAGATACATAAAGACCGGGTACTTATTCGTCTCTGCGAAATGAGGAGGCTTGATCATCCATCCGTTTAGGCCTACATTTTCTGAAGTAGTAAATGAGAAAAATTCAACAGGTTGTACCTCGTATTCTTTTTGCAGTCTTGGTGTATTTTCGTTTTCTTCGATGGTTCGGATGAGTTTGCTTCTTCGATCGAATACTATATATGTAGGCGCTGAGTTGATTGTATTGTGTACTAAGGTATAGTAATCAAAAGTACTGCTGAATCTAGCGGCATTTGTGCCTTTTTGAGAGGAGATACATCTTTTTCCCGTCCCTCTTAAATTGACTCTATATACCTTTTTTTCAAGAGGAGATGTCTCCGCAGCCTGGTAGTAGACCAACTTTCTTTTCTCGTCTACACCATAGAAATCGGTCACATCGTAGTTTCCCTTGGTCAATGCTTTCACTTCTTTACCTTGCATATCGTACAGATAGATTTGATTGAAACCACTTTTCTCACTTGTCCAAATGAATTCTCTTCCGTTTTCGAGGAAGGTGAGATCGTCGGTAATATCGATGTAGTATTTATTCTTTTCGTCAAGAAGAAGAGATGATTTGCCAGACCCGGAATTTACTAGTAATAATTGGAGATGGTTTTGATGGCGGTTCATTTTGAATACACATAGCTTCGAAGGATCTTTGGTCCACTTTACTCTTGGAATGTACATGTCATCGAGGTCTCCGATTTCCGCATAGATGATCTTTTCGGATTCGAGGTTGTAAATGTGTATGCTCAATTCGGCATTCTTTTCGCCTACTTTGGGATACTTAAAAGTCTCGTATCGCGGATACAGTTCTCCGTCGTGATAAGTCAATGTGAATTCTTTGACATCGGATTCGTCAAATCGGATATAGGCAATATTGTGATTGTCCGGTGACCACCAGAAGGCTTTTACAATGGCAAATTCTTCCTCATAAACCCAGTCTGTACTTCCGTTGATAATGTGGTTTTTTTTGCCGTCATCAGTTATCGGCAGGGTGATTCCGCTTTTAATATCAAAATAGTAGAGATTGTTTTTCCATACATAAGCTACCTTGCCCGCATCCGGTGAGAAAGTAGCATTCATGATCAACCCGTCCTCGAATACGGGTATTAATTCTTCTGTTTCAAAGTTGTATACGTGGTATTCGGCCTCAAATGACCGCCTATAGATCTGTTTCTTTTCCGACATAATGAGTATCTTTTTCTCATCATCGCTAAAAGTGTAACTGCTGATCTTACCCGCGAAACCGGCATTGCCCTTTAGCTCTTCGCCATTGAGGATCATTCCCACGTATTTACCTGTTGTGATGTCGTATTTGTTGATCTGGCTTCCTGCCCGTCCGGCAGGCGGATGCTCAAGGCGCGTGTAGTGCTTGCCGTCTTTCATAAATCGAAAACCTGGCACTGATTTGGTCGCGAATGTCTGGTCTCTCCAGATGTCCTCAAGTGTGATTTTCTTTTGAGCTTTTGTGGTACCGGCAGCCATGAGCGCTATTAATGTGAATAGGAAATATTTCATGATGAAAATGTGTGTTTTTATAAGTTGCAAATGTAACAAGTCGCGGATTGAATGAAGTAGATATTGAGCAATGATCCTCACCAATTATGAAAATCAGATCATTGTGTGAGTTTTACTGATATGTGGTTTGTAGTAGTTCCGAACCGTTCAGAACATTTACAAACGTTTAACAAGAAAAGTCCCATATTTATTGACCTGATAATATAATTGAGGGTCAGATCTAGTCAACATTTGTGCACCACCGTCGTCGCTACCTGCTGCAAAATCTGCAGATCATTCTTGAATATTGAAAAGAAAAAAAATTCCGTCTTGATTAAAAAAGGATAAGTTTCCACCCTTGGGCATTTGCGTCAAATTCAAAAAAAAGTAAGATACTTTACATAACCAATCAGGAATTTGGAATTTTCCTGGGTATTTCTCGCGATATTTTGAGGCAATAACGCTGAATTATTTTCTTTGATAAGCTAAAAATCAAGTTGAAAGATCAAAACTGACCGCTATGAAAAGTATACCTATTTCTTTCATTTTTTGCATTTGTTCGATGGCCCTCTTCGCCCAAGTCTACGTTGACCGTAGTGCTGCTGGAGCTGTTAATGGCACTTCGTGACAGGATGCGTACACGACTGTCTACGACGGAATACGATTTGCCGATGCAGGCGCAGAAATTTGGATCGCTACGGGTACTTATACGGTCCCCCAGAATATGGAATCGTTCGTAATCGAAAAAGAGCTAAATCTCTTTGGCGGATTTAGCAAAACAGAAACTTCTGTTAATCAACGAGTTATACACGAAAACCCTACCGTTTTTTCGGCGGACAGAAAGAGCGATGATATTCCGCAAAATCTTCAATCCAATCGATCGGACAATGCCAAACACGTCCTGAACATCACGACTGATGATGCATTGGTCTATATCAGCGGGATCACATTTGCAGGAGGATCAGCGAATCTACAAGGCGAATTTGGCGATGATGATGCCTCGGGGTGTGGAGTAATTGCTGCGGGAAGAGTTACTTTTCATCTTTGCCGTTTTGACAAAAATTCAAGTCCTGAAAACGGTTCTGCTATTTGGGCTGATGACGATGGTGATGTGGAAAATCCTCTGAAAATTACAAATGTCACGTTTGTAAACCATGCGGGAACGCTCGGCGGTGTAATTGCGGTAGGCGGCGACGATAGCGACCGAGCCCATGCCGTCATCATTCAAAATACCATTTTGGCGAATAACGGAGCGGATATAGCAAGGAATAAAGGCAATACTGAAGTTGTTTCTGCCGGTGGAAATCTGAGTGTCGTGGACAATAGTCACCAACTCAATCATGAGTCCGATATTCACAACACCAATCCGCTATTTGTCGATCGCGAAAACGGAGATTATCAATTGCGCAACAACAGCCCAGCCGTAAATGCTGGAGTAAGCCCAGCGCCCGAAACAGACATCGTTGGAAATAAGCGTTTGGGCAATCCCGATATTGGTGCTTACGAAAATCAAAACAACGAATCAAATGTCATCGGTTACGAAGAGCAAGAATTTGTTTTGGAGGTAGGCCCAAATCCCGCAACGGATATGCTCAGGGTCGAGGCACCAGAAGAATTTCACAGCGACTACCAATTGAGCATTATAGGTATGGATGGGAATACTTTTGTTAATGCTTTACAAGTAACTAGAAATCAGAGCATTACGGAAGCACAGGTCCATCATCTGCCATCGGGTACATATATAGTACAGATAAAAGCGCGGAATGGACTCGTTGCGAGGAGTTTGTTTGTAAAGCAGTAGACCAGGTCTTTCATTACTCCTTATTGGAAATGATTGAGATGGAAATATCGGGTTGAAAACCCAAGATGTGTCTCAGTTCTTGTTTGCACTCTATCCCAGCCTTTCGATGATGTCTTTCACTTTTTGCACTTCGCAATTTATAAACCATCAAGGCACCTTAACGTCCTTTCCACATCCTCCTCAGAAGTATAAGCCGAAATCCCCATACGAGTCACACCTCCTCTTTCCAATAAACCCAGAATCTCTACAGCCCGGATAGCATAAAAATGACCATCCCACGCAAAAATATTGTGCTCCGCAAGACGCTTGCATACATCTAATGCAGTGAAATCTTTATGCACAAAAGAAAGAGTAGGTGCCCTCTCCTCACTCCCAAAATCAGGTCCTACTAGGTCTAATTTTGATGAATTATTAATTCCGTCATATAGCATTTGGGCTAATTTTCGCTCGTGAACGCCTATGCGTTGCATCGCCGAAGCGAGCTTAGAATTAAGGTCGCTTCCCTCTCCTTGATTCGATATAAATTCTATAGCTGCCTTGACTCCCGCAATTGCAGCATGGTTAAGCGTACCTGTCTCTACAGAGTAAGGGGCATGCTGTTCTGTAGTGCGTAAGCGATCGGTGGGCAGTTGGTCCAGAAGGCCGGTTCGGGCATAGAGCAATCCGACATGTGGGCCATAAAACTTGTACGCCGAACAAATCAGAAAATCACAACCGATGGAAGAAACATCTACACGAAAATGAGGAGCATAGTGGACAGTATCCAGTAGCATCCACCCTCCGGCTTGGTGCGCAAGTTTTCTGATCTTATTCACATCGTTCACCGCACCAGTCAGGTTTGATGCTAATCCCATGCAGACCAGCTTGGTATGCTCATTGATCTTATTTTCGAAATCTTCATAATCGAGCGTACCGTTTCCCAGAATTTTCACTTCGCGTACTTCGATTCCTTCATCTTTCAATGAAAGCCACGGGCCTCTGTTGGCCTCGTGATCGAGTTGGGTAATTAGAATTTCATCGCCTGGTAATAGGTAGCGGCCTATAGCTCTGGCGAGGCTGTAAGTGAGCGTCGTCATATTTTGCCCAAATGAAATATTGTGAGGGCCTTGGGCTCCGAGGAAAGTAGCCGCTATGCTTCGCGTGTCGTGGAGCAGCTTATCGGTTTCTTTCGTTGTTGTGAATACCCCGTGCAAATTGGCATTTGATCTCCGGTAATATTGCGAAATGGCGCGGATAACGTATTCGGGAACCTGAGTGCCTGCCGGCCCGTCGAGGAAGATGCAGGGCTTGCCTTTGACCTTTCTTTTTAGAGCGGGAAATTGGAAGCGGAAAGTTTTGTTCATTATTCGGATTGTTGAGCACGTCAAAGTTGATAACTTTTTAGAAACTCGTTAGTGTCAAAATTGTCGTCGGATGTTATATAAATCACGCAAAGCGATAGATCAATAAGGAAACTGTTGTATCCTTAACACTTAAAGTAATATCCGTATAATACGTTTATTACCGTAAGTCACGTATATTACCGTAAATTTCACTACTCAATTGAATACCGAGAACATTTAATTTTTTCGCCCCAGCATATTGGGTGACCGTGAGATTCCTATCGGTGGTGATTCAACTCGCATAATGTCGTTAATTGAAAATCGTAAAACGCCTTTGTAACCAGAAAACAGGAATTGCCATGACTAAGGATGCGCAATTTGTCCCGCTGTATCCTTGTCACACCACCATCACTCGGGAAACACGAGGACTAGTCATTCCTTCAACTTCAACTTGTCCCCAATATTCTGAAACTGTCTTTTTCCGGCAAAACCTCGTTTGATTGTAAATCTTGAAAAATCTTCATTTGCCACTAGGCCAAAGCCATAGGTCGTATCGCCGGATGCCTCGATCAATCTGATTAATTTATCGGTGTCCAATGTCCTGTGGAGGATATCCCAGGTGATTTGAGTGGTTTCCAGCACATCTCCCTTTTCACTTTTGATGATTACGTCGTCTCTCAGGTTAGCCAGGAACTGATCATCGATATTAGCGTATCCAGCGGACACACTCGATTCTGTTTCTTGTTGGTTGTCGTAAAAAATCACTTCGAAACCTTTGGGATGTTCTTCATTATAGGTACGATTATGGAAAGATCTCACCATAAGCGGACTTATTATACGATACATCAGTCCTAAGGAATCTATTCTTGAGATAACCACACTGTCGACGATTTCTACGTCCGGATCAGTGATGAAGTCGTTGATGTTTTGATCATCAACTGAAGCGGAATGACAACCTATCACCCACCACAACAGAGCCAGGAAAGTGATTTGAATGGTTGAAATTTCTACGCTTTGAAATATGAATTTAATATCTTTCATCAATTTGCCTCAATTGTTCGGCTAATCTGAAAACTTCAGGTTGGGCGCCAACATGTATTCCTAAGTGTTTCAAATCGTCCTGTTCCCCCATTCTTTATGATCGTTTGTATGAATTGACATTCTCGGAATATATAGATAATATTTAACTTCCCAAAAAGTCAAGCTACTCAACTTATTGACATTTCATTCGCACAGCATGTTGGTTAGTTTAACCGCCTAAACTAAAGGCCACGGTCAATTTTAATCACCTCACCACCGTAATATCTCCGTGATAAGGCAATACAACCCCATCGATAAACCTGACCTCCGCCATCCACACATAGACACCGGGATTTACAAATCTACCGTTGACCTGACCATTCCATCCTTCAAACGGTTGGTCACTTAGAGGAATATTACTTGCGGAAAAGATCGAGGAGCCCCACCTGTCGTATACTCTAAACCGTTCGATCATCTCGGCCGCAACATTGCCGCTTATAAAGAAATAACTGTTTTGATTCAGATCATTTGCCTTAATAATATTAGGCGTCGCGATCGGCCTGATAAATGGGGTGAATAGGGTCACGTCATCGGTCGCCGTACATCCATCTTGATCGGTGATTGTAAGTGTATATGTTGTAGTACCCGGTGGAGTTGCTTCGGGATCAGGACAATCGGTGCAGGTAAGGCCTGCCGGAGGGTTCCATTCATAATTTATTATCCTATCCAATGGCTCGAAGTCCGAGTATAATTGCAACGAAAACCCAAGATTCACGCTGTCGTCGTCACTCACCACAACGACTAGGGGTGGGGGTTCGGCGAGATTGACATCCATATTTGATTCGCATCCTTTTCGATCCTGAATAGACACCAAATAATCTCCGGCGGTTAGTCCATTGAATATGGGTGACGGCTGGTAAGCGTCGCCTTCAATGCTGTATAAATATTCCGGAAAACCACCGATGCCAATGGCCTCGATTGATCCTTCGGGTACGCCAGCACAAATGAGATCAAGCGAATTAAAAGACAATTTCAAATCCGAAAAATCATCACAACAAGCTGCGATGTCAAACTCAATGAGTTCGGTACTCGTGCATCCCCGCAATGTCTCCACAGTAAGTGCGGCGATTTTAGTGCCAAAGGAAGTGTAGATGACCGAATGAGGACCCTGGCCGGTAGCAAAAATAGGTTCTGCTCCTTCACCAAAGTTCCAATTGTAACCAGTTATCTCATCAGTATTGGCGAGACTTTGATCGTCAAAAAGTATAGTCTTATCACACTCAAAGGTTTCCTGGGCCGTGATTTCGAAATCTGGTGTAGGTCCCAAAAACGTGCCGGTTCCTCCGAATTCTATATTGAAGCCAAAACCCGATTCTGAAAAATTATTCACTACGAGTGCATAACTTTCGCCTTCGACCATATTCAACGGAGCAAGAAAATTATTATCACCAATATCACATCCTGCGAATTCGATAATATCCGGATCTCCATCCATCAAACCGGTTGCTCCGAAGCAAGGCTCGTTCAATTGCGGAGGATTGCCTTGGGTCTCCCCTGACGCCATACAACGTAGCAATTCTTTATTGCTGCAGTCTTCCAATCCAGTCTGTAATAGAAAAACAGCGAAATCGAGATCTTCCTCAGGATTATTTGTGTTGTTTGGTGTAATAGTGAATGTCAAAATGCCCGTAGTCCTGGCCGTCCATCTGTACCAGACAGAAGCGAATTCCTGCCGGATGCAGGTTTCTTCTACCTCATTCGTCTCATCCCCTACTCCTTGCAGATTTTCTATAAAAAAAGATGATTTATCGCAAAGGACTACAGCCTTTCCACAATCTGCCTCTGGCGAGCGAACCGGACGAAATTGATCAATACACAGCTGAAACGTGCCGGATGTCGCCAAAGAACTACTAACTCGCACATAGTAAATCCTGCCGATGACCAGGTCGGTTAGTGTAAGTTCAATTATGTCAGCTCTTGCATCAGATACATTAGCACAGGTAATTTCGTCCAAGGCGCTGCACGTGCCCTGATAAATGGCAATAGCCGAATTGTCGATTGTTTCGCCTGTATTAGAGCCTTCACCAAAAAGTTGGATAAAAACTCCCGGTTCGCCAGGGGCAAAGCTAAACCACACATCACTTTCAAGATCCTCTTCGCGCCAACACGAGGCCTCCGGGCGAATTGAAGCTTCTGCATTCACATTCGTGAATTCGCTGGGATCGCTGCAAAATTCTTCTACGTCTCTGATAAAAAAGGAACTGAGGCAATCGTCATTGCGCAGTTGAGAAAAAAGGGTGATGGGGAGAAACACCATCAAAAATCCTGGTAGATACAGAAGCATTCGGCAGATGCTGTTACCAGATCGAGACAGGTGAAGAGGCCTTCGCGTTGAAGGTGTAAAAAGTCCGGCTAATCCAGCAAAAGGGCTTCTGCCCTCTTTGCAAATCCACAAAAAAATGAAATGCATTCGGTGCACCTTGTCCATGTATGATACAAATATCTTATTGTATTGTACTACTTTCAGGATTTTATGAAAGGTTTAAGGCTGGAAATCTTTATGGTTGCGGATTAAGCCTGCTTTAAGTTTATAGCGCTCTCCTCCTTCGGAGGGGCCGGGGGAGGCTGAAACAACAAGGCAATCGTTGAAAATCAAGTTTTAGCAATGAGATACGATGTGGAAAATATTCCAAAATGGCAAACTGCCAATCCCAATTTCTACCATATATCCAAACAACTTTGGAAATTCTTACGGGCAAATGAAACAAAGGCTGAAAAAGCGCTTTGGCATGAATTGAGAAACAAAATTTTAGGGTATAAATTTCGAAGGCAACATATTATTGATGTGTTCATTGTGGATTTCGTATGTATCCTGAAGAAACTTGTCATAGAAGTAGATGGAAAAAATCATTTGTGTACTAAAGAATATGATGATGCGAGAACTGAATTTCTTAATTCCGAGGGTTTCGAGGTCATTCGCTTTACTAATGAGGAGGTCTTGAATTCTATGCACATAGTGCTAGAGGCTGTCCGAAATAGACTCAATTATGTTTAAAAAATTGGATATTGTCCTCAGCCCCCCCCAACCTCCCGCTCCGGCACTGAAGCTGTGGAGCGCAAGCGGCCAAAGCGGAGAAGTGTCGACACCTCAAAAAAGAGTCCTGTTATCTAAAATAAGTCTTGTCGTGGGCCAAATAATCTTATGCTTAGTTGCGTGTCAAGAAGAAATACTCCTGTCCAACGAGGTCATTTCGCTTCCGGAACTCAAAGTCGACAAATACGAAGTCAGCATAGGCGAATTCGGTCAATTCATTAAGGAACAAGAATATATCACCACGGCGGATAGTCTAAAATGGTCGGGATTTTTTGACGTGGTACAGAGGAATTGGATAGTGGCTCAAGAGGCCAATTGGGAAAAGCCCGATGGCCGAAAAAAGCTCGGAGTGAATTACCCAGTAACTCAAGTCAGCTATTACGACGCCTGTGCTTATTGCAAATGGAAAGGCGGCCGATTGCCCACGGCCGACGAATGGGACGCGATTGCAGGAGATACGGTCATTACTGGAAATGTGTGGCAAGGTATCTTTCCATATGAAGACGAGGGCATAGATGGATATGAGATATCAATTGCACCAAGAGGCCAATTCACTCCCAATGGAAGTGGTTTGTACGACATTTTCGGCAACGTATGGGAATGGACGACTTCTATGGACGGGGAAAAGAATGCGCGGATCATTAAGGGCGGAAGTTTCTTGTGTGACTATAACGTTTGTGCCGGATACATTCCTTCGAAGTATCAGACTACTTTGGATGATAGTGGATTGAATCACTTGGGTTTTCGGTGTGTGTATGATAAGACGGTGGACGGCCAACGGTAGACGGCAGACGGCCGGCTGATCTGACATTCGGTCGGACAAGGCCAACGAAAGCAACTCCAATAATGGTTTCCATTTCTTAATAGTGTAATAGGATTTTGTACATCTCATCAATATTCAGATTCCCGGCGGGTATATGATGTGGCGGGGTGCAGGACAAGTCGGACAAAAGTTGTAGATTGAAAGTAGCGAAACACCTGTTTTTAACTACAAAAAAAATCGACTTTCTATGGCTAAGGATGTGCAATTTGTCCTGCACCTGTGATGAATTAAAAGTCGTTGCCTACTCTGCTCCCTTTTTCACAATATCATAAGCCAACATAACATTTGAACTTAAATTCATTAGCGCTAAACGGATTCGGGTCGAGGTAATTTTCTTCATCCATTTTACAAAAAAAGTATTGAACTCAAGAAAAAAGTTGTTTCCTGCAGAAACGCCTATTCCTAAGTTGGTCAAAATACCTGTACCCACATTGAGCCCTTTTTCTACATCTGCTTTGTTGTAACCCACTCCGCCATTCACATATAGCCACGGAACGGACGGCACTGATTGCGATACGCCAAATGCCACATACGACGATCGATAAGGAGAAATCGTAGAGTTGTGAGAAGAAGGCCTATAGCGAATATTGCATTTTTCATTGAACTTTGAATCCTTTCTTTTTTGCTTTCCGCGAATCAATGGATTGTCAAATTTAAGTGATAAATTCACTTGCAAATGCGCAAATTTGTTTTCTATCTTGTATCTCTCATTGGTTTATTGCAAACAACAGGTTACGGCAAACCAGAGGCAAATTCTGCTCACCCCAACATCATCTACATCCTCGCAGACGACATGGGTTACGGCGATGTCTCTGTTTTCAATGAAAATGGAAAAATTATTACGAAAAACCTCGATCAGCTGGCCGCCGAGGGAATGATGTTTACCGATGCTCATACCACATCATCGGTGTGTACTCCAACGCGCTACAGCATTCTCACTGGGCGATACAACTGGCGTACGAGGCTCAAGAGCGTGGTGCTCACAGGCAAGTCAAAAGCCTTGATCCCAAAGGACCGCACTACGGTGGCATCAATGCTGAAAGATCATGGCTATTACACTGCCTTCATCGGTAAATGGCATTTGGGCTGGGATTGGGCGCTAACTGATCCCGAGAACTTTGGAGGCAGTGGTTGGCAACCTGACCATTTTGCTAATCTCGATTTTTCTAAGCCTGTGACCCATACTCCTAATGATCTCGGCTTTGACTACGCTTACGGACATTCCGGTTCGTTGGATATGGCTCCTTATGTTTATGTTGAAAATGGGAATATAACGGCCATGCCTGATCGAACCACCGTCGATACTGCTAAGTTCACCTGGTGGAGAGAGGGTCCGACTGGCAGCGATTTCGTGCATGAAGATGTCACACCCAATTTTTTCAGAAGATCAATTTCTCTGGTCAGAGAAAGGGCAAGAGAAGAGAATCCATTCTTCCTTTATCTCGCCCTACCCTCCCCTCATACACCCATTCTGCCCACAGATGAATGGAAAGGAAAAAGCGGGCTCAACGTATATGCGGATTTTGTAATGATGATCGATGACCACATCGGCCAATTGCTCGAGGCTGTCAATTCTTCTGGTTTAGAAGAAAATACATTGATCATCTTCCATTCAGATAACGGAACTTCGCCCGAAGCAGATTTTGAAGAACTTGAAGCATTTGGACATGATCCGAGTTACATATTCAGAGGACATAAGGCCGATATATTTGAAGGAGGTCATCGGGTGCCTTTTATAGCAAAATGGCCAGGGAAGATTGCAAAAGGCAGTAAAAGCGATCACACCATTTGCGCTGTTGATTTTATGGCTACTTGTGCCAAAATTATTGGTTATAATTTATCGGAAAATGAAGGAGAAGACAGCCACAGTCTGTTGCCCTTATTCGAGCAAAAAGCAGTCGGCAGTTACATCAGAGAAGCCACTGTGCATCACTCTGTCAATGGTAGCTTTGCTATTCGCAAAGATGAATGGAAGCTTATCATGTGTCCGGGTTCGGGAGGGTGGAGTTTTCCAAGACCTGATGACGAGGTAATCGAATCTCTTCCCAAAATTCAACTGTATGACCTCGCGAATGACCCTGGGGAAACAACTAACCTGCAAGCCGCCAACGCCGATAAGGTAGAGAAATTAAAATCGTTGCTCACTCAGTATATTCTCGAAGGAAGAAGTACTCGTGGGGTAATTCAACAAAATGATGCTACTGAAGACTTGTGGGAGCAGATATCGTTTATAGAATAAGCGAAAAGTATAAAATCTCCAAAGCCATTCCGGGGCACAACGCCAATTTGGGTGATCTTCTGGCATAATTCTTTGCTATCTCTGATCTTTCGGTAGATATTATATGGTGACTCGGCCGATGACCTGTTAGCAACGCTCAAAGGGTTGGATATTAAGGTTTATAGCTTTTATCAGGGGCTTTAGGGCTTAGGTATTATCCGAGGTTTATTAATTTGTGATATTCTATACTCCTTCCAAATGAGTTTTCGAATTACAACTTGATATTGATTATTGAAAGCGAACTTCCAGGTTAACCAGATTATTGTGCAAGCCATTTTTTCATCTCTTCTTTCAAAAGGGAAACATTCTTCACCATTTCACCACATTCTTCACAAATTTTTCCTCACTTTGAATAAGTTGAAGCATGAACACGCCTTTTGATCCCTGTGGAAACAGATCACTTATTTCAAACGTTGAATGCCCGGTTCCGGGCAACATTCGAGTATTCAGCAGTCTGCCCAAATAGTCGTAAAGTTTAATTTCTATATATGTTCCACTAGGAGTGACAATGCTCGGAGCACTGGCAGTCCTGTTTATTTCTAAAAATATCTGATCACCGAATGGATTGGGAAAAACATTAAATTCAGTTTGCATTCGATCAGGCTCAACCATTGATTTGGATGCAATTTTCCCATGCGCCTTTCCGCAATATGTAGCAAAACAATCCGAAACTCGCAAGGAGTAGGTCGCTCGACTTCCGCGCCAGCCATCTACAACCAATTGGTATTCTCCGGACTCCAAAAGCACTCTGATCTTCTCATCCATAATTCCCTCATTTCGCGAATAGGCCAGCATTTTTCTATCTCCGTTACAGATATGCTGGAATAAGAACATATCGAGATCGGAGCCAAATCCCTCGATCTCAAATAGGCCATACAGAGTAATTTCTACCTCTTGAGCACTGTCCAAACAAAAACTGTAGATATTCTCACCTCCGGTATAACCGACGAATAAATCATCCTTGAAGCTATAAATGCTTTCGTTATTAGTGGCAACCTCGGTACTTTCAGGAACTAAGGCTTCGCCGCAAGGCAAGCCTAAGGCAGATGTGCAATCGAGGTCTGAACAAGTAAGAGCAAGTTCAAAATCAGAAGCGACTCTTTTGCTGTATCCATCCAAAACGGCATAATAAGTACCGGCAGGTAACGGATCGTCTCTATCCGTGTAAAACTCACCAATGGATTCGCCATTTCTGATCGTTTTATCCGCCCTGAAATTCAGCCCTTTGCAATTGACTACCTCTTTATATTCTTCATCCCTTACGAAAAGTGAAAGATTTTCATGACCGCTTTCTCCGTGGAATACATGTAAAGAAAGAATATCATCGTCCGAATCCTTTTCAAACTGAATAATGCTTTCGCCTCCTGCAAAATCAGAGTAAGAAACAAAGCAAGTATGATCCGCCCTACCGAAATCTGACGGCATTCCTATCGTACTCCCATTTATCGATTGTCCGCAAAACAGCGTATCGCTTTTCGCTTGATCATTTTCGTCTTCTCCTTCGTCTTCATTTCCACCTTCTCCATTTCCGTTTTCCCCATTGTTCTCGTCATTTTCTTGATCCTCGTTGTCTTCCTCATCTTCATCCGATCCATTGTCTTGACAAACTACTTCAAGTGTAAATTTCGAATTCTGATAATCAATGATTCCGTCGACCGCTGCGATTACTTGTTCCCCTTTATTGAGGAACACTTCTATTGTTTCTGGCGCTGTCCCAACCTTCGCAGATCTTGTAATACAAGCTTGCGGATCAGCGCAATCTTTTGTCAGGAACAAGTCCATATCGTACGTAAATCCACTGAGTGCAAAGACATAAGTTCCAGCTTCAGGAGCAGTGAAATAATACAGCCGATCTTCGTTCTTAAGTTCAACCTCTTGTGAGAAGCAGTCGCCTTCTATTGCATTAAAACTATTTGTGGCTCCGACTAAGGTGCCATTGATTGCCATATTGCATTTTATTTCTCCATCGATTCTACATCCACAGCCAAAAAGACTTAAAATAAAGTCTGCGGAGTGGCCTCTGAAACCTTCTACCACAACGATATATTTTCCTTTGGAGAGTTTCTTCTTGATCTTTTCGGGTGCTCCCGGATGGGTGGATTTGCTAGAGGCAAGGCACGAAGTCACGGAACAATTACTCTTTAGCAAATAAAGATTCAGATCGCTATTGCTAAGTATTTCAAGTCCGATTTCGATGTCGTAGCTATCGTCCAGCTCGAATTCGAAAAGTGCTTCAGGCCCCCAGTTGTGGCCTTTGTTGTGAGCGCCATCGCAACTGTAGTAGCTGGCATTATTTGCCTTGCCTTTTGTGGTGGCATGAGTTATGGAGTTGCAATTGATTTTGGTGGCTTTTTGGTCGCATGGTTCGCCACAGGTAATGGCAAGTTTATATGTGCCGGAGGTGGGAAAAGAAACCGGATTGGTCTTGCCGTCGACAACTACGAATATCTCAGAATCAGTGCCGCCGGATGCCAGAAATACAGATTCGTCCCTTGGCGAAAGAATTCCCGTAGCCAAACAATTACTCAGCCCGCTCACACAATCATCATATACAAAGAGATCGATATCCTTTTTATCCAAAGGATGCAAATCAACAGTGATGGGGGATTTGCTTGTTTTCAATTGGTAGATCACTTCGTGCTGCTTGTAAGACGAAGCCCCACATGAAGGATGATCATCTACTTTGTCAGTGGCCCTGTTGTCGTATGACGTATTCGAGGCCTGCGCTACACTTCCGCAGGAAATACTATTAAAATCTTTGCAGATATCGCTTGCACAGGTAAGCGTAAATGTGAAGGCTGCGTTGTTGACAAATTTGCCATCAATGACGATGTAGACGTTCTGGCCGTCATTCAAATCCATATTTACGGATTCTTCTCTTCCCGAACTCTTTCGGACGCCATCTGCAGACAAACACATACTCTCGTCACAAGCGGATAATACGAATAAATCGAGATCTGTGGCAAATCCGGAAATCGAAAAAGTGTAGTTCCCTTTGACGACATCTATCACTTGAAAAATATATTCCGCGCCAATCCATGAATTTCCTGTCGTGCAACTATAATCGTCATTATGACTGGCCAGACCATCCAAAGAACGGCCGAAATGCTGGCCGCATGATGTGGTCACCGATATGGTCTCCGTATTCTTTCCTGCACCCGCTGTAATGCAGGAGAGGTCTTGCGCAGAAATTGATTCTAAAAGAAAGAAACAGAGGAAAAGAGTTAGTCCGCTTTTCATGTCTATGGCTTTGACGTTTAATGCTGAAAAAGTAAAAAATTATTCTGGAGTACCACATTAATTTAGTCGAATTGTACTGTAACTTCATAAATTATTGTTGACCCAAGCAACGCTTGTCAAACATAATGTCTTTCTTTGTGAAACAATAGCACGTCATGATCGACAAAGCCGACGATTTTTACTATAGTGATGCTCCGGAGCCTCATATCTCGCGTACCAAAGAAATCCTGAAAAAATATCCGGAAATCAAGAACCTGATGGGTAGAAATGCAAACACGTTCTACTACATCGTCGGCGTGGTCGCTTTCCAGGTTTTGATGGCATATATGGTGAGTGATCTGCAATGGTGGATGGTGTTGCTTGCTGCATATTGTATCGGAGCTTTCGCTAATCACGCTTGTTTTGTTTTGATCCACGAGTGCACCCATAATTTGGTATTTAAGAGCCGAACGGGTAATCTTTGGGCAGGTATCCTCTGCGATTTGCCCAATGGCTTTCCAAGCTCCACCGAATTCCGAAAATTTCACTTGAAGCATCATGCCTTTCAGGGTCATCACGACCTGGATGCCGACCTGCCAAGCCGCTGGGAGGCCAGGCTAATAGGTAACAGTGTGCCCGGAAAAGCATTGTGGTTGCTGTTATTTCCTCTATTCCAAATTTCAAGAAAATTCAGACTGACTGAAATTCAAGGTGCAGATAGATGGACTTGGATCAATATCGGATCAATCATTCTGGTCGATGCAGTGATTATCTGGCTTTGGGGCCCAATGGCATTGGTCTACCTGATAGGTTCATTATTTTTCGCGATCGGATTGCACCCCCTCGGTGCACGATGGATACAGGAACACTATCTCGTTGCCTATCCACAGGAAACGTACAGTTATTACGGACCCATAAATAAATTGGCATTTAACGTAGGTTATCACAACGAGCATCACGATTTTTCCTTTGTAGCATGGAATAATCTTCCTAAGATCAGGGCTATTGCACCCGAGTATTACGATACCCTGGTCTATCACACGTCCTGGACCAAATTGCTTTTTCAATGGTTATGGAAAGGTGATCTTTCACTTTTCTCAAGAGTATTGCGGGAAGATCGCGCTGGTATGCAGGTGAGTGGTAAAGGAGAGAAAGATTTCTTCTCCGGTATGCAGAAGAAGGAGCTTTTGGTAGAAGTTTAGCCAACTCTAACTATTTCCAGCGGCATATTATGCCTGCCCTTGTGCGTATCATGCGATACGTTGATGTATATATTTTTTATTGCCACTCTTTTCGTCCTCACCTCTTACTCTCTCCAATCTGCTGCTGATATTTTCCCTCTTGGTAATCATTAAAAGAAGCATACGCGTTACAGCAACAGCTTCTCCTGCCATTAATTTTCGTCTTTCTCCCTGTAATTATCCGGCTTGAGGTGCCATTCCAGGTTGTTTGGTGGGGTCACAGCAAGTTCTTCAGGTTTAGGTAAGGCCCTGAGCTGCGGAGTAAAATCGTAAGGAATGATAGAAGGGCGGGTTGTTCCTCCCCGGTTGACAAATTCCCAGACAATCTCGCCGTTGGGTTTTACTTGAAACAGTCTTCCCTTATTGTCTTCGGCTATATAGGTATTGATATTTCTTGCATTGACGAGGATATTACCTGGTCTGAATCTTATAAAGTTGCAGCAAGAACAAAAACAAAAACTCTGGAGCCTCCTTCCAGGCCTAAGGATGATCTATTCATGAATGATCACTTTACAGACAGAGATCTACCAAAAAGAAGCCTTGCATTTCTGAATTGGTTTTGTCCCGATCATTTGATTGAGGGAATCCTTGGCGATTTGATTGAAAGGTATCAAAAGGATCTGAAAAAGCTGGGGAA
Source organism: Saprospiraceae bacterium (assembly GCA_965247965.1). GTDB lineage: Bacteria > Bacteroidota > Bacteroidia > Chitinophagales > Saprospiraceae > UBA7328. The sequence continues at coordinate 5,195,231 of OZ252053.1, forward strand.
AAAAAAGCTGACAGACTATTCATCCTGAATGTTATGCTCTTTTTTCATCCAAAAATAATTTTTAAGAACCGAATAAATGAAAAAATGATCAGTACAGGATTGATAAGAAGCCATTTAAGAGTGTCTTTCAGGAGCATCTTCAACAATAAGATGCACTCGTTTATTTATATGGACGGAAGTCAATCCCGACAAAGAATTTGTCTTTCACTTTGTTGATGAAGCACTACAGGCTAAACATGCAGAAGAAAAGCGGTGGAGTCAGGTAATTAATCTGGCCTCTTTATTTACCATTTGTATTGCATGGCTGGGACTCTTTGCCTTATTGAGACTCACAATTAGAAAGAAGAAAAAAGAAATTGGCATCAGAAAAGTATTGGGTTCTTCCGCCATGGAAGTCACCTTATTACTGTCGAAAAGCTATGTCTGGCTTGTCATTCTTGGCATAATCATCTCTTTCCCGGTCAGTTGGTTTGTTCTACAAAGATGGTTAGAGACATTTGCATATAAAATTGACATTAATCCGTTGTTTTTTGCATTGTCGAGTGTAGCGGTATTCGTTTTTACCTTGAGTTCCCGTTGGGATGTAATCATTCAGGGCTTCTATGGAGAGCCCTGTTGACTCTATAGGCGAGGGGTAATGAAGGATTAAAATGAAATTCGCTGGATTAGTCGAAGAATTCTCGATCTTAAGAGGGATTTGAATTGAAAAGTGATCATTTTAATACCCCGATAATTGCCATACCGTTAACATTGCCTTTGCTCAAACCGTCATCCACAACTCAGCACCAATCTTGCTTTTTCAGTCTTAAATCCTTCGTTTTCAATTTTCCATCTCATAGATCCTGCCTGTGTCAACTCTTTTATATTGGCCTGATTTGGAGCAATACTGCTGATGAAGACGAATCGTTTTTTGTCTTTACCCGATTCCATACCCACCTGTCTGATTTCGTAGGAATGTTGGATACAGCAATATTCATATTGTTTGTGTGTAAGGGCTATTTTGCTATATTCATAAATGTGGTTGGTTTTTGATTTAGCGTTATGTATTTGTCCTTTTTCGATAATACGCTCTACTTCTGCTTTCAGGCGTAAATCGAGCAATTGTACTTGTACAAAAGAACATCGTCCTGGCGAAAGCACGGATCAATCAGTACGAACAGCAACTTCTAAAGAAAAAGAACGAAGTACTTTATGAGGTTCTTGAGCTGAACCACCTTTCCACTATAGAGAGCAACTTGGTCTGCTCTTCTTCAATACCTTCACTCATACGTGCAACGGCTATCGGGAGCTGCCAGGCCACCAATTCCTGCTGGTGCCCCGGTTTTAAGCGGAAATAGTGCCTCAGGTATAATCTATGAAACAAACCCCTGCCAGCTTGCACAGCCCACCGCGTCGATATAGGTGCGTCAGAAGATATATATGCCATCTGCAACAATAATGATGTGCGCGCTACATCAGCAATTGGATTGCCCTTTGTAGCTGTTGTCCAGTCAATGATTACCGCATCATCTGATGTCATAATGACATTATCGGGGTGAAAATCTCCATGGCACAAAACTTCGCCATCAGGCAACTCATCTAACAATTTCAAGACTGAATTTACTTTGGACTTGCTTAAAATCCTAACAGACACTATGCTTTCCTTCAGCTCTTGTCGTTGTTTTGGAAGATTAGAGATTATTTGCCGATGCATAGAGACATGCAACCCCGCAAGGTTAAGGGCGGAACGAATGATTTTCCAAGGTTTTGTCGACAACTGAGTCAACATGGAGGTGCCCGTCAACCGCTCATATACTATTCCCATTCTACCATTAACTTTAACTATGTCTCCCACACTAGGAGTAAGCAGACCCGCTTCATGGACTAAGCGGCTAATTCGAGCTTCTTGCTCAATCAAATCTGAGGAACGCCCTTCATGGAACAGCTTGATTGCCTGATTATCACTAAGAGCATAAACTTCGGCTAGTCGCCCTCGCCCAATTAGACTTCCAATGTAAGGAGACTCTTGTTTTTCCACATGCACAGTTTCTAGCGCCACTGTTGCAGCATTTACTAAGAAGAGTGTGTGCCAAACCAATTTTTTGACAAAAAATCAGCACTAGTATGAATATACAATAATTGGCCATACAAAGAGATGCCACAGAGGCGAATAGAAGAAAGTGGCATAATTTGTTTATTCTCTCAGCATTGACCCCCTAAATATCATTGAAGCTGACCCCCTAAGATTAGGAATTAGCTAAACATTCAAAGTGGATAAATAAAGAGCTTACTACTTGAATAAACGATTTCAAGTATGGCTCATAAATCCACGAGAATGGATCAGATTAAAAGGATTCTAAGTACATGACAAAAAACGGAAGTAGAGCCAAATTTTCCGTCTGTCGTGGTTAATATATGCGTTGATATAGTTGTCTATCCCTCCCCTGAAAATGCTTTTTCTTCTTTTTCCTCGATTATTTTTTTTGAATAATGAGGGTATCTTTCTCTTTATCCATTCGCCTATACGTATCATCCATACATATGATATGGCTAATAAACCAAATAATGTTTCTAGCCTTTTGGGATGAGTTACATGTGTATCTTCCAGTTGAAAACCATTCGTTTTCATGTCCTTGAACATGTTTTCAATATACCACCTTTTGGCATAGATATCGCAAGCATCTTCTACATCCTCAGAGTGTATGACTATCAAATACTCTAATTTGTTCTTGTCATTTCTAAATCTGAATCCGCTTACGTATACTTCATTGCCTCCAACTAAATATTTTCCCGGCAATCTTGGCGATGATCTTTTATTATTTTTACATAATAAACCCAGTTTTACCTCCTTGCCATTTTTTACACCTACCATGCCTTCCTTAACCCGAAGGTTGAATCCTATCTCATTGGTTATCAAGTACTTAACCCAATGTTGGCCAATGAATTCCCGGTCTCCTATAACGTTCTTTATCTGACCTTTTCCAACAATTTTTACCACTTCCTCTAACAACTCAATTCTTTCATATTGTGCAGAGTTGCCTTTCTTTGGAAGCAACACCCATTTGATCGGTATCGAATACCCGTCTCCTAGTATAGAAAATACCAAAAAATTAATATCCACTTTACCAAATTGCCAGTTTGTCCTATCCACAAGCAGGGTATAAGGCCCCTTCAACTCACTCATTTTCAAAAGCAAATGTCCTAGACCAGTGTCATCCCAATCCACCTGAGAGATAAATCGTTGAAGACGACGATAATTACTCAATGGCTTCGCTTTTGAAATCATACCGTGAGCAACCTTGACCATATTGACACTCCTAATGGTAGACATACTGATCACCGCCGAGGCAATCAAGTTTACCCTTTGCTGGTGAAGTTTACTAAGTTCTATTTTCAATTCTCGGGAAAGTTCTTTAACTTTCTCCTTAATTGCCATGTCGTTCAGTGTTGTAAGTAACACATTATCAACACTTTACGCGTGGCAATTATTTTATCAATCCTGTTTTGTCATGTACTATGAAAAGGATTATTTAAAACCTTAAAAAATGCTACCCTGAAATTAGAGCATAAAGCGGCCTGGCATCTTATGGTAGATTTTACAGGCAAAAAGATGAACTGGGTGGGGATAAGTCCACAGGTGACTTACATGAAGTGTGAAGTTTTGGTATGCACCTTTCCTTTTTCTGGATACACTTTCGCATGTGCAGTGGGTTCCCAAAAACAAGAAGATTTCATTTATGCTCTGGTCAAAACTCGCCAGAGGTGTTTGATCATTCCGGGCAATCCTGAACATGCGGTATGCAAATATCCGCTCTGTGTCGATGAGATGTTGATAGACTTCCTTGATGCTCCATTTTCCGGGAGCGTAGCAATAATCCATTTTCTCAACAGGGATGCTATCAAAGAAATTCATTACTGTATTATTACTTCTCTCGAACCCTTATCTGAGATTCAGATTTGAGGACAATTTGTCAATGTACCTACCGAAGTATGGTGAGTACTCGTTTGGTTTTAGATCTGTGATTGTCATTCGTCAATTTTAAATATGGCCAAAATTTGACTCTTAAGCTCAATATGTTGGGCTTGATATTTGGTTTTTAGATCAGTATATTAATACTATTTAATGAATTCATGCTTAGTATGTTGAACTGATTTGCCCAAATGCATGTACAAATCATGTGCATTTCGAAATTTCATTTCATTAAATTGATGTATGTCCTGCTGTGGGTGTAAAACCCACTGCGTAATGTGCGCTTTCAATGATAGGAAGGGTAGCCGATAGTCTCGCATTGGCATCAACTCTAACTTAACATATATTCGATTATGGTATATAAAAAGAGCTGTTTACCTTTAAGTTAGACTAAAAACCTGAGGTAAAACAGCTCTAAATATGATACCTCAAATTTCGGAAATTATTTCCAAATTACCAATTCATTCTCTTGCTTTAGAATCTGGTTTCATTCGGAGAAGTGATTATAAGATTGATTCGGTCAATTTTCTTTTGTCCTTTTTCGAAATGATGTCGACAAATGTTTTTTCTCTTTCTAACTGGGCCAAAACATTGTCAATTTTTTTACAACAAACGATCAGCAGTCAAGCTTTACAAAAGAAACTAACATTTAGGCATGTAGGATTTGCTGAAAAGTTTTTAGAAGTGGCAAGTAGCTACTCTTTGTCCAATGCTCCTATAGGTTATCAAGGTCTTCTCAGTAGTTTTAATTCCGTGTTTGTTACTGACAGTTCCTGTCTGAGTATGCCTAAAATTCTGAACGAAGTTTTCCCGGGTAGCCACTCAAAAAAGGGAGATGCAGCAACGGCTAAAATTCAATTGACAATGGAATTAAAGTCAGATGTTTTACACAAAATGGATCTTAAATCATTTAGAGACAATGACCAATCTTATGCTTTTGACATTTTCGATTTAGCCAAAGCAGGTGACCTTGTAATTAGAGACTTGGGATACCTGGTTATGGATTGTTTGATCGCAATGATTGAAAAGCATATTTTTTTTATTTCAAGACTCATACTACCAATAGTCCGTGAAGGAAATATTTCATAACTCGTTGATACTCAATCTTAGAATTATGGATAAATTATTAAAACTAAAGTATCGTCTGAACCGAAACTTGCATTTTAATAGGATTGCCAAATAAGCAGGCCATAAATACTTGATAATCAGCGTTATAGAAAATCTTGAATTTAAGATACTGCTGTTAACACTTCGAATTTGGCCGAAATCCTTCACGAACTATTGACTACTGGACATGAGCTATAAATTGTGGTTCAAAGAATAGCCAAGAGGGTTTGGGGATAGAACGAATGGAATGAGAAAGAAAGCATATGAAATTTCTAAGGTTGTTGAATTTGATTTCTAAAAAGGATAGTCCTTTTTTAAATTTGGAAACGACTAAGTTGATCGATCCGTTTTTATATTTCTTCCAATCACTCTTCTTTTTGTGCTTGAGTTGGGTTAGACCCTGTTCAATACATAAGGCATAGATAAATACTACAATACCCATTGTCAATTCTATTTTTCCAGAGTCTTTAAAATTAAGAGCTTCTAAATTGAAACCATTTGATTTTAAGTGTTTGAAGCAAGTTTCAATAGTCCAACGAATAGGGTAAAGCTTTACTATTTTTCTTTTGTCTTTCAATGTAGATATGAAATAAAACAGAGGTTCGTTGGCTGAACTTTTGGGGTTTTTAAAAATCACAAAAGAAATTTTTTTTCCAAGGATTTCAATTTGTTTAGACACTCCACAGATTTGATACCGTTTTTTCAATGCTTCACGTTCAATACCAATGTATCGAAGATGTTGGTGTTTATAAAATGTCTTATCCTTTCCCCTTTGGTTGTCCACATACCCTTTATAAATTCCTTTTTTTAACCTAATTACAAACTCTAACCCCTTGTCTACCAGATATTTAAACCATCTTTCTCCGATGTACTCCCGATCTGCTAGTAGTATCAAACCTTTCAGATTATATAATTTACAGGCTTTGTCTATCACCTTTCGTCTTTCATTAAAATTACTCATACCCTTCTTGTCTAAGTCTTCCCACCATATTGGAATACTTACTCCATTGACCACTACACTCAATGTTAATAAGTGAATATTCTTGTTGCCATTCTCCCAGCTCGTACCATCTAGTGCCAAATATTTGATGTTCTTCGCTTTGAGTCTCAACAAATAAAAACTAAAACATAATATAGCTTCAATCAATGCCTGCTTGTCAGCATCATCCATATTGAAAAAACGGATCAACCTCTTATAATTCGAATCAGGTTTGGTGTTTTGTTGGTTTTCGAGTATTCCAGGGAGCTTATCCTTTACAATGTTCAAATTCGTCGTCCTGGCTGATAATATACCTTGGGCTGTTGTGAGAAATTTTTTTATTACATGTTCTTCAAAACCTGAGAAAAATGGTTTTATTTCGCTTACGAGTGGAATTGTCATTGTTGTTAATTGTTTGTTTTACAAACAATAATGATATATTCCACTTTATTATAATATATAACCTACTTTATTTCAAGACATTGTATTATTTTAACCCCAATGTCCAGTAGTATGCCAACTTGCTCTTTTTAGAAAATAAGTCGGTGATTATCAGTGGGTTACGATTTCAATGGTACACTACATATTTTTTAATTGCCTTTTGAATATCTGTTGAGTTGGTTGCAGAATAGATGTTTTGTACTTTTTGGATTGGCTTTGAAGGTTTTCTCAGGTGTATGGATTTGGTGTCAGTGCGTAGTTCGACGGTTTGGATGGTATGTGTGCTCATTATTCTGACAATATTTGCCCAGTCGTAATTTATGCCTTTTTGGTTGAGCATGTATCGGATCGTGTTTACGACCTGATAGGCTAGAAGTGTGAGATAAATATGAGCTTCGATCCTTTCGTCATTTTGATGGTGAATGGGCCGGATGTTGAGATCAGTTTTGAGGCATCGGAATGTGGACTCCACTTCTCTTATGGTGTTGTAAATTTGCCAAAGCTGCTTATCGTCGATCTGCTCGTAATTTGTTCTCAAAAAGTAAATTCCCTTGTCTTTGTCCTGTTTTTCTTTTTGTGGCTGGACAGACCATGAGACATTGACAGCTACTTTGTCATCATGCTCCACATCTATTTTGTATCGGGAGGATACATGCTTGTGTTTTTCCTTGAGCCGACCGATGCGTTCCCACACTTTTTCTATTTTTTTAGTACCTCCTTTTTTAGCTATTCCATTTTGAACCTGTTGTAAGTCTTCTTCAAATCTTTGCATGAGCTTACCCTTCATCGATTCTTCTTTTAGTTGTTTGGATGAACTGTGCACATAAAGCCAGGTGTCATTGTACCCTTCGGGTTTGAATTGAGTAATGTGCACTTCATGTTTGTTACGATCTGTCGATATTTTTGTAAACACATTGGATTGATCGATCGGGTGGTCTTTGAGTCGTTTTCGGGAAACGCATACATAATGAAGACCTTTACCGGCGATCAATTCCAGGTTTTTCTCAGTGGCTATACCTGCATCTATGACCACTGTTTTGTTCGTGTGATCGGGGCTGTATTTTTCAAGGTCTTTGAGCATCTCTTCCAGGGTTGTGCTGTCAGCTCTGTTACCCTCATATATCCTTGAATGCCGGATGAAGCCCTCCTTATTGATCACTCCGGTGAATACAACTTGTTTGCAATCTGTCCTTTTCTCTTTGCTTTTTCCAAATTTTGGAAGTTTGTTTGTCGCCTTTCGACCTTCGAAATAGGTATTGGTAATGTCAAAAATGACCAGTTTATCATCCAGTGTGAACATATTGGTGATGCGGCTATATAGGTGTTGATCGATAGTGTTTTTGTGTTTGTAGAGCAGGTCTGAAATACGGTATAGTTCGCGATGGGTGATCGAGCCGGGAGTGTAATTGTAGCAGGCCATCAATTCTGAATTGTCTGTGAGAATCTGTGAAGTTTTATGTTCTGAACTTGTGTATATGGCTCTTGCGCAGATGCTGATCAATGCTTTTTGAATATCCTTATTGCGCCAATTAAGTGAGGTAAGGCACTTAGTTAATTGAAGTTTTTCCAGAATCTGCTTGCAAAGGTGTTCGGAACCGAAAGATTTGACATCTCCTACTTCGATGGAATGAATATCAACACTGTGAATTTCGCTTTTGTCTTTTGGTGGGGGAAGTGAGGCTGCCTTTTCACCTTGATTATCGGGTATTTTAATTGGTATTTTTCGTAGAATTTAAGAGCAAGCTTTAGCAACTCATCCGCAATATCAACGGGGAATAGATCTTGTTGAGAAAATATTCTGGATTTGAGCACTTGTAAGACCTCAGACTTATTCTGCTTCGAATCCAACAACGGGTCGCTTCCCAGGTAAAGGATGTTTCTTTGTTTGACTTTTCCATCTACCCTGGCCGTCTGTGCAAGTGTGTACTGGTAGAATATTTTACCGTTTTTGACATTTTGTTTTTTTACTTGTCTAATGTACATATGGCAAATGTACACATATGATTCCAATTACGCAAGCACCATACTACACTACATTTGAAAATCCTTAATAACTACTATTGAAAATCAACAAGTTATATCACAAAAACATGGATATTCAAACAAAATTAGTGCAGACATTAATCAAAAAGGACAAGTTGGGTTAAGGGGATTTTTATCGACAATTATGAAATCTGCCTTTTTACCCACCTCTAAGGAACCAATTTCATCTTCGGCAAACATCTGCCATGCAGCGTAAATCGTAACTGCCTTTAGAGCCTCTTCCACAGGGACAGCATACTCGCTCCCAAGTACACGTCCATTTTGAGTTTTTCGACTGACTGCACTTTGAACTGCTAACAGAGGCTTAGGAGGATACATCGGAGAATCGTTGTGCAAAGAAAACTTCATCCCTTTTCGAGCAGCCAGACCCACTGGCATGAATTGGTTGGCTCATTCTTCACCGACTATACGGGCCAAAAAGTCGCCGTAATAGTAAATGTGATTGATGTGAAAACTAGGCGTAATACCCATTTCCGCCATGGTATTGATTTGATCTTCGGTCACCAGAGCAAGGTGCTCTAGTCTATGTCTACCATCCGTCCCGGATTGCAACGATATTGCGTTTTGCAGAGCGCTTAGTGTATTGCTCACGGCGCTATCGCCTTGAGCGTGAATGGCGATTTGCATGCCTTCTTCAGCGTCACTCTTTGTAAAATCTTCAAAAACCTGGACCGGCAAAATTGACTGCCCAAGTGATTTCCTTTCAATACTCAATTTGTTAATTACCAAATCTGAATCGACATATGGTTCTCTCAGCAGCATCGTACCCGTATATGGCGAACCGTCCGCCCAGTACTTATGGCCTAAAAATTTGAAAAAAGCATTAGAAAAGGAAATTTTTTCTCTTTTCCGGTGCGCAACTCCGTCTCTATACAAGAACACTCTGAGTTTTCCATTTTCATCCTTTTCATAAAAACCCCCTTGTGGTGGATTTTTTACATCGTCCTTTATTCCTGCAAGGTTGAGCGCATAACTGATAAAATAATTAGAATGCATGCTTTTACATAGCTCTTATAAATAACTTCGCGAAGAATAAGAAAACTGCAATGCAGCAAATACTAGAGGATTCGAAGTTTCTCGAAATTTTAGAGGAAATCGCCTTTGCTAAGGATCAAACTGCCGATCAAGCGAAAAAGGAAGCTGCGGAATACCTCAAAGAACTTTATTGTGAAAAACAGCCTGTTGTCAATGCAATAGTCCTGCAAGGCTTGCAATATGTGCTCAACAGAGCTTATGACGAGCACATTGATATCATTCCTTCGCAGATCAGAGAATTGGGTAAGTTGATGCGTCGCCACTCGGTGGCCTTTGTCATGACTCACAAGACCTACATCGATATGATCGTGCTCGGTATCGTTTTGTCCAAACATGGGCTACCTGTTCCTCATACATTCGCCGGGATCAATATGAGCTTTATGGGCGTCGGCGAATTGGGCCGAAAAGCAGGGGTCATTTTCATAAGAAGATCTTTTAAGGACAATCTGGTATATAAGGCCACATTAAGACACTACATCAGCCATCTTGTAAAAGAAAAAGAGCACTTCATGTGGGCGATAGAAGGCACTCGCTCTCGCACGGGCAAGTTGGTATGGCCTAAGATGGGCATTCTCAAATATATTGTCGAGGCGGAGAAAAATGCGGAGGAAGAGGTCAAATACGTGCCTGTCTCCACCGTATACGACCTAATACCCGACGTAAGGGAGATGACCGAGGAAGGGCGAGGCAAAAGCAAAAATCCGGAAAGCCTTTTATGGTTTGTCAATTACTTGAAAAACATGGATGGCAATTTCGGCCGTATATCTCTGCGCTTTGGCGAACCGGTAGTGCGAGCAGCAGATCAAACAGCATCCATTCCTCTGGAAAAAGACACCCTGTCCACAAAGCAATATACTTTACCTCGCTTCGCATTCGAGTTAGTACATCGCATTAACCAGATCACTCCGGTCACATCTTCATCACTGATATGCACCATCTTAATGAGCAAATTTGCGGCTACAAAGCCATCCCTGGAAAACGATCTGGTTTCGCTCATGGAGTTCATAGAAAGCCACAGACCGGATGCCCTGGTCGATAGGGGCAAAGCCGTTAATGAATCGGTGCAATCCGCTCTAAACATTTTACGCCAGGCAAACCTCATCCAGAAACTAGGAGATGGACTTAAGGCGAAATATTCAATTGTATCTCGCAATTATTTGTCCGTGGCTTATTATGCAAATATGGCTGTCCACCATTTATACCATATGGCTTTTATTGAATTGGCATTGCTCAAAGTCAGCAGCGAGAAATCGGAGGGCAGGATCGATGCCTTCTGGAGTGAAACAATACAGCTGCGGGATTTTTTCAAATTCGAGTTTTTCTATTCCCGCAAATCGGAATTTTGTGACGAAATCGAGCGCGATCTTGATTTTTTAGATAGTAAATGGCAAAGCATCCTGGGAGGGACATCGACAGGGATCGAAGCCTTACTGAAGCGTCAAAATATCCTCGTTTCTCAAGTGGTATTGATTACCTATATCGAAGCATACAAAGTAGTTGGCCAAGCACTGGAAACGCTAGATCCGGTAGATGATTACGACGAAGAAAGCTTGCTCAATACGTGCCTGTTCATAGGAGAAGAAATGCATTGGCACGGAAAAATTCACAGAGTAGAATCCGTATCTAAACCATTCATTATCAACGGAATACGACTAGCTAAGAACCGGAATTTGATATCGTCCAAAACGAAAATAAAAATAAAGGAAATCAAAGCCTTTAACGCTCAACTCGACGAATACGCCGAACGAATAAGAACATTACAAACATTTGTATCAGCCGGTGCATCTATTCAACGGAAAAGCCTTGTGCCGTTAGAAAAAAATATTGTACCCGGATCGAAAAGCGAATCAGTGGCGACCGATATTTCTGTGTATGAATCGGGGCCTCACATAGCGGCATTTTTCGATTTGGATCGCACCTTGATCAAGGGTTTTTCTGCCAAGGATTTTTTCCAAACCCGATTGATGAGTGGTAAGATGAAGCCACAAGAACTGGCTGCCCAGTTTTCCGGAGTTATGGTCTATGCCATGGGTAATAAGAATTTTGCGGGCTTGGCAGCTACTGGCGCGAACGGGGTGAAAGGAGTTAGGGAAAAGGTGTTCGTCGAACTTGGTGAAGAAGTTTATCTCAAGAGCCTTGCCGATGCCATATATCCTGAATCAAGGGCATTAGTATCAGCCCATCTTGCAAAGGGACATACAGTAGCGATCCTATCTGCCGCGACGCCGTACCAGGTTAATCCCATTGCCCGCGATCTTGGAATCGAGCACGTCTTATGCACTCGAATGGAAGTAGTCAATGGAAAATTCACAGGTAAGATAATCGAGCCTCCCTGCTGGGGAGAGGGGAAATCTCAGGCTGCTAAAAATTTGGCCGAAGATTTGAAACTGGATCTGAGCCAGTCCTTCTTCTACACGGACAGCGCAGAAGATCTTCCGCTTCTCGAGATCGTCGGCCATCCAAGACCTATCAATCCAGATAGCAAATTGTCGGCACTGGCTTTTGAAAATGACTGGCCGATCAAGCGGTTTAATGAAGAGATCCAACCAGGCATGTCCAATATCATTCGCACGGGTCTCACCATAGGCAGTTTTATTCCTGCAGCTATTAGTGGATTGGTGTCGGGCACTTTGAGTGGATCCGTACGAGATGGAGTAAACAATATGACTTCGGTTATTGGTGATCTGGGCACAAAAATGGCCGGAATTAAAATGGCGGTGAAGGGCGAAGAATACTTATGGTCGCACAGGCCTGCAGTATTCATCTTTAATCATCAGAGCAACGCGGATTTTTTCATCATTGCCAAAATGTTGAAAAAGGATGCGGTTGCTATAGCCAAAAAGGAATTGAAATCATCGCCCATCGGCCCGTTACTTACTGCTGCAGGAGTAATTTTTATTGATAGAAGCAATAGGGAAAAGGCAATCGAGGAGATGAAGCCCGCCGTCGATGCTTTGAAAAGTGGCCTTTCGGTTGCTATTGCTCCCGAAGGAACAAGGAGTTACAATTACAGCCTTGGAGCATTTAAGAAGGGAGCGTTTCACTTGGCTTTGCAGGCCGAGGTTCCGATTGTACCCATTGTGATCAAAAATGCCCATGATGTGATGCCAAGGGGTAGGAGTTTGGTAAGGCCTTCGGTGGTGAATGTGGTAGTTCTAAAACCAATATCTGTGAAGGATTGGAAAAGAGAATCTTTGAGTGAGCATATTGGGGAAGTCAGGAGGATGTACTTGAATCAGTTGCAGCAGGAGGAGATGGATTTAGTAGACGGTTAGGTTTGATTTTGAAGTGACTACATTTGTCAAATGAAACTAAAAGTAGGCCTCCTCGGCGGCGGCTCCTGGGGAGCGACGGTTGCAACGCTCACCGCGAGAAATGCGGATACGAAAATCTGGGCTCGTAATGAGAAGGCAGTCGAAGAAATCAATAATCAGCATACCAACAAAAAGTACTTACCAGATGCCGAATTGCCCAAAAACCTGCTCGCCAGTCACACTATTGAAGAAGTGGTCAAAGACGCGGATGTTGTGGTCATGGGCATACCGAGTCAAAATTTTAGATTTGTGCTGGAAGATGCCCGGCCTCATATCCGCCCGTGGGTACCCATAGTCAGTCTGTCAAAAGGCCTCGAAAACGGAACCCAAATGCGAATGACGGAGATCATAGAAATGGTTATGCCCGGTCATCCTGTAGGCGTGCTCACAGGCCCAAATCTTGCGCGCGAAATTATGGCTGGACAAGCTGCTGCGAGTGTAATCGCGATGGTCGACAAGACAATAGCAGAAGCATTACAGAAGGTATTTCGAACAGGGCTCTTCAGAGTTTATACCAATTCGGATGTGATCGGTTGCGAATTAGGTGGAGCTTTGAAAAATGTAATTGCCATTGCCGCCGGAATGGGCGATGGAGCGGGAGCAGGAGATAACACAAGATCCGCCGTGATAACAAGGGGATTGGCGGAACTTAGCCGATTGGGTAAGGCCATGGGCGGTAGGCCAAAAACTTTTTCAGGTTTGGCGGGAATGGGCGATTTGGTGGTTACGTGTATTAGTCCTTTGAGTAGGAATCGGCATGTCGGTGTCCAACTTGGCAAGGGTCGCAAATTAGACGAGATCATTGACGAAATGTCAATGGTAGCCGAAGGTGTGAAGACATGTGGAGTAGTTGTGGAACTGGCCGAGAAATATGGTATTGAGATGCCTATCAGCGCGGAGGTTTATAGAGTCGTGCATGAAGGGAGCACCGTCAAGGAAGCTTTCAGAGGTTTGTTGCGGCATCGCATTGGGTCGGAGGCGGAACCGGGATAGGGAGGTGAGGTGACACCTTTTTCTTCAAAAAACCTGCCAGCCGGCAGGCTGGGATGTCACCTTGATAACATCACAACATCAACTGAAAATATCAGCCAAAGGCAGTTCGATATCCAGTTTTTTGTCTACCAACAATTCTGTAGACTTGAAAATTTCGTAGTTCTCCGGGTCGCGGAAAACATATATATTTTTAAGCCCAGGAATGACCAGCCAACACGACTTCACTCCATTTTCAAAGTATTGGTATGCCTTAGCAACTAGATCGCCCGGATTTTGACTAGCAGAAAGTATTTCGATGATTCCAAGCGGTGATTCCTTCACTTTAGGAATGTCTTTAGCAAAGTCGATTTTTTCTTTTGGAAAGATGCAGAGATCGGGAGTAGATTGCCAACCTTCTAAATTTAGGCCGAGTTCGGAATGAAAATTATATCTTTCATGGAACAGCGCCCAAAGTTTACCATTCAACACGGATTGTACATAAGAATGAAGTTTAGAGGGCATGGGTTTATTTCTTTCTATTTCGTATGGAGTAAGGGTTGCTGCAGTGTCCATTTTGGAAATGCTTTGTACAAATTTATGCATAACTAACGACAATGTCTATTACCGAGGTAAGGTGACATCTTTTCTGCGTGCTGGATTCTGAGCGGAGAGAAAAGGTGTCATCTTGGTGTTCTATTCGATTCAAAATTCAAGATGACACCTTTTTCTTCAAAAAAGATGTCACCTTGCCGGAATAGCCATCATCACACATTATCACGGGAAATAAACATACGTAAAATCAAGAGTAGGTTGCCCCTTCAAATATCAGATTGCAATTGTTTAGCCATGGGTATTTGATCTTGGCGTATTGTTGGGTTAGTTCGAGGATGGCCGGGAGATGTCTTTTCTTTTTTAGTCTGACGATAATTTTATTATTTTTGATTTCCACGTCACCCATGTTATGTAAGAATTTTTGGTAGATGCTCGAATCAGAAAGATGAGAATACCTTGGCAATTCATTTGCAAACAACCGGAATATATTGTGCGTTAAGATCGTCATGGTGAAGTCGAAATCTACTTTAATGACCATCGATGATGAAACACGATTGAGATGGAAAAATTCGATTTGTTCTGAGATTCCTTTTTCAACAATCCATCTTCGGGTGTATTTGCGAACCATATCTTCTACTTTCATCTCCATTTCATTGGTTATGATTATTGCCGGTTTTATCTTTCCATGTCCAGTGATATTGATTTGACGAAGCTCACCATGGTAGCCTCTTAAATTAACACGTTCGTCATACACCTTGATGGTTCTTTTTTTATTCCCCGCCATTTGCACGCGAATGCTCTTCCATTGTTGCTTCGCCAGACCGTTTAACCGGTCAACCAGGTTTTTTCCTCTTCTGCGAATGGTGACAAAACACACCCCTTTTTGGTTGAGTTTATTGAGATTTTCATAATTGGTGAACTTGCTGTCAAAAACAAGATAACGAAGCTCTTTTGGGCCATGATTATTTTTATTATAAAAATCAAGATACTCTAAGACCACAGCACTTTGGTTTTCATGACGCACATTTACATCTCCATAATCAATTATACCGGTATCCGGATCCTGTGCCAGAACGGCGAGCATACTCACCATTGCTTTCCCCCTTTTACCTGACCAATTGTTTTCGAGATGATCCCCGTCGCCCCAATACGGAATGGTGGTAAAGTCCAGATTGGAAGTATCGCCAAGCAAGCCATTATCAAGCCATATTTTATGTATAGATTTGAGCAAAATACGATTCATCCTCGAGGTCACCCGGTGTGAATAGGAGGTAAACCAACTGGCTTTGGGCAATACATTTACCTTGGCAAAAAGTCCGAGGCCCCTGTCAGTACACCACAGATCATCAGCGGTGTATCTGGCTATATTTGATGATTTCAATGCAATAAAAGATAAGATAGAACTGAGCCTGTTGATGGTCTTAGTCTCAGGATATTCAGAGTTTTCAATGGCCTTTGTAATTCCATAATTTTCAATAATAGGAAGTAAACAAAGAATCCCGACAGAAGCACTCTTGAATTTTTGATCATCAAAATGAAGAGCCTGGCATTTTGGCGCTTCGATGTTCGGTTTTCCCAGCTTGTCTTTTGTCGTCTTCATTCGCCGAGGCAGTCGGCCAAACCCATCCGCTCTGAGAATCCCATGGATGGTTCGCTCACTGATCTGACACCCCAAACCATCCATAGCTACTTTAATATCTTCAACAGAATAGAATAATTTTCTCATGCCAATAACATCGGCCTTTACCATACTGACTCTATCGGTAGTTTTTCTTCCCTTTTTTGATACTTTAAAAAACAGATCACCGTGTTGGCTTGCCTTTAGATCAGCCCTGAAATTGGAACAAATCGTTGTAAATCCCCGATAAGTGTAACCAAATCTTTGGGCCACATCTTTGGCTGGCACCTTATCGTGATAAAACATACGCAATGCTTCGTATTGTTTTTGAGCAATGGACTGGGGTTTGATGAAGAAAAGTTCTGGAGCAACAATCATTACGCATATATAGTGCCGTGATAAAGGTATATAAATATTTATTAAACAAATAATAATTTTTACTATATTTCATAATTCATTGATTTACAGGGTAATACAACATTGTTTGTTCAGCGATCGCGCGTTGAACGCCCTTTGTTATATTACATATATGCAATATATATGCGTATTAAAGTGTTCGTGTCTAAAACTGAATGAAAGTTAATTGGATGGTTATCAGCGACTTATGCTAAATTGAGCAAGAATTGACCAAAATCAATTACGCATAATTAATCCCGTGAATTTGTGTGATCATCCTAAAGTATTGCTGCTCTCTCCTTTTCGGCCAGGCTAGTCTCCAATTCCGTATTTGTCTTAGCGATAATCGCCTTTTTTTTCAGTAGCTCCGCGGCCCTTTTCCTTCCACTCAACGATAACAATCTCCGTGGCTGCCGCTCCAGCGCTTTATCAAAAATAGCCAATGCCTTTTCCTGTTGGCCATTTTCAAGCAACCATTCGGCATAGGCTTCATGAGCGGGTTTTAAAATCGCCGGAGGGCCAAAGGAATAACTGAGCGTTTCATCCATTTGAATCGCTTTTTCAAACCATTCTAATGCCAGGGCATTCGTTCCATTCATAGATGACTCGTATGCCCGTAGCTGCAGCTCCATTACGTGCGCTATATTAATGTCCAATTGATCCGGAAGCCTGCTTTCGAATCCGCCCGTTTTGCACATCGCGAATCCCTTCTCGCCTACGAGGTATTGCGCCTTCTCGCGTTCCTTCCTCATTCCTTCAATAATTTCGGTTAATTTATTCACATCTTTTTTATGATACGCCGTCATCCCTTCGAGGAAATTATTTCCTGCCCTTTTGGTAATGTTTAGATCCTCGGTATCTACTTCAGTATTGGCAAATTCATCATCCCATGTATTTGTTCCTACCATGTGGCCGCCTTTCATGGCGAGAAGGTAACCTCGCGCTCCTTTGCTTGGTATCTCTGCTGTGTACTCCATCATTTGTGTTAAAAGACCACGCGCAAGCCCGGTTTCTCCTCGTTGAAGCAACGCGTAGTGCAACCAGCTAAAAGCGTGATAGCTCTTAGCATCGCCACCCAACTCTTTTCTTTGCATTCGTTTTACACTTGCGTTCCAAGAGGCAATATTGCAGGTGACTACATCATTCCATTTGCCCAGTGCCATGTAAATATGCGAAGGCATATGTAATGCGTGTGTGGCATCTGGCGCTACTTTGGCGTAACTATCGGCTGCTTTCTCTGCCAAGTGGGCATGTAAAGGATCGTCATAAGAATGGATCAGGTAGTGCAGTGCTCCCGGATGATTTGCATTTTCGTCCATAATGCCCTGGGCTATTCGGGCACATTTGGCATAGAGTTCTTCATCTCTGCCGTTGCGAGAAGCTCCTAAAAGGGAAATGGCATAAAACGCAGATACCTCGTGATGATCGGGATATTTATTTACCAGATTTTTCATAAAATCCTTGTATGCTATGTCCCTCTCGTACTTATTGCCTTTTCCGAAAAGTATTTCCGCACCTTGAAAAAGCTCTTTTTCAAGTTCTGTCCGAACTAGCACATCTCTTGCCTGAGCATCAGGAGCTAATTTCTCAAGAGCCGCTACCGCCATGTCTTTGTCCTGATTCTGCCACAAAGAATGATTAAAAGTCATCGCCTCGCCCCAATAGGCCATCGCGCAGGTAGAATCGAGTTCCTGGGCCTGTAGGAATTCTGTTCGGGCATCTGCGTATTCAAAGCTGTGTAAAAGCAAAAGGCCTTTTGTAATGTGAAGTTGTGCTTCGTCGCTGCCGCTTACTTTAAAATTGATTACGCCTAATTCGGATGACGCCGAGTTTGTCAATTGGGGGTTGTCATTTTTTGTTTTCCTGCAAGAAATCAAGAACAATAAAGCTGCTAGTAGAATTAAGGGCAGTTTCCAGTTGGACATGCGTCAAAGAGTTTCTTAGTGATGGAATATTTCATCGAAAAGATAAAGGTTTTTCTAGTAATTCTCTTGCATTCAGAATAGCCGCTTCAGACGGTGGATCACCGCTCAGCATTTGAGCCAATTCGGAAACTCGCTCTTCTTTGTCCAGTTTTTTTACCCTGGTATACGATCGGTCGTTTCGGTCTTCCTTGAAGATCAGAAAGTGATGATTTCCATGCGCAGCTACTTGTGGAGAATGCGTAATTGTAATAATCTGGTATTTCTGCGAAAGATCGTCAATGAGTTGGCCCATTATTAGGGCTACCTGTCCCGATACTGCCGAATCGACTTCGTCAAATATCATGGTGGGAAGATTGGTTTTATCGGCGATGATCGTTTTGATGCACAAGGCGAGGCGCGAGAGTTCTCCTCCCGATGCGATTTGGTTCAGCGGGTTAGGGGGGATGCCTTTGTTAGCGCTGAACAAGTATTCTATATTGTCCCTACCATGAGGTTCGAAATCCTGCAAATCTGAAATCTCTACTTCAAATTGAGCATTCGGCATTGATAATTTGTGCAGGATGCTTTCGATTTCCTTGGAAAATTTACCAACTACACCGAGACGCGAACTGCTTACCTGGGATGCAAGGCCTCTCAATTCTGATTTGACGGTTGCCAGCTTTTCTTCGAGGTCAGCGATGTGCTCCTCGAGATTATCGTTCTTTTGTATGCGCAGTTCTATGTTGTCTCTTAACTCGATGAGATCGCTCACCTGGTTTTTACTGTGTTTCTTTTGGAGGCTGTAGATGAGGTCTAATCGATCTTTTAGTTCGAGAATCTTTGCCTCGTCGTATTCCAATTCTTCCGATAGACTTTGTGCTTCCCGCTGTAGCGATAAAAGCTCCTCATTTACATCATCTATTTGATCCTTTATCAAAGCGATTTTGGGATGGAATTCGGCCAATGGAAGAAACTCTTTGGATAGGGAAGTGAGTTGCTCGGAGATGTTGAATTCGGATTCGGATATTCTATCAGAAAAACTATTCAATGATTGTTGAATATCTTCAGCATTAGTTAAAGATTTGTATTCGGATTCCAGGTCTTCCAGGATGAGTGAATCCAAATCGGCCTGTCCCAATTCTGAAAGTTGGTATTTTAAGTATTCAAGGTCTTCAGCTGACTTTTTTTCCTGGTTTCTGAGTACGTTTAACTCGCGAAGAAGGAAGCGGTACTCCTCATATTTTTGTGAATACGCGGTTCTGATTTTTTCGTTGCCTGCCAGGGCATCGACATATTCTCTTTGTTTACTAGGATCATTTACGTCCAATGTGTCAAATTGCTGGTGGAGATCGATTAAAGTTGATCCGGTATTCCCAAGTACGGATAAGTTGACGGGAGTATCGTTGACGAAGGCCCTTGATTTTCCGTGGCTATTAATCTCTCTTCGGATTACGACGAGGTCGTTTTCGATGTCGAATTCATCGGTTTTTTTGAGTTTGGATTTGACGTAATTGGATATCTGGAAGTCCGCTTCTACAATACATTTTCGATTTTTGTCATATAAAATTTTAGTGTCTGCTCTTGCGCCCAAAACCAGGTTAAGTCCTCCCAGGATGATTGATTTGCCCGCTCCTGTTTCTCCGGTAATGATGTTGAGGTTTTTGCTGAAATCAAAGGTCACCTCTTCAATTATAGCATAATTTTTAATGGATAAATGTCTGAGCATGAGCTACTTATAAAGTTCAATTTTGAAGAATCCCCGCCTGACAGACGGGCGGGAAGTTCAAGTTCAAAACACGAAAAAAATATGTAGGTCAAAGGTGGTTAAAAAATGTCGAAACCTATCTTAATTGATTAGCATAATTGGGGTCAACGGATTGCCCCAATCTTTGAGCATTTTGCAGGTCTGTTCTTGCGTTGTTGATCTGTCCTGCCGAATGGAATGCCTTTGATCTTTCGTAATAGTACAAACCCTTATTTGCATTGATTTGTATGGCTTTGTTCAAGTCAGCTATGGCTCCGTTTGCATTGCCCATTACCCTTTTCAGGCGAGCGGATTCATACCACATATCCGATTCATAAGGTCGAAATTGAAGATAGGTGGTGATATCCTGAAGAGCCTCTGCCCGTTTTCCTGTTTGTTGCAAAATAATCGATCTGTTGAGATATGCCACCGCGTGGTCAGGTTTGATTCGGATGGCTTCTGTAAAATTTTTCAGTGCATTGTTACGGTCATTGAGACGGGCGTATGTGGCGCCAAGATTGGTGAGATATTCGCCATTTTCGGGATCGAGACTTACCGCTTTTTTGTAATTTCGTAGTGCAAATTGCAGATCGGATTGAACATTTGAATTGAAGTACAATTTTGCTCGGCTGTTGTAGGGCGCTGCTTTCTCAGGGGTCAATTTTATGACTTCAGAATAATCGCTAAGGGCTTTTTGAGTTTGACCCGAATCGCGATAGTAGTTCGCCCTGTTCCACCACGGTACAGTAATGTTTTTATTGTATTTCAGCACATGGGTCCAAAGCGTTTCTGAATCTTTCCAAATCTTATTTTGATTAAAAGTGAGAAATGCGAAGAACAGAATTACCACCACACCGAGAGTATAGAACCCGGTGGTATAGCGCGAAAGTTTTTTTGAAAAGTAGTCGAAATACCAGGCGATAATAAAGAACAAACCTATATATGCTATATAGGTAAATCGATCAGCCAGATACCCCTGGCCGGCTCCCAATATTTGCAAAAGAAAGAAAATATTGAACGTGAAAAAAGCAAGACCAAACACAACAGGTTTTATCTTCTTTTTCCATGTGTAAACAAAAGCAGCTATGTATGCAGGCACAAATGCCATCGAGCTGTAAATATACCAGGGCATGGTTTCGGGATAGGGGTACAAGGGTGACATCCGATAGGGCACGAGACTCTTGACCAAATAGATCATATAGGAATAGCTCCCCACAAATAATCTTTGTAGAAAAGAATACGTCGCATTAGACTCAAGCGATCCTTGATCCTGAAGAACGAGAATGCCAATGATGCCAGTTGCCAAAGCGAGCAAAAAGTAAGGTATTTTTTCGATGACCAGTTTCCAATTTATTGTCCTGTTTCTCCAATAATCAATCGCCAGCATGCTCAATGGGAGTGTCACTGCCTGAATTTTAGAAAATAGGGAGAGGATGAAAAGCACGTACACGAAGACGAGATATTTGCTTTTCTTCTGACTGCGATGGTATTTAATATAATTGATTAGTGCACCCAGGTAGAACGCACCAAACATCACGTCCTTCCGCTCGGTAACCCACGCCACGGATTCCACGCGCAGCGGATGCACGGCGAACAAAAGAGCGACACCCAAAGCAACGGTGCGATTTACTTTCAGCAAGTCCATTAGTCTGAAGACCAGTAGAGTACATATTATATGAAATAATATATTTGTGAGGTGCCACGGCATGAGATTTTCGAAACCGAAGAAAAGTTTTTCGAAAGCGAAGGTGGCGATAGGGAGAGGATTGTAATTTCCAATCACTCCTGATTTGAAAATTTTGACGAGTTGACCGCCTATGTTGTGTTTATTGACATCGACGACGTTTTGGTTTTCAAGGAAATTGCGATCGTCATCCCAATTGACAAATCCGTTTTCGAGACTGGGAGAGAAGGCGGCAAAAGTCAAGAGGACGATTGGAAGAATAAACTTCCAGTTTTCCTTTTTGCTCCAAAAGGCAAACCTGTTCTTTCTGGTCTTAGGTGCCTTAAAACGGATTTTTTTGCTTTTCGCCTTATTTTTTCTTTTAGAGGCCATGTCAATTTTTATCGCATGACAAAGTTATAGATTTAGTTTATATAAGTTATTATTTGAATATGTTAATTGAAAAGTTATCCATGGACTGTATTAAGTAAGATTCCAAAAAATAGAAGGTGTGGAGCGGGTGGGTGGGGCTGTCTTATAAGTAAAAAATTAAATTTTTCTATGTTTTTCAAAATTGATCTTTTGAGACAGTCACTAAGGGTGAGTGTAGCCATTTGACCACATTATTTTTCTAAGCTTTCCTAAACGCCGACAGAAATCTCGAGGCGAGGAGACAAATATGACCTAATCCCTAAAAAAAGTACCCGATCCTAAATTGCGTTCTTTCCAATCCGGTTGCCAATGGATAAAGCTGGCCTCTCCATCCTCTGCATCTACATCGACTAGAGATATATTGAGCCGAAGATTTTTCCAGGGCCCACCATGGAATGCATCTAATATTTCAAATGGAATGGCATACTCGACCTCGTAACCATGCTTTGATTTGCGGCCTTTACCGAGTACGGTCTTGGGGAGGAGCTCGTTAAACGCCAGGGAAAATTCCGCCGCATTCGGACGCATGATCAGCGCAAGCCATTCTCCTCGCATAAATGATTCGTGCTCTCGTCTGTTGTAGGCGCTTTGCGAAAGTGGGCGGGCATCCAGAGATAGTACAACCGCGTCATGAGCAAAAGGATTATCGCTAAATCCACTTTGGACATCGTTGTCTTTGACGGCAGCGGAAATGTAAAAAATGTCTTCTGATTGGAATATTGAAAAATCTACATTCGCATCGTTCTTATCTCTTTTCCCAAAATTGCCCGTTAAGCATTTTTTTTCTCTAGTCCAATCTGACAAGTTGCCGTCAACAGAAATGTTCTTTCTCGCAAAAGGAATGGAAACCCGTTCAAATGGTACTGCATTGTAATTGCGCGACCATACAAAATCTTCACCGATAAATTCTGTAGTGGTGTGTAGAGAGCGTTGGTGCTTGTCTATTTTTCCCGTTACACTTACCAGGGCTTTGATCATTCTGACCTCTTTTGGTTTGAGGACAATTTCTATTTCGGCTTCAAGTGGTGCGAGGTATGCTCCTTTGCTTAGCTCTAGGCGGACGGTACGCTCTTCATTGTCCGGATTGAATGCATAGAACTCCACCGCATCTATTGTTCCGTTTTTCAAAAATACTGGCAATTGTCTGACAGGAATGAGCGTCTTATAGATGTCTTTTTTCTTTAACTGTGCCTCAGTATATAACGCTTTGTCATAAATGCCATCAAGCAAAATATTTGCGTAATAAGGCCCGGATTCCGTCATCGTCACCCACATAAAATGATCGAACTCCCCATAACTTGGGCCGCGCAACCCGCTGCCTCCGCCTGTGGTCGCTAATGAGAAATAATCGGATCGATTTCTTTCGAACAGGGTATACTGATGATGGTGACCGGTGAATACGGAGTGCTTGCGGCCAGCCAACATCGCCTCGACTTTTATCCAATTTTTGGCATGGTCTCTTGCCCAAAGCGGCTGGTGTAAAAAAACCATCGTCCATCTGACATCAACATTTTCATAGAGCACTTTTTTGATGTACTCCAGTTGTTCTTTTCCGATATCAGGGTTGACTAATCGGGTAGCGCCGTCCTCTGAATTAAGACACAAGAACAAGACGTTCTTATAGAGAAAATGGTAGTATTCTGCGCCAAATTTTTCTCTCCACTGTTTTGCCTGAGTCTTATTAGAATAGTCGTGATTGCCGGCCACATAAAAGAAGGGCATCTCAAATTGATCGATAAATCCTTCGAATTCTTCCCATTCTTTGTCGAGTTGGTCAATATCGTCCGTGTAGCCCTCGATGAGATCGCCCACACTCATGACAAATTCCGGTTGGATGAGGTTGATTTTTCTCACTCCCTTTTCAAAAATGCCTTCTCTGTGACCCCCTGTTCGATCGGTGACAATGGCGAATTGGAAATTGTCGGAATTGGCATTCAGCGACGTCCATGGTTTGTTATTGGATTTTATGTTTTCAGGGATGATTTGATTCTGAGCGATTATGAAAATGGGTGAAAGAATGAGAAATAGAATCAATATTTTTTTCATAACACGATTTTGTCTTTGCCATTGCTATGCAGAACTTCTATGCTCATAGGGCACGAATTCGCCATGTTCGATGTACCTTTTTAATAATCTCAAATAGGTCGCCCAGCAGTAATTTGATCTTCTGAAATGATCATTGGCCTCTTTCCAACCCTTGTGGTGAAATTTTACATGCGAAAACTTGTCTTCTTTCAGAATCTCAAATCCGATAGCGGTATTATGCCAATCCTCGTCAGATTTGGTCATTTTCCATTCTAATACATTTGGCTGCGATGACTTTATTACTTCGGCCCGCCAATCGTAATCTTCTCCAAAAAACAATTCATATTCAGCGCCCATCTCCGGACTCCCCGCTGATTTTTTTGTCCACCAACTATCTAACCCTTTTGGTGTACTGATTGCCTTGAAGACCTCGATTGGCTTGGCCTCTACCCATAAGTCGTGAAGGATGTCGTGCATTATTAAATTTTAGGCGCTAAAGTAAATATTTCTCAGCCTGAAGCAAGGCCATGATAAAGTTGACAACCGCGCCTGCGGTCGGGCGGGTTTCAAAAAGTTATCAACTTTCGCCCACATTCTGATTAAATTGGGAGACGAAAACAAAATAGCTGATGGAAAGAACCATAAAAATCATCGATGGCCTGAATGAAAAAGTAGGCTCATTCATCAGCAATTTCAACCACTTGCTCGTCTTGCTGATCTGTCTGGATGTAGTTATGCGCTACCTCTTCAACTTTAGTAAGATATGGATTATGGAGCTTGAGCTCTACTTCTATTCCCTCATTTTTCTTTGGGGAAGTGCCTTTGCTTTGAAACACGAAAGGCATGTACGCGTAGATCTGTTTTATTCAAAAATGTCAGCGAGGGGAAAAGCTATTGTCGATCTCATCGGAGGTGTACTTTTTTTGTTGCCGTGGTGTATAGTGATCATGATCGTTTCATTTGACTACGCCCTAATCTCGTTTAAGATTGGCGAATCCTCATCTCAGCCAGGCGGACTTCCTGCTCTTTATATTTTAAAGTTCGCAGTATTCATAGGATTCACACTTTTGTTCCTTCAGGGTATTTCTTCTATACTCAAATCCATATCCTTCTTCGCAGGAACCAAAAAATATTATATCAGCACGGAACACCAATAAAACCAGGTTGACCAAGTAATGGAAATTCTCGCCATAGTTCTTTTCGCACTCATATTTATCCTGATTCTCAAGGGATATCCTGTTTCCTTTACGCTTGGCGGTGTCTCTATATTATTCGGTGTGGCATTAATGATCTTTGCTCCCGATTACTTTCGGTTCAATGATTTTGGGCTTGTCGCCAATCGCATTATGGGTACGCTCAATAACTATGTGTTCATGGCCATTCCGTTGTTCATTTACATGGGCATCATGCTCGAGAAGTCGGGATTGGCAGAAGGTTTACTGGAAACAATGGCCCTTCTTTTTGGAAAAATTCGGGGAGGGCTGGCCATATCGGTGATTATAGTAGGAGCCCTCCTTGCTGCATCCACCGGAATCGTAGGTGCTACAGTGGTAACCATGGGACTCATCAGTCTGCCGACCATGCTGAAAAGAAATTACAGTGTATCATTGGCATCGGGCGCCGTGGCATCTGCGGGTACGCTTGGCATCATTATCCCGCCGTCTATCATGCTCGTCCTATTGGCCGACACAATCAACAGTAGCAACAGAGGATCGTTTTCTGTCGATGTAGGAAGTATGTTTGGCGCGGCCCTGCTGCCGGGCCTTGTTCTGGTTGTGGCCTATGCGCTTTTCATACTGATCTATTCCTATTTAAAACCCAACGTGGCCCCATCCATGAGCCCAGAAGACCTCAAACAGGTGAAAGCCAAAGGATTCGCAATGCGTGTGGTAAAGGCGTTCTTCCTTCCCTTCTTTTTGATAGTAGCTGTTCTGGGCTCCATTTTTGCGGGCATCGCTTCTCCGACTGAAGCGGCTGCCGTAGGTGCTCTTGGAGCGACTTTGCTTACTTTTTTCAATGGTGCGTTCAGCCTTAAAATTCTTAAAGAAGTAGGCCAGCAGACGACCCACATTACGAGTATGGTCTTCATGATTTTGCTGGGAGCAACTACCTTTTCATTGATGTTCAGACATTTGGGCGGAGATGATTATCTGATAAATCTTATCACCCAATCGGATATGTCTTCAATGGCATTCCTGCTCCTCGTACTCGTGATCATTTTTGTAGCAGGATTTTTTATAGACTTTATCGAAATCATTTTTATAATAGTCCCAGTAGTGACTCCACTTTTCAATGCCTACGACATGGATATGCTTTGGGTGGGAATACTTATCGCGTTGAACTTGCAGATGTCGTTTCTTACACCGCCTTTTGGTTTTTCTCTCTTTTATTTAAAGGGAGTAGCGCCTCCTGAGGTAAGGACTACCCAGATTTATAAAGGCATTGTGCCTTTTGTTTTGATACAGATTGTGGTTTTGGTTGTGGTGTTGTTTTATCCGGAGGTTATTTATTTAC
The DNA here is from genome assembly GCA_965247965.1 of Saprospiraceae bacterium. Classification (GTDB taxonomy): domain Bacteria; phylum Bacteroidota; class Bacteroidia; order Chitinophagales; family Saprospiraceae; genus UBA7328. The sequence continues at coordinate 5,221,919 of OZ252053.1, forward strand.
TCGGATTTTGACTAGGATTGTAGGATTGTAGGATTTGACTAGGATTAATCACACATTATCACGGGAAATAAACATACGTAAAATCAAGAGTAGGTTGCCCCTTCAAATATCAGATTGCAATTGTTTAGCCATGGGTATTTGATCTTGGCGTATTGTTGGGTTAGTTCGAGGATGGCCGGGAGATGTCTTTTCTTTTTTAGTCTGACGATAATTTTATTATTTTTGATTTCCACGTTACCCATGTTATGTAAGAATTTTTGGTAGATGCTCGAATCAGAAAGATGAGAATACCTTGGCAATTCATTTGCAAACAACCGGAATATATTGTGCGTTAAGATCGTCATGGTGAAGTCGAAATCTACTTTAATGACCATCGGTGATGAAACACGATTGAGATGGAAAAATTCGATTTGTTCTGAGATTCCTTTTTCAACAATCCATCTTCGGGTGTATTTGCGAACCATATCTTCTACTTTCATCTCCATTTCATTGGTTATGATTATTGCCGGTTTTATCTTTCCATGTCCAGTGATATTGATTTGACGAAGCTCACCATGGTAGCCTCTTAAATTAACACGTTCGTCATACACCTTGATGGTTCTTTTTTTATTCCCCGCCATTTGCACGCGAATGCTCTTCCATTGTTGCTTCGCCAGACCGTTTAACCGGTCAACCAGGTTTTTTCCTCTTCTGCGAATGGTGACAAAACACACCCCTTTTTGGTTGAGTTTATTGAGATTTTCATAATTGGTGAACTTGCTGTCAAAAACAAGATAACGAAGCTCTTTTGGGCCATGATTATTTTTATTATAAAAATCAAGATACTCTAAGACCACAGCACTTTGGTTTTCATGACGCACATTTACATCTCCATAATCAATTATACCGGTATCCGGATCCTGTGCCAGAACGGCGAGCATACTCACCATTGCTTTCCCCCTTTTACCTGACCAATTGTTTTCGAGATGATCCCCGTCGCCCCAATACGGAATGGTGGTAAAGTCCAGATTGGAAGTATCGCCAAGCAAGCCATTATCAAGCCATATTTTATGTATAGATTTGAGCAAAATACGATTCATCCTCGAGGTCACCCGGTGTGAATAGGAGGTAAACCAACTGGCTTTGGGCAATACATTTACCTTGGCAAAAAGTCCGAGGCCCCTGTCAGTACACCACAGATCATCAGCGGTGTATCTGGCTATATTTGATGATTTCAATGCAATAAAAGATAAGATAGAACTGAGCCTGTTGATGGTCTTAGTCTCAGGATATTCAGAGTTTTCAATGGCCTTTGTAATTCCATAATTTTCAATAATAGGAAGTAAACAAAGAATCCCGACAGAAGCACTCTTGAATTTTTGATCATCAAAATGAAGAGCCTGGCATTTTGGCGCTTCGATGTTCGGTTTTCCCAGCTTGTCTTTTGTCGTCTTCATTCGCCGAGGCAGTCGGCCAAACCCATCCGCTCTGAGAATCCCATGGATGGTTCGCTCACTGATCTGACACCCCAAACCATCCATAGCTACTTTAATATCTTCAACAGAATAGAATAATTTTCTCATGCCAATAACATCGGCCTTTACCATACTGACTCTATCGGTAGTTTTTCTTCCCTTTTTTGATACTTTAAAAAACAGATCACCGTGTTGGCTTGCCTTTAGATCAGCCCTGAAATTCAGAACTCCTTACCCGTCCCAATAAATTCAGGGTAATAGGGAGTAGACCTCGCGAATTAAAACTGCTTCATATTTTTGTATATGCAGTTACAATTCCCCTTCTTCCCTAAAGATACAAAGATGATCTCTCATTGTCTTGGAGTACACACCCAAGACGGTATTGTACAATACATAGCCAATGGCTTACCTGTATATAGTCATTCGAGTGACGATCTTAATGCTTTCAGATTCATAACTAGCAATTTTATAGATAAAGGATTGTGCAGCCGAGCTGAAGTTCAGCGGGCTTTTGGAGTGAGTATAGACAGTGTCAGAAGATCGTATAGAAAATACAAGGAGAAGGGAGAATCTGGATTTTTCGGGCCTGATGCCAGAAAAGGCAAAGCATACAAGATGGTTGGTAAACTAGTGGAGCGGATACAATCGAAGCTGGATAAGAGACAAAGTAATTTGAGTATCTCAAAACAAGAAGGGATTTCAGAATCGTCGATACGCTATCACATTGAAAAAGGCACTTTAAAAAAAAGTTCAAAATAGAGTGTGAAGGTGGAAATGGCTCGACCTTAAATGATCGCAATGACCTAGACCAATCTACGCCGATGGGCATAGCCACAAGCCGCTCTGAAGACAGGATAGGTGCATCTCTTGGGTTGTCTGGTCATGCTGAGGTGAAGTTTGACAACAGCGAAGCTTTATGCGGAGCAGGGGTATTATTCCTCTTACCTGCCTTGATAGAGCATGGGTTATTCAAGACAAAACAGGTATATGAGTTACCTTCATCACACTATTACGGACTAAGGTCGATACTATTGACTTTGGCCTTCATGGCCCTGTTGCGCATCAAAAATCCCGAACAACTCAAACAATGTAAACCAGGGGAGATCGGCAGGATAATAGGCTTGGATCGTATACCAGAAGTTCGGTGTTTGCGAGAGAAAATAGATTTGCTGAGCAAGCAGGAAAAAGCCGTTGAACTGAACAACCTTCTGATCGATCACTGGTATAGAGATGAGGATAATGAGGACTCATCTTTTTTATATATAGATGGTCACCAACGGATCTATTATGGAGGCAAAGCTAATCTACCTGTCAAATATATTGCGAGACAAAAATTGTGTTTAAGCGCCACTACGGAGTATTGGGTTCACGATGCACAAGGGATGCCTGTTATGATGGTGATAGGGCAATTGACAGAGAAAATAAAAGAAGCAATACAAGACCTGATTATTCCACAAATGCTACAAACCAAATTACTTACTGAGATACAAGAGGATGATGATCGACAAAGCCCTCAATGCACCTTTATTTTTGACAGGGAGGCTTACGAACCTGCTTTCTTTAACCACCTGTGGGAAAGGTATAGAATAGCCGTGATTACATATCGCAAGGATGTGCGAGATTCATGGAATAAAGATGACTTTGAATCCACTGATACACAAGTACTTAGCCAGGATGTAACCATGCAATTGTGCGAGAAAGAAGTAACGCTTGGAGGACACACTTTCAGAGAGATCAGAAGCTTGTCTGAAAAGGGTGAACATCAAACCGCTATTATCACCACTCACCCTACTTTGGGAATAGCATTGATAGCAGGCAGAATGTTTGGAAGGTGGTGTCAGGAAAACTTCTTCAGTTACCTCATTCAAGACTATGATTTTGATAAAATGATTCAATTTGGGGTAGAAAGTATTGATCCCAATCGGGAAGTGGTCAACCCACAATACCGAAAATTAACAAACCAACTGAAAAAACTCAGGGAAAAGATCACCCGGTTAGAAGCCAAGTTCTTCCCTCTTGCAGAACTAGCTATGGATGAGAAAATTGACAAACTTCCTGAAATAACCGAAAGACAAATGAAGTATAAACACAAAATTGATATTCTTCGAAAAGAAGAAAACAAGATCGCCACCCTCAGAAATGATATTCCTGCCAGAATAACTCTTGAGCGTATGCCCGAGCAGAAAAGGTATAACAAGTTAAAAACCGAAAGTAAACTGTTCATGAATGTAATAAAGATGATCGCTTACAGAGCAGAATCATCTGTGGCAGCTGTGGCTTGTGACCACCTCAATAGGGCAAAAGACGAAAAAAGAATGTTCATCAAACAAATCATCAGCAACAACGCTGACTTGATTCCGGATTATAAGAGTAAAACGCTGACTATAACCTTGCACTCTCTTTCTGCACCAAGATTTAATCATGCAGCCAAACAGATTGCAGACCTGCTCAACAAAACTGAAACCATATTCCCTGGATCAAATTTGCGCATGATCTTCAAAATAACAGCGAATTTAGATTGCGAGAGGTAAGGAGTTCTGAAATTGGAACAAATCGTTGTAAATCCCCGATAAGTGTAACCAAATCTTTGGGCCACATCTTTGGCTGGCACCTTATCGTGATAAAACATACGCAATGCTTCGTATTGTTTTTGAGCAATGGACTGGGGTTTGATGAAGAAAAGTTCTGGAGCAACAATCATTACGCATATATAGTGCCGTGATAAAGGTATATAAATATTTATTAAACAAATAATAATTTTTACTATATTTCATAATTCATTGATTTACAGGGTAATACAACATTGTTTGTTCAGCGATCCCGCGTTGAACGCCCTTTGTTATATTACATATATGCAATATATATGCGTATTAAAGTGTTCGTGTCTAAAACTGAATGAAAGTTAATTGGATGGTTATCAGCGACTTATGCTAAATTGAGCAAGAATTGACCAAAATCAATTACGCATAATTAATCCCGTGAATTTGTGTGTTAATAGATTACACGATTCTAGGATTTATTGCATGGCAAGGCTTTGAGAATGTCCATTAAATGAGAATGGGCCTTCCTTCTGTAATCCTATAATCCTTAAAATCCTAATCTTATCTTTGTAATATGAAACGAAAAGACTTCCTTAAAAAAGGTTTAATAGGTACTGCAGCCGGACTGACGCTAGCATCATGTGCGGGCTCCCAAACCACGCCTGGGGAAGAAGGCGTGCCCAACATCCCGAAAAGAAAAAAATACAGGTGGAAAATGGTAACCGCTTGGCCACCAAATTTCCCGGTACTTGGAGAGGCATCAAATTACTTCGCCCAATGGCTAGGTGAGATCACCGACGGCGCGATTGATATCAAAGTCTATGGAGGAGGAGAATTAGTTCCTGCCCTGGAAGCGTTTAATACGGTCTCGAGTGGAACTGCAGAGGTAGGTTCCGGAGCGGCATACTATTGGGCAGGCAAGTCTCCGGCGATGCCTTTTTTTGCTGCTGTTCCGTTTGGTATGAATGCGGCCCAGATGCAGAGTTGGTTTTTAGGTGGAGAGGGAGAGGGAATGGAATTGATGAGAGAGATGTATGGCAGATTCGATTTAGTACCTTTTCTCGGTGGATGTACCGGTGTTCAAATGGGCGGTTGGTTTAATAAAGAAATTAATACAGCAGACGACTTTAAAGGCCTGAAAATGCGCATACCCGGTATTGCCGGCCGAGTACTCGAAAAGGCGGGCGGATCGGCGCTGCTAGTGGCAGGTGGAGAAATTTATACCTCACTCGAACGCGGTGTGATCGACGCGATTGAATGGGTAGGCCCGTATCACGACGAAAAAATGGGCTTCCATAAGATTGCTAAATACTATTACTATCCAGGATGGCAGGAGCCCAATTCTCAACTCGACTTTTTTGTAAATAAAAAAGTATTTGAAGGTCTTCCGAAAGATCTACAAGTGGCTATAGAGACCGTCGCACTCCGCGTGAATGCATGGACCTTAGCCGAATTTGATGCACAAAACGGAGAGTACCTGGAAAAAATAATCGACAGCGGGGTAGAATTACGAGAATTTCCCGATGAGGTTTTGGAAGTGCTCCGCAAGTACACAGAAGAAGTGTTGGAAGAGACGATAGGGTCAGATGCCTTTGCCCGAAGAGTTTATGAGAGCTACAAAAATCATATGAACAAAGTAGGCAAATGGTCTGAGCTTACGGAAAAGGCTTTTTATACCAAAATTCAAAAAATTGAAGGTTCGTTTCTGGGATAGACCAAAACCTTGACTCTAAAGCTGATCACATTAAATTTGCGCGCGCAAAATGTGTACATGTAAAAAATATTACTTTAAATTCAATATGAATTGGACAGATCAATTAAGCGACTGTTAGTTGCAAATAGAGGCGAAATTGCCATCAGAGTTTTACGCGCTGCCTCTGAACTCAATATCCGCACTATAAGCATATATACCTACGAAGACCGCTATTCTCTGCACCGCTTTAAAAGTGATGAGTCTTATCGAATCGGCAAAAAAGATGATCCCTTAAAGCCATATTTGGACATCTCGGAAATAATAAAACTAGCAATTGAAAAAAATGTAGATGCGATCCATCCCGGCTACGGTTTTCTTTCGGAAAACTCTGAATTTGCCGATGCCTGTAATGAAGCCGGCATTATCTGGATTGGCCCGGATCCCTCCGTAATGCGCAAACTGGGTAACAAACTTCAGGCGAAGGCCATAGCAGCTAAAGCCAATGTGCCTATAGTGCTTTCGAGTGAAAATCCCATGGATGACGTGAAGGCTCTTCGAAAAGAATCAAAACGCATTGGCTACCCGGTGATCATAAAAGCTAAGGTAGGCGGCGGAGGGAGAGGAATGAGGATCGCTCGAAAAGAAAGTGATCTCGAAATCGCTTTTTTAGAAGCCACGAGGGAGGCGAAAACTGCCTTTGGCGATCCGTCGGTCTTTGTCGAAAAATATATTGAAAATCCCAAACACCTGGAAGTCCAGATCTTAGGTGATAATCATGGCAATTTGGTACATCTCTTCGAACGGGATTGTTCTGTCCAACGACGCTACCAAAAAGTTGTGGAAATTGCTCCCTCTATTTCACTAAATCGAAAAACGCAAAATAATCTGTATAAATACGCATTGGCGATATGTAAAGAATTGAATTATCAGAATGCCGGAACGGTAGAATTTCTGTTGGATGCGGAAGAGAATATTTACTTCATTGAGGTCAATACCAGGATCCAGGTAGAACATACGATCACAGAGGTAATTACAGGAGTGGATATCGTACGTAGCCAGATATATATTGCTGAGGGGCGCCAACTTTCCGACAAACGCATTGGATTGGCAAAACAGGAAGACATCAATTATCGCGGTGTAGCCATACAATGCCGCATTACCACAGAAGATCCTTCCCAGGATTTTAAACCCGATTTTGGCCGTTTGATCGCTTATCGCAGCGCAAGCGGGTTCGGTATTCGGCTGGATGCAGGCAACGCTTATGCAGGCGCTACTATTTCACCTTTTTTTGATAGTATGCTTGTCAAAGTCACGGCACATGGGAAAGAATTGAAAGACGCGGCGGATCGATTGCACCGGGCCCTTCGAGAATTTCGTATACGCGGCGTAAAATCCAATATTGGCTTTCTTCTTCAATTATTAAGGCACGAAGGCTTTCGGTCCGGTAAGGCCACCGTAAATTTCATTGCCGAAAATCCCGAAATTCTGATACCACCCAAGTGGCGAGATCGCGGCACGAAGATCCTTAACTATCTGGCACAGACGATAGTCAATGGCAATCCGGATGTCAAAAAACGCGATGATAAAGTTGTTCATCTCGAAGCCAAAGTGCCAGATGCCAGGAACAACATATGGCAACCGGGAACCAAGCAAATATTGACCGAGAAGGGCCCAGATAATTTCGCCAAATGGCTCAAGGCCGAGGAACAAATTTATTTTACAGATACTACGTTCAGAGATGCCCACCAGTCGCTGCTGGCTACCCGAGTGCGTACCCATGATCTCTTGAAAGTGGCACATTCATTTGCCGTTAATCACGGACACAAAATTTTCTCAATGGAAGTATGGGGAGGAGCCACTTTTGATGTGGCTATGCGATTTCTGAAGGAGTGCCCCTGGCAGCGACTGCGTTTGTTTAGGGAGGCTATGCCCAATACGTTACTTCAGATGCTCCTCAGAGGTTCTAATGCGGTTGGATATAAAGCGTATCCCGATAATCTAATAGAAAGATTTATCGAAAGTGCATGGGAAAATGGCATAGACGTTTTCAGAATTTTTGACAGCCTTAATTGGCTGGAAGCCATAAAGACGAGCGTCAGAACAGTGAGAGAACGCACCGAGGCAATTGCTGAAGTATGTATCTGCTACACCGGAGATGTCCTGGAGAAGGGCGCAAAATACAACTTATCTTATTACACTGAGATGGCCAAACGCATCGAAGATGAAGGCGCCCATATATTGGCGATAAAAGATATGGCCGGACTGCTGAAACCATTGGCTGCAGAAAAGCTCATTGCCAAATTAAATGAAAGTGTCGACCTCCCCATTCATCTTCATACACACGATACATCCTCCATCCAATCAACCACTTATCTCAAGGCAATCGATGCAGGTGTAGATGTGGTCGATGTCGCTATAAGCAGCATGTCGGGACTTACGTCACAGCCAAATTTTAATTCAATTGTTGCAATGCTGGATGGCCATGAGCGCAGTGGCCATATCGATTTGACCAGCCTTAACGAGTATGCGGATTACTGGGAGGCGGTGCGAACGTATTACTATTCATTCGAGACGGAATTGAGAGCGGGAACAGCCGAAGTATATGAGCATGAAATTCCAGGTGGCCAATACAGCAACCTAAGACCTCAGGCAAGAGCTCTTGGATTGGAGAATAAATTTGATACAATTAAAAAGAATTACAAATCGGTAAATGACCTGCTCGGAGGAATAGTGAAAGTCACTCCTTCATCGAAGGTCGTCGGAGATATGGCTCTTTTTATGGTATCTAATGGATTGACAATCAATGATTTATTAGAGAAGGGAGATACTTTAGCATTTCCGGATTCTATGGTGTCACTGATGAAAGGAGACCTCGGACAGCGTGATGAAGGCTGGCCTAAAGAATTTCAGAAAAAGGTGTTGAAAAAAATACAACCTTACACTTCCAGGCCCAATTCTCATCTCAAACCGATCCTCTTTGAGAAGGAGTACAAATCTTTCAAAAAAGAGTTTCCGCAGCATGAAGGCTTTGAGCATTTTCTGAGTTATTTGCTTTATCCTGAAGTCTACAAGGATTTTTATGATCATCAAATAAAGTACAGTGATACGAGCAAGTTGCCCTCATTGACTTTCTTCTACGGCATGAAATACAACGAAGAGATAGAAGTGCAAATAGCGGAAGGCAAAAGCCTGATGATCCAGTACCTTAACACAAATGCACCACGGACAAGCGGTATGAGGATGGTCATATTCAGGTTGAACGGAGCTATTCGATCGGTTCTGGTAAAAGATAAATCCCTTAATATCATCGAAAAACAGAATCGAAAAACTTCTTCAGACACGGACATTGGTTCGCCACTTCAGGGCAATCTCCAAAAGGTCCTTGTAGAAGAGGGCGATGAAGTAAAAACAAATGACCCACTTTTCATCATAGAAGCCATGAAAATGGAAAGTACAATCACTGCGCCTTGGCCAGCCCGGATAAAACATGTTGAGTTAAAGGAGCGTTCGCGGGTCGATCAGGACGATTTGGTGGTGGAACTAGAGAGGATGTAGCTCCAACCTGCCCGAATGCCTCGGTCAGGCGGACGTCTTCGTTGGAGTATTGGACAAACCACCAAGCAAGAGACTCGCCGTGAACGGCTTGACTGAGCTCTCCGAACGTCTCAGTCGAACGCTTGGCGCCACTCTAATTGGTTAAATTATCATAGACCTTCACCTTCTCCCAAATAGTGCTATGGCTTTCTACAAATTCATTATGAATTGGGTCTACCTGGTAGGTATTGTGATCTGCGAGAGACGCAAATAAAGCATTGATCGAATAATGATAGCTGTGGTCAGTTACGTTTCTTTTCTCTGTGGGGGCCGGTTTGCCCCAGTAATAATGCAACAGGGTAGGAACGGTACCTAATTTTTTCAATCCTTTTTCAAAACCTAATATTTCTTGCTCAGAAGTTCCTTCCTTCACCCAGAAATATACGTTGTGAGCCATTGCTGGTTTTACACCCTCATTCATTTGTTCAGATTTTACGATTGGATTTTATCGATACGTGTTGACTAAAAGTTCGACCAAAAATAAATTAAAAATATTTGTTAATTCTACTTTCACGTACTTCATAATTGAGCGAAAGCTGCGTTAATACATTAGAGTATGATTTTTATTTATGCAATTGGTAACTTAGGATAATGAAAAAATTTATAATTCTCTTTTTAGCAATTGGCTTATTGGCCTGTAGCAGCGACGATCCAACGGTCTCCGAAAACGAGCTGCGGTACGATGGAGCGAATGCAAATTCTCCAATTTTTCCAGCGGGAAATCACGAGGCCGCAGCGAGGTTTCCGTCATTCATAACCAATGATCTCGTAGGCAAAGGCATCAGATCCATTGAAATATTCGTGTATAACGTACCACAAACTTTCTCATTTAATGTTTATTCCGGCGGCAGTGCGGCTGGGCCTGGTGCGTTGATTTTCTCTGAAGAACTTTCGTCGCAGATGGTGGCGAATAGTCTTAACTCGATCGCCTTCGACAATCCGATTCCGATAAATGGCGAGATATGGCTTTCGGCGAGTTGGAATCAGAAAGATACCGAACAGGTAATCGGATGCGATGCGGGCCCCGCTAATCCCAATGGAGATTGGCTTTATCTTTCTTCAGATGGCGATGAATGGACTTCTTTCAGGGATCGGAGTGAAGAGAGTGTGAATTGGAATATTAGAGGAATTTTAACCGATCTTTAAAAAATAAAAAAGGCGTACAACCCCTCATCGTACACCTATTTCCAAATGAATTGCACAGACGTACAATCCTATGTCTTATTTATTCTGCGACCCGTTTTGGTAGTAATTTTTATTACTCCGTGATTTCCCCTCTCGCCATACGTGGCGACCTGCGAAAGGCTTCTCAGTACTTCAACTTTGGCAATATCCGCAACATTTATCCTGCGATCTACCGTGGCATAATTGTTACCGACAGCTACGCCATCCACTACGTATAACGGTTGTGTGACCTGGCCGTGCTGGCCAAAGGTACTTGTACCTCTTACGAGCACTTTGACATTATTTCCTATACCCATAACCGTCAAAGCTGTATTTTTTCTAAGTACGTCGGCGAGGCTATAATTGGCCTGGCTTTCTAATCTTTTGTCCTGGACAGTCTGCTCGAGACCCTCTAAAGCAGCTCCCTGCTGAGTGGAACACGAAATAGCAACAAATGATAAAGAGACAATAAAGAGATAAAATAGGTTTTTTATGCGCATTAATTTTTGATAATAAATATAATTCTTCTGAATAAAACTACACTAATTTTCTATACCAGATTTTAATGGTCTTGAAATAGCTGAAACAGGCCCTTTTGTGAATGAACATTCTTTTTAATGACGAAACAAAACGGAAAAATGTGCACATTTAGATTTTGCTTGAAATTCTCTGAGCAATGTATAAACCAATAGCCACGGCATTTTTCTTCTCTCTTCTCACATGCTTTCTATTGGCACAGGATTCCTTTGATGTTAAAAGTCTTTACGACGGCCTGGAATTTCGAAATATTGGGCCATCTCGGGGTGGACGGTCCGTGGCTTCGTGCGGGGTACCTGGTAATTCCCAAATGTATTATATGGGAAGCACAGGCGGAGGCCTATGGAAAACCACCGATGCCGGGCTAACCTGGAAAAACATTTCCGACGGCTTTTTTAAAATGGGTTCGGTAGGCACTGTAGAAGTAGCGCCGTCTGATATAAATGTAATTTCAGAACTCCTTACCCGTCCCAATAAATTCAGGGTAATAGGGAGTAGACCTCGCGAATTAAAACTGCTTCATATTTTTGTATATGCAGTTACAATTCCCCTTCTTCCCTAAAGATACAAAGATGATCTCTCATTGTCTTGGAGTACACACCCAAGACGGTATTGTACAATACATAGCCAATGGCTTACCTGTATATAGTCATTCGAGTGACGATCTTAATGCTTTCAGATTCATAACTAGCAATTTTATAGATAAAGGATTGTGCAGCCGAGCTGAAGTTCAGCGGGCTTTTGGAGTGAGTATAGACAGTGTCAGAAGATCGTATAGAAAATACAAGGAGAAGGGAGAATCTGGATTTTTCGGGCCTGATGCCAGAAAAGGCAAAGCATACAAGATGGTTGGTAAACTAGTGGAGCGGATACAATCGAAGCTGGATAAGAGACAAAGTAATTTGAGTATCTCAAAACAAGAAGGGATTTCAGAATCGTCGATACGCTATCACATTGAAAAAGGCACTTTAAAAAAAAGTTCAAAATAGAGTGTGAAGGTGGAAATGGCTCGACCTTAAATGATCGCAATGACCTAGACCAATCTACGCCGATGGGCATAGCCACAAGCCGCTCTGAAGACAGGATAGGTGCATCTCTTGGGTTGTCTGGTCATGCTGAGGTGAAGTTTGACAACAGCGAAGCTTTATGCGGAGCAGGGGTATTATTCCTCTTACCTGCCTTGATAGAGCATGGGTTATTCAAGACAAAACAGGTATATGAGTTACCTTCATCACACTATTACGGACTAAGGTCGATACTATTGACTTTGGCCTTCATGGCCTTGTTGCGCATCAAAAATCCCGAACAACTCAAACAATGTAAACCAGGGGAGATCGGCAGGATAATAGGCTTGGATCGTATACCAGAAGTTCGGTGTTTGCGAGAGAAAATAGATTTGCTGAGCAAGCAGGAAAAAGCCGTTGAACTGAACAACCTTCTGATCGATCACTGGTATAGAGATGAGGATAATGAGGACTCATCTTTTTTATATATAGATGGTCACCAACGGATCTATTATGGAGGCAAAGCTAATCTACCTGTCAAATATATTGCGAGACAAAAATTGTGTTTAAGCGCCACTACGGAGTATTGGGTTCACGATGCACAAGGGATGCCTGTTATGATGGTGATAGGGCAATTGACAGAGAAAATAAAAGAAGCAATACAAGACCTGATTATTCCACAAATGCTACAAACCAAATTACTTACTGAGATACAAGAGGATGATGATCGACAAAGCCCTCAATGCACCTTTATTTTTGACAGGGAGGCTTACGAACCTGCTTTCTTTAACCACCTGTGGGAAAGGTATAGAATAGCCGTGATTACATATCGCAAGGATGTGCGAGATTCATGGAATAAAGATGACTTTGAATCCACTGATACACAAGTACTTAGCCAGGATGTAACCATGCAATTGTGCGAGAAAGAAGTAACGCTTGGAGGACACACTTTCAGAGAGATCAGAAGCTTGTCTGAAAAGGGTGAACATCAAACCGCTATTATCACCACTCACCCTACTTTGGGAATAGCATTGATAGCAGGCAGAATGTTTGGAAGGTGGTGTCAGGAAAACTTCTTCAGTTACCTCATTCAAGACTATGATTTTGATAAAATGATTCAATTTGGGGTAGAAAGTATTGATCCCAATCGGGAAGTGGTCAACCCACAATACCGAAAATTAACAAACCAACTGAAAAAACTCAGGGAAAAGATCACCCGGTTAGAAGCCAAGTTCTTCCCTCTTGCAGAACTAGCTATGGATGAGAAAATTGACAAACTTCCTGAAATAACCGAAAGACAAATGAAGTATAAACACAAAATTGATATTCTTCGAAAAGAAGAAAACAAGATCGCCACCCTCAGAAATGATATTCCTGCCAGAATAACTCTTGAGCGTATGCCCGAGCAGAAAAGGTATAACAAGTTAAAAACCGAAAGTAAACTGTTCATGAATGTAATAAAGATGATCGCTTACAGAGCAGAATCATCTGTGGCAGCTGTGGCTTGTGACCACCTCAATAGGGCAAAAGACGAAAAAAGAATGTTCATCAAACAAATCATCAGCAACAACGCTGACTTGATTCCGGATTATAAGAGTAAAACGCTGACTATAACCTTGCACTCTCTTTCTGCACCAAGATTTAATCATGCAGCCAAACAGATTGCAGACCTGCTCAACAAAACTGAAACCATATTCCCTGGATCAAATTTGCGCATGATCTTCAAAATAACAGCGAATTTAGATTGCGAGAGGTAAGGAGTTCTGAGATTGTAAGAAAAAGGAGCGATTAGGCAACTTGTATCGTGAAGGAAAATGTTATGCTACGGGAGCTATAGAGGTTTTCGATCACGACTATCACCATTTATCTAAAGGTGCAGTAATTCCTCACGGAATCTACGATTTACAAAAAAATGAAGGGTATATGTCGATAGGTAATAGTCATGAAACAGCAGAATTTATTACAGATAATTTGTTATGGTGGTGGGAAAACTATGGTATCCATCAATATCCAAATGCTAAAAATATCCTCGTGTTGTGTGATGCAGGAGGAGCCAATAGCTATGGACACTATGCTTTCAAAAAACAAATTTTACTTTTAGCAAAACAGATAGGATTAGATATTATCGTGTGCCATTACCCACCCTATGCTTCTAAGTGGAATCCAATTGAACATCGTTTATTTGCTCATGTTCACCGCGCTATTCAAGGTGCAGTTTTTACCGATTATGAGTTGGTAGCTAAACTCATAAATAAAACCAAAACCAAAACAGGATTAAAAGTAGTAGCACGATTAAATCAAAAAAGATATAACACAGGAATAAAGACACCTAAATCAGAAATTGACTATAATCGAATTCAATTTCATCCACAACTTCCAGTTCTTTCCTACAGAATTTGTGCATAAATTCGATACTTTATTTTATCTTCGTTCCTAAGTGAAGACACACAGTCAGACTAACGACTATGAGTAATATCCCACAAAACGCAAAGTTAGTGATCATTGGAGCTGGCATTGTAGGAAATGGCCTTGCTTATCATTTAGTAAAACTTGGGTGGAGTGATATTGTATTAGTGGATAAAGGGCCACTGCCAAATCCTGGTGGGTCAACAGGACATGCATCAAATTTTATTTTCCCAGTGGATCATTCCAAGGAGATGACGCTTCTCACTTTGGACAGTATGCGTCAATATAAAGAAATGGGGGTATTCACAGAAAGCGGAGGAATAGAAGTAGCACGCACAGAGTCTCGAATGGAGGAATTGCGTCGCCGAATGACCTCTTCAATATCATGGGGAGTGGAATCTCATCTAATTTCCCCTAGCGAAGTAAAGAGACTTGTGCCCTTTATAAATGAGGATATCATTCTAGGTGGTTTTTACAGTCCTTCAGTAGGGGTAGTAGATTCACTACGAGCAGGAACCCTGATGCGTGAGTATTGTCTCGAAAGAGACGCCATCTCCCTTGCTCCCAATACAGAGGTCTTAGATATTCTTGTACAAAATGGGAAGGTGAGCAGCGTGCTCACCTCACGTGGAGAAATTAACACAGACTTTGTCGCTATTGCTTGCGGAGTTTGGAGTCCCCGTATTGCCAAATTGGCTGGAGCAACAATCCCTCTCACACCTGCCGTCCATCAGATGATCACTGTAGGGCCATTAAAATCGTTTGAAAATACAGTCGGTGAAATCGAGTACCCAATCGTCAGGGATATGGATACTTTTTGTTATGAGCGCCAGCACGGAAGTGATATGGAAATCGGATCATATGCGCATCGACCGATTTTGTATGAACCTGATGATATTCCTTCTATCGAAGAATCTCCTCTATCCCCTACTGAATTGCCATTTACCCAGGATGATTTTGATCCCCAGCTCGAGCAAGCTATGGAATTGATGCCTGAACTATTGGGAGATGAACGAGCTGGTAGCCGCCACGCGATCAACGGGCTCTTGTCACTGACAGCGGATGGATTTCCATTGCTAGGTGAAACTGTGGAGGTAAAGAATCTATGGTCTGCTGCCGCAGTATGGATCAAAGAGGGCCCGGGAATAGGCCGGATGATGGCTGAATGGATGACATATGGATATTCGGAGATCGACCCCCATCATTCTGATATTTCGCGATTTTATGATTATGCTCGATCCAAAACACATGTTAATGCCCGAACTTCAGAAGGATTTAATAAAACATACGGAATTGTCCACCCACGAGAGCAGTGGGAATCAAACCGGTTTGTACGTGTTAGCCCCTTTTATATTCGTCAAAAAGAATTAGCTGCAGTATTTTTTGAAACAGCGGGTTGGGAAAGACCTCAATGGTATGAATCCAATAAAGGATTGCTTGAAGAATATGGAACCAAGATCAATCACCGAGAACACGAGTGGGATGCCCGGTGGTGGTCACCGATCATCAATGCAGAGCATATAGCTATGCGCGAAAGGGTCGCCATGGTAGATTTGACAGCTTTCGCCATTTTTGATGTCTCTGGTCCAGGTGCTCTCGACTATATCCAATATATGACTGTCAATCAAATGGATGTTAAAATTGGCAACGCTGTTTATACCCCTTTACTTTGTGCCAACGGTGGATTTAAAGGCGATCTGACCATTTTGCGAATTGATGAAGATTGTTTCCGAATTGCAAGTGGAGGAGGAGATGGAGGAAGGGATAAAAAGTGGTTTTTAAATCATTTACCTGGAGATAGATCAGTCCATTTTCTAGATCGTACATCATCCATATGTACTATTGGAGTGTGGGGACCGAAGGCACGAAATCTAGTGCAGTCAGTTACTGATGATGATCTGTCAAATGAGGCATTTCCATTTGGCACAACACAGGTAATCAGGATAGGTGGGATTAAAACTAGGGCCTTGAGGATCTCATATGTAGGTGAACTGGGTTGGGAGATATATGCTCCTATGGAACATGGGTTGAGACTTTGGGACATATTTTGGCAAGCAGGACAAACACATCGGGTTATTCCTGCCGGCATTGGTGTATATGGGACTACAGGTCGAATTGAAAAAGGATACAGACTAATGGGTGCTGAATTGGAATCTGATTACAATCCCATCGAAGCTGGACTTGCCAGACCGAAAGTAAAAAGAGCCAACTTTATAGGCAAGGAAGAATATCTAAAAGCCCACTAGTGTTCAGTCAAGCGCATAAATCTGGGTAAAAAGAATAAAGTAACTTCGAATGTTGTTTTGCATAAAGATTAGAGTGACCACCTGATCAAAAAGAGAATATAGAGCCTTGATTAATGAACAAAAAAAAGAATCATGGCAAAATTTTACAAAGTAACCTTAACCGAAGAAGAGCGTAGTGAATTAGAGCGAATAATAAGCATACCCAATAGTAAGTCAATTAGGACCAAGCGGAGTTATATATTATTGGCCTCAGATGAGAATGGAGATAAGCATTGGACAGATAAAAAGATTCAAATTGCCTATGGAATGACGATAAATGGAATAGAGCGAATGCGAAAAAGATTTGTGGAACACGGATTTGAAGCAGCGCTATATGGAAAGAAAAGAGAATATGTAAAAGAAAAGATATTTGACGGTCGGGTAGAAAGCCATTTACTATCCTTAAGATGTGAAGAAGTTCCTGATGGTCATTCAGGGTGGAGTTTACGATTATTGGCTGATAAGATGGTAGAATTGGAATATGTAGAAAGCATCAGTCATGAATCTATACGGCAGATACTAAAAAAAACAAAATTAAACCCTGGCGAGTCAAAGGTTGGATAATGCCAAAGAAAGGAGCAGATTTTGTTCATAAAATGGAAGCGGTATTAGATGTATATGAACGACCATATGACCCGACTCATCCAGTAATCTGTTTAGATGAGTCCCCTAAACAGATCATAAGTGAAACAAAGAAAAGCTATATGGATTCAAAGGGTATATTACATCAAGACTATGAGTATAAAAGAGAAGGAGTAAAAAGTATGTACATGATCGTAGAACCCTTAGGAGAATACAGAGAAGTACATATTGAGGATAATCACAATAGTCAGACTTACGCAAAAATCATCATGAACTTAGTAGAAAAAACATATAGCGCTGCTAACAAAATCACATTGGTAGAGGACAATTTAAGTGCACATAAATTAAGTACCTTATATGAAATTATGCCTGCCCCCAGAGCCCGAAACATAGTGAAAAAGATAGAAGTTGTTCGCACACCGGCACATGCTTCCTGGCTCAATATTGCAGAATGTGAATTGAGCGTATTAACACGGTGTGGTTTGAAAAGTAGAATGTCAGATGAAGAACAACTCAAAAAACAAACCAAAGCCTGGTATGGGTACAGAAACAAAAACCAAAAAGGAGTAGATTGGCAATTTACAACGAGTGATGCGCGCATTAAACTAAAAAATCTTTACCCAGACTATATAATTTGACTGAACACTAGTGTCCCGATATAACTAAAAGAGTTTCAATTGGTTATGAAATGGATGTAGATCGTTTTGTATTTCTGTGTTCATAAGTAGCTGATTTAGAGGCACTTTCTCAAATGTAGAGATACTCAAAATTTGTAGAATTTCGTAAATTGGTCTTTCTAATTTCAACCTTTTCTTGATTATTGCAACCAATACATAGGTCACTACTGCTATCCAGATTTGTGTTTTGACCGCATTGGCAGACTCTCCCCAGAACGCCTTTATTTTTAAATGCTGCTTGATCCATTTAAAAAACAATTCGATCTGCCATCTGTATTTATACAACCTAGCTATGATCTCGGCAGACAATTCAAAATTATTAGTCAAGAATACAAATTTCCGTTTTGTTTCTTGATCAAAAACTTTTATCCGACGAAGCTTATCCGGGTATGCTTTTAGTGTATAATAACCCGTTAATTTAATGACTTGATCACAAAGTATATCCTTGGATTTGTCACAAGGCCGAGAATAGATTCTTCTGAACTTAAAGTTCTTTTTTGCTCTGGTGATAAAAAATGACTGGGCTTGGTCAATTCGATAAAGTCTTTCAAAATCTACATAGGCCCTATCCATTACATAAAAGGCCCCTGGTTCAAAGTCCAAAATGTCCAAAACATTGACATCATGTGTTAAACCATCTGAAATATGAATAAATACAGGAATGGAACCACGCATGTCCATTAACGTATGAAGTTTAATGGCTCCTTTGTTCTTACGAAATTTCGCCCATTTGAACACACTTAAACACAAGTCAATTGTAGTGGCGTCTAATGCATAAACAGCATTATCCAGTTCCAGAGAAAAGTCAATATCATCAATATACAAACTTCTAGCCTGCCTTATGAGGCAATGGGCTATGTCAGCATAAATGCGCCAATCTCTTACCTCGTTGGCCTTTGATAAAGTAGAACGAGCCAAAGCAGCCTTTATACCCATGTGATACAAGTTGCTTTTATGGGCATTTAAACAAGTGACAATATCACGTAAACTTTCTCGATGGGTGAGTTGGCCAAACAGTAAACACAGAAATTGATACCAACACTTAAAGGTCTTTACCTTATAGTTGCCTTTGTATTTATCAACTGCTTTTTGAAATTCATATCTCGGAATGTGGTCAATGACTTGAGCGAATATAAATTTTCCTTGGTATATGATCTGAAACTAAAAAGTCTCAGAAACTCAGAAATTTGTTGAAATCAAAAAATTTCAAAACCTTTGTAAGGCGCTGATATTTAGTCTGTTATGTTATGACTTTTGAACAACGTCGGGACACTAGTGCTAAAAGCCCGTGAAGAAGAAGCGGTAGCCTTATTATGCACACTTTCAGTAGACCATCACAGATCAGATTCTGGAATCAAACGATTTATGCAAGGTAATGAACCAATACTTACTTTAGAAGGTAAAGCTATCGTTGATTCAGAGGGGCGGCCATCCTATGTCACCACGGCAGGTGCCAGCCCTTCAACAGACAAATTTTTATTGATGGCCTACCTGCCCGCAGAGTATGCCGAAACAGGAATGAAACTATTGGTTTATTACATGGCTGAGTCCTATCCTGTAACTGTGGAAGTTGTTGGAAGTCGGCCCTTATTTGATCCTTCAAATACTAGAATGAAGGGCTAGTGCATTAAGAACTAACCGCGTCTAAGGGGTGTTATATTTCGTTCTTAGTGCACTAGTAATTCAGGACATCTTTGATGGTAGAATTTTTACTAATATTCTCTGAATGTATATACATAAGAGTTTCGTAAAAGCGTGTTTTTTGAACAATCTTTTTCATAATTAAAGGATGAGTCCACTCCGAAAACTAAATCATAAATCATGTCAAATATTACAATAAGATGACATATATATTTAATTTGTGATATGTTTAAACGTAGTACAAATTCACAAGTTGATCTATTCAAATCGATAGGAGGGATGCTATCAGAACGGAAGCGAGAGCTTCTGGATGATCCGAATGGTTGGCATAATATATTTTTTAAAGAAGTGGTATCTCGCATAGACGAAGGATTGTTCGAGGTGCTTTATAATCAAGGAGGCCGGCCCAATTGCTCAATTAGAGTTTTAATGGGAATGATTATCCTTAAAGAAGGTAAAGGTTGGACTGATGAACAACTTTTTGATGAATGTCGATTCAACACCAGGGTCATGCTTGCTATGGGATATTCGAATATAAATGAGGATATTCCGACCGAATCGACTTACTATAAGTTCAGACAGAACATGGTAGAGTATAATGAAGACCATGGGGAGGATTTGATGAAGGCGGCATTTAAACAAATCACTATTGGGCAGATAGAGCAATACAAGGTGAGCGGTAAGAAAATACGATTGGATTCGAAGTTGATTAATTCCAATATTGCACGCTGCACTCGAGTCCAGATGATAATCGAAGCTGTACGAGTATGCAGTAAAGACCTTATGGTAGAACTGCTTACAGATCAATTGGATAAAGAATCATGCGAGCTTTTAGAAAAGCTAAAAAGCCAAAGTGCCTCCAATATTGTCTACCCATTAAACAAAAAAGAAAAAGAGGAACTGCTAGTAGGTATGGGTAAGATCATAAAGGTACTCTTGAGTCATGGCCAGGCGGCGGGATTGACAGGCTACCAAGATCTCAAGCGGCTCTACGAAGAACAGTATGAAGAACAATCAGAGGAATCTAATGAGCAAAAACCTCCGAGTGCCTCTGATGATAAAACAAAAATCAGCGCGGTCTGTGATGAATCTGAACAGCAAACTAAACAGGAGAATACTCCGAGACCCAAAGCTGCAAGAGACATATCGAGTGGCAGTGTGCAGTCCATTCATGATCCTGATGCTGCCTACCGTACTAAAGGTAAAGCAGAAAATAAACAGACCATATCGGGCTATCATGCCAACATAAGTGAAACGTGTACAGAAGAAAATGAAATAGACCTAATCGTAGATGCCCAGGTAGTACCGGCCAATATTACAGAAGACGAGTTTTTAATCGAATCTATCGACCATATCCAGGATGTATTAAATCCAGATAAGGATGAATCAGGTCAAGAAAAGAATAAAATAGAACAGGCCATCACGGATGGCGGATACGACAGCAAGGCCAACAGAAAAGCAATGTCAGAAACGACCACGCCCGAATGGAAGTTAGCTAATACAAAAGGGGGAAAGCAGGCCTATACAATGAAACGAGATGAGAATAACAATCTTCAAGTATGGCGAAAAAAGACAGGAGAACAGTGCGCGGTAAAGTTTAACGAGAAGACCAACAAATACGTCATTAAACACGACACCCGAGGTCGGTATATGACCAAAGATGAAGTAGAAAACTATTTTTTATTTCAACAGATGCAAGAAACATTAGATGAGCACACCCACAATCTAAGAGCCAATGTGGAATCGACCATACATCAATGTTTTCACCGGCTCAAAAAAAGGAACAAAATATTATATCGGGGTTTATTCAAATGTCACATTTATGTCCTGTCACAAGTACTTTGGACGAATTTTAGAAGAATTAACGATAAATTGGTCGAAAATACCCTCGGATTTCCAAATATCATCATCGCAACCCTCAGGAATGCTTATGCAACAATATTGCACTTAAGAAAATTCCAGGGTTTTGGCCGCAGCTGGCAAATGTACGCTTGAAAAATGTGTGGTAATCGGAGTGGACTCAAGGATTAACCATCTTGTAATTTTTCTGTTTATGCGTTTATGCTTTTATACGTTTATGCAGTTTACTAAATGTTCAAATACACGAATAAACAAATACACGAATAAACATTCTTGCGGCTTGGCCAGGGGAGGTTAGAAACAGGAAAAGTGTTATGAAAGTATTGGTATGTGTAAAAAGGGTCCCGGCACCTGGAGGACGAATTACTTTAACTGAGGATCAGAAAGAAATTGTTACCAGAAATTTAGGCTTTACGATAAGCCCACATGAAGAATGTGCAGTTGAAGAGGCCATCCGAATTAGAGAAAATCACGGTGGCACTGTTACAGTATTAACGCTTGGCTCTGAAATGGCTTCTGAGCAGTTGCGTCATGCAATGGCTATGGGTGCAGATGAAGGCATATTACTGAAATCTGATGTTCTAGACTGGAATCCCATGTCTACGGCAAACGCCATTTCTGAAGCATTGGTGGAAAGTCACTTTGACTTGATTCTCTTTGGCAATGAATCTGCAGATTCAGGAGGGTATCAAGTTGGGATCAGAGTGGCGAATACTCTTGGCTTGCCATGTATCTCAGGGGCAAAATCTATTGAGATCGACAATCAACAGTTGACTGCTCTGCGAGAAGCCTACGGGGGGTTAGAAAAATATCAGCTATCCTTACCTGCAGTGGTCTCTGTCAAAGAAGGGATTAACCTCCCTCGATACCCATCACTGCCTGGTCGCATGCGAGCACGAAGAAAAGCCATTGAAGAATCTAAGCCCGTTAAAATTGCCGGTGGACTAACAAAAATTCGATTTCAAATACCAGAGGAACTTGGAAGCAACGTAAAGATATTAGGAAAGGACAAGAGCGCTGTTCCCGAAGCTATCAGAGTATTAGTTGAATTACAGAACTCCTTACCTCTCGCAATCTAAATTCGCTGTTATTTTGAAGATCATGCGCAAATTTGATCCAGGGAATATGGTTTCAGTTTTGTTGAGCAGGTCTGCAATCTGTTTGGCTGCATGATTAAATCTTGGTGCAGAAAGAGAGTGCAAGGTTATAGTCAGCGTTTTACTCTTATAATCCGGAATCAAGTCAGCGTTGTTGCTGATGATTTGTTTGATGAACATTCTTTTTTCGTCTTTTGCCCTATTGAGGTGGTCACAAGCCACAGCTGCCACAGATGATTCTGCTCTGTAAGCGATCATCTTTATTACATTCATGAACAGTTTACTTTCGGTTTTTAACTTGTTATACCTTTTCTGCTCGGGCATACGCTCAAGAGTTATTCTGGCAGGAATATCATTTCTGAGGGTGGCGATCTTGTTTTCTTCTTTTCGAAGAATATCAATTTTGTGTTTATACTTCATTTGTCTTTCGGTTATTTCAGGAAGTTTGTCAATTTTCTCATCCATAGCTAGTTCTGCAAGAGGGAAGAACTTGGCTTCTAACCGGGTGATCTTTTCCCTGAGTTTTTTCAGTTGGTTTGTTAATTTTCGGTATTGTGGGTTGACCACTTCCCGATTGGGATCAATACTTTCTACCCCAAATTGAATCATTTTATCAAAATCATAGTCTTGAATGAGGTAACTGAAGAAGTTTTCCTGACACCACCTTCCAAACATTCTGCCTGCTATCAATGCTATTCCCAAAGTAGGGTGAGTGGTGATAATAGCGGTTTGATGTTCACCCTTTTCAGACAAGCTTCTGATCTCTCTGAAAGTGTGTCCTCCAAGCGTTACTTCTTTCTCGCACAATTGCATGGTTACATCCTGGCTAAGTACTTGTGTATCAGTGGATTCAAAGTCATCTTTATTCCATGAATCTCGCACATCCTTGCGATATGTAATCACGGCTATTCTATACCTTTCCCACAGGTGGTTAAAGAAAGCAGGTTCGTAAGCCTCCCTGTCAAAAATAAAGGTGCATTGAGGGCTTTGTCGATCATCCTCCTCTTGTATCTCAGTAAGTAATTTGGTTTGTAGCATTTGTGGAATAATCAGGTCTTGTATTGCTTCTTTTATTTTCTCTGTCAATTGCCCTATCACCATCATAACAGGCATCCCTTGTGCATCGTGAACCCAATACTCCGTAGTGGCGCTTAAACACAATTTTTGTCTCGCAATATATTTGACAGGTAGATTAGCTTTGCCTCCATAATAGATCCGTTGGTGACCATCTATATATAAAAAAGATGAGTCCTCATTATCCTCATCTCTATACCAGTGATCGATCAGAAGGTTGTTCAGTTCAACGGCTTTTTCCTGCTTGCTCAGCAAATCTATTTTCTCTCGCAAACACCGAACTTCTGGTATACGATCCAAGCCTATTATCCTGCCGATCTCCCCTGGTTTACATTGTTTGAGTTGTTCGGGATTTTTGATGCGCAACAGGGCCATGAAGGCCAAAGTCAATAGTATCGACCTTAGTCCGTAATAGTGTGATGAAGGTAACTCATATACCTGTTTTGTCTTGAATAACCCATGCTCTATCAAGGCAGGTAAGAGGAATAATACCCCTGCTCCGCATAAAGCTTCGCTGTTGTCAAACTTCACCTCAGCATGACCAGACAACCCAAGAGATGCACCTATCCTGTCTTCAGAGCGGCTTGTGGCTATGCCCATCGGCGTAGATTGGTCTAGGTCATTGCGATCATTTAAGGTCGAGCCATTTCCACCTTCACACTCTATTTTGAACTTTTTTTTAAAGTGCCTTTTTCAATGTGATAGCGTATCGACGATTCTGAAATCCCTTCTTGTTTTGAGATACTCAAATTACTTTGTCTCTTATCCAGCTTCGATTGTATCCGCTCCACTAGTTTACCAACCATCTTGTATGCTTTGCCTTTTCTGGCATCAGGCCCGAAAAATCCAGATTCTCCCTTCTCCTTGTATTTTCTATACGATCTTCTGACACTGTCTATACTCACTCCAAAAGCCCGCTGAACTTCAGCTCGGCTGCACAATCCTTTATCTATAAAATTGCTAGTTATGAATCTGAAAGCATTAAGATCGTCACTCGAATGACTATATACAGGTAAGCCATTGGCTATGTATTGTACAATACCGTCTTGGGTGTGTACTCCAAGACAATGAGAGATCATCTTTGTATCTTTAGGGAAGAAGGGGAATTGTAACTGCATATACAAAAATATGAAGCAGTTTTAATTCGCGAGGTCTACTCCCTATTACCCTGAATTTATTGGGACGGGTAAGGAGTTCTGAATTAAAAATTATTGAGCCATCATGATCCTAGGATTTATCGAACACGACCGTGGGATGTTGAATAAACAATCTTTGGAGATGTTGTCCCTTGCCAAAAGATTTGGAAAAATAGAAGCGATAATCATTGGTGAAGAAGGCCGTTCAATTGTAAAAGAACTGGGACATTATGGAGTCTCCGTTGTCCATTTAATTTTGCATGAAGAATTAAATGATTATGCGCCATTGGCATGGGGAAAATCAATTGCCCAATTGGCTGCAGCAATTAAACCAGATGCTGTATTTGCCATTAGCACAGATCGCAGCAATGAGGTCATGGCCCACACTGCTTCCTTGATGAATCTGCCCCTGGCTTCAAATTGTAAGGATGTTCAATTCAGCAGTGGGCTCTGTACAGTGACGAGATTTCGTTGGGGTGGTAGTTTACTGGAAGAAGCAAATTTGAACGGTGAGATCAAATTGGCAACTATTGCCCCTTTTGTATTTGCCATTGAAACCAATGATGAGATACTACTCGAGCTCAAAGAACGAACAGTAGATCTTGAAGATCAGGATTTGAGGGTCAAAGTTTTTGATCGGATTGTACCAGAGAGCGACAAAGTGCTACTCACAGACACACGTGTGGTGGTTAGTGGAGGTCGGGGAGTCGGTAGCTCGGAAGGATTTGGAAAATTGGAAGAACTGGCAGATATATTGGGTGGGGCAGTAGGCTGCTCTCGTGTGGTGACAAATAATGGGTGGCGACCGCATTCGGATCAGGTAGGACAGACTGGAGCTCGAGTTGCTCCGGACCTGTACATTGCCTGTGGTATAAGTGGTGCGATTCAACATTGGGTTGGGTGTAAAAGCGCGAAAAATATTCTTGTTATCAACACAGATCCTGAAGCTCCCATCGTTGCTAAAGCTGATTATGCGATTATTGCGGATTTGCATGAGATAATTCCTGCGCTCAATGAAGAATTAAAAAAACATATTGACACCTGACCGGGTAAATCCCTTAATGTTGGAGATTGTCGGTGGGGTGGTATCGTTTCAGATATTTGAGATCATTTCTGTGGCTTCAAGTGCCGTTGGATAGTGAAGGATATTCGAACAATTCCTAGAACATTTACAACGATCACCGTAAAAGAATACAATGTGCCCGAGGGGGTTATGTAAATTAGACATGTATCGAAGCGGTCAATAATCGACTATTGACCGCTAACAATTTGATTAACAAGTCGTGGATCGTTGAGCCCGATGCCTGCAGAAGCCGGTATCTAAGTGCTGGAATCATCGGCGCTATTCCTGCATTTTGTCATACGCCAGTCCGATTGGTTATGAAGTTGCTTAAAAACGTATCTCATAGGTTGCCCCAAAGGGACTTCGTTGGAGCAAACAACACACCCGCCCGTCGTGACCGACAGGTCGGGCGGGTTGATCCTCAAGCTTTCTTCGGCGGTGCTCAGGGCACTGCTTAGCAATTTTCTCAACACGTAGCTATTGCTACCGCGTAAAGTGGCACGAGTTATGCATTTTGAAAAGGCTCTAGTTTAGGTTAGCGTTGATATTAACATTTCATATCGATTCGATATCTGTTGGTATCTCGCGTAGGCCGTTATGTCTTCGACTGAGAGTGCTGCGAAATCTTTCACGAACTGCCTGTTTTTTTTAAGCATTTCCTTGAGCCTATACCAATTGAGATATTGTTGGAGGTATTTAGTGGAAACACCCCAAAATTGATTGTCAATCCATTTCTTTATCCTTCTGTGGGTGGAGTTTACATGTTGGATATGATAAACCCCATTTTTGACCCGTTGCTTTAAATCGGAACGCAATGGATGGTGTTCGATCTGTTTATCCATGGCAAAGCCTTTATAGCTGACATGCGAATCGCTGCACAATATAGTTTGCTTGGTAAACCTCTTTCCTATGGCCTTTTCTATAACTCGTGCCGCGTTACGCGGTATCCTTTTTCTTCAACCGCCCTTTGGTAGCCACGCTCAAATCCATCTGTTCTTTTCTATCCAGGGTAACAATTACTGCAATGTGGTCATCATTTATGCCCCTTTTACCTGAGGAGCCACCCCGTTTCCTTGGTTTGCGGGATTCAACTTCCCTGCCCTTGTCCGAGTGAAAAAAGAAAGTCTCGTCACTTTCCGTAATCCCAGTAAAATCCCCCTTATCAGTATCTTCTATGGATGCCAGTATCTTGTGGCGCCAATCGAATGCGGTTTTCTTGTTTATGCCCAGGGTGACCTTGATTTTATCCAGGCTCATTTCTTCCAACATCAACTTAAGATAATCATCAATCTTGTCTTTCCTGCGGATCCTAGCCATCCAGGTGCCGCTGTATTCTGTAAAACTTCTATTACATGACTTGCACTTATAGCGCCGGGAACCTTTGTCGATGCCAAACTTTACATATTTGGTATGGCCACAATGGGCACAGCATCCTTGCTTATTGTCCAAGATATCCCTCCTAAGCCTCTGGCATTGAGGGGAAAGATTTTCCAACTCACCGGCGGCTTGCAGTTCCATTATCAGGGATTGCTGACCTTCGGCCGAAAGACCCATGAAATACGATTTTATTGCTTCTTTTTCCATCCCTCTAAGATACAAATAATAGCTTAATTAAACTAGAGCCTTCGAAAATTGCAAGTACCTGAGAATCAAGCCGTTATTATCGCAAGATGACATAGTTTTTATACAACTTTAATACACGTCCCATTGCGAAATTTGTTATTATTACTATAAACACTTCATCGATTCAAAACATCTCAAAATGAAAATCACAAGTCCGCCTTCTATTTTGTCTTTCATACTCATTTCTTGTTTCTTATTCATTTCATTCTAATCCAATTTTCCTAATACAATATCTAAGGATTACAAGACATCCTCAGAAGAGTTGTTACAAACGCTTGGCAAGATACCCCTTTCCGAAGCTCATATAGCCGCAGTGAATCGTGAACGCCGGATTTATGTGAACAATGATGCGGGATATGACGATGTCGTCTTTGACGCTCGAGAGACGCTTTTCCAACCCGATGAGTGGCTGGCGGCACGATTTAGTGTATTCGATCAGCCCGGTAGTCAGGTCGATTGTGTTGGTTGGAATCTGGATGAAGGAAATTTCGCGGTCTATCCGAGCCGGGTTATACCCGAGCTGCAATATCCAACGTTGCTGCGTTGGCGCCGCGAAGGTGTCGACATTGTCGAACGAATTGTCGAGGAGAGTCAGCATCGTGGTCTAGAAGTGTTCTGGGAGCATCGTCTCAATGGTGCAGATTGGGAGGTCGATATACGCACCCCTGCCCGCCACACACTGAAAGAGCAACATCCCGATTGGCTGCTTCCGGGAAGCTGGTGGGAACCCGGGTTATGGAATTTTGCAATTCGCGAAGTGCGGCAATACAAAGTCGCTATACTGCGGGAGTTGGCCGAACGCTATGACCTCGACGGTATTAATCTTGATTTTGGGCGACATCCTCCCTTGCTGCCTGTTGGTCGTCAGTGGGAACACAGGGAAGATTTGACCGATCTTGTGAGACAGGTACGGCTGATGTTGCAGGACGTAGCCCATCGGCGCGGCCGTCCCTTTCTGTTATCGGTCCGCGTCGCAGACACTGTTCCCGGGTGCCACTTTGACGGGATGGATATTGAAACCTGGGTTGAGCAAAATCTGGTTGACATGATCATAATCGGCACGCGTTCGATTGAGGTGGATCTTGACGGATTCCGGAAGATCACAGCCGGTACACTTGTCAAACTGTATCCCTGTATCGATCAGCATCACTCTCCCGACGGATACCATGCAGTCACTACTCCGGAGTTCTTTCGAGGACTGGCTGCCAACTGGTGGCTACAAGGCGCGGATGGGATTGCGACATTCAATTTTTGGAATGAGTTGCCAAAATTCGGGAAGTTGATCGGCACAACCGGACCGATGTTTGGCGACCAGTCCGTTCATTCGATAGTTTACCGCGAAATCGGTAGTGCAAAGAGCCTTGAATCGCTCGACAAGTGGTTCGTTGTTTCACGCCGTTATGGGGGTCGATTTTACGACTATTTCGAAAATCGGCGAAAGCACTACACCAACCTGAATCATCAGTCACCGTTGCCGCTGACCCTAACCGACGATCCTTCCTGGGTTGAGATTTATGTGGCTGACGATATTGCCGACCGTGCCGACCATGTCCAGCAGCTCGAACTCCGTCTGCAGCTTTCTGCCGGCGCGGACCCTGATAATGTCACCGTAAAGCTCAACGGAATTGTTTTGCAGACCCCTGTGGTACAAGATGGCTGGTGGCTCTTCGCCCTGAAACCGTTCCATATGGCCACTGGCCGCAACCTCGTCATGCTGGACGCATCATCCCAGACAGACAACCACGCGAGTTCGAGATCACTGGAGAAACTCGAAATTCGTGTGAGATATCTGCCGGAGTAAAACGAGAAACGATCGCAACATTTCGATCCAAAGCCGTAATGGTCCGCACCACTCATTGCACACGAGAGATGTGGGCGGCAACGGCGCATGTCTCAATGGCGCTTGGCATCGTCCTGAGCATCGGGAGAGGCGATCAGGCCACGACCAGTTGATCGAATGATTATGGAGTCTTCGTCTTCATGTGATAAGTGTCCCGATCGAGTCCGCAGAAACAAATCGAAGGAGACCTCAGAGAAATGTCAGGCATCGATTCGAATGCCGGTCCGGTCGCTATGACTGGAGCTTCCGGCTACATAGGGTCCTTCGTGGTCAGTGCTTTGCCGAAGCGCGGCTACACCGTACATGCCTGTGTTACCAATTTGGAAAACATGACAAAAACAGTATTTGGTTATTTTAGATGCCGAGTTACTGATTTTTAATCTGAGTCCCTGCGACTCATGAAGGGCAAGGCCTTTCGTACAACATGATGAATGACACAAACAAAGTTTTCGGCAGAGAATTGAGACAAAGGTTTTTATCGAATGGTTTCATTCTCATACCGGGTTACTTGGACAACCATGAAATGATGCAACTCAATGAACACATGAGTAGCTTTTTGATAAACAAGGTATCATCCATGCCATCCCAGAAGGTGTATTACGAAGTGAAAAGCGACGAAAAGAGTCTGAAGCAAGTGCAACATCTATTTGACTATGATCCATTTTTTCATAAAATGATGTTTGAAAGCAAGTTTGAACGATTGGCTTCAATTCTCCTCGATGACGCTGTTGTCGGAAAAAACATGCAATATTTCAATAAACCTCCCGGAATAAGCAAGGCCACACCACCCCATCAAGATGGTTACTATTTCATGATCGAACCAAATGAAGCAGTTACCATGTGGCTTGCACTAGAAAAGGTGGATGAAGAAAATGGATGTGTGCGTTATGTTCGCGGTTCTCACCAAAAGGGGTTGCGTCCTCATGGTCGAACAAACGTTTTGGGGTTTTCTCAAGGTATCGCAGATTTTGGCAACGAAGAGGATCTCGCAAATGAAGTGTACTACTGTTTAGAACCTGGCGATTTGCTCGCTCACCATGCCTTGACCATTCATTGGGCAGACCGCAATATTAGCATCAACAGGAGCAGAAAAGCGCTTGGTTTTATTTACTACGCACAAAAAGCAAGGGAAGACACAAAAGCCCATTCTGAATATCAAAAGAAATTAGTAGAAGAGTTGAATCGGAAATCCATAATCTAGATTGATCTAGGATATATATTTTGTTAAGTATAAAATTTGAAAATGAAAATAAATTTAATGTTGTTCTTGATTCTAGTGGCTATCGGTTGTTATCAAGAAAATCAAGAACCCACTGGCTTCATCTATTCCTCCTTCACTGGAAACGGCGAAGATGGCATGAATCTTCTAGCTAGTTACGACGGTTATGAGTGGACAGAGGTGGATGACTACAAGAGTATGTACCTACAGGCTGAAGGACTCGTCCGCGATCCAAACCTTGTGATGGGCGGTGACGGGAAGTATCACCTGATCCATACGACAGAGTGGTTCGATCACCGAATTGGACTTTCTCATTCCGAAGACCTGATCAATTGGTCACCCACGGAGTATCTGTATGTCTGGCATGATTACAACGGATTGGGTACAGAAGAAAGTGATGGCTCAAATTGGATAGGCGACAATTTGACCGAGCCTGCTAAAAGGGATTCCTTGGTTAAAAATGTGTGGGCTCCGGAAATGTATTATGACGATAGGACAAAAGAATATGTCATTTTCTGGGCCACCACTATCGAGCATCCTTCCATTTTTCCCAAGACCTGGAATCCGGCGATCTGGGAAAATATGAACCACCGGATGTATTATACAGTGACCAAAGATTTTAAGACATACTCTCCTCGCAAGTTATTCTATGCACCGAAAAATAACATGGTCATCGACGCCTACATCACAAGAATCGACAATGACACCTACGTCATGGCCATTAAGGAGGAAACCTTACAGCAGATTCATGTGGTTAAAAGCCAGAAGAAATTAGATTCATGGGTAAATATGCCAAGAGATTTCTGGGGAGATATAGCAGAGACAAATCCATTTGCAGGGCCAACAGAACCAGGCGGGGAACCCCGTGCTGAAGGAGCAACTATCCTAAAAAGTGGGGATAAGTGGGTGCTTTATTGCGATTACTGGTCCACCCAACAAAATGGTGTATTTGAAACAACGGATTTTGTGAACTATACAGATATCAGTGATAGATTAATATTGCCAAGATGGATACGCCATGGTACGGTTTTGCCGGTACCAAAAAGTGAGGTGGATCGGATTCTTGCCTACAAAACCGAAGGCTCCGGAGTTCAGGTTGACCCCATTCCGCAATCCATGTGGAGAGGCGGTATAGATCTTTATCCACCGGCTAACTGTATGGGTTGCCCAGCGAACCAAAGTGAAGCGGTGGCAGATGAGTAAACGATTGCGAAACTATTGAGTTATTGAGCTATGTCTAATATGTTCAGATTCATTTCGATAATTGTCCCCTTGGCCATCGTCATTTCGTGTCGGAATGTTCCATCGGAGAACCGTGATTCTAGTGACGGTGTCGTTAATGATGCAAACCCTTCTGAAAAACCAAAAACAGTCTCATCCGATGTAATGGAGGAAATTTACCAGGAAATCAAAACACCGTACAAGTACGGAGTGGTATTCCAGGAACCGGACTCCAACAAAATCGTTGACAGCCCCACTATTTATCGTGAAAATGGGTCCTGGCACATGACATACATTGTATACGAAGCACCTACGATGGATGAAAGTGCCCAGGGGTATGAGACTTGGCTGGCAAAAAGCGGTGATTTGTTAAACTGGAAAATCATAGGAAGGATCATGTCATTTACCGAAAACACCTGGGATGCCAATCAAAAAGCTGGCTATCTGTCACTAGTGGATTTTGAATGGGGTGGCTCGTATAAAGTGGAGAAATTCGATAACAAGTATTGGATGTCCTCTTTAGGGGGAGCTAATGCAGGATACGAAGCAGGAACTTTAGGGGTTGGTCTCGCGAGTTCAAACACCATAACCTCTGCGTCAGAGTGGGAAAGGCTCCGGGAACCTATATTCCTGCCTATAGATGATGATGCTCGATTTTTCGAAAGAAAAACCATATACAAAAGTTTGATCATTCGTGATAAAAGGCAACTAACCGGGTATCCCTTTATCATGTATTATAATGCGAAAGGAGCACAAGAAGAATGGGTTGAAAGTATTGGAATGGCTGTGTCTGACGACATGGTGAATTGGAAACGCTTCGGTGGCGATGATCCGCTCATTACACGTGGGAAAGGAATTTGCGGAGATGCACAGATCGCAAAAATCGATGATCTCTACGTCATGTTCTATTTTGGAGCCCATTATCGTGAAGGAGCTTTTGAACGGTTTGCCTGTTCGTACGACCTGGTCAACTGGACAGATTGGCAAGGAGAGGATTTGATAGCCCCTTCCGAGGATTTTGATTCAATTTCAGAACTCCAGACTCGGAGTAAATTACAATGTCGCGATTTGGTAGTGAAGTTCCAAATTAGTGCCTGGATATATGGTTTGGGTTTGGTTGAGAAGATGGCATAATTTTTCAGCAGCTTTATTCATTCTTGGATTGGATTGGGAGTAAAGGGAGACGGTTAATTTTTTAGATTTATAGTCACATTCCAGGTCAATTGGAGTTTTGATCAGACTTTTGATCAAACTTCGTTTTTCGTCTTTTGACTTTTTAAAATGAGGCATCAATTTATTAGTCATTGACGTTTCGGCACGATAGCATATCATTTTTATTACGTTTTGGAACCTTTTACTTTCCATGTTGAGTGATGAGTATCTTATGGATTCAGGCATATCCTTGATTTTAATTTTGTAACTAACTGATTTGCGTTTGGTTATCAGTTGATTTTCCTGTTTTTCCAGGCCGTTTATCTGTTCTTGTACTTTGGATTGTTGTGTTTCCAGTTTGGATACATGGTCTACATTTTGCTTGCTAAGTTTTTCCTGGATGTCGAATAAGCGGGCTTTTCTTCGTTGGATTTTTTCTCTTACTTTTTTGAGGTAGTAACTAAGATTACTGTACTCCGGGTTGACTACATCAAAGTCTTTATCTATCTGATCCACAGTGTTTTGTACAATACTGTCCAACCTATAATCCAGTCGCATATATCGAAAGAAATTCTCCTGCGTCCAGCGGGCAAACATGTATAGTGCTACCGATAGAATGGCCAGTTTTTTGTTGGTCGTCAATACACTTGTCTGATGAGTGTCTTTGTTCAGTTTTCTTATTTCCCTCATCGGCACTTTATCCAGAACGATTTGCCTTTCACTCAAGTCCATTTGCGTGTCTACACCTTCGATAGCCAACTGATGTGTTGTAAAATCATCAACATTCCACCGGTCTTCTACATTCTTACGATAGGTCAACACCGCCACCCGATGTTTTTCCCACAACATGCCGAAAAAAGCAGGACTGTATGCCTCCCTGTCAAAGACAATGGTAAAGCGCGGTAAATCAGGATCAGATTCCAATTGTTCATCACTGTATTTGCAGGGCATTTCATTTAGTAGCTTTGGTAAAATTTGCTCAATAATAGTTTCCTGAAGCTTCTGGTTCACCTGGCCTGTAACAAAAAAATAGGGAGAACCGTCTTGATTGTTGATCCAAAATTCCTGCATTCCCGGCAGGCATAACTTTTGACGTGATACGTATTTTTTACCCAATTTGGCTTTGTAACCATAATAAATCTGAACGTGTCCGTCTATGTAGTAAAACTCGTTTTGTTCCTCACTTGCCCAGTTTTGACCTAAGTCCATCATCCATGGCCCTGCTTTTTGCTGATTGGTGATCATATGCAGTTTGTTGCGCATGCATTTGGCTTCAGGTATGCGGTCTAGTCCGAGTAATTTGCCAAAGTCTCCGGGACTGATCTGCTTGAGCTGCTCCACGCTCTTGATGCGGCATAAATACATAAATGACAACAGCAAAATGATCACTTCTATGTAGTAGTAGCCCCGTTTCAATTCGTGGTAATGATCCCGATAGGTCAATAGACCACTCATGATCAAAAAGGGAAGTAAAAGAAGTACTCCGCCAAAGGACAGGGATTGACAGGATTCAAAATGTAATGGGGTAGTTTCTATCTTACCGAAGGCGGCTTTTGTCCTTTCATCTACTCGTGTAGCTGCTACTCCCAAGACCTCTGATGCCAACAGATCCAACTCGTTTCTCTCAGCAGGCAAAAGAATAGTCCCATTGGATGATACAGAATCGGTTGGTTTACCACTTTTTTTTTAACCGGCCTTTTCTGATATGATAGCGAAGTGCGCCTTCTGTAACTCCTAAAAGTTTAGCTGTATCGGCTACTCCATAGAAACCATCAAGGTACTTTTGGGCTTGATCCATCGCCCCTTCACTCAACTTATAGCAACTTCCTCTTTGTTCTTCTCTTTGGAAAAACCATTGTGATCCTTTTTCGCGCAAGGCTTTGGCATATCTTTGGATGTTCCGGTTGCCCACTCCCAATGTATCGGCTATTTCCTTTGGTCTACATAGACCTGACACTACAAGATTGGCTGTAATATATCGATAGCCTTGAAGGTCACTTTTCTCATGGCAGTATATCACCGATCCGGAATGCATGTAGTAGACCATGTTCGAATCTGCGTACACAGCTGTATTTGCGTTTATTAATCGTGATGATGAGGGAAATATGGGAAGTCGCATTTGCATGATCTATCAAATAGTTTATGCTAAAATGCGACATTTGAATTTACGGTCAAATTCTCATAACTCCTTGATTATCTTTGTCCAGGTCTGGAGTTCTGAATTTATGCCCACAAACCATGGGTCATCAAATGGGATGGAATTGTCTATCATTTTTATACGGCTGTGGGTAGTGAAGGGAGGGTCATTGCACTGGCGACATCTCAAGAAGATACCGGAATGTCAAACTAAACCTAACGCGGAATCATTGTGCAAAAGTTAGTCCAAATGGTGGTGGCCTTCCTGCTAATTACAATTAGCTGCAGCCCAAATTCGAAACAACTGTCCACTCATTCACAGCCGCAATCCAATCTCGATATGGCCAAAGAACTAGCGGATATCGAGGCGAGCTGCGATCCGCAAATTGCCTGGCATCTTAACGCCAAACTAGCGAATATTTACAAGTCGCGACTTGAGGCAGCTCAGGGACAGGAGCAACTCAAATGGCGATTTAAGTACGCAGAACAACTTCTCAATGCAGGTAAAACAGATGAAGCAATTGCACAATTTAAAACCGCAATACGCGATTTTGAAGCAATTGGAATTGCCCTTACCCCACAAACGAAAATCGCTTATGAGATGCTGGCAATCGGTTATATGCGGTTGGGCGAAGAGGAAAATTGCTGTGCCAGGCATAACGAGGAATCGTGTTTCTTACCAATTCAGGGAAAAGGGATTCACACAAGGCGAAAAGGCTCAGAACAAGCTATTGACCTGTATCTGAAGATCCTGTCGCACTTCCCTGGAGATCTTCAGTCCCGGTATCTGTTGAATATTGCCTATATGACTTTAGGTGATTATCCCGGTAAAGTTCCAGATGAGTATCTGATTCCCGATATCGGTAAAGCCTCAGGAAAATTCAATCAAAAATTCAGGGACGTTGCAATCCAAACGGAGACAGATATTTTCGGTTTGTCTGGCGGCTGTTGTATAGAAGATTTTGATAACGACGGCCTGCTGGATATTATGGCTTCATCCTATGGCCTTGGTGACCAGATGAAGTATCTGCACAATAATGGAAACGGGCAGTTTGAGGATGTCTCTGAATCAGCAGGGCTTGTCGGTCTGGTAAGTGGCCTGAACATGTTGCAAGCTGATTATAACAATGATGGCTTTACGGATGTCTTTGTCCTGCGTGGTGCTTGGCTTCAGGCTGCCGGGAATCATCCCAATTCACTTTTGCGCAACAATGGCGACAATACCTTCACTGACGTCAGCAGGAAATCCGGGACATACTCCCTGCATCCTAGCCAAACGGCAGTTTGGAGCGATTTTGATCGTGATGGCTGGATAGATATTTTCATCGGAAATGAAGGGGGGAAAGACCTGATCCACCACTGCGAGCTATTTCGGAATAATGGCGATGGCACCTTTACTGATGTGGCAGCTCAGGCTGGAATGGATGTAAATCAATTTGTTAAGGGCGTATCGGCAGGGGACATCAACAACGATGGATGGCCCGACCTCTATATATCTGTGCTCAACGGCCCGAACAAGCTCTTCCTAAACAAAGGCGCTCTAACAGATGGCTCTCTCCTCTTTGAAGATGTGACCGAAACGGCGGGCGTGGCAGGTCCATTTTCAGCTTCCCATGCTGGTTTTGGGACTACAACCAGGATGGATGGCAAGATATATTCGCTTCAAGCTATGATCTGGCAGGTTTCCAGAACATGGCAGGGCAGATCGCAGCAGAGTTTCTTCATGGCAAATCCGCATCGGGAAAGCCCTCGCTCTATCAAAACAATCGGGATGGGACATTCTCTGAAGTTGCTAAATCGCAGGGACTTGACAAACTCATGTTTGCAATGGGAAGTAACTTCGGTGATATCAACTCTGATGGATACCCAGACTTCTACATCGGAAATGGTGCCCCTGACTTTAGGATGATCATTCCAAATCGAATGTTTCTCAATGCTGACGGGGCCGGTTTTGAAGAGGTCACTTACGATGGCGGTTTTGGTCACCTCCAAAAGGGACATGCCGTGAGTTTCGGGGATCTGGATAATGATGGCGATCAGGACATCTATTGCGTCATGGGTGGCTCCGTAGAGGGGGATACATACCACAACTTACTTTTTGAAAACCCGGGTAACGACAATGCCTGGATCGCGCTTGAACTACAAGGAAGGAAATCAAATCGTAAGGCTATCGGAGCACGGATTACGATTTCGTGCAAAACGAGAATAGGCGATATGAAGAACTGGTATCAGACTGTTGGGTCCGGTGGAAGTTTTGGAGGATCAAGTCTAAGGCTAGAAGTTGGCTTGGGCGAGGCTGTCGAGATTAATCATGTCCAAGTCATTTGGCCCTATGGCGAAGGCATTCCTGAAATGTTTAGGGGTCTGGAGGTATCAGGTACTTATCTACTCGTCGAGGGTAGGGGTGTACCTCAAATTCTCCCAAGCCAATCGATCGAATTTTGAATTCGAAAACCGGTAAAGTTGCGCATACATTGAAAACAGTCCTACCAAAACAGAAGTCCTGAAATCCCGGAAAACTGCTGATACAAAATATTTGTGGAAACTAACATTTGCCAAGAGAAGTGAAGAAGAGATATATAATCTGCACGATGATCCTTATTGCGTCAATAATTTAATTGATAACGCTGATTATAAAGCAATTGCCACGAAGTTGAGAAAAGAAATGGAAAATGAACTGAAAAAAGAAGCAGACCCCAGAATGTTCGGTGAGGGTGATATTTTACAGAATTACGAATCATCTAATATCAGATACAACAATGCATACAACAGGATAGTAGTAAAAAAGGAGAAATTGATCCCCACATGGATAAACCCATCCGACATTGAAACTGATTTTATCGAATAGATAAAAGCGAGCGTTTCAAAGAGTTAATAATACTTGTAAATCTCAATTGTGAATTTGATCTTGCGCCAGGGCACCATTCCCGATATAGAAGTCAGGGAAAGGTTATATGCAATTTATCCCGAATTAGAAAAAGTGGATAATACCAACTAATCAAAATTGTGAAATTGATAAAAGAGCTCGAATGCTACGCCAGCAAATTTCATGAAACACCCAATATCGACGCCCTGGCTGAACGGGGAATGCTATTTACCCAAGCCTATTCGGGCTCTACACTTTGTTCGTCGAGCCGGGCGGCTCTTCTCACCGGACGTTCACCGGCACGCTTGCATCTGGCCGACTGGATCCAGGGTCAGAAGCAGATCAATCGCAAAACCGTTACTCCGGATTGGCAAACCCACATGGACCAGGAGCATTGTTTCCACCGACTTTGCAGATGTGCAGAAAAATCTTAGCATCCGAAGGTTTTATGAATTTTGGATTACTCACAACAATTACTATCTTGGGATCTCTCAATTTCCGCTTTACCCTGTATTTGATAACTGCATTAAAGCGCCCACAAAATGAATCAGGCTTGGCGAATAAGCAAAGCTCCACAACATCCCATTTTTCAATAGTCACTTTTCACATGTACGACGCACCATCTATTTCTTTAAAATCTTGTGTGGCGGGACTTCAGCGCCAGTGGGAAGGGATTGTCTATCATTTTTATACGGCTGTGGGTAGTGAAGGTCGCGTCATTGCCCTAGCCACATCAGAACCGATATGAGTTTTTTTCAAAAACATCAGAACTGATCGTGACCCCTTTTTCCTTGCTCTTTGAAGTTTGCAACCCTCCTGCATCGGGCAGGCTTCAAAACAATATTTTTCTTACATTCTTAACTAAATTTGGAAAAAGAGAAATCAAATAAACCATGACTGATAGAAAGGGTTATGTTGTTACCGATCAATACGCATTACATTTTATCACATTTACTATTGTGGGTTGGGTTGATCTGTTTACACGTAAGGAGTGCAAAGATATTTTCATAGAATCCTGTAAAATTGCAAATAGTAGACAAACCCGGTGCGTATCTGTATAGCAGCGCAAGAAACTATCTTGGAAGGACTGATTGTTTAATGGAAATTGATGTTATTGAACCAGATGTTCGAGATGGGTATGTGATGGTTTAGTCATAAATGTCTGAAGTTGCAAACTTCAGACAGTGCAGGGAGAATGACTGACCCATGTAAACTGCGACTTTGCAACTATGTGGTGATTTGGCTAAATTTATTAAATGATCACTCCTCAAGAAATAGAACAAAAAATACGGCTGATTAAACCGAAACTTGAACAGGATTTTGGTATTGACAAAATCGGGTACTTCGGATCATTTGTAAATGGCAATTTTAGCGATGAGTCAGATATTGATATTCTCGTTATTTTCTCCAGAAGGGTTGGGTGGAAGTTTTTTGATTTAAAGGACTATTTGGAATCCATTCTAAAGAGGAAGATTGATT
This sequence comes from Saprospiraceae bacterium, assembly GCA_965247965.1. Classification (GTDB taxonomy): domain Bacteria; phylum Bacteroidota; class Bacteroidia; order Chitinophagales; family Saprospiraceae; genus UBA7328. The sequence goes on from OZ252053.1 coordinate 5,261,262, forward strand.
TAGTAACTGAGGGGTCTATCAAGAAACGATGGAGGAAGTCGATTATGAAGCAAGTCAAATATATATGAAAGATCGTGATTCTCTGACCTTCGTGGAAGACATGATCGATGCCATCACAAAAATTTTAACATATATTGAGACTGTTGAAGGACGTTCAGGATTTATGTCAAATGAAATGGTCATTGATGCAGTGACCAGAAACTACGAAATCATTGGAGAAGCTTCAAACAACATACCACAATCCTTAAGAGACAAATATCCTGAAATTCCGTGGAGACAAATGTACGGGTTAAGAAACTTTGCGGTACATGAATACCACATCATAGACCCGGCAATCTTATGGGAAATTGCGGAAGATCACTTGACCCAAAATAAAACTCAACTGGAGAGTTTACTAAAGACGGAGAGAGTATGCCAAGACGAGGAACAGTGAGATATAGCGAATTGTGTAATTCAAAGAATATTCTTTTAGTTAAACTGTATTTTTGTTTTTATTTAATACCAACTCTATTCCTAATCTCCTGTGAAAGTTCCAATGAACTCTCAAAAGGCACGCATTTCACCCAACTCGATCCCTCAGCTATTGGAATCGATTTTGCAAACAACCTTGAATACGACGAAGACTTCAATACCTACCTCTTCCGAAGTTTCTACAATGGAGCAGGTGTAGGCCTGGGTGATTTCAACAATGACGGTTTGCTCGATCTATTTTTTTGTGGCAACCAGGTGGATAATAGGCTATATATAAACAAAGGCGATCCTTCTTCAGGCCCCCTTCGACTCCCTGCCCGTACGGCAGGCGGGCGCTCAGGGCAGGCAGGGAAAGCTTTTCAATTTGAAGATATCACCGAAGCGGCAGGAGTCGCAAGTAGTGGTGCCTGGTCAACCGGAGTAAGCATCGTCGATATCAATGGCGATGGATGGCAGGATATCTATGTGTGCAAAAGCGGTCTACCCGAAGGAGAAAACCGGCACAACGAACTCTTTATTAATCCGGGGCCCACTTTTTGGTCCGCCATCAGTCGAGAAAACGACACGGGTTTTCCCCCTTTAGGGGATGAGACAGCTTTTGCCGAGGGCAGAATGGAGTTGGCTGAAGGGGGGTTCACAGAATCCGCCAGTCATTACGGTATAGCCGATCTTGGATTTTCAGTGCACGCCGTCTTCTTTGACTACGACAAAGACGGGGATCTGGATATGTACTTATCCAACAATTCTCTGAATCCCACCGGGGTAGTTATGGATGCCAGCAAAGGTCTGCGCAGCGTTCGGGACCCCTACGGAGGGAATAAACTCTACCGCAACGACACTTCGACAGGCTCCCTTCGACAAGACTCAGGACAAGCAGTGCAGGCTTCAAAAGGAAAGATGACAAAAGGTTTTACGGATGTAAGTGAGGAAGCAGGGATCTACGGCAGTGCTATCGGATTTGGACTGGGAATCTCTATTGGTGATGTCAACAGAGATACGTGGCCCGATATTTTTGTGGCCAACGATTTTTTCGAAAAGGACTACCTCTACATCAACCAGCAAGATGGCACTTTTAAAGAGTCCCTTGAAGATGCGATCGAGGAGATAAGCCTTGGATCCATGGGAGTGGATATAGCAGACATTAACCACGATGGTTATCCCGAAATTTTTGTCACCGAGATGCTGCCTGAAGAGCAATCCCGATTAAAAACCAAAACCGTGTTTGACAATTGGGATAGCTACGCTTTAAAGATCAGGAATGGCTATTATCGCCAATTCCCAAGAAATGTATTCCAGCTCAACAGCGGGCCGACATCCCCCCTTGAGGAGCCTGTCCTGAGCTCGTCGAAGGAGGGACTGAGGGGGGTATATTTTAACGAGATCGGACGCTTTGCAGGTGTAGAAGCCAGTGACTGGAGTTGGGGAGTAAACATGGCAGATTTTAACAACGACGGATATATCGATATTTTTATCACAAACGGTATCGTAAAAGACCTGCTCGACCAGGATTATACGGATTTTTATTTTGTTCCGGAAAGAATGCGAAAGATTTACGAAGAGAAAGGCGAGGTCATTAAAGAACTGATCGATAACATTCCTTCGGTACCCATTCCCAATTGTCTTTTTACCCAACAAGGTGACCTACAGTTCACCAATGTCAGTACTGATTGGGGATTGGGAACACCCGGATTTTCCACGGGATCCGCCTACGGTGATATCGATAACGACGGAGACCTGGATCTAGTCGTCAGCAATAACAATATGCCGCCGTTTATTTATCGAAATGAAAGTCAGGATGGTGCCTATCACTTCGTCAATATCTCCTTGATCGGAGCAAACGAAAACACAAAGGCAATTGGAAGCCAGGTGACCGTATATTGCAAGGATCGAATTTTCTTTCAGGAACTTTATCCAATGAGAGGTAGCATGTCTAGCGTCGATCACAGGCTGCATTTTGGGCTTGGCGAATTTACTTCTATCGACAGTCTGGAAGTAAGATGGCCGGACAATAGAATGACCATAGCATACGATATTGAAGCAGATCAATTTTATACTTTGGACCACACTGATAGCACGCCGCCTGCTTCAAACAATAATGCTCGTGAAAGTGCAACCTTACTGAAAGATATATCAGATAACACCGGCATTGACTATTTACACAGAGAAAACGAATTTATTGACTTTGACAGGGATAAATTGCGCTCTCATATGGTTTCTTCAGAAGGTCCGTCATTGGCAATAGGAGATGTGAACGGCGATGGATTCCGCGATTTTTATGTAGGAAATGCGAAGGATGCATCCGGAGCCATCTACCTTGCCACGGGCAACGGAAAATTTGAGCAAACGAACAACGAAGTATTCCAAGCAGATAAAGCGTCGGAAGATACGGAAAGTATTTTCTTTGATGCCGATAATGATGGCGACCAAGATCTCCTGGTAACCAGCGGAGGATACGAGTTTTCAGCCAGTTCTTTTTCCTTAGTTGATCGTCTCTATCTGAATGATGGAAGAGGCCATTTTTCTTCGGGACCCAAATTGATACCTGAGCAGCAATTGGTCAGTACTTCGTGTGTGGCCGTTTCTGATTTTGATCAGGACGGAGATTTGGACGTTTTCCTCGGAGGAAGAGTCAAGCCATTTACTTATGGGGTACCCTGTTCGAGTTATTTAATGGAAAACGATGGCACTGGACAATTCAAAAATGTAAATTCCTTGAAGGCCAAAACATTGCAAAATATCGGAATGATCACGGACGCGCTCTTCGTTGATTTTGATGGCGACACCGACGAAGATCTGTTTCTAGCAGGCGATTGGATGTCACTGAAATTACTTAGAAACGACTTTGTCCCGCCTCCAGGCGCATTGGCATCAACCTTAATTTAACACATAGAATCTTTCAAGATATGTATTTTTTCCTTTTTTGTTCTGGTAAGTACCATAGTAGCCTATGAATTTGAGCAAGAATTGTTCTGAAATATTTTTTGTTTGAATAAGTGAGTTATAGCGCAATAGGAGTTGAGCAATTTTGTATAGGCTTACATTTGGCACATTATTTTTGGTTCGAAACAAGTATTTCAATGGTGTGAATATCAGATTATGACACAAGCTTATCCAACCGAGCATCAGTAGCAGAAGAATATAAGGTTTGGCCGTGTTATTGTATTTTTTGCCTGTAAACAGCTTTTGAAGATTCATATGAGATTTCCAACATTTGAATATACATTCTATACGCCATCTTAATGCATATACCAGGAGCACTTGATGTGGTTGAAGTACTTTATCATCGACATTGGTTATCAAGATGGCATAGTTTAGCATTTCGTAATATTGCTCCGAGTGATTCGATTTTGAGTGTCTGTTATTTTTTGCTTTTTCCACCCTTTTCTCAGCAACTTCTTTGGGAGTTTTAAGACCTATTAATCGTACTGGGACTTGCTTGGCTGATATCTTAACTTGCCAATCTACCCAATCGGCACCGTTTCTGAATGCATCATTAAGGCACCTCAGCAAATTTATCTTAACTCCTTGATTATCAAACACATCTATGTTACTTCGAAGTCTTGAAATAAAAAAAATATGCTTTTCAATCATTGCGATCAAACAATCCATAACCAGGTATCCCAAGTCTCTAATTACAAGGTCACCTGCTTTGGCTAAATCGAAAATGTCAAAAGCATAAGATTGGTCATTGTCTCTAAATGATTTAAGATCCATTTTGTGTAAAACATCTGACTTTAATTCCATTGTCAATTGAATTTTAGCCGTTGCTGCATCTCCCTTTTTTGAGTGGCTACCCGGGAAAACTTCGTTCAGAATTTTAGGCATACTCAGACAGGAACTGTCAGTAACAAACACGGAATTAAAACTACTGAGAAGACCTTGATAACCTATAGGAGCATTGGACAAAGAGTAGCTACTTGCCACTTCTAAAAACTTTTCAGCAAATCCTACATGCCTAAATGTTAGTTTCTTTTGTAAAGCTTGACTGCTGATCGTTTGTTGTAAAAAAATTGACAATGTTTTGGCCCAGTTAGAAAGAGAAAAAACATTTGTCGACATCATTTCGAAAAAGGACAAAAGAAAATTGACCGAATCAATCTTATAATCACTTCTCCGAATGAAACCAGATTCTAAAGCAAGAGAATGAATTGGTAATTTGGAAATAATTTCCGAAATTTGAGGTATCATATTTAGAGCTGTTTTACCTCAGGTTTTTAGTCTAACTTAAAGGTAAACAGCTCTTTTTATATACCATAATCGAATATATGTTAAGTTAGAGTTGATGCCAATGCGCAATACTGCGGGACACCGAAAGTGTGTATCGAGACACCTGATTATAATTTGACTGTATTCAAAATACACTTTGGCAAACTGACAGTTAAACTATATGACAAAGGCGAACGCACTTTACGGGCAGAGGTGGTAGTACATAATGCCAAAGCGTTGAACTGTAAACGTGGGATTGATTCGTTTGGACAAATAATTGAAAAACTGGAAACAATCATGAGAAGTTTCCTATCCAATATCGACTATGCTCACGCGGCTACAATTGATGAAGGGTCTTTTGAAAAAATCACCCAACCTACACAGACTGGTAATAAACGGCTGGCAGGTATTAATTTTAACAAGAAAAGAACCAAACAGGTAGCTGCTGTATTACTTGGTTTGTCCCTAAAACCAGGTGGATTTACAAGTAAAGATTTAGCCAATCAAATCAAACAAAAGTTTGATCCACATTACACCACAAGGAATGCTTCTTATGACTTGAGAAAATTTAGGGGCAAACTGATGGTAAAAAAAGTAATGGGGCGGATAAGGTATGTTTTAACCGAAAAAGGTATAAAAATTATTTCATCAATACTTTGTTTGCTGACTAAACAATTGCCTGCCTTAGTGTCAATTATTAAAAGTCCTTACAGCACAATAGAAAAAGAGCAGTTATTAGAAATGGATAAACATCTGTTTTCTATTCAAAAACAAAGTGAGTGTATAAGGCAATTGAATGGTATCAATCTGGCCGCATAGACAACAGCCAGATTCGAACAACATGTTGGTAAAGTTTTTATATTAAGTGCCTAAGGTACGAGGAATAGTCTTCAAAACTCTTCGATTTAAGTCAGTATCCCCAACTCCTTGGTGTCTTCGTGAATTTGTGGCACCCTCCAACCAATCCTTTTATTAACCTTAATCTCCTTACAAGTAAATCATATTTTTACAAGTTTGCCATACATGCGATGCTTATTCAATGTAGAAATGCAGCAATGCAGCAATGCAGCAATGCAGCAATGCAGCAATATATCCCAGAAGGCATGTCATCACCATTATTACTATTGCCGTCCCAAGTCTATTCAAGTGAGCCAGGCACGTTATTTCAGGGGGAAATGCCGATAAAACAACACTAGTTTTTTCACCTTCCGCGAGACCAACATTTCTGATTTTTGGATTAATTAAATTTAGGCCGAAGAGACATTGCTGCAATTGAAAATTTTCAGGATAGTGTAATTTATGCATCCATTGAAAGTGGTTATGGGAGCGTTTTCCGGTTATTGGATTGCAAAGCATGAATGTTCAAAATGCGGATGAATCGCATATGGAAGGTCCTTCCAAGTGACCAGATCATCGCTGACTGCATGACCCCAATGTACGCGCTTTGGATCCTCAAACGGGTATCCCTGATAAAACAAATGCCAACGCCCCTGCCAGAAGCACAAACCATTGGGATCGTTCATGTTGTTCTCAGGGCTTACGAAATGATAAATGGGGCGGTAAGGATCATTTACAAATTTTTCACGGGATTCCTTAAACCTGAGCATTGTTGGGTTGGTTTCCAACTGCGCTTCCTGTTCGTCCAGGGTATTCGAAAAAGTGAATTTTGGAGCTTTTGAAGTACGGTCTTCCGATTGCTGGGCAAAGGAATTGTTTGTCAAAACATGACCAAATATGAAGATGAAGATCAGATACTTTTTCATTGTTGTCCGTTAATTATTCAATCTATAAAGTTCTTGGTTATTTCCTTAATCCAAAAATAACTGAGCTCGTCCAGATCTACTTGCTAGATTTCCATATTGACAATGACGAAGTGTATTTTTGAGTTGGACTTATAATCATGACAACCTAACAAGTTCTACTATCCCCTTAAAAATACATCGGACTTACTCTGAGGGATAGAGCAAGTCCGATGTAAAAAATTGTATGAAAAAACTTCTATTACAAGAGTACTATTGCCAAATCAATTGTATCCAGGATTTTGAACATAAAGACCCTGGCTTACGCTAATCTCCGCCTCCGGTATAGCGAGATATTCATCTCTTCCACTGGTAAAGTTTGCATCAATTAGGTAAGGTCTTCTGACCCTTTCAATGGCGAAATATTCATCCAATACTTCTTCAGTAATACCCCATCGCACCAAATCAAAAAATCGCTTGGATTCAAATGCGAACTCGAGTCTCCTTTCTTTGCGTAATATTTGTCTTGCGCGATCCTGATCACCCATGGTTGTATATTCTCCAATCACCCACGTTCCAGTAGGTGAGCCATCGGGGAAGTTGATCCAAGCTGTACTGTTGGCGGCTCTTCTTCTCAGGCTGTTGATAATAGGAAGAGCTTCGTCCTGACGTCCTAGTTCAATTAATATTTCCGCTTTCCACAGCAGGACTTCAGCCCATCGGATCTGGTCCGTATTCCTGGAAATCATGAAGAATGCTAGATACTGTCTGAAACATGAACATGAAGGTAATTCCTGATCTTTCATGCCCACGAAATGGCCATAGATACCCGGAGCACGGGCATAGGCCTTCGTGAATTCTCTATTGGGATCGTACTTCCAGGTTATACCCGGAACACCAAACGTATGAGCAATTCGTGGATCCATATTATTCGCTATCAGATCCGGTTGTTCTAATATTTGAGGTGATGCGGGATCGTTAAAGCCATCAAATATTGGAAGTCCGTCCGCATCGGTTTTAAATGCATTCGCCAGGTTACGGCTCGCAAGATTGTAACCGCAGCAACCATAACCAGGTCCCAATGAAGATGTTAGGCCGGAGGATAAATTTCCTCTTCCACCTTCCGGAGAGCCATCTGCAACGGATCGCATAACAGCCCAGACCGACTCAATTCCACTTTCATATTCCCAAAGGAAATTCTTACCAAACTCATCGTACAAATCGTATTCACCGGTCGCCTCTACAGTTTCTATGAGTGAAAGAGCTTCTTGCAATTCACCTTGATTGATACTCGTCACCTGATGATTGTCGTCCTGCACATAAGCTTTGTATAATAAAATTTTGGCCAAATAACATCTTGCAGCATTCTTGGTAGGCCGACCCTCGTCCTCTTGAAAATCTGGAAGTGTAGATACCCCAGCCCTGAATTCATCGGCTATATTGGCCCAACCTTCTTGGTCGCTAAGAACGCGATTTCCTACGTCAATCACATCCGCTTTTTCAACAGTCTCATTGAGAAATACCGGAAATTTGTACAATTTCTTCAATATGAAATTAAAATGACCCCGGATGAAACGCAACTCTGCTATTCGCTGAGCCTTGCTGACTCCAATTTCTGATTGAAAAGCGGCATCGTCTACAGCAATGAGACGCCTCATTGCATCATTAATTCGTGATACACCCCCATAAAGCTGCAGCCACATTATTGCAACACAACTGTTACGAGGTGTATATAGCGTAAATACTTCTGTGTCAGTCCAGCAATGCGGAACACTTCCACCACCTTTATAACCGTCATCAGATCGGACGGTACCCAGTGGCCACAGATCTTCGAAAGGACCATTTTGCAAATTATCATTTCCCAAAGACGCATAGGCAGCAATGATCATGCCTTCTACGTTAGTAGGGTTGTTCAAATCATCGCTCGAAACCACACCCGTGGGTTGGAAGTCAAGAAAAGATTCCGAGCAATTGAATGATAGAGTTGCTACAAGGAATGTAGCTAATGTATATTTTATAAGATTCTTACTTTTCATTGTTATTCTATTTTAGAAATTAGCATTTAAACCAAAAGAAAATCGTTGTGGTTTTGGAAAATCATCTCGGTCTTCAACGGCATCTTCAACGTGCCATCCTACTGATGGGAATTGGTTCGAACCACTTCGATCAACTATCCATCCTAAATTTTCTCCAGTGATGTAGAATCGAAGATTTGTAAATACATTGCTCCATCCAGAATTAGCAGGGAAGGTATAACCTAAGGTAGCTTGTCTGAAAGAAAAGTAATTACCATTTCTAACATGATAATCCAATGAGTTTCCAAATAGTCCCCTGGAAAATGAAATTGCAGGAATGTATGAATCCGTATTGGTAAATGACCACGCATCCAAGGTTGCAACACCAGCGTTTGATCCGCTTGACCCAGCTAATTCACGTCCAACACTCGCTTGTACCCTTCTACCCAAGGCTCCCCATGTAAACAAACTTAAATCCCAATTCTTGTAGTTAATTTGGAAATTAAGCCCGAATTCAACATCCGGCACACCATTAGCAGGACCATATTCTCGGTCTAAGCCACTGATCACTCCATCGCCATTCAAGTCTTCAAAACGCAACGCACCTACTCTCGCTCCTGTTTGATCTGCATGTGCTTCCACTTCCGCTTGTGATTGGAAGATTCCACTTGTTCGATATCCAAATTGTGCATTTGGCGCATGACCAATAATATTTTGCTCTTGGTTTCCAGGATAAGAACCATACAAATCTTCCGGTAAGAAGGTAATTTTTGCGTCGTAATGTCCCAGATTAGTACCAACGGACCACGTCAGATCTCTTCCAGCAGGACTTGCGTAATTCAAAGACAATTCCCATCCGTCTGTCTCCATGTCTGCGCCATTGACAAACCTGATAGCGCCATCTCCAAAGGCCCCTACAGTTCGTCTCACGATCAGGATGTCTTCCGTCTGCTTGTTAAATACTTCTACAGTACCTGTGATTCTGTCATCCAACAATCCAAAATCAAGACCCAAGTTGAGCTCTGTAGTGGACTCCCACTTCAAATCGTCGTTTCCGGTCTGTTGAGCCGAAAATCCGGATGGAAGGATCCCTTGATCCTGGTTTCCAATATCATATGCTGTAGCCGCATTTGCACAATTAGTTTGATAGCATCCTCCAGTCCAGGGTAATATGTTACTAGGTGGTGCATAAATAGCCTGATACAAGCTGAAGCGTGCCGTATTCAATATATCCTGGTTACCCGTTTTACCCCATGCTGCTCTTACTTTCAAATTGCTTATCACGTTATTGTCACGCAAGAATGGCTCTTCGCTTAGTCTCCAACCCACTGAGATTGCGGGGAACACGGCAAATCGATTGCTCAAACCAAATCGAGAAGAGCCGTCTCTTCTGACCGTGGCAGAAAATAAATATTTGTCTTGGAAAGCATAGTTGACTTTTCCAAAGTATGAGAATAACGAGAATCCAGTTGTACTACCACCAGAGTTTCTTTCACCAGAAGCTGCGTCCAATTGGAAGTATGCATTGGTTTCTAAAGCAAATTCCTTGGCTCTGGCGAAGAATAAGGTTACATTATTCTCAACAGCTTCTGCACCTGCCAGTACCGTGAATACGTGATCACCAATTGACTTATTATAGGTAAGGGTATTGTTGAACACCCAATTGACGATATGCGATTGTCTATGATCCAGTTCTGCAATAACATTGCTTAAAAACCCACGAGAATAGGTTCTGAAAATGTCTCTGGAAAAAATATTATCATAATCAACACCCAGCATAGTTCTAAACCTCAATCCTTCAATGATCTCGGCTTCCAAGTACACATTACCCAACACCTTAAGATTATTAATTATATCATCGCGGTTGTCATGGGCAAGTGCAACAGGATTATCAGTATCCTCGAAACCAGATCCTGGAGGGGCGGCAAAACGACCGTCCTCAGTGAGGACAGGAACAATCGTCTTAAGGCTGTATGGATTGCCTGTCGTTTCACCAACACCACGATCCAACCATTGTCGCGCACCTTTTGTGACAGATAAATTTTCACCAACTGTAATTCTTCCATCGAGGAAATTGTAATTGGAGTTCATCCTTAATCCGATTCTTTCATAACCGGTTTCAATGACGACTCCTTTTTGATTGTAGTAATTGGCTCCAAAGTAAATACCTCCACGTTCTCCGCCTTGTGCAAAGGAAATGTCATAATTCTGAGTAATTCCAGTTTGGGAAATTTCATCCCACCAGTTGGTTCCAACAGTGATGTCACCTCCATGGATACTTGCCGGATGACCTGCTGGTCTCATCTGATCGGCTTCATCCAACCATTCTGGATAAATTATTCTATCCAATACAGGTACACCATTTCCTTGAATGCCGGGTCCCAAGCTAGGGTCGAAATGCCAGTCATATGTCCAAATACTTAGAGCATCAGGATTTGTACCGTCGTTGACAGAACCCATCCAATCCACTCTGGCACGCTGGTCACTGTTCAATAAATTGTCGAAAGAATTCCAATTTCCGACTGTCGTTCTAATGTTTACACTGATAGTTGGTTCTCTATTTCCAGGTTGCTTGGTTGTGATAATAACCACACCATTTGAAGCCCTTGAACCGTAAATAGATGCAGAAGACGCATCCTTCAATACCTGGATAGACTCTATATCATTGGGATTTAACCAGGACAATCCCCAATTTTGATTTACTCCATTATTCAGGTCATCTGTCTGGAAGGATTGGAAAGGCACACCGTCCACAATATAAAGTGGATCATTGTTACCAAGTGTACTGATTCCTCTTACCCGAACCCTGGTACCTTGACCTGGGTTTCCATCCGTGGTCACATTGACCCCAGCTAGCCGGCCTTGCATACTTTGTAAGACATTGGGGTTGGACATCCCTTCAATGTCATCCAGGTTGACGACCCCGACTGCTCCAAGCAGGTCTCGCTTTCTCTCTACCGTGTATCCGGTTACTACCAGTTCTTGAAGGAGTTGACCCGTCGCTGTTACAGATATGTCAATGGCGTTGCGGCCTTCGGTGATTATTTCTTGAGTATCATACCCGATAAAAGAGACTACAATGACGGCGTCATCCGGAACGTTTTCGAGCGTATAGCTACCGTCGATAGCTGTAATGGTACCTATGTCGGTACCTTTTACAAGGACATTGGCCCCGATCAAGGGTTGACCATCCGCCTCCGTAATAACGCCGCTCACGGTCTTTTGTGCAAAGCTTAAGAACGGTGTGAGGAAGAACAGCAGCAACAGCGGTAATAGGTGCTTTAACTGCAGTTCTGTCATCGATTTAGAGTGTAATAATAATTTCATAACATCTTTCGATTTTAGTTTCAAAATAATTTGTTTACAATTTTCCATATAATTTATTTGTAACAATAGTCCGTGAAGGAAATATTTCATAACTCGTTGATACTCAATCTTAGAATTATGGATAAATTATTAAAACTAAAGTATCGTCTGAACCGAAACTTGCATTTTAATAGGATTGCCAAATAAGCAGGCCATAAATACTTGATAATCAGCGTTATAGAAAAATCTTGAATTTAAGATACTGCTGTTAACACTTCGAATTTGGCCGAAATCCTTCACGAACCATTGTTTGTAATAAGCCATAAGTTTAATAAAAACTTTTGCATATACTAATGCTAAGTGGTCAATGTTGGTAGAAAAATTGGTCAAAATTGATGTTTTGTCGGAAAAGATACCCAAAACCATAGCTGACGTCATATCTGTGCGATCCATTTGTTTCATATTTCCCATAAGCGCCTTTTACAATATCAATGACAATTGCAATCAAAATTTAGTCTTTCGATTTGAGGGATTTGCATACTCCCATCAACTTTCCAGTTGATACCGCGTAACGCGGCACGAGTTATTGTCCTTCCTGTTTATTTCAACAAGCTGTTGGTCAGTTTTGCCCGTTATACATGGCATGGTTTCCACGGTTTGTCAATGGAAGGTTAATCGCTTTGTCAATTCAATAAACGCGAAAGGATGGAATTGTGCTGCTAACCCGATGGTATCTGCCTGGTAGGTCTCCGTATTTAACGTTCCTGCAAATGCTCACTTCGCGCTGTTATTTTATGATGATTTAACAAGTTTCGTAAACTTTTGGACCGGCGTTAGCACAATGCTAACCTGTTAGGTCTCCATATTTGACATTCCTGCAAATCCTTATTCAGCGTCATTATTTTTACGATGACCTAACAGGTTTTCAAAAAAAAAAACGGACTTGCACGAATAAATCTCGCAAGCCCAATTATATAGATACTCATCTGAAAAAACGAAAATCTATGTGTGCAAATCCATAGATACCGGGAACTCTTGCATAGCACAGCAGTCGTAACCTTATCCCATTGTAGAATTGGTGTGTATAACATATTGCACTTATTCGGTGATTTGAAGTCTGCCTTTTTCCGGATATACGGGTGTATCGCTACTTTCGATTTGTCACTTTTGTGCATTTTGAATTACATACTTTCGCGTCCCGTTAGGGACGAACTATGGGTAATAAGACCATTTTGTTTTATCCCTCCGTGCCGTAGGTACGGAATATACTACAACACAGGTTTGAAAATATATCGTTCGTCATATTCAATCTCGAAAGCATTTAAAAAATTGATATACTCTTCTATAAATGTCTTCTTCTTATGATGTTGTTCTTGATTCTGGATATACCTGATAACCGATGGAACTTGAGATTTTGCATATGAGAAAGCTCCATATCCTTCTTGCCATGAAAACCTATGGCGCAATACTCCTTTTTCATTGATCCACTTTGAGGAATCTCCCTTGACCTTTTGCATTAAACTTGAAATTGATTGAGTAGGTCGCATTCCAAAAAATACATGAAGGTGATCTGGCATGCCATTAATTTGTAACAACTTGTGATCATAGTTTTGAATGATAGCTGTGATGTACTTATACAGCTCATCCTCCCATCCTTTTTGGATTAAACACTGACGATTCTGAACTGCAAAGATTGCTTGGATGTGGATTTGGGTATATGTATTGGCCATACTATGAAAATTCTATATTCCGTACCTTCGGCACGGACGCAATATATGCAAATTTTTTTCTACCCATATTTCATCCCTAACGGGACGATTCCGGTAAGCGTACGAGATAAAAACTTACAATCTCCCTACGTAGAAAAAGTGCTCCACGTTTGTGCAATTTGTTATACACACGTAGAATTGGGTGCTGAAGCTGAGTCAATGTTTTCCAGTAGATTTACAATAATTTAAAATTAACTGGCTCAGGAAGAGCTCAACATCATAAACTAAAGATTATGCCAATCAAGTTTTTATTACAAATACAACTCATAGTTCTACTTCTGGCCGGAGATCTTATAAGCCAGGAGAATAGAGTTTCACTGCCCCTTGATGAAGAAAGACCTAACATCAATGAGCTTATCAGAAGCTCCCGGCAGATAAGGGAACTCATCTGGAATGATCCCCATCGTCCGCGCTACCATCACATGCCGCCTGAAGGTTTCTTTAACGACGCCAACGGCTCTCTGTTTTGGAATGGACGTTATCACAATTTCTACCTGGCGCGTACTCCCATTCCCCATCCCGAAAAGCCGGGTGAAGAAATGTGGGTAGCTCTTTGGGATCATGTATCAAGCCATGACCTGGTACATTGGATCAATCACCCTCCCGCTGTTCGTGCAAAATTAGACGGTTCTCAACCGAAGGGTATCTACAGCGGCGGCGCAATAAAGAATGCTCCCAAACCCACACTGATCTATCACGTGCCAGGACAAGGCACATGCATATCCGTTGCACAAGATGATGACTTGATCCATTGGAAGGAATTGCCTGAAAATCCGGTGATACCTATGCACAAAGAGGGAGATGAATTTATTGTTTTCGATCCTGCCGGATGGTATGAGAATGGGAAATACTATGCACTTATAGGGAATAAGAACAAGAGACCTGGTTATGAAGGCGATTGCACGAGCTTGTTCACTTCCACAGATATGATCAACTGGGAATATCAAGGGCCTTTTTATAAATCAAAAAGAGAATGGACTGCCTTAAATGAAGATGCTGCGTGTCCGGATTTCTTCCCGATCGGAAATAATAAACATATGCTGCTTATGCATAGCCATCGAACGTTTCGCAACACTACCCATTATTATATTGGACGGTACGAAAATGAAAGATTTTACCCGGAGCAATACAACCGCATGTCGTGGTTGGGCACTCAACTTGCTGGTCCTGAATCGCTTATTGATGACAAAGGCCGCAATATCTTTTTTGGGTGGATGGCAGAATCGAGAACAGGTGTGGAATCCTTGTGGGGTTATGGCAGAGAAGTCAAACCCGGTGAAAATGATCTATATGCATGGGCTTCGGTATTGAGTTTGCCGCGAGTGATGTTTTTGAGGGAAGATAATGTTTTGGGCATCGAGCCTGCCCCGGAATTGGAAAGTCTTCGGTATAACCACAAACAGTTCAACAAAATCGACATTCCAAAAGATGAAGACGTTTCGCTTCAGGAAATATCAGGTGATGATTTGGAATTATTCGTTGAGATCGACCCTGGAGAAGCAGAAGAAATTGGTGTAAAGGTGCGTTGTTCTCCGGACGGTTCTGAAGAAACCTTGATTTCGTATATGCCTGATAAGCAAGTACTTAGAGTGAATTTTGAAAAAACGACCGTCCTAGATAATGTATCGTATGTGAATGATGCAACTATTCAGGATGCTCCTTTTGAATTAAAAGAAGGAGAAACTTTAAAACTGCGAATTTTTATAGATCGATCGGTGCTCGAAATTTTTGCAAATGGCCGGCAGAGTTTGACACAGCGAATTTATCCTTCAAAGGTGACAAGTCAGGAGGTGCGTTTGTTTGCGAAAGGAGGTGAAGGAAAGGCTGTAAAAGTCGAAGCTTGGCATATTCAACCTACTGCGCCGTGGTAGTCAAACCTGTTAGGTTGCCATAGTCGTGAGCAGAAAATAAACTAACCAAATGTCGTCATTTTGGCGGAAACGCAACCTGGGCAAGCCAGAACCAAGCAGGGTATTCGTTTATCCGTTTATCCGTTTATTCGTTTATTCGTTTATTCGTTTATTCGTTTAAACATCTTGCGTATAAACAATTACACGCATAAACGCATAAACAAACCTTGAGTAGTTGTATAATTTCTTAGCCATTTTTGGCATAAATCTATATTCTAAGCTCCTACCAGGTTCTTATCACTAATTCGGCCACTGACCAGTAATGATCTGAATCACGCGAAATTTTGTAGGATCAAGTACAACGTGCCTCACCTTTTCCCTTTTCCACGTATATGTAATATGCACCAAGCCATCTGCGGATTGGATCACCGCCGGATAGGAAAATTCTCCACGAGTATTCTCCAATTCCATTACTGCCGACCAGTTTATGCCATCATTGCTTATCGCCACATTCAGCGGAGAACGCGGCCCGCTGAATTTTCCTTTTATACTTTTCGTATGATTATAGACTAAAAGATGCCGGCCGTCTTTTAATGTCACAGCATCCGTACCTGAATTTGGATTGGGCAAACCTGAAGGTTTTAGCCCGGACCACGTTTCGCCATTATCCTCCGACCAGGAGGTGAGTATGGCATCCTCTCTGCTGCGGCAGAGAATCTGCAGTTTTTCACCACCGTGAAATAGAATGCTAGGTTGTATGGCATTGTACGTTTTGCCATCATTAATAGGCTCGGAGACATGCCATGTTGCTCCCCAATTCTTAGTGGATTCAAAATGCACGCGCCATCCATCATGTTCGGTACTAGAGGGACAAAGAAGTGAGCCGTCTGATAATAGAATGGGTTTATTTTTTACAGGGCCGATTCCTCCGTTCAAAAGTTTTTTGGATTCAGACCATGTTACACCGTGGTCACTAGACATCTTCATTTCTCCCCACCATTCTCGCGGACTAGGTCCTACCTTGAAAAACAATATGAGCTCACTTTGCGGTATTTGATACAAAACGGGATTCCAGCAAGGGTGTCTGCTCCCGTCCTTCTGAACGCCATTAGCTACGGAGACTAAGTCCGTCCATTTTCTGTCAATTCTTCTGCTGAGCCATATTTCTACATCTTTATTTTTTTCTTTCGTTCCACCGAAAAGAGCAACTACAAGGCCATTCAGAGTTTCCGCAATGGTGGACGCGTGGCATTCTCGGAAAGGGGCGGTTTCGTATACGAACTCGGACAGGACAATTGGAGTTTCGATTGAATTTTCACTTCTCTTGCAGGCGAATGTATTGAGAAGTAGAAACCCTGCCAGAAAAAAGGTTTTATTGAACATTGGGTAAATTTAGGATTTACAAATTTAGAAAAAGTAAATGGCCAATTATCCTTTTCTGCCCAAACTTTTGGAAATCCACAAAAAAAGTGACCGGAAATATCGATTCATTGTGGGCATCGTCGGTGCGCCTGCCTCTGGCAAATCGACTTTGGCAGAGCAACTTTCATCAACCCTTAATACCCGGCTGAAACAAGAAATTTCTACTCATTTTAACATGGACGGCTACCACTACTACAATGACGAATTGTATCAAAGAGGCATTTATGCGCATAAGGGAGCGCATTTTACCTTTAATGCTGAAAAATTTATTACTAAGTTGATTGAGATCAAAGAGCATACGGGCAAAGTGTTGTGCCCCATCTATGACCGAATGGGTGTAGACAATCCTATTGAAGATGTTCACGAGATCAAAGTGCAACATAAAATAGTTGTAGTAGAGGGAAATTATCTCCTGCTAAGCGTGTTTCCGTGGGTAACAATACGAGATATTCTAAATTATTGTATTTGTCTGGAAGTCGACCGCGATATTCAAATAAAAAGGCTATTGAAAAGACATATAGAAGGTGGAAAAAGTGAATCACAAGCGCGTAATAAAATTGAACTGACCGATCTGCCTAATGGCGAGCTGATATTGAAGGATAAAGATCGAGCGGATTATATTTTTCGACCGGCCGCTAATTTTGAGGAGTCAACTTAACCCTGACATACATCGTTGGAATGCAACGAATTACGACGATGTATCGTCATTATTCATGGCTCGACCATGAATAATTCGGGTTAATGCAATTGATCTGGCACATGAGTTTGCTACTCATAATGCGACCACATCGACAAAATTTTCACCACTTTCTCCTTTTCAAATACCTGATAAACCAAGCGATGTTGGATATTAATTCGTCTTGAGAATGCGCCCCTTAGATCACCTTTCAGGTTTTCATAATTTGGAGGATTTTGATGTGGATTCTTCTCTAAAATATCCAGAATGACATCCGCATGATTTTTTAGGTCAGCTCGTGCTAATTTGATCGAATCCTTAGTGGCTCGTCGGGTGAAGACTAAATTGTACATTTACCAATCAAGTGCATCTCGATTTATACAATCTTCAAGCGGGGTATTCATACCTTCAATAAGGGCTTCCCTCATTCCTGGAATGCTCAAAAGGTATAATGTTTCTTGTACGGCATCCCAATCTTCAGCGCTCACCAGATAGGCGTCTCCGGTTTTTGAAGTGATCATTATTGGATCATTGTTTTCCCGTACTTCTTTGATAAGAGAATAGATTTCTTTTCGTGCAGTAGTAATGTTAATTGACTTCATGTTCAGATTTCTTTAAACTTACGCTTTTACGTACGTAAAAGCAAATGGACACAGTCTTATTTATCTTTATCCGAATTTTTAATTTAAAAAAATAGTTACAGCTTGTAAAAGCTCAATTTATGTGGAAAGATCTGGAAAATTTAGTAGGAGAATACAAAGGTCTCGAACTGGAAAAAGTCATTGACTATGAAAAGTTTAGCATGATATCCATTATAATTTTGTCAATATTCATCCGTTCGGAGATGGCAATGGAAGAACGGCCAGGTTATTAATGAATTACGTCTTACTCTATCATGAAGAACCGTTATTAAAATTTTTACGGAAGACAGAGTAGCCTATATTGCCGCTTTGAATGAAACGGAGGAAAAGGAGGATTTAGAAGTTTTTAGAAAATTTATCGCAGGTCAATACGGTAAATTTTTGCAGTTGGAAATTGAAAAGTATCAAAAACTGGACAAGGATTTTATGGTTACGTTTTAATAGTTTTTAAACCACTTAGGACACTAAGGGCCACTAAGTGTTTCTTAGTGGTTTCATTCATCGGGCAGCCTTGCAAATTACTCATTTACATATTTTTTAGTGATCTTCATTTTGTTGAACCACTTAGTACACTAAGATTCACTAAGTGTTTCTCGGTGATCTTAGTGGTTTCACATATGAATTGCCTCAATCAATTTTTCTCCTTAACCGTTCGATAACCTCTGCCGACACCCAATAAATATCCTGCTCTGTAGCATTTTCTCCAAAATATCTGTCAAAGAGAATAAACTGATTGTCAGGTGTGACTTTAGCTGAAATTTCATTTGCTTCTGTGTTGATCTTTGATCCTAAATCAAGCGGGTCTGCCCATCCTTCGTCCGTCCAAAAACTAACATAAATATCAAGCTGTTCAATTCCATCTGATCGATTGGATGAAAATAGTATGTATGATTCATCAGGTGCGATGAAAGGATGCGTTTCCTCATTTTTGGTATTAATCGGTTCACCAATATTTTCAATAGTGATCGAATCCTGCATGATGTTGGCGATATAAATATCGCTTTGGCCGTAATTGCCGTGATGTTCAAGCTCTGCCCCGAAATACATGTTGTTTTCCAAAGAAACCGCAGGGTGCCATATGCCTTTGTGCCATAAAATGTTCAATTCTATGCTCTCCGGTTGTCGCCACGTACCATCGTCGGATTTCCTGGTAATCCAGGGTTTACCGAGCCATTTCGCTTCAAAATCGTGTCTGTTAGAAGTGAAGACGATATAGCTTCCGTCAGGGGAGGGAAAGGGTTCCCAATTGTCTTTAATATGGGAAAATGAGGCTTTCCTCGGCCTGCTCCATACGTTACCCTCTACCACCATTTGCATGATGGAAACATTATTAAAAAAGTTCCTTTCGGAATAGAAGAACTGAGTGCCGTCAGGTGAAAACACAGCACTTCCCTCTATGCTCCCCTTTTTTGAGATAAAATCAGGTGAAAAAACTAACGGTGTACTCCTAGGTATTTCTTCATTCCAGTATTTGATGTCAGGCCCTGTTGTTGTCGAACGTTCACAGCACAAGAACATCAATATCAGAAATGGAAACAATATGCAAATTGAGCGTATTCTTCTTCCAACTTTCATTTTACTGTAGGATCAAATTAGATTGCGAAGCAAATCACAAACGCGCGAAAGTTTACAATCAATTTCAAAAATACTGCTAAGGTAAAGTGCTGACAGTTATATTTCTGTACAGAGGATCTCCTTCGCCAATGTTAGCAGAAGCGATCTTATCACTTGTCGGCGGGAAAAAATCAAACCAATATATAAACTGACCATTTACAAATACATAATAAAAATCCGATTTGCGTTGTACGGTAATTCGATTAAATCCTGGATTGAGTAAATGATTCTTTTTGTTATAGTACATGAAACCCCATGCCTCGCCGCCACTGTCCACTGCAATGTCCCGGTTGCGGTTTGTGAAGATGCGGATATTGTTTCTCAGCGAGGTACCCATAAACTGAAAACCGCCGAAACCTTGCATATTATCCGTGTTCAGCTCCAAATCAATTTCAAAATTACCTGAGGACACCTTATCGAAAATGCGATCGAATTCGACCGCTTCTTCTATTTCCAGCACAACATTATTGTCGTTGGGAATAATTTCAGAAGACCATTGAGCCCAATCGGGCTGCGGTGCATTTGCATCAAAAAGTTCGTCAATGTAGTACTCTCTTCTCGTGCCTGCGAAATTGAGAATTTCCGTATCACAGTCGGATAGGCCGCCTCTCATCATGCTTGCCCATTCCCCATTGTCTAACCTGGTATTAATATGGCTCCGGCCCAATTCGCAATGTCCTAATTCGTGGAAGACCAAGGCTTCGCGTTCGAATTCATCCATAAAACTCCAGCCTTGTTCACTGATAACAATAGTGCGATTGCCGAGACACACAGCTGCTTGTATACTGTTTGCCGTAGTTCCGAACTGTATGGCAAGACCGCTCCTTTGGAAATCTACATCAACTCCTCGTTTGGCAGCTTCATTACTAAAACTTTGTACATAGATCTCGAATGGTGTCCCAACCTCGTAAGGCTGTTCTTTCAGACATGAGGTGAACAGGGTCATCCCAAGCAATATTATGAATAGAATTTTTGCAACGTTCATTCTCTTCATGTTTTGACTCCTGTTGCGAGTTGCGGGTTCACTGTTTTTATATAAATAAGCACATTTTCCATGACGCCAACACCGCCATTCCCGTGGGCCGCCCGACTACGCTCTAGCTTCGTCGGACAAGTCTAACGTTCGCTGCCTGCCCTGAGCCGCCGCCCTGAGCTCGTCGAAGGGGCAGTCGAAGGAGCCTGCCCTGAGCTTGTCGAAGGGTTAGAAAATCCCCCTCATTTGCCAGGCATCCAAAGATACCAGTTCCGCGTCCTTACCCTGCGAACGCAGCGAAACGCCTATACTTTCCTTAAGACCCGGATACACGCGCATCGCCACGCATTGCTTGCCATTCGCAAATACTTCTACAACACTTTTGTCGATAAAGATGCGTAGTTTGAGGTTTTCATCATCTTTTAACATGATTGGAGCGGTTTCCGGCGCTCGTGAAAGCACATCGGGAAGAATTGAAGAGAAAGAGGATTCTATAGTAAGCAAACTGTTAAAATGAGGCATCCAATCTTTCGGTCGTGGCCGGTTGTAATTTCTACCCTGATACATTCCTCTTTTTTTGAAAAAGGCAATGCGGGTGAATTCTTTTCGATCCGGCGAACGCAGGACATTGATCTCTACCATTGGCGCATCTTTTGAATCTACTTCAGCTATGATCTCCATGGCGTTGCCAGAAATATTGTTGAGTACAACTTCCTGATTAGCAGGGAGTTGTATTCGGGATACGGATTTCTTATCGTACCTCAACGACTCTATACCACCAGTCGGCTCCTGGGCGAGTTTGCCATCTTCGTCAAGTGTCAAAAGTCGAGGTAAACTCATGATCTGATTCCATCCGTCGGTGGGCTTGGCGTCATTCATATTAAAGATAATTACGACGCTGCCATTGCCGTCAGGAGCGGCAGAAGGTGCATGAACACCTCCTGGCCTCGAGGCTCCAAAATTGAATTTTCCATGATCGGTTACTACAAATTTGTCGCGATTCTTATCGTAATCGCCAATGAAATACTGCCCACCACTTATGTGGCTATAAAAGGGAAGAATGTGCCGATCCCCAATGGGCCAGAAATACGGACAAGCACCGTCGTCCCCTATCTCCGAGAATCGATCCCCTTCGATGAACTCATGAACATACTCCCAATTTTCTAGATCATTGGATTTGAACAGATAGTTGGATATAACCTGCCTGCCGCCGGGCCCTTCATTATTAATTCCTCCAGACATGGAGTAGTAGGCCCCGTCCTTTTTCCAAATATTCGGATCGTATACATAGTAGGGCAAATCGGCACTGTTTTCAGTCATCGGGACTACCGCTTTTCCAGCCACTTTCTCCCAATTGAGAAGTAGGGGATCGCTAGACGTGGCCACCATATTTCCAACCCTCGTGCCATGATACATAGCTATTACTCTATCATCTTCCACTAATGCGGAACCTGAATAGCATTGGTATTCGGGATGAGGATAAATCGCAATCGGTAAGTCCCGCCAATGAATTAAATCCTCACTCACCGCATGTCCCCAATGTTGGCGGGGATCTTCCGGTGGATACGCCTGATAAAAGAGATGCCAACGACCTTGCCAAAAGCAAAGTCCATTGGGATCATTCAAGCGATTTTCGGGGCTTACAAAATGATACAGTGGAAGATGTGGATCTTCGGCTAGTTTCTTTCTCGATTCGCGAAAGCGTTCTAACAATGGATTTGTTTTCAATGCCTCCTCCTGTTCTTCAAGGGTGTTCGGGTATGTGAATTGGGGAACTTTTGAGGTGTAGTCGGGCTGTTCATTTGAATCAGCAGTTACGATTTCCGCATCTTGTTTTTTGAGAGGTTCGGAACAGGCCATTGCCAAGAGAACAACCGCTACTAATAGAATATTCGAGTGCCACATATTCACGGATTATAAATTATTAATTATATATTATTTGTCACATGTAATATTCTGGTAATCAAAAAAGTATGGCGTTGATTAATATAATTAATAATCAGTAATTAATAATTAACTAATTCGCCGTCCACCGCTTGCCCTGAGCTTGTCGAAGGGTCTATTACCAAATCGAATTCAACTCATGCACTTCCAAATGATTCACGTGATAAAGACCCCTCGGCGTACCAAACTTCAACCCACTATCGTCTTTGGCTTCAGCCAGTGATTCTACTACTGTAAATTTCCCGCCATCGGCGAAGATTTCAACAGAGGTGCGATCTACGAGCAATTCCAAATTAATCTTTCTGCTTTCGGCATTGGCGCCTTCGTAAAAAGCGCCGTTGAGAAGATTATGGTTCATGTCATATTTGGCGATTGTATTGCCATTATATTCCAGTTGAAAAGAAGTACGGTCGACAATTTCCACCTGCATTTTTATATGGAACAATTCACCTTGCACAGTCTTAAATTTCTCATTTGCTTCTTCTCTTGTCAAATCGCTCCATCGGTGGGACTTTTTATGAAGAAGTTTGATTTCTTCTATGGGCTCATTGAACATTCTTACACCATTTCTGGTAGATCGGAGGGTCAATTGAGTTGGGAAAAGCATCAATTGGGTAAAAGGCATTTTTCCTCCATGATCAATGCCACGGCCCCATCCGAATTGTATGCGCCGTCCATCGGATTCAGGAATATTGTTAAATGTTTGAGCGGCATACAATTGACCGTGAACGTATTTGTGTTTGCCAGATTCTACATGAAATTCTCTTCCATCAAAATCACCGATCATGTACGTTCCAGATGCACCGTAAATGGCCCATTTGGTATTGTATTTATTTCCGTCAACTGGCAATTCAAAAAGCTCGGGGCATTCCCAAAATCCGACCAAATGGCTTAGGTACGTCCAGTCTTTAAGGTTGTCCGAATTGTAAAAAGAATGTCCGTCCTTTTCAAAGAGCACCATGACCCACTTATTGGATTCGTCGTGCCAAAAGATTTTTGGGTCGCGCGTATTACTCGATTTCCACGTGTCCTTGCTATCGATCACTGGATTTCCCTCGTACTTGGTAAAAGTCCGTCCTCTGTCATTGCTATATGCGATGCATTGAGTTTCTCTTGCGGTACCACTTCCATCATCCTGGAGATGAGCCGTATATGCAGCAATTATGGGTTTCTCCGTACCAGTCTGAAATCCTGAAGTATTGTTGTGGTCGATAGCTCCAGTGCCAGAATACATAGTACCTAATTCATCAGGGAACAGTGCATCGTCCAGTTCCTCCCAATGCACCAAATCCGTGCTCACCATGTGCCCCCAAGTCATATTCTGCCAATTCGCCTCGTATGGATTGTGCTGGAAAAACATATGGTATTCTCCATCGTAATAGCACAATCCATTCGGGTCATTATTCCAGCCGCGGCGTGGAGAAAAATGAAATTGCGGTCGGTATTTTTCCTTATACAATTTGTCCTCGCCTTCAAATCGTTCCGATTGGAAAATCTTTTCGATGCCGGATACTTTTTTATCAAAAGTGATCTCTATCTCTTTTCCCTTGTACTTGGTCATATCCTTGAACACCCAGTAGTCCGGTTCATCATCAGCCAATTTTATCTGCGCATAGGTCAGCTCATTTCCATCCATTTTATACCGCATCATTTGGCGCTCGGCTAAATCGTGATCAACAGGGAAATTGAGATACTTCTTTTTGATTTTAAAGGTCTTAGTGACTTCCTGGGTGAATGCGCACTGAAATGTCATGGTCAATACGAGCGTGAATAATAGCTTCTTCATTTCTTATGGTTAATTTTGTTTAAATTAATACTTTAATAACAAATGCCGAAATTGTGGGAATTATTTGAGTTGATACGTCGAAAAAGAAGTCATTAAAGGGTGAAAAATTGTGAGGGAGACACTTCGACTGCGCTCAGTGCAGGCGGCGGACGGTCGAGGGAAGACGGTTTTGTGTTTTAATTTAGTAGGTTTGACTAAATCGGTGAGACGATAAAAATCAAAGCGATAATAAATGGGATAAAGATTACGGATACGTGGGTTGTATGACAAAGGGAAATACTAAGCCAAACGCAGTCGAGGCTTTCAACTCGCTCCGCTGTAAACCACTTTCACACTTCTAAGCAACTTCTCCTTATTCTGTTCCGCCCTCCAGAGATCATAGTTTTGCTGCATACTGAGCCACATATTGGCCTCTGTATTGAATGCTTTTGCAAGACGCAAAGCAGTCTCCGGGCTTATTCGCGTGTGGCCATTAACTATTTCAGACAGGCTTTGCCTGCTTAGGTTGAGTGCCTTTGCCGCATCGGTGATGGTAAGTTGAAGTTCTTCAAGATAAAGTCCTTTGAGTACTTCTCCCGGATGAGGTGGATTGAACATTTTAGATTTCATAGCTCCGTTTTTAAAATCAATGATAATCTTCATAGTCTAAATGGTACACATCGCCTTCATCAAATCGAAAAGTAATCCTCCAATTGCGACTAACTGCTAGTGACCAGTATTCCTTCCTATCGCCCTTCAGTCGGTGTAACCTCCCACCAGGTATATTAATCATGTGCGGTGATGATACGGTATCGAGCACTGTTAATACATAGCGAATTTTTCGGATATGTGCGGAAGGAAGCCCTCTGCTGTCGCCGCGTTCAAAGAATCTCTTTAGGCCTCGATGCTTAACGCTTATAATCACTTTGCAAATATATAAAATTTTTGTAAGCCGTCAGGGGACGGGCGACAAAACGCAGGTGCTAGAGATTGATCAAAAGAACCGCTCTATACAATCCAACGACTGGCTTGACGGTTAATTTATACTCCTCCGTTTTCCCAACATTCCTCGAATGGGTTTCACTTTTTGACACCATCCCGATAATATCCCAGTTCCTGCTCCCTTTTTAACCAAATCGACATCAAGCGATAAATTTCCATACTTTCAATTCGCGCTGATCCTCCTTTAGTAAAAAATTCCAGATTCATATTGGATGGGTCGGGATAGAAAAGTTTGGTAAATGTTACTTCTCCCTGGTTAGCATATACTTCCACTGAATTTCTATCGATAATCATTCTCAATCTGATCTTGCCGTCCATTGGAAGCAGAGGTGCGTCGCTTCCCATGAAGGTAAGCGATTGATTATCAACAGAATATATCAGTCTTTCACCTCTAATGTCAAAGCCGAATTGAGAGGCATTCATCGGATGTATTTCTGCGATAATCTCAAATACGTCACCGTGTATTTCACTCAGCGGATTTTCTGCGGGGCGTATGATTTCATCTTTCCAAAAATGGGCATCGTAACGCAATTGTTTGATCGCATTAACTGGATTTCTGCACAGGCGGACTTCGCCATTAATCGTTTGCAAAGTTAATTCTACAGGAAATATTTGCTGTTGACTCCATGTTCTGTCCTGGGTAGGAGCTTCGGTGAGATGCATGAATGCCATTTGATAAAATGGCCCGTCACCTTCGTAGGAATGTTTCCAGCTTTGCGTGGCGTATAACTCTCGATCCGTACCCTTCAATTGTTCGCTTTTCACACCATAATTCACATTTGTATTGGGCATATCTGAGCTAAAGTTTGTACCGTCAAAATCACCGATTCGTTACGTACCATCGCCGTCAACTATGATCCATTTTTTATTGTTTTCATCGCCATCGATTGGCATATGGATGAAGTCAGGGCATTCGTGAAAACCTGTTAACTCACTCAATTTTTCCCAATTGACAAGGTCGTGCGACTTGTAAAAAGTAAATCCAGGCGGTTCGTACAATAGCAAGCGCCAGGATTGGTCGGGTTTGTACCAAAAGACCTTGGCATCGCGATCGTTTTTTCCTTTTGGCATCTGAATAACAGGATTGTTTTTATGGCGTATCCATGTCTTGCCCGCATCGCGGCTAAATGAGATCGACGTGCCCCGGCCATAATCGCATATGCATCAACTCTAACTTAACATATATAACAATTAACAATGTAAAAAGAATTGACTACCTGTGTTTTAACCTAATATTTGGGAATCTAACCATAGAACAAAAGTGCAGAAAAATTCAAAGTTCTTCACTATGTGGCAGTCCAATGTTTGCCTGTATAATGTTAATAATCAAAAGAATACATATTCATAAATAAAATATAAGTTAAACTAAGGTTGATGCCAATGCGGCCATAATCGGTATAGAAGACCGCGAGCGTTTTCTCAGGGCCCGATTGCAATCCCAGGCTGTTGTTCCAATCTACTATACCGCTGCCGCTGCCGGGTCGATTGTCCAAAACAGTGTTCAGGATTTGAGGCTTTTGTTCCCAAAAGATAAGATCGTTACTAATAGCATGCCCCCAGCTTTTATTGAATTTCCGAGACTTTGACCATTCGTCGTACATATAAAACAGGTGATAAGTTCCTTTGTACCAGATCAGTCCTGTTGCATCCGCGATTTGGCCGGTAATGGGTGTGTAATGCACTTGTGGGCGGAGGGGTTGATTGTAGTGCATGTTTTCGAAGACGTCGTCGTAGCTGATCGCATACGGGTCGTCTGGTATTTTCTTTTCTAATTGTGCAGAAAGAGCCGCAATGGTTAAGGTGACAAGAAAGAACGTAGCGATGATTTTACTGATCATTAGTATGAATTTATTTTGAGCAGACAATAATACTGAAATAAAGGACTTAATAAATTTATGAAAGAAAATTTGGCTGGAGGTTTTCATATAAGAGTTTTCTCCACCAACAACTCACCGAATTATCGCATAAAGAATAACCATCAACAGAAACAACCCACTAGCCAGAACGCGAGGATCTTTCAAACCACCAAAATCGCTCTTTGTCAAGGCATGTAACGGATTATCCCAGGTTAATCCATCGATTAATTTCAAATCAGGTTTTGGAGTACAATAACTGACTATAACATAAAAAATACTGCAAAGCACAAACGACCACCACGCCTGCATCAACAATCCCACTCCCCATCCGTCGGTAAATACACGGACATCGCCGATCACCGGGAGATCAAATAAAAAGATCAATGCACCTATGGTAAAACCAAAAATGAGCGTCCATAAGCCTGCTTCTTTTGTCCCTCTTCTCCAAAAAACTCCAAATAAAAATACGGTCGTTATACCTGGAGCAAGGCTTGCTGCAATTGCATTAATAGCTTCAAATATGCTTGAATATCTTCCTGCCTGAGTCGACCACACCATAGCGAGCAGCATAATGACCACAGCGCTTATTTTTCCTATTCGAATCAATCCCTTTTCCGAAGTCTTCGGACGGATACGTCCGAATATATCTAGAGAAATTAAAGTGGCGCAGCTGTTGAGAGCGGCGGCTATTGTACTCATTAGCGCTGCCAGAAGAGCCGCAGAGATGAGACCCTTGAGACCCGTTGGAATTAATTCGGTGATAAGTACGGGCAATGCCTGATTCGCATCATCTCCTATTTGATCTTTGAAAAGTACGTATGCTATTACGCCCGGAAGAACCAAAATAAAAAGAGGCAGGATCTTGAGCAAACCTGCGAACAAAGGGCCGGCTTGCGCATCGTACTGCGTTTTTGCTCCTAACACGCGCTGGGTAATCGTTTGATCCGTACACCAATACCAAATTCCCAAAATCGGGTATCCCAATAAAACGGCATACCAACCAAGGCCTTGGGAATTATCTGCATGGATCATCGAAAGTTGTCTTGGTTTGAGATTGGCCTTCAGCTCAGCGAGAGAATGGACGCCGTGATCCGGCAGCGCCATTATGGCAAATAGGGTAACGATCAATGCACCCAAAATCAAAATAACTGTCTGAACCGTCTCAGTTACCACCACAGCTTTTAGACCACCAAAAATGGTATACACCGCTGTCAAAACAGAAATGATCAAAATTGAAGCCAGTACATCTATTCCAAAAAACTGCTCAAAGACCGCAGCCCCCGCATACAAACTGATCCCTATATGAATGAATAAGGCCCCGATTATCCCCATAAATGCAAGAAAGCTACGTGCCGCTCCGTTGTAACGGCGTTCAAGAAATTCGGGTAAGGTCGAAATCTGGCTTTTGAAATAAAAAGGTGCGAAAACGAGGCCCAATAAAATGAGAGTAAATGCGGCCATCCATTCGTAATTGCCCCAAGCCAGGCCTTCATTATATCCTGCTGCTGCAAGTCCAACAAGGTGGATGGTGGAAATATTGGAAGCAAAAAGCGCTGCTCCGATAACAGGCCATTTTAATGATCGACCGGCTAGAAAATAACCACTTGCCGTTGATCGCATATGTCGGCTGGAATATATACCTAAGGCCACTATACCGATTAGGTACGCTACCATTATTACCAGGTCGAGAAGTGGGATGTGGAGGGACATGAGGAAACAATTATTAATTATTGATTATTGATTATTGATTATTGATTATCAATTCTTAATTATTGATTATTCATTGGTCATCAACATGTTATTGCGTCTTATCACCTTTAGAATTTAGGTATTTTATGTATCCATTGACTGAATGAATTGCTTCATTTACCAGGTTCAGACCGTCTTGTATTTCTTCCTAATAATTTATAATCAATAATTAATAATGCATAGTAAGTAATCAATAGTTTCAGGAATTAATATCGATCTGTTTGATTAGGCATTAAATACCAAAACGCCACCGCCTGGTACAAACAAATATTCGTACAAACCGTGCAATTTTGCTCCTTATCTCCCCATTTATCCGCCTTGTATTTATCGATTACCGCCGTAAATGATTTTTGAAAAGGAATGTTATCACTTATGTGAAAACGGCTGACAATCGTATGGCCATTTCCATCAATAGCGGTAAATGGCTGACTCGCAAAACCGCTGTCGAAAAGTGCAAAAGCCGGTTCTGCTGACCACGCATAACCAATATAATCTTCGCTACCTGTGCCGAAGGTGGAGGGAAATTTTTCGCCATCTACGTAAAATTTCTCATCACCTTCACCCCACCACCACCATATATTTCTGGCACTATATTTCCCATACCACCAATTGACAGTTTCTTTTTCCGGCTCTTCCCATTCGTTTTGAATGTGAAGTGTCATACCACAAAATCGTCCATTGCCTTCTGTCACTAGTAATGGCCAGTCTTTCTCCCTTCCATTGGATTGTACTTCTTCTTTGAACTTTCCGTTGTGCCACTTGGCGTGAAATCGGAGCAATTTATCAGCTGATGTGCCTAATGGAGTGTGGGCAATTTCCATGTTCAAGGTGTGATTCAAATTACCATTATTGATCAACTCGACTTTGGCACCATTAGAAAAGGGCATGTACCAATTGGAGTAGAGATAACCAGGCAGGGCCCCAATCGGAATTGTTCGATTGGGGTATACGTCCGGATAGGCGCCAAAAAATAATCCAATTGGTGTCAATACGGACTCCTTTTCATCATTGTCCCAGCTGATTTTAAGCCAAACATTTCGAAGCATTTCCTCTCGGGCATTTTCAGTAGCTAAATCATTTTTATCATATGTAATATTGAAATGGGTTATCGCTCGATTGCCTGCAATTTTTGCTACCGATTTACCCTTGCCTCCACTTAATTTGACCTTCTTCCGTTCTATTTTCTCACCTGCGTAATGTTTTCGCACATACCCTCGATTTGCAATAATTCGATCGGCTTCAGCTAATGCGATACACTCCGCTTTTCTATGCACACCATCAAAATGTGGAATGCTTACTTCTTCGGGAAAAGTGGTATATGTGATGTGATAATACATTCCCCAACCTTTCTCGAGTACAATTTTGCAATGTTCCTGGTACGGAATAGGAATCCACCTGTTCCTGCCTCTTGAAAGTGTAGGCGTGAGGTTGGGCAAGTTGACAGAAGGATAGCCTGGCAATGACTTGGGAAGTACAATGCCATCTTCATTGATCTGCTCAAAAAAATCGGTAAACCTCATATCAATGATGGGTTCTTCCTGATGATCTACATAAATTTTCACATGCCCCTGTAAAGCCAATGCACTCCATATGCGCCAAATTACACCAGGGCCGTCCTTTTCAAAAACCACGATTGACGAACTATCTGGTTCCATTCGGATGTATCCCGTCCCGTCCCGATTGGCCCCCCAGTTTTTGTACATATTCGTTTCTACATCGTACCTTGCCCTTCGATCAAAGCTTGAAAAATTGCCGGATTGTTCACCTTGCATCGGTGGTGTGGCGAGGTATTCGAGATCATAAAGGCGTTGGATTAAGTCTGTATAGGTTATTTCATCTTGGGCACATAACCAACCTGTTGTGAAAGCAAGAATAAAAATCAGAGTCATGTTTTTCATAGCTTTTGTTTTAATGGCGAAACTCCCAATTGGGCTTTATCACATCAATTAAGTAAAAAGTGGCAATTTAGCTTGGATAGATATTAATTGAGGAGAATTTTCAGTCAGAATGGGTTGAAAAAATAAGTTTGGATAAAATTTTGACAATACCAATAGAAAGTTACATACATCGATGTAACTCTTCGATACCACAGCACAGAACATTAACCAAAATCGAGTATACAAGAAATCAGAAAGAAATCAGAATTGAATGACAACACATACTTGACAATAGAGTTTGAAAAAAAAATCATAAGCTAAAATATTACTACTAATGATAAGAAGAATCATTCTGGCAGTTTTGGGAATATTCCTAATTTTTGGAGCATTTACCATTGCCAAAAGAACCATCGATAATAAAAAGCAATGGGCACCTAGAAAAGAAAAGAAATTGGAAACAGGTGTTTTTGTAGCAACTGTCAAAAATTCAAGTACGCCTATTACTATTACCACTTCGGGTACTCTTACCGCAAAAAACCGGGTAGAATTGTATGCGGAAGTTCAGGGAATCTTTAATAACAGTAGTCGTGCATTTAAGCCGGGCACCTGGTACAACAAAGGAGAATCCCTATTGGAATTGGACAAGAAAGAAGAAGTCATTACTCTGAAGGCCCAAAAAAGCAGTTTGCATAATCAATTGGTACTGCTGATTCCCGATTTGCGTCTTGATTATTCTGAGGCTGTTGGAAAATGGGATGACTATTTGACACAGTTTCATGTCGATCAGGCACTGCAAATTTTACCTGAACCCGAAAGCGAAAAAGAAAAATTATTTCTCTCTGGGAGAAATATTTATACCACATTTTACAATGTGCAAAATCTGGAGACGCAATTGCAAAATTATACAATCAAAGCACCTTTTTCAGGAGTATTAACCCAGGCCTTGGTGAATCCAGGCGCTTTAATTCGACCGGGTCAAAAATTAGGTGAATTTATAGATAAAAGTGTATATGAATTAGAAGTGGCGGTTAATACCGCTTATGGTGATTTGCTCAGTGTAGGCAAAAAAGTGCTAGTGCGTAATGTAGAAAAGACCAGAACCTGGAAAGGTAAAGTGATTCGAGTAAACAGTTTGGTGAACCCCGATTCTCAGACCATTCCAACTTTTATTGAAGTAAAAGGTGAAGGCTTAAAAGAAGGAATGTATCTGGAAGCTGATGTTACTGCTAAAGAAGAAGAAAATACCTATGAGGTAAATAGAAAATTATTAGTAGAAAATGATAAACTATTTATTGTCAGAGATACCATTCTTGACCTGGTTCAGATCGTTCCGGTTTATTTCAAAGAAACTACTGCCGTAGTGAAAGGACTAAAAGACGATACCAAACTTCTGTCAAGGGTAATCCCTGGTGCCTATGTAGGAATGAAAGTCAAGATATTTACGGATGAAACAACTGCTGTTACTGAATAAAAACCATTCTATCGATGCGCAAGATTATCGCCTACTTCATAAAATTTCCCATTGCAGTTAATGTTGTCTTATTGGCCATTTTCATTTTTGGATTGGGTGGATTATCCCGAATGAATTTCTCATTATTCCCTCAATTTCCCACCAATACCATTAGCATCAATATTGTCTATCCGGGAGCTTCACCCGAAGAGATGGAGGAAGGTATTGTATTGAAAATTGAAGACAATCTGAAAGGCATTGTAGGTATAGATAAAGTGACTTCTATTTCTTCAGAAAACTCGGCAGTAATTATGGTGGAATGTCTGGAGGACTATGACATCAATGATATGATCCAGGAAGTGAAAAATGCCGTAGATAGAGTCCCTTCTTTTCCTACGGATATGGAGCCACCTATTATTGCCAAACAGGAAAGGCTCAATGAAGTCATCAGCCTGGCTTTGAGTGGGAAGGATGTTCCATTGCGAAACCTGAAACAAATCGCCTACCAGGTGGAAGACGACATTCGGAAAATCGAAGGGATTTCACAGGTAGAAATAAGTGGATTCCCACAAGAAGAAATCGAAATCGCCGTGCGCGAAAATGATCTACGAGCTAAGAATCTGACTTTCAATGAAGTAGCTCAGGCAGTTGCGCGCGCGAATATCCTGACCACGGGCGGTAAAATAAAAACAAGTGAGGAAGACTATCTGATTCGCGCTAATAATCGCTCTTATTACGGTGACGAATTAGACTTCGTAGTGATAAGGGCAGCCCCGAATGGAAATGTGATTCGATTGAGGGATATAGCTACCGTAAGTGACAAATGGTCAGAAAATCCCGATCGAATATATTTTAATGGCCAACCAGCTATTCAAGTACGGGTATTAACCACTAATCAGGAAGAGTACTTAGATGCCTCCGACAATATGAGGGCATATCGTGAAAAGTTCAATGCTCAAAGAGATAATGTACAGCTGCAACTGACAGCTGACCGCTCTAATGATTTACGTGAGCGTACCCGAATACTATCTGAAAATGGCCTTTTAGGTATAGGACTTGTTCTTCTCTTATTGTCCATATTCCTAAAACCAAGTTTGGCCTTTTGGGTGGCCTTGGGGCTACCTGTCTCTTTTCTTGGAATGTTTATTCTTACGCCTGATTTAATTACCCTCAATTTTATGTCCCTATTCGGAATGATTGTGGTGATCGGAATTTTGGTGGATGATGGCATTGTGATAGGTGAGAATATTTACGCTCATTACGAAATGGGTAAGTCACCTGTTCAAGCCGCCATAGATGGTACAATGGAAGTGTCAACGGCAATAATCTCTGCCATTCTTACTACAGTTGTCGCATTTTCGACCTTCTTTTTTTTGGAGGGTCGTTTTGGTGATTTTTACTATGAAGTAGCAGTTGTCGTAGTCATCACTCTTCTTTTTTCACTGATTGAGGCATTGATTATCCTACCTTCTCATATTTCTCATTCGCGAGCGATGAAAAATGAGAAGCAACAATTCTTAATCAATCGATGGGCAGATAAGGGTATCAGTTGGATGAGAGATAATGTGTATTCTCCCGTATTAGAATTTTTTCTGACGTATCGAACATTTGCATTTGCCATTCCCACCGCACTTTTAATATTGACCGCAGGAGCTATTGGTGGTGGCGTTATTGGTATTTCTTTCTTCCCAGCAATATCCAGTGACCGGATAAGTATAAATCTTAACATGCCAGAAGGCACCAGCGAAACCATCACAGAGTCAATAGCAGAGCGAATAGAAGCGGCAACATGGGCGGTGAATGAAGATTTCAAAGAAAAACAAAGCGGAGGAAAATCAATAGTTGAGAACATTGTTCGTAGAATAGGACCTGGTATATCCAATGCCACATTGGAAGTAAATCTGTTGCCAGGGGAGGAGAGAGACTTTCCAGCTAATGTCGTCGCCAATGCCATAGAAGAAAAGACAGGCCCGGTATATGGCGTGGAAAAGTTGGTCTACGGTTCGGGAAGAAGTTTTGGCGGACAACCCGTATCAGTCTCTCTCACCGGAAGCAATATAGAGGAGCTGAAAGGGGCAAAAAATGCTTTGAAAGAGGCTTTGAGGAGTAATCCCCGCTTGAAAGATATTACAGACAATGATCCTTCCGGCATAAAGGAGATCAAGCTTGAGTTGAAAGAAAATGCTTATTTGTTGGGCTTAAATCTAAATGATGTAATGTCCCAAGTGAGAGCTGGTTTTTTTGGCCGATCCGTTCAGCGACTTCAGAGAGGAAGAGATGAAGTCAGAGTATGGGTAAGATATGATCGAAAAGAACGTGAATCCATTAAAAACCTGGCCGATATGAGAATCGTCACACCCTCCAGAGAAAGAGTACCGTTGTCAGAAATAGCTAATTATTCCATCAAAAGAGGAGAGGTTTCGATCAATCACCTGAATGGTCGACGGGAAATCAAAGTAGAATCTGATTTGAAAAATTCAGACGATAGTTCGGCAGAGATCATGCTGAATATCAGGAACAATATTATGCCCAGCATACTGGCTCAGTATCCATCCGTTAGTCCTTTATACGAAGGTCAAAGCCGAGCTGCTACTAAAATCAGTAATTCCTTCCGTGTCGTACTACCAGTAGTCTTTTTCTTAATGTATGTCATAATTGCTTTTTCTTTTCGATCTTATAGCCAGCCTCTGATGCTGTTTCTTATGATTCCTTTCAGCCTCGTAGGTGTAGCTTGGGGACATTGGATGCACGGTTATCCACTAAGTATTCTTTCTATCCTAGGGGTTATAGCTTTAATAGGAATTTTGGTAAATGATGGCTTGGTATTGGTCAGCAAATTCAATGTATTTTTAAAAGAAGGCCTTACTTTTAAAGAGGCTTTGCATGCAGCCGGCCGCTCGAGGTTTAGAGCAATCTTCCTTACTTCTATTACAACTGTAGCTGGCTTAGCTCCACTTATTTTTGAAAAAGCTCGAAATGCCCAATTTTTAATTCCCATGGCCATTACTATCGCCTACGGAATAGCTTATGCTACATTTCTCACTTTGTTTTTGCTCCCTTTATTCTTACACATTAATAATTCTATAAAGCTTGGGCGTATCTGGTTATTTACCGGAAAACGCCCGGATCGCAGAGACATCGAACGGGCAGTGCTAGAACAAAAGGCAGAAGAGATTGAAATGGAAGAAGTAGCTTAACAATTGAGAAATAGCCTTTTCAAATACAAAATAGATAAGATCAATCAGCGAAATCAGTATCAAAAAATATACTATGGTTAAATACCTTTTATCATTTGTAACAATCGTGCTGTTTCTTGCCGAAGTCTCTTTTGCTCAAGAATTATTGACAAAGACTCGGGCCATCAAGATTACACTTGAAAACAACTACGATATCAAGATGGCTGAGAACAATATAAAAGTGGCGCAAAACAACGCTAGCCGAGAACTTAATGGCTATCTACCTACTGTAAATGCAAATGCCGGTCTGAATGCCAACTTAGGTGGATCTACTCAAAAATTCAGCAACGGCAATAAGAATACCACAAGTTATGCCTTTAATTGGGGAAGCAATACATCCATTGGGGTTGATTACACTATTATTGACAAAACCCGGGATGCGACAGTAAAACAACTCGAAGAAATCGCGAATCTGACAGACTTAGAATTGAGACAGACCATTGAAAACAATTTTCTTACTGTTTTTGACAATTATTATGAAGTTGCTCGCCTGACACAAAATACTCTAGTACAAGAAGAGACTATTGAAGTATCGAAGCAACGATTGCAAAGAGCAAGATATCAGTACGATTATGGACAAGGTATCCGTTTAGGCGTATTGAACGCAGAAGTAGATATTCAGAGAGATTCTATTAATCTTCTCAATCTGAAAAATCAATTGGCCAATGCAAAAAGAAATCTCAATGTAGCAATGGGAAGAGCCGTAACCACTCCTATTGAGGTGGAAACGAATGTTGCTTATGATACTTCGCTAAGCCTGGACCAACTGATAAGAAATGCGCAAAGCGATAATGTGCAAATGCAATTAATCAATAAAAATTTGGACATTTCAGCTCTTGATTTTGACGTGATTAATTCCAGTAAAAAGCCAATTTTGGGCGCTAGTGCCAGTTATGGCGCAAGTTTCTCTGACAATGCCTCAGGTTCATTTATTGATGTGTCCAATAGTCAGGGAATGGCTGCTGGACTTACACTTTCATTGAATCTGTATGACGGTGGTCGTCGAAAAAAACAAGAAGAAAATGCCACTATCAATGTTGCAAGTCAAAATGTACAAAAGCAACAAATACTCCAACAATTAAAAAGAGATGTAGTAAATGCCTGGGAAAGCTACCAAAATGCCCTGTTTATCTTGCATGCCGAGGAAAAAAACCTGGCCACCAATCAACTGAACTTTCAACGTACTGAAGAACAATTCAAAATCGGACAAATCACCTCAGTAGAATTTCGGCAAGCACAGTTGAATTTGCTCGATGCTGCCAGCAATTTAAATACCGCAAAATATGATGCAAAAGTGATAGAGATTGGATTGATGCACCTAAGCGGTGGACTTTTGGATGGATTGGATTAACATTTAATAATCCCCTTTTCCAAGGCTTAGCGTTTTTGCGAATCTTTTTCCATAAAAATTCATAAGCCTTGACAAACCCAAATTGTCTTACAGTCACTTTACGATCAAGACCCCCCTCATAATAGGCGCATGCCCGGGAAAAGTACAAACGTATTGATAAGTACCACGCTTTTTCGGCGCCACAAAATAGATCACATCTTTCATATGAGGGCTTAATAATGTGCTGTGTGCCAGTACGTCATCAGATTCCGGAATATATCCGTGCTCCATGCCTTTCAGACCGAGATCAATTGCCAATAGCGCTACCTTATCTGCCGTGCCGGGATTGACGATCAAAATATTGTGCATCATATCGTCGGGATTGTCGAAAATTAATTTGACCTTGGCTCCTGCCTTTACTCTCATTTCTTTCTTGTCAAACAACATTCCCGGTATGGCTTCTATTTCCAATACCTCGTCAGGGCCATTGGTCCAGGATGGCGGCATTTCGATAATCCGTTTGGTCCATGACTTTTCGATAGCAACAGATACAGAGCCTATGTGGTCAGCATGAACGGTAGCCGCATTTTCTGGTTTCCCGCCTTCATACGATGGAATTTCGTTAATGGTGTAGTAACCTACTTCATGCAAGAGTTTTTGATCACTATTAGAGCGTACGCCTTCGGCTTTGATTTCATTGATATATCCTAATCTGAGGCCTTCCACAAAGAGATGCACACTGCGATTGTCTTGAGCCACTTCAACTTTGTACACCGTCCGTTCCTCCTGATCGATAACAGGGCTGCCATAGAGTCGATGATATTTATACGTAAAATCGGTGATGGAATAGGAGTCGGGATTGGCCGCACTTCGGCGATCGACTTCTTTTGTGAACGCAATTTCGAATCCGTTTTTCGTAATATTCACCCTCTTCATTTCGAAAGGTGTTTTACCCGTCCAATACAATCTTTGTAGCCCATATCTCGCCTTGCCAGTCGAAGACCAACCGCGATTCGTTTGTCCAACATACAAGACATTATCAGAGCCCCACTCCGTACGTAATACACCGGATGAAAATCCCTCTACGAATGGAAAACAAATGCCTTGGTATACGCCGTTGACCTTTCCCTGGTAAACGCGCATAATTTTACTATGACCCTGATCGCCAACTAAAAACTGCCCTTCAAACGGGCCCCAATTAGCAGGAATTACTGAAATGTCAGAGGTCGAAATACCCATCAAAGTGTGCGGAAACCAAACTGAGGGTGGTTTCAATTCTGATGTCTTCTGCGCTTGTTCGTATAATGTTGGTTCATGGCTATCTGTAATGGTCGACATCTTTAACGAAAGCGGCGAACCCTCTTCATCTGACCACTTCAGTCCTTCGGGATGGCCGGCAAAATCACCTCTTTCCATATGCGTCATACGGCCTGCACCGACCCAATCACCCTGATTTTCAGTGTAGAAAATATCACCGGCCGCATTGAAACCCAGACTCGCTGGAGACCGCAATCCTGTTGCGAATGGAATCATCTCGCCACTAGGTGTTACTTCCAAAATCCAGCCACTCCATTTCGACAGACTTGCACCGCGTCCTACCCAACCGAGATTGAGCCAAACCAACATATTTCCATTTGGCAAGAATCTCGGGCCGTAGGCATATTCGTGGTAATTGCCTGCCAGATCCCATGTGTAAATATTTTCATATATATCAGCACGGTTATCTCCATCAGCATCGGTAAGTTTTGTCAGTTCTCCGCGCTGGGCAAGATAGAAGGAGCCATCTTTAAAAGCTAGACCGAGGGGTTCATGTAAACCGGAAGCGAATTTTTTGAAAATAGGCTGATTACTTTCGGGATTTTCCACAAGCCACATTTCTCCCCTCCTGGTTGTAATTCCCAATCTGCCGTTGTCGTCAAACGCTAATCCGCCTACTTCAAGGTATACGTCATCAGGGATTGGAACATTGCTTATTTCGTAATAGTCTTTGCTGGAATTGTATTCGGTGTTTTGGCTTTGAGCGAGCAGTTGAAACAACGCTACAAATAAAACGACCATCACAGTGACTGTTGATTTTTTGACGTCCGTTATCCGATTTATCGACAAAAGGTTCATTACCATAATATATTATAAGACAAGGTGGATTTCCCCAGAGGAATTTCATAAATCAAATCTTCAGTAATTTTCATTTTTTTGACGGTAGTCATGCTCCTCCCATTGCCAATCATTATGTAGTAATTTCCGCCAACAGAAAGCCAGCTTCCATCAATTTCGAAAATCGATTTATCAGAAGCGAGCCTAAAAGAAACCGACTGCGAACCTGAATTTTCAAACGAAAGTGTTCTTCTCATTGTACTATTTTCACCTGGAATTATTTCTTCTTCAAGACTCACTTCACCATATTGATAAAGGAATGTCGGTCTTCCCCGTTTGTCCAAACGAAATCCCTTGGGATCGTGAAGTTCATCATTAGCCAAATAAGAAGATAGTTTTGATTTAGAAAAGGATATGGGAATACCAGAATTCAATTCAAGAATAGCATTGAGCGGTTTTAGTTTTTGCGAATGTCCCCGACCTATCCACATTTCGGTCACATCGGCATAGTCTCCTCTCCAAAGATTGAGCAACGCATTATTTCGCGTATCGTAGCTGTAGTGAACGCCTTCCGGGTCGCCTACGGATAACGTATGTGTGTACTTTTTACCCTTATGATCTACAAATCCTCTGAGCATTTTCACTTCGTCAATGGCTTGCACAGTCATCGAACTTTGTCTACTTCTGTCCTTTGTTAATTTACCTAAGTCGGCACTCAGGTAAGGTCGCTTTTCCATTTCTGGCCCTTCAATGTTAAGCACGAGCAAGGCATTCGAGATCTCCTGGTAATAAGATAATTTAAGTATATGAACTCCTTTGTTCAAATTAATTATACCCCGTTCAGTGCCCCATCCAGGTTCTGCTTCATTGTGCACGACCAGTTGTTCATCGATGAACAGATTTCCTCCATCATCAATAATCGTTTCGAACAGGTAGACGCCATCCTTAGGAAGATTGATTTGGGCGGTGAATATTAAGCTAAAATGATCATTGTGACCAGGTATGTCCGTGAGGTTGATAAACGACCCCGCTTCTCCAGATTTGGTTGGTGTAAATTTCTGATAATCAGGAAGATAGTCCCATTCTTCCTCGTAAAGATTGTAGGTAAGATCAGAAATTATCACCGTATCCTCACCATATAATTTGT
Organism: Saprospiraceae bacterium; assembly: GCA_965247965.1. Taxonomy (GTDB): domain Bacteria; phylum Bacteroidota; class Bacteroidia; order Chitinophagales; family Saprospiraceae; genus UBA7328. The sequence goes on from OZ252053.1 coordinate 5,301,394, forward strand.
ACTTAATATTTCTGAACGCAACCGGCCCGTGGTCGCCCTGAATCATCAAGGGCGCCTTTGCTACTTCTTCCTTGGAAAAGGCTTCTATAGTCGGCCCGGTAACTTCAACCTCTTCATGTATGAGATAGCCGTTGTGGTATACATGCTCAAATTTTGCATTTTGGGTTTTGTTGCCATTCGCATCAAATTTTGGGGCACGAAATAAGACTTTGTAGTTTTGCCAAAGTCCAGGCGCTTTCATTGCCTTTACTTCTGGAGCCTTGCCGCCAATAGTCTCGTCATGCTCTTCAGCATCCTTCCATTGCGCATATATACCTCCGCAGTCGTCTGAGGTCAGGTCGGCGTCGTCGTAGGTTTCGCGGATTTGAAGTTCATATCTACTCATGAAATAAAGGCCGGAATTAGAACCTTTTGGAACCATAAAATCGATCTCAAATTCGATGTCACCGTGATCGAAATTGGTGAATAGGTGCTCGCCTTGACCGGCAGCGTCACGCTTGCCAATGTCCTCCACGTGGTTGATCAGGATGCCGGTGCCTTCAGTAGTTTGTAAATCCCATTCCTTGCTGAAGTCGGATTTTACACCGCCTTTTATCGACCAATTCGAGCCATTGATTTTCAGTTCCGACATGTCGTTCAAATCCAATGAGTTGAAGGGTAGGTACTGCGGGATTTCTTCCAGTTCCGACTCCGCAGCCTGTTGGCTATCCATTTGGCACGAAAAGAAGAGAAGCAGCATTGCGAAAGCATAGAGAAAATGACAAAAACTGTGCATGTAACTCGAATAGATAATTTGCCAAATATAATACCTATCTTGATTTTATCCCGAAAAGTAGACAGTCACTAATGCTAAGTTTATAAATGTCCATATAAGTTAGGAAAGCGATGCTTTTCTGACCATTATTCGTTGTTCTATCTCAGGTTCGTTGCACGGAGTAAGAGTACAGGAAGAGGGACATGGATGAAAAAATCAACAACACCTACCTAGCGTGCATGCTTTCGTTGGCACATAGGTTTTAACATTTTAAACCTGGGCATGATGCAATTCTCAACACGGCATCGATTATTCTTCTTCTGCTGGTAAGGTTCAGCGCAATGGCGAACCAAATTTACATTGTCCAAAGAAGCTTTAGCGTAGTTGGATTTGGTTCACATCGTGGAAGTCGCAAATAAACCTGTCCACCGAAGTTTTAACGTAGGTGGATTTGCGACGCCATTGAGGGGCCCCGAATCATAGAAATAGACCAAATTGAGAATTTCAGATGATTTATGTGCTAACCAAAGGGCGTGCATGGAGCGGTCTCGCCTTCGAAACGATCTGCCTCAAACACATCGAACAAATTAAAAACGCACTCGGTATAGGCGCCGTTCTAACAGAAGAGTCCAAGTAGTGCAAAATGAGCATAGACTGAATTTGGTTTCTAACACAGTGGAATTAGATGCTTTATTCGCCCAATCCATTAAATTTATGTAATGAAAAATTCAAAACTAAAGCGGAGCCGTACCTTTTCCATCCTATTTTCTTGTTTTGCCTTCTCGTTGTTTATCTCATGTTCTAATCAGAAAGCGACCCTCCCGTATTTCGAAACCGAAGAAATCGACGGCAACGTACAAATCGGTTACGGCCTGGCCATTGGCGACGTAGACGGAGATGGCAAAGGCGATATCCTGCTTGCAGACAAAAAACAATTCGTCTGGTATCGCAATCCCGATTGGCAGCGATTTATTATGATCGACAGTTTGACACAAAAGGATAATGTTTGTATCGCCGCTAGAGACATTAATGGGGATGGTTTGGTGGAGGTTGCCGTCGGCGCTCAGTGGAATCCGGGCGAGACCAGTGACCCTGATAAATCGGGTTCTGTACACTATTTGGTAAGGCCTGATGACCCGACACAACTATGGGAAGCCATACCGCTCTATCACGAACCTACCATACACCGCATGCGATGGATCAAAGCTAATAATCAGTCATTTCAATTGGCAGTCTTACCTCTTCACGGCATTGATAATGAAGGCGGGGAAGGTAAGGGGGTAAATCTTTTAATTTTCTCTATAACAGATGGCACAGAATCAGATTGGTCGCATTCGCTTTTTGATTTGGGAATGCACCTGACTCACAATATGGATGTGGTCGATGCCAGTGGGAAAGAAGAACTCTGGATCGGGGGTAAAGAAGGGACTAAAATCCTACGTAGCGCAGATGGAGATTGGGTGCTCTCTTCCACTCTAGTGGTGGATGATCACGGCTTTGGAGAGTTGAGAAAAGGAAAGAAAATGCTTGCCGGAATACAACCACTACATGGAAATGAATTGGTCATCTACAATGACCAATTGGAGCGGACTGTCCTCACCGATTCACTGAAACAAGGTCATGCTCTGGCATGTGAAGATCTGCTTGGAGTGGGACAAGAACAAATAGTTGTAGGTTGGCGGGATAAAAACGAAGGTGGAGAATTGGGCATTAAAATCTTCATTTCTGAAGATAGCCAATGGAATACCTGGAAGTCTCATTGGATTGATAAAAACGGAATGGCCTGTGAAGATCTAAAGGTAGCGGATCTCAATGGTGATGGTAAGAAAGACATCATTGCAGCTGGAAGAAGCACCAATAATCTTAGGATTTATTGGAATCAAACGCAATAATTGGTAAGATCTGGCTGTTGGCAGAAACGCCTGAATTGAAAAAATACAGATTTTTTTGCACCTTCGGCATGAGATCATCCGATCCGTCCCCTTTTGTATGAACTTATGACCAAGAATAATATACGGCAAGCCAAAATTGATCTCTGCGCTGCTTTGCGCTGGGCTGATCGATTGGGTTTCAGCGAAGGTGTATGTAACCATTTCAGTTCCGCACTTCCTGGAACAAAAGACCACTTTCTGCTCAATCCTCAAGGGCTTCATTGGTCTGAAATAAAGGCACAAGATATTATCACAGTCGATTTGCCAGGAAACCTGGTGGAAGGAAAATGGAGCGCAGAGCCCACTGCATTCTTCATTCATTCCAAGGTTCATGAGATGAATCCTGACGCAAAATGTGTCCTTCATACCCATATGCCTTATGCTACAGCCCTTTGCTCTCTCGAGCAAGGAAGATTGCAATGGGTCAGCCAAAATGCATTAAAATTCTTCGACAAAGTGGCTTATGATGATGACTACAATGGCATCGTATTGGACAATGAGGAAGGATTGAGAATAGCCAAAAAACTGCAAGGTAAAACTGTCCTATTTCTGGCAAATCATGGTATAATTGTCATAGGTAAAGATGTCGCATCTGCATTCGATGATTTATATTATCTTGAAAGAGCATGTATGGTTCAGGTTCTGGCACAATCTACAGGTGCTCCGTTAAAGCACATTCCCGAAGATATTTGTCAAGCTACGGCAATTCAAATGCAAGGAGAACGCCAACAATCTTATCTTCACTTCGAAGCGATTAAGCGAATACTTACAAAGGAAGCTCCTGAATTCCAGGACTAATAATTAATAATCAATAATTTCGCCGCATGACAGACGTAGGAAAACAAATCCGATACAATAGAATAGTAAACCCGGATACCGGGAAAATGATCATTATTCCACTGGACCACGGAATCATTCTAGGCCCAATGAAGGGCATCGAAGATCCAGCCATTGCGGTTAAAAAAGTTGTGGCTGGAGGAGCAGATAGCGTGCTCTTCAATGCCAGTATGGCCAAATGGCTCTATCCGGAATATATGAATCGTTGTGGAGCCGTCTTCAACCTTACCAATATTATCACGATTGAAAATGACATGACTTTGATCAATAGTGTAGAATACGCTTTACGTCAGGCAGCTGATGCCATTTCTGTCCAGGTCATAGTAGGCTCTGAATATGAAAGACACATGTTAAATAATTTCAGAGTTGTCGCGGAAGAATGTGCGAGATGGAGCCTTCCCTTGTTGGCAATGATGTATCCCACCGATGAACTAGAAGCAAAAATGGGGGATGATGCCCATCTTTTAGCTGCACGAGCGGGCGCTGAAATGGGTGCAGACATAGTCAAAACATCGTATACAGGCAACGCCAAATCATTCGCGAAACTGGTGGAATGTTGTCCGGCTCCTGTAGTAGTAGCCGGAGGGCCTAAAAAAGAAACGGAAAAGGAATTGCTCGAAATGATAAAGGAGGCAATGGATTGCGGAGCGGCGGGTATTGCACTAGGGCGTAATGTATGGCAGAGTAAGGATGTTATTGCGATGACTGGTGCTTTGGTGGAAATTGTGCACGGCTCTGACTAATTTTTCACAGTGCGATTTGCAATTTTTTCTTACTTTTAGAACAAACCAATACAATGAAAAATTTAGCACTTTTTTGTCTGATCCTATCTTCCTTTCTTATCATTCAATGTCAACTCGAACAAACAAGCCCCGGTGAATACAAGATAAACCGCACCGGTTGGACCGCAGACAAACCCGTTCCAAAATCAGTTATACAGAACACTCGCGCATTCAGAGAGCGACTTTTATCCGATCCCCATCGTCCCGCGTACCACTTTGCGATACCCGAAGATCTCGGCCTGCCAGGTGATCCTAATGGTGCATTTTATGCCAATGGCCGGTATCATTTGATGTACCTGTACCTTAAGGAAGGCGGCGGATTTTCTTACGGGCATATGTCGAGCAAAGACTTGTTGCATTGGCGCCATCACCCTGATGCCATAGGAGAAGCAAAGCCTGGAGACGGCCCGGGCAACCAGGAGGACGGCGTTTTCAGCGGAGGGGGATTTGTGGATGAAGACGGTACGGCATATATCACCTATTGGCAATATATGAAAGATTGGCGAAGTGATGATACGTTCAGCAGTGGCAAACTGGGTATTTCGATAGCGAAAAGCAGCGATGAACATTACGACAATTGGACAAAAATTAATGAAAATCCAGTAATCCCTTCTACGGCATGGGGAATAACCGTCACAAAGGACAAAGATGATAATGAACTGATCTACGGTTCTGCCGACCCCTCCCAAATCTGGAAAAAAGATGGAAAATATTACATGTTGACCGGTAATCTGTTGGTGCTTCGCAAATATGGATCTGGTGAGCATGCTGGTGCAGATTCTCTTCAGTATCAGGGCGACCATCTCTACCTTTTCGAATCGGACGATTTAAAAAAATGGGATTATGTGCATGAATTTTACGAACGAAATTCAGAATGGACGGACAAGACCGAGGACAATATGTGCCCAAGCTTTTTGCCATTGCCTTCCAGCCCCGATGGCGGGCCGCCGAGTAACAAACACCTCCTGCTGTTTATAAGTCACAATATCGGTTGCCAATATTATATAGGCGATTATCGCGATCACAAGTTTTACGCCGACAATCACGGCCGCATGACATGGATCGACAACGACTATTTCGCTCCCGAAGCTTTGATGGATGCAAATGGCAGGCAGATCATGTGGGCATGGATGCACGATGCCAGACCGCCACAGCTGCAAGCAGCGTCACGTGAAAAAATCTGGGAGAAAAATTATTACGGTTGGACAGGTACTTATGGGCTGCCCCGTTCGCTTTGGCTTGGTGAGGATGGCACGTTACGGCAGCGGCCTGTAAGGGAATTAGCCAATCTTCGATATAATGAAAAAGTCATGACTGACTTAACGGTCAGCGCAGATTCGGAATTATCATTGGATGGATTTGGCCATGAATTACTGGAATTAGAAATTACAATTGCGCCCAATAATGCTGATCAGGTTGGTGTAATGATCGGTTGCTCTGAAGATGGAAGAGAACAAACAGCACTATATTACGATGCCAATAATAATGAACTCCGTTGTGATGCCAGTAAATCAAGTATTGATTTTGGCGTGCGGAATGTGGAGAGCGGGCCCTTTGAATTAAGAAGTGGCGAGCCTCTGGTATTGAGAGTATTTGTGGATAGATCCGTTGTAGAGGTTTATGCCAATGATCGACAAGCAATCGGTAGACGTATTTATCCGCGACTCGGTGGCACAGAGGTTAAGCTCTTTGCAAAAGGAGGAGATGTGAATGTCACATCAGTCAAAAGATGGGAGATGATGCCTTCTAATCCTTATTAATTTTGAATGCTGGAATTATGAATTTTGAATGATGAGAACTAAGGAAGAAAAACGAGCTTTTATTGAAAAATTAAAAAGAAGGATTAAGACTAGTGGTGTCCGGTTAAAATAAAAAAAGACAAGGGAAAATCGTTAGAAATTCCCTTGAGTGGTTATTTTAATATTCCACAATATAAAATAGCCATGAATAAAAGTACAAATTTTACCGGACAGCCGATTTTCTCACAAGTACTCAAGTTGGTCGACAGATCAGAAATCAACAGGATAAGTCGGAAACATTCATCAGATCGATATTATAAGAAGTTTACTACATGGGTTCACCTAGTGAGTATGCTTTATGGAACATTGAGTAAATGTCATGCAATCAGAGAGTTAACAACCGGAATGTTGGCATGTGAGGGTAAGCTAAATCACTTGGGTTTGAGCTATTCTCCAAAGCGATCCACACTTTCTGATGGTAATAAAAACAGAAGCAGCGCAGTGTTCAAATCCATCTATGAGTATTTGTATAAACAATATGAGTCGGTTTTATCGGACAGCCGAATTAAAAATGAAGTACTCAAACGGGTCTACATAGCAGATTCCACTACGATTAGTCTGTTCAAAGAGATACTAAAAGGAAGTGGAAGAAAACGGCTGGACGGTAGACAAAAAGGAGGTATCAAAGCTCATACGATTGTTAAAGCAGATATGGCAGTAGCCCAGTTTGTCCATTATACAAGCGCTGCAACCCATGATAAATGCCTTATAAAGGAGTTTAGCCTTGTTTCTGGAGATTTTATCTGTTTTGATAAAGCCTACATAGACTATAAACAATTTTACAAGTGGTCAGACCAACAGATTTACTACGTCACCCGAATGAAGGATAATGCGGTATACAAAATTGTAGAAGAATTAGACATTCCCGAATCAAGTGATGATTGTGTAATTAAAGATGATATATTTAAAGTAGCAACAACTGATGAGAAAGGCGAACCCAGACTACTTAAAATGCGAAAGGTAGTCTACTGGAATGCCAAAAAGGAGAAATTTTTAGTCTTCATAACCAACCATTTTGACCTTCCTGCACAGGACATAGCCATGATATACAAACGTAGATGGCACATTGAAAAGCTCTTTAAAAAACTCAAACAAAATTTTTCACTCAAATATTTCCTGGGAGATAACCCGAATGCCATAGAAATTCAGATATGGGTTGCTCTTATAGCCATGCTACTACTCACCGTCATACGAGCTAAAATCACCAAATCATGGGCTTTTTCGAATATGGTTTCTATGATCTCACACCATCTCATGAATTATATTGATGTGGTAAAGTTTCTCAATAATCCTGAAAAAGCATGGACTGAAAAAAATAGGGCAAATCGTAACGAAATTAACCTGTTCTCATCTGCATAGGGGCTGCTATTCGATCATTAAACACAAATACCAGTGTTTATTGGCTTCTAAAACCATTTTAGGTTATATTTGGAGTTTTACCGGACACCACTAGATTAAGACATGGGTTGTTAAGGTAATTTTATTTAGTCAGAAGTTGCCGAAATCGACAACGACAAGTGTTATCAACTATCAAATTCTTAAATCCGCGTCATCTACCGGGGCAAATCATCGGGCTGCATGTAGGGCTAGATCCGATAGAGAGTTTCATTCCAAGTTATCTATTTTAGTGGAAGAGTGCGACGAAACATTGTATTGGCTTGAAGTAATTGATGAGGTCGGAATCAATTGTGATAAAAGTGAGCTGAAGTGGTTGATGGACGAAAACGAGGAAATTCTCAAAATACTTGTAACAGCAAGATTCAATACTACATAAACACTGAAACACTGTTGAATCGCATTCAAAATTCCAGCATTCAATCATTCAAAATTTATAACAAATCAACCATGAAAAGCTTAATACTCTCTTTACTACTTTCCATTTTCATAATGGCATGTTCTAATCCCACTTCCAATACAGACGAAGTTCCGGAAGTGAATTTTCAAGCCGGTGAGGCCCCGGATGAACCTATTGATTACACGTCAAAAGTTCCGCAATTCACCTTTGCATCAACATTGGAAGAACAAGAAGAACAACTAAAAACAAATCCTTTAATCCTCCGCTTTAAAGAATCCCGAAAAAAACTGGCCAAGGATCCACACGTCCCGCTCTACCATTTCATAAGTCCCGAAAATCGCCTTAATGATCCGAACGGGCTTAGCTTTTGGCAAGGTCGATGGCATATGTTTTACCAAGGATATCCGCCTGAAGATCCGCGGCAACATTGGGGTCATGCCGTAAGTGATGATTTGATCCATTGGCGGGATCTGCCCTATGCCATTTATCCGAATCCTGAGGAGAAATGTTATTCTGGTTCTGCATTGGTAGAAGATGATCGGGTGATAGCCATGTATCACGGCACCAAACTGGGTAATATGGTAGCCACCTCAAGCGATCCGTTGCTGTTAAACTGGGAAAAAGTGGGCGATGGAGCGCCGATTTCGATGTATCCGGGAGAAGATGGGAAACCCCTTCCCTATCGAATATTCGATCCTTGTATTTGGAAAAAGGATGGCACTTATTATGCTCTTTCAGGTGGCCAATTGCCAAATGGCCCAGATGGTAAATTTATCCGAGCGAATTGGCTATTTCGCTCGAATGATCTGGCCAATTGGACGTATTTACATCCATTCATTGAGAACGATCAATATTCTCTGGTGGGTGATGACGGAGCATGTCCTTATTTCTGGCCTATTGGCGATAAGCATATATTTCTTCAGTACAGCCATATGAGCGGAGGCAAATATTTACTTGGAAATTATGCCAAAGACAGGGACAAGTTTGTTGTCACTAATGGCGGTGATTTTAATTTCGGGCCCTATGGACCCTCAGGAGTTCATGCCCCGTCAGCAGCCCCCGAACCTCCGAGCCACGGTGGTGCTCCGAATGCAGAGGCAAGAGAAGGGGCCGTGATAACTATCTTTAACATGAATCCCGGCATGCCTACCGAAGGATGGAATCAAATTATGACCCTGCCGCGACGCCTTTTTCTACTACCAGAAGGAAGCCTTGATAACCTTGGTCAGGAACCTGCTGGAGATTTGGCATCATTGAGGTATGATCACAAAAATTTTGGACCGATGACCCTGGCTGCTAATAAAGAAATGGTGCTCGAAGGAATCAATGGAAAGGCAATGGAAATCATCGCCGAAATTGATCCCAAAGATTCGCCCATAATCGAATTAGACGTATTCCGTTCTCCGAATCGAGAAGAAGTGACCCGTATTTTGTTTTACCAGGGAAGTGGTTACCGGCATAGAGAATTAACACGGGGAACTCAATCTTTCAGAAAGTACAACAGTCTGATCTCTATTGAATCTTCTCAATCATCTATTCTTCCTAATATACAATCAAGAGCCGCCGAAACCGCTAATATTTTCATTGATGAGGACGAAACCTTAAAACTTCGTGTATTCATTGACCAAAGTGTCGTTGAAGTATTTGTAAATGGAAGACAGTGTGTAGCACAAAGAGTATATCCTGGTCTGGACAACAGTGATGGGGTTTCATTGCGAGCTCAAGGAACCGATGCGGAGTTGGTATCTTTGGATGTGTGGAAGATGAACAGTATATATTAACCGGCAAACACCTGCCGGCTGAAGGCTTTCGTGTTGATGATTGTTAGCAAATTAATAATCGGATTCACGAATTTTGAGAAAATTAAGAAATTTAATAAATAGACTATGAAAACAAGCTTGTAAAAGACTCCTACCAACTATCCATGCAACTCTACCCATTAAAATTCAGAACTATATTTAAAGACAAAATCTGGGGCGGAGAAAAGATTAATAGCATTTTAGGTAAAGATTTTTCCCCTCTGCCAAATTGCGGTGAATCCTGGGAGTTGTCAGGTGTGAAAGAAAATGTATCGATCGTCAAGGAAGGGGCGCTGATGGGTAGATCGCTGACAGAGTTAATTGCGAAATATCGGGAAACCCTCGTAGGACAGAAAGTTTACAAGAAATTTGGTAACGATTTTCCCCTACTTGTAAAATTTATAGATGCCAATGATGGCTCCTCCATCCAGGTTCATCCCAATGATGAATTGGCTATAAAAAGACATAATTGTTTGGGTAAGACAGAGATGTGGTACATCTTACAAAGCGATGATGGTGCGGGTTTAACTAACGGTTTTACTCATGCACTCACAAGGCAAGAATATGACAAACATCGCAAGGCCGGTGAATTAACACAAATTTTAAACGAGGTATCTGTAGAAGCCCATGATGTTTTCTTTATCCCTGCCGGGACGGTTCATGCCATTGGAAAGGGCAGCTTGTTTGTCGAGATACAGCAATCGTCCGATGTCACTTATCGCATTCATGATTTTGATCGGCTGGACAGTTCGGGTAATAAAAGAGAGTTACATACCGAACTTGCTTTGGATGCCATAGACTTTAGCCTGCCGGATCAGATCAAAACAAGCTATGACAGAAAGGTAAATAAAACAGTTTGCTTAGTAAATTGCCCCTATTTCACTGCCAACAGGCTTTATTATAATTCAGCAGTAAAATTGAATTATCATGACCTGGATTCATTCGTCATTTTGATCTGCCTTGAAGGGCCGGTAGCTCTTGATTATGGAACCTCAATGATTTTAGACAAAGGAGAGGTTATTCTATTACCGGCTTGCATCAAGCAAATCTCCATCCGGCCGCTTGAAGCAAAGTTTAAGCTCCTGGAATCTTTTATTCAAATGGATAATAAAATTTGTTGAGCTATTCCTAATTTAGTTGATTAAATTCCTTTTGTAAATGAAGCTGAAAAAGTACAGCCCTACTTAAAAAAAAAAAACTTCCACATTCATCTGGGAAATCTTAATTTTGGAACTGTGAAATAACAGTAAAGAATTCAGTAATAAAATCCTTGTACAATGAAATCATTATATACAATTATCATTTTCATCTTGATCACAGCCCCCCAATTGATGAGCCAGGGCCAAATGATCGAAATGTCCGCTGAAGAACTCCGGGATAAAATCCGTGGTGGATTGCTAGGCCAAATGTTAGGGAACTTAAATGGCATCCCCCACGAAATGGCATACATCGATGAACCTGGTGCTGTTTCGGATTACACTCCTTCCCTACCTAAAGGGGCGCGAACAGATGACGATACGGATTTAGAATGGGTCTACATTACGGAAATGCAGGCGCGGGACAAACTGTTTCTCTCTTCGGAAGAAATAGCCCAACTTTGGAGGGAGCGCATCAATCGCCGTATTTGGTGCTCTAACGCATACGCCAGGCAGTTGATGGATAGTTGGTATAGAACCTCCATTGACGGGTAACGTATTGCTCAACCCCTGGGCAGAATTTAATATTTCCGGACAGTTTCTTTGCGAAACTTTTGGTTTGTTGGGGCCAGCCATGCCCCAAACAGCCTCTAAGCTCGGACTCAACTATACCCGGGTGGCCATAGATGGAGAACCTGCACAAACAACCCAACTGTTTAATACTATGATCGCCACGGCTTTCCTTACAGAAAATGTAAATAAGATCTTAGACGCTGGCCTGAAAGCAATAGATCCCAAAAGTGAGCTGGTATCAATCATTCAAGATGTGCGTACATGGTATACCACATATCCCGAAAACTGGGAAACCACTCGCCGACTGATCAAAGTGAAGTACAGCCAGGACGACGGTGCCATGCGCGACAAAAATGGCTATGACTTGAACACTGCTGCCACCATCGCCGCTCTCCTTTATGGACAGGGTGAATTTGTAGCCACACTGCAACATGCCTTTAATTTTGGCTGGGACTGCGATAATACCGCTGCTACTGCCGGAACCATTATTGGCACAGCCAAAGGTTATAGATGGATGATGGCACAGGGTTGGCAGATCGTGGATCGCTACAAAAATACCACACGCGAAAACATGCCTGAAGATGAGACCATTACCAGCTTTGCGGATCGTGTGATTGACCTGGCTGAAAAAGTCATTATTGGTCAGGGCGGAGATCGGAAATACGCAAATGGAAAAATTGTGTACCACATCCTTCAAGAAGCGCCCGATAATGTGGCACCACTATACAAAAACGAGAATCTATTAGATCAAATGAAAACCGAACATAGTTCCAAGATCCTTTTGGATATAGCCAGCAAAGACCCTAAAGACCAGGCCCGAGGTGCATACTTAGCCATTTGTCTGGGCCTTGACAATACTCTGGAAAAAGATCATCCTAAAGATTGGAAGCGCGCATTGAAGCTTCTTCAAGAAACTGAGCAAGTGATCCAGGCACTTTTTCATCATTCGCCTGTACCGGCGGCAGGGCCGTTGCGAGAAAAGGCAATGGCAGCGGGGATTCAGCCGCCAAAGGAAAAGAAGCCGCTTTGGGAATAAAACATTGCTCGCTCAAAAAACTAAAAAACATCGGTTCTGGCTACAAAGAAATTGTCCAAATGAAAATACTATCAGGCATAAAGTTATCATTTCTTCGACGCCCATACTCGGCCCCGATCGTGAGAATAAGAATGACAACTACGCTAATGCTGCTTTCACATATGAGGGCAATGAAATACGAGATTTTATCAATCGCTATAATAATGTCTATATCGTCACAGGTGACAGACATTGGCAATACGTAAGTCACAGGGCTGATACTAATCTATGGGAATTTAGCACCGGCCCTGGATCCGATGTACATGCCGGTGGATGGAAGGAAGACAATCGCATGCCCGATCATCGGTTTCTAAGAGTGAAGGGAGGGTATTTATTTGGAAGTGTTTATGCTGAAGAAGGGCGCATTAGATTAAAATTTCAACATCGGGATGTGGATAGCAGTATAGATCAATCTATAGAATATTTCAGAAAATACCTGGAGGCGCATCCGGAGGGTGCATTTCATTTTGTCCCGTCTAGGCGGCGCGTCTTAACCTGTCAGTTACCATATCCCAATGGCCACTTTTATTGATTACTCTGAGATTGATCATATTTTGAATTCCCTTGGCAGACCATCTTTGACCTGACAGTTTCATCCTTTTTTGCAATACGTTGCGGTGCGCTGCTTCTATGGCTCCAGAACCTATTAACATTCCCTTTTCTATGTATGAAGGGTAATCCATTCTTGTCTTGTTCCTTTCTAAATAGACCATCAATTTCCTCTTTTCCTCTTTTTTTAATTTCGTGTTACAATTCAATTCATCGATCCGTTCTATAAGGCTATCATAACCCTTTTCTTTTAATAGTGAAGCTGTCTGTGAAATCCATTCTTTTCTTACTTTTTTATTTTTCATACACACATTTGCGTATTTGCTCACATTTTCAACGGCGTGGTAAAAATCTAGTACTTGGGTTGCATCAGGATATTCTGCTGCAATCCATTTTTCTATCCATACAGCTCCGTCATTCACAAAAACCATCCGGTCTTTTAATCCTGAATATTCATCTAATAACACTGAAACTTTTGTCTCAAATTCTTCATGATCACCCAAATGACCTACATATTCACTATTCCTAATCCACTGTCTATCAGCACTTTGAGGTAGAATTGAGCTTTGTTTGAATACCCTTCCCAATTTTACCTCTTTCCATCCCGGTCCTCTTGTCAATAAATGAGAACCATCCACCTGACAATAAACTCTATCCTCTTTTTTCACATCTTCTATGTTGTACCGATCTTGGTCATCTATCCATTCTCCTACTTGTTCTCCCATTGTATCAGTTAAACGGTAAATTGCCGTATCATTCGTTTTTACCTCTAATAATTTATTCGCAATTTCTTCCCCATTCTCGTAACAACTAAACTGGCCTATGAATATCAACTTGCCTTGTAAATAAGGGCTTACTTTTGCAGACTCGATTTGTTCGCTGTACTTGTTGGACTTATTCAATTCAATTTTACCGTAACCTGTCTTGATGCATCTTTTTTTTTACGATTTTCAACAGCCTCGCCCAATGAACTCTCTAGCAATTCTCTGCCAAAATCTTTTAACAGGTAGGTAAAACTTTCTTCATAGTCGTAAAAACTTTCAATGTCCTGTAGGTTCTTTACATCACTCATCAGTTGGTCAAATCTTTTCTGTAATTTAACCACGTTCATGACTTTTAATTTTTGGTTGATATATCTAATTTAACACATATTTCCCTATATCGGGACATTTTGAAATGCACCCCATCCGGATGACCTTGAATCTTTATACCCAAGTGCAAAAATGAGCACCCGTTTTACTGTCGGATTTGGAGAAGGCGCAGGGTACAATCCTATCCACGAGCGCATGTGGGACACCCGCTGTCTGAAGTTTGCAACTTCAGACTGCTATGTTTAAACCATGACATGCCCATCTTTAACATCCGGCTCAATAACGTCGACTTCCATTATATTCTCAGTCCTTCCCAGATAATTTCTGGCGCTGCTGTAAAGGTATTCACCCGGTTTATCGACTATTCCTGCTTCAACGGGATTGTAATGAACATAGATTATCTTTTGATCAGTAATAACATAGCCTTTTCTGTCAGTCATGATTGAGCAGGTTTTTTGTTATTCAAATTTAAATCATGGCTTAAGAAAATATTGATTTGAAGTTGCACCTGTCCCGCTCGCCAGCATCGGGAAACTTCAAACAGCGATTGCATTTGGTGTTTTTGAGACACTTAGGACAGCGGATCATATACTTTTTGGGCATTAAGTTAGTTTGGATTTTTTCCAACCTCTGCTTGTTTTTAACCACAATGCTGAATTTTTACCATCATCCACCCATCTGACTTCTCCGATTTCACCCTGTTCAGGCAATGGGGCTTTTGTTTGTTCAGTCATGCGGAAACCTGTTCCTGCTATATTTAATGGTGGGTGTTCGAACCCACCACTTACATCATTAGATTCTGATTCACCAGATGCAATACGGGTTTCCACCCCCCCATTAACCCCCCACGAACTAGTTCCCAGAATTGTAGCACCCTCCAGGTTGCCGTCAAAGGCTTTGGCGAGTCTGTGCCCTTCATGGGCGTATAACAACATGTTGCCAAAGTACTTGCCATGTTTGCCATCAGGGCCAATTTTGAATCCAACTCCGCCGTTGTCTTCTGCCCATCGACTGTAATTCACATGACACTGATGAAATGACTGATGAGGTCGGGCAACGTAAAAGCCTGCAATGGTTGGCGAATCTGCGTAACAAGCGTGCCAGGTATTTCCGCTTCCATTGCAATAATAACTATAAAGCATTGGTCCTTGTTCCGGATCATAATTCCAAGCATGGATCGTGTCGAACCAATTACTACCCGAGTCGCTACGTACGCCAGTCTCATAACCTATGATATGTGCTAAATGTACTTTGTTATCCCAATGTTCATAATGGATACCAATGCTACCTGGTGCAATTTTTGTATACCAGTCAACATCGATGCGAACTCGAGTGATGTTCTTTTCATATGCCATGTCTCCATCTGCTTTTATACAGTGGATCCCTTTATAAAGACAGTTCCAAACCAAAAGATCGCAGATTTCCAATCGATAACCTTCGGCCCTTATTCCAGTAATTGGCTGCTTTCCCCCGTCAATAATTCCACCTCGAATCCAACCAGCTGTGACTGAAAAGACAGATCGCTTCCCACCACCTTTGATAATTACCGCATCTCCTTTGAAGCCAGCCTTCGCACGAATGACAGCGTTTGGTGTCATTACCAGGCTGACCGAAATAGGAAGGCGAAGCGGCTCTGAAATTTCATACACCCCATCACCCAACTCCAAGGTTCCTCCACCATTTTCTTCCATGGCTGCAATTCGTTTAGTCAGTTCCGGATGCCAATCATCTATTTGATTTTCTTCCACCCCTGACGACCCCTGAAGAGTACCATCACTACGCTCGCCTCCATATACTTTACTTAATTGGGTGCCAACAAGTCCGGCAAAAAGCCCGCCGGATGCCATCTGAATTAATTTACGACGTTCCATAATGGAATATATATCTTAAATTTCCAAATTGATTTTTTTGAGCCGATTTTTTATCTCGGCAATAAGACAAAAGCTATTTTATCGTGGCCAATTTGGTTTAACTCCAGTCAAAAATATTTTTAACCTTTGCCCCGTGGGAATGAAATGCCTCTTGATTATAATTTTAATTCCATTTGATGCCCGCTTCTGGTGATTCTTGCGGGGACCAAAATAAACCAATCAACAAATGTCCGGTGTTCCTGCTACTTAAACTTATCTTTCCTGATTTTAATCAAGATACATTGATTTTAAAGAATACACCTGCAATGAATTTATTTTTGCTTGAATTCCTTGTGTTTCAATAGATAGAGTTTGGTTTTTTATATCTGGAATAAAACAAGAAGATATCACAATCTGCCCCTGATCTGCATAAATTTCTATTGAGCTTCGATCAACAAGAATTCGTAAATGTAAATTTCCTTTTGCAAGTTCTATGGGAGCAATAATATTTCCAATACTAAGTTCTTTTTTTGCTCTATCGTATTTTATTTCTTTACCCCGAATTTTAAAGAGAATATTAGTTGTTTTATTTAATTCTATATCACATTTAATATCAAACAAATCGCCTGTGATATTCTTTAATAAATTCTCACCTGGATCCAAGATTATATTATCAATACATATAAGTAGGCTATCATATATACTTTCTATCTCTTTAACAGGGTATCGACAGAGGCGCAATCCTTCAGTGACGTTCTTTAAAGTAAGATCGCACGGGAAAGTTAACTGTTGGCTAAATGGCATATTGGGATAATTGCATCCTATTAACCAACCAATGTTAGTTATTCTGTCAGGATTATTAATACCTCCTTTCCAGGCTTGAGAAGCATAAAAGTCCCCCCAGTCCATCTTGAATTTCTCTGTTTCAACGATAAATTCCTTACCATTGAAATTTCCAATATAATATTCACCATCCGCGGAATAGTAAATATATTTTTTTCTATTTTGTCCTTCTATTTTTAGTTCCAAAACTCCAGGGCACTCATGAAAACCGAGCGAATCGTTTTTACTCAACAATTTCCAATCTATAAGGTTATCTGAGTCGAAGAACAGAAATTCGTCAGGTTTATCCGGGTATTTAAAAGTACTCATGATCCATTTTCTTGTTGGTTCATACCAAAAAACATAAGGATCTGCCATTCCTTCCATATTAGGAAGTTGTCTAAGTGTCCATGTTTCCATATTATCAGTGCTGTACCATAGATTTTCAAAATAAATAATAACTAATACATCTTCATTTCCTTTACCCAAACCCGATTTATTGCCATAATCTACTATTCCGCTTCCCGATCCACTCTTAAGATTGAGAATTGGTAAATGTTCCCAATGTACAAGATCAGTACTTTTAGCATGTCCCCAGTAGGGACTTGTACGGGTAGTCCAAGCAGCAACAGTGGCCACTGGATTATGTTGATAAAACAAGTGATACTCCCCACGGTAAAAAATCAGACCATTAGGATCATTTATCCAGTTCTTAGGTGCAGTAAAATGGAACTGTGGCCTGTAAATCTCGTTAAAAGTGGTTCTTTCTTTTTCGATATCATCTTTTACTGCAATACCTTGTGCATACGACCTTGGTATAAAACCAATAACTGTTATTAAAACAATTAAATATTTAATAAACTTCATATTCTTAAATTTTACCTAATATCCAAATTGAATTTTTTTGAACCGGAAATCATCCGGTATATGAACAAAGGCTATTCAATTACGGTCAATTTGGTTTAACTCTTTGTTTTTTATACCGCCTCGATGAGCTGGTCAAGTTCACCCCGGTCGACTTTGTAAAAATGATACTCATATAATTTTAATTCCATTTGTGTTCATGTGATTTTCATTCTATTTCCTTATACTGTCTCGCTGCTGCAATATCATCTACCCATTTGATGCGCCCCGAGCATCTTTTTATAACCAGCCCTGAGGGCCTTGGTCGCACGGCTTTTAGCCAGCGTAAGCGGGTCTGCGCCTTCGGTATTGCTTGTTATAATGACTGCTATCAATGTTTGTTTGTCAACACGCTTTGAAACTGTCAGTGTCGCGTACACAAGTCCATCGCTTGCTTCCTGAACCATCCAGTTCATACCATCTTCACTGCCAAATTCGGCGGGATCATAATCGAGCAGATCAAGACTGTAGGGGCGAACAAACTTGGTGATAACGGTTAGTATAAGAATAGTTGCCGATTGCGGAACTCGTATTTTTCAAGTTGCAACTAAACTTTATACGGGCTACAATTTTCATATTTACTACTATTTCGGCTATTGTTTTTATACTTTGTTACCTGCTGGGTTTCTTTATTCTTATCATTTTAATTTAGCACTTTCATCGCCTCTAACGATTCAATATCGGTTTTGTTAATCCAATCAGCTTTGGGGTTTTCGCCATTCATATGCCGTCTGTGAAAATTACGGTCGGCTTCATTTGAGTACAAATACTCATCAAAAATATTTCCATTTCCAAACATACGAGGGTCTTTCTGCATTTTTAACTCATTAATTAATTTTGTCTCTAAGTTATCCGCAGTTTCTGATAATTCAGGGTGATCTATCAAGTTATTAATACAAAATGGATCGTCAACTACATTGTATAATTCTTTTCCCGAACGTTTCCCAAAACATAGGTCCCAATACTTATTCATTCCTGTTTCCCGGCGGTCGCTTAAAATTTGAGTTTTAGTAGCACCTCCGTCCGTGTTTAAATAGCCTGTTTCCGGATTTCCAGCAGGCCAGCGGTCTGTCTCAAAATTAAGAACCAGCAAATAATCTCCCTTGCGAATACCCCTAATTGGGTATCCCCAATCATTTGGCCGTCCCACGTCATGACGTTCTTTCCCTATTAATACATAGTCTCTATCGGCTGATATGTTTTCCCCATTTTCAGAATACAAAATATCAGTTAAACTTTTCCCCTCAATTGGTTGCATTTGAGATGCAGCTTGTTCAACACCTGCCAATTCGAGAAATGTTGGTGCAAAATCGATAAAACTCACAAAATCATTGATAATTCGATTCGGTTGTTTTATTCCATCTTTCCACATAATTGCAAGAGGCAAATGGTTTGAATACTCATAAGTTTGTCCCTTAACACGAGGGAAAGGCATTCCGTTATCAGCAGTAACGATAACAATCGTATTGTTTAACATCCCTCTATCTTCAAGAGTTTTTAGCATTTTCTCTAAATGCGAGTCGAAGTATTCTATTTCGTATGCGTAATCAAGCATGTCGTTTCTAACTGATTCTTTATCAGGCCAAAACCCTAATACTTCATCCACGTCTTCGAGTTTCTTATTGCCTTTTTTTATACCACTACCATATTCATATGCACGATGAGGTTCGAATCCCCCATACCAAAAACAAAATGGTTTGTCTTCTGTTTTCTCATTCAAAAATTCAACAAAATTGGCTGCGTAATCTATATTCGACATCGCATTTGTGGGAGGTGTTGTTCTCTTTTCGTTAAATGTTTTTCCCAAAACAGGTCGTTTTGTTCCATCTTCAGTTAATGCCACAACGGGAGACAATCCTTTGGCAGTTAAACCAACATAATAGCCATTTTCAGCAAGAGTTTCGGCGTAAGTTTTAAACTTATTTGGGAAATAGCTCCAATGATTACCAGCCTCTTCTAACTGCCACGAATTTCGACCAGTAACGATACAAGATCGCGAAGGTGCGCACTTTGCATTGGGAGTATATGCATTTGTGAATAGCAAGCCTTGCTCTGCAACTCTGTCGAACGCCGGAGTTTTTACCCAAGAGCAACCATAAGCACCCATGTGTTTAAAGCTAACATCGTCGGCTATACAGAATAGTATGTTGGGATGCGGGTTTACTGCTTGCTTTTTTACTTGTTTACAACTTAGCATTATAAACAAAAAGAAAAATACGGTAATGAAGATTACTTTTGATTTTTTCATAAAAAAATTATATTTTTTTAGTGTCCTGTTTCTTTTTTTTAGCCTTGCAGGTAACATTGTCATCATCTACTTAAGGATCTGTTTAACGTCAATAATGGATAAGAAGAGGGAGAGGAAAATTTCATAACTACTTCTTTTTCAACAGTATAGGTGAATAATTCCGTTAAAAATTTCTGAAGCTCTATCTGGCGCTAGACAGGCTTGGAAGAAATTTAGGAATTATTCAGCGGTTTTCGACTGAAAGGAGAAAAATACCTTTGAAAAAGTGCCTTTTCTTTTGATTCGTTTTCTTCGCGCCTTCCAAAGTACTTTGTACGGGCGCCTACGCTAAAGCTTCAGCGACAGCGTGCGGACAGGTGGGCATGCAAAGAAAATGAATAATTAGAATTAACCAATTGATTATCAACAGATTATGAACAATGCTTAAACATTATTCACGTTGTTTAATTCGCAAAAGCTTTAATCTACCTGAATTTCTCCGGAAACGAATCCAACAGTCCCGTCTCCTGAACATCGATCTGTTTGACCCCCAGCTTCAGGGCCGGACTTCCAGGTTTGAAACGGAAGTCCCCGTTCTCAATATCCAGGAACATGGGATCGGCCGCGATGCTGTGTTTGTCAATTCCTTTTTCTTGCCAATATGTCAGCCGTTCAACACTTTGCCCGGGATCGGATACATTGAAAAACAAGTTATAATCCGACCAGCAATGCTCCGGGAAAGTAGTTTGGTTGAATGTCCATACCCTGGTTTGGTAATATTCAGGTTCACCATTTGATGTGTACAGGACATTGAACATGATCCTTGATCCGGTCTCAGGTTTGGGCATTTCATCTTCGTAAGGGAATCCCTGAAATCCCAGAAATTCTGGGCGCACAGGATTGACTATAAAGTTGTTTTCAATGTGCATGTGGCTTTTGTGCATCAAGGGAGGGGTAAGGTACATTACGTTCTCGACCAAATGCGATCCCATCTGCCATCCGTCCTGTCGCATGACCCCAGCCTCCTGGTTGTAAATGTGGTGTATATAGTTTCTTCTGACAATATTTCCCTTACCGGCACCTGATATATTGATCACAGTCCCGTCTGTCAGTTTTTCCAGCAAATGATGCAGTTCATTATATTCGATCACATTGTCGGTGGCATGCAGGAAGGGGATCATATCCTGCCAGTTGTGCGTTGCCAGCAGATTGGTGTCGATCTCTGCCCAACGGATAGTCTTCTGACATTCCGTCTTGTTGTCCTGGTCCATCGTAAAGGATTCATACCTGACACCGCTAATGCAGATCCCCTTCCTGGGACTATGATGAATTAGGTTGTTGGAAACCCGGTTGTCCCCACTCTGCCAAAGGATGATCCCGTGTCCGTGCCAGATGAGCTCTCCAACATCGTGGATGTGGTTGTTGATGATCCCGTTGCGCTTATTAACGTCCTTGGTACCCGGACCGTATCCGCAGAATAAAATGCCTGCCAGGCCCATGTGCTCGACCAGGTTTCCCGTGACAATTATCTCCTGGGCATACAGGTCAAAACGCATGGCCGTTCCCCCACTGCTCGTAAAGCGGCACTCCTCAATGGAACACCGTTCAGCACCACGGAACCTCACCATTGCGCTGGAACGGTCAAAATATTCAAAATCGTGCTGGATCCCCCAACCCAGGTGCTCGTCTTTTTCCCAGAGGTCCCGCTCCCCGTGCATGAAAGTCAGTCCTTTGAATACCAGGTTCCTGACCGGCACATCCTCCGGTCCGTCATAATCGATCTTCCCTTCAACCCGGATATACTCTTTCAATCCCGGAACCACGATCCCACTGCCGGGCTCCCCATCCTCAGGCCAGTAAAAGATTTTTCCCAGGCGAGTACTGACCACCCATTCACCAGGACTATCCAGGAGATCGATGATATTCTCTACATATGCAGATGGACTAACCCGTTTGGCCGGATTCAATGGATAGGTGCCGGAAATGGCCGTGGTGGCTATGTGGTTTTCCATGTCCACACTCTCCAGTGGAAGGATGTTCATGGTCCAGTTTTGCGGCACGACCAGAAGCTCGGCGTCCTTCAGGTCGGGCCAGTCCTTTATTGCCCCGTCTGGGAAATTCAACTTATTGCGGAGCTGACTGTCACTCCCTGTGAGTTGGATTGGGTCAAACCCTTCACCCCTGGCCCTGGACAAACGCCTCTCCCCGTCATACATGGTAAGGCTCCTTCCTGCACCATCTGGTATAGGAGCGGTCCAGATATGGCCCCTTGCAGCTTTTGGCAATCCTTTCGGATAAGATCGCAACTTTTTCCACCCTGTGACCGGGATGCCGGAGGTAAATACAGGCACCTCGTCCCCATAAGCCTGATAGGTAATCTTAGCAGCTTCGGGTGCCCCATCCCGGAGGGAAAACACAACCGTTTCATCCAGACGATAGGTCCCTCCTCTGAAAAAAACGTGGATATCTTCGTTCCTTTTGTCGGAAGGCAGGGCCCTGATGGCATCCCGTGCGCCGGCCATTGTGGCAAGCGGTTGTTCCAAGGTCCCCGGGTTGGTATCACTCCCGTCCGGGGAAACATACAGGTCTTTCGCTATGACTGGTCCTCCAGTAATTCCGGTCAGGCATAATGAGAGGTAAAGGGTCTTAATGAATTGCATTTTCTTATTTCTTGTGCTTCACGAGATAGGTCCACAGCGTAGGATTTTTTCTGAGTTGAAAGGTTTCATTCCCTGGTAAATTCCCCATAAGGGCCGGGTAAATCTTTGCAATATGCTGACAGTTCATCCCTTAATTCCTTCACTATATGCAAAAAGACTTGTTTTAGGAATGGTAAATAAATAACATACCGTTTTTAGACTGATCTTTTGCCTTTATCCTGCGTTGCTAAAATCCTCATTATGCTAAGGCATAACTCCGGTTTTAGCGCCTTGCCTAAAGTCAAAATCTCTAGCCTAAAATTCGGAACTTATTTATTTACCATTCCTTAAACAGGACTCATTTATAAAAAAGGATTACACACACTATTTTGCGCGTAATCCTTTTTAACTATTTATACTATTAGAAGTGATATTAATACCCTGGATTTTGAATTATAATACCCTTCCCTTCATCAATAAAATCTTGTGAGAGTGCAAACAATGTCATATGGGGTTGTATTTGTGAATTTGGCCGGGCGGCTTTCACATATTCGACGAACTTACCATGCCTGTTTAAATCCATTCTCCTCCATCCTTCACAGAATAATTCGTGTCCTCTTTCCAACAGAATTTCGGTAACAAACGTATCCAAATCCGGATAATCAGACAGATTACGATCACTAAGCCCCGCACGGTTTCTAACTTGGTTAATCAGGTCCACAGCCTCTTGAGTTACAATTCCGTTATTAAACGTGATGGCTTCTGCAAGCATTAATAATACATCCGAATATCTTAAAATAACAAAATCGGTACTGCTTGTGCGCCCACTTTGAGTTGGGTCTTCACCGTATTTCATTGGAGCAACACCAGTGTTAAGATGGTTCCCCGGATTTTCACGATTATAAGTTATCCCATCAGAACCAGTAAATTCATCCCATATTACATTTCTCCTGAGGTCATTTGCTTCAAATGTATCATAAAAACCCCATTCCATCCTAATCCCCCCCCATTTCGAGATATTTGGATTTTCGGTTGTAGCGATCCATGGTACAGTACTTGTAAAATATAGATTCCCCCAGGTTTCATTCCCAGGAGTAGCATAGATTATTTCACTGTTTCTTTGATTATCATTGGCAAATACAGAAGGATAGTCCGGCTGCAATGCATATCCCAATGTTAGAATTTCGCGACCTGCTGTTTCGGCGTTAGCCCACTGATGCGTATTTAGGTAATGTTTCATTAAAAACGTCAGGGCTGTCCCTTTGTTAAAACGCCCCCAATCAGCATCACTATAAGAGGCTGGCAAGACATCTGCCGCTTCGCTCAGATTTGACCTAATAAATTCGTTCATGTCTTCCTCCGAGAGGCGTGGTAAAATGTTTTCTTCTACTGGGTTTAGTAATATTTCCAACGGCGCAACAGGTACAGGTCCCCAAAGGCTATTTATTAATAATCCTATTATTCCTTTCGCAGCTTTGAGTTCAGCAAGGTATCTGTTTTTCAATTCCGCGTTAAAATCAATAGGCTCGATACGATGTGCTAAAAGAGTAGCTTTACTTATATCATTATAATCTGCCAAATACCCCCATGCATCCCTTATCAACAAAGTAGACGACCAGTTTCCAGGCACCAAATTGGCGGTCATCCAGCCCCATTGACAGGTCATAATATCTGTCGACACCTCCGGCCAAAAATAAAAGCCGACGTGACTACTTGAGAAAAAAGTCCCATTACCCCATGTATTTGCCTTAAATCTGTTATATATCCCTGTTACACCAGCCGTTGCATCGGCTTCCGATTTATAAAATATCGTTGGGTTAATCGTATCATAGAGTTCTGGCTCCAGATCACCGTGGCAGCTAACTGCCACCATCAGTGCAATAATTACATATATTTTTTTCATTTTATTATTAATTTTTAGAATGTTAAATTAACTCCCATACTAAAAGTCCTATGAGTTGGATAACGGTCCGGAACGTTAAAAGGGGGCCTCGACTCCCCGTACCAGAAAATATTCTCAGGATCCCTTCCCTCAAAATTTGTAAAAAGATGGAGATTTTGAACTTCTACATAGAAATGTGCATTTGAAATATATTCTCCTAATATTTTATTTGGAATTGAATATCCCAAAGTAATATTACTTAGGCGGATAAACCATGTATCTTTATATTCAAGATCGCCCGTTCCAAAAAATACCTTGCCATATCCAGAATATCTTTGTAGAGTACCTGGAATATTGCTGTCCTGGTTATCTAATGTCCAGCGATCTTTCATCCCTGGATTGCCGTTACTCCTATTCCTCATAGGGTCCGTGCTCCATCCGCCCACCTCGTGGATATACGGCTGATGCAAATACTGGTTAAAATATCCATAAGCATAAATGTTTAGATCGAAATTTTTATAATTAAAGGTATTATTTAAACTCATAGAATATCCGGGATCAACACTTCCAAGATTTACCAAATCTGCCTCGTCTATTCTGCCATCTGGGCCACCTGAATAGAGAAACCTACCGTTTTCATCAGTTACCGGATTTCCATTCCCATCTCGTGCAAATCCATCAACGTCCTTTAGATTAACAGCTCCGGGAGGAGCTCCCGGCATATGAGGAACCGCTTCTCCCAACTGAATAAGACCGTCTGCAAGATAATTAAATATAGGACGAATATGATCATTAACACTTTCATAAATAGCCGGTTTCCAATCAGGATCCCGGGACTTCCATCTATCCTCATATGATGAAAAGTTAAATACCGATCGCCAGCTAAAGTCCCGTTTATCCACAATCACTCCTGCAAGCCTTAATTCTAATCCTTTACTTTGTGTTTCACCAATATTGGCAGCAACCCTATTCACTTCGTGGTATGAAGACAAAAACTTTGTTGCCAAAAGGTCAGAAATAGTTTTATTAAAATATTCAAATGAACCTGAAATTCTATTATTAATAAATCCAAAGTCTAAACCCACATTAACCTCTGTAGTTGTTTCCCATTTTAGATCCGGATTTTCAAGCTGAAGGGTAGAAACACCAACTAATTCTCCTCCGCCAAACAGAAAATTGATCCCTGTACGATACGCAGCAAATCCTACATGCCCAATACCTGAATTTCCTGTTTGCCCGTAGCTTGTCCTAAGTTTCAAATGAGAGATGATTTTACTTCCTGCCATAAATGATTCTTCAGATAACCGCCAACCTAAAGCTACTGACGGGAAATAACCCCACTTGTTATTTTGTGCAAAATTTGATGCTCCGTCAGCCCGCATTGTTGCAGTAAGCAAATACCTGTCTGATAACGAGTAATTGATTCGTCCAAAATAGGATGCTATTAAGTCTTTTCCACCAAATGAATCAAGATCCGGCCTTTCAGCCCCTCCCCCTCCAAGGTCATAATACGAAAATCCATCAGTCAAAAACCTGATGTTCGATCCTCTAATTCCTTCAAAATTAAATTCCTCATAAGCATATCCGGCAAGCGCTGTAAATCGATGAATGTCCTTGAACGTCTTTGAATAATTAGCGGTAATGTCAAAAAGGTAATTATCTCTCTGATTTTGTACTACTGAAGCTTCTCCACCCACTTGGGCGCCGAACGTAACACTTGTGGGAATATAATAACTCCGCTTAGCCCTCCAAATATCTGCACCGACACTCATTCGTAATTTTAAATCTTTTATTGGTGATACTGTAATATAAGGATTAAAAAGTAATCTATCTGTCACAGAATTATCATCTATCTCTCTGTATGACACAGGATTAGGAATCAGTGGGTGAGTCAAACTATAATTCCCGTTTTCATCAAATACTGGAACGATTGGTATAGCCTGTCTGAGACTCTGAAGAACCCCAGTCGATGCACCCGCACCTCCAATTTGGTTATTATCGTCTCTTTTCTGACTAAAAGTTGAGGAAATACCAAGTGTTAAAAAGTCATTAAGTTTTGTATCAACATTCATCCTGCTTGTAATACGTTTTATTCCTCTACCCAAAACAATGCCGTTGTGATCAAAGTAATTAAGAGAAAACAAATACTTGGTATTAGATGCTCCTCCACTGATTGAAAGATTATGTTGACTAACCGTACCTGTTTGAAAAATTTCATCCTGCCAATCTGTACCTTTTCCTGCACCGGATATATCTGAACTGGAGTGTAACGGCACAAACCCCGGAACAGTTGAAGGGTCTGTGGAACCAAATGGAGCAAGCTGATTTTCCCACAGATAATGTTCTTGAAAGATTTCATTAACAACATTCATATACTCTTTCGAATCGGTAAAAAGTGGTCTTCTGTTAAAATCTTTTTGAATAGAATATGAACCATTGTAATTCACCTGTACCTTTCCTGCTTCCCCCCTTTTTGTTGTTATTAATATTACCCCGTTAGCAGCTCGTGCACCATAAATAGCTGTAGCACTTGCATCTTTTAACACCTCAATCGATTCAATATCATTAGGGTTTATCAGGCTCAAATTTGATTCTTTTGAACCTCCCGAAAACCTTTGAAACCAAGTAGCCGACAAACCTCTTGAACCTTCTGGTTCGACATACTTGGCCAAAGGGAAACCATCAAGAACTATTAACGGTTCGTTACTTGCACGAATCGAAGCTGCACCCCTAATTCTAATATCCAATCCACCACCAGGCTGTGCACTGTTTTGCTTTATTTCCAAACCGGCAGCTCTTCCTTGTAACATATGTCCAATAGATATACTGGCTGTTTTAGTCAATTCATTTGGTTTTACGGAGCTTACAGCACCGGTAAGGTCACTTCTTCTAACAGACCCATACCCAGTTACAACAATTTCTTCAAGACCTAAAATATCTAAAGCCATCGATACATTTATCTCGGTCTGGTTCAGGACGGGTATTTCCTGGGTTATCATCCCAACGAATGACAATACCAGGGTGGCACCCTCAGGAACGCCGGACAGCGAATATTCCCCCTCCAAATCTGTGACTGTTCCAGCTGCAGTACCTTCAATAGATACTGAAGCGCCGATCAAGGGTTCCCCGTCGGAGGTGATCATCCCCGTAACGGTTTTCAGTTGTCCAAAGGTGAATAGTGGGGCGAGAAAGAAGATTAGGAGCAGCAGTAATAGCTGTCGTCTCTGTCCGTCCCGCCTGCCCTGCCTGTCCCGCACAGAAAGTCGGGGAGCGCAGTCGAAGGGAGCGGTCTGTCCCGAGCGGTCTGTCCCGAGCGGTCTGTCCCGAGCGAAGTCGAGGGAAGTCGAGGGAAGTCGAGCGAAGTTAGATTTAAATTTAATCATAGCGGATTGGTTTTTTTACAAAATATATTGAGTGACAGATAATTTAATTCTGTACAAGATATAAAAATATTATTAGGCAGGATGTATAAAAAAAAATATTTTTCTTTGAAGAATGGAACAATGGAACAATGAAACAATGAAACAATGAAACAATGGAAAATATTTAACGAATATAAAATTTGAGTGATTATCTTCTATATATTGGAAATCATAGTACATGACAAAACAGGATTGATAAAATAATTGCCACGCGTAAAGTGTTGATAATGTGTTACTTACAACACTGAACGACATGGCAATTAAGGAGAAAGTTAAAGAACTTTCCCGAGAATTGAAAATAGAACTTAGTAAACTTCACCAGCAAAGGGTAAACTTGATTGCCTCGGCGGTGATCAGTATGTCTACCATTAGGAGTGTCAATATGGTCAAGGTTGCTCACGGTATGATTTCAAAAGCGAAGCCATTGAGTAATTATCGTCGTCTTCAACGATTTATCTCTCAGGTGGATTGGGATGACACTGGTCTAGGACATTTGCTTTTGAAAATGAGTGAGTTGAAGGGGCCTTATACCCTGCTTGTGGATAGGACAAACTGGCAATTTGGTAAAGTGGATATTAATTTTTTGGTATTTTCTATACTAGGAGACGGGTATTCGATACCGATCAAATGGGTGTTGCTTCCAAAGAAAGGCAACTCTGCACAATATGAAAGAATTGAGTTGTTAGAGGAAGTGGTAAAAATTGTTGGAAAAGGTCAGATAAAGAACGTTATAGGAGACCGGGAATTCATTGGCCAACATTGGGTTAAGTACTTGATAACCAATGAGATAGGATTCAACCTTCGGGTTAAGGAAGGCATGGTAGGTGTAAAAAATGGCAAGGAGGTAAAACTGGGTTTATTATGTAAAAATAATAAAAGATCATCGCCAAGATTGCCGGGAAAATATTTAGTTGGAGGCAATGAAGTATACGTAAGCGGATTCAGATTTAGAAATGACAAGAACAAATTAGAGTATTTGATAGTCATACACTCTGAGGATGTAGAAGATGCTTGCGATATCTATGCCAAAAGGTGGTATATTGAAAACATGTTCAAGGACATGAAAACGAATGGTTTTCAACTGGAAGATACACATGTAACTCATCCCAAAAGGCTAGAAACATTATTTGGTTTATTAGCCATATCATATGTATGGATGATACGTATAGGCGAATGGATAAAGAGAAAGATACCCTCATTATTCAAAAAAAATAATCGAGGAAAAAGAAGAAAAAGCATTTTCAGGGGAGGGATAGACAACTATATCAACGCATATATTAACCACGACAGACGGAAAATTTGGCTCTACTTCCGTTTTTTGTCATGTACTTAGATTGGAAATATGCCAATGCGGATACTTTGGAATCATGCAGATCTGAGCTCAGAGAGGTGATGGAAGAGTGGATCTTAGTTAGAGTTTATCGCAATCTCGATTATTGATACAAGCCGGAATAAGCAAAGAAAAATGGGAGCGGCTTTGACATACATGGTTCTGGCGTACGTTATCTCAAATCCAGGAATTCATCAGGAGTAGTTCCTGCTTGAATTAGAATAGCCTCAAAGTCCCCTCTGGCATATCTCCCCGGTGATTAGGAATAGTGGTGTATCGATAAGTTACTTGCATTACTATATCAAATTTCATGACTTCCAGCAGCCTGACGACATCTCGCGCTATCTCGACTTCAAAAATTGTGCATTTTGTTATACACACCATTACGACTATTTTGAATATCTGTTGTTGACGGGTTGGCATGGTTTCAATGATCCGGGATACGCTCTCCCATTCTTCCTCTTCAATCAGCAGTTTTTCAGCATCCTGTAAGTCTATCAATACATAATTTTCAACAAATCGTGGGT
This sequence comes from Saprospiraceae bacterium, assembly GCA_965247965.1. GTDB lineage: Bacteria > Bacteroidota > Bacteroidia > Chitinophagales > Saprospiraceae > UBA7328. Next base: position 5,331,117 of record OZ252053.1, read on the forward strand.
GCAGGACAAATCGCACAAACCAAGTTATACATTGCGTACCTACGGCACTTCAAACGTTTATTGGATTTTTTCTACCTATATTTTTGTCCCTAACGGGACTACACTAGATTCGTAGAAGGACGGATATGGATTTCCCAAAGTCACTTATACCCAACCCTTTGTAAATCAATGGTTTAAACCGGTTCCGTTAGGAACCCAATACCGCGTGCCGCGGTACGCGGTATCGGTAGAAAATTATTGAAAGAAGGTGGTACAGTGCCGTAGGTACGAAATATGAGCGCCTTATTTGAAAGGTCACCAAACGTGTTAAGCATATCTAAATAGTGCAATCTGTCCTGCACCCCAAATCGTTGTCTCAAGTGTGTATCAGTTGCTATTTTCTTCAAGTAATTATAGGCGGTATCTTTTGCAATCTTATAAAGAAGGGGTCGGATCGTATCATTAGCACCCGCTGTCTGAAGTTTGCAACTTCAGACTGTTATGTTTAAACCATGACATGCCCATCTTTAACATCCGGCTCAATAACGTCGACTTCCATTATATTCTCAGTCCTTCCCAGATAATTTCTGGCGCTGCTGTAAAGGTATTCACCCGGTTTATCGACTATTCCTGCTTCAACGGGATTGTAATGAACATAGATTATCTTTTGATCAGTAATAACATAGCCTTTTCTGTCAGTCATGATTGAGCAGGTTTTTTGTTATTCAAATTTAAATCATGGCTTAAGAAAATATTGGTTTGAAGCCTGCCCGATGCAGGCGCATATGCATCAACTCTAACTTAACATATATGACAATTAACAATGTAAAAAGAATTGACTACCTGTGTTTTAACCTAATATTTGGGAATCTAACCATAGAACAAAAGTGCAGGAAAATTCAAAGTTCTTCACTATGTGGCAGTCCAATGTTTGCCTGTATAATGTTAATAATCAAAAGAATACATATTCATAAATAAAATATAAGTTAAACTAAGGTTGATGCCAATGCGATGCAGGCGGGTTGCACCTGTCCCGCGCGGTTTGTCCTGACCGCAGCGTCAGGAAGCATCGGGAAACCTGTCTGCCACAGGCAGGCTTCAAACACCGATTGCATTTGGTGTTTTTGAGACACTTAGGACAGCGGTTATCCTGAGTTGTAAAACTCTTTTCAATATAGGTTAAAAGCTGACCCTTTGGATCACTCTTTTTGTTGGTCAAGTTGGTCCAGAAAATGGAGTGCAGAATATGACTGGAGAAATGATAGGATAGCTTCTGTGTCCAGTGGTCTACCAAGTCATAATTTCCCTCTTGCTCTATATTCTGTGACCAGGCACTTGAATATTTATTTAAACTTTTCAATTTCAAAATCATCAAAAAAGGTCACGGCATCTGCTTTGGTCCAGAAACCGACTTTTCCCGCATTCTCGAAGGTACTATCCTGTACTTTGAACAATTCTTTGTCATCCATATAAACAGTGAATAAATCACCTTTAACCATCAGCTTGAGGGTATGCCAAGTATTGCCCATTTTGGGAACATCCGTCCCGTAGGTTCTTCCTTTATCTATTAGGGGCAGGTCGGTGCGTTTGCCATTTTCCACTTTGTAAAGTACCATATTGTCTTCCAGTGGATTTGCCCGTACAACGTAGTAGTTGTTTTTGTCTGTAAACCGCCAGACAAATCCGCCTCCCTGGTCATGATTGCCGGTAACGCCTTTCAGCCGGGCCGTAAGTACCATATCTTTTGCAGTCAGGTTATTATAAACTACTATATTGAAGTGGTTGTTGGGATTGTCCCTGTACAATTGGGCCATCACTTTATTTCCATTATCGTCTTTGACTTTCCATTCGGTACCGCCCGAACCGGTATAGAATTCTGACCATTCGCCTGGGAGTTGGTCGATGTTATATCTCTCAAAATCGAAATTGATTTTTTCTACAGGTATTGCGGCATCCGAAAATTTGGCCTGAGCATTTTGCTCCTGGATTTCTTTGTCGGATTGTTTTGAATTAGTGCTGCCGCACCCTACCGCTATTAAAACAACAAAGATGCACAGAGTTAAGTTTTTTGTTTTCATAATATTATTTTGTTAGGTATTTAAAAATGCTTTTACAAAGTCTATAGTAGAAGTACGAATCTCTTCTCTCGTTCCTGCGGCAGCTACCTTACCGCGATCCATGACCATGATATGATCCGCGATTTTCATTGCCTCCCGATGGTCATGGGTAACATAGAGCAACGTAAATTGCTTTTCTTGCTGAATGGTTTTAAGATGTTTAAGGAAGTTTTCTTTTAAATGCGTGTCTATATTGGACAGGGGTTCGTCCATAAGGAGAATTTCCGGTTGCGTGGCTAACGATCGGGCAACAGCAACCATTTGTTTCTGTCCACCAGAAAGTTCATGGGGATATTTCGTGGTTTTATCACCTATACCGAATAAATCCAGCAACTCAACCACTTTGGATTTTATGTTTTTTTGTTTTGTTTCTTTCAATCCAAAAGCAATGTTCTCATAGACATTAAAATGAGGCCAGAGTGCCAGATCTTGAAAAATGAACCCAATTTTCCGTTTGTGTGGTGGCACGCAGGTTTCCTTCTTTCTACTTACTATTGTCCCCTCTATTTTCACTACCCCGTTTGAAGGCTCTTCCAGCCCGGCAATTAAACGCAGTACCGTCGTTTTTCCACAGCCCGAAGGCCCGAGCAAACAGGTGGTTTTTCCGGGCTCAAAAGTAAAAGAAAGATCGTTCAAAGTTTCTTTATCTCCATAGTTGTGGGCTATATTTTCGAGGGTTATTTTATGCATAGCGATATTTTCTGAAGACCCATTTACCCAAAATAAAGAACATAGAGATTGATAATATTGTTATGGCCAGGTTGATCAAGGTCATGCTACTGGTAAGGGCCTGTGGTGCATTGGCACCAATAGTAAATGTTTTTACGGGCATTAACTCCATCCCCGGAGGATAGACCATCATCGTGGCGCCCAACTCCCCAAGGCACAAAATGAAGGCCAATACAAATGCCGCAAATAAGGAAGGTATTAGTAAGGGTAGGCTGATTTTAAAAAACCGGTTGACGGGGCGGATGCCTACAACAGAAGCTGCCTCTTCAAAAGAAACCGGTATTTGTTTAATACCATTGCCAATTATACGTGAGGCAATAAAACTAAACTTACCCATCCAGGCTATTAAAATGATGATGGATGTACCATAGATAAAGTTTAGGGCGGGAAAATTGTAATACTGGATCAACGCAATCCCAAGTACCGTAGGAGGAACGATAAAGGTCAACAAAAGTATATAATCTGGCCACCCATGTTTCCTTCGTTCCTTTCCATAGGCCGACCATAACCCAATAAGGGTAACCAGTAAAGCCCCTGCCGAGGCAAGTTTGAGGGATTGAATCGCTGCGGGGCGTATAAGTTCCCATGCTTTTGCAAAGAAAAGTACCTTCCCTGTCAAGGACTGTAACACCAACATAAAAACCGGAGTAAGCAACACCAAAATTAGTATCATACAAAGGACAAGATGCGCCGTAAATGGACGCTTCTGGGTGTATTGTTTGGAATTACTTCCTTTTTCCGATATAGAAAAGAAAGGCGCATCCGACAAATAATGTGCTTCTATGAGCAAGAGTACAAAAATCACAAGTAGCAACAGGATAGACTGACCTATCGCCAGAGAAAAATTGTAAAGAGCAGAAAACTGGGTAAATATTTCTGTGGTAAAGGTACGGACACTAAAAAATGCGGGAACGGAAAAATCGCTCAGACTGAATATAAGGATAAGCAGAAACGAGATGGTGAGTGCCGGACGGATAAGCGGAAGCATGATCTTTAAAACTATCCTTCTGAAGGAAACCACCATCAATCCCGCTTCTTCATAACCGGCATGAATTCGTGATAACGCACTCCCTGTAATAAGCATAGCCAAGGGGAAAAAGGCGAAGGTATGCACCATAATCACCCCGAATTCGGAATAAATGGAGCTGGTATTCCCCAAAACCCAATAGAATCCGTCTCTCCAGGCAACAGCAAAAATGTAAGGGGCAATTAACAATGGCAGCAGTAGAAGCAATTTATACAACCCACTATAAGCCAGCTTGAATTTGTATAACCAAAACCCACAAAGGGTGCCAATAAAAGTTGCCAATACTGCGACCGTTGAAGAAATCAGTAGGCTCTTTCCAATCAATATCAGGGTTTCCTTATTAATGAAGGAGAACTTGTCTACTTCGCTCGAACCGGTAAGCCATACAAAAACCAGCAACAGCAGTGGGAATGCTAACAGGCCGCATAGCAGTAGTAAAGGCGCAAAACGTATGATATGTTTCCCTAATTTTCCGTCCATTCTTTTAGCCAGGCTTGTATCTCTTCCAGTTTATCGGCAGTTTGTTTGTAATCAATTTTCATAGGGTTGATCTTGTCCAATGATGGGACGTCATCGGGCACATCGGTCCCCGCGATCAAAGGTATCTGTGCACAGGAAACGGCCAGTTTGGATTCCGTCTGGCGGCTTAGTAAATAATCCATTAGTTTTTTGCCGTTTTCGGTATGGGGAGATCCTTTGATAAGACTGAGCGCATTTGGCATTATCAGAGTTCCAATCCCATCTTTCTGCTGATCTAGAAATATATAATCTACTTCATCACTTTCCTTTTTGGCCTCAAAAGCGTCATCGGAATCTGTGAGGCCAAAAGCCAATTCACCGTTCATCACCCGCTTTTTAACGTCTCCGTTGCTGGCAGCTATGACCACTTCGTTTTTCTTCAGGTCGTTCATCCATTGCTTGGCCCTGGTGTCCCCTAATTCTGAAAAAATGGCTGCTACGTGAAAGGTAGTGGTTCCAAAGAGTGGATTAGCTATGGCAAATTTCCCTTTGAACCGGCGTTTTGTGAAATCAAAAACTGATTGTGGTAAAGAATCGGTAGCAATCAAACTTTTGTTATAAATCAAAACTCTTAACCTGGCCGAAAATCCAATCCAATTATTGTCCTTTTCCTTAAAATGGGTTGGAATTAATTGGGTTTGACCTGATTGATACGTTTGGGTGATGCCATTAGTTTGTAAAACCCCATTACGCACCGGATCCCCACTCCAAAACACATCACTCTGTGGGTTATTTTTCTCGGCAATGAGCCGATTCATCACCCCGGTAGATTTGGTTTCCTCGGTATCAAATACGGCATTTACCTGAATGCCGGTCTCCCTTTCAAAGTCTTTTAGAATGGGTTCGGAAAACAGCTGGTCGACCGTGGAGTAAACGGTCACTTCGTTTGTAGAAGTGTTACATGCCACAAATACAAACATGAAAAGTGTTACATTAATAATTAAGTGTTTCATAGTTCTAATTTTGGTATGCCCTTGCCCTGGCGGGAAACATATCCCTGTTTTTTTCGATTTCTCATCTAAGGAATGGTAAATAAATAACATACCGTTTTTAGACTGATCTTTTGCCTTTATCCTGCGTTGCTAAAATCCTCATTATGCTAAGGCATAACTCCGGTTTTAGCGCCTTGCCTAAAGTCAAAATCTCTAGCCTAAAATTCGGAACTTATTTATTTACCATTCCTAAGTGAACGTAGCTCTTCCGTACATCTTAATCATTTTATTCATATTTCATGCCTATTCAACAATTCCGAGTTCTCTCAGGTAACCTATACTGGCCGTATGATTATCGAAACATGCCTGTTGGTTTTCCACACCAAGCAGTTCCAGGGCCGCATAGGGAATGCCGTGCTTTGACATCAGTTCGAATATCTTCACATAAGACAGGGGATTATCAGCCAGCACAGGCTGGAATACCCCGTCCTTCCCGCATTTCAGGTGTGTGGTAAACCACCGGGTGGCATTAGTGTCAAGGCAGGAGGCAATCCTGTCAGGTTCTGCTATTCCCCTGTAGGAAGGCAGGAAAGGATTGGCAGCATCAAACTGTAGACCCACAACGGATGTGGCCTCGAAGAAATCTTCCAAGCCGTACCCGCCATCGTTCCCGAACCAGGGTTCAATGGTGTTTTCAAAGATGAACTTCACATCCTGTGTTTTGGCTAGATTGGCACAGGAATCAGCCAGTGCCGTCATGAAGTCTAGCTCCTCCTTGGTCCATCCGGTCTTACCGTCATCGGATGCGAACTTACTCCAGGAGAGCCTGGAGCGGAGGATACCGGGCTCTCCGAATTGGGCCGTATTGGCAACAGCACGTTTAAATACCTCCATGAAATCAGGATTGATAAGATCCTTATGTATTTCATAAATCACTTCAATATTTCTCACAGCGGCATGAGCGGCAATTAGCCTGCAATCCTCTGTGCTGAGCTCAGCAGAAGGATCCCTCAATTCGATAAAGGAATAACCTTCTGTAGCGGCATAATCAATGATTTCGATGAGGTTGTCGGTGCCCAGTGGCATACTGGCAAGAAAATTCTGTGTTGAAAAGCCGAGTTTGACACCTGGGTACTGCTCGGAAACTTTCATGGTATTTTCTTTAGGTCAATAACTCTGTTTTCATCCCTTCTGCAAGAAAATGCAGTGCAGCCTGTACCCCTCCTTTATGTTATGTTGAAGCTGGTTGATCAGATCATTGTTGCAACTAAATGGTCCTCTCTTATCCATATCACTGTGCACAACCACCCCTGTCACCATCTCCTTTGTCACTTCACCCCACCATATTCTGCCCCATGTCCAGTACTGTATCTCCCTGAGGAGTGACCATGATCTCAATGGGTGTGATCTCCTCTTGTCCTCTTCGTCAAAGGCTAATTTTAAGGCATAGGAAAAGGTATCCGTCTTCGAATATTCCGATGCTGATTGAAAGATTATCTGTTCAGAAGCAAAAGATAAATCAGAGGTTTCAAAAGGGTCTTGGGCGAAACCAAATGAATAGAACAAAACCTCAAGTACAGGTATAATAGACCTAATCATTCTTTTAATGCATGTTTAAGTACTTTGTAACATAAATTTCTTACTACTTGAAATGTGCCTTTTTACTCAACTCTTCGTTACGTCCTCGCCTTAATAGCTATGGCTATTAGGCTCCGGGCGCGCCTTGATTTGAGCAAAAATTCATCATTTCAAGATATCAATTAACTTATGTTACAAAGTACTAAGTCTGATCAGGAACAATAGCACCGTGTTCTTTCAAAAGTTGCCAAATATCTTCCAGGGGAACTTCCGCTGGTGTTTTTCCAGACCTGATGGCCAATACAGCAGTAACGGCAGCCGCTTGTCCCATGGCCATACAACCAGCCTGCCCACGAAGTGACGATTGAGCCAGTTGAGTACAGCATATACACCTGCCGGCAACCATAAAATTTCTACTGTCTCTAGGTATTAATGCCCTTAATGGAACAGTAGGTACAATATTTTCTCGAAGCTGAACCGGTTTAACTCCATGCCTACCGTGTTGATTAACGGGACGATAACTATGAGAAACCGCATCCTTAAATATTTTTCCATCCCAATATTCTTTCTCTGTAATTTGGTGCAAACCATCTATCCGATAGGTTTCCCTCACAGCTGTCTCTGTTTGAAGTTTCTCCACTCTGGTATTTTCACATCCGGGCAATGTTCTCAGAAAACGCAACATTTTAAGAAATTGATAACGCCCCTGAATATTTGTAGTGGTATGGGTTTCCGAAGTGGTATTGTCAGCTCCATATACATGTCCTCCAGCAAAGCTATATCCACGACTTCTAAGCACGCCACCGATGCTGAAGAATTCACTCCTGATCATATCACCTTTTTTCAATTCCTCGGTATACAGCTGCTCAAGATGATCAATATCCAATTGAGCCATATCATAGCCTTCCAGTTTAAATAAAAGAGAGCCAGGTTGAGTTTCTGCTCCCCTTACCACATTGAATCCGGCCATTGAAGTTACAAATGCATTGCCTGTACAATCTATGATCTGATTACAGGTTATTTTTGTATGGGTGCCCTTTCCAACAGTTTCTACTATCCATTTATCATTTTTGAATTCAATTTTGAAGGGCGTTTCGTAATACCTGATATTCACACCAGCTTCCAGGCATTTTTCTTCAGCAAGGAGGGTGTATAAAGGCCCATTTACACGCACGTAATGATCCCAATGTCTACGGCCATGAGGAATTGAAAAATTTGGCATTTCATCGTCATTCATGGCCACGCATTCTTGTACCAGTTCCCACCCAATTCCTCCAATTACCAGTTTACCCCAGGCATGAAAAATTCCAGGAAAAGCCACACCTCCGGTTGTGGTTGTGCCTCCTAACTGACTTCCAAATTCTACCAAAACAGTCTTACTACCAGCTCTTGCGGCCTGAATGGCAGCAATGGTACCTCCTGTACCACCACCTACAACCAGAATATCGGTTGTTATATTTTTCTTCTTTATTTCATACGCTTCAACCAATTTTTCCCCCTTGGCAATTGAAGGAGCAGCAATGCCAAGAGACAAAGCCCCCATCGATTTTATCATAGTTCTTCTTTCAATCTTCCTCATTTTATTCTATAAGTATGAAATTGTGAAGGCCTGTAAGGACCAGTCTGAAAAGTAAGAACCTATCGACTTTGAATTAAATCTCCAGCGATAGGTTCATTACTAAGCAGTGATGTCTTTTTAATATGCATTAAGGTTTTCAATGATTATGGAATCTCTGGTTTTTACCTCCATCAAAAACTTATAGGCCTTTTGAGATATGTATCTATTTTCATTTTGAAGTATTTTTGAAATCGTTCTGCAAGTTTTCAAATCATTTACGCGATGTTTTGAATACAATTTCAAAAAATCTCCCAATTGCTGGCCATTCAATTGTCCCAACAAACTGCTGGATAGCGTTACAACTTCTGAATTCAAATAGGGAGCCTCCATAAGCTTCTCTATGATCATTTTTTTTATGCTGTGATTTACTTGCTTATATTTTGAAAATAAACCTATCTGCAAAGTATCTGAATCTAAGTGAACTGACTTGATGGCGCGAATGGCGCTGTATGCCAAAAAATAATCATCACCAGAAATAATGTCTAAAAGTGAAGACCTCAACTGTGAATTAAGCTCTATGGATTGATCTATATTATTCAAAGCCCAAACCCTATCCTCTACTTTGTCGCTTGACAAAAAATCTATTATTCGAAGGCTGTGATTCTCTACCAAACTAAAAGTATAAGTTTGCAACTTTTTGACGATATCCTCACTATGTACGAATTCCCATAAGGTGTATATCGTGTACAAAGCTCCGGGAATATTATCTTGCTCTCTTACAAAAGGGGCGGTAGCACCCGAATAAGCATCTATTTCACTATCAACCAATACTTTAGTGCTGTCAACGATCAATTCATTGATTGCATACCCAGCCAATGGCCAGTTCAGATCACTTAAAATCCCGTCAAGCTTTTCATAGTCCGGAAGCTCAAAATGTTCATGATCAATTTTCGTCAGGATCTTGTCAGGCGGCAAACTGAATCCCAAATAAGTCCCTAGCAAATCCCAAAAGATTTTTACAGAGACCAAATAACAGTGGCCTGATTCGCAAACGGGTGTTACCATTTCGCTGAAATAAAACTTCGGTTTGTCCTCTTCGTCAAAGGCTAATTTTAAGTCATAGGAAAAGGTATCCGTCTTCGAATATTCCGATGCTGATTGAAAGATTATCTGTTCAGAAGCAAAAGATAAATCAGAGGTTTCAAAAGGGTCTTGGGCGAAACCAAATGAATAGAACAAAACCCCAAGTACAAGTATAATAAACCTAATCATTCTTTTAGTGCATGTTTAAGGAACGGTGACATCTCACCGTTCCTAAGCCTGAATTTTGAATATTTAAGTGAAATAATTAATGTGCATTCCCATGAGCCTGCCCTATTGAATATTTATTTAAACTTTTCAATTTCAAAATCATCAAAAAAGGTCACGGCATCTGCTTTGGTCCAGAAACCGACTTTTCCCGCATTCTCGAAGGGGGTGAAATCCCCCGGATCTACTCGACCTGAGCCAGAACCGATGTTTTTTAGTTTTTTGAGCGAGCAATGTTTTATTCCCAAAGCGGCTTCTTTTCCTTTGGCGGCTGAATCCCCGCTGCCATTGCCTTTTTTCGCAACGGCCCTGCCGCCGGTACAGGCGAATGATAAAAAAGTACCTGGATCACTTGCTCAGTTTCTTGAAGAAGCTTCAATGCGCGCTTCCAATCTTTAGGATGATCTTTTTCCAGAGTATTGTCAAGGCCCAGACAAATGGCTAAGTATGCACCTCGGGCCTGGTCTTTAGGGTCTTTGCTGGCTATATCCAAAAGGATCTTGGAACTATGTTCGGTTTTCATTTGATCTAATAGATTCTCGTTTTTGTATAGTGGTGCCACATTATCGGGCGCTTCTTGAAGGATGTGGTACACAATTTTTCCATTTGCGTATTTCCGATCTCCGCCCTGACCAATAATGACTTTTTCAGCCAGGTCAATCACACGATCCGCAAAGCTGGTAATGGTCTCATCTTCAGGCATGTTTTCGCGTGTGGTATTTTTGTAGCGATCCACGATCTGCCAACCCTGTGCCATCATCCATCTATAACCTTTGGCTGTGCCAATAATGGTTCCGGCAGTAGCAGCGGTATTATCGCAGTCCCAGCCAAAATTAAAGGCATGTTGCAGTGTGGCTACAAATTCACCCTGTCCATAAAGGAGAGCGGCGATGGTGGCAGCAGTGTTCAAGTCATAGCCATTTTTGTCGCGCATGGCACCGTCGTCCTGGCTGTACTTCACTTTGATCAGTCGGCGAGTGGTTTCCCAGTTTTCGGGATATGTGGTATACCATGTACGCACATCTTGAATGATTGATACCAGCTCACTTTTGGGATCTATTGCTTTCAGGCCAGCGTCTAAGATCTTATTTACATTTTCTGTAAGGAAAGCCGTGGCGATCATAGTATTAAACAGTTGGGTTGTTTGTGCAGGTTCTCCATCTATGGCCACCCGGGTATAGTTGAGTCCGAGCTTAGAGGCTGTTTGGGGCATGGCTGGCCCCAACAAACCAAAAGTTTCGCAAAGAAACTGTCCGGAAATATTAAATTCTGCCCAGGGGTTGAGCAATACGTTACCCGTCAATGGAGGTTCTATACCAATATCCATCAACTGCCTGGCGTATGCGTTAGAGCACCAAATACGGCGATTGATGCGCTCCCTCCAAAGTTGGGCTATTTCTTCCGAAGAGAGAAACAGTTTGTCCCGCGCCTGCATTTCCGTAATGTAGACCCATTCTAAATCCGTATCGTCATCTGTTCGCGCCCCTTTAGGTAGGGAAGGAGTGTAATCCGAAACAGCCCCAGGTTCATCGATGTATTTCATTTCGTGGGGGATGCCATTTAAGTTCCCCAAGATTTGGCCTAGCAATCCTCCACGGATTTTATCCCGGAGTTCTTCGGCGGGCATTTCGATCATTTGGCCCTGGCTCATCAATTGGGGGGCTGTGATCAAGATGAAAATGATAATTGTATATAATGATTTCATTGAACAAGGATTATATTACTGAATTCTTTACTGTTATTTCACAGTTCCAAAATTAAGATTTCCCAGATGAATGTGCAAGTTTTCTTAGTAGGGCTGTACTTTTTCAGCTTCATTCACAAAAGGAATTTAATCAACTAAATTAGGAATAGCTCAATAAATTTTATTATCCATTTGAATAAAAGATTCCAGGAGCTTAAACTTTGCTTCAAGCGGCCGGATGGAGATTTGCTTGATGCAAGCCGGTAATAGAATGACCTCTCCTTTGTCTAAAATCATTGAGGTTCCATAATCAAGGGCTACAGGCCCTTCAAGGCAGATCAAAATGACGAATGAATCCAGGTCATGATAATTCAATTTTACTGCTGAATTATAATAAAGCCTGTTGACAGTGAAATAGGGGCAATCTACTAAGCAAACTGTTTTATTTACCTTTCTGTCATAGCTTGTTTTGATCTGATCCGGCAGGCTAAAGTCTATGGCATCCAAAGCAAGTTCGGTATGTAACTCTCTTTTATTACCCGAACTGTCCAGCCGATCAAAATCATGAATGCGATAAGTGACATCGGACGATTGCTGTATCTCGACAAACAAGCTGCCCTTTCCAATGGCATGAACCGTCCCGGCAGGGATAAAGAAAACATCATGGGCTTCTACAGGTACCTCGTTTAAAATTTGTGTTAATTCACCGGCCTTGCGATGTTTTTCCTGACTTCGGCGGTCTTTAAAAAAGGGCAAAAAAATCGGCTGAAAGCCCCATAAACATTGACTTTTATTTTGCTCTTGGGTGTCTTGGCACTAATTTGAGGCATGTTTTTGCGCAAGAAGCCGAATCGAGGCGGCAGCACGAGTATCCGGATCAATTAAAATGAAAATTAAAATGAAAATGAAAAATGACCTGAAACGTTTGTAAAATCTTATAATATCTGCGGCGAATTTGACTAATCGGTCCTCGAAGTTGAATGGTTTTTCTTCCATAACGATCAAAGTAGCACTAAAACTAAAAACCTTGTATTAAGCGCCATTTTTAATTTTCATTTTCATTTTTGCCTGACTTCGGCGGTCTTTAAAAAAAGGCAAAAAAATCGGCTGATGGTAAACACTCCCATCCCCAAATCCAAAACAAGGCATTCCAGGCTGATTGTCAATAATGAAGAACAAACCCATCTGCTCCATTTGTTCGATTTATAGCGGTGGGTGTCTCATCGCCGAAGTCAGGAAAGTAAACCACAACAAAAAAGTGATTGGTATAAAAATATTTATTATGCAAATCCATTGAACTAAATAAGGTTTAACCCTGATTAGGAACAATAGCACCGTGTTCTTTCAAAAGCTGCCAAATATCTTCCAGGGGAACTTCCGCTGGTGTTTTTCCAAACCTGATGGCCAATACAGCAGTAACGGCAGCCGCTTGTCCCATGGCCATACAACCAGCCTGCCCACGAAGTGATGATTGAGCCAGTTGAGTACAGCATAGACACCTGCCGGCAACCATAAAATTTCTACTGTCTCTAGGTATTAATGCCCTTAATGGAACAGTAGGTACAATATTTTCTCGAAGCTGAACCGGTTTAACTCCATGCCTACCGTGTTGATTAACGGGACGATAACTATGAGAAACCGCATCCTTAAATATTTTTCCATCCCAATATTCTTTCTCTGTAATTTGGTGCAAACCATCTATCCGATAGGTTTCCCTCACAGCTGTCTCTGTTTGAAGTTTCTCCACTCTGGTATTTTCACATCCGGGCAATGTTCTCAGAAAACGCAACATTTTAAGAAATTGATAACGCCCCTGAATATTTGTAGTGGTATGGGTTTCCGAAGTGGTATTGTCAGCTCCATATACATGTCCTCCAGCAAAGCTATATCCTTTACTACGAAGCACGCCACGGATGCTGAAGAATTCACTCCTGATCATATCACCTTTTTTCAATTCTTCAGTATACAGCTGCTCAAGATGATCAATATCCAATTGAGCCATATCATAGCCTTCCAGTTTAAATAAAAGAGAGCCAGGTTGAGTTTCTGCTCCCCTTACCACATTGAATCCGGCCATTGATGTTACAAATGCATTGCCTGTACAATCTATGATCTGATTACAGGTTATTTTTGTATGGGTGCCCTTTCCAACAGTTTCTACTACCCATTTATCATTTTTGAATTCAATTTTGAAGGGCGTTTCGTAATACCTGATATTCACACCAGCTTCCAGGCATTTTTCTTCAGCAAGGAGGGTGTATAAAGGCCCATTTACACGCACGTAATGGTCCCAATGTCTACGGCCATGAGGAATTGAAAAATTTGGCATTTCATCGTCATTCATGGCCACGCATTCTTGTACCAGTTCCCACCCAATTCCTGCAATTACCAGTTTACCCCAGGCATGAAAAATTCCAGGAAAAGCCACACCTCCGGTTGTGGTTGTGCCTCCTAACTGACTTCCAAATTCTACCAAAACAGTCTTACTACCAGCTCTTGCGGCCTGAATGGCAGCAATGGTACCTCCTGTACCACCACCTACAACCAGAATATCGGTTGTTATATTTTTCTTCTTTATTTCATACGCTTCAACCAATTTTTCCCCCTTGGCAATTGAAGGAGCAGCAATGCCAAGAGACAAAGCCCCCATCGATTTTATCATAGTTCTTCTTTCAATCTTCCGCATTTTATTCTACATTTTTAAGTTTAAATTAAACGCCTACCCCCTCCAAAGGGGGATATCAGTGTCCTATCCCCCGCTGGCGCAGGGGGTGGAATATCCATATTAAATTTGGTTCTCATGTAACTTGATTGACTTATGATGCAGCCCGTAATGTTATTTCGGCTATGCTAATATTTGTAGCGTAAGTAAGTACAAGATACTGAAGTTGTTTAATAACTATGTCGTCTGGCGAAAATAACGGCCCCGACGTAAAGTCGGGGAATTTGCAATTTTTGAAATGCATAGCCATAGCTACGTGTTGAGAAAATTGCTAAGAGATTGAGGATCAATGTGTTGTTTGCAGCCGATGAGATACGTTTTTAAACAACTTCACTGTCTTATGTTATCTATAAGTATGAAATTGTGAAGGCTTGTAAGGAATGGTAAAATAATAACGTATCATTTTTATGCTGATCTTTTGCCCTTATGCGGCGTTGCTAAAATCCTCATGTAACTCAGGCTACACTCCGGTTTTAGCGCCTTGCCTAAGGTCAAAATCTCTAGCCTAAAATCGGAAACTTATTAATTTACCATTCCTAAGGACCAGTCTGAAAAGTAAGAACCTATCGACTTTGAATTAAATCTCCAGCGATAGGTTCATTACTAAGCAGTGATGTCTTTTTAATATCCCGGATTTTGATCTGCATCATTTATGAGATCATTGAAGTTCATTTCCGAAGGGGGAATAGGCCACAAATAACGCACTTCCGGGACGACGATTCCCCTGTCTCTCAGCATAATTTCCGCTAATTTGTTAGTGCGTTTGAGCGTAAACCATCGTTTGTTTTCATAAGGGTATTCGTATGACCGTTCATCAAGGACCAAATCAATGAATGAATCCAGGTTATAGTCGGCAATATCGAAATCCATTGGTGAGGCCGTAAATATATCTTCCCCATAAGCTCTGCGGCGAACCTGGTTCACTGCTTCCATAGCCTCAGCCGTTGGAGCACCAGCCACTCTTGCATCGGCTTCGGCAAACATATATAAAGGCATAGAATAGCGATATAAGGGAAAATCGCAGGCCGCGTCCCCCAGCTCAATTGCATCAGGATCTATAAATTTTCTAGTGAAGATAGTTGAATCCCCCCAACCTAAATCTTCATGATCCCACAATTGTTTTCGCAGATCTTTGGCAGGCCAGTTTCTATAGTACGGATCGTCGGCCATGGCAAAGTGTGAGAAAGAGCCCCCGAAGGGGAAAAATCCTGTACTGGCGTGATTGGTCCACCAACCCATAGCATTCCCCTGCCCCGGCTGACGGTTATATTTAATATACCATATTTCTTCTGGTGTGGTTACAACATCTGGTCCAAGAATCTTATACCAATCCTCTCTCACTTCCCACGGGATCAGGGAATGAACGTTGGCATCGATTACTTCCTTGGCCAGTCTCCTGGTTTCCGAATACATTTCCAAATGCAGATATACATCTGCCAACATGGTTTTTGCCACATATTTCGTTGGTCTTCCTATCTTGCTTTGTACAGTTGGAAGGCCTGCTTCGGCTTTAAGCAGGTCTGCAACGATCAAATCGTAAACATCACTAACTGGGCTTCTTGCGATATCTCTCTCTCCCATATTATCCGTGGTTCGCAATGGTAGTGCAGCCCAACACCTTACCAAATGGAAATAATAAAAGGCCCGCATGTGATGTGCTTCAGCCACAAATTGATTGATCTCAGTCTGACCATCCGCAAGTCCGGTCGGTGCATTCAGAATCACCAGATTGGCATTGCGAATGGCCTGGTAAAATGAATTCCACTGCCCTGCTACCCGTCTTTGATTGCGCCCATTATAAGCTGTCCAATCGTTCATTTGAGCGCGACTTCCTTTTCCATATCCCCAATCCGTATTATTAAGACAAGACGCAACGAAAGCGGCAGTGTAATTGAAGGTAAAGAAAGGGTCATATGTAGCATTAACTGCTGTCTCAACATCAGCTGCATTGGTAAAGAAATTCTCTTCTACTATCGCATTTGGCGTTTCTTCCAATACATCTTCACAGGAAGTAAATACCAATAGACCGCAAAAAGCCATCAGGCCTAATGCTATTTTTGTTGTATTCAACGGTGTTGCTAAATTTTTCATTTTCCTTTTTTAATGTTAATTTAATTAAATCTAAGCGTTATCCCGGATTTTAAAATCCGGCGTGAATTCCCACGGTGAAGGATTTGTTATTCGGGTAAGAATAATGGTCTATCCCCCTATTAAGACCCGCTCCAAACGAATTGACTTCAGGATCCCACCATGAATAAGAAGTGGCTGTAAGCAAATTTTGTCCGCTCACATATACCTGCAACTGCCTGAACCCGCTCATTCCAAGTTTTCCTACCGGCAGGGAATAGGCCAGTTCTATATTCTTTAAACGAAGGTAAGAACCATCCTCTATAAATCGATCTGAAGCTTCCAAGGGACCAAAAAGGGAGGGGAGCGGGTATTTGGCATTGGTATTTGACGGAGTCCAGTGATCAGTGAATATTTCTCTTAGCCCACCAAGACCCCTGCCATAGTCCAGATTCGAGGCAGCGTTTACATTAAATATTTTATTGCCCTGAGTGCCCTGGAGGAAAAAAGTAAATTGGAAATTCTTAAAGGACATGCTGGAATTAAATCCGAAAACAACGCCCGGATTAGAATTACCGAGAAAGGTTTTATCAGCAGATGTAATTGCTCCGTCTCCATTCAAATCCTGGAATTTAACATAACCCTCTTCATCATATCCATCTTCCATGAATCCATAAAACTGGCCCATCGGCTGTCCTTCGCGTAGTATGCCTACATTATCACCCAGGATCAAAATTCTCACTTCATGGGTCAATATATCTTCTCCACCGACCAGTTCCTTTACTTCACTCCGGTAAAAAGCAGCATTTGCAGAAATATCCCAATTGAAATCCGATCCTGAGAATAAATCATATGCATTAATTCCAAATTCAAATCCGCTGTTTTGCACAGAACCGACATTCTGAATCGTTGTGGTATATCCTGAAGAACTCGGTAATCCTACCCTACTAAGTAGATCTCTTGTATTTTTGATATAATAATCTGCAGTCATCGACAGACGATTATCCAGGATACCGATATCCACGCCAATATCAATTTGCTCTGTAGTCTCCCACTTTAAATCCGCTGGCAGGTTGGATCCTGGCGCAAAGGTGGTGACAAGGTCATTACCCCCAAATGAAACGTTACCGGCTTGAAGCCGATTGAGGGTAGAATAAGGTGCAATCGCCTGACTCCCCGTTAAGCCCCAACTCGCCCTTAATTTCAGGTTCGATATAAAAGCATTGTCCCTTAAAAAATCTTCTTCGGACAATCGCCAGGCAATTGCGCCTGAAGGGAAGTAGCCCCATTTATTACCCTCAGAAAACCTGGAAGAGCCATCGGCACGAAAACTAGCGGTCAACAGGTACTTATCATTCAATGAATAGTTAACCCGGCCAAGATAGGATAGCAAGGTGGATTCTATTTTCCCTGAAGAGGGTACACCCGGGAAAGCTGCTGCGTTGAGACTGTGTGATTCAAAAACATCGCTTAGAAAACCCGAGCCTCTTGCTGATAAAGTAGTCTGAAGAAAGTTCTGGTAAGTGAAACCCGCAACTGCCGAGACATTGTGCCGGTCAGCAAAAGTGTTGTTATATGAAATCGTATTTTCACTCAACAGGCTTGTAAATTGAGCTGTATTGACAAAGGCCCTACCTGAGGAATTCCTGTATTCAAGCGTTTCATAAAAATCACGGCGGTCATCCATGTTCTCTATTCCTCCCAGAACCTTTATGGTGATATTGGGAATGGGATTGTAATTTATAGCTGCATTCCCCAGAAAAACATTGGACGTGTTGGTAAGTAGTCGATCTTCTACGAAGAAAAATGGGTTAGTCATTCCAGGATCAATAAAAGGATGCAGGGGAAAAAAATCAAAAACGGAACCGTCAGCATTGTGAGTAGGAGCAGTGGGTGGCGCTGTAATTGAGGAATTGATCATAGCGGTGCCCCTGCCTCCGCCTCCACTGTCCTTTGCTCCACGATTTATACGACTTGTGTTTAGTGATACATCAACATTAAATTTATTGCTAATGTCATGATTGAACCTGGTTCGAAAATTATACCTGTTATAATCACTCCCCTTGACAATTCCATCCTGCTGGAAAACACTTCCACCTATGGAAAACTCCGTGCTTTCATTTCCGCCGTTTACCTCGAGGGAGGTATTCAACAGTGGTGCAGATTGAAAAAGCTCATCCTGCCAATTAGTACCCTCCCCAAAAGCAGCAATTTCAGCCGGTGTGAACCAGGGATCAAAACCATCGTTCGCAACTTGAATATTGTAGAGCTGGGCATATTCAGAGGCATTCATCAGGTCCATTGTTTTTATCATATTCTGAACAGTGTACCCTGTATGAAAATTTACCTGTGTTTTGCCATTGAATCCCGTTTTGGTCGTAATAAGTACAACGCCATTGGCTCCTCTGGAACCATAAATCGCTGTTGCAGAGGCATCTTTTAGTATTTCTACGCTTTCGATATCTGAGTTACTAATATTTAATGGTTGGCCTGATAAAGGACTACCATCCACAACATATAGCGGCTCATTGTTGCCCAGGATAGAATTTGCTCCCCGAATACGAAGACTTATCGGTGCTCCCGGCGCTCCGGTAGTTTTAATAACCTGCACACCCGGGGCTCTACCAGCTAACGATTCCATCATATTGCTGCTAGGATAGGCATCTAATTCTTCGTTCTTAATAGACGAAACTGAACCTGTGAGGTCAGATTTCTTAACGGAACCGTATCCGGTTACGACCACCTCATCTAATTGGGCAAAGTCAACTTTCAGCACGACATCAATAGCAGTACGCCCATCGAGCGCTATCTCCTGAGTTGCATAACCGATATAGGAGATGACCAGAACACTATTCGCATCCGGGACATTTTCAATACTATATTGGCCATTGATGTCAGTAATGGTACCTGTACTGGTACCTTGGATCAATACATTTGCCCCGATCAAAGCCTCGCCATCAGAGGTGACTACCCCTGAGACGGTCAGTTGCCCAAAGGTGATTAGTGGGGTGAGAAAGAAGATTAGGAGCAGCAGTAATAGCTGACGTCTCTGTCCGTCCCGCCTGCCCTGCCTGTCCCGCACAGAAAGTCGGGGAGCGCAGTCGAGGGAAGTCGAGGGAAGTCGAGGGAAGTTAGATTTAAATTTAATCATATCAGATTGTTTAATTTTAATAAAAAATCGTGCGAGAAACAACTTTAGGAATGGTAAATAAATAAGTTCCGAATTTTAGGCTAGAGATTTTGACTTTAGGCAAGGCGCTAAAACCGGAGTTATGCCTTAGCATAATGAGGATTTTAGCAACGCAGCATAAAGGCAAAAGATCAGTCTAAAAACGGTATGTTATTTATTTACCATTCCTTATTTGCTCAATATAGGCACGGTTCGTCGTATTTGCACTATCAGAAATAGTTTTTTTTTTTTGAAATAGCATGTACGAAAATCCGGTCATTGTGGGTTGAATATTTTGCAGTTTGTCAGTTTGTGATTGTGATTTCTGATTAATTTACGGACGTGCGGGATCTACTTGAAATAGAACGATTGGCGGTGGTAGTTTCGCTGCCGGGTGTTGGGAAATTGGTTGATTGGTTGATTGGGTTATTCGGTGACAGGCATGATGTCTACTGAACTTTACAATGTGAGTAGATCTCCATCGCCAGCAGGGAATTTAAGCCACAATATCGATTTCAACGTGCCCATGCACATCTGTCAAACGATACCGATGCCCTTGTTGCTAGAAGATCAATTGCTCGTGGTCAATTCGCATCAGATGCAGGATAGTTGCCATTGTAAACGGGCTATCTCTGGAAATTAATCCAGTTGTTTAGAAATGCCTCGGTTTGGCCCAATCTCAAGGAGAAAGCTCGTCCGCAACTTTAAAGATCTTGGTTTTGAAGGTCCTTTCTCCGGGGGTAAACATCAATTTAACCGCTGTTTGAAGTTTCCAAAACTTCAAACTGATATTTTATTCAGCATGATAGTCAGGATTTCTTGACTTGGATAACTTGGAAATATTGAGTGAATAAAGTGTGATCGAGTGAAATCATAATTATCTGAAGTTGCAAACTTCAGACAGCGGTGAGACAGTTCGTAAATCCATACGGCACTGAGAACCAGAAATAGAACAGCCGCGGCTCTACCAATGCAAATTCTTATTTTTTTCGCCCTTATAAGTTTTATAATTCCAGTAAAAAAGTCGTCCGTTTTTACTTCCCTGCCGATGATTAAAATTGCTGGGTCAGGCTATTTATGTGCAGTGGTTTTAGAATTTCTAACATTTTCAATCAGCCCAAATGCGTCGAGGTCGATGTAAACGTTTCAGGTAGATATCTTGGTACAATGACAAAATTGGGATTAAATTAGGAATGATAAATAAATAAGTTTCGCATTTTAGACTAGAGATTTTGGCTTTAGGCAAGGCACTAAAACCGGAGTGTAGCCAGAGCTACATGAGGATTTTAGTAACGCAGCATAAAGTCGAAAGATCAGTATAAAATCGATATGTTATTTTTTTATCATTCCTTAGTTGAAATTTTGGAGGTCGCGGTGAGATTCTAATGGCATGGCAGAAATTATAAACTGGATTCAGACAAAAAAAACGGTGGTGGCAATCGGAGTCGTCGCATTCATCCTTGTGATCACTTCCTTTATGCCGGACAAGCTACCCTACGATTTTGCTGACATACCTGAAAATGTTGATTTTAACTATCACGTAAGACCTATTTTATCCAAAAAATGCTTTGCCTGTCATGGACCGGACTCCGGTGCCAGAAAGGCGGATTTAAGACTGGATCTGTACGAAACAGCCACCTCCCGGGGTAAGGGCGGCAAATATATAATCAGACCCGGTAATGCAAATAAAAGCCTGTTAATTGATCGTATAAGCTCTGCTGACCCTTCCTTCCACATGCCACCGCCGGAGTCTAAAAAGACATTATCAAGCCGGGAAAAAGCAATACTACATCGCTGGATTGAACAAGGAGCCGAGTGGAAACCTTTTTGGGCATTCATTCAGCCAGTCGCCCCCAAACTTCCCGGACATCTTGAAGGGGCCAATTCATCAAAGGTCATTGACTATCTTTTAAATAAGGCATACCAAGACGAGGGCTAGTACCTGGAGAAAAAGCAAGCGCTTCCAGCCTGATCAGGAGGCTTGCTTACTTACTGACCGGTCTGCCTCCGACGCCGGAGGAATTTGAATTATTCGTCACTGATGACACTGCCTTTGACTATGAAATGATAGTGGATCACTACCTGGCATCGCCTCATTTTGGTGAAAGATGGGCAAGACATTGGATGGATTTAGTGCGATATGCGGAATCTATGGGACATCAATTTGATTTTTCTATTGATCAAGCATGGAGATACCGCGACTTTCTGATTCGCGCATTTAATTTGGATGTACCCTATGATCTGTTCGTAAAAGAGCACTTGGCAGGAGACTTGCTTGAGTCGCCCAGGCGAAATCCCAGGTTTGACTATAATGAGTCCGTCCTCGGCACCGCACATTTTTATCTTGGAGAAGCTAATAATGGAGCTGTAGATATCAAAATAGATAATGAAAGCAAACGAACTACAAATAAATAACTTTTTACAAGCTCCCAATGTACAGTTTGTTATTCCTGTTTACCAACGAAATTATGATTGGACCAATACTGAATGTAAAGAACTCCTCAACGATATTATTTCGGTAGAAACAGAAGATAGAGGAACCCATTTTATTGGCAGCATTGTGTTTGTTCACGAAGGCACTTATAGCACCAGCGAAGTAAAAGAATTGGTAATCATAGATGGTCAACAGCGTTTAACAACTATCAATATTTTATATGTGGCTCTTTATCGCTTTGCTAAAGAAAACGGCAACACACAGGATGCAGAACGCCTTTACAATATGTTTTTAACCAATCAGTATGTTAAGAACGAATCGAGCAAACTAAAGCTAAAACAAACAGATACCAATTCATTAGCTTTTAAAGCCATTATGCTTGGCACCGATAATGAATCGAATGCATTTTCAAATGTTACAGAAAACTACAACTATTTTAGAAGCATAATTAATGAATACAATTTTGAATTGATTTTAAGAGGCTTGAATCGTTTGATTTTTGTAGAAATATCTTTAGAAAGAGACAAAGACGACCCACAACGAATTTTTGAAAGTTTAAATTCAACAGGTTTAGATTTATCACAATCTGATTTAATAAGGAATTTTATTTTGATGGACTTGCCACCAAAAGACCAAAACAGAATATTTGAAACCATTTGGAATCCGATTGAAGAAAATGCAAAAGATTTAGTGAAGCAAAAGTCTTTAGTATCTGCTTATATAAGGGATTACCTGACACTTCGTAACAAAAAAATACCCAATAAAAACAAAGTTTACGCAGAGTTTAAAAGTCTTTACGCTAACAAAAAAGATGAAGCCTATCATCAGGAGCTGGAAAACATAAAATCATTATCCATTCATTATAAAAAGTTTGTTAATCCTACTACAGTTGCAGATGCAAACATCAAAAAGGAACTGGATTATATCAATCGCTTAGAAATTAATGTTGCTTATCCTTTTTTATTGCAAGTGTTTGAAGACACAGAAAACGGATTGCTTACAAAAGACGAATTGATTAAAGTTTTAAAATTGGTACAAAGCTATGTTTGGAGACGATTCATTGTAGGGTTACCAACAAATGCATTGAATAAAATCTTTATGACCCTGTATTCGGAAGTAGATTCAGAAGAATATTATGATTCGATTGCAAAAGCTTTACTTAAAAAGAAAGGAAGTGCGAAATTTCCAAGCAACGAAGATTTAAAAACGGCTTTGAAAGATAAGGATTTGTATAACACACAACCCAAAAACAGAAATTATCTGTTTGAAATATTGGAGAATTACAACAACCGTGAATATGTCAATACCAATAACGAGCAAATTACCATAGAACATATTTTCCCAAGAAATCCGAATGAAAATTGGAGCACAGATTTGTCGCCTGAAGAGTATTTTGTTTTTAAAGAAAAACACTTAAACACCATTGGCAACCTCACACTTTCGGGTAACAACGGAGCATTAGGCAACAAATCATTTTTGGCTAAAAAAGAAATGAATGTTGACGGAAATGAGCAAGGCTATCAATACAGCAGATTGTGGTTAAATTCATTTTTGAAATCAATTGACACTTGGAATGTTTCAAAATATGAGGAAAGACTAAATATCATTTATGAACGCTTTTTGAAAATATGGGAGTTTCCTGATGTGGAAATTACTGAAGCTGAAGAATTTGAAGAACAAAATATTTATGATGCTGAAAGCCCAACATATAAAAAGCTTGAATACTTCATTTTTGAAAACACGAAAGTTGAGGAGGACACGATTGCCCAAATGTATTTCTATGTGATTAGAAATCTTTACGAAAAGAATTCTCAGTTACTATTAAGCAACCAGAATGTTTTCAAAATAACTAGAAACGCATCAAACTTCAGAGCAGCACAGGAAGTTGTTAATGGCTGGAATATTGAATCAAACATAGACAGTAATTCGAAATTCGCTATTTTAAAGAGATTGCTTTCATTGTTCGAAATGGAAGATGACCTATTGATAAAATACTCATCAAATGGAGAAAATGTATCAGAGCCCAATCGCTTTAGTGTTAGAAAAAAATATTGGCAACAATTATTGCTGTTTTTAAATCATACGAATCTTTTTGACAATGTAAGTCCTTCAAAAGACCATTGGTTAAGCACTGGTGCAGGTATTGGTGGATTAGCATATACATTAGTTATTACAAAGTCTCACGTTAGAATCGAGTTAGGTATTTCAACTTCAAGCAAAGACAAAAACAAATTTTACTTCAAGAAGCTATTCAAAAGTAAAGAAGTAATTGAGCAATCATTTGGAAATACTTTGGATTGGGAAGAATTACCTGATAACAAAATGAGTAGAGTAAAATTTGAATTGCAAGATGTCAATTTATTCAACGAAAGTCATTGGGATAAAATGAATGAATTTTTTGTTGCTTATCTTCCAAAGTTCGAGAACGCTTTTCAACCTTTTATTAAAAACCTTAAATAATAAGATTAACATATGCCAACACTCAACATCCACACACATTGCCAAGCCGCTCCATACAGTAGCAAGAGCCAATGCTTGTCAAAGAGTGTGTCTGAGCCAACACGCAAACGAAATAAGTACGACCGCACAACAATGTGTATGAAGTAATGCTCCCGTTGGTCGCACTCCTCATACACTAGACCGTTACCACCAAGCAAAAACAAGACGAAAATGGACTTTATAACGATAGATTTTGAAACTGCAACATCACAAAGAGATAGTCCTTGTGAAATAGGATTAACCTTTGTTGAAAATTTTAAAGTTGTTAAAAGTAAATCTTGGTTAATTAAACCAATTTATGACGATTTTGATTTTTTCAATATCCAAATTCACGGAATTCGTCCTGAAGACGTAGCAGACAAACCTGAATTCAATGAATTGTGGAAGGAAATAAAACCACTAATTGCGAACAAATTTTTGATTGCTCATAATGCAGGGTTTGATTTTAGTGTTTTAAGAAGAACTCTTGAAGCATACAACTTACCATTTCCGAATTTAGAATACTCTTGTAGTTATATCTTTTCAAAAAGAGTTTGGGAAGGATTACCAGCATACGACTTGAAATCATTGTGTAATTACAATGAAATCCCATTGAAACATCATAGAGCGGAAGCAGATAGTCGAGCAACTGCTGAACTTGCAATTAAGGCATTCAAAAAAAATGATGTATTATCAAAGGATGATTTTCCAGAAAAATTAAGAACTAATATTGGTACATTATATGAAGGTGGTTATAGACCCCCCGAAACAAAAAGAATATACAGAGCAAAAGATTTAGCGAAAATTGTTGGAGATCCTGCAAAACATAATAAGGAAAGTATTTTCTACGGAAAAACAGTCGTCTTTACAGGAACACTTTCATCAATGGTTCGCTCAGAAGCCCAACAAGTAATTGCGAATATTGGTGGAATAAATGGAAGTGGCGTGACTAAATCGACTGATTATTTAGTTGTAGGTCAACAAGATTTTAGAATTGTTGGAGATGACGGAATGTCAAACAAGCAAGAGAAAGCCTTAAAATACAATGAAGCAGGTTCAGAAATAGAAGTATTATCTGAAAATGAATATACAAGAAACATATAAAGCCAGGTGGTAACAATGGCTATAGTTAATACGGGTTTTGGTGCTTAATCCAAAGTTTAAAGCTTTTAACGAAGTCCGCCAAATCTTTTGATTTGGCTTTAAAGTGAAAAAGATGAAACAAAATAAAAAGTTTTGGCTAAGTGCTTATTCGAAAGGACAGTTCCTTTTAATCCCGTACTAACCATAGCCGAGACGTTATGCTTTATTAAAGAAACTGAATCATGCCAATATTTGAAATAAAAAACAAGAAAGCAAAAAAGATAAACACCAAGGAATTTAAGAATGAGTTAGAATTACATCAACTGATTGACAAAAACCTTGAAGAGATATTTGGTGTTCGCTTTCTAAGTACATGACAAAAAACGGAAGTAGAGCCAAATTTTCCGTCTGTCGTGGTTAATATATGCGTTGATATAGTTGTCTATCCCTCCCCTGAAAATGCTTTTTCTTCTTTTTCCTCGATTATTTTTTTTGAATAATGAGGGTATCTTTCTCTTTATCCATTCGCCTATACGTATCATCCATACATATGATATGGCTAATAAACCAAATAATGTTTCTAGCCTTTTGGGATGAGTTACATGTGTATCTTCCAGTTGAAAACCATTCGTTTTCATGTCCTTGAACATGTTTTCAATATACCACCTTTTGGCATAGATATCGCAAGCATCTTCTACATCCTCAGAGTGTATGACTATCAAATACTCTAATTTGTTCTTGTCATTTCTAAATCTGAATCCGCTTACGTATACTTCATTGCCTCCAACTAAATATTTTCCCGGCAATCTTGGCGATGATCTTTTATTATTTTTACATAATAAACCCAGTTTTACCTCCGTGCCATTTTTTACACCTACCATGCCTTCCTTAACCCGAAGGTTGAATCCTATCTCATTGGTTATCAAGTACTTAACCCAATGTTGGCCAATGAATTCCCGGTCTCCTATAACGTTCTTTATCTGACCTTTTCCAACAATTTTTACCACTTCCTCTAACAACTCAATTCTTTCATATTGTGCAGAGTTGCCTTTCTTTGGAAGCAACACCCATTTGATCGGTATCGAATACCCGTCTCCTAGTATAGAAAATACCAAAAAATTAATATCCACTTTACCAAATTGCCAGTTTGTCCTATCCACAAGCAGGGTATAAGGCCCCTTCAACTCACTCATTTTCAAAAGCAAATGTCCTAGACCAGTGTCATCCCAATCCACCTGAGAGATAAATCGTTGAAGACGACGATAATTACTCAATGGCTTCGCTTTTGAAATCATACCGTGAGCAACCTTGACCATATTGACACTCCTAATGGTAGACATACTGATCACCGCCGAGGCAATCAAGTTTACCCTTTGCTGGTGAAGTTTACTAAGTTCTATTTTCAATTCTCGGGAAAGTTCTTTAACTTTCTCCTTAATTGCCATGTCGTTCAGTGTTGTAAGTAACACATTATCAACACTTTACGCGTGGCAATTATTTTATCAATCCTGTTTTGTCATGTACTATGTAAAAAGACCAAAGAAAAAGGACAACTTGTTCAAGCAAATAGGTACATGACTTGGATTAAGCAAAATCCAGATTCATTTGAATTATTAGCAAGGAAAAATATTAAAAATTTGTCTGGAGAAATTGATTTTTCAAATCCAAGAATTCTTTGTTTTGCTCAAGAATATAGCATAGATGATAAGTGTTTAGCATTGTCACTTGGGGCAGAATTGTGGAAATACAGATATTACGAAAACGAAACTCTTGTTATTTCAAGAGAAGAGGAACCAGAACAATTAATAACAACAAAAAGCAAAGGTTTCACTATTGAAAAAATAACGAGAGAACCTCGTATTGCAAAAACTGTCGCCCAACATTTAAATGGAGCTTCTAAAGAACTAATTGAATTGTTTAACCGGATTGATAATGAAATTCAAAATATAAGTTCTGAAGTAGAACGATATACGACAAAAGCTGAAATCATTTATAAGACCTCAAGAAATTTTGTTTATCTCTCAGTTCAGAATAAAAACAATTGTTTGCGATTGCTTTTAAGGACTACGGATAATAACTTGATCGATGCAAAGAAATTAACAAAGAAAATTCCGAAGACACATGGATATGGAAAAATTACAAGGCAGCTTCATTTAAATCCAAAAGATGAGCAATCCGAAAAATTCTCTTTAGAAGATATTATGAATATTATAATTCAATCATACGATTCAACACAATAAGAAACAAAGCATAACAATGTATATAGCGCATTAAAACGAGCCATATACTAACCGTTGTAGGGCATTAGAAAGAAAGGAATATGAAACATGAATGCATTCTTTATGAAGTAAAAGAGAAGGTTTTAACCATCACATTAAATAGGCCGGATCGGCTTAATGCCTATACGGGTCAAATGCAAGCTGATTTGATTGAAGCTTTTGATAAAGCAGGGAAAGATGACGACATAAGGGTCATTATCGTTACTGGAGCTGGTAGGGGTTTTTGTGCCGGAGCAGATCTAGGAGCTGGAGGAGATACTTTTAATAAAGAGATTAGAAATAATAAAGGTGAAACAGAAGGCATAAAAGATGACCCTGAATGGATGAGAGACGGTGGAGGAAGAACGACCTTAGCTATATTTGATTGCCCCAAACCTATTATTGCTGCTTTTAATGGTCCTGCTGTCGGCGTGGGGGTTACGATGACTTTGCCCATGGACATTAGACTGGCTAGTGAAGAGGCTAAATTTGGTTTTGTATTTGCACGAAGGGGCTTAGTCCCTGAAGCTGCATCGAGCTGGTTTTTACCTAGAATAGTAGGAATCAGTAAAGCTCTGGAATGGACATTTTCTGGGAGGGTCTTTTCTGCCGAGGAAGCAAAAGAAGGTGGTTTAGTAAGATCAGTTCATCCAGCGGATGAACTTTTAGATGAAGCAAATAAAATCGCGCAAGAAATAGTAGAAAATACTGCAGCCGTTTCTGTTGCTATGACTAGGCAGATGTTATGGAAATTATTAGGTGCAGACCATCCAATGGAAGCTCACATGGTAGATTCAAGAGCCATTTATGAAATGGGCCAGGGAGGGGATGCTAAAGAAGGGGTTGAATCTTTTTTAGAGAAAAGGTCACCCGAGTTCCCTAATAAGGTGTCTAAAGATATGCCTGAATTTTACCCTTGGTGGAAAGAGAGAAAATTTAAATAAAAAATGAAAAGAAAAGCTTTAGATAAACTCATAAAACTTCTGGATTTAGAGCACTTTTCAATTGGAATTTACAGCAGTTAGAAGATAACTTGTTCAGAGGACAGAGTGAAAACATAGGAGGTCCTAGGGTTTTTGGAGGACAGGTTTTAGGACAAGCCCTGACAGCCGCTGCCAGAACAGTAGACAAAAAACGTTCTGTCCATTCTTTGCAACCGCTGTTTGAAGTTTCCAAAACTTCAAACTGATATTTTATTCAGCATGATAGTCAGGATTTCTTGACTTGGATAACTTGGAAATATTGAGTGAATAAAGTGTGATCGAGTGAAATGATAATTATCTGAAGTTGCAAACTTCAGACAGCGGGTGGGTATAGCAGGATTGCTTTATTATTTCTTAATGAACGGTTAAAAGATTGTTTTTTACACAGGTCATCATTTTCTTACTTGATTAAATGTTAAGTTGCATTCCTATAAATGACCTAAATCTTGTTTTTGAATTTTTGTTTGGAGAAGCCAACCACTTTTTCACCATTGAGCCAGTGCTGCACAATACTGCCTTTACATATCACCCGGCCTTGATTCCATTGCCCCACGGGTTTGGTATTGTCATGCGATGGCGGCATACAAAAATATAGTGATGCCGCACTGGTCCGTGGATTTTTACCGTCGCGATGCTTTGAGTTATCCAGAATCTGATATTCATACTGGCCTGGTCGATAGTAAACACCGCTGTTGCAGCCAGTCGTCACCTTCCAATCAAAATGCAATTCAAAATCATCTGGGATTTTCTGGGCCGTATAGACAAGTGAACCGCCTTTGCCCTGACGGAGAATCGCATCACCTTCGATAACCCAGTTACCAGATTGTTTCCACCCGTCAAAGCCTTCGCCATCGAAGAGCAGTTTAAAACCCGCCTTGTCTTCATCCACAGTAAGCCGATTATTTTCTGCGGAAGCGCATCCAGTTAAGAGTAATAATAGGCCACTAATTAGTATATATTTCATTTTATTTTTTATTTTAATTTTCTGTATAACAAGTAATTCTATAGTTTCCTCATAACTCCCCAAGATTACATTTCTTTCATTGAACAACAAGGGAAAATGCCTATATACTGAAAAGGCTAGCTGTATAACACCCCAAGAAGGGCGATATGCGGAAACTGCATAACGTTCTGAATGACCATCAAATAAAATCGTGTGCGATTTGATTTGTATGTGTCCATTTATTTGTTCAACAACACTCTGCCATCTGCTCCGTAACTGATCAGGTATGGCTTGCTGAGAGCTGAATAATTCAGGCCGGCAAGAAAATACTCTTTGCCGTCAAAGGCCTGAATGTGCTTTCCGATATAGAACCTCGTCCCATCAGGGAGTGTCATACGTGACCACGATTGTTCTTTGTAAGGCCCATCAAAAGAATCAGCCATGTAGATCTGGTTTCCTCCGGGCCCGCCTGCACCACCGAAAAAGAGATACCACTTTCCGTTGTGCTCCCACGTTTGGGTTGTCTCGCACCGATCGAATGTACCAGGATACGCCACGAATTTATGCGGCACCCATTTTTTCAGGTCTTTCGATTTCATCATCAGTACGGCGCCCTTGTTCATCTTGGCTGGGGGATTGAGAATGTGGGTGTTTATGGTCAGCCAGTAGAACCCTTCAATCTTCTCTGGATGCACATACGGGTCGGCAAGTATCTTCCCTTCATAAGTCTTTCCTTGCCATTCAGCATGGATTGTGTCGCGTTCAATAAGGCTCTCAGGTCTCTTCTTCCAGTTGGTCAAGTCATGGCTGACAGCGAGGGCTATACCCCCCTTTTTTGTTCCGCCGGATGTGAACCACATGTACCACTCCCCGTCGTCACCACTCACGACGCTCCCTGTCGCAATCCCTCTGTCGTTGAATGTTTCAGGGATGGGTTTCAATGCATCCTCAACTGTCCGCCAGTTCCGGAGATCTTTGCTGACTGCATGACCGACCCACTGGTAACCATGCCGTTTCTTTTGGTCAGCCTTTACAGGATACTGGAGATAGAAGGCGTGATAGGTCTTTGCATCCTGATCCACTGCAAACCAGTAATCCCACGATAGCATATCTGTTGGTTGATACTGAGCCATACATGTCTCATCGCAAATCAGCAGCACCGTGAAAACGCAGAAAACAATTCTTGTTATGAATGCCATATTTTATTCTTTTGCTGAACGTCAGTGTTCACCAAGTTGCGATTAATGATGTTCCAATTTCAAAACGTGCACCAATCGCAACTTTGGTGCAACACATTGTTATCCGGCGATTCTCATAGTCGGTTGTTGCTAGGGAATATCGCGTTAGGAACGAAGATAAAATAAAGTATCGAATTTATGCACAAATTCTGTAGGAAAGAACTGGAAGTTGTGGATGAAATTGAATTCGATTATAGTCAATTTCTGATTTAGGTGTCTTTATTCCTGTGTTATATCTTTTTTGATTTAATCGTGCTATTACTTTTAATCCTGTTTTGGTTTTGGTTTTATTTATGAGTTTAGCTACCAACTCATAATCGGTAAAAACTGCACCTTGAATAGCGCGGTGAACATGAGCAAATAAACGATGTTCAATTGGATTCCACTTAGAAGCATAGGGTGGGTAATGGCACACGATAATATCTAATCCTATCTGTTTTGCTAAAAGTAAAATTTGTTTTTTGAAAGCATAGTGTCCATAGCTATTGGCTCCTCCTGCATCACACAACACGAGGATATTTTTAGCATTTGGATATTGATGGATACCATAGTTTTCCCACCACCATAACAAATTATCTGTAATAAATTCTGCTGTTTCATGACTATTACCTATCGACATATACCCTTCATTTTTTTGTAAATCGTAGATTCCGTGAGGAATTACTGCACCTTTAGATAAATGGTGATAGTCGTGATCGAAAACCTCTATAGCTCCCGTAGCATAACATTTTCCTTCACGATACAAGTTGCCTAATCGCTCCTTTTTCTTACAATCTATGCTTACTACTGGGCTTTGCAAACTCATCAGTCCTACTAATTTGAAAATAATTTTGAACTGTTCATCTCGTTTTTCATAACTGCCTAAAGCTATATTCTTGCTCATTTTACGATACTTGAAATTCATAGCTCGAAGGGTTCGCTTTATTAAGCCATTGCTGATCTTGATACCATACTCTTGAAAAAATCGATCAGCTATTTCCCCAGCCTTTAAGTGAATCCAATAAACATTTTCATTGGTAGGACTACCGGCTTTATTTATATTGATAAACTCAGTAAGCTTCGCTAATGTCTCGGGGTACTTGTTAAAATTTTTTTCTACCTCCTCCTATGCGCCTTTGTTTGCCTAATGGAATTTGTCCATATAATTCAGAATTCAATAATTCTCGTTCTCCCTTGCGCAGCGTCTTTTGACTTATTTTAAACATCTTTCCTATATACTGCTTACCTCCATGACCTAATTTTGAGGCCTCTAAGGCAGCATAATGACGCCTATCTTTTTCTTCCAAACCAGTATAAAAAAGCTTCATCTTTGCTTCTGTTTCTTTTGAATACCTTTCCATCCTTTTTTTTCACAAGATAATAACATATTGTTACTTTATTTAATATGTATTCCTTAGTCATCGACACGCAGTATTTTTTCCATTTTCCTTCCCTTGGCCAACTCGTCGACCAGCTTGTCTAGATACCTAGCCTTTTGAATCAATGGGTTTTCCAACTCTTCTATTCTGTAGCCACAAATGACGCCCCTAATGAGGTGCGCATTCGGATTTAACTTGCATTTCTTGAAAAAGGTCTCAAAGGTCACTTCGTCGTCGATCAGGGATTTCAACTTTTTTTCATCGTAGCCAGTAAGCCACTTGATGACTTCGTGTAGCTCTTTTTTGGTTCTGCCTTTCTTTTCAACTTTTGCAACGTAGAGAGGGTAGATTGTCGCGAAGGTCATCTTTGCAATGCGTTCTTCTGTGCCGGGAGGTGGCTTTTTCATGGCAATTCAGTGTTCAGTCAGGTATTGAAAAAGTTGGTGATCGGTTCAACGCCAGCCGGATAACGGATCTGGGCTCAGCTGCCGGCGGCGAAGCCGACGGTCAGCTGCAGCCCGATGTTAGCGAGCATCCTCTCCGGAAGTAGATAGCCGAAACGCGACCACGTAATCGCCCGTTCCGAAAACGTCACCTCCCCCCACCGCAATCACCACAAACTGCTCGCCCGAACGCAGTTGATAGCCCATTGGTGTGGCTTTGCCGCTCTCGGGAAGCGGTCCCCGCCAAAGCTCTCGACCGTTCTCGATGTCGTAAGCGTGGAGCCAGCGATCCAGCGCTGCGCCGATGAACACCACTCCGCCCGCGGTCACGATCGGCCCGCCAAGGTTGGGCGAGCCCCACTCGTCCCTCACCCTGGCGGCCATGTCAGGAACGAATGGTCGGGTCATGGATCCGAGCGGGACGTCCCAGAGCTTGCCGCCGGTCCTGAGGTCGACGGCAATCAGCGCACCCCAGGGTGGCGGCGAACAAGGCAGACCCGATGGACTCAACAGGATGCGTCGGCGCATGACGTACGGCGTCCCGAGCATCATGTTGTATTCGTAGTCATGCCCTAGCCGCGAATCTTCGGCCTCGTACCTCTCACGATCAAACTCGCCGCGCGGAATTAACTGCACCATCGACGCGATCCGGTTGACAGGCACCACCGCTATCTGTCGCACCGGATCTACCGCCACACCACCCCAATGTGCACCGCCGATGTTCGACGGAATCATCAACGACCCCTGAACACTTGGCGGTGTGAAGATGCTTTCGTTACGAAGCCCTTCGATCGCGGTCCGACATGCGGCCCGGTCGCCATCGGTGATCCCCCAGACCTCATCAAGATGAAACCGGTGCGGACTCAACGGCGGAGTCACTGATGTGAACGGCTGCGTTGGCCATGCCTCCTCCAACGGAATCTCGCTCCCCGGAACAGCGCGCTCCTCGATCGGAAAGATCGGCTCGCCGGTTTCCCGATGCAGCACGAACAGCATGCCCGTCTTCGTCGCCTGCAGCACGGCCGGTATTTCGGCACCGTCGCGCCTGATGGTCACCAGCACCGGCGGCGAGGCGTTGTCGTAGTCCCAAAGATCGTGGTGCACAGTCTGGAACGCCCACACCAACTCGCCGGTGGACAGCTTGAGCGCGACGATCGAATTGGCGTATCGGTTCTCGCCCAGCCGCAGCACGCCGTAATAATCCGGCGCGGCACTCGTGGTCGGAATCAAGACGAGATCCCGCTCCGGATCGGCCGACAGCGCCGACCAGGCATTGGCTCCACCAGTTCTGTGGGCCAGCTCGCCGCGCCAGTCGCCGTATGCGGGGTCGTTCGGATCCTGCGGGATGGGATCCCAGCTCCAGCGTATCGCGCCGGTGCGTGCATCGTAGGCGCGGATCTCGCCGCTGGCAGGATTTGGACGGCTGTTGTCGGCGATCGATGAGCCAACCACAACCAGTCCATTTGCGACAACTGCCGGGGATGTCATCGAATACGCTTGCGGCTCGAATGGCGGAAGTCGCAACCCCTCCTTGAGATCTACCATGCCGTTCTGGCCGAATTTCTGGCAAAGAGTGCCGTTTCGCGCATCCAATGCGATCAGTTGCGACTGCGCGGTGGCGACGAAGATGGTCCGTCGACAGGCGGCGTCTCGGGGCGCGGACTCATCCAGCCAGGTCGATACGCCCCGGCTGACAAAGTCGCCATAAGTGATGTCACGCCGGATGTTCGGGTCGAATACCCACAGTTCGTCTCCGCTGGCCGGGTCGAGCGCGACCACGCGCCCCAGCGGCGTGCTCAAGTACATCACGCCATCTATGACGATCGGCGTTGCCTGAAACGAGGTGGCCTTGCTGGTTGCATAACGAGGATCCGTTTCACCGGTGCGATACGTCCACGCCACTTCCAGCTGGCGCACGTTGCCCCGAGTTATCCCGGATGCGGGAAGATAGCGTGTGCCCTGTACGTCTCTTCCGTACGCGGGCCACTCGACTTCCTGCTCCTGCGGTGTCATGCGAGCGCACCCGATGAACAGCATTCCAAGCAACAGCATCGGCACCAGTATCCGAATCATTCTTCGTAATCCTCCTATGTCTCGTTAACAAGTAATTCTACAGAACTGTATATCATCTCATTTGACATGATATACAGAATGAACACATCCGACTAACATATATTCTACTGCCAATAGCGGCATTATCGGTTAGTATAAGAATAGTAGCCGATTGCGGAACTCGTATTTTTCAAGTTGCAACTAAACTTTATACGGGCTACAATGTTCATATTTACTACTATTTCGGCTATTGTTTTTATACTTTGTTACCTGCTGGGTTTCTTTATTCTTATCATTTTAATTTAGCACTTTCATCGCCTCCAACGATTCAAAATCGGTTTTGTTAACCCAACCAGCTTTGGGGTTTTCGCCATTCATATGGCGTCTGTGAAAATTACGGTCGGCTTCATTTGAGTACAAATACTCATCAAAAATATTTCCATTTCCAAACATACGAGGGTCTTTCTGCTTTTTTAACTCATTAATTAATTTTGTCTCTAAGTTATCCGCAGTTTCTGATAATTCAGGGTGATCTATCAAGTTATTAATACAAAATGGATCGTCAACTACATTGTATAATTCTTTTCCCGAACGTTTCCCAAAACATAGGTCCCAATACTTATTTATTCCTGTTTCCCGGCGGTCGTTTAAAATTTGAGTTTTAGTAGCACCTCCGTCCGTGTTTAAATAGCCTGTTTCCGGATTTCCAGCAGGCCAGCGGTCTGTCTCAAAATTAAGAACCAGCAAATAATCTCCCTTGCGAATACCCCTAATTGGGTATCCCCAATCATTTGGCCGTCCCACGTCATGACGTTCTTTCCCTATTAATACATAGTCTCTATCGGCTGATATGTTTTCCCCATTTTCAGAATACAAAATATCAGTTAAACTTTTCCCCTCAATTGGTTGCATTTGAGATGCAGCTTGTTCAACACCTGCCAATTCGAGAAATGTTGGTGCAAAATCGATAAAACTCACAAAATCATTGATAATTCGATTCGGTTGTTTTACTCCATCTTTCCACATAATTGCAAGAGGCAAATGGTTTGAATACTCATAAGTTTGCCCCTTAACACGAGGGAAAGGCATTCCGTTATCAGCAGTAACGATAACAATCGTATTGTTTAACATCCCTCTATCTTCAAGAGTTTTTAGCATTTTCTCTAAATGCGAGTCGAAGTATTCTATTTCGTATGCGTAATCAAGCATGTCGTTTCTAACTGATTCTTTATCAGGCCAAAACCCTAATACTTCATCCACGTCTTCGAGTTTCTTATTGCCTTTTTTTATACCACTACCATATTCATATGCACGATGAGGTTCGAATCCCCCATACCAAAAACAAAATGGTTTGTCTTCTGTTTTCTCATTCAAAAATTCAACAAAATTGGCTGCGTAATCTATATTCGACATCGCATTTGTGGGAGGTGTTGTTCTCTTTTCGTTAAATGTTTTTCCCAAAACAGGTCGTTTTGTTCCATCTTCAGTTAATGCCACAACGGGAGCCAATCCTTTGGCAGTTAAACCAACATAATAGCCATTTTCAGCAAGAGTTTCGGCGTAAGTTTTAAACTTATTTGGGAAATAGCTCCAATGATTACCAGCCTCTTCTAACTGCCACGAATTTCGACCAGTAACGATACAAGATCGCGAAGGTGCGCACTTTGCATTGGGAGTATATGCATTTGTGAATAGCAAGCCTTGCTCTGCAACTCTGTCGAACGCCGGAGTTTTTACCCAAGAGCAACCATAAGCACCCATGTGTTTAAAGCTAACATCGTCGGCTATACAGAATAGTATGTTGGGATGCGGGTTTACTGCTTGCTTTCTTACTTGTTTACAACTTAGCATTATAAACAAAAAGAAAAATACGGTAATGAAGATTACTTTTGATTTTTTCATAAAAAAATTATATTTTTTTAGTGTCCTGTTTCTTTTTTTTAGCCTTGCAGGTAACTACAATATATGACATATTATCCTGCCAATCCGAAAAATTAATACCAATTAAATCCCGCCCAATTACAGATAGGCAGCAGTATCGGGAGAAGCAGAGTAAAGAATAACCAAGGTTTTATGTAACTTAGACAATCAAGACTCCTACTTCCACACCGTTCACTATCTTTAATTCCTGCCTGCATTAAAATTTCGGCAGGTAAAGCATGCTTACATTGCTGCTGCGAAGAGACGATGGATAATCAACACGCACAACTACAGTGTTAATAGTTACAGAAAGCCCCATGAACGAATAATTCATGGGGCTTGTAGTTTTAGGATTGTTTACCAAGTAGCGAGCGCCTTTGTGATTGGAACGCGATACATTTCTTGCTGTAGCTCCGCCATCAATTTCGATTCTGGTGCAACATCCGCATCCGAAGCATTTCGACGTTGATGCATGTAATGTCCACCGCTGTTTGAAGTTTCCAAAACTTCAAACTGATATTTTATTCAGCATGATAGTCAGGATTTCTTGACTTGGATAACTTGGAAATATTGAGTGAATAAAGTGTGATCGAGTGAAATGATAATTATCTGAAGTTGCAAACTTCAGACAGGGGAGATGCCTTCGCCGCAATGGTTTGATCATATGAGTGTGAAGTTGCGCCTGTCACGTCCAGTAAGGCGGAAAAGTTCAGACGGCGATGATGATGCGTTCCAGACATGAGAGAAATTACTGACTAGGTGTATTTATACAGGTATTATCTCGTATCCGGTGATTAGGAATAGTGGTGTATCGATAAGTTACTTGCATTACTATATCAAATTTCATGACTTCCAGCAGCCTGACGACATCTCGCGCTATCTCGACTTCAAAAATTGTGCATTTTGTTATACACACCATTACGACTATTTTGAATATCTGTTGTTGACGGGTTGGCATGGTTTCAATGATCCGGGATACGCTCTCCCATTCTTCCTCTTCAATCAGCAGTTTTTCAGCATCCTGTAAGTCTATCAATACATAATTTTCAACAAATCGTTGTCTCAAGCGTGTATCAGTTGCTATTTTCTTCAAGTAATTATAGGCGGTATCTTTTGCAATCTTATAAAGAAGGGGTTAGGATCGTATCATTAGCATCGATGATCTTTGATTTCTGCCAAAGCTTGACAAATGAACGGATAAAAGATTGTTTTTTACACAGGTCATCATTTTCTTACTTGATTAAATGTTAAGTTGCATTCCTATAAATGACCTAAATCTTGTTTTTGAATTTTTGTTTGGAGAAGCCAAACCCGTTCCGAGGGAAGCGATGAACTTAAAAATCTTATTGATTTCATGCCGGATTCCAAAATTGATTGTTCCTGCCAATTTTTTAAAGGTTTTTCTGTCTATTTGAAAATTTAATTCACTCATTGTCTCAAATTTGTCAGAAAATTTATAACCTACTAAAATTCCACTTTGAAAAAAATCAAAATCATTTTTTATGTAGGTGTATCCTGCATCTGCTCCAAGTACCAGTTTGCCAAAATGCTTTTCAACTTGCACAGGAAGCAAATATTCATTGAACCCACCCTTTTGAGTAGAAACGGTAAATTGTGGATAGATTGATAGAGATAGAATGTCATTGTCAAAAAAACGATATTTAACTCCCATTGATATATCTCCGAATCTATCATTAAATTGGTTGCTGTCTGTTTTTATCAACAGGTAAGGAAATTCAATTTTGAGCTGTGTTCTTTCATCATATCCATAGTTGATGTCTAAAAGAGGGGTTTCAAGAATTTGCTGAACAGGGCTTATATCTGAATTGAAGGACGTATTAATTTCCCATTTACCTTTACTTGGGGTTCCCGGGTCATCGGTAATCATTGGTGGGCCTCCACCTTGTGCATAGATTTCATTAACTGAAAATAATGATACAATAATCAGATATATTTTTATCATATTTCAATTGCCGTACTTTCATAATCTATTGCGAATGATATTGCCATCCAAATTATGAAATTTATTAAAAATAAAGCGATTTGATATAAATACTGTAAGTATCACCGTAATTATAGATGAAACAAAAATGGTTATCATCAGTATTATCTGGTATTTGATGTGCTCCAGTATTTTTCGTTTCAGCTTTACATCAAGGTTGGCAAGGGGTTCGTCCATTGGCAAAATTTTCGGTTTGAGAACTAATGAGCGTGAAATAGCAATGAGTTGCTTTTGTCCTCCTTCGCCGATTTACAAGAAGATGAGACAAGACTTACAATAATGATAGCATCATACAATGCTCTTTTGGACCAACCGGCACTGAACACATCATCTGCATCCGCTTGAACCATTTTGGTAGGATAAAGAGTTAATTTTTTCAGATACTTAAATATAGGCTTCATATTTTCATGCACTTTGTTTCCAAAACTTCAAACTGATATTTTATTCAGCATGATAGTCAGGATTTCTTGACTTGGATAACTTGGAAATATTGAGTGAATAAAGTGTGATCGAGTGAAATGATAATTATCTGAAGTTGCAAACTTTAGACAGCGGAGTGTATAAGAAAAAATATTTTTTTTGAACAATGGAACAATGGAACAATGCAAAATATTAAACGAATAGTAAATTTGAGTGATTATTTTCTATATATTAGAAATCATAGTACATGACAAAACAGGATTGATAAAATAATTGCCACGCGTAAAGTGTTGATAATGTGTTACTTACAACACTGAACGACATGGCAATTAAGGAGAAAGTTAAAGAACTTTCCCGAGAATTGAAAATAGAACTTAGTAAACTTCACCAGCAAAGGGTAAACTTGATTGCCTCGGCGGTGATCAGTATGTCTACCATTAGGAGTGTCAATATGGTCAAGGTTGCTCACGGTATGATTTCAAAAGCGAAGCCATTGAGTAATTATCGTCGTCTTCAACGATTTATCTCTCAGGTGGATTGGGATGACACTGGTCTAGGACATTTGCTTTTGAAAATGAGTGAGTTGAAGGGGCCTTATACCCTGCTTGTGGATAGGACAAACTGGCAATTTGGTAAAGTGGATATTAATTTTTTGGTATTTTCTATACTAGGAGACGGGTATTCGATACCGATCAAATGGGTGTTGCTTCCAAAGAAAGGCAACTCTGCACAATATGAAAGAATTGAGTTGTTAGAGGAAGTGGTAAAAATTGTTGGAAAAGGTCAGATAAAGAACGTTATAGGAGACCGGGAATTCATTGGCCAACATTGGGTTAAGTACTTGATAACCAATGAGATAGGATTCAACCTTCGGGTTAAGGAAGGCATGGTAGGTGTAAAAAATGGCACGGAGGTAAAACTGGGTTTATTATGTAAAAATAATAAAAGATCATCGCCAAGATTGCCGGGAAAATATTTAGTTGGAGGCAATGAAGTATACGTAAGCGGATTCAGATTTAGAAATGACAAGAACAAATTAGAGTATTTGATAGTCATACACTCTGAGGATGTAGAAGATGCTTGCGATATCTATGCCAAAAGGTGGTATATTGAAAACATGTTCAAGGACATGAAAACGAATGGTTTTCAACTGGAAGATACACATGTAACTCATCCCAAAAGGCTAGAAACATTATTTGGTTTATTAGCCATATCATATGTATGGATGATACGTATAGGCGAATGGATAAAGAGAAAGATACCCTCATTATTCAAAAAAAATAATCGAGGAAAAAGAAGAAAAAGCATTTTCAGGGGAGGGATAGACAACTATATCAACGCATATATTAACCACGACAGACGGAAAATTTGGCTCTACTTCCGTTTTTTGTCATGTACTTAGATCAACGAGTTATGAAATATTTCCTTCACGGACTATTGAAATGTAAAAGATGTCAAAAAAAACATTGCCATTTTATGGATTAGTTAGTATATTATTAACATTAGAACGTTGGGCAACTTTTTATTAATTCGTCATTTATTGTGGAGATATATTTCCAGTCAATAGCGAAAATCAAAATGAGGCAAAAACTTTTACGGAGCCAAGATTCAATTCGAGTCGAACCTGCCGAAAGTGATACTCCACTTGCATCAGAAAAGCTGTAATTATATCTTTTCTACTAATTTTCCTGAGAGATACTTATGAATTTAGGCTTACTCATCTTCCTTTCTTAAATACTTTTTCACCGATTTTCAGGCAAAATTATTATAACCTCAATGTCCCTCCCCCTTCAAAAGCTCCGGATGCTTCGCTTGAAACCTTTTTAACCTGGGAATCGAAACCGCCCGAACATAAGGCTGATTCGGATTGCGCTTTTCAAAATCCTGGTGATAATCTTCGGCAGGCCAGAATTTTTCGAAAGCTATTATTTCGGTTGCGATGGATTTCTCATAATCGCTAGCAACCAGCTCTTTGTATTTTTCAGCAATGTTCTTTTCTTCCTCATTTTGATAAAAAATAATAGATCGGTAGGAAGAACCGTAATCCGGATGTTGTCCATTCACAGTAGTCGGATCGTGCGATGCGTAATACACTCTAACCAGGGTCTCGAAGCTTACAATTGACGCGTCGTAATACACCTCCACGGCTTCTGCATGGCCTGTTCTATTCGTACCTACTTGCCGGTAAGTTGGATTTTGGGTATGGCCACCGGCATATCCAGAAATCGCTTCATCCACTCCTTTTACACTTTCATAGATCGCCTCGACGCACCAGAAGCAGCCACTTGCATAGTACGCAGCGCTTAAGCCTTCTTTAAGTTCTTTGGGTTGGTATCCGTTAAGGTGGTTTGAATTTTGCGAACTGCAGTTGGTCAAGGAAAAGCAGATGACTGCAAGAACTATTTGAAGATGAAATTTCATTATTAATTATTTTTTGAAGCGCTAATGGGCTTGCCAATTTATTGGGAAGTTTGTGGATGCCGCCAATAAACCCGCCCGACTGATCGTCGGATCGGGCGGGTCTGTCCCGCACAAATCGAATTCCACGATTTCGTCGGGATTGTCGGCGCTATTACTGTCGATGGTATATAAAATTCGTTCCTTCAGGTTGCTTTTCTTCATCGATGAGCACATTGACCGTCATAACGTTCTCGCTCGTTCTCTCAAAGGTATAGCCTTCAAACCATACCTTGTCTTTGGAGATCTTGACCAATGGGAAATCTATTGTATTGTCTTTTTCCTCCCATCCTTTGAGGGACTTGCTAAAATGTTTTAATTGTAAGACCAGTGAATCATTGATCTCTCTGATTACGATTAATTCGTAAAATGATACTTCGCCCTCGTTGACTAATCGGAACATTCCCATCATCGATTTGCCTTGGGGAGCGGACCAGATTTCTTCTATCTGTCCGCCTAAAGCTTTGCCTTTCCAATTGCCTTCGATCCAACTTAGGTCGCGAATTTTGGCATAAGGTGTTCCAACCAGGGTTTTGTCTAAGATGGTACTATTTGGAGCTGTTGGAGTTTGAGGTGCGAAGCTTTGTGCTTCACTGCTTTGTGATATGAGAAGCAAAGAGATAAATGAGATAAGAAGTTTAATTTTCATGATGATTGATATTTCGCATTTTGAAATTTTTCCATTTTCCACCGCAAGTTCCCTATTTATTATCACATTTTCAATATAAAATATCTGCTAATCGCTATAAAGAATGTTGTTCAAAGCGAGGTATACCAAATCTCGCAGATTCGTTATATCTTTTCAGTGGTTATGAAGAATATTATCGTTTTCTTTGGTGCAATAAGTCTGTTTCTGAGTTGTACAGACGCAGGAAACGAAACTGAAAACCCCACAGCTGTTTACGATGTAGATCCTACATTCGAACCTTGTGTGCAAAAATTTATACAGGAAGGAGCTCAGCGTGGGCAGAATATAGATTTCACCGATTCCGGCTTGCGTGTTGAATTTTCAGAATTGGCGCTGCCCAACTCTGCTGGATTCTGCCGCTTGGGAAGATACGACGTTGAAATTGATAAATCAAATTGGTTTCGATTTAGCGAACAATTTCGGTCCTATCTGTTGTTCTACGAACTGGGTCATTGCGTATTGAACAGAAGACATAGAAACGACAGGTTTGCAGATGATACCTGGAAAAGTATTATGAGAGGCGATCCGTTCACGGGTATTGAAAATAGATTTCCGGTAGCCTACTACGGTTTTAGGGAGAAGCAGTACCTCGATGAACTATTTAATGAGCTTGTGCCTGACCCTGCCTGGAGCAAGGTGAACTTCGCTTACGACATCCAGTTGAGCAAGTGTTTATCAATGATTTATTTATTTTTCACGTTGACCAACAGCTTGGTTTGGAGTTTATAAGACTTGAAGCCATGGATGGTAATCAATTGGTTGATAATTTCAATATTAAAAACTTTGTGCTAAGTGATATTGATTAAGAGCATGGATGATTCAGCCTAAATGCTCAGCGTTCAACATTCTCAATGACAAAGTGCGGAGTCTTGAGCTTGATTCTTGCGAGCCGGAGGCCCATCAGCCTTTGGCTGAAAC
Organism: Saprospiraceae bacterium; assembly: GCA_965247965.1. Lineage (GTDB taxonomy): Bacteria > Bacteroidota > Bacteroidia > Chitinophagales > Saprospiraceae > UBA7328. The sequence continues at coordinate 5,374,181 of OZ252053.1, forward strand.
TTGAGTATGAACTTTATTTCTTCCCAGGCCCATACAAAACACGCCCATTCTTCTTTCCTAAAAACTTCCCGTTTTCCACAGCAAATTCTCCATTGATAATCACGTATTCAATGCCGACGGGATAATTATGCGGATCGGTGAAGTCGCCTGTTTCGGCTATTTTCTTTGCATCGAATATGGTAATGTCTGCCTTGAAGTTCTTCTTGATCATTCCACGATCTTTGAGGCCCATTCGCTTTGCAGGAAGGCTTGTCATTTTGCGAATGGCGTCTGCGAGGGTGAGCACTTTGTCCTCTCTCACATATTTTGACAGGACACGCACAAAAGTTCCATATGATCTCGGATGCGGTTGGCCTCTTCCCTTTTCTGTAAGACGTCCGTCGGATGCAATGGCGGTATGGGGATCGGCCATTATATTTTTTACATCATCCTCCGACATCGCGTGATAGATGCAACTTGCACCACCACTGAATTGTGCGCGTATGACCAGGTCAGCACCGTTGCTGAGGTTTGGTTCGACTCCTTCCAATAGGCACCAATCGTGCAACGACTTGCCTTCCAATTCAGGTTGCCAACTTACTTTTGAAAATTGTATTCTTCTGAGATCGTTTCCACCGCGGTCGTTTATGATGTTAAAAATGATGCCTCTTTTTATGGTGTCGCGGAGGATGGGATCTCTTATGCGTTGCCGGTATTTTCCATTGCCCCCTTCTCTTGCCCACGTGGGAATAAGAATGCCGATGCCCGTATGGCTAGCTGCGTATGGATATTGATCAGCCATTACGTCGAGGCCTTTATTTCGGGCTTCTTTGATCAATGCCAGAGATTTATCGCTCGATCCCCACATCGGTTTGCCCATAACTTTGTGGTGGGTAAGTACCACTGGGATATTTGCCTTTTCTCCGATCTCGATGGCTTCTTTTACACCATCCAGGAGGCCCAGCCCCTCTTCCCTGAGGTGGGAAGTGTAGAAACCTCCGTAGAAAGATGCCACCTCGGATAGCGCGATCACCTCGTCAATTTTAGAGAAGGTACCTGGGAGGTATTTAAGCCCGGTAGACAAACCATATGCATCAACTCTAACTTAACATATATGACAATTAACAATGTAAAAAGAATTGACTACCTGTGTTTTAACCTAATATTTGCGAATCTAACCATAGAACAAAAGTGCAGGAGAATTCAAAGTTCTTCACTATGTGGCAGTCCAATGTTTGCCTGTATAATGTTAATAATCAAAAGAATACATATTCATAAATAAAATATAAGTTAAACTAAGGTTGATGCCAATGCGGTAGACAAACCAAACGCTCCTTCTTCCATGGCTTGTGCTACTTGTGATTTCATAGTATCTAATTCCTCTTCGGTAGGGGCCCTGTTTTCAAGGCCCATGACATTCGTCCTGATCTTATTGTGGCCGGCCATGAAAGCCACATTCATCCCGACACTTATGGATTCCAAGGTATCCAGGTATTTCCCAACAGGCCACGGCCCGCCTCCGTCTGGCCCACCTAGCGCAGTTGTAGCCCCCTGGCGAATATGGCTTTCACAGGTCGATAATTCCAGGATCGGATCCAGGTGGACATGAATATCAATAAACCCAGGCGCAACTGTAAATCCTTGAGCATCAATGACTTCGCACTCAGGCGATGGGTTAATTTTTCCGATTTTTATTATTTGATCGCCGATGATTCCGATGTCAGCTGTTTTGGATTCTGTCCCGCTACCATCGAAGACACTTCCATTTTTGATGACGAGATCGTAGTGCTTAGAGCAGGACACAAATGCTAACGGAAGAGCTAATGCAAATAACGTATTCTTCATTAAGGTATATTTTTCCAGGTACACAACCAAGGCGAGCAAGAATCAAACAATAATTTCTGTACCCGCATGTGTTCCTTGGAAGGTATTTTCGTTTATTCGTTTATTCGTTTATTCGTTTATTCGATGAGACAATAAATCTACACACTACTATTTAATCTTCTTTCCATCCAAGTATGCGCTTACCACATTTATTTCAGCCAAACTGTCTACATCCACTTTAACCCAACTTGCCATACTACTGGACATGAGCTATAAATTGTGGTTCAAAGAATAGCCAAGAGGGTTTGGGGATAGAACGAATGGAATGAGAAAGAAAGCATATGAAATTTCTAAGGTTGTTGAATTTGATTTCTAAAAAGGATAGTCCTTTTTTAAATTTGGAAACGACTAAGTTGATCGATCCGTTTTTATATTTCTTCCAATCACTCTTCTTTTTGTGCTTGAGTTGGGTTAGACCCTGTTCAATACATAAGGCATAGATAAATACTACAATACCCATTGTCAATTCTATTTTTCCAGAGTCTTTAAAATTAAGAGCTTCTAAATTGAAACCATTTGATTTTAAGTGTTTGAAGCAAGTTTCAATAGTCCAACGAATAGGGTAAAGCTTTACTATTTTTCTTTTGTCTTTCAATGTAGATATGAAATAAAACAGAGGTTCGTTGGCTGAACTTTTGGGGTTTTTAAAAATCACAAAAGAAAATTTTTTTCCAAGGATTTCAATTTGTTTAGACACTCCACAGATTTGATACCGTTTTTTCAATGCTTCACGTTCAATACCAATGTATCGAAGATGTTGGTGTTTATAAAATGTCTTATCCTTTCCCCTTTGGTTGTCCACATACCCTTTATAAATTCCCTTTTTTAACCTAATTACTGACATTTCGCAGTTCGAAAATTTGGTATTGTAAAAAATTATTATATGTATAGCTTTGTGCTGGATCTAAAGATAGTTACTAATGATGAATCCGCACATTGCCGACTTGTACAGCGATTATTTGTTGACAAGTTTTAGTCACAGCACAGCTATAGGTATGTCTAAAATGTTAGACGGTGCTTATAGCCATGATCAGATCAGTAGATTTTTGGCTCAGCCTACTCTGGGCCAAAAAGATTATTGGAAATCTGTTAAACCTATAGTCAGGAAAGTAGAAAGTCCTGATGGTAGCATTTGTATTGATGATGTGATAACTGAAAAACCACATTCTACTCAGAATGAGATAATAACGTATCACTTTGATCATACAAAGAACAGGAGCGTCAAAGGCATCAATATGATAAGTTTTCTATATCATAACCAATTGGGTGATGGCCAAACGGTAGAGTTGCCTTTAGCCTATGAAATTATCAGAAAGCCAATCAGGTTTACTGATCTAAAAACACGACAAGAGAAACGCAAAAGTGAGGTGAGTAAGAATGAGTTAGTAAGACAAAGGCTCAAAGTACTCACACAGCGTAATCATGTTCAGTACAAATATGCCTTATGGGATAGTTGGTTTAGCTCAAATGACAATATGGAGTTTGTGCATTACGAGTTAAAAAAGCATTTTATCGGTGCAATTAAGACCAATCGTCTTGTTGCCCTGAGTAAGGAAGAAAAACTGCAAGGTAAGTTTACAAGAGTCGATGCACTAGACCTACAGCCAGACTGTGTAATGGAAGTTTGGATCAAAGGATTGGACTTTCCGGTTTCTTTGACCAAACAAGTCTTTACGAACAAAGATTACTCCACAGGCGTACTGTATCTGGTAAGCAACGATACAAAACTTACACATCAGCAGACTCATACAATCTATGAAAGAAGATGGAAAGTTGAGGAATTCCACAAATCGATGAAACAGAATGCTTGTTTAGCCAAATCACCAACAAAGTATGAAGTGACGCAGTCCAATCATATTTTTTGTGTGATGATAGCGTATACTAAACTCGAATTGCTCAAAATTAATCAAGCTAAAAACCACTTCGCCATAAAGGCAAGACTATACTTAAAAGCTGTCAAAGCAGCATATCAAGAACTTAACCGAATGAAAAAACAATTCAATTTGGTTAACCCTGCTCAACTGCAAGCTATTCCTCTTTTGGAATAACTATAATATTATTTTTTAATTTTCCAAATATCTGCCCTGCGAAAGGTCAGCTAATTACAAACTCTAACCCCTTGTTTACCAGATATTTAAACCATCTTTCTCCGATGTACTCCCGATCTGCTAGTAGTATCAAACCTTTCAGATTATATAATTTACAGGCTTTGTCTATCACCTTTCGTCTTTCATTAAAATTACTCATACCCTTCTTGTCTAAGTCTTCCCACCATATTGGAATACTTACTCCATTGACCACTACACTCAATGTTAATAAGTGAATATTCTTGTTGCCATTCTCCCAGCTCGTACCATCTAGTGCCAAATATTTGATGTTCTTCGCTTTGAGTCTCAACAAATAAAAACTAAAACATAATATAGCTTCAATCAATGCCTGCTTGTCAGCATCATCCATATTGAAAAAACGGATCAACCTCTTATAATTCGAATCAGGTTTGGTGTTTTGTTGGTTTTCGAGTATTCCAGGGAGCTTATCCTTTACAATGTTCAAATTCGTCGTCCTGGCTGATAATATACCTTGGGCTGTAGTGAGAAAATTTTTTATTACATGTTCTTCAAAACCTGAGAAAAATGGTTTTATTTCGCTTACGAGTGGAATTGTCATTGTTGTTAATTGTTTGTTTTACAAACAATAATGATATATTCCACTTTATTATAATATATAACCTACTTTATTTCAAGACATTGTATTATTTTAACCCCAATGTCCAGTAGTATGATCGTTTCTCATACTACTGGACATGAGCTATAAATTGTGGTTCAAAGAATAGCCAAGAGGGTTTGGGGATAGAACGAATGGAATGAGAAAGAAAGCATATGAAATTTCTAAGGTTGTTGAATTTGATTTCTAAAAAGGATAGTCCTTTTTTAAATTTGGAAACGACTAAGTTGATCGATCCGTTTTTATATTTCTTCCAATCACTCTTCTTTTTGTGCTTGAGTTGGGTTAGACCCTGTTCAATACATAAGGCATAGATAAATACTACAATACCCATTGTCAATTCTATTTTTCCAGAGTCTTTAAAATTAAGAGCTTCTAAATTGAAACCATTTGATTTTAAGTGTTTGAAGCAAGTTTCAATAGTCCAACGAATAGGGTAAAGCTTTACTATTTTTCTTTTGTCTTTCAATGTAGATATGAAATAAAACAGAGGTTCGTTGGCTGAACTTTTGGGGTTTTTAAAAATCACAAAAGAAAATTTTTTTCCAAGGATTTCAATTTGTTTAGACACTCCACAGATTTGATACCGTTTTTTCAATGCTTCACGTTCAATACCAATGTATCGAAGATGTTGGTGTTTATAAAATGTCTTATCCTTTCCCCTTTGGTTGTCCACATACCCTTTATAAATTCCCTTTTTTAACCTAATTACAAACTCTAACCCCTTGTCTACCAGATATTTAAACCATCTTTCTCCGATGTACTCCCGATCTGCTAGTAGTATCAAACCTTTCAGATTATATAATTTACAGGCTTTGTCTATCACCTTTCGTCTTTCATTAAAATTACTCATACCCTTCTTGTCTAAGTCTTCCCACCATATTGGAATACTTACTCCATTGACCACTACACTCAATGTTAATAAGTGAATATTCTTGTTGCCATTCTCCCAGCTCGTACCATCTAGTGCCAAATATTTGATGTTCTTCGCTTTGAGTCTCAACAAATAAAAACTAAAACATAATATAGCTTCAATCAATGCCTGCTTGTCAGCATCATCCATATTGAAAAAACGGATCAACCTCTTATAATTCGAATCAGGTTTGGTGTTTTGTTGGTTTTCGAGTATTCCAGGGAGCTTATCCTTTACAATGTTCAAATTCGTCGTCCTGGCTGATAATATACCTTGGGCTGTTGTGAGAAAATTTTTTATTACATGTTCTTCAAAACCTGAGAAAAATGGTTTTATTTCGCTTACGAGTGGAATTGTCATTGTTGTTAATTGTTTGTTTTACAAACAATAATGGTAACTACTCAGGTACCAAACAATGCTTTTGAGTAGGGAGTTTGGCAATGCAGTAAAGATAGGCCAAAACATTGAGCTCTCTTTTTTTTAATGTATCGATGCAGGAACGCAAGACACAAAATATATTCTGACCCGATTTAAACTGTCCTGAGACCTTTAGTTTTACTTTTACATTTCTTATTGCCCTTTCTGAAGAATTGTTGTCCGGTGGGACTTCAGAATTGTATAAAAAGGGAAAGATGTAATTCCTGTTTTTTAACATTGATTTTTGAAAAGAATGAGTTTTTGGGAATTCGGTTTTTTCGATATGCCTTAACAGTAGCCGATCAAGCCTTTTTTCCAATTTATAGGCATCCTTTTGGTTGGTTTGAAAGGTTTGAGTTTGTTCTGTTCTTTTTCGCAAGGCTAAAGCATGTTCTAACAAGGACTTAAATTGGCTGGCCCAAACTTGGTTTTCCGATTCTTCCAAAAATATGAGGTCTCTCAATAAGTGAGCTATGCATAATTGTTTGGATTTGGATTTCATTTTCAGTTGTGCTGCCCAGCGGTCTGACCCTATTGTAGCGTGGGACAAGTGATCGCCAATTATTTGCTGGACACTTATAAATCCTCGACTTTCAGTGGCTTTTATGTAAGTGTTTTTCATATTTTGCCACACCCATACCCACCATTTGTCGCCATTTACTTTAGCAGATGTTTCGTCCGAACCGACGTAAGTCGATGAAAAGATTTGTTGGAGTATAGCATGGTATATGGGTCGAGCCTTTTGGGCTGCTTTTTTCAATAAGTTCTGTACACTTCCCTCACTGATGGGCAAGTGAAATATATCTTTGAACAACTGGGTCATTCTTTGGAAGGGAAGATAATGGAAAACGCTAAAATAGCTGACCAGTGCTATGACGCTGCTACCATATTGGATCGGTGCTTTTACCCCTTGGGGAAAACTACCTTTTTGAAGATGACCACACCGCCCGCACTGGCATCCATACTGCTGATATTCAATGTATCTGGGGCGTATCGAAGGTATTTCTACTATTTGTCTTTTCGATACCAATTGTTGCTTTTCCTGATCAATTGTGTCCCCACATTTTGAACAGTAATCACTTTTTACTATGTGCTTTTCATCAGGATTATCTGTCATTGCAAGATAATGACCCTTATGACCCTTTTGTCCTCCTGATTTACGTCCTGTTTTCTTACGCAGACTTTTTTTCTCATGTGTTGACTTGTCTTGGCTTGGTGGGTTGTGGCTGTTGTGGCTGTCTTTTTTAACCTCTTTTTTGGCCAGTTGGCTAAGGACTAATTCCAGTTTTTCGCGAAGTTCTCTAATCTCTTGGCATAGAATTTTATTCTCTTCACGCAAAAACTTATTCTCCTTTCGAAGAAGTTGGTTTTCTTTTTCCAGTTTTGTTAGTCGTGATTCGATAATAGTCCAATTTATCCGGCCCTATTATCTTTAGTTCGAGTTGGATTGTCCTATAACTCTTTTTACTCCATTATTATTATTCGTTATATTACCTCCTGAGTAGTTACCAATAATGATATATTCCACTTTATTATAATATATAACCTACTTTATTTCAAGACATTGTATTATTTTAACCCCAATGTCCAGTAGTATGATCGTTTCTTTTAACTTAAGTTCAATCGTCTGATTATCAGCACTTAACACCGATTATTGTACTACCGAAACTTCAGTTCTCTAATTGAGTAATTTTTATGTAGAGCAATTGCCGCATACTTGATTTTGTTTATGCGTGTATTCGTTTAACTGTTAATAGGAAAATTGCTCGAAAAACATAAACGAATAAACGATTACACGGATAAACGAACAAATAAAACTGGTCGTTTCATCTCGATCATCTCGCCATTTTCTATGAGGTTATTGCAGGTTAGGACTTATTAAACTAATTTCACTCCATGCAATTGAGAATGATGCTAGTATGGTTGGTGTTGATAAGTTCGGTAGGACTTATGGCGCAACAACCTATCCAGTATTCTCAATACATGCAAAACAAGTATTTACTCAATCCTGCATATGGGGGCCTGGAAGGTTCGTTGAGCGTATTTGCGGGATTTCGGTCTCAGTGGACCAATCTCATTGGCAGTCCTAAGTCGCAAAATATATCTGCACATCTGCCGCTATACGGACTTCAAGGTTCGGTAGGCATGTCATTTCAGAATGAAAATTCGTCTGGATTTAATATCGTCAACATAAGCGGATCGTACAACTATATTATCGAATCCTCAGCCGGAATCATTTCTATAGGTGTCAAGCTCGGTGCAACGCAGGTGAAGATAGACGGGAGCAATATCCGCACGCCAACGGGTACTTATGAGGGAAATGTCTTTGATCACAATGATCCGATTCTAGAACAAGGAAATATGCAAGGCATGGGTCCACTTTGGGGAATCGGTGCGTATTATTTATCGGATGACTTGCAGGCTGGTCTCGCTCTTGATGGTTTTCCCTCTTATTCGCTCGGCGTTAATGAGCTCACATTCGAACGGAAAAACCTGGCTAGTCTATATGCGGAGTATAACATTTACTACACTAATCTTTGGACTTTTTCTCCCAGTATTCTCATAAAATCGGATTTGGTCAAGACTCAGATCGATCTATTTGGTAAGGTGTCTTATAGCAATTTATTCGGTGGTCTTGGGATAAGAGGATACAGTTCGTCAAGTTTCGATGCTGTGGTTCTATTGATGGGTGTGCAGTTCAATGAGCACTACCGTCTCTCCTATTCTTATGATTACGGAATTTCGGGTATTCGCCATTTCCACGATGGCACCCATGAATTTACCCTCAATTACAATCTTCAAAAATTGATCGGGAGTCTAGGGCAGCCTAAGATTATTTTTAATCCGAGGTATTGAATTGCCTGCGTATAAAATATTTGAAGTTGGGATTTGGCGATGTAGGGATGGATAAGTCCGTGCAAGACAGTGAAATTGGCGAGATGGGCAGCCCAATCCTGTCCCGTACAAATCGAAGTCTTTTCGATTCCGTCGGAACTGGCCGCCGAACAAATGATTTAGCGCAATCGATAAACGGCTATTATATCCTCGTCGATCTCGTCAACCTTAATTTTTAAGTCGAGTAACTGGCCAGTCCTTTATATCGAACACCCATCCGTGCACTTCCAGCGCTTTTTCCATGCGAGCTTTTTGCACCTCTGGAATTTTGAGTACGTTGATGCATTGTTCTTCCACATTGAGTTGTACTAGCCGTTTGTAGCGTGCGTCTTCATCGACTATTTTGTTAAGTTCTTCGCTATGCAAGCGATAGACGTCTTTGATCTCGCGAAGCCAGAGATTGAGGATTCCCAGGTCTGCTGACTGCATCGCAGCTTTTACACCTCCGCAATAGTGTGGCCGCAGATCACGATATGGTCGACCTTCAAATGGCTGACAGCATAATTGATCACCGACATCGAACTCAGATCTGTATTGATGATCATATTGGCTATGTTGCGGTGTACGAACAAATCGCCCGGACTGGTCCCCATAATTTCTTCAGCCGTCACCCGGCTATCGGAACAACCTATGTACAGAATGTCCGGATTCTGGCCTTTGGAAAGGTTTTCGAAATAGCCTTGATCCAATTGGAGTTTATCTTCGACCCATGTTTTGTTGTTTTGTAACTACTCAGGTACCAAACAATGCTTTTGAGTAGGGAGTTTGGCAATGCAGTAAAGATAGGCCAAAACATTGAGCTCTCTTTTTTTTAATGTATCGATGCAGGAACGCAAGACACAAAATATATTCTGACCCGATTTAAACTGTCCTGAGACCTTTAGTTTTACTTTTACATTTCTTATTGCCCTTTCTGAAGAATTGTTGTCCGGTGGGACTTCAGAATTGTATAAAAAGGGAAAGATGTAATTCCTGTTTTTTAACATTGATTTTTGAAAAGAATGAGTTTTTGGGAATTCGGTTTTTTCGATATGCCTTAACAGTAGCCGATCAAGCCTTTTTTCCAATTTATAGGCATCCTTTTGGTTGGTTTGAAAGGTTTGAGTTTGTTCTGTTCTTTTTCGCAAGGCTAAAGCATGTTCTAACAAGGACTTAAATTGGCTGGCCCAAACTTGGTTTTCCGATTCTTCCAAAAATATGAGGTCTCTCAATAAGTGAGCTATGCATAATTGTTTGGATTTGGATTTCATTTTCAGTTGTGCTGCCCAGCGGTCTGACCCTATTGTAGCGTGGGACAAGTGATCGCCAATTATTTGCTGGACACTTATAAATCCTCGACTTTCAGTGGCTTTTATGTAAGTGTTTTTCATATTTTGCCACACCCATACCCACCATTTGTCGCCATTTACTTTAGCAGATGTTTCGTCCGAACCGACGTAAGTCGATGAAAAGATTTGTTGGAGTATAGCATGGTATATGGGTCGAGCCTTTTGGGCTGCTTTTTTCAATAAGTTCTGTACACTTCCCTCACTGATGGGCAAGTGAAATATATCTTTGAACAACTGGGTCATTCTTTGGAAGGGAAGATAATGGAAAACGCTAAAATAGCTGACCAGTGCTATGACGCTGCTACCATATTGGATCGGTGCTTTTACCCCTTGGGGAAAACTACCTTTTTGAAGATGACCACACCGCCCGCACTGGCATCCATACTGCTGATATTCAATGTATCTGGGGCGTATCGAAGGTATTTCTACTATTTGTCTTTTCGATACCAATTGTTGCTTTTCCTGATCAATTGTGTCCCCACATTTTGAACAGTAATCACTTTTTACTATGTGCTTTTCATCAGGATTATCTGTCATTGCAAGATAATGACCCTTATGACCCTTTTGTCCTCCTGATTTACGTCCTGTTTTCTTACGCAGACTTTTTTTCTCATGTGTTGACTTGTCTTGGCTTGGTGGGTTGTGGCTGTTGTGGCTGTCTTTTTTAACCTCTTTTTTGGCCAGTTGGCTAAGGACTAATTCCAGTTTTTCGCGAAGTTCTCTAATCTCTTGGCATAGAATTTTATTCTCTTCACGCAAAAACTTATTCTCCTTTCGAAGAAGTTGGTTTTCTTTTTCCAGTTTTGTTAGTCGTGATTCGATAATAGTCCAATTTATCCGGCCCTATTATCTTTAGTTCGAGTTGGATTGTCCTATAACTCTTTTTACTCCATTATTATTATTCGTTATATTACCTCCTGAGTAGTTACGTTGTTTTTAAAAATCTGTTTTATATTCATATTTTCTTGTTTGAGAGTGTATTCGATAAGTCCGATTTGCTAAATCTATTAGATTTAGTAAATCTTAACTCACAATGTATTTTCCCGCTCGGGAATATGCATCATATCGGACCATTCCCGGTTTGTTCGCTTCTCTGTAAATACTTCCCACGGCTTTTTCTGACGCATCGCGTGGCGCAATGCAGTCAACCGCAAAATATGAATACCGAAAAAACCTCAATTCAGCCGTGAGCCGCCTGCACCGAGCCAGTCGAAGTCTCTACCGTAATCTAATTTCCCTATTCTCAAAAATCAACCGCTCACTTCCTTCTATTCCAACCGTTGTCATTGTGTTGGCCAATTTTTCAGAACTAACACCAATGTTCGGATAGATTTTAGTGAGTATTGGTTTATAAAGAACTCTCATAATTCGATAGGATAAATTGGGTTCTTTTCTCGGAGTTACAGGATATATATAGCCAGGTCTAAATATATGTAGTCGACTGAAATTCAGAGATATAAGTATATTTTCAGCAACACCTTTGTCTCTTGCAAACATCACTCTGCTCTTTTCACTCTGATCGGCTCCCTGGCCGCTCAGAAAACAAAACGAGCAATTGGGGCTTTGATTTTTTAGGGCGTTTGCGAAAGCCCTAGTGCATTAGGCATTAAGTAATGAACCTCATAAACAAAGTTATTTTTCTTCTGATCAAGGCGGAAAAACCGGAGTTATGCCTAAGCATAATGAGGATTTTTCCAACGCCGAGCAGGAGGAAAAGAACAAGTTTCATGGGGGTCAGGATTTAGTGCCTGGTGCACTAGTATAATCCACTGTTATTCTTCGGAATTCATCTTTAGGCACAGCTCCCGTATAAACTCCAATGCAGAAGAAGCACACATCCTGGTTTTGTAAGTGATCGGTGATATCGGTATAATCCAGAAAATCGCTATGCTCTATTTCGTCCAGTTGAGGATGAGTTGTTCCAAATGGTTTTCGCACGATGCTGGTGACTTTGTCGACATCATTTCTATTGAGACAGTCGGTGAGGATAAGAGATCCGATCATTCCTGAGCTGCCGGTAATGATTACATTTTTTCCCATTCTTAGAATCCTGATTCTTTAGATACGGATTGCGATTTTGCCGTAAATATCAACGGTGGTAGATTTCATTGTGGACCAAATCCTTTCCGCACACTTCGCATTTACCGGGGAATGCAGCACCGCCTTCATGGCCATCGGGACATTTGAAGTGCCAATCTCCTCGTTCATTTTGTGGAGTAGCATCCGGATTTTTAGAATCGATGTGATAATCTTCATTGTGCAGCAACGGTTCACCACATATTGGGCAATCACCTGCTTCTCCGGCTCCCTCGTGCTCATTGGGGCAAACGAAATGCCATAGGCCGTGGGGGCTTTGTTGAGGATCAAAGGAAGTATTTCTAGGGCCTTGTGCAATATTTCTGTCGGCGGCTGGCGTTTCGGTGGGATTATTATTATTGACATGATATGCAGAGTTGTGTTGCATGGTCTTACCGCAAATCGGGCAGGTACCGGGATTGTCCAATACACCACCGTCGCATCGATCAGGACACACATAGTGATAGACCCATTCACCTATCTCGGCAGGCGCCCAAGTGCCTTCTAATTTATCCGATTCAAGAGGCTCGGTCGAGGCGATTGGATTTGAATTTTGTGGCTCATTAGAGGCTGTTTTCTGATCTGTTTTACAGGGAAAAAAGGTTATTGCCACAGCTACACAAAAGTATTTTGAAAGATTATTCATGTTCGTTGTTTAGAGCCTCGAAAATATGATTTTTATAAGATTAATGGTTTTTTGGAAATTGCATGGGTGCATTTAAGTTTTTTGGGGTGTGGCAAAGAGGGCAAGAGCCCTTTTGCTCAATTATCCCACAAGTCGCAAACTCGTCATTCGCTTTCAATTTATTAACATTTTACCAAGCATCTCCTTCATCAATTTCGCTGCCAAAGCCGCTGTAATTCCACTGACATCGCGATCAGGATTGAACTCAGTCAGATCGGCGCCAATAATCAGCACTTCAATAGAATGAATGATCTCTAAAACCTGTCGAGAAGTAAATCCTCCTGGTTCGTGATGTGATACTCCAGGCGCATAAGCAGGATCCAATGCATCAATATCTAATGAAATATAAATGGATCCTTTAAACTGTGGAATTTTATCAATTGAATAATCCTTCATTTCCAACACCTCCACTCCGAATTTTTTGCCTTGCTCTGTAAGGTGCGGCGTGAGGCATCGAATGCCAATTTGCACAAGCCGGCTTGCCAATCCTTCTTCCATTATTCTTGCAAAAGGGCATCCGTGCGAATGAGGGTCTCCCTCAAATTCATGGTAGAGATCAGAATGTGCATCGATATGCAGAATTTCTATTTGTTCATAATATTCTGCGTGAGCTCTGATCAAAGGATAAGTAATGGAGTGATCTCCGCCCAGACCGAAGAGTTTCACTCCTGAGGAAAGCACACGCTTAGCCGCGTGTTCTATATCAAAATACTCTTGTGGGATAAAATCCTCCTGGAAAGAAATCCGGTCGCTTTTTGTTACATTTTGCCCTAATTCGGAATATGCGTTGGTCGATTCAGAATAAAAAGCTTCACGGATCAACGGAGGTCCTTCTGCGGCGCCCCTAAGGAATGACGATTTTTCGTCGTAATTGATTCCTAGAATTCGGATGTCTTTGTTAATGCCCATAGCTGTAAAAAACTAATACGTGATCAACGCGTACTAAAAGATAACCTTGAGTAGATTCAGTTAGTGCAGACTGCCAGTCCATCGAAGCTTTAGCGCAGGTGGGCCGTCTGCCATTTGGAAGAAGTACAATTCATAAATAGAACACATTTCATTTCCCAAACCTCGTACCGATCTGAAAACCGATCAGCAGAATCGGCCCCTGCCCAGTAGATTCACCTACCGTCCTCACATTCCATTCGTAGCCGAAAGCAATGCTTGGTGTAATTATAAATCCTTGATTATCAAACAAATACGATAGTTCCAGAGTGGGCTGGACAACAGTTATATCCGTATGGCCGCTTCGCTGTGTACCCGTTAATAGAACTCGATCCTCCCAATCTAAGGAATTCCACCAGAAATCACTTTTAAGTCCGAGGCTCCATCCTTGATGCCCGTCCTTAAAGTATTTTTTATACCCTAAAGTAAATCCGTATCCCTCGCCTCTCTCGTCGCTGTGTTCGCCAAGGTCGCGGTGTCTCATCCAATTGTATCCCAGACGCAAATGAGCGCTTCGGTCGCTTCCAAATTTTTTTTCCAGCAGCACCCCGGGAATCAATCCGGTAGGGTAGGCCTGAAATTCGAAGCTTAGGTCAAGGTTGTCTTGAGCGGTGGCATACCGAATGTGTACAAGGAATAAAAAGATACCTATTATGAACGAATTGCATTGAAGCATGACTTGCTGTCGAAATTGACAACAATGATACGAAGTAGTTTGAGTAGCCCAAGCACCCTCTTGACTATTCAAGACGATACTTTGTGAGATTCTCAGCACACAAATTTGCGGCAATGGGGCTGCCAATTTATTGGCGGCGTTGAAAAATTGATTCCAATCTCCGGAAATGTAAACTATTTGGCACAAATTATGCAGCTTCCTTTCTGAAGATCGCGCCTTTCTATGTCTTCATGGTACGCGCCTTCAGGCATTGCAAAATTCCCCCCTACGATGCTTGATCATACCCAATGTTATTTTATTACTCCGATAACTAAAGGCTATGATCTACATCAGGCTAATTGCATTGCGCTTTGCTCTTCTGGCAAATTCGACATTGATTTTCGCAAATCCTTTTTCCAAGTTCGAGGCTGACTGCCCGCTGGATATTTTCACTGCAACTGTTATAACCGATATTCGAAATAATGAACCCACACCGCGAGAAGCAGAGTACATCATCGCAGTCCAGAAACACCTGATTATGAGGCACTTATGGCGTTACACCAGGCCACGGGTGGTGATAACTGGACAAGCAATACAGGCTGGGGCGAGGATTGTGATATATGCAACTGGTACGGTGTGCAATGCGATAGCCTTGGCCGGGTCATCAATCTTTTTCTTGTTGAGAATGCATTGACAAATTCACTGCCCGTTGAGCTTGGTGATCTGGAATATTTGGAGGCCTTATTTTTAGATTTCAAGGAGCTTAACGGAGAGGTGCCTGTGGCAATAGGCAATCTCCTAAATCTTCAATTTTTAATACTATCTAATAATCAACTATCCGGCGCTATTCCTCCCGAAATTGGCGATCTGACCAATCTCAAATGGCTATTACTTGATGAAAATCACTTCACGGATTCCATCCCTAAAGAATTAGCGAATCTATCTAATCTGGGAAAACTACACCTGAATAATAACGACTTATCAGGTTGTATTCCAGCTGAAATGGCAGTTTTCTGCGGAAATGACGTGCGGCTTAATGAAAACCAATTATCCGGTTCTATTCCAAAGGAAATCGGAAGCCTTAGCAAAGTCACCCAATTACTTTTGAATTCCAATCAGCTATCCGGCCCAATTCCACTGGAAATAACAAAACTTCCGATCAGCACCCTGTACCTGGATGACAATAACTTATCCGGCTGCATTCCCGAAGAAATGATGGCACTCTGTGGCAAAAACGTACGTCTTGAAAACAACGAATGTCTGTCCCATGAAGCGGATTTCGGCTCCTTCTGTTCGGGTGCTCCTTGTGATGCTATGGAGGTCTGCGAATGCACTTGGCCCAATGCCGAAAGGAGCGCTCTTATGGCCTTATACGATTCTGCAAATGGCGATAGTTGGATCAATAATACAGGATGGGGAGAGGACGGCGATGTATGCGATTGGTGCAGTGTTTTATGCAACGGGGACGGAAAGGTGCGTGTATTGGCTTTAGCCAACAATAATCTATCGGGAACAATAACGCCGGAATTGAGCAACTTGACAAATCTTCAACTTTTGCAATTAAGCTCTAATGAGTTAAGTTGATCTATACCGTCTGAACTGGGCGGTTTATCCAATCTCGTATTCTTATACCTGGAGCAAAACCAACTAACGGATACCATTCCTTCATCCCTAGGTAACTTATTGAATATCAGGCATTTGCGATTAAGTAATAATCCATTGAACGGAGCAATTCCAGAAGTGCTAGGTGGCTTATCAAACCTATTTCAACTTCATCTTCAGAATAATGATCTCGTCGGCTGTATACCTCCATCTTTCACGTCTTTATGCAGTAATAATGTGGACCTTACGGGAAATCCATGCTTATCGCACAACGCCGACTTTGATCTATTCTGTCGTGGGCAGGCTTGTGAATTGCCTAGCTTGCTTGACTGTGGCTTCTGCTCGGATGGGATCCAAAACCAGGATGAAACCGATGTGGATTGCGGGGGTGTGTGGTGAATGTGTTCAAGATTCACTTGGTCAAGACGTTGTTGATGAAGATCTATACGCTTTGGCAAGATCGACCGGAACTAAGGAGACGACCGGAATTTTTAAGATAGAAAATGAGAATGTATCAAAGGTCGATATGTATCCTAATCCCACGGGTGGTCTTATCACAATAGAAATCACTCAGCAAGGCGGTAATCCGACAATAAAGATCTATGATTTGGTAGGAAGGCGTATACTGGCTAAGACAATGGATAACCCCATTATTCAAATTGATATATCCGCATTTCGAGAGGGCGTTTATATTGTTGAGTTGGAAACGGAAAGCGATCGGGTTTTACAGAAGATCGTGAAGGAGTAGCCTTGCGGCGACGAAGAGAATGGAGAAATCTATTGGTTTAGCTAAAGAATCCGATTGGCTTAATTGACAAACTTCTCAGTCGGCGTTGAATAAATTTTGCATTTGGTAATTTTACCTGAAAAAATTGCTTCAACCAATATTGCGTATATATCACAACGTGCCGGTGTTTCTAATTCGTTTGGACTTTGGACAAGGAGATTTTTTTGATCACAAGACCTCCAAGAAATGAAAAAAGAAAGTAAGAGATTAGGTTGGAGATATTGTACCAGAGCGGCGCTAGGGTTAGGGTTACTATGAGGATATACACGCCGGGGAATAGGAATAATCCTCCGCTGATGATACTGGTTATCCGGACTATTTTTTCTTTAGTCAAATACTTCTTGTGAAGTCGTTGAATCTGTCTAAAGCGTCAATGCCTGTGCTTCTGTTGTGTAAGCTAATCCATACATTTGGGATATTTTTCACCTCTCCATCTCTTATACTGGGATGAAGAACAGTTTTGTATTCATGGCCATCGTAAACTATTATTATCAAGCCTCCGATAAACAACACTTCCTGTTCTCTAGGCGATAACTGTGTAGCATCGGTAATTTTGCGATATAGGATTTGATCTAAGTACCCGGGTATTTCTAACTTATTAGACAGATGGTAGGTAAATAATCCTTTGGTGTTTGTTACTAACGTGTGAGGGTCCATTTGAAATAGACCTCTCCCAGGACCCCCGCCAATTTGTTTTTGCTTTGGATCAAACGTTCCACCCGTTTCATGGCGGATAAACGCATCCCTGAGAGATCTGTAGTAGTCTAAATCCATTCCCAAATTCAGAGCCATCATCTCTCCTTCGGAAAAACTGAAACTGTGGTTGAAGGCTTCACTTTCTCCTACATAATTGAATACGAAACCAAAGATTATCAACAGTGATATTCTCAGATAGTTAAGTTTTCTCATCGCCAATTTATTGTGAACTTAATCTTAGTACTCAGATCAAGCATAAGTCTTTATGATCTACGATCATCGTTACTTTGCCCAATACAATTGAGTATTACTCGGAGAACGTCCATGTTCATTTGGCTCAGCCAAGGTCCAATGCCCTAAGATAAAATAAATTTTTGAAATCTGCTTTTCCTGGGTGGTTGGGGTGTATCCCAGTTTTTCGCAAAAATGGTTAAATTAGCATAAACCAAAATACATTCAAAAATGGACAAGGCTAAATTACTGAACCAGTTTAGCCAACTTTTGGATGAGATAGAACTTAAAGAGAAAACCGCAGAAAGCTTTTATGAATTTGAAACCAAATCGGTGGAGCTTCTTAAAGAATTAAGTCGCAATGTGATAGAACAGACCATAGGAGAAGCCGATGAAGATTATCGTAAAAAAAAAGCATAATAGGCTATTACGGAAAACTTGAACTGGACAACTCACATCGATTTGTAAAAGAGGTCAAAGGAGTAAAACTGAGTCCGATGCTGAAGGATATCACAGCATATGTAGGGCAAAGTGAATGCTACCAATCGAGTAGTGAATTACTAAAAAAGACGATGCAACTTGATGTGAGCGACAACAGCATACACAGAGTATGTCAAAGTCTTGGAGAGGAGGGTGAAAAATGGCTGGAGGAGCAAAGAGAAGATGTACAAAGTAAGCCCAAAGCGGAGTCCGATGAGGTAGTATATGCACATGCAGATGGAGGGATGGTGTTGACCAGACCGAGTGATTGGAAAGAAGTAAAAGTAGGAAGGGTTTATAAAGGTAAAGAAGTACTTAAACTGAGCGATACCAGGAGTTTTATCAAAGAATCGTGGTATTGTTTTCATTTAGGTGGGCATGAAGAATTTGAACGAAAGATGTCAGAATATCTGGATACCTACGAAGATCTAAAAGACAGGTTGGTCATAATAATAGACGGAGCGAAATGGTTGGGAGATTGGTTTAGCTCAGAATATCCAGAGGCTTTGCAAATACTGGATTATTATCATGCCTTAGAACATTTTTCAGACTTTTCAAAAGTAGCGATACATAGAAAAGAAAAGAGAAAAGAGTGGTTAGACACCATAAGGGAAACACTATTGAAAAAGGGAGGACAAGCTGCCTTAAAAATGGTGGAGAACATAGAATGTAAAACAGAAAAGAAAAAAGAAAAGAAAGAGAAATTATTGGTCTATTTAAACAACAACATCCACAGGATGGAATATCCAAAATATAGAGAAAAAGGGCTACAAATTGGAAGTGGTGCCATAGAAGCAGCCCATAGAACATTGGTGCAAAAGCGCTGTAAATTGTCAGGACAAAGATGGACTCCAAAAGGAGTTACAAACGTAATCAGTCTCAGAAATTTGAGAATGAACAATCAATGGGACAGACTCTCTGAGTTCCTTGGGAAAAAAGCTGCTTAAACGAAAAAATGGTTAAATTAGCATAAACCAAAATACATTCAAAAATGGACAAGGCTAAATTACTGAACCAGTTTAGCCAACTTTTGGATGAGATAGAACTTAAAGAGAAAACCGCAGAAAGCTTTTATGAATTTGAAACCAAATCGGTGGAGCTTCTTAAAGAATTAAGTCGCAATGTGATAGAACAGACCATAGGAGAAGCCGATGAAGATTATCGTAAAAAAAAAGCATAATAGGCTATTACGGAAAACTTGAACTGGACAACTCACATCGATTTGTAAAAGAGGTCAAAGGAGTAAAACTGAGTCCGATGCTGAAGGATATCACAGCATATGTAGGGCAAAGTGAATGCTACCAATCGAGTAGTGAATTACTAAAAAAGACGATGCAACTTGATGTGAGCGACAACAGCATACACAGAGTATGTCAAAGTCTTGGAGAGGAGGGTGAAAAATGGCTGGAGGAGCAAAGAGAAGATGTACAAAGTAAGCCCAAAGCGGAGTCCGATGAGGTAGTATATGCACATGCAGATGGAGGGATGGTGTTGACCAGACCGAGTGATTGGAAAGAAGTAAAAGTAGGAAGGGTTTATAAAGGTAAAGAAGTACTTAAACTGAGCGATACCAGGAGTTTTATCAAAGAATCGTGGTATTGTTTTCATTTAGGTGGGCATGAAGAATTTGAACGAAAGATGTCAGAATATCTGGATACCTACGAAGATCTAAAAGACAGGTTGGTCATAATAATAGACGGAGCGAAATGGTTGGGAGATTGGTTTAGCTCAGAATATCCAGAGGCTTTGCAAATACTGGATTATTATCATGCCTTAGAACATTTTTCAGACTTTTCAAAAGTAGCGATACATAGAAAAGAAAAGAGAAAAGAGTGGTTAGACACCATAAGGGAAACACTATTGAAAAAGGGAGGACAAGCTGCCTTAAAAATGGTGGAGAACATAGAATGTAAAACAGAAAAGAAAAAAGAAAAGAAAGAGAAATTATTGGTCTATTTAAACAACAACATCCACAGGATGGAATATCCAAAATATAGAGAAAAAGGGCTACAAATTGGAAGTGGTGCCATAGAAGCAGCCCATAGAACATTGGTGCAAAAGCGCTGTAAATTGTCAGGACAAAGATGGACTCCAAAAGGAGTTACAAACGTAATCAGTCTCAGAAATTTGAGAATGAACAATCAATGGGACAGACTCTCTGAGTTCCTTGGGAAAAAAGCTGCTTAAACGAAAAAATGGGATACACCGTGCGTCCTGAAGCTCAAAAGTGAGCATGCTGTTTACCAGATGGAGGTATGGCCCTCCGAAGGCGGCTGGAAGGAGCAGCCTTCAAACCACCTTATGGTGCTAAGGTAGTAATACCTGGGTACTGAGCGATAAGGAAAAGGCTTCGCTAAAGGAGTCAGGTGATCATTGAAAGAGTCGAACGAAAGTGAACCACTGATTAAGCAACGAAACACATTTAGTTGTACATCAAAACCGGGGATTGGTGTATTTCCCGGGAAGACCTGTAGATTACGGTTGAAAACTGAGCCAGAATTCCAATTGAAAACTGAGCCAGTTATCATGGCAGATATGATGCATAACCATCATATGTTTTGCACTATTAAACATGATAACTATGCTACAAAAACAAGATATTATTCTGCGCTATTTTGATCAGGGAATATCCCAACGAAAGATCAGTAAGGATCTGGGATTATCGCGCAATACAGTCAAGAAGTATATTGATGAATATGAGAAGAATCGTTCTTTGCAGGACCGTTCTTCTAAAGGCATTTTGGATCCACCTCGGTACGATTGTTCTTCTCGTACCAAACGCAAACTTACCCAACAGATACGAACCAGGATAGATCAGTTTGTTAAAGATAATGAGCGCAAACATTGTTCGGGTTTGGCCAAACAATGCATGCGGCGTATAGACATGCACGAGGCACTGATCGCCGATGGTTTTGAAATCAGCTATACTACGGTATGTGAATATGTAAAACAGCACTTGAGAAAAGGTCAGGAGATTTTCATACGCCAGCACATTGACCCAGGGCAAAACAGTGAGTTTGATTGGGCAGAAGTTAAATTGACAATAGAGGGAAAACAGAAAAGATTGATGCTGGCTGTATTTACCAATGGGTACAGCAATTACCGATGGGCTCGTCTTTACTACCGCCAGGATACCGCGTGACGCGGCACGAGTTATGATCAGTTTCTTGCACGCTCATGTACACTATCTGAGCCACATTGGTGGTGTGCCATCACAGATAGTGTACGACAATATGCGTACAGCAGTAGCAAGATTTACCATGCGAAATGCAGACCCGTCTACCGAACGGGCAGGTAAGAAACCTACAGATGATCTACTTAAAATCAGCACATACTATCAATTTGATATTCGTTTTTGCAATGTGTATAGAGCCAATGAAAAGGGACGTGTAGAGCGAAGTGTTGAATATGTGCGCCGCAAAGCCTTTGCTCAAAATGATGAGTTTATCGACCTCGATTCGGCTAATCGACACCTGAAGCAAAAACTGATCAGACTTAACAATAGAAAATCAAAAGGTGAGTCTAAAACATTCGCTGAACGTGTGTGCGAGGAGAAAATTCATATGACAGTTCTGCCTGTTTCAGCCTATGATACCGCCCTGATCCAGACATTAAGAGTAGACAAGTATCACACCATCTCGGTTGATACCAATCACTATTCTATTCCTGAAAACTTGCGCGGCCCCATAGTGGATGTGAAAATTTACCCTTTGCACATTCACATTTATGATAAAAATGGCGATGTAGTGGACATTCATCAGAGAAGACACTGTAAGTATCAATGGTTCATTAAAATAGAGCACTATCTGAAGACATTAGCCGTAAAGCCTGGTGCTTTGTCAAACAGCGAAGCCTTTCTTCAGGCTGATACCGATTTGATCGCACTTTACAAACAATATTTTTCAGATCAACCCAAGGTATTTATTGACGTGATTAGTTACGCCACCAAACATCATTTATCTACCTCAATAATAACCTCCGCAGTTGATCAATGTCTAAAAACTACTTTGAACTCTCCCCTGACCAGTGACAAAATCATCTTTATGGTACAAGCCCTGATGAAAAAGAAAAACGAGGCTCAGGCACTCACCATCCCGAGCCCTTTGACTGAACAGATAAGTCTTAATTGTGTAAAACAACTTCAAGACATACAGGCTATTTTTTAATTCGAATAAAATCTCAACAATGCAAGCAAAAATGGAACAACAAATTGATTATTACTCACGTCTGCTTAGGCTGCCTGCATTCAGAACAGAGTACGCCGAACAGGCAAAAAGTGCTGCTAAAAGCAATCATTCTTTTGAACGCTACTTGCTCGATCTTATGATCACCGAATATGACGGGCGGCTCATCCGGAGAAAAAAACAGCGTATCCGAAGAGCCGGATTCCCGTATAAAAAACAAATCCACGATCTGATCAAATCTGAACTCCCCAATGATGCACAAAACAAACTGGCTACTCTCGAACGTCTCGATTTTATAAAAGATGGACAAAATCTCATCCTGGCTGGTAATCCCGGTACCGGTAAAACACACATCGCTATTGGCCTGGCCATCAAAGCCTGCACACTCGATTTCACTGTCTTGTTTACTGCCATTCCCAGGCTGATAACCCAAATCAACGAAGCCAGGTCTCACAAAATGCTCCGTACCCTGGAATCTCGTTTTGAAAAATACGATCTGGTCGTGTGTGACGAGTTCGGTTATGTGTCCTTTGACAAAGAGGCTGCAGAATTACTTTTTACTCATCTTAGCCTCAGAGCTGGTAGAAAGTCAACCATTATCACAACCAACCTGAGTTTTGATCGGTGGACAGAAATATTTGGTGATGAAGTTCTCACTGCTGCCATAGTTGACCGACTCACCCATAAAGCCATCCTGGTCAACATGAATGGAAAATCCTTCAGAGTCAAAGAATCAGAAAAACTTAATCAACAACTTTGAGTCCACTCCGAAAACTAAATCATAAATCATGTCAAATATTACAATAAGATGACATATATATTTAATTTGTGATATGTTTAAACGTAGTACAAATTCACAAGTTGATCTATTCAAATCGATAGGAGGGATGCTATCAGAACGGAAGCGAGAGCTTCTGGATGATCCGAATGGTTGGCATAATATATTTTTTAAAGAAGTGGTATCTCGCATAGACGAAGGATTGTTCGAGGTGCTTTATAATCAAGGAGGCCGGCCCAATTGCTCAATTAGAGTTTTAATGGGAATGATTATCCTTAAAGAAGGTAAAGGTTGGACTGATGAACAACTTTTTGATGAATGTCGATTCAACACCAGGGTCATGCTTGCTATGGGATATTCGAATATAAATGAGGATATTCCGACCGAATCGACTTACTATAAGTTCAGACAGAGCATGGTAGAGTATAATGAAGACCATGGGGAGGATTTGATGAAGGCGGCATTTAAACAAATCACTATTGGGCAGATAGAGCAATACAAGGTGAGCGGTAAGAAAATACGATTGGATTCGAAGTTGATTAATTCCAATATTGCACGCTGCACTCGAGTCCAGATGATAATCGAAGCTGTACGAGTATGCAGTAAAGACCTTATGGTAGAACTGCTTACAGATCAATTGGATAAAGAATCATGCGAGCTTTTAGAAAAGCTAAAAAGCCAAAGTGCCTCCAATATTGTCTACCCATTAAACAAAAAAGAAAAAGAGGAACTGCTAGTAGGTATGGGTAAGATCATAAAGGTACTCTTGAGTCATGGCCAGGCGGCGGGATTGACAGGCTACCAAGATCTCAAGCGGCTCTACGAAGAACAGTATGAAGAACAATCAGAGGAATCTAATGAGCAAAAACCTCCGAGTGCCTCTGATGATAAAACAAAAATCAGCGCGGTCTGTGATGAATCTGAACAGCAAACTAAACAGGAGAATACTCCGAGACCCAAAGCTGCAAGAGACATATCGAGTGGCAGTGTGCAGTCCATTCATGATCCTGATGCTGCCTACCGTACTAAAGGTAAAGCAGAAAATAAACAGACCATATCGGGCTATCATGCCAACATAAGTGAAACGTGTACAGAAGAAAATGAAATAGACCTAATCGTAGATGCCCAGGTAGTACCGGCCAATATTACAGAAGACGAGTTTTTAATCGAATCTATCGACCATATCCAGGATGTATTAAATCCAGATAAGGATGAATCAGGTCAAGAAAAGAATAAAATAGAACAGGCCATCACGGATGGCGGATACGACAGCAAGGCCAACAGAAAAGCAATGTCAGAAACGACCACGCCCGAATGGAAGTTAGCTAATACAAAAGGGGGAAAGCAGGCCTATACAATGAAACGAGATGAGAATAACAATCTTCAAGTATGGCGAAAAAAGACAGGAGAACAGTGCGCGGTAAAGTTTAACGAGAAGACCAACAAATACGTCATTAAACACGACACCCGAGGTCGGTATATGACCAAAGATGAAGTAGAAAACTATTTTTTATTTCAACAGATGCAAGAAACATTAGATGAGCACACCCACAATCTAAGAGCCAATGTGGAATCGACCATACATCAATGTTTTCACCGGCTCAAAAAAAGGAACAAAATATTATATCGGGGTTTATTCAAATGTCAAATTTATGTCCTGTCACGAGTACTTTGGACGAATTTTAGAAGAATTAACGATAAATTGGTCGAAAATGCCCTCGGATTTCCAAATATCATCATCGCAACCCTCAGGAATGCTTATGCAACAATATTGCACTTAAGAAAATTCCAGGGTTTTGGCCGCAGCTGGCAAATGTACGCTTGAAAAATGTGTGGTAATCGGAGTGGACTCAACAATTGATCTGTACAAATTATCGTAATCGACATAACTGTCTATCTTATCTCCATCAACATACAATTGAAGCCCGGATGCATGTGCTGATCCGTCATAGGTAAAGAAGACATTGTGCCACTCGTCTATAGGAATAGCCTAATCTGCGGTAACTTGCATATAATTTTGTGGCCAGGAACTAGTTAACCGGATGGATGGTCGATTTAAAGTGTCGATAAACAAATCCCAACCTTTCCAGGCCTCTTGGTGTGGACTGGAAGTACCCATGATGCTTTGGTTTTCCCCAGCTCGTTCAGTATTTATCCAGGCACCGGCGGAAAAAGGTTCATTAATTTCAAAATTGCCGACATCTTTTAGAAAGACCAAGTCATGCTCTTCGTTGAATCTGAGCGCGTTTCCAAATCTTCCTGGTACGACTTGCGGTTCTCCTGAAGCGACAGATTTGTAATTATTATCGACGATTTGATCAATTGGGCTATTATTTAGTATTCGGTGAATGTATCCTCCTGATTTAATTTTGGCTGGACGAATATTTTCAAATGGATAAAAGGCATCCAGGGTTGGTGGATTGACTTGCCTGGCGTGAATGGATTGAATATAATTTTTCCTTGTCGCGATCTCAGATCGAGTGAGCTTCATTTTTTCAAGAGTCGTGTTAATTTCCCTCGATAATTTTACTAATTTTTTCTCTGTGCCCGGATCAGGTAACAGCAGGACCGGACCGGACGAACTACTATTTTCTACCACCATTCCGACTTCCTTTAGATTGTTGAAGAAAGCCGTCATTTGGTAATACTCTTTCTGAGATACAGGGTCGAATTTATGATCGTGACAGGTGGCACATTCCATGGTTAATCCCAAAAAAGCTACAGCGCTCGTATTGGTTCTATCCTGCACATATTTCTGTCTGAATTCTTCGTCAATTATCCCACCTTCGCTGCTCACGGGATGATTACGATGAAATGCAGTTGCCAGTTTTTGTTCTTTGGTAGCATTTGGTAGCAAATCTCCTGCCAGTTGCCAGGTTAGAAATTCGTCATAAGGCAGATTCCCCTTAAAAGCTTTAATCACCCAGTCTCTCCAGGGCCAGCTAAAGCGTTCCCTATCTGAGTGCATTCCTTGTGTATCAGCGTACCTGGCTACGTCGAGCCATTCCATTGCCATGCGCTCAGCGTAAGCATCCGTGGACAAGAGCCTGTCAATGAGGTTTTCATACGCTTGTGGGGAATCATCAGAAATAAAATCCTCAGCCTCCTCAATCGTAGGTGGCAACCCAGTTAAGTCAAAGCTCAATCTTCTGATCAGGCGCTCCTTATCTGCTTGCGGCGATGGGGTCAATTCATTTTCCTTCAATTTCTCCAAGACAAAATGATCAATAGGATTCCTTATCTCCCAACCGGGTGGAAAGCCTTCTGTCATTTCTCCCGATGTTACAGTTGGAACAGCTGGTTTTTCCGGGGGTATAAAGGCCCAATGTTCCCTCCATTCCGCTCCTTGCTCGATCCATTTAGTGATGAAAGCAATTTCTCTGCCACTAAGGTTAAGATTTGATTCCAGGGGCGGCATATGGTAGTCGGGATCTTCAGAGGTTATCCTTTTCCAGGCTACACTTTTACCAATATTTCCCTTAATAAAGGCATGATCTCCTGATTCTTTCAATTTGGCGAAAGCCTTTTCCTCAATATCTAATCTGAAATCCGATTGACGGGTATTGTCGTCCGGTCCGTGGCACTTGTAACATCGATCTGCCAGGATGGGTTTGATATGGAAATTGAAATCAACCTTTTCGGGCAAGTCCTGGTAAGCAAATTTGATATCATCGGGCAATGAAGGGCGACAGCCAATTATTAAAATTAATGACAATATCAGAGTCAGCCTGGCTCCGTTGGGCAGATGTGTAAGTTCAATTTTCATTGCTCGTTTCAACTTGAATGCTAATGTCTTTCACTATTTGATAGCTAAAATATGGCAAAAAAATCAATGCCGAAAAGCGGTAGTGGCGCAATTGGGCCTTAAGTATACCGATCATTTGTGGCAATAACATGTTGTTTAGAAATAAAAATTCAATATCAAGTAGAATCTCGTTGAAAGGATATCCGCCATTTATCGACGGTGCCGTGCTATACTTTTCAAATGATAATCCTCAAACCAATTTTCATCTATTGATGACCCCTCGTACCATTCCGTCCAGGGTCGCGCTTCGGTTTTACATATATCCTCCAATTCTTGCATTCTAGAAAGAGCGACATCATGTAGAAAATTCAAACGATCTTGAGCCTTGTATTCTACGGCTTCTTTCCAAATGGCGCGTCCTGCCAAAATTCCGGCAGCGCCTGATTGGCATGCTACTTCTGTTTGCCTGGCATAGGTTTCAAAATTTACACCAGCACTTAACAGCACCCACGGGATTTGGCTGGCCTCGGTCAATTCATCGCACGCTTCGCGCCATTCCGATTTATCTGTTGATTCATTAACATTTACTGGAAATTCGGTCTTATAGACTTCACCGCCCAGCGGTGTCAGTTCTTTGGCAGTTTGAATTACAATTCGTCGTTTTTCCGAAGTACTTAGCGATGATTGATTTGTGTCCAGGGAAAAAGAAAGCGTTTCCAAAAAAAGCAATATATCGTGTTTGACACACGTAGCCGCTACTTCTTCTAGTAATTGTCGCATCTGCCCAGCTTTCGGAGATTCAGGGTGATAGTAAATCAACAATTTAACCGCGTTCGCACCTATTCGTTTGATTGACTCCACTCCCCAATCATCTCCCAGGCGACTGTAACGGTTGTGCTTGTCACCGGCATAACCTGATTTTTCCACGGAAACAATCAAACCTAAACCACTGGGAAAAGAAGCTGTGCCAATTGCAGGCCCGAGACCATATGCAGGGTCCAACAGAACGGCGGAACACGCATCGGATAAATCGGAAACGATCTGTTTTTTGAAACTTGATATATTCGTAAAAGTAATATTTGGATCGTGGGCATGCCCTAAAGCTTTTTTCAAAACACTTCGATGATCCAATGCCAGTATATTAAAGGTGTTGTAGTCATTGGAACACATGTTCAAGCTGTGCAATTTGCCATAAGAGAGAGTGCCTTTTTTACGCTGTGCCATTCGCAATTGTAATACTAATAATCAATAATTAATAATCAATAATTCCAAACTTTCACTCGCCCACCAGGTATTCGAATGCCATTTGAACACAAACTTTCTGATCATTTTCGTCAGTATTCAAAACCAGGTGTTCCTTCTCTATATTCTCCCAATGCTTTTTAAGCCGTTGGTAAAGTGAAAAGTCCCTGTTTCTTGCAAGATGTTGATCTGTCAAAATGGAAGCTTCTA
Source organism: Saprospiraceae bacterium (assembly GCA_965247965.1). Classification (GTDB taxonomy): domain Bacteria; phylum Bacteroidota; class Bacteroidia; order Chitinophagales; family Saprospiraceae; genus UBA7328. Next base: position 5,402,637 of record OZ252053.1, read on the forward strand.
ATCTTTTCCGAGCCGATTCATCCGAACAAATACATTCTATTATTTTAAGCGTGGCATCTATTTTTTCTACTGTTTCATAAAGAGCCTCCCTCTGGTATCGACGACCGTAGGGCCGACCATCCAGGATTATCGTACGATCCGGGTCTCTGCTCAAAAGATGTTTTACGAGTTGGGAAATTATACCTATTATAAATTCATCCTGCTCATCTGAATATTCTATATCCTCCGGAGCAAACAGGGAGGCTCGGACGATGTCTTTGTCTATGATCAATCCGTTCATCCTTAACGCCAATGCTTTTGCAATCGTTGATTTACCAGACGCCGGTAAGCCTGTCATGGCAATTATCATTATAAAGTTTTAAATGAAAGGCCGAACCTAACTGCAAGATTTATTCCTTATCAAAATTATTGGTTGATTGATTATTAATAATCAATAATCAGCTGAAGATATCGCCCTTCATCGTCCTGGATACCGCTGTTTCAAAGCTATATCCAATGCCTTCATTCCTCGCTCCTCCGCTATCGATTTCAACGTCGCTAATTGCTCTACCTGAGATGCACAAGGGCGGATGCCGGATTTATAAACTTCAATTGCCTGTATCATAGCCGTTGTTCCAATTTTAGGGTCAGGCTTTCCATTTTTATCTTTTATGGAATTGATAGCAGAACCGGCAAGGAATAAGACCTCCTTTGATATGTTTCGATTCTCCGTATCCTCCAGGTTCAAACTAATGTTGCCCTGGTCCAATCCTCCCGCACGAACAATGGTAGTGGATTTAATGCCTGGAATTTCTTTTGATAACATTTTTTCCGAAGCTGTCCACTCTCGTCCATAAGGTTTTATATAGGGGTCGCCGTATTTAATAGGCGCTGTTTGTCTAAAGTCGATTCCGTCCAATCGCGCCAGCAGATCAACCACTTCACGCCAAATGTTTCTGGTTTTGGAGCCGATGCCAGCATTATGGCCATAAATTGCAGGAGGGTTGTCCATGTGCTTTGTTGCTTCGCGAATCAAGCGAAAAGAGCCCCCGGCAAAGGTTTCAGAAAGCATTACGGCTGTTGCACCTGCTTCTATTACCGCTTGAATGGTGTGAACCAATTCATGAGGCGCTCCGGTTATGTGCGGGGCGAAAAGCAAGCCGGAAGCACCCGTATTTTCTTTGACGCAACGAATGGCTTCTGTCGCCCGCCGCGCACGTTCTACCACGGGACTGTAGTCGAGGTGAGGATATAGATTCTCATCTTCTTTTACAAAAAGAAACAAAGGACATTCTGCCGCTTCTTTGACCAAATGCTCTACAATATCGGGAGTGATACCTGCAGTGGGTTTCAAGATAGTTCCAAAAGCAGGTTGATCATTAGGGAAATGGGTGCTTTTACGAACTCCCAATGGACCATAGGCAGGACCCGGAAAGCTGCGGATAATATGTTCCGGCATGTTCAGCGCGACCAGCCGGGAATCTATATTTTCATACACGTCGAAAATGATGGCATTACAAGCGGTATGCAAAATATCTACGGATGTAATATGACCATCCGGTTGCTGCATCATTTTTAAGGGAAAAGCAACGTGAATCAAACCTATTTTCCCGGAGGTATCAAATGTTTCTATGCCAACAGCTGTGGCTGTACATTCAGCGAGTAAGGAGCCGGAAGGAGGATTTTTAGTACCGCTAGTAGCATGATAGGCAATTTCATGAATGGCATCTTTCAATTTTGTAGTACGCAAGGAGAAAAAATAAGTAGCTACCAACTGATCCTCGATTACCGGTGGCGGGATCTCTGCAAGGCAATCTTCAATTACCTCTCGCAATAACTCCTCCCTCCGGTCGAAATCAAAATGGAGCGTTTCAAGTATGGATGAAGATAATTTTCGCACCGTTTAAATTAGATTCATTTCGCCAATATACGACCATCACAAAAAAGAGCCCAAGATTGTCGGTGGAGAATATGAAATTTACATTGTTTTTTTAATCAAATGAAAAACCTAATTTTAAAAAATAAGATCAGTTTATAGGGGGGATAGGACAATCGCTAAATAGTTTTTAAACAACTTCATTAATAAAATATATGAAAGTCAACTATAAAAAAGTGAGTAATTTTGGATTTACTTTTTTTGTATTTCTAGTAATATTTCATTTTGGCTGTAGTCCTTCTTTACCCAATGAAATTCAACAGGCCTGGCACGAGCTGCCCGACAAAATAGATTTCAATTTTCATGTCCGGCCCATTCTCTCTGATCGATGTTATAAATGCCATGGACCGGATGACAATGCACGTGAAGCAGGATTGAGACTTGATTTGAAGGAAGGGGCTTTCGCCAAATCGAAAGAATCCAAAGGACGGGCATTTGTAAAAGGAAGTATTGGCAGGAGTGTCGCCTGGAACAGGATCACCTCTGATGATCCGGATTTCCATATGCCTCCTCCTGAATCCAAACTCAGCCTTTCGGCCAAAGAAAAAGCCCTGATCACCAAATGGATTAAACAGGGAGCCGAATGGAAGGAACATTGGTCTTTCATTCCGCCTTCAAAACCTCTTGTCCCGACCGTAGCGTCGGGAGAATTGCCCAAAGCGAAGGGCCGACATATCCATAATCCGATTGACAATTTTATCCTGGCAAAACTGAAAGAAGAAGGCTTGAGCCCATCTGCTGAGGCAGATAAAGAACGGTTGATTCGCAGGGTAACCCTTGATCTGACCGGCCTTCCGCCAACACTTAATGAGATAGAAAACTTTCTCTCAGACGAATCTGATCGAGCCTACGAAAGGCTGGTTGACCGCCTTTTACTGACTGATGCCCATGCCGAGCGTATGGCTATGGAGTGGATGGATGTGGCTCGCTACGCCGATTCTCACGGTTGGCATGCCGATGGGCTGCGAGAAATGTGGCCATGGCGCGATTGGGTGATTCGGGCATTCAAGAAAAATTTGCCTTATGATGATTTTGTATCATGGCAGATCGGTGGTGATTTGCTACCTCAGGCTACTCGAGAACAAAAACTGGCCACAGCCTTTCACCGCAACCACTCCATGAGCGGCGAGTCCGGCATAGTGAGCGAAGAATATAGATTGAAATATGTGGCGGATCGAACCAACACAACCGCAACGGCATTTATGGGACTTACTATGGAGTGCGCCACCTGTCATGACCACAAGTTTGACCCCATATCGCAAAAGGAATATTATCAGATGACATCATTTTTTAATAATGTGCACGAGTTGGGACTGATTGGAAATGATAAAAATTTCGGGCCGACAGTCTTATTGCCAGACCCCCAAACAGAAAAAAAGCTAGCTGAACTTTCGAATGAAATTGCTCAAATTGAGTCTCAAGTTCAGATGCGAAAATCTGAAGTTTCAGCCCTGGAAAAATTTGTAGATGCCGTCAAGTCACACAGTATAAAACCACCGAAGCCGGACGGCCACTATCCGCTAGAGTCAATCAGTGACTCCAAAACCAAGAACGGCAAAACCGATCGAATTCTCGACAACAACCCTAATTCAATAGTCAGCGGCACACCTGAAATCATAAAAGGGAAAAAGGGAAATGGTGTAAGGCTCGATAGTTATCACGACCAGATCTTTTTTAAGAGTGTAGGTGAGATCGATCTCGACGAACCCTTATCAGCGGGAGCCTGGATCAAGATTGACAATATCGGGAAGTTCCAGACAGTCATGAGAAATATTGGCGACAAAAATACGGGTTGGAGAGGTTGGGTTTTCTATTTGGACCCTCAAAATCGACTCCATGTAAAATTGATGCATTCTCGTGCGCACAACTACCTTCACATTATTTCAGAAGAACCTATCATCCCCGAACGGTGGACGCATGTTTTTTTTACTTATGATGGATCGGCCGTAGCTGCCGGCCTCCACATCTATGTTAATGGAATGCAAGTCCAACACAAGGTCGGGTTTGACCGGCTTTACAAAACCATTATTCCGGTGGTAACCAGATCCTACAAGTCCAATCCTAATCCAGGCGTGACCATGGGAAAAGGGCCAATCTATCTATACAGTGATACGGATGACGGTGTCATAAATGGAGGATTGGATGAGGTGAGGATTTATCATGAATATATGACTGCGCTTGAAGTATCAGCGCTGTATCGCAAGGAAGAAAATACCAGCGCCTATGATGTAGTGCCTGATAAGAAGGACTACTTAAATCATTATCTATACAGGATAGACGAGCCCTCTCAAAAACTCAACCACAAACTGGCAAAATTGCGCAGTAAAAAATTCAGCTTACTGGAACCGGTGAAAGAAGTAATGGTCATGGAGGAGATGGCTGTGCCACGAAAGACACACATTTTAGATCGAGGGCAATATGATGCCCCGGGGAAGGAAGTATTTCCATCTACTCCTCAGGCCATATTGACTTTTCCTGACCATCTATCCAAAAACCGGCTTGGTCTGGCCCAATGGCTGTTTGATGATAAACATCCTCTCACGGCCAGGGTTGCGGTCAATCGGTATTGGCAAATGATTTTTGGCCGGGGCATTGTCGAGACTCCTCACGACTTTGGCAGTCAAGGTGCATTGCCAAGTCATCCCGAACTATTGGACTGGTTGGCCGTGGAGTTTATAGAGTCAGAATGGGACGTTCGGGCATTGCTCAAAATGATGGTGACTTCAGCAACGTACAGACAGTCGTCTGTAGCGAGCGCTGACAAACAGCAGAATGATGTCAAAAATATTTATCTTTCACGGGCGCCAACTTACCGCCTTCAGGCCGAAATGATTAGAGATAATGTACTGGCCGCCAGTGGGTTACTAAATAGGAAGATAGGCGGCGAAAGTGTAAAACCCTACCAACCCGAAGGACTCTGGATCGAAAAGAACGAGTTTTCAGGTTTTTTGAAGGTGTACAAACAAGGGTCCGGAGAAAGTCTATACCGAAGAAGCATGTATACTTTCATCCGTCGGACCTCTCCTCCTCCGATGATGTCAACTTTTGATGCACCCGATAGAGAAATTTGCACGGTGAAAAGAGATAATACCAATACTCCATTGCAGGCATTGGTTTTACTCAACGATCCCCAATTTGTGGAAGCTGCCAGGGTGTTGGCTGAACGGATGCAGGAAGAAGGTGGAGAAAAGCTAGAAGACCAAACCACTTATGCCTTCAGCCTGGTAACCGGAAGGAAGCCTTCATCAACGGAGTTGACCGTGCTAATGGACCAATACCAAACCGAAATCGAAAGATTCGAAAAAGATCCTAAGAGTGCAGTGGAGTTGCTGAAAGTGGGAGAATATGTTTTTGATGAAAAGCTAAATAAATCTCGTACCGCCGCCTTAACCATTGTGGCAAGTACTATGATTAATCATGATGAGGCTTATATGAAGCGGTGAAAAATCTCAATGGCAATGGCAATAACAATGTGAAAAGCAAAATTGAAATTGAAGTTGAAATTGACATTTAAAAAACTATGTCATGAGTGACTGTAATAATTATATAAAAATTCAAAGCCGGAGAGATTTCCTGACCAAATCTGCTATGGGCTTTGGCGCATTAGGCTTGTCTTCGCTATTAAGTGCTTCGGGGCACGAGGCATCGTCTTCGTTAACCGTCTACCGTCTACCGTAGATATGCTATGAAAACTTAACGCTGCAAATTTAGGCAGACTTATTTTTCTAGCTTTAAGACTGCGAATTTACCTTCGTTCCATCCATGGACCAAGAGATGCAATTGCATTGATCCATCGGTAGATTTGACATGATGTGGCCAGACATGATGAATGTTGGTTAAGATTGGAATATCTAAATCCCCAGGAATAATAGTAGACGCTAATTCATCTCCGGTATGAGCGTAGATAGGTGCCGATTTCATGTCGCCGATAGCTTTCAACGCGTTAAAAAAGAAATGCTCTTCCTTATATGACACATTGCAAACCAGACTCTGTTCCGGAATATCTTTAAAAGTTTCCACAAACTTGCCGTCCTTTGTAAATTTTACAACTTGCCCTGCGGCGCGGTTGGCAACGAGGATATTGCCGTCGTGGGCATATATTCCATGAGCCGTTTGAAATTGTCCCGGGTTTTCGCCTTTACCTCCCCACGCAAGACCAGCCCAATTCCAGGAACCTTCTTTTTCTTCAATTGTCAAGACAAAATCACCTTTGGAATAACCGTGAGCTGCATAAATGACTCCATCCAAATAGGTCACATCGGTTACACCAAAATTACTGTCCTCGGACGAAAAGAAATCATTGGCAGGCGCAAACTCAAATTCGCTTCCAATAGGTTTCACAATGTCACTCACTATCGTGCCATCAAGATTAAGGACCAGTACTCTTTTGCCTTCTTGGGCCACAGCGAGGTATTTTTTGGATTTATGGACAAAGAAGACTATACCATGAATATTGTCTTTTAAACGTTCATCCGTTCCCATTTTAGTCCATTGGGTGAGATCCTGGCTGATTCCACATAGTCCATAGCCCGGGATACCTGTATAAACGATTCCTGTTTCAGGGTCTTCATTAAAGCCTCCATGCATGTCTGCTTCAAATTCTTGAGCGTCTTTGGGAAAAGCAGCGGTTAATCCTTGATCCCACGAAAAAATGAAATCTCCTTGGCCGGTAACCAGTTTTGTTTGATATGTTATCGAACCCGATTTTGTTTTATCATAATCATTCTTATGATGCGTATGATCGTCCTTAATTTTTTGTGGTATTAATGTGCAAGCGGATCCCAGCAGGGATAAGATTAAGAAGAAGGCTGTTCTTTGTACCATGGTTAGACCTTATTTATTTTAGGCTAAAGATAAACATCTCTCCCCTTAAACTTAGTGTTAGTACGTTAAAAATTAAATATATGCCAAAAATGGCTGAAAAAACATGATTTACAAAATTGCCTCTGCCGGCCACGGCGTCGATCTGACTTATGAATATTGACATCAAAAAATCCGGCCTCGAACCACTATAATGTCAAATGTCAGATAGCGAAATGTCGAATGTCAAATGTTTGGGCAAGTGCTCCCCTCGATGAAGAAGAATGAAATGTTAATGATCAATTTTCGATAAGATAAAACGCTACATAATAATGGGTAGGACGCATATTGACGATCCCTTCGGTCTGTCAACACGGCACCTGCCCAAAACAGTTCCATACCTTTAACAAAATAACATGACAAATTAATCCATCCATGTAGTTACCGTCTCTGTCGTTAACACACTTGAGGGGAGATACAGCCCAAATTTCAATTTACAACTCAAACGCCTTAGCCCAGCTATCATATCTGGCTTTTAATTCATTGAACTTTTCAGGGTAAACCGTGGATAAATCATTTTCCTCCACAGGATCTTTGCCCAAATCATATAACGCGAATTGCCCAATTAGGAAACATTTCTATCTTTGCAGAGGGTAAGTCGAACTTAGTTTGCACGCATGGATTTATAAAGAAGACCCAAAAAACGCCTCTTAAGGAGATCAGAAAAGCCATGAAAGTTCGAAGTCTATATCTGCATTCTAAAAATTAAAACAATAGATAATGCAACTAACATCCATTGACCAAATGACCGATGAAATAATCGGCAAGAGAGGAACACCATCAAGAGAGAAATTCGAATACGAATTGAAAATTGATGTCCTCGGTCACATCATTAAAGAGACGAGGATTAAAAAGAATTTGACACAAGAGCAACTTGGTAAACTTGTCGGTGTTCAAAAGTCTCAGATTTCAAAGCTCGAGAACAACACAAAAGATTTCCGAATCGGAACAATTTTTCGGGTACTCAATGCTTTAGGAGCAAAATTGAAATTGAATGTTGAAGTCGAAGAGGATCGGGAACTCGTATTGACGTGAGAAAGGCCATGCGATAACGATGTGCCATACTTTTCTTGCTAAAATGTATCTAGTTGGATACATTTGCGCATGTATTCAATTGAAAAGACTTCTGAATTTGATAAATGGTTCAGAAGGCTTAGGGATCGAAAAGCAAAGGCCAAAATCCTACTTAGACTTCAAAGAATAGAGGAGCAAGGAAACTTTGGCGATTGTGAACCTGTAGGAGAAGGTGTTAGTGAATTAAGGATTCATTACGCCAAAGGATACAGGGTTTATTTGAAAGAACATGGTGATAAATGGATTCTTTTGTTAATAGGTGGTGACAAATCAACCCAAAGTAAGGATATAAAAAAAGCGAAATTACTCTGGGAAGAATTTAGACATAAACTTAGGTAAAATGGGTACAACAAAATTTGATATCGCTGACTATCTGGATAATGACGAAATGATCCGTGAGTATTTAAATACGGTACTTGAAGAAGGAGATTCTAATGATATAGTCATTGCTCTTGGACACCTAGCAAAAGCAGTAGGAATGACCAAGATTGCTGAACAAACAGGGATGAGCCGGCCTAGCTTGTATAAGGCACTTTCAGAGAATGCGAAACCACAATTTGAAACCATTCTCAAAGTAATTAGGGCTATTGGCGGGAATTTGAAACTAAATACTAGTGTATAAAAGTCGCTTCACAACAAGCTGTGGGAAAGCATGGCAGGCTAGTGCATCAGGCACGAAATATAACACCCCTTATACTTGTTCTTTTTCACCTGCATTTCGTTGAAGAACCCTTCATTTGGCTACGGCCAAAATCAGGAACCTTCGCCTCATTCAGATAAAAAATAACGTCGTCTAAGGGGTACTTTACTTAGTGCTTGATGCACTAGTGTTCAGTCAAATTATATAGTCTGGGTAAAGATTTTTTAGTTTAATGCGCGCATCACTCGTTGTAAATTGCCAATCTACTCCTTTTTGGTTTTTGTTTCTGTACCCATACCAGGCTTTGGTTTGTTTTTTGAGTTGTTCTTCATCTGACATTCTACTTTTCAAACCACACCGTGTTAATACGCTCAATTCACATTCTGCAATATTGAGCCAGGAAGCATGTGCCGGTGTGCGAACAACTTCTATCTTTTTCACTATGTTTCGGGCTCTGGGGGCAGGCATAATTTCATATAAGGTACTTAATTTATGTGCACTTAAATTGTCCTCTACCAATGTGATTTTGTTAGCAGCGCTATATGTTTTTTCTACTAAGTTCATGATGATTTTTGCGTAAGTCTGACTATTGTGATTATCCTCAATATGTACTTCTCTGTATTCTCCTAAGGGTTCTACGATCATGTACATACTTTTTACTCCTTCTCTTTTATACTCATAGTCTTGATGTAATATACCCTTTGAATCCATATAGCTTTTCTTTGTTTCACTTATGATCTGTTTAGGGGACTCATCTAAACAGATTACTGGATGAGTCGGGTCATATGGTCGTTCATATACATCTAATACCGCTTCCATTTTATGAACAAAATCTGCTCCTTTCTTTGGCATTATCCAACCTTTGACTCGCCAGGGTTTAATTTTGTTTTTTTTAGTATCTGCCGTATAGATTCATGACTGATGCTTTCTACATATTCCAATTCTACCATCTTATCAGCCAATAATCGTAAACTCCACCCTGAATGACCATCAGGAACTTCTTCACATCTTAAGGATAGTAAATGGCTTTCTACCCGACCGTCAAATATCTTTTCTTTTACATATTCTCTTTTCTTTCCATATAGCGCTGCTTCAAATCCGTGTTCCACAAATCTTTTTCGCATTCGCTCTATTCCATTTATCGTCATTCCATAGGCAATTTGAATCTTTTTATCTGTCCAATGCTTATCTCCATTCTCATCTGAGGCCAATAATATATAACTCCGCTTGGTCCTAATTGACTTACTATTGGGTATGCTTATTATTCGCTCTAATTCACTACGCTCTTCTTCGGTTAAGGTTACTTTGTAAAATTTTGCCATGATTCTTTTTTTTGTTCATTAATCAAGGCTCTATATTCTCTTTTTGATCAGGTGGTCACTCTAATCTTTATGCAAAACAACATTCGAAGTTACTTTATTCTTTTTACCCAGATTTATGCGCTTGACTGAACACTAGTGCACCAAGCACGAAATATAGCACCCCTTATACTTGTTCTTTTTCACCTGCATTTCGTTGAAGAACCGCCTCACTTAGCGGAATGCTAAGCTCGGGAACCTTCGCCTCATTCAGATAAAAAATAACGTCGTCTAAGGGGCACTTTACTTAGTGCTTGGCGCACTAGATATGCCTATAAGTATTATGGCTTTCATTTGACCAAAAGAATTTCTGGTGCACGGATTAATCAACAAATCAATTCTTATACTTCAAATTATATTCCCCTCTTTTACTAAAACCGTCAAAATTTCTCATGGAGGAGTATCTTGGATAGCTATCAAATATCTCACTTCCAAACATTCTTGGATCACCCTGTTTTTTCAGTTCACTATCTAACTTTTCGCGTAAGTCTTTTCTAATTTCATCATATTCAGAATTACCAGATAAATCATGGATGCATTCATGGTCGTTGGTAATATCATACAGTTGTTCGGCGGGTCGTTTTTCAAAGTCATTTTTGAAAAGCTCTTTCACCGCCTCTTCTTCTTTATTTTCCATCATAAAAGTTTTGGATGGAGAATCATCGATATCATGATATCCGGGGTATAAGTTCCTGAACCCTTTTACAAGATTGCGTTCATCATTTTCTTTGGTTACAGGAAAAGGATCGCCTGCCGGCCATCGCTCGGGATGGTAATTTTTTACAAATAAATACTCCTTTGTCCTTATCGCCCTGGCCGGGTAGCCCAAATTTTCAGGGCGAGCGTGGGTATGGCGTTCCCGGCCCGTAAGTACAAAGTCCCTGACCGGTTTTTCAGTTGCTTCAGCATACAAAATAGACGTGATACTCCTTCCAGTCATTTCGGGAATGTCGAGCACACTAGCTATTTCAAGAAAAGTAGGCGCCAAATCGATCAGGCTCACAAGCTGGTCTGTTTTTATTCCTGAATTCATCCGATCAGGCCAGGAAATTGCCAAAGGCACGTGGGTTCCATATTCCTGCAAGTTTGCTTTGGCGTAAGGAAAGGGCATCCCATTATCAGCTGTAACCACTACGAGCGTATTTCGAAGCTGACCTTTTTCTTCGAGCAGGTGAAGCATTTTTGTTAAATGCGAATCGAAGTATTCAATTTCTAAGGCATAGTCCAAAACATCATTTCTTGTTACATCGGCATCGGGCAAAAATGCGGGTACTTGTGCTTTGCTAATTTGTTTTCCAGAAATAACACCAGATCCAGATTGGTATACACGGTGCGGTTCATGCCCTCCGTACCAAAAGAAAAAAGGCTTTTGCACTTCCTTCTCTTCTAAGAAAGCCGCAAAATTTCCAAAATAATCCCTGGTATTGATACCCGAAGCTGGCACTGCCTTTACCTCTTTATCATTGTATGCAGGCCCAACAGGGTTTCTGATCCAACCATCAATTTCCCAATTGCCGGGTCCCCAAGGTTTGCCTGTATATCCCAACTTGTATCCTACAGTTTCCAGCAGATCTGTAAAAACCGTAAACTTATTTGGAAATGAGCTCGCATGGGTTCCTGCCTCTTCAAGTTGCCAGATATTTTTGCCCGTTAGAATGGCCGCTCTTGAAGGGCTGCATTGGGGAGCAGCTACAAAAGCGTTAGTGAACAGGATGCCGCTCTTGGCCACCCGGTCAAATCCGGGTGTTTTGATTTCCGGAAAACCGTAAATACTCGTATGCGGATAAGATTGGTCATCGGCAATGGCAAAGAGAATGTTGGGCGTGCTGGTTTTTCTCTTTAAAGGCGTCTTTGGCGAACCATCGCAGGCTATGATGACCGTTGTTATGACCAGGAATAAAAGTGTTGCCTTGCAGATATGATTTAAAATGAATCTCCCCAATGTAGATTCAAGAAACATTATTGCGTAAATTTAGAAAAGAACAATGTTCAAAAAATGATTTATCCTGATGTAATAGTAAGAAATCCGGAGGTAATAATGGGCAAACCTGCGATTAAAGGCACTCGGATAACAGTCGAACTCATTGTTAGAAAAATAGCGGATGGGTTTACTTATGGAGAAAGAACCTAACTTTGCAGTATCTTGTTTGTGCTAAAAACTGTTAAAGATGAACGCTATAAATATAGAAACAAGGGAAAAGGATTATTTGATAAGTGTTGACTAGGATTTGGTTGACAAGGATGTATTGTTTAAAGTTGTTGACAGGTTAAGATTGGAGGCTCGAATCAAGAAAGCCGATTTCCCGGAAAGTATTGAAAAACTTGGTGATGAAATAAAGGCCGAATGGCGGGAAAGAAATAAAGACCGGATCATTGCGTACTACGATTGAAAATGAAATGTTGAAACCAATCGTATGGATTAGTTCATCGCTAAGAGATTTGAAGGAATTTCCGAGACAAGTTCAACGAGAGATAGGATATGCACTATATCGTTCGCAAGTTGGTAAAAAGTCAGAGAAGGCAAAGGCGTTAAAATGAGAAAAAACAGCACTAAAGACTATACCGTAGGATCAGGAAATGTATTCCGGGATTTGGGATTTGATAATCCGGAAGAAGAATTTACGAAAGTAAAATTGGCCTCAATCATTAATGACAACATCGACGAAAGAGGGCTTACCAAACAAGAAGCTAGTGCCATAATTGGAGTCAACCAATCTGAAATTTTAGCATTAAAAAATGGTCGCTTAAACGAATTTTCAATCGAAGTTCTATTTTCTTTTTTGAATAAATTGAACCAGCCCGTTGATATAAAAATAAATCGAAAGTCCACGACTGTTACAGAGCCGGAAATTCAGATGTCGGAATGATCTTAATAACGAGAACGACCGCTTGCTCGACTGCTCCGATCCGGATTGTTTTGATTAAAACTAGAATTAGGGCCATAATAACGCGTTACTTATCATTCACCCCCTCAACCTATTCTCATGCCAAACAACTCCCAGCCCCTCACTATTTTCACCATAATTTTCTTCACAAATGAGCACGTCCAAATCTCCATCCAAATCTAGGTCAACCAGTTCGACCTTGTCGTATTTGGCAACGTGAACTCCCGAAATCGCTTGAAAATCAGCTGGTTGCGGATTTTTCAATTTATGGCCGTCCAGCCAGGTGATGCCTGCCTCTTTTTCGCGCCCGGTATTCGTGCTTAACACCAGATCGAGTACTCCATCGCCATTGATATCGCCCGCTTCGACAGACTTGCACCGGCCTGTTGTTACAGGAACTTGTATAATGTGTTCGCTCCATTCCCGACCGGAATTGTCCTTTCTTTTGTAAATTCTTATGGTCTCATTCGTCCGTTCTGTGACGACGGCTTCTTCCGTACCCTCCCCGTCCACATCGATCATGGTCATGAACATTACTTCCAACCCTTCACAACCGATAAAATGACTTTCCCACTCTTGTTTTTGTGCTTCACCCGCTCCCGGATTTTCGAGCCATCTGGCGCCTTGTAAGCCAAATTTGCGATCGGTAACTACGATGTCGTCATCCCCGTCGCCATCCATATCCCGGAACAAGATCGACATTACCCAACTCATCGTCGAAATCGGATGCCATTTCCAAGCGCCTAAATCTTCCTTGTTTTGCGGAGCTTCGAACCATCCCAACCGACCATTTTTGCCTTTTCCACCAGCTACGAGGTCGAGCCCGTACTTACCGTCGATTTGTAGAGGTTGTGCATACATCCAAGGCATTACCGTATCCGAAGCGGGCAATGTAAATTGTTTCCAGTTTTCGGCATCTAATAAATCTCCCGCCGGGCAGAAATGAACAAATATTTTCTCCGATCGATTCTCAGTGCAGCTCACAATGTCCAACTTCCCATCATTATTCATGTCCGCGAAAACCGCATCCTCTACATTCTTTGTCTCTCCAACGATCACAGAAGGCCATTTTTGTCTCACCTTATCAAGGCCCGGGTTGATGTATAATTTACTAAAGCCTCCTTCCTCCCAGCCGGTCACAAAATCGACAAGGCCGTCTTCGTTGATGTCTCCAAACTTGATACCGTCAGCGCCAGTTGAAGAGTTGTCAATAGTATGTTGAATCCAGCTTGATTTCTCCGCCATCTTCTTTCTAAAATACTCGTTGTGCCGCATATATGACGCCTTAGCCCATTCCGCGTTGATCTCAGGCAAATGCCTTTCCATTGCTGACTTTGTGCCAATCATTTCAGCTTTATCAGCAAGATTCGTCCATTCGTTAGGGTCGGCTGTCCTGTTGTACAATTCTTCTGCGCCGTCTTCATATCGGATATACTTGTACTTGTCTGTGACAATGGTATGATTGTTTTGTCCAAATGTCGAGACGGCCGCTTTTTCCCATTTGGCTTTAGGATTGTTTAGAAGGGGCCTAAGGCTTATTCCTTCATTCATTGCGTTCGTTGGAAGCCCACACAAATCCAACAAAGTAGGATAGATGTCTAGTAATTCTACCGGGCGGTCATTTTTCACTCCTTTGCGTCCCTGCCTGCCTGCAGGCACGGCGTTAGGAGTTTTGATTATTAACGGCACATTCGTCGCTTCCCGGTATAGGCTGTGTTTAGCAAAAGTTCCCTTTTCTCCCAATCGATAACCGTGATCCGACCAAAGAATGACTATCGTATTGTCCTTTAGGTAAGGCGGCAACTGCACTTGATCGATGGGATGCTTGTCAAACCATTTCTGGGGAACATACCAGGGCACATGGGGCCTTAGAAATCCAACGGTCAAGAAGAAAGGTTTATCGTGATTCTCTTCTAACCGATCCTTTGCCCATTGGGCCGATTTGTAATCCGGCATTTTTTCATCTACGTCCGGAAAGGCCGCCCAATCGGTGGAAGTACCTTTTCGATCCCAATGATACCTCTTGCCGTCAGCAGGTTTTGGGCCAAATCCTTTAACCCTTCCTCCCGATTGTTGGAACACACCTTCAGGGGCATGACCGTGGAAAATCTTAACAACACCCATCGTTTTGTAGCCATGTACTCCAAAATATTCAGGCAGGAAAGTGACCTCTTCCATGCCTACCAAAGCATCCCTCAAATCATCATCACTAATTTGGCCATAGATTCCAGTCGTGGATGGCCGAAGGCCCGACATGATTGAAGCGCGCGAAGGACCGCATAAGGAGGTTTGACAATGGGCATTGGTAAATAGGGTCCCTTGCGAAGCCAATTTGTCAATATTCGGCGTAAGAGCAGATGGATTACCTCCCATGCAACCTACCCAATCATTCAAGTCGTCGATACAGATCATGAGAACATTGGGTTTCTGCTCACCTTTGAAGTACTGGCCGTACTTCGGTTGGCAATTCAATGAGCTTAGTGCAATGAGAGCTATTAAGCTTAAGAATAAATTATATTTACATGGTGTCATATTTCTTTTTCACCAAAGTATTTAAATCCTTTGTTGACTTTCCTCTTTGCTCGCACTTTTCCTTTAGAGTAGTTAACCAGGATAGTCCGTCAAATGGCCTTTTCGCGGATGCCAATGGTCTAATTAAAAAGGAATCGTACTTAGATACAGCCATTAGTTTTTTTCCTGCTTGGGGAAAATGTACAACACCGGGGAAACATCCTCCCGAGCTCTTTGCTGCTGACCAGACGATTCCTGGTTCCTTGACGAGTCAAGCAGGTACACTTTGGCGAGATCACTATGCGGCAAGATTTGCGGAGACTTATTTGTTTAGAGCTGAAGCGCACTTGGGTGCTGGCAATGCACCTGCTGCCGCCGACGATATCAACGTCGTACGAAGTAGATCAAATGCAGAACCGGTATCTCCAGGAGAGGTGGATATTGACTATATTCTTGATGAACGTCTGAGGGAACTGCATTTGGAGGTTTTTCGAGCTATGACGTTAAGGAGATTGGGAAGGATGGACAGGGCGAGAACGCTCAATCCGATTTTTGGAGCATCTATCAAAGAGCACCACAACTTATGGCCAATTCCATTTAGTGAGATAGAATTGAATACGGAAGCACCTTTGGAGCAGAATCCGGGGTATTAACTTAGCGAATCCGCGGAGCGGACGTGGCACGACAGTGCCACGGCGGAGTTAACCGCGAAAGCGGATGGGAAGGCCCGATCCAGGGTGGACGGTGTCTGTGCTCTCTAACGACTGAGAAGAAAGAAATACTGTGGAAGTGTCTCCTTCTTTTATTCATTTATTTTCACAATACAGATTAATCCCTCGAATGTGAAAACCTCAATATTTATTCAAGTATTTGCAGGTTTTGTTATCAACCTAATTGGCCAAAGCTCGTCAATTGAATCAACCGCCCATGAGTGGAATAGCCTGGCCATAGAACAAACAGAGTATGGAGAAAAAAGAGCCATATTTCAAGGAAGATCAGACGGTTTTGATTATGTAGATGCCAATGCAATTACACTAGGAGGCATGACGTCAACTCATTGGGTGCAGGTACCCAAAGATTTTGAGGAGTTATTAATTATTAAAGAAGGTACTGTTCGATACGTTACGAATCAGAAAAGCGAAACACTTGGTGCGGGAAGTGTAGTATTGGCATTTCCGGAAGAGGAATATAAAATTGAGAATTCCAAAGAGACCAAAGCTACTTATTACATCATCCGATGGAAGGATCAAAAAGGAGGGAATAGGGCTTATCAGGGAGCATTTCAACCAATTGTAAAAAACTGGAATAATCTGGAGTTTCAAAAAACTGCAAAAGGTGGGAGAAGAAACGTCATACGTGAACCAACATCCCGGCTCAGTGAATTTGAAATGCATGTCACCACTCTTAATGAAGGAGAGAAAAGTCATGACCCACATACACATATTGAAGAGGAGATTATTTTAGTGCGGTTTGGGCAGGTTGAAGAATTAATTGATGGAAGTCCTTATCGAGTTGGACCCGGCTCATTGATTTTTCTACGATCCAATATTCCTCACGGAATTAGAAATATTGGAAGAGGGCAATGCGAGTATTATGCGTTTAAATGGAAAATTCCTAAAAAATAGGGAAATCAAAAACCTGATCAGCTAGCGGGCGGATTGTCCACAATATGACTGATATCGAGCACATATATCTGTCTGCCAAGCCCTTCGTGCGAGGAATCGATAGATACCATCCTACCGTCCGGGCTAAATCTGGGATGCAAATCGATTCGAAAATAGCTGGCATGTTTAAATACTTGTTTCCGGTTTAGATGGGTTTCCAGTTTGGCGAGATGAATTAATTTTTTTGTAGGCAAATGGTACATATACAGATATATAAATCCCTTCATATTATAGGTGTCCGTGAGTATCCAGTCTCCATCCTTCGAAAGAGTAATATGCCCGTTAGGAGCCTGAAAATACATTTCTTTTGACTCGCCGGATCCGTCATCTTTAAACAAAAAATAGCCACGGACAGAGTCCTGGCCTCCTGGTGGTGTATGCCACCCATTGTCCATGATCCATTCGTCATCGAGCCAGAAATGATGGCTGGGTTCCTTGTACAAATACCGGATGTCACCTCCATCGAGATTAGCCGAAAATCCTTCTGTTCGCGCCCGCTCGCCGGGTTTGGCATCCTTGATAAAGAAGATGAACCGCGTACCGGAAGGATTGAACCCTTCCCGGAAGAAATACAGCGTGCGTTGCGGGTCGATCTCATGGTCTTCGGTGTACATGCGTTTGGCCATTTCTGTTATCGAAACAATGGGTTCTGCCTCACCGCTTTGCATATTCATCTTCCAAATATTAACTCCCTCGGGCGCCCATTGGCCCTCGTATTTGTCTACAATGCCCACGTAGTTGGTGCCTCCGTGTTTCATGCGTTCAAAGTCGTGGGTAAGCGCTGTCTTTCCATCAGGGGCAACCGAATATATCGGGCGAGGTAAGGTGCGTGTTTCCTTGGTCTGGGTATTGTAGATGCGACTTACAAAACTTTTGCCATCGTCTGCTCGGTCGTTCCAAATGATCTCTTCCGAAGAACCGGGAATCCACTGGAGCCGGTTTCCCTGCTGCCAGTTCCAGGTCGTCGTTTCCCCTATTTTTGTCCATTCATTATCACTTTCCAGATCGATAATGCCAATTCCCCCCCGATCCGTCGGTTCGACATCACGTCCTTCAATAAACACCCTTAAGGCGATCATATAACGGCCGCTAGGGTCAAACTGAAGTAATTCTTTATGCATGCAATTGTAAAACCAAAACCCGTGATCGGTCGGCTTGTCTTCAGTACCTGGTGAGGTAATGCGGACGGCTTCTATATTTTTAGCATCGGTTGCCGCTACAAGCGCTTCGAAGTTATCGTACATCGAATATTCCAAGAGGCCGGCTTGATTTTTCGCTGAATTGGTACTGGTATTGCAACTGCCTGCCACGATGGCATACAGTAGGATATAGAATTGATAGGAGTGTTTCATTTTTTTGTCTTTATTAGTGCACTTTCATGGTATGATAAGGAAGGCCGCTCATGGTTTCGTGCCTGGAAACAATGTACAATTTTTATGTTGCTTTTCAAGAATTTGTATATTACACTAGTGTACCAAGCATTAAGTAATGAACCCCCTAAACAAAGTTATTTTTCTTCTGATCAAGGCGGGAAAACCGGAGTTATGCCTAAGCATAATGCATTCATGTCCCGACATTCGTCAACGATTTTCTACTATCCAATTATTTTAATATTCTCAGTCCGCTGTTTACTGACACTGCTAGGCTAACAATTTAAACACTAAAATAATATATGGCGGTTAACTATTTGTTAATTGGCCATTTAATAAGCTTCTATTCTAGAATAGGGCAAATGAGCCACGAATTCGCTTTGTAATTACACTTCATATTATTATTTTACGCCATATTTAATTTTAGTTATTATGGCAAAAAATACAAATCCGAGACTACCCGATCTTGATTTTGAAAAACTCAATGTTAAATCTGATGATTCTACTTCTTTGAAATTTTTAATGCTGGTAGAAGGTGCTTACGGACAGGGTGTGAAGAAAAGCATCAAGAAGTATGGTTATACAGAACAACGGTATTACCAATTGTTGAACAAGTTCAAGGAAGATGGTATGGACGCTCTGATCAATCAGAAAAGAGGCCCAAAGAAAAATACTGTCCGTTCTGATAGGGTCATCCACCAGATAATCAGACATCGTTTTCTCGATCCGCGAGCCAATAGTGATGTGATCGCCCAAAAGCTTAACCAACAGGGGATCAAAATCAGTAAACGAAGTGTGGAACGGACTATTCAGGAATATGGTCTTCAAAAAAAAACTCCATAAGCTAAATCCCGATAGTCAAAAGCCAATACCTGTTACTGCCCAGCAGACCAAGAGGGTAAAAAAGAAGATCGTGGTTACCGAACAGAACAATGAACGGTTCATACGCGAAATGTTAGCTCGAAAGGTATCAGGCACTCATTTGGGTCTCTGGTTATTGATACCGGAATATCTACGACTTGGAGCCTGGGACTTGGTCTGCGGACTTTTCAATAAGCCCGAAGATCACAACCTTTCTGCCCGTATTGGCCTACAATTGGTCAATGAAGCAGCAATTTGTCAAAACAGAGTCAGGAAAAGGAATGCTCTGTGCAATCAAGGTTTTGCCCTGGCAAATGGATTGTCCTTTTTGGTTACTGACGAAACCATTCATGAGGTACTCGACCGCCATACGATGGCAGAATATGAATCCCTTCAAGTGACATTAAGGCAACTCAGAAATCTGCAAGGACATTATGATCCACAAAATATCCTTGCTATTGATCCACACCGCATTCGGTCGTCCACTCAGCGCGTTATGCCAAAGAAGAAAAAAAGACCTTCAGAGCCTGCTCACAAAATGCTACAGACTTTCTTCTGTAACGATGCTTTAACGGGACAGCCATTGGCTTTTACCGTTGGATCAAGCGGCAAAACATGCTCAAAGGCCACCTTACAGTTGTTAGACCTATTGAAACAATCAGGGGTTGAAAAAGCATTAATAATGGCCGATAAAGAACATTTTACGGTCGATATATTAAACCACATTGTTGATAATACCGAAATGGATCTTCTCTTGGCAGTCCCTAATACCAAAAGTGTTGTTCAATGTTTTAATTCATTGGACTATAAGCACCTCTGGGCAGGATATGCCATTGGGCAAACTGATTATAAATTGAAAGCATGTCCACATCCTTTTAAACTTATTGTACAACGAACAGGAGAAATACCTCAATATTATTCCTACAAAGCTTTCTTATCCACTGTGGATAATAACGTAGTCCAATTACTCACTCAAAACTATCCAAAACGTTGGACTATCGAAGAGTTTTTCAATTTTGAAGGAGATATGGGTTGGAATCGTGCTTCTACCTTTAACCTCAATATCCGGTACGGGAAACAAAGTCTTGCTCTTATTGCACAAGCAGCTACACATCAATTGAAAAACAAACTACCAAAACCCTATAACCAATGGACTGCTACACACACCGCTACACAAATCCTTACCAATATGGAAGGTGATCTCAGAGTCAAGGACGACACCATCATTGTCACCTACTATCGGGACTATCTCAACCTTGGTATAGAAAAACATTACCAAAACTTGCCTCGAATCCTGGAACAGGAGGGAATTAATCCCAAAATACCTTGGCTATTTGATTTTAAACTCGACTTTCGATTCAAATGACTAAAATAAATTTACCTTCAAAAATCGTTGACCTCTACGTCAGAAACTCATTGGAGCTGATCAGCGCTCCGTCGCTGAAGCTGTAGAGCGCCGCGCCTGCCAAAGTACTTTGTACGGCGGACAGGGTAAGAGACCTTTGGTTGACTTAGTCAAAATCAATCCGCTGTTTTACCTAATACCAAACCAACTACTCCTCCTACGACTGCACCAATTATTGCAGACACTACGATATCTACAATAGCGCTTGTCGGCTGCATGATATTGGTTACACCCAAAAAGATAAGGTCAAAATACGCACCTACTAGGAGCCCGATAATCGCACCGGCTTTCGCGCCTGTTGCGAATGTTTTAATGCTTGCCCATCGACCATATATAATCGTGACCAGCAGTGATAAAGCAATATTGCCCAGGAAGATAAGCGGTAAGCTGACGTCAGCCAGGTCCTTCGAAACTCCTGTTGCAGACCCCATATTGTCGGCAAAGAAATCGAACAAAAGTAAACCATGTAGGATGTAGCCCAAAATAAATCCGGTAATTGCCCCTGCCAAAGTTGCTAGTAATAAACTTTTTGTACTCATAATAAATTTTATTGGTTTCTAAATTAAAATCTCTTCATAACAGGATGATGAAATTAAGGAAAAGGTACGAAGAATCTACAAATTGATCATATCAAGCGAAAGTCTAAGATGCACCAATTGCACAATCCACCTTACACAATTATCTTGGGACCGTGAATGCAGACATTCAGACGATATTATTCTACGGCTGGTGGCAATTATCGGTATGCCTTTTCGCCTTCCTGGCTTTGATGGCCATATGGTTGCATATTGGCAAAAGGCAAAAGGATTTCGGGCAAGTGTGGCTAGCGCTCTCCATTCTCTGTTGGGGTATATCAGGTGGCTTGGAGATCTACTTAGTGCACAGTGGAATTGGCTCTTCCCAACCCTCTATTCTGGAAGGTTCGAGAAGCATTCTTTCACTATTCAATAGTTTTTTCATCTTGCTTTCACTTCCCTGGTTTCGCTATCTCCCAATCCGTATTGAACCTATTATTAAGTCGAACTATTGGATTTATATAATCGGACTTCCATTCCTATTTTCTATTGGACAGCGAAGCAAGAACCATTCGGATGAGCCCGGTCTCCTTCCATCTGCTTTACAAATTCGCAAAGGTGCGCTTAGGCAGCAGAGAGGAATGGTTGGAAATTAAACCCAAATCAGAGTCCAGGCCGAACAAGCAATACGACATTAATGACCACAATGAAATTAGAAGGTTACTGGGTGGCCTGCTCGATGGGACATTTGGTAAAAACGCGTGGACACGGCATCCTCATGAAAGCATTCTCAGGGATACTTTATTTGAGATGTCTTCGAAGCGGGAGCGAAAGATTTGGCTTAAGATACCGCCTGAGAATATTGAATTATGTAGAAACAGAATTGAAAAACCAGTTGATGTAGCGCGGATTGTAGTCGGAGTGCTATTACTCGCTATTGCCATTTGTATAGTCGGTGTAGTAGTCATGAATGCATTCGGTTAACGCTAGTGCGTCAGAAACTAAGTAAATGCATATTTAGACAAAGTTATTTTTCATCTGATCGAGGCGGGAAAACCGGAGTTATGCCAAAGCATAATGCATTATGTCCCGACATTCGTCGTCGGGGAGGATTTTTCCAACGATGAGCAGGAGGAAAAGAACAAGTATAAATGTGTAGGTATTTCGTTTCTGACGCACTAGCAATCATTGTATTCAATACTCAAGCTGAATCAGGCAGGCCTTCGGGCCTGTTTTTTTTTCCAAAAGACCAACCGATATGGTTTCGGCAGACCGCTAATGATTCACTACTTCCAGACGTCTGGTCCCATCAAACAGTACCTCTCGCTCGTCAAGCACAATTCCGTGTTCCAAATGCGCCTTCAGATTAACCAACCAGAATGACCAACCCAGGCTACATCCATAGAAAAAACTTTTCTTTGATTCTTCGTCGGTCGGAATTTCGAATTGTTTCAGGATGACCTGGGCGCGATTGTCGTTGACTTTTTCAAAATCTATCTGCACGTTACCAGCCGGTTTGAAATCAAATGATATTCTTTCATTTGTTATCAACTCCGTAACCTGGCCTTTCTGATCAAATTCAGGCCATGTATACCATTGCCATTCATAAGTATCCCCGCTTTCAATGCTTTCGCCTGCGTTTCGTGCATTACCTCGTGAGTCGAAGAATTGGGCTCTCTTCAAAAACCATTTTTCCATATTTCCTTGAATCGCCCATGCTCTGTACGTCTCTGTAATTGGCGCATTGATAAATATTCGTCTAGTAAATTCAGACCAGGTGGAGCCAAAAGACAAGCTCATGTTTACAATTTAGTGAAGCGATGAGATAACTCGTGCCGCGTTACGCGGTATTGATTATCAACGAATTAGGAGCTATAATTCACCCCGTAATGGGAAATTACGGGGTGAAGAAGGACCTTTATTTTACTTCAAAGGACAACTTCAGGTTCACTCTGTATTTATCGACTTCGCCATCCTTGATGGTTACGCTTTGACTTTGTACGAATGCAGACTTAATTGCATTTACTGATTTCGAAGCTTTTTTGATGCCTTCTTCTGCTGCATCTTCCCAACTCTTGGAAGAATCGGACATAATTTCAATTACTTTAAGAACTGCCATAACCCTAGTTGTAACTACTCAGGAGGTAATATAACGAATAATAATAATGGAGTAAAAAGAGTTATAGGACAATCCAACTCGAACTAAAGATAATAGGGCCGGATAAATTGGACTATTATCGAATCACGACTAACAAAACTGGAAAAAGAAAACCAACTTCTTCGAAAGGAGAATAAGTTTTTGCGTGAAGAGAATAAAATTCTATGCCAAGAGATTAGAGAACTTCGCGAAAAACTGGAATTAGTCCTTAGCCAACTGGCCAAAAAAGAGGTTAAAAAAGACAGCCACAACAGCCACAACCCACCAAGCCAAGACAAGTCAACACATGAGAAAAAAAGTCTGCGTAAGAAAACAGGACGTAAATCAGGAGGACAAAAGGGTCATAAGGGTCATTATCTTGCAATGACAGATAATCCTGATGAAAAGCACATAGTAAAAAGTGATTACTGTTCAAAATGTGGGGACACAATTGATCAGGAAAAGCAACAATTGGTATCGAAAAGACAAATAGTAGAAATACCTTCGATACGCCCCAGATACATTGAATATCAGCAGTATGGATGCCAGTGCGGGCGGTGTGGTCATCTTCAAAAAGGTAGTTTTCCCCAAGGGGTAAAAGCACCGATCCAATATGGTAGCAGCGTCATAGCACTGGTCAGCTATTTTAGCGTTTTCCATTATCTTCCCTTCCAAAGAATGACCCAGTTGTTCAAAGATATATTTCACTTGCCCATCAGTGAGGGAAGTGTACAGAACTTATTGAAAAAAGCAGCCCAAAAGGCTCGACCCATATACCATGCTATACTCCAACAAATCTTTTCATCGACTTACGTCGGTTCGGACGAAACATCTGCTAAAGTAAATGGCGACAAATGGTGGGTATGGGTGTGGCAAAATATGAAAAACACTTACATAAAAGCCACTGAAAGTCGAGGATTTATAAGTGTCCAGCAAATAATTGGCGATCACTTGTCCCACGCTACAATAGGGTCAGACCGCTGGGCAGCACAACTGAAAATGAAATCCAAATCCAAACAATTATGCATAGCTCACTTATTGAGAGACCTCATATTTTTGGAAGAATCGGAAAACCAAGTTTGGGCCAGCCAATTTAAGTCCTTGTTAGAACATGCTTTAGCCTTGCGAAAAAGAACAGAACAAACTCAAACCTTTCAAACCAACCAAAAGGATGCCTATAAATTGGAAAAAAGGCTTGATCGGCTACTGTTAAGGCATATCGAAAAAACCGAATTCCCAAAAACTCATTCTTTTCAAAAATCAATGTTAAAAAACAGGAATTACATCTTTCCCTTTTTATACAATTCTGAAGTCCCACCGGACAACAATTCTTCAGAAAGGGCAATAAGAAATGTAAAAGTAAAACTAAAGGTCTCAGGACAGTTTAAATCGGGTCAGAATATATTTTGTGTCTTGCGTTCCTGCATCGATACATTAAAAAAAAGAGAGCTCAATGTTTTGGCCTATCTTTACTGCATTGCCAAACTCCCTACTCAAAAGCATTGTTTGGTACCTGAGTAGTTACCCCTAGTTTAATTTTTTATAAATTAATGATTGAAGCATCAATCTATATAAATTCTTAGATATAAGGAAGGAGTTCGGACAAAATGGGCGTATCTTAAAAAAGAAATCACCAGGTGAAAGCAATTCACCCGGTGATTTCGATTGTCTATGGCTGGGGTAAAACAAAACAATTAAACCGTATCTTCACTATTACCTCCATTCATCCGATAGTGGAGCAGCATCCCAAGGCCGGCACCTGCTATAACGAGCGGAAATGTAACAAACGGCCCATCGTGATCACCAGCAACATCGAAGAATATTCCGATGCCCAATGCGATTCCCAAACACAGCAGTATCAGTCCCCATTTGAGGGAGCTGTTTTTGCTCGTTTGCTGACGCGGATAGCGGATGTCCCCTCCTTTTTCGATTATTGCCATTCGCTCTTTATGCCTGGATGAGAAAAACATATAGAAAATAAATCCGATAGTGAAAGAAATTCCGAGTAAGAATACTAGTACTTCTGTTGGCATTTTATTAATTTTTGTTTATAAATATTTGTTGTGGAACGGACGTGGTAGTTATTGGGTTACAAAAAAAATCACGAGTTGTGAATCACCTCTAATTCAAATTAAGGAACATAGTGACATTCGAAAAATAACTTATGCCAAACAAATCTGTTCAAGTCGAGTCTCTCGTAGAGGACTCGGCGGTTGTAATCACTCTAACGCCGAGTCCCTTTTAGCAGACGCGTCTCTGACAGTGATGGGAGAGAACAAAAACCTCAAGGAATTGTCCATCACGTTCAGTTCGAATTAATGCAAAAGGGGTATTATTGAAGAATATCCAACAGATAATCCTTATCCTAGTTGTCTTATATTTGGTGAAACATTTAGCGGGGATCCGGTTCATTCGGTTTGGGCGTATAACCATAAAAACAAGTGGGCGGTACTCATAACAGTATACCGTCCCGATCCGAAAAAATGGATTGATTATCGCAAGAGAAAATAGAAATCATGAAACCATTTGGTAAATGTCCAATTTGTGGTGGTGAAGTCTTGGATTATCTTTTCAGGTAAATTGACCATGATTTTCTTAAAAAGGTGATACCCAACTTCCATTTTGTAACCAATTGCATCCGCATTCCGTTTCAAAAGCATATCTTAAGATATGATCACTGAAGATCAGTTGATACGCGGTGTAATAAACGGAGACCAAAAGGCAATACGTCATCTGCTTGACGAGTACCAGGACTATATCTATAGTATTTGCTACAGTGTACTCAGAACAAAAGAGGAATCCGAAGAAGCCACCCAGGATACGTTTTTGAAAATAATAAAGGCTTTACCGCGATATGTAAAAAGGGGAAAACTTTCAACATGGATATATTCTGTGGCTTACAGGACGGCATTGGACTACCTGAGAAAAAGGAAGATCACTGAGGAAATCGATAACTATGATCGAGAAGAAGAAGCAGATATAGAGGCGAGAATCACAGGAGTAGAACGGAGTACAGTTTTAGCAAAATTGATAGACAAATTAAACCCGAAAGACTCGGCGTTAATAAGAATGCACTATTTTGAAGAAATGAGCATTAAAGAATTGGCCAACATAACCAGTCTGAGCGAAAGCAATGTCAAAGTAAAATTATACAGATCAAGGAAAATGCTATCGCAATTGATTAAAAAGGAAAATATCTTTTCTGAATTCGTAAATGCCTAAAAATGAAAAGGGAAGAAAAAGAAAAACTTATATGGTCTTATCTGGATGGCGAAATCGTCATTGAAGAAAGGCTAAAAGTGGACCGTCTTAGAGCATCTAATGTGGATTTTGAAGCGCAGTACCAGGAGGCTCTTGTAGTACACAAAAATTTAGCACATTTTCCAATTCACAAAATCTCAAAGGATTTTAGTAGAAAAATGGAATCCGTACTTTTGCAGGAAGTATCCAAAGCTAATCGTGGATTTGATCTGAGGCCGTTGTGGTTTTTTGGCATCTCTTTGCTGGCTATCGGTTTTACTTTTTTCTTATTGGGTTCAGAATCCAGTGTTTCGACTATTGCGGTGCCCAGGTTCATCACAGATTTCACTACCCCAGCCTTGATCGATGCATTCTGGACACAATTGACCACTCTAGAGATTGATCTCAGTTGGTACTACTTTGTGATCTTATTACTGGCGCCGTGTCTCTTTCTATTGGATAAGATAGCGGAACAGCGATTTTCGGTCAGGCATTTTGTATTAGTTTAGATAATCTGCTGAGGCGAGGACCGTCTACCTGCCTCAGGCTGGCCATCAGCAACTTTGAAGCCAGTACACAATCAAAAACCGGTTGTCGAGGCGTCCGGCCTTAAATGCACTCAGAAAATTTGTGTAGAGAAATTTGCTGTAAAGAATAAGATACTGTATTTTAGTATCACGATGGGTTTGAGCCGAAAGCACAAGAAAACGATAAATGCCATTTTCGCCAACCCTGTGCGATCAAATATTCTATGGAGTGATATTGAAAAACTATTAGTCGCTTTGGGTGCTGAAATCAGTGAAGGTAGAGGCTCAAGAATAAGAGTAGCATTAAATAAAATTCGTGCTGTTTTTCACAGGCCACATCCACGGAAGGAAACCGACAAAGGGGCTTTGAAATCAATGAGGCGTTTTTTGACAGAAGCAGGAATAAAACCATATGATGAAACATAAAGGATATACGGGTAGAGTTGAATTTGACAGTGATGCAGGCATATTTCACGGGGAGGTGATGGACACCAGGGATGTGATAACCTTTCAAGGAAAGACGGTCGACGAAATTCAGAAGGCGTTTAAAAATTCTGTAGATGAGTATTTGGATTTTTGCAGAGAACGAGGTGAACAACCCGATAAGCCATTTTCGGGTAAATTCATTTTGAGATTATCGCCGGAATTACACCACAAGTTACATATTAGAGCCATCGATTCCGGGAAAAGCCTGAATGCGTGGGTAAGTGACACTTTGGAAAGAGTAACTTCACAGTAAGCTCAGGCGAGGACAGTCTACCTGCCTCAAGCAGGCCATCAGCAACCCACGGTTGTCGATGGCGTCCCGCCTTAGACCCACTACTCCCCAATCGGCCCCAATTCCACACCCTCGGAGTACGCCACCTTAATCCCACTATCTCTGAATGCCTGTTTGACTTTACCGTACACTTCAAA
Source organism: Saprospiraceae bacterium (assembly GCA_965247965.1). Classification (GTDB taxonomy): domain Bacteria; phylum Bacteroidota; class Bacteroidia; order Chitinophagales; family Saprospiraceae; genus UBA7328. The sequence goes on from OZ252053.1 coordinate 5,430,514, forward strand.
AGTTGCGTCCCAATAATAATCGGGATTGATATACGGTCTTATAGCCACGACGAGATTATGACTGTCATACGATTCTATACCAATAAGTGGCTCGGGTTCATTCAGAATATGGCTACATGCAGTGAGCTCATTTTTGATCACCTCTTGTACTTTTGGAAAGCTCTCTTCATAAGGCATTGTTACATTTAATTCCATCCTGATCTTTCCTTCGGTAGACATATTGGCAATAATATTATCGGTCACTTGCCCATTGGGAATAATGAGTGTTTTATCACCTGGTGTGATAAGAGTTGTATTGAAAATCTGTATAGCTTTCACCTTACCAAACATATCCGAAATTTGCACCCAGTCTCCCACTTTGTAAGGTTTGAAGAAAATAATCGTTAACCCGGAAGCGAAATTGCCCAAAAATCCCTGAAGGGCCAGACCGATCGCAAAACCTGCAGCAGCCAATATACCAATCAGTGCGGTCATCTCGATTCCCAACCTAGTGCATTAGGCATTAAGTAATGAACCTCATAAACAAAGTTATTTTTCTTCTGATCAAGGCGGAAAAACCGGAGTTATGCCTAAGCATAATGAGGATTTTTCCAACCCCGAGCAGGAGGAAAAGAACAAGTTTCATGGGGGTCAGGATTTAGTGCCTGGTGCACTAGTGCATCGGGAACGAAGTTCTTGAACCATGAGGTTGAGCTTCGATAAATCCTTTGAATTTCCACTTATACGGTTTAAACAATAGTGTGTTGTAGAATGCAATGTAAGATTCAATTTTGGATTTCAGATCGTCCACTGATATAAAATTTCCGTTCTTAATTCTGTGCCTTTGTAGTTTTCCAAACCAGTTTTCGATAGGGTTGAGCCAGGAACAGTGTTTTGGAGTATATACAAAAAAGATGCGATGTTCGGGATTCTCTAAAAATGCTTGTCTGGAAGCTTGACTTTTTAGAATTCCCTTATACTCTTTTGTTCCTAAGTCTCCCCTATAATCGATTTGCTGGGCTACCCAACGCACCAAAGATTCCGATTTATGTGTATTGAGTTGATCAGCAAGAAATCCGATTTGTTTATCAATTGATACAGTTGCACAACTTTGTTTTATGAATTCTAAATAATCCTTTTCTGTACGGGTTGGATGTAATCGGTAATGGTGTATTTTTCCATTAGAAATATCCAATGCGGCCATTAAACAGGTTGTTCCGTGTCGAGTGTATTCAGATTCAATACGACGATTTCTACCCGGGCGCATCGGAGTGCTGTTTTTTCTCTCCAAGGCTTGAATACCTGTTTTTTCGTCTACACTAAAAACACGCCTATTTGGGTCTTGCCCCGCCACTGCCCCTATAATTAAAGCACAAATGAACTCAACTTGTTTGCGAAATAATTCTCGGTCCTCAATATTGGGGTATAACCAATAATCTGACTTATCCGGCCTTAATTTGTTTTTTTTAAAATAGTGCCCACATAACGTGGGGAAATGCTATCCACAATTTTCCTTGCCTTTGCCACATGGGCCAACATTTCTCTTGTCCAGTAATCCATTTCAATATCATGATCCTCGGGCTTTTCACAGGCCAACCCTACAATTTGCTGCTCTTGGGCTAAGGTTATTCGTTTTGGTGCTCCACTCCTGGGCAAGTCTGATAGTACCTCCTCCTTAATCTTGGTACGTAAAACATGATCTTTCACTCGAATGCCTTGTTCATCATGTTCTAACGCTCTTAATTCCTCTTGTCCTGATTCCCAACGCCGCCTCCACCGTCGTACTGTATTTAATGAAACTCCTAAATTTCTTGAAGTTTCATGTATACTCTTTCCTTCCATTCCTGAAACTACTATGGAAACTCGTTGTTTGTATGAACTTGGTATATTCACCTTGTGATATTCCTTTTCTAATATATCACGCTGACGTTCGTTTACTGTTAATGGGAGGGCTGTGGGAATCCCTCTCATCTTTTTTTTGTTTTGGTGAACACAAATATATTAAAAATAGTTCTAATATTTCGTTCCCGAGGCACTAGTGCATTAGGCATTAAGTAATGAACCTCATAAACAAAGTTATTTTTCTTCTGATCAAGGCGGAAAAACCGGAGTTATGCCTAAGCATAATGAGGATTTTTCCAACGCCGAGCAGGAGGAAAAGAACAAGTTTCATGGGGGTCAGGATTTAGTGCCTAGTGCACTAGACTACTTGGAACCCTTAAAACCGCAGCTTCATTTGCAGCGAGAAAATCATCCCCGATGTACTGGGTTTCCAATCCAGGGGGCTTGGCATCCCAATTGTGTGGAAGGTCTTGATGATCCAGAATAAGAATTTCGACATCATTGGGTATATCAATTTCGACGTAAAAACGATCGGTGGGCAAGTCTTTATGCAAATCTAAATGTACCGACAATTCCAATATTGCGAGTGCTCTTGATTCTGAAGTATATACCAGCTGGGTATTTAAACTATTCCATCGAAATCCGGGTGTGTGTGCCGCACCTATACCCTTAAACGTGGTTTCGAGATATTGCTCCCTCTCAATTCTAAATACGCGCACTAAGCAAAATTTCCGTGTTCCAATCGGTTAAGACAGTTATGGACGACTTGAATGCCGGATAATGTGTCAAAAAGACTTTCCGGAGTCACATTGCCGAGGGACATATTAGATTTCATTAACCACCGGTTTAATTTTTCTGTTTCATTATTAAACACCAAGTTTCCATACTCCAACACTTCTGCCATCAACAGAATTGCTTCACTACTTCTACCATTCATGAGAATTTCAGCCTTTTTATTTTTATTGTAGGTAGTTTGGGCCACCCCTATAATATTTAGAACTTTGCTCACAGGTAAACCAGACCGCTTACTAATCGCCTCTACCGTAGTATACGGTAATCCTTTTCTAATTATGAAATCATATTATAAGTTTCTTTTTAAATGACCCGTGAGTCATTCGTCGTGTTTCTTAGCTTTGCATTAACAAACAATCAAAATGCCACATCTGGTAGCTCCGTCAATACTTGCTGCTGACTTTCTCAAGTTGAATGAGGAGATCAAAATTGTAAACGATAGCGAAGCTGATTGGCTCCACATCGATGTCATGGACGGTCATTTTGTACCCAATATTAGTTTTGGTTTGACACTAATGCCGGCTTTCAAGGCAGCTTCCCAAAAACCGCTCGATGTCCATCTTATGATTGAAAATCCGGAGGACTTTATTGAAAAATTTGCAGGAGGAGGCGCTGACGTTTTGACGGTACACCTGGAAGCGTGCGACCATTTGCATCGCACTATTGAAAAAATCAAATCGCTTAATGTCAAAGCGGGAGTAGCAATTAACCCGCATACTCCCGTTACGCTATTAGAAGATATTATAGATGACATTGATCTGGTATGCGTAATGAGTGTCAATCCCGGTTGTGGAGGTCAGAAATTTATTTACCAGACTTTGCCGAAAATCAGAAAACTGAAATCGATGATCACTGAGCGAAATCTTGATACCATGATAGAAATTGATGGTGGGGTAGGGCTCGAAAATGCCGAGACTATTCTAAAGGCAGGAGCCGACATTTTGGTAGCTGGTAATACGGTTTTTAAGTCGAAGAATTCTGTGGATACTATTAGCAGTTTAAAGAATATTGGCGAGGTTTAATGGAAGACAGAAGGCAGAAGACGGAAGACAGAAGGCAGAAGACAGAAGACAGAAGATGTGACTGTGAGGGTGGATTCCCCTTTAGGGGTGAGGGGTTTGCGCAGGAATGTAATTCTATTGACCATGTTCACCGGGTTCTATTTAGCACAATAGTCGCCCTCCTCTTTGTAAATGCAATTTCCGCCCAAACCATCACCGTACAAGGCAAAATCAAAAATGCGCTGGGCGAAGAACCCATCGAATTCGCGACAGTGTTTTTTGAAAAATCAGGCATCTCTACAAGTTCAGACGACAATGGATATTTCAGTTTGCAGACATTGTGGAGTGACGAATTGATTTTATCAATAAGCAGATTGGGCTTTAGAAGTTTTAATGCAACCATCAAAGAGAACAAGAATATTTTCCTTGAGATTACTATGGTTCCACAGGAATCCGATGTGGAAGTTATTGTCACCGAAAGTCGACTCAAAGGCACCGAAATGATCAGGGAACGTGCCGAGGAATTGAAATTTTTACCTTCCGCTTCGGGAAACTTCGAAAGCATCCTGCCACACATAGCCTTAGGTACTCGTTCGGGCACCGGTGGTGAACTCAGTTCACAATATAACGTACGCGGCGGCAATTACGATGAGAATCTCGTTTACGTCAACGACTTTGAAATATTCAGACCCCAACTCATCAGCAGCAGCCAGCAGGAAGGACTTTCTTTTCCGAATATCGACCTGATGCGTGATTTGTCTTTTTCATCGGGCGGCTATGAAGCTAAATATGGAGACAAGATGTCGTCCGTTTTGGACATTAAGTACAAACGCCCTACTGATTTTAGAGGTTCATTAAGCGGTGGTTTTCTTGGAGGTTCTGCACATCTGGAAGGATCTGCAAAGGTGGGTATAAAAGATTTTCAAAGGATGCGATACTTGCTGGGTGCGAGATATAAGACCACTCAGTATTTGCTTGGCTCTCTGGATGTGGAAGGGCAATACATCCCTCGGTTTGCTGATATCCAGGGATATATGACTTATGACCTCACGCGAGACTTGCAAATTGGATTTATTGGGAATTACAATCGTAGCAAGTACGAATTTCAGCCTATAAGTAGAGCTACGGCTTTGGGCCTTATCGATTTTGGGCTACGACTCACCACCGTTTTCGAAGGACAGGAAGCCGATGAATTTACTACGGGAATGGGTGGAGTTTCGCTGACCTTCATTCCTGAAAAAGAAAAAAATCCACTCTTTATCAAACTGCTCGCTTCGCGTTATCAAGGGAATGAGAAGGAGAGTTTTGATATAACCGGGTTTTATCGATTGAGCCAGGTAGAGACGGACTTAGGAAGTGAAGATTCGACCGAGGAAGTGGCCATTCTCGGCTTGGGTACGGAGCAGGAATTTGGGCGAAATCGTTTGCTCAGCGAAATAACCAATGTGGCGCTTAGAGGTGGAATTGAACTCCAACCAAACCGCAGTGGAAAACCCGTTCATTTCTTACAATGGGGTCTGAAATACCAGAGAGAGCAAATGAATGACCAATTGAATGAATGGATCCGAGTCGATTCGGCAGGTTATTCCCTTCCCGCGAGCGAGACGGAGGTTCTGATTTTCGAGGTTCTCAAATCAAAAAATAAGCTGTTATCTGAGCGCATCACGGGATTCCTGCAGAACAGTTTGGACATCAAAGGTCGGTCTTCAGAGCTGAAATTCAATTACGGCGCAAGGTTTGCCTATTGGACGTTGAATGATGAATTGATCATCAGTCCACGCGCCCAATTGCTTTTCAAACCTGAGGGAGAAGATGTGCGAGTGTCTTACAAATTGGCAGGCGGACTCTACTACCAAAGCCCTTTTTATAGGGAGTTGAGAAGACCCGATGGTACGGTGAACACCAAACTCAAATCACAAAAGTCCATTCACGCCCTGGCTGGAGTGACTTATGATTTTTTCTGGAAAGGCATTAGTAACAAGCCGTTCAAACTGATCACAGAAGTTTATTACAAGAAATTTTCTAACCTCACGTCCTATGATATCGATAATGTGCGGCTCAGATACAGCGGTGAAAATGACGCTGCGGGCTATGCCATCGGCTTTGATTTCCGACTGAACGGGGCCTTTGTCCCAGGCACGGAATCGTGGGTCAATCTATCATTTCTGAAGACGCGTGAAAATATCACTGACGTACAGCATCTGAGCGTATCACCGGGAGAAAGTCCCCGGGAAGTCAGCAATGTACCAAGACCTTCCGATCAATTCTTTAATGTATCTGTATTTTTTCAGGATTACTTGCCCGGCAATGAAAACTTCAAGGTGAATCTCAATATGATTTTCGGTTCGGGCCTACCTTTCGGACTGAGAGAAAACAACCAGGTCTTTCGAAATGTGTTCAGATATAAGGGGTACAAAAGGGTGGACATCGGCTTTTCTTACCACCTGTGGGATGCTTCGAGAATCAAACAAAGGCCCCGTAGCATATTTCGCTCGCTCGACAACGCCTGGATCACACTGGAAGTCTTCAATTTGATGGGCATTGAAAATGTATCCTCTAATACCTGGGTCCGTACGATCTTTAATCAGCAATTTGCGGTACCTAATAATTTGACGACGAGGAGGGTGAATTTGAGGTGCAAGGTGGAGTTTTAGAACAAAGCAGTAGGATCCTTGAGCCTGCAGGCCCGCCTGCCTCGGGCAGGGATCAGTGAGCCAAATTATTTTGCTTATGGAGGTATCGGAGCTAGATATTATATCGGCTCACCGATCTTTACGCTAGCGCTCCAGGCCTGTCTGTCGACCAGGCAGGCTCAACTATCCTATACCCAATCCTTCCAAAAAAGCTTTCAATTCTTCCTTCGGTATTTTATGACCACCTCTAAATTGTGAGATTTTAATTATTAATTCATTTTTATCAATTACTTCCCTGATGCCTTGGAGCCTGCTCTCATCGATAAATTCGTCATCGGTTCCATACATCAGATAGAGCTTCTTTCCAGCCAAAAAAATTTTCAATTGCAAGTAAGAAATGTCCTCCGGAATCCATCCCGCCCAATTTATAAGCACATCGTACCTGGGCATCTTAGCGTGAATCCACCTCCACATCGTAGCACAACCTTGTGAAAATCCAAAGAAGATAATTTTCACATTTTGATTGACGTGATTACAATGGCGGTCATAGAGACTTTGCAGGTAATTGGTAAAATCTTCGATTTCGTCGTACCTGTCCTGTTTTGTCATCCAGCACGCTACAGGTTCGTTATTGTCATGCCAGTAGAATCGGGAGAGGCCTTCGGGAGCGATTACGAAGTGATCATTCTCATCCAGGATGTCGAATTTTCGGATGATACGATTGGCAAGTTGGCCGTATCCGTGCATGACAAACCAGATGTATTTTGTCTTTTTGCTGAGTTCGCCGTAAGTGGAGTAGTGGGCTGTGCGGGTGGTTTTGTAGCTGTGGTTTTTGAAGTGCATCATTAATCAAAGATTCCATTCTTTTTGAGGTGTTCCAAATACTTCTGCTTGCTGAGAGGACATTTGGCGAGATCGATAAACATTCTCTTACTCAATTTGCATTGGTCTGCCATTTGATGGATTAATGGTTCACTGATATCCCTTTTGCTACCGTGGCTGACTTTTCTGTAAAACGCAAATCTCCCATTATGAAAAAAATCCAAGTACAAGTGGTCCTTGCTCTTTGTATTCGAATCCATAAATCCCTTTTTCTTTAAATTTTGGTAGGTCTTTCTTTTGTCAATGACCATTTGTTACAACAATCTCTTTAACGAACTGATTCATAAGCGACTTAACCAGGCTGAGTCTTTCGGTAATTTTATGATTAGGAAGTGAATTGAGTTTTTGGTATAAATAGTCAAACTCCTCGTTAAAATTGCACTTGGCCTCATCCCTGCTTCCTCCAGTTCCGATAAGATCTAAAAACTCATTCTTTATAACAATATAATCTTTCACCTTTTCCAATGAACAGCGAACGGGATAGTTCAGAATGTATTTACGATCGTTTACATCAATGCTGCTAGGGGAATAGGACAACAAGTAAGGCTCTTTGATGATGGCCGTCTCCATATTATTTAACTAAAAATTATTATTTAGCATATCTTCCTCTATTCAAACTTGGAGATCCATTTCATTTGAAATCATATCTGCCGCAAATTCCAATGCCGCTTTAACACCATCCTCCGTCAAATGTGGATACCCCACCAAAATATCTGGAATGGTAAAGCCGTCCGCAATTTTACGAACGATTAATTCAACTGTAATTCTGGTTCCTTTAATAATAGGTTTACCCATCATTACATCAGGATTTCTTTCTATGAGGTTGTGATATTTCATAATTTCTCCATTCTAGCCACGAAGTTAAGAAACAAATGAGTGTAATAGTAAATCACCTTGGACGCCCGTCAACCGTCTGCCGTCAACCGTTTGGTCAACCCTCCAACAATTTCTTAAGCGCCTGCATAGTCATATCCCATCCACCGGCTGCATCCTCATAACGCTTTTGTCCGTCCGCAACAATTGAATAATCACCTTGCGAAATATCCAGTGTTGTCTCACCATCAGAATAGCTGAGGCGATATTCACCAGTCAGATAGTTTTCGGGAATGTCCTCATAAGTTCCATTTGGATCAAAAACTGTAAAGGCCAGGACTGAGTTAGGTTCGAATTTAACTACATGGCCCTTTACGTAGATAATGCCATCAGAGACGTCCTTCCAGATCACTTCGCTCCCCACTTTCCAATCGGTAATCGCCTCGCAGCCAAACATGTATTGTTTGGTCATTTCGGGATTGGTCCGGGCGGCCCATACTTTATCTGCATCTGCTTTGATGGTGATGGAGTATTTGTAGAATAAAGGAGTGCTCATTTAATGATTTTTTTGTATTGGATTTTGGTAGTTCTACCGTTCATAAATACTCAAATTTTAAGATCCTCCAATGATCTCGTTCAACCCATCGATTATCAATTGGAGTTCATCCTCTTCCAAATGACTAATTGTTTTTCCTAAACGGTCGACAGACAGAATTCTTATTTGAGAAATTTTAACCCAAGCCGTTTTACCTAATATTTTATGCGGCAATTTATGAGTTAATGGAAAACCAACCCTTTGTTTCTTGCTCGTCAAAGCAAGAGCTATAACCGTTTCAGACCTATTATTAAAAACGTTCTCACTAATGATGAGAACGGGACGAAATCCTCTCTGTTCACGCCTTGTGGTAGGATTAAGTTCAGCCCAAACAATATCTCCACGATGTGACATGGGCTTTACCATTCCTCCTCCCACAACTGTGCCTCGCCCACAAAGCACTCTTCTGCTATTCGTTTCTCTTCGTTTGGATCGAGTTTTTTGCATTCTCTTGCCAAACGGGTTTTTCTTACACGTGAGAGTTTATCGGAGATCGCTTCCTGTATCGCTTTGCTGCGATTGGGAAAGGCTTTGGCCTCAACCAATTTGTCTATCTCCTGCAGGTCTGACTCTTGTATTGTGATGCCGATTTTGACAGTCATAAGCCAAAGGTATGATAAATTGTAATACCTTAGTCGAACAAAAAAATGTAAAAGATCATGCACTTGAAACACCACTATAAATCGCGAAGAAACTTCCTCAAAAAAGCCGCTACCGGATTCGCCACGGGAATCGCATTACCCACATTCGCAAGTTCAGTTTATCAACCTTTCTCTGATCATCAAGATCTAGGGCTGTCCAAAGGAGAACAAGCCGACGAAAAATACTGGGAAATGGTCAAACAGCAATTTGCCATACCAGCCGATCTGATCATGGTCAATTCTGCCAATTTATGTCCGAGTCCCTATGTGGTAACCGAAGCGATTGTGAATTATACGAGGGATCTGGAAAAGGACGTCTCTTTCCAAAATCGTGAAAAATTCAATCAAGTCAGACAACACGCGCTTGAAATGCTGGCAGATTATCTTGGGGTCGAAAAATCCGAGATCGGTATTACGCGCAATACCAGCGAAAGCAATAATATCATCGTCAACGGACTGGACTTGAGCAAAAGAGACGAAGTTATCATCTGGGATCAAAATCATCCGACGAATGGAATCGCCTGGGAACAGCGGGCAAAAAGAGAGGGGTTTAGGGTGAAAAAAATAAGTGTTCCCGAAAATCCAAATTCTCCGGAAGCACTCATCACATCTTTCGAGGAGGCAATTACACGTAGAACACGTCTGATGACCTTTTCCCATATTTCTAACGTCAGCGGTATTGCCTTGCCGGCAAAAGAACTGTGTGATCTCGCCAAAGCTAAAGGAATTCTCACATTGATCGACGGCGCACAATCCTTTGGTTTACAGCGAGTTAACCTAAAAAAGATCGGTTGCGATTTTTATAGCGGCAGCGCCCACAAGTGGTTGATGGGGCCAAAAGAAACGGGCATTTTATATGTAAATAAAGTATTGATGGACGACGTCTGGCCCAGTGTTATTTCGGCTGGTTGGGACGAAGAGTGGGAGACCATTGATGAAAAATTGTGTGTGTTGGGGCAGCGCGACGATGCTGCCATTTCCGCTTTGGTCGAAACGATAAATTTTCACAAAAACATTGGTTTTGAAAATATCGAAGGCCGGGTGAGGCAATTGACTGATTATTTGAAAAAGAACATTCACGAGCGCATTTCAGGAGTCAGTTTTGTGACGCCATTGGAGAAGGAGTTGAGTGCGGGTATCGTCATATTTCAATTGGCGGACAAAGATTTTCGGGAGGTGTTTCAGCGGCTTTATGAGGATTTTGGAATAGCATCCGCTCCTACCGGAGGCATCAGGCTTTCTCCTAATATATATAATACGATAGGAGACATGGAAAGGATAGTGGGGGCGCTTTCAAAGATTTAATTTTATGGCTCATTATCTTGCAAGTACTATGAAACAAGAGCCTCACACAACGGCACTACGCCACAACGCTGTTATAAGTTGATTTCTGCATACGTTGTGATCGTTGTGCCGTCGTGTGAAATTTTCAACAATGATACGATGTGATCGAGCAGGAAATGAAAGGATTTTGAGCTTGATTGAAAAGGACAAAGAGTGACAATCAAGCGACGGCGTATCCGGAAGCTTCGCGTAGCAATGGCGACAGAAAACCGGCGACAATATCCTGTTTGGGCACGCCTTGCTCTACCAGCATTTCACCTACTTCCCATTCTGTCATATTTTGAAGTTCTTCATTGTAAATGATAAGGTGCAAATTTTCTTTCTTGAGTACCCGTCGCAATATCGGTTCCTCTAAGAAACGTGTGCACGCAGCAATCGGTACTGCAAGATATAATGTTCTTGCCGGTTTTGACAAGTCAAGTGCATTGCGATAAATAATGGGAACTTTCCAGTTATTGGAGAAATTTAAGGTAGTAAAAAAAATGAAAACATTCCCAAAAATTCTTGCCCTTCTTTTGCTCTTTGCCCTGATGACTGCGACGATAAAAGGCTTGATGAAAGACGATCGGGTCAAAAGAGACTCATCCATATTATTAGAAAAAGCCACACGAGAACTCGAAAAGGTCGCACCTAGATCTTTGAATAATGCTCCTACTGTTGACGCTAATAAATATTTAGTGGATACCACCCATTCGTCTATACAGTTTGCGGTTAGACACTGGGGCATTTACAACGTAGCAGGAGGACTCGAAAGCTATGAGGTAAAAGTCACTTATACCAAAGATGATTTCACGGATATGGCGGTCGAAGCACTATTACGGCCTGCCAGCGTCAATATGCCGAATATGGAGATGGCGCACCATCTCAAAGCTGCGCGATTAGGTTTTTTCGAAGTAGAAAAATTCCAGAAGTAGTCTTCAAAAGCACTAAAATAGAAATGGCCAGAGATAGCGTTTACCGCCTGACCGGCAACATGACAACCAAGGAAATTACAAAAGAAATTGTCCTGGATGTAAAATTCAACGGATACACTCATTCGCCTTCCAAAACAACACCCGGATTTACCATTAATGGAAAAATAAACCGTCTGGATTTCAATCTCGGCGGCGATGAACTTCTTCCCGGAAACGGACTCCCAATGATCGGAAACGAAGTGCACATTACAAGCAATGTCCGATTGATCAGCGAATACGACTAGTGCGTCAGGAACTAAGTAATGACATATATAAACGACGTTATTTTTCTTCTGATCAAGGCGGAAAAACCGGAGTTATGCCTTAGCATAATGAGGATTTTTCCAACGATGAGCAGGAGGAAAAGAACAAGTTTATGTAGGTTAGAATTTAGTTCCTGACGCACTAGGTTTCAAAATTCCAATACAGCTACACCAAAAACATCACCTAACTTGCTCATTATGAATAACTTATCGTATTCCATTTCGTCCAGTTGCTGATATTGTTCACGCCCTAAAAGAGCATTGACTAGAGTCGGTGTTGTATTGGAATGGCCTACGATAAGCATATTTCCATTGGAGTTTTTGATCTTCTCAATGATGGCGTGATCGCGTGGATCGTAGATCTGAATAATCAGATTGATATGCTCTGAAAGTGGTTTTGCAGTATTCCTAGTGCGTTTATAACCTGTGGAGTAGATCTGTCCGATGTCAGAATTAGCGAGTATTTGTGAAAGCTTTTTTGCCCTAGCTTTGCCAATTTCATTGAGAGGCGGATCTTTTGTAGCATCATTGGCTTTTTCGGCATGGCGGACGAGGTAGATGAATTGGTAGTCTTTGTCCACGGAATTTTGGCCATGAATGGCACTAAAAGCTACGTACAATAGGAGGATTACAATGAAGAATCGTGCGATATTGGTATTCAAATTGATACTTTTCTTTTAGAGAAAATGCCAAGATATTGAGCCATTGGTTTTCAAAGAATAACGACAAAATTGTTCAAATGCAAAGGCGCTAAGACGCAAAGTAATGAATTTGTCCTTTGCGTCTTAGCATTCAATTAGAAGTTGCTCTAATGAATCACAATTTTCCGAAAATCAGAGGTGATCTCAAGATTTTGCTGATCTATTTTATTTCCATCAACATGAACGTCACTAACCTCAAAAGGTAACCCAATCAACGATATTCTAAAGTTGGGATAGGTCGGCCGGAAATGCCCTTCAAACGAATGCTCAATTATCAAACTGCTTTGATCGCCGCGAGCAACGAATGTGGAATATCTATAGTTGCCGTTCAGATATTCCCTCCCATCGTGCTCATCTTCGTACAAGTGGCTCATATGTTCACCAAAGCCAAAGTATATTTTCAATTCGATCACTTCGATCGGAAACTCATCGACGTATTGCTGGACAGGATAAAATGGAACAATGGCTCCCGCTTTTATGAAAAGAGGAAATCGATTTTTGGACAAAGCACATTTATGATTTTGCCCTCCCTCAATTCTCTTATTACTCCTGTAGTTATACCATTGGCCTTGCGGCAAATAGACCTCCTTGGACAAAACGCCCGGAGATGAAACGGATGCGGTAAGTATATGAGAGCCACAGAGAAATTCATCTTCTTTATCGTACGTCTGATTGTCATTCTGATCAAAAAATACAAGAGGCAATATGCAAGGAATTCCCTCGGTCGTGTGCCTATAAAAAGTGGTGTAATGATAAGGAAGCAGTTGATAACGGAGTTCGATAGCCTCTTTAAATAATTCGAGAGTTTCTTCGCCAAATGACCACGGCTCCTGGTCGCCATCGTCCTGCGAAGAATGCACCCGGCAAAATGGGTGAAAGATCGCCAATTGGATCCATCGAATGAACATCTCGGGATTCGGTTTACCAATAAACCCACCGATATCCGAACCTGCAAATGATACCCCGCTAATGGCGAGCCGTTGACATTGAATATTCGCCATCCAAATGTGCTGCCATGTGGCTCTATTGTCACCCGTCCAGACACTGGAATAGCGTTGCAAGCCAGAGTACCCCGACCGACTAATGATAAGACCTCGGCGGCCGTCATTGTGTTTTTTAACACCTTCATATGCAGCCCGTGCCATTTGCATGCCGTAGACGTTATGCGCCTTTCTGTGGCTGCACGAATGGCCGTCGTAATCATGACGCACGTCGTCGGGGAAGGTATTGCCTTCTGTGTCAAACAAGGCGGGCTCATTCATATCATTCCAGACACCGGATATGCCGATTTCGGCGATCAATTCTTTGTAGAGGCCCGACCACCACTCGCGTACTTCCGGATTCGTAAAGTCAGGAAAGTAACACTCACCTGGCCATACTTTTCCTTCGATATATGGGCCATCCTGTCGCTGGCAGAAATAGCCACTCTCAAGCCCTTCGCGAAACACCCAATAGTTATGATCTTTTTTGATCCCGGGATCGATAATGACAACTGTTTGGAATCCCTCTTCTTTAAAATCAGATACCATCTTTTTCGGATCGGGAAACTTCTCTTTATCCCACGTAAAACAACGAAACCCATCCATATAGTCAATGTCGAGGTATATAGCGTCACAGGGAATCCTGTATTCTCGCATTTTGCGGGTCACTTCTCGTACCTGAGATTCCGGATAATAGCTCCACTTGCATTGCTGAAAACCCAATGACCAAAGGGCAGGCAGATCATGTGTACCTGTTAAATGGGCATACCGCTTGGATACGTCGATCAATCGAGGCCCTCCTATGAAATAATAATTCATCTCCCCGCCGTGTGCCCAAAAACTAGCCGCATCCTTGCGCTCCTTTCCAAAATCGAAAAATGTTTTAAAACTATTATCGAAAAAGACTCCGTACCCTGTATTATTTTTTAATCCATAATAAAAGGGAATATTCTTATACAGCGGATCCCAGTCCTTGTTGTATCCATAGCTGTCGCTGCCCCAATTTTTAAAACGTCCTCCCTTGAGATTGAAGTCGCTTGTCTTATCACCAAGTCCGTAGAAATGCTCTTTGACCTCCGTTTTTTTGGACATCTTGACGATGTCATTGCTCGTGCGGTAATTTTTCTCCCAATGAAATCCTTTTTCATCAATCAAAATAACCTTGCCGGAAGAGTCAGATATGGTCTTATGCAAATCGTTCTTTGATATCTGTACAACCAGACTTTCTGATTTTATGAAAATATGATCTCCTTCCTCATCTACATCGAGACGTACTTCTTCTTTTTCCAAATCGGGATCAAGAGCATAGCTAAAATCTTTATGAAAATAATTCTCGGTGCTGTATCTAAACCGTACGATGTCTGAGGTGTAAAACTCAACTCTGAGCCTCACTCCATTGTCCGTGATGACTTCCAGGACTCCATTCTCAAAATGAAATTCAATAAGCCGCTTCGGAAAAATATCTTTCTGCGCCAATTCTCAGTTTTTAAAAATAAGTTGGCAAACATAAATTATCTTGATTAATGAGTGCTATACAGAAGCTTGTTTTTTTAAGGCAGCCGGTAGACGATAGATCGAATTGCCAGTTTCGAACAACCTGTGGGTGGATTCTCCTGCAGAGTGAAATTGCTCTTTTTTGGTTCTTGCTTGTCCAGGTTAGGGGGCAGGGCTGTTCAGTGCTCCCACGCTCGCCCCTGACCGTTCCGGTCAGGCGGGCCTTAATCCCCGAAAGGGGAATTCCACCCTCGTATAATTCGTTGATTCTCAGCGTGTGGGTGCTCCCCGCCAGCTGGTGGGGCCGGGAGACGGGAGTAGGCCATTTTCCCCAGCACTGAACAGCCCTGGGGTAGGGGGGTGTGGTTACAATATGCGGTAAAAGTTTTATCTAGGCGCCAATATTTGTATTGGCCTCGATAAGCGCACCTTTTTTGACGATGATTATGCCTTCTCGAACGCAATATTCATTCGTTTCGCAATCTTCGAGATCAGGGCCTCCTATTATTTTACAATTATCACTAATTGTCACGTTCTTATCTATAATCGTATTTTTAATAACACAATCTTCACCAATTCCCAGTAATTCTTTTCCTTTCTTTTTGACCATATCATGAAGGGATTGATAAAAATCATTGCCGATGAGAATTGATTTTTCAATTATAGTACGTTTACCGATTCTTGAGCGAACACCAACCACCGACTTACTTATTGATTCGCCATGTATGATACTGCCCCCTGCGAGCAACGCCTGGTCGAATTTAGTTCCAAAGACTTTGGCCGGAGCCAGCATACGTGCATTCGTATATACGCGATTTATATTGTCGTATAGATTAAACTCCGGTAGAAAATCCGTTAGGCGAAGGTTGGCATCGAAAAAGGATCGAATATTACCAATATCTGTCCAATAACCTCCGTAAGAATAACTGGCTACTGTATAATCCAGACTGCTTACGCCATAAGGAATAAGTTCTTTTCCGAAGTCAACGGCATTGGGATTGGCCTCAAAAAGTTTTGATATCACACCTCTTGAGAATACATAGATGCCCATTGAGGCGAGGTAATTTTTACCTGCTGATTTGTATTGCTCCTCGACCGGCGATGTCCAATTACGTAGATCTTTTTTATCAGGCTTTTCGACGAAATTTTCGATATATCCTTTGTCGTTGACCTTCATAATCCCAAACGAGGGCGCATCGCGATCATCTACGGGAATGGTGGCTACCGTAAGGTCAGCGCCATGGCCTTTGTGGTAATTAAGGATTTTTTCAAAATCCATCTGGTAGAGTTGATCACCGGATAAAATGAGTACGTATTCAAAATCGTGACCACTAAAATGACCGGTACTCTGCCTCACTGCGTCAGCCGTCCCATGAAACCATTCCTTGCTATCCGGAGTTTGCTCAGCAGCTAAAACGTCAATAAATCCACTTGAGAATTGATCGAAGTGGTACGAATTTTTGATGTGCTTGTTTAATGAAGCTGAGTTGAATTGAGTCAGAACGAAGATCTTCCTGATATTAGAATTAAGGCAATTTGAAATAGGAATATCGATGAGTCTGAATTTTCCGGCAATCGGTACGGCAGGTTTGGAGCGAACGCCCGTAAGTGGATAGAGTCTTGAGCCTGCTCCTCCGCCTAGTATTATTGCTAGTGTTTTATTTGCAATCATGTCAATGGGCGACCCAAATTTTTGGGTCGTTTTAGGACGAATTGCCTTTAATTGCCGCCACCGACCAATTAATCTACAACCAACTTCAGATCTTTTCCAAAACCCTGTTTAATAATTCTGAAAAGAGTCGACAATCTTATGTCCGACGCGTTGTTTTCAATGCGTGAAATGTAACTCTTTGTGGTTCCGCATTTTTTGGCAAGTTGTTCTTGGGTGAGTTCCTCATCTTCGCGCATTTGTTGAAGAAGAACTCCTAATTTAAAGGCTTCGAAACCTGCCTCAAATTTATCCCGTTTTGGGGTTCCGGCTTGGCCATATTCTTCATCAATAAATTGACCTAATGACTTTAACTTACCTTCCACTTTGTAAAGTTAGCTAAATAGTGAACAGAATCAAAGATAAATTGTCGCCCATTGCCAAAATCCTGGTATAATCTTGCTAAGTTCAATCCTTAACCTACTATAGTTTCATACCGTTCCGCGTACAACTCAGCCGACTTAGCCCACGAAAAATCCATCGCTGCAGCCTTACTTCTCAGCCTTTTATACCTTCTTCCATCCTTATACAAATGCAGCGCCCGTGCCGTTGCTCCCACGAGGTCATTCACACTAACATAATCAAAAGAAACTCCCGTTCCTCCGTTTTCAAAGTCGACCACTGTATCTTCCAAACCGCCCGTTTTTCGGGCCACAGGAATAGCTCCATATCTCATCGCAAACATTTGATTAAGCCCACAAGGTTCGAATCTCGAAGGCATTAGAATGAAATCAGACGCGGCATATATCTTATGTGCCAAATCTTCATTGTAGCCTATAAAGACAGCAACACGTTCTCCATACTCTCCCTGCAAATCCAGGATTTGGTTTTCAATAAACTTGTCCCCCGAACCAAGCACAAAGAAATTCACAAAGCCGAAGCGACCGAGGATACGTTCAATGGATTGATACAAAATATCGGCGCCTTTTTGATACGCAAAACGCCCGATAAAGCCGATTAACGGAACGTCTTCGATCTGATAGAGACCCTCAAGGATCTCCTGTTTATTCGACATTTTGAACGCTTCCCATGATCTTTTGAAGTGAAAAGACAGACGTTCATCAGTCCTTGGATTCCAGTCGTCATTGTCAATTCCATTGAGAATTCCTGAAAATTTTTCTGGTTCCTGGCTTTGTGCATATTGTAGTGGCCCTTGCACTTCCAGCAGTTCTTTAAGATAAGTAGGTGAGACCGTATTCACCTGATCAGCGTAAAGGCAGGCCGCTTTCACACCATCCATATCGTTGCTCCAATCGAGACTTGAATTTAACCTCGCTTGGTAAGGGGGGAGTAGTTTCCTCCACTTCCACGGATAAAGGCTATTATACGAACCATTGTGGATGGTGTACATTGTGGGTATGGTCTTGAGTTTGGCGTATGCGCTACATTTTTTTATCATGAACGGTATAAATCCAGTCTGGTGATCGTGGCAGTGCAACAGATCAAAATTCACCTTCCCATTGCAAAGCCATGTTAAAACACTTCGCTGAAATGCCACATTCCTTTCGTGTTCATCCTCATACCCATGGCCGTCTTTATTAAGATAAATCGAACTTCGAAAGTATAACTTTGGTGCATCGACGCAGTACAGGTCGAAAGGCAGAACACCATTTTTAAGTTTCACAATATTGAAGGATATCACCTTTGACAACATTTTGAATGATCCCTTGAATACCAGTTCGAATTCGTGATTGTTGAGCCATTCCGTATCATATTTTGGAATGATGACCGATGCTGCCCAACCCGTTTCTTTTTGATATAATGGCAATGATCCTAGTACATCACCCATACCTCCAGCCTTCGCCATCGGATAACATTCTGTGGATATGTGGAGGACTTTTTTCATGTTTCTCAAGAATAGTGAAAAAACAGATCACGACTGGCATAACATAGTAATAGCAATAACCGTGAAGTGTTACCCGCTGTGAGGTCTATTGGGCAGCTCAATTGATTATCGCCCCTTTGGTATTAGCTACGCGAAAATTTAAATATGGCAACCCCCAACGGAGGCAAAACAATGTCGACAGAATAGGGCCGACCATGACTGCTTTCGTTAGCTGATTTTATGATTTTTTTGTTGATTATACTACTACCGCCATATTTTTTTGCATCGCTATTCAGCACCTCCTTCCATTCTCCGTCATAAGGTACACCGATTCGATAACCCTCGAGCAGTCTTGGCGTGAAATTGCAAGCCACCAAAATCGTGTCCTTATCCGATTTGCGCAAATAAGCCAAAGTGGAATTTTGCGCATCCGAATGATCGATCCATTCAAATCCATGTGGCTCGAAATTGTAGTGAGACAAAGCACTCTCGGTCCTCAGCAAATGATTCAAATCCTTGACTAATTCTTGTACGCCAGAATGAAATTTGTACTTCAATAGCGCCCAATGCACCTGGTCATTCACTTCCCATTCCTCGGTCTGACCGATATCCATGCCCATGAATAGCAATTTATGTCCGGGATGTGAAAACATAAAACTATAAAGGAGTCTGACATTGGCAAATCTTTGCCATTCGTCGCCTGGCATTTTATACACAACCGAACTTTTTCCGTGCACTACCTCATCGTGGGACAAAGGCAGGACAAACGATTCGGAATAAAAATAGGCCATGCTAAAGCTGATCTCGTTGTGGTGCTGTTTGCGATGAATTGTTTCTCTTTCCAGGTAGCGCAACGAATCGTTCATCCATCCCATCATCCATTTGAAACCAAATCCTAATCCACCGCTGTCGACCGATTTGGACACGCCCGTGAATGCCGTTGATTCTTCGGCGATCATCACTATTCCAGGATGAGCTCCATAGCAGGAAGTATTGAGAGCTTTTAGGAAATCGATTGCTGCTAAATTCTCTCTTCCACCGTATTGATTCGGTTCCCATTCGCCTTCTTCGCGGCTGTAATCCAAATAGAGCATCGAGGCAACTGCATCTACACGCAGGCCGTCGATGTGGTATTTGTCCAACCAAAATCGGGCGCTTGAAATGAGGAAAGAACGGATCTCGGGCCGTTCGTAATTGAAGATTAAACTTTTCCAATCGGGATGGTAACCTCTTTTGGGATTCGGATGTTCGTAGACATTCGAACCGTCAAAATCGGCCAGAAAACTGTCATCCGATGGAAAGTGGGCGGGAACCCAATCGAGGATCACGCCGATTTCATTCTGATGCAACGCGTCGACAAGCGCCATAAAATCCTGCGGCGAACCAAAACGACTTGTCGGAGCAAAGTATCCTGTCGTAAGATAGCCCCAAGAAGGATAGTACGGATGTTCGGTAAGTGGCAAAAATTCTACGTGGGTATATCCCATATCCTCTACATAAGTCACCAGTTCATCTGCCAATTCTTTGTAATGGAGGGATCGATTTTCTTCTAAATTTTTTTTCCAGCTTCCGAGGTGAACTTCGTAGATAGAAAGTGTCTGTTTATATGGATTCGCATTTTCTCTCTTATTCATCCACGCTTTGTCCTTCCATTTATATCCAGTGTCCCATGCGATGCTCGATGTTTTAGGGGCTTGCTCGAAGTAGAAACCATAAGGATCCGACTGCTCTCGAATCCTCGAATCCAGATTTGAATAGATCTTGAATTTGTACAATTCTCCTTTTTTCAGGTCGGGAACAAAGCCTTCCCATATTCCCGAGTGATCCCAGCGGACGGATAAGTTGTGCTCCACCCCAGACCAAAAATTAAAATTGCCAATGACCTGAACCTTATAAGCCGCTGGAGCGTAGACAGCGCAGTAAATTCCTTTTTTACCATTTATAGTGATCTCGTGTGCGCCAAATTTTTCATAGAGTTTGTGGTGATTTCCGGAGCGGAAAAGATTGATGTCGTAGTCTGTGAATAGGGTGTGAGGGATTACTCTTTTCATTAAATATTTATTGTGTCGCGCATAATGGGCATTTAGGAAATCAGTTTTGTCAGCCAAGGGCCTCTTACCGTGTCCGCCGTACAAAGTACTTTGGGAGGCGAGGCGCTCCAAAGCTTCAGTCGCTAATGCTCCATAGCTTCAGCGACGGAGCACGACGGAGCGCTGATCGGCCTTTGGCCGAAAAGGTAAAGAATTCCCAATGGTTTGGAGGCTCTAAATGGCGCTGCAAACCTGCCCGATCTGACCCGCCAGAATGAGCTTGTCGAGCTGGCGATCAGTCAGGCGGGTTTATTTGTGGTATTTACGGAAGCACCAAAAATTTTTGGTGCGCCAATAGCCCCAATTCGCGACAACCAGATTAACGACAGGGCAGGAGGTCTGAAGTATACGAAATTTTGAACTGCACTAAAATTTGCCTATTCTTTGGGTGCATTTCATTTTGTCCCGTCTAGGCGGCGCGTCTTAACCTGTCAGTTACCATATCCCAATGGCCACTTTTATTGATTACTCTGAGATTGATCATATTTTGAATTCCCTTGGCAGACCATCTTTGACCTGACAGTTTCATCCTTTTTTGCAATACGTTGCGGTGCGCTGCTTCTATGGCTCCAGAACCTATTAACATTCCCTTTTCTATGTATGAAGGGTAATCCATTCTTGTCTTGTTCCTTTCTAAATAGACCATCAATTTCCTCTTTTCCTCTTTTTTTAATTTCGTGTTACAATTCAATTCATCGATCCGTTCTATAAGGCTATCATAACCCTTTTCTTTTAATAGTGAAGCTGTCTGTGAAATCCATTCTTTTCTTACTTTTTTATTTTTCATACACACATTTGCGTATTTGCTCACATTTTCAACGGCGTGGTAAAAATCTAGTACTTGGGTTGCATCAGGATATTCTGCTGTAATCCATTTTTCTATCCATACAGCTCCGTCATTCACAAAAACCATCCGGTCTTTTAATCCTGAATATTCATCTAATAACACTGAAACTTTTGTCTCAAATTCTTCATGATCACCCAAATGACCTACATATTCACTATTCCTAATCCACTGTCTATCAGCACTTTGAGGTAGAATTGAGCTTTGTTTGAATACCCTTCCCAATTTTACCTCTTTCCATCCCGGTCCTCTTGTCAATAAATGAGAACCATCCACCTGACAATAAACTCTATCCTCTTTTTTCACATCTTCTATGTTGTACCGATCTTGGTCATCTATCCATTCTCCTACTTGTTCTCCCATTGTATCAGTTAAACGGTAAATTGCCGTATCATTCGTTTTTACCTCTAATAATTTATTCGCAATTTCTTCCCCATTCTCGTAACAACTAAACTGGCCTATGAATATCAACTTGCCTTGTAAATAAGGGCTTACTTTTGCAGACTCGATTTGTTCGCTGTACTTGTTGGACTTATTCAATTCAATTTTACCGTAACCTGTCTTGATGCATCTTTTTTTTTACGATTTTCAACAGCCTCGCCCAATGAACTCTCTAGCAATTCTCTGCCAAAATCTTTTAACAGGTAGGTAAAACTTTCTTCATAGTCGTAAAAACTTTCAATGTCCTGTAGGTTCTTTACATCACTCATCAGTTGGTCAAATCTTTTCTGTAATTTAACCACGTTCATGACTTTTAATTTTTGGTTGATATATCTAATTTAACACATATTTCCCTATATCGGGACATTTTGAAATGCACCCTATTCTTTTTATCGTTATTCGTTTTATGAGACCAATTCTACTAGGAGCCTTTATCTACGGATGCATTTTGTCATCTTGCGCACAGCCTTGAAAGGATCAATTTAACGCGCTAGTCGGCGGCCCATGCGAAGGCTGTGAAGCTATATACGAATATGGAGACAGAGAATTGACCAGTGAAGTTACCTTGCCCGATTATGATAAAGAAGAACCCAAACTTCACATATCCGGCACCATCTATAAATCAGACGGAACGACTCCTGCCAAAGATGTGATCTTGTACGTTTATCATACCAATGCAACGGGCATATATCCTTCAACAGGAAAAGAAAAAGACTGGTCGCGAAGACATGGATACATCCGCGGATGGATCAAAACGGGTGTGGATGGTCGCTATTCTATAAAAACATTCAGGCCTGCGTCATATCCAGGTACGACTATTACAGCACACATTCACCCGACCATCAAAGAACCCGGGATCAATGAATATTACATCGATGAATTTCTCTTCGACGATGATCCTTATCTATCGGACTCTGAAAGAGGTAGACAGGAAAGGCGAGGAGGATCGGGTATTCTTGAGGTTGAGATCAGAGACGATATTCAATATGCCAATCGAGATATTATTCTTGGTTTTAATATTCCAAGCAATCCTAAGCAGTAGCTGATAAGTAGATTAAGGACTGACAGGTCTGACTCAAGAGCACCATATCACGAGTCAATATTGATTTGTGCAATATATTTTTCGCAATCGGTCAGTTGGAGACCTGTCAGTCCTCGTCATGCTCCAAGCTACCCCAAGCGGTACCTAATAAACTATTTCGGATATTGACCACCGATTCGGAGATTCTCTGAAATTCCACTGTTCTTTTGTCAAATCTTCAATTCCATCTCTTAATTTTTCGGTTGTTCTGTTTAATTCGGATAGAATGTATTATTCTCTAAATGATTGAAACGATCATCCCACATACTTCTGATAAAATGCCATACACTCTTTCATCATCAATTCAAACTGAGGATTGGCCGTCGGTGGCTGGTAATGCTTGCGCACTATTTTACTGGTGTCTATGGGCACATCAATTTTCAACGGCACTTCCGCATGCTCTACGTGCAATCCTAGAATAAATGCAGAGCCTTCATGCTCGTGATTTTTGAGCAGGTCAAGGATGCCTTTGATTTTGGCCGTAGTGTCGTGTATGGAGTGGCCTGAAAATACGGGATTATCGATTTTTACTTTTTTCTGTAATCTCGAGTTTTGATTATTGATCTTAGCCAATTGAAAACCTCCATATTGCGGAAACTTGTCGTATTTATATGGATCAGGTCCTTCACCATATATTTTTCCGTCCTTCCATTTAATTATACTGCCCACCGGTCCGATTCTTCCCAAAAACTGAATGAACGAACCAATATTCAGAGCTCCCGAGAATAAAAAGAGTCCACCATCGATAGATTCAGGGTCACGTAAAATCTTGTTATAACTCAACGCTCCGCCCGTTGAAAATCCCCCTATAGTTACCCTATTCCCCAAATAGTGAGCGACCTCTACCGCTGCGTCCATTTCACCTTGCCATTTCACAGACATTTTTGGATCTTTCATAACTTTATTTGGCTCTTTCAGACCGTGAGCCGGAAGCAAAGGCATGATTACATTCAATCCTTCCCTATAAAAAATCTCAGCAATAAAATGCACATACCACGGCGAATCGGAAAGTCCATGTGTGATAATCAAAACGTGATCCGTCTTTTTGCCGTGATAATAGATGCGGGGGCAATTTCCATCTCTAAGCATTGGAGAACAGATATAGGTTTTCTCATAAACTTCATCAGCTCCAGTGATCGTTTCTATGCTGCAATCGTCCAAACGCTTGGCATAGTGAGCCTTCCAAAGATCAGCTATATCCGCGATAGGAATAGAATCGCCCGGGTATGTTTTATCAAGTGACGCAGCGCTTTGACCGATAGCTATAGTCGGAGCAACAGTGGTCTTACAGGACACTGTGACAATAAAAAGTGCCAGAAGTAAAATTCGATTCATCACAACAGTTTTCCGAAATATAGGGAAATCATGGTTTTTTATCATTGAATATTTCGATGTAACCGAAGGACTGACAGATCTTAATCTGTTTGAGTTGCCCCGCACAATTCTACCCCAATCAATTCACGAATATATGCAATGCCTTTTGAGACAGATCTGTCAGTCCTCAACATACACCTAAAAACCTCACCCTAATATACCCGCCAAGCCCATCATAAGAAGGATTGCGGTCGCGACCGGCAATGAAAGCATTAGAGATATGCGTATTGCGAAAGCCTAAGGAATAACTCAACTCGTTCGCACTAATTTCCAAATCCAGCCCATAGAAGGTGTAGAAATTAAAGCGAGTACCTCCTTCAGGAAGCATATTAGAAAACAGAATCGGTCCGAGTCCATTATCATAAGACAATCGGAAAGATGACCTATTAATGATATTCCATGAGAAAAATGGACTCACTCCAAGGCCTACCTCCTTCTCGTTGTTCGGATTGAGGGTGGCGCTTATTTCCAAGCCTGCCCATATCCATTGTCGGATTTTTGTACCGTTACGGTATTTTATGGAATACATATCAGAAAGGGGTGGCCTGATGTATTCGTGGTTGTATTCTGTGGTGATGGATTGGAATTTTTGGTTCACGTTTTCGCCCTTAGACTTAGAAAAGAGATAGGTCAGGCCGAGACCGATGGCATTGTAGAGGATCACTTTGTTGTCACCGAGATCGATGTGCTTCAAGTCATTCGGGTCGTGCCAATCCCAGGAGTATTGCCCTTGAATTGCGCTAAACCAAATGCTCGAAAATAAGATGATGAATAATAGTGGCTTCATATATTGAAATCTTGTGGCTTCCAGTATTTCTTCAACGAAAGGCTCGTAAAATGAAAATACTAGTAAACAGGGTCACGCCGTCTACCGTTGGCCGTCCACCGTCAGCCGTTCTTACTCACACCGCCTGAATAATATCATACTGAGTAACTACCTGAAGCGTCCCTGCTTTGTCTTTAGCGATGACAGCAGGAATGGACTTCGTAATGTATCGATTCAGGTCTTTGACGAGGGTCTCATTCGATACAATTGGAAACGGTTTCCCCATTATATCTGCGACCGTTTTCTCGGTGTTCTTAAGTGGATTTTTAAGTATAAAACTTAACAAAGTACTTTCAGTCACGGAGCCTATGATTTCACCATTCTGCATGACTGGCATCTGTGAGATGTCACCGCTCTTCATTACTTCCAAGGCTTCTTTTACTCTCGTATCTTTTTTGACAGTGATAAAGGTCTTGTCGCTCTTATTGGCGATAAGATCTCCTACCTTAAGTTCTCTGTCGAGAAATCCACGCTCGCGCATCCAGTCGTCGTTGTATATTTTTGCAACGTACCGACTGCCGTGATCGTGGATGATCACTACGACCACATCGTCTTTGGTAAGTTTTGCTTTCAGTTGAAGAAGACCTGCAAACGCCGAACCTGCAGAATAACCGAAAAACAAACCTTCTTCTCTTGCAAGTCTTCGACACATCACAGCGCCTTCCTTGTCACCTACTTTTTCAAAGTGGTCGATCAGGCTGAAATCCACATTTTTCGGAAGAATATCTTCCCCGATTCCTTCCGTGATATAGGGGTATATTTCCTTTTCGTCGAAGACTCCTGTCTCGTGATATTTCTTGAAAACAGAACCATAAGTGTCTATTCCCCAGACCTTTATGTTCGTATTTTTTTCTTTTAGATATTTCGCAGTGCCCGATACGGTTCCTCCCGTGCCAACGCCAACTACGAGATGAGTGATCTTGCCATCCGTTTGTTCCCATATCTCAGGGCCGGTGGTGAGGTAGTGGGCTTCTGTGTTTGAAAGATTGTCGTATTGGTTGCACCAGTAGCTGTTTGGTATCTCTTTGTTCAGCCGCTCGGCAATGGAGTAATAACTTCTGGCATCCTTCGGATCGACATTGGTTGGGCAGACGATTACTTCTGCTCCGAAAGCCTTGAGAATATCGATTTTTTCTTTCGACTGTTTGTCACTGGTTGTAAATATGCATTTATAGCCTTTGATCGCAGCGGCTAGCGCCAGGCCCATTCCAGTATTCCCTGATGTGCATTCTATGATTGTGCCTCCTGGTTTTAAGTCACCGCTTTCTTCAGCATCTTCTACCATTTTGATGGCCATACGATCTTTGATTGAGTTGCCGGGGTTGAACGTTTCGACTTTGACTAAAACCAGGGCCGGGATGTCTTTTGCGATTTTATTGACCTTGACGAGAGGTGTGTTGCCTATGGTTTCTAGTATGTTGTTTTTTATGTTCATTTTTATAAAGCTCCGTGGTCAAATTACACCTCATGACAGAGATGCACATATAATCAAGTGGCCTCAAGACGCGATCTCCCCCGCTTGCGGGGGTCGGGGGGTGGAATTTTGGCATTATGTCTAATCCACTCACCTATGATTATGTCCACATCTGTCATTCGATTTAATACCTCCCAACTAGTAAATCTTAAGACTGTAAAGCCAACTTCTTCGAGCTTCTCATCCCTCAATTTGTCCTCTTTTATAGCTTCTTCTGTATCGCGAGTAATACCATCTACTTCAATGAGTGGCATGCGTGCTTTTTATTCCACCCCCTTAGTCCCCCGCGAGCGGGGGAAACCTTAAATTTGAATCGATTTCATTAAGTAAAACTAGTAAGAGTTCTCAGCCTTATGCGCTGTTTGAACAGATGATCTTAACATTTAATTCAAAATAGTACAAAACAGATGAATTGATCTTGCCTTCGCTTACCGCAAAGGCGAATAGTTGGTACTTATTATCCTCCATTATATATCTGAATACTTTTATACAGAGGGTCAACAATCCAGTATTCTTTCACAGCAAATGATTGCGGATTTTAATTGAAGATACGGAACCTTTCATGACAATACAACGCTTCTGACTGATTGGCACAAGCAGATATGAACTGGCCAAGACATGTTCATCCACCGGATCCTTGGCGTAGGTGGACTACTCCACATACCTCATCTCCACCCGAAACAACTGATCTTTAGCTCCCAATGCCGCAGCTACGCTAGGCGAAATTACTACACTTATATTATCTGCGTACAGGTGTCCCGGCAATTCGCTGATAACGGTTGCTTTTGCGGAGGTGTGCAGCATAGGATAGGTCAATTCAATTGTGGAATTTACTTTGGCCTTCGAATGTAATACAAATAGTTCGTCGCCGTAGAGGTCTAAATCTTCTGTGAATGCAAGGCCCATTTCTTCGGTTTTCTCGGGCTCCTCAGTTTCTGCGATTTCGGGTTGAGCGAGTTCCGTGGGTTTATATTCAACGACAATTGTATCCTTGATCAAATCGATTAAATCCAAAATTGATTGTTCGATTGCGGGCTCGTCCAATTTCGAGCCTTGTACTACGTCTTCCTCTTGATCGGTCAGCGTTTGATTCTTCGCTTCCGAAGGCACTTGAACGGCGACAGGCTGATGCACTTCAGCCGAACCCAGGAATCCGATTTCCAACATCTGTCCGATAGCAAGATCATTTGAATGCAGCCCATTTAGTTCTTTAATTTCTTCGACATCTTTGCCAAAGTGTTTTTTTGAAATGGTGTATAGCGTTTCTTCCGGATTAACCTTGTAGATAAAGAGCGGCCCGCCATTGTGCGATGATTGCAATTCTTCGATGGCTAATGGAAACCTTATTACTTGCTGCAAGTTCAGATTGTCCAGATCGAGATTCGAATTCATTTTTTGAATCATTTCCAAAGTGGAGTTGTACACCTTACCGAGGCTATACACGGTTTCTCTATTTAAAAGGTGACGTTCAAAATAGAAACCGTTTTCCTCGTCGAAATGTATTTCATAAACTTCTCGATCTACTTCCTGCGAACGAGTGGAAATAAAAGGCGTTGCGAGTATAAGAAGTAACATAATAAGTCGCATAGTGTTGAAATTGAGATACAAATATATTATGATAATTTGTAATGTGTATGTTTTTAACAACAGAAGTGCGGGATAAATTGCACATCCTTGGCCACAGAAAGTCGCTTTTTTTGTAGTTAAAAAGAGGTATTTCGCTATCTTCAATTTACCACCTTTGTGCGTTTAGCCTTACCCTGTAACGATAGTATTTTATCCGTCAAACTACTTAGGATAACGTCGCAAAGAGGACGGGCCTGTCTACCGAAACCTCGGTGGAGGTGACAGCCCTTTTGCTGGATCACGTGCACTTTTTAGGCCTTACACACCAAGGTCTCCACGCCTGTCCCGATCTGGTTACCGCATCGGGAACCTCTCGTGAATAGCACCAGGCAATTGTTTATTCAGTTGAATATCTTCGTCCACCAACAACGCTCATGTCAAAAACGGCCATAATTATTCCCGCGCGGTTCACGTCTTCCCGGTTTCCTGGAAAATGTCTTGAGGATCTACATGGAAGGACAATCGTTCAGCACGTATATCTTAGAGCCCTGCAAGTCCGTAATGCCGATACGGTCATCGCAGCAACCGACCACTATAAGGTCGCTGAAAATATCGAAAGCATAGGCGGCCAGGCCGTGATTACTAAAAAAACCCATGAAAATGGAACATCGCGGATAGCCGAAGTGGCCGAAACTTTAGCCCCGGACTACAAGTACATAGTAAATCTACAAGGCGACGAGCCGCTCATAG
Organism: Saprospiraceae bacterium; assembly: GCA_965247965.1. Taxonomy (GTDB): domain Bacteria; phylum Bacteroidota; class Bacteroidia; order Chitinophagales; family Saprospiraceae; genus UBA7328. The sequence goes on from OZ252053.1 coordinate 5,459,406, forward strand.
AGCCACAAGCTGTTGAAGCTCTAATCGATTTCATAGAAACAGGAGGTCGATCTATTGCCACCTTGAAAATAAAGATCAGTGAACTGGGTGAAATTGCGGATCAGAATGTAGTGAAGGTGGTCGGCGATGAAATAGGAAAAGCATTATACTTCAGCAGATGTTCAGTCCCGTACCAGCAGGATTCGGCCAACTCAGAATACTACAAACATATCGGTGTATATGCCTTTCGGCGAAAAACACTCCATGAAGTTGTAAAATTGAAACCGGGCAAATTGGAAAAAGCAGAACGCCTCGAACAATTGAGATGGATGGAGCATGGTTATGATATTCACGTCCTGGAGACGGAGCACGACAGTGTAAGCATTGATGTGCCGGAGGATTTGGAGCACGTGAGAAAAATACTGGTTACGGCAAGGTGACATCCCGCCCGGTAAAGTCTAAATTCTTACCTTTAGTTTGCATAGATCCACATGAACTTTTTCGGAGGTATAGTGCAAAAAACTCTAGGTGATCGAGAAGGCACCTCAATTCCAAAATTTCAATACAGAAACTTTCAATTTTTTTCTAATTGCAAATTCGCTCGATTTCCCTTTATCCATGGTCATTTGAGTGAGAATGTGTACAACAGAATCCGTGAAAACTACTATCGCGACAAAGCTTTCATAGCCAATGGAAAATGGTCGATTGTCGATTTGAATAAAGCGCATGAAACGCTTTATCTGGTTAGAGATGTCCTGGGTATTTGTCCTCTTTATTATTGTTATGATTCGAAATTTTTCGCCTTCAGTAACAGCATTCACTTTTTTAAAAAACTTCGCAATTTCAAGTGGGATATTAATGCTAAAGGCATTGCTAGGTTCCTGATCTTCAACGAGATAGACAAAGAAAGCGATACGCTGATAAAGGGTGTTAAGGAGGTCATGCCAGCGCAAGTTTTGAGTGTAAACCTGGGCACGTTCGAGATGCATTCGTACCCATACTTGTCCACAAACGATATATCAAACAAGCCCGACTTGCATTACGAATCAGCGGTAAATCTGAACCGAAAAGGTGTTGTCTCATTCATCACCCGGGCATCCGAAAAGAAAAACCAGGCACTACTATTGAGCGGCGGTCTTGACAGTAGCTGTATCATGGCGGCATTGGCAAATTCAAACGTGGAAAGCCTAAAAACGTACTCCATGACCTATCCCGAAACGCCTTATGACGAGACCGACTGGGCATCACTCGTCAGTGCAAAATACCCGTCTTACGAGTGGAATCTGATCGAAACTTCAGGCACCGAATTTTTTTCTAAAGTAGAGGACATGCACAGGATTATCGAATTTCCGACCTTCTCCACAGGCACTTTTAATCAATATAAATTGCTTGAGAAATGTGCTCAAAATGGAATTTATACGGTCTGGGATGGACTTGGCGCCGATGCATTATACGGTGGCCACGATTACGATCGGCATCTGTTGTTTTTTCATTATCTGTGCAACTTCAAAATCGTCTCAGCTTATGAACTTCTAGGTTGGAAAGGAAAGATATATAAAGAAGCGATGAGCGCCTTAAAAACTGCGGTTCGATTTTATTCTTTGAAATCCGGAAATTTGCAAAAATTCAAATTGCGCATCAAAGAAAATCTTCGATACTTTAATAAAGATTTTCTAGAATATGCTTTGGTCGTAAAAACGGAATCCCTGCCGACCCGAGAAACGAATATTAAGAAGATTATGGACGATGATTATTTTAGAGGCGTGCGTCATTTGGCTCGATTTACCGATCGACTTGCGAGACACTTTAGTCTCGATATGCACTATCCTTACTCAGAGAATATTAAACTGGCATTGGAAATCAAACAATTACCGCTCGAATATTTATTCAGGGATGGAAGGTCGAAAGCACTGCTGCGCGATTCGTTCCGCGATCTGATTCCGCAAAAAATCTACGAGAGAAAAGACAAAATGGGTATGCAAAGCCCAAACAATGAGTGGATTGACGATCACAAAGAGGAATGGATCAAATACTTCGAAGTGGGAAATGATGACATCTACGATATGCGCTATATAAAGCAGAACTTCAAAAAGTTGTGGAGCATAAAAAATCAGCCTGAAAATTATCGCACCTTTAAGCACATCAGTTTTGCTATTTGGCGCCACGTATTTGATCTGAAATGAGCGACATTTTGAAAATGATCATTGGCGGTTCTGCGAGCACTGGTTCCTCATTGCTCGCACAAATGCTCAGCAGGCACAGCCAGATCTTCTGCGGCCCTGAGACGAACATTATTACCAATGTAGATTTGATTGAAAATTGGAAAAAGTTCCGAAATGAGCTATTGGTCGCCAAGCGAAAATCGCATCTTTTCACAAGCGGATGGCACGTGCATCGGGGGCATCAGCTCTTGTTATTAGCAGATGGGTTAGTACTTCAACGCGCTGTAGATCAATCAGATACATATAGTGATTTTATTCAGTGTATATTTGAAGTGGTTTGTTCAAGAAATGGAAAGAAATGCGCTATCGAAAAGACGCCATCCAATTCCTTGCTATTTGATAGGATGCGATCTCTATTCCCGAAAACCCGATTCTTACTCACCGTTCGTGATCCATACGATTGCATTGCCTCAATGATAAATCGAGGTTGGTCGGTCGTCTACGCAACAGGCTTTTACCTCTTCAATATATCGATGTGCAACATCGCTTCGGATAGGTTCAAGACGCTGAAATATGAGGATCTCGCTGCCGATCCACAAGGAACACTTGAAGGCTTGATGGACTTTGTAGGATTGCCATATGAGCCTGCAATGATTCGAGCAGATAAGGCCACAACTAAAATGAAATCCTGGCGCTTTTCCGAAATGGATGCTGTTCGAAATGCAGAAGGAACGTTTGCGAACTTATCCAGGGGTCAACAGCGGGAAGTTAAGTGTCTGGTCGCATCACTTCAATTCAAGAAAGGCTATGAATTTCAAGGCATCCGACCAAAATATCAGAACATTTCAGAGATCATGAACGAATTTCACTATGAATCGCGTGTGACCCGTCCTAATGCAGTAAAGTCAGCCAAGAATCGGTTAAAGAGGAGTCTGCTGTACGAAAAAATTAAAAGAGGCACTAGGAGATATGCGATTGGCTATTTTAATTTTCCGTTTGCATTGAACGACAAGCTTTGAGTATAAAAGAGGCATACAATTACGCGATCTATCGGCTTCTGGATGAGTACGACAGGAGGGATGCCGATAATATTGCGAAGATCCTGTTCGAGGATTCCTATGGAATACGAAATCTTAAAAGAGTGGAGGATTTCACGGAGAAAAAATCATTGGACAGGGCCTTGGATCGACTAGCGATGTCCGAACCCATAGAGTACATCACTGGTAAAAGTGTATTCCTCGGTTTACCTCTAAAAATTAACCGACATGTTCTTATTCCAAGACCTGAAACCGAAGAATTGGTACATTGGATACTCACAGACTTTGGAAAAGATCACACACAAAAAGATGTGTTGGACATAGGTACGGGTTCTGGATGCATATGTGTGACCCTAAAGAAGAAAAAGCCCACATTCAGAGTTTTCGGAATTGAAGATAGTTTGGACGCCATGAATTGCTCCCGAATAAATGCGCGAAAGCTCAATGTCAATATTGAATTTTTTCGGGTTAATATTTTAAATCGGGCATTGTGGAAGGTGTTTAGCGGTTTTGATATTATAGTCAGCAATCCTCCATATATCACAGAAATTGAGAAAGAACTTATGTCGAGAAATATTATAGATTATGAACCGGCAATTGCTCTTTTTGTGAATAACGACGACCCACTGATCTTTTACAAGACCATTGCTGAATTTGCCAAGAAACATTTAAATGGAGAGGGTAAAATATATCTCGAAATGAATGAATTTTATGCTGAGGAAATAGCTGAGCTCTTTGAGGAGAAATTCAGTTCTGTAGAGGTAAAAAAAGATATGCAAGGAAAGGAGAGGATGTTGAAGGTATCGAAGGAATGACATTCCTCTCAGGAATGTCATTCCTATCAACCATTGAACTATTAATTCAATAATTGAGTTATTACATTATATAGCTGAAACACTATTTCCATAAATCCAGCATTGGCCTGACGGAGATTCATAAATAGAGTAAGAATGGCAGCAGTAATAACACAAAGAAGACAGGAAGTCGAATACGTAGAAATAAACATGCCTAATGGCGGATTCACCGAAGATGAATTCTTTGAGTTCTGCCAATTGAACGACGAACTCAAAATAGAAAGATTATCAACCGGACAAATAGTACTAATGTCCTTAACAGGCTCAAAAACAGGCAATAAAAATGCGAAGTTGTTGATTAGAATTGGAAATTGGAATGAATCCGCCAATACAGGTGAAATTTTTGACTCCTCGTCTGGGTTTCGGTTACCAAATAGCGCTGTGCGTTCCCCTGATGTATCATGGATTTCCAAGGAAAGATGGAGAGAATTAGGCAGCAATGAACAAGAGGGCTTTGCGCCCATTTGCCCTGACTTTGTATGTGAATTGGCGTCCTCACCTCGTCAGCTTCCCGAATTGAAAGAAAAAATGGAAGAATATATGGACAATGGTAGTCGGTTAGGTTGGCTGATTGACCCTTTTCAAAAACTGACCTACATCTACCGGCCCTTTACAGAAGTTGAGAAGATCGTTTTCGAAGAAACATTGAGAGGAGAAAGTATTATGGATGGTTTGAGTGTGAAATTGTCTGATTTTATGTAATGATAAATTATTCAAACTGCGAATTTCACGATTTAAACTCAATATTAATCTTCCTTGCTAACTCCATACCAAGATTAACTTCCCGCCCATTCGCATAAATAACCACTCCATCTTCCTGAATATCAACGATTTGGAAGGGCATTAGTGCCGAAAGGCCAAGTTCGAAAAGCTCGCTGTCTATTTTATCATTAATCTGATCTTTGGCTATTATTCCCCTGGATTTAGGTTTTAGGTTGAGTAATGGGCTGAGTGCGCGTTCTGCTTTTTTGGGTATGGGCGAGCCGTGAGGATCTTTCTCAGGAAAGCCCAGGCGCTCGTCCAGTCTATTGATCATTTCGTGATCCATCAAATGTTCAAGGTTTTCTGCGTCCTCGTGAATTTGACTATCCTGTAGGCCTACTTCATCTACGAGATATTTCTCCCAGAGTCTGTGGGCTCGTACTAATTTTTCGCCCATATCATTACCGCGAGCAGTAGTGACAAAGCCATTTTCGGATTTGACGATCGCGCCCGATTGAACGAGTTCGTCAAGGCGATTATTTAGTTTGCTAATGCCATATTCTAATTTTTCCGAGATGGTTATTGCGGCCAATGGGCTGCCGTTCTTATAGATGAGTTTGATGATGTCCTCCCTGTAGATGAGTTGTTTTTGTCGGACTTGATTGATGTATTTGAATAGCATCCCCTTTTGCGGCGAAAGTACTACGGCCACTCCATAAAATAAGGTCGCTACTATGCACATTGCGGGCCCGGGCGGAGTGTTTAAAATAATTGCACTGATCAAACCAAGAACCGCAGCTAACAGGCCTAAAAGACCGGAGATGACGAGTACTCTTTTCAAGTTGTTAGAAATCAAAAGGGCCGTAGATGCAGGCGTAATAAGCATGGCAACTACTAGAATGATTCCTACGGTCTGTAGTGAGGCGACAATGGCGAGAGAAACCAGCAGCATTAAAAAATAATGTACGAATCGGACCGAAATGCCCATCGTCGCAGCGATCGTTGCCTGAAAAGTAGAAATGAAAAAATACCTGTAGAATACAACGATACTGGCAATGGCATAGAAGGTGACTATGGAGGTAATGACAATGTCTTCATTTGATACGCCGAGAGTCGTTCCAAAGAGAAAATCCTTTAGATCAAGATGTACGCCTTGCTGATTGTTTAGATATGAAATGCCAGTAACTCCAAATGAGAACATCAATGTAAAGACGATGCCGATGGCAGCGTCATTTTTAGTTTTTACATTGTTCTGTATCCAGGTAATAGCAACAGCACTTATGATGGCGGCGAGTAGGGTACCAATGAAAAATCCAATTTTACTGTAACCAACTATTATGAATGGAATAAAGACACCCGGAAGGATGGCGTGAGATAATGCATCCCCGATAAGAGACATATTCCTCAATACTAAAAAGCATCCTAAAACACCGCATACGATTCCCACAAGGGATGAAGCGATCAGGGCTCTGAGTGCCCATTCTTCGGATAGTATGTTTAGTAGGTCAGTCATTGGGGTCGATCATCCCGACGAAATCGAATTCTTCGATTTGTGCGGGACAGGTTTATTAGCGACTTTTTCATGCAAAGTGTACTTTCAGAAACAACCTAATAAATTGTGTTGACCATTAGAACATCATAGTTTAGTATAAACTTAAGAATATTTTTTACTAAACCAAAAACTTATTTAGATTAATCTAAAATATTCACTAACCAATCCCTCTTTCAAAGCATATGGTGAAATGACGATCTCTCTCGTACCTGTCAACTCTATCGCCACTTGAATGAGTAGAATGGCCATAATCACATATTTAGCTCTTTCCTTTGGTATCCACGCTAACTTCGCCCGCTCTTCTTCGCTTAATTCAATTACCTCTTCCAGATACTTCAGAAATTCTTTTGTCTTTACCACGGCGTATTTTTGACTGCTATCAGAAGGTGGTTTAGTCAAAATTTCAAATGATCCTGCTGCTCCGATCAAACGAATATCATGGTATTTTCTTAATTCCTCTCTCAGCTGTTCAACTTCTTCATAAATGTATTCCTTTATCTTGGCGATTCCGTTTAGATCAATCGGGTCAGTGATAAAGGGAAAATTGTGCAAGGTGGCTATGCCAATTGGAAAACTGTTTTTCCAGGCCATAATGCCATTTTCAGATATAATAAATTCAACGCTTCCACCACCGATATCCATCATTACATAGTTTCCAATCCGAATATCAATAATTGATTTCACACCTTTATAAATGAGCTCCGCCTCCCGGTCACCACTGATGATTTGAACTTGCCATCCGTATTCTGCTGTAATTTTGTCCAGGATTTCAAAACCATTCTCCGCCATTCGAAAAGCTTCGGTGCCGGTAATGATGACATGCCCTGAATCGCACTCCTCTATTTTTTGACGAAAGTCATCAAGCGCTACAAATAATCGATCTTCGGCTTCAGGGGCAATTCTCTCAATTCCCTTTTCGGCAAGAAAGACATAGTGTCGCTTTTTGAATAAAATCTCGAAGCTTTTATCGTTCTTTCGAGCGATCAGCAGATGGGCCGTATTGGTGCCCAGATCGACGACAGCGGCGGTGTTTTTTTTCATATGGGGCAATTGGGAATCACTTGCTATTAATGGAATATTAAACTTAACCTCCATAAGTGGGCTTTCAATGAAAAGGAAGTGATTCGCAATTCCTATTAAATCAAAAGTGATATTCCACCCTCAAAGAAATCAAATAACTCAACAATCCTCGCAAACCGCTATTCGGATCTTTGAACACCCGTAAAAACGAATGATCATATCTCGCACCGACCGACCATGTATACTGAAACCGATACTTCACACCGATGACGGCTCCAAAATCATTTTTCCGAAAACTATCGGTGAGGCCCGTAAAAACGGCATGAGACGAGTGCACTTCGAATAGACGAGCATAGTAAGGCCCCCCTTCCAGGGATATCCGATAATAGACTTCATCTTCTTCATACCATTGGTCGAATGAAAAGAGTACCGGAATTTGCAAATAATTGAGATTTGTCTGTTGCCTCTCCTCTCCTGAAGAAAGCGAGAAAGTCGAACTGCTGCCCTTTTGATTAAAGAGAAGCTCAATGATCAGAGATTTGCCGGCTCCTGCCTGCCGGTTGCCACCGTGTCCGGCAGGCGGGCGATATAGTTCATATTGAATTGCAATTCCAGCCTGTAGTCCAACCTTATCAAACCCACTCAAATTGTCGCCCTCCAACTGCGAGGCATTAAAGCCTCCAATCAATTTTGCATTGAAAACCTGGCCATTTGCACAGGGCAGCAAAGCGATCACCATCAAGGTCACAATAAACAACTTACCTTTTCTCATAGCTAGTCCTGACTTCTTCATTTAGTAATGCTCAAAAAATTGAAGATCGACTTTGTCATATTGAAAAACCGCAAATGACGAGTGAAATCTGCCCACGCCTGAGATTCTTGCCACAGATTACACGAATTACACAGATTATTTTTTAATTAATACCTAATACACCGAACACTACAATTCCCAATATATATAAGCTAATTCATATATTTGTAGATCGTAATATGAGAATATCAAGATACAATCTTCAAAAACTAGTCGATCAATTGCATGCCTACGACTACACGGTAAGATACGAGAAAGGAAATTTCCAATCGGGCTTTTGCATTTTGGAGGACAAAAAAGTAGTGATTATCAATAAATTTTTCGATTTGCGTGCTCGCATCGAAAGCCTTGACTTGATCCTCGCCCTGATTTCAACTTAGCTGTAGAAAAATCAAAATGTCGGCCAAAGATCTCTTACGCTCCATAGCTTCAGCGAGGGAGGGCCGATCAGCCCTCGGCTGAAAAATTAAAAATCGAAAGGCTTTGATTTCATGATTAATCTTGATATTTTGATTGAGAAGTTGTTTGAAAACATATCTTAATGTCTATGGACAAAGCATTGATTCCCAGATACCCTTCGACTTCGCTCAGGGTGTACTTCAGCTTTTTTTCGTCCCGTAGCTATGGCTGCGAAACTCAAAGCTTGACATCCGTAAACGGTTCGTTCTTGATCAGAACTCATCCTGAAAATCAAGCCTTTATCCTCGAATATCAATATAGTTTTTAAACAACTTCATAACTTGCGTACTGCAAATCATATTGAAACGAACGTGATTCACAATTTATCCATAGCTTGCTAATTACACTACTCGGCACCGGCACTTCTCAAGGCATTCCCGTCATCGGCTGCAAGTGTGCGACATGCACATCAAATGACCCCAGGGATAAACGCCTAAGATGTAGCGTCTTAGTGCAATCCGACGAGGCAACAGTAGTCATTGATGCAGGCCCTGATTTCAGAGCGCAGATGCTCAACGCTGATGTAAGCCAGCTTGACGCTCTCTTATTGACCCACGAACACAACGATCACGTTATTGGCCTGGATGACCTCCGGCCTCTGATGTTCACAAGTAAGCAAACAATCTTTATTCACGCCGAGAAAAAGGTGCTTAAAGAGGTGAAAAAGCGCTTCAGGTACGCCTTCGAAAAACAACCGTATCCAGGCGCCCCAGAATTTCAAATCGCCGAACTGGAAGTCGAAAAACCCTTGATTATCAACGACTTATCATTCTTACCTTTACGCCTTATCCATGGCCGATTACCTGTGCTGGGCTTTAGAATTGGCCGATTTGCCTACCTTACCGATACCAATTTTATTCCTGAATCTACTCTTGATCATTTATCCGACCTGGAAATAATTGTAATCGATGCCTTAAGGCAAAAGAAACATCATTCTCATTATTCATTAGAAGAATCTCTTGAAGCGATAGAAATGATTGGCCCTAAAAAGGCCTTCCTCGTCCATATGAGCCATCGAATGGGCCCAACCCGGGAATGGGGAAAAGAGCTTCCTGACAATGTATATCCCGGATATGATGGCCTCCAATTTGAGCTTTAGCCGAATATTCTCTTACTCAACTTTCGGCACTTAATAGTGTAAATTGCAATTGTCATCCCGAGCGACCGTCAACGATTTTCTACTATCCAATTATTTTAATATTCTCAGTCCGCTGTTTACTGACACTGCTAGGCTAACAATTTAAACACTAAAATAATATATGGCGGTTAACTATTTGTTAATTGGCCATTTAATAAGCTTCTATTCTAGAATAGGGCAAATGAGCCACGAATTCGCTTTGTAATTACACTTCATATTATTATTTTACGCCATATTTAATTTTAGTTATTATGGCAAAAAATACAAATCCGAGACTACCCGATCTTGATTTTGAAAAACTCAATGTTAAATCTGATGATTCTACTTCTTTGAAATTTTTAATGCTGGTAGAAGGTGCTTACGGACAGGGTGTGAAGAAAAGCATCAAGAAGTATGGTTATACAGAACAACGGTATTACCAATTGTTGAACAAGTTCAAGGAAGATGGTATGGACGCTCTGATCAATCAGAAAAGAGGCCCAAAGAAAAATACTGTCCGTTCTGACCGGGTCATTCACCAGATAATCAGACATCGTTTTCTCGATCCGCGAGCCAATAGTGATGTGATCGCCCAAAAGCTTAACCAACAGGGGATCAAAATCAGTAAACGTAGTGTGGAACGGACTATTCAGGAATATGGTCTTCAAAAAAAAACTCCATAAGCTAAATCCCGATAGTCAAAAGCCAATACCTGTTACTGCCCAGCAGACCAAGAGGGTAAAAAAGAAGATCGTGGTTACCGAACAGAACAATGAACGGTTCATACGAGAAATGTTAGCTCGAAAGGTATCGGGCACTCATTTGGGTCTCTGGTTATTGATACCGAAATATCTACGACTTGGAGCCTGGGACTTGCTCTGTGGACTTTTCAATAAGTCCGAAGATCATAACCTTTCTGCACGTATTGGCCTACAATTGGTCAATGAAGCAGCAATTTGTCAAAACAGAGTCAGGAAAAGAAATGCTTTGTGCAATCAAGGTTTTGCCCTGGCAAATGGATTGTCCTTTTTGGTTACTGACGAAACCATTCATGAGGTACTCGACCGCCATACGATGGCCGAATATGAATCCCTTCAAGTGACATTAAGGCAACTCAGAAATCTGCAAGGACATTATGATCCACAAAATATCCTTGCTATTGATCCACACCGCATTCGGTCGTCCACTCAGCGCGTTATGCCAAAGAAGAAAAAAAGACCTTCAGAGCCTGCTCACAAAATGCTACAGACTTTCTTCTGTAACGATGCTTTAACGGGACAGCCATTGGCTTTTACCGTTGGATCAAGCGGCAAAACATGCTCAAAGGCCACCTTACAGTTGTTAGACCTATTGAAACAATCAGGGGTTGAAAAAGCATTAATAATGGCCGATAAAGAACATTTTACGGTCGATATATTAAACCACATTGTTGATAATACCGAAATGGATCTTCTCTTGGCAGTCCCTAATACCAAAAGTGTTGTTCAATGTTTTAATTCATTGGACTATAAGCACCTCTGGGCAGGATATGCCATTGGGCAAACTGATTATAAATTGAAAGCATGTCCACATCCTTTTAAACTTATTGTACAACGAACAGGAGAAATACCTCAATATTATTCCTACAAAGCTTTCTTATCCACTGTGGATAATAACGTAGTCCAATTACTCACTCAAAACTATCCAAAACGTTGGACTATCGAAGAGTTTTTCAATTTTGAAGGAGATATGGGTTGGAATCGTGCTTCTACCTTTAACCTCAATATCCGGTACGGGAAACAAAGTCTTGCTCTTATTGCACAAGCAGCTACACATCAATTGAAAAACAAACTACCAAAACCCTATAACCAATGGACTGCTACACACACCGCTACACAAATCCTTACCAATATGGAAGGTGATCTCAGAGTCAAGGACGACACCATCATTGTCACCTACTATCGGGACTATCTCAACCTTGGTATAGAAAAACATTACCAAAACTTGCCTCGAATCCTGGAACAGGAGGGAATTAATCCCAAAATACCTTGGCTATTTGATTTTAAACTCGATTTTCGATTCAAATGACTAAAATAAATTTACCTTCAAAAATCGTTGAGCGACCGTAGGGAGTCGAGGGATCAGAATTGCCACTCTTTTTACCATTTTCGAGCGAGCGATGATCAGTTTAATTCTTCGGAATTAAATGATCAAGCGAGTCGAGAAATCCTGCTATTAAGTAACCCTCTGGTTTACAATTCAGTAAGATTTCTCCACTCCTCACCCAATTGTTTATTGGCTTCGCCGAAAAAACAATTGGGTTTGTCGGTCGAAATTCGTTTCATGGACGGCGACCTGATCCCTCGACTCGCTTTTGCTCGCTCGGGATGACAAGGTCGCCATTGCCACCAATTTTCTTAATCAAAAATCATCCGTTATCGTTTCTCATACTACTGGACATGAGCTATAAATTGTGGTTCAAAGAATAGCCAAGAGGGTTTGGGGATAGAACGAATGGAATGAGAAAGAAAGCATATGAAATTTCTAAGGTTGTTGAATTTGATTTCTAAAAAGGATAGTCCTTTTTTAAATTTGGAAACGACTAAGTTGATCGATCCGTTTTTATATTTCTTCCAATCACTCTTCTTTTTGTGCTTGAGTTGGGTTAGACCCTGTTCAATACATAAGGCATAGATAAATACTACAATACCCATTGTCAATTCTATTTTTCCAGAGTCTTTAAAATTAAGAGCTTCTAAATTGAAACCATTTGATTTTAAGTGTTTGAAGCAAGTTTCAATAGTCCAACGAATAGGGTAAAGCTTTACTATTTTTCTTTTGTCTTTCAATGTAGATATGAAATAAAACAGAGGTTCGTTGGCTGAACTTTTGGGGTTTTTAAAAATCACAAAAGAAAATTTTTTTCCAAGGATTTCAATTTGTTTAGACACTCCACAGATTTGATACCGTTTTTTCAATGCTTCACGTTCAATACCAATGTATCGAAGATGTTGGTGTTTATAAAATGTCTTATCCTTTCCCCTTTGGTTGTCCACATACCCTTTATAAATTCCCTTTTTTAACCTAATTACAAACTCTAACCCCTTGTCTACCAGATATTTAAACCATCTTTCTCCGATGTACTCCCGATCTGCTAGTAGTATCAAACCTTTCAGATTATATAATTTACAGGCTTTGTCTATCACCTTTCGTCTTTCATTAAAATTACTCATACCCTTCTTGTCTAAGTCTTCCCACCATATTGGAATACTTACTCCATTGACCACTACACTCAATGTTAATAAGTGAATATTCTTGTTGCCATTCTCCCAGCTCGTACCATCTAGTGCCAAATATTTGATGTTCTTCGCTTTGAGTCTCAACAAATAAAAACTAAAACATAATATAGCTTCAATCAATGCCTGCTTGTCAGCATCATCCATATTGAAAAAACGGATCAACCTCTTATAATTCGAATCAGGTTTGGTGTTTTGTTGGTTTTCGAGTATTCCAGGGAGCTTATCCTTTACAATGTTCAAATTCGTCGTCCTGGCTGATAATATACCTTGGGCTGTTGTGAGAAAATTTTTTATTACATGTTCTTCAAAACCTGAGAAAAATGGTTTTATTTCGCTTACGAGTGGAATTGTCATTGTTGTTAATTGTTTGTTTTACAAACAATAATGATATATTCCACTTTATTATAATATCAATAGTCCGTGAAGGAAATATTTCATAACTCGTTGATACTCAATCTTAGAATTATGGATAAATTATTAAAACTAAAGTATCGTCTGAACCGAAACTTGCATTTTAATAGGATTGCCAAATAAGCAGGCCATAAATACTTGATAATCAGCGTTATAGAAAATCTTGAATTTAAGATACTGCTGTTAACACTTCGAATTTGGCCGAAATCCTTCACGAACTATTGATAATATATAACCTACTTTATTTCAAGACATTGTATTATTTTAACCCCAATGTCCAGTAGTATGATTTTAGGACTTGAATATTTTGAGTGATTTTGGCTATGTTTTAACAAAACTAGCCAATGTATTCGGGAAAATATGTCTTTAGTCAAATCGTGTCCACCATTTCGAAGTATGAATTTCACAAATGTGTTGACAGATATAAAGGCGATTATCGAACAAAAGATTTTAATTGCTGGCAACAATTTCTATACATGTTTTTCGGCCAGTTGACCTATCGAGAAGGAATTCGAGATATTATCAACTGCCTTGAAGCACATAAAAATAAAGTCTATCATCTGGGTATCACACAAGTAGTTTCTAATAGTTCATTAACTCGAGCAAACGAGAATAGAGATTGGAGAATCTGGGCGGACTTTGCAAATTATCTTATCCAAATAGCACGCCCATTATATTTAAAAGATAATGAGTTTACGCTTGATTTAGACAATACTGTTTATGCACTGGATGCCTCAACCATTGACTTATGCTTGAGTGTTTTTCCCTGGGCTAGATTTCGCAAGAAAAAGGGAGCGGTAAAACTTCACACGCTACTGGATTTACGGGGTAATATTCCCGTTTTCATAGCGATTACCGACGGTAAAGTACACGATGTCAACGTTTTAGATCAAATTATTTTCGAAGCTGGGGCATTTTATATTGTAGACAAAGGCTACTACGACTTTGACCGATTGTATCAAATAGACCAGGCAAAATCCTTTTTCGTCATTCGTGCTAAACGAAATCTGAAGTTCAAACGAATATACTCTCGGCCAATCGATAAATCACAAGGTTTGAAATGCGATCAAACCATAAAACTGACGGGTAAAAAAAGCGCCAAAATGTATCCGGACAAACTCAGAAGGGTCAAGTATTTTGATGAAACAAAACCAAAGACTTATGTTTTCCTAACCAACAATTTTGAACTCGACGCTTTCACAATTACACTGCTTTACAAGAACAGATGGTACATAGAATTATTCTTTAAGTGGATCAAGCAGCACCTTAAGATCAAAAAATTCTGGGGTCATTCTGAAAATGCAGTAAAAACACAAATATGGGTTGCGGTGTGCACCTATTTGCTTGTGGCCATAACGAAACAGCACATCAACTCAAAGCTGACCCTTTACGAAATATTACAAATTCTGAGCATCATACTACTGGACATGAGCTATAAATTGTGGTTCAAAGAATAGCCAAGAGGGTTTGGGGATAGAACGAATGGAATGAGAAAGAAAGCATATGAAATTTCTAAGGTTGTTGAATTTGATTTCTAAAAAGGATAGTCCTTTTTTAAATTTGGAAACGACTAAGTTGATCGATCCGTTTTTATATTTCTTCCAATCACTCTTCTTTTTGTGCTTGAGTTGGGTTAGACCCTGTTCAATACATAAGGCATAGATAAATACTACAATACCCATTGTCAATTCTATTTTTCCAGAGTCTTTAAAATTAAGAGCTTCTAAATTGAAACCATTTGATTTTAAGTGTTTGAAGCAAGTTTCAATAGTCCAACGAATAGGGTAAAGCTTTACTATTTTTCTTTTGTCTTTCAATGTAGATATGAAATAAAACAGAGGTTCGTTGGCTGAACTTTTGGGGTTTTTAAAAATCACAAAAGAAAATTTTTTTCCAAGGATTTCAATTTGTTTAGACACTCCACAGATTTGATACCGTTTTTTCAATGCTTCACGTTCAATACCAATGTATCGAAGATGTTGGTGTTTATAAAATGTCTTATCCTTTCCCCTTTGGTTGTCCACATACCCTTTATAAATTCCCTTTTTTAACCTAATTACAAACTCTAACCCCTTGTCTACCAGATATTTAAACCATCTTTCTCCGATGTACTCCCGATCTGCTAGTAGTATCAAACCTTTCAGATTATATAATTTACAGGCTTTGTCTATCACCTTTCGTCTTTCATTAAAATTACTCATACCCTTCTTGTCTAAGTCTTCCCACCATATTGGAATACTTACTCCATTGACCACTACACTCAATGTTAATAAGTGAATATTCTTGTTGCCATTCTCCCAGCTCGTACCATCTAGTGCCAAATATTTGATGTTCTTCGCTTTGAGTCTCAACAAATAAAAACTAAAACATAATATAGCTTCAATCAATGCCTGCTTGTCAGCATCATCCATATTGAAAAAACGGATCAACCTCTTATAATTCGAATCAGGTTTGGTGTTTTGTTGGTTTTCGAGTATTCCAGGGAGCTTATCCTTTACAATGTTCAAATTCGTCGTCCTGGCTGATAATATACCTTGGGCTGTTGTGAGAAAATTTTTTATTACATGTTCTTCAAAACCTGAGAAAAATGGTTTTATTTCGCTTACGAGTGGAATTGTCATTGTTGTTAATTGTTTGTTTTACAAACAATAATGATATATTCCACTTTATTATAATATATAACCTACTTTATTTCAAGACATTGTATTATTTTAACCCCAATGTCCAGTAGTATGTCTGAGCATTTCAGTTTTTGACAAAACACCTGTAAATCAACTACTTATGAAAAAATACCATCCAACTATCCAAAATAAATTTCATAACCAATTGACTATCTTTGACTTATGACGCAACACTAGTGAATCCGAACATAAAAACTGTTAATGTCCTAACATTCTGCAAAAACATGCGGTCTATCCCTATGAGATTAATACTTGATCTCAAATTTTTAATTCAGCGTTATTTCATAGGGCCTTGTAAAGACAAGGCCTTTTTATTGCCCAACTACGCTAAGCTTCGTTGGGTTAGAAATTTGCAGATTGGCATCCGTACTATTATCTTTGGCGTCTTTTTGACCAAGGCATCAAAATAATAATATGCAGACTGTAGCTATAAAGGCCCAAAAAAGAGACACTTTCGGAAAGAAAGCGAATAGCAAAATCAGGAAACAAGGGCTTATCCCTGCTGTACTTTATGCCAAAGACGGTGTAGATCATGTGGTCGTCACTCCCAAGGATTTAAAATCACTTGTTTATACTGCAGAATTTAAATTGGCCGAATTGGAAATAGATGGACAAAAACACAAAGCCATCGTGAGAGATATCCAATTTCATCCCGTTTCAGATGCCATCCTTCACATAGATTTTTTGAGACTCATAGATGGGGTAAGCCTGACATGCGAAGTACCGGTGACCTTTCACGGTGAATCGCCAGGTATGAAAGAGGGTGGGACATTGATGCCTATACTGCGTAGGGTGACACTTAAGACGACTCCAGATAGATTGGTTGATCAGATTTCGGGTGATATTTCAGGTATGGAATTGGGTAGTTCTTTGAAGGTTAAGGATTTGGAAATCCCCGAAGGAATAGAAATAATGAATGTCTCTGGTGCTCCGGTATGTGTGGTAGATATTCCACGAGCGGCTAAACTTGAAGAAGAACTCGAAGAGGAAGAAGTTCTTGCGGAAGGAGAAGAAGGGGCAGAGGGAGAAGAAGGAGAAAAAGGAGAAAAAACTTCTGACGAAGCAGCAAAGGAAGGAGCCAAATCTCGGGAAACAAAAGAGTAACTCACCTGAACCCGTTTTTCTAGGCGGGTAGCTTAGGTTCCAAATAAAGCTATAAGATGCTCCTGGTATCCCGATTCGTGATTCTATCAATCACAAATCCTTTAATTATATTTAGTCCTTAGGACATTCGCGTACAATTAAAGGCAATGCTAAAATCTATATTGAGATTATTAGGCTTAGGGAAAAATAGCAACAAGGTAAATCTAATCCTCTTCGGTCCTCCAGGAAGCGGCAAGGGAACCCAAGCCAAAAAATTAGAAGATAAATTCGGTCTGATCCAAATATCGACAGGCGATCTTTTCCGTGATGAATTAGGGAATAACACACCTCTTGGCCAGGAAGCCAGAGAGTATATGGACGCTGGAAAGCTCGTGCCCGATGAAATCACCATAGGCATGCTCAAAAATAAAATTGTGCAATACCCGGATTGCTCTGGTTTTATTTTTGACGGTTGTCCACGTACGATTGCGCAAGCCGATTCCCTTAAATCACTTCTTCAATCGATGGGCCAAAAAATAATAGCGCTGGTCTCAATGGATGTCGATGAAGAAGAAATCGTAAGCCGGTTGCTCAAACGAGGCGTAACATCCGGGCGAGCAGACGATGCCAATGAAGAAGTCATACGAAAGCGTATTGACGTGTACAAGGTCGAGACATCCCCCGTATTTTCTTATTATGACAAACAGGGATTAGCTCGTACGATTTCCGGTACGGGCGCAATTGATGAGATTCACGCTAGGTTGAACAATTTAATAAGTACCTTCTTTTACTAGCAATTCTCCATTAACTTTACGGTATTGTCGCCAACAACCTGATAATCAATTAGTTATAAAAATTCCCAAAGGGTTATTAATTACAAATCTCCACTTACTTGTCAGAGCAAAATTTTGTCGATTACGTAAAAATTTGTTGTCGCGCCGGTCGAGGTGGGGCAGGATCAACCCATTTCTATCGCGACCGGACCAATCCCAAAGGTGGCCCTGACGGAGGAAATGGCGGTAGAGGAGGACATGTCATATTCGTAGGGAATAACCAGATGTGGACATTGTTGCATCTCAAATATCGTAAGCACGTTATAGCGAGTAATGCGGAAAACGGGAGTGGGAATCAAAAAACCGGTGCCGATGGGCAGGACGTCATTTTGGAAGTCCCGTTGGGAACGGTAATCAAGGATGCGGATAGTAGTGAAATACAATGTGAAATAACGAATCACGATCAAAAATACGTAGCCGTAAAAGGCGGTCGCGGCGGAAGGGGAAACATGCACTTCAAATCCGCAACAAACCAAGCCCCTCGTTACGCTCAGCCAGGAGAACCGGGAAAAGAAGAATGGAAAATCCTGGAACTCAAGGTACTGGCTGATGTAGGCTTAGTAGGCTTTCCGAATGCCGGAAAATCAACGCTTCTCTCTGTAGTCACTGCTGCCAAGCCGAAAATCGCAAACTATCCTTTTACCACTCTTAAACCTAATCTTGGAATTGTCTCCTATCGCAATGGCCGGTCATTTGTAATGGCCGACATTCCCGGAATAATTGAAAAAGCACACCAAGGAAAAGGGCTTGGCATCCGGTTTTTGAGACACATTGAAAGAAACTCCGTTTTGTTATTTATCGTTTCGGCTGATAGTGACAATATCAAATCAGAGTATAAAACCCTGCTTTACGAACTCAAAATGTATAGTCCCGAACTGCTAGATAAACCACGATTCCTTGGTATTTCGAAGTGTGATTTGATTGATGATGAATTAGAAAAAATGATAGCCGAAGACCTACCCGAGGATATTGCTTATTTATTCTTTTCTTCAGCCACGCAGTATAATATTGATCTACTGAAGGATCGACTTTGGGAAATAATCACTACCTCGTAATTTGCGTCTGAATGCAAGTCGACCAAACTGCCCTCCCTGCCCATCCGGCAGACGACGGGCTTCATGAGGAGCTGAGGGAGGTTTAAATCCGTTGATCTGCCCTGTCCTTCACCTGGTCAAGTGTATCCATAAATTTCGCCCAAAATTCTGAAAATATAGATTTGAATGCATCGAATACGACCCATCCCTCATTGCCCACATTTACCAGATGTCCGTAAAATCTGCTTTCATCCATCGCTGAGGCAGGTAGCAACCGAAGATTAGTTGCGAGAATGAGCAATGCTCCTACGCCAAAAGCAAAAACCAATCCCAGCAAAGCCCCGCCTGCAATTTGGTTTATGAAATTAACTCCCACTGCTCTAAATAAATTTTCGACTTTATCAGCTATGAATCTGAGAAGAAGAAGGACAAAAAAGAACACAAAAAGTACTCCCATGATGAATTCTACTCCAGGGTGAAAGTTTAATATTGATCCGAGGTAATCGATCAGCATGGGAGAGAATTTGAAGGTGATCACCAGAGCGATTAAAATCGACAATGTATCAACCACAGTTTTGATCAGCCCCCTTGTATAACCTTTGTAAAAGCCATATGTAATAAGTACAACCGCTATTAAATCCAGTACCATGTTCGTAGATATGATTGAATAAAACGTAAAGGTGAAAGAATCTTGCGAGCCGTGCAAATCTATTTTATCTTCGTGGTAAATTTATCCCTAATCATTTGAATTTGTGAGAGTGATATATGATTAGTATTTTTAATGTGAAATTATCACCACCTTTATGCCACAGATGAATTACACAGAGAAGAACATAAAATCACTGGATTGGAAAGAACATATTCGGCTTCGGCCAGGTATGTACATTGGTAAGCTTGGTGATGGATCTTCTAAAGACGATGGAATATATATTTTGCTCAAAGAAGTATTCGATAATTGCATTGACGAATATGTAATGGGTTTTGGTAAACATATTGATCTGAGTATCGAGAAGGGTACGGTCAGGGTTAGAGACTATGGTCGTGGCATTCCGCTGGGGAAGGTCATAGACTGTGTCTCAAAAATTAATACAGGAGGAAAGTACGATTCCAGAGCCTTTAAAAAATCAGTAGGTCTGAATGGAGTGGGGACAAAAGCCGTAAATGCTTTGTCTACCTATTTCAAAGTACAATCTTTTAGAGACAATAAGACCAAGTGTGCACAATTTGAAAGGGGGAATCTGATTGAGAACAAAAAGATCGGCAAAGCGCAGGAAGAAGATGGAACCCTTGTTGAATTCAGGCCCGATGAAACGGTATTCAAAAAGTACAAATACCGGGATGATTTTGTAGAATCTCAACTCTGGAATTACGCCTACCTTAATTCCGGCCTGAGGATAAATTTTAATGGTACTTCACTGTATTCGAAGAATGGACTCCTTGATCTATTGACGAGTAAAACAAATGTTGAATTGTTGAGATATCCCATCATCCATCTCAAAGGAAATGATATCGAGGTGACTCTCTCCCATTCCAATCAGCATGGAGAAGAGTATTATTCTTTTGTGAACGGGCAACACACTATTCAAGGAGGTACGCACCTTGCTGCATTCAGGGAAGCTATCGTAAAAACCGTAAGAGAACATTATAATAAGAATTTTGACGCCAGGGACATTCAGTCGGCAATCATAGCCGCCCTTGCTATTAAAGTAGAGGAACCGGTTTTCGAATCTCAGACGAAAACAAAACTCGGTTCGTTCAATGTCGAGCCCGATGGTGCCACTATAAGATCATTTATTATCGATTTTCTCAAAGAGCATTTAGATAATTTCCTCCACAAAAATGATCAGGTAAAACAAGCCCTGCTCAAAAGATTACAACAGTCCGAAAGAGAAAGAAAGGAAATTGCCGGCATCAAAAAACTAGCGAACCAACGCGCAAAAAAAGCCAATCTCCACAATAAAAAGCTGCGCGATTGCACCATTCACTTTAACGACAAGAAAGGTGATCAGGAGTTAAAATTAGCCACCACAATATTTATCACGGAGGGAGATTCGGCAAGTGGTTCGATTACCAAAGCGCGTGATGTGCAAACGCAAGCAGTATTTAGCTTGAGGGGAAAACCATTGAACTGTTTCAATATGACCAAAAAAGTTGTTTATGAAAACGAAGAGTTTAATTTGCTTCAGCACGCCCTAAATGTTGAAGATGGCATTGACGGCTTGCGATTTAATCGAGTGGTCATCGCTACCGATGCCGATGTAGATGGTATGCATATTCGGCTCTTGTTGCTTACTTTCTTTTTGCAATTTTTTCCTGATCTGGTGAGGAGTGGGCATCTGTACATCCTAGAAACACCACTGTTCAGGGTGCGCGATAAGAAGACCACATTCTACTGTTATAGCGAGGGGGAAAAGCAACGTGCCATCAAAAAACTGCGTGGCAAAGCGGAAATCACACGCTTCAAAGGTCTTGGAGAAATATCGCCCGATGAGTTCGAAGGTTTTATTAATGAAGATGAAATTCGCCTCGAACCTGTTTATCTCAAAGAAAATACGGATATCAATTCCGTGCTGAGCTATTATATGGGCAAGAATACTCCACAGCGCCAGGAATTTATTATTGATAACCTGAAGGTGGAACTGGATGAGGTCGCAGAGGTTCAAGAGAACGGACAAGTGGCTGATTCTGAGGAAGTTGCAGAGGAGCTTCGTGTTTTGGAGGAAGTTTAATCCTAAAAAAGAGATATGTCAAATTTTGAAAATTTGGCATATCTAGACCTAGCCTTTTCATATTTTCGACGCTTCAGAAACCAGGCACTTCAATGAATAACAAACTCCTCGAAAAAGCTTTCGATCCCGAATCCTTCCGATCAAAGGGACACCAGCTAGTAGATCAACTCGCTGACCTTTTGGGCGATTCCTTAAATGGTAAAGGAAAAGTCACTTTGGCCCAATCACCAGACCCTCTCTACGAACAGTGGAACAACCAAACCAATCAAAGAATATCAACCAAAGACTACTTCCAAAAAGTCATCGATCAATCCATTAACCTGCATCATCCACATTACATCGGCCACCAAGTATCCGTTCCGCTTCCTCTTGGCGCTTTAGCGACTACGCTCACTTCTTTGCTTAACAACGGCATGGGAATCTATGAAATGGGCGAATGCGCCACGGCAATTGAAAAAGTAGTAGTGGATGTCTTTTGTAAACAAGTTGGCTACGCAAATGGGAACGGTATACTGACATCAGGAGGCTCTTTGGCAACACTGACTGCGTTGCTGTCCGCGAGAGCACGATACCAAGACATACAAATCTGGGAAAAGGGTACACACGAACACTACTGCGTACTAGTGTCTGATATGGCTCATTACTGCGTAGAAAGAGCGGTGCGTATTATGGGATGGGGGGCGGAGGGCATCATAAAAGTTCCCGTCAACGACCAATATGCAATGGATACTTCGCGGCTTTCTGAATTGTATGAGGCCTCGATCGAACAGGGAAAAAAAGTAATCGCAATCGTCGGAAGCGCGCCTTGTACGGCAACTGGTTCCTATGACAATTTTAAGCAGATTGCACAATTCTGTGAGGCTTATAACATATGGTTCCATATTGACGGGGCACACGGAGGCCCTGCCGTTTTTTCAGAGAAGTACAACTACTTAATGAAAGGCGTCGAACGCGCAGACAGCATCGTCATCGATGCCCACAAGATGATGATGATACCGGCATTGGCCACAGTTCTTTTGTTCAAGAACGCCTCTGATTCGTACAACACATTCAGCCAGAAAGCATATTATCTCTGGGAAGCCCAGGAAAAAGAAGAATGGTATAACCTCGCCCGTCGCACATTCGAATGTACGAAATACATGATGGGCGTAAAGATCTTCGCAGTTATCAATGAATACGGTCTTGAAATATTTGATGAGTATGTTACAAGGCAATATGATCTGGCCCGGCAATTTGCAGATTTAATTGAGAAGGAGAAGCACTTTGAGCTGGCTATCCGACCTGAAGCGAATATTGTTTGCTTTCGCTTTCGACCTGAAGGGTTGACCTTGAAAAAGCTATCAGAATTGAACAGAAGTATAAGGAAAGGTATGCATGAAGATGGAAAGTTTTACCTCGTTCAGACGGAATTGAAGGGCGGTTTGTATTTGAGAGTTACCTTGATGAATGCATTTACTACTATTGACCATTTGGCAGAAATGCTGGAGGAGATAAGAAAAACCGGCCTTGTAAATTCGAAGAAGTTGGTATAAATTTGAAAATATGGATGATATCGCTGTAGTAGAACATTTGCCGTCTTATACTATCCAAAAGCAGGATCAAACACGATGAAGTCATAAAAATTCACGAATACGCAAAATTTGGAGCATGGACTTACATCCTCGTTTATCCCCAAAGCAAATCAATAGCCATTTATTCGCTTGAAGAGAATTTATATGTCAAATGCCCCTTGGGTCAACCCATAAAAATCGAGAAATGCGAGATCAAGCCGAATTGGTCAAGCATATTTGACTAGACTATGTTTGTTGAGGCTAGTGCACCAAGCACTAAATCCTGACCCCCATAAACTTGTCCTTTTCCTTCTGCTCGGCGTTGGAAAAATCCTCATTATGCTTAGGCATAACTCCGGTTTTCCCGCCTTGATCAGAAGAAAAATAACTTTGTCTATGGGGTTCATTACTTAATGCTTGGTACACTAGCGCCATCAACAACCAGATTCCTGATGGACTTCCCGCCTAAGGTAACTACCAGCTCCCACTAGCGCCTCCTCCTCCAAAGCTGCCCCCGCCAAAACCACCGAATCCTCCTCCTCCAAAACTCCCGCCTCCCGATCCTGAGGAAATAATCCAACCACCTCGATTGCCTCTACGTCCATATTGATCATAACGTCCACCCCGCCAATAGCCGCCGTCATCACCACGGTCACTCTGATTTATTAACACAATTATTACGATGACTATGATGATTACCAGGATTACAATAAGTCCTACGGGAAATTCGGATTCACCACCACTATTCGCCTGATATTCTCCTGTGCCCAATTGCATAATAATATCCGTGGCCCGATCGAGCCCTGCATAGTAATTACCATTTTTGAAATTGGGCGCAATTGCATTGTCGATGATCCTTTTTGACATGGCATCGGTGAGAAATCCTTCGGCACCATAGCCTGTATGGATTCTTAAATTCCGATCTTCAATAGCTACCAGAATGAGGATGCCATTGTCTTCTGCTGCTTGCCCAATGCCCCATGTTTCGGAGAGTCGCTGGGCGTAGGTAAAAATGTTTTCGCCTTCTGTGCTTCGTTCTATGACGATCGCTATTTGCGTCGATGTGGAATCATTGTAAGCTACCAATTTGCTCTCGAGTGCCTGAAATTCTTGGTTAGACAGTAGATTAATATAGTCGCTTACAAGTCGCGGTGGATTAAATTCTTGAGGCAGTTCTTTGACTTGTCCAAAAATGTTTGCAGCAAGAAAGAAAAACCAAAAGGAAATGAATAAAGTAATCCGAATTTCCCTATTTCCCATAAGAAATCTCATCAGGGAGTTCGTTAATGTCATCTTTTTGATACGGGAAATGGGTCTTTAGTTTTTCTCCTATTCGTTG
The DNA here is from genome assembly GCA_965247965.1 of Saprospiraceae bacterium. Classification (GTDB taxonomy): domain Bacteria; phylum Bacteroidota; class Bacteroidia; order Chitinophagales; family Saprospiraceae; genus UBA7328. The sequence continues at coordinate 5,484,037 of OZ252053.1, forward strand.
CACTCCATCGCAAATACCTTCTACAAAATCACCCAATCTAAATCGTTCCTGGACATGCTCGCTAACATCTGCCCAAAAACCATCGGAAACTTTGGCATCTATACCTAAATCGCCAAGTATGCTAAATTCTTTTCTTTCAGGTACGACGAAGAATAAAACACCATTGCGAAGTTTTGTTTGGTGCATGCCGAGTCTGTTGAAAACTGTTATTGCATCCTCAAAAGTTCTCTGTTTGCACGCTACTTCCAGATGCACCCTGATCTCGCCGCTCGTATTCCTCTCGGCCTGTCTTATGGCTTCAATGATCTGGTCTCCTTCTTCTTTTGTAAAAAAGTATATCATTTTTTGTTACTATCGCAAAGAGGTCAAAGACCTTTTGCTCGGAGTCACGTACAATGTTATTCCAGCGCGAATCCGCCAGCTGGCGGATCTTGCCAAAATCATTTTCCAAAACTAAAAGTTGACCTGAGGAGCAACTTCAGCACCAGCATCCGATTCGAAAGTGGCTTTTCTTTGGAATCCAAAAATGCCTGCAAAAATGCTTGTAGGAAATCTCCTCATCTTCGTATTGAAACTCGTTACTGCCGCATTGAATCGATCGCGTTCCACTTTGATGCGATTCTCGGTGCCTTCGAGTTGAGTTTGTAATTCCGAGAAGTTAGCGGTTGCTTTTAATTCCGGATACCTCTCTACTGTGACAAGCAGCCTGCTCAATGCAGAAGAAAGGCCTGATTGCGCCTCAGAAAATGCTTCCAATTGAGCGGGAGTAATGTTTGTTGGGTCAACCTGTACAGAAGTCGCCTTAGCCCTGGCATTTACTACAGCTTCTAAAGTTTCTTTTTCAAATTCCGCGGCTCCTTTCACAGTATTGACCAAATTGGGAATCAAATCGGCTCGCCGCTGATAAGCGCTTTGTACATTGGCCCACGCTTGATTTACCTGTTCCTCCTCAGATACCAAGCCGTTATAGGCTCCTGTGCCCTGTGAAAAAAGAAATAATGCAATAAGTCCGAGGATGATATAGGGTAGGTATTTTCTCATCTCAAGTTTTGTTTTGTTCTTAATTAAAATGCAAAGGAAGGAAGAATTAGTTTCAGGTTGGGATTTTTTTCTACAAAAAACTGATTTCGAAGAACTTAAACCCGTACAAAAACTGGACTGAAATTTGATTTAAGCAAAATAACATGCTATGTTTGACGCAAATTTTAGAAATGAATATTTTTCGATACTATTTTTACTTCTTCTTTTTTGGCAAAGCCATGAAGTAGGACGTAATAGTATCTGAAATCGAAAAATATACAGGAGTCCTACTTTTAGGACTCCTTTTTTTATTTCATTAATTGAGTTTTGAATACTAAAATCAAAATAGTTGTACAGGGTTTTCGTGGATGCTACCACGAAGAGGCAGCGCGTATATTCTTTGGAAAAAACCGCATGGAAGCGGTACATGCAGAAGGTTTTGAAAAGTTAGCTCATCTGGTGCGGAAAGATAACGACATCCATTACGGTATCATGGCTATTGAAAATTCGATTGCTGGAAGTATTCTGCAAAATTACCGTATTCTACGCGAGAACAACTTTTGGATCACAGGAGAAGTTTTCATGCGTATCAAACATAACCTCCTCGCTCTTCCCGGCCAAAAGATCGAAGACATAAAAGAAGTGTCCAGCCACCCAATGGCCATTAATCAATGTCTCGCTTTTCTAAAATCCTATCCTGATATCAAACTCATTGAAACCATCGATACTGCTCTAAGCGCACAGCAAATCAGGGATGAAAATGCAATTGGCAGAGCCGCCATCGCAAGCGAAACCGCCGCCGAACTCTATGACCTTGAGATCATTAAAGAAGGAATTGAAACTTCGGATGTGAATTACACCCGCTTCTTTATCGTTTCAAGGGAATCAGAATATTCATCGATCGGTAATGCTGATAAAGCCTCAATTTATCTCCGCGTACCCGATAAAAGCGGCTCGTTGCTCAAAGTATTGGAAGCTATCGCCGCCCAAAATATCAACATCAGCAAACTGCAATCCTACCCTGTGCTCAATGAGATCAGCCAATATTACTTCCACCTGGATTTGGAATTTGAGCATTTTACACAGTACGAAGCTGTAATTGAAGAACTGAAGGGATTGACAACAGCACTGGACGAATTAGGAATTTATAAAAGAGCTGCCATATATGATAGTACAACCGTCAGACAGAGTAGCTAAGGTCGAAACATACTACTTCACCACGAAGTTGGCTGAAATAGCCTGTCTCAATAAGGAGGGCAAGAACATTATCAATCTCGGCATAGGCAGCCCGGATTTATCAGCTCCCGATACGGTAATAGACACTCTGAAAGAAACCGTTCATGAACCAAATGCAAACCAATATCAATCTTATCGGGGGATTCCCGAGTTAAGAGAAGCTTTTGCCGCATTTTATAGTCGAATTTTCAATGCACGAGTCAACCCGGAGACAGAGGTACTTCCGCTTATCGGTTCGAAAGAAGGCATTATGCATATCTCAATGGCATTCCTCAATGAAGGCGATAAAGTGCTTATTCCTGATCCCGGTTATCCGACATATGCTTCTGCGACTAAATTGGCAGGAGGTATTCCGATGGCTTATGATCTGGTAGAGAAAAATGAATGGCTTCCGGACCTGGAAAATTTGTCTAAACAAAATTTAAAAAGAGTCAAGATCATATGGATCAACTATCCACATATGCCTACTGGCCAATGCGCCGACAGAGCTTTTTACAAAACCTTAATCGATTTCGCTTTAGAGTATGGCATTCTCATTTGCCAGGACAATCCGTACAGCTTCATTTTAAATGATAACCCTCTGAGTATCATGGAGTTGCAAGGATCGAAAGAGTGTTGCCTGGAATTGACAAGTCTAAGTAAATCCTTCAATATGGCAGGTTGGAGAGTAGGGGCCGTGATTGGCGCCGAAGATTATATCGACCATATTTTGAGATTCAAAAGCAATATGGATTCGGGCATGTACAAACCGATACAGATTGCTGCTTGCGAGGCCTTGAATCTCGGACAGGAATGGTTTGATGATCTGAATGCTATTTATACGGAGCGAAGGAAAAAAATCTGGAAAATATTGAATCTGTTGGATTGTGAATATTCAAGAGATTCGGCAGGAATGTTTGTTTGGGCGAAACCAAAAGAGAGAAAAGATATTGAAACCTGGATTGATCAGATATTGTACGAAGCGGAGGTGTTCATTGCACCTGGATTCATTTTTGGAAATAACGGCAGGGAATACATTCGCATTTCGCTTTGTCGCGATGAAGTACTTTTAGATAAGGCAATTGATAGAATAGAATCATTTGTTAATCAAAAAGTACTTGTGTGATGATCATCGGCATTGTCGGATTGGGTTTGATAGGCGGATCGATCGCACGAGACTTGAAAAAATTGGGTCATCCTATTATTGGTATCGATCAAGACAACGATCACATCGAAATGGCCAAAGAAATCGGCTTCATCGACAGTAGCTCATCTCTTGAAGAAGCAATGCGAAGTGCAGAAGTTATATTTCTTGCAGTACCAGTAGATGCTATAGAAAAGCTGACCATCCGATCACTCGATTTGGCCAGGTGGAATTCTATAATAATCGATGTTGGTTCTACTAAAAATTCTCTATGCGAGTTGATCAGAGATCATAAAAAAAGGGGTAGATTCGTAGCTGCTCACCCATTAGCTGGTACGGAGTTTTCTGGCCCGGCTGCTGCTCTTGAAGGTCTTTTCAAGGGAAAGAAAAACATCATCTGCGAAGAAGAATTGGTCGACGAACATGCATTAGATACGGCGATAGACCTTTTTAACCAACTCGAAATGCACACCTTGTTCATGGATCCAGCTGAACACGATAAGCACATGGCTTATGTGTCGCATTTGTCACATGTGAGCTCCTTTATGCTCGGTATGACCGTACTGGATATTGAAAAAGATGTGAAGCAGATCACCAATTTGGCAAGCACAGGATTTGAATCCACTGTTCGTTTGGCCAAAAGTTCACCCGAGACGTGGACGTCTATTTTCGTGAATAATTCGGAAGATCTGTCCACTGCGTTGGGCGCTTATATTGATTATTTAAAGGATTTCAAACAGAAGCTGGATAAAAAGGACAGGAAGGGAATAAAAAAATACTTAATCAGTGCCAATAAAATCAAAAGGGCGCTAAAAGGTATGAAGCATAATATTTTAAAACTAAGCTAAAAAGTTGATTATGGGTGCCGTAATGGAAAAAGCCACCGCAAGAAGAAATTGGTTCAGAACAAAAGATGTGCCCACGGTTATTGCCGGACCGTGCTCGGTGGAATCCGAAGAGCAACTTCTCGAAACTGCTAAAGGATTAGCCGCTACAAAAAAAGTAGACATCATCAGAGGAGGCGTCTGGAAACCTCGTACCAGACCGGGTACATTCGAAGGAATTGGCGTAAAAGGGCTTCCCTGGATGAAAAGAGTAAAAGCTGAGACCGGGTTGCCGGTGACCGTGGAAGCGGCCAAAGCAGGACATGCGGAAATGTGCCTCGAATTTGATATCGATATTATCTGGATTGGTGCTCGTACAACTGTCAATCCTTTTGCAGTACAGGAGCTAGCCGAGGCATTAAGAGGAACAGACATCCCCGTTTTGGTAAAAAATCCTATCCATCCTGATCTTAGTCTATGGATGGGTGCCGTAGAGAGATTCGAAAGAGTGGGTATCAAAGATTTAGGTGTGATCCACCGAGGTTTTTCAAACGCCGGAGAAAAGACGTACCGCAACCGCCCGATGTGGCAATTAGCCATAGAGTTTATGTCCAAAAGACCAGAACTACCGATGATTTGCGATCCGTCTCATATTTGCGGACGAAGGGATCTTTTGGCAGACATATCGCAAAAAGCGGTAGATTTGAATTATGACGGATTGATGATAGAATCTCATCGAGATCCCGATAATGCGTGGTCGGATGCAAAGCAACAAATTACTCCAAAAGTATTCGGAGAAATGATAACCTCATTAAAAGCAAGATTCATCAAAGAAAATGACCCTGAAGCTCAAAATTCGTTGGAATATTTTAGAGCTGAATTAAGCGAAATCGATACCGATATCCTCAATCTTCTTGCAGAACGTATGGATATAGCGCGCAAAATCGGATTGTATAAGAAGGAGAGGGATATGACGATCCTTCAGCCGAAAAGGTGGGAAGATCTGACGACACATGCATTGAAAAAGGGTCAAAATGATGGCCTGAGCGCTGAGTTTATAATCAAATTTTTACAGGCGGTACACGATGAGAGTATTGATCAACAGGAGAAAGTGATGCGGGGTTAATGGAGTAGATGTCCTGGTTTATTTCGATACTTGTCTAAGCAACCTGTCAAACTCATGTGGATTTCGCCGGGTATCCCAAACCGTCAGGATTTGAATTTCAGTATCTGTAATGCGATAAACTAACCAATAATCTCTAACCAATTTTAATCTTACATTTTCAAAATTGGTCATTTTGCCCAGATACGGGTGGTGGTGTACGATTTCTGCAGCTTCGTCGAACAAGCGATTCAATTTTCTTGAATACTGTTTCGATTTATTCCGCTTGTTCCAATATTTGAAGATTTTCTTCTTATGCTTCTCAGATCGATCCGACCAAATCAATCCTTTAACCACCCCTCCATTTCATTTTGGTGATCCTCATGTGTTTTGAACTTACCGCTTTCCACTTCTTCAATGGCAAGTTCGATTTCTCTGATTTGTGCGGCAGTTAGCTTAACTACCTCCGCATCTATGGTATTCATATCTATTAACTTACTCATTTCTAATAAAAGGGATGGATCATTGGTTTGATTAATGGCATCGATCAAATTAGTTTTTATGGCTTTCGTATTCATTTTATCAAATTTACATATTTTATCACCCAATGACTAGACCCAGAACTCTTTAAGCGAATACGTCGTTATAGTTACCCGAAAAAAGTAGGAGCAAGCAATGAAACAAACATCAACCTCACCCACCCACCCCCAAAAACCCTTAGGCCAAAAAGCCTATGGCCACATCCCACATTTTAGAGGAAGCCGAATGACTCCTGCCGACAAACATTGCGACCCCGGCCAACAAGACATAATGACCAAAAAGGCAAGAGACCGAAAAGACCTCATCATCGTGCAGGAAAAACTCGACGGTTCCAATTGCTCTGTAGCAAAAGTCAATGGAAGAATTATTGCCTTGGGCCGCGCGGGATATTTAGCGCATACGTCCAATTATGAGCAACATCGATTGTTCTCCAAATGGGTGGCGAAACAGGAAAATCGATTTGATCAATTGCTGAATGAAGGGGAGCGCTTAGTCGGAGAATGGTTGATTCAGGCTCATGGGACGAGGTATGATTTGCCGCATGAGCCTTTTGTTCCTTTTGATATTATGAGCTTACACGAACGAACTCGATACCACGATTTTCTCATACGTGTACTTCCGCTTGAATTTACAGTACCAAAACTAATCCACATAGGACAACCTTTCAAACTCGAACAGGCCATAAAAGCCATTAAAACGAGCGGCCACGGAGCTATAGACGAAACCGAAGGCGTTGTATATAGGTGTGAACGCGAAGGAAGAGTCGATTTCCTTTGCAAATGGGTACGGCCTGATAAAGTGGATGGTAAATTTTTGCCTGAACTCAATGGAGGCGAAGCTGTTTGGAATTTTCCGCCTTCGAGTATTTGAAATGAAAATCTGTCAGTTGCCGCTGAAATAAGCAGCGATATATTGTTTTTGCGCCGTCTCTATGAATATGAAACCAACAGGTTACAATACTCAAAAATAACCTTTCGATTTTACCAGTAGCAAAAAAATCACGGGTTACATCTGAGGGCTGCCTTCGGCAGGAGTTTAAGCCACAGACCCGCCTGCCGGACGGGCGGGTTTCACAGATAAATACAGATTAATTGCCTTCGGCAATAATCTGTGCAATTCTCCGACGAAAAAATGTCGGGATAGGCGTGTAATCCCTGCCTGCATTGCCATTTCGACAGGCAAGCGTGGCCAAATTAGAAATCATTATCGCAACTTTATGCGAAAGGCATGCCTTTGGCATTTTTTCATTGTTACTTAGCTCGCCCAATTAACCAATAACCTAATTAACTGGTCAACCAAAAACTACAATGGCGGTATCCTCAATATTTGCCCGGGATAGATCTCATTTGGATCCTTGAGCATTGGTTTATTGGCCTCGAATATTGCCGGATATTTCATAGCATCGCCGTAGACGTCCCTTGCTATCTTAGAAAGTGTATCGCCACTTTTAACCTCGTGAAAAGTGGATTCGGGTTCCGGATTTCTGACCACAATATTGTCCGCCACAGCACCTACTCCTTCTACATTGCCAAGAGCCAAAATGACCTTTTCGCGATCGGCATTAGTATCCGTTGCTCCATCTACAATAACCTGCTGAGCAAGGTCAATTTTTAGACCATCTACAGGTATGCCCAATTGCGTGACAGCACTTGTCAAAGCGGCTATTTTGGCCTCTTCTTCTGTCGGTTTTGGAGCCTTCTTACCAAATACTTTTTTTCCGGCTCCTTTAATGAAAGAGAATAATCCCATCTGATTATGTTTTAATTTCAGCGTTAATAAAAATTGTTTGCAATAATAAAAAAGAAATAATTTTCAATGTCGAGCGATAAGATAAAAAAAATAGAAATAATACCTATCCAAATGGAGCTCAACGAACCATTTGTCATATCAAAAGGCCCGCTGACCCATGCCAGCATTACCGTGATAAAGATATTCACTGATGAAATATATGGCATAGGAGAATGCTGTCCCTATCGAACAATTCATGGAGAGACGCAGGAGGGTACGGTGGCCGCTGCACAAAAGATAGCCGCTGCACTAATGAATGAAAATGTGACTGAAATTCACAAGTTGATAGCTGTCATGAACAGATGCATCGCGGGCAATGCTTCGATAAAAGGTGCATTCGATATGGCCTTATACGACCTCAACGCCAAATTGGTGGGCCTTCCGTTGTACAAATACCTGCATGGTCGTGCTGACAAAGTTATTTATACGGATATGACTGTGAGCCTGCTGGAAAAGGATAAAATGGTCGAAAAAGCTTTGAAATTCCAGAAAGACGGATTCCCTGTGTTAAAAATTAAATTAGGTGATCGCCCATCAACGAAGGATGTCGAGCGCATGAGCGCAATCAGGACTGCTGTCGGCAACGAATTACCGCTACGTATCGACGCTAATCAAGGCTGGAATTACCTCGAAGCGCGCCGTGCATTAAATGCCATGGCAGAAATGAGAATTGAATATTGCGAAGCGCCGATTCCGGCTGGTAATTTCATAGACTTACAAAAACTTCGCGACGAAAGTCCAATACCTATCATGGGTGATGAATCGGTATTTACACACCGGGATGCTTATAGAATGCTTGTTACGGGCTGTATCGATTTGATCAATATTAAACTTGGAAAATCGGGTGGAATATGTAATGCCATGAAAATAGCGGGTATTGCCGAAGCTGCTGGCGTATACTGTCAGGTAGGTTCATTCTCCGAATCGCGATTGGGCATCTCCGCATTAGTTCATTTCAGTAGAGTATGGGACAATATAATCTACTTCGATTTGGATAGTCCGCTTATGCATTCGCACGATCCAGTGATTGGTGGAATGGTTTATCATAAAGATTGGAGCATTACTGTGAGTGATGAACCGGGCATTGGTGCTGATTTTGATATAGACTTTTTGAAGGAGTTTTCTGTGATTGAAGTTTAGGAAAAAGTTGAGCCTCACTTTTACTTCTTTGGACGCCTTCGTCAAGTTAAACATCGTGAACAATCTTAACCGAAAGTGTGGCGCAACTGCTACTTTATTTTCACATGACCGTATTTTGCTTTGACTATGATGCGACTATTACTACCTCCGTTTTTTGACGCTTTGACCCATTTTTCACTTCCATCCTCTTTGTACTCTGTATAGTGCGGCACTTTCAAATCAGCATATTCGGTTTCTATATCATAACTAAAGGCTGCATCCTCCTGGCTGTCAATGCGTATGCCTGTATATTTCGATGTAATATCAATTTCCTGGAAGCCTGACGATAAGTCATTGATCTTCAAAGATCCGTATTGTGTGTCAAATTCTCCATTGCTCCGGATGTCTTCGATTTCTACATTGGTATATTTGGTCTGTACTCTTATATCGTTTACATTTTCGATTCTGATCTTGTCGTATTTTCCTTCGTTTCTGAATACGGTAAGGTCGCCTAGCCTGTAAGTGTCGTATTTCGACTTTGATCTGATCTCTTTCGCCTCGTCGATCTCGAGAGACGAATATTTGCTTTCTACTTCTATATTTTGAGCTTTTTCTATAACCATTTTTCCATATTGGATACTAAGGTTCGCGTTTTGCGTGTGAGCGGCTTCTCCATTCCCATAACCCAATTCTACATCCAGATCGTGAACGGTACCAATCGCGAAATTGCCGTATTTGAGTTCTATTCCCATTTTATTATCCATATCCTCCGTGTGAATATGGCCATACTTATTCTTTAGTACTAGGTAGAGGTGCTGTGGAGCGTTGACATAGTAGTTAATTTCATAACTGTTGTTTTTGCCCCAGTTTTTTACTTTCTTCCAAAACTTGTTCATGCCCTCTAATGAAGTTTCCGCTTTGACATAATCTCTTGTATCGTAAAAGTCGATATCTATGGCATCGAAAATTTCATTTGCCCTTTCCTCATTTTTTGCTTCTACTATTATTTCCACTTTGAAGGTGACTTCATTGCCGTCAACGGGACGGACGTCAATATTGCCGTACTTGTTGATGATTTCCACCTTTCCGCCATCGGAAATGTTGAAGCTTTTATTGATTTCCTTGGTGTACTCTTTTGCAGCAAATAGGGACATTGCCGAGGCCATGAAAATGGCTAAGAGGATCGTCTTAAATATTGTATTCTTTTTCATAATTAGTTTAATTTGATACCCTTTGGGTATTTTAACCAGAGGCTACTCAGCGCTCCGTCGCTGAAGCTTTGGAGCGCCGCGCCTGCCAAAGTACTTTGTACGGCGGACACGGTAAGAGACCTTTCGCTGAATTTATTTTAATGACATTTTTTGCAAATTATTGATTTTCAATATATTGCCCTCTCTGTATTTTGATTTCTTGTTTGAGAGTGATATTGTTCATAATTTTCCAAAATTCGTTCGATGATAAACAATTTTGTGTGATAACTTTCGAATAAAGCCTTTAAGGCCAATTCCTCACTCCCTTCCGGGATATCACCTAGTTCTTCTTTAATTTCCGCGATGCTTTTTTCGATTTCCTGTAGATCCGGATTCTCCAGGATATTTATATCATTGCCTACGTTCTTGATCATTTTTCCCACCTCCAATTCATAATAATGCTCCATGCTTTCCAATTCGGCAAAAAGGAAGTTTTTCTCCACCGAAGCTTTTGGTTTTAAAATAATGAACAGGACGAGTGCGGCAGAAACAGCAATGACTACCAACCCTGTAAGCAAATTCTTAATCCATGATGATCCTTTCCTATACCCACCCTCTGATCGATCGAGGTCTTTTTCAATGTCCGACCAAATCTTTAAGCTCGGATAGGCGTCGTTGAAAGCATTTCGATTCTTATGAATAAATTCTTCTAATTTGTCGTGTGGTTTCATTGTATGATTATTGTAGCGGCGACTTAAGTCGCCGTATCCATTTAACTGTCTTTTCGGCGAATGAATTCGCCGCTAGACTAGCATATTTGTGACATTCTATTTTCCCCTTTTAAAGTTTCCCTCAGTTTCTTTTTAGCCCTACTGTACTGCGATTTTGAAGTAGAAGTCGTAATGCCCAGAAATTCAGCAATCTCCTGGTGATCGCAACCTTCGATCGCGTACATCGAAAAAATAATTCGATACCCTTCCGGCAATTCCGCAATCGCTCTCTTGATCTTTTCTAAGCTATAGTGGCTTTCCCTCAGACCATCGTCTTCAACAATCACATTGTGATCGTCTATATCGTCAAAAAAAAGCCTATTCTTATTCAAATGGCTTATGGAAGTGTTAATCACAATTCTCTTGAGCCAGGCTCCGAAAGTTGCCTCATATTTATACGAATCCAGATTTCCAAAAGCCTTTACAAACGAGTCTTGCAGGACGTCCTCCGCATCTTCCACATTCTTCGTCATTCTCAGACTGACATTGTACATCGCTTTCGAGTACTGCTTGTACAGATCAAATTGTGCATTGCGATCATTTCGCTTGCATCGCTCGATGGTTTCGTTTAGCTTTTTGCTATGCACTATTTATCCGTTATTCCCGAAGTAAAGACGAGGGAAGTTACAATAGGTTGCATGGAGGAAGTGAAGGTTGGACGAGTTATTATTCCGTTGAATTGAGATGGATTCAGTGAATTATTGATTACTAAGCTGTTCCCTCTCGCTTTCCGTCTGCTCTCCACCACTGGTCGTTGGTCCTAACTTTAATCCGGACACAACAAATCACCCAATTTAATACCTCTCAAATTAATAGATTGGGTATTAATGTCTTCTTCTGTGAGGGCAACACAGCCGGGTACATTTACATTCAGGTTATTGATGTCTATTGCTTCATTTTTGATAAATCTCCAGGTTTCACCATTCGGGAAGTTTTGGTCAAGACCAAGAATCACTCTTCTTATCAATACGAGGTCTGCCGCACTTGGATTGCCTGAGAAATTCACATCTGAAGCCACAAAATCTTCAGGGCAGGATTCGCTAATGCCCAATATCAATCTCTGTCCTCTGACGATATCCAAAGACGATACATCCCTAACCGCCGCATCTTCAAAAGAAGGACATACAAAGCCAACTTCGGACAACTCGCTTTCGAAGACGTAGATATATCTGCCGCTTCCTTGATCAAAAAGATCAGCTCGCAATTCCTCACGACCCACATTGGACAGGAATCTATTCGTAATTCCCTCAAAGTTGATACCATTCCTATCTACTATATTAACAGTGAATGATCGCGTGCTGTCAAAAGGCAACGGCGATGGCACATCAAATGTGAAGACATCAGAACAGCCAAGAGTATTGCTGATCGTTACCATATAAATACCGCCGTCCACTCCAAGAAGGGATTTATTAGAAGTTCCATTCGACCAGGCGAAACTCAGCTCGCTGTCATCACAGAACTGGACGTCAAAATCTACAATTCCGGATGATGTACCGTCATCTCTGTTGACTGAAATATTGTCCAATGTCACAAATGGTACATTTTCAAAGAATACTGCCTGAGTCACTGGGAAACTATTATTAGCACATGGATCGCTCACGAACCAAATGACTGAAAATTCTGCAGATTCACATTCCCGGCTAATGGTAATAATATTCACCGAATCCATCACTTCATTACAACTCAAAGGCAGCTGATCGACAACAAGAGATTGGATATCGCCGGGGCACTGATCCATAATTATCAAAGTATCCGGGAAGTTATTTCTAATGCCAGGATTGTTTTCCAGGGTAATAAGTTGTATGCATTGATCCATACTTGTATCGCTGGCGGCGGACCAGGTTCGTTCGATGACTTGATTAGGGCAGGTTTCGATTATATTATCGACGAAATTCACATCAGTAAATCCAAAAGCCAGTGGCCTTCCGGTATTATCAGGATCGGTCGAACCATCACATGGAACCGTCATATCCACGGGACAAACTATCGCAAAATCTGTGGGAACTACGAAATCAAATGATTGCTGGCATCCATTTTCATTGTTCACCCTTAGTTCGTACTGGCCTTCGGGTACGTCATTTCTGAACGGATCAGTGCTGAGATCATCCCATATAAATCTCAATGAGTCACTGTTACAACCGTCAAAAGAGAAATTGATCGATCCGTTTTGATTTCCACGGGCCGGTACTATATCAACATCACTGAGCGTTACCACAGGAACATTCTCAAAAATTACTGCCTGGGCCACGGAAAAAGAAGTATCAGGACACATATCGGTGATAAACCAAGTAAGGTTTACTACATCTTGATCGCAACTTCGATTGACAACATTTATGTCCGTAGAATCCAGTACTTCAGAACATGCCAGTGGTATGATCGTTTCGGGATTAGCAAGGGCTTCGTCAGTACAGATGCCATTTAATGTTTGGCTTAACGGGAAGCCGTCCCGCACGTCTGCATTATTGTTTCTAAGGGTAATAATCTGTGTACACGTTTCACTCATACTTCCGTTAAGCATCCTTGCCGTCCATTCTCTTCGTATGATTCGATCGGGACAAGTCTGGGTCACATTGTCGAAAAATTGGACATCTTCGTACCCGGTCACAGCAGGAACACCTGTTACATCAGTGGTAGGTTCCTGTATACATGTGAGACTGATATTCACAGGACAGTCGAGAGAGAATAAAAGAGGTACCGTAAAGTCAAATGTGTTGACACAGCCTGCCTGATTAGTAACAGTGAGGTGGTAATCTCCAGCTAAAATATTTGTTAGGTTTGCTTCGGTACTTCCATTGGACCATGCAAATGTTACTGCATCTCCCAGGCACGAGCTGAAATCAAAGGTAATAGCTCCAGTGTTGTCTTGTTGATCAGGTGTAATCTGCAGATTGGTCATATTGATCACCGCAATGTCTGTGAAAATCGTAGTCTGACTCAAGATCACCGTCCTGTTCAGGCATTCATCGACTATGAACCAATCGACCGTAAACGTCCGCTCATTACAGTCGACAGGGCTAGCGTTGATATTTTGGGAGTTTATCGTTTCACCGCATCTCAGCGGAGGTGTTTGCATTATTAAATTTTGAAGATCTGTGGCACATGCACCACTTATCCTGATCGTGTCCTGAAAGTCAGTGCGTATGTCGTCATTAAGGAAGGTGATCGTCTGCGTACAACTCACCGGCTCCGCGTTACTAGAAGAGCCCGTCCATACTCTCTCAATGATTCTAGTAGGACATTCCTGAACCACATTGTCCACAAAGCTCAGACTATCAAAGCCCTGTAAGGTTGCTGTACCGGTCACAGAAGGGGAGCTGTCATCTGCACAGCTCAAAGTGGTGTCCGGTGGGCACGTCAGGCCAAAAGACAATGGAACATCGAAAGATAGTACTTCCATGCATCCCGATTCGTTAGTCACTGTCAAAGTATAATTACCGGAGGTGAGGTTGTTGATGGATTGTTCAGTGCTGCCTGTACTCCAGCCAAAGGCAAGATTATCATTTTTGCATCCACTAAAATCAAAAGAAATGGCGCCGGTAGAGTCTCCAATTGCCGGTGAAATATTCAGATTGGAAATATTGATAACTCCGAGGTCTTCAAAGACTGTAAACTGTGAAAGAGTGGTACGAAGTCCGGAGCACTGGTCGAATATCAGCCAATCCGTTCTGAATATCTCTCGATCGCAATTCGCTGAAATCGGATCTGTCGCTACAAAATCTATCCGTTCGTTACAGCCCAAAGGAAGTGTCATGCTTACGATCGTATCGAGTAGCGCCGAGCATTGACCCGAAACAAATACAGTATCCGGGAAATCAGATCTTAATCCCTCATCGACTAATGTGATTACTTGTATACAAGTATCAAAGGAGCCGCCACTAATCGAGGCTATCCACGAGCGCTCCACAATTCTACTTGGGCAGTTCTGTACAATATTGTCATCAAAATCTACATTGTCAAATCCTGTCAATTGAGGTGAGCCTGTGAGTGCCGGGTCAGCTTCCTGATCGCATCTGATTGTAATGTCTGCTGGACAACCTAAAGACAGGAATATTGGCACGGTGAATTCCACTAGCTGCGTGCAGCCCATTTCATTGGTAATAGTCAAAGTGTAGTCTCCACTATTAATATTATCTATACCTTGGGTAGTACTACCATTCGACCAATTGTAGGTCAGTTGATCATTTTTACAAGCTTGAGCGTCAAAATTAATAGCACCTCCGTTGCCTGTAGGGTCTGGCGTGATAATTATGTTTTGCAAATTGGCTACGGGAATGTCTCGGAATACCGTGATCTGCATTGCAGTAAAACTCTGACCACCCTGGCAATCATTTGCCCCGAACCACGAAGTCTCGTAGACCACTTCGTCGCAAGAACTGCTTTGTTGCAAAACTGTAAATGAAATGATCCGCTCTCCGCAAGATAAAGGCAGATCAACGATGACAAAATCCTCTAAATCATCCGCACATATCCCGGTCATGAATACTGTATCCGGGAAGCTGGCTCTTACATTATCAGGAGTAAGCGTAATCGTCTGTGTACACATATCTTCAGAAGCAGTAGCTATATTTCTGACCCATCTTCTTTCTATAATCGTGGTTGGGCAGGTTTGGACAGTACTGTCTGTGAATGAAAAATCCGTTGGCTCGCCGCTCATCGGAAATCCCAAATTAATCGGGTCAATAGAAGCATCGCAACTTATAGTCGCATCAGCTGGACATACGATATCGAGGGATAATACGGGAACAACAAAACTAAATGTTTCCTGACACGACAAGTCCCCCGAAATGGTAACCGTATACGAGCCGGATGCGAGATTGGAAATTGAAGATTCGGTACTTCCGTTCGACCAGTTGAAGGTAAGCACGTCGCCGCGACACGTAGTTACATTAAATGATACACTTCCGGTGGAATCTCCCGGGTCTGGCGAGATCATCATATTGTTTAAGGTAACAAAGGGCACGTCGTTAAACTCTATCACTTGGGTGCGAGTCGTCATCGATCCGTTACATTGGTCACTTATAAAATACGTCACTGTGTACGACTCAAAGTCGCAAGTCTGACTGATCAATGAAATAGAAGAAGAATCCACTGACTCGCTACACTTCAAGTTTATATTTTGTACAAACGATTCTATCGGATTAGGGCAAACCGCTGTCATACTTACTGTATCTGTAAATGATGCATCCTGACTTTCAATGGTAATCATCTGAGTGCAAGAATCTAAATTGAGGTTTCCGGATGTGAGCAACCACTTTCGCTCAATAATTTGCACAGGACAATTTTGTATAATGTTGTCAGTAAATGATCTTTCACCTCCTGAGCCGGTGGCAATCCCGGTATTGCTTGATTCGGTACTATCGTCGCAATCTATTGTTATATCAGGAGGACAATTGATTTCTATAAGACCTAATTGTGGTATTTCGAACGAAAAAGTGTCGAGACACCCAGCAGCGCTCGTAACGGAAACGGTGTAAGTGCCAGAGGCTACATTCATCAATACGGAATCCGTACTTCCATCCGACCATGCGTACGAAAGTGGACTGTCCTGACATTGGATTGCATCGAAAGCTATACGTCCGTCATTAAGATTAGCAGAATCGATCTGGACATTAGCAATCGTCAAAGGCGGAATATCGACCAGTTGAATAAATCGCGTAGTTGTGCCTACTTGACCGGAGCAATCATCGATAATGCTCCATGTGACAGCAAAACGTTGTGCACCACATTCTTCTACTCCTGTTGCGAGTGCGATCACATTGGTGAGTCTTTGGATGCAGGTAAGAGGGAAAAGATCAGCAGCAATCGAATCTATGTCTGCAGAGCAAAATCCTGAAAACTGTATTATAGGATCAAGGTCAACGGATACAGTATCTGTGATGAGAGTGATCAATTGTACGCAAGTGTCGGTATCTGTGCCATTAGCAAAAGATATCCAAGTCCTCGTAATGAGTTGGTCCGGACAGGCCAATGTTACAACATCCGTAAATGTGACTGTCTCACCATCGGTGGCTATGGCCATTCCAGTATTTGAAGGTTCTATTGATGCTGTGCAGGATATTGAAGTGTCAGGAGGGCATTCGATGATAACAAATGAAAAGTTTTCACTAGCGTTATCGTGAACATTAGTCTTCGAAAATATACTTGATAGTATCGCGATTGAAAACAGCAGAAACAACGCGATATTCTGAGCTAAACCGGTCATACTCTTGTGTAAGATTTTTGACAAAAACACTTGCAAGCCTTTGTATATCAATTAAGGTGCCATTTTTGCCAGCTTCTCAATTGATTTTTTGATAAATTCAGTTCTTGAGAATTATTCCTCTAAACCTTTAACAAAGATAAAATGATTATTAAAATACCACTCTTTTAGGTATTTCATTCACACAGCAGTTAATTGCTAATTTATTGGAAACCAATATTTTACCTACTAGGATTAACCCTAAATCACGTGGGGAATGGGCTATGGCGATAAACGAGTAATATTCCACTTATTTTTACCCCCCAAAACGTAGCGAAAGCGGTCGTGAAGCCGGTCTTCTCTTCCTTGCCAAAATTCAACGCTATCGGGACTAATTATATATCCTCCCCAATATGGAGGTTTGGGAAGAAATTGTGCATCCGAATATTCCTTTTTTAACACTTCCGCCCGGTTTTCGAGTATTGAGCGATCTTCGATCACTTGACTTTGATGTGAAGCCCATGCGCCTATTTGACTTCCTTTTGGGCGTGATTGGAAATATTTTGTTGCCGTTTCGTCATCCGTTTTACGCGCTATTCCTTTGACGCGTACTTGCCTTTCCATCTCTTTCCAGAAAAATAACATAGAGACATTGGCATTACGCTCGATCTCTTTGCCTTTATCGCTTTCCTGATTCGTGTAGAATACAAAGCCTTCTTTTGCAATGTCCTTGACTAAAACGATACGCGATGATGGCCTCCCCTGCAAGCCTAGCGTACTAAGTGTAAAAGCATTCACATCCGAAATGCCCATTTCCAAGGCCTGATCAAACCATAATTTGAATTGAGCAATTGGATCTTCGTGAAGATCTTCAAGCCTCAAAGTTGATTCTGTGTAATCCTCTCTCAGATCGGGAATATTTATTTTGTTCTGCTGCATTCTTTTTACTTCTCTTTCAACTTTTCATAGCAAATTATTTACTGTCCGCTCCCGCACTGCACCAGCAGAGGTAGCTTGTACTCGATGCTTTCGAAGTAGCTTGCCCTGAGTTTATCGAAGGGTAAGCTGTTTCAAATGATACGCCAGCCAATACATTACAGGTACAATAACCAAAGTCAAAAACGTTGCACAAATCAATCCGTAAATAATCGTCCATGCCAGGGGTCCCCAAATGGCCGTATTGTCTCCTCCAATAAATATCTGTGGATCGAGATTATTGATCAATGAATAAAAGTTGAAATTAAATCCAATAGCTAAAGGGATCAAGCCCAGTACAGTCGTAATCGCAGTGAGTACGACAGGACGTAACCTTTTGGCTCCAGCCTCTAATACCGACCATCTCACATCTTCCTTGTCCAGGGTATTCATGTTGTCCACATTCTTTGATTCTCTTCTTCGCTTCACCAGCAAATTGATATAGTCTACCAGCACGATAGCATTATTGACTACTACGCCAGCAAGCGCTATCAAACCCACTCCAGCGAAAATTACAGAAATATCCTTACCCGTAATCACATATCCCAAAAACACTCCGATGGTACTAAAAAGCACAGAAAGAATGATAATAAATGGAGAATAGATTGAGTTAAACTGCGCTACGAGAATAATGAATATGGAAAAAATGGCGATCAAGAAGGCAGTATTAAGGAAAGCCATATCCTCTTCTTGTTGCTCCTGTTCTCCGGTGAATAGATAAGTGATGTGCTTCGGAAGTTCGTAGCGCTTTATCACTTCTTTTACTTCAGCTACGATTTCATTGGGATTGTACCCTTCGAGTACATTGGACAAGACTGTGATCACTTTTTTCTGATTTCTTCTTTTGACAGCGCTGTAAGAGGACTGATAGCTGTAATCGGCGACTGATGATATAGGTACTTGTACAATATCGCCCTGCCGCGCCTGGTCCCGGAAGGTAATTTTCTGATCCATCAATTCGTCGATGTTATTTCGGTATTTTTCCGATAGTCTGAGCATTATGGGATATTCGTCTTCGCCTACCTTGAATTGAGAGACTTCTTTGCCGTAGACCGCTGTCCGGATTGTGCTCGCGATTTGGGCCGTAGAAAGGCCATATCTTCTGGCTGCTTTCCGCTCGATATTCACCAATATTTCCGGTTTACCGAGTTTCACATCTGCCTGAAGTTGTTCTATTCCTTGGATGCCTTGGTTATTGATGAAGGTGATCAATTCTTTTGATATTTCTGCGAGCTCGTCCATTTCTCCACCTGTCAATTCGATATTAATAGGAGGGCCTGTAGGGGGGCCTTGGTTGTCCTGGGCAACGACGATCTGAGCTCCCGGTATGTTCTGAAGGTTTTCTCTGAGTTCATCAAGAATCATCGCAGTAGATATGCCGCTGCGTTCTCTAAATTGTACAAAAGATACGGTAATACGCGCCTTATGGGGAGTCGTACCCGGTTCGGGAAAATTGGATGGATCGGAAGTTTCTTCGCCTATTTGCGTAAGCACTTCTTCTACTATTCCTTTGTAAGGTGTGATTGTCTCATCGACAATATTTTCAATTTCAATCGCTACTTTATTGGTGGCTTCTATATCCGAACCAAGGGGTAGATCTACAAAAATGTTGATGTACAAAGGATCTGCATTTGGAAAAAAAATCATTTTAGGTGACTTTAGGTACAATAGAAAAATGGCCCCAAGCAATACACCGATTGTACCCAAAAAGAAAAAAATCGGATTTTTCTTAGACAAGGCAAAATTCAGAAACTTCCTATAGCTTCCTTCTAATTTGGGAAGAATTTTGTTTTGGAAAACGAATGAGGCTCTACGCAAAATAAAAAAGTTCACTAGGATCACCACAGATACGATGCCCATGAGGTTTCTAAGCCACATCAGGCCTGCGGAATGACCGATGATACCTATTAAAACAAGTATAAGAACGGTGAGCAGATTTCTATTAACTTTTTTTCTCCTTCCTGATGCATCTTCCGCCTTTTCGTCCAGCTTCATAAAACGGGAAGTAAATACGGGATTGATAATCAATGCTACAAAGAGAGATGAAGAAAGCACAGCAATAAGGGTTAGAGGAAAATACTTCATAAACTTTCCCATAATACCTGGCCAAAATGCCAAAGGAAGAAAAGCAGCAAGTGTCGTAATAGTAGAGGCGATAATGGGCAGAGCGACCTCACCGGCTCCGTATTTCGCAGCGGTGAAGGGGCCGTTGCCTTCCTGCATATATCGATAGATATTTTCCACCACAACAATAGCATTATCTACCAATAGACCCAACGCCAATATCAGTGAAAACAGCAAAACAATATTGATCGTAATACCAGAAATGTTGAGCAATAAAATGCCCATCAACATCGACAAAGGAATGGCCAATCCCACGAACAGTGCATTGCGCAAACCGAGAAAAAACAGAAGGACAAATACGACGAGTAATACGCCGGAAATAATGCTGTTTTCAAGGTTAGACACTTCATCCCTGGCGTGTACAGATTGGTCATTGAATATCTTTATGGTAAGATTTTCGGGAAGATTATTTTTTTCATCTTCGAGTAAAAGGAATATCTTATCTGCAGCCGAAAGCAGATTTTCTCCGGCCCTTTTTACTACATCGAGAGAAACAACAGGAGATCCATCAGACCGCGAATAACTGATCCTTTCTTCGAATCCATAAAACGCTTCTCCAATATCCTTGAGATATATAGGCCGTTCGTTTTCGCTTTTAATAATTACGTTTTCGATCTCTTCGGCAGATTTGAATTCACCTAAGATCCTTATCGCTCTACGGTAATCCTTTTGAATGATTTCTCCTGCTGACATCGAAATATTCTCCCTGGCAATAGCATCCTCGATATCAATGAAGGACACCTGGAGGGATTGCATCTTGTGCAGATCAATATTGATCTTCATTTCCCTTTCCAATGCACCTTTAATATCCACTTTGTTGATCTCTGATATGTCTTCGATCTTTTCTTCCAAATCTTCTGCATACCCTCTGAGTTCGTCCATATTGAAATCGCCGCTCAGATTGATCACCATTATTGGCGCATCTGAAAAGCTTACTTCCTGGATCATCGGGTCTTCATCGAGGTCGTCGGGAAGTTCGGATTGCGCCCTGTCTACCGCATCTTTTACTTTCTGTACGGCGAGGTTGAGATCAAGTTCAAAACTAAATTCTGCAACAATAAATGAAAGATCCTGGATCGAAGTGGAAGTAATGTCCTCCACTGTTGATTCGGCGGCAAGCTCCTTTTCTATTGGCCTGGTGACCAGGCTTTCTATCTCCTCTGCACTATTTCCAAAATATGGGGTGGTGATAAATACAGTAGGCAAAGAAGCATCAGGGTAAAGTTGCTTAGGCATTGTGCGGTAGCCCCGCAGCCCGAATAGCAGGATCATCACCGTCAGCAGGAATATGCTCGTCCCGTTGTTGACAGAAATCGTAGTGGGTAAAAATGCTCTTAGCCCGTCAAGAACCTTTTTCATTGGCGGTATTTATTTCATTTGCTATAAGGATGACTTCTCCGTCGGCAACTAGTCGAGCGCCGTCGAGCACTATTTCATCTCCAACCTTGATGCCTTTGATTATCACTGCATTGCCCTCATAGATATCTCCAACATCTACGGACACTCTATTCGCAATATGATCTCCACCGCTCCTTGATACCTTTATTACATATTTCTCACCTGCTACATCTTCCTGAACCAATTCGACCGGTAGGACTATGGTATCTATAAGATTTTTCTCCCTGATTTTTAGTTCGGACAAAAGGTTGGGTTTTAAAATTCCTCCAGGATTTGTTACATCTACTTCAAAATTCAAAGTTCTATTGGCGGGATCAATTCTTCTGCCTAAGAGGCTTACCCTTCCAGTTGTATTTCTATCCAATGACGGAAAGGCGACATCGACTTTCATTCCTCTTTTCAGTACTGTAATGTAACGCTCAGGAAGGTCTGCCGATACTTTGACATTGTAAATATTGAGGAGTTGGACAATAGGCATTCCGGGACTTGCGAATTCTCCGAGCTTCGTAATTTCGCGATCTACTACACCCGAAATAGGTGCATAGATATAGGCTTTTGAAAGTTGATAATTGAGAATTTCAAGGGATTTTTCGATCCTTTCTTTATTGTTTTTTGCTTGTAGATATTGCACTTCCGAGCCGATATTTTGGGCCCAAAGCTTAGCCTGTCTTTCGTAAATATCTTTTGCCAATCGTAGAGAGGTTTGCAACTCCGCCTTTTGTTTGTTGTACGTTTCCAAATCGATTCTTGCGATCAAATCGTCCTTCTTTACATAGTCACCTTCTTTGACATTGAGCTCGATGATCCTTCCGGGAGTTTCAGAAACAACATTCACCGTTTCATCTGCAATCACAATCCCTTCTATTTCAATGTATTTTTCAAAATCACTTTTCGCGACTCGCGTAGTAGTCACTATTTTTTTCTTTTTTTCCAACGCAGGATCGATTTCTAATATGTCCTTGATCAACTCTGCGATTTCGGCTTCCAGTTCGGCCAAATCTTCCTTTTTCTTTTCTAACAGCTCCCTTTTACCCTCCAAAGTAGTTGGGTTTTCAGATGTTTTTTTTTCAGAATTGCAAGCCATCAAAATGACAAAAAATGCGAGTATGTATATTTTTTTCATGTTTGACATTTCCTATTTATTGTTTATTGCACCCGTAGCTATATCCAGATTCGTTTGAGCGACGAGAATATCGTAGAGCGCATTTATATAATTGGCTTGCACCTGATACAGATCGGATTCAGCTTGTGACAATTCTAAGCTGGAGCCCACACCGTTTTTATATTTGATTTGCGTTTTATTGTAAATTTTTTCACTGAGGTCGAGAGATCGATTGGTGCTCTCTAGAGATTCTTTTGCATTGAGAAGATCTGTTCTGGCATTAAAAATTTGCAGTACCAGTGCGCGGTCAAATTCTTCTAATTCCATTTTTCTTTTTTCCAAAGCAATTTTCTTTCTCTCTATTTTAGATCGGGTGTCCCTCCCGTCGTAAATCGGAATATTGGCATTTATGCCGAATACACCATTGGGAAGGATTCCGGACTCATCTTTGTTAAAAAATTTGTCTCGTTGTAGAGAACCTTCCAGGCCCAGATTGGCATATACACTAGGCAGATAGCCTTGTTTTATACGAACTAAATCGGCCTCATCCAAGGTAAGTGCTTCCAGGAGAAGTCGGTGTTCGGGGCGAGCCTCAAAATCGATCAGTTCATGCAAATCAACGTTATGCAATAGGATCTCGTCCACTTCCTGTTCCAGGTTGTCCTCGATCTCGATACTCTGGTTGAGTGGGTAAGCCATTTGATATTTCAGCACGTTTTTTGATACATCGAGAAGGCGTAACAATTTAGATTTTTCGTTTTCCAAATTTTCTTTGGAAAGAATCAATCGATCTACATCCAATTCTTCGACAAAACCACTCTCATAAAAAGCTTGAGTTTCTCGTAGAAGATTAGCGACATTTGTTATATTATTCTCGAGCGTACCAATGTTCTTTTTAGTCACAATTACACTTTGGTAGGCTCTGGCGACATTGCTCTTGATTTCCTGCTCGGTCAGGGCTTTTTGTTTTTTGGCAAGCTCAATGAACATCTTTCCTACTCTGAGTCCTTTGAGATAGTTTCCATTGAAGACAAAAACACTGGTATTCAAACCGATCACCATATTGTGCCTCCTGGTAAAACCCGCCTCGACGGTTCGCGGTGTATCTCCTCCGAATCCTCCCAGTTCATTAGCAATACTCGTCTGCCCCAGGATACCCAATATGACCGGAGAAATGAAGTCCTCGATTACAACTTTGGGTCGGATATAGTAATAATTGTACTGAGCATCTAAGCTGACTTTGGGCATTCCTATCGCTTTAGCTTCCCTAAACTGCCAAAGAGCATCTTCTCCGTTCAAGTCGGCTTCCCTCATCGAGATATGGTGCTCTAGTGCATAGGCAACGGCCTCTTCAAGCGTAAAGGTGACCTGAGCATTGGTGGCATAAGTGGAGAGCAAGCCAAAGCAGAGAATTAAGCGAGCATAAGTACTCCTCATTTCAAAAAAGTTGATATTTTTTTAAAAGTCTTCTTCCGTCTTCTGACAGTATGCCGGATAAATGATAAAGCAGGTGTTGTCTGATCAATTCGTCCATTTTATATCGATTCAATGAAAAATTGCTCTCGTCTACGAGGGACCAGGATTTGAGTACGTAGAGCTTTGAAATAATTTCAGGATTGATATTTTTCCTGTAAAGCCCCTCTTTTATTCCCCTGGAAAGATTGTTTTTAATCCGTTCTCCTATTACACCCTGAGTAAATGCTCTGATCTTCATCCACGTCTCTTTGTAATATTTTTGAAGGTCATGGAGTATGGCGGGCCTTATATTTCTTAGGGTGATTACGGAGTGGCGGCCTATCTGAATCATCTCATCCAATGCGTCGTTGGCACTTTGCGAAATATCATTCATGAGTTGTTTTTCGAGGTGTAGATGGTTTTCTATAGATTGGCCGACGAGGTCTTTTTTGTTGTCTACGACCTGATAAAGGGTTTTTTTAGAAATACCGAGTTTGGAGGAGATATCATCCATGCTTACCGAGCGGATGCCGAGTCGCATGAATTCCTCGTTGGCAGTTTGCAGTACGATTGCTTTTTCCATAGACGCGATACAAAATTACGCAATAGAAACGATGGAAACTTTGAAAAGTTTAGGAGTTTTTGGTTGTTGGTCGATTATTGTTTTCTATTATGAGGACTCGTTTTTACATAAATGTGAACCATTCTATTTAGCTTTAATATTTTTTAATTTTGACGTTCATAGAATTCTAATAAAATGGGAAAATACATATTTGCCGGACTCTCTCTAACAGTTCTTCTTATCCTGGCCTGCCAATCCAACGGAGATAAAAAACCAGCAACTTCATCGGTATCCGAACCGGCGCCTAAGAAAGAAGTCCCCAAAGTGGATGGAGAAAAAATCTACAAAATGAATTGCGTAGTCTGCCACGGAATGGATGGTAACTTGGGCCTCAACGACTCTAAAGATATCAGAGCCTCTGAATTGACCCTGGAAGAAAGGATTGAATTGGTCTCGAAGGGCAAAAACTTGATGACACCTTTTGAAAGTCTCCTCAAGGAGGACCAAATCAAAGCTGTGGCTGAGTACACATTCAAACTTTAGATCTATGAACTTTCCCGAACTTCGGATACTTGGGGTGATGTCCGGTAGTTCTTTGGATGGATTGGATTTGGCGATCTGTCAATTTTCAATAGATTCCGATTCCAATATTTCATGGGAGATCAAAAAGTCGGCCAATGTAGCTTTTGATAAAAGGCTTGTAGAAACTTTAAACGCTTCATATACTTCGAATTCGGCTTTTATTTACACTGCTGAGCAGCACTTTTCCAACTTTTGTGTCCATGCGATAGCTTCCTTTCTTGGTGAATGTGAAATGAATGTAGACTGTCTGGGTTTTCACGGACACACAATATTCCACAAACCTGAAGATGGGTATACCGTTCAATTGGGAAATGGCCACTGTTTGTCCCAAAAACTGGGCGTCGATGTCATAGCGGATTTTCGCAGCAAGGATATAGCTCTCGGTGGCCAGGGCGCCCCACTTGCACCAATTGTAGAAAAGTATTTATTCGCACAATTCAATTTATTCCTTAACCTAGGAGGAATAGCAAATATCAGCGTCCATAGTTCCTCCGAAATTAGAGCCTTCGACATTACCGCTTGCAATCAGGCTTTAAATCACCTCGCTCAATTGGTCGATAAATCATATGACGACAAAGGCAATATGGCTCGAAATGGCATATGCAATAAACTGCTGCTGGACACACTCTCTTCATTGGCATATCTATCGAAAAAATATCCAAAATCGCTTTCGAACACCTGGGTGCGGAGAGAATTCATCCCAAACCTCGACGAGCCCGATATTCCAATCGAAGACAAAATGTCAACTGTTGTAGAACATATTGGCAATGAAATTTGTAATGCATCGAGAGAGCTTAGTATGTCGGGTAAGATGATGATAAGTGGAGGAGGAGTGCACAACGATTACCTGATGGAAGTGATTCGTGAAAAATTGGCTCATCAAAATATAACCTGTGAAACTGTGAATAACGAAATCGCCGAATACAAAGAAGCCTTGCTCATGGCCCTCATGGCGTATCTGAGAGTTAACGAATTGCCCAATTGTCTAGCAAGTGTTACTGGAGCAGGAAGGGACAACTGCGGTGGTGTAATCTACAAAACCAGCTTATGAAAATATTCGTAACCGGAGCCACCGGCTTTATTGGATCTTATGTAATCAGGCAATTGCTCAAGGAAGGTTACAAGAACATTAACGCCATCAAAAGAAAGAGCAGCAAATTGCATCTTGTTGAAGATGTTGCTCATCATGTCCAATGGATCGATTGTGACCTTTTCAATATTCCCGTGCTCGACGACTATATTAAGAATGCGGACGCGATCATCCATGTAGCAGGAATGATATCATTTTCCGAAAGAAATAGGAAAGCCGTCTTCAAAACCAATGTAGAGGGTACTGCAAATCTGATCAACATTGCCCTATGCCACAATGTAAAAAGATTCATTCACTTTTCGTCAGTCGCTGCTTTAGGGAATTCCAAAAACCAAATCGATGAATCAATGACTGGGACAGAAATCTCATCAAAATCCATTTACAGTCTTTCAAAGTATTTTGGTGAGCGCGAAGCATGGCGTGGATATGCCGAAGGCCTTAATCTAAGCATCATAAATCCTTCTTTTGTCCTTGGTGCTTCATACTGGGATTTCGGGCCGCTTGAAATGATAAAGCGCCTTGACAAAGGATTAAAATTTTATCCGGTCGGTATCAATGGAGTGGTGGATGTACGAGATGTGGCCAAAATGTGTAGCTTATTGTTGGCAAGAGAGGATATGACGGGTACAAGATTCATTTGCTCCGCAGAAAACATTACTTATCTGGATCTGATGAAAATGATATGCGATCTCCTCGGTAGACCATATCCAAAAGTGCGGCTTGAAGGCACTATAGGCCAGTTGGCGTGGCTTACGGAAATTGCTAAATCCTACTTACTCGGCTCGGATACACTTTTCTCAAAAGAAGCATACAAAATTTCTTCTGCTGAATTGCGCTACGATAATTCGCAAAGTAAAAAATTATTGCATTTTCAGTATCAACCTCTGGATCAGACGATTGGCCACATGGTAAATTGTTATTTAGAGTCAAAAGAGAATGGTATATCCTATGGGATATTGAATAGTTAGCCGCACAAACAATTTCTCTAATGCCCTTTTCAAAAAATATTCGAGACTTCTAATCTCTCTTATACGCTATATTTATCTAAATTTTTCTAATATGAAATATTGGGTCGTCCTTTTCTTCCTACTTGCAGTCTGGTCTTGTGTACCCGTACCCGAAGAAGATCAAGAAGACGTAATTATTGACCTCGCCAATCCTGAGATACAAAAAATATATAGCCTTCAGGACAGACAGAACAGTGATAGTCTTGTCTTATATTTCTCAAGAAATAGCGCTTCGCAGAGATATGTGGCCGCCATGGCGTCGGGATCGATTCAATCTGAAAGCGCTTTGGATGAATTGGCTTCATTGCTATTTGATCCGAGCATTGAAGTGCGGACTGCTGCAGCTTATTCTTTAGGTCAAATAGGCTCACCTTCGTCCGTGCCCCATCTTCTGGATGCATTTGATTCAGATCCCGACGAAATCAACTCCGAGCTCAACATGACCATCCTAGCAGCTGTAGGTAAGTGTGGTGATAAGGGCATGCTGGACTTTATGGCGACCACTTCCACCTACCAACTTATGGACGATAAACTCTTGCTAGGACAAGCTCGAGGCATCTACAGGTACGCACTAAGAGGAATAACCTCCAATGAAGGAACGAGCAGGATGGCGAATATGGTCATCAATAGTGCCTTCCCGAAAGAAGCAAGAATAATGGCCGCTAACTACTTATTCCGAGCCAGAGATATTGATTTATCAATTTATAAATCTCAACTGCTCAATGTACTTGCTGAAGACGAAGAACCAAAAATAAGAATGTGTCTTGCCCATGTACTTGGTAGGATCGCAGATGAAGAGATCTTCAATCAGCTCATGCCTATTCTCAAAACAGAAACGGATTATAGAGTTAAAGTCAATGCGCTTAGAGGATTACAAAGTTTTGATGAGGTATTTGCAGTTGATTCGTTGTTCAGTTTTTTGGAAGACAGCAATCCTCACGTTACTCTTAGTGCCCTATCCGCAATACGCCCCAATGTAGATCGAAGACATACGGGCACTTTGAGAGATTTGTCGAATACCGTGGCTGATTCTGAAATTCGCGCTGGGCTTATGTCTGCCGCACTTTCATCTACACCCTTTTCTTATACAAATACGAAAAGGATTATCAGTGATCAAATCGAGCTGGAATACAACAGAGCTGGGACGGATTATAAAAAATCATTTTTCCTGGAAGCGCTTTCTTCCGATCCCGTCAATTATCAAGATTTGATAAGTAAGGCTCGAAAATCGGAATCTACCGTGCTCAAGACTAATGCAATCGCGGCGATGGGTAATATTTTGAATTCAAAGAATTTTGGTAATATTTTCAGGACGAGTGATGCGCAAAATCGCGTTAAGGCAGAGATTCTTGACTATGTAAAAGAACGGATATCTTCAGGAGATCTTGGTGAAATAGCAGTGTCCGGAGAGCTTTTGGAAGCTCATTCTTCTGTTTTTGCTGATGTCTTTGCAGATTCCCTATTTCTTGTCAATGAGATAAGAAAGCTATCGGGGCCTCAAAACATGGAAGCGAAAAAAGCACTTTCGCGCGCTTTATCTGCCTTAACAAATTTTGAATATACCGAAGATGATCCCATTATATCAAAACAACTCAATTGGGCTACGTTAAAAAATATTTCCAACGCTCCCCTGGCAATAATAGTGACCACCAAAGGAAGGATTACAGTACGGCTGATGCCTCAGTTAGCCCCAGCCACAGTGGCTAATTTTATCAATCTTACCGACGAAAATTTCTACGATCGCAAACATATTCATCGCGTAGTACCCAATTTTGTGGCACAGGGCGGATGCCCAAGAGGCGATGGTTACGGCAGCTTGGATTATACCATCAGATCGGAACTTCCGGATCTTCATTATGATGATGAGGGCTACCTCGGCATGGCTTCTGCTGGTAATCACACCGAAAGTACTCAATGGTTTATTACCCATTCTCCTACGCCACATTTGGACGGGCGATACACCATTTTCGGCAAGGTGTCAGAGGGCATGGATGTAGTGCATAATCTGCGCATTGGAGATATTATACAAGATATCCGGATATTGAAGTACAACTGATGAGAGAATTTGTTTCCTCAAACTAAACAAAAAGCAATTTTTATTCTTTATAAGAACAGACTAACAAGAATTAATTAATGCGTTTAGAAGAAGCCCAGGAAAGATTTGTAACAGAATGGGGAAAACTTTCGAGCAATTGGGGTGTGAACAAAGCGATGGGACAAATACAAGCGTTTCTTTTAATCAACCCCTGTTGCATGACCGCAGATGACATAATGGAGCAATTGGAAATGTCTAGGGGCAATGTGAACATCAACCTGAAATCGCTCATCCATTGGGGCCTTATTCAAAAAGAAAATAAGAAAGGGTGTCGCAAGGATTTCTACAAAGCGGAAAAGGATCTTTGGAAAGTATTTCAACTAATAATCCAACATCGCAAACGGAAAGAACTTGATCCACTGGTTTCTTTAATCAAGGAAATGGCGCCAATTGAGCCAAAATGCAAGGAAAGTTCAGAATTCTGCAGAGTACTTAAGGAACTGGAAATGTTCTCCACCAAAATAGATAAGGCCCTCAAACTCATGCTCAATTCGGAAACCAATTGGCTGACAAAGTCGATGTCGAGGATGGTCTAGATAAAATTCAAGAACAAGAACAAGCTCAACTTTCAACCTCCTTTGGAGGGATTTTGAAAAACTCACTACATGTTGGTTAGTTTTGTTTTCTAAGCGCTTAGGAATATTCTGATAGCTCCAGCCACCGTAATTCTTTTTCTTTAATACTAGTATTGATACTCCCAAGTTCAATTGACATCTTTTCTAATTCACGGGCGGGCAGATCAGTTTTCAGAAAGTCTTTTTCAAGCGATTTTTTCTCAGCTTCCAATGTTTCTATTTCGTTCTCGAGTTGCTCCAGTTCCTTCCTTTCCAAATAGCTGAGTTTTTCGGCCAAGGGTCTCTGACGCTCCACAGCTTCAGCGACGGAGCGCCGATCAGCCCTGCCGGTCCGGCGGGCGGGCTTTGGCTGACGTTTTATTTTTTTAGATGTAAAGGAGTCAATTGATGCCATACCTGCTTTGCTATTTGATTTTGATTTTTGGTTTTCGCGAGCCTTTGGCCGAGATTCTTTCCACTCCGTATAGGTCCCGTTGTAGTCCTTGACGTTCCCCTTGCCATCCATTATGAACATATGATCGACCAATTTGTCCATAAAAAATCGGTCATGGGATACAATGACCAGACAACCCGGAAACTGCCGGAGATAACTTTCGAGTACGTTCAGGGTCAGTATGTCCAAATCATTTGTAGGTTCGTCAAGGATAAGAAAGTTTGGATTTTGCATGAGTACCGAAAGCAAGTGAAGCCGCTTTCGCTCACCACCGCTCAGTTGGGATATGTAGACCAATTGCTGGGGGCGCGGAAACATAAAGGTCTCCAAAAGCCGTTCTGCGGCTAATTTCAGCCCTTTTTTCAAAGGAATGTAATCGGCATATTGTCTAACGTGGTCAATGACGCGGTGCTCTTTGGACATATCCAACCCGTCCTGCTTGTAGTGCCCAAAAACGACGGTACTTCCCAGTACTATTTTACCGCTGACCGGCTTTATCGCTCCTGTGAGAATGTTGATCAAAGTAGTCTTTCCTGCCCCGTTGGGGCCTGCTATTCCTATGCGCTCTCCTTTTCTGAATTTGTACCAAAAATTCTGCAGAATGACTTTCTCATCGAAGGCCATACTCACATCATTGAGCTCGAGGATTTTTTTGCCCAATCGCGTTGGATTGAGCTGTATTTGGAATGCTTCTTCGTATGTTATGCTGCTTACTTTTTCTTTGATCTTGTGGAACTCGGATACTCTTGATTTTGCTTTCGTGCCTCGCGCTTTTGGTTGGCGTCTTATCCATTCCAATTCTTTGAGGAGCAGCTTTTTGCTCTTGTCCAAGGTGGTGCTCTCGATCTGCATACGAATCGCTTTCTTTTCGAGATAGTCACTGTAATTTCCACTGTATGGAAATAGTTTTCCTTTATCGAGTTCGATGATATGATTACATACTCTTTCGAGAAAATATCGGTCGTGGGTAACCATGAGGATGGTGAGTTTCGAGGTTTGAAGGTAGGATTCGAGCCATTCGATCATATCGATGTCAAGGTGATTGGTCGGTTCGTCAAGGATGAAAAAATCCGGGGTATCGATGATCATTTTCGCGAGAGCGATTCTTTTCTTTTCTCCGCCTGATAAATGTTTCGTTTCTTCAGATAAATCGTTAATGTTTAATCGCGAGAGGATTTCTTTTATTCTGACTTCAATATCCCATGCTTTCAGGTCTTCAATTTTTTCAACATTTCGCTCGATAGCACGCTCATCGTTTAGCATTAGAGACTGCTCGTATTCCTTAATGACAAGTATTTGTTCGTTATCTGTGTCCAATACCGCATCGAGGATAGTGCCCTTTTCAGAAATTTTAGGCTCTTGCCTTGTATATCCGATTCTGATATGTTTATTACGAGTAATTTTGGCTCTTTCACCTTCAGGTGAATCCTCCCCTGCAACAACTCGCAATAGGGTAGATTTTCCACTACCATTTTTTGCGATCAAGGCGATTTTATCTCCTTTACTGATAGTAAGGTCAATGTCCTCGAAAAGCATCTTTTCGCCATAGCTTTTTGATATGTTTTCGAGTTTTAGATATTGCATTGACGTCGACAATCTGACTACGTTAAAACTTCGTCAGACACAGTTTATTGGCGACATGTACTCATGAGGTATAACAACTGTTTGCAAATGTTCTCTTTTAAGCTAGAAAATGCCAAAGCAAACATTCAACTTTCTACGCTTATCCGAATTTTTGAACAAGGACTAGGACTGCGAATTGGCTTGACATTCTTATGAAATCAAAACTTTTCCTAATTCAGCTACACTAATTCTCCGCATTTCCACCTTCCTGATCTTACCAGTAACTGTCATAGGAAATTCATTTACAAATTTGATATATCTCGGAATTTTGAAATGAGCAATCTGTCCGCGGCAGTAGTATTTTATACCATCTTCGGAAAGTTTTTTACCTTCTGAAAGCTGCACCCATGCACATATTTCTTCTCCAAATTTCTCGTCCGGCACTCCGATGACCTGAGCGCTTTCTATGCTTTCATGTTTGGATAAAAATTCTTCGATTTCCCTTGGATACACATTTTCACCACCTCTGATGATCATATCTTTTATTCTACCTACTATCGAAATGTATCCATCTTCATCCATTGTTGCCAAATCTCCGGTGTGCATCCACCTGGCTGTATCGATAGATTCAGCAGTTTTTTCAGGATCATTCCAATAGCCTAACATTACGCAATATCCTCTTGTGCAAAGTTCTCCTTTCTCTCCGATAGGCATTACCTGACCGTTTTCCGGATCAACAATTTTTATCTCTGTATGCGGCATGATACTCCCTACCGTACTGACTCTTTTATCAAATGGAGCATCGTGGCGTGTCTGCGTACTTACGGGGCTAGTCTCTGTCATTCCATAGGCGATTTCCATTTCTGTCATGTTCATTTCGGCGTTTATCCGTTTCATCAACTCAGGTGGACAAAGGGAACCTGCCATTACTCCCGTGCGAAGGGATGACATATCGTATTTCGCAAAATCAGGATGATTCAATTCTGCAAAAAACATGGTAGGGACTCCATACAGTGAGGTGGCCTTCTCAGCTTGCACAGCTTCTAAAACCCTTATGGGATCAAAACTATCGGAAGGATAGATCATCGTAGCTCCATGGGTAATGCAGCCGAGATTGCCCATCACCATGCCGAAACAATGATATAGAGGAACTGGAATGATCAAACGGTCTTTGTCCGTAAATTTTTGAATTTTCGCTACCAGGTAGCCATTGTTTAGGATGTTGTGATGGCTTAGCGTAGCTCCTTTGGGATAGCCCGTCGTGCCACTTGTGTATTGGATATTAATGGCTTCGTCAAAGCTTAAGTTGGCCTGCTCATGTGTTAATTTTTCGTCATTAATTGTCTTCCCTCCTTCCATAAAGTGTCTCCACATAAGCATGCCATCCTGCTCATTTTTTGCAAGTGAAATAACTCTTTTCAACTTCGGAATCCTTTGACAATGAACGACTTGTCCTTTTGAACTCTTGACTTCAGGAGCCAATGCATAGATCATTTCCGTATAATCGGAAGTTTTAAACTTGTCGGCAATGACCACGGCTGTACATCCTGACTGATTGAGTGCATATTCCAATTCCTGGAGGCGATAGGCCGGATTGATATTGACCAGGATAACTCCAATTTTTGAAGTGGCAATTTGGGTGATCAGCCATTCTGCACAATTCGGTGACCAGATGCCCACACGATCTCCTTTTTTGATACCAATTGCCATGAAGGCTTTTGCACATTGATCGACCTTTTCCTGTAGTTGGAGATACGTATACCTGATGTTTTGATGTACCGAAACAATGGCTTCATTGTTTGGATATTTTTCTACAGTCTGGTCAAAAGCATCTCCGATAGTCAATCCCAGAAGTGGTTCCGAAGAAGTACTGCAAGTGTAGCTTATTTGGTGAGACATTATGTTGGTTTTAATCGCAGGTCGAAGATTAAATTATTCGAGGAAATTTAATCGACTTTCGTTAAATTACCTGCGGTGAATACAATAATCGATAAATGAAAGGCACAATATCATCGATGCAGAGTTTGAATTCAAAGACGGTAAGATTATTAAACATATCGACCGCTTTAATCTGTACAAATGGTCGAAACAGGCCTTGGGCTTTCAAGGATATCTACTCGGCTGGACTTCATTTTTTAAGAAAAAATTGAATGCACAAACGAATAACAGACTATCCGAATATGAGCAGGGTAGCACCTGTCATTGATATAAATCAATCATATCCTTAACAATATTTATACTTTCCGCTATATAGATATCTTTCTTAATATAGTTGATCCATTCCACGTTTCGCGCAGCGGTATTCTTGTCCAAATTGATGCTGGCATAGTCTTCCTGAAGATTCGATACATTGAAATTAGGAAGGTCTGACTTCATGATCTTATCATATTTCTCCTCCGCCATTTCGCGTATATCTACCACTTCCTGGTATGCGCCTACGGTTAGCGGATAAGAAGTTTCGTCGCTTCTCTTTTTGAGATATTCCGCCTGATCTTTTATTAGATTAAAATCAGAATTCTTCAATAGTCTCGATTCACTTCTCATTCTCAATTCGTCTTTGTGTTTTTCTACCAGCACTGCTTGCTGATACGAAAGTGGGTCAATGCTTGTCCATTTCATTGCGTAGTCGTATTCTCGTTCGCCTACGTCGAGGTGAGCATAACGGTCAGGGAGTACAATATCCGGTTCTACACCTCTCAATTGCGTGGACCCTCCATTGATCCTGTAGAATTTTTGCATCGTTACTTTGAGCTCGCCCAGAGGTTTGAATTCATCATAGCCTCTTACAGTTCTGTCCAGGTCAATAAATCGCTGTACCGTTCCTTTTCCGAATGATTTGCTTCCTACGATCACAGCCCGGTCATAGTCCTGCATGGCTGCTGCCAATATTTCAGAAGCAGAGGCGCTAAAGCCATTGATCATTACCACAAATGGGCCAGTATAGATCACCCTGGGGTCATCATCTTTATAGACAAATGGACTCCGGCTGCGTGGTTTGACTTGTACAATAGGGCCTTTTTCTATGAATAATCCGCTCATATCCACTACATCTCGTAATGATCCTCCACCGTTATTTCTTAGATCCAAAATGATGCCTTGCGCATTGTTTGCATTCAATTTTATCAATTCCTTGCGCACATCTACAGCACAGCTATTCCCATCTTTTCCTTCGAAGCTCGAATAGAATTTTGGTAAATGGATATACCCAACATTTTCTATAACACCCGGAATATCGATAATGGCGGATCGCGCCAGAGACTCCTGGGTATTTACTATATCTCTAACCAAATTAATATCGGTAATAGAACCGTCATTTTTCTTAATAGTCAATGTGACAACCGTACCCTTTTTCCCCCGAATCAACTGAACCACGTCGTCCAACCTCATTCCAAAAATGTCTACAGCTTCCTCCTCCTTTTCCTGCTTTACCTTTAATATGTGGTCGTTCACGACAATTTGCTTATCTCTCCATACGGGTCCGCCGGGTACGACATAAACTACTTTCGTTAAGTCTCCATCTTTTGAAAGTCTTGCACCTATACCTTCTAATTTACCGCCCATGCTGATATCAAAATCCTGCTTTTCTTTTGGACTCAAATAATCTGAATGAGGATCAAAAATGTGGGTAAATGAATTGAGATAGCGGCCAAATCGATCAGATCTTCTTTGCTGGTTAAATCTCTTGAACCAATCGTCAAAATTTTCTTTGACTTCTGCTACAGACTCTTTCTCGATCTCGTCGATGGTCTTTTGTTCTTCCCGCTCTTTATACTGCTCGATCTTGCGCGCCATCTTGGTAATAATCTCGTATTTCAAGCCCCTTCTCCAACTGTCTTTTAACTCAGCAGAATTGGCCGGAAAATTCCTTTTTTCCGCGTCTAATTCGTAACTCTCGTTTAAGGAAAAGTCAAAATCTTGTTGAATGATTTGCTTGTAGTAATCCTGCACTTCCTTTATTCGATTTTGCATAATTTCTACCGATGCATCAAAGAATATCAACTCATTGGCCCTGACCTGATCGTCAATCTGTAACCTGTGCATCTCAAGACTTTTTACGTCTTCTTGCGTATAAAATCTCTTATATGGATCAATATATTCCAGGTAATAGTCAAATACTTTTTCGGAAAACTCATTGTTAATGTCCTCGGGGTCAAAATGCGCTTCTTCAAGAATTTTCATGACCGCATTTTGAATCATCAATTCACGCTCTTCCATGTATTCTGAGGTGAACATAGCGTTGAACATGAAGCTTGCCCCTGCGATAATGATTATTACGATGAGTCTTATCATTTTTTTCCTGTTTGTACTATTCATGCATTAAGTAAGAAAAACTATGCCATAAAAACAAGCGATATCGAATATCTTATCGACACAACCGCTAATTTAACGTATGAATAACTGAATAAATTCCAAATTCCGGGCGCCAAACTCCAAATGGCGCTTGGGAGTGTTCAGAGTTCTGGATTCAGTAAACGTTGAACTCCCATCCTTAGCTCCGGACTTTATGCCACATAGACCAATGTTCCAATTTTTGGCGATTGGAATTTGGTGCTTGTTTTTTGGAATTTTGCCCTATAGCATAGGAGCAATAACCAATGCCACAACCGACATCAACTTCAAAAGTATATTCAATGAAGGGCCTGACGTATCCTTGAACGGATCACCGACTGTATCACCTACTACGGAAGCCTTATGAGGCTCAGAGCCTTTGAAATACTCTTTTCCTTTAATGATCGCTCCTTGTTCGATCATCTTCTTTGCATTGTCCCATGCTCCGCCTGCATTGGACTGGAACAGAGCCATTAACACACCGGTCACCGTCACACCTGCCAATAGACCCCCTAACATCTGTGCGCCCATTTGACTGCCTAATCCTAGCCATCCTGGAACAAACCCAACAAGTACTGGTACCACCACAGCGAGCAGACCAGGCCGAATCATTTCTCTAATAGATGCCTGCGTACTGATCTCAACACATTTTCCATACTCTGCTTTTCCATCGGCTGCTTCAAATACCTTTTTGTCGGCAACGCTCCACTTATCCATGGCTTTTCCATCGTTTTTTTTCATTACGGCCAATGCTGCTTTGAGCTCAG
Source organism: Saprospiraceae bacterium (assembly GCA_965247965.1). Taxonomy (GTDB): domain Bacteria; phylum Bacteroidota; class Bacteroidia; order Chitinophagales; family Saprospiraceae; genus UBA7328. Next base: position 5,520,984 of record OZ252053.1, read on the forward strand.
GAATAGACCCAAATTGTCTTCTCACTTCCTCGATCATTTCCATTGCCGCCCTGCCAACAGCGCCCATAGCCAGAGAAGAAAAAAGGAAGGGTAACATTCCTCCGACGAACAGTGTTGCTGTCACATACGGATTAGTAAGGTCAATGCCAATCAACTGCGCCCCAGGATGGGATGCATTATATGAAGTGATAAATGCGGCAAAAAGAGCCAAGGCTGTCAGAGCCGCGGAACCTATAGCGAAGCCTTTTCCGATCGCGGCGGTTGTATTGCCGACCGCATCTAGTTTATCTGTTTTTTCTCTTACTTCCGGTGGAAGTTCTGCCATTTCTGCAATACCACCGGCATTATCGGATACCGGGCCATAGGCATCGATGGCAAGCTGAATTCCCGTATTAGAAAGCATGCCCACAGCGGCGATAGCTATACCATAGAGTCCTGCAAATGAATAGGCTCCCATAATCGCAACGGCCAGAATCAAAATTGGAATTGCAGTGGACTGCATACCTACTCCTAAGCCCGCTATAATATTTGTAGCTGTACCCGTAAGTGATTGATCTACAATGGATTGTACAGGTTTTGTTCCTGTTCCAGTGTAAAACTCCGTAACCATTCCAATCAGCAAACCGCCAGCCAGGCCGAAAATCACGGCAAAGAAAACTCCGGTGGAGGTATATTCGATTCCACTCAGTCCTGTCCACGATGCGGGCAACATTTCCTTTGCCAAAAAATACGTTGCAACGATCATAAGAATGCCTGCTAAATATTCACCTCTGTTCAAAGCTTTTTTTGGATCTCCTCCTTCTTTTACACGGACGAAGAAAGTGCCGATGATCGAAGTAATAATACCTACACCCGCCAAAACAAGCGGAAGAAGGACAGCATTCATTCCTGCAAATGCATTGCTTTCTTCGTATCCTGTAATGCCAATAAATGCTGCACCCAGTACCATTGTAGCTATTATCGATCCCACATACGATTCGAAAAGGTCAGCTCCCATACCGGCTACGTCACCTACGTTATCGCCTACATTATCAGCGATCGTTGCGGGATTAAGAGGATGATCTTCGGGAATACCAGCTTCTACCTTTCCTACCAAATCCGCTCCTACATCCGCAGCTTTAGTATAGATTCCTCCACCAACTCTGGCGAATAAGGCTATCGAAGAAGCTCCGAATGAAAATCCGGTCAATACGTTGATTGCTTTCAGGACACTCCATCCATCTATTCCAACATACAATATGAACAGTCCACCCAGTCCTAATAAACCTAAGCCGACAACTCCCAAGCCCATAACCGAGCCCCCTGCAAAGGCTACTACAAGAGCTTTGCCAAGGCTAGTCCTGGCCGCATTAGTCGTACGTACATTTGCCTTGGTGGCTACACGCATTCCGATAAATCCAGCAAGTGCCGAACAAATTGCGCCAATTACGAAAGAAACGGCTATCAAAGGAGATGAACCTTCGACATTTCCACTTATTCCAAGAAGAATGGCCACGGCTATGACAAAAACGGCCAAAACCTTATACTCGGCTTTCAAAAATGACATAGCCCCATCGGTAATGTTCTTGGCAATGTCGGCCATCTTATCCGTGCCTACATCTTGCCGACTTACCCACGCCGATTTCCATGCTGTATACAGTAATGCTACAATGCCTAAAACAGGAATAACATAAATAATTTGTTGTGTCATACGATTATTATCTTTCTAATTTTTTGATTAAAAAACGCGCAAATTTAATTCAATTTTTCAGCTTGGGTATATTCGTTTCGCAGTTCGCAGTCTCTGGTAGTCCAGGTTTGTTTACCTCACTCTCATTTATAGTATTGTATTGTCGTGAAAGTGTCGTATGGCAACAATGACATCGTTTACATATATCAACTCTTACAAAGGAAGGAGCAATTGTCCTTTCCAATTCAAAAAATAATAACGAATAAATGTTGCACAAGGAGTCACAGACTGTCCACTGCCAAACCACAGCACTGTCGACTCATTTAGTCTATTCTCAAATAATTTTTAGGTTAATCAAAAAATAATTACCTTTGCCAAAGACAACATCCGAAAAATGCTCTCCACCACTGAAGAGAAATACCTCAAGTCCATTTACAAAGTATCCGAAAAAGAAAACGGAAATGTAAATACGAATGCTATAGCTGCACTTACTTCCACGTCACCAGCTTCCGTAACCGATATGCTAAAGCGACTCGCCGTAAAAGGGCTGATTGAATATCAAAAATACAAAGGGGTCAAACTCACGCGGGAAGGCAGTGTAATTGCTACTAATTTGGTGCGCAAGCACAGACTCTGGGAGTATTTTTTAGTTGAAAAATTAAAATTTTCATGGGCGGACGTTCACCACATTGCGGAAGAACTCGAACACGTCAATTCATCCAATTTAGTTGATAGACTCGATGAATTTTTAAAATATCCTAAATATGATCCTCACGGAGATCCTATTCCCAATGCTGAAGGTAAATTTACTATTCGATCACAGATTTCTCTGGACACCCTCGACAAAGGTGATTCCGCAATATTGCTTGGAGTAAAACAGCATGACAAAGATTTTTTGGATTATCTCAACGACCTGCACATTACCCTTGGCGTTGAATTGGCCATAGTCGAAAAGCACAGATACGATGGTTCGATGCGCATACGCCATAAAAATGGGGAGGAGCTCCTGATCAGTGAAAAAGTCAGTCAAAATTTGTTAATGAGAAAATGCTGAAAATGATTCGAAAATGCTTCCTCTTTATTGCTCTTACATACTTTGCCGCCAATATATATGGTCAGCAAAAACCAAAGGTCGTATCATCGGCATCAATGATTAACGACATAGCTTTCAATATCGGCGGAGACCTTGTAGAGTTAGGTATGATTGTCCCGATAGGAGGCGACCCACATATTCACGATCCGACCCCTAATGATGCTCATAAAGTTAATGAGGCCGATCTTATTTTGATCAACGGCCTGACATTCGAAGGATGGATAAGTGAACTCATTGAAAACTCGGGTACCGAAGGAGCTACAGTAGTTGTTACTAATGGAGTAGAGCCTCTCCGAAGTCTGGCTTACCAAAATTCTACTGATCCGCATGCATGGATGGATGTGGGTAATGCCATCATTTATGCGGATAACATTCGCAAAGCATTCTCAGAATTGATCCCTGATAAGGCTGAAACTTTTCTGATAAATTTTGAAAAATATAAATCAGAACTCGAGGCTTTGGATCAATATATAAGTGATAGGATATCAACTATTCCATCAGACAAACGTATTTTGATCACCTCCCATGACGCATTTCAATACTACGGTAAAAAATATGGGCTGAGGCTTGAAGCGATCATGGGAATTTCGACAGATGCTGAAGCACAGACATCAGACATCATGCGCGTTAATGAAGCGATCAGGAAGTACAAAGTACCTGCTGTATTCATAGAAAGTACGATCAATCCAAAGCTGATCAGCCAGATTGCCAAAGATAATAAAGTGGCTATTGGTGGTCAGCTCTACGCAGATTCTTTGGGAGATGAAGATAGTCCGGCTGATACGTATATCCACATGCTTAGGCACAATACAGATATCATAGCAAATGCATTGAGCGGCAATAAAAACATTGAAAAAAGAGAAGAGAAAAGCAATGTCCCCACTTATATCGCAATTGCTTTTGGCTTTTTACTAGCTATGTATTTTGGCATCAGACAACTCGATAAATAATGCCCTGTATCAGTATTGACATCCAAGGCATCAATATCTCCTATGAACGCAAGAGGGTTTTGTCGAACATTTACCTATCGGTAGAAAGTGGTTGTATCTACGGGCTGATTGGGCCTAACGGCGCGGGTAAGTCAACTCTTTTTAAAGCCATTCTGGGATTGATAAAACTGAATTCCGGTAATATAAAAGTCCTAAACCAAAGTATAGAGAGTGTACGTAAAAAGGTAGCATACGTACCTCAAAGAGACGAAGTCGATTGGGATTTTCCCGCCACAGTATATGATGTCGTACAAATGGGCAGGTATCCTCATAAAAAAGTGCTCCAAAGACTCAATTCCACAGACGAAAAAATCACTGATGAAGCTCTGGAAAAAGTGGGTATGACTTCTTTTAAGGATCGACAAATTGGTACCCTTTCAGGCGGCCAGCAACAACGCGTATTTATAGCAAGAGCACTTTGCCAACAAGCTGAAATATTTCTCCTGGACGAACCATTTGTAGGTGTAGATATCACTACCGAGAATAGGATTATTGACATTTTGAAAAGTCTGGCTCAAGAGGACAAAGCGATCCTCCTTGTGCACCACGATCTGGCCACTGCCGAAGAATATTTCAACAAAGTTATCCTTCTGAATCAACGTCTCATTATTTACGGAGATACTTCTGAAGTATTTACTAAAGAAAATATTGCAAAGACTTATGCTTCACAGCTTAATATCCTGCATCATGTGGGTATGAAATAATGTTTGTTGAGGCGAGACACCATCAACAACCTGGTTTCTGCCTCCGTCGGCCAAGGCCCTATGGCGGCGGACGATAGCCTCATGGCCTAAGAAAGTTTCTCAAAGCAGCAGGATTAAATATCTTAGTCGGCAAAATGAATATCTATGTCCTTCTATGACGAAATGAAAACCAGCCATCGCATTCTGATGGGTCCCGGCCCGAGCGATGTCCATCTCCGAGTCCTTCGCGCCATGTCAACGCCATTGGTCGGCCATCTCGATCCTGAATTTATCGAAGTAATGGATGACATAAAGGCCATGGTTCAAGCAACTTTTCAAACGAGGAATCATCTGAGCTTTGTTGTATCTGCTCCAGGCAGCGCAGGAATGGAAACCTGCCTTGTCAACTTATTGGAATCAGGGGATGAAGCATTGATCTGTATTCACGGCGTATTCGGAGCAAGAATGACCGATATTGCAGAAAGATGTGGTGCGAAAGTTATCAAGGTTACCGCTCCATGGGGCGAACCCATTGACCCCGAGGAGGTGCGAATGGCACTCAAAACCTGCAAACCGAAGATTGTAGCCATTGTTCAGGCAGAAACCTCTACAGGTGTGTTACAGCCTTTGGAAGAGATCAGCAAAATGGCCCACGAAGCCGGTGCTCTTTTTGTAGTAGATGCGGTGACGTCTTTTTGCGGCGCCGATTTGAAAGTGGATGAGTGGGGCATTGACGCGATTTATTCGGGTACGCAGAAATGTCTGAGTGCGCCCCCAGGATTATCTCCGGTTTCATTTAGTGAGCGCGCGGTGGCTGCTTTGGACAATAGAAAAACCAAAGTGCAAAGTTGGTTTTTGGATCTATCATTAGTCAAAAACTATTGGGAAGGGCAAAAAAGGGCTTACCATCATACAGGGCCGGTATCAGCTATGTTTGCATTGCGGGAAGCGTTGAGAATTGTACTAGAGGAAGGGCTTGAAAACAGGATTGCTCGGCATCGGAGGAATCACGAAATACTAAAGTCGGAATTAGAAAGATTAGGTTTTAAATTTTTGGTTAAAGAAGAATTTCGGCTGCCTATGCTTAATGCGGTTTTCGTCCCTGATGGGATAGACGAAGCTGTAGTGCGAAAGAGGTTGTTAAATGAATACAATATCGAAGTGGGAGGAGGATTGGGAAAATTCGCAGGAAAGATTTGGAGGATTGGGTTGATGGGTGAGAGTTGCACCGAAAACCACATCAATGTGCTGATCTCAGCTTTGAAGGCATTGATTTAATCGAGCCGCTAATGGGCTGCCAACGCGCCTTCCGGACGGGCAGGTTTATTGGCGGCTTTCAAAAAAAAAAGTGATTTTCGTAGCAAACTTGTTTTTCTGTAAAATAATTAGTTACGATTTCTCGACGACAGTAATCGTAAGTTGCTTCGTATTGGCGTCCTTTTGCGCTTTGGCGCAACAGCCTAATAAATTAGGCTGCCCATTGGCCGGCTGCCAAATGATCACCGTCAGGTTTAATTATATACTATGAAATTTCGGCACCTTTTTGTACAAGACTTGAAGTCCAATATCAAAGGCGAAGTACTTGACGACGATGCCAGCCTCGGCCTGTACAGCACCGACGCAAGTATATATCAGATCATGCCCGAAGTGATTGTGTTACCAAAAGATGACGAGGATGTGCTACAGGCGCACAAAATTACCAAAGACCACAATGTATCGATACTATCCAGAGGAGGAGGTACCAGCCTTGCGGGCCAGACCGTAGGAAAATCCATGATCCTGGATTTCTCCAAATACATGAATAAAATTCTCGAAATCAATGAGGAAGAACAATGGGTAAGAGTGCAACCAGGACTCGTGAGAGACAATCTCAATGAAGTCTTGCAACCCCTTGGATTACACTTTGCTCCCGATCCTGCTACATCGAGTCGAGCAACTATAGGCGGAATGATTGGCAATAATTCTTCAGGCACTAAAAGTGTATTATACGGCAAGACCGTAGACCATATCATTTCTTTGAAAATCGTATTGGACGATGGAAAGATTATGGAATTGAATGAGTTATCCAGGAATGAATGGGAAGAAAAAGGCATTGGCATCAATCGGCAAGCAGAAATATATAGAGTCGTTGGCAAAGTCATTATAGAAAATGAACAAGAGATCATCGACGCCTTCCCTAAAGTCATGCGCAGAGTACAAGGCTATAACCTCGACGAATTTGCCAGAAAAGAAAAATGGAATCTGGCCAAACTGATTTGTGGCAGTGAAGGCACACTTGTAACTATTTTAGAAGCAAAGATCAACCTGACTCCTTTGCCTAAAGTAAAAATGCTGAGCGCAATGCATTTCAGCAGTCTCGGAGAAGCTATAAGAGCGGTCAATCCACTATTGAAATTCAACCCGTCGGCAATCGAAATTTTGGACAAAACAGTCATAGAATTCAGCAGAAAAAATCTTACAACTAAAAGGCACGCACATTTTGTGGATGGCAACCCAGAAGCGATCCTCGTTACGGAATTTTATGGAGAAGATGAATTTGAAGTTAAGGAAAGGGCAAAGTCAAGCGTAGAAAAACTGAAGGCACTGGGTCTCGGCTATTCTTATCCAATTTTTAAAGAAGGAAAGAATTTTGATGATGTGTGGATGATCAGAAAAAAAGGATTAGGACTGATGCTGGGCATGAAAGGAAAGAAAAAACCACTCCCATTTATCGAAGATTCAGGAATTCCTACAGATGTTCTACCTGAATATATAGATCGAGTAACGCAATTATGTGCAGATCACGACACAAAGACTGCAGTGTATGCGCATGCAAGTGTAGGCGTTATTCATGTCCGGCCTATCCTCGATTTACGGAAGGCTGAGGACATCGAAAGATTAAAAAAAATATCCGAAGGCGCTTTTAAATTGGTTAGGGAATACGGAGGTTCATGGAGTGGGGAGCACGGAGACGGGCTAGTTAGGAGCTATAAGTTGAGAGAATTTTTCGGGGATAAAGTATATGGCTTGTTAAGAGAAATTAAGGTGCTCTTTGACCCGGAGAATCGCATGAATCCCGGGAAAATTATAGATGCTCAGGACATTGATGAAAACTTGAAATACGGCACAAAGTATCAAGACGAAAAAGTTCAGACTGTATTCGACTTCGCAGAAGATGAAAGTTTTGAAAATGCCGTACACATGTGCACAGGCGTGGGAGAATGCCGAAAATTGACCATGAGTACTATGTGCCCGAGTTTCAAAGCGACAAGGGACGAAGAACATTCTACCCGAGGCAGGGCCAACCTCCTACGACTGGCCATGTCAGGGCAATTAGGAGAGAAGGGAATTTTGGAGGATCGCGTCCTGGAAGCCCTTGATCTATGCCTTTCCTGTAAGGCCTGCAAATCGGAGTGCCCCAGTAATGTCGACATGGCGAAGTTGAAAAGTGAGGTATGGCAGAAGAAATACGATAAAAAGGGCATTCCGCTAAGGGATCGGTTTGTAAAGCAAAGCCGGGCGATGGCAGCTGGATTTTCGGGCACTTTGGCCCCAGTTGTCAATGCCATTCAGAGATCATGGCCGTTTAGATTTGTTTTGGATAAAATAGTGGGAATCGAGAAAAAGCGCATCCTTCCGGCCTATGAGCGTACATCTTTTAAGCGGTGGTTTGATAAAAATTATCGCTCTAATGGCGCACAAAAAGAGGTTGTATTATTCGCTGATACTTATCTAAACTACCACGAATCTTCAATTGGCAAATCCGCATTAAACGTTCTTTCCAAATTGGGTTATCGGGTACATTTGGCAAACGTAGGATGTTGCCAAAGGCCAAAAATTTCACAAGGTTTTTTAAAATCGGCAAAAAAGGGAGGAAGGCGCACAGCCGAGAATTTGCGCGGCTATCTCGAAAAAGGGTTGAAAGTCGTAGTCTGCGAACCGAGTTGTGTGTCTGCGTTAAACGACGATCTGCCAGACCTTATCAACGATAAAGTATTGGCAAAAAAGATGAAAGACGGAGTAGTGATGATCGATAAATTTTTGAGTAATGAATGGCGGGAGGACAAGATCGATTTGAGCACATTTGAGACAAATGGTAAGAGCATTCATGTACATGGACATTGCCATCAAAAAGCTCTGTACGGCACCGAAGCAATGAAGGAATTGCTGGAAGCTATAAAAGGAGTAAATGTTCAGGAAATACCTTCCGGTTGTTGTGGAATGGCGGGTGCGTTCGGGTATGAAAAAGAACACTTCGAATTATCGGAGCAAATAGGTCGTGAAATTCTTTTTCCCGCTGTTGAAAAAAGCAAAGTCGATGATATAATCATCGCTTCGGGCTTTAGTTGCCGACATCAGATTGAGCACTTTACTGGCCGGAAAACGAAGCATTGGGTGGAGGTGTTTGATGAGGTTTTGGGGAGTTAGAGTGGTTAGAGATGGTTTGAGATGGCGATTACTAGGAAGAAATCCCTGCAGCAGGTAACGGCCCTGCTGCCACTAATTTTTTCTGCCTTGTGTCAACCATTAAATTTAGCCCCTCCAAAGTTCGCGCTCCCAGCAAGAGTAGGTCTCCTTTCTCAGCAAAAACAATTTCATCAATTGTAAATGTGTCTTGCACATGAATGATAGCAAATCCTACGCTTCTGCTAATTATTTTGCCATTCGCCATGACGAATTGAAGATCTTTCTTTTCTTGATTGACGCCAATGCGTTCAAGTATAGAACCTGTGACCCATGTATATTCACTTCCGGAATCGACCAAGAGCTTGGGTAAATCAACAGACTTGGTACGGTCGGTATGATTTAGGATTTTGCAGCTTGTGTGAAATGTTCGCATTGAGAAAGTTTTTATTATCGAAGATACGATGTTTGTAAGTTTGAGGTGGTTTGAGATAGTTCGAGATAGTTCGAGTTTGTTTGATATGTTGAAGTTCGTTCTCAAATCTACCGAGCATTTGACAGAAAACATATTGACAACTCCACCTTCGAAAATTTGCTAAACCAATCCAAAACGGCAGGTACTAAAACCTACAATTTAATAGAATATCTTCGCAAATCAGGACTAAAAGGACAAAAGTTCAAAAAAGACTAAAATGGAAACACGCGACAAACAATATCAAACAATATCAAACAACATTAAACCATTTCGAACAAACTCAAACCAACTCAAACTATATCAAACCACATCAAACCACATCAAATTACTCACCCTCCTATCTCTCCTAACCGTCATGAACTGCCAAAGCCCAAAAGATGACAGCGCTCTTCACCCCCCAAACGTAATCCTGATCATGACCGACGATCAGGGCTACGGCGATCTCGCCTGTCACGGCAATCCCTATATCAAAACTCCTAATCTCGACAAACTCCACTCACAGAGCATTCGCCTGACCAATTTTCATGTCGGCACAACTTGTTCACCCACACGGGCTGGTTTAATGACGGGTCGCAATGGCAACCGAGTAGGCGTATGGCATACCATTGCCGGCCGTTCGCAGCTTGATGCTTCGGAAATGACAATGGCTGATGTATTTGCAACTAGCGGGTACGAGACTGGTATGTTTGGCAAATGGCATTTAGGAGATAGTTATCCGTTTCGACCACACGATCGAGGTTTTGACGAGGCATTTTATCACGGTGGTGGAGGCGTGTGGCAGCAGCCGGATTATTGGGATAACGATTATTTTAGCGACACCTATTTTCGCAATGGAGTGCCTGAAGAAACTGAGGGCTATTGCACAGACGTGTGGTTTGATGCAGCCCTAGATTTTATTGATGAAAACAGAAATAGGCCTTTTTTCGCTTACATTCCTACCAATGCACCACATGGCCCTTTTCACGTTGATTCCACCTATATTCGAATGTACCGGGAATATGAAAATATTAATGCAAATTTCTATGGAATGATCACCAACATTGACGACAACGTTGGAAGGCTGATGCAAAAATTGGAAGAATTAAAATTAGCTGACAACACCCTCCTCATTTTTATGACGGACAACGGCACGGCTCGTGGCGTAAGCTTTGACGAAGAGGGAAATGTCAAAGGAGGTTATAATTCAAATATGAGGGGCACCAAAGGAAGTCAATATGAAGGAGGGCATCGGGTGCCATGTTTCCTCAGATGGCCGGACAAGGGAATCAAAGGTGGTAAAGACGTAGATGCACTTACCGCTCATGTAGACCTGCTACCAACATTAATTCAACTTTTAGAGTTAAATCCTCCAAGAACAGTGGAATATGACGGTGCAAGCATTGTTGAGCTATTGGAAGGCAATACCGAGGATACGAAATGGTCCGATCGCGTTCTAATTACCGATACGCAACGCGCAGAACTTCCTACCAAGTGGAAAAAATCCGCAACTATGATGGATAAATGGCGCCTGATAAACGGTAAAGAACTGTATGACCTTCGCGAAGATCCCGGTCAGCGCAATGACATCTCCGAACAGCATCCATTTCTGGTCGCCAACCTGACCGCAGCATACGAAAACTGGTGGTCTGGAATCGAGCTCGGTTTCGATGAATATACCCGTGCAGTACTCGGACCGGCAAGCGGTGAGACCGTCATTCTCTATTCCCACGATTGGCACGAAGCGGAAAACAATTTAGGGGAACCTAATATAAGTGGCGAAGGTTCGCATACTACACCGTGGAATCACCATCATATACGAAATGGAATTCTTGTTAACGGTTATTGGACGGTTGAGGTGGCTCAAAGTGGCACATTCAATTTTGAATTGAGACGTTGGCCGGAAGAACTAGATCTATCGATCACAGCAGGAACCCCTGAAAAAGCAGCAGTACCGGGAGGTAGACCGTTCCCTGAAGGCAAAGCCCTGGATATCATAGGTGCTCGCATTAAAGTAGGAGAAAAGGAAGCAAGTCAAAAATTAGAAGACTCTGCTAAAAAGGCAACTTTTCAAATGAATTTGGAAGAGGGAAAAACACAAATCAAGACCTGGTTTGAAGGAGAAAACGACGTGCGACTAGGTGCCTACTACGTATATGCTACCAGGACACGGTAATTGACCCTCAATTTAAGCAAAAGCCTTCTCAATAATTTCCTTTTGCTGCTGATTATGTACCTTCTTAAATCCCGTAGCGGGAGAGGAACTGGTACGTCGTCCAATCACATCGATATCGGGATTTCGCCAGAAACTCAGTAAATATTGCCAGGCTCCCATATTAAGCGGTTCCTCTTGCACCCAAACTGTTTTAGCCTTTGCATACTTGTCAAATACCTCATCCAGGTACTTTTTGGGATATGGATAGATTTGTTCTATGCGGACGATTGCTACATCTTCTCTAGTATTTTTTTCCTTGTGATTGACAAGGTCATAATATATTTTCCCGGAGCAGAGTAGTAGCTTTTTAATCTTTTTTGCATCTGTAGTAGCATCATCGATTACTTCGTAAAACTTCGTCCTCGATTGAAATTCTTTAATGCTAGAAACGCATTTTGCATGCCTGAGCAATGATTTCGGAGACATGATGATCAATGGTTTGCGAAAAGACCTTCTTAATTGTCTTCTAAGCGCATGGAATAAATTGGCGGGAGTGGTAATATTTGCTACGGTCATATTGTATTCTGCACACATACTAAGGAATCTTTCCATGCGCGCACTTGAATGTTCGGGGCCTTGTCCCGTGTAGCCATGGGGCAAAAGCATTACGAGCCCGCTCATCCGCCTCCACTTGCTTTCTCCGGAGGCGATAAATTGATCGATCATAATTTGCGCTCCGTTCGCAAAATCTCCAAATTGAGCCTCCCATATAACCAGGTTATCTGGTGTGGCCAAAGAATATCCGTATTCGAATCCCAGTACAGCATACTCGGACAGCAGCGAATTAAAAATTCTAAACTTGCCCTGACCTTCAGTCATCGTGTTGAGGCGATTCCACTCTTCGAATGACTTGTTGTCTCTGAATATCGCATGTCTATGGGAGAAAGTGCCTCTTTCCACATCCTGTCCTGTGAGCCGTACGTCCCGACCTTCCCGAAGTATCGATCCGTAAGCCAGCAACTCGGCCATCGCCCAGTCGAGGTTATTGACGTCCAGAAGTTTTTTCATTCCTTTTATGAGCCGTTGTACCTTGCCCATGGGAGTGAATCCTTTCGGAAATTGCATAAGATGGCTGAGTATGCTTTCGATTTCTTTTTTCGCTATTCCCGTTGGTGGAGAGGTTTCGAAGTCCTTCCCGTCGCTCGTTTTCTTTAGTGTTCGCCAGATTTTTTCGGGTTGTTGGTATTCATATGGAAGGGGTTTTTGCTTTACATTGTCAAATCGGGCCTGCAGATCACCCCAAAATGTTTTCTCCATTTCTACAGCTAACTCTTCCTCCACATCGCCCCTTTCTCGGAGGCGCTCGACGTAGATTTCGCGTGGATTTTTGTGTTTTTGTATCAGATCGTACAAGTACGGCTGCGTGAATTTCGGATCGTCTCCTTCGTTGTGGCCGTGCTTCCGATAACACACCATATCGATGAATACATCATTGTTAAATTCCTGACGATATTCGGTGGCTAACTGCACAGCGTACACCAATGCCTCAGGATCGTCCCCATTCACATGAAATACGGGCGCCTGTATCAAATTAGAAGCCGCTGTACAATAGGTCGACGACCGCCCGTCGTGGAAATCAGTCGTAAATCCCACTTGATTGTTGATAATGATGTGAACAGTACCTCCAGTATAGTATCCATCGAGTTGACTCATCTGCACCGTTTCGTAGACCACACCCTGTCCCGCTACGGCTGCGTCGCCGTGGATAAGGATGGGGAGGATTTTGTCGTAGTCACTTTTGTAAAGCACATCGGCTTTGGCTCGGGCGAAACCTTCGACAACCGGATCAACCGCTTCGAGGTGCGAAGGGTTGGGTATGAGTTTGAGATGGACATTTTTGCCGTGTGGAGTTGTGACTAAGGACGAATATCCGAGGTGATACTTCACGTCACCGTCGCCATGACTCATATCGGGGATGGCCTCTCCTTCGAACTCATTGAATATGGCGTCGTATGTTTTGCCCATGATATTGGCGAGCACATTGAGCCTGCCGCGATGGGCCATACCGAGAATAACTTCTTCCACGTCATTGTCGCGGCTCGTTGTGATAATGTGATCCAAGCCTGCTATGATCGATTCACCGCCTTCTAGCGAAAATCTCTTTTGACCAACATATTTCTTATTTAAGAAACTCTCGAAACCCACTGCTCCATTCAGCTTTTCAAGGATTCTTTTTTTTATTTGTAAATCAAGACCATATGCAGGATCTGATGGCCGGTTTTCTATACGCTCGCGTAGCCACATTCGTTTTCTTTTATCGTCGATATGGGCATGCTCGAAGCCGATATTGCCGCAGTATATGGAGTTGAGATGGTCTATTAGTGTGCCGAGGGTTTTATTTTTTAAGCCGACTTCTTCACAGGCTTTGAAAGTCCTATCGAGATCGGATTTTTCCAAATGGTAGTCCCTCAGTGCAAGATGTGCTTTTCGGTCAATTCGCTCCCTTACAGGATTGGTAGTGGACAGAAGATGCCCCCGATCTCTGAATCCGTGAATTATGGAAAGCACACCAAATTCCTTTTCCAACACTTCAGGCAAGGTGCTTTCGGCTATGGCTTCCGCCAAATTTGTGCCGCCGTTTTTATCAAAATCAAAACCTTTAAAAAAAACTTTCCACCCGTCTTCCAGACCGTCGGGATCACTTTTGTATTTCTCATAGAGGTCGTCTATGAAGGAAGGGTGTGCATTGAAAACGTAAGAATAATCTGCCATTTTAAAAATGCTCTGTTGTATATTTTGTCTTGCAAATATCTGCCATTTGTTACTATGTATCACTGGAAAAATGAAGTACTAAGAAACAATCGTCTTCCCTTCGAGACAGGTCTTTTATGAATTCATTTTACAGTAATCTGATTATGTCTTACTCGTAATTGTTTTGAGAACTTGCGATCACGATAGACCTGTCGCCCAAGTTGCCACGATTAAGCGAGTAATATTACTTTCCATTACTGTAAAAAAATAATACTTTTGCCGTCCGTTAAAAAACAGGTAAGGAATATATGGCACATCATGCGTCGGCACTGAAAAGAATCAGACAAGACAAAAAGAAACGAATTCACAATAGGTATTATAAAAAATCTACCCGCACGGCTATCAAAAAACTACGCGATCTGACTAAGAAAAAGGAGGCAGAAAAATTTTTGCCAAAGGTTGTAAGTATGATTGATAAATTGGCCAAAAGAAATATCTGGCATAAGAATAAAGCCTCAAACCTTAAGAGCAAGCTTGCGAAGCACGTAGCTGTGCTTTAGGAATGGCAAAAAAATAACTTATCGCTTCTATCTGTTGTTTTTCCTTTGAGGTTGATTCTGTACTCAGTGCAGAAGGAGAAATAGAGAGAGGCTGATTTACTGTTTATAGATAAATTTGTTCAAAAAACGACCTAGAACAATTAAAATTACGCAAGGTATACCTACAAAAACAACCTCGTTTTGAATTACTCGAATGCCCCATTCGCTAAAAAAATCTCTGGCTTCCAATGGTGATACGCGAATAAATCTCCAGGGCAGAAAAAATCGCTCCTTGCTGAACGGTGCAAAAAAAGCTACTCCGCGCCCACCTGTAGTCATAGCGTCCAGTATGCCATGCGAAATGGTGCAAATGAAATAATATAGACCCGTTAACACTCTCGCACATGTACCTCTATGAAACAGGAAAATGAGTAAAATTGACCATATAAGGGCGAATGTTATAGAATGTGTAAATCCGCGATGTCCAAACATATGTTCGTAGTGTATTCCGAACCGAAAGGCTAATATATCCGCATCGGGGAGGATCGAAGACAGCGCTCCCAGCGCTAATATTTTTGTACCTATGTGCCGACCAGGGAAAGTTTTTCCAACTGCGTAAGAACTCAACGCATGTGCGAAAAAGGATGCCAATGTTTTAGATTTTAGAAAACGTAGCAATTCTCATTTTAGGGAACGCACGCTACATCAATCGAAGTTTCAAAATTCGTATCTTTGTTAATAACTTTCTATTAAAAAATAATTCTATTTGGGTATGTCACAAGATGAGGAAATCGTTTCGGCTATTTGGGGATTATCAGGATTTACTATGACAAAACAAATCTTGATAGAAGAATGGTATAAGAGTAACAATGACTAAATCTGACCTGGAATGGTATATCTAGTTCTTCGGCCTTAGTGCGAGGATCTCTTATTTTATGTACATAGACTTAATCAGCGACACTGTTACCAAACCGACTCCAGCCATGCTCGAGCATATGATGCAAGCAGAGGTAGGTGACGACGTTTTTCGGCAAGATCCAACGGTCAATAGATTGGAAGAAATGGTCGCTAAGATGTTCGGCAAAGAAGCAGCTTTATTTTGCCCGTCTGGTACAATGACCAATCAAATTGCCTT
This sequence comes from Saprospiraceae bacterium, assembly GCA_965247965.1. Taxonomy (GTDB): domain Bacteria; phylum Bacteroidota; class Bacteroidia; order Chitinophagales; family Saprospiraceae; genus UBA7328. The sequence continues at coordinate 5,536,832 of OZ252053.1, forward strand.
GAAAACGCATACAAATCCGTTGGACGAAGTAATCTGCGATGACTATTCCCACATCTATCAATACGAGACAGGGGGATATGCCTTTAATAGCGGCATTGCTATAAACCTCATCAAAGGAAAGAATGGAAAAATTACATCTGATCAGATAGCAGCGGCTATCAAACCGAAATACGATTGGCTACCCGAGTCAAAATTGGTTGTGCTGGAAAATTCTTGTAACAAAGGTGGCGGAAGTTTCTACACACTTGATGAGATCTCCCCTATAAATTGGCTGTGCGAATCAAAAGGCATGAAATTGCATCTGGATGGGGCTCGTCTTTTTAATGTTTTGGTAGAAACCGGTGAATCGACCGAAGACGTCGGAAACCTATTTGATTCGATTTCAATATGTGTTTCCAAAGGACTTGGAGCACCGGTGGGATCGTTACTCATTGGCAACCAATACTTTATCGCACAAGCCAGAAGATTTAGAAAAGTCATGGGCGGAGGAATGCGGCAGGCAGGTTATCTCGCCGCCGCATGTATTTACGCGTTGGAAAATAACGTAGATCGACTCAAGGAGGACAATGATAAGGCAAGAGAATTAGGCAATATCCTTAGCGCTCTATCCTATGTAAATGAGGTCAAACCAGTCAAAACCAACATAATAATTTTCGAATTACATAAAGATGTTGAATTCGACCATTTTATGAATTATATGACGGATAATCAGATCAATGCCTCACCATTCGGCTCTCAGACGGTGCGTTTTGTAACACATATGGGAATTACGGATGAGATGGCAGAACGAGTTGAATGTGTATTGAAGGAATATGGATAAATCAATCCTAGCGCTCTTTAGGGAGTTTCTTAAGTAATCTAATTTGCTGGTTTACAATCACTTATAACCACGTTTAGGATTAGAATGACCTCGAATTACTCCGAATTCCCTTGAATTTGGGGAAACGTCCACATACTGATTCATTTGTGAAATTATGTTGGGTTGCCGATTTACATCTTCTTACTGGCGAAACTCCCTCTTTAGGCTGTAAATCACCTGCCCTGAGCGAAGTCGAGGGGTCATATCTCCTCCACAATTTTATAGTCATCGCGATACGGTTGATTACGTACCACCAATTCGGCAAGGAAGCCGGTAACGAAAAGTTGCGTGCCGATGATAAGCAAAAGTATACCAAAGAAGAACAAGGGCCGTTCGTCAATTGCTGGAGTCTTGAAGAATATTTTGGCGATTGACAAATAGATTAACATCGCAAATCCGACAAATCCAAAACCTAGACCCCAGGTCCCAAAAAAGTGCATGGGCCGCTTGTTAAATTTTCCGACAAAGAACAGCGATAGCAAATCCAGAAATCCACTAATGATACGTCTTGTACCAAATTTTGATCGTCCAAACTTCCTGGGATGATGTTGCACGACTTTTTCTTCGATATTATTAAATCCTTCCCATTTGGCCAGCACCGGCATCCATCGATGCATATCGCCGTATACATGGATACTTTTTATGACAACTCTATTATAGGCCTTGAGTCCGCAATTAAAGTCGTGGAGAGGGATACCGCTTACTTTTCGCGCTACTGCGTTAAATAGTTTACTTGGCAAGGTCTTGCTCCAAGGGTCGCGTCTTTTTTTCTTCCACCCGGAAACGAGGTCGTATCCATCTTCCTTTATCATTTTGAACAATCCGGGAAGTTCGTCCGGGCTGTCCTGAAGATCTGCATCCATTGTGAAAACTACATCTCCGCTAGTCTTTGCAAAACCTTCGCTTAGTGCGGCAGACTTACCGTAATTTCTTCTGAATCTGACGGCTTTGATCTGATCATTATGTTTTTTGAGTTCTTTGATCACATTCCAAGAACCATCGGTACTCCCGTCGTCTACGAATATGATTTCGTAGCTGAGGTTGTTATCATTCATAATGGAATCAATCCATTGGTGCAATTCGTCAAGTGATTCTTTTTCGTTAAGAAGGGGAATGACGATCGAAATGTCCATAGTAAGACAGTGGGCTTAGGCCCACTGTTCAGGCAAAGTTATTTTATATTATGAAAATATTTAATCTAATCGGTTTTTTTTATGATGGCCGAAACGATCGCTGCTATTATTATCCCAATGATGAGGCTACCCATCCAACCCAGAATGACCTGTCCAAAGGTTTGGTGCATGCTTGCATCCGCTGCCTCTTCCATCTGTTCCTGCATCTCCTCGGCCATCTCTTCGCTGCCGCCTAGCATATTTGCAATCCAATCACCCATTTGGAGTACGGCTTCTCTTTGTACTTCCAAAAGACTAGGATCGATAAAGTTGACAAGCACGTATTGGTACAAAGTAGATATCAAAGAACCAATAGCGAATACCAGGAATGTGTTTTTTAAGCCTTCTCCAAAACTCAGGTAACCTTCGTCGCGCGCCCTAATTTCTCGCCCCGCCATCACCATACATATGATCGGTATGGCGAATCCTAATATCATGGAGATCGATCCTGTAAAAATCATTTTAGGGGCAACAATGGATAAGGCCGTGTTGTAGACCGCAAAGAAAATGCCGTAGTAGAGACCGTATTTGACAGCGGGATTGTTCATCATATCAATTTTGATTTTGGCTGGGGTGAATATAGGGCAATTTGGGAAATCTTAAAACTAATAAGAATCGAGAAGTCAATATAGACTAGCCGATGTAGATTTAGAAATTACTCTTGATCAGCTCTTCTAAAGGGAATTGCAATTGTGAATCACTTTCGATGCATCAGACATCCTAAGGTCCTTGTTATGACGGGTTTTGCTTCAATGGTAAGTGATTCACAATTTTCGAACTATTGAAAACTCCGATAGCCTTGCCCTTCAGCAGGGTATTGTAATATGGATTATTTATGCATTTTGATTTTCGATTGAAGTCATTATATGTCCATTCTATATCAGGGTCAAAAAGAGTAATATTCGCTTCGGCGTTTTCGGTAATAGTAGCCATTTCAATTCCAGCAGCACTTGCAGGGCCATAAGTAAGTTTTTCAATAATTTTTGAGATATCCATTGTCGTATCCGTACGCAAAGCAGCAAAAACAGTCTCGATTCCACTAGCGCCGAAATGTGCCATCCCAAACTCTCTGTCTTTGAGATCATTTTCGACTGGATAATGATTAGAACTGATGTAGTCCATTTTGTCGGTTTGTACGGCCCTGTTCAATGCTTTGCTATCGGAAGATGATCTCAACGGAGGAATTACCTTGTAGTTCGTTTCGAATACTTTGCAACTTTCTACATTCTTGCACAAATTCAAATAACCGACACCAACGGCTGCGACATGATCGTTGCCGCAAATTTTGAGTGCCGCCGCCGAACTGACATTGTGCACAACACACTGACAATCAGCATATTCGGCTAATTGAACCAAGGCTTCCAAATCCATTTTTTCGCTTAATTCCGGAAGACCTTGTAATCCAAGCAGCATGGACGTCTTGCCCTCGTGAATTTGGCCATCCGGAAAGATTTTAAACGGATTCGGAGCATAAAGCAATTTGGCAGAGGTCGGTTTGATGTATTCAAGGGCTTTGTAAAGTTCGCTTCCGTTCCCATTGTAGATCAAGCCGTCAGAGAAAATTTTTGCCCCGCTACTGTGCAGATCCAAAATTTCGGCAAGCTCTTTTCCTGCGGATTTTTTGGTGACGCTGCATATCGGTAACAAGTCAACCGCACTGCTTTTATTTTGGTTTAAAAAATACTCGTATTGGGCTTTGTTATCGATTGGGGGAGTTGTATTCGGCCAGATAAAAACTCTAGTATATCCTCCATTTGCCGCGGCTGCTTTTAACGACGTTATGTCCTCTCTGTGTTCCAGGCCAGGTTCCCAGCACATAGCGCCAATGTCAATCCATCCTGGCGAAATGTGAAGGTTTGCATGTTCGATGATCTGCTCTGCTTTCTTGGGTATGGATTCCTCAATTTGGGTGATTTTTCCATTTTCAATGAATAAATCGACGGTTTGGTTGTTGTATTGGGATTTGGAGTCGATGACTCGGGCATTTTTGATTAGGATGTTCATCTGCTGTTGAATTCCAAGGCTTCCTTCCGGGTTATTTTGATTGTTTCAATAAGCTCATCCCTGGTTCTTTCTTGACAATTTACACCCGATATTTTTTCAATCCAACCGACCCACCATTGTCCTGATTGCTTTAATGTCGCTGTGAAGTTATCGATTTTAATGCTTTCTACACTTTCCAAAACCTAAGCAAAATAGTTTCCACCGCCAAAAATAACAAAGCCAGCACAATGCAATACTTCCACAGTCGAAATCCCTGATCTTTCTGGCTGATATAATGTGTCAGTCCGGCTTGCAAATTTTCGTCAATGATATTCACATTTTGGCCAATATCATCTTTGATTTTTTCAAGATCAGCCAGTGCCAGGTTGGATTCTCTGCGATCGTAATTGAAGGCTAAACGAGCCTTTAGATTGTCATTCTGTAATAAATCATAGACGCCGTCTTTTTCAATTTGATCGGTTACATCGATTAAAAAATTATTCTTTTGGCGAATGAGTCCCGGGATGAATTCTGTGCTCCCGGAAACCAGGTATTTACTATTGTCTGAGATATCGAGATCGTCTGTCGGAATTATGTTATCCACACCGATGGTGTATGCCGCAGATGATCTATTGCCCGAAGAAATGGCGGCCTTATACAGCAATGGAATAAATATTTCTGCATTGGACGTTAGATCATTGTATGCATTATCCAAAGGAGCGCTGCATACATATGTCGAGCCTTCCCCCAATGCATATCTTACCAAATAGGGACTCCCGTCTCTGTACGTGAGGATATTTTCCGAAGCTCGAGATTGTGAAATGTTGACATTGTAATTGCCAGTCGTAGAGGGAAGTTTGATGTTGCGGCTGATTTTTCTAAAGACATTCGAGAATACGAAGGAAAGGCTATTGATTGTACCCACTTTCTTTGCACTATTCTGAAACTCGCCAAAATCACTAGATTCTAATCTGCCCAAAACATCAGTATACACAGGCGCATTTATTCGTGTACCAGGGAAAATCAAGACATTACCTCCGTCGTCTACAAAATCAGTCACCACAGCGATGAGGCCGGTACTCATCGTATTGAGATTTTGTAAGATAATCAGGTCGTAAGATGAAATCGCATCGTATCGCACCTGGTCTTTTTGCACAGAATTCAGGCTAAAAAAGCCTAGGGACTCGAAAGCTGCACGGAGATAAGTATTGGGTCGGTTTTCAAATATGTTTAAAATATTGACACTCGGCTTAATATGGAAAGCGATATGGTAACTATCGTCAAAGGTGACTGGATAGTCGTCTATTTTGATCTCCGCATTGTGCCATCCAGTGGTCAAAATGGTAATCGAAGCCGTATCGATAACGGAAGAATTAGACGGAATAGAAACAGAACCCAAAGGACGCGTCTGGCCTTGATGGATCATGTTGAGCTGCACATTTTCAGCAGCTTCGTTACTGTGGTTGGTTAATTTGACAAGCAGCTTATTACTTTCGTTGAGTACGGGAACGGGTGCTAAAAAATGGCATTCGTCGATACTGATATTTTTTTCTACAATGGGCCTGAGTTGGATTAAGTTGAACTCGATTGTAGAATCAATGGGATTTTCAAAGTCTGAAATACTTTCCTGAAAATCAGAAATGATATAGCTGATCTTTTGGCTGTTTTTTTGAGAAAGCGACCTGCTTTGCACATTTCTTATGAGAGGTAATTCACCTACCTTCGGTGTTGGTATTATTTCATCGATGTGAGAAAGTGCGGTGGATTTGTCAAAGAAATTTAACTGTCTGCCACTCAATTCATTGGTGATGATCTGGTATTCGTCAGATTCGCCATAGGCGTTGATGATTTGTCTCGCTCTTTCTTTGGCAATTGTCAATAGTGCAGCATTGTTTTGAGTAGCATTCATAGAAAAAGAATTGTCTACGAATACGCTTACCGCTTTCCGGCCTGCCTTCACCTCGTCTCCCTGAAAAATAATAGGTTGAGCAAATGCAAATACCAGTAGCGCCAATGCCAAAAGGCGGCTCAAAAGAATCAAAAGATTGCGCAGACTATTCCGATTGCTCGTTTCTTCTTTGATCTCTTTGAGAAATTTGACATTCGTGAAATACACCTTCTTGAATCTCCTGAAATGGAAGAGGTGGATGATGATGGGGATGGAGAGCGCAAGTAATGCCCAGAGGAAGGTGGGGAAGAGAAATTGCATGGTTAGGTGTGTTGTGGATTTAGGTTTTTAAAGAGTGGTTGGGGTTGATTGAATTTAATGGATCTTAAAGTGACGAGTTGCCAGTTGTCGGTTGCCCGTTGCCGGTTTTTCCGATGAAATTTGAAGTTGTTCGTCCTTATCTCGTATATGCTTTTCGAAAGGAAAGTATGAATGGAATCCACTAACAACTCGCGACTCGCAACTGGCAGCCGCAATTTCGAAACAAAAATTAACAAGTTACTCAAGTATCGTTTTGCGCGCTCGTCCCTCAATTCTTCGCCCTTCCTCATCCCTTCAAATCTTCCATTCCAATACCTTCCAAATCCAGAAAGAACGCATATTCCAAAGCCGTTTCCCTATATCTTTTGAATCTTCCTGAGGCCCCGCCATGACCTGCTTCCATATTGGTGTGCATCATCAATATATTGTCGTCGGTTTTCTTATCCCGCAACTTGGCAACCCATTTAGCAGGTTCCCAATATTGTACCTGAGAATCGAATAATCCTGTGGTGACGAGCATATTTGGATAGTCCTTTTCTTCGACCTGATCGTAAGGCGAATAGGAAAGCATGTAGTCGTAGGAATCTTTGTTTTTAGGATTGCCCCATTCGGCGAACTCATTGGTAGTCAAGGGAATAGACTCATCCAACATCGTTGATACAACATCTACAAATGGTACGGCTGCTATAACTCCATTGAATAATTCGGGCGCCTGATTGACTACAGCACCCATGAGCAGGCCGCCTGCACTGCCACCCATTGCGTAGAGATGATCTTCATTGGTAAAACCTTCCTTGATCAAATACTTCGCACAATCAACATAGTCGTTGAAGGTGTTTTTCTTTTTAAACATTTTGCCACCCTCATACCATTTTCTGCCCATTTCCTGGCCACCTCGGATATGAGCTATTGCATAAATAAATCCTCTATCCAACAAACTCAATCGTACCGAAGAAAACCACGGATCCATAGAGGCGCCATAGCTGCCATATGCATAAAGTAATAAAGGCACGGCATTCCTTTTAGGAGATCCCTTTTTATATACCAAAGAAATCGGCACTTTGATCCCATCCCTGACCTCAGCATAAAGTCTTTCGGTATGGTAAGCGTTTGGATCGTGGCCGCCTACTACCTCTTGTTGTTTTTTGACCTCTTGTGATCTATCATTCATATCGTAGTCGATGGTGCTCCTGGGAGTTGTAAGGCTCGAAAAAACGAATCGCAAAGTGTTCGTATTAAATTCGGGATTCGTGCTTGGATAAGCCACGTATGCCGCCTCGCCAAAATCCAGATAATGTTCTTCATCCGATTTTTGATCAATGATTCTGATTTGTGTCAAGCCATTGCTTCTTTCATTCAGCACCAGGTGCTCCTTAAAAATTTCAATACCGGATAAGAGCACGTCTTCGCGATGAGCAATAACTTCTTTCCAGTTATCCTTAGACGTAGCATCTACCGAAGTTTCCATCAACCTGAAATTTGTAGCATCCCAATTTGTTACCATGTAGAATTTATCCTCGAAATGATCTATCGAGTGCTCGTGTTTTGCTTCCCGCGGACTAAACTGCCTGAAATCTCCATTCGGATCGTCCGAGCGGAGGATATGGTAGTCATTTACCAGGGTACTGCTGTTGTAAATGATGACGTAATCGTCTGATTTTGAGTTATATACGCCAATGTAATAAGATGGATCTTTCTCGTGATAGATCATTTCATCCTCTCCATTGTCCTGACCCAGACGATGCCGCCATATTTTTTCGGATAGCAGTGATACCTTATTTTTCGTAGTATAAAAGAAGGTAGAATTGTCCTCTGCCCAAGCGCAGCCGGGTTGGGCGTTTGTGATTTCGTCGGTTAGAATTTCTTCGGATTCGAGATTTTTGAATCTATAAGTATATATCCTTCTACTCACTATATCTTCTGCAAATGCCAAAATCTTGTTATCGGGGCTTACATTGAGTCCGGAAGCATTGTAATAGTCATGTCCTTTCGCGCGTTCATTGGCATTGAGCATTACTTCTTCTGATGCTTCGAGGCTGGATTTTTTTCGGCAATAGATGGGATATTCTTTGCCTTCTTCGTAGCGGGTGTAGTACCAATATCCATTTTTGAAATAAGGTACGGATTCGTCGTTTTGCTTTATTCTACCTACGATTTCATCGTATAGTTTTTCCTGAAACTCATCGGTATGGGCCATTACTGTTTTGGTAAAATGATTTTCGGCATTTAAGTAGTCCAGGACACCTTGGGTCTGCACATCAGGATTTTCCGCATTTTTCTGCTCGTCGGTGAGACGCATCCAGAAGTAAGGATCTACTCTTTTGTGATCGTGGATTTCGAGTACGGAGTCTTTCTTTTCAGCAATGGGAACTTCGAGTCCCACTATGTTTTTCGTCATGGATTGCTTCTCCATATTCATACAAGAAGTGATGATGAGTGCAAAGAAAATGAAAGGGATGATAGTTTTTTGCATGCTGGTTAAATTCAATTGTATTAGGCAAAAATTGATCGGATTTAGAGAATAACGTATTAGTGGGTCAAAGATTGGCATAAAGCAATAGAACACAGGTATTCACAGGTGCGACTGATCTCCACAGATTTAGTTGAAGGGGATCCGTGAACATTCCTGCCCGTTCCGACAGGCGGGCGTCGCATTGCTCGCCGCCAAAGCCTTGAGCGACGATGGCCTTAAAATCCCTGCCCGAGGCAGGCGCATATGCATCAACTCTAACTTAACATATATGACAATTAACAATGTAAAAAGAATTGACTACCTGTGTTTTAACCTAATATTTGGGAATCTAACCATAGAACAAAAGTGCAGGAAAATTCAAAGTTCTTCACTATGTGGCAGTCCAATGTTTGCCTGTATAATGTTAATAATCAAAAGAATACATATTCATAAATAAAATATAAGTTAAACTAAGGTTGATGCCAATGCGAGGCAGGCGGGGGTGTTCCATTCCTCTTTTCCAATTCACAGGAAAATCAAAATAGGCTTCAGGAAACGGCTCACTAAGATTCACCGTATAGCAATGATACTTGCATCCTTACGGCCTCACATTCCTGGTCAATCGGTCACTTATGATCTGGACCCCTAATGGTTTTCCAGTCTTATTGATTTCTGTCAGCCTTTCTTTTAATAGTGCATCCAATGCCGTCAATTCATCTTTGAGTTCATGCGAGACGGATTGGCGTACTTCTTCGGCCTGATCTGTAGGAGGATAATCTCCACTCTGCTGATCCGCCATTAAAAATGCTAATCTATTATTGATCCGAATGCCAAAGTTCAGCGGATCTTGTCTACTCTGATTTTTAGTCATATGAATATTATTTTCCATGACCGTCATTTCCTCATTTAGCTGTTTTGTCATTTCCAGCAATTCAGCAAACCGCTCCTTGCCGGATAGATTTTTATTGAAATAAGTAATATCATCTCTTATGCTTTTGATGTCAATCATAGCTTGATGTGCTTCACTCACTTGATCCCTGACAGCGAGCAGGAACTCGAATTGTTTTTCGTATTCTTCATCTGTCGTTTTCATACGTGGATCTTTCTCAATGTCAAATTCTACAACGGATTCTCCTTTTTCAAAAGGATTGATGTCAATGCAGTTCATCATATTGAGTTTAGGAGAGTCTTTCGGAGTTACATTCGTCCATGTCTTTCCATTATCCCTGCTCACATGAATCAATCCATCATCAGTGCCTGTCCATATCACTCCTGGCTCGAGAGTTGATTCTGCTATGGCAAATATATTGGCATAAAATTCTGCCCCTGTATTATCCTGGGTTATTGAGCCACCGGAGGACATAATGGTCTTTGGATCATTGCGCGTTAAGTCAGGGCTTATCACTTCCCACGACTGACCTTCATTAGTGGTCACATGAACGTGATTAGAAGTGGCATAGAGACGATTTGGATCATTCGGGCTAAACATTACCGGGAAGTTCCAATTGGAAAATGATCGTCAGTGGTGACTCGGTAGAATTGAGCGGTAGGTTGGTTGTAATAAGTTGTCCAGTTTTCACTGGCATCATGACTGACCTGGGCTCCACCGTCATCGCCTATGACCATTCGATTATTATCATTTGGGTCAATCCAAAGATCGTGGTGGTCTCCATGAGGTGTATCTATGCGTTCAAAGTTTTTGCCTCCGTAATTCGATCTCCAAAGACCGACATTCAAGACATAGACCCTGTCTTCATTTTGGGCATCTGCATAGATACGACTGTAGTACCAGGCTCGCTGCCGCAACGATCTGTTGGCACTTGTTTTAGTCCAGTTCTCTCCACCATCATCTGATCTGAAAACGCCTTCGTCTTCGGCCTCAATAATGGTCCAAACTCTATCAGAATTATGTGGCGATACCGTTACTCCGATAATGCCTAACGTTCCGGGTGGAAGACCGGGTTTATTCGTAATTTTTGTCCACGTGTCCCCGCCATCCGTACTTTTCCATAGATGACTGCCAGGTCAGCCACTGTCCATTCTGTATCCATTCCTCTTTATTTGCCAGGTGGAAGCATATAGAATTCTGGGATTATTTGGGTCAAAAGTGGCATCCACAGCTCCTGCCTTGTCGCTAACATAAAGTATCTTTTCCCAAGTCTTTCCTCCATTTTTTGATCTATAGAGGCCCCGCTCATTATTCGGTTTCCAGAGGTTCCCCATGGCCGCTACTTACACTATGTCTGGGTCGGTAGGATGGACTTTGATTCTGCCGATATGTTCTGTTCCCCTTAACCCAATGAATGTCCATGAATCACCGGCATCAGTTGACCTCCATAGTCCATTGCCCGAGGAGACATTGCCTCTTACTGTCTGCTCTCCTTCTCCTACATAGATGACATTTGGATCACTTTCGGATACTGCCACGGCTCCTATCGATCCTCCAAAATAACCATCCGAAATACATGACCAAGTATTGCCCCCATCTGCTGTCTTCCACACACCTCCCCCGGCTGTTCCCATATAATAGAGATTGGTGTTCCGCAATACTCCAGTCACGCTACCTGCCCGGCCACCGCGAAATGGGCCGACCAGTCGCCACTTCATAGCATTGTAGTAAAATTCGTCATAGTCGGTTGTTCTATTGCTATTTCTCTGCGCTTCCACATCTGACATCATGAATAAAGACGAAACGAGTAGAATAGGAATAAGTGAGTATTTCATTTTATGTTGACTTTAAGTTCTAATTCTTTTGAACCTCCCTTGCTACAATTTAATTTATAATCACATATTTTACAGGAGTGGCAGCCATTAAAGCCTCAAACAAAATGAAGAATCCATGTTAAAATTCTTAACTCTCCATGGCGAAAAATGAATTAACTATGTATACTACGTGAGTAACTAAGCGCAGCTTCACGAGGTCAATAGCAACACCGAATTTTTGATTATGCCTTCCCAACATGTCCCAATAATAGATATTCATTCCCTAATAACAGGTGCCCACGATATCTCAGATACAGCACAACAACTGAGAAACGCCTGCACAGGCCACGGCTTTTTCTACATTAAAAATCACGATATCTCCGACCTTATTCAAAATGAATTGGAGCAACTCAGCAAAGAATTTTTTGATTCAGATCACCAAACAAAAATGAAGATCTCTATGTCCAAAGGTGGCAGAGCGTGGCGTGGCTATTTTCCTGTTGGTGATGAATTAACCTCCGGCAAACCTGATCTAAAAGAAGGCCTGTATTTTGGTTCCGAATTGCACGAACAACATCCTAAAGTAAAAGCCAAAATTCCCATGCACGGCGCCAATCTCTTTCCCGAACAATTTCCGCGACTTAAAAAGATTGTAATAGAATACATGGATCAACTCACTAAATTGGGTCATCACCTGATGAGAGGTTTGGCAGTAGGCCTAAATCTTCCCGAATTTTATTTCCAAGAAAAGTACACGGATGATCCACTCATTTTGTTCAGAATATTTCACTACCCTTCATCAAAAGTTCCCTCCTACGTCGATGCCGAATGGGGTGTAGGAGAGCATACTGATTACGGCGTACTGACCATTTTAAAACAAGATAGCGTTGGTGGTCTTCAGGTCAAAAGCAGGTCAGGATGGATCGAGGCACCATACATTCCGGGCACCTTCATTTGCAATATCGGAGATATGCTCGATCGTATGACAGGCGGCTATTATCGCTCTACTCCGCATCGGGTGATCAATAAATCGGGTAAGAGCAGATACTCGTGGCCATTCTTTTTTGATCCGAATTGGGATGCGGCGATGGGGCCGTTGCCATTAAGAGGGAAGGGACAGATTGAAGGCGAACCTTCCTTTGGCGCCGAAAGATGGGACGGATCAAATCTACATGCATTTGAAGGAACTTACGGGCAATATATTTTGGGGAAGGTGGGGAAAGTTTTTCCGGAATTGATGGAGAAAAGTCAAATTCAATAAGACAGAGGCTTCACATCCTGTCATCAAAAAGAAGGTAATCAGGTATTGCAGAACGAAACCTTTTATCCAGAGTCCAGATTTTTGATCGGGATCGCTCAGCAGCACAAAGGATATAAACGTCTATCAGACCCACTCCTTTTTCACGCAATTGATGTCGCCAACTTTTGACACCTGCTTTGATGAAAAGATCAGATTCGTCCATCTTCGGCATCGCTTCCCAAATCTTAATTAATTCACGGTATTCCCTTCTACCTTTTATTCCTCGGAGTAATTCACCGAATACGGCCGATACGCCAAGAACATCATGTTGAACAAAAAGTAGATCATCTAAACGAGAAAAGAATGGTTCTTCTCGTCTTAGATATTTGATCCAAATGGTTGTATCAACGACGGTCATCTCGATCTATTGAGTTCTCTTTCTTTCTCTGCATCAAATCCATCGACGAACTCGAATGGCTTCTGTTTTATGGATTGGCTAACCTCTCTCAATTGCTTCAACCTTACCCATTCTTCCAAAGCGCGAATCAGAGATTGTGTTAAATTTTTACCTTGCGCAAAAGATTCAACTTTAGCTATTAAAGCATCTGGAATGTTTGCTGTAACTTTCATACGATGATATATACGACGCAATATACGATAAAATATAAATAACCCACCCAGTCCATCGAAGCAGTCAAGATCAATCAATCGAATCCAGACGAAATCTGGGTAGGCACAGGCGAAGGCAATCCTCGCAATTCTCAAAACAGCGGTGCAGGAATTTTCCGCTCCTTGGACGGCGGTATAACCTGGGAATACAAAGGCCTGAAAGAAAGTAAAAACATTCACCGCATCATCATCGATGAATCAAGGCCAGGTACAGTATATGTAGGCGCCCAAGGTTCGCAGTGGGGTAAGAACGCGATGGCGGTGTTTTCAAAACTACAAATGGCGCTGAAAGCTGGAATAAGATCCTTTATGTCAATGACGGAGTCGGTATAGCAGAATTAGTAGTCGATCCGACTAATCCGAATAAACTCATAGCTGCAATGTGGGAATTCGGAAGGACTCCAGCGTTCTTTAATAGCGGCGGCCCTGGATCAGGCCTTCATATCACTTACGACGGAGGAAAAACTTTTGATGTCATAGCCGGATTCCAAAATAATGTGCATCCCGATCACCATGCACTTTGGATTTCGCCCACCGATCCATCCTATTTGATCAATGGAAATGATGGCGGTATGAATATATCTCAATACGGAGGCGATACCTGGCGTTTTATCACTAATCTGCCTGTTGGACAGTTTTATCACGTGAATATTGACGACGATTTTCCGTACAACGTTTATGGCGGTATGCAGGACAACGGAACTTGGGTAGGCCCAGGATTTGCATTGAAACGAGGTGGCATTACAAATGCCGATTGGCAGGAAGTATATTTTGGCGATGGCTTTGATTCTGCACCCAAAGCTAACGACAATCGATATGTTTACGCGATGTCTCAAGGCGGCAATTTGGACCTGGTCGACCGAGAAACCGGGCTGACTCGATTCATCAAACCTAATCATCCAGACACTACAAAATTGCGCTATAACTGGAACGCCGCATTTGCATTAGAACCGGGTGCGGATTGCGGCATTTACTACGGCAATCAATTTGTGCACCACAGTTCTGATTGCGGTGAAAGTTGGTCTATTATTTCACCCGATCTCACTACAGATTATGGAAGTACATGGCGAAGAATAGTTGATGATGGCGACGTGGGCAGCTTTGTGACTTCGGTCGTGCAAGACCATGAAGAACCTAATTTGCTATTTCTCGGAACTGATACAGGCCTATACATTTCCTTTAATAAAGGCGGAAAATGGACGAAGTGGGAAAATGGACTTCCGTCAGTTCAGATCAGGGATATGAAGCTTCAAAAAAGTTTTGACGATTTGGTATTTGGTACGTTTTTGGAAGGGCCTTTTGGGTATTGGATGATATTGGGCCTTTCAGGGAATATGCAATATCAAAATATACCAATAAACCTTTCGCAACAATCTCAGCCACTGACGGCTATCTTACCCAATTTCGCTCTTACTAGGGTATTCGATTTATCGGACAGGCGGAATATGTAGGAGACAATACACGTCCTGACGTCATGATGTCCATTTGGGTAAAGCCTGAAAAAGACGAAGTAAAACTAGACCCGAGAAAGGTAGGTGTGATTTCTGGATTTAGTAGTTTTAATGAACATGTAGTAAATATACTACATATATGTTACAAACACCTAATATATAGGAATTTATATTCAATTTGTTGTCACCACGTTTTTTCAAAAACCTACATTTATACCCCTAAAATCCCTATTCTATGGGCATCTTGTGAAAATCCAAGGCCGTTAAGTGTCAAACTCAGGATCTATGGTCCCAGGTCTGAATATCCGGCCACTTGGTCCCAAATCAATTATACAAATGCCGTATGGCGATTTCAAACCACCGGTGATAAGTTTTGTATTTGATAAATTTATTTTTTTCATGTCATTCTTTTTATCCGTCCGAAGGGCCGATAGCAATTGTAATGTTTGTTGTGTCCGCGGCAGGGGCTTGAGTGATTGCCGTAATCTCGTCTTCCGTTTCGACTTCCTGACCTGCCTTGGTTAAAAATGGTCCGTTGCTGTTTACGAGTCCGGGAATTTCTTCGATATCTACGGTTTGTTCAGTTGAATGTACAGAATCCGGAATTTCATCCTTGGAACAGGAAATGGCCAAAAATGCAAATACGATAAGGGTTAACTTTTTCATCTTAAAATATTTGTTGCAGTTAAAAAATTATTGTCGAAACAAATATGAAATGACCCACTCCAAAATAATCGGAGTCTTGTTAAGGATGTGTTAATTTCTGAGGCAAGTACATCTTCTGATACAATCTGAAACAAGAACGTGTGAGGTGGGACAGTCTACCTACCTTTGGTAGGCCAGCACAAACTGGTGTGAGAAGCCCGTCAGAAACCTGGTTGCGAATGGCCTCCCGGCCTTCGCTACTCATCCCATTTCGCGATCACACCATAGATGAAAAACTACCGTTCATCGATGTTTTACTAGTCAAATCGACTTTTCCCAAGCATTGGTCTGAGTAATTTGAAATGTGGGTGACGTGGCCCACATATTTGGGTCTTAAAACATTTAAAGTTGAAAATAAATAAAAGATTTGTAACTACTCAGGTACCAAACAATGCTTTTGAGTAGGGAGTTTGGCAATGCAGTAAAGATAGGCCAAAACATTGAGCTCTCTTTTTTTTAATGTATCGATGCAGGAACGCAAGACACAAAATATATTCTGACCCGATTTAAACTGTCCTGAGACCTTTAGTTTTACTTTTACATTTCTTATTGCCCTTTCTGAAGAATTGTTGTCCGGTGGGACTTCAGAATTGTATAAAAAGGGAAAGATGTAATTCCTGTTTTTTAACATTGATTTTTGAAAAGAATGAGTTTTTGGGAATTCGGTTTTTTCGATATGCCTTAACAGTAGCCGATCAAGCCTTTTTTCCAATTTATAGGCATCCTTTTGGTTGGTTTGAAAGGTTTGAGTTTGTTCTGTTCTTTTTCGCAAGGCTAAAGCATGTTCTAACAAGGACTTAAATTGGCTGGCCCAAACTTGGTTTTCCGATTCTTCCAAAAATATGAGGTCTCTCAATAAGTGAGCTATGCATAATTGTTTGGATTTGGATTTCATTTTCAGTTGTGCTGCCCAGCGGTCTGACCCTATTGTAGCGTGGGACAAGTGATCGCCAATTATTTGCTGGACACTTATAAATCCTCGACTTTCAGTGGCTTTTATGTAAGTGTTTTTCATATTTTGCCACACCCATACCCACCATTTGTCGCCATTTACTTTAGCAGATGTTTCGTCCGAACCGACGTAAGTCGATGAAAAGATTTGTTGGAGTATAGCATGGTATATGGGTCGAGCCTTTTGGGCTGCTTTTTTCAATAAGTTCTGTACACTTCCCTCACTGATGGGCAAGTGAAATATATCTTTGAACAACTGGGTCATTCTTTGGAAGGGAAGATAATGGAAAACGCTAAAATAGCTGACCAGTGCTATGACGCTGCTACCATATTGGATCGGTGCTTTTACCCCTTGGGGAAAACTACCTTTTTGAAGATGACCACACCGCCCGCACTGGCATCCATACTGCTGATATTCAATGTATCTGGGGCGTATCGAAGGTATTTCTACTATTTGTCTTTTCGATACCAATTGTTGCTTTTCCTGATCAATTGTGTCCCCACATTTTGAACAGTAATCACTTTTTACTATGTGCTTTTCATCAGGATTATCTGTCATTGCAAGATAATGACCCTTATGACCCTTTTGTCCTCCTGATTTACGTCCTGTTTTCTTACGCAGACTTTTTTTCTCATGTGTTGACTTGTCTTGGCTTGGTGGGTTGTGGCTGTTGTGGCTGTCTTTTTTAACCTCTTTTTTGGCCAGTTGGCTAAGGACTAATTCCAGTTTTTCGCGAAGTTCTCTAATCTCTTGGCATAGAATTTTATTCTCTTCACGCAAAAACTTATTCTCCTTTCGAAGAAGTTGGTTTTCTTTTTCCAGTTTTGTTAGTCGTGATTCGATAATAGTCCAATTTATCCGGCCCTATTATCTTTAGTTCGAGTTGGATTGTCCTATAACTCTTTTTACTCCATTATTATTATTCGTTATATTACCTCCTGAGTAGTTACAAAGATTTAACTATTCACGGATGATCAGGATAACCTATCTTATTGCTGTGATCTCTTGTATTGCAGGTATAATGATAGCAAGTGCAGTAATCTAATATATACAAGCAGATAGTTTTTCATACGACTTGGCGAGTGGATTTTCACTCGCCTTTTTTATTGCAATTCAACAGTTCTTAGCCTCTCATCTAACTTATCCGGATCCATCGAAGTAGGGAATATAGCAACGATAATCACGTCGTCATGTTCATTATAATACAGGACGACGTAAGGAAAGCGCTGAACAATTGTTCTGCGAAATTTTTGGTCCGCGTAAAATGAATGTATTTCCGGAAAAACCTGGGTTACTTCGAGGCCTTTTCTGACTTGATGCAAAAATCGCTCACCCAGACCCGCTTGTTGGATTTCGTACCAAGCAATAGCTTCAATGAGATCCTGCTCGGCCAGAGGATGAAAGCTAATCACCGAAGCGATATTTCTTTCTAATCTTGCCGAATACCTCGTCTGCGGGAATGGTTGCTACTTCGCCCGATTGAACTTCATGCATTCTTCGATTGGCTTCTGTAATCCGATCTTCGGATAATAATATTTTTATTTGATCTGTGCTCTCGATCAGGCGATGGACAAGTTCTAATTTTTCATCACTCGACAATTTGAGAGCTTCCTTAGTAACAATTTCCGCGGTCATGAAGTAAAAATAGTCAATTTACGGCTTGATCTCAATCTCCAGCTTGCTATCAAACTTCTCAAACCATGAAGTGATATAAGACACCTTCGCAAGTAGATTGCTCGGCTTGGCAGCAATGCCGTGCGACGCTTCCTGAATGCGCACCAAGGCCGAAGGCACCTTGCGCATTTTCAAAGCTTGATAGTATTGCTCCGATTCTGACATCGGTGTCCGGTAATCTTCCTCGCCCGTAAGCAGCATGGTAGGTGTCGTCACATTTCCAACAAGAGAAATCGGTGATCGCTTCATAAAATGATCTTCGTGCTCCCAAGGCATACCGGGAAACCAATAATCCACAATGCCTGATATATCAGCCGTAAGCGCCCAACTGTACCAATTGATGACGGGTTTGGCGACTACGGCTGCTTTAAATCTATCCGTTTTACCTATCGTCCAACTTGAAAGCACTCCTCCTCCGCTGCCACCTGTAATAAACAATCGCTCTGGATCGATATAGCCCTCATCGATCACAGCATCCACTCCCGACATGAGATCATCGTAGTCATTGCCCGGATAATTGTGATGAATGAGATTAGCGAAGTCTTCTCCGTAACTTGTGCTTCCTCTCGGGTTGGTATAGAGCACAACGAATCCTTTGCTGGCATAAAATTGTAGTTCGGCGGAAAAGCGGCCTCCATAATTGGCAAATGGACCGCCGTGAATTTCGAGCAGTAAGGGGTATTTTTTATTCGGATCAAAGTCCGGAGGCCTCATCACCCATCCCTGTATCTTTTGACCATCGTGCGATGACTCATACCAGATTTCTTTGACTTTCGCCAAATTTTTGAAATCAAGCACATCTTTATTCAATGAGGTAAGTCTTCGAGAAGAGGTAGATTTTAAATCCGTAATCGCCAGTTCTGCCGGTTGAGTTGGAGTGGATTGTGTAAATACCACTTTGCCATTTTTTGCATCATAATATCCACCATCATAAGGCCTGCCTATAGAGGAACCGCCTAGATTTTCAGCCGCGGTTTTCATTTCACCTTTGAGACTAATATGTCCGACTTTGCTATTTCCTTCGTGGTTGTAATAGAAATAAATGCCATTGCCACTATCGTCCCATTGTATACTGCCTAACGAAATATCCAGCTTATCTGAAAGCGTTTTTTTATTGCTCCCGCCTGCGTGCATGGTATACAATCTGGAATGGTGATAGCCCATTTTTTTGTCATCATAACCAAGATAGGCAATGGTTTTTCCATCGGGGGAGAGTCTAGGCGAACTATCGGGGCCATATCTGTCGGTAAGTGATTTTAGTTCTTTAGAATTGATGTTGATAGAATATATTTCCGAGTTTCTACGGTCGTATTCCCAATCGTCGTGGCGATTAGCGGAGAAATAAATATGTTTCCCATCATTAGACCATTCCGAACCGATGTGATTGAAATCTCCAGAACTGATCTGTCGAGGAGTGCCACCCTCTACAGGCAATACAAATATGTGCACGTAATTCTCCTCGAGATAGCCGGCACCATCGGCCCGATATACCAATTTATCAATGTACTTTGGTGGATCCGCCCATTTCGCACCTTTGGGTTTGTCAGGCATATTTCCGAATGTCTCTTGCTTTCTGTTCACGTTCATATTGAAAGCCAGCCATTTACCGTCAGGAGACCAATTCACATTAGAAGGAGGGTTTTGCAGGTTTGTGAGCTTTGAAACTTGTCCATTATCGAGCCAAAGGATGTGGATTTGCTTTTTCCCTGGTTCATTGGACATAAAGGCGATATTCTTTCCGTCCGGTGACCATCTCGGTGAAGAATGACGATGATTTCCAGTAGTTAATGCCCTGTGATTTTCACCATTAGCATCGATGATCCACAGATTAGAAAGGCGTTGATCTGTCATGATGTCCATGAATGACCGGGCATAGACGATTTTGGCGCCATCAGGGGAAAATTGTGGATCGGTAGCAAATTCGAGGTCGTACACGTCGAGAGGTTGGAAAGTATCTTGTGTAAAGGAATAAACCGAAAAACAGATGCTTAAAAGAAGTACTAATTTTCTCATGGTTGATTTGTATAAAAGATAAAGAATCAAAGAACCACAAAAGTTAACAACTTTGTTATAATCACCAACATTATTCAAGAAATGGTGCATTTTGAACCAAAATGAACTATTTTGAACCAAAATTCTATTTACGATGAAATCGATTACAATACATAATCTCGATGATGATCTCACAGCCTTCATAGAATCAAAGGCTAAGGAATGGGATTTAAGCCTGAACAAGACGATTAAAAAGTTACTGAGAAAGCAATCTGCCGAACCGGAAATAATAAAAAAGAAATCAGACGAAGAAATTTTAAATAGTTTGTACGGAAGTTGGACTCAAGGGGAATTTGATGAATTTCAAAAAAACACTGAATACTTTGGTAAAATAGACGAAGAGATATGGAAATAGAATCTCTCGTCATCGATACCAATGCTTATTCATACTATAATAATAAAGACACTCGCATTAGAAAAATCGTCGTAAATGCAAAACATATTTTTCTTCCGCTAGTTGTAATCGGCGAGTTAAAAGCAGGGTTCCTTTTAGGAAATAAATTTGCCAAAAATATGGTTGAACTCGATAGTTTCCTATCTATGAACAATTTGGAAATTCTATATCCTAACCTAATAACTACGGACATTTACGCCGACTTATTCAAGCAACTCAGAAAGAAAGGAAGCCCTATCCCAACCAATGACATTTGGATAGCAGCCCTTGCTCTTCAACATTCTGCATCATTAGTCACGCTTGACAAACACTTCGGATTTGTAGATGGGTTGGAACTTATTCCCATTCCTGATGCCTAACCTGGACAAGCCAGAACCAAAGAGGCCTTTTCTTAAATCAAAATAACTCGTGCCGCGTTACGCGGTATCAATATCAATCAAAATATCAATAGTGAAACTATGGCCATTCTTCGACACGCGCAGGACAAATTTTTGATTTTGATTTTGATTGTCATTTTGATTGATTATTGCAAATCATAGAAATCCCATGACGATTTTTCTTAGCCATTTTAGGCATACATTCTATTCTTAAGATGAAGTTGTTTAATAACTAAATGTTAACGGTTTGAAATTTTCTCAGGAAAATAATTGCGAAGGCCAGATAGTGGAAAGACATCCAATTGATGGTTGTGGTTTCATATCTTATTACTAAAGTCTTGAATCCGTCTACCCAAGCATTAAGTTGTTCCACCACAAATCTTCTCTTATATAGTTGATTATCAAAGACATATGGAGTGTCTTCATCATCTGATTTTCCCCTTCTCTTGTTTTTATCGATGTTGAATATGATGTCCTTTTCAAAGCATAGTTCCTTGAATTTGGCAACATCAAACCCTGCATCGGCATTCAGGAAAAGACCATCACATGAAAGGTCAATTGCCTCCATTTGATCAAAAATTTTATTAGCAGTTTTTACCAGTTCAAAACTGTCATGATGCTGGCCACTTATCGGTTCTGACCAACCTATTGGCACACCCTGATCATCGGTCAGTATCAATAGATTCGTGGTTTGAGCTTTCTTTCTACCTTGATAACCTACCTCTTGTCCTCCTCGCTTTACCGGGGTATGTGATCCATCAAAATTTACAGAACAAAGGTTTAAATGCTTCCGTTTATTTAGCAATAATTGCTCATAACATCTTTTCCAAATTCCTGTTTTTGACCACTTGTTGAAGTGATAAAACACTGATTGCCAGCTATATCTGATAAATCCAAAGAAATGTCGAACAGGCAATTGCCTCCATTGCACACCTGTTTTGAGCTTATACAATATGGCCTTCACTATTTTCCACATTGGTACTTTTAGTTTCTTTCCATTTGATATTTTAGGCATGTGTTGTACAAAAAATTCATTAATTTCAGCTTTAACCATTGTTTGTAGTCTTTAGTTATTCTTTGGTTCTACACCTCAGCGTTTCTAAAGCTACAAACTTTTTATATTAAAATAATCCGTAATGTGTTATTAAACAACTTCGATACTAAACCTTAATCCCACAGTCCAAAAAACGAAGTATTTCAATAATACATATATTTATTTTACTTTCACCAATTAAGTTTTAAGTCCTACCTACGAAAAAAAACTTATGACCATGCACAACCGAAGAATAGATTTATATAGACTCTCCGGCATTGCTATTTATATACTCAAGCCGCTGTTTATCTTTTTCTGTCTCGCAACTCTACCTAAGATTGTGAATGGCCAGCCCAATATTAGTCTTTGGAGAGTCGATGATGCACATCTCCAGGATCACAATCAAGGAATCACCTATTTATTTGCCTGTGGAGATGAGTACTACATCACTTATGAAGGAGCCGGAACCTATGAAAATATCAACATTGCCATTCTCAATGACGGGGATCAGCCTTTGGAATTAACTCTTCCATTGGCATTAGCTCCAGCAAGTGGCTATGAATTTGAGATAACTGTGCAGCCCGACAAAACCTCATTACAGCCTGGTGAAGAAACCCATTTTACAATACAATATACGGCGCCTGACTCTTATACAGGTACAGAAGTTTCTATATCGGTAAATAGCAATGACCCTGATAGTCCCGCATGTACAGTAAATCTGGACGTCGGAGTTGTCACGGCAACAACACTAGCTGCCACTGCGATTGGTACCACTACGGCCACTTTAAACGGGACAATATTTGATGCTGGCGCAACAGTGACGGTCAAATTTAATTATGGTCTAACCGTGGCCTATGGCACAGACGTAACGGCTGATCAAAGTCCGCTAAATGCGCCGAACGCAAACACTGCTGTGAGCAAGACCATCACAAGTTTGACGCCAAATACAACCTATCACTTTCGGGTCAGGGCTGAAAATGGCGGAATTACGAATGGCGCTGACATGACCTTTACTACTAATGCTGCTCCTGAGATCGACGTGCAGCGCCCTGCACTTACATCTATAGCCGATGGAACAGCAGATGCCCTTGGTAATAAAAATGTGGGCATGACAACAGTAGACTATACCATAGACAATACGGCAGGTACTGCACAATTAGATGTAACAGCAGTGACAGCAACCAATCTTACCAATGTCAGTGTGTTTGGGCCAGTCACAGGCCTTCCGCTCAATATTGCTGCCGGTGCGACTGCCATTTTGCAAATCGCGTTTGTCATAGACGCTGTAGGTGCCTTTTCTTTTGATATGGACATCACAAATAATGATGGAGATGAAGATCCGTACGATATTGCTGTCTCGGGTACGGGTATTGCACCTGAAATCGACGTAAAGCGCCCTGCATCTATAGCCGATGGAGCAGCAGATGCACTTGGTATTAATAATGTGGGCATGACAACAGTAACCTATACCATAGACAATACGGCCGGTACAGCGCAATTAGATGTGAATGCAGTGACCGCAACCAATCTTACTAATGTCAGTAATTTTGGGCCAATCACGGGCCTTCCACTCAATATTGCTGCCGGTGCGACTGCCACCTTGCAAATCGCGTTTGTCATAGACGCTGTTGGTGCCTTTTCTTTTGATATGGACATCGCAAATAATGATGGAGATGAAAATCCGTACGACATTGATGTCTCGGGTACAGGGGGGAATATGGTACCTGAAATCGACGTACAGCGCCCTGCACTTACATCTATAGCCGATGGAGGAGCAGATGCCCTTGGTAATAAAATTGTGGGTATGACAACAGTAGACTATACCATAGACAATACGGCCGGTACAGCGCAATTAGATGTGACAGCAGTGACCGCTACCAATCTTGTCAATGTCAGTAATTTTGGGTTAACCACAATGCTTCCGCTCAATATTGCTGCCGGTGCGACTGCCATCCTGCAAATCGCGTTTGCCATAGACGCAGCAGGCCCATTTTCTTTTGATATGGACATCACAAATAATGATTCCAATGAAAATCCGTATGATATTGCCGTATCGGGTACGGGTATTGCACCTGAAATCGACGTACAGCGCCCTGCACTTACATCTATAGCCGATGGAGCAGCAGATGCACTTGGAATAACATTGTGGGCACGACAACAGTAGACTATACCATAGACAATACGGCAGGCACAGCGCAATTAGAGGTAATGGCAGTGACCGCAACCAATCTTACCAATGTTAGTATGTTTGGGGTAGTCACAGGCCTTCCGCTCAATATTGCCGCCGGAATGAGTACCACCTTGCAAATCGCGTTTGACATAGTCGCTTTAGGCGCCTTTTCTTTTGATATGGACATTACAAATAATGATACCGATGAAAATCCGTATGATATTGCTGTATCGGGTACGGGCAGCACTTGCCCGGATTTAACCATGGTACAGCCTAATGCATTGACCGGGATGAATAGTTTCTGCAGTGGTCAAGCTGGTCCACCGACACCAGGTTTTTATACCGGAGCGCCAAACAATTGCCCACTGGGCTCTAGTTTGCAATTTTCCGCTGATGGGCTCAATTTTGGTCCATTCTTCCCTGCTTATGATCAAATCGGAAGTCAGGTGATACAAACCAAGTGCGTCTGCGATAACGATAATAATGTTAAGAGTACTTTCACCGGTATCTCTGTGACCGAGCCCGCTCCAAATCCTTGTAATGGCACGGTTACTTTCGGTTCGACTAATGTGCTCACTTTCAATGATCCCTGTAAATGTGATGATGTCAGAAATTGTAATGCGGGTGGTGTTTTTTATTTCCATGATACTTTGACCATACCATCGACAGGGGTGATTGCGGCAGGACTGGATATACGGTTTAATTCTTCAACCGACTTTTTTATCGCTGTGCCTTGCTTCGGTGGAGCATTAACCACCCCGACATTCGGGGCAGCAGGCACCCAAATCCCGGAATCACCAGCTGGCTCAGGTGTCTATAAGATCGAATTTTGGCGGCCTTCGGGAGTTCTTCCGACTTTGTCTGTACTGGGAGGTGGAATTGTGACGGTTGCTCCTGCATCCACTTTTCAACCCATTTGTACGGTGGCAGCCTGCAGTCCTCTTGTCCCAACGTTGAGTCACTGGGGTCTGATCATTTTGGGATTGTTGTTAGTGGTTATTGGCACTGTAGCGATTAGGTATCAAGGAGTGACTTCATTCAAACGTTGACTGAGCACTAGTTTTGACCTTCTCTGAACTATAAAGCACAACATAGTTAGCCAATATATTTTCCTGAAAGCTTTTTGGAATAGTATTCCAATCCATTACCTGGACGAGGATTGGTATGTTGGAATGTTTTAACGCTTCTTTATATCGTGCGAATTCGTGCCATGAAATTTCATCATCTGATTTAATAACCAAATCGAGATCACTGCCTTCATGAGCCTCTCCTGTTAGCCGGCTGCCAAATGCCCAGATTTCAAATGAGCCAGATAATGTTTTACAGGCAAGATCTATTACGCGCACTTTGTCCTTATCTCTGAGAATCATATCATAGTTGTATTGCTTTTAGCAATAAGCGGGCGTCTTTTACATAATCAGGTAATATTGACAAG
Source organism: Saprospiraceae bacterium (assembly GCA_965247965.1). Classification (GTDB taxonomy): domain Bacteria; phylum Bacteroidota; class Bacteroidia; order Chitinophagales; family Saprospiraceae; genus UBA7328. The sequence continues at coordinate 5,562,362 of OZ252053.1, forward strand.
ATTTTATCAGCGAATTCCTCACCATAGTCATGCGAAACCAGATTCCGTTTATCTCGATAGTCCATCAATTTTTCCGACAAATCAGCACTTATTATGTTAAAATTCGCTGCTTGTCTGAAGATATCTTTGACAAATAGTCTGTCGACTTCCTTTGAGCTTGGAAAATAGGGTTTGATACTCTTTTTTAATAGCCTAAAAGATAATTCCATTATTAGTTCAAACTCTTTGATTGCAGCAGATCGATAAAGCTTATACTGAATTGTTCCTTTCTCAGCTCTATCCAGAAATTTTAGCGCTTCCTCCAAAGTGTGTACACATCTTTCTAAATATGTGGTGTCAATATTTGTCATAACATCCGCAAAGTTGACAACTTTTTACATGTTGTCAAGTTTTCTCGTGAACATGCCTTGCATTGCTTTTAGGACAAGATGCGCCGAGTTAGAATACAAGCATTTCGCATTTCGACTCCGCTCGATGACCTGCCCGGTAGCTGCATTTGGATTCCGTTCAATGATCTCCTCCCGGTAGCTGAGCCTGTCGAAGCTACCAATCTAAAAACACCGCATTACTAAACAAAAACAACCCATTGTACCAAAATCCCCGATAAAGCGGATTATCGATCATGTAGACCACCTTGCCGCGCCCCTTATCTTCTGACGCAAAAACTACCGAGTCTTTTAGTTTGGATTTGATTTTTGATCCTGCAAATCCGATAATCAGCGGATTCTTCGAAATGTAAGCCACATTATTCGCCCCGGTCATCAGAGGATAGTGAAGGTTGCTGGTGCGTAGGCTATAATACGTTTTACCTAAGCCGGCTCCGAGTGGATGAGTACTATCGGTATTCAATCCGAAAATAGCACCCGGTACTATGTTGCTGATAAATCTTCTTTGATCGCCTCCGTGATCGAGATATCTGCCATCCAGTTTTTCTTTTTCCTGGGCCTTTTCGGCTTCCGTTTTGTCCTTCTTCTCAGCGTAGGATTTTAATGCAAATCCCTCTTTATCGACAAAAACTTTATTGGCATTGCCAATAGCGATCACTCGGCCACCATTTCTTACCCATTCGGAAATTTTCTTTCTTTGGTTTTCGCCAAATTTATACTTTCCGTTTGGCAATATTAATGTGTTGTATTTGCTCAATTGCAGTCGGTCAAAGCGAACAACGTCCACAACTGTCAAAGGATAATTAATCACTTTGTCAAAATACCATCTCACTTGGCCAAAGGCGTTGTTCCCGATTCCTTCTCCTTTGAGAGCTACTACTTTTGGTTTCTTTATCAAGTCCATTCGTCCACTTCCGATATCCGGCCCCGACTCTGAGAAACCGGAAATGATCGCATCGATTTTGGCATTGGAACTCGCAGCTATCGCTTGTACCTTCTCATAAAATTTATCACCCAATGATCGATTGTCGGCTTTCGTTATGATCACATTTCCCGAGCTATATTTTTTACCCCCAATGGTGAAGGGTTTGGTGTTCACCCTGGCATCGATTCCCTCTTTTATCAAATCAACCAATGCTTTGGATGCTTCCAGATCCGACCAATTCAACACATAGGCGTAGGCCTTGTTTCCGGCTTCCAGTTTTGCCATAGGGAACGAAGGAAGCTCACGGCTGGTCAGCTTAGAAGTACTTGCATAAGCCTCAAGACCAAAAGCATAAGGCAAAGACCAGGCTGTGATATCATAAGTCACAGAGTCTTCTATAGCTGTCTCCGGGTCAAAAAGTACCTGTGTCAATACAGATTTCGGTTGATAAGCAGAAATGAGCAAATCGCCAGGCCCGGCAGTGATGGATCGATTCGAACGTTTTTGATAATCGAACCCTCTTATTTTTCGCTGTTTGGTAAATGTGCGATAGGCAATATTTTGCTTATCGAGAAGTTGGCAGAGCGCTTTTAATCGATTGCCCGTAGCGTCTCTTTTGATTATATAGGACTTGTACCTGCCTTGTGGATTGCTGAGTGATTGTGACCAGTAATTTTTAAAATTTTGTACCAATGCATCGGCATTTTTGGAAGATATTTCTATTGTGGAAAGCGAGGCTGTGGTATGGTGGGCTATGCGATCTTTCAATGATAAGATTTCGCCATTTTCAGTCTTTACGGCTCTTCCACCACGGCTGCCTCCGCCTTGTTCGTAGGTCATGCCAATAGCGCCGTTGAAGACGGGGTATGTATCTCCATAGCTCGGATAGAGCAGATCAAACACCTCCTTTGTAAAGTAGAGCCAGCCCTGTTTATCAAAGTGTTTTGCATGATTTTTTCCTATGGTCACCTGGAAATCCTTTTGCCACTTGGTAATATACTCGTGATAGGGTTTTGCCGCAGGGGCAAAGTAATACGGACTTTCCTGACCCATTTCGTGGAGATCGACGTGTACGTGAGGCAGCCATTGATTGTACACGCTCATACGCTGCTGACTTTCTATTTGGGTCTGCCATGCCCAATCGCGATTGAGATCGAAGAGGTAGTGATTGACTCGTCCGCCGGGCCACGGTTCCTGGTGTTCGGTGTCGTTTAGATCAGTGTTGACAACATCTCCGCCTACATCACGCACCCAATTGGTATAGCGGGAATAGCCGTCGGGATTAATTGAGGGATCAATTATTACCAAGGTGTTTTCGAGCCAGGTCTTTGTTTCTGCATTTGTAGGATTAACCAGTTCCCAAAGGATATTCGGGGCTGCTTCTGAGCCAGCCGCTTCGTTGCCGTGAACTGAGCAACTGAGCCACACGATTGCAGGGGGTTTGGTGGATAATGGGTTTCCGTCATAGAGCCCCGTCATTTTCATATTGTCGGTTCGGATGTCCGACAGCCGATCAATGTTTTCTTTATGGGACACATAAGCCAGTATCATTGGTCTGCCCTGATTAGTTGTGCCATATTGTTTGATTGTAACGAGTTCGCTATTCGCAGCTACATGCCTGTAGTAATCAACCAATTGATGATGTGGTGTAAAATGCTCACCTCTTTTATGCGGGAAGAATTTATCAGGAGATTGTAACTGGGCGAAAGAATAAAATCCGAGAAGCAATAAAGCCAAAGCGATAAAGTAGATTCTAAACATCTTGAAGATTGAGTAATAAAAACAAATTGATTATGACGTTGGCAAAAATAAACCATAGTAAGAAACTTGAGTCCACTCCGATTACCACACATTTTTCAAGCGTACATTTGCCAGCTGCGGCCAAAACCCTGGAATTTTCTTAAGTGCAATATTGTTGCATAAGCATTCCTGAGGGTTGCGATGATGATATTTGGAAATCCGAGGGCATTTTCGACCAATTTATCGTTAATTCTTCTAAAATTCGTCCAAAGTACTCGTGACAGGACATAAATTTGACATTTGAATAAACCCCGATATAATATTTTGTTCCTTTTTTTGAGCCGGTGAAAACATTGATGTATGGTCGATTCCACATTGGCTCTTAGATTGTGGGTGTGCTCATCTAATGTTTCTTGCATCTGTTGAAATAAAAAATAGTTTTCTACTTCATCTTTGGTCATATACCGACCTCGGGTGTCGTGTTTAATGACGTATTTGTTGGTCTTCTCGTTAAACTTTACCGCGCACTGTTCTCTTGTCTTTTTTCGCCATACTTGAAGATTGTTATTCTCATCTCGTTTCATTGTATAGGCCTGCTTTCCCCCTTTTGTATTAGCTAACTTCCATTCGGGCGTGGTCGTTTCTGACATTGCTTTTCTGTTGGCCTTGCTGTCGTATCCGCCATCCGTGATGGCCTGTTCTATTTTATTCTTTTCTTGACCTGATTCATCCTTATCTGGATTTAATACATCCTGGATATGGTCGATAGATTCGATTAAAAACTCGTCTTCTGTAATATTGGCCGGTACTACCTGGGCATCTACGATTAGGTCTATTTCATTTTCTTCTGTACACGTTTCACTTATGTTGGCATGATAGCCCGATATGGTCTGTTTATTTTCTGCTTTACCTTTAGTACGGTAGGCAGCATCAGGATCATGAATGGACTGCACACTGCCACTCGATATGTCTCTTGCAGCTTTGGGTCTCGGAGTATTCTCCTGTTTAGTTTGCTGTTCAGATTCATCACAGACCGCGCTGATTTTTGTTTTATCATCAGAGGCACTCGGAGGTTTTTGCTCATTAGATTCCTCTGATTGTTCTTCATACTGTTCTTCGTAGAGCCGCTTGAGATCTTGGTAGCCTGTCAATCCCGCCGCCTGGCCATGACTCAAGAGTACCTTTATGATCTTACCCATACCTACTAGCAGTTCCTCTTTTTCTTTTTTGTTTAATGGGTAGACAATATTGGAGGCACTTTGGCTTTTTAGCTTTTCTAAAAGCTCGCATGATTCTTTATCCAATTGATCTGTAAGCAGTTCTACCATAAGGTCTTTACTGCATACTCGTACAGCTTCGATTATCATCTGGACTCGAGTGCAGCGTGCAATATTGGAATTAATCAACTTCGAATCCAATCGTATTTTCTTACCGCTCACCTTGTATTGCTCTATCTGCCCAATAGTGATTTGTTTAAATGCCGCCTTCATCAAATCCTCCCCATGGTCTTCATTATACTCTACCATGCTCTGTCTGAACTTATAGTAAGTCGATTCGGTCGGAATATCCTCATTTATATTCGAATATCCCATAGCAAGCATGACCCTGGTGTTGAATCGACATTCATCAAAAAGTTGTTCATCAGTCCAACCTTTACCTTCTTTAAGGATAATCATTCCCATTAAAACTCTAATTGAGCAATTGGGCCGGCCTCCTTGATTATAAAGCACCTCGAACAATCCTTCGTCTATGCGAGATACCACTTCTTTAAAAAATATATTATGCCAACCATTTGGATCATCCAGAAGCTCTCGCTTCCGTTCTGATAGCATCCCTCCTATCGATTTGAATAGATCGACTTGTGAATTTGTACTACGTTTAAACATATCACAAATTAAATATATATGTCATCTTATTGTAATATTTGACATGATTTATGATTTAGTTTTCGGAGTGGACTCAAACTAGCATCTTCTGCAAAAAAAAATGCCTTTCGCAACCTTGTCAAAAACAAGGCCAACAGTTTTGTCCATATCTCCGGTTTGACCATTGGACTTACCGGCTGTCTTCTCATTGGACTATTTGTATTGGACGAGTTAAAATACGATACCTTTCATCCCGACGGCGAGCGGACTTATCGCATTTACAGCGAAAGAGGCGGAGACGGGGGAGAAGCTTTTTGGGCGGGCAGTTCTCCGGCTATTAGTCCTACAATGAAAAGAGATTTTCCGGAAGTAGAACAAACCTTGCGACTATTTCAGATGCGCACCAAAAAGCTTTTTGAAAACGAGGATAAAAGCTTCCTTGAGGAAAAAGGATACTTTGCCGAACCTTCCGTTTTCGAACTTTTTGACCTTCCCTTATATCAAGGAGATTCCGAAACCGCTTTACAAGAAATCAATTCCATAGTCCTGACGCAGCCTTTGGCAGAAAAATATTTTGGTTTGGAAGATCCAGTGGGGAAAGTGATTTCGATCAACAACAGCGACCGAAAAGTAACTGGCGTTTTAGAGCCTTTGCCCCGACATTTTCACCTGGATTTTAAGTTTTTAGTTTCTTTTGAAAACCTGTTGGCCGATGTTTCGGAAAAAAGGATCAATAGTTGGGTGTGGCAGGATTTTTTGAATTATGTCAAATTTTTCCCGGACACAGATGTGACATGGTTTGAAGAGAAATTACCTGCTTTTGTGGAAAAATATGCACATCCGCAAACCAAAGAATACGGATTTTACTATTATCTGAATGTACAGAACGTGGCGGATATTTATTTGCATTCTGCTCATCTGAGAAATGACCCTGTAATCAAAGGAGATTATCAATATGTATTGGGCTTGTCTTTTGTAGGAATATTTCTCCTTTTTATTGCTTGTGTCAATTTCATCAATTTAACCACGGCACATGCAATGCGCCGCTCCAAAGAAGTAGGGGTACGAAAAGCTGCGGGTGCGCGGCGAAGCCAATTGGCTATTCAGTTTATCAGCGAAGCGGTTTTGGTACTAGTGCACCAAGCACTAAATCCTGACCCCCATAAACTTGTTCTTTTCCTTCTGCTCGGCGTTGGAAAAATCCTCATTATGCATAGGCATAACTCCGGTTTTCCCGCCTTGATCAGAAGAAAAATAACTTTGTCTATGGGGTTCATTACTTAATGCTTGGTACACTAGCAATATCCATGTTGTTGGCGGCTCAACTGACAAAATTCCTTGTGCCTTACCTCAATAATTTTACAGAAAAAGCCCTTGTTTTCGATTGGTATAATAGTCCGCAGACCATTGCCGTGATGTTGGGAACTATCCTGCTGACCGGCTTATTTGCAGGTGTTTATCCTGCTTTTGTGATGTCGGGATTTCGCCCGGTCGACGCGCTCAAAGGAAGCCATTTTCAGCCTGGCGGGCATGTGTATTGGTTGAGAAAAGCATTAGTCACCTTGCAATTTTCACTTTCTATTTTGATGATAATCAGCGTGTTAGTTATTTTCCAACAGGTTAATTTTTTAGGCAAAAAGAAATTGGAATTTAATAAGGAGCAGTTGTTGCACTTCCCGATGAAAAAGGCTTTGTTTACGAATTACGAAAGCACTAAGTCCGAATTTTTAAATGTACCTGGTGTGACTTCCGCAAGTACCTGTTTTGGTATTCCCGGTGATATTGTTGCAGGAGATGACATTATCGTTCCTGGCGAAAACCGAAGAAACCAGCCCGCCCGAATCTTTAACATAGATCATGAGTATATTAAAACGATGGGCATGGAAATCACCGCCGGAAGGAATTTTTCGAAAGAGATTAGTACCGATGCTACAGAGGGATTTATTGTTAATGAAACGGCTGTCAAAAACCTGCAATTGGGCGAATCTCCTGAAGCTGCCATTGGCAAACCACTGGAGTGGAATATGTGGGGCGATACGGATTCTGTCAAACGGGGTAAAGTAATTGGGGTGGTCAAAGATTTTCATTATACGAGCCTACACGAAGAAGTGCAGACTTCTGTTTTGCAAATTGATCCCGATTCTTATTGGAAACTGGCATTACGGGTAGATGCTAAAGATTTAAGCCAGACCATAGCCGGTATCCAAAAAACCTGGGAAAGTTTTAATACGAGTTACCCCATAGATTATCAGTTTGTGGATGCAGGTTTTGGTGCGATGTATAAGACGGAACAAAAACTAAATAGCCTGCTTTGGGTTTTTACAGTATTTGCTATTGTCATCTCATGCATAGGTGTCTTCGGGTTGGCTGCATTCGCAGCCGAACTAAGGCGAAAAGAAATCGGCATTCGCAAAGTGCTGGGTGCTACAACAAATGGAATTGTGGCTTTACTCTCGAAAGATTTTCTGAAGCTGGTAGTCATTGCTTTAGTCATCGCCTCACCGGTTGCCTGGTATTTTATGAATGGTTGGCTCGAAGGTTTTGCGTATCGCATTAATATTCAATGGTGGGTGTTTGCACTAGCTGGTTATTTGGCAGTAGGAATTGCGTTTTTGACCATGAGTTTTCAAAGTTTGAAAGCGGCATTGGCGAATCCTGCCGAAAGTCTGCGAACGGAGTGAGTGGAATCGACGTCCCGACCGAAACGTAGTGGAGCGTCTAGATCGAGAGTTTTAATACCCTCCGAAAAATTGACTTTCTGTCCATTTGCCATTGATGTGGGATTCGGTTCGAAATAACTTTGTATTCGATAATTTCATTGCTTTGGTTTTAGAAGTTTCAGACTTTTGGAAAGTCCGGAACTTTAGACATTGGTATTCATCCTTTGAAGGCCTCCAAGGTTCAGAAACCCTGGAGGTCTAAACACCTACGCTCCTACCAAGATACTTTCCAAAGCCTGAATAAACGCTTCGTTAGCTTCTTGATTTCCTACTGTTACTCTTACACATCCGGATGCGCCAAAATTCCCAACTCTCCTAACCATTATTCCTTTTTCTATCATTTTTTCTTCGAATATTTTATCCTCCATCTCCGGCTTCATCATAGTAAAATTGCCCTCAGATTTCCAATATTTCATTCCCAACTGATCCAATTCTTTATAAAGAAATGCTCTACCTTTTTTTACCGTTTCGACTGTTTTGGTAACAAAATCGTCATCGGAAAGAGCAGCAATTCCTGCTTCTATTGCCAATTTATTAATCAAAAAAGGCCTGGTCATTCCTCTTATATAATTCACAATCTCCGCCGTGGAATAAAAATATCCCAATCTCAATCCCGCCAAGCCAAATGATTTGGAAAAACTGTTTAAACCTATTATGCGGTGCCCACCTTTTACGTAACATTCGGCGGTCGTAAAACTATTCGCGTCAGCAAACAAATAATAGACTTCATCCAGGATGACGATTACGTGATCCGGAATGCTGTCCAACAATAGCTTCAATTCCCGCTTCCGGATATAGGTGCCTGTAGGATTATTGGGACTGGTGACAAAAATCAACCTTGTTTTCTCATTAATTGCGTCAGCAATACCGCCTATATCCAGGCGAAATTCATCTCCGATTAAAGGCACATTGATATGTTTTCCTCCTGTCCATTTTGCAAAAGATTTGTATACGGGAAAAGTCGGGCTCGAGATAATGCACTCTAGTCCTTCGCCCATAAAAGCCCTAATAATGTATTCCAGGCATTCTGAGCCTGAGTTAGCGGAAAAAAAGTGTTCGGGAGATAAAGAACTGTCGTAGTAAGATGACAGAGCTTCACATAGTCTTCTATCAGTACGATCAGGATAAATGTATAATTCCTCCACTACTTTTTGAATGGCTTCCACTGCTTTCGGTGAGGCTCCGATCGGATTTTCATTTGAGGAAAGTTTGTATATTTTGCCAGCCTTCGTTTTTACCTCATGTGCTGCCTTTCCGCCTATATATGTGACCGATTTGCCGATATAAGGTTTGAAAAGAGGGTTCGATTTTGACATAATGAATTATCTTTTCTCCTTTTGCAAAGGAAGACAAAATGTGCTCACCTATTTCTATTTTTCGGATGTGATAATGAAATGCAAAACAAAATGACTGGAAAAGTGAAAGTCGGAATAGTTGGCCTCGGTAGATTGGGGAAGGAATATGCGCGCAATCTGCGATACAAAATAAGCAGAGCTGAGTAACTAGCCGCTTGCTCTTTGTCGAATGGAGAGCTTGATTACGCGAAGAAAGAATTAGAAGTGCCCCATAGACAGGTAAAGTCGTGGACATACTCTAATTAGTATTCTTAACAATGACTTTGATAAAATGAAAAAACATTCCAGAACATTTAATGCTGACGTGGACGACAAAAATTGGTCAGTTCTTTTCAATACCCACTTTCAAAATCTTCAATCCTTAAACGCAATAAGCACGCTTTGGATAAACGGTTTTTCCAAGTTGGGCCTGGACAATAGGAAGAGACCTCACGCTTCTGAGCTTACAGAATCAATCCAAAGGTATACACCGTATACTTTCATTCAGGCCAATGAAAATATCATCCTGGAACAAATTGATTGGTATTCTATGATTGCAGATTATAAAATGCCAATGACGTTCTTTGTAAGGACTCCTGAAGAATTGGATTATTGTGATGAGTCGGACATCTGGCATGATGTGATGGGTCATATACCATATCTGGCAGAGATTGAATATTCAGACATGTATCAGTTGTTGGCGCAAACTTATGTGTTAGCATTTAATAGCAATAGAAAAGATTTTCTAAAACAACTTGATTTTATTGGCGGAATGATCATTCAATAGTCCGTGAAGGAAATATTTCATAACTCGTTGATACTCAATCTTAGAATTATGGATAAATTATTAAAACTAAAGTATCGTCTGAACCGAAACTTGCATTTTAATAGGATTGCCAAATAAGCAGGCCATAAATACTTGATAATCAGCGTTATAGAAAATCTTGAATTTAAGATACTGCTGTTAACACTTCGAATTTGGCCGAAATCCTTCACGAACTATTGATCATTGAATTAGGTCTAATTCGGGAGCCTAGCGGCATTAAAGCTTTTGGATCTACTTTCTACTCTTCTGGAGAAGTACGTGAAGCATTTAAAAAGGAGAACCAACTTTGAGTCCACTCCGATTACCACACATTTTTCAAGCGTACATTTGCCAGCTGCGGCCAAAACCCTGGAATTTTCTTAAGTGCAATATTGTTGCATAAGCATTCCTGAGGGTTGCGATGATGATATTTGGAAATCCGAGGGCATTTTCGACCAATTTATCGTTAATTCTTCTAAAATTCGTCCAAAGTACTCGTGACAGGACATAAATTTGACATTTGAATAAACCCCGATATAATATTTTGTTCCTTTTTTTGAGCCGGTGAAAACATTGATGTATGGTCGATTCCACATTGGCTCTTAGATTGTGGGTGTGCTCATCTAATGTTTCTTGCATCTGTTGAAATAAAAAATAGTTTTCTACTTCATCTTTGGTCATATACCGACCTCGGGTGTCGTGTTTAATGACGTATTTGTTGGTCTTCTCGTTAAACTTTACCGCGCACTGTTCTCTTGTCTTTTTTCGCCATACTTGAAGATTGTTATTCTCATCTCGTTTCATTGTATAGGCCTGCTTTCCCCCTTTTGTATTAGCTAACTTCCATTCGGGCGTGGTCGTTTCTGACATTGCTTTTCTGTTGGCCTTGCTGTCGTATCCGCCATCCGTGATGGCCTGTTCTATTTTATTCTTTTCTTGACCTGATTCATCCTTATCTGGATTTAATACATCCTGGATATGGTCGATAGATTCGATTAAAAACTCGTCTTCTGTAATATTGGCCGGTACTACCTGGGCATCTACGATTAGGTCTATTTCATTTTCTTCTGTACACGTTTCACTTATGTTGGCATGATAGCCCGATATGGTCTGTTTATTTTCTGCTTTACCTTTAGTACGGTAGGCAGCATCAGGATCATGAATGGACTGCACACTGCCACTCGATATGTCTCTTGCAGCTTTGGGTCTCGGAGTATTCTCCTGTTTAGTTTGCTGTTCAGATTCATCACAGACCGCGCTGATTTTTGTTTTATCATCAGAGGCACTCGGAGGTTTTTGCTCATTAGATTCCTCTGATTGTTCTTCATACTGTTCTTCGTAGAGCCGCTTGAGATCTTGGTAGCCTGTCAATCCCGCCGCCTGGCCATGACTCAAGAGTACCTTTATGATCTTACCCATACCTACTAGCAGTTCCTCTTTTTCTTTTTTGTTTAATGGGTAGACAATATTGGAGGCACTTTGGCTTTTTAGCTTTTCTAAAAGCTCGCATGATTCTTTATCCAATTGATCTGTAAGCAGTTCTACCATAAGGTCTTTACTGCATACTCGTACAGCTTCGATTATCATCTGGACTCGAGTGCAGCGTGCAATATTGGAATTAATCAACTTCGAATCCAATCGTATTTTCTTACCGCTCACCTTGTATTGCTCTATCTGCCCAATAGTGATTTGTTTAAATGCCGCCTTCATCAAATCCTCCCCATGGTCTTGATTATACTCTACCATGCTCTGTCTGAACTTATAGTAAGTCGATTCGGTCGGAATATCCTCATTTATATTCGAATATCCCAAAGCAAGCATGACCCTGGTGTTGAATCGACATTCATCAAAAAGTTGTTCATCAGTCCAACCTTTACCTTCTTTAAGGATAATCATTCCCATTAAAACTCTAATTGAGCAATTGGGCCGGCCTCCTTGATTATAAAGCACCTCGAACAATCCTTCGTCTATGCGAGATACCACTTCTTTAAAAAATATATTATGCCAACCATTTGGATCATCCAGAAGCTCTCGCTTCCGTTCTGATAGCATCCCTCCTATCGATTTGAATAGATCAACTTGTGAATTTGTACTACGTTTAAACATATCACAAATTAAATATATATGTCATCTTATTGTAATATTTGACATGATTTATGATTTAGTTTTCGGAGTGGACTCAACTTTTATTTACTCTTGACGCACTAGACTCAGGCGAATCCTATGATAGACATAGCTTCCAGGGTAAATATTACATCTTTGATTCAGTAGCTCAACTTGTCGAAGTAATTGAAAATATTAGATCAAAGCTTTAGTTTCTAGATACAATTCTAATAGTCCCGTGGTTGTCGCATATGCATCAACTCTAACTTAACATATATGACAATTAACAATGTAAAAAGAATTGACTACCTGTGTTTTAACCTAATATTTGGGAATCTAACCATAGAACAAAAGTGCAGGAAAATTCAAAGTTCTTCACTATGTGGCAGTCCAATGTTTGCCTGTATAATGTTAATAATCAAAAGAATACATATTCATAAATAAAATATAAGTTAAACTAAGGTTGATGCCAATGCGTGGTTGTCGGTAAGAGGAGGAGAGTCCTTTGCCTTGGAATAGTATTCATGGCTACAATAAAAAAAATGAAATACCCCGGAATTTTTGGTGCAGACAATCGAGTCAGAAAATGAGCCGTACCAGCCTGCCGGTCTAGCAAGTTTAATTCCCTTGCACAGCCACAAATTCCCTTAATATCGACAAGTAAAGATCAATGTGCCTCTTATGCGTTCGGAAGCTCACTATCGCAATTCGCATCCAAAATATCCCATCAATAGTCGTGGACGAAACCAACATCCTCCCATCCGTTTTTATCGACTTAACTAATTTTTCATTGTATACATTCGCATCGCCTTGTTGCGGTACATAGCGATATATTGCAACAGAAAGCTGCGGTTTTGGGCCTATTTCGAAACCTAGCTTTTGCACTTCTTCATAGAAATATAAAGTAAGAAGATATTTCTCCTTTAGACACGCTCTGAATGGTGCAACCCCGTGAAGTTGGAGTGGCAGCCACATACGCAAGCCGCGAAAATGTTTTGTGAGTTCGGGAGAAAGGTCTGCCGGTGAAACTTCTTCTTCGCTTTGGAAAATGTCTTGCAGGTAGTTTGCCATATAGTGAAATGTATCAAATAGGGCCTTGCCGTCTTTGATCAACGCAATTCCTATACCGTATGGAAGGAACAAACTTTTATGTGGATCCACTACAAAAGAATCTGAGCGTTCCATTCCGTTAAATAGTGGTTTTAATTCATCCACCAGAACAAAATATCCGCCGTATGCAGCGTCTATATGAAACCAAATATCATAGACTTCACAGATGTCGGCAATGTCTTCAAATGAGTCTACAGAACCGGTATCAGTACTTCCACAGGAGGCGGCGACATAAAACGGAATCAGCCCATCCGCAACATCCTGTATAACACATTTCTCAAGCTCAGCGCCATCCATGCAGAAGTGGTCGTCCATTGGGACTATGCGTTGTGCGCAGTGTGAAAGTCCTGCTATCCGTACCGCTTTGTGCACACAGTGATGGGTCTGTTCTGTAATGTAAATAACTGATTTGCTTATGCGATCAGGAGTGATTTTTTTGGCATCACGTGCAGTCGCAAGTGTTATAAGGTTAGCAATAGAGCCTGCTGAGGTGACATTACCCAGAGCTTCCTTAGGATAGCCGATGAGCTCAGCAGTCCACCTGATCAATTGGTTTTCCAATTTTACAGCTCCCGGAGAAGAGAAATACAACCCTGCAAATTTATTAAAAACAGCAGCGAGATAGTCGCCAATGGAAGACGTGTATACCCCTCCTCCGGGAATATAGCCCAGGTGACCTGGAGATGCGGGGTCAAGGCCAGGGCTGTCAACTGCTCTATCCAAAAGATGAATTATCTCAGACAAGTCTGCCGGCTCTTCCGAAATGCCCGCCTTATCCAATAATTTCACATCCTCAAAGTCTACGTTATAGACCTTTTTTTCATCCAAAGAATTTAGAAATGTGTTGGCGTAATCTCGGGCGGCTTGTAAAAATTCGTCACGTCGATCTTCTGTTGGTTCGAGTTCTTGAGCTTCTTTTTCGAGCTTTAATATTTCGTTGATCAATGGAATTTTTTTGAGATAAAGTGGCGAAAATAAGGTAATATAACTTCGGCACTTTGGTTTAATTTCAAATATATTTGAATACAAATATTTGATTAAGAGCATGGAAAAGTCTACAAGTTATAGTAAGGTAAAGGCCAATCTTGAAAAAATATGGGATGAGGTCATAGTTGATCGCAAACCTATGATCATAAAAAGAAGAGGGAAAGAGAGTTTGGCCGTACTTCCTGCAAGTGAGCTCTCTTCGATTATGGAGACATTACATCTTTTAAGCACTCCAGCCAATGCTAGAAGACTTTTCGACGCCATGGAAAGTTCTGAAAGAGGTGAGGGAATAGAAATGACTATGGAAGAACTTGAAGCATGGTATCACGCCCAAGTAGAGAGACTCGCAGAAACTGAAAATGCGTGAATTTGTATTCCTGCCAGAATTTCTGAACGACCGCTCGTGGTGGATTAGAAATGATCGGAAAATCGCTCTGCGGATTATTAAACTTATTTTTGAAATAAACAAAGAACCCTTTGATGGTGTGGGCAAACCTGAGCATTTGAAGTACATGAAAAAAAATTCTGGTCGCGCAGGATAACTAAAGAACATCGAAAAGTGTATAAGGTGACAGATCAAAAAGTGGAGTATTGGAAGGCACGTTTTCATTACAAAGAATAATTCAACTACCCTTGATTGCCCCCTTTCAAAACTCTCTTCACTTTGCCAAAAAATTGGACAAAGAAGACCCTTTAAAAGAGTATAGAAACCAATTCCACTTCCCCAAAACCGGCAAAGGAGAAGAATCCATTTACCTCTGCGGTAACTCACTTGGCCTCCAGCCAAAATTGGCGGCAGAAGAAATAAATGACGTTCTTCTCAACTGGCAAAACAGGGGCGTAGAAGGCCATTTTGAAGGTGAAAATCCATGGATCGGATACAATGAAAAACTCAAACCCTCAATGGCTAAAATCGTAGGAGCCTTTCATTCAGAGATAGCGATTTTGAATACCTTGACTGTTAATCTCCACCTGCTACTGGTTTCATTTTATTGTCCTAATCCAGATCGATTCAAGATTTTGATAGAAAAAGATACTTTTCCATCAGATAAATACATGGTAGCGTCTCAGGCCAGATTTCGTGGATACGATCCAAGAGAGGCAATTGTAGAAATCCAACCTCGCAAGGGATCAATGCTGCTTTATGAAGAAGACATTCTGGAACAAATTGACAAAAATGGAGATCAAATCGCCCTAATCATGCTGGGTGGGTTAAATTACTTTACAGGTCAGGTATTACCCATTTCGACCATCACATCTCTTGCCAAGTCAAGAGGATGTATGGTAGGATTTGATCTGGCGCATGCTGCAGGTAATATTCCCCTACAATTACACGAAGATCACGTCGACTTCGCGGCATGGTGCAATTATAAATACTTAAACGGAGGGCCGGGATGTATTGCTTCGATTTTTATACATGAAAAACACCATGATTCCAATCTTCCGCGCCTGGAAGGTTGGTGGGGCAATAAATTGCCAAATCGATTCGAAATGGCCGATGAATTTGATCCCGAAGTGGGTGCCGAAGCTTGGGTGATGAGCACACCGCCTACTTTGGCAATTGCTCCTATTAAAGCATCACTCGATCTATTTGACGAGATCGGAATGCAGGCATTGAGAACAAAGTCTGTCAAACTAACCGGTTTTCTTGAATTTCTTATCAAGGATCTACACAACCCCAAAATTGAAATAATAACGCCAGCAAATATTGAAGAAAGGGGTGGTCAGTTGTCTATACAAGTAAAGAATGTCGATAAAAAATTATTCGAAGCGCTAATCGATAGAAATGTAATTCTCGATTGGCGTGAACCGAACGTGATTAGGGTTGCTCCTACTCCGATGTACAATTCCTTTGAGGATGTGTATCGATTTGTTGCGGTATTGAAAGAGTGTCTTGAGTCAAGACGAGAATTGTGAATCACTTATCTTTCAATTAAGAATTGGCCATAAATTGCTATTTCAAACATTAATGAAACGGAAGTGATTCACAATTTCATTTAACATGGACTTACCGCACATTCCTCCCTATAAAACCAAAGTAGTCGAGCCCGTCTATTTCCGCACTCCTGCAGAACGGGAAGCCAAGATCAAGGAAGTCAAATACAATCTTTTCAACCTGCACAGCGACTGGGTGATTATCGATCTGATGACCGATTCCGGTACCAGTGCGATGAGCGAACAACAATGGGCAGAGATCATGATCGGTGACGAAAGTTATGCTGGTTCCGAATCCTATTTCAAATTACAGAGAGCGGTACAGGACATAATGGGATTCGATTACCTTGCTCCCACTCATCAAGGGCGGGCGGCAGAAAACGTCCTATTTTCGGCAGTGGTCAAGGAAGGAGATGTTATTCCTGGAAACGCACATTTTGATACTACAAAAGGGCATATTAAATTCAGAAAAGCTGTAGCGCTTGACTGTACTATTGACGAGGCCTACGACACCGGAATCCGTCATCCATTCAAAGGGAATATTGATTTGGACAAGCTGGAAGGAGTTATTAAGAAATATGGAAAAAAGCAAATCCCATTTATCAATATCACAGTGACATGCAATACTGTCGGCGGCCAGCCGGTATCCCTCTCAAATATTAAAGAGACCTCTGCCCTTGCAGCCAAACATGAAATCCCGGTATACATGGACATAGCCAGATATGCTGAGAACGCTTACTTCATCAAAAGTCGTGAAAAGGAATATCAGGACTGGAGCCTTAAAGACATTATGAAAGAAATGTACTCAGGATGCGCGGTAGTCTGGATGAGTAGCAAGAAAGACGGCCTCGTCAACATAGGCGGATTTATAGCAACAAATGATGCCAAGCTGTACGAGCGGCTCGGCCAATTCACTATAATATATGAAGGATTTTTGACCTATGGCGGTATGAGCGGCAGGGCAATGGGCGCATTGGCTGTGGGGCTGTATGAAGGAATCGAATATGACTACTTGCATGACCGTATCGGACAGGTACACTATCTGAGCGAACGGTTGAGAGAATTTGAAATTCCTATTCAGGAACCGATCGGTGGACATGCTCTTTTTATTGACACAATGAAAATGTTGCCCCACATCGCGCAAACTGAATATCCTGCGCAATTGCTTGGCGTAGAGGCTTATATCGAAGGCGGTGTAAGAGGAGTAGAAATTGGAACTCTTTTAGCAGACAGAGATCCATCGACAGGCAAGGATCGAATGGCCAAAATGGAACTGCTGCGATTGGCCATTCCACGAAGGGTCTATTCCAACGTACATATGGATTATGTAGCAACTACTATGGCTAAGGTGAAAGAAAAAGCAAAAAAATTGAAAAGTGGTTTTAAGATAATCAAGCAAGCTTCTATTTTGAGACATTTTACAGTGGAATTGAAGAGGCTTTGAAATAGACCGCCAAGACAAAATCCACAAAGATAAATCGTAGTCCTTCATAAATTTGTACGATCAAAATGTTTGAAGACACTCCAACTTATGCAAATGAAGGAGATCAGACTCCCGTACGGCACCTTCATAGACATGGCTGCACTGCTCGCCGGCGGCTTGGTTGGGCTACTTCTAAAAGACAATTTTCCGGAAAATATCAATACTATTATCTATCGGGGCATTGGTTTGCCAATTCTTCTGGTCGGTCTGATGATGAGTTTTAAACTGCCCGATGGCTATGTACTTATCCTGGTTCTAAGCATGGTCTTGGGAGGCATCATAGGCGAGCTCGTTCATCTCGATTTATTCTTTGAAAATTTGGGAGAGAATCTCAAATCCCTCATTCATGTTCAAGATGAGACTTTCACAGAAGGATTGATATCCGCATTTTTGCTTTGCTGTATTGGCTCGATGACCATTGTCGGTTGTATAGAAGAGGGTATCAACGGCAACCGAGAACTACTAATGATCAAATCCTTACTCGACGTGCTTTCAGGAATTCTTTTAGCCACCAGCTTCGGGGTGGGTGTTATTTTTGCCATCATTCCCATGTTGATCTACCAGGGAAGTATTACACTATTAGCCGGAAGTGCACAATCGTTTTTTTTTCGGAGAATATGATTAATGTAGTAAGCGCTGTAGGAGGTTTGTTACTGGTTGGCATATGCATCAATGTGCTTGGGCTGGGAGAAATCAATTTGAGCAATCTTTTACCGGCATTCCTCATAGTCGCTCTGGTGGCTTGGTTTTATGAGAAATATTATAAGAAAAAATTTGTCGTGATAATTTTCAATACTTCAAAACCCCGACCTTCAGTCAGGGCTATATGTTTTCGTACCTCCAGCACTATGTACAAAGCAAAAAACTAAAAGGCATCTTGCGTTCTCTATTTTAATTTGAACTGGATATGAAGTTGAGTACTACCTCGTAATACGTGACCCTCCAAAAAATCTTAAACAATAGAAATACTTGCTGAACAAAGATCATGATCAGAATAGGCAAGCTGCCAACTTTATGGTTGGAGTATATCAATACTAGTGAAACCAACAAAAAAACAAGACTATAAAAAACTGCTTTCCACTTGTGCTTCCAAAAAGACTTAAACCCGTGCACTACAGATCGTAAAACCCGTTCTTCAGATTCTATATGATGAATTTTTGTGAATACCTTCCAAACAATTAAAAAAGTGGTGAAAAGAACTGCCAACAAGATGGTAATACCCGCAAATCTAAGAAAAGGAAGTTCTGTATCGAAAGTAGTAGGCGCTATACCAAAAAGATAGCCGATAAAAGAAAAAGCCGCCCCGACTATAAGAGCTATAACCAATGCAAAGAGCACGTCAAGTACGAGAAAACGACCGAAGTACCGGGCCCTCCCAAAAAAAAATCCAGGTAATTGTCCGATTTTTTTGTTAAGACGAATAACAATCCCGCAGAAATAAAAGAAGCAAAAACTAGGTAGATAAGCGTCATCCATCGCATCTGCCCCAAAAGAGGTGTAAATGATCCGCCATGATTATTAATAAAATCGCTAATGACTGTATAATCGTATCCCTTTTCTAATTCTTTGATACTCAAAGAGTTACCGATTGATGCTTCAATGACCTGATTCATCTGCAAGCCTACCGTAGCCGCGAGCAAAAACTGGAAAATGTAAATGGCCAATACTATTTTCCAAAGTCCAAGTGATGTTCTAAATCCTGATACAATCCTCTCTATCATCACATCAAAACACTTAAGGCCTGAAAAGCATTTTGTAACCAATTCAAGGTTTTCCAGGAATATTTAGCAATAGGCCCTTTGACCTTTCTATGTGTAAATGAATTGTTATTTAGATCTATATCCAGCTGGATTTTTTGCTTGGGATCGATATGAACGGATTCAACCGCTCCATTTATCGGGAATTCCTTTACGTATTCCTCCCCTGACCACTGCTTTGTGATGCGTTCGCCGTCCTCTTTGGTAATGAGGACATCGACTGGAGCGATAAAATCTCCTTTGCGTTCAAGGAAGATGGTAGATTTTTGACCCAGAACTTTATAATTCGAATAGTCTTTTCCTCGCTTACCTAATAGCCCCATTTTTGAGTAGACATTGCTGGTACGGACTGACTTTACAGCATAGTCGCAAACCTTCGTCGTATAGAGGACTTGGTGCATAATGCTTTCTACAATTTCACCTTGTACGGCGCCATGTCTTTCGGATACTACCTGTGTGGCTGTATTAAAAAAGTGATTTGCTCGTGGATGAGTGAATTTATACTTGTCAAAATAAGTCATCATAATGGCGTCCATTGTCTGCTGGCCGAAAATGTTTCTTATAGTCTGAAGCATGGTGCCCGTTTTGCTATAAACCAGCTCTTTGGTATATCTCTTAAATTTCCAACCTGGCTGCGCTACAATACTTTCTCGATGATTATCCATTCCGGTATATTCAGCTCTTGAAAATTCACCGTTGCCGATCTTGAATCCCAGGATGTCAAAAAGGGAAGACTTCTTTCCGTAGTATTCTTCCATAATGCAGTCTTCAAAATAAGTCACAAAACCTTCGTCGAGCCAGGGAGCTTCTTTCTCATTATTGGCAAGAATCCCCATAAAATATTGATGTGTAAATTCATGGACAATTAGAGATTCTATAGTTCGTATGCCTTTGGGAAAACCATAAAAAGAGCCTCCCGTGCTAAATGTGGGATACTCCATAAATCCATTGCGCATGCCCAAAAGCGGAGGATCCATAATTGTAATAGTCGTATACGGATAGTCTCCGACGTGCTCTTCCAAATACTCGAAACAATGCTTTAAGACTTTCAGAAATCTCGGCTGAAGCTTTCGATGTTCTTTGGGAGATAGCAGGGTAATATCGACGTGCTTCCATTTGTCTTTGATCACTTCAAAATAAGGATAAGCCGCCCAGGCAAAATCTATAACGTCTTCAGCTCTGTATCGCCTCGTGTATGTCCCATCTTGATTGTTCCGAGATTCCATCAAACAGCCTGACGCTCCGATAACCAGATGATCGGCATAGGTAAGCGTTACATCGTATACTCCAAACTCACCATAAAACTCAGTCTGTCGCATAAATTGATGGCAATTCCATCCCCAATTCCCTGCTTCATTCCGCTCAAATACGCCGAGTTTAGGATACCAATGCACCCAAAGAAAAAAGTCATTTTCGGCCCAACCGGATCGTGCAATAGTTCTAGGCAATCGCGATTCGAATATCATTTTGTAGACGGCAGTTTTGCCTGGGAGTATAGGCTCTATGAGCGGCACCATCAGGACGGATTCGTCATCGGTATTGTCGTCATCGGGATGGATGTATTTTTTATTCAGGGCAAGGTCATTATCGCTTTTGTCTGTTAATTCGTTGACCTCGACCCATCCCCAGTCTTCTTTTTTTCTTCGAGTTATGTCCTGGCCCAAAGTATTACCTTCCGCTCCTTTTATCCACGTTGAGTAGGTGTTTTTGAAGGCGTTGAGGTACATGTAGAATCGGAGTTCAAAGATCGTATCGGGGCTGTGATTTTTGAAAGTTATGGTTTGAGAGGCATTGACTTTTTTAGCAATGTGATCCAGCTTGAGATCGATCTCATAGTTGGCCAGCCTTTGGCTTTGTGGGGGTTGTAGAATGGCCTGGCACTGGCCGTATGATTTGACCCCATTAAATAAAATAATAAGGATTAGTATGATGTTTTTCATTCTCAATTGTTGGAGCGGCGAATATAGTAAATTGGTGGAAGTTGGTTCCTATCGGGACTTTGGGTGCCCCGTCAATGACATAAGCTCATTGAGGTTGTCAGCCAAAGGCTTATCTGCCTTTGGCAGGGTGTGCAACGGAAAGATCGGTGATCTAAGTAACAAACGGCTCACCGATCCCTGCCCGAGGCAAGCGGGCCTCCTCCGTCGGGCTCCATGATCCGTTTTCATCGTTGAAATTCTTCTTCAAGATAATTTGTCACTTCGTCATTCTGAAACCTGCTACATTCGCGGAAATAAAAAGAACAGTATGACCACAGGAGAAGTAGCAAATCGCCTGATAGACCTCTGCCGCAAAGGCGAATGGGAGCAAGCGCAAAAAGACCTCTATCACAAAGACATCGTCAGTACGGAACCTAAAGAGACCGGTGGAGAGGTAACGGAAAGCCTCGATGGAATACTCGAAAAGAATAAGAAATGGGCGGGTATGACGGAAGAGATTCATGGGTGTGAAGTTTCAGATCCGCTGATTGCAGACGGATATTTCTGTCGTAGGATGATGACTGATGTGACTTTGAAGGGAATGGGAAGGATAAAATCTACCGAGCTTTGTGTGTATGAAGTGAAGGAGGGGAAGATTGTTTCTGAGCAGTTTTTTCATGGGTAAGTGTAGGGGCCACCTCTCAGTTGGCTTAATAATACGCCAAGCGGAGCACGGCGCTACATGCCTTCCGTCTCCATAATTTA
Organism: Saprospiraceae bacterium; assembly: GCA_965247965.1. GTDB lineage: Bacteria > Bacteroidota > Bacteroidia > Chitinophagales > Saprospiraceae > UBA7328. Next base: position 5,584,196 of record OZ252053.1, read on the forward strand.
TGATAGAAATAGTTTTAAAACTGATCTCGCAATTGGCCAATCTAATATTCATATTTTCGCATTCACTATGAATAAACCAGAAATCAATATTACTTGCCCGGAATGCGGAAATCAAATCGATGTGGACGAAATACTCTACCATCAGCTAGAGGAAGACGTCAAAAAGAAATACCGCGAAGAGTTGAGAAATTTCAAAAAGAAAATCGAACAAAGAGAATCTGATTTGAGCTTGAGAACGAAGGAATTAGAGAAGAAAGAAAAATCGATCAAGCAGCATGTAGAGCTTGCTGTCCGAAACAAGCTCGGCGAGGAGAAAAAGGCTTTGGTTGAAAAGATCAAATTAGATATAGAAAAGGAAAATGAGGACAGGTATAAATCTCTGCACAGCCAACTAGCTGAAAAGTCGGAAAAATTAAAGGAGCTTAACCAGGCAAAATCGGACATCGAAAAGCTGAAGCGCGAGAAATCCGAACTGCGTGGCGAAATCGAATTGGAAAACCAAAAGAAACTTACGGACATATTAAGCACAGAAAGGGAAAAAATCGCAAAATCGGAAGGCGAAAAAAGTGAACTGAAAATTTCCGAAAGAGAAAAGGTAATCGAACAGCTCAAAGAACAGCTAAGTGAAGCTCAAAGAAAAGCCGAGCAAGGCTCTATTCAGCTTCAAGGTGAAGTACAAGAATTGGGTATAGAAAAATGGCTTAAACGTAATTTCCCTCTGGACGAAATTGCCGAAATAAAAAAGGGACAAAGAGGAGCCGACTGCATTCAAATAGTAAATACCAGGATGATACAAAATTGTGGAGCCATTTACTACGAAAGCAAAAGGACCAAAGATTTTCAACCCAATTGGATCGAAAAATTCAAAAGCGATCTGCGAGATCGAAATGCCAATTTAGGTGTTTTGGTAACAGACGCTATGCCAAAGAATATGGAGAGAATGGGTTTGATCGATGGTGTATGGGTTTGCAGCTATCATGAGTTCAAGGGCCTCTGTTTTGTCCTGAGAGAAAATATCATTGGAATTTCAAAAGCTGTTTCTTCCCAAGAAAATAAAGGCGAGAAAATGGTTATGCTCTACGACTTCCTGACCAGTAATGAATTTAGGCTGCAAATAGAAGCCATTGTAGAAGGTTTCACCCAAATGCAGTCGGATCTCGAGGCCGAAAGACGCTCGATTCAGGGTCATTGGAAAAAAAGAGAGAAACAAATACAAAAAGTGCTGCTGAATACCAATTTTATGTACAACTCGATCAAGGGAATTGCCGGTAGCGCTATTCAACCCATAAGCCACTTGGAATTGTCTGAACCGAACCCATTATTTGATGGGTGAGTAACAAATTGGTTGGTAATATGATCGAAGAAGCCCTCAGACAAATCACCATAAGGCACGACTTCTTTTCCTACGCAATGATCATTGGCATCTTTCAAGGATTGCTCTCTTCCATCATCATTTATCGAAAAAGAAAAAATAATAGAGAGCTAAATATTCTGTTGTTAGCTCTGGTGTTTAGCGTCTCTCTTATCCTTTTAGATCAGTTTCTCGGATATACGGGTTTGATGAAGTACGCGTTGCATTTGAACAACTTTAGCGAAAGCCTTGTGCTCTTAATTATCCCTCTTATCTACTTGATAATCAGCTACTTATTAAATAGAGAACCCATTGGACTTAAGACCCATTACGTTCATTTTATCTTTCCGATTGTTTATTTTATTTATCAATGGTTCTACTTTCTCCAGCCAATTGAAGTCAAATTAAACGGAGTTATCGAAGCCTATTATTTCGGAGAAATCGATCTGGTGGCCGTAGATCCTTTATTTAATGAAGACCCGCTTTCTATAAGGTATCACCGACGATGGATTATCCTGGTCGGGGTGATTTATGCGATTCTTATCATAAAAGTTATTTGGTCGGCAGCTAAAAGTGGACGCCTTCATTTGCTTGGCATTAATGCTAAGAGCAAGATCCGATTTGCGCGGAATATGGCGATTACTGTTCTGATTTTTTTCACGACAGTATTGATCATCTATGTAAACTATGACGCCGATTTGGGCGATCATTATATCGCTTTGTTCATTTCCTATTGCCTGATTGCCCTTGGATTTTTTATAAGCAGCGAATCAAGATTTTTTGAAAATGCATGGCTGGCGGACAAATACGAAACTTCGGGGCTCGCGCGAGATCAACGGGATATTCTGGAAAAGGTGAAGAGTTATTTCGCAAAAGAAAAATTCTACTTGCAAAAAGATGCAACCTTGAAAAACCTTGCCAAAGAACTAAACATCCCTACCAATTACATCTCTCAATCCGTCAACAATCAATTAAAAATCGGCTTTAATGATTTTATAAATCAATACCGTATTGAAGAAGTTAAAGGCAGATTGATGAGCGAGGAATTTAAGCATTTGAATATCGAGGGAATTGGGAATTCTGTTGGGTTTAAATCTAAATCAGCTTTCTATGGGGCGTTTAAAAAGGTGGTTGGCATGACGCCTAATCAGTGGATTAAGGATATATAACCACCGCGACTATTTCAAACTTCACAGAGATTGGCAAATCGTTGTACGTATTGAAAATCAATCAATAAGATAAACCTCAAAATTAATCAAGTCTTTCCATTTTTCAACCCATTCTTTGAACAACGACTCGTTATAAGTTTCCATAAGCTGAAAACAAATATTTTTTTCTTTATTCACCCATGAATTGAGGTAGTGCAGTCCATCGGGCAACATTCTTCCCTTATCGGCAAATCGGGCGTAAATTTTTTCGTAGCAATTTGGCTTGTAGCGCTCGATGATCATATATTTCTTCATTCCTCCTTTGTTAATTCTACGATCATTTCTCTAAACTCAGGATATTCTTTAATCAATAAACCCCGATCACCATGCACATAATCGTCAAATTCAAAACCTGGTGAAACCGTAGTGCCCAAAAGTGCGAATTCACCATCATCAATTAGTTTCGATCCTTGCCAACTATTTGCTTTCAGAACAACTTGTGGTAACATATCTTCTTCAATCCTATTTCCAATAGTAATTATCTCTCCACTTCCATCTGGCTTCAATTGTAACATTTCGACAGGATCACCTAGATAAAAATGATAGATTTCATCAGAAGGTAATTTGTGCATTGCCGAAAAAGTTTCCGAAGCGAGAAAGTAGTAAATGGCTGTGCTTATAGATCTTTTGCCTGAATAGATTTCGGGCAGGAAATTTTTATCAATGTGTAGTGAAGATCGATAAGTTTGATGATATAATCCCCCTTCTTTTACAAGCGGGATGAGGCTCAGTTTTTCGATTATTTTTTCAATAGTAAGCATGATCTATTCTTCAAATAGCTGTTTGTCAAATTGAAATTTTTCTGTATTTACAACCTTTACTTTCTTGAAATTCTTGTGTTTCGAATTTATTAAGTAATTGTGTTCTCCATGTACCACCTGCAGAAGGAACTTTCAGAACTAGAGAATTGCTCAGGTAGAGTCCCTTCAAAAATTGAACCAGCCCATTTCGTAGTCACTGAGATTGGAAATATGACGCTCCAGGAATGCAAAGTGCTTCCTAAAGGTGGTAGAAATATTTTTTGGAAAGGCGGTAAATTACGGCAAATGCTTATGTTTAAACAAATGACATTCCTCTGAGTAATGTCATTCGTCTATGCAAAACTCACTTCGGCAAGCTCATTTGAAAGACGTCGAAAACCTTCGGAAATTGGAATCACACCACTGGTGGATCCCTGAATATATTTTTCCTCAATGCCAATATATTTGGCAAAACCCTGCAAATCGATAGCTTCGAACTCCTCAAAAAAGGAACTAAGATCAATGTGATAGTTGATCTTAGCAGATTTCAATTTGTCAGCTTTTACCGATTGATCCATTTCTCTTAGATAGGCCACTTGGTCTTCTTTGAGTTCGCCGACGTAGCATTTTAATTCCCCGATATTTTTTGCTGCTGTTACAATGCCGTCTACATCCTGGGCGTATGCGCTATAACCTGTACTTGTTTTCTCGATAATCACCGTGACTTCCATATACACAAGTTTACTTTAGCGTTTTAATCCAGCTAGTTTCAGAATTTTTTCCAGTGCTCCTTTTTTCACCTCTAAGGATTTATGGCGGCCACCTAATATGCCTAATTTGAAATTTTCCTTAATCCTTCACCTCTGGCCAAACAGGCTTGATGAGTTCCAAAAACTCAGAATGGTCATGTAGTGGCGCCAAAAATCGGTCGTATTGATAATGATTAGGGCTAACGGCTCCGCCATAGGTCTTTGTTTTTTTCAAATGTATCAACGCATGGTCGTAATCCCCGTGAACACAATACAATCTGCCAATATTGAGTCCACTCCGAAAACTAAATCATAAATCATGTCAAATATTACAATAAGATGACATATATATTTAATTTGTGATATGTTTAAACGTAGTACAAATTCACAAGTTGATCTATTCAAATCGATAGGAGGGATGCTATCAGAACGGAAGCGAGAGCTTCTGGATGATCCAAATGGTTGGCATAATATATTTTTTAAAGAAGTGGTATCTCGCATAGACGAAGGATTGTTCGAGGTGCTTTATAATCAAGGAGGCCGGCCCAATTGCTCAATTAGAGTTTTAATGGGAATGATTATCCTTAAAGAAGGTAAAGGTTGGACTGATGAACAACTTTTTGATGAATGTCGATTCAACACCAGGGTCATGCTTGCTTTGGGATATTCGAATATAAATGAGGATATTCCGACCGAATCGACTTACTATAAGTTCAGACAGAGCATGGTAGAGTATAATGAAGACCATGGGGAGGATTTGATGAAGGCGGCATTTAAACAAATCACTATTGGGCAGATAGAGCAATACAAGGTGAGCGGTAAGAAAATACGATTGGATTCGAAGTTGATTAATTCCAATATTGCACGCTGCACTCGAGTCCAGATGATAATCGAAGCTGTACGAGTATGCAGTAAAGACCTTATGGTAGAACTGCTTACAGATCAATTGGATAAAGAATCATGCGAGCTTTTAGAAAAGCTAAAAAGCCAAAGTGCCTCCAATATTGTCTACCCATTAAACAAAAAAGAAAAAGAGGAACTGCTAGTAGGTATGGGTAAGATCATAAAGGTACTCTTGAGTCATGGCCAGGCGGCGGGATTGACAGGCTACCAAGATCTCAAGCGGCTCTACGAAGAACAGTATGAAGAACAATCAGAGGAATCTAATGAGCAAAAACCTCCGAGTGCCTCTGATGATAAAACAAAAATCAGCGCGGTCTGTGATGAATCTGAACAGCAAACTAAACAGGAGAATACTCCGAGACCCAAAGCTGCAAGAGACATATCGAGTGGCAGTGTGCAGTCCATTCATGATCCTGATGCTGCCTACCGTACTAAAGGTAAAGCAGAAAATAAACAGACCATATCGGGCTATCATGCCAACATAAGTGAAACGTGTACAGAAGAAAATGAAATAGACCTAATCGTAGATGCCCAGGTAGTACCGGCCAATATTACAGAAGACGAGTTTTTAATCGAATCTATCGACCATATCCAGGATGTATTAAATCCAGATAAGGATGAATCAGGTCAAGAAAAGAATAAAATAGAACAGGCCATCACGGATGGCGGATACGACAGCAAGGCCAACAGAAAAGCAATGTCAGAAACGACCACGCCCGAATGGAAGTTAGCTAATACAAAAGGGGGAAAGCAGGCCTATACGGACGGGGATTGTAGGTTCACTTAGGAATGCGAGTTGTGCTTCTTTCGCACAATTCACGGCATCCACAGCGCTATCAAATGTGCAAAAACAACCGTCACCTAAGTCGTTGATTATCAGTCTGTTGTAGGTGGTTACTTTTTGATTTAAGGTCTCTCTGAATTTGTTTAATGTGCTGCGTGCCTGTTTTTCATCTTTTATTACAATACCGAACTTCTCTAACACCCAATTTTTTGCTTTTACACCTCGAGCATCCCTCCTTTGCACCATCAGCAAAAACAAATCATCATGGAAAAAACAAAGATCAGAAGATACGACCTCGATTGGATAAGAGTGCTCGTATTCGGCCTGCTTATAATGTACCACGTCGGTCAGTTTTTTGGGCCGTGGAATTGGCACATTAAGAACAATATTATCTACAATGATTTGACAATTCCGATGTCTTTTGTCAACCAGTGGCGGCTGTCTTCACTCTTTCTGATTTCGGGTATGGGTACGGCCTTCGCGCTGTCGTTTCGGTCGGTCCGAAAGTATTCTAAGGAGCGACTATCTCGATTGGGAATACCTTTTCTTTTTGGTACATTGGTAATCATAGCGCCACAAGTGTACATCGAACGATTTATGTACGGTCAGTTTGGCGGGAGCTATTTTGATTTTTATCCGATTGAATTTTTTAAAGGGATTTACCCAACCGGCAATTTCAGTTGGCACCACCTTTGGTTTTTGCCTTATCTGCTTATCTTTTCTTTGGTACTTGGGCCTGTATTTGTCCGCCTTCGCGATCGACCAAATCATCGTCTTCTTCGCTTTTCGCGAAAGCTAATCAAGAAAAAATGGGGTCTTTTCGCGCTCATGGTCCCACTGTATTTTACAGAAGCCATGCTCGAACCTTTCTTCCCTGTCTCTCATGCTCTTTACAATGATTGGTTCACTTTCGTGAACTTTCTCATCATCTTTTTCTACGGCTTTCTGTTCATTGCTATTAAAGAAGATTTTTGGCCTGCTGTTGATCGATTGAAAAAACCATCACTATTCATAGGCATTATCACCTATTCACTTTTACTATTCTATTTCTGGCGAGTCGAGGACACGATAGCTATCCATTTTATGGAAGCCTTTGTAAAAGTTCTGAATTGCTATGCATGGATGATCGCTATATTCGGATATGAAGCCGTTTACCTCAACAAATCGAGCAAATTACTTTCTTACTGCAATCGAGCCGTTTATCCTTTTTACATTTTTCACCAAACTCTGATCATTATTTTTGCTTACTTCATGTACGATAAGGATTGGAGCTTTTGGACTAAGTTTTCTTTACTTACTGTAGCGACGTTTTTGGGATGCTGGATTTTATATGAAATTGTGAAGAGGTTTGCTCTTGGAAGGTTGTTATTTGGCATTAAAGCTAAAAAATCTGCAAAGCCGCCTGGGAAGAGTGTGCCGGGAGATACACACATTTCGTTAAAGAGAAAACGGACACCGCAGGAGGTCGCCGTGGCATTTGCGGAAACGGGCTAAGATTTTATATGAACGCAAAGACAGGGAGACGCAAAGAATGAAAAAGGATTTGAATAGGATTCTTTCCGCTATGCAAACATGATAACCCACCATGTCGTGCTCAGCGTTGCTTACTAAAAATCCATCAACAAAAACTGGACTTCTTTCCGCATCGACCGTCGTTGATTTCTACTTTCGGGTTGTTTCTCAGATCGATGTTTCTCTCTCATTTCTTCCCGCTCCTTTTCCCAACGTTCGAATAAGACTGCATTTTCTTCTCTGATTATTTCGAGTTCTTCACTGTACTTTTCCACAATTTCTCTCAGTTGCAACATTTTCTCTCTGTTCATGGCCTTTCGCTGACGTTCAACCCTTAGTTCCGATATGACCTCCCGATCTTTATCGGCTAGCCCTTCGTCAAACTCCTTTCGAAGTTTTTGCATTTCTGCTATTACTCCCTGGTGATGGATTTTCATTTCCTCCCTCATTTCATGGCTTCTTTTTTTTCCTTCCATCCTTTGGTAAAGTACATTTGCCCGTCTTTCGAGTTTCATTTCTTCCAACTCCTTTTTTTGCTCATCGGTTAGTACGGCGTCGGTATGTTCCTTTTTTGTTTCCAGTTCCTCCTTAATTGTATCAATTTTGGCCGCTGCATCTAGGGTTTCATCTTTAGAGATGTCCTTCACACCTGTCCTGAACTCCTTGTTGACTTTTTGTAATTGCTCCTTTTGCTCATCAGTAAGATCGAGTTGCGCCATCATCTCGTCATGCGATCGATTTCGCGGCTTTTCGAAATCGCTCGGCTGTGCTAAACTTGTCAGTCCGAAGTTCATCCCTGCCAATAAGGCCAAAATTTTTGTTGTGTACATTCTTTCTATTTTTTATTCGTTCACAATGACATTTCGATGCATTAGATCAACGGTGGTCTAGAAGGTTTAATTTCTTATGGATAATTTAACAGTCAATAAAAATCTATATATTTCCCGAAAATTATTTTTAATATGAAACGCAGAACAGCAATTACGAGTTTGGCCATGGCCGCCGGAGCCGGTTTGGTTAACCCCAAAAGTGCACATGAGCCGGTCAAAAAACCTTTATCACAACGCATCAACCACTCCGTATGCCGTTGGTGTTATAACAAAATTCCATTGGAAGAATTGGCTGATCGATCCAAGGATATCGGCCTGAGTTCCGTAGAGTTGCTTTGGCCTGAAGAATGGGATGTAGTTATTTCGCGCGGTTTGTCCTGTGCCATCTCTTTTGGCAGTAAATTGGGTATCGAAAAAGGATTCAACGATCCACAATACCACGCACAATTGCACGCAGATTTCAAAGCTCTTATACCCAAAGCTGCTGATGCGGGACTAAAACAAGTCATCTGCTTTTCAGGAAATCGAAATGGAAAATCAGACCAGGAAGGACTCGAAAATTGTGCAGTTGGCGTCGAACCTGTTGTTAAGATTGCCGAGAAGCATAATATTATTGTCTCAATGGAACTGCTCAATAGCAAGGTAAATCACAAAGATTACCAATGTGATAAAACGCCTTGGGGAGTATCTTTGGTGGAGAAGGTAGGTTCGCCAAATTTTAAATTGCTTTATGATATCTACCACATGCAAATCATGGAAGGCGATGTCATTCGCACGATCAGACAATACGGTGACTACATATCACATTACCACACTGGAGGAGTGCCTGGGAGAAATGAAATAAACGAAAATCAGGAATTGTATTACCCGGCGATAATGAAAGCAATTGCTGATTTGGATTACGAAGGTTTTGTAGGGCAGGAATTTATTCCAACTAGAAACGATCCGTTTGTTTCGTTGGCGGAAGGGGTTACAATTTGTGATATATGATGAATAATTCCAGCCAAAGTCTGGTCGGCCTTTGGTCCAAATAGTCAATAATGTATAATTTCAAAAGAATATGTACTTTAATTCACAAGGAACCGATGAAGTCACATACGATGCAATAGTCGTCGGTTCCGGAATAAGCGGCGGATGGGCCGCTAAAGAATTGACCGAAAAAGGACTCAAGACACTCGTCCTCGACAGAGGTAGAATGGTAAGACATGGAGAATATCCCACAGCAAATTGGGATCCCTGGCACGCGCCTATGAGAGGCCGAAACGACTATGAAGAACAAAAAAAACACTATCCCAAGCAAAGTAGAACTGGATATACAACAAGTCAATACACGAAGCATTGGTTCGTAAAAGATGACGAGCATCCGTACAATGAAGACAAGCGATTTGACTGGTGTCGCGGCTATCACGTGGGCGGCAGATCGATCATGTGGGGACGACAGGTCTACCGGTGGAGTGATCTCGATTTTGAGGCGAATGCTAAAGAAGACATTGGTATTGATTGGCCGATTCGTTATAAAGAGATAGAGCCTTGGTACGACTACGTTGAAAAGTTCATCGGTATACAGGGAATGAACGAAGGCCTCCACCAAGTTCCCGATGCTCAATTTATGGGCAATTTTCCATTGAACTGTGTAGAGCAACACGCCCGTGAAAAGATAAAGGAAAAGTTAGGTTATACGCTCACCATTGGTCGAACGGCACAAATTCTCCAACCGCACAACGGACGAGGAAAATGCATGGTTCGAAATAGATGTTCAAGGGGCTGCCCTTTCGGCGCCTATTTTTCTTCTAATTCATCCACCTTACCTGCCTCCGAAGCGACGGGTAATATGACCATACGTCCGAATTCAATCGTGCATTCCGTGATCTATGATGCCGAAAGCGGTAAGGCAAAAGGTGTGAATGTCATCGATACGGAGACGATGGAAACCCATGAGTTTTTTGCCAATATCGTCTTCCTGTGTGCATCAACAGTTGCCTCGACAAGCATCATGTTGAATTCCAAATCAGAAAGATTTCCGAATGGATTGGGCAATGATAGCGGAGAGCTGGGACACAACCTTATGGATCATCATTTTATGATAGGCGCAAGAGCTGATGTAGATGGATTTGAGGATAAATACTATAAAGGTCGAAGGCCTACTGGTATCTATATACCTCGATTCAGCAATATTGATAAAAAATCAAAAAAGAACTACCTCAGAGGATTTGGTTACCAAGGTGGTGCAAGCAGAAGAGGATGGGGAAGTTATGTCACGGAACTCAAAGCTGGTGGCGGCTTCAAAGATGCGATGATGAAACCTGGCGAATGGAGTATGGGTATTACCGCATTTGGAGAAATGCTCCCGCACCACGATAATAAAATGTATCTCAATGAAGATAAAAAAGACAAATGGGGTGTGCCGACAGTAACGTTTGACTGCGAATTCAGAGAAAACGAGATGGCTATGCGGCCGGACATGAAAAATCAGGCTGCTGAGATGCTCGAAGTTTCGGGGCTCAAGAATGTATCGACCTATGACGACATCGGCGGCCCAGGCTTAGGCATCCATGAAATGGGTACAGCCAGAATGGGCAGAGATCCAAAGACTTCCGTGCTTAATGCGTACAACCAGGTACATGCCGTTCCGAACGTCTTTGTGACAGACGGTTCTTGTATGACTTCGTCGGCTTGTCAGAATCCTTCGATAACATACATGGCCCTGACGGCAAGAGCAGTAGATCGCGCAGTAGACCAATTGAATAAAGTCAACATCTAAAGAGCTCAGAATGAAAAGAAGAGATGCTTTAAAAAATACAGGATTAATATTGGGATATTCGCTTTCTGCAGGTTCGGCCGCTGCGATTATGAACGGCTGCAAAGCTCCTACGGCTGCGGATTGGATTCCTACTACTCTAGACACTAAAACTGTCGATGTAATAGCTGAACTCGCTGAGACCATTCTTCCGGCAAGTGACACACCCGGCGCTAAAGATGTGCTCGTACATCGATTTATCGATGAAGTTTTAAGCAACGCCTATGGCCCTAATCAAAAAGCACATATACTTGAAGGCATCAATAGACTTGATGTTACTTGTCAAGAGAAAATGGGGGACTCATTCCTGGATTTAGACGATGAGAAAAGACTAGAGTTTGCGTTCATGATGGAGGATATAGCCGACCAGGCAAACGAAGAACGCTCTGCTGCACGGGCAGCAAAGGCCGAAACCAAAAATAAAGATATAGAACCTCCTAGAGCAGGCCCGATGACCCAGGAAGAACCTACTGAATTTGGCCATTATTATAAAGAGCTCAAAGGATTGATTGTTGCCGGATATTTTACTTCAGAACAAGTTGGCACGGAAGTGCTTGCTTACGATCCGGTGCCGCAGGAATACAATCCTTGTATGCCTGTTGGGGAGGATGTTAGGGCCTGGAGTCTGTGACGGCAGACGGTTAACGGTAGACGGCCAACGGTCGCGAAGAGATATTCATTTTCATAACTTTTTTTTCGGTCAACCCAATTTTATTAATCCACATATCTCACCAACTCCTGCCTAAGAAACAAAGAAAGCACTAGGCTTAGCGCACCAAGGAAGGCGAGCCACAGCGTAAAAAATAATTTTAGAACCAAGAAACAAGCTAAGTACCAAACAGGTACTAAAAAAATTGCAACGGCAAACTTTATCGAGCCCCCGAAGACAGGATCTTTGATAAATTTTAAAACATATCCGGCCATAAAAATAGGTGGATAATTAACGATTGTAAGAAAACCAAGGAACAGTTTCAGGAAAAAGTATGCCTCGTCCTTTTCAAAATCGAGTTCCGTTGCTCTTTCTCGTAACTTCTTGAAAATCAATCTCTCATGACTTCGAGTGAATACTTTAATGCGCTGATCGTATTGTTCATCATTTTCAGGAATAACCATTTGATACTTTAATTCTTTGGTCATTTTATCTCGTACTGCCGTGAGCGTGCGCCCCTTGTGTTCCTTGTAGTAGGCCAAGAAGTTTTGAATATTGATGGCCTTGCCATAATTCACGATTAACTTGAATCGCGGCCTGTGCCGTCTGAAAAAATTGAGCCCGACCGGTACGATATATATAGGTCGATCACTTTTCATTTGTGCTTGAAGTGCAACTCTGGCCGTACCTTTTGAAAGTGTGCGCAAAAAATATGGATAGCCGTGATAGGCCTCGGGAAAGATCATTAATGGTTTGCCCTCAAGCAGAAGGTTCACTGAGGCGGCAAATATCTGCTCGTTTTGAGCGGCCTTAGAGAATCCGTCTTTTCTTCTGAGTATCGGAAGCATATTCAACGCATCTAAAAGCCAAAGAAAAGGAGGTCGGAATACATCGGCCCTCGTAAAAAAAGAGACAGGTTCTCGCGAAAGCACCGCTATTATTATCGCGTCTAAGAATGCATTTTGATGATTTGGTGCGTAGATGATTGCTCCGTCCTTTGGGAGGTTTTCAAACCCGTTGACTTCGATACGATTGAAATAAAGATTCACACCGATTTTGCACCATACCCAAAGAATCCGATAAAATAATCTTTTCATCATCTTTCAGATTGATACTTCCACCAGTATGCTAAACTAAGCCCTGAAATAAGGTGCCAAATGCCCCACCAAGCCGCTACTAATGCCATCCCCCCAAGACCATTGAAGAACGTAAATATAAGCAGCAAGCCCAAACCGGAATTTTGTATTCCTGTCTCGATGGACAATGATTTTTTATCCGGTAATGTCAATCCGAAGGTATAACCAACCGTGTAACCCGTTGTCAGTGCAACAAAATTGTGAATCAGTACAATTGCCAGTACGTAGTACAGATTGTTCCAAAAAGCTTCGAAATTGAGCGCAAGTGCTCCAAGGATGATAGCACCGAATATGAGTAACGAGGCAATTCGCAATGCTTTTTCAATCTTTAAGGTGAGTTTCAAATAATTTTGTCTCATCCACATACCCAGAACGAGCGGTATTCCCATTATGATGAATACGGTTTGTACCATTTCGATTATTGATATATCAATGTTCTGAAGAAAGCCGGATGTAGGTTCATACAGGCCAGACCAAAACGCAAAATTCAGCGGAGTGAGCGCAATGGCTAAGACACTAGCAACTGCAGTAATGCTTACAGATAAGGCGACATTGGCACGAGCTATCATAGACATAAAATTGGAGACATTGCCACCTGGGCATGCCGCTACCATAAACATTCCCAGGGCAATACCAGGAATCGGTTTGGCTATGAATACCAATACAAATGTGAGAAATGGAAGTAACAGGAATTGAGAAATAAGGGCAAAAAAAATGGATTTTGGGCTAGCCAAAATTCGCTTGAAATCATCAATGGTCAGACCTAGCGCAACACTAAACATGATTATTCCGAGGCTTACATTTAGGACAAACGCTCCTTCTCGATTGAAGTGAACTACAAGTTGGTCGATTTCGTGCATAAGGTGGAAAAATAAGGAATCTTGAGTTCTGACTAGCTCGAAATAGATATCAATGATGTTGCCGTGTTAGGGAAATTCAACTTATTTTTGAAAGCATGAGTACAGCAACACTTATTCAAACTATTGACACTGTAAAGGAAGATCAACTCATTTTAGTCTTGGATAGAATAAAAAAACATCTAAAAGAACTTCCTGAATCAAATCAACAGGATGATCGTAGATAGGGACAAGGATGGTTCGATTGAGTTTTTGGGATTGAAGAGATTTCAAAAATAGATCTCTTACAAGTGCATCCGCAATGAAAATCTAATCATTCAATAAACAAGTGCTTCCAGGACTCAAAATCCTGGAAGCACTGTCCAAAACCTTGTTATCATCGTACCAAATCGGCAATTCAATCGATAACCTTCTCCAACCATTTCAAACTCATTGGCCAGAGCTGATCTTTATGTCTTGATTTGAAAAAATCAAAATGGCCGACTTTCTCCAAGCCGTAATCTATTGGATTGATCCAAATGGATTCGATACTGGCATTTTCGAAGGCTTTGTTCACCCTGTTAACCGCCTTTGGGGTAGCGATATAATCATCGGTCATATTGAAACAGAATATGGGGCATTCATATTGATCAAAATAGATCTTGCCCTTGGCCATTTTTCGAAATAATACGGTGACATCCGGATGTCTGAATCTACGACTCCAATGCCTCACATAGCCCCTTGGAATATTAGTGCCCAAACCAAACTTAGGGCCCGGAAAGTATCCCATTATCCAGGTAACGATGGGTAAGAGTACATGCCATTCGAAAAATAATCTGATACTATGCGGAAATCGCCAATCTATGAAATACGCTGTTTGGACGGCATGAAAGACCATCGCATCTATCATCCCATATTTTGGCGTAAAGCCTAAAATAGCCCCGCCAATGCTATGACCGTAAACAATGATTTTATTCTGAGGATTTGTTTCTTTGATGTAGGTCAGGATTGCTGATAGATCCTCATTTCCCCAGTGATTGAGACTATAATCTTTGTTTTTAATTGTATCGCCGACTGACTTGCCAATGCCTCGATAATCCCAGCAAATGCAGTGATAACCGTGCTGAGCGATGTAGTCTGCATATTTATAATAAAATTGCTGTGGAACTGCGGTAGCGCAATTAAAGATGATTGATACAGCTTTAGCATCACCATTTCCAAATTCGGTAATATTTAGTGAAATTCCGTCATTGGCCGTGATCCATGAAGTCTTCATCAATTTATTGATATGTGTTATGGGCGGAATACATCAAATTGGGTAGTGGAATATGCCATTTCAGATCAAGATGGACGTGTAACTTGTTAAAATATTCCTTCGAATGTAAAATACTTTACATTTTGAAAAATAGATTATGCCAAGTTATTTGCGAAGCATTCTCTTCTTTAGAATTAATTTCGATCTTGAGTACACCTATTATCCCTTTCTTGCCTCTTATTTGCAGCCTTAGTCCGGCTGTTCTTAATCAGAATGAATTTTACTATGAGAAATACTAGTATTATCCTCTTTCCTCTTTTCGGGGTTATTCTCTTTTCAAACCATACTTCAGGCGCGATTAATCCGGACAGCAGGTCTGATTCAGAGCACGCCGAAATAGATTTTTCCGGCCCTTGTGGCTGTAAGAAAGGGCAGCCATATATTGTCCATCAGCAGACATCACAGGGTTGTAGGCAAAAAAACATCTATTGTGTGGAAGGAGTAAAACTAGAACCCGGATACAGTTGTGGAGAATGTCCGAAACCTTGTGATACTTGCGAATCGGATGAAGACGGGAAAATAGTGATATGTCATGTATTCACGGGCGGAGATAATGCTTCTAATTTTAAAGCATCGTGCGAAGGTCTCCAACGCTTTTTTGACAAAGACGGTAAATTCAAAAATGCAAAAGATCATTGCGGCCCTTGTACATGTGCTGATACGGGCGATGTTGATAGCGATGGTGATGGAGTCTGCGACAAGAAGGATGGCTGTCCCAATGACGCAAATATAATCGAACCTGGCCCATGTGGATGCGAAGATCAGGACTCGGATGGTGATTGGGTATGCGACAAGGATGACTTATGCCCTGGATCGGACGACAAAAAGGACAGCAATCAAAACGGTGTTCCCGATGGATGTGAAGTTTGCGCTATTACAGGAAATAATACCTTCGAATGGATCGAATCCGCAAAGATTAACGAGGTGAATAATAAAAGCGGTGATAATGTAAGGGGTTATGGCAATTTCACGGATGAGGCAATAATAGTAGCTAAAGAACAACAGCTAAGCATCTGGATTACAGCGGGTTATGCGGATAATATTTGTGAGCTGAGTCACGCCATATTTGTGGATTGGAACCGGGATAACGATTTTGATGACGAAGGCGAGATGATCTTTAATAAAAGATTTTTGGGCGAAACGGGTATTGATTACACACTACCCGAGGGAATAAAAACGGGTCAATATGTTGTACGCATTATCGTCGATCTTGGCCGTATTTATGGAGCTTGTGGTGGATGTGTAGATGGGGAGGCAGAAGATTACCTTATCGAAATCGTTGATGAAAAATGTACTAGAGTGTACGAGAGCTTTGAATACGGTTTTGATCAAAAATTGACCAACTTAAGTGGCGGTGAAAATTGGTTATCGGCATGGGATTTTAGTTCTGAAGGCGATGCCGCAGCCGTAATTTTGCAAAATTCATTGTATCAATATCCTTTCCGGAAAGCCGATCATAAATTAGGCATTCTCAATAGCCCAGGCAGCCACGCACGTACGTCGAGGGTTTTTGACGGCCCCATTTTGCAGGGAAGTGGCGAAGTTTGGATGAGTTTTCTATACACTTTTGATTCCGGCGGTTTAGGTTCTTTTGTGCCCTTTATCAATAATTCGTCCATCAGGTTTTCTGTTGATGAAAACGGTTTTGTCCTGGTAGGTGGGCTTCGAGATAGGGTTTTAGAAGCAGGAAAGACTTATTTCTTTGTGATCAATGCGCGATTGAACAGAGGAGATGACGATGTGCGAATTTGGGTAAATCCCAAACCTGGTCTTGACGATGCCTTGTACAAGCAAAATTACAATACGGCAATAGATGGCCACGCTCAATCAGTAGCCTTCGAATTCTATTCCGATCCAAAAAATTCAGAATAATCCGGCCAATATCTTGATGAAATACGAATAGGTTGTAGACAGGAAGACGTCATGGTATTGCAGTCCTCATTAAAGAATGATATAAAGGCATTAAGGAATAATTTCGAGCGAGCAGAATTGAAAATATATCCCAATCCAATTGTACGGGGCGAAAGCTTCATACTCGAATTGGACAATTCTACCTCTTTGATCAATCGGTTGACATTATACGATTCTCAAGGGAGGTTTATCTCAAATCAAACCGCATTTCCTGGGCCTAATGAACTGATTTCCAACTAGTTATTGTCAGGAGTGTACGTGCTTGAAGTGAAGACAGCGCAAAGCACAACAAGGCAGAGATTTATCGTACAAAATGAATGACTTCATGAATGCTTGATAAATTTATTATTGGCTTTACTGCTGTCATAAACTCTTATACCGACTGCGTCGGCCTCTGCAGAATTCACTCCATTTGAATAGACTTTGCAGTGGATAATTGCTTTTTTACCGGCCAAAGGTCGCTTACGCACCATATAGCTTGAGCGACGGAGCGCCGATCGGCCTTTGGCTGACCTTTTAACTCTTTCACAGTAGCCCTGATTTCGATAGGATGATCATTTGATGTCGGCTTAAGATAACGAATGTTTAACGAAGCCGTAGCATAATGGTAAACGGGCTCGCTATCAATATCTCGGCCTTCTGCTCTGTATGCAGCCGCCATGGCCGTACACATCAAATGGCAATCTATCAAAGTGGCCAAAACGCCCCCATTGAGGATGCCTTTCCATCCGTTGTATTTGTCTTTCGAATGCCAAATGCATACGGCTTCCTCGACTTCCCAATAACTCCTGATCTTAAGGCCTTCGTGATTTTCTTTGCCGCAGCCGTAGCAGACATTACCGGGCATGTGATCCTGGAAGTATTTTGATTTTTTCATATGGTATGGATTGGCAAAATTGACAACGAAATAATAATTTAAGCTGCCCGTCCTATTATTAATTTCGAGATCTAAGATTAAGCTGTGGCAATAGAGGACAGGATATCTTCACGATTTTTTTTGAAAAACGTCCTTATTTCAAGAATTTCCTCAGCGTAAATATTTTCCGAAAGCAGAATAGGATCTTCTTCATGCATATCAAGTTTCAAAAATCCACCGTCAGAAGAAGTAGCAAGGAAAAATTCATCATCGTGGAATGAAAAAAATCGACCGATTTTTTTGTAAGCCGTCATTGGTGATATTATAGCGTCATTGGTCTTCTAGTAAATGTCAAATATCTCAATATTTTCCTTAAAGAAGAGACTTTCTACCAAACTTGGAACAAATCGGGCATACAAAAGGATCATGCCCTCGTGCCGGGCAATATTCCCGGCCGAAATATATGATCTGTAGATGAAGTTTGTTCCAGGTTTCTTCAGGAAAGAGCCGCTTGAGGTCTTTCTCCGTTTGCTCCACATTTTTACCAGAACTCAAACCCCATCGCCAAGCTAATCTGTGTATATGTGTGTCCACTGGAAATGCAGGCACTCCAAAGGCCTGAGCCATCACTACCGAAGCAGTTTTATGTCCCACACCAGGGAGCTCCTCCAGAGCTTCGAAGGATTGAGGCACTTTTCCTTGGTGCTTTTCGAGAAGGATTTTTGACAAATCATAGATAGCTTTCGACTTCCGTGGTGAGAGTCCACACGGACGGATGATTTCTTTGATCTCCTCAATTTCAAGTTGGATCATATCCGACGGATTGTCGGCCCGGTCGAAGAGTAGGGGAGTGATTTTATTAACCCGTTCGTCGGTGCATTGAGCCGACAGCAGTACCGATATGAGCAAAGTATATGCATCAACATGATCTAACGGAATGAGCGTCACGGGATAGAGCTCTTCGAGTCGGTGCGCTATATTTTTTGCTTTTTCGGCTTTGGTCATTATTAATTCAAATGGGTTAAAAAATTCATTGTGTCCACTCCGTCCGCGTAATCCCAAAGGCCGGGGTTTTGGCATTTACCTAAGGGAACGGTTTCCATTTCGCCCATCTCCACATTGGTACTTACGCATTGTATATTTTCCTTCAAATTGACTATTTGAGTCTTTACATTTTCCAAATCTGTGTAGTATTCATAGTGCAGACTCGCTATTCGGCTATGAAGACTTTCATCTTCTTTTAAAATAATAAAATCATTAGTTAAAAATTTGTGCTGGCCAAGGAGAAATATCGCGTTGTTATAGTCGTAATTGTTCTTGTATTTGTTGTGATCGATCACATGCTCATATTCATAAAATGCTTCGAAAATATGATCCGGATTATAGCCATCGGGCACATAGATCTTTGATACATTCCGACAACCCAAACCAAAATAAGCGAATACATCCGTAGCGAGGCTTTTTAATTCTTCGCTTGATTCATTCCCGTCCAAAATTGCAACAGACGTCCTGTTTTTACGAATGATTTTGGGATATTCTCTGAAGTAATATTCGAAATGAAGAGCGGTATTGTTGCTGCCTGTGGCGATTACAGCGTCAAAATCTGCAAGTTTGTCGACGATTTCAAATTGCGTCTTTGTTTTGGGTTCAATATCGCTTAAAATATTTATAACGGCTTCGATCAATACCTTGCCTTTTGAAGAGGGTTTAATGATCGATTTATGCCCGGTTATGAAAGTGGAGAGCAGGTCGTGGAAACCGACCAAAGGAATGTTTCCGGCTAAGACGAGGCCGATGTTTTTTGCTTTCACGCCGTCGATATGATAATATTTTATCCAATTTTCCAATAAATTCCTTTGCAGAAATTGATCGCATATGGCTTTAATCGCTTTCCTTGTGTTTTTGGGCGTGAACCATTGGTTTTCTAGATGGGCTTTGAGGGTAGCCTGCTTGAGTCTTTCATTAGAGGAAGAGTTTAATTCTTTACCTAACTCTACCAGTAAATTAATGCGATCTGCTATTTTCATTTAAACAGGGTCATGAAATTTAATTGTCTTTACCCTTTCCGCGTATCAAAATACCCACGCCATTTCTCCAAAACTCTAGAAAAATCCTCCGGCAACTCACTATCAAAAAGCATTCTTTCACCCTTAACGGGATGCACAAAACCAATCGATTTTGCATGAAGCGCCTGCCGATCACATAGTTTAAAGCAATTCTGCACAAATTGTTTGTACTTGCTGTAAATCGTACCTTTCACAATACGATCTCCTCCGTACTTGTTATCAGCGAATACAGGATGCTTTAGATACTTCATATGCACTCGGATCTGATGAGTACGGCCTGTTTCCAGTTGACAGTCGATCAGGCTTACATAGTAAAGATCTTCCAGCACTTCGAAATGTGTAACGGCGCTTTTACCTACCGATTCGTCTTCGTACACGGTCATGAGCAATCGATCCCGTTGATGCCTTCCAATGTATTGATTTACAGTGCCTTGCGGCTCATCAAAATTACCCCACACCAATGTGTTATAGCTCCGTTCTATTGAATGATCAAAAAATTGTCGGGCCAAGTGACTAAGCGTGTATTCTTCTTTGGCGATCAGCATCAAGCCCGAGGTGTTCTTGTCGAGGCGGTGGACTAAACCAGGTCTATCAATAGCGTTGCCGGGAAGTACGGGGATGTCGTCTCTTTTCAAATGATAGGCAACTGCATTAACAAGCGTTCCGCTTTTGTTGCCGTAGCCAGGATGGACTACCATTCCAGCGGGTTTATTGATCACCATTAAATATTCATCTTCGTAAATGATATCGAGAGGTATATTTTCGGGTTCGACTTTGCCGTCCGAATGTGTCTCCTTAGGAAATATTATACTTATTGAATCATGGGGTTTGACGCGGTGGTTGGGCTTTACTTCTTTCTCATTTACAACTACATTTCCAGCTCTTATTGCGATTTGCACCTTGTTTCTACTCACTCTTTCCAGCCTGTTCATTAAAAATTTATCTATTCGTAATGGCTCCTGGCCCTTATCGACTTTTATAGTCTGATGCTCATAGAATTCGTCGTTAATGGTGGCGTCGGTTTCCATGTTCGGATTTGTCCACGAATTAACGAAAATTCCATGTGAAAAACCTCCAATCTTTTGTTGCGGTTGCTCAACTCATGTTGGATGGTATAAGCGTTGAGAATGTTTATTTCGGGTGTGATAAAGCTTGGGGTCTCGAATAGCGTAAATATATTAACCGTTAGAAACGCTTACAAACGTTTAATTCCTAAAGTCCCATATACGTTGAGTTTATAGCTACAACTTGACACAAGTCACTTGCTGATTTTCTGTTAAAGCATATCTATTGAAAAAATTCAAAAAGTAGCAAATCGACTTAGAGTTGCTGAGGGAAGTGCTCGCAGTTGAGCGGTGCAACTGAACTATGTCCAAAAGAAACCGAAGTTGTGGTAGCTGAGCGCCTGCACTGAGCCTGTCGAAGTGAAGCTAGAACGCATATATCACCCCAACCTTAATTTTATTGTGATCGGTAGCAGAATTGACCTGTTCGAAACCTCCGATACGCGATTCGGGAAGCACAAAATACTGCGCGATCGAAGTACTGGAAAGGCTGAATTGAAAATCAAAAAACCACGAATTGACCATAGGAATAGTAATCCCGAATCCGATCCCATATTCAAATCCAAAATTGGTTTGATCAAATTCGAAATCTACGTTTTGCCCTGTGTTTTCGTCAAAAATACTGGTGGCGGTAAAGATAAAATTGGGACCAATAAACGCTTCAAGGTAAGGCTCGAGTATCCACAATCGAAAATTAGGAAATACCCGCCAATTCGCCGTAAGGCTGACGTAACCCGAATTGACCCGTTCTTCAAATCCATTGTTAAATCCGACGTCTCGGAAAAGATGATCGTATTCGATGGCAAAGCCAAGAAAGTGAGGTGATAATGGACTTACCTGCCAAAGCAGGAATGCTCCGCCGCCAATTCCGGTTTCGTCGATAAGTTTACGCTTGAAGGTTGATCTTGGATAGAGAATATTAAAATTAAATCCGGTTAGACGTGCGGCGATGGGTTCGTTAGCAAATTCTTCGTATACCTCCACTTCTTCCTGCGCGTGGCTCGTTTGAGCAGGTAGCAGCAGTAGGAACAATGCTAATATTGTTGCTACTTTTAGTGTGAGATAGTTGTTCACTTTATTGGTTTAAACGTGTCTTGTAATGAATAAACGAAGTTTTGAGACATTCTGTGTCAAAGAGTCCAAAAATACATTGTCAACCAAACCACATAATCTTCCAATATACGCTACGTCTTCTTTCGAATTTGAAAATATCGAACAAGGTATACGAATTTTCGACGGAAGTGAAAAAGGGCACGTATATGCCCGCTTTGGAAATCCTACTGTTGAGGCTGTTGCCAATAAAATTGCTACGCTCGAAGGTTATGGCTTGGACATCGAACCTTTTGGGTTATTCACTTCATCGGGATTGGCGGCCACGACTACTCTTTTGGCGGCGATGCTGAAAAATGACAATGCCATACTTTCGCAAGGTAATCTTTACGGAGGCACGACGGAATTGTTAAAAAAGATCTTTGCTAAACTGGGAATCGAGCCAATTTTCTGCAACCTGAGAGATGAAGAAGAGATTAGAAATGCATTAAGAAACAACTCCAATATTAAAGCCATCTACGCCGAAACTCCATCTAATCCGGGACTTGATTGTGTTGATATATCCATGCTTTGTAAGATCGCCAAAGAAAATGAAGCCTATACCATTATTGACAATACATTTAGCACGCCACTGCTCCAGCAGCCTTTTGATTTTGGCGTAGATTTTATTATTCATTCGACTACCAAATATCTCAATGGCCACGGCAATACAATTTCTGGTATTATCGTAGGAAAAGATCAAAAGCACTACAAAACGGTATGGGAAGCTATGAAACTGATGGGCACAAATCTTAGTCCCTTCGAAGCGTGGCTGGTAAATAATGGATTAAAAACTTTACCCCTGCGCATGAAAAAACATTGCGAAAATGCGATGGCATTGGCGCAGATGTTGTCCAATCATGAGAATGTAGAAAGTGTCAATTATCTCGGATTACCCGAACATCGCGACCACGAAATCGCCAAATCTCAAATGAATGATTTCGGAGCCATGCTCACCTTCGAAGTAAAAGGAGGAATCGAAGCCGGGAAGAAATTGATGAATCATATTACCATGGGTACCCTCGCCCCGACACTAGGAGATGTGGATACGCTAATCATGCATCCGGCGTCGATGTCGCATTTAAATGTACCAAGAGAAATGCGGCTTCAGAATGGGATTACGGATGGGATGATACGAGTGTCGGTGGGTATTGAGGGTACGGATGATCTTTTAGAGGATTTTGACCGGGCTTTGAAAATGACATAATTCCAAACCTCTAGCCTTAACCTGTTAGGTTGCCGCGAAAATAATGACAGTGCATAAGATTAAGCCCTAATCACGATAATGATAACCTAACAGGTTATAAATTAAAAAAGAGGTTCTGCTAATCATTTTACATCGTCTCACCTGAAATTGACCCTAATCAACCTAAGTCATTGCTTCTGTTTCCAAGGTAGTTAATTTCATTATCTCGCCATCTATTTGGGTTATTTGAGCAGAACCTCTTTGTGATATTGTTGTAAAAAACCCGCTAAGGTTTATTTTCTGAATACAAAGGCTAAGATCGGATAATGCTTTGGTTGAATTTCTACTACTTTGTTGATTATTGACCGCGTAAATCGAAATGGGATACGGTTATACGATTTTCTTAAATATTTGGCCTTCAGTCTATTATGCAAAACAATTTTGACTAAAAAAGCACTTTCCGTCCTTGTCTCTGTGCTGTCGTAAATTTGGAAATGGTTATCTTGGGTTATCGCCTCGGTTTTATTAGGAGTTCATTTGCCGAAGTAGACTAAAAGTAAATTTAAGACATATACTGTAATAATCCAAATTAAATAGTACCGATGAATAGCGGAAATAAAATGATTCTTAACAACTCAAGTAAATTCAAATAATTTGAAAGTACTCCGTGAAATATACAATAGAATAGAAGAGCGGATGGACTATGGAGAAGAAGAGTGGACGGAATTCAGATCCGGGTTGAACGAGGTAGAGAACAAATTGCTAGATCTTGTTGCCCAACAAACCAATGACGAAACTGCAGCGCAAGAACTGTTTCAATCTGGTAAATCATTTCCTGCTTTTAGAAAGAAGAAACTAAGCTTACGCAAAAAGCTATTAAATGAAATCATTAAATATCAACCAAATCGCAGCAGCTCGCCCGACATTAGGTTGGCCTATCATGAAACCCTTAAGCTCTCGCACCAGCTCGGGATATTGCAGTCTTGGGCGGCACACATTTCTTCTAAGGAAGTTGCATTGCAACTTTATAAAAAAGCAGTTTTCTATGACTTTACTGATAAAGTGATTGAGGCTAGCAGAGCTCTGCTTAACAATTATAGGCTAGCCGAGCCAAATGCAAAATTGAGAAAGTATTATTATGAAGGGTGCAAGGAATATAGCGTTATTCTCGATAAAGAAATTCTTGCATCTTGGTACGAATCGATAGTTAGCGGATATTTTCAAAATAACAAAACCATCAAAACGGCGGTATTTAAAATCGCAACAGAATACGAAAAGGAATTGTCTAAGCATGAGTTAAAATTTAGCTCATTTAGATTTTTCTTCAACTTTTACATTATCAAGGTGGTGAAATATTTAGCAATAGCTGATTATGAAAGTGCTCTACCTGTTGCCCGGGAAGCGTACGACTATTTTAGTCTACTTCGCTATGAGCATAGAGCATGCAAAGTGTCATTCTTGAGATATATTGCGGCCATTTAGTTACATTTGGGGCAGTTCCGGAATAGCTTAGATAATCTCAAAGGCTGTCTTCAACACGAGACCTCAGGTACGCCAAACTGGTTTATTTTGCAAGAAACAATTCTGCGAATTCAGCTAGCGACCGGCTGTTACACGGATGCTTTTGATGCATATAAATCAACTGTTTCTAACAAAAATTTTGCGTTAGTTTCACTAGAGCTTCAAGAGCAGATATATCTGATAGGTGCATACATCGGCTATGTGTCACTGATCGAAAAAATTACTCATGCAAAAGCCATAAGCCGCAGGAGCACAAACGTACTAATTGCAAAATGCGACCGCTTGGAATCGGACCCTGTAGGCTTGCGTATCCCTTTGACCATACTTCGCCTACTCCTCAATATCTATGACCGCGATTACGATGTAATGGAAAAGAGAATACACTCCTTAAGGACCTATTGCGATAAGTACCTCGTTGTTAAAAATAAAAACTTCAGAAGCAATTGCTTTATCAAAATGCTACTGACTATACCAATGAATCATTTTAATCCGGTGGCCGTAAAACGCAAATCTGCCAAATACCTCGAAAGGATGTCGCGGAAAGATCAAGACCTGGCAAGTCCAATGCTAGTAGAGATCATCCCATACGAACACCTATGGGAAATGGTGCTTGAAAATCTCCAAGCGCCCAAACGCAAAAGAGTTTCAAAATTTAGCGCTGACGAATGGACCATGGACCGAGCTTAGGAGGATAAATTAACCAATATTTTTTAAAATGAAATATCAGACTCAAACCCTATATCGATTGTGAAAGCCCGTCGTTTGGAGAAACAAATTTGAGTTTGTCGGCCAAAGGCCGATCAGCCTTCGGCTGAAACTTGATTCTTGAGCTTGAATTTGAATAATTCCTACAACCCATAATTAGGCTTCAACTCTTCCACATGATCAATATGGTAGAAGTTATGAATGTACTTAATGACCTCATCCCCATCATCCATAACCGGTAACAGGCGTATATCTTCCGGACTTACATTGCCAAATTCAGCAAAAACAGTTTCTTTGATCCATTCTATTATTCCCGTCCAATAATCCGGGCCGACTAAAACAACTGGCACCTTCTTTATCGTTTTGGTCTGAATAAGTGTGAGCACTTCAAACAACTCATCCAAAGTACCGAAACCACCAGGCATAGCCACAAATGCCTGGGCATATTTCACAAACATCACCTTGCGCACAAAAAAGTATCTAAAATCCAGACTTTTATCATTGTCGATATAGGGATTATCGGATTGCTCGTTGGGCACGTTGATGTTCAAGCCGACGGATATTCCGCCTGCTTCGTAAGCACCCTTATTTGCCGCTTCCATTATGCCCGGGCCCGCCCCCTGAGATGATGCCGTATCCTTCCTTTGTGAGTCTTTTGGCAACGTCTACCGTCAATTTGTAATATTCATGGTCGGGCTTGGTTCTGGCGGAACCGAAGATGGAAACACAAGGGCCTATCCTGTTCAAAGTTTCAAATCCGTCTACGAATTCGGAGATCACCTTGAACATCGTCCATGAATTCTCGGCGTCTATGTGTTGCCATTTCTTCATCTGTACTTAGTTAAATAGGTAATTGGTTGACTAGTTAATTGGGAAGGTCGCAGAGCGCAAATTCAGGTTTAACCAATCAAGAGAACAAATTCGACATCACTCCGTTGGCCGTCTACCGTCTGCCGTCCGCCGTCCCTACATCATGCGTATATCTTCTTATACTTTCCGTACTCATCGCGGATATAATATTGCAGTTGCTCAAGGTTATCAAACTTATCAAAAAGCTCCTCTATCTGGCTTTTTTGCTTTTCATCACCTGTCACGAATGCTCTTACATGGTCTTTCAAGATCTTATCTTCGGAGAGTATGACGAGTCGCTCGACTACGTTTCGCAGTTCTCTGATATTTCCTGTCCATGGGAGTTTTTGCAACTCCTTAATGGCGCCTGGTTCTACATCTTTTGCTTTGATGCCATATTCTTTACAGACCATTGCATTAAAATGCTGCACGAGTAATGGAATATCTTCACGCCGTTCATCAAGACTAGGCACTCTTATAAGAATTACGGCAAGCCTATGATAAAGATCTTCTCTAAATTTGCCTTTAGATATTTCGGCGCGCAAGTTCTTATTGGTTGCGGCTACTACGCGCACATTCACCATTATTTCCTTGTCTCCGCCTACGCGCACAATTCGATTTTCCTGTAAGGCGCGTAGCACTTTGGCTTGAGCCGAAAGACTCATATCACCTACTTCATCGAGGAAAAGAGTGCCCTTATTGGCCAATTCAAATTTTCCTATGCGCTGCTTATGCGCAGAAGTGAACGAACCTTTTTCATGACCGAAAAGTTCGCTCTCGATCAATTCAGAAGGGATAGCTGCACAATTCACTTCGATAAGAGGTTCAGCCCGCCTGACACTTTTCTGGTGTAACCATTTGGCCACCAGTTCTTTGCCAGTTCCGTTTTCTCCGTTAATTAATATTCGCGCCTCAGTAGGAGCGACCACTTCTATTGTTTCTTTTATCTTTTGCATTTCTTTCGAATCACCAACCATTTCCTCGGCAACGGATTTTTTGTACACCTTTTTCTGCAATACCCTTTTCTCGGTGATCAGGGTGGATTTGTCCAATGCGTTCCGAATAGTAATTAGCAGACGATTCAGGTCGGGTGGTTTTTGGATAAAATCAAACGCTCCTTTCTTGACCGCTTCTACCGCAGTATCTATATTGCCGTGTCCTGAAATCATTACTACTGGCAGTTCGGGCTTGGTAGCCTGAATTTTATCGATGACTTCCATTCCATCCATCTTCGGCATCTTTATGTCCAGGACAACCACATCATATTGAGCTTGCTTGAGCTTCACCATGCATTCCAGTCCATCTGCCGCCTCTACCACTTCGTATTTTTCAAATTCCAGGATGTCCTTAAGCGTTCTACGTATACTTTTGTCGTCGTCAACTACTAAAATTCTTGCCATATACTATTTTTTCTTTTCACTGCAAATATCGTGCTAAGATATTAAAAAAAATCGCAATATGTTAATATTTTGACCAGTAGTGAATTAATCACACGAATTGTGAATTACTTTCCCTTCATTAGCATGTAGGTAGAATAAAATTTACTAAATCTCAAAGATTTAGCAAATGGCGGTTTTCGGAATAGGCTCATTGTTAGTGATTCGCAATTTTCCTCACATGGAAAGCATAAGTATTTTCGATATTTTCAAGATTGGGGTAGGCCCTTCGAGTTCTCATACCATGGGCCCATGGAAAGCGGCAAATCTGTTCGCTTCCAAAGTAGAAAATAGATCGATAGCCAAGATCACTGTGCATCTCTACGGTTCGCTTTCAAAAACAGGCAAGGGCCACGGCACGGATATAGCGGTGATATTGGGTTTACAAGGCTATGATTACCGAAGTATTGACACTGGAATGATCCCGCCATTATCGATCGAATAAAGACTTCAGGACGAATAAGAATAAATCATAGTCTTGTCGCATTCCATCCAGGGACCGACATAATTTTTGAAAATTCAACGCTGCCCTACCATCCTAATGCTTGTACGTTTGAAATAACATATATTAACGGCCAAACAATTAAAGAGATCTACTATTCTGTCGGCGGCGGATTTATTGAAACTGAAAATCAATCTCCTAGGGAATCTTCGGTGAGGACTTTTTCTTACCCTATTAATAAAGCGCATCAGTTGATCGATTACACCGGGAAAACCGGGCTTTCGATTTCTGAAATTGTATTAGAAAACGAAGAAAATGCCTCGTCCGGAAGGGTAGTAACATCCCCCACGAATGGAGCAGCGGGAGTCGTGCCCGCGGTACTTCTCTACTACCTCTGTTTTTGTGAGAATAACGGCGAAAAGGATATAATCAAATTCATCTTAACCTCAGGAGAAATAGGAAGTCTTTTCAAAAAAGGAGCGACTATATCGGCGGCAGTAGGCGGTTGTCAGGCGGAAATCGGAGTCTCTTCGGCAATGGCAGCAGGCGGTCTCGCAGAAGTGATGGGCGGATCGCCTGAGCAAGTCCTAATGGCTGCTGAAATAGCGATGGAGCACCACCTTGGTCTCACCTGCGATCCTATCGGCGGCCTTGTGCAAATCCCTTGCATCGAGCGCAACTCTATGGGAGCGATCAAAGCTATTACCGCATGTAATCTGGCGCTTTCGAGCGATCCTGACAGCGCTGTTGTTCACTTTGATACCATAGTGGAAACGATGTGGCGGACAGCTAAAGATATGAACAGCAAATATAAAGAAACGTCGGAGGGTGGGTTGGCATTTCAGTTGCCTGTGATTTTGCCGAATTGTTAGTGGCCGGCCAAAATTTTTTGGTCGATTTTAGTCCAACCAGATTTGGATCTATTTACCAAATGTTCAGATCACAATGAACTGAGCCCCAACCAAACCATCAATCCCGAACTAAATCGAAACACCTCTTCATCTACATCAAATGTACTCGTATGCACCTGGGAAGTAATATTCTTCGCTGCATTTCCTGTGCCAAGCCTATAAAAGCAGGAAGGCACCTCGTGTGAATAGTAAGCAAAATCTTCACCAGTCATCCTCCTTGGCAGGTCAACTACATTCTCTTGACCCACGAATTCTGCCACGCTTTTTTTTACTTTCGAAGTGAGTTCCAGATCGTTATTCAAAAATGGATATCCCTTTACGATATTGACTTCGCAAGTAGCACTATGTGCTTTGGCGATGCCTTCGGCTACTTGCTCGATCAGCCTGTGCGCCTTTTTGCGCCATTCTTCATTATACGCTCTGAAAGTGCCTTCGATTTTTACTTTATCCGGAATGATATTCGTGGCTCCGCCTACGGAATCTATTTTTCCGATTGATAGTACTGTGGCCTCCTTTGGCGCATACCGCGAAGGGATTTTGTGTAACGCAGAAATGATCTCAGTGGCCACCATTATAGTATCGATACAATGTTCCGGCATTGCCGCGTGTCCTCCCTTTCCTTTTACCGTTATGTATATTTCATCCGCTGAAGCCATAAAGGGCCCCGGGCAAACTCCGATTTTCCCGACTTCCATTGCAGGGTGTACGTGCTGGCCAAGTACAATTTCCACATCGGGATTTTTGAGCACTCCTTCTTTGATCAACAAGGAAGCACCTCCAGGCAATTTTTCTTCGCCCGGCTGGAAGATAATTTTTACGCTTGTCGGCAAGTCATCCTCTAACTCTTTGATTATCAGACAAGTACCTAAGAGTGATGCTGTGTGCACGTCGTGACCACAGGCATGCATGACGCCTTCATTTTGGGATTTGTAAGGCACATCATTGGCTTCCTGGATCGGCAAGGCATCTATATCTGCTCTTAATGCGACACAGCGCATTCCATTTCCGATTTGTGCGACCACACCATTTTCTGCCCAGCCTGCCGAATAAGAAATATTGTATTTATCTAGGATCGACTGGATGTACACAGAGGTATTTTTTTCTTCGAAGGACAATTCGGGATGAGCGTGGAGATGTTTTCTGAATTCTACTATGCGGTTGTAGTATTCTGCGTTAAGCTCCTTAATCCGATCAATGCTAATCATGTGTCTCTTGATAAACTGAGTACAATATCAACATAATGCGAAAGTAAAATGGTCAAATCTTTCAAAAACGAATAATGCAAAGCGTAGTCTCTGGCGATAAGCAGTTGATCCCCTGGCGATTTGGTTTCACCGGGTAAGAAAAATCCATTTTTAATGGTTGGCAATTCTTGAGGACTGCTGATCTGATTATAAGAAATAAGCGTCTTACGGCCGCTCAGAGTATCGAGCAAACTTCTAAAATAAATGTCCAATTGTGCACCTGGAAATAAAGCAATGAAAAAACCGGGAATCAGAAAAAATACCGAAAGAATGTCAAAGATCCGTTTGTAAAATCTTTTGACCGGGCGCGCGATTTCATATAAACTCTTTTCGTCCAGTTGCTGCCCTCTGTGTCTTTTACTTTTACTTCCAATTAATAATTTTTTACGGGCATCCCAAAAGTACAACTGTTCTTTTCCGATTCTCGTTTTCATGATCCCTATCATTTCCTGGAAGGCTATCTTTTCGATAGAAAAAACCAGATTGGAAGCTTCGTAAAGTGCGTTTTTATCTGACAACGAAACAGAAGAGATTCGGTGATAACCGATTTTTGACAATACGAGTTGTAAATCATCCGATTCATTTCCTAGAACGGTCACTTCATTTGATTTTCGGCCATAAAGCAAAAAGTTGATCAAATACTTCAAACCTACCACAGAGATAAGACTTGCGATGAATCCCAGAATAATAACAGCTCTCGAACTCCTCATTGTCGATCCCAACAAGGAGTAAATGACAAGGATTACGAAGAGGCCTTCGAACATGCTTTTGATTGTTGCTGGGATATTTTGCTTCCCTTTATATACCCCATTTATAGCCATCATCGCAGTCCAAACTAATGCATACAGTGCAATATTGAGGAATAAAGGACTCTTTTCAAAATAGTCGATCTGGCCGTGATAGAATTGGGCCCAAAATTTTGATACTAGGTACAGAGATGCTACAATAGTGGTCACATCCATAAGCGGCACAAAGATCACAGACACGCTTCTTTTAATAAAACCGAAAAGTGCGCTAAGTATAATTCCAATATTTAGCAACAAACCAAAGCTCAGTCCGGCAGCTTTCGTATAGTGCTTAGCGACGAAAAGCTTCATCGAGCCGTAAAAGGCCTTGAAATATTGAAAGGAAGACTTTTCGGTACTTTCTCCTTTGAAATGAATAATCGTACTATCCGGAAAGTATACAGCCTGCTTTCTGGATTTTTTAATCCTGTACGACAGATCAATATCCTCGCCATACATAAAAAACCGTTCGTCAAAACCATTTAACTTTTTGGCGACATCTGAATTCATAAAAAAAAATGCTCCCGTCAGTACATCTACTTCGTGAATTTCATTGTTGGACAAATGACCGAGGTAGTAAGGATTGAAAAGAGCGGATTTTGGAAAAAGGGTGGATAGGCCCAACATTTTAAATAAAGCCGTCCGGGGCGTTGGAAATCCTCTCTTTGATTCCGGCAAGTAATTGCCCGAACCATCGATCATTTTCACCCCGATTGCTCCGATATTTTCATCGGTGTAAAAGTGTTTGAAGCATTTTTTCAAACAATCTTCGGAAATGATGGTATCGGGATTGAGGAAGAGCACATATTCGGCATTCGATGCAATCAATCCTTTATTGCAGGCTTTTGCAAATCCCTCATTATCAGTGGATTGTATAAGTATTATTCGATCATGCCATTGATTCAGAAAGCTCAGTGAATCATCGTCGGAATCGTTATCTACGACGATGATCTCGGCTTTCAGATCTTGGGTTGCTGCATAGACAGATTCAAGGCAGAAATTCAAAAACGATTTGACGTTATAATTGACAATGATGACGGCGATGTCGAATTCTGGTTTACTTCCGGTTTTGCGCATATCAGATATTGGGGAGGCGAAGTTAAAGCGCTAGAAGCCAATGACGTAATGCGACAATGATGTAATGAGGCAATGATGTAATGCAGAAATAATCGTAACATTCAGTCATTTCATCATTAAATCATTTCATCATTCACTTATTGTATAAGGAATTCTACCTAGTAAGGATCGTCCCAAGGTCAGGCCGTCAGCGTATTCCAATTCTCCACCAAAAGAAATACCTCTTGCGAGTTGGCTTACTTTGATTCCTTTTTCAATTATTTTTTTTGATAAATAGTAGATGGTCGTTTCACCTTCTATTGTTGGGCTAATGGCCATTATGACTTCCTCGGTATTGTCTTGAACTCTTTTTAGTAAGTTTTCGATATTCAGATCTTCTACGCCGATACCTTCGAGCGGAGAAATGACACCTCCAAGCACGTGATAGACGCCATTGTAATGTCCTGTTTCTTCGATGGCAATAACATCCCTGATATTTTCGACGACACAAATCAAATTTTTATTACGATGCGCATTTGAGCATATTCCGCATTGCACATCATCGGAAATATTAAAGCATATTTCACAAAATCTGACTTGATTGACCAATTGCTCCAGAGGTTTGATCACTTGGTCCTTGATATCCGTTTTGTCCTTGTTGATAAGGTGTAAAACCAATCTAAGTGCAGTCTTTTTACCAATTCCCGGAAGGGATGAAAAACTGCTGACTGCATCTTCTACGAGCTTAGAGGAGATGGACATAAGACTAACAAATTAAATAAAGTGCTAATATAGGACTTGAGGTGGGAAGCGCGAAGCTGGAAGTTAGCCCTTCGTCCGGAGTTCTTCCATCTTGCTGCATTCAGCTTCCCGCTTTTATCTTAACTTTGAATGTCTAATAAATATGCAATGGCGGAAATAATACGAATGCCGCGACTTAGCGATACCATGGAGGAAGGAAACATAATCTCATGGTTGAAAAATGTAGGAGACCCCGTGGAAGTAGGGGATATCTTGGCAGAAGTAGAAACGGATAAGGCTACGATGGATTTGGAGAGTTTTAATGCGGGTACCTTGCTATATGTTGGTAAAGAATCTGGCCCTGTGCCTGTGGACGATGTAATAGCTATAATAGGTGAAAAAGATGAAGATATAGATGCTTTACTCAAGGATGCTCAGCGTAGTATGGATGCTGCAAAGGAAGCACCCGCCGAATCAAAACAAGAGGGAGAAAAGGCAAGTCTGCAGCAAGTTGTGAAAGCCTCCGAAGGGCCTCCGAATATAGTTGCTACTGCCGAATCTTCAAGGATCAAAGCATCGCCATTGGCAAAAAAAATGGCAGCAGAGATGTCCATATTACTTACATCTATAAAGGGTAGCGGTGAAGGCGGTAGAATCGTAAAAAGAGACGTGCTCGAAGCAAAATCCAACGGTGCACCATCCGGTAAACCAGT
The DNA here is from genome assembly GCA_965247965.1 of Saprospiraceae bacterium. Lineage (GTDB taxonomy): Bacteria > Bacteroidota > Bacteroidia > Chitinophagales > Saprospiraceae > UBA7328. The sequence continues at coordinate 5,617,581 of OZ252053.1, forward strand.
TACGCCAACAAGCATTCCACAGCTGCCATCCGAAGTGGAATACGGTGACATCCCTCTATCACAAATGCGCAAAACGATCGCTAAACGACTAAGCCAAAGCAAATTTACTTCACCGCATTTCTACCTTACGGTAGAAGTTAATATGGACAAGAGTATAGAAATGCGCAAAGCGGCCAATGAAAAGAATGGCTTTAAAATTTCTTTTAACGACATAATTATCAAAGCTGCCGCGATAGCCCTCAAAAAACATCCGAACGTAAATGTTTCCTGGCACGAAACTCATTTCACCAGACACGAAGAAGTGAATATTGGTGTGGCCGTTGCCGTAGATGATGGCTTAATTGTACCGGTTGTAAGAAATGCGGATTGGAAACCGATGTCGGTGATCACTGCAGAGGTAAAGGATTTGGCGTCCAGGGCACGGGATAGAAAATTAGGCCTTGATGAAATGCAGGGCAATACATTTACTATCTCGAATTTGGGCATGTTTGGCATCGAGGAATTCACCGCTATAATCAATCCACCCGATGCGTGCATATTGGCTGTAAGTAGTATTGTGCAAAAACCAATAGTGATCAATGGCGAAATAGAGGTGGGCAGCATGATGAAGTTGACCTTGTCTTGCGACCATAGGATTGTGGATGGGGCTACGGGAGCACAGTTTTTGAATACAGTAAAAGCTCATTTGGAGAATCCGCTGCAGATGTTGATCTAATGGCGTGGCAAATTTATTTACTACAGATTGCAAACTATAGTTCACAAAGTTTTATAATGCCTTGGTAATCAATTTTAGTCGGAAGCTCCGCTAACAACACTAAGAGTTGATTCACGGAATTAGCCTCTAAGTATTACGCAATAGAACCAAATAAATTTGGTTCGCCATTAAAAAAAAGAGCAACCCACCAGGAATTGCTCCTCAAATCATTTCCAATCTAAACTTCTACTAGTACTTGGAATTTTTATTTCCGCTATACTTTGATCCGGGTCTTGATGAACCACTGGTTCCCGCACCTGCATTGGGGCCATCAGGCGCGGTCATATTGAAGTCAGTAGGAGTACATACTCTGAATTCTACGCGCCTGTTCATGTATTGCATGATCTCCTCTTCGCGAGAGGTGAAATGATGATCGGGTAGATTCGGAATGAGCGGACTTTCTTCTCCGCCGTACATGAGCATGAGCCTTGATCTTTCGATACCGTAGTTGAGCACTATATAGTCCGCGACTTCTTTGGCTCTTTTGTAGGAAAGCACCCTATTGTAATCATTTGTATTTCTGGAATCAGTATGACCGTGAACGGTTACACAGAGCTCAGGACATTTCTTCATGACAGTGGCTACATGGTGGATAGAGCTAAAGGCATCAGGCTTTATTCTGTATTTATCCAGATCAAAATGAACCATTGGCAAGAACCAATTGCCACATCCTGAGGTAATAAATGTAGTGCCTTCGGTAAGTGTTCCGCCAGTTGTACCATAGACGACGCGGCCATCCGGAAGAGTAGTAGAAGAAAGAGCCTGGTTATGACATCCCTCACAGGTAGATTCTATAATTCTGACCACGTCAGCTTCGGTGAGTACATTGGAATCTGTGATTATCGCTTTGCCATCTTCCGTTATGTTGTAACCAGGAGGTGAGAAGGGCTCGATGTCCTTACAATCCGGGATACCGTCGCCATCGCTATCGAGCAATACACCCCGGGTATCTACGAGGCATCCTTCATCGGAATTTATTTCCTGGTCGAGCATGTCGATGACACCATCGTTATCCGTGTCGGTTAAGTCAATTTGGCCTCTCGCCTTCATTTCTGCTACATCACCGTATAGGGTTGCAAGAGGATTGAGCCAATAAAGCGGTTCGGTACGCTTGGCTACATTTCCTACGTTTATACCTAGCCGAAGATTGGTGTAATGGCCTACGTCCACATTATTGGTTTGATCGGAAGCCGTCCTGAATTTTATGCCGTCGAGGTAATCGTTATCCGAAAGCATCATTTGATGTTCCAGGCCGATATTTAATCTTTTAGAAAGCTTTCGCGAAAGCCCTGCAGATGCTATGAATACCGCATGGATATTAGTTTCATCGCCCAATCTGAATATGCCCGCTTTCTTGAACCCTTCTGTTTCATAATCTCCGTCGTAGATATCTTCCAGGTTGTTTTTGATATCGCTTCGACCCGACCGGGTGTTGAAGGTTTGAGGAGTGAATCCACTTCTCTGCACAAGGTTTTGATAGGGTTGATTATTAGGCCCGAGCAAATCCAGTTTAGCTTTGTGATTATCGAGCCCGGCACCTACGCCCAGATAGGAGTTCCACTTGTTTCGCTCTTTATGAAAGAGAATATTGCTGACATTAAATATGCATTCGAACGCTCCGTAGACGTATCGCGTCTTATGTGATGGAAACCAAAATCGATCTTCAGCCACGTTGGTATTATAGTCATCAAACGTTGGTTCCACCAATCCACCACCAGATCTTTTGTGCTTCCAAGGCTGAGGTTCAAGGCCTTTGGCTTGACCATAGAAAAAATCGAAACGAAATGAGACTATATAGTTGATCGCTTTTCTAAAGTGTATGCCTGTGCCGAATCCACCAAGAATTTTACGATCTACATCACCGTCAATAAAAAAGTGGCCATAGTGCAATCCAAATTCCCACATATCTTTCGGTCTGGCAGGAAATTTTGCTTGCCCTAATCTCCATTGCCTGGTCTGATCGGCGTTGACAGTCATTTCATCCGTTATAGTCGGAGTGATCCACGTGTCATTTTGGTTGTCCAATTCGCCCTCAGCATTAGCGCGGTCCTCCTGAGCCTGAGGAGCTACCAACAGGAATAGAAATGCCAGTGATAGTAGAAACTTAGTGTTAATCATAACTGATTATTTACAACAAATAGCTCGAATCTGTGGGCTCTAGTATCTCGCCGCATGTGGCGAATTCAGAAGTTGGATGGTAAAAAATAATGGGTGCATTTCATTTTGTCCCGTCTAGGCGGCGCGTCTTAACCTGTCAGTTACCATATCCCAATGGCCACTTTTATTGATTACTCTGAGATTGATCATATTTTGAATTCCCTTGGCAGACCATCTTTGACCTGACAGTTTCATCCTTTTTTGCAATACGTTGCGGTGCGCTGCTTCTATGGCTCCAGAACCTATTAACATTCCCTTTTCTATGTATGAAGGGTAATCCATTCTTGTCTTGTTCCTTTCTAAATAGACCATCAATTTCCTCTTTTCCTCTTTTTTTAATTTCGTGTTACAATTCAATTCATCGATCCGTTCTATAAGGCTATCATAACCCTTTTCTTTTAATAGTGAAGCTGTCTGTGAAATCCATTCTTTTCTTACTTTTTTATTTTTCATACACACATTTGCGTATTTGCTCACATTTTCAACGGCGTGGTAAAAATCTAGTACTTGGGTTGCATCAGGATATTCTGCTGTAATCCATTTTTCTATCCATACAGCTCCGTCATTCACAAAAACCATCCGGTCTTTTAATCCTGAATATTCATCTAATAACACTGAAACTTTTGTCTCAAATTCTTCATGATCACCCAAATGACCTACATATTCACTATTCCTAATCCACTGTCTATCAGCACTTTGAGGTAGAATTGAGCTTTGTTTGAATACCCTTCCCAATTTTACCTCTTTCCATCCCGGTCCTCTTGTCAATAAATGAGAACCATCCACCTGACAATAAACTCTATCCTCTTTTTTCACATCTTCTATGTTGTACCGATCTTGGTCATCTATCCATTCTCCTACTTGTTCTCCCATTGTATCAGTTAAACGGTAAATTGCCGTATCATTCGTTTTTACCTCTAATAATTTATTCGCAATTTCTTCCCCATTCTCGTAACAACTAAACTGGCCTATGAATATCAACTTGCCTTGTAAATAAGGGCTTACTTTTGCAGACTCGATTTGTTCGCTGTACTTGTTGGACTTATTCAATTCAATTTTACCGTAACCTGTCTTGATGCATCTTTTTTTTTACGATTTTCAACAGCCTCGCCCAATGAACTCTCTAGCAATTCTCTGCCAAAATCTTTTAACAGGTAGGTAAAACTTTCTTCATAGTCGTAAAAACTTTCAATGTCCTGTAGGTTCTTTACATCACTCATCAGTTGGTCAAATCTTTTCTGTAATTTAACCACGTTCATGACTTTTAATTTTTGGTTGATATATCTAATTTAACACATATTTTCCTATATCGGGACATTTTGAAATGCACCCAAAATAATATATATAAGTTCAAAAGTATAAAAGGTTTATATATTATAATAATTTTTAATCTAAAATAAAACATCTTCGAACATATTACATATATTTGTAATATGACTTATTGCTACAAAGAAATTTTACTGAGATGAGTGTCAAAATATCAGATAAATATCAACTTCCGCAAGGATTGCAAGGGACTTACGGAGCACTCGGGCCGGAAGACGGAAGGAAGATTTTCAGTTTGGCCCATTCAGAAGGTGATTTTCCAATTTTTGGTAATGATTTGAAAGATGAGTGTAGAATTCACCTGATAGGCCCTGAAGATGTGGAGGAGTTATATTACTTGCTTTCAGGCTATGCAAGCGCCCTGGAAATATCAATTCTTGACAATGGAAGTACCGGAGCTCTTCAGTGTTTTATCAGAGATAACGAGCTGAACATCAGATTGTTAGGCGCGCAGAGCCATTGCATGATCTCCGAACTCGCCAATATCCCCGAAGAGAAGATCACACGTCTTAAAGACATCCGAAGTAGACCCGATTCTAGCGAAATCATTTGGCGTACCACCGAGCTTGCTGTAATAAATCTTAACGTCATAAGACGTGGAGATCAGGTGGGTAACCTATCTGCGCAGACTACCGGTTTGACAATAGAGGAGGCATGCCTTAATGCCAAATTCATCGGTGCATCAGATCTGATAAAAGACATTTTTATAGCTGGAGCTGACTACTCAAGTGACCCATTCGAGATGATTAAAAGCAATGTAACCAACATTCGATGGTATATAGAAGAAGGATTAAATATGCGAAACATCGAGCCACCCATTGAGAGCGAAGAAAACTTGCACTTCTCTTTAACTCCGGAAGGCTACAAAATAGACCTGTTATTTGTCAAAAGCAGCCAGTCCGGGAGATGGTGGGTCAAGGTACCTATGGAGGACAAAGGAATCTACATGGCTTGCAGCAAACACGATTACGATCAAGCTTGCCAAAATAAGCTCACTGCTCGTATAATGAAGGCATTCGGAATAGCATGATGTGTATTTTCATTTTTGGTTTGACTCATTTTTCGATATTTACAAGTAAAGCGCTGAAGCACCATGTCTTAGGTGCCACAACTTTATAAAAAAGGAATAAGCTTTTCCAAATAAATACCTCTTGACCCTTTAATCAGGATAGTGAAATTCGAAATCTTTTGCTTTTTAATAAAGGTTATACATTCCTCTACATCCTTGAAAATCAATTGGTTAGGAGCAGCGACTCTCTGAAATTCGGTACCAATATAATAGGCCTGAATGCGTGACAAGGACTCGACATAATTCGCAATCTTTTTGTGCTCCATTTCACTCGAAGCTCCCAATTCCAGCATGTCCCCAATAAAAGCCATTTTCCGCGAGCTCCCAATTTCAGAAAATTCTTTTAGTGCGCGTTCCAGGCTTGACGGGTTAGCGTTATAGGCATCGAGGATGATTATATTTTTGGTGGTTTTTCGTAGTTCCGAGCGCATATTTGATGGCTTATATTCTTCTATCGCTTGTCTGATGATGCCCATCGGGACAGAAAAATATTCGGCAATCGTAATGGCCGCTGCAATATTTTCAAGGTTGTACATACCAAACAATTTGGTTTGGATACGAACTGTTTCATTATTTCTTTCCAGATCGAAGCTCAGTGCAGCGGAGTTTTTGATCGCTTTGATATGAGAATACAAAGTTCGGGTTTTGGAGAAAGAGATTGCCCTTTCGGAAGGCAGAGTCGAAAGGAATGCATCGCTTTGATTTTGGAAAAATATTCCGTCTCGGCTTGCCACACTTTGAAAAAGGGCTGATTTTTCTCTGAAAACACCTTCCTTATCTACAAGTTTTTCCAGGTGCGTTTTGCCAATGTTGATAATAAGTCCGTATGCCGGCACTACAATACCGCAGAGTTCTTCGATATCTCCTGGCTGACTAGATCCCATTTCAATAATGGCAAATTTCGCAGAGGAGGGAATGCTTAGCAAGGTTAGCGGTACTCCGATATGGTTGTTGAGATTTCCCTCTGTTGCATAGGATCCGATCTCATATGCTTTTAAAATCGCACAAAGCAACTCTTTGGTTGTGGTCTTGCCGTTGGAACCGGTCAGTCCGATTATTTTCGCGTTTAGCTGGTTTCGGTGATAGTGGGCTAATTTTTGAAGAGTGTCCAGAACATTCCGCACAAATATCACCCGTTCATCTCCTTTTAACGAGGTTTGTTCTTCATCGAGGACGACATAGCTAGCTCCTTTTTCCAAAGCAGTTGAAGCATAGTCATTACCGTTGTGATTGGGGCCTTTCAGAGCGAAGTATAGATTGCCGGGTTTAAGGGTGCGGGTGTCCTTGGAGACGCCAGTGGAGTTTTGGTAGAGTGTGTAGAGCGATTCGATGTCAGGGTTTTGTTTTTTCAAAATTATTGAATGTTTTTTATATTCCTCGGCTTACAACTCACCCCAAGCCTCGTTCCTCGGCTTTCCCCCTCCCTGCCTCTTCGGCAGAGAGGTTTTTGAAGAGAGGGGCCCTGGATGAGATAAAAAAAATCCCCATTCCAAAAAAGGAATGAGGATTCTTAATCTTTCTTCTGTTTGTGATATCTACTTATATCGCTTTTGAGACGATTTTCTCTTTTTGCCTTCCGAAAACATAAGGCCTCCGGGTTCATCATTGCCCGTCGGACTTCCGACCCTGGCCATGGCACATCTGAATCCTATGGATCGGTCTGCTTTGTCCTGATCTTTGAATTTTCTGGAGCCAGGTGATAACCAATACAATCGATCCGCCCACGATCCGCCTTTGACTACTCTCGATTTATCATTAATCAAGGTATACTTTCCGAATTCGTAGACTATATACTCATCGTCACCATCGCGGTAGTTTCTGGCATCTCCTTTGCGATAATTTTCTCTTTCCTGCAGCTCTTCATCAGTCACATATCGATATTTCATCCGGCCGAGGCTGTCCTTTTCAACCACATTTCCGTATTCGTCCATAAGTTTTTCCTTATAAATATTTCCTCTGTGTGGATTGAGATCCTGATGTTCTGCATCTCTAAGTGTTTCCGATGTAAGAGGACGGTACACATCCATTGTCCATTCACTGACGTTACCAGCCATATTGAATAGTCCGAAATCATTTGGTATAAATGATCGCACAGGTACCGGGATATCCGCCTTATCGTTGAGATTACCTGCTACTCCCATATAGTCTCCTTTGCCTCTTTTGAAATTAGCCAGCATGTTCCCTTGGTTCTTATTTCTTTTTTGATATCTGGCTGTCTTGCCATCCCACGGATAGAATCTTCTATCGGTGATCAATTCATCCTTTGGATTTTCAAGGTTACCTTGAAGTGCCAGAGCGGCGTATTCCCATTCGGCTTCCGTAGGAAGTCTGAATGAAGGCATCAATATTCCATCGGTGTAGCGCACGGGGCGTTCTCCTCCTGTTCTCAGATCGGGTAGGTTCTTTCGTACATTACCTTGATATTGGCCTTCGAGGTAGGTGTCTGTTGTAAAGACATCCGCATCTTTTTGATCCGGAGTCGGATTGAGTACCCCTCGCTCTATGAGCACCATCTCATTTACTCTGTCCGTTCTCCATAGGCAGTAGTTCTGTACTTGTTCCCAGGTAACACCTACGACCGGATAGTCATCATACGCGGGATGGCGGAAGTAATTTTCGACAAAAGGATCGTTGTATGAAAGCTCCTCATACCAAACTTTTTGGTCAGGTAGTGCGCCACGAGCTTCTTCGGGATATGTCGGATATCTCGTTTCGAGCCAATACACATATTCTCTCCATGCTATATTTGGCACTTCTGTCTCATCCAGGTAAAATGAGGATACAGTGATGCGTCGCGGAATATTGTTCCATTCGCCGATTACATCTTCATCGGTAAGGCCCATTGTGAAAGTACCGCCTTCGATGAGTACCATATTCGGAGCATTGATTTGGCCTTGGTAATTGAGCTTTTCGAAGCCGCCCCATTCGGTGTCGTTGTATTTCCATCCTGTGGTCGTGGATCTGCCGGATTTTCCTCCTCCTTTCTTGCCTTTCCCAATGATACTACATGAAGTGCCCAAAGCAAGCAATGCCACCAATACAAAAAGATTAATTCTTGTCATTAGTTGTAATTGAAGTAATAATTATCTGAATAATTTGAAACAATCGTTGTACCCCGAATCGGACAGTTTGTCAGCTCCAAAATTGATCACTATTCCTACTTCATGACTACCGCCACTGCGAAGTACTGAAGCGCCTGAAACCGTAAAGTCAAAACTGTAACTCATTTTAAACAAATCCGTTCTCCATCCAAACGAAAGAATAACGGCATCAGCATTAGAAAAAGTGTATCTGAACCATGCGCCTCCAAAAAAGCTTTCTTTATTGAATAAAGCGCCTGCATTTAGCTGACTGAAGTCCGATTGACGCAAAAACATTATACTAGGAGCTAAAAACGTGCCGAATCCATCATTATTGTTCCCTCCGAGGTCTAAAGTATAGCCTGCATGGGCCGAAAAACGGACGGGCAAACCTCTGTAAAGATTCGAAGGATCCTCAATAAATTCGTCTTGAGGAGCGCTCAAATGCTTGATGGTCAGCCCTCCATAAAAAGTTGGGCTAAAGACCAATAATCCAGCAGATATATCAAAGTAATTTTGTGAAAGATCGTTGGGGCGTATTTCACCTGTGGGCAATAGGGAGCCTCCTCCGCTTATCAAATTAGAAGGATCGAGCTGGTCGAGAAAGATCAACTTGTCCCAATCGAGACGAGATTGTGTGAAAGAAGCTTCGATACCAATTTTGGCTTGCAATCCGTCCTTGAATTTCAAGCGATAGGCGTATACCCCACTTATTCTATTGGTTTTTAGAATCCCATCCCCTTCATTATCGGAAATGATCTGAAGTCCAAATCCACTATTGACTAGTTCAAAAAATTGATCGTACGACGCGGAATAAGTTGAATAAGCCCTAGGACCCCAATTTGGCCACTGGTTTCTATAGTTAATCGCTACGAGTGGTAGTGTACTATTTCCCGCAAATGCCGGATTGAGTTGGATAGGCGCATTATAGAATTGGCTGAATATTGGATCCTGGCCACTGAGTTTGTTGCCAAATGTTATAATTAGCACCAGAGGAAAAATAATCCTGCAAAAATGTCGGTTGAAACTATAAATCACCATATACTCAGATAGCGACTTGTTAACGCGGCAATTTGCTGATAAATTTGTTCTTGATCAAATATTTAATGTTTCCTTATGTCTTTGCGGAGATCATTTGATTTAATTTTTTTGTTGATTTTCAGCGTTTTTGCCTTTGGGCAAAAGACAGAATCTGTTTTGAATTCCGGTGAAATATTTAAGATCGCAATTCCTCAAAGCGGTATTTTTAAAATCGACCTGCAATACTTGGATGATCAAAATATTTCATTCACCAATGCAAATTACATTCAAATATTTGGCCAAAGAGGTGGGATGCTTCCCGAACCTACTGACGATGTGAGAATGATTGATCTTGCGGAATTTCCGCTATTTAAGGTAGGTTTTGAAGACGGTTCTTTTGACGGAGATGACTACTTCCTGTTTTATGCAGACGGAGCAGATATTTGGAAAAATGAAGAATTAAATGTTGATTATCAGAAAAATATATATGATGAAAATAACTATGTATTTTTGATAATCAATGGGAGGATTTCGAAAGAAATAGAACTTGTCGAGTCATTGAAAAACTCTGAATACAGCACTTCCACCTTTGACGAATTACAAAGATTCGAAGAGGATAAAATCAATCCACTTGGCCTGTTTCCAATTACACACGGCTCAGGACAAAAATGGTACGGCGATGAATTTTCCAATCTCAGGGAAAAGGACTACACGGATCAATTCGATTTTGAAGGTATTGATCTTTCGGAACCAATACGTATCAAATCTGAATTTATCAGCAGAAGCGATGCGATCACCTCGTACCAAATTTCCGTAGATGGCAACACGTTTGAGCAGTCTCTGGGCAGTGTAAGGGTGGGGGATGTCGAAGCCATTCACGCCCGCACTGCAATCATCGAGGAGTCATTGCAGCCTTCTATCGGAAATCCGCAAATCTCGATTAGTTATCCACAGGTTGCCTCGACCTCACAAGGCTGGCTGGACTATATTCAAGTAGAATTTCGTAAAAATCTATTCTTTTCAGGTGAACCATTTGTTTTTCTGGATAGAAACAGTTTGAACTATGGCGTTTCCGAATTTGTAATTGCCGGAGCCATTGATGAAGAAGCACAGGTTTGGAACATTACACTTCCTGAGAACACAATTCGCCACAACTTGAATTCTTCCAGGTTTTCTTATTCTTCTCGCGAAGGTTTACAATCTTTTATCATTTTTAATGCAAATGAGGTTTCTGCCTTGCCAGGAAAAGCGGAGAAAATCGAAAATCAAAACCTGCACGGCATAGTCGATGCCGATATGGTCATCGTCTATCACCGCCTCTTCGAAACGGCTGCTCTGAAACTTGCGCAACACAGGACAGATCATTCAGAACTCTTGGTGGAAGCGGTAGAAATATCAAAAATTTATAACGAATTTTCTTCCGGAAGACAAGATCCAACGGCTATCCGTGACTTCGCTAAAATGATCTATGATCGATCGGAAAACTTTAAATATCTATTGCTCTTTGGTGACGGATCATATGACTTCAGAGGAATCAACAAAGAACTTCCAAATCAAAGCCTTGTTGCGACCTACGAGACCCGAGAAACACTAGATCCATTGGCCGCATTCCCAAGCGACGACTATTTTGCTCAATTGGACGATGGCGAAGGAGTCAATCTGCAAGGAGATTTGGACATAGCAGTCGGACGATTACCAGCCAGAACAATTGATGAGGCGGACAACCTTGTCAACAAAATAATTACCTACGATACAGATAGTAGAACTCTGGGAGAGTGGAGATCAAGAATTGCCTTCCTGGCCGATGACGAAGACAGCAATCTCCACCTCAATGACGCCGATAAGATAGCAAAAAATGTATTGAAGCAGCATCCGATATTCAATCAGAGGAAGATCTATTGGGATGCTTTTCCGCAGGAATCCACACCCGGTGGAAACAGGTATCCGGCTGCTAATCGGCAACTAAACTCAGATATGGAAAATGGCCTGCTTGTGGTCAACTATCTCGGCCACGGCGGTCCAAAAGGCTGGTCACAGGAACGGGTGCTCAATCTAGACGATATAGCTACGTGGTCCAATAGCGAAAAATTGCCTCTTGTTATCACGGCTACTTGCTCCTTTACCGGTTTTGATGATCCCAGCCTAACTACCGCTGGAGAAGCTACTATCCACAACCCATCGGGAGGTGCCATTGCTTTATTTACGACGGTCCGGTCTGTATATGCGAGTCAGAACTTTAGGTTGACCAAAGCGGTTTTCGATATTTTGTTCACAAGGGTGGACGGAGAATATATGACTATCGGTGAGGTAATGCGTCGCGCCAAGAATACAAGAGTAAGTGACGCCGTAAATGCGCGTAAATTTTTTCTCATAGGAGATCCCGCAATGAAATTAGCCATTCCCCAGCTCTCTGTTGAAACATTGGAATTCAATAATAAAGCAGTCAACAGCGAAGTGGATACAATCGGTGCCCTACAACCCATTAAAGTCAAATCTGCGATTCGCGACGTATCGGGGGAGGTAAATACTTCTTTTAATGGGGAGGCTTTTATTACCCTTTTTGATAAGGTAAGTACACTTCGGACTTTGCGAAACGATCCCGGCAGTTTTGAGAAATCATTTGAACTTCAAAAAAATGTGCTTTTTCGAGGCAGAGCTAAAGTCACGAACGGCGAATTTGAGTTTGCGTTTATAGTTCCATTAGATATTGATTACAAATTTGGAAGTGGGCGCCTGAGTTATTATGCGATTGACAACGATGGCATCGATGCAAGTGGTTATTTCGAAGATTTTGTAATTGGCGGCACCGCAGAAAATGCGATTAGTGACAATGATGGCCCGGAAATCACGATAAAATTGAATAGCGAAAATTTTGAATCAGGAGACCAAACGAATAGCCGTCCAATAGTTTTGGCGTCGCTTTTTGACCAATCGGGCATTAATGTCAGCAACGTGAGCATAGGCCACGAAATAACCGGATTCGTTGATGAAGACAGCAGAAGCACAACGGTATTAAATGACAAATACAGCAGTGAAATTGATGATTTTACAAATGGGAGCTTGAGTTACCGCCTGGAAGAACTCGAGGTAGGGTGGCATACTTTGACCATCCGTGCATTTGATATACTAAATAACCCCGGAGAAAGTGATATTGAATTTGAAGTTGTAGAAAACGTGGACGGGTTTTTGCAAAATGTCATTGCATACCCCAATCCATTTAGTGAGGAAGTCAATTTTTCTATTCAAAATGAATTGGGAGAGGCTGCCGGAATAACGCTTAATATTTACGATGTGAAGGGTCGGCTTATCCAACAATTCCAAAGAATAGGGCAGGTGGCTGATGGAATGATTTCAAGCATAACGTGGAACGGAACGAATCACTCAGGCAATCTCACAGGTGGATTGTACCTGTACGAAGTAATGCTCGAAGGAGTGAATTCGAATAAGATTCTGAAAAGCAAAATGAAGAAACTAATAGTCTTGAAATAGCCAAAAGTTAAAAAACGCTGCATTTATAATAATTACAATACTCGGTTGGTTTCAGTACACACCAATCGAATTAATGGACCTTAGGTTTGGGGATTAAATACAATGTATTTAGGCTGGACATATCCTATTTACCGCCTACTAATACGCAACGCAGCCCTCTGGACAATACGCTTAGATTCTCCTTGCGATTTGGTCTGAACGAGAATAGATAGTTTTCAGGGATAGAAAACGCAAAAAAGTAAACCTAAAAAAATCGTGATTTTAAAATAATTGTAACACTTAGTCTGTTCTTGTATGTATCAATTGAATCGATAAGAAATGACTAAAGTTAGATTTACTCTTTTATTATTATTTATAGCCGTTTTGGGCACCGTGCCATCAGTTGCCCAATTCTGGGACCCTCAAAGAGGTTGTGTACTTGACGCCAATAGCCAATGTGTGCCCAACACTTTGCTGACCGCAGTACTTTTTCTTACAATCGCGCCCGATGCACGCTCGGGAGCCATGGGCGATGCCGGCATAGCCGTTTCTCCGGATGCCAATTCCTTGCATTACAATGCGTCCAAATTGGCTTTTGTTGATAAAGATGTCGAATTGTCAGCCACTTATACGCCATGGTTGAGAAACCTGGGGCTCTCTGATGTCTATATGGCTTATTTGTCGGGCTATAAGAAAATAGATGAACTGCAATCTTTTGCCGGTGCCTTGCGATTTTTTTCACTGGGTGATATCAATTTTACTGATATCAACGGAGCTCCAACGGGTACTGGCAAACCAAGAGAAATCGAAGTAACAGTCGCATATGCAAGAAAACTTTCGGACAAATTATCAGCTGGAATAGCAGGAAAATTTATTAATTCCAACCTCGCTTCGGGGCAACAAGTTCAAGGTATAGATATTATGCCGGGCAATGCTTTTGCTGCGGATATATCGTTTACTTATTCTTCCAATACCAATTTTGGTGCAAATGGCGGTAATTTCTCAGCCGGTGTAGCACTGTCCAATTTAGGTTCGAAAATCTCCTATACGAGCAATAGTCAACGAGAATTTTTACCGGCTAATTTGGGATTGGGTACGGCATTCAAAATGCAATTGGATGATTTCAACAGTCTTACCATAGCCCTTGATTTGAATAAATTATTGGTGCCGACTCCGATTCCTTTCGATCATCCCGATTACGATACGGATAGTAATAATGTACCGGATTACCGAGAGCAATCCACTTTCGGCGGCATTTTTGGATCTTTTGCTGATGCACCTGGGGGTCTTTCTGAGGAGATTAAAGAATTTTCCGCTTCTCTTGGCTTTGAATACTGGTACAATAATCAATTTGCCGTGCGTGCGGGATATTTTTACGAGCATCCACTGAAGGGAGATCGTCAGTTCATCACCCTAGGTGTTGGATTAAAATACAATGTTTTCGGACTTGATATTTCCTATCTGGCACCTACCAATACGCAGAGAAGTCCATTGGACAATACGCTAAGATTTTCGTTCAAATTTGATCTTGGTGCTGAGACGGTAAATCAATAATTGCGAAAGTTCGGTCAGATAGCAGGTTAAAAGCGAATAGCATTTTTATCATTCGCTCTATCATTCAAAAGACCCACTACACCCAAAATTATCATCAATAAAGTTAAAATGATTATGTTCCATTGGCCTAATGTGGGTATCAACTCTGGGATACAAGTAGGATCAGTAAGTACCGCAGGTTGTGAATTGCATCCAGTGTCGGGGCCGGCATTATTTTGAATATTCATTACTGCGATACCAATCTCAACGTCATCTTTAAACACACAACAAGTACTTAAATTAGAATTATTCTCTACTGCTAAAAGGAAGTTAGCGCTGACATTGATTAAACCACTGACGTCATTTAATACAGCGTTTCTCGAAATTGATATCCCAGCCAAGCCCGTCATATTGATCAGGGCATTAAAATGCAGTAGCATGTGGTTTGCGTCGATGGTTATAAAACTGGGAGCAGTCAGCATACCTTCAAGCCCACTTAAACTTGTCAAACTCGTGGTATCTATTTTTAAAGTTCCGGTAATGCGCACTAATCCCACCAGACTATCGAGATTGACGACAGTGGAACCATGAATCTGAAGGTTTCCATTAATCGTATCACATCCCGGATTGTTCATTCTGAAATTGTCAATGTCGGTTTGTGAACCCAAGTCAATAGGGCCGCAAGTAGTAGACAAGGCCGACAAATAGCCGAATAGGAAAGCAGAGCGATAAAGCACCGTTTCATCAGTGTAGCTTTCGCTATTGCAACCTCAGCCCTAAATCACTCCAATTGTAGGTAAGTGTTACAAATATAACACATTAATACTTTTTAAGATATGTTTTTAACTTAAAAATAGGTGTTTGTGCTTAATAAGACATTGATTTTTTCGGAATGGATGAACGCTGTAAAGTGCGTCTATCTCTGCCAACCACTTCACACAGAGTAAATTTGCATTTGCATTTGTTTTTGAACTTTAGTTACGCGCTCACTTGGGCAAATCCCTTAAACTTCTTGGGCACATCGCCGTATTCCTTAGCAAAGCATTTACTAAAATATTTTTTATCGTCGAAACCCGATTGGTAAGCCACTTCGCCCACGGTCATATCTGTGATCAGCAGTAATTTGGCCGCGTAGTGCAGTTTTCCTTTTTTCATGAAATTAACTGCCTTCATTCCTGTGTAGTCCTTTATTTTCCTGTACAAAGACGATCTCGAGAGATTCATTTCGGCGGCCAATTCATCCAATTTGAAAGACTCATCCGAACCTCTCTTATGGATGATCCGAATACATTCATTGATGAATTCCTCTTGGGATTTGCATTTGGTTTTGATATTCATGGGCAGCGGGAAAGCGGTGAAGGTATCCTTTAGTCTGGCTCGTGATTTTATGAGGTTTTGGATTTGTGAGATCAAAACGATTTCGTTAAAAGGTTTGCGTATATATCCGTCGGCTCCGGTGTCGAGGCCTCTAATCTGCGTTTCTTCAGCATGAAGGGCCGTTAACAGGATAACCGGTATATGGAATGTTTGTGGATTTGATTTAATTTGTTGACAAAGTTCTATGCCATCCATAATAGGCATGTAAATATCGCTCAGGACGATATGAGGCTTCTGTTCGAGTACTTGGGCCATCCCTTCCTCTCCGTTACTTGCCTTTACAACGGTATAATATTTACCTAATAGTGAGGAGATTAAAGTTAGGAGTTCTGAATTGTCTTCTACGATCAGTACTTTGGCTCGATTAACTGGTCTTTTTAATTCCAGGAATTTTTCTTTATAAGTGGATTTCCAATTTGGTTTGGATTCCTGCTCTTTAAAATTTTGGGGAATTACAAATAAAAAAGTAGATCCTGGTTTTCGGTTATTAACTGCCCTGATTTTGCCTTGATGCAATTCGACTAAATCCTTGCAAATCGACAATCCCAAACCGGTTCCTGGTTTTACATTATTTTTTTGAGCTATATGTGACCTGTAAAAACGATCAAATACGAAAGGCAAATCCTGCTCGGGTATTCCGATTCCGTTATCAGAAATAGTGAAAATGACGCTATTCCGGATTTTTCGAATAACAATTTCTATTTTTCCCCCTTCTGCATTGTATTTAATGGCATTGTCCATCAAATTGTCAATTACTTTTTCCAAGGCAGAAGCATCGAAATATAATCGCACATTATCTGGTATCTGGGTGATGAGGGTCAGGCCATTTCGTTTAATTTTTGGTCTGAAAGATTCTATCATTTGCATGGTAAACCTTCCGAAATCCAAGGTTTTAAATTTCAGATAATATTTGTTTTTCTCAATTTTGCCAAAATTCAGAATCTCATCAGCGAGCTTATCTAGCAATTCCGTATTTTTTTGGACTTGGACTATTTTTTTGTGAATGCTGTGACTTTTTGTATAAGATGCCAGGTCTTGAATTGGTAGGGTGACCAGGCTAAGTGCATTTCTAAATTCATGAGAAATATTCATAAAGAATTTTGTTTTGGCCTCGGTGGCTTCTTCGGCTATCCTGAGTAAGCGGGTCAGCTTATCTCTCTGTTCGGTAATGCGGCGGGTTTGCTTATTGATAGTTCTGTTTTTTTGATCGAGTAGGGCGTTATCTTTATTTTTTTTCCTCAAAAAAAGAAGCGTTCCGATGGCTACTATGATCAATAATCCGCTTATGACCATTGAAAGCAGGGCAAACGTGCTTTGCCGTCTAAGAAGAAATGAACTCTCTCCCAATTGTTCACGCTGATAATCAATTCTTTTTTGTTGAAGGACAATTTGTTCATTTTGATGTTTCAATGTGTGCGCATTGGTCAAATCAATTTCAAGGGTCTTTAGATAATTGTTTTTCTCAAATGGTTTACCCTTTAAAATATCAATAGCCAACTCAATCGCCTTATCCCCGCCTGTTGGGTTTAAAAAAGTAGCAGTGATATATCCATTGACAACCATATCGACCCCACCTCCTTCATAGGTAAGTCCGTCAATTCCGAGTATGTAAGGATCCATATCGTAATCCCTACACGATTCGAACGCTGCATAAGCCATAAGGTCATTATGAGCGTAGATTAAGTCAAATTCCCGCCAAGAAGAAAAAAGATCGGCAGTAATTTCCCGGACGTGAGTTTCCCGCCAGTGACCATCAATTGATTTTACAATTTCAATGCTGGGATATTGCACCATAGTTTCATGAAAACTTCGACTGCGTTCTATGGCAGGCGTCGAACCGAAACTGCCGGTAATTTCTAGAATTCTTCCTTTGTGGTTAAGCAAGCCGGCTGAATAATGCGCAGCTTTCTTGCCAATGTCCATATTGTCGACGCCGACGTAGCTAATATAGGCTTCTGAATTTATACTTCGATCAATTATCACCACCGGTATTCCCGAATTATAAACACTTTCTACGACCGGTGTAAGAGGCTCCGCTTCTAAAGCAGAAACGATCAATAAATCAATACCTGATTCGACTAGTGCATCGATATCTTCGATTTGTTGCTCACTGTCGACGTTCGCATCCTTCACAACCAATTCTATATTGCAATCCGGATAAAATCCGGTCTCTCTTCTCATCTCTTCATTCATAGCAGTCCTCCACGGCACCACAGTGCTGCATTGAGAAAATCCAATTCTGATTTTTTTGGGTGAATCCTGCAACGGCACAGAGCAAGAACACGCAAAAACCAGGACGATTAATGCATAGTTTTTCATACGATTTAGAAAATTGATCTTAATACGGATCAAAATTCCATCTAAACCTACTCGTTTTTTTGATCTTTTTCCTGGCTAATAAAATTCCAGTGAATTTTTTGGCTATCTGTTCACTTGGGCAAGCCTCTTAAACTTATTAGGCGCATCTCCATATTCCTTAGCAAAGCACTTGCTAAAATATTTTTTGTCGTCAAAGCCTGATTGGAATGCGACCTCACCTACGGACATGTCTGTAGTGAGCAATAATTTAGCCGCATAATGCAGCTTTCCTTTTTTCATAAAATCCACGGCCTTCATACCTGTATATGCCTTTATCTTCCGATACAAGGACGATCGAGACAGATTCATTTCTGCGGCCAATTGATCCAATTTAAAGGATTCCTCCGAACTTTTTTCATGAATGATCCGGATACAATGATTGATAAATTCCTCTTGGGATTTGGATTTTGTTTTGACATTCATCGGCAATGGGAAGGCTACAAAGGAATCCTTTAGTCTGACTCTTGATTTTATCAGGTTTTGAATTTGTGAGATCAAAAGAACTTCGTTAAATGGTTTGCGTATATATCCGTCGGCTCCAATATCAATACCCCTGATTTGCGTGTCTTCCGTGTGGAGGGCCGTTAATAGAATAACAGGTG
Source organism: Saprospiraceae bacterium (assembly GCA_965247965.1). Taxonomy (GTDB): domain Bacteria; phylum Bacteroidota; class Bacteroidia; order Chitinophagales; family Saprospiraceae; genus UBA7328. The sequence continues at coordinate 5,636,325 of OZ252053.1, forward strand.
TGTGAAAAGTGAGTGGATTCGATTTGATTTCTTGGCAAAGTTCTATGCCATCCATAACGGGCATGAAAATATCGCTCAATACGATATCAGGCTTGTGTTTGAGTACTTGTGCCACTCCCTCCTTTCCATTTCTTGCCTCGACAACAGTATAATATCTACTTAGCAGACTGCAGATTAAATTCATAAGTTCCGAATTGTCTTCTACGATCAGCACGGTAGCATTATTGGATGGCTTTCTTAATTCCAGGAATTTTTCTTTATAATTAGATTGCCAATTTGGTTTGGATTTTTGTTCTCTAAAATTTTGTGGAATTGCAAATAAAAAAGTACATCCTGATTCGCGGTTATTAACTGCTTTGATCTTGCCCTGATGTAATTCAATTAAATCCTTGCAAATTGATAAACCCAGACCTGATCCTTGTATTACGCCATTTTTTATGACTATTTCCGACCGATAGAAACGATCGAATACAAATGGCAGATCCTGTTTGGGTATTCCAATTCCACCGTCTGAAATCGAAAAAATGACACTATCCCGAATTTTTCGAATAACAATTTCTATTTTTCCCAAATTGACATTGTATTTAATGGAATTGTCAATCAAATTGTCGATTACTTTTTCCATTGCAGAAGCATCAAAATGTACCTGCAAATTATCCGGTATCCTAGTAATGAGTGTCAGCCCATTATGGCGCACTTTTGGCTTGAAGGATTCTATCATTTCCTTCGTAAACCTTCCGAAATCTAAGGTTTTAAATTTCAGATAGTATTTGTTCTTCTCAATTTTATCATAATTCACAATTTCGTCAGAGAGTTTAGCGAGTAGAGCAGTATTTCTTTGGACTTCTAGTATTTTTTCGTGAATTCTATAATTTCTTGTTTGATCTGCTAATTCATGGATGGGTAGCTTAACTAGACTAAGTGCATTTCTAAATTCATGAGAAACGTCCGTAAAAAATTTGGTTTTGGCTTCGGTGGCCTCTTCAGCTATCCTAAGTAAGTGGGTTAACTTGTCTCTCTGTTCTGTGATACGGCGGGTTTGCTTATTAATCGTTTTGTTTTTTTGATCCAGAAGTGCATTGGCTTTATTTTTTTTTCGCAAAAAGAGCAGTGTTCCAATGGCGATTACGATCAACAATCCGCTGATCACCATCGAAAGCAGGGTAAAAGTACTTTGTCTCCTCAGAAGAAAGGAAGTCTCTCCCAGTTGTTCTCGCTGATAATCAATTCTTTTTTGTTGGAGGACAATTTGATCATTCTGGTGTTTCAGTGTGAGCGCATTGGTCATATCAATTTCGAGCGTCTCTAAATAATTATTTTTCTCAAATGGTTTGCCCTCCAAGATTTCTATGGCTAATTCAATTGCTTTGTCACCTCCGGTAGGATATAAAAATGTGCCATCAATATGTCCATTGAGAACCATATCGACCCCTCCTCCTTCAAAACTCAACCCGTCAATTCCGATAATAAATGGATCGATACCATTATCTCTGGCAGATTGGTAGGCGGCATAGGCCATTGGATCATTGTGTGCGTAGATTAAATCAAAATCTTTCCAGATAAAAAACAGTTGACTCGTCGCCTCCCTGACATAGGTCTCTAGCCACGTACCATCGATCGTTCTAACAATTTCAATGTCCGGGTAATCTGCTATCGCTTCATGAAATCCCTGGCCGCGCTGCATAGCGGGCGTAGAACCTGCAAGTCCGGTAATCTCGAGGATTCTACCTTTCTTGTTCAAAAGGCGGGCCGCATAATGTGCGGCTTCTTTACCAATCCTTAAATTATTTCCTCCAACATATGCAGTGTAGCTTTCGGAATTGATGCTCCTGTCCACGACAATAACCGGAATACCCATTTCATAAACTCCCTCCATTACCGGTGTAAGGGTCTCTGCCTCCAAAGGCGAGACAATTAATATGTCAATTTTGGATTCGATCAATTCCTTGATATCCTGGACCTGTTGTTCGCTGTTAAGATTTGCGTCCCTGATGATAAGGTCAATGTCGTACTGTGGATAGAAACTAGTTTCTCTCCTCATCTTTTCGTTCATCGTCGTCCTCCACGGCACATGCATAGTGGGTTGTGAAAATCCAATTCTCACTTTTTCCTCTTCGTCCTGCATATGGATAGTGCAGGCACTAGCAAAAACCAGAATGATTAATGCCACGTTTTTCATACAATTTCTAAAAATTGTTCTTTATACAAATCAATATTCTTTTTAAACCTACTGGTTTTTCGCTTCCTTTTCCGGATTTACGTGATTCATTCGGAATGGAGCCTCTATGCTTGATTTTGAGCCACATCTACCGAATTCTGTACGAGATTTGCATTTATTGATATTTTTCATCCCATTATGATTAGATTTTCATCCTTACTTATCAAGGCGATTTGTCAACTTTACATTCAAAATAAAATAATTAATTACCAACACTGTCGATATGCGGCAGTAAGATGTAACGGAATTAATAGTTTTTTCATACGATTTGACGAATTGGGCCCATTCATGCAAATGGGTCCAATTGTCAATTTTCCCACCCTTAAGACCCAAGTCAATAACTGAAGATTAAAAGAAATAACGGCCGAATATTTATCGGAATGCGTAAAATTGTTTCATGGACTTACGACTAAAGGACAAGGTAGCGGTTATCACCGGAGGTAGCGTAGGCATTGGTCTCGCTGTTGCGCGAGCACTTGCCGAAGAAGGTGTCCATCTTGCTCTTTGCGCGCGGAATGTTCGGCGATTGGAAATGGAAGCTGCAAGAATAACAAGTGATTTTCATGTAGAAGTGCTTACGCAGCAATGTGATGTCGCAAGATCTGCCGACATCGATAGGTTTATCGATTCAATAGAAAAGCAATACAACGGGGCAGATATCCTGATCAATAATGCAGGTACCGGTTCTAATGAAAAGATCATCGATGCTGAGGATGAAAAATGGCAATACTTCTGGGACCTGCACGTCATGGCAGCTGTACGAATGTCGAGAAGCCTGATGCCATTTATGGAAAAGAGGGGCGGAGGAGTAATTCTGAATAATGCCTCCATCTGCGCCGCACAACCTTTGGGCTATGAACCGATTTATAACACGACAAAAGCCGCCTTATCCATGTTTTCTAAATGCCTCGCCAATGAATGCATTCCAATGAACATCAGGGTGAATACTATTAATCCCGGATTAATTCTCACACCGGATTGGGGCAATACTGCTAAGGAAATCACCAAAGAGATGGATATCACCCCTGAAGAATATTTAGATAATATAGCTAAAGAAAATACGCCGATAGGAAGGTTTGGCAGTCCCGAAGAACTGGCCGCTTTCTTTGTATTTATGTGTTCCCCAAAGGCCAGCTACTGCGTGGGCTCTACTTATTATGTTGACGGCGGCTGGCTGAAGGTGGTAAAATGACGATTAACAACAGTTTTGGGCAGTAAAATTTGTATGGTAAAAGAAACGGTGTGCCATTGATTAATCAAAATATCAATCCTCATAGAACGGCGTGTCCATTGAGGTTTTGATTCTTTTATCAAGAAGTTGAATTAACGTATGCTATGTCCTTTGTCCAGTCGAATATCAATTACACCATTCGAGCCTCGCGCACCATACATCGTGGCATCATAACCTTTCAAAACGCGAATGCTCTTGATATGAACAGGATTGAGCGCTCTGTTTACCGTACCAAAATCCCTTCCCAATGGAACACCATCTACGACGTAGAGCGGTTGAGTGGTAAGATTAAGAGATTGCGCCCCTCTTATCTTAACACTCACATTATCACCAGAACCTCGCACTTGTACTCCGGGTAGCCGCCTTAACATGGTAGCTAATGAGGAACTCGTAACCCGCTCTTCATTAGGAGCGATCACATTGGGATCATAATCAGATACCTTATTAAATTGACCTTCACTCGGTGACTTTTGCAAATTTTGGTTAGTTGAACATTGCATGAATAAAAATGCACTTACCAGTGTGGCAGAAGCGATTTTGATAGATCGTAGAAATTTTTTATTTTTCATTAGAGAGATCTTTGATGATCTTATGACAACATGTTTTCGAATATAATACATATAACTCATATTTTTCTACCAGCATGTCCTCGCCAGGACTATTTAAAAGGTTAGTCCATGCATTTCAAGATAATCAAGACCTATTTGGCGTTTATCCTATATTTCTTAAATTTATTGCATTAAAAAACATCTTGTTATGGCAAACATAAGAATTCCAAGGTCATGGGAAAGTCCTGAAATCAAACCTGTCGAAGAATCCGTATACCACAATAGAAGAAAAATCCTGAAACAACTGGGCTTTCTTACTACTGGGATCGCCTTAACTCCTCTATTACCAGGATGCAGCAGCGATGCTCCTGGAGTCACCGAAGTACCGGATACTACAGAGCCCCCAACTATCAATACTGGCAATAGTTTCACTTTCCCGGGAATGGAAAATTTTTATCCTGCCGAGCTAAACAATAAATACACGCTAGATCGCACTCTGACAAAAGAATTCGACGCCACCCATTACAATAATTTTTACGAATTCATCCACCCCGAAGATCTTAACATTTACAACACCTTCAAGTATATCAGCGCTTTTGATACTAGGGATTGGCAGATAAGCGTAGAAGGTCTTGCTGATAATACGGGATCATTTCACTTAGGTGATCTTATTACAGAAATGGGACTTGAGGAACGAACGTATCGCCACCGCTGCGTGGAAGCATGGGCAATGGCCGTACCGTGGACCGGTTTCTCTTTCGAAAAATTGATCCGATTTTTTCAACCTCAAAATAGCGCTACCCACATCCTGATGACCAGTTTCGCCGATCCGGAACAGCAGATCGGCGTTAAGACCCAGGATTTCTATCCCTGGCCATATTTCGAGGCGCTATCGATGGCTGAAGCTATGAATGAACTTGCCTTTATCGGAACAGGACTTTTTGGCAAACCAATGCCTAAGCAAAACGGCGCTCCCGTGCGATTAATCGTGCCGTGGAAATATGGTTTTAAGAGTATAAAATCCATTGTCAAAATAGAATTTGTCGATTTCTCACCTAAGACATTTTGGAATACTGCTGTTCCTCTCGAATATGGCGTTGTAGCGAATGTAGATCCCGATGTGCCCCATCCAAGATGGTCACAGGCAACGGAAATTATGATTCCCAACGGTTCGCCGAGGCCGACTAGGAAATACAATGGATATGGTGAATTTGTGGCGCATTTGTACGAGTAGCAAATTTGTATGGTCAGGATTTTGGAGCACAGGGTATATGCGGATTTTTGTTTATGCCAAAGTTGTTTGTTAATAAACCACAACGATTTTTTCTAATTCTCCCCCAACCCACAGGGCTGTTCAGTTGCAAAAATTTATATGTGTAAATGAATACTCTTGAACTTTGTAAAAACCAAAGCTGAGAAAAGTAGCCGTTTAAAGTTCCAAACCCTGTGTGCAGAACGCCGTACCTGCAGGCAGGCAGGAGCAGGTTTTAGAAAGTTTGGAATTTTAATATTAGTTGTTCACCTTCTGTCCTGCACAAGAGATGTTCTACCCCCAATGGAGATTTGTAACACAATCATGCCTACCTACACCACCACAGTCAAACCCATTATCGATCAGACATGTGCTTATACCGGATGTCATGCGGGAAGGGGTATTGCACCAGGTCTATACACAACCTACAACGGACTTCAGGTACACATTCGCAGCGGTAGCTTTGTAAATAGAGTAATCAATCAAAAAGACAATCCCACACTCGGCATGCCCCCAGATAATTCAGTCTATTCAGAATCAAAGCAAGACGATCTCACAGATGAACAACTTGAAATTGTGCAATGCTGGATTCAAAGCGGATTTCCCAGATGAAAACAGCCAACGGTCTACGACTGCGAAGAATAGAATACAAGGACATTTAGGACAAGGTTTCTTGGAGCTTGAGGTGATTAATAAATCTGTTTCCTCCATCACTAATTATGAAAAAGATTGTTCAAAAAACCTTTCCGTCCGACCAGGCGGGCACGCTTTTAGGAAACTCTTATGAACACTCCCCCAATCCGAACGGCGCAAACCGTTGGCCGTCCGCCGCAGACCGTGAGAATTTCAGCCCTTAATGACCACTTTTTCTTAGTGATTTCTGCGATATTAATTATAGGTTTAAAATTGGGTATATTCGACCTGAAAAAAACTAAAATAAACCACAAAAGCCTGTTATTTAAGATATAAGCAAAAAACTACAAAATGATTTTAGATCAAAACGAACGACCACAAACGCACTTCATGAAAGGGATTTTTTTACTTCTTATTATTCTCATGATTTCCTGTGGGGACCATGACGGCCGGTATGAACATCACGATGACGATGATGACGGATACTCAATGATGGAGCAAATCGTGCAAACCAGAGAACTTCGCAGGCTCATTCAATCCGATCCACACCGGCCCACTTATCACTTTGTAAATCCGGAAGGCAGAGCATATCCCTTCGACCCAAATGGAGCCATTTTCTGGAAAGGAAAGTACCATGTTGGCTTCATTTACCAATACTTGGCAAATGGCATTAGAGAACATTTTTGGGGACATGCGGTGAGTACGGATCTTTTGCATTGGACGTTGCTGCCGGATATGTTAGACGTGAAGGAAGGAGATATCGAAAAAGGAATATTTAGCGGAGGAGCATTTCTATCGAAAGAGGGAGTTCCACATATCATGTATCACGGTCAGGGATCGAGTACCAATTTGGTAGCTTACTCTGAAGACGATGATTTAAGGGTCTGGAAAAAATTTGACGGCAATCCGGTATCAAAAACTCCCAAAGAGGGCGATCCTATGCATGGAAAATATCGCGCATGGGATCCGGAGGGCTGGTACGATAAAGAGACCGATTATTACTACCAGATTTCGGGTGGAGACGTAGCCGGATTCTTTCGTTCAAGGGACATGTATGACTGGGAATATTTGGGTGACCTTATCGATCAAAATAACCGGATGAGGCTCGATTTCGAAGATTTGTCCTGTCCCGATTTCTTTAGCATCGGCGATAAGCATATGCTTTTGTATATCAGTCACAACCTCGGCTCTCAGTACTATCTTGGAGAATTTGAGGATGGGAAATACAACATTGAAACACATGCTCGAATGAACTGGCCGGGCGGTACGTTCTTTGCTCCTGAACAACTCGTTGATGACAAGGGAAGAAATATCATCTGGGGTTGGGTGCTCGAACGTCAACCCGAACTCCTTGAATGGCTTCATAATAGAAGTTGGGAGGACAAAACGAATAATCCCACATATTTTCCGTCCAAAGGTTGGTCGGGTATCATGAGTCTCCCACGAGTTGTATCCCTTTCGGAATCAGGCGAAGTGCTGATCAATCCGCCTAAAGAGTTAAAGAAGTTGAGATGGGCAGGTACGGATGATGGCGAATTTGCGCTCGACGCGAATGAAGAAAGAAAGTTGGCCATAGAAGGAAAAGCTTTGGAAGTGAAGGTTGAATTTAGCGGAGGTTCTTCGGCACCGTATGGTGTAAAGGTATTCGCTTCCCCTGATGGAAAAGAAGAGACTATTGTTAAATATGATCCGTCGACCAAAGAGATAGTCATTGACTTTGCTAAATCTGCAGCGAGTGGAAATGGCAAAGTGACCATGCTTCCCAATACGATGAGACCACCGGAGTTGGAAGGATTCCTCGACAATGTTTCCGAACAGAGAGCTCCATTCGAATTAAGAAGTGGAGAATCGCTTACGCTCGACATTTTCATCGACAAATCCATGATCGAGGTATTCGCTAATGGGCGGCAATGCGTTACTCAGGTGGTATATCCTGAGCTGGAAGAAAGCGGTGGAGTAAAAGTATTTGCGGAAGGTCAAGGCCTGCAGGTTGTAAGTGCTAAAGGATGGAAGATGGCAGCAACGAATTTGTATTGACAAAGAAACAAAGCATGAAAAAAAGAAGACTGATCCTTCCGATAATTTGCCTGACATTTTTTACGCTACTCTTAGCCGCATGCAGTGGAAGTAATCAAAAAAGCGATTCCCGTGATGTAAAAGGTGTAATCGGCATCACCATCATGAGTTCCGAAAATCCATTCTTCAATGTTTTGGCGAAAGCCGCCCAAGCTAAAGCGAAGGAAAATGGTTACGATGTGCAGATTTTGAGTGGTGATAACGACCCTGATAAACAAGACAGACAAGTCAAGGATTTTATTTCAAAAAAGGTATCGGCCATCATCATATCTCCTTGCAATGCACACGCCATAGGAGCTTCTATTAAATCTGCGAACCAGGCGGGTATACCTGTGTTCATGGCAGATACGGGATGCACAGATCCCACCGCGAAAGTTGTCTCTACCATTGCAACCGCCAATTACCAAGGTGGTCTTCAGGCCGGTGAAGGAATGATCGAACTGCTTGGAGGAAAAGGAGGTGAAGTGCTCGTACTGGATTTTAAACCCGCTGAATCCTGCCTGCAAAGGGTGGCTGGATTCAAAGAAGTAGTCAACGAATACAATGAAAAGAACCCGGAAGCCCGTATAGAAATCGTAAAAGAGTTGCAGAGTGGAGGACGCCGGGATATAGCCAATCAATCCACAAGCGATGCTCTGCAGGCTCATCCCGACTTAGCGGCCATTTTTGCCATCAACGATCCCGCTGCCCTTGGAGCTTATGCCGCACTCGAAAAAGTAGGTCGGCAAGATGAGGTTGATATCATCGGTTTCGATGGTATGCCGGAAGGCAAGCAGGCGATAAAAGAAGGAAAGATATATGCGGACCCTATCCAGTTTCCTGATCGTATAGGACAGATGACCATACAAGCAATGTTGGATTATTTCGATGGAAAAGAGGTGGCTTCTGCTATTGATATCCCGACCTATTTATACAAAAAAGCGGACGCCGACAAAGATCCGACACTGAATTAGCATAACTTGCGAAGCATCAATAAAGTTCTATCCATGCGAGGCATCCACAAACACTTTCCCGGCGTGCATGCTTTAAAAGGAGTCGATCTCGATCTTTACGAAGGCGAAGTGCTTGCCGTGCTGGGAGAAAACGGAGCCGGCAAAAGCACATTGATCAAAATGCTCGGCGGAGCTCATTTGCCATCAGAAGGGTCAATTAAGCTGTTTGGCAGTGAAATTCATATAACCAATCCACACCTTGCACAGGAAAACGGTATCGGCATCATCTACCAGGAATTTAATCTTGTACCCTATCTCAGCGCCCGTGAAAATATTTTTCTTGGTCGGGAAATTACCAAAGGCATTGCCATCAATAAATCCGAAGAAAGGCGACAAGCCAATGAGTTGTTTGACAAAATTGGAATCCGGATCAATCCCGAACGACCGATTTTTCGCTTGAGTGTAGCTGAACAGCAAATTGTAGAAATTGCGAAAGCATTATCCCAGGATGCAAGAATCTTGGTCATGGACGAACCAAGCGCCAGCCTTACCCCGAAAGAGGTAAAAGGTCTTTTCAAGATCATCCGGGATTTGAAAAATCAAGGAATAGGCATCATTTACATCAGTCACCGGTTGGACGAGATATTTGAGATTTGCGATCGAATATATGTCCTTCGCGACGGCGAATTCATAGGTACAAAAGACATAACGAAGGTATCCCGCCAGCAGATGATCGAAATGATGGTGGGCAGAAAGATGGACAATGAATTTCCCAAAGAGCATCATCCTATAGGCAAGACTCGCCTGGAAGTACAAGGGATGTCAAGTGGCGAAAGAGTGCGAGATGTCTCATTTTCTGTGCAATCAGGGGAAGTGTTGGGATTGACCGGCTTAATTGGTGCAGGAAGGACGGAAACTGCTCGATTGATTTTTGGAGCCGATGAGCGTGATCAAGGTTCTATTTTCAAAGATGGTAGTGAAATTGAAATCAAATCGCCTGAAGATGCTATTCAAAATGGTATCTGTCTATTGACTGAAGATCGAAAGGGTCAGGGACTGGTTTTGATGCACAGTTCAATTGAGAACTTTGGCTTGCCCAACCTAAGAGAATTTTCAAAATATGACGTACTCAGACCAAAAGAGGAACGCGCTGCCTTTCAGGCATTAGTGGATAAAATTCATATTAAGCTATCCGGTCATAATCAATTGGCCGGAAACCTCAGCGGAGGAAATCAACAAAAACTCGTACTGACCAAATGGCTGCAAAAAAACTGCGATGTCATAATATTTGACGAACCAACACGGGGTATTGATGTAGGTGCGAAGTACGAAATATACATGCTCATTAACCAACTGGCAAGGGAGGGAAAAGCAATTGTTATGATCAGTTCGGAATTACCGGAAGTACTAGGAATGTCGGATCGCATCCTGGTCATGCGAAATGGAGGAATTTCGGGCGAGATTAAAGATGTAAAAAATACAAGCCAGGAGGAAATTATGGAGCTGGCCGTGCATTAAATACTCAGAGAAAATTATATAACTAGTGCGTCAGAAACGAAATACTTGACCGTTTATTTAAACCGTTGTTCGTTGTTCGTTGATAGTTGTTTGTTAGGTCAAACCAGCAACGAACAACCAGCAACCGTCAACTTTTAAGACGTTCAAAGACTTTGTTTCTAACACACTAGTGGATAATCAATAATTTGTATAAACACGAATTACACGCCCGCCCACCGTAGTTTTAACGTAGGCGGGAATAAGCACGCATGAAATATCTAAATGAATTCATAACGGATTACGGTATTATCCTGGTACTAATTTTCCTGATCGCCCTTTTCAGCGTACTGACAATACAGGAAGAGGAATCGACTGGAGATGCTGCAGCTGCCGAGTTGGCTGCTGAAATTTCGAAAGGCGGTTCGGCAAAAAATGTGATGATTATCGGTTCTGTCTCGCAAGACGATGTGAGGATGTCGACAACATTAAAACGATTGTTGGAAGAAAAAGGCCATTCAGTTGTTACCATAGTGAATGGAGGGCCGGCTGAAACAGGACGTGCTCTAAGAGATTTAGATAGTACAAGACAAAAAGTAGATTATATCGCGTGTACAAAAAGAATATCAAGTTGGTCGTTGATCGAAAACGTTAATACTCGGTTTGCAGCGACGACAGATGTATCTGTTATTCATCCTCAATCTCAAAAATATCCGGGCTTCCTGAAGCGGGATAATATTAGAAATGTCGCCGATCGAATATCAGTAATAGCGATTCTGGCCATAGGAATGACTATGGTAATAATCACAGCCGGAATCGACCTTTCCGTCGGAAGTTTAATAGCGCTTGCAGCAGTTACAAGCGCCTTGTTCATACGGGAAATCGGGGGCGATGCGAGCGCCGGGCCAGGAATGCTCATTCTTTGTAGCTTATTGGCGATCCTGGTTTGCGGTCTGCTGGGGTTTTTTTCAGGAAAGCTTTCGACAACTTTTATGATCACGCCATTTATTGCTACGCTTGCAATGATGATGATAGCACGAGGATTAGCTTATAAATTTTCAAATGTTACTACCATTCCTATCACTAATGAGGCCTTTGCCTGGCTGGGCAAAGGCAGGATGGGAGGGATTCCTGTTTCCGTAATTGTGATGACACTCTTGTACGTTTGGGCCTATTTTGTGATGCATTGGACGACGTTTGGAAGACGGATTTATGCAATTGGTGGCAATATGGAGGCTGCGCGCCTTTCCGGTGTACCGGTCAATAATATCCTGGTAAAAGTGTATACTATTTGTGGATTGTTGGCAGGATTAGGTGGAGTGATTACCGCTTCCAATTTGGCCGGAGGAGCGGCGACTTATGGAGACTACTATGAATTATATACTATTGCCGCTGTGGTCGTAGGTGGTACAAGTCTGATGGGTGGGCAAGGCAAAATAATTGGTACCTTAATTGGTGCTTTCATAATTGCAGTAATTCAAAGTGGTATGAACCAGGTGGGCATCGAATCGAATACACAGAAAGTCGTATTCGGAATTGTGATCATTGGTGCGATAACAACTGACAAGTACAAGAAAAAGGAAATAACTACTATCCAGTTAGGAATGTTGATTGCCGCTATTGCAGCGGTAGGTGCGGCGATTTATTTTTATTTAAAATTTGTATATCCCGAAGCTTTTATGTAGACAAAACGTAAGGTCTCAATGATGAATTTTGAATGAATACAATTGTCTTTCAAACGAGAACGTTGAAGCACTGAAAGTGCGAAAGCTCATAGCCAGGGGTGTAACCCCTGGATTTAATGCCCTGATAACCAAACAGTTGGCGGGATTTTTGCCTCATGCAAAAATCATGACAACTGCTTTCAAAACAAGAAAAACATGTCCAAAGAAATAAGTTTCAAAACAGAACTCATCGGCAATTTTGGCCACCCGGTCTGGGATAATCCTACAGGAGAAATGGTCGAGGCCGCCTTTGCTCATCACGGTATGAATTATAGATACGTTACGACCGAAGTTCGCGCCGAAAATCTAAAACCCGCTTTCGAAGGACTAAAGGCTATGGGATACAGAGGATTCAATTGCACTATTCCCCACAAAGTGGCGATAATCGATCACTTGGATGGACTAGGGGAATCTGCTTCAATAATGGAAGCGGTGAATTGTGTTGTCCTGCGCGATGGAAAATACATCGGAGAAAATACAGATGGCAAAGGATTCCTCGAATCAATTTCAGAGGTGACCGACCCAAATGGAAAAAAGGTTGTAATATTTGGTGCAGGAGGTGCAGCTCGAGCGGTTTCTGTTGAGTTGGCCCTGTCGGACGTGAAGAATATGACGATAGTCAATCGGAGCAGAGAAAGGGGTGAAGGCTTAATAGATCTTTTGAATAGAAAAACTTCCGCTGATGTGAGCTTGGTATTGTGGCAAGGCGATTATACAATCCCTGAGGGAACCGATATTGTCATTAATTGCACGAGCATCGGCTTATCGCCAAATGTAGTGCGCGTTCCAGTAAATAAATCTTCGTTAAAGTCAGGAATGGTCGTATGTGATCTGATTGTAAACCCACCGCATACTCCATTTTTACAAGAGGCTGGAGAACAAGGCTGTACAACACTGGACGGAGTAGGAATGCTGGTCAACCAGGGAAAAATAGGAATTAAGTATTGGTCGGGTATCGACGTAGATGGTTCTGTAATGAGAAAAAGAATTGAAGAAATTTATGGGTGATATTGTCTGAGCATTTTGGTGCAATGAAGTACTTTGGAATTCATATTGTCATTTTTTTGATGATTTGTTATTGGCAAATCGCCTCATCCCAATTTGACGTTAACTACGACCCAAAACAACAACCTATTGATGAGATCCAGTATTTTAAACCAGTTGAGCACGATCTCTTTGTAGGTGATTGTATGCCTTTCTCCCATGACGGAACTCTCTATATGTATTGGCTTATTGATAAGGGACATCATTCTGCATTAAATGGATATGGAGCCCACCAATGGGTATTAAGTACATCAGATAATCTTATTAATTGGAAACATTATCCCATCGCGCTGGGCCTTGATGAGGAATGGGAAAAATCCATATGTACAGGATCGGTAATTTATGCCGAAGAATCTTTTTATGCATTTTTTGCCACAAGGTCGGTTCGAAATGGACAGAGACATGAAGAAATGAGTTTTGCGGTGAGTGATGACGGAAAAGATTTTGAAAAACTCCAACCGAACCCGTTTTTTACAGCCCCTGAAGGTTACGAATCGGGACATTTTCGCGATCCTAAAGCTATAGAAGACGATGATGGATATCATCTTTTTATATCCGCCTATCAATCCGATCCCGAAATGATTGGTTTTGGAGGGACTCTGGCACATTTGTTTTCAGTTGATTTAAGAAATTGGGAGGTTAAAGAACCCGTCCTTACAGGGCAAAGACATACGCCGGAATGTCCCGATTACTTCATTTGGAATGAATGGTATTATATGACCTTCAGTAATGGAGGATATCGATTAAATTTTTCGTCTAACCATCAAAGAGTTGATCTGGGAAATGTGTTTATCGAATCAGTTGAAGGACTTAACAACAACATTTCACTGGACATTATAATGAAAGGAGATATTATCGATGTATCAATAGACAATCGTCGCTGCATTGTAAATCGCTGCCACGAAGAGAAAGGAAACCAATTGTGGTTTTATGCCAAGCACGGTATTGTAAACTTCAAATCTATCAAAGTATATGAAATTAAAAATTAGTCTATTATTATCATTTGGATGGCTCCTAATGCCTTCCTGCAATCACAGCCATATGGATCATGCTCATTCAGAACACATGACACCTTCGCACAAAACCACTTTAGTCAGTGTAGAAAACAATATTTCCATTGAGGAATGGTCGCTCAAAGCGAGTGATCTGGGCATGGAAGGAGCACATTGGGGCGTCAAGATGGTAGAGCTCGAAGGAGGCAAACAAGACGATGTACACTTGATCAAAGTCGACAATGGCGCTTTGAAATTTACAGTAATCCCAACAAGAGGGATGAGCATTCACTCCGTGGCATATCAAGATGTTACTCTAGAATGGGATTCCCCGGTGAAGGAAATGGTGCATCCAAAGTTTATTAGTTTGGAAGACAACGGAGGACTCGGATGGCTAGATGGTTTTAACGAATGGATGGTACGCTGCGGGATGGAATTTGCTGGACATCCCGGGATGGACAATGGCCGAATGCTCACATTGCACGGAAAGATCGGAAATATTCCCGCCTCGGAAGTGGAAGTTGTGGTTGATGAAGAACCGCCTCACCGCATCCGCATCAGAGGGAAAGTCATTGAAACCTGGTTCAAGGGGCCTAATCTCGAATTGTGGACAGAGATCTCTACGGTTCCAGGATCAAACAGCTTTCGAATAGACGACGTACTTACAAATAAATCACCATTGGATCAGGAATTTATGGTGATCTACCATGCCAACTTCGGCCCTCCACTGCTCGAAAATGGAAGCCGCTTGATGGGAACAATAGAGAAGGTAGTACCCTTTGATGACTTTGCTGCATCTGATGTGAATAATTGGGATAGCTATGGCGAACCGGTTTTAAATCTTCCTGAGCGTGTTTATTGTTTATTTCCCGCTGCTGACAGCGACGGCTATGTGCATTTCCTTTTTCAAAATGCTAATAGGGACAAGGGAGTAAGTTTCAGCTACCCCAAAGAACAACTTCCATACTTTGCCCAATGGAAGAACCAGGACACCAATGGTCACGTTACCGGCCTCGAACCAAGCACTGGTTTCCCTCATAATAGAAGCGTGGAAAGGAAGTACGGCAGGGTACCCGTTTTGAAATCGGGAGATAGTCGTCATTTTAGTTTGGAATATACAATTCATACGGAAAAGGCTGATATTCAGGCAGTTGAGGAGAAGATAAGAGGTTTGACAAACAAGGAGATTGAGATAAGCTCCGTTGTAATAAAGAAATAATTATTAATTAGTAATTATTGATTATTAGTGATGAATTTGAGTTTGCTAAATAAGAAATGGTTAGTTCCTATAGGAATTTTAGTACTTGTTATAGGGGCCATTGGCTTTTGGCCAAGTCGGGATCATATTCCGGATTTGCCCAAAAAAGTAGATTTTAACTACCACATCCGCCCAATCCTATCCCAAAACTGTTATGTCTGTCACGGCAACGATCCGGGTTCCAGGAAAGCTGGATTGCGTTTAGATAATTTAGAAGGAGCTACGGCAGATCTGGATGGCGGTGGCCGGGCAATTGTCCCCGGAAATTTGAAAAAAAGCCTTTTAGTTAAACGAATCACATCCAATGATCCCGATTTTCGCATGCCACATCCGGAAGCTAAAAAGACATTAAGTCTTCGGGAAATAGCATTATTAAAACGCTGGATTAAGCAACGAGCAAAATGGAAAAAGCACTGGGCATTCGTAAAACCAGTGATGCCCCAATTACCATCCTCAATAGAAAATACCTCGGCAGGAATTGACCATTTGATCCACAGAAGATTGAAAGGTAAAAAACTCGAATCTTCACTACCAGCCGGTAAGAACGCTCTTATCCGACGGGTGTCGTACATTCTCACAGGATTACCACCGAAACCGGAAGATGTAAAGGCCTTTGTGGCCGATGAATCTGACCTAACCTATGAAAATATGATCGATCAGTATTTAGCCTCTCCCACCTTCGGAGAGCGATGGGCAAGGCATTGGATGGACTTGGTACGATACGGAGAATCCATGGGCCATGAAGGCGATTTTAACATCAGCCATCCGTTTGAATATAGGGATTATCTCATCCGAGCTTTCAACCAAGATGTACCGTATGATCTCTTTGTAAAAGAGCATTTGGCTGGAGATATACTTGAAAATCCTCGGGTCAATCCTAAGAAAGGATTTAACGAATCCCAGATCGGTACTGGATACTTTTATTTAGGCTCTGGCAAACATGGACCTGTGGATACAAAATTGGAGGAATCAGACAAGATTGAGAATGTAATCGACGTGACCTCCAAGACATTCCAGGCATTGACCGTAGCGTGTGCGCGCTGCCATGACCACAAATTTGATCCAATCCCGACGGCGGATTACTACTCTATGTACGGCATCATTGAGAGCTCAAGATTAGTACCTAAACCTGCCCGTAAACCTGTGGATCAAACAGCTAAGGTTAAAGAATTAAAAGCATTAAAAGCGCAGATCAAAGAGAATATAGGTAACCAACTCCTCGTAAAAGCCGAGGGCGAATTGGATCAAGATGTATCTGATATAAAGGGCTGGGTAGCCAATCTGGTGGCGAACGGTAAAGAGAACAAAGATACGACGGTACGGCTGCTCGTTGATTTCGACAAAGAAAATTGGGACGGTTGGTATACTGACGGAATCGCTTTTGGAGAAGGTCCGGTACAGAGAAATCCATCAATTGATCAGAAATCTGATGAGGTGACAACAGTCATGACTGGATTTGCAAGTAGCAGAACATATTCTACTGGACTTCAAGGAGTTTTACATTCTCCAAATTTTGTGATCGAACACGATACAATTGCCATACGCGCTCGCGGTAGCCGTGGACTTATTCGAATTATTATTGACAATTTCCATGTTATACAAGATCCATTGTGGATTGATTTAGAAGCTAGGGTCCATCATAATGAATGGCGCATCTATAAACTTGGAATCGGATTGGCAAAAGGACATAAGGCATACCTTGAGATCGTACCTGGTAGTTTTGTAAGCCACATTTACAGTATCAATCCTGAAGATTACATCGATGTGGAATATGCTGTGGCATACTCGGGTGATCAAACAATGTTCAGCAAACTTCCAAAGGGCGAACGAAACAATCCATTCGTAGAGGGTAACCAACCGGTTGATAAGAGGGGTCGGCCAATCATCAAAGGTTACAAGCGTAAAATCCCCCCTCAGAAACGACTTAGCCCAGCTTTGTCGAAGATGTTGAATTCGTCTCATACAAAGGATCTAACAAAGCGATATAATCAAATCGCCAAGGAATTGTACGATCCAACACACTTCATAGGTTTGACTGAGGGAGATGAGATCTACAGTTCGATCTTCACCCGCGGAAGTCATCTCAATAGCACGAAAGAAAAGATGCCACACCAGTTTTTCAGTGCTGTTGAGGCTGGGCCAGATCCTTTCCCACAAAATGGCAGCGGAAGGTTGGCTTGGGCAGAATCAGTGGTCGATCCCAATAACCCACTTACTGCACGAGTAATGGTCAATCGAATCTGGCACCACCTCTTTGGGCGAGGAATTGTCGAAACGGTAGATAATTTTGGCCTGCAAGGCAAATTACCTACTCATCCTGATTTGTTGGATTTTTTGGCGATCCGCTTCCTAGAAGATGGATGGTCAATAAAAAGAATGATCAAAAATGTCTTGCTAACGGAGGCATTTCAGCGCTCAACTGCGGCCCATGATGATAGTAAATTGGTAGATCCTGACAACTACCATCTCCATCATTTTCCCGTGCGTCGCCTGGAAGCCGAGGCTATAAGAGACGGTATTCTTGCGGTTTCTGGTTGCCTTGATTCTCAAATGTATGGAGAAGGCGTACCAGTGTATCTGAGCGCATTTATGATAAATAGTAGAGCCAGGGATGTCTTCTCAGGTCCCATCGACAGTTATGGTCGAAGAAGTATTTATAGAACCGTGCGCCGCAATTTGATTCCCGAAATGATGCTGGTTTTCGATATGCCAGTTCCATTTTCAACTTTCGGTCGGAGAAATACGACTAATGTACCTGCTCAGTCGTTAATGCTTTTAAACAATCCTTTTGTGCACGAACAATCGCAATATTGGGCTGAAAATCTTTTGGGTGCGCAAGGGCTTTCAACAAAAGAAAGAATTAGCGATATTTACATGCGCGCTTTTTCGCGTGAACCGTTTGACGAAGAGATGGAAGAGGCACTTTTTTTCTTGAAAGGTCAGGCGAAAAAGTACGACGGAACTTTTGATGAATTAAAGTATGATACCCGACTATGGAAGGATTATTGTCATACGGTTATTAATTTTAAGGAGTTTATACATTTATTGTAACGGCGAACGGCCTACGGTGGACGGTAGACGGTTCGCACAGTGGCATGAAGAAATCGCAGGAAAATGAATTGCAGTAAGTGGCAAATTGTGTTTGCGAATAATACTGGATTAAGTTCATAGATATGAAAAATGCAATAGAAATAGACAGCCTGAGAGTATTTTTTACCGGTATGAAATGTTATGAGAGGTCATTCCGTTGGCCGTCTGCCGTCTGCCGGTGTCAAGTGGCAAATCAACAATATGAATGACCAAAAGTTTCACAAGCACCATCACACTTGCACCCACCCCCTCTCCCGCCGAGAAATGCTAACCAGGCTACGCAACGGCTTTGGTTCCGTGGCTGTGCTCGGCATGACGGGAAGTTTACCTTTCGGCCAAAAGTTGATGGCGGTAGGCTCACGAAACCCGGTTGGAACTGCTAAGAATCCGCATTTCACCCCTAAGGCAAAGAGCATCATTTTCCTCTATATGGATGGCGGTGTTTCTCAAGTCGACTCCTTTGATCCTAAGCCTCGGTTGACCAAAGAAAATGGGACGAAGCCATACAAAAAATTTAAAGTAGATGCTACTCAATTCAACGAGATTGGGACACTGATGAAAAGCCCGTGGGATTTCAAACAATACGGCGAAAGCGGAATGTGGTTCAGTGATTTGTTTCCCCATATCGCCACTTGTGCGGACGACATTGCTATGATCAATTCCATGTATTCCGAGTTTCCAGAGCACACCAATGCAAACTACTATTTGCACACGGGAATTGGCGTTCAAGGTCGACCAAGTATGGGCGCTTGGGTGACGTATGGCTTAGGAAATGAAACTGAAAATCTGCCGGCTTACGTCGTACTCAATGGCGGTCTGACTCCTCCGGGTGGATTGGACAATTTTACGAACGGCTTCCTGCCTGCGACTTACCAGGCATCTGTACTAATAGCGAAAGAGCAACCGCTCGCAAATATTGTTCCGCTCGAAAAGCAAAAAGGGATACAGTCTGACAAACTACGGCTCATGCAACAAATGGACAATGGTTTGCTGGGAAGGTTGGGAAGTGTAGATCAGATTGAATCCACTATAGAAAATTACGAATTGGCATTTCGGATGCAATCTTCGGTACCTGAAATGGCAGATCTTTCGGGCGAAACAGAAGCTACAAAACAACTATACGGGCTTGATTCTGACGACAAACACTGCCGCGGATATGCTGCACAATGTCTGCTTGCAAGGAGACTTGTTGAACGTGGTGTACGCTTTATCGAATTGACCTGCCCGAATTGCGGTTACGATCGCTGGGATCAGCATGGACGCCTCAAAGAAGGTCATGCAGCCAATGCACATGCCGTGGATCAACCGATTGCCGGTCTTATAAAGGATTTGAAATCAAGGGGCTTATTGGATGAAACTTTGATCATCTTCTCAGGAGAGTTTGGCCGAACACCTTTCTCTCAAACGGGCAAGGCGCCCGGAAGAGACCACAATCCTCAGGCATTCAGTGCATGGTGGGCAGGAGCAGGAATTAAAGGCGGCACCGTTTATGGCAAAACAGACGAATACGGCTACCGTGCCGTAGAAAACCGGACAAGCATTCACGATATGCACGCCACCATGTTACATCTATTGGGTGTCGATCACATGCAACAGACATTCCGATTTGGCGGCAGGGATATTCGATTGACGGACGTGCATGGACACTTGATTGAGGGGATATTGGCCTAATGGGCGACCCAAATTTTTGGGTCTTCTCGATGCGGAGTTTATCTTAATAAATTAAAGTCATGATCTGTCGACAATAAATGTTGAACTCTACATATGATATCCTCATTTCACATAAAACAAAAAAAATGGTCAATTCTCCCCGGTGCCATCCTACTCGTCCTCATTTCTACCGGTTTCTGGCCAAAGAGCAATAATAATCTCAATCTTCCTGAAAAAGTAGATTTTAATTATCACATCCGTCCTATTCTTTCGCAAAATTGTTATGTCTGCCATGGTAACGATCCGGGTTCCAGGGAAGCTGGATTGCGCTTGGACAATTTAGAAGATGCTACCGCAGAACTGGAAGGTGGCGGACGTGCTATCGTTCCCGGAAATTTGAAAAAAAGCCTTTTGGTTAAACGAATCACATCCAATGATCCTGATTTTCGAATGCCGCATCCGGAAGCTAAAAAGACATTGAGCCTTCGGGAAATAGTATTATTAAAACGCTGGATTAAGCAAGGAGCGAAATGGAAAAAGCACTGGGCATTCGTAAAACCAGTGATGCCCCAATTACCATCCTCTATTGAAAATACCTCATCGGGAATCGATCACTTGATCAAAACAGAATTAAAAAACAAAAAGCTGGAATCTTCATCTCCTGCGGGTAAGAATGCCCTGATCAGAAGAGCGTCGTACATACTCACGGGATTACCACCGAAACCGGAGGATGTAAAAGCCTTTGTAGCAGACGAGTCTGACCAAGCCTATGAAAACATGGTGGATCAATACCTGGCATCGCCCGCATTCGGAGAGCGATGGGCAAGGCACTGGATGGACTTAGTGCGCTATGGAGAAACTATGGGCCACGAAGGAGATTTTAACATCAGCCATCCATTTGAGTACCGGGATTACCTGATTCGCGCCTTCAACCAGGATGTCCCCTACGACCTCTTCGTCAAAGAGCATTTGGCGGGCGATATGCTCGAAAACCCTCGAGCTAATCCAGAAGAGGGATTTAATGAATCGCAAATCGGCACGGGCTATTTCTATTTGGGCTCCGGTAAGCACGGCCCGGTCGATCATAAATTGGAAGAATCAGACAAGATCGAAAATGTGATCGACGTGACTTCAAAGACATTTCAAGCGCTGACAGTAGCTTGTGCCCGTTGTCACGATCATAAGTTTGATCCTATTCCCACAGCAGATTACTACTCGATGTACGGCACAATCGAGAGTGCGAGATTAGCACCGAAACCCGCTCGAAAGCCAATAGATCAGTTGACTAAGGTCGAAAAACTTAAAAACCTCAAAGCTGAGATCAAGGAAAGCATTGGCGACAACCTCCTGATTAAAGCTGAAGGGAAGGCGCCGAATGACATGTCGGCTGTGAACAGATTTGTGGATAAATTGGTCAAAGCGAACGATCAGAGAATAGATTCGACCACGCAGCTGCTTGTCGATTTTCGTAAGGGACATTGGGATGGTTGGTATACAGACGGAATAGCATTCGGAGATGGCCCTGTAAGACGCGAACCAGCCCTTGATCAAAAGTCCGAGAAGGTTACCGAGATCATGAATGGATTCGCGTCGAGCAGAGTGTATTCTACCGGCCTTCAAGGTGTCTTGCATTCGCCCAACTTCATCATCGAGCACGACACGATTGCCGTACGCGCTCGCGGCGCAAGGGGCACCATTCGACTTATCATCGACAACTTCCACCTCATTCAGAATCCTTTATGGACCAATACGGAAGCTAGGGTATACCACACAGAATGGCAAACTTACAAACTGAACGTTGCATTGGCGAAAGGGCACAAAGCGTACCTGCAATTCATACCAGGCACGTACATAAATCACATTTACAGCATCAATCCCGAAGACTATATCGACGTGCAATACGCATTGGCGTATTCGGGAAACCAAACCGTTTTTAGCGAACTTCCTCCTCAACCGAGTAATATCCCTTTTGTGGAAACGGATAGTACCATACTGCGAAGCTTAACGATGTATGACAAGCATGGCAGTGTATCACGACGCAAATTAAGCCGGGATTTGGCCAAAAACATAAACGCACCTAAGACGATAGAACTTGTTAAAAAATACAATCAAATAGCTCGTGAGCTGTACGATCCTACACACTTCATAGGAATGACCGAAGGCGATGCTATCTATAGCCCGATCTTCATACGCGGAAGCCATCAAAGCGTTAGTGAGGAAAAGATGCCGCATCAATTTTTCAGCGCAATTGAGGCTGGGCCTCATCCTTTTCCGCAAAATGGTAGTGGCAGATTGGCTTGGGCTGAGTCGATTGTCGATCCCGATAACCCACTAACTGCACGGGTAATGGCCAACCGAATCTGGCACCACATCTTCGGGCGGGGTATTGTGGAAACTGTCGATAATTTTGGCCTGCAGGGCAAATTGCCTACTCATCCTGAACTACTTGATTTCCTGGCATTACAATTTATCCAGGACGGTTGGTCAATTAAAAAAATGATTAAACAGATCATGCTAAGCGAGACGTTCAAGCGATCCACAGAAGCGATCGAGTCAAGCGTTGAGAAAGATCCAGACAACTACTTCCTGCACCACTTTCCGGTTCGCCGTCTAGAGGCCGAAGCGATACGTGACGGAATTTTAGCTGTTTCAGGCTGTCTCGATAACGAGATGTACGGCGAAGGCTTGCCTGTTTATTTATCAGAATTTATGACTGGAAGGGGAAGGCCGAGAGTTTCAGGGCCGTTGGACAGTTATGGACGCCGCAGTATTTACAGAACAGTCCGCCGTAACTTCATTCCCGAGATGATGCTGGCGTTCGACATGCCGGTTCCGTTTTCGACATTTGGCCGTCGCAATACCACCAATGTGCCGGCCCAATCGTTGACTTTGTTAAATGATCCGTTTATACACGAGCAATCTCATTATTGGGCTGAAAATCTCCTGGCATCAGGGGGACTTTCAATAAAGGAAAAAATTAGCGGAATTTATATGCGCGCTTTTTCGCGTGAGCCATACGAAGAGGAAATGCAAAAAGCGATTTCCTTTCTCGAAGGTCAGGCGGAAAAGTATAATGGAACTTTTGATGAATTAAAAGATGATACCCGACTATGGAAGGATTATTGCCATGCGGTTATTAATTTTAAGGAGTTTATACATCTGCTTTAGCGGCTGACGGTAGACGGCCCACGGTGGACGGTTCGCACGGTGGTATGAAGAAATCGCAGGAGAATGAATTGCAGTAAGTGCCAAATAGTGTTTGCGCACACTACTGAATCGAGTTAATAGCTATGAAAAATGCAATAGAAATAAGCAACCCGAGCGTATTTTTTACCGGTATGAAATGTTATGACTGGTCATTCCGTTGGCCGTCAACCGTCTGCCGTCTACCGGTGCCAAGTAGTAAATCCACGATATGATGAGCAACCAAACATTTCACCAGCACGACCATCTTTGCAACCACCCCCTCTCTCGCCGTGAAATGCTGACTGTCATGCGCAATGGTTTTGGTTCCGTAGCTCTTTTGGGTTTGACAGGTGGTTTGCCTTTCGACCAAAAGCTGATGGCAATGCGCAGTTCCGGGAGTCAAGGCGGAGTTGCTAAAATTCCGCATTTCACACCCGAAGCGAAGAGCATCATTTTCCTATACATGGACGGCGGCGTGTCCCAGGTAGATTCCTTCGATCCAAAGCCTAGATTAACCAAAGAAAATGGACAAAATCCTGGTAAAAAATTTACAGTCGATGCGACCCAATTCAATCAGATTGGAACATTATTCAAAAGCCCCTGGGATTTTAAGCAATATGGCGAAAGCGGGATGTGGTTTAGTGATTTGTTTCCACATATCGCCACTTGTGCGGACGACATTGCTATGATCAATTCCATGTATTCCGAGTTTCCAGAGCACACCAATGCAAACTACTATTTGCACACGGGAATTGGCGTTCAAGGTCGACCAAGTATGGGCGCTTGGGTGACGTATGGCTTAGGAAATGAAACTGAAAATCTGCCGGCTTACGTCGTACTCAATGGCGGTCTGACTCCTCCGGGTGGATTGGACAATTTTACGAACGGCTTCCTGCCTGCGACTTACCAGGCATCTGTACTAATAGCGAAAGAGCAACCGCTCGCAAATATTGTTCCGCTCGAAGAGCAAAAAGGGATACAGTCTGACAAACTACGGCTCATGCAACAAATGGACAATGGTTTGCTGGGAAGGTTGGGAAGTGTAGATCAGATTGAATCCACTATAGAAAATTACGAATTGGCATTTCGGATGCAATCTTCGGTACCTGAAATGGCCGATCTTTCTGGTGAAACGGAGGCGACGAAAAAACTATACGGGCTTTATTCCGACGACAAACATTGCCGCGGATATGCCGCACAATGCTTGCTCGCAAGGAGACTTGTTGAGCGTGGTGTGCGCTTTATCGAGTTGACCTGTCCGAAAATTGAGGATTACGTTCGCTGGGATCAGCATGGACTCCTCAAAGAAGGTCATGCAGCCAATGCACATGCCGTGGATCAACCGATTGCCGGTCTTATAAAGGATTTGAAATCAAGGGGCTTATTGGATGAAACTTTGATCATCTTCTCAGGAGAGTTTGGCCGAACACCTTTCTCTCAAACGGACAAGAAGGCGCCCGGAAGAGACCACAATCCTCAGGCATTCAGTGCATGGTGGGCAGGAGCAGGAATTAAAGGCGGCACCGTTTATGGCAAAACAGACGAATACGGCTACCGTGCCGTAGAAAACCGGACAAGCATTCACGATATGCACGCCACCATGTTACATCTATTGGGTGTCGATCACATGCAACAGACATTCCGATTTGGCGGTAGGGATATTCGATTGACGGACGTGCATGGACACTTGATTGAGGGGATATTGGCCTAATGGGCAACCCAAATTTTTGGGTCTTCTCGATGCGGAGTTTATCTTAATAAATTAAAGTCATGATCTGTCGACAATAAATGTTGAACTTTACATATGATATCCTCATTTCACATAAAACAAAAAAAATGGTCAATTCTCCCCGGTGCCATCCTACTCGTCCTCATTTCTACCGGTTTCTGGCCAAAGAGCAATAATAATCTCAATCTTCCTGAAAAAGTAGATTTTAATTATCACATCCGTCCTATTCTTTCGCAAAATTGTTATGTCTGCCATGGTAACGATCCGGGTTCCAGGGAAGCTGGATTGCGCTTGGACAATTTAGAAGATGCTACCGCAGAACTGGAAGGTGGCGGACGTGCTATCGTTCCCGGAAATTTGAAAAAAAGCCTTTTGGTTAAACGAATCACATCCAATGATCCTGATTTTCGAATGCCGCATCCGGAAGCTAAAAAGACATTGAGCCTTCGGGAAATAGTATTATTAAAACGCTGGATTAAGCAAGGAGCGAAATGGAAAAAGCACTGGGCATTCGTAAAACCAGTGATGCCCCAATTACCATCCTCTATTGAAAATACCTCATCGGGAATCGATCACTTGATCAAAACAGAATTAAAAAACAAAAAGCTGGAATCTTCATCTCCTGCGGGTAAGAACGCTCTCATCCGACGAGTTTCGTACATTCTCACAGGACTACCACCGAAAGCGGAAGATGTAAAAGTCTTTGTGGCAGATGCATCTGACCAAGCCTATGAAAACGTGATCGATCAGTATTTAGCCTCTCCCGCCTTCGGAGAGCGGTGGGCAAGGCATTGGATGGACTTAGTGCGCTATGGAGAAACTATGGGCCACCTAGGCGATTTCAATATTAGCAATGCGTGGCAATATCGCGACTATCTTATCCGCGCATTCAACCAAGACGTACCGTACGATCTATTTGTGAAAGAGCATTTAGCTGGAGATATGCTCGAAAACCCTCGAGCTAATCCAGAAGAGGGATTTAATGAATCGCAAATCGGCACGGGCTATTTCTATTTGGGCTCCGGTAAGCACGGCCCGGTCGATCATAAATTGGAAGAATCAGAAAAGATCGAAAATGTGATCGACGTGACTTCAAAGACATTTCAAGCGCTGACAGTAGCTTGTGCCCGTTGTCACGATCATAAGTTCGATCCTATTCCCACAGCAGATTACTACTCGATGTACGGCACAATCGAGAGTGCGAGATTAGCACCGAAACCCGCTCGAAAGCCAATAGATCAGTTGACTAAGGTCGA
Source organism: Saprospiraceae bacterium (assembly GCA_965247965.1). Lineage (GTDB taxonomy): Bacteria > Bacteroidota > Bacteroidia > Chitinophagales > Saprospiraceae > UBA7328. Next base: position 5,662,638 of record OZ252053.1, read on the forward strand.
AAAACTTAAAAACCTCAAAGCTGAGATCAAGGAAAGCATTGGCGACAACCTCCTGATTAAAGCTGAAGGGAAGGCGCCGAATGACATGTCGGCTGTGAACAGATTTGTGGATAAATTGGTCAAAGCGAACGATCAGAGAATAGATTCGACCACGTTGCTGCTTGTCGATTTTCGTAAGGGACATTGGGATGGTTGGTATACAGACGGAATAGCATTCGGAGATGGCCCTGTAAGACGCGAACCAGCCCTTGATCAAAAGTCCGAGAAGGTTACCGAGATCATGAATGGATTCGCGTCGAGCAGAGTGTATTCTACCGGCCTTCAAGGTGTCTTGCATTCGCCCAACTTCATCATCGAGCACGACACGATTGCCGTACGCGCTCGCGGCGCAAGGGGCACCATTCGACTTATCATCGACAACTTCCACCTCATTCAGGAACCTTTATGGATCAATACGGAAGCTAGGGTATACCACAAAGATTGGCAAACGTACAAATTGCACGTAGAATTGGCGAAAGGGCACAAAGCGTACCTCCAGTTCATACCGGGCACGTACGTCAGTCATATTTACAGCATCAATCCCAAAGACTACATCGATGTGCAATATGCTTTGGCGTATTCGGGAAACCAAACCCCTTTTAGCAAACTTCCTACTCAACCGAGAAACAACCCTTTTGTGGAATCCGATAGTACGATTCTGCAAAGCATAACGATGTACGACAAGCATGGTGGAGTATCACGACGTGGATTAAGTAAGGATTTAGCCAAAAGGATAAACGTACCTCAGACAACCGAACTGGTTAAGAAATACAATCAAATCGCCCATGAATTGTACGATCCCACTCACTTCATCGGTATGACGGAAGGCGACGCGATCTTCAGTCCGGTCTTCACGCGTGGCAGCCACCTCAACACCACTGAAGAAAAAATGCCACATCAATTTTTTAGTGCAATCGAGGCTGGGCCGAATCCGTTCCCCCAAAATGGCAGCGGCAGACTTGCGTGGGCCGAGTCGGTAGTAGATCCGGACAATCCGTTGACCGCACGTGTAATGGTCAACCGGATCTGGCACCACATGTTTGGCCGGGGCATCGTGGAAACGGTAGATAACTTCGGCTTGCAGGGCAAATTACCTACTCATCCCGGATTACTGGACTTCCTGGCTATCCGGTTTGTGGAGGATGGCTGGTCGGTCAAACGAATGATCAGGCAAATCATGCTTAGCGAGACATTTCGGAAATCAACCAGAGCACATGAGAAGAGTGTATTAAAAGATCCGAACAATTACTTTTGGCATCATTTTCCGGTGCGCCGCCTAGAGGCCGAAGCGATACGCGACGGAATTTTAGCCGTTTCCGGATGTCTTGACAACCAGATGTATGGCGAAGGTGTGCCGGTTTATCTTTCAGAATTTATGGGACGAAGCAGATTAGTTTCAGGACCGTTGGACAGCTATGGCCGCCGAAGCATTTATAGAGCAGTGCGCCGCAATTTTATTCCCGAAATGATGTTGGCCTTCGATATGCCCGTTCCATTTTCAACTTTTGGCCGCAGGAATACGACTAATGTGCCAGCTCAATCCCTGACCCTTATGAATGATCTTTTTGTTCATGAGCAGGCCTAATTACTGGGCAGAAAATCTTCTGAAGTCCATTGAGTCTTCAGTCGAAGATAGAATTCATGAAGTGTATTTGCGTGCATTTTCCAGGGAACCAAATTCTGGCGAATTACAAGAGGCATTGTCATTCCTGGAAAATCAAGCCAAAGGATATAAAAAGTCATTCGAAGAAATGAAAGACAATCCGGATCTATGGAAGGACTACTGTCATTCGGTTATTAACTTAAAGGAATTTATACATCTGCTATGAATACTCACCATCGTTGCAACCACCCTCTCTCCCGCCGAGAAATGCTAACCAGGCTACGCAACGGTTTTGGTTCCGTGGCTCTGCTCGGTATGACGGGAAGTTTGCCTTTCGGCCAAAAGATGATGGCTGCCGGTTCTGGTAATCCCGTTAGTACTGCGAAATTTCCGCATTTTATACCCAAGGCCAAGAGCATCATCTTCCTCTACATGGATGGTGGTATTTCACAAGTCGAATCTTTTGACCCAAAACCTAGATTGATCAAGGAACATGGACAAAGTCCAAGAAAAAAATTTAAAGTGGACGCGACCCAATTCAATCAGATTGGAACACTTTTCAAAAGTCTTTGGGATTTTAAACAATATGGAGAAAGCGGAATGTGGTTCAGTGATTTGTTTCCCCATATCGCCACTTGTGCGGACGACATTGCCATGATCAATTCGATGTATTCTGAGTTTCCAGAGCACACCAATGCAAACTACTATTTGCACACGGGAATTGGCGTTCAAGGTCGACCAAGTATGGGCGCTTGGGTGACGTATGGCTTAGGAAATGAAACTGAAAATCTGCCGGCTTACGTCGTACTCAATGGCGGTCTGACTCCTCCGGGTGGATTGGACAATTTTACGAACGGCTTCCTGCCTGCGACTTACCAGGCATCTGTACTAAGAGCGAAAGAGCAACCGCTCGCAAATATTATTCCGCTCGAAGAGCAAAAAGGGATACAGTCTGACAAACTACGGCTCATGCAACAAATGGACAATGGTTTGCTGGGAAGGTTGGGAAGTGTAGATCAGATTGAATCCACTATAGAAAATTACGAATTGGCATTTCGGATGCAATCTTCGGTACCTCAAATGGCAGATCTTTCGGGCGAAACAGAAGCTACAAAACAACTATACGGGCTTGATTCTGACGACAAACACTGCCGCGGATATGCTGCACAATGTCTGCTTGCAAGGAGACTTGTTGAACGTGGTGTACGCTTTATCGAATTGACCTGCCCGGATTGCGGTTACGGTCGCTGGGATCAGCATAGACACCTCAAAGAAGGTCATGCAGCCAATGCACATGCCGTGGATCAACCGATTGCCGGTCTTATAAAGGATTTGAAATCAAGGGGCTTATTGGAAGAAACGTTGATCATCTTCTCAGGCGAGTTTGGCCGAACACCTTTCTCTCAAATCTCTCACACGGGCAAGAAGGTGACCGGAAGAGACCACAATCCTCAGGCATTCAGTGCATGGTGGGCCGGCGCAGGAATAAAAGGAGGAACTATTTATGGTAAAACCGACGAATACGGATACCGGGCGATTGAAAATAGGACGAGCATTCACGACATGCACGCCACCATGTTACATCTATTGGGTGTCGATCATATAAAGCAGACTTTTCGATTTAGCGGAAGAGATATACGACTGACGGATGTGCATGGGCATGTGGTCCATGGGATTTTGGCTTAATGGCCGAGGGCTGTACAGACTATCGAAGGCCAAACCGGCTAGTGCACCAAGCACTAAATCCTGACCCCCATAAACTTGTTCTTTTCCTTCTGCTCGGCGTTGGAAAAATCCTCCCCGACAATGAATGTCGGGACATAATGCATTATGCTTAGGCATAACTCCGGTTTTGCCGCCTTGATCAGAAGAAAAATAACTTTGTCTATGGGGTTCATTACTTAATGCTTGGTACACTAGTCTGTTTTATACTTTTTCTTGGCTTCAGTAATAGTCTGTGTTCAAACCTGATGACAATTGAAGAAACCAATTATTCTTAGGAACTTTGTAGTATGAAAAAAATACTCAAAAACAACATAGAGGAATTAAAAACTATTTAAGCCAGTGCTACTTTAATGTAACCCTAAAGTATATTAAAACCGCCGTATCTTAGAGTGAATTATTAAAGATGAGTATAAGAAGCATAGACAAAAAATGGCGAATCCTCCTCGGTTCCTTCCTACTTATCCTCATCTCCACAGGCTTCTGGCCGAAAAAAAACGAAGACCTCGACCTACCCAAAAAAGTAGATTTTAATTACCACATACGTCCAATCCTATCCCAAAACTGTTATGTCTGCCACGGTAATGATCCGGGTTCCAGGGAAGCTGGATTGCGCTTGGACAATTTAGAAGATGCTACCGCAGAACTGGAAGGTGGCGGACGGGCTATCGTTCCCGGAAATTTGAAAAAAAGCCTTTTGGTTAAACGAATCACATCCAATGATCCTGATTTTCGAATGCCGCATCCGGAAGCTAAAAAGACATTGAGCCTTCGGGAAATAGCATTATTAAAACGCTGGATTAAGCAAGGAGTAAAATGGAAAAAGCACTGGGCATTCGTAAAACCAGTGATGCCCCAATTGCCATCCTCAATAGAAAATACCTCGGCAGGAATTGACCATTTGATCCACAGAAAATTGAAAGATAAAAAACTCGAATCTTCATCACCAGCCAGTAAGAACGCTCTCATCCGACGAGTTTCGTACATTATCACAGGACTACCACCGAAAGCGGAAGATGTAAAAGTCTTTGTGGCAGATGCATCTGACCAAGCCTATGAAAACGTGATCGATCAGTATTTAGCCTCTCCCGCCTTCGGAGAGAGATGGGCAAGGCATTGGATGGACTTGGTACGGTACGGAGAATCCATGGGCCATGAAGGCGATCTTAATATTAGCCACCCGTTTGAATATAGGGATTATCTCATCCGAGCTTTCAACCAAGATGTACCATATGATCTTTTTGTAAAAGAACATTTGGCTGGAGATATGCTTGAAGATCCTCGCTTTAATCCTCAGGGAGGATTCAACGAATCACAGATCGGTACTGGATACTTTTATTTGGGTTCTGGCAAACATGGGCCCGTGGATACAAAATTGGAGGAATCAGACAAGATTGAGAATGTAATCGACGTGACCTCCAAGACATTCCAGGGATTGACCGTAGCGTGTGCGCGCTGCCATGACCACAAATTTGATCCAATCCCAACGGCGGATTACTATTCGATGTACGGCATCATTGAGAGTTCAAGACTAGTACCCAAGCCTGCCCGCAAACCTACTGATCAGCCAGCTAAACTCGAAGAACTAAAAACACTAAAAGCGCAAATCAAAGAGCATATTGGCAAAGAGCTCCTCATGAAAGCCGAAGGGGAAATGAGTCAAGATGTATCTGCTGTGAAGGATTTTGTAGCAAGTCTGACTGAAAATGCCAGTAAGGACAAAGATACAACAGCACAACTAGTTGTTAATTTCCGAAATGGAATTTGGGATGGCTGGCATACGGATGGAATCGCTTTCGGAGATGGCCCTGTAAAGGGAAATCCGTCTCTTGATCAAAAATCCGATGAGGTCACCGAAATCATGAGTGGCTTTGCTACAAGTAGAGTTTATTCAACTGGCCTCCAGGGAGTTCTACATTCTCCCAACTTCATAATCGAGCACGACACGATCGCTATACGTGCTCGCGGCAGCCGAGGACTCATCCGCATTATCGTTGACAATTTCCAAGTCATCGGGAGGCCGTTATGGAATGAACTAGAAGCACGAGTGCACCACAACGAATGGCGAATCTATAAGCTTAGTGTAGGGTTGGCAAAGGGGCACAAGGCCTACCTCGAGTTTATGCCCGGCAGTTTTGTCAAGCACATCTATAGTATCAATCCCGAAGATTATCTAGATGTGGAATATGCTGTAGCGTATTCGGGGAGCGAAACCGCGTTTAATACTGTTCCGAATGTAGAGCGCAATATTCCTAATGTAGAAGGGAACCAAGCTGTGGATAGAAAGGGGATTCCTATCAAAGGAAAAGTACGCAAAAAGGCTCCGCAGAATCGACTAAGCGCGCTAATGTCAAAAGAGTTGAATTCGTCTCAAATAAAGGAATTGGTTAGGCGATATAATCAAATCGCCAAGGAATTGTACGATCCGACACACTTCATAGGTTTGACTGAGGGAGATGAGATCTACAGTTCGATCTTCACCCGCGGAAGTCATCTCAATAGCACGAAAGAAAAGATGCCACACCAGTTTTTCAGTGCTGTTGAGGCCGGGCCAGATCCATTCCCACAAAATAGCAGCGGAAGGTTGGCATGGGCAGAATCAGTGGTCGATCCCAATAATCCACTGACTGCAAGAGTAATGGTCAATCGCATCTGGCACCACCTCTTTGGGCGAGGAATTGTCGAAACGGTAGATAATTTTGGCCTGCAAGGCAAATTACCAACTCATCCTCATTTGTTGGATTATTTGGCGATCCGCTTCGTAGAAGATGGATGGTCGATAAAAAGAATGATCAAGAATGTATTGCTAACGGAGGCATTTCAGCGCTCAGCTACGGCCCATCATGAGAGTCAATTGATAGATCCTGACAACTACCATCTCCATCATTTTCCAGTGCGTCGCCTGGAAGCCGAGGCTATAAGAGATGGCATTTTAGCGGTCTCTGGTTGCCTTGATTCTCAAATGTATGGAGAAGGCGTACCAGTATATCTGAGCGCATTTATGACAAATAGTAAGGCCAGGGTTGCCTTCTCAGGTCCTATCGACAGTTATGGTCGAAGAAGTATTTATAGAACCGTGCGCCGCAATTTCATTCCGGAAATGATGCTGGTTTTCGATATGCCGGTTCCATTTTCCACTTTCGGTCGTAGAAATACGACTAATGTACCTGCTCAGTCGTTAATGCTTTTAAACAATCCTTTTGTGCACGAACAGGCATATTATTGGGCTGAAGATCTCCTGAAATCAAAGAATGCTTCAGTAAAAAGTAGAATAAACGAGATTTACCTACGGGCCTTTTCCAGGGAAGCGAATTCGGATGAGATACAACAAGCACGGTCATTTCTCCAAAATCAGGCAAAAGCATATAGTAGTTCGCTTGAAGAATTAAAAGACGATGCCGATCTTTGGAAAGACTATTGTCACTCGGTTTTTAATTTAAAGGAATTTATACACCTATTATGATACTTTGATTTAGTAATGAATCTTAAGACATTCATCAAAAATTGGCTGCCTGTTTTCGGCATTCTATTCATGGCAATTATCGCCATGAGTTTTTGGCCGGGTCAATCTTCTGATCTGGACTTGCCCAAAAAAGTGGATTTTAATTACCACATACGCCCGATCTTATCCCAAAATTGCTACGTCTGTCATGGAAACGATCCCGGTTCGAGAGAAGCGGGTTTGCGATTGGATAATTTGCAAGGAGCTACCGCCAAATTGAAACACGGAGGATCAGCTATAGTCCCGGGCAATCTTAAAAAGAGTTTGCTCGTGGAACGGATCACTTCCAATGACCCGGATTTTAGGATGCCTGCTCCAGAAGCCAAAAAGACATTGACTGCCAAAGAAATAGCTCTGCTCAAACGATGGATAAAGCAAGGTGCGAAATGGAAACCGCATTGGGCATTTGTCAAACCGAGGATGCCGAAGTTGCCCTCTTCCATAAAGAAGGCATCTGCATCAGATGTGATAGATTATCTTATAAATCAAAAACTGAAAAATAATAAGCTCAAATCTTCCGGATCTGCTACCAATAATGCCCTTATTCGTCGCGTATCCTATCTGCTTACCGGATTGCCTCCTAAACCGGAAGAAGTGAAAGAATATTTGGCTGATAATTCGAATGATGCATATGAAAATATGATCGATCATTTCATAGCTTCACCAGCTTACGGAGAGCGTTGGGCCCGGCATTGGATGGACCTGGTAAGATATGCGGAGTCTATGGGCCACGAAAGCGATCCCAGTATCAGCAGCTCATGGCAGTATCGCGACTACCTCATACGCGCGTTCAACCAGGACGTACCCTACGACCTTTTTGTCAAAGAACACCTGGCCGGTGATATGCTCGAAAATCCAAGATCAAATCCCGACAAAGAATTTAACGAATCCATTATTGGAACGGGGTATATGTTTCTTGGCGATGGTAAAGATGCGCCTGTAGACATCAAGGCGGAAGAGGCGGATAAGATTGACAATATGATCGATGTGACTTCTAAAACTTTTCAGGCATTAACTGTCGCGTGTGCCCGATGTCACGATCATAAATTTGATGCGATCCCAACTGCAGATTATTACTCTATGTACGGGATGATCGAAAGTTCGCGGTTGGTGCCTAAACCGGCCAGAAAACCGATTGATCAACCCGTTATGGTGGAACGACTAAAAGTCCTTAAAAGAACCATAAAAGATCACTTAGGAAATCGGTTGGCTGAAGAATTGGAACCTAAAATCTCCTCGGAACAGGCAAGCAAAATCGAAGAATTTCTCGAGAATAAGCTAAATCCGGATGTTGCAGCGGAAGATATGAGTACTCGCATTTTGGCCGACTTTCGCCAGGGGGATTGGAAAGGCTGGTATACAGACGGCATCGCGTTCGGTGATCAACCTGCCAAAGGCGAAATATCCATAGACGACGAATCAGGCGAGATCAACGAGCTGCTAAATAGATTTGCATCAAGCCGTGTCTATTCAACGGGTCTACAGGGAGTGCTCCACTCACCGAAGTTCGTTATTGAGCATGACTCGATTGCGGTCAGAGCAAGGGGACTAAATGGAACCATTCGAATAATTATCGATAATTTTCAGATAATTCAGGGTCCTCTTTGGGATAAACTCGAGGCCAATGTGAATGACCCCGACTGGAAGACATATATCCTTGGTGTTGGTTTAGCAAAAGGCCATAAGGCTTATCTCGAGTTTTTGCCTGGGAAATTCACCTCGCACGTTTATGTCATACAGCCCAAAGATTATATCGACGTAAAATACGCAGTTGCATTTTCCGGAGACCATCCTATCCGGAATACTCCTTTAATAGATATCATACCCAATTTGTCCGGGGTAGATCGTCAAGACGCTTTACAATCATGGTTGAATGGAAAGGCAAGCCCTGTTCAGGCGGATGTGGTGAATTCTATGTTGGGAAACTTGCAGTGGTATTCGCACAAGGCTTCATTGTCAAAAACATTGGCGGAATACTCAAAGCTGGCAGGCGAACTCTATGATCCTACACATTTCATTGGTCTTACCGAAGGAGATGCTATATTCAGTTCCGTCTTTGAGCGCGGGAGCGTAAATAGCCAGAGTAAAGAAAAAATCCCACATAGATTTTTCACTGCCATCGAGGCAGGTCCTGAGCACTTTCCTCAAGAAGGCAGTGGCAGGTTGGCCTGGGCCGAATCGGTAGTCGATCTGGATAATCCATTGACTGCACGGGTTATGGTAAATCGCATCTGGCATCATCTATTCGGACGGGGAATTGTAGAGACTGTGGATAACTTTGGCCTTCAAGGCCGATTGCCTACACATCCCGATCTTCTGGATTATTTGGCTATCCGTTTTATGGAAGATAATTGGTCTATCAAAGGAATGATCAAGCAAATATTGCTATCAGAGACCTTTTGCCGCTCTACAATAGCCACTGAAGAAAGTCAATTGAAGGATCCGGACAACTATTATCTCCATCATTTTCCGGTGCGGCGTCTGGAGGTAGAAGCCATTCGAGACGGCATTTTGGCAGTCTCGGGATGCCTCGATCCACAAATGTATGGGGAAGGCGTACCCGTGCACCTTGGTCCATTTATGACAGGGCGTGGTATACCACAAATTTCCGGCCCTGTAGACAGTTATGGCCGGAGGAGCATCTATATGACGGTTCGTCGCAATTTTATTCCTCCAATGATGCTCACCTTTGATATGCCTATTCCGTTTTCGACTTTCGGTAAAAGGAATACCACTAATGTTCCCGCCCAGTCTTTAGTACTTTTGAACGACCCGTTTGTGCATGAACAGGCTTACTACTGGGCAGAGGCTCTTTTGAAATTCAAAAAGAGAAATATGATCGGAAGGATTAATGAAATTTATCTACGTGCATTTTCGAGGGAAGCAAGGCCCCAGGAAATCGAAAAGGCATTACTATTCCTCGAGAATCAGGCGAAAGAATATGGAAGTTCACTTGAAGAGTTAAAAGATGATGTCGATCTTTGGAAGGATTATTGTCATTCGGTTATTAATTTAAAGGAATTTATACATTTGCTATAACGGTAGACGGCCAACGGCGGACGGTAGACGGCTCCGAATGGGTGGCCACTAAAAGAAATAAAATGAATTCACATCTCTATTGCAACCACCGCATGAGCCGGCGTGAAATGCTGACCCTTACGCGGAATGGTTTCGGCTCAGTCGCGCTTCTTGGCCTTGCGAGCAGTTTGCCTTTTGGCCAAAAACTTATGGCAATGGGCGGTTCTGAAAATTTTAATGGGGTTGCTAAAATTCCACATTTCACGCCCAAAGCAAAGAGCATCATCTTCTTATATATGGACGGCGGAGTTTCCCAGGTGGATTCCTTTGACCCCAAGCCAAGGTTGCAAAAGGAAAGCGGGCAAAATCCATTCAAGAAATTTAATGTAGATGCTACACAATTCAACAACATCGGAAAGTTGCTTAAAAGTCCGTGGAATTTTAATCAATACGGGGAGAGCGGGATGTGGTTTAGCGAACTATTTCCTCACATCGGCACTTGTGCTGATGACATCGCGATGATCAATTCAATGTACTCCCAATTTCCTGAGCACACAAATGCCAACTATTATTTGCATACGGGTGTTGGCGTGCAAGGCCGTCCGAGTATGGGGGCCTGGGTCACTTACGGCCTTGGGAGCGAGAATGATAATCTGCCGGGATATGTAGTTTTGGATGGAGGACTTACGCCGCCAGGTGGTTTGGATAATTTTAAAAATGGCTTTTTACCGGCTACCTTTCAAGCTTCAGTGCTCAAAGCTGGAGATAACCCTCTTGCAAATATTTTACCACAGGAAAAAAATCCGGCACTTCAGTTGGAAAAGCTCAGGTTGATGAATGAATTGGATCAAAGCCTCTTGGGCAGGATAGGCAAGGTCGATCAGATCGAATCGACTATTTCGAATTATGAATTGGCATTTAGGATGCAGGCTTCTGTTCCTGAATTAACCGATCTTTCAGGCGAAACTCAAGCAACGAAGAAACTCTATGGCCTCGATTCCGATGATCAGCATTGCCGGGGATATGGGGCACAATGCCTGCTTGCAAGACGTCTGGTCGAGCGCGGTGTTCGATTTATTGAGCTGACATGTCCTAATACCGGTTATGACCGGTGGGACCAACATAGCAATTTAAAACCAGGCCATGAGGCCAATGCACACGCCGTCGATCAACCCATTGCTGGATTGATCAAAGATCTGAAATCACGTGGTCTTCTTGGTGAGACGTTGATCATTTTTAGTGGTGAGTTTGGGCGGACACCATTCGCAGAAATGAGGAAAACGATAGGACGCGATCACAATCCACAGGCATTTAGTGCCTGGATGGCAGGAGCAGGTATAAAAGGAGGTACAGTGTATGGCAAGACGGATGAGTACGGTTATCGCGCCATAGAAAACAGAACCAGCATCCACGAAATGCATGCGACTATGCTACACTTAATGGGCATCGACCACGTGCAACAGACCTTCAGGTTTAGTGGTAGAGATATTCGATTGACCGATGTGCATGGCCATGTCGTGCATGGTATTCTTAGTTAGTAATTGGTGTGTTAGTTTATTAGTTAAGTGGGAGCCTTAGTGGTTGAATTATCATTTCCCTTTCAATAAATAGATTTTCATTTAACCTTAAGAGCGTAACTCATTTTTTGGAATTTAATATTTGGAATTTGGTTCTTATGATCTCATTTCAAAATCATATCTGCTCAAGATAAATGATGAGGTTGTATATTGAGACCAAATGCCATTTTAATGCAAGCTGAGGTCATTGTAGCCGGTCAGATTTGCCTTGATGTAATCCTAACATTTAGCGGCAACATAAAGGACATGGCATCTCTGGTTGTGCCCGGAAGATGCGTATATGTCGATGAGGCGATGACTTCCACTGGTGGGGTTGTGGCTAATACGGGACTTGCCTTGCATCAACTCGGAATACCTACAGGATTGATCGGCAAATTAGGTACAGACGCATTTGGTAAGGTGATCCTTGAAAAAGTAGAAAAAAGTGGTGAAGGGTTGACCGAAAGAATGATTGTAAAGGAAGGCGAAGTTTCTTCCTATTCAATAGTGTTGAACCCTTCCGGTCTCGATCGAAGTTTTTTATACGTGGCTGGCGCCAATCACACCTTTATATCCGATGATATCAAAAACGATCAATTAGAAAGGGCTCGGTTCTTTCACTTTGGTTATCCGCCCGAAATGCAGTTGATGTATTCCAACGGTGGGGCGGAATTGATTCATCTGATGAAGAAGGTGAAGAAGTTCGGACTCACTACATCTCTCGATATGGCATTGCCGGATGAGGGGTCGGAGGCGGGAAAAGTGGATTGGTACGAATGGCTCAAGGGAGTGTTGCCACACATAGATATTTTTATGCCCAGCTTTGATGAAATCTGCTATATGATCGACCCGAAGAAATACCTCCAATTGACCGAGGATGAAAAGGCAAAACCGGGTTTGCATTTAGTAAAAAATCTCGCACGGAAGTGTCTTGATATGGGGACGGCTATGATTTTGATCAAGTCGGGAAGCGAAGGCATTTATTTTCAGTCTACAGATTCGAATTCACGTTTTAAAGCAATCGGTATGGGTAAACCTTCAGATAGTAGGAAATGGTTTAACCGAATAGTTCGGGTTCCCAGTTTCAAGGTGGATGTGGTGGGGACCACAGGGGCTGGAGATTGTGCGGTAGCCGGTTTTTTGGGTGGAATGAGCAAAAATTTGGAACCAGAAGAAGTAGTTACGATGGCTGCCGCGGTCGGCGCTTTTTGTGTGGAAAAGGCAGATGCGAGCAGCGGGGTGCCACATTGGGATGTCGTTAAGGAAAGAGTAGAAAACGGTTGGGGAACTAATGCCTAATCGGTAAAAAAGATCTATAATAATCGAACGCAGACCCGCCCTACCTGCCGGCACGACGTCAGGCCTTGCTCTGTCGTCTCGGCTTCGCCAAGGCGATGCAGGCGGGGACGCGAAGGCGCAAAGCTATATGTAGAATTGGCGGATAGATGGATATTTTTGGAAGTAAAGGAAGAGCCTGAATTAATAAGAAATCACCATGATTTTCGAAATCATGGTGATTTAAGACAATACACCGAAAACACTGAATAACATGTCAATACCTAAAAATCCATTCGAGCTTCATACCATAACTCCATACATTATTGTTAACAACGCCAAGCGGTTAATCGAATTTCTTCAAGAAGTTTTTCACGCAGAATCAAGAGGCGATATTCATTATCGGGAAGATGAGACTGTGCAACACGCCGAATTGAAAATTGGAGATTCCGTAATCATGATAGGCGAACCTATGTCAAATATTGAAACAACGACAACCGGACTGTACGTATATGTGGATGATTGTGATGTGAGGTATAAAAAATCTCTGGATGCAGGATCCGTTTCTATTTTGGAACCAACTAATTTTCCACACGGCGATCGATATGGAGGGGTAAAGGATTTTGCGGGAAATGTTTGGTGGATAGTTACTCATGTTGGAAAATAGATGTGCGAAGATCGAACGAAACCAATGAGTTAAGATTTACTAAATCTTTGAGACCTGCCCGTTCCGTTCAGGCGGGTTTAGCAAATCGTCCCGTTCGGAGTGACTTTATTAATCAACTAAGAGCTTTGGAATATAGAAAATTCGGAAATACAGGATTAAAGGTTTCGTACATTGGTTTAGGAGGCGGCCCTTTTGGAAGTTTGTACGGCGACACTACGGAATCCGATGTCGTTAATACCGTTTTCACTGCTTTCGATAACGGTATCAATTTTTTTGACACTGCTCCTTCTTATGGCGATACTTTATCGGAGTCCCGATTAGGTACGGCATTGAAGCAACTTCCACGAGATCAGTTTATCCTGTCGACCAAAACTGGTAAATACAAATCGGACGAATTCGGCTATACCTATGACCGCATTTTGAGGGAAGTCGAATTGAGCATGAAAAGGTTGAATGTGGATTACATCGACATTTTGAGTCTTCATGATTTTGAATTTAGGGACGGAGTAGATAAGGAAATCGCTTTGTCGGATGGAATTCGGGCATTGCAGCATTTAAAAGCGCAGGGCAAGATTCGCTTTTTTGGAACAGCTATATATTTCGTCGATTGGATTATAGAAGCGATCAATAATTATGAGATTGAAACGGCAATTTGTCACAATCACAATGGTCTAAATGATGATCGTCTAAATGATCTTTTGCCGGCCGTACGAGAGAAAGGAATAGGACTGATAGGAGCATCGCCATTGGCAATGGGATTATTGACTCATGGAGGCCCCTCTGTTTGGCATCCGGCCGAAGAGGATGATCTTAAAGTGTTTAGAAAGGCTGTGGATCATTGTGATAAAGTGGGCATGCCCATTGAGCAACTCGCTATTCAACATACTTTCTCGCACAAGGAAATACCTGTGACCATCGTTGGTGTGAAAAGTCCGAACGAGATACTTCAGAATTTGGAATGGTCTCGACAAGCTCCTGATCCTCAGATGGTTAGCGATGTGAAGGATATTTTAAAACCTGTTTTCAATAAGGATTGGATTGTGGGGTGAAGGGATTTGATTTAGTCACTTATTCTTCTTCATCAGCTTCACTCAATATTTTGTTAACAATTTTTTCCGACAACCAGAAGCCATTTTCCTTTAGTTCCCGAATTGTTTCTTTTACTGACTTCAATATTCCTTTCTGTTTAGCAAGAAGTATCACTCGCAATGTCCCTATGATCTTAAGATTTAAATCTTTTGCTACCAGCCTGCCCTTCTTTTCATCAATTATGAGAATGGAATTTGGAGTCTCGAAAGCTAATGCAATCGCACTGGCTTCTCCTAAATCCAGTAACGCCAGTAGTTCGATTTGTTTTTGATAATTACTTACTTGCTGAATACGGATCCACTCCGGCAGTGGATATTCAAATTCTTTTTCGACTTGTGGTGTAGTGATTATTTCTGTGAATATTTCTCTTAGAATATCGAGCTTTTTAATTTCTTCAAGAACTAATAGGCAGCTTGTATCACAGATAATGGTTCTCTCCATCAATCAAGCGATATTCGAAGTTCTTCAGGTGTTTCGGCAAAAACTGAAACGCCGCATTTACCAACGGCAACTAGAAACTCTTTTTTGGAAATTCCAACGAATTCCGCAGCTTGCCCTGAGGAAAAAGTTCCTTTATCGAACAGAATGGCAGCCACGCTCATTCGTACTTCTGTTTCATTGACTTCGTCAGGGATATCCAAGGTTAATGTTTTCATTAGTGAAACTTTACTACAAATATGCGCTCTTTTATAATCAAAAATCTTGACTGTCCAAATCATCAATATTTCACCACCAAAGAAGGATCAAATGGATATCTCCCAAAATCCTTCCCATAGATTGCCAAACCACCTTCTCCCAAAGCCTCAAGACGCACCATCATTTCCCCAGCTTCCTCAATTTCCTTAAGCATTGCTCGATTGAGACTGATCTTTATTGGATAACCATAAGATCCTGCTTCTCTCAATTTCCGATCCTGCGGTTGCGCATGCCATGAAAGCACCCCACGATGATCAGCAGGATCATCAGGCAATATCACCTGACGCATTTGTTTTTCATTGATCGAAACTGAAATCGTGGAAGGAAATAATATCTCATCCGTCATAGGATAAGAATTTGGATTACTGCTATTCGCAACTTTCGACCCTTTCATGAAGTCCTGGTCGCGATTGTACTCTTCCTGATCTTTTACAAAGAGCTCTTTGGCGGAAGCCTCAACGATAAAATAGGCATGTCGTGCCCGGCCAACTTTCTCACCCGGCGGAATCTTGATCGTATATTCGAAATATCCTTTCCCAGCCCCGTTCACCTTTTTCCCTTCCATTGCATCCCAGGTTTTCTTGCTCCAATTGGAATCGGAATAATCCTTAGCTGCGACATTATATGCTTTGGTCTTGGATGAATTATCTGCATCATTTACAACTAGATGTACAAAATTTCGATGGAGCACTTCACCCGACTTGCTCTTTAAAATTAATTGCAGCGTGCCGAGGCCGTTGTAATCCTGGGCCGTAATTTTCAAAGGCTCTAACTTTTTTTGCATCCATGCCTTGTAAGGTATCAACATTGATCCCCTACTCACTTTTTCCTTCGATTCTCCAAATTCATCGATAGTCGATAATTCATATTCCAATTTTAAATCAGAATCAAAACTCCTTCCGGTCATCACAGAAATGAACAAAGGAATTTCTACCTCTTGCCCTGATCCAACAGTATAGCAAATCTCCTGTCCTGTGGAAATATATATGTCACTATGAAGATCATTCAAAGTCATTCCGGGAACAATTTCACCTAGTCCGGTTTTCTTTTCACTACGGTCGAAACGCCAATATCCATTCCATTCATTGATTACATCGTGATGTTCAGTGTATAGCCAACCTCCGATTTTAGGGTACTTCCTGAATGTATTGATCATCCTATGATAATCCCATGTCCAATCCACATCGCCCGCACTTCCGTCGTATCCCCATACATTTCCACATTCCGAATTAATATTCGGTTCGCCACCTTGCAAATAGCCTTTTTCATAATGATAAGAGCTGCCCGGAAACGTCTTTTCATTCATTTCACTCAAGCGTTCTTCCCATTTATATCCGGGTAAATAGTGATGCCATGAATTCAAATCTGTCACTGTGTGACCTGCTCCACAGCATATGGAATTATCTTCAATAATTCTTGTAGGATCAAGCGACTTTGCCAGATAGTACAGCGAGACCAACCATCTCTGTGTCTCTGGCAGATACTCTCTACCTTTTTCTGTCGTGGTTCGCATTCCCCATGTTTCATTGATAAGGATCCAAGAGAAGATCGAAGGGTGATTGTAGTCTCTTTTGATCATTTCCTCAAGCGTATATGTCGATTCGCGCCGCATTTTTTCTTCTGGCTCACCCCAACTGTTAGGTAGATCTTCCATCACAAGCAAGCCTAATTTATCGGCCCAGTAGAGTTT
Source organism: Saprospiraceae bacterium (assembly GCA_965247965.1). Taxonomy (GTDB): domain Bacteria; phylum Bacteroidota; class Bacteroidia; order Chitinophagales; family Saprospiraceae; genus UBA7328. The sequence goes on from OZ252053.1 coordinate 5,679,495, forward strand.
GCGAGGTATTTCCACTTTTATATGTGTACGTATCCCGTTGAGGCCAATGGATTTGCTTCTATTGATTTCGTCAATCATGAATTGGTCGCTTGGGAAAGTATAGTATCCTTCGGGATGGTAAGATTGATCGAGAGCCAATTGCACGTAGATCGGCTCATTATTCAATGCGATATACGGGTAATCTGTACCCGGCAAATTCATTACACTGATCTTCCTCATTCCGAAGTAACTTTTTAATATATCATCTTCCAAAGTGGCCTCGATATCGTAGAGGTAGGGATCGTCGAGCGTCCACAATCTTTGATTTGGAATATCAATTCTTGTGCGTGCCTCGCGTTGTCCTTTTTTGAAATTGATTTTAGACGAAATTTGAAATGGTGCTCCTTTAATACTGATTGAAACTGTCTTGTCCTCAGAAGCAATTTCAGGAAGGAATGCTTTTACATCGATTCTTTGACTGTCAATGTCGGGAGAGACTTGTAACTCTGCTATATAATCTGCACCTCGCGCTTCGAGGTATACGGTTTGCCAAATTCCTCGGGCATTCCCATAGCCCTGCTTTCCGTATAACGTAAAAGCTCTTCTGGCGTCATCTGCACGAATGACTAATGTTTGTTTTTCGCCATATTTAAGGTGTTCAGTAAGCTCGAATTCAAAGGGCACGTATCCTCCCTGATGATTTCCGAGTAAAACACCATCCAGCCATACATGCGTTTCCCAATCGGACGCACCGATGATCAAAAATGTACGCTTCTGATTCCATTCACTTAAAACATTAACCTCCCGTTTGTACCATCCAATATCGGCATCGTCCTTTACTTGAGAAAGTGCAGAGCCCCAAGGAAATGGTACTTCAATCTTTTGATCAAAATCTTTCTCACCGGAAGCCCATTTTTCCTTTATACCCACATTTTCTGCATCAAAAGCAAAATCCCATTTTCCGTTCAGATTTTGCCAATCATCCCGAAGTTTGATAGGATTGGGATGTTCCGGAAGAGGAATGGATTGGGCTAATAAACCTGAACATAAAATGCCGGTAATGAGGTACGCAACTATTGTTTTCATAATCAATTCATATTTGAAAAGTTGCTAATTTCTGAATAATGATTTAAATGGAATAGGAATTTTGGGCCAAATGGGGATTATTTCAAAAATACACGAAAGACCCAAGCTCAAGTTTCAAGCGCAAATTCAAATATTCAAATAAATTCGAATAATCATAATTGAGTCCACTCCGATTACCACACATTTTTCAAGCGTACATTTGCCAGCTGCGGCCAAAACCCTGGAATTTTCTTAAGTGCAATATTGTTGCATAAGCATTCCTGAGGGTTGCGATGATGATATTTGGAAATCCGAGGGCATTTTCGACCAATTTATCGTTAATTCTTCTAAAATTCGTCCAAAGTACTCGTGACAGGACATAAATTTGACATTTGAATAAACCCCGATATAATATTTTGTTCCTTTTTTTGAGCCGGTGAAAACATTGATGTATGGTCGATTCCACATTGGCTCTTAGATTGTGGGTGTGTTCATCTAATGTTTCTTGCATCTGTTGAAATAAAAAATAGTTTTCTACTTCATCTTTGGTCATATACCGACCTCGGGTGTCGTGTTTAATGACGTATTTGTTGGTCTTCTCGTTAAACTTTACCGCGCACTGTTCTCCTGTCTTTTTTCGCCATACTTGAAGATTGTTATTCTCATCTCGTTTCATTGTATAGGCCTGCTTTCCCCCTTTTGTATTAGCTAACTTCCATTCGGGCGTGGTCGTTTCTGACATTGCTTTTCTGTTGGCCTTGCTGTCGTATCCGCCATCCGTGATGGCCTGTTCTATTTTATTCTTTTCTTGACCTGATTCATCCTTATCTGGATTTAATACATCCTGGATATGGTCGATAGATTCGATTAAAAACTCGTCTTCTGTAATATTGGCCGGTACTACCTGGGCATCTACGATTAGGTCTATTTCATTTTCTTCTGTACACGTTTCACTTATGTTGGCATGATAGCCCGATATGGTCTGTTTATTTTCTGCTTTACCTTTAGTACGGTAGGCAGCATCAGGATCATGAATGGACTGCACACTGCCACTCGATATGTCTCTTGCAGCTTTGGGTCTCGGAGTATTCTCCTGTTTAGTTTGCTGTTCAGATTCATCACAGACCGCGCTGATTTTTGTTTTATCATCAGAGGCACTCGGAGGTTTTTGCTCATTAGATTCCTCTGATTGTTCTTCATACTGTTCTTCGTAGAGCCGCTTGAGATCTTGGTAGCCTGTCAATCCCGCCGCCTGGCCATGACTCAAGAGTACCTTTATGATCTTACCCATACCTACTAGCAGTTCCTCTTTTTCTTTTTTGTTTAATGGGTAGACAATATTGGAGGCACTTTGGCTTTTTAGCTTTTCTAAAAGCTCGCATGATTCTTTATCCAATTGATCTGTAAGCAGTTCTACCATAAGGTCTTTACTGCATACTCGTACAGCTTCGATTATCATCTGGACTCGAGTGCAGCGTGCAATATTGGAATTAATCAACTTCGAATCCAATCGTATTTTCTTACCGCTCACCTTGTATTGCTCTATCTGCCCAATAGTGATTTGTTTAAATGCCGCCTTCATCAAATCCTCCCCATGGTCTTCATTATACTCTACCATGCTCTGTCTGAACTTATAGTAAGTCGATTCGGTCGGAATATCCTCATTTATATTCGAATATCCCAAAGCAAGCATGACCCTGGTGTTGAATCGACATTCATCAAAAAGTTGTTCATCAGTCCAACCTTTACCTTCTTTAAGGATAATCATTCCCATTAAAACTCTAATTGAGCAATTGGGCCGGCCTCCTTGATTATAAAGCACCTCGAACAATCCTTCGTCTATGCGAGATACCACTTCTTTAAAAAATATATTATGCCAACCATTCGGATCATCCAGAAGCTCTCGCTTCCGTTCTGATAGCATCCCTCCTATCGATTTGAATAGATCAACTTGTGAATTTGTACTACGTTTAAACATATCACAAATTAAATATATATGTCATCTTATTGTAATATTTGACATGATTTATGATTTAGTTTTCGGAGTGGACTCATAATTGAATCGTATGCTGCCGTTAATCGTCTGCCGTGTACCGTTTAATAAGTCGCTCTCCCACCTGTCAAATCATAGGTAAATCCTGTAGTAAAACTACTCTGCTCAGAAACGATAAAACACACCATATCCACATATTCTCTAATCTCACCACACCTCTTCATTGGAATTTTATCGGTCATGTATTTGATTTGTTCGGGGGATTGGGTTTCTACCATATCCGTCCAAATCACGGCAGGAGCAATCGCATTCACAGTAATCCCTGTTTCGGCGTACTCCTTGCCTTGCACCTTTGTCATTCCGATCACTGCTGCTTTGGACGTCGAATAAGGCAACATTCCTGCATTTCCTTCCTTGCCGGCAATGGATGCAGTGTGTAGGATGCGACCATAGTTTTGCTCCAGCATATACGGGATTACTGCCTTAAAAGTGGTAAAGGACCCGTTTACATTTACAGCCATCACTTTTTGAAAGTCATCAATTTCTACTTCGTGACTTTTTCGACTTGTTTGGCCTACTATGCCTGCGCAATTGATAAGAATGTCGATTTTTTGTGCTTTTGTCGCAAAATCGTCGATGGCATCTTTTACTTGGTTTTCGTTGGTAATGTCGATGGGATAGGTGTACACATTGCCAGAGAGTTTTTGACCCGCCTCTTCCAATAAGTCTTTTTGTATGTCCAATAGCGCTAAAGACGCTCCAGAAGATGATAGTCTTTGAGCTACTGCAAATCCTAATCCTCGTGCGGAGCCAGTGATAACCGCACTCTTATTTTTCCATTGATTTTCCATAGTGCATAAAGTTAGAGAATGCGTCTAGAATATTGTATTTATAGGAATACACGACAAAACAGAAAGGGTGTATTTCAAAATTTCGTTTTTACAGAACAAAACAAAAAGCATATTGATTCACAATATAATTAAATCTAAGTGTGAACGAATGAGATTCACTGGAAAGCCAATGTCAATTGAACTAATCAATGAATTTGAGTACCCATAATACAGCACAGGGAGAGAAGAAGTTGTTGTTAAGAAGTACGCATGAAGGTTGCTATTCTCCTATTGAACAGAGGATGCGGAACCGGCGGAGTCGCCAAAGAACACGCGCAATATCTCTTGGGACAGGGACATGCTGTATATTTTATGCATCCTGATATTGGAAAAGCAGGTCGGTCACTTTTATTTAGCGGTGAAACTCGCTCTTCTATGGCACTTAAATGCAGGGAAAGGGCAACGGAGATTTACTCGACTGATGTTTTAGGTCAGAAATTGATCAACTGACTTGTGGACGTTTTCAATGCTTCTTGATAAACAAAAATTTACTTAAGTTGCGATGTATATTTAATCAACAACAATGTTAAAAAGAAGAGATTTTATTCAAAAAACAGCAGTAACAGGAAGCATTCTCTCACTTGCATCCGTATTAGCAGCCTCGCCTAATAATGTGACTTCAGATGAATTGGAAACCCACATTTTCTCCAAACATCTCGAATTTCTCAACTATCAGGAAATGGCAAGAGCAGCCAAAGAAATCGGATTTGAAGGCGTAGAATTAACGGTTAGACCCAGCGGACATATCCTCCCCGAACGGGTTGAAGAAGATCTGCCAAAAGCTGTTGCCGCTGTAAGAGAACAGGGCCTGAAAGTAGATATGATGGTCACCGCGATTACTACATCAAATGCATTAGCAAGAAATATTCTGGGGACCGCAGCCGGTTTGGGAATTAAAGCATACCGTTTGGGCTATTATCGCTATCCGAAAGAAGTATCCATACCAGATGGATTGGCCATAGCCAAAGATCAATTTCATAAACTTTCAAAACTGAATAAAGAGCTTGGAATCCTAGGTCATTATCAAAATCATGCCGGTGGTGTGATTGGAGCTTCTATCTGGGAAATATGGCAAATGCTGGAGGCCACGGATGAATCCGCAATGGGTTGTCAATACGACATTCGGCACGCAATGGTAGAAGGAGGTTTTGGATGGCCGAATGGTTTGCGTTTGATAAAACCAAGAATCACCTGTCTTGTGGCGAAAGACTACAGGTGGGAAAGGGAAGATGGGAAATGGAAGTTGATTAATACACCTTTAGGCGAAGGAATGGTCGATTTTGTTTCTTACTTCAAGAAAATCCAAGAATACGGCATTCAAGTACCTATCACCGTCCACTACGAATACCCCATGGGCGGCGCTGAACACGGCAATGCCAAATTGCATGGTCGGAGTCAAGAGCAGGTTTTCGATGCGATGAGGAAGGATTTGGTAAAGCTGAAGCGGTTTTGGAAAGAGGCTTCCGAGAAGAAATGATATGCTTTTTTTCTAATTCACCCCTAACCCCTCTCTTGGCAAGAGAGGGGAAAAGTCGAGGCACGAGACTTGGGGTGAGTTGGATTAATGGATGTGCTTTCCTTTTAGCATTTCTTATCTCGTGTCGACCAACAAGTCAAATAGAACGCCCAAAAGACCCATGGGTACTTCGTTCTGTTCTAGACAGTCGAACCCGGATGGTCACAATCGCCCTTCATTCTGACCTCTTCGTGGCTTATGATTTATCCAAATGCGGTCTTTATAAAATTTGGACAGGAGGAATAAGCCAGGAGGGTGCTGCATATACCAATCAAAAGAATGTACAACCGACCTCATGGGGAGAAAGTTATTACACAAATGAACTGGACAAAGACTTTTGGTTCCTCGAAAGTAAGGGAGATCGGTTTGTGCTCCAGCCAAAATTCAAGGGTTATTCGTTCAAGGATGAACATGTTTTTCTCAAATACGAATTGTTATTGGCCGGGCAATCGATTGCTCGTATCGAAGAGCGGCCTGAGTTTGTGGGTAACGAATCCGGAGAAGTGGGTTTGGAAAGAATATTTAACACTTCTTCAGATCTCGAAAACACAGTTATTCAACTCAATACTCAGAATCAGATGTTGAATCTTAATCTAAATGATGAAACTCAACTCCAAACTTTCTTCGATCCGCTCCCAAAGCGATCACCTCCAACGCAAGAAATAAGTCACGATCATTTGGGGCGGTTATGGTTGGAACGTAGCGGATGCAACACCTGTCATGAAGTGGATCAGAAGACAATCGGTCCATCGTACAGTCAAATCGCCGCTAGGTATGAATCCTCAAAAGAGAATATCGAATTGCTAGGTGCAAGGGTAAAAGAAGGGAGCAAAGGAGTTTGGGGAAATGTGTTGATGATGGCACATCCGCATCTTATTGAAAGAGAGCTAAGAATGATGGTTCACTACATTCTTTCTCTCGATCCTGATCCCGAGCCCTCAGAAACCCCACTTCAACAGCCAGAGCAGATCGCGGACGTTAAACCTGGTTTTGGTGCACCATTAGAGGGAGTGCATCCCGGTTTTGATTTAGAGACCATTCGTCCGCATTGGTTCAAACCTCGCGTTGGTGGGATGGACTTTTTGCCAGATGGAAGATTATTGGTGAGCACATGGGACTCCCTGGGTGCTGTGTATGTTTTGCGTGGTGTTCAAAAAGCGGATACCGATAAAATCACAATTAACAGAATTGCTGAAGGGCTCCATGAACCTTTAGGTTTGAAAGTGGTAGAAGAAGATATCTTCGTCATACAAAAACCAGAGATCACTCAATTGATTGACCACAATGGTGACGACATCATTGATGAGTACCGATCCATTTGCAACGGCTATGATGTTAGCGCCGATTTTCATGAGTTCGCTTATGGATTAGAACATAAGGATGGATATCTCTACGCGAATCTCGGTGTGGCTATGCGATTGATGTCCGATGAAGTGCAGTTGCCTGATCGTGGCACAACGATCAAAGTGGGCATGGATGGTAAATTTGAAAAAATACTGACCGGGTTGCGGCAAGCCAATGGAATTGGTAAAGGCCCTGATAATGAGCTGTTTATATCGGAGAATCAAGGGCAATGGGTTCCAGCATGTAAGATAATCGCTGTAAAAGAAGGAGAATTTCACGGGTGCCAATACGGTACAGGCGATCGGTTTAAAGGATACAACGCGGCTTTGCCGGCTGTATGGCTTCCGCAAGATGAAATTGGCAATTCGCCAGGTCAGCCTGTGGTTGTTCCTGACGGTTTGTACGAGGATCAGTTGCTGGTCGGAGAGGTGACACACGGTGGTGTCAAAAGAGTCTTCTTGGAAAAGGTCAACGGCGAGTGGCAAGGAGCGGTTTTTCGATTTACCCAGGGACTTGAAGCTGGAGTGAATAGATTGGTTTGGGGACCCGAGGGAGCTTTGTATGTCGGAGGAGTCGGAATGACAGGAAATTGGGGATGGAAATTTAAGCAGTATGGGCTTCAAAAATTAAAACCAAATGGCAAGACGGCTTTTGAAATGTTGGCAGTGAGTGCGCAATCGAATGGTATTGAAATAGAATTCACGGAGCCATTGGGTGAGGGAAATGGTACTCGTGCAGAGGATTATTTTATACAGCAGTGGTGGTATAAAATTACTTCGAATTACGGAGGGCCGAAAAAAGATTTTGAGACACTGGAAATAAAATCGGTTGTCGTTTCGGAAGATCGAAAAAGGGTCAAATTGCAAATTCCAGGCATAAAGAAAGAGCGTATCATCTATATTCGCTTAAATGATGAATTGCAAAGCAGTAAGGGAAAGTCGCTTTGGTCTTCCGAGGCTTGGTACACGATGAATCATATATCTAATTGAGGTTAACCTGTCAGGCCTGCCTGCCAAAGCGAGTTGGCGAGCAGGCAGGTTTTCATAGTTTAGAGTCTGTACATAACAGGATATGATGTCTTACTATTTAGGGCAACCTGGCAGGTTTTGATTAGTCGGAACCTGACAGATTTAGTATTTTTGAAAATGCCTTTGCGTCTTCGCGGCAAAAACTTCTCAAAATGAAAAAACTCACCCGCAGAAAATTCGTAAAATCAACAGGTGGATTACTGGCGATGGGCATCACCGCAAGCTGCCAATCCAATCTACAAATCAATAAAGACATGGCTCCGAAATCAACGATACGAATCAAAAAAGTCGACTCTAATTTCGAACGCGAACCGCTCATAAAACCATTTGGCTTCAAAGGAGGTGCTATGACGAATGTGTGGCAGACCATAACCTTCGTGCAAAGCGATTCCGGTTCCCACAAAATAGGATTAGGCACTCAAAATGTACTTTGGTCGGATTCATCCGTTTTTGGTAATCATTCTGAAAATGGAGGGAATGCATTAATGTATGCGATCAGTGAAAGAGCATTGCAAATGGTCAAAGGGCAGAGTTTTACAAATCCATTGGAACTGTTGGACGACATCCTCGAAGAAGTCCTGGCCTATGGAAAACAAATCACTAAAAATCCTAACCTCAGAAAAACCTTTGCTCTTAATGCCTTAGTAGGTTTGGATAATGCCGCATGGTTGCTCTACGCAGAGGAAAATGGTATTAAAAATTTTGACGACTTGGTTCCGAAAGAATACCAACCGGGATTATCTGCGCGCCATAATAATGTAGCAAGTATACCCGCTCTGGGATATGGCACTCCAATTTCAGAGATTAAAAAATTGGCTGATAGAGGTTTTTTTATTATGAAAATCAAGATTGGAGCTCCAGGAACTCAAGCCGAAATGTTGGAAAAAGACAAGGCATTTATCAAAGAAATCCACGATGCAATCGGCCATTACGAAACAGAACATTCTCGAGACGGAAAGTTACCGTATTACTTTGATGCAAATGGCCGCTACGATAGCAAGGATACCCTTCATCGCTTTCTCGATTATGCAGAGAAAATTGGCGCAATTGAGCAAATAGCTGTATTGGAAGAACCTTTTGGTGAAAGAAATCAGGGTGATGTGCATGACATTGTAGATCGTGGTATGCGTGTCGCGGCGGACGAAAGTGCCCATACCGATCAGGATGCCTTAGCCCGAATTCAGCAGGGTTACAACTCCATTGCCGTCAAGGCCATAGCCAAAACGATGAGTATGACCATGAAAATTGCACAAGTTGCATACGAGCACAAAGTGCCTTGCTTTTGCGCGGATTTAACCGTTAATCCAATCCTGGTAGATTGGAATAAAACCGTTGCAGCACGACTACCTGCTTTTCCTGAAATGAACATGGGATTGCAGGAAACGAATGGTTGGCAAAACTATCGCAATTGGGAAAGGATGATGAGTTATCATCCCGCTAAGGATGCGGAATGGATGAGGACGCAAGGTGGAGTTTATAAAACGGGGGAGGCATTTTTTGAACAGAGCGGTGGGATATTTTTACCTTCTGAGCATTATGAGAGGATGTTCGCGAGGAAGTAAAGTCCGCGCCAACTAAACAAAATTTGTGAAAAGGATTTCATCTTTATAGACGAAAGTGGGAGTCCTCAATTTTAAGCCAGGCGCAAGAGACCGTTATGGATTGAGTCGAATTTCGAGCCTATTCTCGTTTTGGGCATGGTGGTTACAGAAGAGTTGGAAGGATTTGAGTTTGATGCTGTCATTGAAAGAAAAATCCCTGAGATATTTATTAACAAGCACAATGGTAATGAAGTCGAATTTGATTTGTATGAAACTTTGGAAAAACGTTTCTAAGTGTAAAAACTTGATTCTCGAACTTGAATATGTGTAGGTCCTACCGCGAAATAACAGTCAATAATGAACAATTAATAATTCCATTCATTTCAAACTTAATTATACCTTCTAACTACAAAGTACTCGCATAAGCCATAACCGCAGCGGCACCAACCAAAATCACAACGGCTGTACCCATTTGCCAAATGGGTTTGCCGTGAACCCCTTTCCATTCTCCGCTGAACCAACCAAGCCCTTGGGCGGCCAATATCTGTAAAGCAAAATAAATCCCGAATCCAATAGAAGCGCCTAAAGGTCCCAACAAAAGCATTCCCATAAACCACAACGCAAAGGCCAGGAAAAGATTAAAACCAACTATAAGAGAGAGGCCGATTTCCTTTGGATTTTCTTTTAATACATTCCATGATTTATTTTTGGTCAAAAGGAAGGCAGGATAAAAAATATTTACCAGGACCCCAAGCAACATACCCAATGCCCAAACAGCAATAGCGGCTGGCCATTCGCTCGCACCACGTTCTAACATCGCATTTCTAATTGGTGCCTGGCTATATACAAAGGCAAAGGCCGGCCCGACAGAACAAATACCTGATATCACACACATAATAAGACCTCCAAGAAAGCCTCCTTCTCTTTCATCTTTCTTAGCGAGCAGCTTATCGCGCCCAAAGCCTGCCAATGCGACAAACACTACCCCAACGAGCATTAGAACCGTCGCAATAAGAATCACATGTCCTGCGGGAGAATTTAAATCGGCAGCATCCTGGAATCTACCGGTACCTTTGAAGATCATCGGCACGATTACTCCCAATGGAATACCGACGCCGCTCAATATCGCAAAACTCAAGGAAGCGCCAATCCTCACCAGGCTAATGCCCAATAATACATTTCCAATTCCCCAAGCCAAAGAAAAAAGATTGGACTTAATAATAATTCCGATATCAACGCTGCCATAAGCTTCAATGGCATTCGGGCAGAAACATAAGGTAACCAACCAGGGAAGCAAGATCAAACCGAACAACATACCCGGAAACCAGGTTTGTTCGAAATCAAATTTCTTCATTAGCTTCATAGGCCAACTGAGGGCTCCAGCGGAGGCGCCTCCAGCTCCGGATACTAGAATACCTGATAATAATGCCATAGTAATTTTTCTTTTAGTTAAGCTATCAAATGTTAAAGTCGATCATTTGGTACTTTGTCAACTCTATTGTTAGAAACAATCAAAATCAAAATGGTAATCAAAATCAAAATAGTCCTGGATATTATTGCTTTTGATTGAGTTTTTGATTTTTATTTTGATTGAAAAAATTGTTGATATTCTAAAAATTTCAATTTCGTAGAACCGCTCGCCGCGTGCACTGAGTCTCCGCCATGAGCGGAGCCGAAGAGTCAACCGGTCGCTGTATCAATAATTGCAATAGGCGTATTTACCGGCACCGTCTGACCTGTTTCCACAAGAATTTTCAGAAGTGTTCCCGAAACAAAAGATTCTACCTCTAATATGCTCTTGTCCGTTTCGACATCCACAAGAACTTCTCCCTCCTCTACGGCGTCTCCAACTTCTTTCTTCCATTCCACAATGGTGCCTTCTTCCATAGTTTCGCCAAACTTCGGCATAGTAACTTCAGCGGTCATGTGTTCATTTTTGAGAATATTATTTAAGTTTTGCCATGTCGACTAAAAACCGTTGCTACCGTCCACCGTCCACCGTCCACCGTCCACCGTCTACCGTCCACCGTCCACCGTCCACCGTCCTTCTCACACCTTCCAGAATCTTCTCCTCACTCGGAATTACCTGCCGCTCTAAAACAGGGCCGTATGGGATTCCCGTTCGCATTCCAGTAATTCTCTTTACCGATTTTTTCAGATCATCAAAACAATTTTCGTTTACAACACTGGCCGCTTCTGCACTCCATCCGCCTTCGGCGGGCGCTTCTGTTACGACCACACAATGCTTTGTTTTTCGTACAGACTTTATGATCGTTTCTTTATCCAAAGGCCAAAGTGTCCGGGGGTCAATGACCTCGCAGGAAATTCCTTCTTTAGCCAGCTTTTCTGCTGCGCCCATTGCAAAGCTCACCATCCAGGAAGTGGCTACAATCGTGACATCTTCACCTTCGCGGTTAATATTAGCTACACCAAGAGGGATCAGGTATTCATCCACGGGAATATCCTCTTTGGCAAAATACAGAGATTTATGTTCTATAAAAACAACAGGGTTGTCATTTCTAACGGCTGATTTAAGAAGACCCTTTATTTCGTAAGGAGATGATGGCATAACAACTATCAAGCCTGGAATGTTGACGAACCAGTTTTCCAACGATTGTGAATGCTGGGAAGAGTTACGCCTCCCTGCTCCGCCTTGCGTTCGAAAAACAATGGGCATCTTGACCTTACCGCAAGACAGCTGGTGCCACTTGGCAGCGTGATTTACGATCTGATCCATGGCAATCGTAATAAAATCGATATACATGATCTCTGCAATCGGCCGCATACCCAAAGCAGCGCTTCCAACCGCCGCTCCGGCAATTGCAGCTTCTGACAAAGGAGCGTCCTTTATCTGTGTCCCAAGTTCCTCTAATAGTCCTTTTGAAGCTCTGTACAGACTTCCCCAGCGGCCTACATCTTCGCCTATTAAATACACATTTTTGTCGCGAAGCATTTCCTCCCGGTAAGCCTGTCTTAGGGCTTCTCCATACGTTACGTTTTGCATTTCACTCGTTATCATAAACGGAAATTAAGTCATTGCGATACCGTCAACCGTTGGCCGCCCGCACTGAGCAGCTTGCCTTGAGCCTGTCGAAAGGTAGCCGAAGTGTCTGCCGTCACAACGGAATCCAGGCATGTGCCGTAGCCTGTTCGAATGTCGCAAAGGGCTGTTCCAGCGCCCAGGCTCTGTCCTCTTCCAGTTGTTCAATAATTTCTTTCTCCACATCATCCATGTGCGATTCGGTTATACCTTGTTCGAGAAGTTTGGTTTTGCTACGTAAAATCGGATCTTTCTTTTTCCATTCTTCGACTTCCTCTTTCTGTCGGTACGTGGTTTCCGGATCACCCATATAGTGGCCTCTGACTCGATAAGTAAGCGCTTCAATCATCACCGGACCTTCGCCTGCACGTGCCTTTGCTATGGCCTTCGAGGTAGCATCAAGGACCTCTTCGACATCATTTCCATCAATGGTAATTTCCTCCAAATCATACGCTCGAGCACGCTTGGAAAGAGGCTTGCAGGCGACAAACTCGTCCACAGGCATCGCCTCGGCAAATTGGTTGTTCTCTACGATAAACACGGCCGGAAGTTTCCAGATAGCGGCCAGGTTCATCCCCTCGTGAAACGAGCCGGTATTTGTTGATCCATCGCCAAAAATGCACATACAAACGCGATCTGATCCCTGTTCTTTCATCGCCAAAGCCATGCCGGCTGCGATTGGAATGCTGCTGCCCACGATTGAACCACAATAAAAATTGTTTTCCGAATGTATGAACTGCATGCAACCACCGAGTCCTCCGCTCACGCCAGGTTGCCTACCCATCATTTCACATAACACTTCTCTTACGGATGAACCTTTTGCTACCGCCTGGCAATGCGAGCGATGACCACCGAGTAGACAATCATCCTGTCTGAGAGGGGAACAACAACCGGCTGCAACAGCTTCCTGCCCTGTATATGGGTGATAACCGCTCCAGACAATATCTTTCAGCTTAAGCTTTCTACACATATCATCAAAGTGCCTTAAGAGTACCATTTTATTGTAAAGCTCAAGCAGATTTTCAGTATTCATAACTCGTGCGGCATTACGCCGAATTTTCACATCCTTTTATTGATTATTTCTTGTCTTACAATTTCAGGTTAGTACTGAGAAACCGTCTACCGCCTGCACTGAGCGAAGTCGAAGTGTCGACCGTTTACTGCTCAAAACCAACAATCCTTACCGAACAGGCATCCATGCCCTCAATCATCAATGGCAATGTAATAATTGTAAACCGATTGCCGCTTAGTTTATCCAGGTTGGTCATCGATTCAATCATGGCTACATTATGAGCAAACAGCAACTGGTGTACCGGTTGATGATCGGTTCCCCTAATCTCCAATCCGGTTGCATCGGTGCCGATACAGTGAATGCCCACATCGACCACAAGATATTTAGTGGCCTCAACAGAAAGACAAGGCCGGTCATGGCCGGTCGGCATATTCCAAAGTTCCTGCATTCCTGTATAAATGATTGCAATATCTCCTTTGCGGACATCCACTCCGCTAGCAAGTATTTCACTTTTTGTTATTATCTCATCTTTTTTCTTATGTGTAAAGTTATACAGTACTGCATCTCCTACCAGCCTTTCCAGGGGATAGTCGGCAGCGGATTTTCCGGTTTTCAGGTGATGATAAGGAAACTCGACATGCGTGCCGACATGAGATGACATGGTTACATCCTGAATAATATACCAGATATCGGGTCGTCGAACCGTTCGCTTATGAACCTCCTCTACGTTCATCGTCTCTATTTCCAGTTTGAACTCTTCATTGCCCGGTGTAAGTCTGTGGCTCAGTTCTATTAATTTTCCAAGTTTCATAACTCGTGCCGCGTTACGCGGTATTTATCTCATTTACTAAAAGGCTGCCCCTTCAGGAAATTTATCCGAAACCGTAAGAAATTCCAGCCGCCCAAGATTATCTCTTATGGTCTGATAAGTCACATGATCATTGACAAAGGGCAGTTGACAAATGTCACATGCTTTTATTATTCGCAAAGATACCTTCTCCTTGTAATTGGAATTGAAGACATATCCCTTGTCGGCCATTTCATAATAAATTGCACCCCGGGTTTTCCTAAAAGGTTCATACACACCACTCATTCCATCCATTACGGCGTAGGAAAACGCCAGAGGCTCATTGGCCGGATTAATTTGCAAGTGACCGTAATCAGGCGGCACGATAAAGGTTGCTCCGGCTTCTACTTCCATCATTATGACATCTTCGATTTTCTCATAAGGCGGTGAGGATTTTTGCAACAAAAAATGACCTGTGCCGTGCAGCACGGTATACACCTCCGGAGTGGCCATGGTGTTGGGAGGAATAATCGGATGATATTGACCTGAGCTTTTATTGTATTCGCCACCAAAAATGCCCGGAACAAAAACCACAATCCCGTAAATGACATTTGCCCTTTTCCACAATTCTTCATCTTCCTTGAACCATAATCCCGAAGTGTAGCGATAGATCTCGCGATCATCATCTTGAACCGGTGCAGCCCTGACGGCATCTAAATCGTGCAACATTCGTATGCGGTAATCCGGTTGATTTAATCCCTCTCCGAGTATGAGATGGCAACTCTCGGTATCCAGGCTTATGGGTAAACCACATGCTTTTTCAAGACTGACTATCATCTGACTTTGCTTAGAATCTCAATAACAATTTCAATATCAATATCAACATCAACTTCAATATTTGTGTGTAACAGTTTTGAATTATTGCCATTGCTATTGATAAACTACCCTTTTTCAATGGTTTTCCGAACCTTGTAAATCGCTCCGAGTACTCCTGCTGTATCCTGAAGTTTAGAAGCAACGACCTCGCATTTCGTCAATCCTTTAAAGATCAACCAGCAGTTATCTCTCATCGTTGAATTGATCTTTTCAAGTACAAAATCGCTCCGCTCGGCAAGGCCGCCAACGATAACTATTTTTTCCGGTTGCATGGTAAGCACGACATTCGCACAAAGTCTACCCAGTAGAGTAGCTACTCTTTCGAGGATAGATATGGCGACTTCATCTCCCCTGTCAGCAGCTTCAAAGACCATCGGCGAAGTCACTTTTGTAGAGTCGTTGCCACACATATCTTTTAGTATTGTTTCCTTTCCCTCACTGACCGCTATCTGACCGTGTTTGGCGATTCCCCCTCCGCAGACCATCGTATCTACGCAGCCAATAGAACCGCATTTACAAAGCCAGTCGTCATCGCTCACAGTAGAATGGCCGAATTCGGCAAAAAGATTGTCGGGATTCTCGTCTACTTCGCCATTGATAATTATGCCCGCTCCCAGACCTGTGCCCCAGGCAAGTAAGGCAAAACGATTGCAAGTCTTGCCCGTACCCGCCCATTGTTCGCCCCAGGAAGCCATTACAGGGTCAACATCAGCCACTACAGGTACTCCGTAGCGCTTCATAATCGGCTGTGTTATAGAGGCGCCCGATAAGAAATCCCAATCCGGCCCCCAGGCTACAGTGCCGGTTTCCCGGTTAACCACGGCTGGAACTCCTATTCCGATTCCAAGAACATCTTTAGGTTCATAACCGGATTCACTAATAGCCTGGTCGATACCATCGAAGACGTCTCGATTGAAATCATCCGGGCTCCCTCTGGAATAACTTCGCTTTGTATAATATTTCAGTTCCGGTTCTGATTCAGTAATAGCGAATCGCATATTCGTCTTACCAATGTCTATTCCGATATAGCAATTTTTCATAAGCTTCTCTCTACTAGTATTTTAAGTAACATTCAAAAATAAGATGTTGCATTTGTTATTTTTTGAACATTACCAAACAAAATCATCCATGCCTGTCCACCGAAGTCTTGACGTAGGTGGAATTTTGCACTGACACCGTCTGCCGTAATCCGTCTCACCAAATGGACTTCATCTGCCACGAGTCCAAGCCTTTCAATACTGCATCCTGGCCTTGAGCATATAAAGAAACTCCCTTGCTATCCTGACGCCCTGGATAAACTCTCATAGCGAGGTATTGTCGTCCATTTACAAATACTTCCACCACGCTACGGTCGATGAAAACCCTCAGTTTTAACAACTCATCCCCTCTCATCATGACAGCCCGTTCAGGGGGTCTGAGCCATACGTCGTCGCGATTGCTCGAACGCGATCCGTCCAAAACGATCTCTCCCTTGGTGTCGTACCAATAGGTCAGTTTTCGGTCGTGGTTGTAGAAGGTGATCGAAGTTTGCTCTTCAGCGCTAGGTGAACGCAAAACATTAAGTCGTACCCATCGCGACAACTTGGGGTCAATTTCCACATTCAATTCCATAGTATTTCCCTGGATTGATTCAAGAATGACCTCCTGATTCGCCGGTATTGTGGTCTCAGCTATATGCTGATGTTCTCCACGAAGTGTTTCGATAGTCTCATATGGTTCGATTCGAAGGGATTTATTGTCATTCAGCGTGAGGCGTTGTGGTAATGACATGATCTGATCCCAGTCGTCGCTTTGTTTGCCGTCGTTGATGTTGAAGATATTGATCACCCCTCCCTTTCCATCAGAAGTTGCCGAGGGAGCATGGAGTCCGCCAGGAGCCACCCGGCCGTGGTTAAACCTGTCATGGTGGTATGGCCTGAACTTGTGCGCCTTTTGATCATAATCACCAAGAAAATATTGTCCCCCGTTGCTATGGCTAAAAAAAAGAAGAATGTGCTTGTCGCCAATAGCTTGAAAATTCGGACAGGCACCGTCGTCGTATTTAGCGGTGAACGGCTGGTTTTCGTGGAGGAATTCTCCCTCTGATACCCAGTTCTTTAGGTCCTTTGAACTCCACAAGTTCCAGTTTGGGAATATTGCGTGGCTATAGGCTGGACTAAAAAAGCTTTTTGGAAGGCCGTCAGAATCCAGTCTATACACGTTTCTACCTCCAATCAGGCCGTAATAGGTGTCTCCTTCCTTCCAGATGTCTGCATCGCCTCGACCGGTATTATTAAGTGGCCCGGACTTATCCCAGTTCAACAACAGCGGGTCACTGGAAATCGCGACCATTTGACCGGCCCCGATACCCGGATAGAATGCCACGACACGGTCCTCCTCAACCACTGTGCTTCCGGAAAAACACATCTTTTCAATGCCCGGATAGATCGCATAGGGCAGGTCGCGCCAGTGCACCATGTCGTCGCTCACTGCGTGTCCCCAATGCTGGCGGCGCTTTTTTATGTCCTTAGGATCCGGAAACTCGTCGGGTGGATAGGCCTGGTAGAACATATGCCAGCGTTCTTGCCAAAAGCAAAGTCCGTTTGGGTCGTTCAGCATGTTTTCGGGACTCACGAAATGATAAACCGGGCGGTAGGGATCCAAAGCGTGTTTCTCCCTCGATTCGGCAAATCGAAGGATCAGGGGGTTGGTTTTTAACTGAGCTTCCTGCTCTTCAAGCGTATTGGCGAATTCGTATTTTGGGGTGTGGGACGGATATGGACCTTCGTATGAGTCAGGTACAGTGGTTACTTGACTTCCGGGTCCACATGCCGTGGCGAATATTACGAGATAAATTATGATGGTATAGGTCAAGTTTTTCAGTAGGTTAATCATGCTGTTTTAGTTTTTAACTTGAAAGTAATAATACATCCTGACTTAATCTTCCGTCTTACTTAAATTTCCTCCTTTGTTGTCTGAAACCAAATGGTTTTCGTGGTCGTATTTTTTTTATTTTGTATGTATGGAATGGGGGAGACTCGAATATACATTCAGATATCGTGCAAATCAACAAAAGATAAAATTAATGAGGAAAATTAACGACCTGGACTAGAATTTTAGCACCATTCAGGTATTCCGAAATTATTGGAGACAAAAGAGAACTGAAAAAAAAAACAATATCTGACAAATTCAGAACTCCAGACTCGGTGTAAATCACAATGTCGCGATTTGGTATTGATGCTCCAGAGGTTTATTATTATTATTATTATTTTAGCAATCTAAATTTGATGAAATACTTCAGCTTTTGTATAAGTCTTCTCCTTTTTTTCTCCTGTTCCAATTCAGAAGAAAAAAATCAACCACCACCAAATTTTCTATTTATCCTCATTGATGACCTGGGATGGCGGGATGTTGGCTTTAATGGGAGTACATTTTATGAAACTCCGAATCTCGATCAATTGGCCCGCGAAGGGGCGACCTTTTCGGATGCCTATGCAGCTTGCCCGGTCTGCTCCCCTACGAGAGCAAGCATAATGACCGGAAAGTACCCTGCGCGATTAGGAATTACAGACTGGATACCAGGCCAAAATATTAGCCGCAGAGTTAGATCCGTACCCAATGTACAACAGATGGCATTGGAAGAGGTGACAATTGCCGAAGCACTAAAGGAAGCGGGATACTACACCGGATTTATTGGGAAATGGCATCTGGGCTCAAGTGAATTTTATCCTGCTGCTCAGGGATTTGATGAGAATATTGCCGGAAATCATAAGGGTCATCCCTGGGATGGGTTTTTCAGCCCATACAATTTAGAAAACCTTGAAGATGGGCCCGATGGTGAATACCTGACCGAACGCCTTTCTGATGAGGCAGTAAATTTCATCAATAGGCGCCACGGAGCTGATAACCCTTTTTTCCTCTATCTGTCGTACTATACGGTTCATGCCCCCTATCAACCGAAAGAAGAGCTACTTCAAAAATATGGGAAGAAACGGCAGTTCCTTGATCTGTCAGGAGCGTCCTCTTTGCACGAACAAAACGACGCTCTGACATGGATTACTCCGAAAACATCCGGGTTGATCAAGTCAGGGGCGTACGCTTTGCGCGAACAAAACGACGCTCTGACTAGGGCATTCCAGGACCATGCGGGTTACGCGTCCATGGTCGAAAGTATGGATGCAGGTATTGGGGACGTACTGGCCGCACTCCGAGCACAAAGCTTTGATAAAAACACAATTGTTATTTTCTTTTCGGACAATGGCGGCTACTCAACGGAAGGAGTACAGCCGCACCCAGGGGTTACTTCCAATGCTCCTCTCAGGCTTGGTAAGGGTTGGTGCTATGAAGGAGGTGTGAGGGTTCCCCTAATTGTAAAATGGCCAGCTGTGACCACGCCGGCACATAGAATATCGACTCCGGTAATTAGCACTGATTTTTATCCGACAATACTTGACATGGCCGGACTTCCATTGAAAGAAGAACAACACAAGGACGGTGTAAGTCTTGTCCCCCTTTTAAAAGGTCAAAAAGAAATTTCAAGGGATGCTATTTTCTGGCACTACCCACATTACGTCGGTACAGGACACAGACCATCAGGTGCTGTACGTATGGGAGAATGGAAGTTATTGCAGTTTTACGAAGATATGAATGTGGAACTTTATAATATCAAAGAAGATATTAGTGAATCAGTTGATATGTCAGAAAAATTTCCGGAAAAAAGACACGAACTCTTAAACAGGTTGAATACCTGGCGCGAACAGGTAGGTGCCCACATGCCTGAGGTAGCTGAGGATAACTAAATTCGAGTTCTGTTCAATCATAAACAAGTAAGCGTGAATTGAATACTAAGCGGAGTATTTCTAATTTTGGCCATTATTATGAAAAAAATTACTGACCTCAGAGCATTTGTATTAAAGGCGGATGATCAAGGTGCCGATTACCATGCCCGGGGAAATGGCCATTGGATCAATAATACAGTGATAGCTACTCCTATGAGCAAATATCCCGAATATCAAAAAACAAGGACCTCTTTTGGTATTGATGTTCTAGGGTCTTTATTAGTTGAGGCGGAAGCGGAAGATGGAAGTGTTGGGTTTTCAGTAACCACAGGTGGTATTCCGGCCGCTTTTTTAATTGAAAAACATTTTAAACGATTTGTAGTCGGACAATTGACCTGTAACCTAGAAATCATGTTTGACCAGATGTATAATGCATCTATCTTTTATGGTAGAAAAGGTCTTACGATAAACGCTATTTCAGGGGTGGACTGCGCAGTTTGGGATTTATTGGGAAAGTTGCGTCAGGAACCTGTTTGGGCGATGATCGGCGGAAAAGTCAGGGACCGCCAACCCATGTATGCTACTGGCCCCAGGCCGGATCTGGCCGTGGAAATGGGGTTTCTGGGAGGCAAAATTCCATTGCCTTATGGGCCCGCCCACTTCAAAGAAGGACTTATTAAAAATTTTGAACTTGCGGCAGCGATGAGGGATAAGTGCGGGAAAGATTTTATGCTGGCTTTCGACTGTTGGATGTCGTTGGATGCCCACTATGCACTTCAATTGATAAAATTGCTGGAGCCTTTGGATTTTTACTGGTTAGAGGAAGCATTGTCCCCGGAAGACCTGGACGGTTACAAAAAACTGGTTCACCATCGTGCTTACCCTATCAAGATATCCACCGGTGAACATGAATATACCAGATGGGGCTTTAAGAAATTACTTGAAACAGAGGTGGACATTATCCAGCCCGACGTAAACTGGTGTGGAGGTTTAACTGAACTATTAAAAATAAAAGCATTGGCATCCGCATATAACAAATTGGTCATACCACACGGTTCCTCCGTTTACAGTTACCATTTTTCAATTGCCAGTGATGCCACTCCTTTCTCGGAGTTTCTAATGATGGCCCCACAAGCGGATAAAATCGTTCCCATGTTTGCACCCTTGTTTGAGAACGAACCTGTACCCGAAAATGGACATATAATGGTTTCTGACAACCCTGGCTTTGGTGTTAAATTAAACTCTAAGTTGAACTGGGTGAGGGCTAATTTCAAATAGGAATTGGAGGGAGAACACCTTTATGGGGAAAGGAATAATTTATTGCAGATGAAATACTTCTTTTAAAGGAATCACTACCGGAGAATTATCTGGATTTACTTCCATTATATCAGCCATAAATTTCCACCATTTCTTTACAATGGACGATTGTGGCAAAAGATTGGCAGTATTGTCTTCCGTCAATTTTTGTACTGCGAATAATGTCAAAGTCTCTTCGTCCAAAAAGATACTATAGTCAGAAATTCCGGCATTCGATATCTCCTTTGCAAGTTCGGGCCAGATTTCATCGTGCCTTTTTTTGTATTCTTCGCCAAAGCCCGGTTTCAATTTCATTTTAAAAGATGCTCTCATCATTTCCGTTAATTTATTCTTTCTTCGTCAGCACCGCACGGGTAACATCATAAGATGGAACATTTACGTTGACCGTGTTATATCCTTTGACCGAAGCTTTCAGTGAATAACCTTTGTTGGGATCGCGATTCATAATAAAAAGCAGTCCTTTTCCTGAATCTTCGTCTACGAGCGCTCTCGCCTCGAGATAGGGCCTAAAATCTTCATCAGCCCCCTCCAATACAAAGTCCGGTTCTATGTGATTAGCAAGAAACGCCTCCACGATTTGGCGGGTTCGCTTGTGCATTGTAATGCGATATGTGTAGAATAACTGGCATCCGGTAATTAACAACCGACCTTGATATTTAGGCGGTATGAGGGCAGCGGTTGCTCCGTTATCATCAAACTTCAAAGCTGCACCATCTCCTTCAAACATGAGCCGACCATTGTAGCAATATCCAGCAAATGCGTTATCCTCCAGATCTAAAGCCTCACCATTACCCCTTAAGCTCCACCCGGAATAAAGCAAATAGCGAAATTTTTCAGAAGCGCCTGTTTGGATGCCAAATGCCTCGGCAAACCTGGCGACGGTTCCCGGGTCCTGAGGAGGCAAATCAATGATGGCCGAGCCACCGTTTGCGACATAGGCCTCTATATCGGCAATTTCATCGTCGGTCAAATCGCTAACATGGGGAAAAACGACGGTTTTGTAATTGTTGAGATCTTTTGTGCCCCAAACAATACAGGCCGCCTCGTAGCCGATATCACTAAGTAACTGGTACGCCCCCCTGGTGGCTTTCAATAAAGTCGTACCTCCACCGGCAAAATCCCCGGCGTCGTCTGGCCTGGCGCGCATAGTCTGATTCCTGGTGAAATAAATCCCGACCGAAGGCGTAAGTGATTTTGCCTTGCCAATAAAGGGAAGGTAGGGGTTCAAAGTGGAAATCGCTTTTTGTAACCCCAACCGGCGATGCGTGTCAGAATTGTCGGGCTCGGTCATCCCATTCACCATAGGTTCAGCTCCATTTAACAGCGGATCCCAGCGATAGAAATACAAGCCTTTCAGCCCATGACTCAAGAGGTTATTCAGCTCAATCTCGATCTCATTCCCACTATACAGGACATTGGGACCGATGGGGAACGGTCCACCTTGAAACTCAGTAACCCAACTGGGCGTACCGGGATTCATTGCCTTTAGTACCTCAAAGCCCATGCTCGTTCCTACTGTTTTTTCGGTGGTTCCCAGGTATCTACTCATGGTGAGAAGGTTATAATCTTTAAATAACCACCAGTCCTGACCTCTTGGTTGCAGGCTCACAAAATGGGTCACATTGTGGGTGATCAATGCATCCGGCGCATGCTTTGCATAAATGGCCCGGCCCTCCAACAAAAAATCGTTGAGTTCAGATGCAATGAACTCCCGCCAGTGGATGTAAAATTCCTCATCTGCTTCTGACCTTTCGGCCGGCGGCCGTACTGAATCAAAATCCTTGAAGTTTTTTCCGAAAGTTTGGTTGAATGCTTGAACGCTGGTAAATTCCTTTTTCAGAGCGGCCCGGTAGTTGGCGAGTGTGTAGGGGCAAAAACAGGCATTTGGCATTGAAGACATCCAAGGCTCATTATGCACATCCCATACGATGACTGCGGGATGATCCTTAAATCTGGAAACGCATTCTTCTAAAATCCTGTTGCGATCCTGCCGGTACGCCGGATGATCGATACAGGCGCGTTGCCATCTGAGATCGTATTTGTCAATCGGAATGACAGATCCATCCGGTCCGATAATCTTCGAATCGGGGTATGCTTCTACAAAATCATCATTGACATAAAACACCGCAGTACCAAACAGCACGGTCAATCCGTTTTCATGTGCGATATCCAGGAGTGCACCCACCTCATCCAGATCAGAATCCATCCCGATCCGAATACGGATGCTGTTAAGGCCGGTCTCTGCAATCTTTGCGATATCCCGGCGCCAATCGGCTTCGCCTTTTGGCATCCATTCAGCACGAGTGGCCATACCTCCGAAAGGGTATTCGTAGTGGGTGCCAAGTCTAATGATTTCATCTTCCGAAAGATCTTCCCCGATATCTATGGCTGGAGTGGTCGTTTGCTCACAACCACAGACAAGCAGAAGGAGTACAAGTAAAAGCAGATTCTTGTGTTGACTGGTTATACTAAATATTAAGTTCTTCAGATTTTTCATAACTCGTGCCGCGTCACGCGGTATTTATATGTTATTAGAGAGTGGGCGAATATTTTAAGTTTAAAGATAAGAGGCTTTTTGAGCCTCGAAGACATAATTACACGAAGAATTGCCATTGATTCTAAGCGGGAAGTTTTGTTTTACCACGAAGACAATAACAAGAAAAATCTTAACGACCCAAGTTAGATGTGTTAATATGTTGCTTACCACCGTTTCTTTCCCAAAAAATCCATTGCCTTTCGAACCAAATCAGGGTTCTCAGCCGCTACTTTGCTACCTCGCTTTCTTGCACATAGAAGAGAGCGATTTGATGCTGCAATTCCGGTGCGTTTGGAAGCGTAACACCGGGGGAGTGCGTAGAAGCAAGTTCCTCTGGTATCTCTTTCATTGATTCTACTCCTATTCAAGTTTGCCATAATAGAAGAATTCATCAGAATAAGGCCTTTGAGGGTTTGGCTCGAAGAGGGCATTGTTCAAAAGGATGGTTTTACGGATTTAAACTTCATTTGGTTCATAATGATCAGGGACAAATCATTGATTTTCAGCTTACTCCCGGTAATGTTCATGATAATAATGCACTAAAGTGTAAGAGATTTATGAAAAAGGTTTATGGTAAATTATTTGGTGATAAAGGATACATTGTTCGGCAAATCACTTCATCTTCATGTGGGTAACAGAACCTCTGACTTCTTTTAACCATACCGCATATAATTTCTGTAATCGCTGAGCTACTTCCGGATGCTTTTTGATCAAATTTTGACTCTCTGAGGGGTCATCTTTGAGATTGAACAGACATGTGCCCTTGAGAAGTTTCGTCCTATTTACAATCCCATTGGTCGGCTTCCTGTTGCTTCTGCCACCGTTGTGCAGAAGTTTCCAGTCACCTGAACGCAGAGCGTAGCCATTACCCCAGCGCCAGAAGAGGTTTCGTGATTTTTCGATCTTTTCACTGGCATGTGGTATTGGCTGGCCATCAAGTCTTTTTGTCCATGTGATGGCTGCAGCCTTGAGGCAGGTAGGGAGAATGTCGAGAGTAGAGGTGGGCTGATCGCAAATTTGGCCAGCTCGCTTATCACCCGGGCGTGAGATGATAAAGGGTACGCGAAGGCCGCCTTCCCAGAGAGTGAACTTGCTGCCGGCGAGTGGACGATTCCAGGCGCCGTTTGTTGGTGTGCCGCCGTTGTCTGAAAAGAAAATGACAATGGTGTTTTTGTTAAGAGACAATCTTTCCAAAGCATCAAGGATGCGGCCGATGTTGTCGTCGAGACAGTTGAGATTCGCGAGGTAATAGCGTCGCATTTCATCAGCTGTAATCTCACCCAGTGTAATGTATTTCTCAAACCAATTCGCGTATTTGCCCATGGTCTTGGGGTCGTAGTTTGGGATCTCTTTTACTTTATACTTATCCAGGTATTTCTTCGGTGCCTGATGAATCAGGTGGTGCACGGCATTGTATGACAGCGTGACGAAGAAAGGTTTGTTTTTGTGACGGTTAAGAAAGTCGATTGTCGCGTCTGTGAAAATCTCTGTCAAATGCCCGTTTTTGAATGCCTTGGTCCCCCGGTTGTGCATCAAGGGCCCAAGCACGGCACTGTGTCCATAAGGATCAGGTGTTTGCTTTTCGATTTCCTCGGAGAGAAGAAAGTAATCGTGGCCGTGAGCTGAAAACCCCAGGAACTCATCGTAGCCATGGTTGAGGGGGTACTCGTGCCCCTTGTTGTTGTTCAGGCCCTTGCCGTAGTCACTTTTACCAAATCGCGCCGTTACGTAGCCATTTTCCTTCATGATCTCTGCGATGTGGGGAACATCTTTTGGAAGGCCACATCCAAAACCAGCCTTGGGATTCCATCGTGCCTGGTGCTGCCCTGTATTCCACCCGGCACGCGAAGGGCTGCAGACCGGAGATGTGACATAGGCCTGAGAAAACAAAACACCACGCGCTGCGAGTCGATCCATGTTCGGGGTGTGTACATCTTTTGCATGATGTTTATAGGCACTCAGATCGGCGTAGCCTTGATCGTCAACAACAATGATGAGGAAATTAGGACGTTGATGTTTATTTGTTGCCTTATTATCAGTAGCACACGACAGGCAAAGCATTAGAAATAAAATATAGAATCGCATTCGATAAATCAATTCTTCTTCTTCTTTTAGAGACCTAACGCCTTGCCAATCAGAATAGCATGTCCAGTTGTTCGGTCGTTAGTGTGAAGCGAGGCTGGAAATTGTCTGATGAAACATATTCCAAAAGACTCCTCAACATCTGCTTTTGAGAGAGGGTTCGCTCAGCATCTTTGCCCAGGTTCAATGTGCTGACCAGCAGGCGACCATTCCCAACTTTGGCCTCTAGGATCGTGCTCAAACGATAGCTGGTTTTAAAAAAGTCTATCATGTGTACAACGGGTTCGAATTCAAATGGGAGATCGTTGAGGATGAGGGCATAAGAGTCGGTAAGAAGGTCGTACCATTGCCAGTCGGAGTGGGACCGTGTTGGGAACTGATCCAGGGAGGGATGCTCCGGATCGCAAAATATCCCCATAGAGCCGTTTGACCTGGCACTCCAAAACTCCGTCCAAAATTTTGCATCAACAGCCTTGGCAACCGATTCTTTAAAAGGGGTCAAAAGCACCTTTCCTCCTGATCGCAAAGCCGCTTTCACCTCATCATTCCACTCCTGAGCCATTAGAATGTCCGAGTCTGGTTGAAGAGGCCCATCATCGGGATACACCCAAAACCGCCACCAGTTCCTGGCCTTACCATCCTCCAACCAAAGCGTCAATGTCAATTCTTTGGGATCTTTGAATTCTGGCAAGTCAGTGCGAATTGTTCCCAATGTCACCAATTCACCAGTTGGCACATTGATATCGTTAAAGCTCCCCTTTCTAAGTGTTTCGTCTTTCTGGTTCGTAATCTTCCAATGCCAATTGGAGCCGATGAAGTCTCGGGGCCCGTGATGGCGAACTTGAGCCAGGGCTTCAAATGATTCTCCACTGGACATAGTTTGTCGAGGTATCCTCGCCAATGGAACCGTTTCGCTGTGGAACTGGCGAAACTCATCAGGAGTTGCTATGTCTTTCGAGTCCATCATCGCGTCAAGGACGCCTATCAAAGCGACCCCCTCTCCGGGATAATCAGACAATCCATTGAGATGGTATCCGGATACATTTGGCGTCCGCAAATTGACCTCTAATTCTGCCTTGTATAACAAGAGCTGGAGCACACCCGACGCCTTTGCAAAAGCAGGACCGCGTTCAGGGGGATGATATTTTTCAAACTGCAATCTAAATGTGTCAATGTATCGCGCCTCAAGATGCCCGGAATACTTCTCACTGTTAAACCAAGTGTAGTAATTGGGATAGCTCGTGTGCTGTCCGATCTCGTGCGACAGAACCGGGCATGTGAAATCCAATATGTCATCTCGAAAGTCCTTGTCGTTCTGGCCATCCCACCGTTTTAGTCCTCTAAAACAGGTCTGTGTGATGGAGCAGGCCCAGTCGCCAGTCTGCCCATTAGCCCCAACCACAAAATCATCGTTTCGCAAGTTGGAAGCGGGAGCTGAAGCGCATGTATAAAGGTGTCGATCGTCGCGATCGCGCAGTACCTCTACCAGGTATTGCAAGTAGAATTCTGTTCCCGATCCGAGTTCATTGCCGACCGAAAGCATACAAAAGGAAGGATGGTTGCCGTAGGCATCCAGTATGCGTTCCATTTCGTAGCGGATGAATCCAGCCCGACCAGGTAAGTGACCAACTTCTCCTAAGTCATCCCACATAGGACTCTCTACCTGTAGCATCATGCCAAGCTGATCAGCCGCAGCAAATGCCGCCTGAGGGGGACACCAGGAATGAAACCGCATGTGGTTAAGGCCGTAGTCCCGATATTTCTTTAGAAAGGCAAGCCAGTACTTCGTGTCCATAGGTGGATACCCCGTCAGCGGGTGGATGCAATTGTCCTGGTGGCCGCGTAAGAAAACATGGCGGCCATTCAGTAAAAATCGTCGACCCTGGGCTATGAATTCTCGTAGGCCGAAGGTGCCACTGTGCTCGTCCTTGTACGTTTTGCCTTCCGCTTCGGCAGTCAGGCGCGCTGTCAATTCATAAGTAGAAGGCGAAAACTCGTCCCAGAGCGCAGCGCCTTCATTAAAAGGCAGGATAATTTCGACCCGCGTTTCTGCGGATTTGGCAAGGTATGGCCCTGAGACCTTCGCAAGTGAAACTGCGTGCCGTCCCGCCATTACCGGCGTATCGAAGCCTTTGGTGCGAAACGTGCCTGTAACAGGTCCCATGCTGTGATCCTTTCTTCTGGCCGAGACTGTCAGTTGTCCGGTAGCCTCCAGGCTAGGTCGATTGCGAATGATGACGATTACCCGAGTTTGCTGCCTCTCAAGATCCGGGTAGGTTTCGAATCGTTCAATCCAAATGGCGTCGGACGCAGTGATCTCCATGCGGCCGATTACACCGTTCCAGGTGGTTTGGCTTTCGTCTGTGACAGCCATCGTCCACATCCTACCACCCTTCTGTCCGACTGTCGCGATCGTGGAGGGATTCCATGGCGCGGCCATGCCTATGTTGTATTTGTAACGGTTGTCAATACGAAGCGTCAGGCGGTGAGTTCCAGCCGTGATAAAGTCAGACAGCTCAAAGCGGTGCGGCGCACAAAGGCTTTCGGCCATACCAACATACATGTCGTCGAACCAGACTTTACTCTCCCACATAACACGCTCCAGAAACAGCTCAACATGTTGACCTTCCCAAGATTCAGGGATTTCGATGGTCTTTTGATACCAGGCGGGTCCATAAAAGCTAACTGTACGTGTCAATTTTCCAAGATCGGTTTCGTTGTTTACCAATCCAAATCCATTTTCATCGGTTGTGCCAGGCAAGCGAATTTCTTCTTCAAGCGATTGCTTGTACCAGTGCTCGCGCTCTCCTATGTTATTAGGATCCAGCTGGAATGACCAGACACCACTGAGGTCAAGAGACTCTCTGGCGGTACCTTCCTGCGCATGAAGAATACAGCAGTTTATTGCAAACATGAACAGACTCAGAAATGCTGATTTTATCAATCTATTTTCCATTTTTTAAACTATTTGATAAATTCCATCCAAAGAGTTTGAAGTGTAGTAAATGTAGTAAATACCGGGTAGGTTTCACTACCATGACTGTGGAAAATAGATGGCCGGGCATGCAGTTCTTTTTGAATTTTCCAAGCCGCGTTTCCAATGGGCAGGAGAGGCCAATCAGATGTCTAACGACGCCCAATCGCTTCGTCTCGTTTCAGCCTCTGTTTTCTGACGCTGTACATGCCCACTTTCGTTTTGATGGGCTGGTAGCCTTTCACTGCGACCTCCAGGTCGTAGTCGTACAAGCCGCGGTTGATGACGAATAACAGGCCCTCTTTCTCGGTCTCGATCACCCGCGTTTCGACGAGAGAACGGTACTCATCGGGGACGCCCTTAAGGAGGATATCGGGCTGAACTTGCTGGCGGATGAATGTCCCCACAAAGTTTCTTAAATCTTGATGCAGCATCGTAAAATGCGTCCTGCCCAACGGGAAACCGAATAACAATAGGTTGCCGCCGTATCCTTCGGGAGCGACAACGGCTGGCCTGCCATCCAGACCGTAGGTCAACAAAACCCTATTCCCTTTGGCGTCCAACAATAGCCTCTCGTGCGCTCCAAAGCCAGCGAAACTGCCTTCTTCATTTCCGGGCTCCTCGCCCGTGGCGCGCAAGTCCCATCCACTGAACAAGTAGTTCGGCTTTTCGTGACCGTCAATTTGCACCCCAAACTGCTTGCCAACCCTCTTGGCCGCATCAATATCTTGGACCGGCAGCTCGACAATGGCCCGTCTGCCGGATTCGGCGTACTGCCGAATGTCTGCTGCCAGCTCAGTGTCGATGTAGGTGTAGGGGAAGATCATCGCATCATAGGGGCAGCTGGCAGGGTCAAACTCATCCAGCAGAACGGCCACTTCATATCCCAGTGCGCTGAGCATAGAATAATTGCCGTTCATTGCTTGTTCGAGGTCGTAACCCAATTCGCTACTGTGAACAGCATGATCCCGTTTAAGGAAGATGCCGACACTGGGTGCGATGCTCTTTCCTCGCCCAAGAATATCCTGGTACTGCCCCAGCTCGGCGATGCCCTTTTTCAGGGTCAGACGCCTTTCCGTATCGTAGGTGTCCACACCAATCATGCCGTTGATCCAGGGCTCCGGACCGTTGAGCAACGGGTCCCAGCGATAAAAAATGACGCCTTTGACGTTGTGGGCCAGGGCGGCGTTGAGTTCCAGAACCATCTGTTTGCCGTTGTAGAGTATGTCGCGCCCACCCCAACTAATTGGGCCGCCTTGGAACTCGGCGATCCATATAACCTTTCCCGGTCCGAGGGCCTTTAGCATCGCCATGTGGATGGCTTTGCCTTGCGTGTGTTCGCCCGAACTACAGTAGTGGCTAAATGACATCAGCTCGTAGCGACGAAGGTTCCACCAGTCCTGCGCTCTACGGCTAATTGCGAACGCATTAGTAGGGTTATAGGTAATCGGCGATTCGGGCACGTGTTTCCTAATAATGTCGCGCAGCTCATTGAGATATCGGTTGAGTTCGGCGGTCAGAAATGCTCGCCAGTAGCGGTATGCCTCCACGTTTTCAGAACGCTCTTTAGGGGGCATCACATCGTCCAAGCCCGCGAACGACGTGCTGAAACGTTGGTTGTAATGCTCGACATCACCGAATTCTTTCTCGACAGCACGGCGATAGACAGCCAGAGTGTGGTCACAATAGCATTCGTTAAAGGACGGCTCATTGTGAATATCCCAGGCAATGATGGCGGGATGATCCTTGAACCGCCGGGCGCATTGTTCAAAAAACTGATCCCGCTGAGTGCGAAATACCGGATGGTGAATACACGCCCGGGGCCACCGGTAATCCAGCTCGTCCTGCGGGATCTTTTCGCCGCTTGCCATGATGATCTTGGAGTCGGGATATTTCCGGACAAAATCGTTGGACACATAGAACATCGCAGAGCCGAACTCCACTTTGATGTTCAGTTCCCGGCAGATGTCGAGCAATGTCGCAATGTCGTCAATGTCGGAATCCAGTCCGACGCGGATCCGGATCAGGTTGAAGCCGGTATCCTTGATCATCTGCAGGTCCCGACGCCAGTCCTTTGAGCCTTTGGGAATCCATTCTGGTCGGTTTGCCATCATCCCCCCGAAGGGATATTCGTAGTGGACGCCGAATAGAATTTCATCTTCCGAAAGATCTTCCTCAAAATCCGCGATCGGAGTACTGGATTTCTCACAACTAGCGGTGAGTACAAGAAGCACAAGTAGAAACAGGCACTTAAGTTGAACAGTCATATTAAGAGCTTACTTTGCTTTTCCATAATAGATATTTTTTTGATTTCTGAATTCGTTTGTTCACATTTTAAAACAGTCCGTCCAGCTGCTCGGCCGCAAGTGTGTAACGCAGCTGGAAGTTTTTGAGGGTTAAAAGCACAGCGCCTCCTAATTGCAAAGCCGCTTTAACCTGTTATTCCATGCGCCCACCATCAGAATATTTGAGTCTGGCTCAACCGGTCCGGTGGCAGGAATACCCAAAACCGCCGCGAACTGACAACCTGGCGGCGGAGAGGGCCAGTCAGATGTCTAACGACGCAGGCGTGCTGTCTCATCTCAGCAGCTGCTTTGTGACGCTGTACATGCCGACCTTCGTTTTGATGGGCTGGTAGCCTTTCAATGTGACCTCCAGGTCATAGTCGTACAAGCCGCGGTTGATGACGAACAACAGGGCCTCTTTCTCGGTCTCGATCACTCGTGTTTCGACGATGGCACGGTACTCATCGGGGACGCCCTTAAGGACGATATCCGGCTGAACTTTCTCGCCGATGAATGCCCCCACAAAGTTTCTTAAATCCTGGTGCAGCATGGTGAAATGCGTCCTGCCCAATGGGAAACCGAATAACAAAACGTTGTCACCAAATCCTTCAGGAACCACAACAGCTGGCCTACCATCCAAGCCGTAGGTCAACAAGACCTTATGCCCTGTAGCGTCCAATAGGAGCCGTTCGTGCGCACCAAAGCCGGCGAACCGACCCTCTTCCGCTCCGGGTTCCTCGCGCGTGCTGCGCAAGTCCCATCCGTTGAACCAGTAGTTCGGCTTTTCGTGGCCGTCGATTTCAAGCCCGAACTGCTTGCCAACCGTCTTGGCCGCATCAATATCCTGGACCGGCAGCTCGACAATGGCCCGTCTGCCGGATCTGGCGTACTGCCGGATGTCAGCTGCCAGCTCAGTGTCGATGTAAGTGTAGGGGAAGATCATCGCATCATAGGGACAGTTGGCGGGGTCAAACTCGTCCAACAGGACGGCCACTTCGTATCCCAGTGCGCTGAGCATAGAGTAATTGCCGTTCATTGCTTGTTCGAGGTCGTAGCCCAATTCGCTACTGTGAACAGCATGATCCCGTTTAAGGAAGATGCCGACGCTTGGAGCGATGCTCCTACCTCGCGCAAGAATATCTCGGTACTCCTGCAGCTCAGCGATGCCCTTTTTTAATGTTAGACGCCTTTCCGTGTCGTAGGTGTCCACGCCAATCATGCCGTTGATCCAGGGTTCCGGACCGTTCAGCAACGGGTCCCAGCGATAAAAAATGACGCCTTTCACGTTGTGGGCCAGGGCGGCGTTGAGTTCCAGCACCATCTGTTTGCCGTTATAGAGTATGGGGCGCCCACCCAAGGTAAATGGGCCGCCTTGGAACTCGGCGATCCATATATCCTTTCCCGGTCCGAGGGCCTTTAGCATCGCCGTTTGGATAGCCTTGCCCACCGTGTGTTCGCCCGAACCGCAGTAGTGACTATATGACATCAAATCGTAGCTACCAAGGTTCCACCAGTCCTGCGATCTTCGGCTAATGGCAAACGCATTAGTAGGGTTATAGGTTATCGGCAATTCGGGCACGTGTATCCTAATAATGTCTCGCAGCTCATTGAGATATCGGTTGAGTTCGGCGGTCAGAAATGCTCGCCAGTAGCGGTATGCCTCGACGTTTTCAGAACGCTTTTTAGGAGGCACCACGTCATCCAAGCCCGGGAATGACATGCTGAAACGTCGGTTGTAATGCTCGACATCACCGAATTCTTTCTCGACAGCGCGGCGATAGACAGCCAGAGTGTGGTCACAGTAGCATTCGTTAAAGGACGGCTCATTGTGAACATCCCAGGCAATGATCGTGGGATGGTACTTGAACCGCTTGGCACACTGTTCAAAAAACTGATCTCGTTGAGTGCGAAATACCGGATGGTGAATACAGGCACGGGGCCAGCGGTAGTCCAGCGTGTCCCGCGGGATCTTGTCGCCGTTTGCCATGATCATCTTAGAGTCGGGATATTTCCTGACAAAATCGTCGGACACATAGAACATGGCAGAGCCAAACTCCACTTTGATGTTCAGCTCTTGGCAGATGTCGAGCAGTGTCGCAATGTCGTCAATGTCGGAATCCAGCCCCACGCGGATACGGATCAGGTTGAAACCGGTATCCTTGATCATCTGCAGGTCGCGGCGCCAGTCCTTTGCGCCTTTGGGAATCCATTCTGGCCGGTCCGCCATCATCCCGCCGAAGGGATATTCGTAGTGCACGCCGAATCTGATGATTTCATCTTCGGCTATATCTCCGCCAATCTCCAATGCTGGAGTAGTAGTGTTCTCGCAACCAGTACCAAATACCAACAATAAAAGTAAGAGCAGGTACTTGCCTTTGAGTGCTTTATAAAGGAGCAGTTTATATTGCTTTTCCATAACTCGTGTCGCGTCACGCGGTATTTATATTTTTTGACCTCTTAATCAATAGTCCGTGAAGGAAATATTTCATAACTCGTTGATACTCAATCTTAGAATTATGGATAAATTATTAAAACTAAAGTATCGTCTGAACCGAAACTTGCATTTTAATAGGATTGCCAAATAAGCAGGCCATAAATACTTGATAATCAGCGTTATAGAAAATATTGAATTTAAGATACTGCTGTTAACACTTCGAATTTGGCCGAAATCCTTCACGAACTATTGTTAATTAGACTTGTTCATAAATAAGAAATACAGATATTTAAAGAAAATATTTGACACGAATTTCACGAATTAACACGAATTTTGGGCTGAATTCATTCAAAAAATTCGTGTTAATTCGTGTTTCATTTATTTGTTCTTTTTATTGATGAACAAGTCTATTCATTTGTTCACATTTTAAAACAGTCCGTCCAGCTGTTCGGCCGTAAGTGTGTAACGCGGCTGGAAAGTAGCTGACGAGACATAACCGAGAAGACTCTTGAGCATCTGCCGTTGTGAGAGTGTCCGCTCAGACTCGCTCCCCAGATTCAGAGTACATATCATCAGACGGCCATTGCCGACTTGGGCCTCAAGGATCAAACTCAATCGATCACTGGTGTTGAAGTCGTCGATCATGTGGACAACGGGTTCGAATTCAAATGGGAGGTCGTTGATGTTGAGCGCATAAGATCCGGTGATAAGGTCATGCCACTGCCAGTCTGAGTGAGACCTCGTGGGGAACTGGGCCAAGGCTGGATGCTGCGGATCGCAATATATCCCCATGGACCCGATGGCATCGGAAAAAAGTCCTAAACCCCAGAAAACCGCCCAAAAATGAGCTTCTTTGGTTTTGGCAACCGAATCTTCGGGTGGGGTTAAGAGCACCCTACCACCTGATTTCAAAGCCGATTTCACTTCATCATTCCACACTTGCGCAACTAAAACATCTGAATCTGACTCAACCGGTCCAATGGCGGGGAACACCCAAAACCGCCATGAATTCATTACTTCGCTCCCTTCCATCCATAGGGTCAAGGTCAATTCACTCGCCTTGGCAAATGCCGGCAGATCAGCTTGAATTGTTCCCAATGCCGTTAGTTCACCAGTAGGAACCTCATGTGTACCAAGACTTCCCTTTTTCAGTGTCTTTCCTTCTTGATCAGCAATCTTCCATCGCCAATCTGAGCCAGAGAGATCCTGGGGCCCGTGGTGCCGAACTTCAGCCTGGGCTTCGAACGTCTCGCCAGTAGACCAGGTTTGCCTGGGCAAGCGCGCTAAGGGAACGGTTTCACTGCAGAATTGGCGAAACTCCTCTGGTGATGCTATGCCTTTGGAGTCCAGAAGAGCGTCCAGAACCCCAATCAAGGCCACCCCTTCTCCTGGATAATCGGACAATCCGTTCAGATGGAAGCCCGAGTAGGTTGGCGTTCGCAACATGAACTCGATTTCAGATTTATAAAGCAACAGTTGGAGTTCACCAGATGCCCTGGCAAAGGCTGGACCTCGTTCGGCAGGATGTTTCGCCTCGAACCGTTTTTTGAAAATATCAATGTACCGAGCCTTTAAATGGCCGGTGTATTTCTCCGGGTTGAACCACGAATAGTAGTTCGGGTAACTGGCGTACTGCCCGATCTCATGTGCGATAATGGGGTGTTTGAAACTTTCTGTATTATCACGGAAGTCACCCTGGTTCTGACCCTTCCATTGCCGTAAGCCCCGTAATCCTCTGGAACCTAGAACCTCCAAATCATTGGCACCCACGTGATAATCGTCATTACGGAGGGTAGAAGTAGGATGGGAAGTGCAGGTATAGAGGTGGCGATTGTCGCGATCGCGCAGAACCTCCACCAGGTATTGCAGGTAGTGCTCCGTTCCCGGTCCCAGCTCATTGCCCACGGAAAACATACAGAAGGAAGGGTGGTTGCCGTAAGCATCGAGTATGCGTTCGGCCTCAAAGCGGATGAATGCAGCCCGGTCGGGCAAGCGGCCAACATTCCCGTAGCCATCCCACAAAGGAGTTTCGATTTGCAGCATCATGCCCAGTTGATCGGCCGCATCGAAGGCCGCCTCGGGTGGACACCAGGAATGGAACCGCATGTGGTTAAGACCGTAGTCCTGATATTTCTTAAGAAACACAAGCCAGGACTTTTTGTCCATGGGCGGATACCCGGTCAGCGGGTGAATGCAGTTGTCCTGGTTGCCGCGTAAGAAGAGCGTACGGCCGTTGAGCCGCAAACGCCGTCCATCGGCAACGAATTCTCGCAGACCAAGGCTGCCGCTCTGTACGTCGTTGTAGGTTTCGTCCGTAGTTTCGACTGACAGGCTCAACGTCAGTTCATAGAGCGATGGTGAAAACTCGTCCCAGAGCTTAGCGCCCTCACCAAAGGGAAGGATGATTTCTACCCGTGTCTCAGCCGTCATGGCATAAAACAGCCCTGAGGCCTGCCAAATTGAAACCGCATTTCGCCCGGGATATACCGGGCTATCAGGGGCTTTGGTGCTAAAGCTCGCCGCAACAGGGCCCATGCTGTGATCCTCTGCTTTAGCTGAGATCGTCAGTTGTCCGGCAGCAACAACGCCGGGGCGATTGCGTACGATGGCTACCACCCTGGTTTGTTGCTTTTCAAGATCGGGGTAGGTCTCGAACCGTTCAATCCAAACCGGGTCGGAAACAGTGATCTCCATTCGGCCGATCACGCCGTTCCAGGTGGTCTGGCTTTCGTCAGTGATCGCCATTGTCCACATCGGAGACCACCCCTCCCTGCGGTCAGGGTAATGGCCGATGTTAACTTTGTAACGGTTGTCAATTCGGAGCGTCAGGCGGTGACGACCCGGGGTGATAAAGTCAGACAGATCAAAAGGGTGGGGCGCGCAGAGGCTTTCGGCAGTACCGATAAAGTGGTGATCGAGCCAGACTTTGCTCTCCCACATGACCCGTTCGAGTAAGAGCTCGACGTGTTGACCGGCCCACGACTCCGGGATCTCGATGGTCTTTTGATACCAGGCGGGTCCATAGAAGCTGTGTTCGCGCGTCAATCTCGTAAGTTCGGGCTCGGTTGCCTTGGTCCCGAATCCATTTTCATCGGTGGAGCCGGGTAAACGGATCTCTTCCCCGAGCGATCGCTCGAACCATCGTTCGCGCTCCCCTACTTTGTCCGGATCCAACTGGAACGACCAGACACCGTTTAGGTCTAATGTTTCTCTTCCAGATTCTGACTGCGATTGAATAAAATCAGAGAAAAGTAAAAACACATTGAGAATCAATACTACTACTTTGCTCAACTGAGACAATTTGATTACCTTAATTGTCATAACCCAACTTGCTCTTTTTAGAAAATAAGTCGGTGATTATCAGTGGGTTACGATTTCAATGGTACACTACATATTTTTTAATTGCCTTTTGAATATCTGTTGAGTTGGTTGCAGAATAGATGTTTTGTACTTTTTGGATTGGCTTTGAAGGTTTTCTCAGGTGTATGGATTTGGTGTCAGTGCGTAGTTCGACGGTTTGGATGGTATGTGTGCTCATTATTCTGACAATATTTGCCCAGTCGTAATTTATGCCTTTTTGGTTGAGCATGTATCGGATCGTGTTTACGACCTGATAGGCTAGAAGTGTGAGATAAATATGAGCTTCGATCCTTTCGTCATTTTGATGGTGAATGGGCCGGATGTTGAGATCAGTTTTGAGGCATCGGAATGTGGACTCCACTTCTCTTATGGTGTTGTAAATTTGCCAAAGCTGCTTATCGTCGATCTGCTCGTAATTTGTTCTCAAAAAGTAAATTCCCTTGTCTTTGTCCTGTTTTTCTTTTTGTGGCTGGACAGACCATGAGACATTGACAGCTACTTTGTCATCATGCTCCACATCTATTTTGTATCGGGAGGATACATGCTTGTGTTTTTCCTTGAGCCGACCGATGCGTTCCCACACTTTTTCTATTTTTTTAGTACCTCCTTTTTTAGCTATTCCATTTTGAACCTGTTGTAAGTCTTCTTCAAATCTTTGCATGAGCTTACCCTTCATCGATTCTTCTTTTAGTTGTTTGGATGAACTGTGCACATAAAGCCAGGTGTCATTGTACCCTTCGGGTTTGAATTGAGTAATGTGCACTTCATGTTTGTTACGATCTGTCGATATTTTTGTAAACACATTGGATTGATCGATCGGGTGGTCTTTGAGTCGTTTTCGGGAAACGCATACATAATGAAGACCTTTACCGGCGATCAATTCCAGGTTTTTCTCAGTGGCTATACCTGCATCTATGACCACTGTTTTGTTCGTGTGATCGGGGCTGTATTTTTCAAGGTCTTTGAGCATCTCTTCCAGGGTTGTGCTGTCAGCTCTGTTACCCTCATATATCCTTGAATGCCGGATGAAGCCCTCCTTATTGATCACTCCGGTGAATACAACTTGTTTGCAATCTGTCCTTTTCTCTTTGCTTTTTCCAAATTTTGGAAGTTTGTTTGTCGCCTTTCGACCTTCGAAATAGGTATTGGTAATGTCAAAAATGACCAGTTTATCATCCAGTGTGAACATATTGGTGATGCGGCTATATAGGTGTTGATCGATAGTGTTTTTGTGTTTGTAGAGCAGGTCTGAAATACGGTATAGTTCGCGATGGGTGATCGAGCCGGGAGTGTAATTGTAGCAGGCCATCAATTCTGAATTGTCTGTGAGAATCTGTGAAGTTTTATGTTCTGAACTTGTGTATATGGCTCTTGCGCAGATGCTGATCAATGCTTTTTGAATATCCTTATTGCGCCAATTAAGTGAGGTAAGGCACTTAGTTAATTGAAGTTTTTCCAGAATCTGCTTGCAAAGGTGTTCGGAACCGAAAGATTTGACATCTCCTACTTCGATGGAATGAATATCAACACTGTGAATTTCGCTTTTGTCTTTTGGTGGGGGAAGTGAGGCTGCCTTTTCACCTTGATTATCGGGTATTTTAATTGGTATTTTTCGTAGAATTTAAGAGCAAGCTTTAGCAACTCATCCGCAATATCAACGGGGAATAGATCTTGTTGAGAAAATATTCTGGATTTGAGCACTTGTAAGACCTCAGACTTATTCTGCTTCGAATCCAACAACGGGTCGCTTCCCAGGTAAAGGATGTTTCTTTGTTTGACTTTTCCATCTACCCTGGCCGTCTGTGCAAGTGTGTACTGGTAGAATATTTTACCGTTTTTGACATTTTGTTTTTTTACTTGTCTAATGTACATATGGCAAATGTACACATATGATTCCAATTACGCAGGCACCATACTACACTACATTTGAAAATCCTTAATAACTACTATTGAAAATCAACAAGTTATATCACAAAAACATGGATATTCAAACAAAATTAGTGCAGACATTAATCAAAAAGGACAAGTTGGGTTAAGATGTTGTGGATCGTTTTCATGGTCATAAATTGTGGTCTTTCTTTTATAGTGTCGTAAAAGCGGAATGTGTTACCCTGTCTGTCGCCTGTACTGAGCGAAGTGTGACAAT
Source organism: Saprospiraceae bacterium (assembly GCA_965247965.1). Classification (GTDB taxonomy): domain Bacteria; phylum Bacteroidota; class Bacteroidia; order Chitinophagales; family Saprospiraceae; genus UBA7328. Next base: position 5,718,457 of record OZ252053.1, read on the forward strand.
CCTACGGTATCGGCTGCAAAAATTCATACTCAAAAGCTTTTTGAGCTTTTACGCTTCTTAGCTTTTAGGACTTTTGAGCTTTTGAACTTCTTAGCTTTCGCGTTGGTCCACAACCCGGCGAAATAAGGATTTCCACCTGATTCGTAACCCGCAATACACCGGGAAGTCATTCCCGCTTTTACATTTTTATCAAATTGTTGTTGGAAGCTTCCTCCACTGAGTCCATGCCTGGCTGCATGACTTTGGAAAGGCGGTGTTTTGTACCATATCGCCGAAAATTTATTGGAGCCACCATGTTTATCAACATCAATATATACCGGCTGGAAGCCTTGTTTTGCTTTTTGATCATATTGCTTTTGAAACTCAGAACCAGACAATCCCGATAAGTGATAAAATCCTTTGACGTTTTTCTTTTCATAAATTGCCGTATAGTAGGGTTTGTTACTGACCGATACCACAGAGATATGTGTCGGCGTCCAACCTTGTTTTGACCATTGGTTAAAGCGCTGATTGTGCAACGACTTATTAGCACCATGATAAACTTTGAATCCGGGCCCCGATTTCTTTACATATACAGCGGCATATTTGGCTTTTCCTTTACTTAGATAGCTGTCCACATGCACCGGGCGATATCCTGCCTTAGTCCATTTCGTAAAATCCTTTTGAAATTTGCTTGCGTCAACACCGTGATAAGCCACCCATTTGAGTCCTTTGGAAGGACGGAAAATGACATTGTGGTAAGTCGCGCCGTTCAGTGCATATCCATTGACCCATATCGGATAGTATCCCGCCCTGGCGACTTTATCAAATTCTCCCTGATAATAATTCCCTTTCAACCCGTGCCGCGTATATTCCTTCCACCCAAGACCAACAGACGGCCTGATCAATGCTTCATTTTTCGGCAAATTTCTGTTACTTAATTTACCCCAATTCTGTGTGTAGTTTGGATTCGGCATTTGTGATTTTTCTACCACATCGGCGCCGTAGATTCGCATCGGTCTAAAATCACGGCTCCAGGTCTTATTGCCTGTGATCACATGAAGATGTAAATGCGGAGCTGTTGAATTGCCAGAATTTCCCATTAGGCCTAAAAAATCACCCTTTTTGACCTTGGCGCCTTTTTCAATTAATTTTTTGTTCAATGAGCCTTTCTGGAAATGGGCATAAAGCACGACCAGGTCTCCGTGGTCAATCCAGAAATGATTGCCCTCTACATTCTCATACTCGATTTTGGCTGGTGGATTGGGGTTTTCATTATGGGTATTTTTGAAGGCCAGGACAGTTCCATTGGCCATGGCATATACCGGTTTGCCATAACATCGATAATTTGAATTCTTGCTTTTATTTTTACCGGGATATAAACTACTCCACTTTTTACCGCCCCAACCCGTAACACCCAAATCCAGACCAAAGACCTGAGAGCCACCGGAGCCATGGAGGGTTTTACCACTCCAATATTCATTAACGGCCAGGTGCTCGGCCCTGCCGGGAAATTGTAAGGCCTGGCCTCGATAAGGTTTCAGCGGTTTGGTAATTACCATTGGATTAGAGTAGCCTTTAAAATATAATTTGATGGTCTGGGAAGTGGGGAAAGGAGTGGACAACGGCAACACATCCCCCATTACATTATAGCCCCTACCGTTCTGCCACCGGGTTGATTTGCCCGAGGGGATTGGATTGGGTGATTTCTCCTTATCGCTGAGGTCAACCGTCCAGTTTTTAGTCACCTGGCCATTGCTCAATTCCACCTTCTCCAATTGAATGGCTTTACTTCCGTTGTTTTTTATTGTCATGCTAATGGACAATTGGCCGGTGGTTTTGCCGCCTTTTTTGGGAGGCGCCATTTCCTGGAATACAATGGTTCCACTTTCTTCGGGAATAAAACTCACGGACACGGGTATGAGGGTGGATAAATGGGGTCGTACAGTAACCTTTTTTCTGATCTGTGCATTGGCAGAAAAGTCGGCCGTCAGGGAGAATACAAACAAAAGGGATACGAATAATCTTAACGTTTTCATGGTAAATAATTTTAATCTGTTAAAGGAAAAATAATATACTCAAACAGGAATTGGCTCTACCTATTTGGCTTTTAGCAAAGAAATCAACAGCCAAGATGCGAGTGCTGTAATTAGTGGTATCCCTACCTTCCCCCAAAAATGGCCTAAAATGGTTTTAGATGCTCATAATCACTGGTATTTCTTCACGTCTGTATCACGCCAGGATTAAACTTCTCCACAATACCGTGATCGGCCGCGTGTATTGCTTTTGAAATAAACCTCCTGCTATCGCGCGGATCAATTATGGCATCCACCCAAAGCCGGGCAGCTGCATAATAAGGCGATATCTGAGCATCGTACCTGGATTTTATGGTTTGATAAAGTTCTTTTTCTTCCTTTGGTTTGGGCTCTTCGCCTTTCTTTTTTCTTGCGCTTACCTGTATTTGGGTTAATACTTTGGCGGCTTGATCACCTCCCATCACCGCAATTTTTGCACTCGGCCATGCAGCAATGAATCTTGGATCATACGCCTTACCGCACATAGCATAGTTGCCCGCACCATAGGAGTTGCCGATGATTATTGTAATTTTCGGAACTGTCGAATTTGATACGGCATTGACCATTTTGGCGCCGTCTTTTATAATGCCTCCGTGCTCCGATCTTTTACCTACCATAAATCCTGTGACATCCTGAAGAAATAGAAGAGGGATCTTTTTTTGATTACAATTCATAATAAACCGCGCTGCCTTATCCGCAGAATCCGAATAGATCACTCCACCGAATTGCATTTCATTCTTTGCATTTTTGACTACTTCTCTATTATTGGCTACTATTCCTATCGACCAACCGTCGATTCGAGCGTAGGCGCATATTATGGTTTTGCCATACGTTTTTTTGTATTCCGTATATTTGGAATCGTCTACCATTCTTTTGAGTAGTTCGTGAGTGCTATATGGTTTTGTACTCTCCGAAGGAAGGTATTGCAACAAAGTGGCCTCGTCTTCCGCTGGAGCCACTGCTTTTTTGCGATTGAAGCCAAAAGTCTCTTGAGGGCCAATGTTACTGACCAATTTTTTGATGGTATCCAGACAGTCCTTATCATCTTTTGACTTGTAGTCCGTTATGCCTGAAATATCGCAAGTGGTATCAGCACCACCAAGCGTTTCTTCGTCGATCACTTCGCCGATCGCCGCCCTGACCAAATGCGGTCCTGCAAGGAATATCGATCCGGTTTTTTCAACAATTAGCGCCTCTTCCGACATGATCGGCAAATAAGCGCCACCTGCTACGCAACTTCCCATAATTGCGGAAATTTGTGGAATGCCTAAACTCGAAAACCGGGCATTATTTCTGAAAATGCGGCCGAAATGTTCTTTATCGGGAAAGATCTCATCTTGGAGAGGAAGAAAGACACCGGCACTGTCGACAAGGTAAATAAGAGGTAGTCGATTTTCTAAGGCTATTTCTTGTGCTCGAAGGTTCTTTTTACCTGTTATTGGGAACCACGCTCCCGCCTTGACAGTAGCATCATTTGCAATTATAACACACAGCTTTCCCTGAATTTCACCGAGCACTGTGACCACACCGCCTGAAGGACAGCCGCCGTATTCTTCGTACATTTCATAGCCTGCAAGTGCACCAATTTCGAGTATCTCCTTTGGATGGTCGACGAGGTAGTCGACGCGCTCTCGAGCCGTCATTTTTCCTTTGGCTTTGTGCTTTTCTATGCGCTGTTTCCCACCGCCTTGATAGACCGATTCGAGTTTTTTTTGCAGTTGGGATGCCGCTAAGAGGTGAGCATCTTCATTTTTGTTGTGATCGAGTTGTTTTTTTTGCATGGTGCAGATTAATTGATTCTGTGTTTCCAATAGTCGGGGTGCCGTTTGTCATGGGCTATTGCAAGGACAAAAATATCATCATCGCGAATCTTGTAAATAATTTTGTAAGGAAATTTTTTAAACCTGGCCCCTCTATAATTCTTGTAAGAGAATGAAAAAATTTCAGGGTTAGTACAAACTTTATCGCGGACTTGCTCATAAGCATTGAAAAACCGCTTGCGAAGCGATTGCCCGCCTTGGTCATAATACCAAGACAAGGCTGATTCCAGATCATACTCCGCCGTTGGAATTACGCGGTAATTATAAGTCATACTTTTCAGCAAGCCTTCGCTCCATTTCCATACCGTCTATTGCTTTTACTTCACCTTTTTCAAACGCTTCCCAACGCTTATCGATTTCCGCCTTCCACTCGTCTGACAACTTATTTTCCGGTTCGACCATGTCAAGGAAGAGTATTCGGTCAATTTCAGAAAGTTTGGAGTATTCGCTATATAAAGTTTCTACGCTCATCTTGAATCATTTTGTTAAAAAATACGTCCCCAAAGATGACTTACTCCCAAAGATCGCTCTTTTATGCACAAATTGTGAATGTCTTGTCATTCAATATGTGTAGAGAGATAAATTCACTTTCGGAGAAATGCAAAATTGAAAGTGATTCACAATTCCAGTCACTAACGTAGATCGAGCTCATAAGGAAATTTCCCAGGATACCTTTCGTAAAATCCTTCGAATCGTACTTCCGTTTTTGTACTGTCCAGTAGACGTATGAGATCCTGGTCGGATCTTACTTTTTGATTGTTCACCCTCTCAATAATAAACCCGGGTTCCATATTTGATTTTTCAGCACGGCTTCCTTTGGATACGCTTACTACATAGACACCCTCTATATTCATGCGGTCTTTTTCTGTAGAGTTGAGATTGCGGATTTCAATGCCTACGGATCGCAATTTTGAATTATTCTTGATGGCTACAAAGTCTGTGGTGTTCAGGTGATTTTTTAGAAGTACCTCTGTTTTACGCATGGAATTCTTTCTAACGAACTCTATTGAAATATTATCGCCTGGCCTGAATTCATTTAATTTTTCTGTGAATTCAGGTGTTGTGTTGACTTCTCTGTTATTGATTTTTAAGATGACATCACCCCTGCGTATCCCAGCTTCATGAGCAGCGCCATTAAAGGAAGCTGCGGCAACAAATACACCTTTTATCTCATCCATTTCCAGGAGGTCTGCGAGATTGGCATCTACGTCTCTCAATGTAATACCCATTTTTGCTCTTTGCACTGCTCCGAATTGCTTAAGATCGAAAACAACTTTGCGCGCAATATTAGCAGGTATAGCAAAGGAAATACCTTCATAATTGCCTGATGCTGAGATGATTGCAGTATTGATGCCCATTAATTCGCCGTATTGATTGAGTAGTGCACCGCCACTGCTTCCGGGATTGATGACTACATCTGATTGGATAAGTGATTCGATAGTGTTACTAAAATCTCCAACCTCCAGGCTTCTTGCCATGGCACTTACAATTCCAGCAGTTACTGTCGATTGCAGACCGAATGGATTGCCCACTGCGAGTACCCATTCTCCCACATTCATTCTATCGCTATTGCCGAAGATCAGAAAAGGCAAACCTGAAGCCTCGATCTTTAGTAAGGCTAAATCAGTGACTGGATCCGTGCCGATGATTTCTGCGAGGTATTCTTTCTTGTTGTTTAGGGTGATTTCTACATGAGATGCCCTTTCTATGACATGGTAGTTAGTCACAATGTGACCCTCTCTGCTTATTATCACGCCTGATCCCTTTTCTCTCTTAAATCCTATCTTAAAAATCTGGTTTTGTATCCTTTCATAAGCAAGGATGTAAACTACAGCTTCCCGTGACTTTGCTGCGACGTCAACAAATGACGAATGAAATTCTTCCGGGGGAGTGGCGGAGACCTTACCCGAGTAAAGGTGTTCGTCAAAACTTAGGTTGTGAGCATCTACCTTACTTTCAATTATTTTGATTTGGGTTGTAAAGAATAAGTGATAAATGGCGATAACTGCCAATGCGCATATGAGGGAAATCGAGATGTGAATGGCTAATTTTTGCGGATTCATCTTGTCTTTAGTTTTGTAGTGAATGAGCTATTATTATAAAAGGAATTTCTCCCAATATTATTGTTGATAGCAGTTGATCTAGAGATAGCCGGGAAAAAAGAAATTTCCTCGTATATCAAGCAATATTCACAGCGAAACTCTGCTCGTTCAGAGACTAACTTACGGGTAATTTTGGAAACGTAAGTACTCACGAATTAGCAATCACCTAGGCTTCCAAACTCTTGCCATTGCCAGGCTAATAAGTCTCTCTAAGACCACGAAATGATCCAACTCGTCCTTTTCCTTATCGGTAATTTTACACTTGTGCGATTTTTCAACTAGTTCATTGAATCTTTCCTGCATAGCTTTGGACGGACGGAAAGCCATCAATTTATTAGCTTCAATTTGAGAAAAGAGTTCTGCTGCCTGATCATATAGATTACTGATAGGTGTCATATGGAACCTTTTATCCAAAATTAAGACATTTATGCCACAAATATATCTGTTAATGACAACTCATTTTGACTTGACCGATGACGAATTTGAAAAGAAATTTACTGATCTTTCTCTTGATCCGGAATTATTCGTCCACGAAGCTCACTTGAGATTAGCGTGGATTCACATCAACAAATATGGCGTCGATCAAGCATCAAAAAATCTTTGCAAACAAATCAAAATTTTTGACCTGACCCACGGTGATGATAAAAAATTCCACTACACTTTAACGGTTGCTTCTGCACTAATCGAGGATCATTTTATCGGTAAATCCAAGTCGAACAATTTTCCCGATTTTATCAAAGAGTTTCCACGCATTCTGCATTCATTTAAGGATTTACTCAACAGTCATTACAGTGCTAATATTTTTGCCCGTACACTTGCAAAAGAGCAATATGTCGAACCTGATTTGCTTCCTTTTTAGCTCTTCAAAAAATCGAATAATTCAGGTCATAAGACTAACCGGCAACTGGACAAACTCGCAACAGGCAACTCGTTCACCCCACTTCCTTGCGCAAAACCTCTAGCGGCGATTTACTGATCACTTCACGACTATTCAACATGCCGATAACAAGGGTCAAGGAAGTAACGATCACAAACATGGTCAGGATGGGCATCCATTGAAAACTAAAGTCCAATTCAAACATAAATCTTGCCATCAGGTAACTGGCGATCAAGGCTAAAACGATGCCTGTCAACGCCGACATGCCTCCGAGCAACAGGTATTCCACTGCGTTGATTTGTAGAATTTGTTTTCGTGAAGCGCCGATCGTCCGCAATAGAACGCTTTCCTGGATCCTTTGGAACTTGCTGAGTATCAGCGAACTAAGTAATACAATAAGTCCTGTGATTATGCTGAATCCTGCCATAAATTTAATAACATAACTCATTTTGCTCAGAATGCCGCTCAAAGTCTCGAGTATGGACGCCAGATCGATTACAGATATATTCGGAAAGGTTTTTACCACAGCATTTCGATATTTTGCCGTAGTAACCACATCGGGAGATTTAGTGACCAATACCTGGAATTGCGGTGCTCTTTCTAATACCCCAGTTGGGAATAAAATAAAAAAGCGGGTGGACATTGAGCGAAATTGGATCTCACGCAAACTTCCCACATAGGTCTTAATTCGCGTACCTTGTACATTCCACACCATTTCGTCTCCTATATCCACATCCAGTGATTCTGAGTAGCCAGTCGCAAGTGAAATAAAAATGGAATCTCCTGGCTCGACCGAACCGGTAAATGTTCCTTTCACCAATTTTTCGTCCTCGAGAAGGCTGTCTCTAAAACTCACCCTTGCCTCCCTATTAATAGCCCATCTGCTGGCCGTTCTGGCCGTATCCGCCAACCATTCTGCCTTAGTTTTGCCTTGCCATCCCTCCAGGCGCATGGTCACAATAGGTACCTGCTGAATGACAGGCATATCAAATTGCTCAGTCATTTCTCTGATCGCATCTTTTTGCTCTCGTTCTATTCCATATAGCACCATATTGGGCTGGTTTCCGGCGTCCATAGAATCCACATTGCTGAGCATAAGGCCTTGAATAATGAATAACGTGGTAAGCACAATTGTACCGAGGCCGATAGAAATCAAAAGCGTTTTGGTTTGATTATTAGGCCGATAGAGATTGGCCAGTCCCTGGCGGAATATGAAGGACCAATTTCGAGGGAAAAACCGCTTGACCAATAATGTGAATAGCACAGCTACACCGTAAAGGACGAGGAAAGAGGCTGTCAGGCCGGCAGCGAAAATAACACTGTCCTGAAAGTTCTTGGTCAATGAATACAAAAACCCTATTATGCTCAGCAATATCGTTGCATAAACAGCCCACTTCCAATAATCTCTCTTTTGAATATCGCTTTCAAATGAAGCTCTCAATGTGCGCAAAGGACTTACATTGCGAATCGAAAGAAGTGGAATTAAAGCAAAAAGAACCGAAATAATCAATCCTATGCTCAATCCTTCTAACATTGCCCGCCAGGAAATATCCATTACTACTTCGTAGGGCAGAAAATCTTTGAATATTTGAGGGAGATAGACCTGCACAGCGCTCCCAAGACCAGTTCCGATCAAAGCGCCCAATAAACTCAAAAGCACGATCTGTAAAAAGTATATCGAAAAGGCCTGCCTGCCTTTCATTCCTAAACAGCGGAAAATGGCAATGGAAGGTATTTTTCCCTTGACATAGATCATGACGCTACTCGCCACACCGATGCATCCTAAGAGAAGAGAAACAAGGGCCACCAGGTTTAGAAATGAATTTAAATTGGAAAACGCTTCGTCGAGGTTTTCTTTTTGCTCCTTGATGGTGGCAATTCGAAAACTTTGATTTCTAAAGGATTCATTGTGATTGTCCTGCCATGCGTCGGGGTCAAATTCCGGCGGAACTTTGAAATAATATCCATAATCCACCAAGCTGCCAGGTTGTACGAGCGCCGTTTCCTCCAGGTAATTTTTAGAAATATAGACCGTAGGTGCAAATCCTGAACCAAGACCCAAACTTCCAAATACATTCTTAAGATCACCAGCAATTGCGAATGTGCTGTTGCCCAATTTTATCGAATCTCCAACCTGCAATTCGTATTGCAGCATCATCGACTCTTCGACAAGAGCGGTCTTTGAAGAACGGAATTGCTGTGACGCTTCGGACGGCTCGGTTTTCAACTTTCCGTAATAAGGAAATTCCCCTTCAAGAGCTTTGATACGTACAAATTGACTTTCTTCCTTCTGTGGCAAAAAAGACATGGAGAATAGATCGACTTCCCACGAACGCTCGCCCGGAATAGAGTCCATAAACGTTTCTAATGACGGCTCGATCGGCCGATTTCCACTTATGACGAGGTCTGCTCCAAGCAGTGATTTGGACTGTTCGTCAATGTCTTTTACAAGATTGTAATTAAATGAATTGATCGCTACCAAAGCGGCGATTCCACAGACGATAGAAGACATGAAGAGCACGAGCTTTCCCCTGTTCTTGCGGCTGTCCCGAAGGGCTGTTTTTATGATGAAAGCGAGCTTCATGGTTTATTGTTCCAGATGATTTAAAGTGATGTGCTGAGAAATGTTTCACATGACGGCACGACAACACAACGAGTTGACGTTTTAACCATCTTGTTATCTTTCAAAACCACTTGAATGCGTTGTGACGTAGTGTCGTTGTGAGAAATGTAATAAGCCGACGCGATGGAGAGAAAGCATATTGATGACTTTGATAACATGTCTTAGGAGTATATGAAAGTTTACGCTTTATGCTTGGTCACTACCTATTCTTCTGTCTTCTGTAATTTTCCCGCCTCTTAATTTGATGATGCGATTCGTTTTGGAAGCCAATTCTGTGTCGTGTGTGACAATGACCAATGTCGTGCCCTGCTCACGGTTGAGTTCGAATAATAGGTCTTCTACCTTGCCTCCGGTGTCGTCATCGAGATTGCCGGTTGGTTCATCTGCATATAGGATTTTTGGTTCGTTACTGAATGCCCTTGCCAGGCTTACGCGTTGCTGTTCGCCACCTGAAAGTTGGCTGGGATAGTGGTCGAGGCGGTCACCCAGGCCAACACGGTCCAGGAGTTCCGTAGCTCTTTTGTTCGCATGATTTTCCCCTTTTAGTTCGATCGGTATCATTACATTTTCCAATGCGGTAAGGGTAGGGATGAGTTGGAAATTTTGGAAAATGAATCCGACGTTTTGATTGCGCACTGCCGCTTTTTCGTCCTCGTCAAGATCATTGAGTTTAGCTCCGGTCAGGACTACGTCACCAGTTGTTGACTTATCCAACCCCGCACACAAGCCAAGTAGAGTCGTTTTACCGCTTCCGGACGGCCCTACAATGGCAAGACTTTCTCCCTCTTCGACAGAAAAATTTATTTCGGATAAAACAGTCAACTCACGAGAACCGCTTTTGTACGTTTTGGAAAGATTATTTACATTAAGTATTTCTTGCATTGATGGTTATTAAGAGTATGTTTGAATTTTTAACTTGTTGTTCATCTAAGATTTTAACTGAAATATTGGAGTACTGAATTTCCGTAAAATCTCACTGCATTCAAAATAGTTGATTATAATTTTTGAACATCCTCCAATACTGCCAAAGCTATGCGGATTTACCAATTCAATCTTGTAACAATTCTGATTTTTCTGACCTATCTGGCCACATCATGCAACAATAAACCGAATAAAACTGAGGAAGTTCTTCTAACAAATACGAATGAACCTAAAGCATCGACCGAAGTGAATAAAAAAGCTGCAAAAAAAACTATTTTATTTTTTGGCAATAGCCTGACGGCAGGATATGGATTGGACGAAGAAGAATCTTTTCCCTCCTTGATCCAAAAAAGAATTGATTCGCTTGGTTATAATTATGCGGTGATAAATGGCGGGCTTAGCGGTGAAACAACAGCTGGTGGCAAAGGAAGAATTGATTGGGTACTCGAACAAAAAGTTGATGTCTTTGTATTGGAGCTTGGCGCGAATGATATGCTTCGTGGCCTCGACATCAAACAGACGAGACAAAATTTAAAGGATATACTCGAAACCGTCCGATCAAAATACCCGTCGGCCAGGTTGGTCATCGCAGGCATGATTGCCCCGCCTAATATGGGAGCGGATTATGTTGCAGAATTTCAAAAGATCTTTTCCGATTTGGCGAACGAATACAAAGCGGGCTTGATCCCATTTTTGCTCAAAGGCCTGGAAATGAGACCCGATCTTACTATTGGCGATGGAAAGCATCCCAATGCTGAGGGGCAGAAAGTCGTGATGGATAATGTGTGGAGTGTGCTAGAGGGGTATTTGGATTGAACTGTGGTTCACGCAAAGGTTGCGAAGATCACAAAGGATCGGTGAAAAATCTTAGCGAACTTGGCGTTCTTGGCGCTCTTTTTTGTTGAAATTTGGCTTCTTGAATAGCTCGGCCTTCCTTACTTGAGGTGCATTAGTATTTCAATATTTTCATAAATAATAATTTGCATTATTAACGCATTTTGCGCTTAAGGTAAATTATCGTTTACTGCTCAAACCATAGTATGATTCATACATTTACCGATCACAAAACAAAGCGCCAACTAAATGCCACACGGAAAAATCACAGGACTCGGCTTCTACGTCCCTGAAAATGTGGTCACCAATGAGGAACTCGCCAAAAAAATGGACACCTCCGATGAATGGATAAGAGAGCGAACAGGTATCCGTGAACGGCGCTATTTGACACCTGGAAAAGATACCGTATCGAAGATGGGAGCTCGCGCTGCCAGACAAGCGATTGAGCGAGCAGGAATGGAAGCAGATGACATCGACCTGATCATATTTACGACGAGCACTCCTGATTATTTTCTGCCCGGGAGCGGAGTCCTGCTTCAAAGAGAATTAGGACTTGGTGAGAAAGAAATCGCTGCTTTTGATATTCGGCAGCAGTGTAGCGGTTTTGTATATGGTCTATCTATGGCTAATGATTTTGTAAAATCGGGTAACTACAAGAATATTTTATTTGTGGGAAGTGAAATTCAATCTACCTTTTTGGATTTTAGCGATGAAGGTCGGTCAACAGCGGTCATTTTCGCTGACGGAGCAGGCGCAGTAGTCATTCAGGCTACTGACGAAGAAGGAAAAGGAATTCTGAGTGCACATCTTCATTCCGACGGTACCCACGCCGAAAGGTTGGCCATATTAGCGCCTTCTTCTCACGAACCTCAATTTGTGAGCCAGTCCATGCTTGATGAGAAGAGATTTAGAGTTACGATGGAAGGGCAATTCGTATTCAAATTGGCCGTGCGAAAATTTCCGGAAGTTATCCAGGAAGCTCTTGATGCTACCGGATACGGCGTGGAAGATATAGATATGTTCATTCCACATCAGGCCAATTTGAGGATCTCGGAGGCGGTGAGGAAACGTCTTGGACTACAAGAAGATCAAGTGTACAATAATATTATGCGTTACGGCAATACGACTTCTGCTTCTATTCCTATTGCGATGTGCGAGGCCTGGGAGGAAGGCAAAATTAAAGAAGGAGATCTTGTCTGTCTTGCTGCCTTTGGAAGCGGATTTACCTGGGGAAGTTGTTTGATCCGGTGGTGAGTTTTCCTATCAATTTATGTTATGCTTAATATGCAATTTGACTTGTTTAAATTCGTCCATTAAAACATCTACTTGTGATAGCATTATATATTGTTTTGGCAGTAATCCTTATCCCACTCATCCTTGCTCTCTTTGTTTCCAAGGATATGAATTACGAAAAATCGATTTTGATTAAATCACCCATAAAGACGGTATGGGAAAATGTAAATAGCCTGGCAGCAATGGACCAATGGAGTCCGTGGAATGACAAAGATCCAAATATGGAAAAGGTGCGTACGGGGACAGATGGAACTGTTGGCGCCAAACAAGCCTGGAAAAGCAAGGTAAAAGGTGTGGGAGAAGGCAGTCATACTCTTACTAAAATCGAAGAACCGTTGCTGGTCGAAACGAAACTGGAATTTTTGAAACCTTTCAAAAGTTTGGCTTCAGGCTATGTCAGATTAAAAGAACAAAAGCAAGAAACTGTTGTGACTTGGGGATTCGAAAGCCGGATGCCATATCCAATGAATTTGATGAAGATATTTATGAATTTCGAGAAAGCAATGGATGCTGATTTTGGTTCAGGATTAAATAAACTGAAGGGTATTTGCGAAAAGTAGTTTTAGACAGAGTTTCAGATATACCAGACGATATGCTGGTGTAGCTTTGGCAATTGGTCTTCCGGTCTATATCGTCATGCTCATGCCACTGTTAGGAACAATAGCCGGGCCAGTATTAGGAGCAATTGCTGCTACTATCACAATGAACCAACTTCTCGTAAGAGACCAGGATATGGAGTGGGTTTTTGTGGAGAAGTCCGAGTGAATATTTATTCGTGAATAGCGAGTTATAAGAATAGCTTGAACGAGATATACGTAAAATTTGTCGGAACTCATGCTGAATATGACCGAATAGAGTTGTGTACAGTATCAATGTTTTATTAATATGAAAACGATCAATTATCCTTTGAAAAATCGAGCAATATTTTCTCCTTCTTATTAGATGGCGCTACTAAATATAATAACCTACTATTATCACCATGCCAAGAATAAAGCAGTAAACGGCAAACCACGAAAGTTTGCTTTTTTGCACGATCTGAAGCATCCACTTACAAGCCCAAATGCCCACCAAAAAAGAGCTTAGAAGTGCTGTAAGCAAAGGAAGTGAACTGGCCTTATTAAAAACCAATTCACCACTTGCCAAATCGAGTAGTACTTTTCCAAAGATTATAGGCAAGACCATCAAAAATGAAAATCGGGCTGCTTTTGCTTTATCAACTCCCAGGTAGAGCGCTGCCGCGATGGTCATTCCACTACGCGAAATGCCAGGAAGTATGGCTATGGCTTGAGAAATACCGATGCAAAGGGATTTTGCAAAACTTATATCTCCATTGGCACTATTATGTTTTGGTGTGAACCAGAGAACAAGGGCTGTAATACACAAAAATATTCCAACATAAACCAAAACTTCACTCGCGAAAAGCCGTTCCAATTGACTTTCGAATGATAGGCCAATGATTACTGCAGGAACCATAGAAATGATGATCTTTAGAGATAGATCCAGATTTGCGCCTTTTTGCAATTTGACCAATGCCAAAACGATGTCAGAAATATCTTTTCTAAAAACATAAACAATACTGAATGCCGTGCCTAAATGAGCAATGATGACCATCAACAGATCGTAATCAATGGCCTCTCCACTACCCATGAGATGGTTGATGATTTCAAGATGGCCGCTGCTGCTTACCGGCAGAAATTCGGTGAAGCCTTGTACGATGCCTAGTACGAGGGCTTTGATGATGTCCAAGTAGTCAATGGCTTTGGTGAGCACAAAGTTGACAACTTTCCAAAAGTTCTCAACTTTCTGGTGTACTTAATTTTCACGAGAATGTGTACCGTACCAATCAATATTCCTCGTGAAATACATGGTAGCTCCCAAAATAATCGTCTAAGATTGGCTAGGAATACACTTTAATGATCTCCCCATTCCCGCGCCCTTCGACGCTTCGCACATAGGCCTTCACAGCCTTATCCATGGATATAGGATTATGGCCAGGAAAAAAATCTCCGTATTTCTCTGCAGAGTCCTCTACCAGACCAAGCGCTACTACATTAACCCGATGTCCATTCGTCATTTCAAGTGCCGCAGCTTTCACGAAGCTGTGTAGTGCGCCATTGACCATAGCTGCAGAGGCGGTCGCCACTACAGGATCATCCGCAAGAATTCCAGTACTCAATGTACATGAACCGTTTTCATTTATAAAGCGCTGACCTATCCTCGCCACGTTGACCTGTCCCATCAGCTTGCTGCGAATGCCGAGGTAGTAATCCATTTCGCTTAATTCTGAAAACGTAGCCCATTTGGCTTCACCAGCAATGCAAAGAACGGCATCTACCTGCCCGACAGTTTGAAATAGTTTTTTGATCGAATCCGAATCGGCAATTTCAACTTGATAATCCCCACTTTTTCGTCCGGCTGCAATTACTTCGTGCTTTTGGGATAGATGAAGACTCACCTTTTTACCAATCGTGCCGGTGCCGCCTATGATCAGAATTTTCATTTGTACATTTTATCAGGGAAATTACATGTACTCTTTACTTATCAAGAAATGTGCCCACTCCAGCTCGTTTATGAAAAGTAAAATGAAATCACTGGTTGAAATATCTATCCAAAATCCGGACCACAGCGATGTAATAGGACGAACCAAAAAGGTTCAAATGAACCAGTAAATAATACAATTGATAGATGTCGGTCAATTCTTTTTCATTTGAATTCGCAGGAATTACTTCATAGTAAACATCATAAAATGACGAACCAAAACCTCCAAAAAGTTTAGTCATTGAGATATCCACTCCGTTGTGGCCATAATAGATAGCAGGGTCGATGAGAAAGGGAATGCCGTCGGAAGAGATCAAATAATTACCACCCCAAAGATCGCCGTGCAACAGGGAAGGAGAGCTATCCGGCAAAAGATTTTTCAAAGTGGTGTGCAATGTTTCCAGATCTGGCGCCTCTGAAGGCGAAAGCAATGCATTTGACCTTGCAAGTTTCAGTTGAGGAAGTAATCTCTCCGAAGCATAAAATTCGGGCCAATTTTCATTTTTGCTATTGCTCTGTGGAAGGCTGCCGATGAAGTTGTCCTGTTCCCAGCCAAATTCAGAGGATGTGTTTTTGTGAAGTTCGGCAAGTTGGGCGCCGAATCTTTTGAAGTCTTTGGGACCCGGCTTTTTGCTCTCGATATATTCCATTAACAGAAAGGCTTCAACACCAACCTGCTTTGCGAAGTAGACCCGTGGTGCTCGGACGCTGTTGGCACAGGCAATAGCATCAAGTCCTAATCTTTCCGTTTCGAACATCTTCAAAGCATATTCACCTCGGTTGGTTTTGAGAAAGAATCGATCGTTGGCAGTGTAAAGAAGAAATGCTGTCGAAATATCACCTCCCGAAATTGGAGAATATTTATCTATAGGCTCACCAAGTAATTCAGAAATTACTACAGACATATTTTGATGCATGCAGAATGATAGTGAATTTTTAGCAGAAAAGGTCAGCGTCGGATGGTTGGGGTAATGGTCATCAGGTTAAGAGTACAATTCAGTTCCATTATGTTACAATTCGTTTGACTAGCCCTCCGGGAAACCTGCATCTATCCAGCAAGTCATTGCCTCTAATTCTGCCTGGGTGAGGTTGTCTTTTTGAGATGCCGGATAGACGGAATTGTCCGGAGGCATACCAATAGCCGGATCGGATTGAAATTCGATTACTCTTTGTCTCACAAGGCCAAACCTTGGTTGCATGCTATTGTATGACGTAAAATCTCCGGAGCCAATACCACCGGCACCATCATGACAGCCGCTGTAAGAGCAGCTCGAATCTATAATTCCCTTGATATCGCCGTTGTAGGTAGCGTCGATGGCATCACAGAAGTCAATAGGCCCGGGTTCGTCCAGCATATTTGACACACATGATTGGATCAAGAATGTGCTTGCGGTAATAAAGAGTACGTATATGACTAATTCTGACTTTTTCATTCTCTTAATTTTCTCAATGGCTCGAAACTGTAAATACCCGGGATACATTAAATCCAAAATGGATACCTCCATCACCAATATCCCCAATCGTCTCTGTTATAAACCCTTTGTACACCATAGATCTGGAATTTGTAAAATGCAACTGAAATACGTGACCGCCAGTTTCGATATCAAAACCAAGAGCCACGGAATTGCGAAAATGTTTGATATTGTCAGATGGAAGTTGACCTCCGGAAACCAGATAGTATTCAGCTGTAATCGCGACTCTTTTGGATAGCTTTTGTCGAGCTCCGAATCCCAAAGCCCCAACGTTGTTTTTTTCGTTAAAATCTACCAGGTTCCGGTGCACCAGGGTAGGCGCTATTTGCAGAGAGAAGTTTTCGCTGAACTTTCTGCCAATGAGTATTTGATTAGTGAATGAAAATCGCGACGAACTTCTTCCTTCGGGATCCGGATTATTTTTCACACCCGACAATTCGACATCGCTCAGGAATGCGATAGTGAATGGAACATTGCGTTTCCCTTTCGTCTGTTTTACCAATTTATATTTCAAGAACCCGTCGTATATCTTTTGGAAGTTACTGCGACCTACGCCGATTGTGAAATCGTCAGAAATACCATAGTCAAATCCAAACCGGATCATTGCATTGTCCAATCCAAATAGCTCTGTGAATCCCGTGTTGAGCATACCAAAGCGGTGGGAAATTTTGAAATCCAGCACGCCTTGTGGCGTACTTTCTATAGAATGTCCATGGATGACCCTATTTGTTTTGAAGGACGCAGTAACAATTTCTGTCGTTTCTTCCTCGCCGAGAAGTGAAAGCAGATCGTCTTCCTAGGAATAAAGAGAGAATGAAAAGAAAATAGATGCGAAAAAAAGTAGTTGAAGTTTTTTCATCGTGTTGATGTTGATTGTATTCAATTCGGTGCGTGATGCTTTACTAACACTTCGCGCAATATTTATAACCAATTTATAATCAATTATTTATATTCAGAAGTTCGTAGCTGATATCAACGGTTATTTCTACTTCCTTCGCTATGTTATCCCTTACCACTCCGGGGATTTTGATGTCGTAGTCAGCTACCAATGCGACGAATTGCGATTCAGCAGAAATTTCGCCCCCGGTCACATTTATGGTGCCGGTAGTGCTTAGGGGAAAAGTTACACCGTGGATGGTCATTTTGCCGGTAACAGTTGCTTCATATGATCCATCTTTTGAGAAGTCCACCTCGCTTATGTTGTCAATTTTGCCTTTGAACGTGGCTTTAGGGAATTTTGAGGATTCCATATAATTTTCATTAAAATGCTCCTGCATAAGCGCTTTCTTAAATTGAAACGCTTTGATCAAAACGGCAAACTCGATATTCCCGCTTTCAATGTCCAGGACGCTCGTCGCCTTACTATTCTTGGCCTCGATGGTCTCTAATGGTGCTTCGGACAAAAACGAAATTTTGCCATCTCGCGTGAAGTATTTCTGAGAATAAAGACCATTAGTAGAAAGAAAAATTCCGAGGTACAGGGTGAATATGAATTTCTTCATGAACTGAGTTTATTACAAAAAATCATTTCTATGTAAACGGATTTTGAAAAGCTATATGTCTCAAACTATTGTTAAAAATACCCATAACCGAATAAAATGGCTGCGTACCCCAGCCCCTAAAGGGGAGCATGCCTAGAAAATTTCTCGAGTTTCCTTGCGTGTCGGGATATTCCTTTGGTTCTTGTTTATGGGTACTTTTTGATAGGTGCTCATCGGTCCACTTCTACACATCTTACTAATACCACGTCCATCAATAGCCCAGTACAAATTCCTTTGAAGCTCACATTTTCGCCAATGGCAAAAGTAATTCGCTTGTGCTCCGTGAGTTGGTCGAGTTGGCAGATGACACCGAACATACCACCACGATTCAGCGTGACGCTGGTGACACCGTCCTCTTCTTTGACTTCCTGGACGGTGCCGCTGACTTGTACGATCTTATCAAGGTATTTCTCATTGGAGATATTTTCATCATTCTCAAATTCCGTGAATAGTTCCGCTGCAGAAATTATAAAATCTGATGTTGCAGTGACCATCTTTTTGTGCGGTTTGTTATATTGATAAAGGCCTATTCCCCCTCCGATCAGGCCTATGAGCAAGATAGCATATACGATTTTTTTCATATTGCAAATTTAATGAATTTGAATGGTGAAAACAATTTCTATAGTATTATACATTTGCAATTTACTATCTCGTCCTCCACATTCTCCACATATTTATAAGCCGAGCCGGTATTTAATAAAACAACACTTTCTTCAGATTTGATCCACCCCGACGACCTCAACTTTTTAAAAGCCTCCCATGCCGCAGCGCCTTCAGGACAGAGAAAGACCCCTTCGTTTTCAGCAAACTCTCTCATGCCGTTTATCATTTCGTTTTCTGAAACATCCAAGGCGTATCCGTTGCTTTCATGAAGGCTTTTGAGGATGAGTTTGTGGCCGAAGGCATGAGGTACGCGAAGGCCATTGGCAATAGTCGCTTTGGGGCCAGGAAATGGGGTAGAGGAGGATTTTCCCTCTTTCCAGGCTCGTACGATTGGGTTACATCCTTCGGTTTGCACAGCAGCCATTCTCGTCGGAATTTCTTTTATCCATCCCAGCTGTTTCATTTCCTTAAAGGCCTTCCAGATGCCTATTAATCCAGTACCACCGCCCGTCGGATATATGCACACATCTGGCAATTGCCAATTCATCTGCTCGGCGATTTCGTAGCCCATTGTTTTCTTTCCTTCCAATCTAAAGGGCTCTTTGAGTGTCGTTATGTCAAACCACGATCCATCGTTTTGTGCGCGCATCATTTTGGCCGCATCCGAAATCGAACCATCAACCGTCGTTACCTCTGCTCCCATGACCTCGCAATCCACCTGGAATACTTTAGGCGTTGCTTTTGGCATAAAAATATTCGCTTGAATTCCAGCTTTAGCGCAGTAGGCAGCCAGGGCCGAACCTGCATTCCCAGCTGTGGGAATGGCGGCGGCGTTGATTCCCAGTTCTTTCGCTTTGGAAATGGCCATCGATATTCCTCTTGCCTTAAAGGAGCCTGTAGGATTAAAGCTTTCGTCCTTAAGCAAAAGCTCTGACTGATCGTACTTTTTAGCGAATGTTGTAAGCGGTAAGAGCGGTGTACCTCCTTCCCCTAAAGCAAGTCTATTCTTCTCATCTTCAATGGGTAATACATTCGAATATCTCCACATATCATTGCGGTTTACCAGGGTGTCTTCGGCTTTGCACTTGCTCAAGTCGTATCCCGCTAAAAGTGGTTGATCGTCTTTAGTACAAAAGGTTTGCATTCGGTCTTTATCGTATAACTCGCTGCATTCATGGCAGATCAAGTAGCTATATCTGTTTTTCATGCTATGAATATAAAGAGACAAAACCAACCGGTCGAAATCTGTCTAATCCCCGCCTACATTTCAAATTTTGGCGGGCAGGCATATAATCACTGGCCAGAAATCACTAGCTTCGAAGCCAAATAATAAGATATGGACACTTTTCTCGCCTTTTTCGAAAATATGCCTAGTTGGCAAAAACTAGTGTGGATACTTATTGTCCTAAACATCAGTTGGATCATCGAGGCTTTTGATCCACTTATCAAATTTGATTACCGCAAATGGAAACATGCAGGAGTCAACATCACATTTCTGATGATGTCAATCGCAATTAACATCTTGTTCGGATTGGCGACTGCAGGAGTCTTTGTGTGGACAATGGAGAGCCAATTTGGTCTTTTGCACATGATCACCTTGCCTATTTGGGTGGAATTGTTATTGGCCATAATGATATTGGATTTCGTTGCACAATATGTGGCCCATGTCATTCTGCACAGAGTGGGTTTCCTATGGAAGTTTCATATGGTGCATCACAGCGATACCCATGTGGATGCTACTACCGGTACGAGGCATCATCCCGGAGACTATATAATGCGGGAAGTATTTTCATTAATTGCCATTATCATTACAGGAATGCCCTTGGCATTTTATCTTTTTTACAGGATTGCGACCATATTTTTTGCCTATCTCACCCATGCGAATATTTTTATTCCGGAATGGCTGGACAGAACTTTGAGCGTGGTATTCATCACACCTAATATCCACAAATTTCATCACCATTTCGAAAGGCCTTGGACGGATACCAATTTTGGCAATATTTTTTCCTTTTGGGATAGGATTTTTGGTACTCTGGTTTATGACGACCCCACAAAAGTAGTCTACGGTTTGGATACTTTGGATGGTTCGAAAGATCAAAGTATCGGTTATCAGCTGTATATACCTTTTGATAAAAATGTGAAAACGGACTATTTGTTTTGGAAACCCAGGAAGAAAGTGAAAGATAGGAAAAACACCTCTCGGAGTCCGGAGGTAAGCATGGTTAAGTAGCAATGAGCCAATAATTTTTCAAAACAACGTTAGCTGCTTTTGCTCCAAATAGATGTTTAATATTTGTTTAATTAAGGCAGTTGATGAGAGGTATATTGCCTTCAGAAGTCGTTGATAATCAAGTGGAGCCTGGGGGATTTTCCGATATTCATCGGGATAAACTACTCCGTGACCTCCCCGAAGCAAGTTCGGGGCGCTCTAGCCAACTAAGTTCGTATCTAGCAACCATTAAATATACTTTCGACATAATACAAATAGGTGGAGCCTACGGGAGTCGAACCCGTGACCTCTTGACTGCCAGAAATAATAATATACTTTTACTTAGATATATATATTTATTATTAGTTATATAATTGGCTCTAAATCAGGATTATAGTAATTTTGATTGTGATTTGTTTTTATATAGTTATATTTATTAACTGACATTTCGCAGTTCGAAAATTTGGTATTGTAAAAAATTATTATATGTATAGCTTTGTGCTGGATCTAAAGATAGTTACTAATGATGAATCCGCACATTGCCGACTTGTACAGCGATTATTTGTTGACAAGTTTTAGTCACAGCACAGCTATAGGTATGTCTAAAATGTTAGACGGTGCTTATAGCCATGATCAGATCAGTAGATTTTTGGCTCAGCCTACTCTGGGCCAAAAAGATTATTGGAAATCTGTTAAACCTATAGTCAGGAAAGTAGAAAGTCCTGATGGTAGCATTTGTATTGATGATGTGATAACTGAAAAACCACATTCTACTCAGAATGAGATAATAACGTATCACTTTGATCATACAAAGAACAGGAGCGTCAAAGGCATCAATATGATAAGTTTTCTATATCATAACCAATTGGGTGATGGCCAAACGGTAGAGTTGCCTTTAGCCTATGAAATTATCAGAAAGCCAATCAGGTTTACTGATCTAAAAACACGACAAGAGAAACGCAAAAGTGAGGTGAGTAAGAATGAGTTAGTAAGACAAAGGCTCAAAGTACTCACACAGCGTAATCATGTTCAGTACAAATATGCCTTATGGGATAGTTGGTTTAGCTCAAATGACAATATGGAGTTTGTGCATTACGAGTTAAAAAAGCATTTTATCGGTGCAATTAAGACCAATCGTCTTGTTGCCCTGAGTAAGGAAGAAAAACTGCAAGGTAAGTTTACAAGAGTCGATGCACTAGACCTACAGCCAGACTGTGTAATGGAAGTTTGGATCAAAGGATTGGACTTTCCGGTTTCTTTGACCAAACAAGTCTTTACGAACAAAGATTACTCCACAGGCGTACTGTATCTGGTAAGCAACGATACAAAACTTACACATCAGCAGACTCATACAATCTATGAAAGAAGATGGAAAGTTGAGGAATTCCACAAATCGATGAAACAGAATGCTTGTTTAGCCAAATCACCAACAAAGTATGAAGTGACGCAGTCCAATCATATTTTTTGTGTGATGATAGCGTATACTAAACTCGAATTGCTCAAAATTAATCAAGCTAAAAACCACTTCGCCATAAAGGCAAGACTATACTTAAAAGCTGTCAAAGCAGCATATCAAGAACTTAACCGAATGAAAAAACAATTCAATTTGGTTAACCCTGCTCAACTGCAAGCTATTCCTCTTTTGGAATAACTATAATATTATTTTTTAATTTTCCAAATATCTGCCCTGCGAAAGGTCAGTTAGTAAGTAAATTTTTATGCAAATTTTATGCAAATCCGTTTGCTTGAATCACTAAACTACTATGAATCGAGATTATAAGATTTCAATATATCTGGATACTCGAAGAATTATGGCAAATGGCAAATATCCAGTCAGGCTGAGAGTGTATTCTTCAAATACTAGAAAGCAAAAACTCTATCCAACAATCTTTCAATTCACGGCAATTGAATTTGAGCAAATTTGGAACACCTTGAAGCCGAGATCTCAAAATAAAGAACGGAGAATAAAATTAGATGCTGTTCAAAATAAAGCCTATGAGGCGGCCGAAAAACTCAAGCCATTTTCTTTCGAAGGATTTGAGAAATTACTCTATAGGAAAAAAGGAGATGGGGTCAAGATTAAATATCACTATCAACAAATTATTCAAGAATTAACTCAACGTGAACAGTTGAGTACTGCCAATAACTATCGGTTTAGTGAAAAATCCATCATTCAATTTCTAAATCATTATTACCACAAAGATTATGATGATTTAACCTTTCATGATATATCTAAAAAATGGCTAAAGGATTATGAATATTACATTCTCAAACTGTCCCGCAAAAGTCCATCGACTGTCGGCTTTTATCTTAGACCTCTTCGCGCGGTTTATAACAAAGCGATACATGAGAAAGAAATCGAGGAAGAATTCTATCCTTTTGGTAAGAAAAAATATCAAATCCCTTCAGTAAAAAAAGTTAAGAAAGCACTGACCAAAGATCAACTGAAGATTCTCTTCGATGCAAAACCCTTATCAGTAGAACAAGAAAAGGCAAGGGATTTTTGGTTCTTCTCATATGCATGCAGTGGAATGAACATAAAGGATATGTCAATGCTCAAGTTTGGGAATATCAAAGATGACAAAATAGAATATTTCAGATCTAAGACACACCTCACATCAAAGTCAAATCTCAAACCGATTACTGTCTTTATGAATGACTATTGCAGAAAAATTATTGACAAATATGGAACGCGACCAATTTTGTCGGATTCCCTAATATTTAACGTAGTACGTAAAGACGATACTGCTTTTGAGGTGCAACGAAAAATAAAAATATTTACTAGATACATAAACCAGCACATTAAGAAACTGTGCAAAGCCAATGGATTATCAGAAGATATTTCCACCTATTGGGCAAGACATAGCTATGCAACTAATGCTATTAGAAACGGAGCAAGTATGGAGTTTGTACAAGACAGCCTTGGCCATGGCGATCTGAAAACTACACAGATATATTTCGCTGGATTTGATAGTGCAGCTAAGAAGGAGTTTTCTGAACAGATCATGAATTTTGGCTAATCGAATTTAGAAATGAATAGCCCTTTCATTATTAACGCACGGAAACTGCATAACAGAATAGCGTATTCTAAGAATGATCAAATACTAGATCACGAAATTCGAGATTTAGAAAAAATGATATTTAATTTAGTACAGGAAATACAAAGCACGATTATTAATCATCCTGAAATTGGAAAAAATTCTCTAATTGCTAATATTAATGAAATTGATAAAGAATATAAATTTATAGAGTCTAATGTGAAGTTTCGCCTAAGAGAATTAATGGAGGAGTCGCCAAATTCCTATGAACAATATCACTGGAACTTAAAGGAGTTAGTTAGTGCATGTGAAGATGCCATTGCCTACCTCTGCCAATTACTCTCCGAGTTTTTCCCTCAAATCGCTTTAAAAAATAAAACATTTTACGAAAAATATGAGATATCCAACTTACTGCCCAAGACTGTTGAAAAATCAAATCGACTTGTTCAATTGAGAGAATTTTTTATTGAAAATGTAGATGAGGATAGCATCAAAAGAATCACAACGAAATTTAAAAGCTGTTGCCTATTTCGCTGATACCATGCCACGTGTTTCGGAGCAAACCGTGCCACTTTCCATGGAGCTAATATGAGTTAAATTTTGTCATAATTCCAATATTTTATTTTGCTACTTGTCTTTTTTTTAGAGTGAGTAGTGCTGTGATTTTCCACATTTCAACATAGGAAAAAGCCCCAAAGTTTTTTCCGTATGATGTTGGAATGTTGTAAATCTTACTTCTTCCACTATGTCTAATTCATGGATCATGACAGTGTAAAATTTTTTCTCAGTGAGTGACCGTCAAGTTTTATTCTGTGTGCTGTATTTACAATTCTGTCGAGTATTGCATCGGCGATGGTGCCTTCGCCAATGAGTTCATGCCATCCATCTACGGGTATCTGAGAGTTGATAATTGTGGAAGCTCTGAGGTGCCTGTTTTCGATTACATCCAATAGTATTTGTGCATCTCCTTTTTTAAATGGATGGAGTCCAAAGTCATCAATGATGAGTAAACGTGTTTTGTGTAACCCCTTGAGGTAATTGAGATACTTTCCTTCTACCTGGCATTTTTGTGCATGGTCAAACAGTCGGGCAAGGATGTAATATTGCGTTTTATGGAGCATATGACATGCCTGATATCCTATTGCTTGTGCAAGGTAACTTTTGCCAATACCGGCCGGGCCGATGATGATAATGTTTTCTTTGTTGTTGATAAACTGCAAAGAAAGCATACGCTCGTACTGTGTTTTGTCCAGTTTTCGATTACTGGTATAGTCTATGTCCTGAACCGATACATTTTGTGTCATTGCTGACCTGTGGATGAGGCTGTTTATTTTCTTGTTTTGCCGATCTTCCCATTGGTGATCGATCAGCATACTCATCCATTCATCTGTTGTCAATTCCTGGTACATGTTCTGGCTCATAGATTGATGATACATCTCTGCCATGGCCGTTAGCCGCATCATTTTCATTTTTTCTATTGTCTGTTGTGCATTCATTTGTTATGGTTTTATTTATTGATAATATTGACTGCCTCTTATGTTTTCATGAGTTGTGATTTGATGATCAGTGGTGGTGTCATATGCTTGTTGTTGATCCAGCCCTTTTTGCAGTATGGTTTCTATGGTGCCATATTGGCTACGGCTGTAGATAAATGCTCTTTCACAGGCTTTTTCCAGTCTCTCAGACCCGTAATGTTTTTTGAAGGCCAGTATGCCCTGGGCTTGCTTGTAGCCTTTTTCCGGATAATTGTATTGTAGTATTAGTCTTTCGATGTAGGCCACAGTGTGCGGCCCGATGTACTGGGCTCTTTTTACAAAATATTCCAATGACCATTCGCTATACGCCTGATGAGCCGAGGGCATACCGCGTGACGCGGCACGAGTTATGCTTGATATTGGTGATATATACGCCCTTACCCTGAGATTTGTGATGACTAGCCACGCGTTTGCTATTGTAGTAGATCTCCACTATATTTTGATTGTATTGTACTTCCACGTGTTTGCCTATATACTTATAGGGTACACTGTAGTAAGACTTGTCATCTCTCAGAAATACATGACTTATCTTCTGAACTTTTCCACGTTTGTAATGGCGTATGATGTATGGCTGTGGCGGCAGGGGTTGCAGTTGTTCTTTTTCTATGTCCATAAACTGCTGCCGTCTTGAGATGTCTTTATTCTGAAAATTATAATCATTGTATTGCTCCAGAAGTTGGGATATGGCCTCATTGAGTTGGCCTAGACTAAAGAACTGTTGTTTGCTTAATTCATAGTAGATACGCTGATATACAAGATGTACGGCTCCTTCCACAAGGGCTTTATCACGCGGTTTGTAGGGCCGTGCAGGATCGATCACCGTGTTGTAATGCAGTCCACAATCCTTAAATGTTTTGTTGATCACCGGAGCATAGCGGTGTGCTTTTGTTACTCCGCTTTTGAGGTTGTCACTCACTATTGCCTGAGGTACTCCACCAATATATCGAAGACATCCGTTGATGCAAGTGATTACATCTTCACGTTTTTGGCTATGCACTGCTTGTACATAGGTATATTGCGAACAGGGAAGTATGCCTACAAATACTTCTACCTCTTTACATTCTCCTGTGCTGGGGTCAATATAACTCAGCTTCTTGCCTGCAAAATCTACAAATAGTTTTTCTCCTGATTTATGATCAAGGATACCACTGGCATCTATCTTCTTACTCCATTTGCGATAGTGATTTACAAATTGGGTATATGCATATCCACCAGGTTGCTGTGCTTTATACTGGTACCACAACTTCTGCAAGGTGCATCCTGTTTTGGCCATTTCATTTTGAATCTCTTCAAACCTTGATGAGAGTGCCTCATATCGATTTTTATCCTTTGTATCCAAGGTGGGAAATAGCTGTTCTAACTGGGCATCATCAAGCGATAGGAGCCCGCCGTAATCCTGATCCAGACCATTGAAAAACTTTACATAGCCGTTGACCGTATTGCGACTGATCCGTAAATAGAAGGCCACCTTGCGATTGCTATATCCTTTTTGTTTGAGTTGTAATACTTGTCTGATATCCATAATGTTTTTTCTGTTTCCTGCCATGCTGATATTGTTTTTTCAGCAAGGCTAGAACTATATTATTCATTATGGAAAGTGGCACAGTTTGGAGCGAAATGACTGGCACTGTATGGAGCGAAATGGGTGGCACAGTTTGGAGCGTTATAGCCAGCTGTCGCGGAAAAAGACTGGCAATCATCATCTACCTCCTAATTGAATATAACTTAATAGAAATATTACCCAATTCTCAGGATAAATCCCGTGTAGTGTAGATTACGGTTGAAAACTGAGCCAGAATTCCAATTGAAAACTGAGCCAGTTATCATGGCAGATATGATGCATAACCATCATATGTTTTGCACTATTAAACATGATAACTATGCTACAAAAACAAGATATTATTCTGCGCTATTTTGATCAGGGAATATCCCAACGAAAGATCAGTAAGGATCTGGGATTATCGCGCAATACAGTCAAGAAGTATATTGATGAATATGAGAAGAATCGTTCTTTGCAGGACCGTTCTTCTAAAGGCATTTTGGATCCACCTCGGTACGATTGTTCTTCTCGTACCAAACGCAAACTTACCCAACAGATACGAACCAGGATAGATCAGTTTGTTAAAGATAATGAGCGCAAACATTGTTCGGGTTTGGCCAAACAATGCATGCGGCGTATAGACATGCACGAGGCACTGATCGCCGATGGTTTTGAAATCAGCTATACTACGGTATGTGAATATGTAAAACAGCACTTGAGAAAAGGTCAGGAGATTTTCATACGCCAGCACATTGACCCAGGGCAAAACAGTGAGTTTGATTGGGCAGAAGTTAAATTGACAATAGAGGGAAAACAGAAAAGATTGATGCTGGCTGTATTTACCAATGGGTACAGCAATTACCGATGGGCTCGTCTTTACTACCGCCAGGATACCGCGTGACGCGGCACGAGTTATGATCAGTTTCTTGCATGCTCATGTACACTATCTGAGCCACATTGGTGGTGTGCCATCACAGATAGTGTACGACAATATGCGTACAGCAGTAGCAAGATTTACCATGCGAAATGCAGACCCGTCTACCGAACGGGCAGGTAAGAAACCTACAGATGATCTACTTAAAATCAGCACATACTATCAATTTGATATTCGTTTTTGCAATGTGTATAGAGCCAATGAAAAGGGACGTGTAGAGCGAAGTGTTGAATATGTGCGCCGCAAAGCCTTTGCTCAAAATGATGAGTTTATCGACCTCGATTCGGCTAATCGACACCTGAAGCAAAAACTGATCAGACTTAACAATAGAAAATCAAAAGGTGAGTCTAAAACATTCGCTGAACGTGTGTGCGAGGAGAAAATTCATATGACAGTTCTGCCTGTTTCAGCCTATGATACCGCCCTGATCCAGACATTAAGAGTAGACAAGTATCACACCATCTCGGTTGATACCAATCACTATTCTATTCCTGAAAACTTGCGCGGCCCCATAGTGGATGTGAAAATTTACCCTTTGCACATTCACATTTATGATAAAAATGGCGATGTAGTGGACATTCATCAGAGAAGACACTGTAAGTATCAATGGTTCATTAAAATAGAGCACTATCTGAAGACATTAGCCGTAAAGCCTGGTGCTTTGTCAAACAGCGAAGCCTTTCTTCAGGCTGATACCGATTTGATCGCACTTTACAAACAATATTTTTCAGATCAACCCAAGGTATTTATTGACGTGATTAGTTACGCCACCAAACATCATTTATCTACCTCAATAATAACCTCCGCAGTTGATCAATGTCTAAAAACTACTTTGAACTCTCCCCTGACCAGTGACAAAATCATCTTTATGGTACAAGCCCTGATGAAAAAGAAAAACGAGGCTCAGGCACTCACCATCCCGAGCCCTTTGACTGAACAGATAAGTCTTAATTGTGTAAAACAACTTCAAGACATACAGGCTATTTTTTAATTCGAATAAAATCTCAACAATGCAAGCAAAAATGGAACAACAAATTGATTATTACTCACGTCTGCTTAGGCTGCCTGCATTCAGAACAGAGTACGCCGAACAGGCAAAAAGTGCTGCTAAAAGCAATCATTCTTTTGAACGCTACTTGCTCGATCTTATGATCACCGAATAT
Organism: Saprospiraceae bacterium; assembly: GCA_965247965.1. GTDB lineage: Bacteria > Bacteroidota > Bacteroidia > Chitinophagales > Saprospiraceae > UBA7328. The sequence continues at coordinate 5,747,554 of OZ252053.1, forward strand.
GACGGGCGGCTCATCCGGAGAAAAAAACAGCGTATCCGAAGAGCCGGATTCCCGTATAAAAAACAAATCCACGATCTGATCAAATCTGAACTCCCCAATGATGCACAAAACAAACTGGCTACTCTCGAACGTCTCGATTTTATAAAAGATGGACAAAATCTCATCCTGGCTGGTAATCCCGGTACCGGTTGGCTATAACGCTCCAAACTGTGCCACCCATTTCGCTCCATACAGTGCCAGTCATTTCGCTCCAAACTGTGCCACTTTCCATAATGAATAATATAGTTCTAGCCTTGCTGAAAAAACAATATCAGCATGGCAGGAAACAGAAAAAACATTATGGATATCAGACAAGTATTACAACTCAAACAAAAAGGATATAGCAATCGCAAGGTGGCCTTCTATTTACGGATCAGTCGCAATACGGTCAACGGCTATGTAAAGTTTTTCAATGGTCTGGATCAGGATTACGGCGGGCTCCTATCGCTTGATGATGCCCAGTTAGAACAGCTATTTCCCACCTTGGATACAAAGGATAAAAATCGATATGAGGCACTCTCATCAAGGTTTGAAGAGATTCAAAATGAAATGGCCAAAACAGGATGCACCTTGCAGAAGTTGTGGTACCAGTATAAAGCACAGCAACCTGGTGGATATGCATATACCCAATTTGTAAATCACTATCGCAAATGGAGTAAGAAGATAGATGCCAGTGGTATCCTTGATCATAAATCAGGAGAAAAACTATTTGTAGATTTTGCAGGCAAGAAGCTGAGTTATATTGACCCCAGCACAGGAGAATGTAAAGAGGTAGAAGTATTTGTAGGCATACTTCCCTGTTCGCAATATACCTATGTACAAGCAGTGCATAGCCAAAAACGTGAAGATGTAATCACTTGCATCAACGGATGTCTTCGATATATTGGTGGAGTACCTCAGGCAATAGTGAGTGACAACCTCAAAAGCGGAGTAACAAAAGCACACCGCTATGCTCCGGTGATCAACAAAACATTTAAGGATTGTGGACTGCATTACAACACGGTGATCGATCCTGCACGGCCCTACAAACCGCGTGATAAAGCCCTTGTGGAAGGAGCCGTACATCTTGTATATCAGCGTATCTACTATGAATTAAGCAAACAACAGTTCTTTAGTCTAGGCCAACTCAATGAGGCCATATCCCAACTTCTGGAGCAATACAATGATTATAATTTTCAGAATAAAGACATCTCAAGACGGCAGCAGTTTATGGACATAGAAAAAGAACAACTGCAACCCCTGCCGCCACAGCCATACATCATACGCCATTACAAACGTGGAAAAGTTCAGAAGATAAGTCATGTATTTCTGAGAGATGACAAGTCTTACTACAGTGTACCCTATAAGTATATAGGCAAACACGTGGAAGTACAATACAATCAAAATATAGTGGAGATCTACTACAATAGCAAACGCGTGGCTAGTCATCACAAATCTCAGGGTAAGGGCGTATATATCACCAATATCAAGCATAACTCGTGCCGCGTCACGCGGTATGCCCTCGGCTCATCAGGCGTATAGCGAATGGTCATTGGAATATTTTGTAAAAAGAGCCCAGTACATCGGGCCGCACACTGTGGCCTACATCGAAAGACTAATACTACAATACAATTATCCGGAAAAAGGCTACAAGCAAGCCCAGGGCATACTGGCCTTCAAAAAACATTACGGGTCTGAGAGACTGGAAAAAGCCTGTGAAAGAGCATTTATCTACAGCCGTAGCCAATATGGCACCATAGAAACCATACTGCAAAAAGGGCTGGATCAACAACAAGCATATGACACCACCACTGATCATCAAATCACAACTCATGAAAACATAAGAGGCAGTCAATATTATCAATAAATAAAACCATAACAAATGAATGCACAACAGACAATAGAAAAAATGAAAATGATGCGGCTAACGGCCATGGCAGAGATGTATCATCAATCTATGAGCCAGAACATGTACCAGGAATTGACAACAGATGAATGGATGAGTATGCTGATCGATCACCAATGGGAAGATCGGCAAAACAAGAAAATAAACAGCCTCATCCACAGGTCAGCAATGACACAAAATGTATCGGTTCAGGACATAGACTATACCAGTAATCGAAAACTGGACAAAACACAGTACGAGCGTATGCTTTCTTTGCAGTTTATCAACAACAAAGAAAACATTATCATCATCGGCCCGGCCGGTATTGGCAAAAGTTACCTTGCACAAGCAATAGGATATCAGGCATGTCATATGCTCCATAAAACGCAATATTACATCCTTGCCCGACTGTTTGACCATGCACAAAAATGCCAGGTAGAAGGAAAGTATCTCAATTACCTCAAGGGGTTACACAAAACACGTTTACTCATCATTGATGACTTTGGACTCCATCCATTTAAAAAAGGAGATGCACAAATACTATTGGATGTAATCGAAAACAGGCACCTCAGAGCTTCCACAATTATCAACTCTCAGATACCCGTAGATGGATGGCATGAACTCATTGGCGAAGGCACCATCGCCGATGCAATACTCGACAGAATTGTAAATACAGCACACAGAATAAAACTTGACGGTCACTCACTGAGAAAAAATTTTACACTGTCATGATCCATGAATTAGACATAGTGGAAGAAGTAAGATTTACAACATTCCAACATCATACGGAAAAAACTTTGGGGCTTTTTCCTATGTTGAAATGTGGAAAATCACAGCACTACTCACTCTAAAAAAAAGACAAGTAGCAAAATAAAATATTGGAATTATGACAAAATTTAACTCATATTAGCTTCATGGAAAGTGGCACGGTTTGCTCCGAAACACGTGGCATGGTATCAGCGAAATAGGCAACTGAGACAGAAGAATTTGGAAAACCAGACACCGAAAACTATCTATGTAAAAGCGGCATAGTTATCCACAAAAATTTGTTAGTTTGACAAAGAAAGAAAAAGAAGCAAAAAGAAAGAAAACATATAGTAATAATGATAATATATTATACAATAGTCCGTGAAGGAAATATTTCATAACTCGTTGATACTCAATCTTAGAATTATGGATAAATTATTAAAACTAAAGTATCGTCTGAACCGAAACTTGCATTTTAATAGGATTGCCAAATAAGCAGGCCATAAATACTTGATAATCAGCGTTATAGAAAATCTTGAATTTAAGATACTGCTGTTAACACTTCGAATTTGGCCGAAATCCTTCACGAACTATTGATTCATTTAACGTGATGGTAGAAAATAGACTCTCAGCAATGACAGCGTTTTGAAAGCATTAGTTTATACGAATCTACGGGAATTGACCTACTTAGACGTAACAGAAACACCACCTAGTATTGGAGAAGCCCACGTAAAAATAGAAGTGGCTGGCATATGTGGTTCGGACTTGCATGCCTGGAATGGTCATGATTCTCGAAGAGTACCCCCTTTAATACTCGGACATGAAGCATGCGGTATTGTTCAAGAAGGTAAATATTGTGGAAAACGGGTTGTGCTAAATCCTTTAATTTCCTGTAATCAATGTGATGATTGCCTGTCAGGGCGCACAAACCTTTGCCCTAACCGCGCTATGATAGGTATGACACGGCCAGGTTGTTTTGCAGAATATGTTACTATTCCTGAACAATGCCTGTTACCTATACCTGAAGATATGAGTCCCGTAGCTGCATCATTGACTGAACCGGCTGCGACAGTAGTTCACGCTACAAACTTAGTGACGCGCACCGCACACAGGCCTATTCATGAGGGCCCTGTTTTAATCGTAGGCGCAGGAGCTATTGGTTTGCTTTCTGCATTATTTCTACACCACTTAGGCTGTGGAAATGTATCAATATTGGATACCAATACGCACCGTCTCAAAAAAGCCAAAAATGCGGGAGTTGCCAACATCCTCAACCCGTCAAAAGGTCAAGTGCCTGAAAATCACTACCCGCTCGTTATTGATGCGGTGGGTTCAAATATTACCCGTGCGAACGCAATCAAAGCTGTGCGCCATGGTGGCGTGATCATGATTATTGGTCTACAAGAGCCTGAAGGGGCGATCGATGCAAGAAAAATAACTCTTTCAGAAATAGCACTTCTGGGGACTTATACCTACACCGAGCTTGATCTCAAAGCGACGATAAGCCATTTATATCACAATCATTTCGGTGATTTAAGTTGGGTGGAAAAACGATCTATTAGAGAGGGTGGTCCAGCATTTAATGACTTACACAATGGAAAAGTTTCTTCGGGTAAAGTTGTTCTTATACCGGAATGATCTTCGTTTCAGTAGCATCGATATTCTTTGTCGATTTCATAGTCGATTTGAATAGGTTACAATCACATTGACCTTAATAATTCGTTGATTATCAAGGAAATATACTCAACGTTGACGCTAGATTTCCTAGTAATTATCGTTAAAATTGCCGGTGTAATTTTTGGGTTAAGATGTTGTTTAGGGTTGGCAAACAGGGTGCCTGCCATGTTAAAGGTCTTGCTGGGCGCCATGCAAGTTACAATGTGATCTGACTCCGGAAACAATTTTTCAAGTGGTGTAAAAACTTTCCCTTTTCTCAATAGGTCACAATGGACTTCATCAGAGATAATCACTACGTTATTCTCAAAACATATTTCGGCCAATTGCTTTAGTTCGGTTTCTGTCCAAAGACGGCCGGTTGGATTATGTGGATTGCTGAATATGCACAATGTCACTTTTTCATCATTATAACTTAAAAATTTCCGATGGTTGAGGCCTTCAATTGGTACACCTAAAAATACGAGTAATATTTACTTATATTTAACCTTTCCTTTTATTTGATAACAAAAACACTCCCTGCACTATGGAAAACAAACAAAACGGAAAACTACGCAGCTCGAGCTGGTTCGAATCGGAAGATATAGGTGCCGGCTTCGGTCATCGGTCTTGGATGAAAAACCGAGGTTATCCTGATGACCAATTCAGAGGCAAGCCGGTCATTGGTATCTGCAATACATGGTCAGAACTGACTCCGTGTAACGTTCATTTGAAAGAATTCGCGGAATTTGTCAAAAGAGGGGTTTTGGAATCCGGTGGTTTTCCTTTGGAATTTCCAGTCACTTCTCTCGGAGAGACTTTGATGCGGCCGACGACTATGTTGTTTCGCAACCTGGCGAGCATGGATACGGAGGAATGTATTCGGGCCAACCCGATCGACGGAGTCGTTTTGCTCACCGGTTGCGATAAGACCACTCCCTCCACGGTGATGGGGGCTTGCAGTGTGGACTTACCCACTATTGTAGTACCGGGCGGACCGATGTTAAATGGCCGATACAGGGGAGAAATAATAGGTTCGGGTACTTTCAGTTGGCAATTGAAAGGAAGGCTGCACAAAGGAGAATTAAAGAAAGAAGATCTACTGGAAGCCGAGGTATGTCATTCCAGAAGTGCAGGGCACTGTATGACGATGGGCACTGCGTCCACAATGGCTTGTATGGTGGAATCTTTGGGACTTACCTTGCCTGGCGCCGCAGCGATTCCGGCCGTCGATTCGCGAAAAAAGACCATCGCCCAATTATCGGGCAGGAGGATAGTAGAAATGGTCAAAGAAGACCTGAAATTATCTAAAATACTCACTCGAGAAGCATTCGAAAATTCCATTGTTACCAATGCGGGTGTCGGCGGTTCTACTAATTTGATCATCCACCTCACTGCCATTGCCGGCAGGATCGGAGTCGAATTGAATCTTGATGATTTTGATACAATCGGCAGCAAAATTCCACTACTGGTTAACCTTCAGCCTTCTGGCAAATGGCTCATGGAGGACTTCTTTTATGCCGGAGGGCTGCCGGTGGTTATCGATGAGTTGCGCGATCATCTTCACCTCGATGCCATTACAGTCAATGGAAAATCTATTGGAGAAAATAACCAAGACGTACCTTGCTACAATAGAGAGGTAATTGCGACTCTTGATGAACCCGTCAAACCGGAAGCTGGCATTGCCGTTCTCAAGGGAAATCTTTGTGAAAACGGAGCGGTCATAAAACCTTCAGCAGCTACCGACAAACTAATGGTACACCGCGGCGCGGCAGTGGTCTTTGAGAATATGGAGGAATGTAAAGCTATCATTGACCACCCTGACCTTGACATTGACGAAAATTCCGTCATTGTTTTGAAAGGCGTCGGCCCTGTCGGTTTTCCAGGAATGCCTGAGGCTGGCAATGTGGAATTACCAACAAAACTTTTGGAAAAGGGTATAACAGATATCGTACGGATTTCGGATGGCAGGATGAGCGGAACCGCCTATGGTACCGTCGTGCTTCACGTATCACCGGAATCAGCTGTGGGTGGCACATTAGCCGTTGTAAAAAATGGCGACATTATAGAACTCGATGTCCCTAACCGCCGCCTCCACCTTGATATTTCTGATGAAGAACTAGCTCGTCGTAAGGCTGATTGGGTACCTCCAAAGCCACATGCGGAGCGGGGTTATGTCAAATTTTATCTCGATCATGTGCAACAGGCAGATAAAGGAGCGGATATGGATATTCTGGTTGGGGGATCGGGGTCGGAAGTGCAACGGGAGGTGGAATGAGCTAGTGCACCAAGCACGAAATATAGCACCCCTTATACTTGTTCTTTTTCACCTGCTTTTCGTTGAAGAACCGCCTCACTTAGCGGAATGCTAAGCTCGGGAACCTTCGCCTCATTCAGATAAAAAATAACGTCGTCTAAGGGGCACTTTACTTAGTGCTTGGCGCACTAGTGCTTTGTAAAGTAAACTATTGGTATCAATTGCCCTGACGCGCCCCTGACCCCTAAAGGGGAACCTCCCCACGGGGTGGGCATCCCTTTAGGGACTAAGGGCGAGCGTAGGCCATAAATAATGTTTAAAAACTTACTTTACAGAGCACCACGATGGCAATTTCCTTGGAGAACATTGTTTTTGCCTTCTGCATATTTCTTGACAAAACCGTTACCTCGTATTCCGATTTGTGAAGTTGGCTGACCACAGGCTTACCTAACATGCCGGTGCCGCCAACCACTAATATTTTCTTTTTAAAAGATTCGTCATTGCCATTCTCGACTCTTTTGATTTCTCTTCGCGGTAAAGTTTGTACAAAACACCGTTCACTGCCCTTTGTTCCGATCCACTTCACTGCTCTTTCGCTCTTCTAACTCTTTCATAATCCCTGCATGCTTTTCTCTATCAATATTGTAATACAAAAAAGCCCATAGCGAGAAGAAACTTATTAATGCAAAAGCCGAATAAACCGTACCAAATCTGGTGAGTATTTCTGCAGGCACTTCGTCGGGTTTGGAATTTGGGTTCAGTCTGATGAAATCGATAGCAAAACCTGCTAGCATATTTCCCACAGCGTCAAAAGCTTTTTCGATAAAATTCAACGATCCGAAGAAAACACCTTCCCGTCGTGATCCGGAACGTACTTCATGTTCGCCCGCAATGTCGCCGACTATGGACATAGTAGTGATATTACTTCCGACCGCACCCACGGCTAATATGAAGCCGCAGACCAGGAGTATGGGAAGAAGTACGGATTGATCCGTAGGCATCCACCCAAAAAGCGCCAGGACTACAGGGCCGGTTGTGAAGACCATGGTACCACAACCGGATCTGAGATTGCATCGACCACCAGAGCGATAGCCATGGCGATACCAGTATAAGTACCAGAAAGTCCAAGCACTTGATTGTAGTAGAGAAACAGCAATATGCGAAAGCCAAAGCCCGAAACTGCATTGCCCGCTTGTCCGGCCCCGCACCAGAGTTTTAACCGAAGTGGTACTTGTTGATAGGCCACAAGTAAGTTTTAGAAATTTGCATAGTCGTTCTCTCAGAATAATTCATTATTCGACAAGCGATACGATAGGATGCGAAAATATACGTTCTATTCAAAAATACAAGGGTCAAGCTGACATAATCAATTTCAATTACCTATTTTCGAATCCTAAAATACGCTCTTCAGGCTATGTTGTGTTCCGTCAAAAAATATTTCTGGGCTGTTTGTATCATCCCACTCACATATTCTTGCTCGACAAGATTACCAACAGAGGTCGCTCAACAAACCCTCAACCTACCCGAAAAAGTTGACTTCAACTTCCACATAAAGCCCATCCTCTCTGATCGTTGTTTCAAATGCCACGGCCCGGACGCTAATCAGCGTAAGGCGAATCTGAGACTGGATCAAGAAGAATATGCTTATGTAAAAACCGATATTTCGGAAAGCAAAGGTTCAAGAGTAATCAAACCTTCAAGCCTCAAAAACAGCGAAGTATTTAACCGCATAACTTCTTCGCATGAAGAATACATGATGCCGCCACCGGAATCCAACCTAGCCCTTTCGAATTACGAGAAAGCGCTGATTATCAAGTGGATAGAACAAGGGGCCGAGTACAAGCGACACTGGTCATTTGAAAAACCAAAGAAGGCAAAACTTCCAAAAGTGAGCGATGAGGAATGGGCTCAGTACCCACTCGATCAATTCATTGTTCACGGCCTCGACCAGTATAGTTTATCACCCGCCCCAAAAGCTTCAAAGGAGACCTTGCTTCGAAGAATTTCTTTCGATCTGACCGGCCTGCCTCCGACACCTAAAGAGGTCGATGAATTCATAAACGACAAAAGTGATGACGCCTATGAAAAAGCGATCGATCGTCTCATGACATCACCTCACTACGGTGAACGCTTGGCACTCGAATGGCTCGATGTGGCAAGATACGCAGATAGCCACGGTTACCAGGATGACGGTATGCGAAATACCTGGCCGTGGAGAGATTGGGTGATCAAGGCATTTAATGAAAATAAACCGTACGATGAATTTCTCATTGAGCAGCTTGCCGGTGATATGCTGCCCGATCCGACCCGAGACCAATTGCTGGCAACATGCTTCAATCGCAACCATCCTCAAAGCCAGGAAGGTGGAGTGGTTGATGAAGAATACCGCATAGAGTACGTAGCCGATAGAACAAATACCTTAGGCAAAGCTTTGCTCGGTATCACTGTAGAATGTGCCCGATGCCACGACCACAAATTTGACCCAATTACACAAAAAGAATACTATTCGCTGTTTGCTTTGTTCAACAACAACAACGATAAGGGCCAAATACCGTACAACGGCGAGGCGTCCCCAACGGTCATGTTGCCTACTGAAGAGGAGGAAAAGATACTGGCTGCCCTGAATGAGAAAATGGAACCTCTTGAAGATGTACTTCAGCCTGAAAATTATTTTGACGATTTGAAGAAGTGGTTGGACAGGTACGATGATCTCGTTGATTTGAATTATGGATTAGTGGCCGATTTCGGATTTGATAGAGAATTGATCGTCGAGAAAAAGAGCCTGAACATCGATGGGAAAAATCCGGTTGGTGGGGGAATTGTAGGAAAAAAGGGAACGACAACTGCCTACCTCAATCGTGCAAAAGGAAATCCCGATGCAGCTATACTCGGGGACAAAGACCGCCAACCTGAAATCGTCGAAGGGAAAAAGGGAAATGCAATCAAGATGTTGGGTGACTGCGGTATTCGATTTAATCGCGATCTGGATTTTGACCGCTTTCAGCCTTTTTCAGTGAGCATTTGGGTCAAACTTCTGAAAGAAGGCGAAAAAGGGCCGATTTTTAAGAATTCCAATAGCGACTTCGAAGGATACCGTGGCTGGAAATGCGAACTTAACGAAGACGGCACGTTATTGTACCAACTCAACCACGTCTGGCCGGACAACTGCATAGATTACCGAACCGAAACAAAACTACCATTGGACAAATGGACTCATCTTGTAATGACGTACGACGGGAGCAGTAAGGCAAAGGGCTTAAAATTATATGTTGGCGGCGAGATTTCGAAGTCCAAGTTGCTCAAGGACAATTTGCACAAGAGCCTTCTGTACGGTAAAGACAGCTCAAATTGGTTGAGTTTACCATTTATGATCGGCTTTGGCAAAGAGCGATCCATAGAAAATATGGTCATGGACGAACTCAAGGTCTATAATCGCGAACTTTCGCAGATCGAGGCAGCAAAATTATTCGGAGAATCATCAACTACCAGCGGACCGTCTGAAGAACAAAAGTTGAAAACCTACCTCCTTGCAGGAAAAAACAAAAAGTACAATAAAGCACTCGCCGAATTGACAGAACTGAGAAAGGAGGAAAACCTGGTGACCACCAATGTCCTGGATGTTATGCGGATGGAAGAGAGGAACGAACGCCGTGAAACTTTTGTATTGGAACGGGGAGCATACGACGCTCCAACAGAAAAAGTGCTTCCAGGAATTCCTTCTTTTATTTCGAATGGAAATGAAACGAAGGTCACCGATAGGCTCAAATTGGCAAAGTGGCTCGTATCCGAATCCAATCCACTCACTGCTAGAATTATCGTCAACCGTTTCTGGGCTATGCTGTTTGGCAAAGGTATTGTTGCCACTCCTGATGATTTTGGAAGCTAGGGAGATCTGCCCAGTCATCCCGAATTACTCGACTGGCTGGCGGTGGATTTTATGGAAAATGCATGGGATGTTAAGGCATTTTTGAAAAGTATTTTAATGTCATCGACCTACCAGTTATCCTCGATTAGCGATGAAAAAGCGAATGAGATCGATCCGACTAATGAGTGGTATGCGCGATTTCCCGCTCATCGTTTGTCAGCAGAGGCTATAAGAGACAACGCACTTGCGGCTAGCGGTCTCCTCGTCAGAAAGATCGGCGGCAAAAGCGTCTATCCCTACCAACCAAAAGGCATATGGAAAGCTCTAGCCACAAGAAACGAAACAGAATACAACCAAGGAACGGGAGAAGACCTCTATCGCCGAAGCATGTACACGATCTGGAAGCGAAGCAGTCCTCCGCCGTCCATGATGAACTTCGATGCGCCCGATCGCTACTACTGCATGGTGAACAGGCAGAAAACCTCGACTCCATTGCAGGCACTAGTGCTCATGAATGATCCGCAGTATGTCGAAGCCGCAAAGGCGCTTGCAGAGCGATCGCTAAAGGAAGGTGGAAATTCAATACCTGAAAGACTCGATTTTATGTATAAGTCCCTTATTGGCCGGGCGCCGAGTAAAGTTGAAGAAGAGGCCCTGCAAAATCTTTATATCGAAGAATATGAATCGTTGAGCAAAGAAAGAAAACGAGCGGAGCTTCTTCTTGAAGCTGGAGAATCCACTATAGAAGAAAGCATTGATAAGGTTGAAGCTGCCAGCCATATGCTGCTCGCTTCCGCGATTATGAATTACGATGAATTTGTAATGAAAAGGTAGGGGTATGGTGCCTACTTGAAGGATACTAAATCACCATGATTTCCAAAATCATGGTGATTTCGAACTGAAAAATTATTATTTGGATGCCAAATAATTGATCATGAAAAAAACATTTAACCACTATGTATCCGGAATGAACCGCCGCGTCTTTATGCGCAACAGCGTGCTTGGGCTGGGCGGGTTGGCATATTCGTCGTTAGGCAATGCCGCTCCATCAAATTCGGATCCATCCAAAATTCTTTCTGAGTTACCTCATCACAACGCAAAGGTGAAAAGAGTCATCTACCTCTTCCAGAGTGGAGCGCCTTCCCAATTAGAACTTTTTGACTACAAACCCAAATTGAAAGAAATGTTTGGTCAGGAGTTACCGGCATCGGTTCGGGGGAATCAACGGGTGACAGGTATGACTTCTAATCAACGTTCATTTCCCATTGCTATGGGAGATTTCGCATTTGCCCAATACGGAAAAAGCGGTGCTTGGCTGAGCGAGTTTCTGCCTTATCATCAAAAGATCGCTGATGACCTGTGCTTCGTCAAAACCATGCATACCGAAGCTATCAATCACGATCCAGCCGTAACTTTTGTACAGACAGGCTCACAGCAGGCAGGTCGCCCAAGCATGGGATCGTGGATCAGTTATGGGCTAGGAAGCGAGAATGAAAACCTGCCGTCTTTTGTCGTCCTGCTATCAAGAGGGAATCAAGGCGGCCAACCGCTTTATGCAAAACTTTGGGGCAATGGCTTCTTACCATCTGAACATCAAGGAGTTATGTTCAGATCGGGCGATGATCCGGTGCTCTATCTCAACGATCCAAAAGGAATAACGAGAGAAAGCCGCGCGCGAATGTTGGGCACACTCGAACGCCTCCATGAGCACCAGTACCAACAAACGAAGGACGAAAGTATCCGATCGCGTATTGCCCAGTATGAAATGGCGTTCCGGATGCAGATGTCTGTACCTGAGACAGTTGATACGTCAGATGAACCCGATTCTGTATTTGAAGAATACGGCCCAAAATCTCGCGAACCGGGAAGCTATGCGTACAACTGCCTGCTTGCGCGAAAGCTGGTGGAGAAAGGAGTGCGTTTTGTGCAACTTTATCACCAGGATTGGGACATGCACGGCAATCTTCCAAGTAAGATGAAAATGCTTACCAAAGAGGTCGATCAGCCTTCGGTTGCCCTGGTACAAGATTTGAAACGGCGAGGAATGCTCGAAGATACGTTGATCATTTGGGGCGGCGAATTCGGCCGAGGAGTGTATTCGCAAGGTAAGTTAACGCCTGATAACTACGGCCGTGATCACCATCCACGCAACTTCACGATTTGGATGGCAGGAGCAGGAGTTAAGCCTGGAATCACTTACGGAGAGACGGATGATTTCAGCTATAATATTATCAAAGATCCCGTACATGTCCATGATTTTCAGGCGACTGTGATGCATTTGATGGGTATCGATCATAAGCGATTTACCTTCAGGCATCAGGGGAGACGGTATCGGCTAACCGATGTGCACGGTGAAGTGGTGAAAGGGGTATTGGCATAGAGATGGGACACGGATAACGCGGATGCGACTGATTTACACCGATTCTAAGTCGTTCACAATGAATATCCCTGCCCGAGTCAGGCGGGCGTGGCATATGTGGCGTCAATATAAGAGTTTCCTAAAAGCTTGTTTTTTGAACAATCTTTTTCATAATTAAAGGATTAATCATTTTGTAATTTTTCCGTTTATGCGTTGAATCGTTTATGCGTTTATTACGATTACGAAGATGTTCAAATACACGAATAAACAAATACACGAATAAACAATCTTGCGGTTTAGCCGCGTGAGGTTTTATTCTTTCGTGGATTTACAATCTAAGGTCCACGAATTACACTAATTTCCACGAACGAACGCAAGGTAAAATGAATTCTTGTCTAAATACACGAGTCAGCACTCCCAATGAATCGTGCATGATTACTTTGAACGGAGATCTTTCTTCATTGCTACTCTTTGTTCGATATCTTTTTTGATCATATTATCATCGATTATCATAGGACTTTCATTTCTCATTTATTCGAGATCGCTTTTGCGGTTGGGAATATTTCCGGCCTTTTGGGATAAGATATACAAGATTCTCATAGGCTGATCCCTCATCCTACTTTTATTCGCCCCATTGATCCACCGCTTTCCGCAATTTGAATTGATCCTCACTCAAGCTTTCGTATTCGCGATTATACTGGCTACCTTAGCTACAGGTTATATCAAGCTCCGGGCATACAGACCCATTCTTTGGTTCATAGCAGGCCTTGTACTTGTTATGGTTGGTTATTTTCTGTCCTATCTCCATGTGGGTAATTATATCTTTTTTCCAAATGCCCTCTACATCTATTCCTATGGCATCATTGCCCAAATGATAATCGTGGCAACAGGCACATTTTAGCGGCAAGGGACGAAGCTCAAAAAATGAAAAAAATAAGCGCCGAGAACCTCTTCCTTCAAGGAAATGTCCAACGCCTCAGATCAGAAGTCGACCACTCTCTTTCGGCTTATCAAACACTCGCCCACCGCAAATCTCAAACTCAACTCAGCGCCCCGGAAAAATACTTTGAGAATCCGCTTTCTACCAGGGAGTTTCAAATTATGCAATTAGTTGCAAAAGGCATGAGTAACAAAGAAATCTGTGATCAAATCTACATCAGTAAAAACACCTTAAAAACCCACCTCAAAAGGATATACAAAAAGCTCGATACACACATTCGGGAGGAAGCTATGGCTCGGGAGTATGGGCTTGTTTGACCTGAGGCGAAGACGCCATCGGTAACCGCGTTTCAAAAGAAGTGGGCGGGGTTGCTCATGGCGTCTCGCCTGAGCTTGCCGTTTCTTTATATGCATTAACCCCTGAATTTGGTGCTTGAAATTTGTTATTTCCCCGTGGGCATTGCCCTCCGAAGCTCCGATGACAATCGGAGCGCAGGAGGGTGAAAAAAATAACTCTAAATAACTCATTGATAATCAACAATTTACGACTAAAACAAACCAGGGATGCATACTACTGGACATGAGCTATAAATTGTGGTTCAAAGAATAGCCAAGAGGGTTTGGGGATAGAACGAATGGAATGAGAAAGAAAGCATATGAAATTTCTAAGGTTGTTGAATTTGATTTCTAAAAAGGATAGTCCTTTTTTAAATTTGGAAACGACTAAGTTGATCGATCCGTTTTTATATTTCTTCCAATCACTCTTCTTTTTGTGCTTGAGTTGGGTTAGACCCTGTTCAATACATAAGGCATAGATAAATACTACAATACCCATTGTCAATTCTATTTTTCCAGAGTCTTTAAAATTAAGAGCTTCTAAATTGAAACCATTTGATTTTAAGTGTTTGAAGCAAGTTTCAATAGTCCAACGAATAGGGTAAAGCTTTACTATTTTTCTTTTGTCTTTCAATGTAGATATGAAATAAAACAGAGGTTCGTTGGCTGAACTTTTGGGGGTTTTAAAAATCACAAAAGAAAATTTTTTTCCAAGGATTTCAATTTGTTTAGACACTCCACAGATTTGATACCGTTTTTTCAATGCTTCACGTTCAATACCAATGTATCGAAGATGTTGGTGTTTATAAAATGTCTTATCCTTTCCCCTTTGGTTGTCCACATACCCTTTATAAATTCCCTTTTTTAACCTAATTACAAACTCTAACCCCTTGTTTACCAGATATTTAAACCATCTTTCTCCGATGTACTCCCGATCTGCTAGTAGTATCAAACCTTTCAGATTATATAATTTACAGGCTTTGTCTATCACCTTTCGTCTTTCATTAAAATTACTCATACCCTTCTTGTCTAAGTCTTCCCACCATATTGGAATACTTACTCCATTGACCACTACACTCAATGTTAATAAGTGAATATTCTTGTTGCCATTCTCCCAGCTCGTACCATCTAGTGCCAAATATTTGATGTTCTTCGCTTTGAGTCTCAACAAATAAAAACTAAAACATAATATAGCTTCAATCAATGCCTGCTTGTCAGCATCATCCATATTGAAAAAACGGATCAACCTCTTATAATTCGAATCAGGTTTGGTGTTTTGTTGGTTTTCGAGTATTCCAGGGAGCTTATCCTTTACAATGTTCAAATTCGTCGTCCTGGCTGATAATATACCTTGGGCTGTTGTGAGAAATTTTTTTATTACATGTTCTTCAAAACCTGAGAAAAATGGTTTTATTTCGCTTACGAGTGGAATTGTCATTGTTGTTAATTGTTTGTTTTACAAACAATAATGATATATTCCACTTTATTATAATATATAACCTACTTTATTTCAAGACATTGTATTATTTTAACCCCAATGTCCAGTAGTATGCCAGGGATGAATAATATCACCCCCAATTTTCTTTTTATTTCTTTTTCTGCGATTCACATTTGCCTGAGTGGGAAATATTCCGCTTTTAATGATTTCGGCAGGGTGATTTATTTGTCACCCTGCCATTGTGCTCCGAAGCTCTGCAGAGCGAAAGGGCATTTCGGGCTCCTTTCTCTCTGCATAACGTCAATTGAAACAAGGCCATCTGGCCTGCTAACTGATTACAAAAGCCTAGTTTAACTCTTATTAAAATGAAGACAATCACAAAATTTTTAACGCTAAAAAGAAATTTATGAAATTATTAATCTACTCAGTTATTCTCACATTCTATACGGCTTCACTTGCATCAGCACAAACCTCTCTATCCAAAAGCGTGCTAAGCAGCGGCGGTGAGGATTTAAGCAATGGCGAATTTGTTGTGCGTGGTACAGTCGGACAGACCTTCATTGGGGTTGCTCAAAACTCTGCTCATGAAAATCTGGTTTGATTTTGGTACCCTTTCCCTGACGGAATGACTACGACTGTGGACGACTTCAACGGTGATTTAGCGTCTGATTTTCGCCTCGGTCAAAATTTTCCCAATCCATTCAATCAAGAGACGGAAATTCCATTTGATTTGGCGAAAGGCTCTGAAGTGGAGTTGCAGATTTTCGATCTACAGGGCCGACTGGTTAGGACGCTCGCACGAGTAGATTATTCCGAAGGTGCACACAATGTGAACTGGGATGGAAGGGATGACAATGGACTCATAGTTCCGAGCGGTCTCTATGTCTATCGGTTTCAAGTTGGGAAAACATTGCAACTTATGAAGATGAGTTTGCAAAGGATTTAGGCGCTTTAATGTAAGCACTTGGAGTTTCCCGCGGAGTATCGCAGAGGATACGCAAAGGCAACGAAGGTTTAAGTCGACAAAAGAATATTCATCATAATTCAGCGAGAAATAAAAGAAATATTTTGAAAAACGAAATACATAGAAAAGTTAAGAGTATGTAGAAAAAAAACCTCCGCGTCCTCCGCGTATCCTTAGCGAGACTTGACGGGATTCCAATTTGCACATTATTAAAAATTATGTAACTACTCAGGTACCAAACAATGCTTTTGAGTAGGGAGTTTGGCAATGCAGTAAAGATAGGCCAAAACATTGAGCTCTCTTTTTTTTAATGTATCGATGCAGGAACGCAAGACACAAAATATATTCTGACCCGATTTAAACTGTCCTGAGACCTTTAGTTTTACTTTTACATTTCTTATTGCCCTTTCTGAAGAATTGTTGTCCGGTGGGACTTCAGAATTGTATAAAAAGGGAAAGATGTAATTCCTGTTTTTTAACATTGATTTTTGAAAAGAATGAGTTTTTGGGAATTCGGTTTTTTCGATATGCCTTAACAGTAGCCGATCAAGCCTTTTTTCCAATTTATAGGCATCCTTTTGGTTGGTTTGAAAGGTTTGAGTTTGTTCTGTTCTTTTTCGCAAGGCTAAAGCATGTTCTAACAAGGACTTAAATTGGCTGGCCCAAACTTGGTTTTCCGATTCTTCCAAAAATATGAGGTCTCTCAATAAGTGAGCTATGCATAATTGTTTGGATTTGGATTTCATTTTCAGTTGTGCTGCCCAGCGGTCTGACCCTATTGTAGCGTGGGACAAGTGATCGCCAATTATTTGCTGGACACTTATAAATCCTCGACTTTCAGTGGCTTTTATGTAAGTGTTTTTACTCGTGTTGCGTAAAAGTTTTCAAACTTAACATAAGTGGTTGATTATAAACAGTATAGGAAGGTTTTTTGATTTTAGGACTTGAATATTTTGAGTGATTTTGGCTATGTTTTAACAAAACTAGCCAATGTATTCGGGAAAATATGTCTTTAGTCAAATCGTGTCCACCATTTCGAAGTATGAATTTCACAAATGTGTTGACAGATATAAAGGCGATTATCGAACAAAAGATTTTAATTGCTGGCAACAATTTCTATACATGTTTTTCGGCCAGTTGACCTATCGAGAAGGAATTCGAGATATTATCAACTGCCTTGAAGCACATAAAAATAAAGTCTATCATCTGGGTATCACACAAGTAGTTTGGGTGCATTTCATTTTGTCCCGTCTAGGCGGCGCGTCTTAACCTGTCAGTTACCATATCCCAATGGCCACTTTTATTGATTACTCTGAGATTGATCATATTTTGAATTCCCTTGGCAGACCATCTTTGACCTGACAGTTTCATCCTTTTTTGCAATACGTTGCGGTGCGCTGCTTCTATGGCTCCAGAACCTATTAACATTCCCTTTTCTATGTATGAAGGGTAATCCATTCTTGTCTTGTTCCTTTCTAAATAGACCATCAATTTCCTCTTTTCCTCTTTTTTTAATTTCGTGTTACAATTCAATTCATCGATCCGTTCTATAAGGCTATCATAACCCTTTTCTTTTAATAGTGAAGCTGTCTGTGAAATCCATTCTTTTCTTACTTTTTTATTTTTCATACACACATTTGCGTATTTGCTCACATTTTCAACGGCGTGGTAAAAATCTAGTACTTGGGTTGCATCAGGATATTCTGCTGTAATCCATTTTTCTATCCATACAGCTCCGTCATTCACAAAAACCATCCGGTCTTTTAATCCTGAATATTCATCTAATAACACTGAAACTTTTGTCTCAAATTCTTCATGATCACCCAAATGACCTACATATTCACTATTCCTAATCCACTGTCTATCAGCACTTTGAGGTAGAATTGAGCTTTGTTTGAATACCCTTCCCAATTTTACCTCTTTCCATCCCGGTCCTCTTGTCAATAAATGAGAACCATCCACCTGACAATAAACTCTATCCTCTTTTTTCACATCTTCTATGTTGTACCGATCTTGGTCATCTATCCATTCTCCTACTTGTTCTCCCATTGTATCAGTTAAACGGTAAATTGCCGTATCATTCGTTTTTACCTCTAATAATTTATTCGCAATTTCTTCCCCATTCTCGTAACAACTAAACTGGCCTATGAATATCAACTTGCCTTGTAAATAAGGGCTTACTTTTGCAGACTCGATTTGTTCGCTGTACTTGTTGGACTTATTCAATTCAATTTTACCGTAACCTGTCTTGATGCATCTTTTTTTTTACGATTTTCAACAGCCTCGCCCAATGAACTCTCTAGCAATTCTCTGCCAAAATCTTTTAACAGGTAGGTAAAACTTTCTTCATAGTCGTAAAAACTTTCAATGTCCTGTAGGTTCTTTACATCACTCATCAGTTGGTCAAATCTTTTCTGTAATTTAACCACGTTCATGACTTTTAATTTTTGGTTGATATATCTAATTTAACACATATTTCCCTATATCGGGACATTTTGAAATGCACCCAGTAGTTTCTAATAGTTCATTAACTCGAGCAAACGAGAATAGAGATTGGAGAATCTGGGCGGACTTTGCAAATTATCTTATCCAAATAGCACGCCCATTATATTTAAAAGATAATGAGTTTACGCTTGATTTAGACAATACTGTTTATGCACTGGATGCCTCAACCATTGACTTATGCTTGAGTGTTTTTCCCTGGGCTAGATTTCGCAAGAAAAAGGGAGCGGTAAAACTTCACACGCTACTGGATTTACGGGGTAATATTCCCGTTTTCATAGCGATTACCGACGGTAAAGTACACGATGTCAACGTTTTAGATCAAATTATTTTCGAAGCTGGGGCATTTTATATTGTAGACAAAGGCTACTACGACTTTGACCGATTGTATCAAATAGACCAGGCAAAATCCTTTTTCGTCATTCGTGCTAAACGAAATCTGAAGTTCAAACGAATATACTCTCGGCCAATCGATAAATCACAAGGTTTGAAATGCGATCAAACCATAAAACTGACGGGTAAAAAAAGCGCCAAAATGTATCCGGACAAACTCAGAAGGGTCAAGTATTTTGATGAAACAAAACCAAAGACTTATGTTTTCCTAACCAACAATTTTGAACTCGACGCTTTCACAATTACACTGCTTTACAAGAACAGATGGTACATAGAATTATTCTTTAAGTGGATCAAGCAGCACCTTAAGATCAAAAAATTCTGGGGTCATTCTGAAAATGCAGTAAAAACACAAATATGGGTTGCGGTGTGCACCTATTTGCTTGTGGCCATAACGAAACAGCACATCAACTCAAAGCTGACCCTTTACGAAATATTACAAATTCTGAGCATTTCAGTTTTTGACAAAACACCTGTAAATCAACTACTTATGAAAAAATACCATCCAACTATCCAAAATAAATTTCATAACCAATTGACTATCTTTGACTTATGACGCAACACTAGTGGAGTTATTACGAATGCGCGGCATTAAAGTTGATCATGCGACGATCCAGAGATGGGTATTCAAGTTTACGCCAATTTTTGAAGCCAACTTCAGAACCAGAAAACAAAAGGTAGGTGGAAGGTGGAGAATGGATGAGACGTACGTAAAAGTGAAGGGTCAATGGATGTACCTCTATCGAGCAGTAGACAAGGCAGGCAACACAATAGATTTCCTGCTTAGCCCTAATAGAAAGAGACGGTCAGCTCATGCCTTTTTAATAAAAGCAATCAACCAGAATGGGATTCCTTCACTAATCAACATAGATAAAAGCGGAGCGAATAGAGCCGGGATCAAGGTTTTCAACCAGAGGAATTGGACGAAAATCAAATGGAGGCAATGCAAGTACCTGAATAATATTGTTGAACAAGATCACCGGTTTATCAAATGGCAGATCGGGCCTATGTTGGGTTTCAAATCATTTGAATCAGCAAAACGAACACTGGCTGGCATTGAATTGGTTAGAATGCTAAAAAAGAACCAAATGATAGATTCTAAATCGAGTACCTACAAATCCTTTTGTTCTTTGGCAGCATGATTTTGGAAGTGAAAGTAGGAATTGCTATTTTTAAGTTAAACAGATGCGACAGAACCATTCTTTTCCCTTCTACAAACAACTCGACTCAATGGATTGCGGCCCGACCTGCCTACGCATGGTTGCACGTCACCATGGAAAAAAATATTCATTACCCTTCCTTAGAGAAAAATGCTATATAGACAAAGCTGGAGTAAGCCTCCAAGGAATAAGCGAAGCTGCTGAGTTAATTGGCTATAGAACCCTTGCAGTGAAAGTACCGTTAGTCGACGGTTCAGAGAAACCTTCATTATCAAATGCTCCGTTACCAGCCATCTTGCATTGGAACCAAAACCATTTCGTCAATATCTTTAAAATCAACAAAAAATACGGATGGATAGCCGATCCTGGAAGCGGCATTTACAAACGGGTGCATTTCATTTTGTCCCGTCTAGGCGGCGCGTCTTAACCTGTCAGTTACCATATCCCAATGGCCACTTTTATTGATTACTCTGAGATTGATCATATTTTGAATTCCCTTGGCAGACCATCTTTGACCTGACAGTTTCATCCTTTTTTGCAATACGTTGCGGTGCGCTGCTTCTATGGCTCCAGAACCTATTAACATTCCCTTTTCTATGTATGAAGGGTAATCCATTCTTGTCTTGTTCCTTTCTAAATAGACCATCAATTTCCTCTTTTCCTCTTTTTTTAATTTCGTGTTACAATTCAATTCATCGATCCGTTCTATAAGGCTATCATAACCCTTTTCTTTTAATAGTGAAGCTGTCTGTGAAATCCATTCTTTTCTTACTTTTTTATTTTTCATACACACATTTGCGTATTTGCTCACATTTTTAACGGCGTGGTAAAAATCTAGTACTTGGGTTGCATCAGGATATTCTGCTGTAATCCATTTTTCTATCCATACAGCTCCGTCATTCACAAAAACCATCCGGTCTTTTAATCCTGAATATTCATCTAATAACACTGAAACTTTTGTCTCAAATTCTTCATGATCACCCAAATGACCTACATATTCACTATTCCTAATCCACTGTCTATCAGCACTTTGAGGTAGAATTGAGCTTTGTTTGAATACCCTTCCCAATTTTACCTCTTTCCATCCCGGTCCTCTTGTCAATAAATGAGAACCATCCACCTGACAATAAACTCTATCCTCTTTTTTCACATCTTCTATGTTGTACCGATCTTGGTCATCTATCCATTCTCCTACTTGTTCTCCCATTGTATCAGTTAAACGGTAAATTGCCGTATCATTCGTTTTTACCTCTAATAATTTATTCGCAATTTCTTCCCCATTCTCGTAACAACTAAACTGGCCTATGAATATCAACTTGCCTTGTAAATAAGGGCTTACTTTTGCAGACTCGATTTGTTCGCTGTACTTGTTGGACTTATTCAATTCAATTTTACCGTAACCTGTCTTGATGCATCTTTTTTTTTACGATTTTCAACAGCCTCGCCCAATGAACTCTCTAGCAATTCTCTGCCAAAATCTTTTAACAGGTAGGTAAAACTTTCTTCATAGTCGTAAAAACTTTCAATGTCCTGTAGGTTCTTTACATCACTCATCAGTTGGTCAAATCTTTTCTGTAATTTAACCACGTTCATGACTTTTAATTTTTGGTTGATATATCTAATTTAACACATATTTCCCTATATCGGGACATTTTGAAATGCACCCAGTATTCCAATTTAATTTTTCCAATTACTGTTGATCTTGCCGGTCAAAATGGTCAACCTGTCTTTGTGAAACTCATCGATCTGGAACGGCAATTATCCAGTGTCAAAAACGATTTATCCAACCTGATCTACCTAAAGGAGGCCGTCGAAGATTCCGAACGATTTGTTGTATCCGCCGAACCTAAGAAGGACTTGGCCGATCAGCATCAATGGTGGGAAAATATCCGAAACAGTTCTTTATTTGAATACATTGATATTTCGGAAAAAGAAAAACTACATATATCAGAAGCACCCATCTAATGACCTTAATCAATACACGGAATGGTGGTGGAGACCTAGAAAAATAGCATGCCGGCCACACACCATGAGAACTGCTGATGAAATTGGCGAAAAGGTTGCATTTAACCTGTTAGATCCCTATATATCTATTCTCCAAAATTTGAATTTGGCAATGATTATTTTTATGATGACCTAACAGGTTTTTTTATCCCATATCAATCGTTGATGTCCAGTATTCTTCAACTACTAAATGAAGAAAAAAAAAGTCTTTGCCGTAACAAAGACTCTTGATTTTTAAAACAGATATTTATTCTAATATCGTCTCCCGCCACCGCGGTTATCATTTCTTTTCTCCCTTGGCTCGGCTTTCTTCACAACAATTGTTCTTCCGTCCAATTCAGTGTCATTCAAACCATCGATGGCATTTTGTCCTTCATCGTCATTGGTCATTTCGACGAAACCGAAGCCTTTTGATCTACTGGTGGCTTTGTCCGTAATGATTTTTACCGAATCTATTTCTCCATATTCTGAAAAAACGTTCTGCAAATCGGACTCTTGGGTGTCATAGCTTAACTTTGCTACAAAAATGTTCATAAATAATTTTTTAAAATAAAAAAAATGTCAATACAGAAATTGAATTCTCATTGACTACAGATCGGTAACTGATTTATTTTGGTATTAGTTCCATTAAAATATTTTCCGTCCTCGATCGGAAAATCATTATGATCTAGTAAAATGTATACTTTGATAAGGACTGATGAATTCTTAACAAAATAAAGCGCACAGTTTGTGACTGTTGATCAAATTGCCATAGTGGTAATTATCGTGATGACTTTTCTCCTTTTTATCTGGGGACGTTGGCGATATGATATTGTTTCGGTTATTGCGTTAGGTACTTTATTTATTGCTGACCAGGTGCTGGGTGGGCAAACATCAAATTTGATCATGGATGAGTCCAATGTATTCATTGGATTTGCGCATCCGGCAGTTATTACCGTAGTTCTGGTGCTTATAATCAGCAGAGCACTGCGAAATGCTGGTGTAGTTGAACTGATCTCTCGCCAAATAGCCCCTTTATCCAAACATCAAGTCACCCATATCACTAGCTTGAGCGGAGTAGCAGCTATTCTTTCAGCAATTATGAACAATGTTGGCGCACTTGCTTTAATGCTGCCGGTAGCACTTAAAAGTTCCGCAATGCGAAAACGATCACCTAGCATTCTCCTAATGCCATTGGCATTTGCAAGTATTCTGGGTGGAATGATAACCATGATAGGTACCCCACCTAACATTATCATTTCTACCTTCCGTAAAACTCTACTGATGGATTTGAAATCACGTGCTCTTGAAGACGTGTTCTCTCCCGAAGTTCAATATTTTGAATCTCAAAATATTAATGTTCAGCAATTTCAACCAGAACCATTTGCGATGTTTGATTTCAGTCCCGTTGGAGGATCGATAGCATTGTTGGGCGTATTGTTTGTAGCCCTGATCGGTTGGCGGTTGATACGAAAGAAATCTTATAAAAAACCGGGGACAGAAACACTTTTCTCAATTAATGAATACATTACCCCGATTCGCATTCCAAAGAAAAGCAAATTCATTGGTCTGAAGATTATTGAGATAGAGCACTTCACTGAGGATAGGCTCACAATATTTGGATACATAGCTGAAGATGAAAAAGTCTATAGTCCCAGGCCTGATCATATCATTCAAGAAGGTGACAGGTTTCAAATTATGGCTGATCCTGTTGACCTCAAGGTGATGATGGATGAGTATGGTCTGCGGCTTACAAAGTTAATGCGCGAACGTATTGATAGTTTGAAAGACGAGCACACTGCTTTTAAGGAGGTATTAATAAAACCTGATTCACCATTGGAGAATCGCGATCGGGATTATTTGCGTAAACGCACTTCCAATACCTTGATTCTGATGGCTGTTGCCCGGCGGGGAGAACCAATCCATAAACGGCTTGGCAATGTAGCTTTTCGTGTCGGTGACGTGTTGCTGTTGCAAGGCAATGTCGATAATCTTGATGATAATATAAGCTCTCTTGACCTCCTTCCGTTGGCTGAAAGAAATGTGACTATGGGTGTTTTTTCTAAGGTGGGCTTAGCCCTATTGATCTTTGGCTCAGCCATCGCACTAAATACGTTTGGTATCCTGCCTATCACAGTGGCATTTATGGGAGCTGTTTTGGCGTATGTTTTTACTGGCATACTGCAAGTTCGTGAAATATACAGCCAAATAGATTGGCCAATCATAGTGCTACTTGGCGCCATGATTCCTGTTAGTAATGCTCTTCAAACAACAGATAGTACCCGATTAATTGCTGATGCTATGGTGAGCATGACACACAGCTTGCCTACCTGGTTTATATTGGCTTTGATCATGATCATTACCATGACTCTTTCAGATGTGATAAATAATGCAGCTACAGCTCTTATAATGGCGCCGATTGCAGTTGAGATTGCCATAACTATGAGCGTTAGTATTGATCCACTATTAATGTGTGTTGCAGTAGGTGCCTCTTGTGCATTTCTTACACCTATTGGCCATCAGTGTAATGCCCTTATACTTGGGCCGGGAGGGTATCGGTTTTCCGATTACTGGAGAATGGGATTACCATTGGAAATTCTAATTGTAATAATAGGCACACCCCTGATTATGCTGTTCTGGCCATTATAAGACGGGCAGCACCAACAACAAGAGACATTTTCTGCTTTGGAGACAAAACGGTCCTATGCCCAGGGTTCTTCCCTGCGTACAATCTGCCGACAACTCGGTAGTGATTTATTTGTTGGCTTAATTATAGGTAAATGAAAAAAAAGTCCTTGCTTGCGCAAAGACTTTTTTTCAAAAACAGATATTCATTCTAATATCGTCTACCTCCACCTCGGTTATCATTTCTGTTTTCCCTTGGTTGGGCTTTCTTGACGACAATTGTTCTGCCGTCCAATTCCGTTTCGTTCAATCCATCAATTGCATTCTGTCCATCATCATCATTTGCCATTTCGACAAATCCAAAGCCTTTTGATCTGTCGGTTGCTTTGTCCGTAATGATTTTTACCGAATCTATTTCTCCATATTCTGAAAAAGCGTTCTGCAAATCGGACTCTTGGGTGTCATAGCTTAACTTTGCTACAAAAATATTCATAAATTAATTTTAAAATAAAAAAAATGTCAATACCGAAATTGAATTCTCATTGACTACATACCGGTAACTGCATTTCTATGGTAATAGTTTCATTAGAGGCAAAGAATTTGCATTACTTAGTGGTATATCTAAATTCAATTGATATAAAAACGCAAATAAATACGCTAAGACACCCTTTCGTAATGCTGCTGTCCTTCCTGTCGATTTTCAGTTATGGACAAGAACTGGCATTCAAGACCAATGGCAGACTCATCCTGGGTGGTCATAAAGAACGAACCGCTTCAATTGGGGTAGGAGATATTGATATTCTCATAACCAACCGGGGAAGTGAAAATGAAATGTGCCTGAACGACGGAACCGGTAAATTTTCGAAGTGTCTGGGATTTGGTACTAATGATGATTCAACGATAGATGTGGAAGTGGCCGATATGGATGGAGATAACGACTATGATCTTATATTGGCAAATCGAGACGAACAGCAAAACTTCGTATATCTCAATGACGGTCGTTTGGATTTTTCCGAAAAAATTCCATTTGGGACAGGTAAAGATAATACCCGATCGGTGGCCGTTGCAGATTTCAACAATGATGGATATTTGGATATTATCGAAAGCAATTCAGACGAAGTCAATCGCTATTATTTCAATTTGAAGAAGAAGTAAGGTAACCCACAACTTCAGTTGTTGGGTGAAAGGGAAAGTAGTTCGCTGAACGGTTTCAACCGTTTTTCTGATTACTCGAACTGTCGAAACTGGTAAAACGGTTGTAGTGAACCGGTCTTAATTGGCTGCGACTGAAGTCGTGGTTTGAGCTTATCCATCTCAGTTTTGCTGCGTTTGTTATATAATAAGGCATTACAGTATCCGAAAACATTTAAATCTCAGCTAAGGATGCATTTGTGGTGAAGAGATAATTAGTGTTTTACAAATTTGCTATTCAATTTAATAGTCTTTCATCAAATGCGAAAGCTTCGGTTTTCATAACCTTTATTTTACCAAAATCGGTGTGCAAGGTGTTAATGACGATGTTGAATTCAGATGGCAGCAGGGCTGAAGGTACCCGAATAGCCTGGTTATTTTTCTCAATAAGGTATTTGGCTCCTAACATCTTTAGTTTGTCTGGCGGCAGCATGGCCTTCCAATTTTTTGGTAATTCTGCTTTCGGAATTTCCGGGATCAGCCGTATGTCTTCATATGGAATTTTGAGATGAAGAATCACGTATTTTGGTGGAACTAAATTCTTCCTTGTGTTCACTAATAGTTCCAAAACGGATAGCGCTCTTGATTCGGACGCGTACAGTACACTTACTCCGATTGGATTCCATCGGCCTCCATAAATCTTCGAACCTATCCCACTTATATCATCACCGTATTCTTCTCGGGTGATTCGGTAAACGATCATTCTAAGATATGATGCCGTGTTCGAGTCTTCCTAATGCGTTTATGACCATCCGGATGCCGAATACGGTATCCAGTAAGCTCTCAGGTTTGACATTGCCGAGTCCCGATATTTCGCTGCTCATCCAGGACTGGAATTTTTCTCGATCCTCAAACAGCTCGTATCCCTTGCGATAAAGTTCGACGATTTGGATCAATTGTCCGGATATATCTCTTCTCAAAATATGATCATTTTCATATCGATTAAGCTGTCTTTCAGACAAGGAGATTATATTTGACAACTTCTTTAGAGAGAGGTTTGTATATTCAAGGATATCATGAAGTTGTTTGATTGTCAGTCCCTTCCGGTTTAACTCCAGATAGTCAAAAGAATTATTTATTATAATTTCTCTGCTCTTATCGCTGAGTATCGCATTGGCCTGTATCATTGCTATCGCATTTGTCCGTAAAAATAGTGACATCTGCATAAAGACGCAAGATCAATGCGCTATTTAAAAGGAAAATTGAAATCAATGAAAACAGCCTATTGTTTAATGCTCATAACAGCAACGCTCAATGCTTGTAATAAAGACGAGAATAATACTGGGACCATTCCACTTGACGCTAAGGTTATTGTCATTGGAGCGGGAGCAGCGGGATTATATGCTGGTAAAACCTTAAAAGAAAATAATGTAGATTTCACCATTTTGGAAGCATCGGACAGAATCGGCGGACGCCTGAAGAAGAACACCGATTTTACTGATTTTCCATTGGACTTGGGCGCTGAATGGATTCACGGGAATAATGCGCTCACGTACAATTGGGCGACTGACAATGGGGTGGAAATATTTGAAGACGATAGTGCATCTAACCTTTGGTACAATGATCAGTTTTACAGCGAATCCAATATACCTGCTAACCTATCGTCCATTTTCGATTATATAGAAGCAGAGTCCACTGGAGGAGACGATATTTCATTGCTGGATTGGGCGACCACCCAAGGATATGGCGCCGATACGCATGATTTACTGGACGCCCTTGCCGGAGATCCCGGGGCATCCGCCTCTAAACTGAATATAAAGCAAACGGCCATAGAATCAGAAAATTGGTCTGCAGGTAGTAACGATTACAAATTTAGAAATCAGACGTATTATGATTTGATATACAACAAAATAGTCCCTGAAATCGAAAACAATATTGTGCTAAATGCTCCTGTGACTAAAATCAATTATCAAAACGATAAGGTCATAGTGACAGCAGGTGGTACGACCTACGAGGCCGATAGGGTAATCCTTACTGTTTCTGTGAATGTGTTGAAAAATAATGTTATAGAATTTGTCCCTGCATTGAGCGGCGACAAAATAAATGCGATCAACAAAATTGGAATGGAAGCCGGAATGAAGATCTATTTAAAATTCAAAACCCGCTTTTTTGAAAACAAAAACGTGCTGGGCACAGCGATTGGTTCGACCTATTATGATGCTGGTTTTGGTAAAATTAGCAGCCAACCCACATTGGGAGTTTTTGTTATGGGTGATAAAGCTCAGACACTAAGCGATATCACCGAAGACGCTGCGGTAGAATCTATTATTGCTGAATTGGATGTAGTCCATAACGGACAAGCCTCTGAAAATTACACCGGAGAATATATCATGCAAGATTGGAGAAAGGAGCCGTATGTGCTCGGTGCATACTCATACAGTACTGTTGGGATCGGAAATGCCAGGTCTATTTTGGCACAACCGGTAGACGACAAGCTCTTTTTTGCAGGCGAAGCAACCCACCTGAACGGACATTATCAGACGGTACAAGGAGCGCTGGAAACGGGAGAGCGAGAAGCTCAGAACGCCATTCAATCGTTCTAGGACAAGATTGACAGGTCCTTTATGAATTGTATAAAAGATTATGGAATTCGAGGTAGTAGCCCCTTCTAACTTCACTCCATACCATCGATTAATCTTCTTAACTCTTTTATGTACCCAGGCCTGGTGCGACAGCACCCTCCTACAATAGACGCTCCATTATCAATCCATTTCGCAACCTCAGTAGCGTATTCTTCCTCGTTGATTTCTTTGCAAGACTGCTTTTGCAAATCTTCGGCATTATCCACTAAATTCACGCCCTCAGAAATAACCGTTATATTTTCTGCATTCGCATATCCACCAATGGGTGAATTGGTCAATTCTTTCAGTTCATTAATGGCCTGCCCGACAAAGTTCGCACCGCAGCAATTCACCAAATAAGCATTTGGTTTTAAATCAACCAAAGCTGCGAAAGCCTTTTGTATCGATTCACCACTAGGTAAAATATTAGGTCGATTGCCATGCAGTGTCCAACTTACCCAAACTTCCATATCGACATTTAATGTAGCTCTCAAAGCACATTTAGCTTCGAGTCCGCTCGCCATTGTTTCGCATACTATGACGTCTACCTGATCTTTGAGCATACTTGCTATCTCGCTGTAATAATCCAACATTTCTCCCTCAGGAAGTATTAAGTCAGGTCGATAGCTCGTCTCAAGAGGAGGCAATGAGCCAATGATCTTTGTTGACTTACCCGTTTTCGCCACAGCGCTTTTTGCCAGATCTATGGCCGTCATCGTCATTGCTTCCAGCCGCCTTTCGAGACCTGCTCTCTTTAGGATAGGTTGAGTCAACGCGTAATTATTAACTGACCTTTCGCAGGGCAGATATTTGGAAAATTAAAAAATAATATTATAGTTATTCCAAAAGAGGAATAGCTTGCAGTTGAGCAGGGTTAACCAAATTGAATTGTTTTTTCATTCGGTTAAGTTCTTGATATGCTGCTTTGACAGCTTTTAAGTATAGTCTTGCCTTTATGGCGAAGTGGTTTTTAGCTTGATTAATTTTGAGCAATTCGAGTTTAGTATACGCTATCATCACACAAAAAATATGATTGGACTGCGTCACTTCATACTTTGTTGGTGATTTGGCTAAACAAGCATTCTGTTTCATCGATTTGTGGAATTCCTCAACTTTCCATCTTCTTTCATAGATTGTATGAGTCTGCTGATGTGTAAGTTTTGTATCGTTGCTTACCAGATACAGTACGCCTGTGGAGTAATCTTTGTTCGTAAAGACTTGTTTGGTCAAAGAAACCGGAAAGTCCAATCCTTTGATCCAAACTTCCATTACACAGTCTGGCTGTAGGTCTAGTGCATCGACTCTTGTAAACTTACCTTGCAGTTTTTCTTCCTTACTCAGGGCAACAAGACGATTGGTCTTAATTGCACCGATAAAATGCTTTTTTAACTCGTAATGCACAAACTCCATATTGTCATTTGAGCTAAACCAACTATCCCATAAGGCATATTTGTACTGAACATGATTACGCTGTGTGAGTACTTTGAGCCTTTGTCTTACTAACTCATTCTTACTCACCTCACTTTTGCGTTTCTCTTGTCGTGTTTTTAGATCAGTAAACCTGATTGGCTTTCTGATAATTTCATAGGCTAAAGGCAACTCTACCGTTTGGCCATCACCCAATTGGTTATGATATAGAAAACTTATCATATTGATGCCTTTGACGCTCCTGTTCTTTGTATGATCAAAGTGATACGTTATTATCTCATTCTGAGTAGAATGTGGTTTTTCAGTTATCACATCATCAATACAAATGCTACCATCAGGACTTTCTACTTTCCTGACTATAGGTTTAACAGATTTCCAATAATCTTTTTGGCCCAGAGTAGGCTGAGCCAAAAATCTACTGATCTGATCATGGCTATAAGCACCGTCTAACATTTTAGACATACCTATAGCTGTGCTGTGACTAAAACTTGTCAACAAATAATCGCTGTACAAGTCGGCAATGTGCGGATTCATCATTAGTAACTATCTTTAGATCCAGCACAAAGCTATACATATAATAATTTTTTACAATACCAAATTTTCGAACTGCGAAATGTCAGTTATTAATAGTAATGTAATCGCTGCCTGCATTGATATAATCGATATGAATAGCTTCCACAATGTCCGGAGCATCGATGAGCGCTTGAGCAGACCAGATCGAATTGACGTGGGACGGCACTTCTACTCCGCGCATTCTTAATTCGGTACCCAGGCCTCCGTCGGTGAGTAGTATTTCCTTCATAACATGCAAATTCAAGTCTTTGCAATCAAAAATCGATCTCCGAAAAATCCAATCAATGGTGAGTTCAAATTTGTGCTTGAACTTGTACTTGATTCTTGAACTTGTTTAGCGCTTCTCTCAAATAATCCAGCACTACATTCGGCTGCTCTATCATTAAGGAGTGGCCGGAATCCTGCACCTTTTTTACAACGGGGTTTTTGAAAGCGCCGATCAATTTTTTCGCTTTTCGAACTGGTGTGAGATAATCGTTTTCTCCGAGGATCAACATGGTGTCAGCCGTCACCTTATCAGCGCTGTTGAGCCCTTGATCGTACTCCGCACACGCCTTAAGGTCCGTATAGATGATGTCATTTGGAGCCTGTTCTAATAATTTTTTCGTAGTGCCGGTCATCCAAATTCCCGGGTTGCCATTTCTTCCAATTCTACCCGGATAGCTATAGCCCGTATACGTCAGAATATTTATGGCTTGTTGATGATTATTTTTGGCGGCCTCCAATAAAAAATCAGATACGGTCATGGGAACAGCAGTACCTACCATCACCAGAGATTTTGCTCTTGTGCCAGCTAAAGCAGCAGTCTCAAGAGCTATTAATGAACCCATGCTATGCCCGACAACTGAGAATTCATCCACTCCCAGTTCATCTAAATAACAGGTTACCCATTTTGCCATATCTTCTATTGAGGTGCATGCAGGGCCAGAACTTCTTCCGTGAGCGGGGAGGTCGATAGCGAGTACATTTCTTTTGTGGCGTACAAAGTGGCGTGCCGGCAATGTCCACACTGTATGATCCATGCCCGTGCCGTGGATGAATACGATGGGATTTGATTTATCGGTAAGTCCTTTAGAACCTGAGAATGCGTAGGTAGGTTTCTGCATTGTTGCAATTATTTTTCGAACCGGACAATTTGACGGAAGGCCTGCCGGAGGTAGGCCAATTTGAATAACCATGCATAAAATGCATGGCGAAGGTTTCAGCGACGTGGCAACCGCGAAGCGGTTGAATATTCCTATTCCAAATATTTTTCATCAAATTCAATTTGGTGTTCTTTGTACAACGCGATCAATTCATCTCGAAAACTTATTTTTTTATGGTGTGCTTCCTGGTTTTTGACGTATTCGATTAGATTATTCTTGGCATCTACTTTATACGTGAAAGCAGAATATCCGATTTGCCAATTAGTGAATTTTGGAAATAAGTTTTCATCCTTAATAAATCCCGAACTGGCCACCTTTATATCCTTTACCAAATCGGCCAAGGCAATAGAGGGGTGAAGATGAGATACAATATGTAAATGATCTTCTACGCCGTTAATGCGATATAGATGGCAATTCTTATTTTTTGTAATTCCCCAAATGTATTTGAATAGAATAGGTCGGTTTTCTTTTATCAATACAGGTTTTCGATGTTTGGGGCTGAATATAATTTGATACAGGATTTGTGTATAAGTGCTCATAGAGTTTGGTTTTATTCAACCACTTTGTGGTTGAGGTGTTGCTTAATTTGATTCTTCGCGTTGTACGCGAAGCTATTGATATTTGCCTGCCTTCAGCAGGCATCAACTCCTTGAATAGATTTTATCTGATTTGCGAAGCTATCCAGATTATTCTTCATATAACCAATTGTATTTAAGACAAGCGCTTTTTTACAGCCCCAAGAGCCATACCCAAATCATCAATCAAATCTTCCGGATCCTCAAGACCGATAGAAAGCCGAATCGTACCTTCCGAAATCCCGGCTTTTTTAAGCGCCGCTGTATTCATGCGGTGATGTGTAGTACTGGCCGGATGAATCACCAACGATTTAGCGTCTCCTACATTAGCGAGGTGAGAAAAAATATTCAGATTTTCAATGAAAACAACTCCTGCTTCTCTACCCCCTTTCAATTCGAACGTGAATATTGCTCCGCAGCCGTTGGGAAGTAATTTTTTTGCCAACTGGTGATCTTTATGATTTTCCAATTCCGGATAGGTTACACTTTCGACCTGTTGATGATCATCCAGAAAATTGACAATTTTTCTGGCGGTTTCGACGTGGCGTTGCATTCTTAAACCCAAAGTTTCTACACCTTGAAGAATGAGAAAGGCAGTGTGAGGACTCATGCAGGCTCCAAAATCCCGAGCTCCTTCTTTTCGCGCCCTTGTAATAAAAGCTGCTGGCCCGAATTCTTCTGTGAACCGCATACCGTGAAATCCGTCATAAGGTTCAGTGAGCTGAGGAAATTTTCCTGAACCATCCCAGTCGAAATTGCCGCTGTCTACAAGCACGCCTCCGATTACTACTCCATGACCTGATAAGAATTTGGTCGCAGAATGATAGATGATGTCTGCACCTAAATCGAAGGGTTTGATAAGGTAAGGTGTGGTAAAAGTCGAATCTACCATCAACGGAAGTGCTTGTGCGTGCGCAATCTTAGAAACTTCAGGTATGTCCATTACATCCAAACCGGGATTGCCAAGCGTCTCTCCGAATATGAGTCTGGTATTACTGTTAATCGATTTTTTCAAAGAATCCGTATTTCGAAAATCTACGAAAGTGGTATTGATACCAAATCGTGGAAGTGTATATTCTAATAAATTGTGACTTCCTCCATAGAGACAATTGGATGCAACAATATGCGATCCTGCATCCATAATAGTGGCTATCGCCAGATGTAAAGCTGCCTGTCCACTTGCGGTAGCGATTGCGCCAACTCCTCCCTCCAGAGCCGTTATTCTTTCTTCTAAGACTGCATTTGTCGGATTGGTTATTCTCGAATACACATGGCCTGTTCTTTCCACATTAAAAATGCCCGCTGCAAACTCGGAGTCTCTGAATACAAAGGATGACGTTTGGTAAATCGGTGTAGCTCTTGCGCCTGTGGTGGGATCGGGCCTTTGGCCTGCATGAAGAGAGAGAGTATCAGGTTTTAGTTCTCTTGGGTGTTTCATAATCTTTGTTTACAAACAAATCCCGACAAACAGAAATAGCCAGAACAGGGTAAAGAAACATAAGTGGCAATGAAGTTAATTTTTTTACTTCAAAGACCGCGATAGGGAAAAACAATCCGTTTACACTTTCTTTTCCCCTTTTAACAGTACCAATGCTTATTTGATTGATAATTGCGGCCGGTTGATCAATGAATGGAATAGGGGAACGCGCCCCGGCCTGTCTGCCTATCTCCTGGAGAACGGGTCGATGTTCAGAACCTTCAAAATATCTCCTCGCGGTCCGTTTACTTCTGCGAGTGAAATAGCTATCGAAAATTTTATGTGGTCCGAAAAAATTTTGGAGTTGGAACCGATAGGCTCTAATGGGAGTACATTATTCCATTACATGGGATCTTATGCTTTTGCCTCTGGGTATTTACTTTATCAAGATCGAGGCAGACCGCGGTGAAGTGTTTACTTCGAAGCTATTGCTGCATTACTTCCTCTCCTTTATCCTGTGTAAAAAATACGCCCAGTAATGTAATAGCTCCAATCATGATAAAAACCAAATCAAAACGTTCATGATCATTCGCGTAAATAGCAGCTCCTAATAAAGCGCCGATACCTATCGCCATTTCCAAACCTATGAATACAGTCGCGAGAGCCTTTCCTCTATTTTGATCGTTGCTTTGATCTACCGTCCAAGCAAAGACAGCTGGGATGACAATTCCTAAACAAAATCCTACCAGTCCGGAGGCAGCTAAAAGCCATGTAGGATTTTCGGACTTCCCGAAAACCCAATAAGATAGGGCGAGAAGAACAATGGCAATACGCATAATTGGCGTCCTGCCATAAATATCTGAAAGTCTCCCTGCAAAAAGTCTCGAAAGCACCGCGCAAATCAAAAAAGTGGTAAAAAACAAACCCTTATTCGTGATTCCCAAATATGTACATTGATCGGGAGTGATTGTTATCAGCGCTCCAAATCCCATATATGCCAGGCCGCAAACCGCAGCAGGAAGTAATGCTCTTTGGCTAAGGATCTCGTTGCGCTTGAGAAGCAAGAGGCTTGGGCGAAATGTCTGCTTTACTTTGACCGTTTCTCTTAATTTGAACAGAAATAACATCGAGATGACGGCCAGGAGTGACGAGGCGTAAAACATCACATCTAAGGAATACTCTGTCGCCAGAAAACTTCCCCAGGGAGGCGATATGGACGATCCCAGATTGATGCTCACTCCGATGATTCCCATCGCTTCACCTCTGCGATGCGCAGGTACAATGTCCGCCACATATACCGCGATGGCTGTAGGTGAAAATCCTGTGGAAAAACCATGGACTAAGCGCAGTAGCAAGAATCCGCTCACCGTCGATAGTATGGGATAGATCAGACTGCAGATGATACAGACGATAATACCTAAAATGATAATCGGCTTGCGGCCAATAATATCAGCGAGCTTACCGCTAAATGGCCTCGACAGCCCAGCTGTAAGTGTGAAAAGTGCGATGATCAATCCCTTATAGTCCTCGCCACCCATAGCCGAAAGAAAGGACGGCAATTCCGGAAGGATCATATTAAAACTTGCTCCGAAGAAGGCGTAACTTGCGCAGAGGGTAATGAATGTTTTGGTATAAAGTCGTTGCGTATTGTGCTGCATCTATGTGTTGAGAAAGAACGCAAATGTAGGTAGGTGATGGACAGAAAGAGTATCAGGTGTGATTTCATTGCGTTTTTTCACAACAATTCAATGTCGTAAGCCTTAAACCAGTCATCATAAGAAATCACAGGAATATTATCGGCTATGGCTTGAGAAATGATCATGCGGTCGAATGAGTCTTTGTGGTGACGCGGCAATTGTCGAAACTCATTAAGATGTTTAAAAGATATCCGCAATATTTCCATGTCGTGTTTTATAAGATCTTCTTCAATCGTATCCGGTATATCTAATTTTCCTAGGCCAGATTTTAGGTATAATTCATAAAGCGAAGCAATACTAATAAATATCAGACTTTCCGGGTCGTCAATCAATTTCTTATGTCGCCGTGACAATCGGTCGCTGTCTTCATGCCACCAAAGGAACACATGAGAATCAATTAGTATCTTTTTCATGAGGGAAAAGTTTACTGTTCAGCATCAAATCCTCGATCTCTTTATCTGCCTCTCTCCAATCCTGAAGAATTTTAACTTTTCCTTTCCAACTACCTCTACCGGCTCGTTTCTTTTTCTTTTCAAAAGGCTTTAGTTCGATGAGCGGATTATTGTTTTTAGCAATAACGATCTTTTCTCCGCTTAACACCCTTTGCACGAGAGCAGATAGATGCGTTTTTGCCTTATGCATATTTACTATTTCCATAGTGTTAATTTTATTAGCTAAGTTAGTTCAATTTGAGAACTATTCCAAATTGAAATAAACGATTCGGTTTGGAATTTTCTGTCGTTAGGCCCTCAAAGGGCATTTAGTTGAATTGTGTCGTTATATTATATCGGAAGTTCATATCTTGAGGGTTTTGTAAATTACAACTATGGCCAAAATAACTTTATCCATAAACAAGCGAAGCAAAGAAATCGATGTCGATCCGCAAATGCCCTTGTTATGGGCCATTCGGGATTTTGTAGGACTTACAGGTACAAAATTCGGATGTGGTATCGCTCAATGCGGTGCGTGTACCGTGCATCTGAATGGTGAACCGATTAGGTCTTGTGTAGTGCCTACTGCAGCAGCCCGGGGAAAAGAGATCACTACAATAGAAGGGCTATCTGAGAATAATGACCATCCCGTGCAATTGGCCTGGATCAAAGAACAGGTGCCTCAATGTGGCTATTGTCAATCCGGACAGATCATGAGCGCCGCGACATTACTGAAAAAGAATGGAAATCCAACAGATGAAGAAATTGATAAGGCCATGAACGGAGTGTTGTGCAGGTGCGGCACTTATCCGAGAGTAAAGAAAGCCATTAAAGCAGCCTCAAAAATATAATCATGCAAAAAGTATCAAGGCGAAAATTTATTGAGTTGTCATCGGTTACAGGAGCTTTTCTTGTGGTCGGCTGCGTCCCCGGCTCTGACGGAAAGAATGAAATGCTGGCCCAGGTAACTTCAGATCTTACAGGCATTAGTCTGAATCAGTTTATCTCCATCGGCGAAGACAACAGCATCACCCTATTCAATCATCGTCCGGAAATGGGGCAAGGCACATTCCAGTCCATCCCGATGATCCTGGCCGAAGAACTCGAAGTAGATATCGATGACGTGGAAATAAGGCAATCTGAAGCCGATAGAGAGACCTATGGCAGTCAAATGGTGGTAGGCAGCCGGAGCATTCAGACGGAATTTGAAAAATTGCGATTTATGGGTGCATCAGCCAAAGAAATGCTCATACAAGCGGCGGCAAATACCTGGGATGTAAGCATAGATCAATGCAAAGCAAGTAAAGGCGCTGTGACCAATAAATCGGGTGATATAATGACCTATGGACAATTGGTAGAGGAAGCGGCAAAGGTCAAACCTCCTGAGAATCCCACGTTAAAAAAGCCCAGTGAATTTACGGTCATTGGCAAGCCGGCAGAGAGGCGGGATATTCCTTTAAAGACGAACGGTGCAGCCAAATTTGGTATCGATATTTCTGTGCCCGGCATGCTGTATGCGTCTATCGAGCGGTCACCGGTTTTCTTAGGGAAGGTGAAAAACTTTAATAAAGACGAGGTACTGGAAGTCTCAGGAGTGAGACATGTATTCCGGACAGCACGAGAAGTATATGGCAATAAGAGGGAAGGCGTCGCTGTACTTGCGGACAATTACTGGTCGGCCCTTCAGGGACGAAAAGCGCTAAAAGTAGAATGGGACACGAAAGGTCTGGAAGGAGTATCTGGTGAAACAATAATGACGGATTCTTATGACGCAGCTAAGTCAGATGGAAATGAGTTGTTTGGAAAGGGAGATGTCAAAAAGATATTCGAATCTTCCACTAAGGTGATCGAAGCCGCTTATGAGACCCCGTATCAGGCGCATGTGCCCATGGAACCGATGAATGCCATCGTGAGCATCGGTGACGGAGTAGCTGAATTTTGGGGATCTACCCAAAACCCGAATGGTATGCGATCCTTCATTTCAAAAAAATACGACATTCCTGAAAAGCACGTAAAGATCAATTACACCTTTATTGGAGGCGGTTTTGGCAGAAGGTCGATGAGCGATGTGGTAGAAGAGGCAGCAGATCTTTCTCAAAAATCTAGAAGCCCTGTAAAGGTGATCTGGACGCGGGAAGACGACCAAACCCAGGGGCCTTTCCGGGCGTGCAGCCTCAACGTATGCAAAGCGGTGTTGGACGACAACGGGCGAGCCCTGGCACTCGAGCACAAAGTCATTGCTCAGGAGATCAGGAATCAGACCGGAGATGATATGACTGCCGGCCGGCAATTGATGGGCGGCATCAATACGGATTACCTTGTTCCAAATTTATCCGTAAAAGGTGTGCTGCGGAAAAGACACATCCCCGTCTCTTATTGGCGAGCAGTATACCATTCTACAAATCCTTTTGCGCACGAGTGTTTTGTTGACGAGTTGGCCCACAAAGCAAAGAAAGATCCAGTACAATTCAGGCTCGATATGCTCGATAATCCACGATATATAAGAGTGCTTACCGAGGCTGCGGCTAAAACGAATTGGGACGCGCCCCAGGAGAAAGGTATTGGAAAAGGAATTGCAGTAGCCAAGCGGTCGGGCGCTTATTTTGCAATGGTCGTTGAAGTCAAACAAAAAGGAGAAAAGATAGTACCCATTAAAATTACAACGGTAATAGATCTGGGCATTTGCATCAATCCTGATACGGTAAGGGCCCAAACAGAGGGTTCTATAGTGATGGGATTAGGGGCTGCATATTCTGGATTAACTGTCAAAAATGGAGCCATGGCAGAACAGAATTTTGACACCTATCCACTGCTTAGGATGGATCAATGTCCTGAAATAGTGACACATATTCTAAAAAGTGAAGCTCCCCCGGATGGTGCCGGTGAAACCGGGCTGCCGACCGTAGCTCCGGCTTTGGCGAATGCTATATTTGATCTGACGGGTGAAAGGATCAGGAAGTTGCCGATTGAGAATTTGGTTTGAATTTGGCCACAGCCTGCTCTGCCTTCTTAGCGGGGAATTACATGGATAATTTGCCCACGGTAAATTATCCAGGCATATACCTTCCCGCCTTCGGCAGCAGGTGGGCGAGAAACTTGCCCGTCCGTTCAGGCGGGTCTGTGGCGTATATGTGAATGTCGTTCAAGGGTTAATTTTGGCAACTGAACGCCTAAATGAATGAAAATAAAAATAAACATTTAATAGATAATATCATGGGAAAAGGCAAAGACGCGAGGAAAAACGTTAAAAAAGCACCTGCCAAATCTGCAAAAGAAAAAAGAGCACAAAAGAAATTAAAGAAAGCCAAATGGGCTTAATTATTGGTAATGTCCTTATCTTAACATTATTGATATCGACTTCTTTGCAGGCACAAATACCCTCTAACCTTATCGGCAGCAGCCCTTTTCATCTCAAATGGAGTCAAATCAATACTGACCGAGTCCAGGTAATCTTTCCAAGAGGATCAGATAAGGAGGCCAAGAGAGTAGCAAATATCGTTCACTTTCTTTGGGACCAGGAACCTTTGTCTATCGGTAACAATAACCACAAAGTATCCATCCTCTTACACAATCAGACTGTTTTACCGAATGGATTGGTGACAGTAGGGCCATTCCGATCCGAATTTTTTGTTACACCGCCTCAGTTTGCTAATGCCACTGATTGGTTAGACGAGCTGACCATTCATGAATTCAGGCATGTCCAACAATTTGGCAATGCCACCAAAGGGATCACTAAGTTGGTCAAGAACGTCCTCGGTTCATGGGCCTGGGGCGGAATGATGGCTACAGCTCTTCCGCGATGGTACTTCGAAGGGGACGCGGTAGTCGCAGAATCGGCTTATACACTCACAGGCCGGGGCAGACGTCCGGCTTTTAATATGGAATATCACTCGCTTTTCGAAGCGGGCAAAATTTTTTCATACGAAAAAGCTGCAGCCGGCTCTTTAAAGCATTTTGTACCAAACTGGTATCGCCTCGGCTACAACATGTTATCTTATGGTAGAGATCATTTTGGTAACGACCTATGGATAAAAGTTGCGGATAACGCGGTGAGGTATAAAGGCCTGTTTTACCCATTTAATAAGAGCTTAAAAAAAAGAACGGGCCTAAATACAAAAATGCTTTATGCAGAATCTATGAAGCGTGTAGAATCAAACTGGAGAACATCGATCAAAAACAAAAGCATAACGCAAGGAAAACTCATCAATTCACCAGATAAAAAAGAAGTAACAAATTATACCAATCCGATAGCAACTCCAACAGGCAACGTAATAGCATTTAGATCTTCTTACGATCAAAATGCGAGCATTGTGAGTATCGACTCAAACGCAGATGAAGACAAATTAACAGAACATGGCATCCTCATCGGAGCGCCTTTTTCTACTTTGTCGTCTTCGCGAAATTTATTGTGTTGGGCAGAGCTCGGATTCGATCCGCGTTGGAGGTACAGGCAATATTCTGAAGTAATGACCTATGATCTAGCCACTCGACTGAAGAAAACAGTAACATACAAAAGCCGTTATTTTTCTCCTGATCTCTCCCCAAATTCGGATCGGATTGTGGTGGTCAATATCGATAAGGAGCTCAAACAGAATTTGCGTCTTATTTCTACAAGTTCAGGAACACTTTTAAAAGATGTTCCCAATACTGACAACTACATTTTGAGTTTTCCTCAATGGGTCGACGAAGAAACCATCGTCTATATAGCCACCAAAGATGAAAAAAGTCATATCCGGAAGTACGATTTGTCGAACAATACCTCTATCGCCATTTCTGATGAATCATCTGCCCAGATTTCGCACTTGTTTGCGCAGGAAGGCAAGGTGTTTTTTTCAGGGGCGTATACCGGGATCAACAACATATTTTCTGTTGAAATAAACTCCGGAGAAATTTATCAATGGACTGATGTGTCATTGGGTGCATTTCAACCTGCGATAAGTCCGGATGGAGAGAACTTATTGTACAGCGAATTTGATGCAAAAGGTTACAATATTAAATCGCTCGAAATACCGTCTATAGATCCTGTGGCCTTGCAAGAAACCGAATACACAAAGGCCCTTGACTACGACGCGCTGTCTGAAAGACCTGGAAAAAGTATAGTCGATGAGGTTCCCGACCATGAATTTGATATTTCAAAATTCAATAAGTGGTCGGGAATTGTTAATCCGCACAGCTTGATTGTGGAGGCTAGTGATCCAATTGCCGGTGTGAGTCTATTGTCTGACAACAAATTTGGCACACTTTCCGGCCAGGCAAGTGCCTTTTATAATTATAATGAAGACGAATGGACCTATGGTCTTGGTTTCAATTATGCCGAGCTATATCCCATCATCAATGCAAGTTTTGCTCATGCCAACAGATCGGCCATCCTCTTCAATATTGACGGCCTTAGCGACACCTCATTTGTACAAACCATATACGCCGAAAGGTGGTCAGAAAACCGGTTCACCGCGGGATTCACGCTTCCGTATAATTTTTCAAAAGGCAACATGTCCAATCACCTTCGCTTCAGAGCTAATTATCAATATGCTTCTTTAAATGTTTCGGATCAATTTAACGATCCGGCAACAAGTATTCGGGATACGATTGTTTTCGCACCTGCTAGTAGACAAGCGCTCGAATCCGTATATGCGCAATCGTTACAAAATGACAAATTATCCACACTAGATCTTTTCTTTTCCATTCAAATGCTAAAAAGACCGGCACGCTTACATCTCAATCCCAGAGTGGGATTCGAACTTTTTGCTCGGCTCCGCCGAAATTTAGGTGGATCTGAAATAAGCGGTAATGTTTCGAATTTTGGCGGCACCTTATATCTGCCGGGCATTGGCCCAAACCATAGCTTCGTAATCAACACGTCAGTTCAACATGAAAACATACTGGATCGCTACCGATATTCTGATGAATTTAATTACGCTCGCGGATACGACATTACGGTTAGGAGAGATAATTTTTTGAAAGTAGGTTTTAATTATGGCTTCCCTTTGATCTATCCCGATGCAGCTCTTGGAGGACTTGCTTTTCTGAAGCGTTTGAAATCAACTGTATTTTTTGATTATTCTAAAATTGCTATAAGTAGTTTTCCATTCAGAGAATTTTCTACCCAAATGAATTCACTAGGCATAGAGTTGGGTATCGATTTCAGAGCTTTGCGTTTAGTCGAGGTGGACTTAGGAGTACGCTATAGCTATCTTTTGAATGAGGATTTAGCCCCTGGTGGAAATCAACATCAGTTCGACTTTTTTGTGGTTAGTATTACGCAATAACGGGACAAGAGTTTCCCGCAAAGGAACGCTGAGGTATCGCAGAGGTGCGCAAAGGAGGTTTTTGAAAGGGATTGAATGACATTCCGAGCCTCCCGTTCTCCAGTTTCCAGGGCTCCCTGCACCGTCTGATAGTGTCCGTTTAGGTGGGTTGCTTCGCCCGACAACGATAACTTTGGCACTAGCAGGAATATTCAAATTAACCTCATCTGTGCTACACGCTGTGAGGGTGATGGTCATTACTAGTAAATAGAATATCGTTTTCATTTTTCTAATATTGGTAAGCGGTTGGCGATATGCGTAGTGGTGAAAGCATTCCTAGTTTTCCCTGTCACTTGATTAAATTTATTCATAATCGTTTATGAGAATGCATTACCTCCAAAATCTTAATTTCCACTCTTCGATTCTGCTGTGATTCTTCTTCTGATTTTGGATGTGGGAATAGCATTTTTGTGTTGCTGTATCCCTTCCAGCTCATTCGTATTTCGGGAATACCGTTATCTGTTAAATAATCATAAATGAGTTTTGCCCTCTTGTCTGAGAGTATTTGATGAAAATCATCGGCATTGCCGATATATGCACTATTCTGAATGTTGAAGGGAAGATTTACATGGCCGCCTATTTCCAGGTTCAGCGTATCATTTAACTGCGCAAAACGCAGTAGACGCGGTAAGATTGGTAACGATTTATCCAACAATACAGCTTTGTTGCCTACGAAGTATAGATTCTCGATTATAGCAGTTTCTCCCGCTTTAGCTCGAGGGAGCCTAAATTCTAGTAATTCTAACTTATTTGAGGGAGTGACTTTCATCATACGAGTCTCAAAGAAGTATCCTGTTGCAAAGACATCAATGCCTATCACATTATGGAGAGGCACTTCATTTTCAAAATATCCTTCATCGTCGGTCTGTGCAGAATCCCGAAATGTTTTGCCTCTTACGATAACCATTGCTTTGATTGGATGACCGGTTTCCGTATCTATGACTTTTCCTCCTATAGTTTTCATTGGCACATTCGGAACTAGTTTCACTACTGCTATAGTCGCCCTGCGGTTTTGTTGTCGACCATTCGACGTTGCATTGGTTGCAATTGGATCAGATTCTCCAAAGACATTCATTACAATCAGAGAATCCGGTATTTTATTTGACATAAAATAAT
The DNA here is from genome assembly GCA_965247965.1 of Saprospiraceae bacterium. Lineage (GTDB taxonomy): Bacteria > Bacteroidota > Bacteroidia > Chitinophagales > Saprospiraceae > UBA7328. Next base: position 5,791,117 of record OZ252053.1, read on the forward strand.
CTTTTACTGCCTGGCCTCTCTTTAGGGATAAAGATTCATTGTCGAGCTCAGATCCTATAGCATCGGTATGGGCGTGTATCTTGATTATGATGCTAGGGTCATTCGCTATCTGATCTGTTATCGATCTTAGTTTTGCCACTTCTATCGCATTCAAATCAAATTTCCCAAAATCGAAATAAATGTTTTCGGTTAAGAGAATTCGAGTCTTGTCTTCCATATCTTGCGCATACGAGCACAAGCCAAACAGAATCGTCGGGATAAATAAGACCGTGTTGCGAAATGAAGTCAGCATCTTGTATATCTAACCTGCTAGATGCCGGTAATAATATGCGGATGATTCAGAATGTGTTTGGGAATATCGTAAATGATAATCTAACAGGTTGTGCGATAATCAATCAAAACTTGTGCTGACTTCTCGCCGTGAGCTTGTAGAAGGATGTCGAAGTATTCAAGGCACGCTAAACTGTGGGTTGTAGGGGTGGCATAGAAGCATGGCGTTTTTAGCGACTTGATTTTTTTTGTTTCGTTTTTTTCCCTAATTACTTTCTCTCATCCCAGGTATTTTTTCCAAACCAAATTTCTTCACTGCTTTTTTCAAATCCTCTATTGAAACATTGTAACCGTCAAATTCTCCAATCACACCATCCGGGCTATACAATTTCAACTCGCAACGTTTTCTTGTAGTATTGCATTCTTCATAGGTTTTAAAATTGCCCATCGTCGAAGTCCTTTTGAAATAATCATCTCCTTCCTCGTCCAAATGGATCATTGACCAGGAAGCAAAGCTCATGCCCAATGCGTTTTTTCCAAGGCCTCCAGCATCTATTACTTTTGATTTAATCCATTTGTTGCCATCCTCAGATCTAAATTCAGATTCAACTGTGGAGACCATATAGTTGCCAAATCCTCCGCTTGATCCTTTAATTTTTATCCGAGTCAATCCAACCACTTTTTCAGGCGTCTTTTCTTTGATTTTTCTAAAATTAGCAGGTTTGATATTTGCATCTTCTCCCTGAAATTGTTTCAGGGCTTCTTGCCCCTTGGTCATGGCGTCCTGCAAATCATTGATCTCGGAAACTTGCTCATTTTGTTCTTCACCGGAGCTGGTTGAAGAAATCGACGAAGAGTTTGAAATTTCATTATTGGATTCGGTGGGTAGCTCATTACAATCACATTTCGCACAAAGAATAACAAGTGCTAAAATCAGCAAACTGAAATATTGAAATTTTCCCATAATTAAAAGATTCCGGGGGGAATAAAATTTACAAATTAAGAAAAGAAAAACTGAAGTCCGCAGAGAAGATAGGTTTTTTCTAATTAATGACAGCACTGAGGAGGCTTTTATATCAACACTAAATTTAAGACTGAACGACGTTGAAAAGGAGAGCAAGAGAAAACGGGTGGAAAGGGTGATCGGGAAGTTGGAGAGATGAAAAAACACGTGTAAACTAATTCACACTTGTACGGCGATAAAAAATTCGCTAGATTAATACGTATAAACTAAAACAAAGTAAAACGTGTAAAATGAATAGTAAATTAACATTAACAATCGAAGAAACATTGATTGATAAAGCGAAAATTTATGCCCGGCAAAAAGGAAGAAGTTTATCTGATATTATAGAGAGCTATCTTCAAGTGATCACCGCCGATGACAAATTAAAACCGGTTGATGTCAGCCCAACTGTGAAATCATTGCGGGGATCGTTTAAGCTTCCGGAAGGTTTCGACTATAAGAAGGAACTTACAGCAATATTAACAGAGAAGTATCTCAAATAATGAATAACGTATTGATAGACTCAGACGTGCTTTTAGATTTCTTTTTTGACAGTTTAAGGATTTCGAAGATGCGATGCAGAATTATGCCGCAGAATACGATGGCAATATTGAAATAATAATATCAAGAAATGTCAAAGATTATCGGCAAAGCAGTTTAATAATTTTAACTCCCGACAATTACCTAAAACAAGGAATGCCAGGACCGACTTGTAGTTGACCTAAAATTAAGCATAAAAATGATTCGTTGCCTAAATGCAAAACTCCACTCAGCGCAAATGATCACTTAGGTTATAAAGATCAAGCCGATAAATCCTCCTTTAGATAAGTTGAGAGAGTAAGGCAAGAACTCGAAGCGAAAAGTTAGTTTAATTATTACCACATAGAAACCTAACGCAGCAAAGCCACAACCCAACAGGTCTCCCGCTAAGTCCGCAAAGGTTCCGCAAAGTCTCGCCATGGATGAGTTTGCGTCACTTTGCGGCACCTTCGTTTGCCTTTGCGGGAAATATGTCCTATGAGGCTTTCACAATATAGATCTCATACATTTATAAAGTTTAGATCAGTAATTCATTGAAATTCCGTCTATGTGGACTATATGCCTATGTGGTCGATATTATCATCGATTCAACTACATTTTCATAGTCCTGCTCACAAGATCTGCCGCATCCTGTTGCACAAAATGGCCGGCACCGGGAATTGTCACCAAAGTAAGATCGCTTTCCAGCCATTCCCATGTATCGTTGAGCGCTCCGGGCAGCAGCGCCCAGTCGTCCAGGCCATGGATCAGAAGTACAGGACATTTTACTTTTATAAGTGGTGAATCGTCCTCGGTGTACGGTTCCCTGGGGTAATTGGCTTTGTAGTAATTGAGCATGGCTTCGAAGTCTGAGGAATTTAACGCATCGACATATTTTTCCCTGGCTAAGGAATCACTAACCCAGCCAGCAAGGCCTTCTGCTGTTAATAATTTGTGCGCACCTTCTTTTTGAAAATTCCGGGCGTATTGACTGTTTTTTTGTTGTTCGGGGTTGTTTGCCAGTTCTCGAGCGAGGCCTCGTGGATGAGGAAGATTACAGATTATAAGCCGCTCCACGATATCCGGAAGCATCATGGCCACCGTCCACGCTATTATTCCTCCCCAATCGTGTCCTACGACTATTGCCTGCTCCTGTCCTAAATGGCGAATGACTGCGGCAACATCACCTGCAAGCAACGGAATGGCGTAATTTTCCACTCCCTTGGGTTTATCACTCTTATTGTACCCACGTAAATCTATGGCAACCGCTTTAAAATCATCGGCTAAAGCTTCCATTTGATGTCGCCATGTGAACCAAAAATCGGGAAAACCATGGATGAAAATGACTAATGGCCCTTCTCCGGCTGTTACATAGTGAATTTTTACGCCATTATTGTCGGCGAAATCGTGTTGTACTCGATTCATCATATCAGATTTTTGAGCAGTTAGGCTAACGCACAAAACCGTGCAAATTAAGGCGCCTAGTAAATTCATTTCTCTTCGCATTATAATATGTTTGTAAAAATTGGCAACAGTTAGTTCTTCGCAATTTGGCCTCTTATGAAAGCCGCACTCTACACTTCATTCCGAAAACCGCTTACCATTGAAAACGTTTCTGACCCGAAAGTAGAAAAAGACGGCGCAATTATTCAGGTAAAGGCAACTGGCATTTGCCGAAGTGATTGGCAAGGCTGGATGGGACACGATGCTGATGTAAGAGTACCGCATGTGCCAGGACATGAATTAACTGGTATCATAATGGCTGTAGGCGGAAAAGTGCGAAATTGGAAAAGAGGCGATCGGGTGACTTTGCCTTTTTCGAGTGGATGCGGTAATTGCGATCAGTGCAACAGCGGTAATCAACAGATTTGTGATAATTATTTTCAACCTGGTTTTACGGCATGGGGATCTTTTGCAGAATATGTGCATGTAAAATATGTCGATGTCAATCTGGTTAGATTACCCGAAGAAATGTCTTTCACAGATGCAGCGATTCTTGGATGCCGATTCATTACTGCATATCGAGGCGTGACTGTACAGGGAAAATTGAAAGCCAGTCAGTGGATAGGCGTTCATGGATGTGGAGGTGTTGGGCTTTCTGCCATTATGATCGCCCATGCCTTGGGAGCAAAAGTAATTGCTGTTGATATAGATGACGATAAACTGAATTTTGCTCAAACTCTTGGAGCACATGCTATGATCAATGCGATGAATGTAGATGACATTCCTTCAGCCATCAAAGAATTGACCAAAGGGGGTGTGCACGTTTCCGTTGATGCATTGGGAAGTACTGAAACCTGCCAAAATTCCATAAACTCGCTCCGGAAAAGAGGGAAGCACATTCAAATCGGTCTTATGACAGGAATTGATACCAAACCGGCAATTGACATGACACCTGTAATCGCCAACGAACTCGAAATCATTGGAAGTCACGGCATGCAGGCCCATCAATATCCATCTATGTTAGATTTGATTCATACCAAAAAGATACCTCTGAGTAAGTTGATCGGTAAACGAATGGATTTGGAGGCCGGTGCAAAGGCCTTGACGCAAATGGATACTATTGGGAATACTGGCGTAATGGTGATTAATAAATTCTGATTCAATCCTCTTTACCAAATCCTGGAAGCTACAATTTCCATGTCACTTGATGACCTCGCAATCCGGAATTGTTCCTCCATTGATAACGAAAAGTCATCAAGATCCAATGCATCATATGCATTTTGTAATCCTTTGATGGACCAACCATTTTTGGGTAGTTTGATCAAATTATTTTTATAGACCGCAATGGCTTCTTTTGGGAGCCCTGCTTCTAATAAAACAGCGCCGAGATGGTGCCTGACAGGTAAAAGCCAATCCGTTGGCTCCTGGTATTGCAAAGCATCTTCTAAAGCTACAGCTTCGTTGAGAAGCACAATGCTCTGCTCATAACTTCCTTTTCTTGCCAGAATCTCCGCCTCGAGCACTTTTTCTGCGATTTGAATCAAGGTATACACATTATTGATATCCCAAATCGTGACATCTTTTAAAGATTCGTCAGCGGCATATGCTTTCAACTGTTCCAGTTCTTTATTTGAGGAAGTCATGTCATTTTTACCAAGGAATGCCATTCCTCTTGCAAAATGTCTTACTGCTTCGGGATATTTCATAGAGCTATCGGCGTTCTCCATATTCAATATTTCACTCCATCGGGCAAATTTCACAGCCGTGTAATAAGGTATAGAGTAATAATGCTGGAGCGTGCCCCAGCCTGGTTCTTTCATCAGTTTTCTATTGGCGTGATTTGAGACTGCGTTTGCACCGACAGCCGACCAATAGCTATTGCCTGCATACATAGCCGTTGCAGCTATAAAATGCATATTGTGCGGATAATAACCAAGTGGATACGCTCCTTGTGCATGACATTGAGATAGGTAAGAACTATCGACACTCACAGCGCGAATATTGGCCTGAAGGCCTTTGTAGTAATCACCAGTGCGTATATAGATATGTGAAGGCATATGCACTAAATGACCGGATCCGGGTACCAATCCTTCATCAAAAACTCTGGCACTCGCATATCCTTTTTCTGGAGCATTGGATGCTTCTACTGCATGTATGTAGAAATGATGTGCGCCCGGATGATTCGGATTGAGAGATAAGACATTGTCAAGTGCATTGAGAATCTCGGGTGTCCACGGCTTGGCATGTCCACTGGCATCATAGAGATCCCATGGATGCAAATCCATTAGCGATTCGGCATAAAGTGCAGCGATTTCCGCATCTTCTGGAAATTGCTCAAATACCTCCTTCATTGCCTTGGAATATGCTCGGTCAAGTGCGCTTCTGTCTTCCGGAGCAGGTAAAGTGTATCGCTTGCTTAGAGCATCAATAATTGCCTTTTCTTTGTCGCTGACTTTATCTGCTAATGACAAAGCTTTTTGCACGGCTTCATATGCTCGCTCAAAATTATCCGGTTCCATCCCGGCATTGTAGTTGGGCCCTAATACATAGGCAAATCCCCAATGGCACATCGCGCAGTCCGGATCGATACGCATGCATTTGTAAAAACTCCGGGCCGATTCTGCATGATTAAAACCGTAAGCCAGTATAAGGCCTTGATTGAAATATCTCTGTGCCTCAGCACTATTGGAAGTGATCGGATAATGCAGCACATCCAGGCCCTTTAATATTGGAGCTTTGGATTGCGCCGTGTACCATTCGATATCAGTTACACTCTCGCTACACATCACGCCTTGTGCTTTGATTGCCAGAATAACTGAATTAACCGATAATTCCGGATCACTTACTGTTTCTTTGCATGAGAGTAGTATGCTGAGAAAAAAGCAAAATAGGTAGATAAATTTCATACTCTTGCTTTAGGTAAAGTCTCCTGCAAAATTAATTTGAATAAAGGAAGAAACAAATACGGCGGTGCCTAAGTATTAAAAGTAAATTAATCGAGGAATTGGAATCAAACTGATGGAAAGATCCCCTAATCCCCTTCTAGCCGATGGCGCCCGCCTCGTGCTGAACGCAGAGCAGCCTCCGGCCGCAACCAAAGGAATCCAATAGTATCCTGCTCCTGAGTCCTAGCTCTTGTCTCCTGTCTCCGGAATACGACCGTCCAGCAAAATTCATGACTGGCGCTGTGGAACGTTTCGAAGGTTCTCGAACTTAATTTGCTTGATTCCCTTGGGCGGTTCCGCTGCCTCCTTGATGCGGCGGCGCAGCTGCTTGGACAACTCCTCCATCGTGGCGTTGTATACCGGATCTTGCGCCAGATTGTACATCTCTGCCGGATCGTTCTGATGGTCATACAGCTCGCGTCCGAGCGCCGCCTGCTTGCCCCATTCGGTGTACCGGTATCGAAACGTCCGCAGGCTATACCCTTCGTTGCACTGTGACAGCGCCGATGTCCGCACTGCCACCGTGGGATCGGCTAACCCGCGTGCCAGGCTCATCCCGGAAACGAAGGCGGGGATCTCAAGGCCAGTTAACTCAGCAAGCGTGGGGTAGAAGTCAACCATCTCGGCCATCGAAGCCGCCACGCCGCCCTTGGCGATGCCGGGTCCGGCCATGATCAGCGGTACGCGGGTCGCGTTCTCGAACAGCGTCACTTTGTGATAGTGCCCGTGCTCGCCCATGTGGTAACCGTGATCCGACGTGAAGATGACGATGGTGTTGTCCGCCAGCCCGGTTCGCTCGAGCGCGTCGACAATCCGTCCCACTTGCGCGTCCGCAAAACTAATCGACGCGTAGTAGGCTTGAATGGCCTGCCGCGCCACAGACGGATCCAGATTCACTTCTTCTGGTCGCTTTTCTTTACGGAAGATCGAACTAACTGCCGGTTCCGGCAAAGTCTCGTGGTATCCCTCGGGTATCGAGGGCACCACGATATCGCGGACAGAGTGCATGTCGAAGTACTTTTTGGGCGACACGTAGGGCGTGTGTGGGCGATACAGTCCGACGGCGAGAAAGAACCGACGATCCGATTTGGCGAATTCACTCAATAGCCGCTCGGCCTCGGTCGCGGCGATGCCGTCGGTCTGCTCTTCATCAGTGCCGTCTGCGGCCAGCCAGCTCAGCATCGAACCGAACGATCCCGGCCTGAGACTAAAGATCTTGTCCTCGTCGGTCTTGTCGCGGCCGCGCGGGTTGATCGTGTAGTTCCACGAGTACGGATCGTCGTGCCCGCTGGTCCCAATATGCTTGGGCACGTTGTAGTGATAGATCTTGCCGATGCGGGTGGCGAAGTATCCGGCGTCACGAAACATCTGCGACATCGTGTTGACGTTCGGAACATGCTCACGAATGTAAATCGCGTTCCGCTTCACAAGGGTCTGATCCGGGTACAGTCCGGTCATGAAAGATGCCCGACTGGGGCCGCACAACGGGTACTGGCAGTAAGCATGCTCGAATCGCACACCGCGAGAGGCCAATCGATCAATGTTCGGCGTTCGCGCCAGCGGATGACCGTAACACCCGATGTCACAATTCAGGTCATCACTGATCAAGAACAGGACATTGGGTCGATCCGCGGCGCTGGGGGGCAGGACCCAAACGCTCAGGAAGATCAGGAAAAGAGTCAATCGATTCATGTCGGAGTCAAGTTGTCTACGGTGGGTACAATCCCGCGTCCCAGCAGATGATGCCAGACCCGGTTCACGATCACCCGGGCCGTGAGGGGGTTGTCTTTGGCGACGACGTGTTCGGCGAGCTCAAGTCGCCCACTGCCAACTTCCACCGCTGGTTGCTTTACGCCGGCAACGACTTCCAAGAAGCGCCGCGGTACTCTGTCGCCCAGCTCTTTGTAAGTGTCTCGAATGTGGACGTGGTCGTTTGGGCAATCGCATGTGGTTGCGGCGCATTTTGTGTAGTCTGTATCATTTTTGAATGGTCTTGTTAGCGCCTTTAACGCTGATCTATTTTTCTTCGTTAATCTCATCATCTGATAATATATGGTTGTAAATATAAGGTAAGTTCGTCAGTTTTATACAAAACATAGAAAAAAAAATTGGTGATGTGTGTTCTAATCTGATAAGATTTGTCGCTTGGTGGTTTAGTCCCGCCATCTTCATTACATTACCTATCCCGGTGCCAATAAACCATAGTGTAAAAGTGTCAACAATATTATGAATGTACAAACCAAAAGTGTGAGGGGGGGCAGGGTAATCGCAAGAAATCAAGTTTATCTTTTTTTTGCTTTGTTAATTATAATATTTTCTTTTTTGCAAACATAAAAACAACTGCCTTTTAGCAATAGTTCGTGAAGGATTTCGGCCAAATTCGAAGTGTTAACAGCAGTATCTTAAATTCAAGATTTTCTATAACGTTGATTATCAAGTATTTATGGCCTGCTTATTTGGCAATCCTATTAAAATGCAAGTTTCGGTTCAGACGATACTTTAGTTTTAATAATTTATCCATAATTCTAAGATTGAGTATCAACGAGTTATGAAATATTTCCTTCACGGACTATTGTTTAGTATACCATTACTTAATTCCTGGTGCACCAGTGATATGAGACGGACACATCAATTATGCAGGATACACTCTCACTTGCCATATGCTCATTATGCCTGGTCAAGATTGGCCGGGTTTGCCAATCGTAAAAATTACAAAAGAGTCTTTGATATCGCTTCTTCCACTTTTTATAACAGACATCTCTTCGATGCCAGGTGGTATATAGGAGGCGACATTAGCGAATCCAAATTAAGAAAAGGGATTAGCGACTACACGGAAGATAAATCTATCGCATGCCTGACCAATATCGCTGACTTGCCCATGATCGAAAGTCTGGCAGATCTCATCGTCTGTACCTATACTCTTATCTTTATACCTCCTTCTGCCAGGGAGGTCATCATACAGAGACTTATCCTGATGACGGCCGCAGGTGGAGACCTTTTCGTAGAAATGCCAAGGTCTGGTCCGGCACCGCAGATCAGGCTACTTCTGGAGCAGAACTTTCAAGATGTGTGCGTCACTTATTTTAATAGTCCTATGAGTCGCTTCTATCAGCGTACCTTGGGTAGAAGAGTGAAGCATGATCATGTGCTTGTGAGAATTATGGTAATCGGCTTGACCTTCTTATTTGAACGGTCTATATCCGAATATATCATTTGGCAATCGCAGTGTATTAGCGCTGGCAAAAGGTAAAAAGGCTGGCATAAAGAAAGCAAAACAACCTGAAGGCCATCAGATCTACCGATATGATTATCGATTACTCCATGATGGCCGATGTCCATTATTAAGGACCTATCCGTATGACGATGACAGAGCAGGATTGAATCAATGCCTTATCGGGCAGTCCACCCCCCATCAACAGTAATAGTCGAACCGTTTACAAAATCACTCGCGCCCGAAGCTAAGAAAACTGCCGCACCGACCAAGTCCTCTGGTAAGCCCCATCGACCTGCAGGGATGCGATCCTGAATCATTTTGTGTCTGACGGGATCGTCTTGCAACGCTTGAGTGTTGTCAGTGCGGATATATCCCGGTGCGATTGCGTTCACTTGAATGCCAAGAGCGGCCCATTCGTTTGATAATGCTTTGGTAAGACCGGCTATGCCATGTTTACTAGCCGTATATGCCGGAACGGTTATGCCGCCGAAAAAGGAAAGAAGGGAAGCAATGTTGATTATCTTGCCGCTTTTTTGTTTGGCCATGTGCCTGGCGGCAAATTGGGAAAGTCGGAAGGCAGAGGTAAGATTCACTTCGAGTACTCGATCCCATTCAGCAATGGCATGATCCAAAGCCTTTTCGCGAAAGATCGTACCAGCATTATTAACACAGAACTCCTTACCTCTCGCAATCTAAATTCGCTGTTATTTTGAAGATCATGCGCAAATTTGATCCAGGGAATATGGTTTCAGTTTTGTTGAGCAGGTCTGCAATCTGTTTGGCTGCATGATTAAATCTTGGTGCAGAAAGAGAGTGCAAGGTTATAGTCAGCGTTTTACTCTTATAATCCGGAATCAAGTCAGCGTTGTTGCTGATGATTTGTTTGATGAACATTCTTTTTTCGTCTTTTGCCCTATTGAGGTGGTCACAAGCCACAGCTGCCACAGATGATTCTGCTCTGTAAGCGATCATCTTTATTACATTCATGAACAGTTTACTTTCGGTTTTTAACTTGTTATACCTTTTCTGCTCGGGCATACGCTCAAGAGTTATTCTGGCAGGAATATCATTTCTGAGGGTGGCGATCTTGTTTTCTTCTTTTCGAAGAATATCAATTTTGTGTTTATACTTCATTTGTCTTTCGGTTATTTCAGGAAGTTTGTCAATTTTCTCATCCATAGCTAGTTCTGCAAGAGGGAAGAACTTGGCTTCTAACCGGGTGATCTTTTCCCTGAGTTTTTTCAGTTGGTTTGTTAATTTTCGGTATTGTGGGTTGACCACTTCCCGATTGGGATCAATACTTTCTACCCCAAATTGAATCATTTTATCAAAATCATAGTCTTGAATGAGGTAACTGAAGAAGTTTTCCTGACACCACCTTCCAAACATTCTGCCTGCTATCAATGCTATTCCCAAAGTAGGGTGAGTGGTGATAATAGCGGTTTGATGTTCACCCTTTTCAGACAAGCTTCTGATCTCTCTGAAAGTGTGTCCTCCAAGCGTTACTTCTTTCTCGCACAATTGCATGGTTACATCCTGGCTAAGTACTTGTGTATCAGTGGATTCAAAGTCATCTTTATTCCATGAATCTCGCACATCCTTGCGATATGTAATCACGGCTATTCTATACCTTTCCCACAGGTGGTTAAAGAAAGCAGGTTCGTAAGCCTCCCTGTCAAAAATAAAGGTGCATTGAGGGCTTTGTCGATCATCCTCCTCTTGTATCTCAGTAAGTAATTTGGTTTGTAGCATTTGTGGAATAATCAGGTCTTGTATTGCTTCTTTTATTTTCTCTGTCAATTGCCCTATCACCATCATAACAGGCATCCCTTGTGCATCGTGAACCCAATACTCCGTAGTGGCGCTTAAACACAATTTTTGTCTCGCAATATATTTGACAGGTAGATTAGCTTTGCCTCCATAATAGATCCGTTGGTGACCATCTATATATAAAAAAGATGAGTCCTCATTATCCTCATCTCTATACCAGTGATCGATCAGAAGGTTGTTCAGTTCAACGGCTTTTTCCTGCTTGCTCAGCAAATCTATTTTCTCTCGCAAACACCGAACTTCTGGTATACGATCCAAGCCTATTATCCTGCCGATCTCCCCTGGTTTACATTGTTTGAGTTGTTCGGGATTTTTGATGCGCAACAAGGCCATGAAGGCCAAAGTCAATAGTATCGACCTTAGTCCGTAATAGTGTGATGAAGGTAACTCATATACCTGTTTTGTCTTGAATAACCCATGCTCTATCAAGGCAGGTAAGAGGAATAATACCCCTGCTCCGCATAAAGCTTCGCTGTTGTCAAACTTCACCTCAGCATGACCAGACAACCCAAGAGATGCACCTATCCTGTCTTCAGAGCGGCTTGTGGCTATGCCCATCGGCGTAGATTGGTCTAGGTCATTGCGATCATTTAAGGTCGAGCCATTTCCACCTTCACACTCTATTTTGAACTTTTTTTTAAAGTGCCTTTTTCAATGTGATAGCGTATCGACGATTCTGAAATCCCTTCTTGTTTTGAGATACTCAAATTACTTTGTCTCTTATCCAGCTTCGATTGTATCCGCTCCACTAGTTTACCAACCATCTTGTATGCTTTGCCTTTTCTGGCATCAGGCCCGAAAAATCCAGATTCTCCCTTCTCCTTGTATTTTCTATACGATCTTCTGACACTGTCTATACTCACTCCAAAAGCCCGCTGAACTTCAGCTCGGCTGCACAATCCTTTATCTATAAAATTGCTAGTTATGAATCTGAAAGCATTAAGATCGTCACTCGAATGACTATATACAGGTAAGCCATTGGCTATGTATTGTACAATACCGTCTTGGGTGTGTACTCCAAGACAATGAGAGATCATCTTTGTATCTTTAGGGAAGAAGGGGAATTGTAACTGCATATACAAAAATATGAAGCAGTTTTAATTCGCGAGGTCTACTCCCTATTACCCTGAATTTATTGGGACGGGTAAGGAGTTCTGTAACTAAGATATCTAGTCCCCCGAGGAGATCAATCGATGTGGAAATTAGTTTTTCCTGGTCGCTTCTATTAGAAAGATTAGCGACGACTTGAAATGCTTTTCTACCAATTTTATTGATCGCTTCAACTGTATCTTTCGAACCTTCTTTAGACGTGCTGCTACACACGACATCTGCACCTGCTTGCGCTAATCCAATCGCAATTGCCTTGCCGATGCCGCGGCTGGCTCCGGTGACGATTGCTTTTTTGTTTTTTAGTGAGAAAATATTCATCTAGGAAGAATCAAAATAAAAACATGTCCTGAGCCTGTTGAAGGATGGAAATTAAAATCAAAATAGTTAGAAGTACGGTAGAGCTTTTGATTGAATTTTTCATTTTCATTTTGATTAAAAAATTTGATATGTTCTAAATTTTGTCTTGACAGAGACTCGTTCTTTTACCTGAGGGCTCGCGCCTCACACATATCCATATCCCCATAATCCAAATTCTCCCCAGCCATGGCCCAAATAAAAGAATAACTACCTGTACCAGAACCACAATGAATCGACCATGGCGGAGAGATTGCGGCTTGTTCATTTTTTAACCATATATGTCTCGTCTCCCGCGGTTGCCCCATAAAGTGACAAACTGCTTCACCTTCTAAAACATCAAAATAGAAATACACTTCCATGCGTCGATCATGGGTATGACAAGGCATTGTATTCCAGACGCTTCCAGGCTTTAATTCTGTAATCCCCATTTGCAGTTGGCAGACGTCCAGGACACTGGCTACGATCATTTTTCTGATACTGCGGGCATTTGATGTTTCCTTATCTCCTGCCTCGACAATTTCAGCATCTGATTGTCCAATTTTTTTAGTCGCATAGGTCTTATGAGCTGGAGCAGAATTGATATAGAATTTGGCAGGTTGTTTCGAGTTATTACTTGAAAAAATAACATTCTTTAACCCCTTTCCAATATAAAGCGCTTCTCTATTTTCTAATGTAAACGATTTGCTGTCCACGTCTACTTTACCCTCACCTCCAACATTTATTATCCCCATTTCCCTTCTTTTCAGAAAATAATTAGCCTTTAATGGATCAATGGTTTCTAATTTCAAAGATTTCGAAACGGGTACAGCGCCCCCTGCTATATAGCGGTCGTAGTGCATGTAGCAAAGATTGATTTCATCATCGATCATAACATTTGCGATCAGAAAATCTTTTCGGATTCTAGAAGTGTCGTATGTCTTGAAATCTTCGGGATTTGTAGCGTATCTGCTTTCGTAGTTGGTGGACATTCTCGATTGGTTGATATTAGTCAATTAGGTGATCTTCTAAAGGGCGTTCCTTCCGGAGTTGTTTATGCGTTTATTCGTTTATGTGTGGATCGAATCTTGGCGAATAAACGATTACACGTATAAACCAATAAACGCAGTGTAACCAACAAGTTTCACACTTTTATGTCGAATAACACTTCCGCTTCTTTCTCTAATTCTTCTTCATTAATTTTCAATCCCAATCCCGGCGCCTCAGTAACTGTGGTGAATCCATCGGCTATGTCAAAACCAATTGGAGTAATTGCTGGAGTCGTAAGGGCATCGTGCTCAGCATGATACCAGTTTTCGATTACCTTGCCGAGATGAAGTTGGATATAATAGCCCAATAACGAACCCCAATTGTGCGGAGCGACACGACCTCCGTACGGCTTCGCCAACGCAGCTTCTGCCAAAATCCCTTCGACACCAAACTGATTCATATCGCCTTGAAGAACATCAATACAGCCCGCTTCCATAAAGGGCCTAAAGGCTTCCACTTCCTTCTGAGATTCAAAATCTGCTACCAACGTATCCCATCCGCCCTCTTCTATGAAATCGTGAAACTCCGTGTCAAGCGCTACCTCCTCGGGGAACATCTCTTCCATAAATTCAAAATCGAAATCCGGTAGATCTCTTAGCATTTGTTTGGATTGTTCGAGATCGAGTCCGTTATTTGCATCAACGCCAATGCGAATGTCAGGGCCTATATATTCGCGGCAAGCGGAGAGCACTTCTATATCTCTTTGATAACCGGCTTCTTTTTCCATCCATTTGAAACCTCTTCCAACTTTCATTTTAAAGAAATTATGCCCCATTTCCTGACCCATATCAAATTCTTTTTTGAACTGATCCATGTAACTGTCAGTGTGTTCAGGGATCAAATCCTGGAAGTAAACGGTGCCATCGTAGAGCGGAACATTTTCTCTTTGTGATTCTCCCAAGATCTGCCAAACAGGTTTATCGTAATGTTTACCTAACAAATCCCAAAAGGCTGTAGTGCCTCTATTACTGATCGTAACTTGCTGATTATCAGCATCGTACCATTCTTTCAATGTTTTTCCCAATAGCGGCCTCAGATCGGATTCTTCACCCCAGTGCACTCCGATGCCATCCAATCCATTGGAAGTATATACTCTTATAGCCCTTTCCGTACTGCCAGCAGTGTGATCGTCTATTTGTGAATTTTTGCCGACATATTTTGGACGGTATGTGGGAATGTTCATTTTTGCAATCCTTGTAATCTTAACGTCATCTGGAATCGCCTCTTTGCACCCAAATGGTAGAACCAATGCTCCTGTACCAGCTAAGCTAGCCTGGATTATGAATTTTCGTCTTGCTATTTTTTTGTTTTGCATTGTTTTATTTTTTACCACAATAGTACAAATAGTCGTTTTCACATAGTGCACACCTCTCGGTTTATTCATGTCACCCCGTTGGCCGTCCACCGTCTACCGTCTGCCGAACAAACTCAATCCATTCCATCTGACAAATATCGAAATAGATCAAATCTCCTTCCGTTCGATTGCTGTAACTTACAATATACAAATCTCTCAATCCTTCTTCTCCTTTTATGGGAATTTCCAAGTCGAACCAATCTCTGTTTTGCAAAGCCCAACGATCTTCAGGCGTTTTGATGTCAACTCTTTTCGATCCAATAGTCGGGCTGGCCGGACTATCTTGTTTGATCTCTACCCGAAGCCATTCCGCGGCCGATCGCAATCTTATTTTTATATTCGAAATGCCATTGAGATCGATCTCCTTAAAGCCAATGTACGAACCATTGAGCATAATCTCGGCATACTTACCACCATGGTCATTGTACTTCTTAGAGACTACTCTATGCATTATTTCATAGCTCGTGGCATGTATCCGATAGGGTCGAATAAGCCGCTTTTCCTCTATCTCAATAGGCATAGCATTTTCGCCTCCCTTGTCTTTGTGCCTTGCACTTATCAAAACATAATCTGACGGATGATCTGCGACGAAACTTCCGGAGAGACCATGGTTTGAGAATGATTCGTCGTCATCCAATGCGAGGATGTAATCTACCATCGCATCGATCTCATGCTCTGAATGTTGAGGATGGCCTGTCATTGGTTTTTCGCCCCAGGAACCAAAGCCTCCGAATAAGATCTTTTCTCCTAAATATTTCTTCCATCTTTTGGGATCAACGAAGCGCTCAGCTATTGCCATAAAAGATGGGCCAACCGACGCTTCGCTAAAGGCGTGACATGAGTAACAATCACTTCCTTCGATAATTTCTTTTCCGGCCAGGTATTCAAAAGTAGGATCTTCAATGGCCGAAGTCGAATGTACCATATTGAAATTGGTACCTTCTTTAATCGAACGTACGTCGACTTCGACTGCTGACGGATCGATTTCTGATCCCGAAATTCCATCCTCTTCATCTTCGATCTTAACATTGTACGCAATTGGTCGATTGCCACTGTAAAAAGATCGATTCCCTCTCAAGACGATGTCCACCTTAGGAGGCTCATTGCCCAAATTCAATAACAACTCGGCTGTATCGATCAATCCGGCACCATCCTCTACCGCCAATTGAATTAAATGGTTACCAGGAGTATTGAAGGTGTGATCTAACACAACTTCGGTAGATGAAGACTGTGTAGCATTGATGAACCATTTATATAAAAGACCGTCCATTTCATCAAGGTCAAGGGACTCAGAAGCCGTAAACTGAATAGTTACGGGAACCGCAGACTGCTTTTTACTGGCTTTAATCACTGCCTTTGGACGTCTGTTTCCATAATTATACGAAATCCGCGTAAGACGCGCATCTCTGTTATGCACATACCAATTGCTGCCGTAATCCAGGACGTACATGGCGCCATCAGGGCCCATTTCTATATCAATTGGTTTCTTGAACGGATGGCCTTCAAGAAAAGGCTCCATACTCACATAGTTGCCTTCTTCATCTAATTTGGCCGCATAGATCCAACCCCTCATCCAATCCGCAATAAACCAATGGTTATCGTAGTACGAAGGGAAGGCACTAGTTTGATCCGCATAAAATTCGGAATGATAAATCGGGCCGCCTACCGCAGAACCACCTCCTATGCCAAGTAACGGAAAGCTATCTGAAGAATTAGTAGGATACCAAATAAGTGCGTTTTGGGCAGGCGGAAGCTCCTTCAACCCCGAGTTGTTTGGAGAATCATTTATGACATGGTCGGGGTCGAAGAAATCTCCAATTACTCCTGTTGCGTAACCATAGTCGGCATAAGATTTGTTATCGCCAATAAAGTATGGCCATCCATAATTTCCGGCCTTTTTAGCCACGTTGAATTCTTCCTGCGCATCCGGGCCTCTTTGGGGATCGTGCCTTCCTGGATTAGGCCCGACTTCTCCCCAATGCAACCAACCAGTTTTTCGATCTACATTGATTTTCCAAGGATTTCGGGCGCCCATTACATAGATTTCAGGTAAAGCTTTAGGGTTGTCGAGATCGAATAAATTGCCTTCTGGGATGCTGTAACTTCCGTCAGCTTCAGGTTTTATTCTCAATATTTTTCCGCGGTAATCCATTGTATTGGCTGAGGATCTTTGCGCATCGTCGAGATGATTTCCGGGGCGTTCATCCATCGGGCCGTAATTTGTGCCGCCCGTATTATCGCCTGATGAAATATAGAGCAATCCGTCTGGGCCAAATTTTAGTCCGCCACCATTGTGGCAACACTTTTTGTAATCATAGTAGTAATCCAGAAGTACCTGCTCAGAGGAATTGATCAAACTGTCGTTACGCACTTTGAAGCGGGAAATGGTAAAATGATCGGGTCGTCTGGTAGGTGTGTGGTGAAAATATACCCAATTATTCTCTACGTAATCTGGGTCGACAGCAATGCCTAATAAACCGCTTTCGTATACATAACTTATTGGTATTGAGCCGATTACTTTGGAAATGTTTTCTTTCAGATCAAAGACTTTTACGATTCCTTTTCGCTCAATGAAGATGATTTGATCATTAGGTAAGAAGTCGAGTTCCATGGGTTCGTTGAGGTTGGTAACAAGGTCGGTTAGTTCGAATCTATTCGCCTCCACACGCTGGTAATTGTCGGACTTTGGTTTCTCACAAGAAATCAGGCTCAGAATGATGATCAATGAATAAAAGTGACTTAGAAAGCGGTTCAACTTCACTATACAAATATTGCTTTTGTTCAGTAAAAGGTAAAATTCTGTGCATCAAACATACCCTTATCACTAATCTTAATCTCAGGGATGACCAATAAAGCCATGAAAGAAAGGGTCATGTAGGGAGCTTTTAGTGTGCTGCCGAAAGATCTGGCTAATGCGTCTATTTTTTCGTATTGCCCGCCAACTTCCTCACATGTCAATGCACTCATTAATCCGGCAATGGGCAGGGGAAGCACCTCGATCTCACTGCCACATACAGCAGACAATCCCCCCTTGTTTACGATTAGCAAATTGACAGCTCTGCAAATATCTTCATTGTTAGTCCCAACAGCAATAATATTATGTGAATCATGAGCTACAGAAGAAGCTATGGCCCCCTTCATCAGCCCGAAGCCATTGATAAATCCAACCGTCCCAGAAGCGTCTGAATACCTATTAACAACGCCGATCTTGAGAATATCCCTTCGTTGAGCGCTTACATTTCCATCATTTTCTGTTTCCAAATTCACGAAGAGTTTTTTTGTGATCAATTCGCCGTCTATGGCTTGAATGACAGGCACATTTTCAGTTGGCCCCTTGTACTTGAAATCCTCTACTTTCTTTTTAGACGTTGAAAAATTATTAGTGATCCGGTGCCCTTTAGCAGGTAGATTAACAGTGCTGTTTTCTAGCATTTGAATTCCGTTGATATAGACCTCCTTCACGTTAAAATGCTCCAAATCCTCGATAACAATAAAATCAGCCTTGTCTCTTTCTCTTAGCAGCCCAATATCCAATCCGTAGTGTTTCACCGGATTGACACACGCAACTATCAATACATCAAATAAGTCATAATTCTTTGAAAGTGAGCGCTTTACGAGTTGATCAATATGACCTTTCAACAGGTCATCGGGATGCTTGTCATCGCTGCAAAACATGACTTTGTCCGGGTGAGATTTTATAAGCGGGTGAAGGGCTTCGTAATTTTTTGCAGCCGAGCCTTCGCGTATAATGATCTTCATACCGTAGTCCAGTTTGTCGAGTGCTTCTTCTAATGTAAAGCACTCATGATCTGTACTTATGCCTGTTTCGATATATCGTTTTGCATCTTCACCACGTAGTCCTGGAGCATGGCCGTCGATGACTTTTCCAAGCGTCCTGGCATAAGCTATTTTTTTCATCACCTGTTCATCACGAGAGAGTACACCGGGATTGTTCATCATCTCCGAGAGGTAGTATATATCGTCGCGTCGAAGAAGTTCATTTACATCTTCTGAGTCAAGGACGGCTCCCGCTGTTTCGAATTGTGTGGCAGGCACGCACGAGGGCGCCCCAAAATGAAACTTGAGGCCTGCACCTTTCGCATTTTCGATCATGTAGTGCACACCTTCTTTACCGAGCACATTCGCAATTTCGTGAGGATCGGAAATGGTGGCAACAGTGCCATGCCTTAATGCAATTCGGGCGAATTCATAAGGCACGAGCATTGAGCTTTCGATATGGATATGGGCGTCTATGAAGCCTGGGAGGATGAAGTGGTTGGGGGCGGATTTAACCCTTTTGATGGATTGGATGAAATCGTTTGAGATGACCATTCTAGCCGGGTAGATTTGTTTTTTATGTAGGTCGACTAATTGGCCGGAGATGTTATTAATCATATGAAGATGATAATTCAGAATTTCGTAAATTTAATGAAGAAATAGATTCTCAACTTTATGAACTATCCCAGCATCTTCAACGACGTTCTCGGCCCCGTCATGCGCGGCCCGTCTAGTTCGCATTGTGCCGCTTCGCTGAGGATTGGCAGAATTTGTCATGACCTGATGGAAGGCAATATCTCGCAAGTGCTTATCGAATTTGACCCAAATGGATCATTAGCAACTACGCATGAAGGGCAGGGCTCGGATATGGGCTTGTTCGGAGGATTTTTAGGATGGGGGGCCGACGATGAAAGATTAGAACGTGCCGGAGAGCATATTTCAACGTCGGGAATTCAAATTGACTTTAAACTGAACGAACTGGACATTGATCATCCAAATACCTACAAAATAACTCTGACGAATGCGCGCGAGCAAAGAGAAGTAATCGCTATTTCAACCGGAGGTGGAATGATCGAAGTCGTTCGAATCGACGGTTCGGATGTCGCGATGGATGGAGGCTTTTTTGAAACATTGGTCTACGCCTCGGAAGGCGATAATGTAGTGGATTATTTGAAGAATAACGTTGAATGCGAAAGTCTGAATGTAGACCATAATCGCGATTTGACCTTCGTCGAAATCAAATCAAACAGATTTCTGGATGGAGTCTACCTCGAGGAGTTGAAAAGTTTCGACGAAGTCAAATTCATAAAAGAAATCCGCCCCATTCTTCCTATCCTTTCACGAAAGAATGTAAAAGTTCCATTTATCACTTGCGACGAGATGATGGCCTATAACAAAGACAAAAATCTCGAATTATGGGAACTGGCTATAGAGTATGAAAGTGCACGCGGAAATCTCGGCAGAGAAGATGTGCTAGATCATGCCAGGAAAATCCTTGAAATCATAAAAGATGCTGTAGAAACAGGTTTGGAAGGCACGGAATACGAGGATCGTATCTTGGGTAGCCAATCTGTAAAATTCAGAGAGTTACTCGAACAAAAAAAGCTTATAGAAGGCAATGTACTGAATCGCATTGTGATGTACGTATCAGCGATTATGGAAGTGAAAAGTTCGATGGGTGTAATCGTGGCAGCGCCTACTGCTGGTTCTTGTGGTGCGATGCCAGGAGCGGTCTTAGCTGTTGTGGATTCTTTGCAACTCTCTGAAGATGAAGCTGTGAATGCACTTTTGGCGGCTGGACTTATAGGTGTCTTTATAGCTGCACATTCCACCTTCGCCGCTGAAGTAGGAGGATGTCAGGCGGAATGCGGAGCGGGAGCAACAATGGCGGCTGCTGCAATAGTAGGATTGGGAGGTGGCGATCTTAGGCAATCAATCTCGGCAGCATCAATGGCCTTGCAAAGTCTATTGGGAATGATCTGCGACCCTATCGGAAATCGCGTAGAAGCTCCTTGTCTGAACAGAAATGTATTAGCTGCGTCCAATGCCCTTTCATGTGCGAATATGGCATTAGCCGATTACGATCACCTCATCCCACTTGACCAGGTGATCGATACGATGTATGAAGTGGGTAAGAGCATTCCCAACACGCTGAGATGTACCAATTTGGGCGGCTTGTCTATTACTCCTGCTGCTAAGGAAATTGAAGAGAGGCTTGAGCAGAAGTATTTTTATAAGAATTGTTGAGCTGGAACACGGCCGCCGTCGCTCATAGCTTTGGCGGCGAGCGATCGGACGGATACAACGGATGCAACGGATTTATACGGATTCGACCCTCAGATCTGTGGGTATCTGTCGCATCAGTGGGATCAGTGTTCTATTCTTAATCGAAACAATCACGAGCGCTAAGACCACCTCTCAGTCCTCCCCACAATCCAACGATTCACCCCAATCAAAATCAAAAGAACAACGCCCCACTGCAACAAACAAGTTACAATACTCGACTGTGCAAAAGGATTATACCATTCCGCATTAGTACCATCATTAATCAACCACCAGGACAAAAGAACAACCGATGCTATTGGAATAAAATAAGTGATCACCGTATCCCAAATTCGCGACAATCTAACATCATCAGGATTCTGGCTAAGTATCTCCTCTCGCACTCTCGATACCCCAAACCGGATAACCACAAATGCAAAGAATCCTCCCGAAATCAAAAGCGCCAAGCCCCATACAAAATCCTGATTGGAGAGAATATTAAGATTGATCGCTGATGGAATACCAGCGATATATGAAATGGCTATGATGATGACTATTGCCGTTGATCGTTTCATCCCTCCATCAATAAAAGTCCGCACCGTCATTTCAAATTGCGATATTATAGACGAGAATCCTGCTAGTGTCAGTCCCAGGAAAAACAATATGGTCAAGACCTTGCCAAACAATATTTTTTCAAAAAGCTGGGGCATCCAGATAAACGTTAGGCCGGTGGAAGCAGGCCCACTATTTCGCATCACATCGAGGATCTCGCTGCTCGAACTCCCCATTTTCGAACCCATAATCGCAAAGCAAGTTCCAAAGATCATCATACCACAAATGAGTGAAATAAAATTATTGCCAATGCCGGTGATGAGGGCATTTTTAACAATTCCAAACCGCATCTGCATATAAGCGCCATAGGTAATGAACATTCCCCACCCGGCCCCGGTATCCCATGCATTTTGTGTCAATGCGGCCACCCAAATATTAGGGTCGTTAAATTGACCCCAATCTACCCTAAAGAAATACTTGATACCGTCTAACGAACCACTCAATGTCAACGACCGGAAAAGGGCAACGAATAGGATAGCCAATAAAGTAGGAATTAACCAAGTATTGATCTTTTCGATTCTTTTGATGCCTTTCCAAATGGCGAACACGCAACCCAACATTACTATAGCATGAGACACCAAAGGCCATCCTCCCGATTGGTAATTCTCCCAGGTAGACATTGCAATCTCGGTGGAAGTAGGCAATTCATTAAATATAGAGTAGCCGAAGTAATAGACACACCAACCCAGCACTACGGAATAAAAAAAGCTGATCGCAGCCGCGACAAATGTCATAAACGATCCCATCCACGCAAATTTCTTCCCCGCAGTCACCATTACGGCGCCAATCACTCCCTTCCTACTGCTAATACCAATTGCATATTCTGCAATGATCAGCGGAATGCTCCAAACAAAAAGAAAAATTACCCAAACAATGATAAAAGCTCCAGCGCCTTCGTCGCTGCCGTTTTGGGCGACTATTCGCGGAAAGCGCCAGATGTTGCCAGTGCCGATCGCAATGCCTAATGCGCTTAAGAGGAAGCCCCATCTGGAGGAAAATCTTTGTTGGTTGGTTTTTGAAGATGAGTTCATAAGATCGGCGCCGAAGTTTGCGAAAAGTTCACAACTTTTCAAAAAGATAGGAGTTTCTTCATTCGAGAGAATTTCGGTCAGTTTCCTGATAAAAGATCCTGATCCACGGATTACAGTAACCTGTCCGCTCGCACAGAAGGCGGGGTTTCACTAATTGGGATAAAATCTATTCATGTGCAAAATGCAGAATGTCAGTGGCTTACGTGTTATGTTAAAGAGGCTATCATACTACTGGACATTGGGGTTAAAATAATACAATGTCTTGAAATAAAGTAGGTTATATATTATAATAAAGTGGAATATATCATTATTGTTTGTAAAACAAACAATTAACAACAATGACAATTCCACTCGTAAGCGAAATAAAACCATTTTTCTCAGGTTTTGAAGAACATGTAATAAAAAATTTTCTCACAACAGCCCAAGGTATATTATCAGCCAGGACGACGAATTTGAACATTGTAAAGGATAAGCTCCCTGGAATACTCGAAAACCAACAAAACACCAAACCTGATTCGAATTATAAGAGGTTGATCCGTTTTTTCAATATGGATGATGCTGACAAGCAGGCATTGATTGAAGCTATATTATGTTTTAGTTTTTATTTGTTGAGACTCAAAGCGAAGAACATCAAATATTTGGCACTAGATGGTACGAGCTGGGAGAATGGCAACAAGAATATTCACTTATTAACATTGAGTGTAGTGGTCAATGGAGTAAGTATTCCAATATGGTGGGAAGACTTAGACAAGAAGGGTATGAGTAATTTTAATGAAAGACGAAAGGTGATAGACAAAGCCTGTAAATTATATAATCTGAAAGGTTTGATACTACTAGCAGATCGGGAGTACATCGGAGAAAGATGGTTTAAATATCTGGTAGACAAGGGGTTAGAGTTTGTAATTAGGTTAAAAAAGGGAATTTATAAAGGGTATGTGGACAACCAAAGGGGAAAGGATAAGACATTTTATAAACACCAACATCTTCGATACATTGGTATTGAACGTGAAGCATTGAAAAAACGGTATCAAATCTGTGGAGTGTCTAAACAAATTGAAATCCTTGGAAAAAAATTTTCTTTTGTGATTTTTAAAAACCCCAAAAGTTCAGCCAACGAACCTCTGTTTTATTTCATATCTACATTGAAAGACAAAAGAAAAATAGTAAAGCTTTACCCTATTCGTTGGACTATTGAAACTTGCTTCAAACACTTAAAATCAAATGGTTTCAATTTAGAAGCTCTTAATTTTAAAGACTCTGGAAAAATAGAATTGACAATGGGTATTGTAGTATTTATCTATGCCTTATGTATTGAACAGGGTCTAACCCAACTCAAGCACAAAAAGAAGAGTGATTGGAAGAAATATAAAAACGGATCGATCAACTTAGTCGTTTCCAAATTTAAAAAAGGACTATCCTTTTTAGAAATCAAATTCAACAACCTTAGAAATTTCATATGCTTTCTTTCTCATTCCATTCGTTCTATCCCCAAACCCTCTTGGCTATTCTTTGAACCACAATTTATAGCTCATGTCCAGTAGTATGAGAGGCTATGTAATTCTGCCACTAATCGAAATATATTTCTTATTTCTCAATTTAGCTTTTAAGATGTAATTTTAGAGCAAATCACATTTAGAATGATAAAACACTTGTTCACTATTGTCTTCGTTACTTTGCTTCTATCATGCAAACAAGGGGTGGTGCTACCAATTGAAACTGGATTTTATGCGACTCAAACGGAAGATCAAATCCAAATTTTCCAAAAGGGAAAAGAAAAAGCATTGGTCACACAAAATGCGCAGTCTGACCATCGACCCTATCTCCACCCCATCCTCGCTCCGGGCTCGGATGCCGAATTAACGCAATATAGCCCCGGTCATCATAAACATCAAACAGGCCTTTACTGGGGATTCACAAGAGTAAATGGAAGTGGAGCCAGTAAAGACGAACTCAAAAAATGGTTTTACAAAAAAGATAAGCCAGAAGACATCAAACAGAAAATCGGCCGCGACTTTTTCCACAACCCTGGAGGAGATCATTGGCAGCGCGTGTCCTTGGATTTGATCAGCGACGAAGGCGATGAGTTGAGGTGGAGGACGGTTTATAATATGCTTGACGCAAATGGAGAGCCGATCATGAAAGAAACGCAGACATGGACATTTTCAGAATACGATGGAAAACATCTACTGGAACTGGAATGGAATGGAGAGGCTCTGGGCGATATCACCATCAATGAATTTGAATA
Source organism: Saprospiraceae bacterium (assembly GCA_965247965.1). Taxonomy (GTDB): domain Bacteria; phylum Bacteroidota; class Bacteroidia; order Chitinophagales; family Saprospiraceae; genus UBA7328. The sequence continues at coordinate 5,816,115 of OZ252053.1, forward strand.
CGGAGGCATGTTCCTCAGAATGCCTTGGCACAAAGGCATCGAAGGAGAAGCCGTCAACGCCGCCCGCCAAATAGATCAAAAAGCGGAAGGTCAACGAGCTATGTGGGTCGATGTCGGAATGGAAATAGAAGGCCTCGGCGAATGGGGCCACATAGCGATTTTTGACCACCCAGAGAACGACGGCTTTCCCCAGAGATGGAGGGTAGATGGACAATTGGGTATTGGGCCGACACGTGCGCTTATGGGTGATTGGCATATCGCTAAAGGTGAATCCGCCACTTTCTGGCACGGTATATTGGCGCATACGGGCGAGTTGAACGATGTCAAAATGAAGGATTGGTGGTCAGATTATATCGGTGACCAAGGCATGTACAACGATGCCTCACTATGGAGAATAGCGCAAAGAGAAGGGCGAGAGGCCAAGTTCCTGACACCTCAGGAAGCAATCGACAACACTACTATCAAAGAGGGATATAAAGTAAACATGTATGCTTCTGAGCCGATGATTACTCAGCCCATGGCTTTCTGCTGGGATAACAAAGGTCGCATGTGGATTGCCGAAAATCGAGATTACGAATCCCGAAGAGATGGATTTTCTAATGACGGCAAGAGTCGCATTTTGATACTGGAAGATACTGACCGGGATGGTGTAGCGGATAGTAAAAAAGTGTTTATCGAAGGCATACCATTCCCTGCAGCTATTGCTATTGGGTTCGACGGTTTATACTTAGGCGCTCCGCCAAATTTGCTTTTTGTGCCGGATAAGGACAAAGATGACAAAGCGGATGAAGAAGACATTGAAGTTCTCTTAACAGGTTGGGGAATACGTGATCGACACGAGACGATTAATAGCCTGCACTGGGGGCCGGACGGGTGGTTGTACGGATTAGAAGGTTTCGCCACACCATCAAAAATCAGAAAACCCCAAGGCGAAGGAAAACTTTATGGTCACAAAGAACCATTTCCTACAGATCTACTTGAAGGAGAGGGCGTTGACATAGACGGTGGTGTGTGGCGTTATCATCCAACTAAACATGAATTTGAGGTAGTGGCTCATGGCTTTAGTAATCCATGGGGAGTGGACTATGATGCCAAGGGTCAGATGTTCATTTCCGCATGTGTGATTCCGCATTTGTTTCACGTTGTGCAAGGAGGCATTTATCATCGACAGGGCGGAAAGCATTTCAATCCATATGTATATAAGGACATTCGGACCATTGTCGACCATAGACATCGATCAGCTCACGGAGGAGCCAGAGTGTATCAATCAGATGCATTTCCCGAAGAAGAACAAGGTAGGATTTTCATGGCGAATATACATGAACATAATGTCCTATCCGACATCCTCACTCCGAACGGGTCAGGTTTCGTTGCCAGCCATGGAGATGATTTCATGATGGCAAACAATGCCCAGTGGATTGGATTTAGTATGGAGGTCGGACCCGAAGGTGGGCTATATGTTTTGGATTGGCATGATGCTGATATTTGCGGTAATGATGTGGTCAATAAGGAAACGGGTCGCGTATTTCGAATAATGCCAGAGACCTCCTTAGCAAAGGAGTGGAACGGCAGATATGATGATCTAAACTCATTAACGGATTTACAACTCGCTGAATATCAGCTATCTAAGAGTGACTGGCATACCAGGAGGGCAAGAGTTATTTTGCAAAAAAGAGGTGCTCAAGCGAGCATTGATGCCGAAGCCATTGATAAGCTAAAGGACATATTGCAAAATGAAGGCAATAGTGATTCTCAATTAAAAGCACTTTGGGCTTTGCATGTATCGAAATCAATAAATGAGGGGGAACTTGCAGATCTATTAGAAAATAGTGATCCATATCTGCGAGCATGGGCTATTCAATTTCTTACTGAAGACAGAAATGTTTCTGATCAAGTGCTTGCGCAAATGGTACGGATGGCAAGGACAGAAAAATCTGCTGTAGTACGACTTTATCTCGCTTCGGCCCTGCAACGGTTGCAAGAAAAAGATCGATGGGGCATTGCCAATGCTTTGGTCAGTCATATTGCAGATTCTGATGACCCTAATATTCCATTTATGATCTGGTTTGGTATAGAACCATTAGTTAGTGACGATGTATCAAACGCAACTCAACTGGCCATTAGCAGTAAGATACCTATGATCACTAGTCATATAGCTCGTCGACTAGTTGATGCCGATCAATTGGAAGCCGTTACGGCGGCATTGGGTAAGAGATCGAATAACTTAAAGGCTATATTGGAAGGTATGATCAGCGGATTGGAAGGTCGCGCAGATATCACCGAACCATCAAACTGGGAATATATCTACAACAAGATTAAGAACGATGCTTCTCTTTCTGATCTTGCGGTGCAGGTAGCGCAAAATTTCGGAAGTATAGCAGCAGCCAGGGAAATGCTGGCAACGTTAAAGAATCCAAATGCCGAATTATCCAAAAGACAAAATGCGATAACAAGTCTGGCTACACAAAAGTGGCCAGAACTTGAATCCGAACTCGCAGATCTTCTTCGTGTAGATGAGCTAAAAACGGAAGCTATCAGGGCTATGGCATCTTATGAAAGCGCATCAATTGGAGCCCTGCTCCTGCAAAGTTATGACGGTCTGAATCTTGAACATAGACAGGAGGCAATCCAAACACTATCCTCCAGACGTACTTATGCACGGCAACTGGCAAAAGCCATAAACGAGGAGAAAATATCGAGAAAGGATATCCCACCATATACCGCTCTCCAACTGAAACGCGTTTTGGGTAGTGGCTTTGTGGAAATGTGGGGACCAATAGAAGATCTGGCATCTAACAAAGAGGCAGAATATGCCAAATATCAAAGATTGCTCTCTGATAAGGCTTTGACCCAAGCGGATCCGCATGCTGGTCGAGCTGTCTACCGTCGTGTCTGTTTTGCTTGTCACAAGATGTACGACGAAGGTGGTGTAATCGGCCCGGATCTCACTGGGTCTAATCGTCAAAACACAGCTTACTTGCTCAGCAATGTGATCGAGCCGAGCGCTGAAATACAAGATGACTATCTTATGGTGGTCGTTACAACCCAAGATGGCAGGATATTCAGCGGCAATGTGATTGCTGAGAATGAGCGCCAACTCACGATGCGTATCGTAGGGCAAGACGAGGTGCTCATTAATCAATCTGACATTCGCTCAAGGGAACAGACCACGCAATCCATGATGCCCGAGGGCTTATTAGGCCCATTGAGCGACAAAGAGGTATTGGATTTGTTTGCCTACATGAGGACCTTGGAGCAGGTGGAGATGAGGGAGGAGTTGTGAACACAATTTGCATTTAGAATGGGTAAATACGAAAAGTTACTTCATAGGGTCACTCGAGGTTTAGGGGATAGAAATATTCCATTCGACGATTTGGTTAATTTGCTCAAGCGACTTGGTTTCCAAGAAAGAATCAAGGGCAGCCACCATATCATGTCCAAATCTGGAGTGAAGGAAATTTTGAATATTCAGCCCAAGCTAGGGAAGGCCAAACCTTATTAGATAAAGCAAGTTCGCGACGTCATTATTAAATATCAATTAAATTTAAATGATGAAAGATAAACACAGGTATGAAATAATATTATATCTGGAGTCAGCAAGATGAATCATACATTGCAGAAGTACCCGAATTGGCAGGTTGCGCTGCCGATGGTGAAACTTATCAAGAGGCCTTAGACAACGCTGAGGTAATCATCGAAGAGTGGTTGGAAACGGCCAGGTCAATGGGCAGAGAGATACCTGAACCTCAAGGAAGGCTGATGTACGCTTAAGGGAAGCTACGCAATCGAAATGCCTAAACCAGAAGACGTATTTAACATTTACAAAAAGTAAAACCATGCGAGTAGCAATAATAGGCCTCGGTTTCGGCGCCGAATTCATACCCATTTATCAAGCGTATCCGGATGCGGAATTAGTGGCTATCTGCCAACGGACAAAATCCGAAATGGACAAGATCGGTGATGCATTCGGTATCCCGAAGAGGTACACCTCTTATGACGAATTATTAAAAGACCCGGACATAGATGCGGTGCATATCAACACTCCAATTCCGGCTCACGGCATCCAATCCATCCAAGCATTAAAAGCCGGAAAACATGTAGCCTGCACCGTTCCTATGGCCACAACAGTAGAAGAATGCGAAGAGATCGTGAAGCTCACAAAAGAAACCGGCCTCACCTATATGATGATGGAAACTGTAGTGTACGCACGCGAATTTCTCTATATGAAAGAGCTCTATGATAATGGAGAATTAGGTAAAGTACAATTCCTCAAAGCGAGCCATCAGCAAGATATGGACGGATGGCCGGATTATTGGCCCGGGCTCCCTCCGATGCATTACGCCACACATTGTGTAGGTCCAGTGCTTGGCTTAACAAGAGGTGAGGCGGAATATGTCTCCTGTTTCGGTTCGGGTACTATTCGCCAAGAATTGCATCATCACTACGATAGTCCTTTCGCAGTAGAGACTACTCATATCAAGTTTAGAAATTCAGACTTGACCGGATACATTTATCGATCCCTTTTTGATGTGGCGAGACAGTATCGTGAAAGTTTTGAAGTATATGGATCAAAGAAGTCGGTGGAATGGCCTCTTATTGAAGGCGACCCTTTGGTAAAACATACTGCAAAAAAACCTGAGCATGAGATACCAGAGGCCACCGAATGTCCTGACTACGCACATTATCTGCCTGAGCCTGTTCAAAAATTTACTACAAGGGGTGTGTACGATTTGGATGAACATCAACACCTATCATTTACACAAGGTGCAGGTCATGGTGGTTCGCATCCGCATTTGGTTCACGTATTTTTGCATTCACTAAAACAAGGTACCGATCCTTATCCTAATGCTGTACAATCGGCAAATATCACTTGCACGGGTATACTCGCGCATGAGTCTGCTTTGAAGGGTGGAGAGTTGATTCGGTTGCCAGAGTTTACTCTAAGTTGATATTAGTACTCAGATCGTGGTATGACTTCTGGCCATGCCCTGGATGGTGACCGATTTGGAAGCAAACGAGACATATAAAAACTTTCTAAAACAATTTCCCCAATATACCGATGACGTATATGAAAAGGCTTTGCCTTACTTCATGGAAAGGCATCGCGTTAAAGGAGAATATCTCTTGAAAGAAGGCCATATCAGTAATGAAGTGGCCTATATTAAAACCGGTCTTCTAAGGATCTTTTATATCAAAGAGGGCGTCGAGATCGCCACGTGCTTTTGCAAAGAAAACACGATTTCGTGCTCCTATAAAAGCCTTATTCTACAAGAGCCAAGCGATCTGTCCATCCAGGCGATTGAAGATTGCGAGCTTATGGTTATCAAATATTCGGACCTACAGAAACTTTATTCGGAATATCCTTTCTGACAGCAAGTTGGGAGGATTATTGCCGAACAGGAATTGATTACGGCAGCGCGCTACACTCGTTTTCTAAATGATAAAAATGCTAAAAGAAGATACCTCGAAATGCTCGAAAATGAACAAGACATTTTGAAAAGAGTTCCACTTGTGCACATCGCATCGTACCTCCAGATCACTCCTGAAACTTTGAGCAGAATTAGAAAAGAAATCGCAGCATAAACATAACTCGACATCAATCTGATTTGCAATATCACTTTGTGTTGGTTATAAAAGTTTGAGAATTGGCGTCTAAGTTTTGAAACATATATGTACAGAACCGTTCAGAACGAATAATAGATAATACACTGAATATGAGTATTTTATAAGTAAATATTTAACATTATTCGCAAACATATGGATTATTCTGTCACTGGATATTGCCATTTTGCACTTAAGTGCCGAGATCTAAATCCTCTTCTCCCAACCGCGATTTCTTGATGTATATCAGTACTTTCGAAAAGAAAACCTCCGATCTTTGATTCAACAATTTAAATAGAAAGATGGAAGCAACAAAAGTCAAAGAATCAGTAATAAAAGGCTACAGCCAAATTGCTAAACGCACAGATGGAGGTCTGATGTCCAAATTTTTCTCCTGTTGCGACCCGACCAAAATAGCTGCTGACATAAGCGAACAAATCGGCTATACCTCAGAGGCTTTAGAGTCGGTACCCGAAGGAGCTAATATGGGAATCGGTTGTGGTAACCCGTTAGCATTAGCGAAAATCAAAAAGGGCGATACCGTTTTGGATTTAGGTTCGGGCGCAGGCTTCGACTGCTTTCTTGCCTCAGTAGAGGTCGGTCAAACAGGCAAGGTGATCGGAGTTGACTTAACTGACGAAATGCTGAAAAGAGCTAGAAAAAATGCTCAGAGCGGAGGCTACCAAAATGTAGAATTTATGAAAGGAGATATAGAAACCCTGCCGCTGGAAAATGATAGCGTGGACATCATAATCTCAAATTGCGTTTTGAATTTATCGACTCAAAAAGAAAAGGTTTTCAAAGAGGCGTACCGCGTGCTCAGGGATGAGGGAGAATTGTACATTTCCGATATTGTACTAGAAGAGGAACTCCCTCACTATCTCAAAGAATCAGCCGCAGGCTATGTGGCTTGTGTGGCCGGAGCAGAAAAAATTGAAAATTATTTCAAGTATGCTGAAGAAGCTGGATTTTCAGATCTAAAAGTAGAAACCAAAAATGCCCTCCCATTCGAACTAATTATGAATGATCCGATTGCTAAGCAAATTGTAAAAGAACTTGACCTGAATGATGAGCAGATCGATAAAATATCTAAGTCGGTTTCGAGCATTACTATGACCGCAAGGAAATGAGTTTTCTGAGACGATGGTTAGTATTATGAAATGCGCTTGCATTGAGAACGAGTATGACGATTAATAATGCACTATTTAAACCTTGGAGGTTTCGGCGCTTGTGATTATGGGTAATAACTAAGTTGGCAGCCTACTTGGCCAAAGCTCAACCCGATCCTGCCAAACTTTATCAATATCCGCGCTGTTTCATATTTAATTCACAAATTCACAAGCTATGCATAGAACTAAATGGTTCGAACGAAAATTTGCACGAATCGATGATAACGGCTTGCTTCCCGGAATAATAGAACGATTGGAGGGCGTTCCGGCAAGATTAGCAGAAAAGGCTAAAGGACTCAATTCCCTCGACTTGTCAATGCCAAAAAACGACAAATGGAGCATCAAAAAGGAAATAGGCCACCTTATCGATATCGAACCTCTTTGGTTGCGAAGAATGGAGCAGATCGCAGCCGGTCAGCAAGACTTAATGGAGGCTGATCTTAAAAATACGAAAACCCACCAAACCGATCACGACTCCAGAGAACTTAAAGACTTAATCGACGAATTTAGAAAACATCGAGTTGAACTCCTTGGCCTTCTAAGGCAAATGAAGCAAGAAGACCTAAACAAGGCAGCCAAACATCCAAGACTAGGCACTCCAATGAAAGTAATCGATTTAGCTTTTTTCGTCGCCGAGCATGATGATCATCATTTGGCACAAATCACTTTCTTGCAGAATTGAACGAAGGTTTACTAAATTTCAAAACGCTTGTCGACCTTTGGTAGCTTTAGTAAACCTGTCGATTTAAAACCTATCTTATTTTTGTACCTTTTTCAATTCATTAGCCAGACATAAAATGAAGTGCAAATACCTTTTATTTATTATTTCAATCCTTTTATTTGGCTGCTCGAAAAGAACAAACATTCACAACCTGGCCACACTCAAACCACCTATCACTGCACCATTTGAAAACCTCGACACCTTATCCACAAACGATTGGTGGAACAGAGGCCCAAGTCCGATTGTTGACGTACGAGTAGACCGAGATGACGTTGTTGCCTTCGGCATCTATACGGTATCCAATAATACGCTCAAACTTTCCGCCCAACTCTTTCCGCTCTATCCGGACGAATCAAGAACGGTGCGATTAGAGATCAAAAAGCAAAATGAATGGCACGAAATACAAAGACAAGAAATAAATGATATAGGTTGGTCGACATTATTTCGAGTTGAAAATTGGGACAATTCAGAAGATATACAGTATCGTCTGAGACATGGAAAAAATGCTTCATTCGAAGGTCTAATTAGAAAAGATCCAAAGGACAAAAATGAGATCGTACTTGCTGCATTTTCGTGCAACAGCAACAAAGATCGCGGCGATCGAGAAAATTATATTCGCAACGTAACTCATCACGACCCCGATCTCTTATTTTTTGCAGGTGATCAATCCTACGATCACAAAGAGCACACGGCGGCATGGCTAAAATTTGGCATGCAATTCCGCGAACTATTCAGAGATCGCCCTTGTATTACCATTCCCGATGATCATGATATTGGTCAAGGCAATTTATGGGGAGAAAATGGAAAGATCGCAGCTAGTCCTACCGGCAGCGACGGAGGTTATTTTTATCACCACGAATATGTAAAAATGGTAGAAAGGTGCCAGACCGCTCACTTACCCGATCCATATGATGCCACGAAAATCAATCAGGATATAGATGTTTATTATACCAATTTGGTGTTAGCAGGAGTAGATTTTGCCATTTTAGAAGACCGAAAATTCAAATCAGGACCGGAGGGCAAAATTCCTCAACAAGGGCCGCGGCCCGACCATGTGAGAAACCCGGATTACGATCCTCGCACCGTTGACCTGGATGGCCTTAAGTTGCTGGGAAACAGGCAGTTAGAGTTCCTGGGTCATTGGTCCACTCAGAGAGAAGGGGTCGTTATGAGGGCGGTCTTATCACAAACCGGATTCTGTGGGGGCGCTCATCTTCACGGCAAAAAAGACAACCGCCTTCACGCCGATATGGATTCCAACGGTTGGCCGCAAACGGGGAGAAATAAAGCTTTGAACCTTATAAAAAAGGCTAATGCCGTACACATTGCGGGTGATCAGCATCTGGCAACCGTGATCCATCATGGAATCGAAGATTATGAGGACGGCCCATGGGCATTTGTAGTCCCAGCAATTGTCAACAATTACTACAGCAGATGGTGGTGGCCCGAAGACGAAAAAGCCGGTGAAAATTCAAATGGAGTCTTGCCATGGAATGGCAGATTTTTGGATGGTTTTAATAATAAAATAACCATGCACGCATATGTCAATCCTGAAAGTCCTTCTAGCGGCAGCGGCTATGGTCTAATCAAATTTAATAAGTCAAACAAAGAAGTCACTTTTGAGTGTTGGCCGAGGTATTCGGATGTTACGAAGGAAAGTGCGGAGCAGTTTGTTGGTTGGCCGGTTATGGTTAATTTAAGTAATTCGGATGACTAATACACAAATATGAGTATCCGAAAAGATCTTGCCGAACTGGTAAATGAAAATGTCATATCCCAGAAGACATCTGACGACATCGGCGCCTACTATAGTTATAAAAAAGTGCCTTCCGGCAATCGATTATTCGTGGCATTTGGAATCCTGGGAGCGATCCTGGTCGGACTCGGTATTATTCTAATCCTTGCCCATAATTGGGATCAGTTTTCCAGAACCACAAAAACCATTTTTGCATTTCTTCCTCTTGTTATCGGCCAGATTTTATGTGTTTTTACTCTGATCAAAAAATCCGGGAGCGCAACATGGAGAGAGCGCGCTGCGGCTTTTTTGTTTTTCGCTGTCGGAGCCTGCATCTCCTTGGTCAGCCAGATTTACAATATTTCGGGTGATATAAGCTCTCTTATATTGACGTGGATGCTCCTGTGCCTTCCCATGGTGTATATCCTAAATTCATCCATAGTTTCACTGTTTTACCTTGTCGGTATAACATACTACGCATGTGAAACGGGTTACTGGTCGCACCCATCTTCCGAGCCGTGGATATTTTGGCTTCTCCTGATTCTCCCCCTTCCGCATTACTTCCTCCTGTATAAACAAAAGAGTGGAAGCAATTCGTTGATTTTCCACAATTGGTTCATCCCGATTTCCGTTGTGATCACATTGGGAACTGTGGCTAAGAGCAACGAAGAACTGATGTTCATTGCCTATTTCAGTCTTTTTGGCTTGTACGTTCTCCTAGGACATTTGCCATTTTTTAGGCAGCAATTGCTGCCTAATAATTCCTACCTCGTCCTGGGTTCGCTTGGTACGATAGTTCTACTTCTTGTGCTTTCATTTGACAACATCTGGGAACAAGTAAGAGAACAGTCCTTTTCATTTAATGAAGTAATCACTTCACCCGAATTACTCGTGTCGACTATTCTTACCTTATTTGCCGCGGGATTGCTCTACAAAAATTGGAAAGAAAAAAGCCTTGATATTGCAAGTCCGACAGCCATAGTTTTTATCTTATTCATACCAATTTTCATTTTAGGTTTGTATTCTCCTATCCCAGTTTTTCTGACCAATATCATTGTCCTCGGCATTGGTATTTTGATGGTTAGAAATGGGGCAAACCAAGATCATTTAGGCATTCTGAATTACGGACTAACGATTATTACCATCCTCGTCATCTGCCGATTTTTTGATACCGATCTGAGCTTTATCATCAGAGGAATATTATTCGTGGCCGTCGGGCTTGGATTTTTCCTGACAAATTATTGGATGCTCAAAAAAAGAAAGGCTAATGATCAATAAAAAATTTGCATTACCCATTTTCTTGGCGCTCGCATTCGTGCAACTTTATGTTCCCGCAAAAATGATCTTCGACAAAGAGGACGTCATCAATTCCGGGACAGAATATAAATTCAAAACTGCTCCTATAGATCCTAATGACCCCTTTCGGGGAAAATATCTTACGCTTAGTTTCCGGGAAAATAGCATAGACGTTTCATTGGAAGAAAATTGGCTGGGCGGCGAAACCGTATTTGTGCTTCTCGCTTCAGACGAAGGTGGTTTCGCAAAGATTCAATCTATATCTAAACAAAGACCTTTGCTACAAAGCGATTTTATAGTAGCCAAAGTCCGCTACGTTAGCAATAATCAAACATCAAAACAAGTCACCATAGATTACCCATTTGATCGATATTACATGGAAGAGTCAAAGGCATATGCAGCGGAAAAGATGTACAGAGAGGCGGTGCGAGATAGAAATAGTACGGCCTATGCTTTAGTGAGTATTAAAGATGGCGATGCTGTGTTGAAAGATTTATTAGTGGACGGGATATCGCTGAAGGAAATGGTCAAAAGCCAAAGTGATAAAAATTTATGATTTTTCGATCATCAAATCGCAAAGTATTTCAACATGAATACAATAACTAGAATGGAGGGGTTGACAAAAAGGATATAGGACATGGTCAGGAATGTGGTAATGCCTGCTAGCACTTCTGTTTTGACTGTGGTTTGATTTTGCTTTAGCTTGAACAGTTGTTCCAATTAATTTCTGAGATTTATAAACGACGATACCCTGAAAACGGAATAGGTCCTCATCGGAACAATGTTGAGTTTTGGGATAGCTGTGTTTTTGGGAATAATGGTCAATTTGGTTTAGAGCAGCGGCGGTGATAAAACCGGTTATGAATTGGTACAGCAAGACTCTAGTGGCAGACAATTGGTACGGATATTATCACTATCGCTATCCCGGGTATCCATGGGAAAATCCGGATACTTATATGAAGTTTTCACCGATTTCGCTAGTTGGAGATATAGAAACGCCTACTCTCGTAATGGTGGGAACAAATGATCTCAGAACGACTAACACTTAAAACTTTGATAATAAATAAGTTATAGTAAGTTATAAGACAATATTCGTCAATATTTTGCCTTTCACTATACTATAATATTTAATGCCCTAAGCCTTTTGTAGGAGAAGGAAGAAATCTATTTCTCAAATTTCCGGTAGGGTATTCCCAAACTCTCCTGTTCCATAAATGAAAAATTGATTTCACCATCAGAAATTCATTTATGAAAAAGACTTCTTCGCTCTTTTTAATTCTCCAGATCTGTTTAGTTGCACAGTCTCAAGCCTTTAGGCATTATGACTTTCTCGGTGCGGGACATAGTAAAGAAGTTACAGTAACAACAAGTAGTTCTTCTGCAAATGCCACCGGTCAAAAAACCATTGACGGCTTTACCATCCAAAACGATAAGCAGCTCAAAGATGCTTCGTGCTTTCTCGCTCAATGCACTTTCGGAGCTGATATGGCAACAATCCAAACCGCTGCAGCAATGGGCTACCAAACCTGGCTCGATGAACAGTTTTCATTGCCCAAAGTATCGTATATCGACGAAATGTACAGGCATGCTAATGTGTAGGGAGATGATGGCGAAGATGGTGAAGAGCACTTCATCGGAAGTGTATTCTTTAACTCCGCATGGCTTACCCACAATCTGACTTCGCCTGATCTTCCTGAGTTTGACACTTAACGGCCTTGGATTTTCACAAGATGCCCATAGAATAGGGATTTTAGGGGTATAAATGTAGATTTTTGATAAAAACGTGGTGGCAACAAATTGAATATAAATTCCTATATATTAGGTGTTTGTAATATATATGTAGTATATTTACTACATGTTCATTAAAACTACTAAATCCAGAAATCACACCTACCTTCAAATAGTCGAGTCCTATCGCATGGACGGCAAAGTCAAGCACAAAGTCCTTCTTAACCTAGGCAGGTTGGATGTCTTACGACAAGATCGCACCCTTGAAACCATTGGCCGTAAACTCTTGACCTTGTCGGGAATGGATGCCAATAGCATTTCGGACATGAAAGAGGTTAAAAGACTTTGTTATGGTCATGTGGTTTATGAAAAGATTTGGGAAAAATTAGGCCTTGCTACAATTCTTGATAAGGTAGGAGCAAAGCATAGAAGGCTTGGCTTTTCCCTGAGTAGGGTTACTTTTTATATGGCAATACATAGACTATTGCGGTGCAAATCAAAATTAAGAGCCTACCAGGATCAAATTGAATTCAAGGGAATGGACAGCAATATTGAACTTCATCAACTCTACAGAAACCTCGACTGGTTAGCTACTCATAAGGAGGAAATAGAACAAGGTATGTTCAAAAGATATTGCGATCTGTTTAACTCAACTATAGATGTAGCCTTCTATGATGTAACCACTTTTCATTTTGAGAGTGTGAGGCCTGACGAGTTAAAAGACTTTGGGTTCAGTAAAAATGGAAAGTTCAACGAGGTGCAGGTAGTGATGGGATTGTTTACCGATCAGCAAGGTCGCCCTATAGGTTATGAATTATTCCCAGGAAATACATCAGATGGCAAGACGATGATCGATGCGTTGAACATACTCAAAGATCGGTTCAACATCAATCAAGTTGTCATAGTAGCCGATAAGGGGCTGAATAGTAAAAACAACTTTCACCTCATCAGACAAGCAGGATATGAATACATTGTGAGTTCAAAACTAAAAGTCCAAGCCAAACCTATACAGGATCAGGTATGGGCTAATGAGGGTTACCATAATCATGAAGTGGACAAAGACACAGCAGAAGTATTGTTCAGATATAAATCTGTGGATCTGGAGGTATCCTATAAAGACGAACAAGGTCAACAACATGAATGGAAAGATAAACTCATAATAAGTTGGTCAAAACAACGAGCGGTAAAAGATCAAAAAGACAGAAAAAGACAAGTCGAAAAGGCCGAAGCCATGGTCGACCAAGGCCAGGTGCCCAGCAGTAAAAAGGGTGCAAAGAGGTACGTCAAAATAGAATATGAGAACAAGACACCACCTACTCTGGATGAAGAACGAATCAAAGAAGATAGCAAGTGGGACGGATATTATGGTATTCAGTCAAGCCGCAAAGACATGAGTGAATTTGCTATTATGAAAGCCTACCACAATCTATGGCGCATAGAAGAAAGCTTTCGCATTCTAAAAACAACTATGAAAACACGACCGATATTCCATTGGACACCCAATAGAATAAAAGGCCACTTTGTAGTGTGCTTCATTTCCTTTGCAATGGAAAGAGCTCTGGAAGAAACTCTACGAAGTAAGGAAATCGAAATAAGTCCTGAAAAAATAAAAGATGAACTCAATCAACTCCAGGTATCTCAAATGAAACTGGAGGATCACAAATTTTATGTAAAAGGCGCCAATGGACAATACGGAGCAAAAATCCTTCGAGCATTAAATATTGCTCCGCTTAAAAATATTGAACTCATACAATAGTTCGCCAAGCCTCCTTACCGCACATTCGTCCAAACCCAATGCCGTAGTGGCAATTTGCAACATGTCAATCCCGTAACTGTCTGAAAATCAGATCACCAGCAAAATTAAGTGTCAAAGTCAAGAAAAAACCATTGACGGCTTTACCATCCAAAACGATAAGCAGCTCAAAGATGCTTCGTGCTTTCTCGCTCAATGCACTTTCGGAGCTGATATGGCAACAATCCAAACCGCTGCAGCAATGGGCTACCAAACCTGGCTCGATGAACAGTTTTCATTGCCCAAAGTATCGTATATCGACGAAATGTACAGGCATGCTAATGTGTAGGGAGATGATGGCGAAGATGGTGAAGAGCACTTCATCGGAAGTGTATTCTTTAACTCCGCATGGCTTACCCACAATCTGACTTCGCCTGATCTTTTGCGACAACGTATGGCCTTTATCCTTAGCGAGATCATGGTGATCAATAACAACTCCGATCTCTTCGAGGATTACGGTGCTATCGCTTCCACCAACTACGATATTCTATATCTTTGGACATGGTACAGTTTGTGGTATCAATTTCTAAAACTGTGCGACTGGTGAGTGCAAATCTATCCAGGAATTGCACAGCCTGCCCCGCCATATTCTCGAAGGAGGTTTTGCTCTATGAATGTCGTCGGTTTTTACTTCTTGATTTTGCAAAGAAAGGTTTTTTCCCTTTTTTCTTGAATTTTCGGCCGTGTTTTCTTTTACCCTTCGACAAGCTCGGGGCAGGCCCTCGTCTTTTCTCGTCTCTGAATGAGCCATGGCCGGTGCCCTTTTTACTCTTAGATGGCGCGTCATTTAGATCTTTGGTAGAAGTGCTTAGATTTATTCGTTCGATCTCATGCATAAGCACCTTCGCAGTCAACTCTTCCTTCGACAGATTAGCAAATAACATATTGGCCTTTTCGAGAAGCTTCGGGTCAATCTTACCCTTTGTCTTTTTAGCTAATATTTCTGCACACCAATTTTGAATGTTCTCATCCGTTATATCCTCTGACATAGGGATCAATACTCGTTTGAAGGATATACCGAGTTGTTTTTCGAGTCTGTTGATCCTGTATTGCTCTCTCCCATTTATGAATGCTATGGAAATACCTTTCTTCCCTGCCCTGGCCGTTCGGCCACTCCTATGCGTGTAGTATAAATCATCATCGGGAAGAGTAAAATGGAAAATGTGGGTGAGATCATCCACATCGATACCACGGGCAGCGACATCGGTGGCTATCAGAATGTGAAGATGTCGAGTTTTGAATCGTTTCATTACTCTGTCTCTTTGGCCCTGGGTCAAATCGCCATGGAGGGCATCCGCTTTATAATTTCTTTTTAAAAGGTTTTCAGCTAAACTCTGTGTATCTTTTTTTGTCCTGCAAAATACTATAGCCCGCATGTCAGGATTAATATCAAAGAAGCGGGTTAGTCCCTCGATTTTGTCCGCATGTTTTACGGTGACATATTGATGAATAATATTGGTATTGACCTCATCTCGGGAGTCAACTCTAACCTCAACAGGCTTGTGCATATATTTTTTTACAATTCTCTTTATCTGATCAGGCATAGTAGCCGAAAACAACCAGGTCAACTTGCTTTCCGGTGCATAGCTCAGGATCTTATCCAGGTCCTCTTTAAAGCCCATATTGAGCATTTCATCAGCCTCGTCCAGGACGAGAAATGACAATTGGTCCAGCTTGACCGATTTGCGTTTGATCAGATCAATCAATCTGCCCGGGGTCGCAATTATGATATGTTGAGTTTTTCGCAAAGCTTTGATCTGCTTCGCTATGGCAGCGCCTCCGTACACGGCTAAGACGTTTATCTTATTGAGGTACTTACTGAATTTATGGAGTTGTTCGGCTGTCTGTTGTCCTAATTCGCGGGTAGGGGCAAGGACGAGAGCTTGTGTCGCATTCTTTGATGGATCGATTCGCTCGAGAAGTGGTATACCAAATGCTGCCGTTTTACCCGTACCCGTTTGAGCTAAACCTATGAAATCAGTATCTCCTGAAATCAGGTGAGGAATGGCCTGTTTTTGAATCTTGCTTGGATTATCAAAACCAAGTTCGACAAGCACTATTAATACCTCGTCCGAAAGGCCTAAGTCTTTGAATGTCGTCAATGAATTATGCTTTGTAAGAAATGAGGCGCGAAGGTATGGGAATTATTTGCAAATGACCATATACAGTGAAAGCTTACCCAAGCAATACTTCCCCGACCTTACCCGCTACTTCTAAACCTGCATTCCTACCGGTATCTTCTAACAGTACGGCGCCGTTCTTTTTATCGATTAGCTTAGTTTCAATTTTCGCAGTCATGCTTTCCTCGATCCTTCCATCCATAAACCCACGGATAGGTGAAGCAAGTTCGGTAGCTGCCTCCCTATGAGCAAGGATCTCCAGTCTGTATCTTCCATTTTCCAGAGCCAATTCTACTTTTTCTTTATCAGCAAATGACTTAATAAGTTTTGTGAAATTATAAGTTGTAAACTGAATCAATCGATCTCCCAACCAAACTCCTGCAATGAATCCGATAAACGAACTGCCCAACCACGGAATCTTTGCTACCGAAGCTTTTATCGAAATTCCAGGTAGTGAGAAATGATTACTCTGCATCCAGATATATGCACTCGGGAAGGAACGGCCCCAGTCCTTCTCTATATATCCTCGTCCATTGGTAAAATCGATCTGCTCGCCATGTACAGTCAACTTGCCCTGAATTCTGTGATCCATACTCAGAATCCCGTGATAGCACTGCATAAACGGCACAAAAGAAAAAGGGCCCATGATGCCAGGAGAATACCAATTATTAGGCCAGGGTACTTGATTATCAAAGTATAATTCGCCTTCCACAACTGGTAATTTCAGTTGAATTCTGTTAGCTGAAAAGTAGTTGTCCGCTATACGGATTTTGAGTTTTCCCGATTCTGATTTGAATTGCTTTGCGCTAAATTTGTAGTATTCTGCGCTTCGTTTTTTACCATCCAGAACTTGTACAAAGGCATGCTTACTTCCATTTTCGTCCATGGCTATCCCGGGAATAATTGCAAACGCTTTGTGTTCAGTAGCATTCACGATTTTATAGTACCAGCCTTCGAAGTATCTCCTGGTCTTTCCCCAACCGTGGTACTGTTCCGGGTGGAAGAGGGATTGTATTTTTTTCAGGAGCATCGTGACGAAGTAGTTGGCGCAGGCAATCTAAGCAATTATTGTTGATCCCTGTAAACTACAATTCTTAGAATTGTCAATTGCGAATTTAGACACTTGAAATTTCTATTTTGTACTGATTGATCAGTGGCAGGATGGATAAAGTTCTAAACTTTTAGAAAGTTTAGAACTTTTGAAATGGTGTTGACTTGCGTAGACTGTTAAAGTTATACGTAGATGCTAGACAACCAAGACTGGCTGACTCACTTCCGGATTTTTTCCTTCTGTCGTCGCTTCATAGGTAGCATCATAATCTTCCCTTATCGTGCCCATCATCCTATCCCAAAAAAGGAAGTATAATCCGTAATTGCCGTTATATTTATCATGGTGGAGATTGTGGGCAACAGATGTATTTACCCATTTCCCGAACCAGTTTTTATGGAAGTTTTTAGGATACAATTCGAAGCCTAAATGCCCGTAGACATTATAAATGATCTGGAACAAAAAGAACCAACCTATCGCATGACTATGGACAGGTAATGTAAACGCAATTATTGGAAGAATTGATACCTCCAGCACAGCTTCCAGGGGGTGGAAAGCGTAAGCCGTCCACGGCGAAGGATTAGTGGATTTATGATGTACGAGATGGATGTACTTGAATAATTTTGGCCGATGCATCAGGCGGTGCATCCAGTAGAAATACGTATCGTGAATGAAAAGCATCCAAACCCAGGTAAAGGCATAGTAGCCCCATCCATATTCTGAAATGCTGTCGTATGTATTAGTATATGGTTTCAGAAAATAGAAGACCGCCAGTGCCATAGTCGCAAATATGGTGACCGTTATCAAAGAATACATTATGTCTCTTCCATAATCGGTAAGTTCTGGCATTTTCTTTTGCACTTTGCGAAACCACATGGGTCTTTTTAAGATGATATAGAATAAGACGAATGCTGCACTCGCGTATACAAAGTAGTCGAGAACGATACTCCCTGCTTCTCTAAACCAAAACTGAAATATTGACTCTTCCATGATGTTTATTTATTAATCTTTTAAATGATGACATTACAATAATGAACATCTTTTCGAAACAAATCGTCTGATTTCCTGAAATATGATGTATTCGGACGGATTGGGAAGGTGCGAATACCTTTACTTAAGGTAGGAGGACTTTTGCATTGGGTATGCCAAAGGCAGTTCGCTTCGGAGCTTGGCATATTAGTAGAATGGGAAGAATGAGTGGTGGAGGTTTGTTGTTTCGAGTGTTACATTCTATGGCATGTGGTTCAGAACAACTAATAGATAACACGCTGATTATAAAAAGATTACAGCATGTTTTTGTATCGTTTTTGTCAATATTCAAATAAAATTTTACAATTTTTCCACCTTACTTCAGCTTTGCTTCGTAAGAGATATTGAAAAGCGTTTGCAACTGGTCAAACTTGTGGAAGCCATGGGACAAAATCGCGGAATAATAACAATCGCGAGATTGGACAAGTTGCAGGACAGCATGTCGGCATCGATTCCGATTTTGTTAAAGGTGTGAGCAGCCGCGTGTCCATACAATTATGAAGTTCGTCTTGTGAGCACGCACAATTGACCTTACAAAGAGACTATTCTTACCTCTCCACCTTCCCCTTATACATCGACGGTGTTTCACCTGTCATCTTTTTGAACACGGCATTGAAGGTGGATTTGGATTTAAATCCCGATTGAAGAGCAATACCGAGGATGCTGTAGTGGCCATATTTTGGATCTCCAAGATTTTGTTTTACTTCTTCTATCCTATAACTATTCACAAAGTCAAAGAAGTTTTTGCCGTCTTTGTGATTGATGATCTGTGATAGATATCCGTTACTGAGGCCAGTGTGTTCGGAAAGAATGGACATGCTCAGATCAGGATTCTGGTAGAGTTTTTCTTTGGTCATTAACCTGAGAATAGTTTGATAATGCTCTTCTGTTTTGTTGGAAAGTTCAACCGGCCTTTTGCCGGATCTATTTCCATTTTCCAATTGCGCATTTACTTCGAATAGTTCTCTGCGAAAAAAAATGGAATAACCGATCCAGTAAATGTTTATCGAAAGGCCCAACCATAAAATTCGGGCAAGAATAAAATTGGTTTCGCCGGATGCAATATCACTATAGGTGACCAATGCCCAGAGGATGGCGAGCAAGCCACCGCATATCAAAGTATATTTCAACCATCTCAGACTTATATCTTCAAACTCCGAATACCAATCGAGAAGATTAATGTGGTAATTGTCAATTTTGCGCACGCTCCAAGCCACTACGGCAAGAGTAAAAACAATAGGGAAAAAGTCGAAGATACCACATATGCTATAGAACCGGTCGAGGGTTTCGCTCCCCAAAGAAAACGACGAATAATGAGCAATAAATCTGTTTGTCTGAAGTACGAAATCAAAAACGAAGGGCAGAAAAAGAAGATATTCCCACATTCTAAGTTTATGGTAAGGGTTTACGAGATAGATTATGAAAAAATAGATGCACACCGGTATCAGGTGTTCCCATCCAATAGGCAACATGGCAGCAACTGGGTATACTTCGAAAAATCCTGTTGACTGCATTCCTCCGATGAGGTTGAGGAGTGAAAGTGTGAAAAGAAGCAGAGCGAGGAATGCGTTCGACTTTTTTCTGAATCTCTCAGAGCTAATCAGCAAAAGGCTTAGGAGGAAACCCTGAAAGGCTCCGAAGAGGATTAAGATGGCGTATATGTTGAAATCGAGCGCTTGCAAAAAGCTAGTCTATTCAGTTAATTTGGCAAAATAGCAAAGAAAGACTATCAAGCTCATACTATTTGTCTCATTCACTCATAACCTTTTTCACAACTCTCCCCAACGACAAGCCCTGCACCAATATCGAAAAAAGCACAACACAATAAGTGATCACCAAAATCGTATCGCCTGAAAGTTCTTTGGATACTGATAACGCCAAGGCCAGAGAAATCCCACCTTTCAGCCCACCCCATGTAAGAATAGCTCCTGTCTGCCAAAAATTATGTTCGCCACGACTAATGATGGAGAAGGGCAGAATAATAGAAATCCATCTAGCCGCAAGGACAATCAGAATGGAGAGTAAGCCTGCCAGGAGCAAGGACGAACTGAAATCCAACAAATGGATTGCAAGCCCGATCATCACAAAAAGTACGGCATTAAGCCCTTCGTCCAAAATTTCCCATAAATTATCCAGATGTTCGCGGCTTTGGTTATCAAACGATTCATGAAATATTTTATGACCTAAAAACAAACCCGCTACGACCATCGCTAAAGGCCCTGACATATGCAAGATCGAAGCCAGAGAATACCCACCGAGTGCAAATCCAATCGTCAACAAGATGCACAAATGAGCATTTTCCTGTACGCTTCGGATCATTCTAAAAGCTATAAAACCTATAATGGCTCCTAGCACCAATCCGCCGATGACCTCTTCTACAAAGAGTTTAAAGATTTCTGTGCCCGTCGGATCCATACCGTGTTCCATTCCACTTGCGAAAAGTAATAGTCCGGTGAAAACGACCACACCTATGCCATCATTGAATAAGGATTCTCCTTCGATTTTTAATTGCAGCGATTGTTCTACACCTGCTTTTTTGAGAATGGCAATAACGGCTATTGGATCGGTAGGTGAAATTAATGCCCCGAAAAGCAAAGCGTGCAATAAAGGGAGTTCAACGCCAACCATTGCTAACAGAAAGTAGCTTACATAGCCAACAATGAATGTAGAAATCAATACACCAATGGTAGCAAATATGAGCACCGACCATTTCTCCCTCTGCAAATCCGCAATATCGACATGCAGCGCTCCGGCGAAAAGAAGAAGGCTCAGCAAGACATCGAGAAGTAGATTTTTGAAATCGGCATTGAGCACGAGATCGCAAAAGAATTGATAGGTATTCGGTAGAATTGGTTCGCAAGCGATTACGATTATCGCTGTGATCAAAGACAAAATCATAATGCCAATAGTCGAAGGCAATTTGAGCCACCTATAATTCAAATAGCTAAAGAGTGCGGCAATGAGAAAGATTATCGAAAAAGATTGAAACATAATTTAGGACTTAGGTGTCTGATGGCTTAAAAATTTACCTACAAAAACAGCTATACCGACAGCCAGATAAAATTGACCAATAAGACTAAAAAGCACCGAAAGCGCTCTGGCCGCTTCCGATGTCGGCACAATATCGCCGTATCCGACAGAGGTAATACTAATAAAGCTAAAATAATAATACGTGTAACCGGAAAATTCCACCTCCATTGTCAAAGAACCCGGGCGGATATAGTCCAAAGCTTCAAAAAAGACACCGCCGATCAGACCGATCAGTATAAATCCAGCCATAGCTCCAATGATCATATCGATATTGATCGCGTTCAAATTGAAGAAGCTCTTCACCAGGTGATAGAATACGAGCGAAAAAAGAACGAAGGATGCGATCAAACGAAACGATGCTATATGATCTTCATGACCACTCAGATATTCTACCCAAATAGAAAATAAAGCAGCAATACCCAGAATTATACTCAGCAAACGCTCTGATCTTTTATCGGTCAGTAAGATGCTAGCTCCGATGACCAAAGAGAAGTTGACAGCTACTGTCAAAGCAGGGCTGGTCTGAAAGATAGAAATGCAAATTGGGCTCAATAAAAAATTAATAAGCGTGATAAGAAGGACACTGAACTTGAATCTTTGGAGCTTTGTTTGCATTGCACGATCCTAATAGACATGCTCAAAATCGGCATTTTAAATGAAACATAGGCACGAAGGAGGCGATCCCTTCAAGGGGGTCGCCTCCTTTACATTACTTTTGATCTATGTTCCATTATGTCAAAGATATATTGACTGCAAGCAAGACGTTGAAAATCATGAGGGGTCGATTGACTCCTACGATCGATACGGAAACCCTGCTTGAAATAAACGAGTGTCACAAACACGTACTAGCCATGGCTGCCGGAAACGAAGCCGTTTACGGCATCAACACGGGATTCGGACCGCTATGCAACACCCGCATTTCAAAAGAAGATACCTTCAAACTTCAAAGAAAACTATTACTCAGCCATAGCGTAGGTGTGGGCGAATCGGTCGATCCTGAGATTGCCAAACTGATGCTCATTCTCAAGGTTCACTCTCTTGCAAAAGGCTTATCCGGAATTTCTCCGGAAGTACTCGATCGCATCACTTGGCATATTGGAAATGATATTATTCCTGTAGTTCCATCTCAAGGCTCCTTAGGTGCATCAGGTGATCTTGCGCCCCTTGCGCACCTGTTTTTGCCATTGATCGGCGAAGGTAAAGTCTATTACCATGGTGTTAGAACAGCCACTTCAAAGGTACTTAAAGAGTTGAAAATCAATCCATTACAATTACCGCCTAAAGTAGGGCTGGCACTGATAAATGGCAC
Organism: Saprospiraceae bacterium; assembly: GCA_965247965.1. Taxonomy (GTDB): domain Bacteria; phylum Bacteroidota; class Bacteroidia; order Chitinophagales; family Saprospiraceae; genus UBA7328. The sequence goes on from OZ252053.1 coordinate 5,838,693, forward strand.
TCAATTCATTGCCGCACATGCTATTCTGGTACTTGACGATTTTTACAATTGTCTCGCCCATGCTGATATTATAGCTGCTTTAATCATCGAAGGACTGATGGGTTCGCGAACGCCTTTTCACAAAGAATTGCACGGCGCCCGGCCGTACAAAAGCAATGTACATGTCGCTCGAAGAATCGATCACTTTTTAAAGGGTTCGAAAATAATGGAAGCACATGAAGATTGCGATCGGGTACAGGATCCATATTCTTTGAGGTGTGCTCCTCAGGTGCATGGAAGTTCGCGAAGTGGGTGGTTGCACCTTAAATAAGCTTTAGAGATTGAGATCAATTCGGTAACCGATAATCCACTGGTATTTTCTCAAGATTTGACGATCAGTGGGGGTAATTTTCATGGGCAGCCGTTGGCGCTGCCTTTGGATTATGCATGCCTGGCTGCCGCCGAATTGGGCAATATTTCAGATAGAAGATCCTATCTCTCACTCGAAGGAAAAGCAGAAGATATACCTCGATTGTTGATGAAAGATACCGGACTCAATTCCGGATTTATGATCCTTCAGTACACGTCGGCGGCATTAGTTAGTGAGAACAAGGGACTTTGCTTCCCGGCAAGTGCAGATAGCATTCCTACATCATTGGGTCAGGAAGATCATGTGAGCATGGGAGCGATAAGTGCCAGGAAGGCTTTGAAAGTCTGTCAGAATTTGAAGAAAATATTGGCGATAGAAATGCTATGCGCTGCTCAGGCTTTTGATTTTAGAAAGCCATTGAAGTCGAGTGACGCTCTGGAAGCTGTACATTCGCATATTCGCGAACGTATAGAGCATGCTGACGAGGATCGGATTTTTTCTGAAGATATTCAGAGGGCTATTGATATGATTGAGAGCAGGAAGTTGATAGAGATTACGGATGAATCTAGAGGCGCTAGATGGAGTGAGTATGATGAAATGTTTGAAACATATTAGGCTTGTTGGTTGTCAAAACCCAATAAACGTATGTTTAGATTTTTTACAAAAATCCGTCGCGAACTTCTAAAAGATAATCAAATGAAGAGATACACCCTCTACGCCGTCGGCGAAATCCTACTCGCCGTCATCGGTATCCTTATCGCCTTACAGATCAACAATAATCAGACACTGCTCAAGGGCAAAACCTTTTATTCGTTTATACGTTAAACTGTTTATATCGCAAAATCGCTCTATTTTTCCGTAAACAAATAAACGATTAAACAAGAGAGATTGATTTTTTGACATTGCCTTAAACCGAGTCTCTGTGGCCCCCTGTAATTTCATTAAAATTTGGTAACTACTCAGGTACCAAACAATGCTTTTGAGTAGGGAGTTTGGCAATGCAGTAAAGATAGGCCAAAACATTGAGCTCTCTTTTTTTTAATGTATCGATGCAGGAACGCAAGACACAAAATATATTCTGACCCGATTTAAACTGTCCTGAGACCTTTAGTTTTACTTTTACATTTCTTATTGCCCTTTCTGAAGAATTGTTGTCCGGTGGGACTTCAGAATTGTATAAAAAGGGAAAGATGTAATTCCTGTTTTTTAACATTGATTTTTGAAAAGAATGAGTTTTTGGGAATTCGGTTTTTTCGATATGCCTTAACAGTAGCCGATCAAGCCTTTTTTCCAATTTATAGGCATCCTTTTGGTTGGTTTGAAAGGTTTGAGTTTGTTCTGTTCTTTTTCGCAAGGCTAAAGCATGTTCTAACAAGGACTTAAATTGGCTGGCCCAAACTTGGTTTTCCGATTCTTCCAAAAATATGAGGTCTCTCAATAAGTGAGCTATGCATAATTGTTTGGATTTGGATTTCATTTTCAGTTGTGCTGCCCAGCGGTCTGACCCTATTGTAGCGTGGGACAAGTGATCGCCAATTATTTGCTGGACACTTATAAATCCTCGACTTTCAGTGGCTTTTATGTAAGTGTTTTTCATATTTTGCCACACCCATACCCACCATTTGTCGCCATTTACTTTAGCAGATGTTTCGTCCGAACCGACGTAAGTCGATGAAAAGATTTGTTGGAGTATAGCATGGTATATGGGTCGAGCCTTTTGGGCTGCTTTTTTCAATAAGTTCTGTACACTTCCCTCACTGATGGGCAAGTGAAATATATCTTTGAACAACTGGGTCATTCTTTGGAAGGGAAGATAATGGAAAACGCTAAAATAGCTGACCAGTGCTATGACGCTGCTACCATATTGGATCGGTGCTTTTACCCCTTGGGGAAAACTACCTTTTTGAAGATGACCACACCGCCCGCACTGGCATCCATACTGCTGATATTCAATGTATCTGGGGCGTATCGAAGGTATTTCTACTATTTGTCTTTTCGATACCAATTGTTGCTTTTCCTGATCAATTGTGTCCCCACATTTTGAACAGTAATCACTTTTTACTATGTGCTTTTCATCAGGATTATCTGTCATTGCAAGATAATGACCCTTATGACCCTTTTGTCCTCCTGATTTACGTCCTGTTTTCTTACGCAGACTTTTTTTCTCATGTGTTGACTTGTCTTGGCTTGGTGGGTTGTGGCTGTTGTGGCTGTCTTTTTTAACCTCTTTTTTGGCCAGTTGGCTAAGGACTAATTCCAGTTTTTCGCGAAGTTCTCTAATCTCTTGGCATAGAATTTTATTCTCTTCACGCAAAAACTTATTCTCCTTTCGAAGAAGTTGGTTTTCTTTTTCCAGTTTTGTTAGTCGTGATTCGATAATAGTCCAATTTATCCGGCCCTATTATCTTTAGTTCGAGTTGGATTGTCCTATAACTCTTTTTACTCCATTATTATTATTCGTTATATTACCTCCTGAGTAGTTACAAAATTTGTATATTCGTTGTTTAAACTATTTACAATGGAAGTTTTTATAAACAAATGGGGCAACAGCCTTGGTCTGCGACTGCCAAAACACGTTGCGGACAAGTATGCTCTAAGTAAGGGTTCGAGATTAGTGCTTGAAGAATCTGATGAGGGGATTCTGCTCAAAACGCCTAAAATTCCGACGCTCAGAGAGATAATAGATAGTTATCCGGAAGATTATGTTCCGGAAAAGATATGGGGAAAGACATTGCCTTCGGAAGAATGGGAATGGGATGAAGAAGAACCGGAACCTTATGAGTGAATTTGTACCCGACAGATTTGACATTGTCTTCATGAACATGGAGCCACAGTCGGGCACTGAAATTAAGAAACGAAGGCCATGTCTCGTTTTGTCCACGGCTGAATTCAACAAAAGGACATCCCTGGCTTTTATATGCCAATAACAACTTCTGCACCAAAATCCAACGCACAAATCAATCTACCAAATCAAAAAACAAGAGGCGCCATCCTCATAGATCAGCTCAGGTCTGTGGATTGGCGATCCAGAAATGCCGTCAAAACTGACGTCTTGAAAGATAAAACTATTTATACACATTTGAATGGTATCGTAAATCAGATTATCATGGGAAGTGAGTAATTTGGCCTGGAATTTATACAAGAGTTTATCGTCCATGATAGCAATTGATACAGATTTCAAATCCTAAATCCTCCAAGGTATTCCAATCGAATTGGCTCCACCAAAACCTTATCCAAAAAACGCCAATCGCGCCCCAAAGCGAAAAGACATCCTCTCAAAAGAAGAAAAAAAACTGGCCATTCGAAATGCCCTGCGATACTTTCCAAAAAAAATGGCATAGCGAATTAGCGGGAGAATTTGCAGAAGAGTTGAACTCCACAGGACGCATATACACGTACCGCTTCAAACCGGGTTATCCGATGCATGCACGACCTATAGACGAATATCCTGCTAAAATCAAACACGCTGCTGCCATCATGCTCATGATCCAAAACAACCTCGATCCAGCAGTGGCGCAGCATCCAGAAGAATTGATCACCTACGGCGGCAACGGAGCGGTCTTTCAAAATTGGGCGCAATACCTGCTCACTATGAAGTACTTGGCGACAATGACAGACGAGCAGACTTTGCACATGTATTCAGGACATCCACTGGGATTGTTTCCGTCTGGTGAAGAAGCTCCCAGAGTGGTAGTCACTAATGGTATGATGATCCCCAATTATTCCAGACCGGACGACTGGGAGCGGTACAATGCATTAGGCGTAACGCAATATAGCCAGATGACTGCAGGATCGTACATGTACATAGGCCCTCAGGGAATTGTACACGGCACTACGATCACCGTGATGAACGCTTTCAGAAAGACCTTGGAAAAAGGAGAGAGCCCTGCCGGAAAAATCTTTCTCACAGCTGGCTTAGGAGGTATGAGCGGAGCACAACCAAAAGCTGGGAATATAGCGGGCTGTATTACAGTATGCGCTGAAGTCAACCAAAAGGCCGCTCAAAAGAGATACGAACAGGGTTGGGTCGATATTTTGATCGATGATGAGCGAGAGTTGGTGAAGCGGACACAAGCCGCTCAGGCCAATCAAGAAACTATTTCAATAGCCTATCGTGGCAATGTCGTGGACGTCTGGGACCTTTTCTACGAAGAAGGAATATTCGTACAGCTCGGCTCCGATCAAACATCTCTGCACAATCCCTGGTCGGGAGGATATTATCCTGCCGGATTGACCTTTGAAGAATCTAATGAATTGCTTCGAGAAGATCCGGAAGCCTTCAAAGAAAAAGTAGAGGAATCACTGAGACGGCATTCCATTGCCATCAATAAACACGCCGAACGAGGCACTTATTTTTTCGATTACGGCAATGCGTTTCTGTTGGAGGCTTCTCGGGCTGGAGGGGATGTAATGGCCGAAAATGGAGTCGATTTCAAATACCCCTCTTACGTTCAGGACATTCTCGGCCCTATGTGTTTTGATTATGGTTTTGGGCCTTTTAGGTGGGTGTGTACTTCGTGTAATCCCGATGATCTGAGCAGGACAGATGCGATCGCTGCTGAAGTCTTACAAGAAATAAAAGCCACCGCGCCAGAAGAAATCCAACAACAATTGGACGACAATATCAAGTGGATAAAGGATGCAAAGGTGAATAAGCTGGTCGTAGGTTCGCAAGCGCGAATTTTATACGCCGACGCCGACGGCAGGGCAAAAATTGCAAAGGCCTTTAACAGTGCGATTGCTTCTGGCGATGTTTCCGCACCGGTCGTTTTGGGTAGAGATCATCACGATGTGGGCGGTACCGATTCGCCATTCCGGGAGACGAGTAATATCAAGGATGGGAGTAAATTTACTGCTGATATGGCTATCCACAATGTTATTGGGGACAGTTTTAGAGGGGCGACTTGGGTATCTATTCACAACGGCGGTGGGGTCGGCTGGGGTGAGGTGATCAATGGTGGATTCGGGCTGGTTTTGGATGGTACGGAAAATGCAGAACGGAGATTGAAGAGTATGATCTTTTATGATGTGAATAATGGCATTGTCAGGAGGGCATGGGCGCGGAATGAAGAAGCCTTGTTTGCCGTAAAAAGAGAAATGCAGAGGACTTCTGAATTGGAAGTTACTTTGCCGAATTTGGTGGATGATGAGGTTTTAGAAAACCTTTTGGACCATGAGTAAAATCGGATGTCGCTTTTTCTTTTTATGGAATAAATTTACATTATATGTGAAAATGCCTAACTTCGCTAAGTGAGGATTGTAACTTACAAGCGGATTAAAGAATTCACGCAATCTTATCCGGCAGGCGGAGTAGCACTTAATGAATGGTATCACAAGACAAAAAATTCCAACTGGGATAATATAAATGACGTTAGAAATACTTTCAGGTCAGTTGATTATGTCGGCAACAATAGGTACGTATTTAATATCAAAGGCAACCATTACCGGCTTGTCGCAATTGTCATTTTCCTATCGCAGAAAGTATACATACGCTTTATAGGGAGTCACGATGCCTATTTGCGAATCGACGCAAAAAACATTTAATATGGTCACAAAGCGTGAATATGAAGATAAAATAATCCGAATCGAAGAGCTGCTGAAAGTAGTTGATAATAACACGTCGCCTATAGACTCTTCTTTCATTGAATTGAACAAACTTTCCAATGAGGTAGCCGATTATGAAGAACGTCATTTTCCTGTGGAAGTCCCGACTCTCATTGATGTTGTTCGTTTGAGAATGTTTGAAAACAACTTAAATCAGAATGAGTTGGCTAAATTTCTTGGAACGACTTCCAGTAGGTTAAGCGAATACCTCAACGGCAAGCGCGATCTTAGTCTTAAATTGGCGAGAGCTTTGTATGGCAAGCTGAATATTGATCCACACTTAATTTTAACTTCCAAATGATTTCATGATTTGCACTGGATAAAAACAATAACATACCAAGAAGCTAAAGAAGCACTTAAGAAAATATACGACAAAGTAAAAGGCCCGAACGATAATATCGACAACGTGCTCTTGATCCACAGCCTTCGCCCCCACACCCTCACCGGCCATATGACGCTTTACAAAAATGTACTGCACAATAGTAATAATACCTTGCCCAAATGGTATCTCGAGTCTTTAGGTGTATACGTAAGCCATCTCAATGAATGCGACTATTGCGTGGAACATCATTCGATAGGATTACAACGGCTAATTGAAGATGAAAATAGATTTAAAGCCATTCTGCACAGCACTACAACTGATGATACTTCAGGAGCTTTCGAAGGCAGATATTTACAAGGAATGAATTATGCAAAAAAACTCACCCTGGCTCACCAGGAAATTAAAGAAGCGGATATTAGTGCATTGAGAAAATTAGGTTTTTCAGATGGACAGATTTTAGAGATCAACCAGGTCGTAAGTTATTTCAACTATGTCAATCGTACAGTTGTGGGACTAGGCGTAACGACGGACGGCGAAGAAGTAATCGGGCTTTCGCCCAATGACAGTGATGACCCGAATAACTGGTCTCATGCCTAGTTCGTCAAAATCAAAATATCGGTTGATCGGCCCATTCCGGCAGCTTTTGACGATGCGCGGTTTGCCTAACAGAGGGGCAGTGAAAGATGAACAATTGGAGGTGATCGATGAGGGCGGAATAGCAGTAAATGGCGAACTCATAGAATCGGTTGGCTCCTTTTCGGATTTGAAAAATGACCTTGGTAAGACTTTTACTTCGATTGAGCCGATAGAAGAAGATCTGGTCACCTTACCCGGATTCGTTGACGCGCATACACATATATGTTTTGCTGGAAACAGAGCGGGAGATTACGCTGCGCGAAACAATGGAAAAAGCTATCTCGAAATTGCCAAAGAAGGCGGAGGCATATGGAGTACTGTGAGGCATACGCGCGAAGCAAGTAAGGCGATCTTGATCAAATTAATGCAACAACGGATGGATCGCATTTTGGCAAACGGGATCACGACGGTCGAGATCAAAAGCGGCTATGGCCTCGATTCAGAGCACGAAATCAAGATGCTTAGAGCCATAAAAGAAGCGGGTCAGAGACATTCTGCGGATGTGGTTGCAACGTGTTTGGCAGCGCATATTGTTCCCAAAGATTTTGATGGCGGAGAGGAGGAATACCTCGAGTTGATATTAGATGAGATTGTACCTATCGTAGAGGAAGAAAACCTTAGCAATCGGTTCGACATCTTCATTGAAGATGGGGCATTTAGCCCAAGAGCTTCAAAAAAATACCTAAATCAACTGAAGAAAAAAGGATTTCAAATTACTGTTCATGGCGACCAGTTCAGTGCCGGAGGAAGCCGTATTGCGATCGAATGCGGAGCCATGAGCGTAGATCATTTGGAAGCGAGCGGGGATAAAGAAATTAACGCCTTATCAAAAACTGATGTGATTCCCGTGGCGCTTCCGGGAGCTTCTATTGGTTTGGGTTGTGCTTTTGCTCCTGCGCGAATATTGTTGGATGCGGGCTGTTCGCTCGCCATAGCGAGTGATTGGAATCCCGGTAGTGCTCCCTAGGGAAATCTGTTAACCCAACTTGCTCTTTTTAGAAAATAAGTCGGTGATTATCAGTGGGTTACGATTTCAATGGTACACTACATATTTTTTAATTGCCTTTTGAATATCTGTTGAGTTGGTTGCAGAATAGATGTTTTGTACTTTTTGGATTGGCTTTGAAGGTTTTCTCAGGTGTATGGATTTGGTGTCAGTGCGTAGTTCGACGGTTTGGATGGTATGTGTGCTCATTATTCTGACAATATTTGCCCAGTCGTAATTTATGCCTTTTTGGTTGAGCATGTATCGGATCGTGTTTACGACCTGATAGGCTAGAAGTGTGAGATAAATATGAGCTTCGATCCTTTCGTCATTTTGATGGTGAATGGGCCGGATGTTGAGATCAGTTTTGAGGCATCGGAATGTGGACTCCACTTCTCTTATGGTGTTGTAAATTTGCCAAAGCTGCTTATCGTCGATCTGCTCGTAATTTGTTCTCAAAAAGTAAATTCCCTTGTCTTTGTCCTGTTTTTCTTTTTGTGGCTGGACAGACCATGAGACATTGACAGCTACTTTGTCATCATGCTCCACATCTATTTTGTATCGGGAGGATACATGCTTGTGTTTTTCCTTGAGCCGACCGATGCGTTCCCACACTTTTTCTATTTTTTTCCTGAGTTTGACACTTAATTTTGCTGGTGATTTGATTTTCAGCCAGTTATGTGATGGGCATGTTGCAAATTGCCACTACGAGCTATTCATTTTATGAGAATGAGTTGGTATGACGGTAGGTAGTTGACCTATTTGATGAGTTCAATATTTTTAAGCGGAGCAATATTTAATGCTCGAAGGATTTTTGCTCCATATTGTCCATTGGCACCTTTTACATAAAATTTGTGATCGTCCAGTTTCATTTGAGATACCTGGAGTTGATTGAGTTCATTTTTTATTTTTTCAGGACTTATATCTATTTCCTTACTTCGTAGAGTTTCTTCCAGAGCTCTTTCCATTGCAAAGGAAATGAAGCACACTACAAAGTGGCCTTTTATTCTATTGGGTGTCCAATGGAATATCGGTCGTGTTTTCATAGTTGTTTTTAGAATGCGAAAGCTTTCTTCTATGCGCCATAGATTGTGGTAGGCTTTCATAATAGCAAATTCACTCATGTCTTTGCGGCTTGACTGAATACCATAATATCCGTCCCACTTGCTATCTTCTTTGATTCGTTCTTCATCCAGAGTAGGTGGTGTCTTGTTCTCATATTCTATTTTGACGTACCTCTTTGCACCCTTTTTACTGCTGGGCACCTGGCCTTGGTCGACCATGGCTTCGGCCTTTTCGACTTGTCTTTTTCTGTCTTTTTGATCTTTTACCGCTCGTTGTTTTGACCAACTTATTATGAGTTTATCTTTCCATTCATGTTGTTGACCTTGTTCGTCTTTATAGGATACCTCCAGATCCACAGATTTATATCTGAACAATACTTCTGCTGTGTCTTTGTCCACTTCATGATTATGGTAACCCTCATTAGCCCATACCTGATCCTGTATAGGTTTGGCTTGGACTTTTAGTTTTGAACTCACAATGTATTCATATCCTGCTTGTCTGATGAGGTGAAAGTTGTTTTTACTATTCAGCCCCTTATCGGCTACTATGACAACTTGATTGATGTTGAACCGATCTTTGAGTATGTTCAACGCATCGATCATCGTCTTGCCATCTGATGTATTTCCTGGGAATAATTCATAACCTATAGGGCGACCTTGCTGATCGGTAAACAATCCCATCACTACCTGCACCTCGTTGAACTTTCCATTTTTACTGAACCCAAAGTCTTTTAACTCGTCAGGCCTCACACTCTCAAAATGAAAAGTGGTTACATCATAGAAGGCTACATCTATAGTTGAGTTAAACAGATCGCAATATCTTTTGAACATACCTTGTTCTATTTCCTCCTTATGAGTAGCTAACCAGTCGAGGTTTCTGTAGAGTTGATGAAGTTCAATATTGCTGTCCATTCCCTTGAATTCAATTTGATCCTGGTAGGCTCTTAATTTTGATTTGCACCGCAATAGTCTATGTATTGCCATATAAAAAGTAACCCTACTCAGGGAAAAGCCAAGCCTTCTATGCTTTGCTCCTACCTTATCAAGAATTGTAGCAAGGCCTAATTTTTCCCAAATCTTTTCATAAACCACATGACCATAACAAAGTCTTTTAACCTCTTTCATGTCCGAAATGCTATTGGCATCCATTCCCGACAAGGTCAAGAGTTTACGGCCAATGGTTTCAAGGGTGCGATCTTGTCGTAAGACATCCAACCTGCCTAGGTTAAGAAGGACTTTGTGCTTGACTTTGCCGTCCATGCGATAGGACTCGACTATTTGAAGGTAGGTGTGATTTCTGGATTTAGTAGTTTTAATGAACATGTAGTAAATATACTACATATATGTTACAAACACCTAATATATAGGAATTTATATTCAATTTGTTGCCACCACGTTTTTATCAAAAATCTACATTTATACCCCTAAAATCCCTATTCTATGGGCATCTTGTGAAAATCCAAGGCCGTTAAGTGTCAAACTCAGGAGAGGCTTGGGGTGAAATTCCCCAGGTCTACTCGACCGGCGGGTCTGTCGCGTCTAAATTCAATCGATGCAAGAACATGGTATTGCAAGACTTGACACTGGTTCTCTCGCTCGCGCGGCATCATGGCGCAAAACTTGATCGCACCTGTACACCCCAGTGCCCTTGGACGCACGTCACCACCCAGAGCGCCTGGTAGGTGGCGATAGCTTGCTGGTCTTCCGTCCAGCGCGTGTACTGCACAGCTACGTGTACTTTGTCAGGCGCGCTGTTGATCACGTCCTTCTGATCCATGGTGCTGTGGTGCCATCCGGTTTCAAGAGGTTGTGCGATGATCGGAAGATAGGTCGCCCGCAGCTCGTCGACGGTTTCCCAAACGGTCACACGTCCACTAGCGATGCGGACATGCGGGAAATTCAAGGCGCGTATATGGTCTTCCGGGTCATGAGCGTTAATCGTTTCACAGAGCTCATCGCAGACACGGAGAGCCTCCTGCTCAGCTTCAGGGATGCTTGCAGGTATCAATGTATCCTCCAGTTTTTGGATGGATTATGTGTATGTCGCGCAGGGTCTAACATGTATTCTACTGCCAATCACGGCATTGCTTCAAATATAGGGCGTCTTATCCAGTTATGCTGAATTACATCTCATGGCTTCACTCGTTTCAACTTCAGAATTCTACCTGGAATCTTGTTTGTAAAATATTCGAAATTCCGACATTTTTCAAGTCAACTCGTACATAATTCAACATCATCCGGGTGGCAGGATTGAGGTACCAGTTTATCCCCAGGGCCAGTTCATTCATTGTCCCTCCTGTTGTAATTCCATCGTCAAGGTCAGCAGTACTGTAACGCGATGTGATCTCCCAGGCCCCTTTTCCTTCTTTGCCGGCATTATTCCGGGGCTTTACTTTGTCGAAACCTCCGAGTAGACTTTTATACTCACGATGTTCACCGCTTAGGAAATAACTCGCTTGGGTGTAGAATGCCGAAAATGACATGGAACTGAATGTTTTTACCGATGCAGTTAGAAATTCGCTCTGAATGGAAAAAGGACCAAAAACTCCAGCCACTTCCGCGTTGAACAAATCCACACCGTTCACAGCTTCGATTGTTCCGGTGGATAGATATTTGGGGGCAAGGTGAGCAGAGGGCCTTGAGTTCACTTCGTATTTTCCACCTTCAGGCGATCTGTTGCTGTAGCCGATTCCGAGGTGAACTAGTTGTTTTTTGTCGTCATCCTTCAGTACCAGGCCGGCAATACGTGCGGTCAGGTTATGATCGGATCCGGATTTATCGTCCCCAAAACTATTGGCATTGCGAAAGATGCCGAGTTGCCAACCGAACCGATGGTCAGGAGTTTCATTAAAAATCATGGCCCCGGCATTTCGATCAGGAAAAAATGCCATATTAAATGAGCGCTCCATTAGCGGGATGTACTTGCTGCTGGTCAGTGCTTCAAGACGGAATGGTTCTTTAAAATGCCCCACCCTGAGTTGTCCGAATACAGGTATATTATTCAATTGAATAAATACACTTTTAAAAGCGACTTTCCCTCCTGCAAAATCGAGTTGAACTTTATAGGTGACATTATCATAGATCTCCCCTGCGTTAAATAAACGAAGCCGTCTGAACTCTGATCCGGATTTTAATTCACCAAATTCTTCGGTGATTCTACTATCCTGATCAAAAAAAGCAAGGTCATACATGATACGTCCACCAAATTTCATTTTAAAGGCGCCATCCTTACTTTCCACTTTGTAGCCCTCGCTCCATTTAGTGATGAAACTATCGTCACCTTGCCCGGAGATGTAAAAAGTAAGAAAACTACCGGCTAGTATTGTCAGGAATTTTTTCATAAGACGATAAAATGCAGCAGTCATCCCCTTGCAGTAAAGTCGCTGTTATTAGTTAATTAGTCGACTAGACAATACTTGGCGAAGTTTTGATAAACAATTAATAATCAATTATTTAAACCAACACAAATTTCACGAATTAACACGAATCATATTGGCTCTAGTTTAGGTTAGCGTTGATATTAACATTTCATATCGATTCGATATCTGTTGGTATCTCGCGTAGGCCGTTATGTCTTCGACTGAGAGTGCTGCGAAATCTTTCACGAACTGCCTGTTTTTTTTAAGCATTTCCTTCAGCCTATACCAATTGAGATATTGTTGGAGGTATTTAGTGGAAACACCCCAAAATTGATTGTCAATCCATTTCTTTATCCTTCTGTGGGTGGAGTTTACATGTTGGATATGATAAACCCCATTTTTGACCCGTTGCTTTAAATCGGAACGCAATGGATGGTGTTCGATCTGTTTATCCATGGCAAAGCCTTTATAGCTGACATGCGAATCGCTGCACAATATAGTTTGCTTGGTAAACCTCTTTTCTATGGCCTTTTCTATAACTCGTGCCGCGTTACGCGGTATCCTTTTTCTTCAACCGCCCTTTGGTAGCCACGCTCAAATCCATCTGTTCTTTTCTATCCAGGGTAACAATTACTGCAATGTGGTCATCATTTATGCCCCTTTTACCTGAGGAGCCACCCCGTTTCCTTGGTTTGCGGGATTCAACTTCCCTGCCCTTGTCCGAGTGAAAAAAGAAAGTCTCGTCACTTTCCGTAATCCCAGTAAAATCCCCCTTATCAGTATCTTCTATGGATGCCAGTATCTTGTGGCGCCAATCGAATGCGGTTTTCTTGTTTATGCCCAGGGTGACCTTGATTTTATCCAGGCTCATTTCTTCCAACATCAACTTAAGATAATCATCAATCTTGTCTTTCCTGCGGATCCTAGCCATCCAGGTGCCGCTGTATTCTGTAAAACTTCTATTACATGACTTGCACTTATAGCGCCGGGAACCTTTGTCGATGCCAAACTTTACATATTTGGTATGGCCACAATGGGCACAGCATCCTTGCTTATTGTCCAAGATATCCCTCCTAAGCCTCTGGCATTGAGGGGAAAGATTTTCCAACTCACCGGCGGCTTGCAGTTCCATTATCAGGGATTGCTGACCTTCGGCCGAAAGACCCATGAAATACGATTTTATTGCTTCTTTTTCCATACCTCTAAGATACAAATAATAGCTTAATTAAACTAGAGCCATCATATTTTATAAACAACTGATAATCAACAATTTGTGAAAACCAGCCTGCTGCGCGAGCGGGCAGGTTTGTGTCAATTTGTGTCAAAAACTGCACTGCCTATTGCTAGTTAATTGGGAAGTATCTACGCAAATTCAAGTTCAAGAATCAAGCCCAAGCTTAATTTCCAAAAGACTAAATAATCGTAAATAATGTGTTTCTTTCCGTCTACCGTCTACCGTCTACCGTCTACCGTCTACCGTCTACCAACACTTCTTTTTTCTAAACTTCCACTTACGCCATTATCTCTTCATCCTCAGGGTGTACCACGACTTCTTTATTCTCGGTGTGAGCCATGACAGCTTCATCCTCAGGGTGAACGATGACTTCCTCATCCTCGGGATGTATTATCATATCCTCGTAAACCCTTACCAGCCTGTTGGAAAAGAGTGCCAAGTTGCGGAACTCGGCCAGATGATTTAAAAATAATAAGCTGTTTCGCGTCCCTATATCGTGATTCTTTATTCTTTTGATCTGGTTTTTTCGAATTGTTCGAATCGATTTAACAAAGGAGGACAATTCGTCATACACACGCATGGCTTCACCCTCGTCGAGAGTGTTAAAGACTGTAATTGTAGCTCCAAATCGTTCTTTCAATTTGTCCTGAACAGATTTTAACTCTTCTATTTGTTCAGGAAGAAGAGGCTTGTGATTATTGTCTACATGACTAAGGCTTGTCTTAACTATGTTCTTGACATGATGGGCCATTTCTCTGAGATATTCTGCAGTTAATATGTATGCATGGCCCGCCTCCAGGTCATTCTCCGCTATGCGGTCGAGGGCATTGTTTGCCTTCATTTTCAATTTTTCGGTTTTTTCATAAAGTGAACTGAACTTTGTATAGACTTTATTCAGGCGTTTCAAATCTTCAGTAGCGAGATATTGGAGGGTTTTGTCAATAATATTGTTGAAGGAACCAAGGACATCTGTCAGGTTTTTTGCATTTGATTCTATTACACTCTCTCTATCCAGTTTTTCTTCTGTTATGCTCTTTAAAAAGGCAATTTCCTCGTCGATTCGTTTGTTGTGATATTTATGTGATCTGTATACAATAATAGCGGCAATGACTAGAGTCAGTCCGATCGCCACTGTGCCTCCGAAATAGAATATACAAGCCAAAACAAAGGCAATTGTGAATGCAGAAAACGCAGTAAAAAACCACCCGCCAATAACTGAAATTACACCTGAGACCCGGTATACGGCACTTTCCCGACCCCAGGCCCCGTCTGCGAGTGAGGTGCCCATAAAAACCATAAATGTGACGTAAGTAGTGGACAATGGAAGTTTCATAGCTGTTCCAATAGAAATCAGAATGGTGGCTACAACCAGGGTGACTGAAGCACGGACCATATCAAAAGATGGAGCTTCTTTACCCAGTTTGACTTGTTTTGCTATAAAAGGCCTTTCATCAAATTGGCGGTCGACCGCATTATTTACTCTTTCAGGTAAATGATCACTGATATATTCGGAAACCTTCCCAAAATTTCTCACAAGAGTTCGCGACACGGCATAAGACGTAAAACGTTCAGAGCCTTCGTGCTGTCTTCCAAGGTCGAGTGATGTCTGGACTACTGACCGGGCTTTCTTGGAAGTCCATAATGTAAGCGTCATTATGACTCCGGCCAACAGTAGCAACAGAGTAGGAGTTGAAACTTTCCCTGCCAGGCCTCCCATCAGGAAACTCCCTGCTCCTGTACCGCCACTTTCTACATAAAGTTGGTAGGAATTAAAACCGGCCAGAGGTACACCGATAAAGTTGACAAGGTCGTTACCTGCAAATGCCATTGCCAGTGCAAATGTACCGACCAGGACAATCAGTTTTAGTATGTCAATTTTAGTGAACCAGGTAATGATCTGTAATAAAATCGCCCAACCAATAAAACTCAATGATATGATCCTGAAAGCATTGTTTGTAATTGTAGCTTTCAGTGTTTCATCCATAAAAGACGAGCCCTTAACGCCTTTGATGAGCATAAAATAAGTAATAGCCGCTATGGCCAGTCCTCCCCAAATGCTCCCAAAATATCTTAGCCTTTTTTCATAATTAAAAGAAAAAAGCAGCCGGGTCAGGTATTGGAATATCATACCGGCTGAAAAGGCAATGACCACCGATAAAAGAATACCGGCAATAATGGCAAGCGCCTTACCCGAATTGATATAATCGCCCAAATTCAGGGCATTCGGATCGGTATATATCTTAATTAAAGAAAGTGCGACGGCGGCACCCAGTAATTCAAACACAATAGAAACGGTCGTAGAGGTTGGCATGCCAAAGGTATTGAACGTATCCAGGAGAATGACATCCGTCACCATGACCGCAAGGAACAAAAGGATAATTTCCGAAAAGTAAAAATACTGGGGATGGAAAATACCCTTTCTTGCCACTTCCATCATACCACTGGAAAAGGTGCATCCCACAATGATGCCAAGGGCTGCCACAATCAAAATAAGTTTAAAAGTAGCTGCCTTTGCGCCCACTGCGGAATTCAGAAAGTTTACAGCATCATTGCTCACACCCACTACAAGGTCGGAAATGGCTAAAAGAAAAAGTACTATTATGATGACGAGGTAAAAGGTGACCATTGGTAACAGTTAGCGATTTCAGTCAAAAAGGAATCGGAGAAAATCGCGACAAAAGTAACCGGTCAATGTTAAGTGCATGTAAACCCAAAATCAAGAGCATGTTAAATTAGTCTGATTGTAAAAGATGAAAATCGCAACCAGGTGCATAAAAAAAAGCAAGATGTTTAGTAGGTATTGGGTAATTGGGTCAAATGCTCCTTTCGCAAATAAGTGACTGACAGAGGTGACATCCCCGCCTGCGGACGCATTGGCATCAACTCTAACTTAACATATATTCGATTATGGTATATAAAAAGAGCTGTTTACCTTTAAGTTAGACTAAAAACCTGAGGTAAAACAGCTCTAAATATGATACCTCAAATTTCGGAAATTATTTCCAAATTACCAATTCATTCTCTTGCTTTAGAATCTGGTTTCATTCGGAGAAGTGATTATAAGATTGATTCGGTCAATTTTCTTTTGTCCTTTTTCGAAATGATGTCGACAAATGTTTTTTCTCTTTCTAACTGGGCCAAAACATTGTCAATTTTTTTACAACAAACGATCAGCAGTCAAGCTTTACAAAAGAAACTAACATTTAGGCATGTAGGATTTGCTGAAAAGTTTTTAGAAGTGGCAAGTAGCTACTCTTTGTCCAATGCTCCTATAGGTTATCAAGGTCTTCTCAGTAGTTTTAATTCCGTGTTTGTTACTGACAGTTCCTGTCTGAGTATGCCTAAAATTCTGAACGAAGTTTTCCCGGGTAGCCACTCAAAAAAGGGAGATGCAGCAACGGCTAAAATTCAATTGACAATGGAATTAAAGTCAGATGTTTTACACAAAATGGATCTCAAATCATTTAGAGACAATGACCAATCTTATGCTTTTGACATTTTCGATTTAGCCAAAGCAGGTGACCTTGTAATTAGAGACTTGGGATACCTGGTTATGGATTGTTTGATCGCAATGATTGAAAAGCATATTTTTTTTATTTCAAGACTTCGAAGTAACATAGATGTGTTTGATAATCAGGGAGTTAAGATAAATTTGCTGAGGTGCCTCATACTACTGGACATTGGGGTTAAAATAATACAATGTCTTGAAATAAAGTAGGTTATATATTATAATAAAGTGGAATATATCATTATTGTTTGTAAAACAAACAATTAACAACAATGACAATTCCACTCGTAAGCGAAATAAAACCATTTTTCTCAGGTTTTGAAGAACATGTAATAAAAAATTTTCTCACAACAGCCCAAGGTATATTATCAGCCAGGACGACGAATTTGAACATTGTAAAGGATAAGCTCCCTGGAATACTCGAAAACCAACAAAACACCAAACCTGATTCGAATTATAAGAGGTTGATCCGTTTTTTCAATATGGATGATGCTGACAAGCAGGCATTGATTGAAGCTATATTATGTTTTAGTTTTTATTTGTTGAGACTCAAAGCGAAGAACATCAAATATTTGGCACTAGATGGTACGAGCTGGGAGAATGGCAACAAGAATATTCACTTATTAACATTGAGTGTAGTGGTCAATGGAGTAAGTATTCCAATATGGTGGGAAGACTTAGACAAGAAGGGTATGAGTAATTTTAATGAAAGACGAAAGGTGATAGACAAAGCCTGTAAATTATATAATCTGAAAGGTTTGATACTACTAGCAGATCGGGAGTACATCGGAGAAAGATGGTTTAAATATCTGGTAGACAAGGGGTTAGAGTTTGTAATTAGGTTAAAAAAGGGAATTTATAAAGGGTATGTG
This sequence comes from Saprospiraceae bacterium, assembly GCA_965247965.1. Taxonomy (GTDB): domain Bacteria; phylum Bacteroidota; class Bacteroidia; order Chitinophagales; family Saprospiraceae; genus UBA7328. The sequence continues at coordinate 5,856,626 of OZ252053.1, forward strand.
GACAACCAAAGGGGAAAGGATAAGACATTTTATAAACACCAACATCTTCGATACATTGGTATTGAACGTGAAGCATTGAAAAAACGGTATCAAATCTGTGGAGTGTCTAAACAAATTGAAATCCTTGGAAAAAAATTTTCTTTTGTGATTTTTAAAAACCCCAAAAGTTCAGCCAACGAACCTCTGTTTTATTTCATATCTACATTAAAAGACAAAAGAAAAATAGTAAAGCTTTACCCTATTCGTTGGACTATTGAAACTTGCTTCAAACACTTAAAATCAAATGGTTTCAATTTAGAAGCTCTTAATTTTAAAGACTCTGGAAAAATAGAATTGACAATGGGTATTGTAGTATTTATCTATGCCTTATGTATTGAACAGGGTCTAACCCAACTCAAGCACAAAAAGAAGAGTGATTGGAAGAAATATAAAAACGGATCGATCAACTTAGTCGTTTCCAAATTTAAAAAAGGACTATCCTTTTTAGAAATCAAATTCAACAACCTTAGAAATTTCATATGCTTTCTTTCTCATTCCATTCGTTCTATCCCCAAACCCTCTTGGCTATTCTTTGAACCACAATTTATAGCTCATGTCCAGTAGTATGGAGGTGCCTTAATGATGCATTCAGAAACGGTGCCGATTGGGTAGATTGGCAAATTAAGATATCAGCCAAGCAAGTCCCAGTACGATTAATAGGTCTTAAAACTCCCAAAGAAGTTGCTGAGAAAAGGGTGGAAAAAGCAAAAAATAACAGACACTCAAAATCGAATCACTCGGAGCAATATTACGAAATGCTAAACTATGCCATCTTGATAACCAATGTCGATGATAAAGTACTTCAACCACATCAAGTGCTCCTGGTATATGCATTAAGATGGCGTATAGAATGCATATTCAAATGTTGGAAATCTCATATGAATCTTCAAAAGCTGTTTACAGGCAAAAAATACAATAACACGGCCAAACCTTATATTCTTCTGCTACTGATGCTCGGTTGGATAAGCTTGTGTCATAATCTGATATTCACACCATTGAAATACTTGTTTCGAACCAAAAATAATGTGCCAAATGTAAGCCTATACAAAATTGCTCAACTCCTATTGCGCTATAACTCACTTATTCAAACAAAAAATATTTCAGAACAATTCTTGCTCAAATTCATAGGCTACTATGGTACTTACCAGAACAAAAAAGGAAAAAATACATATCTTGAAAGATAATATGTGTTAAATTAAGGTTGATGCCAATGCGCCTGCGGACGGGCAGGTTCTCTGCGAATTGGCTTTTAGAGGTTGCGGGGAGAAAGTGTCATCTCGATCGAATGAAGTATAAGATGACACCTTTTTGTTTAAACTACACAAACTTCACCAAATCTTCAAACTAGACCATTCAAAAGGACTTCAATACCTCAAACACACGATCCGGATAATCACTAATAATTCCGTCTACCTTTAAAAAGACCATTCTCTGAATATCGGCTATTTCATTCACCGTCCAGGGAATGACTTTGATAGATTCTGATCGACAATATTTGATGAGTTCCTCGTCGACCAGCTTGAAATTACAGCTATAGACATCAGGAGTGTATCCCAACGCCTCTATATTCTCCTCCACGCTGTTCCTATTCTGAATGAGCAGAGCGGTGGTCAATTGTGGCGCTTTGTCATTAACCAATTGAAGGCTTTCTATATCAAAACTTTGAATGGTCACTCGATCACCGATACTGAGCGTGCTTACTTCTTCCAATACTAAATCTACGAATTGTTCAACAGGAGGAGTATAATAATAATCCAGACCTTTTACCCTTTTGATCTCGATGTTATAATTGGGCAGTCGCTTCCTTTTTCTTTTGGCATAAGCTTCAGCAGATTCTACGACTTCGGAAAGAAGAGGTTTAAAAGTGGCCATCTTCATCTGCTCTGGAAATCCTGGATGCTTTTTGAGGCCGACATCGTAGGTCTTTATCGCGGCATAGGAGAGGAAGTATAGGTTATGTTCCTTTTCATTTTCCTTAGTGATCTGGAGCCCGTCGGGGCCAGTGCTGATGTGGTGATGAAAGTAGGGTTCGTGAGACACAATGACCTTTTTATCCTCGCTAATTACCAAATCCAATTCCAGGGTGCGTACACCCAAATCAATGGCCTTTAAGAAAGCTGGAATAGTATTTTCAGGCATCAGACCTCGACAGCCCCGATGTCCTTGAACTTCGATATCGTAATTCACCTCATTAAAATTACAAGCGGATAGAATGATCAGAAATAGAAGGGAAACTTTTTGTATCATATGAACGCTCGCTATTCTGTTTACGGCTTTCGGTTTCAATAGTAGATAAAACCTGACTAAAGTTGACAACCTTTTAAAAGTTGTCAACTTTTATACGCGGCAGTTGGCTAAAAGAATACTCCGGCTGAAATAATCAGACCTTCAAGACCGGAGATCACCAACTTAGGTTCTATGAATAACAGAAGTTCATCACTAACAGGAGCGAGAATGTGTATGCCTAAATTGACCCCGATCTCCGTATTCGAAACCCTGGCAACACCTGGAATACTCACACTTGCGTTTGCAATTTGAACGCCTCCGAAGGGATTTATCTGAAAATCATCACTGTCACCTATTTCCAAACCTTTGTAATGAGCATCAAAATCAAGGGCCAAACGGAAATATCGCTCTCAAAAAAGTACGAAAAGGAAGCATGTCCTCGCCATTGTTCATCGAAGTCATATGCACCTACGCCTTTAACGCCAAAATTATCGCCAACATCGTAGGTCAATCCGGCGCCAAAAGCAAATTGAGCATTTGAATCAAAAGTGAGTAAGGATAAAAACAAGGCTGCAAAAAAGAACTTTTTCATGTCTATTTTTTGGTTTTTAAAATGAGATCATCAGAATCAAATTTAGTATTATTGATTCGATTTTCATAAAACGAACCACAAACCTGTCAGGTTGCCATAAATATTTGGATAACACATAGTCTTGGGCACAGACAATAATAGATGAAAACCTGACAGGTTAATAACAATATTAACATGGCAGAAAAAATATATATCTTATCAATAGACCAAGGCACAACGAGTTGCAGGGCATTGATATTTAACCAAAATTGTGAAGTAAAGGCCGTCGCCCAGAAAGAATTTACTCAGCATTTCCCAAAGGAAGGTTGGGTGGAGCACGACGCGATTGAAATTTGGAATACGCAACATGAAGTAATAAAAGATGTATTTCAAAAATCAGAACTACCTGCGCACGAAATCGCTAGTATCGGAATTACAAATCAGAGGGAAACGACCTTGATCTGGATCAAAGAGACCGGGCAACCGATCTTCAACGCCATTGTTTGGCAAGACCGAAGAACTTCGGATTATTGCGATTCATTGAAGGCTGATTGGAAGGATACCATAAAGAAGAAAACCGGCTTGATAATCGATGCGTATTTTTCTGCCTCTAAGATTAAATGGATTCTGGATAATGTCGAAGGGGCCAGAAACCTGGCAAACCAAGGAAAGCTCCTTTTCGGTACGATGGAGACATGGTTGATCTGGAACCTGACCGGAGGAAAGGTTCACGCAACTGATGCATCCAATGCCAGCAGGACGATGATCTATAATATAGTGAATGAGACGTGGGATGATGAATTGACCGACCTATTTGATATACCCGAAAACCTTCTTCCTGAAGTCAAAGAAAATATGGATGATTACGGAATGACTGACGAGAAATGGTTTGGAGCATCGATCCCTATTAACGGAGCTGCCGGTGACCAACAATCGGCATTGTTCGGACAAATGTGCCTCGAACCAGGAACGGGTAAAAATACCTATGGAACGGGTTGCTTCTTGGTCGTGAATACAGGTCGTGAAATTGTGGACTCTCAAAATCAACTATTATCAACCGTAGCGTGGAAAATGAATGGTCAGATTACCTATGCACTGGAAGGAAGTGTCTTTGTAGCAGGAGCGATTGTGCAATGGTTGCGCGATGCTCTTGGTTTGCTCAAAGATTCGTCAGAAAGTGAGACTATGGCGCTTGAAGTAGATGGCAATGGAGGCGTTTATTTAGTTCCCGCACTAACAGGACTTGGGGCGCCATATTGGGATCAGAATGCGAGGGGCACTATAGTCGGTTTGACGAGGGGGGCGACTAAAAATCATATTGTAAGAGCTGCTTTAGAAGGCATAGCTTACCAGGTGTCGGATGTCATCCAAGCAATAGAAGCAGATTTGGGTATTAAAATGAAAAATTTAAAAGTCGATGGCGGAGCGACGGCTAATAAATTTTTAATGCAGTTTCAATCTTCTATTTCCAATATTCCCGTGCACGTGGCCGCCAATCAAGAGAGTACGGCTCTGGGAGCTGCTATGTTTGCCGGACTCTATGCCGGGGTCTGGCAGAGTGTTGAAGACCTAAAACAGAAACTTGGCACGGGCAAAAAGTACGATCCCTCGGGTCTGGATATTGACCGCAAAAGACTGCTTTCCGAATGGAAAAACGCGGTAAAAAGAAGCCTGACCACTGCTGGATGAAATACCAAAGAAAAGAACTGAGTAAAACACTTTCGGGCCTTCAGGACAACACCTTTGACGTTATCATCATTGGGGGAGGCGCGACCGGTTTGGGTTGTGCTCTGGATGCTTCACTGCGCGGATACAGTACGCTTTTGGTCGAAAAAGATGATTTCGCTGCAGGCACCTCTAGCAAAAGTACCAAACTCATTCACGGTGGGGTGCGGTATCTTCAACAATTGGATTTCCCGCTGGTCAACGAAGCCCTTTTCGAAAGAGGGATTTTATTAAAAAACGCTCCTGAAATAGTTAAGCCAATTCAATTTCTCATTCCGACTTACTCCTATTCCGAAAAACCCTATTACTATTCAGGTCTCAAATTGTACGACTTTCTGGCGCGCAAAGACAGCATTGGCCTTTCCCAAATGCTATCAAAAGAACAAGTAAAAGAGCGAATCGGTAATATTAAAACGAAAGGATTAAAAGGTGGGCTTTTATATCACGATGCTCAATTTGACGATGCTTTGCTCGCTATGAGCCTGGTTACCGCCGCCATAGAAAATGGTGGAGTTTGCGTCAACTACTGTGAAGTCAAAGAAATCTTACATAGCGATGAGGGCAGGGTAAAAGGGGTGAGTGTTTTTGATAAAATAGAAAAAAGAAATCTTGACTTTACGGGCAAGGCAATAGTCAATGCCTCGGGTATATTTAGCAACATGATTTTGACAAAAGACAAAGGCATAGATCAGCAAAGAATAATGACGAGCCGTGGCAGTCATATTATAGTCGACAAGGAGAAACTGGCGACCGATAGCGCTATTCTGATTCCTAAAACTAAAGATGGAAGGGTAATCTTTGCAGTGCCCTGGTACGATAAAGTAGTGATAGGCACAACAGATATCGTGGAGCCCAATGTAACCAACGATGCGAAAGTCACAGCAGCCGAAGTGGACTATCTTCTCGAAACAATAAATCGATATCTGCGAACCAAATTAAACTACGAAGATATTCGATCGACATATTGCGGTATCCGGCCATTGGTCAAACCATTGGTTACTGAAAGTCCCAAAGATGTATCGCGCAGACACAAAATCGAGATAAGTGATTCAGGCATGATCAGTATTATGGGGGGAAAATGGACGACTTACCGCGCCATGGCTGAAGATGCAATTAATCTTGCCGCTGAACTGAGTGATCTTCCGAAAGTGCAAAGCAGAACCAAAGATCACTATCTCAAAAATCCAAACCAGGGAATGCGTCTATGTGATAATGGAAAGATCAGCGAGCAATTTTTAACACATATCGTTGAAAATCAAATGGTTACCTCGCTAGCGGATATTTTGGCGAGACGGACCAGACATTCGCTTTTGCATGTTGAAAGAAGCAAAGAATTGGCAAGAAAACTGGTCGTTATATGTAATAAAAATAATATCGAAATTGATATCAATTTGCAATCTTTTTATTCCTTCAGCTCGACTTTTGATCTTAGTACAAATGGACAACGGGTTCCTACTTTACCAAGGCTTGGTCGGACGCAGTAAAGCCACATTGTCATGAAGTTATTTCAATCTTCATTTTGGTTATCTGTTGCATCGACGTCGATTGTATTGACCTTATTGGGTGTTTTTGCTATTACTGGTTTTCATACCAGGAGCATCAGCACTACACTCAAAAAAAATATTGACATAATAGTAGAACTCAGGAAGGATGTACGGCCGGCAGAAATAGAAAAGTTGAGAAACGAAATAGCCGGATTTGAAGAATACATAACAGGCTCGCTAAAGATATACAACGAAGAAGACGCCTTGAACATGATGAAAAAGGAAATGAATGAAGTTCTCGTGTTCGATAGTTTGCTCAATCCATTCAATCCCGTGCTCAGTTTTAACATTAATGACCAATACCATTATGCCGAGCGATTGGATCGGATCATAGATCGAATCAAAAGAGATACTTCTGTAATAGACGTGAGTTATCAGCAAGTCGCTTTTGACGAAATCGAAAGCAATTTTTCGAAAGTTTCTTTTTACTTTTTTCTTCTAGCCCTACTGTTCGTTCTCGTCACGATTTTTCTGCTCCACACTAATTTCCAAATCCTTTTGACTAACGACCGGAAGAAAATCAAAACCATGCAACTCGTAGGGGCCGAGAACAAATTTGTGATCATTCCATACGTGAGAAAAGCATTTTTCATTGGTCTGAGCGCCTTTATTATATCGGTGATTCTGTTGTTTGGGTTGATTTGGTTTTTAAATAATCAAGTGTCATTGGTAGCCGACGTATTGGTTCCGACTTATTTACTGGTCATTACGGTGCTTCTCCTTCTCATCGCCTTAAGCATACCTATGGTCAGTACATATATTATAATTAGTTTATATTTGACCAATAATTCTAATTGATTCTCAAGAACGTGGCCAAAAAAAAACCGCCCAAAAAGAAGGTAATTACGACGAAGACTATCGCAAAAGATAGCCCGCATTCATCAAAGTTTCGCTCAAAAAATAAGGTCCGGCCCAGAAAATCTTCGAAGGCCAGGGTGGTGGATTTGCCTTTCGGCAAAAGAAATTATCAGCTCGTCGCTCTCGGAGCAATACTGGTGTTAATAGGAATGCTATTAATGATTGGAGGTGCCATGCCATCCCCTGATGTGTGGGACGACTCGAGGATCTACAGTTTCCGGAGGATCACACTCGCACCGATCGTGATAGTGGCTGGGCTTGTGGTAGAAATCTTTGCGATATTCAGAAATTAACACTTGAGCTTGATTTGCTAAACTCGACGGACGCCGTGCCGGCAGGCAGGGGCAGGTTTCTAGAGTTTAGTAAATCTGTAAAGCCTCTTGCTCAAGGGGAAAAATGAACTATTCCTATCCGCAATCGATTGAAAATCAAGATTTAGGAAATTATCTAAATTTACTAAATCGGCCATTTATACAATGATGAAAGTAATCGAAAAAAACTACACCATAGGTTTAGTTGATTTGACACGAGGAGGAGCAGTACTCATCGACAAACCGATCGATTGGACATCTTTCGATGTTGTGAATAAGCTCAGATTTGCCATTGGAAAAGCCCTGCAGAGAAAAAAGAACAAAGTAGGTCATGCCGGGACGTTGGATCCCAAAGCCACAGGGCTATTGATCTTATGCTTTGGATCGGCTACAAAGGAAATCCTTACCTTCCAAAATCTACACAAAGAATATACCGGCGAATTTTTTATAGGTGCAACTACACCTACTTACGACAGCGAGTCTGAAATAAATGAAGATTTCCCGATCGAACATATTACAGAAGCAAAGTTGCTCGCTGCAACCAAAGAATTCCTTGGCAAAATTGATCAATATCCTCCCATCTACTCTGCCATCAAAAAGCATGGAATTCCCTTGTACAAAAGAGCGCGCGCCGGTGAAGGAGTAGAATTAAAAAAACGACAAGTAACGATCGACACTTTTGAATTGACAGGAATCGACCTGCCCTTGGTATCGTTCAGAGCGATATGTCAGAAAGGAACGTATATCCGAAGCCTTGCTTACGATTATGGCAAAGCTTTGAACTCCGGGGCATATTTATATTCCTTGCGAAGAACTATGATTGGGCGGTTTCACGTTAGAAATGCCTGGGGGATTGAAGATTTATGTGAAAGAATTACCAGTACAAATACTATCTTTAAGTAATTAAGAAGGCGGTTTTATTGAAAATTTTGATTGGGATGAACATCGCAGGGAACTCGAGGCGGAATATTTAAGGGATGGCTAAATACCGCTTATCTCGACAAGCTAGCAAAGATATCAAAAACATTTGGCGTTATACGATTCGAACCTAGTGCTCTGTCAATGTTTGAATGAGGAGTTGGATTTGAGGATATTTTGAGTCTGATCAAGGCGGAGGTTCATGAGCATAACTCGTCCCGCGTTACGCGGTAGCCAGAGCTATGTGAATGGTTCTCCAACGCCGAGCAGGCTTAAAAGATACCAAATACAGCCCTCAATTTAATCTTGACAGAGCACTAGTCTTTGGAACAGGCAAGAAAATACGACACAAATATTCGAAAAAGCATAGTATATATTGCGGACCACCCGCAAGCCGGTAGGCCATATGAATTCGTATCAAAAGGATACAGGCGATATACGGTAAAATCTCATTACATTTTTCATAAGATTGTCGAAGATGGCATAATCGAAATTATACGTGCGCTTCATCAGTAAATGGACATAGAAGAACGTCTGAAAGATTAGAGCAGTGGTAAACATTCAGAACATGAGCCTTGAACTTAACAACATAAATAAGTCTTACGATGGTGTCGAAGTACTGAAGCACGTCAGCTTCAAAATGAATAGAGGAGATCTTGTTGGTTTTCTTGGACCCAATGGGGCGGGCAAGAGTACTGCGTTCAGGATATTGACGGGATTGACTTCTGCTGACTCCGGTGAAATTATTTTTGATGGTATTCCGGTGCAACCTTCTGGTAAAGCATGGAAAAGGCGGGTCGGTTACCTGGCCGAGCACAATCCACTCTATCCGAATATGTACGTGGTGCAATTTCTCTACCACATTTGCCGATTACACAGCATGGGATCGAAGAAAGAACGTATCGAAAAAGTAATCGATGAGGTGGAGCTTCGAAATTATCGCGATTATAAAATAAAGGACTTATCAAAAGGATACAGACAAAGGGTAGGGATCGCACAATCAATAATAAACGATCCGGAAATTCTCATCCTAGACGAACCGACCTCAGGCCTTGACCCCAATCAATTGATCGAGGTCAGAAGATTGATAAAAAGTTTATCAATGGATAGAATTATCATTCTCTCCAGCCACATTCTTAAAGAAGTAGATGAGCTCTGCAATAGAATCATCATGATCCACGAAGGAGAAATCGCATACGACGATGCCGATGCAAAAAGACGCAGTGATCAAAGTGAACATCGCATCAGAGTAGTCTTTGACAAGAAGGTTATGCCTAATTGGTTCGATAATTTGGGGAACACAGAGTATATCGATGGCTCCGGAATGGGTATAGAAATTATTCTTTCCGAGGAGACGGACAGGGCACAAATTTTTGACACAGCAGTAGAAAGAAGCGTGAAAATAGTGGAAATGACAAGAGTCAAAAATGAGTTAGAGGTTCAGTTTTCCACATTAGCGAAATAACATGCTGGCAATTTTTATAAAAGATATAGCCTCGTATTTTTCGTCCTTTTACAAGGTCGGATCCCTTGCCCTCCTTCTTATTGTTTTGAACATATTCTTATGGCTCATTCCATCATATTCGATTCTGGAATACGGCTATGCCGACTTGGGGCTACTCTTTGAATTGTTGCCGTTTGTATTGCTCTTTCTAATTCCATCGATGACTATGGATTTGTTTGTCGATGATTTTGATAAAGGCACTTCGGATTTGTTGTTTTCAAAGCCGGTTCCCATTTGGAAGGTCTGGAGCGGCCATTTCCTTTTCGTTTTGTTTCTCGTGATATTATTTTTGGCACTTACGCTTACTTGTTGCTATACCATTTATCAGATTAAAGCAGAGTCCGGCATAATTGATGGCGGTCAGATTTTCGCTTCGTATATGGGTGTTTTATTTATTGCCGTCGCTTTTTTGGCGCTTAGCTTGTTTTGCTCTTCCTTTTCGAAAAGTCAGGCAGGTGCTTTCCTACTTAGCGTTGTTTTCTGCTATTGCTTTTATGCGCTGCCCGGACTCATGAGTGACCTTCCCGTTTTCCACGGAGGATGGGATTATTGGATAAAACACTTTTCCGTGGATACTCATTTTTACACATTGGGCAAAGGACTGTTTGAAGTAAAATCACTTTTGTACATCCTATCATTAGTGGCTCTTTTTTCCTTTTATGGCGTCCGAAATATTTCATGGAGAATGAGGTAATGAACAAGTTGAACGTACATAGTCGTCTCTTTTTAATTGTCGCGAGTGCACTTTTTCTTGTTGTCAACCTTTTTATCTCGCAGTGCAAGTACCGCGTTGATCTTACCTCTAATGCACTCTATTCGGTTTCAGAAGTAAACGAGCAAATTATCCGGACTGCCCATAATGAAATATTGGCAACATTGCTACTTGGCGAGGAATTGCCGGCTTCATTTAAAAAACTCAAAAGCGAAACCGAGTTTTTACTAGCTAATATTTCGTCTCAGAATCCTTTGATTAGTTATGAATTATTTGATCCCGGTAGCGGTAATATTAGCCAGGTAAATGCGCTCAGAAAACTTTTTGCCGAAAAAGGCGTCTTTCCTACCAATCTTAGACAGCAGAGTAAAAGTCAAATTAAGGAGCAATTGATCTATCCCTTTGTGCATTTTCAATCGGCCAACAAAGAACTCTTTATAAATATTCTCGAAAGTAGAAGATCGAATGAAACGGAACAGGAAGCCATCTATCGATCCATTTCGGCACTGGAAAATAAGATAGCAAAGGCAATTTATGAATTATCTGTACCATTGGAGCGCAGAATTGGTTTCCTCGCATTTGACAAATTAATCGATCGCGGTTCCTACGAATTTGTGAGTCGATTGAAGAGAAATTATTCTGCTGAAATTCTTTTTCCACACGAACTCCTGTCGAAAAAAGATTCCATTGCAGTGTGCATCATTTCTTTGGAAAATCACAAACTCTCGAAGCAAGATCTATTCCACGTAGATCAATATTTGATGAGTGGCGGCAACTTGATTTGGCTAATAAATGAATACGGAATTAGCGAGGACAGCATTGCTAAGTACTCGACATATATTCCCTACCGATACGATCAAGGAATATCCGATTATCTATTCAAAAATGGAATAAAACTAACCGGCAATTGGATCCAGGATTTGAGAGCGAGTAGCATACCCCAGATAATAGGGGAGCAGGGCGGACAAATTCAGACGGAGTTGTTTTCCTTTCCTTACCACCCTGTGGTACAAGGCAGTAAGAGCCACCTGATCAGTCGATATCTGGAAGAAGTTAATTTGCATTTTCCGACTGTACTGGATACGGTTTCCACAAGCTCAGCGATACGAAAAAATGCTCTTTTAACGTCATCGGATTACAGCAAGGTCATTAGCTATCCACACGAGTTTTCATTTGACTTCTTACGTACCCCACTTGACCTGAATAACTATACCGAAAAGCAATTGATAATAGCAATCCTTTTAGAAGGTACGTTTGAATCTTATTTCATAAACCGATTAGGAATTAGGGAAAAAGAGATTCTTCATAAAAATAATTCCCAATTCCTGGAGCAGTCTGTACGAGCCGCAAAACAGATAGTGGTAACCGATAAGGACTTCTTGATTCCGACTATTAATACCCAATCGAGATCGGCTCAGATAGGATACAACAAATGGGAAAGAAGGATTTTTGAAGACAACGAAAAATTTATGCTGAATGCCATAGAATATATGCTGAATGGTTCGACCTTTCTAGAAAATGAACAAGATAGTGAACTCGTCTTTGCCGCCATTGACAAAAAAATCGCGCTTGAAGAATCCGGTTTCTGGATAATCTTCAATCTTTTAGTCCCTCCTTTTCTTTTAATGGTTTTGTTTTTGGCTTATCGGCATTACCTTAAGCGTAAATATGCTGCTTAATATTAAATCGTCTGCAATCATAGTAATTTTCTGTGCGTTTGCCGCATTGAGTTATACGCCATCACAACTCTGGGGATTTTACGCACACAAGCTCATCAACAGGATGGCGGTATTCACGTTGCCTGCTGAGTTGGGTGGTTTATTCAAAACAAACCTCAACCAGGTCATTGACTATTCTGTGGCGCCCGATATGCGCAGACATGCCGCAAAATTTGAAGCTGCCAGACATTATATAGATATCGACCATTGGGGACAATATCCTTTTGAAAATGTGCCCCGCGAGCACAAAGACGCCGTTTGGGAATTTGCAGATATACTTCTGACTTCATCGGCAACCGGAGATACTCTTGATTTGAAATCTTTCTTATACGAGGATCGCCAAAAAGAGATTCAGGATTCAGTAATGAAATACTACTATCAGTATCTACGCTTTTCCGATGACTCGGAAACTAAAGATCTGAGAGAAAAAGTAACGGGATTGATAAATCGACAAAGAGATTTATCACAGGAGCACTACGACAATTTCTATTTTAAAGATAACCTGGAAGATTACGGCGTTTTGCCCTACCATCTCATCGAAGGCCAAAATAAATTGACATTAGCTTTTGCTTCTATGAATGCGGATCGAATCATCAGGCTCGCGGGTGAAATGGGACATTACCTCAGCGATGCGCATGTACCCTTGCACACGACTGAAAATTACAATGGACAATTCACCAATCAGGAGGGAATACACGCATTTTGGGAGTCCCGGCTTCCTGAGTTATTTGCAGAAGAAGAGTACGATTTTTGGGTGGGAAAGGCTGAATATATTGAGGACAAAGAAGGCTTTTTTTGGGATGTAGTTTTGAATAGCCATTCTTTGGTACATAATGTCTTAGAAGGCGAAAAAGAACTCAGTCGCACATTTCCTCAGGATCAGCAATATTGCTTTGACGAAAGATTAAATCGAGTGCAAAGAATAGAATGCCGTGAGTACGCTAAGGCATACCAACAAAGTCTAAATGGTATGGTGGAAGATCAAATGCGTCAGGCCATTCACGCCGTCGGTTCGTCCTGGTACACGGCATGGGTGGATGCAGGAAGTCCCGCCTTGGAGATGAAGGATGTAAAATTTCAAGTCGATACTACAATTGAGAACTCCATGAAATTTTCTGATGGTATGGGGAAAAGGGTACTGAGGCATGAAAAATAGATTTTTGAGCAAAAACTTAAGGGTAGGGCTCATAGGCGCCGTAATGGGCATCGCAGAAGCAATACCCGGTGTATCGGGTGGGACCATTGCCTTTGTTTTCAAGATTTACAGAGAACTCTTAGAAACGATCAAATCATTTACTCCGTCGAGCATCGGCCTGGTATTCAGAGGAAAATTGGTTGAATTCTTCAAAAGGGTCAATGGGACTTTTTTGCTGTTCCTGGGCGTGGGCATGGTGTTGGGTATTGTGATCGGAGTCTTTGCGATCAGCTTTCTTATCGAAAATGAGAAGGAGGCGCTTTGGGCGTTCTTTTTTGGATTAGTCTTGGCGTCATCCGTATATCTCGCTAAGGACATCAAATGGCGATGGTGGTTGTTTGTTCTGTTTTTGATTGGCGGGCTTCTTTCGTATTTGATTTTGTTGATTACCCCCACGGCCGGGAGCGATAATCCTCTTTTTATATTTTTCTGTGGATTGCTGGCCGTTTCGGCATTGATGCTTCCCGGTTTGTCCGGAAGTTTTATTCTCTTATTGTTGGGAATGTATACGAAGGTCATCGGCAGTCTTAAGAATTTAATCAGTAGTCCAGGGATAGGTGAAGACCTTCGGATAATGGTATTATTTGCGTGTGGTTGCCTTGTAGGGTTGATTACTTTTTCCCGTGTACTTTCTTACACTTTCAAGAGATATTTTGAACCCACGATGGCTATAATGATAGGAATTCTTGTGGGAAGTCTGAGTAAATTGTGGCCGTGGAAAATTCCTGTTCTCGTATTGGACAAGATTTCGGGAGAAATAATATCGCTTGACAATACGTCTGATTTTGACTTTGACAATCTAAAGATTGTAAAGGAGATCAATGCATTGCCCGGAGCATATGTAGATATCAGCGATCCAAAAGTATTTATTGTTATTATTTCGTTCCTACTTGGCCTCGGTCTGATCGCATCTATTTACCTTTACGAGAAGAGCACTACTGAGAATGTTGTGTCGCCATAGAATTGATTATGAAGAAGGAAATGATTACCATTAACTCGTTTTGTAGAAATGATAACATCTCTTTCGCCCCCATTATAAAATGGCTCCATTTTTCAAAGAGAAACAGGACGGCTCATCAGTCGTCCTTTTTTGTGGTTTAAAGTTATGTCGTTTTGACGAATTCATTCAGCACTTCGACTAGTGCTCAGTCAAGACAAATATTAGAACTACTTGCTTGTTCTTTTTCGCCTGCTCATCGTTGCGAAAAGCCTTGCGTAGTCTTACTATGCGCAGTTTTTGCGCCTTGATCAGACAAAAAATAACGTCGCATTTAATTCCAAAATTCATCTTGACTGAGCACTAGCCTTTGTCAATAATGATAAAATAATTAGGCTAATTTCCATTTTGAAGTGCTAGATGTAAAAGATACGCTAGAGCGAGGTAGATGTGATGCGTGTAGAAAGCCTGTCAACTTGAGCGACCAATGAACGGCATTGCACAACTAGTCCTTTATAACGGTTATTACCCACCACATCAAAATGAGAATTAGCAAATAATTAAGATTCGGCGATTGAAATCGCCGCTACAATTATCATATAACATTTATATTTAATATATTTGCGATGTCTTAATCAATAGTTCGTGAAGGATTTCGGCCAAATTCGAAGTGTTAACAGCAGTATCTTAAATTCAATATTTTCTATAACGCTGATTATCAAGTATTTATGGCCTGCTTATTTGGCAATCCTATTAAAATGCAAGTTTTGGTATCAGACGATACTTTAGTTTTAATAATTTATCCATAATTCTAAGATTGAGTATCAACGAGTTATGAAATATTTCCTTCACGGACTATTGTTAATTGAATTTCATAAGTTAACTTCCTATACCATGAGACATCGACTATTGATCAATGCTGGTATCCTATTATCTTTTCTCGTCTTTGCTCATATTTCCAATGCTCAGAAAGACATAAGAAGGGCCGATAAACAACTTGAGCTCAAGGCGTACGAACTGGCAATAAAGAACTACAAAGCTTACCTCGAACAAAATCCCGACAACTCTTACGCCCAGGTAAAGCTGGCCGAGGCCTATCGAAGAACAAATAGCCTGATGAAGGCCGTTTTTTGGTATGAGAAGGCATTCAGTCACAACGATGATCTTGATCTCGAACATCAGCTCAACTATGCCCACAGTTTGAAAAAATTGGGTTTGTACGAGAAAGCGAAGATGTGGTATAGGAACTATTTGGAAGAAGATGAAACCGTCGCTCTGACGCATCTGAGCGGCTGTGACGCGGCAATTGAATTGCTGAAAGAAGAAGACCGATATGCGATAGAGCCATTTGACGGAAACTCTGAAAATTCTGATTTCGGGTTTAGCCTCTTCGGTGAGAATGTAGTGTTTGCTTCTTTTCGAAAAGACGTGAAGCGCAATGATGAAAAGCGAAACCTTAGCTATATACAAAACATTGGGAATCAGCTATTTATAACTCCTCACATAGATAGAATTGTGGCAACTGACCTTCGATTTCTAAGACCTGAACTGAAGGAAATCTATTGGCTGGGACCTATCACTTACTCAGAAGATCTCAAAACTCTTGCTTATACAAAAAACAATTTTTCAGATGGAGCTATTCAGGTAGATTCTGAGGAACCCGATTTGAGCATATATTTGGCAAGCCCGAAGAACAATGGAGATTTTTCAGGAGAATATCCATTCCCTTACAATCAAGTGGAATTTTCTTATGCCTTTCCCAATTTAGCCTTTAATGGCTCTGCTTTGTACTTTTCGTCTAACCGTCCCGGTGGCCTTGGTGGGTTTGACATTTACGTGAGTTATTTAAAAGAAAAAGAATGGTCAAAACCAGAAAATCTGGGGCCTGCAATTAATACGGCTGCTAATGAAATCACTCCATTTTACAAGGGAGATAAAATCTATTTTTCTTCCGACGCTCCCAAGGGATTAGGTGGTTATGACGTCTACGGCGCCTCGGTTAGTGAGGGCAAATGGAGTAAGGCCTACAATATGGGAAAAGGCATCAATTCTCCGGCGGATGATTACTACTTGATCGAAGCGGACGACGAAATCTATTATTTCACATCAAGTCGATTGGGCGGCAAAGGAAAGGATGATATTTACAAAGCATTTGAAAAATCAGCACAAGATATAACAGAAGAATCCATTAGTCCGGAGGCAGTCCAACTTGATGCACTTGCTGCGGCAAAAGAAGAAATTCGAACGCAACTATCAACCGAAAAGAATATAGGGCAAGCAGAGCAGGTAGCGGTTTCACAGTCCGAAGAAGTCGTGTTCGCAAAGGCCGGATATAAGGAAAATTACCTTCTGGACAACAAAGAAGATTTCAAACTGTACGACCACTTCGAACTCGAATTAAGAGGGGCAAAGAAAGCCGGCACTACGGACATCGTAGATCCGACAGTGACAAAGTATTTTATACAGCTTGCATCGCTTTCTCGATCCAAAGGCAATGTCGATGATTTTGACAATTTGAGTTCATTTGGGAAAATATATCGCTTTTACATGTCTTCATCCACAAAGATCCGTCTGGGATCATTCGACTCTAAAATTGACGCGGATATGGCCCTTGCCAAAGTCAGAAGAGCGGGCTATACCGATGCGTTTATTACTTCTGCAGTATTGGCTGATGCGAATTATGAATTGCTGGCCGAGGGCGAAGCGATTGACTTATTCACAGAGGACGATTTGGTTGGGGCGCCTGAGTATAAGGTTCGCTTGGCTTCTTATTCCGACCCTCTTTGGTTTGACACCAAAGAATTGCAATATCTCGATGGTGAATTGGAGCAGTGGACTAAAGGGTATTGGACTATATTCATTCTATCCGGATTTCAGGATCTGGAACGAGCCGAAGCAGCAAGAATTAAGGCGGTAAATAGAGGATTTAAAGAGGCAGAAGTCGTCGTGGACGATCGTGGGATATTGAAGCGAGTGAATAGGAACTGACTCGTAGTTGAGGAATAAAGTCCTTGAATGTCTTAAAAGTTGCTGGTTGCTGGTTGTTCGTTGCTGGTTTTCCCTAACGAACAACTATCAACGGTTTAAATAAATGGTCAAGTATTTAGTTCCTGATGCACTAGATGACACTTTTTTTGCAAAAAGAAGTCACCTTATGTAGTTAATGCATTCTAGAGCCTTTAGGAGCTATTCTCCTCATAATACGCGCTTCATTGATAAGATACTCATTCCATCTTTTTAGAGCCTTTTCTCTACCGGAATACAATTTTGCTAGTGTTAAAAACACTTTGTAATGTTCGGCCTCAGAGACCATAAATTCGTGGTAGAAGTCTCTTAGCGATTCTTCGGCTATGTGCAAAGATAATAGCCGGAATCTTTCGCAGCTTCTTGCCTCGATCAATGCACTGGTCAATAGTTTTTCCAATAATCTATTTTCTTCACTTCCGTCTTTTCTCTGGAATTTTAAAAGCTCATTTACGTATTCATCCTTGCGCGGTTTCCCAAGGGATAGTCCTCTTTTTTTCAATTCGACCAGTACCATTCTAAAGTGACTCCATTCTTCGCTCACAATGGGGGCCAATCGATCGACAAGTTCCACTCGATCTGAATATTGCAAAATCAGGGAGATGCACATGGAGGCTGCCTTTTGCTCGCAATAGGCGTGATCGGTAAGTACTTCTTCTAGCTTTTTTGAAGCGAGATCGACCCACCTTGGATCTGTGGGAAGCATCAAACCCATCTTGGTTTTTTTGTCCTTTATCACAACAAGCCCAATTTATTCATGCAGGCCAATTGATTCATTATAGCATCGATCTCATACACTTCGTATTCTTCGTATCCGCTGCTCCATTCAATGCCTACTTTGTCGATCTCGTATTTTCTCAGTTTTTTGATTTGACTCTTATCGAGTTCGTAACTCAACGCATATATAGTATGATTCTGTTGGTCATTCGACTCGCCGCTGCTTCCTTTGATGCATTTCAGGACGACTTGACTGGCATTGATGAGTTTTAGGCTCATTACATTTTCCGCACTTATAACGCCGTAGTTTTCTCGGGCCACACTGGAAGAAAGTTTTATGTTCACATTAAGGTGAAGCACACCATTGTTTTTCGACAATTGACAATAGGCATTAATGAAATTGTTGTATTTATAAAATGACTTAAGTTCCGGATGTGTAAAGGAAAAAAAATACTGCGGGGCCAGGTCGACTCTTTTCGAACCGGTATTGATGATTTCTCTTTCGTAGGAGACCTCGCATGGTATTTTTGATGTATGCATTTCTCCTGTGAAAAATAGAGTTGCGATGATTAGAATGAAATAATTCATGGTAATGAATTCGGTGACATATCTACAAACACCTAAAGTTACTTCATATTATAACTACTTTAATATATCTCAGTGTTTAAAATTCATTTCGCCTAGCGGTGCCTATGTCATGGGCATCAGGTTATGGAAACTTTTCAGTTTCTTCCTGTTGCAATTCGTCCAAATAGATTTATTGGCGACATTGAAAATCATTCCTTAGTAAAGATTTACATTTGATTTTGATTTTGAACTTTATAGAGGCACTATGATCATCGCGGCGTCAATTCTGGATTTCTCAATTTTCGGAATAAGAATTCTGGATGTTGTTGATTTATTGATCGTTGCCTACCTGTTCTACGTAATTTACAAGCTTTTGAGGGGAACGATCGCCTTTAATATCTTTGTCGGTGTAGTTCTGTTTTATGCCATTAGCATAGCTGTTGATTACCTCGATATGAGATTGCTCAGGATTGTTCTGGGCCCCTTTGTAGTGTCAGGTGTTTTAATTCTGATAATCATATTTCAGCCGGAGGTCAGGCAATTTTTATTATTGTTTGGAAATAATACCCTTAAAGGACGTTCTGCATTCCTGGATAGGCTTCTCGGAATTACCGGGACAGAGTTGAAAAGTTCAGAAGCGAAACAAGTAGAGGAATTGCATTACGCGCTGAATTATCTGTCTAGAAAAAAAATCGGAGCTTTGATAGTCATTTCCGAAAATCCGTCTATTCCCATTTGGAATAATACGGGTACGTCCGTTGATTCAGTTGTGAATGGCCGATTACTGATAAGTATTTTTCAAAAAGAATCTCCACTCCATGACGGGGCGGTGGTTATATCAAATGGAAGAATTTTTAAATCCGAAGTCATTCTACCGGTATCCGAAAAAATGGATTTACCCGAAGGAATAGGACTAAGGCACAGAGCAGCGGTAGGCATCAGCGAAAGAACAGACAGCGCAGTTTTCATGGTTTCAGAGGAAAGTGGCGAAATATCCTATGCTTTCGGAGGTAAATTGGTCAATAATATCGACAGCGTGAAATTGAAAAAATATCTTACCAAACACTTCCAAACCAAAAATAGAACGTAGATGAAGTGCTTAAATCTCATAGAGAAGAATAAGGAACTTTATTTGAATCAGCTTCTGGAATTGCTCCACATTCCGTCTGTTAGTGCAGATCCTGTATATAAAAAAGATGTTCTCAAAACGGCAGAGTGGCTGCAAAATCACATGACCGGGATAGGCCTTGCCAGCGCTGAAATATTTCCGACGAAAGGACATCCCATTGTCTATGGAGAAAAACTGATCGGAAACAACCGACCGACCGTACTCGTCTATGGCCACTACGACGTGCAGCCTCCAGATCCATTGGATTTGTGGGAAAGTCCTCCGTTTGAGCCTGTCATCAAGGAGACCCATATGCATCCAGACGGTGCTATTTTCGCTCGAGGCTCTTGTGATGACAAAGGACAGCTATTCATGCACCTAAAGGCGCTTGAGGCGATGATGGCATACGGAGAATTAAATTGTAATGTAAAGGTGCTTCTCGAAGGAGAAGAAGAAGTCGGTTCGGATAACCTGGAGGACTATTTGGAAATGAACAAGGAAATGCTTTCGTGTGATGTAGTTCTTGTTTCTGATACTTCTATAATAGCCAATGACCAACCTTCTATTACTGTAGGACTACGAGGGCTCAGCTATGTTCAGGTACAAGTCACTGGGCCGAATAGGGATTTACACTCGGGAGTATATGGCGGGGGAGTGGCCAATCCGATTAATGTGCTTTGTGAAATGATCGCTTCCTTGAAGGACCAAAATAATCGAATCACCATTCCTGGTTTTTATAATGACGTACTGGAACTTGGTGCCGCAGAGAGAGAGGCCATTCAAAAAATTCCTTTTTCAATCTTGCAATACGAAAAGGATTTGGATATCGATGAAGTAGAAGGAGAAGCCGGTTTTAATGTAATAGAGCGCACCACTGCACGTCCCACATTGGATGTGAATGGCATTTGGGGCGGGTACACAGGCGAAGGAGCCAAGACAGTTCTGCCGTCGAAGGCTTTTGCCAAAATCAGTATGAGATTAGTCCCCGATCAGAAAAACGATAAGATCACAGAATTATTCAGACAACATTTTGAAAAAATTGCTCCTAAATCTGTCAAAGTGAAAGTGAGTCCATTTCACGGAGGACTACCCGCCTTGACACCTACGAATACCCCGGAATACCGAGCCGCGGCCAAAGCAATGACGAAAACATTTGGGAAAAAACCATTACCGGTCAGAGGAGGGGGAAGCATCCCGATTGTATCGCTCTTTGAAAACATTCTAGGTGTGAAGACCGTTTTGATGGGTTTTGGATTGGATAGTGACGACATTCACTCACCGAATGAACATTTTGGTTTGTTTAATTTTTACAAGGGAATAGAGACGATTCCTTGGTTTTATAAATATTATTCGGAAATGAGGTCATGATTGTGGTGATTAGTATATAAACCGACGTCAACATGCATTTCGATATAATCTCCGTCATTCCTGAATTACTGGAAAGTCCTTTCAACCATTCCATTTTAAAGAGGGCAATTGACAACAATTTGATTTCAATAGCTATTCACGATCTGCGGAAATACGGCTTGGGAAAGCACAAGCAAATAGATGATTATCAATATGGTGGCGGTGCCGGAATGGTACTTATGGCCGAACCATTGGATCGCTGCATTACCAAATTAAAATCAAAACGAGAATACGAAGAGGTCATTTTTCTGACCCCTGACGGAGAGAAGCTGAATCAGCAAAAGGCCAATAAATTATCTTTACTGAATAATTTGCTTTTGATATGTGGTCATTATAAAGGAATTGATGAGCGCATACGCGAAGAATATGTAACTCTTGAAACATCCATTGGTGATTATGTTTTGTCGGGTGGTGAATTGGCTGCTGCGGTACTTGTCGACGCCATAGGCCGGCTGATTCCAGGTGTACTAAATGATGAACAATCCGCACTTACCGATTCTTTCCAGGATGACCTATTGGCACCACCCGTCTATACGCGTCCTGCGGAATTCAAAGGCAAGAAAGTACCTGAAATTTTGCGCTCCGGTCATGACCAAAAAATTGCGGAGTGGAGATACGAGCAGGCACTGAAGCGCACTAACGAACGTCGACCTGATCTTCTAGAGGAGTAGGCGATATTACGTTGGATTCTTTATGACAATTTTCCCTAATATGATTTAAAATCACGTTATTTGGGTTTTCCAAAAATTAGTGTTACTAAATTATGACCAATAGATATAGCGAACCGCAGGCGTTGAATGAGGTCGCAGAATTTCACAATATTTACGATCTACCTATAACAGATGAGCCGAATGTTCCGTCAAGAGAGCGGTGCACCTTAAGAGTAAACCTTATACAGGAGGAATTGAATGAACTAAAAGAGGCCATAGAGCAAAAAGACATTGTAGAAGTTGCGGATGCCTTGTGCGATCTTCAGTACGTCTTGTCCGGAGCGATTCTCGAATTTGGTTTAGCTGATAAGTTTAGCGATTTGTTTGATGAAGTGCACAGGTCGAATATGAGCAAGGTGTGCAAATCTGTTGATGAGGCCGACGTTACACAAGAACTATACGCCCGCGAAAAGGACACATCCTCGTATGTGCGAGAGAGGAATGGAGAATACCTCGTCTTCAGGGAGGAGGACGGCAAGGTTTTGAAATCGGTTAATTATTCACCTGCTGATCTGGCTCAATACTTATAGCCTCATTATTCAAAGATTAAAAAGAATGGTTATTCAGCTGTTCTTTTTAGATTGTCGCGTATAACTCATAATTTACGCCTCTTTCTCTGGTTTCTCTTCCTCTATGATCGCATCATCAATAATTTCATTTCCGTCGCCGTCGAGATCTTCGAAACCAGCTGCCTTGGCACCGGTTTTTGGCTTTTTCGATTGCTTTGATTTATCGATACTTATTTTGCCTTCGGAAAAAGCTGCATAATCACCTTCGGCGTATTTCTCAGCTTTAGAAAAGAAGTCGTCTTTGTCATCGAGCATTGAGTCGCCGTGATCAGTTGGCGGCGCAGAGGCCCTTTGCTCTTTTTCGAATTGTTCTTTGGCTTCCTCTTCTTTGGCTTTTTCCAAAGTCTCGTCTATTTTCTTATCTATATCTTCTTTTATTTCTTCCGCCTTTTCTACGATCTTATCTTTTGCTTCCAAGACTTTTTTACCAATATCTTCCGTAAATTCTTTTGCTTTTTCCAATCTTTCGTTGTCTTCGCCAAAAACAGTTGTACCGATTTTTTCAGAAATATCGCCTGCTTTTTCGACAACGTCAGACGCAGACTCTTGAATCTTTTCGCTGATATTATCGAGTGAACTTCCCGCCTTTTTTACCGTTTCGCTGCTCTTGATGTTTTCGATTGTTTCACCGGTTTTGTCTACAATGGCATCTTTCAATCCACTGGTTTTGTCCAGGATATCTTCAGATGCGCGGTGCGCGGCCTCTTTAGTTTCCCTGACCGCCGATTTGCCGACCGATTCTATTCCGAAAAAAACTTTTCTAAGGTCTTTTAATATTCCCATTTTCTATGATTTGTAACTTATAAAATATCATTTTTAGTTTTACAAATGTATATTGTTAAGATTGAACTTGCCCGATTAAAAGTGTCAAAAACGAGTTTCAGAACTCCTTACCTCTCGCAATCTAAATTCGCTGTTATTTTGAAGATCATGCGCAAATTTGATCCAGGGAATATGGTTTCAGTTTTGTTGAGCAGGTCTGCAATCTGTTTGGCTGCATGATTAAATCTTGGTGCAGAAAGAGAGTGCAAGGTTATAGTCAGCGTTTTACTCTTATAATCCGGAATCAAGTCAGCGTTGTTGCTGATGATTTGTTTGATGAACATTCTTTTTTCGTCTTTTGCCCTATTGAGGTGGTCACAAGCCACAGCTGCCACAGATGATTCTGCTCTGTAAGCGATCATCTTTATTACATTCATGAACAGTTTACTTTCGGTTTTTAACTTGTTATACCTTTTCTGCTCGGGCATACGCTCAAGAGTTATTCTGGCAGGAATATCATTTCTGAGGGTGGCGATCTTGTTTTCTTCTTTTCGAAGAATATCAATTTTGTGTTTATACTTCATTTGTCTTTCGGTTATTTCAGGAAGTTTGTCAATTTTCTCATCCATAGCTAGTTCTGCAAGAGGGAAGAACTTGGCTTCTAACCGGGTGATCTTTTCCCTGAGTTTTTTCAGTTGGTTTGTTAATTTTCGGTATTGTGGGTTGACCACTTCCCGATTGGGATCAATACTTTCTACCCCAAATTGAATCATTTTATCAAAATCATAGTCTTGAATGAGGTAACTGAAGAAGTTTTCCTGACACCACCTTCCAAACATTCTGCCTGCTATCAATGCTATTCCCAAAGTAGGGTGAGTGGTGATAATAGCGGTTTGATGTTCACCCTTTTCAGACAAGCTTCTGATCTCTCTGAAAGTGTGTCCTCCAAGCGTTACTTCTTTCTCGCACAATTGCATGGTTACATCCTGGCTAAGTACTTGTGTATCAGTAGATTCAAAGTCATCTTTATTCCATGAATCTCGCACATCCTTGCGATATGTAATCACGGCTATTCTATACCTTTCCCACAGGTGGTTAAAGAAAGCAGGTTCGTAAGCCTCCCTGTCAAAAATAAAGGTGCATTGAGGGCTTTGTCGATCATCCTCCTCTTGTATCTCAGTAAGTAATTTGGTTTGTAGCATTTGTGGAATAATCAGGTCTTGTATTGCTTCTTTTATTTTCTCTGTCAATTGCCCTATCACCATCATAACAGGCATCCCTTGTGCATCGTGAACCCAATACTCCGTAGTGGCGCTTAAACACAATTTTTGTCTCGCAATATATTTGACAGGTAGATTAGCTTTGCCTCCATAATAGATCCGTTGGTGACCATCTATATATAAAAAAGATGAGTCCTCATTATCCTCATCTCTATACCAGTGATCGATCAGAAGGTTGTTCAGTTCAACGGCTTTTTCCTGCTTGCTCAGCAAATCTATTTTCTCTCGCAAACACCGAACTTCTGGTATACGATCCAAGCCTATTATCCTGCCGATCTCCCCTGGTTTACATTGTTTGAGTTGTTCGGGATTTTTGATGCGCAACAGGGCCATGAAGGCCAAAGTCAATAGTATCGACCTTAGTCCGTAATAGTGTGATGAAGGTAACTCATATACCTGTTTTGTCTTGAATAACCCATGCTCTATCAAGGCAGGTAAGAGGAATAATACCCCTGCTCCGCATAAAGCTTCGCTGTTGTCAAACTTCACCTCAGCATGACCAGACAACCCAAGAGATGCACCTATCCTGTCTTCAGAGCGGCTTGTGGCTATGCCCATCGGCGTAGATTGGTCTAGGTCATTGCGATCATTTAAGGTCGAGCCATTTCCACCTTCACACTCTATTTTGAACTTTTTTTTAAAGTGCCTTTTTCAATGTGATAGCGTATCGACGATTCTGAAATCCCTTCTTGTTTTGAGATACTCAAATTACTTTGTCTCTTATCCAGCTTCGATTGTATCCGCTCCACTAGTTTACCAACCATCTTGTATGCTTTGCCTTTTCTGGCATCAGGCCCGAAAAATCCAGATTCTCCCTTCTCCTTGTATTTTCTATACGATCTTCTGACACTGTCTATACTCACTCCAAAAGCCCGCTGAACTTCAGCTCGGCTGCACAATCCTTTATCTATAAAATTGCTAGTTATGAATCTGAAAGCATTAAGATCGTCACTCGAATGACTATATACAGGTAAGCCATTGGCTATGTATTGTACAATACCGTCTTGGGTGTGTACTCCAAGACAATGAGAGATCATCTTTGTATCTTTAGGGAAGAAGGGGAATTGTAACTGCATATACAAAAATATGAAGCAGTTTTAATTCGCGAGGTCTACTCCCTATTACCCTGAATTTATTGGGACGGGTAAGGAGTTCTGAGTTTATAGCTTTGGCAGCGGAAGCGCATTTTTAGCGATTGGTTGTAGATCACCATTCAGATATTTCGTATTGCATATATAAGCTGTTTTCTTCGCCTCTGACCTCAAGAGTTGTTTTCATTTTAGAAGAACTATTGTCAATTTCAATTATACCAAAATTCTTTTTAGCAATTAATCCTCCGATGCGATGGCGATTTGGTTCGTCTCTGACAGTCCGCCATGTATGCGTCATCCCGCTCGAAGTGAAATCGTAAAGTGGGTAGTGTAGACTGTCGATCCCGATAGTGGAAATTTCTGCGATGTGTCGATCTCCGCTTATAACAATTGCTCGTTTTGGTTTTGTTCTGCTTATGAGATCAAAGAATCTCGCTCTTGCCGTTGGGGAATTTGCCCATTTTTCAAATCCCTGTTCTTCAGCGATCAGTTGTATGCTCGAACCAATAATATGAAAATCGGCGTTGCTTTCACTTAACTCACTTTCCAGCCATATCCATTGTGCCTCTCCTAATACATCACCGTCTTGATTAGGTAGATAGCGATTATTTGCACTGGGGTCATCTTCTAATCCATCTCTGAAATAGCGCGTATCGAGGAGGATAAGTTTGATCTCACGACTTCCGAAAGACAGCACATAAGATTGATATCCTCCTTTGCGATTCCAGGCTTCATTTTCATCCGGTACATCCAGAAAATCCAGCATAAGCTTTTTACTTGCATCTTTTTGGGGATATTCTTTTCCACCGTCGTTCGCGCCATAATCGTGATCATCCCAAATTCCGTAGACAGGCGTGGCTTCGCGCAATTTTGTATAGTCCGAATTTTGCTTTTGTTGATTGTACATTTCTTTCATCAGATCCATGTCTTCGGTATCCGCGTAAATATTATCGCCCATCCAAATCCAGACATCCGGATTATTTTGGAGAATCGGTTGCCAGAGTGTCTGGTCGCTGCCTTGGTGGGAGCACGAGCCGAAGGCTATTATGAAGGAATTGTCTTCCTTCGACATCGACGCATCTGGAGGAGCACAAGAAAAGAGTAGAAACGACCATAGGTAATCCAGAATTTTGGCTGATATTGTGTGAAGATAAGTTTCTTACAATTTCCGGGCATGCATTGCACTCTAATTCAACGAATAACTAATCGTAAAATAATAAGCCCTAGCAAATGAATTCTGCACGCTAAACCATTTATTCGGATTTTGAATAATAAAATCTTCAGTCACATTTTCTGCAAAACCTGCTACGTCATTAGTCGCCACGAAGCGGAGGATTCCTACTTCATTAAATACGTTGTTGACATTGATGCTGGCCATAATATTTTTAGAAAAATTATAGGCTACACCCATTTTCCAGATAGCGAAAGATGGAAATGTAAAAGCCTGCTGATTGTTGGCAAAACGTCTTGCGAATCTTCTATAGTTGATGAGAAAAGACCCTTTCTTATTGTTAAAATAAAAATTGCTTGTAATGTCGATGGGCGAAAGGTCAAATTTGTTGGCCGTCGATCCAGCTACGGGCTCGCCGGAAAGGTCGACTAGGATATCGTCTTCCTGTCGATCGGTTGGGCCGGTGTTCCAAACTTTAAAATCCTTATTGGTGCCTCCTGAAACGTTTAGGATATTTCTTAATGTCCACCAAGAAGTAGGTGCATAATTAAATTCCATTTCCGCACCAAAATATACCACTGAGTTGAACAAAGGTGGAGTAAGATAAAATCCCTCTTGGGTAGAAAGTGAAACGACTAGAAGCTGGTTAAAAATGTTGTTTTCTTCGGACCTGTAACCGACTGCGAACAAGCCGTACTTGTCCGTGGCGTATTTCAACCCGATCTCGGCTTGAGAAACCTGGCGAGGTAGGAAAGTCGGAGGCTCATCGCCGATAAAATTGGCCTGTTCGTATATGGCATCGAGGAGTTTTTCACTATGGCTGTATCGGCCGTAAATAGCAGTGCTATTATTGAATTTATAATTGATGCCCGCACTATAGGAAAGGCTGCTATAGTCGATATTAAAATCGAGATATTGACCTCCGAAAGCTTGAAAAATATTATCCGAAACAGTCAGTCTATTATTATCCAAACCTCCTGTCTCATTTTGTAGATCGAATACTTCTGTTATTCCGCTTCTGCCATTGTGGTTGATAATTTCATACCTGAAGCCCATATCGATATTGACTTTAGGACTCACTTCCCATTCGTCACTCAAGAAAAAAGAAATGATGCGTTCGTCCAGTTCATTATATTCATTCACCTGGGAATTATAGCCGTGCAAGCCGCTTGCATCGTTGAAAACGGCTGTTTGATTAGAAAGGTCAACCAGTGGCATCAGTTCCGGAATGAATCTGGCCAGTGTGGCATAATCAGGCATTCTCACCCTTGTCCCCAGTAATCTTGGACGGGATTCTACAGTAAGGAAGGTAGTAGCGGCATTGAGCACCCTAAAGTTTTTTGCAAGTGAATAATAGCCACCAAGCGTGAGGTTGTGATCACTCACGGAACCGTTTAGGATTAGCCGCTGTATGAATTCTTCTATTTCCAATTCATCGTTATCCACTAAGGCCCAAAAAACCTCTCCTGTACCGGGAAGGTTGTTTTCAATGATCATGGGAGGCCGGCTCCTGACCAAAGGCTCATTGTCGATAACGGCAAGGGTTTCATTCGTTTGTAAATCATAAAATTCAAATTTTCCAAACGTCATAGGGGCTAGGTCAGTAAAGAAAAGATCGAAATTGGCGAATACCCTTGCAAATAATCCTGTCGGATCAATTGTAGTCATCCCACCTTCTTCTGCTATATGGTTGACTATCAATGATTTATCAGCATATCGCGTTGTAGACTTTAATCTCCATTTATTATTCACATTGTACTGAAATACAAGGCCAATGGAGCGATCTTTTACATTCTGTTGATCCCTGGAACGTATTTGATTAACGGCGGCATTATCATCCTTAAATCTGAATCCATCAAGCATTGAAAAAGCGACATCGGGAAGTACCATGTTGTCATTAAAATCAAAGCCCGGAGCAGGTCGTATATCGTGCCAATTAGTAACGAGCGTAGGGCGATTGAAGCCAACCCGATCATTGAGATACTTTCCAAAGATTTTCACGGACAGATCGTCGCTAACCAGGCGTGCAAGATTAAATTTAAGCTGCCCGCCCTGACTGTGCGGGAAAAATGACAACCTGTTGCCGCCATCATAGCGCACATGACCGCCCACGCCGTAATTCCAGCCGGTATTGCCTACCGGGCCACCCAGATAAAGTTCGGCCTTGTTGTAAACCTCCTGTTCACCTGCCTGAACTCCAAATCTATTTCTGAATTCCAGTTCAAAGTCCTCGCCTCCCACGCGAGAAATATAATTGATCACTCCGCCAGGAGAATTGGCAGATAAAATGGATGCGCTTCCTCCTCTGACAGCTTCTACGCGCTGCGTCATGATGTCATCTCTCAAAAACATATCTCGCTCGAACTTCTCGTTCGATGCCAATTCTGAGATGGATGATGGAAGGCCGTCTTCCTGTAAAGAAAAAAATGGAGTGGAAAGTCCCCTCCCTTGTATTTCTACTCCTACTTCACCATTTGCTTCATTTACATAGATTCCCGGTACGCTTTTGAGCGCTTCCAGTGCAGAGATGGGCGCCAGAGCTTCA
This sequence comes from Saprospiraceae bacterium, assembly GCA_965247965.1. Classification (GTDB taxonomy): domain Bacteria; phylum Bacteroidota; class Bacteroidia; order Chitinophagales; family Saprospiraceae; genus UBA7328. The sequence continues at coordinate 5,885,835 of OZ252053.1, forward strand.
ATTTCGGAGGCGTTTAGGGTGCTCACAGAGACCGATGATTCTAGTTTAGACTTTTCGTTGAAATTGGCACTTACGATTACTTCGTCCATTTGGAGCATGTCTGGCCGGAGGATGATCGATGCCTCGACATTAGCCTCATTGACTGAAAGAGTTATTTCCTGGGTCATGAATCCCACATAGCTTATTTTAAGAATATGTGTACCGTAGTCCAATTCCAAAGAAAAAATTCCTTGTAAATCCGTGGTGGTACCGACACTCTTTCCTTTTAACTGTATTGATGCTCCAGGCAATGCTTCTCCGCCTGGATCTGTGATTCTTCCTTCAAGTAGACCCGTTTGTGCATGGATGGCATTAGTAATGCACACGAAGAAGAACAATTGAAAAAAGGTTTTTGCAAAATGGTTATTAGCAAGTACATTCATATCACTTCGGCTTGTAGGTCGAAGATAAGATAAGTTGGTGATTGGTTGATTTGGTAATCCGGATAATCTGACTTATCGGCGGCAGCTTTTCAAAAATCAAAAATCCAATTCCTAAATCTTCCTTACTTTAGATTCGCATACAGACAATTGGTATAAGTTAAAATTGACCGCATGAGAATTCTACTAGCAACAATAGTTATTTTAATAGGAATAAAGTCCGCTGAAGCACAATGCGAACCGGATGATCAATGGGTCGAAATGGCGTTATCGTCGATATATCCGAAACCGGCGGTGGATGATCCGGAAATAGCCGCGCTTGGCTTTGAAGGTATTGATTCCGAAGCGAAGATCGGAGAGCCCTATCGTTTTACTTGGACCGTATTAGCGCGAGAAACTACGGGTACCGATGCGCTCAATGCCTTCGACGTTCCATTGGTATCGATTGAAATGCTTTTCGACTCAACTGTTGTAGAATTTCATGGCGAGAGCTTTGATGTGGATAATCCGGTTTCGATTTCGAATACTTTGCCATCCGGTCTTTCATTTGATTTTGAACAAAGCATTTGGACACCCGAAGATGGAGCGGAAAATGATGGATTAGCGGGATGTTTTAGTGTTGCAGGCAACCCGGATGAAACCGTTGAACCAGGTATATACGCTCTGAGGCTAAGGACAAGGATAACCATTGTAAACGCAGGACAGAATCTTACTTCCGATTTTCTTATTCCCGATCGAGGCGAGTTTCAATTTGTCAACTTCCCGGGTGAGTATATTTTGGAAATCAATCCGGCTCCCATAAGCGGGGGTGGGGGAGTCAACGATGTATGCGAATTTCAGGCCGACCTTCCTTTAGAGGACGCTTTGATTTTCCCTTTGCCATTTAGTGCGGATCCCGACAATCCTTTTGATTTAGGAATAAATAAGGAAGCAGTAGTAGGTCAGGAATTTGATTTCACATGGACGGTAATATGGCCGGATACTTTTATTGCACCGGTCGTCTTTGTCGAGGCCTATGCGGGTACGCAGACTTTCCTCCTCGACAAAACAGTCGTGGTCTTTGAGGGCGATACGGTGGATATTCCGGACGGTTTGACCCTGGAAATGTTTCCCGAAGATGGAGTTCTGTTGCCAAACAGCGAGGAGCCTGCAGCTTGCATAAAATTGAGCGGTACTCCGAGTGCGGATGTGGTACAGGGCTCGTATTTTTTCACATTCTTTCTCGAAACTTGTCTCACTATTCCAGGAGTGTTTGAAGGGTGCCAGGATGCGTTTATTCCTAGCCAACTTTCGGGCTTTCCCGGCATATACGAATTGGTCATAAAGGCTGAAGGCACAACTTCAGTCAAAGAAGCATTAAATGATAAAGTCTCGATAAGGGTTAATCCTAATCCATTTTCTTCACAAACTGTGATCGAAGTTAATAGCTTCGATTTGTCCGGAGACTATATGTTCGAAGCATTTGATGTTTCGGGAAAGAAGATCACATCACACCAGATCAATATGAAGTCCGCTTTGCAGAGGATTATCTTTGATGGCAGTGATTTGGAAGATGGTGTTTACTTTTATCGGCTTCGCGGTAAAGAAGGGATAATTAGTGGAAAGTTGGTGTTGCAAAGGTGAGTATTCCTTCCTGATTCCGATAGTAATGTAACTTGTGGAAATCTGTTGTATTCAGCAGCCTTTATATCATTACCTCAATACCTTTTCTTTCTAGGATGTCCAAAAGTTTTAGGGAAGCGCCTGTTGGTTTCTTTTGCCCACTCTCCCATTTTTGCACTGTTGACGGACTAATGTTGAACACTGTTGCAAGATCAACTTGGCTTAACTTGAGCTTTTTTCTCAAGGAAACTATATTCTTGGAGTTGTATTCTTTAACTTCAAGTAGACATAAATTTCGAATATTTTTCGCAGTGACTTCGTCAATCAACCGACTTATTTGAAGGTCATTCACTGTACTTGTAATCGATTTAGATATTGAATCTCTCATCTATTTTAGCTGAATTAAATCCCCGTTATGGACAGCAATTTCTATCTCCTCTAAAGACAAACTTAACAATACTCTCGCCAACTCCTTAAATGCCTTAAGTTCTGTAGGTGCCAACTTGGATTTTTCATTTTTCGAAAAACCGTGAATAAATATAGCTCGGTCTTCTTGACTATAGCAAATAATAGTTCGACCGCTTCCACTCTTTCCTCGCCCTTTATTTGTTCTTGCGATTATAAAAAGAGCCGACCCCAAATCAATGAGATCGGCTCTGTACATTTTATAAATCCCAAGCTCGAAAATGGCCCTATGGCTTTCTTCTACTTCATGATAAAAAACTCAACCCGTCTATTGTTCGCTCTTCCTTCAGAAGTATTATTATCCGTAACTGGATAATCTTCTCCTAATCCATTGGCTACAAGTCTGCCTTCGGCAACTCCTTTCGAGATGAGGTAATCTCTTACGGCGTTTGCCCTGTTTTCCGAAAGTGTTTTATTTCTGCCGTCATCTCCCTGAGAATCGGTGTGTCCTTGGATCAATACCCTGATATCCGGATATCTCGACATCACAGAAACTACTTCGTCCATTATCGCGTACGACTCTTGCTTGAACGAGAATTTTGCAGAATTGAATTGAATTCCTCTTAATGCGGCGTCAAATACTTTTCGCACTTCAGTATCCCTGGCCTTCATAGCCGCAGCTTTTGCAGCAGCAGCTTCGGCTTCTGCCATTCGCGCAGCTTCAGCTTCCGCAGCTATTCTCCTTGCCTCTGCTTCCTCTGCCAATCTTTTTGCTTCGGCCTCGGCTCTTCTCTTTGCTTCTGCTTCTGCATCCGCTTTTGCTTTTGCCGCTGCTTCGGCCTCCATTCTTTCGGCCTTTTCAGCTGCTGCTTTTGCTGCCATATCCTCAGCATTCATCGGACATCCTTTGTACTTCCTTATACCCGCGATGTCGGGACATTGGTCTTTGGAGTCCTTGATGCCATCGCCGTCGGTGTCCGCTTTTACATTGCCGGCAGGAGTCAAACCAGATGGATAGGGCAGGGAAGTATCTTTTCCGAAGATATATCTTAGCCCCAATCTCATGCTCCATCTTGATCCCAGGCTTGCTATATCAAATCTATCACTTCCCAATTGATCATCCCTATAAGTAAACTGCGGTGTTGTCCCGTCGGCATCGTATCCTTCGAAGTCGTACAAGAAGTAATTGTTGAAATCACTGGGCACAAAATATCTAGTTCCCCAATTTTTATTCAAAAGGTTACTCAAATTAAAAATGTCAAACGACAATTGAAATTTGTGAACGTTTCCGCCCAGATCTGCGCCAAAGTCCTGTCGTATAGCCAGATCAAAGGCACTACTCCACGGTGCCCTCGCTCCGTTCTTTTCTACATATTCGCCTCTCCGGCCCGACAAACTAGGGTCGCTTTCGATCAAGGCATTGAGATTCGTCCATTGTTGTGCTGCACTTACCACCGAACTGCCGCTCGTATAATCAACAAGATTGATGTCATTTGCATCGGCAGGTACATAAACCAATGATCGATTTCTTGACGTACTTCCTCTCTGGTTGTTCATATTCCTGGCATTCCTGCCACCGATGACATAGGAGAAAGACACTCCATTTTGACCATTGTAGAACAATGAAAATGTGGTAGCAGTTTTGCCGCTACTTCCCCAATTAAGCGTGTAATCCATAGAACTAATGAGTCTGTGACCCGAAGCGTAATCCGCTCGTCCGTAAATTGGATTATTTCTCCCGTGAGTATGTATTTGTCCCCTCCACTGAGAGGAATTTTGAGATGACGTACCTTCGTTGACTGCTTCAGCTTCTGTATATGAATACGCCACACTCAAATTGAATCCGGAGGCAAAACTCTTTGCTACACTTGCTGTTATGTTATAAGTATATCCCTGGCTCGTATTGTCAGCGACATAAACGGCGCCGAAAGCGTCCTGATCGATCTCACTCCTGTTAAATATTGGTCGTCTATCGCCTGAGCCCGTCCAGTTAAAATCCACTCCGGTGTCTGTATTAATATTATAATAAATAACATTGTTTAAAGTCTTGGTATACAACGCTTCCAATGATGTAAACCAACCGCTTCTGTATTCTTTGTCGTACGCCAAATTACCTCTGAATACCTGCGGATATTTGAAGTCCTTAGTGAAAAGATTCATATCACCACTTGGAACTGTCGGATTTTCAAAAGTGTATTGTCGCTGTATGTCAGGAATAAAATTGACGTCGCCTGGTATTGCAAAATCACCGAGGAAGGTTGATGTCAACCCATTGTTGTTATACATGGCTCCCGGCCATACAAAAGGAATTCTACTCGTAAAAATTCCAATTCCACCTCGTAATGTTGACTTGCGATTGACGCTATAGTCGAAACCTATTCTTGGACTCCACATGAGTTGGCCACTTGGCGCTGTACCCGCTTCTACATTGTCCGCAACATCATACTGGGCGGCCAAACGTGGAAGGACTTCACTATTGAACCTGGGCGCCTCCACGGGATCGTCTGTTAATATTGGAACGTCCAATCTCAAACCAGCAGTAAGGCGTAATTTTTCATTTACTTCGATCTGATCCTGGAAATAAAAACCCAGCTGCATTGCTTTGAACTCAGCGGCTGCGGCTGACCCATCACCGGTAATATTGTCGACTAAAGAATAAACTCTTCTATACGCATCGGCCGGAGCGCCTGTGAGAAAATCATCAACACTGTTGTATTCATACTGACCGAAATTCCATGGAAGGAATAAATTGAAGATATCGTAAAACTCATTATGAGTGCCGATAGTGTAGGTATGCTTGCCCTTATAAATTTTGAAATTGTCGGTTATCGTAATTATTTTTTGTTTAAGAATATTACCTGTGGAAAACGGCTCGGTTCCAAACTGAATCTGCCCTCCGGCGTCATTGATAATCACAAATGGAAAATCAGAGCCTAGCGAACCCCTGTCGTCATTCACATTCGTATAACCCACTATGAGGTTATTGGACTTATTGCTGCCAATTCTTGAGTTCAATTCGAGGGCGAATGAATTAGTCGTACTTGGGAAGAATTCACCGTTATTAGAAAAATTGAGCGTTCTGGAACTTCCTCCGCTACGGTCAATTTCTTCGGCCTTTGTATATTGATGTCTTACGGTAAGTTTGCTCGCATCGCTTAGATTGATATCAATCTTTCCAAACAACTTTAACCCTTCCAATTCATCGGATGTTTCCCCAAAACTTCCAGGATCGTAGTTGTACGTATTCATTAGAAAACTGCTCAGATTATTCAGACCGGATTCTGATGTTCTGCCTGCTCCACCCGTATATACTGCAGGTTCAAAAGGAATAGGTGTTACATCTTTCTGAATTTCTGCATTTACAAAGAAGAAAGCCTTGCCTTTGGCAATCGGGCCTCCAAGTGAAGCGCCATAGGTTTTTTTGCTAAAGTCGGCTACTCTTGTTCTATCATCATCTGCAATTCCCAATCTTTCTGCCAATTTCCCATTGGTTTTGCCGACCAAGCCTTCGTTTTGAAAAAAGTAATATGCTGTTCCTGAAAAATTATTTGTACCTGACTTCGTGACCGCGTTAATACCCCCGCCAGCAAAGCCACCAAGAGTAACATCGTAAGGAGAAAGAACTACTTGAAATTGGTCAATGATATCTATGCTGAAAGGAGAGATATCCGTCTGGCCACCATTCGTGCCCGATGAAGCCAGGCCGAATACATCGTTATTGACAGCGCCGTCAATATAAATGGCATTAAACCTATTATTTATGCCAGCAAACGATGTTCCCCCACTAAAACTGCTGGATTGAGGTGTCAATCGGAGGAAATCGTCAATGTCTCTATTCAGAGTCGGCATAAGCTCAATATCCTCAGTTGATATCTGGGTGCTGGATCCGGAATTTTTGCCTACCGATCCGGCTTTGGCAACAACAACAACTTCACCAAGTTGGATACCAGATTCACCCATAGTCACATTGTTTCTAAACGGCTCCCCTAATCTGAGATAAACATTGTTAACAATGATGTTTTCAAATCCTACGAAAGACGTAGTAATAGTATATGGCCCTCCGACTCTCATGTGATCAAGACGGAAAAACCCATCGAGATTTGTGGTGTTTCCATAGAGCGTACCTGAAGGCTCGTGCACTGCGGCAACATTAGCTGCAAAGAGAGCTTCGCCCTTGGAGTCGACTACTTTTCCGTTGATAGAAGAAGTAGTCACACCCTGACTGTAAATGCTTGAAATAAGAACTGTAGAAAATAGTAACAGTAGTAGTTTTTTCATGATTCTATTATTGGTTAGCTAATCGTTAAGTGAATGTTAAGAACTTGCCACAAAGGAGTACTCTTTGATATAGATTGGTAAAAAACACATTAAATTTTATACAATAATATTAATACCTATATGTTGCCAAAGTTAAGCGAAGTTGAATGGCTTAGTCTAATGTGGCACAGTATCGGTTTTCTGACTTCAGATCGACCAGGATATCGTCGCTCATGGTCGTTGCCAAAGAGAGGCCTACAAAGTCCACCTTGATTGGAAAAGATTTGTGTTTTCGATCGACGAGCACACAGGTTCGGATACTTTTTACCAATGTATCTTTGAAGATCGTAGCGGCGTAAAACAAGGTTCTGCCCGTATTGGCAACATCGTCAACAATTAGGATATTTTGACCCGATAAGTCTTTAAGAGCAACATCAATTTTAATCTCACCTGCAATCGGATCTGCTGGGCTTAATCTAAGTGTTTTTTGAATGGTTTTAAAGTTCGGATTAATGTTCCTGACCGCTTCGTTTATTTTGCCTCTGAGCAGAGAGCCGTTGTTGTTGATGCCTACTAGATAAAGCTGTTTTTCAGCTATGTATTGCTCCAGGATTTGATAGGCCAATCTTTTGATCTTGTTTTCTATTTGCCTGCTATCGAGAATTTGCATCGTTTCTCTTTATCCGTCAAATCAAAGGTAAGTTAATATTTGTGGTATGCGGCAAATCTCACACGACGTCACAATGGCACGACGTTTTGCCGTTTTGATCCCGTTGCCAATTATTTTTCAGCGTGGTGTCGTGGTGTGAAAATATTACTCCAGAAATGTGAACTCATTTTGATAGTTTTGCAGAGCAACTCTTCTGCGATGCAACAGATCATCTTCATCGGTATTACTATTCTCACCATCGCACTCGCCTATGGACCTTATCGAAGGATCGTCCGAAATATTCGTCTGGGAAAGGCGGAAAAAATTGCTGGTAATGCAGGACAAAGGTGGAAAAATGTCCTACTCGTCGCCTTCGGTCAGAAAAAGATGTTCAAAAGATGGATTCCTGCTGTCCTTCACCTATTTATCTACGTAGCATTTCTTTTTACACAAGTCGAATTGATCGAAATTCTTCTTGACGGCGCTTTCGGCGTACATCGTTTTTTTGCTGATAAAATTGGCATACTCTATAATGTTATTATCAATTTCATTGAGTTTCTTTCACTGGGTGCGTTTGTGGCCACTATAGTTTTCCTTGCCAGGCGAAATCTTCTGAGACTACCGAGATTTACGATGCCGGAAATGAAAGGCTGGCCCTTCAAAGACGGCAACCTTATCCTCATTGGCGAACTTCTCCTACTCATCGGAATATTCAGTATGAATGGTGCAGACATTCTTTTACAAAGTGCTGATCCTGAGTACTTTAAGAACACTGGTAACCTTTTAGTCAGCTCTAATCTCGGACCACTTTTATTCGGAGGCCTTTCCGAAAATACATTACATGTCGTTGAACGATTTGGCTGGTGGCTGCATATTTTAGTGGTTTTTGCATTTTTGAATTATCTGCCCCACTCGAAGCACCTCCACATATTTTTTGCCTTTCCGAATGTCTACTTCGACAAACTTAAACCTCGTGGGGAGATGAGCAATATGCCCGAGATTATGAATGAGGTCAAGTCAATGATGGGCTTAATTCCGGAGGGTGAAAATTCTGAATTGACCGAAGAAATTCCTGAATTCGGAGCAAAAGACGTCTTCGACCTGAGCTGGAAAAATATCCTGGAAGCTTATACGTGCACGGAATGCGGAAGGTGCACTTCTGTGTGTCCTGCGAATATCACTGGAAAAAAACTTTCTCCACGAAAGATCATGATGGATATCAGAGATAGAGCGGAGGAGATAGGAAGGAATATAGATTCCAAGAAAGAGGAATTTAAAAAAGATCAGCAACTTCCGCTTGACGCGAATAATTACGACGATGGAAAATCACTTTTTGACAAAATAAATAAAGAGGAAATTTATGCATGCACAGCGTGCAATGCGTGCGTCGAAGCTTGTCCGGTACTGATCGATCCTTTGGAACCGATTTTAGAGATGCGCAGATACGAAATATTGACGATGTCGGCGGGTCCGTCGGATTGGCTTCCGATGTTTAATAGTATTGAAAATGGTGGCTCGGTATGGCAGATGCCGGAAGCGAGAGATCAGTGGGTGGGGGAGTTTAATGAGAAGGATGGGTAGTTTGAAAAGACAAATGCTATGGAGATTTTTTGCTTTGAATTTGTTGCCGGTTGTCAGTTGCCGGTTACCGGTTACCAGTCGTTTTCGGTACAACTGGTCAACCCGCAACTCGCAACCGGTAACTGATAGCTAGTATATATGGATCATATGTAAGCAACTTCGACCGATTGAAAAGATACGATAACTGACTTATGAAAATCAAAACATACGCCAAATACAAAAGCGAAGGAAAGATACCGGAAATACTCTTTTGGGTAGGTTGCGCGGGAAGTTACGATGCACGGGCGAAGAAAGTATCAGCCGCTTTTGCAAAAGTGCTCAATGCCGTCGGAATATCCTTCGCAGTATTGGGTAACGAAGAATCCTGTACCGGAGACCCAGCAAGAAGAGCCGGGAATGAATTTTTATTTCAAATGTCTGCACTCCAAAATATAGAAACACTCAAATCTTATGACATCAAAAAAATTGTCACGACATGCCCGCATTGCTATAACACCTTGAAAAATGAGTATGCAAAGCTGGGTGGCGAATTCGAAGTCATCCATCATACGCAACTGATTCAGTCGTTAATAGATGAAGGTAGGCTGAAAATTGAAGGCGGAAAATTTGAGGGAAAGACGATCACCTATCACGACAGCTGCTATCTCGGAAGGGTGAATGGTGAATACGAAGCGCCTAGATCTATTCTTAAAAAAATAGATGCGGACCTAGTAGAAATGGAGCGAAGCAGAAGCAAAGGTCTTTGCTGCGGCGCCGGTGGTGCACAAATGTACAAAGAGGACGAGCCCGGAGACAAGCGCATCAACGAGGAAAGAATTGAGGAAGCGCTTGAAAAAAATCCCGATATTGTAGCGGCTAATTGCCCGTTTTGTATTACGATGCTCATGGATGGGATCAAAGGCAAAGAAAAACAGGACGAGGTGATGGTGCTCGACCTATCCGAATTAATTGTTGAAGTAAATGGTTTGTAATGGCTTTTACTCAAATTGAAAATTTGCACGATCAATCCAGGGTTTGGATTTATCGCTCTTCGCGTGTGCTGGAAGGTGAAGAAATCAATAAAGCGGATGCATGGCTCAGAAAGTTTATAGACCAATGGACTGCGCATAGCCAAAAATTGAATGCTTTTGGAAAGGTCTATTGCGGTCGGTTTATTGTGATCGTGCTCGACGAGTACAGTTCTTCAGAGGCAAGTGGTTGTTCTATTGATGCTCAAGTGAGATTTCTGAAAGAGGTTGGCAATGATTTGAATGTTGACTTTTTTGACCGTTTGCACTTTGATTTTGATATAGAAGGAGAGGTGGTAAGTTATCATAAGGACGATGTCAAAAAACTATTGAAGCAAGGCGCTCTTTCTGACGCATCCCTGGTATTTGATCATTTGGTAAAAACAAAAAGAGAATTTGATCAGAACTGGCGGAAAGAGCTTGCCCAAAGTTGGCATTACAGACTGATTTAGTCTTTCATTCTAACTTGCATGAAAAGGAATTATTGGAAAATTGGGAACTTGCCCGGCTGCAAGAAACGTTGAGAAGGATAAAACCCTTAAAATAGACAGGTATGCTTATCAAGGTGATAGAGGCGAATCACGTCAGGGATTATAAAATAGAATTGACTTTTAACGACGGTCTTAAGGGCATAGCCGACTTAAAAAATTGTTTTCGTGGCCCCGTTTTCCAGCCATTGAAGGATGTAGACTATTTTAAAACCTTCTCACTTAACCGCTGGACGATTGAATGGGACTGCGGGGCAGATTTAGCTCCAGAAAGATTGTATGAAATGGTGGTTGAGCAAAATAAGGAAGCTCATAGGGAAACCATAGTCTAACCGCACCTTATAACCTAACCTGCTAAATAGTCGTTCAATGCTTAATCGCTTAAAGAATATACTCGGAATAGAGGGAGTAAAAATAGAAATCGATGCTCCCGCATCTTTGCATCTTGGGCTTGAGTCACTCGATTTCACATTGTTTTTTTATACCAAAAGCGATCAGCTCATAGAATCCGTAACGATAAGATTAATTGAGAAATATAAACGGGGATGGAGAAATTCCAAACTCATTGATGAATACATACTTTACGAAAATGTAGAAGAGCTCGATGTTTCTATTTCGCCAGAGGAGAAATTCTCCGCTCCTCTGACTATATCATTTGACTACACTAAATCGCCAGTAGAGAAAATGGGAGAAAATATTCTACTCAAACCTTTAAGCAAAATTGCACTTATGGCGAAAAGGGCAAAATCGAATTTCAGGCTCGAGGTGAGCGCCCAAATAAAGGGTGTGAGGGTTAATCCACTTGTGGTTCATTACTTTGAGAAAGCTGTTGTCTAACATTCCAAACTTTTTGAAAGTTTGGAACTTTTTATTGCTCCTGCGCCTGCCGTTTCTCCTGAATACTCCTGAGGATTTCTTCATCTGACTTACCCATATTTTCTAAAAGAAATTTGGCACTTGAGGCCATTTCATGGTCGGGATATTTTTCTAAAAACTGTTCATAAATGTTACGCGCTTCCTCCTCGTCTTGAAATTCTTGCTCCAGTAAGAATCCCTTGATAAATAAGACTGTAGGACTTTTTTCATGATCAGGGTATTCCTCCAATAACCAATCGTAAAGGCTCATTGCTTTGGGCATGGTCCTTAGACTTCTGGCTATCTCTGCAGCTTTATAAAGATACTTGGGCGTATTTTTACTAGTGGGTTTCATTAGAGCGAATGCCTCTGCAGCGTCTACGAATCGCAGCGCGTTCTGCCTATTAATTCCGAATTGGTCCGGGTCCTTGAGTACGAGGTCGAAGAGATGCTTAAGGTAAGCCTCCGACGAGGTTACAGTTGTGTCCATAAGGGCCTGTAGCTTATCCACTTCAGGATCCTGTGGGAACTGCTCCTTTAGGCCTTGACCTATGATCGTGGCCGCGTGATTCTTGCGCATTCTCCTTAATACCTGACCAAGCCTAATTGAAGTAGACCGGTTTTCAACAGTACTGCCTTCTTCGCGTAAAATAGGCATAAGAAAACCGGCAGTTTTTGTGTACATCTTACTTAGAAATGCGATGTCGCCCGCCTTGCTCAGCACAGGTCTTATCAGATCGAAATCATCTTGATTTGTCTTAATGTATTCAGATGCTTTGTTAAGGTATTGATTGGCCCTTTCGGTGCTGGGTTGCAGTTCGTAAGCTTTGGCCAGTTCGTGCAATTCTTCCGATGCATCGGGGGGACCGGGTTGGCAGGAAATAGTCCCTAATAAAAATAAGATTATGAATGCTCTAAAACTCATTGGCAAAATTTTCGCAAATATACCCTTGCACTTTGTTATATCAAACATCTATTATATTGCCGCAAGAGAGTAACCGTTCACCGAGGACAGTTAGTCTTGAACAACAATGAGAGAAATCGACTTCATCATCGTAGGACAAGGAATAGCGGGTACGAGTATTGCATTTCGTCTTTTGCATGCCGGAAAACGAATACTTGTTATTGATGAGGGCAGGGACAACAGCGCATCCATAGTCAGTTCGGGTATAATCAATCCAATTACAGGGCGACGTTTTGTGAAGAGTTGGATGTTTGATGATTTGCTTCCCGCAGCGCTTTTATTTTACTCTGAGTTGGAAGGGATATTGAATATAGAAATTATTGAAGAAAGATCCGTTTTACGGGCGCTGCATAATATCAGAGAGGAAAACCTCTGGCATTCCCAATCCCGCAGGCCGGATTATGAAAACTGCTTTAGTGAACTAGTTTCTGATGAGAAGTACCGCAATCATTTTAACAACGAGGTTGCTTTCGGACAAGTTAGGAACAGTTATTTAATCAATATAGCCTCGTTGATTAAGGCGAGTCGCGCTTACTTGAACGAAAAAGGTTTCTTACTTAAGCGCGCTGTTTCGTTATCTGATTTTCAACTGGCCTCCTGTGTGGAATATGAGGACTATTCAGCAGTGGGAATAATATTCGCAGAAGGATGGAAGGTAATTAAGAATCCCATGTTTTCAAATCTTCCGTTTAGCCCTTCAAAAGCAGAAGCTGTGATTTGTAATATCGACAATTACACCATTGAAGAAATCGTAAAGAACAAAAAGTTTATAGTCCCACTTGAATCTGGTCGATATTGGCTAGGAAGCACATACGAGTGGAAATTCGAGAATGACGAAGGAAATCTCGATAAACAAACCGAACTGAAACAATACCTGGAAAAATACTTAAACAGATCGTATCAAGTCCTGGATTCACTGACAGCAATAAGGCCTTCTACCAAAGACCGAAGACCCATTATCGGAAGACATCCTGAATTTTCGAATGTCTATTTGTTTAATGGGTTGGGTACGAAAGGTATTTCGTTGGCGCCTTACTGGAGTCAGCAATTGACATCGTTGATTTTGAATAGAAAAGACTTGCAGGACGAGGTTAAAATCGTTCGATATTCGACTTCATAGAATTGACACTTGAATTCATCGATTTTTTCAGATATTCAAATTGTTATCAAGCATATTCGAACCATGGAAAAAAATAAAAACAGAAACGAATTAGTGGATTCTATAATCCGAAGCCACATGTTATGGTCAATGGGGGCAGGTATCATTCCCGTACCGATAGTTGATTTTTTAGCTGTTGGCGCTATCCAGATCGATATGGTCCGGCAGATCAGCCGCTCCTTTGATATCGATTACAAAGAATCCGAAGGAAAGACAATAATATCGGCTCTGACCGGTGCTAGCCTGGCTAGAATAGGTGCAAGTATGGTGAAAACGATTCCGGGTGTAGGCTCTTTTCTTGGAGGTGCAACCACTGCAATACTCTCCGGAGCTTCCACCTATGCTATCGGCGAGGTTTTCAAAAAACACTTTAGTAAGGGCGGTACCTTCCTTGATTTTGATTTTGCCAGCCTGAAGAAGTATTATGACCAAAAATTCGAAAAGGGAAAGGCAGAAGCCAGGAAAATGCGCAAAAAGGAAAGGACCAGGAAAAAAGATGAGAAGCCCGACGAGGTAAGAGAAGATATAGTGGAACGGTTGCGGGAGTTGTCCCAACTAAATGAAGCAGGTGTAATTACAGATGCAGAGTTTAAAAAACTAAAGGCTCAATTGATCGGTTAATTTGCCCGTCGAACATAGCCTACCTTAGAATTTAAAAAGGGCGCCGTCTTACCCCGCGGCTTCCCTTCACGAGATAAATTTATTTTAGAAAACAAATATCATAAAAGAGAAGTTACTGCGTTATACGCATGATTTTTTTTAACTAAAAATTTTAAAATGATAAAATCTTTAGCTACAGTACTCTCTGTAATGGTATTGTGTTTTTGTTTTCAATCGAATGCCCAAATTACAACTCCAGCCCCAAGTCCGGCCGCTAAAGTCAAGCAAACTGTTGGTTTGACAGAAGTTGTCATCCAGTATTCACGGCCTAGTAAAAAGGGCAGAACGATCTTTGCCGCTGACGGCTTAGTTCCTTACGGTAAGATTTGGAGAACAGCTGCTAACGCTGCTACGAAAATTACCTTTAGTGAAGATGTGAGTATTGAAGGCCATGATCTTAAGAAAGGCTCTTATGCTCTTTTGACCATTCCAAATGCGACTTCGTGGGATGTTATGTTTTACACCCATGAGAGCAGCAACTTTGGCACCTATGTTGAGAAAGAGCCGGATCTAAAAGTAATGGTGACACCTGTTGACATGTCGCCAGTTTCGGTTGAGAGCTTTAGCATCGGAGTCGGCGATTTGACGGATAATGGAGCGAACATATACATCCTATGGGATAATGTATACGTTCCGGTTAAATTGGGCGTAAAAACGGATGAAGCTGTATTGGCAAGTATTGAAAAGACTATGGGCGGCCCAAGTGCAGGAGATTATTACACTGCGGGATTGTACTATTACAATTCGGGCAAGGACAAGGAGAAAGCCTTGAAATATGTGCAAAAAGCAACACATAATGGTGAGCCAAGATATTGGTCACTAAGATGGGAGGCAGAAATACTGAGTTCTTTGGGTAGAACAGCAGAAGCCATCAAAGTAGCAAAACACTCAATTGAATTGGCAGAGAAAGCAGGCAATTCTGACTATGTGAAAATCAACACGGACAACATAGCAAAGTGGAATATGTAGGATTCTGATGAGAAAATCAGAATGCTAACAAAACGTCAGCCATAAAGAAGCTGAATTAAAAAACCGGGTGAATTTGTTTTCATCCGGTTTTTTTTTGTAGAACCAGGCTCTGCTCGGCTTTGTATTCTAGGGACGATTTAGGCCAGGTGTTCTGCTACCGCCCTAACTACTCGGACAGGATGCCCGCTTAAATCAAGATCATTCGAGGAGGTGTGAGCTACAACGATTTTTCAACCTCAACTTTAGCCACGGCTTGTTCGAGACCGAGGGAACCACGGCTGTATTGGTCAATGACAGATTTGCTTACCACAAATTTAAGCGCCGAAGGAAAATCTTGACAACCGTCGCACTCCGTCATTTTTACTTCAAATCGCACTGTTTCGTCATCTTTGATACTGTTAATCGTTCGTGCGTAATTGACCAGATTTTCTTTGAACTCTTTTTTGAATTTCGGGAGGTTTTGCTGCACCTTCTCATTTCTTTCTTCAAGAGAGACGGCCTCTTCGGTGAGCGTAGGCAAAATATAGAGATTGTCCTTCACATAGGATGAATAGAGCCGCATTTTGAAAATCGCGCCAAACCCTTCGAGTTTCTCATATGAGACCCCACGCGACGCGTAATAAGTAGAAGACAAGTCGATCTGATACAATCGCTGGAAAATGGAAGCGAATAACGCCAGATCTTTATGGACTTCATTATTGATCTCTTTTTCCGATACCTTGATTCGCTCCATTAACTGCTCCCTGCTAATTGAGTTGCGTTTGTAGCTGTTTACATCCTTCATGCCCACCTCCACAACAATGGTCTTGCGACCTTTTTTGACGAGATTACCGCCGTAGGTAAAGTCATATGCTACTACCTGAGGGTTGTCGCCGCTGTATGCAAAAAGGCCGTCACCTTTGGACATTTTTATTTTAATGTGGTCGTCATCCTTCAGTTGGCCTATTAGATGACTATAATCCGCTAAGAAGGTTTTAGCAGCATCAATGAATTTATCTTGACTATCGCCATCTTCCCCTCCGAATTTGGCGACAGTGTAAGCGGACGCCGCTGATTTTTTATTCTTTTTAGCAATTTTTGGCGCTACCCAGTGAACTCCGTATGACCCTGCATTCTCAGCAGAAATTATTACGCCATAGTCCTTTAAGTAACTTCCTTCGACTTTATCTCTTATGCTTTTCAGACCAATCCAGGTTTGGGTCTTTTCATTCAATAGGGTAATAAAGACATTTTCAGCCACGTCTAGATCACGATTCATGCGTTCATGATCTATATTCTGGCCGTAAGATGCAAAAGTGGTAAGGGTAACGATTAAAACAATTAGTACCTTTTTCATGATCAATAATTTTTTGCCGGTGTGTTGTAAAATATGCTTGTTAGAAGTTCTTCAGTTTCGTATTGCTGTTTGGCTAGGGCGTCTGCAATTTGCAGAAATGCCACTTCGATCCTGCCCAGATCTTCCTGCCTCCTTGACTCCCATGTCGCCATGAGCGAGGCGAGGGTTTCATTGAGCTCATCTGCTTGCTCTTTCTCCAGGCGGGCAATGACATTTTCCAGTTTTGTCCATTGACGGGCTTCGTGGTTCGCAAGGATTTTTTCGATGTTGACGGAATATTCTGCCGACCATTTTTCAAGGAACTCGCTCTGCTGCGCGCCAAAAGAATCGAGAACTTCGGGAGGGATACTAATCGATTCGGACATCTTTTCCTCAGCACCGACAGCTATTTCATTGCTTTCATTTTCAAGAAGCCCAGCAGAATTATCATGAATTAAATGTGGAGGGCCAAAGCTAAGAGCCATGGAGTTGCCCTGTTGTGTGATCTGAAAGTCGAGGAGCCATGCTATCAGCGGTAAAAGCAAGACGGCTGCAGCTACTTTGTACCATCCCGGCATTTTTACTATTTGTCCGGGAGGCCTTTCCGTAACCAGGCGCGACAATGCAGGTATTTCTACATGCTCGTTTTTCCATTCAGACAAATCACTTTGTACCTCTTTGAAACCCTTTACATCTTTTTCCAGGGAGGGATCATTCTTGACTTCAGATTCAAAATCCCGTTTCTGCGCAGCGGTCATTTCGTTGGTCAGGTATTCGATGATCCGCTGCTGTTGTTCATTTATTTGCATGGCAGATTTCTTTTATATCAGGGTGATGAATTAATATTTTTTTCATGGCTTTGAGGCCGTAGTACATTCGCGACTTTGCTGTATTTTCAGATATATTGAGGATTTTGGCGATTTCTTTGAACTTGAGTCCTTCGTATTCTTTTAGCACGATCACCTCCCTTTGATTTTGAGGAATGTCTTGTAATGCCTTGATAATCAATACTTTTCGTTCATCTCTTTCCAAGTTGCGTTGTCCGCCATCTGTGATTATCAATTGCGTGTCGCCATTCAATCCTTCTAATGGGAACTGGCGATGTTGTTCCTTATAAAATTTTCGACAATGGCGATGCGCAATTCGATAGAGCCAATATTTGAACTTGGACGGTTCTCTTAATTGGTTAATATTTTGGAAAACTGAAATGAAGGTGTTCTGGCCAATCTCCTTGGCATCATTCGCGTCAAGCGTATATCGCAATGCAAAGTGGTAAATTCTCGGATACCAACGCTCGACCAATCGATTCATCGCAATTGGGTTTCCCGTCTGTGCTTTGCGAATTATTTCTTCATCTCCGGTATTCACTTAATTGAATTTTACCTTCTTACGAGCAAGTTTACGTATATAAGAGACGTATGGACGGAAAATAGTTTTAGGTCAGCACGATTAATTTTTTCGCCCTATCTTTCTCTAGAGAATTAATATAACTTTGATTACCTGACTTTCGAAAAAATCCACAGTATGGAAGTTTTGACTAAAATACCGATAACCCTGACCGAACGCCTGGAATACGGCCCTGAGATGCGCATCCCCGCATCGTGGCAGGAATTCCTGGATTTGTTGGAAAAATGTGAATACGATATCGAGTACGATGACGGAGAAATCATTTCACTTATGGGATATGCAGTAGAACTGCACGAAACCCTGGTTGGCGAAATCATATATTTTATCCGAGGTATATTGAATGACGTTTCCTTTAGGGTAAATGGCAGCAACCTAGCCCTCCATATTCCAGGTTTTGTGCGCCGTTATTACAACGCAGATTGTGCTGTTGTGAAAGGGAAATCGGAATACATAGTTTTAAGAGGTGATATGAAATCAGTAGCCAATCCTATTCTCGTTGTTGAAATTCTTTCACCGACTAACCGAAGCTTTAACTTAAATCGAAAATTCATCAATTACAAAAAGATTCCCTCCTTGCAACAAATACTATTTATTGAGAGCACAGAGCGCAAAGTAATAAGCCATAAGCGGGGCGACCATTGGGAAGCCGAAACCTTCTCGGGGGCAGATGACCAAATTCCTGTGCTAAATCAGGGTTCATTTTCATTGGATCAACTCTACACCAGAGTGGAGTTGATAGAAGGTTAGTGGTTGAATGCGCTACCGGAAATGGCCATCCAGTGAATTCGCAGCAATTGGTAAAAATTCCTACGCGTCCGGGAGGCGAGCTTGTATAAAAATATTAGAGAATTCATAAAAAGGCGGCTTTCCCACCCACGAATTAACGCGAATCTTTCTTAAATGTCTGAAAGTTTTATCCGGTAGTTTAATTATCAGTAACCACTGATTTATTGGATATCATCGGATTCAACACAACACTCAAAACAACCACCCCAACTGCCCCGAACAAATTCAGCCATAAATACGCAAGCATCTCCTCTTCAGGCAGGTAGATCATAAAGTAGAACATAGCAAAAATGCCCAATTGCGTGATCGTAGCAGCGATAAATACAGTATTAGAACGAATGTGTTTCACATAAAAAGCAACCAGGAAGATGCCCAAAATAGTCCCATAAAATATCGATCCGATAATATTCACAAATTGAATAAGATTGTCGAATAAGGTACCGAATGCGGCGAATAATACCGCTACAATGCCCCAAAACAAGGTCCAGAATTTGGAAGCACGTAAATAGTATTTTTCACTTTTGTCTTTCTTGAAGATGCGTTTGTGCATATCGACCGTAGTCGTCGCCGCCAACGCGTTGAGCTCGGAAGCGGTAGAGGACATAGCTGCAAAGAACACTACTGCGAGAAGCAGACCGATCAGGCCTTTGGGCAAGTAATTCAAAATGAAATTGATAAACACGTAGTCCTTGTCGTTTACCTCTGCCCGGCTGTCCACTTTTTTGATGACTTCCTTAGCCTCTACGCGCAATTCTTTTTCCTGCGACAAGAGATCTGATATTTGGGATTTTACGACGTTGGCCTCTTCGAGGTTGTCGTCCCTGAGGAGATTAACGTAGGATTGGTTCAGGTTCTTCCTTTCTTCAAAATTCAGATCGTACTGATCCTGTAGCACTTTTAGGTCATCGGCGTATTCACTCAATTCGACTTTTTCGACAATTTTTTCATTAAAAAATATAGGCGCCTTGTTGAATTGATAAAAAATAAAAACCAAAATACCGAGGCTCAAAATGAAGAACTGAAGCGGTACCTTGAACATCGCATTAAAAAGCAAACCTAACCTGCTTTCCTTTACCGACCTACCGGAAATGTATCTCTGCACTTGGCTTTGATCCGTTCCGAAATAGGACAGAAACAGGAAAACAGCAGCAAGTGCCGACCATATATTATATCGGTCTTTCCAGTCAAAATTAAAATCAATAATCTCAAGTTTATCGCTTGTATTGGCAATGGCGAGATGCTCCATGAAAGAATATTCATCGGGCATATAAGCCATGAGTACGCCAAAAATGATAAACAAACCGATAAGGATGACGATCATCTGCAGTTTGTGCGTAACATGGACCGCCTTGGTACCGCCTGAAACCGTATAAAGAATGGCAATCGCGCCGATAAATAGTGTCGTAATATTCAAATTCCAACTCATTACTGAGGAAAGAATAATGGCCGGAGCATAGATTGTGATTCCAGTTGCCAGTCCTCTCTGGAGCAGGAAGAGGCTGGAAGTAAGAGTCCTCGTTTTCAGGTCAAATCTACTTTCCAAAAATTCGTAGGCCGTGTAAACTTTCAGCTTGTAGTACAGGGGGATAAATGTGATGCATATGATAATCAGGGCAACGGGAAGCATAAAATAGAATTGCAAAAATCCCATGCCATCGTGGTAGGCCTGTCCAGGTGTTGAAAGGAAGGTAATCGCACTCGCCTGCGTAGCCATGACAGACAGTCCGACCGTCCACCACTTCGCTTCATTCCCACCGAGCAGAAATCCTTTTAAATCTTTACTACCTGCCGTTTTCCACATTCCATAACCCACTATGGCAACCATCGTAACGGAGAGTACGATCCAGTCAATTACACTCATATACTTAGTTGATAGAGGAGTAGGTGAGGTGCATGAGAATGATAAAGATGAGGTTAAACGCGATCACAATGGAATACCAGAGATTCCATCGGGTTTGTTTTTCTTCTGTTTTCATGATGACTGTTTATTTCTCAATTTAGAATTGCTTACACCTACGGAAGCGCAAATGACCTTACCAATTCCCTTTGGAACCTTGGCTCAAAGCTTGGAGGATTTGTTTCCTACCGAAATCAGATTTGCCAATAACCGATAGGCTCCGGGGACTCCCGCAGGAAGCTCTCTAAAAAATGAAATTCCCGTATATATATAATGGCCTTCGCCATAAGGCGCCACCAAGACCGCTCCCTTTGCCAGGTCTTCTCCTTTATCGTTCATGGCCAAAACAGCCGCATAATCTACATGCCATTCCCTTGGAAAATAAAGGCCTCTTTCCTGTACCCAATCTTCAAAATCTTCGCTTGATATTTTATTAGGGTAATTCAAAATGGGGTGATCGGGGCTTTCGAAAATAACTTCGGAATATTCATCTGTCACTCTTGCTTGACCCAATTCCAACGGCAACGGAGACAAATCGCTTCCTTTCAACCCGCCTCTGCTGGTCTGGTATTGCACAATGACCGTACCTCCTTTTTTCGCATAGTCGAACAGGATTTGATTCTTGAGTTTGAGTTCGCCATGGACATTAAACGCTCTTATTCCTACAATACAGGCATCGTAGCTTTCGAGACTTGTAGAGGTCAAATCTTCAGGATGAAATTCGTCTACCTGGTATCCTATTTGTCTGAGGCTTTCGGCCACTTTGTCTCCCGCCCCCTCGACATAAGCTATTTTATTTCCTTTCTTTTCAATCTCAATTCTTACTGTTTTCGCTTCCGCATTTCGTACGACCGTCTGAAGTGGAATATGGTCATAGACAATCTCGACAACCTCTTTGGTAAATGCCCGATCATTCTCATCCGTAAAAATTGGTGAAATCACATTTGTATTCTGACCGACTGGTCCTTTTACTTTGAAGTTGTAGAAGGCCTCCTGTCCTTTTTTGGACAGGCTTACTTTATATTGATCAGGATGTGCCTTCCATTCTTTGCCGGTGCAAAGAGACAGATTTCCGGATAAGTCATTTGACAGTGATTTGACCTTTATTGTTATTTCTTTTGCTTGTTGATCGGGGAAAATATATACATCTTCATCAATGGAGAGCGATACTTTAGGCACTATGTTGAATGGTCTGTATACCTCTCCTTTTACAGGATCATTATATTTATATACCAGGTCCTTTTTAATAGAAATGCGTTCGCCTTCTACAAGCAGCACAACGTCAAACGCAATGGCTGCCTCATTCTCAGGCATTCCGATAAGATCTTGATTATCAACATTATACATTCCAATTGTGCCCGGTTTGTTCAACCAGTATGGATTAGACTCAAGAATCTCTTTCGATACGATCTGAGCATATTCGAAACGTTCGTTTTGATTTTTAGGCATAGATTTATTCAACTGAACATTCATTTCTAAAACTGACGAAACTATACTCGCTAATTCTATTTCAAGCGGAGATCGGTTTATGGCTTCCAATCTGAATATTACTTCATCGCCGGGATTCGCGTACGCCTCATTCGCAACAAATTCGACAAACAACCCGGTAGCTGCAAGGATAATTCGGTCGATTTCTTTTGACTTTATGACCTTCCAATGTTTGTCTGAAATGCCTTGTATTTCACTCTTAATTTTTAACAATTCAGGCACAGACCTGTAGGGCCTTAAGAAATCGTAGGATGTCAAAACATTTGAAATAAGCGCCTCAATATGTGAAGCGCCTTTGACCCTCGACCAACTTGTATTGATACCGTCAAAAATATTTTCTTTATCCTTAGGCAGATCTCCTTTAATCAGTTCGAGGTATTCCATTTGTGTTCCTCGTGAACCTGTGGCACCGAATCCCTGGCTCTTGTGCATGCTCCTGCTTTCCGCAGCTATTTCTGTACTGGATTTACCGAGATGAGGGAGATATCCTCCAACGTCAACCGCAACCAAATTAGATTTATCGGCTTTAGCAAAATTGTCCCGGCTGCCGTAGAACCACCAGCCTGTATTAAAAAACTCCCTTGAAGGCTGCCATAGATCGACTAATTTCAACTGCTCCGGATAAACATTCTTATCTCCTGCCAGGTCAAATGCTTCGACTGAAAGCATAGCCGAGCTTGTATGATGGCCATGCGTCCTCCTCTGAGTACTGTGATCAAATCGGTTGATGATAATATCGGGTTTGAAATTTCGAATAACCCATACCACATCAGAAAGCACGTCGTCTTTATTCCATAAGTCTAAAGTCTCCTTCGGTGTCTTTGAGTATCCAAAATCGTTTGCCCTGGTGAAAAACTGGGAACCGCCATCGATCCGTCTTGCCGATAGAAGTTCTTGTGTACGGATGACTCCTAATAGTTCTCTGATTTCCGGGCCAATACGATTTTGGCCGCCGTCGCCTCTGGTGAGAGAAAGATATGCGGTACGAGCAAGTACATCATTGCTCAAATGCGAGATCAAACGCGTGTTTTCGTCGTCGGGATGAGCGGCTATATAGAGGGCGCTTCCAAGGAAATTGAGTTTTTCAATAGCCCGGTATATCTCTCCGCTCGCTAGCTTTTCGGGTTTTTGGGCATTGGATGGAAGGAAGATAAGACAAACAAGCAGTACAAAAAAAGTTGGGCGGAATAAATTTTTGATATTCATATTTTAGCAACCAACAATTTTATCGAGGCGGCTGTGGTTGTAATTTCTCGATCTCCGGCATCTTGCACTCCTCCTCAGGCGTCTTCCCACAAACCGAACATTCTCCAATGTCATTTTTCAACATGGGATTGTTAGTTGCGCAAGTTCCTCTAAATTCGTTGCCGGTTATGATCTGCCTTATATTAATAAGGACAAATGATATCGCGAATACGCCTCCAATGATAGCCATTGTAATTAGAAATTGATTCATTGCCGGTTTTATTAATGAAACGTGTACTACAAAAATAAGTTTCCTATGGAGAATAAGCGAATGGACGCTAAACTAAAGGCTTTCGAAAGATTGCTGAATATCATGGACGATTTAAGAGAAAAATGTCCTTGGGACAAAAAGCAAACTTTCGAATCCCTCAGAATTCTCACTATTGAAGAATGTTATGAATTAGCTGATGCTATTTTGGAAAAGGATTTGAATGGTATAAAAGAGGAAATTGGGGACCTCATGCTGCACATGGTTTTTTACGCCAAAATCGGAAGCGAGACAGGGGATTTCGACATAACTGATGCTCTCAACTCGATTTGCGAAAAATTGATTCATCGCCATCCTCATGTATATGGTAATGTGGAAGTCGCGGATGAGGAAGATGTAAAACGCAATTGGGAACTGTTGAAGCTGAAAGAAAATCCCAAGAAGACTTTACTGAGCGGCGTCCCGAATTCTTTACCCGCATTGGTCAAGGCGTATCGCATGCAGCAGAAGGCAAAACAAGTTGGCTTTGAATGGGAAAATGTGGAAGATGTTAAGAAAAAGTTGGATGAAGAGTTGCAGGAATTGAAAGAGGCAATTGGCAAAGAAGGCAATCAACATAATATCGAAGAAGAGTTCGGCGATGTACTTTTTTCTTTGATCAATTACGGACGCTTCTTACATATCGACCCCGAAAGTGCATTGGAAAGAGTGAATAAAAAGTTTAAAAAGCGCATCGAATATATTGAAAAAAATGCTTCTAAGCCATTGACTGACATGACTTTAGGGGAGATGGATACGCTTTGGGATGAGGCAAAGGAGTTGGAATTATTGAAATTCACAACCTGAACAAGCCAGAACCAAATTTCTGAGAATGAATGTCAGATATGAAAAATTAGTAATACATACTCTCATATCAAAAAATGGGGTGTAGTTTATTTTGTCCTTTTTGCCACTAGTGCATCAGGCACGAAATATAATGCCCTATAAGAAGGTTTAATAGGTAGTAACAAAAAAGCAAAAATAATGATGAGAGGGATACATCCAGCCCTTCCATTAACAGCAAACTCACGAATAGTAAGAATACTTGAAAAGGTGTGTAGAAAGGGAAATATTGAAAGCCTGTTTAAACAGCGTGGACTGATTATCCTAGATGGGATACAGGGAAAGAGTAAGTACGGAACACGAAAGGAAATGGGGATATCAAAAACGATGGTAAATCGGTGGCGAGAAAGGTGGAATGAAAACATATCAAATTTATTGAAAGCATCGGAACAAGGGCATTCAGGATCACCATTAAAAGATTATGAACTTTTGAAGATGATCAAAGATATTTTATCAGATAAGCCAAGAAGTGGTACTCCAAAAACAATCACACTGGAACAAGAAGAACAGATAGTTGCATTAGCATGTGACAAGCCAGTAAATCACGATATTGAAATGACAAATTGGACTCATCAGTTGTTGGCTCACATAGCAATGACAGAGAATATAGTGGAAAAAATATCACGGCGACAAATCGGGAACATTCTAAAAAAAAGAGTTAAAACCACATAAAACTCAGTATTGGTTGTTTCCGAAAATATCTTGTTGGGCTACATTTAAAAAGCGAGTTAGCCTGATTTGCACATTAATAATGTGGCATTTATCAGCTAATAGGATCAATCATCATCTGTACAGTGTAGACGAAAAGACAGGGATACAAGCATTAGAAAGAAAAGAAATAAATTCAACAGGCACCGGGAAAATACGTCGTATAGAGTATGAATAACTCGTGCCGCGTTACGCGGTATGTAAGACATGGTACCACATGTTTGATAGGAGGGTTAAATGTATGTACCGGCAAACTGGAAGCATATCAAATACCTAAGTACATGACAAAAAACGGAAGTAGAGCCAAATTTTCCGTCTGTCGTGGTTAATATATGCGTTGATATAGTTGTCTATCCCTCCCCTGAAAATGCTTTTTCTTCTTTTTCCTCGATTATTTTTTTTGAATAATGAGGGTATCTTTCTCTTTATCCATTCGCCTATACGTATCATCCATACATATGATATGGCTAATAAACCAAATAATGTTTCTAGCCTTTTGGGATGAGTTACATGTGTATCTTCCAGTTGAAAACCATTCGTTTTCATGTCCTTGAACATGTTTTCAATATACCACCTTTTGGCATAGATATCGCAAGCATCTTCTACATCCTCAGAGTGTATGACTATCAAATACTCTAATTTGTTCTTGTCATTTCTAAATCTGAATCCGCTTACGTATACTTCATTGCCTCCAACTAAATATTTTCCCGGCAATCTTGGCGATGATCTTTTATTATTTTTACATAATAAACCCAGTTTTACCTCCTTGCCATTTTTTACACCTACCATGCCTTCCTTAACCCGAAGGTTGAATCCTATCTCATTGGTTATCAAGTACTTAACCCAATGTTGGCCAATGAATTCCCGGTCTCCTATAACGTTCTTTATCTGACCTTTTCCAACAATTTTTACCACTTCCTCTAACAACTCAATTCTTTCATATTGTGCAGAGTTGCCTTTCTTTGGAAGCAACACCCATTTGATCGGTATCGAATACCCGTCTCCTAGTATAGAAAATACCAAAAAATTAATATCCACTTTACCAAATTGCCAGTTTGTCCTATCCACAAGCAGGGTATAAGGCCCCTTCAACTCACTCATTTTCAAAAGCAAATGTCCTAGACCAGTGTCATCCCAATCCACCTGAGAGATAAATCGTTGAAGACGACGATAATTACTCAATGGCTTCGCTTTTGAAATCATACCGTGAGCAACCTTGACCATATTGACACTCCTAATGGTAGACATACTGATCACCGCCGAGGCAATCAAGTTTACCCTTTGCTGGTGAAGTTTACTAAGTTCTATTTTCAATTCTCGGGAAAGTTCTTTAACTTTCTCCTTAATTGCCATGTCGTTCAGTGTTGTAAGTAACACATTATCAACACTTTACGCGTGGCAATTATTTTATCAATCCTGTTTTGTCATGTACTATGATCAAATACATCCGACAAAAAAAGAAGAAGATTTTGTGAGGTTTATAAAAAATCTATGTAAGAAGATACCAACAACAGATCAAATTACAATATTGCTTGACCAATTAAATATTCATAAATCTGCATCATTGGTAATATGGGTGGCACAACAAATAAATTATAAAGGTGAATTAGGCACAAAGGAGTACAAAGGCATACTAAAGAGCCAACAAACAAGAATGGATTTTTTGGAAACAGAAGACCATCGTATAAGATTTGTGTATACTCCCATACATTGTTCATGGTTAAATCCAATTGAAAATTGGTTTAGTAAATTAGAAAGGCAGAGGTTAAAAAAGGCTCAATTTAACTCATTGGGGAAATTAGAAAATGGAATAAGAAAATATATTGATTTTGCCAATGAATGGTTTTCAAAACCGTATAAATGGAAATTTCAAGGCTTTGTTAAAGCTTATCAATTAAGGGGTTTCGAACTTAGTGCCTGAAGCACTAGTGCTTTGGGAACGAAGTCCTTGAACGTCTTAGAAGTTGATAGTTGCTAGTTGTTCGTTGCTCGTTCCATAACAAACAACTATCAACGAACAACAACCAACGGTTTAAGTAAATGGTCAAGTATTTAGTTCCCCATGCACTAGGGTCGCATAAATTTTTACATAACAAAGATCTCAGACGCAGGATTGCCAAAGCTCTGGAAGAAAAAATATATGGTCAAAAATCGATAAGTGAGCCTATCTCTCAATATGAGATGCTCGACGATGAATATAAAAAGCACGTAGATGAGTGGTACAATAAATATCTTGAAAAAGAGCAACAGGGTTTTACTTTGTCTAAACCTGCTGATAAAAACAAGGCCACCTTTGAGGAAGTGGACACTTCTCGTATCGATACAACAGATTGTAGAGAAGTAGGAGCAGAATGGTTATGTCTCAATATGGCTAGAGAGTTAAAAATTGACAAATTTCTGCAATCCAAAGGATTTAATCCCTGGGCTCTGGATAGGGCTTTGGTAAGTATAATAAGCAGGGCTGTCTATCCTACATCAGAACGTAAAACTGCCCAATGGCTGTTTCAAAACAGTGCATTATCGGAATTATATGATACGATGGATTGTGCGCCTGACCGGTTTGTATTGTATCGTATGGCTGCAAAACTGTCAGAACATTTTGACGACTTTACCGATCACGTCTACAAAACGACCATGGATCTGTTCAGCCTCAAGGACACACTTATGATATATGATCTGACCAACAGTTATTTTGAAGGAAGGAAATTGGGTAGTTTGTTAGCAAAATTTGCCAGGAGTAAGGAGAAGAGAAATGATTGCAGGTTGGTCAGTATCTCGGCGGTTGTTAATCGATACGGATTTTTGAAATACAGCAAGATAGATCAAGGCAATATATGTGAAAGTAAAACCTTACTGGGGGTGATCAAACAAATAAAAGAAAAAAGCAATACAGAACAATTGAACAAAGTGGTGGTCATCGATGCCGGTATAGCTACTAAAGACAATCTGGAAGCTTTGCGCAAATCGAAAGAAAAATACGTGTGTGTCAGCCGTATAGTGCTCAAAGATTATGAAGATCACCCAAGCGATGGAATGAAAACGATCTATGACAAAGAAGAAAACAAAATTGAGATCAAATTGATAAACCCGACAGATAAACCGGATAAATGGTTGATAGTAAAAAGCCAGATGAAGAAAAAGAAGGAACTGTCAATGTTGACCAAATCCGAACAAAAGTATGAAGAGAAACTTAAAAATATCGAACAAGCCATTCATAAAAAGCTGGGAACGAAAAAAATTAACAAAGTTTGGGAACGAATTGGCAGAGCCAAGGAAAGTTCTAAAAAAGTACATGGCAACTTTGATATTGAAATCAAAGAAGAAAAGGGTATCGCCGTAAGTATGTCATGGACAAAGAAAGACTCCACACCCAGTGATCGCACAGGGGTTTACTTTATCAGGACTGTAGATTACGGTTGAAAACTGAGCCAGAATTCGGTTGAAAAGTGAGCCAGTTGAGAGAGGCGAAGTTATGCATTTTGATGAAAGAATAACCATTAATATTTTTTGAGAGAAATTAAAGTTGTTGATTAAGTTTTTCTGATTCTTTGACTCTGAAGGATTTTCCATTCATGTTGACCAGGATGGCTTTATGGGTGAGTCGGTCAACTATGGCAGCAGTGAGAACTTCATCACCAAATATTTCTGTCCACCGATCAAAACTCAGGTTGGTTGTGATAATGGTTGACTTTCTACCAGCTCTGAGGCTAAGATGAGTAAAAAGTAATTCTGCAGCCTCTTTGTCAAAGGACACATAACCGAACTCGTCACACACGACCAGATCGTATTTTTCAAAACGAGATTCCAGGGTACGGAGCATTTTGTGAGACCTGGCTTCGTTGATTTGGGTTATCAGCCTGGGAATGGCAGTAAACAAGACAGTGAAATCGAGTGTGCAGGCTTTGATGGCCAGGCCAATAGCGATGTGTGTTTTACCGGTACCGGGATTACCAGCCAGGATGAGATTTTGTCCATCTTTTATAAAATCGAGACGTTCGAGAGTAGCCAGTTTGTTTTGTGCATCATTGGGGAGTTCAGATTTGATCAGATCGTGGATTTGTTTTTTATACGGGAATCCGGCTCTTCGGATACGCTGTTTTTTTCTCCGGATGAGCCGCCCGTCATATTCGGTGATCATAAGATCGAGCAAGTAGCGTTCAAAAGAATGATTGCTTTTAGCAGCACTTTTTGCCTGTTCGGCGTACTCTGTTCTGAATGCAGGCAGCCTAAGCAGACGTGAGTAATAATCAATTTGTTGTTCCATTTTTGCTTGCATTGTTGAGATTTTATTCGAATTAAAAAATAGCCTGTATGTCTTGAAGTTGTTTTACACAATTAAGACTTATCTGTTCAGTCAAAGGGCTCGGGATGGTGAGTGCCTGAGCCTCGTTTTTCTTTTTCATCAGGGCTTGTACCATAAAGATGATTTTGTCACTGGTCAGGGGAGAGTTCAAAGTAGTTTTTAGACATTGATCAACTGCGGAGGTTATTATTGAGGTAGATAAATGATGTTTGGTGGCGTAACTAATCACGTCAATAAATACCTTGGGTTGATCTGAAAAATATTGTTTGTAAAGTGCGATCAAATCGGTATCAGCCTGAAGAAAGGCTTCGCTGTTTGACAAAGCACCAGGCTTTACGGCTAATGTCTTCAGATAGTGCTCTATTTTAATGAACCATTGATACTTACAGTGTCTTCTCTGATGAATGTCCACTACATCGCCATTTTTATCATAAATGTGAATGTGCAAAGGGTAAATTTTCACATCCACTATGGGGCCGCGCAAGTTTTCAGGAATAGAATAGTGATTGGTATCAACCGAGATGGTGTGATACTTGTCTACTCTTAATGTCTGGATCAGGGCGGTATCATAGGCTGAAACAGGCAGAACTGTCATATGAATTTTCTCCTCGCACACACGTTCAGCGAATGTTTTAGACTCACCTTTTGATTTTCTATTGTTAAGTCTGATCAGTTTTTGCTTCAGGTGTCGATTAGCCGAATCGAGGTCGATAAACTCATCATTTTGAGCAAAGGCTTTGCGGCGCACATATTCAACACTTCGCTCTACACGTCCCTTTTCATTGGCTCTATACACATTGCAAAAACGAATATCAAATTGATAGTATGTGCTGATTTTAAGTAGATCATCTGTAGGTTTCTTACCTGCCCGTTCGGTAGACGGGTCTGCATTTCGCATGGTAAATCTTGCTACTGCTGTACGCATATTGTCGTACACTATCTGTGATGGCACACCACCAATGTGGCTCAGATAGTGTACATGAGCGTGCAAGAAACTGATCATAACTCGTGCCGCGTCACGCGGTATCCTGGCGGTAGTAAAGACGAGCCCATCGGTAATTGCTGTACCCATTGGTAAATACAGCCAGCATCAATCTTTTCTGTTTTCCCTCTATTGTCAATTTAACTTCTGCCCAATCAAACTCACTGTTTTGCCCTGGGTCAATGTGCTGGCGTATGAAAATCTCCTGACCTTTTCTCAAGTGCTGTTTTACATATTCACATACCGTAGTATAGCTGATTTCAAAACCATCGGCGATCAGTGCCTCGTGCATGTCTATACGCCGCATGCATTGTTTGGCCAAACCCGAACAATGTTTGCGCTCATTATCTTTAACAAACTGATCTATCCTGGTTCGTATCTGTTGGGTAAGTTTGCGTTTGGTACGAGAAGAACAATCGTACCGAGGTGGATCCAAAATGCCTTTAGAAGAACGGTCCTGCAAAGAACGATTCTTCTCATATTCATCAATATACTTCTTGACTGTATTGCGCGATAATCCCAGATCCTTACTGATCTTTCGTTGGGATATTCCCTGATCAAAATAGCGCAGAATAATATCTTGTTTTTGTAGCATAGTTATCATGTTTAATAGTGCAAAACATATGATGGTTATGCATCATATCTGCCATGATAACTGGCTCAGTTTTCAATTGGAATTCTGGCTCAGTTTTCAACCGTAATCTACAAGGACTAACCTCAATGACACAATAGACGAACAAATATGGGATATCTACAATACAATAAGAGAGGTAGAGTCAACCTTCAGATGTTTAAAGACTGACCTCAGCATTCGCCCCATCTTTCATAAAAAAGACAAATACTCAGAAGCTCACATCCACCTGGGTCTAATGACATACCAGATAGTCACAGCCATCCGCCACCGACTCAAACAACATCATATCAATCTGGATTGGACGAACATACTGAGAATTATGAACTCACAAAAAATGAACACCATTAAAATGAAAATGAGAAACAAAGAAGTTCACATCAGAAAAATGTCGCAACCTGAAAAGGTAGTCAAAAAAGTCTACGAAATTATGGGTATCAAAAAATTTCCCAAACCAATTAAAAAATATGTAGTGTACCATTGATGTAACTTATTGTGTATCAGCATATTAATTCCCACAATGCTCAACTTGGGTTAAGTCAGATGACAGGCCTTTGGAAAATGTCTTTTTTACTCTTAGAAGGTTCTCCTCTTTGGCTTTTAATTGCTTAATCCGAAAATCAAAATCTTTCTGAGGAAAGTGAGCATATATTAAAGATACTGATTTAGAAAATACCGATTCAAAAATTAATTACCCAACAATCTTTGGTCGGTGCTTACCGATTTGGGTTGCTTGCTCAAAAGCATAGCCCATTTGCAGCACGCTAAAGTCTGCATTGTACCTCCCTACGATCTGGAGACCAATCGGTAATCCGTTTTTTGAAAAGGAACAGGGCACCGACAAGGCAGGATTGCCCATTATTGAGATGTAATAACATGAACGCATCCAATCGATATAGGTCGACATTTTTACACCATTTATTTCAATCGGATAAGGGCTATGAACATCAAACGGTAATACCTGGCTCACAGGCATGATCATATATTCGTACTTTTCTAAAAACTTTTGCATGCGCCTATATAAGCCTGATCTTTTGGCGTCAAGACGTGACATATAAGGACCCGTTGAACAAAACCTAAGTAAATATTCTTAATAACCTACTGTTAATCAATCATATACACATTACATCTGGGTATGTTTGTTGGTATTTAATTTTAATATTGAATACTATGGAAAACTACACAAATCACCTCTCTAACTTTGATGATCATCTTACTCTCAAGAACTTTAGTAAGGCCACCAGATCAGCATACGGATGCGCCCTTAGACAATTTTTTAAGTACCGCGAGAAACATGGCATGAGCGGCCCGTTTGACCAGGATCAAGCCAAGCAATATGTACTTTATCGATACAATCGAGGACTAAAGTGGCAAACAATTAACGGAGACTATTCGGCTATGCGTAAGTTTTATCGCGAAGTAATGAACTTGGAATGGAGTTTTAAAAAACTACCGAGGCCCCGCAAAGAACGAAGTCTTCCAATGATCATATCTAAGGAAGAGGTACAGAAACTAATAGAGTCTACCAATGTATTTAAGTTCCAGGTTTTTATTTCATTTTTATACGGTACAGGAATGAGATTGGGAGAAACTTTGCAATTGAAAATATCTCACATAGATGGTCATAGAAAACAGATACGGATCGAACGTGGCAAGGGAGCTAAGGATCGCTATATTCAAATCCCGGATTGTTTGTTGGTTCTATTGAGGCAATACTACACTTATTACCGGCCTTTAGTATTCCTTTTTAACGGCAAAATCAGGGGCAAGCCCTGGTCACAAAGAGCAGCGCAATGGTCGATTAAAAAAGCATGTGAATCGGCTGGTGTCCAAAGGCCAGTTTCACCTCATACTTTTCGTCATTGTTATGCTACACATCACTTAGAATCTGGTACGGATTTGGTATTTCTTCAGCAACAATTAGGGCACAAACATCTGAAAACTACGGCCAGATACATTCACTTGTGCAAGACCAGATACCAACAGATCAATCATCCCATTGCAAGCATGCAAATAAGGTACCGTATTCCCAAGGTATAGGCCAATTATTCAGAGATTACAGTGAAAAATATATTGACACTTTTCATCCCGACAAACGGGCAATAAAGCTCATTCGGGATATCAGAATGTGTAAGACACCTGCCCTCGGAGGCAGAAAAATAGTTTGTAAACACTGTCAACACCAAACCTATATTTACCTTTCATGTGGCAATAGTAGTTGTCCTCAATGTCAGGGAATTAAACGAATGCAATGGCAGGATAAACTATCCGCCCGCATGTTCAAAACCCCCTATGTCCATGTTACATTTACATTGCCACATGACTTGAATGGGTTGGCCAAACGAAATAAAAATCTGATTTATAGTCTGCTTTTCAAATCTTCCTGGAAGACGATTATAACATTGTGTAATGATGAAAAGAATGTGGGAGGCTTACCTGGTATGGTTGCTGTACTGCACACCTGGGGAAGTGATATGAAGTATCATGTTCATGTTCATTGCCTTGTGACTTTTGGCGGATTGGATAAAAATGGGAATTGGAAATGGCCAAAAAGAAAAAATAAATTAGCAAGGTACCGCGCTATGTCAGCCCTGTTCAGGTCATCATTTTTAAACGCACTCGAAAACTTGATGAAGGCCAACCAAATAAAATACCACCTGAATTTTAACCAAATAAAATCTGAAATAATCAAAAAACGGTGGGTTGTTCACAATACCTTACCTACAGCAGATGCGACAACGATAAAAGAATATCTGTCTCGTTACATCTGTAAAATAGCAATTACTGACAATAGATTGACCTATCATCAGGGAGATAAAAAAGTCACACTCATTTTCAATAAATACAAAGATCAATTACCAGGACAACCAGCACCAAAGGACATACAACATCAGGAACCACTTGTAGCAATGGGTTTATTTCTACAACATCAATTGCCGCCATACTTCCCCAAAGTCAGATACTATGGGTTGCACGCCTCATCAACCTACAATAAAGTAAAAGACCTTATTCCTAAAGCGGTAAAGAATGAAGCCCAAACAGTTCGGACAATATTCCAAATCATTAATGAATTGATTAAAGCCACCCCCTATCATTGTCAGAATTGTGCTTCGCCAGATTACACCTTAGTACCCATAACCAGGGATAGTCAATGGTTAAAGCACAATGTTAAAAACTATAATCCCCGACCCCCTCCTGTCATAAGACCCTTGACATATTATAAATCCAAAAGAATAACATCGTGATGACTCTTGATCACACAGATATTCTATTTTTAAAATCAGCAATTTTCAGTCCATTGATTCTATTCTGTCCAACAAAGACAATTGCATACTACTATTGTCTTAAATTTGGAACCCATTTACTCAGACTATATCCAGAATCAGAAGTATATTTAATCAAAATAAAAATCCACTTCGGCTTGACTTTCCCTTTATAAGAATTTTGGGTATACTCCCGGGGCCGCTTTCGTTCAACTGAAATGTCTAAGCATGAAATATCATTCCGGCATAACTTAATCATTTTGGGTTCATGCGTAGACATTCCTTTGAGTTAACTTTCGCCCTTCGGCGATATGCCATTTAGCATAATCATTCAGTTGTTGCTGACTTTCTGCCGATAGATCACCAAACGTGGCTTCATACTGCCAGTGACGAAAATCGTTAAAACACTCATCGGCATCGGTTATATCTGGTTCGTCTTCTTCAACAATACAACCTAGCGATTCGAATACACTTTTTTGTGAATCAACAGACTCCTTCACTTCCTTTTCCCACGGCAACCCAAGGTCTTTGATAAATGCTACTTTCACACCCTTAAAATCACGATCAAGTTGCTTCCTGAACGGCGTAGGACTTTCTATGATGGAGATTGGCGAGAAACTGTCTGGCCCAGCCTGTGCACTGAGCAAAAATGCACAATCCGAGACGGTTCGCGCCATCGGACCCTGAACTGATAATGTGCTCCATGCAAGGCTGTTGGGGACCGGGACTCTTCCTGGAGAAGGCCTTAACCCAACTACATTACAGAAGCTTGCAGGATTACGCAGTGATCCCCCTGTATCACTGCCATCAGCTAGAGGGACCATTCCGCAAACCAATGCAACAGCTCCTCCTCCGGTACTTCCACCGCATGTCTTTGAAAGATCAAAAGGATTAAAAGTAGGGCCAAACACGGGATTGAAAGTCTGCGAGCCCATACCTAGCTCTGGCACATTGGATTTACCAATCACAATCGCTCCGGCGTCCTTCTCACGGTCAACAAGAAAGTCATCTTTATTAGGAATAAAATCCTTATAAAGAAGAGAACCTTTGGTAGTTCTGATACCTTTTGTTTCTCTAAGATCTTTTACAGCTATGGGTAAACCATGAAGAGAACCCGTCAAAATTCCTTTTGACAGCGACTCATCAGCCGCAAGTGCTTGCGCCATGAGTTGATCCTCAGGAACTTGCGTAACAATGGCATTCACTTTAGCATTTAGGTTCACTATTTGACTAAGGTGAGCCTGCATTACCTCACGTGCCGATAATTTCTTACTGAGCAACAAAGCGGACATATCCACTGCATTCGTAAAGCAGAGATCACTACTCGAATTAGGAATTGTAATATTGGCTGATTCTGAATTTTTAGGTGATTGTTTTTCGGTAACCAGAGATGGTGAAACCATAGTCCCCAAAGCACCGATGAACCCTTTCTTAATCATTTGCCTGCTGTTAATCTTTTTTTCAATCCTATTAAGGTGCCTTACTTTATTCATTATTGCCAATGTTAGACATGATATTGTTGACAGCGACCTTGTTATAAAACCAGGGAGCGAAGAGCATATTAGATGGATAATTTCGAGTAGAGATATATCTACCCTAATTTGCCGCGTTTTAAGGTAGAACTACGCCTTCCCCAATCTCACCAAATAAGCCAATAAATCTTTCAACTCATCCCTATGAAGATTCCTCGTCAATCCTGCCGGCATCAGAGATACAGGACTTACATCCACTTCTTCTATTTCTTCATTGGGTATTTCTACCAGCTCGCTATTTGCCATGCGCATGAGTGTAGCCGAATCCGTCTTTCTGTGCAGAAGGCCGCTCACCACTTCTCCGTTAGTTTTGGTTACAACCACCGTTTCGTAGTTTTGCTTGATATCTGAATTTGGATTGAGCAAAGATTCCAAAATTGAATTAGGGGTCATAAACGAACCGATTGTAGAAAGATCGGGCCCGCTCAACCCACCCTCACTCCGTGTGCGGTGGCAGGAACCGCATAATAGTTCCGGACGTCTGAAAATTTGGTACCCGCGATAGACATTGCCGGCTCTTCCAATTCATCATTTATAAGTTGCAAGACTCTTAATTTGGTTGGGTGTAAATCGTACTTTCGGAGATTCTTTTAAACAAAAACATTGACAGATGAAAATTCTGAAATACATCCTTTATGTGATTGTAGGACTCGTATTCGTTTTTCTTGCAATTGGATTTATAAAACCCACCGTCAGCTACGGTCACGAAATCACCGTAAATAAGTCTCTCAAAGAAGCTTGGGCCGTCCAACAGGATGAATCCAAATTTGGGCAATGGCTCGAAGGATTTAAAAGTATAGATTTGATCAGCGGAGAAATGGGGAAGGTCGGGAGCAAATACAAAGTCGTGGTCAATCCCGGCGAAGGGAAACCAGACTTTGAAATGACAGAAACACTTGTTTCCAAAAAAGAATTCGACCACATGGGATTGAGTTTTGACAGCGAAATGATGCTCTTTGACCAAACGACATCCTTCTCCGAAACCGACGGAAAAACAACCATAAAAACCGACTCCAAAGTAAGCGGAAAGGGCATGCTGATGCGCTCCATGTTTGCATTAATGGAAATGTTCGGCGGTGCGTTCCAAGCCCAAGAAATCAAACATATTGAGGCTTTAAAAAAAGTGATTGAGGAGAATACGACTGATTATTATCCTATTCTAATTGTGACCGATGACGAAACCATTGCTCCCGAGGAGGCTTCTGAATAATTTTACTTGATTCGTATGATGAATGGATGAGACATAAGTGAACTGATCATCGTTAAGTGCGAATTCGTTTTGTAGACTAAATAGGATTTTACGCTCCTCCATCCGGTTTTTCTTTCTTCATTCCAATCGTTAATCTGCAAGGCAATCTCAACCTATTCCACATCCACCTCCCAAATCCTATTTTCTTTCGCTTCAAAAAATCCTTCATTAGTCGGTTTCATTTTCCACAATTTCACCTCCTTAATGACCGTACCCGTACCGTAAGTGTAACCGTACAAACCTTTATTTTTCTTGTAATCCATAAAAGCGCCTACGACTGCCTGTCGATCATTAACAAATACTTCGATCAAATACTTATCAACGTATATCCTTATGTCTACATCTTCTCCAGGAGGTAGATCGGCAACCAGGAAAGGAGCCTCAACTGTACCGACGCGAATTGCCTTTGATGCCGGATTAATAATTACGGGGAAACCTGATTTTTCATCGTCGGAAAAAAGGTGGAATCCTAATCGTTTATTTGTTGCCTCTGCGCGCGATACAGTGGCTTTGATCTCGAAAGAATCACCTTCCAGATCAGTAATCCTGGTAACTGCATCACCCCCATGTTTTTTTGGATCCATTTTTACATCTACATTATTAAAGGTTGCTTCTTCGTAACGCTGAGACTCCAGTTCACGAAGAGGTGAAATCTTTAATGTGCCATCGTTTGCCAGACTGATCTCCCTGGGGAGCGACTGGATGGTTTTTTCTTTGATGGTATCATTGAGCGTCCGCAACCATGCCCACATGACTCTTCTGCCATCAGGAGTAAGAACACTCTCTGGCGCAAAGAAATCCCCGTGGTATGTGGTAATGAATGATTGATCGTCCCTGCGCCAGTTCATTCGTTCATGTATTTGAGGTATAAATTGTTCATTGGTAGCATCCCAGTCACCCAGATAATATCGGCAACCAAAAGGATGACTGATACAAAGCATCATCCACTTGTTTCCGATCCTGAAAAAATTAGGACAGGAGATATCTTCACCTATCGCTACATCGGGTGAATCATACTTCAGGAAGTCGCCTACATAAACCCAATTCTTGAGATCTTGAGATTTGAATAAAGGGGGATTTTGCCCGCCAGAGATGGCATAGTAAGTATCTCCTATGAGAAAACAATCCGGATCCCAGTGGTTCATATCCGGTTCCTTCCCATCTTTTGTCAGAACTTCCACAGGGTATGGCTTTTCCCAGGCAGACAGTTTGTTGTCTTTTGCAATTGCGATCTGATTTCTTTCTGAAGCTTGCCCGTGGTAGATTGCGGCTGGTTTTCCTTCTTTTGTAATAAATCCAGTACCACTAAACATTCCGTGCCCGGTAAATGAGGGTTGCAGTTTGGTCTTATGCCATGTCCAATGCAACATATCCGGGCTGCTGACATGCACAAAAGAGAACGATCGCTTATCCTTATACTGGTGTCTGAGGATGTAGTGCAAATGGCATACACCGTCGATGAAAAATACGGCGTTAGGGTCTCCGGGAGCTGATGGTCCACCAGGGTGCATCAGGTGGTAATTCAGGATGGCGTCATCGTCCTCTGAAGAGTCGTTATTTATGTTCAAAGGAGAGTTTGTATTGGTGCAACTTAAAATGGGCGGAAGTAACCCTATCCCTGTTAACCCTAATCCGCTCGATTTCATAAAATTTCTTCGGTCAATTGGTGCTTTTTTCATTGGTATAAATTTTTTGCAATTTGTAATGAGCAACCGGTCAATCCAGTTATGCAATTCGGTGATTATTCTGCTAAAGATAAAAATAAGAATACTATAAAGAATAATTTCTTGCTGGGCCGGGTATGTCACAGAATCAACTTGCAAGAGCTTTGGAGGGTCCGGCCAATCAAATACGCGCTATAAGAAAAGGTGAGTATTCATCATTGCCTGGAGCCGTGCATGACCAAAAAATCAAGAACAACAAACCAAAGAGAATTTTCGTCAGGATTAGTTCTTTGCTTTTTTTGATCTTCAATGATGGGATTTTGTTTTTTAAAAATCGGTTCATCCCAAAGATGCACATATCATCTCAAACTGTAAAGGAACTAGTTCTGGCGAAGTGCCTTTCTAAACGCGTTCGATAAATACTCATTTCATTTACTGATCTCTGAATGCCGACCTTCGCGCACACATTTTCTTACTTTTAAGAGATCACTAGCAAAAACATCCCCACAATAAATTAAGATGTTGAGAAAAATAGAATCGGATGAAGTAGGTGCTTTGATTCCGGACAAAGCGACTGTAGCTGTAGGAGGAGCGGGTGCCGGCCATGCCGTACCTGATAAAATCCTCGATGGAATCGGCAAATATTTCCAATCGCACGGACGTCCCAAAGATCTTCGCACCATCCATCCGTGTGGCATTGGAGACAACGATCAACGCGGACTCAACCACATCGCCTTCCCAGGTTTAATTCACACCGACATAGGCGGCTTTTGGGGCAATGCACCCAAGATGGTCAAACTTGCTCGCGAGAATAAAATTCGTGGCTTTAATCTACCTCAAGGTGTACTGACGCAACTCATGCGAACCTCGGCTTCTGGAAAGCCTGGAATGCTGACCAAAGTGGTATTGCAGACATTTGTCGACCCCAGAATAGAAGGCGGAAGGATCAACGAGACTACGACTGAAGATCTCGTACAACTCATGAAGCTAGACGGTGAAGATTATTTATTTTACCCCTCTTTTCGAATTGATATCGCCATCATTAGAGGAACTTCCGTAGACCCTGATGGGAACCTGACCATGGAAGATGAAGTCGGAAACTTTGCCATGTTGTCGATGGCACAAGCGGCTAAAGTGCATGGGGGTATTGTGATCGCACAGGTCAAAAACATTCGAAACAATCGAGCTGAACCTCGCGATGTCAAGGTGCCAGGAGCATTTGTTGACTATGTGGTTCAAGATGAAAATCAGACAATGACGTTTATCACTGATTTTGATCGCGCGCTAATAAACAGGGAGGCGCCCTACGAATCAAATGACAACCAACTGGCCGGAATCAAGAAAATTGTCAACAGGAGAGCCGCTTTCGAACTCAAACCAAAAACATACATCAATCTCGGATACGGCATGTCAGATGGTGTGCCGATTGTTGCCAAAGAGAAGGGCATTGCAGATGACTTGACATTTATTATCGAACAAGGAGCAATAGGTGGTATTCCGACGACGGGTTTGAATTTCGGAGCGATGTACCATCCTCATGCCATTGTAGATGACGGATATCAATTTGATTTTATCCAGGGAGGAGGATTGGATATTGCCTATTTGGGATTTGCCCAGATCGACAAATTCGGTAATGTCAATTCCAGCAGGTTTGGCAATGTGCTGACTGGATGTGGAGGATTTATTGATATTTCGCAGAATGCAAAGAAGGTAGTATTCTGTGGATCTTTTGCCGCAAAATCGGAGCAAAATATATCGGGAAAGGGCATCCAGGTTATTAATCCCGGGAGAATAAAAAAATTCATTGACCATGTCGAGCAGATCACATTTTCCGGAAATTTTGCAAATGAAAAAGGCCAGGAAGTATTATACGTTACCGAAAGAGCGGTGTTTCGACTTTCTCCGAAAGGGTTGATTTTGGACGAAATCGCTCCGGGGATTGACTTGCAAAGACA
Organism: Saprospiraceae bacterium; assembly: GCA_965247965.1. GTDB lineage: Bacteria > Bacteroidota > Bacteroidia > Chitinophagales > Saprospiraceae > UBA7328. Next base: position 5,926,365 of record OZ252053.1, read on the forward strand.
CGTCCTGGATATGATGGATTTCAAGCCCGTTATTTTACCGGAAATGAAGTTTATGGATCCCGCGATTTTTAGTTCGACGGCCGTGAATACGGCTAATGACGTACAATAAATAAATCAACACCTGCCTGGTTTCATAATCGACTGATTATCAAAAATTTATATACACTAATTTCACTAATTATCACTAATCCCAAGACGTGCGGCAAGTAAAAACCAGGACTTGGCGCACTTGGCGTACTTGGCGTGCAAAATTCGAAGCCGTTCACGCAAAGATCGCAAAGACCGCAAAGCATGGTTGGGAAAATAACGTTGCATAAGTTTTGAAGATGGATAATCGTGTTTCCGCTTTTTTCAATCGGTTCAGCCGAGCCGTTTTGCGATTCGGCCCGGCCATTTTCATTATCACACATTATCACGGGAAATAAACATACGTAAAATCAAGAGTAGGTTGCCCCTTCAAATATCAGATTGCAATTGTTTAGCCATGGGTATTTGATCTTGGCGTATTGTTGGGTTAGTTCGAGGATGGCCGGGAGATGTCTTTTCTTTTTTAGTCTGACGATAATTTTATTATTTTTGATTTCCACGTCACCCATGTTATGTAAGAATTTTTGGTAGATGCTCGAATCAGAAAGATGAGAATACCTTGGCAATTCATTTGCAAACAACCGGAATATATTGTGCGTTAAGATCGTCATGGTGAAGTCGAAATCTACTTTAATGACCATCGATGATGAAACACGATTGAGATGGAAAAATTCGATTTGTTCTGAGATTCCTTTTTCAACAATCCATCTTCGGGTGTATTTGCGAACCATATCTTCTACTTTCATCTCCATTTCATTGGTTATGATTATTGCCGGTTTTATCTTTCCATGTCCAGTGATATTGATTTGACGAAGCTCACCATGGTAGCCTCTTAAATTAACACGTTCGTCATACACCTTGATGGTTCTTTTTTTATTCCCCGCCATTTGCACGCGAATGCTCTTCCATTGTTGCTTCGCCAGACCGTTTAACCGGTCAACCAGGTTTTTTCCTCTTCTGCGAATGGTGACAAAACACACCCCTTTTTGGTTGAGTTTATTGAGATTTTCATAATTGGTGAACTTGCTGTCAAAAACAAGATAACGAAGCTCTTTTGGGCCATGATTATTTTTATTATAAAAATCAAGATACTCTAAGACCACAGCACTTTGGTTTTCATGACGCACATTTACATCTCCATAATCAATTATACCGGTATCCGGATCCTGTGCCAGAACGGCGAGCATACTCACCATTGCTTTCCCCCTTTTACCTGACCAATTGTTTTCGAGATGATCCCCGTCGCCCCAATACGGAATGGTGGTAAAGTCCAGATTGGAAGTATCGCCAAGCAAGCCATTATCAAGCCATATTTTATGTATAGATTTGAGCAAAATACGATTCATCCTCGAGGTCACCCGGTGTGAATAGGAGGTAAACCAACTGGCTTTGGGCAATACATTTACCTTGGCAAAAAGTCCGAGGCCCCTGTCAGTACACCACAGATCATCAGCGGTGTATCTGGCTATATTTGATGATTTCAATGCAATAAAAGATAAGATAGAACTGAGCCTGTTGATGGTCTTAGTCTCAGGATATTCAGAGTTTTCAATGGCCTTTGTAATTCCATAATTTTCAATAATAGGAAGTAAACAAAGAATCCCGACAGAAGCACTCTTGAATTTTTGATCATCAAAATGAAGAGCCTGGCATTTTGGCGCTTCGATGTTCGGTTTTCCCAGCTTGTCTTTTGTCGTTTTCATTCGCCGAGGCAGTCGGCCAAACCCATCCGCTCTGAGAATCCCATGGATGGTTCGCTCACTGATCTGACACCCCAAACCATCCATAGCTACTTTAATATCTTCAACAGAATAGAATAATTTTCTCATGCCAATAACATCGGCCTTTACCATACTGACTCTATCGGTAGTTTTTCTTCCCTTTTTTGATACTTTAAAAAACAGATCACCGTGTTGGCTTGCCTTTAGATCAGCCCTGAAATTGGAACAAATCGTTGTAAATCCCCGATAAGTGTAACCAAATCTTTGGGCCACATCTTTGGCTGGCACCTTATCGTGATAAAACATACGCAATGCTTCGTATTGTTTTTGAGCAATGGACTGGGGTTTGATGAAGAAAAGTTCTGGAGCAACAATCATTACGCATATATAGTGCCGTGATAAAGGTATATAAATATTTATTAAACAAATAATAATTTTTACTATATTTCATAATTCATTGATTTACAGGGTAATACAACATTGTTTGTTCAGCGATCGCGCGTTGAACGCCCTTTGTTATATTACATATATGCAATATATATGCGTATTAAAGTGTTCGTGTCTAAAACTGAATGAAAGTTAATTGGATGGTTATCAGCGACTTATGCTAAATTGAGCAAGAATTGACCAAAATCAATTACGCATAATTAATCCCGTGAATTTGTGTGATTATCGGTTATGTGATTGGTACGGGAAGTGTTACGTCCATGGTAATTTCGGGGGCAGAACATGGGTTAAGTCTTTCGTGGGCATTATTTCTATCCTGTTTTTTCACCTTTTTCTTGCTTGTTGCCATAAGCAAATTGACAATAGTCAGTGGCGAGACTCTGATGTTCAATTTTAAAATTCATTTTGGTCGATTACCTACGCTGTTTATCATGATCGCTTTATTGTTTTCAATTGTTTCATCGGTTATAGGAGTAATGGGAATCGTGGCCGAAGTAGTGGCCGAATGGATCGCTGCATTATTAGGCCGATCTGGAATACTCCCGCAAGTATGGATCGCTTTGATTTTCATAGTCCTTCTTATCATACTTTACTGGACGGGAAAACACAGAAATTTTATAAAAGGCATGTCGATCATGGTTGGACTGATGGCTTTGTCATTTTTACTGACCAGCCTTATTGTACTGCAAGGCCCTGATTTAGAAATAAGCCGGCTTTTTCCAAATCAACTGGAAAATGCCAATCCAGCCCTTCTTATCGCCGGCCTTGTAGGTACCACAATGGCTTCCGTCGTTTTAGTTTCTCGAAGTATATTGGTTCAGGAACAAAACTGGAAATTGAACGACCTGGCCAGGGAAAAGAAGGATGCTGCATGGTCAATGGGATTGACTTTTTTGATTAGCCTGGCCATTATGTTTTGTGCGGCTGGGACCTTATATATTCAGGGTTTTGAAGTGGAAAATGCTATTGAAATGATGAAGGCATTGGAACCATTTGCTGGCGAATTTGCGATGTCCATATTCGCCGTGGGCATTGTTGCGGCCGGGTTATCGTCCATCTTCCCGAATTTATTGCTGTATCCCTGGTTGATCTCAGACTACACACATACAGCCCGCAACACAAAGCGACCGCTTTTTCGATTCATAGCAGTTTTAGTAGCCTTATCGGGTACAGCCGTTCCCTTATTGGGCGGAAAGCCTATATGGATATTAATAGGGTCACAGGCGCTCAGTCCGTTTGTGATGCCGTTGATCACCTTATTTTTAATGGTGCTGTTGAACAAAAGAAATGTGATGGGTAATTATAAAATAGGTCTAGGAATGAATATCGCTCTTACTACAGCTTTCATTTTTAATTGTTACATGCTGTACATTGCTGTTATTGGTTTTTCCAACTTATTTTAACCTTTTTATTCGCAACGCTGAAATTTTTTGTAATTTACAATGTGCATAAAAATCAATTTCGCTCACTTTTCACGTTTATCTCAGTAGCGGTGGCTGCATTACTTTTCCTTCAATGCGCAACTACAAGTAATAGTTTTGTAACGCCCAGAAAACCGCAGATCGAACAAGGTCACAATGTGATCTATCCCAATCAGGGCAAGGTGACCGATCTTTCACTGACGGATATGCTCCGTACTGTTTCCGGTATACGAATTACAGGTGCCGGGGAAGGTACTTCTATCAAGATTCGCAATTCATCATCGATCTTACTATCCACCGAACCGCTATTCGTAATCGACGGAATTCCAGTCGGTAATGATTTTGCCTACATTTATAACGCCGTTGATCCAATCCAAGTCGAAAAAATACGCGTAATCAAAGATAGCACAGCGGCGTTCTACGGGTCTCGTGGAGCTAACGGTGTGATTGAGATCACGCTTAAAAAAAGAAATTAGAATGCTATTGGATCAGTAAGTAGCTCTTTCTTACCGCTCGATAGCTCTCCCGACAACCTCACTTCGTGCGATATTGAGACAAGACTGACAATCACCCTCGTGGCCTGCTAACAGAACAGCCTTGACATCCGCCACCTTGTACATCGTCATTTCCAGGTATCTGGAATAATTCAAACTTCCATTTCTGTATTAATCAATTGGTAAAGGAGTTTTGGTTTTATTTTCAAATTCTCTGAAGTGATATTGATAGGTATGATTTAATGATTCGAACTGATAAAAAGGCGCCTGCCAAGATGGTTCTGATGTAAATTTGTCGTAAATATGGGCTACAAGAACAGAGCTCATATGAATATCATTGCGATCGATGGCCGCAAAATAGATGATCAAGGGACTGCATTTGTAGAGAAACAGTACGAATAGCTTTTATGCCGGGGACTGCCGACCGTAAAAAAACGAGCTTCTATTCCTTAACTTTAACAGTACCGTGGCAGGTCATTCCTTCAGCTAATCCCTCCTGGTAGATTTGCAAAGCAGATATTCTTTCACGAGTGAGTTTTTCTAAAAATGTTGCTTGACAGTATGGATGAATGCTGCCATAAAAGCCAGCTTCTTTCTCAGGGTAACGCGCTTCTAATTCAGCATCTCGAAAAGTCTTCCATATCTTTTGAGATTTTTTTAAATTCTGAATAAAAACTCCATCGGACATGTATTCTCCCACTATTTGATTGAAGACCGTTTCAAGTTCTATCTCTGACGACTTCAAGGCATTAGCAGCAATTTCATTCATTTCATATTGGGTCTGGGCGATCGATAATGATGAAAGAAATGTGAAAAATATAAAAAGAGCATATTTCATTATGTGTGTTTTAATTTAAACCCTAGAAGTCCAAGGTTTATTTTCTTGGTCAAATTACTAAAGTTTCGGTGTCTGCTAGATTCATCTGTTAATCATGATTGCTATAATTTCTGTATCTAAAGGTATGGTACTCTGATCTATGGTATAAGAAAAGTTATTGATATTGAGGAGGTAAGAAAGATTTCCTGAGTAGGCGTGGGTGCGGCCTTCGATCTCAGAACCGTGCACATCTACCTCACTATGTGCCGTGAGTAAGTCTTCAAAAGTACTTCCGACGTGAATTCCTGCGACCGTTTTAGGAATTTTGGAAGTAATTGAAATCAGACCCACCAAGCTTTCATCGTTTGGTTCAGGATAAAAATGACCGAGTGTTCCGAATTCTTCATGATTTATTCGAAAAATGATGAAATCACCTTCGCCATTTGAAAGCATGTCTTTTTCGATTGATGCTTTGTGTAGGGAAATTTGATCTCCTACTGATATGTCCAAAATGGAGTGGTCCAATATCAATATGGAAGTTTCTTTTTTGCTCTCTAAATCGGATTCGTTTGATTTTGATTGACTATTCGTTTCAGTGGTGCCAGAATTATTGTTTTTATTAGAACAGGCCATGTTAAGGCAGAGAAGAGAAGTATAAAAAATGATAAGCACTAATTTGGTTTTCATATTGATGAATATTTGGTAACTACTCAGGTACCAAACAATGCTTTTGAGTAGGGAGTTTGGCAATGCAGTAAAGATAGGCCAAAACATTGAGCTCTCTTTTTTTTAATGTATCGATGCAGGAACGCAAGACACAAAATATATTCTGACCCGATTTAAACTGTCCTGAGACCTTTAGTTTTACTTTTACATTTCTTATTGCCCTTTCTGAAGAATTGTTGTCCGGTGGGACTTCAGAATTGTATAAAAAGGGAAAGATGTAATTCCTGTTTTTTAACATTGATTTTTGAAAAGAATGAGTTTTTGTGAATTCGGTTTTTTCGATATGCCTTAACAGTAGCCGATCAAGCCTTTTTTCCAATTTATAGGCATCCTTTTGGTTGGTTTGAAAGGTTTGAGTTTGTTCTGTTTTTTTTCGCAAGGCTAAAGCATGTTCTAACAAGGACTTAAATTGGCTGGCCCAAACTTGGTTTTCCGATTCTTCCAAAAATATGAGGTCTCTCAATAAGTGAGCTATGCATAATTGTTTGGATTTGGATTTCATTTTCAGTTGTGCTGCCCAGCGGTCTGACCCTATTGTAGCGTGGGACAAGTGATCGCCAATTATTTGCTGGACACTTATAAATCCTCGACTTTCAGTGGCTTTTATGTAAGTGTTTTTCATATTTTGCCACACCCATACCCACCATTTGTCGCCATTTACTTTAGCAGATGTTTCGTCCGAACCGACGTAAGTCGATGAAAAGATTTGTTGGAGTATAGCATGGTATATGGGTCGAGCCTTTTGGGCTGCTTTTTTCAATAAGTTCTGTACACTTCCCTCACTGATGGGCAAGTGAAATATATCTTTGAACAACTGGGTCATTCTTTGGAAGGGAAGATAATGGAAAACGCTAAAATAGCTGACCAGTGCTATGACGCTGCTACCATATTGGATCGGTGCTTTTACCCCTTGGGGAAAACTACCTTTTTGAAGATGACCACACCGCCCGCACTGGCATCCATACTGCTGATATTCAATGTATCTGGGGCGTATCGAAGGTATTTCTACTATTTGTCTTTTCGATACCAATTGTTGCTTTTCCTGATCAATTGTGTCCCCACATTTTGAACAGTAATCACTTTTTACTATGTGCTTTTCATCAGGATTATCTGTCATTGCAAGATAATGACCCTTATGACCCTTTTGTCCTCCTGATTTACGTCCTGTTTTCTTACGCAGACTTTTTTTCTCATGTGTTGACTTGTCTTGGCTTGGTGGGTTGTGGCTGTTGTGGCTGTCTTTTTTAACCTCTTTTTTGGCCAGTTGGCTAAGGACTAATTCCAGTTTTTCGCGAAGTTCTCTAATCTCTTGGCATAGAATTTTATTCTCTTCACGCAAAAACTTATTCTCCTTTCGAAGAAGTTGGTTTTCTTTTTCCAGTTTTGTTAGTCGTGATTCGATAATAGTCCAATTTATCCGGCCCTATTATCTTTAGTTCGAGTTGGATTGTCCTATAACTCTTTTTACTCCATTATTATTATTCGTTATATTACCTCCTGAGTAGTTACAATATTTGTTTGTTAAATTAAATTTTCTGGCTTCACTGCGATCCTATCAAGTGCTGTAATATTATGATTTATTAACCAATAAGGGTCAACTGCAGGAATGTCAGCATTTGTCATTCTTTTTTTAAGTCCGGGTTTCGTATCAATCACTCATATGTGCTCATTGGCTTTTTATTCATTAACGATCAAGATTATGGTTGAGACGCTCTTGATTCCAATTATTCACCTGCAAGGCGAGAAGGATACCGATCATTACAAGAAGGATCTCTCCAATGGCATACAAAAGGTATCTTTCGACTACCCTTCGACCGCGCTCAGGGGAACCGCTCAAGACAGGCTTTCTAAAGTTACATTTATTTTTGGGCTTTCTCGTCATTGTCGTCACTGTAATCGTTGGTAGTTCTACAGCCCTGAACGCAAACACATCCCTGTTTGCGATTAATTTAGAAATTGTCTTGAGCTTCTTTCCGGCCACGATAGCAGGCATCCAAACGTTCTTCAACGCTAAGATAAAATCAGAAAGACATGACCGAGCAGCGGCCACCTTTGGCAAGATTAGAAGAAAATTTGAACAATGCTTATATTTGATAAGACGGATGAGACGACACTCAATAACATCAGGGACAAATGGAATAATGCTATCGAGTCTATGAATAACCTGCCCTCAACGAGTTACAAAAAAGCGCAGAAAACAGTAGATGCCATGAGCGTAACTTCATTAATTTACGGGCAAAACCAATCGATATGAATTTTCGAATGCACGCTTTTGAGCTTATCTACCTCGTTATCGCATTAGTATGGACTTTTTGTTCAACTAAGGCAAGCGGCCAGGAAGTTGGTGACAAGATAATGAACAAAGTCTTTAAAATGGCCAACGGCGAGTTGAAAAAGGTCTACAGTGATCCATATCTTTTAACCGAAATAAGAGATATCAAATCCACATTGCGGATCACAGAGTCAACGGTACCAGTATGGTCGGACCACCCCGATGTGGACCTGAGCCAGGTTAGTTTTGATGTAGAGGTGAGGTACAACAAAATTGTCGATCCGAAGATTGGGGAAATTGCCTCATTCCGGGAAGTCTTGCGATGTGTTCTAAGTAAATACAGATCATTCAAGTGGAACAGGCTCACCTTGTCGCGAAACGATTGTCAGGATTGTGGAGAACAATCTCTGGTCGAATTGAAAAGAGCTGTGAATAGCAGGTACGTCGTTCCTTAGTGATTGCACCTTACCCGGAATGCATTTTGAAATGTGCCGGTTTATACCAACACTTAATGCCTGAGATTCTTGAAAGATGAAGTCTATAACTGGTAAGTAATTTTGCTTGATAATCACAAATTCCTTAAATTAGTCTTGAGATGGGTAAGGACTTGTTAAAGGAGCTTGAAAGCAAAGATGTGCTCTATGTGCGGGGATCTCTCCCTGCTTATTGAGTACCCCTTCTAATTTTAGATTGGCAATAGAAGGCCCTTCATCGGTCATTGTTACCATTGTAAAATGATCAAAGGCCATATCACTCTTGTCGTTTTGTGAACCTCCCGTAGTACCCAACATGATGTAATCTCTATCCTTGCGCGTGATGTGAGAATAGGTATGGAAATGGCCGTTGATTACCGTATACGGCCTGCCAGCCAAAGCGGCTTCGATGCGATCCAAATTGCCAGGTCCCTCTCCCATCCATACCGGTTTATGCATGAACAGGAATGTCCATCTTACATGCGGAGTTTCCTGGATTACTTTTTCAAAATAAGCTGACTGAGTAGAGCTGACTTCTCCGGTTCTGCGTTCCGGCATTTTGAAGTATTCCGCTGTACCTGCATTTTATTGTCGCTGTCTCTTCCATACCCAAATGCAACAGCGAAAATAACGATTAGAAATAATGCCCATGACACAAAATTGTAAAGGCCCACCTGGATGGGGGCTACTGAAGGTATGTCAAATTCCTGGCCCGAGGAAGTCATATTTGCCATGAGGATAACAGGAATGAAGTAAGGCAATAAAAATGGACAAATGCAGACAACAAGGCTCAATAAATTTGCTCTTCTTATCGAACCTATGTTCATTTTTTTTGCCTGTTTTGTTCACAAAATCTGATACCATTAGGATTGCCACAATACTGTGTGTCGTAAGCATCACCGCGGCTCCGACTGCTCCGGATATCCATGCCTCACCATGTCTAACCGAATGCATGCGGTTTTTGGCTCTGTTCACCCAAACATGCAATAGTCCACTTGCTCGTATCGTACCGACGAGTCCCATAAGTAGTATCGTGAAGAAACTGATTCATTAAATGTTATCCATCTTTCAATTTCTGTCTTGGAAAAGTCCTCAAGTTGAAAAACAGAACTGTGAAAACCTCTGTCGAATGCCTTGGATGGGTAGAACTTTTTCCAGGCCGCAATGTATTGCTGACCAATCTCAATTGAAGTACGCTCCTTTGATTGTTCACAGCACAAGGAAATGATAAGGAATAAAAACGTTGTCTTCATACGACGATTATGCTTTGACCATAGCCCCCAAGAATTACGTCCGAAATAATTTTAGTATTTTTACTAAAATCCTCATAATGAGCGCAATCTTATTTCAGTCCTCTTCTTCCAGTTTTCTTTTGGTTTTAGTAATAGTGGTAGTAATGATAGTCATTGGTTCACTTTTAGCGAAATACCTGGGAAGTCGTTAATCGTTGCCTAAGTCCACATTAAGTAAATACTCAATTCATAGCAAGTAGAGTTTCCCGCAAAGTCGCGCGGAGGTTTCGCCAAGTTACGCTGAGTAGTAAAACTGGACACGATATTCTTAGTAAAGAAACTTTCATATTGGTTAGTTGCTGTAACATTTGATAAGGAATTCAATTTCAAAAATCTCATTTGCACATGCCGTTTCCGAGAGCAAAAAATTTGCTACGCAATAACTCACATTTATTCTAAAAACTAAGTACCCGGCCAATAAACCAAAAAAATGCAACCGAACCAATAAGATATGGAAGCACTTTTGGAAAAAAAGTTTGCACCGAATCAGAAGACATTTTGATTATCTTGATCAGGCCGATTATCGCCAGGATGAAACTAATCTGCCCTAATTCCACTCCTATATTAAATGTGAGTAATGCCGCCGGGATAGACTTTTGCGGTAGGCCAATTTCCGAAAGGGCGCCTGCAAATCCCAGGCCGTGGATCAGGCCAAAAACAAAGGCGACGATCCATGGATATTTTATAGTAAGACTTGTCCCATCTTTATAGTAAGTGATCGCCTCCCTGGCGAGGAGCACAATGCTCAGCGCTATGACTGCCTCCACTGGTTTAGAAGGAACATTTAGAAATCCTAATGTAGCTAAGGCGAGGGTAATACTATGAGCAATGGTAAAAGAAGTGATAGTTTTGATCAGCATGCGCATCCCGGGAATTATGAGCATAAGGCCTAATACAAAGAGGAGGTGGTCATAACCTGAAAGAATATGTTTGATACCAAGGCGGACATAGGAGTGCACTACTTTCCACGTGCTCCATTCGTACGGTACAATTGCGCTTGGTTGAGAAGGTTGGAGCAGGAATGAATAGGTGGTTTGGTCGTATAATTCTACTTGTACAAGGACGTCTACCAATGTCTTTTCCAGGTTATCTATGCTTATCTCGTGACCATTTATGGGTCCTTCAGTGATAAAAGAATATTTGCGGATAAGAGCATCCGACAATACGGTTTCATTGTCTAGAACTAAGCCATAACCTCCTGATATTAAAGGACTTATGTCGATATATCGATTTTGTATTTTGGGTATTTTCCAAGTGACTTCGAAGTGATTTTCCTCTACTTCTACGATGCGTAGAAATCCGGGCCTGATCTCATGAGCATAAGTCGAGACAGACGACCAGAGGAACAAAATAAAGTGAAGAATTATGGTTTTGCGATATTTCATATTGCAACCGCTATTCCGAGTATTTGACCTTTATAGTGTATTTATCTTTCAGCAAGATGTAGAGAGATGCGTTGTACGTATTCCTTTGATCATCTCTCCAGTCCAGCATCACTTTATCTTTAATAGTTTCAAATGGGATCACCTCCTGATCCTTGTATCCTATAATTTTTACCAAATGATATCCAAATCCTGATTTTATCGGCTTGTCCGCCCACCCCAATGAGGAATCGCCGAGCGTTTCAGCGAATTCCATACCGAAAGATTCCGATATTTCCGTTTTTGTTTTTTCCTTTTGATAGCGAGAAAGATGGAACATATCTCCATAGTCAGCGTAGTCCTCTTCTACATTGTCAGCCGATAAAATTTCTCTCAAAAGCCTTTTTGCAAATTGCTCTGGCTTCCTTCTGTTATCCGCGCTGATGTAGATGTGCAGGAAGGATACCTTGCCCGGTTCGGAATACTTGCCTTTATTTTCATCGTGATATTTTCGGATATCCTCCTGGCTTGGTTCATTTTGATCCAACGCATCTTTTACAAGAAATTCGTACTTCTGCCGGAGCCGTCGTCTGATGATCTCATCATTGTGCTGTAGGTTGAGTCTTTGTGCTTCGCGGTAGTAGATTTCGGCTTTAATTTCTTCCTCGATCAATCTTTGTAGAATGGAGCTGTCCGGTTTGGAATTCCAACTCATCTGATATGCGGAAGCAAGTCGATTAATGTCGCTTCGATCTATGACGATGTCGCAGGATACCTCTGACTCATAATCCTTGTTTTGATAGGAATAATAGATGAATATCAAGGCACCGATAATCAAAAAGTGAAGGAGCGGTTCCTTAATCAGTTTTCTTATTTTCAGCACTGTGATCAATTAACCTATAGTAGTGGCTGTCTCATACTAGACGAAATTAACGATTCTCAGTTATTTCTAGGGTTTACCCTTATTTTTCTAAAACACAACCTGAACAAACCAGAATCAAACAGGACGAATCAATCAGAATATCAATCAAAATATCAATATTGAAACCCATACCATCCTTCGTCTTGCACCGTAGTCTCAGGACAGGTTTTGATTTTGATTGTCATTTTGATTCTTTATGGTGTATACCAAATCGGAGACGTCCAAGCCCTCTCCTGAATAGTCGCCGAAAGATCATTTGGAATATCGATACCCAGATCGCGAGCATCATAGGTACTCCACCGCGGCGTCGGTATCTCCAAAATCCTCAAATAGTACATGGCGATCTGCTTTTCATTAAATTCAGGATCTTTCCAGATCGTCTTCAATTCCACAGCACCAACACTATTTTCATAAGTGGCGGCAGACACGTCCACCGTATTACCTACTGCCGGGAGACTTCCATCACCGTGTAGCTCTCTGCCATCTGCCCACACTACATTGAATATTTTTTCATGTGGATTCCCCTCGACATCAATCCATGCTTTGATCATTTGCACTCGATCGAGGTTGGCGCCATTTGCGTCTTTGATTGCCCAAATGACAAAATCGGGTGGCGCTTCTGGTTTCTCAAGATCACCTCCCATTGGAACACCTTGAGCATACGCCGATTTCAACCAATTTTCATCGTCGAAGTCAACATTGATATTTTCTTCGGCAAACAGTCTTGCCTGAATTCGAGGCCCCGAAGTTGCGAAAGTTTCTTTGCGCTCCAAGGCAGCATAAATAGCTTCTCGCGTATTGCTCTCTGCCCAAACTCCAGCCAGTCCGGCCGCACTCATAAAACGATTGCTCAAAAATCGGTCTTCATTGTCTAGGCGCCTTTCTGCTGTACCGTCCCTATTGACAAATTTTCCAAAGTAATTGTCCTCATCCGTAGCTCCTGCGGAATTGTGGCCGTCCGAGCTGCCGATCAAGCCAAATTTGAAAGCATTGGCTCCCAGGTCTTTTCCGAATTTCAAACCATTTTGATATGCTTCGCGTACGTAGCTTCCGTTTGGTCTGCTCGGAGGAGGAAGAGTCGTGGAAAAAGTGAATTGGGAAAGTTCAAAATCGGCAAATTCATCGTTAGAGGTTAGGATAGGATGGGACATCGACTGGCCCTTGATCTGTACCACTTCATTGATCGGTTCGTTGCGCATTCTTTGATTTATATATGCCAATGTCATAGGTGAACCGTTGAATTGAAAAGAGGAATACATTAGCCCATCACTCATATTGCCATTGTGAGGAATGCCAATGAGTTCAATGCCCCTTTTGCGCTCATTATCCATCCAATCCCAAAGGTCTTCAGGATTTTGCGAGTCGAATGAGGAGTATGGGATTTCGGATACTTTATCGCCTTTGTAAATGACATTGCGGTGTAGATTTCGTGCAAATGTGGTCACAATATCGCCTTGCTTTATAGAGTCACTGGGAGTTGAGGTGAACTCGTATCCAGGGAAAGTTGTGAATTTGCCAGGTTCATAGTGTTCGTTCGCGGCTTCCACAATCCGGTCCCAGGTGCTTTTGCGTATATCGTAATCCATCAATTCGTCGAAGGGTGCACTCCGTGCAAGGGATGTACCTATATAGGTAAAAGCATCCAGTGACGTTGCCCTGTCCCTACTTCTGACTTGCTTTGCAATGGGAAGTTTGTAAAAAGAATGTTCAGGATCATTCATTTGCATCATCACTCCCATGCATTCGGAGTGATCAGTGACAGCCATAAAATCGAGGGGGCGCTTTGTCTGAATTTTCTCGCCCATGTAATGGTCGATTGCCTCTCCTTTGGCAAATCGATAAGCATCATCCGGCGTTGTACGCGTATTGTAGATGAACGCATCAAAAGACCAGCTCGTATGCACGTGCAGATCGCCGTAATAGGCATTTTTGGTGGGTGTCTTCTCTATATACTCCTCGGATATGATCTGGGACGGTTCCGTTTTAGGACCAGCAGCAGGTTCACTTTTACAAGCGGCAAATAAAAGCCCTCATATAACTAGTATACAGAATTTCATAGCCAAGATTTCACGAAAGATAGATGTTTCTATTGAAATGGTAATACGGTCAATCAATAATTCGGGTGCGACTTGATGGGCGGGCTAATTCTCATTTTGATGGGCTAGAGGTAAAAGATACGCTAAAGGCGAGGGGTACGTGATGTGTGTAGAAAGCCCGTCATACTTCGACGAGCTCAGTTCAGGTCCTGAGCGCCCGGCCTTCGTAGCTGAAGCTACTTCGGCGGAGTAGGCAAGTCGAGGGAGACAGGTTCAATGTATTGAAAATTTCGACCGAACGCCTGTCCTGAGCTTGTCGAAGGGATTTCGGCGTAGCCGAGAGTGAGTGGAGAAATCTGTTAAGCAAGAAACGAAATACCGAAGCTCCCCCATTCTAAATGATGAGATTTCTCCATTCACTGCATTAACCCGTTTTTGGCTTAAACCAATTTGAGCTCAGAATTTGAATCCGTCAGCTGAAGCAAACGGCAATTTGAATGCATCGAAACTTTGTGTGTAAAGCTCCAACCTAATCCACTAGCAACTGCATCAGATAAGCCAGCAAAATACCACTGATCACTCCACCGGGTATATCGGCATTGGTCATTTCATATTCAAAGAAAAACATGGCCGCGAACAGAATGAATAGTTCACCAATCCAAACAATAGGCACAAGTCGAAAGAAGAGATTGACCTTTAACGGGAAGGTCAAACCGAATAATTGGAACGATATTTCCTTTTCTTCCTTGTTATCCATGGTGCGAAAATAGTTATTGGCTGAGCTTTATGAAAATAATAAGGCACATTTCAGAAATTCGCCTTGTTCTATCTTTCGATCCCTTAAGAGATTGTTCCTATAGGTAAGAATTTAGTAACGCGTTTCAAATTACATTTCGCCACAAAGGCACAAAGGCGCGAAGGTCAAATTATTCTCTTTGTGTCTTAGCGCCTTTGTGGCAAAAATTTTGGCACCTTCATTTCCAAGCCTATTTCTGACACAGTCTCCGAATGCGTAAAACAAAAATATCTAGTGATCAATAATCACATGGAATGTTTATATTTCACAAAATTCGGGTATGAATTTGTTTCATCGGATAATTTTAATACTGACTTTAACAAGCACTGCCCTTGTAGTTTGCTTAGGCCAGGACGCTCGAATGGACCAGGACATCAAAGAACTCAAAGGACTCAAAGGTTCCGCCTTCATCAATAAGGCTGTAGGCATCGCTGAGGATTTCGGGGTACAGGGTAATAATTCTGAGTGTTTGAAATATTTCGATAAAGCAATAGATGCGGCAGCAAGAACGAAAAATCAATCTACAGTTGCCGTAGTAGCAATTCGAAAATCAGCATTTATTACAAGTCGGCTGCCGCATTCGGACGACTATGTGAAATCTTCCTTCAAGTCAATCAAGAAAGCGCTGTCTAATAACGATAACCCCATAGTAATCAGTCAGTTAGGTGAGGCATTAGGGAAATTGAGGCCAAGGGCAACAGAGCAAAAACTTGTAAACGATATCCAGAAAGAACTTGATAAAATTTCCGATAGAGTCGAAGTAACTGCTCAGAAAAAGTTTAACCAACTTAGTAAGGAGGAAGCTTTCGATCTGGTGGAAAATATCAAGAGTACCCAGCAAGGTTTACAGCAAAGTCAATTTCTCCTCCAAACTGAGGTGAGCAAATTGGCAGATATTCAAGATCGCCTGAACCGCGACCTGGATTCTAAATCAAGCCTCCTTAACCAAATGACAAAGGAAAAACTGGAGGCCCAGGCCTTAATCGAATACAACCGTAGATTAATCGACTCAATGAGCTTCGAGGCTGAACTAGATTCTATGGATTTGGTCTACCAGCAATCGCTGATCAAGGAGCAAAAGTCAGATTTGAAATGGCAGGAATCTCAACTCATCTTAAAGAATTCCCAAAGAAATCTTTTTTTGGCGCTTAGCGCTATCGTGCTTTTGACCGCGCTGATGGTCTTTATGAAATGGCGGGCATCCGCCAAATTCAATGAAGAGCTCCGCCAAAAGAATTTAGAAATCGCTGAGGAAAAAGAAGAATCCGAGCGGCTCTTACTCAATATTTTGCCAAAAAACGTAGCCAAAGAACTAAAGGAGAAAGGTCACGTATCCACGCAGTATTTCGACCAGGTTTCGGTTATGTTCGCCGACTTTGTCGGTTTTTCTCAAATATCCAAACGACTTTCACCTGCCGAGCTTGTGGAAACTTTGGATTCTTTGTTCAATGCATTTGATACTATAGTTGAAAAATATAGCATCGAAAAGATAAAAACCATAGGTGACGAATACATGTGTGCCTGCGGAGTGCCCGTTCCGCAAAATGATAATGCCGGAAAAACGACTACGGCCGCTATTGAAATACAGGATTTTATCAAAAAATGGAATGAGGATAGAAAAGACTTGGGTCTTCCGGAATTTAACATCCGCATCGGCATTCATACCGGGCCGATTATCACCGGAGTAGTCGGTAAACACAAATTTGCTTATGATATTTGGGGAGATACGGTCAATATCGCATCCAGGCTTGAAAGTGCCAGTCAACCTGGGATGATTAATATTTCGGAAGATACAGCTGCCTTGCTCGCAGATAAATACAAGCTCAAGAGCAGAGGTAAAGTCGAAGTGAAGAATATGGATCCATTGGAAATGTATTATGTGAAGGTGTGAGTAAAAATATGAAAAGACGAGAATTTATTGCTAGGGGTTCGGTGATAAGTTTGGGCATGGCGGGCTCAACCACTTACCAATCCGATCCATCCATTAATTCACAGTCAACACCAATTGTCATTTCCACATGGGATTTTGGTGTTCGCGCGAATGAGGTGGCATGGGAGATAATAGATAAAGGAGGCAGAGCACTCGACGCCGTGGAACAAGGAGTGCGATTGATAGAATCTGATCCTGATGAGCAATCGGTCGGCTATGGCGGCCTACCGGATAGGGATGGGCATGTGACACTTGATGCCTGCATAATGGATGAAAATAGTGATTGCGGTTCGGTAGCATTTCTTCGCGGTTTTCAGAATCCGATATCGATCGCGCGCAAGGTGATGGAAGAAACTCCACATGTAATGCTCGTAGGGGAAGGAGCCAAGAAATTCGCTCTTGATCAAGGATTTAGAGAAGAAAATCTATTAACTGAAACAAGTAAAAAAGATTGGAAAAAGTGGATAGAGAATGCTGAATATCAACCAGTAATAAATATTGAAAACCACGATACGATAAGCATGCTCGCCATTGATCAATCCGGAAATATATCAGGAGCATGTACGACAAGCGGATTGGCTTATAAAATGCACGGCAGGGTGGGGGACTCTCCGATTATAGGTGCAGGATTGTTTTTGGACAAAGGCGTTGGTGGAGCCTGTGCCACGGGCCTTGGCGAAGCGGTCATACGCACAGCAGGGAGTGCGATGGTCGTAGAAGCCATGCGGTATGGTGCAAGTCCACAAGAAGCTTGCAAGGCAATCGTAGAACGCATTAGCGAAAAGCACAACTCAATCAAAGACTTTCAGGTAGGCTTCATTGCAATCGACAAGAATGGCAATTACGGGGCTTATGCAGTGCAGGAGGGGTTTACTTATGCTGTATGTACCAGTAGTGGAAATGAACTATTCGATTCCGAATCTATTTTTTAGCTAGGTAATTAACTGAAGTAACAATGAAAATCATCACCTTTTTGATCATGTCTACCATATTGACCTGCAATTCGCAAGCCCAAAATAAAATTCACGGAAGTGAAGAAATATCGCATAGTCAATCGATCACAGAAAAAATCGAAAAAACGGAAGGCGAATGGAAAAAAGAATTGACAGACGAAGAATACTATGTGCTCAGAAGAAAAGGCACGGAGAGAGCTTTCAGCGGAGATCTATGGGACAATAAGAAAAAGGGCAAATATATCTGCGCAGCGTGTGATTTAGAGTTGTTTGATTCAGCGACGAAATTTGTATCTGGTACAGGCTGGCCCTCATTCTATGAGCCCGTCAATTCTGAGTGCGTGGCCGAAGATGTCGATTATAAGATTGGGTACAAACGCGTGGAGGTGTTATGTGCGCGCTGTGGTGGACACCTGGGCCACATATTTCCGGATGGCCCCAAACCAACGGGACTTCGTTATTGTATTAATTCGATAGCTCTTGATTTTGTGGAGAAGAATTAAACGAAAGGGGCAAATGCAAAAGTCTCCGTTTGGCAAAGATTTAATTCAACAAAAGACCGGAGCGAAAAAAAGCCTCCATTGAAAGCTCAATGGAGGCCAGGACAACTATGTTAAACCAATATTTTATACAGTTGAAAAACTAGGACTGAAATGTAACCGGTAGAATGTACACCTTGAAAGTTTCAAGATTTTCCTTGTCAATTTTACTGTAGTTCAATGCGCCTTTGATCTGATGGTCCAGCTTTTGATTGTTTGTGGACAGCACGATGATCTCGTTGTGCTCGTTGAGCATAAATCTGATCTTGATTGTCTCACCTTTCAAAAAGCTAAAATCAAAATTATAGGCGGTTAAGGCCTTCCTTACTTTTGATTCCAAATCCGTGTTTTCTTTTACAGTAGGTGTGGCAAATGAGGTGGCCACAATGGATAACATGAAGAATAAAGAAAGAAATAATGACTTCTTTTTCATGATGACGTTGTTTTAAGAAATTTAAAAAAGTATGATGACAGTTTTCAGGTATTACAACGCAGTCATTTTCGGACTTGTTACACTATTTCGATCAAGTCACCTGGTCAATGGATGAAGTTTGAAATATTCTATATGTGCGTTCGCTAAAAACTCAATAAGCTTGGGCATATTCGGTTTTCACTCGTTTTATAAGTCAAAGAGAATTAACAAGGATTTAACAATTTTGACGCTCGTCGCGATTCTTATCCGAAGTTCTTACCTTCACAATTAAAAATAATGCAATGAAAAAATCGCTTATAGCCATCGCCGCTGCCCTTGCATTGAGCGCATGTGCCACTCTTCAGAATCTGCTAATGGAACCCACAGCATTTGAAACCATCACAGCACTCCGTGAAGTCCTTAACAGCAGTGCCTTCAGAACCATTACCAAACTTGCGAAAATTCAAAGAGATGGAGTTGAAAGCCTCTTGCCCGAAGAACTTCAACCTGTCCTAACTACACTGAAAAATGTGGGCCTTGGCAACGAAATAGATAAAGTCACCAAGGCCATCGGCGATGCCTCGGGAGTCGTATTAGAAGAATCAAAGGGCAT
This sequence comes from Saprospiraceae bacterium, assembly GCA_965247965.1. GTDB lineage: Bacteria > Bacteroidota > Bacteroidia > Chitinophagales > Saprospiraceae > UBA7328. The sequence goes on from OZ252053.1 coordinate 5,945,677, forward strand.
CATGGCTGATGCCGTTAAAGAAGTGAAATTTACGGATGCAGTGGCCATTGTCACCGGTGCCAAAAATGCAGCCACAATCGCCATGAAAAATGCGATGTACGGCGCGGTCAAGAAAAGGTACAGCGCAAGATTGCACACGGAACTCGATAAGACGGTTGCAAATAAATATTGGCCTATGGCACAATCGGCTTTTAATCTTTTTGCCAGCAACAAAATTGAAGGGGGTCTTTCGGATTTCCTGGCAGAGAGGGCCGTGGATGCACTGTTTATAGGAATGGGTAAGGAAGAGGCTGTGATAAGACAAAATCCCGAAAGTTTGGGCAAAGCGGTTGTAACTAAAGTTTTTGATTATTATAAAAATAGAAGTTCTTAGCCTGCACTGAGCGCAGTCGAAGTGTCTACCGTCGGGTACCCCATCTTTTCAAACGCGAATGCGCACTCCTTTTCGATTCTTTTTTGCAAAGTTGGGTTCAGGGTGTGTTTGTTTTTCTTATAACCCTTTTTAGATTCGGCGTAAGCCTTTATTTTTTCATCTAATTCCGGATTGTATTCCAGATCCAGTTTCCGATAAAGTTTTTTCACAATGTTGACTGCATCGTGCTGAAACTCTTCAAACCTTATCTCAAACAATTGATTCTCAGGGATTAATGATTTTTGAGCAAAGAATTTTTGCATCATCGATTTATAGTAATAGAAGATTTTATCCATGGTCTCTTGCTTGGAATATTTATCCAGAAATTGGGTTTGAATGACCAAATCGTACATTAAATAAGTCGACGGGATTACGTCGTATGGATTGCGATAGATATGTATAAATTTGGCATTTGGATAGATATCCAGAAGGCCTTTGATGCGCCCGGTATTGTGCGGGTTTTTGATCACCAAAGGTTTGAATCCGTTGGACATTGAGATTTTCTGCATCATACGACAATAAGCGCGTTTCCACTTTTTATAAACCAATGGGCTGATATTTTCGTGAAGTGCAAATTTTTGATAGTAGGATTCATTTTTGGGAAAAAAGAAGCTATGACTTGCACTGTGAGATGAGAAGGTAGCGATGGCATTTTCCTCTTCATGAGGTAAATCCAGTTCTAATTCCATATTATCCTGCGGTCTTGTCGACGGAAGGAGTAGGGACATAATTTTCTTCAAAAGATATCCTCCGGCTATGGATACATTAGGTAAAAATCCCTGGTAGTAAGTGAGGTAGGCATATTTTGCATCTTTGCTGAGTAAGTAATGCAAAAAGGTAGTACCACAGCGCCAATGTCCGATAATAAAAATTGGGTCTTCTACCTCAAAAGTTTTTCTCCTTCTTATCACAAAAATCAGCCATTCTAAAAACTGAAATGGTGCCGATAGAATCGACAATATCGTAATAACTGTTGCCTTTGGAATTTTTCGCCAATGGACTCCTTTATTTTGTATAAGCAAGACCACCCAGATGTAAGGATTTATGGTGAAATATTGATGAGCGGTAATGTTTGCCTTAGCCATAACTAGCACTGAAATGTTTCGGTATTTGTGCAAACATAAAGAAAGGGAGTCGATCCCTTCAAGGGATTGCCTCCCTTTTTGCTTGATAATAAATGCTCCAAGCCCAAATTGTGCGTGACTGTCATACCATTTTTGATAATTTGAATCCGGTTATTTTCGCATCTTCCTTATGAATGCTCAAAGTATGCCTTCTGGTATTGTTTACAACCTTTCTTTTGACAAAGTACTACAAGTGTACTTACCAAGTGTATTCATAGCTCAAATGGATCAAAATGGCGCTTTGGGATTTATGGAAAAGAAAGGTACTCCCGAAATACTCGAAAGTTATGGGCACTACCAATCCGGCAGCATTCACCAACCATTGCTTGCTATATGCGAGAAGTTGAGCCCGAAAATGCTTCAACAGCAATTTATCAATTCTAAACGATTGACGGTATCAAAGGCATTAGAAGACCCAAATGTAAAGAAAGCGATCCTTGGCATTGTAAATCGAAAAATGCATCAATTCTTTTCTCATATAATGGAAAATAAGTTTCCCATATGTCTAAATATTGAAAGGTCGATATCTCTTGAAAAATTAAGACTAAAACCTATTGATCAAACAGTAGAACCCATATTATATTTTAAGAAAACTTCACAAGGAATAGAGTATAGTTTAGCTATTCGAGACCAAAACCTCCAATGGTATCCTTGTGAGAGAAATGTTATTGTCGTATGCGACCACCCAGGATGGATAATTGAAAATAGTGAATTATTCAGGCTCAATCATATCAATGGCAACAAATTAAAACCGTTTCTTCAGAAAAAGACGGTCAAAATACCCAATCATCTGACCCATGAATACTTGAAAAAATTTGTAAAGGACATCATCGCTAAAGCGAGCGTCAAAGCTGAAGGATTTGAAATACGCAAATTCAATCATCGACCAAAGGCTACGTTGCGTCCTACTAAAAATTTTATTTCTAATGAGTGGATGTTAGAGCTTTTATTCCAATACGGCGAGGAGACTTTTCAGCATAGAAGCGTTGAGAATAGCCGCACACGACTTCAATTTCCCGGAGATCAGGCTGTTCAATTTACCGTTACCGAAAGGCAAAATGCGGTTGAAAAAATGTATACAGACAAAATAGCGGGCATGGGTCTGATGCTTAATAATTTCGATCACTGGACACTCAACAGCAATACCGAAGACCCCTACGAACTGCTCTTGTGGTTACAAAGCAAACATAAAAGCTTTGCTAAAATAAATGTAAATGTGAAGCTACCGGACATTGATGATCATGCACTTTCTAAAGACAGCCCGTTGATACAAATATCACAGGTGGAAAACAATGACTGGTTTGATATATATGGAGTCATCACTGTTGGGAAATATCAAATTCCCTTCAGGGAGCTAATTGACTATATCCGAAATGAAAACCGAATATGCTCACTACCGGATGGAACTTGTTTTATTATTCCTATAGAATGGATGACCAAATATCAGGGTCTTGCACGATGGGCAAAAGTAAACGATGACGGTGTGAGAATATTGAGAAGTCAATTTTCTCTTCTTGAAGAACCAGAGCAAGATCTTTCTCCAGAGGTCAATGCCATGGTAAACAGCGATATTGTATACACACCTTCCGATCAACTCAATGCTACATTGCGCCATTATCAACTCCAGGGAATTCGATGGCTGATTAGTCATCAAATCGCCCAATTAGGATGTTGTCTCGCTGATGATATGGGATTGGGAAAAACAGTGCAGACTCTGAGCGCCCTTTTGTATGCCAAAGAGAACCTATTTTCAGAACAAAAACCAAATGCTCAAGCGGTGCAAATAAATATGTTCGAAAAAGAGCATATCGATCAATTACAGTCCCTTTGCGCCATCATCATTATGCCTGCCTCCCTTATATTCAACTGGTATAGTGAGATCAAAAAATTTGTTCCGTTTTTTCATGTAAAATCGCATATTGGGACAAGAAGAACTCAAGAAGTAAAGGAACTTAAGCTCTACGACCTTGTGCTTACGAGCTACCAAACGGCACTAAGAGATATTGATCTGCTTTCTCAAGTGGACTGGAGCTATATCGTTCTGGATGAGTCTCAGTATATCAAGAATCATAAATCCAGGATCTTTTCAGCTATTCAGAAGTTGCCGTCACAATATAAGCTTTCCCTCTCAGGCACGCCTATTGAAAATTCACTGTCTGACCTTTGGGCACAGATGCAATTCATTAATCCCGATATACTTGGCGCCTATTCCTTTTTCAAAAAACATTTTCAAATACCCATTGAAAAGAATAAGGATGAGAAAATGCTGGAAGAATTAAAAAAGTTGACCCAACCCTATATCCTGCGGCGCACTAAAGAGGAAGTGCTCAAAGACTTACCAGAAAAAACCGAACAAGTCATCTATTGCGAAATGTCAAAAGAGCAGAAATCCTTATATGAAAAGGAAAAAAGCGCGGCGCGCAATCTTATATTAAAGGCTGATGTAAACGATCCTCAAATCAGAATTCAAGTCTTAACTACATTATTGAGATTGCGTCAACTTGCTAATCATCCTTCTCTCTATAAAGAGGACTATAAACATGGATCCGGGAAATATGAAGTCCTAAATGAAAACATCAGGACAGTCGTAAGATCAAAGCATAAAGCATTACTATTCAGCTCATTCACCGGCCATCTCGATATCATTTCGAATTTTTTAAAAGAATCCGCTATTCCGTTTGTCACCCTTACCGGTCAGACCGCTCAAAAGGAACGTCAAAGAGCAGTGCAAAAATTTCAGGGAGACAAGAGCATATCGTTTTTCTTGATTTCTATTAAGGCAGGAGGTACAGGCCTCAACCTCACAGCAGCTGACTATGTCTTCTTACTAGATCCGTGGTGGAATCCCTTTGTCGAAAATCAAGCAATAGCTCGTGCCCATCGTATCGGCAGTAACCACCAGCTCACCGTTTTGCGGTACATCACTAAAGACACCATAGAAGAAAAGATTATGATCCTGCAACAAAAGAAGCGCGATCTTTCTGAAGACATCCTTGGGATTAATGAAGCACCCGAATGGAATAAGGAAGAACTTGGGTTTCTTCTAGACTAACAAAATAATCCAAGAATTTGACAAAACAATGCAAACGCTTATCGCAACAATTTTTTTGAAAAAGGTATTGACTATTATTTTGATCGGCAATTCGGTAGGTCGGCAAGGCGATTCAAAGAGGTGTTGGAGGTTGATGAATTTGACATAGCTGCCCAATATTACCTTGACAAATCAGTGGACTATATTGTGAATGGTGTAGAGGAGGACTGGAGTGGGGTGGAGGAGATGATTATGAAATAGCGCAGACCTTGCATAGCGAGCGTCAGTGGTGATGAAGTGATTCTTTTTTTCTTTCTGAGTTCTTTCCTTTCTTGGATGCCTGCTGCTACTAAAGACATAAATTTTTAATTCTTTACCCTACAAATATATTCCCTTTTGGTCGGCAAACCATCAACGTTATTTATGAGAGTAGAAGCCGTCTACCCTGCCCGACTTGACGTCAGGTCAGGCGGGCGTCAGCCGTCCACCGTGTATCGCCTGCCCTGAGCGCAGTCGAAGGGTCACTTCTTCAACCCAATCTCCCTCAACCGCTGATCGAGGTATTCCCCTGCGGTCATAGCTTCGAATTGTAAAGGATTTTCATCAGTTACGCATTTTTCCAGGCAGGTAAGATCCATACTCGCCACAGGATGCATAAAGAAAGGTATGGAAAGTCTGGGTTTGTGCCATTCTTCGCGGGGAGGGTTCACCACCCTATGCGTGCTAGACTTTAGATAATTGTTGGTCAATCTCTGGAGCATGTCTCCTACGTTGAGTACGATTTCGTCTTCTTCGGGTTCTATGGCCTTCCACTGATTATTTTTGTCCATGAGTTGTAGTCCGCCTGCAGAGGCGCCGACCAAAAGGGTAATGAGATTTATATCCTCATGCTGCTCCGCTCTTATCGAATTTTTGGGTTCCTCAGTAATAGGAGGATAGTGAATTGCGCGCAAAATGCTCAATCCATCTCGAGTTTGCGATTCGAAATAATCCTCTGCTAATTCGAGATGTAATGCAATAGCCCTCAATAAGTGACTGCCCACTTTTTCAAATGCCTTGTACAATTGTCGTCCCTTTTTCGAGAATTGGGGTAACTCAGCCACATTCTCAACATTCGCATAAGCTTCTTCGCTCGAATTAGAATATTCCACTTCCTGGCCAAACTGAAAAAATTCCTTCAAATCCACAGCATCGTAGCCTTTGGCGCGTTCAGTCCCAAAGGAGGTATATCCTCTCTGGCCTGCCAGTTCGGGAATCTCGTATTTCTTTTTGACCTCCACAGAAAGACCAAAAAATGCTTTGCTGCTCATGTAAAAATCATTTATCAAGTCTTGAGAAATGCCGTGATTGGCAACTCCCACAAATCCAATGTTGTGAAAAGCATCACCGAGTTTTTTTACAAACCCATTTCTCTGGCCTGAAGAGCCTTGAAGAAATTGCGAAAGATCGACTACGGGTATAACTCCATTATTGGTCATAACTACGGCATTTTATCGATAACTATAAATTATACATAAATTTAATATGATTTTTCATATTAATAAATTAAAGATAATTTGAATGAAATGTGGCAGTAGTGGCGGGCTGTTTGTTTTTTGTTGTTGATGGGAACTACTGATAACCAACACCAACAACTATTTTGCATTTCGACTATTAAGCCATAAATTGAACACATCATCTGAAATTCAATTCAATAATGCAAATACGCCACCATGGTATACGGTAATAATTCTTCGCTCAAGGAGGTTTCCATCTCCATTGCCTATTGGATAGGGGCTACCAATTTGTTTGTCTTCATGCGATTTGCCCACCACGAATTCGATCATGATCACAGCGTAGTCGTTGCTTTTTTCCAGCTAATGCAAAGGGGTACCATATACGGCGTATTATTGGGAATTGTCATGTATATGCTGAAGATCGCTTTCACTCAAAAAAACTACGAGCATATTCCATATGCCCGATTAATCGCGTACCAGACCATTATCTATGCTGCCATTATTATGATCGCCATGACAGGTGTGAAAGTGATCACAATGGTCAATGTGAACGGGGTTGTGAATCGCGAGCAGTTCAGGTTGGAGTTTTTTACATTGGACACCCTGGTCGCTATGACTTTTTTTTTGGTATTTGCAGCGTTGTATAACCTTCTTTACCAGATCGTGCAAAAATTCGGACCGGGCAATTTCTGGCGAATGGTAACGGGCAAGTACTACTCTCCAAAAGAAGAAGAAAAAATATTTATGTTTTTGGATCTGCGGTCATCTACGACTATAGCAGAAAAAATAGGACATAAAAAATATAGCGAATTAATCCAGGAATGCTTCAAGGACATATCGGTTATTGGCGATTATGGAGGAGAAGTGTACCAATATGTCGGCGATGAAGCAGTATTTACATGGGATGCTACAAAAAAAATGCACATCGCAAAAGTATCAAAGCGTTTTACGCCTTTCAGGGAAGGATAGCGAGTAAAAAAGATCATTACCATTCTAAATATGGCTTGGTACCCGTTTTTAAAGCTGGCCTTCACGGAGGAACGGTAATGGTAGCAGAGGTCGGCATTCTCAAAAAGGAAATTGCATTTCACGGTGACACGATTAATACTGCTGCACGCATCCAGGCCTTGTGCAATGAAAAGGACAAAATCTTTCTTGCTTCAGACTATTTCCAAGGATTAACAAAGAAAAACGGAGATTTCGATTGGGAGGACATGGGAAATATCATACTAAAAGGAAGAAAGAGCCATACGAAATTATACCATCCCGCTGTGGTAGAACTGTAGCGGCGAATTTATTCGCCGTATAAATCTACCTGACAGAATAATTCTATATTAGGGGAATAGCTCTGAATTTAAAGTGGACTTATTAAGAGATCACAAAATGGTGTACACAATTTCTGAAATAATATAAAATGAAATACCTAAAAGTCTTTTTCACAGTCGCACTCAGCACTTTTTTAGCAACCTTCTTGATCATCAATGCGCAGGACACCACTATGATAGCCACACCTGAAGGAAACATAGGAATCGGAACGTCTAATCCCGTAGAAAAACTCCATGTAGAGGGAGGCTTAATCCTCAATTCAGCCAAAGGTTTTTACCGCATCAAACATGGAGGAACAAATGACGGGTGGTTTATAGGCACGTTTGGAGGTGGTAAGAATTTGACATTCCTTACCGATCCCGCCTCAGGCGGAGGCGCGAATCAGCTGAACATTACCCAGGATGGCAATGTCGGCATCGGTACAACAGAACCTACAGAGGCATTGGATGTAGTTGGTAATATTAATGTGAGCGGCCTTATTAATGGAGTAGATATATCCAGCATCAGCAGTTCTGACAATCGGGAATCTAAATATTTTCAATTTCGGACCAATAGTAACCAATTCGATGTAACATCAGAGGATATCCAATTGGATTTTCAAGCTAATAATTTTGATAAAATTTATCACTAGTGTCCCGACGTTGTTCAAAAATCATGTCATAACAGACTAATAATCAGCACTTAACAAAGGTTTCAAAATTTTTTGATTTCAACAAATTTATTTGTTCCTGAGACTTTTTAGTTTCAGATCATGCACCAAGGAAAATTTGTATTCGCTCAAGTCATTGACCACATTCCAAGATATGAGTTTCAAAAAGCAGTTGATAAATACAAAGGCAACTATAAGGTAAAGACCTTTAAGTGTTGGTATCAATTTCTGTGTTTGATATTTGGCCAACTCACCCATCGAGAAAGTTTACGTGATATTGTCACTTGTTTGAATGCCCATCCAAACAAATTGTATCACATGGGCATAAAGGCTGCTGTTGCTCGTTCTACTTTATCAAAGGCCAACGAGGTAAGAGACTGGCGCATTTATGCAGATATAGCACACTACCTCATTAAGCAAGCCAGAAGTTTGTATACCGATGATATTGACTTTTCTCTGGAACTGGATAATGCTGTTTATGCATTAGATGCCACTACAATTGACTTGTGTTTAAGTGTGTTCAAATGGGCTAAATTTCGTAAGAACAAAGGAGCCATTAAACTTCATACATTAATGGACATGCGTGGTTCCATTCCTGTATTTATTCATATTTCAGACGGTTTAACACATGATGTGAATGTGTTGGATATTTTGGATTTTGAACCAGGGGCTTTTTATGTAATGGATAGGGCCTATGTAGATTTTGAAAGACTTTATCGAATTGACCAAGCTCTGTCATTCTTTATCACCAGGGCAAAAAAGAACTTTAAGTTCAGAAGAATCTATTCTCGGCCTTGTGACAAATCCAAGGATATACTTTGTGATCAAGTCATTAAATTGACGGGTTATTATACACTAAAAGCATACCCGGATAAGCTTCGTAGGATAAAATTTTTTGATCAACAAACAAACCGGAAATTTGTATTCTTGACGAATAATTTTGAATTGACTGCGGAGATCATATGTAGGTTGTATAAATACAGATGGCAGATCGAATTGTTTTTTAAATGGATTAAGCAGCATCTAAAAATAAAGGTGTTCTGGGGAGAGTCTGCCAATGCAGTCAAAACACAAATTTGGATAGCGGTACTTACCTATGTATTGGTTGCAATAATCAAGAAAAGATTGAAATTAGAAAGACCGATTTACGAAATTCTACAAATTTTGAGTATCTCTATATTTGAGAAAGTGCCTGTAAATCAGCTACTTATGAACACAGAATTACAAAATCAACTACAACCATTTCATAACCAACTGAAACTCTTTTAGTTATATCGGGACACTAGTGAAAATTTATGATGACTCAAAGATTGAGGTCACCGTCAATTCCCGATTCCGTGTAGGTGACCATGAAGGATCTTTTGGAGTGCGGTTTTTCGTCAAAATAAATGATACCATTAGTCCTGACTTTGAGAACGCTGGTTCGATATTAACACAAAATTCTAGGGAGTTTTTATCTATTTATGCAGTTTTTGAGGATTTGCCAGCTGGTCCTCATACAGTAGGCATTTATGCGAGATCTGCACCTGATGGTTCCATGGCCAGAGGTGTGAGTATGGACCCAGGCGGATTTGGAGGTGCAATAATAGTTAAGGAAACCTGGTAGGAATATTCAAACACTTAAAAGGAGTATTTAATGCTTAACCGAATCATTTTCGATTTTCACTTAAGACGGTTCTTTAGCAGTCGAAAGAGGCTTATTTTCACTGCACTTCTTGTGTTGGCATTTCATATTGAATATTCAAATGCACAGGATTTAGTTTTAAGTGACCTAAGCATAGCGACAGAAGAACAATTTTTTGATAGAAATTCTATTACAATTGGCTCCAATTTTACCGTAACCGGCAGCGGAGATGTGACCCTGGCGGCGCCCACGATAGTCTTTAAACCGGAAATTGTAATTGTTCAGGGCGGTCAACTGCTCGTGCTCTCAAATCCAAGTTTGGTGAGTGTGAAACCTGAACATTCAATAACTCCAAGTGAATTAGTCATTCACCCCAACTTCCCCAATCCATTTAGCTTGGAAACTGAAATAACCTATGATATCCGGAAGGCACAAGAAGTCAAAATAGCTGTATATAATGCGATCGGACAGGAGGTAAAAACGCTTCTATCAGACTTTCAAAATACAGGCCGTCATTCGGTAACTTGGGATGGCACCAGCAATTCGGGAGGAAGGGTCATCAGCGGTGTTTACTATTGCAAATTGGCTGCAGGCCAATACAATGCGCTGCAGAAAATGATTCTTATCGATTGATATTTCATCATTAGAATCAAGGTGACCAAAGGCCTCAGCGAGAAAATCGTGGTTTTCACTCCTCCTTCAACCTCGCAATATAATCTACCAGCTCAGCCACTCTGTACTTGGTAATGTCCAAATGTCTTTCCGCTATATTTTCTATCGGAATAGTAGGCAGATCATATGCTTCGGGATTAATTCTTTTGTTGAGTTCTTGTTCAAAACGTCGATAAGCCAGCCACCTGGCCTGAGCATTATCCAGGATCTTTTGATCTTCATCATCCAATAATCCTTGCAGAAGACTGAGATATTTTGATAATAGTATTTGGTATCTTTTTTCGGCTAGTATGAGTTCTGAGATATAATTCGCAATCTCATTATTGCGCTCGATTTTTCTGTATAAATATTCATCTATTCGAAATGCTTCGAGTTCGTAATCTGCAATTATTGCATGAGCAATTTCTCCTGATCTCACTTGGCGGACCAGGCGCTTCTCTTTGCGAAGCACCTCCCTTTCTATCCTTTGCATCATGCTAGAATCCAGCTCGGATTGTGCCGATATATTTGCAGTGCATAGAAAAATGATTAAAAATGCTATGAAATATTTCATATTGCGATAGATTTTCGAGTACATTGAGAGTGACATCATTCCTTTATTATTTTAAAAAGTGGCTGAAATTTACTTTGCGACATTTTGATATTCATCACAAAGACTTTCCAAAATATTAAATTAAGAATAAATCATAATTTTGGTTTTTCAAAAATATTAGATAATAAATATTCTAACTGATGCGAAAATATCAAATCGCACTCTTGATGTGTGTAGTTTTTTCCTTGGTGTCCTGGAGGAGTAACCCTCCTGACGGCCGTACGGGAGCACCTACGGACTCCACGTGTGGCAGTTGTCATTCTGCAAATAATACGGACATCGACGGAAATATAGAAATTACCGGATTGCCGGCAACTTTGACAGGAGGCACTACTTATAATATGAGTGTAAGGCTAAATGCAACTGCAGGAAGTCCATCGATTGGCGGATTTCAAATGACTGCGTTACTAGGGAATAATACCGCGGCTGGTAATTTTTCTAATCCCGGAGGTAATGTAGGCATTAGCACACTTAGTGGGCGCCAATATATAGATCATCGCACCGCAAAATCATTTTCGGGAGATCTGGTGACATATGACTTCAGCTGGACTGCGCCCGGTCCGCTTGCGGCTTCGAATATTACCTTTTATTGTGCTGCGGTTTTTGCTAATGGTAATAATTCTGGCGACAGAGTGCGCACTACGTCATTGGCCAGATCAGCACCGTCAATTGTGGACAATGATAATGATGGATTCAGCAGTGAAGACGACTGCAACGATAACGATTCGTCCATAAATCCTGGCGCGGACGAAATACCCAATAACAATATTGACGAAAACTGTGACGGTGTAGTAGAGGTGATCGATAATGACAATGACGGATTTAACAGCTCAGAAGATTGTAACGATACGGATGCACAAATTAATCCCAATGCCACTGAGATACCCAATAACAATGTAGACGAAGATTGTGACGGAACGGCGCAAATGATCGATGTGGACATGGACGGATTCAACAGCGATGACGACTGCGACGATACCAACGGAGCGGTAAATCCCGATGCCGACGAAATACCCAATAACAATGTCGATGAGAATTGTGACGGAGTTGTGGAAGTAGAAGACCTGGACAACGATGGATTCAATGCCTTAGAAGATTGTGATGATACCAATGCAAGCATTAATCCCGACGCTGTCGAAATTCCAAATAACGAGGTGGATGAGGATTGCAATGGAGAAGCTCTAGTGATTGACAACGATAACGACGGATTTAACAGTGATGAGGATTGTGACGATATGAATCAATTTATCAATCCTAATGCCGCGGAGGTGCCAAATGATCAAATCGATAACAATTGCAATGGTGAAGTCGATGAATGTGTATGTACCGCCGAATTCGATCCTGTATGCGGATCAGATGGAAATACCTACGGCAATGCTTGCGAGGCCATGTGTGCAGGTATTACCGAATTTGAAGCTGGGGAGTGTTCCGTAGATGAAGACATGGATGGATTTACTAGCGAGGTGGATTGTGACGATACCGATCCTGCCATCAATCCCGAGGCCGACGAAATACCAAATGACCAAATCGACAACAACTGCAATGGTGAAATCGACGAATGCATATGTACTGCGCAGTTCGACCCGGTCTGCGGTTCGGATGGGATGACATACAGCAATGCTTGTTTTGCCATGTGTGCTGGCATTACGGAATTTGAAATGGGCGAATGCCCTGTAGACGAGGATATGGACGGATTTACTAACGACGTCGATTGCGACGACACAAATCCTGCCATCAATCCTGATGCTTCGGAAATCCCAGGCAATAACGTTGACGAAAATTGCGATGGAATAGTTGATACGGGTCAGACATCCGGCCTTAGTGGCAAAATATCATTTGGCGATAGCCCTGGCTTGGCGAATGTCGTCGTGAGACTATCCAATGGACAGGAAGTAATGACCGACGAAAACGGCATATTTTCCTTTGAAAGCATTGTCGTGGACAACTCACTTATCCTGACGTTTAGCAGAAATGATAATGCCGTAAATGGAGTTTCTGCTATCGATGTCGTTCAGACCGCCAATCACATATTGGGAACTGTACTATTTACCGATGATTTGCAAATGCTTGCCGCAGACGCCGATGGTAATGGCGCCGTTTCGGCACGAGACTTGGTGCATATCATAAATGTGATTATAGGCAGATGGGATGAATTTATGAATAGAGAGTCATGGAGATTCACAAAGTGGTTAGTTGTGAAGGGTATAACTTGATAATCAAAAGGTTATGTAATAACTAAATGTATATATATTGATAATACTTGAATAATCCGTGGTACATTCGTGGTACGAACTAAAAACTTAGGCTTTGTCTTATACGAGGTTTTATCTCAAAAATCCACGTAAAGAACCCGAATCCTACATCCGAGGAAGAGTTAAGCTCTTTCCTGGCCAATACTATGAATTCTACCTGTCCGGTGAAAAAATAGCCAAAAAACATTGGAAAGCCAAGGCAGGTCGAGCTCGAAATACTTATACCGATCATACCGGTATGAATGACTACCTGGATAAGGTATCTATTTACTTCAATAACGTGAGGCGCAAACTCCTACTTAGCGGTAAGCTGACTAATAGTGAGATGGAGAAAGCCGAGAAGCAATTCTTTGGAAAAATTACTCACAATATATTTGATGTATTCGATGAGCAAATCGAGCGTATCGAGAAGAGCCCTAGATATAGCAAAACTATGGCTAGGAAATATAAAAATGTCCGGGACAAACTCGAAGAATTCAAACCCAAAATGACATTCGATTCTATCACCGAGAGCTTTGTGGAAGATTGGGTCGATTTTTTATATACAAATCACGAACTTTCACCTAATACAGTAAGGCGGTATTTCGGGTTTCTTAGCACTTTTCTGACTATTTGTAGTAAGCGTGGCTACAACAACAATTTCCACTATAGGGACATTTCAATTGGAAATATCGTGAAGGGGACCAAGAATATCTATCCCTACCTGTCCATTGCTGAACTGGATCAGATATATGAGAAAAAAGTAAGCGGAGCATTGCACAATACCAAGTTGAATCTTTTGAAAGGCTGCTATTCTGCTCTAAGGTACTCGGATTGGGCACGGCTGAACCTGGATACATTGACAAAAATAGGTGACAGGGAGTATTTTGTGCTTGGAAATCAAAAAACGAAGAGTATTGTCCATATTCCAGCCTTTGAAAAGCTCAAAGTACTTATCAACCAAGATAGTCACCCAATATCAAATCAAAAATTCAATGTGCAAGTGAAGGACTTATGCGAGGTTGCCGGTATCAAACAGACATTTACCAAATTCTCATTCAAGAGTAATAAAATGGAAGAGCTGAGACTTCCTAAATACAAGGTGGTCAGCTCCCATATAGGCCGAAGGTCGTTTGCATGCAATAGTATACTGGCTGGAGTGCCTAAGCGTATTATAATGAATGTGGGTGGATGGAAAAGCGAAGATTCTTTTGAAAAGTATATCCAACTTAGTAGCCTGGATGGGATGAACCATTTTGATAACGTATTCTAAGCGCTAATCTTTCTGTTATCACAATTTTGGTAACCGCTTCTTATTCTAAAATGTCGAGATTAATTTTGAGAGCTGATTATGATCTGTAGAAATTGGTTTATGAACTTTGCAGCAAAGTGTTTTGATGTAAAGAAAAAAAATGGAGCCCGGGACACAGGAACCCACTAACGGGTGGGGATTGCAGGGGGGATAATGAGAACATATTACTGCTCTCTGCAACCTGTGTTTGTGCTCCATTTTTCTTACTGCAAATCTACAAAAGATTATTTACCTCCTCCCCATTCACCCTCCCCTTCTCGACAATCTCCTTTAACTGGACAGCACTAGCATATGATACCTGGTAGCGACGCTGAATGAGTGAGACCATTACCTTGCCGCTTTCTACGCAGTTTTCTAATATGTCTTTTGTCGAAGGGGCGTTCATCAGGCAATATTAAGTAGGTGAAATACCCTCTGATTCATCCATCCATAAAAGAACCTGAGCTGTGTAGGGTTTCTATCTACAATGTTGACATAATATTTCGCACGGAATGATAGGATCCTTGCCACTTCCGGTTTGAATAGGGTGGCTGCCGTTCTTGTCCAATGGCCCGCTATGCCATCGATCTTCAATGCTTGTTTACCTGCCTTATGATTGATAGCCCTTTGAATGATTTTCGCAGCGCCTTTGGGACTGTGGTTGACGTACATATCGAAAATCAGCAACCTCATGTAATCAGGGTAAGCCTTGATCTGATATTTTTCCCAGAAGTCTAGTTTGTACAGAAACTTTGCCCGTTCCAAGGTAACGTTAGGTATATCTTCCTTCGGATACCTGGCTTTGGTGATCCCATATTTCGTCTCGCCTCCCCGGTCGTGTGGGTCGTTGACATAGCCGCCTTCGAGGTTGAGAATGATGTCTATGGCTTGCTCGAAGGTCATTTTTTCTGCTCCGTTGATAGATCTATGCTATACATTTCCTCGATCAGCTCTATGTAATCAGTTGACGTAATCCATTCCTTTTTCATCCACTTCCGCAACTTTCGAGCTTCCTTCCTCTTGATCCGCAAAGCCCTCACCGCCTCCATTGGGCTGTATTCCGGACTCTGAAACACACCTACTATGGCCCCTATCGCCCCCAACCAGTCGCCTATGCCCATCTGAGGTAGAGGTTCTACCTCCTTGATCTCGATGGGTGACAGCGGTACGGCATCACTAATGCGCTCTTCGTATTCGGCCTTGCTGATCACTACCCATCCTTCTTCTGTCTCAAAAGCGACCTGTCCAGGACAGACATACTGCCCATCCGACAGACTTGTACAACTTTCAGGTTGAAGCGTGCCTAAAGGGCCTTGTGGACCATAATTAAACCCCTGAGAATGAGCTGTAGAAAAAAGTCCTGTACTTAATATAATACACGCGATTTTCAGGCTGTACACGATGCCTATATGTAGCCCTATTCTCATGGATAGGCATTAAGTACCTCCCAAATCGCATTTTTCAATCTCCATACTGTCATTCGACCGGTGTCAATGCCCAACCGGCCAGCAACGACCGCCAAAGGATGTTTCCGAATCGGCAAGTCGAGGTGGACCTGGTACATATCCTTGAATAAATCCACAACTTCAAATCCGGAATCCTCATGCTCAACCTTCTTTTCGAAAGAATACACTTCTCCAATGAATTTCTTATCCGTCGAACTCAGTTCAGTATTCTTCCTGGAACCCTTTCCGTCCAAAGTCCAATGCTGGGGAAATGCATATAACATGATGCTATCGAGATCCAGCTTTGTTCCGCGCACCAGGTCTACGCTATGCAGATAGAACATATTCCAATTGATGCGTTCCTGATCCCAGTTATTGGGCGGGCCACTCAGATCTCGTGATACATTCTCTTTATGAAATTGGAATCCAGCATCTACAGGATTCTGATGCTCATGAAGCAAACCAAGAGCATGGCCGAATTCGTGCAAGATTGTATCCCTGTCCAGCCAGCCCAGATTCATCGTAGGGTCTGCCCAAACTATACTTTCACAATCCCTACCTATATAGGACCAAGATCCGAGACGCGGATCCATAGATATCCGTATATCACTCGATCCAGCATGCCATTCATTTACCCTTTCAAACCGGATATTGGCGTACTTGCTCCATTCGGAGGCCACATCCAATATGTATTTCTTCTCCTCCTCTGTACCATCAATGAAATATAGCCTCAACAGCTTTCCATTCGGCCAGAACTTCTCAATAAGTCCAGCCGCATCAGCGGCCAAAAAATATGAAGCAGCCATATGGAAATTAGACTGGCCACCGGGCGGAAGCCTATCAATGCAACATTTTATCATAACATATTTTTTTTTTGAAAAAAGGCGCCCGCCTGTCACAGCAAAGCGCCAATCCGAGACTTTCGAACTAAAAACTCTATCAGAGTCTTTACTTCTTTTTGTGGCAGTAGCCTTCGCAGAGGAAATTTATTCTACCGGCTTAGGAGTCTTTTTGAACAATTTGAAAATCAATGCGTATACATTTGTCGAGCCCAAGTAGGTTATCACAAGCGGTACAACCTGAGCCCATCCAAATGATACAAACAAGATGATCAAAGCAATAGCTATAGCAAGAATGCGCCAAGGGGTGTTGCCCACCTTATTCAATCCAGGGATAAGTCCTTGTAGGTAGCCGGAAATTATGACCAGGGCACCAAATATAGCCTCCACTGTGCCGACCAGCCATTCATTGGTCGCCTCTGGCTCCGTGATGACCTGGTAAGCATGAGCGGCCACGGCAATGATCAAAAAAGTTATCGTAAGAGCCAAAATCCGGTAGACGTTTTGGCGGGAATGTGTAAGTAAATTCATCTTTTGAGTTTTTAGTGAATTAATACACCAAAATTGTTGATATGAACAGGTCAGTTTAGTAAGTGGGGGTACGGCGTGGATTACAGTAATCTACTCTGCCATCTTCTCCACATAACCACGTATGTCCCTCTGATTTTCGATCAGCTTCTCCAATGCAGTGGTATTGTTACCCACCGTCTTGAGCAACTCATCGCGCTCAAATTTCATGTGGTCGATAAGTTGATTCTGGCACTCGACTACTTCCTCGTGATAGGTCTGCTGGGCGGTGATGGACTTGAGGTGGTAGTTTTTGTTTTGCATAAACAATACGACTACTGCCACGACGGGAAAGATTACTACGAGCCCATGACTTTCCAGTTGTCTGAGTACTATGCTGTATAATTTTGTCATTCCCAGTGTTTTAATTTTTGATCAGGTACAAAAAGCCGTCGGCTTACCCTTCCTTATCCGTCCAGTCTCATCTTTTGCCCATTCTAGTATGTCTTCCGTACCACAGTTTGAATCCATTTCACTTATTTTTTGAATGATAAATTCTACCAGGCCGCCTCTTATCCAATTCCACCTGTATTCTGTTTTCTTCGGCGTATAAGTCTTTCCTTATGCCTGTCACCATCCACGAAAATTTCAATCCATCATACCCTCCGCTTACGATAAAGCAAGGATATTCTTTTAGCTCGGCACCTACCGTCTCCAGGCAATCGCTTATTTCGATCTGGACTTTGAGGTGGGCGAACTCACCGATAGGTGTCAGGTGGTAGGTATAATCCCTATTTAGGGCTTTGAAATAGTCCGGCATGGTCACAAAAGACACACCCTCCCTGCCACATATTGCATTCCCGGTGTAGATATTGAGCATATCGGGGGATTCTACAAAAGAGTGCTGAAGGTATTTGTTTTCGGGGTCGAGTGGATGATCTATGCGGAAGGAAGTGAAAATGAGAATAAGTATTATAGGAAATAGGTATTTCATATCTAGTTATCTAATTGAATCCACGACGTGCCATTGCATCCATAAAAGTTGTCACCATCATATTTGATTGATCCCTCCAAGGATCCAGTACACGTCCCTAAAGATTGTGAGGTTAATTCTAATCTACTAACACCTTCAAGCAGTCCCGCCGATATACTTATTTGTGGGGTTCCTACTAGTAGTGAACTTATCACTACCGAATCGTCCCATCCATAGCCAGTGGGGAATTTTGTAAGCACATGATTGGTGGTACCACCAGAGGGTACAAAATTCTGTGAATCACTTATGAGTGTCTGTAGCTGAGTCAATGTAGCCGAATGTATACCTCCGTCTGTGACGTCTTCGATTATAACAAGATCGGCAAGAGCCGGAGCCTGGGTGCTATTTTCGGATGGGTCCAGGGCGGTCTCTATATTGTTTCCATTTAGGGAAATGTCTAGTCCATTAGCCTGATCTGTTACGTCTCTTTGGGTATCGACTTCTGTGATGTCTATGGTATTACCTCCTGATATAGTTATTATATCCGTGGAAGCGGTATAACTTAGTGTCTGTGCATCACTATCTGTATCTATGAGTGTCTGTAGCTGGGTCAATGTAGCTGAATGTATACCGCCATCTGTGACGTCTTCGATTATAACAAGATCGGCCAGAGCCGGAGCCTGGGTGCTATTTTCGGATGGGTCCAGGGCGGTCTCTATATTGTTTCCATTTAGGGAAATGTCTAGTCCATTAGCCTGATCTGTTACGTCTCTTTGGGTATCGACTTCTGTGATGTCTATGCTATTACCTGCTGATATAATTATTCTATCCGAGGAAGGGATATAATAGAGTATCTGTGCATCACTATCTGTATCTATGAGTGTCTGTAGCTGGGTCAATGTAGCTGAATGTATACCGCCATCTGTGACGTCTTCGATTATAACAAGATCGGCCAGAGCCGGTGCCTGGGTACTATTTTCGGATGGGTCCAGGGCGGTCTCTATATTGTTTCCATTTAGGGAAATGTCTAGTCCATTAGCCTGATCTGTTACACCACGTGGAAGGTAGGACGATAACACTACAAATTTGTTTTCTTCGCCGTCGTCTTCGAGGCTGGCAAAAAGGGTATCGTTTTGGATGAGAAATGTATCAATTGTTGGGTTATCAATTCCTGATAAAACAGTTGATTTTAATACATATTCCTGAATGCCTGTGCTGTCTATGGTTTGTATCATATAGACAAGCTGCCCTGTGGTATCTGCCCGCTCTATCTGGCTGAGGGTGATTTGAGAGTAGCAGATGACAGAGAATAGAAGACAGAAAACAGACGCGATATTTCTTTTTATGACTATCTGAACCATTCTTTCCAGTTTTTTTCATTCCTCCAAATCGCTTCGCCCACTCTATTGATAATCCGTACGAAGTTTTTACTATTCCACCTGAATTGGTTACCCGATTGTAGGGTGATTGTATTGAATGCCACATCTATATTATTAATGACTGTATCTTGTCCAGAGGTCGGCACACCATCAACAATGCTATCCCATGGAGTAATGATAAACTCCACAGTATTTTTGCGCACCCTGTGAGCACCGTTCCCTGCTGTACGCACAAATATTACTGACTTAGCACCATTGACGCTATACGACTCAAGCCCGCTGATACTATTTGCAAAATTGCTATCATTATATGCCTGGTAATCACCGCCTTTATTGCCTATCAGGGTTTTCAGTGCCGCGATCCGCCTATCTACCTCATGTACTTTCACAATAAGCTCAGAGCGATAAGCAGTTTGAGCTCCCAAATCTTCTATCCATATCTGGACAGTATCAAGGCCCTGGCTTTGCTCTGTTTCTTCCGCTTCCCATACTACTGTGCCATCGGGGGTGATCCGTTGCCCGTAAGCACTTATAAGCAGTAGGCTACTAATTATTAATACTATTATTTTTTTCATTTTCTATTTTTTAAGGACGCCAATAGGCATCTTGATTATTGTATATGCTTGTGCGATCTGAGGATTTGTCAGTAGACCAAAATATTAAAGACTGCATTGTGCCCCTAAATGAATGGGCAGTCAAACCATTCCCCACCGAACCAATTTTCATAGTATTGGTCGCATTCGAAGCTGTTCCTGCATTTGTGTATGTGTTATCAAGTGTTTGATCCACATTGTCTTCGAATCCTTCTACCCGATCAGCAGCGGTGCCATTATCATTATCAGTGTGAAAGAAATATATCAGTTGCACATTAGGAGTAAACGTATTGTCTTCATCTGCTAAATATGTATATTGGGTGCTTACGCCCCTTACTGCCGCAATACGTGCGGCTGCATTTGATAGCCCTGAGCGATCATCTAAGACGAACCACGATCCAATGCAAGTAGTTGAAGCACACCCATTCCCATATATTGCATGTAAATCGTTAGGATTTCCGCTATCCCCTGCTCTGCCCACCCATGCCACACTTGATTCGCCTGTTCCGTGCATAAAATTGAATGTTGATGTACCGCTAACTTCTAACTCCTGGTCATCACCTGTCCAATCAATAGCTGGCCTATTATTTTCTGTTTTTATTGCCCCAGATGCATATATCGTAGGTTGATTGGCGTGAGTCGTTTCAATCGCATCTCGATTATTTCCTGATTGATCGTACCATGTTTCTATTTTGCAGGTCGTACCATTACAAAACGCTTCTACCGCCCCATCATCCAAATGCTCTCCTATAAAGTATATATCGTGTGTTTCATTGTCTGAACTTCTTTCAATTTCTATGCAAGCGCCCGTATAATCTTTGTCGAGCTTTCTTAGGCTGTATGCCGCTTCTATGTTTGTGCCGTAGGTGTCCAGGAGTAGGTTTTTAGTAGTATCGGGAGAACTCATGACCATGCCCTGGCCTGACAAAGCAACCGCAATACATATAAATAATATAATGGTTAAGAACTTTGTCATGGCGCCTCGTAATCTCCTTCTAGCGTAAATGTTAATCCTGTTGTGGCCCCCACAACAGCCGTACA
Source organism: Saprospiraceae bacterium (assembly GCA_965247965.1). GTDB lineage: Bacteria > Bacteroidota > Bacteroidia > Chitinophagales > Saprospiraceae > UBA7328. The sequence goes on from OZ252053.1 coordinate 5,966,902, forward strand.
TTTGAACTGCAATCTATCACCGTCAGTAAGAGCAAGATTGGTCATGTTAAAAGTCGAATCTGCAGTGGAAATCTGATAAGTATTATCACCATCTAATGTAACCGCTGTGCCATTTTTTACTAATTGTATATCTACGCTTGTACCAAAACTATTTGAGAACCATGATAATTCCCGAATAGTTACATTGTCGTGTTCTGGCCCTACCTTCCATACAACCAGGCTGCTATCTATCGTTACCACCGTCTTGTCACCCCACGCCTGGATAGAAACATCTTTTTCGTCAAGCCCTAGCATTACTCTAACTTGCTCAGGGGTTAACTCAGCTACTATACCACCTGCACCTGCTATATTGCCGAGAAGCCTTTGGTCTGCTACTACGTTTTGTATTTTAGCATAGGTTACTGCATCGGCATCTATTGTAAGGGTTGTACCCGTACCTCCGACTGTAATATCTCCTTTGTCACCATCGGGGCCAAGGGTATTGGCATCTGTATCGATGGCCGTCTGTAATTGGGTTAGGGTAGCCGAGTGAATGCCTCCGTCTGTGACATCCTCAATGATAATTATATCTGCCAGATCGGGTGCCTGACCTGCAGACTCAGACGGATCATGGGTTATTTCAATATTATTCCCATTTAGGGTTATATCTAGTCCATTAGCCTGGTCAGTGACACCTCTTTGGGTATCGGTATCCGTATCGATGGCCGTCTGGAGTTGAGTAAGGGTCATACTGTGGATGCCTGCATCAGTCACATCTTCATAGGGGAGAATGTCTGCAAGATCTGGAGCCTGCCCTGGCATCTCTGACGGGTCGAGATCTATAGTACGGGTTGCACTTATATCACCTCCTCCACTCAGGGCATCCCCCGCTGTAATGGTGACTCCGGAGTGCAGTATGTGCTCTCCAGCTACAAAGTTGGTAGCGGCGTCATGATCAATTATTAGATCCATATGGCCCGTTGCGTCCTGATAGGTTACTGCTATACCCGTGTGGGTGCCTGTACCATTCGCCACCAGAGCCCCTGCAAAATCCTCTACCTGCTCCTGGGTAAGCTGGGTATCGGTATTATCAAGGTAGGAACTGAGTAAGACAAATTTAGCGGGCTCGCCATCTGTCTCTAAACTAGCGAATAGGGTGTCACCTGATATGCTGAATGTATCAATCTTTTGGTTGTCTGTTTCTGATGTGAGGAATCCGGCGTCATTGGTATAGTTAGATAGATTGGGCTCAACTGCAAAATCTGTCGTACCGTCTCCGTCCTGGTAGGTTACTGTGATGAGGGTTTCGGTATTGCCGGTCACCATTGCACCTGCAAAATCCTCTACCTGCTCCCGGCTGAGCTGCGTATCGGTATTGTCTAAGTATGGCGCAAGTAGTACAAACTTTCCGGGCTCACCGTCCGCTTCGAGACTGGCAAATAAAGTATCGCCAGATATTAGGAATGTATCAATCTTTTGGTCGTCTGTTTCTGAGTCGTCTGGAGGGAGCTTGGCGAAGCCGCCGTTAACCAAAAATATTGTATCGTTTGATATTGACAGTGCTTGAATTTCATTGGTTGTCGATCCATCCACTTCAAGCGGAAGTTTAACAAATCCACCGTTGGCAAGGAAAATAGTATCGTTAGATATTGAAATAGCTTGAAATTCATTTGTTGCACTGCTGTCTGGTAATACAAAGTTCCCCCCACCATCAGAAAGCGTAATCGTCCCTGTACTTCCACCGAGCGTTTGTATTTCGTTGTTTGGATCACTATCGGCGTCGTTCACTGCGTCGTTATCGTCTACGTATTTTTTTGTCGCTGCGTCCTGATCACTTACCGGGTCGGTTACATTAATTATGCGATGGTTGCCTGCACTTGAGTCTTGTTCTATTACATCCTGCAGGTCTTGGATCTCGTTGTTTGGATCACTATCGGCGTCGTTCACTGAGTCGTTGTCATCTACGTATTTCTTGGTAGCTGCGTCCTGATCACTTACCGGATCGGTTACATTGATAATCCGGTGGTTGCCTGCACTTGAGTCTTGTTCTATTACGTCCTGCAGGTCTTGGATCTCGTTGTTTGGATCACTATCGGCGTCGTTCACTGCATCGTTATCGTCTACGTATTTTTTTGTGGCTGCGTCCTGGTCGCTTACCGGATCGGTTACATTTATTATGCGGTGGTTGCCTGCACTTGAGTCTTGTTCTATTACGTCCTGCAGGTCTTGGATCTCGTTGTTTGGATCACTATCGGCGTCGTTCACTGCATCGTTATCGTCTACGTATTTTTTTGTGGCTGCGTCCTGGTCGCTTACCGGGTCAGTTACATTTATTATGCGGTGGTTGCCTGCACTTGAGTCTTGTTCTATTACATCCTGCAGGTCTTGGATCTCGTTGTTTGGATCACTATCGGCATCGTTTACTGAGTCGTTATCGTCTACGTACTTTTTTGTAGCTGCGTCCTGATCACTTACCGGATCGGTTACATTGATAATCCGGTGGTTGCCTGCACTTGAGTCTTGTTCTATTACATCCTGCAGGTCTTGGATCTCGTTGTTTGGATCGCTATCGGCGTCGTTCACTGCGTCGTTATCGTCGACGTATTTCTTGGTAGCTGCGTCCTGGTCGCTTACCGGGTCGGTTACATTGATAATCCGGTGGTTGCCTGCACTTGAGTCTTGTTCTATTACATCCTGCAGGTCTTGGATCTCGTTGTTTGGATCGCTATCGGCGTCGTTCACTGCGTCGTTGTCATCTACGTATTTCTTGGTAGCTGCGTCCTGATCACTTACCGGATCGGTTACATTGATAATCCGGTGGTTGCCTGCACTTGAGTCTTGTTCTATTACATCCTGCAGGTCTTGGATCTCGTTGTTTGGATCGCTATCGGCGTCGTTTACTGCATCGTTATCGTCTACGTATTTCTTTGTAGCCGCGTCCTGATTGGCGGTGGGGTCGGATACGTTTTTTATTTGTTGTGCACCTGCATCATTTCCTCTTAGCAATACCTCTGCCAGATTCTCATAAAACCCATTCGCTTCGAATATACTATCCAATTGGGCAGCCGACCATTTGGTATCCGTATCCACAGTATAAAATCCATTGGCGGTAAAGATCGAATCCATTTGTGCCGGTGTCCAACTAATATACCCCAGGTCATTGACCAGGAGACTTATGTTGTCACCTGCACCGATCTTGGTGCCGATAAGGGTCAGGTGCGCTGCCAAACTATCCCGCATTATGCTGTCAATCGCATATAGACCACTTGCGAGGATAGTTGAATCGACATACGCAGTAATCTCGATCACGCCAATGCGGTCTATCTTATTGCTGTCACTAGCAAGCCAGTAAACCTTATTTGTAGCAGGCAGGATGTCCTGGCAATAGACGCATTGAGCTTCGACTCCGCTCAGCGCTAGCCCGGACAAGAAAAAGATCAAGGCGCTGGTGAACGCCCTGATCCTCAAATTATAATCCCATTTGAATTGAATATACTTTTTCATCTTCCGGAATGAATTATTAGGTTAAGCTGTCACCGCTGATGTACTCAGCTTGTCAAACCACTTTTCACTGATCAACTTGACTGCTGCCTTGTTATCGGCTGGAGGTGGCTGTATAGGATCACAATTAGCCCAATCAACTTTATCCTTGTCAAATTCTCCCAGAAAATCACCTAGGCGAGCTCCCTTCACCTGATAATTTTCCAGAGCAATCATTTGAATCTTGTTTCTGTTATAGTCAAGCTGAAATGTAAAGTGAGCGGGATCCACTATCGTATATTTATTGTCAAACTCAATACCCGTCCGCACACCCACTTCTTCGAATATGATCATACGTTATTTTTTATTCTTTGATTTCTTTTTGCATTCGCAGACCTCGCATCTTCTGCAGTATTCTACTCCACATTTTGGACAGGTTGTGTATATGCAATGATTGGCCATCTCTCGATTCGCTGCGCTCACTCGACATGACAGCAGCTTTGTTTGCTGGCAAAAAAGGGATTAATAAGAGTTGGGGTGTGTAAGTGGGGGTACCCTCCCGCGCTGAAGCCCCGCCTGCCGGACGGGCAGGTTCGGAGGGCAGGCTCCTGACGATGAATGTCAGGACAGGGCCTTCCCCACGGTAGGCTCACGGTACGGTGATACCAGGATTAGAAAGGTGAAATACGGATAAAAAATTCATCTGTGGTTTTGTGCAAGGTGTTTGCCCAGAGCACCAATCGGTTGTTGCTGCCTGATATGTCGATGTCGTATTGCCCTGGCTTTGTCGGATTCGCTTTAAAGTGTAAGAGCACATGGCGCCACCTGGTGCCACTCATGATGTTGTTGATCTCAGCTTCTGAGTAGTCGGCAGGATCCGGAAGGTTGGCCACAGTGACATTGACGTACTGGTCGCTGACTCCGGTGACGATTTCGGCCCTTGGGCCACCTGTAAGACCGGTCTCGGGCAGCAGAGCTGTGTCGGCTGGATCACTACGCGGTGTGACTATTTTCTTTTTCTTTATCAAGGTGCTTAGGCCAGTTTCGTTGACATTAACCTCAGCGTACTGACCCGTCCACAGATTTGATCTTCCGTCGTGATTGCTAGTGAGCATTACAAAATTCTTACTGTCAAATAGTATCCTTGCCAGAGGCGTGATCTTATTGCGCTTGCTCATGACTCTACCTTTGAGCACGTGCTTAGCCACATTTCGGAAGCGGGCTATATCCCAGGAGAGTAGCTCTCCGAATGGTTTTTGAGTCCCATGGCTCGGCATATACCATCCTTCGTCGGCATCGATGACTTCTGTGCCGTCCCATACGCGCAGTCGGGAGAAGGACTGGGATAAAGCGTCGTCTCCTATGCGGATCTCACGGAAGTATTTTTCAGAGTTATTGGCATTGATGGGTGTCGTATAGTCTATGTAGTCGAGAGCTTGTGGGTTTTGTTCCGCATCTTCAGCTATGACTCGTATGAAGTTTTCCCTGGCAATCCAATACAGGGTGTATCCACCGGCTATCTCATCCGGAGCGGTGAATGCGGCGAGGTGGGCCCCTCCTGCAGTGAGGACGTCGTTAGTTTCTACTGCCACGCTAAGCACGCCGCTTTCGGGTATGGGTAGGTCTACGGTTTCGAAGGTGATTTCTTCGACGGGGCGCTGATTGATAAAGCTGAGCCCAGTCGGACTGCTCCTTACTATCTCTGAGATGTATTCTACCACACCACTCGTCTGAGACCACACCAGGTCTCCGTATTCTACGACTCCATTGGTGACGGTAGCTGTCCGCGTAAGGAAGTACGTGCCTATCTTAACGGTCACGCCCAGTTTTAGACGAATATTTATATGTGTAAAAATGTCCCCTCCTGGGAGCTTGACGTGTAGCTTGAGGGAACCGTATAGGGTAGCATCACCGGCATTGCTCACCTGGTCAAAGGTCTCCAGCGTCTGATCGTAGGTATGCCACTGGTGGCCTCGCACGAGGTTGTTTCTGCTTTCGCTGGCGTATCGTATCACGACTTCTTTCAGAGGGCCTATAAATCCGTATTTTCCTCCGTCGTGGAGGTAGTGATCGGTCTCGCTTACATGGTTTGGACTTCCGATCGTAATATCACTCATGATCTTTCCGGAACTCAGGAAGTTGTCGTTCTTATCATACCGGTACTGGCCCGTACTCTCCGCCAGAAGAAATACGCCTCTGTACATAACTTTATAGTAGCCTTCGTGCTGGAGGATAAATGCGTGGAAATCTCCCACAAGAGCATTTATAACTACCTGACAATCAACTGTTTCTAATACACGTTTTGGAGTAGTAAATTCCAGGCTTCCGAAACTGTCACCGACGACGGTGATCTCTTCTTCTTCTGAGAGCTGTCGGGAGAAGTGAGCACGGTTGAGATAGATCTTGTCGTAGGGATCACCGCTGCCGGCATCCATGCCCCCCTCGTAGTATTGATGCGCTATACTAAGAATAGGCTCGCCGCTGCTGTAAATGTCTGTGACCCCGATGCTTTCAAGCACCTTCGTTAATAATTCTCTTAACTTTTTGTCTCCTTCGAATGCGTAGGCTTCGTCATAAGGGAAATTGGATAATGCATTCAGCCGATCGGTAGCTTGAAAAGTAAACGTATATTGCCCGTTGCTGGTTATGGGTATGCTGAGCTGATCTGTCTGGATATACCCTACAAATTCCAAATCACTATCAATATACAACCGCACCCAAAATCTTTTCTCATCGTTGTTATTTTTCAGTGCAGCTATAAAGTTGAGTTCCGGGCCAGGTTCTATTACATCCATGTACATCTCTGCAGAGCGTGAGATTACGACGGTATTGAAGCTATTACTTTGACCTGTCCACGATAGAGATGGCCGCTCGCCGAAATTGAATTCGTCCGAGGATGCGGCCCCGTCGCGGTCGTATATGTCTATTTTGTAGAGTTGACCGTGGGTGTCTTTGGCCTGGCCTGTGAGGATTATGGGCATGGTTGGGACGGTGGACGACGCTGGAAAAGTAGTCTTGCGCTGATGGGTTCAGAATTATACGGATTCCATCCATCAAAATGAACTTGACGTCCTTCCTTATTTATGGTCACACTAAACAAGAGTTCAACATATGTATCATTTGAAGGGACTCCTTTTCCCAAGATCCTATACGTAGCGATATGTGGTGTATCGTAGGATATTATTTCGAAGGTTTCGAAGAGGCCTTGTAAAAGCTCTATTACATCACCTTGCTGTATTAATTCTTGGTTGATTTTGACTAATGCCATGTTTTATACTACTTTTGATAAGTTCCCTGGTCATTCCTTTTCAATCGTTCGATCTGACGCTGCCTGAGCCAATTGAGAGCGTCTTGCAGATGAGTAATTATCAATGAGCTTTCACGACTGGGAACGAGTGAATTTTTGTACTGTAGATCTGAAATCATCATTGCCAGTAGGTGTTCGTGGAGTGTGCCTTCGCGTTTTTCTACTTCTTCATCCTTGAGCTTGCTTCCTCTTACAAAATTGAAATCCAGGTGATGGTCTGTACGTACGATGCCTTGTCCGTCTACTACCTTGTAGCAGGGCAATTGGTAATGTGTACCTTTTTCGACGATGATGAAATCTTCTTTTAAAGTGATGTTCATGACTTATTGAATTTTAATGTTTTTATTGGAAATTGAAAGGATCTCTTCCTGTCCTTCTGACGTACTCGGGATAGCGCTGCTCTATGGCGAATATTATGGAGTCGATACCTATTTCTGATCGGAGGATCATTTCTCCTTTACCTCTGCTGGGCGCAGCCTGGAGCATTAGAGGTGCTATAGCGTCCTGGATATGCCCTTTGAGTGTAGAGAGCGGTGACACAACTTCGGGATTGGTGGCTGCTCCGGGGTACTCACCGCCTTCGAAGAGGGTACGACCGAATAGCAGTCCTCCTCCTGCCAGCTTAGGTACCTTAGAGGCAAATAAGGCGGATATCCCGGCAATTGCTATGCCTGCTGTGATGAGGCCAGCAAGCCCCAGCTTAGCTACTTCTGGAGTTATCACAGATGCGATAGCTTTAGCCAATTCCGCCTTTATTGCTTCTCTTGCTGCCTCAATGGCAATTTTGGTAGTCTGTAAGATGACATTACCCCTTTGTTTTTCGGCTTTGATCTCGGCTTCTATCAGTTTTATTCGCTCCCTGGCCGCTTCTCGCTCTTCATTTGTACTCTCTTGAGAGGAGAGTACGCGCTGAGTTTCCCGGAGTTCTGCATTGAGTTCTCTGAGACGTTCCACATCGGCTCCTTCAAATATATTGGTTATTAGATCAGCAGCTTGGAAACCAAAAGAATCGGCAAATATTTTTCCGAGATCATTAGACATTTTTAAATACCGCCTTCTCAAAACCTCGGCCGATTTCTTTGCTTCTTTTTCCATCCTGTCAGTCATGTTTCTTTTGAACGCCGCGGATGCCTTAGCGGCCCCGGATTCTATCTCAGAAACAGTTTTACCCAGGATGGTTTCTAATACTTTCAATTGGATTCTGGTTTGCTCTACCAAGGAGGTGATCGCTGGTATGCGTATTTTTTCTCTTGACTTTTTATTTTTATCACCACCAAAAAATTCTATGACCGTCTCGCCTAATTTTTTGAAAGGTGTGAGGATCTCGGCTACCTGACTTTCGCTTAAGGGCTTGAAGTCTGTTTTGAACCCTTCCCATGCTTCAATACTGGTGTCAATAATTTCCTTAGTTGTAGTCTCTATATTTTTGAAGCTGTCTGATAAGGCTTTTTCAAATAAAGGTCCAATAGCATTAAAATCTCCACGCATCAGTGCGCGTATACCACCATCCAGGGTTGTGAACACTATTTTGAATTGCTCGATGACACCCTTACCTATTGTAATCATATTGCGAAATCCGAGGACCACAGTGTCGACCACGATACGGACAGGCATCCACTGATTGCGCATTTCGATGACCTTGTTGGTCAGGTTGGTGATCCACGTTACTGCGAGGTCGAAGTTTTTAGCAACTAGTACCCCGAATCCGGCCACGATTCCAGTTATGATGCTTAGGGGACCCAGCAGTCGTTTTATCAGGCCACCTACCAGGGGAAGGCGACTAGCTGATATGGCTGCCATTCCTATGATAGCGCGGCGTATACTATTAAACTTTGTCACAACCCTTCCTCCCGATGTGTCTAATTGTCCAAGGTCTTTTTTTACATTCTCCCCCAGTGAATTGGACATTGAGGCTATGTTGAGAAAGGCAGAGGCTGATGCACTTTCACTCGCCTCAAGGGCTGCTGCGAGCATTTCGGTGTTTCCACCAATTTCCAAATTGGCCGTGCCTAGTGAAGGCATATTTATGATTTATTTATGTGCGAACGTCGCTCCGGCTCAGAGGAACGACGTTCTTTCCAGGAAAACCTAACACTTAGTATTTTAATTTTTTTGCTTATTCCGTTCTGCTGCTTCTTTTCGGTCGAGCTCTTCCCACATTTTCCTATTTGCCTCAAATTCATCGGCACTGATGAAATATTCAGAGTCAGCATCATCGGTCATCGGGTATACGTGGTGCGGTTGTATTTCTTCATTAGCGATCGTTCTGGCCTTCCACATGAGTTTTGACGTCATATGCCGGTGTATTTTTATTTGTCTCAGGAACCCTTCTTTTTGAGCCAGGTACCACCTGAAGGACAGGCTCAGTGGGCATGACCAAAATTCCGACGGTTTCATACCGTAGGAGTAGCACCAAAATTCAAGATCTTTGACGGTCTCTATCGGGTCGTCCTCGATCCTTTCCTGCCCCTCTTCACCGTCTGCTTTTTTTTTGGCTTTTCTTCAATCATAAATACGGCCCGGAAGGCTTCATTGGCCTCGGCTACCGAGCATCCTTTGTAGATCTCATCCATCTTGGGTATATCTGCCTCAGGATGATCTTCCAACTGTAGAGCAGCGACTATACACTTGTACGTGAGCTGCAGCAACGAGGTATAGCTTGCCTTAGTAATGTCTTCTTCGAGCCGGAGGATAGATATGCCATGTTCTTCTTCAAATTTTGAGATCGCGATTGGATCCTGTCGGATGGGCCACGTTTGGCCTCCCAGGGTGACTGTCATAGTGTTAAGTTTTTATTGTGAAAAAATATCCTTTCATTGAGCCGCTGATCATGACAGACCTACACCGTACCTATGGTCTCGGCTCCTGTCATACGGAATTGTACCGTAGCAGCTACATTATCCCTTACTGGGAAAGTATCACTCACTGAGGCGATGTAGCCTTGCTGTGTATACTTGTCATTGCCTGTAACTCCGTCGTGCTTTTCGAGGGTAATTACCAGTTCATTGGCCTGAGCCTGCTTGAGCTGCTTATAGCGTCCTGCATTCTCCACGAAAAAAGTCACAGACTTGGTACCGGACAGGCCGTCTGGTAGCACTTCGTCCCATTGCCCAGGATTGTCTTTATGTGTAATGGTGCGAAATGCCGTGGTGGTCTCTCCTGATCCCGTGGTAGCATTCAGAAATGTTATCATCCCTGTACCATCGTCAAATCGGAGTCTGTATTTGGTTCCTGATAGTATCATTTGCTTTCAGATTTTGGTGGTTTTGGAATTGCTTCACTAGCTCGTGCCGGCGTTGGCGGTTGTGCATCGGCTATTTCTTCGGCAATGCCTTGCTCTATTAGTGATCGGGCTGTAGTGTCGTCAATCCAGCAATTACTTCCTACAGCTTGCCATTTCCATTTCTCTTTGAATTTTATTGTCATCGTTTATTGTTTTTATTTAGTCAAATAAACCTGCCCGACATGCGTCTGCAGGCGGGTTTGGCTCGCCATTATTCATTCCATATTCTGAACCGATATTCGCACCGGAGCATATTCCGCTCTATATTTTCGTCGTAGTCCATACCCTTTCTCTCGTACCAGCTTTCCTGGATGATTATGTCTTCCAGGGTGCCGGAATAGTCGTGCAGTACGACGTCCGTGAGCTTGTACAAGTCGTGTACCACCTTGTTGCGATCGGAGTAGATGTCTACGGATACTATTGCTGTAGTGATGCCTCTGCCGTCCTTGCTGGCATCGTCGATGCCGTCTACTTCCTCGATCCGGATGAAGTGCTGTGTATCGTCTTCTACCACCTTAGCAGGTACTGTATTGACGAATATTTTGTTCACCTCTCCGGCAGTGGATGTATAGGTGCCTACGGCGGATACCAGTGCAGCGTTCTGCTCTAGTAGGTGTTGTACGGCTTCGCTTATGTTGTCTATCATCCTTCGACTCGTTACGCTCGCTCAGGAGGACAATCTCCCGACCGAACTAATTGGTTATGCTGCTATTCTTTTTCGTGCTACGTTGATCATTGTTGAAGCTATTCTTCTCCTGTTTTTTGCAAGCGCCCTGTACATCCAGGGATTTGCTTTTTGATACCTGGTGCCGTAGTGGACGAAAGCTGCGTATTTTGCTCTCGACCTGGTAGCTACGAAGTACCTTCCGGATCTCCATGCTTTGGCCATGTAATGCGAGCGTTTTAATTTTCCGCCTCTTTTGATTTTGGGATTTCTCCAGTTCCAGGGGCGGCTGATGGGCACTTCCTGCTTAGCTGCTCTGAGGAGGATCTGTGCTCCCTCTTTGCTCATGTGGTCTTCGGCTTGTTTTGTGCGCCGTATCATGACCTTCAGCCCCATTCTTTTCAGTTGCCACCCGGGTATGTTTTCGAGAAGTGCTCGATTGCCGAGAGGGAATGTGCTGTCTCGTCGTCTAGGGCGACTTCGTGTTGCGCGTTGCCGGTTGCCGGTTGCTGCAAATCGGTTCGACTTCAAATCAGATAGTGCTCCCATATCGTCTTCTACTCCGACTAGAAGTCGGAGCTACTTTCGCTGTACTGCTCTATATACTAGTGTAGTATCCATACTTTCTACATTGTCAATGCTGATGATATCGTAGTCTTTACTGCGATAATTTATTTTAAGGGTCAGGTCTTCGAGGGTACTGGTATAATTTGTAGTGAATTCGTACACGGTGCCTTCGTAGATTATTTTGTCGCTTGTCTTTTCCTGAATTCCGCTTTCGACTTTCACTTGCGCCCACCTGGTGGCGATTGTTGTGATGGATGTCTTGTCGATCTCGTTCATGGAATCGAGGCTACCGCCTATCTGCCTGAAGGTGATCCGTCTGTTTCTTTTTCCTATTTGTCCGTGAGATATCATACTGACGTTCGTTTCACTCAGTCAGCATTATGCCCGTGAATATCGTTGCTTCAATGGCCGCAGCATGAGATTGCTTATTCGTATGTAGTCAGAAGCCTTGCCCGTGAACGGCATGTCATCTCTTCTCAGGTACAGGTCTGCCATTTTCAGTCGGATGGCGCCTAACACATAGGCCGGTACTGTAGTGAAGCCTGATGTATAGGTGATCCTGACAGAGTTCACCTCCAAGTCGGGTTCTACCCATACCTTTGTCTGTACGCGGGGTATTTTGCTGACCAGGTCAAATGCACAATCTGTCAATTCGTATGTTGTCCAGACTCCTCCTTTGAGGTAGTCAATATTCGTCACTGCTGATACGGGGCCTCTTGTAAGTAGAAAGGCATTGCTCCAGCAGTCGTAGTATTCTTCTATTGTTTGTATCAAGAGGGCTACGTTGCACCCTATTTCTATTTCGCTGATCACCCCGTCGAGCTGTGACTGGATGAGTGTGTCTTCTACTGTCTGATCGCTATCTACTTTTAGATAGATCTTTATTTCTGTGACTGATATAATGTCGCCTGTGGGCGGCGTTTTTACATTTATCACCGTTCAATTATTTGGTGATCGCACCGCTGTTTGCAGTTGTGTTTCCCTGACTTCCGGCAGTTGTTTTTGGCTGTTGCAGGTTTCCAGTTGCCGGTTGTTTGTCGTCGTGCAATCCTGGTTTTGCGCTGCCTTGCCCTGTCTGCCTCGTCTGTTGAGTTGGATTGTTTTTACTGAGACCAGAGGTCGGAGCTGCTTTTCCCTCGAAATCCTGGATTGCTTTTTCGGAGTTTTTCAGCTTTTTGACGGCAGTTTCTACTACTTTCCTGGCGGCGGCGTACTTCTTCTGTAGGAAATTTTTATGATCTAGTGCCTGTTTTAGTTCTTCCTTGCCGGTAGCTGCATCGGAGCTTCCCATTTCGCGTACGATGGATTCGTATGTTTTGACCCTGGCTTCTGCGGTATCGAGGTCGGCCATGATCTGTGAGGATTGCTGCTCGCTTACTGATCTGGCCGATTGGGCTCTCTCTTTGTCGCGTATCAGGGCATGGCGTTTTTTGTCCTTGACATCGTTGATCTCGCGTTGTTTGGCGAGTTTTTCGTAGTCCGATTTTGACAGGGCTGTTTTGGTATTGATAAGGCTCTGGGCAAATTTGTTGTCATTTAAATTTACGAGGCCGGGGCCGAGCACTCCATAGGCCCTGGTAGCTACGCTTGATTTCAGATATACTTCCATCCTTCTACTCATTTTATTCGCTCAGGGTGACAGCATTCATTATCATCCTGAGCGAAGGTTAATTATTATACTACTGCGAGGTATTTGATGGCGTTGTCATCTTCGAGGTTACCGTCGTACCGTGCGAAGGAATAGAATCCTACCTGGTCGGTTTCGATGTGTCTGTCGTCTGTCCTTCGTACTGCCATGGTACGCACTTCTCGTATGATGTATCTTGAAAAATCTCCGAAGAGTATTCCCTTGTTTGCGGATGTGTCGATGTCCGGCATATCCTGATTGATGGTGTATGCATATCCTGCGATGGTATCAGGGTGGTCATCCCGCATGCTAGGTATCCAAAGTGGACGGGCATCTGATGATCCGAGGTCGAGGTCTTTGATGAGCAGGAGGGTGGCGTCATTAAACATGAATCTGGATCCATTGGCGCCTTTCACTCTATATGCAGGGTCTACGGAATGTAGGAGGGCATTGAGTTTCTGTCTGGTGATGGTGGATGCTGTGATGGTTTCGTTACTATCAGCTGCTGCTGTGACTACTCCCGTAGGCTGCCCTGACCCTGTACCTGTCGTGAAGTGTTCATTAGTAGCTCTACCGTGTCGTTCACCGCAAAACTGGGTGATGTGTCCTATGATGTTGTAGGAGTCGTCCTGGATGAGTTCTTGAGCAAGGAGGATGGCTGTACCGTACTTGTATGCTGAGAGGGTGAACTGGCTGAATACCATGTCTGTGGGATTGAGGGTAGTGCCTTCTCCTATGATGACTGATTTTTTAGTGGTTTCATCAACTTTTGGCATAGGCAGTGCTGCTCCGGTAGCTGTAGGCATGATGCGAGCTGCCTGCCACATTCCTCCGTACTGCTTCATGATCTGGATGAGTCGCTCCTGGTATTCGGTATCGACGAGGAATCCACCGGCAGTGTTAGTGCCTACGACATTGGCTCTGGCTTCTCCTGGTATCGACCTCACGGGTGTGAGTGCGCTGCGCTGCTCTGCTGTGAGTGCCCGGCCTCTGAGGTAGGTATTCATAGATCGGGAGAAGGACGGTTTTTTATTCGTGTCGGATCGATGTTCTGCGACGGTACGGGAGCGCTTTCCTTTTGTTTCTTCGGGTTTGGTCTCATCGTCCGTTTTTTGTTCTTCGATGACTTCTTCTTCGAGGTCTTTCTTTTCTTCATCGTCGATGAATTCTTGTCGTTCTATGGCGTCGTCGAGTTCTTCGATGTTTTCCCGTAGTTGTCGCCATTTTTCTTTGAGTTCTGGGGTAAATTTTTCGTTTTCGGTCTGCATGGTACGCATATCAGCGCCTACGGATGTGCGTTCTCCTTGCAGGTCTACGAGTGATTTTGTTTTTGGCATTTTTGTTTAGTTTACTAGTTAATTAGGATGTTTAGGCTCTTAATTCTATTAGTTCGAGTTCTCTTAGTCTTTCTTCTTTTTCCCCTTCGACAAGCTCAGGGGTCAGATTTTTTGATCTGAATTCATCGCGGCTTCTGAGGGCTACTGTGGTGTCGGCATATGACGGAAATGTGGCTAGTGTGATGTCTATTAATTCTTCAAATTTTATGAGTTGTCGCTCGTCAACTCCGTCGGCAGTTTCCCATTTTTCTTCATCGATGATAAATCGGAATGAGCACTGATCGAGGTCTCCACGGTCTATCATTTCGACTACATCGGATCGGTGCTGTGGCGACGTAAATTTGAACCGGAGGCCTTTGTCATCGGGTGTAAGGGTAAGTGTGCCTTTGCCAAATTTTGATCTGGCGAGGATGATATTGGGGTCGTGATTGAGGAGGGCTTTGCAGTCGGAGTTGACCACTATGCTATCACACGCTCCGGGAAGAATGATTTCGGTGTATCCGCCCATATCGGTGCGGGTGTTGTACAGGAGGGCGTATCCTTCTATGGTGTGGGTTGTGGGATTGCCTTCGGTGGTCTGTGCTCTGACTTCGAATGTGTGGCCTTGTGACCGTGATTCTATGATGGTTTGTGGTTTATTCTGTGTCATTGCTGGTATTGTTTTGCTCTGTTGATGTATCGAGGGATGGATTTTTTTCTTGCTGTCCTATGTGTTGTGCAATTGCGGCTTTCTGAAAGTCGACGTATACGTCGCCGTTGGGGTCGGGTGGCAGGTCGTTCATGCGTCGTAGTTCGTTTTTTGTTGCTATTTGCATGAGGGCGAGGGCTTTTTGCAGTTCCATTCGGGATTTGGTATCGCCCCGGAGGAGGGATTCCATATTGAATTTTATTCGTGTGTTTTTTCTATCGTGGGCTGGGATTAGTTTGCGTTCCATTTCGTTTTCCCAGGATTTGAGCCATGGTGTGAGGCCGTATTTTACGTAGCTTATTCCGAGTTCTTCGGCGTTTCCTACGGTGGTTTTTTCGGTGTCCTGGATGAGGTATAGGGGTACGCGGTAGATGCCGCAGATTTCTCGCCTTTGAAGTTTCATGGTTTCGATGTAGTCGATGTCTTTAGGGGAGATGACATTTGGGTTGAATTTCATTCCCTCGTCGAATACGGGTATTCTCTTGGATCGTTGTGAGAGTTGTACTCCGTCGCTTAGGTTTTTTTCGGCTCCTTTGGCATCGCCCGGATGTTCGATCCAGCCTCGGCCTACTCCTCCTGATGCATATATTTCGTCGGCGTACTCCATAGCGCGCACGGTCATGGATATTGATGCTGATGCGCGCTGTATAGGTGACATTCCTATGATGCCGTCGAGGGAGAAGTTTTTTAGATGAAATATTTGGTATGGTTTGAGAATTTCTGATTGGCGGCCGTATTCGTAGTCGACCTGGTAGAATATTTCGTCTGAACCGTCAACTTTGCGTAGGATTTGCACGTATTTGTAGGGTCTTATATCAAGTTTTACTGGTCGGCCTTGGCGGTTTCTTATGATTTTAAAAAATCCATTTCCGGAAAGTGCGGCATTGGCGGTAGTGGTTTTGCGCACGTCGTAAAAAGAATAATGGGGGGAGCAGTTGTTGAAGAAATCGTAGAGGTAGTGGTCGTGGTCACATGTCCAGTATCCGTCTTTTGATCGGCGTTGGATTTCTATTTCGGGCGTGGATGAGTCTTCAGAAATCACTCGGACGCAGGCTTGTGCGGCGGCGATTGACAATGTGGTTTCGGGTGTGATGAATATCTGTGATCGGGGTGTTTCGTCGGCATCGAGGAAGTCGAGGGATTGGTGGGCGGGTATGGCTGGATTGCCCAGGGAGAATGGATTTTTGAATAATCCGGAAAGTGATATGTTTGAAAAGGGGTGCACCTTTTTAGTTGATTAGTTGACTGGTTTATTAGTTGATTAGGCCAGTCCTTGTTAACGGGTGCCAAATTGGTGGGGATTTGGCAGAGGTGGTGTAAGTGGGGGTACCCTTCGACAGGCTCACCACAAGAACATTTCCCTTTTACTATCTCTGTATAGGTTTCTGTCCTATCTTCCAGCTTACGAGAATGTACGGCAGGTAGCACCGTGTATAATTCAGGCTTACTATCTGCGTTATTTTGAGTTTTATTATTTATCATAATTATGTTTTCATAATTAATCTATTTAATTACACGAAAAATCGGATTCGTAGTACCGGGGCAGGAATGGGTCTTTGGGTGGTTTTTTGATGGTGGATACGATCTCGGAATTGTATTCGAGATAAAGGGATGTGTAGTATGGATCGAGGTCATTGAGGTGCCATTTTTTTGAGGCTTTGCGGATTGATTTTACCCTTCGACTTCGCTCAGGGCCAGTGTGGGAGGTTTTATTGTTCATCGATTCTTAAATTTTTGGATTCACATTTTTGATGCATTTTTTGAAATGATTTTGCTTTCATGAAATACTCTGTCACTTTTAGTCCTGGCACGATTTCATATTTGTCACCACAGCGTGTGCATTTGAACCCGGTGTTGGTGATGACTACGTGGTCGTTTTTCATTTTTCGGTATTCTCCGTTGGCCCCTTCAGCATTTGTTGTCCCATTTTACGGATGTCGTAGCCGGATCTTTCCATCAGCTTCATGCCATCTATGGTCGTGGCGGTGGCCTTGACGATGTTGGTTGCTATACCTGTAATAGCGCGACTCCTTTTGATTTCCTTTTCTAATTGTTCGTCGCTTAACTCTTCGTCATTAAGCCGCTCCAACTGGGCGAATAGATGGTTATTGAGGTCGATTATCTTGTTTTTCATGTGTGCGATCTTTTAATTTATAAATGAGCCGAACGGTTTCTTTTAGTTCGGGACTTAAGGCTTTTCCTCCTGCCTTATTTTCGCGGACTTGGTATTTTCTATTTACGGCATACAGGTTATCTATGTCGCAATTGAGTGTATTGCCGTCCTTGAATTGAATGTTTACTCCTTTTGGTATCTCGCCATATAGAAGTTCCCATATGTACCGGTGGAGAAATTTCCAATGCCCCTCCTGAATCCGGATCAAGTAATATTTGTTATCCCTGTTTTTGTTATGGCGGAGTGATATGGTGAAATCGTACCTGGTATTATGTGGCCTATTGCCTTTTTTGAACCAGGTGTGGGCTACTTTCTTGCGTAACTCGGCAGACATTTTGTTTCCTTTATTGTCGGGTACGTGGCCTTTTTGGAATTGGTTGGCTGCACCTACCTGGCTTCCGGGCTGCCATCTGGCGTGTTTTTTGACCCACTCCGGGGATTTATAGAGGGCCAGCTGGTTGGCACGACTGTAGACCGCACAGACTGTACGCCTGAGTTTTTCAGCTATTATATGGGTATGCTCGTCGCTATAATGTTTTCTTAGAAAGGCGTATTCTTGTGGTGTCCACTTTTTCCTTCCCGCGGGTGTGTGTCCCTTCCGGAAGCGTCCGGAATGTTCTTTTTGTAGGCCTGGCTTCTTCCTGGCGGTGTAATAGACCATTGATCTGGCGATGCCCAGGCTGTCGGCTATCTGTTGCGCTGTCATCGAGTTGTAGTGATTGAGTATGTATTGTTGCTGTTCTTGCCTGGTCATGTGATGTGGGTTTTAAATAATCTAAGTGTCAGGCGTGCAACCTTCGCTTTGTCGAGGGTTTCTCCGGTTACTATCGGCTGTCTTAGTTCTTTAGGTATTTCTACAGGTATCGACTCGTCTGTTTTTGGGGCGGTGAGTTTGTCGCGGAGGGCCGTTACACGACGGATGACGGACGACGGACGGATGACGACCGGTAGGGCCCTTGTAGGTGCTGGTACGCTTTTGTCTTGCTGGTGTTGTTCCTTCCAGGCTTTTCGTGCCCGGGATAGGCGGCGCATCCATCTGTGGTAGTATGGTCTGTAGAGATCGTGGATCTGCTTGATAGTGAGGGGTTCTTTGTAAGTGGTGAGGTCTACTTTGAGGTTTCCCAGTGCGTGCCCTTCGAAAGCATTCTGTATATCGCAAAATCTGAGAAGAGGATATGTGTCATAGATCTGTGCAGCCATTTTTCCCAGGATCTTATTTGCCTTTTCCCGTTGCATTTCGGTGTCAGTGGGTAGTTGGGGAAATCCATATATGTCGAACGATTCGAGAAGTAATTCGGTGATTTTGAGGATGGAAATATTTCGTTCCGTGTGCACGAAATCCTGGTAAAGGTCATTATGAATCTCTGTGAATATCTCCACTTGCGACGGGCTTCGGATTATTTTTATCAATCCGTAGTCTTCCAAAGTGGTGCCTGTGGGGTAGTTGGTGATATCCACTAATGTTGACGGCGGACTGGTCACGCTTTGACCGAGCTCAGTGCTGACGGGGAGTGGATGTAAGCTGTTCATTGTCAATTAATTATACACTAATTTGTCTTAATTCATTTGTTTGCAGCCTCAAGTATTTTCTCTGGATCCAGACCTTTTTTAACGCCTCCTGCTGTTCTATGATCCTTGTTGTCGATCTTAGGTGCTTGTATACCTTCTACGACTTTCGAAAAGTTGTCATTCCAATAGTTGAGGTCGTAGTTATTCCGCACGTGCCAGTTGGACGATTCGGCCAGGACTTTGAAAAATTGGAATACCTCTTCATCTCTGACCTTGCGGTATTCTCCGTTTTTCTTGGTTTCGGCTTTTATTTTTTCTCTGATCTTCCAGACGAGTCGGGATGCGGCTGCGTCGTAGCCGTCTTCCCAGGGGTAGCCGGTGGTGAGCCAGTATTGGCGGATTTCACCCAGGGCACCCATTTTTCCTGACGAAGCTACGCTTGTCAGGACTTCCGCATCGTCTGTTCCTTGCACTGAGCTTGTCGAAGTGTCCCCCTGCACCCCCTCTTTGATTTGATCTTTATCTGTAACTTTATTTGTATTTATATATAGTTGAAACACTTGTTGATACACTTGTTGAACTTGTGTATTATCACTTGCATCGATTTTAGTGAGATCGATTTGCGATTTGAAAAATTCCCAAAAGCCGTCAATCCTGCACTTTTCAGGCATTTTTTTGCTTAGAGCGCTTAGTATTCCGGCGCCGCTACGCTTTTGTTTGTATTGCTGGCGGGATTGGAGGATATGTCGTGCTACGTCGTTTTCAAGGCGTCCGTTTACATTTGGTTGAAACTTGTGTTGCAACACTTGTTGCCACACTTGTTGGAACTGTGTATATTCTGAAAATTTGACATTTGCTAGTGTGGCGAGGGATTCTGTGTTATTAGGAAGATCTCCTTTGTCGTATTGGTGGAGGATCAGATTGAGGTACCATCCGCGGCAGTCGGCGTTCATTTCTGCAGTGGCTGTGAGCCACGTCGATATATAGAAGAGGGCTGCGGGGTCTTTCATTTTTTGTTTTCAAACTGGTTTGCCTTTCTCATTGCCTCTTGAATTATATCCAGGCCATTTTTCCTTTTGGGTATGGCTGGGTTTCCTGTTTCCTCGAATTTTTGCCGTTCTACCATCATTTCGTCAGCTATTCTATATGCTATTTCGGCGAGAGATTCCGATGATATTCGGTTTGGCTGTAGTATAAGACTTTGTAATATTATGCCTGATGATCAATTCTAAGACGTCGGCTTTTTTAAATCGTTTTCTGTTGGAGTTTTTGAGGTATTCGGGGCGTATGCTTAGTTCTTTTGTGTATCGGCATACTCTTGATTCTGAAATTCCGATGGCCAGGGCTACTTGTTTGTGCGTGGGGTAATCGGGTAGATGGTCGATCTTGTGCTGAATTTGTACAACTTGTCGTATGAGGTCTGGAAATGCCGTGAGGATGGCTTCCTGGAGGGTGGTATGGAGCTGGTATGAATTCATGATTTAATCTTATTTTCACGCTCCAACCGTTCCAGTTCTAATTCCAACCCTTCCAGTTCTAATTCGATGGTTGAGGTGTCAGCCCCTATCTGGAAATTAATCGAGCTATCATCCTTTTCGCCGCATATATCTGTCCATATGTAGTGGAAACAGACTATGACGACCAGGGTGAATGCTATGCTTCCTGATAGGAGGAAGTAGGTGGCTATGTAATCGATTAATTCCATTTTTTTTCTGGTTTTAGTATATAACTAAACATCGAGTGGGAATAGGAGATCGATGTTCGATTTCATCTCTGCTATTTTCTGTTTCCACCATTGCATTTCTTCGGATCTATCCCAATTGCCTTCCGAGTCCTTTTTCCATTTTGGGCGTCCTTCAGGATTGTCTTTTGTGTATGATACAGGTACTTTTTCCAGCTTTTGTTTTTCGTTGAGTTGTTCTATCCAGATGAAATTTTTGCCTTCTTTTTCGCTTATATTTATACGTACAAGTAGCTGATAATCAATGTTTTCCATCCGTTGCAGGAATTGAGTGGCTACGTAGAAATACATGGGTACTTGCAGGGTACGAGAGTCATCCTCAGTGTGGATGTCTACATTGAGAATGTCGTGACCAGAGTTTGTGCGGGTAAGAAATATCTGTTTGATATATCCTTCGAGGGTGTTGAAGAGGATGTAGTCGTTTTTGTAGCCACTTTTATCTTCTATGACGACCATTTTCCTCGGGTCCTCGCCGGCCATAGCCCGGCGAGCGAAGAGGTTTTTTCTGATCTGTACGTATGTGCGCTGGGGGCGTGTGGATTCCATAATTATTTAGATTGTTCCTTGATCTCTGCGAAAAGCATGTTTCTCATCCATTGATAATGTGCCAACCAGGCTGCCGACCCGAAAAACAGGCACTCCAGGAGGCTAATGTTGATATGAAGGTTCATTCTCATTGTTAGTCATCAAGAAAAGAATTGATCAGAATAGACCTCCCGGAGTCCTGTATTAACAAAATTATTACTCACCCGTAGCCAAAACACTACGGATCATCCCGCTAATGCGGACTGTGGCAAACCCCTCTTTTGGGGTAGTAAAACATATACACATTGGCATACGTGCCAGGCGTATACATTCAAAAGGAAAGCGAGCGTAGTCTCGCCTCCGGGCGTTCTTATGGCGCCCGACTGCTACTATCTTAATGAACCGTACCACATTCCAGACCATTCTGACCCTCATACTACATCCGCCCAGAATGGTCTAATACGACGGATAGCCGGGAATTCATCTTTGTCAATGTGCAACAGCCTTTCGGACATCGGGCACCTCTTTTGGTGATGTTGTGGCGCGGGAAGGAATTGAACCTCCGCCTCCAGGTTATGAGCCTGGTGAGATACCAGCTTCTCTACCGCGCAATGTGTCCGTCTTTCCGGACTGTCACGATTTTGATTGCAGTGCCTGACAATTGTTTTGTCACTATAACCGGGCTGCATTTCGGAGAGAGCAACTTTCCGTGCATCGCCTCTCTATTGTCGTGTATAGCACGGCAGTATATGAGGCTCCGGCAGGACTCGAACCTACGACTCCCTGGATGTAAGCCAAGTTCTCTGACCAACTGAGATACGGAGCCATATCCAGGGACAGACTTTCACCCCGGCCCCTGGATTTGATGAATAATTTCACCTCTCTGCCTACGCTAAAGCTTCGGCAGATAAAAAAACAAAACGAAAAACCAACTTTATCTCTGTCGGATGGCCTTTGCCATCCTTCTTAATATCCATAGTCCAAATGCTGTCACCGCTGCTCCTTCCAGGAGGCCGCCGCATATGCATAGTATCATAACTACACACTTATCTTTTGATCATCCTCATGATAAGTTACCCAAAATGATTCAAGGCACAACACTACTACGGCAACATCATCATATCTATCTACCACATAGATGTAATGGTGTCTCAATGACTTGCCAGTATTAATCGTCCCGTCTATCACTTCTATATTGACCCTATCTTCTTTTTCCAGACCATCTATATCTTTTAGATATATTTCGTCCTGGAGAGCCTGATATGGGTTGAAACTATCGTCATGCACGTGCCGAAAGTTGCGGTTTCCCTGATTGAGCAATCTTTCTTTCAAAAAAGAATCAATGCTCTTCTGCTTAATGTATATTTTAGATTTTATTTCAGTCATTATAGTTTTTATTGCTTATTGATTATTGTTCAGTTTCGATAACTGTAGACTCCTCCGCGATCTTGTCCTCTACCATCTGTAGGAGCACCTGCGGCTCGCTTTGTGCCCATTCCAGGATGTCTTTGAGCCTGATATAATCGATACCGTAGCTATCTTGTAATGCTCGACGGAATTCGAGCCAGGGTTCGATCAGTTCGTCGGTGATGTATCTACCGCGTTTATCGCTCACCTTACGGTCACTGTCAAAATGATCGGATCCCACTAATGCGTGAAATAACTTATAATCGTCTTTGTCAAGGAAGGCGGTCAGTTTATGTCTGTTGTTCATTTAATTTGGTCTTTTTTTTACCAGTCCCATTCGTGCTTGACTCCTTCCAACCGGATGGCGTGGTGTACATTCTGATATATGCTTCCGCCCAGCAGGTTTAGTAACATCTGATAGGCGCTCGTGTATGTTTTAGGTTTTAGCTCTGTGTTTTTCACAAAGTCGTCTTGTGTCTCATACGGTGTGCAAAAGTCACGTGCCGGTATCACGGATACTTCTTTGGTGCTTTTGTCTAGGATCTCTACGTGTGGGACGGGGATGCGATTCACTTATATTTTTATTTTATCAATTCATTCCATACCAGGCATAGGGTATTTTGGCCGCCTTTTGAAACTTAGCAGCACAATCCACTGTTGTGAATGATATAGCCTTAGTATCTTTTGGTCATAATACCTTATGACCTGTGCAAAGTACATACATATGGTTCATATATCCAAATTATGACGCATAATTATTTGATTTTTTTCAAATAAAAGCTATAAATGATTGATTTAAAGAGGTTTAGAAAAGATAAAAAACTGAAGCAAAAAGACATTTCGCGAACCACTGGACTTGATCAATCGGTAATTTCTAAATATGAAAGTGGCAAACAACCGACTGCCCATGTAGAATCGGTGCTCCTAAATAATTACCCAGAACTTGAATCATATATGATTCAGGGAAAGAAGTACAAAGAAGCGTCCGAAGAGACATCGATAGCCGCCGATCCGGAGATACCGTATCGCAAGACTGATCCGAATGAGCGTGTGATCTCGGCTCAAGAGCGTGTGATCTCGGCTCAAGAGCGTACGATAAGTCTGCTCGAAGAGAAGGTAGGGGTGCTCAAAGAGGAGTACAGTCAGTCAAAGGAAGAGGTAGATCGGCTCACGGAAGAGGTGAGGCGATTATCTCGGCCAGATCGTCCATCAGGTCGCGATAGCGGGCATGGTGAGGGTGATCAGTCGAAATAACTGACATCTCATTATGGACACGTTCATATAGGCCGATAGCCTCTATTTTAAAGCTGTATAGACGCAAAATCGCACCTTTGATATCATTTTCTTGGAAAAAATGAAATAACTCGGCATAGTTTTCTCTACATTGAGGCATAACTTTAGTGTCTTACCCTTGTAAAATCCCGTTAAGCCGAGGTGTTGATGTCTAATGTATAAAAAGGTTTTATGTTTCTAATTGAGCGAATGGCTTAATATTGTGAAATTTGGGTAAACGTAAACTAGATTACATTAAGGCATTAGGGTAAACTGGTATAAATTGTTAAAAATGAGGATATGAGGTGGGTGTTTTTGATTCTTATGCTGATTCCTTTATGTGGTTATACTCAGAAGAAGTTTGATAATATGCTGACTTGCATCAATTCAGATAAGGATATCTACAAAAAATTGGCAAAATCATTGCTCTCCCGAGGCATCAGTTTGGCCAAAAAAGACAAAGAGCTCGGATATATCAAGTCTGATTTCATTAAAAATAAATCAGGATTTGTCGCCTCATCAAAAGTTAGCTATGTATTCAGCATAGATGAAGGTTCGTTTACAGCTTTTATCCAAACAAAGGTGAATATACGTGATGCAATCATAAATGATGGCGATATCAAAAATGACGTGCGTCGAATGGGCTTTGCTCTTGGCAAGAACAGCCACCCCTACAAAGCATTCGACCGGTTGGTCGACGTGATATCCGATGCTGGTGGATGTTCGGAATGGCGGTGGAGTCACATTGAATGATACCATTTTAATGTACAATTACAGTGGATTCAAGAGCTTACAATCAATTGGTAATCAACACTATACAAAACATTTGCAGACCAAAAGTGTAAAGTTACACTTCAAAACAAAGCCAACTGACCCGGCGGACTACCAGGTTTCAACACTTTCTTTTCTTTAATCGATACCGGTTTTTTCTTCTTACTCACATGTCCATGTCGCCGTTTGTTGTGCCAGTAGTGCATGCCTTGGCGCGCACTCTCGAAGTCCTCATAGTGGTTAAATTCAAACTTTTCAAAGTGCCACTTCTCTGCAGCTTCCCAGGCGGCCCGCTGAGTCATGCCGTCACCCAGGTGCTTGTAGAAGTGATCCCAGTACACATCTGTCCAATATCCCGTGTAGCCATCCATCAGATTACTGTGAGTTTTTGGTTCACGTATTTTGATGTGGCCATCACGCCGTGATCGGTGATGTGGCCGCCTACAGCCATGGCCAGGGCATCCATGCCGTCGATGCGCTCTACGATCTTGTTCTTGTTAAATTTTATCTTGTCGTCTACCGTTTTAGTCACCACGTTCGAGACATTCCACCGTGCAATTGGGTGATTGCCGTGGTCGAGTACCTTATCTGCTATCAGTCCCTCGATACGGATAATGGGTGCGTGCATCGACTTCGCGTCCTGGGGATAAGCCGTACAGCGCTTTTCGCCCAAGAGCGCATGTATATCCTTCATAATATCGAAGGCCAGCGCCTTGTCATACTCAAAGTGCCGGATATTATAGGCCTTGTCAGCGTATTCGAGATCCTCGACTAGGTATTTGTACTTTACGCTCGCACCAGGCGTTGCCTTTATAAGACCATCACTCGCCCATTCCAGGTAATCTACTTTGTCTCGCTTCGATCTTTTCTCTATTTGCTCTTCAGGGCAGAAAAACCGCCACCTTACGCGGTATTTTGGGTCATTTTCGGTCGGTGGAAAGTAATACACCAGTACCGTCAAGTCCTTGCTTGTACTCAAGTCCATGCCTACCCAGCATTTGCGGCCTTTCAAAATGTCCTCATCCCAGTCGGTACCAGAGGCCATCCATTCCGCATCGCTTATCCAGCTATTGCCGCCGCTGAGCCATAGGTTCAGATTTTTTGTTTTGAATTGATTTTCGGCAGTTCTGCCCTCTGTGATCGCCTTATTGTACTGCGTATGCAAATAGTCTCTGTATACTGTTACTCCCACATTCGGATTGACCTTGTACCAAACTTCCGGATCTTCCCAGTCGTCCTGCGGATCCGGACAGTATATCATTCCGCACGAACTGTCGTCCTTCACGATTCCTCTGAGGACGTCTATGATCCTCTTTCTGTAGCGATAACAGGGGCCGTATATATTTCGGCCAGCCGTCGTTATTATGAATAACAAACTCTCCTCCCATTTCCCCATGCCTGTCTCGATAACCTTAATAAGTTCGTCGTCTGGATGCCCTTGAAATTCATCGATCAAAGCCAGATATGGGCCAAGGCCATCGAGTTTGTCGCTAATTGCCGGGAGCGGTTCAAAGATCACTTCTTTGGGAAAATAGGTCACATTGCTGCTCAAGATTTCGAGCATACTACGTCGTCTGAGCTGTACATGTTCGCGCTTGTACTTTCTCAGAATGCTTTTTGCCATTTTGAAGACGATCTCTGCCTGAGAAAGCTTAGTGGCGGCACTGTAGATTTCTGCGCTTTCCGGTGCTTCTACTAGCATGCAATAGGGTACAAATCCCGCTGCACGGGCGGTCTTGCCGTTTTTTCGCGGTATTTCCTCATAATCCAAGTTAAAGCGACGCACCCAGTTGCCGGTATCCATGTGCTGCTTCTGCCACCCGAATGTTACTGCAGTGCTGAATGCCTGCCACGGTTCGAGTTGGAAAGGCTTCCCTTTAGGGTGTAGGGTACTGGGTATCTTCATTGTAGGGAAAAAGTCGATCACATGATTCGCCCGTTCTTCCGAAAAAATGAAGGGTATATCGCCCCGTTTTGATTTGTCCAGGTCATTAGCATGGCGTTCCACGGCCAGTCGTATGTATTCATTCACAGGCTGCCGCTCAGACAGGACGTCTTCCATGTATGTGTTATACAGGCGCACTTAATTCCGGTTTTTTTGGAAAAATCCTATCCATCGGATCTCCGGAGTCATCGCCACCACCTGGAGGACTGAATTTCAGCGATTGCCTGGCACTTGGAGAGAATCCAAATTGGCTCAAGATCCTTTCCGCATTGCGGAAATGCTCCTTCTGCTGCCGACGCAGCTTGAGCGCCTCTTTATTAACTCGTATTTTGCCATTCAGCTTTGTAGCTATTTTACCTTTGACGAGGTCTTGGATCTCCCAGTAGGCTGCCAGCTCTACTACAGCCATCGAAATGAGAGTTTCATCGATAGTCTGAAAGATTTTGGCCTGAATGAGCTGGGGGACTATGTGTTCCCAAACTTTTTTTTCCAATCTGGATAGGTAGTCGGGTGCCGTGGCATGTATTATCGTCGGAAACTCGGGCTGATCGTCATTCATTCTGTCTGCACGCGCTGTTCCCTGCAGTATTTTGACTTTATCGGGTTTGGTAGGACGACCTTTTTTTGCCATCAAAAAAAAAGTTTCTGATTTTTGACAGGAGATCGTTTCCAAGGGTACCGCTTCGCAAACACTTGCCTAAACAATTTCAAAGACCCCCTACCCATTCTATCAGTTCTTTTGCTACCATTTCGCTACGCTGATCACTCTGTATCACCTTGTCAACTGGTTTTTGATCGATACGAGGCTTCAAAAAGTTGTAAATATCCTCGGATGATCCTTTAGTTGCAGTCCACACTCGTTTTGGCCGGGCTTTGATTCGTTTAAGGGCAGTTGTATCATTGCATTCTAGCTTGATTCGGATGATGTTGCCAAGAAAACGTCTATAAATACCAAACAACCTGCGATTAACACCTGAACTTTCAAAGACAATAGTACTCGCTGCTGTATTTTCAATCTGTTCAGTGACTAATTCCCATGCCCACTCTTCATCTCGGACATCAATTCTTATCTGATCTAGTTCGATTAAGTCCCAATTGGATGGTAAATAGGCCATGATTGCAGTCTTACCGGCTCCCATGTTACCACAGAGGTCTATGAGATTCCGCTTAATTGCGGAAATAGGTCTCTTTAGAGTAGAATTGATAATAGGTAACCTTGATCCATGAAGCGCATAGTCGGCATAGCTATCGTAAATGGCACCGTTTACTTGGTTTTCTAGTTTGGTTTTCTCAATGTGGCATGAATCACAAAGTGTTTGAAGGTTGGCTTTGGCCAGTTCAGCTCCACCATATTGGATAGGAATTATGTGCTCTCCGTGGGTGTTTAGTATAGTTTCCTTGCCAAAAAGCAAGCACATTGTACAGTATGGATCATTATCACGCTGGCGTTTTGATGCTTTTTTCCAGCGGTTTGTGCCGTGAAAGGATTGGTTATTCGCATTTACCGAAGAAATATCAGAATCCCATGGTCGTGATCTATTCATACAAATATGTGGTACATACGTGGTACGAATAAAACAAAAAATAGCTGAAAACGGAAGTAATTAATTCATTTTCAGCTAATTATATATTATAAAATAATGTCGAAATGTGGAGTCATGGGGATTCGTACCTAAACAAATCAATGTGAGTGAGATCATTGACATGAATGCTCTGGAAATCCGCGCTTATAAGGTCGGCGATGTGAATGGCAATGCTAGTCCTGACTAGGATTATAGGATTATAGGATTGTTAGATTATGGGATTGCAAGATTATTCTGACTATGAAGAAAAACAGGCCTGCCCGCTGTAGTTTTGGCGTAGGAGGGGGCCGGGATGGCAATACCGAAACTTGAGTTATTTGATTTCCTGGATTTGTCTCAAACCAGATTTGCCAAATCTGCCTGAACCGGAACGGGCAGGTTTCAAAAATTTGGCAAATCTCAGTATTAACTGCGCGCAACCGCAGACATATCGGACCACCAGCACCTAAGCGCTGTTGCTTTTCCACCACTGGGTGTTTCCGTAAAAGTTGGTTCACCTGTTTTTGCACCCAATCTTTGGTAAAATTTGATGCCTCTTATATTATTGAGCAATACCCATAGGTAGAATTCACATTCGGGATATTGATCAAAAGCCCACTCAGTAGATCTGATCAATAGAGTCGCTCCAATACCTTTGCTTCTCATGGTTGTGGAAATGTGTAAATTGTCCAGAAGACTACCATATTCTTTGTCATGTCCGCCGTATGTGCAAGCAAAACCGCATATTTTACTTGACCTTTCCGCGACTATAACATATTGATTATCAGGACTTTCTTCGAATCTTTTTTCCCAGACTGCTCTGCGATCGCCAGCAGCTTCATGGTCTAGATAATGGTGGCTAAAGTCACCCCGGTAGTTTTCCTGCCAACTTTTGGTGTGGAGTTCGGCGATGGCTTCCCAATCCTCTGAACGGGCTTTTCTGTAGATGACTCGGTTTAAGTGTTCCGTATCGGTAGGTATCATTTTCTATAATAAATCAGTACGGCAGCCTGTGCACCTTCATTCGAACAGTGCATGCGCAAGTTTACGATTGTATTTCTTCTTATGTTTCCTCTTAATTGAAAAATTCAGACTAAGTGCATGTGGGGTAGACAATTTCCGAAAGTTCGAAGCTTTGATGGTGTGGGTCCCCTATCCATCCTTGGCACAGCATTTGCACCATTTTAGAGAAAGTAATCATAGCAAAATGACACTGTCATTGATATTCTCACTTTTCTTTTTCAACATTATTTCGGTAGAAGTGGCAGCTACCAATGTTGAGAAAATCACTATCGTCGTCATAGAAGGCAAAGCCTTTTTGGCCGATGTAGATCAAAATGGAAAGGTAGTGCATAAATATATGGAGATCGAAGGATATGTAGAAACAGGTGATGACCTCGACAAAAAAATAGAAGAGGCCAAGAGAAATTACCTTTTAATAAAAGAAAGAGAAAAAGATCAAATCCGATTTATCCAATATGATTACCTCGATGGTACGGTCACCGGCCTGGCGGAAGATCACCTCGCCGACCTCACTCAACACTACAACAATACCTATGCAAATCAGATCGTAATCACTTTAGCCAAAAGATCTGGTAATGAAGCCTTTTTAAAAGAAAAAGAAGAACTGCTACTGCAAGCCCTGCATAACCTCAAAGTGCCAAGAGAAGATATCGAATTACAGTACAAATGGGACATGGGACCAGAACCCACGCAATTCATTAAAGTAAAGACAGGTCTGAGAGAATTGCCCAGTACTTAAGAGAAATCTAAAAATGAGGACGAAAGGCTTTCGGCAGGAATGTGGAAGGCCTTTTTTTATAAGATCAAGGCATAAAATCTAGTGATACTCTAGACAACCCGACAACCAGTACCCGGCAACCCACAACCCACAACCCGCATCGAGTAACTTATACATCTCAACCTGCGAAATATACACTTCGACGAATCTTCCTTCCTTTTCTCGACTTTCATTGCGAATATTGAGTTGTCATTCATTTACAAAAAACTAAAAACGATCATCATGAAAAAGGAAAAAATGTACGGGTTGGCTTATGCACTTGTTCTGGGACTCATACTCGTCGGAACCAGTTTATCAGGACAATTGGCTTACGCCAATACGACCATCGACCACGACATGGAACTAAAATTTGTCGAGGTTCCTGAAAACTTTACAGCATCCGTTAATACAACGGCTATTACAGAAATATCACAAGAGATCAGGGAGAAATTGAATTTCTTCAAGAACAAAATCGATCTCGAATTTACAGGCGAGGCCTTGGTCGAGGTGGTAATTACTAAGGAGGGTTATATTAAGAAGGCCAGAGTAATTGATGGAAAAAACAGGGATTTGAATAGGCTCATTGAGAGTATCGTGGCAGACATCGGACAGGTCACTCCTATCTCGTATGATGGAGTGGCAAAGGAAAGAGTAATTAGAATCCCTGTTAAATTTCGAAAATAGAATTTAAATTTTCTTTGTTAGTTTTAAAAGGAAGATCCGTCTAATGTGCTAGGTCTTCCTTTTTTATTTGGGTTATAAAGCCACAAGACTCGAAAAAATAAGAACTTAGAAGCATGTTAGGCGAATTGCCGTGCAGGAAATACTTAGGATTTGACGACCGGAAGTTAATGATCTTCGGTATTCTGATCATTTCATTTTGTTTAAATCCTATTTTTTTCGGTGTAGATTTCACTACCTATCTCGATCATATTTATGTCGAGTGGCCTGAAGCGATATTCATCACATCGGCTTATTGGATTGCGTTTCGATTTGTCGTTATCAAGTTGAGGCATAAGTATCCCAAAATTCGTCAGACGAAAAAGCGGATAGTCGTACTTGTGCTTCTTATGCTATTGCTTTCTCCGATTTATGGCCAGATCATCGGTTTTATAGTGGAAAGTGCCCACCAGATCTTTTACGCTGAAGATTGTCTGAAACCCAAACTTTTTCAGGAAATAATTTTGACATACTTTCTGTGTTTTGGCGTTTTTGCGATTTACGAAGCGATCTATTATTTTGTAAAATACAAAGAAGCTATACAAGAGCAGGAACGACTCCGGACAGCCCATGTACAATCCGAATTGGATAATTTGAGAAACCAAGTCAACCCGCATTTCCTCTTCAATAGCTTGAATACACTAATGAATTTAATCGCTAAGGACACCGAGCGGGCCGCGACTTATCTCAACAAACTTTCCAAATTTTATCGATACTCAGTAGGGAAGCATGAGGCAGCTTTGGTATCCGTTCACGATGAATTTGAAAATGCGCAGTTGTATGCAGACCTTTTAAGGGAGCGATTCGGGGAGAATATCAATATCACTTTTAGGAACGGCGTGGAAGAGAATGTAAAAGTACTGCCGTTGAGCCTTCAACTTCTAATTGAAAATGCCGTGAAACACAACATTGTTTCGCAAAAAAAACCTTTGAATATCGATGTATTTGTTTCAGAAGATGAAGAATATATCCATATCAAAAACAACCTTCAAAAAAAGATTCAGGAAGTCAGTTCGACTGGAGTAGGCCTTAAAAATATTACGCAAAGGTTTTCTTATTTCACCGATAAATCAGTGGAGATATTGGAAGACAATGAGTCTTTTGAAGTAGCGATTCCCCTTATTCAAAATTGACCTAATGCGCGCACTGATCATTGAGGACGAAATCAACGCATACGAGTACCTGGTAAGCCTAATTGAAGCGGTCAACGACCAAGTGACTATTGTCGATCATATCGATAGTGTCGAAGATGCGATTAATTGGTTTCACAGCAATGAGGAAGTGGATGTCATATTTATGGATATACAACTTTCGGATGGGCTGAGTTTTGAAATTTTTAATCATGTCGAAGTTTTAGCTCCTATAATTTTTACAACGGCGTACGACGAATACGCCATTCGAGCATTTAAGTTGAATAGCATTGACTACCTACTCAAACCGATTGGTGAAGAAGAATTAAAACACGCTTTTGATAAATTGGAAAAGCCCGATCTGCAGATGGGTAGGCAAAACGGTCAAGCCGAAAATATTTCTAACGGCTCAATTGCCGAGCTTCTTAGAGGTTTAAGAAGGGAAAAGCGAAACCGGTTTTTAGTAAAAAAAGGGAACCACTACGAATTTTTGAATGCAAATGATATTTCCTTCATCCACTCTGAGGACAGCCTGACCTTTATCTACTCACCAGACGGAAGAAGGCATATATACCCTAAAACAATCGCAGATTTGGAAGGTGACTTGGACACGACCACTTTCTTTCAGATCAATCGAAAACAGATTGTCAATATCAATGCGGTCAAGAAGATACACCCGTACCTCAATCAACGCCTCAAACTCGAATTAACAAATGACGCAGATAAAGATTTTGTAGTAAGCCGCAATCGCGCTACTGAGTTTAAGCATTGGGTGGATGGGTAGGAAAGTTCTAGATGAAGAATCAAGCTCAAGAATCAACTGCAAAGGCTTCGTCGATAAGGTGAGCAGAGATTTTTTTTGCCGGGCTATTGCAAGGGATTGAGGAAAAGGTGTCATCTCGGCTACACTACTTTCTAAGAGGAATAAATTCCAGTTGCAGGACGAATAGCACGCCTTTAGATTGGACATGCAAAATGTGTAATTACGGTAATAACCGTAATAGACGTTTATAACCGTAATAGACGTATATATCCGTAATTCAGTCATTCGATTAGAAAACGAGGGTGTTTTAATTTGCATCATCGGACAGCATTCTTATCAACTAAGCGAGCTTTAACAGAAACCGATCTTTAATATGAGCTTGCGGAATATCTTATCTTTTCAGTCAAATTCGAAAAATGAAAAGATACGTACTGCTATTCGTCCTGCCCTTTCTCTTTTCTTGCACAAACCAGCATTTCGACGCAATCATTAAAGACGGCCTCATCTACGACGGCACAGGTAGCACTCCTTACCAGGCAGACATTGGAATAAGAAACGACCGCATCGCCAAAATCGGAAAGATAAATACAGAGGCAGGCAAAGTCGTGAATGCGGAAGATAAAGCGGTATCTCCGGGCTTTATCAATATGTTGAGCTGGGCAAATGTTGCGCTGCTCGAAGACGGCAGATCGCAAAGCGATATACGTCAGGGCGTGACGCTCGAGGTAATGGGCGAAGGCCGTTCTATGGGGCCGTTGTCCCAAGATATGAAAGCGGAAATGCTTGAAAATCAAGGAGATATAAAATATGGAATAAAGTGGACTACATTAACGGAATACCTGCAACACCTGGAGGAAAAAGGCATATCCACAAATGTGGCTTCATTCGTAGGTAACGGGACCTTGCGGCAACACGTCATTGGCTATGAAAATCGCAAAGCCACTAACGAGGAAGTCAGACAGATGCAGGAGCTTCTCGAAAAGGAAATGCAAGGAGGCGCTGTCGGGATTTCATCCTCGCTTTTATATGCGCCCAGTATGTATGCCGATACGGACGAACTCATTGCTCTTTCTAAAACCGCAGCGAAGTACGATGGCCTGGACATTTCGCATATCAGAAGCGAAGGCGAGGAACTTCTTGAGTCCGTCGATGAATTGATCCGAATAAGTCGCGAAGCGAAAATCGATGCCGAAATCTACCACCTCAAGGCATCGGGAGTCGACCATCATCATAAGCTCGAAAGTGTATTTGAGAAAATCGAAAATGCGCGCAAAGAAGGATTGAACATCACAGCAGACATGTATACGTACAACGCGAGCAGCACCGGACTGCACATCCAACTTCCGAATTGGGTAAGAGATGGCGGGATTGAGAAGATGATCACAGGGCTTAAAGACGGTTCACTGAGGCAAAAGATATTAGACGATACGGAATTCAGCAATCCACCTGAGACTATACTGATGGTCGGATTCAGAAATAAAAATTTGAGGCATTACATCGGCAGATATCTTGATGACATTGCGGAAGAATTAGGCAAAACTCCTGGGGAGGCCGTCATTGATCTCATCGTCGAAGACGACAGTAGAATACAAGTAGTCTATTTCTCGATGTCGGAGGACAACATTCGCAAGAAAATCGTCCAACCCTGGATGAGCTTTTGTTTGGATGCAGGCTCTTATACCAATGAAGATGTATTTGTACAACAGAGCACACACCCGAGGGCTTATGGTTCCTTTATCCGAGTACTGGGCAAGTACTGCAGAGATGAGAAATTGTATTCACTCGAAGATGGAATAAGACGATTGACTTCATTACCGGCTGACAATTTGAAGATCAAAGATAGAGGGAAATTAAAGGAAGGTTATTTCGCCGATGTGGTGGTTTTTGATCCTCAAGTGGTGAATGATAAAGCGACATTTGAAGACCCTCATCAGTATGCAGTTGGTGTACGAGATGTTTTTGTAAATGGTGAGCAGGTGCTCAAAGATGGTGAACATACAGGTGCTAGCGCGGGTCGATTTGTGAAGGGGCTGGTGTATAGAGGTGATTAGTATTTTTATTTCTAGAAACTAAAAATGAATAAAACCGAAATCATCGACCTTCTCGAAGCTAAACACGAACGACTTTTCCAATGGCTGGAAAATCACGATGATCAAAAATGGATTTTAGGCCCAGAAGGAAAATGGTGCACCGGCGAGCATGTCGTTCACCTTATTCAAACCCTGAAACCGCTGAATAAGGTGATGCTCTTGCCTCGATTTGTCCTGGCATATCGATTTGGAAAATCGAACCGAGAGACAAGAGATTATGATACTGTTGTAAATAAATACCTAACTAAATTAGCAGAAAATCCAGGCGTTGTATTCGCCGGATCACGGAATATGCCGAAATTAAATATTTCTGATAAACCACCCATAATCAATGAGTTGCGTCGTCAAGAGCAGATGCTTATCAAGAGAATTAAAAGATGGTCAGAACACAATCTCGACAAGTACATCTTACCTCATCCGGGTGTATCCCAGTTTTTCGCAAAAATGGTTAAATTAGCATAAACCAAAATACATTCAAAAATGGACAAGGCTAAATTACTGAACCAGTTTAGCCAACTTTTGGATGAGATAGAACTTAAAGAGAAAACCGCAGAAAGCTTTTATGAATTTGAAACCAAATCGGTGGAGCTTCTTAAAGAATTAAGTCGCAATGTGATAGAACAGACCATAGGAGAAGCCGATGAAGATTATCGTAAAAAAAAAGCATAATAGGCTATTACGGAAAACTTGAACTGGACAACTCACATCGATTTGTAAAAGAGGTCAAAGGAGTAAAACTGAGTCCGATGCTGAAGGATATCACAGCATATGTAGGGCAAAGTGAATGCTACCAATCGAGTAGTGAATTACTAAAAAAGACGATGCAACTTGATGTGAGCGACAACAGCATACACAGAGTATGTCAAAGTCTTGGAGAGGAGGGTGAAAAATGGCTGGAGGAGCAAAGAGAAGATGTACAAAGTAAGCCCAAAGCGGAGTCCGATGAGGTAGTATATGCACATGCAGATGGAGGGATGGTGTTGACCAGACCGAGTGATTGGAAAGAAGTAAAAGTAGGAAGGGTTTATAAAGGTAAAGAAGTACTTAAACTGAGCGATACCAGGAGTTTTATCAAAGAATCGTGGTATTGTTTTCATTTAGGTGGGCATGAAGAATTTGAACGAAAGATGTCAGAATATCTGGATACCTACGAAGATCTAAAAGACAGGTTGGTCATAATAATAGACGGAGCGAAATGGTTGGGAGATTGGTTTAGCTCAGAATATCCAGAGGCTTTGCAAATACTGGATTATTATCATGCCTTAGAACATTTTTCAGACTTTTCAAAAGTAGCGATACATAGAAAAGAAAAGAGAAAAGAGTGGTTAGACACCATAAGGGAAACACTATTGAAAAAGGGAGGACAAGCTGCCTTAAAAATGGTGGAGAACATAGAATGTAAAACAGAAAAGAAAAAAGAAAAGAAAGAGAAATTATTGGTCTATTTAAACAACAACATCCACAGGATGGAATATCCAAAATATAGAGAAAAAGGGCTACAAATTGGAAGTGGTGCCATAGAAGCAGCCCATAGAACATTGGTGCAAAAGCGCTGTAAATTGTCAGGACAAAGATGGACTCCAAAAGGAGTTACAAACGTAATCAGTCTCAGAAATTTGAGAATGAACAATCAATGGGACAGACTCTCTGAGTTCCTTGGGAAAAAAGCTGCTTAAACGAAAAAATGGGATACACCCCCTCATCCCTTCATGGGCAGGATGCCAATTAGGGAATTAGTGATGTGGACCGCCTATCATGTAGAGCATCATGCGCAGCAATTGCACGAGAAGTATTAGGATTCTAAGAATTCTTCGACTTCCGTCGCAGCCCTCTTTCCCGCGATTACTGCCCCTTTCATATACTTATACCACCGATCCGACGTCTCTGTGCCCGCCCAGTGAATATGACCGATAGGTTTGGAAAGATCATCCGAAGTCTTAGCCCAACCACCTTTGCCTCGCATAGCCGCGTAGCAGCCGCCCGACCATTCTTCGTTAACCCAAATTTTGTCTTTATATAGTATAACGTCTCGAGCCTCATCGCCAAAGAATTTAGTCAATTCGTCAAGAACAGTTGCTTTTCTTTCCGCTTCGGGTATTTCTGCAAGATCTTTGGCTTGGGTCACTGGAGTCGACAGTCGTATGGTGGATCGGAATTCGTCTGCAATTTTATCTGCCAGACCTTGTGCACCCCCATAAATTCGATCTTGCTGCGCACCTTTATCGATGTTGAGCAGCATATCCAGATCATTACCTGATTTGCAGTAAAAAAGTGTGTGCAAAAGTGATATCTCCGATGGGTCACAAGCGTAAATGGATTCTATGCCAATTTTGAAAATCTTTTTGGCCGTATCGAATTTAATATTTCGTGTCATCCAGTCGGCCAGGGTTTGTTGGTCCCAGGTCAATGTCTGGTCAGTATCATGAGGATTCTGCAAATCAATTTTTCCAGAGAGCAGATTGATCTTTGAAATGGCGAAATGCAAATTAAGTAGAGAAGGCACCGGCAATGGAGGAATAAGCCCCTTGTACGATTTTAATTTGCCACATCAATAGCTGCTGCACAACCCGTCGCGTTATCATTAGCGCCATTGCTGTAGCCGAAGCGCCAATAATCCCAACTAATAATGATCACTTGCAATAGAAAGAACAACGCCAAAATAAGTCAGGCATAAAATTGCCAAGTCGCCCTAAGACCAATAAGTTGTAAAATGCATAGCGCGGCCACTCCAGTAATAAAAAGCATCAATACGAACAAGTTCCTTCGAAAGTCGCTTATCATCGACGGCAAATAAGGTAGTGAGATTGGCGCAGTGTCCCAATGAGCCATTAGTACGAGTCGATGTTTCGGATTAGAGATTTTACGCTTGGCGCGAAAATTATAGGTCTTGATTTGTGGAGGTAGTTTGGTAAGAAAAGACGAACGCCAATCAAAATACCTAAAGGCTGACACTGCAATCATCGCTGAGAGAACAAAAGCGGAAAGTGGCAGATAAAATGAAGCCACCAAGCAAATGATCATCCCTCCGAAAAGCCAATTCATGATTTGCATGAAGTGGTGAGGAGAATGGAATGGCTGATGATCAAATTCTACACCATCGGCCGACACATGGCTCTCGAGTATTTCGAATATCCTTTGTCGCTGATTACCCGTTATGGCTCGATGGGGGAAAGAAGATAGTTTCTTGACGAGTTTTTGTTTGGTAATGCATTTTTCGCTCAAAGCTCGTAAGTTTGACATTCAAACATACGATAATGAGTACAGCAATTGCGCCAAAAGAAAGGAAGGGGAAGTCATCTGACATTCCGGACTATTTAATCTATGAGATTGTAAAAGGTAAGCCTATTTACTACAAGGGTTATCGAGACGTACTCAATGGAACAAAAACCATCGAAGAAATAAAAATGGAAAGTATACTGCAAAGTTGGCTAAAAGGACGAATTACTATGATTTTAGGTGGATTATTATTGAAAAAAGGTTTTGATATACTTCCTGGCGAATTAGTTCTAAATCTTCCGGGGCAAAACAAACGAGGTGCCGATATTTCAATTTTCATAAGAGACAAGCTCGAACTTAAAGAATTTTTCTCTGACTTACCTCCTGAAATCATAATCGAAATTGACGTCAAAGCCGATACCGAAAAGCAAACGGAGATGGATTACGTCTTAGAAAAAATCGAAGATTACCTCGATTTTGGTGTACAGAAGGTCGTATGGATTTTCACCAAGACCAAAAAGGTGATGATCGCCGATTCAACTCTTCCATGGTTAACAGATAGCTGGAACAAGGATGTTGATATAATGAAAGGGATTAACTTTAACCTCAACAAAATATTGGAAGAAAGAAAAAGATCTTAGAAACGTAAGTACGGCCGTTATCGGTTCTAAAATCTGCCTACTATTTTTTTATGAAGTATTCGCAAAATGCGGAATGAGAATGAATCAAAACGGTTACTAGAAAATATATGAACTTAGTGAGAAGTACTATCTTGCTCTTCCAATGAAAAAATCAATAATTACCGGAGTGTCTTAACCCCCTATTAACTGGACAGATTTTTCAAAATTAGGTTTTATATTTGTTTTACGACAAAACGCTTCGAGAGGGGATTGATCTTTTAGGTCAATTCCTTTTTGAAGTAAATATTTATAAGGGCTGAAATACTCAATTCCTGAGTGCAATCTTTCCATATTGTAGAATTGGATAAACCTGTTTAGAGTCTGTTTCAAGTCCTCTATATTTTCAAATTCGTAACGGCGACAAATGACATTTTCAACAATGCTGTGATAGGCTTCTATATGGGCATTTTGTTCAGGAGTGGCGGGTTTGGTAAACTCCTGAATAATGGTTCTGTTCTCAAAATAGTTTTGCACACTTGTGGCTATAAACTGCGATCCATTATCACATCGCACATAAAACCTGGATGGCAGAGGATATTGTGAAAGTAGTTCATCGAACAGGGCCTTGACATCTTTTTCTTTTATCGACCATTGTATTTTATGTCCGAGCACCCAGCGGCTGTACACGTCCAATACAGTGATCATCAATGCATTGCCTCCACACCCGGATACATACATGTATTTTATATCAAATTCCAGGTAATCAAAAACACTTAAAGGCTTTGGAACCAACTGTTTTACCCAATGTTTTCGGCTAGGTTTGGGTGAGGCTTTCTTCTTGTTCAAAAGACCATTTTCTCGCATGAGACGGTATACTTTCTTGGGATTGATGATGTACCCATATTCTTGTCTGAGCCAGTGGGTGACTTTTATATATCCGTAATCCACAAATTCTCTGGACAACAGTTCTTCAATTTGTTTGACCACCTGGTCATTGCATACATATTCTCCTTTTTGAGTCATTGTATACTTGCTTTTAGGAACTCCCTTTTTATCACCTCCTTGTTTTGGACGATAATAATAACTGCTCCTGGATAAACTGCAATTATCCAATACTGATTTAATGCCATGGCCTTGATCAATGAACTGCTGTGCTACCATTTTTCGATCCGTTTTACTTATAGGCTTTTTTTTAAAAGCTCAGTTTTGATACGCAATGCCAATTCTTTTTCGGCCACGATCGCCTTGAGTTCCCTATTCTCTCGCCTGAGTCGATCCAGCTCTGCATTCCCCTTAATGCGATGTTTGTTTTCCAAACCTTCAGGGCCGTGATCATCCAATATATTTTGCCATTTGTAAACAGCGGTTGATGATACATGGAATTCTCTAACGGTTCGGCTCAAACCATGAATTTTGTAATACTGGAGAATTTCGAGTTTCTCTGAAATACTCCATTTTCTTCTGTTCTTGCTCATATTTTCACGAATTTAGTGTATAACTTCTTTTACTTAATTCGTGTCCAGTTATTTAGGGGGTTAGAAGGGGAGGTGTAACTATACTAATTACAATTTTGCCAATTTTTTCATTGGTTGACTCAATTTGTGCGAATAGTAACCCCAACTATGAATGGCCTAAATACAACCCTGCAACCTTTCAGGATCCTTTTCTCAACTATTGCAAAATTGTAAAAGCTGCCTATTATTATGGAGACCTCTCTACACATAACAAATCGTCCCTGAGCATTGATGAAGTGAACTTTTTCAATGGCTTATGGAAACAAGCCTTTTCAGAACCCTACTTCCAATCGGGCATAGGTACACAGGAGTTTAACACAGCCGGGATATTTAGAGAAGGTAACAGGATACCATTTCCTTCTTCGGCTATGTATCACCAAAAAAATCCCGATGTCTATCAACTTTTTCATATTGTCAAAGAAATTGGTCGCATTAGAAGTCAGGCATTTGGAAGTTGCGCGACTTGTATTATAGAAAGTATAACTAAGATCAACTCGCTGCTGGAACGATCATATTTACATAAAATGGTATCAGACATTTGGCTCGGGCCCGGTATTTTAAAAAAGATAACAAACACCAATGAAGTCAACTCACTTTGGTTATTTCTAAGATGTCTATTTGTGGATGATTTGATATTCCCGAATGCGGAACCCTTTACCGTAAATTTAAAACCCCTCCTCACTTGCCCTGATACGACAATTATTACTTGTAAAGATGCCATTGTACCCGAAGTGACCGTAGCATGGCGTCATTGCGATATTGGGGGGAAAGTAGAGACTATCGGTCCAAAATTAATAAGTGGAATTGATAACTGCCCGGGAGCTCGCTACCGGTTTACTTTTATTGCAAAAGATCAGTGTTTGCGAGTAGATAGTGTGTGGCAATTTTTTAAAATAGTCAATGACCCGCCCGAGATTGATTGTCCTACTGATACCGTAGTTTTTTGCATCGAGGAATTAGTAAAAATTCAACCTAAGACTACTACAAGTTGTGACGTAACATGCAAAGTGACTTATTATGGCCCTCTTTTAGTCAGTGGCACTCATAATTGTCCTGGCGCCATATATGAGATGCAATACATAGTGAAAGACATATGCGGACGAGAGACGAAGTGTATTCAAAAAGTGAAAATTGAAAATGATCCTCCGATGATTATGTGTCCGGCTGATACGATAGTGGAGTGCTTTGAAGATATTAAGCCAGGTAATCCGATGGTATTGATGGGTCGAGTAGACCTG
This sequence comes from Saprospiraceae bacterium, assembly GCA_965247965.1. Classification (GTDB taxonomy): domain Bacteria; phylum Bacteroidota; class Bacteroidia; order Chitinophagales; family Saprospiraceae; genus UBA7328. The sequence goes on from OZ252053.1 coordinate 6,007,810, forward strand.
GGGAATTTCACCCCAAGCCTCTCGCAGAACCGTATCCCGATTTTCGGGACAGGCTGTGAAAGTCTCCCTTCATACGGCTCTTCATTGTCTAATCTGTATTATCCAGACTTCAATCTGTTTTAATTCAATCCTCCTAATTCTTATTAGTTGTTGAACCAATAACAGATTCCAACAATGCTAACCCCTTCGATCCACATCCATTACAGATGCTTCATCACTACTACGAGTTAGTCCGTAACCCTCTGCACTTCGATACGCTCGGCCTCTCCTCTACGGATTGTGCCTTCTCTCTTATCATTACAGTAGGGCAATCTCCTGTTCTATTTACCACCCTTCATTGATGTCTCGCCACCTCTACAACGGTAACCCCATAGCCAGTAAGAAGGTCTTCCGCTATGGTCTTCCCGGGAAATACACCAATCCCCGGTTTTGATGTACAACTAAATGTGTTTCGTTGCTTAATCAGTGGTTCACTTTCGTTCGACTCTTTCAATGATCACCTGACTCCTTTAGCGAAGCCTTTTCCTTATCGCTCAGTACCCAGGTATTACTACCTTAGCACCATAAGGTGGTTTGAAGGCTGCTCCTTCCAGCCGCCTTCGGAGGGCCATACCTCCATCTGGTAAACAGCATGCTCACTTTTGAGCTTCAGGACGCACGGTGTATTTCATTTTGTCCCGTCTAGGCGGCGCGTCTTAACCTGTCAGTTACCATATCCCAATGGCCACTTTTATTGATTACTCTGAGATTGATCATATTTTGAATTCCCTTGGCAGACCATCTTTGACCTGACAGTTTCATCCTTTTTTGCAATACGTTGCGGTGCGCTGCTTCTATGGCTCCAGAACCTATTAACATTCCCTTTTCTATGTATGAAGGGTAATCCATTCTTGTCTTGTTCCTTTCTAAATAGACCATCAATTTCCTCTTTTCCTCTTTTTTTAATTTCGTGTTACAATTCAATTCATCGATCCGTTCTATAAGGCTATCATAACCCTTTTCTTTTAATAGTGAAGCTGTCTGTGAAATCCATTCTTTTCTTACTTTTTTATTTTTCATACACACATTTGCGTATTTGCTCACATTTTCAACGGCGTGGTAAAAATCTAGTACTTGGGTTGCATCAGGATATTCTGCTGTAATCCATTTTTCTATCCATACAGCTCCGTCATTCACAAAAACCATCCGGTCTTTTAATCCTGAATATTCATCTAATAACACTGAAACTTTTGTCTCAAATTCTTCATGATCACCCAAATGACCTACATATTCACTATTCCTAATCCACTGTCTATCAGCACTTTGAGGTAGAATTGAGCTTTGTTTGAATACCCTTCCCAATTTTACCTCTTTCCATCCCGGTCCTCTTGTCAATAAATGAGAACCATCCACCTGACAATAAACTCTATCCTCTTTTTTCACATCTTCTATGTTGTACCGATCTTGGTCATCTATCCATTCTCCTACTTGTTCTCCCATTGTATCAGTTAAACGGTAAATTGCCGTATCATTCGTTTTTACCTCTAATAATTTATTCGCAATTTCTTCCCCATTCTCGTAACAACTAAACTGGCCTATGAATATCAACTTGCCTTGTAAATAAGGGCTTACTTTTGCAGACTCGATTTGTTCGCTGTACTTGTTGGACTTATTCAATTCAATTTTACCGTAACCTGTCTTGATGCATCTTTTTTTTTACGATTTTCAACAGCCTCGCCCAATGAACTCTCTAGCAATTCTCTGCCAAAATCTTTTAACAGGTAGGTAAAACTTTCTTCATAGTCGTAAAAACTTTCAATGTCCTGTAGGTTCTTTACATCACTCATCAGTTGGTCAAATCTTTTCTGTAATTTAACCACGTTCATGACTTTTAATTTTTGGTTGATATATCTAATTTAACACATATTTTCCTATATCGGGACATTTTGAAATGCACCCTATTGATGAGTTGTGATGATAAAAGTATGCCGGTTGCCAGTGCACCTAATCTTATAAGGAATACATATTAAATAAAGTAACAATATGTTATTATCTTGTGAAAAAAAAGGATGGAAAGGTATTCAAAAGAAACAGAAGCAAAGATGAAGCTTTTTTATACTGGTTTGGAAGAAAAAGATAGGCGTCATTATGCTGCCTTAGAGGCCTCAAAATTAGGTCATGGAGGTAAGCAGTATATAGGAAAGATGTTTAAAATAAGTCAAAAGACGCTGCGCAAGGGAGAACGAGAATTATTGAATTCTGAATTATATGGACAAATTCCATTAGGCAAACAAAGGCGCATAGGAGGAGGTAGAAAAAAATTTTAACAAGTACCCCGAGACATTAGCGAAGCTTACTGAGTTTATCAATATAAATAAAGCCGGTAGTCCTACCAATGAAAATGTTTATTGGATTCACTTAAAGGCTGGGGAAATAGCTGATCGATTTTTTCAAGAGTATGGTATCAAGATCAGCAATGGCTTAATAAAGCGAACCCTTCGAGCTATGAATTTCAAGTATCGTAAAATGAGCAAGAATATAGCTTTAGGCAGTTATGAAAAACGAGATGAACAGTTCAAAATTATTTTCAAATTAGTAGGACTGATGAGTTTGCAAAGCCCAGTAGTAAGCATAGATTGTAAGAAAAAGGAGCGATTAGGCAACTTGTATCGTGAAGGAAAATGTTATGCTACGGGAGCTATAGAGGTTTTCGATCACGACTATCACCATTTATCTAAAGGTGCAGTAATTCCTCACGGAATCTACGATTTACAAAAAAATGAAGGGTATATGTCGATAGGTAATAGTCATGAAACAGCAGAATTTATTACAGATAATTTGTTATGGTGGTGGGAAAACTATGGTATCCATCAATATCCAAATGCTAAAAATATCCTCGTGTTGTGTGATGCAGGAGGAGCCAATAGCTATGGACACTATGCTTTCAAAAAACAAATTTTACTTTTAGCAAAACAGATAGGATTAGATATTATCGTGTGCCATTACCCACCCTATGCTTCTAAGTGGAATCCAATTGAACATCGTTTATTTGCTCATGTTCACCGCGCTATTCAAGGTGCAGTTTTTACCGATTATGAGTTGGTAGCTAAACTCATAAATAAAACCAAAACCAAAACAGGATTAAAAGTAATAGCACGATTAAATCAAAAAAGATATAACACAGGAATAAAGACACCTAAATCAGAAATTGACTATAATCGAATTCAATTTCATCCACAACTTCCAGTTCTTTCCTACAGAATTTGTGCATAAATTCGATACTTTATTTTATCTTCGTTCCTAAGTGGGCAGCACAATTGCCCGGGAGCAGTTTATCAGGTCATTTACACTCTGACCGATTTTTGTGGAAGATCAGTGTCGTGCACACAAAAGTTCACTATAGATAATGAGGGTCCTAAGATTAAATGTCCCGATGGATATGACATCATTTGCGTGGATGAAATCAATAGTGGAGTTCCACAGGTGGAAGTTTCATGTGATTTGCATTACACAGTGGTCATCTCAGATCCACAGCTGATCGCTGGAATACCGAATTGTCCGGGAGCTTTCTACGCCATTGTTTACGAAGTAACGGATGAATGCGGGAGGTTTGAAGTATGCGAACAATATTTTAAAATTATCGATCAGGATCTGGAAGTGATCTGTCCGGATGATAAGACAGTCCAGTGCAAGGATGAAATCGCATCAGAGAAACCAGTAGTTAATATTGCTTGTTCCAATTTTTACAATATAGAAGTAGCCGACCCGCAATTGATCTCGGGAGAAGATGATTGCCCAGGCGCGATCTATCGCATCATATATGTTATCACAGACAGCTGCGATAGAAGAGTGGAATGCAGACAGCTGTTTACAATAGAAAATGTTCCACCTGAGCTGGTATGTCTGCCGGATCAAATTGTAGAATGTCGCAAGGATATTTTCACAGAACAAATTAATGCACACACAAAGTGTGGGAAAGAGATTCCTGTAGATCCTCTTGAACCAAATCTTATCAAAGGTCAGGATAATTGTGATGGAGCGCAATATGCTGTGGTATACAAGACAACGGATGATTGTGGAAGAGAAGTAGAATGCACTCAGACATTTACATTACAAATGAACCCTCCTGAAATCATTTGTCCCGAGGCTGAGAATGTAGACTACCAAGTCGATATTGTGAAAGGGGTTCCAAAAGTTAAAACCTATTGCGGGCACTTGCACGATCTTCAGGTATTTGGTCCTGTATTGGTCAGTGGTGAAAAGGATTGCCCGGGAGCCATATATGAGATGACCTATGAAATAACAGATGATTGCAATAGTACCGCATCTTGTATACAACGATTTACGATTAAGGACAGAGACATCACCGTTGACTGTCCACCGGATGTGATTATAGAATGTCGTGAGGAGATTAAGGACCATACCGGATCCACTACATCATGGTTATTTGGGCCGATACTATTGGATCGAACCTCAGGGCCCAAATTAATAAAGGGACGTGAAAATTGCGAGGAGGCGGTCTATGAAGTGATCTACCATCTGAATCCGGAATGCGAATCGGAAATTAGGTGTGTCCAACTTTTCATTATTAAAAATGACGGACCAAAAATTACCTGTCCGCCAGACGTGACTATTACTGACCTCAATCAGCAATTTGATAAAACCGTAAACATAGAAACAAGTTGTGCTTTAAGATCTTATCTCAAAGAAGGTCAAATGTTATTGGCTAGTGGAAGTCAAGGAAAACCTGGATCTACATATACAAAAAAATACATCGCGGAAGATGATTGCGGACGTGAAGCAGAGTGTATTCAGAATATTAAGTTAATAAGTAAAGAAATTCCGGCACCGCCAGATCGTGTTATATGCCGCTGCCAAAATCAGAGTTCGCAGTCCTGGTTATTGGACGGAAGTACCTCATTCAGAGATGATATAGAAAGTCTTCTGAGAAAATACGGCGTATCTAAACTAAAAAGAGCGTTGACAAATGACCAACTGTATGACTTGTGGCTGAATAATGAAACATTGGGAACACAAGCCACCTATTTATTCGGAATCAAAATCAAGGATATTTTCACCACACTAAAGGACATGACCAAAGCCATTCAAATAGCTGAAGAATTAATAAGTGGGTCGTCAAAAAGAGTTATCCAACTCGCAGGCGAATGGTTGATTCAAAGTGGAACTAAACGAGCACTTGGGACCGGTGCGATTGGCGCTGTGTATACAGCGATCAAAACATTATATGAATTTGCAGGGTATATGGATGGAGAGATAATCGAACTAAATCTGAAGATGTTTGCTAATAATTATGCGGATCGCGATCCCGATTTCTTTAATGTACACCACTTTTTGAAAACCTACGCTAAAGTGGGTACCGCTTCTCAAATTAATTGGAATGCAGGAGCGACAAAACGAGCCATCAAAAGCTATGCTGCAAAAGAACTTCAGATTGATCTTGGTGATTTTCGCGATTGGAATACCGATCCCAATGCCTACAATTATGCGGCCACTGCAACCAATCGATTTTTAAAAGATGTATGTGAATATTATTGTAAGAGTAAAGCCATACGCGAAAATCTAAAGAAACTAAAAGCTCAAAAGGAATTGTTGGAAAGGTACAGAGCAGTATTTGAGCATATTAATTCTCTGGATGACATAAGCGCTGCATGCACTATTCCCAATGCTACTATGGTCACAAACAGCTCAGGTATGAATGAATGCGAATGTGATCAAGGATATAAATTCACATCTGATCAGACTCAATGTGTTTTATTTGATGATTGTTCAACTGTGATGAATTCGATTGAAGTATATCGAAGTGGCAGATATTACTGCGATTGTATCCCAGGATATAAATTGGATCCTACCAGCAATAATTGTGTAGCTTCTGATAATTGTGGAACGGCGAATAATACCATCGAAGTCTTCAGAAACGGTAGATATGAATGCGAATGCATAAGTGGATATAAACGAGATCAAAGAGGCTCAAAGTGCGTGCCTTACGAGGATTGCTCTCGAATAAATAGTGCAGTCGAAGTCTTTCGAGGTGATCGATACGAATGCGAATGTATCAGTGGTTACAAATGGGATCCCGATGGTGTCAGATGTGTACCATACGAAGACTGTTCTGCTATCAGCAATTCTGAGCAATCATTCAATGGTGTAAGTTATAGATGTGAATGTTTACCTGGATATGAATGGAATAGTAACAAAACTGCATGCACAGCCTCATTAGACTGCAGTGCTTTTGCGAATACTGAGGCAGTATGGAATGCGTCTATTCAAGACTACGAATGTGAATGCATTTCTGGATACGAATTGAATGCTGACTTTTCTAATTGTGTGGAAATAGCACCGGATTGTCAATCCTATTATCCCAACTCTGAGGCGGTATGGAATGCACAACTGAATAGATATGAATGCAGTTGTATAATTGCATATGAGTGGAATCCTACTAAAACCGCCTGCATTGATTCTCGACCCGACTGTCAATCCTTTTATCCAAACAGCTCTGCAGTTTGGAATGGTGTGACCAACATTTACGAATGCGATTGTATGCTTGGCTATCAGTGGAATGCAGACGCTACGGCGTGTGTGGCAATACCATCAGCACTAGACTGCAATGTGCCAAATTCTGTGCTTATGTATGATCGGGTGGACAAACAATATTATTGCGAATGTGCGCTGGGATATAAATGGAATCGCAGGAAGACGAAATGTGTGAAAAGGGCGGATCCCTCGGAAACAATAGGTGCCATTGGAACTATCATTGATGCTATAGCAGGAGGCCTAGGTGCCAACTCTGGTGGGAATAATAACCCAACAGTTAGACCGGAGAACCAAAACACAGGCCAATGCAATGTTACCTATGGAAGTGGGGCTAATGAACCAGAACAGTACACTATTGATGTATATCAAACTTTTGGCAATCTCGAATTTAAATATGAAACTTTTAAGGCCAAAGACAGAATACACATTTATCAAGGGTCAAGGAAAATTTTTGACAGTGGATGTGTGGGCACTCAGGGAACTAAATCTCAATCATTAAGGCTCAATGGCGTTAACAGTGTATTTCGAGTCGTAGTTGATCCGTTATGTGATCCAAATGATTCAGCGACACAATGGAATTTTATATTGTGATGTCCCCGCTAGACTAATTCTTCCTTAAAATATTGATTTATGAATATCAACATAACATTTTTACTCTTATTTGTTTCGATTAACATTCTTGCTCAGCGGCAGTTTTCGGTCGTTTGTGATCAGAACGAAAGTAAACTTGAGGTCATTACTATGGGAGACGAACAGCCATTCCATAAAGTAATTCGGGACAATTTTCCCAATCAAAGAGCAGCTCAGGCCTTCCTATCTGAAAACGGAAATGATATATCTTGTGGCAACAGACGTGCGAATGTCCCTCCGCCTACTACAGCCGGTAGAAAGACGACTATTAACCAATCAGCTGCATCAGCGAGTTCACCTACAGGACTGCGCAAAGGTGCTGTTTATTATTCTCGACGTTTCCGGATTATGGGGGGTATATCTAAAATGTTTGCATTAGACCAACTGTATTTTGAAAATGTTGAAAATTCTACACAAACTCTTGGGTATGATCTAGGCGCAGAATTGACTTTCGGAAGTGCCGTTCAAGGCGGCTTTGGCATTCATTATACCTCGTTGTTCGGTCAGTTTGAAGATCTACTCCTTGATCTGGATTTTGATTCTGACAATTATTATGGATCGTTGAGCTCCTTAAAGGGAGAAGTACTTATCAAAACTCCGTTTAGAATTAAGCCTGAAACCTGGATTATTTTCGATTTTGGATTTGGGTACTATATCAATCCAAGGTTATCATTAGAGGAGGGAATTGCCGATGATTTATTTCCATTGATCAACGATCAGTTTTACAGCCATAGATGGGGTCTTGGGGCAGACATTAAAGGAGTCAATTTTGAATTGAATGGTGAAATTGTATATGGCATTTCAGATGATACTGATAAGGAAGGATTTTTTGTACTGAAATTTATGGTAGGTTACGCCTTTTAATGTAGGTATTTTATTATTCAAACCTCAGATATAAATTTACTATTATGAGTTGGTTTTTAGAAACTACTCATATCTACCTACCAATTTGGATAGCTTAGGTCATGTGTATTTTTATGGATTCGTACATTTATTATTTGATTCAACTATTATGTAAATTTATTATTTACCAAAAGCGTAAGGAATAGAATTTGATATAGAAATCTAACTCTTAAAATGACATGATATGAAAGCCACTCAATCACTCCCTAAAGTACAAAACTTCATAGGAGGTCAATTTGAAAGGAATGGCCAACCCACTATGAATGTAATCAGTCCGATTGACGGGTCTGTAATTTCAGACCTTCCGTTGAGTTCTAATGACGAATTGGATAAAGCTGTGCAGGCAGCCAAAGAAGCTTTTCCCGCATGGTCGGCACTTACTTTGAAGGAAAGAGTGCAGGTATTCTTTAGATACCGAAACCTGCTGGACAAGCACAAAGACGAGCTCGCCAAACTGGTACAAACAGAAAACGGAAAAACCTACGGCGAATCAATGGCAGAGGTTATGAAGAGCATTGAACTTTGCGAATTCGCGGTGTCCATGCCCCAGATTGTTACCAATGAAATCCAGGAAGTAAGCAGAGGCGTCGAATGCAGAATAGAAAGAAAGCCATTAGGTGTAGTCGCTTGCATTGCCCCATTCAATTTTCCAAACATGGTGCCCCATTGGACGGTACCCAATGCATTGGTTCTGGGCAATTGTGTAATTCTTAAACCATCCGAACTTGTACCGCTAAGCGCAATGCGAATGGCCGAATTACTCAAAGATGCTGGACTACCGGATGGTGTGTTTAATGTTGTGAACGGTGGAAAAGAAATAGTTGAAGCTATATGCGATCATCCCGAAATCAAGGCAACCTCATTTGTGGGTTCGACTAGAGTCGCGAAAATAGTCTATAAGAGAGCATCGTCAAATCTTCAGCGATGTGTGGCTTTGGGAGGTGCTAAAAATCACCTCATCGTACTGCCTGATGCAAACGCTCAGATGACCGCTGATAATGTCGTCGCGTCTATGTCGGGATGTGCAGGGCAAAGATGTATGGCGGCGTCGGTAATGGTCGGAGTGGACAAGGTGCAACATATCATAGATCAAATGGTAGAGGACACCAAAAAAGTGGTGCCGGGAGAATCGTTGGGTTCTGTAATAAGTAAGGAAGCCAAAGAAAGAATAGAGGGTTACATAACTGAAGCTGAACAGCAAGGAGCGGAAATCCTGGTAGATGGCCGAGGTGCCACTGTGCCAGGCAAAGAAGGAGGTTTTTACGTAGGTCCAACCATAATTGACCATGTAAAACCGGATATGAAGGTGGCAAAAGAGGAAATTTTCGGACCGGTCATTTCCATTATTAGAGCCAAGGACATTGATGAGGCTTTGAAAATCGAAAACGGTTCGAATTATGGAAACGCAGCAGCCGTATTTACACAATCGGGCGGCTTGGCAAAACGCGTGATCAAAGGAGCAAGTGCGGGAATGATCGGAGTGAATATAGGCGTACCCGTACCTCGCGAACCGTTCTCATTCGGAGGCTGGAACGAATCCAAATTCGGCGTAGGGGATATAACCGGAAAAAGCTCGATAGAATTTTGGACAAAGAATAAAAAGACAACGACAAAGTGGAATCCGGAGGATAAGACGAATTGGATGAGTTAGTATGGTAGACGGTAGACTGCATGTGTGCTAGTGATAACAATCTATAGGCCTATATGCCAATATTTGGAGGAGTAAAAAATTCGTAATCATCCGTCGCACCCGTGTCTGACCGTGTTCTATTAACAACGTCAAGTTGTAGATGAAAAAATATGGGAGCAGTAGTCCAAAACGATCAGGCGACTTTAACTAAAAACCTTGAGCATACCCTATTCTCCTGGAGCAAACAAGGAGGCCTGAACCCCATTCATATCAAAAAAGGAAAAGGGGTATACGTCTGGGACACGGATGGAAAAAGATATATCGATTTCTCATCTCAACTGATGAATGTCAATATAGGCCATGGAGATCAAAGGGTAACAGAGGCCGTATTACGACAGATGCAAGATGTGAGTTACGTCTATCCTGGCATGATAACTGACGTGAGAGGGGAACTAGGAGCATTAATTGCCGAGGTGACTCCAGGTAATTTGACCAAAACCTTTTTCACTCTTGGTGGAGCGGAGGCAATTGAAAATTCCATTAAAATTGCCAGAATTTATACGGGCAGGCCCAAAATCATTGGCCAATACAGGGCGTATCATGGAGCTACTCTTGGTGCCATGGCAGCGGGAGGCGACCCAAGAAAATTTGCGATTGATGCTGAAGCTGCTCCCAACTTTATGCATGTGGAAAATCCGTATTTCTATCGCTGTCCATGGGGCACGAATAGTATTGAAGAATGCGGTGAAATGGCTCTGCGAAACCTGGAACAGGTAGTCAAATACGAAAACCCGGACAGCATCGCTGCGATTCTTATGGAGGGTGAATCAGGTTCGTCGGGATGCATAAAGTATCCGCCGAATTACTGGCAGGGATTGCGAAAGATTGCAGATAAATACGGTATCCTGTTAATAGATGATGAAGTGATGAGTGGGTTTGGAAGAACGGGCAAATGGTTTGGCGTAGATCATCACGGTGTTACTCCTGATATCATGGCTCTTGCAAAAGGATTGTCATCAGGTTACCTGCCGATAGGCGGAACGGTGGTGTCTGATAAGATCGCAAAACATTTTCATGATAAAGCTTTGATCATCGGCCTGACCTATTCCGCACATCCTACGTGCTGCGCAGCTGGATTGGCGAATGTAAAAATCATACAAGAAGAAAACCTGGTAGACAACGCCGCAAGAATGGGAAAATACATGGAGCAAAAAATAGAAGATCTGAAGATCAAACACCCATCCATTGGAGATTTTAGAAATACCGGATTGCTCGGCTGCATCGAATTGGTAAAAGATCGAAAGACTAAAGAGCCTTTGGTGCCGTGGAATGCCAAACCATCGGAATCAAAGATTACTTATGAAATAGCAGGGAAGATCAGGGACTTGGGCATGTTCACTTTTGTGAAATGGAATTTTATTTTTATCGCTCCGCCGCTCAACATTACCGAGGCCGAGATCGATGAAGGAATTGAGATTATCTCGGAAGCGATTTCGATTGCTGATCAATATTATACTGGGAAGTAGGATCGCTGAATCTTAATGGCCAACCAAATTTATTTGGTTGTATTCGGAGGCCGCAAATAGATGCCCAATATTGGAAGTTATGGAGAATTGGTTGGAACCTTAAGAGATACAATCCCTCAAAAGTCGCCAATAAATTGTCAACGTCACAAGGCGCCATAAGTAATTGATGATGAACGTTTTAGAAAATCATCTATGTGAACTATGTGTTAATATTCATATTTTTCGCATTACACTTTCAATTGAATGAGCAAAGACATCATAGAACTATCAGGCGACTTTTCGCAATCCGGCTTATACAGCGATGATCTGGCCCCTGTATCTCCAGAAGGACGCACCTGGTCAATGTGGAATCTCGCCGCCATTTGGGTGGGAATGGCGGTTTGTATTCCTACTTATTTGTTGGCCTCGTATATGATCGGCGCCGGACTGGGCTGGCTCGAATCGCTCATAATTATTGGTGTGGCGAATCTGATTATTACCATTCCGATGGTATTGAATGGCCATGCCGGTGTAAAGTACGGAGTGCCATTTCCGGTGATCGGCAGATCATCATTTGGGACGATGGGTATACATATTCCTTCGGTTGTCCGGGCGGTGGTGGCTTGTGGGTGGTTTGGTATTCAGACCTGGATTGGTGGGCTCGCGGTATACGCGATTTATTGTGCGCTTACGGGTGGCGAAGCGAGTTTGGGATTGTCAATCGGGAAATTTGTAGGTTTTGCCATCTTCTGGTTGATCAATTTGTACTTCATTTGGAAGGGAACCGAGAGCATTAAGTTTTTGGAACAGTACTCTGCGCCGATTTTGATTGTTATGGGAATTATGCTCATTGTCTGGGGTGCCCGACAAGCTGGTGGAATTGGAATAGTATTGGTGCAAAGCAAGCAGTTGGAAGTTCCTGCTGCCGAGATTACCAGGATTAACGGGAAATCGACTTTGGTGATTCATCCCATCAAAGACAAGAATGGAACAGTAAAGGCGGATGCGTATAAAATCGATTCTGATAACAGCGAAGGCCAGTGGATGCCTCTTGATCGCGGCGAAATAATTCTTGAATCGGATCCTTCCTCCATTGTGCTCAAACTTAGAAAGACGACAGAAAATGGACACATAGAATCGAGCGCCATTAAGCCAACTGTTGCTGATGGCAATAACTCGGACTTTGGCGCCAAACTCTGGAATTACATCCTATGGCTCACCATTATGGTTGGATTTTGGGCTACGATGTCTTTGAGCATTGCGGATATTACACGGTATGCCGCTACACAAAAGTCCCAGGTATTGGGTCAGTTTATCGGATTGCCCGGGACGATGATGCTCTATTCATTTGTGGGCATATTCGTGACTTGTGCAGCGATTATCAATTTTGACGATATCCTGATCGGGAATGACGCGCCCTGGGATCCGGTTTCTCTTTTGGCAAAATTCAAAAATCCGGGTGTGGTTATATTTTCCCAATTCTTCATGATCATCGCCACATTGAGTACTAACATTGCGGCCAATGTAATCGCCCCCGCCAATGCCTTTTCCAACCTCTATCCAAAAAAGATAAGTTTCAGAATGGGAGGTCTGATCACAGGTATCATAGGGATTGTCATTTGTCCCTGGTATCTTCAGAACTCCTTACCCGTCCCAATAAATTCAGGGTAATAGGGAGTAGACCTCGCGAATTAAAACTGCTTCATATTTTTGTATATGCAGTTACAATTCCCCTTCTTCCCTAAAGATACAAAGATGATCTCTCATTGTCTTGGAGTACACACCCAAGACGGTATTGTACAATACATAGCCAATGGCTTACCTGTATATAGTCATTCGAGTGACGATCTTAATGCTTTCAGATTCATAACTAGCAATTTTATAGATAAAGGATTGTGCAGCCGAGCTGAAGTTCAGCGGGCTTTTGGAGTGAGTATAGACAGTGTCAGAAGATCGTATAGAAAATACAAGGAGAAGGGAGAATCTGGATTTTTCGGGCCTGATGCCAGAAAAGGCAAAGCATACAAGATGGTTGGTAAACTAGTGGAGCGGATACAATCGAAGCTGGATAAGAGACAAAGTAATTTGAGTATCTCAAAACAAGAAGGGATTTCAGAATCGTCGATACGCTATCACATTGAAAAAGGCACTTTAAAAAAAAGTTCAAAATAGAGTGTGAAGGTGGAAATGGCTCGACCTTAAATGATCGCAATGACCTAGACCAATCTACGCCGATGGGCATAGCCACAAGCCGCTCTGAAGACAGGATAGGTGCATCTCTTGGGTTGTCTGGTCATGCTGAGGTGAAGTTTGACAACAGCGAAGCTTTATGCGGAGCAGGGGTATTATTCCTCTTACCTGCCTTGATAGAGCATGGGTTATTCAAGACAAAACAGGTATATGAGTTACCTTCATCACACTATTACGGACTAAGGTCGATACTATTGACTTTGGCCTTCATGGCCCTGTTGCGCATCAAAAATCCCGAACAACTCAAACAATGTAAACCAGGGGAGATCGGCAGGATAATAGGCTTGGATCGTATACCAGAAGTTCGGTGTTTGCGAGAGAAAATAGATTTGCTGAGCAAGCAGGAAAAAGCCGTTGAACTGAACAACCTTCTGATCGATCACTGGTATAGAGATGAGGATAATGAGGACTCATCTTTTTTATATATAGATGGTCACCAACGGATCTATTATGGAGGCAAAGCTAATCTACCTGTCAAATATATTGCGAGACAAAAATTGTGTTTAAGCGCCACTACGGAGTATTGGGTTCACGATGCACAAGGGATGCCTGTTATGATGGTGATAGGGCAATTGACAGAGAAAATAAAAGAAGCAATACAAGACCTGATTATTCCACAAATGCTACAAACCAAATTACTTACTGAGATACAAGAGGAGGATGATCGACAAAGCCCTCAATGCACCTTTATTTTTGACAGGGAGGCTTACGAACCTGCTTTCTTTAACCACCTGTGGGAAAGGTATAGAATAGCCGTGATTACATATCGCAAGGATGTGCGAGATTCATGGAATAAAGATGACTTTGAATCTACTGATACACAAGTACTTAGCCAGGATGTAACCATGCAATTGTGCGAGAAAGAAGTAACGCTTGGAGGACACACTTTCAGAGAGATCAGAAGCTTGTCTGAAAAGGGTGAACATCAAACCGCTATTATCACCACTCACCCTACTTTGGGAATAGCATTGATAGCAGGCAGAATGTTTGGAAGGTGGTGTCAGGAAAACTTCTTCAGTTACCTCATTCAAGACTATGATTTTGATAAAATGATTCAATTTGGGGTAGAAAGTATTGATCCCAATCGGGAAGTGGTCAACCCACAATACCGAAAATTAACAAACCAACTGAAAAAACTCAGGGAAAAGATCACCCGGTTAGAAGCCAAGTTCTTCCCTCTTGCAGAACTAGCTATGGATGAGAAAATTGACAAACTTCCTGAAATAACCGAAAGACAAATGAAGTATAAACACAAAATTGATATTCTTCGAAAAGAAGAAAACAAGATCGCCACCCTCAGAAATGATATTCCTGCCAGAATAACTCTTGAGCGTATGCCCGAGCAGAAAAGGTATAACAAGTTAAAAACCGAAAGTAAACTGTTCATGAATGTAATAAAGATGATCGCTTACAGAGCAGAATCATCTGTGGCAGCTGTGGCTTGTGACCACCTCAATAGGGCAAAAGACGAAAAAAGAATGTTCATCAAACAAATCATCAGCAACAACGCTGACTTGATTCCGGATTATAAGAGTAAAACGCTGACTATAACCTTGCACTCTCTTTCTGCACCAAGATTTAATCATGCAGCCAAACAGATTGCAGACCTGCTCAACAAAACTGAAACCATATTCCCTGGATCAAATTTGCGCATGATCTTCAAAATAACAGCGAATTTAGATTGCGAGAGGTAAGGAGTTCTGATCTTATGGCTGAGATCAGTAACATCCTCATTTTCATTAGTGGACTCCTCGGACCCGTGCTTGGAATTATGCTCGCTGACTACTATGTGATCAGAAAGAGAAATATCGACCTTGCTGAGTTGTATCGCCCTGAGGGTGCCTTTCACTATTATTCAGGATTTAATCCTTGTGCGATGCTCGCCCTTTTTGCTGGAGTCGCTGTGGCTTTGATCGGATATTTTGTGCCTGCTTTGGATGCTTTGTATAAGCTTTCGTGGTTTTCTGGCTTTGTGGTTTCATTTGGGTTGTATTGGGGGTTGATGGGGAAGCGACAGGTTGCCTAAATTTTTGAACCTAATTACCAAAGACGCCGGCTGGTATATTTGTCGAATATGACATCTTTACCAACAATGAAGTATTCCAAACACAAACTCTGGGCGATGATGAGCCTGTCGAATGGATCGCGGTGATAATATTCCAGCTCGCCCACTTTGAGTGCGTGTGCATGGCTTATTGCTACAATTTCCACTCCGTTTATCTGAATATGCTCAACAATTTTGTCAACCGGTTTACTCAAGTTTAGCTTACCAGTGCTCTGTTTGATTACCATTTCCCAGATACTCGCAACGCTGAAGAAATTCAGGTTATCTGGCTCTTCAATGAGCTTCCTTGCCTTAGCACTCAGACGTAGATCACTTTCGAAAAACCAAATCAGTGTATGGGTATCCAATAACAGGTTCATTACATATAATCCTCAAAGTCTTCGAGAGGCTTGTCAAAGTCGTCGGCCATTATAAAAGTTCCCTTTAAGCTGCCATACTCAGGGATTCTTTTTTTTGCCAAGCCATGTTTTTGGGTAAGAAATTCTATAAAATCAACAATTTCTGCTCTAATGCCTTCCGGCAGAGAGTTAACCTTGTTAAGAATAGTTTGATTTGTCATGTTTCTTTGAACTATTAATCGTTATGACGAATTTCGGAAATATTTGGAACAAAAGCCGGTTTAACAACTGGAACGATAACCTACGCACCTCATTGCAGGTCTATGACCAAATCGAAAGAAAACGAAATATCCACTTCACCAAATTGTGCTGCATGGATTATGCATTCCGATATTATTCCGGGTTTTTGAAGCGGTTATCAAACATTAATAACACCACGATCTGAATTTGGAATTTGTCAAGGTTCTGTTGGAATCGCAATTTTTGGTCAGCAGTGATTAGAAGTTACAACATTTTCCGCCACTTCTAATAACCGATCCACTTGACCTGATTCTACCGACGGAAAATCATTGAGAAATTCTTCAATGGTATCACCGCCCTTCAAGTAATCGAATAGGATTTTAACTGGAACCCTTGTGCCGGCAAAGACGGGCGTCCCACTTTGAATTTCATGAGAAATTGTAATGACTTCAGCAACCACGATCGGTTATTTTCATCTCAAGCCGCTAAGATAGGTTATTTCGTTCGTAAATACAGAAACACTCCTTTTCCTATTCGGCCACTTTACCCCTCAAGCTCCCCCAAAATCACTTCCCTCTTCCCCATCAAATACCGCCTCTCCGATTCATTATTCACCAATTCAGCTGCTTTATCAATATGGATTCGGGCTTCTTGATTACTTCCGATTTTTGCATAATACTCCGCCATAGTACCGTAGTAGAGATACGCCCTTTGTTCCAATTTACTAGGGTCAATATTATTTAATAATTCATATGCTTCGTGGAATTGTTTAAGTTGAAGCAAAACTATAGCTGTGTTTGTCGCAGTGAGTGGAGTGGGCTGAAGTTCATCAAGTCTTTCGCTCCACATGAGAATTTTATCCCAATTAGTTGATTCAAAAGATTCAGCCTTTAGATGTACCGCAGCAATTGCCGCTTCGTAGTGATAAGTGGAAAATTCTTGTTGCCCTTCCACTGCCTTCTCCATCGCTTCGTGCCCTAATAAGATCAAAGGAACATACCATTTGCTGCGATCCTGATTTTTTAAATCCACGATGTCATTTTGCTCATTCACCTTACTTTCCAGGCGGGCAGCCTGAAAACACATAAGGGCGAATAAGGCGTACGCACTTCCGAACCTCAAATGCTCCTTTTTCAGAATCATCTTACAAAGGCGTATAGCTTCACCGCAAAGATCTTGTCTGATGAGCAGATCTTTTCTGTTGGAATGAAATCCTTCGTTAAAGATCAGGTAGATGACCTCGACAACTCGTTCCAACCTCTTAGGCAACTCCCTTTGATTTGGCAGCACAAATGAAATGGATTGTTCATTGATGACCTGACGCGCTCTGGTCAATCTCTTCTTAATAGTCGCCTCTTTCGGCAATAAGGCCGACGCGATTTCTTTGGTGCTGAATCCAGCTATAGTTTTTAGAGCGAAAGCGATCTGGTCTTTAGGGTTCAGCGAAGGGTGGCAGGCCGTAAAGATCATTCGCAACTGGCTGTCCTCGATTTCGTGGTTCATGAAAAGGTTGTCGAAGGCAATCTTGGACGGGCCGCCGCCGAGCTTATCTACCCGATCCTGATCAGCCTTGATCTTTCGCAGGAGATCAATGGCGCGGTTTTTAGCTGCTCGCGTCAACCACGCTTCGGGATTGTCGGGAATTTGTTCTCTCCAAGTTAGTATTGCCTTTGCAAAAGTGTCCTGAACGGCGTCTTCAATAGTCTCCAGATGGGACAGGCCAAAAATGCGGGTCAAAATAGAAACCATCTTTCCACATGCTGATGCCTAAAAAGATGGTCGATGAGTTTTGCCTCTTTTTGAATTCTTGTCTTTGCTTCCAATTTCTCCTCTTTTCCATTTCTTCCAGTTATCCAATATCAAGACGTCAGAAGCCAGAGCACAGATACAGG
Organism: Saprospiraceae bacterium; assembly: GCA_965247965.1. Taxonomy (GTDB): domain Bacteria; phylum Bacteroidota; class Bacteroidia; order Chitinophagales; family Saprospiraceae; genus UBA7328. The sequence continues at coordinate 6,025,794 of OZ252053.1, forward strand.
AAACAGCTAAGCGGATTGTCCGTCTTCTGACCTTTGTCTTCTGACCTTTGTCTTCTGACCTCTGTCTTACTGTTCAAACACCATAACCTCTCTGATCTCAACAGTACCGCCTATATCGTAGTCGGGATATCCTTCCGTGATCTTCGCTGCTCCATCGTAGTCCTCAGCCGCCACGATGTAGTATCCGCCGACCAATTCTTTGAGTTCGGTAGATGTGCGGTCGGTAACGGTGCGATCGGGCCCGCTTACGCGCCTCATTTCAGGATGCAGCGCATGGCCGCTTTGGACGACACCATCTTTTTCCATCTTTCCATGCCATTCCCACCACTTGCCCATTCGCGCTTGCATTTCTTCAGGGGACAGGCCCATTTCCGCGTAATTTGTACCAATAAATATTAACATAAAGTCTTTCATCATTTGTTTTTAAAGCGATTTTTTAATTTGTTTAGATGAAACAATAAAATTACCGATTGCATGACGAAGCGATATTCGTAAAGGGGGACAAAGCTCGGAAAGAATATCTAATAGATTGTTTTGCAATAGGCGCCGGAATTTTTCTTATTTGCCAAAACAATCATTAATGGAACAAATCTTGTATTTTAGGTATCTGAGCATGCATGAGCACAATGTCTATACTCATAAAAAACGGAAGAGTAGTCACAGCAGAATCAGATTATGCAGCTGATGTATTCGCAGAAGGCGAAAAAATCATGGCCATTGGCAAGGATCTTCCGTATAAAGCTGATCGGGTAATCGATGCTTCCAACAGATTAGTATTTCCAGGAGGTATAGATCCACATGTGCATTTGGATATGCCTTTCATGGGTACATATTCAAGCGATGATTATACGACGGGCACAAAAGCTGCCCTTCATGGCGGCACGACCATGGTCATCGATTTTATTCTACAAACACAAGGTGATACGCTCCATAGTGCCCTGAAAACCTGGCAGAAAAAATCTGCAGGCAAGGCTGTGGGCGATTATTCTTACCATATGGCCGTTACCGATTTCAATGATAACGTTGCCAAAGAGGTGGTAGAAATGATTGATAATGAGGGAATTAGCTCATTTAAAACCTTTATGGCGTACAAGGGCGCCTTGATGATCGACGACGGTCAAATGGTTCAACTCATGAAAGTTGTGAAAGCGCATGGCGGCTTGGTCACCGTCCATGCTACCAATGGAGATATGATCGATTCATTAATTGCTAAACATCGCTCAGAAGGAAAATTATCGCCCCTTTATCATTACCTCTCACAACCGGAAGTTACCGAAGCCGAAGCGTCAAGACGATTTACAGATATGTCTTATTATACCGGGTGTCCAGGCTATATCGTGCACATGACGTGTGAAGGAGCGCTCAATGCTATTCGCTCTGCTACCCAAAGAAATCAAAAAGTATTTGCAGAAACGTGCATTCAATATCTTCTTCTTGATGCTTCGTTGTATGAAAAGGATTTTGAAGGCGCCAAATGGGTGATGAGTCCTCCGCTTCGACAAAAGAAAGACCAGGAGGCGCTTTGGGCTGGTATTAATCAAGGTTTGGTACGAGTACTGGGTACGGATCACTGTCCATTCAAATGGGAGCAAAAGAAGATGGGAAAAGATGACTTTTCTAAAATTCCCAATGGCCATCCTGCGATAGAGCACCGAATGGAATTGCTGTATTCCGAAGGAGTTCGGACAGGTAAAATATCGCTGAATAAATATGTAGAGATCACTTCCACGAATGCAGCAAAGATTTTTGGAATGTATCCCCAAAAGGGTACTATGTCTATTGGAGCGGATGCGGATTTGGTGATATTTGATCCTGATAAGAAACACACTTTATCGAAAGAAACACATCATATGAATGTGGATTACTCGGGATATGAAGGTTGGGAGGTTACGGGAAAGACGGAGACCGTTTTGTTAAGAGGAGAGGTGGTTATCCAGGATGAAAAATGTCTGATCGATCCGGGATATGGGCGGTTTGTGAGGCGAGGGACGAGTTCATTGGTGATTTAAATATGAAGCTTCGAAAGGAAGTAGAAACAAAAACTTTCGCCCTTTCAGGGCTTTGATCGATAGTGATTTTGGAAATAGGGCTTTGCCCTATCTTGTTGCTTTTGCCCTTTCAGGGCTATCTGTACAAATCCGGGTTATGAGTGATTTGTGGAATAAAGAATGAGGTCTCTGATTGTAAAGTGGTATTGATTGACAATTTTTTAAAATTAAGCGTGCACAAAGTATTGGAATCTAAGAAAAAAGAGGCGTATGCAAGAGTGAAGGGCAAAGCCCTTTGAGAATGGCGATAGTGGCAGTAGCCCTGGAGGAGCGCAAGCACTAGCGAAGGGCAACGCCCTTCGAGACAATATGCATAACGACACAAGCCCTGAAGGGGCGCAAGTAAAATACCTATTTTTATCGATCAATTTAATCGAAAAACACTATGCCCAGAAAAGTAAAATCAGGACTAATACAAGTCAGCCTGCCAATTTCTGAAGGCGAAGGCACAATCCCTGAAATAATCACAGCAATGGTCGACAAACACATTCCCTTTATTGAGGAAGCCGGGAAAAAGGGAGTACAAATATTATGCCTGCAGGAAATTTTCAACACACCCTATTTCTGTCCGGGACAGGATGCAAAGTGGTACGTATCGGCAGAATCCATTCCTGGCCCAACAATTGAATTGATGCAGGGCTTTGCGAAGAAATACGATATGGTAATCATCGTTCCGATTTTCGAAAAAGAACAGCCTGGCGTGCTTTACAACTCCGCAGCGGTTATCGATGCAGACGGTTCTTATCTTGGAAAGTATCGCAAAAATCACATACCTCACACTACTGGATTTTGGGAAAAGTTTTTCTTCAAACCAGGCAACCTCGGATATCTTGCTTTTCAAACAAAGTATGCCAAAATCGGGGTGTACATTTGCTATGATCGTCATTTTCCGGATGGAGCAAGAATATTGGGATTGAATGGCGCCGAAATTGTGTACAACCCTTCAGCCACGGTAGCCGGCCTTTCTCAATATTTATGGAAACTCGAACAGCCTGCACATGCCGCAGCGAATGGCTACTTCATGGGATGTATCAATAGAGTAGGAGAGGAAAAACCGTGGGATGTCGGTCGTTTCTATGGTACCTCATATTTCGTTGATCCACGTGGACAGGTTTTTGCGGAAGCATCAGAATACGATGATGAACTGCTTGTCGCTGAATTTGACCTGGATATGATCGATGAGGTGAGGTCGACGTGGCAGTTTTATCGGGACAGGAGGCCCGAGACTTATGGGAAGTTAGTGGAGCTTTAGAAGCCAATGATTCAATGCTACAATGATGTAATGCCACAATAGGGTAGGTGAATATTATGGCATTCGGGCATTCAATCATTACATTATTCAATCATTACATCATTAGAGGATGGCCGAATACAAAAGACCAAAGACAGAAGAAGAATTTGAGCAGAACTTCGCTCAGAAGACACCTTTGATGAATTCGACAGAGGCCTATTATGAAAGTTCCAGGTGCTTATTCTGTTACGATGCTCCTTGTATGCACGCCTGTCCGACAGGCATTGATATTCCCCTTTTTATCAAACAAATTCATACTGATAATTTGACAGGTGCTGCCAAGACTATTTATGATTCAAATTGGCTCGGTAATGCGTGCGGCACCGTATGCCCAACAGCTGTTTTGTGCGAAGGAGCATGCGTCTATAACCATCAGGACGTACCTCCTATTCAGATCGGCCGCTTGCAAAATTATGCTACAGCAAAGGCCATGAGTCAAAATCAAAAATTGTATGAGCCGGGAAAGTCAAATGGGCGGAAAGTAGCCGTGATTGGAGCAGGCCCGGCCGGCATAGCTTGTGCTTGTGAGTTGAGAATATTGGGATACGAGGTAGATATTTTCGAGGCAAAAGACAAACCATCGGGCCTGACTGTTTACGGAACAGCACCTTATAAAATTACGAATGAAGAGGCTTTGGACGAGATAGACTATTTACAAAATCAATTGGGTTTTACAATAAAATATTCTTCACCGATCAGCTCAGTACGAGAAGGCTCTAGTTTAGGTTAGCGTTGATATTAACATTTCATATCGATTCGATATCTGTTGGTATCTCGCGTAGGCCGTTATGTCTTCGACTGAGAGTGCTGCGAAATCTTTCACGAACTGCCTGTTTTTTTTAAGCATTTCCTTCAGCCTATACCAATTGAGATATTGTTGGAGGTATTTAGTGGAAACACCCCAAAATTGATTGTCAATCCATTTCTTTATCCTTCTGTGGGTGGAGTTTACATGTTGGATATGATAAACCCCATTTTTGACCCGTTGCTTTAAATCGGAACGCAATGGATGGTGTTCGATCTGTTTATCCATGGCAAAGCCTTTATAGCTGACATGCGAATCGCTGCACAATATAGTTTGCTTGGTAAACCTCTTTCCTATGGCCTTTTCTATAACTCGTGCCGCGTTACGCGGTATCCTTTTTCTTCAACCGCCCTTTGGTAGCCACGCTCAAATCCATCTGTTCTTTTCTATCCAGGGTAACAATTACTGCAATGTGGTCATCATTTATGCCCCTTTTACCTGAGGAGCCACCCCGTTTCCTTGGTTTGCGGGATTCAACTTCCCTGCCCTTGTCCGAGTGAAAAAAGAAAGTCTCGTCACTTTCCGTAATCCCAGTAAAATCCCCCTTATCAGTATCTTCTATGGATGCCAGTATCTTGTGGCGCCAATCGAATGCGGTTTTCTTGTTTATGCCCAGGGTGACCTTGATTTTATCCAGGCTCATTTCTTCCAACATCAACTTAAGATAATCATCAATCTTGTCTTTCCTGCGGATCCTAGCCATCCAGGTGCCGCTGTATTCTGTAAAACTTCTATTACATGACTTGCACTTATAGCGCCGGGAACCTTTGTCGATGCCAAACTTTACATATTTGGTATGGCCACAATGGGCACAGCATCCTTGCTTATTGTCCAAGATATCCCTCCTAAGCCTCTGGCATTGAGGGGAAAGATTTTCCAACTCACCGGCGGCTTGCAGTTCCATTATCAGGGATTGCTGACCTTCGGCCGAAAGACCCATGAAATACGATTTTATTGCTTCTTTTTCCATACCTCTAAGATATAAATAATAGCTTAATTAAACTAGAGCCTACGAGAATTACAACAACTTGAAAATCAATACAATGCGATCTTTATTGGAGTGGGTTCGGGCCCGACCAGGACTATGGAAATAAAAGGTGAAGAAAAGAAAAATGTGATCGGGGCAGTGGAATGGATCGAAGAATTGAGGATGAATCATTATAAGGTAAAAGTGCCCGCTCGCGTTGTAGTGCTAGGAGGAGGAAATACGGCTATGGATGCCGCTTCCGAATCAGCGAGGATGGGAGCGGAATCGGTGATGCTTGTCTATCGGCGTAGTAGAGAAAGTATGGGAGCTTATGGATTTGAATACGATTTAGCAGTAAGCGCAGGGGTGAAAGGTTTGTTCGAAGTCCAGCCTTTGGAAATTGTTGGAAATGGAAAAGCAACCGGAGTCAAATTCGTAAAGACAAAAAGTAGAAATGGCAAACTAGAATATATAAACGGAAGTGAATTCATTGTGGAATGCGATATGGTCATAAAAGCCACAGGTCAGGCAAAGTGCACGACGCTTTTCAAGAAAATAAATGGTTTAGAATTAGATCGGGGCGGTCGCATTATGGTGAACGAAACCACTTTTCAAACAACAAATAAAAAATACTTTGCCGGCGGCGACGCGGTAAATGGTGGAGCGGAAGTCGTCAATGCCTGCTATGAGGGCAAGATGGCGGCGCGGGGGATCCACAAATGGTTAAATAAAAAATGATTGGCTGGCCAGGTTATTGTATTTTATGGTTTCAAATGCCACAGTTGCGTGTTGCCGGTTGCGGGTTGGTCCGCTTGATTCTGAGCTCTGCCCATCCGGACATTACGAGCTCACTGATACTCATTGTTTGCCTTTTTGATAAAAGAGCTATTGAAAGTAAACAGATATGCCAGATTTATCCATAAACTTCGCAGGAATAAAATCACCGAATCCATTTTGGTTAGCGTCGGGGCCACCAGCCAATTCCGGCTACCAGGTAATGAAAGCCTTTGATGCTGGCTGGGGTGGCGCTGTGTGGAAGACGCTTGGGGTGCCCGTGATCAATGTATCGAGCAGGTACGGCTCCATCAATTACCGCAATACCCGCATGGCAGGATTTAACAATATCGAATTGATCACCGACCGTCCGCTTTCCGATAACCTGAAAGAGATCGAAGAAGTCAAAAAATACTTTCCCGACCACGCTGTCATCGCTTCATTGATGGTTGAGACAAAGGAAGAATGGCGTCAGATCATCAAGGATTCTGAAAATGCAGGGGCAGATGGAATAGAGCTAAATTTTGGGTGCCCGCATGGTATGTGCGAACGTGGTATGGGCTCCGCGGTTGGTCAGGAACCTTCTGTTTTAAAGACAATTGTAGAGTGGGTGATGGACTTTGCTCAGATTCCTGTCATTACCAAACTAACCCCAAATATTTCTCATATCGTCGATCCCGGATTGGCGGCTGTGCATGGCGGTACCGATGCTATTTCCCTGGTGAATACTTTTAAAAGTATCGTTGGCATCGATTTGGATTCGTATGCACCACTTCCTATTGTTGACGGCAAAGGTACCAATGGAGGTTACTGCGGCCCTGCGGTAAAACCAATAGCACTGGAAATGACCAAAGAACTCGCAAAACATCCCGAAATTCAAGGTACTCCAATTTCGGGAATAGGGGGCATTGAGACATGGCGAGATGCTGTGGAGTTTATTCTTCTGGGCGCATCGTCGTTACAGGTGTGTACGGCAGTAATGCATTATGGTTTTGGTATTGTACGAGAGATGAAAACAGGCCTCGAGCAATTTATGAGCGAAAAAGGCTATGAAACCATTGATGATTTTCTCGGCAAGGCGCTTCCTAATGTAACCGAATGGAAACACCTCAATCTCAATTATAAAATAGTTGCTGAAATTGACTCATCCAAGTGCATAGGATGCGATCTCTGCTATATTGCTTGTGACGATGGAGCGCATCAGGCGATAAGATTACCCACAACAAATGGAACTAGAATTCCCGAAATAATTGAAGAAAATTGTGTCGGTTGTAATCTATGTGCCCTGGTATGCCCTGTCGAGAATTGTATAACTATGGAAGAAAGGAAGAATGGCAATGGAGATGAAACATGGGATGAGCGATCCGATGCCGGTAAGATACCTACCACGTTCGATGATGAGCTTGCTGGGGGAAAGCATCATTATGTGCCGTCCGTGCAGGACGCTTTAGAATTCAAAAAATAATTAGTATGAAAAATATAATATTTATTCTAGCACTGACATCATTTGGGTTAATGAACACTGCTCTTAGCCAAAGAGCGAAAATCGAGATCCAGGTCACAGCAAAATTTCAAATTCACGAAGGCAAATTGGATGCCTTTAAAGAATTAGCTGCCCAGTGTTTGAAATCCGTTAAGGAAAAGGATACCGGCACACTTCAGTATGATTGGTATTACAACAACGAAGGAACGGTTTGTAAGGTCCGAGAGACTTATAAAGACTCTCAGGCTATCCTCGTGCACAGCGGTAATCTGGGTGACCTCCTCGGATCACTACTGGCGATCTCGGATTTCTCGGCAGAGATATATGGCAGCCCCAGTGCCGAACTTCTGAGCGCTTTTGCTGGTCTTGATTTTACTGTTTTTGATTTTAGTCAAGGAAGGTAGAGACGAATCAAATACAACTACCAAGAAAATGATCGACCCCTTCATGAAGGAAGCCATTCAACAAGCTAAAAAAAGTTTGCGCGAAGGAGGAATACCAATCGGATCGGTTCTGGTAAGAGATAATGAGATCATTTCCAAGGGCCACAATAAGCGAGTACAGGAGAAAAATCCAATTCTTCACGCGGAGATGGATTGTCTGAATAATGCAGGCCGAATCGGTTCGTATAAAGATTGCACGATTTATTCGACACTAATGCCTTGTTATATGTGTGGTGGTACGATTGTACAATTTGGAATTCCGAAAGTTGTCGTGGGTGAGAATAAGACTTTTAAAGGATCTTTACAATTCCTCGAAAGCCATGGAGTCGAAGTGGTCAATTTGCAGCTAAGTGAGTGCATTGAATTGATGGAACAGTTTATTAAAGAAAGGCCCGAGCTTTGGTATGAAGATATTGGGGAGTTGTGAATTTCTCGGTTGCGGGTTGCCGGTTGCCAAGTTTTCTACTTTGGGAAGCATTGACAAAAGATCTTTACTTAATGTCCAACGACTCCAACATCCGATCGTACGCAGATATAGATTTGAAAATTATTTGGTAAGAATGCTTCTGTACTATTGGTACGAAATGTTCTGCTTCAGGCAACCCACGCTCCTTTGACGCTGCTGGCCTCGGGTGCAGGACAAATTGCACATATCCTGGAATATATAGCAAATCTTATTGAAAATCAGAATTCCTGGTATGGTAAAACAGTAGTTACAAAGGGTGGCGGAGGCCCGGATTGATGACCGATCCCGCAGGGTGAATGTCCAGTGGACATTCAAGGGAAGAAACCGCAAAACGGATGGGTGGCCATTTGCTTTTTCCTAGATTTTTTTGGTACTGTGTGCCCTGAAGTCCATCCATTGGGTATGATAAGACATCGGTCTTAGAGGTGGATGGACATAAGCTGTGTTTGAGATGGAGGAACTTCTTCAAAAGTGAAGAAGGCGGACCTCCGGCAGGGAGAGTATGAGCTTACCTGTCAAAACATCATAAGGTGCTTGGCTTTCAAGGTCTGGTGCTTAGCATTATGAAAAAAGGTGGAATATTATTCCATCAGTTATGGTCTAAGGAGGTGAATGAGATGAGAATGAACCATCGTAGAGGCGTCGTAAATATCACTGTTTGACACTCAAAATGTGGGTTACAGTCCAACCGGCAGACAAGTCACGATAAATACTCATAATAGGCGTGATGGGTGTTCGGCGTAAAGATGGCACGACCTTAGACTTGGCTCAAACATGGAACAGGGGAAGCTGCGGGATGTCGTATGAGAGAAAGCTATAAGCTCTTTGAGTAAAGCGAATATCGAGACAACTCAGCAGTGGCGGATCTACTCGTAGTAGTGTAGAAGCTTGTGTAATGCAAGAACAGCGAAGGGGTAGATACAATTAGTTTTTTTTAATCAATCAACTTTAAATCATTTGATTTAAAAGGATGAATTTATTCGAAAAGACAAAACCATATCCTATCACAAAAAGACAAGTGTGGGATGCGTTTAAATTAGTCAAGTCAAATGGTGGAGCGCCTGGGATAGATGGCACAACGGTGTTGGAAATATCAAGAGCTCCGCAGAAATACCTGTACCCGATATGGAACAGACTTGCAAGCGGTAGTTACTTTCCATCTCCCGTGAGGAGAAAGGAAATACCAAAGTCCAAAGGTAAGGTGCGTGCATTAGGAATTCCCACGGTAACTGACCGTGTTGCGCAGATGGTAATCAGAAAAGAATTAGAAGAGATTGTTGATAAACAGTTCTCAGACAGTTCCTTTGGATACCGTCCTAACAAGAGTGCACACCAAGCCGTAATTCAAGCTAAGCAGAATTGTTGGAAGTATGCTTGGGTAATTGATATGGACATTAAAGGATTCTTTGACAATATTGACCACGGCTTAATGATAAAAGCCCTACGTCATGTGACTCAAAGAAAACATATCATTACTTACGTAAAAAGGTGGTTAAAGACTCCAGTCCAATTGGGGAATGGAAAATTAATTACCAATTTAGGAAAAGGCACTCCACAAGGAGGCGTAATTAGTCCGTTGCTCTCTAACATCTTTCTTCATTTCGCTTTTGACAAATGGATAGAAAAGGAAATTCCTGAATGTCCTTTTGAAAGGTATGCTGATGATATCATCGTACATGCGAAGAGTAAGGAAGAAGCTATGAGGGTTTTTAACAAAATCAATACGAGAATGCAGGAATGTAAACTCGAATTGCATCCGGAAAAGACCAAGGTAGTGTATTGTCCCAGTAACAGAAGGCGCAAACTGACTGGAGAGTCAGTCCAGTTTGACTTCCTTGGATTTACGTTTAAGCCAAGAAAAGTAGTGACAAAAAGTGGAAAAGTGACTATGTCGTTTCTACCTGGAATAAGCAACAAATCCATGAAAAGGATTGTGGCCCATTTGAGGGATCTTAAGATTAACAGGTGGTCAAGTAGATCACTCATTGATCTGTCGAAAGCTCTGTGTCCATTAATCAGAGGCTGGCTTCAATACTATGGCAAGGTGAGCAAACACGAACTGGTTTCGTTTTTCTTTAAAGTCAATGCGAGAATTATTAAATGGGCGTACCGCAAGTTTAAGCGATTTAAGAAGGCCAAATCCCTTTACGCAACGAAGAAGTGGATACAATCTGTAGCCAAAAGCTATCGGTATTTATTTCCTCATTGGCAGTTGGGTTATCTTCCTTAAATTGGTTAATTGTAAAGAGCCGTATGAATTGAGAGGTTCACGTACGGTTCTGTGAGAGGCTTGGGGTGAAACTCCCCTTGCCTACTCGACTTTTGTAGCGATGTGGCACATCCCGATCAAAGCATCGGGGACAAAAAGTACAGATGATTTAGGTGGAATAAGAGAAGTAGGCGATGATATGAGCCAATGAAAGTAAGTACTACATGCTTTAAATTTTGTGCGATTTGTCTTACACCCGCTGACCCTTTACCCATGCCAACATGGTAATTATTGCATATATTTAAACCGGCTAAGCGAAATTAAATTTACGCCATGAAATTATTACTTACCCTTCTATCCATCTTATCAATTACTATCATCTTTTCTTGCAAAGGTGATAATAACGCTTCGACAACCAATATCACACCTGCTAATACCAATGACTTAACAACGCTTAGTCCTACAGCTGGAGTGGAGCATTATACTTGCCCGAATGGCCACATAGGATCGGGAGGCGCCACAGCAGGTACATGCTCTGAATGCGGGGCCATCCTTGAGCATAATTCCGCTTTTCACAATACACCGCAACCTAATGATCTATCCAACAATGCCGATCCATCTGCTACCACGCCGACTGTCATTTCGGGTGTCGAACACTACATTTGCCCAGACGGCCATGTTGGAAAGGGAGGCCCGGCGGCAGGTACCTGTTCGGAGTGTGGTGCGACCCTCGAACACAATGCTGCCTACCACAACAATCCACCGCCAACCGATCAGGCCGCTACAACAGATCCCGCTATAACAGATCCCGCTTCAAATCCGAATATAAACTCTAGTGTAGAACATTACATCTGTCCAAGCGGCCATGTCGGCAGCGGCGGTGCGGCGGCTGGTACTTGTTCGGAATGCGGGGCCACTTTGGAACACAATGCGGCATACCACAATGATGCACCACCGCCAGAATTGGTAGAAAGTGTAAATGCGCAGTTTCCCCCGGCAACGGGTACCGAACCGGTTGCGACAACACCTATTACACCAACTGTAGAGCACTATACCTGTCCGAATGGCCACGTAGGATCCGGAGGCCCAGGGGAAGGCCTATGTTCGCAGTGCAGCGCGGCATTAGTCCATAATGATGCCTTTCACGCCACTGACGTAATCAATACCACCCCTAATATAAATTTACCATCTGCTCCCGCTCAACCGACTATTATACCTCAACCTTCCGGAGCAGTAAGTCCGGTATTTCGGCAAAATCCAGGAAGTGCGCCGACAAATTTTCCAAATCCGGCGACGACTAGCGCTGAGCCGGCTCACAATGCTCAAGGTATTTGGCATTATACATGTGGCAACGGTTGTGTCGGAGGCGCAGGCTCAGCAGCAGCTTGTAGTGTGTGTGGGGCTACTCTGGTGCACAACACTCTTTATCACAATTGAGCGGCATACCTAGAGTTCCAAACTTTTTAAAAGTTTGGAACTCTAAAGTCAACCTTGATCTCTAAGTTCTTGAAACCCATCTTTCTTATATTTGGTGGCTATATATTGAAGTTGTTTAAAAACATCGCAATGACAAGAATAAGAATCTTAATCATACTGCTTGTAGTGACAAATAGTTTAATCGCGCAGAATGAGAAAAGCGATGATCAAAAACCTATTCCAAATCCCGAAATTTCCACTACGCAACAAAGAGTAACCATTAACGGGAAGACAATCTCACTCACAGCAAAAGCGGGCACAATGACCCTCCGCGATGAGAATAATGATCCTATTGCACTCTTTGGATTTACGAGTTATACTAAAAGTGGAGCAGAGCACAACAGACCCATTATGTTCGCTTATAATGGCGGTCCGGGCTCTTCATCATTTTGGTTGCATATGGGCGTCCTGGGGCCAAAACGAATTCCTGTCAACGATGGCGGATATACACCTGCATCTCCTTATGCCTTGGAAAATAATAACTTTTCCATCCTTGACATCGCTGATCTGGTCATGATTGATCCTGTCGGAACAGGCCTCACTGTACCTGTCGGAAAAGCGGAATTCAAAGACAATATCATTATGAAATATTATGAGGCCGGTCATATGATGTACACCAATCAGCCTTCTTTGGAAAAATTCAAGGAAGATGTGGGCGAGTTTATTAAGTTGTGCAATGGTCAGCTTGTCAATATTAGACCTTAATTATTATGAAAACCTGTCACTACCAACTTCTTCCTTTTGCATTCCTGTTTTTGACACTAAGTCAGTGCCGGTCAAATCAGGAGGATGCTGGAAATGAATCCAACCGACCCAACATCCTCTTCATAATGTCCGACGACCATACCTCGCAGGCGGTAAGCGCATACGGAGGCATGTTGGCCGATGTCTGTCCGACGCCTAATATCGATCGCATCGCTACAGAGGGTATGCTTTTTAATAATTGCTTTGTGACCAATTCGATTTGTACACCGAGTCGTTCCGCCATATTCACGGGAAAATATGCACATAAAAATGGTGTATACAAATTCACTGCCCTGGATCAAAGCCAACCGACCTTACCAAAAGCGATGCAAAAGGCCGGTTACCATACCGCCCTTATTGGGAAATATCACCTACATTCTAATCCGGTTGGGCTGGACTTTTATTCCCTTTTGCCAGGTCAGGGAAGGTACCATAATCCTGAATTTATTGAAGTCGGCGATACACATGCAAGTGGATGGCTGGCACTAGGAAAACGAACCGAATACGAAGGTCATTCTTCCGATGTCATTGCTGATAAAGCGCTGAGCTACCTTAACAATCAGAGAGATAAGGATAAACCTTTCATGCTTTTCTGCCACTTCAAAGCGCCCCACGACACCTGGGAATACGCCGAACGTTACGAAGATTTTTTAGCCGACGTAGAAATTCCCGAACCGGATAATTTATTTGACAATTACGAAGGCCGGAGCGATGCTCTGAAAACTCAGCTTCAGTACATAGGAAGCGAATGGGGCAACCATACCAATTTCAAAAAGGAAACGGCGCATGTCGAAGGAGAGGCAAAGAAAAAAATGCAATACCAGCTCTACATGAAAAAATACCTGAGATGTGTAAAAGGAGTAGACCACAATGTAGGGAGAATTCTGGATTACCTGGACGAATCCGGGCTTGCTGAAAATACGATGGTAGTGTATACAGGAGACCAGGGATTTTACTTGGGCGAGCACGGTATGTACGACAAACGGTTTATGTACGAAGAAGGGCTACGGATGCCATTTCTTGTCCGATGGCCTGGTCAGATAGAACAAGGTTCGGTGAGTGACGGCATGATCCTCAATGTTGATTTTGCTCCTACCATTTTGGAAGCAATTGGCGAAGAATCACTTCCAGGTACCCAAGGACGGAGCTTCCTGTCCCTTTTGAGTGGCAGTGTGCCCTCCGATTGGCGTGAATCGATGTATTATCGCTACTACTATTCACACTTCGAAACAGAACCGCACTATGGTGTACGCACCTGCGATCACAAACTCATATATTATAATAGAATAGATCAATGGGAGCTTTATGATATGAATGAGGACCGATCAGAAATGAATAATCTTTATGGAGATTTGCAATATCAAACGATTGCGAATGACCTGAAGGAAGAGTTATATCGCCTACAAAGGGAATTAGGCGACCATCCGGAAGACGATGGCGGTAAACCTAATATTGGTATTCTTGCGCCTGATCCACTTTACATTTCGAGTAATATAAATATAGGTAGCGGAAACAATTCCATTCTATTTCGCTTTCGCACAAATGGCGGTGGAACCTTGTTCTCCAAATGTAAGATTGACGACGTTCCTTATTCCGAAGGATTTCGAGCGGAAGGATTTAAGACGCTGTCTATCAGAAATGGAAATCTATACTTTTTTGACGGATTTGATTACGATAATATGCAAGAGATAGGAAGTAATCTGGAGGATAATGAATGGCATACCGTCGCTATCGTACTCAGAGGAAAATACCCTTATATTTACGTAGATGGTCTATTGAAGTTTGAAGGCAAAAAGGCGATCAGCGAAGACCATACGGAGCACACATTTAATATCGGAGCAGGAATTGGTACAGGAGGTTACAGAGGTTACAATTTTATAGGCACTATTTCGCATGTGCTGTATTATGGAGAGCCGTTGAGTGAAGAAGATATCCTGGCTTTTGCACGAGAAGACATTCCTGATGGTGGCGGGAACTCAACATTGATCAGTACAGACATTCAAAATAATAATTAACATTCAAAGTTCAATTTCTTATGAAAAAGTCAATTCTATCTATTATGATCCTTTGCATTGCTAATGGCGTTTTTGCGCAAGTAGATGAGCGCGTCAGATTAGGAGTTACAGTATCCGGAAAATTTCTAGCGGCAGACGATGACGTGACTGACGAATTCACATATTCTGTCAGAAACATAATCATGGACAGAGATGGAGATATGAAATTTTGAGATGAATACAATAATCTGAAGTCAACTAATGGATATTTTTCATACCTCATTGGAGGCGAGGATGCTGATGAACGATCCGGAAATTTTTCAGATGTCGAATTCACAGGTGGTGAATCATTCTCGCTCAGCCTTTCATATAAATATGATATTTCATCAGGAGAAACGAAAACTGGTCAGTTTGACTATAATTGTCAGCTTTCGGATATCCTTAATGCATACAACGCCGAACATGCGTTTGATGCAGAGTTCGCATTTAACGCAGAAAATGCTTTGAGTGCGCAGAAGGCCGACACCGCATCCATTGCTATTAATGCATTGCTTGCTGATAGCTCAATGACTGCTTTTTATGCATGGCGAGCTGATCTTGCTTTGAATTCCGAAAAATGGGATAACAGAGGTACGGATTTTTTGGATGTGAATTTAACGGATGACATAAATGAAAAATCATTGGCATTGGGAAACCAAAGATTCTTGTTAGATGATGAAGAGATAGGTGGATTCAAAGGATTGCGCATGAATAATTTATTGGTTATTGTTCCGAAACCATTTGCAGATAGCGAAGAACTTTCTCCCGTAAACGTACTTTTTCCCCGAATGTGGGACCTACCCCCGAACGTAACTTATTTATTTGGCCTTTGTTCTGAAGACTATAGAGTCAACTCGTTTTTGACAGCAAATATTCCCACGCTAAATCCATTGTTAGATTATGCTTTCAGATTTAATATTGAAGATCCAGACGAAGAAACATCTGGAAAGACGACGTTTGCACTATCAGCTACCAACGATAAGGGAAAAGGAGGAGCTTTTTTTTCAGGGGGCACCGTTGGTACTTTAGCACAGGGGAATTCAGGGCATGTAGGTTTTGCATCTAATGTAAATGCCAGTGGTGCGGGAATTTCAGGGGTTGTGCTTCAAAAGCCTGCCGGTGACAATGTAACATTTGCTATTCTCGGCAATACAAGCGACCTCACTAGTGAGTGTGGAGTATATGCACTTGCGGCCTTTGGAGATTTCCTGCTGTCGGGAATGCAATTGTCGTTCTCTGATGATCGATTGAAAAAAAGCATAAAAGATCTTGATAATTCTCTTGAAAAAGTGGTTCAACTTCGACCTACACAATATCAATACAAAACCGATACGCCCTTTAATTTGGCTAAGGGAAATCGAAGTGGTTTTATGGCTCAGGAAATGGAGGAAGTATTCCCTCAACTTGTCCATTCCGTCCGATTGCCGGAAAGCCTGGATACATACGAGATGGCTCAAAGCAATACAGAAGAATACAAAGCCATAGACTATAACAGTCTTATTCCAATTCTAACCAAAGCCATTCAGGAACTGAATGAAAAAGTAGAAGCACAGGAAAAACTCATCAATGAATTGAAAGATGAAATCTCGAAAAAATAACTTACAATGAAAACATTGAAAATATACCAAAGGCAATTCTTGCAACATTTTTGCATATGCAGCCTTCTTTATTTATCCCCAATGTCTTGTTTTGGTCAGGCAACAGATGTGACGGTGTTTCCGGGCTCCGTTATTCAATCATTTGAGGACGAAAATGTTCAGCTTATAATCAATTTCGGACAAACTCCCGCAGTCATTCTTCAGGATGAAAATGTGCAGCTTGCTATAAATCTTCCTAATCTTATTGTAGAAGAGGCCACTACACCTAATCTTGAATATGAAAAGATAGTGGGTATAACTGTGAGTCCAAACCCCTTTGATTATAGCATTCTCATGACACGCACGGGAGACCTACAAGCAGAGCATACGATATCTATTCTAAATCAAGCTGGTGAATTAATTACTCAAAATCGGTGGGAACCGAATAGTTTGGAGATAGATCTTGATATGGCTTCTCTGAGTGCGGGCTTTTATCTTATTCAAATTATTGATTCAAAAACACAAAAAAGAGGTTATTATAAGGTTGTAAAGCAATAAGTGCGTAGTAAGTGTCTCTATACCCATCGCACATGAGTTTTCTAAAATTCCCGAAACCTCAAATCCGATGGATATATTCATATTTCCAATATTTTCATAATATATAAATAGCTCGAAATGAATACATTGGTTACAATTTCAGCTTTTTTGTGTTTATTCGTAGATAGAATGTAGGACAATTATCTCTAAGTACATGACAAAAAACGGAAGTAGAGCCAAATTTTCCGTCTGTCGTGGTTAATATATGCGTTGATATAGTTGTCTATCCCTCCCCTGAAAATGCTTTTTCTTCTTTTTCCTCGATTATTTTTTTTGAATAATGAGGGTATCTTTCTCTTTATCCATTCGCCTATACGTATCATCCATACATATGATATGGCTAATAAACCAAATAATGTTTCTAGCCTTTTGGGATGAGTTACATGTGTATCTTCCAGTTGAAAACCATTCGTTTTCATGTCCTTGAACATGTTTTCAATATACCACCTTTTGGCATAGATATCGCAAGCATCTTCTACATCCTCAGAGTGTATGACTATCAAATACTCTAATTTGTTCTTGTCATTTCTAAATCTGAATCCGCTTACGTATACTTCATTGCCTCCAACTAAATATTTTCCCGGCAATCTTGGCGATGATCTTTTATTATTTTTACATAATAAACCCAGTTTTACCTCCTTGCCATTTTTTACACCTACCATGCCTTCCTTAACCCGAAGGTTGAATCCTATCTCATTGGTTATCAAGTACTTAACCCAATGTTGGCCAATGAATTCCCGGTCTCCTATAACGTTCTTTATCTGACCTTTTCCAACAATTTTTACCACTTCCTCTAACAACTCAATTCTTTCATATTGTGCAGAGTTGCCTTTCTTTGGAAGCAACACCCATTTGATCGGTATCGAATACCCGTCTCCTAGTATAGAAAATACCAAAAAATTAATATCCACTTTACCAAATTGCCAGTTTGTCCTATCCACAAGCAGGGTATAAGGCCCCTTCAACTCACTCATTTTCAAAAGCAAATGTCCTAGACCAGTGTCATCCCAATCCACCTGAGAGATAAATCGTTGAAGACGACGATAATTACTCAATGGCTTCGCTTTTGAAATCATACCGTGAGCAACCTTGACCATATTGACACTCCTAATGGTAGACATACTGATCACCGCCGAGGCAATCAAGTTTACCCTTTGCTGGTGAAGTTTACTAAGTTCTATTTTCAATTCTCGGGAAAGTTCTTTAACTTTCTCCTTAATTGCCATGTCGTTCAGTGTTGTAAGTAACACATTATCAACACTTTACGCGTGGCAATTATTTTATCAATCCTGTTTTGTCATGTACTATGCAATTATCTATGAGATCGCGCTCCTCGAAAGCCAATTCTTTATTAAAGACAATCGGCCCGGGCCTTCTCTTCGCAAGTTCGGCTATAGGCACTTCACATCTTGTATTGTCCGCAAGAGCAGGCGCTCATCACGGTATGATTTTCGTTTGGATCATCCTCGGTGCATTAATTCTCAAATATCCCTTTTTCGAGTTCGGCCCTCGATATGCCAATGCAACTGGCCACAGCTTAGTTAAAGGATACAAGGATCAAGGGGTTTGGGCAATAGTGCTGTTCATGTTGGTGATATTCATTAACATGTTTGCTGTTACCGGAGCTGTGTCGGCCGTATGCGCGGGATTGCTGAGCACGATGATGGGAATGAGCAATATTCCCATGCCTTTACTGGTGGGTGCAATACTTGCGATCACGGCTATTCTCCTCCTTCTCGGCCGGTATACGGCGCTGGATTATTTTATCAAGATCGTGTCCATAGTATTGTTGGTTACTGTTTTCATTGCATTTTTTGCTGTTCTCTTTAAACAATAGTTCGTGAAGGATTTCGGCCAAATTCGAAGTGTTAACAGCAGTATCTTAAATTCAAGATTTTCTATAACGCTGATTATCAAGTATTTATGGCCTGCTTATTTGGCAATCCTATTAAAATGCAAGTTTCGGTTCAGACGATACTTTAGTTTTAATACATACTACTGGACATGAGCTATAAATTGTGGTTCAAAGAATAGCCAAGAGGGTTTGGGGATAGAACGAATGGAATGAGAAAGAAAGCATATGAAATTTCTAAGGTTGTTGAATTTGATTTCTAAAAAGGATAGTCCTTTTTTAAATTTGGAAACGACTAAGTTGATCGATCCGTTTTTATATTTCTTCCAATCACTCTTCTTTTTGTGCTTGAGTTGGGTTAGACCCTGTTCAATACATAAGGCATAGATAAATACTACAATACCCATTGTCAATTCTATTTTTCCAGAGTCTTTAAAATTAAGAGCTTCTAAATTGAAACCATTTGATTTTAAGTGTTTGAAGCAAGTTTCAATAGTCCAACGAATAGGGTAAAGCTTTACTATTTTTCTTTTGTCTTTTAATGTAGATATGAAATAAAACAGAGGTTCGTTGGCTGAACTTTTGGGGTTTTTAAAAATCACAAAAGAAATTTTTTTTCCAAGGATTTCAATTTGTTTAGACACTCCACAGATTTGATACCGTTTTTTCAATGCTTCACGTTCAATACCAATGTATCGAAGATGTTGGTGTTTATAAAATGTCTTATCCTTTCCCCTTTGGTTGTCCACATACCCTTTATAAATTCCCTTTTTTAACCTAATTACAAACTCTAACCCCTTGTCTACCAGATATTTAAACCATCTTTCTCCGATGTACTCCCGATCTGCTAGTAGTATCAAACCTTTCAGATTATATAATTTACAGGCTTTGTCTATCACCTTTCGTCTTTCATTAAAATTACTCATACCCTTCTTGTCTAAGTCTTCCCACCATATTGGAATACTTACTCCATTGACCACTACACTCAATGTTAATAAGTGAATATTCTTGTTGCCATTCTCCCAGCTCGTACCATCTAGTGCCAAATATTTGATGTTCTTCGCTTTGAGTCTCAACAAATAAAAACTAAAACATAATATAGCTTCAATCAATGCCTGCTTGTCAGCATCATCCATATTGAAAAAACGGATCAACCTCTTATAATTCGAATCAGGTTTGGTGTTTTGTTGGTTTTCGAGTATTCCAGGGAGCTTATCCTTTACAATGTTCAAATTCGTCGTCCTGGCTGATAATATACCTTGGGCTGTTGTGAGAAATTTTTTTATTACATGTTCTTCAAAACCTGAGAAAAATGGTTTTATTTCGCTTACGAGTGGAATTGTCATTGTTGTTAATTGTTTGTTTTACAAACAATAATGATATATTCCACTTTATTATAATATATAACCTACTTTATTTCAAGACATTGTATTATTTTAACCCCAATGTCCAGTAGTATGGTTTTAATAATTTATCCATAATTCTAAGATTGAGTATCAACGAGTTATGAAATATTTCCTTCACGGACTATTGTTTAAAGGTTCAGTAGAAAAGGTGGAAGATTTTCAGCCGTCAACAATATTTGAAGGAGCAGGGCTGGCCTTGATGATCAGTTTGATCGGCTGGATGCCTTCGGGTATGGAAGCGTCTACGATGCACAGCATTTGGGCAGTCGAAAAAATGCGAAATACGAAATATCATCCGACTCTGCGCGAAAGTCTTTTTGACTTCAATCTTGGATATATTTTCACGACGGTTTTGGCACTTATTTTCCTGGCTATTGGTGCGCTTACAGTATACGGCAGCGGACAATCGCTCGATGGCAATTCTACACAGTTTTCAAATAAACTCCTGGATGTATTCACTTCTAATCTGGGCAAATGGTCATTTCCGGTAATGGCTATTGCTGCCTTTTCCACCATTTACGGCACCCTTATCACGGCTTGGGATGCTTTTACAAGAAGCTTTGTAAGAGGCCTGAGAACGTTCAAATTCACCACTATCCAACAAAATCTTGAGCAACAGCGATTCCTGCATAGGAACTACACTATTTTTTTGATAATCATTGGTGTAGGTAGTTTTATTCTCTTCTATTTCTCAGCGCGAAGTATGATCAAAATACTGGAGGGAGCCACAATTGTTGCTTTTATCACAGCGCCCATCATCGCCTATCTCAATCTACGGGCGATGCGCGGTGAGGAGGTACCGATCACACATCGACCTTCACAAAAAATGATTATTTTTTGTTATACCGGGCTTGTCGCTATGATTTCTTTTTCAATTTTTTACCTGGTTGACTTGTTGTACTAGTGCATCAGGCACGAAATATAACACCCCTTATACTTGTTCTTTTTCACCTGCATTTCGTTGAAGAACCCTTCATTTGGCTAAGGCCAAAATCAGGAACCTTCGCCTCATTCAGGTAAAAAATAACTTCGTCTAAGGGGCATTTTACTTAGTTTCTGACGCACTAGTGCATCGGGAACGAAGTCCTTGAACGTCTTAGAAGTTGATAGTTGCTGGTTGTTCGTTGCTCGTTCCATAACAAACAACTATCAACGAACAACAGCCAACCGTTTAAGTAAATGGTCAAGTATTTAGTTCCTGACGCACTAGTGCGTGCAGTTCATTTTGTCGTTTTTGATGCGGTTGTCTTAATGATCCAGGGCAATCACGAGAAGCTTGACATGGTTAATTCATAAGAGTTTCCCAAAAGCGTGCCCGCCTGGTCGGACGGACAGGTTTTTTGAACAATCTTTTTCATAATTAAGGGATTAACCATCTTGTCCCATAGGGATGCCTTTGGCATAATTTTTCCGTTTATGTGTTGAATCGTTTATGCGTTTATGGGGTCCGTACATTATGAAGATGTTCAAATACACAGCCTGCCCCGACAAAATCGTCGGGGAATAAACAAATAAACAAGAGTGGTTGATTTCTTGCGATTGCCCTACCTAATGATCTGGTCTGTTTCTTCTTTCTGGAAAATGAACGTACCTTAACGGTTCCAATTTTCAAAATAAATCGCGTATGAGTTTCAATATTAAAATCCACGCCACTAAAGAAAGCTTAGAACAACTGGTGGCCAAGCATCCTAAAAACGAACCTGTCGTAATGGTCAACATTTTGCGCTACTTCGAGAAAACGGAATCAGGGGAGGAAACTGGGGAAGAGGCGTACGCTCGATACGGAATGAATGCCTTTCCATTTCTAAAGAAAGCGGGGGCGAGAATACTGTGGAGGGGAACGGTGAGTCAGGTGGTAGTTGGCGAGCAAAATGATCAACCTCACGAAATTATCCTTGTGCGGTATCCATCAGTTCAACACTTTATCGATATGGCTTTCAGTGACGAGTATATCAAACTCTCGAAGGATCGAAACATTGCTCTTGAATATGGAGGATTGATTGCGGCCCAATCGGTTATGGGGGATTTGGTATGATTACCACATAGCCACGCAGCGCGCCAAGGCCACAAGCAAGGTCTCCCGCTAAGACTGCAAAGGTTTCGCCAAGTCTCGCTAAGGACAACTTTGCGTGACTTGGCGATACCTTCGTTTGCCTTTGCGGGAAATGTGTCTTATGAGCATTTGGTTCTGCGTAATGTGAATACAAAACTTTGTTTTTTTAGCAAACTTTTACGGAAGCATACTATAGCGCAGCATACCGCATATCAAAATGAAAATGAAAATGAAAACCGGTAAAGTTTGCCAAAAACAAACTTTTTAGGAAGCATAATATAGATTTTTATGGAATTTGGAATTTGCCTGCCTGCCGGTCAGGCAGAGATTTTGGTGCTTCTGAAATTGGATTTTCTTACTGCCTTTCCATATTGGGGTATCCTCGTCCTGGTCATTTCAAATGCTTTTTTGGTACTCGTACGCGATGTCCGGATTGAGGACAACGACCACAAGCCCTGACATTGATGGATTACATCCGGGAGCATTTCATTACTTTATTGCTGACCATTCTCTATATAGCAGGGTGTCTCTGCATCGGATGGTATTTTAAAAAGAAAGCCTCTGAAGGTGTAGAGGGTTACTACATTGCAAAAAGGGAGATACCCGGTTGGGTAATTGCTTTGGCGTTTTTCTCTACCTCCGCGAGTACAAACACGTACATTGGCATGGCCGGAAAATCTTTCGAATTCGGACTATCCTGGGCGTGGATGGGTTTTATATGGACGTTGTTTTGCATTATATCCTGGCAATTGCTGGGGCCCAAAATGCGTGTGCAGACAGCCAGATTGCGATCGTACACGATTCCCGACTATTTCCATCTCAGGTATAAAAGCGATCTGGCTAAAAGCATCAGGGTGTTATCGGCTTTTATTATCCTTTTTGCTACCATCTGGTATATGGTCGGCATAGCCAAGGGTTGTGCTCATGTGTTCACTTCCGTCCTTGATGTTCCGTATGAATATGGGGCATTTTTGATCATACGGACGAAGTGATTGGTTTTATGCTGGACAAATTTGATAATGAATTGGTAAGTGGAATTTGTGTGGCAGGACTTTTCGCAGCGGGAATGTCTTCACTCGCTTCGGTCATTATTATTATCGGCACTGCGTTTGTCAAGGACATTTGGCACGTTGTGCGGCCAATGAAAGAGAACCTATCATCGGGCGCACCAAAGTATTTATGCTTGTGTATTGCCTGATAGTCTATGTACTGACCTTGTTCCCCTGAGTTTGACACTTAACGGCCTTGGATTTTCACAAGATGCCCATAGAATAGGGATTTTAGGGGTAGAAATGTAGGTTTTTGAAAAAACGTGGTGGCAACAAATTGAATATAAATTCCTATATATTAGGTGTTTGTAACATATATGTAGTATATTTACTACATGTTCATTAAAACTACTAAATCCAGAAATCACACCTACCTTCAAATAGTCGAGTCCTATCGCATGGACGGCAAAGTCAAGCACAAAGTCCTTCTTAACCTAGGCAGGTTGGATGTCTTACGACAAGATCGCACCCTTGAAACCATTGGCCGTAAACTCTTGACCTTGTCGGGAATGGATGCCAATAGCATTTCGGACATGAAAGAGGTTAAAAGACTTTGTTATGGTCATGTGGTTTATGAAAAGATTTGGGAAAAATTAGGCCTTGCTACAATTCTTGATAAGGTAGGAGCAAAGCATAGAAGGCTTGGCTTTTCCCTGAGTAGGGTTACTTTTTATATGGCAATACATAGACTATTGCGGTGCAAATCAAAATTAAGAGCCTACCAGGATCAAATTGAATTCAAGGGAATGGACAGCAATATTGAACTTCATCAACTCTACAGAAACCTCGACTGGTTAGCTACTCATAAGGAGGAAATAGAACAAGGTATGTTCAAAAGATATTGCGATCTGTTTAACTCAACTATAGATGTAGCCTTCTATGATGTAACCACTTTTCATTTTGAGAGTGTGAGGCCTGACGAGTTAAAAGACTTTGGGTTCAGTAAAAATGGAAAGTTCAACGAGGTGCAGGTAGTGATGGGATTGTTTACCGATCAGCAAGGTCGCCCTATAGGTTATGAATTATTCCCAGGAAATACATCAGATGGCAAGACGATGATCGATGCGTTGAACATACTCAAAGATCGGTTCAACATCAATCAAGTTGTCATAGTAGCCGATAAGGGGCTGAATAGTAAAAACAACTTTCACCTCATCAGACAAGCAGGATATGAATACATTGTGAGTTCAAAACTAAAAGTCCAAGCCAAACCTATACAGGATCAGGTATGGGCTAATGAGGGTTACCATAATCATGAAGTGGACAAAGACACAGCAGAAGTATTGTTCAGATATAAATCTGTGGATCTGGAGGTATCCTATAAAGACGAACAAGGTCAACAACATGAATGGAAAGATAAACTCATAATAAGTTGGTCAAAACAACGAGCGGTAAAAGATCAAAAAGACAGAAAAAGACAAGTCGAAAAGGCCGAAGCCATGGTCGACCAAGGCCAGGTGCCCAGCAGTAAAAAGGGTGCAAAGAGGTACGTCAAAATAGAATATGAGAACAAGACACCACCTACTCTGGATGAAGAACGAATCAAAGAAGATAGCAAGTGGGACGGATATTATGGTATTCAGTCAAGCCGCAAAGACATGAGTGAATTTGCTATTATGAAAGCCTACCACAATCTATGGCGCATAGAAGAAAGCTTTCGCATTCTAAAAACAACTATGAAAACACGACCGATATTCCATTGGACACCCAATAGAATAAAAGGCCACTTTGTAGTGTGCTTCATTTCCTTTGCAATGGAAAGAGCTCTGGAAGAAACTCTACGAAGTAAGGAAATCGAAATAAGTCCTGAAAAAATAAAAGATGAACTCAATCAACTCCAGGTATCTCAAATGAAACTGGAGGATCACAAATTTTATGTAAAAGGCGCCAATGGACAATACGGAGCAAAAATCCTTCGAGCATTAAATATTGCTCCGCTTAAAAATATTGAACTCATACAATAGTTCGCCAAGCCTCCTTACCGCACATTCGTCCAAACCCAATGCCGTAGTGGCAATTTGCAACATGTCAATCCCGTAACTGTCTGAAAATCAGATCACCAGCAAAATTAAGTGTCAAAGTCAAGAGAACCTATCATCGGGCGCACCAAAGTATTTATGCTTGTGTATTGCCTGATAGTCTATGTACTGACCTTGTTCCCGATTGCGGGCATTGTCGAACTGACGGCCTTTGCAGGAGCAGTCTTCGCTGCAAGTTTCTTTCCATCGATTTTTGGGGCCCTTTACTTGCGATGGGGAACAGATCTGGGCGCACTTTCGTCTATGATCGCAGTATAACAATGTGCATTATCTGGAGATTTGGGTTTCGGTTTAAGTATGAGGGCTTAGAGAATATTCATGAGATTATTCCCGCATTTTTGATATCGTTGTTGACCTATTTAGTCGTAAGTGCTTTGAGTAGAAATAGGATACCTGATGGAGACCATCTTGACCTTGTTTTTAGAAATTTTACCAAATAAAAATTGAGCGAATTGAGAAAGAAGATAATTACCTTTATTATAGTTCAAGCAGCATTCTCCACTAATTTTCACCAATTAACACGAATCGTCTCGAAGTAATGCTGTGGCATATCACATTGATTATCAATCCCTTAGGGACTCCTCTTTCCCCGTCTACCATCTACCGTCTACCGTCTACCGTCAACCGTCAACCGTCTACCATCTACCGTCTACCGTCTACCGCTTGCCCTGAGCTTGTCGAAGGGTCAAACCTTCACCATCGCCTTAGTTCTTACTCCATCGCTACTCAAAATCCTGTAGAAATAATTGCCCGGCACCAGATCTGATCCGTTTACTTTTATTTCCGTATTCCCTTTGGGAATGTGCTGATTGGTTAGTACTTTGATTTCTCTACCTACCGAATCAAAAAGACTCACTTTGTAATGCCGCCCTGTAGATTGGACATTAATAGTAGTCGAATAGCTGAATGGATTGGGGAAATTATATGTGGGTACCTCTTCGATCGGGGGCACCGGTACATCGGGCACTTCATCGGTCGGTGTAGTTGTGCCGCAAGACTTGATAATCGGGATATAGGTAAAATCGTCGTAGAGGATCAATTTCACCTCTGTTTCTTCTACGCCAAACCAATCGATCAATATCGATCCGTAAATGCTCCTAAAGTCATATTGCATGGGCACCCCATCCTGTACCGAAGGATTATCCGGCAGATCGGGAGTAGTGCCAATGAAACCTGGATTGATGCAACTTCCAGCTACCATAAGCGGTGCTGCAGTACCGTGATCCGTTCCAAGACTGTCATTCGATCTGATCCTTCTACCGAACTCAGAGAAGGTCATTGTTATCACTTTTTCTTCTAACCCCAAAAGCGTAAGATCGTCCTGGAAGGCTTGCATTGCATCGGAGAGATTTTGAACCAACGTTGCATGACCACCTGTTGTCGTTTCTCCATCGACTACTTGATTTGCATGAGTATCAAATCCTCCGATATTGGCTACATATACTTTGGTTTGAAGGCCTCCCGATATGAGCAAGGCGATCGTTTTGAGTTGTTGAGCGAGGTTAAATTCGCCGTACATATCGGACATATTGCTGCCATTTTCGGCCGCTTCGCTTATTGTGCTTCCGTAGGCGTTTGCTTGTTTGATGGCGACCCTGAGGAAATCCAATTCTTTGCCGTAAGGCGTGTTCGGAGTTTGGCCACCTCCCCCTTCCGCAAGTGGACTAAGCGAAAATGGGTCAGCAAGAGCCAAGCTGAAATTGGCAAGAGTACCCTGACAAGTTTCAGTTACTCCTGCTCCTATGGTAATAGCAAAGGGATCAGGGTTTTCGGTATTGGGATAGTCCACCGGAAAATCGGGAAATCGATTCTCAAAATATCGCCCCAGCCATCCCGTCGTCCAGAATTCTTCAGCTGGCGAACCCGTCGTCCAAATATCGGTAGAACGGAAGTGCGACCTGTTCTGGTTGGGATAACCGGCATCGTGCACGACGGTCAGCTTGGCGTCATCATATAACGACTGCAATCCGCCCATATTTGGGTGAAAACCAATGTTGTCCTCGATTGTAAGTACTTGATTTTCAGGTACTACTACATTTGAGCGCACATTGGCCAATATATTGTATTTATCCAATGGAATGATCGTATTCAGCCCGTCATTCCCTCCATTCAGTTGGATCAAGACCAATACATTATCATTATCCGCAGCAAAGGAGTCGAAGAAAAAATTCCTGCCGATTGCCGATACAGGCATTCCATTAAGAAGGAGAGGAACGGAAACAAATGAACTACTTTGTAAAAATGATCTTCTTTTCATTTTTTATTAATTTATATTTCTTTTTCATTTCAAATTTTGGAGACCACAAACTCCCCTCCTTTAGGAGGGGCTGGCGGAGGTTCAACTCAAATAATATTCAGGCATGCTCAAGACTGCGGCGAAAAACGTCCTCAACTTTTGATCAACCGACCGCCTTATTTCTTCGTTAGTCGGATCGTTGATGAACATTCCATATTCTACTGTCCATTCAAAGTCAGGAAGCCCTGGAATAAGGATCTCTTTCAAAAAATCCTTCTGCTCATCCGTAATCGGTTGGGGGAAGAGGTTGGCCACAAACTCGTCGATAAGGCTATTTGGGTCAAAAGGATCATTGAACTTTGAAATATAATCCAGGAGATCCACCGTCACATTAAAATCACCAAAGCGCACCTGACCGGATGCGATTAGGTTCGTCAGGTTCTGTCGAATGCCCAAGGTCACCGAACTGATCCATGTGCGGTAGAAAAGCGGTTCCTGGTAATACGCTTTCCAACCGGCCACATTAGGCGGCTCGAAATAGGCCATTTGTTGTCCTTCGAATGTAGTGCCGATTCTAAATAGAATTTGATACCTTCTCCTGAAGTCGTCTTCCGGTGGAAGGTTGATTTCATTTTGGATGAATAGATTGGCCATGAAGACAAGCGGATTCTTGATCATCGGGCCGACACTGCAAATGTTAAAGAAGTGCTCGCTGCTAAGCAGAGTCCTTAGTGCCGGTTCGATCTCGTAATTATTATCTCTGAGCATTTTGGCCAATGGCTCTATTATGTCTTCTTCGACTTCGTCATTTATATCGTAATAAACGAACCACCGATAGAGCTTCCTGCTAATGAATTTGGATACTTCTTCCTGTTCGAATATGATGTCAATGAGGGTCTTGTATTCGTTCTCTCCCTGGTTGCTGATCTCGACGTTGTTAAATCGGTGAGATAATTGTTTCGTCGTTCGATCATGGCGATTGGGTATAAATCTTACTCCTGGTTCCGGCTGACCTTCTCGTCCTCCAAAGCCTATATCCCTCCAGCCAGTGAGCACCTTGGCCACTTCGACGACGTCGTCCTCGGTGAAGGTGGTGTAATCGCTCGGCCCGGCCAGTTCTCCTTTTCCTATGGTTACTCGTGTTGCGTAAAAGTTTTCAAACTTAACATAAGTGGTTGATTATAAACAGTATAGGAAGGTTTTTTGATTTTAGGACTTGAATATTTTGAGTGATTTTGGCTATGTTTTAACAAAACTAGCCAATGTATTCGGGAAAATATGTCTTTAGTCAAATCGTGTCCACCATTTCGAAGTATGAATTTCACAAATGTGTTGACAGATATAAAGGCGATTATCGAACAAAAGATTTTAATTGCTGGCAACAATTTCTATACATGTTTTTCGGCCAGTTGACCTATCGAGAAGGAATTCGAGATATTATCAACTGCCTTGAAGCACATAAAAATAAAGTCTATCATCTGGGTATCACACAAGTAGTTTCTAATAGTTCATTAACTCGAGCAAACGAGAATAGAGATTGGAGAATCTGGGCGGACTTTGCAAATTATCTTATCCAAATAGCACGCCCATTATATTTAAAAGATAATGAGTTTACGCTTGATTTAGACAATACTGTTTATGCACTGGATGCCTCAACCATTGACTTATGCTTGAGTGTTTTTCCCTGGGCTAGATTTCGCAAGAAAAAGGGAGCGGTAAAACTTCACACGCTACTGGATTTACGGGGTAATATTCCCGTTTTCATAGCGATTACCGACGGTAAAGTACACGATGTCAACGTTTTAGATCAAATTATTTTCGAAGCTGGGGCATTTTATATTGTAGACAAAGGCTACTACGACTTTGACCGATTGTATCAAATAGACCAGGCAAAATCCTTTTTCGTCATTCGTGCTAAACGAAATCTGAAGTTCAAACGAATATACTCTCGGCCAATCGATAAATCACAAGGTTTGAAATGCGATCAAACCATAAAACTGACGGGTAAAAAAAGCGCCAAAATGTATCCGGACAAACTCAGAAGGGTCAAGTATTTTGATGAAACAAAACCAAAGACTTATGTTTTCCTAACCAACAATTTTGAACTCGACGCTTTCACAATTACACTGCTTTACAAGAACAGATGGTACATAGAATTATTCTTTAAGTGGATCAAGCAGCACCTTAAGATCAAAAAATTCTGGGGTCATTCTGAAAATGCAGTAAAAACACAAATATGGGTTGCGGTGTGCACCTATTTGCTTGTGGCCATAACGAAACAGCACATCAACTCAAAGCTGACCCTTTACGAAATATTACAAATTCTGAGCATTTCAGTTTTTGACAAAACACCTGTAAATCAACTACTTATGAAAAAATACCATCCAACTATCCAAAATAAATTTCATAACCAATTGACTATCTTTGACTTATGACGCAACACTAGTGTCCTATGGTAAATAATTCCAATAATTCGCGAGCGTAGTTTTCATTCGGAGCCTGGTTGGCATTTTGATTGCCATTCAGATAGCGGAGCATCGCAGGATCGATGGTGACAAAATCCACGACCTCTTTAAAATTGCCTAAGGCATTCTCTCGAAGCATAGTGATGTATTTGTACATAAAGTTGGGGTCACGCACCACACTGAACTGTGTCACGAAGTGATTATGCCAGAAGAGGGTCATCTGCTCTCTGATGTTCAGACCTCCTGAAATGACGAGGTCAAATTGCCAAACATTGAGTGAGCGTCGGCGGGAATTGGTGATCATATTTGCGTTATCGCCTCTCGCTACAGGTTTGTTCACCCACGATTCGCCAATTGGTACATTGGGATCATTTTCGAAAAAGTAATTTATTGGTTCGGCTGGGAGGTCTTGTTTTGTGAACAGATTGTCAATGACCGTTTCCAGAGATAAGGCAGCTACTTCTTTGATCTGATCTCCTGTCGCTCCGAAGGTCGCCCTTCTGAGCAAATGGGCAGCGGTATCAAAGTTCCATTCCCCGGAATATTTTTCCAGGCCCCCTGTACCTTCTCCGGCAGGAGGCAGGCCGAAGGCCGAAGTCGATAAGTGCTTTTTCTGTATAGCGGTTTTGTTGATTCCTAAGATTGATCTGCGAGAGTATGTTTGTACCATATGCTTTGATTTTGGAGCGTTTTACATTGGTTTTGACTTTTGATTTTGTGGATGGTTTAATTTAATCCTAATATTCCGATGATAATCGGAATCGTCACCCAAAGGATGCCTGCCTGGCCGTCAGACGGGGAAAATTCCTTTGAATTTTCCAGGAGTCTTTTATATATAAAGAGATGTGGTGGGTTTTGTACTGGGTTTTAGAGAGGACTTTGACGGTTACTGTCAGTTTAGAGCTAATTCTATCCATAGTCATTTGATATTATCAGTTTTGCTGTCTAAATAATGGATTGAAATTCGAGTAATTCGAATTTATAATTGCCAGCAACTAGTGCTTTGGGAACGAAGTCCTTGAACGTTTTAAAAGTTGCTGGTTGCCGGTTGTTTGTTGCTGGTTCCCTAACAAACAACTATCAACGAACAACAGCCAACCGTTTAAGTAAATGGTCAAGTATTTAGTTCCTGACGCACTAGTGGTTCAGGAACTAAGTTCATGAATATCTTAAAAGTTGATAGTTGTCGGTTGTTTGTTGCTTGTTCCCCAACTATCAACTATCAACTATCAACGAACAACAATCAACAGTTGAATAAATGCTCAAGTATTTAGTTCCTGACGCACTAGTGCATTAGGCATTAAGTAATGAACCTCATAAACAAAGTTATTTTTCTTCTGATCAAGGCGGAAAAACCGGAGTTATGCCTAAGCATAATGAGGATTTTTCCAACGCCGAGCAGGAGGAAAAGAACAAGTTTCATGGGGGTCAGGATTTAGTGCCTGGTGCACTAGTGCGAGCCTTCATCTCCACTCAGGAAAACTCCTTTTTACCTTCAGAAAGTTGAATGCCGAGTCTACTATTTTCCTTCTGACTCGTAATCCACAGATCATAAGTATTCTGCATATTTAGCCAAAATTCAGAAGTAGTATTGAATGCCTCGGACAGACGCATTGCCATGTCCGCACTTACACCATTATGGCCGTTAATAAACTCGGATACCGTATTTCTCGAAAAGCCAAGGCCTTTAGCAACCTCGGTTATCGTAAGTTGCAAAGGTTCGATCAATTCTTCCTTTAGCACTTCTCCGGGGTGTGGCGGGGAATGCATTCTGTATGCTTTACTGTCCATACTCACCTATTTATTTTAATGTTTAAAAGTAAGTGCGATTCAGGAAATATAGGCGCAAATTGCAGTGGCCTAAGAAAAATTAGGGCATACTTCCGAATTCACTTACTTCATACAAATAATTCCTATTTTTGAAAAACAAAACCGCTGAAAAATGAAGTTCTATATCTTCTATTCATTACTCTTGATTTCTCTTTTTATAATTTCCTGCAAATTCTCTCCATCCGGCCCTATTACAATGAATCCCGAAGAAGTAGAATCCACCCTACAAAAAAGACTAATCGAAGCCACAGATGGCGAGACCATCCTCCTTCCCGAAGGCATATTCTCTTTTAAAAGAGGCCTGTCTTTCATCGACATACCCAATGTCACGATAAAAGGAATGGGTATGAAAAAAACGATTCTTTCTTTCAAAGAGCAGATCGAAGGAGCCGAAGGATTGAGCATAAAAAATGCAAAGAACATCAGTATCGAAGGACTCGCTATCGCCGACTCGAAAGGAGATGCCTTGAAACTGCACGAATGTGTCAACGTCATTATTAGAGACGTGGAAGCCACATGGACAGATGGAGCCAAAGAGACCAATGGCGCCTACGGGCTGTATCCTGTTTCCTGCCAAAAAGTATTGATGGAAAAATGCGAGGCATCATTTGCTATGGATGCCGGAATCTATATCGGACAATCGCGAGACGTGGTCATCCGGAACAACTACGCTCACCACAACGTGGCCGGAATTGAAATAGAAAACACACAAAGAGGAGAAGTGTACGACAACGTATCGCGGAATAATGCAGGCGGATTATTGATCTTCGATATGCCTGGACTTCCGCAGGCCAATGGATTTGATATTAAGGTTTTTGACAATTTAGTGGAAGACAACAATGGCCCCAATTGCTCCAAACCAGGCACAGTAGTCAATACACTTTCTCCGGGTACAGGAATGCTCGTGATGGCTCATCGCGACGTAGAAGTTTATAACAATACCATCAAAAACCACAAGACATCGGGCATAGGTTTTGCCAGTTGGCTATTTACAGGTGATACAAAAGAGTACAAAGATTACGACCCTTATAATACGAATATAAGTGTGTACAGCAATACCATAGAAGGCACAAGCGGGCCGTGTGATACTACGACCGATTTTGGCAAACTGTTCACCGCACTTTTCGGAGGTAGGGCCTTCGATATTATGATCGACGGGATATTCAAACCGGGGACTTTGGATGAAAATGGGAAACCAACGAATATTTGTATTAAGGACAATGGAGAAAATTTGTCCTTTGTAAATCTCAATGCAGGCATGGGCGGTTCACCAGAAGAAATGGCGGCGAATATGAGTATAGATATGTCGGTATTTGATTGTGAGATGCCTACAATTGATTTGGGAGAATTTGATGATTGGATTGTCGGGAATTAATATTGGAAATTTGCCTTCGGCAAAAGTAAGTTGTCACAGATTACGCAGATTCCACGGATAGAATGCCTCAATAACTTGGTCCGTAAATATTTGCAAGGCAAATAATCTGAGTAATTCGTGAAATCCGGTACGCCATGAAGCGTACGTGTATAAATACTTAAAGTCCCAATAGTATGCAAGGACTATACAGGAAAATTTGCCGTTCACCCTGAAGCAGCCGTGAGGTACATGGAGGAAACGAAATGTGCTAAGTTCATGGTAAGCGTCTGAGTAAGCCGCAGCGAAAGCGAATCCAGTAAGGCCTCGTTACACATTGATAGTGGTCAACCTACCGGATATGGTGAAACCTGATACTCTCATCGAGGCAACGGCAACGCACAGATGAGGGGCTATCCGGGGTAAGATGGAGTGGCGTGCTTGGAACGGGACGCGTATGAACATGGGAGGCCCTAACATAACTCGTGCCGCGTTACGCGGTATTCCATTAGCCGTGGGATGATGAGGGATTCGGAGATGCCCATAGTAGTGAAGATGATAAGGACAACACAACCTTGTTGGAGTGAAGGGGCATTACTAGCAGAAGAAGCATTCGAACAACAACTGAACTATCAAATTGACGAAAAGTAATCAGAAAAAGATACGAATAGTACAAGGAGCACTATGGCCAAAGAGGCGAAGTGAAATGAGTACTATGGAACGCGTACAGGAGTTGCAGAGAAAGCTATATCTCAAAGCCAGGCGGGAGAAAGGATACCGGTTTTATATACTGTATGACAAGGTATTTCTGGACTATGTTCTGGTAGAGTCGTACAAAGGAGTAAAAGAAAATGGAGGGGCACCTGGAGTGGATGGACAAACGTTTAAGGATATAGAGGAAAAAGGGTTGGAGAAGTTTCTAACGGAGCTAAAAGAAGCACTACGGAAGCGGACGTACAAGCCACAGCCAGTAAGACGAGTACATATACCGAAAGCAAACGGAAAGACCAGGCCATTAGGGATACCGACGATAAGAGATCGGGTAGCCCAAATGGCATGTAAGATGGTAATAGAGCCGTTATTTGAAGCCGATTTTGAAGACAGTTCACATGGATTTAGACCAAAGCGATCAGCGAGTGATGCGATCAGGGATATAAAGACAAATCTCCATGAAGGAAAGACGGAGGTGTATGACGCCGATCTGAGCAAATACTTTGACACGATACCGCATGATCGGTTGATAAGGGTATTAAAACTGCGCATATCCGATAATCGGATTATCGATCTGATAAAGTTATGGTTGAAGACACCATACGTTGAGGAAGGTAAGATGAAAGGAGGAAAGCGCAACAAAGTAGGAACTCCACAAGGCGGAGTAATATCACCGTTATTATCCAATATCTACTTACATCTATTGGACAGAATAGTGAATAACAAAAAGAGTATATTCACCCAACAAGGAGTGAAGATAGTGAGGTATGCAGATGATTTTGTACTAATGGGAAAGGAGATAGGAGAGGAAGTGTTAAAGAAGCTGATGAGCATAGTGGATCGAATGGGTCTAAAGATCAACGAAGAAAAGAGTAAGATGGTGAAAGCGAAGAAAGAACCATTACACTTTTTAGGATTCACGATCAGATATGACAGATGCTTGTTCAATAAAGGCAAACATTATTGGCATATCAAACCAAGTGAGAAGTCAAGTAAGCGGTTGCGCGGAAAGATAAGTTCAAAGCTTAAAGAAATTGGACATTATCCACCTCAAGGAGTTGCAAAAGAACTTAACATAATCATGATGGGTTGGCTGAACTACTATGATGTAAGAGGATTAAGCTACACTCAGATGGTCAGGAAAGAACTAATGTGGTATCTGAAAGGTAGGCTATACCGTTACTATAATCGGAAAAGTCAGCGAAGGAGTCGCCTGTCTGGTTCACAGGCATTTGAATTATTATTGAGACATGGTATGGTCAATCCATACAAGTCATCCGGGCTGACACCGCGAATACTGTGAGACGAAACTGTTCAGGAAAGCCGTATGCGGGAAAACCGCACGTACGGTTTGATGAGGGGGTGAAGCGAAGTGGATTTGTTCTTTCGCTTCATTCTACTCTACTGGCCTTTTATTTATAAATGAAATATTGGATTACAAGCACAATATTAGTAATCGGCATACTCTATTCCTGCCAAAACACAGGAGTACGAGTTTCTGATTTTCCTTTCCAACAACTATCTGATTATCAACTATTTACGGATGAATTGAACGACTTGTCACCCAATGAAGGAGTACTTCCTTACGATCTCATCACCCCTCTTTTTTCCGATTATGCGCATAAATCCAGATTCGTTTGGATGCCGGAAGGTAGCGCAGCAAACTATATGGAAAACGAGGTCTTAGACTTTCCCATAAATACATTACTTATTAAAACATTCTTTTACCGAAATGATGCCCGCCTGTCCGAAAGCAGGAGCCAGAAGGACGACAAACGTAGACTCATCGAAACCAGAATCCTAAAAAATTCAGGAGAACAATGGGAAGCATACAACTACATCTGGAACGATGAACAAACCGAGGCCTATCTCGATGTCGTGGGTGATATCAAGGACATCACATGGATTAACACTGCTGGCAATGAAATGAAAGTAGACTACATCATTCCAAATAAAAATCAATGCAAAGCATGTCATTCAAACAAAGGAATACAAATACCAATAGGCCCGAAAGTACGCAACCTGAATAAAGATTTCGCTTATGCGGATGGCGTAAAAAATCAATTGCAGAAATGGGAGGACGTCGGGTATCTCAAAGGATACGATTCGGAAATGCCTCATGCAAAAGTAGCGAAATGGAACGATCCGAACGAAGATCTGCACCAAAGAGCAATGGCCTACCTCGATGTAAATTGTGCCCACTGCCACAATCCCGATGGACCGGCAAATACGAGCGGGTTGAATCTGGATTATGGTGTCGAAAGTGAACTGGAAATAGGCGTTTGGAAGTCCTCAGTAGCGGCAGGAGCCGGCACTGGCGGAAGGGCGTACAACATCGTACCCGGTAGACCAGACGAGTCCATATTCACCTATCGCATGGCATCCACGAATCCTGCAGAGATGATGCCCGAATTGGGAAGGAGGTTGGTGCACAAGGACGGATTGGCGTTGATTGAAGAGTGGATTCGGGAGATGTAGTTAAGTGAAGAAACGTCACTTAGTCCGGTACATACTGTAAAAGTTCCTCTAATTCCTGATCTGATATATTTTCCTTTTCACTTTTATCATAAATGGCAAGTAGGTAAACTGTGTTATCAAGAAATACAACGTTAGTAACTACCCTTGCACCACTCGATTTACCTTTCGTTTTAGATTTTATTGCAAGACGTATCTTATAACAATTTTTGCCAAGCGGAATCCCTTGATCTGGATTTACTTCCAGCGATTCTAGAAAAGAATTATAGTCTCGTTTTATAGAGGCGTATTTTTTTGATAAACGCTTGAGTTGCCTATCAAATGGTGGAATTGAAACAACGCTATAACTCATCCAAGAGCTCCTTGGCAGGACGAGCCTTCATTTTCCCCGTTCTCACAAGTTTCAGGTTTTCGACGGCTTCCCGTATCTCGCTCATTAGGAGCGCTTTTTCTTCTGTGAGTTGTTTAGTTTTTACAAAGGGAAGGTCTTGAAGCATTTCCATTACCTGTGCAGCTCTGTCGTCTTGTACGTCTAGGAGTAATTTCATCGTACAAAACTAATATATAATTGCTCAACAAACCTTTCCCTCTTCCGCCAATTCAAAAAACGTATCCGATTTGTCTTCATTTTCGCGATCTAAGCATGGGAAATCCTTTTCGATTAAAACGTGCAACGTCTGACCATTACCAAATTCAACAGTTTCTTCGATGCTCACTTGATCAGAGTTTATCCATTTGTTCGCTCTTGATTTCGGAACGATGATGTAAATCGACGAGTTCATGTTTTTTGCTTCGATTTGAGTGGTGTCGGATATGGCGAGCGTGTAGGAGAGGGGAGTGGTCATACCGAAATTGATGGAATCTGAGACCTTTTGTTGTTGGCTCAAATTTTCTATATCGGATTTTCTTAGCCGAAGTCTAATACTGTTTTTTGTGCAGCGGAGTTTCATGTAGCGAATGCTTTAAAGCTTTAATGATGTAATGATGTAATGTTGAGATACTATAATTTCAATGGTACATTGGTTTCAATTCAGGTCGCGCTAAGAAATAACGCTCTCACCAAATGCTGTGTTCACGGGGAAGCGATTTACAATTGCCCCTCATTATCGCATTGCATCATTCACCTTTTCAATATTCACACGCACGTTCTTATGATACGGTGTTTTAGCCAAAGGATCACAATGTAATGAGTCCGTTAATTCGTTCAAAGCCGCTCCGATTTCGCGGTGATCTTCCGAGCCGTTGGATTTCAATCCGTAGCCGTTCGGCAGTGAGAGGACACCTCTTTTCACCTCAGCGGTCAATTTGGCAACAGCCCAAACTTCTCCTTTCCCGTTAAAGCATCGAACGGAATCTCCATCCGTAATGCTTTGATTTTCAGCATCTTGTGGATGAATTTTGAGAAAACCTTCCTGGTCGATTTTTCGCCATTCCGGATTACGGATAATTGTATTGGCGTTGTATGCGCGACGTTCTCCGGCTATCAAATTGAATGGATAAGTTCGCTCTATCTGCTCTACCTGCAAAAATGTCTGTGGCAGGTCATCCAGCCATTGGAGTAGTACAGGTATTTCCAAATGAATTTTATTGTCCTCATTTGCCACGCGTTTCCAGTGATTTTCGATATTGGGTTTGCTCAGCACTACACCCGATGGATTGCTCAAGATTGCATGCAAGATCTGTTCTGCAATCTCGGTTGCATTATCTCCTTTGAATCCGGCATTTTTTACCTCTTCGGGATATTTCTGAGCATACATCTGTGCCGAAATGAACAGGAAGGCGGCATCCTGGGCGCCGTTTGGCAATGACTTGCCCAAAGATTCGCGAAGGATCATCGGTCCGTATCGTTTCCATTGGGGATTTTCCATCATAGTCTGCATAAATGCCAGAGTAAATTCATTCTTTGTTTTACCCGAAATATCCGATTTTGCCTTTTTAGCCAGACTATTAAAATCAGCTGGAATCTCACCCATTGCTCTTAGCAGTCTAGTATGGATTTCAGATTCCGGAAGGGTGCCTTCGAGTGGTTGTACAATCGGTGGCCTTAGGTGAAAAAAGTTATAATTAAAAAATGTAGCCTCGTACTTTTCGTATTGACTGGATGCAGGGAGAACGTAATGGGCTTCCTTTGCTGTCTCCGTCATCGCGATATCTATTACTACCATTAGATCGAGCTTTTTATAGGCTTTTCGTTGGGCTTTTCCATCTGCCCATGAGGAAACTGGATTGGCGCTTTCTACGATCAAGGCGCGGAGTCGTTTGGGATGATCACTGTCTATTTCGAGCGGTAAGACATTTGGTGGATAGAGTTTGCCAATCTCTCTTGTCTTTGTCACTTGCGTCGTTCGTCCTCCTTCTTCCGGATCTCTTGAATTTCCCAATAACGGGAAAAAATGGGATACCAGGTGGTTCGTATTTTCTCTTCCGAAATTTCCAGTAACAAGGAAGAGCAGCCGTTTGAGATATGCATTGAGCGTACTATTGTAGCTCATTTCAATACCCAAGTCAGAGCGAATCACCACACTTTTGGCGGAAGCCATTTCCCTTGTAATCTTATAAACCAACTCTTTGTCGACTCCCGCTTTTTCGATGTAATCGTCAATTGGAATTGTTAGAAAATGTGATTTAATATTTTCATATCCGATTGTGTGATCAAATATAAATTGCTGATCTTCAAGGCCTTCCTGGATTATGATGCCCAACATGGCCGCCATCAGAAAGGCATCTCGGCCTGGTGTTACCTGGAGATGGTAGTCCGCTTTGTTGGCGGTCTCTGTAATTCTTGGATCTATAACGACAAGTGTTTTATTGGGATCGCGGGATATTTTATTGATAACCGGACGAGCCCTATGCACTCCATGGGATTGTAGTGGATTGGCACCAATAATAATTACATAATCGGCTTTATCTATGGGCTCTGTATAGACAATGTTTTGCTTGCCAAATAGCTTTCCGTGCACCCAAAAATTCCCCGTTTTCTCTTGGGCAAGAGACGAATATATATAGGGCGAACCACAAGCTGAACGAACTGCTGAAGCATAGACTGCCGGAAAATGATTGCCCTGTCCGCCACCTCCTGCATAGGCGATGGTCTCACCGCCATAAGTGTCTCTGACGTGCACAAGTTTGTCGGCAATTTCTTGAATTGCCTGATCCCAGCTTATATTTTCAAAACTTCCGTCTTCCTTTCTTTTTAAAGGTGAATTCAGACGCTTTTGGTTTTGGTAATAGTTCAGCCGCGTTGCCTTTTGACAAATGTAGCCTTGCGAATGAGGATGATCTTTGTCACCGGTAACTTTAGTGAAATTTCCTCGATCATCTACCTCGATTTCGATTCCGCAATTGATCGAGCAGAGTATACAGGCGGATTTGTGAGTGGTAGTTTGCATAAATGCGATTTAATATGTGAAGTTACGAAAAAATGGATGAACATGGTTTCCCTTATCCTCTCGCGGCCAAGCTGCAAGATCGTGTATTTGTTTATTCCCCGACGATTTTGTCGGGGCAGGCTGTGTATTTGAACATCTTCATAATGTACGGACCCCATAAATGCATAGACGATTCAACGCATAAACGGAAAAATTACAAGATAAATAAATCCAAACTGCCCGGAACCCTCGTATACCCAAATGTCTAACTAAAAAAGAATTTAAATTATGAAAAACATCTTTCTACTCATTTGCGTCATTGCCATGGCTTCAATGACAATCCTGACCATTTCGTGTACAGAAAACAAATCTACAGGTGCAAGCACTAATGACGTGCCTCAACTTCTGGACCGAGGCGAACGAATCCAACTTGGCAAAGAATGGGACGCCGTTCAAAACCATTACATGGCTCAAAAAGCATCCCTAAACTACGAGCCAAACAACTTAGAGGCCAAATTAAGCCTTGCTGAGCTATTCGCTAGAGAAGCAAGGGTGACCGGCGAACATGGCCATTATTATCCTGCGGCTTTGCAGATGACTGATGAAATTTTGAATACGCATGCCAGTGACAGTGACCTGCAATTCCGAACCTTAATAACCAAGGCAGGAGTGCTATTGTCCCTCCATGAATTTGAAGCGGCCAAAGCGATTGGGCTGCAAGCGTACAAACTCAACCCACAAAATGCCCAGGTAAATGGAGTGCTTGTGGATGCCTTTGTCGAGCTCGGAGAATACGACAAAGCAGTAGCTGCATCTGATCGAATGATAGCGATCAAGCCGGATCTGCGATCGTACAGCCGGGTGTCGTACCTACGTGAGATTCACGGAGATATTGAAGGAGCCATAGAAGCGATGAACTATGCTGTAGAAGCCGGTTACCCGGGATATGAAGAAACCGCCTGGGCAATGCTCACCTTGGGAAATCTTTACAAGGAATACGGCAAACTTGAAAAAGCAGAATCAATCTACAAACAAATCCTTCTGACAAGGGAGGACTATCCTTTTGCTCATGGTGAAATAGCGGATTTGTTCTACAGAAAGGGTGAGTTGGGCGAGGCCGAAGAGATACTCGACGAGGCGATTCAGATTATTCCGGAAGTTGGATTTTACACCCAGTTAGCTCAAATATATAAGGACCATAATCGCACGCAGGAATTCGACGAGATTATGAAAGAAGTTTTCCTGATGCTCGAAGACGATGTGGTGAATGGCCATAATATGAATCTTGAATATGCCGATATCTACCTGCGTCTCATGGAAGACGTAGAAAAGGCCTACGCCCACGCTGTGAAAGAGTATGAAAACCGCCCAAAAAATATTGATGTCAATCGCGTGATGGCAGAAGTACTTCTGCATCGAGGAGAAATAAAAAAGGCGAAAGATTATCTGATCGCCGCTTCTGTCACCAATTCTAAGAACTCTGATTTACAAAATCTCAAAGAGCAAATTGGTTTTAGCGAAGGCCTTTCTTCCATTAGCAGTGGCCTTAAGGAGTAAGGCCACTGTCCAACGTGATATTTTTTAAATCAATTTTTTCATAAAAAACTTTCTGCTATGAAACAGAGATTACAAGCAATCCAGTTGAATTGGGTATGCTGCAAACTTGCATTTCTCAGTGGATTAATGCTGCTGTCTACATTGATGACCGCATCAAGCCACAGAGAAGCCCCGCTTATTTCCAATGATCCACTCGCTGACAATGTGGATGTCTACGCTTTCAGAAGCCCGGACAATCCCAGCACGATCACATTAATCGCAACGTACATTCCACTGCAACTTCCTCACGGAGGTCCGAATTATTACAACTTCGGTGAAAACGTACGCTACGAAATTCACGTAGACAATGATGCTGCAGTTCCAGGCGACGAGGTCACGTATCGATTTACGTTCACAAAAATGATTGAGGACCCGACTACTTTCTTTAACATTCGTCTGGGAGCCCAGAATCTTATTGCTACTTATTTGTTGGAAAGAAGCACCGATGGCGGCCAGACTTTCCAGGCCATTGTGACCAATGGCGTTGTGCCTCCACCCAATATCGGTCCCCGATCCATTGAGAGCGGAGTAGGATTAGGTTCGACTTACGAACAATTGTTCATGGATGCCATTACAACTGCCACGACAGGAGAAAAAGTTTTTGCAGGGCCACGGATGATCCGTTTTTCGTAGATCTTGGTGGAGTTTTTGATCTTGGTGATTTGCCGAGACAAGATGACCAACCTCGCGACGGCCTGGCATGTTACAATGTAAGCGCCCTTGTTATACAAGTGCCAATTTCAGAACTCCTTACCTCTCGCAATCTAAATTCGCTGTTATTTTGAAGATCATGCGCAAATTTGATCCAGGGAATATGGTTTCAGTTTTGTTGAGCAGGTCTGCAATCTGTTTGGCTGCATGATTAAATCTTGGTGCAGAAAGAGAGTGCAAGGTTATAGTCAGCGTTTTACTCTTATAATCCGGAATCAAGTCAGCGTTGTTGCTGATGATTTGTTTGATGAACATTCTTTTTTCGTCTTTTGCCCTATTGAGGTGGTCACAAGCCACAGCTGCCACAGATGATTCTGCTCTGTAAGCGATCATCTTTATTACATTCATGAACAGTTTACTTTCGGTTTTTAACTTGTTATACCTTTTCTGCTCGGGCATACGCTCAAGAGTTATTCTGGCAGGAATATCATTTCTGAGGGTGGCGATCTTGTTTTCTTCTTTTCGAAGAATATCAATTTTGTGTTTATACTTCATTTGTCTTTCGGTTATTTCAGGAAGTTTGTCAATTTTCTCATCCATAGCTAGTTCTGCAAGAGGGAAGAACTTGGCTTCTAACCGGGTGATCTTTTCCCTGAGTTTTTTCAGTTGGTTTGTTAATTTTCGGTATTGTGGGTTGACCACTTCCCGATTGGGATCAATACTTTCTACCCCAAATTGAATCATTTTATCAAAATCATAGTCTTGAATGAGGTAACTGAAGAAGTTTTCCTGACACCACCTTCCAAACATTCTGCCTGCTATCAATGCTATTCCCAAAGTAGGGTGAGTGGTGATAATAGCGGTTTGATGTTCACCCTTTTCAGACAAGCTTCTGATCTCTCTGAAAGTGTGTCCTCCAAGCGTTACTTCTTTCTCGCACAATTGCATGGTTACATCCTGGCTAAGTACTTGTGTATCAGTGGATTCAAAGTCATCTTTATTCCATGAATCTCGCACATCCTTGCGATATGTAATCACGGCTATTCTATACCTTTCCCACAGGTGGTTAAAGAAAGCAGGTTCGTAAGCCTCCCTGTCAAAAATAAAGGTGCATTGAGGGCTTTGTCGATCATCCTCCTCTTGTATCTCAGTAAGTAATTTGGTTTGTAGCATTTGTGGAATAATCAGGTCTTGTATTGCTTCTTTTATTTTCTCTGTCAATTGCCCTATCACCATCATAACAGGCATCCCTTGTGCATCGTGAACCCAATACTCCGTAGTGGCGCTTAAACACAATTTTTGTCTCGCAATATATTTGACAGGTAGATTAGCTTTGCCTCCATAATAGATCCGTTGGTGACCATCTATATATAAAAAAGATGAGTCCTCATTATCCTCATCTCTATACCAGTGATCGATCAGAAGGTTGTTCAGTTCAACGGCTTTTTCCTGCTTGCTCAGCAAATCTATTTTCTCTCGCAAACACCGAACTTCTGGTATACGATCCAAGCCTATTATCCTGCCGATCTCCCCTGGTTTACATTGTTTGAGTTGTTCGGGATTTTTGATGCGCAACAGGGCCATGAAGGCCAAAGTCAATAGTATCGACCTTAGTCCGTAATAGTGTGATGAAGGTAACTCATATACCTGTTTTGTCTTGAATAACCCATGCTCTATCAAGGCAGGTAAGAGGAATAATACCCCTGCTCCGCATAAAGCTTCGCTGTTGTCAAACTTCACCTCAGCATGACCAGACAACCCAAGAGATGCACCTATCCTGTCTTCAGAGCGGCTTGTGGCTATGCCCATCGGCGTAGATTGGTCTAGGTCATTGCGATCATTTAAGGTCGAGCCATTTCCACCTTCACACTCTATTTTGAACTTTTTTTTAAAGTGCCTTTTTCAATGTGATAGCGTATCGACGATTCTGAAATCCCTTCTTGTTTTGAGATACTCAAATTACTTTGTCTCTTATCCAGCTTCGATTGTATCCGCTCCACTAGTTTACCAACCATCTTGT
The DNA here is from genome assembly GCA_965247965.1 of Saprospiraceae bacterium. GTDB lineage: Bacteria > Bacteroidota > Bacteroidia > Chitinophagales > Saprospiraceae > UBA7328. The sequence continues at coordinate 6,069,809 of OZ252053.1, forward strand.
ATGCTTTGCCTTTTCTGGCATCAGGCCCGAAAAATCCAGATTCTCCCTTCTCCTTGTATTTTCTATACGATCTTCTGACACTGTCTATACTCACTCCAAAAGCCCGCTGAACTTCAGCTCGGCTGCACAATCCTTTATCTATAAAATTGCTAGTTATGAATCTGAAAGCATTAAGATCGTCACTCGAATGACTATATACAGGTAAGCCATTGGCTATGTATTGTACAATACCGTCTTGGGTGTGTACTCCAAGACAATGAGAGATCATCTTTGTATCTTTAGGGAAGAAGGGGAATTGTAACTGCATATACAAAAATATGAAGCAGTTTTAATTCGCGAGGTCTACTCCCTATTACCCTGAATTTATTGGGACGGGTAAGGAGTTCTGAATTTCGACATTACTCAAAGAAGGAGCGCCTGTCGAGCCTACCGCGATTCTAGATCCCGACTATGTGATCGGAGTATGGGCCTCAGCGAGCAGACCGGCTATGCGAACGCTTACGGCTGAGGGAGACCCCATGCATAGTGGAGACTGGGTACAGGTATCGAGGTTGGGAATGCCATTGACTAATGAAGTGGTAATTCCAATAGGTGATAAAGATTATTGGAACAGATTAACACCTTACGACGAAATCGGTGAGACGACTTTGGATGCATATTTTTACAATCCCGAATTGGCACTTTACATGGATGACGATCAGTTTGGAGGCGCGGTGCCCGCATTGGCCCCGTTGCGTATTCAGACAGCATCTCTGGGAGCATTTGATTTTACCAATGGTGCCGATGGTCTTTTTGGACTCAAAGGTAACGCGGCTCTGGCAGGTACGGCTCTTGACGATGCTGTGTTTGGCACACTTTTGCTGCCGGGAGCAGGTATGCCCAGATCCGTAGACTTGTGGCCCGTATTTCATACAGGAGTACCTAATGTGCGACCCTATCACTTAGCAACGGGCAAAGGGGGAGACCCTTTAGCTGCCGGTAAACCGTCTGTGAATAACTTTCTTCCAAACGGCGGTGATATGTTGAGGTTGAATATGGCAGTGCCGCCTACATCACAGAGTGATGCTAATTTTAGTTCGCTGGGTTTGATTCAAGCCGCTGCAATCGGTTTGACTGTTGCACCTTTTAATACTAGAACCGATTTAGAATTCATTCCTAATATGGATGGATTTCCCAATGGAAGGAGATTGGAAGATGACGTGACCAGGATTGAGCTTCAGGCCGTTGGTGGTGTTGTGCTTGCGGCAATAGGTCTGTGGTACGACGATTTTGATCCAGCGACTTCGACCAGCCCTGTCACTCAAGACTTACTGGATGTATTGACTTATACTACTGGCGTCGAAAAGAACGACGTTGATTTTAGAAGTTCATTCCCATACCTGGCATTGCCATTTTCAGGTTACAGCGAATGTAGCGGAGACCCGGTCGAGAGTGGTGACGACGGTATGATGGACGATGGAGGTGATGATATGGCGGCGTGTACGGTTCCCTCCAATATACAGGCTGTGCAGCAGACGAACAGGACGTTTCGAGTATCTTGGGATGCCGTGGACGGTGCAGCAGGTTACATTTTCAGAGTGCGACTACAAGGCAATACTAGATGGTTTACAACAGGTCTGCTTACCAAAACAGGGGTAGGTATTATCGGGCCGACTAATAGGACATACGAGTATCAAGTTAAAACGGTATGCGGTGAGGATTCTGAATCCGTTTGGAGCGACATAATGTCTATTACTCTTGTCGAGTCCAAAGCTTTGCGCGAAAATGGCAAAGCGAAGGAGAAGTTTGACATTGATTTGAGGGAGCGGTTTTCGAATATACGAGCATATCCCAATCCAGTTTACAATTCGATAAAAATTGATTATAAAGCGGAGGGCAGTACGAATATTGCCAAGGTGTACAACCTCACCGGTTCTGTGGTGTCGCAATTTGAAATTCCGCAGGGAAGTATATCTTCCAAATTGGATATAAGCGGACTGACAGATGGTGCGTACTATGTAGTGATCGAATCCGATGGCAGGCAAGTATTCTCGGAACAAATTACCAAGTTGAAATAGGATGTTTGCATAGTTCAAATTTGTGGACCGCTGTGCTGAGGGGCAGCGGTCTTTTTTATGTGTTAAGTTCGCCTGCCACTATTATGCCACTAAGGCACAAAGACGCCAAGATTGAATTTTCCCATGCACCTTAGCGTCTTTGTGGCAATGGTCTTATACACTTGTGGAGATAAGTTCTCCGAGACATGCTCATTAATGTTTCTGAGCGGAGGCATTGAATTGGTTATTTTTACGAGACTTTGAGTGTGTCAAGAAAAATCATCCACATCGACATGGACGCCTTCTACGCCTCGGTAGAGCAAAGGGATAATCCTGAGCTCAAAGGCAAACCGGTCGGTGTAGGCGGTGATGGCCGAAGAGGTGTGCTTACTACGGCTAGTTATGAAGCGCGCAAGTACGGTGTGCGATCTGCCATGCCTGGGTTTAAGGCAAAACAACTCTGTCCCGATCTGATTTTTGTCCCTCCTCGCTTCGATGCATATAAAGAAGTCTCTTTGCAAATCAGAAGCATTTTCGCGCAATACACCGATCTGATCGAACCGCTTTCTTTTGACGAAGCTTACCTGGACGTCACTGAGAAGAAGAAGCAACCTGTCGCTACAATACTTGCAGAGCAGATCAAAAAGGACATATTAAATCAAACTCAACTGACCTGTTCTGCAGGAATATCGTATTGCAAATTTCTCGCAAAGATCGCGTCAGATATCAAGAAGCCCGATGGATTATTTGTTATCAAACCCCATCAAGCCGAACGATTTATTGAATCTTTACCGATACGAAAGTTTCATGGAGTCGGAAAAGTTACTGCTGAGAAAATGGAAAAATTTGGAATACGCACAGGAATCGATCTTAAAAAGATGAGCCAAAAAGACCTAACCAATCATTTTGGTAAAGTAGGCTCCTTTTATTATGACATTGTAAGAGGTATCGATGAACGACCTGTGAATCCTACGCGCGAAAGAAAATCTCTGGCGGTGGAAAGAACTCTTAGCGAAGATCTTGGCAGTTTCGATGAAATATCCGAGGTGTTGGAAAATATTATAGACAAGTTTTATGAACGGCTTGTAAAGGCGGATAGTTTTGGGAGGACGATCACGCTTAAATTGAAGACTCATGATTTTACAATTATTACGCGGAGCAGGTCGAGCCATCGAAGAATTGTCAATAAAGACGAGATCAGAAATGTGGCCCTGGAGCTTTTGAAGGAGAATATGGGTGCCTTTTCTAAGATTAGATTGCTTGGGTTGAGTGCTTCTAATTTTGGGGTGGAAAAGTTAGAACGAGACATTGCTCAGATGAAATTGTTTGATTAAGCCGGAACCTAAGCGCGTTGGTAATAGCCAACCTCCTTGCGTCTCAATTTTTTCCAACGGGGCTGTGGTCAATGAAAGGAATACGAAACAGTTGCCGTTCATCTCGCCAAATGCTATCTTTGAGCTTATGGAAACCGTAAGCAAAATCTCATTATCCGAGCAAAATGCTGCTGTTGTTAATGAGCAATTGGCATCTGGCAAATTTGGTGATCCCAATGACGTGATTGAGGCAGGCCTCAATCTGTTACAGGAAAAGCAAAAGATCGCAGCCCTCAAAGAAGCTATCCAGGAAGGCATTGATAGTGGAATAGCGGAAGGTTTCACCTTCGAAAAGCACCGCGAAAAGATGCGTCGGAAATATGGGCAGTGGTGAAATGGCAGCTTACCACGAGGGCAGAACTCGACCTCGCTGAGATTTTTTCGTACAGCTTCAATAAGTGGGGTTTTGACCAAGCCTTCAAGTATGACGGAGAAATTGAGGACGCCATCATTGGACTTGCCAAAGACCCTCAAAGTGGCCGCCCCATTCACAACGTAAGCCAGGATTACCGAAAGAAGGTCGTCAATAGCCATTTCATTATTTACGAAATCACAGGACAGGGCATCACCGTCTTGCGCATCCTCTATCAAGGCATGGATATCAAGCGTCATCTTTAAATCAGCAAGTACTTAGCTTCAGAACTCCAGACCTGGACAAAGATAATCAAGGAGTTATGAGAATTTGACCGTAAATTCAAATGTCGCATTTTAGCATAAACTATTTGATAGATCATGCAAATGCGACTTCCCATATTTCCCTCATCATCACGATTAATAAACGCAAATACAGCTGTGTACGCAGATTCGAACATGGTCTACTACATGCATTCCGGATCGGTGATATACTGCCATGAGAAAAGTGACCTTCAAGGCTATCGATATATTACAGCCAATCTTGTAGTGTCAGGTCTATGTAGACCAAAGGAAATAGCCGATACATTGGGAGTGGGCAACCGGAACATCCAAAGATATGCCAAAGCCTTGCGCGAAAAAGGATCACAATGGTTTTTCCAAAGAGAAGAACAAAGAGGAAGTTGCTATAAGTTGAGTGAAGGGGCGATGGATCAAGCCCAAAAGTACCTTGATGGTTTCTATGGAGTAGCCGATACAGCTAAACTTTTAGGAGTTACAGAAGGCGCACTTCGCTATCATATCAGAAAAGGCCGGTTAAAAAAAAAGTGGTAAACCAACCGATTCTGTATCATCCAATGGGACTATTCTTTTGCCTGCTGAGAGAAACGAGTTGGATCTGTTGGCATCAGAGGTCTTGGGAGTAGCAGCTACACGAGTAGATGAAAGGACAAAAGCCGCCTTCGGTAAGATAGAAACTACCCCATTACATTTTGAATCCTGTCAATCCCTGTCCTTTGGCGGAGTACTTCTTTTACTTCCCTTTTTGATCATGAGTGGTCTATTGACCTATCGGGATCATTACCACGAATTGAAACGGGGCTACTACTACATAGAAGTGATCATTTTGCTGTTGTCATTTATGTATTTATGCCGCATCAAGAGCGTGGAGCAGCTCAAGCAGATCAGTCCCGGAGACTTTGGCAAATTACTCGGACTAGACCGCATACCTGAAGCCAAATGCATGCGCAACAAACTGCATATGATCACCAATCAGCAAAAAGCAGGGCCATGGATGATGGACTTAGGTCAAAACTGGGCAAGTGAGGAACAAAACGAGTTTTACTACATAGACGGACACGTTCAGATTTATTATGGTTACAAAGCCAAATTGGGTAAAAAATACGTATCACGTCAAAAGTTATGCCTGCCGGGAATGCAGGAATTTTGGATCAACAATCAAGACGGTTCTCCCTATTTTTTTGTTACAGGCCAGGTGAACCAGAAGCTTCAGGAAACTATTATTGAGCAAATTTTACCAAAGCTACTAAATGAAATGCCCTGCAAATACAGTGATGAACAATTGGAATCTGATCCTGATTTACCGCGCTTTACCATTGTCTTTGACAGGGAGGCATACAGTCCTGCTTTTTTCGGCATGTTGTGGGAAAAACATCGGGTGGCGGTGTTGACCTATCGTAAGAATGTAGAAGACCGGTGGAATGTTGATGATTTTACAACACATCAGTTGGCTATCGAAGGTGTAGACACGCAAATGGACTTGAGTGAAAGGCAAATCGTTCTGGATAAAGTGCCGATGAGGGAAATAAGAAAACTGAACAAAGACACTCATCAGACAAGTGTATTGACGACCAACAAAAAACTGGCCATTCTATCGGTAGCACTATACATGTTTGCCCGCTGGACGCAGGAGAATTTCTTTCGATATATGCGACTGGATTATAGGTTGGACAGTATTGTACAAAACACTGTGGATCAGATAGATAAAGACTTTGATGTAGTCAACCCGGAGTACAGTAATCTTAGTTACTACCTCAAAAAAGTAAGAGAAAAAATCCAACGAAGAAAAGCCCGCTTATTCGACATCCAGGAAAAACTTAGCAAGCAAAATGTAGACCATGTATCCAAACTGGAAACACAACAATCCAAAGTACAAGAACAGATAAACGGCCTGGAAAAACAGGAAAATCAACTGATAACCAAACGCAAATCAGTTAGTTACAAAATTAAAATCAAGGATATGCCTGAATCCATAAGATACTCATCACTCAACATGGAAAGTAAAAGGTTCCAAAACGTAATAAAAATGATATGCTATCGTGCCGAAACGTCAATGACTAATAAATTGATGCCTCATTTTAAAAAGTCAAAAGACGAAAAACGAAGTTTGATCAAAAGTCTGATCAAAACTCCAATTGACCTGGAATGTGACTATAAATCTAAAAAATTAACCGTCTCCCTTTACTCCCAATCCAATCCAAGAATGAATAAAGCTGCTGAAAAATTATGCCATCTTCTCAACCAAACCCAAACCATATATCCAGGCACTAATTTGGAACTTCACTACCAAATCGCGACATTGTAATTTACTCCGAGTCTGGAGTTCTGTAGCTTATTAAACAACTTCTAACTTCAAAAAACAGGTTCAGAGAATGCTGCGCCTTCATTTCATTTTGCGTTTGAGTTGGTATTTTACCAGATTCAAGCAATGCATCCCGCCGTCGGGTGCTTCCTCAATGATTCAGCACCTTCTCCTTCTCATAAACCGGCTTATAGCTCACATTATCAATCACCATCTTAGCAATGATCTCCTTCATAATTTCCGAAGTACCGCCATAAATCGGAATCACCCGCACATCGCGGTGCAATCGACCAATCGGGTATTCTTCCATAAAGCCATAACCTCCGAACATCTGCAGGCAATCGTACACAACTTTATTCAAAAGATCCGAAGTTTTGAGTTTGAGAATCGAACATTCCTTTACGACATGTTCGCCTTTCGAAAGTCGGTAGCACGTATGATAACAATACGTCCTCCATGCATCAATGTCGGAAGCCATATCCGCTATGCGGTGTCTGAGCACTTGCATTTGATTCAACCGTTTTCCAAAGGCTTTCCGCTCAGAGATGTATTGCAACGTAATGTCCAAGGCATATTGCAAGGTACCGATGTTGGCAATTACTAGGCTAAGGCGCTCTACCTGCAGACTTTCCATCATGTAGTAGAACCCTCTGCCTTCTTCGCCCAAGAGATTTTTTGCAGGAACCTTTACATTATCAAAAGCGACTTCTGCCGTATCCGAACATCTGATGCCTACCTTATCCAGTTTTGATGTAGATACCCCGTCGAGTTCGTTGTCGATAACGATCATCGATATTTTGTCCCCTGTTTTCACAGCGGTGACCATGTAGTCGCCATAGTGGCCATTTGATATAAAGGTTTTAGACCCATTGACAAGATAATGATCACCTTTTTTTTCTGCAGTAGTTCTTATCGCCTTTAGATCAGAGCCAGCATAAGGTTCGGTCATAGCCAATGCACCGATTTTTTCTCCGGTCACGCTGGGGACAAGATATTTTTCTTTGATGTACGGACTTCCTGCATGAACCACATAATTCATCGCCAGATAAGAATGTGCAGAAACAACGGTAGAAAATCCCGGGGAGCCTGTCCTCCCCAATTCTTCACAAAGAATTGTGCTGTACATAAAATCAAGGCCCATGCCTCCGTACTTCTCTTCTACCTCCAATCCGAGAAATCCCATTTCGCCCATTTTACGCAAAATGGCTCGATCCACCTTCCCATCTTTTTCCCATTGGTCGATCTGGGGTACGACTTCTGCCTGGAAAAAATCTCTGAGGGTATCTCTGAATAATTTGTGTTCTTCGTTGAAATATAGATTGTCCATAGTAATAGCGTAATCATTTCTAAAGGTATTAAGGATTGTCGGTTAATTCAAATGCCGTTCTACTATTACATGGCTGCATTGTTATATTGCCGCACTGTTATCTTGCTATATTTCTGCTGTATTACACTATTGTTGCAATGTGTTCAATTGCCGAAACAATGAAACAGTGAAACAATGAAACAGTGTCGGTCAGAGGCCGATCAGCGCTCCGTCGCCATAGCTATGGAGCGTCGGTGATCTTTGGCTGAAAAGTTTTCACAAAAGTTATGCTCTTAGGGCATTCTTCTTTCCCATCCATTTTAGGGTAAATTCTTTTGATCATTTTCACGACACGTGCAATTCTTTCCACTCCATCTTCACTAGCAGCCATTCGGGCTTCGTCTTCTCTTTGCTCTTCGAAGGAATTGTAGAACCTTATTTTTTTTTTTGCGCAATCCGTCTTGCATCCCGTTTGCTATTTGAGCGGCGAAACGGTCAATGGAAAAGTTCTCATTTAAAATTTCACTTATTTAGCATCCATGGCCTCAAGATCCTCTCTAGTCAGTATACTGATGCCCGTCAAAGATACGGCTCTATTCCTTTGCGAATGCATCGAGTCCATAATCGCACAGACCGAGCAAAATTGGGAGCTGATTGCTGTGGACGACCATTCAACGGATCAGTCCTGGGATATCATCAATAGAATCGCTCAAGAGGATCAAAGGGTCAAGATTTACAAAAATCAAGGTGTAGGTATCATTCCAGCCTTGCGCACTGCTTACGCCGTATCAAAAGGAGACCTCATCACCAGGATGGATAGCGACGATGTCATGATGCCACGAAAGTTGCAGGCGCTCAAGGTAAACCTTCTATCAAAAGGTCGTGGTCATGTTGCCGTTGGTTTAGTAAAGTACTTCTCTCAAGAGCAACTTGGTGAGGGGTTCAGGAAATACGAACGGTGGCTCAATAGACTAAGCAGATCCGGAAAAAATTACACCGAGATATACAAAGAATGCGTAATACCATCGCCATGCTGGATGGCATTTAGATCGGATTTGGAGCGTTGTGGCGCGTTTGAGCATAACGTGTATCCCGAAGATTATGATTTGTGTTTGAGATTTTATGAGAATGGTTTAAAAGTAATCCCTGCGCATGATGTCTTTCACCTTTGGCGCGATCATCCGGATCGAGTTTCCCGCAATGATGAGCATTATTCGGACAATAGCTTTATTGATCTGAAAATCGATTACTTTTTGAAATTGCATTATCGACCTGACGTAAAATTGTATCTATGGGGAGCAGGAAAGAAGGGCAAGAAAGTCGCTCGAAATTTAATTGATCAAAACATTCCATTTACATGGCTTTGTAATAATAGAAAGAAAATTGGTACGAAGATCTATGACACTTTGCTGCACGATCCTGATGTCCTCGATAGTAAGACCGAAAGTCAACTCATTGTATGCGTAGCAAATCCCATTGAGAATCAGTCTATCAGAAAATCAATTTCGATTGACTACCTAAAATGCCGGGCGTTTTTCTTTTGCTGACCGCTAATGGGCAGCCCAAACCTGTCCGTTACAAATCGATATTCATGAGATTTCGTCGGGATTTTTGGGCTGTTGCGCGGTAGCGCAAAGGGATAAAAGAGTATAATCCCTTAAAAGCCGCCAATGAACCTCGTCCACCGACCTGTCAGACGAAGTTTTGACGTAGTCTGAAGCTTCACGCGTAGGTGGATTGGGCTGTTTCGCGTAAGCGAAAAAAGAATGTCGCATCAACAAAGCCACCACCAAACCCGCCCTACTCATCGTCGAATCGGGCGGGATGGCAGCCGCATGTTATACACCTTTTTCGACCTCTTTGCGTTTAATAGTTTATCGAATATTATCAGAAAGGTATGAATTCACATTTTTCAAAGAATGGAGTGCTCGTTGTGCTCCTGACTCTTAGTGCTTCTTTTGGAATTGACGCCCAAAGAGTTTTCACCGATTCCAATCCCCCGGATTATTCTAATTTGCGTTACTGGGCAGCTCATCCCGACAAAGAAAATCCGGCCAAATTAGTTCCAAAGGCCAAACGGAACAGTTCCACTGAAATTTTAGATGTAGATATTTTCTTCATACACCCGACGACGTTCACAAAGAAAAAACCGAAATTGTGGAATGGCGATTTGAATAATTCCTATCTGAACGACGTAACCGATAATAAAGCGATCAAGTACCAGGCGAGTATATTCAACCAGGTAGGACAGATTTACGCACCGCGCTACCGTCAGGCTCATCTGAGCGCCTATTGGAATTTGAATAGAAAAAACCTCGAACAAGTCTTCGATTTGGCCTATTCGGATGTCAAAAATGCATTCGAGTATTATATGAAATATTTTAATGCCGGCAACCCATTTATTATAGCATCTCATAGCCAAGGCACGACTCATGCCAAGCGTCTGATGATGGAAGTGATTGATCGCTCTCCCGAATTGCAAAATCAAATGGTAGTGGCTTACCTGGTCGGAATGGATGTAAAAACTGATGAGTACGAGAACATCTTCCCCTGCGAGAAGCCTGATGAAATAGGGTGCTTTACATCATGGAGGACAATAAGAAAAGGTAGTGATCCTCCTGGCTCCTATCCCATTGGGAACGAGTTTGTTGTGACTAATCCTTTGTCCTGGGATGCCGATGTATCCTACGCCGATAAGTCTACCCATATTGGGGCAGTCCTGAAACGCTTTAATAAAGTATGCTACAACATTCTTGAAGCGGAATGTGACGATGGCATACTTTGGGTGAGCAAGCCAAAGTTTCCTTTTAGCTTTTTAATGAGCAGGAAGAATTACCATATAGCGGACTACAATTTCTTCTACTACAATGTGCAAGAAAATGCAATTGCGCGGACAAAGGCATATCTGGGAGGGCATTGAATATTATTTTTTAATATATATAAAATGCTTATATTTGCGGCCGTATGCAGCCATATCTCATTGGGCCTAATGTATAAATAACTTTTCAAGGTTACTGCATACGCGGCGCCCACAAAAAAGAGAAGAGCATGACGAACTCCTCTTTTTCTTTTTACGCATGTCAAAGGAAGGTTGACAACTTTCAAAAAGTTGTCAACTTTAAGCGAAGGTTCTTGCTTCCATTCTACAGACAATTGTGATGCACAAATATTACGAATTATTCTCATGCAATAATTACCTTTCTTAGGTTAAGGGTGTGCATCGCATTAACCTGTCTCTATTATGTCGATGTGAAGGTTGTTAAACAACTAAAATTCAATAAAGGTGAAAACTCTAGTTGTTCTTTTCTTAAGTTTTTTCTTTGTCAGCTCTTTGAGTGCACAGCTCGAAATGGAGTTACAATTAAACAATCCTAATCAAAATGCCGAAAGCTTTTGCGTAGAGTTGGAATTGATCAATCCCAACATGTTGCCTATGAAAATTGAAGGCCAAAATGTCCGTCTTTTCTACGATTCTGAGAAACTTCGGTTTGATGGTGTCTTTCTGAACGGTGTGTTGCCATTAGAGGCGTACGACGTCAGTTTGATGACGGATATTGCCGGTTTGGACGGATCCTATGCCTCACAACTGCACTTTGATGAGCATATGGGATTTGTGAATTATGCTATTACCGCAAAAGATTTCAAAGACAATAAAGGTATTGTAGATGCCGGGCAATATGCCCATGCCCAGACCATATGCTTCAAAGCGTATCAAGGAGAAATAAACATTGATGATATCGTCCTGGCCAGGGATGGAAAAACGGATGCCTACAGCAAGGCATTCGGTGTAACGATAGCTTCACCAATTCATCAAGAAATTATGCTTCCAACCAAATCTTCGGATTTGCTTGCAGCGGGCACCTTGGCCGGATTGGACGATTAGTAAGAATAATAAAAAGGTAAAAAGTTCATAGTTCAGTTCTTGATTTAGCAATTTGTTAGTAAAGCATGTCTCTTTTTGGGGATGTGCTTTTTTGTTTTGAATTACTGGATTACGGCTATATACGTATATTACGGTAATAAACGTATCATACGAATATTACCGTAATTACACGAACACAATATCTGGCCAAATGATATGCAATTTGTCCTGCACCGCAAGAAATGGCACCACAGCAAAACCTAATATATTAGGTTAACTTTGCGGCGCCAAGAATACTGAATTATACATGACATTTAAAGAACTCGGACTGAATGCTTCTATTCTTGAAGCTATTTCATTTATGGGATTTGAAAAAACCACTCCCGTTCAAGAAAAAGCCATACCTGTTATTCTTCAAAACAAAGACCTCATGGCATCTGCTCAAACCGGTACAGGGAAAACGGCAGCTTTTATCTTACCCATTCTACAAAAACTCAACGAAGAAAGATCATTGGGCATTGATACCCTTATTGTAGTGCCAACAAGAGAACTCGCTGTTCAGATCGAACAAGAAATCCAGGGATTTGCTTACTTCACAAATGTCACTTCGATTGCTGTATATGGAGGAGGCAGCGGCCAGGATTTTGATTCTGAAAAGAAAGCAATAATCCAGGGTACGAATATAGTAGTCGCCACTCCTGGCAAGCTCATATCGCATATGAATATGGACTATGCAGATTTTTCAAAAGTGCGCTACCTGATCCTGGACGAAGCTGATCGCATGCTGGATATGGGTTTCTTTGATGACATTCGACGAATCGTCAAGCAACTTACGAACAGAAAGCAGACCTTACTATTCAGTGCGACTATGCCGCCCAAGATCAGAAAGTTGGCAAAGTCGATCTTGAACAACCCTGAAGAAGTTCGCTTGGCCGTATCAAAACCCCCTGATGGAGTGATACAGGCTGCTTATCTAGTGCGCGAAGAGCATAAAGTAAAACTGGTTCAAAAATTAATCGATCAACATCCAAACTACGAAAGCATCCTGGTATTCACCAGTACGAAAAAGAAAGTACAGAGCATTGTTAAGGCCATCGCACAGAGTGGGAATGAGGTCAAGTCGGTGTCGTCAGACCTGGTTCAGAAAGAACGAGAAGCTACATTGCAAAAGTTCAAGGCTAAACAACTAAAAGTTCTGGTCGCAACGGATGTATTGAGCCGAGGCATTGATATAAAAGAAATCAACCTCGTGATCAATTACGATGTCCCGGGAGATGCCGAAGACTACGTCCATAGAGTAGGGCGTACGGCAAGGGCGGATGCAACAGGTCTTGCTCTGACGTTAATCAATGAAGAAGACATGTACAAGTTTCTTCGGATAGAGCGCTTGATCGAAATAGAGATACGCAAGCTCAATATCCCAAAGGAAATCGGGGAAAGCCCTGAGTGGAATCCTAAACCTATTTTCAAAAAATCATTTGGTCGCGGTAAAAGCGGAGGAAGTAGAGGACCAGAGAGAAAGAAATTTGGTTCGAAGAAAAAGTTTTCCAAAGGGAAGGGTAGGGTGAGGAAGAAAGGCTAATTCAGTGCACTGCTGGCGATGTTATGACCCATTAATAAAATTGGTATATTAACAAGCATTTTTTCTATATGCTCAAGAATCTTCGTTATAAATATGGCGAAAGAAAACAACAAACGATGAATTTCGATTACTTATTATCCTTACTCAAAAAGTCGAAAAGACATTGGCTCAAAGTTGATAATGATAAGTGTATTCACACTGTACAAATATTAAGGGAGGTAATCAGTTCACCATCTCGGTTGCGGCAAAATGAAAACTCCCCTCACGGATAGCATTCTCATCAGAATCGGCGCCGTGTACAGCATTTTCTCCGACATTGGTAGCGTATAAAGCTCTTATCGTTCCCGGTTCTGCTTCTGCCGGATCAGTTGCGCCGATTAGTTTTCTAAAATCTTCCACAGCATTATCTTTTTCTAAAATGGCTGCAACGATAGCTCCGGAGGACATAAAATTGATCAGATCAGAATAAAACGGACGTTCCTTGTGAATTTCGTAAAACTCACCCGCTTTTTCCTTGCTCAATTTGGTGAGTTTCATGGCTTTTATTTTGAAACCAGCCTTGTTTATCATAGCCAGAATATTGCCGATATTACCGGCCCTCACGGCATCTGGCTTGATCATAGTGAAAGTAATATTTCCTTGCATTAAGGTGGTACTTTAATTAGGGCGCGAAATTATGATAAATAAAAAATTTTCCACAATGAGATGATATCTTTCGATAGGAAGATGTCACCTCCGCGCAACACGATCCGCTTTACGATATTCAGAAGAATCACAGTATAAAGCGCCATTTTGTCTACCTTCGCCGACCGGCTCGATTTCGATTTGATATGCAAGACATAGAGAAGCTTCAATCAAAGTTAAGAATCCCTACCACCATAGCGATAATTGTGCACAGGAATCCCGACGGCGATGCATTGGGATCCAGCCTCGGATTGTCCCGATTCCTTAAGAAGAAGGGTCACGCAGTTAATGTGATTTTTCCGAGCGAGTTTCCAGTTATTTTTACCTATTTGCCCGGTATCGAAGAAGCAATTGTTTTTGATATCGAGACGGATCGAGTTATCGAAATTCTCAACAATTCCAAGATTATTTTTTGCCTCGACTTTAATGCGATGGATCGCATAGAGCAGATCGGGCCGTTGCTTCAAAATATAAAGGCGGACTACGTGATGATCGACCACCACCTCGATCCTGAGCCGTTTCCGGACTTTGTGCTCTCGGACACGTCAGCAAGTTCTACGAGCGAATTAGTCTACAGGTTTCTCGACTTGCTGGACGAGACGCAAGCTATAGATAAAGAGATCGGTACTTGCCTTTTTACGGGAATCATTACAGATACTGGCTCTTTTAAGTATGCTACTAATCCGTACACTTATCATGTAGCAGGGGAACTAAAAAAACTCGGTGTAGACGATTACCAACTCCAGGATTACATTTTTAATACCTATACGGAAAAGCAAATGATATTGCTTGGACATTGTCTTAAGAATCGGATGCAGATCATACCGGAGTACGCGGCGGGAATTATTCACCTGAGCGATAGCGATTACAAAAAATACCAAATATCGCGAGGAGATACGGAAGGCATTGTAAACTACGTCCTGATGATAAAGGGGATGAAAATTGCAGCATTTATCAGGGATATGCATGGGACGATAAAGGTGTCCTTTCGTTCCAAAGGCGAAATCTCTGTACAGGATATTGCGCGCGATCATTTCAACGGCGGCGGGCACAAGAACGCCTCGGGTGGAACATCTGATATGAGTGTATCCGAAACCATAGAACAATTCAAAACCATCCTACCTTTATATCTGGACAAAATCGAACACTGATGAAAGAGCCTGGCAAACATTTCCAAAAGTTGAAGTTGTTTAATAACTAAATGTTAACGGTTTGAAATTTTCTCAGGAAAATAATTGCGAAGGCCAGATAGTGGAAAGACATCCAATTGATGGTTGTGGTTTCATATCTTATTACTAAAGTCTTGAATCCGTCTACCCAAGCATTAAGTTGTTCCACCACAAATCTTCTCTTATATAGTTGATTATCAAAGACATATGGAGTGTCTTCATCATCTGATTTTCCCCTTCTCTTGTTTTTATCGATGTTGAATATGATGTCCTTTTCAAAGCATAGTTCCTTGAATTTGGCAACATCAAACCCTGCATCGGCATTCAGGAAAAGACCATCACATGAAAGGTCAATTGCCTCCATTTGATCAAAAATTTTATTAGCAGTTTTTACCAGTTCAAAACTGTCATGATGCTGGCCACTTATCGGTTCTGACCAACCTATTGGCACACCCTGATCATCGGTCAGTATCAATAGATTCGTGGTTTGAGCTTTCTTTCTACCTTGATAACCTACCTCTTGTCCTCCTCGCTTTACCGGGGTATGTGATCCATCAAAATTTACAGAACAAAGGTTTAAATGCTTCCGTTTATTTAGCAATAATTGCTCATAACATCTTTTCCAAATTCCTGTTTTTGACCACTTGTTGAAGTGATAAAACACTGATTGCCAGCTATATCTGATAAATCCAAAGAAATGTCGAACAGGCAATTGCCTCCATTGCACACCTGTTTTGAGCTTATACAATATGGCCTTCACTATTTTCCACATTGGTACTTTTAGTTTCTTTCCATTTGATATTTTAGGCATGTGTTGTACAAAAAATTCATTAATTTCAGCTTTAACCATTGTTTGTAGTCTTTAGTTATTCTTTGGTTCTACACCTCAGCGTTTCTAAAGCTACAAACTTTTTATATTAAAATAATCCGTAATGTGTTATTAAACAACTTCGTTACTAAAATTCATTTGCGTCTTGCTTATAGTTGCTTTTTGTTTTTCTTGCAGTCAAACTGATAAGACGCGTAAGACCAATCGATACGACTTACTTTTTTACACTGAATTAAACGGAGTGAAACCACAGGTGGGAGAGCATGTATTTTTCCAAATGGACATCCTTGATGACCAGAAGAAAGTACTACAGACATATCGCAATCAAAAGCAAATGCCAAGCCTCAAAATTCCTCCCACAGATTCGAAGAGCATGGGACAAAACCCAATTCCCGCTGCATTGATACAAATGACTGTAAATGATAGCGTGGGTATTATCATACCGCGAGATTCTATTCGCGATTTGCCAACCGAATACGATCATATCGAATACCTGGAATACGTAGTCGTGCTAAGAGAAATTCTAACCGAGCAAGAGTTTCAACAAAAATTGAGGTTACAGAAAGAAGCTGAGCAAGCCGCCAGTGCGACAACTAGGAGGAGATTACCGGAAGTAGAAGCTCTGGCACAAAAGACATTGGGAGAATTCAAATCAGGAAAACTTACAACTAAATATACGGAGAATGGGATAGGCTATCACATTCACGAAAAAGGTAATGGGGATATACCTACGAAAGATAGATTGATTCACGCGCAATATTTTGGGTTGCTGCAGTCGAATGGATATTCTTTTGACAATTCTTTTGAAGGAGGACGAGCATATGCGTTCAGAGTGGGCAGGGGAGCGGTGATCAAAGGTTGGGATGAGGCATTTATGTACCTACCTGTTGGAACGAAAGCTTCATTATTCATACCTTCCGAATTTGGTTATGGTGAAACGGGATCACCGCCGGATATTCCTCCGGGTGCGGATTTGTATTTTTATGTAGAATTGGAAGAGATGTATTATTAGCCAGAAAGCTGTTATTTATTAATCTAATGCATCGTTAGTAATTGTGAAAGGTTCGGTGGTAAAGACATTAAAGAAAAGCGCGCTTAACGTACTTGGCGAACTTGGCGAGCAAAAAATTGAAGGGGTTCGCGCAAAGTACGCAAAGGAAGCTTAGCAAAAAATCTTATGAAACCATAAAAAAAGGACAATGACTACTGATCAACTAAAAGAGTTACAACGTCGTTTGTCAGACCTGAGGAGGTATCTTTGACATCGATAAACGAGAAAGAGAATTAGAAGACAAACAAAATATTACCCTCGACCCTAATTTTTGGAGCGAACCCAAGAACGCCGAAAAAGTTCTGAAAGAAATAAAAGTACACGAAAACTGGATCGGGAAATTCACATTGCTAAAGGATAAGGTAGACGAGGTCGAACTATTGGAAGAGTTTCGGATAGAGGGAGAAAGCACTGAAGAAGAGGTCGATGCGGCCTATGGTAACGCACTTAAAACGATCGAAGAAGTAGAATTTAAATCTACCCTCAATCGACCGGAGGATGAGTTGTCGGCTTTGTTGGAAATTAATGCCGGTGCGGGAGGTACGGAGGCCTGCGACTGGGCGGAAATGCTGTACCGGATGTACATAATGTGGGGAGAGAAATCCAACCACAAAGTAAAAGAACTTACTCGTGTAGACGGAGACGTTGCAGGCATAAAATCCGTCGAATTAGAAATCACCGGTGACTTCGTCTACGGCATGCTCAAAGGAGAAAATGGTGTGCACAGGTTGGTACGTGTAAGTCCATATAATGCCCAGGGAAAGCGCATGACATCGTTCGCCTCCGTATTTGTACATCCTATCGTCGATGAAAGAATAGAGATAGAAGTCAACCCCGCCGATATAGAATGGGATACATTTCGATCGAGTGGGGCGGGAGGACAACATGTCAATAAAACCGAATCAGCAGTTCGCGTGAGACATCTTCCATCAGGAATTGCCGTAGAATGCCAACAGGAGCGGTCTCAGCATATGAATCGAGAAAAAGCTTTACAAGGATTGAAATCAAGGCTTTACGAACTGGAACTTCAAAAACAACTCCAGGAAAAGGATGCCGTGGAAGCTCAAAAGATGAAAAACGAATGGGGCTCGCAGATAAGATCTTATGTACTGGATGACCGTAGAGTAAAAGACCATCGCACTAATCATCAGACCAGTCAAACGGATGCTGTGTTGGCTGGAGATTTGGATGATTTTTTGAATGCGTTTTTGATGTGGGATGGGGAGTAAAGCAAGTAGAGCCAACCGTTCGGCTGAGCTCACGCCGAAGCCTCTGGTTGGCTTAACCCAACTTGTCCTTTTTGATTAATGTCTGCACTAATTTTGTTTGAATATCCATGTTTTTGTGATATAACTTGTTGATTTTCAATAGTAGTTATTAAGGATTTTCAAATGTAGTGTAGTATGGTGCCTGCGTAATTGGAATCATATGTGTACATTTGCCATATGTACATTAGACAAGTAAAAAAACAAAATGTCAAAAACGGTAAAATATTCTACCAGTACACACTTGCACAGACGGCCAGGGTAGATGGAAAAGTCAAACAAAGAAACATCCTTTACCTGGGAAGCGACCCGTTGTTGGATTCGAAGCAGAATAAGTCTGAGGTCTTACAAGTGCTCAAATCCAGAATATTTTCTCAACAAGATCTATTCCCCGTTGATATTGCGGATGAGTTGCTAAAGCTTGCTCTTAAATTCTACGAAAAATACCAATTAAAATACCCCGATAATCAAGGTGAAAAGGCAGCCTCACTTCCCCCACCAAAAGACAAAAGCGAAATTCACAGTGTTGATATTCATTCCATCGAAGTAGGAGATGTCAAATCTTTCGGTTCCGAACACCTTTGCAAGCAGATTCTGGAAAAACTTCAATTAACTAAGTGCCTTACCTCACTTAATTGGCGCAATAAGGATATTCAAAAAGCATTGATCAGCATCTGCGCAAGAGCCATATACACAAGTTCAGAACATAAAACTTCACAGATTCTCACAGACAATTCAGAATTGATGGCCTGCTACAATTACACTCCCGGCTCGATCACCCATCGCGAACTATACCGTATTTCAGACCTGCTCTACAAACACAAAAACACTATCGATCAACACCTATATAGCCGCATCACCAATATGTTCACACTGGATGATAAACTGGTCATTTTTGACATTACCAATACCTATTTCGAAGGTCGAAAGGCGACAAACAAACTTCCAAAATTTGGAAAAAGCAAAGAGAAAAGGACAGATTGCAAACAAGTTGTATTCACCGGAGTGATCAATAAGGAGGGCTTCATCCGGCATTCAAGGATATATGAGGGTAACAGAGCTGACAGCACAACCCTGGAAGAGATGCTCAAAGACCTTGAAAAATACAGCCCCGATCACACGAACAAAACAGTGGTCATAGATGCAGGTATAGCCACTGAGAAAAACCTGGAATTGATCGCCGGTAAAGGTCTTCATTATGTATGCGTTTCCCGAAAACGACTCAAAGACCACCCGATCGATCAATCCAATGTGTTTACAAAAATATCGACAGATCGTAACAAACATGAAGTGCACATTACTCAATTCAAACCCGAAGGGTACAATGACACCTGGCTTTATGTGCACAGTTCATCCAAACAACTAAAAGAAGAATCGATGAAGGGTAAGCTCATGCAAAGATTTGAAGAAGACTTACAACAGGTTCAAAATGGAATAGCTAAAAAAGGAGGTACTAAAAAAATAGAAAAAGTGTGGGAACGCATCGGTCGGCTCAAGGAAAAACACAAGCATGTATCCTCCCGATACAAAATAGATGTGGAGCATGATGACAAAGTAGCTGTCAATGTCTCATGGTCTGTCCAGCCACAAAAAGAAAAACAGGACAAAGACAAGGGAATTTACTTTTTGAGAACAAATTACGAGCAGATCGACGATAAGCAGCTTTGGCAAATTTACAACACCATAAGAGAAGTGGAGTCCACATTCCGATGCCTCAAAACTGATCTCAACATCCGGCCCATTCACCATCAAAATGACGAAAGGATCGAAGCTCATATTTATCTCACACTTCTAGCCTATCAGGTCGTAAACACGATCCGATACATGCTCAACCAAAAAGGCATAAATTACGACTGGGCAAATATTGTCAGAATAATGAGCACACATACCATCCAAACCGTCGAACTACGCACTGACACCAAATCCATACACCTGAGAAAACCTTCAAAGCCAATCCAAAAAGTACAAAACATCTATTCTGCAACCAACTCAACAGATATTCAAAAGGCAATTAAAAAATATGTAGTGTCATACTACTGGACATGAGCTATAAATTGTGGTTCAAAGAATAGCCAAGAGGGTTTGGGGATAGAACGAATGGAATGAGAAAGAAAGCATATGAAATTTCTAAGGTTGTTGAATTTGATTTCTAAAAAGGATAGTCCTTTTTTAAATTTGGAAACGACTAAGTTGATCGATCCGTTTTTATATTTCTTCCAATCACTCTTCTTTTTGTGCTTGAGTTGGGTTAGACCCTGTTCAATACATAAGGCATAGATAAATACTACAATACCCATTGTCAATTCTATTTTTCCAGAGTCTTTAAAATTAAGAGCTTCTAAATTGAAACCATTTGATTTTAAGTGTTTGAAGCAAGTTTCAATAGTCCAACGAATAGGGTAAAGCTTTACTATTTTTCTTTTGTCTTTCAATGTAGATATGAAATAAAACAGAGGTTCGTTGGCTGAACTTTTGGGGTTTTTAAAAATCACAAAAGAAAATTTTTTTCCAAGGATTTCAATTTGTTTAGACACTCCACAGATTTGATACCGTTTTTTCAATGCTTCACGTTCAATACCAATGTATCGAAGATGTTGGTGTTTATAAAATGTCTTATCCTTTCCCCTTTGGTTGTCCACATACCCTTTATAAATTCCCTTTTTTAACCTAATTACAAACTCTAACCCCTTGTCTACCAGATATTTAAACCATCTTTCTCCGATGTACTCCCGATCTGCTAGTAGTATCAAACCTTTCAGATTATATAATTTACAGGCTTTGTCTATCACCTTTCGTCTTTCATTAAAATTACTCATACCCTTCTTGTCTAAGTCTTCCCACCATATTGGAATACTTACTCCATTGACCACTACACTCAATGTTAATAAGTGAATATTCTTGTTGCCATTCTCCCAGCTCGTACCATCTAGTGCCAAATATTTGATGTTCTTCGCTTTGAGTCTCAACAAATAAAAACTAAAACATAATATAGCTTCAATCAATGCCTGCTTGTCAGCATCATCCATATTGAAAAAACGGATCAACCTCTTATAATTCGAATCAGGTTTGGTGTTTTGTTGGTTTTCGAGTATTCCAGGGAGCTTATCCTTTACAATGTTCAAATTCGTCGTCCTGGCTGATAATATACCTTGGGCTGTTGTGAGAAAATTTTTTATTACATGTTCTTCAAAACCTGAGAAAAATGGTTTTATTTCGCTTACGAGTGGAATTGTCATTGTTGTTAATTGTTTGTTTTACAAACAATAATGATATATTCCACTTTATTATAATATATAACCTACTTTATTTCAAGACATTGTATTATTTTAACCCCAATGTCCAGTAGTATGATGTAGTGTACCATTGAAATCGTAACCCACTGATAATCACCGACTTATTTTCTAAAAAGAGCAAGTTGGGTTAAATTCAGTTAGTCCGAATTGTAACAAGTCCGAATAAATTTACTGTCTCCTTATTCGAAAACCTTTTTACATTGTCCCGGATATTTCTATCTATGAGCTTGTTGGTTGGATCTATACCCGCTTTTGTTGGTTGGTGATCTACCAAAATTTCTATTTCCGTAACTTGATTGATGATTTTATGTTTCTGTAAATAAAGTAGCGTGTCCTTCCCATCTTTGCTTTCTGCATATACGCCAAAGTCAATCCAATCTTTTAGTCCAACTGATTTTTCCACGCCTAAACTATCTACACGATATTTCACGACATTGACAGTAAGGTTCACTTTGTATTGTTTCTCAGATAGTATTTTATAGGTTGCTTCGGTAGTTTTGCTCTCATAAAGTGTAATGGTTTTGAACAAATCTTCAATAATGTATTGCATACTGTCTGGTGTAACTTCTCTGAAATAACCCAATAAGTCTGCAGTGGTGGCATATCTTTCGGTTTGGTGCAAGCCATCAAAACTGTTCCAGTCTCTGATAAACCGCCTTATGGCAAGATTGACGCTATCTTCAGAAATATAGTCCTGAAAAGCATATAAGTTTAGTGCTCCCTTTCCATAATGGATATATTGTTGGCTTTCTACCAATTCCAAAGGCACTTCCCTTATCGTTTCAGTTGCCCTTCCATTTAGATACCTGTTCAGCTCTCTTCGTAAAAATTGCTGAACCTTTTTTTTAGAATACACTTGCTTCATCACCATCAATGCAGAATACTGGGCCAATGACTCCAAAATCATATGTCTCCCCTGCACATTGGCCGCCACTACCTGGAGTCCCCACCACTGGTGCGCCACTTCATGTGCCGTTATAAAGAAAGCCATGTCCACATCTTTTTCATCATCAATGTCCATTATGAACCCTATCGCTTCTGAAAAATGGATTGTGTTAGGAAAAGATTGGGCAAATGTGGCATAGCGGGGAAATTCCATGATGACCATCTGTTTGTATTGATACGTTGATAAATGTTCCATTGTAAACGACCTGGGTATTCGAGCGTCTTTCTACAAAGCCCCACGTGGTAAACGTTTGTTTAAATTCCATCTTAGTGGAATCGCCAGGCTCTAAGGGTTGATTCAATTCATGGATATAATAGCCGTACTCCTCGTTTTTATTGTTAACTGTGGCACCTCCTTCAAAATTGAGGTATTCTATTGTCACCTGATAGTTTGGCAGCTTTTGAACATGGATGGCATCAATCGCCTTACGATGCTTGTTGACAAGGATAAAATATCCCTCTGCGGAATAGTTCCTATCATACGGAAAAAGATCCACTTTCAGATTAACATCCACAATTTTAAGTTGAGGTAAGTACTCGTGTTCTTTGAGGGTTTTCTCGTAATCTGCCTTAAACGATTTTTGCACACCTGTAGACGAATACTTATTGAGGATATTGGTATTGTAATAAATATAACAGCCTGACAGAGTAAAGACGAGTATAGCGCTAGTGTACCAAGCATTAAGTAATGTACCCCATAGACAAAGTTATTTTTCTTCTGATCAAGGCGGGAAAACCGGAGTTATGCCTAAGCATAATGCATTATGTCCCGACATTCGTCGTCGGGAGGATTTTTCCAACGCCGAGCAGAAGGAAAAGGACAAGTTTCTGGGGGTCAGGATTTAGTGCTTGGTGCACTAGTTCCAAGCGTTAACAAGGGTTTGGTCAGCCTTAGTTTACTGAACTTCGACCGGATTTTCATGACTGTTTCTGCACCTCGTATCGAAAAAATGACAGCAATGAGGAACACAATAACACCAAACGCTAACCAATATAGCTTGAACCAGCCATAAGGCTGTAGGAAGTGCCCATAACCGTTCATATCGGAATAAATACCCAAATTATCGCCACCAAATTTGTACAAGCCATGATCTAACCCAAATATTTCTAAAACGATAATTGCAATGAAGAAGATCACAACTAAAAGATGCCCGAGAAATTTGTGATTTGCCATGACCTGGAAGAAAAAGGAAAGGATAGTAAATAGGACTAGGAAAAGAAGAAGCTCTAGAAAAAATCCACCGAAATATACATGCATTTCATAGTAGAAATATCCGCTAATGGTTTGAAAGATCACCCCGGACAATATGATGGCCAGCATCAATACTATATAAGTCGTTGGGTAGCTATTGACACCATAGATGGTTCCCAAACTGATGGAATTAATAAATATTATGGCCATCCCACAGATCACAATAGCCCAAAACGAGACTTCCTTAAGAATGGACTTAAAGTAAAATAATGAATGATGTTTAAGTTGAATAAGACTTGCTGTGAGTCCCGGGATTATGGTAACACCCGGGATTTTTATCCCTTCTTGAGATATCCTATTTTCTTCACGCTCAACGGCTTTCAATTGCTTTTTTGCAACACGATCCCTGACCACATTACAACTAAAGCCAAAATATCCAATCACCAGGGCAATAATGCCTATAACAACCCAAATCATTCGATTGTAAAAGAGGATCCCATCCATTGGGAGCAACAATGAATTGCGCTCTGCTGCCGTCCAGAATTGCATTTCGACATTGACCGTCTGGAAGGCGAAAGGATCTAAAATGGCCGCCAAAAACCGGTTTTCGACATCACGGGTCAGAATCGAACAAAGGTGAAAAACAACAAAAAAGACTATACCCTGTGTGTAAACGACTAACATTTTACGGCTAAGGGCACCACTCACGAAAAAAATGGCTCCGCCAAAAAACAAGGTAGGTAGTACCAGATAAAGAAACGGTTGAAGGTATGACCAAAAGTCAAATGGAAGCAAATTGCTCGCATCCCGCCAAGGCATAAATTCGCCCAAAATAATGCCCAAAGCAGACCACTAAATATAAATAGTAGCACCACAAAGGAACCCAAAAATCGGCCAAACAAATAATCTCGTTTCTTAATTGGATTGACAAACATCAAGGCCTCCATACTATGTTCAAAGTCCCTAAGTACAGCTACACTCATGATCATCGAAGTGACCATCATGAAAATAGCCGAAAGAACGGTCATGGTGTATGCTATTACGTAAGGGGTGTTCGCTTTGACAGGTCCCCTTAAACTGTCTTCAAACACGAAGTTGACCGCAATCAAAGAAAACAAGAAAAGGATGGCAAAATATATGTAGGTATCGGGACGCTTTGCTCTATACTTAATTTCAAATTTGAAGATTTCGTACCACATTATTGATTAGTATTAGAATGAAAGGATAGCTAGCTATGTCTTTGAAAAAATTATAGAATCGCTTTAGGATCCACCGAAAATCTGTGAGAAGTACACATCATCTAAATCAGCCTGTACATGTGTAAATCCGTTACCCGGATAACATTCGCTCAAGACGTGGATGACAGGTTTGCCAAGCAGCAGTTTTTCAGCAATCACGACATAATGTTGTTTGTATTCATCAAGTTCATTTCTTCTAATTGTCTTCCTATAGACTTTGCCTTCCACCTCTTTTATGGCCTTCAAAGGGTTACCTTTAAGAACCACTTCACCTTGATTAATGATAGCCATGTCGGTACAGAGTTCCTTGACGTCATCCACAATATGGGTTGACAGGATCACCACTGTATTTTCGCCAAGTTCGCTTAACAAATTATGGAAACGGTTTCTTTCCGCCGGGTCAAGTCCGGCTGTGGGTTCATCAACAATGATGAGCTTTGGGTTGGAGAGTAGCGCCTGTGCAATGCCAAACCGCTGTTTCATCCCGCCTGAGAAGGTGCCCAGGTTTTTCTTTCTGGCATCGTACAGGTTCGTTTTGTGCAAAAGTGCCATTACGACCCCATTTCGCTCTTTGCGGTTTGTAATACCTTTGAGCACTGCCAGGTGATCGAGTAGTAATTCGGCGGATATTTTAGGGTACAGTTCAAACTCTTGAGGCAGGTAGCCGAGAATTTTTCTGATCTCATTTTTTTGAGCTAAAACATTCAAATTACCGAGGGTGATACTACCTTCATCCGCCTCTTGAAGTGTGGCGATGATCCTCATCAGTGTAGATTTTCCTGCCCCGTTTGGACCCAGCAGCCCAAACATACCTGTAGAAATATCTAGTGAAACATTATCGAGCGCTTGCACACCATTTGCATAGGTTTTTGACAGCCCTGTTATTCTATTTTGGTGTCCGTTGGCTTATCGGACAGATAAAATCCATTATTAAACTAAAAAACGAGAAGGCTAAAACAGAATTGTTGCACTTAAAAAGTCAAGTGAATCCCCATTTCTTTTTCAATATGTTGAACAATTTATACGGCTTAGGAGAAAAAGACTCTAAAAAAGCACGGGATTTGATACTCAAACTCTCTGACATGATGCGGTACAGTATCTACGAGGGACAGAAAGACACGGTAACGCTCGAGAAGGAAGTAGCGTACTTGAAAAATTACATTGATCTGCACAAGATGCGTTATCACAAAAAAACAAAGGTGCTGTTTAATCTCAACATCCAGGAGGAAGGATTCAAAGTGATGCCCTTATTATTTATCATATTACTGGAGAATGCCTTTAAACATGGAGTAGAAAATCTAAGAAAGAACCCCTATGTCCATGTCGACATGATTACCGGGGGAGATGAAATACACTTTGCTGTGGAGAACAATTTTGATCCTAACGAGCTTGCCAAGCAGCCGGGTATCGGCCTGATATGCACTAGAAGGGTATGAGCTCAATATAGCAGACTATCTATTAAAACCCTTCAGTTTCGAACGTTTTCTGAAAGCTGTAAATAAAGCCGTAAGCTCACAAACCAAGGTACGGCTTCCTGTTGCTGGAGGAAGTAGTAGTGTCGCCAGGAGCATATTTCTGCGAAGTAACAAAAAGTACTCACAGGTGGTAATTGATAATATCCGCTACATTGAGGCCGCCGGAAACTATACGAAGGTGATCACCGCAAGTGAGACGATTACCACCCGGGAGAAAATCTCGGACTTGTTATTATCTCTGTCTGGAGATGACTTTTTGCAGGTTCATAAATCTTTTGCGGTAGCTGTAAAACACATTAACCCAACTTGTCCTTTTTGATTAATGTCTGCACTAATTTTGTTTGAATATCCATGTTTTTGTGATATAACTTGTTGATTTTCAATAGTAGTTATTAAGGATTT
Source organism: Saprospiraceae bacterium (assembly GCA_965247965.1). Taxonomy (GTDB): domain Bacteria; phylum Bacteroidota; class Bacteroidia; order Chitinophagales; family Saprospiraceae; genus UBA7328. Next base: position 6,096,464 of record OZ252053.1, read on the forward strand.
TCAAATGTAGTGTAGTATGGTGCCTGCGTAATTGGAATCATATGTGTACATTTGCCATATGTACATTAGACAAGTAAAAAAACAAAATGTCAAAAACGGTAAAATATTCTACCAGTACACACTTGCACAGACGGCCAGGGTAGATGGAAAAGTCAAACAAAGAAACATCCTTTACCTGGGAAGCGACCCGTTGTTGGATTCGAAGCAGAATAAGTCTGAGGTCTTACAAGTGCTCAAATCCAGAATATTTTCTCAACAAGATCTATTCCCCGTTGATATTGCGGATGAGTTGCTAAAGCTTGCTCTTAAATTCTACGAAAAATACCAATTAAAATACCCGATAATCAAGGTGAAAAGGCAGCCTCACTTCCCCCACCAAAAGACAAAAGCGAAATTCACAGTGTTGATATTCATTCCATCGAAGTAGGAGATGTCAAATCTTTCGGTTCCGAACACCTTTGCAAGCAGATTCTGGAAAAACTTCAATTAACTAAGTGCCTTACCTCACTTAATTGGCGCAATAAGGATATTCAAAAAGCATTGATCAGCATCTGCGCAAGAGCCATATACACAAGTTCAGAACATAAAACTTCACAGATTCTCACAGACAATTCAGAATTGATGGCCTGCTACAATTACACTCCCGGCTCGATCACCCATCGCGAACTATACCGTATTTCAGACCTGCTCTACAAACACAAAAACACTATCGATCAACACCTATATAGCCGCATCATCAATATGTTCACACTGGATGATAAACTGGTCATTTTTGACATTACCAATACCTATTTCGAAGGTCGAAAGGCGACAAACAAACTTCCAAAATTTGGAAAAAGCAAAGAGAAAAGGACAGATTGCAAACAAGTTGTATTCACCGGAGTGATCAATAAGGAGGGCTTCATCCGGCATTCAAGGATATATGAGGGTAACAGAGCTGACAGCACAACCCTGGAAGAGATGCTCAAAGACCTTGAAAAATACAGCCCCGATCACACGAACAAAACAGTGGTCATAGATGCAGGTATAGCCACTGAGAAAAACCTGGAATTGATCGCCGGTAAAGGTCTTCATTATGTATGCGTTTCCCGAAAACGACTCAAAGACCACCCGATCGATCAATCCAATGTGTTTACAAAAATATCGACAGATCGTAACAAACATGAAGTGCACATTACTCAATTCAAACCCGAAGGGTACAATGACACCTGGCTTTATGTGCACAGTTCATCCAAACAACTAAAAGAAGAATCGATGAAGGGTAAGCTCATGCAAAGATTTGAAGAAGACTTACAACAGGTTCAAAATGGAATAGCTAAAAAAGGAGGTACTAAAAAAATAGAAAAAGTGTGGGAACGCATCGGTCGGCTCAAGGAAAAACACAAGCATGTATCCTCCCGATACAAAATAGATGTGGAGCATGATGACAAAGTAGCTGTCAATGTCTCATGGTCTGTCCAGCCACAAAAAGAAAAACAGGACAAAGACAAGGGAATTTACTTTTTGAGAACAAATTACGAGCAGATCGACGATAAGCAGCTTTGGCAAATTTACAACACCATAAGAGAAGTGGAGTCCACATTCCGATGCCTCAAAACTGATCTCAACATCCGGCCCATTCACCATCAAAATGACGAAAGGATCGAAGCTCATATTTATCTCACACTTCTAGCCTATCAGGTCGTAAACACGATCCGATACATGCTCAACCAAAAAGGCATAAATTACGACTGGGCAAATATTGTCAGAATAATGAGCACACATACCATCCAAACCGTCGAACTACGCACTGACACCAAATCCATACACCTGAGAAAACCTTCAAAGCCAATCCAAAAAGTACAAAACATCTATTCTGCAACCAACTCAACAGATATTCAAAAGGCAATTAAAAAATATGTAGTGTACCATTGAAATCGTAACCCACTGATAATCACCGACTTATTTTCTAAAAAGAGCAAGTTGGGTTAAAAGCATTGAGGGAAACCGCATATTTATTGATGACCATATAATTCCTGTAGGGAAAATATATAAAACGAATGTTACCAGATTGTTGCGATAATTACGATCGTTTAACTCACCTCACGCGGCTAAACCGCAAGATTGTTTATTCACCGACGATTTTGTCGGTACAGGCTGTGTATTTGAACATCTTCGTAATCGTAATAAACGCATAAACGATTCAACGCATAAACGGAAAAATTATGCCAAAGGCATCCCTATGGGACAAAATGATTAATCCTTTAATTATGAAAAAGATTGTTCAAAAAACAAGCTTTTAGGAAACTCTTATTACTCATTCTCAACATTCTTTATTCACTTTTGCTTTATATAATTAATAACTCCACCTTTTAAGATGATTTCAACTTGTCTTTCACTGATATTGAATGTAAGTGGAATTCCAATATCTTTTCCAACTAAGATAGCAGTTACTGAATCTCTGTTTTTGATGGTTTTCCTTAAGTTTTCTATCCGTAAAACATCGCCTTCTTCTAGTTTGTCCCAGTCAGCTGCGTTCTTAAATTCAAAAGGAACGATACCAAAATTGATCAGATTCTGCCAGCCGATACGAGCATAGGATTTGGCAATAGCAAACTTTTGTCCTAGATACTTGGGCGACAATGCCGCATGTTCTCTGCTTGAACCTTGGGCGTAATTCTCGCCTGCTACAACACAAAATCCCTTGTAGTTTTTTTGATTTTGAATGGCTCGATCATAGAAACTTTGATCAATGGCATAATAAGTGTACTTGCTTATTTCTGGAATATTTGAACGTAAAGGCAGTACATCGCTCCCCGCTTTCAGTATTCCATCGGTTGAAATGTTGTCTTTCATTTTCAACAGGATAGGAATTTCCAGTTCATCGGGGAGTTGTTCAAAATCGGGAAGTGCTTTAATGTTCGGCCCCTTTATTAATTTAGTGGATTCTCCGTTAGGAGCAATTAGCATATGCTTATTTATCTTGATTTGACTAGGTTCTTCCCATTTTGGATAAGTAATATTCATTAGTGTTTCGAGTTCTCGTGGATCAGTGATTTTTCCCGTTAGTGCAGTAGCTGCAGCGGTTTCCGGGCTACATAGATATACTTTGTCATCAAGTGTTCCCGAACGTCCGGGAAAATTACGAGGCATGGTTCGCAAGCTGATCGTATTGGTTGCAGGTGCTTGTCCCATACCAATACATCCCATACAACCCGATTGATGAAGTCGTGCCCCAGAGGTAATCAAAGGTCCGAGAGCATGCATTTCCATCAAATTTTCCAACACCTGTCGGGAAGAGGGATTGACATCGAAAGAAAGATGGGAAGGAATAACTTTTCCTTTTACAATTTGAGATGTTATCCAAAAATCACGCAATCCGGGATTAGCAGAAGAGCCAATAACGACTTGCCCTACTTTTAATCCGCTAACTTCTCTTACTGGGACAACTTTGCCCGGGCTACTGGGTAGTGATATTAAAGGTTCCACCTCAGATAAATTTATTTCTTCGTAGTGATCGTAGGATGCTCCTTCATCGGCTTCCAATTTAATCCACTGACCTTCTCTTCCTTCTTTTCGGAGAAATTCACGGGTGATTTCATCGGAAGGAAATACGGAAGTGGTAGCACCTAACTCCGTGCCCATATTGGCGATGACATGACGGTCCCAGGCACTTAGGGTTTTCAGTCCGGATCCATAGTATTCTAAGATATATCCACGTCCTCCGGTCACATCATACCTTCGAAGCATTTCTAAAACTATGTCTTTAGCACTTACCCAATCAGGCAGCTTTCCAGTGAGTTTGACGCCCATAACTTTTGGCATTTTAACAAAATACGGTTCACCTGCGGAAGCTAGAGCTACATCCAACCCTCCGGTCCCGATAGCAAGCATTCCAATGCTACCTCCTGCAGGAGTATGACTATCCGAGCCTATTAGGGTTTTTCCCGGCTGACCAAACCGCTCCATGTGTACAACATGACTTATTCCGTTGCCTGACCTGCTATACCAGTATCCAAACCGTGCCGCGGCTGACTGTAGAAAGATATGGTCATCCATATTCTTATAATCCGTTTGAAGTAGGTTGTGGTCCACATACTGCACTGCGATCTCTGGTTTAATTTTATTTAAATTAAATGCTTCCAATTCGAGCATTACTAAAGTCCCAGTGGCGTCTTGCAATAGTACCTGATCAATTTCTAATGCGATTTCGTTTCCGGCATTCATCTCTCCTGAAATAAGATGGGAGCTAATCAATTTTTGACTAACGTTTTGAATTTTCATACTTGATAGTTTTATAATTTTTTTTGCTTGTCCTACATCGGTTTGTGAATGGTGTCATAGCGTTCTGAAAAGACTATATAATTCTTGAAATGATATTTTAAGGAATCTACGAATATGTTTTTACATTCTTTCCAAGTAAATAGGTCAACCCCTGCCTGTTCGGTAGGCAGGCAGCCGACGACTGTGAACGTTAGGAAATACAATGCATATTGATCTGTATAAGAGCATTACAGTGAGAGTATGTCCGCCATTTGTACCAGGTCAACGTTTAAGTTCTTCGTATTTTCAATAGCATATTTAAATGGAGTTTTTGTAACCTGCTCATTATCAATACCTAATGCATAGTTAAATTCTCCTGCCATAAGCGACTTTACAGCTTGATAACCTAATCTAGTTGCCAGTACCCGATCCACAGCCGAAGGCGCTCCGCCTCTTTGAAGATGCCCAAGAATCGTCACCCTGGATTCGAATCCGTATTCGTCTTTAATCAATTTGGACAGTTCCATTGCATTGCCGGACTTGTTGCCTTCGGCTACGACGACCATGTTGAAAAGTTTATTTCGCTTTTCGGATTCGTGTAGATGGTCGACTAATTTTTCAATTGATATTCCTATTTCAGGCACGAAAATGGTAGATGCTCCCGTGCCAATACCTGTATGCAGTGCTATAAATCCTGCATGGCGGCCCATTACTTCGATAAAAAATAAACGGTCGTGAGAGTGGGCAGTGTCTCTTATCTTGTCAATAGCTTCTACAGCAGTATTTACGGCTGTATCAAATCCGATGGTCAATTCGGTGCCGTAAATGTCATTGTCAATAGTGCCCGGTAATCCGATGAATGGTATATCCTGATAAGTCTCGGTGAATATTTTTGCTCCTGTATACGTACCGTTACCTCCGATTGCAACGCACGCTTTGATACCGTGACTTTTCAAATTTTTGTAAGCGATTTCGCGACCCTCGGGTGTTCGAAATTCTTCGCATCGTGCAGTCCTAAGCACCGTACCCCCGCGGTGAATGATATTGGCAACATCGCCTTTTGAGAGCGCGTGAATATCACCTTCTACCATTCCGAGGTAACCTTGTTTTATGGCAAAAATTCGGAGATCGTAATGTCTTGCTGTACGTACGACCGCCCTTACCGCAGCATTCATTCCTGGCGCATCTCCACCGGATGTAAATACTCCTATATTTTTAATTGATTTTGTCATTTAAGGTATTGATCTTTTTCGAGATATGCTTCTACTGGATTTTTTGCAAGTATACCAACCTTCAAATTTTTTTGTTCCAGGAGCGGAATTAAATAATCGCGAAAGTGATAGCAGATCGAGCCAAAAAGGTGGATCGTATCTGTTTCCTCCAGAAAGGCCTCTACGCGGCTCCGGATGAAGGAAGTGAATTCTTTGTTGATCAATTGATCTTTTAAGGGATCTTCGAAAAGGTGATAAAGCTTAGTGTAGTTGGCAATAAAGCAGTTCGGATATTTCGAGCGGTATATTTCTTTTAATAAAAGTGAATCGCCGATGCCTAACGCATTTTCCAAAATGCTTTGATTCTTCGATGTAAAATTGTTTCGTAAATAATTGATTATCAAATCTTTACCTAATTTGAATCCACTTCCTTCATCTCCTAATAGATATCCTCCTGAATAGGTCCTTTGCGCTATGCTCCCGTTTTTCCAGTAACCGGCATTCGTGCCTGTGCCCATTATCGCTATTATGCTTTTGCTTTGAATTTTTAAAATCCGGCCTATGAATTCCAGATCGTCATAAACTTCAATATTTGCTTTGGGAAATATATTTGATAAGGCCTTGCCCATTGTGGTCTTTATAGAAATATCAATGCAGCCTGCTCCGCAAAAAATGACTTCATCCGGATCGACAATATGATTCCTTAATTCTGAAAAATGACCATAGGCATCTTTTTCAAGGTTATCAAATGGTAAAGGGTTAAACCCTGCCATTTGAAATGTGGAAGTTCGGGAATTAGTTTTACCAATTACAACTCCCACACATTTAGTCGAGCCGCAATCTAATATTAACTTCAAAGCAATGATGAATTCGGACTTAAATGAAATGTTATGGAGTACTTGTTCACACTCATGCGCACAGACATTCTAATTCTTGTTTCAGCGACTCACCATATGCCGAAAGTTAACTTTTACGCCTGTTTCATTCCAAATCATATTCCAACAATGTCTTATGCGTATCAATCTCCCGCCTTTCCTTTTTCGTCGGTCTTCCACTGCCCGGTTCTCTTCTTTCAGGCGCCGCTTTTCCGATGAACCAAACTTTGTATTTATTCATTTCTTCTTCGCTGGTAAGGTCTTCATAACACTGTACAGCGATACTTGCACCTACACGTCTTTCTATCAAATCAATTGCTTTGAACACAAGATTAAACCCATTCTTAGAAACCTGCACAGAATCTCCTCGAATTAGCATGGAGGAAGGTTTAGCTTTCTTTTGGTTAATCCTAACACCTCCTGATCTGATTTCATTGGCGGCAACAGTGCGCGTCTTGAATATTCGGACACTCCAAAGCCATTTATCAATTCGTATCTTTTCTTTCATTGGGGGTACAAAGTTACAACTCAAAAATGCTTAACTTTATAAAAAATCCATTACATGGAAGTGATTAGTAAAGTGCCGGTGACTTTGGATGAACGTCTCGAATATGGCGAGGAGATGCGTATTCCGGCGACTTGGGAGGAGTTTTTGGACTTACTTGAGGAATGCGAGTACCGCATTGAATATGATGAAGGTGCAATAATTAGTTTTATGGGATATGGAATCGATATACATGAAGTCCTGGTTGTTGAATTAGCTTACTTGCTAAGAAGTATTCTAAAGGCGGAATCGCACCGCCTCCACGGAAGCAATCTGGCCCTATATATTCCAGGTTTCTTACACCGACACTACAATGCGGACTGTGCCTTGGTAATAGGAGAACCGGAGAAAGTAGTGCTACGGGGAGATATGATGGCAATCGCGAATCCAGTGCTGCTCGTTGAAATTCTTTCACCTACAACGCGAAACTTTGATCTCAATCGCAAGTTCGAAAATTATAAAACCATTCCTTCGCTTAAACAAGTTTTATTTATAGAAAGCGAAGAAAAAAAGGTGTTCAGCTATAGACGGCAGAACGATTGGAAGCGCGAGGTTTTCTCTCAATCCGGTAACCAAATTCCAATCTTGGGCGAAGGCTCTATTTCATTGGACGAACTCTATTGGAAGATAAACTTCGATAAGCAGCACTAGTCCTTTGAACCTCAATCGTCTGACGACGGAGATTTAGGATCCAACTCCTTCAACGTTTCCAAGACTTTCTGAGCCACAAAATAATTCCGGTACCACCTCTGATCGCACGGCACAATATGCCACGGTATACCGTGGCATCGGTTAATGGCCTCTTCATAGCAAAACATATATTTATCCCATAGTTTACGTTCTTCCCAATCGCCCTCATTGTGCTTCCATTGTTTCCGGGGAATATCAATTCGTTCCTGCAATTTTTCTTGCTGCCTTTCTTTGGAAATATGCATGTAAAATTTAAGAATGGTCGTATTGTTATCTTTAACGAGCAGTTCTTCAAAGGCATTGATCGCAGCAATTCTCACTGCCACCCTTTCGTCGTCAATCCATGGGTGTACACGTTGTATAAGGATGTCTTCGTAATGCGACCTGTTAAAAATCATGATCTCTCCTTTGCCGGGAGTGACCTTGTGCACCCTCCACAAAAAGTCATGAGCAAACTCTCGATTGGTCGGTTTTTTAAATGAATACGCACCTATTCCTGAGGGGCCACAATGTTGAAAAACATTCCTCGTACTACCATCTTTTCCACTTGCATCCATGCCCTGGAAGATAACCAAGAGGCTGTGCTTTTTTTCTGCGAGGAGCAGATATTGGTAGTTTGCTATTTCTTCGGCAAGGTGGCTTACTTGCTTTTTTATATCTTTTTTATTGAGTTCGGCGGGAGCTTTCGCACTATAGTCACTGAGCTTGATCATATAGAATTATCTCTTCATAATTCGTTTACGATAAGAAAAACACCGTCAACTTTTGTCGATAATAATCGCCGTTAGCCCTGCCCGTCCGGCAGGCGGGCGTCCACCGTCTACCGTATACCCCTCCTGCGCTCAAGCTTCGGCGGGCAGGCGTCTTCACATCATCTTCTTTCTTTTTACCAAATACGTTTGCAAAATAGGGAAGAATCCTTCATTAATGTCGGCGTTCACAAAATCGATCTTGTACTGAAGACATTTATTGATAAGATTTTTTTTGTAGTCCTGTATTTTAGCAATGTATTGCTCTTTGAGTTGGTTAGATTGCACTTTTATCTTTTCTCCCGTTTCCATGTCGATAAACTGGTACGGCCTGTTTTGGAATTCAAACTCCTCCTCCAACCTCTTATCCGTCACATGAAAAAGAATGACTTCATGCTTATTGTACTTCAAGTGCCTTAATGCTGAAAATAAATCTGTTTGTTCCTGGATATTCTCCATCATATCACTGAAGATGACCACTAATGATCGCTTGTGAATTCTATCGGCTATTTGATGAATGGCATCGGCTGAAGAAGTCATTTTATTCAAGTCGTCATTGTTGATCAATTCATCTAAGTAGCTGAGCATCAGCCGATAATGAGCAGTGCTGGATTTATTGTTGGTATGAATTCTAAGAGATGAATCAAATAAACTGACCCCGAAGGCGTCTCTCTGGCGCCTCAATAAATTCATCAGGGAAGCTGCGGACAAGCACGAAAATTTGAGCTTATTCACTTTACTGCCATTCGAAAAATCTCTCGGGAAATACATACTCGACGAAGTATCGATGACGATCTGGCATCGCATATTCGTTTCTTCTTCGTACTTCTTGGTGAATAGCCTATCCGTTCTGGCGTATACCTTCCAATCAATATCTTTGGTACTTTCTCCGGGATTGTAAAGTCGATGCTCTGCAAATTCTACTGAAAATCCATGGAACGGGCTTTTGTGCAATCCTATTAAAAATCCCTCTACTACTTGCCTGGCGAATAGCTCCAGGTTTTCAATTTGCTTTAGGTCAAAATCGTCAAAATAGCTCATACTAATGAATGAACGATTATTTAATTCTTGTAATCTGTGGCCAAACTTACTTGTCAAAGACAAAATTTCCCAATTTATCCTCTTCAAATTGCCAAGATATTTAAACTTTGTGACCAATTACTAAAAGAACAATGCAAAAAGACTATGCAATACAAATGGGCAGTTCAAATCTCAGGTACGGCCCCGGGAGCACACATGAAGTCGGCATGGATTTATCGGACATGGGCGCCAAAAAAGTACTCATTCTCACCGATCCGAACATCTCTAAAACGGCAATTTTAGAAAATGTAATTCGATCACTCCAAAAGGAAAATGTAGGGTTCGATGTATTTGATAAGGTTCGCGTCGAGCCTACCGATATCTCTTTAAGAGAGGCGATTGATGCGACTACTCGGACGGACTACGACGCCTTAGTGGCAGTGGGAGGCGGTTCGACCATCGATACGGCGAAGGCGGCGAACCTGTACTCTTCATTTCCCAAGGATTTCTATTATTATGTCAACGCACCGATTGGAGAAGGGAAACCGGTGCCAGGCCCTACCAAACCACTCATAGCTATTCCCACTACGGCGGGAACGGGAAGTGAAACCACTGGAGTGATCATTTTTGACATAACTGAAAAACACGTTAAAACGGGGATTGCCCACAGATATCTCAAACCGACTCTTGGCATTGTTGATCCTGAGAATACGGAGTCCATGCCTGCCGTAATCGCTGCAGCTTCGGGATTAGATGTCTTGTGCCACGCTCTGGAATCCTATACGGCATTGCCCTACTTTGAAAGGCCGCTTCCCGAGAGGCCCATTCTTCGACCTGCATATCAAGGCAATAATCCGATCAGCGATATTTGGTCATTGAGGGCTATCGAATTGGTCTCCAAGTATATCGTTCGCGCGTATAAGGATAATACCGACATAGAAGCCCGGTCAAATATGATCCTCGCTGCGAGTATGGCAGGTATGGGCTTTGGAAATGCAGGAGTCCACTTGTGTCACGGCATGTCTTACCCAGTTTCGGGCATGGTGAAAACGTACAAGCCGGATGGTATGGCTAGCGATCATCCCATTATTCCGCATGGAATGTCGGTAGTTCTGAATGCTCCTGCTGTCTTTCGATTTACAGGTACGGCATGTCCGGATCGGCATATTACAGCTGCTAAAATCATGGGAGCCCAAGTCGAAGAAACCAAAGAAACGCTTGAAAAATCAGGAAATATTCTCGCCGACAAGATCATTCAAATGATGCAAAAATTGCATGTGCCTAATGGACTATCTGCTATTGGATTCACAGAGGATGATGTGCCCGCTCTTGTCGAAGGCACCTTACCTCAACACAGGGTTACTAAATTATCTCCACGTCCGGCGGATGCTGACGACCTTGCTGCGCTCTTTAAAGGCGCCATGCGTTATTGGTAGTCGGCTTAGGCAGGGACACCGTCAGCAACCGCACTCGCATACTTTCAGTCGAAGCGGTTGTTGATGGCCTCCGGCCTCAACACACTCTCCCTTTCTTCCTTTCGTACATTAAAAGGATAAGTAATACGTTATATAAGAATGCTCTGTCTTTTAATTCATTCTTAATCTGCCTTATTGATAGAAGCAAATACATCCCGCATTTCAGAAAATGGTAAACGACTCTACGACTACCAAGCCAGAGATATTAACCTGATATTCAAGCGGTTACAGGAATTTACAGAGGCGTATAACCTCCTGTATCAACTCCCAACAGGCGGTGGGAAAACCGTTATCTTTTCCGAGATCGCCCGCCGTTACATCCTCGAAACCGGTAAAAAAGTACTCATTCTCACCCATCGCATCGAATTGTCAAGGCAGACCTCAAAAATGCTCGATGAGTTTTCTGTAAAAAATATGATCGTCAACAGCGAGATTAAGCAAATTGAAGACAATGATGAGAATCTATGCTTTGTAGCAATGGTCGAAACCTTAAATAATCGGCTGCACGAGGACATGTTCAAAGTGAAGAATATCGGACTGGTTGTGGTCGATGAAGCGCACTACAACTCTTTCCGAAAGCTTTTTAAGTTTTTTGAAAAGTGCTTTATCCTCGGGGTCACTGCAACTCCTTTGAGTTCGAATATCAAATTGCCCATGCACGAAGTTTATGAAGATCTTATACTCGGCAGTCCTATTGTTGAACTTGTAAGAACTCGGTTTTTGGCAAGGGCAAATACCTATTCTTATGATGTGGGCCTCGGCAGCCTCAAAGTGGGCATAAATGGAGACTACACTGTGAAATCTTCGGATGAGTTGTATTCTTCAAATGTAATGGTCGGCAAGTTGTTATATTCTTACGAAGAGAGAACTAAGGGCAAAAAGACGCTGATTTTTAATAACGGGATTGACACATCGAAATATGTCTGCGAAAGTTTTCTGAACGCAAATTATGCAATCCGTCATTTGGACAATACACATACCAGAAAACAAAGGGATGATGTGCTCGATTGGTTTAGAGAAACACCTGGTGCTATAATAACTTCGGTAAGTATTCTCACAACAGGATTTGACGAACCGACCATCGAATCCATTATACTCAACAGGGCTACCCGATCACCAGCTCTTTATTATCAGATGATCGGCAGAGGTTCGAGGATACTCCCTGATAAGTCAACATTCGACGTGATAGACTTGGGCAATAATGTGGCACGGTTTGGCCTATGGGAAGAAGAGTTGGATTGGAAATTGATTTTCAGAAATCCTGAATTGTATTTGCAGCAGGTGAGATCAGATGAAGAGATCGAATTTGCCTTCAAATACGAAATGCCAAAAGAGATTCGCGAAAGATTCCGTAATTCCGAAGAATTGCATTTTGACATCCATAGCCATATGGAAGAAGTGAACAAAGCCGGCCAGAAGAAATCAGTGGTAATGGATAAAGCCATTAGACAACACAGCGGCATATGCGTAGAAAACAGCAGCGATTTTACAGAAGCTTTGGGGCTTGTGAAATTATTAAGGGAAGAGATAAACCATCGGGTGACGAAGTACTGCTACTATATTTCTAACAGTACGAAGAACTATAGGCTTTGGTTGGAGGAAGAATATATCAGGAGGTTGAAATTGGAGATCAGTCTGACAATGTAATCCTATTCCCTTCGACTCGCTTCGATTCCACTCAGTAGAGGTCGCTCACAGCGGGCTCCTTCGAATTCTCCTCGACTCTGCTTGCAGCGGTAGCTTCGGACGGGCCGTTTAAATGATCATTTCAAATGGTAATGATGTTTTCATTTAGATCGATGCAGAATTTGGTTCCTTCGAAAAAATCCAAACCTAGAAGGCCGTGATAGTTGGAAAGAATGCTAATATCGCTGAAATCATAAACAAGAATTCGAAAATTTTTACGCGTCTGTCCTAGAAACGAAAGTGCATCGACCGTATAAACTTCGGCTTCAACAATTCCGCTTGCCGTTTCCATTCTTTTGGTATCTGTTTCATCATTTAATTCATGGTTTATCAAATGGAAAGAATTGCGAGCTATAGTGGTATATGTTGCTCCAGTATCCAAAAGCAGATAGAACTCATAGATAGCATTTAGGATTACCGGCACAATAATAAGCCCACTATCAGGATCGCGCTCGAATTGAATATTCATGATTTCACTGGGCCGTAAATACTCGCTATTACGCTGCTGGGGTTGTGCTGCCTAGATTTTCCTGTGTGGATTAGTGTAATCTTATGGAATCCCGCAGTCTTTTCTTTTCCCAAATAGCAGACTTCCGTTTTGTCGGGACTATGATAAAGCGGTACGCCTGAAAGCATTTCAAGTTTATTTTCGTCAACATAGACAGGATTTCCTATCAAAACCCATTGATCAGGATACATTTCCCGTATCCTTTCAGTGCTCATTGATTTCGCCATGGTACCATTTTTTGTTTTCGCAAAAGATAAACTTTTTAGAAATAATATTCAACCAATAAAAAGAGCCTCGATCAACCAAGTTGCGGGGCCCTTTATACTTTTTAGTTGGTTCTAAATCAAAGCATCAATCTTGGATACCAAAGTAGATTTCGTAGCAGTGCCTACATGCTTGTCAACAACCTCTCCATCTTTGATGAATAGAATAGTCGGAATGCTTCGCACACCGTAATTCATCGATATTTGAGGATTGTGATCAACGTTGACCTTCCCTACTTTTACCTTTCCGTTATACTCATTGGAAAGGTCTTCGATAATAGGGCCAATGACCCTGCAGGGGCCACACCATTCCGCCCAAAAATCTACTACAGCTACTCCTCCATTGAGCGCTTCATCTTTAAAATTGCTATCTGTGAATTCAAATGCCATTTTGCAATAATTTTTTATTTGAAACTAGTAACATACTATTGTGGCGGAAAGTTGCACAGATGGTCATTCGTTTACGAAAATAACATTCTTTTTGTCTTCATATGAACAATTAATTGATACGTTCGAATGATGAAGAAAAAATTGACAACTATTGGCTTAGCGGTGCTGACGTGGCTTATTTATTATTTACTACCTTATAATTCTTCTTTTGTCGAAAGGTATTACTACCAGTGCATTTTCAAATATGTGCGGATTGTCTTCGATCATAGCTTTGGCCTATTGCCGATACCGGGTATTTACATTCTTTTCGCCATACTATTATTTACCCTGATTAAATATTTAATACGCTTTCGCGCAAAACTCAGACAGGGCGATTTGGCTAAAGTCATTCTTCGAAATCTATTTGTTGATTCGATTACCTTAATATCTGCACTCATCATAGCATTCTATTGGCTATGGGGATTTAATTATAAACGAATTTCTTTTCATGAAAAGAATCATTTCGCACCTCAGACGATAAAAGAGGATTGGCTATTCGACGAAATGAAAACTGTCCACAACGCAATGACCCACTTGAGAAAAAAAGCCGATTTTTCGGACGGTCTGCCAGGCGATCTTGAAAGCGAATGTCGAAATGCCCTGATTCCTGCTCTCCATGCCTGCCTTTACTATCCTACAGGTACGGTGAGAGTGAGGCGCATCAAACCAAAAGGCAGTTTACTTTTATGGAGTACTGCTGGTATATACTTGCCCTTCGTGTCTGAAGGACATATCGACGACGGCCTTCATCCGATCACAAAACCTTTCACGCTCACTCATGAAATGACACACGGCTACGGCATAACCGAGGAATCGGCGTGTAACTTCATCTCTTTTTTGGCATGTGTTAATTCTGAAAGCGCATACCTTCAGTACAGCGGTTGGATGGGCTATTTCAGATATCTTCTGGCTGCTTGTCGCAGGACCGACTCCGCTCGTTATAGAACATTTCTAGAGACCTCCAATCCCAAAATACTCTCTGATATTCAGGAAATCTATGACCATCACGAAAAATATCCAAGCATTCTTCCAAAACTGAGAGATCTCGTATACAATCGCTACTTGAAAAGTCACGGAATCAAAGAAGGAACGATTAATTACAGCATGATGATCCGCCTTGCCGCGAATTGGCAAGAGTACAGAGGTTCCTATTTACTCGTTGAACTTCAGGACTAGACCAATATTAGGAGTCAATCCTAAATTCTGACTAGAGCGGATGCCACCGGAAAAGTGTAAGTCCTCTTTTATTTTATACAAAAAACCAAATGTGGGTCCCGACTCCAGACCATTGATGCCTGCCTGAAGACTCAGATTATTCAGGACGTTATAATTTATGCCAAATGAAAACGAGATTTTATCGTCCAACGCCTTTCTGGCCTCGCTGACGATAAAAACTTTGTCCGATAATATGTATTGAATTCCAACAGCTACGCCCAAAGGATGATCGGAATTATCGGTCAA
Source organism: Saprospiraceae bacterium (assembly GCA_965247965.1). GTDB lineage: Bacteria > Bacteroidota > Bacteroidia > Chitinophagales > Saprospiraceae > UBA7328. The sequence goes on from OZ252053.1 coordinate 6,111,617, forward strand.
TCTATCCGGAAATAAATTTTCCGCAACTACTCCAATATGAACTACTTTCGATATAGCGGTTTTAATGCCTATATCAAGATTAAACCAGGCCTTGCTTCCGTATTCCTGAATTTGAAAATTGAAGAGATTAAAGGTGCTTCCAATAAAAGTTTTCTCTCCGATTCTTCTCGAATACGCTGTCGAAAACTTCTGTTCCTTATATTCTTCAATACCAAAATTAGCAGCGGAGATTCCTACGAAATCATATGCGCCTATCTGTGCAATCGCACCTACAAACGAAGAATTAAGAGAAGAAAGAAAGAATCGCTGCTCGGTATTGGCTATTAAAGACAATCGATCATCGTTGTCTGCAAGGCCTGCGGGATTACCTTGAAATGAATAGACACCAGAGAGAAGAGTGGTGTTTCCCCCGAGCGACGATTGGTGGCTACTGAGATACTTTTTAATTCCGAATTGAGCATGAACACAAACCGAATTCAATGTAAAAAGTAAAATAGTTAGACAGTGTACTACTTTGAGCACCGAGATTCTATTGTTAAAATTGTTCACTAAGTTAGAAATACCAATTCGTGTGAATTCGTGAAATTAGTGGATAGAACTCCAACCATCCACGAAAGACATAAATTATTGCGAAGGGAACAGATAAAAAATCTTTTCAACTAAATTTATAGCCGGTTAACCAAAAGAGGTATTTGCTACGCATAAATAAATGGAACAAAGAAAAATGAGTACAAAAAATAAATTTATCACAGCAATAAAAGAGGGCTATGCATTCGAAGGAGAATCTGTCCTCATTGGTGGAGCGATGATTGACGGCCGATGCCAGCACGAGACCTTTGTTCGGCTGCCCTTGAAAACGCTCAATCGACATGGTTTGATAGCAGGTGCCACAGGAACGGGCAAGACTAAAACGTTGCAAATCATTGCCGAACAACTTTCGGCGCATGGTGTTCCGTCGCTTCTCATGGATATCAAAGGTGACTTAAGTGGTATCGCTGCCGCAAGCGACGGCCATCCCAAGATCGATGAGCGTCACGACATGATCGGCTTTCCTTTCGTTGCCGGTGATTCTCCCATAGAATTTCTCAGCCTATCAGACGAGGCTGGAGCGAGATTGCGCGCTACTGTGTCAGAATTTGGCCCTGTATTGTTGGCTAAGATCCTTGGACTAAATGATACCCAGGAAGGAATTCCTACGCCCTTGGTTCACGTTTTGCTTCGAGCTCCTCAATCCAGAATGGATATATTGAGCAAATCAGAAATTGATGGCATCATTGGCAAGAGCAGATTGATAAGAAAATACAATGAGGTTATAGACCGCGAAAGCGCCTATGAGATCTTGAGCGCTAAAATCGAGGATTTTCAGGACAATGCCCACCAGGAAAAAATGAGAAGAGGAAGAAGAGAGAAATCCGTTTTCGAGCAGGTGATGAATAGTACAACGACCAGGCAAATCGGAAGAACAGTGGCTAGGGAATTGACAAGAGGACTTTTGGGTGTTTTGGGCGTGCCAACGACTAGGAGAAGGAGAAGGAGGAAATCGATCCCATGGCTTTGAATGATTTGCTAAATCTGGCAGATTTAGTAAATCTGCTTTGTACGTAGCATTAAGCTAAAAGTATGAGAATATATTCGCTGCTACTAATTGTAATTCTTTTCACTTGTCAGATGGGTTATGCAATTAATCCAATGAGAGAATATAAAATGAAACCAGACCGATTCAACATTCAATATGAAGAGTTGAAACTAAAGACAGACGACGGCCATTCACTAAACGTTTGGGCTATGGAGCCCTTTACAGAATTGAAAAGGAATTTCACTTTTGTAATTGTCGGAAGTGATGCAGGAAACATGGGTTTTTCATTGGCCTATGCCTATCATCTTTTGAAGAGAGGTTTTCGGGTGATCACTTTCGACTATAGAGGATTTGGGGAAAGTTCTGACTTTAACTTCATTCGAGACAGCGTATATCATCGTGAGTACATAAAGGATTTTGAAACTATAATGATGTGGGCGAATAAAACAAAGAAAACTGAAAAAATTGGAGTGCTTGGCTTCTCAATGGGCACGCTTATCGCTTCAAGTGGGTATCACACCGCTCAGTATGATTTGTTTGTGGGAGAGGCTTTTGTTCTAAGTCCGATGACCAATGCAAGAAGAGTAAAAAAGGTGAAAAACAAGAAACTACAAGTTCCCAAAAGTGCCAACAAAGACATTAATAAATTAAAAGATGTGAAAATCCCAATGCTATTATTTGCGAGTAGAAACGACAGAATTACGACGCTTAGGGATTGCAAGAAATTAGCAAGACGCGCTGCGAATAGAAAAGTGATCGAATTCGAAGGAAGGCATTTAGGAGGCGCGGAAGTACTCGGAATGAAGAGGTACTTTGATGAAATAGAGCAAATGATAAGTCGATAGGTAGCTCCCTCTTTTCCTTATTGATTATTATTAGAAACCATCCTCGTAAAAGAAGAATCATTTCTAATACTTTTTTTTTGCTGTTTCCGGTCTTGGTAGTTAAATGTATATTGCTTCCAATGGGTTGATTTGTGGTAATCTTCTGCAAAATATGAAATGACCATCTCGAAGAAATCTTTGTTCTGGTAACCTGGAATAGCCTGAATGACACTACCGTCTTCTTCTAAAAAGACCGTTGTTGGCAATAGTACCTTGTCACCGCATAATTTCAAAGCAAGCTGATGCAAACCTCCCCTTTTTATACTTCTCGAATATTTGTACTCCTGGCCGTCATAATTAATGGATTCCTTGTGGAGAGCATCCAGGTTGACTGCATAATAATTCTTGGAGATGTAATCGGCAATTTCAGGATGGGCATACGTTGTCTTGTCCATTTTTTTACACCAACTGCAATAGTCGGTGTAAATTTTCACAACAAATTTCCTTTGCTCTATTTGAGATCGATCAAACGCCTCTTCCCACTGAAGCCATTCAATACTTTGAGAGCTGACAGAAATTGTCAGGCCAACAATGCCCATCATGAGACCGATATTTCTAATTTTCCACATAAGGTGACTGCCTTGCCGACAAACACATACAAAGTTACTACGAATAACGCATGATATTCAAATTATAATCTTCGTTTAAATGTTTCTTAACGGTAAATATGGTAAACTGTGTCCCTGCCGATTTCGAACTTTTTGCTAATCTTACCTCTTATACCCGGCGCTTTTACACCTTCATCTAATTTCTTTTCGGACGAAATGATGTAGGCCTCATCCCATAAGGCTTGCTTTATAAATGAATCCAGGAGTTTCGCACCTCCTTCAACGAGCAGAGAAAATACTTCAAGTTCATATAGTTTTGACAGGATGTTAGGTAGATTCCATTTCTCTAACAATACTACTCTTTTGCTGTCTGCGTTGACCTTATAGTTTTCATTCGAACTGAGTATAATTGTTTCAAATTGATCAGAAACTACTTTTCTCGTGCTCGGTATATTTTGATTTCTATCTACTACAATTCTTAAAGGGTTGTCTCCTGGATATTCCCTCGTGGTCAGTTGCGGATCATCTATGATGGCGGTATTGGTACCAATGAGGATGCCATCGTGTTCTGCTCGCAATTTATGCGATAGCACAACCGATTCTTTTCCGCTTACCAGAATCCGCGACTCTTTTTTTCCAATAAATCCATCTTTGCTTTTGGCCATCTTTAATGTGACAAATGGTAATCCATTGAGATTTGCTTTGAACCTTCTTATCAAATAATTCCCGTGATCCGGCAGCACTTCTGATTTCACATCTATGCCCGCATTTCTGAGCAGATTTATGCTCTTGCCCTGCATTCTTGGATTTGGGTCCAAAGCCGATATGACTACTTTTTTGATCCCGCTTTCGATTATAACATTTGTACATGGAGGTGTACGGCCGAAGTGGTTGCAAGGTTCGAGGGATACGTATAATGTCGAATCTTTTACTTTACTTTCATCCTTGCGTAAAACACTGAGCAAGGCATTCACTTCGGCGTGATTTTCGCCAAGCTTTTCGTGATAACCCTCTCCTATGATTGTATCGCCACAAACTATGACAGCACCAACCAAGGGATTGGACCTTACATTCCTGCCTGCTTTTCGGGCCAGTGCAAAGCATCGATTTATATATTGTTCTTCAGAGTTCAAAAAATCATCTCCATTTTCAAATGAGAGAAGCAAATTTTTCTGCGGCGGCGAGCACTTCTTCTTCGCTGTTGTGATGAGAGAATGAAATCCGAACGGCCTTCCGATTGACATCCGCATCAATGGCTGCAAGCACATGGCTGTCGTGCTCAGCTCCCGAACTGCAAGCACTACCGGAAGAAGCACAAATACCGGCAATGTCCATGTTCATCATGATCATTTCACTAGTGGAATTTCTGGGAATGCCAATATTCAAAATATGAGGGGCGAAGAATTTTTCCTGATTGCCAAAGTAGATGACATCTTTTCCTGATTGAGCAAGGACCTCTTTAAATGAATCGCGAAGACTCCGAATTTTTGCCATTCGCTCTTCTCTCTGTTCATCCCAAAGTTTAATAGCTTCACCGAGGCCGACTATGCCGTATAAGTTTTCGGTACCTGCTCGAAGATTGCGCTCCTGGGAGCCTCCGTTGATATAGGGTTTGATCATACTATCCGAGTTGACGTATAAGAAAGCAGCCCCTTTAGGCCCATTCAATTTATGGGCCGTACCCGAGATAAAATTGATTCGCGTTTTTTGAAGATCAAATTCAAATTTCCCGATGCTCTGCACCGCATCCGAATGCAAATATGCGCCGTATTCCTGGCAAAGCTGCGATACTTTTTCCAAGTTGTGCATACTGCCTATTTCATTATTGGCGTGCATCAGGGATACCATCGTTTTAACCCTGCTTTCTTTCAATTCTTTCTCTAATTCTAAATGGTCAATATTGCCTTTATCATCCAGAGCCAAATAGATAATTTCAACATCTTCCTCGACACTCGACAGTGTATTGAGTACGCAGTGATGCTCTGCTTTTGTGCTAATAAACCTTTCGACACCGAGGTCTCTTATTGCGCATTTAATAACCATATTGTTCGATTCAGTCGCGGAGGAAGTGAAGTAGATTTCACCTATGGAAGCGTTCAGATACTCGGCTATTATCTTGCGTGCATTTTCAATATGAATTCTGGATTTTCTTCCGAAGGCATGGATGGACGAAGGATTACCAAAATCATTCTTCATCACCTCTATCATAGTATCCAACACTCCCTGGTCCAGCGGAGTAGTCGCGGCGTGATCTAAATAAATGCGTGGTGTCATAAAAGTTCTCCTATGTTGATTTTAATGTTTTCCACTAATCGTTTGGATTCTGCAAGAGTTGGTGATTCTGCAATTATCCTGATGATGTTCTCCGTATTCGATTTGCGAATATGCACCCAACCCTCATCAAAGTCAATCTTCAATCCGTCCGAAGTATTGAGTTCGTCATTTTTATAAACTTTTGCAAGTTTATGAATGAGTGTTTTAATATTCAGATCGGGATTCAGATCAATTTTATCTTTCACAATTTCATAATTCGAATAAGAATTCCTTAATTCAGATAAGCGGAGTTGGCGCTCTGCCATAAGATTTAATACAAAGGCCACTCCGAGCACCGCATCTCTACCATAATGTAGTGTAGGATATATTATGCCCCCGTTGCCCTCTCCGCCGATCACCGATTTTTTGACCTTCATCATTTCTACAACATTCACTTCTCCCACGGCACTTGGCCAATAATCACATTTGTATTTATGTGTCAAATCTCTAAGCGCTCTCGAAGAGGACATGTTTGATACGGTAGAACCTTTCTCTTTGGACAGAATGAAATCTGCCGCTAAAACTAGAGAGTATTCCTCTCCGATAAACCTTCCCCCCTCGTTCACAAATGCTACTCTATCTACATCGGGATCAACAGCAATACCCAGATCGGTTTTCTCTTTTCTGACCGCATGGCAAAGTTCATCAAGGTGTTCCTCTTGCGGCTCGGCGACCCGGTTAAATCGGCCTTTCATTTCGCCATTGATCATTTTATAAGCACAACCGAGCCTATCCAATAATTGGGTCATCGCTATGCAGCCAGTAGAATTAACAGGATCGAGAACTGCTTTAAATTTTTTACTTCTGATCAGTTCCGCATCGATGACGCCAAGATTCAAAATTTCATCTATGTGACGCTCAATTGCATTATCAACCGGGATCACTTGGCCTTGCCCATCGAATGAGGCATAGCTATAGACATTACCAGAAATGTAATCTTCGAGATATGCTCCATCCTCAGCACTTATAAATTCACCTTTGTGATTTAAAAATTTTAGAGCGTTCCAGTCCATCGGATTGTGGCTGGCTGTGATTATTATGCCTCCCTGTGCGCCCAGCTCAGTCACACTCATTTCCACAGTTGGCGTCGTAGAATAGTCGAGATCATATACGTCGATTCCGCTCATAATAAGGGTGTGGATGACGAGGTTTTTGATTGAGTTTCCAGTGGCCCTTCCATCCCTGCCCACCACTATACGCGGTTCTTTGTATTGCTGTTTGATAAACGTGGCAAAAGCCGAAGCGAATTCTACAATATCCACAGGGGTGAGATTATAGCCTCGCTTACCGCCAATGGTTCCTCGTACCCCTGAGATTGATTTTATTAGTGACAAACGCGTATTATTTTATGGGTGTATCCCAGTTTTTCGCTTTCCCTCCCGCGCCCTGACCCTAAAGGGAAATCCACGCTCAATTTAGGCTGCGGGTTGGGCTTTCCTTTAGAAATTGAAAGCGCGCGGTGGTAAAAAATACCCAACAAAAGAAATTTTGGGATACTCTCCTTTTTATCCCTGCAAATCTAAGTTAAAGCGCGAGTTTTAAAAAGGCCACCTTTCCCAATAGACCTTAGTGCGGAGCCAAAGACCATAAAGTCCCAATGGCTCGAACAATACTACAAGAATCAGAATGAGGCCGGTCAGTACCCACGATACATTGGATATTCCTGAGGGTTTCATAAAAACTTCAGAAAATTTCATCAATCCAGGGCCTATCAATGGAATATCCACAACGTCTGCTAATTGCAAATTCAGATAGGTCATTACAATGGCCCCCATTACCGACCCGGTCACAAATCCCAGCCCCCCGAGAACAACTATGGCTAAAAAATTAATGGACAAAATGAATGTAAAAAGTGTAGGATTCACAAATCCCAGGTACAGCGCCCATAGCGAACCGGCAATACCAGCGAACATTGCGCTTAAGCCAAAGCTGTACAGTTTATAACGTGTAAGGTTTATCCCAATAGCGGGTGCGGCTATGTCGCTGTCCCGGATCGCCTGAAATGCCCTTCCTATTCTGCTTTTGACAATATTTCTTGTAGCGATTACGGCGATTACGGCGATTACGGTGATAACCAGGATCATGTAGTAAAGCGCGTAGTCGTATTTCAGACCGGTCCAATTCAGATGGATCTTGGGAACACTCATGCCCATCCGGCCGCCTAAAAAGTCCATCCTCCCGATAATAATAGTCACCGCCATACCGAATGCCAAAGTAGCTATGGCCAGGTAAGGCCCTTCAAGCTTCAACGAAGGAATACCAAGCAATAGTCCAAACAGCGCCGCGAGCATACCTGACCCCAAAAAGGCGAAAACAAAGGGAATGCCGAGCTTGAGCATTAAGACTGTGGTATAGGCCCCAATAGCCACAAATCCTGCATGCCCAAGCGAAATCTGTCCCGTATTTCCGACCAAAAGATTGAGGCCCAGAGCTACGATGACGTTGACAGCCATGAAATTCAATATGGTGAGGTAATACGATTTTACAAGGAGAGGCATAGCGATAAGAAAAACGAGAAACAGAAGACTCCAGAATAAATGAATTCTGTCATCAAATAGTTGTAGGTCTTCGAAGTAGTCGGTTTTTAGATTCCTCATTTGCTGCAGTGATCAAAGCCTTGAATTTAGCATTCGATTCCCAACTGTCAAAGGCAAAGACGAAATGATCGGGAATTACCTCAGCTGAACAAGCCAGAACCAAACAAGAAATTGTGTACCTGCCTATGCTCCTTGGAATGCACGTTAGTTTATTCCCCGACGATGTTGTCGGGGCAGGCTGTTTATTTGTTTATTCGTTAAATCGAGTTAGCATCTTGCCGGATAAACAATTACACGCATACACGCATATATACGCATATGTAGTTGTTTAATTTCTTTGAAATTTTTGGCTAACATCGCATTTTTAAAACACTAATTTATGTTTAACTAACCTTTGGAGAATTTCGACTTAATGTCCCAGTTTCTCGGACTTTGTGTGAAACTTTGTAGCTCCGTTTCGTGAGGAGTTTTGTCGCCTTTGATGTATTTTTCTGCATGGAGAGCTTTGAAGCAGCCATTTTCTGGCATCTTTTGTATATTTTAACGGAGAAACTAGTTACGAGCAGCAATGCCTGCCACCAGCGAAAAGGAATTTTGCGATTTGATCGTGCGATGTCGCAAGTACGACCGCAAAGCACAAAACGAACTGTACCAAATGTATTTCTCGTATGGAATGGGTATATGTATACGGTATGTAGAAAGTCGCCAAGAGGCCATTACAATTCTTAATGATGGCTTCCTAAGAATATTTACTAATCTCAAAGCTTACAACGCCGATTTGGATTTTAAACCCTGGTTTAAGACCATAATGGTAAGAAGTGCAATTAATTATCTCAAAAAAATGAAAAAATACAAAGTAGAGATGAATATCGAGGAGGCCAGATCCATAAGCAGCAGCGAGGATTTTCTTTCAAGATTTAACTACGCCGATTTATTAGAGATGATCCAGTCATTGTCCATGGCGTACAGGACCGTCTTCAATATGTATGTCATCGACGGATACAAACATCAGGAGATTGCAGATTCATTAGGTATTACTGTTAGTACGTCAAAATCGAATCTGACTCGAGCAAAAGATAAATTGAGAAGATTGATCTTAAGAAAAAATGGTAGCTAAACATGGCTTTTAATATGCCAAATGACAAGGAACTGGAACGACTATTCCAGGTAGGTGCCGAAAGGTACGAAACAAAATATGATCCGGAAGCGTGGAATCGAATGGAAGGGCTATTGGTGAGAAGAAGGCGCAGGGGCTTTTTCTTCTTAGCATTTTTTATAGTCGGCATGGCCTTGATGATCATCTTTCTGGCCTATATGATTAATCACATAGCGAATGCGGAAGACGTCCATAAGGGTGAGCCCATAACCGTGACGACTGAGGAATCAAATTCGAATAAATCAAAAGATGATATAATTATTGCAGACGAAAGCTTAGGTGACCGAGTGATTGACCCGTTATCTGCAAAGGATATGCAAGCGGATGGGACTACAGGAAAAGAATTGAACGACAGATCAAAAACACAACTCAAAATATTCAAATCCAAACATTTGCCCAATTCATTTTCAACACCGGATAACCCTCTTAAAGAATTCACATCTGGTCCGGCAGAGGACATCATCGTCAAGGCGAACCCTTCGATCATAAATCAGAACGAGAGCAGCCAGCTGGGTAGAGAAGATTTCAAGCGAACTTCATTGCCGCTTTCGACCGCTGATGGCATAATCACTTTACCCAGGTTATTTGGGCTAGAAGTACTCGAAATTCGACCATTAGATATTGATTTAGCATACTCTGGATTGCGAAAACCTCAACCAGTAGAAATAACGCGAATAACTAGATTTAATAAGTTTTGGGACCTTGGCGTAATTGTTGGGGCCGAAACTTCAAGGACACAGACAAACGGTTTCAGCAGCCTTGACCCCACCTTTGGTCTTGCGGCTAATTATAATTTCAGTAAAAAATTAAGGGTAAAGTTCAGTACCACTTATATGAAGGATTCGTATATTGTAGGCCAAGGAGATTACAAACCTCCGAAAGGCTATTGGAAAAATGGCCGCGCACCCGAACAGACCTTCGCTGAATGTAATATGATTGATGTTGGCCTGGGCTTGCAGTATATGTTTTCCGAAACTGGCAAAGCTGGCTTTTTTACCGGGATTGGACTGTCGTCGAATTTCATGCTCAATGAGGAGTACTACTACATGTACGACGAGTTTTTCGATAGATGGTGGGCCAAGCACAAAACTGGTAGTAGTACACTTTTGAACAGCTTCGAAATTAACTTTGGCTATGGTCGGAGTATTTCTGACCGGTTTCATCTGTCCCTTGTACCCTACGCAAAAATACCAGTCAGAGGTGTAGGTCATGGAGACATTATGCTAGGCGGGATGGGAGTTAGGCTAGTACTTAGTTGGAAAACGAATTGATTTTCTTTGATCTTAAAACTGGAAATTTCAAAAACAATAAATTAGAGTATGTTTAAAATTAGCTTTTGGAGATAAAAATTGGTCATTTTGTGCCTAATCAAGGCAGGAAATGGGAATTATGCAGCGCACAATGACTATTTTCCTAACGATGAGTAGGTGCAAAAGGGACATTTTTAGCCCAAAGTGTTAATTTTAAACATACTCTTAACCTCTTTTTAATAATCAAAACAATCTGCTATGAAAAAATACAAACTAATTATTTGCTTGATCTTCGGCCTAATGTCGGGTTCAATAATTCATTCTCAAACTACGATGACTTTTTCTGCTAATAAAGACGCAACAATATTCAGTGAAAATCAGAGTGGTAGTAATGGAGCCGGTTCTTTATTTGCCGGAAGAACTAATCAAGGTAATTTGAGGAGGGCTCTGATACGATTTGATATATCAGGCATTCCTTCCGATGCTACTGTCACTTCGGCTGAATTTTCTGTTCGGGGAAATAGGCAAAGCGGTACCGTAAATGTACATCGACTCAATGCAGATTGGGGAGAGGGTTCGACTTCCGGCCAAGGAAACGGAGGAGGTCAACCTTCAAATGGACAAAATGGTGACGCGACCTGGAGCAGTAGCATGTTAGGTTCGTCTACATGGAATTCATCCGGCGGTGACTTTGTGGCCCAGAGTCGAGGATCTGCTAATGTGAGTAGTGGGAGTAGAGCCACGTGGTCGAGCAATTCAATTGTAGGTGATGTACCAGATTGGGTGGATGGATCAACTGATAATTTTGGTTGGATCTTAATAGGAAATGAATCGTCGAACAATACCTCAGTTAGAATGAATTCTCGATCAAGCGGCGCTAACGGGCCTATGCTTGAAGTCACTTACATGGTCGCCGACGCATGTAACGTTGGATGGAGGAACATTAACAGGAGGGCCTTTCGAATTTTGCGTTGGCGATGGGCAGGCAGACAATATTGCGTCTAACGGTATTAATCTATCCGGAAATTCAGGTGATAATTCACAATGGGTAGTGACCAATGCGAGTGGAATGATATTAGGCTTACCTAATAATTTCACAGATACAAATTTTGACGGAGCAGGTGCCGGTATTTGTTTGGTACGGCATCTGAGCTATGAAGATGGCCTGACTGGCCTCTCTATTGGAGCAAATGTCAACAACCTTAACGGCTGTTTTGACTTGTCCAATTCCGTCACTGTAAACCGAAGTGAAGCCGATGGCGGCACATTGACTGGAGGGCCTTTCACGTTTTGTGTAGGAGATGGCCAGCCCGATAATATTGCAGCAAATGGAATTAATCGCACCGGCAATTCGGGAGACAATTCACAATGGGTAGTGACCGATGCGAGTGGAATGATATTAGGCTTACCCAATAATTTCACAGATACAAATTTTGATGGGGCGGGAGCAGGCTTGTGCCTGGTGTGGCATCTGAGCCATGCTGATGGATTAACTGGACTCACCCTTGGGGCAAATAAAGATAACGTCCAGGGTTGCTTCGATTATTCCAATTCTATTACGGTGAATAGAAACCAACCTGAAGGAGGTACCTTAACGGGAGGGCCATTCGAATTTTGCGTAGGAGACGGACAAGCAGATAATATATCCGCGAATGGTATAAGCCTATCGGGTAATTCAGGAGGTAACTCACAATGGGTAGTTACGAATGACCAGGGAACTATTTTAGGACTACCGCCCAATTTTACTGATGTCAATTTTGATGGGGCTGGAGCGGGCACTTGCTTTGTATACCACTTGAGTTATGAAGATGGATTAACGGGCCTTACAGCAGATGCAAACATCAGTAACCTCCAAGGATGTTTTGATCTTTCGAATGCGGTTACGGTTAACAGGAATCAGCCCGACGGAGGCAGCTTGACGGGAGGGCCGTTTGAATTTTGCGTAGGCAATGGCGTGCCGGATCTTATTTCGGCGAACGCAATCACTCTCTCTGGTAATTCCGGAGGTAATTCACAGTGGGTTGTAACAAATGAGACAGGAATGATATTAGGGTTACCACCTAATTTCACCCAAGTCAATTTTGATGGAGCCGGAGCGGGCACTTGCTTTGTATACCACTTGAGCTATGAAGATGGATTAGCCGGCCTTACAGCGGACGCAAACATTAGTGATCTCCAGGGATGTTTTGATCTTTCGAATGCAGTTACAGTAAACAGGAATCAGCCAGATGGAGGAAGTTTAACAGGAGGCCCATTTGAATTTTGTGTAGGAGATGGTGAGGCCGACAATATAGGCGCAAACGGAATAAGTTTATCCGGCAATTCAGGCGGCAATTCGCAATGGGTAGTTACGAATGAAACTGGAATAATTCTGGGACTACCGCCCAATTTTACGGATGTCAATTTTGATGGAGCTGGAGCGGGCACTTGTTTTGTATACCACTTGAGCTCTGAAGATGGATTAACCGGCCTTGCTGCGGATGCAAACATCAGTGACCTCCAAGGATGTTTTGATCTTTCGAATGCAGTTACGGTAAACAGGGATCAGCCGGATGGAGGAAGTTTAACCGGAGGCCCATTTGAATTTTGTGTAGGAAATGGTGAGGCCGACAATATAGGCGCAAACGGAATAAGTTTATCCGGCAATTCAGGCGGCAATTCACAATGGGTAGTTACGAATGAAACTGGAATGATCCTGGGGCTACCGCCCAATTTTACGGATGTCAATTTTGACGGAGCTGGAGCGGGCACTTGCTTTGTATACCACTTGAGCTCTGAAGATGGATTAACCGGCCTTTCAGCGGACGCAAATATTAGTGATCTATCGGGATGTTTTGATCTTTCAAATTCGGTAATTGTTGATCGTGTTACAGGCATTGATTGTCCTGGAGTGGAAGAAATGATCTTTGAAGCTGTACTTGCAGGTACTCAGCATGTACCGCCATTTAATACACCGGCTTCAGGTAATATTACAGCATCTCTTATAGGTAGCACTTTGGCGGTAAGCGGATCATTTACAGGATTGGCAGGAGATTTTAATGCTCAGATAGCCGGAGGGTCGCATATACATATGGCACCTGCGGGAAGAAACGGGGGTATCGAAATTAGTCTGGTAGCAACACTCGATAACGATTTACGCGGTGGAACTTATGCAGCCGAGGATAATACATTCGAGCTAAGCGACGAACAAGTAGAAAATCTCAAAGACAGATATTATTATGTCAATATACATACGACGGTATCAGGATCAGGAGAGCTGAGGGGTCAGTTATTACCATGGTCTGATAAATATCTTGCGACCAGTCTCAAGGGAGCTAATGCAAATCCGCCTGTTACAAGTACGGGTAGGGGAAACGTAGTAATTGAGATCACAGGGAATACACTTATTGCAACAGGAGGTTTTACCGATCTGGTGAGCGATTTTGCAGTGAATATAGCAGGAGGATCGCATATTCACACTGCAGATGCCGCGAGTAATGCAGGTATAACATTTGGTTTAACTGCGGATCTTGATGGTGATCTGAAAGGAGGAAAGTACAGTGCTGCTAATAATACATTCACTATTACCGATGATGAGAAGGCATCATTAATGAATGGAGGTATGTACGTTAATATTCATACTTCAGAAGTGAATTCGGGAGAGATAAGAGGGCAAGTTTTGAATATCGACAATGCATTTCCGGATGGAGGATTTGGCATTATCTCACCGGCAGATGGAGCGGAAATAGAAGTGAGTAATAATCCTATGGCAAGTGTCGAAGTTTCCTGGCAACCTACTACTGATCCGGATAGTGATCTTCTAGTGTACACCTGGCAGGCGGCGCTTGATCCGGCATTTAGTGTTGTTGTGTTCCAGACGAAAGTTGGAGTCGCAACAAGTCTTTCGCTGCCACAAGATGTGGTAGATGGTCTGCTGGCTCCGGTTGTGCCAATAGGTCAACAAGTAACTATTTTTCACAGAGCAGTTGCATCAGATGGAAGTGTTTGTACAGAAGGTGAGGGTTCATCGCTTACTGTGAAAAGAGTGGAACCACCAGCAGAAATGATCTTTGAAGCTGTACTTGCAGGTACTCAGCATGTACCGCCATTTAATACACCGGCTTCAGGTAATATTACAGCATCTCTTATAGGTAACACTTTGGCGGTAAGCGGATCATTTACAGGATTGGCAGGAGATTTTAATGCTCAGATAGCCGGAGGGTCGCATATACATATGGCACCTGCGGGAAGAAACGGGGGTATCGAAATTAGTCTGGTAGCAACACTCGATAACGATTTACGTGGTGGAACTTATGCAGCTGAGGATAATACATTCGAGCTAAGCGACGAACAAGTACAAAATCTCAAAGACAGATATTATTATGTCAATATACATACGACGGTATCAGGATCAGGAGAGCTGAGGGGTCAGTTATTACCATGGTCTGATAAATATCTTGCGACCAGTCTCAAGGGAGCTAATGCAAATCCGCCTGTTACAAGTACGGGTAGGGGAAACGTAGTAATTGAGATCACAGGGAATACACTTATTGCAACAGGAGGTTTTACCGATCTGGTGGGCGATTTTGCAGTGAATATAGCAGGAGGATCGCATATTCACACTGCAGATGCCGCGAGTAATGCAGGTATAACATTTGGTTTAACTGCAGATCTTGATGGTGATCTGAAAGGAGGAAAGTACAGTGCTGCTAATAATACATTCACTATTACCGATGATGAGAAGGCATCATTAATGAATGGAGGTACGTACGTTAATATTCATACTTCAGAAGTGAATTCGGGAGAGATAAGAGGGCAAGTTTTGAATATCGACAATGCATTTCCGGACGGGGGATTTGGCATTATCTCACCGGCAGACGGAGCGGAAATAGAGGTAAGCGATAATCCGGCTGCAAGTGTGGAAGTTTCCTGGCAACCTACTACTGATCCGGATAGTGATCTTCTAGTGTACACCTGGCAAGCGGCGCTTGATCCGGCATTTAGTGTTGTTGTGTTCCAGACGAAAGTTGGAACCGCAACAAGTCTTTCGCTGCCACAAGATGTGGTAGATGGTCTGCTGGCTCCGGTTGTGCCAATAGGTCAACAAGTAACTATTTTTCACAGAGCAGTTGCATCAGATGGAAGTGTTTGTACAGAAGGTGAGGGTTCATCGCTTACTGTGAAAAGAGTGGAACCACCAGTAGGAATGATCTTTGAAGCTGTACTTGCAGGTACTCAGCATGTACCGCCATTTAATACACCGGCTTCAGGTAATATTACAGCATCTCTTATAGGTAACACTTTGGCGGTAAGCGGATCATTTACAGGATTGGCAGGAGATTTTAATGTTCAGATAGCCGGAGGATCGCATATACATCTGGCACCTGCCGGCAGAAATGGAGGTATCGAATTTGCGCTGGTACCGACTCTTGATAGTGATCTCAGAGGAGGAAGTTACGATTCTGAATTCAACACTTTCGAGCTAAGCGACGAACAAGTACAAAATCTCAAAGACAGATATTATTATGTCAATATACATACGACGGTATCAGGATCAGGAGAG
Source organism: Saprospiraceae bacterium (assembly GCA_965247965.1). Taxonomy (GTDB): domain Bacteria; phylum Bacteroidota; class Bacteroidia; order Chitinophagales; family Saprospiraceae; genus UBA7328. Next base: position 6,127,423 of record OZ252053.1, read on the forward strand.
CTGAGGGGTCAGTTATTACCATGGTCTGATAAATATCTTGCGACCAGTCTCAAGGGAGCTAATGCAAATCCGCCTGTTACAAGTACGGGTAGGGGAAACGTAGTAATTGAGATCACAGGGAATACACTTGTTGCCACAGGAGGTTTTAGTGACCTGGTAGGAGATTTTGCAGTGGCTATAGCAGGGGGATCGCATATTCACACTGGGGATGCTGCAAGTAATGCAGGTATAACATTTGGTTTAACTGCAGATCTTGATGGTGATCTGAAAGGAGGAAAGTACAGTGCTGCTAATAATACATTCACTATTACCGATGATGAGAAGGTATCATTAATGAATGGAGGTACGTACGTTAATATTCATACTTCAGAAGTGAATTCGGGAGAGATAAGAGGGCAAGTTTTGAAAATCGATAATGCATTTCCGAACGGAGGGTTTGCTATGACTTCTCCGGCAGATAGTGCAGAAATAGAAGTGAGCAGCGGACCATCAATAGACATTCAAATTGCCTGGGAAGCGACTACTGATCCCGATAATGATTTTTTGGTATACACGTGGCAAATGGCACTAGATCCTGTATTTAACACTGTGGTCTTCGAGTCCAAAGTAGGGACCGAAACCGGTACGGTATTCTCCAGGAATTTCGCGGATGGCTTGCTGGCTCAAGCAGGTATAGGGATTGGGCAACCCGTTATGGTCTATCATCGAGCCGTGGCCTTTGACGGAAGTGTGTGTACTTTAGGTGAATCCTCGTCGTTCACCGTGACAAGAGTAGCTGTGTGCGATGTGGACGGAGGAACATTGACAGGAGGACCATTTGAGTTTTGCGTCGATGGAAATCCGGACAACGTATCCGGCATCGGCCTGACTGGTGTCATGGGAAGCAATCAAGCGTGGATTATTACAGATGACCAGGGCAATATACTTGGACTACCCGGAAGTCCGAGCGATGTCAATTTTGACAATGCAGGTGTTGGTGTTTGTTTTATATACAATATCACTAGTGTCCCGATATAACTAAAAGAGTTTCAATTGGTTATGAAATGGATGTAGATCGTTTTGTATTTCTGTGTTCATAAGTAGCTGATTTAGAGGCACTTTCTCAAATGTAGAGATACTCAAAATTTGTAGAATTTCGTAAATTGGTCTTTCTAATTTCAACCTTTTCTTGATTATTGCAACCAATACATAGGTCACTACTGCTATCCAGATTTGTGTTTTGACCGCATTGGCAGACTCTCCCCAGAACGCCTTTATTTTTAAATGCTGCTTGATCCATTTAAAAAACAATTCGATCTGCCATCTGTATTTATACAACCTAGCTATGATCTCGGCAGACAATTCAAAATTATTAGTCAAGAATACAAATTTCCGTTTTGTTTCTTGATCAAAAACTTTTATCCGACGAAGCTTATCCGGGTATGCTTTTAGTGTATAATAACCCGTTAATTTAATGACTTGATCACAAAGTATATCCTTGGATTTGTCACAAGGCCGAGAATAGATTCTTCTGAACTTAAAGTTCTTTTTTGCTCTGGTGATAAAAAATGACTGGGCTTGGTCAATTCGATAAAGTCTTTCAAAATCTACATAGGCCCTATCCATTACATAAAAGGCCCCTGGTTCAAAGTCCAAAATGTCCAAAACATTGACATCATGTGTTAAACCATCTGAAATATGAATAAATACAGGAATGGAACCACGCATGTCCATTAACGTATGAAGTTTAATGGCTCCTTTGTTCTTACGAAATTTCGCCCATTTGAACACACTTAAACACAAGTCAATTGTAGTGGCGTCTAATGCATAAACAGCATTATCCAGTTCCAGAGAAAAGTCAATATCATCAATATACAAACTTCTAGCCTGCCTTATGAGGCAATGGGCTATGTCAGCATAAATGCGCCAATCTCTTACCTCGTTGGCCTTTGATAAAGTAGAACGAGCCAAAGCAGCCTTTATACCCATGTGATACAAGTTGCTTTTATGGGCATTTAAACAAGTGACAATATCACGTAAACTTTCTCGATGGGTGAGTTGGCCAAACAGTAAACACAGAAATTGATACCAACACTTAAAGGTCTTTACCTTATAGTTGCCTTTGTATTTATCAACTGCTTTTTGAAATTCATATCTCGGAATGTGGTCAATGACTTGAGCGAATATAAATTTTCCTTGGTGCATGATCTGAAACTAAAAAGTCTCAGAAACTCAGAAATTTGTTGAAATCAAAAAATTTCAAAACCTTTGTAAGGCGCTGATATTTAGTCTGTTCTGTTATGACTTTTGAACAACGTCGGGACACTAGTGATACAATATATCTTATGAAGATGGGCTTACAGGCCTTGAGGCAGGCAACAATATAGATCAACTAGACGGATGTTTTGATTTGTCCAATTCGATAACTGTGGTCAGAACGGATGAAGGAACTATCTGTGAACCAGTAGATTGCGCTGCACCGACTTCCATTGTTGTCGAGCCGCTGTCCTCTAGATCGTTTTCGGTCACTTGGGATAAGGTGGATGATGCCAGAGCGTATTTCATCCGAATCCGGTTTGCCGGCCAGGAAAAATATCTGATAAGGGCAAGGGTGAGGAATACCAGAGTCCTGGTCTTTGGGCCTTCCAACCGCAGTTATGAGCTTCAAATTCAAACGGAGTGTAGCGATGGCAGTCTATCTCCTTACACCGACATTATCTCAGTCAGTACAGCTAAGTCTATTTTGGCTCCGACCAATGATCTCCGCGATGGTGATATAGAAATCCTCGAAGTATTCGGTGATAGTTACAGAACTCCTTACCCGTCCCAATAAATTCAGGGTAATAGGGAGTAGACCTCGCGAATTAAAACTGCTTCATATTTTTGTATATGCAGTTACAATTCCCCTTCTTCCCTAAAGATACAAAGATGATCTCTCATTGTCTTGGAGTACACACCCAAGACGGTATTGTACAATACATAGCCAATGGCTTACCTGTATATAGTCATTCGAGTGACGATCTTAATGCTTTCAGATTCATAACTAGCAATTTTATAGATAAAGGATTGTGCAGCCGAGCTGAAGTTCAGCGGGCTTTTGGAGTGAGTATAGACAGTGTCAGAAGATCGTATAGAAAATACAAGGAGAAGGGAGAATCTGGATTTTTCGGGCCTGATGCCAGAAAAGGCAAAGCATACAAGATGGTTGGTAAACTAGTGGAGCGGATACAATCGAAGCTGGATAAGAGACAAAGTAATTTGAGTATCTCAAAACAAGAAGGGATTTCAGAATCGTCGATACGCTATCACATTGAAAAAGGCACTTTAAAAAAAAGTTCAAAATAGAGTGTGAAGGTGGAAATGGCTCGACCTTAAATGATCGCAATGACCTAGACCAATCTACGCCGATGGGCATAGCCACAAGCCGCTCTGAAGACAGGATAGGTGCATCTCTTGGGTTGTCTGGTCATGCTGAGGTGAAGTTTGACAACAGCGAAGCTTTATGCGGAGCAGGGGTATTATTCCTCTTACCTGCCTTGATAGAGCATGGGTTATTCAAGACAAAACAGGTATATGAGTTACCTTCATCACACTATTACGGACTAAGGTCGATACTATTGACTTTGGCCTTCATGGCCCTGTTGCGCATCAAAAATCCCGAACAACTCAAACAATGTAAACCAGGGGAGATCGGCAGGATAATAGGCTTGGATCGTATACCAGAAGTTCGGTGTTTGCGAGAGAAAATAGATTTGCTGAGCAAGCAGGAAAAAGCCGTTGAACTGAACAACCTTCTGATCGATCACTGGTATAGAGATGAGGATAATGAGGACTCATCTTTTTTATATATAGATGGTCACCAACGGATCTATTATGGAGGCAAAGCTAATCTACCTGTCAAATATATTGCGAGACAAAAATTGTGTTTAAGCGCCACTACGGAGTATTGGGTTCACGATGCACAAGGGATGCCTGTTATGATGGTGATAGGGCAATTGACAGAGAAAATAAAAGAAGCAATACAAGACCTGATTATTCCACAAATGCTACAAACCAAATTACTTACTGAGATACAAGAGGATGATGATCGACAAAGCCCTCAATGCACCTTTATTTTTGACAGGGAGGCTTACGAACCTGCTTTCTTTAACCACCTGTGGGAAAGGTATAGAATAGCCGTGATTACATATCGCAAGGATGTGCGAGATTCATGGAATAAAGATGACTTTGAATCCACTGATACACAAGTACTTATCCAGGATGTAACCATGCAATTGTGCGAGAAAGAAGTAACGCTTGGAGGACACACTTTCAGAGAGATCAGAAGCTTGTCTGAAAAGGGTGAACATCAAACCGCTATTATCACCACTCACCCTACTTTGGGAATAGCATTGATAGCAGGCAGAATGTTTGGAAGGTGGTGTCAGGAAAACTTCTTCAGTTACCTCATTCAAGACTATGATTTTGATAAAATGATTCAATTTGGGGTAGAAAGTATTGATCCCAATCGGGAAGTGGTCAACCCACAATACCGAAAATTAACAAACCAACTGAAAAAACTCAGGGAAAAGATCACCCGGTTAGAAGCCAAGTTCTTCCCTCTTGCAGAACTAGCTATGGATGAGAAAATTGACAAACTTCCTGAAATAACCGAAAGACAAATGAAGTATAAACACAAAATTGATATTCTTCGAAAAGAAGAAAACAAGATCGCCACCCTCAGAAATGATATTCCTGCCAGAATAACTCTTGAGCGTATGCCCGAGCAGAAAAGGTATAACAAGTTAAAAACCGAAAGTAAACTGTTCATGAATGTAATAAAGATGATCGCTTACAGAGCAGAATCATCTGTGGCAGCTGTGGCTTGTGACCACCTCAATAGGGCAAAAGACGAAAAAAGAATGTTCATCAAACAAATCATCAGCAACAACGCTGACTTGATTCCGGATTATAAGAGTAAAACGCTGACTATAACCTTGCACTCTCTTTCTGCACCAAGATTTAATCATGCAGCCAAACAGATTGCAGACCTGCTCAACAAAACTGAAACCATATTCCCTGGATCAAATTTGCGCATGATCTTCAAAATAACAGCGAATTTAGATTGCGAGAGGTAAGGAGTTCTGAGTTTTGAAGGATTGTCGGTTCGCCCGAATCCGGTCACTGATATTTTGAGCATTACCTACATAGGTGAAGAGGCGAGTAAAATAACGTTGTACGCATTAGATGGAAAGATGGTCGATCGCAAAAAGTTCAATGATGGTGTGATCAATCACAAGATTAACGTAGAAGCGTTGCAAAGCGGTGTATATATCCTTCAGGTGATATCAGAGAGCGGCGCGGTGCACAATGAACGGATTGTGAAGATGAGGCGATAAAAATATGTGCCCGGCCGGCCAAAGAATGCGGATCCTTAATTGGGTTCGCATTCTTTTTTTAAAGTGACCCTGACAGCCTGCCTGGTCGAATTCCTACGTTTATCCAAATGTCACATAATATTTTTTTTTATACATAACGTTCATTGCTTATTCACCTATAATTTGCCAATTGCACATATGGAGTTTGCCTTTTTACAACAGCAAAAGCTCTATGGACAAGCTTGTTTTTTGCATTATTGAGCGCTACTCCTTTGGCTTTTCCTTGATCGATTTTTCTTGCATAGTACAGTGCCATTTCTGGATCAAATCGAATGGCAGCTGCTATGCCATTTGAAAGTAAACTCTTAATTTTTTTGTTGGCAATATGACTTACGCGCATCGTCCCTTTCTTTATGCCCGATTGTTTAACCAGAAATGGTGCTATTCCTGAATAGGAAGCAAATTTGCGTGCATTTTTGAACGTGGTGAAATTATTTGTAACTGCAATCATATAAGCTGCTATCACAGGACCGATTCCCTTGATAGATAATAGAAGATCATAGTTGTTTTCGAACTCTTTGTCTGCTTTGATGGTTTGTTTGATCAACAAATTGATTTTGTCAATTTCCCGATTGAAGTGTTCTATGAGCTCCTTATTCCCTTTGATAAAAATCTTATAAAGGTTAGGGTCCATCGCTCTGGCTTGATCCTGAAGTGAAACGCTGAATGATTGCTTAGATCTCACTAGTAAATCTCTCCTGGATAAAAGCTTTTTTAGTTTGATAATCAATGGTTTAGGTAATTTTGAAACTTCAATTGTTGCTTTTTTCTCAAATACATATTGACAGATGGCCAGTGAATCGACTTTGTCGTTTTTACCTCTTCTAATGCCTATTGATTTAGCAATTTGCAAACCGCTTTCTTCCTTGCACGCAATTTGTAAACTGAATAACCATTCCAACAAAGCTTTGGAATAAACACCAGTGTTTTCAAAGCAGACCATCCAAGAAGAACAAGGTAGATCGGTAATCTTCTTCAAATCAGTAAGAAGCTTTTTAAACCCCTTATTATTGTTTTTAATTTGACCCAAATAAGTGGGCTTACTTCCATTGTGGTAAGACACATCAATGACTGCTTTTGAGACGTCACAGCCAACAAAAAATTGGTACATTGTACTATGTTTAATTATTAAATAGATTAACACTGAATCCTTTAGTAGGCCTTAAAGCCTAAATTCCTACAAAGTGTTAATTGAATAATAGCGGAGGACTAATTCGACCGATAAGTCATTAGCTTAGGCAGACAGATAGTTCACCTCCGCTATTTTTATTAACAATAATATGTTAATTCAACAAAAGAAAAAGAAGCAAAAAGAAAATTATAAATAGTAATATTTGCAATATGATATAAAATATCACATCACAATACTAAAGGGCAGACAGGGATTTCCCGCCTGTCCCGATCAACGCATCGGGGACGGTCGCTGCGCTCAGTCGGGATAAACTTTTTATCCACCGAAGTGAAACGCAGGTGGGCTCATCCTGTCCACATTTATTTGTTATTATATCGCTTAAATGGGTTAAGGTTTTTAAAAAAAATTTCAGGTTTAACTGTGACCCCGACAGGATTCGAACCTGTGGCCTATTGATTAGAAGTCAAACTTCTTACCACATCTTTTTGAAGCATATTAATGTTCTTTACTGAAAATCAACTAATTATGCAGTCTTTATGAAGTTTCACTGCAAGAGTTTACGGTATATTAAAGTTCTTTTTTCCATTTTGTGTAATGAATATGTAATGAATTTGTAATAAATGGCCGCTTCCTCCAAATTTGTTATTCTGCCTGCCAATCAACGTAAAGACAAAACAAATAAACTGATACTTCGAATTACGCATAATCGAAACCACAAATACTTCGATGTAATCAAAGATCACAAACACATTTATGTAACACAATCTGAATTTGCCCACCTTGGAACATCTTCGAAAAAACGGCTTACGGAAATAACTGACCACCTCGCCGTACAGTCCAAGCGCATCAACCAAAGTTTTAAGGAAATAGGCCCTAATTTTTCGTTTGAAAAATTCCAGGCGCTTTACGAAAAAGGCGAACTTATAAGCGATTGTTTTGATCAAAAAATTAGTGAATTGGCCGTCGCAAAAAAATTTTCGAGCCGCGATGGATATCATTGGTGTAAAACCTCGATAACCAGATTCAAAGACATTCCTGTACGCCTCGTGGATACGGAATTTATCAAAGATTACGTGAAATGGTACGGTAGAATGCCACCTACATATCTGAAGTACTTCAGGCATATATTGAAACGGAATGGAAATAATTCTTTTGACAATTTCCAAATTACGTATAAAGCAAAAACAAAAATTCCTCTTACCAGGAAAGAACTCAAACAACTTATCAAGTTTAAATCCGAATACAATGCGCGCCAACGAAGTGTAGATTTTTGGTTGATGAGCTATTATGGTGGGGGGATGAATACGAAGGATTGGGTATTTCTGGAATGGGATATGATTGTGGGTGATTTTGAGTATATTGACAAAGAACGAGGAAAGACCGGCCAACCCGTACTTGTCCCGATGAGCAAACCACTCAGGCGGCTTATTACCAAATACGCTAATCCGAGCAATGAGCTTTACGTATTTGATATAGTAGCCCAAAACCTGTCGCACGAAGATCAATACAATAGGTATAGATATTTTTTGGGGCATATGCGGCGCAGCTTGGTTAATGTTGCGAAACAACTCAAATTTTCGAGCAAACTTACACCTTATGTATCCCGACATACTCACGCTAATGTTTTGCATAACAGAGGGGCCACGACCGAACAGATCAAAGACAGCATGGGGCTCGCTGATCTGAAAAGTGCACAAGTGTATATGCATACGCTTTGGATAGATGAGCGACGAAAGGTCGCCGAACTTCTTATTGATGAGGAGGAGTAATATGTAATTTTAGCATTCATAATGAAACCTATCTATACAATAAAATATCTCATACACAAGCGGAGGCACCACAGCATTACCTAGCGCTTTGATACGTTTTGGCCGTTCGGTATAGTCCAGTCCTGGGGGAAGCCCATCAAGCATTCCCATAATCGCGGATTGAGCAACCTCCCTGGGGATATACCCATTTCCATTAGAGCCGAAACCAAAGTGCCTCGATAACCCTTCCTCGCCGATATCTGGCTCGGAGGACTTGTACAACATTTTGAATCGTTCAGTGTGGGCGTAGGAATACTCAGCCCGAAGATCAACCGACTCCCAAGACTTGTATACTTCGTTCCGTTTCGTTTCCAAAGAGGATTGTTCTTCTTTTGATTTATGTATTTCTCCGGATCTTTTATAACATCTACCCCAGTCGGTGTTACTAGCGACAAGCCATACTCGTTCCCGAATATGGGCCGCCCCGACTGCCGAAGCTGGTAGACAATACGCCTGGCAGGTGTAACCTTCACTTTCCAAATCATCAATCTTGAGGTCAAGGACGCCGTTGGCAATCGATCCACTAACATTTTCGTTAACCACCCAAGCCGGGTGTATTTCCTGTATAAGTCGAAACATCTCAGGCCAGAGGTAGCGGTCGTCTCCCGTGCCTTTTCCCAGACCTGCGACGGAGTGAGGCTGGCATGGGTCTCCTCCTGAAATAATGTCGATTGTACCCCTAAGTAATTTTCCATCTACTTCTTTGATATTTTCACCGATCAATTCTGATTCGGGAATCAGTAGTTTTACTTTTTGATTGCACCATTTGTCTATTTCTACGTGTCCTACATTTTTCCATCCTACCCATTCGGCGGCTAATTGGAAACCTCCGATTCCGTTGAATAGGGCAAGATGATTCATTTTCACTCACTTTCACATTCCCCCGTTATCCAAAATATCAAGAAAGGTTTCCATTAAACCCTTTTTCGATTCGATACATGCCGACTGACCGATCCATATCGGATAGCCGCTCTTCTGGTATTGCTTCCAGTTTTTTACAAGGGTATGCACCGAGATACCCATCATTTCGGCTATCTTTTTTTTCTTGATTTTTTTATCTCTCTCCTCATGTGATTTTGCTATCTTTTCCAGCCGAATCGTCACTTTGTGGAGCAGCCTCGTATTTAACTTTACATCTTCGTGTAGTTGTTGCAGATCTACCATCATTATATGCCGCAATTAGTTCTAATTATTTTTTGTATCTCTTCAATATTTTCCCTTTTTAATCTTTCTATATACACTCGTCCGCAATACTCAATTCCATTTCACATTTTCGGGTGGTGAATCAAATAGAATATCGCAACGCATATAGTCGAATGTGAAGAGCCCAAGATGCTCCTCAACGGGATAAACTTCTATTACCTCAAGCTCGTCATAAACTAAGTACTCGCCATCCATGTCGTCTTCTAGTCTGTATCTGTTTTCTGTGGGTAAGAACATTTTTCTATAAACTCGCTTCATAATTGTGGTCTTATTTTTTATTAGACCCAGCTACCGCCTTGGCAATATTCAGAATTTCACACGGTTGCATTATAATTGCCATTTCCGCTAGTTTTGCATATAATCGATAGTAGATCACCATACATTGGTCAGTAACCTCACCTGGAGGCGGAGGTATATCTATCACATAATGGGCGTTTGGGTAATTCGTTAAAGTATACATGGTGATCTTCGTAAATCTTGATGCTCAATAATCTCATTCACTATATCTAACCTGCTATGGCCTACGGTAAGTTGCAGCACGCCCGCCTTGGTGATATAGTACCGCTTACCGTCCGATCTAAACTGGAGTCTGGCATTAACATATGCCGAATGCATACTGCCACTCGCAGTATATTTATTTTGGGTTGGGTTAGTTCCTTTCATCAGATGTGGATTGTAGTTTGTCTATTTGCGCAATTATATCCTGGAAAAACCAACTGTGATTTGATCTATAAACCCTTAGTGTGTTGAGAATTAATTCGTATCGTAGCGGTTGGCCGTAGTGTTTGAATGTTTGGCCGAGATTACCATCTATCGCCTCATTAATCGCACAAATAATATCCTTAAACCTAAGCACCCGAAATTTTGTGTAAATCATATTCTCAATGCGATCCATAGATTTTTTTGTGGGCGGTTTAAGATCAAATATTTCGCAACTTTTAATCAGCTCGGCGCGGATATAAACTTTTGCAATCTCACAATCAACCATGCATATTATCTGTTTGTTATCAAATTCCGTCGCCTGATTTATTAAAGAATTTTCCGAATCGGAAAATTCACCTTTTACTTTTAGTTCATTCAATTTTTCATCTTTTTTTATAGAGAGAGACTTATTTAGAGAAAGACTTAGAATATAACCATCTGTCAAATCTGGCATATGATCATCTGTCAAATCTGGCATATGATCATCTGTTGATTTTGGCAAGTAAATTTTTTTAGCAATCGGGCAAATTATGGCGTAATGTTTTGTTTGGTCGGAGGCATGTTTGCCCATTTTTGCACTCAGAATGGCAGAGCGTGTTTCTAATTTTTTAATAGCTGTTCTGATCTGACTGATCGAGCAGTAAGGCATCATTTTGTGAAGTGAAGGGAGCGTCTTAGCACACCAATGATGTCCATCGAGCTGTGGTATGCCCTGTTGAATATTAGCCTTTATAAAATAAGAGATAGTATCCATGAGTATTGCAGGTGCTATACCGTATTTTTCGGCGAGATCGGGGGAAAAGTGGTGTCGCTTCATTATCCCTTTTTATCCTTCTTTTAACCCACCGTCACCGAAATAGTCACCGAAACGGACACCGGCACCGAAACCGTTACCGAAACCGGCATTGAAACCGAAACCGAAACCGTCACCGAAACCGGTGCCGGCACCGAAATCGTCACCGAAACCGGCACCGTCACCGGCACCGAAACCGAAACCGGCACCGAAACCGTCACCGGCACCGGCACCGGTGCCGAAACCGTCACCGTCACTGTCACCGAAACCGAAACCGAAACCGTCACCTAAATCGTCACCGTCACCGTCACCGTCACCGAAACCGTCACCGTGACCGTCACCGTCACTGTCACCGAAACCGTCCAAACCTAATGATCTAAGTAGGAAGCCCCGATCACTCCTATTGCATTTGGATAATGCATCTGATAGTGTTGACATATAGAAACCAGTCGACTCGCACCATCTCAAAACTTCGTCAAAACAGGCTCCACCGTGCACGATTTCATTGAAAGTGATTATGCGTTCATCCATTTTTTTGTCGCTTCATTATCCCTTTTTATCCTTCTTTTAACCCACCGTCACCGAAATAGTCACCGAAACGGACACCGGCACCGAAACCGAAACCGGCACCGAAACCGGCACCGGCACCTAAACCGTCACCGAAACCGGCACCGGCACCGGCACCGAAACCGAAACCGGCACCTAAACCGTCACCGTCACCGTCACCGTCACCGAAACCGTCACCGTGACCGTCACCGTCACTGTCACCGAAACCGAAACCGAAACCGTCACCTAAATCGTCACCGAAACGGACACCGGCACCGAAACCGAAACCGGCACCTAAACCGTCCAAACCTAATGATCTAAGTAGGAAGCCCCGATCACGCCTATTGCATTTGGATAATGCATCTGATAGTGTTGACATATAGAAACCAGTCGACTCGCACCATCTCAAAACTTCGTCAAAACAGGCTCCACCGTGCACGATTTCATTGAAAGTGATTATGCGTTCATCCATTTTTTTGTCGCTTCGTCTGTCAAAGAAAATACAGCTGTCACGCCGTGTAGTACATCTAAATCAGCGGTGGCTGATATTAGGCTTAACTCAGTCGGGCCAGTTTCACAGAGCTGCATCACCCCTTTCGTAGTACCAAATTTTATTGCCATTTTACAATTTTTGAGGTTGGTAAGGTGCACACCTGTCAAGTCTGTATTTTCTTCTACTTGTGCAAAAAATACTCCTCTGTGCTTTGTAGTAATAAGTACATTTTTCATAAAATGTTAAATTTTGATTAGTTAATAATGATCGACCTGAGCCATATCCATCTCCATCTCCAGATCCATCGCTTTACTTGCTTTTGTCGATTTTGTCCTTTGTGGATCCATTTTAGGGATGGAAAGACTGAGTTTTTTTTGTGTGGCTTCTATTTTTGGGCGTTTGAGCCATTCGCGTATTTGGGCCTCGGGCTTGTGTCTGGATTGATAGTTTTTTATGCGCTTCACCAGGTCGGGACGTTTGTCTTCCATCCATACCCGATAGAATGCCGCGTAAAAGGGCACGTGATTGCTGTTCATTTGTAGTCGCACACGTCTGACTTTGTGTCGCGGCACGTCTTTCATCCGCTCTATGAGCTTCTTGACAGAAACAGGCCCCTTGTGCCTGGCTGCTTCATTTTCGACTTCCTGGGTGAGTTCGCGAAATACCCATTGAAATCGTCTATGATAACCCCTCCATTCAGCATATAGGTGTCGGGAATAGGGCGACCATTTGTCAAGTTTAGTATTTCGTGTATTTTTACCCATGTTAATTATAGGGCGAGAGTGGATAGTCGGTGTCATGACCATTGGTATTCCGCTCTCGCCCGATTTTTTATATATTGGCAAGTTTTAGATTATCTCTGAATTTTTCATATGCAGGTAATCCATCACGAAAGTTTGTACTGATAAGTACTGGCAATTTTGTTTTTAACCAAATCGATGGCATGTCTCTTATAGCTGGTATGGACTCCTTGATCCATAAACCATAAAACCGGAGATCACCTTGCCTTAGTGCATTAACAGCCCATGCAAAGTTTAATGTTTTATGTGTGCTACTAATCATACTCCCAGGCCCATCTTGGAGTTCTTCCTTAGTGAGTACCCTACCCAATGCTTGACACAACGCATTGGTGGCGGCACATCCGCAAAAAACACCATTGTGCTCGTACCCAAAACTTTTCATATCCACATTCACCCATTCCTTTCTGAGCCCTTCGACCATCAAATCAGCGACTTGCCAATGCTTTTTTATTTTTTCCATTACTCAAAATAAAACACAGACGCATTTCGCACTCAGGTTGTCAGTTGCTCTACGACATGTTCTATTATCCACGATCAGCGTCTGTGTTTACTATGACGTCCTCTGCCACTTATTCCGGCAGCTGATAGTGCCGGAATAAGTGTAGTCTTCATACTATTAATATCAAAAAAATCAAAGCAAAAAAACCAAACGCCATGAGATGTTAACCCGTGAAGGTTATATCAGGAAAAGGCTTAACACCGTCGGATATACCAGTATACATTTATACTAGAATTTTTGCTTTGGTGATTATTATTTTATCCCAATGTCCTGACCCAATTGGTACCTACGCTATCCAATTGCACTATTACATTCATTTGGGCGGACATATTATTAATTTCTGACTTGTAAAAATTACCAAAGGTTAGTAATTGACAACAAATCCTTTGTAGTTCTATCTTTACCAATAAGTAGATTTCCTCGCGAATAAGATCATTCGCGAGCTGGTCTACAAGGCAGTCATTGAGGTGATTTTCGACCGTCCGTCGAGTTACACCTACTGACTTTGCAATTTTTCTTAACCCTTCCGGAGAAATTAGGCTTGATACCTCTCTAATTATCTCCTCTTCCTTATATTCCATAATACGTATTGTAAATGTATATAAGTATGTACCATATAACCAAATTATTTTGGGATAATATTTGGAATTTATGAAAGATGTATCATCTATAGAACCACAACTAGCTGAATTGCAACGGGTTATTAAAATTATTATGGCAAATGAAAAAATGGACAAAATTGATGATTTTGCCAGAACAATTGATTTTGCCAAAAATACGATATATGATATTATGTCCAATAGGCGCAAAAAAAATAATGATGTAATTAGTGCAATAACCCGAAAGTACCCATCTTACGCACTGACTGATTTCAAAGTTGATACTTTTCAGGAGTCATCTTCCAAATACAGTAGTAAGTACACTATGCTCAAAGATCAACTTGTAAGTCGCCTACGCACACTCATCACGGAAATGGAAGAAAACAAGGGAGACACAAACCTCGACATCATCCTCATGCATGAGATCAAATCCATTGCGAAATTATACGAAAAGGAAATAGCTCGTAAGTATACTATTTATAATAAGGAAAATTAAGTAATGTCCGCTGAAAAAGAATCAAATGATACACGGAACTGTTGCCTTCTATTCCTGGTAATCATAATCGGTCTAGGTATATATTTTGTAAAGTGTATGGAAACGGCTGTCGAAGATGCTGAAAACGCGCCTCCAAAAACAGAGGAAGAAATACGCATTGAAATGATCGAAAGCCAATTCAGCGGTTGGAACGGATCACACATAGCACTCGTGCGGCAGGTGAAGTCCACGATGCATGACCCTTCTAGCTTCAAACACTACGAAACAAGGTATCGGGACAGTGGAAACAGACTTGTAGTCTATATGGAATATGGCGGAAAAAATATGTTTGGTGCAATGGTAAGAAATCAAATCAAGCAGGAATACTCGCTCGCCAGCTTACCTGAACTTATAAAGGAAAGGCTTGCACAAAATCCTCCTCTGCAACCCAAGGTGAACCCACCAAAAGAAGAGAAAAACGAACCAAAAGAAGAGAAAAACGAATTAGGTCTAGAGTTTGAGCAAATAGGATACTCTTTCCGCAGGAATAATGACCGATATTTTACATTTCATATAAAATCCCCACGTAAGCTGGCAAATGAAGATATGTCTAAATTTTTAGAAATAGTCAAAGAGCATGGATCTAAGAGAAGACATACCAAAGGAGCATCTACTGCCAGTTTCTACTATATGAAACGGGAGAACACGCCTGACATCACTAAAATGTGGGCAAGTCGTGCAACTAAAAAAGCGCACGAGAATAAGCCTATAGCATCAGTATGGATAAATAAGGAGGGAGAGTGTACTTTAATAAAAAACCCTAGATGAATAAGCGGAAAGGAAATAGCTGGTACGTATACTATTTATAATAAGGAAAATTGAACCTATGAAAGTCGCCTTAATCATCATTCTCGTAGCTCTATCCTACACATCCTGGTCACAGATCGATGCAATAGTCACGCTTAAAAACGGTAAGAAGAGCGAGCTTACCATCCTGACCCAATATCCCAAATACATCGGGATACGTCTGCCATCGGGCGCAGAAACCAAAATACAAAGATCCAATATCGAGCGTATTGACTACTCCCTACACGGTGACTATATTGCATTTGATGAAAACCAGGAGTACTTTTTCTCGGAGGTCGTACAGGTGAATGTAAAACAGGCAGAGTTGTTCAAACGTGCGCTGAATGCTATTGATGAGATCAAAATAGCATACAATTATGTGGTAGAAGAAGAAGAAAACAAAATACTCGAAGATCCTGTATCCACTATGGCGGAAAATGAATCAGTGACAGCTAATCTCAAATTAATATACGAACAACCACTCGCCAATTACATTTTCACATACACGCTGAGGGTAGACGTAAAGGACGGGCGGTACAGGTATGCTATATACAGAATGATTCCGCGCTATGGTGGGATTGGGCTACTTAGTATCTATGTTGTTGTGGACAATGCTCTACCGCTGTCAGAAAAAGGATTACTATCACCAAACCATATTTTATCTAATGAAAAGAAATACGGCCGGTTCAATAATGAGATATATGAAAGGATCATTACACCGTTGAAAAAAACGATGAATTCAAAGGCCTTTTCGGATGATTGGTAAAGACGTTAAGATGGATAGTTCACAGATCTATCACCCTCCATTTCTAATCTCCTTTTTAAGTAGACAATGCACTTCCTGAACGAGTCTATTAAAGTCGGCTTCGGATAGAAGGACTGATCCGTCGCCCATTACTGACGATAATAATCTGGAGTTTTTATTATAGCGGCTTCGGGATGCCTTGAATGAAGCAAAAGTACTGAAGCGTGATTCACTGTTTTTTTCTTGCCACGATCTTTCACATATTTTCCACGCCGCCCTCGATGATTTACCCTCAATGATTTCCAGATGGTTACATAGTGCCCAATATTGATGTGCATTCATAAATCAGTCTTTTCGCATGTGTACACCGATCGTCGGAGTATCCTGTGGATCGAGTTCTGCTTTTTTGTATTGGCTAAATGCTATAATGTCGGCTACTGCGCCGTCTATCTTTTCGACACTCTTACCCTTATCCGGTGTAATATTGCCATACGAATCAATACGTAACGTAACGTTACCATAGCACCATCGCGTCACTGGGTTGCCATTATTTGCAATTTCGGCAGCACGGTACATCCGTTCTATTTCTTTAGTCGGAGTACTCATAGCCAGAGGACCCATTGAGTGTGGTCTCATATGAAATCCTGCCTCTGTGAGACGTATAACCAGAGGAGCCGAAAAGTGCTGATCGTAGGCGATTTCCACGATATTTATTTTATCGAGTAACTCCATACAGGTCTTCTCAATATAGTCGTAATCAGTAACATTGCCAGGTGTCGCACTGATCCACCCTTTTTCACACCATTCCATATAATTGACGCCGTCACGCTCACAACGTTCCCGCATATTATCCTCTGGTATCCAGTATAATTGTAACGTCTTATGTGGTTCGCCTGCGACGTCACTAGGGAAAAAGAGTGAGAGAACGGTCAGGTCGTAGGTGTACGCAAGATCGAGACCTCCGTAACACCGACGTCCCGCCAGGTCTTCGAGTGTGTACTGTAATGTTTGAGACGTAATGATACGATCCGGTATCCACGTAGATGACGTATTAGTCCAAATATTGAGACGTTTAGTCTTAAATTCGATTTCAGCAAACGTCCCCTCGTTACGCGCCTTTACGTAGTCGGATTCAAAACCATCGGGAAAAAGGGACACGTTCCAGTTGGGATTCGCTTTTTGCCAGCATTCAGGCGATTCCCAGTCGTCCTCATCGTCAATGGTATAAATAACGCCAAACTGCTCATCGTCTACCAATTCGCCGGACAATATGCGAATTAACATCCCGCGACGTTGGTAGCATATTCCGTGTTTATTATAACCCGCCGTTGTGATGCACGAGATCATAGGTTGTGGACGAGATCCCGTGGAAGATTCAGCCGCATAAAGGGTGTCATGGCTCTGATGGCTGTGTACCTCGTCTACATTGCAATAACTGATATTTAGCGAATCCATTGATCCTTTTTTATCCCTGGAGATGACCTTCATTTTGCTTTCGTTCACCGTCTTAATCCCCATTATGGTCGGTTCATATACTACACTACGCACCCACTGCGATTCATGACGTAACTGATTAATCATAATACGCGCTGAATCATAACTTTTAAAAGCCTGTTGTTTCTCGACAGCGACGCTATACACCTCGCCGCCCTTTGTCCCATCAAATATTAACGCATACACCATGTCTGCGCCTCCCATCTCCGACTTTCCGTTTTTCCTGGGCACCTCTATGTATGATCTTCGGAAACGACGATAATGATTCTTTTTTTTTAGCCATCCCCATTTACTCGCATTTATGAATGCCTGCCAACTCTGTAGGTTAAAATACTTGCCTTGGAATACGTCCTGAGTATGCCTAAAACTCATCACCAAAGCTATTTGACGATCAGCAACCTCTCTATTAAAGTAATAGGGCCAGCCGTCATGCTTTGACCTATCCAAATCATCCATGTGACGTTGGACAGCTTGTTTTACATATGTGCAGGCAGGTATGTCTCCTTTTGACACCCCAAGCACATAGTCATCATATAGTGTCCGTGTCTTCCCCATCACCCACAACAATCACCGGTCGAGCAAGGCTGTAATGCGCGTCGTGCTCAAAATTGATTTCCAGTTGATTATTCACAAAGTTCACCACCTTATTTTGCACTGTCGGGCCAATCCCTAGTTTTTCATAAAGTTGGATGCAGTTCGTCATTGTTTTATTAAACATCACAAAATTTCCATTTACGTTTGAACCCTTTGTTCCACCGTAATATGTGACGCAATCGTCTGGCCCGTTCAAAAGTGTCGCGACGCTCTTCCAAAGCAATAAATTTTTGACAAGCTGAGTGACTAGCAAATAATCAAGGAGCTTATAAATCCCCTCCTTTTTCAACTCACTGCAAATGAATGCATAGAGCCTTTTCCCATCGGGTGTCAAGTCAATAAAGGCCGCCTTCACGGTAACCTTTTCCTTCGTTACTTCCTTTTTCTTTCTCTCTATTGGTAACTTCATCATTAACCCCCTTTAGTCAAAAAATGGCCACGTACTGCGTGGAGCGGAACGCGCGTTGTTACGGCATATCGTCGTCAGGATCAAACCCACCCCTATCACTTCTATTTTTCTTTCCCTCACAACTCTTGCACAATGATTGTAATCCTTCATAATTTGGAAACAATTCGCCGCCTTGGTTGATCGGGTGTATGTGGTCTGTCATGACCGCTGGTACATACCTATCGTTATTGAGGCAGCGCTCGCACCAGGGATGCCTTAGTCTGTATGCCTTACTCCACTTGCGCCATGCCTGACTGTTATAAAATTCATAATTTCTCGTCTGTGGTGTTTGATATGGTCTCTTTGCTCTTGGTGGTCGATATATTGTGGGCATGGGTTATTGTTTTGGTGGTAGTGGTACTGCGATGCTGTTTGTGATTCTGTCGAGCATGAAGGATGTGCGATTGTATTGATTTGATTTTAGCCTTCCGCGCTTGTACATGCGGTTTACTCTTCTGAATTGCGCTGGTAGCTGCTTAGCTATTGCGAAGGCGTCTTTGGGTGTGTAGTCCTTTGGATCTGTGACGTTTTTAGCGAATCCGAAGCCATTTGCCAGTATCTCTCCCCAGGGTATCATCGCTGACTGTGCTGGTTGTGGTAACTGTGCTGGTGCTGCTGGCACAATGTTATGAATGGAATTGTACAATGACCTGGACATCTTAATCCAATCCCCATTAACTCGGAGGTAAACTGTGTCTGTCTGACCAAAGAGAATGAATGGAAACAATATGCAAAATACTGTCTTCATATCATATCCTTTTTAATCAAATACTCAATCCAGTGATGTAGCCAGGTAACCTGATCTGTGATGCCTTTGTCTGAACTTATATAAACTCTGTCTACAAAGGTGTCCATGAACCCAAACTCGGTAAGCACTGCGGGCATAAGTGTCTTATGCAAAACCCTAAACCTAGCTTCTTTTGCCAGCTTGCCTTGTACACGATTGGGTCGGAATATTCTTTTTGGAAACATCTTTAGGAAGATGTTAGCTGCGACCTCTGCAATTGGGTCGGCGAGAGTGTCGCCTATGCTGGTGTATATCTCGAATCCCTCGCCACGCCCAGCATTGTGGTGGATGGAAAGGTATAGACAACTGTAATCACGGTGATAGACATTAGCCCGTCGGCACCTGGTATCAAGTGATACGTCGTAGTTGTGCGGATTAATGATCTCACACCTGATGCCAGTAATGCTCAGTCGAAGAGCCAAATTGTATGCAACGGCTTTATTCAATACACCCTCATACAAATAAACGGCGTCATCTGCATACCTTTTTCCGGGGGTCTGGTAGACCCCTGTCTTGAGATGGCCGTGTCCGGCATCAATTAAAATAAGCGGGTCTCTTCCCATTTGATATTATCTAATACTTCTTTTATTGATAATCGTAAAATGCCCCTGGATAGACCATCTGTACGAATACCCAATCGGTTTGCGATGACTACTAATGAATCCTTACGGACATTACACAAATGTCTATGAGTGGGAAACATCTCTCTAAACAAGCCGACTATATCAAAATCTTCGCCTTCGTCTGGCTTCTTAAAAGGATAGATGCTGGGGAAAAATAATAAATCACCCGCCGAAAAGTCATAATTCCACCCCACCGCATAATCACCAATAGTAAGTGACTCGTCTACGGAATAATGCATAATGCTATTCATGTCCCGTCCTGTGGCAATGATGCGCTCGGTATCGAGCACTTGTACCACCTGTGAATAGGTCATTTCTTTTGTCCACCCTTGTGTCGTGCGATAGTATTCATAAAGGGTTTCTAAATCCCAGGGTACAGGATTGAATGGATTGGCGTGCTCGTGAGCAAATCCAGCACAATGGCCGAGCTCATGCAAATTGGCACCACGCTGATTAAAGGCGAGATTGAGTGTGGGCAGATCGGGGTTAATGCGTAGATTGTCAGTACCCACATAACTCCAATGTCCTTTATTGGGATGGAAGGTAACGCGGCATTTTGCATTGCCTTGGATGTCTGTGATGGGGAATACAATATTGCAAGTGTCCTCCCACTTGTCTATGCCAACCCTGAAAAAGCGAATCATGTCGGGATCCCGATCCATGAAGTAGACTGG
Organism: Saprospiraceae bacterium; assembly: GCA_965247965.1. Classification (GTDB taxonomy): domain Bacteria; phylum Bacteroidota; class Bacteroidia; order Chitinophagales; family Saprospiraceae; genus UBA7328. Next base: position 6,148,080 of record OZ252053.1, read on the forward strand.
TATCTCAACAGGATTAAATCCTACGCTCGACCAAATCTTCTCGCGCTCAATAAGGCCAGCGGCCACAATCTGCATGGCTTGTGGCATAGGCTCCTTGTGCACGGGCATAGTGGTGCACATAGATATTTTGCGCATAGTAGACATATAAACAATATCTACTTAGCTCCTACGTTCTCGGATGTCTTATCGTTGTCTCTTGAGTAGAAAAAGCCTATCGCTGCTGAGATAGCGATACCCACCAGAGTCCAATCTGGCATAGTAGATGGGTCACCATCTAAAAATGAATAGGCAGTCGCTGCAATGGCTATTACAACAGCTAAAAGAGCCGCAGCACTTGTCTTTGGTGATGTCATGATTTTGGTATTTTAGTGAATTTCGCTTATGCGAAAAAAAATGTGTTAATTATAGCGACAAATATATATATAAAAAATATATATATACCCAACTTTTGTGGCTCTTTTTTTAAAAAAAGTCATGCACGTCGTTTATTTGCTGTCCTCAAGGGCATCTTTTAGATGTTTCTCCAGGGACTCAATTCTTTCCTTTTGCATTTCATTGATCTCCTTGTGGAGTTCTTCGTTTTTGCTCATTTGACGTTTAGAAAATTTGTACAGCGCATAGGATACAACAAGTGATAGTACTGCAGCACCTAGTGCACCAAGCACTAAATCCTGACCCCCATAAACTTGTCCTTTTCCTTCTGCTCGGCGTTGGAAAAATCCTCATTATGCTTAGGCATAACTCCGGTTTTCCCGCCTTGATCAGAAGAAAAATAACTTTGTCTATGGGATTCATTACTTAATGCTTGGTACACTAGTGCACCAAGCACTAAATCCTGACCCCCATAAACTTGTCCTTTTCCTTCTGCTCGGCGTTGGAAAAATCCTCATTATGCTTAGGCATAACTCCGGTTTTCCCGCCTTGATCAGAAGAAAAATAACTTTGTCTATGGGATTCATTACTTAATGCTTGGTACACTAGTGCACCAAGCACTAAATCCTGACCCCCATAAACTTGTCCTTTTCCTTCTGCTCGGCGTTGGAAAAATCCTCATTATGCTTAGGCATAACTCCGGTTTTCCCGCCTTGATCAGAAGAAAAATAACTTTGTCTATGGGATTCATTACTTAATGCTTGGTACACTAGTGGCCCAAGAAGTTGATCCAAAATTTCATTCAAGAGTAATAAAATGGAAGAGCTGAGACTTCCTAAATACAAGGTGGTCAGCTCCCATATAGGCCGAAGGTCGTTTGCATGCAATAGTATACTGGCTGGAGTGCCTAAGCGTATTATAATGATCTGTAGAAATTGGTTTATGAACTTTGCAGCAAAGTGTTTTGATGTAAAGAAAAAAAATGGAGCCCGGGACACAGGAACCCACTAACGGGTGGGGATTGCAGGGGGGATAATGAGAACATATTACTGCTCTCTGCAACCTGTGTTTGTGCTCCATTTTTCTTACTGCAAATCTACAAAAAATTATTTACCTCCTCCCCATTCACCCTCCCCTTCTCGACAATCTCCTTTAAGTGGGGGTACGGCGTGGATTACAGTAATCTACTCTGCCATCTTCTCCACATAACCACGTATGTCCCTCTGATTTTCGATCAGCTTCTCCAATGCAGTGGTATTGTTACCCACCGTCTTGAGCAACTCATCGCGCTCAAATTTCATGTGGTCGATAAGTTGATTCTGGCACTCGACTACTTCCTCGTGATAGGTCTGCTGGGCGGTGATGGACTTGAGGTGGTAGTTTTTGTTTTGCATAAACAATACGACTACTGCCACGACGGGAAAGATTACTACGAGCCCATGACTTTCCAGTTGTCTGAGTACTATGCTGTATAATTTTGTCATTCCCAGTGTTTTAATTTTTGATCAGGTACAAAAAGCCGTCGGCTTACCCTTCCTTATCCGTCCAGTCTCATCTTTTGCCCATTCTAGTATGTCTTCCGTACCACAGTTTGAATCCATTTCACTTATTTTTTGAATGATAAATTCTACCAGGCCGCCTCTTATCCAATTCCACCTGTATTCTGTTTTCTTCGGCGTATAAGTCTTTCCTTATGCCTGTCACCATCCACGAAAATTTCAATCCATCATACCCTCCGCTTACGATAAAGCAAGGATATTCTTTTAGCTCGGCACCTACCGTCTCCAGGCAATCGCTTATTTCGATCTGGACTTTGAGGTGGGCGAACTCACCGATAGGTGTCAGGTGGTAGGTATAATCCCTATTTAGGGCTTTGAAATAGTCCGGCATGGCCACGAAAGACACACCCTCCCTGCCACATATTGCATTCCCGGTGTAGATATTGAGCATATCGGGGGATTCTACAAAAGAGTGCTGAAGGTATTTGTTTTCGGGGTCGAGTGGATGATCTATGCGGAAGGAAGTGAAAATGAGAATAAGTATTATAGGAAATAGGTATTTCATATCTAGTTATCTAATTGAATCCACGACGTGCTATTGCATCCGATAACGAGTTGTCACCATCATATTTGATTGATCCCTCCAAGGATCCAGTACACGTCCCTAAAGATTGTGAGGTTAATTCTAATCTACTAACACCTTCAAGCAGTCCCGCCGATATACTTATTTGTGGGGTTCCTACTAGTTAATCTGTGAGATGTCTATCACTACCGAATCGGCTTCATCCATCAGCCAGATGGGGAACTTTCTGTAAATTAGCATTCATGATTGGTGGTACCATCCAGAGTTTGGTACAAAATTCTGTGAATCACTTAATAGCAGTGTCTGTAAGCTGAGTCAATGTAGCCGAATGTATACCTCCATCTGTGACGTCTTCGATTATAACAAGATCGGCAAGAGCCGGAGCCTGGGTGCTATTTTCGGATGGGTCCAGGGCGGTCTCTATATTGTTTCCATTTAGGGAAATGTCTAGTCCATTAGCCTGATCTGTTACGCCTCTTTGGGTATCGGTATCGACTTCTGTGATGTCTATGGTATTACCTCCTGATATAGTTATTATATCCGTGTTAGGGTAATAACTTAGTGTCTGTGGATCACTTATGAGTGTCTGTAGCTGGGTCAATGTAGCTGAATGTATACCTCCATCTGTGACGTCTTCGATTATAACAAGATCGGCCAGAGCCGGAGCCTGGGTGCTATTTTCGGATGGGTCCAGGGCGGTCTCTATATTGTTTCCATTTAGGGAAATGTCTAGTCCATTAGCCTGATCTGTTACGTCTCTTTTGGTATCGACTTCTGTGATGTCTATGGTATTACCTCCTGTTATAAGTATTACATCCGAGGAAGGGTAATAATAGATCATCTGTGCATCACTATCTGTATCTATGAGTGTCTGTAGCTGGGTCAATGTCGCTGAATGTATACCTCCATCTGTCACGTCTTCGATTATAACAAGATCGGCCAGAGCCGGAGCCTGGGTGCTATTTTCGGATGGGTCCAGGGCGGTCTCTATATTGTTTCCATTTAGGGAAATGTCTAGTCCATTAGCCTGATCTGTTACACCACGTGGAAGGTAGGACGATAACACTACAAATTTGTTTTCTTCGCCGTCGTCTTCGAGGCTGGCAAAAAGGGTATCGTTTTGGATGAGAAATGTATCAATTGTTGGGTTATCCATTCCTGATAAAACAGTTGATTTTAATACATATTCCTGAATGCCTGTGCTGTCTATGGTTTGTATCATATAGACAAGCTGCCCTGTGGTATCTGCCCGCTCTATCTGGCTGAGGGTGATTTGAGAGTAGCAGATGACAGAGAATAGAAGACAGAAAACAGACGCGATATTTCTTTTTATGACTATCTGAACCATTCTTTCCAATTTTTTTCATTCCTCCAAATCGCTTCGCCCACTCTATTGATAATCCGTACGAAGTTTTTACTATTCCACCTGAATTGGTTACCCGATTGTAGGGTGATTGTATTGAACGCCACATCTATATTATTAATGACTGTATCTTGTCCAGAAGTAGGCACGCCATCAACAATGCTATCCCATGGAGTAATGATAAACTCCACAGTATTTTTGCGCACCCTGTGAGCACCGTTCCCTGCTGTACGTACAAATATTACTGACTTAGCACCATTGACGCTATACGACTCAAGCCCGCTGATACTATTTGCAAAATTGCTATCATTATATGCCTGGTAATCACCGCCTTTATTGCCTATCAGGGTTTTCAGTGCCGCGATCCGCCTATCTACCTCATGTACTTTCACAATAAGCTCAGAGCGATAAGCAGTTTGAACTCCCAAATCTTCTATCCATACTACAGTGCCATCGGGGGTGATCCGTTGCCCGTAAGCACTTATAAGCAGTAGGCTACTAATTATTAATACTGTTATTTTTTTCATTTTCTATTTTTTAAGGACGCCAATAGGCATCTTGATTATTGTATATGCTTGTGCGATCTGAGTCTTTGTCTGCATTCCACATGATTATTTCTTGCATCTTCCCATCACTATAATCGCTAGCTCCGTCAGGTTCATATCTCCCAATATAGGCCATAGTGCTATATCGAGTCGCCCCTGGTGAACTACTATATTTTTGAACATTATCAAGATAAATATCATTCTGCTGATCATTGGTATAGATAATAAACTGCCCCGTACTGGTTATTGTGTCAGTTTGGGCATATCCTGATAAGGTAGTGGCCGCATACATTATATTGTCAGTTGTCCAATATAATGTGTAAACTGGATTAACACTACCACCAACAGTACCACAGAACGCAATAAGGCTACTGCCAGAACTCACCCTCTCCGCAACAAGCGCCATTGATTTTTCTTCCGCAGTTGACGCAGTTCCTAACGTTAAATACTCATCTACTGCATCAAAATCCATAGCTGACTTATTATTCAGTGTTACCACCGCGCTCCCCGTGTAAATAGTAGGCTGCTTTGTATGTGTAGTCTGTACCGCATTATTAGCCGTGCCATCCTGATCGTACCATGTGCGTACCCGGCAAGTAGTACCACTACAAAATGCCTCAATAGCTACATCATCCAAATGCTCGCCTATAAAATATATATCGTGTTTTTCATTGTCTGAGGTGCGTTCAATTTCTATGCACGCGCCCGTATAATCTTTGTCGAGCTTTCTTAGGCTGTATGCTACCTCTATGTTGGCGCTGTAATCGTCCAGGAGTAGGTTGTCGGTTTTTGACCAGCCAGTAATTATGTCATAATTGTAGGCTATTTCATTATCTGTCAAGGCTCTACTATATAATTCAAAATTCGATACTCTACCGTCAAGCTCAGAACCGCCTGGTGAATTACGCCTGGCTATAATCATGTTATTATCTGGCGCCGCTTCACTTCCATTTGTGGTTAAATCAGACGCATCTTCTATGCCATTAAAATAGATATATGCATCACTAGATTTCTGCAAAAATGTCAGATAATCCCACGCGCCAACAGTCAACGTCGAAGATGAAACAACCTCCAACCAGTGGGCGGCAGGGGCGCCATTGCCAATATTAAATGTCACCTTGCCATCGGAACCATAATACATATCCACACCGGAATTTGTAGATGCTAATCCAACACAATTTTCAATTAGCACACTCCAATTTTTATGCGAACCTTCCGGATAGAGGTACATAGAAATAGTTTTATCTCCTGTACCGACTATCGAATTTGTATAGTCAACATAATCACCCGTTCCATCGAAATCAATATAAGTGCCATCATCTGAGGCATTGCCTTGGAAGGTGCCATCATAACTGCCTGTCAAATCGTCCCATGTAGTTGAATATGCCGCTTTTGTAGCGTCATAACTGGAAACTAACTCACTCTGCACAACCTCATCACTCTGACAATCCACATACGGCGCTGTTGGGGCGGTGAAGTTTGCTGTGTAACGGCCAATTCCTTTGGTGACGCGTACGTCATCCATATAGCCGTCGAAGTATTTTATAGCACCAGTACAGCAGTGAAACATACCCATTTGTACTTGTGTCTCTTGGTTATCATAGTCTACACCAGACACATTGGCAGTAGAACCGATTTGCGTACCGTCAACAAAAAAGCGCAAATCAACACCATTTCTGGACACCGCAACATGATACCATGTACTGTCGGATGGGTTCCAAGTAGCCGACTTTAGAGTACTGGTTGTTCCATCATATTTCTCAAATACAAGCAGATCGCCACTATTGTCAGTGTAAAGGCCCCATCCCATTTTATCGGGCCCTGTAGCGTCACTGCCTTTACCTTCCATTATTAGACCAAAATCCGTTGCCGTAAAATTGTTAAAATACACCCACAACTCCACCGTAAAATCACCTGTACCAAAATCAAACTCATCTCCATATTCCGTATCGGCAATACTTATATAATCTCCTGTGCCGTCAAACTGTGCCGAAGCTGTGCCGAACTTAAATGTTGCTGTTTCTGTATTTACATTGCCATTAGCAACGGTTGTATTCCCATATTTTGAATCATCCGTAAATGTTGTGCCCTCATCTGTGCCATCCATATGCAACATAAGGCTTATATCTCTCCAAGATGCATCGCAAAGAGGAATACACCCCACCGCATATTCATAAACTTTATCGCTTGTAGCACCTAAAAAATACAGATCATTATCTATGCTTCCATCGCGTATTTTTACATCCCTCGGTAAAATATCTTTACCCGAGACATCAAAATTTTGAACAAAAGTCGGTGATCCTGACAATGACCACGCAGTAGGCAACCTAAATTCACTTATGTCATCAGCTTGATCGCCTATTATATAGACCTTCTTGCCGTCATTGCTAAAATCGAAGCCGAGCGGAGTATTTTCCTGAGTTGATACCGAAAAGTTTTGTGTGTATGTGGGCGTTGTGGAAAATGTCCAGGGAACAGGCACATCGTATTCATTTACATCGTCGCCTGTGGATCCTATAATGAACATAGTTTCACCATTGGGCGAAAATCTAACATCTTGAGGAGTAATCTCTTGAGTAGATACGCTGAAGGCTGCGTCTTGCGTGGCGGTGGATATATTCCACGCCGTACTTAATGTAAATTCATTCACTTCATCCCCGTCATAACCGACGATAAACATTTTTGTTCCATCCTCTTTAAAAGTCAATCCTGATATTTCGGCCTCATAGGTATTGATGCTGAGTGTCCTTACGTAAACACTGGTGCTTACATCCCATGCAGGGGATAGATCGTATTCGTCTACGGCATCCCCAACTCGATCTGCCAAATAGAGTTTTAATCCACTCTTGCCGATAAACATTCCTTCGGCATCTGCCGACTGAGTTGATATACTTTCATCGTCTGTAAAAGTGGCGGATGCCAGATCAAAATCACAAGCGGCAGAAACTACGCCTACACCCGACCCATAAAATGTAACTTGAGATTGAACGACCCAAGGCCAGAATAATAATATAAAATAAGTATACCTCATCTTAATTCTTCGTACCATTTAGGGTGATACCACATCCTGCCACATCACCAGCAGCAGTTACATATACCTCTATATATTCCCCCTTATCGATTGTAAAATCAGTGATATTCTCCTCTGTACCATTACCATCATATGCAGCCGCCGTTTGGCCTGTTCCGTTTAGGTATATTTCCACACCAGGGTTAGTGGTATAGGTAACGCATTGTAATGTGGCATGGGTAATGGTAACATTGTCATGCTCCCCTCCTACTTCAAAAGGCACAATCATATGACCAACCGCAAATACTGTTGTACGTGAGCCCAGAGCTATATAAATTGATTTATCGACAATATCTAATATGGTGCGGGATGCGCTTGCGGTGAGTTCTTCGACTATACTTCCTGCTCCGCCATCTGTGCCGAGGAATACATTATTGGCTACTACGTTTTGTATTTTAGCATAGGTTACTGCATCGGCATCTATTGTAAGGGTTGTACCCGTACCTCCGACTGTAATATCTCCTTTGTCACCATCGGGGCCAAGGGTATTGACATCTGTATCGATGGCCGTCTGTAATTGGGTTAGGGTAGCCGAGTGAATGCCTCCGTCTGTGACATCCTCAATGATAATTATATCTGCCAGATCGGGTGCCTGACCTGCAGACTCAGACGGATCATGGGTTATTTCAATATTATTCCCATTTAGGGTTATATCTAGTCCATTAGCCTGGTCAGTGACACCTCTTTGGGTATCGGTATCCGTATCGATGGCCGTCTGGAGTTGAGTAAGGGTCATACTGTGGATGCCTGCATCAGTCACATCTTCATAGGGGAGAATGTCTGCAAGATCTGGAGCCTGCCCTGGCATCTCAGATGGATCCAGATCTAAGGCGCGGGTGGCACTTATATCTCCTCCTCCGCTCAATGCATCCCCTGCTGTAATGGTGACTCCGGAGTGCAAAATGTGCTCTCCAGCTAGAAAATTGGTAGCGGCGTCATGATCAATTATTAGATCCATATGGCCCGTTGCGTCCTGATAGGTTACTGCTATACCAGTATGGGTGCCTGTACCATTGGCTACCATTGCACCGGCGAAATCCTCTACCTGCTCCTGGGTAAGCTGGGTATCGGTATTATCAAGGTAGGAACTGAGTAAGACAAATTTAGCGGGCTCGCCATCTGTCTCTAAACTAGCGAATAGGGTGTCACCTGATATAAGGAATGTATCTATCTTTTGGTCGTCTGTTTCTGATGTGAGGAATCCGGCGTCATTGGTATAGTTAGATAGATTAGCGTCTACTGCAAAATCTGTCGTACCGTCTCCGTCCTGGTAGGTGACTGTGATGAGGGTTTCGGTATTGCCGGTCACCATTGCACCTGCGAAATCCTCTACTTGCTCCTGGCTGAGCTGCGTATCGGTATTGTCCAGGTACGGGGCTAGTAGTACAAACTTCCCCGACTCTCCGTCCGCTTCGAGACTGGCAAATAAAGTATCGCCAGATATTAGGAATGTATCTATCTTTTGGTCGTCTGTTTCTGATGTGAGGAATCCGGCATCATTGGTATAGTTAGATAGATTAGCGTCTACTGCAAAATCTGTCGTACCGTCTCCGTCCTGGTAGGTGACTGTAATGAGGGTTTCGGTATTACCGGTGACCATTGCACCTGCAAAATCTTCTACTTGCTCCTGGCTGAGCTGTGTATCGGTATCGATTGTGGTCTGTAGCTGTGTAAGGGTCATACTATGGATGCCGGCATCGGTTACGTCTTCGTAGGGTAGGATGTCGGCTAAGTCGGGAGCTTGAGCACCCATCTCAGATGGATCTAAATCCAGGGTGCGTGTGGCGCTTATATCTCCTCCTCCGCTCAATGCATCCCCCGCTGTATGGTGACTGGTAACTCCGGAGTAAGCAGTATGTGCTCTCCAGCCAGAAAATCCAGGTAGTAGCGGCGTCATGATCAATGTATCAAGATCCATATCGTCCGGTACCATCCTGGTATGTTACTGCCGAAGGCCTGACAAATACGTGCCTGTATCATTCGCTACCAGGGAAACCGGCAAAATCCTCTGACTTGCTCCTGGCTAAGTTGTGTATCAGTGTCTACCGCCGTCTGTAGCTGGGTGAGGGTCATCGAGTGTATGCCTGCATCGGTTACATCTTCGTATGCAAGTATATCGGCAAGATCGGGAGCCTGACCTGGCATCTCAGAGGGATCTAAATCTATCGTGCGCGTTGCACTTATATCGCCTCCTCCACTCAGTGCATCGCCAGCCGTGATCGTGACTCCGGAGTGCAAAATGTGCTCTCCAGCTACAAAGTTGGTGGCCGCGTCATGGTCAATTATAAGATCCATATCGCCGGTGGCGTCCTGGTAAGTGACTGCGATACCGGTATGGGTGCCGGTGCCAAGAGCTACCATTGTACCTGCGAAGTCCTCTACCTGTTCCTGAGTGAGCTGTGTATCGGTATTGTCCAGGTATGGGGCAAGTAGTACAAACTTCCCGGGCTCGCCGTCTGTCTCTAAACTATTGAATAGCGTATCTCCCGAAATGAGAAATGTATCAATTTTCTGATTATCCGTATTGTCCAGATAGGGTGCAAGATTAACAGTCTGGAAACCTTGGGCATCGTCTTCGATACTGAGCCTCAATAGATTAGCATTGATTTCGAAAGTATCTACTTGCTGATTGTCGGTATTGTCCAGGTACGGTGCAAGTAATACAAATTTAGCGGGCTCTCCATCCGTCTCCAGACTGGCAAAAAGTGTATCGCCAGAGATGGTAAATGTATCGATCTTTTGTGTATTAATCACTGCGCGCAATACCGCGATACTATCTATTACATGCTGTGTGACGGCGATATTGCTCACGCGCTTTAATTTACTGGCCGACGTATCGGCGACTATCCACCATACTTTGTCGCTGTAATCGGCAAGCGAATCCTGGCGCATAATACTCTGCGCCGATCCTTCGACTGCGGTCAGGACAAGCCCTGTGCCTACAAGCCATAGCAATGTAAAAAAACGGATTAAGCCCGCACCGACAGGCTTAATCCTAATGATAGAGTATTTAAAACCAACCATAATAAAACGTCTTTAGAGGGTCATTGCGCTGTATTGCACCCTTTTGAAGTAATGCTTATTCAGATAGCTTACTGCCAATGTATTAGTAGTGGGATGGGGCGTCGGAGCATTGCCATCTTCATCAACGCAATTGGCCCAATCGACTTCTGTGTACGCTAATCTACCGGATACTATGGGATTAGCCAGTTCGCCTGCGTCGGTAAAGTATTTGGTTTTTTGAATAATTTCTATTACTCCGGAGGCTCTTAATCCCACTGTGAAATCAGCAGGATCTATGGTCATTATAGCGCCGTCGGGACGGGTGATTTCGAGCTGATTAATATTAATTATAAATTTATACATATCCCAGGGATTTGTGCAAAAATCCCATATGACGAGGCGATTATGAAGCGGTTACCAAAATTGTGATAACAGAAAGATTTGACGGTGGTAACGGTGGACGGTGGACGGTGGACGGTAGACGGTGGAAGACAGAGGACAGAAGTCATTTTACTTCATAATCTTTTAGCATTTTATTGTGGTATCTTAGTAGGCGAGTATTGCGATAGATGCGAATGCGCTTACGTCGCCTTTTTTGTCTTTTATATTTATTGGTACGGCATTGGCAGGTTTCGGATTTGGCGTCGTATGTGGCGCCGCAATTTTCACAATCTTTCCAGTATTCATGATTTGCCATTGGTTGATTAGTTAATTGGGTAGGCGCCGTAAGTGCCTGTGACCAGGGTATCTATGCGGACGTCTTTGGTATAAAAATCCATTAGAAATAAATGTTCACCTTGTCGTGCTTTTATCTTTGGGAGTAAAATATCGACGGCTTTTTTGTCTATGCTTTTTGATTGATGATGGGTCTCCTTTTCTTCGGCGCAGTACACAGCGGACACCCAAGGAAGATATACCCATTTTTCTAACACAGGATCCCACTTTGGTTTATTTACGTCGCATGTCACCTCTACCTCCTGCACCGTTGTCCAATTAATAACATACAGAGAGTCTTTTTGTATATTGGATTCTTCCTGTGCGGACAATGACAGGGATAGTAGGGCGAGGATGAGGGGTAGGATTTTCATATTGGTGTATGTTTAAAAGAGTCTACCTTGACGTTCTTTGTAATTGGTAATAAGGATTTCTATTCTCCTGAGTACCGCTGCTTCTGCCATTACCCAAATTTTATCACAAACCAATCGGTAGCCACTGCTGCAAATTGCAGGGTAATATCTTCGTTGGTGCGGCTGCTTTTGTAATGCCAAAACTTAGTGAATGTGGATGCGTATCGCTGTCTTGTGCCGTTTTTTTCCAGGGATATACGTTCGTTCAATTCATCGTCCGTATACTTTGATTCGTCTGGTAGTACGTAGCCGGTGAGGTCAATGGTGGTGCCGGTAATGCTTTGGATGATGATCTCTCTGGGATTGTTGCTTTCGGTGTCGGGCGGTATGATGACCAATGTGCCTGCCGGGTATACCTCAGTGAAGTATTCGGTTACGCTGATGGTGGTATCGCCTTCCTCCAGGTCAGCGGTGAGTGTGAGGTCTATCTGGTCACCTGAGACGGGATTAACAAGGGTGATGGTATCGCCTGCATATAATGTCACATCACCGACCGCATCGATGGATATGGTATCGCTTACGCCTACTTCGATCTGAGTACTGATATGGGTGATGAGTCCCTCTGCACTGATCCCTACCTTGTCCGCATCACCCAGGTATGGTGTGATTTTGACAATTTTAGCAATGACGGGCGGATCAATGCTGACGATGCCGGAGTTTTTGCTTTTGGTATCGGATGTGAATCTATTGATCTCTACAAAATCACCTTTAAAAATATTACGGTACGTATCCATCTGTCCACGCAGCATGATATAAGTGAAAGTATCGTGTGTAATGCGACTATCGGGACGGATCATATCTACATTGGCGCTGTGGTGTAAGCGCATATTAAAAATGCGGAGGAGCTTACTGCGTAGGTAGGCTATACTTTCGGCGGCTATCTGGAGAAGTGGCAAGGATGGGCCGGTGCCGCGATTCTGCCATAGATCGGTATCTATATAGTATGCGCCACTCACATATTGCAGGCGGTGTATGCTATCGGATTCGGGCAGGTCGCCGAGAAAGACTTCATGCTCTATGACCTCGCGGTATGTGTCTTTGTTTTCGGCCAGGTGAGCTATGTATTCGTCATCTGATACATTGCGGGCGGGGTCTTCGCTTTTGACGGAAATGCCAAAAAGGAGGGTTTCGTAGTTGAATCGGTAATTAGTGGTCACGAGGAAAGAGGCTGGCAAGTCTGGGCCGTGTGCTTTTACGATGATTTTAATTAACAGCGGGCTGCCCTGGCCCTGGATAGTGTGTGGGAAGGTGATGCGATTGAGGGCGTTGTCGATACCAAAATGGCGCTGGCCAAATACAGGAGTGTCTTTGTATTCGTATGCGTCCGGTGTATAGACCTTGATTAGCTTGTCTATGATCTCTTTGCCCAGTGATGTGCTGGGTAGGGTAACACTAGTAATATCTACATACGTCCTGTCACCAAAGTAGAGCTTTGAGATGGTGCGATCTTCTATGGTGGTGCGAATGGGCTTGATATATTCGAGTTTGACATCGAGCTCGCCGCTTTCTTCGAGTTTGGGTGTTTCTATTTCTATCTCGGTTTTGGTTTTAAGATTGATCGTATTATTAAAGACAAATGACTGCTGCTGTTTTGTCAATAATACCTCACACACCGACGGGGTGGTAGTCCAGACCATATCGGTATACGTCCACTCCAATGCGTCATTAAGCAAGGTGCGCTCACGCTTGAGATAGTAGGTGCCGACGACTACGGTGAGATGAAGGAGGATATTATGTATAGGTATAGGCGCGGGCATCCCTATACGGAATGCAGATGACTCTACTAAGAAAGTGATGCGCAGTATAGCCTCGCCGGTATTGTCAACAAATGCAATATCGGCGTGCAGGTCTTCGATCACATCGGCGGCACCGCCAGCCGGCAGGCTCACATTTTTGAATTTGATGCCCAGGGCGAGATTGATCGAACTACCTACTTTTTGCTTAAATAGTACGTGGCGCACCCTGGGAAAAAATGTCCATCCCTGGCCACCTGGCAGGCGCTTATGATCAGTAGGGCTGACGGGATCGTCATTGACACTTACTGCGTGGCTGTATGTCTCGGTGACGATGGGTGTAGGTGTGAAGAGTGAGTAATTTTTGTTATAGACGATCTGATTCATTCCTGCGGTTTCGGATTCCTGGGGCTGGGCAATCTTATAATAGCCATCGGTCTGATAGATGCGGGCTGCGAATATGCGGCATATGCGCTGCACCACCTTGTCGCTGTTTTGGCCACGTATAATGAGTGACCAGAAGTCTTCGTCTCTGTCGCCGGTCTCTAATATTTTGGCTTCTTGTTCGTCGGCGAATGTGCGGCCTGTCACTTGGGTTTTGTGAAGGGGATCGTCCGTGACGGAGTTGTAATTAGTCTCAAAAAACTGTACTGCCGTAGCCATGAACCGATCACTTGCCTCATAATACTGATCGATGCCCGTACTTTTTAGTGCAAAATAGACGTGCTCCAGGAGCGGGTGTGATATGTAGACTACTGCCGCATTCTGGTTGTATTTATATCGGGATAGCAGGCCGATGGCGTCGGTACACTGGATGGTAATACCAAAGGTGGGATGGGCGTCGGGTATATTGATATTTTCGTTGAGGATGATGCCTATGTATCGGACGTTGCCTTTGCGGTAGTATTTTACATAGTGGTTTTGTGGATCTGCTGTGACAAGTGTACCCTCTACCCAGCCGATAAAGGTATCTGTGCCGCGATGGACTTCGACTGTAAATTCGAAGGATGTTGATAGGAGCTCGTGGAAGAGGTCTCTCTGTCCGTTGCGTGAAAGTACGGCATAGCCTCCAAGAAGGCAAAAGTCCCCCAGATCTGTACCACCGGAAAGGGAATGTATTTCAATTTTGTTGTCCGTTTCGTTGTGTACGTCTCGATATTCGCATGTCCATATTTTAGGCACGGTGGGCGGTTTATTCGTTTATTCGTTTATACGTTTAACCAATTGTGGATCCATAACCTCTGATCATATTGACGTGTCCCTGCGCATTTTCCAGGACTCCGATTAATTCTGTGCCTTGCATACGGAATACTACTTGTCCTCCGCCTGCGTATGGGGCTGCCATCTTTAAGAACTCACCCATGCGCTCGAATGGGATTACCGCCTCGCGGCCTGATGGATTGTCGCCGAGGATGGCGTGGACGGGGCCGGTGGTGATGAGGCCACGTGCTCCTGTGGTGGCTCCTGTGGTGGCTCCTGGGGTGGGCACCTGGAATCCGAGTAGGCCATGAAATATCTCCTTAAATGATTTCGCTCCACCAAATAGCTCGAGTTTTGGGAATAGGGGCTGTAATATTGTAGTTAAAAACCATGCTGCTGCAGCAGCAGCTATTAGCTTCGCAATCAGCTGTTTTAATCCCTGTATTATTGCATCAAATATATTACCGCCGTTGACAAATGCATTTGCCATTCCCTGAAACAGGCCTACAGTGGCATCGACTACTACATTCCAATTATGAACTACAGTATCTCGAATTTGATCAAATTTTTCAATTATAGTATCTACGTAGCCAATAATCTGAGATGCCATTGTACGCTGCTGATCGGCAATGCTTGTAAATACGCCAGCGAATCCTACACCTATTTGTGAAACTGCTGATGGTATAGTCCCAATTAATTGATAAAATTCAGTATTCAGAGGCCTGGGAGTGCCCGTGGTGGTGGGCGTATCTGGTGGAACGTCAGGTTTTGGTAACTTAGGTTTTGGTAACGCTATATTGAGACCAAGGAAGACAGTGAGCCAATCCTCAATGTCCTTCTTGTTTTGGCGCAGGACGTCCCCGAATGATACCCAGCCTGTAGTTGTTTTCTTTATTGCCTTCAGGTTTATCATCCATGCCCTTGCCATCGTCCCAGCCTGACCTGGTAGCTTTGCCATTATCTTAACCAGGGGCAAGAATAGTAGGATAAATTGCATAATATTACTTTTAATATATATAAACGCAGATGCCAAGCCGAGGCTAATAATAAGCCATTTACTAAAAAGAAAAAGAACCCTTTTCGTAGTAATACTTAGGAGCTTCATGGCCACGGTTATGGTGGTTACAAATTTTACAAGCTGAGCACCCACCAGGACCATCGGGCCTATTATGGCCGAGAGTAGAGCAAACTTTATGTAATTTTCTTGCGTCTCTGGCTTAAGTGACTTGAATTTATTAAGCAGTTTGGCGATTGTGTCACTTAGTGATTTTAGTCTTGCTTTCAAGTCAAGAGTAATTACAATAGCCTCGCCCATTTCTGCCCACGCTATGGATACATTATCTTTAAATGTACTGAGGACACCGCCGAGGGTCTCTGCCAGTTTTTTAGTTCCTTCGTGAAACTTTCCGCCCTCTGATGTAGTTTTCCTGAATGCCTCATCCAGTATAGCAAAACTAATTTTACCTTCCTTGGCTAATTTTAAAATTTGATCAGTGGCAACCCCCATGCTATCGGCCAGGAGATTAATAATCGGAACACCATTATTAATAAATTGGCGTAAGTCTCTAGTCATCACCCTACCTTCGGCAGCGGCCTGGCCAAAAGCTACCGCCACATTGTCCATATTAGCGCCAGTAAGTGCCGCAATATCACCGAGCCTGCGTGTAGTCTGAAAAGCGGCATCGGCACTAAGGCCAAACCCAATAAGTGTATTATTTACTTTGACGAGCTCATCGAGTCTAAAAGGTGTAACGGAAGCAAACTGGACTAAACGCTCAAAGGCAATCGCACCTTTTTTAGCACTACCGGTCAAGACGTCAAGCTGGACTTGTAACCTTTCAAATTTAATCCTAGCGGCAAGAGCAGTAGCACCAAAAGCAACTATCGGGAGGGTGAAATTGTGAGTAAGATCTGATCCGAACCGGCTCATCTTGCGCGAAAGTGTATTGAGCCGTCTTTCGACCCTATTGATGGCTTTGTCAAACTTTGAAAGTTTGGCCCCTATTACTACATTGAGTTCTGCTAGTCTCCTCGCCATTATTTTCTTTTTAGCGAACGCCCGGAGGTCTTTCGGAGGCTCCGGGGATCGCGTCTCCTGTTATTTTTAAGTTGGTTCCTAATTTTTCGTTTCTTTCTTTGATCTCTTTTCTTATATGTGCTCTCACGGCTTCGAGTGTTTTTTTATCCATACGCCCTGATCGCTTTCGTCTTTTGTCAGACGCCAAAGGCAAAATATCCTGTGGTTGTACCTTTTGCTTAGTCCAAAGATTGACCAGGACGGTGACGAAGTGTCTCGGTATCTCTAAATGATACTCCAGCCATCCTTCGATCTGTATCATGAGCTCATCAAAAGGCAGGTGCCAAAAGTCGTCTGTGCTGCGGCTCATGCCTCCGCAAAATATCCGGTATAGCCCTTCGACCACCGGATCGTCGGCGGCTGAAGGGCTTCCTAGTTTTTTCCCGTCGCCTCTTCCGGCACGGCCTCCTCCCGGGGATCGCCAGTCGCAATGCCGAAAAAGCCGAATACCCATTCGGTCAACTCACCGAATACATTAAAATCAGCGCCTACGATCTCGTCGATCTTATCCGGTGTCATGCTGGCCTTATCGTCAGCATTATTAATGCCGAGACATATCAATGAGTATATGCCTCCGATCTCGTCTTCGGCTATGTATTCTCCTATACGACCAAATGAAAATCCCTTGTCGCGCAAAAACTTACTGACACCATATAGGGTGATCTTAAATGGATAGTCTGTACCGCCTATATTAATGTGCTTCATGATGTTACCAGTCCTTTAGTAGGTGCGTCTGTACCTTGAAGGGTACAGGAGTATGAAGCTGATTCGCCAAAGTTGCCTGCATTGATACTGAGATTAGACACCAGCACATTGCCGGTGTACCTGGTGTCGCCGCTGGTAGCGGTCGCAAACTCAATTGCGAATGAGGTATCAGCGGCCAATTCCGTGTAGAAATCATCACCAGATACCGTCGCATCCATTGCATAGAGGGCCGCAATACTGATAGACCACGTCTTTTTGCCGCCTTTATAGGTAGCCCACCCTGCACTGTCTTTGCAGAGGATCTCTGT
Source organism: Saprospiraceae bacterium (assembly GCA_965247965.1). Classification (GTDB taxonomy): domain Bacteria; phylum Bacteroidota; class Bacteroidia; order Chitinophagales; family Saprospiraceae; genus UBA7328. The sequence goes on from OZ252053.1 coordinate 6,165,665, forward strand.
GAGTTCGTTAGAAAATTCTATGTCGGTCTGCGTCGCGCATCCGACTGCCGTGCCGCCTCTGAATACTGTGAGTATACCGGCGGGTATTTCTCCTACTGTTGCCATGATTTTGGTATTTTATGTGTATTAATTATTATTCATTTTTAGGTGGTAATCCAGAGCTTTTCCTGCCCTTGACGATCACCTTTTTTGTTTCTGCATCGATCACCTGTACCCTATCTCCATACGTATCTAATACTTCCTGAAATCGATTAGTGCGTATCCACCGGCCAGGCTCTAAATCCTTACCCATGTGTTTTATCTTTTTGAGCACTTCGACCCTATAATTTGATTTCCATTCCATTGCTATCTGTTTATTTGCATTGTAAAATTTAGCGGCGTGATGTACGCCTCGGTTTCTTTGTGATACTCCTGGGGATCTTGTCCATCGTATCGTATAAAATTGACGTTGAATGTCTCAATCACACCAGGTTTTGATTTGGCCAGGGCTGTCCTTATTTTTTCAGCCAGGTCAAATAGATATATTATACCCTTGTCTTCCTTAGTCATTAAATTGACCTGTATACTCACCATATCCTGTATGTGAAAATGTGAGTCCTTAGCGTAGAATGTCTCGACTGCCTGGCGAAAGACCAGGTAAGGCATATCGAGGTCTGGGAGTAGATTGACATTGCCTATGCGGTCGGCTATGATGGCCGTCACCGGGGCGTCGTTGCTGAGTAGGTTGTATATTATTTTTGAGTAGTTCATACCCCTAAATCCCCTAAAGGGGACTTTTTTATTTTTCCAGTAGTTTTCTAAATGCTTTTATTGAATTTTCTAATACTGCACTCCTGGTACTGCTCCATGTGGTTTTTATAATAGTGTCCAGTCCATCCACCAAATGAGCATACCAACCATCTACTTTACTGCGTGTACTGAATATCCCATTCGGATTACGCCACGCCCTTTTTGGCCCGATAAAAATGGCTTTCATTTTAGAGGATCCTCTGAAAGTCAATTTCTTAAACGATCTGCCCAAATTACCTGGATGATATTCTGCTACTACATTACCAAAACCCCTGGGGGCTCTTTTTCTGCTAAATAATTTAGGTGTACTGTATCGCTTTACCACCCGGTCTGCCCTCGGCGGAGCGGCCTGCACAGCAGCCAAATATGGCTTAGATGCCTGAGTGAATATGCGCTGTACTGTCCTGTCATCAAACTTGCGCACGAGTCCTTGTAGCTCTTTTTCGAGTTTTACTCTTTCTGACTTAGGTATGTGTAGGCTTATCTCCATTAACTCAATCTTTCAGTATATCACAATACAATTCCAAAAAAGTATCTCTGCCCACTTCCCTGCTGCCCTCGATGTTGTACGTATCCCCACTGTACACGACTTTCCAATTTCCATCCAGAGCATCCAGTCCCTGATTGCGCACGGTGATGGTCAGGATCTGGCTCAGATTCAATCTATCGCCTTCCATACCTTCGGATGGTACTCCATATACTACCTTTGCCCTTACCTGGATGGTGGTGCCGTCTGTCTTTATCCACGATCCACTTGCCTCTCTGACAGGTGTACCATCAGGCACCAGGTCAACTAGTCTATCTAATTCTGACGGATCGATGTGGTGCCGATATGTTGCTTCGACTCCTGTCACCAGCTCAGTACGAGTGCTTTTCCCTCTCCTCATTCCAGTTTTAAATTGTCGGCATTCTATCCATCTTCAGTATGCGCTCTGCTATGCTCATTTTTTCTGCCACATGATTGTACCGTGCGCCGTACCATTCGGATACTAAATAATACATGGTACGTCTATACAATTCTGGTACAGTCGCGTATCCCTCCACTGCGGCCTTGTATCCTACGTCGAGGCGGATGACCACGTGTGTATCGTCCTTTACATCTGGCAGAGTCACATCACTATTGTAACATAGTCGCTCCTGTGTGCGACTGGTATCCAGGAAGTAGTTAGTCGCTGCGAGTGTCTGTGCTGCTCCTGCGGTATCCGTATACTTGACACTGACAATGCCACGTACCGGCCTCACCCAAAAGTCAACATATGTATAATCTATCGGGTGAAAACCAAATCTCCTTCCTTCTATTACTGCCTCTTGCAGATATATCTTATTGTGTCTTTCGATCACGTCCCTGGCTTCGGCGATAAGATTGTCGATAAGGGTATCGTCATCGGTAAACGTATCGCGTACAGACAGGTACTTTTTAGCATCTGCCCTGCTGAGGATCACCGGAGTAGTCGCTCGTGATATAAGGCGTAAATGCATTATTACTTTTTAGCAGATAAGGTCTTTGCAGGTGCCTTTTCAGCAGGTGCCTTTTCAGCCCATTTAGAACTAATCATTTCCGTTATTATCTCTGAGTCAGCCGTCAGATTTACAATATCGCCTGCGTGATAACCCATTCGGTATTTGCCTGTCGGAGTTTTCAAAAACTTGATTCGCTTTGTTATTTTTGCCATATCTCTATTTTTTAGAATAAGAAGCCTCCCGATCTTACACGGGAGGATTCTAGCATCATCAACTAAAAATTATTATGTTATATCCGCATCTTTTACCACTGCGAATGCTTCGTCGTGACGGAAAGCTGTATCCCACCAACTGTTGACCACTACTCTCAATGTGGCTTTAAGTGCCTGAGTGGCATCGTCCAGTACTATATCATATCCGCCAAACTGCGCTATGATCGCTGTGGAGAATACTCCGAAGACAATAGCATGAAGGCTAGTACCAGATCCCTTAGTCAGATTGCTGGGTATCTGAGTAGTCACGAATGCACGATAACCGTTAAGGAAGTTACCGTCCCATACAAACAGGCCACTACCGGCGTCCGTCTTAGTCAGCTTGAGCTTAGCACGTACACCTGGAGTGGTGACATATGCCATATCGCCTACATCCGCATTGTCGATAGCGACTTCTTTTTCGAGATTAATAAGGTGATCTCTAAGAGGTGCACCACCATTAGCACCGATGGACACTACACCGACATTGGTGAGGCTCAGGATACCAGTAAGCGGATCGGCAACACCACCATCGCCACCATTCCAAAAGTCAGAATCAAGTAGCTCTTTTTGCGATCTACGCAACTCGTCTATGATATACTGATCACCGGTGATGCCCTGGAACAACCATTGCTTACCCAGATCGGTATAAGATCCCATACGGTGTGGGGTGATGTGCAATTTGTCAGTGGCAGTCTGAGTATTGGCATTATCATCGAATTGACCCTCCCAGGCAGAGGTGAGGGTATTGGTGATCCGAGGTACATCGAGATTGCCAGTAAGTCCTCTAAACACGGTCGCGCCTAACTCTTCGGCGAGTAATGTGGGAGTGAGTGCTGTGATAGGAGTGCGAAATAAATCTAAAGGCACAAAATCCGATCCCTCGTTTCCTGATTCCGCACCGGTCGTGACTTTCACTAACACCGAGGGTAGACCTACGCCATATATATCTACTCCATTTTTCTTAGCCTCTTCCTCGGCCATTTGGTGGGCTTCCGCTTCGGCACCATCCAGCTTTTTATTTTTACCGGTGAGGTGCAGGATTGCTTTTGAAATCGAATATGATTTCTGCAAATCGCGAATATTACCGGCCTCGCCCTGGCGCGGCGCGGTGTCTCTCATGATAGTCGGGGCTGTGGTCATTTGGTCACCTGCACTATCTAGGAATCTTTGTTTTTGCTTTTGCAAAAACTTAATTTCCGTTTCTAAGTCGTCAAGGTCTTTATCCAACCCAAATGCAAGATGGACCTCGTCTTCGGTAGTCTCATAATCTGTAACAGATTGCTTTTTCAGCAATCCTTCGAGGGCGTCCTTTTTTTGCGCCCGTTGCTCTGTCAGGAGCTCTAGTTTTTTAAACATCGCTCAAAATTTTTGCGTTTAAGAAATGACAGATGAGCAAGTCGAGCGAAATCCTCATCTATACTTTTTGCTTCGTCACCCTCCGTGTCCGGTAGGGCATTTTCAGTAGAGCGATGCGTAGAATGGGTATCTGGTTTTATATGTGTTTTTATGTATTCGTCCACGTTTGTGTGAAATGACTTTCTCAAGGCATTTGGATTCATGGGTATGTCCACAATGGAAAACTCTACAAGCTCTGCCAAATCAAAATACAGGTGACCTGTATCCTCACCATCGTGCTCAACTCCCATGTGAGCTTTGTGCAGAATATAGCCCACACTCGTAGCATTCAGTGTGCCAAAATCAACTTTCTTTTTTATCTTACTGGCAAGAGGGTTTATGTCTTCTGGCTCGAACCGATTAAAGCCTATCAGCTTTCCATCCTCTATCATCACCTTGGCAGGGCCAAGTATCCTGTCAGGATCAGATACCAACTCTCCATTACTGCCCATCTTATGCATATACAGGCATAGACCATTCTTGTTGAAATTTTTTATATCCCATGCCTCTGCTGGCACTACATCCCCCCCACGATCTGGCGTATTGTCGGAAATTACCCAGCGATACCATTCGACACCGTCTTTGTCTTTTATGATCGATTTTTGACTATCGTTAGATACTTGTTGCCACACTTTGTACTTTTCTGGCAGTAGTCCACCTTTATTGTTTTCTTCTATTTTGTCGAACATATCTATCTGCATGCCAGGGACTGAAACAGGCTCAGAAAACTCTTGCCCAGATACTGTCATTAATGCTTTACTCATGATTTCCGTTTTGACGTTTTTCTAATATTTGCGGTTCGAGTCTTTGCCACATTCTTTCCATTTCCTGTATTTGTTTTGGAGTGAAGTTTGCCGTTCCCTCTGGGAATAAGCTGGATGGTTTACCATCCAAAATATTTTGGAGTGTGGTGAATCCCATCTGCACGAGGCGATTGTCGCCGTCGGCGAATGTGTTCATATCTTCGAGGCGCAGGACGTCGTTTTGAGTCATGACTCCCAGACTGAGTAAGGTCTGATATAGGTCTTTGCGGTCCTGGACTGATGCCTGGAGTAGTCCTTTGAAGTCAAATTTTACGAATAATTTCTCTTTGCCTATACGCTCGGATGGCCCGATTAATTTGTAGTTAAATTCCTGCTCGATCTTCCTGGCCAGGGGAATAATAGGGTATTGCATTTTTTCGATATTGTACTGCTCCAGGGTGTTGAAACTTTCGCCTTCCTTACTCCCCAGGTGGCCAGGTTTGAATCCCATAATGAGGGCTGTATCGTACAGTGACAAATTGCGCTGCTCCATAAATTGGAGGTCGCGGAATGGGACTTTGAGTTGTACATATTCCCCGCCTGCTTCGGTGAGACCAGTAGCGCCGATTTTGGTATACCCCTGATATGCCTTATTCCACTGCTCAATGACTTCATCCCTGGTCTGCTTGCGTAGGTTGCCGGCAAATTTGAGATAGCCAGACAGGAAGGTTCCCTTTTTCATTACGGTATTAAACATCTCCCTTCCGACCAGGCTTTCTTCAAAAGTCTTACGGGCAATAGATATCCTGGAATCAGCAACGAGTGTGAGCGGATCGATAATGATATCCATCAAATGGATCATATCTGCATAATGAAGGACTTCTTTGGTATTGTGATTTTTATAAATTTTTTGGCCATCTACGATTTTGACCGATACATATTCCGGATGCCATATATCCATATGGGTGGGACGATTCTCGAAGCTGCCATCGCGACGGATAGCTGCATAGCCATTACCATAATCGAGCATAAAGCCGATCAAAGTTTTTATAAAATCAATTTGGCTGAGGTATGGGTGAGGGCGTTCTTTTATAAGGTAATAAAGTGGATGGTCATCTGCTTTCTGTCTGCCATTATCAGCAGATCTGTAAACGGAAAAAGGATTGCCAGAAATAAGAGAGGATATATGATCGCGGCAGTAGAAATATGCGGGCAAGCCTCTGACGGTACCAGGCTCTACCTTGCCGGTGACGCCGTATTGTTTCAGAAGTCTAAGTGCATCGCCATAACTTGTAATAGTTGCAGACGAGGTAGCCTTAGTTTGTGAATTACGAAATATTTTATTATTAAGGTGTTGCCACGCGTTCATGACAACGAAATAAAGGGTGGATGGTCAGATTATGAAGCGGTTACCAAAATTGTGATAACAGAAAGATTGTGGGGCGGAATGCTTCTTGGGCGTCATTATTAATTATTTTTTTCGATAGTTGCATAATATGAATGCCATAAACCACCCTATTAAGAGAGTAAAACTTGAAACTAGCGGTAAGAATTGTTCGTAATTGGTTTCCATTTTTTTGCATGTTATACTGATAGGGCTGTGCTGTATAATAGTATTATAGATTATTTCTGTCATCCGCGTAATGGATGTGTAATGAAGATGGATTAGACGTGGTAAGGAGTTTTCGTAACTACTTGATTACCAGGTGACCCCGACAGGATTCGAACCTGTGGCCTATTGATTAGAAGTCAATTGCTCTATCCAGCTGAGCTACGGGGCCAGCTAATTTTCGGTGTGCAAATATATGGGATATTCAGATTATAAACGCGCTTGTCTCAATTCTAGGGTGTGGCGCTGCTTGGCGTGATAATGTGCTTTAGCTTTATGGCACTTTGCCAAACCTGCAAAGTCCCAAAGACTTTCAAAGTTTTAAAAAAAGTAATCGATGCTCACCGGCTAAATACTATCTTCCGGTTGAAAAATTGACTACCTATTCGGACCTTGCATAAATAGATACCTTCATTAATTATATCCTGGTTGGTAATCTCAACGTTGTGATAGCCTTCATCCATAAATTCACTTTGTTCATAAACTGTTTTTCCGGCAAAATCAAAGATTTGAACATCGACCTCAGAAGGACTTACAATGTCAAATAAAATAATTGAATGCGAGAAAAACGGATTGGGGTATATACTCAACTTATGATTTACCGCTGAACCCGTCTCGTTTTTCCACTGTAAAATCACCTCCTTTTCCGTCAGATCGTCAAGGTACACTTCGGAAGGGCCTAGCTGTGAATATAATGTCAATTCGTCCTTTACGTCTAAGTTTATGTTCCTGCTAATGCGAACAATCATTATTTCAGAATCAGTTGCCAAAGCGTATGCCGGATTTGTCCAGCTCATTCGGACAGAATTTTCCTTTATTTGATAGGATTCAGGAGAAATCATTTCCGGAAAATGCAAAGAGAGAATTTCCAAATCTCCAAAATTCAGAAATAACTGAAAACCAATTACTTGCTCAGAATTTTTGATTCGAAATCGAAGCAAATGAAAATCTTCCTCAGCGGATGAAGTAATTTCCAATGGTATTTTACCTAATCCGCTCCTTGCCGAAAAAGTATTGGCACCATTGCCATTGGACAAATTAATATCGCCCATTTTTATATCAAGAAAATCTTCTTCAATTCTATCGCCTTTCAGACCCTGAATAAGGGTTAACGGTTGACACTTCGACTTCGCTCAATGCATGCGGCTGACGGCTGACGGTGTTTTCAAAAGTATTACCAAGCGTAAGGTTCTGTTTGCCCTCCGAAGTCGACGAACGAGGCCGATTTTCTTGAACGAGGTCAGATGCATTATTGAAAGACGGAGTTCTCGGTTCTGAGTTGTCGGAAGTGATTGGATTGTCATTGGAAGAGTTAGTTTTTGAGGTCAGCAAGCCTTAGAGATTAGAGTTCGTGTCGAGGGCTGTAAAATAGTAAATCATTGTGAATAACTAAAAGTGCTTTTTGATCATCAAGGCTCAAAGCAGCGCTGGCCAATTGAAGATCACTATTGCTATTTATGACATGTATAAAGGAGTGAGGATCAAAGTGATATGTCTCCACGTCATCTCTACTTGCAATCCAGGCCGTCTTGGTATCCCAATCAAAAAAACTGTGCCTGTCCACCATTCCAATGGCCATCTGCCGAAAGACCGAATTGTCTTCTGATGCCTTGTTCTTTTTGACCCATACCCTTCGAATCTTAATTGGGTAGGAGCCAGGTTTTATTTTAAGCTTTTCCAATTCATTATGGAAAATTTCATTTTTGTTGTTTACAAATAGCTGTTGGTCAAATTGATAATTTTCCAAAGATTGTTGTACTCAAATCCCCAGATCCTTATCGGTTTTGGGCCTTGCCGAAGGTTGCCATGCAAGTCGATGGCAACATATTGAAAATCATATTGATTGAACATATGGCGTGGCACTTCCGGATCTTCTATACAGTAAGCGCCCAAAATTCCTTCATTGGCCTTTGCCCACAGTTTCGGAGTTGTTGAAAGCCCTTTAATTGGCGATTCTCGGATTCCTTTGTCTTTTGACCATTGAATAAGCTTTTCATCCGCTGTGAAATAGAAATTGGAGGAATCTCTAACAAGGCTTTCAATTTGATTGCTTTTGATAGTCAATTGACTTCCAAATCTTCTGTCTAAAGTCTGGATTTCCTTAGTCAAAGGGTGAAAAAATACCAGATCCTTTTCACAATTGGGCTTAGTCTGGCAACTTTTGCACAACCAAAACCAACCTTCCCAATCCTCGAAGATTTCCATGATTTGCCGAAAAGGCAGTCCGGCATTTTCTTCGTTATACAGTTTTTTCTCTACCCTTATGGTTTGATTGAAGCATGGTTGAGCGGTAAGGAGAGTCAGAAAAAGAATTGTGAATTTGAATAAGCGAAACATCTTTTTTTTGGCCAAGAAAAATTGGCTAATAAAGATGTGCAATTTGTCTTGTGCCTGGTTTTCAACTGGATTGTTCAAATTACGGTAATATACGTCTACTACCGTAATTAAGGTATAATACGTATACTGTGATGTTGAACCCAAGACGAAGAATAAATGAATGCGTTTTTGACTTAGCAAGCAGCGTATCAGAGGATGTCTTTTAGTGCACGATTACTAGCCCATCCCGATTTTGCAAATAGGTTTTCCTCATGTATTACCTTGAATGGAAATGGCCAAATAATACATATCACCTTGGACTCACGCTAAATCCTATATTAAAAAAGTAGTTACTGTGCTCCTTACCAATTAAAGTGAAGTTGTCATATGTCCACTGAAGCCCTGTCTGAAAATTGATCAAATCGGACAAAGGGATAATCAAAAATGCCTTTCCCTGGTAGCGATTTTCCGAAGAATCCGTAAACGGAATAAAACCATAAAGATTATAGCCAAGGCTCGTGCGTTTGTCTTTTCCAAAAGTGTGATCTCCGTCGAAGTCGATCATCGGACCGTAGTTGACCCTTCGTGGATCCGTTATGTTCCGGTCTGAAAAATCGTCACTTTCGTAATTAGCCTCATCCCTGATCGCGCTAAGGCTGAGTTTGACTCCCTCGTTATCCGGACCGATTATCGGGAAACCAAAACCGAAACCCGGGGAATTGCGACTGTCAACACCAAGAGCTGGAGAAGCGGATTGTTGCAATACTGTGCCCATCTCTATCGGTGAATTGGGTGGAGAAATATTAAATGCGTTGTCAATCAGGTAATCGTTGACAACCTCGTTTCCATCCACTCTTACATAGTTGTAGATGGTACCTAGTGCCTCGGGAACGAAGTCCTTGAACGTTTTAAAAGTTGCTGGTTGCCGGTTGTTTGTTGCTGGTTCCCTAACAAACAACTATCAACGAACAACAATCAACTGTTTGAATAAATGGTCACACATTTAGTTCCTGACGCACTAGTGCCTCGGGAACGAAATATTAGAACTATTTTTAATATATTTGTGTTCACCAAAACAAAAAAAAGATGAGAGGGATTCCCACAGCCCTCCCATTAACAGTAAACGAACGTCAGCGTGATATATTAGAAAAGGAATATCACAAGGTGAATATACCAAGTTCATACAAACAACGAGTTTCCATAGTAGTTTCAGGAATGGAAGGAAAGAGTATACATGAAACTTCAAGAAATTTAGGAGTTTCATTAAATACAGTACGACGGTGGAGGCGGCGTTGGGAATCAGGACAAGAGGAATTAAGAGCGTTAGAACATGATGAACAAGGCATTCGAGTGAAAGATCATGTTTTACGTACCAAGATTAAGGAGGAGGTACTATCAGACTTGCCCAGGAGTGGAGCACCAAAACGAATAACCTTAGCCCAAGAGCAGCAAATTGTAGGGTTGGCCTGTGAAAAGCTCGAGGATCATGATATTGAAATGGATTACTGGACAAGAGAAATGTTGGCCCATGTGGCAAAGGCAAGGAAAATTGTGGATAGCATTTCCCCACGTTATGTGGGCACTATTTTAAAAAAAACAAATTAAGGCCGGATAAGTCAGATTATTGGTTATACCCCAATATTGAGGACCGAGAATTATTTCGCAAACAAGTTGAGTTCATTTGTGCTTTAATTATAGGGGCAGTGGCGGGGCAAGACCCAAATAGGCGTGTTTTTAGTGTAGACGAAAAAACAGGTATTCAAGCCTTGGAGAGAAAAAACAGCACTCCGATGCGCCCGGGTAGAAATCGTCGTATTGAATCTGAATACACTCGACACGGAACAACCTGTTTAATGGCCGCATTGGATATTTCTAATGGAAAAATACACCATTACCGATTACATCCAACCCGTACAGAAAAGGATTATTTAGAATTCATAAAACAAAGTTGTGCAACTGTATCAATTGATAAACAAATCGGATTTCTTGCTGATCAACTCAATACACATAAATCGGAATCTTTGGTGCGTTGGGTAGCCCAGCAAATCGATTATAGGGGAGACTTAGGAACAAAAGAGTATAAGGGAATTCTAAAAAGTCAAGCTTCCAGACAAGCATTTTTAGAGAATCCCGAACATCGCATCTTTTTTGTATATACTCCAAAACACTGTTCCTGGCTCAACCCTATCGAAAACTGGTTTGGAAAACTACAAAGGCACAGAATTAAGAACGGAAATTTTATATCAGTGGACGATCTGAAATCCAAAATTGAATCTTACATTGCATTCTACAACACACTATTGTTTAAACCGTATAAGTGGAAATTCAAAGGATTTATCGAAGCTCAACCTCATGGTTCAAGAACTTCGTTCCCGATGCACTAGTGCTTTGGGAACGAAGTCCTTGAACGTCTTAGAAGTTGATAGTTGCTAGTTGTTCGTTGCTCGTTCCATAACAAACAACTATCAACGAACAACAACCAACGGATTAAGTAAATGGTCAAGTATTTAGTTCCTGATCCACTAGTCCGGCACCAAATAGTCCTGCGTCATATTCTGCAGAAATGTTTGGCGTAAAGTTTAAGAGGCTGTTGTTGCCACTTGCCGTATTCAAGGCAATGCCAGTACTCACCTTGAGAGGGGGTTTTTTCCCCACCATTTCAGCAATGGAGTCAATCACCCCAGTTGATACCGGAATTAATTTTTCTTGTGAAAAAGTAGAAAAGGAGTAAACAAGCAATAAATTGAGGATGAAAACATTTTGCATGAGAAAGCGATTAATTTGTCGCTCAAATTACAGAATTAAGCTCAGAAATTGGCCTTCAAGCCAAAATTGAATGTTCTCGGTAATCCCGGTCTCAAACCTGCAGGGCGCAGCGACGCCACATAAGTCTTATTGGTGAGATTATTCACATTCGCGAAAGCGGAAATGATCGGTGTCAATCTATAATTCAGGCTGACGTCGGTGGTAAAATATCCATCAGTACGAGCTACACTTGCATCTTCAAATAAGCCGGCACGAGCGAGCATTGCACCATTGTATTTTCCGCTTATGTCAAACAGGAATTTCGAATGTTCCAATGAAAACGAAAGGGCTAGCTGATGTCTCGGAGTGTAGGGTGGGTGGAACCCTTTCTGCACATCGCCCCACGCCTCAAAATCGCTGTCGAAACTGGATCCGAATGTAGCATCCGTATACGTGTAAACAAGTGATATTGGCATATTCATCCCTATTGTCGTATTAAGCATCGGATCGTATGTTGCTTCAAGCTCGACACCTTTTGCAGTGGCTTCTCCGCCATCAAATAAGTCGTTGGAGCCTTGCCCTCCTACGGCCGCCAAATCCGAACCGAGCAGATTGGAATAATCGTTGTAATAGGCAATCAATTGAAGCCTGTACGCTCCTTTATTTATGCGTGATCCCAATTCATAATTCCAGCTTTCCTCTGCTTGTGTACGTTTCTTTGATCCCGGTGGTGCAAATCCTTTGTGAACCCCGCCAAATACCGCTACAGAAGCGTCCAAAGCATAATTGAAACCCAATCCCGGGATGAATATATCTACTTCATTTTGGCGGCTGGATAAGTGGGCACCTGAGCGCTCGGGATCCTCTTTACCGTATTCTGATCGGCTTATTTCGATGTTTTCGTATCGTAGTCCGGGTGTAATGCTCAACTTATCCCAGCTCAATTTATATTGCAAATAAGCCGCTGTAGCAATTGCCGTTTCCACTCGGTTGCTTTCCGTACCAGGTACACCGGCATTGGACAATTTCATTATCCCGTTTTCGATATCGTAGATGTCCGCCCATTGAAACCGGTCTATTTGATCGCTGTGAATGCGTATGGCCAAATCAATTTTATGGCGAAGTTTTCCATCGCTAAAGTGCGCTATGAAATTCGTTTGCAAGCCTTTGGAATAATAGGATCGATTATTGGCCTTTACATAAAGAGCATCTTCGGCATTGACCTCGCCCTTTACTATATCAAATTCAGTACTGTGGTCTTTGGGATTGGCTAGAATATTCGAAATTTTAGCGCCGTTCACTTTGTCCAGTTTGTACCAGTTGCGGCTGAATTCGTTTCTGTATGCACTGGTTACAATATCCAAAAATGATGTGGCTTGAATATGATGGGTGAGAACGTATTGCCGTTGTTCTGTGTTCATTAAATCTACCTGTGAACCCGCATACCTTCTGAACGGCGTACGGATAAAGTCTTCTTCAGTCAGCCCGAGATAGGTTTCATTCGAAGTTTCATTGGCCTGTCCGATCTTGAATTGAAGGGATTGATAAACCGGTGCGTCCGGATTGGTATTTATCTTTACTTTGGCTAAATAATCTTCTTTGTTAAATCCTGTCTGACCTCCGGAATCGAGCTTTTTGTATCCGTCTGACCCATATTGGAGGGTCTCTACCATGTAGCCGATATTTCGATGCCGATCGCCAAGATTGGCATGTATCATCTTATAGCCATGACTTCCGACAATAAAGTCAGCATGTCCGGAAAAATCCAAAGGAATTGGCGTAGAAATGAGATTTATCGCGCCGCCTGTTGTGAATGGCCCGTACTTGATCTGACTGCTGCCTTTCAGGATCTCTATAGCCTCCATACGACCAATCGTCGGAAAATAATAAGCTGCGGGTGCCGCATAAGGAGCAGGAGCTGCCAGGATACCATCTTCCATTACCGTGATCTTAGAGGACCGCTCCGAACCTGTCCCTCGGAACCCTATATTGGGCCTCAAGCCATAGCCGTCTTCCTCCTGGATATTGACTCCAGGCACGTTTCGCAATGTTCGGCTGATATCGGTATAAGAAAATTTTTGAATTTCTTTTTGACTGACAAAATGTGCTGAGCCCTGGCTTTTTCTTAGATGAGTAAGTCCTCCGGTCATGGATACGCTTTCTATTATCACTTCGGGCAAATTCGTCACGCTTTCGGTCAATTTTATGGACAAAGGTACAAGGATGTCTTTGGCCGTGATCTGCTGATCTAAGTTGTTAAAACCTACGCTTGATATGGATAGTACGGCATTATCTGATTCTAAGGCTTGTAATTTAAATTGCCCCTCGAGATTGGTTATCGTCGCGAGATCGGTGTCTTTAACAATAACCGTAGCTCCTATAACCGGTTGATCTTCACCGGAATATATATAACCTTTTACCGTGTTTTGGGAATAGGAATGGATAAACGCCAAAACAAAGAACACCACCATCGCCTTATTCATAGATTCAAAATTTGAGGTTCGGCGCAAAGCTAAGTTGGTTTGGATTTTTGATTATTACTATAATTTGCGGAATGTCTTTGTTGTTCGGTATTGCGGCCTACCCAAAATCGTTAGAGCTATGTCAATGTCAAACTCGATGACAATGACAATCTCAACCATGCATAGGCATCCCTATGAGGAAATTTAAAACTGCATTGGGTGGGAATTGCATGCTGCTATTGACTTTGTAATTGATATTTTGATTGATATTTACAAAATCAAAATAGGAACATGACCAAAATAGTCATACTCGACGGATATACTTCGAATCCAGGCGATTTGCATTGGGAAGCAATTGAGGCTTTGGGTGAATTGACGGCTTATAGCAGGACAGCTGATGAAGAGCTAATTGAACGAGCCATGGCGGCCGATATTTTAGTAGTTAATAAGAGGGAACTTGCTAAAAAGGCCTTAGATCAGTTGCCCAATCTCAAGTGCATTTGCACCCTTGCCACCGGTTACAACAACATTGATATAGAACATGCCCGAAGCAAGAATATTCCTGTCTGCAATGCGGTAGGGTACAGTTCTTCCTCAGTAGCGCAGCATGTCTTTTCATTGCTTTTGGAATTGACAAATCACGTCGGACGACACAGTACCGAAGTGGATGCAGGAGCTTGGGCGAAAGCCATTGATTGGTGTTTTTGGACCTATCCATTGATTGAATTAAGTGGAAAGAAAATGGGCATTTACGGGTATGGGAAAATTGGTCGGGAAGTTGGAAAAATCGCACGAGCATTCGGCATGGAAATTTTGGTGTTGAGCAGGGGTGACGAAAAGGACGTCTATGATCATGTTACGTGCGTCCCTTCGGAAGCACTATTCAGAGAAAGTGATGTGCTGACCCTTCACACACCACTAACATCTGATAATCAGCATTATATCAATAAAGATACCTTGAAGCTGATGAAAAGATCCGCTTTTCTTATCAACACAGGAAGAGGAGGATTAGTAAATGAAACAGACCTTAAAGAGGCGCTTTTGAACAAACAGATTGCCGGGGCTGGTTTAGATGTGCTTTCCAAAGAACCGCCGGGAGAAGGACATCCATTGATCAACGTGCCCAATTGTATAATCACTCCGCACATCGCATGGGCGAGTAAGGAATCGCGAATGAGGCTTATTCAACAGGTTGCTGATAATATTGCAGCGTTTATTGAGGGGAGGCCTCAGAATGTGGTGAATTGAGTAAAACAATAACTGGGTGTTAGACAAATCGCACAAAAGTTGTGGCTAGTGAAACTCCCATTTTTAGCCTATACAAAAATCGGCTTCTTATGACCAAGATGTACAATTTGTCCCGTATTTGTTTTTTTACTGAATCGCTACCGTTACGGTAATATACGTCAACTACCGTAATAATCGTATTATACGCGTATTGCCGTAACTACGTATTCTGCAATGTCTGGCCTAGTGCTCTGTCAACGTTTGAATGAGGAGTTGGATTTGAGGATATTTTGAGTCTGATCAAGGCATGAATGAACGATCCCGAAGGGTGGAGGCAAATCCTCCAAGTGAATGAACCGCGACAGCGGATGGGATGCCAAGCATAGCCAGAGCTATGTGAATGGTTCTCCAACGCTGAGCAGGCTAAAAAGATACCAAATACAGCCCTCAGTTTAATCTTGACAGAGCACTAGTTAGCTGCCAGCAATTTTATGGATTGCACCATCCTCAAAAATTCACCACGGTATCCAAATGGGTCACGTGCAGATGACTCACTGGCCAGTTGTTCTACCTGCTTATACGTAGCGTCCTTTTTATACTCCGATCCTCTCAAAAGCATTCCAAACTCTGCCACCGCTGCCGACCATTTGAAATTATCACTGCTTCGCCTCAACTCGATCACATTATTTTCAACCGCCTTACTGATCAACTGACTCGTATCACCCTTGGGTTCTTTGTATCGGATTTTTAAAAACATCAATTCGTTGTTCAATTTCGCGTCAGAAATGGACTCAGTAGACTGATAACGCAATGCATCCACATCAGCAATCTTTTTTTGAGAAGAGTTTTGAGGAATGATCTCGTAAAGTGCTGTAACGGTATGTCCTGTTCCTATCTCACCCGCATCTTTTTTATCGTCGTTAAAATCCTCTTTGTCCAATAGCCGGTTTTCATATCCGATCAATCGATATGCCTTTACATTTTTTGAGTTGAATTCCAACTGTATTTTCACGTCTTTGGCAATGGTAAACAGTGTGCCGCCAAATTCATGTATAAAGACCTTTTGCGCTTCAAGGATATTATCGATATAGCCGTGATTCCCGTTTCCGTGGTCGGCCAATTCTTGCATTTTATTGTCTTTATAGTTACCCATTCCGAACCCGAGAACGGTCAAAAAGACACCGCTCTCGCGCTCTTTTTCGATAATCCTTACCAATTGTGCGTCGCTGCTGACGCCGACATTAAAATCTCCATCGGTGGCCAGGATAACCCTGTTGTTGCCACTTGAAATGAAATTTTCGCGGGCGATTTTGTAGGCCAGCTCGATGCCTTCAGATCCGGCAGTCGAACCTCCTGCCCTCAATCGCTCTAGAGAGGCGATAATTTTTTCTTTGTTCGCTCCCGAAATTGATGGAAGCACTAGGCCCGATGATCCCGCATAGACAACAATGGCCACACGGTCATCTTGCCGTAGCTTATTAACCAATAATTTGAAGGAAGAAATGACCAATGGCAATTTATTCGGTTGATTCATACTACCCGACACATCTAGTAAAAATACCAGGTTCGATGCTGGAAGATCTTCAGTTGGAATATCCTTACCCTGAAGACCGATATGGAGCAAATGATTTTCTTTATTCCATGGACATTCTGACAATTCGGTAATAATTGAGAAGGGCTCATCTGCAATAGGTTGTGAATAGTCATAGGCAAAATAGTTTACCATTTCTTCTATTCTCACAGCATCTTTCGGAGGCATTTGACCGCTATTAAGAAATCTGCGGATGTTGCTGTAAGATGCGGCGTCAACGTCTATGGAAAATGTTGATAAAGGTGTATTCGAAGGGTCGTAAAAGCGGTTTTCGCTGATATGGTCGTAGTCTTCGGTGTTCCAATTGGCCCACGGTTCTACTTTTTGACCCCCGCAAACGGGGCTCAACACTAATGCTTCTGCTGTGCTTTTTTGCCTTTTTCCGAACATCTTTTTTTGAGCCTCGCCATGGTATCCCGTTACCACAATTTCATCCAAAATCTTTCGTAAGGAAAGCACAATCGTCAACTCCTCCTGATTTCTAACCTTTATCTCTCGTGTTTCATAGCCTACAGACGAAATGATCAGGATACTTTTTTTATCGGGAATCTCAAGAGCGAATGAACCGTCCGTATCGGTGATCGTCCCAATACTCGTACCTTTTACCAGTACAGTCGCCCCAATAAGTGGATGGCCGCTATCATCCAGCACTTTCCCGGTAATAATCTTTTGACCAGTGGACACTTTAGAGAGCGCACAGGTTGAAAATAACGCAAGAAATAAAAATAATTGTTTCATAATTCGAAGATTTAGTTGTGAAGAATGGCGAGATGATTCCATCATATCCTTAGATGTTCTATTTTCTATTTTAGGATGCGCGAGAATTAAGAAATGCACAATCAATACCAAAAAAAATTATTTGTAACGTTTTAACTACATGTGGATCAGGTATTCAAAACATAAGAAAAACCTGTCGGACGAGCAACTGATCAGACGGTACAAAAAGAGTGATGATCTCGATGTTCTCGCCCAGCTCTATGACCGATATATAGAACTTGTCTACGGTGTTTCTTTAAAATACCTGGAAGATGAAGGTCAATGTAAGGACGCGGTCATCGAGATTTACGAGCGATTGATCAGAAGCGTCAAAAGACATGATATCAACAATTTCAAAAGCTGGCTTCACGTCGTAACGAAAAACTATTGCCTTGAACAGTTGCGGAAGAAAGGTAGAAAACCAACTGTTTTAATCGACCACGAAAGTGTGCAATCTTTGGAAATACTGCATCATGATAAAGAGTTTGATATTGTGCAAGGCAATTCCGAGTTGAAACATTGTATGCAAAGGTTAACCGCAAACCAAAAAATGTGTGTTATTCAATTTTACTACGAGGAAAAGAGCTATAAGGACATTGCTCTGGAGATGGAATTGACAACAGAAAATGTGAGATCCCACATTCAAAACGGACGAAAGAAATTGAAGAATTGTTTGCAAAAAAAATACAGGAGAAATAATGCGGACGGATAGAGGGCAGGACTTACTTCAAAAATATCTTTTAGGCGCGATTACAGCAAGAGAGGAGGGCGAGCTATTCGAGTTAGCCAAGAATGACGCTTTTCTTTTTGAGGCAATAGAAGGATATTCAAGCGCTAATGTTCAGGACAAGAACATTGAGGAGGTCAGAATTGAGTTGGCTAAAAAGTACGGATCTCGTTCGCTTGTGTTTCCGATGCCGGCTGCATGGTTGAAAGTAGCGGCTTCCGTTATTGTTCTATCGGGGGTCGTTTGGGTTTTGAGAAATAGTGTAGAACAACCTCGTGCCATGGAAGCTGTCCTGCAACCAGAAGTGTTCGGAACCCATGATTATCTAAATCTCGATGCTGACGATTCAATCGCCCTTGTCGCGCGATCAAATGATGAATTGGCAAAAAAAATTGAACATAAGCAACAGGTCAACTTCTTGGAGCCACGAGCTAATTATCCTTCATCACCGTCCGGTGAAATTGATAATGCGGCTATCTCCACGTCCTCAGATTATGACAAACGAGTCGACGAATACGATATCACAAGCGTTGATGAAAAGCCAGGTAAGGTCAATGAAAATGCGATCAAATCAGGTTCTGATTTTGAGATATCTAGTGACGAGGTTGTTACTATTCCCTTGTCAACCGGCATTTCGGAATCTGATATGGCTACGGATAACCAGGGAAGGGATGTGGTTGACAATACGGCAGAAATTGATATTGAACTGACCGATAAGGAAGAAAGATCAGAAAATTTAGCCTTAAGAATAGCGCCAACTGAAAATAAACGCTCTATTCAGGGTACAGTTGTTGATGATTATGGAGGCCCTTTGGTTGGTGCGAGTATATTGGTTGAAGGGACAGCTCAAGGTACGATCACAGACGTGGATGGATCCTTTGAAATACCTGTGTCAGATTCTCTGGCACTTGAAATCATCATATCATTCACAGGGTATGGATCGTCATTAGCAGTCGCAAGCCCCGGTGATGAATTGCACATTGTCATGGGTGCAGAAGGGTTGCTGGATGAAGTGGTCGTTACGGGTTATTCTACCCGAAAAGCTAAAAAAATAGCAAATATTACCGACCCTAGGGCCGAGCCGGTAGAAGGGATACAGGACTTCAAAAACTACATAAAAGAAAATCAAATCTACCCCGATAGCGCACAAACCAACAACGTTCACGGGAAGGTTAAACTGCGTTTTCAAGTATTTTCAGACGGCGAGATCGGTGAAGTCCAAGTGATCAAGTCACTGGGCTTTGGGTGGGATGAAGAAGCCGTGAGATTGATTAGAGAAGGCCCAACTTGGGAAGTTGTACCGAGTGGGTACGCGGCATGGAAAACGTGGACGTTTAAGTTTTGATGGAGCATGTATAGATCCTGACATACAAAGCACATACCATATTTGACTATTTTTGTATAATGCTAATAAATTCTTGGGATGAATTCTGCAACTAAATCGATTGATGCCCGTGCGATGGAGATCAGGATTAGCATATCTAAATAATCGAATCAGGGAAAGGCTCCGTTTGATTACACCCAATTTCTCAGCTTCGATTTAATTCCAGCCTAAATACGAATAGATTAATATCCCTTGCACCAAAACAATTACTACGCCTAATTTCACGACCTCAACACTGGATATGCAAAAATCATCCATCCCCACCGTACCCCGCTGGAAAGTAATTCTAAACGTTGGGCGATTCGTAAGCAATCCCATTCCATTGCTCGATGAAACCATCATCGAATACGGTGACTCATACATTACATATCTGGGCGGAAAGACAAAAACGGTGATAACCATCGACCCAAAGCTGATCCAACACGTCATGCAAAAAAACCATTTGAATTACGAAAAGTCCGTAATCCAGACCGACCTCCTGGCAAGGTACATCGGCAAAGGCCTTCTTACTACCAACGGAAGCTATTGGCTTAGACAACGAAGACTTATTCAACCCGGTTTCCACAAACAGAAATTGAATGCGCTTGTCGAAATAATGAATAAAGAGATCACTAAGTATTGCGGCGAATTGTTAGAGCGGACAGAACACAATCCGGTAGTCGACGTGTCAGTGGAGATGATGAAGCTCACTCTAAGGGTGGTTTCGAGAGCACTTTTCAGTTCCGGTATTGGCGAAGAGGATATTGTTTTTTTGGGAAAGAGCATCACCCGTCTCCAACATGCCATCATCAGGGATATCAGGCAGCCCTTTTTAAAATGGTGGCGTCGAATGAACGGTTACGACAATGAATCCGTCAAAATCGCCAAAGAAGCACAACAAATGATTTCGCAAATTATAGAGTCCAGAAAGAAATCCGAAAACCGTCCGGACGATCTTTTGGATATGCTTCTCAACGTAAGATACGAAGATACTAATGAACACATGACGGATCAGCAAGTGTTGGAAGAGTGCCTTGTCCTATTTGTAGCAGGGCACGAAACATCCGCCAACGCGATGGCCTGGATGCATTACTTACTCCACCAAAATCCTAAAGAGAAAGATTTTATTTTACAAGAAATAAAAGAGGTGTCAGAGCAGATTCCAGATATGCAAAAGGCCATGGGAATGGAGCGAATCTCAATGGCTGTCTCCGAGACCATGAGGATGTACCCACCGGCCTGGGTCACGGATAGGGTGGCCCTTGGGGACGATGAGTACAAAGGCATGAAAATCAACAAGGGCGATATTATTTCTCCGTATATCTACGGGACACACAACGACGCCAAACGTTGGGTGAGTCCTGAAAAATTCGTACCAGGGCGATTCGCGAAAGATAGCAAGGGGCAAATCGAAGCCTTTTCCTATCTTCCGTTTGGGGGTGGTCCGAGATTGTGCATCGGCCAGCAGTTTGCGTTGATAGAAATGCAGTTGATCATTTTTCATTTGTACAGAAGATTTGAATTTGAACTTATCCCAAATCAGAAAATTGAATTGGAGCCGCTTGTTACGTTAAGGCCCAGATATGGAATTAAAATGATGGTGAAGAGAAGAATGCCATAATGAAATTATGTGCTACTCCGATGTTTGATTGGTCTCCGATCAATGTCCCGGATACCGCAACGAGTGATTTTAGAAGCGTTGACTTCATTGCAAACCAATTGAGACGCGATCACGACAAACCTTTCCTTTTGGCATGTGGAATCTACCGGCCTCATCTACTGTGGTACGTTCCAGAGAAGTATTTTGAGCGATTTCCATTGCAATCCATTCAATTGCCAAAGACTAACGAAATTGATCTCGACGACCTAGTGGTACGGAAACGAAGTCTTTGAACGTCTTAAAAGTTGCTAGTTGCTGGTTGTTCGTTGCTCGTTCCCGAACAACTATCAACTAACAACAAACAACGGTTTAAATTAACGCTTAAGTACTTAGTTTCTGTTGCACTAGGAGGTAGGGCAAAAGAATTAATAAAACGAGGGGGAAACTATCACAAACACGTCGTCGAAGCAGGGCAGTGGAAGCAGGCTGTACAAGGTTATTTGGCATCTATAGCTTATGCGGATGCGATGGTAGGACATTTGCTGAGCGCGTTGGATGATAGTGACTATGCGGATAACACCATTGTAATCATTTGGTCGGATCACGGATGGCAATTGGGCGAAAAACAACACTGGCGAAAATTTGCCCTTTGGGAGAATGTGATTCGCACGGTGCTTATGATCAAAGCTCCTAAAGGAATAAGTAAAGCGCCCGACGGTACTTTCCCAGGTCAAACAGCGAACACTCTTACTTCCCTTGTTGATATCTATCCCACTTTGCTTGATTTGTGCAGTATTCCGCAACGAGATGATTTGGATGGGGAAATTTTGACACCTTTTTTAGCAAATCCGGATTCTGTAGCAGACCGACCGATCCTCACTACTTATGACTTTGGCGACTATTCCGTCAGATTCGGACAATGGCATTATATTAAATATGTCGATGCTTCGGAAGAATTATATGACTTGGACAAAGATCCGGAAGAATGGAACAATTTGGCAGGAGAAGTTGAGTACTTCATTATTAAAAAGAAGTTGCGAACCTTTTTGCCAAAGGAGCCGGTGCCGTTACCCGAAGAATCCTTAATACCTCTAATGGAACATCACATTCCACCTGTTAAATCGAGAGAATACTACTTCAGCGATGAGCGTAGAGAGTGGTTGAAACGATTCGAGAATATTTAGAAGAATATAAATTAAACCTTTCTATTAACTTTGGCGTTTCGAAAACATTCAAAGATTAAGCAAAATGAAAGAAGCCGTAATTGTCTCAACCGCCCGTACACCACTGGCAAAATCATACAGAGGTTCATTTAATGATACGAATGCACCTACCCTTGCAGGGTATGCAGTCGGAGAGGCAGTAAAACGAGCCGGCGTTGATCCCGAGGAAGTGGACGACTGCATTATGGGCTGTGCCATGCAACAAGGTTCGCAAAGTATGAACATCGGTCGACAGGCTGCGTTATCAGCAGGCCTTCCCGTGACGGTTGCTGGGATGAGCATTGACCGTCAGTGCTCCTCAGGTATGATGGCCATTGCGACAGCTGCAAAGCAGATCGTTATCGATGGGCAAGATATTGTTGTAGGCGGTGGAATTGAATCCATCAGCATTGTACAAAATGAACATATGAATACGCATCGAGTACACGACCAAAACCTGGTCGGGAAGCACAAAGACATGTACATGCCCATGTTGGGAACTGCCGAAACAGTGGCAAAACGGTACGACATTTCGCGCGATGCACAGGACGAATACGGCTATCAATCCCAAATGAGAACAGCCCGTGCCCAGGAAAATGGTTATGTCGACCATGAACTATTCCCAGTCACTGCGACCAAGGTAGTGAAGGACAAAGAAACCGGTGAAACAAGTAGGGTAGAGGTTACCGCGACAAAGGATGAATGCAATCGTCCCGGGACCACTCTTGAAGTTCTAAGAGGTCTAAGACTTGTAAATGAAGGAGGAACCATTACCGCTGGAAATGCCTCTCAATTTTCTGATGGAGCTTCCGCTAATGTGTTGATGGACAGTAAGTTAGTGGAAAAACGCGGATTGGTGCCTCTGGGTGCTTACAGGGGAATTGCAGTAGCAGGATGCGAGCCGGATGAAATGGGGATCGGGCCCGTTTTTGCAGTGCCAAAGTTGCTTAAGGCACAAGGACTCAAAATGGATGACATAGGTCTATGGGAACTGAATGAGGCATTCGCCGTTCAGGTTCTTTATTGCCGTGACCGACTTGGAATTGATAATGAAATACTCAATGTGAACGGAGGTTCGATAGCCATTGGACATCCTTATGGGATGACGGGTTCGCGTTTAGTCGGACATGCATTGATCGAGGGAAAGAGGAGAGGTGTGAAGTATGTGGTCGTGACGATGTGCGTGGGTGGTGGAATTGGGGCTGCTGGGTTGTTTGAGGTTTATTAGAACGGCCAACGGCAGACGGTTAACGGTCGACGGCAGACGAACCCTCCGACTCTACCAAATAGCCTTATCGTAATTTTGTAGAATTGATCGATCTTTCGTCAATAAGTTCTAAATAAGTCCGAGAGATTTCCATTCTTCCAGGGTTTCATCCATCCAATCATCGGTTGAAAATTTTTCGATGTCCTCGTTTAGAATATTCGATCGAGTCACCAATCGATCTACAGGTTTCTCGCAATGCTTGATTGGATTTTTGACCAATTTGTTTTTTGGCTTAAGCTCTGATTTCAGTTTACGTGGCATAATGATTAGCAATTATATTATTCTATCTTAAGTTTGGATTTGATTCTTAAGCTTGAACTTTTTGAGCATCCTCTTCATCAAATAATCTGTCTGCTTATCATTTCCAAGCATAAATTTGTGCTGGTCGAAAATGATAAAGCCGTGCCTCTCATAAAATCGAACGGCGGCTTTATTTTGATCCCATACGCCGAGCCAGATGTACTCTTTTCTTAATTGGATCGCTCTCTCAATCGAAAATTGAAGAAGAGTTTTGCCCAGACCCTGATTTTGTTAGGTGTCGTACAGGTAGATGCGTTCTATTTCAAGTCCCTTGCGTTCTTTCAATTCGGTTTGAGCTTTACTATGATTTAATTTTAGATAGCCGATCAATTCGTCTTTGATTTTAGCAAAGTAAAATTCAGAACCGATTGTAGTGAATTCTTCCCGGACAGCGTCGCACGACAATTTTTGATCTGCATAGATCCATATGTCCCATGGTTTATTTCTGTGAGCAAAGGATTGCAAGAAAGTTTCTTTTACCACCTCATGAAGTTGTTTTAACTGATCTTTGCTTACTGGTTTAATTGTTAGGCTGTCGAGCATACCATCCATGGGCTAAAGCATTTAATAATTTAAAGATAGTGTTTGAGAGACATAATACTTCCTCCAACTATCTTTGCATTTTAGCGTTAACTATCTCAATGTCAGAAGAGGAAAAAGGAAATAAGAAAATAAGCCGGCAAGACCTCAAATCATTGCTTTGGGTCTTTGCTTATATCAAGCCGTACAAATGGTATTTCATAAGTGCACTGGTTCTTTTGACATTCGGAAGTTTGTTGTTTTTGATCATACCTGATCTGGCAGGTGAAATGGTGAATGTCGCCAATGGAAAAACTTCGAAATACAAAATAGGCTTGAAGGAATTGGGTATCGCAATGTTTGTGATCCTGGGAGTAAGATCGATCATATCCTTTGTTATCGTCATTTTATTCGCTAATGTGAGTGAGCGTGGAATGGCCGATCTCAGAAAAAGCCTCTATGACCGATTGATTACTCAATCGGTCAGCTTTTTTGAAAGTCAAAGGATCGGAGAGTTGACCAGCAGAATTACGGCAGATGTCGAGCAATTGCAATCCATTTTTTCGATAACTCTCGCGGAATTTATTCGTCAAAGCACCATCCTGGTTGTGGGCATCGGAGTATTGGCCTTTTTGATGCCTAAACTCTTTATGGTCATGCTTTTTACTATTCCTGTCGTCGTCATCCTTTCCTTGTATTTCGGAAGATTTATCAGGCGACTATCCAAAAAGAGACAAGGTCAGCTGGCGAAAACAAATACCATCGTCGAGGAGACCTTCCAAAATTTCAACATTGTCAAATCTTTCACCAACGAATTCTATGAATCGGTGCGGTACCGCAAATCTCTGAACGAAATGGTGCGCATTTCATTGGATTTTGCCAGGGTGCGCGGATTGTTTTTTGCCTTTATGATCTTCCTGCTTTTCGGGGGTATTCTGTTTATATTATGGCAAGGTGCCTTTATGGTGCAAAGGGGAGACATGGAAGCTGGCAATTTATTGTCCTTCGTAATTTACACAGTGATGATAGGCGGAGCCATAGCAAGTCTTGGACATCTATACACAACAATAGCGGGAGCGATCGGGGCGACGGAAAGAGTAAAAGAAATCATGCAACGAGATCAGGAATTGCAAATATCCGAGCACAAGGGCGATAGCAACATTTCGGGAAGTATCCAATTTGATCATGTTAGTTTTCACTACCCGTCGAGAGCCGATATCAGCGTGTTAAGAAATGTGAATCTGGATATCCCGGAAGGATCAAAGATAGCTTTGGTCGGTTCGAGTGGAAGTGGTAAATCTACCGTGGTGAAGTTGTTGATGAGATTTTATGATCCTTCAAATGGTAAAATTACGATTGACGATCAGAATCTCAATCAATTTGAACTGACTGATTTGAGATCGAGCATTGGAATAGTGCCTCAGGAAGTTATATTATTCGGTGGCACGATACGCGAGAATATCCTCTACGGCAAACCGGAAGCAACTGAAGAGGACTTGATTGCCGCTGCCGAACAATCCAACAGTCTGGAATTTGTCAACTCATTTCCGGATAAGTTTGAAACGATAGTAGGGGAGCGCGGAATAAAACTTTCTGGTGGACAGAAACAAAGGGTCGCTATAGCGCGGACGATTCTAAAAAATCCCAAAATATTGCTTCTCGATGAAGCCACAAGTTCCCTTGACGCCGCTTCTGAAAAACTTGTCCAAGACGCTCTCGATACCCTGATGGCCGGCAGGACATCGGTGATAATAGCTCATCGTCTTGCTACAATTAAAAATGTGGATATCATATACGTCCTGGAAAATGGGCGTATTGTGGAAAGCGGTGATCATCAAAAGCTAATCGAAAGAAATAATGGTGTATATAAGAAATTGGCCAAACTTCAATTTGAATTATCATGAGTAAGTACGATCGCTGGGATTTTCATAAATCGAAGAGTTGTCAAAAGAATTCGGGAGATAACTTTATGATTTCGAATATCCGGCTCGCTTGTATTTCTGCCATGTTCGCGCTTATCTTCTTATTTCAAGTCAATGCCACCAGCCAATTTGCCTTCGGCGTAAATGCCAAAACCGATCTCTATTCGCGATATGCCAATCCCGAAGATGGTATCTCATCGCGGAGTGCAGGCAGCGCTCTTCTGAATCTTGGTGTCGGTCCGAAAGTATGGATGGGAACCAAAAGCGCTGCGCTCTCGGTCGAAGCAACTGCCGTACTATCGCCTTTTGCGCTAAGTCTGGGCGAGTTTAAAGGACTAGGAGCTGTTGCGTTTCCGATGCTGGCAAAATTGAATTTCGGTGGTCTCACCACATTGGACAAAGATCCAAAATTTGGTTTTGCCATTGGGGGCGGGGTGCAATGGAGCCGCACGGAATTGTTCGGACTCAAAAAGAGTTTTAAGAACCAGGGTGGCGAAAGGAGTTTATTTCGGACCTATGTTGTGGAAGCGGATTTTGGATACGGATTGAGTGGGTTTAACATCCACGGCTTTGTTCGGTACGGGTGGAACAATGGAATAGGCGCCAATACTTTTAATTTCGGAGTAGCTTATGATTTTAATATTCGCGCGCTGAAAGAATATACAGATCCGGAATTTTGATTAGCCTTAAACCCTATAATACCTTTCGACTCAATCACTATTGCGATGCTCTGCACATCATCCACAATGAAAAAGATCTTTTTGACTTAATACCTTTTCAATCCGAACCTGTTATTATCGGAGGCGGAAGCAATATTCTTCTGACTCGGGATTTAGTAAAACCTGTTCTGCTCAATGAGGTAAGAGGAAAACAAATTGTCAAAATCGGCTCTGAATCCGTAGTCGCTAAAATTGGCGGCGGAGAAAATTGGCACGATGTAGTGCTATGGGCACTCGACAATGATCTCGGAGGTATAGAAAATCTTTCGTACATACCTGGAAAATGCGGCGCTGCCCCTATCCAAAACATTGGTGCCTACGGAGTGGAATTGGACAGCATGTTCGAGCGTCTCGACGCCATCGAACTTAGTACTGGAAAAAAGAGAATCTTCGAAAAAGTGGACTGTGACTTTGCCTACCGCGACAGCATCTTCAAAAATGAATTGAAGGACGAATATTTTATTCTGAATGTCTATCTCAATCTCAGTCTTCCCGGATATCATAATAAGGAAGTTTCCTACGGACAAGTTCAAAACAGCCTCAAAGAGAAAGGCATATTGCAACCAACTATTCGAGATATATCCGAAACCATTGTTGAAATCAGGAAGACAAAACTTCCTGATCCTTCAGAAATACCCAATTGCGGTAGTTTTTTTAAGAACCCGATAATTGATCGCGAATTTTACGCTGAGCTCACGGAAAAATGGCAGGACATTCCCTGTTACGAATATTCAGATGCTTCCGTCAAAGTACCGGCGGGATGGCTGATCGAACGCTGCGGTTGGAAGGGCAAAAGAATTGGTGATGTGGGTTGCCATGAAAATCACGCATTGGTCATCTGCAATTATGGCGCTAAGTATGGCCGGAAGATTGTTGGATTTTCTAAGGGGATTGCTGAATCCGTTCACTCTGAGTTTGGAATTCTTCTCGATACTGAAGTGAATATTTTGTGAGTGGATAAAGGAGAGGATACTTATTGAAGTTGTTTAAATACTATCGCTTGAAGCGAAAAATAGAGATTTTGGTCGCAGATGAGGCGTAAAAAACGAAGTTTAGCAGAGCTAAATAAGGCTTTTTGCAACGAAATATGCGGGCAAAAGATCATTTTGCAGCCAAGTGCTTAGTTTGTAAACAACTTCATCAAAAAAAAATGTCAAGGTTGGTGCACACATGAAACAACTATGGACTATATCAACGTTATCCAGACAATAGCAAACAATAATACAAGATCATGAAACAAAACCTCTTATTTTGGTGCCTTCTCGCCAGCACATCAATTATGGCTCAACAAAACAATACGGAGAAAATCGTATCAGTCACTGCCAAAGCAGATAAAAAAGTAAGCCCTGACGAGGTCATCTTCAGTATAGACATCAGGCACAAAGGAACCACTTTTGAAGAAGCGATAAATTCTCTGGATCATACAATCAGCCATGCTAAAAACCTACTTCTGAAAGAGCGTATCGATAAGGACGAAATAAGGACGACTACCTACAACGTGAACAAGAACTATTACTGGGACAATGGCAAAAGAAAAGACGATGGATACATGGCCACATCAAGATTAGAGGCAAAGCACAAGTTGGACACAAAAGTCATTAATAAGGTGTTGAAAAGATTTGGCAAGGAATCTCCGGATCTGAATCTCAATGTATCATTTACCATCTCCGACGATCTGCTCGAAAAGTCCAAGAACGAACTCCTAAGATTAGCCATAAAACGAGCAAAATCAAAGGCCCAAAACATTTGCGATGCATTGGATAAGGAACTAAAGGACATAAAAAGTGTCGATTATGACGAATCCGGCGGCCGGCCAGTCTATCAAAAGAACTTCGAGGCAATGAATATGAGGGCTGCTGCAGTCGACGAACATGCCCCAATAGAAAATGTAAGAGAAATGCAACTAAGCTTGACTGTGCATACTAAGTGGACAATTGAGTAGAAAATGTAGCCGGTTGCGAGTTACGCGTTGCGGGTTTGGACATAACAACAAAATGGTGACCCACATCCTTTTTCTTTCCGTTAGTCGTCAACCCTGCCCGACTATACGTCACGTCAGGCGGACGTTTACTGACTAGTGCGTCAGGAACTAAATTCTAACCCCCATAAACTTGTCCTTTTCCTTCTGCTCGGCGTTGGAAAAATCCTCCCCGACGATGAATGTCAACGATTTTTGAAGGTAAATTTATTTTAGTCATTTGAATCGAAAGTCGAGTTTAAAATCAAATAGCCAAGGTATTTTGGGATTAATTCCCTCCTGTTCCAGGATTCGAGGCAAGTTTTGGTAATGTTTTTCTATACCAAGGTTGAGATAGTCCCGATAGTAGGTGACAATGATGGTGTCGTCCTTGACTCTGAGATCACCTTCCATATTGGTAAGGATTTGTGTAGCGGTGTGTGTAGCAGTCCATTGGTTATAGGGTTTTGGTAGTTTGTTTTTCAATTGATGTGTAGCTGCTTGTGCAATAAGAGCAAGACTTTGTTTCCCGTACCGGATATTGAGGTTAAAGGTAGAAGCACGATTCCAACCCATATCTCCTTCAAAATTGAAAAACTCTTCGATAGTCCAACGTTTTGGATAGTTTTGAGTGAGTAATTGGACTACGTTATTATCCACAGTGGATAAGAAAGCTTTGTAGGAATAATATTGAGGTATTTCTCCTGTTCGTTGTACAATAAGTTTAAAAGGATGTGGACATGCTTTCAATTTATAATCAGTTTGCCCAATGGCATATCCTGCCCAGAGGTGCTTATAGTCCAATGAATTAAAACATTGAACAACACTTTTGGTATTAGGGACTGCCAAGAGAAGATCCATTTCGGTATTATCAACAATGTGGTTTAATATATCGACCGTAAAATGTTCTTTATCGGCCATTATTAATGCTTTTTCAACCCCTGATTGTTTCAATAGGTCTAACAACTGTAAGGTGGCCTTTGAGCATGTTTTGCCGCTTGATCCAACGGTAAAAGCCAATGGCTGTCCCGTTAAAGCATCGTTACAGAAGAAAGTCTGTAGCATTTTGTGAGCAGGCTCTGAAGGTCTTTTTTTCTTCTTTGGCATAACGCGCTGAGTGGACGACCGAATGCGGTGTGGATCAATAGCAAGGATATTTTGTGGATCATAATGTCCTTGCAGATTTCTGAGTTGCCTTAATGTCACTTGAAGGGATTCATATTCTGCCATCGTATGGCGGTCGAGTACCTCATGAATGGTTTCGTCAGTAACCAAAAAGGACAATCCATTTGCCAGGGCAAAACCTTGATTGCACAGAGCATTCCTTTTCCTGACTCTGTTTTGACAAATTGCTGCTTCATTGACCAATTGTAGGCCAATACGGGCAGAAAGGTTGTGATCTTCGGGCTTATTGAAAAGTCCGCAGACCAAGTCCCAGGCTCCAAGTCGTAGATATTCCGGTATCAATAACCAGAGACCCAAATGAGTGCCTGATACCTTTCGAGCTAACATTTCGCGTATGAACCGTTCATTGTTCTGTTCGGTAACCACGATCTTCTTTTTTACCCTCTTGGTCTGCTGGGCAGTAACAGGTATTGGCTTTTGACTATCGGGATTTAGCTTATGGAGTTTTTTTTTGAAGACCATATTCCTGAATAGTCCGTTCCACACTTCGTTTACTGATTTTGATCCCCTGTTGGTTAAGCTTTTGGGCGATCACATCACTATTGGCTCGCGGATCGAGAAAACGATGTCTGATTATCTGGTGGATGACCCTATCAGAACGAACAGTATTTTTCTTTGGGCCTCTTTTCTGATTGATCAGAGCGTCCATACCATCTTCCTTGAACTTGTTCAACAATTGGTAATACCGTTGTTCTGTATAACCATACTTCTTGATGCTTTTCTTCACACCCTGTCCGTAAGCACCTTCTACCAGCATTAAAAATTTCAAAGAAGTAGAATCATCAGATTTAACATTGAGTTTTTCAAAATCAAGATCGGGTAGTCTCGGATTTGTATTTTTTGCCATAATAACTAAAATTAAATATGGCGTAAAATAATAATATGAAGTGTAATTACAAAGCGAATTCGTGGCTCATTTGCCCTATTCTAGAATAGAAGCTTATTAAATGGCCAATTAACAAATAGTTAACCGCCATATATTATTTTAGTGTTTAAATTGTTAGCCTAGCAGTGTCAGTAAACAGCGGACTGAGAATATTAAAATAATTGGATAGTAGAAAATCGTTGACGATGAATGTCGGGACATAATGCATTATGCTAAGGCATAACTCCGGTTTTTCCGCCTTGATCAGAAGAAAAATAACGTCGTTTATGTATGTCTTTACTTAGTTCCTGACGCACTAGCGCTTTCCATTTTCGATTTTTTGAGCAAGACCTCCGGATCGAAAGCAGGATCGTCTTCGGGATACTTGTACTGATCGCCTTTTCGGCCAAATACGCTAAATCTGAAATAGCGCTTGGGATTGAGTCTTAAATCTTGCAGTAGTAAGGACAAATTTTTGGATGTGCTTTCCAGGTTATCGTACATATCATTATCGTTGAGCAACTTAGCGATCGATCCTTCGCCGTTTTCCACCTTTTCGAGGATTTCGTTGAGTTTGCCGAAGGAGCCATTGGCTTCGTCCAGCGTTGTTTGCAGATCGGTAAGCAGAGCGTTTGTTTGTTCGAACGTTTTGCCTATATCTGCATCTGCAATTTGTTGCGTAAAACTCGAAACATTGGCCATTATTTCCTTCAGATCGCTATTGCTGTCCTCCAATGCCCGGCTTATCGAAGCCATATTAGATATGGTCTCTTGCAAGTCGGCTTGAGTTAACCTCATAAATCGATCGAGAGTCGAGGTGAGCGAAGCCATATTGGTCATCGTTATCTCCATTTGGCGCATTGAGCGCGCCATAGAATTATCAGAATCCTTTCCGCTTATCGATATCATGATGCTGTCGGCAATTCCGCCCATTTCCTCACGGAGCAAGGTTAAATGTCCTTCCAAATCACCTTTGGGTATTAATGTCTCCAGCACACCTCTGGCGCCGCTGATCATGCGGTCTCCCGATTGGAGGCAATCCGTTTCGCACAATTCGTCAAACTCGAGAATGACCTTTCTCGAACCAATGATGCTGTTATCTACGGCGAGAATGGCGACGGTATTCTTCGGAAACTGAATATCTCCTTCTACCTCGAACCTGACGATCATCGTTTTCGTATCGTCCTTGTTAATCTCGATTTTTTGAATGGAACCCACTGGGAATCCATTGACTTCAATTGGAGAGGCTACTTCCAGTCCTTCTACATTGCCGTAGAGCGCGGAATAGGTTCTCACCTTATTCAAAATATTTTTCCCTTTGATATATTGATAGCCCCAAAGTGCAGTCGCCGAAATGATTACAGTGAGAAGGCCTAACTTAAGTTCCCTGGACATACAAACGATTTATGATGACATTTCAAAGTGCAAGCTATTATTAATGAAACGATATGTTCTTTTAAACGTGTAAGCGGCCAGACTGTTTTCTACTTCTGTAGAATATTAGGACTGTCAGTGCTTCAAGCACTGACAGTCCTTCTGTATTACTTACTGACCTTTCGCAGGGCAGATATTTGGAAAATTAAAAAATAATATTATAGTTATTCCAAAAGAGGAATAGCTTGCAGTTGAGCAGGGTTAACCAAATTGAATTGTTTTTTCATTCGGTTAAGTTCTTGATATGCTGCTTTGACAGCTTTTAAGTATAGTCTTGCCTTTATGGCGAAGTGGTTTTTAGCTTGATTAATTTTGAGCAATTCGAGTTTAGTATACGCTATCATCACACAAAAAATATGATTGGACTGCGTCACTTCATACTTTGTTGGTGATTTGGCTAAACAAGCATTCTGTTTCATCGATTTGTGGAATTCCTCAACTTTCCATCTTCTTTCATAGATTGTATGAGTCTGCTGATGTGTAAGTTTTGTATCGTTGCTTACCAGATACAGTACGCCTGTGGAGTAATCTTTGTTCGTAAAGACTTGTTTGGTCAAAGAAACCGGAAAGTCCAATCCTTTGATCCAAACTTCCATTACACAGTCTGGCTGTAGGTCTAGTGCATCGACTCTTGTAAACTTACCTTGCAGTTTTTCTTCCTTACTCAGGGCAACAAGACGATTGGTCTTAATTGCACCGATAAAATGCTTTTTTAACTCGTAATGCACAAACTCCATATTGTCATTTGAGCTAAACCAACTATCCCATAAGGCATATTTGTACTGAACATGATTACGCTGTGTGAGTACTTTGAGCCTTTGTCTTACTAACTCATTCTTACTCACCTCACTTTTGCGTTTCTCTTGTCGTGTTTTTAGATCAGTAAACCTGATTGGCTTTCTGATAATTTCA
This sequence comes from Saprospiraceae bacterium, assembly GCA_965247965.1. Classification (GTDB taxonomy): domain Bacteria; phylum Bacteroidota; class Bacteroidia; order Chitinophagales; family Saprospiraceae; genus UBA7328. The sequence continues at coordinate 6,198,985 of OZ252053.1, forward strand.
TAGGCTAAAGGCAACTCTACCGTTTGGCCATCACCCAATTGGTTATGATATAGAAAACTTATCATATTGATGCCTTTGACGCTCCTGTTCTTTGTATGATCAAAGTGATACGTTATTATCTCATTCTGAGTAGAATGTGGTTTTTCAGTTATCACATCATCAATACAAATGCTACCATCAGGACTTTCTACTTTCCTGACTATAGGTTTAACAGATTTCCAATAATCTTTTTGGCCCAGAGTAGGCTGAGCCAAAAATCTACTGATCTGATCATGGCTATAAGCACCGTCTAACATTTTAGACATACCTATAGCTGTGCTGTGACTAAAACTTGTCAACAAATAATCGCTGTACAAGTCGGCAATGTGCGGATTCATCATTAGTAACTATCTTTAGATCCAGCACAAAGCTATACATATAATAATTTTTTACAATACCAAATTTTCGAACTGCGAAATGTCAGTTACTTATTCAAAGGTTGTAGCTCTTTTGTTATATGCAGAAGTTGCATTACCGTCAGTTGTTTTGACCACATAGGCTCCATTAAAGCCATTTTCTCTCAATAGATTTTGCGCTTCAAGCGCTTCGTGCAAATTGTCAAATTGCCCCCAATAGTATTTGTACGTGCCATTTTCGATCACTTCTTCCGGCGCCAGGCCGCCTGGTAGAAGTGAGGCATCGATTTTCACCTGATCCCTTGCTGAAGAAGCTATGAGTATTGTGAAAAGTGTTCCTGCCGTAGAAGCCGGACCTCCTGCCTTATGCTTTGCGGTTACTATTTGAGCGCTTGATATAAGGCGATTATGATCATCGACTTTTCTACGTTTTTGAAAATCCGAAATATATTCTGAAACTCCTTGCGCAATGGCCTGCACCATATCTGTTCTTTTTTGTTCAATAGATAATTTCAATTCGTCGATCGAGTTGGTAAGGAAACCTACTTCGAGTAGAATGGCCGGCATCATGGCCTTTCTTAGCACTACAAAGCCCGCTTGTTTTACACCTCTGTTGTGAAGGATAGCCTCACTTCCAAATTGGCTTTGAATGTTGTGCGCAGCTTCGATGCTTTCGCGCATGTGTACATTTCGCACGGCACTTAAGATGACGTGGCCTGCGGGGGAATGTGGATCAAAACCATCGTAATTATTCTCGTAATCTTTTTCATAAAGAATAGAAGCATTTTCGCGAGTTGCAATTTCGAGATTATCCTCATTGCCGTGTAGCCCCAAAACATAAGTTTCTATGCCATTGGCATATCTGCTATCGACAGAATTACAATGTATTGAAATAAAAAGATCGGCTTTGTTTTTGTTGGCCAAAGATACTCTCTCGTGTACAGGAAGGAAGGTGTCGTCCTGGCGTGTAAACAGGACTTCAGTTCGTGGAAGCACCGCAGAGATTTGCTCGCCCAATTCCAATGCCAACAGAAGTGTGATATCCTTTTCTAAAAGATGATCGCCCCTCGTTCCGATATCTTTTCCGCCGTGCCCCGCATCAACGACAATTCGAATGACTTCGTCGTTATTTGGAAGAGAAGGAATTGCATTAGAAGTATAGGCGCTGAGCAGGTGGCGCAACAAAAAGATAAGTACAGCGTACTTCAACGGCTCTAAAAGACGCAAGTCTTGCATTATTCGTTAATTTGTAACATTCGTTTCATCATTAGGAACAATAATTGTTCCTTAATATACCACTCGAAACAAGAAAGCGAAAAACCGACGACGTCAGTTATTGGTAACCTGAAAGTTCGAATGACATTAAAAAAGGTAATATCCAAAGGGTATAAATTCTAAATTCAGTAATCTGATAAACAACCAATTACATATACAAAAATATGATTATGTCTTTTCTTATCATAGGATTCATACGATTTTTTTATTTGTTCTTATTCAACTTTTTATTTTTTCAATAGGAAATTTATTAAACGCCCAGGTTGCCGATACTACTACTCAAGTTCCTGATACCTCCTCGACTCAAATCTTTGACGAACAGGATTCGATAGGTTTACTAATGCAAGGAGAGTTTCTTAAGCAGGAAAAACCTCAACTGGGCGATAAGCGCGAACGAGGACAAGCACCAGATGAAAGCGATGTGGACGCAATAGAATACGGATCAAAAGACAGCAGCCGCCTGGACGTAATAAACCTGCAGATCCACCTCTACGGCGAAGCTTTTGTCAAATACCAGGAATACGACATTAGGGCAGATTACATCCTTTTTGACTTTGGTGCCAATGAAGTTATAGCCACTTATGGCTATGAGGGTTTTAAAGGGGTTCTTAAACCTACCTTCCAGTCCGGGGAGCAGAATGTTCTGGCCAATAAACTTCGGTACAATTTTAATACGAATAAGGGTTTGGTCCATAATGCAATCGTCCGGCAAAGTCAACTTATGATTCACGGAGCCACCACGAAATTTGTTAAGGCAGGTTCGGATAGCCTGCACATTGATGATGTGATTTTTAATAGAAATGCGCTTATTACTACGTGCGACCTGGAACACCCACATTGGGGCATACGCACACGAAAATTAAAATTGATCCCCGAAAAACTAGCGATAATCGGCCCCGCTCAGCTCGAACTTGCGGGTATCCCAATACCTTTATTCATCCCATTTGCATTTGCACCACTTTTCAATCTGAGTGCCGGTTCGTCAGGACTTATTTTCCCCCAGGATCCTTTTTACACTGATCGCAATCTGGGAATGGGGATTCGCGGTTTGGGTTACTACTTCGCGCTTAGCGATAAAATGGACTTGAAGCTTACCGGAGATATTTACACCAGGGGTTCCTGGGCGGTAAAGGCACAGAGCAGTTATTTTAAGCGGTACAAGTATCGCGGTAGTTTTGATATCGGCTTTTCGAGACAATTATTAGAGACCGAAGGAATCATAGACCCTCAAAAGTCGGATAGTTATTCTTTTTCGCTTAGACATAGCCAGGACGCCAAAGCTCATCCGTACAGATCCATTGGTGGCTCTCTGAGATTTACTGTCAACGATTTTGATAGAAGAAATATCGCCGATGCACAAGCCCAGATCAACAGTCAGATCAATTCCAATTTTACCTACTCGTATCAAATTAATGACAAGCTAAATTTCTCCTCCTCAATTACGCATTCCCAAAATACACTAAATCGCACCATCAATTTTACTCTGCCAGACGTACAACTACGATTAAGGAGAATCAACCCCTTCGACAATCCGCGTACAACAGGTACGAATGACAAGTGGTACGAAAAGATAGGAGTGCAGTACACAGGAAGGTTCCAGAATACGGTGAGCACTATTGATACTCTACTATTTACAAAAGAAACGTTAGACCGCTTCCGCGCAGGAGCTATACACTCGCTGGACATGTCCTCTTCGTACAAGCTGCTCAAGTTTTTCTCTTTCAATACGAATATCAATTACGATGAAAAATGGTATTTGCAGACTAGGCGGCGGACTTATGATTTTGTACCCAATGACGAAGTCGACGTAATCGATGTGATCAAACAGGGCTTTACTCCCTTCAGGGATATTAGCATTGGTGCCGGTGTTAATACCAGCATTTACGGTACGATCGCTTCGAGTAAAGGATGGTTCAGAGGATTCAGGCATACGATGAGGCCTTCGGTGACTATGAGCTATTCGCCAGCTACGGATAGATACGAAGAAGAATTTGATGAAGATCCCTTGGATCCGTTCAATGAATTAACAACGTATAATCCATTCAGAGGATCGGGCGATGCGCGACTATTTAGCTCAAGTCGCCTAGACCAAGGTGGTTTTGCCTTGAGTTATAGCCTGCAAAATACCTTTGAAGCGAAGCTTTATTCCAAGAAAGATTCAACCGAAAAAAAAGTCAAGATCTTCAACAATATTAATCTCAATGGGAGCTACAATTTCAATGCAGACTCTTTGAAATGGAGCCAGATGAGTCTTTCGGGCACGGCCCGGTTGTTCAAGAATATCAGCACGCTGAGTATCAATGGCCGTTTTGATCCATATGTAAAAGACGGAAATAGGAGGGTCAATAGATCTGTCTGGAGTGAGCGAAAAAGGCCTTTCAGACTGGATCAATTTTCTGTCAGCCTGAGGACTGGATTTACTCTGGCGGATATCCGCGATCTATTCAAAGATGAAGACAAGCGGAGCAATACTCGTGGTAAAAAACCTCAGACTAACGAGACGGAATTATTTGATTGGTTTTCATCTTTTCGGATAAGTCACAATCTGCGATTTCAAATTAGGGAGCAGGACGGTGCGAAAGAATTTCAAGTGCAAACGCATTCGATTTCGTTGCAGTCGCAGACGATACCCCTCACTGATAAATGGGGTTTTAGAATTAATAATATCTCTTACAACTTCAAGAGGAAAGAATTCGTCGTACCACAATTCACTGTGACACGCGACTTACATTGCTGGGAGATGCGGTTCTCCTGGATACCCCAACTGGATACCTTTACTTTTTTCATAGGTGTAAAAACTGCGCCGTTTAATCAGTTTATCAAATACCAGACAGGAAGAGACGTGTTTGGAAGTGGGCTTAGGTCGTTTAGGTGACCCATTTTCTATGATCCACGAATTAACGCGAACGAAGCCGATTCTTAGTTCGTGAAAATTCGAGGAAATTAGTGGAAAGCTTTCATGAATTTAAAAGAATACTTTCGCCGAAAAATTCAAGCGCATGCTTTACGTGGCAAAGGTAGGTGTATCTTAATATTTTTGTTTAATAAACGAATGCCGTAACAAACATTCAACGGCGATTTAAACGATAAATGACCATCAATACATTACCTGTATTCGCTTGCTGCATGACTTTTTTGGTCAATGCCCAGGAATTCAGCTTCATCATGTCATTCGAAGATGCTGCCGGCAACAGAGACACCCTTGTTTTCGGTTATGATGAAAGGGCAACGGATTCGGTTGATATCGGATTTGATGAATTATAGTGGGGATACGCTGTCTATCTATTGGATGGCGATAGCAAGCGCCGAGTCCATCAAGCTTTTGACAGATACAAATGAAATCCCGGCGAAGAAAGAAATAAATGTTTATCCCAACCCAACTTCGGATTATCTATATGTACTGGAGGTTGATGTCAGGATTGAACTGATCGATACAAAATTTGCTACCGCCGAAGAATATATTTTTATGAAGACAGGAAAGGTACTTGATTTGGGAGTTGAGAGATTGATATGGATTTTATCTCAAAGCGGCAAGGTAGTCGTGGCAGAAAAAGGCAAAACCTGGGAAATATTCAATTGGGATCAAGAGCTGGAATTTCTTCATGGTATTAAGTTCAATATTGCCAACTATTTAAAGGAAGAGGGTGTCAACATAGAAAGTTAGTACAAAACCGTCCCCACTGCGCCCCACCATGGCTTAAGAATATAATTTGAGCGGCCAGCCTTGACCAAAGGATCATTCTTGATGAGGTTTTCCGCTTGTTCCTGGGTCGGCACGTTGAGCACTAATATTCCCCGCCAATCGCCATCGTCTCCAAAAGGACCTGCCATGCATAATTTATTATTGTCAGCCATTTTTTGTTGGTGAGCAAGATGCGCTTTTTGAAGGAGTGTGGCCTTTTCTTCTGATATTGTCGGTTTGGAGTTTACTCTCGTATAAACGCAAAGGAAATACTTTTTCATATGGTACGTAGTATCGCCATCGGTATACTCAAATGTTTCGAATCCGTTTGCGTCGATTGTTGCTTGACCTTGGCAGACCAAAGCAATAACTAATAATACAGCAGTAAATAAGAATTTCATTTATCTATTTTTTGAAACCAAAATTTTTCTCGCAGATTTACCCGAATCATTCTGAAGCAGGACTATGTATATTCCAAAGGGAAGCAAAGAAACATCCATTTGATGCACATGGCCATTCCGAATACGGCCGTCCGCAAGACGCCTGCCCATTATATCAAAAAGCGAGATATCCAAGTCCAACGGAAGATCATCGGATGACCGCACTAAAATTGTCGGGCGGCGGTGATAGACAAGTACATTGTCCAGGTTGCTTTCCTCCTGACCGATAGTGCAGGCATTGTCCAGGAGACTCGCTCTTTCTGAATTGAGCGTTCGATGCATTACCGTGACTTGATTTTTGGTAAAATATCGAAGGCACCGATCGTCGCTGAAGTCCATAAAATTATAAATGAAATCCATTGATCCGCACGAATGCTGCGGGTATTCGGGACAACCGAAATACGGGCCTTCTTGTTTAGGTGTGTCCTGCAAAAAATCGTCGACTTCGCAGTTGGTCTCGCTGCCCCAGATGTGATAAAGTCCAAGATAATGGCCAATCTCATGAGATAAGGTTTTTCCCCGATCAAATCTTTCGTTGAGTTTATTATATGCACCAACTACGTCGGGAGAAATGACAATCCCGTCCTCGTCTGTCCCGGCCGCTTCAGGAAAAGTAGCGTCGCCAAGGAAATCATCTCTTTGCATTATCCATATATTCAAATACTTCTCGGTATCCCAGGCGTCCGCTCCGCCGAGATCAGCGTGTTTGATAGCCCTTCTTCCATTCGGCCCCCTCCGACTTGCCAAACCAGTGTTCGAGGTTTCGTAATGAATTATGCCCTCCGTAGCCTCTCCATTAGGATCCTCAGACGCCAAACAGAAAGAGATTGAAGCGATGTCGACAAATCTCCGTATATCTTCGGGAATGTTCATGATACTAATGCTTCCGCCATTGTAGTCCTTGTTGAGAATATCAATTTGGTCGAGAATACGAAATGTAGGAAGCTCTACTTTTCCTTGTAATTTGAATACATGAAAGACAACGGAAATTTCTCCGCTTGACCTGGAGCCGGCAAATGGTTTATTATTATCGCCAATTGTCGCTTGGGGATTTGTGACAGCATAATGATCCGTACCGCATCTGCTTTGGGAATGGACAATCGCTTCCACGAGAGGAACTGTGAAAAGGATCAAAAGCACGAATGATCTAAGCCATGGCATACCTCTTATATAACGATTTACGTTACAAAGGGTATTGCCAAAGGCATCCGTTCTCGGAAAACACGCTGTCAAATATTTAATATTAAAGAAAAAAGATATATTTGCTGCGCCATCACATTCGCTAATGCGTCAGTATTTAGGCCTCTTACAGCACATATTAGATAACGGAGTTGAAAAGCATGATCGTACAGGCACAGGCACCTTGAGCTGTTTCGGATATCAAATGCGTTTTGATCTCAATGAAGGCTTTCCCCTGCTCACCACCAAAAAACTTCATTTAAGATCTATCATTCACGAATTGCTTTGGTTTCTGCGAGGAGATACTAATGTTAAATACTTGCGAGAAAATGGTGTAAACATATGGGACGAATGGGCAGATGAAAATGGAGAGTTGGGGCCTGTATATGGCAAGCAATGGAGAAAGTGGGTAGGAGAAAACGGGAAGGTATGTGATCAAATAGCGGATGTGATTGATAGTATAAAACGCAATCCTAATTCAAGACGGTTGGTTGTATCAGCCTGGAATGTAGCGGATTTGCATGCTATGGTACTTAATCCGTGCCACTGTCTTTTCCAGTTCTACGTTGCTCAAGGCCGTCTGAGTTGCCACCTTTATGAGCGGTCGGCCGATTCATTTCTAGGCGTACCTTTTAATATTGCATCCTATTCATTGTTGACAATGATGATCGCCCAGGTCTGTGATCTCGAGCCTGGAGAATTCATAATTTCTCTTGGTGACGCACATCTATATAATAATCATCTCGAACAAGCGTCTTTGCAATTGACGCGAACGCCTCGTGATCTGCCAACAATGAAAATTAGCCCAACAATAAAGGACATTAATAAATTCATCTTTGAGGATTTTGAATTGGTGGATTACCACCCGCATCCTCATATAAAAGCAGCGGTGTCGATATAACAGCGGACAAGACAGTAGGCAGAACAGTTGGTTTTAACAGCGGGTTTAAAACCCGCTGTCTTACGCTGTTTAGAACCAATCTATATAAAAATCCCAGAGAGCTTAAATTGGTTAGTTATATAGCTAAATCTATTTTTGCGGCAATTTTATTAAAATGGTTGACAACTCAAAAAGGCATTTCCCAACGAAGTATAAAATGATCCGAACGGTCAGGAACACAATCAGTTTAATCTGTCTCATTTTCTTTGCTACCTCCACCTTCGCTCAGCCTGCTATAGAATCGGGAAAAACGCTTTTTAGAAACTACTGTGCGCAGTGTCACGCCAAGGACATGAAAACAGTCTCTACGGGACCTGCTCTTTTAGGTTTTGAGGAGAGATGGGCGGAATATCCGAGAGAAGATTTGTACGGTTGGGTAAAAAATTCTCAAGCCTTGCTTGCCTCTGGTCATCCAAGAGCCGTTGAACTATGGGATGAGTATCGGCCCGCATTAATGAACCCACATCCTAATCTTACCGACGAAGACATTGAGTCCATCTTTCTCTACATTGCCGATGCTTCAATAGAAAAGGCGCCAATGGCAGTTCCTGGTGCTGAGGTCGGCCTAGCTGAGAAAAGCGACAACACCTATTTGTACTACATACTCTTTGCTCTTCTACTGCTCTTTGCCTTATTCCTTTCTCGGGTAATCGGAAGCCTTAATGAGGTCGCTGCGGCGAAAGAAGGCATTGATTATAAAAGAAAAACATATCGGGAAATATTGACAAGCAAGAAGGTTGTCAGCATTTTGATATTTCTTTTTATTCTGATTGGAGGATATACTACAGTGACCAGAGCAATCAACTTCGGACGCCAGCAAAATTACTCACCCGAACAACCCATAAAATTTTCACACGAAACCCATGCCGGAATCCACAAAATAGATTGTCAATACTGCCACGATGGTGCAAGGCGATCTAAGCACGCTGTAATCCCGGCAACAAATACATGTATGAATTGTCATAAAGCCATAGCCATAGGTTCAGAGCATGGCACTACCGAAATCAGTAAGATATATGCGTCTATAGGTTTTGATCCAAATACAAATCTATATATTGAAAACTATGGTGAAATAGACGAGGACGAGATCAAGACGATTTTCAAGAGATGGTTTGCGAAAAATTTTATTGCCGACAATGGCAACGAAGCTTTTATCGAGGAAGGAGAAGAAACCATAACTGCCCAATGGGATGAGATCGTAAACTCTCTTACCAATGAGCAAAAGAAAACGGTGAGAGGTCCGATAGAATGGATACGGACACACAATCTTCCCGATTACGTTTATTTCAATCATTCACAACACGTGATAGTTGGGGAGATTGAATGTCAGACCTGCCACGGCCCTGTAGAAGATATGAAAGACATGTACCAGCACAGTCCCTTATCAATGGGATGGTGTATCAATTGTCACAGAGAAACTGAAGTACAATTTGAAGGAAATGAATATTATACAACTTACACGAATTATCACGAGCAATTGAGCGAGGGTGAGCGAAGCAAAGTAACGGTGCATGATATCGGTGGACTGGAGTGTCAGAAATGTCATTATTGAAAGGTGAATCAGAAAGTAGTATGCTCAAAGAAATTTTAGGAAACATTGAATTTTTAGACGGGAAAACTGACGGTTGCCGGTTGCGGGTTGCCGGTTCAGAATCGCAAATGACCACGGTCAGTGAAAAGAACGAATTTGGACTCAAAACCGTCGACCGTTTGCCGTCAACCGATTCAACGCGAAAGGATTTTTCAAAAACGGACTTTTAGATAGATCGGATTAAGCAACATAATGAAAAACGATACTGACGGCATTTGGGTAGGAGTTAAAGACTTAAATAAAGAAGAGTCATTTGTGCATGATATGCAAAATGAATTCCAGGAAAAGTCTTTGGTCGAACAGCTTGGTAATCAGGTAGTTGTGGAAGAAGTAGGAGGCAACAGAAGGGATTTCCTGAAGTTGATGGGCTTTGGTTTGGGAGCAGCGACAATGGCCGGATGTGATATTCCTGTTAAGCGGGCGATTCCCTATGTGATCAAGCCCGATGAGATCGTGCCTGGCATTGCTACTTATTACGCTTCCACCTTTGTAAAAGGCGGCGAATCTTGTCCGATCTTGGTAAAAACTCGAGAAGGCCGCCCGATAAAGATTGAAGGCAACAACCTATCTCCGATTACGGAAGGCGGCACTTCCGCAAGAGCTCAAGCGCATGTGCTTTCCCTTTACGATACCAATCGATTGAAAAATCCACAAATTGCTACGGAAGAGGGGTATGCAAATGTAGAATGGGACGAACTCGATAATGAAATCACTTCCTTGTTAAGAGGCACATTATCAACGAGAATCGTTACAAATACCATTCTTAGTCCTACAGCCAATAGAGTACTGGATGACTTCGTTTCGGCATATCCCAATACCGAAGTGGTTACCTATGATCCCGTTTCGTCAACAGCGATTTTGCATGCAAATGAGCAATGCTTTGGCGATCGGGTGATTCCCGATTATCATTTCGATAAGGCAGATGTTATTGTAAGCTTTAACGCCGACTTCCTGGGTACCTGGATTTCTCCGGTGGAATACGCTCGTAAATATGCAAAGAATAGAAAAATAAAGGACGTTGAGTCCGCTAATATGTCAAAGCATATCCAGGTGGAATCACACATGTCCCTTACGGGTTCGAATGCCGACAATCGGATTTTAATAAAACCATCCGAGCAAGGAGTTGCGATCGGTTATTTATTCGAATTAATTACGGGCACTTCGGTGAGCGCAGCTTCGCGTCTTAACGCTAAGGCAAAATCAGGCCTTGCAAAAGTTGCAGATATGCTGAAAGCAGCCAAAGGCCATTCCCTTGTCGTAAGTGGAAGCAATAATGTGCCTGAGCAAGTCTTGGTGAACGGCATTAATAATGCCTTAGCGAACTATGGCACGACCCTTGATTTCGAACATGCCTCACTGCAAAGACAAGGCAGCGAAAAAGAACTGGCCAAACTCAATAATGATATTAAGACGGGTAGGGTAGATAGAATCATCTTTTTGGATTGCAATCCATTATACGATTCATCAATTGCTGGTACGCTTAAAGAAGAACTCGCAAAAGTCACAGACAGAATAGCATTGTCCTATGCCAGGAATGAAACAACGGCGATGTGTAACTTGATAGCGCCTATCCACCACGGCCTCGAAAGTTGGGGTGACACAGAAGCAAAGCGAGGAATGCTAAGCCTTATGCAACCTACCATTTCTCCACTTTTTAATACAAGACAAGCAGAGCATAGTTTGCTTTCATGGGCAGGAGCTTCGCCCGATGTTTTGAATGCAGAACAACCTTATTTAGAATATTTAAAGAAAAACTGGGAGGAAAGTTATTTCGCAACTCAGGATAAGTATCTCGGATTCCAGGCTTTCTGGGACAGCGTCTTGCATGATGGCGTATATAATATGTCCGGAAGAAATCTTCAAAATATAGAATTTATGTGCGATTTTGCATTGGCTTGTCGCAATATATCAGTTCCTTCCGCATCCGAATTGGAAATTCAATTTTTCGAACCTATAACCATTGGCAACGGCGACTTTGCCGACAACCCGTGGCTCCAGGAAATGCCCGATCCCGTTTCGAGATGTGCTTGGGGAAATTACCTGGCTGTACCGGTAGAATTCGACGGAGTCAAAAAATTTAAGGGCTTCAATAGACTTAAAGATGGCAACTTGGTCGACCTCACCGTTGGTAATAAAACAATGCGTGTGCCTGTAGTACAGCAATTTGGATTGATGCCGGGGACGGTTGCCCTGGCTCTTGGTTATGGGCGCGAGGAAGGGGGTTTTGCTACAAAGGGTATAGGTGTGAATATTAATGACGTTCTTGGCGATTCGGATGGCCTTACGCAATACTATTCTTCTTCAGTTTCCGTCTCCCGCAAGAAAGGTAAGGAGGGCGAACATTTCTCTTGCGTTCAGTATCATCACACTATGGGCGTCACGGCTCCTAATAAAAAGACAGGTGAAATTATTAATGCGGATGAAGCCGCACTGGCCCCTGGATGGGGCAACATGGTTACTGGATTTCAAGGAGCGTTGACCGAAAGATCGGTGATCAGGAGAACGCATATCGATCATCTCGAAGAAGCCGTGGAAGATCTACATCACGAACGCGAACACTTCGAGCATCTCAATGAAGGAACCATGTACCCGTTTGAAAAGTATACCGAAGAATTCTACAGTCAGGGACATCATTGGGGCATGCACGTCGACCTCAATGCCTGCATCGGCTGCGGGGCATGTACGGTTGCCTGCATGGCAGAAAACAATGTGCCTGTCGTAGGAAAGCATAAAATGGGCAGACACCAGGAAATGGCCTGGTTGAGAATTGATCGCTACTACTACGGCGACGTCAAAAATCCGAATACGGTGTACCAACCATTAATGTGTCAGCATTGCGATAATGCGCCTTGCGAAAACGTCTGTCCGGTGAACGCCACAAATCATAGTGCCGAGGGCCTCAATCAAATGGCTTATAACCGTTGTGTAGGTACAAGATATTGCGCCAATAACTGTCCTTATAAAGTCAGAAGATTCAACTGGTCGGATTACACGACAGCAGATGTATTCCCTGTTAACCAGGTTAAGGTAAATGGAGAAGAAGTGCCTTATGGCGCTGATAATTTGACAAGAATGGTATTGAATCCCGATGTGACCGTTCGGTCAAGGGGTGTAATTGAAAAGTGCAGTTTCTGCGTGCAAAGAATACAAGAAGGCAAATTAACAGCCAAGAAGGAAATGCGAAAACTGCATGACGCAGATGTAAAAACGGCTTGTCAAACTGCCTGTCCTACTGGAGCGATAACATTTGGCGATCAAAACGATAAAAATGGAGAATTGCACAAGAAATTCGATTCGTCGCTTAATTATGAGGTATTGGAAGAAATAAATACGAGGCCGTCTGTACAGTACACGATGAAAGTTAGTAATAGGGACGAAACACTGGATACATGAAGAGAAATTTTAAAATTGAAATGTTAGAACCTGTAATAAGGGGTTTGAAATTTATATGCGCCAAATTCCTGGGAACGTTGGAATTTGGAAATTAGAATTTGGAATTTGACCTAGTTATGAGCGCAACAGTAAGCCCGATAAGGCAGCCATTAATAGCAGGAGGTAAGAGCTATCACGACATTACGGTAGACCTCGTACGAGCTCAGGAACATAAGCCGACTACGACTTGGCTTATTGCTTTCATAGTGGCATTAACGGTTTTGCTGTTTGGTATCTTTTGTATTTGCTGGACGATATGGTTTGGCATTGGAAGCTGGAACCTCAATCGTACGATTGGATGGGGATGGGATATAACGAATTTTGTTTGGTGGATCGGAATTGGTCATGCCGGTACTTTAATATCGGCCATCCTTTTGCTATTCCGTCAAAAATGGCGAACAGGAGTAAATAGGTCTGCAGAGGCAATGACGATTTTTGCTGTAATGTGTGCAGGTCTTTTCCCAATGATCCATATGGGAAGGCTTTGGATGGTGCCGTTTATGTTTCCCTATCCCAATACGCGAGGGCCGGTTTGGCCAAATTTCAATTCTCCGTTGATGTGGGATGTGTTTGCGATCAGTACTTATTTTACCGTTTCGGTGCTGTTTTGGTATTTGGGACTTGTTCCTGATTTTGCAACCGTGCGTGACCGGGCAAAAGGAATAAAAAGAAGATTTTATAATTTTTTATCCTTTGGTTGGACCGGATCGGCAAAACATTGGCAGAGATGGGAATCTTTGTCTCTTGTGCTCGCGGGAATTGCTACACCGCTCGTTTTGTCCGTACATACGATTGTGAGTTTTGATTTTGCTACTTCAGTCATTCCCGGATGGCATACTACAATTTTTCCGCCATACTTTGTTGCGGGAGCGATATTTTCCGGATTTGCTATGGTGTTGACTTTAGTGCTTATCGCAAGGAAAGTATTGAGCCTTGAAGAGTACATCACAGTCGAGCATATAGAATCGATGAATAAGATCATTGTAGCGACCGGTATGATCGTAGGTGTGGCTTATCTTACCGAGCTATTTATGTCCTGGTATTCCGGTTTCATTTACGAACAGTTCGCTTTTTTTAATCGAGCGCTTGGGCCGTACTTCTGGGCGTACTTTGGGATGATGTTTTGCAATGTGGTTTCACCGCTTGTATTCTTTAATAAAAAACTGAGAAGGAACATCCCGTTTACATTTTTCATGTCTATTGTGATCAATATAGGAATGTGGTTCGAAAGATTTGTGATAATCCCGACCACATTGGCAAGAGACTATTTACCGTCAAGTTGGAGTTTTTACGTTCCGACCTGGGTTGAGGTAGGCATTTTTCTCGGCACACTTGGACTATTTTTTACGATGTTCCTGCTATTTACACGAATAGCCCCGGTAGTGGCGATTGCTGAAATCAAGAACATTTCGAAATCAGCTGGTGATCAGTATTTGAAAGTGAATAAAAAACAGCACGAACAGATTCAAAAGAAATTTTCAAAAGCTGTAGAACAGGACGAGCCGTATGTTGTACACGCTGAAATGGAAGAGAGTCATTAATGAAAAACAAAGACATAATATTTGGTTTATACGACGACGAAACAGAATTGCTCGAAGCTGTAAAAAGCGCCAATTCGGAGCACCTGCATATTTATGATGTGTTTACTCCGTTTCAGGTGCATGGATTGGATCCGTTGTTAGGGTTAGCGGAATCCAGATTGCATATAATGGGATTCGTTTATGGGGCGATTGGCCTGCTAACTGCCTTTTTGGGTATGACGTGGATTTTTACATCGGATTGGCCGGTGATATTTGGAGGTAAACCGTATTGGTCAGTACCGGCTTTTATTCCAATTACTTTTGAATTAACTGTTCTTTTTGCTTCTGTGGGAATGACGGTTACTTTTTTTGTGATAAACGGACAAGGTCCCGGTGTAACTAATCCAACGCTACACGATAGAATTACAGATGATAAATTTTGCATAGCCTTTGACCGGCATGATGTGAGCGATGCGAAAGCAAAAAAATTCTTTAAAGAGACAGGCGCTTCATTGGTGGATACAAAGAAGTTATAACTGCGAAGTGGTTTGAACAATGTGTTTGATAATCAACGAGATGAAAACTTAAAACACTCTAAATGTCCTTACTAAAAAAAATATACCTCCCTCTGGCCCTGGCAGCGATTATCTATCTATCGTCGTGCCAGCAGCCTGGAGGAAATGTCACGGGCAGCGAATATATGCCCGATATGTCTCATAGCATAGCGTACGAGGCCAATTACTACACTTATTACTTTCTCAACACCTGGGGAAGCAAGGACGAATATTACCAGTATGCCAAACCGAAACTACCGGTCAAAGGAACGATAGCAAGGGGGTATGTAGGTAATAAAAATCCCCACTACACCACTTCCGGATTTGGGCACAATCCAAATGGGAGTGTTCCATATTACTACGGCGATACAGAGGAAGAAAGAACCAGGGCGATCGGGGAAATTATAAGCAATCCATATCCGATCACCGAAGACGGCCTACAGCGTGGAGAAACTCTGTACGATGTCTATTGCGGTATTTGTCATGGCGAAAATGGCGATGGGTTGGGATATTTGGTGCGAGATGCCAATCCTGCTACAGGAGATGCAGGCGGTAAATTTCCCGTACAGCCTGCCAATATGCTATTGGATGAATTCATGGCCGCCTCGAATGGCAGATTTTACCATTCCATAATGTATGGGAAAAATATGATGGGCAGCTATGCGGACAAACTATCTTATGAGGAAAGATGGCAGGTCATCCATTACATAAGATCGCTGCAAGCGAAGAGTAAAGATTTAGTCTACAACCATTTGGAAAATACTTTGAACAATATAGATGTTCCAGGAGGAGAAGCGGCAAAAGAAGAAGCGCTGCAAGAGGCTTCACAGGACCATGAAAACCAAAACGACACTGAGCAATCGGATCATTAATAATTCCAGCCAAAGGCTGGTCGGCCTATGGCCGAAATAATTGGATACTTCAATGACGACATACCAGATAACGAGCAGGCAAAGAATATTACTCCTCTCCGGCATTGCTGTGGGAATAGTTTGTTTGGGATTGGTATGGATGAATGATGATCATTTTCACACGAGATTCTGGACGAATTTCTTACACAACTCGGTATTCTTTACCGGTGTAGCTTTTATGGCGGTCTGGTTTTACGCAATCTGTGTAACGGCCTGGGCCGGGTGGTCGACCTTATTCAAAAGGGTCTGGGAAGCATTCGGAATGTTTCTCATTGTCGGGATAGTGTTGATGCTCATCGTCTTTTTGGGAGCTAAGTTTGAATGGCATCATTTATATCATTGGGCGGATGGGGCGTCTGTTGCAGAAGATAAAATTCTAAAAGGTAAGTCTGCTTTTTTAAATCTTAACTGGTATTTTATTAGCGCTGTTGTTGTTACCGCCATTTGGTTTTTCTTCTTTTGGAAAATGAGAGGCTTGTCGTTAGCGGAAGATCGAGGTGGTGATCAATCGTTTAAGTTTCATCATCGCCTGAGGGTGTGGGCGGCGGCATTTTTGCCCCTTGGCGCACTCACGCTTTGCGCAGTTATATGGTTATGGGTGATGTCCATTGATGCGCACTGGTACAGCACCTTATTTTCATGGTATTGCGGTGCGAGTCTGTTTGTGGCTATGATAGGGATGACTATACTCGTACTGATTTATATGAAAGGAAAAGGTTACTACGGCAATGTGAGTTACGAACACATTCATGATCTTGGTAAATTTTTGTTTGGATTCAGCATCTTTTGGGCTTATTTGTGGTTTTCCCAGTACATGCTGATCTGGTATGCGAATATCGGCGAGGAAACGGTGTATTTCCAGGAAAGACATCGCAACTATCCTGTGGTGTTTTATACCAACCTGGTAATCAATTTTGTTTTGCCTTTCCTTATTTTGATGAGAAATGATACCAAGAGAAAATTTGGTTCGGCGGGATTTGTTGCTTTGATTGTAGTATTCGGGCATTGGCTGGATTACTTCCTTATGATCAAGCCGGGAGCTCTACACACTGCACATGCTTTGATGGGAGGACCTTCCTCAGAATCCAGTCATTCGGATTCGGGCATAGGCCGTGAAGTAACCGAAGCTGCAGGTCACGGAGGAGAGCACGTCTCTGAGTTTGTCTCAGGGTTTACCATTCCTGGTTTCCTGGAAATCGGTGCTTTTATTGGATTCCTTTCTTTGTTTCTTTTGGTTACCTACGTCGTACTGTCGAGATCGCGTCTGTCACCGACTAATGATCCGTATATTGCAGAAAGCCTCAACCATCATGCATAATAAAGTATAGAAAATGCTCGCATTGATCATAACTGGAATAATTGTCTTAATCACGGTCATTACCGTTCAGATTGGAAAGGTAAGCGAGCTTGGCGCACAGCTACGGGGCGTGGCCGAGGTGGAACGGCAGAGCAATGAAAGGACTGCGGTTTGGATGGTCATATTTATGGTTGTTTTTCTTGTTTTCTGTATTGTGAGTGCTTGGTATTATAAGAATTACATGTTGGGCTATGGCCCGCATAACGCCGCTTCGGCTCATGGGGGAAAACTAGATCACATGTTTAATGTGACCTTATTCTTCACAGGGATTGTTTTTGTTGTTACTCAAATATTTTTGTTTTGGTATCCTTATAAATATAGGGATCGCAAAGGAGTGGTCGCGAAATTCTTTACTCACGACAATCGACTGGAAGCCATTTGGACCTTCCTGCCTTCCATCGTCATGGTTTATCTCGTAGTGGAGGGCCTGATCGTATGGCTCGAAGTCATGCCCGACGTTGATGAAAATGAGGACTATATCGAGATCGAGGCAACAGGTTCTCAATTTCTTTGGGAAATACGCTATCCCGGACCGGATGATAAATTAGGTACTAAAGATTTCAAACTCATCGATCCAGCCACCAATCCGCTCGGACAGGATTGGACGGATGAAAAAAATATTGACGACTTCCACGCAATCGATATTGTGCTTCCGGTTGACAGGAAGGTGCGCGTGCGTATTACTGCTAAAGACGTCTTACACAACTTTTATCTACCGCACTTCAGAGTAAAAATGGATGCCATTCCCGGACTGCCGACTTACTTTATATTCACTCCGACAAGGACTACCGAAGACTATCGTCAGGGCTTAAAAGAATATGCGGAATACCACGTTCCATTTTTTGAAGATGAACCGGATGGCCCGCAGAAATGGGAAATGTTTGATTATGAATTGGCTTGCGCCGAATTATGCGGCAAGGGACATTATAGCATGCGCCGTGTAGTAAAGATCGTATCTGAGGAAGAGTACAAGGATTGGCTGGATCAACAGAACTCGTTTTACTTAACAAATATCAGGAATACCGATAACGATCCATTCAAAGGCCGATTGTTGCCCATCGAAGCGAAGCGGAGAGCAACCGAATTGCTATCGGAGGTACAATCTGCATTAAAAGCGGAGGACTACGAAAATACGATTCGCCTGACAAATGTTTTCTTTGAAACAGGGTCTGCGCTTTTGAAGGACGATTCTAAATACGAATTAGATAATATTGTTGAAATTCTGGGAATGTTTGCCAATATGAACATTCAAATATCCGGGCATACAGACAACACAGGTGACGCGCTCACCAATCAAATATTGTCAGAAGAAAGGGCGAACAACGTTGTCAAATACTTAGCGGATAATGGGATTTCATCAGCCCGGCTGACGGGAATTGGAGTGGGCCCCAATCGACCGGCCGATACGAACGATACTGCCGAAGGCAAACAGAACAATAGACGGATTGAAATGAGAATACTTTCGAACTCATAATAATCAACGATGTCCAAAATAGTAACATACAACGAAGAGCAACTCGTAAAGGAGACTGGGTACGACGACCACTTTCACGAGCATCACCACGGCGACAAATATCAATCCAACTTTATCTTCAAGTACATCTTTAGCATGGATCACAAGATCATTGCCCGCCAATTCCTCATTACGGGAATCATATGGGCGATTATTGGAGCGGGTATGTCGATCGTATTTAGGCTGCAGCGGGGATTTCCGGATGAAAGCGTCGCCTGGTTAAAACCACTGTTGGGCAGGTGGATTCTGCTCAACGAAGAATTAGGGATTGGAACTCTGGATCCACAATTCTATTATGCCCTGGTGACCATGCACGGGACTATAATTGTGTTTTTTGTGCTGACAGCTGGACTGAGCGGAACCTTTTCTAACTTATTGATTCCCTTGCAGTTAGGTGCGCGTGATATGGCATCGCCCTTCTTGAATATGCTTTCGTATTGGTTTTTCTTCCTGGCCAGTGTGGTTATGTTCTACTCTCTGTTTTTGAGTACCGGGCCGTTTTCCGGAGGATGGACAGCTTATCCCCCGCTGAGCGCCTTGCCCCAAGCCTCGTCGGGCTCGGGGGCCGGAATGACCTTGTGGCTTGCGAGTTTGGTTCTATTCGTGGTTTCGGTATTGCTAGGAGGTATGAACTATATAACCACAGTGCTTAACCTACGTACGAAAGGCATGAGCCTTTGGAAGATGCCGTTGACGATTTGGGCCTTCTTTGTGACCGCAATTATTGCATTGTTGTCATTCCCCGTTCTGGCATCCGGATTTTTCTTACTGCTTTTTGACAGGGGATTGGGTACGAGCTTTTATCTGAGCGATATTTTCATAAATGGTCAGGCGCTCGACTATGTAGGAGGAAGCGCTATTTTGTATCAACACTTATTTTGGTTCTTAGGACATCCGGAGGTGTATATTATCATACTTCCTGCGATGGGAATTGTCTCCGAAGTGCTAGCGGTGCAATCGCGCAAACCCATTTTTGGCTATAAAGCCATGGTCTATTCTATTCTAGCGATTGCGTTTTTGTCGTTCATCGTTTGGGCGCACCATATGTTCATGTCGGGGGTGAATCCATTCCTGTCTACCTTCTTTGTCATATTTACATTGATCATTGCTGTGCCGTCGGCGGTCAAGGTGTTCAACTGGATTACGACATTATGGGGCGGTAAGATCAGGCTCAATACACCTTTTCTTTTCGCGGTTGGCTTTGTGTCGATGTTTATATCCGGAGGTCTGACCGGTATCTTTTTAGGTAATTCTGCCATAGATATCCAGATGCACGATACGGAGTTTGTTACTGCACACTTTCATATTGTAATGGGCGTGGCCGCAATGTTTGGCATGTTTGCAGGTGTGTATCAGTGGTACCCCAAGATGTTCGGAAGATTTATGAATGAGACCTTGGGGAAAATCCATTTTTGGCTAACACTGATAGGGGCGTACGCGATATTCTGGCCAATGCACTATCTCGGAATGGCCGGAATACCGAGGCGGTATTATCGCATGGATAGTTTCCAGGCCTTCGATCAATTCCACGAGTTGAACCAGTTTATTACCATTGCAGCGATAGTCGTTTTTGCTGCGGGTATTTTGTTCGTGGTCAATTTCTTTTACAGCATGAATCACGGGCGAAAAGTAACTGTAAAAAATCCATGGGGAGCGAATACACTTGAATGGACAACGCCTATACATCCAGGGCACGGAAACTGGCCGGATAAGATTCCTGTAGTACATCGATGGCCTTATGATTACGGAAAGGACGGCAATGAATTTATTCCACAATACGTGCCGTTGACGGAAGAAGAAAAATTGGAGGAGCAGCATTGAGTTGTGACTACGTAAAAATGAAAAATAAACAGGGATAATTCTAAGTTTTGAAATCACGCACAAATACATATCAGCTAAACGAGGATGCACTGAGGATTTCAAAGATTTCCGACTATGTGCAATTGATCAAACTAAACCTAACAATAGTTGTAGTCTTGACAGCAATAGGAGCTTTCCTGATCGCGTCGCAATTGCAAACTGGGTGGTTGGAACTTGCAGTTCTGGGAATAGGGGGATTTTGTGTTACCGCAGCTTCGAATATTCTAAATGAAGTACTTGAAAGAGACTATGATAAATTGATGAAAAGGACGATGAACAGGCCTTTGGCAGCAGGAAGGATGTCTGTATCAGAGGCAGTACTTGCAGCAGGCCTTCTTAGCCTCGTAGGCATTACATTACTTGCTTTATTCAATCCATTTTGCTCACTACTAGGAATGATTGCCCTTCTTCTGTACGCCTTTGTGTATACACCATTGAAGCGCCATTCGACTTCGGCGGTCTTTATTGGAGCAATTTCAGGTGCCTTGCCGATTCTGATTGGAGTAGTGGCATTTACAGGTCAATTGACTTGGTTGGCATTAACCCTATTCATGATACAATTTTGCTGGCAGTATCCGCATTTTTGGTCTATCGCCTTTAAGAGTTACGCAGATTACAGAATAGCCGGATTTAAATTTATTCCGTCCGAGTCGCGAAACCAACTGCCTTCAAGACAAATCGGAACCAGCTCAGTCGTCATGAGCATAGCTATTCTCCCTTTGATAGCACTTTTGTCATTTTCAGGTATAGAATCTATGTTGAGCTTAAGCCTTTTGTCGGTGTTGACATTCGGTCTTATCGCTGTTTCCATTCGCTTCAAAGTAAGATTTGATAATAAATCTGCATTGGTATTGCTCTTAACTAGCATCGTTTATATCCCTGCCATTTTGTTGGTTCTGATAATCGGATTTGTGTAATGGAGGAGGTATTGGATAAGAATAAATCGTATTTGCATTCGCGTGTAAACCCACTAAAATTTGCGCTTTGGATTGGTATGGGAAGCATCATGATGATGTTCGCTGCTTTGACAAGTGCATATATGGTGCGAAGGGCAGGTGGGAATTGGTTGGAGTTTACCGTCCCTACTATATTTTACTATAGTACCCTTGTCTTGATATTGAGTAGCGTATCGCTACACTATTCTTACCACAACTTTAAGAAACGAACTTTGGGTCTATACAAATCAGCTTTGATTTTATCTTTTATTCTGGGCTGTACATTTCTGGCGCTCCAATATTTAGGATGGGTGGAATTATTTTCCATAGGAATTGATCTGAAGGGAAATCCTTCCGGCGCATTTCTTTATGTCATTACAGGTATTCATGCAGCACATATCCTGGGCGGATTGGCAGCGTTGACGGTATCTATAGTTAATGCATTCACTTTGAAAAAATTCACCGAGAAGCGAAAAATAAATTTTGAACTGACCTTACAATACTGGCACTTCGTGGACATATTGTGGGTCTATTTATTGATGTTTTTATTATTGAGCAGATAGTATTTCATGGCTACTAGTACAGCGACACATACTAAAGAAGTGCATTGGGATGGCGCATCCCGGCCTATGGGAGCGAGCTACGGCAAATTGATGATGTGGTATTTTCTGGTATCAGATGCATTTACTTTTGCCGGCTTCCTTATTTCTTATGGGGCTCTGAGATTTAGCAAAGCGGATTGGCCCGTTCCTGATTTTGTTTTTCAAAGCCTTCCTGGAGACATTCACCATAAACCACTGTACTTTGTGACCTTCATGACCTTTGTGCTGCTGTTCAGCTCATACACTATGGTAAGAGCTGTACAGGAGGGACATCGAGAGAACAAAAAAGGAGTAGCCATTTGGATGGTGCTCACTATATTTGGCGGTTTGGGCTTTTTAGGTTGCCAAGCCTGGGAATGGAGTACGTTGATCGGAAAAGAGCACATGAGCGTGCTTACCAATCCTTTTCGCACACATACGGAGCATGGAATCTACCTTGAAGGCGATGGACATGATATTGAAGAGGGAACGACATTTGTACCAGGCGATGCCTACCTCATTCATCAACATCACGGAGAATATCAGCAGCTAAAGTATCGCGTCACCGAAGGAGAAGATGCCGGACAAGTAAAACAACAAAGCTTTGGCCCGAAGGCCTTTGGAGCTTTGTTCTTTTTCATTACGGGTTTCCACGGCTTTCACGTTTTTTCGGGCGTTATTTTCCTGGTCATCATACTGCTCAATGTGATGAGCGGCATATACATTAAGCGGAAAAACGGCTATGAAATTGTTGAGAAAATGGGATTGTACTGGCACTTTGTGGACTTGGTATGGGTTTTTGTGTTCCTGGTATTCTATTTACTATAATAAAATACGACGTCAAAGTCAAACTGAACGTCTTGATGAGAATATACGGACTTTCTAATAATTATTAATTATTGACTGACTAATTAATTAATAACAAATGGCACACGACTATAATACAGCGAAGAGGATCGTCCTAAAAACGATAATAATTCTTGGAATCATAACACTCGTTGAAGTTTTGATCGCTTTAATGGGTAAAGGATATATTATTGATGGTCTCAAATGGCCGGTATGGTTAATGGCCATTCTGATGATCACTTTGAGTTTGACCAAGGCTATATACATCGTCTTTGAGTTCATGCATATGAAGTATGAAGTTCCGTCACTGGTGAGGTCGGTTCTGCTGCCAACGACGCTGTTGATTTGGGGATTGATCGCATTTTTATACGAAGGAAACGATTGGGGCAACCGAAGGGAATTGATTGAGAATAAGAACAAGGAGTCTGTCGAGGATGTTGGTTACCTTATAGAATTCAAAGATGAATATTCTGAGGAAGAATATCTTGCCTATGGGCAATCAAAATAGCAATGTCAATCTCAATCAAAATGGCAATATTGAAAAACCAATTATTCATATACAAATTGAGGTGTTTTGATTTTAATTTTCCCATAGGGATGCCTTTTTCATAATTTTCATTTTGATTCTTAATTGAACAAGCACGCTGTCATAGCCGGCATATCAGTTGTCCTTCTACTCATAATTCTGCCACTCGTTTCCTTTTATTATTTGCGACAAGGTTTATCCTTTAGAGTCGATGCATTGGAAGCTTTAGAACAAAACGAAACTGAGGTTCGGTTGACTAAGGAGTTGCCAAAAGTGCTTACTATTGAAAAAGGTATGGTCAATGTGCTTATAAAAAGGGACGATTTTGACAGTAGCGCTATTGATGATTTACATAAGAAGTTTCAGAAGAACAAATATTTTTGCATACACACATTTTATGAAGTGGGCGTACCGGAATTGTCGGCAATTATAGATAAGAATTATATGCAGTCTAAAATAACAAAAGAACAAAAGGCCATCTTTGATTCTGGCGAAATAATATTGATTGATACATCCGGACTGGTGCGGGCTACCTATTCCGACGACGAAAGTGATTTTAAGGAATTTATCAGGCACCTTTCGGTACTATTGCCGATGGAGCAATCGAGAAAAATCGTTTTGGAAAGATGAGAACGCCCGAAGACGCCCGCCTGCCGGACGGGCAGGGAAGCTCGAAGACAGAGGCAGAATCCCTCGTCCTGGAAAAAAAGTTGAATCGGATCGCCATAGTTGTCTCAACAATTGTCTTATTACTGGTAGTTTTTATGCGCCGCGTAAAACTGGATATTGACTTCGACTTTTCATTCCTGGCTGGAGTTAATGCTTTGCTTAATACGGCGACATCCCTACTGCTGGTCATTGCATTCTATATGATCAAGAGGAAGATGGTCGAGCAACATATGAAATTGATGACTGCGGCCTTCATTACTTCATTTTTGTTTTTGGTTTGTTATATAATTTATCACTTTACTACTGCCGAAACTTCATTTTGTAAAGAAGGTGGAATAAGAACTGTGTATTATTTCATTTTGATTTCGCATATTGTTTTGGCGGGATTGAGTTTGCCGTTTATTTTATTTACATACATTCGAGCGTATACTAAGCAGTACGAAAGACACAAGAAATTAGCTCGAAAAGTATATCCCGTTTGGTTATATGTTTCGATAACCGGGCCTGTTGTATATTTGTTATTAAGTCCATGCTATTAACTTCTGAAAAATGAATAGAGTTAAATATATCGTTCTTGCCCTTTTGGTTCTATTTGTTTTTATAATTCCAATTGATGTCTTGGCCCAATGCCCTATGTGCCGGATGGCTGCGGAATCCAATCTGCAAGACGGAGGCACCCAAGCCAGAGGGCTCAATAATGGTATTTTGTATATGCTCTCGATGCCGTACCTTCTTATAGGAACTTTGGCATTTTTGTGGTATAAGAATCGGAGGAAGGAAGTGGAGCTCAATGAATTGAGCTGACCATTGGGGCTGCCATCCACTTACGCATAAAGCTTCAGACTACGTCAAGACTTCGTCTGACAGGTCGGTGGACGGGATTTATTGGCGGCAGAAGCGAGCCACATTTTTTCGAAGAACAAATCAAAGAAGCAAAAAATGCCGCCCTCCGCCAGCTGGCGGAGAACGACAAACAACTAATTAAGCGGCATTGAATAGCCGACACCAACTGTAAATCTTCGATTCTTTAACGGTATATCCACGAGCAAATCAGAAGTGTAGTTTTCGAAAGCGTGTTCGTATTTGACCTCTCCGAAAATTTTTCCTGCTCCGGCATTCTTAGAAAAACCAACACCAAACTAACCAAACACCTCGTTTCCATTTGTCAAATAAGAAATATTGACGCTTGGTAAATCGATATCACCAATAAGCGTAGCTCTTGTATTAATTGCAGAATTGAGATTAAAACTATATCCACCGCATTGACATAAGCGTTGATGAAAGGGTTTGGAATGTGATACTTCACAAAAAATGGGAATCTCCAATGCGTTGACGTCCACGTCAATCCTGACCCCAACAGGCACTGGTAAACCGTAAGCGTACCGTGAACTACATCTTGCCCATCACCCGGAGCCCGCCCTAACTTTGGTGTTCAACAAAGTTCAAAAAAATGACACAAAGAACATCCACAGAAATGCGTCCGATAGTGGATGCCTATTCGACCTATGAGGGTACAAAGCGAACCTTTTGTGTAGAGCGTGGTATCAAGATGCCCACTCTGGATTATTGGCGCAGGAAATTGTGCAGGGGATTGGGCGGTGAATTCTCACACAGATTTGTTGCCTTGGAGGTGGATAGGTTTGCAACAAACTTAGAGATTGAGTTGCACTATCCAAACGGGAATCGGCTGGTAATGCCCCAAGGTACATCACTAACAGTATTGCAGGCTCTGGTAAAAACTTGTTGTTGATGTTTTCATTGAGTGAACGCCACCGCTATTTTTTGTATCAATCACCAACAGATACCGCGTAACGCGGTACGAGTTATGCGAAAAGGTTTTGATGGGTTGAGCGGATTGGTAAGCAATGCACTTCAAATGGATCCGCTATCCGGGGATGTGTAATTGAGGATTTAAAGTTTCAGTTAGAAAACCTGAAACGGATGATTTATGGGGCAAAGAGCGAACGGTATATTTCGAACATTTCTCCAGATCAACTTTCACTGTTCGGTCAAATAGAGCAACCACCCGAACAACCCGCCACTACCCATGTGCCCGCCCACAACCGTAAAAAAGGGAAACGCAAGGAAAAACCAGCTCGGTTGGTGCTCCCCGAACATCTGGAAAGGGAAGAACAAGTCATTGAACCGGACATAGATACGACCGATATGGTCAAAATAGGCGAGCAGCGTACAGAAACCTTGGCTTATCGTCCTGCAAAACTCACCGTCAAGGTAATAGTGCGTCCCAAATATGCTCCGCCCACAACAGATCAAGATCCTACCGAACCGACTGTTGTCCGAATTTCTCCGATGCCCAAACGATTCATAGACAAGTGTATAGCTGACGAGTCGCTGCTATCCAACATAATAATTGAAAAATATGTAGATCACCTGCCTTTATACCGCATTATCGGTCGAATGAAGCGTTTGGGTATTACCATTCCACGATCCACAATGTGCGGATGGATGGCTCAATCAGCCTCAAAGCTCGAAACTTTATATAACAAGCTGGTAGAAAAGGTCTTAAGTGCAACCTATTTGCAGGTTGACGAAACCCGAATTGAAGTACAAATTAAAGGACCTCCCAAAAAACCAAGAGTCAAACCCAAAAAGCGAAAAACTCATCGAGGTTTTTATTGGGGCTATCATTGTGTTCACAAAAAACTATTATTCTTCGAATATCACCCAAGCAGAGAAGCGGATAATCCTATGAAAAGGCTTAAACACTCAGAGAACAAAAATCAAAACCAGTTCTCGAAAGAATGTTCAAATGGATGGAGACCGAATTACCCAAGTTGTTACCTCAAAGCCCAATAGGTAAAGCGATGGGATATATGCTCAGCAGAAAAAAGCGTATGATTCATTATCTGACCGATGGCAATCTACTCATTGACACTAATCCTATCGAAAATGCGATACGTCCAATCGCGGTAGGCCGAAAGAACTATCTGTTTGCCGGCTCGCATGAGGCAGCACAACGAGGAGCCATCTTTTATTCACTCCTTGCCTGTTGCAGAATGAATGAAGTCGATCCCATCGAATGGCTCACAGACATTATGCAAAGACTACCCCATCATCCCGACAATCAAATCGAGCAGCTATTGCCGCACTTGTGGGAGAAAAAGAAAATTGAGCCAAGCACTGTAAAGCAGGAAACTGAACAAGAATTGTAGGATGTACTTTACAGTACGCTTACACTTTACTTAGTGCTCGGTGCACTAGGGTGTATTTCATTTTGTCGCTTTGTCACAATTTTTGCATTCTTCAGAATCCAAAATCAGAATCATTATCACAATCTGAAATCAGGTTAGGCGTATTAAAATACGTGCCATATTTCTAAGCCCCGTCAGGCGTACCAACAAAATGATCCGAATGTTTTTTCAACTCTTTCATTACAATAAACGATCCGACTATGGCGGGTAAGATCAATAGAAAACTTCGATGAAGTACGGTAAAGCTGGCGATGCCAGCGCCTGGAATAAATGGCGTCATGAGCGAAGCTATACTAAACTCCGCTATTCCGCTTCCTCCCGGCGTAGGAGCAAAGTACAAAAGAAAAAATGTGATGGCCTGAATAGCCATAATATGCGCCAGATCACCAGTATATCCTAAGCCCAATACGATCATATAAGTGACTAAAAATTTATTAGAATACATGATGATGGTGAGAACGAGACTGTATGGTAGCAATAGGGGATTTTTGAAAAGAAAGGTCCTAATGGTGTGGTTATATTCAAAAAGTTTAGACTTTGTCTTATCAATGGCACTAGAAATCTTTGACGCCAGTCTGTGGCTCAATGAATCCACCATCCTTCCCATTTTCGCTAAGATTCTCCCCACAAAATGAGGAGCAACCAGCCCCAGAAGTATAAACAGGAACAGGGTAGTAAAAATTGAAAATCCCGATTTTATCAATGAATATAAGGTATCGTTAATTTCTGAATCTCTTAATATCCGCAGTCCGATACCCGTGGATGTGATGAAAAAAATAATGGTAGATATAAAATTAATAACAGAAAGAGCGATG
Organism: Saprospiraceae bacterium; assembly: GCA_965247965.1. Classification (GTDB taxonomy): domain Bacteria; phylum Bacteroidota; class Bacteroidia; order Chitinophagales; family Saprospiraceae; genus UBA7328. The sequence continues at coordinate 6,227,218 of OZ252053.1, forward strand.
CCGTCGGCTAGTTTTACACCCCTCCTGTGGAGCATATATAAGTGTATTGGGCCTCCGCCAGTCTGTGAGGGGGTAACAGCTCCCATAAATATGTTTGCCAAATTGGCATCGAAACAAATGCGCTGTGACACGTTGGGGATTACTTTTCTTACAAATATTGTATTCCGCCATCCACCAATCCACCAGTCGAAAAAGACCAATGCCAGAATGATCAGAATATAGCCCGGTCGTATGTTTTTCAGTTCGGCTAGCGATTCTTCAGTACTTGAAAAAATGAATAGGCCGGTGAAAGCGATAAGGGTAATGGTCACGAAGATAATTACACCTCGCTTGACAAGTTTATAATTAAATGTCGTCGTGGCTGCTGATCTGTTGTTTTCTTTTGAGACTTTCAATTCGACATTAAAATGGTAACAATGTGTCCAGTCTATTTGTCAATCCTACAACAAAACATGTCAACACAAACACCCAAATCAGAATATAAGGTGGAACAAATTTTTTTCTAAAATTCAACATTTCGGGATGTGTTATTGCCTTGCCTTGAAACTTGCCCCGGGGCCGGTCTAAAAAGAAGAACGTCTTGTAGGTCTCAATACTGGCAATAGTAAATCCTATGCTACACAGGGTGATGATCAGCAAATTAGAAGTGAAAAGACTGGCAATAAAGGTATAGAAATACGCGACGGCAGGAGATCTAAAAAACTTAAACGTTTCGAAACCTTCCAACGGGGCATCTTTCCATGCGCCTCCAAAGGCCGACACCCACCCAAATACAGAGCAAAGCAGCAACAGTAGAAATGGCGAGATCTGTATTTTGCCACTGTGATAACTGTTATTCAAAACAAACATTCCATAGGTAATCAACAATAAAGCAAGAATATATAATAGTCCAAAAAATAAGCGCATTGGATAGGACTCAATTGGTTTTCCGAATACTGATAGTTGCATGGGAATAAAATATTTGCTTTGATCCTCGATGCGGATAAAAGTTTTGTACACCTCCATGGTAATTCGTTCTAATGAATAGGCTGCGCCAAATAGAAGAAAAATGTTAGCCCAATGAGTCAGATCCAACTCAAAATACCAATGCAAAAACGGACCATAAATAACCCCTGCAATCACACTGCGGAAATACGTACTCCAGGTAAAACCTTCATGAGGGGCGTCCTTGTACATTCCCCATGTGGCGTTGTGAATACCTACTGCTAGTCCGGTAATCAGCGCGAGAAATAATGGCATAGAGAACCATTTTTTGAATGGAGTGTAAAAGACGCATATATTCTATTAACAAAGAAGAAATATCCCTTTTATTAATCTCAGAACTCCTGACCCAGTTATCAATTGAAAATATGACGACATTGAGTTTTACGTCGAGTCTGGAGTTCAGAATCTAGCTCTGAGTAATTAAGTAATTAAGTTGATTAAGTGGGTTTTTCCGCTCCGATACTGTCAAAGTTGTCACCTGAGCGCCTTAGGGTATCAACGCTGTCTCGCACTTTCGTATGCTTTTTCCACCCATTCCAGATCGGCTTGAGCCATGCGCCAGTTGTAAGATGGCGGATTTCCGGATCGAAGGGCTTTGATAAAATCGGTAAACATCAACTTATCTCCTTTGATATTTTTCAAATCCGGAAAATTCAATCGATTCTTATTACCTCGGGTAAAAATCATGAGACCGTTCGTTTCAAATGTGATGGAACCTTTTCTTCCAAATACTTTTGACATTCTCAGGCCTTTGAAAATGGTATCTACTTCCCAACTGTAAAAAAGATTGATAACAACTCCTTCTTCGGTTTCGGCCACCACTTGAATGCTTTTTTCTAATTCTGACAATTGCCGGGGAATAAATCCATGTATTGATTTTAATTTCAGTCCAAGGTTGTTGATAAAACATATCCAATGTATTCCTCCTTCGAATAAGGCCCCATAACCGACGAGTGACTTGTCCTCCCTCCAGTCATTTTTTGACTTCTGTGTTTTTGTGGCATTTATATTGACAAACAGTGGTTCGCCAATTGCGTCACTGTCGATTATTTTTAATAAATTTTTCCTTAGCGGTTTATAATAGTAATTTTCGGCAACCATCACTTGCAAGCTTTTTTCGTCGGCAAGATTTCCAATAACATCAAAGTCTTTTGACCGCATGAACGGAGGTTTTTCGATTACTACATGTTTTCCAGCCTCTATGGTCTTTTTTGCCAATTCAAAATGACTGTTAGGCGGTGTGTTTATCATGATAACGTCAACTTCCTCTGCAGAGATAGCATCGTCATAACTTGCAAAAGCCCGTACACCGCCATGTTTTTTCTGATAATCAGAAGCCTTGTCAAAAGACCTGCTTGCAAAAGACAATTCAATATTTTCACGCATTCCGGATAACCGCTTGGTATGAGATCGTGTGATGTGACCACATCCTAAAAAACACCAATTGATCGGCTTGGAAAAGCCTAAACCTTTATACTGCATTACGAATATTTGTCAATTATATGCTCGCCTACTCTTAGTGAATTTGCACTAATGGTGAGTGACGGATTCAATGCTGCGGATGTAGGCATAAAACTGGCATCAACCACATATAGATTATCAATACCTCGAAAATTACAGAACTTGTCCAACGGTGACGTTGACGGATCCACTCCCATTCTTATTGTACCAACTGAGTGAGAAAAGGTTCTGATATGGTGCACATAATTCATCAAGGCGCCACTCTTCTTCATTATCTTTTTCGCCTCCTTTATCAAAGCGTTGACAGCGGCCAAGTCTCTATTTGAATATTCATGGGACAATATTGGACCGGCCATATTGTACTTAGCCTTTCGGCCACGGTCTATTTTGATATAGTTCTGATATTGCGGTTGATCTTCGGCTATGGCCAATAGACCGGTCAATAATTTAACAAGTTTGCTCGCCAATTTTCCAAAAAGTTTTGGGGCCTCATTTTCTACAAGGCCATCCGGTGGAGTGGGTACTTGTTGGAGACTACCAAGTTTATTTTTGGGAAATGGGATGTCTTTATGACCAAAGTAAAAGTCCAGGATGGCCAATTCCTTATGGAATCTGTGTTGTTTATCCGCAACTCCGGGAAAAGCGCCAAAGACTATTGCATTCACGTGCCGCATCAAAAATCGACCTACGATGTGACCGGCAGGATTTAGAGATTCCAGTTGGGAGTTGAGTATTAAATGAGGTGATGCCAGAGCGCCTGCACTGAGGATACAAACTTTCGCTTGGAAGTTGGTCTCAGTGCCGTTTTGGGTATTAACGCATTTTATTTCATCCACTTTTTTCTGATGTGCAGAGATATTATAAGCCATCGTATTGGCATAAATGTCAACATTGCCGCCTCCGGGTTGACCATTATGCAATTTGTTGATCACCATCGTTTCCAAATCATTTTTAGCTCCCACAGCACAAACAAATGTGTCGCATGTGGTGCAAAATTGACATAGATTTCTTGAAGTATCGTTGTAATTTATAGCTAACGGAAGATGAAACGGATGAAGCCCTAAGGACTCCGCCGACTCCTTGACCTTTTTTGAAATTTTGGCATAAGGCGCCAATTTTTGAGGAAAGTCATGTCGGCGATAAGGCTCGGTAGGATCTACTGAAGATTCACCGGCTATTTGAAGTATTTTTTCGGCTTCATCGTAAAAGGGTTCGAGGTCGGAATACGAAATGGGCCACTGAGCTTCTGACTGCCCAACGATGTCACCAGGAGGATCAAAGTCTTCTTCTCTGAAACTGAACGAAACTCCTCCATAAAAAACCGAAGGACCGCCGACAGCGGAGTAGGTGCCCATGTAATCTTTGTTGCCGCCTTTGATGACGTGGTAGGGTAGACTCTTGTCGTAATTTGGGGTAAGGTCGATCGATGCATTACTTGCCCAATTCCATGGGCCGCGCTTTACCCAATCACCCCTCTCAATGATGGCTAAATTCCATCCAGCCTCGTACAATTTCTTGGCAACCATACTTCCACCAAACCCACTCCCGATTATTATGGCATCGTACTCTTTTTTTTTCACAAACGCTCGTTTCGCTCTATTATAAATAATCAAAATGACAATCAAAATTGAAATCAAAATGACCGTAGATCACGATTGATATTTTGATTGATATTGATATTTTGATTTACAAAAATTAGTCCTTATAAGTTCTGGTTTATCCAACATTTTTCATTATCAGGTCACCAGATTATTCCTGACAATCCTACCGTCACTGCACTGAATAGTACAACCGTCCATGTCAATAGTGCCATTTTTCATTACTGTATAACCCCTCATTACCCCGGTCTGCATACGTTGTTTATCGAATAACAAACTGTTTTGTTTTCAGTTGTGATCGTCGTGATGTCAAGTTCGTTCATGTAGTAAATATTCAAACCAATATCCCGGGCGGGTCTAACCCTTAGTTTCGCATTGATCAAATCATTCTTAAAGATTTCTCCATTAAACATGTCCATTACCCGGAGCAACCTTTTTAACAACCCGGCACTGTTGTCATATCCTTCCGTAACCACTTTTCGGGTATTGTGAAAAATGACGTCAATATGAGTCAGTTCGTCCGGCTGATTGAGCAGGATGTATTCTACATTTGCGTAATTGGTTACCCCGCCATCTGCAAAGCTATGGGCGTTTTCATCATTTTCAGGAAATTCAAATTCGGACATAAACAAAGGGTTGTTGGATGATGCCCAAATCCAATTTCTCATGGCTCTAGTTTAATTAAGCTATTATTTGTATCTTAGAGATATGGATAAAGAAGCAATAAAATCGTATTTCATGGAGCTTTCGGCCGAAGCTCAGCAATCCCTGATAATGGAACTGCAAGCCGTCGGTGAGTTGGAAAACCTTTCCCCTCAATGCCAGAAGCTTAGGAGGGATATCTTGGACAATAAGCAAGGATGCTGTGCCCATTGTGGCCATACCAAATATGTAAAGTTTGGCATCGACAAAGGTTCCCGGCGCTATAAGTGCAAGTCATGTAATAGAAGTTTTACAGAATACAGCGGCACGTGGATGGCTAGGATCCGTAAGAAAGACAAGATTGATGATTATCTTAAGTTGATGTTGGAAGAACAATAGTTCGTGAAGGATTTCGGCCAAATTCGAAGTGTTAACAGCAGTATCTTAAATTCAAGATTTTCTATAACGCTGATTATCAAGTATTTATGGCCTGCTTATTTGGCAATCCTATTAAAATGCAAGTTTCGGTTCAGACGATACTTTAGTTTTAATAATTTATCCATAATTCTAAGATTGAGTATCAACGAGTTATGAAATATTTCCTTCACGGACTATTGAAGAAATGAGCCTGGATAAAATCAAGGCCACCCTGGGCATAAACAAGAAAACCGCATTCGATTGGCGCCACAAGATACTGGCATCCATAGAAGATACTGATAAGGGGGATTTTACTGGGATTACGGAAAGTGACGAGACTTTCTTTCTTCACTCGGACAAGGGCAGGGAAGTTGAATTCCGCAAACCAAGGAAACGGGATGGCTCCTCACAGGTAAAAGGGGCATAAATGACGACCACATTGCAGTAATTGTTACCCTGGATAGAAAAGAACAGATGGATTTGAGCGTGGCTACCAAAGGGCGGTTGAAGAAAAAGGATACCGCGTAACGCGGCACGAGTTATAGAAAAGGCCATAGGAAACAGGCTTACCAAGCAAACTATATTGTGCAGCGATTCGCATGTCAGCTATAAAGGCTTTGCCATGGATAAACAGATCGAACACCATCCATTGCGTTCCGATTTAAAGCAACGGGTCAAAAATGGGGTTTATCATATCCAACATGTAAACTCCACCCACAGAAGGATAAAGAAATGGATTGACAATCAATTTTGGGGTGTTTCCACTAAATACCTTCAACAATATCTCAATTGGTATAGGCTCAAGGAAATGCTTAAAAAAAACAGGCAGTTCGTGAAAGATTTCGCAGCACTCTCAGTCGAAGACATAACGGCCTACGCGAGATACCAACAGATATCGAATCGCTATGAAATATTAATATCAACGCTAACCTAAACTAGAGCCTTAAATAATAATAACTTATTGACAACCAGCCAATTATAAAGAATAATCCACCAATTGGAGTACAAGGGCCGACAAAACCAGGAAGTGCAAAATCCCAAAATTTAGAAAGAACAATAACATATAGTTAACCCGGATTATTCACGGCTTTGCCATGAGTAATGACGATATATCCTTGTAATTCGTTGAATTCCAACGATGTATGTCAGGGTTAACTTATTTTCCAATCAATAATTTCAAAGCCATTTTTAGCCAGTAATTCATTCGTTTTAGAAAAATGTTTGCAACCGAGAAAGCCTTGGGCTAAAGGCGAAGGATGAGGAGCGGTGAGCACATGATGCTTTGATTGGTCGACGAGGTTGGATTTGGATTGGGCGAATCTGCCCCAAAGAAGGAATACTAAGTTATCTCTTATATCGGATAATTTTTTGATAACCGCATCTGTGAATTTTTCCCACCCAACGGAACGATGCGAAGCAGCTTGTCTATGTTCTACAGTGAGTATTGCATTTAGCAATAGCACCCCCTGACTTGTCCAAGAGGTCAAATCTCCATGTGACGGTATATCACAACCTAAATCGGTATAGATTTCCTTGTAAATATTTTGCAACGAAGGCGGTACGCGAATTCCTCTCGGCACGGAGAAGCACAATCCCATAGCCTCACCTGGTCCGTGATACGGGTCTTGGCCTACAATAACAGCCTTGACCTTTTCGAATGGCGTGGAATCAAAGGCATTGAAAATGAGGGAACCGGGAGGGTAGACCCTCTTTCCTTTCGATCTTGTTTCCAGAAGTCTTTGCTTGATCTGGTCGAGGTACTCCTTAGCGAACTCCTCAGCAAGAACTTTCCTCCAACTTTCTTCGATTTTGACATCTTCGGGGTTCATAGCTAAGCGATTATTACGATGAGTAATATATGCTAAACTTGCCAGCCGGACATGCTCGTCTCGAAGATTTAGCATATCTCGCTGCGATTTGACCGATTTTATTAGTACGGCTATGAGCTAAAAAGGTCTGAACTGAGATAGCGATCACCGTTATCACAAACGATGAACACAATCAAGCCTTTATCAATTTGGTTTGCTACTTTTAACACAGCATCTAAGGCACCTCCACTACTCATGCCCGCAAATATAGCTTCTTCTTTAGCCAACCTCCTTGTCATTATTTCGGCTTGCTCCTGGTTGACATCTATGATCTGATCTACTCTTTCAGGTTCGAATATTTTGGGTAAAAATTCCGGTGACCATCTCCTGATGCCCGGTATTTTCGAACCGTCTTCCGGCTGTGTGCCCACTATTCTAATGTTCGGATTTTTTTCTTTGAGGAATCTCGAGACCCCCATTATAGTACCTGTCGTACCCATAGCCGATACGAAGTGCGTGATCTCCCCTTCAGTGTCATTCCATATTTCAGGTCCGGTCGTCCGATAGTGCATGAGGTAGTTGTCCGGATTGGCAAATTGATTGAGCATGTAGTAGCCTTCTTCCTTCGCCATGCGTTCTGCTTCCTCCCTGGAATATTCTATGGTTTGATCGCCTGGGGTAAGTACTACTTCGGCGCCGTAGGCACGCATAGTGTCTACGCGCTCTTTAGTCGCACTTGCAGGCATGAGCAGGGTCATCTTCAATCCATATAATTGGGCGATCATGGCCAAGGCGATGCCGGTATTGCCACTCGTTGCTTCTACAAGTCGGTCACCTTCCCTTATATCTCTCCTCTCCAACGCACCTGAAATCATACCAAAGGCCGCCCTGTCTTTTACGCTGCCGCCTGGGTTATGCCCTTCGAGCTTAGCAAATATGCCTACGTCTTTTTTGGTAGGAATGTTTGTCAATTCTACGAGAGGCGTTTTCCCGATCAGATCGAGTACATTCATTTTAAACATACCCTTTATTACTTGCTATATTCTTTGTAGACTACGACATCCGATTCGTCATTATCGACATTGTGCATCCTGGCTTGGTAATAGATTTTGGAATCCCGAGCTATGCTCTTCGTGATCCATACATTTCCACCGATCACGCTGCCTTTTCCAATTATCGTTTTGCCTCCTAAGATGGTCGCACCGGCATATATGACTACGTCGTCTTCGATCGTAGGATGCCTTTTTACATCTGCGTCCTCTTTCTGTACACTTAGAGCGCCTAGTGTCACTCCTTGATATATTTTTACATTTTTGCCGATGATCGAGGTTGCCCCTATTACGACACCGGTACCGTGATCAATACAAAAATATTCGTTAATTTTTGCTCCAGGATGGATGTCGATGCCCGTTTTGCTGTGGGCATGTTCGCTGATGATTCGGGGCAAGTCCTCGATGTTCAGCTTAAAAAGTTCGTGTGCTACTCTATAACCTGCAATGGTATAAAAACCTGGGTAACTTCTTATAATTTCTCTCCTGTTTTGAGCAGCAGGATCACCTTCAAAAATGGCTTGCAAATCTTGATTTAACTTGTCGTAAATGATTTCCAAACGCATGAAAAATTTCTCTGAAACATTTTCGGAATAGACTTTGAGATTTGCCGGATTTCTTTTTATTAATTCGTCCAACTCCAATTTTAAACCTCTTAAGTTCACTTCTATCGACTCTAAACTCTTAAATTGTTTTTCTGAAAAATCCAGGTACATAGCTCCTAGCAATTTTCTAAAGAAAACTGCAACCTCTTCAGGTGAAGGGCAGGTCGGGCACAACTGATGCTCTTCGTGTAATTTTTCCAAAAATTCTTTTCTCATATCTTATTTAATGCTTCTTACCGGTTTTTGTTCGTACAAAAAGTAGACCGAGGTTTGATCAATGACAAGTTTCAAACATAATGTTTGCTAATGTATTCTTTTTTATATTTCGGTATGATACAACTTACGTTGAAGGATTTTGCGACGTACCATGCTCATAAGCCCTGGTATGGAAAATCGGTAATGAATGTCCTGGACGGCATTATCATTAATGATTACGCGACTGATACTCAACAGAAAATCTTATCGATTCTGGCGCACACCGTGCAGTGGAAAAAATTCATACTCGAAAAACTGAAGGACAATGAAGCTTTTTCAATACAAATTGATTCGGAGCAAGACTGGCCGGTCATAGAAAATGACGACCAAGGTCAATTGGAAGCGCTTAAAACAGAGTGCAAAAATATTCACACGGAAATTCTCAAAATTCTTGAAAAAGGTGTTGATTTCTCTGAAAGCGTTGACGGAAAATACTCTAAGAAATTTATGGTTTTGGGATTGATGCAACATGATATTTGTCACATTGGGCAGATTGCGCTTTTGGTGAAATGAGGTGTAGTAGGATCATTGAGCCCCGACGAAGACAACTTGTCGGGACAGGCCTGAAGGCCCGCCTGCCTCGGGCAGGGATCGGTGAGCCGAACGGGTTCGAAAACGTTAAACCTGGCTCACCGATCCCCGCCAGAACATACCATTCGGTGCGGGCGGGCCTCCTACGTCGGGCTCAATAATCCTTTATTCCTAGTAATACTTCGCCGCTTTGCCTGGTGCAGGCAGAGTATTCTTGATGAATGCTCTAATGTCTTCATTGGCCGTTTCTAAATCCTCTCTCCTTTGCAAAATGCTCTTTTCAGACAAGCCGGAAAAATAGGACATTTTCTTTGCTATTTCATTTCGTTTCAAGTCCGCAAGAAAACCGCCTTTCCATAGAGCGGGCAGCAATTCGTTCATGGTAAATTCCTCGGCGAGTTGGAGTACCTCAGTTAGATCTTTGGACTGCAAATCTTCATTTAATGCCTTATGGTACCAGGCAGCGGCAGCGAAATAGGGCAGCCGGTTAGCCACACCAGATGGGCCGTCTCTTTTTATCCCAAGGCCCGTTGGAGAGACCAGGATAACTCCATTGAGATACATCCATTGCCGATTTTGAAGTTCGAGTGCGAGCCCTGATACCCTTGTTGTACCATAACTTTCGCCAATTAGATATTTTGGCGAACTCCATCGATTTGCCCTGGTGACAAATGTATTGATCCAATCTGCGAGATATTTAATGTCCTGATTCACCCCAAAGAATGTCTTCTTCGCATCGGTCTCCTTATCCAAAATCCTGGAGTATGCCGTATTCACCGGATTGACGAAGATAACGTCCGCCGCATCAAGTACTGAGAATGGATTGTCCTGGATGCCATAAGGTTGGATGGGGAATCCTTCATCGTTAATTTTTAGAATTTTTGGACCTGTATAAGCGATATGCATCCATACTGAAGCGGAACCGGGGCTGCCATTAAAAGAAATGAGCAAGGGTCGGCTATCGCGATTCGAAACATCGCTTCGCTCGTAATAGGTGTAAAAAAGGGTCGCAACGGTTTTCCCGTCTTCGTTCCACACAGGTTGCGTGCCTGCTGTTGCTTTGTAGGGTACTTTTTCCCCTTGATCATCACGGAGTGAGTGGTGATTACGGAGGATTCCGCCTCTATCGAGCGGTCCGTGTCCATTGGTTTCTCCTGACTGAATAGATTTGCAGTTAAGAGAGAAAGGATTAAAATGAATATTAGTTTTTGCATGTCTCTAATTTTAGAAACACCAAAATAAAAAAAACAGCCTCAAGGGCTGCTTTCTCAATCTGCATTTTCTCAGGAATTGTAGCGCCAAGCTCCGCTTCGCAATTACCACAAGTTATGTATTAACAACAACTGCGGTAACGATTCCCATTAGGACGCTGGAAGTACAAGAGGACTCCAGAGCTAATAATCTTCAATAGACAGTGAACTCTTCTTCTTCCCATTTTTTTCGGAATATTTTAGGATGAATTTATTCTTACTTTCAAAATCCATGTCGCCATGAGATGATATTATTTTTTTGTACTTATCTGTTATTTCTTTGCTCTGAGACTTTCCATTGATTTTCAATTGATCTTTTACAAGCCTAAAATTGACCTTTTTGTTATCATAGAATCCATCGGATTTTAATTCTTCCACTAAGCGATCCACTAATGTGCTCTCATTTGATCTTAGGTGTAAATGGGCATCGTGGATATCTTCCAAACCCTCGAAGGTGCTCTCAACGATCGCTGCGGTCATCTCACCAATATTTTCTCCTAAATCGCGAAAATCGAATTCAAAGTTGTGGTCAAAGTCGTAGTGGAATTCCGGATCAAATGATTCCATTACTTCGGCAGCGATATTCATTCCCAATTCGCTTCCCCAGGCAGCTATGTCCGCGATGTTCTCATGAAATTCAGCATTATCGAAATGGTCAGCCCAGCGCTCTCCAAACTCCTCCATGTGCTTTTCAAACTCTTCGCCTTCATATCCTCCCTCAAATTCCTCTTCCCACTTTTCCAATTTCTCCTGAAATTCTTCATCGTTGAAGCGCTCCGAAAGCCTTTTTCCCATTTCTTCCATATGCTCTGAAAACTTCTCCATTTTTGCCTCAAACTGCTCTTCCCACTCCTCATCCATGTCTATATCAACCGAATAAGATCCATCCGACTTATGCAATTCTCTTAATTCTTCTCTCAGCGCTCTCATCTTATCGCGCAATTCCCTCCGTCTCTCGGCTCGTTCCGCTCGGGCCGCGGCTCGCTCGGCCCGCATCTTTTCGATCTCTTCTTTTGTCGTATCTATCTTAGCCATGTGCTGCAATGGAAGTGTATACGATTCCAAATCGAATGCACTGATCTTCTTTTTTTCAATGCTTTCTGGTTCGGCCGTAATATTCGAATTATACAAAAAACCTGTTGCGCTTATGCCCAAAACGGCCGCAATGAGCAAGGCGAATACGATTAAATTTCCTTTCATAAGTGACATATTTTGTTTTTGATTGAATATTCTTTTTATTCGGTTAAGGAGGGTTTTGTTATCGTCTGAAAATGCGAGTGCCAGGCTGTATGAATGCTGAGCCTGAAGTTCTCTAATTTTGAATAGTGTTTTTGCATAACTTAAGCGATCAGAGCTTCCCGCCAAGACGTAATCATCACAGTGATTCTCTCGTTCTTTTTGTAGAACATTAGTAATCCACCAAACACAAGGATGGTAAAACATCAGGACTTCTATCAATCGGATCAATATGTTTTGCAAATAATCATTTCTTATGATGTGACCAATTTCGTGACGTATGATCATCTCAATTTCATTGGGACTTAGTTGATTTATCGCGGCGACTGGGAATATGACAATTGGCTTAATAAACCCAATGAGCAGAGGAGAAATGACGCGATGGGATAAAGCAACCCGGATTGGTCTTTCCAGGCTATATTCACTGGTGAGTGTTTTCATTTTAGATTGTAACCATGGAGGGAGATCAAATTCGAGGGATTTCTTTACGTGGTATGTGAAAGAAAAGCCGAGAAGTAAGCGGGAACTAAAGAAAATAACACCCGCTACCCACAATCCACTAACAATCGGAAAAAACAGATATGCGCAGGGAAGAAGCATCGAGTAAATTGCGCCATTACTCAGGTTGGATTGTGCACCAATCGTTGAGGTCAACGCGACCGCTGCATAATTCTCAACAGCACCATGGCCGGAAAATTTGAAGTAAAAATAAAGAAATGTGAATATGGCAGCAAAGAACATGAGCAGCAGCGTAGCGAAGGCAATATTGTATCGCAGAACCGCTGATCGTTTATAGGTTGCATTTTGATAGAGATTCATGAGAAGAACCAATAAGGCACCCTGCCAAAGCGAATGCATCAAAGTGTACCCAATAGCCGTAAAGACGGTCGACGAAAGTATGGTGCTAAGAATAGAGATCATGACTTCTGATTTTCAATTTTTTCTATAAGCGCTTTTATTTCCTGAAGTTCTTTGTCGCTAGGCGAATGATGGCCTAATGCCTGCAGTACGAGACTTGTAGCAGATCCGGCGTAGGCGTTGACGATGAATTTTTTTAATAGGGACTTTTGCGTTTCAGATTGTTTGAGATTAGGGAGATAAACATGGGTACGGATAGAAGTATCTCTTTTAGCAATGCCTTTTTCAACCATGATCTGCATCAACTTGAGCGTCGTAGTATAACCTACTTGTTTTGTTTTGCTCAATTCCTCGTGAACAAATCGCACTGTAGAAGGGCCATAATTCCAAAGAATCTGAAGAATCTCCAGTTCCGAATCTGTTGGGATCAATGTTCTTTTCATAGTTCTTTGAGCATTTAACCATACTCTGAAACGCATACGAATTGTTTCGTATTACAATTATATACGAATTATTTCGTATTAACAAATTAGAGCAATAAGTTTTTAGTGGAGATCGACAAGATCAGCAATTTTTTCTACGAAAGGCGGGTCACGTGAGCGTCTTAATCTCATCAATAATATTCTTCAACGACTTTGAAGCATCCCCAAAAAGCATTTTCGTATTTTCTCTAAAGAACAGTGGGTTTTGAATTCCCGCATAACCAGGATTCATACTTCGCTTGAAAACTACGACTTGCTTGGCATTCCAAACTTCGATCACAGGCATGCCGTAAATCGAACTTGATTTGTCATCCAGGGCTGATGGGTTAACGACATCATTAGCGCCGACAACCAATACGATATCCGTGTCTTCCAAATTCTTATTGGAACTTTCCAGGTCGAGCAATTTGTCATAATCAATATCTACCTCTGCAAGCAATACATTCATATGCCCGGGCATTCTTCCGGCGACAGGATGGATGCCATAGAGTACTTCAATATCTTTTGATGTCAGTATTTCGTCTATTTCTTTGGCTTGTTTTTGGGCCTGAGCTACGGCCATTCCGTAACCGGGTACCATTATAACTTTAGATGAGTAGTTGAGCAAAATCGCCACATCTACGGCTTGTACACTTTGAACAGTTTGATCCTTATCGTCCGATGCGCTACCTCCGCCTGTAGCCGTAAATCCGCCTATGACTACATTGAGTAAAGAGCGATTCATTGCCTGGCACATCAGTATGGTAAGAATCGTACCCGCGGCACCCACCAGGATACCACCCAAAATCATGATTTGGTTATTGTATAAAAATCCGGCAGATGCCGCTGAAATTCCGGTTATAGAATTAAGCAGAGAAATGACTACCGGCATATCTGCCCCGCCGATAGGAGCTACGAATGAGAATCCATAAATCAAGCTGACAGAAGTAGCTATGAGAATGGCTGTTGTGGAAGGATTGTGCCAGGCGTACCAAAGCGAGGCGAGCGCTGCGATCATCAAAAAGATATTGATAAATTGGTGTTTAGGAAGCACAACGTGCTTGTCCCTGACCTTTCCGTCCAGCTTTAAATAGGCCAGAATACTTCCTGAAAAAGAAATGCCGCCTACGAGCAAGGTGAATAAAATGATAAATGCGCCGAGAGGATCAAGGGTACTCGTCGATGTGATATTGATGTATTCTACGAACGCCAGCAACATCGCACTTCCTCCTCCCAGCCCATTGAATATGGAGACCATTTGCGGCATTGCCGTCATAGCTACTCTCATAGCACTGATCCAACCGATTATTGATCCGATAAGTAAGGCAGCAATGATCCAACCAAAATTGCCCGTAACCGATTCCAAAGGATAAAACAGGGAAGCTATAATCGCCAGACCCATTCCAAAGGCAGCAATCAAATTTCCTCTTCGAGCGGTTTGAGGGTGACTCAATCCCCTAAGCCCGAGAATGAAGGCAATCGCTCCCATCAGGTACATCAAGTATATAATCGAAATCATTCCTTATTTCTTTTTTTTGAACATGCCCAGCATTCGATTGGTCACTGCGAATCCGCCTACGATATTGATCATGGCCATAATCATCGCAACCGAACCAATTACCAATGAAAAATAATCTGTCGAATCCGCCTGACGCAGAAATAAAATAGAACCGACGAGGACAATTCCACTAATGGCATTGGCTCCTGACATCAACGGAGTATGGAGCACCGAAGGCACCTTGGAAATTAATTCGAAACCAAGAAATACAGCAAATACCACCAGGTAAATGGACAGGATATTTTCGTTTATAAATGCCAAAAGTTGTTCCATGAATTAAGCCGATTTAGGATGTACCATAGAGGAAGCGATGATCTCATCTTCCATATCGAGATGGAGTTGGCCAACTTTAATAAATGTAGCCAGGTAGTTATATATATTATTGGCCAATAAAGAGGATGCGTCTATAATCGCTTTATTAAAAAGTGAAGAATCCCCGATGACCGTGACACCTTTGTGATCGATCTGGGCATTATCTTTTGATACTTCGCAATTGCCTCCTGTCGAAGAAGCAAGATCAATGATTACCGAACCGGATTTCATATCTTCTACCATTGCTTTGGTAACTAGTGTAGGAGCGGGTTTGCCTCTTAGTTGTGCAGTGGTGATTACTACGTCGGCATTTTTCACTCTATCGTGAATTGCTTGCTTCTGGCGTTCCTGGTAGTCCTTGGTTTGCTCCACCGCGTAACCTCCTGCATCTTTGTCATCGGCCGACCCTTCCACTTCGACAAATTTTGCGCCGAGACTTTGTACTTCTTCTTTCACTGCTTTCCGTACATCGAATACTTCGACTTTAGCCCCCAGTCTTTTTGCGGTTGCAGTAGCCTGAAGACCTGCCACTCCTGCTCCCAGAATAAGTACGGTAGCCGGTTTGACAGTACCTGCTGCGGTCATCATCATAGGAAAGTAACGCGGCAGTTTCTCAGCGGCGAGAAGCACAGCTTTGTATCCCGATATAGATCCCATTGAAGAAAGCACATCCATAGATTGGGCGATGGTAGATCTAGGGATCATGTCCATGCTGAAGGCTTTTTTGTTTGTGCCTCTTAACGTTCTCATTTTATTGACCGGATTGAAAGGAGCATAGAAGGAAACCAATATAGAAGCGTCCTTTATTTTTTTGACTTCAGAATTTTCTATGGGAACATTCGAATAAACAATTTGCGCTTGTCCCAGGATGCTCTCGCGACTACCTTTTTCAAAACCTTCATAGAAGCTTAGGTCTTCGTCCGCATACTTTAATACATCTTTTTCAGCGAGAATATCCGCACCTAATCTTTGATATTTCTTGAGGGTAATTGAAGAGATCGGGCATCGCGGATCATCAGGGGAGTACACAAACCCTATTTTCATTATTCTTTTGTTCTGATGAATGATGTGATGCCGAATATTTTCACGCGGCCAAAGATAAATAAAGTCATTTCATATTCAATTTTGAAATCATATTTTAAACGGCGATGATTTGGGCATGATACTGTTTGCCACTTGAAAGTGCGTGCGCAACTCCACGTTCTGGAAGCACTAGTGCATCAGGCACGAAATATAATGCCCCTTATACTTGTTCTTTTTCACCTGCATTTCGTTGAAGAACCCTTCATTTGGCTAAGGCCAAAATCAGGAACCTTCGCCTCATTCAGGTAAAAAATAACTTCGTCTAAGGGGCATTTTACTTAGTTCCTGATGCACTAGCACATGAATATCGACCATTTAAAATATACCGATATTTGGAGCGCATGATTGTGTTTTTCAATTTTCTGGCTCTGCTGATTCCCATGAATCATGCGATCTACATTTCTGTGATCGAACTGACTATTATCAATGGAGAAGTTGACGAAATGCAGGTCAAAATTTTTGCTGATGATCTTGCAGATGCCGTACGGGCCGAACGTGGCCTAATAATTCCTATTGATACGGAATATTCGGAAGAGCATTTAAAGGAGATTGAGTCTTACTTCGAAAAACACTTATTTATCAAAAGCAGATCATCGAATAAGTATTTTTCTATAAAAGGTTATAGCAGGGAAGATCAGGCGAGTTGGTTTGTGCTTGGCTTGGAACAAATAATTCACAGAGGTGATGTTTTGGTGGCGGATTATTTGACGGAATTATTTAGCTCGCAAACAAATATGCTGCGATTGACTGTTGACAGGACGCAGGGGTTTCACCAGTTGAAGAAAGGCAGGGCGGAATATGATATTGGAAATGCTATTGACTAGAGTGGAGTTTAGCGCCTCAGCCAACCTAAACCTTGGAGGTTTCCTCAAAGCCCTTCTATTGGTATCCGATACTGATTCGAGCGTTATGTCTTGAGAAACGATAGCCTTGGAAAGATTATGCTTTCCCATTAAACAAATCCATGATCGTCTCAACATTCACCTCTACAGCAGTCTTAATCGTCCGCTTCACTTCAGGATAATAAAAAGGAGAATGAAGCCCGGGAAGATCGCCTCTTTCCATGCGCTCGTCAGGTACTGTGCCCAACCAATAGAGCACCGTGGGAACGTTGTGTTCGGTGGTGCCATAACAACTAAAATCTTCGCCAACCATCTGAGGTTCAGCGTCTTCGACATTTTCTGATCCAATTGCAGTTGTGGCTTTTTTGATAAGGAAAGCTGTCAATTCAGGATCATTGTAATTGGCCGGTGTGAAACTGTCTGGTATGGTCACTGCTAGAAGTTTGTGTTCCGGAAGACCGGCAGCCATAGCGACACCTTTGGATATTTCTCTTATCCTGCGGTGTACCATTTGTCTTACCTCCTCGGAGTATGTACGGACAGTGAGTTTCAGGTAGGCTTCATCGGGAATGATGTTGTGCTTGTTTCCACTTTTAAAAGAGCCTACTGTTACTACAGCCGATTCCGTAGGTTTTAGATTTCTACTCACTATAGTCTGCAGATCCATTACAATCATGCTTGCTACGACAACCGGATCGATAGACATATGTGGAGAAGCACCGTGCGAACCTACGCCAAATACTTTGATGTCTACACTCTCCGTATTGGCCATAGAAAATCCTTCGCGCACGCCAATTTTCCCACTTGAAATGGTAGGACTGCAATGAAGACCTATGCCGTAATCGGGTACTCCAAATTCCTCGTACAAGCCATTGTTGAGCATGAGTCTCGCGCCCTGGCCGATTTCCTCTGCAGGCTGACCGATCATCATTAAAGTCCCGTTCCATTGATCTTTGAGATTGACCAATGTTCTTGCCGTACCTAGAAAAGCTGTCATATGCATGTCGTGACCGCAGCTGTGCATAGTGCCTGCTTCTTCGCCGTTGTAATTGATCATTTTGTGGCTGGCATAGGGAAGCTCTGTTTTCTCGTGCATCGGTAGAGCATCCATATCTGTCCGGTAGAGGATAGTCGGGCCAACGCCATTTTTGTATATGCCGACTATCCCGAAGCCACCAAAATTTTCGGTGGTCTCGAAACCAACTTTTCGAAGTTCTGAGGCCAGAACTTTGGCGGTTTCCCTTTCTTCCAGTGAGATTTCGGGATTTTGGTGACGTTCTTTGTAGAACGCTGCCAAGTAGCTCAAATCGGAAAGAATAAGTGATTCAATAGACGGTTTTGGGTCTGTAAGCAGCAGTGCCAAAATGGATATTAATAAGTACTTCATTTGTCTAAAATTAGTTAGGCAAGTTATGGAATTCTGGAAATAATCGGTTCACGATCGTCCGAAATTATCGGCGCTATAAATTGACCCTGCCATTGGCGTAGACAATGCGTCCGAAGCGGCCATCAGTCTGGTTGTATATTGGCGATAATATTGCAGACGATTCTCCACTGCCTTTGCTATTCCGGTTTTCTGGCGAAATCCTCTTGATATCACTAAAAAAGGCGACAGATCACCTATGTGCTGAACGATTAACCAATACCAAACGTCCCGATAAGATCATCCAAAGTTGGACTCTGACTACCACCTATTGGCTCAATAGTAATGGCGTAAACATTGGTCGCATCCACAAAGGCAACTTCGATTAGGTTAGATCCATCTGACTGGAACACATCTAAAGGAATCGGTGGATCGCCTCCCTTAAGTGACCAAAGCTGGAATGACTGGGTGGAGTTATCGATTTCAGGTAAATTTCTAATTTGCACATAGTTTTTCCGATTTACCTCATTGTGGTGGAAGTAAAGGTCTGTGGAGCTGTATTTTTCAGTCGGAGTGACTGGAATTACGAGGTTGTTCGGATTGGTTAGATTTTCCAAAGTGGCAAATTGAATTTCATTTCGCTGCCTTAGCGAATCACAGGTTTGCTCAAGATTGTTGTGTATCGTTTGAATCTGATTGCTTTCATTTTTCGCCTGGTTCAGCAGGTATCCCAAAACGCCGCATGCTATTGCCGACAATGCCGCGAGTCCAGGCCAGAGTTGCGATAAATTAGCACTTGATCCTTTGCGAGTTCCAGTAGTTTCGGCGGAGGTTGTTGACTTCGTCTCACTAATTTGATCCAGCAGACGGGTCTTCAATTGTGCGCTTGGCTCAACCGAATGCGCGGCTGCATAACCTTGCAAAGTACCTCCAATCCTTTCTAAATCCTCACTCAATTCCGGATAGTCGACTAACGCCTTTTCCACCAAACTCCGCTCCGAAGCATCCAAAGAACCGATCAGATACAGTTCCAACAAACCCGATTCTCTTATTTCTTTTAGTGTCATGTGATCAGTATGATGATCATTGCAATTATCAATATGCCCATGAATAAGCCTTTTTCATTTTTAAGCTCTTCACCAAGCGTTTTTATTGCCTGCCTTATTCTAGTCTTTACCGTTCCAAGTGGTATTTCGAGTAGCTCCGAAGCTTCTTGATGTGTATAACCCATCAAATACACCAGATCGAGAACTTCCTTGTATTTGTTGTCCAATTTAGCAGTAAGTTGCTCTGCATCAATTGACGCGGTTTCGGTATTCACTATTTTACTAGTATATACGGTGGTATCGAGCGGATCGGTTTTTTGCGTGTTCTGAAAGCTCCTGAGCCTTCCTCGATCAAGTGCAGTGTTTCTTGCTATTGCACTTATCCAGGAAAATAGAGGCCCCTTTTGTTCATCGAAACTTCCCGCACTATTCCACACTTTTAGCATGGTCTGCTGGAGTACTTCCTCGGCAGCTTCGCGGTCACCAATGATTCTAATGATCAATCCAAGGAGTAGCTGCGAATATTGATCGTAGAGAAAGGACAGCGCACGCTCGTCTTTTTTTCTGAGACCTTCGACTATTTCGGAACGGCGCATTGAAGAGATTGATTTTTAAGTACTTGTTTATGCAAAGAAAGGCAGGTCATTTAGCATTTCCGATAACCAAATCATTCTATCCAACTATTTCCAAGATTTCTCTTACCTTTTGAGGCAATCGTTTGTATATTCCAAATACGTACCGAGCGACCGCTATCAAATGATCTTCATCGGCTAAATCAAAAATAACGGAAAATTCTTGAAACATTACATCGCCATAGAAAGTACCTTGGTCGGAAATTGGCAACATAAGGAATAATCTTACGTGCCGCGCCGTGAAAATGCTTGGGTATTCTATTTCCGAAAGGTTGGGACAGGCTGTCGTAAGACAATAAAAACCCCTATCCACCACGCAAATAGCCCCAGTAAATGTATATTCGCAATACTATCAAAATAAAAATCATAACAAATGAATTTCGAATACAACGACAAAACAATAAATTACCGAAAACGGGTACAGGATTTTCACGACAAACATCTCTATCCCATTGAAAAAGATATGGGCATATTCCATCACAACCCTGACAACATATGGAAACACTGGCCCGGCCTCGAGGCTTTGAAAGCTGAAGCAAAATCTGATGGCCTTTGGAACCTTTGGCTGCCCAAACATTACGGAGACATAAGTCCGGGATTGACCAATCTCGAATACGCTCCTCTCGCCGAATTGATGGGCAAGGTGAGCTTGGGCTCTGAAGTATTTAATTGCAGTGCTCCCGATACGGGAAATATGGAGACGATCGCGAGATACGGTTCAGAGGAATTAAAGGAACGGTGGTTGAAGCCGCTCATGGAAGGAGAGATCAGGTCGTCATTCCTAATGACAGAGCCGGATGTAGCTTCCTCAGATGCTACGAATATCAGGACGTCCATCAAAAAAGACGGTGACCACTACATCATTAACGGCCGGAAATGGTGGTCATCAGGCGCTATGAACCCAAATTGCAAGGTGACTATAGTCATGGGTAAAACCGATCCCACTGCACCCCGCCACGTGCAACAAAGCATGATCGTTGTACCTATGGATACGCCTGGTTTAGAAGTACTTCGTCACATGGAAGTATTCGGCTATAACCATTCGCCGGAAGGCCACGCGGAAATTGTATTGAACAACGTACGCGTTCCTAAAGATAACCTATTGCTCGGAGAGGGTAGAGGTTTTGAAATTGCCCAGGGAAGATTGGGGCCTGGACGAATTCACCACTGCATGAGATTGGTTGGAGTGGCTCAACGGGCGTTGGAAACTATGTGTTTAAGAGTTGAGGATCGCGAGGTATTTGGTAGACCGCTGAGCAAGTACAGCAGTATTCGACAGGAAATCGCCAGGTCGCGATGCGAAATCGAACAAGCGAGGTTGTTAGTGCTTGCCACAGCAGATAAAATGGACAAAGAAGGCAATAAGGTTGCAAGGGACCTCATTGCTATGATCAAAGTTATTGCACCAAAGATGACTTGCGACATATTGGATCGGGCCATACAAATCCACGGAGGTATGGGTGTGAGTCAGGACACCTTCCTTGCAGGTTCTTATGCCGGTTGTCGCACGCTGAGACTTGCTGACGGCCCTGACGAAGTGCATATGTACCAGCTCGGTCGGAATACTATTAACCTCTACAACGAAACTCTCAGAGAAAAGGACTCCGGGAAGTGAGTAAGCTCATTTTTATACGCCACGCCCAGGCGTCTTTTATGGCTGATGAATACGACAATCTTTCGGAAATGGGTATATCGCAAAGCGTTGCGCTCGGAAAGTATCTCCGCAAAGAAGGCGTGCGGTTTGACATGGTTTATACAGGTCCATTAAAACGTCATTACCAGACATTCGAACATTGCTTTGCACAGCTTCCCAAAGATCAATACATGGAACCTTTGGAATTGGATGGTTTAAAAGAGCACAGCGGTACCGAGGCCATGGATGCAGGATTCGACCAACTCGAAGCTCGATTTGAAGAGGTAGTAAAGTGGAAGAAGGAAATGGAAGATCGTCCTGAATTCACAAAGAGAAATTCGTTGAGGATTTTCAGGTTATTCATGCAGGAATGGATGTCTGAAAAACTTGTAATCGACGATCCTGAGATCTTGCCTTTCGGCAAATGGAGGGATGGAGTAAGACGAGCCTTGCGCAAAATTATTAATAGCATAGATCGAAGCGAAACAATTGGAATTTTCACATCAGGCGGAACGATAGGAGCTGTACTAGCAGAAGTTTTGGACATCAAAGACGGTCGCAAAATTGCCAATTTCAACGATTCCACGAGAAACTCGTCAATGTCCCATTTTTTTTACAGCAGCTTTGGTTTCAACATTTTATCCTTTAATGAAATCCCTCATTTGACACAAGAGCAAATCACCTTTGTGTGATTAGTGAGACCGTATGCGACTGGAAAGTCAGGTGACAATATTTTGATGGCAAAAGTTGATTTCCCTACCTTCATTTTTAAATAATAACCATGATACAAAAATTAAACTGGGATTCCATTCCAACAGAGCAAGTCACTCCAAAGATGGAGCGGAAGATCATCGCCGGAGAAAAAATGATGATTGCTAAAATGAAATTTAAGGATGGATTTGTAGTACCCTTGCATAGTCACGAAAACGAACAAATTACACAATGCCTTTCGGGCGTCATGCGACTTTGGTTTGGTGAAAACAAAGAAGAAATATTGGATTTGCATGCCGGTGATACAATCGTGATACCCCCAAATATACCACATGAGGCATTGATAATAGGCGATGTAGAAGAAATAGATTCATGGGCCCCACCTCGCCAGGATTGGTTAGATGGAACGGATGATTATCTAAGGAAATAGCAGGAGCTAATGCTCTTTACGAATATATGAACTTAGGATTAACCAATAAGACGGCCTTTGTAGCAGCATCAAGCCAGGGGCTCGGAAAAAGTACAGCACTTGAGCTGGCAAAAGAAGGCGTTAATGTCATAGTCAATGGAAGAAATGTAGAAATGCTGGAGCAAACCAGGCAGGAAGTTGACGCCGCCGGAGAGGGAGCAGTATTGGCCGTTGCAGGAGATTTATCGGTATTGGCAGAAAGGGAAAATGTAATTAGCACAACCTTGAAAAAATTTCCGGGCATTGATATTTTAATCACTAACACAGGTGGCCCACCGGCGGGAAAGTTTGAAGATTTAGCGCCGGAAGAGTGGGATAAGGCTTATCAATTATTGTTGAATAGTGCAGTAAGTCTGGTTCGAGGTTATTTACCTGCGATGAAGCAGCAACAGTGGGGCCGAATTATTTCAATTACTTCACAAGCTGTGAAACAACCCGTTGAAAATCTGATTTTATCGAATTCTGTAAGGGCATCAGTAGTCGGTTTAATGAAAACACTAGCCAGTGAATTAGGACCCTATAACATTACCGTTAACAATGTGATGCCGGGTTACACCAAAACTTCCCGCCTGACCAAGCTAATTGAAAGCAATCCTGCTTTCACAAATGCAGTTAACGAAATACCATTGCAAAGATTTGCCAAACCGGAAGAGTTTGCAGCAGCTGTTGCCTTTTTAGCCAGTGAGCGGGCCAGTTATATTACTGGAGTTTCTTTAGGTGTGGATGGAGGCTGGATTAAAGGAATTATCTGATTGACAAAGTATGATAAGCAAATCATTGCAACGCTGGAAGGCGAAAGGGCAATATTTTGATTACAAAGGCCACAAGATTTTTTATATCAAAGAGGGAAAAGGCCCGGTATTGCTTATGATGCACGGCTATCCTCTTAGCACTTATGACTGGCGGGACATATGGGATGCTTTGAAAGAAAAGTATTTGTTGATAGCTCCGGATATGTTGGGAATGGGTTTTTCGGATAAACCCAAAAATTACAATTACTCCTGCCACGACCATGCAGATATGCATACGGAGTTTCTCAGCCATCTAGGTAGTGACGAATGCCATATTATGTCCCACGACCTCGCCAACAGTGTCGTACAGGAATTAATCGTAAGGCACAACAAAGGATCAAATCCATTTAAAATTCACTCTATAGGATTTCTCAACGGTGGTCTGTTCATTGATGTATACGATCCGAGGATTATCCAAAAGCTGTTGTCGTTCACGCCGAAACCAATAGGTAAGATCATCGCCAAACTGATGAATAAAAAGCGCTTTTCAAGGGCGATGAATGAAATGTTTGGCCCAAAGACCAAGCCGACTGAAGAAGAAATGTATGAATATTGGCAGATTGTAAATTACAATGATGGAAAAGCAGTAACCCATCTGGTTGGAAGATTCATAAAAGATAGACAGGACAATGCGAAGGAATGGGTAAAAGGCATGCAGGATACGAGCATTCCAATGCGGTATATCGACGGGCCATGCGATCCAAATTCGGGCCGACATATGGCAAAACGGTTCGAAGAAATAGTTCCGAATGCAGATGTAGTCTATCTTCATGACGATATTGGGCATTGGCCTCAGATCGAAGATCCGAAAGGAGTGTTAAAAGCGTATTTTGAGTTTAGAGGATAATGGCACCGACAATTTATTGGCGGCTTTTGAAAACCGGCTTTTTATGTATATTTCTTTCCAAAAAAAATTAGGTCAATGAACAAACAAATAAAACTCGCAAAAAGACCAATCGGAATGCCCGATCAGTCCACGTGGACGTTGGAAACCAAAGACATACCAACGATCAAGGAAGGAGAATTTCTCCTCAAACAGCACTACATCTCTCTCGACCCGGCGATGAGGGGATGGATGAATGAAGGGAAGAGTTATACGGCTCCCATTCAAATCGGCGAATTAATGCGATCGGGATCGGTAGGCGAAGTCATCGAGACGAAGAACGAGAAATACAAAACGGGAGACTACGTTTCGGGATGGGGAGGTGTCCAGCAATATGCCGCCATGGACGGTAGAGGTTGCTTTAAAGTGGATCCAAACGTCGCTCCTTTGCCTAAGTTCATCGGCGTGCTGGGAATGCCAGGTATGACGTCGTACTTCGGCATCCTGAAAGTCGGACAGATCAAAGAAGGTGAGCGTGTATTGGTATCGGGAGGAGCAGGTGCTGTTGGCAGCGCGGTCGGGCAGATTGCCAAAGTCAAAGGATGTAAAATAGTTGGTATTGCCGGTGGCCCCCACAAGTGCCAATATATGAAAGAAGAGCTTGGTTTTGATGGAGTTATAGATTATAAAAATGAAGATGTGAGAGCCGGCATTAAACGTGAACTGCCCGAAGGTCTCGATGTCTATTTTGACAACGTCGGTGGCGAAATTCTAGATCACGCCCTTGCCAAACTAAGATTAAATGCTAGAGTAATCATATGCGGCGCCATCTCTCAATACAACAATACAGAAAAGCCTAGAGGGCCCAGAAACTACATGTCTTTATTGGTGAATCGAGCGCGCATGGAAGGATTTTTAGTTTCCGATTACAGCAAACAATATCCCAAAGCAGCCATGGAAATGGGTCAATGGATGGCTGAAGGAAAGTTGAAAAGCAAGGAAGCCGTGTACGAAGGCATTGAAAATTTTTATGAGACTTTTACGAGATTATTCTCAGGTGACAAGATGGGGAAATTGGTTTTGAAGGTTATAGAGGAATAACACCTCGACTCTCTTCTACTCCGCTCAAGACAGGCCGCTCAGGGCGGACAGTACAAGTTACTTCGAAGTCGGTAGCTGGACACTGTCGAAGCTCAGGCAAAGATGTTTTTTAGTGGGAGTTCTATTTCTAAGTGTCTGTTCTCATTGTTAGAATGATTTACTCAAAGTTATGAAGAATTAAGGAATGTTATTCCGATAAGCGAAAGACTCCCTGACCGCCTCCAATTCTAATGGACACCGCTCATAGCCATAAAAAAGACATTGATAAATGTACTCAGCCAGAAAAGAAAGATGTCCGCCATACTCTTCATATTGCCGCACGTGAACTAATTCGTGGTAAAGAAGATTTTGATCATTCCTGTAATTGGTCTTTATCAATATGGTATGACCCAGAGTCAGGCCAGCTGGTTTAGCGGCTACTGCACCGGAAAACTTCGAGATCCAGCGAAAAATATCAAGTAGCGGATGAGAGATTTCATCCACATAGACCTTTCGAATTTTATAAATTTCTTTGATTCCTAATTTTGAAGCAGCTTTAGCTTCTATTGAGGATAATGAAATGCCATTTACTGATCCCTCTTTTTCCTTCTTCTTTGTCCAGATTATTGCCGTTAGCGCGAGTTGATAAGAGAGTAATTTGAGGATGGACTGAGACAGTTTCATAGTCATTTACCCTACTTGTCCGTCCTGGTATTTATACCTGTGCTTTACCCAGGCCATTCCATAGGGTAGATCATCTTCGTCCCTGCCTTTGGGGACTATGTCAAGATAACGATAGACCGTATTAAAAGTTTCCAGCTCTCTCGCGAAACAAGAGTACGTGTGAAATATCTCGCCGTCGTCATCTTTAAAAAATACGCTGATTCCCGGCATTTCGATCTCCTTCTCTTTCATTACTTCTTCGTAATTATAATTGCTCGTTTGGTTTGCTTTCATTGTTACATCAAAATCAAAATTAAAATCATTTTCAAAAGACGATACCCATTCAAAGGTCCATTCCATTTTCTGTTTAAAAGGCATAAGTTTTTCGAGAGGCCCTCGAGACACACTGACTAAATTGACATCCCTTTGATTCAAATGCGGAATGAGCTGCTCGTATTGATCTGCCCAAAATGAACACGATTTGCAACCCTCATCTCCCCAATCCGGCCCAAACATAAAGTGGTAAACTATCAATTGACTTCTCCCACCAAATAGATCTTTCAGTGTTTTTTTGCCTTCCTCCGATTGAAATTCATATTCTTTATCAATGCGGAGCCACGGCAGAGATCTCTTCATTTCGGATAGTTCATCTCTTCGCCTGGTAAATTCCTTTTCCTTTTCCTGGAGCGATTTTCTGGCTTCGAGCCAGTCTTCTCTGCTGACTATTTTATTATCCATATGTCGTTTCTTTTGGTATCAAAATAATCAAAATCTTACCTGAGTTGAAAGCTGCCGCAGAATGCCGATGACAATGTTTGAAGTATTGCGCTTATACTCTGACCAGAGGAATTCCGTCCATCGCCTGTCGAAATAAAGAGTTCAACAAAAGTCCAAACAGGAGTGTAAATACTAACAATATATACAACCTGCCTCTATCGCTTATATTGAATCTCTTTTTAACCCAAAACGTGAAAAGTGGAAAGATTTGAAGAGAATGCAGCCCCAAAAAATGAGCTATCCTGAGATCTCCTCCTTCTGTACTCCAATTCACAAAGGGAAGCCCAGCGCCTCCATCTTCTACTCCAATAGCGTGCGCATTATTGCCGATCATCATTCCGCCGATCCCACTGGCCACAAGCAATATTACAATACCGAGGCGCAGACTTGTCAAGTAGACGAAGTCTAAATTCGGTTTTTTCACAAATAGAAGGATAAGCAAAATAGCGGTCGCCAATGAACTAAGTGCGATCATCATACCCATCGTACCAAATAAGGCCCCATCCAAGGCAGTGCTGTTATTAAAATGCGACTGTACACCTCTGCCGGCCTGAAGAAGTACAATAATGATCTCGATCATCATCGAGGCGGCTATAGTTATATTGATCACCTTAGTCCATGAAGTCAACGGCTTCAAATAACTTAGATACCAGGCAATCGTCCAGGCGTAAATTCCGATCGAAAGGGAGAACTTCATCGGTTTGATCCACGGATTGATGCCTTCAATGAGTCGATCGTCAATAGCCAATGGAAGGAAGAGCAGAGCAAAAATGATAAAATGAAAAAGCCCTAGTCGGAAGAGTAAAACGTCTTTTTCGTAAACGCTTTTTAGAAAATTAGAAATTATCATGTGCCACCGCTCTTTTTGTAATGAAAGATCTTATAATTAGATAAAGCAAAAGCCCGATAGGCCCGAACATAAATGTCAGTAGAAGACAAGGGATCATAATGAAATGATTGATCCCTCTTTTCCGAGAATCACCCAATTCCCATGACCCTACCCAAAGATCAAATGCAAGGTAATGCACCCAACCTGCGAGGAGAACATTGTCATTCGCGAAAAGACTTTTTACTTCTTGTAGACTGCCAAACCCTCCTTCCGCTTGCCCGAAATAACCGATAATGAGATAAGCGTATAATGCGCCAAGCAATATGGGGATCACAGCAGTGTTTACAAGATTTCGCAAATATTTATGCAGCGGAGAAATGATCAAAACGATCCAACCCAGCGTCGCGAAAAAATTGGCGCATGTGAAGAGCGTATCCGGACTCATAAGAAACTCAAATTTGAAATTTGAATCAATTTAATAAATAATATTCCTTCTATCTTTGATTTCGACAAAATGAATAGTATGACATACCAAATAAGCTCTTTGCCTGACTACAAGTCCACCTACAGAAAGAGCATAGAAGATCCTGAAAAATTTTGGGCCGAGCAAGCCAAGACATTTACATGGAAAAAGAAATGGGACAACGTTCTAACCTGGAATTTTGACGAGCCCAAAGTGGAGTGGTTCAAAGGCGGAAAACTCAACATCACTGAAAATTGCCTGGACCGACACATAGAAAAGAGAGGAGACCAGGTGGCCATATTATGGGAGCCCAATAATCCCGGAGCCTTGGTCAAAAAGTACACGTACAAAACCTTGTTGAGCGAAGTTTGCAAATGTGCCAATGCATTGAAGTCATTGGGCGTAGCTAAGGGAGATAGGGTAGTGTTTTATATGCCCATGGTGCCCCAACTTGCCATTGGCGTATTGGCTTGCGCACGGATCGGGGCTGTGCATTCCGTAGTCTTTGCTGGATTTTCCGCACAAGCCCTGGCTGATCGCGTGAATGACGCCTCGGCCAAAATGATTATATGTTCAGATTATAATCAACGCGGCGCCAAAAATATTCCTGTAAAGCAAGTAGTAAATGATGCAATGAATATTGGATGCCCGTCCATCGAACACATTTTGGTTCATAAAAATACCGGCGAACGCGTCGGCATAGACGGCGAGTACGAACATTGGTGGCACAAACTGGTCGACTCACAGAAGGTTCACTGTCCTGCGGAGGAGATGGATGCCGAGGACATGCTTTTCATATTATATACATCTGGTTCGACCGGCAAACCGAAAGGAGTTGTACATACGTGCGGGGGCTATATGGTATACACCTGCTTTACTTTCAAAAATGTATTTCAGTATAAGGAGGGCGATATCTTTTGGTGTACTGCGGATATCGGATGGATTACCGGACATTCGTACATTGTCTATGGACCGCTGCTCGCCGGAGCGACTACAATGATGTTTGAAGGCGTGCCGACTTATCCGGATGCCGGAAGATTTTGGGAAATTTGCGAAAAGCACAAAGTCAACCAATTTTATACAGCGCCTACAGCAATTCGTGCTCTTATGGCCAAAGGAGATGACTTCCCGGCCAGGTGCGATCTTTCGTCCATAAATGTATTGGGTACGGTAGGCGAACCCATAAATGAAGAAGCATGGCATTGGTATGATAAACATATTGGAAAAGGCAAAGCTCCCATTGTCGACACGTGGTGGCAGACAGAAACAGGAGGTATTATGATCACACCGTTACCAGGTATAACGGATACTAAACCTACATATGCATCCTATCCCATGCCTGGCATCCAAACTGTGCTAATGGACTCCGATGGCAATGAAATCAAAGGAAATAATGTCGAAGGACTTCTTTGTATAAAGTTCCCATGGCCCGCAATGTTGCGTACTACTTATGGCGATCACGAGCGGTGCCGGCAGACCTACTTCTCTACGTTCGAAGGGCTTTACTTCACTGGTGATGGCGCCCGACGCGACGAAGACGGCCGCATAAGGGTGATCGGACGAGTAGACGATGTAATGAATGTGTCAGGCCATAGGATGGGCACGGCGGAAGTGGAAAATGCGATCAATGAGCACACCAATGTTATTGAATCCGCAGTGGTCGGTTATCCTCACAAAATCAAAGGAGAGGGCATATACGCCTATGTGATCGTAGACGAAAAAGCGAACAAAGAATCTTTAGTCGATGAAATCAAAACTGTCGTAACTAAAGAAATAGGCCCTATAGCCAAACCGGATAAAATACAAGTGGTTAGCGGTCTACCCAAAACCAGATCCGGAAAAATTATGAGACGGATACTACGAAAGATTGCTGCGGGCGATACATCCGGCTTGGGGGACACATCTACACTGCTCAATCCCGATGTTGTCCAAGAGATAAAGAGAGGAGCTTTGAATTAGTAGCGCGCTAGCAGGTTTACTCAACTTTCAAAGTTTAGTAAACCTTGATGTAATGATAGGCCTGAAAAGATATATCCCAGAATTTCGCAGCAACTTCAAGCTTGCTTTGCCAATCATGTTGGGCCAATTTGGACAGATCTTGGTCAATGTAGTCGACAATATTATGGTCGGCCAGTTGGGTGCAGCTCCACTCGCTGCTATTTCTTTGGCAATTGCCGTCTACGTAATTTTTCTCATTACCGGCATTGGCATCTCCTTTGCGTTACCGCCTTTGGTCGCCGAAGCTGATGGCGCAAAAAAGCATAAGAGAATAACTCCCTATTTCAATCACAGTTTGGTGATAAATCTACTATACGCACTTGGTTCGATAGCTCTGATCGAGTTGATCATTCCGGTTTTGCCTTACATAGGCCATGATCCGGAAGTAGTAAAATTGGCCATTCCTTATTTGAGGCTATCGGCGTATACGTTAGTTCCGATAATGATCTTTCAGGCAGTGCGTTGCTTTTCAGAGGGAATGTCGGAAACCATACCACCGATGATTGCCATTTTAGCTGGAAATATTTTGAATGTTTTCTTCAACTACGTTCTCATTTTTGGAAAGATGGGTATGCCGGCTCTCGGCGTAACGGGAGCTGCGATCGGAACCTTATTAGCTCGTATTCTTATGTTGGCGCTTCTAGTGGTGATCCTCTTCTTTTGGAAGGATCTATGGCAATATATCAAATTGCAATTCTTGAATTTAAGGAGATCCATTTTCACTGAAGTGTACAAGATAGGTGTGCCGGTCTCCCTTCAGTTGTTTTTCGAAGTATCAGGGTTTGCCGGCGGTGCGCTTTTGATGGGCATTATCAGTAAAGAAGCTCAGGCAGCGCACCAGATCGCCATTAATCTTTCTGCTGTTACTTTTCTCATTTGTAGCGGATTGGGCATGGCGTGTACGGTGCGCGTTGGTAACAAATTGGGTGAACAGAACAGGGATGGAATGCGCCTTGCAGGCCTTAGCGCCATTGTCCAGGTGATTTGCTTTATGTTTGTCTGTGCAATGTTATTTGTTATGCTAAGACATTGGCTACCAACGATTTATATATCGGATGGAGCAGTTGTATCTATCGCATCAATTTTACTAGTGATGGCAGCGATCTTCCAAATTCCCGATGGCGTGCAAGTCGTTGTGCTTGGTGCCCTGCGTGGCATCCAAGATGTTAAAGTGCCGACTTTGATCACTTTTATTGCCTATTGGATTTTCGGTTTGCCCATCAGCTACCTCTCCGCTTTTCATTTAGGCATGGGGCCGATTGGCATTTGGTTGGGACTTGTGGCGGGGCTCGTGATTTCTTCTTCTTTACTGACTATGAGGTTTCTTCATAAGACCGGTTAGGCAGATTTACGACGCCAGGGTTATGAATCACTTCTGGTTCATCGTACTGACGAGCATGCAAGTCATATTTAGATTTGTATGAATGGTAAGTGATTCACAATGTATTGAAAATTTCGACCGAATGATTTCGGCGTAGCCGAGAGTGAGTGGAGAAATCTGCTAATCAAGCACACGTCTATTGTCCAGTACATCAAAATGGGAATTAGCCAAAACGAAGTGGGTGGATTGGCTTTTTACTTTATTGGCTTCGGTATCGCCTATGGAGTTCAAACGGTTGGTTTGCATTCGATTGTTGTATAAGCGATGGCGATCTGGGCTTGGGCCTTACGGTGCCTAATAAACTGTTTTGGTTCATGCAACTGGGCTTTGCCATGGCTGCTATTTCGATAGTTTCCGGCGCCGTTGCCGAGAGGATGAAGACGTGGGCCTATGCTGTTTTAGCTGTACTTTTTTTGGCAATAGTATACCCGGTTGCAGCCAATTGGGTTTGGAATCCGGGCGGCTGGCTTGGCGCATTGGGTTTTAATGATTTTGCCGGTTCGACGGTAGTGCATGCGGTTGGAGGTTTAGGTACATTGGCCGCTGCACTGGTCCTAGACCCCAGGCTCGAAAAGTACAAGGAAGACGGAAGCATTACACCCATTCCAGGACATAATTTGCCTTTAGCTGCATTAGGAGCATTTATCCTTTGGTTTGGCTGGTTTGGATTTAATCCTTGATCTTCCTTAGCGGCAGTGGGAAATTGGGAGCTTATCGGTAGTGTTGCCACAAATACCTTTTTGGCATCTGCGCGGGAGGTGTAGCTACAATGGCCTATACCAATTGGCGATACGGTACCATAGATATCACCATGGTGATAGACGGGGTGCTCGCAGGCCTGGTGGCCATTACAGCAGGATGTAATGTAGTGGGGCCTAATGGTGCCATCATAATTGGTTTGATCGCAGGCGTCTTGGTCGACGTCGCTGTGGTTGTGATTGATAAGATGAGAATTGACGATCCGGTAGGAGCAATAGCTGTACACGGAATAAACGGATTATGGGGAACATTGGCAGTAGGATTTTTTGCATTAGAGAATGGATTATTTGCCACAGGTTCTGCTCATCAATTGGGCGTACAGGCTCTTGGAGTTACTGCGATATGACTTTTTGCATTCACCGTCACTTTCTTGATCATGACGATTTTGAAAAAGACCATTGGAATCCGCGTGAGTAGAGAATAGGAGTTGGCAGGAATTGATGCCGGTTCATTTGGAGTTGAATCCTATTCGACATTTGAATAATTTTTATAAAAGAGATAGCAATGAAAAAAGTAGAAGCAATAGTAAAACCGTCAAAGGTCAAAAGCATACAAACCGGCTTACGAGAAGCTGATATTCCTTGTTTTACAGTTATACCTGTAAAAGGAACTGGTCTTCAGAAAAGTTACGCAGAGCGTTATCGCGGTACCGAGAACAACCTTATTCTCCAGACACGCGTGATGATTATCTGTATTATCAGCGATAAAAATCTCGAAAAATGCGTTGATGTAATTCTCGAAAATTCGGATGGCAACGTAGGGGATGGCAAAATTTTCGTGTATAACGTTGAGGATGCCATAAGGATTAGTACGAAGGTAAGAGGGGGAGAAGCGATACGGTAGGGTTGAGACCAACGTCAATTAGCAATCCTGGAATACACACTGATGGTCTTTTGCCTCAAATTCTATTGTGGCATGCTCGATTCCCATCTTCCTTAAATCACCTCTGATTTGATCCTTTAATTCTCCTTGAATTTGCATAGCAACGGGTGACTCGGTTACCAAGTGAACGGTCATAATGTTGTACTGCCCATCCATTGACCAGATGTGTAAATCGTGGAAGTCCTTGACAGAGTTTGATCTGCTTAGGTAAGATTCAATTTTCCGAAATTCTGTCTTATTCGGAATGCCTTGCAGAATAATATTAGTAGTCTTTTTAAGGCTTTTGAATACATTGTAAATAATAAAGGCCGAAATGCCTATTGATAATATAGGATCAATTATCGGCCACTCAAAAAAATACATTATTACAGCGCCTATTAGTACAGCTATCCATCCCAGCACATCCTCCAAAAGATGAAGAGATATTACTTTTTCATTTATTGAAATTCCTTTCTTGAGCTGTAATACCGCAGCGCCATTGACGACTACTCCCAAAATGGCGAGCCAAATCATACCGAACGCATTCGGAGTTTGAGGATTCAGTAATCTCGGAATTGCTTCGGACAGGATAAAAATGCTACCGACCAACAGGATAACAGCGTTAATCAGAGCCCCCAGTATCGAAAATCTTTTATACCCATAAGAATAACTCCCGTCTCTGCCTTTTTTGGAAATATTTTGAAAATACCACGCCAGGCCAAGTGAAAGGCTATCTCCCAAATCGTGTAATGCATCTGATAATATTGCAATACTATTCGTCAAGAAGCCACCTACAATTTCAATTAGGGTAAACACTAAATTGAGTATAAAAGCAAGCCTAATATTTTGAGTATCGCTGGAGTGGTGATGGTGGTCATGGTTGTGGTTGTGCATGAAATATGAACTGAATCGTATGCAAAGATGGTGCTTTACTCGTGAAGCAGTGTTGCAAATTGATGGATTAGTGAGATACCTACGAAGCCCGATTTGGAAGATGTCTTAGCAGTAAAAATTTGGGAATAGATGTCAAATTATATTTCTCGGTAATCTTAAACCATTTTTGAAATCTTTCATTTATTGAGAAACCACTCTATGATTAAGATACTAGTCCCTATCGATTTTTCCGATTCCAGCAGGAAGGCACTGCGATATGCCTTGCACATCGGGAAAAATGTCGAAGTATCTTTATGTACCCTGCATGTTACGGACCCTCCTGTCAAAACGGGCACCAAGCTTGTTCAGAAGATGCAGGAATTGACCAAGGAAGAAGATCGCCTTATCATTAATGAGAAAATGAAGGGATTTTTGTCGGGTATGGGAAAATTAAATTTGGACATTAAGGAGCCCCTCATCCGGTATGGTGAGGTAGCTAAACAGATCATAAACGTTTCCATCCAGGAGAGCTTTGATATCGTCATAATGGGTACGAAGGGCGTTTCAAAAATTCACGAAACTCTGTTCGGAAGCAATACATATTCGACCTTGAGAATGTCGATAGTGCCGACTGTCGTGGTTCCACTTGTCTATGATCCAGATGAGAATAAAAGCGCTTGCATTGCACTGCGTTTTGATAAACTTTATACGCAGTCGTGTGCTAATCTCATTGAGCGAACTAAGGCCTTAGGCTATGATTCTGAATTGATTAGCGTGGTGGAAGGCAAAAACGAGAAAATCAAGTTGGAATTAAATTACGACAGAAAAAAATATCCTCTTACTATTTATGATGACCACAAACCCATTGAGCAAATTTCTAAACATATCAAAGAGAAGAATGTAGGGTTGCTGGCTTTGCATTTTAATGTATATTCATTTTTCAAAGCCTTGACCACTTCTTTAGTTAGCAAGGAATTTACTTTCCGGAGCACTATTCCAATATTATTTGTCAAGTAGACTTGCCTATTAATAAAATTGAAATACGGATGAAAATTTTAAATGACTTAGAACGTACTACCTCGGAAACGCTCCAATATTTTGAATTGTCAGATCAGAAGCTTTCCAAAACTTACGGCCCGGACAAGTGGAATATAAAACAGATTCTTCATCATCTCGCCGACGCTGAGACCGTGCTCTACGACAGGATAAGGAGGGCGATCTCCAGACCCCGTCAGGTGGTTTGGGGATTTGATCAGGACGCTTGGTGCGAAAAGCTTGATTATGAAAATATGCCGGTTGAGCTGGCCAAAAATATCTTTTCGTCTGTAAGAAAGGCTATTCACAATCTGGCTAAAAATCATTACGCAAAAGACGGCTCTAACCAATACGACCACAACGAGACAGGCCTACGTACCTTAAAGGATGAATTTGACAAGGTGGTGTGGCATTGTGACAATCATCTGGAGCAGATCAGGCGGGCGCTGGGCGATTAATGGATTAGTTGATTAGTTGATTAGTTGATTAGTGCATTAGGTAATTAGTTGCTTAGACAGACCTGTCAGGTTTCCATAATGATAATGATGGGATAATTGATCTTTTTGTCAATGAAAACTTCGGAAACCTGACAGGTCAGGTCTTATTTTGCATCCCGTTGGCCGTCCACCCTCCGCTGTGGACGTGTGTATAACATATTGCACTATGTAGGAATCCATAACACCTTTTGTAACCATTTAAAAAAGGCGCCCATATTCCGTACCTACGGCACTGTGCGGCATTCTTTCAACACTTTTCTACCAATATTACGTTCCTAGCGGAACTCGTTTAAACCATTGATTTACAAAGAGTTGTGTACATGTGATTTCAGAAAGACCAGAACAATTCTTCTACACATCTGTGGTAGTCCCTTTAGGGACAAAAATATGGGTAGTAGAAATTCAAAAAGTTTTTCGAGTGCCGTAGGTACGCAATATGTATCGTAATTTGTGCAATATGTTATACACACGCTGTCGACCAATTGCAACTTCATTATCTAAAAAAGTCGCTTATTCATAACTGCTACAATCACTTTTTAAAAATTCTTCAATGGAAACATTCAGAGGATTCGTAATGGCACAGGAGACCGATTCCAATGGTCACATGAATGTGCAATTTTACACCCTAAAATTTGATCAGGCGACTGGGCAGCATCTGACTCGTTTGGGTTTTGATTTTGTCGAATTACACAAAAAGAACCTCGGTTTTGCCTATGTCGAATCTACTATTCGATATATAAAAGAAGTTCTTGAGGATACCTCCTTGCATATAGAATCGGAGCTTGTATCGGTGGCTAATAAAGTGGTAACGGTGAGACATGTAATGAAAGATAGTGTGAAAAATACGATAGCCTCCGATTGCGTCATGAAATGGGTCATTTTTGATAAAAAAACAAGGAAAACGATCCCCATTTCGGACCGGTTACGGAAGCGATTGAAAGAATTTCAGGATGAGTAATATCAAGTCAGCTTTGTGATTGTCGTAAAAAATTGAAGTTTTTGTGAGGATGCGTTTACTAATAGTGTTTTTAGTCTCATTTTTCTTAATTGCTTGTAAACATGCCGATAACTCGTATGAGTAGATCAAAACTATTTCAAACACCTTTAAATCTGTTTGGGGTTACCCACTTACGATCATTACAGATAAAAACAGTGTGATAATTGAGGCATTTAGCGGTGGCCCCACAGATAAAACTGCCATACAAACAATTGTTGACAAAGTAGAACCATTTATCCAATTCCACGCAAACGAAAACAATTGAGGAACGCTCAGATAATAACGTTTCGATTTGAAATCACCATGATTTCGGAAATCATGGTGAATTAGCACAGCTAACCTTTAAAAGGGTCAATTTCACTTCTCTTCCTTGTCTACTATTATCAGACATTCGTCCAGATTCACATTTGCTTAACAAATTCCACGCAACTTCCTAGCCCTTTTGTCGCTCTTTTAAGAGAAGATTAAGTTTAAGCGCATCATGAAATTACTGCTGACTCTCTTGGGCATGTGCCCATTAATGAGTTGGGCTATGCCCAAGGACACTACTCAAGCCGTTCAAAAGAAAACTTATACCACCACCCAAATTTCTGCTGAACTTTCGGTGAATCTCGACGGAATCATAAACGACGAAGTTTGGAATCGGGTGGAATGGGCTGAAGACTTCACAGTCAATTCCCCGAACAATGGCGAAAAACCACAGCGACAGACTCGTTTTAAAATTCTTTATAATAAATCCTTTCTATACGTTGCCTATCGTTGCTTTGATGAAGAACCCGAAAAGATCGAAGACCGTGTGGCCAGGAGAGATTACTTTCCCGGTGATTGGGTTGAGATCAATATTGACAGCTACCACGACCTAAGTACAGCATTCTCATTTACAGCTTCGGTGTCGGGAGTGAAAGGAGACGAATTTATCACAGCCGACGGCAATAACTGGGATAGCAATTGGAATCCGATTTGGTATATGGAGACTAATATTGATTCGGACGGATGGACAGCCGAGATCAAAATTCCATTGAACCAATTGCGTTTTGGGAACGAAGAAAACCAGGTCTGGGGATTCAACATAATGCGCCGCGATTTTCGAGCCGACGAGCGAAGTACATGGCAGCACATTCCGCGCAACGCAAGCGGACGGGTAAGCAACTACGCGGAATTACATGGAATAAAAAACATAAAACCGAAACGGCAAATAGAAATCCAGCCCTACACATTGGTCAAAGCGGAAACCTTTGAAAAGGAAGCGGGTAAACCCATTCAGAGATGGAAATGATTTCAGCACCAATATCGGATTGGACGGAAAAATCGGTGTCACTTCAGATCTCACTTTGGACTTCACGGTCAATCCTGATTTCGGGCAAGTAGAAGCGGACCCGTCTCGCCTGACCTTGGATGGCTTTCAGATCTTCTTTGACGAGAAGCGTCCTTTTTTTATTGAAAATGCCAATCTTTTCGGTTTTCAGGTGGGCTATGCGGAAGCTGGTGGCAATTTCAACAGCGATAATCTTTTTTACTCGCGAAGGATTGGGCAGCCGCCGCGAGGTCGCCATGAGCAAGATCCACCGACGTACTCCGATACCCCTGACTTTACTTCTATCCTTGGCGCAGCGAAGCTCAGCGGAAAAACAAAAAATGGCTTGTCGATTGGAATACTCGAAAGCATCACTGCCGAAGAAAAAACGCGTTTTGTCAGAAACGGACAGGAATCCAAACTTGTAGCCGAACCATTGAGCAATTACTTTGTCGGCAGAATTGCACAAGATTTCAACCAGGGGGCTACCGTAATCGGCGGAACGTTAACCTCAGTCACCAGGAAATTGGGGGATACCGGTCTGGAGGATCAATTTCATTCGGATGCTACGACTGGCGGCCTGTCGCTATTCCACTCTTGGAAGGATAGAGAATGGCAGCTTCAAGGCAATTTTGTATTTAGCAATCTAAAAGGCACAGCCGCGAAAATCACAGATACCCAGAGATCATTTGAGCATTATTTTCAGCGACCGGATGCTGACCATCTGGCGGTTGATGCAACTAAGACAAGCCTTTCCGGTCATGGAGGTACTGTCACACTAGCCAATTATTGGGGGAAAGACAATATAGGATTTCAAACAGGCGTAACATGGCGGTCACCGGGACTGGATCTCAATGACATTGGTTTTCTCAATACGGCCGATGAAGTAAACCATTTTTTCTGGGGAGCATACCGCTTTCCGAAGCCATTTGGCAAAATCAGGAGACTGCAGATCAACTACAATCACTTTCTGAGGTGGACATACGGAGGCGAACATTTGTATACGGCCTTTAATATGAATGCCCATACTAATTTCACAAATGCCTGGAGTATAGGAGGAGGAGCTACATATGAATTAAAAGATGTTTCGGCCAAAGCCTTATTCGGAGGCCCGCTTTTGCGCAAGTCACAAGGTGTCGCAAATTGGATGTATGTGCAATCGGATAGCCGCAAAAAAGTAAGATTTGGATTTTCTGCAACTAAATTTACCGCCACAGGGCCGGATAAAGGAAGCCTCACCTTGTACAATTTTAGCCCAAGGATTTCAGTGCAAGCAATAAATGCCTTGAGCATCTCACTGTGGCCAGGATATTTTTACCAAAACAGGGTCATGCAAAATGTGACCTTCAAACAATACAACGATCTGGATCGCTACATCATTGGCACTGTAAATCAACGTACGTTGTCCTTATCAACCAGGTTCAATTACAGCCTCACGCCTAATCTTACTATTCAGTATTGGGGACAGCCATTCGTCTCGCGAGGAAATTATACGGAGTTTCAGAACTCCTTACCTCTCGCAATCTAAATTCGCTGTTATTTTGAAGATCATGCGCAAATTTGATCCAGGGAATATGGTTTCAGTTTTGTTGAGCAGGTCTGCAATCTGTTTGGCTGCATGATTAAATCTTGGTGCAGAAAGAGAGTGCAAGGTTATAGTCAGCGTTTTACTCTTATAATCCGGAATCAAGTCAGCGTTGTTGCTGATGATTTGTTTGATGAACATTCTTTTTTCGTCTTTTGCCCTATTGAGGTGGTCACAAGCCACAGCTGCCACAGATGATTCTGCTCTGTAAGCGATCATCTTTATTACATTCATGAACAGTTTACTTTCGGTTTTTAACTTGTTATACCTTTTCTGCTCGGGCATACGCTCAAGAGTTATTCTGGCAGGAATATCATTTCTGAGGGTGGCGATCTTGTTTTCTTCTTTTCGAAGAATATCAATTTTGTGTTTATACTTCATTTGTCTTTCGGTTATTTCAGGAAGTTTGTCAATTTTCTCATCCATAGCTAGTTCTGCAAGAGGGAAGAACTTGGCTTCTAACCGGGTGATCTTTTCCCTGAGTTTTTTCAGTTGGTTTGTTAATTTTCGGTATTGTGGGTTGACCACTTCCCGATTGGGATCAATACTTTCTACCCCAAATTGAATCATTTTATCAAAATCATAGTCTTGAATGAGGTAACTGAAGAAGTTTTCCTGACACCACCTTCCAAACATTCTGCCTGCTATCAATGCTATTCCCAAAGTAGGGTGAGTGGTGATAATAGCGGTTTGATGTTCACCCTTTTCAGACAAGCTTCTGATCTCTCTGAAAGTGTGTCCTCCAAGCGTTACTTCTTTCTCGCACAATTGCATGGTTACATCCTGGCTAAGTACTTGTGTATCAGTGGATTCAAAGTCATCTTTATTCCATGAATCTCGCACATCCTTGCGATATGTAATCACGGCTATTCTATACCTTTCCCACAGGTGGTTAAAGAAAGCAGGTTCGTAAGCCTCCCTGTCAAAAATAAAGGTGCATTGAGGGCTTTGTCGATCATCATCCTCTTGTATCTCAGTAAGTAATTTGGTTTGTAGCATTTGTGGAATAATCAGGTCTTGTATTGCTTCTTTTATTTTCTCTGTCAATTGCCCTATCACCATCATAACAGGCATCCCTTGTGCATCGTGAACCCAATACTCCGTAGTGGCGCTTAAACACAATTTTTGTCTCGCAATATATTTGACAGGTAGATTAGCTTTGCCTCCATAATAGATCCGTTGGTGACCATCTATATATAAAAAAGATGAGTCCTCATTATCCTCATCTCTATACCAGTGATCGATCAGAAGGTTGTTCAGTTCAACGGCTTTTTCCTGCTTGCTCAGCAAATCTATTTTCTCTCGCAAACACCGAACTTCTGGTATACGATCCAAGCCTATTATCCTGCCGATCTCCCCTGGTTTACATTGTTTGAGTTGTTCGGGATTTTTGATGCGCAACAAGGCCATGAAGGCCAAAGTCAATAGTATCGACCTTAGTCCGTAATAGTGTGATGAAGGTAACTCATATACCTGTTTTGTCTTGAATAACCCATGCTCTATCAAGGCAGGTAAGAGGAATAATACCCCTGCTCCGCATAAAGCTTCGCTGTTGTCAAACTTCACCTCAGCATGACCAGACAACCCAAGAGATGCACCTATCCTGTCTTCAGAGCGGCTTGTGGCTATGCCCATCGGCGTAGATTGGTCTAGGTCATTGCGATCATTTAAGGTCGAGCCATTTCCACCTTCACACTCTATTTTGAACTTTTTTTTAAAGTGCCTTTTTCAATGTGATAGCGTATCGACGATTCTGAAATCCCTTCTTGTTTTGAGATACTCAAATTACTTTGTCTCTTATCCAGCTTCGATTGTATCCGCTCCACTAGTTTACCAACCATCTTGTATGCTTTGCCTTTTCTGGCATCAGGCCCGAAAAATCCAGATTCTCCCTTCTCCTTGTATTTTCTATACGATCTTCTGACACTGTCTATACTCACTCCAAAAGCCCGCTGAACTTCAGCTCGGCTGCACAATCCTTTATCTATAAAATTGCTAGTTATGAATCTGAAAGCATTAAGATCGTCACTCGAATGACTATATACAGGTAAGCCATTGGCTATGTATTGTACAATACCGTCTTGGGTGTGTACTCCAAGACAATGAGAGATCATCTTTGTATCTTTAGGGAAGAAGGGGAATTGTAACTGCATATACAAAAATATGAAGCAGTTTTAATTCGCGAGGTCTACTCCCTATTACCCTGAATTTATTGGGACGGGTAAGGAGTTCTGAGTTTAAATACATCACTGATCCTCTTGCCAAGGCCTATACGGATCGCTTCCAGCTTTATGCGACCGATCAAATATCACAGGCTGAAGGCGAGGGCACCTATTATGTCGATGAAAATGGAGATCAAATCAGTGACTATTCCTTTAACAATCCGGATTTCAATTTTTTACAATTTCGATCGAACCTTGTATTGAGGTGGGAGTATACGCCGGGTTCTGAAATCTTTCTGGTGTGGACACAATCGACAACGAGCACCACCGATCCTGCAAAAGGCATATTTTCATCATTGTCCGATGATCTATTTAGTGAGAAGATCAATAATATCTTTTTGATGAAGTTTACTTACCGGTTTTTGCATAAGTAATGGGGGCTTTCAGGAATCTGGAAATCTCTCCGGCCAAATCTTTGACCCCACATACCCCGCTAAAAATCCAACTGCAAACGACGGCCCCATCACATCCATCTTATCAAAATAAGGCCCGATCACTTCGAATGAAGGAATGACAAACTTGAAAATGGGAACTGCGACAAACCCTGAAATCATGGCTGTGAGAGCTCCCTTTTCTGTAAACCCATTCCAAAAAAGAGAAAGAATAATGGTGGGACAAAAGCTCGCGGCTATGCCCGACCAACCGAATATGACAAACCAAAAAATCGTCCGCTCAGGAGTACTGAATGCCACGGCCATTGCGAGCGCTAAGGCTAAAATGGACATCGCTAAAGTTGCAATTCGGGATAATCTGGTCAAACTTTCAAGTGTGAGTTTTGGATTATAAATCTGCTGATGGATATCTCTGATGACGGCGCTGGAAGCTACGATGAGTAACGAGTCAATCGTAGACATAATCGCCGCCAGGACAACAGCTATAAACAGTCCCATAAAAATCGTAGGCAGTAAATGTTCCACCAGGACAATGATAGAATTTTGAGCATTGTTGCCTAGTACGGCTTCTACGTCCGTACCCATTTCTGTAAAGAAATATCTTGCGAAAATACCCACCATTACCGCAGCGCTGTCCGTAATCAGCGTAAACGCTACCGCTACCCACCTGCCCTTTACTATCTCTTCCTCACTTTTGACAGATATGAATCGCACGAATAATTGAGGCGAACCCATAAAACCCAATCCGATAAAGGCATAGCCGAGAAGGGTGGCGATATTGATACCGTTCGATCCACCTGGGCCCCAAGGATCCAAAAGACCTGGATCCAGCTGTCCCAACTTCTCCCAAAGGCCCAAATCTTGATGGAGAAAAAAGTATCCCATAACTGGCAACATGACCAATCCCACAAACATCAATGCTCCCTGAAAAACATCAGACCATGCCACCGCGATAAAACCTCCGAAAAGGATGTACAAAAGCACAATGAAAAAACCGACCAAAGCGCCCACATAGTAATTCCAACCCATAAATGCCTCGAAGGCCGAGCCGGTTGCATCGATCTGGGCGCTTACATAGATGATCACAAAAACAGACAAAATAAACGCTGCTACGAATCGAAGGGTATGGGTCTTTGATTGAAAGCGGCTTACGAGGTAATCGGGTATGGTAATCGACTTGTACTTGTCAGTAAGTCTTTTGAATTTTCGCGCCATAAAAAACCAAGAAATGGACACGCCCAATACTTCACCAAACACTACCCAAAAAGCGCTCACACCCACCATAGCGCCTAGGCCAGTGAGCCCAAGCAACAGCCATGCTGATTCACCTGTGGCACGTGTGGAAAGAGCAGCGACCCAATAGCCGAGGCGCTTTCCACCGACATAGTAATCTTTAATGTCCTTTATTCGTCGTGAGGACCAAAAACCAATTAGAAAGAGGATGCCGAAGTAGGCAATAAGCAGGATTAGCTTGGTTAACATCAATAATCATTAACGAAAGGGCAGAAGATATGATAAGAGAATCACTTGAGTCAGACCGATTATAGAAATCACCGCCAAAACAATCGTCCAGCTTTGGAGCGTTTCTTTATCCGTGAACCCGCTCATCTTTGCCACTACCCAGAATCCACTATCGTTCATCCATGAAATAAATAGTGAACCGAATCCAATTGCCAACAGGATGTACATCGGATGAAATGGCAATTCTGCGCCAGGGCCAATGATCGCGTAAATGATACTCGAAGCTGTGATCATGGCCACGGTGCCCGAACCTTGAGCGGTTTTCATAATGGCAGCTACTACCCAGGCAAGAATGATATAATGGACATGAAAATTTTCGGTAGCTAATTCAATAGCTGTACCGATGCCGCTGTGTTTGATCATTGCCCCGAATGCTCCTCCTGCACTGGTGATCAGAATGATGATTCCAGCTATTTCCAAAGGTCTTGATACATTTTTCCAAAGAGTGGAGGCGTCCAATTTTTGTTGCTTTGCCCATAGCCATAATGCGATAGCGGTACCAATAGCCATGGCCGTATTCTTATTTCCAAAAAAAGCCATCCATCCCGGAACAGAGCCAGAGGTAACATTGACAATGGAAACCAGGCTGATCAAAATAAGAGGTATGATAACTGGAGAGAACGATAACAACAATCCTGGATATGCGTCAACCATCTCAGCAGAACCAGGAGCAACCCTTACGGGAATATTCAGTTTTGCTTGTAACCTTTTACCCATATGAATCACAGCAAACGAAGGTATAATCCCCACTGCG
Organism: Saprospiraceae bacterium; assembly: GCA_965247965.1. Classification (GTDB taxonomy): domain Bacteria; phylum Bacteroidota; class Bacteroidia; order Chitinophagales; family Saprospiraceae; genus UBA7328. Next base: position 6,271,617 of record OZ252053.1, read on the forward strand.
ATACCGGCCAAAATGGTCATTCCTAAATCAAGTTCAAGAGTTTCTGCCATTATCAATGGGCCGGGAGTCGGAGGCACCAGGCTATGCGTGATCACCGCGCCTCCAGCGATGGCGATAACATACATGACATAGTTTTTCCCGGTCTTTAAGGCCAATGCAATCGCAAGGGGTATGAGGAGGAAAAATACCGTATCAAAAAATACCGGAATGGATAAAATAAAACCACCTATTAATAGGGCTATCGACGCCCTGTTTTCACCAAGAGCTTTAAGGAGAAAATTGACGATGCGCTGGGCCGCCCCGCTTTCCATCATCGCTGTTCCGATAATGGCAGCAAGTGCAATTACCCAAGTGATTTTGCCCGCTACTATGCCAAATTCTTTCATGGGTAATTCCACAGCGCCAACAAGAGGATGCATACCGTCTGATATGGGTAAACCGGACGAAATCAATCCGACAGTAACAGCAGACAACATCAAAGCGATAAAGGGATGGACCTTGAATCGCGATATTAAAATAACAACTACGACAATGCCAATTAATAAAACTGCAAATGGCCAATAAGGGGAGGATACAATTGCGAACATAGTTGATAGGTGATTTTCAAATCCTCCAAAATAGCTAACTTTCCCGACCTTAGAAGAAGTATTGGCATTGGCAAGAGAAATCGGTTACGACTGCGTCGAGGTGATGTGTTGGCCACTTGGGAAGTCAGCACGCCGATATGCCGGCGTTACACATATCGATGTAAGTAATTTTGGTATATCTAACACACATATAATCAATGAGTTATGTAATAAATATGAGGTAAAAATAAGTAGCCTTGGTTATTATCCGAATGCTTTGACTGCTGATAAAAAGGAAGCTCAAGTTTACATTGACCACATTAAAAAAATGATAGAAGTGGCTGCAACTCTTGGATTAAATGTGGTCATTACTTTTGTAGGCCGCGATCACACGAAAAGCGTTGAGGACAATTGGCTACAATTTGAAAAAGTCTGGAAGGACATTGTCTCGGTTGCCGTGCAGACAAGAATTAAAGTTGCAATAGAAAACTGCCCCATGCTTTTTACGAATGACGAATGGCCCGGTGGAAAGAATCTCGCGACCGCCCCTTCCATTTGGAAGAAAATGTTCGAATCGATACCCAGTGAGCACTGTAGATTACGGTTGAAAACTGAGCCAGAATTCCAATTGAAAACTGAGCCAGTTATCATGGCAGATATGATGCATAACCATCATATGTTTTGCACTATTAAACATGATAACTATGCTACAAAAACAAGATATTATTCTGCGCTATTTTGATCAGGGAATATCCCAACGAAAGATCAGTAAGGATCTGGGATTATCGCGCAATACAGTCAAGAAGTATATTGATGAATATGAGAAGAATCGTTCTTTGCAGGACCGTTCTTCTAAAGGCATTTTGGATCCACCTCGGTACGATTGTTCTTCTCGTACCAAACGCAAACTTACCCAACAGATACGAACCAGGATAGATCAGTTTGTTAAAGATAATGAGCGCAAACATTGTTCGGGTTTGGCCAAACAATGCATGCGGCGTATAGACATGCACGAGGCACTGATCGCCGATGGTTTTGAAATCAGCTATACTACGGTATGTGAATATGTAAAACAGCACTTGAGAAAAGGTCAGGAGATTTTCATACGCCAGCACATTGACCCAGGGCAAAACAGTGAGTTTGATTGGGCAGAAGTTAAATTGACAATAGAGGGAAAACAGAAAAGATTGATGCTGGCTGTATTTACCAATGGGTACAGCAATTACCGATGGGCTCGTCTTTACTACCGCCAGGATACCGCGTGACGCGGCACGAGTTATGATCAGTTTCTTGCACGCTCATGTACACTATCTGAGCCACATTGGTGGTGTGCCATCACAGATAGTGTACGACAATATGCGTACAGCAGTAGCAAGATTTACCATGCGAAATGCAGACCCGTCTACCGAACGGGCAGGTAAGAAACCTACAGATGATCTACTTAAAATCAGCACATACTATCAATTTGATATTCGTTTTTGCAATGTGTATAGAGCCAATGAAAAGGGACGTGTAGAGCGAAGTGTTGAATATGTGCGCCGCAAAGCCTTTGCTCAAAATGATGAGTTTATCGACCTCGATTCGGCTAATCGACACCTGAAGCAAAAACTGATCAGACTTAACAATAGAAAATCAAAAGGTGAGTCTAAAACATTCGCTGAACGTGTGTGCGAGGAGAAAATTCATATGACAGTTCTGCCTGTTTCAGCCTATGATACCGCCCTGATCCAGACATTAAGAGTAGACAAGTATCACACCATCTCGGTTGATACCAATCACTATTCTATTCCTGAAAACTTGCGCGGCCCCATAGTGGATGTGAAAATTTACCCTTTGCACATTCACATTTATGATAAAAATGGCGATGTAGTGGACATTCATCAGAGAAGACACTGTAAGTATCAATGGTTCATTAAAATAGAGCACTATCTGAAGACATTAGCCGTAAAGCCTGGTGCTTTGTCAAACAGCGAAGCCTTTCTTCAGGCTGATACCGATTTGATCGCACTTTACAAACAATATTTTTCAGATCAACCCAAGGTATTTATTGACGTGATTAGTTACGCCACCAAACATCATTTATCTACCTCAATAATAACCTCCGCAGTTGATCAATGTCTAAAAACTACTTTGAACTCTCCCCTGACCAGTGACAAAATCATCTTTATGGTACAAGCCCTGATGAAAAAGAAAAACGAGGCTCAGGCACTCACCATCCCGAGCCCTTTGACTGAACAGATAAGTCTTAATTGTGTAAAACAACTTCAAGACATACAGGCTATTTTTTAATTCGAATAAAATCTCAACAATGCAAGCAAAAATGGAACAACAAATTGATTATTACTCACGTCTGCTTAGGCTGCCTGCATTCAGAACAGAGTACGCCGAACAGGCAAAAAGTGCTGCTAAAAGCAATCATTCTTTTGAACGCTACTTGCTCGATCTTATGATCACCGAATATGACGGGCGGCTCATCCGGAGAAAAAAACAGCGTATCCGAAGAGCCGGATTCCCGTATAAAAAACAAATCCACGATCTGATCAAATCTGAACTCCCCAATGATGCACAAAACAAACTGGCTACTCTCGAACGTCTCGATTTTATAAAAGATGGACAAAATCTCATCCTGGCTGGTAATCCCGGTACCGGTAAAACACACATCGCTATTGGCCTGGCCATCAAAGCCTGCACACTCGATTTCACTGTCTTGTTTACTGCCATTCCCAGGCTGATAACCCAAATCAACGAAGCCAGGTCTCACAAAATGCTCCGTACCCTGGAATCTCGTTTTGAAAAATACGATCTGGTCGTGTGTGACGAGTTCGGTTATGTGTCCTTTGACAAAGAGGCTGCAGAATTACTTTTTACTCATCTTAGCCTCAGAGCTGGTAGAAAGTCAACCATTATCACAACCAACCTGAGTTTTGATCGGTGGACAGAAATATTTGGTGATGAAGTTCTCACTGCTGCCATAGTTGACCGACTCACCCATAAAGCCATCCTGGTCAACATGAATGGAAAATCCTTCAGAGTCAAAGAATCAGAAAAACTTAATCAACAACTTTAATTTCTCTCAAAAAATATTAATGGTTATTCTTTCATCAAAATGCATAACTTCGCCTCTCTCAACTGGCTCACTTTTCAACCGAATTCTGGCTCAGTTTTCAACCGTAATCTACAAGACCATAGCGGAAGACCTTCTTACTGGCTATGGGGTTACCGTTGTAGAGGTGGCGAGACATCAATGAAGGGTGGTAAATAGAACAGGAGATTGCCCTACTGTAATGATAAGAGAGAAGGCACAATCCGTAGAGGAGAGGCCGAGCGTATCGAAGTGCAGAGGGTTACGGACTAACTCGTAGTAGTGATGAAGCATCTGTAATGGATGTGGATCGAAGGGGTTAGCATTGTTGGAATCTGTTATTGGTTCAACAACTAATAAGAATTAGGAGGATTGAATTAAAACAGATTGAAGTCTGGATAATACAGATTAGACAATGAAGAGCCGTATGAAGGGAGACTTTCACAGCCTGTCCCGAAAATCGGGATACGGTTCTGCGAGAGGCTTGGGGTGAAATTCCCCAGGTCTACTCGACCGGGTGGTTAATCTCATAATAATAAAAGATCGCTGCATTGCTCGCTAATCTTCTGATTTAAGAAATATGCTATGACAGCCTGTAACTTGATGAATAAGTCATTAGCTTAGGGACAAGAATTTATCTTTCTCTCTCAATGTCGCATAAAATTCCATACAGCCTTGATAAAATTGATCGATTTTGGAGTCGGTTTGCCGCACGCGCGGAAAAGTATTTTGATGTGACCGATAATCGCGGCCCTCATTTGCGAAAACTAAGACGTGCACTTAGAAATATTGATCAAAACCTTAACATCGCCTTTGGCCCAATACGGGAAGATGACACCAGAGAAATTATCATTTCAGTTCAGCACGCATATGATCCTTTGGAGGCCGCACGGATGCTGGTTATGAACTTTTCTGAGCTACCAAAATGGAAAATATCTGCTTTAACCCAACTTGCTCTTTTTAGAAAATAAGTCGGTGATTATCAGTGGGTTACGATTTCAATGGTACACTACATATTTTTTAATTGCCTTTTGAATATCTGTTGAGTTGGTTGCAGAATAGATGTTTTGTACTTTTTGGATTGGCTTTGAAGGTTTTCTCAGGTGTATGGATTTGGTGTCAGTGCGTAGTTCGACGGTTTGGATGGTATGTGTGCTCATTATTCTGACAATATTTGCCCAGTCGTAATTTATGCCTTTTTGGTTGAGCATGTATCGGATCGTGTTTACGACCTGATAGGCTAGAAGTGTGAGATAAATATGAGCTTCGATCCTTTCGTCATTTTGATGGTGAATGGGCCGGATGTTGAGATCAGTTTTGAGGCATCGGAATGTGGACTCCACTTCTCTTATGGTGTTGTAAATTTGCCAAAGCTGCTTATCGTCGATCTGCTCGTAATTTGTTCTCAAAAAGTAAATTCCCTTGTCTTTGTCCTGTTTTTCTTTTTGTGGCTGGACAGACCATGAGACATTGACAGCTACTTTGTCATCATGCTCCACATCTATTTTGTATCGGGAGGATACATGCTTGTGTTTTTCCTTGAGCCGACCGATGCGTTCCCACACTTTTTCTATTTTTTTAGTACCTCCTTTTTTAGCTATTCCATTTTGAACCTGTTGTAAGTCTTCTTCAAATCTTTGCATGAGCTTACCCTTCATCGATTCTTCTTTTAGTTGTTTGGATGAACTGTGCACATAAAGCCAGGTGTCATTGTACCCTTCGGGTTTGAATTGAGTAATGTGCACTTCATGTTTGTTACGATCTGTCGATATTTTTGTAAACACATTGGATTGATCGATCGGGTGGTCTTTGAGTCGTTTTCGGGAAACGCATACATAATGAAGACCTTTACCGGCGATCAATTCCAGGTTTTTCTCAGTGGCTATACCTGCATCTATGACCACTGTTTTGTTCGTGTGATCGGGGCTGTATTTTTCAAGGTCTTTGAGCATCTCTTCCAGGGTTGTGCTGTCAGCTCTGTTACCCTCATATATCCTTGAATGCCGGATGAAGCCCTCCTTATTGATCACTCCGGTGAATACAACTTGTTTGCAATCTGTCCTTTTCTCTTTGCTTTTTCCAAATTTTGGAAGTTTGTTTGTCGCCTTTCGACCTTCGAAATAGGTATTGGTAATGTCAAAAATGACCAGTTTATCATCCAGTGTGAACATATTGGTGATGCGGCTATATAGGTGTTGATCGATAGTGTTTTTGTGTTTGTAGAGCAGGTCTGAAATACGGTATAGTTCGCGATGGGTGATCGAGCCGGGAGTGTAATTGTAGCAGGCCATCAATTCTGAATTGTCTGTGAGAATCTGTGAAGTTTTATGTTCTGAACTTGTGTATATGGCTCTTGCGCAGATGCTGATCAATGCTTTTTGAATATCCTTATTGCGCCAATTAAGTGAGGTAAGGCACTTAGTTAATTGAAGTTTTTCCAGAATCTGCTTGCAAAGGTGTTCGGAACCGAAAGATTTGACATCTCCTACTTCGATGGAATGAATATCAACACTGTGAATTTCGCTTTTGTCTTTTGGTGGGGGAAGTGAGGCTGCCTTTTCACCTTGATTATCGGGTATTTTAATTGGTATTTTTCGTAGAATTTAAGAGCAAGCTTTAGCAACTCATCCGCAATATCAACGGGGAATAGATCTTGTTGAGAAAATATTCTGGATTTGAGCACTTGTAAGACCTCAGACTTATTCTGCTTCGAATCCAACAACGGGTCGCTTCCCAGGTAAAGGATGTTTCTTTGTTTGACTTTTCCATCTACCCTGGCCGTCTGTGCAAGTGTGTACTGGTAGAATATTTTACCGTTTTTGACATTTTGTTTTTTTACTTGTCTAATGTACATATGGCAAATGTACACATATGATTCCAATTACGCAGGCACCATACTACACTACATTTGAAAATCCTTAATAACTACTATTGAAAATCAACAAGTTATATCACAAAAACATGGATATTCAAACAAAATTAGTGCAGACATTAATCAAAAAGGACAAGTTGGGTTAAGACGATCTAATGTAAGTATTGCATCAACTTGCTATGAAAACACAACTCTGCGGACTGATGATGTATTTTTTTTGTACACTGATAATGATAATAAGTTAAGGCTAGAAATTTTTATTAAAGGTTATGATCCATCGAAAAATTGGGGTAAAATCGTACTCCATCTCTTGCATTGCCTAATCGGCTCGGGCGATACTGAAGCATTTGTTGAATTGCATAAAGTACATCCGCTTGAGGCTTCTGAATCTACGCCTTTATCCATCTCGGTGCTTCCCAACGTAGTGGAGACCATAAAACTCAAAGCGAATAAATAACCTCTTGTCTGTTTGGAACGATTATTCTATTTGTCCTACAACCTTATGAAGATCAACTTCGACCAGATATTCCTTCGTGACCTCTATACGCGACCAATATTGGCTTTTGCCAATTGCTTTGATACCAAGGTAGCCATGGACTTTCAATTGGTCATTCTCACACAATTGTACGAAGCATTTATAAATCCTACCGTTGCCCGGATCGAGAATGCGCCCATTTTTGAATTGAGTTGAATTTTTCTTAGTTAAATTCCATATGACGGTCATTCCCGTAAGATTCTCATTTTTGCGGCTTCCTTTGCATTTTCTGCAAGTCGTTTCGATCTCCCGGTCAATAAGCTTTAATACTCGGGCATTTAGTTTCCCTTTTTTTTCGTAAAACTCGATTTGCGAAAGTGGGCTACCTTTTTCGGGATGGTAATTCACCCATATGCCTACGGGAGATTGGGCACAGGCATAAAAAGAACAGCCTGCCAAAAAGGCAAATGCTATAAAACCAGACCGAATCATCCGCTGTTAATCTTTGAATGTAATGAACATCATCAACAGGATGACCATTGCCATGAAATTATCCCAAAAGTCTATTAATGGACGCATATCAATTTGGTTAGAATTGTTACTTTATACACTTCATCAATACTCCGTGAAACTTTTATAAATGATTGATAATCAGGAACTTAGACAAACACGAATTTCACGAATTCACGCGAAATAAATTTCGTAAATACCTGATTATCAGCCATTTGTGAAAATTCGTGTCAATTCGTGTTGAAACCTTCACGGACTGTTATTTCATTATATTAGACAAAAAAATAATATGTTGACCCTTAGTTTTCAGCTCGTATTTTTTGTTATTTTTTTGTGGTTACCCCTGGCCCCAACCTTCGCTAACGAGCTATGTTTGGCATCGCCTGTTTCTCCATTCCCGACGTTGCACTGCGTTCAGTCGGGACAGGTTCATTTCGAAACCGGGGAACGCTTTAAACTTTTTTCTGGAGAATGCGATCCTGGCAAAATCAAAATCGAATACATAGCTCATGCGAGTTTCATTTTGACTTACAAAGATCACTCCCTGCTTTTGGACCCATTTGCCGACTCCGTATGGATCAGCTATTCCTTTCCCAGGGACATTGAGGCGGATGCTATTTTTAGCACCCATCCCCACTACGATCACGACGGTGGTATATTCAGAAATTTGAAACCTTACTGGCAAGGAAAAATTCCGTTTTACCAGGATCCCGGTAGCTATACCATTGGTGAGTTTAAGATACAAGGCATTAAAGGCAAGCATTGCGATCCTTACGGAAAGGAGTTTGGTCAAAGGAATACCATTTTCATTTTTGAAGCGGCCGGACTAAGAATTGCACATTGGGGAGACAACGGCCCAATCACGGAAATGTTAGCATCGCAACTTGTAGATATCGATATCCTGATGCTGCCAATCGATGATAGCTATCACATCCTCAAACCGGAGGAAATCGATAAGATCATTATGACGATCCAACCGAAAATCACAATCCCTATGCATTATAAAATCGCAGAATTAGAACCGACACCGGGTAAACCGAAAGACCTCGAGACTATAGATCAGTATTTCAGCGATAAGGCCAACGTGGCAAGACTAGAAAGCAATAGCGCTGAATTTAGCGCCGAACTGCTTCCCGAACAGATGAGATATGTGGTGTTTGAACATTCTGCTAGCGTCAAATAAAATTCACCAATGCCCCTACAAAATAGGGTGGACCCCTTAGGCCAACTTCATGCGGTATCGAGCCGCGGCATCTATACAGGCAATCGAGGCGTAATCCACAATGCCGACAAAAAGATCGTCCGACAGTACGCCAACAAAAGGTGGATATACTGCAAGTTGAAATACAAAGATCATCATAGGGAAGTGATGACTCCCAACCGATGGACTGAGCTATTTTTTCTGGACGATGCCACAGCTCTATCTGCAGGACATCGTCCTTGCGCCTATGTCAAAGAGAAAAATATAATCGCTTTATGTCAGCATGTGGAACTGATCACCGCAGCTTCAATTGTGAATGCTATAAAAGCAGGCTTCGAGGTTTAATACAATTTGCTAAATCTTTAAGATTTAATAAATTTGAATCACTAGATTACTCCCGATAGCCAAGGTGATAGCAAGTCATCACAGCCCCGTTTATGAAACGACCTACCTACTCGATCACCAATTCCCCGCTCGACATCGCAGCCACATTAAAAAATCCCAAAGCCGCCTCTCCCGTACTCGTTTTAAAGACATTCGACCGCGTATTGGCCAGGGGAATGCTGAAAATGCCGTTGCTCCCATTATTGATCTGATCGCGAGCAATTTCAAGGAAGTTGAAGGCGTCGAGACTCAATGAGTGAATTTCGACCCTGGAAATTTCACCGGGATCCCATGGAGTAGGTATATCTTCATCGTTTAATTCATTGACGAATTCGCGAATAGGAGGAATAAAAATGATGCCATCCACTTGCGATCCCGAATCGAATCCTGCGTCAAATGCTATATTCAGTTCAGTAGCCTTACTGAGGTAATCGCCGTTTTTGAAAGATTTTATCCAATAGGCATCACCCGTTCCTGCAAAGTCTCTTGCAAAAAATTCGACATAGATTCCATCGTCTATTATGAATTCATTTTCTCTGAATTCCTGGACTATTGAATCGAGAGTTGGTACCCTGTTCATTTCGGCACGCGCTTGGTATAGATCTTCACCGACATCAATATCGAGCGTAAAACTATGCCCGACCTCTCCCAGAGATTCTGATCCCGAAGGAATCCAATGGTAAGAACCATCGCCGCTTTTATCTATAAAATCAAAACTCGCCCCATCTTCCCGTTGGATCACCACTTTGGCGTTTTCCACAAGTGGCGGATTTGTATCATCGAAATAGGTCTGTGACCAGGTAAGGCGAACGGTTTGCGTATCGGGCTCGTTGGTCAGCCAAGCGTCAACGACTAGTTCTGTGGCCGCTTCGTCAACCTGGATATCGATGACATCTTCGCAGGAGAAGATTGGAGCTATAATTAGTATAAGAATGCTCAATCGAGTGAATGTCGCACACCCACCTAATTTACCAGTTGCCGGTTGCCGGTTGCGAGTTGCGACCTGTCCCGCGAGGCGGGATCTGCCTCTGGCAGGCGGGTTGGCTGCGGATCGCGTAATGTTATGCATGAATTTCCTCTTCATTTTCTAGAATTTGAAATTTGTGGAAATCGCCGGAATAAAATTTCCAATTACCGAAAGGCGAACCGCCTCCGTCTTACCGTCTTGTGTTTGACGCGTGAATATGGAAAAAGCGTTTCGCCGACTGTACACATTGTAGATCGAAAATACCGTCTCCCATTTCCATCTTCTCCGATCGTTTTTCTTTCCCTGTACACGGGCCGATAAATCAAATCTGTGGTATACGGGAATTCGCACATTGTTGCGCACTCCAAATGCATTGTCCGGCAACACATAACCTTGTTGTTGAAACCGGGTAGTTGGAAATGTGGTCGGTGTGCCGCTTATCAGCGCAAAATTTCCGCTTAGCGACCATCTTTTTGACAGATCGTAGAAAGCCGAGATGCTAAGATTGTGGGTTTGGTCGTACCGCGATGGATACCACTTATTTTCGTTGATGCCGGCCACTTGCCGTTCGCTTCGCGACAGCGTGTAGCTCACCCAGCCGTTTAGGCGGCCTTCATTCTTTTTTACCATAACTTCTAAACCGTATGCACGGCCTTTTCCTTCGAGAATATCACCGGCCAAAAATTGGTTGATCAAAAGGTCGGCTCCGTCGATGTAGTCGACCAGGTGTTCCATCCTTTTGTAAAAGACTTCGGTGGTCAGCTCGTAGATGTCGTTGTCAAAATTTTGAAAGTAGCCTAATGCTACCTGGTCGGCGATCTGTGGACGGATATTATTTGTACTTGGCGTCCATATATCTACAGGTGTAGCTGCTGTAGTATTAGAGATCAAATGAATGTATTGTGCCATGCGATTGTAGCTCAACTTGAAGGACCTGGAGTCATCGAGTTGGTACTTGAGTGAAAATCGCGGTTCGAGATTCGAATAAGTTTGAATGGATTCCCATTGGCCAAAGGTTTCCGAGCCAGTCACAGGGCGGCGCTTACCGACTGGAGCATTTCCGAAAAAGTAGGCCTCTCCCTTCCCGGTATAATTAAAGAGTGAAAAGCGAAGCCCGTAGTTTATTGAAAATTGTTGATTAAAATCCAATTCATTTTCGATAAAAATGGCGCCTTCTAATGCGTATTTTTTAGGAAGGGTAAGATCGACGGTTTCGCCTTCGCTTACTCCGATTGCATTGGCCGGTTCGAATTCGTATGCAATGCCATGCGCTCCGAAACGTATGACATTGTTGGGCGTAAGAAAGAGTGAAAATTCCGGCTCGATCGAATAGTTTTTAATGCTGGCATCCCAATCAAATTTGTTTGTCGATTTTTTACCAAAATTGATCTTGTAATCGTAATCGCTATAGTATAATGTGAAATTAGAGAACAACTTATCCGAAAAAAGGTGGTTCCATCTTAAAGTAGCCGTCGAATTTCCCCAATTAAAACCTGCCTGATCGCCGAAACCAAAATTGTCGCGCCCCAAATAGCCAGACAGGTAGATTTTATTTTTGTCATTGACATCGTAATTCGCCTTTATGGTCAGGTCGTAAAAATTGAGTACGGAGTCATCTACATCATCGTTGAGAAATGGTTTTGCCAGGACATCGATATATGACCTTCTCCCGGCAACAATGAAAGATGCTTTGTCTTTGACAATAGGAGCTTCGATAGAAAGGCGGCTGAATATCGACCCGATACCTCCATTCATTGCGAAACCTTTATTATTGCCATCTTTCATTCGCACATCTAAAATGGAAGAAAGGCGACCGCCATAGCGAGCAGGAATGCCGCCCTTGTAGAGTTTGACATCCTTGATGGCGTCGGGATTGAACACAGAGAAAAATCCAAACAGGTGTGAAGAATTGTACACTGGAGCTTCGTCCAGCAAAACCAAATTTTGATCAATGCTACCGCCGCGCACGTTAAACCCGGAAGCGCCTTCGCCTACGCTACTTACGCCTGGAAGCAATTGGATACTTCTAAGTATTTCGACTTCACCAAAGAGCGAAGGCATTTTTTGTATCGTTGCAATGTCCAGTTTATTGATACTCATTTGGTTGTTGCTAACATTGGCATTTGGTGCTTCTGAACTTACCACAATCTCTTGAATTTCAGTGGTTTGTGAAATAAGTTCGATATCGAGTTTTACATTTTCGCGGAGATCGATTTGTTTCTGAATAGGGTGAAAGCCGAGATAGGAATACTGCAGCGTATAGTCACCTTCCGGAAGCGATATCGAATAAAAACCGTATTCGTTGCTCGCCGTACCGCTTTGCGTTTCGAGGATGTAGACATTAGCGCCGAGGAGGGTTTCGCCATTTCCTCTTTCTGTTATGTGGCCGCTTATGGTTTTTTTTACTTGGGCTGTAGCAAACTGGGAAAGTAGAAGAAATGCTAGAATAAGAGCAGTGTAAATTTTTGGCATAGATGGTTTTTTTCTTGATGACGTATTGAACGGTTTATAAACGAATTCGTTAATACAAAAGTCTATTAATTATATATGGTTATATTGGATAATTCGACGAATGCTAGCAAGTTTCGGTATTGTCGCCGATAAATTGTCGACGCCAATGGGCAACCTAAGTCGCCCGACTGATTGCCAGCCGGACAAGGTCATTCTGGCGGGTCGGATCGGGCGGGTTTATTGGGTTGATTAGAAAAAATTGAAGAAATTACCTAACAAATTTGATGGTTAAAAGTTAAAGTGAAAATGGGTCGGTCTAATTTTAAGAAAAGAATAATTTCTATTTGCTTCTCATCTGTTGAGTTTCATTCTATTTCGTAGTATTCGTAGTATTTCGTGGTATTTTGTATATATTTGCACTACAAGAACAACCTATGGGATACTATCCCATAGCCGACGCATCATTACGATGCGTTTCTTTTTTATAGCAAATCTATTGGTTTCGGAGATTAAGCTAATACTTCATTGGTCCTCCTACAATACACCAACTCCTTGGTTTTCTCAATGCTCCGCCTCAAAACCGCATATGGTTTGTATCTTGCCATGACTCTTAAACTTAAAGCCATGTCTTTTGCAAAACTAACATTATTCATCCTTCAAGTTGTGATAGTCGTGTCTTGCAGTTCAAAACAAAAAGACAGACTATCCAAACCACCCAACATCCTCTTCTGCATTGCCGACGACTGGAGCTTTCCGCATGCAGGTGCCTATGGCGATGAAGTCATTCGCACGCCCAATTTTGATCGCGTAGCTCGAGAGGGAGTGTTGTTTACGAAGGCGTACACGGCAGCTTCATCCTGTTCTCCTTCAAGAGCCGCAATCCTTACCGGTCAGGAAATCTATCGCCTTGAAGCAGGAGGATGTTTGTTTGGCAGTCTGCCTTCAAAATTTCCCGTTTATACGGAATTGCTCGAAGCCAACGACTACGAAGTGGGAATGACCGGCAAAGGCTACGGCCCGGCCAATGTTGAAATCGGTGGATGGTCACATAACCCGGCAGGGCATGCCCATCAAACCATCGAAACGGAAGCGCCTAAGGGCATCCGCAGGACCGATTATGCTGCGAATTTCAAACAATTCATATTGGAAAGAGACAGTACAAAGCCGTTCTGCTTCTGGTACGGAGCATCCGAGCCGCATCGCCATTTCGATTATGGAATAGGTGCGCGCAACGGTTATGATCTGGATAAAATTAAGGTGCCCGCATTTCTTCCGAGCACTGAAGAAGTGGGTAATGACCTAGCCGATTATTATTACGAAGTGGAATGGTTTGACAAACATTTAGGTAGAATTATCGACCATTTGCAAGAAATCGGCGAACTCGATAATACGGTCATCGTAGTCACTTCGGATAATGGAATGCCCTTCCCACGAGCCAAGGCGAATTGCTACAATTTTGGGGTGCAGATGCCATTGGCGATCCGCTGGGGAAAGAAAGTGAAAGCAGGTCAAATTATCGCTGCTCCGGTTTCCTTGACAGACATCGCCCCCACCTTTTTGGAGATAGCTAATGTTCCGATTCCGAAAGAAATGACCGGTCAAAGTTTGGTACCAATGATTGTCGATGGGAAGGTTGAGGAAATGGAAAGGCCCTTTGTTATCACCGCTTTGGAGCGGCATACGCTTGCAAGGCCCAATAATTGGGGATATCCTATACGTGCTATTCACATGAAGGACTTCACCTATATTCACAATTTCGAACCTGATCGCTGGCCTGGAGGCGATCCTGATATTGACGCATGGCCCCAGGGATTTTATGGCGATGTAGATGACGGTGCTTCCAAAACCTTATTTGAAGAGCATCCCGATCAGTGGCCAGAGTTATTTCATCTATCGTTTGGCAAGCGGCCGGCTGAAGAATTATTTTCTATCAGAGACAATATTTATAACCTGAATAACCTAGCGGAAAATGTTGATTATCAGGATGTTAAAGAGGATTTGAAAGAACAGTTGTTTACTTATTTGAAATCTACTGATGATCCTCGAATGCAAGGAGAATCGCCGTGGGATGGATATTATTTTGGTGGCGGGAAGGAATGGGAGAAGTGAACACGGCCCACGATGGACGGCCCACCTACGGCAAGGCTTTGGTGGGTAAGACAGACAGGAGCGATAAAGCGTTGGTTTGAAATTGCATTGAAGAAAGGAATTGGTGATATTTGCATAACTTTTAGCTCCTGCTGAGCGGTCAAATTTGAATGTAATGAAATTCAAAGAAGAAACGATTGAAATCGCCAAGGATTCGTTCAAAGCGAACCTATATGCCGTAACCTTTACGGAAGGTGAGTTTATCCTAACCTATATACATTCCCTCAACCTTTCATCTTACGGACACACTTTAGACGAGTCGAATTCGATGATGACCAAGGCCGTATTACCAGATTTTCTTGAAAGCATTTCAAAATTGAGCGAGGAGGAAGTGTTTGATGAATTAAAAAAATACGGCTGGCAAAAGCATAAAAGGAAGGGCAGCTTCTCTTCAGCGTTTATCGATAAGGAAGGAATTTTGCAACTAAGAACCTTGACGTTAGCCGATTTTAGAAGATGGGAAGAAAAGAATTGTTAGCTCCAAGAAATGCGATAAATTTGCGTCATAAGCCCCCCCTCAGGATAGTACTCTTGGCGCGGACCTATACTCTTACTACTTAATCGGCGGCACATAAGACAAGATCTTAAAACCGGCAATAATCATAACCCCCAATTTCATAGACTAAAAAAGAAAAGACTTTTGCATTCCCGTGATAATCTCCACCAGCGTTTATCGATAAGGAAGGAATTTTGCAAAACCTTGACGTTAGCCGATTTTAGAAGATGGGAAGAAAAGAATTGTTAGCTCCAAGAAATGCGATAAATTTGCGTCATAAGCCCCCCCTCAGGATAGTACTCTTGGCGCGGACCTATACTCTTACTACTTAATCGGCGGCACATAAGACAAGATCTTCCCCAATTTCATAGCTTTTGCATTATCTCCACCAACGGCTAATCGCCCCTGGATAAATGCTGTTTGTACATTCAGATCACCCTTGGCCAGTCGCATCAAGTTCTTTTCCTGCACTGTGAATGTAGCATCGGGATCCTTGACTCTTCCGCGTTTTATCGTCCCAGGAGATTTGTCCAGGTTGACCACCCATTCGGAAGAAATAGGACCAGCTACGTTGAATTGAAAAATGCCATTGTTGGGTTTGATTTTATCGGCATTTTCTTTCAAATACTTTCTCAGGTATACAAAGAATTTATCCGATTCCGGTTTGCTATTTTTCTGGGTTTTCTTCTTGGCGATCTGATCCTTATGCTTCAGAATTTCTGCTTCGAGTTCATTGGCAGATTCTCTGATGTACCTCGAAAAAATATCGATATCAGGCATCGAATTGCTGTCTGAGGTAGAGCTGATCGTCACCTCTCCGTTGTAACTGAAGATGGTGATGATCAGGCCCATGCCGTTCATGATCGGCGCCGTGCCCATAGCGGCAAATAATTTGTGACCCTGGATGTACAACGGGAATTGAGGACCGGGCACATTCGTGATCACAACATTAAATGCGGGATTGTGCATCTTGGCCATGTTGAATCGCGAGTAGATCTTAGCAGCTTGATTGGCCACCCCATATGGTACTGCTTCGGCCATATTGGCAATGGACTTTGCTCCCATTGCGCCCTGGTACGTTTTGCCTCTCACGGTGCTTTCGTGAATAGTTTCTAATCGCTCTATAGGATTTTCAATATTAGTAGCGAGTTGGACGAGCATGTTGGACAACTTATTGCCACCGGAATCTTCTTCTGATTTTTGGCGCACAGATATCGGTACCATAGCCACCAAAGGCTTGTTAGGGAGTTTATTTTTTTCGGCTAAATACCTTCTCAATGCCCCTGAACAAATACCCAGAATGACATCGTTCACCGTAGTACCCATAATGTTCTTGAGCGATTTAATTCTCTCGAGTGAGAGGATTACGGCGTTCCATTTGCGTTGGGCCGAAATGATTCCGTTCAGAGGTGTTTTGGGTGCGGTAAATGGAGCAGTTGGCAGATCGATGTGCTGCACCCTCGTTAAGACTCCGGCTTTAGCAGTAGCCGAAACAGTATCTGCTATGATTTTTGGAAATTTCAACGGATTTCGGGCAAAACTTAATGCACTGCGCGCCACTAATGTCAGTTCATTTGGCAGTGGTTGGGCCTTAAATTCTCTCGGTTCTTTTAATTTCTGCGGCTCCGGCGAAGCGTCGAAAACCAGGCTTAGCATCCCGGCTCCGGCAATTCCGTCGACCGCGACGTGGTGAATTTTAGCAATTATGGCAACCGAACCTTTGGGCACCTGTTTGATACCGTCAATTCCTTCTACAAATGTGTAATGCCACAACGGTCTCGATTTGTCCAGATGTTCGCTAAAAATTTGCGAAGCCACCTCTCTTAGGTCGCTCCATTCGCCTGGCCTGGGTAGTGCAATGTGTTTGATATGTAGGTCCAAATTAAAATTGGGATCGTCTACCCAATACGGATAATCGATACTCAGTGGAACATTCATCAATCGCTTCCTCAACAAAGGAAACTGATGAAGGCGGGAATGGATCGTTTTTTTAAAAGTTTCGTAACTACTCAGGTACCAAACAATGCTTTTGAGTAGGGAGTTTGGCAATGCAGTAAAGATAGGCCAAAACATTGAGCTCTCTTTTTTTTAATGTATCGATGCAGGAACGCAAGACACAAAATATATTCTGACCCGATTTAAACTGTCCTGAGACCTTTAGTTTTACTTTTACATTTCTTATTGCCCTTTCTGAAGAATTGTTGTCCGGTGGGACTTCAGAATTGTATAAAAAGGGAAAGATGTAATTCCTGTTTTTTAACATTGATTTTTGAAAAGAATGAGTTTTTGGGAATTCGGTTTTTTCGATATGCCTTAACAGTAGCCGATCAAGCCTTTTTTCCAATTTATAGGCATCCTTTTGGTTGGTTTGAAAGGTTTGAGTTTGTTCTGTTTTTTTTCGCAAGGCTAAAGCATGTTCTAACAAGGACTTAAATTGGCTGGCCCAAACTTGGTTTTCCGATTCTTCCAAAAATATGAGGTCTCTCAATAAGTGAGCTATGCATAATTGTTTGGATTTGGATTTCATTTTCAGTTGTGCTGCCCAGCGGTCTGACCCTATTGTAGCGTGGGACAAGTGATCGCCAATTATTTGCTGGACACTTATAAATCCTCGACTTTCAGTGGCTTTTATGTAAGTGTTTTTCATATTTTGCCACACCCATACCCACCATTTGTCGCCATTTACTTTAGCAGATGTTTCGTCCGAACCGACGTAAGTCGATGAAAAGATTTGTTGGAGTATAGCATGGTATATGGGTCGAGCCTTTTGGGCTGCTTTTTTCAATAAGTTCTGTACACTTCCCTCACTGATGGGCAAGTGAAATATATCTTTGAACAACTGGGTCATTCTTTGGAAGGGAAGATAATGGAAAACACTAAAATAGCTGACCAGTGCTATGACGCTGCTACCATATTGGATCGGTGCTTTTACCCCTTGGGGAAAACTACCTTTTTGAAGATGACCACACCGCCCGCACTGGCATCCATACTGCTGATATTCAATGTATCTGGGGCGTATCGAAGGTATTTCTACTATTTGTCTTTTCGATACCAATTGTTGCTTTTCCTGATCAATGGTGTCCCCACATTTTGAACAGTAATCACTTTTTACTATGTGCTTTTCATCAGGATTATCTGTCATTGCAAGATAATGACCCTTATGTCCTTTTTGTCCTCCTGATTTACGTCCTGTTTTCTTACGCAGACTTTTTTTCTCATGTGTTGACTTGTCTTGGCTTGGTGGGTTGTGGCTGTTGTGGCTGTCTTTTTTAACCTCTTTTTTGGCCAGTTGGCTAAGGACTAATTCCAGTTTTTCGCGAAGTTCTCTAATCTCTTGGCATAGAATTTTATTCTCTTCACGCAAAAACTTATTCTCCTTTCGAAGAAGTTGGTTTTCTTTTTCCAGTTTTGTTAGTCGTGATTCGATAATAGTCCAATTTATCCGGCCCTATTATCTTTAGTTCGAGTTGGATTGTCCTATAACTCTTTTTACTCCATTATTATTATTCGTTATATTACCTCCTGAGTAGTTACAAAGTTTCAAATTTTAGCGAACCTTCTATTATTGCGACACTGCCCACGTGCATTGGACTTGTAGGTGTTTCGCCATAAAGAAATGTCGCGTCGAGTCCGGTGATGGATTCCATTTTGGAGATGTTGAGATTGTCAAGGATTTTGTCGACCATATTATATTTCTAGTGTGAATTGCGATTAAGATATGAATTTTTTGAACTCACCCCAAGCCTCGTTCCTCGGCTTACCCCTCTCTTGGCAAGAGAGGGGTAAAGGAAGAGTTTCAATGGGATTTCATTGATCAATCTTTTATTCCTGCTATTCTTTTCAATTCCTCTCTAACTTTATTCCAATTGTTCAAAACATCCTCATTTGCAAACCGAACGATTTTGTACCCTCTGGCTATCAAAATATCTTCTCTCTCTTGATCATATTCCTTTTGATATCTATGTATTTCTCCGTCAAGTACGACAATTAAAAGATGCTCATGACAATAAAAATCAACGATAAAGAAATTTTTATTATGACCATGTAAGCTATATTCTATTGGAAATTGTCGGGTAAATTTTAAACCATAAAATTTGCGGTTTCTTACCCTTTGCCAGAAATAGGCCTCTGTTTTGGTTTGATTCTTTCGAAGTTCTCGAGCCAATCTTTTTGCATCGCCGTAGTTCATTTTGGTAAGGTATTAAAGGTACATTAATGATAGGCATAGTCGTCCAGGGTTGAATGTATAATATTTTTGTCTTCACTTTTTAGTGGTTTCGCCTTTTAACACCCAACTCATCCGAAGCGTTCTTATTTGGCTACTCCCCTCTCTTGGCGGGGCGGAAGAACTAGCAGCGTGAATGGCCCCACGAACGAGGATAGCGAATACCAAGCCCTGAAAGGGCTGCAGCATTAACACAGGGCAATTAACATTGAAGGGAGAAAAGGGGAAGCCTACGTTTAAACCCAACAAAGAGTCAGAACGCAAAGGAAGGGATAAGAAGCAAAGAAATAAGAATAATAAAAAAGGTGGGAAAAAGGACGAGGTCAGCATTGATAAAGAGATAATATGTAAGGTAGATAAATCCATTCTTCCAGCAGATGCACAATTCAAAGGCTATGAGGAGCACATACAACAGGACATAGAAATAAAGCGAGTAAATACCTTATACAAAATTGAATTGTATTACTCAAAGACAGAGAAGAGTTATCGAGCCATGGTACCAGAAAGTGGTAAGGGGATGTATGGTAGTGGGGTAAAGACATGGCTTAATTTACTCAATAGATGTTGTGATACAACACAGGGACGTCTAAAAGTGCTATTTAAAAGTTTAGGAATAAGCATATCAACCGGATCAATAAATAATTATCTGCTGGAACCAGAGGATTGGGTATTGGAGGAGCAAAAGGAAATATTGAAAGCAGGCGTATCATCAGGATCTTATTGTCAAATTGATGGCACGAAGAGCGTTGAGCGAGGGATATCGAAAGTGACACAAATTATATGCGGAGCATTTTTCACGACCTTCTATACAAAGGCAAACAAAAAGCGTATATCAATAATAGAAGCTCTGTTGGGTATGGTAGAGGGGCAGTCTGGATTGAAATACGGATATAGTGAACATACCAAAAAAGTATTGGCAGTATTGCGTGTATCACCATCAGATAGGAATACATTGGAAGAGGTCTTTGGGAATAAAGAGAAACAAGGCATCTTCGAATGGATAGGAGACAAGGATGCTTTTGAACAACATATGAGGGACATGGCTCCTCAAATCATGTCAAAGAAAAATATGTATGTACGAGTAATTGAAAGCTTTGCTCTGGGTTATTATTATTCCCAGGATGAATTTCCGATAGTGGACTTCTTGATTTCAGATGACGCCCCCGAATATAGAAAACTAAGCCTGGTCCTACAAGGCTTATGTTGGGTACACGATGCACGCTATTATAAAAAATTAATGCCAAAATTAGCTGGCCACAGAGCTATGTTGAGCACTGTGATGGATGCCTATTGGGATTTTTATGATCTGCTATTGGCATATAAGGAAACCACAAAAGAGGAACAAGAAGCAAAAAAGGAAGGGATAAAACAGGAATTTGACCGATTATTCACCCAAAAGACGGAATACTTCCAGTTGAATGTCTGTTTAGAACGAACGCTAAATAATAGAGGCAAACTTTTGGCGGTCTTAGAAAACCCGGCCTTGCCTCTTCATAATAATTCAGCGGAATTGGAGGCAAGGCGAATCGTCCGAAAACGAGACATCTCATTACATACATGGTCATTTAAAGGCACCATAGTAAGAGATGCATTTATGTCAGTTGTTCAAACATGTTTCAAACTGGACGTTTCGCCATTCAATTACATTATGGATCGAATTAAAGGCCAATATGCAATGCCCTCACTTAGCTCTCTGATTTATCAAAAAGCTCTCTAATTTCCACCCACTTTTGAGGGGATACCCATTATAGCCAAGCTGGGTTAAGAAGTTATAATCTAGAAAAAACCAGTTTCCAAGGTAATAACAAAAGACAATAATTAAGACCTATATAAAATCCATTCACAATCCTTTCAATTCGTCAATGAGGGATGAAGCCTTATTGAAATCATTCGTGAAACCATTTTTCAATTGGAATCTACAGGATTATTTCAATATGAATAGTAAAATTTATCAGATCTCTTACTCCCATGTACCCAAATGGTGATCCAGGATAGGGAAGCTCCCTTCGACGTGGCTCAGTCCAGGGTAGTGATGGGAGTTTTCATAATCATGCGTGAGGTATACGGCATAATTCCTTTCAGCATCTGAGATCTTGCTGGTCATCGATAGCTCATGGAAAACCTTTCTTGTTTGGGCGCTTGAAAATTGGGTAATCTCCAATTCAAGGTTTTAACAAAGACTCAATATCCATCAGAACCAATTGCCTTCCAGACTCCCCGACAGGGCAATCGATCACTACTTTGGTCCCATCCGGGGAGCTTCGTGGGTGGGTGTCAGTACGCAATTCTCCTGTATAGGCAGGATCGGAAAAGAAATCGCCGATCGGGATCCTTTTCTCTGTCGGCACATGGTACAAATATACATGTTGCAAACGGTTTTCGTCCGGATAAGTATCGTTTAGGAACCATTCATTTCCGGGCAGATAGGTGTTGTGCCCGTTTTTTGTCATGATCCTCTCTCCTTCTATGATGCCCTGATCCAAGCCATCATCTTTGAAAAGGAAGAATCCGGATTTGCCTCTGTGCCTTGTCCACATCATCAGGTGGTCAGTGTCACGCCAGATAAAGTGCGAGGTATATCCCGAACCATCTACGAGGCGGATGTCCTTGCCAGTCAGATCGGAAGAATACTTCAGTGTTCCAAAACGACTATTGGGTTTGGAGGTTGCCACCCACTTGTGCAAAAAGACAAAGTGAGAACCATCGGTATTGAAAAGCAGGTGGTTGAACCAGTTTTTCTCCGTATAAAAGTCTTTAAAATACGAATCATCGCTTTCTTTGAGGGGCATCCTGTTCATTTGGGCAACGTAGATGATCAACTCCTTTTTTCCAGTTTCAAGATCACATATATAAACGCCGGCATTCTCTGGTGCTATTTGGTTGGTATTGGGATCTGGAATTCCAGCATATCCATAGCCAGGCCGGAGATTATTTATTCTTTCAAAATCTACTGAAAGGGCTGTCCTCCCATTGGGACTCAGGGAGTATACTGCAAATGGCAGGGTCCTTTGTTCGTAGGTATGGACGTCTTTGATGTGGCTAACAAAACGATCCCCCTGCCGGTCATTCCAAACGATCCTGGAAGTGGAACCGGGGGATGAACTGGAGCATGTACCCTTGTTGCCAACCCCAGGCAACTGAAGTGCCCAATTCTGTCCATTGATCATTTTGTAGCAGATCCACCATGCCAATCCAAATGGTATCATCGGATTGGGGAGAACGACCTTCGAAGCCGACCTGTGCAGCCAACACATACCGACCGGTAGGATCGAATTCCAATTTGTCATATTTCCCAAACCAGTGATGCCCGGGACCTTGAGTGATGACTCTTGTTGGGACATGGGTGATAGAATTAGGGATCAATGAAACCACTTCTTTTGCTTGCTCATTACAAGAGAAAAAGATGAGAAAAATGAGGGAAAAGAAAGGGATAATCGCTTTTATACCTTTTTTTGTGCAGTCCATATCAAAATGAGACTCATATCCTTTACAATCTAAACCGTCTGATCGAACTAATTCTATACAGTTTTTTGAGAGGGCTATTTGTTTGCTGATGAATTGAATCCCGAAATCATTGATTTATTGAACTTCCTCCCTTAGAGCATGGGATTAAACCAATTTTAATTTCAGTGCTTTCCTTTGCCATTGTATTTCCAAATGTTAATTTCAATCTGTTCCGGCCATTGCTTGATTTGCCATTTTATCGATTGTTCTGAATAGCATTGATCAAGGCATCCCGATAAAACTTATATCCGTAGCCCATATCTGTTCGGAACTTAACTAGGATTTTTTTGCTTATTTTCGACTTTCAAAGTGACCTTATTAAATTATGTTCAGTTCGATAATTTCGGTGGAAGTTAAAGACGTAAGATTCCCCACGAGTAAGTTTTTGGATGGCTCTGATGCAATGAATCCGGATCCTGACTATTCAGCCGCCTATGTAATATTAAAAACCGACCGTCATGATGGTTTAGAAGGTCATGGATTGACTTTCACCATTGGCCGTGGTAATGAGCTTTGTGTTGGAGCAATTAAAGCGCTTTCCCACCTTGTTATCGGGCAAACGCTTGAGTCAATAACTGCAAATTTTGGTGGTTTTTGGAGAAAATTAATATTCGGAGATAGTCAATTGAGGTGGCTGGGTCCGGAGAAGGGCGTTATTCACATGGCAACAGGAGCTGTCGTCAATGCAATCTGGGATCTTTATGCAAAAGTTGCTAAAAAGCCTCTTTGGAAATTGCTTGCCAATATGACACCGGAAGAGCTTGTGAAATGCATTGATTTCAGCTATATAACCGATGCAATCACTCCCGATGAGGCGCTTTCCATACTCAGAAAAAATGAATCAACCAAGCAATCAAGAATCGATTACTTAATGGGAAATGGATACCCGGCTTATACCACATCAGCAGGTTGGCTAGGATATCGGGATGACAAGATAAGGAGACTTTGTCGTGAAGCTGTAGACAGCGGATGGAAGCATATTAAAATGAAAGTGGGAGCGGATCTGAAGGACGATATGAGGCGGGCTGCAATCATAAGGGAAGAAATTGGTGATGAATTGAAATTGATGATGGACGCTAATCAGCGATGGGATGTGAACGAGGCAATTGAGAATATTAAAGAACTATCAAGATTCAACTTATTGTGGATAGAGGAACCAACCAGCCCTGATGATGTATTGGGACATGCAGCAATCGCTAAAGCCATCAGACCAATTAAGGTAGCCACTGGAGAGACATGTCAAAACAGAGTGATCTTTAAACAATTGATGCAGGCTAATGCTATGGATATTTGCCAGATCGACAGTTGCCGGGTTGGTGGAGTAAATGAGGTACTGTCGATCCTATTAATGGCAGCGAAGTTCAATATACCCGTGTGTCCTCATGCAGGGGGTGTTGGCTTATGTGAACATGTCCAACACCTTGCGATGATAGATTATATTAGTATCAGTGGATCTTTAGAAAATCGGGTAATTGAATATGTCGATCATTTACATGAACATTTTAAAGATCCTGTACTCATCAGGAATGCTGCTTATATGCCCACCCAATTGCCGGGATATTCTATTGAAATGAAGGCTGAAACTTTAGATGATTATCAATATCCAAATGGTGTTGTATGGAAGGATGTAATGGTGTAATGATGTGATGGTGTAATGGTGGAATGATGTAACTTCACCAGGCGAGTAATCTAGTTAAACGAATTATAGACAAACGTTTTTGACTCCTTGGTGTTAAACAAGTTGAAAACTTAAACATACGCTTAGAAAACATATCGTTTCTATGAATTTCACAAAAGTATTTTGTTGTAGTGTTCTCTTTTATTTGAGTAGTACCATGATGGCCCAGACACCCTGGAAAAATCCTATCCAAAAGCAGGGGCGGCTAGGCACTCCCCTGGTGGAAACTTCTCCTTTTGTTTTTAATGATAGATTATACCTGCTGGAAAACAATCAGCGTTTCTGGGACATTCCGGGGACAAAGCCGGGGGATTATTATCATGATGACGAAGTACGCATCAGAGATATTGCTACGGATAAAATAATTTCGGTCGCTTTGAAAAACCATGGATTCGGAACGGTATTAGTCTGGGAAGGACGAGTTTACGTGTTTGCAGGTAATTTCGGACAAGGGAAGCCTTGGCGAAAAATTACAGAGATTGTTATGACCAGTTCCCAGGATTTGAATAAATGGACAGAACCCGAAACGGTATTCAAGGTTTCTGGTGATGAGCTTTTTTACAACACTGCTGTTTGCCGGGGAAAAGACAAGTTTATTCTATTGTATGAAACCAGTGATGCCCGTTGGAAACCTTTTACGTTCAGGTATCTGCAGTCAACAGATCTGAAAAAATGGGAAGAAATTCCTGAGGCCATTTACGGGAGGGAGAAATATGTGGGAGGTCCTGCTTTGTACTATGAAGGTGGTTGGTATTATACCCTGTATCTGGAGTCTCTCATCGAAGGATATGAAACGAGGATCGCACGCTCGAAGGACTTGACACAGTGGGAAGATGCTCCGGCGGAAAGAGCTTTTATCACTTTTGATTCGACGCATCAAAATATACCTTTAATCGATCCGGCGATTAGTGAGACGAATGCCTCCGATGTAGAGTTGTGTTATTTTGACAAAAAAACCATCCTTTACTTTACCGGTAGCGACCAGACCACCGCAGGTGACCTTCAGTGGGCAAGCTATAACGGAACGCCCCGGCAATTGTTTGAATATTTTTTTAAGGATATAGATCAAACCACGAGATTGTCTCAGGTCCATTATAAACCTGACCCTCAGCAACTTGCTTTCCAAGAGAGACAGTTAGGAGCTTTCATTCATTTTGGTCCGGCTTCTTATATCCAGTCGGATATGTTGTCGGTGCCGGCTGCCGATATTTTTAATCCTTCCAAGCTGGATGCCGAACAATGGGTGAAAGCCGCTCGGTCATTCGGGGCGAAACATATTGTGTTTACTGCCAAGCATCATAATGGTTTCTGTTTGTGGCCTACAAAGACAACGGATTATTCAGTAAAGAAATCTCCTTGGAAAGACGGCAAGGGTGATGTAGTTGATGAATTTATAAAGGCCTGCCGGAAATATGATATGAAAACAGGACTGTATGTTTCTGGAGGTGATAAGCATTTTGGATGTACCAGTACTCCCGATCCACAGGGGCAAAGAAAGCTTGTTGGAGATATTGACAAATATTTTCCTGTATTTATGGAACAATTGAGAGAGCTTCTGACCAACTATGGTGAGATTTCATACCTATGGTTTGATGGCGCTTACGATCCTTTTGGTTGGGATGTGATGGATTCTAAAACCATGCAACGAATCGGGACGGCCTATGGAGATGCAGTTAGGACTTTAGTAAAACATTTACAACCTGATGCGGTTGTGATGGGAAGCACAATACCAGATGTACGGTGGTCTGGGAGTGAACAGGGATGGGCTGCTTATCCACTATGGAATATTGTAAAACCTGGAACGGGATTTGACTATTGGGTAGGCCCACACAGCGCTGGTTGGCTGCCTGCGGAGGCTTGCCTTCATACCAGAAAGACCTGGTTTTGGTCACCCGATTCGGACAATACACTAAGGGATATTGATTTCCTAATGAATGTTTATTTTGAATCCATTGGCCGGGGTGCCAATTTGTTAGTTAATATGACGCCGGATACCAGCGGTTTGATTCCTGCAGTGGAAGTTCATCGATTACATGAATATGGAGAAACCTTAGATCAAACTTTTGCCAACACAATAGGAAGTGCGAATCCCTCAGAGAATAAATCGGCAAATGAACTTTTCATAAATCTCCTACAAAAACGTCAGATAAATCTTCTTGTGATAGAAGAAGATATTCAGCATGGTCAATATATAAAGCAATATAAGGTAGATGCTTTCATCGACGATCAATGGGAAACCATTGCCGAAGGCCAAAGTATCGGCAGAAAGCGGATTCAAACTTTCGATCCGATTGAAACAACTAAACTTCGGCTTTCTTTAGTCGGAGAAGAAGGTAAATGTTTTATAAAAAATTTTACTGTTTACTTAACAGATATATAATTTCAACAATCTTTTACTCTTTGGTTGGGTGACGTGTGACAGTGGATTGTGGGCTGCAATCTAGTATGATGGAACAGATTTTATTGAATTGACTCTTATTTTGAATTTTTATGATATAAATCTATCTACCCGAAGCCCTTTTCAAACATCATGAGTAATATATCTGTAGTAGACATCATTGTTATTATCACTTACGTAATTGGTATTCTTGTGATCGGAATATGGGTCGTCCGTAAACAAACCATGAGTGTAAATAGCTATTTTTTGGCCAACCGCTCCCTAAAGTGGCCGGTGATAGGTGCTGCACTATTCGCTTCCAATATCTCGACTGTTCATCTTGTTGGTCTAGCAGCAGCCGGCTTCAGTGACGGATTGGTTTGGGGTAATTTTGAATGGATGGCGGTTTTCACGCTAATTATCCTGGCATTGGTTTTCGCACCATTTTATTATAAAAACAAAATAGCAACCCTTCCGGAGTTTCTGGAAAAGCGATACAACTCCACCGCACGTACCTGCCTGGCATTTCTTGCATTATTAGGAGCACTTTTTATGCATATAGGTGGAAGCCTGTACGCCGGGGCTGTTGTATTTGAGCACTTTTTTGGAGTAAATGTTTTCCTTTCCATCCTGGTAATATCCTCTATTACCGCCCTATATACTGTTATAGGAGGACTTCAGTCAGTAGTGATTACAGAAACAATACAAACGGTGATCCTGATTGGAGGGGCTATAATCCTCACAACCTATGGCTTCATGTCACTTTCCGATCATGGGATTGATAGCTGGGCAGCTTTAAAATCTGCTACAAAGCCGGAGCAACTGAATATGATACCATCCGCTGCTAATACTTCTGGACTCACATGGCCGGCCATAATATTGGGATATCCTGTATTGGGCATCTGGTATTGGTGTGCTGACCAGACTATTGTTCAGCGGGTACTCGGAGCACAGACCTTGAGGGATGCGAAAATAGGCCCGTTGTTTGCCGCTTTAATCAAGGTGTTGCCGGTTTTCGTCCTTGTGCTTCCAGGTGTTTTAGGCTATGTATTGTTTAAGGATATAATCGCAGATCCGAACGACACTTTTCCGGTTTTGATTACAGAACTGCTTCCAACAGGATTGAAGGGATTAATGGCCGCTGCACTACTGGCAGCACTCATGAGTACCATTGCAGCAGCATTGAATAGTGCCGGCACCTTGGTTTCTATAGACATCGTTAAAAGAAATAGACCAGAAACATCAGACAGGCAACAGGTGTTGATAGGCAGGGTAACTGCCGTAGTAGTGATGCTTATCGCCATATCCTGGTCACCGCTTATCGCCAGGTTCAACAGCATATTTGAAGCCATCAATGTTTTGTTGACGGTAATTTCCCCACCCATAACGACCGTGTTTGTGTGGGGCTTGTTTTGGAAACGGGGCAATCATCAAGGAGCAATCGCAACCTTTATAGGGGGTTTTTTATTGGGACTAGTCGCCTTTTTGGTTGATTTTCCAGTAATCGGGGATACCAAAATTATTACAGATATCTGGGGAATTTCATTCATGATGCAGGCTTGGTGGTTGTTTGTTTGCAGCTCCATTATTTATGTAGTAGTGAGCCTGTTAACCCTTGCTCCCGATTACGAGAAAATTAAAAATTGTACATTAAGCTCTCCATTTGCCTTTTTGAAAAAGGAAGATGGGGAAAAGTACAATTACCCGCTATTGCTTTCCGGTATATTGGTAATGATTATGATTTTACTATACTCTATATTTGCATAAAAATGATAGCCATGAATTCAGTATTCAAGACACTCTTAATCGTTGCCCTGGCATTTGTAATGGTTTCCTGCAATCAGCAAAATAGAGAGAGCGACACAAGTTCGCCAGATAATGAACCAGACACAGTCAGGAACGTCAAAAGATACGGTTGGGTAATTCAGATAAAACCGGAAAAGCTCGATTTGTATAAGGAACTTCATGCCAATCCCTGGCCCGGTGTCCTGGAGCAGATCACTAAAAGTAATATTCGCAACTATTCCATTTATCTGAAAGACAATTATCTATTTGGCTATTACGAATATGTAGGTGATGATTTCGAGGGTGATATGGCACTAGTGGCCAAAGATTCGACTACTCTTGAGTGGTGGAAAATGACTGATCCCTGCCAAGTACCGCTAGAAACACGGGCCGATGGGGAGTGGTGGGCAAGCATGGAGGAAGTCTTTCATCATGATTAAAATAGCTCCAAAAAATTTGATCCTCCTATTATCTCTGTCGGTAATACTTTATTCTGGCTGCAGGGGAGTGGCCAAAGAACCTAACATAATAATTATCCTGGCCGATGACCTGGGGTATGGTGATCCGCAGATCTACAACTCCCAATCCCCGATTCCAACCCCAAACATTGACCAACTGGCAGGGCAAGGAATGCGTTTTACCGATGCCCTTACACCCAGCAGTGTCTGTACGCCTACCTGTTACGGTCTGCTGACCGGTAGATACGCCTGGCTTACCGATCTGAAAAATAGCGTGCTGTGGGCCTGGGACAGACCTCTCATAGCGCCTGACAGGCTTACCCTTCCCAAAATGCTGAAAGCAAAAAGCTACACTACCGCGTGCATTGGAAAATGGCACTTAGGTTGGAGGTGGCCATCCAATGAAATGAAAGGCTATGTGAGCTATGCAGTTACCCTGGGAGATTACAATTCACCAGGCCGAAAGGACTTATGGGGAAAAATGGATTTCACAAAACCTTTGGGAGGCGGGCCATTGGAAGCGGGATTTGATTACTATTTCGGGGACGATGCGCCAAACTTTCGCCCCTACGCATTTTTCGAGAACAACCGGCTGGTTCAAACACCTGAATTGCTCAAACCTGATTCTATGTTCGGGGATGCTGGCCCAATGGTTGAAGGTTGGAAATTAGAAAACGTGATGCCGGCCATCACCCTAAAAGCCGTCGATTATATACAGAAGCAATCAAGAGGCGATAAGCCATTCTTCCTGTATTTCTCGCTGACAGCTCCTCATGCACCTATTGCTCCCGCGGCTGAATTCAAAGGAAAAAGTGAGGCTGGCAAATACGGTGATTTTGTGCACCAGGTCGACTGGTCGGTTGGTCAGATCGTAAGTGTACTTAAACAAACAGGACCTAGTTCATCATTAGATTGATGGCACATTTGCCATTCGAAGAGGGCAATGGAAGCTGATCCTGGGAAAAGATTCGGGAGGATTTAGCAAGGAGATAGAAACCGAAAATAAACCGGTGGATACTGACGGACAGATATATTTTCTTTCGGAAGATCCTGCCGAGCAAAATAACTTTTATGCGAAAAACCCTGAAAAAGTAAAGGCAATGACCGAATTATTAAATCAATACAAAATCAAAGGAAGCAGTAAATTATGACTTCATCAATCAGATACCTTGTTGGAGTATTGGCCATCTTGTTTTATTCCTCAACCGTGTTAGCGCAACTGTCCGGTGGGGGTGAGGCTAACCCTAATTTATCGACCAATCAGGAGGCCCTGAAAGCCTTCCAAGATAAGCGATTTGGAATGTTTATTCACTGGGGACCGGTAGCGCTTCGCGGCGAAGAAATATCTTGGTCCAGGGGGGTGAATATCCCAATTGACGAATATGATAACCTGTACCATGAATTAACCCGGTACTGTTTAATGCCGCAGACTGGGTCAGTGCCGCTAAAAATGCCGGCATGAAATACATCATCCTCACCTCAAGGCATCACGATGGCTTTTCTCTTTGGGACAGTCAATTTACCGAATACGACATGGCGAATACTCCTTATGGCAAGGGAGTGGTGGAAGCCCTGGCCGATGAATCTAGAAAACAGGGTATTGACTTTGGCGTCTACTATAGCATCTGTGACTGGCGGCACGCCGATTACCCGGTGAAGTATCCTGATCCCGAATACCAGTTCCACCAGGAAAAAGATATTACCGATCCTGCCGTAAAGGCGCAAATGGATCGGTTTATCGTTTTTGTCAAAAACCAATTAAGGGAACTGGTCGAAGATTATGACGTATCGTTCCTCTGGTTTGACGGAGAATGGGAGTGGGCCTGGACCCATGAAATGGGAATGGATTTGTATGCCTATCTGAGAGGGTTGAAAGACGATTTGGCTGATGGACGAATTGAACAGCGCCAGATAGACCGTCTGAAAGAAATGGGAAATTGGCTGAAAATCAACGAGGAAGCAGTTTATGGTACCCGGGGAGGGCCGTACAAGCCTACTGATTACATGGTCAGCACCCGGGTAGGGAATAAGATTTACCTGCACTTACTTAGCCATCCCGGCGCAAACCTGCACCTGCCATTTCCCAGCGAGATAAAAATGAACAAGGCCTATTTTCTTCAGGGAATCGCTGACCTGAAGGTAAGTCAAGACAAAGAATCCATCGATATCAGTTTGCCGGACTCCCTGCCCGATGAAATAGCATCGGTCATTGTTTTGGAACTTAATAAACCCGCGCTTGATATCGCTGTCATGGAGCGCTTAAGATATTGAAAAAATTTGGCCTCGAAAAAGTAGGTGATTGTTGCAACCGATTGAATATATCGAATGAACCAAACAGTAGTAATAAAAAAGGGAATCTCATCAGACGTTCAATTTCACTTGAAGGATGGTGCAGGCTCTGATGCCGTTCACACCAGTCCAATTTACGCTTATGCAGTCTGCAAGCTGGAAACGGACCGGGAACTGAAAGGAGTGGGGCTGGCTTTTACCTTGGGGGTTGGCAACCACCTGGTGTGCCAGGCAATAGACTACCTGGTAAAGTACATTGAAGGCCGGGAGATCAATGAGTTAATGACCGATTTCGGGCCGGTATCAAAAGCCATGGCAGATGATCCAAATTTTAGATGGTTAGGTCCGCACAAAGGAGTGATACATCTTGCCCTGGCAAGTGTAACCAATGCTTGCTTCGACCTTTGGGCCAAGGCTCACGGCATACCACTGTGGAAACTACTTATTGACTTACCAGCTGAGGCTGTAGTAAATACCCTTGACTTATCATATCTGGAAGATGTGATGACCAGAGATGAAGCCATCTCACTATTGGTAAAAGCAGGGCTAACCAAAGAAAAAAGAGTAGGCATATTGAATACAGGGTACAGGGGTTATGATACATCTATCGGCTGGTTTAATTACAGCGACGATAAGGTGAAGGAGAATATCCAAAAGGCCATGGACCGGGGGTTTACAGCCATGAAGCTCAAGGTAGGTTCGGAAGATGCGCAACGCGATATCCGCCGGGCCCAATTGGTAAGGGATACGGCGGGAGAAGAGGCCACCATAATGCTGGACGCCAACCAGCAATGGAACCTCCCCAAGGCCATTGAGGTTTGTAAGGAGCTGAGCAACATAAATCCTTTTTGGATAGAGGAGCCCACCCATCCCGATGATGTCGCAGCTCATGTTACCCTGGCCAACGAAATTGCCCCCGTTAAACTTGCCATGGGGGAGCATGTACCCAATCGGGTCATTTTTAAAAACTTCCTTCAATCCGGTGCCATACATTTCACCCAGGTGGATGCAGTAAGGGTTGGTGGAATAGCTGAGTTCATAGCTGTCAGTTTGATGTCCAAGAAATTTGGGATTCCGGTGGTACCACATGTTGGTGATATGGGTCAGATCCATCAGCACCTGGTGCTTTTTAACCACATTTCTGTTGGCCATGAAGCCATTTTTTTGGAGCATATCCCTCATTTAAGAGAATATTTCTGCCATCCGGCTCAAATTACTGATGGCTTTTATGAGGTTCCCCAGGTACCCGGGATGAGTGCAGATTTAAAAAAGTATTAAAGCGAAATGAAAGGTAATATTGTAATAGGAAATGTACCAGTAGTTCTGATGTTCGTAGCACTATTGGCCTGCACTCAAGAAAAGTCGCTAAACGCTCTTTTGAAGTCACGACACGACCTGCATTTTGACCAACTGTCGACGGTTTGGGACGAAGCCATTCCGTTAGGTAATGGAATGGTGGGGGCGCTAGTCTGGGCGAAGGAGGGTAAACTGCGATTCCCATTAGACCGGGCTGCTCTCTGGGATCTTCGTCCGATGGAAAACCTTCAAATCCCCGAATGGAAATACAGCTGGGTGTATGATCAATGGAAAAAGGATGACTATGAACCTGTTCAAGAAAATTTCGACATTCCCTACGACAAAAATCCTGCACCCTCCAAAATACCAGGCGCAGCCCTGGAATTTGATATTTCTTCCCTAGGTGACGTTGAATCGGTACACCTGTATCTGGACAAAGCAGTTTGTGAGGTAATCTGGAGAAATGGTACGAAACTACTGACTTTCGTTCATGCCACCGAACCAATCGGCTGGTACCGTTTTGAGGGTCTGCGTAAACCTTTGCCCCATGACCTCATTCCCCCGGCCTATATTTCAGAAGGCAATTCTGAAGCAAAGAACCCGGTAACCAGACTGGACTTACGGCGACTTGGATATCCTAAGGGGACAGTTGTTAAAGATCAAAATTCCATTGAGTATAACCAGGAAGGTTGGGGAGGTTTCAAATACCAGGTATATTTGGTTGGTGGCAGGAATAAGGACGTCATGGAAGGATGCTGGAGTATTAGTTCGGAGTTTCCTGGCTGGGAAGAAAAACCCTCAGCATCAGTAGTTGTTAGAAATAATACTGAAAAAGGGATGGCTGCTGCCTACTCCTCACACCTTGAATGGTGGGATAATTTTTGGGGCAAGTCCGCTATCCAGGTACCCGATGAAATTCTCCAAAAACAATGGCTTTTAGAACAATATAAGTTCGGTTCTGCAGCTCGAAGAGGAGCTCCACCCATTTCCTTGCAAGCAGTATGGACAGCAGATAGCGGCAAGTTGCCTCCTTGGAAAGGTGATTTTCATCATGACCTGAATACCCAACTGAGTTACTGGTCATCTTATAGTGCAAACCATTTGGAAGAAGAAATTGGCTTTCTCGACTGGCTGTGGAAGTACAAAGACACATTCAGAAAATACACAAGAGAATATTATGAGACAGACGGACTGAACGTTCCAGGCGTAAGTACTTTGACTGGAGAACCCATGGGTGGCTGGATACAATATGCGTTCGGGCCGACCGTGTCATGCTGGCTTGCCCAACACTTCTACTTGCATTGGAGGTACAGCATGGACCGGGAGTTTCTGGAGGAAAGGACTTACCCCTGGATTAAAGAAGTCGCGATTTACCTGATAGACATCTCGCAAGTAAATGACCAAGGTATCAGACAACTGCCCATAAGTGCGAGTCCTGAAATCCATGACAATAGCAGGGAGGCCTGGTTTGGCGAGACAACAAATTTCGATCTGGCATTGATCAGATGGACATTTGAGAAAGCCGTGGAGCTAGCTGGCGAATTGGATCAAACGGAAGAAGTTAATCGTTGGCAAACCATATTATCTGAGTGGCCTGATTTCGCTATTGATGAAGAAAGTGGTCTAATGTTTGCTCCAGGTTCACCCTATGCTGAATCGCATCGCCATTTCTCACATCAAGTTGCTTATCACCCATTGGGAATCTTTGATTTTTCGAATGGAGAAAAGCATCAGGATATCATTAGGAATACAATCTCTACATTAGATGAAAAAGGTTCGCAGTGGTGGACCGGTTATTCCTTTAGTTGGCTGGGCAATTTAAAGGCCAGGGCCTTTGATGGGAAAGGTGCAGCTGAAGTCCTGCAGACTTTTGCGACAAGTTTCTGCCTTCCCAACAGTTTTCATGTCAATGGTGATCAGTCGGGGACCGGATTAACCAATTACGACTACCGGCCATTTACGCTGGAAGGAAATTTTGCCTTTGCTGCCGGATTGCAGGAAATGCTGATCCAGAGTCATACCGGTACTGTTCGGATATTCCCCGCCGTTCCGGATGATTGGGCGAATATCAGTTTTGATCAACTGCGCACCTAGGGAGCTTTTCTGGTTTCAGCCAAAAAAGAAAATGGAGTTGTAACCAGTGCTGAAATTAAATCATTAGTGGGGGGAGTACTAATATTAATGAATCCCTTTGTAAAAGGTAATTTTGAATGTTCCCAGAATCATGAAATAAATAACAATAACGAAATTGTCATTAACACGAAACCCGGTGATATTGTTCGGTTGAAAATAACTTAACGCGACAGAACCTGTATAAAGCCCTTATCAATTAGCCATGATTATCGATACTCGTCCATTATTTCCAAACTCAAGTAAGCCAATTGTTATTATTGGGGCAGGAGGTATCGTGAAAGATGCTCATTTGCCTGCTTATACTAAGGCCGGCTTTAAGGTCAAGGCCATATGTGATCTTGATATCTCAAAGGCCAAAAAGCTGGCCAATGATTTTGCGATTGACAGGGTCTTTAGTGAGTTAGAAGACTTGATTGACGTGGCTGTCAAATTCGGTTGTGTCTTTGATATGGCCTTACCGGCATCAACCATATTGCCGGTACTTTCTCAGATACCCAATTCTTCAGGAGTGCTCATCCAAAAACCAATGGGAGAAAACATTGAACAGGCTATGGCGATTCTGGATCTGAGCAGGAAAAAGAAACTGGTGGCAGGTATTAACTTTCAACTCCGTCATGCTCCATATATCAATGCAGCCAAAAAGCTCATTTACCAGGGTCTGATTGGAGATCTGCATGATATTGATGTGCGGATTAATGTGTTGACCCCATGGCATCTCTGGGATTTTCTGTTCAAACTACCCAGAATGGAAATACTCTACAACAGCATCCACTATATCGACATGATCAGGTATTTTTTTGGGACCCCCCAAAGGGTACTTGCCAAAACCACAAAACACCCGAATATGACGGAGCTCGCCAATACCAGGTCATCTATTATTATGGACTACGGTGATTTGATTCGTGCTAATATTAATACAAATCATGGCCATAATTTTGGATTAAAACACCAGGAGTCCTATTTCAAATTTGAAGGTACGGAAGGTGCAATCAAGATCATAGCAGGGCTTAATATGAATTATCCAGAAGGATTACCCGACGAGTTTGAGTTTATTTCCCTGAAAGACAACAAAGGCTGGCGCAAAGTTGAGTTAGAAGGCTCGTGGTTCCCTGATGCATTTATGGGCCCAATGGCCGGGCTCATGCGCAAAATGGAAGATCCTGAATTCGAATTTATCAATTCAGTGGAAGATGCAATCCAAACGATGGAGGTGGTCGAAAAATGTTATCGATCCAGTGATGATATTGATTAAGGTTTGGTAAATCAAATCTTAAAAATAGACAAAATAAAATCCTAAACAATTCTATGCCTGCTCGCGGCCCCGACTCCTGAAGGGGTGTCGTCCTGTAAATATGAGTGCAATTAAATGCGGGTGGTTTTCCTTTTCCTGAGGGGACTCCTTTGGAGAGGGTTTGGGCGGAAGCAGAGCCAAAATCTTATTTTATTTTATTTTATTTGTAACTACTCAGGTACCAAACAATGCTTTTGAGTAGGGAGTTTGGCAATGCAGTAAAGATAGGCCAAAACATTGAGCTCTCTTTTTTTTAATGTATCGATGCAGGAACGCAAGACACAAAATATATTCTGACCCGATTTAAACTGTCCTGAGACCTTTAGTTTTACTTTTACATTTCTTATTGCCCTTTCTGAAGAATTGTTGTCCGGTGGGACTTCAGAATTGTATAAAAAGGGAAAGATGTAATTCCTGTTTTTTAACATTGATTTTTGAAAAGAATGAGTTTTTGTGAATTCGGTTTTTTCGATATGCCTTAACAGTAGCCGATCAAGCCTTTTTTCCAATTTATAGGCATCCTTTTGGTTGGTTTGAAAGGTTTGAGTTTGTTCTGTTTTTTTTCGCAAGGCTAAAGCATGTTCTAACAAGGACTTAAATTGGCTGGCCCAAACTTGGTTTTCCGATTCTTCCAAAAATATGAGGTCTCTCAATAAGTGAGCTATGCATAATTGTTTGGATTTGGATTTCATTTTCAGTTGTGCTGCCCAGCGGTCTGACCCTATTGTAGCGTGGGACAAGTGATCGCCAATTATTTGCTGGACACTTATAAATCCTCGACTTTCAGTGGCTTTTATGTAAGTGTTTTTCATATTTTGCCACACCCATACCCACCATTTGTCGCCATTTACTTTAGCAGATGTTTCGTCCGAACCGACGTAAGTCGATGAAAAGATTTGTTGGAGTATAGCATGGTATATGGGTCGAGCCTTTTGGGCTGCTTTTTTCAATAAGTTCTGTACACTTCCCTCACTGATGGGCAAGTGAAATATATCTTTGAACAACTGGGTCATTCTTTGGAAGGGAAGATAATGGAAAACGCTAAAATAGCTGACCAGTGCTATGACGCTGCTACCATATTGGATCGGTGCTTTTACCCCTTGGGGAAAACTACCTTTTTGAAGATGACCACACCGCCCGCACTGGCATCCATACTGCTGATATTCAATGTATCTGGGGCGTATCGAAGGTATTTCTACTATTTGTCTTTTCGATACCAATTGTTGCTTTTCCTGATCAATTGTGTCCCCACATTTTGAACAGTAATCACTTTTTACTATGTGCTTTTCATCAGGATTATCTGTCATTGCAAGATAATGACCCTTATGACCCTTTTGTCCTCCTGATTTACGTCCTGTTTTCTTACGCAGACTTTTTTTCTCATGTGTTGACTTGTCTTGGCTTGGTGGGTTGTGGCTGTTGTGGCTGTCTTTTTTAACCTCTTTTTTGGCCAGTTGGCTAAGGACTAATTCCAGTTTTTCGCGAAGTTCTCTAATCTCTTGGCATAGAATTTTGAGTCCACTCCGATTACCACACATTTTTCAAGCGTACATTTGCCAGCTGCGGCCAAAACCCTGGAATTTTCTTAAGTGCAATATTGTTGCATAAGCATTCCTGAGGGTTGCGATGATGATATTTGGAAATCCGAGGGCATTTTCGACCAATTTATCGTTAATTCTTCTAAAATTCGTCCAAAGTACTCGTGACAGGACATAAATTTGACATTTGAATAAACCCCGATATAATATTTTGTTCCTTTTTTTGAGCCGGTGAAAACATTGATGTATGGTCGATTCCACATTGGCTCTTAGATTGTGGGTGTGTTCATCTAATGTTTCTTGCATCTGTTGAAATAAAAAATAGTTTTCTACTTCATCTTTGGTCATATACCGACCTCGGGTGTCGTGTTTAATGACGTATTTGTTGGTCTTCTCGTTAAACTTTACCGCGCACTGTTCTCCTGTCTTTTTTCGCCATACTTGAAGATTGTTATTCTCATCTCGTTTCATTGTATAGGCCTGCTTTCCCCCTTTTGTATTAGCTAACTTCCATTCGGGCGTGGTCGTTTCTGACATTGCTTTTCTGTTGGCCTTGCTGTCGTATCCGCCATCCGTGATGGCCTGTTCTATTTTATTCTTTTCTTGACCTGATTCATCCTTATCTGGATTTAATACATCCTGGATATGGTCGATAGATTCGATTAAAAACTCGTCTTCTGTAATATTGGCCGGTACTACCTGGGCATCTACGATTAGGTCTATTTCATTTTCTTCTGTACACGTTTCACTTATGTTGGCATGATAGCCCGATATGGTCTGTTTATTTTCTGCTTTACCTTTAGTACGGTAGGCAGCATCAGGATCATGAATGGACTGCACACTGCCACTCGATATGTCTCTTGCAGCTTTGGGTCTCGGAGTATTCTCCTGTTTAGTTTGCTGTTCAGATTCATCACAGACCGCGCTGATTTTTGTTTTATCATCAGAGGCACTCGGAGGTTTTTGCTCATTAGATTCCTCTGATTGTTCTTCATACTGTTCTTCGTAGAGCCGCTTGAGATCTTGGTAGCCTGTCAATCCCGCCGCCTGGCCATGACTCAAGAGTACCTTTATGATCTTACCCATACCTACTAGCAGTTCCTCTTTTTCTTTTTTGTTTAATGGGTAGACAATATTGGAGGCACTTTGGCTTTTTAGCTTTTCTAAAAGCTCGCATGATTCTTTATCCAATTGATCTGTAAGCAGTTCTACCATAAGGTCTTTACTGCATACTCGTACAGCTTCGATTATCATCTGGACTCGAGTGCAGCGTGCAATATTGGAATTAATCAACTTCGAATCCAATCGTATTTTCTTACCGCTCACCTTGTATTGCTCTATCTGCCCAATAGTGATTTGTTTAAATGCCGCCTTCATCAAATCCTCCCCATGGTCTTCATTATACTCTACCATGCTCTGTCTGAACTTATAGTAAGTCGATTCGGTCGGAATATCCTCATTTATATTCGAATATCCCAAAGCAAGCATGACCCTGGTGTTGAATCGACATTCATCAAAAAGTTGTTCATCAGTCCAACCTTTACCTTCTTTAAGGATAATCATTCCCATTAAAACTCTAATTGAGCAATTGGGCCGGCCTCCTTGATTATAAAGCACCTCGAACAATCCTTCGTCTATGCGAGATACCACTTCTTTAAAAAATATATTATGCCAACCATTCGGATCATCCAGAAGCTCTCGCTTCCGTTCTGATAGCATCCCTCCTATCGATTTGAATAGATCAACTTGTGAATTTGTACTACGTTTAAACATATCACAAATTAAATATATATGTCATCTTATTGTAATATTTGACATGATTTATGATTTAGTTTTCGGAGTGGACTCAATTTTATTCTCTTCACGCAAAAACTTATTCTCCTTTCGAAGAAGTTGGTTTTCTTTTTCCAGTTTTGTTAGTCGTGATTCGATAATAGTCCAATTTATCCGGCCCTATTATCTTTAGTTCGAGTTGGATTGTCCTATAACTCTTTTTACTCCATTATTATTATTCGTTATATTACCTCCTGAGTAGTTACTTTTATTTTATTTTATTTTATTTTGCTTTTAAAGTTGGTCAATAATTTTTTATTATGTTTATTTGTAATATTTTTTTGTAAAATGCTATTTTGTACCATTATAAATCGATTGTGGATGATAAATTATTGATCATCAACTTAAAAATTGAAGCATTATGGCGGTGTTGTCCCGCTTATTGTTAAGCATTTAAATACTATTTTATGGAAGTATCTCAACATTTTAGACTTCGAAGACCGGTATTTTTCCTTTTCTTTTGGTGGGGGCTATTTATCTACGGCGCGGTTGGTAATTCAACGATCCTAGCTAGCGATAACTTTGACGATCAGCCTTTTGATATTATGCAGATGGCAGAAAAAGTGATATCGGGAGCGGTAACATCGCAAGATGGAGAACCCCTGATCGGAGCAACTATATTAGTAAAGGGAACCAACAGCGGTACTATAACAGATACGGATGGAAAATATAGTCTGACAGTACCTGATGATGCTGCTGTATTGGTCATATCATACATAGGTTACGGAACGCAAGAAATTACAGTTGGAACCCAAAGCGTTATAGATATTCAGATGGAGCTTGATTTGACTCAACTGGAAGAAGTGATTGTTGTGGGATACGGTACACAAAGGAGAAAAGAAGTATCAGGGGCAGTTGCACAAATTGGCGGAGAGAAATTAACCAAAGCGCCTATTTCAACACTTACTAACTCCCTTTCAGGTCTTTTGCCAGGCCTTACTGTAAATCAACGTTCTTCTGAGCCAGGTCGGGAGTCAACTACAATTCTGGTTCGTGGAAATGCCACATTTGGGGACAATACAGCCCTGATCGTGATTGATGGGGTGGCAAATGTTGATGGTTTGGACAGATTGGATCCAAATGAAATTGAAAGTGTAACAGTACTTAAAGATGCATCCGCTGCGATATATGGTGCGCAGGCTGCCAATGGTGTTATTTTAGTCACTACCAAGAGAGGGTTTACAGGAAAACCACAATTCAATTACAGTGGTAATGTGGGTTTTAATTCACCAATTAGTTTACCAAAGATTTCTGACGGTTTGGAGTACGTTACACATATCAATCGACTTGCCTGGAGGAATTCTGGATGGGATCCGAATTATACACCTGTGTACGCTGATGACGTGGTTACAGGTCTTCAAAATGGGACATACCCTACATCAGAATGGCGCGATGCAGCCTATAAGAATTCATTTGCTCAGACATCCCACAACCTATCTGTAAGAGG
Source organism: Saprospiraceae bacterium (assembly GCA_965247965.1). GTDB lineage: Bacteria > Bacteroidota > Bacteroidia > Chitinophagales > Saprospiraceae > UBA7328. The sequence goes on from OZ252053.1 coordinate 6,312,623, forward strand.
GGGGGCTGAACAGGTTAAGTATTTCGTTTCTGCGAGATTCCTGGATCAGGGATCTGCTTTTAAGTTTGATAATGTTGGCGACAATAAGCAGTATAATATAAGGAGTAACCTGGACTTTAATCTAACTGATCGGCTAGATATGGGACTGGACATTTCGTTAAGACAACAGGATGTCGAAAATTCCGCTACTCGATTCCAGGCAGTTCTTCAAAATGCCGGGCTTATCAGTCCTTTGATTCCAAGGTATATCAATGACGACGCGAGGTACCCGACTGCTGCAAGGGCTAATCAGCATCCGGAGCCCATGATGAAACAAGGGGGGTATCAAAGTAATGAGATAAGGAATCTGAATGCCAGATTTAGCTTTAACTATGAAATCCCTCAGGTGGAGGGATTGGCGATAGGTGGATTTGCTTCGGCTGCATTCCTTGAAGATATGGGTAAGATCTTTACAAAACCCTGGACTTATTATATACCAAATGCGGCGGATCCAAGCAATCCGGAAGCAAGGACCAACGGGCAGATAACATTGAACCAGTCCCATAGTAGATATAGGGCTTTGACGGCAAACTTTCACACTACTTATGCAAAAGCATTTGGTGAACATAATATTGATGCATTGCTCCAGGTAGAAACGCAGGATACCAGAACAGATGAATTTGGTGCCGGGAATGATGATTTCTTAAGTGTTACTTCTGACTACTTGAATTCGGGTAGTGCTGATCGCGGTGCCTCATTTGTAACTGGTCAGGCTTTTGAAGGGGCACGCATTAGTTATTCCGGAAGGGTGAATTACAATTTTCAGCAAAAATACCTCGTACAGTTTCTTTTTAGATACGATGGATCCGAAAAATTTGCTAAAGGTCAGCGTTTTGGTTTTTTCCCAGGAATCTCGGCAGCTTGGTTGATGTCAGAAGAAGACTTTCTGCAGGGGAGCAATTTCATAAGCAATCTAAAACTGAGGGCCTCATGGGGGCAGTTAGGTAACGATAGAATACCTAGTTTTAATTATATATCCATATTCAGAATTGGTGGCCCTACCGTAGTGGATGGCACCACCGTACCTGGGATTCAAGAAGCAGGCATTTCTAATCCGGATGTAACCTGGGAAGTTTCGGAAACAACCAACCTGGGACTTGAACTTGGCCTGTGGGAAGACAAACTTTCGTTTGAAATTGATGTCTTCGACACGCAGACCAAGAATATCCTGACACAACCCCTTTTGACACTTCCTCAGTATACTGGGATCATTCCCCCACAGCAAAACATAGGCCAACATCAAAACCGGGGATTTGAAATAGCAACCGCCTATCGAAATCATGTTGGAGATCTTAGCTTCCAAATTGGAGGTAATGTAGCTTATACAAAAAATAAAGTAAAATTCTTTGACGAACCACCTTTTGATGAGGAATATCAAAATCTGACAGGAAGACCATTCGGTTCTGAATTGTGGTACCATGCAACAGGTATATTCCGTACACAACAGGAGCTGGATAATCTACCAACTCGTGGAGGAGATCAATTGGGAGATGTTATCATTGAAGATGCGAATGGAGATGGGGAGATTACCATTGCTGATCGACAACGATTGGATGCGACTGCAAACCCTGAAACGTTTTATGGGATAACCGGCCAGGTTACATTCAAGGGTTTTGATTTTTATATGCACTGGCAAGGAGCTTCCGGTGGCCTTAAACGGCTTCGAACAATCTTTTCAGATGGTAATAACGGACTTGCATATTATGCCAATAACTCATGGTCTCCTGATAATGTAGATGCCATATGGCCGGCACCTGTTACTGCTGCCCATGATACCGACTTTTTTCATGTAGAGTCCAATTACCTACGATTAAAGACCTTGGAAATTGGTTATAATTTGCCAGCAAGTTTGATAGGTACTGTCGGATTGAGTTCTGCAAGAGTATACGTAAGTGGATATAACTTGATTACCTTTGACGAGAACTCGGAAATCGGGCATTCAGATCCCGAACAAATTGAGCCATTAACGTGGGATTATCCCACCTTGAAAACGGTGAATTTTGGACTTAATATTTCATTTTAAATTATGTCTATTATCATGAAAACAAATATAAAATTATTTACGCTTGTTTTAAGCGTGACAATGATCATCTCAGCCTGCTCTGAAGATGCATTGGATTTGCAACCTCTGGATGCGCTCTCGGCAGACAATGTCTTCAATGACCTTGCGCTAATAAGGGCATATGTAGATGCATCCTATTCCGGTATACCTAATATTAATAATGGTAACAGAATGGGTACAGACGCCTTAACCGATATATACCACTATAAATATCCTACAAATGTGGGTGTTGGCCTATATGTAGAAGCCACGATGGATGCTGTGACTGGAGAAACAACATCCCGGAATACCTGGGGAAACTCTTATGCATCACTAAGACACATCAATACCTTCTTTGAAAGAGTTGGGAATTCTACGCTGCCGGCGAATGAACTTGAGCCTTTAAGAGGGGAAATGCATTTTTTACGCGCCTTCTATCATTTTGAATTATTGAAATACTACGGCGGGATTCCCATCATTACAAAAATATTCGCGATTGATGAGGAAAGCTTTGATTTACCAAGAAATTCTATTGAAGAAGTGGTAGACTTTATAGCTGCTGAACTTGATAACGCCATTCCTTTGCTTCCAGATGAGGCTGCTCCATCAAGGGCCAGCAAGGCCGGTGCCATGGCGATAAAAGGAAGGACATTGTTGTACGCCGCAAGTCCGCTATTTAATCAAAGCGGAGATATATCAAAATGGAACGCCGCAGCCACCGCCAATAAAGCAGTAATGGATTTGTCTACTTATCCTATGTCAGCTCTCTATGCCCCAATTTTTATGGACGCTCCAATTGATGGCGAGGTCATTTTTGCAAGAGAATATAACAAAGAATTGGACCAGGGTACCTGGTCTGGTTCGAACACAATGCTGTGGCCTAATGGTTATCAAGGTTGGGCGCTTTTGTCTCCTACTCAAGAATTTATCAACATGTTTGAAATGACCAATGGGGAATTGCCATTTATGCCTGATGGAATAACAGTAAATCCTGCTTCGGGATTTGATCCTCAAGACCCTTATATTAACAGGGATCCTCGTTTTTATGATATTGTGCTATATAATGGAGCATTCTTTAAGGGTAGAGATGTGGAATATTTTATTGGATATACGGATGATGGTGATGGTAATCCACTGGATGCTGGTGGGAACGCACGTACAGAAGCGGCTTTTCCGCTATCAGGCATGGATACGCACTTAGGGCCCGTATATAATTGGGAACCACCCCTAACTAACTATTTATTTAAAAAAATTACAGATCCTAGCAAGCCTCCTACAGCTACAGGGCCTGATCCAGTAGAATTTACTCCTGATATTAAGTACAGGAAAACTGAATCTTTTTTGAACTACGCTGAAGCTCAGATTGCCCTTGGAAACGAAGCTGAGGCACGCAACGCAATCAATACGGTGCGTGCCAGGGCAAGTGTAAATATGCCGCCTATTACGGCTACCGGAGCGGATTTGGTAGAAGCTTATAGAAGAGAAAGGGCTGTAGAGTTATCCCTGGAAAGCCACAGATTCATGGATATCAGAAGGTGGATGATTGCTGAAAACACAATGGGTAGACCCGCAATCGGCATTAATATAGAAAGATTAAGTACAGGGCAAATAGTTTATCATTATGGCTCTAAAATAGCACTGACATCACAAATAGAGAGATGGGACGACAAGTTGTACTGGTTTCCGATTCCGGATCGGGAAGTTAAAGCTAGTAATAATGTCTTAACACAAAATCCAGGGTATTAAATATTGATTATTATATACAATAGTTCAGTAATAATTGTGATCGTGCATTACAAGATGAGGCTCAGGCTAAGTTTTCCGTTCAGAAAACCACTAAGCCCTTAAGTGACAATGATCTGCCAGATCGCCGATCTGCAGTTTTATCCTCAGCCTTCTTCTTGATCTCATTAGTTGGCTTAAAAATTACCGGATCATGATAAATATTTATCTAAATTGTATATATGAATGAAAGGCTTGTTTGTACAAATAATGCTCCTTTCTTTTTTAATTTCTTGTAAGGACAATGCAAGCATTGAAAAACAAATTAATACCCCTTTCTCTTCAGACATTAACCCACCCATAAAAGAACCTGTTCTATTTACATTGATGAGTCCACTCCATACCGGAGTCAGATTTATAAACCAACTGACCGAAACAACCGATATGAACGGCTTTTTTTATGAATACTATTATAATGGTGCAGGAGTATCAATTTCAGACATTAACAACGATGGTTTACAAGACCTCTTATTTCTATCCAATTTAAGACAAAACCAACTCTACCTTAATCAAGGTAATCTAAAATTCATTGATATAACAGAAACTAGTGGAATAGGGAAATCTTTGGGTTATCCAACGGGGATTACTAATGTAGACATCAACCACGATGGCCTTATGGATTATTATATATCCAAATCCGGTAGGTATGACGAACCATACAAGAGAAAAAATGAACTATGGGTAAACATGGGAGCCAACAATGAGGGAATCCCGGTATTTACAGAAGAAGCCTCAAAATATAATCTGGACATAGATATGTGCTCAACACAAGCGGCCTTTTTTGACTATGACCTGGACGGAGATCTGGACATGTTCCTGATCAATCATTATCCTTCGCCCCTAACCTATACTAAAATTGATGAGCTAGGTGAAAAGGAAGGGATACTCACCGGAGATAGACTCTTTGAAAACAAAAATGGAAAATATATAAATGTTACTAAAAAAGCAGGACTGACGAACACTTCCCGCTTGAGCTATGGTCTGGGCATTTCTGTTGGAGATCTGAATAATGATGGTTGGCCCGATGTGTATGTGGCCAATGACTATGAGGGAAAGGACTTCCTATACCTAAACAAAAAAAACAAGACCTTTAGTGATGTGGCAAATGAAGCCACAGGCCATGTCTCTTATTTTTCCATGGGAACCGATATCAGTGACGTCAATAACGATGGTTGGTTGGACTTTATGTCGTTGGATATGATGGCTGAAGATAATTACACGATGAAGACCAGCATGGGTTCTATGGACCCCAGGAAATTTGCAGATGTGGTAGGCAGGGGACTTCATTATCAATATATGTACAATGCGCTTCAAATCAACAATGGTGTGGTTGCCCCCGAAGGTGTTCCCTTGTTTTCAGATGTAGCTCAACTATCTGGTGTGGCCAGCACAGACTGGAGTTGGGGCCCTTTGTTTTTTGATATGGACAATGATGGCCATAAAGACCTGTTCATATCCAATGGAATCAAACGTGATTTTCGTAACAACGACTTTCTTATCAAACAAAGGACTAGCAACGAAAAGGTCAGTAATCTTGATCGGGATGCTTATATCAAAAAAGTGCTGAGCGAAATGCCGGGAAGAAAGAAGCTAAACTACTTTTTTAAAAACAATGGAGATCTCACCTTCACCAATACAAGCAGTCAATGGCTTATGGATATCCCTACCAGTTCCAATGGAGCAGCTTATGGGGATTTGGACAATGACGGAGATCTTGATCTGGTAGTTAACAATTCTGATGATGCGTCACTTATATATAGAAACAATGCCTCAGAGCTTGGTTTGGGTGGTTATTTAAAAATTAAGTTGGTAGGCAGCGATAAAAACACGAAGGGCGTAGGAGCAAGAGTAAAATTGCGACATGGTAAAAACATTCAAGTCCAGGAATACTATCCAACCAGGGGTTTTCAATCAGCTATTGGAACAGTACTTCACTATGGGTTAGGAGAAAACAAATCAATAGAAGAACTAACCGTAATATGGCCGGATGGCAAGCGACAAATACTTGAGAATATTGAAGGTAATCAGGAATTGGTCTTAAATTATGTTGATGCTGAAAAGAAGAAGAATCCTGGAATAAAAGAATCTCAAACAGCTGCGCTATTTACTACATCTGGAATAGATATAGGCTGGAGTCATCGGGAAAATGATTTCAACGATTTTGAGGGAGAGAGTCTTTTACCCCATAAAATGTCACGGTTTGGACCGGCTTTGGCAGTAGGGGATTTTGATGGCGATCAGCTGGAAGATTTATTTTTGGGAGGAGCACATGATCAATCGCCAATCCTGTTCATGCAAATTACTGCGGGCAAATTTCAACCCGTTCAACAGAATTTTTTCGAAAACCAGAAATACCATGAAGATGTGGATGCCTTATTTATTGATGCCGACAAAGATGGAGATTTGGATTTGTACGTTGTGAGTGGTGGAAATGAAAAGGAAATCACCTCCGGTTATTATCAAGACAGACTTTATGAAAACGATAGTGGCATATTCAAATATCAGAAAGAAGCACTCCCCCGTTTCCTGAGTAGTGGGTCTTGCGTAAAGACTATAGATTACGATTCCGACGGAGACCTTGATTTATTTATAGGCGGAAGGCAACTTCCGGGAAGGTATCCAACAGCGGTGAAGAGTTATCTCTTAAGAAATGATAGTAAAAAAGGAAAAATCCAATATGCGGATGTAACCGATAAGATATTGCCAGATCTCAACCCAATTGGGATGGTGACGGATGCGATAAGCGTTGATTTGAACAATGACCAAAAACATGATTTGATTTTAGTGGGAGAATGGATGTCATTACGATTGTTTCAAAACACGGGCAAGGGATTCATGGAAGTAACAGCAGATGCCAATCTGCTCAACAGTACTGGCTGGTGGAATACTATAAAAGCTGCTGATTTTGATAAAGATGGAGATCTGGATTTGATTGCAGGAAATCTTGGGCTAAACTATAAATATAAAGCTAGTCCCCAACAGCCCTTTAATATTTTTGGCGATGATTTTGACAGGACTGGTACATTCGATATCGTGCTGGGATATTATGAAGGAGAAACCCTATACCCCTTAAGAGGTCGGGAGTGCTCATCCAGTCAAATGCCATTTATCAAAGAGAAATTTCCTACCTATGAGGCCTTTGGGAAAGCATCCCTTGAGGAAGTATATGGAATAGAAAATCTTAGCAAAGCGGTGAGTTATAGTTCCCAAACCTTTGCCACCATATATTTTGAAAATAATGGAGATGGTACTTACACACCACGTCCGTTAGTCAATGATGCCCAAATATCATCGGTGAACGACATTGTAATAGAAGACATTGATGAAGACGGGAATTTAGATTTAATACTAGCAGGAAATTTATATGGTTCAGAAGTAGAGACCCCGCGAAATGATGCGGGCTGGGGTCTATTTATGCGGGGGGATGGAAATGGAGACTTTTTTCCTATACCGATGAATGAAAGCGGTTTATTGATTCCAGGAGAAGTACGTCACATTAGAAAACTTCATTTGACCGATGACAAGGAATTACTGGTATTTGCCAGGAATAATGAACAGCCAATATTTGTAAAATGGAAATAGGAAAAAACATGAGAGTGATAGTATAAACAATGCTTATTCCATTCCCATACCCTGTAAAAAAAATTGATGTAACAGCGATGGACAACCTGTTTAAAAGAACTTTTTGTGTTCTTTTAGTCGTCTGGTGTTCCTGTTCAGAGGGTAGCATTTCTGCCCAAAACAGGACCGAGCGTGGGTGGGCTAGTATTGAAAATCCCAAATTGATCAAGTTGCCCTTGGGCTTTGGTGGAAATCGCATAGAGAACACACCCGTAATGTATCAAGGGAGACCTTTGCTTGTGGAAAATTCTCGTTTGACCGGTGAGATCAACGAGAATCATGTGGTAGACATGTATGTTGTTGAGATGACTACCGGTAAGATAATTTCTCGTTTTGGAGAAAACTTTGGATTTAACTGCGCATTTATTGAAGGCAATACATTAAATGTGTTCGGCACAGAGAATTCGGAGCCTGACGGAACCTGGACGGGTTCGATTTATCGTTTTTGGTCACAAGATCTTAAGACCTGGTACAAAGAGAAGGTTATCGACAGACCTTCAGACAGACATTTTTTTAACACATCAGTATGCAACACGCCAGGGGGTTATTTAATGGCGTATGAATCCGATAAACCGGTGAAGTGGAGTTTCAGTTTTGCCAGTTCTGAGGATCTTTTAAAGTGGAAACCGATAGAGGGAATCTCAATGGCCGATGTGAAAGAAGGGGGTGTGCTCGCCAATCCTACTATTCGCTATGTTGAGCCATATTACTATATCATTGTAGGTGTTCACCGACACAAAAACAAAGCGATAGAAGCCTATCATTTCCGTCGCTCCGACGCTCCTTATGTATCTGTTCTTATGCGGTCGAAGGATCTTAAGATGTGGGATCTCAGTCCAACCAAATACGCTCTTTTAGAGCCTGAAACCGAGGATGGTATAAACGCGACAGATGCTGACATTTTTGAGTTTATGGACAATACCTATATATTTTACGGAGCTGGATGGCAAGATTCCCGCGGTACCATCAGGGTTAAAATGTATACCGGTCCAATGAAGGAATTTTTTGAAGCTCATTTCTTCAACGAGGTTCCGATGATAAGATTTGATGCTACTAAAAGCTATTACATCTATCCGGATTATTAAACAGATGAAAAACAAGCTGCTAAATCTTGTGATCCCAACTTTGATAATTTTAACAATTATTGGCAGTACCACTTCCTGTCAGAATTCCGGGACTTTACCCCTTCCATCTGAAGCCCAATACAATTGGCATGAGCAGGAACGCATCCTATTTCTTCATTGGGATCCTTCTGCCTGGCATTTAGGAGGGTGGCTGGAACCGGCACAATTACACCGAATGAACTTCAAAGAAAATTCAACGGAACAATGGTGCATAGTGGCTAAGTCCTGGGGGGCAAAACAAATTTTGTTTGTGGCTCGACAAACTATTGGATTTTGTTGGTGGCAAACGGAAACCTCAGAGCTAAGTATGAAGAATATTCCATATAAAAATGGCAAAGGAGATATTCTTCAGGAGTTGTCGGAGTCCTGTGCCAAGCATGGATTAAATCTTGGTATTTATCTGTACCCGGAAACGCCGGCGTTTGAAACATCCGGAGGTGGAAAAACAAAGGATCCAGCTAAGCAAGAGGAATATAACAGTGTGTATAGAAAACAACTTACTGAGTTGTTAACCCAATATGGTGATATCAAAGAGGTGTGGTTTGATGGTGGTCTGGTTATTCCTGTGGGTAAGATTATTTCAAAACATGCACCAAACGCTGTTGTGTTTCAAAGCCCTTATGCTACTATCAGATGGCCTGGAACAGAATCAGGGATGTTGTCATACCCGGTTTGGTACACTTTAAAAAAGGAAGATCTGTTGACCGGGGTATCAACGCAATACCATGATGATTCGGATGGAGACGTTTGGGCACCACCTGAATCAGATACACCATTATATAATCATTTTTGGTTATGGACTCCCGAGAATTCTAAATACCGTAAATCCCTGGATGAACTAATGGAAATTTATTATAAAAGTGTAGGATATGGGGGTATTCTTGTCCTTAATGCAACTCCCGATTCAACCGGCTACATTCCACAAAAAGATGTAGCCCTCTATGAGAAATTTGGGGAGGAACTTGACAAGAGATTTTCCGAGTCCATTGCGGAGATAGAAAATAAAAAAGGGAATGTGCACATCATAAACTTCCATCAACCAACACTTATCAATCATATTATAACTATGGAGGATTATAAATATGGTCAGCGGGTTCGAGCCTATAAATTGGAGGCCCAGGTGGATGACAAGTGGGTTTTGTTGGTGAATGGAATCTCCATAGGCAGGAAGAAGATAGATTTTTTTAAGGAGCTCAATGCTAAATCTATAAAACTCACCATTACAAAATCAGCATCAGAACCATTAATCAGGTCATTTAGTGCGAATTACGTTGAGAATTTCGAAGGTTTTGACTCTCAATCCACTATGGCTTGGGCTGATATGGGAAGTTGGGAATCTACACCGGAAGGAAATTTAATAACTATCGATCTATCAAAGCAAATAACTGGATCTTCACTCTACTATGTCACGTTTGAACCGGTAGAAAAAGTAGAGGATTTTGCTATCGAAACTAAAGAAGTTTATTTTGATGGAAATAAAGCACTTGATGAACTCGTCGAGATTAAAAGTGAAAATGAACTTACGGTAAACAGAACGGGAGCAGTGACCGAAGGAAGCAGTTCGCTATTGAAAGTGAAACTCAAGTCAAAAGATTGGGCCAAGGGAAGGATCTTGGTGAGACCTGCTTTTACGATGAAAATATGGCACGCAGAATGAGAAGTTATACTTTATGGTTTGCCGGATTATTATGCTTTGCTTTGGCAGCATGCGAAAATGAAATTCCATCGAGGGAGTCAACCCACGATTTGATTTTTGATGAACTACCAACAGTTTGGGACGAGGCGGCGCCATTGGGCAATGGGATGGTTGGAGCTTTAATCTGGAAAAGAGGAGACACGTTGCGAATGGCTATGGACCGGGCTGATCTTTGGGATAACCGCCCAATGGTCAATGGGGATATCCCTGAGTATAGTTTTAAGTGGGTCATGGAGCAGCGTATGAAAGATAACGATGAGGCTTATCGCAAAGTCCAGACGCTTTTTGATGATCCCTATATTACTTCTCCGGGTCCTACAAAAATTCCAGGAGGAGTATTGGCATTTGATACTAAAAAATTTGGGGATGTTGAAAGTGTAAGACTTTATATCAAAGATGCAATTTGTGAAGTGAACTGGGATTCGGGTTTAAAGCTCCAGACTTTTGTACATGCTTCAAAACCCTTTGGCTATTTCAGGTTTAGCGGAAACACAGAAAATGTGCAACCCGAACTGGTGGTTCCGGTATACGAATTGAAAGATTATGATCGAGACGAACATATAGGTTCTGTAGGAAAGGGATTAGTAGGTCTTGGGTACAACCTTGGAAAGGTGATAAAGAACGACAATTCGATTTCTTACAAACAAAAGGGTTGGGGAGAATTTGAATACACAATAGATGTTTGTTGGAGTAAAAAACCAGATGGTGCCATTGAAGGTAGCTGGAGTATCTCCTCATCTGCCATGTCCGAAGAAAAGGATAACCCAATGCAGGTTGCTCAAAAAGCACTTGAATCTGGTTTCAAACCAATGTTCTTAGAACATAAAAATTGGTGGGAAAATTTCTGGAGCAAGTCATCCATTTCGATACCCGATTCAGTTTTGGAAAGGCAGTGGTACCTGGATCAGTATAAGTTTGGTTCTGTCGCTCGTGCTGATGCTCCTCCAATTAGCCTTCAGGCTATCTGGACTGCTGATAATGGCGATTTACCACCTTGGAAGGGAGATTTTCATAATGATCTGAATACGCAGCTCAGCTACTGGCCAGCATATAGTGGCAATCACCTGAACTTGGAGATAGGTTTCATCAACTGGATTTGGGACAACCAAGAGGTGTTTAAAAAATATACAAAAGACTTTTATGGCACCGCCGGGATCAATGTACCCGGAGTGGCAACACTTGAGGGGAAAGTGATGGGAGGCTGGATACAGTACGCACTTGGCCCTACTATTTCAGCCTGGCTAGCCCATCATGTATATCTTCACTGGCGCTATTCAATGGACAGGAAATTCCTTGAAGAAAGAGCCTATCCATGGTTTGTTGAAGTAGCAACGTATCTGGATGAATTATCGATAACCGGCGAATCCGGGAAGAAGAAGCTACCACTTAGTACAAGCCCCGAATACCATGGAAAATCAAAGGAAGCGTGGTATCAAAACCACAGTAGTTTCGATGTTGGTCTGATAAAATTCACTTTTAAAAAGGCGGCAGAACTCGCAAGAGAGCTTGGTAAAGTTGAGGAAGGAAAGAAATGGGATCAGCAATTGTCGGAGTGGAATTTAGAATACCCGGTAAATGAAACAGGTTTAATGATTGCTCCGGGATACCCTTACGAGCGTTCCCATTGGCATTTTTCACATCTCTTACCTTTTCATCCGCTGGGCATGCTTGATGTAACGAATAGTAAAAAGGAGGCGGAGTTAATTGCCAAATCAGTTGAAAACTGCGAAAAAATTGATCACGAGAATCCGATGTGGACTGGCTATATGTATGCATGGCTTGGGGGCATGAAGGCCAGAATGTTTGATGGAGAAGGGGCAGCAAAAGCGCTGAGGAAATTCCCGGCGGCATTTGTTACAAAAAATAGTTTCCATTCCAATGGAGATTACAAAAAAACAGGAGTCTCGAATTTCTCAGGCAGGTACGTAACACTGGAAGGAAATTTTGCTTTTGCATCAGGCGTACAGGAGATGCTTATTCAAAGTCATACCGGCATAGTTCGGGTTTTTCCTGCCATACCAGATAGCTGGAATGATGCCTCATTTAAGCAGCTAAGAACAGAAGGAGCTTTTCTTATCTCTGCCGAAAAGAAAAACGGGAAAGTCACTCATATCAAAATCCAATCAGAAAAGGGAGGTACAATCAAACTTGACAATCCTTTTGAACTCGATGGATTTACCACCGATAAAGATGAGCTAGTAAAAAGTGAGGGAGATATTCTTCTCATCACACTTCGATCCAATGATATCATTGTTTTAAAAAAGAAATAATTAAGGCATTGAAAAATGTTATCAATATAGAAATAACCAGATTTTGTTTTGTGGGTTTATTGCTGTTTTTCATATTAAGTTGTGATGATGAAATAAAACCAGTCTTGTCGGTACATGACTTGATGTTCAATGAGTTACCAACGAAATGGGATGAGGGTATGCCTCTAGGGAATGGCAATCTTGGCGCGTTGGTATGGAAGAAGAATGACCATCTTCGTATCACCATGAATCGTGCTGATCTATGGGATGCGCGTCCATATGATTTTGTATCCACGCCTGAATTCAATATTCAATGGGTGATGGAGCAAATTCAAAAAAATAATTATGGAGAAGTGCAGGAACGTTTTGATAAACCATATGTTTCAGAAGCGGCACCAACTAAAATTCCTGCTGGAGCTATAGAGTTCAATATTCCTTCAATAGATGATGTCGAATACGTACGATTATATGTTGACAATGCCTTGTGTGAGACCAAGTGGAACTCAGGTATGAAATTAATCGGTTTCGTACATGCCACAGAACCCGTCGGTTGGTTCCGGTTTACCAATGTTGCAGGAGATTTCGATCCAATAATTGTTCCTCCTATTTACAACAAAGAGAGTACAGAAGAAATTATCGAAGGGGGAGGTGCTGAAACCGATTTAGTAAGACTTGGATACAAGCTCGGAGATATTTCTTCGGAAGATGATTATATTGAATACAATCAAAAGGGATGGGGGGGATTTACATATCAGATAGCTGTAAAATGGGAAAAGTCTAAGGATGGAACCCTTACAGGAGCATGGAGTGTCACGTCCAGCGATAGTTACGATGGGCTTGGAGTCAATGCCAAAACCAATGTTGAAACTGCAATGAACCTAGGTATTGAAGCTGCTTTGGTCTCTCATGGAAAATGGTGGGGAGACTTTTGGGATAAATCTTCCATCAGTATTCCTGATACTCTATTGGAAAAACAGTGGTATCTGGAGCAATATAAATTTGGTTGCATAGCCAGATCCGATGCTCCACCGATCTCGTTACAAGCAGTATGGACTGCTGATAATGGGAAATTACCACCCTGGAAAGGTGATTATCATCACGATATGAATACCCAACTCAGCTATTGGCCCTCATATAGTGGTAATCATTTGGATCTTGAAGAGGGTTTCGCTAACTGGATGTGGAAGTATCATGACCGGTTTAAGGCGTATACAAAGAAGTTTTATGGTAATTCGGGATTAAATGTACCTGGAGTATGCACCATGCAGGGAGAACCACTGGGAGGATGGATCCAGTATGCCTGTGGCCCTACTGTTTCAGCATGGTTGGCCCATCACTTGTATCTTCACTGGGAATACAGTATGGATACAACATTTCTAAAAGATAAGGTTTACCCATGGATACGTGAAGTGGCTATTCATTTTGATGAATACTCCGTCTTAGATGAGAATGGACAAAGAAAATTGCCGTTAAGTTCAAGTCCCGAGGTTTTTGATAACTCTAAAGAGGCATGATTTACACAAACCACAAATTTTGATTTGGGACTTATCAGATGGACCTACACGAAAGCTGCTGAGGTGGCAAAAATCGTTGGCAAAAAGGAAGAAGCTGAAAAATGGACAAATATATTAACCGAGTGGCCTGGAATTGCTTTAGGTGATGATAATGGAATGCTGATAGCGCCTGATCTCTCCCCTGTTAAAGCTCACCGACATTTGTCGCATCTGCTTGCCTGGCATCCGCTTGGGTTAATCGATTATTCAAACGGCGAGAAGGATCGTGCAATAATTAATGCAACACTTAAGGAATTGGAGGGACAGGGAGATGTTCATTGGGGCTTTTTTCATAGCTGGATGGCTAATATTTATGCAAGGGCTTTTAATGGTGAAAAAGCAGTCAATTATTTAAAAGCATTCGCAAGCTGTTCGTGTTCTCCGAACACATTTCATCTCAATTTGAATCAATGTGAAAACGATGGAGCCGGAGGGCCATTTACTTTGGAAGGGAATTTTGCGTTTGCATCGGGTCTCCAGGAGATGCTTATTCAAAGTCACAGTGGAGTAGTAAAGATTTTCCCTGCAATCCCTGATAGTTGGAACGACCTGTCATTTAAAACATTACGAACAAAAGGAGCTTTTTTGATTTCTGCTTCAATGCAAAGAGGTAAAGTAATCTTGGTAAAAATAGAATCTGAAAAAGGGGGTACAATCAAACTTGAGAATCCTTTTTTGGAAGAGGGATTTACTTCTAAAAAGAAAGAAATCGCAATAGAAGAAAGTATGCTGTTGATTGGAATGAAACCTGGAGAAGTGATAGATATTAAACTAAGCGACTAAAAATATTCATGTTTGAAAATAAGCTCTTCGAGCAATTAAATTTGATTAGGGATTGTGGTTGAAGATTATGATCTTATAAGTGATGTTGTTAACCGACTATCATTAATCATAATCACAATGTTAAATCAGATGATGCACAATAATCAATTTGTGATATGAAGTGCAATATGAACAACATGTTGGTAAAGCCCGTTAAATATTTAATAATTGTCGTAGGGCTTTTGTTCGCCCTGAGTGTGACTTTTCCAGTTTATTCCCAGCCGGACTCTCTACAATTCTCTTTTCAAATTTATGATGCAATTACAATCAGAAAGAATCCTACCACCCAAGTGGGTATAACGATTGACCGTTGGACTGGAAACATTTTCGTGTTATGGATGCCGGAAGCGGTCGGTGATCTATGGCAACAATGGGATGCCAAGGTAGCCCATCAGGAATTCACCTCCACTAAACTTGGTGGCTTATTGTGGACATATGAGGGCAATCCGGAAGGATTCATCCGAACAGAACTAATCCCTGAGAGGAACTCGCTTCTACTTGAAACACAGGTCACAAACCACAGTCAGCAGGAGTTAGTGAAACTTTATGTACAAAACTGTCTTCACTTTTCTAAAGCGCCGGACTTTATCTGCGATGATTTCTCCAGGATTTATCTTCGCACAAAAAATGAGTGGCGCTCCCTCGCCTCGCTAAAACCTACCACCAATCTTGCTCTCTATTATCGCGAGGGATATCCTTCTCGGGGACGCATTGGCCCATTTGACAACAACTGGAGAGACTTCCGTCAAGATGCTTTCGTCGACTATCCCCTGATAGTGTTGGTGTCCAAAGACGGTACACGTGCCGTTGGGGTTGCTTCAGAAAATTATGAATACCTGTTTCACAACCAGATGGAATACCTGCGATGTATTCATAGCGAATCAGGCTGTCCTCCACCAGTTCAGTCTGGCGAAACAGTCACATTCCGCCAAAAGGTTTATTTCGTGGAAGGCGGGCTTATGGATTGTGTGGCCGCGTTTGAAAAGGATATAGTCGGCGATCCTACAATTAGTTTTAGTTTTAAAAAATAGTTAAAATATGATTGTGATCACATTGCAACCCCATGAGATGATTATTTTGAATAATGAGTGGCTATTGTTATATGAAGCTAAATGATCCTCATGTGTCGAAAAGTATAATATTTAACTATTGCATTTAACAATAAAGGAAGTGAAAATAGCACTGGCCCTATTTATGCACGAAACAAATGGTTTCAGTCCTTTAATAACAAGTTACGAGGATTTTGAAGTTGTTGAAGGAGATGCTATGTTGGAAAGAGTGTCTGTGACTCCATACTTTAATAACATAGGGGCAGAAGTTGTTCCGATCATGTTCGCCAATAATCTTCCCTCAGGGAAAATTGACAAGGAGAGCTTTTACAGGTTTCGGGAAGAGCTTGTTGGTGGAATTCCAACCGATGTGGATGGTGTTTGGCTGCACCTTCATGGTGCGATGGAAGTAGAACATATTGGAAGTGGAGAAGCCGCTCTAACATCTGCTATTCGTGAAAAAGTTGGAGACAAAGTGTTAATCTCAGTCGCGTTAGACTTTCATGCGAACAATACGACTGAACTTTGCAATAATGTCAACATAATAACAGGATACCGTACTGTACCGCATACTGACGCAGATGATACAGAGTTAAGGGCAGCAGAATTACTTGTTCGGTGCCTGGAAGAAAATATCTATCCCGAACCACACATGATTGCAATTCCTTTTATTGCAAATGGAGATATCATCACGACTGAAGTTGGCCCTGGAAAAACAATTATGGACAGCTTGTGGGAAATTGATAAAGATGAAGAAATATTAAGCATTTCTTTCTTTGGAGGACAACCTTGGGTGGATGCTCCCAATTCTCATGCAAGTGTTGTTGTTGTACCTAACAAAAACAAAAAAAGAGCCATTGAAAAAGCAAAGGAACTTGCAGCTTTGTTTTGGAATGTAAAAGATAACTTTCAGTTTAAAAGTCCTGTAATTGACCCGGAAGAAGCAGTAAAACAAGCTCTATCAAGTGAAAGAATTCCTGTGTTTATCAGTGATTCCGGGGATAATACTACCGGAGGCGCCCCGGGGGATAATGCATTTATGTTGAAAATATTGTTGGACTACAAAGTGAAAAATGCACTGGTGGCAGGAATATATGATTCAATAGCTATTGATCTGTGTAAAAACAGCAAGATTGGAGAAACTATTCAATTAACCATTGGAGCGGGTATTTCAGGAGATGACGCTACTTCGGTGGATGTTGAAGCAACGATTAGACACATTGGGGAGTTAAAAAACTTGTATGGACTTGATGCTGGATTATCTGCAACACTCCGTTATGAAGGTATCGATTTTATAGTTACTGAAAATAGATGTGCATTTGTGTACAAGAGTCAGTTTGAGAAAGCCAACGTAAATATTCATGATTATCAAATAATTGTAGTCAAACTTGGCTATCTGTTCCCCGAACTCCAGGAGATTGCAGGTTCATCAATCATCGCTTTTACTCTCGGTGCCTGTTGTGAAAACATAACTCTTTTGAACTACACACAACTAAAATCGCCTATTTATCCATTCAATAATGACATGGTATGGAATCCATAAAACCATTAAAATGAAATCTTACCAATTTTTATCAGTTATTTTTTTGATAACGATTTTTAGTTGTCAATCGAATAAGACTATAGAGGATGCTCTCTCCACCGCAGAAAAACTTGCCAAACCCTCTGAAGTACAATATAAATGGCACGAACAGGAACGTATTATGTTTGTGCATCTTACATCGGGCACATGGAATACAAGTGAAGACGATATGCCTAGCTTGCCGTTAGACCGATTCAATCCGACCAAATTAAATACGGACCAATGGTGTGAAGTTGCCCTTTCATGGGGAGCTAAAGAAGTACTTTTCGTAGCAAAACATGTTGGCGGATTTTGCTGGTGGCAAACAGCTTCGGAATACAGTGTGAGAAACACTCCCTATAAAGATGGAAAGGCAGATGTATTAGAAGATCTTGCTCAATCGTGTAAAAAATACGGACTCAATCTCGGTGTATATATTTATCCCGGAGATTTGCAATGGGGTGCGGGTCCGGGTAGTGGGGGACAAACTGATGATCCTTCAAAACAGGAGGCATATAATAAAGTCTTCAGAGATCAGTTGACAGAGATACTTTCCAAATACGGTGATGTGCTGGAAGTTTGGTTTGATGGCAGTTGCATCATTGAAATTGGGGATATTATAAATAAATATGCCGGCAATTCAGTGATCTTTCAGGGACCCCATGCTACGATCAGGTGGCCAGGAACAGAATCGGGCAAACTGGCTTATCCAGCATGGAATGCTGTAAGATGCGAAGATAGAGGGACTGGTGTGTCCACACAACTTCATGGAAATCCTGAAGGCGACTGCTGGGCTCCGCTCGAGGCTGACACTCCTTTGTATGATCACTTCTGGTTATGGTCGCCAGAAAATATAAAAACGAGAAAACCAATTGAGGCGTTGATGGAATGCTATTACAAATCAGCTGGGTATGGCGGGGTCTTTCTGCTGAATGCAACACCCGATACAACAGGATTGATACCTGCAAGTGATGTGGAACACTATAAAGCGCTGGGAGCGGAAATAGACAGACGATTTAAGAATCCAATAAAATCCATTAAAAACAAAAAGGGAATAAAAACAACAATCAGGTTTTCTTCTCCCACGCTTGTCAATCATGTTGTGACCATGGAAGATTACCGCCAGGGGGAACGCATCAGGGAGTATACCATCAAAGGCCTGGTCGAGGGCGAATGGATCGAATTGACCAAAGGACAATCAGTGGGGCGCAAGAAAATAGATTATTTTGACGATACAGAGGTGTTTGCCATTGAACTCAATATAACAGCACATGTGGGAACACCACTGATCCGTTCTATGTCGGTATATTATGTGGATCATTTTACTCCGTATAAAAATGAGCGTCTGAATATCTGGGCAGCTTCGGCAGAGCTTATGGACTTCAAAAAGGACATGTTTGTTTTAGGAAAGGCACAAATGGAAGTGGATTTAAGCGATCTGATTAACCTGCCGGGACAGTACGTGGTGAAGGTCATCCCAACCAACAGTAATGCAATGATCAAGTTGACTGGTGCGCAAGTGCGTTTTGATGGGGCAAAAGCCTTACAGGAATTTGTTACAATTTCAGAGCAAAGTATAAATGTGAATCGAACAGGGATTGTCACTGACCAGGGCAGTTCTGTTTTGAATTTCACCATTGAAAGTGAAAAACCCTGCGATGGGAAAATTACATTTAATGCTGCCTTGGTCTATTAAATTTAAATAATGATATCAGAAAGTATCATATGGACAGACGAGTTTTCTTTAAAGGTACTGGACTATCATATGCAATGGAATCCATAAGTCTATGAATTCTAGTGAATATGGAGTATATTTTAAAAGATATGAAATGGAAATAGGATGAAAAACATGAAAGTAAACAAGGCCTTGTTTATTATTTTATTGCTAATTGTAAGTGCATGTGATTCCTCTAAAGAACAGAAACTATTTACACAGCTCAGTCCTGATAAAAGCGGTATAGAATTTTCAAATAAACTTAGCGAAAGTGATTCGCTCAACTATTTCTTGTACAAATACATGTACATGGGCGGAGGAGTCGCTATAGGTGATGTCAATAATGACGGCTTACAGGACATCTATTTTACAGGAAATATGGTAGAAAACAAGCTCTACCTAAATAAAGGAGATCTGAAATTTGAAGATATTACCAAAATGGCCAAGGTTGCTGGTGATGACAGGTGGGTTACCGGAGTGACTATGGCAGATGTCAATCAGGATGGTTGGTTGGATATATATGTATCGGTAGCTGGTTATTGGACCACCACAAAAAACCTGCTGTACATCAATGATGCCAAGAAGGGGAGTGATCCGTCATTTACTGAGTCCGCAGAATTGTATGGAATAGCAGATAGGGGCAACAGTACACAAGCCGCTTTTTTTGATTACGATCTTGACGGTGATTTGGATCTGTACGTGGCAAACTATCCTATTACTGATACCAGAACCGGAATAATGAATTACCGTGAAATGATGTTTTTGGTTAACCCGGGAATAAGCGATCATCTGTATGAGTATAGCAATGGAAGGTATGAAGACGTAACCGTTCAGTCAGGTGTTATGCGTTTCGGTTTGACCTTAGGCATTTCGGTTGGCGACTTTAACGCGGATGGTTGGCCAGACATCTATGTATCCAACGACTTTGCCACGCCGGATTACTTTTTCTTTAACAATGGGGATGGCAGCTTTAGCAATAAGCTTGAAGAGGCAATTAACCACACCAGTTTTTACGGAATGGGAGTGGATGCAGCAGATATTAACAATGATGGTTTACTGGACATCCTGCAAGTAGATATGACCCCAGAAGATAATTTCCGGTCAAAATCTAACATGGCGAGCATGGATACAGAAGTCTTTTGGGTCATGGTTAATAATGGAATGTATTATCAGTACATGAAAAATGCCCTACAATTGAATATGGGAATTAATAGTCAAGGGGTGCCACAATTTGGAGAAGTATCACAATTAGCGAATGTTTCTCTCACCGACTGGAGTTGGGCTCCATTGATAGCGGATTTTGACAATGATGGCTGGAAGGATTTATTTATTACAAATGGTTCTCGTAGGGAAATTAATAATAAAGACTTCTTTTATGAAATGAACAAGGACAAGCAGAAGGCAGCCCATTTTGTGGAATGGGTAAATAAGATGCCTGCTGTAAAAGTAGAAAACTACGCTTTGAAAAACTCTGGCGGTCTGAAATTTGACCGGATTGCATCAGATTGGGGGATCAATTTCAACGGGTGGTCAAGCGGAGCGGCATATGCAGATCTGGACAATGATGGTGATTTGGATTTGGCTATCAATAATATAGATGATTTAAGCTTAGTGTATGAAAATAATGCTACTGAAAACCAGGGAAGTAATTATTTAAGGATAAAAATGATTGGTCCTGTTGGAAACAATTTCGGATTGGGTGTAAAAGTTACCTTGATACAAAAAGAACAGAAGCAATTTCAAGAACTGACATTAACCAGAGGATTTCAATCATCGGTAGAGCCTATTCTGCATTTTGGTTTGGGGAACAAGGAAATCGCTGACAAATTAATAATATCATGGCCGGTCGGCAAGCAACAAATTTTGAATGATGTTCAGGCCAACCAAAATCTCATCGTAGATTATAAAAATGCGGTTGACGTGGCAGATAGTGCCAAAGAAAATATTCCAACGAAACTATTTAAGGAGATCACTCAAGAACTTGGATTGTCTCATAAGCATACGGAAAATAGTTTTGATGATTTTAAGCATCAGGTGCTGTTGCCCCATAAAATGTCACAATATGGTCCGGCTTTAGCAGTAGGAGATGTGAACAATGATGGGTTGGAAGACTTTTATATTGGAGGTTCCAGGGATCATTCAGGTCTGCTCTATCTCCAGAACAAAATTGGAGTGTTTGACAGTTTGACCACCGAGGTATTCATACAAGATCGGAAGCACGAAGATGTGGACGCTGAATTTTTTGATGCTAACAATGACGGACTATTGGATCTCTATGTAGTGAGTGGTGGCAATGAGGCCAAAAGAGGAGATAATTTTTATCAGGATCGTTTGTATTTAAATTTAGGGAATGGCAAGTATAAGAGAATAACCGATGCTTTACCAGAAATGTTTGAAAGCGGATCTATCGTTAGCATAGCTGATTATGATGGCGATGGAGATCAGGATCTGTTTGTAGGTAGCAGACTATCACCCAGGAACTACCCTCACTCCGGTGAATCCTGTTTGCTTAAGAATGAAAGCACTATAGATCAAGTGAAATTCACTAATGTAACCAATGAACAGGCCGAGGGCCTGGCTAACATAGGGATGATAACGGATGCCATCTGGGCTGACATTGATCAGGATGAACAGATAGACCTTATTCTAACGGGTGAATGGATGCCAGTTACCATTTTTAAAAACCATGATGGTGCGTTTACCAATGAAACAGAACAATTTGGGTTATTGGAGCAGACGGGTTGGTGGAACAGCATAATAGCGGAAGATTTTGATGCCGATGGAGATATAGATTTGATAGCTGGTAATCTTGGAAATAATTACAAATACAAAGCTTCTGAAGAAGAACCGTTCAGCATCTATATGAATGATTATGATAAGAATGGTAAAATGGATATCGTGCTCAGCTATATGCAAGAGGGTGAAGAGTACCCCTTAAGGGGAAAACAGTGTTCAGCTGAGCAAATACCCGCTATTGACATAAAGTTTAAGGATTATAATTCTTTTGCAATGGCGTCATTAGCTGATGTCTATTCCAAGCAATCATTGAAAGAATCAATGCGCTATCAAGCAATCAACTTTTCAACATGTTATTTAGAGAATAGAGGGGCGTATGATTTTTATTTCAAGCCTCTGGAAAAAATGGCTCAACTGAGTTCAGTCAATGCCTTTTATTCAGAAGATATCAATAACGATGGAAATCTGGACATTGTATTAGCTGGAAATTTATACGGATCAGAGGTAGAGACCCCGCGTAATGATGCTTCTTATGGATTGTTCCTTGCTGGTGATGGGCAGGGAAACTTTAAAGCTCAAATGCCCTATGAAAGTGGCTTAATGATTAGGGGAGAAGTAAGAAAGATAAAAGAAATTGGATTAAAAGATGGAAGAAAAGCGATTTTAATAGCAAGAAATAACGATGAATTGGTCGTAGTTGAAGTTTTTTGATCCTCGGTGGTAATAGGTGGCACAGAGGTACCGTGAACAGTAAGTTGAAATCTCAAAAAAATCATATCATGATAATTTCAAAAAATCATATCATTTTACTTCTGATAGTTGTTGGCACCACATCATGTGCACTTACAACAGGACCTACAATAAATAATTATGTAGAAATCCGATCTGTCGATTCAAAAGAAGAAATCATAAAAAAATCCGCCAATGTTACTCCAACCAGGGATCAGTTGGCCTGGCAGAAAATGGAACTGACCGCTTTCTTGCACTTTGGAATCAATACATTTACAAATAAGGAATGGGGGGATGGTACAGAAAATCCGCAACTTTTTAATCCTCAAGAATTAGATGCAGGACAATGGGTGAAAACATGCAAAGATGCGGGTATGAAACTTATTATCCTTACCGCAAAACATCACGACGGGTTTTGCCTTTGGCCAAGTAAATATACAAATCACACCGTCAAAAGTAGTCCCTGGAAAAATGGAAGTGGTGATGTTGTAGGAGATCTCGCAAAGGCATGTAAGGAACAGGGAATAAAGCTCGGAATATACCTATCTCCCTGGGACAGGAATAGTGCGCTTTACGGTACTGAAGAATACAACGATTATTTTGTAAATCAACTGACTGAATTATTGACAAACTATGGAGAGGTAGCTGAGGTTTGGTTTGATGGGGCCAATGGCGAGGGACCGAATGGGAAAAAACAGATTTATGACTGGCAAAGATATTATAAAACCATCAGGCATTTACAGCCCAATGCCGTGATAGCCATCATGGGGCCAGATGTACGCTGGGTGGGTACTGAGTCTGGCTATGGGAGAGATACGGAGTGGAGCGTGGTTCCTGCCAATACTCAGGATGAAGAAGAAATTACCACACGATCACAACAACTGGCTGGTACGTTCAGGCCAAAAATAGATTTCATGGCAAAGGATCTTGGTAGCCGTGAAATACTCTTTGGTGCCAAAAGCTTGGTTTGGTATCCTTCTGAAGTTGATGTTTCTATAAGACCGGGGTGGTTTTATCACCCCGATCAGGATGATAAGGTGAAAAGCGTGGAAAAACTGCTTGATATCTACTACAGCTCCGTGGGAAAAAACTCCTTGCTTTTACTGAACATACCTCCGGATACAAGAGGACTAATCCATGAAAATGATGTAAGCATCTTGAAAAAATGGAAAGAGAATATTGACAAGACGTTCGAGGTGAATCTGGCGGCCAAATCTAAAATTAATCTTAAAAAATCTCAAAATGGATCGGATCCAAAAGCACTGATCGATAATGATTATGATACGTATTGGATGGCAAATGAGGAAATCCCAACCATAGAATTTACTTTAAAAGGAGAGAAAACCTTTGATCGCTTATTGATACAAGAGCAGATCACTGTTGGTCAACGTGTTGAAAAATTTAAAATTGAAGCTAAAATTGATGGCCAATGGAAAAATTTAGTTGAAGGAACAACCATTGGTTATAAGCGATTGGTTCGATTTCCAGAAGTGATTGCAAACGAATTGAGGTTGACCATTTTAAAATCTCGTGACAAACCTGCTTTAGCAGAATTTGGGATATATAGCTCTACTCAAGAAAATAACCTCAAACTCTGGTATAACGAACCCGCAAACGCATCGGAGGCAGATGATCCCAACGGGTGGAGAGACGACCCGGAGTGGCTTAAAGCCTTACCATTGGGTAATGGTTCATTAGGCTTGATGGTTTTCGGTGATGTTAACCGCGAACGAATTCAGCTTAATGAAGAGAGTATGTGGTCAGGTAGTCTTGATGACAATGATAATCCTGAAGCATATGCAGAACAAGATAAAATCCGTCAGTTGCTTTTTGAAGGAAAATACAAAGAAGCAACTGATTTGACCAATAAAACCCAGATATGCAAAGGATCGGGTTCAGGTCATGGTAACGGGGCAGAAGTCCCCTTTGGCTGTTTTCAGACTTTAGGCGATCTATGGATTGATAATGGCAAACAAACAATTTACGAAAACTACTACAGAGAACTTGATTTGGGGGATGCAGTAGTTCGCGTGAGATATTCCCAGAACGGGGTTAATTATCAAAGGGAAATTTTTACAAGTAATCCCGATCAAGTCATGGTCGCCCGCTATACTGCTGATAAACCCGGCCAAATTTCGTTTTCCTGCACCATGACCCGACCGGAGCGCTACCGTACCTATAATAAAGAAAACCAGTTAATTATGTTGGGAGTGCTTGCGGATGGCAAGGGTGGTGATGGATTGCAATATATAGCCAGGCTGAGCGCAGTGAACAAAAAGGGGAAGGTCAGCTATCGTGATTCAAAGTTGGTTGTTGAAAATGCCGATGAAGTAATACTTTTTCTCTCGGCATCCACGGATTATATATTGAGCTATCCTGATTATAAAGGACGAGACTATGAATCATTGACAAGCCAAAATATCGAAAAAGCAGTAGACAAGGGATTTGATATATTGCTCAATGATCATAAAAAAGAGTATCAGCAATATCTACAGCGAGTAAGCCTGGACATCACTCCGCAAGATATGTTGCCGATTCCTACCGATGAACGAGTGAAAAATTTTATAAAAACAAAATCCGACCCTCATTTGGTAGAGTTGATCTTTCAGTATGGGCGTTATTTGCTAATATCTTCATCGAGGCCAGGAACCCTGCCTGCAAACCTACAAGGAATATGGGCCAATAAAATTCAAACCCCCTGGAATGGGGACTATCACACAGATGTAAATGTAGAAATGAACTATTGGCTGGCCGAGGTAACCAATCTATCAGAATTACATATGCCGCTGTTCGACTTGATCGAATCGTTTGTGGAACCAGGCAAAAAAACAGCGAAGATTCAGTATCATCATAATGGTTGGGTAATCCATCCGATAACCAATGTATGGGGTTACACTTCACCGGGAGAGATGGCCAGATGGGGAATGCATACCGGTGCGGGGGCTTGGATATGCTCCCATATAGGAGAACACTACGCATTTACAGGTGATAAAGCGTTTCTGGAAAGAATGTATCCATTATTAAAGGGATCGGTAGAGTTTTATTTGGACTGGCTGATTGAAGATCCTAAAACAGGGAAACTGGTATCCGGTCCCGCCGTATCACCCGAAAATACATTTGTTGCTCCTGACGGTAGTCAGAGTCAAATTAGTATGGGTCCAGCTCATGACCAACAAGTTATTTGGCAACTGTTTACAGACTTTATTTTTGCTTCTAATGAATTAAATATTAAAGATGAATTTACTTACCAGGTCAAAGAAGCTAAAGGCAGATTGAAGGGTCCGAAAATTGGATCGGATGGACGCTTGATGGAATGGGCAGAGGAATTTCCTGAGCAGGAACCAGGCCATCGACACATATCACACCTTTTTGCCTTACACCCCGGATCTCAAATTACTATGGAACAGACTCCAGAATTGGCTTTGGCTGCCAAAAAATCATTGGATTATCGAATTGCAAATGGGGGTGGCCATACAGGTTGGAGTGCTGCCTGGTTGGTAAGTCAGTATGCCCGGCTATATGAAGCGGAAAAGGCCAGGGAAAGTTTAAACGTTGTTTTGTCGAAAAGTACCTCTCCAAACCTATTTGGTCAACATCCCCCATTCCAGATGGATGCCAATTTTGGTGCAACAGCTGGTATTGCTGAAATGCTACTACAGAGCCATGCCGGAATTATTTATCTGCTTCCTGCTTTGCCCAAAGCCTGGCCTACCGGTGAAGTGAAGGGGTTACTGGCCCGGGGTGGATATGAAGTTGATATTGAATGGGAAAATGGTGCACTTAAAAGTGCTAATGTAATATCCCGTTTGGGACAAAAGGTGAAAATAAAATATAATGACAGATTTTTTGATTTCGATCCTTCAAAAGGAGAAGCAATAAAGCTGAATGGAAAATTGGACAAGATATAACGAAACGTACTAAAATATTAACGAGATGAAAAAGAATATACCGAGCCATTTGATACTTTTCATTTTGGCCTCACTGATTTCGATCCAGTCCAAAGCAGATGCCTAGGCTTCCGTCTGTGTTTAGTTCTAATATGGTACTGCAACAAGATAAACAGGTGGCAATATGGGGATGGGCTGAACCTGCCGAGGTAGTAAAGATTACAGTAAGCTGGGATAATCAAGAGGTGGAGACTACAACGGATAGAGGAGCAAAATGGAAAACCTGGTTACAAACACCCAAAGCAGGAGGTCCGTTTACCATTACTATTCAGGAGAAGAATACCCTAGTCTTGGAGAATGTGCTGATTGGTGAAGTCTGGATTTGTTCAGGCCAGTCCAATATGGAGTCCTCTGCGACACACAGCTATTCTTTTAATAATGCAAAGGAGGAAATCAAAAACTCAGATTATCCGGAAATTCGGTTGTTTCATGTAAAAAAAGCTACATCAGATACTAGGGTTCTGTCGCATCTGTCTAACCGAAAAATACTATTTCAACTTTACACTTCAAAAATTAAGCTGCCAATGAGCAATAGGATTTGAAGGCACTCGATTTAGGATCGATCATTTGGTTCTTTTTTAGCATTCTGACCAGCTCAATACCGGTCAACGTTCGTTTCGCAGATTCAAATGATTTGAACCCAAGCATTGGTCTAGTGCGCCATTTAATAAATCGGTGATCCTGCTCTACAATGTTGTTTAGGTATTTGCACTGCCTCCACTTGATCTTCTTCCAATTCCTCTTGTTATAAACCTTTATTCCAGCTTTATTTGCTCCACTTTTGTCTATGTTTATCAGTGAAGGCAATCCATTCTGATTGATTGCTTTTATCAGAAAGGCATGAGCTGACCGTCTCTTTCTATTTGGGCTAAGTAGGAAATCTATCGTCATTCCCTGTTTATCCACCGCACGATAAAGAAACATCCAATGACCTTTTACCTTCACATAAGTCTCATCCATTCTCCATCTACTTCCCACGCTTTTCTTTCTTTTCCTGAAATTGGCTTCAAAG
Organism: Saprospiraceae bacterium; assembly: GCA_965247965.1. Classification (GTDB taxonomy): domain Bacteria; phylum Bacteroidota; class Bacteroidia; order Chitinophagales; family Saprospiraceae; genus UBA7328. The sequence goes on from OZ252053.1 coordinate 6,340,298, forward strand.
ATTGGTGCAAACTTAAATACCCATCTCTGAATTGTCGCATGATCAACTTTTATACCTCGCATCCGAAGCAATTCCTCAATATCTCTATAGCTCAGGGAAAATCTCAGTTTAAGGAAGACAGCATATTTAATAATCGATGAAGGAAAGCAGTGACCTTTGAACATAATCGTGTAGTTTATGTCCGCGAATTTAGGAATTAATTAAATTGAGCTTCACAGATGCGACAGAACCAAAATATCCGTCCACTACTAATATGTCGCTAACTCGCTGTAAATCAACGGCTCTTTGCACAATCAAATCTCCATAATGATCTACCAATGTGTAATCATTGCCCACTCTTTGCTTCTTTGCTGATGGACTTTGAATGGCCTCAAGGTGGTAGGCTGTATTTTGATTTATATCAATCGCTGCTATACCTCCTATTTCCAAACCCCGCTTATATCGACCCGCACAACCTGAGTAAAAATACCCTAAACCCGGTGTGTACTTCCCACTCTTATTGATATAACTTGGATCAAAGGCAATAATAGACTTATCGCTGCACACCTGCTTTACCAATTCGGTATTAAACTTCATGAAATCAAAATCTCTACCGAAATTATTGCGGTAGGTCTGTTCATTAAATACTCCCTCCCTCGACATTTGAAGAAAATTATATCGTCCATGCATGCTCAAACACAATAAGAATATGTGGTTCATAAAATTGAACCGCAACCTATCTATATCTGCCATTTTCACTAATATTGATCCTATGAGGTTTTTACCTCGGGTAAATGCTTCAGTAGTTTTCATTTTCGTAACACTTGATGATTACTACTGTTCTTGGATTATTCCAAGATACGCATTTACCTTTTTATATTACAACTATTTTTAATGTGTTAATCCTTCACGGACTATTGTTAGCTGGGAACTTGAATCTAATTTTTACATAGCTGGAATAGTAAGAAAAGAAATTAAAGATCCAGCAGCAAGCGGACTGTTTGCGTTAAAAAATCAATATTACTATTTGCCTCACAGTGTTGAAATAGAACAAAATATGGCTGTGGAAAATGAATGTTTCAGTAATGCGATAATTTCACCAAATCTGCTGCATACAGGTGAATCTTTTTCAATTTCTCATCTTGAGCCCAAATGCCAAGCACGGTTAGAAATTTATACTGTCGATGGCAGATTAATTATTAATAACTGACCTTTCGCAGGGCAGATATTTGGAAAATTAAAAAATAATATTATAGTTATTCCAAAAGAGGAATAGCTTGCAGTTGAGCAGGGTTAACCAAATTGAATTGTTTTTTCATTCGGTTAAGTTCTTGATATGCTGCTTTGACAGCTTTTAAGTATAGTCTTGCCTTTATGGCGAAGTGGTTTTTAGCTTGATTAATTTTGAGCAATTCGAGTTTAGTATACGCTATCATCACACAAAAAATATGATTGGACTGCGTCACTTCATACTTTGTTGGTGATTTGGCTAAACAAGCATTCTGTTTCATCGATTTGTGGAATTCCTCAACTTTCCATCTTCTTTCATAGATTGTATGAGTCTGCTGATGTGTAAGTTTTGTATCGTTGCTTACCAGATACAGTACGCCTGTGGAGTAATCTTTGTTCGTAAAGACTTGTTTGGTCAAAGAAACCGGAAAGTCCAATCCTTTGATCCAAACTTCCATTACACAGTCTGGCTGTAGGTCTAGTGCATCGACTCTTGTAAACTTACCTTGCAGTTTTTCTTCCTTACTCAGGGCAACAAGACGATTGGTCTTAATTGCACCGATAAAATGCTTTTTTAACTCGTAATGCACAAACTCCATATTGTCATTTGAGCTAAACCAACTATCCCATAAGGCATATTTGTACTGAACATGATTACGCTGTGTGAGTACTTTGAGCCTTTGTCTTACTAACTCATTCTTACTCACCTCACTTTTGCGTTTCTCTTGTCGTGTTTTTAGATCAGTAAACCTGATTGGCTTTCTGATAATTTCATAGGCTAAAGGCAACTCTACCGTTTGGCCATCACCCAATTGGTTATGATATAGAAAACTTATCATATTGATGCCTTTGACGCTCCTGTTCTTTGTATGATCAAAGTGATACGTTATTATCTCATTCTGAGTAGAATGTGGTTTTTCAGTTATCACATCATCAATACAAATGCTACCATCAGGACTTTCTACTTTCCTGACTATAGGTTTAACAGATTTCCAATAATCTTTTTGGCCCAGAGTAGGCTGAGCCAAAAATCTACTGATCTGATCATGGCTATAAGCACCGTCTAACATTTTAGACATACCTATAGCTGTGCTGTGACTAAAACTTGTCAACAAATAATCGCTGTACAAGTCGGCAATGTGCGGATTCATCATTAGTAACTATCTTTAGATCCAGCACAAAGCTATACATATAATAATTTTTTACAATACCAAATTTTCGAACTGCGAAATGTCAGTTAATAAGGAGATAAATGACGAAAATAATTTATTTCTTAATGACCCTGGTCTTTATATAATTCGAATAGTTGAAGGGGCAAATTCTATAGTAAAGAAATTGATTGTTACTAGATAAAAGAGATCCTGATGTTCCCATTGACAAAGATTTATTTTAAAAAAAGTGACGTGCACGAAATTTTTTGGCTCAAACCCTCATTTAACCATTGGTATGGATTGACATCATTGGCTTTGCATGTACCAAAGAATGAGTACATGATAGCAAGGAGTTGAGCAGCATTATGTGATCCTGCAAATCGATATTTTTTTTGACCCAGGGTTAAGGGGCGGATTTTGCTTTCTATCAGTACTTTGTCATCTTATTGTTTTGATTTTTGAATTCTTTCTTGTGTCTTTTTCATCAACTTTTCGCCGCGCTCAATTTTGATCAAACTTAGTTCATCAATTTTCAGTTTTTTTGCCATTTTTTCTAATTTCCATCCTCGCTGTTTTCGGTAGTTCAAGAGGGTTTGTTTCCAACCACCTTCTGCGTGGTATTCAACTAAGCAGTAGCCCAGGAACTCAGCAACCGCCGGTATATGCATCAACATGACTTGATGTCTGTTTGCTTCCCAATTCTCAATCGTTGAGGTCGTAAGACCAAGAAGGTTTGCAACTTCGCTTTGGGTCATCTCTCGATCCATCCTGGCTCTCTTAACATGCTCTGCTAGTGTACCAAGCATTAAGTAATGAACCCCATAGACAAAGTTATTTTTCTTCTGATCAAGGCGGGAAAACCGGAGTTATGCCTAAGCATAATGCATTATGTCCCGACATTCATCGTCGGGGAGGATTTTTCCAACGCCGAGCAGAAGGAAAACAACAAGTTTATGGGGGGCAGGATTTAGTGCTTGGTGCACTAGTGTCTGTGGATTCTCTGGATACCCTGGGGGTTAGGGTATCGGGACATTCACACTAAATTGCAGGGACGTAACACAACCATGCCCCTGCGGATTCCACAATCACCCGGAAAACGAATGTGCGTGGCCCGGCAGTGGAGAAAAGATACCTCCGTTATTCACTACTGCAACATTTTGCTATGACACGAGTGCTTGGACGACAAAAGAAATAATAGCAAGTGATAGATTGTTGCAGAAGCTATGCCAAACCGAGCGAGCCGTATATCGAAATTTAAGAAGACGAGCAAATTTATATATTTAAAATAGTTATATACATATTTGACTGATTTACAATGTATGCGGGGTAAACCCCTAGTGGAGAATCAGAGGAAACACCAACGTTGAGAACGTAAGTTGTACCTAGATTTGGTAAAGCAAAACGATCACTACTTACGAGTTAAAAAATCAGAAAAAATGAAACAAATGCAAGAAATAGAAGAAGAGAAAACTGGAAAATCCGGACAACAACCAGGCTTACCAAAAGTTCCCAAAAAGGCAGTTATCGAAGTCACACCCAATTGGAATCCGAAAAGTACTAGTAACCTCGGTGGGAGCATTGAGGAGAAGAAACTAACAACAATAGATGTCTTTGCGGTACAACGCTATAGACCAACGATAGAGGGCGGGCGGGCGCTCATTGAAAAATTATAGCAAGACGCCCTTAACGGGACGGAATAATATACCAGAAGATTATATATTCAAAAAAACCTTCCTTAGAAACAATAATGTCTTTGCTTACCCATTGTGCTTAGTACATTGTCACATATTTTCTCCTTCCCCCTCCAAATACCCCTTCAATCGCTGCCTAATAAAATAATTCCATCCTGCAACGCCGCTTTCTCTTTTAAACTCAGGAATGTCTTGGGGAAAATTCTCGATCACCTCGGAGGTCAAATTCAACTTAGTCCTCTCGTCAGTTTCAAATAATTCAAAACTGACAAGGCCGTCTCCTTCGTATCCGCGAAATTTCCAACTGTAGGCTATCTTTTTCTTTGGAATTACTTCAGTGATTTTCCATAAGTGTGGAAATACTCTTCCCTCATTCTCAATTATAAATTCTGTTTCAAAACCAACCTTAGCTTCAAACGCTGGAATGTTATCAAAATACCACTGCCGCATTTGGTCGATTTCAGTTATAGCCGCCCATACCATTTCGATAGAGGCGTTGTAGGATTGCTCTACGATGATTGGTTCATAATTGTTGCTCATATTATTTTTATTGTATTCAATTGCAATATACCTTTTTTGTGCAATCGATAAATCCTCCATATATTGAGCACAATGCCGTGATTGGCGACAGACGATAAATAAGAGTTTCCTAATAAACAAATACACGATCTTGCGGCTTGGCCGCGAGAGATTATTTAGTATACTATATGAACTACATTTTCTGGGCAATACCAGATCAACTTGCAGGCCGGCCGGGCCCTGATCTTGTAGAATGGAACCCTTCACAACTTTACAAAGAAGGCATCCGGTCAATTATTACTGTCAATGACGGTTTTGGAGTTGATCCTGTTTCATTAGCACAAGCCGGTCTGGTACATAAGCATTTTGAATTTCCCACGGGCGAACCACCAAATGCACATCAATTCGACGTCGGACTGGACGTAGTGCCCGAGGCTTACGAATGGTATAGAACGGCCCCAAAACCGGTAATGGTACATTGCTCTGCCGGCAAGGATCGCACGGGACTGTTCATTGCTTATGCGCTGTCGCAAGAAAATGGGCTAAGTGTGGAAGAAGCTATGAGAGCGACAAGAAAGGTAAGGCCGATTGCATTTTCTGCTTATGGATGGGAAGAGTTTGTCCATGATTTACTTATCCGCCTCAATATGCCTTCAACTTGATTATCATAATGCGCTTCGACTGAAGTAAGCAATCAAAATGAAAATCAAAACTTGTCCTGAGCATGTCGAAGGATCAAAATGAAAATCAACACAGGATCGGCTTTGCCATTATGATTGATATTTTGACTAAATTATCGCAATTATGAATTCGAAGGCAGGTACAAAAGAATGGCTCGACCAAATTGTTGAAGAGATCATCGATCCTCATCGGTCCATCATCGATCCGCACCACCATTTGTGGTCTAATAAAACAAGACATCCTTATTTGCTGGAAGACCTGTGGGGCGATACCGAATCGGGACACAATATTGAAAAGACCGTCTTTCTCGAATGCGGCGCCGATTACCGGGAAAGCGGCCCGGATCCTCTCAAACCTGTTGGCGAAACTGAATTCGTAGCAGATATTGCCGCTCAAAGTGCAACGGATTCGACTAAGGCCACAATTGCAGGTATCATCGGCCATGCAGATCTGACTCTTGGTGATAAACTCGTTGAAGTGCTCGACGCCCATGAAACGGCGGGTAATGGACTGTTCAGAGGTATCCGCCACGGCGGCGCACACCATCCATATCCCGAAGAAGCTTTTATAGCGGGAGATTCGCCAATCGGCCTATTCAGAGAAAAAAAATTCCAGGAAGGAGTGCGATTGTTGGGTCGCAAAGGATACACCTACGAAGCATGGTTTTATCACTTCCAGATACCCGAATTCACAGCACTTGCAAAAACAGCACCTGATACGACCATGATCATCGATCATTTCGGCACACCCTTGGGCACTAAATCATACCTTGCCAAACGCGAAGAAATATATGAACAATGGAAAAGAGACATAGCCGAACTTGCACAATGCCCTAATGTCTACGCCAAACTCGGAGGCCTCGCGATGCCTGATAATGGCTTTGGATGGGATAAGGAAGACAGACCGCCAACCTCAGATGAATTTATACGAGCTCAGAAACGATACTATCTTCACACCATTGAATGTTTCGGCATAGATCGCTGTATGTTTGAAAGTAACTTTCCAGTTGATAAATTTTCATTATCCTATCACGTTTTTTGGAATGCATGCAAGAAGATGACAAAGAATTTTTCGGAGGATGAGAAGCAAGCACTTTTTTATGAGAGTGCACAGAACGTCTACCAAATTTAACCCGGATTATGCATTAGAAAATCTATTACGGTTAGAAATACCTGCAAAATATGACGTTTCACTAAGTTTTCTTCCTTCACCATAGCGGTGCTATGCCTCAGTCAGTAAAACTTTATATTTTATTGGTTTTTCCACCCTCATGACAAAGTTCTAATTCATAATCCGGGTTTAATGACTCATACGAAGCCTCGAACGAACTTTTTTTTTTGTTAGCTAAACAAGCAATGGCAAAGATGGATAATAAGACTCGGATGGAAATCTAAATTCAAGAAACGATAAATAAATTGTAGAATGCACCCATCATCTCCGATACCCACAGGTCATCTGGAACAATGCAAACAAGATTTAGCTGTCTTTGGTTACTGCTTTATAAAGGACGCAATTGATTCGGATCTACTACCTTTGGTACGCCAACGTCTAGTAGAGCAGGCCGCGGGAGAACGGCAAGCAGGTTGTGCATGGATGGATGGAGGAGGTGCAAATCAGCGCGTATGGATGCTCGTCAATAAGGGCAAAGAGTTTCGCCAATTATTGAAGCATGCAACCGTAAATACATTGATGAAATACGTACTGGGCAAAGGCTATCTAGTGTCGAGCCTGACTGCGAATATTGCCGGTCCGGGTGGCGACCCGATGGAATTACATCCAGATCAAGGATATGTAAAGATGTATACAGAGCTTCCTCTCGTTGCGAATGTCGCGTGGATGCTCGATGACTTCACCGATGAAAATGGCGCAACACGGATCATTCCGCGTAGCCACTTCTGGAAAAGCACTGAACCGCCAATCGACCCTACAATCCCGGCAGTAGGCAGGGCCGGAACTGCAATGGTTTTTGATGGAAGGCTATGGCATGGCACTGGCCAGAATTGCACAAAAAACCTGTACCGACGTGCGATTCTCCAATATTGTTGCAGGGGGTACATTCGACAACAGGAAAATTTCTCTCTCGGTATTGCTCAAGAATTACTCGAGACCGAAACTGAAGAATTCTTAGGTCGACTTGGTTTTAGAGTATGGGCAGGACTTGGCCGTATTGAAAATCCAAGGCATAAAGGCATTCTAAATCGTCCTGATGAACCCGTGTGCGAATTGGCATCTGACGGAACATCTAAGCAATCGAAATAAAATCTATAACTCGTGCAGCGACCACGGCGTGAGCACAGTCGAACGCTTTTCGAATGATGTAATGTGTTGCACATTTAATACCAGCCTGACTATGTAAGCAGGCAGTTTTTAATCGATATAATATTAATATCGTCCAAGTATGAAATATAAATTTTCATATCCGCTCAACTTCTTCAGTGTGCTCCTTTTCCTTTCATTGTTTTCATGCAAGCCAGAACAAAGAGAAAGCGATTCAAGGTCAGCTAGTCAGCCAAACATCCTTTTCATCATCGCAGACGATTGGAGTTATCCACATGCGGGCATTTATGGCGATCCTGCGGTAAAAACGCCCAACTTTGATCGAATAGGAAGGGAGGGAGTTTTATTTGATAATGCTTACGTTTCCTCTCCGTCCTGCACGCCTTCGAGGGCCGCCATCTTGACCGGTCAACATTTTTGGCGACTGCAAGAAGGAGGTAATCTCTACGGGCCTTTGAGGTCGGAATATCCCGTATTCACTGATTTACTGGAGGAGGCGGGCTACAAAGTAGGTTTTACGCGAAAGGGCTGGGGGCCGGGAAAACACGAGGGGCGGCCACGAAATCCCGCTGGTGATAAATTCGATTCTTTCGAAGATTTTCTTAATGATTCTCCTTCTGACAAACCCTTTTGCTTTTGGTTTGGAAGTCATGAACCGCATAGAGGATACGAAGAGGGCTCAGGAGAAGCTGCTGGAATTGCAATAGATCAAATACAATTGCCTGCTTGCCTTCCGGATAGCAAAGAAATCCGAAGTGATATAGCAGACTATTTCCTGGAAGTACAACAATTCGACGATCAAATTGGCGAGCTTCTGCAAGAGTTAGAATCCATTGGACAATTGGACAACACCTTAGTCGCTGTGACCAGTGACAACGGAATGCCCTTTCCTCGTTGCAAGAGCAATGTGTACGACTTTGGAACGAGAGTGCCCTTAGCTATTCGTTGGACTAAAAAGATCAAAAAACCAGGTCGCTTGGAAGAATTTGTCAGCTTGACAGACCTGGCCCCTACATTTCTAGATGCGGCTAATTTATCAATTCCCGAACAAATGACAGGAAGAAGTCTCTTACCACTTTTAAAGCAAGGAAAAGATTCTGAACACAATCGCGAACAGGTATTTTTCGGGAAAGAACGCCACGTTCCCGGCCAAGAATCAGGCGATTGGTCAGGCTATCCTTCACGAGCGATAAGGACGAATGACTTTCTGTATATAAATAATTTTCATCCCGAGCTGTGGCCTGCGGGGACACCAGATTACAACAAGGCAACCTTTTACCCTTCGTACTACGGCGACGTTGACGGCGCTCCGACTAAGTGGTATATGATAGACAGACGCGGCGATAATGAGACTAACGAGAGGCTCTTCGCTCTTGCGTTTGACAAAAGGCCAGAGGAGGAATTCTACGATCTAAGAATTGACCCTGATCAAGTGGTAAATGTGGCGAATGAAGCCAACTATGCGGAGATTAAAGAAAATTTGAAAAGTCGTTTATTTGAGGAATTGAAAAGAACTGGTGATCCCAGAGTAGTCGGAGGAGAAGAAATATTCTCCACCTACCCTTATAGCGGAGGCACACCAGCCCCGCGTAATTTCAAAAAAGAGAATTGATGTACTTTAAGATTGAGAGGCCAATTTGCACGGCGACGAACCTTCAGCTTTTAAGCAAGCGGTTTTGACGTACGGCTGGAGGCAGCACCAATTAAGGATTCACCAGCGACAAAAAGTTCAACTCGATTTTATCGATGTGACCTTTTGACTTCTCCCTCATTGCCAGAATGTGATCTGATTTTCCATGAGCCTTGAGGTGATCCATACTTTCCCAAATTTCATAGAAATAAAATAAATGAGGATTGTTATTATCTTGATGCAAATCGTATTGCATACACCCCTCTTCCTTTAACCCAACTTGCTCTTTTTAGAAAATAAGTCGGTGATTATCAGTGGGTTACGATTTCAATGGTACACTACATATTTTTTAATTGCCTTTTGAATATCTGTTGAGTTGGTTGCAGAATAGATGTTTTGTACTTTTTGGATTGGCTTTGAAGGTTTTCTCAGGTGTATGGATTTGGTGTCAGTGCGTAGTTCGACGGTTTGGATGGTATGTGTGCTCATTATTCTGACAATATTTGCCCAGTCGTAATTTATGCCTTTTTGGTTGAGCATGTATCGGATCGTGTTTACGACCTGATAGGCTAGAAGTGTGAGATAAATATGAGCTTCGATCCTTTCGTCATTTTGATGGTGAATGGGCCGGATGTTGAGATCAGTTTTGAGGCATCGGAATGTGGACTCCACTTCTCTTATGGTGTTGTAAATTTGCCAAAGCTGCTTATCGTCGATCTGCTCGTAATTTGTTCTCAAAAAGTAAATTCCCTTGTCTTTGTCCTGTTTTTCTTTTTGTGGCTGGACAGACCATGAGACATTGACAGCTACTTTGTCATCATGCTCCACATCTATTTTGTATCGGGAGGATACATGCTTGTGTTTTTCCTTGAGCCGACCGATGCGTTCCCACACTTTTTCTATTTTTTTAGTACCTCCTTTTTTAGCTATTCCATTTTGAACCTGTTGTAAGTCTTCTTCAAATCTTTGCATGAGCTTACCCTTCATCGATTCTTCTTTTAGTTGTTTGGATGAACTGTGCACATAAAGCCAGGTGTCATTGTACCCTTCGGGTTTGAATTGAGTAATGTGCACTTCATGTTTGTTACGATCTGTCGATATTTTTGTAAACACATTGGATTGATCGATCGGGTGGTCTTTGAGTCGTTTTCGGGAAACGCATACATAATGAAGACCTTTACCGGCGATCAATTCCAGGTTTTTCTCAGTGGCTATACCTGCATCTATGACCACTGTTTTGTTCGTGTGATCGGGGCTGTATTTTTCAAGGTCTTTGAGCATCTCTTCCAGGGTTGTGCTGTCAGCTCTGTTACCCTCATATATCCTTGAATGCCGGATGAAGCCCTCCTTATTGATCACTCCGGTGAATACAACTTGTTTGCAATCTGTCCTTTTCTCTTTGCTTTTTCCAAATTTTGGAAGTTTGTTTGTCGCCTTTCGACCTTCGAAATAGGTATTGGTAATGTCAAAAATGACCAGTTTATCATCCAGTGTGAACATATTGGTGATGCGGCTATATAGGTGTTGATCGATAGTGTTTTTGTGTTTGTAGAGCAGGTCTGAAATACGGTATAGTTCGCGATGGGTGATCGAGCCGGGAGTGTAATTGTAGCAGGCCATCAATTCTGAATTGTCTGTGAGAATCTGTGAAGTTTTATGTTCTGAACTAGTGGTGTCCGGTTAAATTCAGAATCAGGCATTTATTCCGACTAATTCTCCATAAAAAGCAATTTTTCAGAAAGCAGGCTCCCTTCAGCTTATAAGGTTAAACTTTCCATGCGGCTGTCCGATTAAAACAATCCAAATTGGGTCATTTCCCGTACCATAAAGCCGCTAACTAAACGAATTTATCCAATAGCACTACTTTTGCTTTCAAATAAATGAAATCGGCTGTCCGGTTAAATTATGTCTCAAAAAATATTTTAACCGGACACCACTAGTTCTGAACTTGTGTATATGGCTCTTGCGCAGATGCTGATCAATGCTTTTTGAATATCCTTATTGCGCCAATTAAGTGAGGTAAGGCACTTAGTTAATTGAAGTTTTTCCAGAATCTGCTTGCAAAGGTGTTCGGAACCGAAAGATTTGACATCTCCTACTTCGATGGAATGAATATCAACACTGTGAATTTCGCTTTTGTCTTTTGGTGGGGGAAGTGAGGCTGCCTTTTCACCTTGATTATCGGGGTATTTTAATTGGTATTTTTCGTAGAATTTAAGAGCAAGCTTTAGCAACTCATCCGCAATATCAACGGGGAATAGATCTTGTTGAGAAAATATTCTGGATTTGAGCACTTGTAAGACCTCAGACTTATTCTGCTTCGAATCCAACAACGGGTCGCTTCCCAGGTAAAGGATGTTTCTTTGTTTGACTTTTCCATCTACCCTGGCCGTCTGTGCAAGTGTGTACTGGTAGAATATTTTACCGTTTTTGACATTTTGTTTTTTTACTTGTCTAATGTACATATGGCAAATGTACACATATGATTCCAATTACGCAAGCACCATACTACACTACATTTGAAAATCCTTAATAACTACTATTGAAAATCAACAAGTTATATCACAAAAACATGGATATTCAAACAAAATTAGTGCAGACATTAATCAAAAAGGACAAGTTGGGTTAAAGTAGGCTCAATTAAACCAATAAGTAGTTTTTTTGCATCCTCTGATTTGCCATCAGAAGCCGTGATTTTTGCTATTATTACTAAATTCGACATTCTGCAATTTTCTTAAATAATAGATAAGCAGTGAAAATAATTGATTCTTTTTTAATGACATGCTTTGCAATATCATTGATTCAATCTCAGCCCAACCAGCTAAACTTCCACCGTCAACTTCTTTGCATCGATAACAATGAAACCTGCAGTATAGGTGACGTGAATCGCGATGGCATCCTGATGTCGTTGCTGGACGTATGTGGTATGCGGGGCCTGATTTTGTTCCTCGCCCGGTGCGTCCCTTGGGACTTCATCCACCGGATTATGCCCAAAACAACGGCGAACATTTATGGGATGTCGATGGCGATGGGAGGAAGGATGTACTCATCGATGATGGTTGGTACGAACAGCCGGAAAACCCATGGGAAGATAATGGTCGTTACACAATGACTGGCAATTCGAAGGCGGTAGCTGCCCGTATCAGGTAGTCGATCTCAACGATGATGACCGCAACGATATAATTTGGGGCAGAGGACATGATTATGGTTTGTATTGGCTCGAACAAGGTCTTCCTATTGAGGATTCTACTACGTGGACATTGCACTTAATTGACGATTCGTGGTCACAGGTTCACGCTCTTACATGGACTGATCTGGACGGTGATCGCAAGGGAGAATTAACCCGAAAAATTCATTGGCCTTAAATATTACTGCAAAAAATAAGGCATAACTCATTGAATTTCAGTATATTAACTGTTGAAAACAACACAAAAAGTTATGCCCAAAAAGAAGGGTCAATATACTGCATTTTATCACAATTTAAAAGCATTTCATTACAATTTTAATGGAGAAGCAGTAAGCAGCGATGGCGGGGTTTTGCTGTTGTCAAAACTGGAACGCAAACACAAACTGATTAAAGAATTTTCAGAACATATTCCGGACTATCGCAATCCTGTATTTGTTTCACACACATATGAAAAGCAATTGCAGCAAAGGGTATTTATGATGGCCATGGGCTATGAAGACTGCAATGATTCTAAACATTTGAAAGATGATCCTATTCTGAATGTGTTACTAGAAAATGGTTTGTGTTCTCAACCTACCTTATGCCGAATGGAGAATAACATTGATTCAACAACCCTTTGGAAATTGAGCGAATGGTTCTTAGATCGCTATGTGAATAGTATTGATTCTGAAAGCAAAGAAATTGTAATCGATGTGGACACTACAGATGATCCCACCCATGGGAATCAACAATTGAGTTTGTTTCATGGATATTACTGGTAGTGGATGTATCAGGAGTTATTCTTTTTGGATGGAAAAACAGGTCAAATGATATTACCTGCTTTGTTAAGTGGAACGGAACATCCATCCAAACGATTCACTAGTTTGCTGAAAAGAATAGTTAAAAAAATAAGGAAATGTTTTCCATCAATTCGGATAATCATCCGTGCTGATGCAGGATTTTCGTGCTCTGAATTCTATCAATTAGCCGATGAATATGATTTAAAATATTGTATAGGCCTTAGCTCTAATTCTGTACTGAAACAGCTATTAGATCCTGAGATTCAATGGGTTAGGGAAAACTATTTGAAAAAAGGACTCAAGTATCAACATATTGTAGGCGCTTATGGATATAAGGCTAAAAGTTGGGAACATTTTCAAAAGGTATATGCAAAAGTAGAATCTACCGGAAAGGGTATGAATACCCGAATTTTTGTATCCAACCTTGAAGATCAAACGGGGGAACAGATCTACTATGATTTCTATACGCACCGGGGAGAAACATGTGAAAACAGAATAAAGGAAATCAAAAACATGTGTTATTCAGACCGACTCTCATGCCACCGTTTTTCGGCCAACTATTTTCGATTAATGCTCTCAGCTTTGGTATATGAGTTTTTCCGTCTGATCAAAAAACTTATAGCTCGTACCAAATACGATCAAGCAAAAAAATGGCTTGTCAATAACATCCGACTTTTCATCCTTAAAGTCGGGGCAATCGTAAGCGAAAGAAAGAGATATATCAATATCAAGTTTTCCAAAGCCTATGCCAGACAGAATCTTTTCAGACAGTTGATAGAGCTGTCTTGAAAATTGGATAGCCCAAACCCATTATCAACTGGTTCAAAATCACAATAACTCATAACAAAAAGGGCACTGCCTTGCCTCAAACAAACTACTCAACTACACCGTGCTTACAAATTTGCCATTTCTGCCCAGAAATTGTCTTCTCGCCATCAGTAAACCCTGCCGTGCTGCCTAGGTTCGAAAATTTTACCGAATTTTAAACGCCTATGAATAATGCGGGTTAATAACTGGAAAGCGAATTTGGGCTCATTCGGGGAAGGATTAAATGTTGTACGCAAAATAGATCTTGCATAAATGGATTGCTGTTTGAATACAATATCGTTGGACGTTAGTCGCTCCTATTTGGGGAGTTTCTCATGTAGTCTATTTTGCTGGTTTACAATCGCTTATAACGACGTATAGGACTAGAATGACCTCGAATTAATCCGAATTCCCTTGAATTTGGGGAAACGAATTTTTCGTTCACTCAGTGTGAAGTTCGTTCCGCAAAATGTAATACGAAATTCCACCCCCTTGGTCCCCCGCCAGCGGGGCATTGGCATCAACTCTAACTTAACATATATTCGATTATGGTATATAAAAAGAGCTGTTTACCTTTAAGTTAGACTAAAAACCTGAGGTAAAACAGCTCTAAATATGATACCTCAAATTTCGGAAATTATTTCCAAATTACCAATTCATTCTCTTGCTTTAGAATCTGGTTTCATTCGGAGAAGTGATTATAAGATTGATTCGGTCAATTTTCTTTTGTCCTTTTTCGAAATGATGTCGACAAATGTTTTTTCTCTTTCTAACTGGGCCAAAACATTGTCAATTTTTTTACAACAAACGATCAGCAGTCAAGCTTTACAAAAGAAACTAACATTTAGGCATGTAGGATTTGCTGAAAAGTTTTTAGAAGTGGCAAGTAGCTACTCTTTGTCCAATGCTCCTATAGGTTATCAAGGTCTTCTCAGTAGTTTTAATTCCGTGTTTGTTACTGACAGTTCCTGTCTGAGTATGCCTAAAATTCTGAACGAAGTTTTCCCGGGTAGCCACTCAAAAAAGGGAGATGCAGCAACGGCTAAAATTCAATTGACAATGGAATTAAAGTCAGATGTTTTACACAAAATGGATCTTAAATCATTTAGAGACAATGACCAATCTTATGCTTTTGACATTTTCGATTTAGCCAAAGCAGGTGACCTTGTAATTAGAGACTTGGGATACCTGGTTATGGATTGTTTGATCGCAATGATTGAAAAGCATATTTTTTTTATTTCAAGACTTCGAAGTAACATAGATGTGTTTGATAATCAAGGAGTTAAGATAAATTTGCTGAGGTGCCTCATACTACTGGACATTGGGGTTAAAATAATACAATGTCTTGAAATAAAGTAGGTTATATATTATAATAAAGTGGAATATATCATTATTGTTTGTAAAACAAACAATTAACAACAATGACAATTCCACTCGTAAGCGAAATAAAACCATTTTTCTCAGGTTTTGAAGAACATGTAATAAAAAATTTTCTCACAACAGCCCAAGGTATATTATCAGCCAGGACGACGAATTTGAACATTGTAAAGGATAAGCTCCCTGGAATACTCGAAAACCAACAAAACACCAAACCTGATTCGAATTATAAGAGGTTGATCCGTTTTTTCAATATGGATGATGCTGACAAGCAGGCATTGATTGAAGCTATATTATGTTTTAGTTTTTATTTGTTGAGACTCAAAGCGAAGAACATCAAATATTTGGCACTAGATGGTACGAGCTGGGAGAATGGCAACAAGAATATTCACTTATTAACATTGAGTGTAGTGGTCAATGGAGTAAGTATTCCAATATGGTGGGAAGACTTAGACAAGAAGGGTATGAGTAATTTTAATGAAAGACGAAAGGTGATAGACAAAGCCTGTAAATTATATAATCTGAAAGGTTTGATACTACTAGCAGATCGGGAGTACATCGGAGAAAGATGGTTTAAATATCTGGTAGACAAGGGGTTAGAGTTTGTAATTAGGTTAAAAAAGGGAATTTATAAAGGGTATGTGGACAACCAAAGGGGAAAGGATAAGACATTTTATAAACACCAACATCTTCGATACATTGGTATTGAACGTGAAGCATTGAAAAAACGGTATCAAATCTGTGGAGTGTCTAAACAAATTGAAATCCTTGGAAAAAAATTTTCTTTTGTGATTTTTAAAAACCCCAAAAGTTCAGCCAACGAACCTCTGTTTTATTTCATATCTACATTGAAAGACAAAAGAAAAATAGTAAAGCTTTACCCTATTCGTTGGACTATTGAAACTTGCTTCAAACACTTAAAATCAAATGGTTTCAATTTAGAAGCTCTTAATTTTAAAGACTCTGGAAAAATAGAATTGACAATGGGTATTGTAGTATTTATCTATGCCTTATGTATTGAACAGGGTCTAACCCAACTCAAGCACAAAAAGAAGAGTGATTGGAAGAAATATAAAAACGGATCGATCAACTTAGTCGTTTCCAAATTTAAAAAAGGACTATCCTTTTTAGAAATCAAATTCAACAACCTTAGAAATTTCATATGCTTTCTTTCTCATTCCATTCGTTCTATCCCCAAACCCTCTTGGCTATTCTTTGAACCACAATTTATAGCTCATGTCCAGTAGTATGAGCTACGTGTTGAGAAAATTGCTAATAAATTGAGGATCAATGTGTTGTCTGTAGGCGATGAGATATGTTTTTAAACAACTTCAATTGCTAAGTTGGGCTTGCTGATCCAACCAGGCTTAATAAAGAAGGAGATACCTTCAAGGTATCTCCTTCTTTTCGTGTGAGGGACCGCCTCCCTCATCTCTTGCCTACTGCTTAATTATTTTCTTCAATTCAACTACTCCATTGTTTTTTTCAATGTATATGAAGCAATAGTTCGTGAAGGATTTCGGCCAAATTCGAAGTGTTAACAGCAGTATCTTAAATTCAAGATTTTCTATAACGCTGATTATCAAGTATTTATGGCCTGCTTATTTGGCAATCCTATTAAAATGCAAGTTTCGGTTCAGACGATACTTTAGTTTTAATAATTTATCCATAATTCTAAGATTGAGTATCAACGAGTTATGAAATATTTCCTTCACGGACTATTGGTATAATATAATGGAGCATTGTTGATCCATTGGAAATAGCCTTCATCGTGATGGTCACTCAGGCCGATATACGCGCTTTGAACTGTGAGAAAATTGGCTAGCATATTATTCTCTTCATAATCATCGATTACAGCAAGATAGCCGCCGTGATTTTCGCAATCCTTCTGAGCATCGTGCCAAGTTGCATGGTATTCAGAGCAATAATAATCGTGTCCGCCTCTCGATCCCATATATACAAAACCTGGTATATAGTGCTTCAAGTCGGTTACACCAGCGCAACACGTTTCTACTGTCGGTTCCTCCCAATTGACGTATACCTCATATTGACCGTATTGTAAATCGACAACTATATCTTCAGGACAGGTGAGTTGTAGCTTGCCGTGTTTCACCACTTCAAAGCTACACGTTGCCACATTGCCGCATGCATCTGTTACTTTGTATTCTATTGTGGTAGAATAACCAGTGAATTGATTCGGATAGTGAGGTCCTTTTGTTTGCTCGATTTTTACGCATGGAAATTCAACTATAAATTCTAATTTTTTATAATTGTATTGATCGTTCCAATAGCCATTGTAAAGCAACTCTACATAATTCTGCAAACCGCGATAATTATTGGGCTGTCCCGGATACCAGTTGGAATAGGTGACGGGTTC
Organism: Saprospiraceae bacterium; assembly: GCA_965247965.1. Lineage (GTDB taxonomy): Bacteria > Bacteroidota > Bacteroidia > Chitinophagales > Saprospiraceae > UBA7328. The sequence goes on from OZ252053.1 coordinate 6,357,983, forward strand.
TCCATTGACCCATTCGAACGTTCCTTCGTACTCTTTGTCAGTGAGCCCGATATACGCTGATCTTACTGTTATAAGATTGCTGAGATAGTGGTTCTCTTCTTCAGAATTTATAATTGCCAAATGGCCGCCGAGATATTGCGCTTTTTCGTGAGCATCTTCCCATGTGGCAGCATATTTGGAACAAAAATATCGGTGACCGTTGTACTGTCCCATGTACACAAAATTGTCAATATAATCATGATCACACTTTGTACACGAAGTATTGACTTCTGGCAAAGGCCATTTATCGTAGTGTAAGTTATCACGGCATTCGATCACTATATCATCGGGACACGAAATCAATAGCCCACTTCCAGGATGTTCTTTTACTCTCACCTTAAACGAACAAGTGGATTCGTTGCCACATTCGTCAGTAGCCGTAATTACTACTTCTGTCATACCAATAGGAAAATCATAACCATTGGGTACCGAACTGCTCAGCGTTACATAGCTACAATTGTCAGAAGTAGTTGGTTCGTCCCATATGTATTTACTCATTTCTGAATATATAGTCACATCCGATGGACAGTAAGTGATGACCGGCGCCTCGTTGTCCTTCAAATTAATGCGCTGTGTGCATTGAGCGTATATATGCGTTCCAGGCACTTTCGCTGTCCAAATCCGGTCAAATTTGAGTTTGCAACTATTGTTAACTATGATCTCATCTTTGTACGTTACTATGATTTCATCGCAATTGTTGTACGAATATTCTATACTAGGTTCACCTGTATTCTCGGGCCATGGGCTTTCGTGCCTACACGCAACGTATTTGGGCGGGCAGATGAGTTCAAGGCCGGTTACACAATCTTTCCTTTCTACCGTAACCGTAAACGAACAGGTCGCTGTCTCACCGCATACGTCCTTTGCGACATAGGTGACCGTAGTCGTACCAACTGGGAAAGTAGTTCCGCTATTGACATCGGATTCGAAAGAGGCGATTTTACAGTTGTCCAAAGCGATGGGTTCATCCCAATGATATGTCGCTTCGGAAACGTCCAAAGTGACATCCTCAGGGCATCGATCTATTACAGGAGGTAGATCGTCCTTCAAGTTCACGCGTTGTGTACACTGAACATATAGGTCTGTTCCAGGTACCTTGGCCGTCCAGATGCGGTCAAATTTGAGTTTGCATTTATTATTTGCAATGATGTAATCTTCGTACGTGACGATGATGTCATCACAATTGTTATGCGAGTATTCGATTGTCGGTTCGCCCGTATTGTAAGGTAAAGGACTTTCGTGCCTGCATCCTACGTATTTGGGAGGACATATAATTTCAAGATCGGTTCCGCAGATCTTTTCTTCTACGGTAACGGTAAAAGAGCAAGTCGCTGATTCGCCGCAACCATCCTCTGCAAGGTAGGTAACAGTAGTAGTGCCTAAAGGGAAAGTGCTTCCATTACTGACATCTGACCCGAAAAACACTATTTCGCAATCGTCCCAGGCAGTTGGTTCTTTCCAGTAATAGGTTGCTTCGGAAATATCCAATGTCACATCCTCCGGGCAGCCATCTATCGTAGGCGGCGAATTGTCTTTCAGTTTAATCACTTGCCTGCATTCGGCATAGATGTCTGTATCCGAAATCTCCGCTGTCCAAATTCGCTCTATCTTTTTATTGCAAACCTTATCCTTGATAATTGTGTCGCGGTACGATAGTACAGGTGTTCCGCAGTCATAACTTGAAATGTTAATTGTGGGTTCGCCCAATGCGTCTACAGAAATATCATCCGATGGACAACCGTTGTACTTTTTCGGACAGTCTAATGTCAAAGTAGCGCTGCATTGCTGGACGGTCACACTGAACGAACAGGTGCTGGTGTTGCCGCAGTTATCTACAGCCGTGTAGGTTACAACTGTAGTTCCCACTGGAAATGAATGCTCGCTTTGAAAATTCGAATAGACTGTTTCTACTCCGCAATAATCAATCACTTTCGGCTCTGTCCATATATATACAGGGTCGGTATCTACAAGGGTTATACTTCCCGGGCAGTACGTGATATATGGACCATCTGCATCTATTAACCAAATAATCTGTTCTCTCGTCGAACTGAGCGGAATTTGAGTGGGCTCCATGTATTCGGCCATCCATGATCGTTTGATCAGCACTTCACAGGCCGTATTCGTAAAAATGTCATCGGAATATGTTACCATAATGTCCAAAGGACAGTTTTCATCTCCGGGCGTTGCAGTAGCAACACCTGTGTTCGCCGGTGTAATATCATCGCCCGGACATCCTAGATAAGTGCTCGGCATTTGGATAATAGGGGATGTGGTGCAATGCTGGGCCTGAGAAGAATAAGAGGAAAATAATACAATTGAGAATAAACAAATCAGTACCAAACTTCTTTGAAGTACAGAAGATTTCATACGTTTTGATTTTGCACTATGTCAATGGTAATGACATAATTTCGGTTATCAAATCTCAGCGTTATTTTTGAGATTGTTTTGCATCGGTGGGTAGGAGTTTCGAAAAGGATTGCAAAGCTATGCAATTATTATCGAGATTGTCCTACAACTTAAAATTAAGAAACGTTAATGTGTCTGCAAGAAATGCTAAAGAAATATTGTAGCAATTGCCTTGTTTTATGCTCAATTCTCGGGTATACCCTTATGTCTTGCGTTGAATCGGAAACGCATTCTGTCAATGTATTCCACTATAATCAGCACAACCCACTTACTTCACTAGACCCTGCTTTTGCCAAAAGCCAGAGTAATATCTGGCCGGTTAGCCATTTGTATAGTAGACTGGTTTCATTAAGCGATTCGTTGGAAATAGAAAAGGATATTGCTAAAAGCTGGAGCATTTCGGAGGATGGCTTGAGATATATTTTCGACCTTCGCAATGACGTCTTCTTTCATGGGGACATTTGCTTTGGCGGGGAAGAAAGACGCCTTACGGCACAGGATGTCGTTTATTCATTTAATAGAATTATCAGCCCACAAATGAATTCTCCCGGTTCTTGGATATTCAAAGAAAAAGTTGCTGATCACGATCCATTTGCGGCTGTTAATGATAGCACATTTGAGATCAGGTTGAAAGGCCCCTTTGGTCCATTTTTGAGCCTGCTTACCATGCAGTATTGCTCAATAATACCACATGAGGCGGTGGAATATTATGGAACTCAATTTTTCGAAAACCCGGTAGGTTCGGGGCCTTTTCAGTTCAAAAGATGGATCGACAGGAGCGGTTTGTTTTTAATAAAAAATGAAAACTATTATCAAGATGTTTATCATAATCTAGAAGGCATACGCACGAGCTTTATTCCGGACAGGAGCATTGCACTTCTGGAAATTATTAGTGGAAACCTCGACTATATGACCGGTTTGGAATCTTCATATGTAAATACAGCACTAAATAAAGAAGGCAAACTCAGAATTAATTTGAGAGATAAAATAGTTATTGACAAAAACCCCTATCTCAATTTCGAATATTTGGGAATCAACCTAGACTTGGTCGAGCAAACGAATAGTGTTTTGAGAAACAAAGAGTTCCGACAAGCTTTGAACTATGCAATCGACAGAGAGCTTATGCTGAATAGTTTGCGAAATGGGGTAGGAGTCGCTTCGGATTCGGGAGTCATTCCAAGGGGGTTGCCTTCATACAACCCTTCAGAAGTTCAAGGTTATACGTACAACATTGAAATGGCTAAGGAAAAGTTATCGAGGGTTTTAAATCACCATGATTTCCAAAATCATGGTGATTTATCGACGGAAACAATCGTAATCAGCACAAGTAAGGACTACCTGGATCTCACCACTTTCATAGCTCGCCAATGGGAGGAGTTAGGCCTTAATTTAGAAATAAATGTGATGGAATCCGCAGCGCTTCGCGATCAAATGAGGAAGTCAGCTATCCGAGTTTTCAGGGCTTCCTGGATCGCAGACTATCCGGATGGTGAGAATTATTTGTCTCTGTTTTATAGTAAAAATCCAGCGCCGCCTAATTACACACGATATTCGAATCAGATATTTGATGAACTATACGAAGAAGCAATTCTTCCCCAATCGGAAAAGAGCAAGGCAAAGCTTTATCATGCTATGAACAGGATTATAGTGGAAGATGCACCGGTCATTTTCCTATTCTATGATGAGACAGCAAATTTTTACAGGAAGGGAATAAAGGGCATGCCGACGAATGCCATTAATGCATTAGACATAAAGCAGATTCAGTTATAAGTAATTGATAATGAGCAGCTTACCATTAGTACGATACGAAGATCTTGGAAATATTTCTTATGAAAAGGCCTTGTCATATCAGAAAGGTAAACAATCAGAAATCATAGCAGCGAAAAGATTGGGAAAAATTCCAACAAGCGCATTTTTACTGTGCGAACACAATCACGTCTATACTTTAGGGAAGAGCGGATCGATTCACAATCTGAAATACGACGATTTTCAACTCCAGTCAAAGGGTATAGAATTTCACCACACTAACAGGGGAGGGGACATTACATACCATGGCCCGGGACAAATTACCGGCTATCCTATTTTTGACATGGATCAGTTTTATAACGATTTGCATCGCTATGTGCGGGATTTAGAGGAAGTAATAATAAGGGTGCTTGCGGAGGTAGGATTGAAAGGAATTAGAATTCCGGGTTATACGGGTGTATGGTTACCGAAAACAATGAAGAATCCTCTAGAGCGCAAGATTTGTGCAATAGGTGTGCATATGAGCAGGTGGGTGACTTTGCACGGCTTTGCTCTGAACGTTAATACGGATATTTCAAAGTTTGATGGCATCATAGCTTGCGGGATACAGGAGAAAAGTATGGCAATCACGTCTATTCAAAATGAGCTAGGGAGTGCTTTTGACATGGGAGAGGTGAAAGCGCTTGTTGTTGATCAGTTTGTGGAGGTTTTTGAATTTCGTTATTTATTATGATGAACAATCAAAAAAATATTTGGATTGCTGTAGGCCTCCTTACTGTTACCTGGTTAACGGTTAACGCTTCCTGGGGGCTTACAGGCCCGGAAACTCTCATATCCGGATGGCTTGCAAACCTTTGCTCCCTTGAAATCATAGTTATCGCCGCATTGGTTTTGTTATTGGCTTCCGTTTTTTTCGCTGTCTATCGAAAGAATAAAAAACTTCTGGAGAAAATCACCTTTGTCAAGAGAGAAAAAATCTATTTATCATCCTTCTTGAATGGTATTGATGAAAAACTAATTTCTCTGGGTGTGAAACCAGCATTTTTTACACTGACATCTACTTTCTCTACGCCTTCAATTTTTTTGAGTTTTTTTTTCAGTCCGAAAGCACAAAAAGGACAGGATAGGCCATCGACTTCAATTTTTACATACAAATGTTCTCCTTGTTCTTGCGCAAGAACGGGGTTGAAAAGAGCAAAACTGAATAGTAAGGCAAATATTGTAAAAGCCATTTTTACTTGTAATTTCATTTTTTCTCGTTTTAAAAAATTAAAATTCTCGCACCCAGAGTGTATCTGAAATTAGTTGTTTCTCCTTCGGGGGCCTCTTCTATAAGAGGCAGCTGAATGCCCGTTTCAAGCAGCAACCGCCTTCTGGTAATCCATTGAATGCCGGGTGAAAGCAACAAGATGTTATTTCCACTTTCGGGAATATGATTTCCGTTCATTTCAAGAAACAAATTAACTTGTTTGGGAGGGTATTGCTGAGGCAGTAATGGCAAACCAAATGCAACATTATAAATTACCTTGTCGGGCAATCCGTCGGAAGTAAAGCTGTATGCCAACTCTCCATAAATACCGTATTCTGTAGTTACATAACCATTTACAAATCCTATCCTACTTTCCCAGGCCCCATTACCAAGTTGTGGACTACCTGATGAACTACCGGTAGGGAACCCTTGTATTAATTTGATCAGGGTTCGGAAAGTTTTTCGTTTACTGTCTTTTTGATATAATAGATATTTGGAGAAAATTTTCATATCGCCTACGCCAAAACGATTCTCCAGACCTTCAGGTGACGCACGTACGAACGGAATAATTCCACCAAGCTGCCACTTGGCAGTAATGTTAAATGGCAGGGCTATTATGTGCCAATAAACTCCTGAATTTTCCTTGGAAATATATCTTTCGAATGTCCGAATCCCACTACCTTCCAAGCCAAGCATTATAGGCGTATCAGTAAAAATGGGTGGGCCTTGCGCCTGGAGATCTATTGCCCATACAAAAGCAACCAACAAAGCACAAAAAGAGCCTACGCTATAACAGGCAGTTATTCTTACCATTACGCAACCTTTGGTCTAAGTTGCCTTCTTCGATAAATAAATACTCCTGCCAAAAGAACAATCGCTATTGAACCATATATCACAATCCTCCGCCAAAAAGAAGAGCCGACAATTTTAATCTTCGGAATATTCTCTTCTGATATGTACCCTCTTGCTATTTGTTGAATCTCTTTTTCCCATTCGAGGTAGTAAGCTCTTTTGGACAATAAGCTCACATCTTCCAATGTCAGGAATTGATTTTTAATATATTCCTCTATCTCCGCATGCATGCCGGGTGCGTCTTCTTTTGTTAAAAACTCTGCTTCTAAAAGAGGGTTGATTATTTGATCCGTTATCCGACCGGCTTCTTCTATGCTCAACTCATCTACTTCCGAACCGCGATACCATCTTTCATTATTGAAACTCTTGAGCTGTTCTTGATATTCATCTCCTTCCAATAATTTTATCGACTTTTTGTGCTTTTTAAATACCTCCTTCACCTCTGCAACATTCGGATCATAATCTTCTTGCCATACTACCGCCACTTTTGTTCCCGGCCTATTTAGCCAAGCCTCTTGAATAGTATTTTGTTTTTCTAAATCGAGGAGTATTGGCTTTGATCGGCTTCCGCAACCAATATCGTTAGCCGCCCCACAAACCAGATTTACTTGATGGAAAGTAATGCGGTCGTTAGAATTGTAGGAGTTTTGCGAATGAATAGACGAAGAAAAGCCTATCAATAGACCCGTTATAAATAATAGATAGAAATATCTCACGATAGTGGATTTAGTTAGTTGATTAATTGTGTTTTGAAGAAGTACGTTTTACAAAAGCAGTCATAGAGTTAGTGTAGTCAAGTCAACAACAAGAATCTTTTGGCTTTCCCTCCTGGATCGGTGGGCAAGGCACTGTCCCGTAAGAACAATAGACACAACAATCCCCGGCATTAGGTTTCAAAATCGTATGGCAATTTTCACATTCGTAGAAATACTGACACGCATCAGTAGGCATCACTTCTTCCTTTTCATGCCTACAGTGTGGACAGGTAATAGTGGATCTTTGTACAATGGTTTTCGCTGCGTTCATTTATTGAATAATTTTAGAATTTCCGGTTTTATATTTACTAGTACGAATGGCTGATTTTATGGCTTGCAGATCAACCCTGGAACCGTCATAGATAATTGTGACATTTTCATCTTGATGCGATGCTTTAGATTCTACCACGCCTGTCAACTCACCTACTACTTTTTCGATATGAGCTTCACACCCTCGGCAGGTCATTCCTGTCACTTCTATTTCCACTGTTTTCAACTGTTGTTGATCAATCTCCCAGGATATTGTGCTTTCAGGTTGGCCATAAAAAATGTGGGCATAGCTGGGAAAGGCCAGCATGAGTGCAGCAAAAATTGTGATTAGACTCAAGAATGTTTTTCCTTGGAGAAAGGAGCGCTTTGGCACGTCGCAGTTGCAGTCGTTTGCAGGTATTGGTTTGAGATTTTGATACCAGGCAAAACCTATCGCGACTATTGCGATGCCAATCAAATAAAGTCTCAAAGGCTCCATCCACGACAGGTTGGACGCCAAACCTGAGGTGCCGGCAATGATAGCGAGTAGTGGGGTTATGCAGCAAAGGGAGGCAGCTATTGCTGAAAATATTCCTAAGCCTAGAGCGGACTTATCTGCTTTCATAAAAGAAGTATTTATTGCTCACCAAACGACTAAACAAATTCATTTTCAGCTATTAGGTCAAAAACGGGGTAGAGTACGTCGGTCATAGAAGGGCTCAAATAATAAAATATGACGGTGCCTTCTCTTTCAGAGATTACCACATTTGCGTCCTTTAATTTTCGCAAATGCTGTGATACGGCGGGTATTTTCATTTCTAATATTTCGCTCAAGTCACATACACATAGTCGCTCTTCTTCTTTTAAGAGCATTAGAATTTTTAACCTGACTTCATTTCCGGCAAGAGAATAGATTCGAGATATTTCCGGAAGTCTGGAATTGGTAGAGATAATTAATTCCTTGCCTCTCTCAATTTGGTTTTCATCCCTATCTATCCTGATACAAGTATTGGGATCTTTCAAAATGTTCATGGTGCAAGGATAAAGGTAAGTAGTTATTTAAGCAAAGTTTAACGATTGTCAATAATCAGACGAGTTAATAAAAAACCAAGTGGAGAAAAGAAAGAAAAATACTATTCGGTCAATTTGCCTATCTCCTACAAGTCGAAGTCCTAAAGAAATAATTTGAAACTCGTGTACATATTGATCATCGATGAATAAAAAATATAAATTTGAATCCCTTATAAAGGCTCTTCCTTTGTAATGCCGCACCAAATTACGAGTATCCACATTCCACGTCTTCTAAGTGCGATAGCCGAGTTGGTCTAAAAGGACCTCGCGGATCAAGTTCCAAACCGTCGAACTATCCACCGACACCAAATCCATACATCTCAGAAAACCTTCAAAACCCATCCAAAAAGTACAAAACATCTATTCTGCAACCAATACAACTAATACTCAAAAGGCAATTTAAAAATATGTAGTGTACCATTGAAATTACAACCAATTGATAACCAATGACATATATTCTAAAAACGGCAAGTTGGGTTAACGACCCAATAAATTGTGTCGGCCATTGGCGTAGACGATTCTAAGCGAGGTGACATCTTTCGATAGAAAGGTGTCATCTCAGGAAAGTTCGGGTAATTTTGAGGTGGTCGCTTCCAACTTTCAAGATGACACCTTTTTTTTGCAAAAAAGATGTCACCTTGCCTCTCTTTGAAACTCCCTCCCCATCATCTTCAAATATGAAATTTCTCCATCCTGATTCGCTCCGAATGTGACAAATGTCTTGCTGCGCCATTGATGATGCTTATCAGATCGGAATGTGCCGTAATGCCAATGATTAAGTGACAGGTGCCATTTATTATTTATGTACGCATGCAGCTGACCGTCGATCAATTCTATGACTACAGTTCCATACATTTCATGTGTGAAGGCGCCCTGATATGCCTCGAGACCATGAGATGGTTTGGTGTTCGGTACATGGCTTTCTTCGATCTTCTTTAATTCACTTTTGGATTTTTCACGGAAGCCTCTATACAGCTCAAAAATTTCTTTATGCCAATCTCTTTCTCCACCGAGTGCGTACAGGTCGAATGTCTTGTACATGATCGCATGGCGCAATTCGGCATGATCGAGATTCGAGAATACGTAGACACCGAGATTCTCATCTCTGAGCCATCCGTTGATTGCTATCAATCCGTCAATGCTGCCCGTATGGAAGTCGACTTTTGCACCCTTATAATCGTGCTGAAACCATCCCATTCCATAAGTCTTCCAATGAGGTTTAGTTAGTTTTTTCGTAGGATAGAAGCCACCATCAATTATAATTTTGGGTTGGAATAAGTATTCGAATGTTTGTGCTTTGATCAGCGTATCGCCACTTACAACTCCTTTGTTAGTAATGAACCTGAAGTACTTTTCCATATCATCGATACACGACCAAATGATACCCGCGGCGCCTACCTGGTCGAAGAAGATGTAGTCAAGTGGTACGACGCCGTCATCCGGATCATCGAAGTGCGGAGTACTTACATTTCCAGCAGGTAATATATCCTGAGATTTTGTAAACGACCGCGACATGCCTAGTGGTCTGAAAATGCGTTCGGTAACAAAATCTGCCCAATGTATACCGCTTATTGCTTCTATAACCTCCCCGGCAATGGCATAGCCCATATTTTGGTACTGATAGCCTCCACGCAGCGGATAGACCTTGTCTGCCAAAGCAAATTTTTCCAGGCTTTCTTCGGTGCTCAAATCATTGCTGTACCAGATCAAATCAGCATTGCCGATGCCGAGATTGTGCGTGAAAAGATCTTTGATCCGTGCATCGCCGCGTATATACGAATCGGATAATTCGAACGGAGGGTAGTGTTTTTTTACTGGGTCATCCCAATGCACTTTTCCTTCATCGACTAGCATTGCCATTGCCATGGCTACGAGCGCTTTGGTTGTTGATGCCATGGTGAATAAGGTCTCGTTGTCCGCCTTTTCTTTGGGCTCAATGTTTCGGACCCCGTATGTCTTTTTGAAAATGGTTTGGCCGTCTTTCATGACCAAAACAGACATGGCCGGGATTTTCCAATCTTTTATGCCTTGCTCGATCATATTGTCGAGCTGGCGGTTTTGGGAATCGTATTGGGCAGTTGCGGAAGACCAAATAGAAGAGACGAGGAATAAAATCAGAAGCCTGTTAATTTCTTTCATAGTTTGATTGACTTTTTGACAGTGCTAATTTACTGTAGTTTGCAAAACCGCATTCTGACTATAATATTTTTTTAGGTATCATTAAATAGTCGTTTTCAAATGACTTATGAAGGGCATTGGATCTTGCAATCAATAACAGTAAATTTATATTATTTATCATAATTTTAATCAATCTTTCACTTTGAAAAGTGTGCTCAGCAACCAAATCAACAAGTAGGAATAGACTCCTGCTTATTGCCATATTATCCGTCATATCTTTAACTCTTTGGAGCCAGACTGACGAATTTGAAAGAGCTACTGTACTGACACCCTTTGAAGACTGTAGATTGACACCAGGCAGTACGCTTGATCTGACACGCTTTGCTATAAACAGTACCTGTGGGGGCAATCCTGATGACGACGGGTGGTTTCAGTTTGAAGCAATCTCAGAGATAACATCAATCAGGATTTTTAGTGGTCAAAGCTCAAATATGGTTTTGGGATATTATGATAATAGTGGAAGGGAAATTGAGTGCATAGATGGCAATGGGAAAGGAGGAACGGAGATTTTAGATGTCTTTTCAGAGATCGGAAAGACCTACTTTATCCAAGTTTATGACGCCGATCAGGGGTGGGGGGATTTCGACATATGTCTTACAACAAAATCCCCAAATCCATCAAGTGATTGTACAGGTGCCGAAGTGATATGCAAAAATGATTTGATCGAATTTGCGCCAACTGGAAGGGGGACTGACGATTTCGAAGATGAGAACAATCATTCCGGGTGCTTAAAAGATGGTGAAAATCAATCTGTATGGTACTATTTTGAAATCCTGACTTCAGCTCCTCGAAATAGACGTCTCTCATTTAGAATTACTCCAGAGTCCAGCTTGGATTATGATTTCGCGATTTTTGGTCCAAACGTTCAGTGCGATAGCCTTGGTTACCCTATTAGATGTTCATGGGCTGATGCAAATTGTAGTCTTTGTCCAGATACAGGTCTGAATCTCGAATATATGGATGGTGAAGAAGGAGCAGAAGGAGATGGATTCGTGGCTCCTATTAATGTCCAGCCGGGCGAGGGGTACTACTTGTTAGTGGACAATTATGGACAAGATGCGACAGCATTCAGGCTTGATTGGACAACGACCATATCAGATTTTCTGAATTGTCAGGCAGTAGTCCCATGTGGGATAATCGCGGATGCAGGCACGTCTGTAGTTTTTTGTGAAGAGGAGGAGATTCAACTTCAAGGAAGCGCAACTGGTGTTAGTGCCAATGCAGAATATATATGGACAGCAGAAGCCGGAGCAGTAGAGCTTTTAAATGCAACAGAAACCAAGAATCCGACCTTATCAGTCCCGACAAACTTTATGAATCCTTTAGATTACACATTAACTATAAAAGAGAATGGATGTGAGGACAAAGATGTAGTCAGAATCAATCGGGAATGCTTTGCCACGGATGAAGAGAGATGCCAAAATGAGATGTCAGTTTTCCTGGATGTTTTGTCTCCAGACTGTATGATGACTGACAACGGTCGCATTAAAATTAGTCATATCCGAGGAGGAAGACCACCATACCTTTATAAAATCAATCAGGGTATATTTGATTCACAACGCAATTTTACCGGATTGTCAGAGGGTAGCCATTTGATTGCTGTAAAAGACAATCTGGGGTGTATTGTCGAAGTTGAGGAAATTATTCCGCCACCGAATATTCCAAACATAGATTTGGGACCTGATATTACAATTAACCTGGGCAATTCGGTTCAACTCACTGCCGCTTCAGATGTCATTTCTAAGAATGTCAAAAAAGTAGTATGGAGTGGTACCCCACAAACAAATTGTACAAGCCCTTGCCTATCACTGAATTTTATACCTGATAAGAGTGGTACAATCTCAGCAGAACTAGAGACAACTCAGGGCTGCACATCTTCTGATGAGATTCTGATAACTGTTGTTTCAGAATTCCATGCTTATATACCTAATAGTTTCTCCCCTAATGGAGATGGGCTAAATGATGTCTTCACAATATCAGCAACTGGTGTCGATAGAATCAGTTCATTGCAAATTTTTAATCGCTGGGGAGGCGTGATATATTCCAATACTAATTTTCCTCCAAATGATGATTCCTTTGGATGGGATGGAAGAATTAATTCGGGCAGAAGTGGGTCTAATGTGTTCGTAGTCTTTGTTGAATTTCTATTAACAGATGGAAAATCATCTTTTATGACCGGTGATGTGATCGTGTTTCGGGAGTGATGTTCGTCACATAAAAAATTCAAGACCAGTCAATACAAAACCTTAAGACAAGTGTCAGTTTCCCGAGAAGGATATTTATTCAGACTTAGAGCTTATAACACATTTCTGATCCAAAAGAACCTTCGATAAATATTACTCTTTGGGGAGTTACATAAAACGGAGGTTGATTTAACCGCGAAATGAAGTTGAAAGCATTTTTTACATAATTTAAATTATCATGCCTAACAATTATGATGCTCCTTGAAAATCAGTTTTGCTCGTGCATAGAATTGCAGAGATTGCTGATTCGGCCAAGCGTTCAGCACAACGTTTTATTTGCCCAGAATATTTAAGGGTTTGCTTGCGGCTGTGTTGTCGAATGATAATCTTTTTTAACTTTATTAAAACTTAACAAAACTTAAAATGAAAACTTTAACAAGTAAATTAATCACCTCATGCCTTATTGTTTCTGCATTACTATTTACCGACTGTACGCAAACAGAATCAAAGAATCTAGAACAGTCTAAGCCGAAGGTTAATGCGAAGTATGAAATTGCTTCTGATGATTACGAACTTCTTACGGAAAAAGCATTAAACCATGTAAGCAATTTTGAATTGGTCGATTGGTATGAAATGATGGCTGACGATATTGAATATTATTTTCCGGATGGAGATGCAGAAACCAGATCCAAATTGATTGGCAAATCCGAGGTTATGGAATTTTGGAATGGTTACCAGGAAAAATCCGGCAATAATAAAATGACCTTTACTGATTATGTTCATGTGCCGGTAAATGTCAAAGAAAGACTTAATTATACTGGTTTGACCGGAGTTATCGTGTTATCTTACTTTTCATCTGAATTGGTTTATGGAGACAAATCCACAAATATCAGGATGAACTTCGTAACACATTTTAACGATGAGAATCTAATTGACAGGTATTATACTTACTATGATAGAACGCCAATCATAGAAACAGTGAATGCTAATATTTTAAAAGAATGATAGATCTTTTATACCGTATAGGTATGCCTGCCCGCTCGCGCAGCAAGCGGGGATTCTCAAATTAACTTCGTTGCAATCTCTTAATCTTCAGCAACTTATCATTTTGTATTGCGGAATTTTCATTCGTTATCGGTATTAATAGTCCGTGAAGGTTTGATAGCTCCTTGATAATCAAGTTGTTGGTGACAACCATACTACTGGACATTGGGGTTAAAATAATACAATGTCTTGAAATAAAGTAGGTTATATATTATAATAAAGTGGAATATATCATTATTGTTTGTAAAACAAACAATTAACAACAATGACAATTCCACTCGTAAGCGAAATAAAACCATTTTTCTCAGGTTTTGAAGAACATGTAATAAAAAATTTTCTCACAACAGCCCAAGGTATATTATCAGCCAGGACGACGAATTTGAACATTGTAAAGGATAAGCTCCCTGGAATACTCGAAAACCAACAAAACACCAAACCTGATTCGAATTATAAGAGGTTGATCCGTTTTTTCAATATGGATGATGCTGACAAGCAGGCATTGATTGAAGCTATATTATGTTTTAGTTTTTATTTGTTGAGACTCAAAGCGAAGAACATCAAATATTTGGCACTAGATGGTACGAGCTGGGAGAATGGCAACAAGAATATTCACTTATTAACATTGAGTGTAGTGGTCAATGGAGTAAGTATTCCAATATGGTGGGAAGACTTAGACAAGAAGGGTATGAGTAATTTTAATGAAAGACGAAAGGTGATAGACAAAGCCTGTAAATTATATAATCTGAAAGGTTTGATACTACTAGCAGATCGGGAGTACATCGGAGAAAGATGGTTTAAATATCTGGTAAACAAGGGGTTAGAGTTTGTAATTAGGTTAAAAAAGGGAATTTATAAAGGGTATGTGGACAACCAAAGGGGAAAGGATAAGACATTTTATAAACACCAACATCTTCGATACATTGGTATTGAACGTGAAGCATTGAAAAAACGGTATCAAATCTGTGGAGTGTCTAAACAAATTGAAATCCTTGGAAAAAAATTTTCTTTTGTGATTTTTAAAAACCCCAAAAGTTCAGCCAACGAACCTCTGTTTTATTTCATATCTACATTGAAAGACAAAAGAAAAATAGTAAAGCTTTACCCTATTCGTTGGACTATTGAAACTTGCTTCAAACACTTAAAATCAAATGGTTTCAATTTAGAAGCTCTTAATTTTAAAGACTCTGGAAAAATAGAATTGACAATGGGTATTGTAGTATTTATCTATGCCTTATGTATTGAACAGGGTCTAACCCAACTCAAGCACAAAAAGAAGAGTGATTGGAAGAAATATAAAAACGGATCGATCAACTTAGTCGTTTCCAAATTTAAAAAAGGACTATCCTTTTTAGAAATCAAATTCAACAACCTTAGAAATTTCATATGCTTTCTTTCTCATTCCATTCGTTCTATCCCCAAACCCTCTTGGCTATTCTTTGAACCACAATTTATAGCTCATGTCCAGTAGTATGGGTGACAACACCAACAACGGCGTAAATAGTTGATTTTCAGGCAGGTATCCTTTGCCGGTGTTGTCACCGGCAAAACTTTCAATTTGTTCGTTTTCTCAGACCAGACCGAAAATATAGTCAGGCATTGTTATTTATCCGCTCAGTTCTTCTTTTGCGATTTGAGAGATCGAATTTGCCGATATTGCTCCCCCCTCTGCAGCCTTTATGCGTGAGGATAAAAGTTGCTTGAGTTCTTGCCAGGATTGATCTTTCTCATTTTTATCAGGGAGCAATCGCTCCATGACAAACTCCTTTATCGACTGACCATACAGAGCAGCAAGTGCCTTGATGTGCTGGTGCTGCCTGCCAGATATTTCTATTGATAACCTACTCATGACGATACCATGACCTTTGTTAAAATGTACATTTGTTTAATTGTAACACATTTATCACTTTCCAGCAAGAGATGGTAACAATTTTCCTTTTATGGAAGACAGAAGGGGAATTGAAAGAGCACGGAGACAACAGCTCTTATTATCAATAATCCGAGACATAATCAGTGAATCCAAGCATAAAAAGTTGCACACATCCTACAAAAGTCAGAGATAAAATGAAACTTTGGTAGCTTAACTTTCACATATAAACCAGTTGCCCGTTACAACAAAAAATTCACCAAATAGAAATACTATGTTATTGAGAAGTATCTCAATCGAAAAATTAACATTACTGACGATATTACTCCTTGTCTCGTGTCAACCGCAAGATAACGCGCAAAAACCCAGAATAGTAAACGAAAATGGTCAGAGCTACCTTGTCCAAGACAGTTTGTTGATTGAAACACGGGATGGTGCCAAAATATCAACAATTATTGTTCGCAATGAACAAATAACCAAACCTCAAACATCCATTTTATTTCACACCATTTATGCAAGACCTACAGATATAAAAAGAGCTAAAAAAATTGCAGACAGAGGTTATGTAAGTATTATTTCATATACGCGTGGAAAAGCTTTGAGCCCTGATAAACCGATACCTATGAACATGAAGTAAACGATACTTACGACATTATCGATTGGATAAGTAAGCAGTCCTGGAGTAACGGGAAAGTAGGGATGTATGGGGGCAGCTATAGTGGTTTTGTACAATGGGCCGCTACCAAAAATCTACATCCTGCTTTAAAGACCATTGTACCGTCTGTAGCGGCAGCACCCGGAAGAGCAGAACCTATGGAAAATGGTGTAGTTGCTAATTTTCATTATCCATGGCCTCACTATGTTACCAGCAAGAAATATTTGGATAATGAATTATATAATGACCGACAAAGGTGGAATAATCTATATCAATCCTGGTATGAAAAAGGAACTTCCTATCGTTCTTTAGACAGTTTGGATGGATTGCCAAATAAGATTTTTAGAAAATGGTTAGACCATCCGGGTTATGATAGCTATTGGCAAAAGATGATGCCTGATAAAGAAGACTTTTCAAAAATAAACATCCCTGTACTAAGTACTACAGGGTATTATGATGGTGGACAAATAGGGGCTTTATATTATTTAAGAGAGCATTATAAATACAACAAAAATGCCGAGCATTATTTGATCATCGGGCCCTATGGTCATTATGGAGCTCAAATGATTCCTGATTCTACAATTATGGGATATCCCATAGACTCTGTGGCACAAATCAATATTAGCGAATAGATTTTTGATTGGTTTGACTATATCTTTAAAGATGCCTCAAAACCGGAATTGCTAAAAGATAAAATCAGCTATCAGGTAATGGGAGCTAATAAATGGGGACATGCATCTTCATTAGAAACCATCAGTAACGACACCCTTACCTTTTATCTGAATAACAAACAATCCGGGGTAGTATTTCAATCTACCTTTGATTCAGGCAACAATGGAAGTAACCAACATTTTTCTCTTACCGGGCAAAAATCCGGAACCTTACAATTATATTACCCAGGAAGTAGATTTTTCAGATAGAACTCCTGCTGCTCAAAATAATAATTTTACGCCGTTTATCATTAATGAAACGCTAACAGTGGGAAACGGATTCTCTTTTATTACGAAGCCCTTTGAAGAGGATTTTGAAATAAACGGTTCTTTTGGCGGTGATTTAAAAGTGTCGATCAATAAAAAAGATATGGATTGCTCTATGGTTTTTTATGAACAAACCCCAGAAGGCAAGTATTTCAAACTAATGCTACGCTATGCAGGTAGAGCGAGCTATGCAAAAGATATAAGTCGCAGACTACTATTGACCCCAAATGAAATCAGTTCTATTCCATTTACCAATGTCAGAATGACCAGTAAAAAAATAAGTAAAGGGAGCCGGCTGGTCTTGGTATTAAACATTAACAAACACGCTTATGAGCAACTAAATTATGGAACTGGAAAAGATGTTAGCGATGAAACTATGGCAGATGCACAAATCCCACTTATGGTGAAATGGTATAATGATAGTTTCGTCAAGATACCTATAAACAAATAGAGAATAAAAATTGCGTGCGCAGAACAATGTTATATTCGATAATGCTCCCTAAACTGTCGCACTACGCATATTCTGAATTTTAGCAGCTAAGAAATACGCTGGAGTACAGCGTATGTTTTCCTTTTATCATCGACATAAAGGGAAATGGCCCAATCAACTTTTCCAGAACGACTGCCCCTACCTCTCCGCCCTCAAACAAACCCAATACCCAGTATTCCAAAATTTCCTCACATCAGAAAATCCGGCATCCTCCAATCACTCCATCTGCCGATCAGCGTAATCCGGACTGTCATAAGCATCGTAGTGCTCCATGATCCACTTCCACTCTTCATCGGTGCAATTATTGGCCCTCGCGTATGCTTCCCATTCTTCTAATAATTTGGGATGATCTGCATCGGTTTTGCTGATCATCAAGTCGGAAGAAACGAAAATTCCACCTTGCCGCAGCCACCCATATATTTTGGGGAAAATGGATTGTTTTTCTGATGAATTATTATGATGTAAACTGAATCCGGCCGCCACTACATCTAAAGAATTTTCAGCCGTTTCCAGATCTTTGAAAAAGCACTCAACATAGTCGATGTGGTGTTCCGTGAAGCGATCGTAACTGATCTTCAGCATTTCCGGTGAGGCATCTACTAGTACGTATGATGCGTCCGGAAATCGCCGAAGCAATTCGTAGGTGATATTGCCATTGCCGCATCCCAGGTCAAGGATTCTTTCCACTTGATTTTCTTGCGGAATGCTCTCGACCATAGAAGCCAAGAGCTTATCATAATAAGGCACCATGCGCCGCATATCACTAGTATAGTCCGAGGCGAAATGGTCAAATTCGGTAATTATACTATCGTGGAGTTTTTCCATTGCGAAACGGTCATTAGTGCTCCATAAAGTATGTTTTGAACATTATTTGTGACCAACGCTCACCCTCGGTCCCTAAAGGGAAGCCCTCCCGCGGGAGGGTTCCCCCTTCAGGGGGCAGGGGCGCGCTGGGCCATTGATACGAATAATTTACTTTACAGAGCACTAGTTGTTTTTTGCCTACCTCCTCATCTGCTGCATGCCCTGCATCATATTTTGCATATTCTTGCCCTTGCTCATCATGCGCATCATTTTTCTCATCTGATCAAATTGCTTAATGAATAAGTTGATCTCGTGGATGTCATGGCCGCATCCTTTTGATATGCGTTTTTTTCGACTTATATTTAATAGTTCAGGATTGCCGCGTTCCTGGGGCGTCATAGAGAAGATTATAGATTCAACTTTATCAAAAGCATTGTTGTCTATATCAATATCCTTCATCATTTTATTCATCCCAGGGATCATTGACATAAGACTCTTGAGATCGCCCATCTTCCTGATTTGATCGATTTGTTTTTTGAAATCGTTGAAATCAAACTTGTTCTTTTTGATCTTCTTCTCCAGGCGTTTGGCTTCTTCTTCATCGTACTGATCCTGTGCTCGCTCTACGAATGAAATAATATCCCCCATGCCGAGGATACGTTGTGCCATCCGGTCAGGATAAAAAATATCGATAGCATCCAACTTCTCCCCAGTGGAAATGAATTTGATCGGTTTACCGACAACATACTTAATGGATAGCGCAGCACCGCCCCTAGTATCGCCGTCCAGCTTAGTCAAAACTACCCCGTTGTAATCGATCCGTTCGTTGAAAACTTTGGCTGTATTCACCGCATCCTGACCTGTCATGGAATCAACGACAAAGAGCGACTCATCGGGTTCGACACCGTTTCTAATGTTTTCGATCTCGGTCATCATTTCCTCATCAATCGCCAGCCTCCCTGCAGTGTCGATTATTACTACGTCCAACTTTTCATTTGTGGCATGTACCAGCGCATTTTGTGCAATGTCTACCGGATTCTTGTTTTCTACTTCCTTATACACAGGTACGTTCACCTGCCCTCCTAAAACTTCAAGTTGGTCTATCGCTGCGGGCCTGTATACATCACAAGCAACCAATAGCGGTTTTTTATTTTTTTTTGCTTTGAGAAATTTGGCCAGTTTAGCAGAAAAAGTGGTCTTTCCGGATCCCTGAAGACCAGCTATGAGAATCACGCTTGGTTTAGCACTCAGATTTAGCCCTTCGGCGCTGCCGCCCATAAGGCTGGTCATCTCGTCGAGCACGATTTTGGCCATCAGTTCGCCAGGCCTGACGGTCCTAAGAATGTTTCTTTGACCTAGTGCTTCATCTTTGACCTTATCGGTAAATTCCTTCGCTATCTTATAATTCACATCGGCTCCGACCAGGGCCCGTCTGATCTCCTTGACGGATTGAGCTATATTGACTTCGGTTAGCCTTCCTTCTCCTTTTATATTTTTAAAAGCCGATTCGAGTTTTGAGCTTAGGGAATCAAACATTCTTGCTTTAGACTATTTTTTTGCAAATATATCCAACTCCCCCATTACAATTGACAATAAAATATGCTCTGGGTTCCTTTATATGATGATTCATATCTCTGCAGTGAAAAAGACTGAAATCGAGGTAGTACAACAAAATTGGGGCACAGTGACCAGAATGACCTTACCTTTGAAAGTAATCGATGGTCTGTACTATATCGAACATAATGACGTCCTGGGCTGGCTTACGCAATAGGTGCCTATGAAAAGAATTGCTCTACTCTTCAACATACTGGTTTCGTTCAGCGGGTTCTCACAATTGACATGGCAGCCCATTAGCATTGGCAATGGAATCAAGCCGGATATTGCAATAAGCGGAGATCAGATCTACATTGCCTATATGAACGAAAGCTTTAACGGATTCGTCAAATGCGTCGAAATAGCAGATGGGAGTTTTCAGACCGAAACTCTGGTAAGTACCGGCTACTTTTACGGCCCTCTCGACATAGTCATCGATGACAATTCGAATCCTCGCATTCCCTATCACGATCACACGACCGAGGATCTTACGCTTGCAGTAAAAAATGAAAATCAATGGGTCCTGGATCAAATAGAACACGAAGGACATGACGGTTGGGATGGCAGCATTTTTATTGATGGCAATAACCAAAACCATATTGTTTCCGTTGATCCGGGATCGGGAATTGAGTACGCCACAAAGGTAGAAGGCAATTGGATTGTAGAAAACGTAAATCCGGCAGAGACCACTTATAAATTTGCTACATCGATAAAAGTACGGGACAACGTCGTTCACGTCGCCTACTACATTTCTTATACAGATCAACTTTTTTATTCTTACAAAGATGAAGGCGGCTGGCATCACGAAGTGATTGTAGAGGGAGGATTGTTCCCGTCTCTGGTACTCGACAATTCGGGTAATCCGATTGTCGCTTACTATCTGAATGAAAGTCCAACAGGCAGGATTCAATTGGCCAGTCGACAAAACGATCAATGGCAAAGCGAAAAAGTTGAAGATCTCGACCTGATAGATATTTCGTTTAGCGGTGCGCGTAAAGTGGTGGATTTGGAATACAAAAACGGCACGTTTTATATCGCTTTCAACAATAAGAAGATTGTGAGATACGGTACCTTAGAAGCCAATGGATGGGTCCTGGAAACTGCCATAGACGAAAGCTCCACTGAGAAAATCCTGGGTCAGCAAATTTCTCTTGCTATGGATGATCAGGAAAAACCGCATCTGGCTTATTTCGAACGTGCGCAGGGCATCCCGGAAGGGGGCACCATACATTATTTGTATGGCTCAGGAAATGTAATGCCTCCGGATACAATGGTAATGCCGCCCGATACTATTGTAATGCCTCCTGATACGATTGTGATGCCTCCTGATACCATTGTGATGCCGCCGGATACGACGATAACTCCTCCCGACACAACGGCAATGCCAGATTCGACCAGGATTATTTTAAATAGCAAATTGCCGGATGGGAGTTCTATTGAAAATGTGGTATATGCCGTTCGAGACGAAGAGAACAATACTATCGAAATGCTCAATAATGGACAGGATATCATTCTTGAGAATCTATCTCCCGAAGCCAAACAAATATGTCCATCGCGATCAGATAATGCTACACAAAATGTATCGGCTCTGGATTTAGTCAGAGCGCAGAGGATGATCTTGGGCATAAGTCAACATTGTATAAATGATTTCATAGCGATGGATGTCAACAAATCCGGCGACGCCAGTGCTTTGGATATCATTTTGACCTTAAACGTACTTATTGGAAAGGCGGAAAGTTTTCCAAATAATGACTCTTGGAGATTCTACCTCGATGAGGTCGAACTGAAGGGTAAAAGCTTAAATGAAATTTATGAACTGGAATGTATGCAAATCGAAAATATTCTCGCGAACGAAACAGAGGTCAATTTCATCGGTGTCAAACTGGGAGATGTGACTTGCGAAGAGCGATTGTGAATGTGACTATTCTGGCTACGAAATAACCTACCGCAGATCCTGCCAAAATATCAATGGGGTAGTGCACACCGACATATACCTGTGCTAGTGAAATAGCAGCCGCCCAAAGAATGAGAGCGGACTTTATCCAGTTTCTTAATTCCTTGCTTCCCAGGATAATAAAAAACGCGATTGCAAAATGATTGGCGGCATGCGAGGATGGAAAACTATAACCGCTACCACATCTGACCAATGGGTCGACCCGAGACTCCATGGTAATTTCTCTACAAGGCCTGGGACGCTCGACGCTCTTTTTGATCAATTGACTGGAAGTGAAATCGGAGATCACGACAGTAAGAATAAGTGAGGCTACGAACAGCGCTGCATTCTTTACTTTCATGTTGAAAAAAGAAAATGAAATGATAAACACGTACAGAGGTATCCACGTGAATTTATTCCTTAGGATAGGCATAAGGAAGTCAAAAAACACATTGCTCAAGTCACTGTGGATAATATCGAATATAAATCTGTCGAATTGAATCAGTTCGTTCATTTGCGATTATCACTTTTTCAAGAAGTGAGCATTTTGATAATTTCGATCAAAATAACATCTTTACGATAGTGCTAAAAATTATTCAAATAAAAATTCTTGAGGCGCTTATCCTTGTTTGCGAATTCAACAATGGCCAGAAAAGAATAATTAACGTGGAAGCATTGATTGAAAAACACGGAGATCTTGATGGCATTGATCAACTTCGTTCCTTTGACAATTTCAGAAAAGTACAAATCGGAAATATTGGTGAAGTATTATGGAAAAGATTAATTAGATCAAAGGGCAAAGGGCAAAAAGACTTATGGGATTATGACCTTTCCCCCGAATTTGTGTATCACAATGGTTCAGAGCTGTGATATGAACTTGCTGCCACCGAAGGAAATAAAGGGACACACATTTATTTCAAAAGGAACGCGCAAAATTAGTCCTAAGCAGATATGAGTGACAATCCTGTTCAGTTAAATTAATGATGTTCCCCAATGTTCTACCAGCTCATCATAAGTTCATTAGTCATCGGCAGTATTTACGCTTTGATGGCATTGGCGATGAGCATTACTTATCGGGCATCCGAAATACCCAACTTTGCCCAGGGAGAAATGGCGATGATCTCCACTTATGTAACCTTTGTTTTGCTCAGTTCCTTTGGATTTTCTTTTTATCCCGCCCTCGTTTTCACCATGATTTTCGCATTTGTTTTGGGTCTTCTTTTAGAGTTTCTGTTTCTGCGAAGAGCAAAAGATCCAACACCTCTTAGCTATATCGTGATTACGATTGGTTTCCAACTCATGCTCTATGGGCTTGCCGGATGGAAATGGGGAAGCGATCAGCGTCAGATCAATCTTCCCTTTTCGGAAAGCAAAGTCATTTATCGAAATGATCTGATCGCCATAACCGAGCTAAATCTGGCTACTCTTGTAATCGCCCTACTGGTCTTAATAGCTATTTATTTATTGATTCAAAAAACAAAGCTTGGCCTCGCTATGAAGGCCTGCCAGCAAAATGTAAATGCGTCGCGTATGAATGGTATATCAGTAGATCGCATTCTGGCTATTAGTTTTGGGATTAGTTCGATAGTAGGAGCGATTGCCGGGATTCTGGTGGCGCCCGTTATCACATTGGATCCTACAATGATGTGGGATCCACTGCTAAAAGGCTTTGCAGCAGCGGTACTTGGGGGAATGAGAAGTCTTTATGGCGTAGTGATCGGCGGTTTTCTTTTAGGCATTATTGAAAACCTTTTTGGTTTTTACATTTCTATAGAGTTCAAATCGGTCGTGGCCTTTGCTATTATCGTTTTGGTGCTCTATTTCAAGCCATCCGGATTGTTTGACAGGCATTACGTTCGAAAAGTATAGGGAACTATGGCATTCTTTGAAATCAAAAATTTAAACAAATCCTTTGGCGGCCTGAAGGCCGTCGATGCTCTTGATTTCAAAGTGGAAGAGAAGGAAATTTTTTCGATCATCGGTCCGAATGGTGCAGGTAAATCTACAATTTTCAACTGCATTAACGGCTTATACAAACCTGACTCCGGCTCTATCCATTTCAAGGGCGATAACATTGTGGGCAAACGCCCAGATCAAATTGCAAAATTGGGCATATCAAGAACCTTTCAAAACCTCGAACTCTTTGCCCATATGTCCACCCTCGACAACCTGCTTTTGGGCAGGCACCACAAGATGAAAGCTTCTATTTTCGGCGTTGCACTTCTGTCGTGGAAGCGATCAAAAACAGCGAAAGAAGAGCTTTCACATAGGCGAAAAGTGGAGGAAATTATTGACTTTTTAGAACTGGAATCGAGCCGTGACCAATTGGTTTCCAATCTGTCCTACGGCAAGCAAAAATTAGTAGAATTAGGTCGTGCACTAGCACTTGAACCGGATTTGCTGCTGCTCGACGAACCGGCAGCGGGGCTCACCCAGGAAGAGAGAGAAGAAATGATCTTTTGGGTGAAGGATATTAGAGATTTGCTGGGGATTACCATCCTCTTGATCGAGCACAATATGCAAATGGTGAAACACATTTCCGACCGTATTTTGGCCATAAATTTTGGAAAGCATTTGACAGACGGAAGGCCGGAAGAAGTTTTAAACCATCCTGAGGTCATCAAGGCCTACCTTGGCGAAGATGTAAACGCATTGACAGAATCCAAATGAATATTGGAATATCTTGTTACAAGTAAATAACATAGAAACCTACTACAACAAGGTCATAGCCCTTCACGGTGTTTCCCTGGATATTGCCGAAGGTTCGATCACTACGATTTTGGGCAATAATGGTGCTGGTAAAACGACGGCATTGAATACTATTATGGGCCTGCTCGACGATCAGCCGGATAAGGGAACAATCACGTACAAAGGGCAGCGTATCGATCGAATGGATACAGAAAGAATAGTGGCTAAAGGTATCGGCTATGTGCCGGAAGGCAGAGAAGTTTTCGACGAACTTACAGTGAAAGAAAACCTTTTGGTTGGAGCTTACCTCAGGAAAAAGAATACCGAAATAAAATCGGACATGGACCGGATGTTCGAATATTTTCCTGTGCTCAAAGAACGATTAAGTCAATTGGCAGGCACACTTTCAGGAGGAGAGCAGCAGATGTTGGCTATTTCCAGAGCATTAATGAATCGACCGAAATTATTACTTATGGACGAACCTTCATTGGGACTTTCACCGGTTTTGGTACAGATGATTTTCGACATTATTCCGGCTATACGAGAAGAAGGTGTGACCGTACTTCTGATCGAACAAAATGCGCATATGGCTTTGAAGATTGCGGACTTTGGCTACATTATGGAAAATGGGAGATTCGTAACTTCGGGCCCTTCGCAACAACTTAGGGAAGACGAAGACGTGAAAGAGTTTTATTTGGGGATTAAACTCGAGACATCGGTGAAAGGCGAACAGAGGTATAAGAGGAAGAGGAGATGGGGATAAGGATTAGTTGCTAGTTGTGTGTTGTTGGTTGTTAGCGTAAGCCGTGTTCGTCAAAATAATCACTCAATTTTTAATTTTGAAAACCGCACTAGTCATTGACGAGTACTTTGTCAAATCATAAATGATTGATAATCAAGTATATATAGTATCGAAGCAATTCGAAATTACAGCCAATCGTCTTGTAGATCACGTGGCAATGCGACACAAAAAGTTCGGTCTCTGGCAGGAAATTACCTAGAGGAAATATTATGATTCGGCGGAGAAATTGGCTTCGGGCCTTCTGGAATTGGGAGTTACCAATGGCGATTTTGTAGGGATCATTGGAGAAAATTGTCCGGAATGGCTATATATTGATATGGCGACACAGATGCTTGGCGCCACATCCGTCGGCATCTATACCACCAATGCCTGGCAACAGGTAGAATATGTGATCAATCACGCGGGATGCAAGATTCTCTTTGCCGAAGATGAAGAGCAGGTGGATAAATGGTTAAGGTTCAGAGATTCTTCGGAACATTTGGAAAAAGTCATCTACTGGGATGATAAAGGCCTCAATGCATTGGAGGATGACCAAATAATGTTTTTCGCTGATTTGATGGAACTGGGAGAACGTACGTTTTCCCAGAACAAAAGCGCAATGCAAAACCTAACCGAAAATATTCGCGAAGACGATACCGCCATCCTGGTGTATACATCCGGGACAACCGGCCCGCCGAAAGGAGCAATGCTCACCAATAAAAATTTGCTTTGGGCCGCAAATGCTTTGGCCTCTATTGAAGGTGGAAATATGATTAGGTCTGACGAAGAGATTATGTCTTTTCTTCCACTGTGCCATATTTTTGAGCGCACGTTCAGTGTATACCTTCACCTGCTATTGGGTTATAAGATAAATTTTGTGGAAAGCATTGACACCCTCCCGCAGAACTTGCGCGAGATTCATCCGAGTATCGGTTACGCCGTTCCAAGAGTTTGGGAGAAGTTTTATTCCAGGATTTATATGCAAATGGAAGATGCAGATTGGTTCAATCGTCAGGTATACAAATTGGCATTGGGCGCCAGTAAAAAATATTTGGAAAAAATCGACGCAGGCAAACCACCGGGCCCGGTATGGTGGGCACTCAACTTACTTGCCCAAAACGGCGTCTTTTACTTCCTCAAAGAACGTTTGGGAATGGAGAAAATGCGCTATGCCTTTAGTGGTGCTGCGCCGATTTCGCCGGATATTCTCAAATTCTATAGAATGATCGGACTGACTATGGTAGAGGGATATGGGATGACGGAAACATCGGCGCTGATTTCATTTTCTACGTTGAGCGACTACAAGCATGGTACAGTGGGAAAAGCTATCCCTGGTGCCGAGGTTAAGATTGCCCCGGATGGAGAGATACTTGCAAGGCATGACGGTATTTTCAAAGGCTATTATAAAAACTCCAAGGCTACGAATGCTGCCAAAAGGAACGGCTGGATGCACACAGGCGACATCGGAGAAATGGACGACGAGGGATTCCTGAAAATCGTAGACCGTAAAAAAGATCTGATCATCACTGCTGGCGGTAAAAATATTGCTCCGCAATACATCGAGAACAAATTAAAATTCAGCCCATTTATCAACGACGCGATCGTCATCGGCGACCGTCGCAAATACCTGACGGCCATCATTGTCCTCGACGAGGAAAATATAAATAAATATGCGCAGGATCACAAAATACAGTACTCCACCTACGCCGATCTCGCTGAAAATCAGGACGTTAGAAAGCTGATCGACAAGGAAGTCAAAGATGTAAATCGCTCAATGGCCAAAGTACAGAACATCAGGAAGTACACAATTTTAAATAAAAGACTCTATCAGGAAGACGGAGAAATGACCCCGACCATGAAGGTGAAACGGAAATTTATCAATGAGACGTATGGGGATTTGATTGAAACGATGTATTAGTGGTATTGTTTATTTTTACAAGACATCTATAAAATCCGATAGCAATGAAAAAGAATCTCTATTTTATTCTAATCCTCCTTTCCTCCGCTCTTTTATTTTGGTCGTGCCAGGACGGCACAAAAACTTCTGACGATAGCACAGCTGGCACCACCACCGGTGTGTCCGACACCGAAATCATCATAGGTTCGTTCGGCCCATTGACAGGCCCTGCTGCTCTATGGGGCAATATTGTAAAGGGAATGGACGCCTATTTTAAAATGATCAATGACGAAGGCGGCATCAATGGCAAAAAGGTCAAATTTATAATGAAAGACGACGCTTACGATCCGTCCCGCACCGTACCGGCCGTGCGCGAAATGGTGCAGAAAGACGAGGTATTTGCATTTGTCGGAGGCATAGGTACGGCACCCTGCATGTCCGTCTTGGATTATATTGTAGAGGAAAATATTCCGTGGATTTCGCCTATCACAGGGGCGACACATTGGTCAATTCCATTAAAGAAAAATGTATTCAGCGTACTGCCTTATTACATCGACGAAGGAGTGATCCAGGCGAAATATGCAACCGAAAATTTGGGATCGACAAAAATTGGTATTATATACCAAAATGACGATGTGGGCAAAAGTGCTCTCGTCGGTGCAAAAAGTGTCCTCAATGAAAAAAATATCGATTTTGTCTCTGAGGTGCCCGTGGAGATCACAGACACGGATTTGAGCTCACATGTTGCGCGTTTAAAGCATTCCGGTGCCGATGTGGTGTTGTTGTGGACCTTGCCCAGGCAGGGAGTAATTACCGTGACCAATGCCAATGTCATTGGATACGAACCTCAATTCATTGCATCCTTTATCCTCTCGGATATGGAATTGATGCACGAATTGACCAAAGGAGCGTGGGAGGGTGTGATATTCGGCTCTTTTGTAACTCCACCATACGATTATGACGATCCCGATATCAAACGATATAAATCCGCCCTGGAAAAGTATTATCCCGATGTGCGATGGGGTGTATTTCCTTATGCCGGATTTATTTATGCCGAACCATTCACC
Organism: Saprospiraceae bacterium; assembly: GCA_965247965.1. GTDB lineage: Bacteria > Bacteroidota > Bacteroidia > Chitinophagales > Saprospiraceae > UBA7328. The sequence continues at coordinate 6,386,504 of OZ252053.1, forward strand.
GAAGCGATGAAGAGGCTTGGAGATAACATAAGTCGCGAAGGTTTGATCGAAAGCATGGACAATCTCGTGGACTTCGAACTTCAGGGAGTCAAACTTTCATTTAGTCCTAGCAATCATCAGGCGCTGCGATCAATGCAGTTGCTCAGATGCAGGGGCCCACAGGAATACGAGATGCTTTCCGATTTTATCGTTAGTGATTCGGATATACATGCTTTAGTTAATGAATTGGAAGCTATGTAGGATTATTCTTTATTCCGAATGTCCGAGAGTATTCGTTTGGGAATGCTTTTTTAGTATTGAGTACCTCGTCCACCGAAGCCTAGCAGCGAGTGGATTAATTACACTGGCCGATTACCAAATCTACTAGGACTGCGATGTCGTTTTTATCCAAAATGGGCCGTGTCGATGCGCTTTCGCTGAATGACCACAGATTGGCTACATGCACTACATCCCAGAATGAAGGTTGGGCACCTAGATATTCTTTGTTGACGTCTAATTTTTGATCGCCATTTGCTGTGTCGGGATATTTTTGCACGTCATCATATTCACTTATAATGTTGTAGCCGACAAGGACATCTTGCGCGGATACAGCTTCATCTTGATCTAGGTCTCCTTTGAATTTTGCGTTAATGCATGCCTTAGCATCGCGCTCACGTCTGTTGATTTCTAGGAAAGCTTCTGCAATGGCTTCGATTTGATTTGATTCAAGTAAGGCATTGACTTCGTCTAAAGTAGAGAACTCAATAGACAGTGGAACGGCGGTTTTAGGATCTTCTATGACATCCTCTTCAGCCACATCCATATTTACTACATCAGAGGAACAGGAACTAAACAGGAAAAGTAAAATTCCCAGAATTAAAAGGGGTGGAGAAGTTAAATGAGAAAACTTCATAAGTAGAATTCGTTTTGGTTTACCAAATCTAAGCACTACTCATTCTCTCGACATCGGTGTTTTCTCTTATTCTAAACTAAGGGTTTACCCCATTTGCCAACCGGCCAAACCCTTGACCCCTTGAATATCAGATAAATATATATATAACTTCTTAAATATAAAACTATTCGTTCTCATAAATTCCTACATAACGCTCACCGGGCTTTGCATAGCCCCTGTACATCCCCTGGAATTGAAGGGCATGGCAACATTCCCATATCTATCCACAGCGATTAATCCACCGCTTCCACCATTGTCTTTGAGGGTCTTATTTACCACTTCGTCCGCCGCCTCACTTAGTAACTCTCCCAGATACTTCATCCTTGCAGAAACGTCATGAGCCACTGCGTAGCGAATAAAATATTCCCCATGACCGGTACACGAAACTCCGCATGTGGCATTGTCCGCATAAGTTCCAGCGCCGATAATAGGCACATCGCCAAACCTGTTAAAGCGCTTGTTCGTCATACCGCCGGAGGACGTGCCGGCTACAATATTTCCATTTTTATCCAAAGCGACACAGCCTACTGTGCCGTTCTTTTTATCATCCGGATCGGTTGATGCGGCGAGCTTAGTCTTCTCGCTTTCCAATATTCTTTGTAAGCTGTTCCATCTTCTTGCGGTGTAGAAGTAAGAAGGGTCGACTATTTCAAGTCCCTGAAGCTCGGCGAATTTTTCTGCTCCTATACCGGTCAACAAGACATGCTCCGATCTTTCCATTACCGCTCGGGCTGCTGAAATAGGATATCTTACGTTGCTCACGCCTCCTACTGCTCCCGCATTCATATCACTTCCGCGCATGATCGATGCGTCCAATTCATTCTTGCCTTCGTGAGAAAATACCGCTCCTTTTCCGGCATTGAAGAGAGGAGAATCTTCCATGTAGTGAATCACTTTTTCGACGACGTCTATGCTTTCGCTTCCTGCCTTAAGCATTTCTTCACCTATGTCGAGCGCTTCGTTAAGAGCTTGTCGGTAGGCTATTTCGCGTTCTTCGCTCATGTCCTTTTTAAGGATAGTACCGGCACCGCCGTGGATCACTAGTGCGTATTGAGCTGTTTTGGATTCGTTGGCCGAGGATGATTCCTTCTCACTCAGCATACAAGATGATAATAGAATCATTACGTAGATCAATACGTATCGCATAGTGATTAATTTTTAATGCTAATAAAACTAATCAATCTCTGAGTGTCGCGATGAAAAATGCCTGAATTTTGAATGCTCGAATTTTGAATGTCTGTCAATGTATGCTATATTGAAAATTCTAGTGCTCTGTAAAGTAAACTATTGGTATCAATTGCCCTGACGCGCCCCTGACCCTAAAGGGGAACCTCCCCTCTGGGTGGGCATCCCTTTCCGCGAGCGCCATAGCTACTCTGCGGAGGCGCTAGGGACTGAGGGAGGGCGTAGGCCATAAATAATGTTTAAAAACTTACTTTACAAAGCACTAACATTCAAAATTGCCATATCTCATTGTAATAGGCGGCCCTACGGGTATTGGAAAGACCAAGGTAGCTATGGAAATAGCCAAGGTTTTGGGTTGCCCAATTGTATCTGCCGATAGCAGGCAAGTCTACCGCGAAATGAACATCGGTACAGCCAAGCCAACTTGGAAGGATCGAACTGAAATAGAGCATCATTTCATCGATAATCTAAGCATTCACGACGAGTACAGTGTTGGAGATTTCGAACGAGATGTACTGAAAGCGCTTAATGAATTGTACAAGGAGCATCGCGTGGTCATTATGGTCGGAGGGACGGGATTGTACATTAATGCCGTTCTCTATGGGCTGGATGAATTTCCGAATATCAAAGAAGGTGTAAGAGAAAAGTACAACGCTCTATTCTTGAAGGATGGGATTGAACCATTACAAAAGATGCTATTTGAAAAAGATCCGGCTTACGCCAAAAAAGTTGACATAGATAATCCTCACCGTCTCATTAGGGCCTTGTCGGTGATAGATAGCAGTGGGAAAAAGTTCAGTTCTTTTCTGACCAAACAAGGGCGAGATCGGCCTTTCGAGGCGATCCAAATAGCCCTCACAATGGGTCGCGAAAAGCTATACGAAAGCATCAATAAACGCGCGGATAAAATGATGGAAGGTGGGCGACTTTTGGCTGAAGCCAAAAACCTCTACCGTCAGAAAAATTCACTTGTACGGAATACGCTTGGATATGCCGAACTATTTGATTATTTCGATGGCAATTACTCTCTTCCCGAGGCGAAGGAAAAGATAAAGCAGAATACGCGTCGGTATGCCAAACGACAAATGACATGGTTTCGGAATCAGGGCGAGTGGGAGTATTTTGAGGCTGGGGATTTGCAAGGGATGTTGGGGTGGATTAGCAACCATATCTCTGGATAAATCGGAAGAGTATCAAATTTCAGTACCATCTGAGATGAAAAATAAAATCTCCTTGTTCGTGAAGTATGCTTGCGATCCTGATGTGATCACTTTTTACTTCATATCAGCTACGGAAGAAAGTTTGTAGTATGAGACCGCCTTTGGCACCAATTAAGGTATTCCAGCTTCCATAATGTCAAGGACATTTCTCGGACTGTCGGGAGAATCAATTCCTAGTTGAATTTTCTCCTTGAGTGATTCTATCACAGATTCCCGATAGTATTCGTGTAGACGCAGAGCGTCACGAACCACTTCACTTCTATTTTGATAGTCGCCAGAGTTAATTTGGTCAGAGATGTATTTAACCTGTTTTTCCGTGAGGCTTACATTCATTGTTTATATTTAGCAAATATAAACATAAGTGGTAAATTATCCGCTAATTTTGTACTCACAAACGATGGCCTTGATGTCCTTTACTTGAAAGATGGCAATTTGGTATCCTTTTTATAGCTGTACCCAATGCACTTCCAATGATTATGAAAGACGAATTGGGAAATAATTACGACATCTTCGGCAATGTAGTTTCAGGCCCTAATGCAAGGACAAACCTGAAAGCACTGGGTCAGTTTATGGGATTTTGGTTTTCGTGGGGCGCTTTTTATGAGGGGTTGCGATTGGTGGAGTTGAAATAAAATTTACTGGTTACTTCGCAGAAGAAATTTGTGACTATTTTGAATAAGGCATTACTCCGTAGTCGAATACGACAGTTCACACCCACCCCCATCCCACGCCCTAATTTTTTTGCCAAGTACTTGGCATTCACCCACATTTCCAAGCCGCCCAGATGCCTTTGGTCTAATTTTATGTACCAATAGATTACTCACCCTACGGATACCTTGAATATTAGTGCCTTACTAGGATGGTATTGCCTCATTGCTATTAATCATATTTAAGATATCTAAATCATGAAGGAATTTTTTACTCTTGTACTGACCTTGTTGTTAGTACTTTCATTTAGTGACCTCTACGCCAGGTGCGATTGTAAAGGAAATGAAGTAATCTACGTTTGCCAAAATGGCAAAACAAAACGGGTCAACTGTTCGGCGCAGACCTCACCAAATGTTTATTGTGGCCCGTGTGACCAAAAACCGGATTGTACACCGGGAGCCAAGTGCGATGATAGAAACCCATGTACAAAATGGGACAAATACGATGAGAATTGCAACTGCTACGGAAAATTCGCCGACGCGGATTATGATGGAGTTTGCGATGCCGTAGACACTTGTCCCGGAGGCGATGACCTCAAAGACAAGAACAAGAACGGGATGGCCGACGATTGTGAAAACGGTAGTCCTCCAACTTGTGCAGAGTGCCCAACCGATGACCAAGGTAAAATTACGATATGCTGGATTCCAACACACCCGGTAAATTTCCACACTGTTAAAGCCAGTTGTGAATGGTTGACCGATTTCTTTGATGAGAAAGGACAGCTAAAGGGCAAAAGCGTATGCGGGCCTTGTTCATGCGAACTTATAGGTGAAAAGGACTCTGACGGCGATGGAAAGTGCGATAGTAAAGATGGATGCCCATACGATCCGTACAGGATAAAACCAGGTCCGTGCGGCTGTGAAGATTGTCCGAGCCCTGCATGCGATGATCCTTGTCAAGTACAGGGAGATAGCGAGTACGAATGGATCGACAAAATCTCATTGAACGCACTGGAAAATCAAACCGGTAACGACGGCGGCTATGGGTGTATCCCAGTTTTTCGCAAAAATGGTTAAATTAGCATAAACCAAAATACATTCAAAAATGGACAAGGCTAAATTACTGAACCAGTTTAGCCAACTTTTGGATGAGATAGAACTTAAAGAGAAAACCGCAGAAAGCTTTTATGAATTTGAAACCAAATCGGTGGAGCTTCTTAAAGAATTAAGTCGCAATGTGATAGAACAGACCATAGGAGAAGCCGATGAAGATTATCGTAAAAAAAAAGCATAATAGGCTATTACGGAAAACTTGAACTGGACAACTCACATCGATTTGTAAAAGAGGTCAAAGGAGTAAAACTGAGTCCGATGCTGAAGGATATCACAGCATATGTAGGGCAAAGTGAATGCTACCAATCGAGTAGTGAATTACTAAAAAAGACGATGCAACTTGATGTGAGCGACAACAGCATACACAGAGTATGTCAAAGTCTTGGAGAGGAGGGTGAAAAATGGCTGGAGGAGCAAAGAGAAGATGTACAAAGTAAGCCCAAAGCGGAGTCCGATGAGGTAGTATATGCACATGCAGATGGAGGGATGGTGTTGACCAGACCGAGTGATTGGAAAGAAGTAAAAGTAGGAAGGGTTTATAAAGGTAAAGAAGTACTTAAACTGAGCGATACCAGGAGTTTTATCAAAGAATCGTGGTATTGTTTTCATTTAGGTGGGCATGAAGAATTTGAACGAAAGATGTCAGAATATCTGGATACCTACGAAGATCTAAAAGACAGGTTGGTCATAATAATAGACGGAGCGAAATGGTTGGGAGATTGGTTTAGCTCAGAATATCCAGAGGCTTTGCAAATACTGGATTATTATCATGCCTTAGAACATTTTTCAGACTTTTCAAAAGTAGCGATACATAGAAAAGAAAAGAGAAAAGAGTGGTTAGACACCATAAGGGAAACACTATTGAAAAAGGGAGGACAAGCTGCCTTAAAAATGGTGGAGAACATAGAATGTAAAACAGAAAAGAAAAAAGAAAAGAAAGAGAAATTATTGGTCTATTTAAACAACAACATCCACAGGATGGAATATCCAAAATATAGAGAAAAAGGGCTACAAATTGGAAGTGGTGCCATAGAAGCAGCCCATAGAACATTGGTGCAAAAGCGCTGTAAATTGTCAGGACAAAGATGGACTCCAAAAGGAGTTACAAACGTAATCAGTCTCAGAAATTTGAGAATGAACAATCAATGGGACAGACTCTCTGAGTTCCTTGGGAAAAAAGCTGCTTAAACGTAAAAATGGGATACACCCGCGGCTATGGTGATTACACAAATTTGATACTCGAACTTGGCCAGGGCGATTCGCTGAGTGTGTGGATCTTCCCTGATTTTCTTACCGAGCCTTGCAGGCTGTCTGTCCAGGGATATATCGATTGGAATGGAGATTGTGACTTTGACGATCCGGGCGAATTGGTAGTTGACAACCAAACTTCCGCAGAAAATGGCGCCGATATAGCTGTGCCCGAAGATGCCAAACCAGGCGATCTGACGGTGCGTTTAATCGTTCACAACGGACGACTTAAGTCGGCCTGCCAGGAGTGCATAGATGGTGAAGTCGAAGATTACACGCTGCGAGTTTTCGCTAGGCATATCGTGGACAAGCCTTCATCGATCAAAGATGTGCGAACAAAGGCCTTGCAGGTATATCCGAATCCTGTATTTGAAAATGACGCCTTTGTCGTAAGACTGGGAAAAAAGCAGTACAAAGAAAATGATCTAACGATATTCAATTCATCGGGTGATTTGATGCTCAAGCAATCGCTCTATCCTGGTGAAACAGAATTTGATTCTCGTACTCTTCCTCCCGGGTTGTACTTTTTCGAATTGAAAAATGAGTTGGGTACTTTTAGAGAGAAAGTCATTATTACCAAATAATACATACTCGTGAACCGCAGGAAGCCATTTCGTCATTAAGGCGGAATGGCTTCTGTTTTTTTGGTTTAATATTATTCATGGCTATGCCGTGAATAAGCCGGGTTAAACTTATAACCAAATCATTCTAATCAATTTCTTGGAAATAATCATAAATCGCCTCCTGTGAACGAAGTTTGTCGCCCTTGCTTTTCACCATTTTATTCGTGCCCGGATTGCTTAGATCCCTTGCTTTCACGTTGTCCGCAAGCTGCATATCTATCATGTCCCTGATAATCTTCTTTTTGCTCTCACTGTAAATCGGGAAACAAACTTCGACCCTTCGATCCAAATTTCTGGTCATCCAATCAGCCGAAGCGACATACATTTTTTCCTTGCGATTATTTCCAAAAATGTACACACGTGCATGCTCAAGGTAGCGATCAATAATGCTGATCGCCCTTATGTTTTCACTTAGTCCTTTTTCCCCTGGAACAAGTCTGCATATTCCTCTGATGATCAGGTTGATTTTGACTCCTTGTTGCGATGCCTCGTAGAGTTTCTCGATCATCCGGACATCCTCTAAACTATTCATTTTCAGGATAATATAGGCATTTCGACCCTTTTTGGCATTCTTTATTTCTTTGTTAATTAGTGTTTCGAAAGTAGAACGGCATGTAAATGGGGAAACCAACAAATGCTTGCATTCAGGCCGTAATATTTTTCGCTCCAGCAACCGAAATACTTCTTCCACTTCTTCAGTCAATCGCGAATCGCTTGTCATCAATCCGTAATCACCGTACAGCTTCGCCGTTTTCTCATTAAAATTTCCAGTACCCAGGAAAGCGTACTTTTTGATGCGGTCCGGTTCCTTTCTTTTGATTAAAAAGATCTTGGAATGGACCTTAATGCGTGGTATGCTGTACAAAATGACTCCACCGGCTTGCTTGAGTTTATTCCCCCAATAGTAATTGGACTCTTCGTCAAATCGCGCTTGGACTTCTATAAAAGCAGTCACTTTCTTTCCCTTTTCCAAGGCTTTTAATAAGCTGTTCGCCACTGCAGAATCGGTAGAAACGCGGTACAAGGTGATTTTTATTTCGGTCACGTTCCGATCAGTAGCGGCTTGATTGAGCCATCCCATCACCGGGTCAAAAGACTGATAGGGCACGCTGACCAGTTGATCTTGAAATCGAATACGTCCGAAATAATCCTTAACATTGATAAAGTCGGGATGCTGTAAAGGACCCTGTTTCTGATCTACCAAATCGACTTTCTTCCATGGATTAGGGAAAGCAAAGAAATCGCTCATATTGTGATACCGGCCTCCTTGTACCAAGTCCTTTTGAGAGAGTTCGAAAAAGGTTTGCAAAGCGTTGAGGGATTTTTGATCTATACGCTCGTCATAGAGTAAGCGACTGGCCTCCTGTTTTTCTCTATCCGGAATGCGTCTAATGATCTCAGCAGCCAGATCAATATCTACAGAATCGTCGATGTATAATTCTGCATCCCTGGAAACCTTTATGGCATTAATTCCTCTTATCTTTTGATCCTGAAAAATGCGATCAAGATTGCAGCGGATGATGTCGTCCAGGTAGGCATAACAATGTTCATTTTCCAATTCCGCAGGCAATTCAACAAATCGGGCAAACCTGTCACTCGGTATATCTACCAGGGCAATTTCTCTTTTCTTGCCTTTGCCCAATGAAATCAATAAGTACAAGCCTTGATTTCGCAAAAATGGGAGCGCTTCACTGTCATTAATTTTATGGCAGAAGATTTCACCTTGGAGATTTTCCTCAAAGAAATTTATTGCCAATTCTCTTTGCGCTGTACTGAATTCTTCGTTTTGTATAAGGTGAATTCCTTTTTCTCGAAGGGCCGGAATAATATCCTTCTCAAACACCTCGCCCAATCGGTTTTGCTGGCGTGAGACTTCTTGAAGTACATCTTTTAATGCTCTTTTGGGCCGGATACCAAGCTTTTTCTTCTCCTTTTTTTTAAGAAGTTTAAAATTTCTCAAGTGGGGAATGCGCACTTTGAAAAATTCATCTAGATTGGAAGAAAAGATGGCAACAAATTTTATCCTTTCGTAGAGGGGCACTTCCGAATTTTCGGCTTCCTGGAGCACCCGTCCGTTGAAATAGAGCCAGGACAGATCGCGATCGATGATCTTAGACATTCTGTAAATATACAGCGCTCGCAGGACACGAAGCCGTCTCTTGTTTATTCGTTTATTCGTTTAATTGTTTATTGATAAATGGAGCGATTTCGCAGGATGTATAGATCAGCGCTCACGCGCATAAACGTATACACGCATAAACATATACACGAATAAACGCATACACGCGTAAACAAATAAATAAACTCAGGCTTTTATCTATTGCCAAATGCATAGTTTAGATTGGCTGTCTAATTCGTAAAGCCGGTTCAGCGCTCGTCTCCAATGCTCACTTGCAGAATGTCCCTATCAAACAAATACAATCCGCCCTTATCATCGCCGATCAACTCCAATTTATCATTGAGTACACGGGCCAATGCCTCTTCTTCGATTTGTTCTGCTACGTACCATTGTAAAAAATTGTGGGTGGCATAGTCTTTCATTTTCAGGGCGATATCGACTAATTTATTGATGCTTTCGGAGACCATTACTTCGTGCTCGAGCAAGGATTTAAATGCATGACTAATGGACGGGAAGGTAATGGCAGGTTGCTGTAAAACGGGAATGATGGCAAAACCGCCACGCTCATTAATGAAGTGGATAAGCTTGAGCATGTGCTGGCGTTCTTCATCACTGTGTCTATAGAAGAATGCAGTGATATTATCAATGCCCGGTTGAATTTCGGCCCATGAAGCCATGGCCAAGTAGACGTGTGATGATTCGGCTTCTACTTTTACCTGTTCGTTAAGGACATCTTGCATTTTCTTGGAAAGCATAGTTTCTTATTTTTTTAAAACTCAAAGTTATAACTCAGATAATTGTACCCTAATGATATAGTTTTCAAATACCTGCGAAATATACAGATGATTCTCATAAATAAGGCCTGTTGAGGATGCGCTGATGTACTTTGAACTCGGACCGAATATTTGTTTCACCTCTCTTGTTCGGATATTGTAGGTGTACACCGATGACGGCGATTTAGTACCAAATCGAGCGTGGAATACAAATTTGAACACGCTCGGATGATAGGCTATGACCAGATTGTCACCTGATTTAGTTATGTTATCGCCGCCCTTAATTTCCGCCATTGCTGTTTTTGTTCCTTCTTTGACTTTGCCATTTGTGTCAAGCTGATATTTATATAGCGTATGACCCTGCGCCGTGGCGACATAAAGATCATTCTCATCTAAATAAATTCCATTCGGATAGTAAAGTCCGTCTGCAATAACTTCGCTACGGCCATCTGGATAGACGAGCCCAATTTTTGCAGGTACTTTTTGGATGCCTACCTTAGTCGGATTGGCACAATAGATCATACCTTTTTCATTGACGACCAGGTCGTTGGCTGCGTCGAACAAATCAACTTCATCCGACGTCCATTGTTGCCTGAATAATAGCCGATTATGGTCAATCTCAAACTTTACTATTTTATCAATCAAACCATTGTTAGCGTCGTCCTCATGGGAAATAGCGTATAGATAATTTACGCTATCCAAAGTAACCGTAGTGATGCCGTGTGGGCGCATAGCACTGGCATCATATCCTTCTATGGTAAGGTCATGTATACTACCGTCGTTCAGGTTATAATATTGCAATTTGCCATATTTCTCTTTGCCCTTTCTCTTGCTACAGGAAATAATGATCCTTGGATTATCTTCAATGGATAGATCCAATACCATGTCCTCAGGGCCGTGGGCGGTGGTTATCTTTTCGACCTGATATCTAGTGCACCAAGCACTAAATCCTGTCCCCCATAAACTTGTCCTTTTCCTTCTGCTCGGCGTTGGAAAAATCCTCATTATGCTTAGGCATAACTCCGGTTTCCCCGCCTTGATCAGAAGAAAAATAACTTTGTCTATGGGGTTCATTACTTAATGCTTGGTACACTAGGACCTTTACAAGAGGTGTGGATGGCAGTTGCGAAGATTAAAAGTATAGCAGTTTTCCAAGAAATACCTGTAGTTTTCATAGTTCTAATAATCATCTAAATTAAAGAAATAAAAAACTTGGTCATAAATTTCGAAGACAGCATATTATTGATGTTTTCATTGTGGACTTTGTTTGTATTAAGAAGAAGCTCGTGGTGGAGGTAGACGGAAAAATTCATCTTCGGACGAAGGAGTATGACAAAGCAAGGACAGAAACATTAAGTGAGAATGGGTTCTGGGTTATTCGATTTACAAATGAGAAGGTGGTTGAAAAATTGCCGTGGGTTTTGGAGGTTATTCGTGCGAATTTAGCACAACAACCCCCCCCCAACCTCCCCGAAGGGGAGGAGTGGTAATGTCCACAATTGCAGACTCACGTTTTCAAACTCCCCTCCTTCGGAGGGGCTGGGGGAGGTTAAAAGATGGAGTAAGCCAGTCGATAATAGAACCATTTCCATCCCAATTTGTGTATTTTATAGCAACATAAACTTTCTCTACTAAATCTACGATCTATTCTCAACAAATTAGGCACCATAAAGAATATAGCCTGGCTCAGCCTTCCCGTCCTTTTGACGAATGTCATGCAGTCCCTCGTGCAGATCATCGATACGCTGATGGTCGGTCGATTAGGCCCTGAAGAAATTGCGGCGATAGGACTTGGAAATACACTTCGGTTGTTTGTTTTTATTCTTGTGTTGTCCGTTTCGGCTGGAGCGATGAGCCTTGTTGCACAAGCCAAAGGTGCGCGAGACCACAAGCGCATAAGTTTTATCACAAGACAGGCGATTAGTTCGGGAATTTTAGTATCCCTTGCCCTGGGCATAGTAGGAATCATTTGCGCCAAACCCATCCTCACTTTAATGGAGCAAGGGGGCAGTGAAAAGGTGATTAACCTTTCTTACGAATATCTTGTAGTGTTATTTATAGGGACGCCGTTTCTGTTGCTCAACTTTGTTTTTGAAAAGATCATGCAAGGTGCAGGAGATATGAAGACGCCTCTGCTATTGAATATTGCAGTCATTGCTCTGAATATCTTTCTGAATTACATTTTCATTTTTGGTTTTGGAATGATACCGGCGCTTGGGGTTGTTGGGGCGGCTGTAGGTACAGTGATCGCAAGGGCGATTGCATTGGGAATAGGCTTTTATATTTTCTATTCGGGAATGAATGTTGTCAAAATTCTTCCTGGCACCTATCTACCTGACTGGCAGATGTTCAAGGATATTTTCAATATAGGCCTGCCGTCAGGTGTGCAAGGTCTTTTTAGAAGGGGATCTAATATTTTCTTGATCGGAGTTGTAACAGCTACCGAACTTGGCACCTTCGGAGCGGCCGCGTTGGCCATAGGATGGCAAATAGAACAACTCATCATTCAACCTATTGTAGGCCTTAATGTTGCCGGCACAAGTTTGGTCGGGCAGGCCCTAGGAAGATGGCAAGTCAAAGATGCTATATCTAAAGGGAATATCCTGATCTCTCTAGGAGTGGTGATTTGCACTCTATTGGTTCTGCCACCAGTAATTTTTCCTGAATATTTTGTACGGTTATTTGATCCGTCTGCTCACGAGCTCGTGCTCAAAGGAACATTTGGATTCTTTAGAATTGCTATGTTGTCCGTTCCCATAGCAGCCATTTCGGTGATCATTACAGGCATTATGCGCGGTGCGGGTGATACCAAGCCGCCTATGTATTCCACGTTGATTTTCAGGAATGTTGTTACTATAGGTTTGGCTTATATTTTGGCATTTCCGGCTGGACTGGGTTCATATGGAGTGTGGTACGCTATTGTGTTTGGTCGTTTAGGCGATACAGCCGTTATGTTATTTATCTGGGTTCGGAAGAAATGGTTAAACGTATCGATAGAATTGACTGAAATTTTCAGAACTCATTTGTATAAATTGGATAAGTCCGCATTGTCCAAATATCTGGAGGAGGTGAGAGCTCCTTTGATGGCTTCGAGGGGTACTCAGGAAATTATTAAAGCAAATAGGGTGATATACAGGGCGAATGGTCGAGATCAGATTGTGCTGTTTAAGAATGGCGGTTTTAAAAAAGTGGAAACCTAACCTGGACAAGCCAGAACCAAACGGGGTATTCGTTTATTCGTTTAAACGATTAACCACAAATTACGTAGGGAGTTTCGTCAGTAGGAAGATGTAAATCAACAACCCAATATGATTTTACAAATAAATCAGCAAATTAGACTGCTTGAGAAACTCCTTACGTATAAACAGTTACACGCATAAACAAACCTTCAGTAGTTGCATAATTTCTTTGCCATTTTTGGCATAAACTTATTTTGTAAGACACTTACTATTGATAGTCAGGGCAATCGCAAGAAGCTTGACTTGGTTTATTCGTTTGTCCGTTGAACTGTTTAATGTAGTAAAAAATTACAATCACAAATCCCTTCAAATTCTCATCAGAATCCCTTCTTACCTTTGTAAAATGAAATTGCTCCTGGTAGAAGACGAATTGGAATTGGCGAAAAGCATTCGTACGTACCTCCAGAATGGAGATACCATTTGCGAATGCGTAGCCACTACAAGAGGTGCTATTGATAAGTTGGTCTCCTATGACTACGACATTGTTTTGTTGGACATTATGCTGCCGGATGGCAATGGTCTCGACGTACTGCGGGAAATAAAGAGCAATAATAACGACACAGGGGTGCTTATAATTTCGGCCAGGAATGCATTGGACGATAAGGTAGAAGGACTGGAGTTGGGCGCAGATGATTATTTGACTAAACCATTCCACTTTTCAGAATTAAATGCGCGATTAAAAGCAATATACCGAAGGAGGAAATATCAAGGAAAAACAAAGATTAAATACCAGGATATAGAGATAGTTCCCGATACAAGGGAAGTATTCGTGCAAGGAAGTCCGCTGGAATTGACCGTTAAAGAATACGAACTGCTTCTTTACTTTATTGCGAATAAAAATCGCGTATTGTCCAAGCAAAATATAGCCGAACATTTATGGGGCGATAATGTCGATTTTCTCGATTCATTCGACTTTGTCTACCAGCATATTAAAAATCTGAGAAAGAAGATATCCATTGCCGGAGGTACCGATTTTATAAAAACGATCTACGGCCTTGGTTACAAATTGAGCCATTAAAAAGTGATAAATATCTAGAGGATATATGCGATTAGTTACAAAAATCACACTGCTTTATGTACTTCTCATGTTCATGGTTTTTAGCATCGGCGGTATAGTCACTTATAATATGGTAAAAGACGTGGTGCGCCAGGAGACCGATTATGCATTGAGATCTGAGACGCGCCTTGTGGTGCAGTCCATTGAAGAGGGAAAGCCGATCGATGCACTTGAGAATGCTAAAATCTCGATAACCGAAATCGGAATGAGCACCGAAGAAGACAATCAGGGAATCTTTTCCGATACGCTAATGATACATCGCTTTTTCAAGACGCTCGAACCGTTCCGAAAGCTATCATCTACGCACAAAATTGGCGACAAACACCACCGAATCACCATCGCGGATGTTTTTATAGAACAAGGAGATATGATGGAAGGAGTTGTTGCCACAATGGTCAGACTCTTTCTGCTTCTCAGTGTTATTTTTTTCGTTTTCAGTTTCTTCTTTTCACAAAGGCTTTTGAAACCTTTTCATTCGACTTTGGATAGTATCAAAAAATTTAATATCCGCAAGAAAGGAGAAGTAGACCTTCCCGAAACCAATACCAAAGAATTTTCGGAGCTGAATCAATTTTTGAAGGACATGACTCGCAAGGCGCGCAGAGACTACATTTCCCTAAAAGAATTTTCGGAGAATGCCTCGCATGAAATGCAGACCCCTCTGGCGATCGCCAAAGGCAAATTAGATCTATTGCAAGAATCCTCAAAAATAGGCAAGGAAGAACTCAAATTGATAGGCGAAAGCCAGAATTCGCTATCGCGACTTTCTAAACTTGGACAGTCATTAGCGCTAATTACCAAAATCGAAAACCAGGAATATACGGGAAGAGCGACATTGGATCTTTCGCATTTGTTGACTGTGATTCTAGAGGATTTTCATGATCTCGCAGCGCTGAAAAAGATTGCTATAACTAAAGAAATGAAAGCAGATGTGCTGATCAAAATAGAGGAACCACTAGCTGAAATAATGGTAGGCAACCTCGTAAAAAATGCAGTTCAGCACAACGTAAAAAATGGATGGATACAAGTTCGTCTGGACAATGAGGGATTGGTCATACGCAATTCGGGCCTCGATGCGAAAGTCGCTACGGAAAAGCTTTTTGACAGATTTAGAAAAAGCAATCAGACGAGTGAATCGCTTGGCCTTGGGTTGTCTATTGTCAAGCAGATCTGTGATCTTAATGGCTATGAATTGAGGTATGATTATGAAGATGAGGTACATGAAATTGGGGTGAAGTTTTGAAGGAACTTACTTAATTTTGCGTCTATGGAAAATGGCGAAAAAATTATTTCAAGAATTAAGGAATCGGTGAATTCTACGGCGCCGGATGCTGTTGTTATTTTATACGGTTCGTATGCACGTGGGGATCATCATCGGGAATCGGATGTTGATGTATTGATATTGCTCAATAACGATCATGTCTCCAACGAGGATGAAAAAAGAGTATCGTATTATGAATGAAAATGAAAGAGAAGCGGTGGTCAAATATAGGATTGAAAAAGCCTTCGAAACAGTTGAAGATGTCAAGGTCATGACGCAAATTGAGTTATGGAATGCTTCAATGAATAGACTATATTACGCATGCTACTACGCTGTTATCGCACTGCTCGTACACAACAAGATCAACGCCCAAACGCATGATGGGGCAAGGAGAATGTTTGGGGAGCACTTCATAAAACTGAGCTCATCGATACTGAAACAGGAAAATTCTATTCCAGGCTCTTTAACAAACGGCAAAAAGGAGATTATGAAGACTTCATTGAATATCAGAGAGATGATGTTGTAGACCTAATCGAGCCTGCTGAACGACTCATCCGAGAGATAGACAAATTGTTAAAACAGAATTAGAAGTGGTGATTCACTTTTCTTTCAGCCATCTGCTGATTATACAAGTTAGCTAATCGTTTTTTTTGAACAGCAAGGGATTCACAATTTACATTTTCGAAAACAAAACCTCAGAATTTCCTCAGAATTGAATCAAATTCTGCTCAGTATTCGATGTTAACTTTGTTAATAAATGTACCAACCTCTGTTCGACAGATACAACTTTGTTTGAACATCATCATCATGAAGTAAATAAAAACACATGAAAAAGATTCTTATCCTAATAGTCCTTTTAGTTTTTGAACTAACCCTATTCGCGCAACACCCCCAAAGGAGCGGTCAGGGTCGTGGGAATTGGCAAGGAGGCCAACGTCCCGAACTCACTTTGAAGGGTAAAATTGTAGATGCTAATACCGGATATCCGCTTGAATTTGCTACTATATCAGTATTTAACAAAGAGGACGGATCATTAGTAAGTGGTGGATTAACCGGTCTCGACGGAAGCTTCGAAATGAAAGCTCGGATCGGACGACTTTATGCCGAAGTCGAATTTATCTCTTTCGAAAAATTATTAATTGATCCGATTCCATTTGATCGGGAGGCAATGAGCGCTGGAAATCGAACCATAGAATTAGGTGAGATTGCATTGAGTCCGAGTACAGAAATGTTGGAAGAGATCGAAGTGAGGGCTGAAAGAAGTGAAACCCAATTTGCACTGGACAAAAGGGTATTTAATGTAGGCAAAGATTTGGCAAATCGCGGAGGAACGGCAGAGGACATTTTGGATAACGTGCCGTCTGTAACAGTTGATATTGACGGCACTGTGAGTCTGCGGGGGAGCGAAGGCGTGAAAATCCTTGTCGATGGCAGGCCTTCGGGTTTGGCGGGAGGTGACAACGTGAACGGACTCCGCGCCATTCCTGCTAATATGATCGATAAGGTGGAAGTAATAACTAATCCGTCAGCAAGATACGAGGCTGAAGGAATGGCAGGCATACTTAATATTGTTCTCAAAAAACAAAAAGGAAGTGGGTTTAATGGCTCATTTGATGCCAATGCAGGATATCCCGAGCAGGCAGGAGTAGGAGCCAATGTGAATTACAGGAAAGGCAAGGTCAATTGGTTTGCCAATTATGGGTTGCGGTACAGAGAAAGTCCCGGAGGAGGAAAATATTTCCAGACCAATGAAGTGGGAAGCAATGTATTTATCCAAGACCAGCTAAGAGACCGCAACAGGACAGGGCTTTCAAATAGTATTCGATTCGGAATAGATTATTTCCCAAAAGATAAGCAAACGCTTACAGGTTCGTTTTTATACAGGAGGTCGGACGAAGACAATTTTTCTGCCTTGACTTACAATGATTTCCTGAATACAACTGATAACCTGATCCGCACGACGTTGCGTACGGACGATGAAAAGGAAGACGAAAGCAACCTGGAGTACAGCCTGAATTACAGAAGAGAATTCAGTTCGCGAAAGCATGTTCTCAATGCTACAGTGCAGTATAGGGATGAAATAGAAACCGAAGGATCTGATTTTTTTGAAGAGGTGACTTTTTCCGCGATCAGGCAGGTTCCCGATATTATTCAAAGATCGAATAATGATGAGGGGCAAAGAGATTGGCTTTTCCAGGTAGATTTTACAAAACCATTTAAGGGTAAGGACCACCAGATAGAACTGGGCCTTCGCGCCAATCTCAGGGACATTGACAACGACTACCTCGTCGAGCAACTTGAAGATGGTACCTTCATGAGTATGGCAGGATTGAGTAATAATTTTGAGTACGATGAAGATGTCACGGCGGCTTATGCGATTTATGGGAAGGGCTTTGGCAATGCGAGCATTCAGGCAGGTCTGCGGTCGGAATATTCCCATGTCGTCACCTCACTACTAGAAACAAATGAAATCAATGACCGAGACTATTTCGGTTTCTTTCCAAGTGTTCACCTCAACTACGAATTGCCCAATGATAATGCGCTTCAGCTGAGCTACAGCAGAAGGATACGACGTCCACGATATTGGCATTTGAATCCTTTTTTCACATTCAGCGATAGCCGGAATACGTTTAGCGGAAATCCAAACCTGGATCCCGAATACACCGATTCCTATGAGGTGGGCAATATAAAATACTGGGAAAAAGGAACAATAAGCGGAGCGTTTTTCTATCGTTATACAACCGATGTGATCGAACGTATTTTAGAGTTCAGGCCGGATGGTACAACAAATAGAATTCCATATAATCTATCAACTCGCAAAGATTACGGACTGGAACTGACCTTCCAATATTCAGGTTTGAAATGGTGGCGCCTTGATGGCAATGCCAACTTCTTCAGAAGCCAGACCGATGGCAATAATATTGATGATAGTTTCTCAGCTGATTCATATACCTGGTTTGGCCGTATGACCAATCGACTGACATTTTGGAACTCCGATCTTCAATTGAGGTTCAATTACAGGGCACCGAGAAACACCACGCAGGGAAGACGAAAAGGATACTTGTCGTTTGATATAGGATGGTCAAAGGATGTATCCAAAAATGGTACACTGACGCTTAGTGTAAGGGATCTTTTTAATTCTCGCAGATATAAGGGAACGACTGTCGGAGAAGGATTTTTCAGGGAATCCGAATTTTGGTGGAGAAGCCGAAGTACGAATCTTTCCTTCAATTACCGCATCAATCAGAAGAAAAAACGGCAAAGGCCCGAACGTGGTGATTTTGAAGGGGGAGAAGGGGAGTTTTAGAAAGTTTAAGTTGCAGCCAAAGGCTGATCAGCGCTCCGTCGCTGAAGCTTTGGAGCGTAAGAGACCTCTGGCTGACAAGTATCAAGTGCAAAGTTCAATTGGTGTGATTCAATTTATGAATGAGGTTTGCTACGACTTTTTTAGGTCACGATAAGAATTTTCATGAGAACCCAGGGCAAGTAAAGTCAAAGTGATGGTTTGTCGTTGATAGTTGTATGCCAGTAATGTGGTTTGCTTGACCATTTTAAATTTGTACACAGAAATGCCCTTGAGATTGCCAACTTTAGCTTCTCCTAGTTGTGGATCGGCGATGATAGCATTCACGGCCTCATTCAAATCCTTTTTCTGATTCGCATGCAACTTTTTAGCGGCTCGGCTAAAGGTAAGGGTTTGAAGAACTTTCATGACATTTTAACCAAATTAATAAGGTATGACCTTACCATCGTCAAGTTCAGCTTTTGCCAATAGAATATCCTTGATAAAATTGTAGGGTAGGTCTGGATTCTCTTCTGCTATTTTGCCAATATGAGCCCAATATTCTATTTGCTTTGGGGCAGATCGGCTGTAAACTTCGCCATAGCGACGAGCTTCACCTATAAGTTTGGCTGAAAGTTTTATTGTGGTTGTCATTATTAGATCATTTTAAAACTATAATTGTAAATATAGGTAAAAAGAGGTAATTATGGCGCTTTTTGACACGTAGCAAAGGTTTGAGGAATTCCCAACCACTTAGTTCTACGGTTGCTGAGCCAACCTCTTAGCGTCACAGCTTTGCTGAGACCTGCGTTCGTTGGAGAAGCCAAAGCCAACGCTCCCAGGTCTTTAGGACCCTTTGGACAAGCGTTCGACTGTGCTCACGCCGAAGTCTCAGGACAGGCTGCTCCGAGGTTCGAGTCACTTCGCATACGGCCGATCATGACTCAATAGCGAAATATGCAAATGATCTGCTGTACCTGCATGCCGTAGCGTTCTAAAACCCATAAGCCGAAAATAATTTCGAATCAGAAAATTTCTTATAGCCGATCTGTTGTTGGTACGTAGATCGAGGGCATGGGCATAGCCGTTTGATTGTTTGTAATGCAAAGAATGCGCTTTTTCTCTTAGGCCCATTTTGCTATAAGCTTCAGGTATCCGTTTGGCATCTGTGATGATGAGATCTTTGTCGATATAGACAAGAGTACTGACACTGAGTCTCAGAATAGGGTGGACCTTGTTGATTTCCTGTCGCACTTCCCGATCTTTCATATTCTCGCTGGACATATAAAAAATGCCGTGAATTGCAAACAACACCGTAATCGCCAGAGCCCAAAAAGCCCTGCGCCTCACCGCTGTGCCGCTGCCAAGCCTTCCTGTAAATTGGCCGTAGACTATGCTGAAATACAAAAATAAAAGAAAAGCAGCAGCGAGTACCCCAGCCAAAATTGCGAGAATCGGGGCCAGCTGAAATTGCTCATGAAAGGTAACTGCTCCTCTTATCAGGAGGATAAAAGGAAAGATGAGGACAATTGATATTTTGATTATCTCAAGAAGTATCCTTCGCATCACAATTGCAAAATTCACAACTTTTCGAAAGCAGTTCACTTTATATTGGACGTATCACCTTATATTTAATACAAAATAAGATCGAAATGGAGCTTAAAATTGTTAGGTTTTCATCAACAATGATGTGTTGGTTTCGACAGAAGATGTATGTGCGGACATATTCACAACAGAATTAGGAAAGCAATATCGCGAACCTGGCCTCGTAATGTTCAATCGCATGACAAGCTCTCATTGCGGTACGGCTAATGCGGCGACAGGGCCTTTTTACTGCCCTGCTGACCAGAAGGCCTATCTCGATTTTTCTTTCTTTAACCAGATGAGGCAGCGCATGGGTGTAGGGGGAGATTTTGCATATGCCTACGTCATCGCGCACGAAATTGCCCACCATGTCCAGAACCAATTGGGCCATACCGATTTCGTGCATCAGCAAAGGAGCAGAGTCAGTAAAAAACAATACAATCAGTTGTCGGTACGCCTGGAATTGCAAGCGGATTTCCTTGCTGGCGTATGGGCAAAAAGAGCTGAACAAAGAGGTATGATCACTCTAGATAGAGGGGATATAGAAGAAGCCTTGAATGCCGCCAACGCGATCGGAGACGACCGAATTCAAAAGCAGTCTCAAGGGTATGTTGTACCGGATTCTTTTACCCATGGTACTTCGGAACAGAGAATGCGTTGGTTCTACAAAGGCTATGAAACGGGCGATATTACGCAAGGCGATACATTCAGGGCCAGGGAGTTGTAAAACGGTAGTTGCGGCGGTTAGAGGCTTAGGTGACAACTTTTACCAACAATAAAATTCTTTAATAAGAGGCTTGAATGATTCTCGTATTATTTCCACAATTATATTTCACATAGGTAATTGATTATCAATATATTAGTATAAATATGACTTTATTATAAGTAGAAAAAGAGCATCCCTTATCTAAGCCAATCGTTACAACTTTGGAGTGGTAAGTGATATAACTTCGAATAGCTTAAACAACCTGAGAATTGATCGCTGTACCAAATCTTCAAGATTTTTCCATAAAACATATTTTATCCTTAATCGGAAAATATAGATTCGGGATATTCTCATCCTTTACTTTGCTGCAAAGGCAACAATGGCGGGTACCATGACCCTCGGAAGCCTTATCGCTATACAATATCTCCTCGGCCAATTGTATGAATTGACTTTTAGGATATTAGAAGTCCTTCCCTTATTTCAGGATGTACAGCTCAGTATTTCTCGCGTGAATGATTCACTGGGCAGACACGAGCCATCACCCAATAGAATTAGTCGAAGTACGATTGATTTGAGTCGGCAAAATGTCCATCTGACCGCTTTGAATTTTGCTTATGTTGATGACCAGGACGTTTTGAGAGACATTTCTATGGAAATTCCTTTTGGCGAGTCCATCGCCATTCTCGGCGAGAGCGGAAGTGGTAAATCCACTTTGATGAAAAATATGCTCAAGTTATTGGATTCCGGGCCTGGGCAGATCTTCATTGGCGAATATGATCTCGATCATCTCAGTGATAAATTTTGGCTTACCCAGTGCAGTACGGTTTTGCAGGAGAGCATTCTTTTCAGCCGTAACCTCTTGTACAATATTACTTTCCAGGAAGATATTAATGATGTCGATATTCAATACGTATGGCACTGTCTCAGGCTCACATTGTGTGACGAATTTGTGGAAAAATTACCGGATGGATTGATGACAGAAGTAGGAAGGGAAGGAGTGAATTTCAGTAGAGGCCAAGCACAAAGGCTTATGCTGGCCCGAGCCATATAAGAAGGTCAATTATTATTTCTTTGACGAGCCCTTTACAGCATTGGACAGGCTGACCTTCCGAAAAATATTCAAAAATGTACGAGAGAAATTAAAAGACGCAACTCTGGTAATTGTTACCCATCGGCAGGAAGTAGCACAGAAAATGGATATGATTTACTTCCTCGAAAATGGCGAGCTGGTAGAACAGGGGAGTCACGAAAGTTTGTCTAAGCTCGGTGACAGATATTTTCAAATATTCGTATCAGAAAAGGTATAACTATGGCTTTTTAGGCATCAAAGACTACAATGTCGACCCCGAAAAACTTCCTGTGCATTTGATGTTTACAAATGTGATTTGGGTCTTTTCTCTGGTCGTATTGATCTGTGCGGTGCTATTTTATTTTCCTATTCAGGAAAAATTACAGGGCGAAGTAGAGATATTCTATCAGGGTATTCCAATGAAGATTAAATGCAAGCAGAATGGTGAGCTCAATTTATTTGTAAATAATGGTGAAAAAGTTAGCGAAAACCAATTGCTCGGCCTGCACAATTGGGACATTTTGTATGCCGAATATGTAAATTTAAAAGAACTCTCCAAAGTCTATCTTGATGAAAAGGATTCTGGGAGTATTCAGAATCTGAAACGATCATCAGAAATATTCCGAGCTAAAGACATTGCTTTTTTGCAGGGCGAAATCAGTGCAATATCCTCTGCATTGGAGCTATATCAAAACAGTGATCCAGGCAGGGCGCTTCAGTCGTTTGTCGCTGTACAAAAGCCTCGTCAACTCACTCCAAGATTACAAAAAGGGTTTTTTCCAAATCCTGGAGGAGAAGAAGATCGAGGCTTCGGTAGCAGGTACCGTATACTATGCAGATGCTCTGAATTTTTCCCGAAATGTATCACAAGGAGTTGATATCCTGACGATAAAACCTATTAATCAAAAGTCAAAACGGCTTGCACGGATTAAGACTGGTTCTGAAAATATTGGACGAGTGAAAAGGGGCGATCGCATTATGATCTTTTTGGATCAATATCCGATCGACAAATACGGAGTGATCTACGCAAATGTGCGTACCAGACGTTTGCTGCCGGAAGAGAATCAGTACATCTTCGGACTGCAACTCGTGAAAGGCCTTACGACTTCTTATGATATCAAAATACCTCCTCAACCGCAACTAAAAGGAAAGGGCCGGATACTGCTCGACCGGTCGAATATTTTTCAGTTGATCGTTGAGGAGTTTAATGCAAGGAAAGAAGTATTGATGGCTGGGCTGTGAAGATTTAGTTGGCAGTCGGGCAGTCTGACACATTTTACGTATACGGTCTTAGTCCACACAGAGTAATTTCTTGGCCATTTTTGGCACACCCTAACTCTTAGAGGAAGTGAATGGAGAAATCTCATTGTTCAGAATGGGACAAGCCGTGGAATTTTCATTGCTTTATCAGCAGATTTCTCCACTCACTCTCGCCTACGCCGAAATCCCTTCGACAAGCTCAGGACAGGCGTTCGGTCGAAATTTTCAATGCATTAAGCCTGTTAGGATTTAGCCCGTCAACCGTTAAATTTTATCCTCGTTAAATACAGCTCCATCGATTTAATCGTAATTTTCCCGCCGCCACTTAATCAGGAAAAAATATGTACGAAAAACTTCTGTCCTCGCTCGACCTAGGATTCACAACATTAAAAAATCGGGTACTCATGGGCTCCATGCATACTATGCTGGAAGACGTACCCGGTGGCCATGAAAGAATGGCACAATTCTATCGTGAAAGAGCAAAAGGACAGGTTGGCCTGATCGTTACAGGAGGTTGGGCTCCAAGCAAAGAAGCGCTCGCTTTGCCGGTCGGTGAAACAATGGATAACATCGAAGAAGCCGAAAAACATAAACAAATTACCCAAGCCGTCCAGGAGGAAGGAGGTAAAATATGCTTGCAAATCCTTCACGTCGGAAGATACGGATACACCGATAAAAGCGTATCCGCTAGTGCTACCAAAGCGCCCATTTCACCATTCCCGGCAAGGGCGCTGACTAATGCTGAGATCGAAGCGACCATCGATAGTTATGCGAATTGTGCAGCAATGGCACAGTATGCCGATTACGACGGGGTGGAAATAATGGGCTCGGAAGGCTACTTGATCAATCAGTTTATAGTTACAAAGACGAATCATAGGACAGACAAATGGGGTGGACCATATGAAAACAGAATCCGCTTCGCATTGGAGATTATCAGAAGGACGAGAGAACGGGTCGGCCCTAATTTCATTATCATTTTTCGCTTGTCTATGCTCGACCTTGTAGACGGAGGAAGTACATGGGAGGAAGTGGTGCATCTTGCGAAAGAAGTAGAAAAAGCAGGAGCAACAATAATTAAT
This sequence comes from Saprospiraceae bacterium, assembly GCA_965247965.1. Lineage (GTDB taxonomy): Bacteria > Bacteroidota > Bacteroidia > Chitinophagales > Saprospiraceae > UBA7328. The sequence goes on from OZ252053.1 coordinate 6,410,901, forward strand.
ACCGGTATAGGCTGGCATGAAGCGAGGGTGCCTACTATCGGAACGGTCGTACCCCGAGCCGGCTTCGCATGGGTGACCAAACGCATGATGGGCGAAGTGAATATTCCACTGATTTGCACGAATCGAATCAACTCTCCGGAAGTAGCCGAACAAGTACTTCAGGATGGCTGTGCAGATATGGTTTCTATGGCGAGACCTTTTCTCGCCGATCCGGAATTGGTACTTAAGGCTATCGAAGGCCGGCCGCACGAGATCAATACGTGCATTGCTTGCAATCAAGCCTGCCTGGATCACACCTTTACGATGCAAGTGTGTTCGTGTCTTGTCAATGCGCGTGCATGCCATGAGACAGAGTTGAACTTTCTGCCCGCAAAAAGGAAAAAGCGAATTGCCGTAGTAGGTGCGGGACCTGCTGGCCTAGCGGCTTCTACCTTACTTGCGGAGAGGGGTCACGCTGTCGATCTTTTCGAAGCCGAATCTGAGATCGGAGGACAATTCAATATGGCCAAAGTCATTCCCGGTAAAGAGGAATATGCTGAAACTATCCGGTACTACAATGAAATGATCAAAAAGCACCGAGTGAATTTGAAGCTAAATCACCGGGCAACTTTGAACGATCTAAATCACCACAAATACAAAGAGGTCATCCTGTGTTCCGGCGTTACTCCTCGTAGAATCGATCTCCCCGGAATCGATCACAAAAAGGTGTTGGACTATGCGGATGTATTGTATAAAGGAAAAGAAGTAGGAAAATCCGTCGCGATTATCGGGGCAGGAGGGATCGGTTTTGATATGGCGGAGTTTCTTGCCGATGAAGGCGAGTCGGCATCGATGAACACAGCATTGTATATGAAAGAATGGGGAGTGGATATGAATTATTCGAAAGCGGGCAGTTTGGCAGAATCGCCTCTCCCTCCACCTTCACCGAGAGAAATCTATCTACTGAAACGATCGACGGGTAAGCATGGCAGGCATCTTGGGAAGTCGACGGGATGGATCCATCGTTCATCCCTGGCGATGAAAAAAGTGAAAATGTTAGCCAATGTAGAATACGTGAAGATCGATGATGATGGACTGCACATTATTTATCAGGGTAAGCCGCAAGTGCTGGAAGTGGACAATGTGGTTGTCTGCGCAGGACAGGAACCGCTTAGAGATATGTACAGGGAGCTCAAAGAAGCGGAAATTTCGCCGCATCTGGTCGGCGGTGCAGACGAAGTGGTCGAATTGGATGCGAAGACGGCGGTCAAACAAGCGAGTTATTTGGCAGCGGGGTTGTGATGGAGTCCCTTCGGCCTGGCTCAGGACAAGCCTCGCCTTACACTACAGTTGTCTCTACTTGATCTACCTTTCCTTTGCGCGCTTTGCGACCTTCGCGTGAACTATTTCTTATTTGCACGCAAAGTGCGCAAAGTGCGCCAAGTACGCCAAGGTTTTTCAATGAATAATTTGCAACTTCATCCCGAACTCTATTTATGAGCCCTCGTGATCAAGACGAGTTAAAACCTCTACATACACAGACCAATTGAAAACATGAAAAGCAACAAACAATTCCTTACTTACAAAGGCGCCGTACAATCCTGGGAATGCGACTCCAATGGCCACATGAATGTGATGTACTATATCAACAAATTCGAATTGGCTGGGTGCAACAGCGGGTTGGAATTTGGTTTGACTAAAGAATTCTTCCGAACCAATAATTACGGAATCGCCGTAATCGAACAATTGATCCAATACAAAAAAGAGGTATTCCAGGATGACTTACTCTATATCCTCAGTCGGCCAAAAGGTTATACAAATAAGGTCTTTCATTTCGAGCACGAACTCTGGTGCAAGGACCGCAATGAGTTATCGGCTGTCATGGACATCAAATTGGTCATCCTGGACTTGGGAAAAAGAAAAGCTGTTAAAATGCCACAGGACATAAAATTCGGCCTCGAAAAATTGCTGTAGAGAGACCATGCCATTTAATACACCTGGGAGTCTGTAACGCACGGAAATTCAATCCGCTATGCCTAGGATTGGTATGTGATCGCACAATTTTGAAAGGATGAGCCTTTATCTCCTCCTCTTCACATAATCAGGCCGAAATCCTAACCTTACTCCAACCTGAAATGCCAAATTGGAAGTAGATTCATCAGGCGGCAGGACATGCACAATGCCATGATTCGCATTAATACCCGACCACTTCGTACTGGGGTAGTACGCAGCCGCAAAGAAAGGTGTTAATGTGAATAAATCCGTCAGCCCGATATCCAGACCCAGTCCCGCAGTGATCTGAGTAGCAAAATCTCTATGAGCTACAGTACGGTCGGTATACGTTGTTTTCTTGTTTTGGATGTACTCTTTTACCCCAACCAACAAGAAAAGCCCTTTTTTGACAAAAGTATTTTGCTTTGAGAATGTAGGACAGACACAATCATTTATCAAATCCATAAAATAGATATGGGTATTGATGCCAATTCCCCCTGCTTGTAATTTATACGATTGGGGCAAGCCTGTATCCGGGCTAAAAGAATATGTGCTGCTGGACAGCATGGCACTGATCTCAGGATAAAATTCAATACGGATATTTTTCAACCTGAACCAATAGTCAATACCGAGTTCGTAAGAATATTGAAACAAATCGATGCCAGGAGAATTAGGGACATTTCGAGTGACCTGATCCCATTTGTCAAAGTTGTTGTATTGGCCTTTGAGCCGAACGCCGAATTGGCCGGAAAGGGTCTCGGCCGTAAGAACAAAGAATACTAGAATTAGGAATCGCATAATGACAGCATAACGATGCTGGATTGCGGAAAAGTATATTATTATGGAACTTAGGATCATTGAGCCTGCAGGGATCGGTGAGCCGGCCAGATAGGGAGCTGTTAAAAGTTACGGCTCACTGATTTCTCCGCTTCCGACGTTACATTTCATTTCAGTCCGTAACGTACGCTTCGAGCTCAATGATCCGGAAGGAATAGTGTTGCTTAGATAAGTTGTAAAGCACCAGAGTTCAGCTCCTAGAAGAAAGCCAGCACATTAAAGGATGAGTTTCCATATAAAAGTGAGAAATTGCACCGATTTGCTAAATTTTTAGAATTTAGTAAATCTTAGTCCAACCAAAATCAACAAAAAGATTTACTAAATCTTTGAGATTTAGCAAATCGAGTTTTCATGTATGAAAGCCAAAGCCAAAAAAAACAAAGTCAAAATAGTAACACTCGGTTGCTCCAAAAACACCGTCGACTCGGAAAACCTTCTTACACAACTCAAAGGCAATGAGATCGATGCTTTTCACGAAGTTCCTTCGGAATCCGACGAGAATGTAGTCATTGTCAATACCTGTGGATTTATCGAATTGGCAAAGCAGGAATCCATTGATGCGATCCTTTTATATGCCGATAAAAAAGAAAGAGGTGAGATCGAAAAACTATACGTTACCGGCTGTCTTTCAGAGCGTTACAAAAGTGATTTGAAGAAGGAAATTCCCGAAGTCGATGCGTACTTCGGAACCTTCGACCTGCCAAACCTGCTCGCAAAATTTAATGCAGATTACAAACATGAACTAATAGGCGAACGACTCACTTCGACACCTATGCATTACGCGTATATGAAAATCTCGGAAGGCTGTAATCGCACATGCGGCTTTTGTGCCATTCCTCTAATGCGCGGAGGCCATAAGTCGAGGCCGGTAGAAGAACTGGTGCATGAAGCTGCTCAATTAGCCAAACGGGGAGTGAAAGAAATCATGCTCATCGCCCAGGAACTGACCTATTACGGATTAGATATTTACAAGAAAAGAGCACTACCTAGCCTACTCCTCGAACTGGGCAAGGTGAACGGCATCGCATGGATTCGACTGCACTATGCCTATCCCAGTAAATTTCCGAGAGAAGTTTTCGACGTGATTGCTGATTCGCCAAAGATTTGCAATTACCTCGATCTGCCTTTACAGCATGCTAGCGATACGGTTTTAGAGAGAATGCGCCGCCAGATCACCCAGGCGACGATGAATGAATTGATCGATTACGCTCGTACAAGAGTTTCCGAAATAGCAATTAGAACTACCTTTTTAGTGGGCTACCCGGGAGAAACAGATGCGGAATTCGAAGAGCTCTCTGCTTTTGTAAAGAAGCATCGATTTGATAGAGTCGGGGTCTTTATGTATAGCCATGAAGAGGGTACGAAAGCATACGAAGCAAGAGATGATATTCCAGATGAAGTAAAACAAAATCGCTACAATGCGATCATGGAAATTCAACGGGATATTTCCTTTGAATTGAATCAACAGAAGATCGGAAAGATTTATAAAGTGCTTATTGACAGAAAGGAAGGCGATCATTTCGTCGGAAGAACAGAATTTGACTCGCCGGAAGTGGATAATGAAGTGCTGATTCGTGCTGGCACTAATTATTTGCGAATTGGTGATTTTGCGAAAGTCCTCATAACAGATGCTGAAGAATATGATTTGTTCGGAAAACTTGCTATTGAATGATCGAAAAGTTTTTTTTACGCCTTACTAAGTCAGGAAAGAATTTAATATGCCCCAGATATACCAAATCTCCAAAAATTGACATATCTATATATCCTTATGGCTTCCAAGTCCCTATTTGCAAGAGAAATTGATCCGTTCGTCCAAGCGGCGTATGTATTTGGAGGTTCGATTTTCTTTACTTTACTTTCCAAATTCATGTCGTCGGTCGGAATTGGCGGATATGAGGCCCATGTACCCTGGACGATGTCCGCTGCAGCGTTGATGTTTTTCGCATTGTTTAATAGTGTCTTTAGTCTCTCATGCCAAAATCAGAATCGTTATTGGTTTCGTTCGATCATAGCATATATCGGACTAGTTTTGCTAGGCGGAATGTTTTCGTACCTTCTTAGCGGCTTGTCGATATCGGAAGCCAAGTCATTTAAATGGATATATCTTCTATTTACTTTTGGCTATTTGACCTTTTTGTCTATTGTCACACTGATGAGAAAGATTGTGGGTATTGCTCAGAAGCAAGACAGGCGATTGCGGGGTGAAGAGTGAATTCTTGGCTAGAATTGATAATCTTAGCAAATTGTCATCTCGACCGGAGCGGAGAGAAAAAATGAAAAGAAGCTTTTTACTGCTGACTGTTTCATCCGCCTTCCGCGTGTCGCCACAGCTTGAATATCGTTGGCGGGTCAGCTAAAAAAAGCCTCTTTCCTTGGATTTTTGGTTTTAACATTTACTTGTTCACAGCAAGTTTTTTAAGAATAAACTGTTAATCACACATTATCACGGGAAATAAACATACGTAAAATCAAGAGTAGGTTGCCCCTTCAAATATCAGATTGCAATTGTTTAGCCATGGGTATTTGATCTTGGCGTATTGTTGGGTTAGTTCGAGGATGGCCGGGAGATGTCTTTTCTTTTTTAGTCTGACGATAATTTTATTATTTTTGATTTCCACGTTACCCATGTTATGTAAGAATTTTTGGTAGATGCTCGAATCAGAAAGATGAGAATACCTTGGCAATTCATTTGCAAACAACCGGAATATATTGTGCGTTAAGATCGTCATGGTGAAGTCGAAATCTACTTTAATGACCATCGGTGATGAAACACGATTGAGATGGAAAAATTCGATTTGTTCTGAGATTCCTTTTTCAACAATCCATCTTCGGGTGTATTTGCGAACCATATCTTCTACTTTCATCTCCATTTCATTGGTTATGATTATTGCCGGTTTTATCTTTCCATGTCCAGTGATATTGATTTGACGAAGCTCACCATGGTAGCCTCTTAAATTAACACGTTCGTCATACACCTTGATGGTTCTTTTTTTATTCCCCGCCATTTGCACGCGAATGCTCTTCCATTGTTGCTTCGCCAGACCGTTTAACCGGTCAACCAGGTTTTTTCCTCTTCTGCGAATGGTGACAAAACACACCCCTTTTTGGTTGAGTTTATTGAGATTTTCATAATTGGTGAACTTGCTGTCAAAAACAAGATAACGAAGCTCTTTTGGGCCATGATTATTTTTATTATAAAAATCAAGATACTCTAAGACCACAGCACTTTGGTTTTCATGACGCACATTTACATCTCCATAATCAATTATACCGGTATCCGGATCCTGTGCCAGAACGGCGAGCATACTCACCATTGCTTTCCCCCTTTTACCTGACCAATTGTTTTCGAGATGATCCCCGTCGCCCCAATACGGAATGGTGGTAAAGTCCAGATTGGAAGTATCGCCAAGCAAGCCATTATCAAGCCATATTTTATGTATAGATTTGAGCAAAACACGATTCATCCTCGAGGTCACCCGGTGTGAATAGGAGGTAAACCAACTGGCTTTGGGCAATACATTTACCTTGGCAAAAAGTCCGAGGCCCCTGTCAGTACACCACAGATCATCAGCGGTGTATCTGGCTATATTTGATGATTTCAATGCAATAAAAGATAAGATAGAACTGAGCCTGTTGATGGTCTTAGTCTCAGGATATTCAGAGTTTTCAATGGCCTTTGTAATTCCATAATTTTCAATAATAGGAAGTAAACAAAGAATCCCGACAGAAGCACTCTTGAATTTTTGATCATCAAAATGAAGAGCCTGGCATTTTGGCGCTTCGATGTTCGGTTTTCCCAGCTTGTCTTTTGTCGTTTTCATTCGCCGAGGCAGTCGGCCAAACCCATCCGCTCTGAGAATCCCATGGATGGTTCGCTCACTGATCTGACACCCCAAACCATCCATAGCTACTTTAATATCTTCAACAGAATAGAATAATTTTCTCATGCCAATAACATCGGCCTTTACCATACTGACTCTATCGGTAGTTTTTCTTCCCTTTTTTGATACTTTAAAAAACAGATCACCGTGTTGGCTTGCCTTTAGATCAGCCCTGAAATTGGAACAAATCGTTGTAAATCCCCGATAAGTGTAACCAAATCTTTGGGCCACATCTTTGGCTGGCACCTTATCGTGATAAAACATACGCAATGCTTCGTATTGTTTTTGAGCAATGGACTGGGGTTTGATGAAGAAAAGTTCTGGAGCAACAATCATTACGCATATATAGTGCTGTGATAAAGGTATATAAATATTTATTAAACAAATAATAATTTTTACTATATTTCATAATTCATTGATTTACAGGGTAATACAACATTGTTTGTTCAGCGATCGCGCGTTGAACGCCCTTTGTTATATTACATATATGCAATATATATGCGTATTAAAGTGTTCGTGTCTAAAACTGAATGAAAGTTAATTGGATGGTTATCAGCGACTTATGCTAAATTGAGCAAGAATTGACCAAAATCAATTACGCATAATTAATCCCGTGAATTTGTGTGTTCATTATTAACCTCCATTCGGATCAGGTATATACCGCTGCCAAATTCATCGAGATCAATACTTACGAATCTTTCTGAAACCCTGTCAAGGATCAGTGTTTTTATGAGATTACCTATGGAATTAAATATTACTATTTCTATGTTTAGTCCTGCCAGTTCTTCCAGATCGATTTTGGTATTTTCCATAGCTGGATTGGGCAGGAGTTCAAAGTCGTATTCATTTGTAAAGTCGAAAGACTGAGATTCATTTGATCTGCCTTTGGCCAATATTTCTTCGGAGTCAATTATTGCATTCGAACTGCATGCTTTTATGTATAGATTGTCGATATACAACCGATCCGCATTGGACGAGGCGTCACATCGTACCTGGATTATGCATGCAGATGATAGATGACTCTTCTTAACAATAGCCGAAGCATTCGAAAAATGGTTATTTTGGAAATCGACTCCATGTGCCCAACTCTTTACTATTTGGAATGTCTGGCCTCCGTCATTGGATACTTCGAGAACAAAATCCTCATTACTTCCCTCAAATCCGACAGTTTTAAAATCAAATCCAACTTTAATCGACTCAAAATCTTGCAAATCAAGGCTTTGTGTATATGTTCTGGAACCGATCGAATTGTCCCGTAGCCGGACACACCAGGAGCCATCACGAGCAAACTCAGAATTTTTATACCTATAACAATCGCTGCCTCCATCTATCCAAATACCCAATCCGCCCTCAAATCCTTCTCTATTCACCATGCTGCCATCGCAAATAGCCGTATCATCGGTCGGCTCGTCATCTTCATCGTCATCATCATCGTCATCATCATCGTCATCGTCATCTTCATCGTCATCATCATCTTCCGTTTCCGGATCGTCGGGCCGGACTGTTCCGCCGTTTACGCATCTCTTCAATAGGAGGTCGTCAATGTAGACCTTATCGGTGTTAGACGAGGCATCACATCTCAACCGGATAATTGTGGAAGACGATAGATCACCATTCCCGATCGTAGCTCTGGTGTAGTATCTCTTATCGTTGTGTAAATCAACATTGAGTCCACTCCGATTACCACACATTTTTCAAGCGTACATTTGCCAGCTGCGGCCAAAACCCTGGAATTTTCTTAAGTGCAATATTGTTGCATAAGCATTCCTGAGGGTTGCGATGATGATATTTGGAAATCCGAGGGTATTTTCGACCAATTTATCGTTAATTCTTCTAAAATTCGTCCAAAGTACTCGTGACAGGACATAAATTTGACATTTGAATAAACCCCGATATAATATTTTGTTCCTTTTTTTGAGCCGGTGAAAACATTGATGTATGGTCGATTCCACATTGGCTCTTAGATTGTGGGTGTGCTCATCTAATGTTTCTTGCATCTGTTGAAATAAAAAATAGTTTTCTACTTCATCTTTGGTCATATACCGACCTCGGGTGTCGTGTTTAATGACGTATTTGTTGGTCTTCTCGTTAAACTTTACCGCGCACTGTTCTCCTGTCTTTTTTCGCCATACTTGAAGATTGTTATTCTCATCTCGTTTCATTGTATAGGCCTGCTTTCCCCCTTTTGTATTAGCTAACTTCCATTCGGGCGTGGTCGTTTCTGACATTGCTTTTCTGTTGGCCTTGCTGTCGTATCCGCCATCCGTGATGGCCTGTTCTATTTTATTCTTTTCTTGACCTGATTCATCCTTATCTGGATTTAATACATCCTGGATATGGTCGATAGATTCGATTAAAAACTCGTCTTCTGTAATATTGGCCGGTACTACCTGGGCATCTACGATTAGGTCTATTTCATTTTCTTCTGTACACGTTTCACTTATGTTGGCATGATAGCCCGATATGGTCTGTTTATTTTCTGCTTTACCTTTAGTACGGTAGGCAGCATCAGGATCATGAATGGACTGCACACTGCCACTCGATATGTCTCTTGCAGCTTTGGGTCTCGGAGTATTCTCCTGTTTAGTTTGCTGTTCAGATTCATCACAGACCGCGCTGATTTTTGTTTTATCATCAGAGGCACTCGGAGGTTTTTGCTCATTAGATTCCTCTGATTGTTCTTCATACTGTTCTTCGTAGAGCCGCTTGAGATCTTGGTAGCCTGTCAATCCCGCCGCCTGGCCATGACTCAAGAGTACCTTTATGATCTTACCCATACCTACTAGCAGTTCCTCTTTTTCTTTTTTGTTTAATGGGTAGACAATATTGGAGGCACTTTGGCTTTTTAGCTTTTCTAAAAGCTCGCATGATTCTTTATCCAATTGATCTGTAAGCAGTTCTACCATAAGGTCTTTACTGCATACTCGTACAGCTTCGATTATCATCTGGACTCGAGTGCAGCGTGCAATATTGGAATTAATCAACTTCGAATCCAATCGTATTTTCTTACCGCTCACCTTGTATTGCTCTATCTGCCCAATAGTGATTTGTTTAAATGCCGCCTTCATCAAATCCTCCCCATGGTCTTCATTATACTCTACCATGCTCTGTCTGAACTTATAGTAAGTCGATTCGGTCGGAATATCCTCATTTATATTCGAATATCCCAAAGCAAGCATGACCCTGGTGTTGAATCGACATTCATCAAAAAGTTGTTCATCAGTCCAACCTTTACCTTCTTTAAGGATAATCATTCCCATTAAAACTCTAATTGAGCAATTGGGCCGGCCTCCTTGATTATAAAGCACCTCGAACAATCCTTCGTCTATGCGAGATACCACTTCTTTAAAAAATATATTATGCCAACCATTCGGATCATCCAGAAGCTCTCGCTTCCGTTCTGATAGCATCCCTCCTATCGATTTGAATAGATCAACTTGTGAATTTGTACTACGTTTAAACATATCACAAATTAAATATATATGTCATCTTATTGTAATATTTGACATGATTTATGATTTAGTTTTCGGAGTGGACTCAAGATTGTTTTCTTGTCATTCACTGTATTCGGATCCTGATCATTACAAGCCATTACTGAAGTGGCGCCGTTTGAACAATCTACAGGAGTGCCTTTGCACGGTATGCAGATAGATCCATCACTATCCAATACTGTCATTTGATCATTTATTGTACATGGATCGTTAGCATCACAGGCTACTACTGAAGTAATACCTGTGGTGCAATTGTCAGCACATCGAGTGTATGTGAAAGAGGAAACATTGTCATCAGTACTAGTATTGCTACCTTGCATATAGCCTGCAGGTTGCACGTTGACACTAAATCCATTTTGAGGGTTGGATTGATCAGAATTGGCAGTGATGGTGACCTCTATAATAAGAGTGCCGCCCCCGAACCCCGGAATCAGTGCATTTTGAGTGCCGAGATAAGAATTTACTGACGCGGCATATTGCCAGGTGAACAAATTCTTTGCCGTGCCGGTTAACGAAGCAACAGGGTCTCCCAAATTAGACGGCTCTACGGATTGCAAACTTATTGTAAGCGTCAATTCATCTCCTGATACCAAGGGTGCGTCAGTGCTGGTGCTAAGGCCAAAATTAAAGTTGATTGTGCCCGCCCCATTTTCCGCAAGGCAGCCCAATGGAGCAGGATTGATATCGGGAGCAACTACCAGAGGATTGAAGACATCTTGGCCTTGGGCGTTCCAGGCCAGGCAAATAACCATGCCGATCAGAGTCATTAATTTTTTCATCTTCCTTATATTAAGATTTGTCGATGTTCTCATTAGTTGAATGTGTATTCCAGTACTTCTGCATCGGTATTGTTATCAAATCGAATTTCTCCACCGCTTCCTTCTACTATTTGCACGGTAGTTGTAGCCGATCCTTTTGTATTTTCAGGATCGTAGCAGGCAAGGAATCCTATTGTAGATGACCCATTGGCCGGAATGACTGTGGTTGAAGTAAATTCATGGAACAAGAAGCTGCTGCCGTTGTATGTCCAGTCAGCATTGTCCACCGGTGTGCTAAATGCGCCAATGGTCGCTAGGCCGCTATCAAAGGTGAATGTCAATCTCGGATCCTTTGGTATCAATACTTTTATCTCTCCTGAAGTCGCCATACCTTTTAATTCCACGATCTTAGCCGTTACTTCCATATCACAGGTCAGACCGATTATTGTGTTTGGCAGTACTGTAAGTATTGGAGTGAGATCAGGCGCCAAAATGACTGTCAGAGTTGCTTTCGGACTTATCTTTACGCAACCCTTATCGTCAGAGATGATCACTCTAAACATGCGGTTATCATCAGCCGGAAGCACAGGATCGATAACCAGATCGGTACTTGTCTCACCGATAATATCAACCCACAAATTATTGATCAATTCCTGCCACTGATAGGTCAGATTGATTCCAATAGCATCGACGGTAAATGTTGCAGTGGAACCTTCTTTAGCATTGATGTCTGCCGGAAGGATTACGAATTGTAGATCATCGCATCTCGTATTGCAGTCTTCTACCACAAATTCTACAATCACTTCATCTTCACAATCAAATTCTGCCAGATGGCCTGTGACTTTGACAGAATAGGTACCGAGAGGAGCGTTATCATTTATTGTCATAGACCTGTCTGGTACTATGCTGAAGAAGTCTGCAAAATTACCTGCAACAGGGCTTGCTAAAAGTTCGAATGAATAGCTAATATCTGTTGCAATCGGTGAGAAGTTCACAGTGCGCATAGTATGTGTTGCCTCTCCTGAGCAAATGTGTGGATTTGTTTGATCAGCAGCTATGGTTAGATCTTCTAATATGAGGGTAGCGTTATTCGATAAATCGAAGCATCCTTCAAGATCATTGACATTCTTACCTACCTCTAATCCAGTAGGAGCCACCACCCAACTTATATGTGTTACGAAATACGTACCCGGACCAAAGCCACTGACATCTAATGGAAGGCCTTTGTTAGCGCCTATATTATCACTAAGAGCAAGGATAAGTCCAGTCTCATCGCAGATGATCCATTTCTTGCCTGCTACTTCATTTTCGAGTACAAGATCGAGGGTACCGCCTACACATTGTTTGATTACCTTATTACCGTTTGGTGCGGATACGTCACCACCATCCTGATCGTAGAACCACAATGGAATGATACACCGGGTAGGGCATCCACCGTTTTTATCGTGCACGTCGTAGAAGTATACGCCTTGGAGACTTACGACCGGGCCTGTGGTGATCAATATTAGTGAATCATTTTTATCGTCGAAATAGTAGAGTTTGCCCAATCCCTGGACACTATCTGCTATTACTGTATTCAGATCGAAGGTTTCTCCTTGGCAGAAGAAGACTTCATCTTTCTGTACGATGATCAGATCGGATGCAAAGAACTGAATCAGTCTTGTATTGGTACAGGAGATCACAGTTTGCGAACCGCCATATCCAAACTCCTGAGTAGCCGTTACCAATACAGTATGGGTTCCTACTGGCAAGAATTCGGTAGCTCGTATATAATTGTTTATTCCTGATACTGGGGGAGCCTGAAGTGGCACAAGTACAGGATCGTCACCTATAAAGAATAGATTGAGCGCACCTGGCCCAGAAATATATTCGTAAGAATACACAATCGATCCATCAACCGGAGAGAAGGTGTATTGAAGATCGGTAATGTCATCATGGCCGATACATACACTGGATGTAGTGAGCTGGGGCACAATGTTCAATTCCGGTAATGGATATACGGTTATGTGAATCGAATCATCATCTGTACAACCTTTATCCGTTATTTTTTGCATGTAGTACCATGTGTTGTCTGTAGGCGCTACTTTAGTTGATGCGAGAGGGAAATTGAAGTCTCTGTCCAGGTAGAAAACAATATCGCCCGGAAGATTATTAGCATCCATGACAGTCGTATCCAGATCGATAGTATCACCCAGGCACATGGTCATTACCACAGGCATCGGCTGTCCTTGCGAACCGACAAGGTCGGGCAGTGGATTCTTAGTAATATGTACTAGTGCTGTATCAAAACAACCTGAAGACAATACGCTGTCAATAATATAGAATGTGGTATCCGAAAGGATCTGAACATGCTGGGAAATTGGATATAGATAAGAGCCTAAGTCCGAACCAAATCGCACCCCTCCTATCCTTTCTCCTACGATAAAGTCAAGCAAGGAAATAGAATCTTCACAACATACTTCTGTATCAATGCCGGTGATATTGGGTTGAGGATTGACAGTAATAGTCACCGTCGCGGTATCCATGCACGTACTTGTCACATATGACGAAGTAATCAGGTAAGTTGTGGTCAATGAAGGACTTACAAATGAATCGACGAAACTGTTTGTATTCAAATCCTTATAAGTCAATACAAACTGACTTATGTCTTCCAGTATGAAATTATTAAGATTGACTTTTACTCCATCGCATATGGCGGTATCTCTTCCTGTAATCACAGGCACATCGAGTACGCAAATGATAATACATATAGTGTCCGGACAATTGCCGTGGTTAGGCAGCTTATAGCATACCTCATGGAAGCCCGGGCCGAATTCAGAGGGATCAAATATCACATCGTCGTCCATTTCGCAATTGACCAATTGTAGGAAGTCATCAGGTGTAGGATAGAGGCTGGAAAGTACCTGACTTTCAAGTTTTCCGCTGTTGTATTCAGCACAGAAGAATCCAATAATATCATTACGAATATGTGTAAATACATACGTTAGGCTGTTGATTTGAAGGGATGGATATGTCGTACTAAAATCCTGCGCGTCACCGAGTACTCTGAAACAGAATGTCACTTTGAGCCTATCGTTTTTGTCGGGGTCGACTGGCGTGACAAATACAGAATCCGGACAGTTCCTTTTATCTATACAGAATCTTCCGCCTCCAGGAACGCCTTTCAGTACAAATGGTGCATCATTGACGCAGAAATGCGTTGGCAGAGGATCACCATTTTCTAATGTAATCACCAGACTGTCAATGACATGGAATGTTGCAGAAGCAGTATCCACGCAATTTGGATTGGATGAAACTCGTGCTTCAAAGAAGTAGGTAATATCTGCAACAACAATAACTTCAGTGTCGTCTTCCAATAAATTTGGTAGATTATTTGGAGAAGTTCCCCATACAATAGAGGTTATAGCGCTGGACATTGAAGACGTATCTACAAAGTCAGCCAGCCGTACGGTATCTCCCATACAGATGTAAGCATCAATACCCGAGATCAATGGAGAATTCTGAACCTCAATACAAATCTCTTCTTTACAGAAACATCCATGATCGCTTTCAAATTTATAATCGAAGCAATGCTTTCCGATACCCCATAAGAGAGGATCAAAAATCGGTGCAGGATAGTCGAGGCATCTGGTCGCTCTTGTCGCTTGTATATCATCAATAGATTCTCCCTCATAACTATACACCAGGATTACTCCGGCCACAGGGCCAAAGAGTACCGAATCTGCCCGTACAAATTCAAGCGTTCTTCCTTCTATGGTCAAAGTAGGATGGCTGGCTTGGAAAGCTATTCCATCTACTAATCGAAGAAAGGTATATCTTACCGTGTCTGCATCCGGAGTCACCTCCACATCTGCATCAAACGGACATGGTTCTGTATCTATACGAATACCACACGCTATGGCATCGGCTATGTCGGCAATATCGGGCAAGTGTTCCATCGCAATATCTGAGCCTACGACCAGACCGCTGGTATACCTTCTCACGCTATCATTTGGGGAAGCCAATGCTGTGAAGGACACAAAGCCTCCATTATCAAGTTGCACTGTAAACTCAGGATATTTATCAACAAATTGGTCAGCCGTTACGCTGTCAATAAAATTAAACTTGATCTGCAGAATATTAACCATTTCAATGTCGATCACTTGCGGACAACATGGATTGGCACAGAAACCTCCGAATCCACTGGCAGGAGGATTCACCAAGGTCAAATCAACTGGTGAGTCACTTAGGCAGAGAGGCGCTACAGGTGTAATGGTCAGATCCGGCTTAGGATGAATGACAAAATAGATCGTATCGAATGCCATGCACCCGGAAATGTCAATCTTCCGGATAAGGTTAGTGCCTGCATCCGCCACATATACATTTCCGGCAGCATCTGTTGCTACTCCGGCAGGACCTGCAAAACTTGCAGCCGTGCCGGTATTGTTGGCGAAGCCCGGCATGAGTGTCATACCCGCAAGGGTGGTGACTACTCCGGCGGGAGTAATTTTTCGGATTAGGTGATTGCCAGAATCCGCCACATATACATTTCCGGCAGCATCTGTTGCTACTCCGGTAGGATTATCAAAACTCGCTGCCGTACCGGTACCGTTGGCGCTGCCCTGTGTGCCTGCCATACCCGCAAGGGTGGTGACTACTCCGGCGGGTGTAATTTTTCGGATAAGCTGATTTACTTGATCCGCCACATATACATTTCCGGCAGCATCTGTTGCTACTCCGGTAGGCTTTGCAAAACTTGCAGCCGTACCAGTGCCGTTGACACTGCCCGGCGGCATGCCTGCCATACCCGCAAGGGTGGTGACTACTCCAGCGGGGGTAATTTTTCGGATAAGGTGATTGCCAAAATCCGCCACATATACATTCCCGGCAGCATCTGTTGCTACTCCGGTGGGAGTATTAAAACTCGCGGCCGTACCGGTACCGTTGGCGCTGCCTGTCGTGCCTGCCATACCCGCAAGGGTGGTGACTACTCCGGCGGGTGTAATTTTTCGGATAAGGTGACTGTTAAAATCCGCCACATATACATTTCCGGCAGCATCTGTTGCTACTCCGGCAGGCAAATCAAAACTTGCAGCCGTACCGGTACCATTAGCACTGCCCGGCGTGCCTGCCATACCCGCCAAAGTCGTCACTGCGGCTTTAACAACAGCAGTAGCTTTTACTTCTATTTGGTAGGTACCAGCCGTTATTCCTGGTTTCGCTTCTATAACTGGAGAGCCGGGGATATTGTTGAAATCATTAGTAAGATCATGTCCTACCGGCCCGTTTATTATTGTGTATTCATACGTTGTTGCTAATCCAGGTATAATCTCGATTGTTCTGCTGGTATCATCAAAACACAGTACCAGTGAGTCTATATTATTTACATAATCAAAAGTGGGTATTGGATCTACAATAAATGAAAAATCCAATGAATCCACACAATTCTGTCCGCCAGTGGTATGGGCATATATTCTCAATTTATAAGGATCTATATCAGATGGCAAATCGATCGGAGCAATTATTCTTCTCATTCCCGTACCTGTTGAATCCCCGTCATTGCTGGTGAAGTCTGCTTCCGTGATCCCGTTATCACACATAATACACCTTATGCTGTCAAATACCCAGGAGCTGTCACTGGGAAGGAAAGTAATTCTTCGATTAATCTCAAGTTGTTCTCCTGCGCAGAATACGGTATCCGTTGTGGCTAAGTCGACCGACAGAGGTGTTCGTAAGACAATGAATACTATCGTATCGAATGCCATGCACCCGGAAATGTCAATCTTCCGGATAAGGTGATTGAATTGATCCGCCACATATACATTTCCGGCAGCATCTGTTGCTACTCCGCCAGGAAAATTAAAACTTGCTGACGTACCGGTACCGTTGGCGCTGCCCTGCACGGTTGCCATACCCGCAAGGGTGGTGACTACTCCGGCAGGGGTAATTATTCGGATAAGGTGATTGAGAAAATCTGCCACATATACATTTCCGGCAGCATCTGTTGCTACTCCGGCAGGAATATCAAAACTTGCTGCCGTACCAATGCCGTTGGCAATGCCGAATGTGCCTGCCATACCCGCAAGGGTGGTGACTACTCCGGCGGGAGTAATTTTTCGGATAAGGTGATTGCCAGAATCCGCCACATATACATTTCCGGCAGCATCTGTTGCTACTCCGCCAGGCAAATCAAAACTCGCTGCCGTACCGGTACCGTTGGCGCTGCCCTGTGTGCCTGCCATACTCGCAAGGGTGGTGACTACTCCGGCGGGTGTAATTTTTCGGATAAGCTGATTTACTTGATCCGCCACATATACATTTCCGGCAGCATCTGTTGCTACTCCGGTAGGCTTTGCAAAACTTGCAGCCGTACCAGTGCCGTTGACACTGCCCGGCGGCATGCCTGCCATACCCGCAAGGGTGGTGACTACTCCAGCGGGGGTAATTTTTCGGATAAGGTGATTGCCAAAATCCGCCATATATACATTCCCAGCAGCATCTGTTGCTACTCCGGTGGGAGTATTAAAACTCGCGGCCGTACCGGTACCGTTGGCGCTGCCCGTCGTGCCTGCCATACCCGCAAGGGTGGTGACTACTCCGGCGGGGGTAATTTTTCGGATAAGGTGATTTAGTCGATCCGCCACATATACATTTCCGGCAGCATCTGTTGCTACTCCGAAAGGATTTCTAAAACTCGCTGACGTACCGGTGCCGTTGACGCTGCCCGGCATGCCTGCCATACCCGCCAAAGTCGTCACTGCGGCTTTAACAACAGCAGTAGCTTTTACTTCTATTTGGTAGGTACCAGCCGTTATTCCTGGTTTCGCTTCTATAACTGGAGAGCCGGGGATATTGTTGAAATCATTAGTAAGATCATGTCCTACCGGCCCGTTTATTATTGTGTATTCATACGTTGTTGCTAATCCAGGTATAATCTCGATTGTTCTGCTGGTATCATCAAAACACAGTACCAGTGAGTCTATATTATTTACCACTAGTGTCCCGATATAACTAAAAGAGTTTCAATTGGTTATGAAATGGATGTAGATCGTTTTGTCATACTACTGGACATGAGCTATAAATTGTGGTTCAAAGAATAGCCAAGAGGGTTTGGGGATAGAACGAATGGAATGAGAAAGAAAGCATATGAAATTTCTAAGGTTGTTGAATTTGATTTCTAAAAAGGATAGTCCTTTTTTAAATTTGGAAACGACTAAGTTGATCGATCCGTTTTTATATTTCTTCCAATCACTCTTCTTTTTGTGCTTGAGTTGGGTTAGACCCTGTTCAATACATAAGGCATAGATAAATACTACAATACCCATTGTCAATTCTATTTTTCCAGAGTCTTTAAAATTAAGAGCTTCTAAATTGAAACCATTTGATTTTAAGTGTTTGAAGCAAGTTTCAATAGTCCAACGAATAGGGTAAAGCTTTACTATTTTTCTTTTGTCTTTCAATGTAGATATGAAATAAAACAGAGGTTCGTTGGCTGAACTTTTGGGGTTTTTAAAAATCACAAAAGAAATTTTTTTTCCAAGGATTTCAATTTGTTTAGACACTCCACAGATTTGATACCGTTTTTTCAATGCTTCACGTTCAATACCAATGTATCGAAGATGTTGGTGTTTATAAAATGTCTTATCCTTTCCCCTTTGGTTGTCCACATACCCTTTATAAATTCCCTTTTTTAACCTAATTACAAACTCTAACCCCTTGTCTACCAGATATTTAAACCATCTTTCTCCGATGTACTCCCGATCTGCTAGTAGTATCAAACCTTTCAGATTATATAATTTACAGGCTTTGTCTATCACCTTTCGTCTTTCATTAAAATTACTCATACCCTTCTTGTCTAAGTCTTCCCACCATATTGGAATACTTACTCCATTGACCACTACACTCAATGTTAATAAGTGAATATTCTTGTTGCCATTCTCCCAGCTCGTACCATCTAGTGCCAAATATTTGATGTTCTTCGCTTTGAGTCTCAACAAATAAAAACTAAAACATAATATAGCTTCAATCAATGCCTGCTTGTCAGCATCATCCATATTGAAAAAACGGATCAACCTCTTATAATTCGAATCAGGTTTGGTGTTTTGTTGGTTTTCGAGTATTCCAGGGAGCTTATCCTTTACAATGTTCAAATTCGTCGTCCTGGCTGATAATATACCTTGGGCTGTTGTGAGAAAATTTTTTATTACATGTTCTTCAAAACCTGAGAAAAATGGTTTTATTTCGCTTACGAGTGGAATTGTCATTGTTGTTAATTGTTTGTTTTACAAACAATAATGATATATTCCACTTTATTATAATATATAACCTACTTTATTTCAAGACATTGTATTATTTTAACCCCAATGTCCAGTAGTATGTCGTTTTGTATTTCTGTGTTCATAAGTAGCTGATTTAGAGGCACTTTCTCAAATGTAGAGATACTCAAAATTTGTAGAATTTCGTAAATTGGTCTTTCTAATTTCAACCTTTTCTTGATTATTGCAACCAATACATAGGTCACTACTGCTATCCAGATTTGTGTTTTGACCGCATTGGCAGACTCTCCCCAGAACGCCTTTATTTTTAAATGCTGCTTGATCCATTTAAAAAACAATTCGATCTGCCATCTGTATTTATACAACCTAGCTATGATCTCGGCAGACAATTCAAAATTATTAGTCAAGAATACAAATTTCCGTTTTGTTTCTTGATCAAAAACTTTTATCCGACGAAGCTTATCCGGGTATGCTTTTAGTGTATAATAACCCGTTAATTTAATGACTTGATCACAAAGTATATCCTTGGATTTGTCACAAGGCCGAGAATAGATTCTTCTGAACTTAAAGTTCTTTTTTGCTCTGGTGATAAAAAATGACTGGGCTTGGTCAATTCGATAAAGTCTTTCAAAATCTACATAGGCCCTATCCATTACATAAAAGGCCCCTGGTTCAAAGTCCAAAATGTCCAAAACATTGACATCATGTGTTAAACCATCTGAAATATGAATAAATACAGGAATGGAACCACGCATGTCCATTAACGTATGAAGTTTAATGGCTCCTTTGTTCTTACGAAATTTCGCCCATTTGAACACACTTAAACACAAGTCAATTGTAGTGGCGTCTAATGCATAAACAGCATTATCCAGTTCCAGAGAAAAGTCAATATCATCAATATACAAACTTCTAGCCTGCCTTATGAGGCAATGGGCTATGTCAGCATAAATGCGCCAATCTCTTACCTCGTTGGCCTTTGATAAAGTAGAACGAGCCAAAGCAGCCTTTATACCCATGTGATACAAGTTGCTTTTATGGGCATTTAAACAAGTGACAATATCACGTAAACTTTCTCGATGGGTGAGTTGGCCAAACAGTAAACACAGAAATTGATACCAACACTTAAAGGTCTTTACCTTATAGTTGCCTTTGTATTTATCAACTGCTTTTTGAAATTCATATCTCGGAATGTGGTCAATGACTTGAGCGAATATAAATTTTCCTTGGTGCATGATCTGAAACTAAAAAGTCTCAGAAACTCAGAAATTTGTTGAAATCAAAAAATTTCAAAACCTTTGTAAGGCGCTGATATTTAGTCTGTTATGTTATGACTTTTGAACAACGTCGGGACACTAGTGATTATTTACATAATCAAAAGTGGGTATTGGATCTACAATAAATGAAAAATCCAATGAATCCACACAATTCTGTCCGCCAGTGGTATGGGCATATATTCTCAATTTATAAGGATCTATATCAGATGGCAAATCGATCGGAGCAATTATTCTTCTCATTCCCGTACCTGTTGAATCCCCCTCATTGCTGGTGAAGTCTGCTTCCGTGATCCCGTTATCACACATAATACACCTTATGCTGTCAAATACCCAGGAGCTGTCACTGGGAAGGAAAGTAATTCTTCGGTTAATCTCGAGCGGTTCACCTGCGCAGAATACGGTATCCGTTGTGGCTAAGTCGACCGACAGAGGTGTTCCAGGACAGTGGATAAAAAAAACAAAAGCTGCGTATGAACTCACACCTTCATCAAAGTCATACTCATGACAATTCACCACCTCATCAACAAAAGATACCAGGTCAATGCATTCATTGTCGTTAGTATAAAATTCTGATGCTGAAGCGTTGACAGCATATGTGATTAGTAATAAACAACAAATGAAAATCCTTGATATCCAGGAAACAGGTATACTTTTTTTCATAACCCCAGCTTTCAATAAATAGGAAATGGACTGACGACCATTGGTGCCAGCCTTGCACTGACGACCTGTGGTGTCAGCATACCACTGACGACCTGTGGTGTCAGCGTTCAATTGATTCTTAGTAATGGGCATAGATCGTCCCTTAGAAAAGTGTGCGTTTTCTAACATTTTGTAATCCTCTTTTTTAAGAATTAGACCAGACCCCAGCAGAAAAAATCACATCACAATAAAATCAACAAATGATTCCTTAGCTGTGAGTATACGATCATTGATCGCGCATCGCCAAATGCTTTGGCAATGACGCAAGAATGATCACCAAACTTGTTTATTCTGATCCTAGTTACCAATTGAGGTAAGTGGATAATTCGGGTGTAAAAGGTAATCTTGGTTGGTATTTCAAATCTATGCTAAAAGCGTTCCGAGGTGTTGAGGTAATAATGGTTTTGCCTGATAGTTTACACAAAATCGGTCGGGAAGGAGAGGGGAGAGGGGACGATTTGTTTTTAAAACTACAGCAATATCAGTAGCGTTTGTATAAGTTAAAAGATTCATAGATCGAATCTGTAGTTGCCTAAGTGCAAGTACCACAGACAAATGCAAGTTCAAAAGATTGTAATTGATACTTGTTTAAGCGAAGCGGAACTCCCGACCATGGCGTCGGGGAGCTTGAATCCCGAAGCGAGTGTGGGACTTCTGCTTAGCCGCAGCTTGTTTAGAGATGATTTCCCAAAAGCACATACAATTCATATTGCTTTTTATTGTGTTCGACAACGGCTCTAATGTGATTGATTTTTGATCTTATGAGGGCTTCCTGTGCCCATTCGATTTCGAAAGGTCTTGCTAATCCGAGTTCTTGTCTTTGTACCGTTTCGCTCAGGGCATTCGCGGATAATTCGATCGCCCTTTCTGCAGAATCGATCTGTTTTCTGGAAGCGGTGATGTGCGTCTTCAGTTCTTCGATCTTCAATCCTGAGCTTACGCGAAAGATCCCTAATTCATTTTCGATCAATGATCTTTCAATTTGTAGAACCTGTAATTCCTTACCGCTCACCCTTGCCAACGGAATGCTCAGTCCGATGCCTCCATTCAGTGAATGGGTAGGGGAGATATTACCGAATGCATCACCGAAGAGAGAAGTATACCCATTAAATGTGAGATATGGACTCAAGACACCGTTTTTTACAATTTTATACTCTGTAGATTTTGCTTCCTGCGCCGTGAGTAAATATTGGTATTCAGGGTGAAGTGTGTCCGAATAGTTGCTAAGCAAATCATCTGTAATTACTTCTACCGGAAGAATGTAATTATCTTTTAATTCTACCTCATCTGCTTCGATATTCAATAATTCCAGGAGTTTTCGTTTAGCGAAGGCATACCGGTTATCCGCGTTGTAAATTTCAAATTGGTAATCTTCTTTTCTACTTTTGGAGAGCAACAGATCGGTGTTATATTGTAGTCCTTCAGCCACCAGGAATTCCTGCTGTTCTATTATTCTTACGCTTTGCTCCATGAGTTCCCGATACGCATCAGCTTCTAAATCAGCTGAAGCCATGTCATAATAGGCATCGATTATATCGAGCAAAAAATTGTTCTTTTCAATTTGCGACGAAAATGATCTTGCTTTATAGGCATATTCATTCTTCTTCTTTGCTCTTTTTCCTTCGGCAAAATCCAATTCAGTATTCAAGCCCAGGGCAGTCGAAAAATATTGACGGTCTACGTTTTCAAAAATCCGTCCATCACTGTTCATCGCATTGCCCCAAAGCTGGTGAAGATCTGCTCCGGCAGTAATGGTAGGCAGCCACCACGTTTTTGATAATTGATAATCGGCAAGAGCCAATTCCTCCTTGTCTTTTATCATTTGCAAGGTCGGATTATCGGCATGGGCCAATTCCAGTGTAGTTTCCAGATCGAGTGTGATTTTGTCCTGAGCATTGGTACTTGCATCGACAATTAGTAGGAGCACTGCAGACAGGATAGTCCATTGGATTTTTTTTCTACAACGGGTGTGCCCGCCTGCCGGACGGGCAGGAAACCCGCTGTCGGTCAATGGAAGCGATTGGACAGTAGGTTTTACACACACTGTATTCGAGAAGTATGCACAAACAAATGAAAGGTGTATTCTTCGAATGCGAGAACTCAAAACGGAAATTTTGTAATCAAATCTCATCACCCACAATTTCAATAGGTTTAACCTGCTGTCCTTCTTTGACAAGACTTTTTCCTTGTACAATCACCTGTGTAGCCAGTGTAATTTCCGGATTCAGAATTTCAAAAAATAGCCTTCCTTCCAGCCCGGATCGTATAACTTTTTCTTTGACAATCCCGTCCTCTACTACGAGAATATGCGAGATGTCATCGATCATAATTTTTGTTTTTTGAGGGAGAGACAAGACTTCATTGTGATTTTGAGGATTGATCATTACCCTGGCGTACATGCCTGGTTTTATGCTTCCTTCAGCGTTGTCCAGATCTATTTCCGCTTGCATTGTTTTGGATTGGCTATCGAGCGCTCTTGATGTACGATTAATATTTGCCTGAATATTTGCTAGATGCAATTCGGGAAAAGTTACCTGAGCTGAGGTTCCTTTAACAATATGACTTACATCAGATTCCGGCACGTGCACCGTCAACCGTATCCGCCTTGTTTCCTGAAGCTCTACCACCGACATGGCATCCGACTGGCTCAGTGCGCTTTGCACCGCGGCACCTATATCAAAATTTCTCTTAACGATCACTCCGCTGAAGGGCGCAGTTATAGTCAGCATTTTCACCCTTTCCGTTAATGCGGAGGCAAGGGCTCGTGTGGCTTCAATCTGACTTTGCCCGACTGTTACGTTTGCCTTTGCAGAAATTTCACCCGCATTCGCTTCTTCGTATGCGGCTTTTGCATTTTCCACATCCGAGACGAGTACCAGATTTGGCGCTTTTTGATATGTATTATTCAATCTGTCGTAAATTGATTTTTTAGAAGCTTTGACAGAAGTCCATTTCTTGAGTTCGGCTTTACTTTGTAGGAGCATTGCTTCCGCTTTGTGCACCTCGGCTTGTGACTGGTCGTATTGGCCTTTCAGATCGGGATTTTCGAGTCGGGCTATTACCGCTCCTCTTTTGACGTTGTCGCCGATGTCTACGTGTATACTCTTCATAAATCCGCTCTCCATGGCGTGCAACTGTACTTTCTGATAGGGCATGGCGGTACCGATAATCGACAATTCGGCGCTAAAGTTTTCATAGGTGGGATGCACGATTCCTACGTTTTGTATTTTTTCACTTTCTTGCCCTACGTTACCTGATCCACTCAAATCTGATGTCCGCTTTGAATTACAGGCGGTTAGGAAGATTGATAGGGTAGCTAAAATTAGGACGAAGCATATTCGGGCTTCGCGCTCACCCCTGGCCCCTAAAGGGGAACCCGCCCGCCTGGTCTTCAGTTTCGTTTGTGCGAGGCCACCTTTTCTCCCCTGAAGGAGTACTCCGTAGGGCGGGCACGGTAAGGCCGGGGAACCGAGCAGGGTCAATATCACTCTAACAATAAAATCTACTTTCATTTGAGTCTATTTTTTTGAAGAAATCTCAATTCCCGAAGTCTCTTTAGCCAAAAGAGTATAGAGAATTGGTATGATAAACAAGGTCAAGACAGTAGCCATAAATGTTCCGCCGATTACCGCAAGGGCCAGCGGAACATTGGCCTCCGAACCTTGACTCAGGCCAAGTCCTGTAGGCAGAAGTCCAAAGATTGTCGTAGTCGCTGTCATCAGAATTGGCCTAAACCGATCTGACGCTCCCTGAAGGACTGCGTCTTTAACTGCAGTCCCATTCTTAACCAGATTATTAATCCGGTCGACCAAAATATTCCCGTAGGCCACCGAGATCCCAACCATCATGATAATGCCCATTATGGCTTGAATACTGAGATAAGTGCGCGTAATCCATAAAAGGAACACAACACCGATAATGCCAAGTGGGAAGGCAAATAGTATGATCAATGGTTGCCTGAACGAACGGAATAAGGGTACAAGAATTAGAAACGAAAGAACTACTGCCAATGCAAGGCCTAAGCCCAAATCAGCAAATGAATTTCGGATAATCGCAACTTCTCCTTCAAAATTGACAGCGTAGCCGGGAGGAAACGACATGCCCTTGAGCCGCCTTTGAATTTCCGTAGAAATGCCGCCTATATCGGCGCCCTCTACATTGGCATAGACATTAAAGGCCCTTGTCAAGTTGTGGTGATTGATTTCTACGGGATTGTTGGTTTCGGAAATGTTTGAAAAATTTCTGAAAGGAACGGACTGTTCCGAAGTATTGCTGCTGACTAATACATTGTCAAATACGTCGGGATCATCGATAAAGGCCTCCGGATAGGTGACTCCTACGTAGTAGTGATTGCCGTTTTTCTCGTCGATCCAAAAAGCCTTTTGATAGGTCGCTGAAGAATTCAAAGCCGATACGATATTCTTAATGGCGTCTACCGGTTCTACCCCAAGTTCCGCGGCTTTGATCCTGTCGAGATCAATGTTCTTGGCGGGTTGATCGAGTCTTTGTAATATTCTGACGTCACGGGTATAAGGGATAGAAGCAATGGTATCGCGAATCCTTTCTGAAATATTTCTTAGGACTGCAAGATCATTGCCTTTTACCTGCACATCGATGGGAGAAGGTTTGCCGTCATTAAGTGCTGCAGTGACCAAGCCGCCTGTGTCAATGCTTATTTCGATACCGGGAAAACGTTCATGGAATAATGTTCTTAACAGAGAGGCATACTCGAATATACTTTTCTCGTGACCTTCAATCAACTGCACGCCTATGAATGCATCCTGGGTACCGGAATTTGGTGTATAGGCAGCCGGAAGGTCGTAGAATACTCCTATGTTGGAAATGATTTGCTTGAGATCGGAACCTAAATTTTCCTTGATGAGCTCTTCCATTTTCTCAATCGTCCTGGCAGCATTTTGAAGAGTCGTACCGGATTCCATCCTTACCTGGATTTCCATCTGGCCTACATCGGATTTCGGAAAGAGTTCATAGCCGATGTATTGCACAGTGAAGAGTGAGAAGAGAAAAACGACCAAGGTGGTCAGCAGTACGGGCCATCGGCGCTTAATAGCTTTTGCCAATAAGACTGAATATCTTTTTTGGCTCCTTTGTAAGAACAAGCGGAAGCGCGTCTCTTTTGATTGGGAGTTTCTTTTCGTTTTATAAAAATATGCGGCCGCTAATGGAATGAGTGTTAGAGAAAAAATGTAAGAACCGATCATAGCCGCTCCTACCGTTATCGAAAGTGGTGAAAAAAGATATTTGGCAATGCCCGATAAGAACATTACAGGTATGAACACCACAACGATAACAAGGGTAGAAGCAAGTACGGGATTAGCGACTTCGAATGTGGCATCTTTTGCCGCTTGCATGGCAGATTTCCCGCCTTGGATATGTTTATCTATATTCTCGACCACTACAATGGCATTGTCCACGAGTAATCCGAGCACGAGCGCGATACCCCCAAGCGTAATGCTATTGATGGCCTGACCCGAGAAATACAATACGATAAATGCGAACAGAATGGCAAGTGGAAGAGAAATGGTGACAATTGCGGCGGCCCGCACATTGCCCAAAAAGAGCAACAAGGTAATCACGACTAAAATCAACCCCCCCAATCCCGCATATACGAGACCGTTGATTGCGTTGCGTACGTACGAAGATTGGTCGAAGATGATATTGAGTTTCACATCTTTCGGAAGTCTGTCCTGGAGGTTGGGAATGGCTTTTCTAACTTCGTTCACCGATGCGATAGTATTTGCTCCGGGGCGTTTGAAAATTGGCAAATAGACTTGCTCTTTGCCATCTACACGAGCAATATTGGTCTGAACGGCACTGGCGTCGGCAGCTCTTCCAATGTCTTTTATATAAATAGGTGCACCATTTTTATAGGTGATGACTATGTCGTTAAAATCTTCGACATTTACGATCATGCCTTTGGCGTCAATTCCATAGTTGATATCGCCAATTTTGGCAATTCCCGAAGGGATCATTGTGGTATTCTTCTGGATGGCATCGTTGACCTGAGTTTGGGAGATATTCAGTGCTTCTAATTTACCAGGATCTACGAAAATGTAGATTCGCCGCAACGCGCCGCCGTAGGCAGCAGGAGCGATGATTCCTTTTACACCGCTGAGCATTTGGCGAAGGCTATAGTAGGCCACATCATAGAGTTCTTTTCCCGTCTTTTCATCGCTGCTAACGGTAAGCAACATCAGTGGTTTGGATGCCGTCGGGTCAAAAGGTTGGACCATTGGAGGCAGGGTGCCGGGAGGCTGGTAGTACATATCGCTCATAGCGTAAGAAGACGTATTCGCTATGGCCTCGGCAGGGTCAATCTCTTCGCCGTAGTAATTGGTGACAATGCTGACACCCATTATGCTTTTGGAAATCTGTTTTTCTATACCTGGTGATTGGCCCGTCCATCGCTCCATTCGGCTGGTAATGTCTTTTTCAACCACTTCGGTCGGCATGCCGGGATAAAGAGTAAGTATCTGCATTGCCGACTTTTTGAATTGCGGGAGGATGTCCACAGGCATTCTTGGTATGACGACAAGTGACATGACGAGCACGAGGATCGCGAATACGATTACGAGATATGGATTTCTGAAGGCGAGTTTTATCATGATACCCCAGGGGTATTTTCTATAGTTAATTCAAGGCGATGCGTTAACGATCAGTTCTTTGAAGTCCTGCATTGGAAATCGTTGTAATAGTTGTAGTATATATAAAAAAGTGTAATATAAGGATTAAATGGCAATGAACTTGATTTTCATGATTTTGGCATGATGGTCAATAGGTGAGTACATTGTTGACTTCCTTCTTGATTCTATTAATGGTTTGTGAGTCAACAGTGCCAATCCTCCGTAGTATTCTTGACTTAGTAATAGTCCGGATTTGGAAGGTCATTACATTTGAAACCTTGTTGAGATTGTTCTGTTCATTTGGGAATAACTCTACCAAGCCGGGAAGTCCTTTGAATTTTGTCGTAAGTAGACAGACAATGCAAATATCCAGACTTATGTTAATCCCATCTCCGCTTATAACAACTGCGGGACGAGTACCTATTTGTTCGCGACCCTCAGTTGGATCAAATCGAACTACAACTACATCACCTTGGTTAATAATTTTCAAGCTGTTTTGCATAATCTGCCATGCCCAATTCTGCCATTTCTACAATATCAGGGTCATTCGCGATTTTAGCAAATCCCTGCCTGTATGCATTTTTTTTCATTTCGTGCATATATTCTTCAAGTGCCTGCTCAATAATTTCTTTCTTTTTTTTACCAGTAGATTTAGAATGATTATTAATCATTTCCCGCAAGTGACGCGACATAGTGCTGGTATCAGTAATCGATTTCATAAAAGTGTTGTTGCAAGTAATCATTCAAATTTCCGATTTCGGCCGGGGTCTGCTTCAGGCACATTGGTCTGCATGGTATATTTTTGAAATTCATTCTCTTTATTTTCTTCATAATAATCCACTGCATTCTGCACGCCAACAAAGAAATATTCTTTGCCAACCTGGTTAATCAGATTACCGCGATACATTATATCTCGTACAGGGCCTATGACATTACTGAACCACAACATAATTCCCTCTTTCCGGTATTCTGTAACCAAATCTTTCAGTATATTCATTGCACTGGAATCCAGATCAGGAATTCCTTCGGCATTTAGGACAATCAATTTTAGGTTTACACCTTTTTGGTTTGTAATCAAAGTCAATGACTCCTTAAAGTAGGAGATATTTGCAAAGTATAATTGCGAATCAAAACGAATAACCAGTATATCATCCCGTTCGATGAGATTGGAAAAGCGATGTACATTTTTATAAAAAGAGGTATTTGGAATCTGCCCTAATTCGGCGATGTGGGGACGGGTTGTTTTGTAAATCATCTTTACCAGAGAAAGTACAATGCCGAGCAGGATTCCCTCTTCGATGCCCCAGAAGAGCGTGGCGAGAAGAGTAGCCAGTAACATAAAAAAGTCTTGACGATCGCTATGCCAAAGATGTACCGCTGCTTTATAATCAATCAATTGTACTACAGCGACCATAATAATGGACGCCAGGATCGCTTTAGGAAGGTAAAAAAACAAGGGTGTCAAAAATAATAGGGTCAGACCAACCAATGCAGCTGCAATTATCGAAGAAATACCCGTTTTGGCGCCAACTTGATCATTTATAGCCGTACGCGAAAAACTGCCTGCTGAGGGATAGGCTTGGAAAAAGGCGCCAATCAGATTGGACATACCCAGTGCTCTCAATTCCTGGTTGGGAAGAATATCATAATCCTTATGTTTGGCCTGGATGGCTTTAGCAATAGCGACGGATTCGAGAATACCAATTAGGGAGATTGTTAATACGATCGGCAGTAATTTTTGCAGATTTGCCAGGTTAATGTCAGGGATAGAGATAATAGGCAATCCTTCCGGGACCCTTCCTACTATTTTCAAGTCCTGTTCATTAAAACCCAATAAAAAAACAGCCAGGATGCCAATTACTAGTGCCAATAAAGCACCAGGAATTTTTTTGCTTATTTTTTTGGATAAAATCATAATACCCATTCCTCCAAGTCCAATGAGGATAGTAGGCCAATGAAAATCTTGAAAATTTTCGAGGACTTCCGTTGTGATCTCATGAATGAAATGACTGCCGGATAAATCAATTCCAAGCAAATGCTTTAATTGACTGAAAAAGATGATGATCGCGGCAGCGGATGTAAAACCATTCAAGACCGGATGAGAAAGAAAATTTAACAAAAATCCCATACGAATCATTCCCATCAAAAACTGCAGGGTGCCGACACAAAGGGTAAGGGTCAAGGTCAATGCTATGAACTCAGTCGATGCCGGTTCGGCAAGTTCGCTTACACCTGCTGCTACGAGCAGAGATACCATTGCTGCCGGACCAATTACCAAATGGCGTGATGTACCAAGCAAGCCATATAAAATCATTGGAATAAGGGAAGCATACAACCCGTAAATCGGTGGTAAACCCGCCAACATGCCATAAGCCATTCCCTGCGGAATGACCATTACGCCAACGGTCAATCCCGCTGCCAAGTCGCCCCTGAAATTAGATTTTGTATAGTGTGGAAACCATTCAAGGATGGGTATGTATTGCTTCAAATTCATATTTAGGTACGCATTGGTTTAGCCAATTGAATATTTTATTGAAAAGCTACCGACCAGAACAACTGTGAGTATCCCTGATCATCACTCTTGTCCGCGCCGGATCATGGAAAACGGAAGGTTGGGCAGCCGACGGCAGAGATCATTTATTCACAATTCCGCCGTCTAAATGGTACACTTGAAAGCCGGAGCTTTTCATCAAAAGACACACCCTGAGGCTTCGCCTTTCCGTTCTGCAAAATACGTAATAAGTTTTGCTCTTGTCCAATAGATCCAATTCATCGACAGTAATCTCTTCACTGGCGCGACAGGGAGATTCGAAGTGCTTGCGTATGCCCATTGTGCCATCGGCAATACATAGTCGGCAAAAAAGGCTGTTTCATTCCAGGGTGTATTCTGCATAGTCATCGATCATTTAAAGATTATAATTTTCAAGAGTGTTCTCCGTATCGGGATCGGAATGATGCTCTGCGTCACTTGCAATTAGCCTGCCAGTGGGTCAGGCAGGGAACTTTGACCTGTCTCAAGAGGCTATGGCTCCGGGCAATCGACATCCTTTCCCCTTCCTATTGATCCAAACTTACCGGAATTCCGATTCCAAAAAGGGGAGACTTTAATAGCCGCATAAATACTCGACCCGCGAAAATTCGACCTGCCGAATAAACTGGGAACATGATCTGATCCAATTGTCAAAAATGCAATTCTAAAAGCCGCACCTATTCTTACGCGCTCATATTCATAGACGGAGATCGGCAAGCTGACCATCCACCATTTTTTCTCATACCTGGGAAAAATGGTAAGTACATTTTCGGCTTCGACGGATAGCTTGCGCAACGGAATCCTTTGATCGATGCTAACGCCAATGAAAATATTGTCCTTGTACAGATAATTGAAATCCGCGTGAAATCTCGTAGGCATTCCGATGGTGATCTGATCCCCTGCAAGCACTGTCGGTACGTTAAGGTTTTCGGATGTCTGGCCGTCGATCTCTTCGATGATCGTTCTCAAATCGCTGCCGTTTCGAATAGGATCCAGATCAAAGGTGAGCGTCTCATTACTTACCGCCCTGTACAACTCGGCATTGTTAAATTTTATGGCCCCTATATCCAGTATCGAAACATTAACCACCCCCTTTTCCATTTTATAACTCGCTCCAAGATCAAATGCGAAACCTCTTCCATTGCTTTGCAGCGGTCTTGACTGGTCTTCGATCATGCTATTTGTAAATCCCAATTCCAGGTCAGGACTTTGGACGATCAAAGAGTCCACGGTGAATCGGGTATAGTTGAGATCCCCGAGATTGCGCACAAAAGCGCCCTGGTGACCGTTGAGATATTTCGCGTTGATCCCAATGCTGATATCCTCGAATGGCAGTAATTGATCTGATGAGAAACTGACCCCGTATTCAGACCAGGCCATTGCGGCTCCTTTACCTCCTTCCAGAAATATTTCTTGGCCGAAAGGAGTGCGATTTATGCGAGTATAACTCAAAGCGGTGGGAATGCGATGCGAGCCACCTTGTATTCTCAACCTACTGAAAACACCAAAAGAAAATCGATTCAAGTTAATCAGCACGGAAGGCCCCGTGACATCCAGCAAAAAAGAGGCGGTGGTAGTAGTAATGTCTGGATTGAAGTCATAGTAAAAACCGTTTGGGTCAATTCCAGCCACATTGGTATCGCTGGGCAATTGCTGGAACCGACCAACGTTGCGCAAAAAGTGAAAAAGATTGCTGTTTAATGCGAACGCGTAATTCGTGTAAGCAAAACCATGAAAACTTGCCAGATTTGCATCCCATTGAAGTTTGCTATGTCTGGAAGAGGCAGGATTCAGAATTGCGCCGTGGATGCCTGAATAGTCGCCGATGTAAAGGCCTGTGGCGCTTTGGGCGTGCGTAATGATTGAAAAAAGCAGGAAGTAAAAGAGGAAGGACAGATAAAACGGAGCACTCTTCATTGAATTCAAATTTAGTTGTTTCAGAAGGCGAAAAAGTGTAAAGAGTGCTTTATTTGTCTATTTTAATTTCGATTTTCGGTGATGTTATAAAAAACGTCGCCGTATTGGGTTTTCTTATGCAACTGACCTTTGCAATGTTTAAAAATGCTATGGACGTACCCGGAATAATGTTAGGCGTCGAAAGCGCCATGATTTGCGAAATCATGGCGATTTAGTTTTCCGACTAACCAAGTGAAACCACTACCTTTAACCGCGAGAAAGTCGGCCTGTTACTGAAAAATCTGAAAGCGTAAAAACCGAATGACGCACAAAACTCAAGACAAGAAAACCTTCTTCTCCGAATGGCTCGAAAAGCTCCAGCAGGAGAGTTGGCAACTCGAGCTATTGATCTCAGGCTTGGCTCTTTTTGGTATTTGGGAATCTGAATATTTGCTCCAGCGATTGGATTACTTCATCCAGGTCGAATCCATCGACTCCATCCGACGCTACCTACAATCCTTTTTATTCATTTTAGCTGCGGCAGGACAATATTTCTGATCAATCTGCTCATCCATATCGTTGTCCGAGGATTTTGGATTGGAGCTATAGGACTGCGCTACGTCTCGGGAGATATAGACTATGAGGAACTCAATTATTCGGATCGGTTCACTTCTTTTTTTAAGAAAAGCATTGGAGGTTTTGATGACTATATAGAGCGGTTGGAGAAATTTAGCAGCGTTATTTTCTCATTTACATTTTTACTTTTTTTCCTTTTGATCTCTTTTATCGTATTCAATGCTGTCGTGGTTGTAGTGATCAACGTAATGGATGAGTTCCTGAAGAATGATGGGCAAAAGCAGATGTTTATAGGCGCATTTGTCCTGATCTACTACGGATTGGGACTTATTGTCCTTCTGGATTTCTTCACGCTTGGCGGCTTCAAGAAGATAAAGGACAAAACCGTATCAGGTGTCTACTTTTATATTTATCGGTTCTATTCCTTGATATCCGTTTCATTCATTTTTCGTCCTCTTCTTCTCAATTTTATTGATAATAAGTACACGCGTAGACTATTTTTTCTCGCTATTCCGTACGCCATCATAATGCTATTTGGCATTAAACGGATCACATTTGACCGTTATGTATTTTCCCTTCATTTTCAGAATCAGCAAGATTTAGTGCCGAGATTCTCAAGGAATCGATTCATTGGAATAAGTACGATGACCTAAGAATAGAGCATAACCTTACCTACGCTCGGAATACCGATAGACCCCCAAAGACGAAGATTCATATTGCCAGTTTAGGCGCCTATGAAATTGAAGAAAGTAAAGAAGTCAAGTTATTTCTCGAGTATGAAGAGTTTGACGGAGACGAATTGGGCGATCAGAATCCGGGTTTTGATCCGTTTAGAAAAAAACAACTGAAATTTTCTCTTTTCGGGCGAAACGAAATTAGGGATTCAATCGACAGCGAACTAGTAGGTAGAAGGGTCAAGGAGGTGCGAATTATGAGAGAAAGTGTCCGCAAAATGGATAAGAAAAGCTACACAGAATCCGAAGCCGCTAAACTTTATGAAAAATATTCAGAGTACGAGGTCGACGATATGGAAATGTTGGAAACGAGGATCGAGGAAGAGTACTACGAAAAACGAAGTGAATATATGAGCCAAAAGCTCAACATGATCAAAACTGACCTGCTCGATCAATACCGAATAGAGGTAGACAGCGAGTTTTGGAATGATAGATTAGATTGTTCATTTTTTATCCATCCGAATATGCATGAAAGAGGTCTTTTATGCTATTTTCCCACGGATAGCCTGAGTAGGGGAAGTCATCAATTAAACTTGACAAAAAAACGATGCCCTTCGTGCGTCACTAGAGAACTGACCATCCCTTTTAGGATAGTGAAATAATGAATATTATATTTAGACCCGAACAACTAAATAATTCCGTATGAAAAAAGCTGTAATCATAGGATTGGCACTTGGATTGATAGGAACTGTCCTTAACTTTTTAGCAACTACTATTTTGGGTTATGCTGCAGTTTTGTCCAGTTGGATGATCCTGTTCTCGGTGCTATTTACCCTGGGTTTATTGATTTGGTTGGGTAGAAAATACTTTAGGCCGCAAGATGGCGATGGCACGTTATACTATGGCGAAGCTTTGAAATACTTGTTTGTCGCAACGTTGGTGTCCGGGCTGGTTTCCACGATAACAGGGGTAGCGATGTACTCCAGCAACGACGAATTCAAAACCGAATACGAAGCATATTCCGTGCGGGGAGGCGAAAAAGCCATAGAAATGGCGATGGGCATAACTGGCGCTTCTGAAGAAGAAATTGCCCTGGAAAAAGAAAAGGCGCGTGAGGAGTTAATGGCCCGGGAAGCAAAGAACTCTTCCTACCCATATACGGTAACCAGGATACCTATGATGTTTCTCATGGCTGCTTTTATTGGATTGGTCCTCTCCCTGATCGCTGCTATTTTTGTGAAGAAAAAAGGGAGTTATACTTAGATATACTTTGATTAGCATTTCCGGCTTCAAGTGAGGTCAATACGTTGTGCCCCAGATTTTTCAATGCTTCGACAACAGGAAACCTAAAATTTTCAGACAGTTCGGCAAGCAGGGCTTCTGCTTTCTCCAGTGTCGTCGTACCCTTAATTTCATTCAATTCATTTCCACTTCGGAGGATAAAAATGATAAGCGCCTCGCCGTGATCAAATCATAAACACCAAACAGCACAAACGAATAAAATATATTCCCGAGCAATGCATTTCTGAAAAAAGGAATCGCTACAGCATAGCATTCTAACAGTCCGGCAAATGATTTTGGATAGGCTGCCGAGGTCAGCCAAACGGCAAAATTGGTAATCATATAAAATGCAAAGCCGCCCACGAGGGATGCGAATACAATATTTTTAACCGACAGTTTTTTGAGCAGGGCAAATCCAATTAAGATGATAGCTATGAATCCTAAGTAAACCCAAGGGTCACCAAGCAAAGTGAATGAGGTAAAATATTCGGGATAGACCAGGTTATTCAAAAGAATGTCGCTAGCCCAGAGAATAGCTATAGGAACAATCAAAGCCTGCTTCTTTTTCAAATGATAAGCGCCAAAGAGCGCAACGGCTCCAATGGCCGTAAAATTAGGAAGATGTGGGAAGTCGGGAATCAGAAAGAAAAAACGCGTTGCAAGCCCAACTGTTATCAATACCAAAACCAGCAGTAATATTTTCCTTTTAGACATGTTCCAAAATTTTTACAAATATCTGATTTTTGCATTAGCATTCAGTAAAGCTCCAGCAGTTTATTTTGCTCCCCCAACGCGGCCTTGAATTCGTCTTTCGATCGATTAATCAAATCTTTCATCGTCAAGACATCTTCAATGTTGGTTACTCCCTGGCCCGCCGACCAGATCGCCTTCCATGCTTTTTTCTTCTTTTTTTGGGGATCCAATTCTTTTCCAAAATCCATTTTGTTTTTCATCGTCAGCATCTCCTCGGTAAATCCCGCTTCTGCAAGACTTCCTTTGAGGAAATTTCCATTCACACCGGAGACTGCCGCCGTATAAATGATATCACCAGCCTTGCTTTTTATAATCATTCTTTGATATTCCTCTTCGGCCCTGCTTTCTAAGGTGTTAATAAATCGAGTACCCAAATAGGCAAGATCGGCTCCCATCTGAATTGCTGAAGCAACGTCTTGACCACTGCTGAGGCAACCGGCCAGAAGCAAGGTCTTATCCCAAAACGAGCGAACTTCGTTTACCAATGCAATGGGATTAACTACCCCGGCGTGGCCACCTGCGCCTGCCGCCACACATATCAACCCGTCTACTCCGGCTGCGGCTGCCTTCTCGGCATGCCGTTTTTGGATAATATCGTGATAGACCAATCCTCCATAGCTGTGCACGGCATCGACGACATGCGTTGCCGCGCCCAATGAAGTAATGATAATTGGAACCTCATGCTTGATGCATATTTCCAAATCCGCTTGTACACGAGGGTTCGTTTTGTGCACGATTAAATTTACTCCGTAGGGAGCCGCTTTAACGTGCAGATTTGCTTTGATCTCAGACAGCCAGCCGTCAAGCCTTCGGTAGTTCTGTTATTGAGTGCCGGAAATGTACCGACGATTCCATTATTGCAAGCTTCTATAACCATCCTTGGGCCTGATACTAGGAACATAGGCGCCGCTACGACCGGTAGAGCCAATCGATTCTGTTAGGGGAGACGTGGATTCATTGGAATGATTACTAATTATTAATTATTGATTTCCTAGCAATTGGAAGTCCTTATTGTTCCGTTGACGTCAATCATCTATTTAGTTTTTGTATACGGGCGTTCTCTTCTCTACGTGTGCTTTGAATGATTCGCTTAGGTCGTCACCGATCATGAAAGCGGCATTAAAAGTGGCCATGTAGTCTAATGATTCCTGTACACTATGATCTCTGGTATATTGTAAAATATGCTTGGTGCCTCTGATGACCATCGGTGACTTCTCCGCAATAGTTTTTGCGATTTGCATAACGTGCTCCATCATTTCCTCCTTACCTGAAAATGTGTTATTAACTAGTGGTGTCCGGTTAAATTCAGAATCAGGCATTTATTCCGACTAATTCTCCATAAAAAGCAATTTTTCAGAAAGCAGGCTCCCTTCAGCTTATAAGGTTAAACTTTCCATGCGGCTGTCCGATTAAAACAATCCAAATTGGGTCATTTCCCGTACCATAAAGCCGCTAACTAAACGAATTTATCCAATAGCACTACTTTTGCTTTCAAATAAATGAAATCGGCTGTCCGGTTAAATTATGTCTCAAAAAATATTTTAACCGGACACCACTAGTGCCTCGGGAACGAAATATTAGAACTATTTTTAATATATTTGTGTTCACCAAAACAAAAAAAAGATGAGAGGGATTCCCACAGCCCTCCCATTAACAGTAAACGAACGTCAGCGTGATATATTAGAAAAGGAATATCACAAGGTGAATATACCAAGTTCATACAAACAACGAGTTTCCATAGTAGTTTCAGGAATGGAAGGAAAGAGTATACATGAAACTTCAAGAAATTTAGGAGTTTCATTAAATACAGTACGACGGTGGAGGCGGCGTTGGGAATCAGGACAAGAGGAATTAAGAGCGTTAGAACATGATGAACAAGGCATTCGAGTGAAAGATCATGTTTTACGTACCAAGATTAAGGAGGAGGTACTATCAGACTTGCCCAGGAGTGGAGCACCAAAACGAATAACCTTAGCCCAAGAGCAGCAAATTGTAGGGTTGGCCTGTGAAAAGCCCGAGGATCATGATATTGAAATGGATTACTGGACAAGAGAAATGTTGGCCCATGTGGCAAAGGCAAGGAAAATTGTGGATAGCATTTCCCCACGTTATGTGGGCACTATTTTAAAAAAAACAAATTAAGGCCGGATAAGTCAGATTATTGGTTATACCCCAATATTGAGGACCGAGAATTATTTCGCAAACAAGTTGAGTTCATTTGTGCTTTAATTATAGGGGCAGTGGCGGGGCAAGACCCAAATAGGCGTGTTTTTAGTGTAGACGAAAAAACAGGTATTCAAGCCTTGGAGAGAAAAAACAGCACTCCGATGCGCCCGGGTAGAAATCGTCGTATTGAATCTGAATACACTCGACACGGAACAACCTGTTTAATGGCCGCATTGGATATTTCTAATGGAAAAATACACCATTACCGATTACATCCAACCCGTACAGAAAAGGATTATTTAGAATTCATAAAACAAAGTTGTGCAACTGTATCAATTGATAAACAAATCGGATTTCTTGCTGATCAACTCAATACACATAAATCGGAATCTTTGGTGCGTTGGGTAGCCCAGCAAATCGATTATAGGGGAGACTTAGGAACAAAAG
This sequence comes from Saprospiraceae bacterium, assembly GCA_965247965.1. Classification (GTDB taxonomy): domain Bacteria; phylum Bacteroidota; class Bacteroidia; order Chitinophagales; family Saprospiraceae; genus UBA7328. Next base: position 6,449,034 of record OZ252053.1, read on the forward strand.
AGTATAAGGGAATTCTAAAAAGTCAAGCTTCCAGACAAGCATTTTTAGAGAATCCCGAACATCGCATCTTTTTTGTATATACTCCAAAACACTGTTCCTGGCTCAACCCTATCGAAAACTGGTTTGGAAAACTACAAAGGCACAGAATTAAGAACGGAAATTTTATATCAGTGGACGATCTGAAATCCAAAATTGAATCTTACATTGCATTCTACAACACACTATTGTTTAAACCGTATAAGTGGAAATTCAAAGGATTTATCGAAGCTCAACCTCATGGTTCAAGAACTTCGTTCCCGATGCACTAGTTATTAACCAAACCTATTTCCCTGGCCTCGCTACCGGATACTTTGCGCCCTGTATAAGCCATTTCTGCGGCAATACCCGGATTCACGATCTTAGGTAATCTTTGCATCGTTCCAATATCTGCCACAAGACCCATATCCACTTCTTTCAAAACAAAAAATGTGTCCTTCGTGCAATACCTTATATCACACGCCGTAGCAATATCCAGCCCTGCACCGATGCATGCATTGTTTATGGCAGCGATAACCGGTTTGCGGCATTTCTCAATGGCCGAAATGTTGTTCTGAAAATCAGTGATAGATTTTCTGACCAGTTCTCTTTTTCTTCCCTCGCACTCGATTGAGTCATTAGCATTCCCGTCTATGAGAAGAGCAAGGTCGATTCCTGCGCAGAAATGTTTCCCTTCGCCGCTCAGGACGACTACTCTTACCTCTGGATTGGCGTCCATATCTTCAAATACTCTTTGCATTTCGATCCAAGCCTCTTTGTGCAGCGAATTGGCTTTTTCCGGTCGGTTAAAAGAAACCGATGCAATGTGATCTATAATACTGATTTTAAATGAGTTATACATATAGCAATAATATTAAGTGTAAATTACCATCCACCACCTGCACTGCGCGTAGTCGAAGTGTCAGAATGCCATCTGCGGCGTGTGCAGACTTCCTCCATCATTTACAATAACTGATCCACTTACATATGACGAAGCTTCCGAAGCCAGAAATACGGCAAGGCCCGCCATTTCATCCGGCATAGCCATTCTGAGCAGAGGAATACCTTTGAGTCCCTCTTCATAGTTTGGGTTGTCCCAAAGAGCCTGACTTAGCTTGGTTTTGACCAAACCCGGACATATGACATTAACCCGTACATTGTCTTTGCCCCATTCGGCAGCCTGATTTTGAGCGAGCATGACCAAAGCCGATTTACTGAGATTATAAGCCGCAAATCCCGCTTGAGCATGCAAGCCTGATATAGAGCTGACATGAATTACGCTTCCGCCACCTGCCTTTTTCATTTGAGGAAAGCACAAGATGCTGAGTTCTAATGGTGCGTTCAAATTGATGTCCATTGTCTTTTGGTATGCTGCCATGGGCATGTCTGCAATAGGTCCGTAGTACGGATTGGTGCCTGCATTGTTGATAAGAATGTCAATTTTGCCAAAATGATATACTGTTTTTGTTACCAGATTTTTTCTGTCGTCTTCGCGGGCTACATGGCAGGCTATTGCTATAGCATCGAGTCCGTCTTCCTTGTACTGCTCTTCCACCTCATCCACGGATTCTTGCCTTCGACTAGTCAAAACCACCTTGGCGCCAAATTCTGCCAATCCTCTGGCCATCGATTCGCCGATTCCCCTACTTGCACCGGTAACAATTGCGACTTTTCCAGTGAGGTCAAAAAGTTGTTTTATTCTGGTCACATTCTATCTCTATTTGTTCTAAATATTCTTCACTTTACCGTCTACCGTCTACCGTCTACCGTCTACCGTCTACCGTCTACCGTCTACCGTCTACCGTCTACCGGCAAGATAATACTCCGAGCCGTCTTTAGCCAACTTAAGCGGCCCTTTATAATTTCTTCTCACCGCAAATCGATATCTCCTGCACAAGATAATATTCGAAGGGACAGGTGCAAAGTGATGGAGTACCAATGATTTCACATTGGCTTCATTTGCCAGTTTTCCAACATCCAGAGGTGAGGTATGATATTCGGTGATGTCTTCTGCGATTTTTGCATTTCTTCGGTTGCCCCAACTATTGCTGGCCCCGTTGTTCAATTCGCTTGATTTAAAAAACACATCTTTTAGCATTACTTCGTGAATCAACATATCCGCTGCCGCGGCGAATCTTTTCACATTCTCACAATCTTCTTTCGTATCCCCTGAGATGACAAGCGATTTTCCTTTGTATTCTATTTTAAATCCATAGGAAGGTTCGATAGGAGGATGGCAAACCTCAAAGGCGGTTATCTTCACATCGTTTTTCTCGAATAGGACTGCAAAGTCCTGGGCACCCGTTTCTATCTCAAATGCATTAGTTCCTGCGATCGATGTATTCATTACTGAATCTCCGTGGTGCGCTACTCTATTCAGATTTTCATGCAGTAGAAATGCATGCGTATTAAAAAGTATAGAGTCCAAACCTTTCGGCCCGTGGACATCCAGTTTTGCAGATCGTCCCAATTGCCAGGTCCTGTTGATTACATGAGGAAGCTCTATATAATGATCGCTGTGCCAGTGCGAAATAAAAACGGCGCTTAAAGAAGGCAGCGGTAATCTCAGCTTCTCCGCTTCTTTGACCACTCCGTCGCCGACATCAAAAAGAAAGAAAAAACCACCTGCGAATACTGCAGTGCCCGTCTGATTGTAGTCGTCCGGGATCGGGGACGCTGTGCCTAAAGTGAAGATTCTGATGCCATCCATGTCATCGAGATACTCCGTTTCAAACGTAGCTCGATCCATTGCCATTTCGATCATGCGATCCATCATCCGGTCTCGATTGATATATGAAAAGAGTAAGATGAGCAAGGTGATGCTGGCAATCGCAAGAAGAAACCAATGGATTCTTTTCATACAGACTCAGATGATTATGTCAGTGGGCCTAAAAATAGAATTATTGAGGGATTTAAAAGATTTGCTTTGGTTAATATATAAAAGCTTTGTCAATGATCGTCTTACTACCATAGAAAGTTGATTAGCAGTGGTGGACAGGTAGGCTTTGAGAAACCAGTACTTTTAGGCTAGTCGGTCTATTTAAGCTGAGCGATTCACGAATAGAAGATGAAACGATTATACTTTATCGCACTATTGGTCGATGAACCTTTCAAGTCTAAAGTTATAGATATGCAAATGGAAATGTCCGAGCGATTTGGAGTTTGTAAAAGCCTTAATTCTCCTCCTCACATTACATTGATCCCACCTTTTCGGTTCAGTCAGGACGAAGAAAAACTTCTTTGCAAACTGGCAAATCAGCATTATCGCGGAGATTTAAGAGCTGTCTCCGATGACATTTCACATTTTGACGATCGAGTCATATTTGTCAATGTTCGAGATGACGATCTATTGGAAAAAGTAAAGGAAAAGCTGGAATTGACTTTAATGATAGAAAACATAAGAGCGAAAAAATCTAAACGCTTTCACCAGCATATTACCATCGGGTATCGCAATCTCAGTATTATTTTTGACAAAGCATGGGAGCATTTCAAAAATTTGAAAGTCGATGACCATTTTACTCTAAATGGCCCAAAAGTGTTACGGCACAATGGAGCGAAGTGGGAGATCATTTCATAGGTGGGTCATTGCATTTGAGTATTTGCCAAGGCTCAGTGATCCCAGCGGAGAACGGATCACTAAGCCCAAGGGATTGGTGAGCCTAAAGGAATTGGAACCGAATTACGGAATCTTTATTAAAAGCTATATTTTTCGCGGGACACAATAATTAACAATATAATTCATCTCATGCAAGATGCTTCACGTCATTTGCTTTCGACAATATCATATCGATTTGAGAAAGCTAGCGAACATTGCAACTCCACCTATCCGCACTTGGATATTGGAAAAGGGGTGCGCACACCGTTAGAAATATTGCATCATATGAGAGAATTGGTCATCTACGCTATTTATCGTCTTACCGAAAAGAGGTTTTCCATCGATAACGAGGCGAAATGGGATATCTCGAAAGAATTATTTTTGCATGAATTGGAGAAATTAGATCGGCTGCTGGAAGATAATATATATGAAACCGATCTCCTGGGACGCATAATACAAGGGCCTTTGGCCGATATGCTTACGCACGTAGGACAGCTTTCAATGATGAGCCGTCTTAATGATCATCCGGTAAAAGGAATGAGCTATTATGATGCTCCAATTGAGGTGGGTAATATAAAGAATAACTGAATTTTCCTGGGATGACTTAATGTTCTAAACTTTTCAAAAGTTTGGAACTTTAGGCAAATTTGAGGTATAAACTAAACCATAAATAAGCTGATTGGAAGAGCGTAAAATTGTCAACGAAATCGATTACTTGTGCATTGGTCACTGCTGTCACGACAAAACAGAAGATGGGTATATTTTGGGAGGTACGGCATCCTATGCCGCCTTGGTCGGAAAGCAATTAGGAAAAAGCCCCGCAATTCTCACGAGTTTGGGGGATGATTTTGAATTCTTTTCGAGATTTCAGGAACTGCATATTCCGCTGCACAATAAGCTTGCCCGAAAGACTACGGTTTTTGAAAATATTTATAAAGAGGGCGGTAGAGTTCAGTATATACATGAGAGAGCCGATGTGCTTACCCCGTCAGATGTTCCGCCAAATCTCAAAGGTGTTCCCATTATTCATCTTTGCCTGATAGCTGATGAGATCGAATTTTCCATTATTGAAGAATTTGATAATGCCCTGGTTGGGGCCACCATTCAAGGGTGTCTAAGAGAGTGGGATTCAACTGGTTTGATTAGGCCGAAAGAAATGAATTGGGATTTGCTTTCTAATGTCGATATCGTCATTTTTAGCGATGATGATATAAAAGGATTTGAAGACTGTCTGCCTCAAATCAAAGAAAGAGCAGATCAGGTAGTACTGACCCAAGGTGCCAATGGGGCGATAGTTTTTAAGGACGCCAATGAGTTTTACTTTCCTTCTTATCCAGTCAAAGAAGTGGAGGTTACCGGTGCAGGAGATGTATTCACGACAGCCTATCTCATCGAATACCAAAGGACATCCGATATAGCTTCGGCCTGTATCTTTGCCCATTGCGCGGCGTCTTTTGTTGTGGAAGGCGTGGGTTTGTCGAATCTTCCTACGCTTAAGGCCCTAAAAGAGAGGATTCACCAGTATCATAATAAAGCGTGATTGTCTCGTCTGATAAGGCCTCTTTGGATCACCACGAGAGATACGGTAATGACTGACACCGCGATCCCATATTGGATTATTCCATTGCCCAGTTGATTAATATATATGTCATTAATGTCATTTGTAAATTCTTGAAATACAGAGAAATAGGCCGTGTATAACACATTTGAAATGACCACGGCGTAGTACGAACTGGCGACGAGGATAGTAATTAATAGTAAAACTCCTACCGCATTTCCCTTTATTTTTCCAAAGGCCTTTCGGAACGATCCGACCGGTTCCAGCCGACAATATTTGCCAAGGGTAACCTCACCCATCAATGCCGGAATAGCAAACAAACATGTAAAAATCAGGTAAACTAGCAAAAAAGCACTGCCTCCATATTTGCCCATCATATAAGGGAATCTCCATACATTTCCGAGCCCAACGGCTACACCGATCATGGTAAGGATGGTTGCTGTTCGGGAGGAAAATATTGGTCTTGTCGACATTTGGGCCAAGGTCTGGAAAATAGATTGGAATTTGATTTAATTAAATTTAATGGACATTATTGTTAACCTTTACAATGAGGTGCCAGTCAAATTTATGCGTGGGTTTTTTGATTCGAATATGTTCTTTACCAATTTTGAGCATATTCCTGTGCCTCTTCTCGTGTCAGTCAACTGAAAATTCATCTAAAGAAGGTTTACAATCTTACGGCCTTAGAGATCTTTCAGAACTAGAACTCGAAAAGGGAGCCCATCTATTCAGGCTGCAATGTGCGCGATGCCACGGCATGAACGGAAGTGGTGGAAACGGCCCGTCGCTGAGACGCAATAGCATGGCTCACGCTCCAAACGATACAAGTCTTATGTCAGTGATTCAGTATGGTATTCCAGGCACGGAAATGCCCGGCACGTGGTTACTGACTCCTCCTGATGTGCGATTGATAGCGGGATATGTGAGATCTTTGAAGAAGGTGGAGATTGGTGAAGTACACGGAAATTCTAAAAAGGGGATGTCGACTTATACCAGTAAAGGAGCTTGCCGTCTATGCCACATCATCAATGGAGATGGAGGCAGTCTTGGACCAGATCTGACAAGAGTTGGGGCAAAGCGCTCACCTGATTTCATAAGACAAAGTCTGATCAGACCAGGGTTTTTTAAAAAGGAAAGGGAAATGGCTAATACTGTGGATGGTTTTGTACAAAATCTCGTGTTTAAGGTACGCACAGGCGACGGTCAAGAAATAACCGGGATGAGAGTCAATGAGGATGCTTTTACACTTCAGTTGAGGGACGTGCAAAACAAATTCTATTCTTTTCGAAAAAAGGATTTATTAGAACTGAAAAAACTATACGAAAAAAGCTTGATGCCCAGTGTTAAAGGTATTTTGACGGATGAGGAAATTGATGATTTGGTTGCTTATTTGGTGAGTTTGAAGTAGACGCTTCGACCCCGCTCAGTGCGCATTGGCATCAACCTTAATTTAACACATATAATCTTTCAAGATATGTATTTTTTCCTTTTTTGTTCTGGTAAGTACCATAGTAGCCTATGAATTTGAGCAAGAATTGTTCTGAAATATTTTTTGTTTGAATAAGTGAGTTATAGCGCAATAGGAGTTGAGCAATTTTGTATAGGCTTACATTTGGCACATTATTTTTGGTTCGAAACAAGTATTTCAATGGTGTGAATATCAGATTATGACACAAGCTTATCCAACCGAGCATCAGTAGCAGAAGAATATAAGGTTTGGCCGTGTTATTGTATTTTTTGCCTGTAAACAGCTTTTGAAGATTCATATGAGATTTCCAACATTTGAATATACATTCTATACGCCATCTTAATGCATATACCAGGAGCACTTGATGTGGTTGAAGTACTTTATCATCGACATTGGTTATCAAGATGGCATAGTTTAGCATTTCGTAATATTGCTCCGAGTGATTCGATTTTGAGTGTCTGTTATTTTTTGCTTTTTCCACCCTTTTCTCAGCAACTTCTTTGGGAGTTTTAAGACCTATTAATCGTACTGGGACTTGCTTGGCTGATATCTTAACTTGCCAATCTACCCAATCGGCACCGTTTCTGAATGCATCATTAAGGCACCTCAGCAAATTTATCTTAACTCCTTGATTATCAAACACATCTATGTTACTTCGAAGTCTTGAAACATACTACTGGACATGAGCTATAAATTGTGGTTCAAAGAATAGCCAAGAGGGTTTGGGGATAGAACGAATGGAATGAGAAAGAAAGCATATGAAATTTCTAAGGTTGTTGAATTTGATTTCTAAAAAGGATAGTCCTTTTTTAAATTTGGAAACGACTAAGTTGATCGATCCGTTTTTATATTTCTTCCAATCACTCTTCTTTTTGTGCTTGAGTTGGGTTAGACCCTGTTCAATACATAAGGCATAGATAAATACTACAATACCCATTGTCAATTCTATTTTTCCAGAGTCTTTAAAATTAAGAGCTTCTAAATTGAAACCATTTGATTTTAAGTGTTTGAAGCAAGTTTCAATAGTCCAACGAATAGGGTAAAGCTTTACTATTTTTCTTTTGTCTTTCAATGTAGATATGAAATAAAACAGAGGTTCGTTGGCTGAACTTTTGGGGTTTTTAAAAATCACAAAAGAAAATTTTTTTCCAAGGATTTCAATTTGTTTAGACACTCCACAGATTTGATACCGTTTTTTCAATGCTTCACGTTCAATACCAATGTATCGAAGATGTTGGTGTTTATAAAATGTCTTATCCTTTCCCCTTTGGTTGTCCACATACCCTTTATAAATTCCCTTTTTTAACCTAATTACAAACTCTAACCCCTTGTCTACCAGATATTTAAACCATCTTTCTCCGATGTACTCCCGATCTGCTAGTAGTATCAAACCTTTCAGATTATATAATTTACAGGCTTTGTCTATCACCTTTCGTCTTTCATTAAAATTACTCATACCCTTCTTGTCTAAGTCTTCCCACCATATTGGAATACTTACTCCATTGACCACTACACTCAATGTTAATAAGTGAATATTCTTGTTGCCATTCTCCCAGCTCGTACCATCTAGTGCCAAATATTTGATGTTCTTCGCTTTGAGTCTCAACAAATAAAAACTAAAACATAATATAGCTTCAATCAATGCCTGCTTGTCAGCATCATCCATATTGAAAAAACGGATCAACCTCTTATAATTCGAATCAGGTTTGGTGTTTTGTTGGTTTTCGAGTATTCCAGGGAGCTTATCCTTTACAATGTTCAAATTCGTCGTCCTGGCTGATAATATACCTTGGGCTGTTGTGAGAAAATTTTTTATTACATGTTCTTCAAAACCTGAGAAAAATGGTTTTATTTCGCTTACGAGTGGAATTGTCATTGTTGTTAATTGTTTGTTTTACAAACAATAATGATATATTCCACTTTATTATAATATATAACCTACTTTATTTCAAGACATTGTATTATTTTAACCCCAATGTCCAGTAGTATGGTCTTGAAATAAAAAAAATATGCTTTTCAATCATTGCGATCAAACAATCCATAACCAGGTATCCCAAGTCTCTAATTACAAGGTCACCTGCTTTGGCTAAATCGAAAATGTCAAAAGCATAAGATTGGTCATTGTCTCTAAATGATTTAAGATCCATTTTGTGTAAAACATCTGACTTTAATTCCATTGTCAATTGAATTTTAGCCGTTGCTGCATCTCCCTTTTTTGAGTGGCTACCCGGGAAAACTTCGTTCAGAATTTTAGGCATACTCAGACAGGAACTGTCAGTAACAAACACGGAATTAAAACTACTGAGAAGACCTTGATAACCTATAGGAGCATTGGACAAAGAGTAGCTACTTGCCACTTCTAAAAACTTTTCAGCAAATCCTACATGCCTAAATGTTAGTTTCTTTTGTAAAGCTTGACTGCTGATCGTTTGTTGTAAAAAAATTGACAATGTTTTGGCCCAGTTAGAAAGAGAAAAAACATTTGTCGACATCATTTCGAAAAAGGACAAAAGAAAATTGACCGAATCAATCTTATAATCACTTCTCCGAATGAAACCAGATTCTAAAGCAAGAGAATGAATTGGTAATTTGGAAATAATTTCCGAAATTTGAGGTATCATATTTAGAGCTGTTTTACCTCAGGTTTTTAGTCTAACTTAAAGGTAAACAGCTCTTTTTATATACCATAATCGAATATATGTTAAGTTAGAGTTGATGCCAATGCGCTCAGTGCGGGAGGTAGAAGGTCAATGGCAGAAGGTATGTGAAGGCTTATCGCGATTTGTTAACGTTTAAGAAAATAGACTGTGGTACATTTTGAGGAATTACAACTTTGGCAGGAAGGAGTTGATCTGGCAACAGAAATTTATAGAATTGCCAGGAAAGTACCATTTTCGAAAGATTTTGGTTTGTCTAATCAAAGAATTCTTATGAGAAACATTTTACTCAATATAACAACGCTAGTGTTTTCAATATCGATCGGCCATTCTCAAGTCGATTATCAACGGTTATTAAACGCACAATCCGAATCTGCGAGTTGGCTCACTTATTCAAGGGATTACCGTTCTTACCGCCATTCTCCTTTAAAGCAAATTAATGCTACCAATGTGCATACACTTCGGGCCGCTTGGGTATATCAAATCAAACGTCCCGGTTGGATTGAGGCGACACCTATTGTAGCGGATGGCGTAATGTATATCACTGAGCCTCCCAGTACGGTGACCGCTTTGGACGTGCGGACAGGGAGGAGTTTGTGGTCATGGACGCCCCTTATGCCTGATAAATTAATTCATCATGGATTCCCACCTGTGAATCGTGGTGTAGCGATTTTGAACCAAACAGTCTATGTAGGAACTCTGGACGCTCATCTATATGCACTCGATTCAAAATCCGGTGCCGTTCGGTGGAAGGTGAAACTCGGGGAAAATAAATCGGGCTACGCAATAACGGTTGCGCCTTTAGCTATAAAGGACAAAATCATAATCGGTATAAGTGGTGGAGAAGCGGGAATTAGAGGTTTCTTGGACGCCTATGATTCTAAGACTGGAGAACCGGTATGGAGGTTCTATACGGTGCCAGGCGAAGGCGAACCGGGCAACGAAACCTGGGGTGGTGACAGCTGGAAAACGGGTGGTGGCCCAACGTGGATAACCGGCTCTTATGACCCCGATTTGAATTTATTGTACTGGGGAGTAGGCAACCCTGGTCCCGACTGGAATGGCGACATGCGGCCCGGAGATAATTTATATACTTGTTCCTTAATTGCACTGGATCCCGACAGCGGCGAACTAAAATGGTATTTTCAATTTACGCCCCATGATACCCACGACTGGGATGCCAATCAAACTCCTATTCTAGTAGACCTGAATGTGAATGGGAAGCAAAGAAAATGTATTGCCACTGCCAATAGGAACGGATTCTATTACCTATTGGACAGAACGAATGGCGACTTTATTTTAGGAAAAACATTTGCAAAGCAAACCTGGGCAAGTGGCTTAAATGAAGACGGAAGTCCAATAGTGCTACCCAATACCGAACCAACTGAAGAAGGCGTGCTGATCTACCCAAGTCTCCAGGGAGCTACGAATTGGGCGAGCCCGGCGTATCATCCGGAGCACAAACTTTTCTATATAGCCGTCCGTGAAATGGGTTCCTATTATTACAAAACCGATGTCGAATACGAACCGGGAGCTCCCTTCCTCGGTGGTGGCGAACAGGCTCTTTCGGGAGATAACGCTTATGGCGCTGTGCGTGCACTAGATGTCAGGACTGGTGAGAGAAAATGGGAATTCAAAGTGACCACTCCGCTGTGGGTTGGTGTTATGTCGACTGCCGGAAACCTTGTCTTTGGCAGTACGAATGAGGGTAATTTTTATGCCCTTCACGCGAAAACAGGCGAGCCACTCTGGGATTTTCAGCTGGGTGCGAGCATACGATCCAATCCAATCCCATTTCTTATATGCTGGATGGGAAGCAATATGTTTTGATTGCAGCGGGTTCCGGGTTTTTTACTTTTAGTTTGTAGATTTTATGAATTGAATAAAATGGGAAATTCTTTGACACCTTTCATCGAATTTGAAAATTCGTTACTTCTCCCGGTAAAACTTCAAGGGAACGCTGAAGAGCACCCGGATAAACCGGCACTAATCCAGAATGATAAGGAAGTGAGCTGGTCTGAAATGACAGCAACTATCAATACAATTGCAAATGCTCTCGTTGATATGACCATTAAGCCAGGTGACAGAGTTGCCATAATGGGGCGAAATTCTATCGAATACTCACAGCTGTATTGCGGGGTCATTGCGGCTGGCGCTTGTGCAGTTCCATTGTCCACAATGATCAATAGCAATACGCTCAAATTGATGTTAGAGGACCCTGACGTTAAAGCTTTTTTTATCGCGGAGGAATTCAAGGAATTGTTTTTGCCTATTGAAAAGGACTTCGCTCAGCTAAAAGGTCAAATGATAAGCATGGACTTTGAGCATCCGGGTTGGGCTTCTTATGACAATTTACTGAAAGACGTTTCGAGTGATTATCCGGCTATTGATATTGACCCGGATTCGGAGTTTAACATAATCTATAGTTCGGGTACTACGGGCGTTCCAAAGGGCATTGTGCACACACATAAGATTAGGTACGCAATGATCAAATACCTCTATGAAGACGTTAATATGAGTGCGAATCTGGTCTCTACGCCTTTGTACTCAAACACAACCATAGTATGCTGGTTACCAACACTTTATGCAGGGGGTACAAATGTGATCATGCCGCGTTTCAAAGCTGAAGAGGCGCTCAGACTTGTCGACAAACACAAGGTCTGCGTAGCGATGTTCGTGCCCGTGCAATACGGCCGAATGTTGCAACTTGAGAATTTTGATGAATACGATCTCTCTTCTATGGAAAGCAAATTCTGCACAAGCGCTCCATTGCGAGAGCAAATGAAACGCGCATTGCTTGACCGCTTTCCGGGTACGCTAACCGAGTTTTATGGATTGACAGAAGTCGGGCCGGGAAGTATTCATTATGTGGATCAATTTCCGGATCGCCTGGATTCCGTTGGGCAGCCTGGTAAAGAGGCAATTCTAAAAGTCATTGATGAAGATGGGAAGGTTCTCGGTCCTAAACAGATCGGAGAATTAGTAGGTCGCAATGCAAATATGAGTTTAGGTTATCTGAATAGGGAAGATGCCACGAAAGCCATGCATTGGTACGATGAAGATGGATTGCTTTATTACCGCAGCGGAGACAAAGGGTACATAGATGATGAAGGTTTTGTGTATTTGCTTGATCGAAAAAAGGATATGATTATATCGGGTGGATTTAATGTATTTGCCACTGATCTTGAAATCGTCCTACTTGAGCATAAGGCGGTTCACGATGCTGCTGTTGTGGGAGTTGAAAGTGAGAAATGGGGAGAGACACCGGTAGCATTCGTCATTCTAGAAAACGGTCGAAACATAAATGCTAAAGAACTCCTCGATTGGGTTAACGCCCGATTGAATAAGTTTCAGAGGATATCTCAGATCATTTTTCGCCAGGACCTACCAAAGAGTCCGATCGGTAAGGTTTTAAAGAGGAAATTGCGAGAAGAGTTCAAAGCCTCCCAATAAATTGGAGTAGTGCAAATTTTACCCATATGCAAAGCCACCAAGACGTGAAGAACTAAATCGGGTGATTCAGGAATAAGTGGAAGAATGACTTAAATGGCAATTGCATCTAACGCGGAAATCAACTGCGCCGTTTTTTGGCGTCGGTTGAAGTTGCTTGTTGGCTGGTTTATCCAGCAACCATTTTCCTGTGTTAAAAATAAAATTGAGTCCACTCCGAAAACTAAATCATAAATCATGTCAAATATTACAATAAGATGACATATATATTTAATTTGTGATATGTTTAAACGTAGTACAAATTCACAAGTTGATCTATTCAAATCGATAGGAGGGATGCTATCAGAACGGAAGCGAGAGCTTCTGGATGATCCGAATGGTTGGCATAATATATTTTTTAAAGAAGTGGTATCTCGCATAGACGAAGGATTGTTCGAGGTGCTTTATAATCAAGGAGGCCGGCCCAATTGCTCAATTAGAGTTTTAATGGGAATGATTATCCTTAAAGAAGGTAAAGGTTGGACTGATGAACAACTTTTTGATGAATGTCGATTCAACACCAGGGTCATGCTTGCTTTGGGATATTCGAATATAAATGAGGATATTCCGACCGAATCGACTTACTATAAGTTCAGACAGAGCATGGTAGAGTATAATGAAGACCATGGGGAGGATTTGATGAAGGCGGCATTTAAACAAATCACTATTGGGCAGATAGAGCAATACAAGGTGAGCGGTAAGAAAATACGATTGGATTCGAAGTTGATTAATTCCAATATTGCACGCTGCACTCGAGTCCAGATGATAATCGAAGCTGTACGAGTATGCAGTAAAGACCTTATGGTAGAACTGCTTACAGATCAATTGGATAAAGAATCATGCGAGCTTTTAGAAAAGCTAAAAAGCCAAAGTGCCTCCAATATTGTCTACCCATTAAACAAAAAAGAAAAAGAGGAACTGCTAGTAGGTATGGGTAAGATCATAAAGGTACTCTTGAGTCATGGCCAGGCGGCGGGATTGACAGGCTACCAAGATCTCAAGCGGCTCTACGAAGAACAGTATGAAGAACAATCAGAGGAATCTAATGAGCAAAAACCTCCGAGTGCCTCTGATGATAAAACAAAAATCAGCGCGGTCTGTGATGAATCTGAACAGCAAACTAAACAGGAGAATACTCCGAGACCCAAAGCTGCAAGAGACATATCGAGTGGCAGTGTGCAGTCCATTCATGATCCTGATGCTGCCTACCGTACTAAAGGTAAAGCAGAAAATAAACAGACCATATCGGGCTATCATGCCAACATAAGTGAAACGTGTACAGAAGAAAATGAAATAGACCTAATCGTAGATGCCCAGGTAGTACCGGCCAATATTACAGAAGACGAGTTTTTAATCGAATCTATCGACCATATCCAGGATGTATTAAATCCAGATAAGGATGAATCAGGTCAAGAAAAGAATAAAATAGAACAGGCCATCACGGATGGCGGATACGACAGCAAGGCCAACAGAAAAGCAATGTCAGAAACGACCACGCCCGAATGGAAGTTAGCTAATACAAAAGGGGGAAAGCAGGCCTATACAATGAAACGAGATGAGAATAACAATCTTCAAGTATGGCGAAAAAAGACAGGAGAACAGTGCGCGGTAAAGTTTAACGAGAAGACCAACAAATACGTCATTAAACACGACACCCGAGGTCGGTATATGACCAAAGATGAAGTAGAAAACTATTTTTTATTTCAACAGATGCAAGAAACATTAGATGAGCACACCCACAATCTAAGAGCCAATGTGGAATCGACCATACATCAATGTTTTCACCGGCTCAAAAAAAGGAACAAAATATTATATCGGGGTTTATTCAAATGTCAAATTTATGTCCTGTCACGAGTACTTTGGACGAATTTTAGAAGAATTAACGATAAATTGGTCGAAAATACCCTCGGATTTCCAAATATCATCATCGCAACCCTCAGGAATGCTTATGCAACAATATTGCACTTAAGAAAATTCCAGGGTTTTGGCCGCAGCTGGCAAATGTACGCTTGAAAAATGTGTGGTAATCGGAGTGGACTCAAAATTGTAATATTTTATAAGTTTCTAAAGGAGTAAAGAAAAATAAATCATGTTTTAGTCTGTTGATTCATTTTTTTAATTGCTCAGCGGTTTATCCGCCTGATGCAGCTTTGTTGGCTATGCGCGTATTTTGCGTCAAAGCCAACGTTATAGATCAGGCACGGCGCGAAGTGTCGTTGTCTGCATCGCCTCGTTCTGCTACTTAGATCTGTCTTATAGACTGAAGCGATGGGTGTTGATTTCATTTGTCGTGTATTTGTTTGAGAGAAGCTGAAGGATGCGTGTTGGCGAGGCGTTGTTGGAGTTTTTCGAGGACTGGGGCCTTCTCGGGAGCGTTGGCTAGGTTCTTGGTTTCGGCTGGGTCTTTGTCGTGGTCGTAGAGTTCCCGGGCGATGATGCTGCCGTCCTTGAAGTTACGCCACTCGGTGTAGCGGTACTTCTTAGTGCGCATGGAATAGCCCATAGCATCAGGGTCGCTGCGACCAGCGAACCAGGGGGGGTAGGCGGGGCGCGGGTGCCAAGTCATAGCCTCCGTTTTGATGCTCGCCTTCGGATTTTCAAGGAGCGGGCGCAGGCTCATGCCTTCGAGTGCGTGCCCGGGGCCGGGAAGCTTGCAAAGATCGATGAGGGTGGGATAGAGATCGAGAAGCTCGATGAGCGCGTCGCTGCGTTAGCCGTGACCGTGATCCGGCGTTACGATGATAACGGGGACGCGGGCGTCGAGTTCGAAGTTGGAGGTCTTGGCCCAGAGGGAATGTTCACCGAGGTGGAAGCCGTGATCGGACCAGAGTATGATAATAGTGTTTTCGCGCAGGCCGAGTCGGTCAAGCTCATCGATGACGTTGCCGACTTGGGCGTCCATGTAACTGGTGTTGGCAAAGTAGCCGTGGCGAAGGGCGAGGGCGTCGGTGGCGGTGGGTCGGCCGCCCGGGCGTTCCTTGAAGGAGCGGCAGATTTCCCGACCGTTGTGAAGCGCGATCTCGGGGACGTTGGCGGGTGGATCGGGATTGGCAGCGGCAGGAATTTTCTCGCGGTCGTAAAGATCCCAGTATTTTTTTGGTGCGTTAAAGTGAGCGTGGGGTTTCCAGAATCCGACGGCCAGGAAGAAGGGTTGGTTCTTACCCTTTTGGCGCGCTAGAGCCTCGACGGCGAGGGCGGCGACCCGGCCGTCAAAATACGCTTCGTCGGGGACGTCACGGATGACGCATTTCGGAATGTCGGAGAGATCGGGAGGGAGTTCGCCTTTAACCTGGGCTTTGTCGGCGCCGTGGTGATTGTAGTGGAGTTTTGCAGGGAGACTCCAGGAAATGGCGTCACCCTTGTAGTCGTCCTGGACCCAGTTGTGGAACATCTTGCCTATGTTCTCGGTATGGTAGCCGTTGTTTTTAAAGTGTTGCGGAAGTGTGACAATATCGGGATAGCGCTGGCGGAAGTGGGTGGGCAGATCCCAAATGCGCAGGGTGCTGGGACTAAGACCAGTCAGGATGGAGGCGCGGGAGGGATTGCAGACGGCCTGTTGGCAGTAGGCGCGATTGAAGAGAGTGCCTCGGGCGGCGAGCTTGTCGATGTTCGGGGAGACAATGTGGGAGCTTCCGTAACAGCCGAGTTCTGCACGAAGATCGTCGATGGCGATGAAGAGGACGTTGGGCGGCGTTGCCGCTATCGACAGTCCATAGCCGACGACCCATAAAAGAAACACAAAGAGGCAGTGCCTGATCAAATGAGCGTTGTTCAATGCGGCAATCCATACTGGATGGGTTTTCATAGCTTACTCATATTTTTATATCTTAACCACGGAGACATAGAAATTAAGAGAGGTAGAACGAGTACTAGTAAAGGTAGGATAAATATATTTCATGTGTACTATCTAGGCAGAACAAGTAATTCTATAGTTTTCCTCATAACTTCTCAAAATTATAATTTTTTCATTGACCTGTAAAGAAATTTAAAAATCTTGCAAAAAATCTAACTGTATAACACCCCAATAAGAGTAATATAATGCAACTGGATATCATCTGATGCTTGAAATACCCACACAATTGAGAAACAGTTATGTTCGGTTGCCGAAGCAACGTGACGTCCCGCCACACAGCCACAATTACTATGTGAAGTGGCTTCGCTTCTATCTCGATTTTTGCAACAAATATCATCATGATCCTACTCGCCCTAGTGCGTCAGAAACGAAATACCTACACATTTATACTTGTTCTTTTCCTCCTGCTCATCGTTGGAAAAATCCTCATTATGTTTTAGCTAAGTACATGACAAAAAACGGAAGTAGAGCCAAATTTTCCGTCTGTCGTGGTTAATATATGCGTTGATATAGTTGTCTATCCCTCCCCTGAAAATGCTTTTTCTTCTTTTTCCTCGATTATTTTTTTTGAATAATGAGGGTATCTTTCTCTTTATCCATTCGCCTATACGTATCATCCATACATATGATATGGCTAATAAACCAAATAATGTTTCTAGCCTTTTGGGATGAGTTACATGTGTATCTTCCAGTTGAAAACCATTCGTTTTCATGTCCTTGAACATGTTTTCAATATACCACCTTTTGGCATAGATATCGCAAGCATCTTCTACATCCTCAGAGTGTATGACTATCAAATACTCTAATTTGTTCTTGTCATTTCTAAATCTGAATCCGCTTACGTATACTTCATTGCCTCCAACTAAATATTTTCCCGGCAATCTTGGCGATGATCTTTTATTATTTTTACATAATAAACCCAGTTTTACCTCCGTGCCATTTTTTACACCTACCATGCCTTCCTTAACCCGAAGGTTGAATCCTATCTCATTGGTTATCAAGTACTTAACCCAATGTTGGCCAATGAATTCCCGGTCTCCTATAACGTTCTTTATCTGACCTTTTCCAACAATTTTTACCACTTCCTCTAACAACTCAATTCTTTCATATTGTGCAGAGTTGCCTTTCTTTGGAAGCAACACCCATTTGATCGGTATCGAATACCCGTCTCCTAGTATAGAAAATACCAAAAAATTAATATCCACTTTACCAAATTGCCAGTTTGTCCTATCCACAAGCAGGGTATAAGGCCCCTTCAACTCACTCATTTTCAAAAGCAAATGTCCTAGACCAGTGTCATCCCAATCCACCTGAGAGATAAATCGTTGAAGACGACGATAATTACTCAATGGCTTCGCTTTTGAAATCATACCGTGAGCAACCTTGACCATATTGACACTCCTAATGGTAGACATACTGATCACCGCCGAGGCAATCAAGTTTACCCTTTGCTGGTGAAGTTTACTAAGTTCTATTTTCAATTCTCGGGAAAGTTCTTTAACTTTCTCCTTAATTGCCATGTCGTTCAGTGTTGTAAGTAACACATTATCAACACTTTACGCGTGGCAATTATTTTATCAATCCTGTTTTGTCATGTACTATGTGTTTTAGCATAACTCTGGTTTTTCCGCCTCGATCAGAAGAAAAATAACTTTGTCTAAAAATGCATTTACTTAGTTTCTGACGCACTAGTTCTTTACCCCTTTTTATCAGAAAACTGCATGAGAAAAATCAAACTCCCCGTCAGCTAAGTCAGGCTTCTCATGCGATCCGTTTGTATTACGAACTAAAAAACCTTAATACGTTTAATAAACCTGCAAATCAAAATAATAAAGTCAGACAGAAATCCGCAGTTGGCTTAACAAAAGAGAAAAAGCTATGGGCAAAAATTTATAACGATTTGGATACGGCAATAAAAGTGCGTCATTATTCGCCTAAAACATACAAAGCATACGCAGGTTGGGTCAGACGATTTCAGCATTTCATGCATGAGAAAGCACCTAAATCGTTAACAATTGATGATGTAAAGTCATTCTTGACACATCTGGCAATGGTTATTTCCAGCCAAATCATTAACGGTAGTCCCCGAAACAGATGAACGAAAACGCTACCACTTGCATCCCAGTCATGTTCAAAAAGCGATCAAAAAGGGTGTTTATCGAGCAAAAATCACCAAGCGAGCAACAGCACATACATTTCGCCACAGTTTTGCCAGTCATTTATTGCAGGCCAACTATGACATACGAACGATCCAGCAACTTCTCGGGCATAGCGATCTCAAAACTACCATGATATACACACACACAATAAAAAGTAAAACAATCTAAGATGCACAAAGTCCTTTGGATTTTGATCACTAATTGAACTTGAGGTGCACTACAATAGCGGCATTTAACGAACTAATATTCGAAAAACAAAAAACAGTATAAGTGAGATATGAGCATATATGGTTCTAAAAATACCGCTGGACGATATTGACTTTACACATGCAAAAATAGGTAAACATTTGCTCGATGTTTTTAGTCGGGATGAGGCTTGTGATGTACTGGAAAATTTGAGCTTCTTAAATTAGCTTCTTCTTCTCATTTTGCTTTGCTATTACCATTCAGAATACCATATCCAGTTGTTCGGCTGTTAATGTAAAGCGAGGTTGGAAATTGTCTGATGAAACATAGTCCAGAAGATTCTTCCACATTTGTTTCTGCGCTAACGACCGTTCTGTCTCATTCCCCAAATTCAGCGTGCTGACCAGCAAACGACCATTCCCCACTTTGGCTTCCATGACCATACTTAAACGGTAACTGGTTTTAAAGAAATCGATCATGTGCACAACGGGCTCGAATTCAAATGGCAGATCGTTGAGGATGAGAGCATAAGAGTCAGTCAGAAGGTCGTACCATTGCCAGTCGGAATGAGACCGGGTGGGGAACTGAGCCAAAGAGGGATGCTCCGGATCACAGTATATCCCCATGGAGCCGTTTGACTTGGCACTCCAGAACTCCGTCCAAAATTTTGCATCGACAGCCTTATCAACAGATTCTTTAGAAGGGGTCAAAAGCACCTTTCCTCCTGATCGCAAAGCTGCTCTTACCTCATCATTCCACTCCTGAGCCAATAAAATGCCCGAGTCTGGCTCATGAGGTCCATCATCGGGATACACCCAAAACCGCCACCAGTTTTTCGCCTTGCCATCCTCCAACCAAAGCGTTAGTGTTAATTCTGCGCCTTCTTTGAATACTGGTAAATTGGTGCGAATGGTTCCCAATGTCAACAGTTCACCAGTTGGCACATTGATATCGTTAAAGGTCCCTTTTTTAAGTTCTTTGCCTTCCTGGTTCGTAATCTTCCAATGCCAATTGGAGCCAAAGAAATCTCGAGGCCCGTGATGGCGCACCTGTGCAAGAGCTTCAAATGTCTCACCGCTCAACATATTTTGCCGTGGTATTCGGACCAGCGGAACCGTTTCACTGTGGAACTGGCGAAATTCCTCCGGCGTAGCTATGTCCTTCGAATCCATCATCGCGTCAAGGACGCCGATCAAAGCGACTCCCTCTCCGGGATAATCAGATAATCCGTTGAGGTGGTATCCGGACACATTTGGGGTCCGCAGATTGACCTCTAATTCTGCCTTGTAAAGCAACAGCTGGATCGCACCGGAAGCCTTGGCAAAAGCGTGCCCTCGTTCCGGTGGATGATGCTTTTCAAATTGCAATCTGAAAGTGTCAATATATCGGGCCTCCAGATGGCCAGAGTATTTCTCGGAATTAAACCATGTGTAGTAATTGGGATAACTGGTATGCTGACCGATCTCGTGCGAGAGTATGGGGCATTTAAAATCCAATATGTCATCCCGAAAGTCTTTGTCGTTCTGGCCATTCCATCGTTTCAGGCCCCGAAAACAGGTGCGCGTTATGGAACAGGCCCAATCGCCGGTCTGCGCGTTGGCTCCTACCACAAAATCATCGTTTCGCAGGTTGGAGGAGGGAGCCGAAGCGCAAGTATAAAGGTGCCGATCGTCGCGATCGCGCAGTACCTCCACTAGGTACTGCAGGTAGAATTCCGTTCCCGGTCCGAGTTCATTGCCCACAGAAAGCATACAGAAAGAAGGATGATTGCCGTAGGCATCGAGTATGCGTTCCATCTCCCAGCGGATAAATCCGGCCCGGCCAGGTAAGTGGCCGACTTCCCCGTAGTCATCCCACATTGGAGCCTCGACCTGCAGCATCATGCCGAGCTGATCAGCCGCAGCGAAGGCCGCCTCGGGGGGACACCAGGAATGGAAGCGCATATGGTTAAGGCCGTAGTCCTGATATTTCTTGAGAAACGCAAGCCAGTACTTCGTGTCCATAGGTGGATACCCGGTCAGCGGGTGGATGCAGTTGTCCTGGTGTCCTCGCAAGAAGACAGTACGTCCGTTGAGCAGAAATCGTGGACCTTCGGCGGTGAATTCGCGGAGACCGAATGTGTCTTGTTGCTGGTCGGTGTAGTTTTCGCCGTTGGACTCGGCCGATAAGCTCACGGTCAGTTCATAAAGCGACGGCGAAAACTCGTCCCAGAGCTTCGCACCTTCACCGAAAGGGAGGATGATTTCGACCCGTGTTTCAGCGGCTTTAATAAAAAACAGCCCCGAGACTTTCGCAAGTGAAACTGTGTGCTGTCCATCCATCCATGGTGCATTGAGGTCTTTGGTACGAAAATTTACCGTGACCAGCCCCATGCTGTGATCCTCTCCTCTGGCCGAGACGGTCACTTGTCCCGTGGCCACCATGGCGTAGGTCGAGTAGACCTGGGGAATTTCACCCCAAGCCTCTCGCAGAACCGTATCCCGATTTTCGGGACAGGCTGTGAAAGTCTCCCTTCATACGGCTCTTCATTGTCTAATCTGTATTATCCAGACTTCAATCTGTTTTAATTCAATCCTCCTAATTCTTATTAGTTGTTGAACCAATAACAGATTCCAACAATGCTAACCCCTTCGATCCACATCCATTACAGATGCTTCATCACTACTACGAGTTAGTCCGTAACCCTCTGCACTTCGATACGCTCGGCCTCTCCTCTACGGATTGTGCCTTCTCTCTTATCATTACAGTAGGGCAATCTCCTGTTCTATTTACCACCCTTCATTGATGTCTCGCCACCTCTACAACGGTAACCCCATAGCCAGTAAGAAGGTCTTCCGCTATGGTCTTCCCGGGAAATACACCAATCCCCGGTTTTGATGTACAACTAAATGTGTTTCGTTGCTTAATCAGTGGTTCACTTTCGTTCGACTCTTTCAATGATCACCTGACTCCTTTAGCGAAGCCTTTTCCTTATCGCTCAGTACCCAGGTATTACTACCTTAGCACCATAAGGTGGTTTGAAGGCTGCTCCTTCCAGCCGCCTTCGGAGGGCCATACCTCCATCTGGTAAACAGCATGCTCACTTTTGAGCTTCAGGACGCACGGTGTATCCCAAAATTTCGCAATAACATTTAACTTTGCGGAAACCAAAATACATCTAAAATGGATAAGGCTAAATTAATGAAACAGTTTGGCCAACTTTTGGATGAGATAGAACTTAAGGAGAAATCCGCAGAAAGTTTTTATGAATTTGAAACTAAATCAGTCAAGCTTCTTAAAGCCTTAAGTCGAAAAGTGATAGAACAGGCCATAGGGGAGGCAGGAGAAGATTATCGTAAAAAAAAAGTATAATAGGCTATTACGGCAAACTTGAATTGGACAACTCACATCGTTTTGTAGAAGATGTTAAAGGAGTAAAGCTGAGTCCAATGCTGAAAGATATCACAGCATATGTAGGACAAAGTGAATGCTATCATTCTAGCAGTGAATTACTAAAAAAGACGATGGAATTAGACCTTAGCGACAATAGCATACACAGAGTATGTCAAAGTCTTGGAGAGGAGAGTGAAAAATGGCTTGAGGAGCAAAGAGGAGAGGAACAAAGCAAGCCAGAAGTGGAGTCTGATCAGATAGTATATGCTCATGCAGACGGAGGGATGGTATTGACCAGACCCAGTGATTGGAAAGAAGTAAAAGTAGGTAGAGTTTATAAAGGTAAAGAAGTACATAAACTCAGTGATACAAGGAGTTTTATCAAAGAATCATGGTATTGTTTTCATTTAGGGGGACATAAAGAATTTAAACGAAAGATGTCAGAATATCTGGATACCTACGAAGGCCTAAAAGGTAGGTTGGTCATAATAATAGACGGAGCGAAATGGTTGGGAGATTGGTTTAGTTCAGAATATCCAGAGGCTCTGCAAATACTGGATTATTATCATGCCGTAGAACACTTTTCAGGCTTTGCAAAAGTAGCGATACATAGAAAAGAAAAGAGAAAAGAGTGGTTAGACACAATAAAGGAAACGCTATTGGAAAAGGGAGGACAAGAGGCTTTAACAATGGTGGAAAACATAGAGTGTAAAACAGAAAAGAAGAAGGAAGAGAAAGAGAAATTATTGGTCTATGTGAATAACAACGTTCACAGAATGGAGTATCCAAAATATAGAGAAAAAGGATTACAAATTGGAAGTGGTGCCATAGAAGCAGCTCATAGAACATTGGTGCAAAAGAGATGTAAATTATCAGGGCAAAGATGGACACCAAAAGGAGTTACAAACGTAATCAGTTTGAGAAATTTGAGAATGAATAATCAATGGAGCAGACTCTCTGAGTTTCTTGGAAAAAAAGCCGCCTGAAACGAAAAAATGGGATACACCGTGCGTCCTGAAGCTCGGAAGCGAGCATGTTGTTTACGAGATGGAGGTCGGCCCTCCGAAGGCGGCTGGAAGGAGCAGCCTTCAAACCACCTTATGGTGCTAAGGTAGTAATACTGAGGTATTGAGCGATAAGGAAAAGGCTTCGTTGAAGGAGTCAGGTGATCATTGAAAGAGTCGAACGAAAGTGAACCATCGATGAAGCATCGAAACACATTTAGTTGTACATCAAAACCGGGGACTGGTGTATTTCCTGGGAAGACTATGGCGGGAGACCTTTTTTTACTGGCCATAGGGTGACCGGTGTAGAGATGGCGGGACTTCAATGAAGGCTGGTAAATAGAACAGGAGATTGCCCTACTGTAATGGTAAGAGAGAAGGTACAATCCAGTAGGAGAGGCCGAGCGTATCGAAGTACAGAGGGTTACGGACTAACTCGTAGTAGTGTTGAAGCATCTGTAATGAATGTGGAGCGAAGGGGTTAGCATTGTTGATTAACCAAGGTGGAAAGCGTACTATGCCAAGCACAATCCTAGTGCAATGGGCCCATTATGGGATTGGTTAAATTACAAGCTCATAAGATGGTTACTTCGCCGAAAGAAACGGTTTAAAGAGGGCAGCCGCGCAGCCACGAGATGGCTCCGACAACGCCATCGAGAAGAGCCATACCTATTTGCACATTGGGAGTTTGGTTACGCTCCATGACGAGACAATGAAGAGCCGTATGAAGGGAGACTTTCACAGCCTGTCCCGAAAATCGGGATACGGTTCTGTGAGCGGCTCGGGGTGAAATTCCCCGGGTCTACTCGACCGGTAGTTTCTTGGCATAAATGTTTGCTTCAAGAAAAGTTGAAGGATATTCGTCTATGTAAATATATAGATAAACATTACAAATTGTTTTCAAAACTTGAAATGATCGACTCTTTCAGAGGGAAGCGGCTTTGTTCCCAAAGAAGTCTTCGACACTACAAATATTTTTTCATTGCCAAACCTCATAATTCTTATCATCGGCGGTTTTCTGATAGGTTTTGGTTCGCGATGGGCAGGAGGATGTACTTCGGGCAATGCGATAAGTGGTTTGTCTAATTTACAATTGCCTTCTCTTATTGCAGTTATCGGTTTTTTCATCGGCGGTCTTCTGATGGCCTGGATTATTTTACCTAAGATATTAATGCTAAATACTTGAATATGAAATTGATCAAATATTTATTCGTTGGTATTCTTTTCGGCATAGTTATGACCAAATCAGAAGCCATCAGTTGGTTTCGCATTCAGGAAATGTTTCGATTCGAAAGTTTCCATATGTATGGGATTATTGGTACGGCGGTCATTTTTGGTATAATAGTGATTGGAATTTTTAAAAGATTTCATGTCCAAACGATAGAAGGAAATGACTTGAAATTAAATGCAAAAGATAAATCCATTCCGCGCTATCTGTTGGGTGGAATCATTTTCGGATTGGGTTGGGCTATGACGGGAGCTTGTCCAGGGCCAATGTTCACCCTTTTAGGTCACGGAATTTGGTCTATTGTATTAGTAATTGTAAGTGCAATTTTGGGAACTTATGTTTATGGAGTTTTGCGGTCCAGGTTACCACATTGATTGAGGTTTTCTACAAAACGAGCATGTGTATTGATTACAAATAATCCACAAAATACATATCAATCTCCCCTTTGTTTTTTGCTTTTATTTTTCCGCGTGCTGTGAAGATAAAATCAGAACTATCCTTCAACAGTTCAAATGTAGTTTGACTGATATTTACTTTTGTCACCTCACCACTGCTTTCCATCCGGGATGCAAGATTGACCGTATCACCCCATATATCGTATTGAAATTTCTTGACTCCTACGATACCGGCAACTACCGGACCGGTATGGATGCCACATCGCATTTCGAATCCGGGAGCTCCCATCTCTTCGCGTTCTTTTTTTCGCCACAGCATGAATTGCTGCATTTCAAGGGCTACGCGGACCACGTCTTTGGGTTCCGTCGTTCGCGGCAGATGCAATCCTCCGGCAGCCATATAAGCGTCCCCAATGGTCTTTATTTTTTCAATATTATATTTGGTGATTATCTCATCAAAGGCCTTAAAACACACATTGATTTCAGATACCAATTCCTGGGCAGAGAGCTGTTCTGAAATGGTAGTGAACTGTTTAAAATCTGTAAATAAGACCGTTACCTCGTCAAAATCACGGGCGGGTGATGCGCCATTTTGTTTTAATTCCTCGCTGGCGCTGTATAAAAGGCGACCTATTGAGCCTTATTCGTAGTTTATTTAAGCCATTGAGTATTTTTCTCCGTTCTAAGCCATCATTTCAACTTCTTCCAACTTTCCTTCCAACTTTTTCATTATAGAAGCCGTTTGCTTGCGATAACTTTCCACATTATCCATTTTTATTTCTTCATAACCGCGAATGACATCCGGAAGTTCGGCCAATTGTATGGCATGCATGTAATTGGTATTATCAAGATTGCCCAAAACAGTTTCAATCTGTGCTTTGTATTCCTGGATAAGTGACCGTTCTGTTCTGCGGACTGTCGCATATCCAAAAATGTCAAATGGTGTTCCGCGCAAGAATTTCATCCATTTCAACATCCGCATAAACGGCCTGAACCATTGTCCTAATTTCATCTTTTTCTTCCACCCCATTGCTCGCAATATCGGTGGGTGCAAAAGATAAGAGACTTTCGCTTCCTTACCAAAGGTTTCTTCAAGGGCCTGATCGGCTGTGACCTTTAGATGAAGTCGTGCCACTTCATATTCATCCTTGTACGCCATCAATTTGTAAAGATAACGAGCCACTGCCTCCGTCAAAGGCGTTTGACCAGAGACGACGGCTTTCTCCTTTTTACAGACTTTGTAGATAAAATCCGCATATTCCTGTGCATATAGCCGATCTTGGTAATCGATGAGTTCGGGAACGCGAATGGCCATTAGCTTGAGTATATCTTCAGGGGCTTTGTGAAGGCCGTTGAGCGAAATCGAGCTGCTCAATTTGTCGATGTCTATGGGTTCGTATTTTATGGAGCCCTCCCGATGAACAAGTAAGCTGTCCACCCATTTTGAATCGAGCATAGCTTTGCGGCCTGCCCTGAATGCCTGGATATTTTTATCAATGGCGACACCGTTGATATGAATGGCTCGCTCAATGGACTCAGCACTTAACGGCATGCAGCCCGATTGATAAGCTGCGCCGATCAACAACAAATTAGCGGGCATGTGGCTCCCAAATAGCTGCTGACTCAGACTTTGGGCATCTACGTATACATTGTCATTCTTGCTGGAATGATCCTCAATTTTCTTCCTTAAACCATCGAGTTGGGGGAACTGCGCATTTTTAATCACGACCATTTCACCAGTGGCGATCTTGCTCGTAGAAACAATGCTTACAGTTTTGCCAGCATGACCGTACTTCAGGTTTTGAGGTTGAGCCGCTGCCAGTATATCAAAAGCGATATAAACATCCGCCTCCCCAGATGCCAGCTTTGCAGAAGTTTCCGGTTCTTGCGCATAAATTTTCAAATGAGAAGTGACCGAGCCACCTTTTTGACTTACACCCGTTACGTCGAGCCCTTTGACCGATTTTCCATCGAGCAAAGCGGCGGTACCGAGGATTTGATTGACGGTAACTACCCCGGTGCCTCCGATGCCAATCATGTATATGTTTGCCGACTCGCCAAAACGGCAATTGACGGAGGGTAAATCCGCCGATATTTGTGGCAGCGGTTTATGGGAATTTTGTAATTTCTTTTGGGGTATAACCGTCAAGAACGCAGGGCAATCCCCCCTTAAACAGGAGTAATCCTTGTTGCATGAGGATTGATGAATTTGCGTTTTCCGGCCAAATTCCGTTTCAACCGGCACGACACTCAGGCAATTGGATTTTTTCCCACAATCTCCGCAACCTTCGCAAACGGCTTCATTGATAAAGATACGTTGCTCGGGCTCAACGGCTTTCCCTCTTTTCCGCAATCTTCTCAAATTGGCGGCGCATCCCTGGTCGTGTATGAGGATCGTCACGCCAGGCATTTCTTTGAGCTTTTCCTGTGCTTCAACGATTCGGTCTCGGTGCCAAATTTCCAAGATGGAGGAATTGGCCCACTTCGCATCCTTGGGATATTTGTCTGGATCTTCGGCTGTGACGATAATGTGGGTAACACCCTGTGCTTCCAGCATGCGTGT
Source organism: Saprospiraceae bacterium (assembly GCA_965247965.1). Taxonomy (GTDB): domain Bacteria; phylum Bacteroidota; class Bacteroidia; order Chitinophagales; family Saprospiraceae; genus UBA7328. Next base: position 6,476,576 of record OZ252053.1, read on the forward strand.
TACTTCGGGTACCGGGACCGAGCCATCTGCATGTTGGCCTCCCGTCATTCCTACTGCTGCATTATAAAGCAACTTGAAAGTGATCTTCGTGTCGGCGGATACGGCATGTCGAATGGCCAAAGAACCGGAATGGAAAAATGTCCCATCCCCTACATTCTGAAACAAATGCGGCGTGTTGGAGAAGGGAGCTGCTCCGGCCCACTGTATACCTTCTCCACCCATTTGGGTTAATCCTTCCGTATGCGGATATCCGAGCGCCAAACCACTGCAGCCGGTACCCGATGCTGCTAAGGATCCTTCCGGAACCTGTACGGTCGAGGTATTGTGCGGACATCCCGAGCAATAAAACGACGACCGGAAGAGTTCGTTCTCTCCCATGGGTTCGGGATTAAGTTTTGGCAGTAAATCGAAGCGACCACCAAGAACATCCGGTGACAATTTTCGGGTAAGCCGTTTATACAGGGTCGGCAACAATCTATCCGCATCCAATTCTCCGTCTCTTGGAATTAACTCATGGCCGTTTTCATCTTGTTTACCAACGACCACGGGGCGATCAGGCAGGTTATAGATCAGCGATTTTAATTGATCCTCGATAAATGGCCGTTTTTCTTCTACAACCAAAATTTCCTCTAGGCCTTTGGAAAACTCGCGAATAATTTCCGGTTCGAGCGGATAAGTCATGCCCAATTTCAAAATTCGGATGCCTCTGGCGGACAGTTCTTTATCATCTAAGCCTAGCTGGTCGAGTGCGTGTCTTAAGTCGTAGTAATTCTTACCCGCACTCACCAGTCCGAACCACGCATCGGAGGGGTTTACCCTAATTTGATTAATGGGATTGATTCGGGCAAATTGGCGAGTTGCTTCCGCACGCGGATAGACTAATGTCTTCTCCATCTGAAGCGAGAAGTGGCCATATAGCCGCGGACTAACCTCGTGTTTCCATGGTTTCCCCTTATACTCGTAATTGGGCAAGCTAATGGATATTCGATCCGGAGAAACTTGTGCCGTACCAAAACTATCCGCCAGATCAGTAGCGATCTTCATGCCAACCCATAAGCCAGTATAACGGGAAAGGGCAAAACCATACAATCCCAAATCGAGGATATCCTGTACGCTGCCTGGATAGAGTACGGGAATACGTGCATCGTACAAGGCATATTCCGACTGGTGTGGAAGGGTCGATGATTTACAGATAGGGTCATCTCCACATAAGGCAAGTACACCGCCATTGGTCCCTGTACCCGCAAAATTGGCGTGTTTGAAGGCATCGCCGCTCCTGTCCACTCCGGGGCCCTTTCCGTACCACATTCCGAGAACACCGTCGTACTTTGGATTGGGGTACCAATTGGCCAATTGGCTTCCCATAATTGCGGTCGCGGCCAACTCCTCATTTACACCGGGCATAAATCTGACATGATGTTCTTGCAGCATTTCCGGTATTAGTGAGAGACTGATGTCTACTCCGCCCAGGGGGGAGCCGCGATAACCCGAAATGAGCGTAGCCGTATTTAGGTTCTGTCTTTTGTCACTCCGGTGCTGATCCAAGGGCAAACGTATGAGACCCTGGATACCAGACATGATGATAGCACCCTGTTCGAGCGTATATTTTTCATCAAGAGAAAATTGACCGTTTGAGGACGTAGATGAATCTGCCATGGTTTTGTGTTGGAACGTTTAGCGCCGCTAAGCTACAATTTAAATGGTATTAGGCAAATGGATAGCACAATAAATTAAAATTACTTAGCTTGCTGCAATAACGCCAAATGCAGCCAATACAGCTCAACATTTACCAAACTATTTCGCAGTGGGTGAAGAAAAAATTAAAAATGATGTCATCGCACTTCTCGACCAATTCATGGTTGCCTTCAACGCTCAAGATACCGCAAGGTGGGAGCAAACTTTTCATTTTCCACACTACCGCCTGGCTAATAACGTATTGACTACCTTTAAATCATCCGGCACAAGGGATGCGAATGCTGTATTCGAATACATGCGCAGCTTGGGCTGGCATCACAGTGCCTGGGTAAGAAGACAAATAGTTCATCTCTCCAATAAAAAAGTACATGTGGATACCGAATTTGTGCGCTTTCGAGCGGATGGAACGGTCATTGGATCATATGAGTCTCTTTATATTCTCACGTTCGAGGATCATCGTTGGGGAGTGAAATTTAGATCGAGCTTTGCTGCAAAATAAATCAAGTTTGATGTTTTTAACTTGATAGGAATTGCGTCGGCCCACAAATCATTGATGAATCTGGAACCGGTCTCTTTGCGAACTTCCACGAAATCAAGTAATCGGCGGATTGTCAAGGATATGAGAAATATCGAGAAGATAGATCTGCCGACTTAGTGGTCGGACACATGAAATATTGATAATAATTCTGGACCCTTTTGCCGATTCTCATCGTTGCAAAGCCTCGTCGTAGCTCCGGCTATGCCTGCATTTTGCGCCTCGATAATCACCAAAATGCCCTCAGTATTATTTATAAAATCTCATGTGTCCGACCACTAGTCCTTCATGTGAAGAATCGATGACAACTGTTTGTCCATCCGGACTGTATCTCGGATGCAAGTCGATGCGGTAATGGTCCGGCCTGGGCTCTTTAAGAATGTGCTTTCGCTTAAAATGGGTCTCAAACTTTGCCAGATGAATCAATTTCTTTGTCGGCAAATGATACATGTACAAATAGATAAAACCTTTCATGTTGTAGGTATCCGTTAGTATCCACTCTCCGTCTTTCGATAAAGTAATATGTCCATTGGGTGCTTCAAAGTACATTTCCTTGGGTTGCGCCGATCCGTCATCTTTGAACAGGAAATAGCCGCGGACGGAGTCCTGTTGGCCTGGCGGCGTGTGCCATCCATTGTCCATGATCCATTCGTCGTCCAGCCAAAAATGATGGCTGGGTCTCGTATACAGATACCGGATATCTCCTCCGTCGAGATTGGTGGAATAACTTTCCCAACGCGTCCGGGCGCCGACATTAGCATCTTTGACGAAGAAGATGAAGCGGTTCCCCGTCGGATTAAATCCTTCGCGGAAAAAATACAAGGTCCACCCCGGGTCAGGGACGTAATCTTCCGAATACATCAATTTGGCCATTTGGGCTATGGATATTATCGGCTCTGCTTCGCAGCTTTCCATGTCCATTTTCCAAATGTTGACTCCTTCGGGTGTCCATTGGCCGTCGTATTTGTCTTTTATTTAAATAATCCCTTATTCTGCGAACAGAAAATTTGAAAGCCTGTTACTATTCCTTTAACTCTTGAATTCGATGAGCACTTCTCTGAAAGTGTCAGAACCAATATTGCGTGCGCTATGCGTTCTCGGCACAGCAGGGTAACCAGGTCGGTCTGACACGATCTTATCACCCTGAATTTGGAAGTTTACAGCTGAACCTGCTTCTAGTTCAACGGTGTCAAGCAATTCCCCTTCAGGTCCGAATACATCCAAACCCCTTCTAAACGCGTAGGCATTCAAATCGTAAATAAATTCGTCAGTAGGATTTTTTGGGAAGTAATACGAGGTCAACTCAGTTCCTTCAAGTCCGAATTTTGCACAATCGTTAACAAAGTCCTTGAGGGTCAGTTTCGGCGAATCTCCAGACAGAAGATCTCGATAACTGTAGGCTGCCAAACTGAATTTGAATTTATGTCCGATTCGTTCCATCTCATTCACTCTACCGGCTACTGAAGTTGTTTTGATTTGAGTGGTCAGTCCGAGGGCACCAACTGAAACTGTAGCTGAAGTCAAAAAGTTTCTTCGATTCATATTGAGATTCGTTGTTCTTTACAGAATTGAATGTACTCTTAATAAAATAATCTTTTGAGAAAAAAAAATTGGGTGCAGAATCAATTTGAATTTTTGCTTGAAAAGGATTCCACATCCTCAATGAATTGAACTGTTCCCACTTGCCATTTTACTAAGCAATACTTCGCAAGAAGGTCTTTCCATTTTGTCTGATAACAATTTGGGTTATCTCGGAGTTGTACAAGTCAAGGGTAAACGAGAAAACATTGGAATTTATAAATGTATCATTGGGAATTAGAATATAAAAGAGAATTGAATCAATCACAATAATGGTAGTAAAGAAAAAACAACGTTAAATTTAACCGTATAACGACGAGATCTGCGGCGGCTTAGCCGTCCGTAGCATCGTCCTTGTTGGCGATCGCCATAACTCTCACCTCGACGTCTTACACGGCGTCTCGCCCCACTGTTTCTCGCACTTCCCGTACGTCCCGGTGGTGTCCAAGTGTTTCGCGGCGGTTCTGTCTTCTGATGCTTTTAAGGCACTCGGCTACATCATGCTGAAGTCCAGATCAGTCCTCGCTGTATCGTCCACGAGTTCCGGAAAGCTGTTTCCGATGAGTCGTGAGCTTGGACGCCGTGGCGGTCGGGGCCTACCGCGCCTCCAGTTACACCAGCTTACGGTCCTTGAACTGGGTCTGGTGCTCGTAGATCGACCCGGCGTCGCCCATCGCCGGCATTGGCATGCGCACGGGCACATCAGTGACCCGCGGCTCGATCGTCGGCTCGCCGCGCAGGATCCAGCTGTCCCATTCTTCGAGGGTACTCACCCCCTTGAGCGGCCATGCATCGATCGCAATCATCTGCAACAGCATCAGCCGTCGCGGCTTCGACGAGCGATTGGGCATCGAGCCATGGATGGTGCGGGCATGGTGGATGGAGATGCCGCCGGCCGGCAGCTCCACCGGTACCGCGGCACTGTCGTCGAACGCCGGATCGGTGATCGCGCCACAGAACGAACCGTCGAGGTGATGATCCAACACCGGGCCCTTGTGTGATCCGGGAATCACCAGCAGCGCACCGTTCTCGACCGTCATTGCATCGATACATATGCCGACCGCCAGCAGATCGTCGTTCGAGTGCGGGTAGAACGCCCAGTCCTGGTGCCACTCGACGGGGCTGCCGATTTCCGGAAGTTTCAGATTCAGCTTCGTCGTGTCGTACCGCATCCCGTCGCCGATCAATTGCGCGACGATGTCGAGCATCCCGTCGTGGTGGAGGGCGTCCCGGAACGCCGGGTGGTGCAGGTGCGGCATTTTCAGGCGACGCAGCTTCGGCCCGTCGGCGGTGTGCCCCGGCTCGAGATCGAAAACGTCGTCGTTGTCCGTCACCTCGCGCGAGCGTTCGACCCACTCGTCCGTGGCCGCCCGCAACGCGGTGACCTCCTCATCCGAGTACACGCCCTCGACCCCGAGGTAGCCGTTGGTGCGGTAGAATTCGATTTGTGTGGGGGACAACATTTTTCCATTTTTCAGTGATCAGTGTTCAGTATTCAGTGTTCAGATGTCCTGGCCGAAGAATTTAGCCCTGTCAACCGTGCCTGAAAACCCATAGCGTTACAGAGCTCAAGATGCGTTCGCTTCCGCCGTCGCCAGCCGTTTCCAGCTTCCCTGGCCCATCAACTCTTCGCTCGCCAGCCGTCTTGGGCTTCCTCCTGCGCTTGCTTCGGCGGACAAGTCGCCAGCAATTCACTTCCCCTTCACGATTCAGGATTCGGCGGCCGGCATGGCCCTGTTTGAAGAGCGCTGCCCGGAGTGCCGAACGACAAAGATCACCGGGCGGCCGAACCAACGCGAGTGATCGTGGTACAACCAAAAAAACTCAAACGAAGCGAAAGACCTCGAAAAACCGAAAACGTAGCCCGCTTCGGTGCATCGCTTTGTTATCCGGCGTTCGGGTTAGACGATCGAACGAGCGACCGGAACCCACCGTACGCCATCCGTTTCGCATCAAAACCTGAATTCGATGAATCGATCAAATCCGCCATCCTTGGGTCAGCCGCGACCTTCTCGTTTGCCAGATCACGTGCCTCACGAGAATCAAATATCACCCATCCAAACACGATGATTTCATCCTCTGTTGCAGCTACGAGATCAGTGAATGAACGCGTTCCCTCCAATTTCAAATCGTCACCGACATATTCCCGGTAGTCGAGCGCGCCATGTTCCTTCCAAATCTCTGCAGCCGCTTCAACAACACGCTTGTACTCGTTTAGGCGATCGCGCGGAACGGGAAGGACAAATCCGTCGATATAATGAGCCATATCTGCTCCGATAGAAGTAACTAAATTTCGTGTTTCAGCCGGATAACAAGTAATTCTATAGTTTTCCTCATAACTTCTCAAAATTATCATTTTTTCATTGACTGGATATCATCTGATGCTTGAAATACCCACACAATTGAGAAACAGTTATGTTCGGTTGCCGAAGCAACGTGACGTCCCGCCACACAGCCACAATTACTATGTGAAGTGGCTTCGCTTCTATCTCGATTTTTGCAACAAATATCATCATGATCCTACTCGCCCTAGTGCGTCAGAAACGAAATACCTACACATTTATACTTGTTCTTTTCCTCCTGCTCATCGTTGGAAAAATCCTCATTATGTTTTAGCATAACTCTGGTTTTTCCGCCTCGATCAGAAGAAAAATAACTTTGTCTAAAAATGCATTTACTTAGTTTCTGACGCACTAGTTCTTTACCCCTTTTTATCAGAAAACTGCATGAGAAAAATCAAACTCCCCGTCAGCTAAGTCAGGCTTCTCATGCGATCCGTTTGTATTACGAACTAAAAAACCTTGATACGTTTAATAAACCTGCAAATCAAAATGATAAAGTCAGACAGAAATCCGCAGTTGGCTTAACAAAAGAGAAAAAGCTATGGGCAAAAATTTATAACGATTTGGATACGGCAATAAAAGTGCGTCATTATTCGCCTAAAACATACAAAACATACGCAGGTTGGGTTAGACGATTTCAGTATTTCACGAACGAGAAAGCACCTAAATTGTTAACGACTGATGATGTAAAGTCATTTTTGACACATCTGGCAATGGTTATTTCCAGCCAAATCATTAACGGTAGTCCCCGAAACAGATGAACGAAAACGCTACCACTTGCATCCCAGTCATGTTCAAAAAGCGATCAAAAAGGGTGTTTATCGAGCAAAAATCACCAAGCGAGCAACAGCACATACATTTCGCCACAGTTTTACCAGTCATTTATTGCAGGCCAACTATGACATACGAACGATCCAGCAACTTCTCGGGCATAGCGATCTCAAAACTACCATGATATACACACACAATAAAAAGTAAAACAATCTAAGATGCACAAAGTCCCTTGGATTTTGCGCATTAGTTAAACCCCAGGGCCCAGATAGCGGGAGACGGTAACGTTGGCATCGGAACGACGAGCCCAAGTTTCAAATTACACGTGAATGGCAGTGCAGGTAAACCAGGTGGGGGTTCATGGACAGTTGCATCAGACAAATGACTAAAAGAAGTCTAAGGCGAATAGTTGCAAATAACGGTGGTTTAGTGTAACTCTCGTCATTTTGCCCAGGCGCAGCCAGGTAGTCGTTGAGCAGTGTTACGAAAAACGAACGTTAAATTTAACCGTATAACCAGGAATTTCACCGCACCCTGTATTCAATTCATATTAAGCTTGTTCATTCTCTAGTGGTTGAGGAATAACTAATTGAAAATCAATAGAATATACAATCCTCTCATCGGTAGTTTAGAAAGGTGGCGGAGGTCGAGAATTGGAGATCGTTCGCGCAGCGAAAATTGACGTTGAACTCAATTTAGGATATTCACCCGCCTTTGGCGGGAAAGGTCTCCAATTCGTACTTTTTTGGGCCAATGTGGCACATCCCGATCGAAGCATTGGGGCAAAAAGTACATCATTGAGTAGATGCCCAAACTAGTATTTGTAGTTATAATGTCGTTACTCCTGAATATCCCTAAAGAACTAATCCTCGTGTATTACTTATGACATCCTCACACCTTTCGTTTAAAAATCTGTGTCAGCACTTTCTAGATGTAACTCTTTAATCCAAATATTCCGATAGAGAACATTATGCCCTTCAGCCTGTAATTTCAATCCACCTGGTCGATCCGTTATACCTTTTCCTCCATCATTACCACCATCCAGGCCGGAATTAGAGCCGCCCCATACCTGGTTGATTTCCTGGTTCTTATGGACTTTTATACCGTTGAAATAAACAGTAGCCATCGCCTTCTCAACACGCTTTCCATTTTCGAATATGGCTGCCCTAAATACGATGTCATAAGAATTCCATTGTCCCAAGCCGTAGTAGGCGAAGTAAGGAGAATCGGTTTCATTAATGATGGCGCCTAATCCGTGTTTGGAATCATCTCCGTCCAAAACCTGTAATTCATAGCGATTTTGCAAATAGACTCCACTGTTCCCACCGTCATTTTGAATATTAAATTCTATGTGAAGTCGAAAATCGCGATATTTTTTCCTGGTAACGATATCCGCTGCTCCGTACTTTCCACCTAAGGCAGCGGGATCATTGCTATTGACACAAGTACCGCCGCCCACAGGGTCTTTTACAATCAACCATTTAATGGGATATTGAGAAGAAAATCGCGGTCCTTCCCAGTACGACCATTTAGCTTCCAACATTTGACGACTTCCGTCGAATAGAATTTCTGCATCGATTGGGGCTTCCGTGCCAACACCTACTTGAGCGAAGGAGACCTGTGCAGCCAGGAAGAAGTAGAGCGTTGAATAAAAAAGAATTGAATTTTTTAGTCGATTTTTCACTGCGAATCACTGATTAGTCGAGTGGCAATATAGTAAATCGGGATAATATTTTTACCTATGTAAAAATTTCATTACTTTAACGTCGCAGATAAACATTATTCACCTCCATTAATAATTCTATCTATGGCTATTTACAATCTAAAAATTAACGGAAAGAGAAAGGAATTCGACATAGCTGCGGATACCCCTGTTCTATGGGTGCTACGCGAGCATGCTGACCTTCCCGGCACTAAATACGGGTGCGGGATTGCCCAATGCGGTGCTTGTACTATCCATCTCGATGGTAAGGCTATCCGTTCCTGCTTCCTTCCGGTCTCCGCTGTAGGAGACAAGTCCATTACTACAATCGAAGGCCTTTCAAAAAAAGGCGACCATCCCGTGCAAAAGGCATGGTTGGAACTTGACGTTCCTCAATGCGGGTATTGTCAGGCAGGCCAGATCATGAGCGCTGCGGCTTTGCTGAAAGAAAATAAGAACCCGAGCGATGACGATATTGATGTTGCGATGAATGGAAACATTTGTCGCTGTGCCACCTATGTGCGTATCCGAAAAGCAGTGAAAAAAGCAGCTGCTGAAATGAGCTAATTATCGATTTTAAATCCTTATAAATCATGACTTTAATAAAAACAAAATACAACAGAAGATCATTTCTCCAAGCTTCTACAGCTGCGGGTGGAGGACTCGTTCTGGGCTTTAGTTGGATGGCCTCGTGCGCTCCTATTGCCGACGAGATCATGGCCCTTCCCGAAGAATGGTTTGATATAAATGCGTTCCTAAAAATAGGGGACAATGGGGTAGTAACGATCATGTCTCCCAATCCCGAAATCGGTCAAAATGTAAAAACGTCAATGCCCATGATCATCGCCGAAGAGCTAGACGTAAATTGGAAAAATGTGGTCGTCGAGCAAGCCGGTTTTGATGCTAGTAAATATACCAGGCAATTAGCAGGTGGCAGCCAATCGATACGACAAGGATGGAAAAGCCTGAGAATGGCGGGAGCAACGGCAAGGAGAATGTTACTCGAATCTGCAGCCCAGCAATGGGAAGTGCCCGTCGGCGAATTAAGCACTGATAATGGGGTAATTACACATGCGAATTCCGGCCAGTCAATAGGTTATGGCGAAGTCGCCTCGGCAGCCGGGGCAATCGAAGTACCAGATGAAGTAGAATTAAAAGATGCCAAGGATTTCAAAATTATTGGCACCTCGAGAAAGAACGTAGATGCTCATAAAATTGTCACCGGCAAGCCAATGTTTGGTTTGGATACGCAGGAAGACGGAATGCTCATTGCCATGATCGTACACCCTCCCGCTTTCGGAATGAAACTAAAATCGGTAGATGCAGAAGCAGCGAAAATAATGCCGGGCATAAAAGATGTCGTTACGGTCAATACTGCCCCGGCAGATGATGGAAGGCAATGGTCGGATGTCAACGCGTTTAATGATCTTGTGGCCGTGGTGGGAAATACTACGTGGGAAGTAATGCAGGCCAAAAAGGCACTAAATGTGTCTTGGGAAGAGGTAACACCTGCGGAGAATAGCAACGATCACGAAAAGACATTCGATAGACTTCTCTCCGAGGAAGCAAAAAAGCAAGCTCGAAAGGACGGAAATCCAAAATCTGCATTTAAGAATGCCGCTAAGATTGTGGAGCGCACTTACAAGGCGCCTTTCCTCGCACACAACACCATGGAACCCATGAATTTCTATGCAAATGTTACAGCGGATGAGGCAGTACTAAAAGGGCCTGTTCAGACTCCGGAGTATCTGAGCAAATCGGTATCCAGTTTATTGGGCCTTCCCGAAGAGAAGATTTCCCTTATGCTGACCAGAATGGGCGGTGGATTCGGAAGACGATTGTACGGGCATTTTGGAATGGAGGCTGCAGCTATATCTCAAAAAATGAATGCGCCGATTAAGCTTGTCTACACCAGGGAAGATGATATGACACAAGGTACCTACAGGCCGGACTATAAAGTGATCTATCGCGCGGCTTTGGACGAAGACAATAACCTTATTGCATTCCATGTGAAGGGAGCAGGCACACACGGTAGTCCCGTCTTTGCGGATCGCTTTCCGGCAGGTACTGTGGACAATTACCTAGCAGAAAATTTCACAAAAGAATCCAATATTTCCACTGGTGCGTGGAGGGCACCGAGGTCAAATTTCATCGCTTGCGCAGAGCAATCTTTCCTTGACGAAGTAGCGGAAGCAGCCGGAAAAGACCCAATTGAATTCAGGTTGGAACTATTTGACAGGGCTAAGAAAGATCCTGTCGGCGAGAACAATGACTACGACGCTGCGCGATATGCTGGTGCACTGGAACTCGTCAAAGAGAAGTCGGGATGGGGCAAGGAAATGCCAGGCGTCCATCGCGGAGTTTCTGCTTACTACTGTCATAATTCATATGTCGCTCAAGTAGTTGATCTGGTAATGGAAAATAATCAACCAAAAGTCAAGAAAGTGTGGTGCGCCATTGATTGCGGAATTGTCGTGAATCCTGATGCGGCGAGAAACCAGGTAGAAGGAGGAATCGTAGACGGAATAGGTCATGCTATGTACAGCGCATTGACTTTCAAAGATGGCCGAACGGAACAGGACAACTTCGACACGTACCGTCTCATTCGCCATGCCGAGGCACCTGAGGAGATTGAAACTTTCTTTGTAGATAATGGAATCGATCCGACCGGGCTAGGAGAGCCTTCCTTACCTCCGGTAGCAGCTGCGTTAGCGAATGCAATGGCTAAGGCGACGGGTCAGCGTTTATACAGCCAACCTTTTGTTAATGAGAAGGCGCTGTTGGGATAAGATATCCTGACATCCGGCAAGAAAGTATATAGATTTAAAACCACCATGATTTTCGCGATCGTGGTGGTTTAGGGATATTCAGGAATAACCTAATGCGTTGATTAACAACGAATTAAGTAATCTTTGAATCATAAAGGAAGGAACTAACCATGGCTGAAAACCGACAAATCCTGATCGACTCCTTACCCGAGGACAAACTCACGGAATCCAACTACCGGTTAGAGACAACAACTGTTCCGAAACCGGGTGACGATGAAGTTCTGTGCCGAACGCTGGTCATCACGATCGGCGCTGGTACCCGTGCGGGCCTCCAGGGCAGTGCCAGCTATGCAGGCGCGCCAAAAGCCAACATCGTGATGAATGGAACGGGCGCTTCGCGGGTCGAGAAAAGCAATTCACCCAACTTCAAGGAAGGCGATCTTGTCATCTGCCCTTCTGGCTGGCAGGACTATAGCGTGCATCCTGCACGACACCTCACCGCCATTTCCGATGACATCGATATTGCCCACTACCTTGGCGCGCTAGGCACCAACGGCCTCACCGCCTATTTTGGATTGATGAATATCGGTAACCCTCAAGCCGGTAACACCGTTCTGGTCAGTGCCGCTGCTGGCAGCGTCGGTCACCTGGTCGGCCAGATGGCGAAGATCAAAGACTGTCGCACTGTGGGTGTCACCAGCACAATCGAGAAGTGTCATCTCCTCACCGACCGTCTTGGCTATGACGCATCGGTTTCCTACCGTTCCGAGGATTTCAGAGCAGAACTTAAAGCGGCCTGTCCCGATGGCGTCGATATCTATTTCGACAATACCGGTGGCGACATACTCGGTGCTGCCCTGTTTCGGATGAATGAGCATGCCCGAATCGTCTGCTGTGGTGTCGTCTCGCAATATGACACCAGCAATCCCGCAGGCGGACCCCGCGGTATTCCGGGACTACTCATCAACAAACGCATTCGCATGGAAGGTTTCCTGGTGTTCGATTTCCTCGATCAGTACGAAACAGCCCGGGAAGAGATCAAGGGCTGGATCAAATCAGGAGAGCTGAAACCACTTAACGATGAGTTCGAAGGACTTGACCAGGCACCAGCAGCGTTCGTCGACTTACTGGCAGGTGGCAACGTCGGAACGAGAGTTATCCGGGTGGCTGACTGAATAGCGGCGTCAGCTTTTTCTGCATACTGACATCAAAAGCGCCAACAAACTTGTTGAGGTGCGGGATGATAACCTGCCGATCCTCCGCATATCGAGACAGATGACGGCAGTTCCGAAGCCTCAGGTTCCGGGAGAGCGGCCCTGATCTGATCTTCATATCAGCGATATCGATCAGGCCGAGCTCACCATCAGGGGTTTTAACCACATTACCGAGGTGCATGGATCTGAGGTACACACCTTTGTCGTGCAAACTGCAAATAAACCGACCCAACTTTTCCACCAGGGCTTCGTCAATGGTCTCCAGTTCCCGCAGGGCAGATCCAGGCAGGGGCCGATAGTGCACAGCGGTTCGCCTTAAATGCGGAATCTTCATCGCCTCGATCACATCGAGTGTGGGTATACCAAGCTGTTTGAGCTTGCTCGCATTTCGCGTGAACCGGCGCCAGTAGGGATTAATCCTGGCTGAGGTAATCAGCCTTTTGGTTCGAAACAATTGTTGATAGGAAATTCAATTCTATTGATTGTCAATAAGTTATCCCTCAAATATTATCCAATGTAATAGCATAATTTGAAATAATTATATCATAGGATGAAATTCCAGATTATATGCAATTGCCACATTTAAGTCTTCATTCCACTTACTCCTGAATCACCCTATTTGAACAAGGAGGTATTACGACATTCAGCTGTTTGGTAGTAGGTTCTCTGCCGATTGTTCGCTTCGAATTTTCGGATGCCTATTTACCCATTGGAGCTACTCATTGCACTGCTTCGGTTACCCTCAAAATCCCATTCATAGTCTGCCAATGACCCGGGAAAGTACATACGTATGGATAGAGTCCTGGTTCGTTCGGTATTTGGACCCTCAGGCGATAAGTTTGACCTGGATTAAGCATTGGAGTGGCATATAGTATTTCTTCCATTTCAGGTATATAATCTCTTTCAGGAGCTTCCTTGGTCTTAGCAAATTCTTCCGCAGTCACACCTACCAAAGCAAGGGTGCCGGGTTTTACAATCATTAAATTGTGCTGCATTGCGTCGTTGTTCTGGAATACGATCTCTATTTCCTGACCAACTTCAGCTTCGATTTCTGTGATATCGTATTTCATTTGATCCTGGATGGTCTTGATCAAAATGATATTGTCCAAGATGGTTTCGGTTCCTGTACTTGCCTGAATTGACTGGATGGCATCGGGGCCGTAATTTTTTAGGAACAGCGAAATAATATTATCGCCATCTGCATATTCCGATCTACCTGAACTTATGACTTCTTCGATTTTGTATTTCCATGTGGCTGCCAGGGGTATCCTATTGTCGCCGCACTGTAGATAGTACCGTTCGGGGAATGCATAACCCAGACCTAATCCGGCCTGGACTTGGATCGCTATACTGTTGTTGCCAGCTTTTAAAACTCCTCTTGGAATTTCGTACTTCCGTGCCACATCCCAACCGCTTCCTGATCCTACTTGCACACCATTGATATACGTAATGTCGCTGTTGTCCGCCCCCGCTAGATGTAATGACGATTTTGAAGCAGCTTCTATCGCGGATAGATCAACTGATTTGCGATACCAAATGACACCGGTGAATCCCGATAACTCTTCAATGTTTGCTTGGCTCAACCATTTCGGAACCGGGATTTCATTCCAATCTGCAATGGTTGTGGAGGGGCTCTTATAGTCTATTTTTTGCGCCTGAATTTCTTTCATAGATTCATCGAGCGCATCAGGGTCATCCTGGACGAGGACGTCAATAAAAGAATCCTTGTGCTTTACGGCTACCATATAAGTGGCTCTCGAAAGCCATAAATCGGATAAAATATCGTCCCGCTTAGCAAGGCTCAAAATTGTATTGGCCAATTTCTCGGAGGAAGGCAGTTGCCATAATTTGTTAATCGCGGCCAAGAGGGTTTGTTGATTGGCGTCTTTCAGAATATTGGAATTTGCGATTGCATCGTATGCGTCATCGTCGGAGGGCATTGCCTGAACCGCGGCTTTACGTACTCCTTCAGCTGGGTGGCGAAGTGCCACCTCGATGGCCCCGATGACTTGGGGATTGTCCTGGTTGATCAGATTAAGGCCGTGCAAGGTCCAGATCGAATGGACTACCTTGCTGTTGAGGTTCATTTTATCTTTTGAGTTGTCCTTGAGATTGGTCAATAATTGCTCTTTAACGTCTGTTTCTCCTCTCTCGACAAGTAACCTTTGGGCGTGCATTCGCCAGAATAAATTTTTGGAAGAAAGAGTGGACAGGAGCTGATCTGCATCGTCTAAATTAAGTGTAATAGGCTGATAATCAGGAGCTTCTCGATATGCGATACGATAGATACGTCCTCTCTGCCTGTCCCTTAGCGCATTGATATGAGCATTACCGGGTCCATTCTCAAATCCAGGAGGTGTAGGATTGTGCTGGATAATAAAATTGTACCAATCGAGTACCCACACTGCACCGTCCGGTCCTACTTCAGCCGCGACGGGTGACACCCATTCATCGGCGCTTGCCAACAGATTCCATCCGTCTTTTTCTACAAATCCAGCTCCAACCGGTTCCACGATTGCATTATGCAATAGGTGGCCTGTCGGCTCTGCTACCAAAGCGATCCTATTCCAATACGCTTTTGGAAAACTTCGAGCTGTATAAAGTGCATGACCCGCAGCAGCAGTAAATCCACCGAATACATCCACTTGTCTGAAATTCCGCGTAATGGGATGAAAAAGATAATGTCCGTCGATTTTCTCTACACCGCGCATATGGATTCCTTTCACTTCTCTCACATGCTGGTCCGGGATGCCGTAATAGCCGCTGTGCGTATTATTAGCTGTGGAAATGAACACGTCGAAATTTTCGGAAAAGCCCAAACCCCAGGTATTGTTCGAAGTTCTACTCATGTATTCCAATTTCGAACCGTCAGGGCGAAAGCGGTAAATGCCTTGGGAAAAATCATGCTCCTCCTTTCCGACTATTCCTTCAAAACCAGAGTAGCCCAACACGCCCCAAATCTGATTGTCAAATCCGTATCTCAGGTTCGACGGCCCGGCATGGGTATCGAATGTGCCCCAGCCTTCAATGATATTCTCACGCACGTCGGCCTTGTCGTCGCCATCAGTATCTTTTAGAACTATGAAATATGGAGCTTGTGATACGATAACACCACCATTGGAAAATACGAGACTTGTGGGTACACTTAAGTTCTCCGCAAATACTGTAAACTTATCCGCTTTACCATCTCCATCCGTATCTTCTAAAATCTTGATGCGGTCATTGCCCACACCGTCTTTGATAATAATTTCATTTGGATAATCGACGGTTTCGAGTATCCAAAGTCGTCCTTTCTCATCCCAATTCATTGCGATGGGATTGACAATATCCGGATCACTCGCAAAAAGTTCTAATTTGAACTCAGGCGGGATCTGGATCAATTTCATAGACTCCTCCGGTGAAAGCGGAGCCTGCAGTTGAGGCGGAGGATCTCTCCGCTCATAATTGGCAATTTTAGCTGGAGCATACTGGAGTACCGGGAAGGTGAGTTGTTCCACAGCAGCTTTTTTCCCATGACCTATTGCCCATAAGATGCCCCGACGGATTAATTCGTGGAAGCCCGGGTGGCTCCAAGTTCTGAGATCGTGGCCCCAGGCCGTGTAGAATACTCTTCCTTTACCGTAATTTTTGACCCAAGTGTACGGTTCGCGATGATCTCCTTCTACTCGTTCCATGAGCACTTCCTTATCGCTGTGCATGGTATGGACATAGGTCTCGTCCCAGGCGCTGAACGGCTCCAATCCATTTGTAATAGGGTGATCGGGGATTATAGTTTCCAGTGAAAAAGTCGCCGTATCGTGAGACGCGAATTGCGCCCCAACAAGTTTGACGTACTTGTCTGAATTTCTGAAACAATAGCTGGCGGAATGGATTGGGATGAAGCCACCACCTTTTTTTACAAAATCCATAAGTGCTCTTTCCTCAGACGGTTTTATCTCATCGTGATTGGCATAGATAACAAGGGCATCGTAGAAGCTAAGTTTCTTCTTGTTTAGATCGGCTGGATCGCTTGTATACGAAAAATTGATGCCTTCCTGTGCAAGTGCAGATGCTAGGTAGGGCATGTATTCTTCTGAATTGTGGTGCTCGCTGTCGTGCCCGAGGAAGAGGACTTCCATTTTTCTTGGTTGGATAGGTGTGGCCTCCTCCTTGCATGAATTAAGTGAGAATAGAAATAATGAAATCAGCGGGAATGCAAGAAAAGTCGGCGGCTTTTTCTTTTTACTTGTGATATTCTTCATAGCAGGTTTATCTTGTTTGTGAAAGAAAGATTTAAACAGTTCAGTGCGTAAAGAAATCAAAAAATATTCTGATTATTGAAATTTAATGAGGTACTTCTTTCATAGATTTTTTCCAGCATCGCGTTGACGAAAATGCATTATCTTCGTAAGTTGAGAATTACAGCTTCGATAAGAGTCTTATATAAATAAATTTTAATAAACAAATGGCGGTAGTAGCAGAAAAGAAAAGGAAAGATGTAGAATATTTAGCATTGAGTCTGCCAAACGGTGGATTTACGGATGATGTATTTTACGAGCTTTGCCAATTGAATGACGATTTAAAGTTTGAAGGAGAAAATGGAGGAGTTTATAGAAAACGGTTGCCGATTGGCTTGGTTAATAGACCCCTTTAACAAAGTGACCTATATTATCAGGCCTTTCCGGGAAGTTGAAAAAATGGGATTTGATGAATACTTGTCAGGCGAAAATGTTTTAGAAGGGTTTAAACTTAGAATGTCAGATCTGCTGAGCTTTTGAAATGTACGACAGTTCATCTCTGGTTTTACTGATCAAAATGAGATTTTAGAAAGTTTAATCCCTCCTGCGCAAACTGATCCTGACTTTCCGCAAACGGCCTCCATATGCACACCGCTCCAGCCAATTCCTGCACATTTGGCGTAAAACTTTCAATACTTATAACTCCTTGATAATCAATAGCTTCTAAACCTCTCTTGAAATCATTCCATCTTGTCTGGCCACTGCCTGGTGCACCTCGATAATTCTCGGATACCTGTACGTGGATAAGTTTGTCGCCTGCCGTATGGATGGCTTTTTCCAAATCAGGTTCTTCAATAGTCATATGAAAACTGTCCAGAAGAATTCGGGCGGATGGGTGGTCGATGTCGTTGACCAATCGCACAACGTCCTCGGCTCTGTTGATCAGATCCGTCTCGAATCTATTCAATGGTTCTAGTGCGATTTTCAGATCGTTTGCTGCCGCCTTTTCACATACTATTCGAAGATTATGTACGGCTCGATCCCATTCAATCTTTCTTTGCTCATCACTGACCAACCGAGCCTTACCCACCGCGGAATACATGGGCCCTGCAACAAAATCGGTATTCCATTTTAAACACAAATCAAAACATCGATCAAGGTAATCAAAACAGACCTGATGTACTTTGGCATCTTGGTGTGTCAGATCTCTGGTGGGTCCGAATGCTCCGCAGACAATCGCCTTAAGGTCGCTATCCATCAACGCCTTTGCCACCTCGGGTGCATTAATGAGGCTCGGGTCTTCCACCGGAATTTCTACGTGGCTGAATCCCATCTTTTGGATTTTTGGAAAAAGAGAAATCGTCTCCGTTGTGAATGGAGATGTCCATAGCCAGGTGCTTACGCCGTATTGCATATTTTTTCGTTGTTTGTTATACGGATTAGGGCTTGATAAATCGCGTGTAAAAAATAAGCAAAAAAAATTAGAAGTGGTTCTTAAGGGAGGAGATGTAGGGCAACCGCACCAAAATTGGATTAGTCCATTTTAGCCCACGACTTCAGTCGTGGGACAGATAATAGCTGAGTCCAATAACCGTTTTAACGGTTTTGAGAGATTCGACAAGTAGAAAACGGTTAAAAACCGTTCAATTAGGCTATTTAGCGATGCACCCACAACTGAAGTTGTGGGTTAACAGTTTGGTGCGGTTGCCCTGGAGGAGATGCCGTATTGTATATGATGTAATTTTTTTGTTAGCCAATCGTCCTAAGAAATCTATTCCGCATCACCACTAAGTAATTTTGTAACCACATTGTCAAATTCAATCTTAAACTCTCCGTATTCCGAAGTGGCGGGCCCCGCAAATCCGGTATGGATTTTTTGAATTCGATTGTCCTTATCCAGAAATATCAGGGTGGGGTAGGACTTGATTTTTTTTAAAAATCGAAACGCTTCAGTAGCCTCCTTTATATTGTAATATCCGCCATAAAGGATTTCGTATGGAAGACCCTTTTTGTCTTTATACCTTTTGATTATTTCCATTGCCTTTTGTGGATCGCGATATTTTTCGAACGCTATTGCAATGATGTCGATTTGCTTCCTGGGATTACTGTCGAGATAATCGATCAAAAAGTTGGTTTCATCCAAACAGTTTGGGCACCATGTACCCATTATTTTGATGATCTTTGGTTTTCCAGCGTATTGTTTATCGGTGATTGACACCATCTTCCCTTCAGTATTCGGGAATGTAAAATTCACGGTTTGCGATAGGTCTACCGCTTCGGAAAACTCATAAGGATCGGTCAATGAGGATTCGCCTGATTTTATACCTGACCAATTTGTTTTGTAGTGAATACCGGAGAGAAACCTTCCCAGAATATTCCCCGATTCCAAAATTTTGCCATCGAAGTAAAAAGCATGGGAGCCGTCAAAACAGGAAAGAAATAATTGACCTTCGCAGACCATTCCTTCCAAATAGCGGTAGTCACCGGTTTCGGTCATAAAGGTGCCATTGACCGCATTCCCTTCTTGTTCAAATTCGCCGATGGCGGGATATTCCGTTTCGGTTTCGATTTCTATTCGAACATCCCATTTACCGGTTATGTCTATTTCGGATTCTTTGGGACAAAGATCGAATCTGTCTTTCTTGCCAAAACGAGCAACAAACGGTATTTTGTAATTATCTCTATAATGTACGTACCAGAAGCCCTCAATAACATTCTCTTTGTACTCTCCTGAAATATGTGTGTCAAATAGTGGAAAATCAATTCTGATAGTATCCTTTCCTTCTCGCTTATTTCTCCCGAAGACTATGTCGTCAACTTCAATCCGCTCAGAGCCGTTGATGATAGTCATTTTCAGTTGTTCGTCCGAGTCATAGGTCAAATTGAAATTAAAAGGAAGCTCCAGGTCATTTTTATTGGAATTAGGGTCATCCTCTAAAACCAAAACAGCTCGCCAAACTCCCGGCGGCAATTTGCTGTACGGGTATTTTACTTCCACGCATGCAGTTAGGATTGATGAGAATAACACAGAAAAAAGAAAATATTGTAGTGCACTCATTTTTCAAATTCAACTGGATCTATCACCTTTGAAATGGTCTTCCTTATCTTCAAAAAGCACATTGAACGATGTCAGGCTTCCGTAAATTCGGGTCAAGTATTGTTGCAAATTGATCTTTTCTTCTTCAGCCAATTTATCGTTGCTGTTGATCCTTTGTTCCATTACTCTGAGACGATCTCGCACCATCACAATTTTATGAAAAAATGCTTCAATCGGTAGCTCTTTTCCCTTCAGATTGTCGTCGTGCGGTTGCAATACAAATTTTCCGCCCTTCCACTTCTCACTGAGTTCTGCGAGTTCTCCTATTCCATTCCAATCTCGTAGAATATTTATCAGCGATTTTTCCAATCGATCGTATGTCAATGCCTTCTCGCTTTCTACTGCTTCTACGATTTCCCAGCTTTTGTATTCTTTACCCAGCGGTTTAATACCATACTTCGTAAAGCACACTCGATACACTTTTGGTTCGAGTCCTATGATCACACCATCACCATAGGCGGGGTGTTTTACTCTTGATCCGATGCCTAAATCCATGCTATCCTATTATTTCCGTGTTCTATTAAGATAATTTCGTCCATTACTGGACTGGTTCTTGACAATAATCAATAATTATTAATTACTTATTATTGATTAATGGGTCACAGAAGATGTAGCGCACCATACAGTTTTCAGTCTACCGTCTCTCACTTCACTTCTTCATAATGATCATCCCAGTCCTTCACTTTGGGTGGCCCGATGCGCCCCAAAGACTTGCCAACCAACAAAGCTACTGTGGCATCACCTGTAACATTGGCTACAGTACGGCACATATCCAGAGGTCGGTCGACTGCAAAGATTAGCGCAAGCCCGGCCTCAGGTATACCCGCCTGCCCTAAAATAATAACCAACATAACCATGCCTGCACTCGGCACGGCAGCCGTCCCGATCGAAGCCAAAGTGGCAGTAAGTACGATGCCGATCTGAGCTCCTAATGCCAGATCCATTCCAAACGTCTGGGCGATAAATACTGCTGCAACTGCCTGGTACAGACTGGTGCCATCCATATTTATTGTAGCTCCTATCGGAAGAACAAAACTCGCTACGTCTTTCTCGACACCCAAATGCTCTTCCACTCTTTCCATGGTAACCGGTAAGGTAGCGGCACTGGAACTCGTGGAAAAAGCCAATAACTGAGCTGGGGAAATGGCTCTATAAAATTCCAAAGGATTCTTACCGGTAAATACCTTTACTAAGGTCGGATATAAAACAAAAACGAGTACTGACAAACCCAACAAGACTGTCAAAGAATATCCAATAAGAGCTTTGAAAATATCCGGCGTAGGAGATTCTGCTACCAATGCCGCCAAAAGAGCAAATACACCATACGGGGCGGCGAGCATGATCAAATCGATCAGTTTAAGAATGACCTCATTCAAGCCATCGAAAAAATCTTTCACTGGCTTGGCTCTCCTAGGGTCAACGAGAATCAGTCCAATACCAAAAAGCAGTACGAAGAAAATAACCTGAAGCATACTTCCATTATCCTGGAGAGCACCAAAAAGATTAGAGGGTACCAAATCTACCAACGGCTGTAATGGACCCGCCTCTTGCTGAGATTCGGCCATGATAATTTTCCCGGACGCATCATCGGCAAAATTATCCATTAGGATATTCCGCGTTTCTTCTTTGACAAGCCCTCCCGGTTTGATCAGATTCACCAAAATAAGTCCGGTGCTCACCGCAAAAAAAGTGGTAACGAGGTAGATGGCAATCGTTCTCCCTCCCATTTGCGAAAGCTTTGATATGTCTTTTAAGTCCGATATTCCTTTGATCAATGAAGCTATAATGAGGGGAATGGCTATCAATTTTAGTGCATTGATAAAAATGGTACCAAATGGTTTTACCCAATTGATGATAAAACTATTTCCTCCGGGAAATTGCACGGCGATCAGACCGGCTATTACGCCGAAAAGCATTCCCAATAAAATTTTCCAATGCAGTGCTAATTTTTTCATCCTATGCTAAGTAATATTCGATGATAACGAATTGGTCAATGCAAGTACAAGAATAACTCATTTTCTCAATGCTCTGATCATTTCCCGCTTAGCTTTGGGGCCGGGAATTCTTTCTACTCTAAATCCCACCTTTTCTAATGTTCTTCTAAAAGAACCTTTAGCGCAGTAAGTTACGAGTATACTTCCTTTCCTTGTTAAAGAACGCATTTTTTTCATCATATCATCTTCCCAGAGATGAGGCTGTATGTCAGGTGCAAAGGCGTCGTAATATATGATATCGTACTTCGAATCGGTCTCAAATTTTTCCAATAAGACATTTTTCTTTATCAGGAAAAAGTTGTGAGTGATCTTATTTTCCTCTGCCCATTCGCTATGATTAATCATATCGAATAATTCCTGACACTCCAGTATGCTCCCATAATTAAGCGCCATAATTGTAGATTCAGATATTGGATAAGCTTCAATGCCCGTATAGAAGCATTCAACTTTTTTGCCGTCGATATATTTTGCTGTCAATAAAGCATTGAGTCCCGTACCGTATCCCACTTCCAGTATCTTTACGGTACTGAGAGAACGATAATTTAAATAGTAGCGCAACCCAGCATTGAGAAAAACATGTCGACTCTCTTGAATAGCTCCATGCCTGGAATGATAGGTTGCATCAAATAGAGAAGAATGTACGGAGGTAGAATCGTCGGACGTAATGACTACCTCATCCATACCTTATAAATAATGGCTTGGATTTAAAAAAGAGGAATTATGAAACCGAAATCAGAGGGGCAACCGGTGCCGCGATTGCAGGCGGCAATGAGTAAAGCCAGCATAAAGATCGCAACAAGTCCGAGAATTGGAGAATTAATTTTCTTTTTCATTGTTCTTGCGTTATTCTGACGCCAAAAATACATGAATTTATCGGCACCCGTTTTTCATCGTGTTAGATTCCCGAATGTAACGCATCCTGGTATCACATATTATGTAAATAGCGATGTTTAATCCACGGATTATTAATTTGAAAAGTTAGCCCGAGCAGCGTTTCTTTGCATAAAAAATAGAGCATGGCGAGAACATTGACCCTAAGGGAAGCGCTTGGCGAAGCGATGTCTGAAGAAATGCGACGCGATGAATCCGTTTTTTTGATGGGCGAGGAAGTGGGCGAATACAGTGGTGCCTATAAAGTGAGCAAAGGCATGCTAAAAGAATTTGGTCCGAGGAGAGTTATTGACACTCCTATTACAGAACTTGGTTTTGCTGGAATCGGAGTCGGAGCAGCGATGAATGGCCTAAGGCCGATTGTCGAATTCATGACCTGGAATTTTGCGATACTCGCCTTCGATCAACTGGTCAACAATGCCGCTAAGACATTATCTCAATCTGGCGGTCAGTTCAACTGCCCGATCGTATTCAGAGGGCCATCAGGTTCGGCTGGCCAGCTCGCCCAGCAGCATTCGCAGATGTTCGAAAGTTGGATGGCAAATTGTCCGGGATTGAAAGTGATTTCCATTGTCGATCCTGCAGATGCCAAAGGCTTGCTCAAATCTGCTATACGCGATGACGACCCCATTTGTTTTATGGAATCAGAGCAACTCTATGGTTTGAAAGGGGAAGTGCCCGAAGAAGAATATCTGACGCCGATTGGAGTCGCTGCTATCAGAAAAGAGGGAATTGATGTAACGTTGGTATCTTTTAATAAGATGATGGAAATGGTCAAGAGAGCTGCTGTAGAATTGGAAAAAGATGGCATTTCCGCAGAAGTCATCGATCTCAGAACCATTAGGCCGCTTGATATTAAGACAATTGTAGAGTCTGTTGAGAAAACTAACAGATTAGTTGTGGTTGACGAATCCTGGCCCTTTGCAGGAGTATCATCGGAAATTGCTTATGAAGTTCAGAAATATGCATTTGATTATTTGGATGCCCCAGTGACACGGCTGAATGCCGCTGATACTTCTTTACCTTATGCGCCGACTTTGGTAGAGGAATATTTGCCCAATCCAGAGAAAGTTATCAAGGCTGTGAAGGAAGTGATGTATGTGGGTCAACCCCGGAGCGTCTGAAAGACCTCCCGGCGTTGGGCCTAAAATAGGACTTTCACTAATGGATGGTTTTGTCAAAGCAGACACACTTAGCTGGGATGCTTATAACGAAAGCAGTGATCTGATCAAACAGGCCGAGGCCTATAAAAAGCTGTATGGATATTATCCGGAACTCATCCAGGCAGATAAACTCTACGCCACAAACGACAACCGTAACTGGTGTAAAGAAAATGGAGTACGAATGACGGCTGCTCAAAAAGGGCATAAAAAGAAAATGTCAGCCTATAAAAAAAGAAAGCGAAAAAAGGAGTTTTCAGAACGAAACGCGATAGAAGGCAAAATAGGGCAGGCCAAACAAGGATAACTCGTGCCGCGTCACGCGGTATGAACTGAACAGAATCAAAGCAAAACTGAAAGGTACATCTGAGTGCTGGATCGGGCTAGTATTGTTCTCCACCAACCTCGTGAAATTCGCCGAAACACAAGGATTCCTCTTCTGAGGAAACCCTATTTAAGAATGGGAGACGCATAAGGAAAATCAAACAAAATTCGGTAAAAGATGGTGCAATTACATGTGCAGTAACCTGTGCCGGTTCTTGTCCTTCGATTTTTGGAGCTGGGTTTTGTTCAGGATGTGGTTGTACTTATAATAATTGGCTCACTTCCGCAATAGGCGGATCAGAAGACGGAGATGTTTTTGAGGTAAGGCTGGTGAAATCCCGAAGGGGAAAGAAAGATAAAATAGGAAAGGATAATATCAAGCGAATCGTATTTAATCAATGACTTTTGCATTTTTCTTAGAAATGTAAACATGGTTTATCTACTATCTATCTCTTTAAGTAGTCTCCGATCCAATTCTTGCAACCCAGTTAAAACCGACTTTTTTGTTTTCTATCTCCAGTTTTTGGAGCATCTCCTAATTTTTCACCGTTCTCTGCTAATTTGACCAATAGGGCACTTGGCTCAAAAATCTCACTTCCTGTAAGATCTTTATAGTTCTTGAGTTTCGAAATAACTTCTTTAAGACCTAAAGTGTTTGCATAGTGCATTGGCCCGCCTCTCCAAATTGGAAACCCATATCCATTAATATACACTACATCAAGATCGGCAGATCTTTGTGCCACGCCTTCTAAAAGAATATTTACACCTATATTAACCAGGGAAAGTATACATCTTTCAACTATTTCATTATCCGATATTTCTCTTCGTGTAAAACCATTCTCAGTCGAAATTCTATAATAAATATCTTCATTCTCAAGGGCAGGAATTGGTGCTCTGGATCCTTTGTTGTAGTTGTAGTATCCCTTACCATTCTTTTGACCAAATCGGCCTTGTTCACAAAGTTCATGGCTTATTTTTCCATGGACAGGAGCTTCTGTCCCTTCGAGCTTTCTGGCTCGCCACCTCAAATCAAGGCCTACGAGATCCATCATTCGGAAAGGACCCATTTTAAGACCAAAAGTCTCAAGGGCCTGATCAACTTGATGAGGAAGCGCTCCCTCCAATAAGAGCATATTTGCCTGAATTGTATATCCTTCCAACATTCTATTCCCGATAAATCCCGGCGCATTTAAGGAAACCACCGCAGCTTTTTTTAGTTTCTTTCCCATTGCCATAATGGTGGCAAGGGTTTCGTGCGATGTCTTTTCACCTCTGACAACCTCTAGAAGTCTCATAATATTGGCAGGGCTAAAAAAATGAGTACCCACTACCAGTTCAGGTCTTTTAGTAACTGAAGCTATCGCATCAATATCGAGCCCGGAAGTATTACTGGCAAGTATAGCTCCCTCTTTTACGACATCATCAAGGGTCTTAAAAATTTTCTTTTTGAGATCGAGGTTTTCGTATACAGCTTCAATCACTATATCTGCATCAGCAAGATCACCATAGGCCAAGCCGGATGAAATGAGCCCAAAAGTCGTCTCTTTTTGCTCTTGTGTCATTCTTCCGCGATCTATCATGATCTGGTAGTTTTTTTCGATAACGGAGATACCTCTCTGAAGATTTTGATCGTCTTGATCAATGACATGAACAGGGATACCTGCATTTGCAAAACACATGGCAATTCCCCCCCCCATCGTACCCGATCCGATGATTCCCGCTTTTCGAATTGTCTGAACGGGAGTTTCCTTGGGCACATCAGATATTTTGGAAGCCGCTCTCTCTCCAAAGAAAATATGAATCATAGCCGCTCTTTGAGGGTTGTCATGGCATTCGCGAAAGTATTCTCTTTCTTTTTTCAAGCCTTCATCAAAATCATCACAATTAATAGCAGCTTCAACACATTGAATAATCTTTCCGGGCGCGAATTCACCTCTTCTTTTCTTTGTAGCCAAGGCTTTGGCTTCGAGAAGAATAATCTCAGAGCCTCTCGCTTCAATAACTTTTTTGTTTAAATCTCTTACTCGTGGATGTTTGTCATTTTCTTTAGATTTTTCAATCGCAAAAGCTATCGAATCTTCCAAGGCATGATCAGATACCCTATCAACAATACCCATTGATAGCGCTTTTTGAGCGGGAACATGAGCACCTGAAAGCATCATTTTTAATGCTTCGTCCGGGCCGACAAGCCTGGGCAGTCTTTGCGTACCCCCAGCTCCGGGCAGAATTCCCAGGTTAACTTCAGGAAAACCAACAAATGCATTCTGGCTTGCTATTCTGTAATTACAGCATAAGGCCGTTTCAAGTCCACCACCTAGTGCTGCTCCATTTATCGCTGCAACAACTGGTTTTGTGCAAAACTCCAGATATTCAAGAACTTTTGGGAGACCAGGGGCCTCACTCTTACCACCAAATTCCGATATATCAGCTCCGGCGATAAAAAACCTGCCGGATCCTGTGAGTACGACAGCAATAACATTTTCATCAGATTCGGCCTTCTTAATTGAATCGATCAATCCAACTCTGACTCCATCACTTAGTGGATTTACAGGTGGGTTATCAATGGTGAGTATGGCTGCCCCATCTCTGACTTCATATAAAACAGTTCCTTTCATTTTTTGCACTCAATATATAATACTTTAATCAGATATTGTCTGATTTCATTAGGCTCGAGACAAATACTGAGAATGGACAAACTCTAAAATTCATTTGCGATGAACATAAACATAATACGCACCACAAATGTTTTCTCCATATTTATCATCAAACCAAGTGTGTAAATAGGTTGGCCCTTTCTCGAGCTTTACATGAAAAACAGTGAATTTGTCTTCGGGCCTAACTTGCTGT
The DNA here is from genome assembly GCA_965247965.1 of Saprospiraceae bacterium. Taxonomy (GTDB): domain Bacteria; phylum Bacteroidota; class Bacteroidia; order Chitinophagales; family Saprospiraceae; genus UBA7328. The sequence continues at coordinate 6,503,711 of OZ252053.1, forward strand.
ACAAGCCCTTCAAAGCCATAAGGGCGCTTTTCTGCAACAGACAGATGATTGACGCCATCGATATATATCTTGGCTCTTGTTATAGGTAAAGCTACGCCCGCTATACCTCTTCCTGGAGTGATGTCCTTTTGCTCAGGAACTCCGGCTGAAATGGCTGCATCAGCTTCTCGTGGCCAACGCCTCAGCTCAAACTCATAGTCCCCTCCTACGGCAGCATCCAAACACCAGTATCCATTCTTACGTAGGGTTTGCTGAAATTCTCCACTAACGACTATAAATAACTATTAATCAATCATTAATATATAAATTATTAGTGAATATAATAGAATAAGTGCATACTTTTTTGTACCTTATGGTGAAAACGCGTGCACTTATGATTCAATATACACCTCAGAATCAACTGACTTTGGAAGGTTTTAAAAGTCCGTTTGATCACAAGCTCAATGAGAGCAATAGATGGGTAATTTTAGCGGCCCTACTCCCTTGGGATAAACTCGCCAGAGAATATGCTAAAAAGCTAAATTATTCACTGGGCAGATACGGAATTGATATAAGAGTTGTTCTTGGGGCTATGATAATAAAACATAAAGAAAAGCTGTCAGATCGTAGATAGCCAACGCTCTCAGGTCTCAGGCTAGCTGAGACGCTAAGAGGTTGGGAAGAGCTTCACACATTAAACCGAAAATACATAACATCGGCATCCTGGACTACATAATCCTTTCCTTCGACACTCATTTTACCAGCTTCTTTTACCTTAGCTTCTGATCCATATGCAATATAATCGTTGTATTTGATCACCTCTACACGAATAAATCCTTTCTCAAAATCAGTGTGGATGACTCCGGCTGCAGCTGGAGCTTTGGTCCCGTCGGGAATCGTCCATGCCCTTGCTTCTTTTTCTGCGGCTGTAAAAAAAGTGACCAGGTTGAGCAACTTATAAGACGTCCGTATTAATCTATTGAGGCCTGGCTCTTCAAGTCCCAATTCATCAAGAAATTCTTTTCTTTCTTCTGCGGTCTCCAATTCGGCGATGTCGGCTTCTATGCCTGCGCTAATTAGTAACAATTCGGCATTTTCATCCTTTATAGCTTCCATCAAATGTCCGGAAAACTCATTTCCGCTCACAGCACTAGATTCATCGATATTGCATACATAAAGTATTGGTTTTGCCGTGAGTAAAAACAATTCTTTCCATGTTGCTCTGTAATCCTCGTGAAGTTCAAATAACCTTGCAGGCTTCGCAGATGACAGATGACCTATGAGTTTTTCGGTCGTATCTACCAATTTTTTGTCTTCCTTACTTCCACTTTTGGCCTGTTTGATCAGTATTTCGAGTCTTTTCTCTACTGTTTCTAAGTCTTTGAGTATCAGTTCGGTATCGATGATTTCTTTATCTCTTACCGGGTCAATTTGCCCATCTACGTGTACTACATTATCGTCTTCGAAGCATCGCACGATATGAATAATAGCATCTACCTCTCTGATGTTCCCCAAGAATTGATTTCCGAGGCCTTCTCCCTTGCTCGCTCCCTTTATAAGCCCGGCAATGTCAAGAATTTCGATAGTGGTAGCCACCACCTTTTCAGGCTTAACCAATTCTCCGAGCTTGTCTAGTCTTGGATCGGGAACGGTGATTATGCCAAGATTCGGATCTTTGGTGGCAAATGGATAGTTGGCAGCTAATGCTTTCGCTGATGTCAATGCATTAAAAAGAGTGGATTTTCCGACATTTGGCAGGCCCACGATCCCGCACTTTAATCCCATGGTTTTTGATTTTGGGCGCAAATATATGAAACGGAGTTCGCAGTCGGCCCTTCGACTTCATTTCGACTTCGCTCAATACAGGCGCTCAGGGCAGGCGGTTGACGACAGACGGGGGAGACGGTAAAAGAGTTCTTAATGCATAAATGTTTTGCGGAACGAATAACCCCCAACTGGCAAGACGCAACGGCACTTACCCTTCAATATGAAATGAAATCGTAAAAGTCCTCGACATCAATTTCTCAATAACTCGAGACTCGAGAAGCGATTGATTATAAATCAAAGTATTATTCAAACCTTGTGAAAATTTGAACTCTGGCGAGAAAATGAAATAGGGAAAGAAGAACTGCATACCCACCCCGATTTCAAACTGAAAGTCATGTGGAGATACCTGGATAAGATTTCGAGCCAATTCTTGTCGTACCATGGAATTGCTGGCAACATCGTATGAATAACTAAGGCCCGCTACAACAAATGCCCGCTTGTCACGGTACGGAGCGGATTTATATCTGACATGAAACGGAAACTTTACAAGTATAGATTCCAAATCTCTTTTATCGCCGGGCGTATGCTTTGTTGCATTAAATTCAATGGATCGGGTGGCAAACGAAAATCCGGGTAAGGACCTGAAATCAAAATTATCTCCAATCTTGAAATTGACAATACCATTTACATCAAAACCAAGTTTTTCAGCCCCCTGGATCACATGTATGTCGGGGTTTCCTATGAATTCATCAGATTGTACAGTGAAATACTTGGACGAATTAAAACCCAATGTAATTCCGAAATAATAGCTTTTATTTTTGTATTCGAGGAAGTTGTAGTTCTTGCCAAGCACCTGGCCAAAGCCAACATGACTGAGTACCGCCAGCGCAACTGGTACAATTACGGCTTTTCGCCAATGTACAAACAACATATGCCCAAAGTGAACGATCTCCATCTACAGTTTTTAAATCCGCAGCCTTCCAAAACCTTTGTAAAGTCATCGTAATTCGGGAATGACTGTACAGATTCGAACAAATAGGAATAGGCCGATTTGTCTCTTGAAATCCAACTTCCTATCCTCGGTAATATCTTGCCGAAATAAAAGTTAAACAACTGCTTGAACGGAAATATTGTAGGGCGCGAAAATTCGAGGACGAAAATTTTTCCACCTCTTTTTAATACTCTGAATATTTCTGAAATCCCCTTTTCCAGATTTTCGAAGTTTCTGACTCCGAAAGATATACTCGCTGCATCAAATGTGTGATCATCAAAACGCAAGGATTCAGCATCTCCTTGCTCTAATTGAATTCTGTCCGATAAGCCCTTTTTGTTCACTTTCGCTTGCGCCAGTTCGATCATTTTCGGAGCCAGATCAAGTCCTGCAATTTGTGCACCTGGTATGAGCTCTGCCTCGATTATCGCAATGTCTGCTGTCCCTGTTGCCAGGTCGATAATAGACTCCGGCCTGGATTTCTTTACGGCTCTGACCAATTTCTTTTTCCAAATTCTTTCTATACCCATCGAAAGAATTTGATTGAGCCGATCATAACTGCCCGATATATTATCAAACATGTTTTTGATCTGCTCTTTTTTGGTGTCGGAGCTTGTTTTGTAGGGAAGAGACATGGTATTAAAATCATCCAAATCGGAAGATAGTTCATTACGCTATAAGGAATCCAATTTCTCAATGAAGCTTTTTCTGTTGAGCTCCAAATGCCGTATTACCTGTTTTACAATAAACTCGGGTATTGGATCAGTATGTGTTTGAATAGTTATAGGTCTGTCTAAACCTGGTCTTGACCATTTTTCATGCCCGCCACGGCCTTTTGAATCTTTCATAATTTTGAGGCCCTGACTAACAAGAAACTTTCGAAATGCCCTCAGCGGGATGTTAGACAATTTCCTTGTCGACATCTTAAACTGAATTACGCTATCACCGGAAACGCAACCTCCTTGTGAAAGGTATTTATCGGGTATTTATCAAAAATTTCTGATACGTGTTCATTCTTATTAATGATCGAAAGAATACTGGGTTCTAAAATCTTTCGCACATTCTTGGTATCCTTATTCAATTTCCAACCTAAACGTCCCAACACCGTCTCCAAAGTTTGATGCTCTGTCGTATAATCAATAAAATCTCGGAAGACAATTTTGAATGATTTTTTGGCCTCCCTTAAATTTGCTCCGTACCCTGTCAAATCCAGATGCGGCGAGTAGATAAAGTGGACATTATTTTCGTCTTGAAAATGAAGCAGCAGCAATCTAAGCTTGATTGTCTTCGGCGCATTTTGAACCCCACCTTGATATATGGTTTCCTGCATAACACCAAATTTATTGGATCAACGAACTTCATACAAAGCTACATAACTAATACCAATAAGATTGGACGGATAACCTTCACTTTACCGGAAGGCCTATTAAATTCATTTTGTACAACTCGCAACCGGCAACACGTAACTGGCAATCAGCAATTCGACTACAATTTTATTGAATTTCTTGCCAATTATTATCCCAAAAGATGCTCGTTACCCTTAATATTTCCCTACCTTCGCACACTCTTATATAAGACGAAATTATAGAACATTAATGGCTGATACACAAAGGATTGTTCCCATAAATATTGAGGACGAAATGAAGTCTGCCTACATCGATTATTCGATGTCGGTCATAGTAGCCCGGGCGCTTCCCGATGTGCGCGACGGACTCAAACCTGTCCACCGTAGAATTCTCTTCGGTATGCACGAATTGGGCATTACTTCAGGCAGACCTCACAAGAAATCAGCCAGAATAGTGGGAGACGTTTTGGGTAAGTATCATCCGCATGGCGACGGTGCGGTATACGACGCAATGGTACGACTTGCCCAGGAATGGAATGTGAGGTATCCTTTGATAGATAAGCAGGGAAATTTTGGGTCCGTCGAAGGTGATAACCCCGCAGCAATGCGATATACCGAAGCCAGGTTGGCGCGCTTGAGCGATGACATTTTGGATGACATTAAAAAAGAAACGGTTGACTTCCGTCTCAATTTTGATGACTCTCTCGAAGAACCTATAGTGCTGCCTTCTAAAATACCTGTGCTTCTTGTCAATGGCGCCTCAGGAATAGCCGTAGGAATGGCGACGAATATGATGCCGCATAATCTGTCAGAAGTGATTGATGGTGTTATGGCTACTGTCGATAATCCGGAAATTACTATTGATGAATTAATGCAGTACGTCAAGGCTCCGGATTTTCCGACGGGAGGTGTGATATACGGTATGGAGGGAGTAAAGGAGGCTTTTCATACAGGCAGAGGAAGGGTAGTCCTGAGAGGAAAAGCTGAAGTACAAATCCTTCCGAATGGCAAAGAAGAAATCGTCATATCCGAGATACCCTACCAAGTGAACCAAAACACACTGGAGGTCAAAATAAAAGAGGCCGTAGAAGCTGGAAAAATTCAAGGAGTTTCTGCCATTCACAACCTGACCAATCGGAACGGAATTAGAATTGTGGTTGACCTCAAGCAAGATGCAATTTCGAATGTGGTAGTCAGCCAGCTTTTCAAACACACACCGCTACAAACCTCATTTGGGGTGAATAATGTAGTGCTCGTCAACGGACGGCCACAGACTTTGAATCTCAAACAGTTGCTGGAAGAGTTTATAAAGTTCAGAATAGAGGTCATTGTAAAGAGGACTCAGTATGATTTAAAAAAGGCAGAGGAAAGAGCTCATATTCTCGAAGGACTTCTCATCGCATTGAATAATATCGACGAAGTCATCGCGCTGATCAGGGCTTCCAAAACAGTGGAAGAAGCACGCGATGGTTTAATGAAAGAATTCAAGCTCACCGAAATTCAAGCCAAAGCCATATTAGAAATTAGACTCATGCGCCTCGTGAGCATGGAAATTGCAAAAGTGCAAACGGAATATGACGAGCTGCTCGAGAAAATCAAAGACCTCAAAGATATTCTAGCAAAAGAAGACCGGCAAAAGATCATCTTAAAAGAGGAATCACTCCAGGTCAAGGAGAAGTTTGGAGACGAGCGCAGAACAGAAATATCTCACGCCGACGGCGAGATAAGCATTGAAGATATGATACCCAATGAGCGAATGGTCCTTACCATTTCTCACCTGGGATATATCAAAAGAACTTTGGCAAAGGAATACCGGCAGCAGGGCAGGGGAGGAAGAGGTTCGAAAGGAAGTAAGACTAGGGATACCGATTTTATAGAACATGTATTCGTCGCGGATTCGCATAACTATCTCCTGCTTTTTACTGAAAAAGGCAATTGTTTTTGGTTGCGTGTTTATGAGGTTCCGGAAGCTTCCAAGGGTTCGTCCGGTCGTGTAATCCAGAATATTATTGCACTGCCCAAAGACGACAAGGTAAAGGCATACATTGTCGTAAAAGATCTGACTGATCCGGATGCTCTACAACAACAGTATATTGTTTTCTGTACAAAGAAAGGGTTGATTAAGAAAACTTCCCTCGAAGCATTTTCAAGGCCGAGGACAAACGGAATTATTGCCATTAACGTCAACGAAGGCGATCAGCTGCTAGAAGCAATTCTTACCGAAGGAAAAAGTGAAGTGTTCATTGCTAACAAAGGGGGAAGGGCGATCCGATTTCATGAAGAAAAAGTGCGGGCTATGGGCCGTACTGCAACGGGAGTCCGTGCGATACGATTGGATAATGAACAGGATGAAGTAGTAGGAATGGTTTGCATCAGCCCGGATAGTGAAGAACAATCCATCCTGGTTTTATCAGAGAGAGGCTACGGAAAGCGCAGCGATAAGGACGATTATCGAAAGACGAATCGCGGCGGAAAGGGAGTCAAGACGCTTAATGTCACATCAAAAACGGGAGAAGTAGTAGGAATAAAAGGTGTTTCTGACCTGGATCATTTGGTCATTGTAACCAAATCCGGTATTATGATTCGCATTAAGGCGAACGACCTTCGGGTTATGGGCAGAGCGACCCAGGGAGTAAAGATCATATCCCTTGATGAAGGTGATTCTATCGCTGACTTAACTGTTTTGAAAAACGCGGAAAGCGATGAGGAAGAATAGTAAGTTCAAATTTCAGCCAAAGGCTGATCAGCGCTCCGTCGCTGAAGCTTTGGAGCGTAAGAGACCTCTGGCTGACAAGTATCAAGATCTGACATTTAGGTTTTACTTTTTTCTTTCATATGGATACTTATCCTTACATCACATATGATTTTGGCACCCCCTTTAACACTTCCAAAACTTTTAAATAACAAAGAATTATTTCCTACAACAATAGTATTTTCGTCCCAAATTTGACTAATAATCGCAATATGCCCGACTTGCGCGGTGCGATCAGAGGGCATTTGACAATTAAAACAATAAAAAAAATACTGATGAAAAAATTCTTATTAGGATTGGCGCTTCTTTTCACCTTTTCAACTTTTACAGTTGCTCAGAGTGGCGCTGATGATTTAAAAAATGCATCCAAACTTCTGTCGAAGTACCACAAAAATCCTTTTGCTAATGGAGAAAGCCTTACAGAGGCAATCGGGCTTTTGACGTCCGCATTCGAGGACGAATCGGTCAAAAACAATGCACAGTTTTGGGTCACCAGAGGGGAGATTTACAAGGGTTTGGCAGACTCTCAGTCAAAAAACAAATTACTTGACCCTAATTTTGAAATTACTCAACCGTTGGCTGCTGTTCACGCATTTGAATCTTACTTGAGGGCGGACGAGCTAGCTCAAAGCGCAGATAGCAAAACGGTGAAAAAAGTTTCTAAATCCGTATTATCCGGAGTGAAAGAAATTGAAGAATTATTGAACAATTATGGCATAGGCTCCTATCAGCTCGACGATTATGAGGACGCGCTCACCAATTTTCAGGCAGAACTGAAAGCATATGATTTTCTCAAAGGAAAAGGTGAACAAAGTCGATTGGAAGGAGAGGGAATGTTCTACGACAAACAATTCTTTGCCGCTATAAGTGCGAGCCTTATTAAGAATTTTGATGTGGCTATTCCTCTCTTGGAAAACTTGGTAGCGGGCGACACGGAAGAAGCAGTTGTATATCAATTTCTGTTCGAGGGTTATACTGTCAGAGAAGAAGAAGGTAAAGCAGAGGAGATACTAAAAAAAGGTAGAGAGTTGTTTCCGGATGACAATAACCTATTATTCGCAGAAATCAATTTCTATTTAGAAAAAGGAGAACACCAAAAAATGGTTACTAATCTCGAATCCGCATTAGAAATGGAGCCTGGAAATGTATCGGTTGTTACTACGCTTGGACAAGTTTACGATCAGTTGGCGGTAGCATCTGATAAAGATGGCGATATCGAAAAGTCTAGCCAATATTTTAGCGAGGCTGAAAAATACTATGCCAATGCGCTAGACAAGAATGCGGATAACTTCGATCTGAATTATAATTTGGGAGCACTGTACTACAATAAGGCGGCAACATTTGCCGATGATCTGAATGCGCTGGCCGATGATTTTACACCGTCCGGAGTGAAAAAATACGATGCCATCAAGGCTGAAATGGCCGGATTTTTTGATAAGGCTTTACCGTATTTCTTAAAAGCAGATACATTAAACGACAAGGATAGAAATACGTTGATTGCACTGAAAGAAATCACTGCTCGCCAAGATGACTTCGCAGGAAGCGAAGGATATAAGGTCAGGCTTGAAGCTTTGGAAGAGTGAGCATTAGCAACAATGAAAAAATAAACTTTCGATAATGTGAGGAATTTGGCCACACCTGCCTGCCGAAGCCTCGGCGCAGGCAGGCGTGGTTAGAACCTCTGCCGTAGGCAGCCTCCTTCGGTAATCTATGGTTTTTCATATGCAATAAATCGAAAAGTTATTCTTTGGCATTACCTGGTCCTTTCATCTTTCAACAAACATTCTATCATTACCTCATTTCATCATTCTAAAAAAGGTCATCACAAACCCAAAACGTCCAACCCCTGTTCGAATACAATATCAATAGGAATGCCTTCGTCTGCGAGACGATCAAGATCCGATTGAAGCCTCTCAGGTATGGTAGCTTTTTCGAACACAAGTTGAGCAACGCCATCATATCCTGTCTTCATTACCATCTCCCTGAAGAGTCAGGATGAGCTCTGATAAACTAGACATCGCTTCTTCAAACCGTTCGAAATTAATGGTGTATCTGCCCGATTCCTCGCTTTTGTCAAACGCACCGTTTTCGTTGAAATAGTTGAATCTGATCATATTCGCCTTGCCATGTGCAGAAGAAGCTCCAAAGCGCACAGATCTAAAGATCGAAGTCATAAATGTGATAAAATAATCTTTTATGTCGCCGTCTATTTCTCCTTGATCAAAAAGTTGCTTGATCATATAAAGCCCCAGCATATCTGCCTTGCCTTCTTCGAGCGCTGAAGCGTGTTCTTTGAGGGCAGTACGAACCGTGCCTTTGCCATTGATTGTGTTTTTAATTCCCAAACCGTGCGCCACTTCGTGAAACATTGTGTTCGAAAAGAAAGCATCGAAGGTGATGTGGTGACGCTGAGAATCGTCCACAAGTACATCAGCGATGGGCACAAGTATCTTATCAAATTTTGCCCTCATGGCATTTTTGAGCTGAAGCCTTCGGGTTCCTTTGGCCAGTTGCACTTCTTCGTCGTTGGGTAGATTGATCGCAATCGTCTTGCTTCCGGAATTGCAATCTCCTGCGTAATAGATGACGTCGTAGGCGTTGAGTTCAGTATCTGTTCCTGGTTCTTCGGTTTTGTATTCATCGGGTACGGGCAAACCTCTTTGCAGGTCAGGAAGGAAGGCGGCATATTTTGCCAGGCGCTCACTCCAGTCCATATCCTTGACCAGTACGTATGCTTCGTGGGCAGCTTTGTAGCCATAGAGCTGATCTTCATACGTTTCAATGGGGCCGATCACTACTTCGATTTGATTGGTTTTCATATCCAGCCATGCCATATCGCTTTCCTGGTAGTCGTCAGTCAGGATTGCTTTTGCCCGCAATTCCAGGTATTTCCTCAATCCCTCATTTTCGGCGAGTTCTGCGGCCTGTTTGAGCAGATCAGAAACCTGAGATACTTCTTTTGAAAACATTTTATGGTAAAGCACACTTGTAAGTTTTCCGTCTTTATCTCTTCTGATATACGTGTATAAACTCGCCTTGTCAGGAAGATCGGACGCTTCGAATTCTTCTTTGGACATATCCGATGGATAAAAGTTGGCGCCAGGCGGTTTTACTCCAATATGGTCGATGAATGAAGCATTGCCACCAAGTCGGTCCCACGGCCCGTAATTAATTAACGCAAATGCTCTAAGGTTTTCATTATCAATACTTTGGAGCAGTTCTTCTTTGTTGCCATAGGCATCGTACCAAAAGAGATCGTCCATGATCTCAGACGCATTGACCAAAATTGATATTAGCTGCCTTTGCTTTTCGGAAAGCACTGATAAATCGGTGGTCAGTTTGAAAGGTGTGTACTTGTGGAGTAGTTTTTGGTGCTCGTTTTCGGGGTTACTACTCCAGTCATAGTAATCCATAGCTGATGTGCCAACGGGCTCGCGGGTAGCCTTGTTACAAGAAGAAATGATCAAGATCATTAGAATTACGGCAAGTGAGATGCATTTGGTCATGGTGGTTTTTCTAACCAATTTAAGCTATTCTTTGGAATATCGGCAATGAGTGAGGGATTCGACTTTGCACGTGGTCATTAATGGGCTAAAAATTTGGGTGCGTATAATTTTCGTTATGTTAAATAGAGAATTTTGCTCTACACCCTATTCTACGGATAGACATGGAATTGACTCACGGTGATGGCTTACAGCAGGATGCAGTGAGTACTTATGCGGTGGCTGGCTGCCATCTCCAAAGTGTCCACCACGTGGGGTTTCCCGAGAGTGGAGCCAAAGCGGAGCATCGGAAGCGCCATGGAGCTTCAGCGGAGTGGGTACATTTGAAAGTATTAATGAACAACAATGTTTGCCTTAACCAAATTTGTGCAAACATAGAAAACCCGTAGCAAAAAGGGAGGTGACATCATTTTCGTTTAGTCAGCCTCCTTTTCCTATATTGAACAAATAATCCAAGACTTTGACAAAACAATACAGGCACCAGGAGTAACAAATGCTCAAATTTGAGTACATTATCAGTGATGACTTATGACAGCGCACAGGATATACTCCATTTTCTTGTTGATCATTTTCCTTAACACCACCACATATGCTAAAGAACAGCGAATTGACGTCAATCGCCTGGCAGGGAAGAGTATAACCCTAAAGCATCATCAAAACGATCTGAGTCTGGAATATGTCGGCCTCCATTTCGAAAATCCTCAAAAAATTCGTTACAAGTATAAAATGGTGGGAATCCACGACAATTGGATCGATGCAGGAACCAAAAGAATAGCTCGCTTTCCCAACCTTCCTAAAGGCAACTATACTTTCCTCGTGAAAGCAGCAAATGCAGATGGTATATGGAGTGATGAAGCTGCATTTGTCAATATTAAGGTCTTACCTCCGTGGTACTGGAATTGGGGGTCGAAAATGACTTACTTGCTATTTATTTCAATTGGTTTATATGGCATTTATATGCTTCAATTGAAGCGCCAATTGACGTTGGCCGAGACCCTTAGATTAAAAGAATTGGATCAGGTAAAATCCAAACTCTATACCAACATCTCCCATGAATTCAGAACCCCGTTAACTGTGATTCAGGGCATGGCCGGACAGATAGAAGGTAATAAAAAGGCCAAGGCTGCCATCGAGCGCAGCAGTATCAACCTCCTCAACCTGGTTAATCAAATGCTCGACTTATCAAAATTAGAGACTGGCAATATGACGATTAATATGGTGAATGACGACGTCATCAAATACTTGAGCTACCTGATGGAATCCTTCCAGTCATTCGCTTTGAGCAAAAACATACGCCTGCACTTTCTCCCGCAATTGAAAAGCTTCGAAATGGACTATGACGCGGATAAGCTGATGAAGATCGTGGCCAATCTGATCAGCAATGCCATCAAATTCACAGAAGCAGGAGGAGACGTATATGTATTGGTTTCGACTGACGAATTGGTCAGGGACAAGCCGGAATGGAAAAAGAAAATCTCCCGCCTCCGGGGAGACAATGAAATCCTTTTCATCCAGGTAAGAGACACGGGAATAGGCATCCCCAAAGATGAATTAGAGCATGTTTTCGACCGGTTTTACCAGGCGGATACCTCGTCCACCCGTCAGGCAGATGGTACAGGTATAGGCCTTGCATATGCCAACGAATTGGTTAAATTCCTAAGCGGCAGCATAGACGTCGAAAGCGAAATAGGGACGGGATCGACATTGACCGTTTTATTACCCGTTACACGAGAGGCTGTGGGTGAATACGCTGATCCTATGGTAGACGTACCCCATTGCCTAGATCTCAGGAGCATGGAGATTTAGTCTTAACTGATGCCTCAATTAATGGCGGATCCGAATTGCCTCTTGCGCTTGTAGTGGAAGACAATTCTGATGTTATGGAATATTTGACCTCATGCCTGAAAGGGCAGTATCAAATGGCATTTGCTGAAAATGGGACTCAGGGAGTAGAGAAAGCCCTTGAACTGGTGCCCGATATTGTGATCAGTGACGTAATGATGCCGGGAAAAGATGGCTTCGCTCTTTGTGCAGAATTAAAAGAAGATCTTCGCACAAGTCATATTCCCATAATCCTTCTTACGGCCAAAGCGGACATGGACTCACGAATAAAGGGCTTGCGGAAAGGTGCAGACGCATACATCGTCAAACCTTTTAACCGGGAAGAATTATTTGCCCGACTCGATCAACTGATTTCTATCCGTAAACGCCTGCAGGAAAGATACCAACAGCGAGTATTGTCCATAAATATTCAGCAAAGCGAAGCGCGGTATCAACGTGAGGACGCCTTCATCCTACAGATACAAAAAGTCATATTGGAAGAACTTGATGACGAAACCTTCGATACAGAGAGATTGTGTCGAAGTATGGGCATGAGCGTCTCCCAGCTCTACCGCAAACTAAAGGCTTTGACCGGAAGTTCGATGGCTATATATATCCGGTCGATTCGGCTTGTCAAAGCTCTTGAACTCTTGCGCCAAACGGATAAGTCTGTCTCAGAGATTGCGTATGAGGTTGGATTCAAGGATGCAGCCTATTTCAGTCGTTGTTTTCGAGAAGAATTTGGGAAGAGCCCCAAGGGTGCGCGGGTATGAGAACAAGTAAAGCTCAAGTTCAACCCACACTTGAATGAATTTTTAGAAAAACCCGCACTTTTGACATTTACCACGAAATTTTCTACCTTTCTTAACCCAACTTGGCTTTTAAGAACAAAGAGTTCCCATTGGCTGGAGCATCAGGCTGATCAGTGGTACACTACATATTTTTCTTTACTCGTCATAGTGTTGGTGGTTCCGGTTGCCTGGTAGATTTGGTGTACTTCCTGGATGGGTTTGGCAGGAGCTCTGAGGTGGATGGTTTTAGTAGGTGTAGGCAGATGGATGGTTTGGATGGTGTGGGTATTCATAATGCGGACTATGTTTGACCAATCATGATTTATGCTTTTTTGCTTGAGCATATATCTTATGGTGTTGACCATCTGATAGGCCAGCATGGTCAGATAAATACCGCGTAACGCGCGGCACGAGTTATGAGATTCTATTCGATGATCTAATTGATGGTGGAGGGGTCTGATATTCAGGTCTGATTTTAGACATCTAAAGGTGGCCTCTACTTCTCTAATAGTGTGATAAATGTCCCATAGCTCCTTTTCGTTGGGACTGTCATAGTTGGTTCTGATGAAGTAAACGCCGTGATCAATGTTTTGTAATGCACTTTCCTTTTTTGACCAGGTGAGGTCTGCCGCATACCGCTTGGGTTCTTTGTTACTCTTGTTTGTTACTCTTGTTTGTGCTCTTTGTTTTAGATTCAATTTTTTTCTCCTTTACCGTTATTTCATAATGTTTTGCTATTGAAGGATATTTTTGTTTTGCTCTGCCTAATCTTTCCCACACTTTGTGAGCCATCTTGGTGCCTCCCTTTGTGTGTATGCCGGTTTTGATTTGTGCTAAATCTTCTATGTACCTCGCCTCCAGTTTATCCTCCATGCTTTTTTCCTTCACTCTTTTGGCTTCACTCTTTATATACATCCATGTATCGTTGTATTCATCATTGTCTTTTAATATTTTCAACTCAACCTTGTTTTTTTCTCTGTCTGTAAGTTGTATTTCCATGTTTTTTGACAAGGCCGCATCATAGTTCTCTATGTGTGATCGCGCTACACATACATAGTTGTACCCTTTTGATTCTATCATAGAGGTATTTATCGATCTGGTCTTTGTGGTCGTATAGCTTGTCAGCGATTCTATAAAGTTGTTTGTGTGAAATGGTGTGGTTATGATTGCTTATGCAACTGATCAAATCGCTGTTGTCTTTTAGATATTGTGTTGTTTTATATTCTGAGGCGGCAAACAGGGCTCTTGCCGAAATGCTGATCAGGGCAAGGTCTCTATCTGAGGGCTTCCACTCAAGCTTTCTGAAAAATTGATCTAACTCAAGTTTTGCCAACACTTGTGAGCACAAATGTTCTCCTCCAAAGGTTTTGACCTCACCGCAGCCTACCCCTAAAATATCAACCTGCTCGTAGTTGGCTTTATCCGCATCAGGTGGTGTGGATGGAAGCTCACGCTCATGTTCTACCGTGCCATAAGCATCTTCGGGGTACTTAATGAGGTACTTCTGGTAGTAAGTATTGGCCAAATCTACCAGTTCTGCTTTGATCTCACCAGGAAAGAGTTGCGATTGCTTAAAGATTTGAGATTTGAGGCACTCTAAGACTGAATTGCGATTATTCTTATCATTGAGTAACTTATCAGAGCCGAGGTAGAGAATGACTCTCTGTTTGACTTTGCCATTGATTCTTGCCGCCTGTAACAAGGTTGTACTGATAAAAAATTTTGGTATTGGGGTTGCGCTGTTTTTTTACTTCGCGGATAAACATGGTGGTAAAGATATGGCTATTTTTGAATATATGCACATAGCGTACATCACTACAATTGACATTTATATCAACCCTCTATTGAAAATCAGTCAGTTATGGCCCCAACCAGCCGAAAAAGACAAAACGTTAACTAAAATATTGGATGTAAAATCAAAAATGGCCAAGTTGGGTTAAACAAATCAAAGTTAAATTCAGGATATTTCTTAACCTTATTTCCCCTTATACTAGCGGTGGTTATCTGCTTTTCCGCTGTCAGTAGTAGATCACTTCAACTCCACCAATTCCAAATCCGGATAAAAAGCACCCCAGGAAAACCAATAACCTATAAATTGCGTTGGAATGATTAACCTTGTGCCACGTGCATGTCCCTCGAGTACCTCGCCGAAGAGGTCGTACCTATTGCCTTGACCATCTTCCATAATGATTGGTAGCTCTCCCTGAACGGGTGTGAATTCTACTTCTTCTTCATTCTCAAAAGCTACAATTATGTTGTGGTCACTGCTCGTCGCGATCGTAATATTTTTCTTATTAACATTCCTATTATGTACTTCAAGGCCATTTCCGCTCTGATTAAAAGTAAAGGCCACAGGCTCTTCATTGACAAATACACCCAATACTCTTTCTTTACGTGGAAGGCGATCATCCTCTGTGTTGATCGGAAATAATAACATATTGTGATTGGTTTTGTAAGGCCCATAAGGATATCTTCGATAATCTCTTGTAAAGCCCGTAACCGTATTCTGGACAAGGGAATTGGGATATGCAGTTTGCCACGTCTTCCAATCCGTTTCTATAAAAGAAATATTTTCAGATTTCGCAGCCTTTAGCTGTCCGTTGACACAGAGGAGAGATTGCTGTGACCATGTACTGTTGGTTTGGCGGTCGTAGGGCATGAGATTAGTATTGTATAAGAGGCCAGACACTCCGAAGGACGTAATCGATCCGTTGATTTCTCGATTCCACCCAATTCCCGTTCCCGTCAGCGGACAGTATGTCAGGGCAACGTTCAATCCACTTACGTTGTCATTGACGATTTCGTGCCAGTCGAGTATGTTGTGCGGATATGCCTTGATGACGTCGCCGACCTTAATAGCCAGTACCAAATTAACATCGATGAGATAATCGATTTCGGAAGCTGTCGTAAATCTCGGATTATCGACAGAGGGAATTCCATCTTTGCCAACTCCTCCATCAAGAACTTGATCTTGGGGAACCAGCCAATCCGGGTCGGTTTGTTGGGAATTGTTTGACCCACCACCGGGAGCATCGCCGCTGCAACCGATTGTAAACAACAACAGGCTACTCAATAGAACAGGAAAAAAAATCATCTTTATCATTTTATTCGTTTTTCAATACTTGATAATTATTAAAATCAAAAGTATGCGCGAATGCGAAGTTCAAAATTAAAGTAGGGGACAATTGTGTATCATTGACCCGAGTGTAAAGCGGAGTTTCCACGGAGATATTCAAGCTGGATTCATTAGAAAGCGCAAAACCAGTGGAAAACTTCATAAAGAGCCAATCGCCTCCGGTTCCCGGAATATCATTGCCGTTAACCAGATCATTTCTGGCGGCCTTATATCTAAATGCTATACCAGGTGTTATAATGTTCTTAAATACGAGAAGCTGGTCGCTTATACCGCTAATGATCTGAATATCATCGCCAAATTCATAGTTAAAGTTTCCCCCTCGTGAAGAAGGATTTGTCCCTGTAAAGGATTGAATATAATTGGTGAAGAGGACTGCAGACGGCCTTGAGGGCAGAGCATATTCTAACGAAGAAAAAAGTACCAAATCCCACGCGCCGCTTCCCGGTTGTAGATCTTCCACCAGGGTTAGATCCTGTGAATTTCTACGGTCCGTGGCCCCAAGTGGTATTTTTGGGCCAGCACCAATGCGAAAGGTAAATGGATTATCAAATAACTCATAAATCAGCAATACAGCCGGGTCCCCAATTCCAAAACTCGATTCCTTAAATTCCTCTCCTGTATTGCCATAGATCGTCCTCCCCTGATGGACAAATGAAAAAAAACTTTCTACTGCAAATTTTGAAGAAAATGTATAATTCGCTCTGATCAAGTAGGCATGGGTTGTGCGTTTTCTGAGTCCATCGTCGAGCTTTTCGCTATTCGTATAAAGTGAAGTCAGCTTGTTATAATCCAGGTTTGCGCTGAGTTGTAAGACCTTCTTATTAGCAGAGCCAAAGCCGAGATTGCTCACGATAGGTACCCCTCCGGAACAGCACGTCTGACTCTTCAATTGTGTACAAAGAAGAGCAAAAATGTAAAACAGTACAGCACTTTTACACATATCTCTCGAAAATTCGCCAGTAAAATAATGTACAAAAAGTCTTTCTAGTATTTTGGAAAGAAAATAATGTCATGCAGAAGACTAGCCTAACCGACAATTAAGAGCGAAACACCTTGAAGTCCAATCATGCCATCTAGATAAGCCAGATAATAGAATTCCGACCTGCACTTACTTTTCGCGATCAAGAGTGCACTAACAATGTAACTCAAGACGAGGACTGTTAGTTGAGGTAACGCATAAATTTTTCCAGCGTACAATGCAATGGCAATCGCCGAACAAGCCAGCAAACAAGCGAAAGAAAAAGTTATTGCACTTTTCCAAGCCAACGTATTACCGATCGTCCTGAGCCGCTCGGACCGGTCCGCTTCCCGATCTCTAATATCAAAAGGTATGGTAAGAGCGAAAATAAAAAAAGCCTTTTCAAATAAAATAGAGGTCGAGTACTCCACGTCATGCACAAACAGCGGAATGCAAAAAAGATAGGACCAAACGAAGGCTATGCAAAAGATCTTTATGAAGTCAAAATCTCTCAATCTTTTGCTTCCAAAGGCTGGAACAATATAAAGAAGAGATATTAGACATGGCCACAAAAGATGTTGTCGATAACTGGGGTCCAATTGCCAAAAACAATAAATACCTAATAGTGCCGCTCCTGTCAAGAGCACATAAAATGACCTGTTCGATGGAAGAAAAATAGAATGTCGCTCCGACGGAAAGGGCCTTCCAATGCGCCTGAGCCCGATCAAGCGATGGAAACAGTAAATCAAAAAAGTTCCCGAGAAAACAAAAAGGATATAATGTTTGCTGATGGCCGAATCGGCTATCAGAAAAGACGAACCAACAAATAGAGCCGCACAAAGACTCATGTGCATATTCGAAAAAGCGTAAAGTCTTATGGCTGCACGCAACATAGTCAATTTTACGTGAGGTCAGAGGCCATCACGCACCTCGTTGTTGATGGCGTCTCGCGTCAACACCTCGTGAGGCCAGAGGCCATCACGAACCTCGTTGATGGCGTCTCGCCTCAACAATCAAATTTTCTCGAAATATTTAAAAGACATATCCGGAGTAATCTTCAACAAAGATTCGTATACAAGTTTGATTTGATTTTCGATGTCGTCCTTATGTACCATTTCTACAGTGGTGTGCATGTATTTCATAGGCATAGAAACCAGCACTGAAGGTATGCCGCCTCCAGTGTATGCGAAGGCGTCCAGATCCGTTCCCGTGCCTCTTGAATATGCGCTTCTTTGAAACGGTATCTTATTTTTTTGGGCAGTAGCAATAATGTGATCCAACAATTTGTAGTGCGTCGACGGTGCATAGGCAAGAGAGGGACCATTACCGCAGACAATTTCTCCCTGGGCGCTTTTTTTGATATGAGGGGTCGTCGTATCGTGGGTGACGTCGGTGACGATAGCAGCGTCGGGTTGCAATTTATCAGCTATCATTAGCGCTCCGCGCAAGCCCACTTCCTCCTGTACGGCGTTCACCAAATAAAGCGTATAGGGGAGAGACTTTTTATTTTCTTTGAGCAATCGAGCTACCTGGGCAATGCTAAATCCGCCGATCTTATTGTCTAGCGATCTGCCCGTATAGTATTTGTCATTGATATAAGTCATTTCATCCTGAAAAGTTATTACACAGCCGACATGGATTCCCATCTTGAGCACTTCTTCTTTATCCTTTGCCCCAACATCGATAAATATATTCTCGACGCTCGGAAGTTTTGTTACATCCTTGCGTTTCCGCAAATGAATGGCCGGCCAACCGAATACCCCCTCTACCACCCCTTTTTCTGTATGAATGTTTACCCGCTTTGAAGGTGCGATGACGTGGTCTGATCCACCATTTCTCACCACGCCTATCATTCCCTTGTCCGAGATATAATTAACAAACCAGGATATTTCGTCAGCGTGCGCCTCGATGACAATACGAAATTCTTTGCCAGGGTTAATTGTGGCATACGCTGTGCCATAAGTATCCAAATCCCATTTGTCAATATACGGCTTGAGATACTTGAGCCACAACTTCTGGCCCGATGATTCAAAACCGGTAGGCGAGGTATTGTTGACGTACTCGTATAGAAATTTCTGAGCTGCCTTATTGTCTATAATCATTGATCTTTTGTTCGTTCACCCTCAGTGTCCTTTGCACCGTCGCTCGAAGCTTTTGCGACGGAGGTGTGGAGAAAGCGAGTGTTCCAATTTCTGGGATCTGCTCTCCAATTTTTAATATGTACTAATTCTCGTTCAGTAATCGTACCAGTTTTGATAGCGAAGTCTAAAAGCGAAGCGTAATCAGAAAGGCTTGCATATTTGACATCATGGTTTTGAAAGGCCGCATCTGCCTCCTCTAATTGATAGCTGAAGATGGACAAGACAATTTTGACGCTCAAACTGGCTTCTCTCAATGCGGTAACAGCTTCCAGGCTGCTCTTACCTGTGGAAATCAAATCTTCTATGACTACACAGGTCTGACCTTTTACGAAATGGCCTTCTACCCGCTTTTTTGTCCCGTGCTCTTTTTTACCAGAGCGCACGTAAATAAAGGGTAGGTTCATTCTCTCAGCCACTAAAACTCCATGCGGGATACCACCTGTCGCTACTCCGGCAATCAGATCAAATGGACGAAATTCTTGGGCCTTAGCGGCAAACGAATCTGCTATGAGCCCCCTTACATCAGGATAGGACAGCGTCTTTCGATTATCACAGTAGATAGGTGATTTTATTCCGGAAGCCCAGGTGAAAGGTTCATTCAGGCTTAATTGAATAGCATTAATTTCCAGTAATTTTTTTGCAATATTTGCGGCAGTCTTTAGGCAAAAATCTTCCATCATAACTCTCTTGTCGAATGTACGAAATTCACATTAATGCCAGCAAAATCATCCTGATAAAAACGTCTTTTGCAGAATCGGTAAAAAAAGATGAAACCAGTATTGTTACCAGATATCAAGGCAAAAGAAAGACTTTACTCAATTACATAGATAAAGCAGAAAAGTCGAATGAGGGGTGTACTATTATTATTTGTTCTCCTTACCTATATACTCTTAAGACGGATTTTTTTTCGTTGTACAAGATCATAAAGGCGGGCGGAGGCCTCGTACTAAATGGGAAAGGCCAAGCACTCCTGATATTCAGAAGAGGCTATTGGGATTTGCCGAAAGGCAAAAAAGAGAAAAAAGAAAAACGAAAAGAAACGGCTATTCGCGAGATAAAAGAGGAAACAGGGATTGAAAATTTACATGTGCTTTGTCCGCTTCCGACAACCTATCACACCTATAAAATTGACCAGCAAAGGATTTTGAAGCAAAGCTATTGGTACCTCATGGAATCACATGACGAGAATTTAATACCTCAAAAAGATGAGGACATCGAAAAGGTGGAATGGGTATCGATGGAGAGGATCCGAAATGGGGAGATGCGGCCTATTTTTCCGAGTATTGAGCGCTTGCTTCAGCACTTCATCCGAGAAGAGAACACAGATTAGAACAGATGCGACGGGTTTTGACGCCCGCCTGCCTCGGGCAGGGATTTTGATCCGTGGCTATCTGTTGTACCCGTGTCATCTGTGTTCTATTTCACCAATCATAATAATCCTCCCAAAGACTTTTCAGTCGCTCTTTAATTTTTAACTCGATTCGGTTTTCCTGAGGATTATAAAGTGTTGTTTTTATGATCGAATCGGGTAATAAATCCTCCTTGACAAAATGACCATCGTAGTCATGAGCATATTTGTAATCTGAGCCATAACCGATGTCTTTCATAAGCTTGGTCGGGGCATTCCTTAGTTTCAGAGGAACTTGTAGATTTCCTGTTTCCTTGACAAGTCCGGATGCATTTTTAATAGCCAAATACGCCGAATTGCTCTTTTCCGAAGTAGCGAGATAGACGGCGGCCTGAGACATGGGAATCCTTCCTTCCGGCATACCGATCTTTTCTGTCGCCTCGAAGCAGGCATTCGCTAAAAGAAGTGCGTTGGGATTAGCAAGTCCTATGTCTTCAGACGCTGAGATGATCATTCTACGGCAAATGAATTTTGGATCTTCTCCACCTTCGATCATGCGTGCCATATAGTACACCGCAGCGTTTGGGTCGCTCGCTCTGATGGATTTGATAAAAGCAGAGATTAAATCGTAGTGCATTTCACCCGCTTTATCATAAAGGAGCGGATTACTTTTCATGATCTCTGATACCAAATCGTCTGTAACGACTATTGTTTTTGCTTTTTCGTCGTAATGATTAATGACGATTTCGAGACAATTGAGCAGCTTTCGTGCGTCTCCTCCTGAGTAACGCAACAGGTTTGCCGTGTCTTTGATTTTGATTTTTAGCTTTTTCAGATGAGTATCATTTGTAATGGCATTGTCCAATATTGCAAGCAAATCTTCTTTTGAATGCTCGTGTAAAATGAGCGTCTGACAGCGTGATAAGAGCGCTGAGATCACTTCGAAAGAAGGATTTTCTGTAGTAGCCCCGATCAAGGTAATAATGCCTTTTTCTACCGCACCTAAAAGCGAATCCTGCTGGCTTTTGCTGAAACGGTGGATTTCATCGATGAATAGTATAGGATCGGGAGTATCGAAAAGGGATTGGCTTTGCGCTTTATCGATAGTACTTCGCACATCTTTTACACCAGAATTAATGGCACTTAGTGCATAGAATGTTCTCTTCGTCTGTTTGGCGATAAGATAAGCCAGAGTAGTTTTTCCTACTCCCGGTGGACCCCAGAATATAAGAGACGGAACATGACCCGATTGAAGCAGTTTACTCAGCATGCCTTTTTCTCCAATCAGGTGATTCTGTCCGATGAAGTCTTCTAACTTCTGTGGCCTTACTCTTTCTGCGAGAGGTTTCATATTATCAATCAAAATATCAATATCAATCAAAATATCAATGGTTCGACTCGCTCTATTTTGATTGGTTATCAAAAATAAGACAATGATTTCAGAATTGATTTCGACATTGGAGGCGGACCGCAACGATGACAAAGCTGTCAAAATGGTTGAGGAAGGCTCGCATTACTTAATGCATCAAGAAGTTAAGTAAAGACATTTATTATGAATATTTATCAAACCGGCATTTCAATGCTACTCCTCGCATTAACCATTTCATGCGCAACCCAAAGGAACAGTTTTTCTAATGGTGCACCCCTCTCCATCCTTGCCCTGTGAAAATCAGCGAAGAGATTGATTATTACAATGAGGTGAATCGAAGAATATCTCGAAACAACGGCGTCAAATACGTCTATATCACCGATCTGACAAGAAAGGGTTTGGAGGAGCCGCAATTAGTCGCCTCCGACGGCCTTCATCCTTCCGGAGAATTGTATAAACGCTTCATTCCTAGACTCTTAGATGCGATCCTGGTGAGGTAGTGGGTGTGCATTTGGAAATGTTATAGTCTGTATCGATGATGTAATTCGCAAGTCGCACATGTTTTCTTATGATCTCATGTTCTATCATGAAGAGACGCTCGTTGAATTTATCGAATTGGTCCCTTCCTAGTTCTAATCTTTTTTGTTTGGTTTGGATGTAATTGCGCGACATAAAGATCCGAAGATCTAAAGCCTCTAGCAGCAATGCGTAAGTGCCTTCTACGATGACAAACCGGATGTCATGAATTTCTAAAAATTCTCTTCGGATGGCATTCAGTTCATAATTGACAAGCGGTTTGATGAGAAGATCAGATTCTCTGTTTTTGATGAAGGTTAGGTGTTCGTTAAGGAGTTTGAGATTCACCTCGTCCGGGCCGACATTGTTCACATCCATTAATCTCTTTTTATGGTTTGTTTTTGGAGGAAGGACGAAATAATCGGCCATGTGCAGCACGACGGACGGATATTCCTCAATGTCTAGTAAAATCTTGATAGCTTGTGCCTGTGTTGATTTTCCAGAGCCCGACTCGCCACCAATGCCGATGCTTGCCGTTGCGTTGCCGGATTTGCACAAGGCAATAATCTGTTTCAGAATTTTTTTACCCGGAGCATAGTGATGAGATCTTAAATTAATATTGTCGCCTATCATTCGAAGAGAAAGACATTGTCAGATTCCGGAATAGTGAAGTTGTTTAAAAACTATGTTGTCATCCGCTCTATATTGTTACTGCACGATCGCACTCTTCAATTCTTCTAATTCGCCTTTGATCTTATCTATGGAGTGACTAAACTGATCCAGTGCCTCTTTTTCTATTTCTAAATGTTGATCAAAAGAATCAAAGTTGGCGTCAATTTTACCCTTGATTTTCACAATATAGGTCTTCAGTTTTTCACTAATATCTTTTTCGAAAAGCATTTTTCCCTTATCCAGTTCTCCTTCAAAATTATCAACAATTTTTCTGCGGCGCAGACCTAATGTAATTCCGGCAACTATAAATCCCAGGGCTGTCAAGACACCTCCTGTGATGTCAAAGACCATTCCGTTAGTCACAGCAGCGAGTATTACTCCCACGGCTGTAATGCCCGATGCTGCTGCTACATGTCCGCCGATTTTCGCAGATTCATTCGCAATGGATTCGTCGTAGAAGTTTTCGGTTTTGTTGAGAAATTGAGAAAATGAAGATTGAAGATCCTTAAGAATGTTAACCCTGCGCGTCGCTATTTGGCCAAAAAACTCGTTGTCATCCTTTAGTACCGTTTTGCTATTCCTGATTTTTAAGTCGACTACATTTCCCATTTCCTGAATGCTGTCGGCGATGTGAACCACGCCGTTATTGAGTTTATCCCTCAATCTGAAATTAAGATCGTTTTCCAGTCCCGACAAAAGATGATTTAACCAAACTTTAGGGCCGTCGCCCATACCAAAGGCCGATTTAAAAGATTTGCCGAGCATCGCGCCAAAGGTCAGGCCCGATTTCAGTTCGTTCAATTTGGGCATCGTGATCTTGTCGTATTCTCCGATCAGGTTTTCAATGAGGTTATCTACATGCCTTGACGATATAGACTCGTGCTTGGTCAGGGTTTCCTTGATCTCATTTCTGAAACCTATATCGTAATCGTATTGCAGTTGGCGAGTTTTGATGCCGTCCGAAATTCTCTGATTGATATTGGAAAGCGTAGAACGGTTGTTTTCTATTTTGAGAAGCGGAGCTTTGCCGCCTAATATTGTCTGGTCTATATATTCGCGAAGAGGAGTGAATCCACTCTCTTCTTTATGATTTTCCTGCTCCTGTTTTGCGCTTACGCTGAAGACTTTAGGTTCGCTTATACCCTTGGAAAGTGCTTGATCTATGACTCCTTGATGATTCACTTGCAGATCTTCCTCATTTAGCAGATCCTTTTGTTGCAATACGAAAATTACTTTTTTCCACCAGCCCTCGTTGATATAATCAAAAAATTCCCACGAAGATTCCCGGTACGGATTTTTGGCCTCAAAGACAAAGACGATCAGGTCGGCGCTCGGAATGAACTTCTCGGTGATTTCCTGGTGATGGTTGATAATCGTATTCGTGCCAGGAGTGTCCACGATACTCACCTCCTTAAGAATATCTACGGGCTGGTATATTTTCTTCAGGTATTGATTGATGATGATCTCCTTTTCTGCTTCGCCGTATACGATCTGCTGGATCGCATCCGTGATGGGTGATGGAGCTACCTTGCATATGTCTTTTTCACTTCCGAGCAAGGCATTGATGAAACTACTTTTGCCCGCCTTGACTTCGCCTACGATGACAAAAAGAAAAGGTTCTTTTATCCGTATCAATACGTCTTCGAGTAAATCCTGTATTTCCTTGTTTTGCACTCGATCTACCAGGGCTTTCAAATCCTGAGAAATTGAACCGATGCGGTTTTGTAGTTGGAGTATTTCTTTTGCGACCAATGACATTAACTGCGCACAAATGTGTATATGCCAAAAATGGGTAAAAAATGATGGTTTAACTGCAATTTGAATCATTTAATGCATCGTCGCACCGTTGTGTGAGATTGCATTATTAACGTTCAGAAGCCTTCGATAAAACCAACCCCGATTCCGGTCCCACATTAAACAATAAATCTAGAATACTCAAATTACGAATAAAACCGTGCTTGTCGTCAAATATTTGGTCATAAACCAGTTGACTATTAGACGAATAATTTTGGTAGAAGGATAAATCCTTATTTCTCCAATCTACAACAGAAAGGTCATAGTCATGTACATAGGAGTCGGTCTTTTTTGTTTCTAAATGCATACCCGTGCTTTCAATAATCCATTTGAGCAGATGATTATTGAGATCAATGAGGCGACTATAATCCATCTCAAAAACGTCCATAAGCGTATCAAAATAATCATGAAAATACGGTGCACTTCCATACGCGGTGTTCAACCTATTTCTCAATTTTTCTACCCAATTCTCAGCGTATGAGATAGTAACTTCTTGAATGGGTTTGTTTTGCGCTTTGCCTTTTGTCAGAGGGATGGTGACCAACTCCACACTATTGACAGACGCAATGTAAAACCTGTTGCGCAATGATTTTTTCTGGTAGTTTTCGTTTAATTCGATTAATAAACCTTTTTGGTATATCGCCTCAACGAATACAAATGCGGGTGGTAGAATTTGCGACTCAACTAAAAGCATTGATCAGCTTGAACCAAGATTCGTCCGATTCGGTTCGAACAAATTCAAATAGTACTAATTGAAAGGATATAAATAAGAAGTACTAATGCGATAGTGATAGCAATGCCTATAATGAGAATGCGTTTTCCTTCTCTCTGATCTCTTTTTTTCCTCCTTCTCGCAGCGCGCTTTAATTTTGCCATTTTATTTTTTGATTACCAAAGTAAACAAATTGGTGGTCCTCATAATGAATTTTCGAGGCTGGTTGTTCGTTTTCCTTTTGAAATGAATGACTTGTTGTTGGCAGCACAAGAAGGAGAAGAAAGTGGCTACAGCAAATTTAATTTTCATGATTTTTTAGCCAAAATGCACGAAGAGTACGCTGCAAAAAATGTGTGATTATTTTGTTTGCAGCCGGGGGGCGAAATCATCATAGATTTATTATCCACGAATTACACGAATTAACACGAACTTTTTGGTTGCCATAGCTTAAACAGGCCAGAGCCAAAAGTAACTATTACATAAATGAATTGATTTTTCTAACCCGCAACCCGCAACGGTCTCATTTATTATCAAACTAATCAATCTAAATTTCAAATCATTTTTGGCAAACATTCTTTTCACAAAGTGCCAGCTACCTCCAAGCCTGATAAAATTCAACGATCCGCTCATCCACCAAAATATCATCTGGCCGCACCGCCTTCTTAAGATAAATTCCATCAAGCGAAGTACACCTGCTCAAGGCCACATACATCTGACCATAGTCAAAAGCTCCGGAAGCCATGTCAATCAACACATTATCAAAGGTCTTTCCCTGACTCTTGTGGATGGTAACCGCCCATGCTAATTGAAGCGGATATTGCTCAAAAGTGCCGACCACTTCGGTTTCGATCTTGTCCGGATTTTTTTCGTTGTATTTGTAATTAATGATTTCCCAGACTTCGCGGGCAACACTGATCAATTCATCAGACTTATTTTCCTCATTTATAATTTCGACTTTTATTTCAGAACTGTCCAAATGAGCAATGGTGCCCAATGTCCCGTTGACAAATTTTTTATCCACATCGTTTCTTACGAACATCACTTGTGCTCCTTTTCTCAACCTGAGTTGTAAAGGAGCGGGCGGATTTTTAATATCAAATTTACCTTGGATTTTTCCAGAATACTCGTATTCCGGCCCATTGAGTTCTTCTAGTTTTTTTGTATTGATCTTGTACACGGTATTGTTTCGTGTAGCGAACGTTATGAAATGTTCATCTGCTACCTGGTCCTTGATCACTCTTTGATTCAACTCATCTAAATCTTCCTGGTCAAATGTGCGCGTTCGGATTCTATCCAAAATGTTGACGAAGTTACGGTCGCTTTGCCGGAATACCTTGTGAAGTTCGATGGTCTCTATTCTTTCTGTCAAATCCGAAAACAAATGGGCCGAAAAAAAATAGGAAGACTCGTAATGCGTCTGAAGATATTGGCGCTCAAAACCACTGGCGATGACGGGCGGTAGCTGGAAGAGATCGCCAAAAAAAATCATTTGTACACCGCCGAAAGGTTCGGGATTTTCGCGGTTTTTCTTCAAAAAAATATCAATGGCGTCGATCATATCAGCCCGTACCATCGATATCTCGTCGATGACGATACATTCCACTTTCTTATAAAGGCGGTGATTTTTTCGTTTTCTAATGTCACTGCCGGTGATCATCTTAGGAGGGAATTTGAAAAATGAGTGGATCGTCTGCCCTCTTATGTGCAGGGCAGCGACACCGGTGGGAGCGAGAAAGGCACAACGTTTTTTTGTAGTGTCTCTGAATAGGCCGAGAAGTGTACTCTTTCCGGTACCTGCCCTCCCTGTGATGAAAAAGTGCTCATGACTGTACTCCAAACGGTCGAGGGCGTAGTTGAATTCGTCGTTGAGATGGACAGGGCTTAAATGGAGCAATGGTTTTTATTTACTCAAAATCTGTTCTAATACGAGGAAAATATAAATCCATGTTGAGCGCAATTGCTAGCTTTTGTAAAACTTCTTTGACAACCTTCTTTTCCAGTTTTTCGATGAACTTAAGATTTCTTTCACGCCAGTCAAAACTCATAACCTGAGTGGACAATACTACGCCTTTCACCGACATGGGCGCAGGAAGATTAACTTCAATGGGGTAACCTTTGCGCCTAGTAGTTATTGGGCAAATTGAAATTTGCTTACCTAATTTATTGAGCTTTCTATTAGACAGTACAAGACATGGTCGCCTACCCTGTTGCTCATGTCCTAGTGCGGGATCGATTGTCAAAATGATCACGTCTCCGATGTCGGGGATATACTCCATCCTTCAACTTTTTCTGCGCCTAATTCACCGCTCATTTCAACTATATTAGGATCATCGGGATCCATACCTTCTACCAAATCATCAATGTTCATCACGGATTTAGATGAACTTAGAAGAATGGTTTGATCCTGACGTTCTATATTCAAGGCAGTTCCATTCTCAATATTGAAATATTTGAGAAACTCTTTTGGTATCCTTATTCCTACACCGTTTCCCCAGTTTCTGGCGATAACTTTCATGGTTTAAATTTTGTTTATACAAATATAGGATTTTTACATAACCTTGCTGCTGAAAGATGATAACTAATAAAAGCTCAACACCACAGGCTTAGTGTCTTTCAACAAATAAAACACTTGATTTCCCGAAATTAAGAACAACGTTTAGAGCATCCTCGTAGGAAAATTTATGGTCACAATTTTCTTTTAGTTCTACAAAGCTATTTTTTCCTTTCGAAGAAAAACCCAAACCGCGAAATAGTCCGTCTTCAACAATACAATACGCTTCTGCGTCAGCATTTTCCTTTATCAAAAAACTCCCGGAACGGAAAGGATTAATTTCTTCCATGACCTCAGTCAGATGGTTATTATACTCCTCGACTTCCTCACAGTCAAGATGCTCGTATTCCGAAAAGTCCGTCTTACGGGCTCCGTGGACGTTCAAGTATTCGGGATTTATGAAACCTAATTCCAATAGCCCGGTTACGAATGTTACCGCGCTTTTCCTGGACCGGAAGCGCTTGATGACCAGACCATCTGTCAATTTCTTAATCGGGGCAATCTTGACTTCATGATGGCTGCCTTCATTGAATTTTATCTTTAAATCATACTTGTACGTTGTATTTCTAAGCGCTTTATTAAGTTCCGGTCTATAGGTGCGAATAAGGTGCAATTCCAAAAGAAGTGCAAATAGTTCACTGTGCGCATCGATATAATCCACATCTGCAACCTTTCGATGTATGTTGAATCCTTTGCGTTGCAAATCTCTGAAGTGTTGCCTTATGCGATCTCTGATTTTCAGCGCTTTGCCTACATAGATGATTTCGCGAGCTTCATTTTTTAATAAATAGACTCCGCATATATTCGGCAGCTCCTTGACTTTGGCAGCTAAGTATTTTTTGGGGCTCAAATCTTTTTTGAGGTTTATTGCATTGATAAGATTCTTGCCTTGTGTACTGGTGATGTGATTTACAATGTCTTCCGCCTTGCTAGTGCCCGGGCAAAACGTCGCGTTACTGTGCATAACAATACTATCCAAGTGTGCGTTGGCATGATTGAAATTAAACCCCAAAGTTTTGTATTCATTTTTTAGAAAAATATAGCTGAATTGCGGATTAGTTGAAATCAAAGTATATCCATCCCAAAGCGCAATGAGGCGTTTTGCCACTTCGTAAAATTTAGGTGCATTTTGCAGATCCAAATTCGAGATACCAACCGATCGACTCCAGTCCGGTTCGAGCGTTCTTTCAGGATTTATAAATGATGAAAAGCTATCTTCAACTTTGCCATTATTCAATTGATGTGTAGATATATGAATGATCTTGTCCTTTTTAAAATTAAGACCCGTGGTGATTATCTCGGTAATGGCGTATTTTGAAGTCTTTTTTTTCAAACTCTCGAAGTGAAAATGTTCATAGCTACGATCGCGCTTCTGCTTATCTCAACTTGCCAATCTCCTGCAAAAATAAATCAAGCTTTTTACAATGACATTCTGCCGGCCGCTCATCGAACCGACATGTATCTGCCTTTACTCAAAGGCAAAAAAATTGGATTGGTAGTCAATCACACAAGTCTAATCGGTAAAGTGCACCTGGTCGATACCCTGAAATCCTTGAATATGGACGTAGTAAAAATATTTACACCCGAACATGGATTGACAGGGCAGGCTGATGCAGGCGAAAAAATAGAGGATGATAGAGAAAAATCAATTCCAATAATTTCCTTATACGGAGATAGCAAAAAGCCCAAGGATGAAGATTTAGCTGAAATCGATATGTTGGTTTTTGATATTCAGGATGTCGGAGTTCGTTTTTTCACCTACATCTACACCTTGCATTTTGTGATGGAGGCGGCGGCCGAAAACAATGTTCCACTGGTTCTTCTGGACAGACCGAATCCAAATGGTTTTTACTTCGACGGCCCTGTTCTGGATGAAGATTCGCGATCGTTTGTCGGCATGCATCCCACACCGGTCGTATACGGCATGACCATTGGAGAATATGGACAAATGGTCAATGGTGAAGGGTGGCTTGCAAATGGTGTGGAATGCAACTTGACCGTTATCGAAAACGAGAATTACAACCATACAATGACCTACGATCTGCCTGTGAAGCCATCTCCGAATTTGCCCAATCTTCGTGCTGTCCTTCTTTACCCAAGTCTCTGCTTTTTTGAAGGAACGGTGCTTTCGATAGGGCGCGGTACTAGATCCCAATTTCAAGTGATCGGCCATCCGCTGCTTAACGAAAAGTTTGATTTTTCATTTACTCCTGTGAGCAGACAAGGGGCTTCGAGTCCGAAACTCCTAGGTGAGGTGTGTTACGGAATGGATTTGACGAGTGTATCCGTCGATGAAATGATGAATACCGGGAAACTGGATATACAGTATCTCATCGAGATGTACCGCATATTTCAAGAAATGAATCAACCTTTTTTTATCGAAAATGCCCATTTCGATAGATTGGCAGGCCAAGAATTAAAAAAGCAAATTCGGAATGGATTGACGCAGGAGGACATCAGGGCGTCCTGGGAAGATGGGTTGGAGGAGTTTAAAAAGGTTAGGGAGAAGTATTTGCTGTATCCTGACTGAGTAGAAGGGCTGACATATCTTCCTGAATGGTCCATGACCCCATTGTTTATGAAAAAGCAATCTTGTCATAAGATGTAAAAGGACCTGTCCGTCGTGATTATATCCTAATCCTAACCTGCGCCTTCACTAATGTCTGATGATTTCCGTCGATTTCCGTAAGCCCACTTCCAATGGTTTCCGTATCCCTGAATCTTGTATGGGCAGCGCGTAACTCAAAAGTGTATCGATAATGCCTCAATCTCAGATTGATATAATACCTGAGCCCTTTCCCGACAAAAAAAGGAATAGAAAATTCGGAAAGTACATCATTCTCATAAGCATAGATCCGCGCATCAAAATCCTGAATATCAAACCACATAATTCTAGTCGTAAAGGAAAGCGGAAAGTCCTGAGGCTTGAAAAGGAAATCCTGGTAGAGCACGAATCCCCTTCTATCCTCAATATCATTTTTGTAAAACGAAAGTTCCAATCGATTTCTCAATTCCCATGTGGGATTTATCTGGTTATTGAATTGCAATCGGAGCCTTGATGTCCGCTGTGGTATAGTAAAATCTATGGCACTTTCAATCTGACTATTTCGCGGTTTTGATTCTGTTTTAAACAATATATACGAGGTAAATTTTCTCTTTTTTAAATAAGATATCTTGACGAGGTATTCATTTCCCTTTCCGGGACTGTCCACTCTGAATCTAAGCCATGGATTTGCCCAAAAATCAGCGTACGCATTGATGAAGAGGTTTTTCACAGGCCTTAGTTCCATACCGAGATAGATTCCTTTTTCATTATTTCCTGTGCTGCCCTGCCCAAAGGAGTTTGGATCGATGGCAAAATATTGTGGAGAATAATTCCTGTAGAGAAGAGATAAATCCAGCTTGCGATCAAGACCAATCAATGCTCCCAAGAGGTGAGCGGTGCCTCCGGAATTGCCATAAGCAGATTCTCCAAAGAGATTTAGATTCTTCAGCCGGTAACTATAATCTACGCTTGCATTAAAGAAGGTTGCTTGTTCGGGGAAGAAGATATTGTCAGGCCTTTGCGTCTTGCTGAATGTCTTGTCGAAATGCTCGGTAAGTACATTAATAGAGACCCGTGCATTCTTTGTCGAATATTCCAGCGTGCCCCCTATGGAATTTCTTTTGATTTGGCTTTTCTTGGCCACCTCTAAATTTGTTCGATGATTGCCACTATTGTTGATGGACGAAAATGATTCAAAAAAATCATCGTCATCGCGATCCCTCAAAGTGCCGTCAATAGCATTTCTACTGGCAAAGAGGCCAACTGTAACATCTTGATCCAGGCTGTAC
Source organism: Saprospiraceae bacterium (assembly GCA_965247965.1). Lineage (GTDB taxonomy): Bacteria > Bacteroidota > Bacteroidia > Chitinophagales > Saprospiraceae > UBA7328. The sequence continues at coordinate 6,535,694 of OZ252053.1, forward strand.
TCAATTGCTCCGCCTCTAAAAAAATCTACTTCATTCCTGGAAGTATAGGTGGAAAAGGTGCGATTGCCTTTCTTAATATTCGTAGTAAATGAAGTCAGGCCTGCCCCAAACTGGTTGTGCACGATTAGTCCTTGACCCATTGAAACTGTGAAATCTCCCAGATGGACGCTTTTGATTTTGTCGTTGACATCTCGCAGTGAAAAGTAAAAAGAATAGAAGTCAAAACCTTGGCCGTTAGACCCTTTGAAAAATTCTTCTCCTACATCTTTTTCGGCTTGAAAACCGATTTTTAAATTTTGCCTTTGGTTCAATCTATACCTGAGAAAATGTCGATATGGATCTCCCAGAAAACCATTATCATCTCTACTTCCTTTTAAATCTTCAAGAATTCTTTGACTTCTAATGATCAATTCATGATCGGCACCTTTTATCCTATCGGCTATATTCCCGGAAAGAGAACCTTGATCACCTCTGAGAAGCACAAAAGGAATAATTCGTTTTACGGTCTGAATATCAAATCCGGGAATGGCTTGAAGTTCATAAAGGCTAATGAAGGGGCCAAAGTTTGTTCTGTAGATTTCGAAGTTGTTGATTTGAATGTCTGAGAGCAGGTGAAGTTTATACAAATCTTCAATGTTGAGTTGATTTAAGTCTAGTTTGTTTTGGAATGCGTCGTTGAGATCGTCAAGTATTTCGGTCAGATCAAAAGAAGCATCATTGTCCAAAGATTCGAGATAATCCTCAATCAGCAGAAGATGCTCCGTAGGAATGTCAAATTGCTCGGAAAGGTCGTTTTTTTGCCCATTTAGTGCTAAAAAATGGGCAAAACAGGCAAAAAACACTAGTATTTTGCACGAAATATTATTTTTTCTGATTTTAGCTGAAAAATTAGGCATCACAAAAAATAAATTCATAATGCGTTGGTAATCAATAGTATTCCGATAAGGAGATAGTTCTGAGTATAACACTCCCTATTATTTTACACTAAACTGCGATCAATGTTAATCTAATTTCGAGCCATTAAAAAAATTATAATAAATAATAATGGGAAAAACAAAATTAGAGTACATATGGCTTGACGGAAACGAGCCTACACAAACGTTGAGGTCTAAAACCAAAGTCGTTGATAATTCGACGTTCTCAGGAAAATTGGAAGATTGCCCCATGTGGGCGTTTGATGGATCTTCTACCAATCAGGCAGATGGTAGTACTTCCGACTGCCAGTTGAAGCCGGTTTTTTTATGCATTGATCCGGACAGAAAGAACGGATACCTGGTCATGGCGGAGGTTTTGAATTCTGATGGTACGCCTCATGCGACAAATACCAGGGCGACAATTGATGACGACGATGAAGACTTTTGGTTTGGGTTTGAGCAGGAGTATTTTCTTTACGATACGGAGCTTGATTTGCCGCTGGGATTCCCGGCTAATGGATTTCCAGGACCGCAAGGACCCTATTATTGCTCTGTAGGCAGCGGACGAACATATGGAAGAGAAATCGTTGATGAACATTTAGATCATTGCCTGGATGCCGGTATTAATATCGAAGGGATCAATGCAGAGGTAGCAGCAGGGCAATGGGAATTTCAGAGCTTTGGCAAAGGCGCCAAACACGCCGGTGATATACATTGGGTGGCCCGGTATCTACTCGAAAGAACGGCTGAGAAATACGGCGTGCGAATAGAGTATCACCCGAAACCTCTGGGCGATACGGATTGGAATGGATCCGGTATGCACTGCAATTTCTCCAATACTACACTGAGAACTGCGGGCAACAGAAAGGCTTTTGAAGATACCTGTGAGAAGTTTAGGCCAAAGCCAATGATCAAAGCAGCTATTGCGGCCTACGGCGCGCACAACGAACTAAGACTCACCGGAGAGCATGAAACGCAGTCTATCAGAAAATTTACTTATGCATTATACGACCGTGGAGCTTCGATAAGAATACCAATTGTCGCCGAAAAGAATGGTTGGAAAGGATACCTGGAAGATAGAAGGCCTTCTTCCAACGCGGATCCTTACAAAGTCTGCGCGAATGTTATTAATACCGTGAAATCTTAGGTTCTCGCGCAAAGATGATTTAACAGGATGGGCTTAATTTATTAGGCCCATTTTTTTTATTCCCGAGGTACCCGCGAAACATATAAAATCACCATTCCACCAAGTATAAACACAAGTCGAAGCAGAAAACCGCCCATTGTACCAAAGCTATCCAGAAATGCCAATGGTGTAAAGACCAAACCAATCATCGAGAGGATCAACGAGAGCATTCCGAATAGAAAGAGAAGATATCCGACAACTGTGAAAGTAGCTCTTTTCATAGCATGGTAGGCAATTGGGCAAAGCGGTGATTATTGTTTTGCAATAATATCAACAATATGTTCAATGTTATTTTATTACCTAATCACAAATGTATAACCTCGTCGTATGCCGCAGCAGAAGCCTCCATAATGGCTTCGCTCATTGTGGGATGCGGATGCACAGCTTTGATTACTTCGTGGCCGGTCGTTTCAAGTGCTCGAACTGCTACGATTTCGGCTATGAGTTCTGTGACGTTGTACCCGATCAGGTGGGCGCCTAACAATTCGCCGTACTTTTTATCATAGAGCACTTTTACGAAACCCTCCGGCAACCCTGCAGCCTTCGCCTTTCCGGAGGCGCTAAAAGGAAATTTTCCAACCCTTGTTTCGATTCGTTTTTCTCTGGCTTCCGCTTCTGTCATGCCTACCGACGCAACTTCCGGATGACAATACGTACACGATGGTATATTTCCATAATCGATCGGGTTTGGGTTTTGGCCGGCTATTTTTTCCACGCATGTAATGCCTTCTGCACTTGCCATATGCGCCAGGGCTGGTCCGGGTACAGCGTCGCCGATCGCATAAATTCCAGGAACATTGGTTTGGTAATATTCATCCACTTTGATTAACCCATTTTCAGCCTTGATGCCCAAAGTCTCCAAGCCAATATTTTCAATATTTGCTTTTATTCCGGCCGCAGATAAGACCACATTACATTCGAATTCTTCGATGCTTCCATCTTTTCGATTTTTGACCGTGACCTTACACGATTTTCCTTTGGTCTCAACTGATTCAACGGACGAATTGGCCACTACATTGATGCCTTTCTTTTTAAAGATTTTACCCAATTCTTTCGAAACGTCGCCATCTTCTCGCGGGAGAAGGCCTTGTTCAAGAAATTCAACAATGGTCACCTCGGTGCCTATTGAATGGTAGAAATAAGCGAATTCGACTCCAATCGCACCAGCCCCGATAACAAGCATTTTCTTTGGTTGCTTTGGAAGAGACATCGCCTCGCGATACCCGATGACTTTTTTATGATCAATTGGAATATGGGGTAGTGCTTTCGACTCTCCTCCTGTGGCGATGATAATGTTCTTCGCATCATACATCGCTGATTTTCCTTTGTCATCACTGACGGATACTTTTTTCCCTCTTTCAAGTTTACCGAAACCTTCCAGAACAGTGATCTTATTTTTTTTCATTAGGAAATTGACTCCCTTGCTCATGCTATCGGCAACATTTCGGCTTCGTGCAATCATAGCTTTGAAATCCGCCTTTGCTGATGTTACTTTGATACCGTAGTCTTCGGCATGATTTAAATACTCGAATACTTGTGCACTTTTCAACAAGGCTTTCGTGGGAATACAGCCCCAATTCAAACAAACTCCGCCCAAGGATTCTTTCTCGACTATGGCAGTTTTAAGACCCAGTTGCGATGCCCGGATAGCTGCTACATATCCTCCCGGTCCACTGCCTATTACGATTAGATCAAAACTCATAGATTCGATTTTGTGCAAATATATGCTGATTTCAGTCTAAACAATTTATCTGATTAATTTCGCGTGTTGGAAAGACTGAAAGACTAAAAGTTAATGGATTTTACCACCTTTCGGCGATTAGTTTGCGGGCTAATGTAGTTAGAGGTGGAGCTAATACACCGCATAGAATTAGAAAGGGAACTGGAACGCACCCGGAAGGTGTTATAGGAATATCTGTGGATGCGCCATTTGCTCAATTAAAGAGCTTTCCAAAATAAATAAAAAAATATGATACACACAGTATATGCAGATTTCAATAATGCAGATAGCAAGGGAAGGCTACGATTGAATACGTCGGGTACCCACGATGATTTGGAAAAGTTAGGAATTAAATTAACCAAAGGACTAAAACTGTATTTGGATGACGACGACCTTCGAACCCTAGGGTTAGTTCTATTCTCTGAAGAAGAAAATATTTGGGTAGCACAGATCGATTGGGATTCTAAATGTAAAAAGTGAAAATAGCTGTATTCCCCAGTTCCTTTGATCCTATTACCAACGGCCATGTAGATTTGGTGAAACGGGCCTTCCCTTTGTTTGACAAAGTGATTTTAGCGGTCGGCGTGAACTCTGTCAAAAAAACTTTATTTCCCCTGGATGTTCGGCTGGAATGGTTGGATCGTGTTTATGGCAATAATCCCAACTTAGAAATCGGTCATTTTGAAGGCCTTACAGTAAATTATTGTAAAAAGGTCGGAGCCAAATATTTGTTGCGTGGATTGCGAAACGCATCTGATTTCGATTATGAAAAGACCATTTCCCAATTAAACAATATTATTGGCGATCAGGTAGAAACTATTTTTTTCATAAGCAGGCCTGAATTCTCACACATCAGTTCGACGATAGTAAGAGAAATCATAAAGGGTGGGGGAGATTCTTCATCTTTGATACCTTCTGTGATCACAAAAGCGGATCTTGATAGGCATATTGATGAGTATGGGTGACATCGACACCTTCGACAAGCTCAGGTACCAGTGAAGTCAGGTTGTTGATCCCGTGGGTGAGCTCGTCGAAACTACAACGGAAAATCATTGACCAACCTTGAAAGAAATATTTTTAGGGTATCCGGAAACAGAATAACCGCGAACACCACACCGAAAATAGCCCCATAGTAATGAGCCATATGATCAATATTATCATTCGATTTTTTACTTGCCCAAGACGAATAAATGAGGTAGCCAATGGCAAGCACAATAGCGGGTAATGGAGGAAAAATGAACATTTCCCAGGGATCGAGAAGAATATAAATGAATAGAATACCTGAAGTAGCACCAGATGCTCCCACGCTTCTATAAGAAGGATTGTTTCTTTTGAGCGCACCTGTAGCGAGATTGGCAACGACAATTGTAGCAAGATAGAGGACGATAAAAAGAAATTGCCCCAGTGTGCCCTTTTGCATTATAAAGAAACGCTCTATCGGTTGCCCGAACAAATAGAGCATGTACATATTGACCAGGAGGTGCATTGTATTGGCATGAAGAAAACCGGAAGTCAGCGATCTCCAATATTCTTTGTATTGCCGTTCGCGATAAGGAAAATGAACTCCTAATTCATAGTACCTTCTGTTCTGCCAGGCCAGGTAGGATGCGATGCAGGTGATAACAACAAGAGCGGTAGTAGCCAAATGTGAAATTTAAATACAAAAGAAGCCTTTTCTCATTAAACGAAACATTTTATTTTAGCTGCCCACCTACTCCTTTTCCTTTTTCTCTTTATGATCATTCAGCCTTTTGAGCTGATCCAGGCCATTTATGTCCAAACCTTTCGTCAATTTGCCAAGGGCAGCAAGGTCTATCTGACCGTCGACGTGGACAAAGACGGTTTCGTCGTCTTCACTTACGGACAGTACGATGCCGTTTAATTTGCCATCGTCGGTCGTACCTGCAGAGTACAAGTTGACATTGGCATCCTCGTCCTTGACGGACATGTAGGACTTAAGACTGCTGGACTTGATCAATCTCTGAAATTTTTCGTAGTCTTCCTTTCCCCCATCCTCTTTGACAAGAATCGTGATCTCTTTCAATCCTTCTATCAGATCCTTAATGTTTTCTCCATTTGACTCTATATCCATAGCGGCTAAAAGTTCAAACATTTCTTTGTTTACCTTGACAACAGCGTATTCGCTGCCCTTCTCAAGGCCTTTAAGAAAAGAATTCACCTCCTTATAAGGGGCCCTTTTGGTTTGAGAAAAGCCAAAAGAATAAGCTAATAAAAAGCATAGACCTAAAATGATTTTTTTCATGATTTATAGATTTTAATTAAAGAATTTATTTTATCAAATTGATTGAGATTAGTCCTTACTATTTGGTCTCCCGTAGTAATGTGATCATTGATCAAGCCAAAAGCGGTCTGCATAATCAGCAGCGCTTCTTCCGGACTATCAGCAACGAAAACTTTTGAATCTACTTGAGGTTCCATTTGATTGAATACTAAAATAGAGGCGAATACTAGGGCCAGTCCGGCAGCAATAACCGTAATATTTTTTCTAAACATCGGAACTATGCCATTTCTTTTTACAGCGCGATATGAGACACTTCTTTCTTCTTCGAGGAATTGGAAATACAGCGATTCTATATCCGATTCATCCGTATTCAAAGAATGGTTTCTCAGAAGGCTTTCTTCCTCCAAAGTGGTCTCCGCTCTCCAGAATTCTTCTTTTAAATTCTCTATTTTATCCGTCCAACTCATGCTTATATTTGGTTAGTGCTTTTCTTAGATTTATTCTTGCCCTGTGCAAATACACTTTGATCTTATTCACGCTGAATCCTGTGATTTCTGCGATTTCCTTGTACGTATATCCTTCTACATCCCTAAGATGCAATACTTGTCTTTGATTGTCCGAAATCCCTTCCATGGTCTCTCTTATAATTCTGAACACTTCTTTTCGTCTCGTTTCCTGGTAAGGGCTAAGTGAATTATCCGTTATGTGGTGATGATTCTCAATGGGTTCCGTATTCTTTTTTACCCGTCTTAGCTTGTCGAGCGAAAGGTTTTTCGTTACCGTCATGCACCAGGCCTCAAAATTTTCTATGCCTATGAGTTCTTCCTGTTTTTTCCAGATTTTGATCAGCACTTCCTGTACTACATCCTCCGCTTCCATTTGATTTCTTACAATTTTGAGTGCGTACCTGAACAACTTGTTTTTCAGCGGTGTTGATACAGCGTCGAGCATAGATCGTTTCACTATTCCAGAGATTGACGTTATTAAATTAAATAATGTTACAAAAGGTTTAATAATTATTGCTGAATTTTGATCTCAGTACATGATAAAACTTAAAAATTACCTCCCACACCCTAGCCTTAAAAAAGCAGATCGACTCATTCTCCGTGGCTTCATAGGGCCATATCTCGTTGCCTTATTCATGGTGGAGTTCGTACTGGTAATGCAATTTTTCTGGAAGTACGTGGACGATATTTTGGGTCGTGGGTATTCCGTTTTGGATTATCTCGAACTTCTTGGCCTTTACGGGGTGACCATTTTGCCCCTTGCTCTTCCTCTTACTGTGCTTCTTTCGAGTGTAATGGTCTATGGCGATCTAGCTGAACATTACGAATTGTCCAGCTTCAAATCAGCTGGTTTGTCCTTAACGCGTTTGTTGAGACCTGGTTTTGCAGTAGCGATATTTACTGGGATTTTTTCCATTATGGCTTCTAATTATTTCAAGCCAATGGCGTATGAAGCATTTCTGCGAAAATTCAATTCCATGCGCTTGTCGAAGGTAACATTCGCCCTCGAGGAAAAAATTTTCAATATGGATTTTCGCGAGCACGCTATTTATGCCAGACGAAAAATGAAAGATGGCAAAAACCTTGAAGATGTATTGATCTACAATTCCAGCTTACAGGACAAAAGCCTTCTCAACGTTATCTCCGCTAAGCAGGCGACCATGCAGACAAGCTTTGACGGAAAGTATTTGATAATGGATTTATACAATGGAGTTGAATATCACGAGAGCAAGGATCCCAACAGCAAGGGTAGTTACATCTCAAAGCCCGATCGATTGCTGCCCGTGAATATGGCAGCTTTCAAACATTATCGAAAGGTTTTTCAACTCTCAGATATTTTCAAAGATATGTCCGACCTGAACTTGGATAGAAGGAAGCACGACATGCTAAACACATCACAATTGCTCATTCATATAGATTCTCTCAATGCACAAATCGCGGCTAAAAAGCAGGGCAACGTTTATGATTTTAATTACCTCGTCGGCACAGAGTTAGATTCGACGATTACAAAGACACCGCGCGAAAATAACCGATTTAAAAAAGCATCAAGGGATGTAGGTTTCTTTTCCACTCCCCAAAGAGGCAAAAGACCGGAAAAAATCTTACTTGAAGATAGTGGGTTTTCTTTGGACACTGTAAAGTCAATTTTAAGTATTGTCGTTCCGGAAGAAAGGACTAAAATACTTACCGCCACTTTTCAAAAGGTAAGCGGTCTCAAATCGCGTACCTGGAATAACTACGTGCAATACCGCACAATAGAACACCAAAAGCAGGCATACCTTAGAAGCCTCAATCAACAATACAGCTGGGCCATGGTTTGTCTTCTTTTCTTATTTGTTGGTGCACCTATGGGAACTATTGTCCGCAAGGGTGGGTTCGGCTACCCTATGTTAGTTGCGATTGGGTTTTATATGTTATTCGTTATTCTCACAATATTAAGCGAGCGACTGCAGAGAAGTGCCGTTATTGACGGACAAATGGGCGGCTGGCTGCCTTTTTTAGTCCTTTTGCCTTTTGCACTAGTCGTCACTTTCCTTGCAGGCAATGATATTAAATTGAACAGGGCCTCCTTGCCAAATCTTTTCTTTTTTAGAAGGCTATTCAACGCTTAGTGACAATCCGAGGTAATGTCCTCAATTTCTTCTTGAGACCTTCTCAAATGATTTTTACAAAATTCCAATAGTTCCTTGGATCGCTTTACTTTTTTGGAAAGATCGTCAATCGCGACGTCGTCCGATTGCATTTCGTTCAGGATGGTTTCCAATTCTTCAAAGGCTCCAGCATACGTCATTTTCTTGTCCATTCGATTATCATTTCTTCAGATCCTTTCCGAATTTATTTTACCATCTCGAAACTGCACTTCAAATTTATCACCAATAATCAAATCTTTTCTAGAATGGATGGATTTATCAGCCTTGTAAATAATCGTATAGCCTCTTTTCAAAACATTTTCAGGCATCAGGCTTAGAAGAAGATTTTCTTTCCCGGCTAATTCGTTTGAGGCTTTTTCCAGAGCAGTGCAAGAAGACGAAAATATATTGTTTTCGAGAGATTCCAACACATGTTTGGCCGAGGATATTTTCTGTTGATAAACTCCCATAATAGTCAATAAGAATTTGTCTAAGAATGCCTCCTGCGCTCTCAACTGGTAGCCTACGGTCTCGAATATTTTGCCCATCATTTCGATCATATTGGACTCGAAGAATAAATTATGCTCGATCAGAAAATCAGCCACAGCTGTAGGTGTTTTCAAATTCGTATGTGCAGTCATATCAGCAATCGAATAATCTATCTCGTGGCCTATGCCAGTAAAGATGGGGTAGGAGCACCTTGCAATCTTCTCGCCGATAGGATAGGTATCAAACCAAGATAGGTCGAGCCTCGATCCGCCACCTCTTATAATGACCACGCAGTCAAAGCTGTCGTCGAATTCTTCAATAGAATCGAGTGCATGGATCAGTTGAGATTCGAGCTGGGTCCCTTGTACGGCTATCGGGAAGAGTTCAATTTCATAATGATAACCGTAAGTATTCTGGGTAAGCTGATTCGCGAAATCCTCATACCCAGCAGCGCTTTCAGAAGACAAAACAGCGATTTTTTGGAGAACTTTGGGCAAAGAAATTTGCGAATTTAACTCGTGAAGGCCTTGCGATTTTAATTGTTCTATGATTTGCTGTCTTCGCAATTCCGCCTGTCCGAATGTATACGAAGGATCTATATCTTCAATAAAAAGTTTTAGCCCGTATCGCTCGTTAAAATCTATTTTGACTTTGATCAGGATTTCCGTCCCGTCTACAAGGATTTCGTGCAGGACATCACCTAGCTTTTTCTTTAGAAAATAATAATTGCGTGCCCATATCACAGCACTGGCTTGCGCAATTATTTCGTCTTTGCCTTCTTGTTTTTCGACCAGATCAATGTAATAATTGTTTCGGCTGAATTTGACCTGTGAGGCCTCGGCCTTGATCCACAGGGGCTCGCGAAAATTGAGCGCTATGACTCGCTTTACATACTCGTTAAGTTCATATAAACTATGAGCCTCCACTCTTCTCTTTATTGCAGCACTTCTTCAACGATATCAGCAGCTTCCTGAAGCAGGATTGCCGAACGCACCTTAAGACCGCTCTTGTCAATTATTTCCTTTGCTATTTCTGCATTTGTTCCTTGAAGCCGTACAATGATGGGCACATTAATGTTGCCCAAATTCTTGTAGGCGTCCACAATTCCATTGGCCACCCTGTCACAGCGTACAATGCCTCCGAAAATATTGATTAGGATAGCCTTTACATTAGGATCTTTTAGAATAATGCGAAATGCATTTTCAACTCGTGTGGCATCTGCCGTGCCTCCTACATCAAGGAAATTTGCGGGCGATCCGCCCGATAATTTAATGATATCCATTGTGGCCATAGCAAGGCCTGCACCATTGACCATACAGCCTACATTTCCGTCCAGCTTTACGAAATTCAATCCATATTCCTTTGCTTCTACATCTGTTGGATCTTCTTCGGTGAGGTCTCTCAATTCGGCAAGGTTCGCGTGCCTGAAGAGCGCATTATCATCAATGCTCATTTTAGTGTCCACAGCAACGATTTGATCTTTGCAATCCCGAAGGCATGGATTGATTTCGATAAGAGAGGCATCAGACCTTACAAATGCATTGTAAAGACTGGTTATAAATTTTGTCATGTCCTTAAATGCGGCCCTGCTTAATCCAAGATTGAAAGCGATTTTTCTCTTTTGAAATGCTTGCAATCCCAATGTGGGATCGATATATTCTTTGAAAACGAGGTGTGGAGTTTTTTCGGCGACTTCTTCGATGTTCATTCCGCCTTCTGTGCTGTAAATGATCACATTGCATTTCCGGTCGCGATCCATCAGGACTGAGACATAAAATTCTTTACACGCATCAAAATCAGGCGCATAGGAATCTTCAGCGACGAGTATCTTACGTACCAATTTGCCCGGCCCGTTCATGCCTCCGGGAGTCTGTGGTGTCTTTAGCATCATACCCAGGATAGACGCGCTAACACTCCGCACTTCTTCTATATTTTTGGCCAGCTTCACTCCTCCTCCTTTTCCGCGCCCGCCTGCATGGATTTGAGCTTTAAGGACCGCGATCGGCGTACCCGTTTCTGCCTGAAGCTTTTTGAATGCCTCCACGGCTTCATTTTCCGTCTCCGCAACAATTCCTTTTTGCACCTTTACTCCAAATGAGGAGAGTACTTCTTTACCCTGATATTCGTGTAGATTCATTAATTGTTCTATTTCAAATTAGCATCAAAAGTAGTTTTAAAAATTGAGTTTAACCAACCCAGGAGCGTCTGAAAGGCCTCCTGGCGGTGGTTTCACATTGCCAACGCTCTCAGGTCTCGGCCAAACCGAGACGCTAAGAGGATGGCACAGTCTAAACGCTAAGAGGCCAAACTCTAAACCAACCATTGCGCGCCAAAAAAAACTTCGATCTTCGGTCTTTGGTCTTCTGCATAACCCTTATTTTCGCGTGCGTTTTAGAGTCATTTTTAAGTGTTAAAAAATAGAATATGAAAGTAACAGTCGTAGGTGCCGGTAATGTAGGAGCAACTGTGGCTAATGTATTAGCCCATAAGGATATTGTCGATGAAGTGGTATTACTCGATCTGCTTGGAGATATGGCTCGGGGCAAAGCTCTGGACAGTTGGCAACAGGCACCCATAGATTATTATAGTACGCGTTTGGCAGGTACCGATAATTATAAAGATTCAGCAGGTACTGACATTGCTGTAGTGACTGCCGGTATTCCCCGTAAACCTGGAATGAGTCGTGATGATCTTATCTCCACAAATGCAAAAATTGTTACTTCCGTAACAAAGTCACTTCTTGCGGAATCAGAAGACCCAATTATTATAATTGTCTCCAATCCTTTGGATGTAATGACGTATGCAGCGCACGTATGTTCCGGAATGTCAAGGACACGTGTATTTGGGATGGCAGGCATATTGGACACCGCCCGTTATCGGGCATTTCTGGCTTCGGAACTTGACGTTTCTCCAAAAGACATCCAAGCCGTACTGATGGGAGGGCATGGCGATACCATGGTGCCGCTGCCTCGGTATACTACTGTGGCGGGAATTCCGGTACTTGAGCTGCTCGATGCCAAGGTGTTGGATGGCATTGTCGAACGCACCAAAAAAGGCGGTGGTGAATTGGTCAAATTAATGGGCACTTCGGCGTGGTATGCTCCGGGAGCTGCAGCAGGCCAAATGGTTGAATCCATAGTGCGTAATGATAATAGAATCTTCCCATGCTGCGTCAAGATGGAAGGTGAGTACGGTATGGATGATGTGTATTTGGGCGTGCCGGTAAAGCTCAATCGGTCAGGTATAAGCGAAGTAATGCAAATTGATCTGGACGCGGATGAAATGAAATTGCTCAACTCTTCGGCAGATCATGTGCGAAAAGTAATGAGTGTGTTTGATGGAATGGGCTTGCTCTAATTAATCAAAATGAAAATAAAAATATCTTGACCTGCACAGCAGGATTTGTAAAAATATCAGTTGTACATACCTCATCCCATCAATATGAACGTTACCTCTCTAAAGATTACCAATGCATTCGTCTTTTCGATGTTCATATTTTTTCATTTCATTGTTTATTTCGGTATCTCTCCACTGTCAAAAAAATAACGGCTATGACCTTGCATTTTACGCAGGTATACTGACGAATGCCTCTGTTGCCGAACACCGTGTGCTCGCCCATGAAAAATTTAAAGAAGGCATCGAGATTGCATTTAAAGCTGAAAATTCATTCACTAATCCATTCAACGAAATCCCCTGGATTTTTGTGCAATACGATCCGGATAGTTCATTTCGCTTCATCTCCTGGCAAGTAGAAAAAGATAAAAGCGAGTTTTCTTATTTCAATGTTTTTCAACAAGCCACCGGAGATTACCATTTTTTTGGACGCAATCATAAAAAAATTGGCGCGCGAGATCAGTACTCACTCACGGATGTGTATGGGGCCTTATTCCTTGATCTGGTTCCATTTGATGACTATTACCTATTGTCAGCTTATAGAAGAACAGGCAATAAGCTATCGCAAAGGATATGCGACGTGCTTAGTTTCGAAGGTGGAGAACCCGTATTTGGAAAATCCATTTTTAATAAAGACGAGAATACATTAGCCGGTCGGGGCAAAAAAAGAGTCGTAATTACCTATTCTGCAGTAGCAAGGGTCAATCTGAACATCGAAGTTGTTTAATAACTAAATGTTAACGGTTTGAAATTTTCTCAGGAAAATAATTGCGAAGGCCAGATAGTGGAAAGACATCCAATTGATGGTTGTGGTTTCATATCTTATTACTAAAGTCTTGAATCCGTCTACCCAAGCATTAAGTTGTTCCACCACAAATCTTCTCTTATATAGTTGATTATCAAAGACATATGGAGTGTCTTCATCATCTGATTTTCCCCTTCTCTTGTTTTTATCGATGTTGAATATGATGTCCTTTTCAAAGCATAGTTCCTTGAATTTGGCAACATCAAACCCTGCATCGGCATTCAGGAAAAGACCATCACATGAAAGGTCAATTGCCTCCATTTGATCAAAAATTTTATTAGCAGTTTTTACCAGTTCAAAACTGTCATGATGCTGGCCACTTATCGGTTCTGACCAACCTATTGGCACACCCTGATCATCGGTCAGTATCAATAGATTCGTGGTTTGAGCTTTCTTTCTACCTTGATAACCTACCTCTTGTCCTCCTCGCTTTACCGGGGTATGTGATCCATCAAAATTTACAGAACAAAGGTTTAAATGCTTCCGTTTATTTAGCAATAATTGCTCATAACATCTTTTCCAAATTCCTGTTTTTGACCACTTGTTGAAGTGATAAAACACTGATTGCCAGCTATATCTGATAAATCCAAAGAAATGTCGAACAGGCAATTGCCTCCATTGCACACCTGTTTTGAGCTTATACAATATGGCCTTCACTATTTTCCACATTGGTACTTTTAGTTTCTTTCCATTTGATATTTTAGGCATGTGTTGTACAAAAAATTCATTAATTTCAGCTTTAACCATTGTTTGTAGTCTTTAGTTATTCTTTGGTTCTACACCTCAGCGTTTCTAAAGCTACAAACTTTTTATATTAAAATAATCCGTAATGTGTTATTAAACAACTTCGATGATAAACTGATAATTAACCGTCATTCATAACGCTTCCCAATGAACCAAACGTTACTTTCATCCCGGCCAATCGTGATCCTTCCTTAGTATCCCTTATGAGGGGATGAGATATACTATTTTTACAAGTAGTGCATTAATTTGCCAAATCGTGTGTGTATAACAAATTGCACAATTTTTGAAGTCGACAACAAATCTTATTGAAAATCAGAATTCATGTTATGGTAAGACATTAGTTTCAAAGGGTGGCGGAGGCCTGGAATTGCAGATCGTTCGCGTAGCGAAAATTGACGTTGAAGTCAATTTAGATCGGAAACCGAGGCTTGATGCCTCGGATGGGCAGCCTGCTTTTTCCTCCCTCCCATCCTCGCTTGCGCGAGGTTTCCGACCTTGAATGTCCGTTTAGGACATTCACCCCTTCGGGGACGGTCTCCAATTGGTACTTTTTGGGGCAATGCCAAAAAGTACGGACAATAGATGTGCGTCGTGTTTTACAACTTTCGTGCAATTTGTTATACACACTTTGTCTTTTTTCTGCTTGTCAATCATTGCGGGCTGAGTATCTTTATCCCAATGGCGAAAAAGAATAAAATGGAATGTTATTATTGTAAAGGAGAATAGCGCCTGGAAAAGTTTATGTCCGATAAATGAGAATCAGAAGGATATGTTGATAACAGAGGAAATAATTGCGAAAACAATTGATCGTCTGGTTGAAGCCGCAAATCCAGAAAGAGTATATCTTTTCGGATCCTATGCTCGCGGAGATAGTCGGGAAAATTCGGATTTGGATTTTCTGGTTGTCGAGAAAACAGTGAAAAATCGTCGAAGGGAAATGGTTCGTCTACATGATTCGATCAGACCGATGCGCATACCAGTGGATATTTTGGTCGTAAGTGAAACTGCCTTTAATAACTGGGTAGACGTTCCTGGAACCGTGATATATAATGCAGTCACAGAAGGTCAATTGCGATATGAGCAACCTTAGACTGTCGGAGAAATTATTAGCCAAGGCAGACCAAGATTTAACAGTCGTCAGCAAGTGGAAAGCAGATCCTGACATTGCTCAAGAAATCATTGGCTTTCATGCCCAGCAATCAGCGGAAAAGATACTGAAAGCTGTGCTTGCATACTACGAGATAGTTTATCCGATTACTCATCGCTTGTCAGATCTTATAGATTTGTGCGAAGACAATGGTATTTCATTTCCAAATGAACTTGAGGAGATACGTTATCTGACGCCATTTGCTGTAGAGTTCCGTTATCAGGTATATGACGAAGAGGAGGAATCCACCAATTTTGAGGTGGTGCTTGAGCAATTGTTGAAGCTACGCGCATGGGCAAAGGTGCTTATGCGTGCAAATCCATCCTGAATGGCTTGTCGGATGAACTGAAATGTCAGCTTTATATCAATATAAAGCTTAAAATTTTTTCTTTTACCTTATCTGCGTTGTCAGGGATGTTTTACCAATTTCTGATCTCTTACTGCACCTTCTTGCAACCGCTTACTCATTCAAAAAGAACAATTATGACAAACAAAGCCAAAACATTGACCATCGAAAGGATTCCTCTGAGAAAAAAAATGCAGAGCCTGAAAATTTCGCTCACCTTAGCTACCCTTTGCGTACTTCTCATTAATTGCAAACCTGAATCGGGCGATGCATCTGATCAGGCGGAAAAAGAGGAAATCAGCATGAAAGATCAAATCTTTCATGCTCGAAAACTGAGATCGCTCATCATGTCAGACCCTCACCGGCCAACCTGGCATTTCGTATCACCAGAAGGTCGGGGCTATCCATTTGACCCACAGGCAGCTATTTATTGGAATGGAAAATACCATCTCGGATTTGTCTATCAAACCCGCCAGAACGGCAAATTGGAACACGTCTGGGGTCATATTGTCAGTACCAATCTTTTTCATTGGACCTTGTACCCCGACATGCTCGATGTGAAAGAAGGAGACCTAGAAGAAGGCATATTCGCCGGGGGGTCTTTTCTTTCCCGCGAAGGTATCCCACACATCGTTTATCACGGACTGGGATCCAATACCAACCTAATTGCATATTCTACTGATGAAGATCTTCGGGATTGGAAGAAATACGACGGGAGTGTTGGCCTTAAAACCCCGCAAGAAGGTCATCCGGATCACGGCAAATATGTGGCCTGGGACGCAGACGGCTGGTACGA
This sequence comes from Saprospiraceae bacterium, assembly GCA_965247965.1. GTDB lineage: Bacteria > Bacteroidota > Bacteroidia > Chitinophagales > Saprospiraceae > UBA7328. Next base: position 6,552,111 of record OZ252053.1, read on the forward strand.
TGAGAAAACAGATTACTACTACCAAATTTCAGGAGGTCATCCACAGACCTTAGGAGTGGCCGGTTTTTTCAAGTCGAAAGACTTAAAGGACTGGGAATACCTCGGAGATCTGATCGACCAAGGTGATCGACGACGGCTGGACTTTGAGGATCTTTCCTGCCCGGATTTCTTCCCGTTGGGAAATAAATATATGTTGTTGTTCATCAGCCACAACCTGGGCAGTCAGTACTACCTGGGTGAATTTGAAAACGACAAATTCACCGTGGAGAAATACGCCAGGATGAATTGGCCGGGTGGTACGTTTTTCGCTCCTGAACAGTTGGTCGACGATCGGGGACGCAACATTATTTGGGGTTGGGTGCTGCAACGCAAGCAGGAAGATATGCTGCACGAGAAGATGAGTTGGGAAGATAAGATGAAGACAACCCCAGAATATGGATGGTCGGGAATTATGAGTATGCCCCGCGTCGTATCCTTATCTCAGGAAGGAGAAGTACAAATTAACCCTCCGGAAGAGGTAGAGGCGCTCAGGCTTTCAGGCATCACGGAAAGTAATCTTTCGCTTGAGCCAAATAGTGAAATAGTGCTTGATGCCAGGGGCACGTCATTGGAAATAGAGGTTGAAATGGTTGGTAGAAGCTCACCATTTGGGGTCAAAGTTTTCAGTTCTCCCGATGGATCCGAGGAAACACTGATTAAGTATGAGCCAGAAAGTAAGGAATTGGTAATCGATTTTGCCAGGTCAGCGGTGAGTGGTAAAGGACAAGTGACCGTATTGCCGAACTGTATGCTAGAGGCTCAAATGGAGGGTTTTACTGAAAATGTATCAGAACAGCGAGCTCCATTCGAGCTTAAGAAAGGAGAAAGTTTGAAACTGAACATCTTTATTGACAGATCAATCATCGAAGTATTTGCCAATGGCCGGCAATGTGTTACCCAGGTTGTTTATCCCGAACTATCCGATAGCGATGGCGTAAAATTGTTCAGCGGGGGCGACTTAGTACAAGTTTTGAGTGCGAAAGTGTGGAAAATGGCAACTACTAATGCGTATTAATAAGAGTTTTCTAAAAGCGTCTTTGAAATGGCAGAGGGCTAACACTTCGACTGCGCTCAGTGCAGGCTCAAGACGGCCAACGGAATTCATTGTAAATTATAAACTGTAGCATGCAAATTAAACAGTCAACTAATTTACTAGTTACCGCGGATTTGCCGCTGGAGGCGAAGTGCTGAGAAAATGAAAAAACAATTCTACCCTTTCATCCTATGCCCAATTCTGTTTTTTGAATCCTGCCAGAAAGAATCAATCCTGATCGTACTTCAATATGAGGATTTCGCTCATTACATCAACCAATTTAACCAGGGCGACAATGAGCTTTACATCCAACACATACCTAATGACAGTGCTTCGAAATTCCTGGAAAGCAATATACCCCTGATCGATATTCCTGATAAAGAGCTGGAAAAGATCTATTACTTCAGATGGTGGACGTATCGCAAGCACATCAAATCCACTCCGGATGGTTTTGTGATAACCGAATTTCGTCCTGAAGTGGGCCATGCGGGAAAGCACAATACCATTAATTGTGCTGCCGGGCATCACATTTATGAAGGTCGGTGGTTGCGCGATCAGACCTATATGGAGGATTACATGCATTTCTGGCTCAAAAAGGCTGGGGATGGAGTCAGAAGCTACAGCTTTTGGGTAGCGGATGCTTTATTGGCCTTTAGCAAAGTGAACCGAAACGACGTATTTATTGGGGATCAATTAGCGGGGCTAATTCAAAATTATCATAATTGGGAGACGGAAAAAAGGGACACCCCTGACGGGCTTTTCTGGCAGATCGACGACCGGGATGGGATGGAGGTCAGTGCCAGTGGCAGAGTGATCAATCATGGCATAATACATGGGGCGGTCGCTGCTACACGCCCTACGATCAACAGCTATATGTATGGCGATGCAATGGCGATCTCTATACTAGCAGATTTAGCGGGTGAAAAGAACATTGCTTCGGCTTTCCGCAAGGAGACAGAACATCTCAAGGAATTGGTTCAACAGCGTCTCTGGAATGATTCGCTTTCGTTTTTCACCGTTATGCCGAGAGCGTATACGGATGAAACAGAAGCTCTGGATATACGGGAAATCATCGGTTACATTCCCTGGTATTTTAACCTTCCTGACGATAATCTGGTTTATAGCCAGGCCTGGGCAAGACTAATGGATAGCACCGGCTTTTATGCCCCCTATGGCCTGACGACATGCGAACAATCCCATCCCTATTTTCAAATTGTCTATGAGGGAGACCAATGCCAGTGGAACGGTCCTTCCTGGCCTTTTTCCACCACTCAAACGCTCAAGGCTCTTGCCAATTTTCTCAATAATTATCAGCCTGGCACGGTGATTCGAGCTACGGATTATTACACACTATTGAAACAATATTCCGACAGCCATCGGATCACACTTGATAATGGTGAAGAACGAACCTGGATCGATGAAAATCTGAATCCCTACACAGGCGACTGGATCGCCAGAACGCGGTTAAAAAATTGGGACAACGGCAGCTGGCGCAATGGCCTTATCGAAAGGGGCAAAGATTATAATCATTCGGGGTTTTGTGATTTACTTATCTCAGATCTGATTGGTTTCAAACCACAGTTGGACAAAAGTATTAAGATCGAACCCCTTGTTCCGAAAAGTTGGGATTGGTTTTGCCTGGATAGAATCAATTATCACGGGAAAGATGTGACAGTCGTTTGGGACAGAGATGGGAATCGGTATGGCTTGGGCAAGGGGTTTAAAGTATACGTTGATAGTCAGTTAGTTTTTGAATCAGATGACGTGGTCAAAGTGTCAGTCGAAATCGACAAAAAATGAACTAGTGCGCCAAGCACTAAGTAAAGTGCCCCTTAGACGACGTTATTTTTTATCTGAATGAGGCGAAGAGCCTGCCACGCCATAGCGTGGTTCCCGAGCTTAGCATTGCGCTAAGTGAGGCGGTTCTTCAACGAAATGCAGGTGAAAAAGAACAAGTATAAGGGGTGCTATATTTCGTGCTTGGTGCACTAGGCCAAAATACCTTCGATCAATTCCCCGTGCACATCGGTAAGGCGAACGTTTCGGCCCTTGAAAGGATAAGTGAGTTGTTTGTGATCAATGCCGAGCAAATGAAGCATCGTCGCATGCAGATCCGGGATCGTTGTCTTGTTTTCTACAACGCGGTAGCCGTAATCGTCTGTTTGTCCATACACTGTTCCGGCCTTGATCCCAGCTCCTGCAAACCAAATGCTAAAGGCCGAAGGATTATGATCGCGCCCGGAAGTTCCCTGCGCAAAAAAAGTTCGACCAAACTCAGTAGCAAAAACAACAAGAGTCTCTTCCAGCAGACCCCGGGCCCTGAGGTCCTTAAGCAACCCTGAAACAGGTTGGTCGATGGCATGGGCATTCCGGGCGTGATGGGTCTTAAGGTCGCCGTGTTGATCCCACGGATTGGAGTTTCCGGGAAAAGGATCCGTCAATTCGATGAACCGAACACCGCGCTCCACCAGGCGGCGTGCCAATAGACACTGAGCTGCGTAGTTCCGGGTGTTCTCATCTTCCGAGTCGAAGCCGTACATTTTTTTAGTGGCTTCAGACTCGCCGGAAATATCGGACAACTCGGGGACTGAGGCCTGCATCCGGTAGGCCAATTCGTGGTTTCGGATGGCAGATTCCAATTCATCTACCGGCCCCATGTGATCCAGCAGACGCTGGTCAGCCTTTTTGAGAAAGTTGAGTTTGGTATCTTGAAGAACTTGATGCTCCTCCCTCCGCCGGATATTGGCGACAGGATCACCGTGGGCTTTCAGTAGCGATGCTTGGTAGGAAACAGGTAAGTACCCGCTCTTGAAGATATCAATTCCCCCGAGTGGCATCGTTCCACCCTGGATGACGACAAAGCCGGGCAGGTTATCGTTGACACTACCCAGTCCATAGTTGATCCAGGCGCCCATACTCGGACTTCCACGGTCGCTCATACCGGTGTGAACGATGAAATTAGCATTGGCATGTTCCGGAAAATCCGCCACCATCGACCGCACCAGGGCGATATCGTCAACGCACGTAGCAATATGAGGAAAAAGATCACTCACCCACATCCCGGATTCACCATACTGCTTAAATGCCCAGGGACTTTGCATGATCGTCCCGTTTTCTTCAAACTGCGTTGCATCAAGTTTAAACTTGGTATTGGGATCTTCACCGTGTTCTTTGGAAAGGCGCGGCTTTGGGTCGAAGGTATCGACGTGGGACATTCCGCCGGCAAGAAAGATAAAAATGATGCTTTTGGCCTTCGGCGCGAAATGAGGCGCTTTCTCAGGGACTGCACTGCTTGCCGATAAACTTGAAGCTGAAGGATTATGCCCATAAGCCGTGTGATGCATGAGCCCCATAAGCGCCACAGAACCGAATCCATTGGCCGTAAGGCGCAACATGTCACGTCGGCTCAAAGGGTTGCATTTATACGAATGGCCTTTCATAGCAGATGAATAAATTCCTTGAGGTTAAAAATACTATGACAATAATCTGTCCAGAGGCGTGCATCAGTTTCCATTTCAATCAGAGATTGGCCATAGCCTTGCGACTGCGTCTCCAGAAAAGCGAAAGCATCTGTCAACTCAATCTTGGAAGGCGGCCGGGCAAAAGCACGTAGATAGATATCCTGTATCCGCGATTTGACAGAGGTCGCTTCTTTGTTTAGCAAGTCCTCTGCCCAGTGGCTCGCTTGTTGATGAAAGAAGGGATCATTCAGGAGGCTGAGCGATTGGGTTGGTGTATAGGATACGTTGCGTTGACCTACTGTTGCGTAAGGAATCGGCATGTCGAACGAGATCATCATCGGATTCAGGTAATTGCGTCGTATCGTCTGGTAAATACTTCGGCGGCCAGCTCCGTCTAAGGGACCCGATATTTCCCGCATATTCCCTTCCTCAATAGAAGATAAAAAGGGCGTATAATCAAGCGGTACTGGCTCACCATACATGGTCGAATCCAATCGTCCACTAATGGCCAGCACACCGTCCCTTATGGCTTCGGCCTCTAGCCGTCTAACTGGATAATGGTGTAGATAGATATTCTCGGGGTCAATCCTAAGGTTAAGTGAATCGCTACGAGTGGAGCGGCGAAAGGCTTGGCTCATGACCATTTGCTTGATTATTTTTTTCATAGACCATCCCTGTTCCACAAACTGTAGGGCGAGGTAATCTAACAGTTCCGGGTGACTGGGCAATTTGCCCTGGACGCCAAAATTATCCACTGTTTCCACCAGTCCCGTGCCAAACAAGTAATGCCAAAGCCGGTTCACCATGATACGTGAGGTCAATGGGTTTTCCGGATCTATGACCGATTGGGCCCATGCGAGACGAGCCAGGCCATCCTGAGGAAAATCAGCAGGTCCGGCTTTGATTGCAGATAAAAATCCATGAGGTACCCGCTCCACACTCGGTCTTTTATAGTTGCCTCGATTATAGACCGGGTTCAAAACAGGATGACCTCGGCTGAGCCCAACGAAATGGGTCGAATCGTACAGTGCCACGGTGAGACTGTCGTAAGTCCGGGTCCAGGCATCGCGCTGTATATCGGAATGCCTTATGAGTTTTGGTACCGTGGATTCCTCCGAAGAGAGATCCGGTTGTTCTCCATTGAAAGCGACGACATACTTGATTTCGATATAGTCGTCTGGCCCTAATTTGTGATATTGCAAGTTGTAGATACCGGGCAGGAATTCGATATAGGCTTTGTAGCCCTTCCAGGCAACAACATTAATCGTGTAATCTTGCCAGGTTGGATCCTCCAGGAATTTGTGAAGCCCACCATACAATAGCGCATTTATGGGCTGATAATTTTCGATAATGACACGCAAAGTGCCTTTTTGGCCGCGCGCACGGATCAGAAGGGAGTCATGTTCAATGACAAAATTGGATGAGCGCAAGGCTCCTGAGAGGCCAGTAACCAGTTTTCGACTAGAAGCATAGCCGCTATTCACCCATTGAATTTGTCGATTTGGTCTGTCGAAAACCGGTTCATGGTGAACCGGAATCGATCCAAAAGCCCAGCCATCTGCAGACCAGCCCGGCCAAGAACCATTTCGAAAATCTCCCATGATGCGGTACACCGAATCGGGTATTGCCAGGCTGGCATTTTTATTGGTCAATTCCAAAGAGGCCTTGTGTATTGTTCTATCGTTTTTTCGAGGCGCTTGTTTTTCAATCCATGCCTGAAGGTCTCGTTTTAAAGCTTCTATGTTGTCGAGCTTGGCGATATGCTCTTGCGGCATCGAAGCCGGCCATGGGGTGATCCTTGTACCGGCAAACATACCATACATGGCATAATAGTCAGTCGTAGGAATAGGATCAAATTTGTGATCATGACAGCGGGCACAGGCCACGGTCAGGGCCTGGAAGGCCATCGAGGTGACATCGATCATGGTATTAATACGCTCGGTTTCTTCCTGTTTGAGGCTTACAGGAAAGCTTTTAGCCTCGCCCAAGCAGATGAATGCCGTTCCCAAAACCGATTCTTTAAAACCAGCCTCCGAATGGTACCGGGGAGATTCTACTAAATCACCTGCTAGGTGTTCGAGAACAAGTTGATCGTACGGCAGGTCCTCATTAAAGGCACGGATCAGGTAGTCCCGGTAGCGCCAGGCGCCGCCGATCATCGCGTCCGCTTCGTGCCCTGCGCTTTCGGCATAGCGAATTACGTCCATCCAGTGTCGGGCCCATCTTTCTCCGAAATGAGGGGAGGCCAGGTACTGATCTACAGCATTTTCATAAATCCCTAAATTGGTATTCTCAACAAAAGTGTGAATCTGTTCCGGGCTTGGTGGCAGACCCGTCAGCACGTACGACAACCGACGAATCAGACGAGATGGCTCAGCTTCGGCTGCGACAGTCAAGCCTCGATCAACATGTTTGGTGTCCAGAAGATAATCAATGACCGCTGCCGCAGAGGCACCATCGATAGCGCGGGGAAGTTGCGGGTGCACGGGTTTGATGAAGGCCCAATGGGGTTTCCATTCTGCGCCCTGCTCGATCCAGCGCTCCAGCAGGGCGATTTGAGAAGGATCCAGGGGTTTTTTCGCCTCAAGGGGTGGCATTCTGTAGTCCGAGTTGGTACTGGAAATCCGTTTAATCAATCGGCTCTTGTGCGGCTTACCCGGCACAATGGCGGATCCACCGTCTTTGAGTGGAGCCGTGGCGTCCTCAAATCTATCCAACCGCAAGTTCGCCTCGCGCGTACTCACATCGGGGCCATGGCAAGCATAACAGTTGTTCGATAAAATAGGGCGAATATGGTAGTTGTAGTCTACCCGATCCGGCAGGCCGGGATACGCTTCGGGCCGTAGACCTATGGCGAAGACAATGACCAATATACCTGAGAGCGGTATCAGCCATTTCAGATAGAATCGCCGGGAGCGCATTGTCCGAGTAGTTAGCGGCATTGGTGAAAATAAAAATTCTGAATCTAAAGTATGCTTTTCCCTCTTGCTTAGGGAAAATGATCTGAATGTTAACATTTGTAAATTCCAGAATTTTCTGGCGCTAAATCCTCTTTATAGTAATGCTGAAATCTTCCACCTCTTTTGACCGATTATTGGGGTGCAATTCAAAATGTCGCACAATGGCCTGAAGACCATTGTCTGCGTCCCAGACAATGCGGCTTTAGCCCATTGTTTTCCACGAAAAACGACAAGATGAATTGCACCCGATTACACCCCTTAAAAATCATTTATTATGCTATATTGCACTCAGATTTTGGTTGAAAAGCCGAAAAGCACTGAAAAACTAAATTGTCTGCCATCGGACAAATGGCGTTTTTCTTCTTACAGCTTTGCCCTTTTATCCAAAGGCATTATTAGGATTCAAAATAATTATTTGTAAAAAATACTCATTATGATACGAATGATAACTTCTTTTAAAACGATCAAACTTTTTGCTCTGACGCTACTGATAGCAGGATTATGCGTTCAGACGGCATTTACCCTTACCGCAAATGAATCCATGGAATTGACTACAGCCGAAATGGATTTTATTGACGTTACCGGAACGGTGACAGACGATAATGGCGATGGGCTCATCGGAGCAACGATACTCGAAAAAGGCACAGGCAATGGAACCATCACCGACCTTAACGGTAATTTTTCAATCACAGTTGGCGACGATGCTACCTTAGTTATTAGCTATACAGGCTTTGTAACCCAGGAAATTGCAGTCAGTAATCAAACCGTTATTGCAGTGACCATGGCGACCGATGTAGCTCGACTTTCAGAAGTAGTAGTTACAGGTTACTCCACCCAAAGAAAGGCCAACCTGACAGGGTCGGTCGGAGTGGTCAGTGCTGCAGAATTGGAAGGACGGACGTTTACCAATGCTTCGCAGGTTCTACATGGCAAGATCAGCGGTGTCTGGATTAATCAGAATAGCGGAGAACCAGGGGACGATGCCACCACGATTAGGATAAGAGGAATTGGGACCCTTAACGATCCGAATCCCTTGATATTGGTAGATGGTATAGAAGCGCCTTTTAACAATGTCGATCCTAATGATATTGAATCAGTCACCGTTTTGAAAGATGCGGCCTCTGCAGCCATTTACGGATCCAGAGCAGCTAACGGAGTGATTTTAATAACCACAAAGAGAGGTTCTACAGATGGCAAAGTCACTTTCAGCTATACGGGATACATGGGAACATCAAAAACAACCAACATTCCAGAGTTCATAACGAATTCTGTGGACTACATGACCCTCACCAATGAGGCAAATTTTAACACCGGGAATCCAATTGTTCAGGGTGTTTTTGGCTATAGTGAAGATTTTATAAATAGTAGAACCTGGCCGAATACAGATTGGTACGATCTTGTTCTGAAAAATGGTCCTATCCAACAACATAGTTTATCCATTGGCGGGGGTAGTGATAATACGAATTTCTATATTTCTCTCGGTTATCTGGACCAAACATCCATCGTGGTGAATACGGAAGGTACAAAGCGCTATAATGCCCGACTGAATTTGGATACTAGGGTCAATGATCAGTTCAAAATTGGTGGAAGCTTTTATGTGAGCCGCCAAAATACGGAATTGGATAATATTAGTGAAGGCGGCGGCTTTCATGGTAGGTTAACCCGTACTCCTCCTAACTATCCTCCGTTTACTGCGGATGGACGATTTGCAGACAGAGATGTGGAATTGGATAAGTGGGAATTCTCAAACCCCAATGTTATAGCGGAGTTGCTTGCGTCGACACGCTTTCACGATGACAGTCGGTTCCTGGGTAGTTTTTATGCTGATTATGAACCGATTGAAGGATTAAACATACGGGGAACTTTTGCAGCCAACTATCAGGTGGATGATGACACCAGATTCAATGGGACGATTCAGACCTATCGTTGGGACACGGGGGAACCCGGCCAAGCATGGTCACCCACCAGAAGTATTGAAAATAGACACCGGGAAAGATTGAACCTGACCAGTTGGGTTCAGGCGACCTATGAGAAGACGATTAATGTGGATCACAATTTCAAATTCCTCGTAGGAGCCAACCAGGAGAGCGCGGACGATAAATTTTTCGCTGCTTCCAGACTCCAACTACCGAGTAATTCATTACCTGCATTGAATGTAGGTAATCCGGCCACCTCTACCAACCGGGGTAGTGCTTCAGAGTGGGCATTGAGGTCTTTCTTTGGCCGGGTCAATTATGATTATAAAAACAAATATTTGTTTGAGGCCAACGTACGAAGAGATGGCTCCTCAAGATTCGGTAGCAACAACCGTTGGGCAAATTTTCCTTCCTTTTCAGCGGGATGGGTGATATCAGAAGAGCCATTCTTTAATTCGTCTTTTATAGATTTCTTTAAGATCAGGGGCTCGTGGGGTCAGTTGGGTAATCAAAATATCGGGAACTATCCCTTCGCAGCGACTATCTCCTTTGCTCCGGCAACTAGTTTTGGCGGCACAATCGTCGGCGGTGCTGCCCAGACAACTTTGGGTAATCCAAACATCAGATGGGAAGAAACAACGCAAACTGATATTGGTATTAACTTGTCTTTACTGGATGGAGGATTGAGCATAGAGGCCGACTATTTTGTGAGGACAGCCAATGATATTCTCTTTGATCAGAATAACCCTGCCGTAACAGGTGTGCGGACACCAACAACGGTCAATATCGCCAGGGTCAGAAATGAAGGTTGGGAACTTGGTCTTAATTATCGTCAGAAAATTGGCAAAGGGACACTGAGCTTTGGTGGCAATGTGACACACATCGATAATGAGGTGTTACAGATTAATCCCGATCTCATAGGCGAGGCGGATCGAATTATCCAGGGTCGGCACATTCTGCAAAGAGGAGCGCCCATCAATGCATTGTTTGGATTGAATGCGCTTGAAATCTTCCAGACCCAGGCTGAAGTCGATGCCGCTCCAAGCCAAGCAGCTTTCGGTGGAGCCACTCCGGGTGACATACGCTATGAAGATCTGAATGGAGATGGAGTGGTCGATTTTACGGATCGTACCGTCATCGGGAAAGACAACCCGACCTGGCTTTTTGGTGTTGACATCGCATATGAAATCGGTGGATTTGATATTGCCGCTTTATTCCAGGGAGTGGCAGATGTGGAACAATTTGAAAATCAGCGGGTCTTTACTCCTTTCAACCAGCAGGGCCCGGCACATGTCATGTGGTATGACCGTTGGACACCTGAGAATCCGAGTACTACTTTGCCGAAGTTGCGTATTGGGGATGACGCAAGTATCAACTATAACGTAAGGCATTCTTGGTGGTTAACTGACAGATCCTATTTGCGGTTGAAAAATTTGCAAATTGGTTATAATGTTCCTTCTTCAGCCTTCGAGAATAACTTTATTCAAAGTCTGAGATTCTTTGTCAATGGGACAAACCTATGGACCCTGACGGACTATGTCGGTTTTGACCCTGAAGCACCCGAAAGAACTGACAGTGCTATAGCTACGTGGCCGCAACTGAAAACGTTTACGGGGGGCGTCACGCTTAAATTCTAGACTAGGATGGACTAGGATTATGGGATTTTAGGATAACAGGATTAGGAAGTAAATGAAAATAACAAGCAGCTTTTTATTGAAAAAAATTGTAATATTGAAGAACCGAATAAGTAATAGAAACACGTACTAAATAGTTGAATAGCCCTCTTTTTACGAACGACAAAAAATTTTAAACGATGAATAATATCAAAAAACTAACATTATTAATTGGAGCCCTTATCGTGCTGGCGACCACTTCGTGCAGTGATGATTTTCTTGTAAAAGCACCACTTGACCAAGGTAGTGTCGAGGGCTTTTTCGAGACGAGGGAAGACGTGGTCAAAGCTATTAATTCAGTGTATGATGTCTACCAGGGAACCATGTGGGGAGGAGCCTTTTATTGGCAGCATTTTATGTGGGATAATATGTCGGACAATGGGGCGAGTTGTTGTCCTTGGGAGCAAGACTTTGGCACGATAGCCAGGGGAATACACACATCTACAACCGGAGGAATCATCACAACTCGATGGGATTTCGGTTATGAAGGCATTTTCCGGGCCAACTCGGTATTGGAAAATATAGATAATGTCGATATGGATCAAGATGACAGGGACGCAATCATAGCCGAGGCGAGATTTCATCGAGGCAATATTTATGCCGAGCTGTCACAGAATTATGGTGATTTACCGTTGGTATTAACCGTAATTTCAAGAGAAGAAGGCCTTGAAGTAACGCGAGCTCCTAAGTCTGCTGTTTTAGACGCCGTTTATGCGGATTTGGACTATGCTGAGGCGAACCTGGAAACGACTCCATGGAATGGGGATATTGGTCGGCCCACCAAGCAGTCAGCAATAGCAGTAAAGACGAGATTTAAAATGTATAATGGTGATTATCAGGGCACGATCGCTGAAGCCACCAAGATCATGAATATGTCCGCTGCTAATCCCGACATGATCGGTCTCCTGGATACTGATGATCCGGATAACGACTACTATTCCGTTTTTGATCCCTATAATGAAAATAACAAAGAGGTCCTCTTTGATATCCAATTCGTTGGTGGCACCGCGGGAGAGGGTAACTCTGTAAATGTATTTATTGCACCTGGTCCCCAAGGGGGCCCCGGCCATGGCTGGGGTGGTGTCCGAGTGAATGATCAGCTGCTGGATGCCTATGAAATGACCGATGGATTGTCGATCGCCGAATCGCCGATGTATGACCCGAATGATGGAATATTGGGCTTTAGCAATAGAGACCGCCGGATGATAGGTTCCAACTATATTCCAGGAGTATCTCTTGCAAGAGGTGAAATATACGAGGCAACTCAATCGGGATTTTCGGGATTTGCGGGAGTCAGAAAATGGGTCGAGGAAGATGCTACGATTGGTGAAAATGGCTGTGCTTGCAATGAAACGAATTTCATTATTCATCGCTATGCGGATGTGTTGATGTACTATGCGGAGGCCATGAATGAAACGTCGGGCCCATCACAGGCTGTTTATGACGCAGTAAATGCAATTAGAGATAGAGCTGGTCAGCCGGACCTTCCGGCAGGCTTGTCACAAGACGGAATGCGGCAGAAGATTCGACAGGAAAGACATGTTGAATTCGCCTGGGAAGGAACACGTTACTTTGACTTGATCAGATGGGGAATAGCCGCGGATGTCATTCCGAACGTCACGCTATTTGGAGAGCCTTCGGATTTTAGGGTTTTCATCGAACCTACGCACAATTTGTTTCCAATACCGCAAAAAGAAATTGATACTAATCCGAATTTGACGCAGAATCCGGGGTATTGACCCTTCGACAAGCTCAGGGCAGGCGGTTGACGGCCGTTATCGTCTATGAGTGAAGAAAGAAGGAGATACTGAATAAGTGTCTCCTTCTTTCATTTGTTTTGTGCTCAGGTCGTGAACAACTTCATTCTCGCGACGAGCTATCAAAATAAAGTTCAGCAGAAAGTTGCCAAGACGATAGTGATGTGGTTGAACACTCATCCTGATCTCGGAGACCTGCCTTGCCGTCAGGCAGGGATCGCCTGTTTGTAGAACTTTGATTCCAATTCGTGTACGACTTCGGAGAAGTCGAATGTTTAACTATGTTGTGATGAAGACAACTACGCAACATATTGAATTACGCGCTTGTAATGTGTGTATAACATAACTCGTGCCGCGTTACGCGGTATTGCACATTAGGAGGAAAGACAAAAAAAAAATTCAATTGCCGTTCGCCTTTAGGCAACGGATTAATTTGTTTTCAAGCTTATTCGGCTTTAGCCAATAATTAGCACCAGACAATAAAAAAATTACCAGTAATAATGCGGCTAAAGCCTATTTTAATAATGACTTCGATCCGTCGGCTGAAGCCGACGGCAATTAACTAATGCTGGTATAGCTTCTTAATTATCAACTCCTTCGTACCAGCTCAAACGCTATGTAAAATCTATCTTTTTGTGCATTTTGTTATACACACCTTGTAATTATGGACAGCGAATGGTTCAAAAAATGACTACTTTAGAATTATAAATTGCACTCTACTAATCTCACTGTCGCGGTCAAGAAAACCGAGTTATGAAAAAATTCTTTTCTCTCTTCCTGATTCTTCTCTCCTCTCCACTTCTTATAGCACAAGGATTTACCGAAGTATCCGAGGAAGTTGGTATCAACCATGCCTTTCGCCTTGCAGTGTCTACATTCGGGGGTGGTGTCGTAGTATTTGATTACAACAACGATGGGTACGAGGATCTGTATCTGCCAGGCGGAAACGATTTGGATCACTTCTACCACAACAACGGTGATGGAACATTTACGAATATTTTTGACGAAGAGATGTTCGCTCGCACCATTCCTGTAAATACACAGGGCGCTGCGGCAGCTGATATTGACAGGGACGGAGATAAAGATTTGATTGTCACCACACTTTATGACATAGAAACCCAAGAGTTGAAACCGAATCTACTCTATCTCAACAACGGCAATGGCACGTTTACAGATGTGACTACGCAATACGGCCTGGAAAACTTTGTCAGTAGTACCCAGGGTGCAAGTTTCGGAGACATCAACGCAGACGGTTACCCGGATTTGTATATAGCTAACTATATCAATGCTTCCCCAAAGGGTATCCCGTTCTTTACAGGTAGGGCGATTACCGACGGCAAGGCCACGGCCAAAGATTGGTTGTATATCAATACAGGAGGTGAATACTTTCAAGAAGTGAGCGAACTCTATGGAATAGATCACGACGGTTTTGGATTTCAGGCCTTGTTTACTGATTGGGATAACGACAGGGATCTGGACATTCTTATCGCCAATGATTTTGGGTACGAAGCGCGACCGAATATTGCATTGCTCAATGAATTCCCCGAAAAAAAATTCAGCTATGTAGAATTGCCTATGAGGTTTAATTACGGCATGAATGCTATGGGATTTGGAGCAGGTGATTTTAATTTCGACGGTTGGATGGATTACTATGTAACGAATATTAATATAAGCCTCTGTGCAGAAAATATAGATGGAATGCGGTTTGCCGATGTAGGTGAAGAATTGATGATAGCGATTGGCCGCATAGAAAAACCGGATTTTACCGGCATCGCTGTGAGTTGGGGAGCTAATTTTTTTGATTACGACCACGACACGGATTTGGACTTGTTCGTCGCCCATGGATCGCTCAACCCTAATGTCCGACCGATACCGAGTTTGTTTTTCGAATGTTTGGGGCCAAGAAGATATTTTGAAAGGGGTACTAGTTTAGGGCTTGACGATATGCGCATTGGAAGAGGATCGGTAACCTTTGATTACGACAACGACGGCGACCTGGATCTGCTCGTCGTAAATCAACATGCTGTCAAGAATCACAATGATGATCATCTTCTGCCGGCTCAAACGTTGCTGTATCGCAATGATTTGATTGATGGCAATTGGTTAAAAGTGAAATTGGAAGGCGTGCATGCAGAAAAGGACGGCATTGGTTCGAGAGTAGAGATTGTAGCGAATGATCGCCTAATGATAAGAGAGATAGACGGCGGTTCAAGTCACATTTCCCAGAACAGCACCATTGCACACTTCGGATTGGCTGATGTCGAATCAGTAGAAACTGTGGTCGTCAAATGGGTAGGCGGCAAAACTCAGGAAGTAAAAAATGTCAGCGCCAATCAGCAGATCACAATCAGGGAAACGGACGAACCGATTTTTAATTTTGATAAAAATGCACTAAAGGTTTACCCTTCCCTTTTCACCGAGGATGACGACGTAATAATCGAATACGAATTAGAACGTAAAGAACCATTTGATATAAGCATCTACGACGTGAAGGGCCGATTGATCGAAACTCTAAATCGCCAAAATAACCCAGCTCAAACGGGTTTTTGGGTATGGAATGTTCGCAGTGACTTATCTCCTGGTGTTTATATTTTTCAGCTGCGGACGAAGAACATTGTTGTTGCAGAACAGGCTATTAAGATGTGAGAACACGGAAGTCAGATGTCAGAAGTCAGATATGAGATATGTCAACGCGCAGCTGAGATCCCTGTCTGCATTGCCATTTCGGCAGGCAGGCCGATTGAGGAGGTACGACAAATATCGGGTAGATATGAGCGATTGCACCCTAAGTGTGTTTTTCAAATGTATGGGCTCAGCTTCTCTCTATGATCGATTCTGCGCCAAAGTACAACTCGACTGGGTAAATTCCCGCTTTCCCCTCTCATCTCTTATCTCTCATCGCTCATATCCCATAGTCCGCTTTACTATACTTTCATATTGTTTTCTATTTTTTACCCTACCCCTGCTCTCCCAAAACCTTCTCCCCGACGGTGCCTTTGAATTCATGCGCGACGACTCATGCCGAAGCCCCATTGAGAACTTCAAGAAAATGCGGTACTGGCATAGACTACAACCTACACCTGATCTATTTATTGGCGGCTGTCCTTATATGGAAGAGAACTTTATTTTTTGGGATGGTGCCACAACGCCTTATGAAGGGAATAATTTTGCCGGGATCTTCAGTCGTTGGAATTCGGATGATAGATTTTATTCCGAAGGCATTGCCACTTCTCTTACCCAACCTTTAGAAGCCGGAATAACCTACCTCTTTGAAATGGCAATTCAAAATCAGGGTTCCAGCCAGGGTGGACTGAGGTGCAATTTGAATCCCGATAAGCACATAGATTTGTATATATCTAAAGACAGCATTGAAGTAGTGAACGACTATGGCAAAGGAACAGCATCGACAACTACTCCAATAGCGGCTTCACTAAGGCCGGAAGCTATTCAAAACGAATACTCTGAGGATTGGACATTAGTTTCTACTTGTTTTCAAGCTCAGGGTGGCGAACAATTTTTTGCGCTCATTATGCCGTTGGGAACGTTTGGAGAATTGCCGCCTTGTGCTATGGGAGAAGCGGGCGCCGGAGTATTTCGATCTTTTTATTACTACATAGATGGCCTTTCGATTACTGAATTTCTGCCCGGGAAACTGGAAGCAGAATTGACCGAATGCGAAAACAGGGCGTATGAGGTTGATCTGCTTGAAGCATTTGACGATCCCCTTCTGGATGGAGCTTCATTTATTTGGGATGATGGAGGAGTAGGCGAGTCGAGGGAGCTCACAGAGACACGGACGTACACTATAGAAGCTCAGATCGGTTGCGGTAGCGTTTCTCTGACCTTAGACGTGATACCCTTTGATTGCAGCGCTGTCATCTATGTCCCTAATGCTTTTTCTCCTAATTCAGATGGGTACAACGATCTCTTCCAAGCCTTTTTGGCTGAAGAAAGTTCTATTTCCAATTTTCAATTGATGGTTTTTAGCCGTTGGGGAAATATTGTCTTTCAGAGCACTCACCCGGACATCAGTTGGGACGGCAAAAGCCAAAATATTGATGTGCCTTCGGGAGTTTATGGCTGGCTGCTTTCTTACGAGATTGAAGAAGTGGAAAGTGTGAAGAGGGTGATTGAGAGTGGGGATGTTTTGATTGTCAGATAATTCCAGAAAGCAACTTTGACTGCAGAGCCAC
This sequence comes from Saprospiraceae bacterium, assembly GCA_965247965.1. Lineage (GTDB taxonomy): Bacteria > Bacteroidota > Bacteroidia > Chitinophagales > Saprospiraceae > UBA7328. The sequence continues at coordinate 6,569,143 of OZ252053.1, forward strand.
AGTAATTTACATTTTTATGATGGCGTAATTTTATTTCATGTTGATGTCGTTTCTGCATCCTTCTGAATCAAAGGCTTGTAATAATAGGCAGACAACGGTTCAAAAATTGACTACCTTAGAATTGTAATCTGACAATTCGTTTATGTTGCTGTTAGGGCTAGAAAAACGAGATATGAAAGGAAGTGTTACCCTATTCTTGGTTTTCCTCTCCACTCATTTTATTATGGCCCAACGTTTCACAGAAGTTTCCGAATCAGCAGGCATTAATCATGCGTATAGAGTGGACGTGGCTGCTTTTGGCGGCGGCGCTGTGGTGTTTGATTATAATAACGATGGTTTTGAAGACCTTTACCTTCCGGGTGGAAGTGATCCGGATCAGCTCTTGCACAACAATGGTGACGGCACTTTTAGCAATAGATTTGAAGGGGCTGGTTTGGAAAGCACCATTCCATTGAATACCCAGGGCGCAGCTGCAGCCGATATTGACAGAGACGGAGACAAAGATTTGATTGTCACCACATTCTATTACTTAGAGACTAAGGATCTATCGCCTAACCTGCTCTTCCTCAACAATGGCGATGGTACTTTTACCGACGTCACCAGGAAATATGGTCTAGAGAACTTTCTCAGCAGCAGCCAGGGAGCAAGCTTTGGAGACATCAATGCTGACGGCTACCCGGATTTATACATTGCCAATTTTTTTGGAACATCTCCACAAAAGATAACTATTTTGAACGAAAACACAATTGACGAATTTGCTACTGCGGAAGATCATTTTTTTATCAATACAGGAGGAGAATATTTCCTGGAAGCCAGCAAAGTATACGGTATAAATCACAGTGGTTACGGTTTTCAGGCGGTTTTTACGGACTGGGATAATGATCAGGATGTGGATATCTTGATCGCTCACGATTTTGGCACCGTAGCCCAACCCAATATTGCACTGCGAAATAATTTTCCGGAAAAGTCATTCAGCTATGAAGAAGTAAATCTGGTACTAAACTATGGTATGAATGCCATGGGCATAGCCGTCGGTGATTTTGATTTTGACGGGTGGGTGGACTATTACGTGACTAATATTCGTGCAAGTCTTTGTGCCGAAAATCACGAAGGACAATTTTTTACGGATGCCGGTCAGGAACTGGGTAACGCCATAGGAATAATACAAAAACGAGACTACACTGCTATACCCGTGAGTTGGGGAGTTAATTTTTTTGATTATGACCACGACACAGACCTGGATTTATTTGTAAACAATGGTGCGCTGAATCCTGGTTCTCGGCCGATTCCAAATTTATTTTTTGAATATGTAGGTGATAGAAACTATAGGGAAGTAGGAACAGGGTTGCGACTAGATGATCCCAGGATAGGCAGAGGTTCGGTAACATTTGACTACGATAATGATGGCGATCTGGACTTATTAGTGGTCAACCAACACCCGAGAGAGCCGTCGTTATCGCTACCGGAAGCCCGCACCTTGCTTTATCGCAATGATGGGGCCGAGGGCAATTGGTTGAAAGTAGCATTAGATGGAGTAAGAGCAGAAAAAAATGGCCTTGGGTCGAGAGTTGAGGTTATGGTTGATGGACGTTTATTGGTACGGGAAATAGACGGTGGTTCCAGTCATCTTTCTCAAAATAGTACCATTGCACATTTTGGCTTAGGTGGTGCGGAAACAGCGGAATCTGTAGTAGTAAAATGGATAGGCGGTAAAACTCAGGAGCTAACCAATGTACTGGCCAATCAGCAGATCACAATCAGAGAAACAGAAGAATCTATTTTTAATTTTGAAAAAAACAGCCTTAAAGTGTACCCAAGCCTCTTCACTGACAATGTAATAATTGAATATGAATTGGAGAAAGAAGAACCTATAGATATAAGCGTTTATGATGTGACTGGTCGCTTAGTCAAAAACCTGACGCAACAAAATACTCCCGCTCAAACGGGATTTTGGCATTGGAATATCGAAAGACATTTGAGTCAAGGCGTTTATATTTTTCAGTTGCGGACAAAGGATATTGTTATCGCTGAACAGGCCATAAAGATGTGAGTATTCAGATATTGGTAATGAGAGATAAGATATGAGTAACGAGATTCTGAAATGCAGATAAATTCTAATGATTTTGAGCGTGCAATACTTCGTCGGTACTACACCGCTTCGAAAAAAGAAACTCGATAAGAAAACGAAACCTGGATTCGCTTATCTCTTATCTTCCTTCACTGCGTTTCGGCGGACAAAGTATCTTATAACTTCCCGATGTTCGTCGTACCTCCTCAATCGGGATCTACGACATCTCTCATCTCTCCTAACTCATCTCCTAATACTTTTATCTTGTTCTTTCCTTTTTAACATACCGCTCCTTTCACAAAACCTCCTCCCCGACGGCGGCTTTGAATTCATGCGCGACGACTCATGCCGAAGCCCCATTGAGAACTTCAAGAAAATGCGGTACTGGCATAGACTACAACCTACGCCTGATCTATTTATCGGCGGCTGTCCTTATAACGAAGAGAACTTTACTTTTTGGGATGATACCACAACGCCTTATGAAGGGAATAATTTTGCCGGGATCTTCAGTCATTGAAATTCGAATGATAGATTTTATTCCGAAGGTATTGCCACTTCTCTTACCCAACCTTTAGAAGCCGGAATGACCTACCTCTTTGAAATGGCAATTCAAAATCAGGGTTCCCTCCAGGGTGGACGGAGGTGCACTATCAATCCCGACAAGCACATAGATTTGTATATATCTAAAGACAGCATTGAAGTAGTGAACGACTATGGCAAAGGAACAGCATCGACAACTACTCCAATAGCGGCTACTCTAAGGCCGGAAGCTATTCAAAACGAAGACTCTGAGGGTTGGACATTAGTTTCTACTTGTTTTCAAGCTCAGGGTGGCGAACAATTTTTTGCGCTCATTATGCCGTTGGGAACGTTTGGAGAATTGCCGCCTTGTGTTGGAGTATTTCGATCTTTTTATTACTACATAGATGGCCTCTCAATCACTGAATTTTTACCTAGAAAACTGGAAGCAGAATTGACCGAATGCGAAAACAGGTCTTTTGAGGTAGACCTGCTTGAAGTATTCGACGATCCACTTTTGGATGGAGCTACTTTTGTTTGGGATGATGGAGGAGTGGGCGATAAAAGGGAGCTTACAGAAATCAAAACGTATACAATAGATGCGCAAATAGGTTGTGCCAGTGTTCCTCTGACCTTAAATGTGCAACCGTTTGACTGCAGCGCTGTTATTTATATTCTAAATGCATTTTCTCCTAATCTGGATGGGTACAATGATATTTTCCAAGTTTCGGTGGCCGAAGAAAGTGTGATTACAAATTTCGAACTGACCGTTTTTAGTCGCTGGGGAAATGTGGTTTTTCATAGCGTTCACGCTGATATCGGCTGGAATGGCAAAAGCCAAAATTTGGATGTGCCTTCAGGAGTTTATGGATGGTTGCTTTCTTATGAGGTTGAAGAAGTCGAAAGTGTGAGGAAGACAGTTAAGAGTGGTGATGTTCTGATAATCAGATAAATTTTAGGGGACTATCTCCATTATTCCATAATGTTCGCTACAAAATCCGGATTAATATCTTAAATAGAAATACCTCGAAAGATAGTTAGTTTTTCGTCAACTGTCCCCCGACACCCAGGGCTGTTCAGCGCTGTGGAAAATGGCCTACTCCCGCCTCCCGGCCCCGCCGGCTGGCGCATTGGCATCAACCTTAGTTTAACTTATATTTTATTTATGAATATGTATTCTTTTGATTATTAATATTATACAGGCAAACATTGGACTGCCACATAGTGAAGAACTTTGAATTTTTCTGCACTTTTGTTCTATGGTTAGATTCCCAAATATTAGGTTAAAACACAGGTAGTCAATTCTTTTTACATTGTTAATTGTAATATATGTTAAGTTAGAGTTGATGCATATGCGCCGGCTGGCGGGGAGCACCCACCCGCTGGTAATCAACGAATTATACGAGGGTGGATTTCCCCTTTAGGGGACTAAGGGGCGAGCGTGGGGAGCACTGAACAGCCCTGCCCGTCAGCACGTACGACAACCGACGAATCAGACGAGATGGCTCAGCTTCGGCTGCGACAGTCAAGCCTCGATCAACATGTTTGGCACCCAGAAGATAATCAATGACCGCTGCCGCAGAGGCACCATCGATAGCGCGGGGAAGTTGCGGGTGCACGGGTTTGATGAAGGCCCAATGGGGTTTCCATTCTGCGCCCTGCTCGATCCAGCGCTCCAGCAGGGCGATTTGAGAAGGATCCAGGGGTTTTTTCGCCTCAAGGGGTGGCATTCTGTAGTCCGAGTTGGTACTGGAAATCCGTTTAATCAATCGGCTCTTGTGCGGCTTACCCGGCACAATGGCGGATCCACCGTCTTTGAGTGGAGCCGTGGCGTCCTCAAATCTATCCAACCGCAAGTTCGCCTCGCGCGTACTCACATCGGGGCCATGGCATGCGTAACAGTTGTTCGATAAAATAGGGCGAATATGGTAGTTGTAGTCTACCCGATCCGGCAGTCCGGGATACGCTTCGGGCCGTAGACCTATGGCGAAGACAATGACCAATATACCTGAGAGCGGTATCAGCCATTTCAGATAGAATCGCCGGGAGCGCATTGTCCGAGTAGTTAGCGGCATTGGTGCAAATAAAAATTTTGAATCTAAAGTATGCTTTTTCCCTCTTGCTTAGGGAAAATGATCTGAAAGTTAACATTTGTAAATTCCAGAATTTTCTGGCGCTAAATCCTCTTTATAGTAATGCTGAAATCTTTCACCTCTTTTGACCGATTATTGCACCCCTTAAAAATTATTTATTATGCTATATTGCACTCAGATTTTGGTTGAAAAGCCGAAAAGCACTGAAAAACTAAATTGTCTGCCATCGGACAAATGGCATTTTTCTTCTTACAGCTTTGCCCTTTTATCCAAAAGCATTATTAGGATTCTAAATCATTATTTGTGAACTTACACTAATCGAATATGAAACGAATGATAACTTCTTTTAAAACGATCAAACTTTTTGCTCTGACGCTACTGATAGCAGGATTATGCGTTCAGACGGCATTTACCCTTTCCGCAAATGAATCCATGGAATTGACTACAGCCGAAATAGATTTTATTGACGTTACCGGAACGGTGACAGACGAAAGTGGCGATGGATTGGTTGGCGCCACAATACTCGAAAAAGGTACCACAAACGGAACCATTTCAGATATTAATGGCAATTATACGCTCGAAGTAGCGGATGAAAATGCCACTCTGGTCATCTCCTATATCGGGCAAGAGACGCAGGAGGTGGAGATTGGTGGCCGTGCGGTAATTGATGTGGTGATGACTGCAAGTGTTTCTGCCCTTGATGAGGTGGTAGTGGTTGGGTACGGAACTCAGAAGAAGGAAAACCTTACCGGCGCTGTATCGACAGTGTCCGCTGAAATGTTGGATGGCAGACCCATTACCAGCGTCGCCACCGCTTTACAGGGTACCACTACCGGGGTCTTTATCAACCAAAATTCCGGTCAAGCAGGAAGGGATGATGTAATTATTCGCATCAGGGGAGTAGGCACTCTGAATAATTCTGAACCGCTAATTTTGGTGGATGGTATTGAAGCGCCTATCGGTAATATCAATCCACAGGATATCGAATCCATGACTATTTTGAAAGATGCTGCCTCGTCGGCCATCTATGGATCCAGAGCGGCAAATGGGGTGGTGTTGATCACAACCAAGCGAGGAAAGTTAAACAGTAAACCAACTTTCACTTATGACGGTTATTATGGTAGTCAAGAGTCGATACGACTCCCTGAAATGGTAAACGATGGAGTTTTGTATGCCACATTAAGGAATGAGGCCAGAACCAATTATGGCGACCCCGAGATCTACTCACCGGCACAATTAGCCGAAATGGAAAGGAGAGCCGCTGAGATTAATACCAATTGGATTGACGAACTGTTTTCAACTGCACCTATTCAGCAACACACATTTAGCATGGACGGAGGCGGCGAAACCACCAACTTCAGATTATCCCTGGGCTACCTGGACCAGGAGGGTACCATAATCAGGTCTGATTTTAAGCGATACAATGCACGATTAAACCTGGATTCTAAGATCAATGATAAAGTAACTATTGGAACCAGCCTTTCATTGATCAGAGGGGACAAAAATTCCACCGAGGAAGATCTGTCTGTATTGGGTACGATTTTTACTGGTGGAGTAATAGCCTTACCTTTTTATCCGGTAAGAGACTCACAAGGACGCTTCGCCGATGAAAATATTGAGATGATTGGCTCTTCCTCAAAAAACCCCATAGCCAAAGCCTTCGCAAACAATGTTAACGTGATTGACAACCATGTTTTGGGCAATGCCTATCTGGAATATGAGCCGATCGATGGCTTAAAATTGAAAGGTACCATGGCTGTAAATTACCGAACTACTGATTTTGAATCTTTTGGCAGCAAGACGCCTACCTACGATTTCATCACGGGTGAAAATAACTTTACCTTGAACGCCGTGCGGAGCGCGTCCAGAAGACATGTTCAAACATTAAACATTACCACCTGGCTGACCGCCACCTACACCAGGAGTTTCGGCCTTAACAATCTTACCGCTCTGGCAGGATTCAACCAAGAGGAGAGTGAGACCCGGGATTTCAGGGCTGGCATTAAAGGTCATTTGTCGAATTCGGTACGGGTGTTGGACATTGGTGATGCCTCAACCGCTACCAACCAGGGATCCGCCACAGAATGGGGGCTCCGTTCATATTTTGGTCGGGTAAACTATGACTACGATGGCAAATACCTGTTTGAAGCTAATGTACGGGTAGATGGAAGCTCCAGGTTCTTGAATGATAAATGGGGTACTTTCCCATCTTTTTCAGCAGGGTGGGTAATGTCCAACGAGGACTTCCTGCAAAATGCTGCTATTGTTGATTTTCTAAAGATCCGTGCATCGTGGGGTCAATTGGGTAATCAAAACATCGGTAATTTCACTTATGCTAAGCAGTTAAGTCTGTCACAAGCTTATAACTTCGGTGGATCAGTAGTTTCAGGTGTTGCTCAAACCACACTTGGGAACGAAGACCTGACCTGGGAAACCAGCACCATGACAAATATTGGCATTGATTTAGCTATCTTCAACAACTTCAATATTGTAGCTGACTACTTTATCAGAGACACTAAAGATATTTTATTTGAAGTCCCTATTTCGTCTTTGAGCGGATTTAATTCTCAGATATCAAACGCATCTACGGTCCGAAATGAAGGTTGGGAACTTGGAGTAGATTACGATCAAAATTTTAGTGACTTTCGAGTTACCGTAGGGGGAAACGTTTCACATGTTAACAGTGTAGTAACCATATTAAACCCTGGCATTGCAGCTGGCGAAGTAGACCGGTTGATAAGCGGACGTAGGATCATTGAACGAGGCTCACCTATAAATGCCTTATATGGGTTACGATCCATTGGAATATTTCAAACCGATGCTGAAGTGGCAGGAGCTCCTGACCACCTAGGGTTGAATCGAAACTTTGGAGCCGGTGATTTACGATTTGAAGATATTAATGGGGATGGTGTAATCGATGCGGATGACCGGGTAGTAATTGGCAAAGACGATCCGACCTGGACCTACGGCTTTACCTTCAGTGTGGCCTGGAGGGGTTTCGATATTGCTGGGATCTTCCAGGGTGCATCAGATTTCAATAGCTATGGCTATGGGGAAATCAGTCAACCGTTTTTTAATACCGCGGGGCTGCACACCAGTTGGTTGAACAGATGGACGCCTGAAAACCCCAATACCTCCGTACCAAGAATATACGATACATCAGGACCCAGTACGGCAATGGATAACTCATACTTTGTACTGGATAGAAGCTATTTTAGGTTCAAGAACCTACAAATCGGGTATAATTTCCCGGCTTCGATCACTGATAAAACATTTGTAAGCAGATTGAGAGTGTTTGTAAACGGCACCAATTTATTTACATCTACAGATTTTCCTTTCCTGGATCCGGAAAGACGAGCGGGTGCGAGTCGGGGAGCTACAAGTTTTCCGAATTCACGGGTTATCACCGGTGGTATATCCGTGTCCTTTTAACAATGAATTATTAAATGTGTTACATATAAAAATAATAACATGAAAACATCTTTAACATTACTTATCTCCTTTGTAGTGATAGTAAGTTGCTACGATAGCCTACTGGAAAAGAGTGATCCAGGGACAGGCAGTGTTGAATCATTTTACAACAATGAGGAGGAGTTAGTTCTGGGCATCAATGGTATATATAACGCTCTACAAGGTACTTGGTGGGGTGGAGCATTTATTCATATTGCGCCCTCTTTTGATGCTGCAACAGATAACGCCAGAACTTGCTGTCCCTGGGAATACTCATTCCCGGCAATCGCTAACGGAACCATGAATCCATCCAGCGGGGGTATCGTTGCCTGGAAATGGACTTTTGGATACCAGGCAATTACCAGGATCAACCAGATGCTTAAATTAATCGAGGATGGTGTTCCTGGTTTGGGACCGGCGGATGCCGCTAAATGGCAAGGTGAATTGAGATTCCTAAGAGGTTTTATCTATACTGATTTGATAACCGTATATGGCGATGTACCGCTTATTGTCAGCGTATTAACTCCGGAGGAAGCTAACCAGGTTGGGCGTAACTCTAAAAGTGAGGTATATGGTGCCTTGAAAACGGATTTTCAATTTGCTGTAGATAACCTGGACAACACGCCAAACAATGGAGAATTTGGCCGGCCAACCGCTTTGGCAGCATTGGCATTCCTTGGAAAAATTCAGCTGTACCAAGGAGATTATACAGAAGCAGCAGCCAATTTGAAAAAAATAATTGACCAGGAAGACCCAACTGTGGTAGCGTTGGATGTTGACTATGAAAGTATTTTTAACGGTACCAATGAACAAAGTACAGAGATTTTATTTAGTCTGCAGGCACTAGGCGGTAGTGTTGGTGAAGGCAGCTTCCTACAAGCACACTATGGTGTTCCGAACCTTCCCGGAGCTTTATCGGAGGCAGGAGGATGGAATTCCATCGGATATTCAAGAACATTATTGGACGATTACTATATGACCGACGGACTGCCCATTGATCAAAGTCCACTATATGACGCCAACGATCCATATACCAACAGAGATCCTCGGTTTAGATTATCCTTTTTTGTTGAAGGAGACACCTACGTTGGGGTAGTATTGGGTCCCCCGAATTTCTTTATTAACGGTGGTGCCCCAGATCCAGTCTATGGTGCTGCAATAGTTACCAAAAAATGGAGTAACGTTGATACCGAGAGTAGTTTTGGCGGTGAAGGTGAGGCGGACTTTGTCCTTATGCGATATGGGGACGTATTGCTGATGTACGCAGAAGCGCTCAATGAAACTACCGGGCCTGACGGCGAAGTATACAGCGCTGTTAATAAGATAAGAGCCCGTGCCGGTATGCCAGATTTTCCAGCGGGTTTGAGTCAGGATGCCATGAGAGATGAAATCAGACACGAGCGCCGGATTGAGTTCGTCATGGAGGGTACCAGATATTTTGATTTGATTAGGTGGAGAACGGCGGAAACGGTAATTCCAAGCATTCAGGAATTAGAAAATCGCGCGTTTGATGCTTCGAAAAATTATTTGTGGCCAGTGCCACAAAGTGCGATAGATTCTAATCCGGAATTGATTACCCAAAATCCTGGTTATTAGATAGTTATTAAAATGATACTAGTACAAATCCTTATGCGGCATGCCGCATAAGGATTTGTTGTCAATAAATGTTTATGCACACTAGATATTTGGCTTGCTTCATTGGTATGATGATTGTAAACAATCTATCAGCCCAACAGTTTACCGACGTTACTGAAGAGGCTGGTATCAACCATGCTTTTACAGTTTTCCAGGGAACGTTCGGTGGAGGGGTGGCAGTCCTTGATTATAATAATGATGGCTGGGAAGACTTGTTCCTTGCCGGAGGGTTAGGGCCCGATGCCTTATATCATAATAATGGAGATGGTTCTTTTTTCGAAATTACTGCTGAGGCAGGCCTTGCAATAAACGACCCCCTGATCTCTCAAGGCGCCATAACCGCCGATGTAAACCGGGATGGATTCGTAGACATATTCATGACTACCGTGGCATCGTTTAATGAGGGCAGGGAAATTCCTCGCGCCTCAGATGTTCTATACCTTAATAATGGGGATGGTACTTTTAAAGATGTTTCGGAAGAGTATGGCATTAACCAACTAAAGACATTCTCTACCGGAGCTGCATTTGGCGATTTTAATGCGGATGGTTACCCTGATCTGTTTGTGGGCAACTATTTTGACAAATTCGACGGTGACCTGGGAAAAATAAATGGCGGAACCATTACCGGTGAGCAACGTCCATCCGCTGATGAACTTTATATCAATGTAAGAGGTGTATATTTCAGGAATGTAACCGATATATACCAGCTGTATGAAACCGGCTTTAGTTTTGGAGCCGTATTTACCGACTATGATAATGACAGCGATCTTGACCTGTATGTTATTAATGATTTTGGCAACCGGGCCACCCCCAATCAATTGTATCGAAATGAATTCCCAAGAACGGCATTTACCAATGTAAGTGAGGAAATGCAGGCAGATTTTGGCATTAACGCCATGGGGACAGGAATTGGCGATTACAATAACGATGGGTTGCTGGATTATTTTATCTCAAACTTCAGGGTCAGCCCATTCATGGTCAATCAGGCTAGTGGGCAGCCCTTTGAAAACATGACAAACCAATTGGGTACTGCATATGGTTTGGTAACTACTGAGTCAGGACAGGCAGTAGTTCCAATCAGCTGGGGTGTTAATTTTTTTGATTTTGACCATGACACCGATGTGGACTTGTTTATTTGTAATGGTGCATTGAACCCATCTGTCATTCCCAATCCGAATATTTTTCTAGAGAACCAGGGAGACAAGTTTAAGGATATAGGCCAGAGCGTAGGATTAGCGGATCCAGGAATTGGCAGAGGATCTGTTACTTTTGACTACGATAATGATGGTGACCTTGACCTGTTTGTGGTTAATCAAAAACCGGTAAATAACGCCGAGCTGGTGAGGACCACAAAATCTAAGCTTTACCGGAATGATTCACCGCAGCAAAATTGGTTAAAAGTAAAACTTAAAGGGGTAAATGCTGATCTATTGGGGCTAGGTTCACGAATAGAGGTGTTTACCGGAAATTTAAAGCAAATTAGAGAGATCGATGGAGGTTCCAGTCATGAATCACAAAATAGTACTATTGCGCATTTTGGTGTTGGTGATGCGCTCATTGTAGATTCGGTGGTGGTCAAATGGGTTGGAGGCAAAACTCAAGAAGTAAAAAATGTCAGCGCCAACCAGCAGATCACGATCAGGGAAACGGACGAACCGATTTTTAATTTTGAAAAAAACAGCCTTAAAGTGTACCCAAGCCTCTTCACTGACAATGTAATAATTGAATATGAATTGGAGAAAGAAGAACCTATAGATATAAGCGTTTATGATGTGACTGGTCGCTTAGTCAAAAACCTGACGCAACAAAATACTCCCGCTCAAACGGGATTTTGGCATTGGAATATCGAAAGACATTTGAGTCAAGGCGTTTATATTTTTCAGTTGCGGACTAAAGACATTGTTGTTGCGGAGCGGGCTATTAAGATGTGAAAACAGGAAACAGCAGACGACCACAAACGGCAGCCGGGCGGTCATCTTACACCTCATCTTTTATCGCTGTGTTGCGGCGGACGAAGTGCCTTTTATCTTATATCTCTCTAATTATCTACACTGCTTACCTTCCCCTTTTTTCCCAAAACCTTCTCCCCGACGGTGGCTTTGAACTCATGCGCGGCGACTCATGCCGAAGTCCCGCGGAATATTCCAATGCCAGCTTAATTGAAATTATATCCGATCTTGAAAAAACCTATCCGGTAAAATTCTTTTTCAACCCCTCGGAACTTCCAAAGGAGCCAATAAATGCTTCCATTGTTCAAGAGACAGCACTTACAGCAGTTAACAACCTGGTCGATGACTTTGGCCTTCGAGCGGTGCAATACGATAATTATACTATCATAATAGCCAGAAAGGAATTTATTGAGCAGAACTTTACACCTGCGTTTTATAATGCAGTTTCTAACTATGGTAAGACCGTATTACAGACCAGCCAGGTAACGGACGGAATCATCATTGGCGATAGTACTGCGCTCAATGCCAGTGGTAGCGCCACTATTCAAGGCATGGTTACCGACCAGGCAACCGGCGAGCCGGTGATTGGAAGCACCATTTTCCTGGAAGATAGGGGTGTTGGGACCACTACTGATGCTGCTGGAGAATTTAAACTGGACTTACCTATTGGTATCTATAAGGTAAGGTTGAAATCCGTCGGCTACCTAGACCTTAGTCAAAAAATAATAGTAAAGAGTGATGGAAAGTTATCTCTAAATGTCTCCAAAGATTTCGTAATACTTGATGAAATTGTGATTTCAGCCTCCCGGGCGGAAGAAACCCTGAATAAATCAATCACCGGACTAGTTGCTATTTCACCAAAGCGCATCAAGGAGATACCGACGTTTATGGGTGAACCAGATCTGATTGGTAGTTTAATGTTTCTCCCTGGTGTTTCGAAATTGGGGGAAGGAGCCTTGGGGTTTAATGTAAGGGGAGGGAATACGGATGAAAACCTGGTCACATTTGATGAAGTGGCGCTGTTCAATTCCAATCATGCGCTGGGGTTTTTCGGATCCATCAATACAGATATAATTAAATCTGCAAACCTGTACAAAGGAATAGTACCTGCACAATTTGGAGGCAGATTATCCTCGGTACTTGATGTCGATTCAAAAAGTGGAGATAATGAAAACTTCAAAATGGGCGGGGGCATTGGACCTCTTTATGGCAAATTGACGCTGGAGGTCCCGGTGATTAAGGGAAAGAGTTCTTTGCTGGCGGCGGGTAGATCATCTTATTCAGATTGGCTTTTGCAAAGGGTAAATGTTCCTGAGGTTAAAAACAGTTCAGTTTTCTTTTATGACGTTAATCTAAACTACCTGCATCATTTCAATGATAAGTTTATTATTAGAGGCTCATTTTATCTAAGCAGAGACGAATTTCGTTCAGCTGATTTATTCGGGTTGGACTACGGAACCAACTCATTTTCACTTAAGATTTCCAATCAGATAACTGAACGACTGGCATCAACCTTGACGTTGACCTACTCTGACTATTTTAGTACTAAAACTGAATTGAGTGGAAATGAGGCCTCAGAATTTGATACAGGGATAGCGTATTACAAAGTCAAAGAGTACCTGGAATATCAACTTTCAGAACAATTGAAAATTGACCTTGGTGGTTCGTTGATTTATCATGCTTCTAACCCCGGTCAAATACATCCGACCAACGATGTCTCGGTAGTTGCATCTAAAAGTCTCGAAGAACAAAATGCTTTGGAAACTGCTGGATTCTTGAGTATGGAGTATCAGATAAATAAGAATTTTGTTCTTTCGGCAGGACTGCGGGGGTCGTTTTATAGTTTGTTGGGACCTGGAAAAGAATTTGTATATCAGGACCCCAACAACCCTACTTATGGAACCATAACCGATACCTTGATATTCGATAGTGGGAAAAAAATCGCTTCTTATTCTACTTTGGAGCCGAGATTATCTTTGAATATAATATTCAACGAATACCGGACATTAAAATTTGGATATAGCCGTATGGCCCAATACCTGTTCCAAATTTCTAATACCGCAGCGGTCACACCGGTGGATGTTTGGATGTTGAGTAATGCTTATTTAGCTCCTCCTCGCGCTCATAACTTCTCCCTTACCATGATGCGGGATTCATATACCAGGGAATGGAGAGCTTCCTTGGGGGGATTTTATCGCAGTTTCACGGATATTAAGGAGTACAAGGATTTTGCTGACCTCATTGTTAATCCTCATCTTGAAACAGAAATCATTGAAGTTGATGGAAAAGCCTATGGGCTTGAATTGGGTTTGGATAAGACCCTGGGCAAGTTAACGGGCAATTTGGCTTACACATTGTCCCGCTCCGAACGACGATCTAAGGGATCAGAACCAAGTACAACTATTAACAACGGAGAATGGTATCCGGCCAACTACGATAAAACGCACGATTTGTCAATCACCACAAATTACAAGTTCAATAAGCGGCACAGCTTTGCAGTGAGCTTCATCTATAATACCGGGCGGCCAATTACTGCCCCTTTGGGTTTTTTCGATGTTGATAGAACTACAAGGGTGCCAATTTACTCTAGCAGAAATGAATTGAGGATACCGGATTATCATAGATTGGACATAAGTTACTCCCTGGGACAGGGACATAGAAAAACAAAAAGGTGGAAGAGCAGCTGGACTTTTGGAATTTACAACCTCTATGGAAGACGCAATCCGTATTCTGTGTTTTTTACCCAGGCACCCTTATCTGGGTTGAAAGCTAATAAGTACTCTGTACTAGGAAGTGCTATCCCTACTATCACATATAACTTTAACTACCAATGAAGATTAATTCAAACTGGATGCTGGTGGTTATACTGTTATCTATGGTAGTATTAGCTAGTTGTATCGACCCAATTAATATCCAAAGTAATCAGGAAAACAGCTATATCGTTATAGGTGGACAGATAACCAACGAACAGCGGTCGTATATTGTGACGGTAGAAAAAAGTGGAACCAATGCATTAGAACCCAAAAGTCATATTCCTAATGCAATCGTTAGCCTAATTAGCAGTGATGGGGAAGAAGCAATGTTGACTGAAACTGATCCAGGGATATATCAGAGTAATGTTGAAGATTTAATAGGTCGTATCGGAGCTTCGTACATGCTACAAGTGGTGCTGGAAGATGGTAGTATCTATCAATCCACCATGGAGAAATTATTGCCTGTTCCTCCAATAACCAGAATGAGTTACGATCTGGTTGAAGAGCCTGAACTAAATGAGGTATCCAATATTGTATTTGAGAAGCGGGTAAAAATTAAGGTAAATACCTTTATTCCACAGGATCCTGAAAATGTCTTTCTAAAATGGAACACTGTAGGCGAGTATGAGTTCATTGAAAATGAAGCGCTTACCGATGACTTCGCATCAACAGGCGTTGGTACTTTTCTTTTTACCTGTTATGTAAATGACCCCATAAGATTAGGAGATGTGAATATCTTCAACGGACTGGAAACCCGAGGCAGCCAATTGCAACAACAAGAGGTCAAGTCCATTGATGTTGACTACAAATTTGCATTCAACTATTGTATCCATACCAAACAGCAGTCACTAACAGAAAACGCCTATAATTTTTGGAATGCTGTTCAGCAGTCAAAAGACAGAAAAGGAGGGCTATTTGAATCACCCCCCGGACAAATCATCGGAAACATTCAAAATATCAACGATCCACTGGAAGAAGTGCTCGGATACTTTTACGCTTCTGCGGTGGTGTCAGATAGGCTATTTATACCTCCGGACTCAGTTGATAAACCCGTATCGCCATGTTTGGTGATTGATCCCGAATTTGATTCAGAGTGTATGGATTGTTTGGAACTGGCAGGCAGTACCAGAGATATACCGTCCTATTGGCCGCGATAAGTAATGACGCGTTTTAGAAAATTCATTTTCATAACTGCATACCCTCTGATCCTATGGGGGTGTGTCGATGATATTCAATTGGAAGTAAAAGGCAAAGATGAGTTTGTGGTTATTAATGGACAGATAACTAATTTAGTCGAACCATACCAGGTTACCACATTTAAAAGCGCCAAATTATTTATTGATGAATTGGACGACCCGGAACCCATCAGCAACGCTTTGGTAACTATCGGTTCAAGTGATAGTAACTCCATTGTTTTGACGGAATCCGAACCAGGTACCTACACCAGTATTGCCGGAACATTTATCGGATGTATTGGGGAAAGCTACTTTATAAATATTAAAATGGAGGACGGTCGGGAGTATCAATCGATACCAGAGCCGCTCTTACCAGTCTCGCCTATAACCAGTGTTTATTTCGATTATTTAGTAGAA
This sequence comes from Saprospiraceae bacterium, assembly GCA_965247965.1. Classification (GTDB taxonomy): domain Bacteria; phylum Bacteroidota; class Bacteroidia; order Chitinophagales; family Saprospiraceae; genus UBA7328. Next base: position 6,585,202 of record OZ252053.1, read on the forward strand.
GATGAACTTAATGAAACCGGATTTATAGTTCAAAAAGCAAGGGTCAAGGTATTTGTGGATACTCAAGTTCCGATGAACACGAGAGATGTATTTTTGAAATGGGATGTAAAAGGGGAATATCAATTTAATGAATGGGAACCACCTGGCCCGTTTGTGGTAAATTCAACCTGTTATGTTCCCGATGACCTTCCTTTAGGTGAGGTTAAAATACTTGATGGCTCAAATGCCAACAATAACCTGATCAAAAGGAAGGAAATTAAATCATTGGACGTTAATTATAAATTTGCATCTATTTATTGTCTTCACATCCGTCAGCAATCACTTTCCGCTGGCGCTTATAACTTTTGGCAGCAAATAAGTAAATCAGTGGATCGATCAGGTGGCTTATTTGAAGAACCTGCAGGGACCTTAAGGGGAAACATTAGTAATGTCAATGATCCGACTGAGCAGGTCTTGGGTTATTTTCAGGTTTCAGCAGTAGATATTAAACGAGTATTTGTTCAGAAAGAAGCTACCCATAATCCAGTAGCTCCTTGTCCGCCTGAGGATATTGTTTTGCAAGAGGCTTGCGGTAATTGTTTAACACTCAAAAACAGCTCTTTTCAAAAACCATCGTACTGGCCATGAGGATAACCCTAATGATCCTGTTTTTATTAATTACCGAGTTTGCGGTTGGACAGAAGCCTTCAAAGTCGGACGGTGCTATCATCGTTAATAAGGAATGGTATGTAGCAGGTGATACCGTTTGGTTTAAGGTGTTCTTACCTTTGACCTTTGATTATCAGAATTCAATTCTTAAGGCAAGTCTATATGACCACCAGCAGGATCTGATTGTTCAGGATTTTCACTTGAAAGTGACCAACGGGGGGCAGTCCCAAGGATTTTTCACTATTCCCCATACTACCAAAACTGCTTCAAACCTGATATTGATACAAGTTTACCATGAGGAATCTCATAATGAACATACATTGATCAAACATCAGATTTTGATCTTTAACGACCAAATGGATTTGGCTAATATAGATGATATCCTGGTAACTGAAACTCTTTCAAATTGGCCAAATGATCTTGTGGCAAACATTAGAACCCCACAGAAATTCTATAATCGCCGCCAGCAGATTGTGTTAGAAATTGAAACAAAAGATATGAATGGGAACCCAATCTCGGCTGATCTAAGTTTGTCAGTAGCCCAAGTGCAAAATGGAGTAATAAATCAACAAGTTGCTAAGGTTTACGACATAGAGGATAATTCAGATAGCGACTCAATTGTGGTGGAGGATAATATAATTGTAACTGGAATTATAACCGATCTAGACACGCAACAACCTATTGATCGAAGCTTTTTTTCGGCGTTTTTGGAACAAGAAGGCACCGCCTTTTCATTAAATACTGACAGAAACGGGAAATTCACGGTAGAGCTGGCTCCAGAAGAGGGATCCTATAACGTGCAATTTTTTGACCCTTTTTCTAGGAATATCTTAGTGGATGTTGACGCTCCACAGGTACCTGATATCAACCCAAAACAGTTGAAAACCATAATAGATCCGGGTGAATTACACGAGGCCCTTCAAAGATCTTCTCAGCGTAAAAAATGGGATTATCTATTTGATAGCTTCCAAGAGCCTCCTGCTGCTGACACAGTAGTCGATTGGAATCATAAACCGGATTATTCAATCCGCACCAGTGACTATGAACCGTTCTCAAGTTTTCAAGAGGCCATGCAAACCTTAATCACCCCGCTGAAATTAAGGAAATCTGAAAACGGATTGGTAGCCAAAATGGTAAATCCATTGAATAAGCCATTCTTTCCGGAATCTCCGGTTTTCATAATGGACAGGAAGATCACTCCCTTCGAAAAGGTGATTGAATACAACATGAAAAATGTTATAAAATTTGATTTCTTCAATACTCCGGAGACCCTGGAGGGGTTTGAGCAAATGGGGGCCAATGGGGTAGTAATTATCCATACCTGGTTACCAGAGCCGTACGATCAGACGATAACTGTAAACGTTCATGGCGTTCAGCGGGACGTAAGTTATCCTGTTGAAGTTGATGCTGATAAAGGGCAAAGAACACCCATGCTGGATCCGGCGGTATATTGGAATCCGTTAATTCATACGGGTGAAAATGGCCAGACCTCAGTTTCATTCCATCACCATGATGGTATTGGCCAATTCAAGCTGACCTTATTTGGACGAGGCATTAATGGAGGCTGGTGTCAAAGTTCACTTACTTACGAAGTGCAACCATAGCTTTTATTGAAATATACTAATGTGAAATTGGATTTATATGCTGAATATTAACAGGATTAAAATTATTATCAACAAGTTTCCCATCAAAATTGGGGTTGCCTGTATACTGCTTTTTAGTACAAGCCTTGCATTAGCTCAAGAATCTACTGCCAGGAAGTGGAATGAGGTTTTGCTTGATGCTATTCGAGTAGATTATGCCAGGCCAACGGTGCATGCTAGGAACCTTTTTCACAGCGCTATAGTCATGTATGACGCATGGGCGGTCTATGATAAAACAGCTCAAACTTTTTTTCTAGGGAACTCCTTGAGTGGCTATTACTGTCCATTTGATGGGATTCCAACTCCTTCCAGTGTAGCAGAGGCTCGTTCGGAAGCAATAAGCTATGCTGTTTATCGAGTCCTTAAGCACAGGTTTCAAAATTCGCCAGGCGCTGAAGAATCACTTGCAAGTTTCGATGACCTGATGACAAATCTGGGTTATGAAACCGAAGTTGTGTCAACTGATTATTCTGACGGTTCCCCAGCCAAATTAGGTAATTATTTGGCAGAACAAATTATAGAATTTGGCTTGCAAGATGGGGCAAATGAAAGTCTTGGATATAGGAATACGTATTACGCACCATTGAATGACCCCATGGACCCCTCAAAAGCCGGTGGCCAAGGGATAAACGACCCAAATCATTGGCAGCCATTGGCCTTTGATTTTTTTATCGACCAGGCAGGTTTCGAAATACCAGGAGGAATTCCTCACTTTCTTGGCCCTGAATGGGGTAGGGTTGTTCCCTTTGCGCTTACCACTGATGAGCTCAACATTTATCAAAGGGGACGAGTATTGGGTATACCATGATCGGGGGCCTCCTGGTTTCATTCAAGAAGATGGTATGGGCACTTCTATGGAATACTTATGGGGCAATAGTTTGGTAGCTATGTGGTCATCGCACCTGGATCCGTCAGACAATGTCATGATAGACATTTCACCGGCTTCAATAGGGAATATTGAGGATTATTCAACTACAATCGAAGGGCTTCCTCCTCAGTGAAACCAAGTAGTTTGAACATGGCTTGCTTCAGGTCCGTTATCAAAGCGGCGGAAGCCTGGTCGGTTTCTTTACATTGATTCTGGATTCCTTCGGGCAAGTGCAAATGCTGATCCCATCCCCGGTGATAGAGTTGGATAAATTTCACCCCTTTTTCAGCCAACCTGCGGGCCAGTAAGCAATTGGCCGCAAAGGTACCGGGGTCCCTGGAGTCCGGGCCGTACAGATCATAGATATAATTGGGTTCATCAGAAGTATCTGTGATTTCCGGAACCGATGTCTGCATCCGAAACGCCATTTCGTACTGGGCGATCCTGGCTTCTATTTCAGGATCGTTGACTTTTTCCGATTGACCCTCCTGCATTTGCTTTAGAATTTCAAGTTGTGCCTTCCGGTCGTCGCGGTCTACCCCAGGCGGATTGTTCAGATAGAGTACCGGATCTTTACCAGACCTGAACTGAACTCCCTGATGCTGGGAAGGGAGAAAACCGTTGCCCCAAAGACGGGCATATAGTGGCTGGCCGACTGAGTTCTTGGTGATCAATACAATAAAGGCAGGCAAATTTTCATTGGCACTACCCAACCCATAATCAATCCAGGAGCCAATAGCCGGCCGGCCAGGGAACTGCGATCCGGTTTGAATAAATGTAGCGGCCGGGTCATGATTAATGGCTTCCGTATACATCGACCTGATCACGCATATCTCGTCCGCAATTTTGGATTGATAAGGAAGTAAATCGCTCATCCATGTGCCCGATTGTCCATGCTGCTGAAATGGGGAAAAAGAGCCCACTAGCGGAAAGGATGTTTGTCCCGCGGTCATACCGGTTAGCCTTTGACCTTGTCGAACCGATTCAGGCAGCTCTTCTCTAACCATTTTATTCAACAATGGCTTGTAGTCAAATAATTCGATTTGCGATGGAGCCCCGCTTTGGAACAGATAGATCACCCTTTTGGCTTTGGGGGCGAAATGTGGTAATGCTGGGAGCCCATTGTAGGAGGCCTTCCCCGCACTTGCAAAAAGCTCGGATGGATTGAGTAAAGAAGCCAAACCCAGGGCGCCGAAGCCCATAGCTGATTTGGTCAGGAAGTCTCGCCTACTGTGGATTTGTTGGTAATGATTGCAACCGCCCATAGTGTTTTCTGTTTTCTGTTTTCTGTCCACCCTGCCTGCGCCGTGGCTTCGGCAGGCAGGCGTCCACCGTCTGTCCTTCCCATCCGCTTTCCAGCCTTCGCTAAAGCTTCGGCTGACGGGCGCGGTTCACTCACTTCGAGTCCCGCGGTACCGCGGGACCGCACTCGATCCGCCCATTGGCGGAATCGTTCGGTCATGTCTACCGTTTCATATAAGCTTCATCAAAATTCATCACTGTGCTGGCTACCATTGCCAGGGCAGCAGTTTGAATTTTGTCCAAACTATTATCGAAGGGATATTCCCCTACCTGGAGCAATTCATCCGCTGCTTTCGGATTTCCTTTGTACTTATCCAAAGCAATCTGATATTGCTTTTTCATCAATTCCATCTCATTGCCATCCGGTTTCCTGCCACAAAGCAATCTGAAACCATATTGCGTTTGATCTTCGAGGCTTTCCCCACCCTCCTTTTGTATCCTTTGAGCCAATACTCTTGCTGTTTCCACAAATTGAGGATCATTGAGTAATACCAGGGCTTGCAAAGGCGTATTGGTGTTTTCCCTTTTGACAACGCATAGCGACCGGTTGGGTGCATCGAAGGCCACCATGGCCGGATGCGGAGCAGTGCGACGGACATAGGTGTACATGCTCCTGCGATAAAGATTGGCGCCGGAATCGACTTCATAGGGGCCTCCTGATTTCAGAGATCTAATGCCCCAAACGCCATCAGGTTGATAGGGTTTAACACTTGCACCGCCCACTTTAGTAGCTAATAGGCCACTTGCTGCCAGGGCATTATCCCGGATCATTTCTGCCGGTAAGCGGTAGCTCGGGCCGCGGGCCAGGAAGAGATTCTTCGCATCTTTGGACAAGTGTTCCGGACTCACTACAGATGACTGCCGGTAGGTGGCTGAAGTTACCATAGTCTTGAGTAAATATCTGAGGTCCCAGCCCGATTCCATAAATTGAATGGCCAGCCAGTCCAACAACTCCGGATGAGTGGGCAGCGCTCCCTGGGTTCCGAAGTCGTGGGGTGTCTCCACGATGCCCCGGCCGAAGATCATCTGCCAATAACGATTAACAGTTACCCGGGCGGTGAGAGGATTATTCTTGTCCACCACCCACCGGGCCAGTCCAAGCCGGTTCCTGGGCAGATCTTCCCCAAAAACCAGAACTTTTCGTAGAGTTCCTGGCCCGACTTCCTCAGTTGGTGAATCATACTGCCCCCGGTTCAGCACAAAAGTCTTCCTTGACACCGGCATATCCTCCATCACCATGATCTCCGGAACATCTTCCAGGAGAACCAGTTTTTTGCCAAGTAACTTTTGCAGTTCTTTGATCAAACTTCGGTAACCGGAGTGTTTTCGATTCAGATAATGGTCAATGTAATTTGCTTCCTTATCCTGATAACCATCCCCCCGATGTCTATCGGTTTGGCTAGGGCTGACCTTCGTCTCCTCCACAAATAATGCGGTCACTTCAAGAGAAGTGAGGTAGCGATTGAATATTTTAAGGTGATCTATGCTTCCGTAAAACACTCCGTTGTCCCCCACGCAGCAGCGCCCGCTTCTTCCTACCATAACCGGCCTTTCCCGCCAACCCTTTTGTTTTTTCCATTTATGGACAATGGGTCTGTACAAATTATTGTAATCAATGGAACATTTGATCTTCCTACCGTCAAGGTATAAGTGAATTCCGCTGGCTTGGCCCGAGCCATCATAGGTGTACAAAATGTGATGCCACTCGGCCTTAGGAACCGAAATGTCAGCGGTGATTTGCATGTAATTGTGAGGCCAGAAGCTGGTCATCCGAACAGAAGGGCGATTCAAGGTATCTATAAACAGATCCCATCCTCTCCAGTAGTCCACAACATCCCCCGAGGTCCCCATAATACTCTGGTTCTCCCCTTCTTTTTCGGTGTGTATCCATCCTCCCGCCGAAAAAGGCTGGTTCATTTCAAAATTGCCTACATCCTTCAGAAGAAGCAGGTCATATTCTTGCTCCATTCTGAGGGCGTTACCAAATCTCCCTTTGACAACCTGCGGTTCCCCGGAAGCCAATGATTTCAGATTTTCATCAACTATTTTGTCAATTGGAGTGTTAGCTAGTATAAAGCTTATCCGGGGCTCCGGGAGGGTTGACTTTCCCGGCCCAACAGTTTCCATAGGATAGAAGCCATCGGCGACAGGGGGATCGATAGCCATGCTTTGAATTGACGCTATAAAATCTTCGGTTGCGGCGACCTCGGATTTGGTAAGCTCCAGCTGTTCGTAAGTTTGGTCGATCTCCTCCGACAGTCTAGCTAACTTTTCCTCTCTTTCAGGTTCGGGCAACAACAAAACCGGACCTGAGGAAACGCCGCGTCCTATGACCATCCCCAGTTCCCTCAGATTGTTAAAGAAAGCCGACATCTGGTAATACTCCTTTTGGGAGATCGGATCGAATTTATGATCGTGGCAGGCGGCACATTCCAGGGTCAGGCCAAGGAAAGCAGTCGCGGTCGTATTAGTGCGGTCCTGGACGTATTTGACCCGGAATTCCTCATCGATGATCCCCCCCTCCGCAGAAACAGGATGGTTTCTATGAAAGGCGGTAGCAAGCTTTTGATTCCTGGTTGCATTCGGTAATAAATCGCCGGCCAATTGCCAGGTAATAAAATCATCGTAAGGCATGTTCTCTTTGAACACTTTGATTACCCAGTCTCTCCAGGGCCAGTGATATCGCTCGGAATCAATATTCATCCCCTGCGTATCACCATACCGGGCCACATCCAGCCATTCCAGGGCCATACGCTCTGCATGGGCGTCGGTGGTCAAAAGCCGGTCAACAAGTTTTTCATAGGCCAGATGATCATCATCGGCTAGAAAATCATCTATTTCCTGAATCGTAGGCGGCAGACCGGTTAAATCAAAACTCAACCTTCTGATCAGGTGTTCCTTATCCGCTTCCGTGGATGGGCTTAAGCCCTGTTCCTTCAATCTCCCCAGGATAAAATTATCAACAGGATTATTTACCGTCCAATCAGCAGGGAGGTCTTTCGGAATTTCAGCTCTTTGAGGAGCAATGAATGACCAATGCGGTTTCCACTCAGCACCCTGCTCTATCCATTTGGTTATTAGCGCCTTCTCTTTGGCCGAGAGGCTTAGGTTGGATTCCGGAGGCGGCATATGGAATTCCTGATCTTCTGAGGTGATCCTTTGCCAGGCTACGCTTCTTCCGATATTTCCCTTAACAAAGGCGTGACCCCCTGAAACTTTCAATTTGGCAAAAGCTCCCTCTTCCAGATCCAGTCTGAATTCTGCCTGACGGGCATTATCATCCGGTCCATGACACTTGTAACATCGGTCTGAAAGGATGGGCTTAACATGAAAATTAAAGTCAACTATGGCGGGCAGATCATTGTACACCAGGGAAATTTCCTCGGGGACCTGCTGACCGCAGCCGGCTAACAAGAGAAGGGTCAAGAAAGCACTATGTGGAAAGGGGAATTTTTCCATTATTCTATAATAGGAAATGAAGCTGCAAAATTACAAACATTAGTGTTTCCCTGGTTTTCAATGTCAAAGTTACATTAAGAAGGCTTTTTGAAAAATCCATAGTCGACCGAAAGGGAAACGAAGGGTATATTTAAGCCAAAATATCCTTCACCACTTTCCCATGTACATCTGTCAACCGGTAACGCCTGCCCTGGAACTTATAGTTAAATCGCTCGTGATCGATACCAAGGAGATGCATCAGAGTAGCTTGAAAATCGTGAATATGAACGGGGTTTTCAGTTATATTGTAGCTAAAATCATCGGTTTTACCATAGCTCATTCCTTTTTTGACCCCTGCTCCTGCCATCCATATACTAAAACATTTGGGGTGATGATCCCGGCCATAATTGTCTTTGGTCAATTTCCCTTGCGAATAATTTGTCCTGCCGAATTCTCCGCCCCAGATGACCAAGGTGTCTTCCAATAGACCCCTTTCTTTGAGATCAATGATCAAAGCCGCTGAGGCCTGATCGGTTTCTTTACATTTTTGCCTGATATTTTTGGGTAGGTCGTTATGATGATCCCATCCCCGATGGTACAGCTGGATAAATTTAACCCCTTTTTCGGCCAACCTACGTGCCAGCAGACAATTGGCCGCATAGGTTCCTGGTATTCGGGAATCCGGGCCGTAGAGATCATAAATATGGTTTGGCTCATTAGAGGTATCCGTGATTTCGGGTACGGAAGTTTGCATTCGGAAGGCCATTTCGTATTGAGCAATCCGTGCTTCGATTTCCGGATCATTAAAGGTTTCGTATTGTTCTTCCTGCATTTGTCGGAGAATATCCAGCTGTGCCTTCCTGTCCTCGTGTTTCACTCCGGGTGGGTTGTTGAGATAGAGTACCGGATCTTTTCCCGCCCGAAACTGGACGCCCTGATGCTGCGAAGGCAGAAAGCCATTGCCCCACAGGCGGGCGTACAAAGGCTGACCTCCTTTGTCTTTGGTAATCAATACAATAAAAGCGGGGAGATTTTCATTACCCGAACCCAAGCCATAATCAATCCAAGATCCAATAGCCGGCCGACCGGGAAATTGAGAACCTGTCTGTATAAAAGTAACAGCCGGATCGTGGTTAATTGCATCGGTATGCATGGAATTAATCAAACACAACTCATCGGCTATTTTAGATTGATACGGCAGCAACTCGCTCATCCATGCTCCCGATTGCCCGTTTTGTTTAAAGTCAAAAAGAGAACCTGCCAATGGAAGAGAAGTTTGGCCGGCAGTCATACCGGTCAATCGTTGGCCCTTCCTTACAGATTCGGGCAGCTCTTGGCCGTTCATTTCATTCAACAGAGGCTTGTAGTCAAATAAATCGATTTGTGAAGGAGCGCCGCTTTGAAGGAGGTAGATTATTCTTTTGGCTTTAGGGGCGAAGTGGGGTAAAGACGGTGGACGGTGGACGGTAGACGGCAGACGGTAGGGCGCTTCAGCACCAAGTAAAGAAGTGAGGCCTAAGGCACCAAAGCCCATAGCGGACTTGGTCAGGAAATCTCTTCTGCTTTGAATTCGTATATAATTATTGCAATCGCTCATGAGTTAAATTTTACGGCCTACGGCCTACGGCTGACGGTATAAGTTCACTACTTCAAAGTTAGACAATTGGAACAAAAATAGATAGAATTGTCCATCCAAACACAATTAGAAATCCTTTTTCAGTCTATCGTCTGCGGTTGGCCGTCCACCGTTGGCCGTCTGCCCTGCCCATCCGCTTTCGCGGTTCCCTCACTTCGAGCGCTGCCGCACTCGATCCGCCCATTGGCGGAATCGTTCGGTCACGTCTACCGTCGCATATAAGCTTCGTCGAAGTTCATCATCGTATTGGTCACCATTGCAAGGGCGGCCGTCTTTATCTTATCCAAACTATTATCAAGTGGATACTCCCCTATTGTCAGCAATTCATCTGCGGCGTTAGGATCTTCTTTGTATCGATCCAGAGCAATTTGATATTGTTGCTGCATCAACTCTTGTTCACGAGGATTTGGATTTCTACCACATAGCAACCTAAAGCCGTACTTCGTTTGATCTTCCAGGTTTTCTCCTCCCTCCTTTTGTATCCTTTCGGCTAGCACCCTCGCTGCTTCTACAAATTGAGGATCGTTGAGCAAGACCAGGGCCTGAAGGGGCGTGTTGGTGTTTTCTCTTTTGACAATGCATACCGACCGGTTTGGCGCATCGAATGCAATCATGGCAGGATTGGGCGTAGTGCGGCGTATAAATGTGTACATACTCCGGCGATAGAGACTATCTCCTGAATTGTGTTTGTAAGCCATGTAAGGACCGGTTTTTTCGACCCAGAGCCCCTCGGGTTGGTAGGGCTTTACGCTGGGACCACCCACCATTTGGGTTAGCAGGCCACTTGCTGCCAGGGCATTATCCCGGATCATTTCTGCCGGTAAGCGGTAGCTCGGGCCGCGGGCCAGGAAGAGATTCTTCGCATCTTTGGACAAGTGTTCCGGACTCACTACAGATGACTGCCGGTAGGTGGCTGAAGTTACCATAGTCTTGAGTAAATCTCTGAGGTCCCAGCCCGATTCCATAAATTGAATGGCCAGCCAGTCCAACAACTCCGGATGAGTGGGCAGCGCTCCCTGGGTTCCGAAGTCGTGGGGTGTCTCCACCATGCCCCGGCCGAAGATCATCTGCCAATAACGATTAACAGTTACCCGGGCGGTGAGAGGATTATTCTTGTCCACCAGCCACTGGGCCAGTCCAAGCCGGTTCTTGGGCAAATCACTAGCAAAAGGTAAAACTTTTCCGGGAGTTCCTGGCCCGACTTCCTCAGTTGGATCGTTATACTGGCCCCGCTTGAGGACAAATGTCTTCCTCGGCTCCGGCATATCCTCCATCACCATGATCTCCGGAACATCTTCCAGGAGAACCAGTTTTTTGCCAAGTAACTTTTGCAGTTCTTTGATCAAACTTCGGTAACCGGAGTGTTTTCGATTCAGATAATGGTCAATGTAATTTGCTTCCTTATCCTGATAACCATCCCCCCGATGGCTATCGGTTTGGCTAGGGCTGACCTTCGTCTCCTCCACAAATAATGCGGTCACTTCAAGAGAAGTGAGGTAGCGATTGAATATTTTAAGGTGATCGATGCTTCCGTAAAACACTCCGTTGTCACCCGTAAAATTCCGGCCGCTTCTTCCTACCATAACCGGCCTTTCCCGCCAACCCTTTTGTTTTTTCCATTTATGGACAATGGGTCTGTACAAATTATTGTAATCAATGGAACATTTGATCTTCCTACCGTCAACGTATAAGTGAATTCCGCTGGCTTGGCCCGAGCCATCATAGGTGTACAAAATGTGATGCCACTCGGCTTTAGGAACCGAAATGTCAGCGGTGATTTGCATGTAATTGTGAGGCCAGAAGCTGATCATCAGAACAGAAGGGCGATTCAAGGTATCTATAAACAGATCCCATCCTCTCCAGTAGTTCGAACCATCCCCCGAGGTCCCCATAATACTCTGGTTCTCCCCTTCTTTTTCGGTGTGTATCCATCCTCCCGCCGAAAAAGGCTGGTTCATTTCAAAATTGCCTACATCCTTCAGAAAAACCAGGTCAAATTCTTGCTCCACTCTGAGGGCGTTACCAAATCTCCCTTTGACAACCTGCGGTTCCCCGCAAGCCAATGATTTCAGATTTTCATCAACTATTTTATCAATTGGACTGTTACGTAGTATTCGGAGCAGACCCCCCCCCCGGAAGGGTTGACTTTTCCGGCCGAACAGTTTCCATAGGATAGAAGCCATCGGCGACAGGGGGATCGATAGCCATGCTTTGAATTGACGCTATAAAATCTTCGGTTGCGGCGACCTCGGATTTGGTAAGCTCCAGCTGTTCATAAGTTTGGTCGATCTCCTCCGACAGTCTAGCTAACTTTTCCTCTCTTTCAGGTTCGGGCAACAACAAAACCGGACCTGAGGAACCGCCGCGTCCATTTTCTTCTCCGACCATCCCCAGTTCCCTCAGATTGTTAAAGAAAGCCGACATCTGGTAATACTCCTTTTGGGAGATCGGATCGAATTTATGATCGTGGCAGGTGGCACATTCCAGGGTCAGGCCAAGGAAAGCAGTCGCGGTCGTATTAGTGCGGTCCTGGACGTATTTGACCCGGAATTCCTCATCGATGATCCCCCCCTCCGCAGAAACAGGATGGTTTCTATGGAAGGCGGTAGCAAGCTTCTGATCCCTGGTTGCATTCGGTAATAAATCACCTGCCAATTGCCAGGTAATAAAATCATCGTAAGGCATGTTCTCTTTGAACACTTTAATTACCCAGTCTCTCCAGGGCCAGTGATATCGCTCGGCATCACCATGCAGCCCTTGCGTATCACCATACCGGGCCACATCCAGCCATTCCAGGGCCATACGCTCTGCATGGGCGTCGGTGGTCAAAAGCCGGTCAACAAGTTTTTCATAGGCCAGATGATCATCATCGGCTAGAAAATCATCTATTTCCTGAATCGTAGGCGGCAGACCGGTTAAATCAAAACTCAACCTTCTGATCAGCTGTTCCTTATCCGCTTCCGTGGATGGGCTTAAGCCCTGTTCCTTCAATCTCCCCAGGATAAAATTATCAACAGGATTATTTACCGTCCAATCAGCAGGGAGGTCTTTCGGAATTTCAGCTCTTTGAGGAGCAATGAATGACCAATGCGGTTTCCACTCAGCACCCTGCTCTATCCATTTGGTTATTAGCGCCTTCTCTTTGGCCGAGAGGCTTAGGTTGGATTCCGGAGGCGGCATATGGAATTCCTGATCTTCTGAGGTGATCCTTTGCCAGGCTACACTTTTTCCAATATTTCCTTTCACAAATGCCCGCCCTCCTGATTCATTTAATTTGGCAAAAGCTCCCTCTTCCAGATCCAGTCTGAATTCTGCCTGACGGGCATTATCATCCGGTCCATGACACTTGTAACATCGGTCTGAAAGGATAGGCTTAACATGAAAATTAAAGTCAACTATGGCGGGCAGATCATTGTAAACCAGGGAAATTTCCTCGGGGACCTGCTGACCGCAGCCGGCTAACAAGAGCAGGGTCAAGAAAGCACTATGTGGAAAGGGAAATTTTTCCATTATTCTATAATAGGAAATGAAGCTGCAAAATTACAAACATTAGTGTTTCCCTGGTTTTCAATGTCTAAGTTACACATTTCTGCTCTAATGGGTCCAATTCCCAGAAGCAAGGGGTGCAGGACAGATTGCACTATTTAGATATGCTTAACACGTTTGGTGACCTTTCAAATAAGGCGCTCATATTTCGTACCTACGGCACTGTACCACCTTCTTTCAATAATTTTCTACCGATACCGCGTACCGCGGCACGCGGTATTGGGTTCCTAACGGAACCGGTTTAAACCATTGATTTACAAAGGGTTGGGTATAAGTGACTTTGGGAAATCCATATCCGTCCTTCTACGAATCTAGTGTAGTCCCGTTAGGGACAAAAATATAGGTAGAAAAAATCCAATAAACGTTTGAAGTGCCGTAGGTACGCAATGTATAACTTGGTTTGTGCGATTTGTCCTGCACCCGAAGCAAGTTAGCTATTTAAACTTCCCCTCTTCTTCCAAAACCTTCTCCCCGACGTTCGCTACAAAATCCGGATTGGGAAGCATCATTTGTGCATTTACCTCTTGTCTCCACTTGTGTAACCTATTTCTTAAGTCATTAGCTTTTTCAGGTTCCGAATAGGATAGATCGTATTGTTCTTCAATATCAGTTTTCAGGTTAAAAAGTTGTACGGTGCCGTTTTCATAGTATTCGAGTAGTTTATAATAGCGCATGTGGTGTTCCTTAACTGATACCAGATCATAGTCATAGGCATAGGTGTTCGCCCTTCCTTTGTTTTGGTCCATAATATTTTTGGGAATAAACCGATATGGATCTGTTGCTGCCTCGGCAGGAATCTCAATATTTATATCGCGATATAGGTCATCGTAGATCGTATGTCCTTGGAGTTTCGGATTTTCATTTAGACTAAAAATTCGTATAAATTCCAAATATCAACTCGACCATTGAATTGATTTTGGCAAACAATTCCAATCATTTCACCAATTCAAATTTGACGGCGTCCGCAACTACCTTTTTTTCCAACCCATCTGCTTCAATCGACAGGCGCAAACTTTTCCCTTTTTCAAATGGAAAGCGACCTATTTTAATCCATTGTCCGCCGTTCTTTTGCTGGTTGACCTGGACAGCTTCCTGGCCTCGGGCATGATGTACTCTGACCGAAACATTGGAAGCAAATTTTAATGAAGATGGATACCAAAGGGAGACGTCATAATCCCCTGTGTGGAACAAATAAGGATGGTATTCGAATGCACCGCTTCTTCCAGCAGGATACAAGCAGATTTTGGCATTCTGCGAATTTGGGCGTTAGAGAGCGATAAGGAATTTGATATTGCTCGACAGGGATAGATAAGTAGCCTTCGTTATACACCTCGTATTTAATATCGGGAAACCGGCTTATGGGCATGTAATTGCGCTGTACTTCGCGTACGTCGATATTGTACGCGCCCATGCCTATGGCGTCGTATTTTACGATGTCCGTCATCAAGTCGTGCTGAGTTATGATATATTCACCTTTCATTCTGCGGGCCACTCGAATGTATAATGGGTGGGGGAAGTTGTCGTTATCCACATATTCGTCCTTACACAAACCGAAGGTTTTCATGTACTCTTTGACCCGCTCAGGTGCGGCAGGATCTGTCGAAAGGAACCATGCAAGACCCAGCGTATAGTCTCTATGCCACTGCCAAATGCTGTCCCTTTTGGCGTAATCAGCTTCGGGGTATTCCCAGCTCGAACCGTCAAGTAAATTTGTGGAAATGCCAACCGATGAATTGATGTCCGATTTTCCATTGGGTAAAGTATTTCGATAGTGGATTAAAGGAGGGCCGTCAGGTCTCGCTTTATAATATCTCCGGGCAAGTTCGTACGCTTCGGGATTGTAGTTTTTTGGCTTTGTCCAAGGGACCATATTGTCCTTGACATGGGTGGCGATCAAACGGAAGCAATAGGATTGAATTCCTTTATCTGCTTGTCCGATTTTAGCCAAAGGCCTCGGATTGATCAACGGCAGTAGTTCTTTTGTCTTTCCGTCTCGGAATGGATTCAGTCGCGCATCGATCTGGTGGCTAGTGAAAGTTATCGGCTGTCGTCCCGCCCATGATTCGTTGTACTCGTCCCGGCCTTCTCTACCCCATGCATAGGATATGCCAGACCTGGCCATAAGATCGCCTTCGTAGCCGGCATCGATAAATATTTTCCCTTTTACCTCAGTGCCGTCTGTAAGAAAAATACTTGCGATGAAACCGTCCTCTTTGACTACTCGATCTACTCTTTTATTGAACAAAATCTCGACCTTCGATTCCTCCAACCAATCCGACATGATCTTTTCTCCCACATGAGGTTCCGGCCCTCGCCAATAGAATATATGAGAATCGTAATGTTCGGCCACTTTTTGGTAAAACTTGAGCGCAAGTCCGCCGATAACAGTCCGGTCACCGTAATCGGTATGAGAAAGACCACCTGTCACCATGCCTCCGACGTTGAGGCGAGGTTCGATGAGTAAGACACTCATGCCCTCTTCGGCTGCCGCTATTGATGCCATTACGCCACTTGCTGTAGCGCCGTAGATAACTACGTCGTAACGTTGGCTGAGGAGTTGGTTTGATAATATGAGAGAACAGAAAAGCGTAAAAAGTAATTTTTTCATGTTATTTTGTTTTGGAAGGATATGGACTAAAGTAAGGAAGCCATCCAATTTAATCGATATTATTATTGATAAAAAATAAACGAATCGCATTCATCTGGGTCCTACCCATCTTTATTGCACTTACATCCTGCAATGAAGAATATGATAAGCCAAACATCCTCTTCCTGGTCATAGAAGACACTTCACCATACCTGCTTCCCGCCTATGGAAACGATATCATCAAAACTCCAAATCTCGATTTTTTAGTGACCACTGGCGTTGTATTTGACAATGCATTTGCCAATGCACCTCACTGTTCACCGGCACGGTCGACCTTGATTAGCGGAACTTTGGCGACCGCCTACGGCAACGATATTCAACGCGAAGGACACTTCCAACCCGAAAACTATTTCCTTCCCAAATTCAAAATGTCGCATTGGCGAGCACTGAAGGTGCGTAAGCTCATGGCCAGGGGTCATACTACTGGACATGAGCTATAAATTGTGGTTCAAAGAATAGCCAAGAGGGTTTGGGGATAGAACGAATGGAATGAGAAAGAAAGCATATGAAATTTCTAAGGTTGTTGAATTTGATTTCTAAAAAGGATAGTCCTTTTTTAAATTTGGAAACGACTAAGTTGATCGATCCGTTTTTATATTTCTTCCAATCACTCTTCTTTTTGTGCTTGAGTTGGGTTAGACCCTGTTCAATACATAAGGCATAGATAAATACTACAATACCCATTGTCAATTCTATTTTTCCAGAGTCTTTAAAATTAAGAGCTTCTAAATTGAAACCATTTGATTTTAAGTGTTTGAAGCAAGTTTCAATAGTCCAACGAATAGGGTAAAGCTTTACTATTTTTCTTTTGTCTTTCAATGTAGATATGAAATAAAACAGAGGTTCGTTGGCTGAACTTTTGGGGTTTTTAAAAATCACAAAAGAAAATTTTTTTCCAAGGATTT
Source organism: Saprospiraceae bacterium (assembly GCA_965247965.1). GTDB lineage: Bacteria > Bacteroidota > Bacteroidia > Chitinophagales > Saprospiraceae > UBA7328. Next base: position 6,601,835 of record OZ252053.1, read on the forward strand.
CAATTTGTTTAGACACTCCACAGATTTGATACCGTTTTTTCAATGCTTCACGTTCAATACCAATGTATCGAAGATGTTGGTGTTGTAGATTACGGTTGAAAACTGAGCCAGAATTCCAATTGAAAACTGAGCCAGTTATCATGGCAGATATGATGCATAACCATCATATGTTTTGCACTATTAAACATGATAACTATGCTACAAAAACAAGATATTATTCTGCGCTATTTTGATCAGGGAATATCCCAACGAAAGATCAGTAAGGATCTGGGATTATCGCGCAATACAGTCAAGAAGTATATTGATGAATATGAGAAGAATCGTTCTTTGCAGGACCGTTCTTCTAAAGGCATTTTGGATCCACCTCGGTACGATTGTTCTTCTCGTACCAAACGCAAACTTACCCAACAGATACGAACCAGGATAGATCAGTTTGTTAAAGATAATGAGCGCAAACATTGTTCGGGTTTGGCCAAACAATGCATGCGGCGTATAGACATGCACGAGGCACTGATCGCCGATGGTTTTGAAATCAGCTATACTACGGTATGTGAATATGTAAAACAGCACTTGAGAAAAGGTCAGGAGATTTTCATACGCCAGCACATTGACCCAGGGCAAAACAGTGAGTTTGATTGGGCAGAAGTTAAATTGACAATAGAGGGAAAACAGAAAAGATTGATGCTGGCTGTATTTACCAATGGGTACAGCAATTACCGATGGGCTCGTCTTTACTACCGCCAGGATACCGCGTGACGCGGCACGAGTTATGATCAGTTTCTTGCACGCTCATGTACACTATCTGAGCCACATTGGTGGTGTGCCATCACAGATAGTGTACGACAATATGCGTACAGCAGTAGCAAGATTTACCATGCGAAATGCAGACCCGTCTACCGAACGGGCAGGTAAGAAACCTACAGATGATCTACTTAAAATCAGCACATACTATCAATTTGATATTCGTTTTTGCAATGTGTATAGAGCCAATGAAAAGGGACGTGTAGAGCGAAGTGTTGAATATGTGCGCCGCAAAGCCTTTGCTCAAAATGATGAGTTTATCGACCTCGATTCGGCTAATCGACACCTGAAGCAAAAACTGATCAGACTTAACAATAGAAAATCAAAAGGTGAGTCTAAAACATTCGCTGAACGTGTGTGCGAGGAGAAAATTCATATGACAGTTCTGCCTGTTTCAGCCTATGATACCGCCCTGATCCAGACATTAAGAGTAGACAAGTATCACACCATCTCGGTTGATACCAATCACTATTCTATTCCTGAAAACTTGCGCGGCCCCATAGTGGATGTGAAAATTTACCCTTTGCACATTCACATTTATGATAAAAATGGCGATGTAGTGGACATTCATCAGAGAAGACACTGTAAGTATCAATGGTTCATTAAAATAGAGCACTATCTGAAGACATTAGCCGTAAAGCCTGGTGCTTTGTCAAACAGCGAAGCCTTTCTTCAGGCTGATACCGATTTGATCGCACTTTACAAACAATATTTTTCAGATCAACCCAAGGTATTTATTGACGTGATTAGTTACGCCACCAAACATCATTTATCTACCTCAATAATAACCTCCGCAGTTGATCAATGTCTAAAAACTACTTTGAACTCTCCCCTGACCAGTGACAAAATCATCTTTATGGTACAAGCCCTGATGAAAAAGAAAAACGAGGCTCAGGCACTCACCATCCCGAGCCCTTTGACTGAACAGATAAGTCTTAATTGTGTAAAACAACTTCAAGACATACAGGCTATTTTTTAATTCGAATAAAATCTCAACAATGCAAGCAAAAATGGAACAACAAATTGATTATTACTCACGTCTGCTTAGGCTGCCTGCATTCAGAACAGAGTACGCCGAACAGGCAAAAAGTGCTGCTAAAAGCAATCATTCTTTTGAACGCTACTTGCTCGATCTTATGATCACCGAATATGACGGGCGGCTCATCCGGAGAAAAAAACAGCGTATCCGAAGAGCCGGATTCCCGTATAAAAAACAAATCCACGATCTGATCAAATCTGAACTCCCCAATGATGCACAAAACAAACTGGCTACTCTCGAACGTCTCGATTTTATAAAAGATGGACAAAATCTCATCCTGGCTGGTAATCCCGGTACCGGTAAAACACACATCGCTATTGGCCTGGCCATCAAAGCCTGCACACTCGATTTCACTGTCTTGTTTACTGCCATTCCCAGGCTGATAACCCAAATCAACGAAGCCAGGTCTCACAAAATGCTCCGTACCCTGGAATCTCGTTTTGAAAAATACGATCTGGTCGTGTGTGACGAGTTCGGTTATGTGTCCTTTGACAAAGAGGCTGCAGAATTACTTTTTACTCATCTTAGCCTCAGAGCTGGTAGAAAGTCAACCATTATCACAACCAACCTGAGTTTTGATCGGTGGACAGAAATATTTGGTGATGAAGTTCTCACTGCTGCCATAGTTGACCGACTCACCCATAAAGCCATCCTGGTCAACATGAATGGAAAATCCTTCAGAGTCAAAGAATCAGAAAAACTTAATCAACAACTTTAATTTCTCTCAAAAAATATTAATGGTTATTCTTTCATCAAAATGCATAACTTCGCCTCTCTCAACTGGCTCACTTTTCAACCGAATTCTGGCTCAGTTTTCAACCGTAATCTACACTTTATCCACATTTTTCTCAGCGCTTGGAATCAGATGCCCTTCTTCTACGAGATCTATTTGTCTTCCTGTAATATCTTCCAAGTCCTGTATCATTCCCACGTAGTCAAATAAATCAATCTTATTCGACTTTTTAAACCTGACTAGTATATCTATGTCGCTGTCCAAACTTTCTTCACTTCGTGCGAAAGATCCGAACAACCAAGCTTTGATAACAGGTTGTTTGCTCAGGTACTTTTTGATCTTATTGATAAGGCTCGCTTTTCTCAGTTTGGAGGTTGTTCCTGAATGCTCTTCTTCCAAGCGCCTTTCTACTAATCCTAATGCTGCGGAAGCATAATCCATTCCTTTTAGTTCATAGAATATCCTTTCACTCAAATATTTAATTTGAAATTCTCGATAGTCTTGTTTGAGCAACTTCGCTAAATTTCTGATTATTCTCTGAGGTGCGATGGCTTCATTTCTTTCCACTTTGCTTAATGTGGATTGATCAAAATCAATTTCGGCGGCAACCTGCCTCAATGGAAGTTGATTTTCCAGCCGTAGTCTCCTGATTTTTTCACCGAAAGTTTCCGATTTCATTTTGGAATTATTCATATAGAAATATTATTCCAAAATTACTTGATTAAGACGTATTATTCAAATATAAAAACTGGGCATGTTGAAATGCGTGCTCATTCAGTAGGCTGATACCATATCGGGCTGCTTATAGCCCTTTCCTGAATTGTAGAGGGTACGTGTTCAGGAGGATCGATTCCAAGCGCTTTGGCATCATAGGTACTCCATCTCGGAGTAGGGATTTCGAGCGCTCGTACATAATACATGGCGTACAAATCGACGTCGAAATCCGGATCTTGCCATAACGATTTTAATTCTACCGCCCCTATGGAATTCGTATAGGTTACAGTTTCAAGATCAACACTAGTGCCAATAGAAGATAATTTGCCAGTAGATTCGTCTATTTCACGGCCTGCTGACCAAGCTACATCATATACTTTTTCATGAGAATTTCCTTCTCTATCTACCCATGCCTTGATGATTTGCACGCGATCAAGATTGGCATTGTTTGCATCTTTTACGGCCCAAACGAGAAAGTCAGGACTATCCTGGTCATTTGATCGAGAAATATCACCTCCCATGGGTACACCCGACTCGTAAGCTCTTTCCACCCAATTTTCACTTTGTAAAATGTCTTCATCGTAGTCCCATCCCGCAAAAAAGCGCACTTTCATTCGGGGGCCACTGGTTGCAAAAACCTCTTTTCTTTTCATGGCATCGAAAAGTGCTTCCCTGGTATTAGAAGCTGCCCATACTCCGGCCAACCCTGCAGCGCTCCAGAAATCATCTCCGATACTCTCATCATCTAGTCTTGACTCCGGGGTGTGGTCCACAACTCCAATTTTTCCAAAATATCGGTCTTCCTCAACCGGAGCCCCTGAGTTATGAGTGTCTGAAGCTCCGATCATTCCAAATTTATAGGGATTGAAACCGTCTTTTTGTTCCATGACCAGACCGTTCCTAAATGCTTGTCGTGCATAACTTCCATCAATCTCCCCGATTATTTCAGTGGCAATAAGATAGGGGGCGATCTCGAAGTCTGCAAATTCGTCATTCATAGAAAGGGTTGGATGGGTCTCCGACTGCCCTTTTACTTGTATTACTTCATTGATGGGTTCATTTGACATTCGTCTGCGGGAATATTCTGCGTCGATAGGATTTCCATTGGAGTCGACCAATTGATACATTTTACCATCACTTTTGTTGGCATTGTGAGGAATGGCAAGGGCTTCCATTCCGTTATTTCTTGCGGTTTCGAGGTAGGTCCATAGGTCCTCCGGTATTTGAGAATCAAAGGCTGAAAAAGGATAATCCGGAACGTTCGCCGATCTGAAAATCACATTTCTGTGTTGATTTTGACGATCGGGGATGCTGGTCCATTCGTACCCGATGAAAGTAGTGAATTTCCTTGGTTCATTGTGCCTTTCTGCAGCCTCTATGATTTCCTTCCAAACTGTTTTAACAATATCTCCAGCGAGTAATTCCTCAATCGGCTTTCCGGTTCTTATAGTAGTCCCAATAGCAGAAAACGCTTCAATAGATGATGCGAAATCTTCACTTAACACCTTTTTTGCCAATTCATGTTTTGACAAAGGATGATCACTTTCCAGAAAATGTTTCATTACCCCGAGGTATTCTGCATGATCTGTAACTGCCATAAAATCAAGCGCACCGCCCCTGAGCTGTATTTTTTGACCGCCCACATGATCGATCATTTCTCCTTTGCCATATCGATAGGCATCATCCGGGGAAGTTCTTGTATTATAAGCAAAAGCATCAAATGACCAGGATGTATGTACGTGCAAATCACCGAAATAAGCATTGTTTTGTGGATTCTTGAGAATGGCCGAATCGTCGGTTGCTGGCTTAGAAATAGTTCCGGTTGTTGAGTTTTTAGCTTTATTGACGTCAGATTCCGAACAAGACATCAGTAGGACAAGAAATGCAACAAGAAGAGCCAGGCGATATTTCACTATATTGAGGTTGTCTCTATTAATATTTTGCAGACCCATAGTATGAAAACTTATAATGAAAACCAGGTTTTTATTACTTTTTAATTTTGGTTTTTCCGTGTCGGCTAGTTTTCCTTTTATTTTGTTCGTGTCGGGTATTGCGAGTTCAGGATGCATTAGTGCAAATACCTCCATGGGTTGATCCACATTTTTAAAGTGAAAATGACCAATTGAGCGCGTATTCACGTCCTTTTGATTGCGTATCTGATCTGAGACCACCTTTGACATGAGTACACTTCCGGGCACTGACATGGATTCGATTCTTGAGGAAATATTGACACTGTCTCCGTAGACGCTGTCTTCCTTCATCATTACATCACCGCTATGAATGCCCATTCTCACAGGAATATTGCCCGATTGGACGAAGGATAATTGCAACTATTTAGCACAACTAACTGCTCTGATCGAACTATCAAAAAGTATCAGGCACCCATCACCGTAGAAATTGACAATCCTTCCTGAATATTTTGAAACTATATTTTCTCAATAGTCCGTGAAGGAAATATTTCATAACTCGTTGATACTCAATCTTAGAATTATGGATAAATTATTAAAACTAAAGTATCGTCTGAACCGAAACTTGCATTTTAATAGGATTGCCAAATAAGCAGGCCATAAATACTTGATAATCAGCGTTATAGAAAATCTTGAATTTAAGATACTGCTGTTAACACTTCGAATTTGGCCGAAATCCTTCACGAACTATTGTTTTCTATAAGTTTCTTGAATTGGGTTTGCACGTCAATGGCCCGGGACTCATCCTCCTGCATCATCGCGGTATATCCGGCAATGTCAGCGAACAATGTCGCGGCTAATTTTCGATCAGACATTGGTGCTATTACTAATTCTGTTTAATCTTCGCGATTCCACTTTTGGTTGAACAAATATGATCCTTTTATATTTCCACCTGTTCAACATCAACCGTCACCTCGTCAATAATCTTCTGAAGCCGTTCCGGCACATCATCCTGGTACCTTCCACCAATGTGTTGGGCGAGAAATTTTTCGGTTACCGTAAGAAATGCCATGCTATTATCGGGATTAGCGAAGCCATGGCCTTCATCAGGAAAATTTAAGTATTGCACGTCTTGGCCCGATTCCCTACAGGCCACTACAATTTGATTGGATTCCGCAGTTTTTACCCTTGGGTCGTTGTTTCCCTGAGCGACCAGAAGGGGTGCCTTGATGTTGTCCGCATGGAAGAATGGAGATTGTCTTTGGAGTTGTTCTTTCCCTTCTTCCGTTTTGGGATTGCCCATACGCGTATAGAAGATTTTCACAGCTGATGCCCAGTACGGGGGAATAGTTTCCAGCAGTGTGAAGAGGTTAGATGGGCCCACAATAGAAACTCCTGCCGCATAAACATTCGGAGTAAAAGTCAACCCGGCCAGAGTAGCATAGCCGCCATAAGAGCCACCGAGAATGGCGATGCGATCAGGATCGGCTATGCCTGCTTCAATTAAGTATTTCGCTCCCCATGTGAGGTCATCCTGCATTTTTTCGCCCCATTGAAGATTTCCTGCGTTTTGGAATGATTTTCCATAGCCGATTGAGCCTCTAAAATTAGGCATGAAAACAACGTAGCCCCTATTAGCCAGAAATTGAGCATAACTGTTGTATCCCCAGTAATCTCGCGCCCAGGGTCCGCCATGAGGCATAATTACTGCCGGAAGGTTGTTTTTTTCTTTTGTTTTGGGCATGGTTAGATATGCCGGAATCTCAAGGCCGTCAGATGAAGTAAACGATGCGGGTTGCATCTCGGCAAGATGTGCAACTGGCAAGTTGGGCCTTGGTCGATAGAGGAATGAAGTTTCCTTTGTCTTTCGATCAAATAAATAAGCGGCGCCCGGGTCAGTATCCTTATTGATAAATACGATCCACATCATTTCATCTTCAGTACCTGATGTAAATTGTACCTCGGCTCCGTCAAATCGCTCCTCCAACAAATTGTAATCCTTTTCAAATTCTTTATCCCGCCAATAAACTTTGGTCTTGTCGGCTGTGTAACTTGTACCGATCAACTCATCCCTGAGATCAGAGAAAATGGCGCCACCAAAGTCTACTTTAGATTCGGGGTCAGATTCGACAAATTCGATTTTCTTGGTGCCGGTGTCCAAGAGCAATAATTGAGACAGATTCACGTCGTCGCCTTTGTCCGAGACCATGTACAGCCGTCCGTCCTTCGCGAAGTGAGAAGGAGAGGCTGTCTCAGTATTGGAGCAACTGTAGATCCTTTCCCATCCACTATTTCCCTTTCTCAGGAATTCCTGGCCGCCATCCTCCGTTGTCCGTGTAAGGATTTTTAACTGATCATTCAGATCGTATACTGCACCGCTGAATTGCATATCATTTTGTAAGATGAGTTTTCGGTGCCCTGATTCAATTTTGAGCTCATACTGGTCGTGCCAGGCCTTGTCGCGATCATTTATGCCCACAATAATTGCGGCGTGATCGCTCTTGGGAACACACATTATGATCGCTCTTATATCATCGTATGGCGTGAGATCTTTTGACAGCGGGACTCCGAGTTCTTGGTCAATGGCATCATCCGGTTTTACGGAATAAACGTGAAAATTTTCATCGCCGCCTTTGTCCTGAACATAGAGAATATTGCGACTATCGCGACTCCAGAAATACGCGCCGATCGGCCTTGTCTTATCTGCAGTAATTGGTATAGCAGATTCGAATGGTTTGTCAAACTTTTTTACCCAAATATTTCTGACTTCGTCAAAGGGTTTCAGAAAGGATATGTACTTTCCATCAGGACTGATTTTTCCTTGGGCGATTTCAGGGTTGCCAAAAAATATTTCGCGGTCAATAATAGGTGTGAGATAATCGCTCATTTATAACTTCTTTCTTTATTTACCAGTCCTCGGTACAAAGAAATGAAGTATTTGATTCAAAAAGACAAAATCACTGCTAAATCCAATGAAGTATGAAGCGGTCTTTGAGATCATAGTTAATGCATTCTTTATTTTTTTACTAAGTAAATTTTTGAGTAATCACTTTGGAGATTGGAAATTTTTTATCCCTGCTTTGATTCTCCACCTAGGCATGATCCTTGATATCTTCTGGGACGTTTTTAAAATTCACAAAATCAATAAGATCGATTATCAAAAGTCGATAGAGCTGGTATCATAGCATGGTTTCTTAAAAAGTTTCCCGATAAGAATTTGATCAAGGCGCAGCGATTTCTGGAGGAGATAAGAGATCTAGAGGCGAGTGGGTAATGGGTCATAGCCAGTAGATTTATATTTTTACTTATTATACGTATCTTGTTTGTTCTATTTGTCATTTGATTACTAGTAAAAACGTAAAAAATGGAACAGCCGAATTTCTGGATTTTACCCGTGGCGGCGATCATTCCCCTTGTTTTGGGTTTTATCTGGTACAACCCTAAGGTATTCGGAAATGCATGGATGAAGGCGGCAGAAATATCTGAGGAAAGAGCGAAGTCGGGAAATATGCTAAAAATATTTGGACTCACCTATTTATTTAGTCTTTTTGCGGCTTATATTCTCTCCTCTCTTTCCGTACATCAAGCAAGTCTATTCGGCCTTTTTCTCGGCGATCCTGCTTTAGAAGTTGCTAATTCAGAGGTAAATAAATTTTTGAGCGACTTTATGGCCACTTATGGCGATCGGCACAGATCATTTGGTCATGGAGTCATCCATGGACTGGAATCCGGATTATTTCTTGGCCTTCCGTTGATCGGTTTCAATACGCTCTTCGAGAGAAGGCCGATGAAGTACATGTGGATCCATGTCGGATTTTGGATGCTTTGCTTTGCATTGATGGGAGGGACTATTTGTTGTTGTTTTTGAAGGACAAACGGCGCCACACGATCAGCACAAAAGCGAAGTTGTAGGATCATTGAGCGCGAAGGAATCTGTGAGCTAGTGCAGTGCGCACGTTTTGCTTTGTCCATATGTAAATAGCAGTAGAATGGATCACAAGTTCTTTCGCAAGAGCACTTTTTCTTTGGCTCTCATAATATGCACATCGTATGCTCTCAAAGCGCAAAACGATCCCGAATTTTGGAAATATGGAAAAACCTCATTTCCTCTTTTCAAAGAACTCCTTGCTATACCGAACGACGCGCATTTTCACGATGACATTAAAAAAAATGTGCAATGGTGTGAAACGCATTTTGAAAGACGTGGATTCACGACGAAAAGGTTAGAAACTGAGACGGTTCCTCTATTGTTGGCAGAGAAAAAGTCGAATAATGCGAATGCCAAAACCGTTTTGATCTACCTGCAATTGGACGGCCAGCCCGTTGACCTTAATCACTGGTTTCAGGACAATCCATATGAAGCGGTACTCAAGAAGCAATCCGAAGGCGGCGGTTGGGAAATCATAGATTGGTCTAATCTGGAGTCCGATCGGATCGATCCGGAATGGCGCGTTTTTGCACGGTCTACCTCTGATGCAAAAGGCCCTGTCGCGGCATTCCTGACAGCAGTAGATATCATGGCTGCTACGAAAAAGCGATCTAATTTTCACACGAAAATTATTATGGATTTCGAGGAGGAATTGGGCTCCCCTCAATTGCCGAACGCAGTTATCAAATACAGGGACGACCTCCATGCCGATATGCTCATTATCTTCGACGGGCAAAGACACCTTAAAAATGAACCCACTCTAACCTTCGGCGCCAGAGGCATTTCGACCATTACTTTAAAGGTATTCGGCCCCTACTTCCCCCAGCACAGCGGACACTACGGGAACTACGTACCAAACCCAGCTGTGCGATTATCGAAGCTGATTTCCAGTATGAAGGACGACTATGGGCGGGTGACGATTCCGGGCTTCTACAATGGTATTTCCATTTCTGATGATGTGAAAAAAGTACTTCGCGCTGTGCCCGATGATGAAAATAATATTAAGACGAAAATTGGTATCTCTGCGCCTGACCGCGTAGCGCCGAATTACCAGGAATCGCTGCAATACCCATCGCTCAATGTAAGAGGCATGCTTTCCGGTTGGGTTGGCAATGAGGTGCGCACGATTATTCCATCTTCAGCTACCGCTGAGATCGATATGCGGCTTGTGTTGGAAAGCGATCCGGAACGATGCGGTATGGATACACCCTATGAAGCAGTCCAAGAATAGTAGGATAAGAGAGTAAGTCCTTGTATGGTGTGTGTGATGTCGGTGGGTAGTGAATTTGGGCGGGTGGAGCGAATAGGAGTACCTGTTGCGTAAATATTCTCGGTGTTATCTGTTGCAACTCCAAAACCAAATACTTGGAAACTACCTAATCCGGTGCGTATCCAAACCAATGTACCGTTGGCATCGTATTTCACCAGAAAAAAGTCTTCATTCGTGCCGCCTACCGGCATTGCAGTACCACTCAGCGTAGGATTTCCAATGTATGAACCGGTGAAGATCACATTATTCGATTGATCAGTGGTGACCGCTTGTCCAAGATTTGTACCTGTTTGCATGCCAGCTATTCTGACACCACCCGTATGTCGGAGCCACAACAGCGAACCATCATCGTTAAACTTGGCCACAAAGAAATCGGTAAGACCAGTATCATCGCTTCCAACAGCGGTAAAAGGAGTACCACCAAACATTGCAGTTCCTTCAAATGAGCCGGTAATGATGACGTTACCGCTGCTTACCACAATCCCCTGGGATCTATCTGTATTCTCGACACCTCCGGCACGGAATGCGGATAAAAAGTCTTGAGCGGTCAGCGCACTACAGAAAACAAGGAAGACCGAAGCGATCAATGCCAAACGCAGGTGATAGTGACTCGTATGAGTGGTTTGGTGTGTTGTGTGTAATCTTCTACACGAAGAGATACGATCATAGTCGAAGTAATGCATGCCCAATGATTTTTGGTTGGTATCCGTTTTCCCAAGGGCACCCAGGATTGCTCATCGAAGGTAGTGTATCGAGCAGGGTAAGAGCGGTGATGTAATCTTCGGCAGTATACTCACTTCCCTGATCAGAGTGGGCGATTCTTGGCGGTCTACATTTTCTATTGCGGTCGCTTGCATTTTTAAGTCATTTGATTTCTGGTTCACAGTGATAGAAATTAGTCCTAATTGTACACTAGTAATAAGACCAATAGCAACGAGGGATATCATATGATGAGCGTTTTAATTATTAAATCAGAAACAAATAACGATTATTTTGATATGTATGTCAAGCTATACCCCCCGCTCCAAAATATCCCGCATCATCTTCTCTTTCTGCTCTCTTTCAAGATCAGTCATCGGTGCACTGCTTGTCGTGACACGGTGACCGATATTTCCAACGCTATGGACGTGGTATCGTTCGACAGTCCTACATCAATGCAACCTGTGCGATCAGGAGTACGGTTTTCACCCTACCCAGACCAATTCTCCCGATCCAAACTCCGATACTGAATAGCTTCTGCCAAAAACTCCACAGTTATCTTTTCACTTCCTGCAAGATCAGCAGCAGTGCGGGCAACTTTCAATATCCTGTCATAAGCCGTTGCCGAAAGCTGAAGTTTTTGCATGGCAGTCTTTAATAAGGTAAGACAAGCCTGGTCCAATTCACAAACTTCACGCACCAATTTAGTCGGCATCTGATCATTCGAATAAACACCTTCAAAATCTTTGAATCTTTCTTCCTGGATTTTGCGTGCATCGATGACTCGCCGTCTTATGTCTTTACGTGATTCCGATGAATATTCCCGATCCGATATTTCATCATAAGAGACAGGAGTGACTTCTACATGCAGATCGATTCGATCCAGTAACGGACCTGATATTTTGTTAAGATATCTTTTCACCACTGCCGGGCCGCAGACACATTCTTTTTCCGGGTGGTTGTGGAAGCCACAAGGGCATGGTTGTGTTACGTCCCTGACATTTAGCGTGAAAGTCCCTGCACCAAAGCCCATAGGGTATCCAACTAAGCTAGAGAAGCTCGTAGACCACGTAAAAGCTGCTAGACTTGATAGAGAGCTCTTACAACGTGAAGTAGCAGCAGCGCTTGGCATCACTACATCAGCAGTTGAACGCTGGGAGAAACAACGATCAGGCATCAAACCCTGGAATATTCCAGCCGTTACCCAATTCCTGGGATATTGTCTTGTCGAGCAACATCCTGAAAATGGATGGAAACAGACTCTTCTCAATTACCGAAAACAGTTAGGCTGGAACTTGGTAAAAATGGCGAGGTTGTTGAAAACTGATGTCAGAAATTTGATAAAAATTGAGCGTGGAGAAAAGTTGACGAAAAAAACGGAAGAAAGAATTCAAAAATCTTTTGTCATAATGTTAGCCAAACGCTATTGAAGTCTTTGCCACCAAAGTAACATTAAACCTTCGTTGAACAAAACCTGAAGTAATTCCTCTCTAGGTATGGGGGATAAATACAATTGGATAGGTGGAAAAAGATAGATTTGGAGGATTGTAAATCTTTCAGAGATGAGTTCAATGACAACCTATCTAAAACGATACAATGAGTATCTCACATTAAAGAATTATAGTAGTGGGACGATAACAATTTACCTGAGTACTCTTCGGATATTTTTTAAATATTGCAAGGAGCATAGTGACGCTACAATTGATTTTCAAGAATACGCTCGCAGATATATTTTGGATGTACAGAGCAGAGGAGTTTCCTGGTCTACGATAAATATACAATACAGTTCGCTCAAATTATTTTGCACTAAAATAAAAAGAGATAAATGGGATGTAGATCATCTTCCCAGATCTAAGAAGTCAAAACGATTACCTAGAATACTTTCACAACAAGAGGTAGTAAGGCTAATTGAAGCGCCACAGAGTCTAAAACATCGCGTACTTATTGCATTTATGTATGCTACAGGATTGCGTATATCGGAAACACTCAATATAAAATTGAGTGATATAGATTCGGATCGATTAGAAATATTTATTCGCCAGGGGAAAGGATATAAAGATCGATTAGTAAGAATACCGAAGAAATTATTGGATTTGTTGAGAGTATATTACAAAAAATTCAAGCTGAGCAAATACCTGTTTGAAGGAGCAACAAAGGCGCAAAGATATTCTTATGGTTCTGTACGCAAGATTATCGTAAAAGCCAAAAGCATGGCTAAAATTACCAAACCAGTATCTCCCCATACCTTGCGTCATTGTTACGCTACTCATCACTTGGAAAATGGAACGGATTTGGTCTACCTCAAAGAGCAATTAGGTCATTCTAAACTAATGACGACGGCCAAGTATATACATTTGTGTCAGAAACGACAACGATATATCAACCATCCATTCGACAAGCTCACCATCGATACCGCGTAACGCGGCACGAGTTATCACAAGACAATCACTTAGGCCATCTCATGCGAAGCCATGGTGAGCAATATATAAGGATTTACAAACCATATCTTAAGCAAATAAAGCTTATCCGGGCTATGCGGATATGCAAAAGCCCGGCACTTGGAGGCCGGGTCATCATATGCAAGCAGTGTGATCATAAACATTTTATATACTATTCTTGTGGACATAGTCACTGTCCGATCTGCCAAAGTATCAAGCGAGAGCAATGGGTGGACAAATTAAGAGTCGAACTCTATAAAGTGCCCTATGTGCATACCACTTTTACATTACCACATCAGCTCAATGGATTGGCAAGAGCTAACCAGTCAAAAGTCTATGGTTTGCTGATGCGAGTTGCCTGGAAGACCATCAAGCAGGTAACAAAAGATGAAACCAATGTTGGAGCTCTTCCGGGAATGATATCGGTCCTGCACACTTTTGGATCAGACATGAAATATCATGTCCACGTGCATTGCCTGATTACCTTTGGAGGACTAACTGAAGATGGGAAGTGGCGGTATCCAAAACGCAAATATAAAATTGCCCGCTACCGTGAACTATCAGCAGTTTATAGAAAAATATTCCTCAAAGAACTTAAACGTCTTTTTGACAAGGAAAAAATCAACTATCATCAACCATATGAAGTATTGCAATCGGAACTTAAAAGTAAAAGATGGGTGGTACACAATACACGACCAACAATAGACACAAAAGTATTAGAAAGTTATCTGGCTAAATATATAAATAGAGTAGCCATAAGCAACTCAAGATTAGAATATCTTCATGAGGTCAACAGAGTGAATATCATATACAACGATTACAAAAACCAACAAACAGGCAGTCCTGCACCCAAGGCAATCAAAACATTGGAACCACTCGTTGCTATTGATCAAATCATGCAACATGTACTCCCTCCTTACTTTCAAAAATCCAGACACTATGGCTTGCATACCCCGGCAACAAAAAAGAGACTAAAAGATGTATTGCCCGTTGAAATAAAAAGAAATGGTCAGACGGTAAGAACGTTAATGGAGATACTCACACAGCTATTAAAAACAAGTCCATTCCAATGCTCCAACTGTCAAAGTACAGAATACACAATAGAAGAAGTTAAATCAGAGAAAAGTTGGATACACCGTGCGTCCTGAAGCTCAAAAGTGAGCATGCTGTTTACCAGATGGAGGTATGGCCCTCCGAAGGCGGCTGGAAGGAGCAGCCTTCAAACCACCTTATGGTGCTAAGGTAGTAATACCTGGGTACTGAGCGATAAGGAAAAGGCTTCGCTAAAGGAGTCAGGTGATCATTGAAAGAGTCGAACGAAAGTGAACCACTGATTAAGCAACGAAACACATTTAGTTGTACATCAAAACCGGGGATTGGTGTATTTCCCGGGAAGACCATAGCGGAAGACCTTCTTACTGGCTATGGGGTTACCGTTGTAGAGGTGGCGAGACATCAATGAAGGGTGGTAAATAGAACAGGAGATTGCCCTACTGTAATGATAAGAGAGAAGGCACAATCCGTAGAGGAGAGGCCGAGCGTATCGAAGTGCAGAGGGTTACGGACTAACTCGTAGTAGTGATGAAGCATCTGTAATGGATGTGGATCGAAGGGGTTAGCATTGTTGGAATCTGTTATTGGTTCAACAACTAATAAGAATTAGGAGGATTGAATTAAAACAGATTGAAGTCTGGATAATACAGATTAGACAATGAAGAGCCGTATGAAGGGAGACTTTCACAGCCTGTCCCGAAAATCGGGATACGGTTCTGCGAGAGGCTTGGGGTGAAATTCCCCAGGTCTACTCGACCATATATAGGCATACCCAACTGTAGGTCACCTTCAAAAGTATCTAACATATTATCAACCACCTGATCAAGACAGTAAATAATCAATGCTGAAGGAAATACCCATGAGTTTAAACATCAAAATGGACTCCAAAAATACACTTGAAGAGACTACTGTAGATTACGGTTGAAAACTGAGCCAGAATTCGGTTGAAAAGTGAGCCAGTTGAGAGAGGCGAAGTTATGCATTTTGATGAAAGAATAACCATTAATATTTTTTGAGAGAAATTAAAGTTGTTGATTAAGTTTTTCTGATTCTTTGACTCTGAAGGATTTTCCATTCATGTTGACCAGGATGGCTTTATGGGTGAGTCGGTCAACTATGGCAGCAGTGAGAACTTCATCACCAAATATTTCTGTCCACCGATCAAAACTCAGGTTGGTTGTGATAATGGTTGACTTTCTACCAGCTCTGAGGCTAAGATGAGTAAAAAGTAATTCTGCAGCCTCTTTGTCAAAGGACACATAACCGAACTCGTCACACACGACCAGATCGTATTTTTCAAAACGAGATTCCAGGGTACGGAGCATTTTGTGAGACCTGGCTTCGTTGATTTGGGTTATCAGCCTGGGAATGGCAGTAAACAAGACAGTGAAATCGAGTGTGCAGGCTTTGATGGCCAGGCCAATAGCGATGTGTGTTTTACCGGTACCGGGATTACCAGCCAGGATGAGATTTTGTCCATCTTTTATAAAATCGAGACGTTCGAGAGTAGCCAGTTTGTTTTGTGCATCATTGGGGAGTTCAGATTTGATCAGATCGTGGATTTGTTTTTTATACGGGAATCCGGCTCTTCGGATACGCTGTTTTTTTCTCCGGATGAGCCGCCCGTCATATTCGGTGATCATAAGATCGAGCAAGTAGCGTTCAAAAGAATGATTGCTTTTAGCAGCACTTTTTGCCTGTTCGGCGTACTCTGTTCTGAATGCAGGCAGCCTAAGCAGACGTGAGTAATAATCAATTTGTTGTTCCATTTTTGCTTGCATTGTTGAGATTTTATTCGAATTAAAAAATAGCCTGTATGTCTTGAAGTTGTTTTACACAATTAAGACTTATCTGTTCAGTCAAAGGGCTCGGGATGGTGAGTGCCTGAGCCTCGTTTTTCTTTTTCATCAGGGCTTGTACCATAAAGATGATTTTGTCACTGGTCAGGGGAGAGTTCAAAGTAGTTTTTAGACATTGATCAACTGCGGAGGTTATTATTGAGGTAGATAAATGATGTTTGGTGGCGTAACTAATCACGTCAATAAATACCTTGGGTTGATCTGAAAAATATTGTTTGTAAAGTGCGATCAAATCGGTATCAGCCTGAAGAAAGGCTTCGCTGTTTGACAAAGCACCAGGCTTTACGGCTAATGTCTTCAGATAGTGCTCTATTTTAATGAACCATTGATACTTACAGTGTCTTCTCTGATGAATGTCCACTACATCGCCATTTTTATCATAAATGTGAATGTGCAAAGGGTAAATTTTCACATCCACTATGGGGCCGCGCAAGTTTTCAGGAATAGAATAGTGATTGGTATCAACCGAGATGGTGTGATACTTGTCTACTCTTAATGTCTGGATCAGGGCGGTATCATAGGCTGAAACAGGCAGAACTGTCATATGAATTTTCTCCTCGCACACACGTTCAGCGAATGTTTTAGACTCACCTTTTGATTTTCTATTGTTAAGTCTGATCAGTTTTTGCTTCAGGTGTCGATTAGCCGAATCGAGGTCGATAAACTCATCATTTTGAGCAAAGGCTTTGCGGCGCACATATTCAACACTTCGCTCTACACGTCCCTTTTCATTGGCTCTATACACATTGCAAAAACGAATATCAAATTGATAGTATGTGCTGATTTTAAGTAGATCATCTGTAGGTTTCTTACCTGCCCGTTCGGTAGACGGGTCTGCATTTCGCATGGTAAATCTTGCTACTGCTGTACGCATATTGTCGTACACTATCTGTGATGGCACACCACCAATGTGGCTCAGATAGTGTACATGAGCGTGCAAGAAACTGATCATAACTCGTGCCGCGTCACGCGGTATCCTGGCGGTAGTAAAGACGAGCCCATCGGTAATTGCTGTACCCATTGGTAAATACAGCCAGCATCAATCTTTTCTGTTTTCCCTCTATTGTCAATTTAACTTCTGCCCAATCAAACTCACTGTTTTGCCCTGGGTCAATGTGCTGGCGTATGAAAATCTCCTGACCTTTTCTCAAGTGCTGTTTTACATATTCACATACCGTAGTATAGCTGATTTCAAAACCATCGGCGATCAGTGCCTCGTGCATGTCTATACGCCGCATGCATTGTTTGGCCAAACCCGAACAATGTTTGCGCTCATTATCTTTAACAAACTGATCTATCCTGGTTCGTATCTGTTGGGTAAGTTTGCGTTTGGTACGAGAAGAACAATCGTACCGAGGTGGATCCAAAATGCCTTTAGAAGAACGGTCCTGCAAAGAACGATTCTTCTCATATTCATCAATATACTTCTTGACTGTATTGCGCGATAATCCCAGATCCTTACTGATCTTTCGTTGGGATATTCCCTGATGAAAATAGCGCAGAATAATATCTTGTTTTTGTAGCATAGTTATCATGTTTAATAGTGCAAAACATATGATGGTTATGCATCATATCTGCCATGATAACTGGCTCAGTTTTCAATTGGAATTCTGGCTCAGTTTTCAACCGTAATCTACAACACCAACATCTTCGATACATTGGTATTGAACGTGAAGCATTGAAAAAACGGTATCAAATCTGTGGAGTGTCTAAACAAATTGAAATCCTTGGAAAAAAATTTTCTTTTGTGATTTTTAAAAACCCCAAAAGTTCAGCCAACGAACCTCTGTTTTATTTCATATCTACATTGAAAGACAAAAGAAAAATAGTAAAGCTTTACCCTATTCGTTGGACTATTGAAACTTGCTTCAAACACTTAAAATCAAATGGTTTCAATTTAGAAGCTCTTAATTTTAAAGACTCTGGAAAAATAGAATTGACAATGGGTATTGTAGTATTTATCTATGCCTTATGTATTGAACAGGGTCTAACCCAACTCAAGCACAAAAAGAAGAGTGATTGGAAGAAATATAAAAACGGATCGATCAACTTAGTCGTTTCCAAATTTAAAAAAGGACTATCCTTTTTAGAAATCAAATTCAACAACCTTAGAAATTTCATATGCTTTCTTTCTCATTCCATTCGTTCTATCCCCAAACCCTCTTGGCTATTCTTTGAACCACAATTTATAGCTCATGTCCAGTAGTATGCCGTCCACTACTAATATGTCGCTAACTCGCTGTAAATCAACGGCTCTTTGCACAATCAAATCTCCATAATGATCTACCAATGTGTAATCATTGCCCACTCTTTGCTTCTTTGCTGATGGACTTTGAATGGCCTCAAGGTGGTAGGCTGTATTTTGATTTATATCAATCGCTGCTATACCTCCTATTTCCAAACCCCGCTTATATCGACCCGCACAACCTGAGTAAAAATACCCTAAACCCGGTGTGTACTTCCCACTCTTATTGATATAACTTGGATCAAAGGCAATAATAGACTTATCGCTGCACACCTGCTTTACCAATTCGGTATTAAACTTCATGAAATCAAAATCTCTACCGAAATTATTGCGGTAGGTCTGTTCATTAAATACTCCCTCCCTCGACATTTGAAGAAAATTATATCGTCCATGCATGCTCAAACACAATAAGAATATGTGGTTCATAAAATTGAACCGCAACCTATCTATATCTGCCGTTTTCACTAATATTGATCCTATGAGGTTTTGACCTCGGGTAAATGCTTCAGTAGTTTTCATTTTCGTAACACTTGATGATTACTACTGTTCTTGGATTATTCCAAGATACGCATTTACCTTTTTATATTACAACTATTTTTAATGTGTTAATCCTTCACGGACTATTGGATCATATTATACGGCGAAATAAAATAAATTCTCTCTAAATTTATTACCTGGATAGAATGCTCTATATTTATATTTGGATTAATGCCGCTATTGGCAGTAGAATATTATGTTAGGCAGCAAGAACGGAGCTTCCGTGGACGGTCGAATCGAGCGCGTCGTGCTGATGCTTGCCGACATCAGCGGTTATACGCGCTTCATGCTTGCCAACCAGACCGCCGCGTTACACGCGCAGATGGTCATCACGAATCTGCTGGAGGCGATCATCCGCGAGGCCGAGATTCCCCTCGAAGTGAAGGAAATTGAGGGGGATGCGGTCTTCCTCTACGCGATTCGACCGGATGACGAGGTCGCCTGGGAAGAGACGCGCCGATTGATCGGTGCCAAGCTCATCAGCTTCTTCGAGGCGTTCTCTCGTGGCATTCTTGCGGGCTCGGAGTTCGCGTTGTGCTCGTGCCCATCCTGCCAGAACGTCGACCAACTTAAGCTGAAGATCGTTGTCCACAGCGGCGAGGCTGTCTTACACAAGGTGGGGAACTTCTCGGATCTCTCGGGCGTCGATGTGATTCTGGCACACCGCCTCTTGAAAAATTCGATCACCTTCGACGAGTACGTGCTGATGACTGAGCCTGCCTACCGTGACATCGGATTCGCGACCGATGAAGAGGTCAGGTTAGGCGAAGAACACTACGAGGGTTTCGGTCCGATCCGAACCTACACGTACCTGACCGCAGGTGGAACTGCGCCCAAGGCGGAAGCGGTAGAACACCTCTATGCGAATCGGGGCCGGGCATTCGTCACAGGCATACGCCTTCTCGTCAGAGGCTACCTCATTGTGATTCAGATCTTGCTCAGTAGAAAATCAACCACCAAGTACCACAATATCGGTGAGATTCGGATTCGCCCTTTGGCCCGGGCAACCAGGCTCGTACGAGCGGTCGTGCTCGCGCCGCTGTTGATCCCATTGGGTGCGGGGGTGCAAGCGTACCGTGCTCTCAGCCGGAACACACTTGCCACAAGAAGGCGAAGAGCGTAGGCGGTCGAATATCCAGGGGGTACCACTTGCCGCCTAACAAGACGCTGCAGCTGACGTGGCACCGCACGTTCCAATCGAGATCTGGTAGCGTCTTGGCATCAATCTGGGGTGCTTCAGCGACCGTCGGCGGCCTGTGCCACGCAGCTGAGCGCCAGATCCGTTATACATCAAAGTATGCAAGTGTGACTTTTAAAGAGTGAAAAATGAGAGATATTATAGAAATAAAATCAAAGTTTCCAACTAGTGGTGTCCGGTTAAAATATTTTTTGAGACATAATTTAACCGGACAGCCGATTTCATTTATTTGAAAGCAAAAGTAGTGCTATTGGATAAATTCGTTTAGTTAGCGGCTTTATGGTACGGGAAATGACCCAATTTGGATTGTTTTAATCGGACAGCCGCATGGAAAGTTTAACCTTATAAGCTGAAGGGAGCCTGCTTTCTGAAAAATTGCTTTTTATGGAGAATTAGTCGGAATAAATGCCTGATTCTGAATTTAACCGGACACCACTAGTTTCCAACACTCTCTAAAGTTCTCGGTGATCCATATATAGAATCGCTAAAGTCTGAACAAGGTGCACTTTCAAAGAGAGCCACTATAAATCCATTTTTCACCATTCTCTTTTGTACAACCAACAATCAACAAAGTGATTTCATTGAATCTTGCTTTAAAGATGCTTTGGACAAGAAATCAATCAGTTCAGAAAGGCTAGAGAGGTTTAGAGGTGAAAAGCAGCACGCAAACATTCAGAACTTTATAAACGAAGTAGTAATGCTCCAGCCTATATTTGAAATCGGCGCTTTCTTGGATGAAACTAATGAGGGAGTCACACCTGATTTTTTAGCAGAATCAGGTGAGTCTAAAATTGTGTTTGAGTGTGTGTCAGTCAATGAAGCTGCGGACTCAGAAAAGCAAAGAAACATAGATATTAAAGACACAAAAAGACAATATAAGACATGGGAAAAAAACAATCCAAAAGGAGGTGTTTTTACTGCATTCCATGAACAATCCCCTTATGGCAATGTGAGCATAGAAAAAGTTATTGATAAAATTAGAAAGAAGAAATCGTCCCGCCAAGTTAAAGATTTTCAATATAAGATAATGGTTATGTCGTTTCGAAACATGATGTTTGCCGACTCTTCTGAATGCTTACCTAATACGAGCAATGAGGTAGATGGTATCCATAGTGGCCTGATATATCATGCTTTCTATGGTAAAAGAGACGATATCATCTTTCAAGGAAACTCCTTTGAAGGTGAAAGGCATAAACTAGGTATTCTGAGTAACGATGGAAAGTTTAGGAGAGATAGTGATTACAATCTTTGTATACTAAACTTTGAAACAAAGGGGGATGATAAATACAAAGAGTATGTTTTCTTTGAAAATTTTCAGAAACCTCTGCCGGAAGATATAATCAATACACTTTGCGATTCATTCTCACCATATGAAACTCATTCCATACTTAAAAAGTATGCCGATCAATAAGTGCATAACGTCCGGCTGCTGTCGGACTGTCAAAAGCTCCGGCTGCGCCTCCACTTTTACCAGCCGCAGAGCCGGACGTTATACGCTTAGAGACTGTTTAAAAATAACGGTAGGTGGTGCACCAAAGCAGGAGCCAGGGTAGTTTGTCTAAAACCCCTTTTAGCTCAAACTACCCGACCGATGCCGCTCTACAGCACCGAGCTGACTGACTCCCAATGGGAATCTATCAAACCCCTGCTCGATGTCCAACGAAAAAGAAAATACCCCCTCCGAATGGTCATCAACGCCATTCTCTACCTCGTCAAAACAGGCTGTCAGTGGCGCATGATCCCCAACGACTTTCACATACCCTGGCAAAGTGTCTACTACTACTTTCGACGATGGGCCAAGGACGGCACCTTGGACCAGATCCTGCGCCAGAGCCGTGAAACAGTCCGCATCAACGCCGGCAAAGAACCCACGCCGAGTGCTGCCATTATCGACTGCCAGAGCGTGAAAACGACCAAATTGGGCGGAGAGCGCGGTTTCGATGGCGGTAAGATGGTCAAAGGACGCAAGCGCCACATCGTCCTCGACACGCTCGGTTGTCTGCTTGCTGTGGTCGTCCATGCGGCCAACAAACATGAAAGCAAGACCGCCGAATCGGTCTTGGGCAAGCTGGCCCAGGGGTTTCCCCGTTTGAAGAAGATCTTTGCCGATCAGGGCTATCAAGGAGAGCTAGCAGATCGGGTGAAGGCCTTGTGGGGGTGGGTCTTGGAGGTGGTCAAGCGAGAGGGCAAAGGCTTTGTGGTCTTGCCAAAGCGCTGGGTGGTCGAACGTAGTTTGTCGTGGTTGTACGATCATCGTCGTCTGAGCTTCGACTATGAGCGGTTGCCGGAGTCGAGCGAGGCCATGGTCAAAATAGCGTCGTTTCGTGTCCTGATTCGACGATTGTGACATTTTTAAACAGTCTCTTAGTCCCAGAGGAAATGGAGAGAAAACCGAAAGAATCTGACTGGAAAGTCTTCCGAAGGCGCGTCCCCGAATGGCGCGAACGGTATTTGAAGAAGAAAAACAAGGAGATCATCGGCGTTCTCTCAGACGAGAATAAAACGCCGACCGAGCAGTTTTGGGACGCCAAAGAAAAGATGAAGATTGAAGCCATGAACTACGAAGACCTTCCAGAACGTTGGAAGAGAAAGATCAAAGAGTATCTCGCTCTACTACGCTGGGCATCCCCGCTCTGCCTTATAGGCGTGGACCGGGTCAACTCTGCCATCAGGCCTTGTCTTTGCGATTACCCCTGCCTGCGCCAAAGTCGTTGTGGGCGAAGGCAATGTAGTTGACCTTGGTATAAACCTCATCAATCCAGACTGGACGGAGGGCGCGGAAGAGTTTCATAATCACACGGAAATCAGATTCCTTGACATCATCCCACTTAGCAAGCCAGCGGTACTTACTGTGAAACAGAACGCCGATCCCAGATATGTCACCGCACATAGGAACCTTGCCAAAGCAGTTGGCTGGGATCACCTGGTGGGCAAACTTCACTTTCCACAGAAGCACATCGTCTTCCGAAGCGATGTGTTCCACCATGCGTGCTGCCGAGTCAACCGACGCAAAGCAATCGTCATCGTCAAGAAACATGATCCATCCTTCTTTGACATGTCCCATCAACTCGTTGAGGTACAGATTGTAAGGGAAGTGAAAGAATCCCAACTCCTCCCGCCGCTCGAGCTTGTCGAGGCAGAGTACATCCTCGACAAGTGCCGACGCATATTTGTAACTCGCTTCGTCATCTGCGCCGACGATGTGACGGATATAGGGGTGGCTCTGAGAACGGACGCTCTTGACATGCTCGCGGAAGAAGCACTGTCGATTCGACGTGCGACAGATCACATTGATAAGCTCATGCTTCTGTTTCGCCTCCTGGCTCATACTGATTCCTTCAATTTCCTGCTGTTTTGATAAGGTAAGTCATGTTACGCAGTAACAGACACCCCCTTAAAACGGCTCAGAAAAGCATCTACATGCTGCCCTACAAAATAACGGCGTTCGCTGCTGGTTTGTTCGTGAAAATATAAAGATCGGCGAAAAGATCCGCTATGCCATCGACGAGGCTATCCGCTTACGAGATAAGCTAATTGTCGTTCTATCCGAAGATTCCACTCGAAGCGATTGGGTGGAAACTGAAGTTGAAACAGCCTTGGAGGAAGAAAGGGAACGTGGGACGACGGTGCTTTTTCCTATACGTATCGACGATGCAGTTGTGAAGACGAAAAAGCCATGGGCTCGAATGCTCAGAAGGGAACGGCATATCGCCAATTTTTCAGACTGGAAACAGCATGATGCCTACCAAGTAGCTTTCAATCGTCTCATACGTGATTTGAAAGCAAAAGAGCCGGACGGCGTATAACACCCGCTGCAAGCGACGATGGGCGTCCCGGTCTTGCCTTGTTCAAGCGCCGTGTCTACATTGCTGTGAGTAGTCGTTTTGCCCTTAGCCCATCGCGCTTGAGCTTTTTCGTTATGTGTCACAAAATTATAAAAAATGGGTTCTGTCGCATCTGTTTAACTTAAAAATAGCAATTCCTACTTTCACTTCCAAAATCATGCTGCCAAAGAACAAAAGGATTTGTAGGTACTCGATTTAGAATCTATCATTTGGTTCTTTTTTAGCATTCTAACCAATTCAATACCAGCCAGTGTTCGTTTTGCTGATTCAAATGATTTGAAACCCAACATAGGCCCGATCTGCCATTTGATAAACCGGTGATCTTGTTCAACAATATTATTCAGGTACTTGCATTGCCTCCATTTGATTTTCGTCCAATTCCTCTGGTTGAAAACCTTGATCCCGGCTTTATTCGCTCCGCTTTTATCTATGTTGATTAGTGAAGGAATCCCATTCTGGTTGATTGCTTTTATTAAAAAGGCATGAGCTGACCGTCTCTTTCTATTAGGGCTAAGCAGGAAATCTATTGTATTGCCTGCCTTCTCTACTGCTCGATAGAGATACATCCATTGACCATTCACTTTTACGTACGTCTCATCCATTCTCCACCTTCCACCTACCTTTTGTTTCCTGGTTCTGAAGTTGGCTTCAAAAATTGGCGTAAACTTGAATACCCATCTCTGGATCGTCGCATGATCAACTTTAATGCCGCGCATTCGTAATAACTCCTCAATATCTCTGTAACTAAGTGAGAATCTCAATTTCAGGTAGACAGCATGTTTAATAATCGATGTTGGGAAACTGTGGCCTTTGAACATATTAGTGTTGTTTATGTCCGCCAAGGTAGGTAATTGTTAAATTGGACTTCAGAGATGCGACAGAACCTTATAACAATAGTCCGTGAAGGAAATATTTCATAACTCGTTGATACTCAATCTTAGAATTATGGATAAATTATTAAAACTAAAGTATCGTCTGAACCGAAACTTGCATTTTAATAGGATTGCCAAATAAGCAGGCCATAAATACTTGATAATCAGCGTTATAGAAAATCTTGAATTTAAGATACTGCTGTTAACACTTCGAATTTGGCCGAAATCCTTCACGAACTATTGTTATAATATAAATGATATTTAATTACTGAGTTTTGTTTTTCCATTTTACTTCTTGCCAAATCTTTTTTTCTTTAGATGTAAGATATGTCCAAGCTACTATTCTGCTCGTTTTATTCCCTGTTCTAATATCGATAGTTCTTATCTCTGAAGGCTTATTCTTATTTAATATTTTATAGATCCTTTTAAGATTCGATTCTTTTGAAACCAGGGTAGAAAACCAGAAACAACATTTAGCAATTTCTTTACTTTCTGAAATCATATTAGTGATGAATTGAATTTCTCCTCCTTCATATACCAGTTCGTTGTTAATTCCTGAAAAGTTAAGTTTTGGTGAATACCTCTTTTGCCCTGTTAAATTCTCTATTTTTCTTGCAGTATTTTTTGTTGCCTCTTCAATCGATGAGTGAAATGGAGGGTTGCATATTGAAATATCGATTTTATCTTGTTTCTTAATTATGCCCCGAAATATAAATTTAGGATGATTTTGTTTTTTGCATATAACCTTTCCCTTTAAAGACCGGTTTGAATTGACAATATTCTGTGCAGATTTAATTGATTCTGCATTAATATCAGATCCCATGAAATCCCATTTATATTCTGTTACTCCAATTATAGGATAGATACAACTTGCTCCTATTCCAATGTCTAAGCAAGTAACGCTTTTACCTAATGGAATTTTGCCATTATTATTTTCGCTCAACAAATCTGCTACATAATGAATATATTCAGCTCTTCCAGGAATCGGTGGGCATAAATTTTCTTTAGGGAATTCCCAGTATTTAATACCGTAATAATAATTGAGGATAGCTTTGTTTAGCATTTTTACGGCGATAGGGTCAGAAAAGTTAATTGAATTCATTCCTAGTTTGTTTGGCAGGATATGTTCAATTAATTCAGGATTAGAGACAGTCATTGCTTTCAAATTATATCTCTTACGATTTTTATTTCGTTGATGTAAACTTAGTTTCTCTTCATTATTTCTTTTTATTGACATGCACCAATTGAATTATTCTTACTATCACTTATTTCGGTTCTGTCGCATCTGTTTAACTTAAAAATAGCAATTCCTACTTTCACTTCCAATATCACGCTGCCAAAGAACAAAAGGATTTGTAGGTACTCGATCATAGTACATGACAAAACAGGATTGATAAAATAATTGCCACGCGTAAAGTGTTGATAATGTGTTACTTACAACACTGAACGACATGGCAATTAAGGAGAAAGTTAAAGAACTTTCCCGAGAATTGAAAATAGAACTTAGTAAACTTCACCAGCAAAGGGTAAACTTGATTGCCTCGGCGGTGATCAGTATGTCTACCATTAGGAGTGTCAATATGGTCAAGGTTGCTCACGGTATGATTTCAAAAGCGAAGCCATTGAGTAATTATCGTCGTCTTCAACGATTTATCTCTCAGGTGGATTGGGATGACACTGGTCTAGGACATTTGCTTTTGAAAATGAGTGAGTTGAAGGGGCCTTATACCCTGCTTGTGGATAGGACAAACTGGCAATTTGGTAAAGTGGATATTAATTTTTTGGTATTTTCTATACTAGGAGACGGGTATTCGATACCGATCAAATGGGTGTTGCTTCCAAAGAAAGGCAACTCTGCACAATATGAAAGAATTGAGTTGTTAGAGGAAGTGGTAAAAATTGTTGGAAAAGGTCAGATAAAGAACGTTATAGGAGACCGGGAATTCATTGGCCAACATTGGGTTAAGTACTTGATAACCAATGAGATAGGATTCAACCTTCGGGTTAAGGAAGGCATGGTAGGTGTAAAAAATGGCAAGGAGGTAAAACTGGGTTTATTATGTAAAAATAATAAAAGATCATCGCCAAGATTGCCGGGAAAATATTTAGTTGGAGGCAATGAAGTATACGTAAGCGGATTCAGATTTAGAAATGACAAGAACAAATTAGAGTATTTGATAGTCATACACTCTGAGGATGTAGAAGATGCTTGCGATATCTATGCCAAAAGGTGGTATATTGAAAACATGTTCAAGGACATGAAAACGAATGGTTTTCAACTGGAAGATACACATGTAACTCATCCCAAAAGGCTAGAAACATTATTTGGTTTATTAGCCATATCATATGTATGGATGATACGTATAGGCGAATGGATAAAGAGAAAGATACCCTCATTATTCAAAAAAAATAATCGAGGAAAAAGAAGAAAAAGCATTTTCAGGGGAGGGATAGACAACTATATCAACGCATATATTAACCACGACAGACGGAAAATTTGGCTCTACTTCCGTTTTTTGTCATGTACTTAGGTACTCGATTTAGAATCTATCATTTGGTTCTTTTTTAGCATTCTAACCAATTCAATACCAGCCAGTGTTCGTTTTGCTGATTCAAATGATTTGAAACCCAACATAGGCCCGATCTGCCATTTGATAAACCGGTGATCTTGTTCAACAATATTATTCAGGTACTTGCATTGCCTCCATTTGATTTTCGTCCAATTCCTCTGGTTGAAAACCTTGATCCCGGCTTTATTCGCTCCGCTTTTATCTATGTTGATTAGTGAAGGAATCCCATTCTGGTTGATTGCTTTTATTAAAAAGGCATGAGCTACGAGGGTTTCGGTCCGATCCGAACCTACACGTACCTGACCGCAGGTGGAACTGCGCCCAAGGCGGAAGCGGTAGAACACCTCTATGCGAATCGGGGCCGGGCATTGGTCACAGGCATACGCCTTCTCGTCAGAGGCTACCTGATTGTGATTCAGATCTTGCTCAGTAGAAGATCAACCACCAAGTACCGCAATATCGGTGAGATTCGGATTCGCCCTTTGGCCCGGGCAACCAGGCTCGTACGAGCGGTCGTGCTCGCGCCGCTGTTGATCCCATTGGGTGCGGGGGTGCAAGCGTACCGTGCTCTCAGCCGGAACACACTTGCCACAAGAAGGCGAAGAGCGTAGGCGGTCGAATATCCAGGGGGTACCACTTGCCGCCTAACAAGACGCTGCAGCTGACGTGGCACCGCACGTTCCAATCGAGATCTGGTAGCCTCTTGGCATCAATCTGGGGTGCCTCAGCGACCGTCGGCGGCCTGTGCCACGCAGCTGAGCGCCAGATCCGTTATACATCAAAGAGAAATAGATAAATAAATTGATGTTTTATTGAGTAAAAAGGAGTCAAGAATGGAACCGAATAAAAAGGAATATACGAATACAGAAAACGTTTATATTTTTCTATTCGATGGATTTTCTGATTGGGAAATCGCATATCTGACACCTGAATTAAGAAAAAGCCAAAAGACAGTCTTAAAATATTTTACTATTGATGGTCTGGAAATTATTTCTACCGGTGGATTTAAAATCACACCCGACTTATCAATTGAGGAGTTAAATCCAGATAATATTTCAGTTCTTGTTCTTCCAGGAGGAACTGCTTGGGAAGAGAAGTCCACCAAAGAAATTGACAAACTTATTGAAATCAGCAATTCCCCAACTCTCTAAAACCCTTTGTTTTCCACATCCTCAAAAATGACTCTTCGTAAAGATTTAGCTACACTAGTAGAGAATTGTCAATAATTTGTCTACCAGGACAACCATATCTTTATGAAAAGAAGATCACAAGAAGGTACTCTCTCTCCAAGGATACGAAAGCGGCTCAATGCCGATGCACTCATCACTCATGTTTGGAAATATCTCCACAAGGTTCCCGATCACAGGCCAAAGCCACTGATTCCCAAGCCCATAGGCTATCCACACAGCCCACAGACACTGGCAGAGCATGTAAAGCAAGCAAGGATGGATAGAGAACTCACCCAAAAGCAAGTAGCGGAAGCTCTCAACCTCACTACTGATACCATAGAGAACTGGGAAGCTAACAGAAACCAAGTGAAGCTGATGCATATACCAGCCGTTACTAAGTTCCTGGGATATTGTTTAGTGGAATATCACAAAGAAGGTGGGTGGAAACAGAGCCTTCTCAATTACCGAAAACAGCGTGGCTGGTCGTCGCTGAAAATGGCAAAATTTTTCAAAATCGATGAAGGAAGTTTGAAAAAAATCGAGCGTGGAGAAAAGTTGATGAAAAAAATCGAAAAAAGAATTCAAAAAAACCTGGCTGTGGAGTTGGCCAAACTCTATATAAGTCACAGCTATTCCTGTAATGTGTTGTTATAGGAGAAAAATCCAAGAATCCTACATGAACCGATGTTGCTTATGAAGGACAACGACCTTGATAAAATGCGTTTCAATGCATATTTATCTTATGTTGAGACAGTATTTCAATTTATGGATTCAGCTTCTATAAGTTTGAGAGGTGATTTTGTGTCAATAATTCTGATTAACCGAAGTCCAGCTTTTTCAAATAATTCTTCAAATTGTTTTTGAGTCCGTTCTTTGCCTCCAGGTCCTATTAACATTTCAATATCAAATATTTGTGCTGGAATGCTCTCAGGTCCATTAGTTATCATCATTTCACATAAGAGAATTTTTCCATTCTCGCTTAAAGCGGACTTGCAATTATTTAAAATCTCTATCGATTTTTCATCATTCCAATCGTGGATGATATACTTCATGATGATCAGTTCAACAGGGGTTGGAATGGATTCAAAGAAACTTCCTGGTACGGCAGTGAGATTAGTCAAACCTGTTTGTTCTACTATTTTTTTCGTTTGCTCAATAACTTCAGGAATGTCGAATATAGATACTTTTGAATTTGGTGTCTGTTCAGCAATAATTTTAGCCAGAGTTCCATGCCCACCTCCTACGTCTATAATTTTTTGGTGAGCAGACCAATCATATGCTTCTGCAACCAAATATCCTTCAGCTGTAGACATTCCGGTCATAGCATCTTGAAAAACACCTTGTGCTTCAGGATGCTCCAGTAGGACTTCAAATGGATTTGATTTGTCAGTATCTTTTAAAATGGATGGTATACCTGTTTTGACACTATAGTCTAAATCGCGTGTTACATTCCAATGGAATCCAGTTCCCATCCACTGAGCGTACTTCTTGACCGAATGAGGGTGCTGGCTTCCAAGCAATTCTGATAAGAAATTGTTTTCATAAAACCCTTCCTTAACTTCAGTATATATTCCCAATCTTGTCATCAATCTCAATACTCGATTGAGTGGATCTTCTTTGGAGTCCGTTTTTTCTGCTAAATGCTTAATTGATTTTGCTCCTTCCAAAAGCAAATCACTAATTCCTAATTCAGCCATAAGAGAAACACATCGAGAAATGTGTTTCCCGTTTATCATTTGCATTAAAATGGCTTGAGGTGGTAAACTTTTGTTGTTCTCCATTTTTTATCGATTTATATTTATTTTCCTTATTGTCTGCAACTCAAAGGAATGTCTACGCATGAACCCAAAATGATTAAGTTATGCCGGAATGATATTTCATGCTTAGACATTTCAGTTGAACGAAAGCGGCCCCGGGAGTATACCCAAAATTCTTATAAAGGGAAAGTCAAGCCGAAGTGGATTTTTATTTTGATTAAATATACTTCTGATTCTGGATATAGTCTGAGTAAATGGGTTCCAAATTTAAGACAATAGTAGTATGCAATTGTCTTTGTTGGACAGAATAGAATCAATGGACTGAAAATTGCTGATTTTAAAAATAGAATATCTGTGTGATCAAGAGTCATCACGATGTTATTCTTTTGGATTTATAATATGTCAAGGGTCTTATGACAGGAGGGGGTCGGGGATTATAGTTTTTAACATTGTGCTTTAACCATTGACTATCCCTGGTTATGGGTACTAAGGTGTAATCTGGCGAAGCACAATTCTGACAATGATAGGGGGTGGCTTTAATCAATTCATTAATGATTTGGAATATTGTCCGAACTGTTTGGGCTTCATTCTTTACCGCTTTAGGAATAAGGTCTTTTACTTTATTGTAGGTTGATGAGGCGTGCAACCCATAGTATCTGACTTTGGGGAAGTATGGCGGCAATTGATGTTGTAGAAATAAACCCATTGCTACAAGTGGTTCCTGATGTTGTATGTCCTTTGGTGCTGGTTGTCCTGGTAATTGATCTTTGTATTTATTGAAAATGAGTGTGACTTTTTTATCTCCCTGATGATAGGTCAATCTATTGTCAGTAATTGCTATTTTACAGATGTAACGAGACAGATATTCTTTTATCGTTGTCGCATCTGCTGTAGGTAAGGTATTGTGAACAACCCACCGTTTTTTGATTATTTCAGATTTTATTTGGTTAAAATTCAGGTGGTATTTTATTTGGTTGGCCTTCATCAAGTTTTCGAGTCCGTTTAAAAATGATGACCTGAACAGGGCTGACATAGCGCGGTACCTTGCTAATTTATTTTTTCTTTTTGGCCATTTCCAATTCCCATTTTTATCCAATCCGCCAAAAGTCACAAGGCAATGAACATGAACATGATGCTTCATATCACTTCCCCAGGTGTGCAGTACAGCAACCATACCAGGTAAGCCTCCCACATTCTTTTCATCATTACACAATGTTATAATCGTCTTCCAGGAAGATTTGAAAAGCAGACTATAGATCAGATTTTTATTTCGTTTGGCCAACCCATTCAAGTCATGTGGCAATGTAAATGTAACATGGACATAGGGGGTTTTGAACATGCGGGCGGATAGTTTATCCTGCCATTGCATTCGTTTAATTCCCTGACATTGAGGACAACTACTATTGCCACATGAAAGGTAAATATAGGTTTGGTGTTGACAGTGTTTACAAACTATTTTTCTGCCTCCGAGGGCAGGTGTCTTACACATTCTGATATCCCGAATGAGCTTTATTGCCCGTTTGTCGGGATGAAAAGTGTCAATATATTTTTCACTGTAATCTCTGAATAATTGGCCTATACCTTGGGAATACGGTACCTTATTTGCATGCTTGCAATGGGATGATTGATCTGTTGGTATCTGGTCTTGCACAAGTGAATGTATCTGGCCGTAGTTTTCAGATGTTTGTGCCCTAATTGTTGCTGAAGAAATACCAAATCCGTACCAGATTCTAAGTGATGTGTAGCATAACAATGACGAAAAGTATGAGGTGAAACTGGCCTTTGGACACCAGCCGATTCACATGCTTTTTTAATCGACCATTGCGCTGCTCTTTGTGACCAGGGCTTGCCCCTGATTTTGCCGTTAAAAAGGAATACTAAAGGCCGGTAATAAGTGTAGTATTGCCTCAATAGAACCAACAAACAATCCGGGATTTGAATATAGCGATCCTTAGCTCCCTTGCCACGTTCGATCCGTATCTGTTTTCTATGACCATCTATGTGAGATATTTTCAATTGCAAAGTTTCTCCCAATCTCATTCCTGTACCGTATAAAAATGAAATAAAAACCTGGAACTTAAATACATTGGTAGACTCTATTAGTTTCTGTACCTCTTCCTTAGATATGATCATTGGAAGACTTCGTTCTTTGCGGGGCCTCGGTAGTTTTTTAAAACTCCATTCCAAGTTCATTACTTCGCGATAAAACTTACGCATAGCCGAATAGTCTCCGTTAATTGTTTGCCACTTTAGTCCTCGATTGTATCGATAAAGTACATATTGCTTGGCTTGATCCTGGTCAAACGGGCCGCTCATGCCATGTTTCTCGCGGTACTTAAAAAATTGTCTAAGGGCGCATCCGTATGCTGATCTGGTGGCCTTACTAAAGTTCTTGAGAGTAAGATGATCATCAAAGTTAGAGAGGTGATTTGTGTAGTTTTCCATAGTATTCAATATTAAAATTAAATACCAACAAACATACCCAGATGTAATGTGTATATGATTGATTAACAGTAGGTTATTAAGAATATTTACTTAGGTTTTGTTCAACTACATCATAAACGATGGGATGTTTCATATCCCCTGGTCTTAAGAAATAGGCGTGCAAAGAATGGACAGAACGTTTTTTGTCTACTGTTCTGGCAGCGGCTGTCAGGGCTTGTCCTAAAACCTGTCCTCCAAAAACCCTAGGACCTCCTATGTTTTCACTCTGTCCTCTGAACAAGTTATCTTCTAACTGCTGTAAATTCCAATTGAAAAGTGCTCTAAATCCAGAAGTTTTATGAGTTTATCTAAAGCTTTTCTTTTCATTTTTTATTTAAATTTTCTCTCTTTCCACCAAGGGTAAAATTCAGGCATATCTTTAGACACCTTATTAGGGAACTCGGGTGACCTTTTCTCTAAAAAAGATTCAACCCCTTCTTTAGCATCCCCTCCCTGGCCCATTTCATAAATGGCTCTTGAATCTACCATGTGAGCTTCCATTGGATGGTCTGCACCTAATAATTTCCATAACATCTGCCTAGTCATAGCAACAGAAACGGCTGCAGTATTTTCTACTATTTCTTGCGCGATTTTATTTGCTTCATCTAAAAGTTCATCCGCTGGATGAACTGATCTTACTAAACCACCTTCTTTTGCTTCCTCGGCAGAAAAGACCCTCCCAGAAAATGTCCATTCCAGAGCTTTATTGATTCCTACTATTCTAGGTAAAAACCAGCTCGATGCAGCTTCAGGGACTAAGCCCCTTCGTGCAAATACAAAACCAAATTTAGCCTCTTCACTAGCCAGTCTAATGTCCATGGGCAAAGTCATCGTAACCCCCACGCCGACAGCAGGACCATTAAAAGCAGCAATAATAGGTTTGGGGCAATCAAATATAGCTAAGGTCGTTCTTCCTCCACCGTCTCTCATCCATTCAGGGTCATCTTTTATGCCTTCTGTTTCACCTTTATTATTTCTAATCTCTTTATTAAAAGTATCTCCTCCAGCTCCTAGATCTGCTCCGGCACAAAAACCCCTACCAGCTCCAGTAACGATAATGACCCTTATGTCGTCATCTTTCCCTGCTTTATCAAAAGCTTCAATCAAATCAGCTTGCATTTGACCCGTATAGGCATTAAGCCGATCCGGCCTATTTAATGTGATGGTTAAAACCTTCTCTTTTACTTCATAAAGAATGCATTCATGTTTCATATTCCTTTCTTTCTAATGCCCTACAACTTGTTTATATACGTCATAAATTGACATGTATATCATCGTTTCAGCATGTAACACGTCATAAAGGTGTGTTTCGATGTTGATATTATTCCTTTAAAAATAGGAGAAACGGAAAACGTTCTAATTCTGCGGAAGAATGTCAGCATCCTTTAAAGATATAGATTCAGAGAGAATTGAAAATCAAATGGCGAGGGAGTTAAATTATACGTTGGTTATTCTTAACTCTTAGTATTTTACTGTCTATACACCATTGCATTAGGAAATATTCCATGTGAAGGTCATCATTGTGCATTCTTGTGAAAGCATAGATTGATCTGAACCGTTTCCTATTAAGAATTGTGGTCGTCATTCCCAAAGATTTCATATTTCTTGCGATAAATCCGGCTTGTCCTGACCTGAACAGCTTATGGCCAGATGGATTTCACTTCATTGACGGTCATTTTCTCTATTTTCGCACTGCCGCCCTTGGCGTAGACCTTCAACGATTTATTGTCCAAGTCGCGTACGGCCTGCATTGGCATATATACGCGGCCTTCGTTGGCGTAAATCTCTACAGACGGTCTGTCGACCAGCATGCGCAGGGTTATCTTGCCGTCGACAGGCTTGAGTTCCGCCTTTGTTTCACCCTGACTGAACTGATCTCCCTTTTCACCCGTACCACCGATGAGAAGATTCTCGCCAACGATATAGGTGACGGGGAAGCCATTGATTTCGAAGCCAATCTCTTCCGCATCACCTAACTCAATCTCAGCGTCTATGTCAAAGAGATTGCCTTCCACCTTTTCCAGCGGATTCTTGCCGGGCTCAAGTTCCTCACTCTTCCATTCGTAACCTTTGCCATGGATTTTCTTGATTTCGTCCACCGGGTAAGCAAACATCCGTGGCCCTTCTTCCGTCGTACGCAGCGACAGTGTTACGGGAAATGTCATCATCTGGTTAAACGACATATCAGGCAGGTCGATGCGTCCCCACCCGACCTGGATGGCCCGGCCATCCTCTTCGGGAATGTCGTTGAACATCTGGGAAGCGTAGAACATGTTGCCATAGTTAAAGCGGAGAGGTTCTGTCTCTTTCTTGTATTCTTTACCATCGAATTCACCGACGTAGTACTCACCGTGGGCGGCGTAATGGACCCACTTAGTCTTGTTCTTATCACCGTCCACAACCAACTTGACTATTTCCGGGCACTCGTGGTTGGACATCATAGTCCCCTGCGCTTTCCACTGCTTAAGATCCTTTGATGTATAGAAGGCCACTTCTCCGTCGGCCAGGTATAGCACGATGGTCCATTCCTGGGTTTCTTCCCACCACTGTACCTTCGGGTCGCGGTTTCCCTTCTTCACATGTCCCAGCACAGGATTACCACTATATTTAGTCCAAGTCCGCCCCCGATCGTTACTGTAGGCAATACCCTGAGTAAAGGGCTCTTCCTTGGACCATTCGGTGGTACCACCTGCGTTTGTGTAGATAAGAACCAATGGTGGTTCATCGCCGGTCTGGAATCCTGTAGTGTTCTTCCAATCGACGACACCTGATCCGGACCACATTTGACCTAACTCATCTGAGTGCAACTTATCGCCCTGCTCCACCCAGTGAACGAGGTCGGTGCTTATCGCGTATCCCCACGTCATGTTCCCCCATTCCCAGCCAAAGGGATTGTGCTGGTAGAACATGTGGTATTCGCCTTCGTAATACACTAACCCGTTGGGATCGTTGTTCCATCCACGCTTGGACGAGAAATGGAACTGGGGGCGCAGTTTCTCCTTGTACAGGTTCTCCTCGCCCGGGAACGTGTCGTCACAGTAGACCGATGCGAAGCCTTTCTTCTGGCCTTCAGTCAAATTCTGGATAGTCAGCGCACCTTTCTTTTCTGAGCCCTCTTTCTTGCCTTCAGTCATACTCTGGATCGTCAGTAGGCCTTCCTTGCCAATGAAGTCTTGCACTTCCAGATAGACCCAGTAATCCGGCTCTCCCGGAGCGAGATGTATCATAAATTCGCGCACCTTTTCGCCCCCGACTGCAAGGCTTACATTGCATATGGACGCGCCTTGCTTCACCGGAAAGTTGAGGTACTTCTCCGTTATATCGATTTCGCGCTCAGCGGCATATGCACCGATGGTGCAGATGCATACTATGGTTGCAATAATAATTGTCGTTCTTATTCTGGACATGGCTTTTCTCCTTTTTTCACCATAAAAGTATAATTCCTATACGACATAAAGAAGGTATTTTGCTGATTCTATTTTCAGTCATATGAACTCACCTAATTTACCCGAAGATATTAATCACTGGGTGGTTTTAAAGTACTCGGATTCGACAATCCCTGCTGAAAGAGGTTGAAGAGACTTCAATTAATTCAAGAGAAGTGCAGATTTCAAGAGTTACTGATTTTGACCATCATTGATTTCTAGTTCGTAATTCTTCATCAATTATTTCAATAATTGATTTTGACTTGCTCTTTAAATCGGGCTCTGTCGCATCTGTCTAACTGACAAACAGCATTTTCAATTTTCACATTCAATATTAGGCTGCCAAAGAACAAAAGGATTTGAAGGGACTTGATTTAGGATCTATCAACTGATCTTTTATTAGCATTCTAACCAGCTCAATACCGGCCAGAGTTCGCTTAGCCGATTCAAAAGATTTGAACCCTAACATTGGCCCTACTCGCCATTTTATAAACCGGTGATCCTGCTCTACAATGTTGTTTAGGTATTTGCACTGCCTACATTTAATCTTTGTCCAGTTCCTCTTGTTGTATACCTTGATTCCAGACTTATTCGCTCCACTTTTGTCTATGTTTATCAGTGAAGGCAATCCATTCTGATTGATTGCTTTTATCAGAAAGGCATGAGCTGATCTTCTCTTTCTATTGGGACTTAATAGGAAATCTATTGTATCGCCTGCCTTGTCTACTGCGCGATAGAGGTACATCCATTGACCCTTCACCTTGACGTACGTCTCATCCATTCTCCACCTTCCACCCACATTTTGTTTTCTGGTTCTGAAGTTGGCTTCAAAAATTGGCGTAAACTTGAATACCCATCTCTGGATCGTCGCATGATCAACTTTAATGCCGCGCATTCGTAATAACTCCTCAATATCTCTGTAACTAAGTGAGAATCTCAATTTCAGGTAGACAGCATGTTTAATAATCGATGTCGGGAAACAGTGGCATTTGAACATATTTGTAGTATTTGTAGTATTTGTGGCTACAAAGTTAGGAATTACATAATTTGGACTTCACAGGTGCGACAGAACCTTCAATTCAATACTTAGCTGTTTAAAATGATAGTTCGACTAAGAGGATGCTAGTTTTTTTGAGTGGTTAGTAATTACATACGGAAATTCAAATATCAGAAAAGAGCAATAGATCAAAAAGTTGAGGATTTGAAGAAAAATACGGTTTTCTAATACACTGATCATACCCCAAATATTAGGACAAAATATCTGGCAATTCTGAGTTACAAAAACCCTCGTTTTTTATTACTCCTGAAATTCTGTGGAGACAGTCCTCATTTGCTAATATCGCTATCATTCTTCTACAAAACCAAAGGAGAACTCCAATGAACTTACACTCAGAGCACCCAAGTAACATTAACTTGTTACATTAATCAAGGTAACATTAACCTCCATAACAACCGTTTAATGTTACTTATTAAAAGGCTGAAATATTGGCACTCTACATCGGTGTTGAGACATATTAATGAGTACCTACCTTATTATTTGAGCGGCTTGAGGGCATCATGAGGCGAACTCTTAATGGAACTGAGCTAAAAATATTTTGTAAGAAAGATAAAAGGACATGCAGCGCAACTTATGGTCAGTGCTTCGTCGCTTATTCATGGGTGCGGTGCATTGAGTGGGCGGCCAAATTCCTAGTCGCCGCAGCAGTGCCAATTATAGGTGGGTTTTGATCAGGGGGGCGCGAATGTGGAGTGTGGGTGCGGTGGCTATCGCGGAATGCCATATTCCACAGTCGCCGCAGGTCGGGGTGAGCGCGGGAAGATGCGGTATTCGAGTCTTGGGGAGTTTGAAGGCAATCAAGTGAATTCCGGTGGGCTGCTGAAGGGGTGCAGGCTCCATACCGCATCCGTCCTGCTCTTGCATCAGGAGGTCTGAAGACTATGAGTAGTTGACGGATTGATAGTGTGGCCGAAACGATGCGGTATGGATACACCCTATGAAGCAGTCCAAGAATAGTAGGGTAGTAGAGTAACTTCTTTTATGGAGGGTGTAACGTCAGTGGGTGTTAAGTTGGGTGGGATATGAGACATTTTCGCAGTTGGTGGTGAGGTGCCGGTGCGCGCCAGGATAGTGAGCGATTTGCCCTGGCTGTGCACCGGCTGCTCACCTCGTGGGGGTTTGCCGATAGTGGAGCGGTAGCGGAGCATCGGAAGCGCAATGGAGCTCCAGCGGAGTGCGCACATTTTCGCAGTTTGTGCCCCTTATGAAGCTGAAGCGGAGTAGGGGCACGCCGCTTTTGTCTCACAATAAAGTGTGACTTATAATTTTGAAATGATAGAGTTTCAGGCTACTGACAAAAGACAAGTTACACACCTCTATCGTGTGGATGGCCGAAGAGCGTTGGATAGTGGTGTCCTTCGACTTCGCTCAGTACAAATGGCCGCTTTTTGACAGAACAAACAAGATGAACCGATAGATTATCACACATTATCACGGGAAATAAACATACGTAAAATCAAGAGTAGGTTGCCCCTTCAAATATCAGATTGCAATTGTTTAGCCATGGGTATTTGATCTTGGCGTATTGTTGGGTTAGTTCGAGGATGGCCGGGAGATGTCTTTTCTTTTTTAGTCTGACGATAATTTTATTATTTTTGATTTCCACGTCACCCATGTTATGTAAGAATTTTTGGTAGATGCTCGAATCAGAAAGATGAGAATACCTTGGCAATTCATTTGCAAACAACCGGAATATATTGTGCGTTAAGATCGTCATGGTGAAGTCGAAATCTACTTTAATGACCATCGATGATGAAACACGATTGAGATGGAAAAATTCGATTTGTTCTGAGATTCCTTTTTCAACAATCCATCTTCGGGTGTATTTGCGAACCATATCTTCTACTTTCATCTCCATTTCATTGGTTATGATTATTGCCGGTTTTATCTTTCCATGTCCAGTGATATTGATTTGACGAAGCTCACCATGGTAGCCTCTTAAATTAACACGTTCGTCATACACCTTGATGGTTCTTTTTTTATTCCCCGCCATTTGCACGCGAATGCTCTTCCATTGTTGCTTCGCCAGACCGTTTAACCGGTCAACCAGGTTTTTTCCTCTTCTGCGAATGGTGACAAAACACACCCCTTTTTGGTTGAGTTTATTGAGATTTTCATAATTGGTGAACTTGCTGTCAAAAACAAGATAACGAAGCTCTTTTGGGCCATGATTATTTTTATTATAAAAATCAAGATACTCTAAGACCACAGCACTTTGGTTTTCATGACGCACATTTACATCTCCATAATCAATTATACCGGTATCCGGATCCTGTGCCAGAACGGCGAGCATACTCACCATTGCTTTCCCCCTTTTACCTGACCAATTGTTTTCGAGATGATCCCCGTCGCCCCAATACGGAATGGTGGTAAAGTCCAGATTGGAAGTATCGCCAAGCAAGCCATTATCAAGCCATATTTTATGTATAGATTTGAGCAAAATACGATTCATCCTCGAGGTCACCCGGTGTGAATAGGAGGTAAACCAACTGGCTTTGGGCAATACATTTACCTTGGCAAAAAGTCCGAGGCCCCTGTCAGTACACCACAGATCATCAGCGGTGTATCTGGCTATATTTGATGATTTCAATGCAATAAAAGATAAGATAGAACTGAGCCTGTTGATGGTCTTAGTCTCAGGATATTCAGAGTTTTCAATGGCCTTTGTAATTCCATAATTTTCAATAATAGGAAGTAAACAAAGAATCCCGACAGAAGCACTCTTGAATTTTTGATCATCAAAATGAAGAGCCTGGCATTTTGGCGCTTCGATGTTCGGTTTTCCCAGCTTGTCTTTTGTCGTCTTCATTCGCCGAGGCAGTCGGCCAAACCCATCCGCTCTGAGAATCCCATGGATGGTTCGCTCACTGATCTGACACCCCAAACCATCCATAGCTACTTTAATATCTTCAACAGAATAGAATAATTTTCTCATGCCAATAACATCGGCCTTTACCATACTGACTCTATCGGTAGTTTTTCTTCCCTTTTTTGATACTTTAAAAAACAGATCACCGTGTTGGCTTGCCTTTAGATCAGCCCTGAAATTGGAACAAATCGTTGTAAATCCCCGATAAGTGTAACCAAATCTTTGGGCCACATCTTTGGCTGGCACCTTATCGTGATAAAAC
This sequence comes from Saprospiraceae bacterium, assembly GCA_965247965.1. Taxonomy (GTDB): domain Bacteria; phylum Bacteroidota; class Bacteroidia; order Chitinophagales; family Saprospiraceae; genus UBA7328. Next base: position 6,642,566 of record OZ252053.1, read on the forward strand.
ATACGCAATGCTTCGTATTGTTTTTGAGCAATGGACTGGGGTTTGATGAAGAAAAGTTCTGGAGCAACAATCATTACGCATATATAGTGCCGTGATAAAGGTATATAAATATTTATTAAACAAATAATAATTTTTACTATATTTCATAATTCATTGATTTACAGGGTAATACAACATTGTTTGTTCAGCGATCGCGCGTTGAACGCCCTTTGTTATATTACATATATGCAATATATATGCGTATTAAAGTGTTCGTGTCTAAAACTGAATGAAAGTTAATTGGATGGTTATCAGCGACTTATGCTAAATTGAGCAAGAATTGACCAAAATCAATTACGCATAATTAATCCCGTGAATTTGTGTGATTATGCTGTAGCAATCCATTGGCGGGCTCAGGAGAAGCTGATTGCCAAAAGGTCACAGTAGTTTGTGAGGGTGATCGCCTGGCCGGCTACGGCATAAGTTTTTTGAATAGGGGCTCACAGAAATGAGGTGTGTACTTGGTTAATTCAAATTGCTACTAACTAAGGTCACTCTCACGTCATTGGACTACCATGATCCGCAATGATCCGATCAATTTCTGTTGAGAAGTAGCTTGCTATCTGAGCTTGCTTTATTAGTGCATCTGCCCATTCTGCATCGTCAAAATTTTTGGGCTGGGAAAAAGAACCTATTTGAATGATGTTTTCGTCGTTGATATAGTTGGCCGGGCCGGTGTAATTGAAACTTCCTACTATCACAACACTGTCATCGATTACCATTAATTTGTGATGTAGCTTACCTCAATAGTCCGTGAAGGAAATATTTCATAACTCGTTGATACTCAATCTTAGAATTATGGATAAATTATTAAAACTAAAGTATCGTCTGAACCGAAACTTGCATTTTAATAGGATTGCCAAATAAGCAGGCCATAAATACTTGATAATCAGCGTTATAGAAAATCTTGAATTTAAGATACTGCTGTTAACACTTCGAATTTGGCCGAAATCCTTCACGAACTATTGTTACCTACTACGGGATCATTGAATTTACTGGCTTGACTAAGCTCGATATTATTTACTCCAATTAGATTGTGGGAGGCTGCCCAGGTCTGATTGGATTGACCGGTGTCCATTACTCCTTTAATGGAAATTCCGCTATCAGCCAAGACCTTCATTGTATCATCTATGCCGGATGACTCGGAGAATGTGAATATTGCAAGCTTGATATTATTTGAAGCCTTGAGCATCTGTTTCATGATCACCATTTCGGGTGCATGATCCGGAGCAAAAAGAACCGATACCGGTACATTATCTACATCATAGATCTTTGGGCCTTCTTTTTTTACTCCATTGCATGTTGGTAAAAATCCCACACTCACGAAATAATCAATTTTGATGTGAAGGGTAACAGTTCATCTGTATTCGCAACTATATGAGTGAAATAATCTTCAAAGAGTTTTTTGCCGATAAGTAATTGTTAAGAATAAACGATCGCGACGAAGATATCATTCAAACAGGCGGCGATTTCTAAGGCTTAGATAGTATTTAGATTTGGAATTGCTAAGACGGAATCGTAAATTTCTAAAATTGGTCCCTAAAGAGATTGTCAATCAGATAAAATGCCTTCATGCTAAATGTGAAAATCTACCTTGTATTGCTATTGTGCCTGGCATTCTTTTCATGTGGGGTCTTGAAGTTTGAGATACAAGAAAAATCAATAACAAAAGAAGGATCAGGGAAATTTCGAGCCGGTGCGTTCGAGATTGATATTACACCATTACCCGGGCAACCTATGGGTGGGTTTGGGAATGATATTTCAAAAATAGGTCAAGGCCATTGGACAAGGCTTTATGCAAAAACAACTTATGTAGAGGATGAGGAAGGTAATTATATGATCTTTGTGATCTGTGATCTTTGGTCATTTCCGCAAGGATTAGGAGATTTTGTTGTAGAGTTATTACAGTCTCAGAACTCCTTACCTCTCGCAATCTAAATTCGCTGTTATTTTGAAGATCATGCGCAAATTTGATCCAGGGAATATGGTTTCAGTTTTGTTGAGCAGGTCTGCAATCTGTTTGGCTGCATGATTAAATCTTGGTGCAGAAAGAGAGTGCAAGGTTATAGTCAGCGTTTTACTCTTATAATCCGGAATCAAGTCAGCGTTGTTGCTGATGATTTGTTTGATGAACATTCTTTTTTCGTCTTTTGCCCTATTGAGGTGGTCACAAGCCACAGCTGCCACAGATGATTCTGCTCTGTAAGCGATCATCTTTATTACATTCATGAACAGTTTACTTTCGGTTTTTAACTTGTTATACCTTTTCTGCTCGGGCATACGCTCAAGAGTTATTCTGGCAGGAATATCATTTCTGAGGGTGGCGATCTTGTTTTCTTCTTTTCGAAGAATATCAATTTTGTGTTTATACTTCATTTGTCTTTCGGTTATTTCAGGAAGTTTGTCAATTTTCTCATCCATAGCTAGTTCTGCAAGAGGGAAGAACTTGGCTTCTAACCGGGTGATCTTTTCCCTGAGTTTTTTCAGTTGGTTTGTTAATTTTCGGTATTGTGGGTTGACCACTTCCCGATTGGGATCAATACTTTCTACCCCAAATTGAATCATTTTATCAAAATCATAGTCTTGAATGAGGTAACTGAAGAAGTTTTCCTGACACCACCTTCCAAACATTCTGCCTGCTATCAATGCTATTCCCAAAGTAGGGTGAGTGGTGATAATAGCGGTTTGATGTTCACCCTTTTCAGACAAGCTTCTGATCTCTCTGAAAGTGTGTCCTCCAAGCGTTACTTCTTTCTCGCACAATTGCATGGTTACATCCTGGCTAAGTACTTGTGTATCAGTGGATTCAAAGTCATCTTTATTCCATGAATCTCGCACATCCTTGCGATATGTAATCACGGCTATTCTATACCTTTCCCACAGGTGGTTAAAGAAAGCAGGTTCGTAAGCCTCCCTGTCAAAAATAAAGGTGCATTGAGGGCTTTGTCGATCATCCTCCTCTTGTATCTCAGTAAGTAATTTGGTTTGTAGCATTTGTGGAATAATCAGGTCTTGTATTGCTTCTTTTATTTTCTCTGTCAATTGCCCTATCACCATCATAACAGGCATCCCTTGTGCATCGTGAACCCAATACTCCGTAGTGGCGCTTAAACACAATTTTTGTCTCGCAATATATTTGACAGGTAGATTAGCTTTGCCTCCATAATAGATCCGTTGGTGACCATCTATATATAAAAAAGATGAGTCCTCATTATCCTCATCTCTATACCAGTGATCGATCAGAAGGTTGTTCAGTTCAACGGCTTTTTCCTGCTTGCTCAGCAAATCTATTTTCTCTCGCAAACACCGAACTTCTGGTATACGATCCAAGCCTATTATCCTGCCGATCTCCCCTGGTTTACATTGTTTGAGTTGTTCGGGATTTTTGATGCGCAACAGGGCCATGAAGGCCAAAGTCAATAGTATCGACCTTAGTCCGTAATAGTGTGATGAAGGTAACTCATATACCTGTTTTGTCTTGAATAACCCATGCTCTATCAAGGCAGGTAAGAGGAATAATACCCCTGCTCCGCATAAAGCTTCGCTGTTGTCAAACTTCACCTCAGCATGACCAGACAACCCAAGAGATGCACCTATCCTGTCTTCAGAGCGGCTTGTGGCTATGCCCATCGGCGTAGATTGGTCTAGGTCATTGCGATCATTTAAGGTCGAGCCATTTCCACCTTCACACTCTATTTTGAACTTTTTTTTAAAGTGCCTTTTTCAATGTGATAGCGTATCGACGATTCTGAAATCCCTTCTTGTTTTGAGATACTCAAATTACTTTGTCTCTTATCCAGCTTCGATTGTATCCGCTCCACTAGTTTACCAACCATCTTGTATGCTTTGCCTTTTCTGGCATCAGGCCCGAAAAATCCAGATTCTCCCTTCTCCTTGTATTTTCTATACGATCTTCTGACACTGTCTATACTCACTCCAAAAGCCCGCTGAACTTCAGCTCGGCTGCACAATCCTTTATCTATAAAATTGCTAGTTATGAATCTGAAAGCATTAAGATCGTCACTCGAATGACTATATACAGGTAAGCCATTGGCTATGTATTGTACAATACCGTCTTGGGTGTGTACTCCAAGACAATGAGAGATCATCTTTGTATCTTTAGGGAAGAAGGGGAATTGTAACTGCATATACAAAAATATGAAGCAGTTTTAATTCGCGAGGTCTACTCCCTATTACCCTGAATTTATTGGGACGGGTAAGGAGTTCTGAGATTTGGCAACACTCTTTCGTAGAATAAGGTCAACTGCTGGCTGATGGATGCCTTGGTTTCGCCTTCAAGAGCTTTGAGCAACAGGTTCAGTTTAGTTACTTCAACAGCTTGCGCGTCAATGTCCACCCCAAAGATGTTGTTCAGTAGGATTCGTTTTTTATCGGCTGTGGTCAGATTACCATCTGGTGTCAGGGGATTGTCTTTTTTCCCACCTCCGCTTTTACGGCTACTACGGGCAGGCCTTTTTTGAAGATTATCCATGTAGTATTTCAAATGCCAGTCAAGCAGAAATTGATATGCACCAATAAGGAATGAACCGGAACCACAAGCTGGGTCGCAAATCTTTATCTTTTCAACCTGTTTAAGTGTTTTACCATCAATGAGTTTTCCAACTGTGTTCTCTACAATGTAATCCACTATATATTTGGGTGTGTAGTAAACGCCTCCTGCTTTGCGTACTTCCGGTTTTTCTTCAATCTTGGCATAGTGCGCTTTCGTCAACCGAATAGTCTTACCGAGAAAACGCTCGTAAACACTGCCGAGAATGTCGGCAGGCATAACGGAAAACTCATATTCGCAGTTGGGGTAATAGAGTTCCTTGATTATGATTTTCATTACCTTATTATCGACAATGAGGGAAGGTGTGATTTTGTCCTCCTTGAAGTCAAACAGTCCTGAATTGTACTTGTCCCCCGCTATGTGATAAAGGGCAAATAAGTTTTGATAGACGACACCCTTTTGGGCTGCTTTTTTCAGTTGGCCGTATTGCTCAACGCCTCTGTCCTCACACATTCGCAGAAAGATGATGCGGTCAATGATTTTTTGTACAGCATAGTTTAATTCATCCTCCGAAAGAGCTTTGTTTCTTAAAGCAATAGTTGTGGCAAGATATCTTCGCCATTCTTCTATGGATTTAAGGAACTCATCATCAACGGTCGTTGTCCCTTTCTTTCTGATATCGCTTTTTACGTATTTGTCAAAACGCCCTTTGGGCAGGTTTTCTTTGGCGAAAACGTCCCAGAGAAAATCAAACTCATCAAGATATTGGTCATAGGTGATATAACGAATTCTGGCTACTGATGCTTTGTCTTTTGGTTTTGGTTTGTGGGTGCAGTCATAAATGGAAAATTCCTCAAAGTCGGTAACGATGGAAAGAGGAACTTTTGCACTCCACCCATAACGCCTCACCTGGTAGGCCGGGGCAATATTGCCTTTGATATTTACAGCCGGTTTCTTTGCATCCACAAAGAATTTTCGTTGTCCGTAAAGTGTGAAACCGTAGTCTGGTGCTTTGGTTGCACCACCAACTTTTACTTTGTCTTCGTGAATGACTTCCCTGTATGCTTCTGCGTGTCCTTGCCGGTTGTCGATATCCCAGCCGAGGGCTTTGAAAAACGGGTTGATGTAGTCCACCCTTGTCTGATGTTCGTTATAGGCATTCCGCTTATATTCTTCAACGTGTTCGCCAAATCGCTCAACGAGTTTCGCTATTTTTTCATACGCTTGTTCTTTTGTCACTTGCATAGTCAGCTCTTATGTAAATCTCAAAATTAGCCCTTTGTACCAAAGCAATGGTTTGCTATTGAGAACTTCTAAGTCGGAATAAATTCACCTTTATTACTCATTTCCCATGAATGTTTTCTTCACCGCTCCACAGTTCATCATTTTATCCCCGAAATATGGATTGCGAATCTGCTTTTCCACACTCAACCAATCTGCTCCCTCACTATCAAAAGCCATTGGGCAATGTACGACATAGAGCGTGTCTCCTTCCGTGCCAAATGCCTCGATGGATTTGATCATTGCATCTGATAAAAAGCTAAACTGTCTGCGTTGATCTTCTACATTATCTGATTCGGCGATCTTTTTACCGTGAGCTTGTAGAGCATTTAGCTGGCCCATCCAATAGTTATGCGCATCGCTTTTTACCAGACTCATGTCTATATTATTCAATTGTGCAATCACTTTTTCCGCGGCATTCGCAGCGGTTTTGGCATCTGTGGCCACAAACGCATCCTTCAATAGAATATATTCATCTGCCAGTGCATGGAGTTGTTTTTTAAATTCATCAGGAGTTTCAGCATGAAAATTTGCAACACTGGAATCCTCTTTTTTCACCTTTACCCCACGGTTCATCATGCTTGCTTGGTTATTGAGTTGGGCGGCTGCATCAATACTAAAGTTGCCATATGTCACTACCTCTTCCCGTGGTTCAAGACCCGTTAAAATCTGGTAGCCTTCAACCGATGCCTCACCCAACTCTACTTCCCGAAATTGGAAAGAAGGAATATCCGTATTAGGCACTTTAACATAAACTACTGAACGCTTACCTGTCCATAATACTGCCGACTTTGGAACGGTCAATTGGGTATTGGTAAGGGTCTCATTTTTCAGCGCTCCTGTTACGAACATTTCCGGTTTGAGAAGCCCGCTTGCATTACTAACTTCGGTCCTTAAAGATGCGACGCGAGTGCTTGCATTGATCACCGGATCAATAAAGGTGATGCGGGTTTTGAATGTTCGATCGAGGATAGAAGGTGTTGTGAATTCAATTCTATCACCAACCGAAATATTAGCCAAATCTTCCTCATAAGCATCAAAGAGCACCCATACTTTGTGGAGGCTGATCAAATCAAAAAGAGGTTCGCCTTGCTTTAAATAATTTCCGACGGCTACTCTTTTATTGGTTACGATGCCCGATTTATCCGCATACATTGAGAAGGTTTCCCGAATCTCTCCTTTTTGTTCAATCTCTTTTATGGTCGCATTTCCAATTTTCCAGTATCGCAATTTATTCCGTGCGGCATTTGCCAATCCCGGGCTGAGGTCTTGCATTTTCAACGCTTCCAATAGCTCCTTTTGAGCTGTGATCAATTCCGGAGAATACAGGGTAGCCAGTTTTTGCCCCTTGCTTACTTGTTCACCGGTAAAGGTGACGAATAATTTTTCAATCCGCCCCGGTACATGGGCCACCTGGCTGGAAGCCAATCGCTCATCCATTTGCACTTTTCCCGATAAACGAATGGTCTCGCCGGTTTCGGTTGATTTTTCTCCGATGATAGTCGTTTGAATATTTGCCAGTTTTACGGCCTCTTTGGTCATTTCCAGCACCATTGGATCGTTTGAAGTATTGGCCTCCAGTGGTATCAAATCCATTTCGCAGATGGGGCAAAGACCCGGCTCGTCTTGGCGAACCTGTGGGTGCATAGAGCAAGTGTAAGTAGTTGCCTGCCCCTTTGGGGAGCCGTAGACTGGTTGATCAGTTGATTGCCCGCCTGCCGGACGGGCAGGGGTAACATGAACGTGCTCCTTTGCCAGACTTGTGTTTCTAAAGAGAATAAAGCCCAAACCTAATCCGATGGCAAGTGCAACAATTGCGATGGTGATAATTTTTATGTTTTTCATTTTTTATCTTTTGCAATAAATCTCTCGATATTACTCTTAGCCAAATGGCTCTGCACGATTGCCTTAAGTATTTTCATTTCGTAATCGACAAGATCCTTTTCCAAACGGAGAAGTTCATCGAAGTTGCTTCCTTTCACAGAGTATTCTGTTTCAAGAATTCGAACAGCAGCTCTTGTAAGAAGCGTTTGCTTTTCATAAAGTTCTAATTTCAGCCGGGCAGCTTCGTAATCTACAAATGCTTTTTCTATTGCAGCCATAAATGTGTTCAATGCATCTTCCTTTTTGTATTCGAGAGCACTGATCTTAAAATCTTCTTCCCGTTCTTTGGCTTCGTATTTTTTTCGATTCAAAGGGATGCGCACAGCAGCTTTGATCTGAACGATATCCCTTCCGTTTCGCATTGGGATGGCGTCATTTCTGGCATTTACCATTATGTAATCCAGCCCTGCGCCAAAGGAAGGTTTTCCAATTAACTGATTCATTTTCAGTGCTTTATGAGAAATATCCTGCTGCAATGTGAACATTCGCAACATGGGATGATTGGTCTCCAATTCTGCTCGAAGGCTATCTTTGCGAAAGAGAAGAGATGCAAACGCCAGGCTATCGACCACTTCGACCGGACTTTCCAAATGGCGGTTCAATATTTGATTTATCGTGGCGGCAGGGACCCTGCTGGCCGATTCCAGTATTTCAACTTCCTGCTTTAATTCTTCCACCTTGAGTTGTACGCGCAGCACGTCCGCCGCTGAAGCTTTGCCACTTTCGACCTTCATTAAGGCCAACCTTTCCAAGGCGTCAAGAATATCGATATTCCTTCGAATGACCTCTTGGCTTTTTTGGATTTCATAGAGCCTGTAGTAGGCTTGTCTGATCTCAAAAATCAGATGCAGAGCCCGTGCAGCAATGCGCTCGAACAACGCTTGTGCCTTGGCATTTTCCAAATCTGCCTTGCTTTCGAGGGTGCCAAACCAAGGAAACATTTGCGTAGCGCTTAATCGAACAACTTGCGCACCGAGTCGTGTCTCGACTGGCAAGGGGAAGGCTCCGATGCCAACTTCAGGGTCGGGCATCTGGCTCACCTGTGGCGCTCTTTCCAGAGCGGCCAGGTATTCATTCTTCAAGGCTTTTAATTCCAGGTTTTCCTCCCGGGCTGTGCGCAACAATTCGTCTAGTGATTGAGTTTTTGCCAGGCTACTTAGAAGAAATAGAATAGAAATAGGCAGAAATATTGTTGAAATATTTCGACTTATCATAAAACCGGCATATGTTGATTTGAACTTGTAATCTATCAAAACTCTATTATTTATCATGAACTTGTTTGGAATTTTTCGTGGTTGTGATCATATTATTCAATTTGATTTCAAGCGGCTTATGAATTTCCTTCATAGCTAATTAATTTTAGGTTTAAAAAATTACTTATATATATCAGTATTTTAATATGATATCCATATTATTTAGATTTTCACGTATTATCTCTATTGTATTTCCACTATATTTCTACCCTATTTCTATTATATCTCCACTGCATTTCCTGCCAAAGCGAATAAAGCACCGGCACAGTGAACATCGTGATCATCTGCAAAGCCATACCACCAAATGAAGGGATAGCCATTGGTAACATTATATCTGCTCCCCTGCCCGTAGAAGTTAGTATGGGGAGTAGGGCCAAAATAGTTGTCGCAGTAGTCATCATTGCTGGACGTACCCTACGCAAACCTCCTTCGACTACGGCATCTCTAATCCCACGAATTGAAGAGGGCACGTTTCTCCTAAAACTATCCTTTAAAAATGTGGCTACCAATACACCATCATCTGTCGCAATGCCAAACAAAGCAAGGAAACCCACCCAAACGGCTACGCTTAAATTGACTGTGCGGATTTGGAACATATCCCTCATATTTGTGTCGAAGACCTCGAAATTTAAAAACCAGTCGGTATCGTATAAACCAATCATAATAAAGCCCCCGGCAAAGGCGATAAAGACACCGGTAAAGACCATTGCGGAAATAGGAACGGAATTGAATTGGAAGTAGAGAATAAGAAATATAATAGCTAATGCTATCGGTAAGACAATGCTCAGTCTTTTGCTGGCTCTTACCTGCTGTTCGTAATTGCCCGCAAAACGATAACTTATTCCAGCCGGAACCTTCAGTGTACCAGCGTCAATTTGTCCTCTAAAGTAGTCCTCGGCATTGTTCACCACTTCAACTTCTGAAAAGTTTTTTTCTCTATCGAATAAAACATAACCGATCAAAAAGCCATCTTCACTCTTGATGGATTGTGCGCCTTGTTCGTAGCGGAGGGTCATCAATTCGCCCAAAGGAATCTGCTGTCCGGTGGCCGTAGGCAAATAAATTCTTTTTAATGCTTCAGGGTCGCTTCGCAATTCTCTTGGATATCGGACGCGAATAGCATATCGTTCACGGCCTTCTACAGTTGTAGTCATCGACATTCCTCCCACAGCAGCCTGAACATACTGCTGCACCTTTTCAATGGTCAGCCCGTGCCGACCAATTGCGTCCCGATCTATGTCAATCAGCAAGTAAGGTTTTCCAACAATCCGGTCGGCAAAAACAGCGGCATCTTTTACGCCCTCCACTTGTTTTAAATGTTTTTCCAACTCTAATCCGAAAGCCTCAATTGTCTTTAAATCAGACCCCCGCACCTTGATGCCCATAGGTGCTCGCATGCCCGTCTGCAACATCACCAGGCGCGTTTCGATAGGTTGCAATTTTGGGGCTGAAGTAACACCGGGCAATTTGGTCGCCTTGACAATTTCATCCCAAATATCATCCGGACTATTGATATCATCGCGCCATTGCCGGTAATATCTTCCTCCTTTGACCGGAATCAGGTGGCCTTTTTCATCCCTCACATATTCTCCATTTTCATATCCGAAGCGGATGCGGTGTCCTTTATTATCGGTTTTGTATTCGGATTTATACAAAATCACATTCTCATACATGGACATAGGTGCCGGGTCGAGTGCACTGTTGACGCGCCCTGCTTTTCCAACTACGGTTTCTACTTCGGGAATGGCAGTCACTGCCATATCGAGCAAACGAAGGTTTTTGATATTTTCCTGCATACCGGAATGGGGCATAGAGGTTGGCATAAGTAAAAAAGAACCTTCATCCAGCGAGGGCATAAATTCCTCTCCCGTTTTTTGAAAAACCAAAAATCCTTGATAAACAATAAATCCCACCAACAACAAAAAGAGGATTTTGAAGCGGAGCAGAAATCGAAGAATATGCTCGTAAAAATGAATTACTAGGTAGAAAAGGCCAATCAGTCCGCCCGCCAGAATAATGATAAATAGAAAATTGGTCAGGTTGCTTTTGTTGACCCCTAAGGGCATCCATACCGTTGCAAGCAGCCATGCTACGATCAATGCATAAGTAATATTGGACAACCATGAAAAGGTATTTGTGTAAAGCTTTGAACCGTATTGCTGAACCAATAAATGAACTATCCCGGCTATGCCAACGACAGCCAACACACTTCCCAAAAATGTGTTGTAATAACCAGCCACAATCAATCCTGCAAGCAAAGCCAGACCATTTCCAATAAATGTTATCGATTTCCTTTTTGATTTAAAAGAAAAAACAGTATGAGCCAATGGCGGGATGATAGCAATAGCTACAATAATGGAAGCGACCAATGCAAAAGTTTTAGTAAAAGCCAAAGGCCTGAACAACTTTCCTTCCGCAGCTTGCATAGTAAAAACAGGAAGAAAGCTAATGACCGTTGTGGCTACTGCCGTTATCACTGCCGAAGCCACCTCAACTGTTGCTTCATAAATACTGGTCAATAAATTTTCATCGGGTGGAGCCTCTTTTATTCGCTTGACCATGCTCTCGGTCAACACAATGCCCATATCCACCATCGTACCGATGGCAATGGCAATGCCCGACAGAGCAACAATATTGGCATCCACACCCATGTATTTCATGGCGATAAAGCACATCAGTACGGCGACAGGCAACAAGCCTGAAACCAGGATGGAAGATTTCAGGTTGAGCAGCATAAGGATGACTACAATAATGGTAATGAGAATTTCCAGGCTTAGAGCTTCCTGTAGCGTACCGATGGTTTCATTAATCAATTGGGTGCGGTCGTAGAAGGGAATTATTTTTACCTGAGAGAGCGTGCCATCGTTGAGCGTCTTTGTCGGCAGCCCCGGCTCCAATTCTGTAATTTTCGCTTTTACATTTTGGATGACTTCCAATGGATTTGCTCCATAACGTGCTACAACTACTCCGCCCACTGCTTCGGCTCCTGATTTGTCCAAAACACCTCTCCGGGCGGCCGGGCCGAGATTTACTTTAGCTACATCGCCGATTCTCAGTGGAACATTGTCGTTGACCTCGATTACACTTTTTTCAATGTCTTCAATTGTCTTCACATAGCCCAGGCCACGGACAAAGTATTCTGCGAGATTGATTTCAATGGTCTGAGCTCCTATATCGACATTGCTGCTTTTTATCGCTTTCATTACCTGCTCTAAAGTGACGCTGTAAGCTCTCATCGCTTCCGGATCCACATCGACCTGGTATTCTTTGACAAAGCCGCCTATAGAGGCGACTTCCGCGACACCTTGCGCTGAGGATAAGCCATAGCGGACATAGAAGTCCTGGATTGTTCTTAGTTCGTGCAAATCCCACCCGCCAGTAGGGTTGCCATCCTCGTCTCGTCCTTCTAAAGTGTACCAGAATATTTGTCCTAAGGCAGTAGCATCGGGGCCTAGTGTCGGTTGTACTCCATTGGGAAGTGTGTTAGCAGGCAGGGAATTAAGTTTTTCAAGGATGCGGCTCCGGCTCCAGTAAAATTCTATGTCATCGTTGAATATGACATAGATACTGGAAAAGCCAAACATCGAATTACTGCGAATGCTTTTAACTCCTGGTAGACCCAATAATGCAGTCGTCAAAGGATAGGTCACCTGGTCTTCTACATCCTGTGGTGATCGACCCATCCATTGCGTAAATACGATTTGTTGGTTTTCGCCAATATCCGGTATGGCATCCACTGCTACGGGGTCTCTTGGCAGCCAATCGATATCAAAATCAAAAGGCGCTGTGGCCAATCCCCAACCAATAAATAAAAGGAGCAGCAAGTAAGCGACCAACTTATTTTCGAGAAAAAACCGAATAAAATTATTTAACATAAACATTTACTTTTTGGTGACGTCCAGGAGGCGAATTCCGATCATCTTGGCCCAACGGTCAAGGGTACTAAGTGCACGCCATTGACTGAATACGACGCAAACTCGGATTTTCCCCAAGCTATGGACCGTATACCGTCAGCCGTAAAAAGTAAATGCTATAAAAGAAAGGACTGAACGAGAACAGGAATGTCTCTAATTATAGGAGGTGGTCTATAGTTAACGAAGAGCGGGGGTTCTGTTTTGATAAGATTATTCGAGAAGAATACAGTTACGAAGGAGGCAACAAATTGATGCAATTCCTGACTTACCGTAAAATCAAAAGTTTGAACTTGCTTATCCTGGTCAAGTTGAAAATGAAAGAGTTTGTTAGAGCAACAACTGTTATCTTCAGAACACCCCTCGTTTTGTTTCATCATTTTTTTATGATGGGGACAGTTTTTCATAGTCGCGACACCGGTCATTTGGCGGCAGTTTTTTGCCTTTCCAAAAAGGCTGAGCGACTTCAATTGTCCCTGGCAATAGTGCAGATCTATTGCAAAGCCCGCTGATGTCACAAACATCAAAGCTGCTAATGTTAAAGCGATAACGCGGTATATGCTTTTAATCGAGTTCATTTTAAAGTCAAGCATAAAGATACCAAATAAACCGGTGAGATGCTCGACAGAATATTTCGGTAAACCAGTAATGAAGCTTTCTAATAAGAAAACCGGAATTCCCGTTGAGTTTCGGATATTTACGGCATAACATATGTGAGGTCAAATGCAATTCAGCACAACAGACACTATCGTATTCCTCGGCTACATCCTCATCATGGTGGGATTCGGAGTATGGATTGCTCGGCGAAGCGGCAATAAAACATCCAAAGATTATTTTTTGGCATCGAGTGCCCTGCCGTGGTGGGCAGTAGGAGGTTCTTTGATTGCATCCAATATATCTACCGAGCAAATACTTGGGATGAACGGCTCCGGATTCGTAATGGGTTTGGCGATCGGAGCCTATGAACTCATGGCTGCGATTACTTTGATTATCGTAGCCAAATTCTTCCTACCAGTGTTTATCAAGAATGAAATCTACACCATGCCTCAATTCCTGGAAAAACGTTACGGCAGCACCGTGCGCACCTTGATGGCTTTCTTCTGGGTAGCGCTTTTCCTATTTGTCAACATAACTTCTGTATTGTACTTAGGAGGGCTCGCCATCAAGACTTTGACAGGTTACGACCTTATTTATGGTATTCTCTTTCTAGCACTCTATTCTGCAGTTTTTTCCATATTCGGAGGTCTTAAGGCTGTAGTTTGGACGGATGTAGTGCAAGTCGTTGTGCTGGTATTTGGCGGATTAATGGCCAGTTATTTTGTAGTCAACGCCGTCGGCGGCGACAATGGATATTTTCACGGCCTAACAACTCTCTTCGAAAAGGCTCCTGAGAAATTTGACATGATATTGGATAAGAACAATCCGTCCTACGCCGAATTGCCAGGCATAAGCGTTTTGATCGGAGGACTGTGGATCGCCAATCTGTACTATTGGGGAAATAATCAATACATCATTCAAAGAGCATTAGCAGCCAAAAGCATCAAAGAAGCCCAGAAAGGTGTTGCTTTCGCTGCTTTCTTGAAAATATTAATGCCTTTGATGGTCGTTATTCCTGGTATAGCTGCCTTTGTACTTCAAGCAGATATTGAAAAACCAGACCAGGCATTCCCATGGGTTTTGAATAATTATGTGGGTGTCGGTTTCAAAGGATTGGTATTTGCTGCTCTGGTAGCAGCGATAGGCTCTTCAATCAGTTCCATGGTCAATAGTGCTTCTACTATTTTTACACTGGATATTTATAAACCCATTTTTCAGAAGGCCAGGGAAGACAGCCACTATGTTTCTGTAGGAAAAGTTGCCGCCACATTGGCAATCGTGATTGGCATTTTCATCGCCCCATTGCTTGGCAATTTGGACCAGGTTTTTCAATACATCCAGGAGTACACGACCTTTATCAGCCCTGGTGTTCTAGCTGTATTTATTTTAGGCATTTTCTGGAAACGAGCTACTTCAAATGCTGCTTTGGCAGCAATTCTGGCTTCCGTCCCGCTGAGTTTTTTACTTAAAGAATATTTTCCTGCTCTGCCATTCATCGATCGCGCTGCATTCACGTTTTTGCTTATCGTCCTGATCATGATGGTTATTTCTTTAATCGAAACACAAAAAGCCGTTATAGGCGTAATTAAGGATTATGGGTTTAGAATAGCGATCTTGGCCTTCATCATTTTGATTTCGCTTCCATCAGGTATCAAATTCGTGGTCGAACGCGGTGATGTACCTGTATGGTTTGGCTATCTCATTCTTGGTCTTTGTATTTTTCTTTTTGCCGTTTTACTTACTGAGAAAAATGGGGACGATAAGAAACAGCTTCAGGTGAGTACGGAATTATTTAAAACTTCAAAGATCTTTAACATATCGGCCTACGCCGTTTCTTTAATTTTGGCATTGATTTATATTTTAATGTGGTAGGAAGAGATCGCGTATTCAAGAATGTAAAGAGATAATAATTGAATGACGAGATCACATATTGGGCAAGTAAAACTGCTGTAATTACTGGAGCAGCGATCGGTATCGGATTTGAGATAGCCAAACAACTGTGTCAAAGAGGTGTACATATTGTGCTCAATGACATCGATGCGGATGCCCTTGACGAGGCTCAAATTAGTATAGGTAAATCATCCTCAGAATGTCTTGTTGTTACAGGAGATAGCAGTGATCTCGACTGCATAGACGAAATGATTAAATCTGCAATTACATCATTCGGTCAAATTGATTTCGTTATTGCAAATTCCGGAATCACCACCTACGGCCCCTTCCTGGAATACAGCGTCGAAGACTTTCAAAAAATAACAAAAGTCAATCTACAGGGTACCTTCTTTCTCACCCAGGCAGCGGCGAAACAAATGATAAAACAAAAATCAGGCGGCAGGATCGTGCTGATGTCTTCCGTCACAGGGCATACCTATCATCCCGATTTGACCGCATATGGCATGACCAAAGCAGGAATTATTCTCCTTGCAAAATCTCTTGGCGTTGATCTTGCCAAATATGGTATAAAAGTTTATTCTATCTCACCGGGAGCAACGATAACCGAAAGAACTGCAGAATTAGAAGACGGAAACTTCATGGAAATGTGGTATAAAATTATTCCGATCGGTGAATGCGCAACAACGGAACAAATTGCCCATACCGCATTATTTTTGCTCTCTGAAAAATCAGCCTATATTACGGGGCAGACTATAATTGTGGACGGTGGGTGGACTGCGTATAGTCCGCCGCCCTATTAGTGCATGCAAACTGAAATGTACACCAAAAGTAGGCAAGAAAAGTTTTGGAATTTTGGAAATGATTAAAACTATAAATAGACAAAATGAAAATAATTAGATACGGCTCCAAAGAGCGGGAGAAACCCGGTGTGGAAATTGACGGCATTCGATTTGATTGTTCGAAATTTTTTAAAGATTGGGATCATGATTTCTTTGCAAACGATGGACTTTTTCAACTTAGGAAAGTATTGGAAACAGAAACATTGGAACAGGTCCGGGATACCGAAAGATGGGCCAGCCCGATAGCGCGTCCCAGAATGATTATGTGCATAGGGCTGAACTATTCTGACCACGCAAAAGAGTCGGGCATGGCCATCCCAACAGAACCCATACTCTTTATGAAGGCCAGTAATACGCTATCAGGGCCGTATGATAAAGTAGTCATTCCTAAGGGAAGTGAAAAAACGGATTGGGAAGTCGAATTGGGCATTGTTCTGGGCAGAAACATTTCCTACCTGAAAGACGAAGAAGAAGCTGAAAAAGCAATTGCCGGTTATTGCGTGGTCCATGACGTATCCGAACGCGCATTTCAATTGGAAAAAGGAGGGCAATGGGTCAAGGGAAAATCGTGCCCCGGATTTAGCCCGGTCGGGCCCTATTTAGTCACTCAAGACGAAATTGAAAATGTGCATAATCTGTCCATGCGTCTTATGGTCAACGACGAAGAACGGCAAAACGGCAACACGAAGACTATGATCTTTAAATCCGCTTATATCGTATGGTATCTATCCCAGTTCATGAAGATGGAAGCCGGTGATCTTATTTCTACCGGAACACCTCCCGGAGTCGGTATCGGAATGGATCCACCTACTTTCCTGAGTGCTGGCGATGTTGTGGAATTGGAGATCGACTCCCTGGGGAGTCAGAAGCAGATGTTTGTGGAGTACGCCGAGTGAGCGCAGGCCTTCTCCTTCGTAAATCTGAATATTTATGTCAAATTCTATTTAGCTTTGCTAAAAAATAACCGATGAGTACAATTGAAATCCAAATTCCAGTTGAAATCGATAAACAGCTTGAAGTTGTGAGCCGCAATAAACATCAATTTATTCTCGATGCAATAAAAGAGAAGATCACAAATAGTAAAATTTCGACCGAGGGTTCTCTCGATCAAAACCTGATTGAGGGGTACAAGAGTACATATAACGAAGAATTGAGTATAACTAACGATTTTGAACCTTTGGATTTGGAAGGTTGGAAATGACAAATTATCCAAATCAGATCAGGACAATTGACAAAAGAAGGATAGGCATTAAAATAGGAGTTTTACCAGCGACAAAATTTAAAGAAGTACATCGAGCAATTTTGATCCAACTAGCTATTAAGAAATAAAGATAAGAGTATAGCTCACCACCCATATTTATCTTTAATTTTTTGCTTTTGCTCTTCTAAACTCAAGGTAGGCATTTTACCTTCATCATATAGCTTTAGCCTTCGCTCTGATTCCTTTAACTGAGCTAAAGTCACAGGATCATCTATCAATTCCCTGAAGCGATTTCTATCCTCCTCGGTTAAGGTATCGTATTCTTTCAATGCAGTTTCTAAAGACATCATTGTGGCTTTTGAACTATCAAATATTACAGCAATTCAAAGTTAACATTAAAATTTTGAGCAACAGTTGTCGATGGCATCCTCGCCTCACACGAGTCACCACGTTTTGCACATCTCTTCGAGCAGTGACAGTGATGTAATGGCATCCTCACCTAAGACAAATCACCACCCTATCCCATAATCCTCTCCATGATTACTCGAACCTCCCCAAAACGTACCGTTCTCCCAATCAAAAAACACCGCATTCAAAGGCCCGGAAGTGCGATTGCGGAATTGCAGCCTGTACCCCATTTTCCTCAGTTTTTTTCTCGTCCAGTCGGGAGTATTGGAATTCAAAAGCATGACGCCGGGCCTTATTCCGTGATCACCGAATGAGTCTCTCATTTGGAAGCTATTCATATTAGGCGCCTCTACTGCTTCTTGTACATTCATACCAAATTCAATCATATTCAGCAAGAACTGGAATGTATTCTGATCTTGGCCGTCGCCACCTTGCACTGCTACGGAGATATACGGTTTGCCATCTTTGAGCGTGATAGTCGGGGTTAGCGTTGCCCTAGGCCGCTTGCCGGGTTCAACAACGTTGAATGGATTTTCCTCTTTTTCGAGCACAAAGCTTTGCATTCTTTGACTCAATCCGATTCCCGTATTTCCGGCTATTACAGCTGGAATCCATCCGCCGCTCGGAGTCACAGAAACCACCCAACCTTCTTTGTCCACAGCCTGGATCGAAGTCGTACCTGTGTAAAATTCTTCGTTGATTGGAAACTCAGTATTGTCCGGATTTCTTGGAATCGCTGCCGAAGAGATATCTTTTCCCCATTTCTCGATATAATCAGTAAATGGATTTTTCCCATTTTGGAATGGATATGGATCACCCGGCTTTACACTCTTGTTGTTCTTTTCCCAATTGATCTCTTTCAACCTTTTCTTCGAGTATTCTTTGGATAGTAATCCTTTCATGGGCTCTTTGGGTTCGAAATATGGATCTCCGTAATAGAAATCTCTATCGGCAAATGACAAATTCATAATCTGGTACAATGAGTGCAAGTAATCGGCTGTATTGTAACCTTTTGATTTCAAATCCAACTCTTCGGCCATATTCATGGCCTGGAGCAAAACTGGACTCTGTACCCAGCATGTCAATTTGTAGATGTCGATGCCTTTGTAATTTATGGATTCCGGTTTTTCGATGTGGACCTGCCACTTGTCGAGGTCTTTCATTGTGATCAACCCTCCCTGTTCCTTGGTCCCTCGTACTAATTCCTCTGCGATGTCCCCTCTGTAGAACCGATCATATGCTGCGTATATAGCCTCTTTCCTGTTTTTTCCATTCTTCAAAGCCTGCTTCTCCGAATCCACTAGTTTTTTCAATGTTTGATAGAGATCTTCCTGAACGAATAATTCGCCAGCATTGGGCGCTTCTCTTTCTTCACCTGGATGTGTGAGAAATACTTTTTTGGAATAAGGCCATTCTTTGAGTCTTTTTTTGTTTCGCTCGATGCCATTGGCAGTTTGAGCTTCGATAGGATAGCCTTTTGCCATATCCATTGCAGGTGCCAACACTTCGTCCAGGCTCATTGTGCCCCATTCTGCGAGCATTGTCATCAATCCTCCCGGCGTGCCCGGAGTAACCGCAGCCAATGGGCCGAATCTCGGGGGGTATTTCATTTCTTTCCCTTTGAAAAATTCCGCTGTCGCTCCAGTCGGAGCAACACCGAGGGCATTAATTCCAATAACCTCTTTGGTGTTGGGGTTGTATATCAATGCCTGTGTTTCTCCGCCCCAGCTGAGCACATCCCACATTGTCGCAGTAGCTGCCAGCATGGCGCACGATGCATCAACAGCATTTCCGCCTTTTGCAAATATCATAGCCCCGGCGGTCGCACCTAAAGGTTTACCTGTTATGGCTAGCCATTCTTTCGCGTGGAGGACTGGTTTCTGAGTGGATTGGGAAAGGATAAGGTTAAAGGAAACGAACGAGAGTAAGAAAAGTAGTTTTGAAGATTTCATTCCATAGTGATTTTGCTAATGAAAGATTTTAGTTCTGGGCCATTCATATTTCTAATATAGCAAAAAGAATTTTAACTTTGATAAAAATATCGTCACATGGAAACCCCTCGAATAAAACAGCCGTTTTCCAATCTCCAACTCGAATTGCTGAGTTTGTATTCACGTAATATATCCGACGAAGGACTAACAGAAATTCGCGATTTACTTGCCCGTTTTTTTGCAGATCGTTCTACGCAAAGGGCTAATAAAGTATGGGACGAAAAAAAATTGGACGAAAAAAAGCTTTTGACAAAACATCGACGTAGTCCATACAATAAACATTCCGCTCGAATTGAAGGTAGTGCTCGACACCAATTCCCTCCTTGTTTCAATTTCGGAACGTTTGTAAATACTACCCAATTTATCATGCTCTGAAGAATAAGGACTATCGTTTACTAGTGCACCAAGCACTAAATCCTGACCCCCATAAACTTGTCCTTTTCCTTCTGCTCGGCGTTGGAAAAATCCTCATTATGCTTAGGCATAACTCCGGTTTTCCCGCCTTGATCAGAAGAAAAATAACTTTGTCTATGGGGTTCATTACTTAATGCTTGGTACACTAGTAACGACTGATATTCTTTTGGAATATGAAGAAATCATTGATGTGGAAATGGGTTCGGGTACGGTCGAAGATGTAATGAGCTTTTTAGCGCTTTCGTCAAACATTTTGTAACTCAATAAAACTTTCTATGTTGAAGGCAAGCATCTCAGTAGTTAGTCCAATCCCAACTTCCCCAAAACCTTCTCCAGCGTAGCCGCCTTCAAATCATCAACCTTTGCATCAATGCCCAACTCCTTTGCATAGGCAACGAGATCAACCTCTTTCATTTTCTTGATCTCAGCGCCTGACATCTCACCATTAGATTTTCCAAAATCATTGATAGATTTTTTGGCTTCCGCCAATTCTCTTAACGATGTCGGCACCTTCCACCGCTCACCAAGTGCCTTTTCAAAAGCATCGCAATCCGCAACAAATTCCTTTATTCCCACAAAATCCACATAAGAAAGAGCACCTCCTGTATAAATCGGAAAACCCCATCCCAAAACCGAACCGATATCTCCATCGGCAACAGAATTCAAGACTCCCTCCTCAAGACATCTGAACGCCTCCAGGGCCTGCCTGTGCAACATTCTCCTGGCAACAGTATCTTTATCCAAGGTATCTACATTTGAATTGAAAATTTTACCTAATTCAGGCCATAATTTCTTTTTGCCTCCTTCGGGATAATCGTAAAACCCTGCTCCCGCTTTCTTCCCGCCACGTCCGTACTTTTCTACCATCATTTTCTGAATTGTGTAAGACCGTTTTGCATAGGCAGGCTTAGTAACAGATGGATCGCTTTCATAAACGTGCATGCCCAATGTCAGACTTACCTCGTCCTGCACGGCTAGCGGCCCGACGGGTAGGCCTTTTGTTTTTGCCACATTTTCGATCATCGCTGCGGGCACTCCTTCTTCCAGGAGAAACATACCTTCAGAGACGTACGTACCAAAACATCTCGATGTAAAAAACCCTCTGCTATCATTCACGACAATAGGAATCTTTCCAATTGCCACTGTATAATCCACCGCAGCCACAACGGCTCTTTTACCTGTTTTTTCTCCGACTATAATTTCTACTAAAGGCATCCTGTCCACAGGAGAGAAGAAATGAATTCCAATGAAATTTTCAGGTCTTTCAGAAGCCTTGGCCAATTGAGTTATAGGAATAGTGGAGGTATTGGAAGCATAGATTTTATCACTTGCCAGTACGGCTTCTGTTTCTTTCGTCACCATTGCTTTTAGTTCAGGATTTTCGAATACGGCTTCGATGATCAAATCGGAGCCGCCGACGGCATTAGGATCATCCGTGGTTTGAATTTTTCCCAAAAGGGTATCGGCCTGTTCTTGCGTGGACCTCCTCTTGGCAGTCCTCTTTTTTAATAAATCTCTAGAATAATCCTTTCCTCTCTCCACCACCTCGACACTGACATCTTTCAAAACCACTTCGATCCCTGCTTTTGCAGACACGTAAGCAATTCCTGCTCCCATCATACCCGCACCGAGAATGCCCAATTTTTTGACTTCGTATCTAGGTTCGTCTTCGGGCCTTGCTTTGCCTTTTCTCGCTTTTTGCATTTCAAGGAAACCTGTTCGGATCATGTTCTTTGCCTCTTTTGTACGAACTACTTTGGCGAAGTAGCGGGCTTCGATCTCCAGCGCCCGGTCCATTGGCAAAGACAAGCTGTCGTGGACAACGCTAAGGATTGCATTCGCCCCTGGATAGTTACCGTGAGTTTGTTTTCTGGTATTGCCAATTGCCGCCACCATGATCTGTGCTCCATCCCTTGTCATCAGTCCGCCACCAGGAATTTTGTACTTTTTATCGTCCCAGGGTTGCACAGGTTTTGGATTTTCCCGTATCCATTGTTTGGCTGCGGCCATCAATTCTTCTGGGTTTTGGGCAATAGCATCAACAAATCCGTCCTTCAATGCTTGTTCCGGCTGCGCCTCAGTGCCTTTTAGCAAATACATAAATGCATTTTGGAGACCCATGAGGTAAGGCAGCTTTACCGTACCGCCTGCTCCCGGGAAGAGGCCGACCTTGATTTCGGGAAATCCAATCTTAATCTTTGGATTGTTGAGTACAATGCGATGATGGCAAGTGAGGCATAGTTCGAATCCACCACCCATTGCAGTACCGTTAATAGCTGCTACGAAAGGTTTACCTGACGTTTCTATCGCGCGAAAGCTACGGTGCATCTTCATCCCTCCTACCACTTGATCTCCGGAATCACCACCTGCCTTTTTCAATTCCCGTAGATCGGCTCCGGGCATGAACATCCGCTGTCCGGAAGTTACTATGACACCTATTATTTCGTCATCAGAAATTGCCTTATTTGCCGCCTCAACATAGGATTCGATAAATTTGGTACTGAATAAGTTCGTCGGATTATCGATCTGGTCGATAGTGATTGTCGCTATTCCATCATCGCCGACATCATAGCTGAAAAAACTGTTTTTAAAATTTGTAGTTTTCATAAGTTATTTCAATTGTTTCAGGTTAAATTAAGAAGAGGTAGAAGATTTTTACTCTCGTTTTCCAAATCCAAAGGTAGACGGTTGACGGCCTACGGTGGACGGCTGCGGCAGACGGAAAGGAATAAAATTGCTTTGGATAAACTTTAAGGCTTCCTCAAATCTTATGTCTTTTCTCTTCCCTCTAAACTCTCTCAACAATCGTAGCAATACCCATTCCTCCGCCAATACAAAGTGTAACCAATCCTGTATTCAAATCTTGTCGTTCCAATTCGTCCAAAAGTGTTCCCATGAGCATACATCCCGTTGCACCCAAAGGATGGCCCATTGCTATGGCTCCGCCATTTACATTGACTTTATCTGCGGGTACACCCATGTCCTGCATAAACCTCATTGGCACCACCGCAAAAGCTTCGTTTACCTCGTAAAGGTCGATATCCTGCTTGTTCATTCCCGCTTGCTTTAACGCTTTTCTGCTTGCCGGTGCAGGGCCTATGAGCATGATCGTTGGATCAGTTCCATAAACGGCAGCGGCTTTGATTTTCGCCCTTGGTTTCAGTCCAAGCGAATCTCCTGCCTCCTTAGTGCCGACAAGTGCAATAGCTGCTCCGTCAACAATTGCCGAAGAATTGCCTGGATGATGAATATGCGCAATCTCTTCCACTTCGGGATAACGATCCAAAGCCACAGCATCGAAACCTGCCAACTCGCCCATAACCGCGAAGGATGGATTCAGCTGACTCAATCCTTGTAGGCTCGTTTCTGGCCTGATATTCTCATCTGTATCCAGTATTGCAATTCCGTTAACGTCTCTAACATGTGTTCTGGATCTAAATCTTCCTTCCTTGTCCGCTTGAGTAGCCTTCATCTGTGAGTGATATGCAAACTCATCCACATCTGCGCGACCAAAGCCAAACTTCACCCCGATTAGATCGGCCGAGATGCCTTGAGGAATGGCGTGGCCTGGAATCGCCACCGATGGATCCATCATTAATGCGCCGCCATCAGAACCCATTTTTACTCTTGACATACTTTCCACACCACCGGCAACAAGCATTTGCGAAAATCCCGATCGAACATATGCCCCTGCCTGGTTAATTGCCTCCAAACCAGAACCGCAAAAACGATTCAAGGTCACTCCGCAAAGATGATCTCCATAACCCGATTGCTGTGCAGCCGTTTTGGCAATATTCGCACCTTGATCCATGATTTGGGTTACGCAACCGAGGATTACATCTTCAACCTGAGTGGTATCGAGATCGTGCTTTTCTTGTAAATCTTTTAGTAATTGGGTTACCAATGCAGTAGGTGTAATTCCTAGGAGAGCGCCTTTCTCGTTGCCTTTTCCCCTTACCGTTCGTATAGCATCATAGATATAAGCTTCCATTGATTAATTATTTTTTCTTGTAAAATCATTATTTTTGAATAAAACTAAACAAATCATGGCACACGAAATATCTGCAGTCGATTTAAAAATTGTCTCGAAGGAGATTGATAGAATTTTTGACATTCAAAAAAAGAATCAGTTTAAAGCAGCGGATACTACTGCGAAAGAGCGAAAAACAAAAATCAGGAAAATTCTGATCGCAATTCAAAATACCTACAGGGACGAGATAAAAAAAGCCTCCTACGAAGATTTCAGAAAGAATGACGCCGAAGTGGATCTGACTGAAATATTTCCGATAGTGGCTTCTGCCAAATTTACGATTAAGAGGTTGGCGGGTTGGATGAGGGACGAAAAGGTTGATACCCCTTTGGCGCAGTTGGGACTTTCGTCCAGGATCAAATACGAGCCGAAGGGTGTGGTATTGATCATTTCGCCGTGGAATTTTGCGTTTAATTTGACCTTTATTCCATTGATATCTGCAATTGCAGCAGGAAATTGTGTAATTCTGAAACCCTCCGAAAATACCACACACAGTTCTGCTGTAATGAAGAAGATTGTCAGAGATTTATTTAATGAAAGTGAAGTTGCGTTGATAGAAGGAGGAGTCTCCGAAACCAGTCAATTACTCAAAAAGCCATTTAATCATATCTTTTTTACCGGAGCGCCGAGCATTGGTAAAATAGTAATGAAAGCGGCTGCGGAAAATCTTGCTTCGGTCAGTCTCGAATTAGGTGGAAAGTCCCCGACCATCGTCGAGAAAACTGCGAATGTAGATGCAGCAGCAGCAAGAATCGCATGGGCGAAAAATATGAACAGCGGACAGGTTTGCCTTGCCCCGGACTACGTCTATGTTGACGAAACGGTCAAAGATAAATTTCTTGAAGCCTACAAGAAATATGTGAAGAAATATTACGGTGAAAATGTTATTGAATCAGAATCATACAATAGAATCGTAAACGACCGGCACTTTGACCGCCTTAAATCGTATATGGATGATGCTCTTCAGCGCGATGCGGTAATTGAATTTGGCGGGCACATGAATGGCTCTGATAATTTCGTCGAACCGACTGTTGTGAGCAATCTTTCAGATGAATCCATGCTTTGGAAAAATGAAATCTTCGGTCCGATCTTACCCATCCGGACGTTTACAGATATTTCGGAACCCATTGATTTTATAAACAAGGGAGAAAAGCCATTGGCGGTGTATTTGTACAGTTCGAGCAAGAAAAATATTAAGAACGTTGAGAATAATACCCGTTCGGGTGGATTAGTGATTAATCATTCTTCCGTCCATTACTTCAATAACAATCTACCGTTCGGAGGCAGTAATAATAGCGGAATTGGCAAGGGAATGGGTGTGTACGGATTCAGAGCATTTTCGAACGCAAAATCGGTCATGCGCCAATGGTCGCCTATCGACAGCACAGAAAGCTTTAGGCCTCCTTTTACTGATTTGAAGAAAAAGTTGATTGATTTTGCGATCAAGTATCTTTCCTGATCCGGAATTTGGCCTGCCAGAGGCAGATCAGCGCTCCGTCGCTGAAGCTATGGAGCGTAAGCGACCTTTGGCTGACAGTAGGCAGTTCTCAGTTGGCAGTCGCAGTAGGATTTGCCTGTTTTTGATCTCTTTCAAAATGTAACTCACCTCACTCCAAATATATGGTTACAAAAGGCATGTTTTGCGGCTGGAAATTAAATGATAAATAGCACTGGCGCTGGGCCAATTTTGATTTTATTTGATAAAATTCTGATGACAATTCTATGATTTCAATCTCATTATGAAAGACACAAGCAAGTTTCGACGGCCAGGACTGCCAACTGCCCATATGAAAACCACATCAAACTATCAGTATCACTAGCTATATTAAAAAAAACAAACTAGCCTCGACGGTATGTGACTGCCGACTGTCAGCAAAAGCCCGCCTGCCGAACGGGCAGCGCTGATCTGTCTCTGGCAGGCCAACTAGTTACGGCGCCGGATTTGGAATTTCCTCCTGGACAGCGTTGATCTCCTTTAAAATCTCCTTTGACAATTTGACATTAATACTGTCGATATCTTCCTTGAGTTGATGCATTTTCGTAGCGCCGATTATATTGCTCGTCACGAAAGGTTGACCGGTAACAAAAGCAAGTGACATCTGTGCCAGTGATAGCCCATATTTTTTGGCGATATCAAGATATTTGCCGGTAGCATCATAAGAGTTTTGATTGTTGTAACGACTCATTCTTTCGAATAATGCAATTCTTCCATCCATCGGTTTCGGCTCGCTGTGATACTTACCACTGAGCAACCCGAAAGCCATGGGCGAATAAGCCAGCAATCCGCACTTCTCCCTTATCGACATCTCGGCAAGGCCCACTTCATAAGTTCGATTGAGCAAATTGTATGGATTTTGCACACTTTGACATCTCGGTTTGCCAAGAGCAGCCGAAAATTTCAGACAACTCATCAATCCCCATGGCGTTTCATTAGATATTCCAAAGTGCCTGATCTTGCCCTCTTTCATTATGTCTTCAAGCCCTTCCAGTACACTCAATATATTATCTTCCCACTTGTCCGAATGACGGTATCCTCTCACCCCAAAGAAATTTGTTCGGCGCGCAGGCCAGTGCAATTGGTAGAGATCGATATAATCGGTCTGTAGTCTTTTGAGGTTACCTTCTACGGCCTCCTTTATCGTCTTTTTGGAATAATCAATATCCTCCCGAATGTATCTAACCCATTCTCCCGGGCCGGCAATTTTTGTAGCCAGAATAATATCGTATCGCTTCCTTCTTTTTTTGAACCAGGTACCGACCATTTTCTCGGTACTGCCTTGCGTTTCTTTGCGAGGAGGCACCGGATAGAGTTCGGCAGTATCGAAAAAATTGATGCCTTGTTCCACGGCATAATCCATTTGTTGGTGGCCGTCGGCCTCGACATTCTGTTCGCCCCAAGTCATTGTGCCGAGGCATATCTTGCTTATTCTGATATCGGTAGTTCCGAGTGTTGTGTATTCCATTTTTTGTTTTCAAATTTTGTCAACGCGAAAATAACCCTTAGAATAAGTATATTCGTGTACCTTACTAAGCCATGGCCAAAATGACTTCAGTAGACCATAATTTGGCAAACAGAGTCCTAATCCTTCTGCAGCCTTTAAAAATTACTTTTTTGCTTCAGCAATCTCAAAATTTCATCCTCGGCTCGGGCGAAAGATCCAACGAAGCAAAGTCCCCGTCGAGGTACTTATAATAAGCTGCCATCCCGATCATCGCTGCGTTATCCGTACAATACTCAAATTTTGGAATGTATACGTTCCAATGCTTTTCGGTTGCCTTCATTTTCATAGCCTTGCGCAAGCCGGAGTTGGCAGAAACACCTCCCGCAATTGCAATTTCTTCAATCTCCAAATCCTTAGATGCACGTTCAATTTTGCTTATGAGAATATCGACTATCGTTTTTTGAATAGAAGCACATAGATCATTCATATTTTTTTGTACGAAGTCTTGATCTTCCTTGATCATCTTTTTCAGAAAATAAAGAATCGACGTTTTCAGTCCACTGAAGCTAAAATCGAGCCCCTTGACATTCGGTTTTGAAAAAGTAAAATGGGGAATTCCATTTTGTGCATTTTGGTCAATGAAAGGGCCTGCAGGATAGGGTAGTCCCAGCATTTTTCCAGCTTTATCGAATGCCTCTCCCGCAGCATCATCGATGGTCGTGCCTAGCACTTCCATGTCCAGATAATCTCTAACCAATACAATCTGAGTATGTCCTCCGGACACTGTGAGGCAAAGAAAGGGAAATGAAGGCGCAGGTAGCTCGATGAAATGAGCGAGAATGTGGGCTTGCATATGGTTCACTGCTATAAGTGGGATGTCGAGTGCAGCAGCCATGCTCTTGGCCATAGAGACGCCTACGAGCAGACTGCCAAGAAGCCCGGGCCCCCTAGTCACAGCAATAGCATCCAATTCTTTTTTATCCACCCTTGCTTTTGCTAGTGCCTCCTTGATCACCGGTAAAATTTTCACATGGTGTCGTCTTGACGCCAATTCGGGGACAACTCCTCCATATTTAGCATGGATTTTTTGATTGTAGGTGACGTTTGATTTCAGCTTGTCATTTGCGAATACTGCAGCCGCAGTGTCATCACAAGAGGATTCTATAGCGAGAATATTGACGGAATTCTTATTTGGCGAACTCATTAATAGCATTTAGTGAAACGTTAATACGGATCTTTTCTCAGTTTCAAGGATGACCAATAAATGGTACAGGGCAATCGCAAGAAGCTTGACTTGGTTTATTCCCCGACGATTTTGTCGGGGCAGGCTGTTTATGCGTTGAACTGTTTATACCGCAAAATCGCTCCATTTTTCCTTAAACGAATAAACAATTAAACGAATAAACAAGAGCGGTTGATTTCTTGCGATTGCCCTAATAAATTGTGTCAGCCGATGCTGAATTATAATAAATTAATTAATATTGTGACAAACAAAAAGTCAAATTCGATCAAACATGAGATTAATAATAAATATTATACTAATAGCCCTTATTGCTGGCTTAGCATATCTTTTGTACAGCGGTATAGCGGAGCCCATTGCATTTAAGGCCGAAAAAGATAGACGGAGGGCCACTGTGGTTCAGAAATTGGGACAAATCAGAACGTGTCAGGAAATATATCGAGACATTACAGGAGGATTTGCACCTGATTTCGCAACGCTGGTAAGTACGCTAAGAACTGACAGCATACCATTCAGACAATTGCTGGAAGATCCTGATTTTCCGGGAGATCCTGAAAAATTTATAGTCAACATTACCTATACATCTGCTTTGGATTCCATTCGTGCGATGGGCATCGAACTGGATAATCTGAGTTCTGTCCCATTTTCTGATAATGCCCGGTTTTCTATGCATTCTGATACAACGACATATCAAAAAACCAATGTATGGGTGACGGAGACTATGACCGTATGGAAGGAGTTTATGGGGCCGTACGCCAATACGCGATACATGAAATATGACGATTCGTACAACCCTGAGAAAGCAATCGGTTTTGGTAGCCTAAATTCTCCAAATTTGGAAGGTAATTGGAAATAATACTGCCACTTACCAAGAGAAAATTAGTAGTTGAAAAAAACCTGCCCCTGCCTGCCGACAGGCACGGCGTCCGGCAGGCGGATTTAAAGAACCTTACATATTCGGCTATCCTTTCCAGGGATAGCCTTTCTTATGCTGTAATAAATAATAAAAACTCCGTAATTGATCATGGGAACGTCAAAGTGAAAGACATTTTGCTGCCTAAGGAACATGCACCCAACGGAATTTGGGAAAAAATACAAATTGCCCTAAACAACCCGATCTATACATTCGTTTCTCAGGATCAATACGATACCAGACACGTTCAATCCATGCTTAGTTTTTCTAACCACATTGCCGACATTGAGAAATACCAAATTTGCTCAGAACTTATTGAGAAACACAACATTTGGCTGGTTTATGCAATACCTAAGGAAATGATCAAATCATTAAGGCGTTATTTGGACAACTTTTATTTGACCCACTATCAGCGTTGTTTTCTTAGTTGCTTAAAATCAGCAAATAAAAAGCCTGTGATCAAGGGTAGCCTTATCAGCGGTCATCTCAACCTTGCTCTCCTGCTATCCGGAAAACTTGTGATTTCCAACACCTATCCGGCATTCAACGAATCCGAATTTTACTACTTCATCTCATTGCTGTTTGATCAGTATAAACTCAGAACCGGCCAGGTCGATATTATTTTGCAAGGTGATTTTGAAGATGTACACCTCGATCGAGATCGATTTCGGAGATTATTTGGTGTCTTCCCCCAGTTTCAAAAAGGCCTGGACATTGTTGATAAGTTGGATCCAGCATCCCGTTATACTCCCCTGTTAGAATTACATCAATGCGCATTATAGCTGGTAGATTGGGTGGGCGATTACTCAATCCAAATATGAAAAATTGGCCGACTCGGCCGACAACTGATTTAGCCAAAGAAGCACTTTTCAACGTACTAGAGAATCGTTTAGATTTTGAAAAAACCCACATGCTGGATCTATTTGGCGGCACTGGCAATCATTCCTTTGAGTTTATTTCTAGAGGATGTGACTGCGTAACCTACGTCGATCAAAATTGGAATTGTGTCAATTTTGTAAAGAGGCAAGCCGAACTTTTCGAATGCAAGTCGTCGATTACAATTATTCAATCTGATGTAAAAAAAATCATCCTGGACAAAGAGCATTCCTACGACTACATATTTGCCGGTCCGCCTTATTCGCTTGTTTGGTTAAGAAGTATTCCGGACATGATTTTTGGCAATGGCCTTTTGAATAAGAGAGGTTTGCTTGTACTTGAGCACAATCCTTCGCACGACTTTAGCCATCACTCGCATTTTGATGAAAAAAGAAAATACGGACAGACCAATTTTAGTTTCTTTGCGGTTTGAAGAAAAGAGCGCATGGACTTCATACCCGAGATAAAGACGGATTTTAAAAGAGCAATGCAGGAGCACTTCGATTTGGAGGTTCCCGATGAAGAAATTGTACTTAACCCAACGAGGAAGGAGTTTGAAGGAAATTATACAATCGTTCTCTTCCCTTTTCTGAAAAAAATTGAGGCCGGTTTGCCCGATATAGGTAATCGGGTAGGCGCTTTTCTGGAGAAAAATTCGACGCATATTTCAGGATACAACGTGGTAAAAGGATTCCTGAATCTGGATTTATCGCCTGAATTCTGGAAGGGTCAATTGGCAAAAATAGATTCTGTTGACCGTTACGGCACGTTCGACAGAAATGGCAGAAAAGTTCTTGTGGAGTTTTCTTCGCCCAACACGAACAAACCTCTTCACCTTGGTCACATCAGGAATATCCTTTTGGGCTGGTCCGTAAATAAAATTCTGGATACAGCCGGTTACGATGTTGTCCGTACTCAGATCATCAATGATCGCGGCATCGCTGTGTGTAAAAGCATGTTGGCGTGGAAACTATTCGCAAATGGGGCCACACCTCAATCCCATGGAATCAAATCGGATCATTTCGTTGGAAAATACTACGTGCTTTTTGAGGCAAAATTCATAGAAGAATACGGACTATGGCAGAATTCGAAGGCAGGTGGAGCTATTTATCAATCCGACAAAAATGAAGGCGAAAATGAAGAAACATTTTTCGCACGATACAAGAACACTTATTTCAATGTCAAAAGTAAACTCGGTGGTCAAGCCAAAGACATGTTGATCAAGTGGGAGGCAAACGATACCGCAGCGCGACAGCTTTGGAACCAAATGAATACTTGGTGTTACGATGGATTTAATAAAACCTATGATGCCCTTGGTGTAGAATTTGACGTACTCTATTATGAATCAGATACTTATATATTGGGAAAAGATGCCATAGAAAAAGGTTTAGCGTCGAATTTATTTTATAGAAAAAGCGATGGTAGCGTATGGGTGGATCTTGAAGATGTAGGCCTCGATCAAAAAATACTTCTTCGAAGCGATGGAACTTCCGTATACATGACACAGGATATCGGCACTGCTCAAAGGCGATACGCAGATCATGGTTCTGAAAAAATGATCTACGTCGTGGGAGACGAACAAGAGTATCATTTCAAAGTGCTTTTTGAAATATTCAAGAAGTTGGAAGAGAGCTTTGCGCCAGGGCTTTTCCATTTGGCCTATGGTATGGTTGACCTTCCAACGGGCAAGATGAAATCACGTGAAGGTACAGTAGTAGACGCTGATGATTTAATCGCCGACGTAATCGAGTTGGCCAAGGCATCTGCTCTGGAGCGAGGAGACATGGCCGGGGTTTCAGCGGCGGAGAAGAAAGAGATATTTGATCGAATCGGACTAGGAGCTTTGAAATATTTTATTCTTAAGGTCGATCCAAAAAAGAGGATGTTGTTTAATCCGGAAGAAAGTCTGGATATGCAAGGCCAGACAGGACCGTATATTCAGAATGCGTACGTTCGGATAAGGTCGATCATGCGAAAGCGAGATTCGGAGGCATCCGAAATATCATTGGATGATTATGAACCTGAAAAAGTTGAAATCGATATGATCCAAAAAATGGTCGCGTATCCGGATGAAGTCCTTCAAGCTGCGGAAGCCTATGATCCGTCTAAAATTGCTAACTATGCTTATGATTTGGCAAAGATGTTTCATAGGTTTTATCACGAGCATCGCATATTGAATGCAGGGACGAAGGCTGCTGTCAAGTTTAGATTGGATCTGTGTGCGAATACAGCGAAGGTTCTCGAACATTCGATGAATTTATTGGGAATAGATATGCCGGAGAGGATGTGAGTCCGGGTGGCAGACTTGCACATAATTGATCAAATTGCGTTTTGTACGTAGGGATATTATCTTTACGTGATTTAAAAAAGTAATACGTATGAATGCAAAACTGACATTGAGTTTGAATCAAACCGTAATTGCAGCGGCGAAGGAATTCGCGAAAGCAAACAGAACAAGCGTTTCTCAATTGGTGGAAAACTATTTTACTGATCTTCTGTATGCAAAGCCTGGAAAATTCTCTAAGGAAGTCGAAGAACTTATCGGGATGGGATACATTGAAAATCCTCCCGAAGATCTCAAAAAGGAAAAATTGGCTTATTTGGAAGAAAAATATCTGAATCGATGATCCTGATTGATTCCGATATTTTTATGGATCTCTTCTGGAAAAGAAAGCGATTTTGGGAACATGCTAGCGAATTGATCGAATATTCAAGAAATAGCGACGCGACATTTTTCACCACATCCATTATTCTGGCAAACGTTCATTACCTGGCATCAAAAAATAACTCTCCGGAATTGGCGACCCGGTACTGTTCTAAAATACTTGACATTTTGGCTTTTCGTCCAAATAAAATGATCGATTTTAAGAATGCCTATGCATCTAAATTCAAAGACAAGGAAGATGCAGTGAATTATTTTACCACGATGTCCAACAACGGAACTACAATAATCACGAGAAATATCAAAGATTTCAAAGAATCAAAAATACCGGTAATGACAGCCCAGGAATATTTAAATAAATTGAAGGCAAGTTAGAGATTGTAATTATAACACCTCCATGGAAGAAGAAAAATACGAGTCAAAAAACTTTATCGAGGAGATTATCGAGGAGGATATAGAGACTGGAAAACACGATGGCCGAATTCATACCCGTTTTCCCCCGGAACCCAATGGTTATTTACATTTAGGACATGCCAAGGCAATTTGCCTGAATTTCGGTATCGCCGAAGACTATGGCGGAAAAACGAATCTAAGATTTGACGATACCAATCCGACAACCGAAGACACTTCCTATGTTGAAGCGATAAAGAAAGAGATACAATGGCTTGGTTTTCAATGGGCTAACGAATGCTACACCTCGGATTACTTTGCACAACTATACGCATATGCGGTCAAATTGATCAAGAAAGGATTGGCATATATTGATGAATCTACTATTGACGAAATAGCAGAAATGCGTGGAGTGCCTACATCGCCAGGCAAGGAAAGTCCCTACCGCAATCGCCCGATTAACCAGAGCCTGGAACTGTTCGAAAAAATGAAGAATGGAGAAGTGAAGGACGGAAAGATGGTTCTTCGCGCTAAAGTCGACATGACTTCGCCCAATATGCACATGCGCGATCCGGTGATCTATCGCGTGAAACACGCAGATCACCACCGAACCGGGGACCAGTGGTGCATTTATCCGATGTACGATTTTGCGCACGGACAGAGCGATTCCATTGAAGGCATTACGCATTCGCTTTGCTCCTTGGAATTTATTCATCACCGGCCTTTGTACGATTGGCTGATTGAAAAGCTGGAGATATTTCCTTCTCGACAGATCGAATTTGCGCGCTTGAATGTGAGCTACATGATCACGAGCAAGCGAAAGCTGATTCGGCTTGTGGAAGAAGGTCTGGTTTCAGGCTGGGATGACCCGAGAATGTCTACTATTTCGGGAATGCGCAGAAGGGGTTATCCTCCTAATGCGATAAGAAGTTTTTGCGATAAGGTCGGCATTGCTCGCCGGGATAACCTTGTTGACATTGCCTTATTGGAAAGCTGCGTTCGTGATGAACTGAATCAAACTGCCAATCGCGTAATGGCAGTACTCGATCCTGTCAAATTGATCATAACGAATTATCCCGAAGAAAAAGAAGAATGGCTGGAAGCAGATAATAATCCTGGAGACGGAAATGCAGGTAGCCGATTAATGCCTTTTTCAAAAGTATTATTCATTGAGAATGAGGACTTTATGATCGATCCACCGAGAAAATTTTTTCGACTGGGCCCAGGAAGGACGGTACGGCTCAAGCATGCGTATATCATTACTTGTGAAAATTTTGTACTTGACGTAAAGATTCAAAAGATCAAAGAGATCCATTGCAAATACTATGAAGACAGCAAGAGCGGTTCGGATACTTCGGGCATCAAAGCAAAGGGTACGTTGCATTGGGTATCCGTGAAACACGCGAAATACGCTAGTGTCAATCTCTATGACCGGCTGTTCACAGATCCTTTACCAGATGGACACGAAGGCGGGAATTTTCTCGATTTTTACAATAAAGATTCTTTGACTGTTTTAGAAAACGTACCTGTCGAACCTTCGTTGGCTGGCGCAGAAGTCGGTGAGCAATTGCAATTCATGAGAAAGGGCTATTTTATTTGCGACGAGCAGTCTACAGTGGAGAGAAAGGTGTTCAATAGGACTGTAGCACTCAAGGATACCTGGGCGAAAATGCAAGAGCATAAAAAATCCACTTGATGAACACGGGCAAAGTGATACTGGAAGGCAAAAAATTCGAACTGACCCTGGCCCGCCTTTGCCAGGAGTTGATAGAGAATTACGAAGATCTGGAAGACACCTGTATTATCGGAATTCAGGATAAAGGCACTCTTTTCTCAGACCGGATAATCGAGCATTTTCAAGTCAGTGGACTAGATCACAAAGCGAAATACGGCAAACTGGATATTACCTTTCATCGCGATGACTTCCGGCGTGGAGGAGAACTCCTTTCCCCGAGCAGCACAGAGATCGATTTCGTTGTAGAAAATAAGAAAGTCATCCTTATAGATGACGTACTCTATACAGGCAGGACGATACATTCGGCTATGGCTGCCTTACAGCAATTTGGGCGACCTGGTAGCGTGGAGTTAATGGTATTTGTAGATCGGAGGTTCAACAGGCATCTACCGATTCAGGCGAATTATGTAGGAATCACAGTCGATGCCATTAACGAAGCCTACGTAAAGGTAAACTGGAAAGAACACAATGAGAGAGACGAGATCATATTTTATGAATAGCAAATAAAGCAAAAAGTGCCGAAACCGGAACAAGCGCTTAGTACGAGACATCTTTTGGGAATCAAAGACCTGACGCTCTCTGATATTGACCTTATTTTTAAAACGGCAGACAGATTTAAGGAAGTTATCAACCGCCGAATCAAGAAAGTACCATCGCTTCGGGATACGACGATTGCGAATTTGTTTTTTGAAAATTCGACACGCACTAAAATATCATTCGAACTGGCCGAAAAACGATTATCCGCAGATGTGGTCAATTTTTCCGCATCGTCTTCATCTGTAAAAAAAGGAGAAACCCTTCTGGACACGGTGAACAATATTTTGAGCATGAAAGTGGACATGGTCGTACTGCGGCATCCGGTGCAAGGAGCGCCCCATTTTTTATCAAGAAAAATAAATGCCAATGTCATCAATGCAGGTGATGGCGCTCACGAACATCCCACACAAGCCCTTTTGGATAGCTATTCCATCCGCGAGAAACACGGAAATGTAAAAGGCCTCAATGTCTGCATTATAGGTGATGTAAAGCATTCGAGGGTAGCACTGAGCAATATATTCTGCTTGCTAAAATTAGGAGCAAATGTGAAAGTTTGTGGCCCGCCCACTTTGATACCTAAACCTATATCATTGCTCGGCGTATCGGTAGAATACGATTTGCAAAAGGCCTTGGAATGGTGTGATGTTGCCAACATTCTGAGAATTCAATTCGAGCGGCAGGATGTGAAATACATACCGAGTTTGCGCGAATACATGACGTATTACGGTGTAGAATTGGAAAAAGTCGGTAAACTCAAAAAAGAGATCACCATAATGCATCCGGGCCCGATCAATAGGGGAGTGGAATTGAGTAGCGACATTGCCGATTCAGAGCATTCGATTATTTTGGATCAGGTGGAGAATGGGGTGGCTGTTAGGATGGCTGTGCTTTATCTTCTGGCGGGGATGAATTAGAAAAGGGATGGCAATTATGTCAATGGCCACCCTTTATTATCTGCGAAGCAAACAACGCACGTTTGCTTTCTTTCAAAGCCAAATTGATCTCTTCCAATGATTTCACGTTTCAAATTTCGTTAATTTTTTCCTAAAAAAGTTCGCTGTCGTTAACTTATTCATTAGCTTTTTGCGTTATACGTACTGATCACATACTGGATAATATATGCACACACTCTACTTTTTACTAGCTCTTTTTGTTTCGCTTGTGGCAAAAGATCTAAGGGCCCAATCCACTGCCGATTTAAAATTCGAATACCTCAATTACGACAATGACACTTTGTTGCTGGGCTATTACATAGGGGAAAAAATACTCGTCAAGGACACGCTTTATGCCGAAAGCAAGTACCAGTTTGAATACAAACAAGATGAATTGCTGGAATCGGGAATGTACATGCTCGTGTCTCTGCCCGATAAAAAATTCTTCCAATTTCTCATTAATCAGGACGACCAGAATTTTATGATTCGCACTGATTTTTTAGATAAAGGAAAAACTGTAGTGACAGGTTCTATAGAGAACGAAAGTTTCTTTTCTTATCTGGATTATCTAAACCAACAGCGAATCAAAATCTCAGAAATCGACTCTGCAGTAGAGACAAAAGAGCTGGATAAGAATCAAGGTGATGAAAGGAAAAAAGAATTGGCTAAGGTTGTAGAAACTTACCAATATTCACTGATCGAAAAATATCCGGACTACGTCTTCTCTATGATCATCGGAGCCAATATGACAATGCATTTTCCCGAATTCGAAGGAACAGACGATGAAAGAGAATTGCAAAAATACCTGTATTACAAAAAACATTATTTTGATCTAATCGACCTTGGACATCCGGCAATACTTAGAACACCATTTTTGCACAAGCGCGTGATGTATTATATGGACAATCTCACTACTATCCAGGCAGATTCCATTATTCAGTCGGTAGATTTCCTTTTGGAGAAAATGCAAACCGCCGAAAAAACCTTCCAATTCTACCTCAGCCATTTTTTGAATCTATACGGCAATTCAAAGTATATCGGTCTCGACAAGGTCTATGTGCACCTTGCGCTCAATTATTACGATTTGGGATTGGCGCCCTGGGCGAGCGAAGGTAACCGTATGGAGATAGTCGCCAATGCCAAGAAAATGGAGCCCACTCTGCTGGGAAAAACGGCCCCCGATTTTGATGCTAAAGATCTCGATAATGATGCCGTGTTCACGCTGAGTAAGTTTAATTCGGATTATACTATTTTGGTGTTTTGGGCTCCGGATTGCGGACATTGTACCAAAGCGATTCCCTATTTGACAGACGTACAGGAAAAGTATGGCGATCAGGGAGTAAAAGTCGTGACTGTCTGCAATAAGGCGGGCGAGAAATACAAAACATGTCACGATGGAGTTAGTGAAAAGAAAATGACGCCATTTATTAATCTTGGTGACCAATATAGAATCCCCTATACCTTGAACAAATACAATGTCATGAATACTCCGTTGATCCTGATCTTGGACAAGAATAAAGAGATTTTGCTTAAAAGAATTCCTGCTGAGAATTTAGACTCGATCATGGAGCAAGTGATCAAGAAGCACAGCGGAAGCGAAGACGAACAGGGTGGATGAAGTTAAAAATGCAAATACCAAATAGCAAATACCAATATTGATTATCCCCGATTGTTAGAAGAATAGGAGATAAACTGGAATTTGGAATTTGAATATTGGAATTTCCTTTATACGTGGTGATACTTTTCATTGTTCAGAATGGTGTAGGCCCTATATACCTGCTCCAGCAAAACGAGCCTGCACAAATCGTGTGGCAAAGTCATTTTAGAAAGCGAAAGACGAAAATCACTCATAGGAAAAAGTTGCTCATCAAACCCATAGGCTCCACCTATAATCATATTCAACTGCTTTGTACTTCGGTTTTGCCACTGCGAAATAAAATTGGAAAATTCTGTTGAAGAGAATCGTTTTCCTCGCTCATCAAGCAAAACATTAAAGGACTTGTTATCCATGTGCTTCCTGAATAGTTGCGCTTCCTTGTGCATTTGATCAGCCGAATTTGTTGCACGGACGTCCTTTAGCTGTATAATTTTTGTAGTACAGTAGCGAGATAGTCTTTTATGATAAGTCGAAATTCCGGATGCGACATAGTCGTGCTTTGGTTTTCCGATCCATATAAAATTTATCTTCATCGCCTAAATTAATAAACGGAATTGTGAATGGAATCACTTCCGTTTCAATGAGTACAATTGTGAATCACTTCCATTTCAATGAACGCAATTGTGAATCACTTCCGTTTCAACGAACGCAATTGTGAATCACTTCCGTTTCAATGAACGCAATTGTGAATCACTTCCGTTTCAATGCACCATGGAGTAAGCTAGATATAGTATGCCTACGATTAATTGTAAGTGATTCACAATTCTCGTCTTAACAAGTGATTCACAACTCGCCCGAATAATCCACTGTCTTGTCATTCACAAATAATGCGGCCACGGCAGCAATAACAAGCATCGCACCGCCCAGTACCACCGCCGAAAGTCTATTATTGTCCAAAACAGTCGCCTTTACCCATCCGAAAAACAAAGCAGCCATTATCTCTGGTAAAACAATGAAGAAATTGAAAATACCCATAAAGAGACCCATCTTCCTGGGATCGGTCGAGCCCGCCATAATAGAATAAGGCATGGCCAGAATACTCGTCCAGGCGATACCTAAACCTACCATATTGATAAGTAACATGTACCTATCGTGAGCAGCGAAGAGCATGATCAATGAAATACCTCCAATAGCCAAACAAATAGAATGCAAATTCTTTTTACCGAATTTGTCTGCCAACGCAGGCATGAATAAAGCAAAAATAAAAGTGATCACAGAATAGAATCCCATGCAAATATTGGCCCACGCGAGGCCTTGTGCATATGCCTCGGATTGTGGATTAGGAGCGTCAAATATGTGTACAGCTATTGCAGGCGTCAGATAAAACCACATCAAAAACAAGCCGAGCCAACTGAAAAACTGCACTATAGCAAGTTGTTTCATGACTTTGGGAAGGTCAAAGAGTGTGCTAAAAACCTCTTTGAACAAATGACCCACTCCGGTGCTTTCTGCCTTCATTTTATTAAAAGCAACAATATCTTCCGGCGGATATTCCTTTGTTGTCAATACGGTATATAAAACCGCTCCCAGAAATGCCAAACCTCCTACGGCAAATGAGACTTTGAGATAACCGGGCACACCGTGTTCGGAGGTGGCTTCCATGCCAAACCAATTCAATAAAATATACGGAAATACGGCAGCCAGCACAGCACCTATCCCTATAAAAAAGCTTTGCATCGTGTAGCCCTTGGTGTGCTGTTCAGTTGGAAGCATATCGGCAACAAAGGCTCGGAAGGGTTGCATAGAAATATTGATTGAGGCATCCAATATCCAGAGCAATCCCGCGGCCATCCACAATGCTGACGAATGCGGCATTAGAAACAGGCCGATTGTTGCCAAGATTGCGCCGACAGTGAAATAAGGCCGCCGCCTTCCAAATCTTCCCCATGTCCGGTCACTGTAGTATCCTATGATGGGTTGTACAATCAGCCCGGTCATTGGCGCTGCGAGCCAAAGCAAAGGAATTTTTATCAGGTTCGGCGCCAAGGTATTCGTATATCGCGCTCATATTGCCCAATTGCAAATTCCATCCAAATTGAATACCTAGGAATCCGAATGCCATATTCCAAATTTGCCAGAAGGATAGTTGTGGTTTGTTTGTCATCGGGTGAAAATAATGCTAAAAAAATTTATCACTATTGTGGCAACATTTCGAAGCTTTAGCGTGTATTAATGACTAGGTGATTCATATGTAAAATAAATAGAATGACGCAACGGACTTCATTCAGCGCATTTAAGCTTC
The DNA here is from genome assembly GCA_965247965.1 of Saprospiraceae bacterium. GTDB lineage: Bacteria > Bacteroidota > Bacteroidia > Chitinophagales > Saprospiraceae > UBA7328. The sequence continues at coordinate 6,682,940 of OZ252053.1, forward strand.
CCAGATTCCTTCTGCTGTCAACCGCTCTGCTCTGTTTAGTAACTTGTATAGGAGATGATTTTATCTTCGACGAAATAGAACCAGAATTGCGGATATCAGAAAGCATTGATACGCTTGGGTTGGGCTCTACGCATCAACTAACCGCAATATTTCTCAATAATATTGGAAAGGAAGAAAAACTGGATATCGAATGGGTCAGCAGTAAACCTCAAATAGCATCTGTAGATCAGGAAGGTGTGATCACAGGTTTGGAAAAAGGGGATGTCATTGTTCAGGCTTCCGCCTCGTATAACGGGGAGATGTTATTTGCATTTTACCCCATTGTTATTGATGAAGAAACAACATTTGTAGAGGTCACTAGGCGATCGGGTACTCTACGGACGACCAGTAGTTACGAACTATCAGGAGATTTTGAATTAACTACAGAAGTCGGAACAATGGTTTTGTCTTTCGCCGATAACTATGTAGCTGATAGTGGCTTACCTGGTCTTTACATTTATTTAGCGAACAATCCAAATACAATTGGAGGAGCACATGAAATTGGTAAGGTGGCAATTTTTGAAGGTGCGCATAGTTATGAGGTCTCAAGTGAAGTCAGCATGACTGAATTTAAGTATGTCCTTTACTATTGTAAACCATTTAATGTAAAAGTGGGCGATGGGAAGTTCGACGATTAGGTGGATAAATTGATAGACATGACCAGGAATTTAATTGTAACGGTATTTTTATTGATAGCATTGATATCACAAACCATTGCCGGAGGCGGATGGCCGCAGCCTAAAGGAAAAGGATATTTCAAACTTGCAGAATGGTGGGTCTCTGCTGATCAGCACTATACTTCCTCAGGTAGAAAAGATCCCAACGTAACCTCTGGTTTGTACAATACACTTCTATATGCCGAATATGGATTTACCGATAGAATAACCGGGATATTGAACATCCCCTTATTCAGCCGTTCGGTAATGAACAACCTTATATCTTCGACCACCCAGACAGTCATTTCGGAAGGAGCCGCTATAAACACTCTCGGAGATGTAGATATTTCTCTGAAATACGGATTGATCAATAACGGACGGGTAGCCTTCTCCGTTTCTCTAATGTTGGGAATACCTGCCGGTCAGGATGCCGGTGGTGTAGAAAGAAATCTGCAGACGGGCGATGGAGAATTTAATCAAATGTTGCGCATCGATGCAGGCTTTCCTCTTGCTGGTACAGAATCCTTTTCAGTGTATGCAAATGCTTATGGTGGATTCAACAACAGGACAAACGGGTTTTCAGATGAAGTTAGATTTGGAGCAGAGGTGGGTATAGGTGTTATGAAACAGAAACTTTGGTTGGTCGGCAGGTTTGATGCAATCGAATCCAGAAACAACGAACCGTCTCTTCGCGCAGAAGCTGCTTCCTTTTTTGCAAGCAACAGTGAGGTGCAAAGTTTGACGGGAGAGCTATCTTACCTTATTACTGATAAGTTTGGGATATCGGCTGCTGTTGCTACAGCCATTTCCGGAAAGATAGTTTATGCGGCGCCGTCCTATTCAATAGGTGTTTTTGTTAAGATGTAAACGGCGGATGGCCGACGATGGGTGGCTGTAACCCATCACAAGTCTTGCTTGAGCTTTGCATACAAATGCTCATCCCAAAACTTGTCATTCTTTAACACAGCCTTTCGGCAAATGCCCTCTTTGACAAACCCATTCTTCTTGAGCACTTTCATAGATGCTAAGTTGTATTCGAAAACCCCGGCGTATATTCTTTTGAAAGCCAGTTCGCTAAATGCAAAATCTGTTATGATGTTAACGGCCGTAGTTGCTATTCCCTTTTATTCCAATAGGGTTCACCCAGCCAATATCCCAATTCAACATTTTTCCTGTATACATCTTTTTGAGGATGAATTCCGATGACACCGCAAAACTCATTCCTAAGATCTATGGCAAAGTGATAGTCAGCGGATTTTTTGAGGGCAAATTTTATAAACTTTTCAGCATCTTCCAGGCGGTAGGGATGCGGCAGAAGATCGCGCACATTGCCCCAAATCTTTTTGTTATTCGCTAAGTTGGTCAGATCTTGTGCGTCCTCCGTCTTGAGTCGGCGCAACGATATATCACCCTTGGTTAGGATCATGAACCAGTCGTTTATTCCGTTTCTATTTTAAAGTAGGGGTTGTAGATAATGCCAATGGCATTATTCCATGGATCTTTGACCGTTGCCACCATTAATTCTCCGCCTACATTCTTGGGCTCTTCGTGCTCTGTAGCGCCGAGGTTGAGGAGTCTTTCATATGCTTGGTTGATATCATCAACTCCCCAGTACGACACGACATTGGGTTGCTTCGATAAGGAGTCAATGCCACCAGGTTGAAGGCCGAGCTCAAATCCTCCGATGTTGAATCCGACGTAGAAGGATTCATCAAAATAGGGCTCGATTCCGAACGCTTCAGCGTACCACTTTTTGCCTTTTTCGATGTTGTCCACCTTGTATATCGTGGTTCTTAGTCCTTTGAAGTAGGGTTTCATGTGTTGACTATTTATTTAGGAAAACGCGGTCAATTAGATATCAGTGATTATTTCTAAGCTTGCCGATTCGCGTTACTTCCAATGTATATTACTCGTGAATTTACTAACTGGAATGTAAATCCAAAAGTTTCTCAATTTGAATTTTTTATCCGACTACTCCCTCAAAACATAATACCTCCAGGGCCCAATCTCAATATCTTCTCCCGCAGCATAAGCTTTCCTACTACCTGTAAGTATATCCGGTCGGCTTTCTACGTCAATGGTTAGCTGATATGTCTGTTCTTCATCTGATAAATTGATAATCACTATAACTTCATCTCCGCTTTTTTCTCTTCTGAAAGCCAGGACATTTTTATGATCTGTAAGATGTTCGATTTTCCCTCCGTATTGCCCATTCCACAGGGCTCGGTTCGATTCTTTGAATTTGAAAAGGGTTTTATAAAAATCGGCATACTCGTAATCTCCGAAATGAATTAAGTCCTTTTCAAAAAATTTGAGCCTCCTTCGAAGAGGTTCTTCCTGTCCCGAATAAATCAAGGGCATGCCATCAATTGTTGCAGCGAGTACAGCCATCGTCTTATGTGCATCGCCCATTCGTTCGAACGCCGTACCGGCCCAGGCATTTTCGTCGTGATTTGATGTAAAATGAATGTGAAAGCCTTTCTTAAACTTCCTTCGATCTCGAATTAACCATTTGCGCACATCATCTGCATTTTTCTCACCACGTGCAACCTCATTCATCAGATGATGAAAACTCCAGCCGTAGGTAGCATGAAAAGCTCCCGAATTCCGATGACTAGGGATTTCGGACTCGGCGAGCATGAACAAATCTCTCTCTTCAGTCAGTAGCTCTGCTTTGATTTGATCCCAAAAATCATTCGGAATACCGTGCGCAACATCGACGCGATACCCATCGATACCAAATTCATCCACCCAATACTGCATCGCCTCAACCATGGCTTTTCGCATTTCGGCATTGTCATAATTGAGATCTGCAACATCCGTCCACCCCCAACTTTTTCCTGTATTATAATCGATCGGGTCGATCACATTGCCATCTTTATCCTGAGTATACCAATCGGGATGTTCGGTGATCCATGCATTATCCCAGCCGGTATGATTAGGCACCCAATCAATAATAATTCGCATGCCCTTGGCATGTACATCATCAACCAAATTCTTGAAATCCGCATTCGAACCTAAGTCGGGATTTACCCCTCGATAATCGGCAACCGCATAGGGACTACCCAGGTACTTTTTGCGCTCTTCATGATCTTCTATGGCTCCAAGCATTAAATCGTTGGTGGCCTTCCGGCTTTTCATGGAAATGGGGTGAATCGGCATAAGCCAGAGAATATCTACGCCTAAACTTCGTAGTCGGGGCAGATGGGTCTGAAATGCTTGGAATGTTCCTTCCTCTGTATAGTGACGTGTATTCACTTCGTAAAGAGTAGCTGATTTTGCCCAGGAGGGTAGTGTGTCTTCCCCTTGCAGCGAGCTGCCGTACTCAACAGTCTTTTCTTGGCGACAGGAAACCAGTATGAGCATCAGAATTGAAACGAGAAATAATTTTCTATGAGTCATGATCAATTTTTATGTCCAATTTTTGCTTTTTCAATATGGTATAGTTTTTACAAAAAACCAATAGCCTCAATTCTTTTTTGGAAAGATTAGAGATTTCCACTCGATCCTTTTTTACTGACATTCTTATTGATTTCCCTCGATGCAATATCCTGAATGAGTAGGACTTCCATTGAGGAGGAATGATCGGGTCGAATGAAAGCTGATCATCGACTATTCGCATACCTGCAAAACCTTTTATGACAGACATCCATGACCCCGCCATAGAGGTGATGTGAAGCCCGTCCTCCGTATCGTTGTTATAATTGTCTAAATCCAATCTCGATGTGCGTAAATACATCTCATAAGCTTTTTCATTTTTTCCCAGGCAAGACGCTAATATAGAGTGAACACATGGACTCAGCGAGGACTCGTGTACGGTGCGAGGTTCGTAGTAATTGTAATTTTTTTCAATGACTTCTTTAGTAAAATGATCCTCGAAGAAATAGAGCCCTTGCAAGACGTCGGCCTGCTTAATGAAGGGCGATCTGAGTATGCGATCCCATGACCAGTTTTGGTTAACCGGCCTTTCCTTTTGAGGGATTTCAGAAGCAAACAATTGCTCTTTGTCCAGGTATCCTTCTTGCTGTAGGAAAATTCCCAGTTCTTCGGATTCCGGTATATAAATTGCATTCGCAATAGTGAGCCAATTGGTCATTTCCTCTTCTGACAACGAAAGTTTTTTCGTCAACTTTGCAGCTGTTCTCGGCTTAGTTTCCTTCACTTCCTGGTAGCACGATTCTGCATATCGCAGACACCAGGCGGCCAGATAGTTGGTGAACCAATTGTTGTTGACATTATTTTCATATTCGTTTGGCCCTGTTACTCCGAGGATTACGTATCGGTCTTTTATCTCGCTCCAGGTTACCCTTTGAGCCCAAAATCTTGATATAGCTACTAGTACCTCTAGCCCGTATTCAGGGATATAACTCTTGTTTCCGGTGTAACGCACATAGTCAAAAATGGCATAGGCCATCACTCCGTTTCTGTGAATTTCTTCAAAGGTAATTTCCCATTCATTATGGCATTCCTCACCGGCCATAGTTACCATCGGAAATAGTGCGGCGCCATCATCAAAGCCCAATTTTTTTGCATTTTCAATAGCTTTTGGCAAATGATCAAACCTGTATTTCAGAAGATTTTTTCCGACCGTTTCTTTGGCAGTACTGAGGTAAAAAGGAAGGCAATACGCCTCCGTATACCAATACGTACATCCACCATACTTTTCCCCAGTGAATCCTTTGGGGCCTATATTCAATCTGGGATCTTCGCCGGTATAGGTTTGGTGAAGTTGAAAGATAGTATAGCGTATGCCTTGTTGTGCCGCTACGTCGCCTTCAATGGCGACATCCATATCTTCCCATTTCGCATTCCAGGCTGCGCTGTGCGCTTTTTTTGATTTTTCGTAACCGGTTTGTACAGCACTTTCGAGAGTCTTCGCAGCTCTTTTTTCCAGATCATTTTTTTTATAATAAAAACTTGTGCAAATGGCCGTATACTTTGTTAGAATTACGGATTCGCCCTCTTTGAGCTTTGCCTCAAATTCATGCCCTACCAGTGCATCATCTTCTACATTTTTCGGATTTACCGATTCATCCTCGAGGAAAGCACGGGTTTTTTGAGCAGCCCGCACAGAAAATCCTGTTTTTTTGGTATTGGCTTGAATCCAGTAGCTATCGGAGTCGACAAATTGCGCCTCCTGTTTCCAAAATTTTTCATTGTAGTTGGCGTCTTGATTTCTTATGCCAAAATCGAGAAAGGATTTAATATTTAATCTTAATTTTTTACCGATATTAGTAATCTTATAATGCAGAAAGGCTTTGTCCCTTTCCGAATAGCTGTAGAAGCGTTCCGAAGAAATTTCGATGACTGTCTTCGGATCCAATTTGACTTTGGTACGTCGTTGGAGTAGCCCATTTTTCATATCCAGAATCCTTTCGAAATCGACTACTTCGACGTGATTCAAGTCGAGCTGCTTACCATTAACTTCAATCCGTAAACCTATCCAATTGACCGAATTGACGACTTTGGCAAAATACTCCGGATAACCAATCTTCCACCAACCGACTTTCGTTTTATCGGGGTAGTAGATTCCGGCAATATAGCTTCCCTGGAGGCTGCGGCCGCTGAAATCTTCTTCAAAATTTGCACGTTGGCCCATCCTTCCATTACCTATGCTGAAGATCGATTCGGAGATTTGATTGTACTCTGGGTGAAATTGATCCTCGATGATCTTCCAGTCATCTTTTTTTAGGTAATCTTTCAAGTTACATCCCTTATTGGTTTCATAATCTATAGCCATTTAGGTTCTTTCTAAAGAGATCCAAAATATAATACCGAAAACCAGGGATAACAAAATCGGCTTCAGTCAATATCTCCGGGCTGCCCACACCGACACTTATAAAGCCACCGGCATTGGCAGCCTCAATGCCTTTTTGCGAATCTTCAAAAACCACGGTTCGCGCAGCAATGGCGTCCATTTCATTCGCTCCTTTTCGGAAAACTTCAGGATCAGGTTTGCTATTCACCACATCATTTCCGTCGACAATCGAATCAAATAGATGCGCCACTCCAGTCTGGGCCAATATCTTGTTTGCATTTTTACTCGCCGATCCCAATCCTACTTTTATGTCGGCATCTTTTAACTCTTTAAGAAATGTTATGACACCCGGTAGAATTTCACTTTGGCCAATATCCTCAATATACTCGAGGTAGAGTTGATTTTTTTTAACCAAAAGTTCGTCTTTTCTAGCTTGTGGAATATCGACATTTCCAATCTTGAGAATGGCGTCCAAAGAGGCCTTTCGTGAAGCGCCTTTCAATTTTTCATTTTCTCGCTCCGAAAATTCGAAGCCTAACTTCTTAGCGATTGTATTCCATGCCCGATAATGCCATTTAGCCGTATCCACTATTACTCCATCGAGGTCAAAAATACAGGCTTCAATAGATATCATAAATTAAAATTCATTAACGAGGGCACCAAAAATATGACTCTAATGCCTTGCAAGCGAAGTAAGTGTTGTTTACAAAGCACAAGTGCTCTGTAAAGTAAGTTTTTAAAAATTATTTATAGTCTACGCTCGCCCTCAGTCCCAAAAGGGCTGCCCACCCCACGGGAAGGTTCGCCTTTAGGGTCGCCGACGCTCCATAGCTATGGCGACAGAGCGGTCAGTGGCGCGTCCGGGCAATTGATACCAATCGTTTACTTGACAGAACACTAGCTGGTAAGACCTGGCCTTTTCGAGAAATTCTTTTTTATGTATGCATCCAGGCTTTTTTTGAGCTGTGCGTCTGTTTTCCCAACTATACCGAGATTCTTTCTGATAAAGCTTTTCGCTGTTTTCCCATAGTGCAATTTTAGATAATTGTCGATCCAGGCTCGATAAAGTTCTTCGGTTTCACTTTTCGATAACTGAAGGAGTTTGTGCAAAAAGGAGTTATACATCGCAATTTTTTGATCTCGCTTTAGATATGCGAAGACTGCTTCGACATCGGCCTCCTCGATCATCATTTTTATTATTGTTTCTGTCCGGCCTTTTCGCTCCAGGCTTTGCAAAACCTCCGAGCGTATTTCGAGCCATGCCGATCTATTTTGCTGGTAGAGCCATTGGAACATAGGAAACGACTGATTCTCTTTTAGGGTACTTAGCACTACCTGCGTTAATTCTCTGACGTATGGCTTATGATCAACCAATGATTCGAGCAATCGCTCCTTGAAGCGCAAAGGCAATTCGGGCCTTTGGGCAATCTTGACCAGGTATTTGTTAAAGTTTGTATTTAGCTGAAGCCAGGAATTTATTTCAATATAGATTGCCCCAAGCGGTATAGCGCCATCTCGATATTGACAATCCGAATCACAGACGAATTTTAAGGCTGAAATGAAGTTGTTGTATACTTTATTGCTGTTGTCGAATTGCGTGCTTTCAATGACTTTCCTCACCTTCTTTTTACCCACCTCTGTTTCCATTTGACTGATAATCAGTTCTTTTTCTGGCAATGTGTTTAGCTGTACATATGAATAAGCGATGATCTCTACGATGTTTTTCGTAATTCGCGATTTTAAGTCAGGAGCTTCAATGACCCTCTGCAATGATTTGATAAGTTCGATCAGTTTTGAGTGAACCATGTAAAACGACTGGGGCACATCCTTGAATCTACGCTTTAGGTAAAATGACTTTTTGAGCAAAGGAAATAAGATCAGAAAAGCATCGACATAATTTTCCTTGCCTACCAAATCGATGATTTGATCAGACATTTCCTCGACTACCTGTGAAAAGAGCTTTGCTTCCTTTCGAGAAGGTTTGATCTCCACTGTTTTCACAGGTGGAAACGCCTTGTCTAGGAAAAACTCAAACTCCCGCATACTTTCCACTTCCAAAAGAAACCTCGAATAAAACAGAGTTTTCGTTTCCTTATCAGCGCGCATCCTGCTCAGAATGAATTGTCTCAACTCTTTTTCATCGACTTTCGATATGAAATCATGCATCGAATGTGTGCTTGTTCTCTTTTCACGCTGCGCCTTTGACTTTTCAGGCTGGTTACTTCTTATGAAGAATAGACCTGCTCCGATGTGTTCGCATATAAGTTCTGATCCACAAGTACACGCGTATTGGGTTAGCCGATTATTTTTTATTGTTATAGTCGGATGGTGATTTGAAGTGTAATCCTGGCATTGAAACTCAAGATTACCATTGCTTATTCGCTGTAAAAGAATTTTTCCCCCGTCGAACAGCGCTTCCGCTTTGGGCAAGACGTCTTCATTCAGGAATGACTCAAAAAAACTTATATCTTGTTTTACGGTTTTTATACCTATACTTTTATGCAACCAGCTAAGTTACAAGAAATACTTTTTAAGAATGAAGCGCATAATTTTGGTAAGGCACGCCAAGTCATCATGGAGTGATCTCTCATTAATGGATATAGATAGACCCCTTAAGAAGAGAGGCCTACGCGACGCTCCTTTCATGGCCGAAAAGGTGAAAGAGTACGTCCCGTCAGTTGATTTGATATTGGTAAGTCCGGCAAGGCGTGCACAACTCACATCTGATTATTTTCGCGCTCACTATCCTAATGCCGAAGTGAAAACGGAAGATGCGATATACGAAGCCTATGTCGGCCGACTTGAGCAGTTGATAAATGAACTAGACCAAAACGTAGAGGTCATCATGATGTTTGGGCATAATCCAGCATTTACAATTCTGGCGAATAAATATGCCTCCACTCCTTTTGCCAACTTACCTACATGCGGAATAGCGGTCATTGATTTTAATGGAAATGATTGGAAAGATTTTGACACATCTACTGCAGATATGAAACTTCTGCTTTACCCCAAACAATTCAATCGTTGATGCGGTTTTTTTGGATTTCGGTGTTCGTCTCATGCTGCTTTTTGCAAACGTCTTGTCATCAGGAAATGGAAGTTGTTCCGGAAGAGAAGATAGTCGACGTGTTGGCCGATTTGTTAATCGCAGATGAAATTATTGCTAATTCTCATCACAAGGAGCGAGAATATTATCGAAATTATGTGAAAAAGCAGATTTTAGTGATCCATGGACTGGAAGAGAGTTTATTTGACACCACTTTCACAGAAATACAGAAGGATTTGAAAAACTATCACAAAATTCAGAATAAGGTTGAAGAGCGCTTAAAGCAGATGAGAGATGGCTCCGCGACCAAATAATAGCGTGATACAAATTTAACCATGGCGCATCCGGCAAAAATACTTCTGGTCGACGATGAAGAGGACATCCTAGAGTTTTTAAGTTACAGCCTCTCCCGGGAAAATTATATTCTTAAAACAGCCAATAACGGTGATAAGGCTATTAAATTGGCTCAAGACTTTTTGCCCGATCTGGTTATTCTCGACATAATGATGCCGGATATGGATGGCATCGAAGTGTGCGCAGCCCTGAGAGAGGTGAAGGAACTCAAAAATACACTCATTGCATTCCTAACGGCGAGAAGCGAAAGTTTCACACAGGTTGCCGCACTGGACAGCGGGGGCGATGACTATATCAATAAGCCAATAAAACCGAATGTGCTCAAAAGCCGCATAAAGGCGCTTCTAAGAAGGCATTACGATCGTCAAAACGTAAAACAAGATACCAAGCTGGAATTTGGAGAACTCGTAATCGATCAGGATCAGTTCTTGGTTACTAAAGGAGATAAAGTCATAAACCTTGCAAAAAAGGAATTTGAATTGCTTGGTTTTCTGACTTCTAAACCGGGCAAGGTATTCAAACGAAAAGCAATTATGAGCCAGGTTTGGGGAACCGATGTGATCGTAGGGGACAGAACGATAGACGTACATATAAGGAAGCTCAGGGAAAAAATCGGAAAGGAATATATCAAAACGTACAAAGGTGTAGGATATAAATTCACAGCTTAGTGTTTAAGAAACTAACCATAAATCTACTCTCTTTATACGCTACGGCCCTGGTCACCCTTGTCAATTTTTTGATCCTTTACTATTACGCGTACAAGGCCGAGTCCCCACCAACTCAATTGCCGATTTTCTGGTATGCTTTAGCCTCCATGATTACTACCTACCTCATAGTGCGATTTTTTTTATCCAAATTGATATTTCCCAAAATCAAACTGATCTACCAGCTCATTTATGATTCGAAATCAACGGGTGCAGACAAAAATGGCGACTCGGATGTTTTTAGTGCTGACTTGAATGTCGTCAATCAACAAGTGGCAGAATGGGCGAAAAGTACCGAAAGCGAAATCGAAGATCTCAAAAAACTCGAAGAATACAGAAGGAATTTCCTAGGCAATATCTCTCATGAATTAAAGACACCGATTTTTTCTATACAAGGATATCTTCACACGTTATTGGACGGTGGACTGAACGACAAAAAGATCAACAAACGGTACATAGAACGAGCTGCTTCCAATACCGAAAGGTTACAAAATATTGTAGACGACCTCGATGTCATCAACAAACTCGAAGAAGGAAATATTCTGGATTTGACCAAATTCGATATAAAAGAACTAGTTGAGGAAGTGTTTAGAGATCTGGAAATGATGGGTAAGGAAAAAAAGATAAGGCTGGAATTTCAAAAGGGTTCTGCCCAATCATATATAGTAGAGGCCGATCGCGAGAAGATAAGGCAGGTATTGGTCAATCTCATTACTAATTCTATAAAATATGGCATAGACAAAGGAAAAACGAAAGTGGGATTTCGCGATACGGACGAGAATGTGCTGGTAGAGATCGACGATGACGGTATTGGGATCAGCGAAAGACATCTCAATCATCTATTCGATCGATTCTATCGGGTAGATACCAGCAGGTCGAGGAAGTTGGGTGGTTCGGGTCTCGGCTTGTCTATTGTTAAGCATATAATAGAGGCGCATCAACAGACGATCAATGTGAAGAGTACTATGGGAGATGGATCAACTTTTTCATTTACTTTGGCTAAGTCGTAAAATGTCATGTGCTAAGACCACACGTTGGACAATGATGTCATCAGATAACAATGTCGTCCGGATCCTCAAGGGGAATTACATCTATCTGATTAAGGAATTCATCCAGCACATCCCGCTTTTCAAAAAATTCAGGCAATTGATCCTTGGGCATTGGATCGAGAGGGGGAAAGTTTTCTCTCCTGTGATTGATTTGCCTGCCATTTTTCCAAAATCTAAAACATACGTGCGGGCCGGTAGCCTTACCGGAACTTCCCACATAACCGATCGTCTGGCCTTGCCTAACGTACGATCCTGAGCGAATTCCTCTTGCAAAACCCTTCATATGTAAATACTGCGTTTGGTAAGTTTTATCGTGACGGATTTTAACATAGCGGCCGTTGCCCTTGGTATAGCCTGCTATGACCACTTTCCCATCGGCCACTGACCTGATGGGCGTACCATAATCTGCAGCATAGTCCGTGCCTAAATGCGGCTTTACCCTTCTGTCTATGGGATGAAATCTTCTCAGATTGTATACTGACGATATACGATGTCGCGCTCTGATCGGTGCTTTCAAGAATGCGCGTTTTGTAGGTCGTCCCTTTTCGTCGTAGAAGCCCTGGTATTTCTTATTTTCGAAGTAAACTCCCTTCAATTCCGTATTTCCGGTTTTGTAGTATGCAGCGTGAAGAGTACCGGTACGCGAAGGCCGGTCTTCGATGTATTCCTGATCATACACCAGTTTGAACTCATCGCCAACTTGTGACATAGTAAAGTCAAAAGTTGCCAGAGCGTCTTCCATTTTGTCGATCAATTCGACGCTCATCCCTTGATTTCTCATGGCATTCCACAGCGATGTAGTCACGATGCCCGAAGCGCTCTCGAGGCAGGAATGGTGTGGGATTATACATTGTTCCGTATATACACTATCGCTGAGATCATAGATGATATACTGGTATAGATCCGGTTGGTACACGAAGATAGAAGGATTGGCACATTCTTGATTTTTGATACAGGTCATGGGCTTGCCCGCTTTGATTTTTCTTAAGCTAAAAGTGTTCTCTGCTAACTTTTCCAGGTGCAAAATTTTCTCATAATCAACACCAAAGTCTTGGAAAAAATTGGTCATGAATTGATCTGGTTTGACCACCCTTTCTTCAATCCAATATTGATTATCCGGAAAACCGAAAATGGTATCCACCTTTTCTACGATCGGCTCCTGAGCTTCAATCTCATTGGGAAATACCTTTGTACAACTGAATTGCCAAAATGAGAAGACAAGAAAAGAAAATATGATTATTGCTGACATTTCGAATTTCACGCTATCTAAAAAGTTTTTTGAATCGTTCCGTGAAAATAAGCCGAGTAGATATTTAATCAAACTATTTTAGCATTTTGGTAACGAAGGCGTCGTGGAGATAGGATATAAGAGATAAGTGATGAGATATAGGATATGTTAAAGGGAAAAATGATCATCAATTGCAATGGAAAAATATTGGACTTCGGATTGCCTAGAGTAATGGCGATTTGCAATATCACTTCCGACTCCTTCTACTCGGGAAGCAGAATGACTGAAGAAAAGATACTACTGGAAATGGTGTCTGAACATTTGGACGAAGGGGCGGATATCATCGATATCGGCGGCATGTCATCTCGTCCGGGTGCAAAAGAAATTCCACTCAAAGAGGAAATAGACAGAGTGACCTGGGCTATGGGCATCATCCAAAAAGAATTTCCGGATTGCCTTATTTCTGTAGATACTTATCGATCCGGAGTTGTCCGCTGCGTTGCCGAACTTGGTGCCAACATAATCAATGATATAAGCGGTGGAGGATTGGATAATGATCTCTTGCCCAGCGTTGCAAAGTCTAATATTCCGTATGTACTCATGCACATGAAGGGAATACCAAACACCATGCAAAAGCAACCGAATTATCAAGATGGCGTGGTGCTTTACCTGCTTAACTATTTTAAATACAAGCTCAATGAATGCAGAAATCTGGGAATCAAGGATGTAATTATTGACCCAGGATTCGGATTTGGAAAAACTGTAGAGGATAACTATAAGCTTCTGGCATCAATGGAATCATTTTCACTATTCGATGTACTAATTATGGTCGGCCTTTCAAGAAAATCTTTGATATATAAAGTCATAGAAGCCGAGCCTGGAAGTGCAATAAATGGTACTACTGCCGTCCACATGCTTGCACTAATGAATGGTGCCAATCTGTTAAGAGTTCATGATGTTAAAGAAGCGAAGGAATGCATAAGGCTTTATGGTTACTATACGACGGCATGAGCCTTTATAGCAGCGATTTTAATCGCCGATTAGAATTTCACTGTGGAAAGTTGACAACTTTACTAGAATTCTTTTTAGCGAAGCAATGATAAACAATATATCTACTTCGCCACGAATCAACTTTGAAAGTTGTCCACTTTGGCAAAACGCTCGAAACCTCCAAGATTTCCAAAGAACTGTCATACTGAGCGACCTGTCCTGAGCCTGTCGAAGGAAGTCGAAGCATAAATTCCACTTAAATACTAGTAGAATCGTACTAACTTTGTTGACCGAAGGTTATTTAAGCGTATTGAATCCCGCCGATGGTGAAAAAAACGAAAATTGGAGGATTTGCCCTGGTGTTGCTCATAGTGCTCCTGATTATCCTTTTTTTGCGCAGCACGACATTTCAGTCGTTCGTTGTCCATCGCATGATAAAGCCAATCGAGAAGAATGGATTGATCAACATTAAATTTCAAGAATCCGGATTCAACCTGTTTGAGGGTTTTCAAATTAAGAATCTTGATATCAAAACCAAAGAAGGGGAAGAGCTTTTGAAGATGAAAAAATTCCGCATTAGCCCCAAAAATACACTTCTGGCACTATTCCGTGATAAGTTTGATTTTGAGCGCGTCCTAGTTGATGGTCTGCATGTCAATGTTCGCCACAAGCTGGGAGAACAGCATCACAATTGGCAAAAATTGTTGGCTTCTTTCGCAGGAGGTAATGAAAATCGTGAAGGTAAACCGGTGAACATTTCCTTCGAACACCTGGATTTGTACGATTGTAGTGTCGTCTACTCTGATGAACCCAATGGACTCGAAAGCCACTTTCACTTTACGGAACTGCAAGTCAGACTAAATGATTTTGACCTTAGTCGCCTCTATCTTAATATTTCAGAATTACTGGTGCTCAATCCCAGCCTTGAAATTAGGAATTGCCCGGCACAACATGGTCCTTCCGAGTCAAAACCAGAGGAAAAGGCCAATTCGGAATCTTCGGTAAGACCTACCATATTTGTAGATGAGCTGAGCGTTTTGGACGGGCAATTTCATCAAATTGGTTTAAGTTCTGACTTAAGGGATATTGAGCGCAGAATTTCAAATGTCGATATCCTTCTGGAAGATTTAGAGTTTTACGCCCAAGACAGTTTTTACCTGATCCCCAAGGATATCTCGTTTATGCATTCTAATGGTTTTAGGCTGGAGCATATGGGGGGCGATGCGATACAAACTGCAAATGGCGAATTACAAATAAATGATCTGGTACTTCGGTCATCACATAGCCTTGCCAAGATAGATGGGAAAATTTTGAATGCCGATGGAGTACTGAATGTCGGTGGCTTTAGCCATTTATCTTATGATCTGAATATTGAGAATTCAATCATTCATGTCCAGGATTTTCTAAGCTGGCTTCCCGGACTTAAAAATAGTGATTGGGTTAAACGGAGTAGAAATCAAAAAGCCTATTTGAACTCTAAAATTTTAGGAAAGTTAGACGATTTGCACTTCGCGAACACACACTTTTCAATACCTGATTTGTTCACCTATTCGGGAGAAATGGATTTGTATAATCTGACCAATCCCGATAAGGCATTGCTGAACCTTACGATCGATCGCGCACTAATAAATCCTAGAAGATTGGAACAGCTTTATCCAATGATCACACTTCCCGAAGAGTTGATTCGCTTGGGAAAAATAGAAATGGAAGGATTCTTTGATGGCTTCAAGAATAGTTTTGCAACGACGGCTAAAGTCAATTCACAGATTGGTACTATGGATATTGATATACAATTTGATATTTCCAATGAGAACCAGTATTCCGGTACAGTGGAGTTGCATTCTTTTGATCTGGGAGCGCTGGCGAATAATCCGGATTTTGGTACCGTAAGCCTTTCCGCGGATATAAAGGAGGGTAGGGGTTTCTCATTAGATGAAATAAATGCCTCTTTTTTGGCCCTAGTGGATACCCTACAATACAAAGGATATGAATATTCCAATATCGAATTTTCAGGTGTGATGTCGCATAAAGCGATGGACGGAATATTGAAGGTCAATGATCCCAATGTGGATTTTTACTTTGACGGTAACGTCGATTTTACCGCTGAACTACCTCGATTTAATTTTCAGGCGGAAGTAAATAAAGCCGATCTATGCGCAGTCAATTTGAGCGAATTCCCATGTGAGATTTCATTTGATGCCGATATTGATATGATCGGCAAGGAATTAAGCAACATAGTCGGAAACCTACAAGTGAATTCTTTGCAGATGTCAAAAGACGATAAAGACTTATCTATAGAATATGTCCGTATGCAATCTTCCGAAGTAAGTCAGGGTATGCTTTTCGACATCGCCTCCAATGAAATCGATGCCAAAGTTCGTGGCGTTTTTGACTTGCTGAGTGTACATAAAGTCATTCTGGGTTTGTTGGTACAAGATTATCCTGATATTGCTGTCAGACTTGGCGTTGAGGCTCCTACGGGAGTTCATGGGACCGAAGAATTTGATTTTGCTGTCGATGTTAAAGATTTCTCTGAAATTCTTGCATTTGTAGAATCCAAACAACTTCAAAATATTGTCGGAGAATTTCGCGGTAGATGGAACTACAATGACGGACTGTCGACAAATAGTTTTAACGTCAAAAAAGTAGATTTATCAGGATTGAGTTTTGATAACATCGTTTTTAATTTAGACTCAGATCACGGCATTGGTGGATTTGAGCTTTTCATTGACAGAGTCATTCAGGAAAATAGGGTATTGGAAGGTTTTGATTTGACCACGCACGTTTCAGGCGATACTATCGCATTTCGAATTCAGAATGACGTCAATCAGCTCAACAGATTCGATATTTCCGGCAAAGCGATTCCGTGGGAAAACGGATACAAAGTTAGATTTGATAAACAGTTACTAAACATTGATTCCATTGAGTGGTTGCTGGATCCGGATGCGTCAATTGCATTTCAAAAAGACGTGATTTCAATTGACAACTTCGTTTTGCAGGGTGAGGAAATGCTAATTATCCTGGATGACATAGATCAGGAAGGTATATTGCTGAGTATGAAAGGATTTGATTTCTCGGTAATTAATACTTTTGTCGACTACGATAAAATGTACTTTGACGGTACCGTGTATATGGATATACGGGCGAACGATATCCTTTCGGATCGCAGAATTGATGTGAGCATGGTGGTTCCTGATTTTACTATTAATCGCGATACATTCGGTCTGTTGAGCCTTAGGGCTTGGGAAAAAAATAATGAGCGAATAGACTTGGCGCTTAATGTAAACCTCGATACTCAGATCATGGAAGTGAGGGGCTATTATGACCTTGCCAAAAACTACGTTGACACCGATATTGACCTGATCAAGTATCCAATGACCATTTTTGAATACATAATAGATGACGGCATTTCAGAAACCAGGGGTACTGCAGATCTTAAAGCAACAATTAGCGGACCTATTGACGATCTTAAGTTGGACGGAGAAGGCGTCATTAAAGAAGCGGGTATCAAAATTGATTATCTCGGAGCGTTTTACAGAATAGAAGATCAAAAGGTATCACTGGACGAAAACTATGTAGAGCTCACCAATGCGCAACTACTTGACGATCAGGGTAATATAGCGACTATTACAGGTGGATTGCGTCATAATATGTTAGGCGATTTTAGAGCCGATCTCAGCATTTCTTCCGATAACTTCATTGGTCTCCAGACGACTGAAGAAGACAACGAACTCTATTTCGGCACGGGTATCGGAAATATTACCGTTTCCTTTTTTGGGCCGTTTGATGCCATAGATATCAAAGTAGACGCTATTACGCATTCCGGTTCTTCATTAAATATTCCAATTGCGAGTACGGAATATACAATTGATCAGGGATTTATAAATTTTGATTACAAATCAAAGCAGGATATTTCAGCCGGAGCAGATGAACTTCTGAAGGCATTAAGATTAAAGGGGGTGGATTTCGAAATGAATCTTTCATTCACTCCTGATGCTGATGTATATGTAATTTTTGACCGTCGAGTAAATGAAATTCTGGAAGCTCAGGGCACTGGTAATATCCAGTTGTTTGTAAAAAGGGATGGTACCTTCGAGGCTTTTGGAGACTATGAGGTGGAATCGGGTCGATATTTGTATTCGGCATATGGTTTTATTGCCAAACCTTTTATTATTCGTCGCGGTGGAATAGTAAGGTGGACAGGAGATCCATACAATGCACTATTGGATGTTGAAGCGGATTACAGCGGAATGCGGGCGCCTCTTGACGTCTTCCTTTCCGAATTTTTGGTCTCCGCATCCGAAAGCGTACAACAGGAAGCAAAAAGTCGTACTAATGTAACCCTTACCCTCCTACTTGGAGGGACTCTTTTCGAACCTACAGTCAATTTTGACATAGACTTCCCCGATGTCAATGGAGAACTGAAAACGTATACAGATAATAAAATGCGCTCTTTACGTACGACCGAAAATGGTATTAATAACCAGGTCTTCGGATTATTGGTGCTCAATAATTTCTTGCCGAACAATAATCCATTGGCCAATATTTCCGGAAATACAATCGGCCAAACGGGCAACAACACTATCCAGGAATTCATCTCAAGTCAATTGTCCGTCCTGGTTTCAGAATATTTATCCAGGAATATTTCTGATGATTCTTTTGTACAAGGCATCGACCTGGATATCGCACTTTCACAGAATACTTCTTTTTTTGAAGGTCAATCTCAAAATTTGGTAAGCGGATTGGTAGACTTTGTGCCTGATGAATTTGGAGTCAATGTGCGTCCGGACTTTAAGAATGACAACCTCGTCCTCAATGTCGGCACTAATTACGTAAGAGAGACCATTTCCAACAATCAAAATTACCTAACCGGTGATTTCGCACTCGATTGGTTCATTACTGAAGACAAACGACTGAAACTGAGATTCTACGGTGATTTTGACTACGACGAGGCCTTTGCGCAACGCAAGCAGAAATATGGCTTTGGAATTAACTACAGACGGGAATTTGGGAAGTTGTCAGATATTACTAGAACGCTTGAAAAAATAGCGGAAGAGGTGAATCGGTTGTCGACGCAGTAATAGCGCTCCGAATTTATTCGCGGCGATTAACCTAAGCCATATATTTTATTTCTACTGACCGTAGCAATCGCTATAATTTACTCTCGAGCACTTGGGCGATGGAATGATTTTTGCTCTATCGCATAACAGCCGAATAAATTCGGCTGGCCATTAGACGGGCACATTTATCATCAGAATGACCTACTTAATTATATCATCAAGTCTAATCACCCGATTCAACATCAAAAAATCCACCAAGACCAAAGCCGTCATAGCTTCCACAATAGGTACAGCTCGTGGCACCACGCACGGATCGTGCCGTCCTTTGCCTTTAATGACCGCTTCCTTGCCTCGTTGATCTATAGACTGCTGATCGCGCATTATCGTAGCTACCGGTTTAAAAGCTACATTAAAATACAAAGGCATGCCATTCGAAATACCACCTTGTACTCCCCCGGAATAATTGGTCTTAGTGATGATTTTACCACCTTCGGTAGTGAAGACATCGTTGTGCTGACTGCCTTTCATCGCGATTGCACCGAAACCGGATCCGTACTCAAATCCCTTCACCGCATTAATGCTCATCATCGCTTTTGCAAGTTGAGCGTGCAATTTATCAAATACAGGCTCGCCTAGTCCAGCGGGCAAATTTTGAGCAATGCACGTTATTTTTCCTCCTACCGTATCACCTTGTTTTTTGGTCTCCTTGATCAACTTTATCATTTTATTGGCAGTTTGGGTATCAGGGCACCGCACTACATTAGATTCGGTAACCGACAAATCTAATTCATCAAAAGATTTTGATATTTCAATATTCCCCACTTGCGATACGAATGCGTTAATCCCAATATCTTTTTTTGCCAATATCTGCTTAGCAATGGCGCCTGTGGCGACCCTTGCGGCTGTCTCTCTCGCTGATGATCGACCACCACCTTTGTAGTCGCGCAAACCATATTTTTCCTGATAAGTATAGTCGGCATGCGAAGGACGCCAGAGATCCTTTATATGGCTGTAATCTTTAGATTTCTGACCCTTATTCCATATCACAATACACAAAGGAGTGCCTGTGGTCACACCTTCAAAAACTCCGGAGAGGATCTCAAATTCATCCGGTTCCTTTCGCTGGGTAACAATTGCGGATTGACCAGGTTTCCTTCTGTCCAGATCTTTTTGAATCTGATTCAAATCCAGCTCAAGGCCTGCAGGACAGCCATCTATGATAGCTCCAATAGCTTTGCCATGAGATTCTCCGAAAGTAGTTATCTTGAACAATTGACCAAATGAATTTCCTGCCATTTACTATGATTATAGAGATCGTGATAAACATAATTTTTTAATGTGTCCTAGTGAATGCCAAAAATAATACATAAAGCCTTCTTAATTTTGTAGTACATAGATCATGAGAAAAGTATCCAAAGAAGTCATACAACAGCTCGAATTTGATGAGGTAATCGCGTATTGTAAAAACTTCGCAAAAGGCCCAGGAGCCCATAAGCTGCTTTTCGAACAGAAATTTGATAGTTCGATGGCTGCACTTTCGGAGGAATTAGGAAGAGTATCTGAGCTGAAAGAAATCTTAGATTCACAGGAACCTATTTCCATTCACGTTTATGAAGACATATCCCAGGACATTTACTATCTCGAAAAGGAAAACTACACTTTAGATGCAGATTCGATCCTTAGAATTGCGCAATTGCTGGAAAACTTTGAATCGATAGATGCCTTTTTCAAAGGGAAGAAAAAGAAAGAATTTCCTGCCCTGTCCGAATATATGGACTGCGATGATTCTTATTTTTCTCTAATCAAAGAAATCAGAACAATATTTGACGAACAAGGTGAAGTGCGCCCAGGAGCCACTCCCGAATTAGCAAAAATAATCCGGGCAATCATTGCTAAAGAGAAGGAAATTATCGAGGCGTTTGATTCTATTTTATCTACCTACAAGACGAAAGGTCTTCTCACGGATAATTCCGAATCCATAAAATCGGGCCGTAGGGTACTATCGCTTCCTGCCGAAAATAAACGAATTGTAAAAGGAATCATCCACGATGAATCCGCATCAGGGAAAACGGTGTATATCGAGCCTTCGGAAGTCATCCAACACAACAACGTGCTCATCGAATTGGAAAATGAAAAAAGGCAGGAGATTTTTAGAATTCTCAGAGAGCTAAGCGCCCATTTGCGAGAGCACTTGCACGATATAGGTATTATTAAAACCAAGGTCGAATATTTTGATTATCTGAACTGCAAGGCTCGACTTGCTCAGAAAATGAATGCCGTGAAACCTAAACTTTCAAATCAGACATGCCTCAAATTAAGAAAAACTCGCCATCCAATATTAAAACTCAAAGAAGCAGAAAGTACTGATTTTCAGGTGGTTAACTTTGATTTAGAATTAAAAAATGACAATCGCATTCTTCTGATCAGTGGGCCTAATGCCGGAGGGAAGTCTGTAACACTCAAGGCTGTCGGACTGATTCATTTGATGGTGTACGCCGGATTTCTAGTCCCGGTGGATGAGAATTCCGAAATTGGTGATTTCGAATCGATATACACAGATATAGGAGATCTTCAGGACATTAATGAGGGATTGAGCACCTACAGTTCGCATCTGAGTACTATGAACGCC
Source organism: Saprospiraceae bacterium (assembly GCA_965247965.1). Classification (GTDB taxonomy): domain Bacteria; phylum Bacteroidota; class Bacteroidia; order Chitinophagales; family Saprospiraceae; genus UBA7328. Next base: position 6,704,453 of record OZ252053.1, read on the forward strand.
ATGCTCGAGAATGCCAACGCACACAGCCTTGTCCTTATCGATGAATTTGGTAGCGGGACTGATCCTAAAATCGGCGGTTCGATTGCTGAAGGTATGCTGAGAAGATTCAACCAGCTCAAGGCCTTTGGCGTGATCACTACCCATTACTCTAATCTGAAAGTTTATGCTTATCGCCAAAAAGGCATTGTTAATGGTGCCATGCATTTTGATGAAGCAAATTTGGTACCCACCTACAGATTGATGGTAGGCGCGCCCGGTAGCAGTTATGCATTTGAAGTAGCTGAAAAAATCGGATTGCATTCGGCGCTAATTAAATATGCGCGACACAAAGTAGGAAAGAAGGAAAATGCCATCGAAAAATTACTGGTAGCTCTACAAAGAGAAAAGACTGAATACGACGAAAAGCTTCTCGAAATTTATGATCAGAGGGACCGTCTGGATAAACTGATCAGGAGTTATGAAGGCCTGAATCAGGAATTAGTCGTTAAACGCAAAAAGCATAAAATTCGTCAGAAAGAAGATAAGATTGCCTCTCTCGAAGGGGACCGGGCGGAAATAGACGATTTGATAAAGAAATTAAAAGAAGAAAAAAATCTCGATGAGGCGCAAAGAATAAAGGATGAACTTGCCCTGGAAAGAAAGGCTCAAGAAGAAGAAATCATAGCCTTGAAAAAAGAAATTTCTTCATCCGACACTAGGAAATATAATGTAAAAGAAGGCAGCTATGTCATGTTCGTAGATGGAGAAGCTACCGGTGTAGTGCAAAAAATCAGAGGTAAAGAAGCAGAAGTACTATCCGGAAGCATAATCATCACAGTCCCGCTCAGCACATTAAGACCAATAAAAGAACAGCTGGAGATTAATGGCGCCAGAAAGATCAACATTGTCACCGCAAAGGACCACAAACAGTACAGCAGCAAACTGGACATCAGAGGTTATACCTATACTGATGCGGCCAGAAGTATCGAAGAATTTTTGGACGATGCCATATTGGGCAATATGCAATTATTGGAAATTGTACACGGTAAGGGCAATGGGGTATTGAGGAAATTGCTTCTTGAAAAACTGAAAGAATACAAGGACATAACCAGGTATTGGCATCCGGAAGACGGGCAGGGTGGATTGGGGACGACTATGGTGAAGTTTTAGTGGCGTCGACCATTTAATAGCGCTTACCGATGATCCCGCTTAAGAATAATCAATTGCTGTACTCCCCTTTAAGAATATGACGACATACAGATTTAGGTCAAGTCGAAAGGTTTGAATTTCTACGGCCGAAACATTTCTTTTAGAACTTCAAAAATTTTACTGTGATATTTCTCATCAAGTGATCCAAGCTTTTTCACAATTCGGATTTTGTCGACCGAGCGCAACTGATCGATGCAGGCCTGGCCTTCTTTTCCTTCAAATGAAACGTCTAGTCTGAATCCCAGATTTCTAATTGTAGAGGTCATGGGAATGATCAAAACTGTCGACCAAAACTCATTCAATTGATCAGGTGAAATAATAATTGCCGGGCGCATCTTATTAATTTCTTTGCCGACCGTCGGTTCGAGATTGATGAGAACGACTTCGAATCTCTTGACTACCACGTCCATTCTTTCTCGTCAAAATCATTAGGAAAATTGATAATTTCCTCTTTCAGACCATCACACGATAGTATTTCCTCTATCCAATTCTCCCTTCTTATTTTTCGTGGGGTGATAACTATTGTCTCACCTCGTTTTTCGATAGTTAACTCCTGGTCATCTGTCCAATCGTCAATCATCGATTTAGGCAGACGCACCCCTTTCGAATTGCCAATAGAAACTATTTTAGAGTTCATACTACATTTTTGTATTTACAAATGTAATTACTTTTTAGCTTTTTCACATGAGCACTTCCAATTTCTACACCGATCTCCCAGCATCTTCCCTTTCGGTAAATGAACTGTTGATAGATGAGCGCGCCTTCCACCAAATTCCGTACGATTGGTCGGTCATCATAACGGACATCAGAGATTCTTCAATAGCTGTAGAAAACGGACTTTCTCAATTGGTCAATTTAGTAGCCACAGGGAGTATAATTGCCGTATTAAATATTGCCGGAAAGGCCGGTATTGATATTCCATTTTTCTTTGGAGGCGACGGAGCGACATTACTGGTGCCAACTGTTCTGTTATCTGAAAGTATGGATGCCCTGGTACAGCATCAAATGAATGCAGAGAAAGAATTTTCGCTCCACTTACGAGTAGGAAGTGTATCAATATCTGAGGTTTATGGAAATGGTAGTGAACTCAAACTTGCAAAAGTCAAGAGGAACGCCATTTTCTCGATCCCGATCGTATTGGGCAACGGATTGCTCTATGCAGAGGAGGTCATTAAGTCGGAAGATCCGGCAGACCCGCCGCCGCGCGCTCAAAGCGCTAAACTAAACCTCGAAGGCATGGAGTGCAGATGGAACAGGATTCCGCCGCCTGCAAAAAGTAATGAAGTAGTCTGCCTCCTTGTTCAGGCCTTAAATGAATCCAAACAAGCCCATACTTTTAAAAAAGTTCTTGACGCAGTAGATTCCATTTATGGTGAATTGGAAAAGTGGCATCCTATTTCCACGACAAAACTTAGCCTTGATATCCGACCTCAGAAGATAAAAACCGAGCTTAGGATGAGGCAACCAGGTTTTAGTATAGGAGAGTGGCTGAAGAATTGGTTTTTTGTACTATATGGTAAGATGGTGTACTCGCGCCGTGAAGAAGGACGCAAATACCTCCACAGCCTGGTTCAATTATCTGACATTTTCGTGATCGACGGTAAGATCAATATGGTAATCTCCGGTACTGCGGATCAACACAAGCGCTTGGAAGGTTTTTTACAACAAATGGAAGAGAACGAGGAAATCCAATATGGTATTTATGCCAGCAGAGAAAGTATCATTTCGTGCTACGTCAGAGATCGTAAGGCGCAGCATATTCATTTTGTTGATGGCTCTGATGGGGGATATACGAAGGCCGCGGCTTCGTTGAAACAGAAAATGAGAGCAAAAAATGATTGAAGTATTTTTGCATTCCACAAATGATTTTGCGGTTATGGTCAAACCGCCTCCACCAATATCTTATTCTTCTTACCATTTTCGATCATCATATACCTTCCGTGAAGCAGATCCTCCCGATCAATGATCGATTCATGGCTTAGGATTTTGTCTTTGTTCACTGTGATGCTATTGCCTTTTATGGCCCGTCTCGCGTCTCCTTTTGACGCCGTGATATTCGTCTTTGTGGCGAGCAATTCGATTATATTGATGCCTTTTGAGATTTCATTTCCGGATATAGAAAAGAACGGTATTTCCTGTGAAATAATCCTGAAAGAATTTACAGGAATTGCCCGAAGCGTTTCTCTGGTGGCATTCTTATCGAAGAGCAGTTCTGATACTTCTTCCACAGCGAGATAGTCTTCTTCTGAGTGAATTCGTACGGTCAATTCCCTGGCAAGTGCCTTTTTCAAAGAATTGGGATTTCCCTTGGCCTCTTCTATACGCCCCTCCATCACCTTTCTATCTTCGAGAGAAAAAAATTTGTAGAATTTAACAATGTCGTCGTCCGAAGGTCTTAGCCAGAACTGGTAGAATTTGTACGGTGAGGTTATTTTCGCATCGAGCCAAATATTGCCTTCTTCCGATTTTCCAAATTTCTTCCCGTCGGATTTGGTCAGAAGGGGAGTGGTGATTGCATAAGCCTTTCCGCCTTCTATATTGCGCCTTATGAATTCTGTGCCGGACGTAATATTTCCCCATTGATCAGAACCGCCCATCTGAAATTTGCAGTTGTACTTTTTGTATACCTGGAGAAAATCATAGGCCTGTAAAAGCTGGTAAGAGAACTCTGTAAATGATAATCCGGTTTCCAATCGGTTCTTGACAGAATCTTTCGAAAGCATGTAATTAACAGTCAGATTCTTACCGGCATCTCTTAGGAAACTAAGGACATCTACATCCTTATAAAAGTCGTAGTTGTTCACTAAAAGTGCCTTGTTTTTACCTGTCGAAAAATTTAGGAACTTTTCGGCCTGAGTCTTTTGAAATTCTGCGTTTTTATCGATTTCATCTGTTTGCAAAAGGGCTCTTTCCTTGTCTTTCCCACTTGGATCGCCAATTCTACCGGTAGCGCCACCCATAAGGAATATAGGCTGATGACCCGCCTTCTGGAATAAAGTCAGGATCATTACCTGAACGTAGTTGCCGATCGTCAGCGACGGCGCGGTTGGGTCAAAACCAATGTAGCCCGTCGCCATTCCTTTGGCAAGTTCCTTTTCCGCTTCCGGCGTCATGTCGTGGAGCATTTCCCGCCACTTCAGCTCTTCTATGAAGTTCATGTTTTGGATTTTTGCAAAGATAAAAAGGATGGCAGTTTATCGCTATCCTTTTTTACTTGCTATTCGAGAAGCACCGGCTGAAGTGCAATTTCCTTGAAATTGAGCTACGCGAAAGACCTTATCTTTATTCTATGAATGGAATAGAAAGATTTGTGGCTCATCGAATGACCTTTAACAATAAACGCTCCTTTTCCTCTTACATACTCAAATTTGCCATAGCCGCCCTGGCACTTAGTGTAGCAGTAATGATTATTGCTACCTCGGTGATACAAGGCTTCAAAAATGAAATATCGCATAAGATGTTTGACTTTTGGGGTCACATCGTCGTCTCAGACGCCCGTGCAGATCAATCTTTTGAATTGATTCCAATACAAAATGCTACCGACATCATCGCCAATTTGAAAGGCATTCATCGAGTAGAGGAATTTAAACAACCTTCGATCGAGGGCGATGGATATAAAATAGTGAGTACCGAGCAAGGTGTGAAAATGGTACATCCCTTTTCCGTAATGCCCGCTATTATTAGTCGCAAGGACGAATTTGAAGGATTATTGCTTAAAGGTGTGGAGAAGGAATTTGCCGACAAAATCATCCAGCCCTATTTGATCGAAGGACAAGCGATTAATTATTCTCCCGGAAGTGCTTCCAGGGATATGATCCTATCGGAGCAGTCATGCAAGAGAATGAATCTTTCGATTGGCCAGGATTTTATTGTTCATTTTATCCTTGGCGAATCATCAATAAAGAGAAAGTTTACCACTGCCGGGATATACAAAAGTGGACTCGAAGAATACGATCAGAGGTTTGCCTTCTTTGATCATAGATGGATAACCGAACTCATGGAATGGAACCAAAATGAATACGCGGGTTTGGAAATACACCTGGAAAATGTAGACAATCTCGATGTCCTTAGAGAATACATTTATCTCGAAAAATTGCCATCCAATCTCTACGCGGAATCTTTGAAGTCCCGGTCGAGTGATATTTTTGACTGGTTGGAACTTCAAAATATTAACGAAAAACTCATTCTCGCGCTAATGACCATTGTAGGCATTGTGAATATGATTACAGCTTTCTTAATTTTTACGCTGGAGCGAACAAGGATGATAGGCTTGTTCAAATCTATGGGTTCCACCGATTGGGTTATTCGAAAGATTTTCTTATTGAGTTCAGGTTACATTTTGATAAGAGGTATTATTTATGGTGTTTTGCTAGGTTTAGCGGTATGTCTTTTCCAGAAGTTTACGGGAATATTCAAATTGAGCGAAAAGGACTACTACTTGTCGGAGGTGCCGATAGAAATAAACGCTTTCACAATTTTACTACTTGCAGTAGGAAGTTTAGTGGTTACCGCGATTTTTTTAATACTCCCAAGTTCTATCATCAGCAGAGTCTCACCGGTTTCTGCGCTGCACTTTAAGTGAATCCAGTTAATATAACTACGTTCTTAAAAGTTCTAAAGTTTTTGAAAGTTTGGAACTTTAGAAGGGTAGGGCGATCCGAATTAGGATTTTTTCTTCTTCGTTGGCGCCAGGATGACGTTCATTCTACGTCCTTCCATTTTCGGTAGGGCTTCTGCGGCCCCGACGTCTTCAAGTTCTTTAATAAATCTAAGGAGCAGTAGTTCTCCTCTATCTTTGAAGACAATGCTGCGCCCTCTGAAGTGCACGTAAGCCTTGACCTTCGCACCATCCTCTAAAAAATTTCGGGCATGCCTCAGTTTGAAATTAAAGTCGTGATCATCAGTATTTGGGCCAAATCGCAATTCCTTTACAACCGTTTTTTGAGTCTTTGCCTTGAGTTCCTTTTCCTTTTTCTTTTTGGCATAGAGAAACTTTTTGTAGTCCGTTATTCTGCAGACCGGCGGATCTGCTTTCGGGCTGATTTCGACAAGATCCAATTCCACTTGATAAGACCATTGCAGGGCTGCGCTCGTCTTATATATTCCCACTTCTATTTTACTTCCGATGATCTCACTTAGTTCATCAAGGTCGTCGCCGACCAATCTGATTTCCGGTGCGAGGATTTGATTGTTTATTTTGTGATATTCTTTTTTCTTTTGAGGTATTACGCGTTTTCTTCTTTTCAAATGTTATTTTTTATCTTTTTTTCGTTAACGAATATTTCACCTGCTCAGTTCCAATTTAGGGCGACCGCACCAAATCGAATTTCGCTGTTTTAGCCCCTCCCAGCCTCCCCAAAGGGGAGGTGAAGGGCTTCGAAACAAGCTTTTTCGGCCGAAACTCCCCTCCTTTGGAGGGGTTGGGGCAGGCTTAAAGCAGGAAAAGCCGTTAATTTTTTTTGGTGCGGTTGCCCTAGTTCCAATTCACCACAACGTCTCAATAAATTTATTATTCACTAACTTCCTCGGATAATACTGGTTTCGCTTCCTTAATAATCACACCATCTTTGTCCTTATTTATATCGAGCGCGAATACACTTCCTTCTACGGGACTGTTATTTAAGATAAACTCGGCCAATGGATCTTCGACGTATTTTTGAATAGCTCTATGCAGTGGCCTTGCGCCAAATTTGCGGTCATAGCCTTTCTCGCTTAGGAATTCAGCAGCTTTTTTAGATAGTTTTACATCGTAGCCCATTTCTTTGATCCGCTTTCTGAGCTGAGTCATGGCCAAATCGACGATTTCGAGTATATGGTTTTCTTCCAATGAATTGAATATCATGACGTCGTCGATCCTATTCAAGAATTCCGGGGAGAATGTCCGTTTCAAGGCATTTTGTATTACATTTCTCGAATGGTCGTCATGGCCTTCTTTCCTCGCTTTAGTAGCAAATCCTACTCCCTGTCCAAAGTCTTTCAACTGTTTGACGCCAATATTCGACGTCATAATGATCAAGGTATTTTTGAAATCGACCTTTCTTCCCAAACCGTCCGTGAGTTGACCATCGTCCAAGACCTGCAATAGTATATTAAAAACATCCGGATGAGCCTTCTCTATTTCGTCGAGCAAAATCACCGAATACGGTTTTCTTCTCACTTTTTCGGTAAGTTGACCGCCCTCTTCGTATCCCACGTATCCGGGAGGCGCCCCGATCAATCTGCTGACAGAAAACTTCTCCATGTACTCACTCATATCAATGCGTACAAGAGAATCTTCAGAATCGAATAAATACCTCGACAGCGCCTTTGCCAATTCAGTTTTCCCAACACCTGTCGGCCCGAGGAATATAAATGAACCGATGGGTTTCCGCGGATCTTTGAGACCTACGCGATTTCGTTGGATCGCTCTTGTTAATTTCATAATAGCTTCGTCCTGGCCGATGATTTCCTTTTTCAAATCGCCCTTCATACCCACGAGCTTATTACTCTCATTTTGAGCAACTCGCTTTACAGGTATTCCTGTCATCATGGACACCACTTCGGCAATTTCTTCTTCCCCTACCGGGAAACGAGTTGTTTTAGATTCTTCTTCCCAATCGGTTTTGGCCTCTTCCAGTTTCTTGAAAAGTTTGGACTCGTTATCTCTCAAATCAGCTGCTTTTTCGTATTGCTGATTTTTTACAGCCTTGTTTTTCATTTCTCGTATCGTCTCTATTTGGCCTTCTAATTCTTCGATATACTTAGGTACATGGATATTTTTCAAATGAATGCGGGCACCTACTTCATCCATTATATCAATAGCCTTATCCGGTAAAAATCGATCTGAAATATAACGGTCGCTCAATTTTACACAAGCCTTTATAGCTTCATCGGTGTACGAGACGTTATGAAATTCTTCGTATTTCGATTTGATATTTTGAAGGATGTGAATTGCCTCATCGGCACTGGGTGGCTCTACCAATACTTTTTGAAATCTTCTGTCTAATGCACCATCTTTTTCTATGTGCTGTCTGTACTCGTCTAAGGTAGAAGCTCCTATGCATTGCAATTCTCCACGCGCCAGAGCTGGTTTGAAAATGTTGGAAGCATCCAAAGAACCTGTTGCTCCTCCTGCCCCCACAATGGTGTGAATCTCATCGATGAAAAGAATGACGTCCCGGGATTTTTCGAGTTCGTTGATTATCGCCTTCATGCGCTCCTCAAATTGTCCTCTATATTTAGTACCGGCAACCAGGGCTGCCAGGTCGAGCATGACTAGTCTTTTATCGAAGAGCGTTCGCGATACTTTTCGATCCTTTATCCGAAGGGCAAGGCCCTCTACTATAGCCGTTTTTCCTACTCCCGGTTCTCCGATCAATATGGGGTTGTTTTTCTTTCTTCTGCTCAATATTTGGGAGACGCGTTCAATTTCCACCTCTCTTCCAATGATCGGATCCAATTTGTCCTCTTCGGCCAGACGGGTGATGTCCCGGCCAAAATTATCCAATACCGGAGTACGCGATTTGCTTGTTTTTCGCTTTTGCCTGGTGGAAAATCCTCCGCCTTCATTGCCTTCGTCCTCCATCGGAATGTCTCCGCTGTCCGTTTCATCAGAGATGTATTCGTATCTGCCGTCTTCTTCCATTTTGACATATTCCAGTTCTGCTTTATAAGCTTCGTAATCGATGTCAAAGGAATCGAGAATTTTGGAAGCCAATGTATCTTTGTGTTTGAGGATCGAAAGCATGAGGTGTTCGGGATGTATTTCGTCATTTTTGAATAGTTTGGATTCGAGAAAAGTTACTTTGAGTACCTTTTCCGCATGACGATTAAGAGGTATATTCCCTACATTGAGTTCCGTACTTCCTTCCTTGTTTACTTTGATCTCTTCTTCAACTTTATACGACAATTCTGCCAGGTCGACTTCTAATGACGAAAGTACTTTGACGGCGAGATTTTCATTTTCTTTAATCATGCCCAGCAGCAGATGCTCGGTGCCTATATAATCATGTCCCAATCTCACGGCTTCGTCCCTGCTAAGAGAAATGATTTTTTTAACTTTTGGAGAAAATTTCCTGTTCATAGATGCAATTCGTTTTTTATAAAACGCATTCTACATCATAAAAGTAAAACGCATCTTTCTATTTGTCATGAATATAACAAAAACGTGCCAAATAGCGAAGTATGACGTTTTGTCAATTTTCCGTCATTAACACATTTTATACAACATTGTTTCCTGTTATTCAATTGTATTACTCGAAGTAGTGGCCTAATATATTACTAAAAATAATAATGTGTTTTGTAAAAAGAAAAAAATATCTTTGTAAAATTCTAAAAATTAAGATTTACCCTATATGAAATTCACATTGGATAAAAAGGAAACGCATACCACGCTGTCATTGGAAGAGGACAATCTCAATTCATTGATCGCACCTGATCTGAAGAGTGAGTTTGTCTTCCTGCGAAATGAAGGAGTGCGCAATTTGATTTTTGATATGTCTGCTGTCAAGTATGTAGATTCTTCGGGACTAAGTGCCATTTTGACAGCCAATCGCCTCTGGAATGGTTATGGAGCTTTCATTGTAATGGGTGTAGACCATCCTGCGGTGAAAAAACTGATAGAAATTTCGAAACTAAGTTCTATTCTTACGATTATCCCAACGATGACCCAAGCTGTGGAATACGTCATGATGGAAAAGTTGCAGCAGGAGCTCACCGATGATCTACCGAAAGAGTGATTTGTCGGACTTTCCGGAAATTCAATTTTCAGGAAAACAATGTTCTTTTTGAACTTGATACTTGTACTTGATCTTACAAAATGTCTCTGACCTTATCAGTCCTCGGCGCTAATGCCGCTCTTCCTTTTGAAAATCGATTCTCATCTTCATTTGTTTTGGCTCACGGCAGCAGACAATTTCTCATCGACGCAGGTGAAGGATGCCAGATCAAAATGGCCCAATTTCAGCCAAAGGCTGATCAGCCTCTGGCGGGCAAAGTCAAACGATCAAAGATCACAGATGTCTTCATAAGCCACTTGCACGGCGATCATGTTTATGGTCTGCCGGGTTTCATCACTTCGCTCAACTTGACCGACCGAGGAAAGCCACTTACAATTTGGGGCCCAGAAGGTATAAAAAGATTCCTTGAGACCATTATGGAATTATCTCATGTACACCTGAATTTTCCTCTTAAAATCAATGAACTTCATCAGGACATTTATCAAAAAGTTGTAGAGTACAGAGGAATAGCAATATTCGCATTCCCATTAAAACATAGAATTAAGAACTATGGTTATCTGTTCAGAGAAAAAAGTGACGAGCGAAATATCAGATCAGAGCAAATCAGAAAATATCAAATGTCGATCGAAGAGATCAAGAAAGTAAAATCAGGATGCGACTTAAAACGATCTTCAGAAATTATAAGAAATGACGAGCTGACATATGTAAAAGAGCAACCGAGATCATTTGCCTATTGCTCGGATACCGCATATGATGAAGACCTTGTGCCAATTTTGAAAGGGATCGATTTGTTGTACCACGAGGCCACTTATACAAAAGATTTGCAGGAAAAAGCACACGACAGAATGCACTCCACAGCTGAACAGGCGGGTCGAATAGCAGCCAATGCGCAAGTAAAACGATTGTTGATCGGTCATTATTCAAGCAGGTATGATTCTTTAGAGCCCTTACTTAAGGAGGCGCAGTCTATCTTCCCCAATACGGAAATAGCAAGAGAGGGTATGGTCATCCATATATAGCCCATCAAAATTCATTTGTGATAACTTGACTAGAAAAAGGAAGAGATTATCTTTGCACAACTTTTGCAAAAAAGGACCGGCTAGCTCAGTTGGTAGAGCATCGCCCTTTTAAGGCGGGTGTCCTGAGTTCGAGCCTCAGGCCGGTCACACAAATGAAGGTCTATTTGGAAAATAAGCATACTTTTTTGGTTAAAGCAATCATATAAACATTGGGCCGAGAAGTTTATCCCGACTGTAGCGCAGCGGAACGTCGGGAAGCCTCAGGCCGGTCACTTGAAGAGGAGTAAGGCGTATTGTTTTACTCCTTTTTAGTTTGAACGGAGTAGAAAACATAGGCGAGAAGTTTATCCCGACCGGATCCTGACATTTATCGTCAGGAGAAACGTCGGGAAGCCCCAGGCCGGTCACTTTCTTCCATATCTTATAGTCACTGCCAGTTGAAAACCAAGTACTTACACATCTAAAAAGTATCCCTAAACAAACAATTTAGCTGGAGCAAGATTCCTGATGGAGAAACCAAGCTTGATTGGGATAGCCCGAAGGAGATAGTAGGGGAGAGGTGTTTGGTGATTAGCGATATACACATTCCTTTTCACGACAAAGAAGCATTGACCATTGCGCTAGAATTTGGCGCAGACATGGATGTAGACAGCATTTACATGAACGGGGATGTTCTGGATGCTTATCAAATATCAAAATGGCTTCGTGATCCGCGTCAGAAAGCATTCAAAGAGGAGCTCGATATTTGTAGGGGCTTGTTTGAGTCGCTTCGTGACAATTTCGGGGAGAAAGTAAAAATCTATTATAAGTTCGGTAATCATGAACAGAGATACGATCTGTACATGAAGTCAAAGGCACCTGAATTGTACGGCATCATAGATTTTGAACTCCCAACGATCTTAACCCAACTTGGCTTTTAAGAACAAAGAGTTCCCATTGGCTGGAGCATCAGGCTGATCAGTGGTACACTACATATTTTTCTTTACTCGTCATAGTGTTGGTGGTTCCGGTTGCCTGGTAGATTTGGTGTACTTCCTGGATGGGTTTGGCAGGAGCTCTGAGGTGGATGGTTGTAGTAGGTGTAGGCAGATGGATGGTTTGGATGGTGTGGGTATTCATAATGCGGACTATGTTTGACCAATCATGATTTATGCTTTTTTGCTTGAGCATATATCTTATGGTGTTGACCATCTGATAGGCCAGCATGGTCAGATAAATACCGCGTAACGCGCGGCACGAGTTATGAGATTCTATTCGATGATCTAATTGATGGTGGAGGGGTCTGATATTCAGGTCTGATTTTAGACATCTAAAGGTGGCTTCTACTTCTCTAATAGTGTTATAAATGTCCCATAGCTCCTTTTCGTTGGGACTGTCATAGTTGGTTCTGATGAAGTAAACGCCGTGATCAATGTTTTGTAATGCACTTTCCTTTTTTGACCAGGTGAGGTCTGCCGCATACCGCTTGGGTTCTTTGTTACTCTTGTTTGTTACTCTTGTTTGTGCTCTTTGTTTTAGATTCAATTTTTTTCTCCTTTACCGTTATTTCATAATGTTTTGCTATTGAAGGATATTTTTGTTTTGCTCTGCCTAATCTTTCCCACACTTTGTGAGCCATCTTGGTGCCTCCCTTTGTGTGTATGCCGGTTTTGATTTGTGCTAAATCTTCTATGTACCTCGCCTCCAGTTTATCCTCCATGCTTTTTTCCTGATTTCAATGAGATTTAAATGCACTTAAGCAATGTGATGTTATTTCATGTCACTATGCTTGACATTAAATAAATTAATGTCTACTTTCGTGACATGAAATCAAAAAAGAAGACGCGAGCATACAATTCAGTTGCCCGAGCCGACTCAGCTGCCCAAACAACACAGGACATATTGAAGGCCGCAGCCGATATTATACGCACGTTGCCAATCAATGAGATCACGCTCGAGGAAATAGCTTTGAGAGCCAATGTGACAGTGCGCACAGTACTAAGAAAATTCGGATCAAAGGAGGGGGTATATGAAGGCGTTCAAAAACATGATGCGCTAGGCATGCAATCAGCCAGAAACCAAGTTGCTGTAGGTGATGTGGAACAGGCCATAAGTGTTTTACTGTCCGATTACGAAGTGAATGGAGACTTGGCAATTCGTGTTTTAGCCGTGGAAGCAGACTATGATGTATTTCACAGGATTTTAACTTTCGCAAGAGAGTGGCACCGCGATTGGTGCGCTCGCATATTTGCCCCCTATATGCCAAAACCTTCCAATCCTGACTATGAAACAAGGCTCCTTTCATTTATTGCTGCCACGGAAATGTATTTATGGAAGTTACTGCGCCGGGACCTGAAAAAAAGCATTGAAGAAACGCATGAAACGTTTAGGTTATTGATATACGGTCTTATAAAACAATATGGAAACAACTAAATCAATATATCATGGTAGATAAGCAACTAAATTATTTATTTGTTACATGGGAGGGCGGTGGAAATACTCCTCCCGTGTTCGAATTGGCCCGTCGTTTGGCTGATCGGGGCCATCACGTTCGCATTCTTACCGAGCCTTGCCAACAAGAATTAGCGGAATCCTATGGACTGGAATTTATTCCATTTAAGCGGCACTTTACCCGAACCGACCGGACGGAAATTTTTGTAGACGATTCCAAAGCCACTCCATCACATAATCCTGCATTTGACAAAGTTTTTTTCGGTCCAACAGAAATAGTTGCGGAAGAGACGTTGTTGGTACTACAGGCACATCCTACCGATGTGTTGGTTGGCGATTTTATGATGTCAGGCAGTTATATTGCTGCGGAAGCGCTGGGCATACCAACAGTGGCCCTATTTCATGTACCAGAAATATTGCCGGGTCCCAACGTACCCCCAGGAATAATGGCGCTCAAACCCGGAAAAGGTCTATTGATAAGGTTTAGAGATCGTTTTTTGACACGTATGTTTGAAAAGACTTTAAACAAATATTTGCCAGTGGTCAATTCTGTTAGAGTCAAGTATGAACTTCCTCCCGTCAAAACACTCATAGATATTTTTCACAGGGTGGATCTTCGTTTCCTACAGACCTGCGAAGCCTTTGATTTTCCAATAAAACCGGCTCCGGCAAATGTTCGGTATGTTGGCGCAGAGTTGGGCGACCCGGACTGGGTTGATACTTGGGAGAACCCGTGGCCGGCACATGATAATCGACCATTGGTCATAGTGGGACTATCTACCACCTTTCAAAACCAGCGTGCCGTGATAGAGCGATGTATCGAAGCATTGGGAACGCTGGAAGTTCGTGGGTTAATTACGCTCGGACAATACATGGCCAAAGAGAAAGTTCAGACGCCAGATAATGTTGTTGTGCTCGACTCGGTTTCTCATGCACAGATTTTCCCTCATGCTGATGTTGTTGTTACACATGCAGGTCACGGAACCGTAATGCGTGCACTAGCGCATGGTCTGCCACTAGTCTGTATGCCCATGGGCCGAGATCAGGATGGTAATGCCAGAAAAGTGACACATCATGGGCTAGGGCTGAAATTGGACTCCAAAGCCAAAGCTGGGAAAATAAGTAAAGCTATCTCAACCATTCTAAGAGATCCAAGCTATGCTAAAAACGTTCGCACAATGCAACAACACATTTTAGCAGATGCGCGAAACCATATTGACATAAAAGAACTCGAGGCATTTAAATCGGCGGGAAAAATCCACCAGCCAGTTTGAACATATGATGAAAGGACTATTAACAATCTCAGGCTACTTTTTAGGAAATCTATTTATCAACCAAATAATATGCAATGGCAACAAGCAAAAAAAATTAAATGGTACTTAAAATAGCATATACTGAAGTTGTTTAATAACTAAATGTTAACGGTTTGAAATTTTCTCAGGAAAATAATTGCGAAGGCCAGATAGTGGAAAGACATCCAATTGATGGTTGTGGTTTCATATCTTATTACTAAAGTCTTGAATCCGTCTACCCAAGCATTAAGTTGTTCCACCACAAATCTTCTCTTATATAGTTGATTATCAAAGACATATGGAGTGTCTTCATCATCTGATTTTCCCCTTCTCTTGTTTTTATCGATGTTGAATATGATGTCCTTTTCAAAGCATAGTTCCTTGAATTTGGCAACATCAAACCCTGCATCGGCATTCAGGAAAAGACCATCACATGAAAGGTCAATTGCCTCCATTTGATCAAAAATTTTATTAGCAGTTTTTACCAGTTCAAAACTGTCATGATGCTGGCCACTTATCGGTTCTGACCAACCTATTGGCACACCCTGATCATCGGTCAGTATCAATAGATTCGTGGTTTGAGCTTTCTTTCTACCTTGATAACCTACCTCTTGTCCTCCTCGCTTTACCGGGGTATGTGATCCATCAAAATTTACAGAACAAAGGTTTAAATGCTTCCGTTTATTTAGCAATAATTGCTCATAACATCTTTTCCAAATTCCTGTTTTTGACCACTTGTTGAAGTGATAAAACACTGATTGCCAGCTATATCTGATAAATCCAAAGAAATGTCGAACAGGCAATTGCCTCCATTGCACACCTGTTTTGAGCTTATACAATATGGCCTTCACTATTTTCCACATTGGTACTTTTAGTTTCTTTCCATTTGATATTTTAGGCATGTGTTGTACAAAAAATTCATTAATTTCAGCTTTAACCATTGTTTGTAGTCTTTAGTTATTCTTTGGTTCTACACCTCAGCGTTTCTAAAGCTACAAACTTTTTATATTAAAATAATCCGTAATGTGTTATTAAACAACTTCATTGGGCTAACTTTATTGACGATTCTTTTCTTGCTTAGGAATACATATTAAATAAAGTAACAATATGTTATTATCTTGTGAAAAAAAAGGATGGAAAGGTATTCAAAAGAAACAGAAGCAAAGATGAAGCTTTTTTATACTGGTTTGGAAGAAAAAGATAGGCGTCATTATGCTGCCTTAGAGGCCTCAAAATTAGGTCATGGAGGTAAGCAGTATATAGGAAAGATGTTTAAAATAAGTCAAAAGACGCTGCGCAAGGGAGAACGAGAATTATTGAATTCTGAATTATATGGACAAATTCCATTAGGCAAACAAAGGCGCATAGGAGGAGGTAGAAAAAAATTTTAACAAGTACCCCGAGACATTAGCGAAGCTTACTGAGTTTATCAATATAAATAAAGCCGGTAGTCCTACCAATGAAAATGTTTATTGGATTCACTTAAAGGCTGGGGAAATAGCTGATCGATTTTTTCAAGAGTATGGTATCAAGATCAGCAATGGCTTAATAAAGCGAACCCTTCGAGCTATGAATTTCAAGTATCGTAAAATGAGCAAGAATATAGCTTTAGGCAGTTATGAAAAACGAGATGAACAGTTCAAAATTATTTTCAAATTAGTAGGACTGATGAGTTTGCAAAGCCCAGTAGTAAGCATAGATTGTAAGAAAAAGGAGCGATTAGGCAACTTGTATCGTGAAGGAAAATGTTATGCTACGGGAGCTATAGAGGTTTTCGATCACGACTATCACCATTTATCTAAAGGTGCAGTAATTCCTCACGGAATCTACGATTTACAAAAAAATGAAGGGTATATGTCGATAGGTAATAGTCATGAAACAGCAGAATTTATTACAGATAATTTGTTATGGTGGTGGGAAAACTATGGTATCCATCAATATCCAAATGCTAAAAATATCCTCGTGTTGTGTGATGCAGGAGGAGCCAATAGCTATGGACACTATGCTTTCAAAAAACAAATTTTACTTTTAGCAAAACAGATAGGATTAGATATTATCGTGTGCCATTACCCACCCTATGCTTCTAAGTGGAATCCAATTGAACATCGTTTATTTGCTCATGTTCACCGCGCTATTCAAGGTGCAGTTTTTACCGATTATGAGTTGGTAGCTAAACTCATAAATAAAACCAAAACCAAAACAGGATTAAAAGTAGTAGCACGATTAAATCAAAAAAGATATAACACAGGAATAAAGACACCTAAATCAGAAATTGACTATAATCGAATTCAATTTCATCCACAACTTCCAGTTCTTTCCTACAGAATTTGTGCATAAATTCGATACTTTATTTTATCTTCGTTCCTTATTATTGGTAATAAAGCAATAAATGATTCAAGCACCAATTCCCCAAAAGATAGGACTATCTTAATTCTTGCTTTATTTATTTGGCAAATATTCATTCTTGTACTTTCTTCAACTGACATTCTAAAATCTTATGAATTTCCTCCTCGATTTGCAATTGCCTTTATCATTCCAGCCTTTATTTTTACAGGAGTTTTTTTGTACCGAAGTAGAAACAAAAACTGGATTAAAAGTATACCTGAACAATGGATAATTTATTTTCAGTCCTTTAGGATTTTAGTAGAAACACTTTTAGTATTTTCTGTAGCCCAAGGAATTTTTAATTATCAAGTTACCATTGAAGGATATAATTTTGATATGATTTTTGCTTTTACAGCACCAATCATTGCCTTTCTTGTTTATAATAAAAATGTGCTTACCAGAAAAATCGTACTTGTTTGGAATTATCTTGGATTAACCGTTTTAGCCAGTGTCATCCTTCTATTTTTAACCTCTATCTACAAACCAGAAATCTACGGAAGTGAGTTGCCATTATTGCCACTTGAAGCATTGGGCTATCCCTATGTTTTAATTGCTGGATTTTTAATGCCCACTGCTGTGTTTCTGCATATCCTTTCAATTTTACAGTTGAAGAAAAAAAAGCCAGTTGCCAATATATAAGGATTGAAGCGGTCGGCACAAGCTAATTTGCCTGATGTTACCCGTCATCAATCTCTGCTAACTCCCGCCAAAACACATAATCATCCTTCACAAAATTGCACCATCGGCAATCTTCCTCGCCACATCCATTTTCGAAGTCGTGATTATGAATCTTTGTCCAGGAATCTTCTATTTCCTCACCTACAAGCATTGTATCCTCTGGTGATACGGCGATCTTTTCCTTTCCAAGTTTATCGTGCTCATCCGGTTCCACAAAGTCCATGAAACCTGAAATCATCTGCCAATTGTGCTTTTTGTCATTATCCAAAGGGATCTTGTAGAATATGATCTGTCTCCAGCAGTCACCACCCACCGGATTCTTTTCAGATGGTCTCTTTAGCCTAGGACGTGCATTTCTGTATTTTCCAGTCTTATAATCTGGTACCTCCTCATAATCCTTATACACATCTACCCTGTCAAGTATACCTTTGATCGGAATCCCTTTATACTCAGTATTTCTGATCTTCATCTCTGGCACGAAGGATGAAGAATGGCTCCTATGATTGATCCTTTCGTCGTAATACCTGGGTAAAATAATCTCACCATGGGCCGACATATTCAGGTATTCTTCCATAGTGAAATGCGAACGGTATCGATTCATTGCGTTCCGAAAATGATGTTAGTGGTTAACAGACCGCCCTATACAAGACCCCTACGTGTGGTGGTGTGAGAGGTGCACCTCGTCAGTTACCTTTGGCAAGACCATCTACTTGACAGGTGTGCTGTACTTTTTTACTTTTGTCACTTTTCTCTTTGGAGAAGTTGTATCCAATTACCAGAGTTGTCATCAAAAATGGATTCAATTCCATAGGCTGTCTCAGTTGGTTTCTTTGTGAAAACTACTCCAAGTTTCGTTAATCTGTCAAATTCCTTATAGATGTCGTCAGTGAAGAATACAATAACAGGGAATCCTGCTTTTCGTATTGCCTCCTGATAAGTCTTGGCAATTGGGTTGTTATTTGGCTCAAGAAGCAGGAGCGTCCCATTCTTGCCTTGTGGAGAAGCTACAATGGCTATGTCTGCCTCCGGAATAAACATTTCTTCAATAAAACCCAAAGTGTCCGTGTAAAACTTAAAAGCATCAGCAGGGCTGTTAACAAAAATACTTGTCATGCCTACTGTCATCGTTGTCAAACAAAAATTTGCAGTTGGTGGAATGGGCAAATAGTAAACAAAAAAGGGAAAACAATTCGCGATCTTGTTTTCCCCCGATTGGCATTGCTGCCTCTCTTTTTTGAAAAGTTTAAACTTCTCCAGCTTTCCGGACTTACGCCCTTCCGGCACGTAACTAGTGGTATTTTTGCTCTTCCCAGATTGAGTTGATCAACAATATCCCGGTTTTCCGAATATCCATTGGAAACAAATATTCGTCTTCCCTCTTTTTCGATCCTGGGTATTAACGCTTTGAACTTTCAGACATTTGTAATGGTATTGCCCATTGCTGAGCGCGTAGGCCTTTAATCCTAACCCACTACGCCTATCTTCTGCCTTCCTCAACCGAAGTCGATTTTTGCGCTGAGTTCAACTTGTCAACCAAAGTTGATTTCGCTTCTTCATTTATCAAAACAATCCCTTTCTCGTCAAAGAACTAGCTTTCTCTAATTAAGAGAGTTCCAATGTATATAGAAATTACTTATAAATGAAATTTCAATACGATAATTTATGTTAAAGTTTTATATGGCTGGAATATAGTAAGTGTAAGTTTCTGATTTCCAAATGACGAGTATTGAATTTATTATGCCGCAAATAAACCCGCCCGAACGTGCTGTTCGGTACGGGCGGGTTGGCAGCGCCAATGGGGTTCACGGAAACTTTGGAAACTTGCCAAAATCGGGTTTTCTCTTTTCAAGGAAAGCATCACGACCTTCTCTGGCCTCATCAGTCATATAGCCCAATCTGGTGGCTTCCCCTGCAAATATTTGCTGGCCAACCAAGCCGTCATCGATGAGGTTAAAAGCATATTTGAGCATTTTGATGGCCGTCGGACTCTTTTTCATGATTTCCTGTGCCCATTCGAAGGCCGTGTCTTCCAGTTGTTCGTGGGGTATTACAGCATTGGCCATGCCCATGTCGAATGCCTCTTGCGCAGAATAATTTTTTCCAAGAAAAAAAATTTCCCGAGCTCGCTTTTGACCAACTTGCCGGGCAAGATAAGCCGAACCATATCCCGCATCATAACTTGCCACGTCCGCATCCGTCTGCTTAAAAATAGCGTGCTCCTTGCTCGCTAGTGTAAGGTCGCAAACTACATGTAGACTATGCCCACCACCTACCGCCCATCCTGGCACTACTGCGATGACCACCTTATTCATAAAACGGATCAAACGCTGCACCTCCAGAATGTGCAATCGGCCTACACCATCCGATCCTTCATATCCGCTCTTTCCCCGGACGCGTTGATCTCCTCCGGAACAAAATGCCCAGACACCATCCTTGGGTGAGGGCCCCTCTCCCGACAGCAGAATAACGCCCGTAGATGGATCCAAACGCGCATTGGCAAAAGCTTGTAAAAGCTCGTCGACTGTATTGGGACGGAAGGCATTTCGTACTTCAGGTCGATTAAATGCAATCCGAGCCACTCCCTTTTTTTTGCGATAAGTGATGTCTTCGTATTCCTCTATGGTTACCCATTCGTTTTGATCCATTGTATTTTGTCTGTGTAGATTGTTATTTCAAATTCTCTTCAATAATTCACCCGCTTTTTCAAGGACATCCTCTGTCTTCGCAAAACACAATCGGATAATTCCATCTTGACGTCCGCCGGAGTAGAACACCGACAAGGGTATCGCCGCTACCCCATGATCGATAGTCATTTTTTTGGCAAAATCAGTATCCGGTAAGTCGGATATAGCGGAATAATCAAATAATTGGAAATATGTCCCTTCCGAATGTAATGGTTTTAGTCTCGAGCCATCAAGAGCTTCATTAAAGAAATCTCTCTTTCGCTGATAGAATTTTGGCAGAGACAGATAGGGCTTGGGATCTTGTAAATAATCTTTTAGTCCGTATTGCACAAATGAGTTAACACAGAATACGTTCCATTGATGCACTTTTCTGAATTCCCTCATTAAATATTCAGGAGCAACACAATAACCGATCTTCCAACCGGTACTGTGAAATGTCTTTCCAAAGGAATATACTGCAATGCTTTGATTGTACAATTGGGGGAATTTCAGGACGCTCTGATGCTCATAACCATCATAAATGAGATGTTCGTATACCTCATCGCTCAGCACTACAATATTCTTATTTGCTACAATCTCCTGTAAGGCCTCCATGTCCTTTTTTTTCAAAGTCTTTCCAATCGGATTCTGAGGAGTATTAATCATGATCATCCGAGTTTTATTAGTTACCATTTCCTCTATCCGGTCCCAATCTACCCGGTAGTCCGGGGGGCCGAGTTCGTAGGGAACCGGGATGCCTTTTACTAACTCGATCGAAGGCCTGTAACTGTCATATGCCGGTTCGATGAGCAACACTTCGTCACCTTCGTGGACGAATGCGGCTATGGCCGTATAGATACCTTGAGTGGCTCCGGCAACGACCGTGATCTCTGTGTCCGGGTCCACCTCAAGTCCATTCATTGACTCCATTTTCTTGCTCAGGACTTGTCGCAATTCAGGAAGCCCTGCCATCGGACAATATTGATTTTTGCCATTTTGCAGGTGGTAGTTGATCAAATCTTTGAGTTCGGAATCACAATCAAAATTTGGGAAACCCTGGCCCAGATTGATGGCATCGTGTTCAGCAGCCATTGCCGACATTACCGTGAATATCGTTATACCTCCTCCCGGTAGTTTCGATTGAATATTGACCATACGCGAACTTAGTTAAATAATAAGAGTTTCCTAAAAGCTTGATTTTGAACAATCTTTTTAGTCCTGCAAAGATTTAAAGCCCCTGCCATCGACTTGTCAACCAATTACCCGTTTAACCATTTACTAATAATACTTATCATTGCAAAAATGTAGTGAATTAAAAAGAAAGAATGGTCGCAGTCGAAGAAGCCAAACAGACGTACCTGAACAGCATAGAAAGTGCCATTAAGGATATTAAAGCTGGCAAGGTAGTCATCGTGGTGGACGATGAGGACCGCGAAAACGAAGGAGATTTTGTATGTGCGGCCGAATGTGTTACCCCTGCGATCGTCAATTTCATGGTTACCCACGGAAGGGGGTTGGTATGCGCTCCGATTACTGAGGAGCGGGCAAAAGAGCTGGGTCTGCAGATGATGGTGACCGAAAATACCGATTTGCACAAAACTGCATTCACTGTTTCGGTGGATTATAAGCACAAAGGCTGCACTACCGGAATATCGTCATATGATCGCGCTACTTGCATCAAGGCGCTTTGCGATGCGGATGCTACAAAAGACGATTTTTCAAAACCGGGACATGTATTTCCACTTATAGCAAAAAATGGTGGAGTACTTAGGCGAACTGGTCATACCGAGGCCACGCTCGATCTCGCACAACTGGCCGGATTTCAACCTGCTGGAGTTTTGATAGAAATATTGAATGACGACGGCAGTATGGCGAGAGTCCCTGAATTGATCGATATAGCAAAAAAGTTTGATCTCAAGATCGTGGCCATAAAAGACCTCGTGGCCTATCGGATGAAACAGGAACGACTTGTCGAGAAGAAAGACGATGTAGAAATTAGTACCCCATTCGGACAATTTGAGTTGATAGTCTACCAGGAGATCGGAACAAAGCGAAACCATCTGGTTCTGAAGCAAGGCTCATGGCGTAAAGAGGATCCGGTGCTGACACGCGTGCATTCGGGATCGAGCTTGAGCGACATTTTCTCCTTACTATTTGACGGGAGCGATAGCCTGCTAATCAAGGCCCTACAAAAGGTGAGTGACCTGGGCAAAGGGGCCATCATATTACTCCGTTATGAAGAAGAAAAACAGACCCCCGGAGTGGATGAAATGGTGGCTTTCTTCAAAGAACAAAATGAAAAGGGAGAGGAACTTAATCCATATTGGAACCGTTCTAAAAAATCCGAACAAAAAGAAATCGGCATAGGCGCTCAAATATTAAACGATCTCGGATTGACAAAAATCAAGTTACTTACTAATAATCCGCGCAAGAGGGTAGGGCTCATCGGATACGGATTGGAAATAGTGGAAAATGTAGCGCTGTAATTATTATCCATCTAAATGGAAGAACTCAAAGTCACATTTATACAGGCCGATTTGAAATGGGAAGATAAACAGGCCAACCTGGATACTTTCGATCGACTAATCAGTCAATTGGTGGAGCCGGGCGATATTATTATCTTACCCGAAATGTTCACTACCGGATTTAGTATGAATTCCTCAGGCCTAGCTGAAACGATGGATGGCGAAGGCATAAATTGGATGCGCACGATGGCGCGGCAATCGAACAGTGCTGTAATGGGAAGCGTTATTATCAAAGAGGATGGTCAATATTACAATCGTCTTGTTTGGATGAACCCCGACGCCTCTTATTATTGTTATGATAAAAAACATCTTTTTTCTTTGGCCAAAGAGAATGAACATTATAGTCCGGGAAGGAGTAAATTGATCGTTGAGTATAAGAATTGGAAAATATGCCCAATGATATGCTACGATCTGCGATTTCCTGAATGGTCGAAAAATTCTGAGCACTACGATCTGTTGATCTACGTCGCCAATTGGCCAAGGCCACGTGTTTCTCATTGGTCAGCTTTGTTGCGCGCTCGTGCTGTGGAGAATCAATGCTATGTAATAGGAGTGAATAGAGTCGGAACAGACGGTAACGGTCTCGGTTATTCTGGAAATTCGTCTATATACAACTTTAATGGTGACCAAATCGTCGAAAAAATTGACATGGAATCCGTATCTAGCCATAAACTCATGAAATTGCCGCTTGTACAATTTAGAAAAAAACTTCCGTTCTTAGAGGATCAAGATTTAGTCAGTGAGCGATAAAATATTGTGATGCGACATCCTATTTTACTTATACTATTCGCTCTGTGTTTTGGCAATGCAGAAGCTCAAAAGAATTCTTATAGCGATGGCCCATACATCGAATATGTCCAGGACAGCGTTGAAATAACCTGGATAAAGAATGGATCACTAGGCCATGAGGTGGTTGACAAGAGCGAAGCTTATACTTTTTCTGTGGACGGACTACCCGAATTTTCCCTTGCCGATCTTCAGATCGACTACGACACAAAAACCGAATATAGCGATGTGGAGAAGTTCGTTGCGCTAAGTGATATACACGGGCAGTTCGATATTTTCCGTCGACTTCTTTTGGCCAATAGGGTGGTGGATTCCGATGGAAATTGGATTTATGACCGGGGTCATCTTGTGATCGTCGGAGATATGGTGGACCGGGGGGACGAGGTATTGAAGGTGCTTTGGTTTTTGTATGATTTGGAAAAGAAGGCGGCCAAAAAGGGAGGGAAAGTACACGTTCTACTGGGAAATCATGAAATAATGGTCATAGATGGGCAACTTGGCTATTTGCATCAAAAATACCGATACATTAGCGGCATAACCCAAAAGCCCTATGATAAGTTTTTTGGCAGCGCCACTTTTTTAGGGCATTGGTTAAGATCAAAAAAAATCGCCGTAAGTATTAACGATGTCGTTTTTGTTCACGGTGGTTTTTCACCGGAGCTTTTGCAACTGCATAAATCGATAAAGGAGCTGAACGATATATTCAGCAGCCAAATTCTCCATGCCCCACAGCGAGAACATATTCCGAAAGATCCTTTGCTTAAGCTACTGTATTTTGAGAATGGCCCACTATGGCACAGAGGCAATGCGCAACCCTACGCATTCGACACAGATAAGGCAAAGGTTCTATTAAGGACTTTGGACAAAAAGACCTTGGTCATAGGGCACACTTCTATGCCCAAAGTAATGGGCCTGTATTCTAATCGGATCATCCTTGTGGACTCAAGTATTAAGTTTGGCGAAACAGGTGAATTGCTCATCTGTGAAGACGGTCAGTTTTTCAGAGGGACGATCGATGGTGTAAAATTGCCCCTTATACCGGAAAACGAAACCGACAACGCTCCGAGTATTGTTCAACAACTCATCACCCAACAAAGGATCATCATCTATTTGCATTTCAGATCCGTATCTCATCCGTTAAATTACAAATCCCTGGAAGGCCTGGTTTTGGCAAGTATATATTTTGATACCTATGGGCTTGATTTTACCGGCCGTCTGAAAGTCAGAGAAAAGTCAGAGAAAAGGAAGTGCAAAACCAGAAAGTTTGAGATAAAACTGGATAGAGATCAACTTGAGAACTTTGGATTTAGCTCGGATAATGAACTGGTGATCGATTTGCCGTGTGAAGTGAATAATTTTGGAAATGAGGTATGGGCAGGAGAACGGATTGGGCAGTTGAATTTGGAGATGCCGGAAGGTGGCTATAAAAAAATAAAGTTGGTATTAAGGGATAGCGAAAAGATGGCCGCGGATATGAATGCGGTGCTTGTGGGGTCAGAATGATCATACACAAAGTAAAGGCCAGGAAAAATTAGATCTGCGAAAGCCAAATTTTTGTTGAAGAGAGAATGACTTATTGCGCACACCAGTTGACAGCATTCTCAATGATCCGAATGAAAGTCTCGCTTTCGAATGAGTCTCCTAAATGACCCATGGAAGTGTAGAAAACTCTTCCCTTGCCGATATGCTTACACCACGCAACAGGGTGATCTACTCCCATGCCGAAGTCCTTCGATTTTTCGAATAGAAAATTTCCGTTTGGATCAATTTTCGTACCGTCGATTTTATACAACACTTCGAAGCCATTCTTTTCCGGTGTATCGTAAAAGATGTACCATTCTTCATCATGTCGAAAGGAGGCAGGTAGGCCCGCAGAAAGTAAACTGTCTGTACCTGGTTGCAATTGTACCTCGGCAGATTGGATGTGCTTTCGAATGGGGTGATGTGAGAATTCTGCTCCGATCACTTCGTTTTTATACCATTCCCAACGATGGGAGAAATCTCCAGCACCATGAATTCCAATGTAGGAGCCGCCGTCTTCAATATAGTTCTCGAACAAAATTCTCTGGTTGTCCGTAAGAACGCGGCCGGTGTTATTGTTCCAGATGACGACATCAAATTGCCTCAATTCCTCTTCATTAAAAATCCCCGCATTCTCCGTTTCATACAAAAACCAATCGTTTCTTTTTGCCATCTGAGGGAAGGCGCTTTTTGACGCTTTGATCGCTTTGGCGTGCCTGAAGCCAGTTGTTTTCGAAAAGAGTAGAATGGTCGGTTGGTCAAACGGAATTTCGATGTGATGTTTCCTGAACTGGTTTTTGGCAAAACCGTACCTCACCTTGTACATCAATACGTGATAAGCGATGGTCAAAAGGACGACCACGGTGCCCAGTACAATAATTGTGTATTTTAGAACATTTTTCATCTTCGAGTTACAAAGTTGACAAATTTTGACAACCAGCTACAAGCGCAACTTAATAAAACCCCCATCAATCGGATAAAAGCTTCCTGTAACAAATGCGGCCTCATCTGAACATAAATAAGCGATCAATTTTGCTATTTCTTCCGGTTTTGCCATTCTTCCGATCGGCTGTGTTTTGGAAAGTTTATCAAACATTTGCTTTTCCTTCCCGGGGTAATTTAGTGCGATATAGTTGTCTACAAATGGAGTATGCACTCTTCCAGGCCCCACTGCATTGCACCTTATATTATGCTCGAGATAATCAGTAGCTATTGAAAAAGTCATTGAATAAACGGCACCCTTACTCATGCTATAGGCAAATCGCTCAGGGATGCCGACAACCGAAACTGTCGAGGCCAAATTCACAATACTTCCGCCGCCCGAATTTTTCATATACCGAACTCCGAAATGTAGGCAACTGTACACGCTTTTTATATTGACATCGTAGAGCCTTTGCATATCCTTCTCAGTCGTATGTTCCACATCTCCAATGAAGCCGATGCCCGCATTATTTACCAAAATATCCAGATTCCCTTCCTGGTCATAAATAGTTTGAAATACTTCTCCTACCACTTTGTGCTTCGTAAGATCGCAATGATAGAAATATGCCTTGCCGTCGCCTTCTATAATGGCGTCTCGTACTTTTTCGCCATTTTCATCGTCAATATCCAGTAGATTAACGTTAGCTCCTAAACGCGCAAATATTTTACCAATGCCTTCCCCGATGCCTTTGGCGCCTCCAGTGACTATAGCCACTTTGTTTTTCAGACTAAAAAGTTGGTCCATCTTACCAAATAATTAAACCGATCAGGTTACCATATCGACATTTTCCGAATAAAGGCAATATTGAGTCAATTTTGATGGAAACCTGACAGCTTTTTCATTGTCTAATGCGAATCCCTGTGCACTTCGCTGCTTGAGTTTCCCCTAAGGAAATCGAGGTCGGCACCTTCGTCGGCCTGCTCGACACGCTCGATATACATCTTGACGTAACCCCGATCATATCCTAAATTCTCCGCCTTCCAACGTTTTCTCCGCTGCTCTAATTCTTCGTGACCTACGAGCAGCTCCAACCTTCTATTCGGCACATCAACGTCTATAAGATCTCCATCCTGCACGAGCGCCAAGGTGCCACCTGCCGCCGCTTCGGGAGCAGTATGGAGGAAGACCGTACCGAAGGCTGTACCGCTCATCCGCCCGTCAGAAATGCGCACCATATCTTTTACGCCTTTTTCAAGCATTTTTTTAGGAAGCCCCATGTTTCCCACTTCTGGCATACCCGGATATCCTTTTGGACCAACGTTTTTTAATACCAGGATCGAAGTTTCGTCCACTTCCAAATCGGGCAAATCGATCTTGGCCTTATAATCCTCTATATTTTCAAATACTATTGCCTTCCCCTTATGGATCATTAATTTCTCAGTAGCAGCAGATGGCTTTACGATGGCTCCGTTTTCGCATAGATTTCCTCGTACTACGGCTATTCCGGATTCTGGTTTAAAGGGTTGCGCTAAAGTGGATATAACATCGCGATTGTAACATTCTGCTGTGGTTACGTTTTGCCTTACGGTGTTGCCATTGGCAGTTATTATATCTCCATGTAGTTTACTGAGTAATTCTTTCATAATGGCCTGTAATCCACCCGCATAGTAAAAATCTTCCATTAGGTATTGGCCGGAAGGCTGAAGATTGGCCAATAATGGAATATCGAACGAAAACTCGTCGAAATCGTCCAAACTCAGCTGGACACCAACTCTTCCTGCAATGGCTAGAAGATGCAATACAAAATTAGTCGAACCACCAATGGCCGCGTTAACCTTGATCGCATTCTCAAATGCTTTTATTGTCAGTATTTTTGAAAGTTTGAGATCTTCTCTTACCATTTCTACAACCCTTCGGCCACTCAGTTGCGCCAGTACTTTTCTTCGTGAATCAGCGGCGGGAATTGCGGCATTTTGCGGAAGGGTGAGACCTAGTGATTCCACCATGCTGGCCATCGTCGAAGCGGTGCCCATCGAGGCACAATGACCTCTGCTTCTGCACAAACAAGCCTCTGCTTCAAACATCTCCTCTTTACTCATTTTTCCCGTTCTGCGTGCGTCTGCAAAGCGCCAAACATCAGAAGTGCCTATGTCCTTTCCTCTGAACTTTCCACTTAGCATAGGCCCGCCGGATACAAATATGGTCGGAAGATCAACGCTGCACGCACCCATGAGTATCGAAGGAGTGGTCTTATCACAACCTCCCAAAAGCACAACCCCATCCATTGGATTCCCCCTTATGCTTTCTTCCGCATCCATGCTCGCCAGGTTTCGAAAGAGCATGGTTGTCGGTTTCATTAAGGTTTCTCCCAGGGACATAACAGGGAACTCGAGCGGAAATCCACCTGCTTGCAAAACTCCTTTCTTTACAGATTCCGCTAGCTCGCGAAAATGGGCGTTGCACGGTGTAAATTCCGACCAGGTATTGCAAATTCCAATGACAGGCTTCGATTCGAATTCATCGTGTGGGATGCCCTGGTTTTTCATCCATGCCCGATAGATGAATCCATCTTTGCCATCCTTTCCAAACCAATTTTGGCTTCGTAGTTTTTTCATGCAAATTCAGAGATTAGCGCAGTAAATAAATATATTTCCGTCGTTGAAATTAAGAAAAGGCCAGTAGAGTAGAATGAAGCGAAAGAACAAATCCACTTCGCTTCACCCCCTCATCAAACCGTACGTGCGGTTTTCCCGCATACGGCTTTCCTGAACAGTTTCGTCTCACAGTATTCGCGGTGTCAGCCCGGATGACTTGTATGGATTGACCATACCATGTCTCAATAATAATTCAAATGCCTGTGAACCAGACAGGCGACTCCTTCGCTGACTTTTCCGATTATAGTAACGGTATAGCCTACCTTTCAGATACCACATTAGTTCTTTCCTGACCATCTGAGTGTAGCTTAATCCTCTTACATCATAGTAGTTCAGCCAACCCATCATGATTATGTTAAGTTCTTTTGCAACTCCTTGAGGTGGATAATGTCCAATTTCTTTAAGCTTTGAACTTATCTTTCCGCGCAACCGCTTACTTGACTTCTCACTTGGTTTGATATGCCAATAATGTTTGCCTTTATTGAACAAGCATCTGTCATATCTGATCGTGAATCCTAAAAAGTGTAATGGTTCTTTCTTCGCTTTCACCATCTTACTCTTTTCTTCGTTGATCTTTAGACCCATTCGATCCACTATGCTCATCAGCTTCTTTAACACTTCCTCTCCTATCTCCTTTCCCATTAGTACAAAATCATCTGCATACCTCACTATCTTCACTCCTTGTTGGGTGAATATACTCTTTTTGTTATTCACTATTCTGTCCAATAGATGTAAGTAGATATTGGATAATAACGGTGATATTACTCCGCCTTGTGGAGTTCCTACTTTGTTGCGCTTTCCTCCTTTCATCTTACCTTCCTCAACGTATGGTGTCTTCAACCATAACTTTATCAGATCGATAATCCGATTATCGGATATGCGCAGTTTTAATACCCTTATCAACCGATCATGCGGTATCGTGTCAAAGTATTTGCTCAGATCGGCGTCATACACCTCCGTCTTTCCTTCATGGAGATTTGTCTTTATATCCCTGATCGCATCACTCGCTGATCGCTTTGGTCTAAATCCATGTGAACTGTCTTCAAAATCGGCTTCAAATAACGGCTCTATTACCATCTTACATGCCATTTGGGCTACCCGATCTCTTATCGTCGGTATCCCTAATGGCCTGGTCTTTCCGTTTGCTTTCGGTATATGTACTCGTCTTACTGGCTGTGGCTTGTACGTCCGCTTCCGTAGTGCTTCTTTTAGCTCCGTTAGAAACTTCTCCAACCCTTTTCCCTCTATATCCTTAAACGTTTGTCCATCCACTCCAGGTGCCCCTCCATTTTCTTTTACTCCTTTGTACGACTCTACCAGAACATAGTCCAGAAATACCTTGTCATACAGTATATAAAACCGGTATCCTTTCTCCCGCCTGGCTTTGAGATATAGCTTTCTCTGCAACTCCTGTACGCGTTCCATAGTACTCATTTCACTTCGCCTCTTTGGCCATAGTGCTCCTTGTACTATTCGTATCTTTTTCTGATTACTTTTCGTCAATTTGATAGTTCAGTTGTTGTTCGAATGCTTCTTCTGCTAGTAATGCCCCTTCACTCCAACAAGGTTGTGTTGTCCTTATCATCTTCACTACTATGGGCATCTCCGAATCCCTCATCATCCCACGGCTAATGGAATACCGCGTAACGCGGCACGAGTTATGTTAGGGCCTCCCATGTTCATACGCGTCCCGTTCCAAGCACGCCACTCCATCTTACCCCGGATAGCCCCTCATCTGTGCGTTGCCGTTGCCTCGATGAGAGTATCAGGTTTCACCATATCCGGTAGGTTGACCACTATCAATGTGTAACGAGGCCTTACTGGATTCGCTTTCGCTGCGGCTTACTCAGACGCTTACCATGAACTTAGCACATTTCGTTTCCTCCATGTACCTCACGGCTGCTTCAGGGTGAACGGCAAATTTTCCTGTATAGTCCTTGCATACTATTGGGACTTTAAGTATTTATACACGTACGCTTCATGGCGTACCGGATTTCACAGATTACACGGATTAGAATGTGTAATCCGTGGCTCGCATTCCAAAACTCACATCATCTCCGCGGCTATTTTCATCGCCTGGGCATATTTGTCCAAGTTCAGATTGATTTCGATATCTCTGTCCTTAGCAAATGTGATGAGGTGTTCGGAAGGCATATTGCCTACAAGATCATCCTGGGCCATTGGACATCCTCCAACTCCTCTTATCGTACCATCGAATCTGCGGCAACCACTATTATATGCAGATTCTACTTTCTCCAACCAGGTATACGGGGTGGTATGAAAGTGTGCTCCGATCTCGATACCCGGATTGGCGGGAATTAGTTCACTGAAGAGATATTCTATACTTTCAGCTCGAGCCACTCCGACTGTATCCGAAAGTTGGAAAATAGAGATATCAAGTTGTGCAAGTGTATCCACCCATTTTTGCACTATTTCCACATTCCATTCATCTCCGTAGGGATTACCGAATCCCATAGAAATGTAGATGACTAGTGTTTTATCTGCATTTTTACAGATTTCCTGAATGCCTTTTACTCTTTCAAAAGACTCGTCTACTGTGGAATTGGTATTCCTGATCTGGAAAGTTTCTGATATGGAAAAAGGAAAACCAAGAAATTCTATTTCCTCAAACTCCGAAGCATCTCTTGCACCTCTTGCATTGGCGACTATCGCGAGGAGTTTGGTGGAGTTACGGGAAAGATTCAACTGCCGCAGCACTTGGGCCGTATCTCTCATTTGAGGAATAGCCTTGGGAGATACAAAGCTGCCAAAATCTATCGTATCAAAACCAACCTGAAGAAGAGCATTGATATAATCGGCCTTAGACTTTGTAAGAATAAATTTGTGAATGCCTTGCATGGCGTCTCTCGGACATTCGATGATTTTGACATAGTTGCTTTCAGTTTTTGTGTGTGTTTTTTTCATTTGGTAAATAGGAAATGACCCTTAACGGGCCATTTCCCTTGGTCTGGAAACAGCCCCCAATCTAGGATTGGAATGCCGCTGTGAAAGTACGCGAAAAATGGTAACCGGGTACTGGTCAATCTCGTTTTGGGATTAATTACGTATTTTATCAAAAATCAATTAGAAAGAAATTCATGGAAGCAAGAATCGTATTAATCGTGTTGTTTGCATTGTTTTTATTTTCCTGCAAGAGAGGGAATCTACAAGATCATGCACGAGGAAGCGCCAACGAATATATGCACCGGTCATCTGTAGAAGCTTTAATCGCTAACTTTGAATCTCCGGAGCGGGATGCTTACCAGCAACCGGAAAAAGTCATTGACTACCTGGGAGAAATACAAGACTTAAGGATAATGGATCTAGGCTCGGGATCCGGCTATTTCAGCTTCCGGCTGGCAAAGGCTGGAGCACAGGTGATCGCGGCCGATGTGAATGATGAATTTCAGGCCTACATAAGAGAAAAAATAACGAAAAATGAGCTCGATTTACTGGGAATTGAATTGAGAAAACTACCCTACGATAGCCCCTCTCTGCAAGTAGGAGAAGTGGACAAAGTACTAGTGGTCAATACCTACCACCATATAGAAAATCGCATAGATTATTTCAAAGAGGTTCTTACCGGCCTAAAACCTGGTGGCGAACTCGTTGTCATTGATTACTTCAAGAAAAAAATTCCTGTAGGGCCACCTTCAGGGCATAAAATTGCGCGCAATGTGGTGATAAAAGAACTAAACTCTGCAGGATTTATGGATCTTGATGTCAATACCGATTTGCTGAAATACCAATATATTATTAGGGCAAAATAGAATCCGGAAGCAAAAACGGACACACGGAGATATAAACGTAACTGACGTGCGTACACAAGTGTTAATCTCCATCAAATGAAACTCTCCCCACAGCTAAAGATGGACATCGGCAAGGTTGCCTTAATTACAGCTTGCTACATGCTTTTCAATCTCTTCATTGCGTTTTGTAGAAATCATCACCTTCTAATGATTAAATGTCATAAATTGAACTAAACTAATTTATATCAATTATGATTCCTCAAAAGTTACCTGGCCTATCTATAGCAGATTACATGCACCCTCTCGAAGATAGTTCATTTAAAACTTTGCAGAATACTAGAGGTCTGGAGAGAGTGGTAAAAAGGTTTTACGACATGGGCATAGAGAACGTCATAAAACTCCAATATACAGGCAGTAGTCTCAAGCTTTCTGCCCACTCATATCCAGAATTGAATGGCCTGATTAACACGGCTTGTGAAATTCTGGAAGTGTACCCGGTTCCGGAAATATATGTCGAGCGTTCCGAACAATTCACTGCAACCACTTTAGGCGTGGAACTACCGATGATCGCCATATCTTCTGAATGTCTGGATAAGCTCTCACAGCAAGAGTTACTTTTTATGATCGGTAGGGAAGTAGCCCATATCAAATGTCAACATATTCTATATCAAGAAATTGGTTTTATCTTTCCGGAATTGATGGATGCACTTTCTGGAATTACTTTGGGATTGAGTGGTGTGCTTTCGACAGGTCTAAAATATGCCCTATTTCATTGGGCCCAGATGGCCGAATATACGGCCGATCGGGGAGGACTTCTCGTATGTCAAGATACCTACGCGGCCAAACGACTATTTACAAAACTGGCTGGCCTTCCTGAAAAATATTGGGGCACTTTCGAAGTAGAAGAACTTGAGAAACAAGCCAGGGCTTTTGAAGGATTTACAGAAAATACCTTTGACAAGTTTGTTCGGTTTCTTTATGGCAACAATCTATGGGCCATAGCTAGAGCTCACGAGGTCATCAAGTGGATTGAAAGTGGACAATATAACAGGATCATGGCAAGGAAGAGTACGGAGACGCTTATCGGAGATATATTGTAATCCAGATAAATCGGATTTCGTGAATAGGCACGTATTTACATAAAGGCCATTACTAATTAAAATAAGAATTAAACAATTTGACAATGGAAACAAAAAACGAAAAACAAGTAAATCCTTCTCAAATAATACAAATTGGACTGGGATTTTGGGCATCTAAAACACTTCTAGCAGCGGTTAATATGAGCCTATTTACATATTTAGCAAAAGGTGAAATGTCTGGGCAAGGCATCAAAAGTAAATTAGGCCTGCACGAAAGAGGCTTGTATGATTTTTTGGACACATTAGTGGCGTTAGGATTTTTGAAAAGAAGTGGTTTAAAAGAAACCGCATTGTACAGCAATTCAGAAGAAACTGATTTGTTTCTTGACAAGAATAAACCAAGCTATGTCGGTGGTGTGCTTGAAATGGCGAATAATAGACTCTATGCTTTCTGGAATAATCTTGAAGAGGCATTGAAAACAGGTTTGCCTCAAAATGAAGTAAGAACCGGAGACAAACCTCTTTTTGAACAATTGTATGCAACCGAAGAAAGGCTCAGAGATTTTTTGAAAGCAATGGGCGGAATTCAAATGGGAAACTTCATTACTTTTTCTAACAAATTTGATTTTTCTAATTATAGTACTCTTTGTGATATTGGAGGCGCCGGCGGTTATCTTTCCGCTCAGATCGCTATAAATAATGGTCATATGGAGTGTATCTCTTTTGACTTACCGCCAGTGACACCTGTGGCAACCGAGAATATAAAGAATATGGGTTTGGCAGACAAAGTAGCTATTCAATCAGGGGATTTTTTCCTTGATGATTTCCCGAAAGTAGATGTAATTACTATGGGAAACATTCTGCATGATTGGGGAATACAAGACAAAAAAATGCTTATCAAAAAAGCATATGATGCGCTCTCACAAGGAGGAGCATTTGTCGTAATTGAGAACATTATTGATAACGACAGAAACAAAAATACTTTTGGTCTTATGATGTCCCTAAATATGCTGATTGAAACAAACGAAGGTTATGACTTTACAGGCGCAGACTTTGATGGATGGGCAAAGGAAATTGGGTTCAAAGAAACATCCATTATGCCATTGACCGGGCCATCAAGCGCAGTGATTGCCATTAAGTAATCAACTTGTAGCATATGATATTTTAGAGGATATCTAGAACAGGAAAAACCAGAACCGTTCTTAAGATTTACAATTATTGACCTCGATGGCCTAGAGTTACATCGATATTTGCTTTTCTCGATCATATAATCCACTGTTATTTTCAGGTCGTCATCAGTGCAATCCATACAGAGGCCTTTTGGCGGATGCGCATTAATCCCCATCATTGTATTCGCATAGAGTAGATCAATCCCTTTGGCTATTCTTGATGCCCAGTCGTCCGCATTTCCCAATATAGGAAAAATTGCTTGTGTTCATAATTCTATCTCAGGTTGGCACGGTGTGAGTCATTCAAATAAAAAGAGCGGGACTATCTCTCTTACCATCTAAGGGTGTCAAAATAACAGCCCTCTAGATATTGTTAATATCGGTGTATTCTGCAGATCTGTTCGCTATATTGGAATGTGAATTTTGAATTCCGTCCTATTTCCTTCTTCACTTTCTACTGTTAGCTTCCCGTCATGTGCCTTGATAATATCATAAGCCAAACTAAGGCCCAATCCAGTACCTTGTCCGGCAGGTTTGGTGGTGAAGAAAGGTTGGAAGATCTTCTCTTTTATAGAGTCGGGAATACCATTCCCATTGTCTTTGATAGAAATGACTATTGTTTTATCTGATTTTATTGTACTAATTGAAACAGTTGGCACGTACTCTTCTAAGCCTTCTTGTTTCTTTTCATTGATAGCATCTTCCGTTGCTTTAGCTTTGGAGGACACAGCGTAAAAAGCATTGGTGATGAGATTGAGCAATACTCGCCCTATATCTTGAGGAATGACAGTCACTTTTCCCAGATACTCATCAAAATCGGTATTCAAAGTTGCATTGAAAGATTTATCTTTTGCTCTCAGTCCATGGTACGCCAGGCCGAGGTATTTGTCTGCTAGAGCATTGATGTCAGTGGGTTCTTTTTTCCCAGTACTTGTTTTACTGTGTTAATAATTGTTTGTACCATTACTTCTCTTTAGCAAGATTACGAGAATAGTTTAAAATGAAAAACAAACTTTGGTTTTGGTCAATCACGGTCGCTCTGGCTGGATTTCTATTTGGTTTTGATACCGCAGTGATTTCCGGAGCAGATCAACCTATACAGAAGCTTTGGAATACTAGCGCCTCGTTTCATTCCTGGTTCATTATGTCGATGGCGCTATGGGGTACGGTGATTGGAGCTTTGTTCGGAGGCTTTCCTACCGACAGATTTGGGCGGAAAAAGACCTTGTTCTGGATAGGGGTACTGTACCTCATTTCGGCCCTTGGATCGGCATTCGCTTGGGATCCCTTCAGTTTTTCATTTTTTCGATTTATTGGTGGCCTCGGAGTTGGCGCTTCCAGTGTTGCAGCGCCTACATACATTTCGGAAATTGCGCCTGCCAATAACAGGGGCAAATTAGTCGCGCTGTATCAATTCAATATCGTTTTTGGAATATTGATCGCCTTTCTAACAAATTATTTAATTGGGCAATTCATCGGTGTCGATTCATGGCGCTTAATGCTTGGCCTCGAAACAATACCCGCTTTGATCTATTGTACTATGGTACTGGGCGTCCCCAATAGCCCGAGGTGGTTGATATTGAAGAGAGGAGCAGAGGAAAAAGCAATGGCATTGCTTCGAGAATTAAATCCCAAAGCAAATCTGGAAAAACTAGTCGCTTCCATTAAGGAAAGCGAAGGTGAGGGCAGGAAAGCCGGTATATTTTCAGGCAAATATAGTTTTCCACTGTTACTCGCTTTTTTGCTCGCTTTTTTCAACCAGTTGTCCGGTATCAACTTCGTACTCTATTACGCACCGAGGATATTTGAGATGGCCGGTTTAGGTGCGAGTACCGCGCTCCTGTCATCGACGGGAGTTGGCCTTATCAACTTGATTTTCACACTACTTGGCGTATATCTCATAGATCGATCGGGAAGACGGAAGTTAATGCTTTGGGGATCAATAGGTTATATTTTGACCCTATGCGCTATCGCTTGGGCATTTATGACCGCGGCAAGTGGTTTTCTCGTAGTGATATTTGTATTTGCATTTATTGCTGCGCATGCCATTGGGCAAGGAGCGGTAATTTGGGTGTTTATCTCCGAAATTTTTCCGAATGAAGTGCGCGCTCATGGACAAGCCTTCGGATCGGCAACTCATTGGGTCTTTGCAGCGCTGATTACCGCTTTTACGCTTCCCGTTATTAAAATGCTCGGAGATAATCCGTGGAAAATATTCGCATTCTTTGCATTTATGATGGTGCTGCAATTGGTCTATGTATTGTTTTTGATGCCTGAGACAAAAGGTGTCAGCTTGGAGGATTTGCAGAAAAAATTGATGAAGAAGGGTAATTGAATCGATGATCCGTAAAATAGATGAGCAAGGAATTGCGAAATTACAATGGTCTTACTATGGTTCGGAGGCTCTCGATGGCGTAGCAAACCTGCCCGATCCGACCCGCCAGAATGACCTTGTCGGGCTGGCGATCAGTCAGGCGGGTTTATTACACGAAAATTCCATTCCACTACGTTCGAAATATACGTTTATACAATGATTGCATATATTTATAAAATGAGCCGTACATTTTACATATGCCTGTTTGCCCTTTGCGTTTGCATCGCTTGTAAAATTGATAGTGTCAGTACGACAGAGCCAGTCATCTCCGATATTGTCGATGACAAGGAAATAGTTAAGATCATTAACGACGATTTTCCATACAACCTAAAAAGCCCAACGAGCGAATGGCTAATGCCGCAAAGACTCAAAGAAATATCCGGTCTGGCGTACAAACGAGATAGCAAGGAGTTGGTAGCTGTCAATGATGAAAAAGGAAATTTCTACTTTATAAATATTTCGACCGGTGAAGTGGTGGAGAAGGTTGATTTCGGAGGAGGTGGTGACTACGAAGGTGTGGAATTTGTGGATAACCAGGTTTGCATAGTCAAAAGCAACGGTAACATTTATATATATACACTCGGTGAGCCGGCATTGGCTCGTAGAGTTAAAACAAGACTTAAATTCACGAATAATGTAGAGGGCCTGGGCTATGATGGTAATACAAACAGTCTACTATTGGCATGTAAAGATAGTCCGAATATATCCGGTGAGACCGAAATCAAAGGCAAAGCTGTTTATTCCTATTCTTTGAAACGCAATGTATTGAGTACAAAACCTTTATTAAATATTAGAGATAAAACTTTACTTGCCTGGAGTGCAAAAAGCGCACAAAATCCTGAGAAGAATAAAAAAATCAGAAATCGGCTAAAGAGCTTTTCGCCGTCTGGAATTGCGGTGCATCCGTCTTCACACCACTATTATATTTTATCTTCGAAAGGCCATCTTCTGGTAGTGGCTGATCGGAAGGGCGCCATCGCACACATCGAGTTTTTGGAAAAAGAGATAGAGCAACCCGAAGGCATATGTTTCGACTCAACGGGAAAATTGTATATCAGTTCTGAAGGGATATATAAGAAAGGGAGGATATTTGCATTTGAAATGAGAGCGAGCTGACGAAAATCGATTTGTCAAAATATGGATCTCAAGCAGCCGTACTCGGCGCTGCCGAAGGTTTAGGTAAAGCCTTCGCCATAGAAGCGGCGACCAAAGCTTTTTTGAAAAACTTTGCAGAGGGCCTCTTTCACGAAATGAAAGGTGAAAATGTAGATATTACGGCTTGCTGTGCCGGAATGATCGACACACCTGGATTCTGATCGACTAGTCCAATCGTAGGTAAATTGACTCCAAAACCGATGAGTGCCGAAGAGGTCGCAAAAGAGACTTTGGCAAATTTGAGTAAAAAAGCAGTGCATATCCCAGGTCGAATAAACAGACTTTCTTATTTTGTTTTGACAAGATTGATGAATCGATCACGGGCTGCTGCAATTGTCAATAAAACAATGACAATAATTTATAAAAATAAATTCGGAGAGAAAAGTTAAGAAAATGAATCCCGGTCTCAAGCAAAATCAGAAATACGGCAAACTGCAGTCTTTGGGCATATGCGTTATGGCATATGTGCTTGCTTACTTGGTCGCGGTAATGGCCTTCAGGCAATTTTTCCACTTAGGCGATATTTACGGGGTGCTTGTAGCTGATATTACAGCCACTCTTGTCATCTTTTTTCTTGGACTTATTGTACATAACGCCAGCCTGTATGATCCATATTGGTCTGTTGTTCCATTGGGTATTGCCGGGTACTGGTGGAGTTTGGCGGACTACGATATATCAGAATTGAGAAAAGTTCTGTTGATGATCGTATTGGTCTTTTGGGCTGTGCGTCTTACACTCAACTGGGCACGAAGTTGGCCTGGTCTAATTCATGAAGACTGGCGGTACGGTATGCTTAGGGAAAAAAGCAAGAGCTGGTATCCGTTGGTTAATTTAGGAGGTATTCATTTACTGCCTACTCTTCTGGTCTTCCTTGCCATGCTTCCTGTCTATTTTGTTTTGAGCAGAGTAGGGGAGCACAACCCTATTTTGGACTGGGTTGCTTTTGCCATAGGCATCCTTGCTGTAACTATCGAATTAATAGCCGATGAACAACTCAAATCATTTGTGCAAACTAACAAAGATTCCAAAAAATTTCTCAAAACCGGTTTATGGAAATACAGCCGACACCCCAATTATTTGGGAGAAGTACTGTTTTGGTTGAGTTTGTTTTTGTTCGCTTACTCATCGAGTTCGGCATATTTGTGGACGGGAATAGGTGTAATAGCCATGCTTGCTCTATTCTTGTTTGGAAGTATACCAATGATGGACAAGCGCATGTTGGAGAGAAAAAAAGATTATGCTGATTATCTAAAAAAGACTTCCGGATTCTTCTTGTTTCCTCCGAAATCATCGGGCGGAGAAGGGCCAAAAAAGTAGGCCATGTCGGCACCCACTTTTTACATTTTAATTTTTATATGGATAGGCCTCGCAATTGTAATTTCCCCAATTGCATTAAAGATTGTTGCTCCATACGGACGTCACACAAAGGAGGGATGGGGCCCTCTGATCGACAATCGATTGGGCTGGATGATATATGAAGCTCCGGCGCTGATTTTAGTAACTCTGTACTTCTTATTGGGAGATGCCCCAAATACTGATGCGGTATGGATTATGTTTTCGTTGTTTATTCTTCACTATATAAATCGCACGATAGTTTTTCCATTGCGTATCAGGACAAAAGGGAAGAAAGTGCCACTCGGCATTGTAGTTTCCGCTTTCATATTTAATATCACTAGTGTCCCGATATAACTAAAAGAGTTTCAGTTGGTTATGAAATGGTTGTAGTTGATTTTGTAATTCTGTGTTCATAAGTAGCTGATTTACAGGCACTTTCTCAAATATAGAGATACTCAAAATTTGTAGAATTTCGTAAATCGGTCTTTCTAATTTCAATCTTTTCTTGATTATTGCAACCAATACATAGGTAAGTACCGCTATCCAAATTTGTGTTTTGACTGCATTGGCAGACTCTCCCCAGAACACCTTTATTTTTAGATGCTGCTTAATCCATTTAAAAAACAATTCGATCTGCCATCTGTATTTATACAACCTACATATGATCTCCGCAGTCAATTCAAAATTATTCGTCAAGAATACAAATTTCCGGTTTGTTTGTTGATCAAAAAATTTTATCCTACGAAGCTTATCCGGGTATGCTTTTAGTGTATAATAACCCGTCAATTTAATGACTTGATCACAAAGTATATCCTTGGATTTGTCACAAGGCCGAGAATAGATTCTTCTGAACTTAAAGTTCTTTTTTGCCCTGGTGATAAAGAATGACAGAGCTTGGTCAATTCGATAAAGTCTTTCAAAATCTACATAGGCCCTATCCATTACATAAAAAGCCCCTGGTTCAAAATCCAAAATATCCAACACATTCACATCATGTGTTAAACCGTCTGAAATATGAATAAATACAGGAATGGAACCACGCATGTCCATTAATGTATGAAGTTTAATGGCTCCTTTGTTCTTACGAAATTTAGCCCATTTGAACACACTTAAACACAAGTCAATTGTAGTGGCATCTAATGCATAAACAGCATTATCCAGTTCCAGAGAAAAGTCAATATCATCGGTATACAAACTTCTGGCTTGCTTAATGAGGTAGTGTGCTATATCTGCATAAATGCGCCAGTCTCTTACCTCGTTGGCCTTTGATAAAGTAGAACGAGCAACAGCAGCCTTTATGCCCATGTGATACAATTTGTTTGGATGGGCATTCAAACAAGTGACAATATCACGTAAACTTTCTCGATGGGTGAGTTGGCCAAATATCAAACACAGAAATTGATACCAACACTTAAAGGTCTTTACCTTATAGTTGCCTTTGTATTTATCAACTGCTTTTTGAAACTCATATCTTGGAATGTGGTCAATGACTTGAGCGAATACAAATTTTCCTTGGTGCATGATCTGAAACTAAAAAGTCTCAGGAACAAATAAATTTGTTGAAATCAAAAAATTTTGAAACCTTTGTTAAGTGCTGATTATTAGTCTGTTATGACATGATTTTTGAACAACGTCGGGACACTAGTGATTTAATATCATTAATGGCAGCATCATAGGCTATTATCTCGGATTCATACAGAACTACAACGAAGCCTGGATAAACGATCCGAGATTCATAATCGGCATTCTTATTTTTATTATTGGGATGAGAATAAATTGGCAATCAGATAGCATACTCATCAATCTCCGAAAACCGGGTGAAACGGATTATGAGATGCCAAAAGGAGGCCTGTTCAAATATGTATCCTGCCCAAATCATCTTGGAGAGATTATTGAGTGGACTGGCTATGCGATTATGATGTGGGCCTTGCCAGGGGTGTCATTCGCGATTTGGACATTTGCCAACCTGGCGCCGAGGGCTTTGAATCACCATCGGTGGTACCGTGAGCATTTTGAGGATTACCCTGAGGAGAGGAAGGCTGTTATACCATATGTTTTATGAATCATTTTCTCAATCATATTTGCCTATAATTTATATTATGTTAAATAGAAGATAAATACAGCCTTGCCTCCGAAATTTCATAATTCTCTTAAGAAAAACTTCTATCCTACTCCGATTAGCCTTAACTTTGAAAAAATCACTTTCATATCTGAACAACACAAAATATATCCGATAGCTCAAAACCCAAAACCTTGCCCAAATCCACCCATCTGATCCATAAACTCTTGGAAAGTCATTGTCGTATAACCATCCGTATTGATATCAAAAACATCGGAATCTACTTCGGTCAAGAACTCTTTAGCGGTGGTGGTCATAGTCATCATACCTACATCCACCGTGTACTCCAACGGAAATCCCTTAAACTTTTCCAGATCTACCCCCTGAATAACTGCGGCGTTGGCCTTAATATCCTCTGTGATATACGCCTCGATCTGCATATCCGGATTGACTGCAGATTGTGCGATCATCTTATAGCACGAAAATCCAGCGATTTCCTTGGTATCCGATTCGTCATAAGAGATGTCAAGGTCATCCATCGGGTTTTCATTTTCGGCTTTCGCTTTATCGATATCCATTTTTGACATCGGTATAAGCATCTTATTCCCCATCATGTCCATAATAAGTTTAATGTCACCACTCGCCTCCATAAGTATTCTTGTTACGACCATTCCGCCCATCAGATTTATCGTGGTAAGCGACTTGCCATCCTTATAATGAACTTCTGTTACTGATCCTTTCATCATTTGTACCTGAGCATTCACTTGTTCGTTCTCTGACGATGCCTCCGTGATCTCCATGATCAAATGGCCTTGATTCTGGCTATACCCACCGATAGCGATGAATAGCAATAGAAACAAATACAGAGAATTATTAATTCTGTTTTTCATGTAAATTTTTTATTTGATTGAGATAAAATGAAATGCACCCAAAAATAACCTCTTCTTTTATTAGACGAGAGGCAGGTATTGCCTTTTAGTATACCCACTCATCTATATATTTTGAAACAATTTTAGCCAGGTTCTCGGCATCGGATACGGCCCGATGGTGAATTCCTGAAAACTCGAATCCTTCCTTTTTTGTAACTGCTTTTAATCCCCTTTCGATCTCCACTCCCTTCATTTTGTGGTATTGCTGCTTAACATTTATATGCGCATCGAGCCAACCATGCTCAATGTCGTAGAGAATGCAATCGTTTCTCAATAGTCTTTCGTCCGCCGGGCCCCAGGAGCACATAATATAATCGTCAATTCCCACCTCGCAAAAGTCGATAAATTCGCGTATTACTTTTGGAAATGTCTGTGCCCTACTCACATTTTCCTGGTTTATTGATGTAAGTTTTTTGCAGAAGCCCGATAGCATCGGATTTACTTGCGGTCGAACGAATCTAGAAAAAATGCCGCTCACCTCTCCGTATTCATCCAATTTGTATGCCCCTATTTCTATTACTTCCGTAACCCCTTTAGGCGGCCTCCCCATCCAGCATGTCGCTTCAAGATCGTAAGCTATAATTTTCACAAATCATAAATATATTTCTCAATAGATTGTTGTTATCTGTTGTGTGGGTTTGGCAATATTTTGGGCTAATGAATTTTCCAGCTTATATCCGACGAGCCTGTTGTGATAATAAAATAGCAGTTTTAGATTCATGCTTTTTAAATTTTTATCCGATATATATAAAGGTTGATTGGCGTGGAAGGAATTTAGATTTTTTAGCCCATCAGCCAGAATTTCTTCATTACTATTCAGGATCATTGGCGAAAGCTGTACCCCACCCTCGCTATTAAGTTGTTTCAAAGAGTGGATCAATTTATCCATGGATTCGAGAAAATCTCTTTTTCCAATGCTAAATACTTCGATTGGAAGGCTTAAAAGACTGAAAATATCCATGTTTGGAAAAGATGCCTTAAGCATCTCAAATGCGCAAAACGTGATCAAATGGCTGCTGAGCACTACGTTTTCTTTGTGGTAATTTTGCACAATTTTTTCTGCAAGAATCCTGGTGTATACATCGTTTCTTTGCTTGTCAAAGCTTATCCCATTTTCAGCAATAAAGTGTTGCTTGATGTCGATTTTCTCGCCGTTCTGAACGCTATTGGCCTGTTCGTCCAAAGCATTGCCAAAGACATCCATAGGCTCTCCAAATGCCATGTAAACTTCGGAATCAGACTTTAGAAATCGTCTTAAGAAATGTGTCTTCGAATTCTTTCTTTCGGTTTTTGCTGGAACGTATTTTTCCTTGCCGGTTTTTCGAAGGTGGTTGTCTATCAGGCTGTCAGCCTCCAGGACAAAATGATAACTCAATACCAAGGGAAGCACAATGACCTTTTTGTCAATTCCCTTTGAATAATTATAGTTCTGAGCCTCTATCAAAGTGCCGAGCAGGCCGTATTTGATGTTTTTTTCGATTTCACCGCTTCGGGACCGGGTACCTCCCGGATAGAATATATTATTCAAGCCCTTGAGTATGCTCAGTGTGCTAAACTGTTTCAAAGTATTGAGATAAAGTACATTGCGTTTCCTTCTATCTATAGTATACGCTCCCAGGCGACTCATGAAATACGCGGCCAGTTCATAATCGTACAAGTTGAGCCCTGCACCGTATGAGAAGTGAGGCATTCCCGTCATCATCTCAATACCATAGCCAATCAAGGGTCCATCTAAATTGCTAAAATGCGTTGGAATGAGTACTACGGAAGTACGTTCGAATAAATTCCGAATTTTTTCGATAGGTCCGGTGACTTTGAATTTTTTGATTATTTCATCCGTTTTTCCCCACCAAAGGCCATTTTGATCCTTTTTGTACCATGGATTATACACAGCGCCGAACAGGCGTGTCAAGAGTTTTCTTATAAAGGCAAAGGTCTTAGGATTGAAATCTGCCGGTATCTCTT
Organism: Saprospiraceae bacterium; assembly: GCA_965247965.1. Classification (GTDB taxonomy): domain Bacteria; phylum Bacteroidota; class Bacteroidia; order Chitinophagales; family Saprospiraceae; genus UBA7328. The sequence continues at coordinate 6,749,047 of OZ252053.1, forward strand.
CAGCATATCGTCTTAGTATTTTTTTGCAAAGTTCATCGTATCTAGAATCCCGATCTTCGGATGATGCAGGTATTTCGTTTAGCTCTTTGCCCAGTTTAGTCCAATATTCGTATTCATTGGGCGGGTCTACCTTGAAAGCTTCATTTTTTGCTCTTATTCTTTCGGAATAAATGGTTTGTTGGATCACATCAGGCAGCCTTTCGCCATATTTTTCTTTAATTGTGCGAAAGCTCAGCTCGGCCAATTCCTCCACTACCCCTTTGCGATTTCGGTAAAATCGCGCAATTGGCCAATCCATGAGATCTTTGTAAATCGGCGTATATGGACCTTTAAATTCCAAAATCTTAAAGCTCAATCTCTTGATTGGTATTAAGAATAAATTCCAAAATCTCTTCTTTGCCTCTTTTACTTATTGAAGAAGACACAAAAGACGAAGGTAAGGATTCCCACGATTCCATCATCACATTATGGAAAGCTTTAATATTATCTGTTTCCTGGGTGGCTTTTAATTTATCGCCTTTCGTGAAAACAAAGCAAAACGGAATGGAATTCTCACCCATCCAATTGGCAAAGGTAACATCTTGTTCCTGGGGTGGTATTCTGCTGTCTATAAGAAGAAAAACGTTGATCAGATTTTCCCTGCTAAGGAGATATGCACTGATCATTTTTTTCCACTTTTTCCGGTGTAGTTTGGAAATTTTGGCGTATCCGTAGCCGGGCAAATCCACTATATTCCAAAGACGGTCGATTACATATAAGTTAATGGTCTGCGTTTTACCTGGCGTATTAGATATGCGCGCAAAATTTTTCCTGTCTAAAAGAGTATTGATCAACGACGACTTACCTACATTAGAGCGACCAATGAAGGCGTATTCGGGATTACGATTCAACAGCAAGTCCTTGTAATTGACGAAACTACCTTTGAATTCGACGGAATGTATTTTCTTTACTGTTCTGATGATTGAATTTTTAAAGGGATAATATATGACTTTATGCAATGGCCCAAAAGCCGTATTGCCACTTTTTAAACCTTAAATCATCGCAACTGTTAAAGTCAAGATAGATCCTGCGACTAGTGCACGACCAATATGATTATTTGAAATTTCTGCCTGTTCGAGCACTAGTGGGATCTTTTTCAAAATATTCAATAAATGTTGACTTACTTTTGTTCGAAGATCACAATCATAAATGAATACACATAAAGTAGTCATAGCGGATGCGCAGTACCTCAGCAGGCAGGGCCTGAAGTCGATGGTAACGTCCAGTCCTTTTTACGAAGTCATCGCTGAAGTCAAAAGGCACGAGGAACTGGAACAAGTACTCAACAATAATAAAGTAGACATAGTCATTATCGACTACAATCAGAATGGCTATTTCGGAACAGAGTCTATTTCGTTGATTCACGAAGTGCAACCATTGGCCAGCATAGTCGTTGTAAGTGACGACGACGAAAAGAGATCGATTTATGAAGTTCTGGAACGGGGTATATCTAATTTTGTCACTAAAAAATGCGATCAGTACGAAATAGAACGAGCTATCGAGGCCGCTACAAAACAACAGAAATATTACTGCTCAAAAATCCTGGACATCATTGTCAATAAGTCGTTCGGCCAGTCCAACAAAGCTCCCGGACTCGAAGCGCTTACTGATCGCGAAACAGACATACTCACCCGAATTGCCTCGGGAAAAGTAGCGAAAGAAATTTCATCAGATCTTAATGTCAGTATTCACACGGTCTATACGCACAGAAAAAATATTATGAAAAAGCTCAAAATAAATTCACCTGTTGAACTTGTGATGTTTGCTGTGAATAACGACCTGGTCAGCATATGAACTAGGATTTATGGATAGATTCTAGGATTTGGATAGTCCAATACTGAACCATTATCGCGACTAATATTAATACTAATTCTAACCTAATCCTATAATCCTAGTGCTCTGTAAAGTAAATTTCTACAGTTTATGGTGGCATCTTTTGAGCCAGCTCTTTGTTGCAAAGCCTCGCCGTAGCTTTGGCTATGCCTGCGTTTTGCGCCGTGATCTGACTCAAAATCTGCTCCCCATAATTCAGAAGAACTTACTTTACAGAGCACTAGTGCTCTGTAAAATAAATTTCTACAGTTTATGGCGGCATCTTTTGAGCCAGCTCTTTGTTGCAAAGCCTCGCCGTAGCTTTGGCTATGGCTGCGTTTTGCGCCGCGATCTGACTCAAAATCTGGTCCCCATAATTCAGAAGAACTTACTTTACAAAGCACTAGTGCGTCAGGAACGAAATAATTGCATATTTAGACAAAGTTATTTTTCTTCTGATCAAGGCGGAAAAACCGGAATTATGCCAAAGCATAATGAGGATTTTTCCAACGCTGAGCAGGAGGAAAAGAACAAGTATAAATGTGCAAGTATTTCGTTCCTGACGCACTAGTCCTATTCCTGATGGATATACGCTCCCAAAGATTCAAAAAGGTCTACCCTTTTGAAATCTCTGAAATCTACAGCGCTTACTCCTGACACTCCTTTCTCTTTCATAAACACGCCGTAAAGGATGTCCATTTCTGCCATTGTCGTCTTGTTATGGGTAACGATTACAAATTGCGAGTCCCTCGAAAAAGTTTTTACTATTTTATTGAACTTCTGAACGTTGACGTCGTCAAGGGGAGCATCTACTTCGTCAAAAATGCAAAAGGGAGCTGGTTTGATCAGATACAACGCAAACAGGAACGATACCGCGGTGAGTGTCTTTTCTCCACCGGAAAGTTGATTAATAAATTTGGGTTGCTTGCCTTTGGGTTTGGCCATTATTTCTATGGTCGATTCCAGAGGATCTTGCGCATCGAGTAGTACTATGTCGCAATCATCATCTTCTGAAAACAATTGCCGGAATACTTCCTTAAAGTGAAACCGGATCTTATCCAATGCTTCGGTGAACAAAGAGGTCGCTGTCCTTTCGATATCACTTATCGTTTCCTCCAGATTTTCCTTTGCAGCCAGAATATCATCGCGCTCTGTGGCAATTTTTTCATACCGCAATTTTATTTCGTTGTAGGCCTCGATTGCCAAAGGATTGATATCGCCAAAGCCGGCTAAGCGTGCATTGAGTTTATCTCTTTGGGTTTCCAGTTCTTCGAGAGATTGAGTTGAGAATTCTTCTTCAATTTTGTAGGCTGAGATGTCCGTATTAAACTCCACCTCTACCCTATCCTTCCAGGATGTCAACTGCAGTCTTTTTTCAGCTACCTTTTCTTTCAATCCCGATATCAAGTGATTCACCTGATCTCTTTTCCCTCTTGATTCGCGGATTACTTTTTCACGATCGTACACTCCTGATTTTAGTTGAAAATACTCTTCTTCTCTGCTGCTCAGTTGTGAGAATTGTTCCTTTTCATAATTGTACAGGCTCAAGATCTCCTTTTCAATTTTGTCGATTTCTTCGTCTAACTTACCAGATTTGCTCTCATGCTTTTTTCTGCTTTCCCTATTATCAATAAGAATTGATTCCTTATCTGCCTTCGACCTTTTCAAAGTATCTTTATCTCTGCGAAGGATTTCCAAATTGTTTTGAGCCAGTACCAGTTCCCTTTGTAAGGTGTCCTTTGCGTCCCGGGCCTGTTCGAAATCAGAGTGGTACTTTGTAAAATTCGCTCGGACCTCGCCCAGATCTTGCCGCTGCATATTTTTCGCAATGTACTTTTCTTTCAGTTTACGAAGTTTGGAGACTTCTGCATTAATCCTGGATATATGACTATCGGCCTTGCTGATCGTTTCGTCTACTTCGCGTATCAATGATTCTTTTAATTCCAATTCATTATGTGAGGAGCTTCGTCTGATTTCCAATTCGTTTATCTGTGCATTTACTTTTTCGATTTCCTCCCGCATGGCGTCGATATCTGCGTTTAGCGCAGCGAAACTTCTGTTATTAGTTTCATCCTGTTTAGAATATTCTTTGAGCTGTTCTTCGAAATTATTCAGATTGGCCTTAAAGTCTTTTAGATTTTTGTGTCTTCCTATATTCACCCCTTCAAAAAGCGTCAACGAACCGCCTTTGAGTTCACCTCTTCTGCGGATCAGTAATTCTTTAGGCAAGAGAATTGAAGCATCCTCGGGAATGTCCACGTGGGATAGCTCCTCCAGTGTTCCTTCGAAAATATAAGCATTGTGAGCAAGCCAACAAACCAGATTTTCATACTCTTTTTCAAACTTCAGAACCGAATTCAATGGAATAAGGCCATTAACGCTGCCCTCTAAATTAATTCCATCGAAATCCTTTTGCACCAGGAAATTGATCTTACCTTTTTGGGCACCGCGTACCAGTTCATTAAGAGTGTAGGCCTCGCGCTTGTCCTCGACTACAACATGTTGCAAATACGGATGGAAATACAATTCCACAATGTCTTTATACGAATCATCCCGACTTTCGATAATATCAGTAAAGACAGCGTTTTTCAGTTTATTCTCGCCGTGAAGAAACTGGACAGATTCGGCAAATCCTTCGTAGTTATCTATTACATTTTGCAATATTCTAATGCGTTGTCTGACCTTCTCCCCGTTTAATTCTAGTCTTTTTTTAGCCTCTGATAGTGCAAAAATGCTGTCCTGAAGTTGACGCCGATTTTCTTCAGTTTCGTTCAGTTTTTTTTGCTTCTGATCGAGATCAGTTTTCAGCTTTTTATGTTGAATATGCAATTTTTCATTTCGCTCGGCCAGACTATTCGTTTCGTTTTCAAGTCTATTTCTATCTTCTTTTTTAGACACCAACTGTTCCCCTAACAAGTCGATTTGACTTTCTTTAGCTGAAATTTCTCTATCGGTGCTTTCAATTTCTGCGGCAATTTTTGATCTTTCTCCCTGGCCGGAAACCAGTGTTGATCTCAGATCATCATAGATCACTTTCACAGCTTGAAAACCCTTTAATTTTACTTTTAGTTTTTCTTCAATGCTCTCCTTCTCGGCTCGGTCTTTTGTATATCTTGTATTGTTTATCTTGATTTCGTTGTCCAGGGATTTCAAATCGTTAATGAATGTTGTGTTGCTTGATTCCAGGGCTTGGATATTACTCTTGAGGTATTTTTGTTCATTTTGGATGAGGACTTTTTTGTTTTCTTGGGCGTGGATATTGTTTTTTAAATCGTTGTGTTTTCGTTGAAATTCGGAAAGGCTGCCTTCCTTTTCGACGATGCTCTTTTTTACTCTTTGGAGGTCGGCTTCTTCTGAGTTGAGGGAAGCTGTAATTCTTGCTTCTTCAGCTTGCTCCTCCTTTAGCTTTCCGTGTATTGCGTTGATTTCTGAATTCAGATTTTCGACATTGAACGCGGCATATGACAAACTGATGGTTTTGAATTTCTCCTTTACTTTTAAGTACTTCTCCGTTCTTCTTGCCTGCTTTTCAAAAGCCTTTAGATTGCATTCCAGTTCAAATAATAGATCTTCTATTCGATCAAGATCAACTTGGGTACCTTTTAGTTTATTGAGTGTTTCGCGCTTTCTGACCTTGTATTTATTTATTCCTGAAGCCTCTTCGATCATTCTTCCTCGTGAGTTGTCTTTATCGGTCAGAATATCTTCGACCATGCTGAGGCTAATGATGGCGTAAGAATTCGAACCAAGGCCGGAATCCAGGAATAGACTGGTTATGTCTTTTCTCCGGCAAGTCACGTTGTTCAAGCGGTATTCGCTTTGCCCATTGCGGTAGATCAGGCGCGAAATACTTACATCGTTGTACTCTGTAGGAAGTATGTTTTTAGTATTCTTAAAGATTATGGTAACTCGAGCCACCCTACCCTCCTTTCTGTCTTTTGAACCGTTGAACAGAACATCGCTCATCGTCTCGAGTCTGAGTTCTTTGTTTTTTTGTTCGCCCAGTACCCATTTTATGGCATCGATGATGTTTGACTTGCCGGATCCATTGGGTCCTACGATCCCGATGACTTGTTCTCCAAAGTTGATCACAGTTTCATCCGCGAAGCTTTTGAATCCCTTCATTTGCAGTTGTGACAAGCGCATCGCGCAAATATATAGATGTATTTGTTATTTGACCTTTATAAATGCGTAACTGTACTGACCTTCTTTGGGAAATGTATTATTAATATATCAATATCTGTTTTAACACATATGTTGTATACTGAAATTGAGATACGTAGCAGGTTCGGCGGAGATTTGTTAGTTTTTCGAAACCGGTCAATTCTGATGCGAAAATGCTAATTCAATTGACAATCTCGCCGTGCGGAGCATGCAAATAGCATTGCAGATCAAGAATCTCATAGCTCAAAAATTTCGAGCATTTTTTTTTCTTCCTTTTCCCAATTATACATCTCCCGCGCCATTTTACAATTCGCCTTCATTTCGTTTAACAGATCTTCATTCCGAATGATCATCTTGATCGCATCTGCAATGCTTTCTTTGTCTAGTGAATCAATTAGGTGGGCGACTTCAAATTGATTATTTATTCTTTGGTATTCGGGAAAATTCATTGATAGCACGGGAATGCCAGCCATGACGTAATCGAAAAATCTATTGGCAAGGGAATAGTAATAGCTCTCACTTTCAGGATCTAGTAAATTTACGCCCAGGTGTGCCCTGCTTATAGTACCATGGAGTTCGGCAGGAGCTACCCAACCAAAAAATCTAATTCGCCCCGAGAAGGAAAAAGTTTTACTGAAGGCTTGTAATTCTTCATATAGGTCCCCATCACCTATTATCCAAAGTCTTGCATTTTCAATGTTTTCCATGCTCTGGATGAGTTCTTTGATTGCGCGCCCCTTGTTGATTTTTCCGTGATAAACTAGTGTAAAGGTGCTGGTACTTTTATTCACAGGCAGAAGATTTTTTCGATGAGGAAAATTTCTAAGTACGTGAAAATGATTTCCGAATTCTTTTCCGAGTATTTGCGCGAGTGATTCGCTCACGGTAATGCAAGTACTCGCTCCCTTAACGCATCGCTTTCCGATTGCTTTCCATATCCCTTTTTTAAAATTGCGCTCTTTGAGTTCGGGTACTGCGGTAAAGTGTTCGTGTGCATCGTAGACGTAGCTTTTTCCCCTAATCAATGATGCCAACCGTATTGCCAAAATGGTATCCAGGTCAACTGAATAAAAGGTTTTGGCTTTTAAAAAAAGAAGTGTTAGAAACAGTCTCAGATTGTACTCGGCATAAAAGAAAACTCCTTTTACACTACTACACTTCAATCTATGCTGATCAAATGATTGAGACGTAAGCCTTCCTGATTTCCAGTTTTGGGCGCCTATGAGCAAAACTTTTTTGTTTGATCGCACGATTGAGTTGCAGATGCGTATCATTCGACGGTCAGAGTTTAAGTCATTTGTTACAGCTAGGACCAGATCGTATTCTTTCTTGCGATGCATCGATCTTGAAAATACTTCATCTTGAACCAATAAAAAAGGATGGCTATAATGGCCATCCTTCGACTCCGCTCAGGAGAGTCTCCTTTTTATCTTTGATATACGGAGGAGACTAGTATCGTATAATAGATTATGTTTAGTAGTCTGTTAGTCATCCAGACTTGGATACCGTTTATCCAGCTGGCTGCCTCTCTTTCCTTGCTCATCATTGCGATACTTATGTATCGTAGAGCAAGTAGAAAGTGAGTCGACACTCGGAGCGAGCTTTACGGCTCGCTCCCCTCCGTTTTTTCAACTATTCAAAGATAGTCTTTTTCTGCATTCATTGATTATTTCTAAACTAGGACGTATCAACATTTGGCATTCTCTCCTCTAGCCTATTCTGCAAATCTCGTTTTTCTTTGATAGACTTGTTTCCCTCCGTCTGATTTCTACAATTATCACATTTACCACATCCGTCTTTTGCTTTTTCTCCAAAGTAATCCAGAATAATATTTGATCGACACGCAGTGCTTTCGATATAGGCAATCATCGCTTCGACTTTATCTTGGGCCACTTTGCGTTCTTGATCCAGAGCAGATTTATCTATGGAAAATGAACGCTCCAAAAGGCGCTTTTTAAGAAATTGGATCTTGCCTCCCGAAGGGTTTTCATGATAATCGATGCAATTCCTTCTTTTGAGTTTGCGAAGAATAACCTCTACCCGATCTTCTTTTAAATCTGTGTAATCCGCAATTTGAGAAGCGCTGATCTCACACTCGGAATGCATAATTCCCTCGTACAGTCTTACTAGCGTGAGAAGTAAGCTTTTCTCTTCTTCGGGCAAATCATTATTTCGTACGGTCTGAATATCTGTTTTGACAAATGCCTTCCTCCGGCTGTCTCTTTGATCGAATAGATGGATATATCGATTTTTCTCAAGTATGCTGCAGCCGTGGTATATATCTTTTTTTCTTATCCCTGAATGTTTGGCCAGATCATCCAGTGAAAATGGTAGTATTTCAGTCGGAGCAGTGCCTATCAAGATGCCATAAAATTTATAGAGCGCTTCATAGACTTTCCGTATTGCCGCGACTGAAGGATACTTTTCATCTAATTTTTTTCGAGCGAAGAGAAGGTCGCTTTGATTGATTATCATTGTGGCACTTGCTTGCTTTCCGTCTCGACCCGCTCTTCCGAATTCCTGTACGTATTCCTCCAGAGAAGGAGGCAGGTCAAAGTGTATTACCGCCCTGACATCGGTTTTGTCCAAACCCATCCCAAAAGCATTGGTGGCACAGACGATTTTGATCTTATCATTCAAAAAGTCATCGAGTATTTGTGCCCTTTTATCGTAATGCAATCCGGCATGATAGTAATCCGCCGCTTTACCCATTTCTGAAATAATGGTGGCAATATTCATGGTTTCTTTCCTACTTCTTACGTATACGATTGCACTTTGATTTCCCAAAGAAGTAATATGATCTTTTATCGCGGTATACTTGTTTTCGGTAAGAAGCACATTAAGCGATATATTTTCCCGTCCAAAACTCTCTTTGAATATTGTAGGCTCCCTCAGCCCGGAATAGGTTTTGATATCCTCCAGAACTCGGTCGGTTGCCGTGGCCGTCAGGGCGATCAGGGTAGCATCCGCAAAAATCGATGCTCTTTCATTTATTTTCAGGTATGCCGGCCGAAAATCAAATCCCCATTGAGAAATGCAGTGCGCCTCGTCTATGGCGATTATAGAAACTTGCAGTCCACTTATTCTGTTAAAAAAACGATCATTTTGCAACAGTTCAGGGGAGATATAGAGTAGTTTAATACTGCCATTAGCACATAGATCCAACACGTTCTCTTTGAAAAAACGAGACTTTCCGGAATGAATAGCTGCCGCAGCGATTCCCCTTTTTTTGAGACTCGTTACCTGATCTTCCATAAGTGCGATGAGCGGCGTAATCACTATGGTAATGTGTGCGGTAAGGAGTGCCGGAATTTGAAAACATATAGACTTACCGCCACCTGTAGGAAATAGCACAACGCAGTCTTTCCCAGCCAATACATGGGTGATCACATCCAATTGCTTAACCTTGAATGCATCGTATCCCCAGTATTTCTTTAGGCATTCGAATGCCCTATCCCTGATATTTTGACCACTGTTAATCAAAATTTAAACCTGGCTATTTGGAAATCAAAGTCAATGCAAGACAGTTTATCAATTTAAACCTAAGCTAATCAATTAATAACCAATGAATTATTTACCTTGGGCGCAATTTTGAACGGTTTAGGACAAACTATGTAAAATGAGATTTTTGGCACTCCTGTTTTTATGTTTCGCCCTTCCGGGCTTCGGTCAGTTGACTAATTGGTATGACGAAGAAGCAGATGTCAATGGCTATTTCAGCATATCAACAGATAAGGCCTACGGGGAACTTCTCAGAGGACAAACGCCCAAAGAAATAATAGTAGCTATAATTGATTCCGGAATAGATGCGGATCATGAAGACCTCAAGGATGTGATGTGGGTGAATGAGGGTGAAATCCCTGGCAATGGCACAGATGACGATGGAAATGGCTATATAGACGATATGCACGGCTGGAACTTTTTAGGAAATGCCGAAGGAGAAAACGTTAACCAGGATACATACGAGATGACCCGCCTGTATGCACAGTACCGCAAGAAATATGGGGAAATGACTTCTGATTCACGCCTTAGTGAAAAAGAGAAAAAGGAATTTGCTCAATACAAAGAATGGGGTGAGAAAATCGAAAAAGAACGCTCTAATGCCAAAAGTCAGCTCGATGAATTTGATAGAACAGAGAAATATTTATTGGATGTAGTAAGCTGCTTGGACGATCATCTCAGCCAAGACACCTTAACCACAGAAACTTTAGAAGAACTGAAGTTATCAGGAAATGCCCAACTCATAGTAGGAGCCAATATAGTCGAATCGGTAAGCGAGCAATACGGTAAAATTCCTACACTATCCGAGCTCAAAAGGGATATCGATTTCCAATTTTCGATGATGAGAAAGGATCCTACTGCCAAGTACTACTATCAATACAATCCTGACTTTGACTCGCGTGTTATTGTCAATGACAATTATGACAATCTAAACGAACGATACTATGGGAACAACGACGTGGAAGGCCCGGATGCATTTCATGGTACTCACGTAGCCGGTATAGTTGCCGCTCAACGAGACAACAATATAGGTACGAATGGCATAGCGGCCAATGTCAGAATAATGTCGGTAAGAGCAGTGCCCGATGGAGACGAACATGATAAGGACGTGGCAAATGCCATAATCTATGCTGTAGACAATGGAGCCAAGGTGATCAATATGAGCTTTGGCAAAGGATATTCCCCTGAAAAAGAAATTGTCGACAAAGCGGTGCGATATGCGGAAAAAAATGACGTTCTTCTCGTGCATGCAGCAGGAAACGGATCGACGAATAACGACGTAGCGCCTAATTTTCCTAACGATACGTATAAAAAGGGTTTTGGGTTCTTGTTTTTTAAAAAGAAACAGCCGAAAAACTGGTTGGAAGTGGGCGCTTTGTCCAATGCAAGAGATGCAAATCTTGTTGCCCCGTTCTCAAATTACGGCAAAAATGAGGTCGATCTATTCTCACCCGGAATGTTTATGTTAGCGCCTGTTCCGAATAATGGCTATCAAGTCCTTCAAGGAACCAGCATGGCTGCACCTGTGGTCACCGGTATCGCCGCCGTATTAAGAGGTTATTTTCCCAATTTAAAGGTCAAAGAAATAAAATCCATATTGATTAATTCGTCACTGCGATCGGATAAAGAGGTAGTTGTACCGGGCACTAAAGGGGAAAAACTCCCTTTCTCCGAATTATCCGTTTCGGGCGGTGCCGCAAATCTATATTCAGCCATCAAATATGCGAAACGCACCTATGATTCCAAGGCTAAATCGGGCTCCGGAAACAAAGGAAATGAAAGCAAAAAGAAGAAAAAGGGCAAACCGAATATTGCTCCGTAGTAAGTACTGTGTTGTCATATAAACCTCACCGACTTGATCCGATCCTCCCCGAGTTCAGTGTTGAATAGCTCTTTAATTTTCTCGGCATTCTGAAAGAGTTCATACTTTAATACGGAGGACTCTACTTTAATTCTGAGTTCATCTTTGTTAAGGAAGATTTTTTTTGTTTGGTTTACAACAGATGGGCCCATAGCCGAAGCCCATATCTTTCGAATTTTTTCATTTGTAAATCCTGAAGAGATCTTTCCTTCTTTGAGATAATGATCCAATACTTCCTTGATATGCCTATCCATGAGTGAGATACCCTTTGGGTGTTATTTTCTTTAACATTTTGACGAACTCTTAATTCTTACTTAGTTAGACTTTTCAATTTTACGAATTCCTTTTTGTGAATGGTACTATCGCATTATTTTCTACTAGAAAACACTTAAAAGATGCGTTTAATTCTGTAAGCAGGGCAAAAGATCGCTCGGATTCGGTATCGGTGATAAAGATTTGCCCAAAGCGATCCGAATTTATCAACTCAAATAATTTTCTCAAGCGAAAACGATCTAGTTTTTCAAATACGTCATCAAGAAGTAGTATAGGATCGGATTTCACCATCTCTGAAAGGTAGAGGTATTCTCCCAATTTCAGTGCATACACAAATGTTTTAATCTGACCATGTGATCCAAATTTCCTCGCCGAGTTTCCACTTATCGAAAAAATTAAATCGTCTCGATGGATTCCAATATGAACTCTGCCTGTAAAAAAGTCCTTTTCTATGGTCTTTTCTGCCAGGTTTACAAATTCATCAGATCCGTAGTTGCTGGAATACTCAATCATAACGTCCTCTTTATCCTCCGCGATTTCACGGTAGAGGTTTTTAAAAATGGGCTGAAATGATGCTGTAAAAGAGGATCTCGACTTGGCTATGATTTGAGCATTTTCATGGAGTGAATTGTGATACGAATTTAGTAGGTCTTTATCGATTTCGGCCAAAGATCTGGCGTTTTTCAGATGAGCCAGCTTTTGACTCAGTACTTTGCGGTATTTGATTAATGACTCTGTATAAGCCTTGCTGATCTGACAAAGTACGCGATCCATAAATTTTCTGCGCAAGGCGCTGCCGCCCTTGATCAGTTCTATATCATCCGGTACTAAGGCTACGATGGGTATCAGTCCAAGCAAATCCGTATTCTTTTCGAGAAGAGCGCCATTTTTCCAAATCTTTTTCTTGCCGGTCTGTGGCACGCTCAGCTTTATGGTATGATTTTCTTGAGTATCCTCTTCACTCAAAGTGCATTCTACTCTAAAAAAATCGCTTCCCTGGCTAATCGCCACCTTATCGTATATAGGAAAATAGCTTTTACCAAGGCAGGCAAAGTGAACCAAGTCCAGAAAATTGGTCTTGCCGGCACCATTTATTCCTGACAATACATTACATGACGGAGAAGGGATGAACTCCAACTCGGCGTAGTTTTTGAAATTTACAGCTTGAACTTTCTGAATATTCAATGCTTGTGATAATTGAAAGAGTTTAATTAATTGCGCATTGATTGCCTACGCAAGAAAATGATATTTTTGGAACCTTGAATGATTCAATATGTCAGTAGCAACGGTCAAACCTAAAAAAAGAGTAAAAAGAGCCAAATTCCCCGGATATTCTAAGAATACCTATCTGCAGTGGTACGAAATAATGCTGAGGATCAGGTCATTTGAGCAAGCTGCATTGAAGGCATATTCCCAGCAGAAAATTAGAGGTTTTTGCCATGTCTATATTGGTCAGGAAGCAATTGCAGCGGGCCTGACCACAGCTATTAAGCCAACTGATAAATTGGTCACAGCCTACCGCCAGCACGGAGTAGCTCTTTCGAGGGGACTCACGTCCCGCGAATGTATGGCCGAACTTTTTGGCAAAGTGACGGGATGTGTTAAAGGAAAAGGTGGGTCGATGCATTTCTTCTCCAAGGAGCACAATTATTTTGGTGGCAACGGAATAGTAGCTGCACAAATTCCCATTGGAACGGGGATGGCTTTCGCCGAAAAATACAACAATACTGAAAATATCTCCGTTTGCATGTTTGGAGACGGAGCGGTTCGCCAAGGAGCACTTTACGAATCTTTTAATATGGCCATGTCCTGGAACTTACCTGTGCTCTACATTTGTGAAAACAATGGCTATGCCATGGGCACTTCGGTTTCCAGAACCAGTAACATCACCCAAATTCATCATATTGGTGATGCATTCGACATGCCCAACAAAGCCGTTGACGGTATGAGCCCGGAAGCCGTACACAAGGGCTTGGAAAGTGCTGCAAAATCGGTCAGATCCGGAAATGGACCTTACTTCCTGGAGATAAATACGTACCGATACAGGGGCCACTCCGTATCGGATCCGGCGAAATATCGCACCAAAGAAGAGTTGGATTATTACAAAAACCTGGATCCTTTAAACACAACAGAGCGCAAAATGATCGAAGAAAAAATAGCTTCTCAGAAAGAATTAGACGCAATCAAAGAGAAAATTAATTTGGAAATCGAGGAAGCTGTTCAATTTGCTGAGGAATCTTCTTATCCCGATGCATCAGAGTTGTACACTGACAACTATATTCAAGAGAATTATCCTTTTATTCGGGATTAGAATGGGTCAAAACTAAAAAGGACAGCAAATGAGCTGTCCGTTTTATTCTTGAAATATTGGGGCCATCCTCGGATGGGATCGAATGAAATGCTGTATTTCATGCAAATCCATTCTTTCAATGATGCAAATATAAAGCATTTCTCTCCAAACACCCGTCGCGGATAATCCAACTATTCACTACTTTTGCGCAAATTTTTAAGGAAATGGCAATAAGACGAAAGAAAAGACCAACTGAAGAGACTTTAATCGACCTGGTAGAAGCTAAACAGTCCTTTGAAGGATTTGTAGAAAAAAATCAGTTCCTCATTATTGGAGTCGTAGCTCTGATTCTGCTGAGCATCGGTGGTTTTCTTGCATATAAATTTTTGTACCAAATGCCTAGAGCAGCTGAAGCACAAGAGCAAATTTTTCAAGCAGAACTTCAGTTTCAACGCGATTCCTTTGCCCTCGCTTTAAATAATCCCGGAGGCGGCTATGAAGGTTTTTTGGACATCATTGACAACTACAGTGGCACCAAAACAGCGAACATCGCCAAATACTACGCAGCCCTATCCTACCTAAATTTAGGCAGATATCAAGACGCAATCGATCATCTCAATAAATTTAAGGAAAGCGGTAGCATCACGCCTGCTATGAAATTTGGAGTAATGGCCGACTCGTACGCGGAACTGGGAGATTTTGATAAGGCTCTAAGCAATTACAGAAAGGCAGCTAGTAGTGGAGATAACGAAGTGCTCAATCCCTATTATTTAAAAAAGCTCGGCATGCTACACCGCCGAAACGGCGATTACGAAAAAGCCAACAAAGCTTTCCGCGAGATACTTGTGAAATATCCCAACTCTACGGAGGCGACAGACATTGAGAAGTTTATTTCCTAGGAAATGAATCCAACAAATAGCGCTCCTCTCGATAAGAAAAAGTATCCGGTTGATGACATTGCCAAGAAAAAAGTCGGGCTGGTGCTATCGGGATGGAATAGAAAGGTAATCGACACCTTAAGAGACAATTGTATTGCAAGGTTACTTCAATTAGGTTTTCCGGAGGAAAACATCACCGAATTTCAAGTGCCCGGTTCATTTGAATTGCCGTGGGGCGCAAAACAACTCATTAAAAAAGGAGGATTCGATGGTATCATCTGCTTTGGCTGCGTAATAAAGGGCGAAACGAAACACGACGAATACATAAACCATGCTGTGACAAAGGCGCTCATGGGCCTAAACCTTACGGTTGATACTCCTGTTCTCTTTGGAGTTCTTACTACAAATACTTTAGATCAGGCAATAGATAGAGCTAATGGAAAAAAAGGCAATAAAGGCCGGGAATGCGCCGATGCCCTGATAAAAATGCTTAGTGCAAGTCAACAACTTAATAAACAAAAATCAAAAATCGGTTTTTGATTCTTCTACAGCGATAACAATCATCGATTGAAAGTCAATCGCTTTCCCGGAACGTCATTAACAATCTTTTCTTTATCAACTTTTAGAATGCCGTTTACATAGACTTGCTCGACAGAGCCTGTAAAAGTCCGTCCTTCTAAAGGCGACCAACCGCATTTGTAGGCGATATTATCCGAATTTACGCTTGTTACTTCATTCGGATCGATAATGACAATATCCGCGAAGGAACCCTCGTCCAAATAACCTCTGCTATCGATTGAAAAACAATCCGCCGGGGCGTGGCACATCTTACGTACGATTTCTTCTAGCGAAATTTTACCTCTGTAATAAAAATCCAACATGATCAACAAAGAGTGCTGTATAAGAGGAAGGCCGGAGGGCGCCAGAGCATAAGGCGCGGATTTTTCTTCCAAGGTATGCGGTGCGTGGTCGGCAGCCACAATATCCAATTTGTCGTTGAGAAGGGCTTGGAAAAGTGCTTGTTGATCCTGTTTTGTTTTAATCGCAGGATTGCATTTTATCCGATTTCCCAATTGCTCGTAGTCCTTATCATTAAAGAATAAATGATGGACACAAACTTCAGCGGTAATTCTTTTCTTTTCCAGTGGCACTAAAGCTTCAAATAGCTCCAATTCTCTTTTTGTGGTGATATGAAGAACATGTAGTCTGGTACCGTGTTTCTCCGCGAGCTCAACGGCGTAAGAACTCGATAAATAGCATCCCTCGGCGCTTCTGATTTCGGGATGATGGATTGGGCTGAGCATTGCTCGATATTTTCGTTTGTACAACTCTAGATTTCGGCGTATTGTGGTTTCATCTTCACAATGTGTGGCGATGAGCATGTGGGCATTTTCAAATATTTTATCCAAGGCTTTATGGTCATCTACGAGCAGATTTCCGGTACTCGATCCCATAAATATTTTGATACCGCAAATTTTCTTATCGTCTGCTTTCAAAAGCTCGTCGAGATTGTCATTAGTAGCCCCTACGTAAAAGGAGTAATTAGATACTGAAGTGCGGGATGCAATTTCATATTTGTCTTCCAGCAAAACCAAACTCGCAGCAGGGGGATTCGTATTCGGCATTTCCATAAAAGATGTCACTCCACCCAACAATGCTGCCCTGGATTCGGTGTAAATGTCCGCTTTATGCGTATAGCCTGGTTCCCTGAAATGCACCTGGTCATCAATAATTCCGGGAATAACCCACTTCCCTTTTAGGTCAACTATTTCACATTCCTTTTCATTAATATCTGCGTCTACTCGTTCGATGTACGGCGCTTTGATGAGGATGTCTCTGTACTCTTTTCGTCCTCGATTAATAACCAGGCCTTGTTTTAGAAGTATTTTGTGCACTGCGGACTATTTTTATGTCTCCTTTGCAAAGGTATGATAGATAAAAGAATTGGCATTATCGGGGGCGGTCAACTCGGAAAAATGATCTGTGGCGCCGCCCACCAAATGGCTATGGACATTTCGGTTCTTGACGCTTCATCTTCATTTCCGGCAGGCAGAGTCTGTAATTCCTTTGTCGAAGGCGATATCACCAATTATGAGAATGTCGTGAATTTTGGCAAGGAAATGGACATTGTGACCATAGAAATTGAGAAGATCAACACCTTGGCGCTGAAGGAATTGGTGAATCTGGGAATACAAGTCCATCCATCGCCACAAATCATAGAAACCATCAAGGACAAAGCGTTGCAAAAGGATTTTTTAGTCCGAAACGGAATTTCTACGGCTTGCTTTAACAGGATTAATAATCGTTCGCATTTGTTGGAATTGATCTCATCCGAACATCTCAAATTTCCTTTCGTGCAAAAACTGAGAAGAGACGGATACGACGGACGTGGAGTACTGGTATGCAAAGAAGATACGCCTACTTCTGAATGTTTTGATGCACCGAGCATAGTCGAGGAGCTGGTAGATATAGAAAAGGAAATAGCCGTAATAATCTGTCGAAATGAAAATGGTGAAGTCGCCGTCTACGATGCTGTCGAAATGGTTTTTGATCCGAAAGCCAATTTACTAGATTATCAAATTGCTCCCGCCAGAATCGAGAATAAATTAAAGCTTAAGATTGAAAAGATAGCATTTGAAATAAGTTCACACTTCAATCTTATAGGCATTTTGGCAATAGAACTCTTCTTGACAAGTTCCGGAGATATCCTTGTGAATGAAATGGCGCCGCGTCCGCACAACAGTGGCCACCATACCATAGAGGCCTGTCATACCTCGCAGTACGAAAATTTGCTCAGGGCCATTGCGAATATGCCCTTGGGAAATCCAGCGGCAGTAAGTTCTTCAATATTGATTAATTTACTGGGGTCTGAGGACTATAGTGGAGAAACACTTTACGGAGGTATTGAGCAACTATTGCGCATACCGCATAGCCATTTGCATCTTTATGGCAAAAAGAAGAGTAAGCCTTATCGTAAAATGGGACACGTCTGCATATTATCGAAGGATGTAAGTAAGGACGTGGAATATGTACAAAAAGCCAAAAAATTCTTTACAACGTGGAATAATTAATTAGTCGATTAATGAAAAAAAAACAGGTAGGAATAATCATGGGCTCAAGTTCGGATCTGCCCGTAATGTCAAAGGCAGCCAAAATATTGGATGATTTTGGTATAAGCTATGAAGTAACGATTGTTTCGGCTCACAGAACGCCACAGCGAATGACTGAATATGCTCAATCTGCTAGAGGGCGAGGAATAAAGGTGATCATCGCCGGAGCCGGTGGGGCCGCTCATCTGCCCGGAATGACTGCCTCTCTTACTACCCTACCTGTTATCGGGGTACCCATAAAATCATCGAATTCCATTGACGGCTGGGATTCAGTACTTTCTATTCTTCAAATGCCCAATGGTGTGCCCGTGGCTACGGTAGCGCTTAACGGTGCGGAAAATGCCGGAATTCTCGCCGCAGAGATACTCGGTATCACTGATGGTTCAGTAGCGGATACCCTGGAGAAATTTAAAAACTCACTTCAGGAAAAGGTACAAAATCAAATTAGAGAGCTGGAGGAAGATTAGTTCCGTAAAACATAATCTTCCTCAAGTCGTCCCAGTCGTCCCCTGTGCAGTTAGGGCAGTCTATCGTGGTATCAATGAGAATTCTACCCTTCTATTCAGAGCACCTCCGCTAATCGTGGCGTTATCGGCAACGGGTTGAGATTCTCCGTAACCCTGGTAATTCATTCGAGATACAATTATACCTGCATTCTCCAAAAATTGGTAACAAGCCTTCGCTCTATTATCCGATAAAATTTGATTAGAAGCTACTGTACCTACGGCATCGGTGTGGCCACTTATGGACAGATTGTAATCAGGATATCTATTCATTATTTCAGCAATCTGTCTTAGGATGCGATAGCTTTCAATCTTCAAATCGGCTTTACCCGTCTCAAACTGTATAGAGCGCATAGCGATTTCTAAGAAATCCAAATCTCTTTGTGCTATAGGAGGACAACCATTATTGTCTACGGTGCCTCTGGATGTAGGGCATCTATCCCTGCTGTCATCTATCCCATCGCCATCCGTATCCGGACAACCTCCATACACTGCAGGGCCTGGTCGAGTCGGACATCTGTCCTGATTGTCTAGTATGCCGTCGCCGTCCGAATCTGCGGTGCCCGTGCCCGGTCTTGTTGTAGTTTGTCCGGGTTGCGTTCTTTCAGGACAACCATTATTCGCAAATGTTCCTCTTGTTGACGGGCACCTGTCTTCGCTGTCCGGAATACCATCTCCATCTAAATCGGGACACCCAAAGGCATTTTTGACTCCTCTTTGATTGGGACATTTATCGATGCTATCCGGTGTACCATCTCCGTCCGTATCGATCTCAGGACAGCCGTTATTAGATATAGTTCCCGGTACTGTTGGGCATTTGTCCAAATCATTTGGTACACCATCGTTGTCAGCGTCATTTGCAGGGCAACCTCTATTCGATTTCTCACCCACCAAGTTTGGACATTCATCTTCATTGTCCGATACTCCATCTCCATCTGTGTCCGGACAGCCATTCATATTTCTCAGACCTTTGACCTCCGGGCATTTATCCAAATAGTCCGCTACACCATCTTCATCTTTATCCGGGCACCCCTGAAGGGTTTCGAGTCCAGCTTCCTGCGGACAAAGATCCAACTCGTCAATGATACCATCACCATCCGAATCAAGCTCACTTGTATCTCTCACTTTCTTTTTCTTCACTTTTCTCGGTCCCAGGAAGTACAGAAATCCCAGGCCGTGATGAAGATTGTTGCGATTATCCGATAGAGAATATCTGTATTGAGACTCCCAGTTGAGATAAGCCCTATCCTCAAGTTTGAGTTTAAATCCTAATCCTGCTGAAGCTTGCAAATTATTTACCTCCTCAAGTCCATGTCCGATTCGTTCGTACACATATCCATAGCCTACAGTTATATACGGAATGACCGGTGATGATGAACTGACCAGGTTCACCTGGCCTATTAGATCCAAACCTATTACGGTCTTATGTAATTCGTTAATGCCGCTTTCCGAGGAGACTACCCCAACCTTTAGCGGAACTCCTATATTGATACGATCGGTTATCTTTCTGATATAGCCCAATTCGAATCCATGATGATATCTGCCTATTTCTCCAATGTCGCCACCATTCTGAGATTGGTAGTCCATTAAGAGCGCTTTGACTGTGAGTCCGTTTTGGTAAAACGACATCTCCTTTTCCATTTGCTCTTCTTGCACGGGGTTAGCCGGTTGCTCTTCTTGACCATAAATGCCACAACAGATCATTAGAAAAGCAAGTAATAGAACGAAGGATTTATTATTCATCGTAAATAAAGATTTGTACTTGCAAATTTAATTTATTTATACAAACGCTGATATTACGGGGAAACCCGAATATTAAGTACCAAATTCTCTGCCAAAGGCAGACCAGCCTTTGGCTGGCATCCACAAATACTATTCCAAACCTGTGATTCGCCATCAATAAAGCCAATTTCATTAGAGATGCCTAATCAGTAAAATCCATGCACATTTATATGCAGTCAAATTCCACAATCCAACTATTCTTTATCTAATTTTGGGCCAAGAATTATTACCATGCACACCAGACTTTCAGATACAGTAAATGCACTAGCCGAATCCGCTACATTAAAAATGGCACAGTTGGCTCGTGATTATAAGGCACAAGGCCATGATGTTATTTCACTGAGTATTGGCGAACCTGACTTTGATACGCCGGATTTTATTATCGAAGCAGCGAAAGATGCTTTGGAAAATGGTTATACGCATTACACGCCGGTGCCCGGCCTGGTAGAATATCGCGAAGCCATTCTGAAGAAGTTCAAAAGAGATAACAATCTCACTTATACTATTGACCAAATTGTCGTTTCCAACGGCGCCAAGCAAACTATATCAAATATCTCTCAGGCCTTGGTCAACAAAGGGGATGAAGTTATTATCCTTGCTCCTTATTGGGTTTCTTATATCGAAATTGTAAAATTGGCGGGAGCAAGACCTGTCGTGCTCACTTCCGGTGTTAGCGAAGACTATAAGATCACCGCCGCACAACTTGAAGATGCTATCACTGATAAAACAAAATTTATCCTTTATTCTTCTCCTTGCAATCCTACGGGTTCTGTATACACTCGTGACGAACTGCAATCATTTGCAACTGTACTGGCAAAACATCCCGGAGTTGTTATCGTTTCCGACGAGATATACGAATACATTGTTTTTGAAGGAAATCACCACAGCATAGCCCAGTTTGATGAGGTGAAAGATCAAACGATCGTTGTGAATGGCATGTCAAAGGGTTTTGCAATGACGGGATGGAGATTGGGCTACATGGCGGGCCCTCCAGCTATAGCCAAAGCTTGTACTAAAATCCAAGGACAAGTTACGTCAGGAGCCTCATCATTTGGCCAAAAAGCTGCAAGTATCGCTTTACTTTCAGATTTAGAAGAAAGTCGAAAGATGAGAGATATATTTCGGGTGCGCAGGGATTTGATGTTGGAGACAATGAAGGAAATCCCTTATATGCGACTCAATGTGCCCAACGGAGCATTTTATTTATTCCCTGATGTAGCTCAGGCCTATGGCAAGTCGATCAATGGAGGCATCGTTGAAAACTCTTCAGATTTAGCTGAAGCCATTCTCAAAGAGGTTCATGTCGCCGTTGTAGCAGGAAGTGCATTTGGAAGTGATAATTGCATCAGAATCTCGTACGCTGCCTCTGAAGATAAGCTCAAAGAAGCTGTGAGCCGGTTGGATAATTTCTTTCGGCGATTAAAATGATGCTTTCTTGTTGCCTTTTCTGAGCTTTTTGGACTCGTGCAAATGGACGAATCTCGATAATATATGCTCCGACTGCTGCGGATTGTATTTTCCAAGAATCTTCCTTTGTCTAAACGCCTCGTATAGAGTCACCGCGCATGCGACCGAAATATTAAGGCTTTGTGCAAATCCTACTTGTGGAATCACTAAATTGTCATCCAGCTTCTCAGCCAGCTCTTTCGATATTCCATCCTTTTCATTACCAAATGCAATAGCAAGGGAGGAGGCCAGATCGGTGTCGTAAAGAGATTTTGACGATTGATGTATCAGCCTCCCAACCAGCCTCTTGTATTTGGCCTTAATCTGTTCCACGCAGTTCTCTAATTCCGTGAAGTATTGAACCATTACCCAATTATGAATACCTGTTGAAGTGCCGTGACTTTGCTTGAATCCTCGTTCGATAAGCTTTGGGTCGGTGTACAAAATATATATTTCATCAATGCCCACCGAATCACACGATCTTATTACGGCTCCGATATTGTGCGGATCATGGACATTCTCGAGAAGCACGGTGAGGTCAGGTTGTCTGAACGATGCAACCTCGGTAAATCTTTTTTTTCGATTTTCTGCGATATCGATCATTTTGGGTGTGCTATGTGCAATTTTTTGACCAAAACAAATCTGTTATACAAGTGTTATATATGTTTCACAAGTATTGGGAGCCTTATTCTTTCGACTGTGATATCGGAACCTTCCTAAACTTATTATTTTTATACTCGATAAGATACAAACTGCTGTTTACCATAAAATCTCCAGGAGCATATTCTGAAAGAATTGGATTTTTGCTCGATTCATCTTTGCTAAACTTTTTGAATTCTGCGGAAAGATTCAAATAAGGCAAGTCGGAGGAGCCTTCGTCAAAGTCTCTGCCCCGTTTCGATTTTTCGATCAAATTGGCCAAAAGAATGATGGAGTCATAGCCGTTAAAGCTATCTTCATTGGGAAGGAGCGCAAATTTGCCAAAATATCGCTGTGTGAACTCCTTGAGTTCGTCGCTGTCTTTGTCTAAAAATTTATAGTCGACCGTGAAAAGGTTCAGGCTTCTGAAAAACTCCAGGTCTAGCCGATCCGGGTTTAATAAAGTAGGCATTCCGTATATTGAGATATTCTGATCCTGGATTTCTGCGTTTATCTTTCTTATTACAGAATACACGTAACGACTATCTCGCGAAGAGTAATTAGGAATAATAAAAGCTGCCTCATTTATGGCAGCAAAGACACTATCAAAAACCATAAAGTCGGCATCTTGAAGAGAATGCTGGTCGATAAGAAATTCATTAATGGCAGCATTAATGGGACCAGCATTAATGCGCTCATGTATCCTGTGAATACTCTGAATTTTGGCCCTGTCCTCATTTCCTTCGCGTGCAAGTATATAGATGTCCTCAGGGCTGTTTTTATTCAAGGCGTCTATCAAAATCGCTTCAAAATATTGTTCGATTAAGGGGCGGAGTTGATAATAGTACATATTGTCTTTGGCGACATTGGAGGAAGATCTCCACGGTGATAGCATGGGGGTTCTGTTCTGCTTGGCCCATTCGGCAACGTGTTTTAGATTCTCAATTTCGTAGGGCCCGATAATAACATCAGCGCTATTCAAGTGCCCTTCGTTAATCAATTCTCTTATCTTTATTCTACTCCTTTTGGTGTCAAATACATTGAAATGATAGGAACGCCCCTGTGCCTCTAATTCCTCTATTGCCATAAGAGCGCCAGCATAGTAATGAGCAAATTTTTCCTCGCCTCTGCTCAGTGATTCTGAGTTAGTTTTGATATCAAATGGAATAAGTAAGGATATAGCATGTACTACCGTTTCAAACGGGTTGATCAAAGCATTTTTGGCACTAGAAATCGGTGGATACTCTTCCTTCGATAAAACGGTCCAATTAACTGTGTCTAATCGATTATCTCTATTCTTTTCAGCGCTGGACTTACTATTCGTGCGGATAGGGGTCAGTACTCTAGTAGGACTGGTTGTCTTAGAACAACCAATCCAGACTATCGTCGCCAGAAAAAATATAAGGTACTTGGCTTTATTCCCACTCAATGGTCGATGGCGGTTTTGTGCTGATATCATATACGACTCTGTTGATGCCCTTAACAGAATTTATAATTTCATTAGAGATGGTTGATAATAATTCGTAGGGAAGTTGACTCCACTCTGCAGTCATTCCGTCTACTGAATTAACACAACGCAGCGCAACCGTGTTTTCATATGTGCGCTCATCTCCCATTACTCCAACGGATTTGGTAGGTAGCAATATAGCCCCTGCCTGCCAAACCTGGTCGTACCAGCCGGATTTTTTCAAATTGTTGATATAAATGTGATCAGCTTCCTGGCATAGCCTCACCCTCTCTTCATTAATTTCACCCAAAACCCTTATGGCTAATCCCGGACCCGGAAAGGGATGCCGTTTTAATATTTTATCATCGATCTTCAGCGCCTTTCCCACTCTCCTCACTTCATCTTTAAAAAGCATTCTCAATGGCTCCACCAGTTTCAGGTTCAATTTTGTCGGTAAGCCTCCAACATTGTGATGTGACTTGATCGTAACACTTGGTCCATACACGCTTACCGATTCGATTACATCCGGATATATTGTGCCTTGTGACAGCCAGCTTATGTCTTTGTCTTTTTTAGCTTCTCTTTCAAATATGTCAATAAAGGTCTTACCAATAATTTTGCGCTTTTGTTCGGGATCGCTCACACCGCTTAAATTGAATAGAAATTCCGCTGAAGCGTCTATGCCTCGCACATTCAATCCCATTCCCGAATAATTGGCAAGCACTTCTTCAAATTCGTTCTTCCGCAGCAAGCCGTTGTTAATAAAATAGCACAGTAAATTTTGACCTATTGCCCTATGAACGAGCGTGGCAACCACAGTGCTATCCACACCGCCTGAAAGACCCAACAGCACCTTTTCATTTCCAATCTCTGATTTCAATTTATTAATGGTGTCTTCGACAAAAGCTTCCGGCGTCCACGTAGGTCTAATTTTGCAAACGTCGAAAATGAAATTCGATATTATTTTTTTTCCTTCATGCGTATGGGTCACTTCAGGATGAAATTGAATGGCATATACAGGCTCTGTGCTGCCATTGTATCGAAAGGCCGCAATCGGAATTGTGGGCGTGCTACCTAATTTTTGACAATTCTCCGGCAATCCTACGATGGTATCGGCGTGGGACATCCAGACCTGGCTGTCATCGATAACATTGTTAAAAAGTAGATTTTTCTCATTTATTCGTATTAGTGCTTTGCCATATTCTCTTTTTGTAGATGCTTCTACTGTGCCGCCTAAATACTTTGCCACATGCTGAGCTCCATAGCAAATGCCGAGAATGGGTAATTTACCAAGGTACCTGTCCAAATCGGCCACCGGTGCATTTGTATCATTAATGGAAAATGGACTTCCCGATAAAACGAGCGCTTTTACGTCCTGGTTGAGATCAATTTTCTTGTTGTAGGGAATAATTTCGCAGAAGACATTTATTTCCCTTATTCTTCTGGCGATAAGTTGAGTGTATTGTGAACCGAAATCGAGAATCAGAACCTTGTCGTTCATCCTTAGCAGCTATTTTTCCTTCGACTCGGTGGGGTCTTCGGAATCTTTCGTTTCCTTTTTGATCATTTCTTTTTCTTCAAAATCTTTCCTTAGTCGGTCCAGGATCCCATTGATAAAATCTTTGCTTTTGGCGGTGCTGTACGATTTGGATACCTCGACGTATTCGTTAAGGGTTACTGAGGTTGGTATCGTCGGGAAATACAAGAATTCCGATAAGGCCATTTTAAGTAATATCATATCGATAATGGCCAGGCGCTCGTGATCCCAATTTTTTAATGTAGGTTTTATATGCTCCAGCAGTTCATTATCGTTTTCAAATGATTCTTTGAGCAATTGATAACCAAATTCTTTCACGGTCTCATCGTCGGGATAGTACTTCATGAAGAACTTAGGATCGTCGTGGGGTATCTCTTTAAGCGTTTTCTTAACCGCACCTACTACCACCGATTTGTCATCGATCCATTGGGTATAGGCGTCTTCCATCAATTCGTCGTAGAATTCATCCTTTCTGCAATACCTGTACAAATCAAGAAGAATATTCAAATCATTTTCAATAGAAGACTCTGATGTAATGTATTCTTTGTATTCTGGCGTTTTTGCAAATGCTAAATATATCTTTTTGTAATAATCCCGATTCGTAATTGCTTCAAAATTGTTCTTCTTGAATTGTTTGTTGAGGTCCTTGTTACCTTTCAGAAAGGTGATCAGTTCATTGTTATAAATTTTATCCGAAAAGCTTTTATCAAAATCGGTGGGTAGGTATTTGGTTTTGCGCGTTGCCAGATCTTCGCTGGCACATTGAGCAATACCAAGGAGAACATATAGATTATAAATATAGAGGTTGAACGAAAGCTCTATGCTGTTCCAATATCTCTTTGAGATTTCGTCTAGGTTCAACTCCTTATCCCTGCTGTGAGAAAAAAGAAGTTGCATTGCCTTAATTCGGACGCTTCGTCTGCTGAGCATGTATTACCAGGTCATCATTATAACGAGGCGAAGATAGGTAATCTGTTATGAACAAATAAACAAATTATTTTATGTGTTCCGATTTAACTTTTGAATAGACCGGGAGCTTTCTGTAATGCCATTTGTCAAGAATCTTTCCATTCTTCCATAATACGATGCCTGGGTTTGATCTCACAATTGTTTTCAGCAAAATGTCATCTGCCGTATAGTAAATGGCATCGAGGCCTACATCGGAATGAAAATCTTCCACCATCATCTGGTCAGCACCGCCAATAACAGCCACAGTTTTGATACCATCTTCTTTAGCTTCGGCGACGAATGGATTGACAACGTTTTCGAATCGTTCCGAATAGTAATCCCTCCAGAGATAATTAGTATAGTTCATTGTCTGTTTCTCTATTCTTTGTACGTTTTTCTCTACAATGAAGCCTTTGTCATAGGTGTCGTTGTATATCGTGTCGAGGGTGAAAATAGTGTCTTCGAGCACTCTTGTGGCGGGGCTTCCTCTGCCATAAAGTTTGTGACATACGATCATAATATAGGTTTCCTCGTCATGTAAAAGCTGATCGGTTGCCGAATAACCATTCAGGTCCATAATGTCGTAGTCACTGATTTTGGTAAGAGGCATACTAGGCACGCCTACAATTTGGTCGTCGACGGACCATATGTCGGATGAATAATTGGCCATATTGGCGAGGTATTTATTGTATTCTACATCCATTTTTTCACCAGTTTCTTTGTTCGAAAGTTTAAAACCGAGTACCTTAATGTTGGCTTGAGCCTCGGTTTCCAGTTGTTTTTGAGTGGCTATATCGGCTCCCTTTTTGAATGGTCGAAAATCCATGTGTGGTATATCGGAGACGTAGTTGCTCAGGCAGTAGATGAACAGTGCGATTAAAGAAATTGATAAAATGGCCGTGCGTATTCGCCCATTGAATATAGAGTGAAAATCCTTGTGTTTATAGATAAAGAAAAAGGCAGGAATCAATAAAATGACATCCTTGAGAAAGGAAATTTTCGGTTCCAATTTGATGAAATCACCAAAACAACCACAATCGGTTACGCGCATATTATTGGCGTTATAGGCTGTCCAGGAAGAAAAATCAAAAAAATTAGAATCATTTGGTACGTAGCCAGTCAGAAATGTAAAGCCGGTAAGAAAAGTGAAAAATCCAACTAGAAGTAGGAATGCCCAGGATGTGAATTTCGGCCTTGAGCCCATTACCAAAGCAAGGCCCAGAATGATTTCAAAAATTATCATTAACACTGCGAATTGCACAGCGTAATTTGATAACCAGGGAAATAAAGGCGCTATAAAAGATAGCCAGGTCGCTTCGAACGTCGCGTCAAATTCGGCAAAGTACTGTTCCATTTTGTACGCGGTACCCAGAGGATCTACCGCTTTAACCCAACCTGAAAAAATGAATAAGGAACCGCAGTAATTTTGCAAAAAAGTGACAATCCAATTTTTTTGTGCTTTGAATACAAAAAAGTTGAGAGCAGTTAATATTATAGCAGCAATTCCGACATATAACAGTAATATTGGAAGAGTCATATTAGTTTTTTTGCAAAGGTAGTAATGTGTTTCTCCATTTTGTGTGAATGAGTCGTTAATATGGAAGATGAATATCTCTGCGTAGAAAAATCGTCCGAAGGTTTGTACAAAGAAAAAGGAAGCAAATTTATAGCTTACTTATACCCAATAGCAACTATTGACAATGTCGCAGCCCTTCTCTCAGACTTTAAAAAACTCCACTCCAAATCCAGGCACATTTGTTACGCATATAGGATCGGCATTAAAGGCGATATCTTTAGAATGAATGACGACGGTGAACCTTCAGGTACAGCAGGAAGGCCAATCTATAACGCACTTCTCAGCAACAATCTGACTAATGTACTTCTCACTGTAGTTCGCTATTTCGGTGGAACTAAATTAGGTGCTTCGGGATTGATAAATGCGTATAAAATGGCAAGCCGGGACGCTATATTTAATAATACGATTATCACGAAGTACGTCGAAAAACGCTATCGAATTCATTTTGACATGGTAGATATTGGAAAGATGTACAATAGTTTGAAATCTATGGGATTAGACATAGCCGATCAAAACCTGCAATCGAATCCATATATGGACACAATGATCAGAGCTTCTTTAAGTGATCAAAAAATAAAAGAATTGGTGGCACACTTTCACGGTCTTTCGATCGAACACATCAGCCATAAGTCGTTTATCAATTCCGTGAAAATAGAAGAATTATGAATCTTAAGGTCGGAATCACAGGAGGAATAGGCACCGGTAAGACGGTCGGCTGCAAAATTTTCGAGCTACTGGGCGTCCCCGTCTACTACGCTGATCAACGTGCCAAGTACCTTATGCAAAAAGACAAAGACGTCAAGGAAAAAATCATTAAAACATTTGGCAAAGAAAGCTATTGGTCGAATGGTAAATTGAACCGGTCATATCTGGCACGCGAAGTCTTCAGCGATAAACAAAAAACCTTGAAAATCAACTCTATAGTACATCCTGCTGTAGGCAAGGACTTGATGGGGTGGTTCGAAAAAACAAACGCTTCATATGGTCTTTACGAAGCGGCATTAATGTTTGAGTCGGGCTCCACCCAATTTCTCGACAAAATAATAGTCGTCAGCGCACCTTTGGAATTGCGTATTACTCGTGTAATAGAAAGAGACAAAATAAGCCGAAAGGAAGTGATGAAAAGAATTTCCAAACAAATGCCGCAGATAGAAAAGGAACAACTCGCAGACGAAATAATAGTCAATGACGAGTCGAAATCCTTAATAAGTCAAGTAATTACCATACATCATAAACTTTTGAATTATGCCTTTGTAAGTGGAGAAGAGGACTGAAACTGTTGGAGGAAATGCTTATATTTGAGTTGTTGAAAAAAGCAGTTCAATCACTTGAATGAACTGCTCAAAAATAAAGATGATCATATCTTTATTTCCCTCACTCCCTGTTATTTCAAAGATAAAAAGGACAGTCTATTATTGCTGTCCTTTTTTGATTGACTAAAAGCCTCTAAGCTTTAGATGCATCACTCTAGCGCGTCAGTTGAAAGTGCAGACGATGAAGAATCTGTATCCAGTTTGCGCTGATCTGTCGTTTCCTCCGGATACTCAACTCTCACATGATTAATACTCCGCAACAATTCTTTAAAAACATTTTCGCAAATAATTAATTCTTCGAAAGTGAACTTAGATTTGGAAAGTTGCTCATTTTCTAATTTCTGCCTGACTATTTTTTCTACTAATTCGTCTATGTCCTGTCCTGTGGGTTGCTTCAGACTTTTGCTCGACGCCTCCAATGAATCCGCCAGCATTAAAATTGTCTCTTCTTTGGTAACCGGTTTGGGGCCTGGATATTCGAATAAGGTGTGATCAAATTCGCGCTCAGGATACTCTGACAATTGTTTTCGGTAGAAAAATTCCACCCTTGTTGTGCCGTGATGGCTTTTGATCATTTGAATGATCTCTTTAGGAAGGCCTCTTGCCTTTGCCATTTTCTCCCCTTCTGTAACGTGCTCTATAATACCTCGAGCGCTATCAAAATAAGACATTTCGTCATGCGGATTGTAGTTGGTTTCACTTTGATTTTCGATAAAGAGCATCGGGTTTTTGAGTTTTCCAATGTCGTGATACAGCGCTGCAACTTTTAGCAATAAACTATTTGCGCCTATTTTCTCAGCAGCGCCCTCTGACAGATTGGATACTTGTAAAGAATGTTGAAATGTTCCGGGAGCATTGAGAGAAAGCTTTTTGAGTAATGGTTTATTCAGATCGGCCAGTTCGGTGAGAGTAATGGAACTGGTAAATCCAAAAAGTTTGGAAAACAGGGGTATGAAGGGATACGCGAGAAGTATCAGCACACCATTGATTCCCAACCACTTAAATACCGTCGGGTCGAAGCCACCAGTGAACATATTGGTATTAGCCATAGACAGGCCCAGAAATCCAAGGAAATAGGTCATAATAATGATGAGAATCGAGATAAAGAATCGATCCCAGTACCTCGTCTCTTCAATGAGTAAAACGGTGACAATGCCAGCCAGTATCTGTAAAAATGTAAATTCATAGCCCAATCTTGAGAGAAAGCTGCAAATCAACACGATCACGATATGCACAAAGAGTGCGAGGCGCTCCTCGTAATATGTTTTTATGACAATAGGCGCAATGCAAAAAGGGATCATATAGGAACTGAGATTTGGAGTGCGCTCTATTTGGAAAACGAGGAAAGGAAATACTAGTATCCACAAGAGTATAAACCCAAGCTCCTTGGGAGAGGCAAGAATGGACGGAAAGTGAAAATAGAGATACAATACCAGGGCGGCCAGAATAAGAAAAGTAAGGATGATATGACCAAAAAAGGAACCAAGCCCATCGATAAAATTGACTTCCTTCCTGCTAAAAGCATCTTCAAGAGAGATAAGTTTTTGAAAGATCGGAGACGTTATCAGGCTTCCGCGTGAAACAATTAATTCTCCCTTCCTGATGATTATCTCGGATGATATGGCCTGCTGTATGCTCTCTTTTAAGGCCTTATCTGTCCTCTTTTCATCTACTTCAGCTTCGATGAAGATCAGCCTATTTAGTTCTGTGATATACTTTTCGTTTAGTAATGAGGATAGCTTTTGGTGATAAGAATCTATTAAAATATAATCCGTGGAAGTATACAGATTCTTAGCAGGTTTTTCAAGGATGTAAAAGGATGATTTTTTTTCTCCTTCTACGCGCAATTGCTCTTCACCGATCAAAATTTTACCATCGCACGCCTTGAGATAGGTGAGCAACTGTCTGAAGACATTGTTTTTCAGGCTATCCTTCATGCCATCGATATAAACTGCTACCTGGTCATTTACCTTTCCGGAATATTTAGTTCGTTTGAAATACGGAATAAAATTATTTCGCGCTTCGTCTCTGGCCTTTCTCAGTTCTTGTTCATTCTTTAGTAGTGGGAATTCGAATGGGGCGAGCAGGTCGTCGTGTTGCCAAATTTCTAATTTTTTATAGTCCAGATTAAACCGTGCCCCCTGAGGAAAAAGAAAACCGATAAAGATGACGACCAGCAACACTAATGCGGACGCTATAATGTTTTCACGTTTGGAAAAGAAGGATTTTATATCGAATTCCATGAATTAGCGTGTTAATCAGCATTATAGCAAAAATCTTGACAAAAGGCTATAAGTAATAGTGTTTTAACGACTTCATTACTTTGGGAAGCGCCAACTTTTGGGAACAAAAAAGGACAGGCCTAGGGAAGGATACCTGTAAACTTGGCCGTTGTACTAACAAGAAAAACCGAAACTCAATTGACATTATAATCATGAGTTGGATCTGAAGCGCGAACTACATTTTCATTCACCTTATCCCACTCGACCATTCCGTCCTTGAGTCTAATTATTCTTTGGGCATGGGCCGCGATATCAGGTTCATGGGTGACCACAACAATTGTATTGCCATCATCGTGAATCTTTTCGAAGATGGCCATTATTTCTATGGATGTTTTTGTATCCAGGTTTCCTGTAGGTTCGTCGGCCAAAATAATAGCCGGATTATTGACGACCGCTCTTGCGATCGCCACCCTTTGCCTTTCTCCGCCCGATAGCTCATTCGGTTTGTGATCCATGCGATCGGCGAGCCCCACTTTTCCCAAGGCAGATTCTGCAAGTTCGTTTCTTTTTCTTTTGGACATACCTGCATAGATTAGAGGAAGGGAGACGTTGTCAAGAGCTGTCAACCTCGGAAGGAGATTAAAAGTTTGGAATACAAATCCTATTTCATTATTTCGGATTTCGGCCAGTTCATTGTCATCTAGTTCGCTTACATCTTCTCCATTGAGCACATAGGTCCCCAAGCTTGGAGTGTCCAGGCAACCCAATAAATTCATTAATGTCGACTTGCCGGACCCGGACGAGCCCATAAGTGCAACATATTCATTCTTCCGGATTTCTACGCTTATCGACTTTAAGGCATGGACCTGAATTTCTCCCATATCGAAGGTTTTCTTCAGGTCGTCGGCTGAGATTACTACACCATTTTTCAATGATCAACTTATTTTACTTTTTCAAAAACTTCGGCACAGCAAAAAAAGGTTTCTTGCTTGCCTCAGCATTTTTAAGTGCTTCATCATTGCTTAATTCCGGGCCCACTAAATCTTTTCTGCGCAAAAGATCATGTTCGTCTAATACATAGGTAAGAGGTTCGACATTCTCTGTATCTACTTCATTTAGTTTGTCAAACATTTCCAGGATGCTGTTCAGATCTTTTTTAATCGTTTCTTTTTCCTCAAGGCTCAACTTTAAGCGAGAGAGCATTTCCAATTTGGAAATTAATCGATCATCTATTATCATCTATTACTTTTAGATAGTAATGCAAAAATATTCGGCGAAAATAGCGAAAATGGCAGAGGACAATTTCATATTATTGTACCCATGAGCAAAACGTCTGAAATCAAACATATCGCCATCACCGGTAATATTGGTGCTGGAAAGACTACGTTATCGACTTTTGTATCGCAGCATTATGGTTGGGAGGTAATGTACGAGGACACCGGGATCAATCCCTATTTGAGTGATTTTTATTTTGATATGCGCAGGTGGTCCTTCAATCTGCAAATCTATTTTCTCAACAGTCGATACTGTCAGCTATTAGATATTCACAGAGGTGAAAAGACGGTTGTACAAGATCGCACCATATACGAAGATGCCTACATTTTTGCACCCAATCTTTACGAAATGGGACTCATGGATCAAAGAGATTTCAATAATTATATTTCCCTCTTTAAGACCATGTCGAGCCAGGTCGCCGCACCCGATTTGCTCATCTATCTGAAAGCTAATATTTCGACTCTTGTAGCCCATATCCAGAACAGAGGTAGAGAATACGAAGGAAATATGAGCCTGGACTACCTGAGAAAACTAAATGAGCGATATGAGAATTGGATCACCAATTACAAGGATGGAAAAAAATTAATAATCACCGTGGACGACCTTGATTTTAAAAATAAAAGAGAAGATTTTGCCAAAATAGTGGAATTGATCGATGCTCAAATTCATGGCCTGTTTTAGGCGCTAGCCAATGAAATGTGTGCTAAAAGAATGTTGGAAATTAGCAATGGTTTTTTTGAGTAGACTATCATGTTGCGGGTTGCCGGTTGCGAGCTGCCGCTTGGAGCCAAAAGATGGATAATCCTTGAACTCTCTGAACAAATAGAACTTCTTTGGCTTTATATTTTCCAATTTAATCTACCAATGTTCTTAGAAAAACTAAAAGAAAATATTGCAAGTGATAACATAACGATTGTAGCAGTGGGCAAAACCAAGCCCGTTAGCGAAATTCTCAAATTGTATAATCAAGGGCACCGCGACTTCGGTGAAAATCGCGTTCAAGAGCTGGTTGAAAAATATGCAAAATTACCTAAGGACATCCATTGGCATTTTATTGGACATTTGCAAAACAACAAGGTCAGATACATTGCGCCCTTTGTCCATCTAATCCATGCTGTTGATAGCGAAAAACTTATTAAAACAATGGTCAAAGAAGCCCAAAAAAATAAACGTAGCATCGACATTCTTCTCCAACTAAAAATTGCCGTCGAAGAATCAAAATACGGCCTTGATGAGGAAGGCATTTGGAACATTATTAATACAGAAGTAATGCTAAACTCTTCATTCGTGACGATAAGAGGAATAATGGGTATGGCTTCCTTTGTAAACGATCAGGAGCAGATCAGGATGGAATTCTGTAAAGCAAAAGATTTATTCGATGATATAAGGGGGAGAAATATGGGAGGTTTAGAATATTTTGATACCCTCTCCTTGGGCATGTCGGGAGACTACGAAACGGCGCTCGAATGCGGCAGCAATATGCTCAGGATCGGTAGTTTGATTTTCGGGCCGCGATGAATCATATTGGTCCGAACTGCAAAGTTCGATTTGCCAAATCTCGTCGCTCCACAATTTTTCCATCTCGCAAATTGTTTTGCTCATACTTTGATTAGTTTGCCGGAGTATCGACGGTCAGAAGTAGTCACAATTATGAGGTATACTCCGAGAGACAGGTGAGAAACGTCGATGTTCAAAGTAGTGGTGTCTAATACCTTTTTTCCAGTTTGATCGTATAAAGAAACGCTTGCACTTGCCCCAATTTGAGCAGGTAAAACAACTCGCACTAAATCAGCTGTCGGGTTGGGAAAAAGTACCACATCAGCAATGGCTACCTCGTCATTTACAGTTGTGGGAATATCACTTTTCAACGCTGTTTCATAAAGAGTAATTCCTCCGCGATAGTTTCCCACCGCTACCTCTAAAAATCCATCATTATCAATGTCGGGCAGACCCGGTACTGATCGGATGCCTACATCGATCATGTCGAAGCCGCTACCCGTATTCTCTGAAAATAGACCATTTATATTACCCTTTATATTAGAGAACAATCTCACTGTACCTGTCTCGCTTCCCGTGACCAGAATGAAGTCTTCATTATTGCGCGCTAATGCCACAGCGCTGTTGTTATTGATGAATCCCGGTTCCTTGAGGTTTATTCCACCGAATGCAGCATTGTTGGGACTTGAATTAATATTATCATCAAATGAAGGCGCTCCGGAAGAACCAATATTTTGAAAGTAATTTATACTTGCCACTGGCACCTCGTCGGTAGAATTGAAATTTCTTTCGCCGATTATTAGATCGCCGAAGCCATCTTCATTTACATCAAAAATAAAAGGTCGTGCAAATCCGCTGACATTGATATCAAAATATTGATATTCAATGGGGCCAAAATTGAGGGGATTTCCAATACCAGCGATATTTTCTGCGTGATATAGGAATCCTCGATTGTCTCCGACGATAAGATCATCGTCTCCGTCTCCCTCCAGATCACCAAATGAAGGAGCGAAAAAGGAAGAAGTCGTCTTGAATTCATTAAAGTCGAGATAATCCTCGTCAACAAGCTGAAACCTAGGCACGTTGGCAGTTCCTATATTTTTGAATAACTGTAGAGAAGGTTCCTTTTCCGATGTATTGATAAATTGGCCACTTGTGCCGACTACTAAATCTATTAACCCGTCCTCGTTATAGTCCGTAAAGCTTGGATTTGTCGACTCTCCCAGATCGATCATATCTTCAGCAAGAAAGTTTTTCGTTATTAATTGACCTTGAAAGTCATGACTGGAACTATTTTGATACAGCCAGACGTGGTCGACCGTCTGAGAAGCAGTCATATCGTTAGTGCTCACCACCAGGTCTTCCAATCCGTCGTTATTAACATCAATAGATTTGGGAGTTAGAAAAAGCTCCATAAAAACGGGATCACTTTGAGGGAAACCCAATGACGCATTGGTAACCCAGGAATTCTCTGCACTACCTCCATTTTCTAGTAAATTCAGACCATTATAAGCAATATCGCCAATGAGCATATCCCATAATCCATCACCATCGTGATCAAAAACTTCGACTGTAGAACCTGCATGACGTGTGGTTGGGACCGGGCCATTTATCATAGGATTGGCACATCCGACGCCATCCACACTCAACAACACATCCTGAGAAAAACCACTTTCGACAAAGCGGCCGAAGCAATCGTCCTCCAGAACAAACGACAAAACCGAAAGATCGCTGAATTCCTCCTGCGCAAGATTTTTATAATAGAAAATTGTAGAGCCCGTAGGTTCGAAAGAAAGAATATCCAGATCACCGTCTCCATCAATGTCTTCAATCACCGGAATATCCACCACACTGACATAGATCTGAGTAGAGCCATTAGAAACCGGAATGAATAAAATATCAAAGTCCTCCTCCGGAAACTCGACCGGGTCGAACTCATAATGTCCATCCACTAGTCTGCCCTTCCAGACCTCTATTCCCAGCAATGCTATTTGAGTGGGAAAACAAAATAAATCTTTGATCCCGTCATTGTCGTAATCCTCCAGGATCATCCATTCCATGATCGTTGGAAAATGAGAAATAAATTCTGGAGCGAAGGTATAGTTCAAAGTTTCCAGGGATTCGGCGATCATCGGTACCAAAACATCGCCTGCTCTATCAAAAATCAATAAGTCGTCTATGCCGTCCTGATTCAGGTCAATCTTATTGAATTGTGGGGCCCTTAATCCACCTGCATTAGGATTTCTAATTACAGCGCCGTCGCGATCAAGAACCTGTATGGAGGAAACTTCAATATTCTGAGCGATTGAGATCTCGGCACAAATTAGAATCAATAATCCAATTATTGCGGGGCGCCTTATCGATGCAATAGCACTATTAAAGTTTGATGAAGTTTCTTGGTAGCTCCCAGTTTGTTTCATACAAATAATTCCAAAGCCCCTGTTGCGATTAATTCTCACTAAAACGGAAAATTTCTCGTGAGACGTGTTGCAAAGGCAACTTCGTCAATCCTTTTTAACAATAAGCGGACAAATTATAGAGTTCATAGCAAATGAATTCTATGAATAAACAATTGTTAAAGTGATAATTCGAATAGGTACTCTGCCGATTTATTGCGTCTATTCAGTATAAATCTTAACTATGGAGCCGGCTATCGATCCGAAACGGTGGAACAAAGCACTCAGAACTTCTATCTTAATACATCTCTTGATCATTCTGATCTCATGGATCATTAGATTGAATGTCGATCCCGATAAAAATATAGACACTCAATATGCAGTGACTGTAATTTTTCAGGAAATAGAATTTAAGAACACCAAAAGCTCCAACAGTACAAAATCCTCGGCTGCCGAGGGCAAGCAAAGGCCAAAGGAAGAAGAAATTAAAAAAATAGAAACTCCGAAACCTGTAAAGATAGAATTGCCAAAACCGCCTACTAAACCACAACCTACTCCAACCAAAGTGGAAAAACCAGAACCGAACGATCCTGTATTTAGCGAAACCACCCAGGAAGAGAGTGAAATAGAAGCTATTGAAGAAGAAATAATAGTAGAAGAACCGGAACCCGAATACATCCCCGAATCCATACCAGACCCCGAACCTGCCGACGAGCCCGTTATCATTACTAATCCCGATTTGCCAAGCATAGAAGACATCCTTGATGAAATAGAAATCAGCGATGACCCTGAAGAAACGACGTCCATTGAACTGCCCGAAGAAACAGGGACTTCTAGTTCAGATTCCGATACTCCGGGCAGCGGCGAAGATGACCCATCAATAATAGAAGGGGAAGACGGAGGAACCGGAAAAGGAGAAAGTGGCCAGGGCAAAGGCTCTGATGACAGCGGCAATGACAACGATAGCGGAAGAGGTACCGGAAATAGCGGAAAAGGAGAATACGATAATTCAGGAGAAGGAATATTCGGAAGAAAAGTCATCTACCGCGATCCCAGGATGATCGGCTATGTAAGCGGTAAATCGGGTAAAATCGTTTTCAAAGTCTGCATCAATCGAAGAGGTACGGTATCGTTCTTGCAAATAGAGGAATTGGAGACCACGGTCAAAGACAATTCAGTGTTGAGAAACGCATTGGACGCCATGTCCAGTTACAAATACGAGACTGATATTACTGCTCCGAGGGAGCAATGTGGTAAATTCACCGTTTCGATTGATAATTTTCAGGGGATTCGTTGAACCGATCAATGGATTGTTACTTTAAATCCAAATACCTGACCGGTATGAGGCGGTGTCACAACCTGGACAAGCCAGAACCATACAAGTAGTTTCGTTTAATCGTTTAATCGTTTATTTGTCTTGACCTCTTCATAAACGCATAAACATTAAACGCATAAACATTTTTGAGGACAAGAGTTATGGTTTGTAGGCAGTGCCTGTACGAAAACACACATACAAGATACGCCAGAACCAAGGACAAAACACGTTGAGTTAGAACTTGATCTTAAGCTTGTACTCAAATATTGAGACCCCGCCTTCTCAAAATATGCTTTTAGTCCCGTCCACGAGATTTCAGCGGTTGATTAAGAGGCGTGGCTTGCACTTGATCGTATAATTTTTCTTTATAAATCCACGCGTCCTTGTCCGTATATTCATAAGCCTCATAAGAGCCATCGGGCACTAAAAGAAAACCTCCTTCACTATTATCTTTATTCGGAATACTGATAATATGGTCGAAAATGATGATCTGGTCGTTCGTATTGATGAAGTTGTTTAATAACACATTACGGATTATTTTAATATAAAAAGTTTGTAGCTTTAGAAACGCTGAGGTGTAGAACCAAAGAATAACTAAAGACTACAAACAATGGTTAAAGCTGAAATTAATGAATTTTTTGTACAACACATGCCTAAAATATCAAATGGAAAGAAACTAAAAGTACCAATGTGGAAAATAGTGAAGGCCATATTGTATAAGCTCAAAACAGGTGTGCAATGGAGGCAATTGCCTGTTCGACATTTCTTTGGATTTATCAGATATAGCTGGCAATCAGTGTTTTATCACTTCAACAAGTGGTCAAAAACAGGAATTTAGAAAAGATGTTATGAGCAATTATTGCTAAATAAACGGAAGCATTTAAACCTTTGTTCTGTAAATTTTGATGGATCACATACCCCGGTAAAGCGAGGAGGACAAGAGGTAGGTTATCAAGGTAGAAAGAAAGCTCAAACCACGAATCTATTGATACTGACCGATGATCAGGGTGTGCCAATAGGTTGGTCAGAACCGATAAGTGGCCAGCATCATGACAGTTTTGAACTGGTAAAAACTGCTAATAAAATTTTTGATCAAATGGAGGCAATTGACCTTTCATGTGATGGTCTTTTCCTGAATGCCGATGCAGGGTTTGATGTTGCCAAATTCAAGGAACTATGCTTTGAAAAGGACATCATATTCAACATCGATAAAAACAAGAGAAGGGGAAAATCAGATGATGAAGACACTCCATATGTCTTTGATAATCAACTATATAAGAGAAGATTTGTGGTGGAACAACTTAATGCTTGGGTAGACGGATTCAAGACTTTAGTAATAAGATATGAAACCACAACCATCAATTGGATGTCTTTCCACTATCTGGCCTTCGCAATTATTTTCCTGAGAAAATTTCAAACCGTTAACATTTAGTTATTAAACAACTTCATCTGCTCAATTACTTTTAACCAAAAAATTGATGATGAATAAATCATCAGGTTTGATCATACTGGCCGTTGTTCTATTTTCTTTGGGTTGCAATTCAAATAAGGAATACATATTAAATAAAGTAACAATATGTTATTATCTTGTGAAAAAAAAGGATGGAAAGGTATTCAAAAGAAACAGAAGCAAAGATGAAGCTTTTTTATACTGGTTTGGAAGAAAAAGATAGGCGTCATTATGCTGCCTTAGAGGCCTCAAAATTAGGTCATGGAGGTAAGCAGTATATAGGAAAGATGTTTAAAATAAGTCAAAAGACGCTGCGCAAGGGAGAACGAGAATTATTGAATTCTGAATTATATGGACAAATTCCATTAGGCAAACAAAGGCGCATAGGAGGAGGTAGAAAAAAATTTTAACAAGTACCCCGAGACATTAGCGAAGCTTACTGAGTTTATCAATATAAATAAAGCCGGTAGTCCTACCAATGAAAATGTTTATTGGATTCACTTAAAGGCTGGGGAAATAGCTGATCGATTTTTTCAAGAGTATGGTATCAAGATCAGCAATGGCTTAATAAAGCGAACCCTTCGAGCTATGAATTTCAAGTATCGTAAAATGAGCAAGAATATAGCTTTAGGCAGTTATGAAAAACGAGATGAACAGTTCAAAATTATTTTCAAATTAGTAGGACTGATGAGTTTGCAAAGCCCAGTAGTAAGCATAGATTGTAAGAAAAAGGAGCGATTAGGCAACTTGTATCGTGAAGGAAAATGTTATGCTACGGGAGCTATAGAGGTTTTCGATCACGACTATCACCATTTATCTAAAGGTGCAGTAATTCCTCACGGAATCTACGATTTACAAAAAAATGAAGGGTATATGTCGATAGGTAATAGTCATGAAACAGCAGAATTTATTACAGATAATTTGTTATGGTGGTGGGAAAACTATGGTATCCATCAATATCCAAATGCTAAAAATATCCTCGTGTTGTGTGATGCAGGAGGAGCCAATAGCTATGGACACTATGCTTTCAAAAAACAAATTTTACTTTTAGCAAAACAGATAGGATTAGATATTATCGTGTGCCATTACCCACCCTATGCTTCTAAGTGGAATCCAATTGAACATCGTTTATTTGCTCATGTTCACCGCGCTATTCAAGGTGCAGTTTTTACCGATTATGAGTTGGTAGCTAAACTCATAAATAAAACCAAAACCAAAACAGGATTAAAAGTAGTAGCACGATTAAATCAAAAAAGATATAACACAGGAATAAAGACACCTAAATCAGAAATTGACTATAATCGAATTCAATTTCATCCACAACTTCCAGTTCTTTCCTACAGAATTTGTGCATAAATTCGATACTTTATTTTATCTTCGTTCCTAAGGTAATGATAGAAGATTCCTTGAAGGAAAGTGTCATGCGATAACTATTGTTAATAAACAAAAGATCGCTGTAGAAGTGCCTTGTAAGGTAATGGAAACGAGTTGATAAATAACATTAATAGCAAGCCCTGAAATAATTTCAATACTTTTACCAAAATCCTCAAAATGAGCGCAATCTTATTTCAGTCATCTTCTTCCAGTTTCCTTTTAGTTTTGGTAATAGTAGTAGTCATGATAGTTATTGGCTTTCTTTTAGCGAAATACCTGGGAAATCGTTAAAGCTTGATAAATTCTTTGGCTATATTTTCAGCCCGTTCGATATGCGGAATCATATGTCTCTTTTAATCTTGCATATAGTCCTCGTGCTATTTCCTCAAGCTCCTTACCTGAAATAAGGATGTTTACTTTTATATCTCCGCTGCCTGGTTTCACGATCAGTTATGGTTTTTATTTGTATGGAGTACAATGTTGAAATGACCAGCGCTGAAATCTGTTGAGGCTGGTTTATTTTTTTTAGGCCTTCGTATTTTTATATGTTTTTATTAGGTTGGATACTATAGCATTAACACTGCAGTCTTCACTATCGGCTAATTCATTCAATTTTTTAAAATTTGCAGGGGAAATCTTTTTGTCGAGTACTTTTATCGAACCGTCACGCCAGTGAAGTGCATTTCTACCATCAAGTAGGAATTTTTCGGGATTTGATTTTGCAACCTTTCTTTTTACTTGATTCCAAATAGTATTTAGATCCCTTAAGGAAGTCATTTGTCCGTACTGCCCAAGATGATAAATCACTGTTTCCTTTAAATTTGAAGTACCCACTGGCAACTGTAACAAAATTTCAACCATTGATTGTTTCACTTTTTCTTTTGAAACTCCAATCCCAAATCCTGCCCTTCTCATTTCAGAGTATGATTTTCTATCAAACATTATCTTTGCCTTTCTGAATAGTTGTGAAGTTGTTTAAAAACATATCTCATCGCCTACAGACAACACATTGATCCTCAATTTATTAGCAATTTTCTCAACACGTAGCTACGGCTATGCATTTCAAAAATTACAAATTCTTGAGAATCAAGCCGTTATCTTCGTCAGATGACATAGTTATTAAACAACTTCTGTATTTAATTTAAACATAAATACTTTTTTCAACCATGGCTACCCTGGATACTCTGAGACATAGACAGCCTTGGTCTGCGTGTAGTCAAAGAAAGTCTCACGGCAGTTTACTCCTCCTCCGGGACCGCCGCTGATTCCCTGACCTCCGTACGGTAAACCGTAGGCCACCATGTTGTGACAGTTGACCTGACCTGTACCATCTCGAAACTGCTTCGCTACTTTCTCCCCAAGCTCCAAATCTTTGGTCCAGACGCTACTCCCCAATCCATACATCGTGTCGTTTGCCAATTCAAGAGCTTCGTCTACCGAATCGACAGGTCGCACCGTGGCGAAGGTGTGAAATATTTCTTTCGGGTTGCAGTTTACTCCCGGGTCGGCCCTAAATAAAGAAGGCTTGAGATAGAATCCATTATGGTCGGCGACTTTCGTCGGACCACCCTCGAGAATCGGAACTCCTCCTGCGTGCCTGGCAGCCTTGATAGCAGTGAGAATCCGCTGTCGCTGTGTCGGATTGATGACCGGCCCTAGCTGTGTCCCCTCATCGGCCTGGTACCCAATATTAAGTTCTTCCATAAACGAACGGGTCGCCTCAATGAAGTCGTCAACAATTGGGCGCTCAACAAAGCAACGATGAATTGTGCAGCACGTCTGTCCATAGTGTTGATTGGTGTTGCGGGAGATGATCCGGGCAACCAGTTCAGGATCGGCATCTTTGAGCACAATCGCCGCGCCGTTCCCTCCCATTTCTCGTTTGACCCTTGTACCATGTCGGTCGCAGGCTCTGAGCACTGCCTGCCCAACTTCAGGTGATCCGGTAAAAGAGATGTAGCGTACCCCAGGGTGCTCAGCTATGAACTTTCCTGTGAGCTCACCTCGTCCCGGAAGAACGTTGATCACCCCAGGAGGAAATCCGGCTTCTTCAGCAAGCTTTGCAAGGTACAAAGCAGATAGCGGTGTGTCCTCTGCCGGTTTTATCAGGACTGTGTTTCCAGCGAGTAGCGCAGGAACGATAAACCACCACGTCAGAACCACCGGGTAGTTCCAGGGGATGATACCGGCAACAACTCCCCACGGCTCGACATAGGGATATGCCTCCACACCGCCGTCGATCGCCATTCTTCTTCCTTCACCTAATCGCGTTTCACTGGCCACGCTCACAAAGTACTCGGCACATGCGCGAACTTGAGTAAGATCACCTTCAGCTAGTTCTGAGACCTTCCCTCCGTTTCTGATCTCGCAGGCAAGAAACACGTCGCGATCACGCTCGATGAGTTCGACGAGTTTCATGACCAGTTCACAGCGTTGCTCCACCGGTATGTCCTTCCAACTGATTTGTCCGCGTCCACCGCTGAAGGCTCTGTAGGCGGCAGTAACCGCTCGGTCGACATCCTCCTTGCCCATTTCACATACGGATGCCAGAACCTCCTGCGAGCCGGGATCGATCACTTGAAATGTCGCGTTCATCGAACCGGTAACATATTCCCCTCCGATGAAGGCTCGCAGTGGTCCCCCATTGTCAGAC
Source organism: Saprospiraceae bacterium (assembly GCA_965247965.1). Lineage (GTDB taxonomy): Bacteria > Bacteroidota > Bacteroidia > Chitinophagales > Saprospiraceae > UBA7328. The sequence goes on from OZ252053.1 coordinate 6,792,348, forward strand.
GTGAAATCAGTGAACGAGCGAGGAGTAGAGAATGCACTTGCAGTAAAAGCCTGGATATCATTTAAAGTTATCTGAGTTGCCATTGTTAAACTTCTTTACTTATAATCAATTGCCAAAAGCGGCATAATTACCAATATTATAACATATTATCTGGTCAACAGAAAATAAGACCATAAAGGTTCATGGCTAAAAAAAAAGAAAGCGAAAAAAAGAGTTTTCAGAACGAAATGCAATAGAAGGCAAAATAGGACAAGCCAAACAAGGATAACTCGTGCCGCGTCACGCGGTATGAACTCAACAAAATCAAAGCAAAACTGAAAGATACATCCGAATGCTGGATAGGGCTCGTGTTGTTCTCTACCAATCTCGTTAAATTTGCACAAACTCAAGGTTTCCTTTTCTGAGGAAACCCTAGTGCACCAAGCACTAAATCCTGACCCCCATAAACTTGTTCTTTTCCTTCTGCTCGGCGTTGGAAAAATCCTCATTATGCTTAGGCATAACTGCGGTTTTCCCGCCTTGATCAGAAGAAAAATAACTTTGCCTATGGGGTTCATTACTTAATGCTTGGTACACTAGTGCTCAAGATTTGGGTTTTAACATAGAAATCCGGGTTTAATTATTCCACCAAATTGTTTTTCAATGTTGTAACCATTCCGCCTCGGTCTTGCCATTCCAAAGATTTTAACGCCTTATTTTCCGGACTCAAAGGAATGGAATTTGCACCCAAAATAATATCAAGATCACCATCATTATCAACATCTGCTGAATTTATCAGAATCCAGCATTCATTTTTTTTCCCTCTAATCCCATTGGGTTCAAATATCCATTCGCCCTTTTCGACGCTTTGATTTTCAAAATAGATAAACGATTCTCTCCCTCTATCAAGATGTGATGCAAAATATCCGATAGAGGCGATATCAATGTCACCATCGTCGTCATAATCAGCGGAAGCAGTACCATAAGCTCCTTGTTGAGTATGAAACCACACTTGCTCAAAATGATGGTTTCCTTGATTTTCAAATAGTCTGACCCCATGAAATGGCTTTAGTATAATTCCATAGTCACCACTGTCCCCGCTCGAGCACACAATATCATCATCACCATCCGCATCAAAGTCCAGCAATTCGAAATGCGTGGTTCCATAATGTGCTGGTAAGCGCAGCAATCTCTTTTTGTCAAACCTCAAATTTCCCATATTCAGAAAGAGATAAACGCTTTCGTCGGCTTGCGTAACCAAGACATAAAAGTCTTTCAATCCGTCGTTATTCACATCTTTCACAATGGTTTTTACTGCTCCGGAACCATTGTGCAAATTCAGTTTATTGATTTTATCCTTTTGAGTGTAGAGGTTAATGCCTCCGAGAAATTTACCAAACTCCGCTACAAGTATTTCATCTGTACCATCGTTGTCAAAATCTTCGACCTCGAAATTTATGGGCCTCTCTAATAGGTCTATCAAAGGCTGCAATGAATTTGTCTTCACTACTATCTCTCCGGAGGGTTCATCAATGTTCTCTAATTTCCCCATGAGTAGAAACAGCTCTCTAGAGTTCTTTTTGCTTATATCCACCAGGGGTGAGGCGAGCTGGGTCTTCTCGAGTTCGTTTCCTTTATTATCAACCTGTAGGTAATAACTTTCAGTCTCATCATAAAAACCAAGTTGGAACCTACCTTCATTAAAATTCAAGTAGGTCAAACCTCGAGGCGTGCTTTTCCAAGGTAATATTTCAACATCGAATTGCTCCAAAGCCATATTCAATTTAGGTGCCTTTTTAACGCCTAGTGTCCTGGGTGATTTTATTCTGTAGTACTTGTTTATGGCAATCCACTTGTCAACACTAATTGTGGGTGATTCTGGAAACAATCCTGAATGTGACAGCCTCTTTTTTGCCACCGGATTTAAATAATCCGTAAACCCAAATTTTTCTTTACCAGCTCCTAAGAAAAAGCCCATGATAGGTAATAAGTGGCCCCAATATTCAGTCGGAAGAATCTCGGCATTTGGAAATGAATGGCAGCCAGAACAATGAATCCTGGCCAATTCTTCTCCATATCGTACCAACCGGGCCGTTTCTTTATCGCTTGAGGAATTACAGGTAATCGATAAGGCAAGCACGATCAGTAACATCTCAACAGTCAACCATTTCTTTTTTGACATAAATCCAGTTATCAATTCGCTTTCTTTTATTATGACTACACCTCCATCTGCCGTCCAGCGTCTTTAAAAACTGCCCCATACTTCAGGTATCTCAAAATCTTCCGGATAGCTGTTTCCTGGCAAAAAGGGAGGAGCAGCTTCTTGTCCGTAAAAAGTTAGTCTTTGTTTGAGTTTTTCAAGTACGGCAGTTTCTTTCGAAGCAAGATTATTTTGCTCTCCGGGATCTTCTGCCAGGTTGTACAACTCATATACATCTTCTCCGCCTCCTTCTTCCTCCAGGGCTCCGAATCGGCTATTCAATACGAGCTTCCAGTCTCCTATACGTATGGCTCCCCGAAAAGGACTATGGTCTAATAATATCTCTGTATGTGGAGAAGGTTGGTTATCCAGGATTGAAGGCAAGGCATCTTTTCCGTCAAGGACCAATTCCTGAATGAGAGAACCTCCAGCGATTTTAATCAAAGTGGGATAGATGTCCACCATATGTAACGGCGCCTGGATTTTTTTACCGGCAGGAAGTTTCCCAGGCCAGTTCAGAACGGCAGGTACCGCCAATCCTCCTTCATAAACGGTTCCCTTTCCGGCCCGCAGATGGCCATTATCTGCAATTCCTTCGACCCCTCCATTATCCGAAAAAAATAGTACCAGAGTTTCATCCCGGATGCCTTTTTCTTTTAGAGCAATCATAATCTCGCCGATAGCGTCATCCATGTGAGAAACCATAGCCATATAGGTTCTGCGTTTTTCATCTTCCACTTCTTCGTACATCTCCAAATAAGACTCTATAGCCTGAAAAGGACTGTGAGGTGCATTAAATGGCACATATAAAAAGAGTTTTTGGGAAATGTTGTGATCCCGTATAATGTTGACGGCTTCCCTGCCTATCAATTCGGTAGTATACCCGTCGTCTCTATTCACTTGATCCTGTTTGTGCCAATCAAGCGCCCCATCACGAATATGAGTAAAATAATCCAACATACCATTGTAATGCCCATACTGTAGATCAAAGCCTCTTTGAGTTGGCAGGTAACCGGGTCGGTTGTGCCCTAAGTGCCATTTGCCCACTATAGCTGTCCGGTAGTCTGCATCTTTTAAAGCATTACCAAGAGTACGCTCTCCCAGTGGCAGGCCGTGCTGGGCCCAAGGTCTGACGACATTGCATTGCAAACCTGTACGAATGGGATATCTTCCCGTCAACAAGGCAGCCCTGGTTGGAGAGCATACGGATTGTGCATAAAATTGTTCCAATCGAACGCCACCTTCTGCTAACCGGTCAATATGGGGCGTTTTAATATTTCCACCGCGATAACCAACATCTTTCCAACCCAAATCATCCGCTAGTAAAAGAACGATATGTGGCTTAAGAGCAACTTCATTATAGGAAGGAGCGTTGCAAGCTGCCAGAAGGAGCAGGCATAGTAATGAAATAAGTTTTCCGGCTGTCATCGAGTTGAGTTTAACCGAATTATTGTTTGTCAGTAAAGGTTTCCTAAAAGCTTGTATTTTGAGCAATCTTTTTCGTAATTAAAGGATTAACCATCTTGTAATTTTTCCGTTTATGCGTTGAATCGTTTATGCGTTTATTAGGTTTACGAAGATGTTCAAATACACGAAATAAACAAATACACGAATAAACAAATACACGATCTTGCTGCTTGGCCGCGAGAGGTTATTGATAAAATATATCTGAAGTTTCACGGTAGCTCCTCTTTTTAGCATTTTCACTTTCTTGCTAGTACCTCAGGAACTAAATTCTAACCTACATAAACTTGTTCTTTTCCTCCTGCTCGTCGTTGTAAAAATCCTCATTATGCTAAGGCATAACTCCGGTTTTTCCGCCTTGATCAGAAGAAAAATAACGTCGTTTATATATGTCATTACTTAGTTCCTGACGCACTAGTTTCCTTTTATTTTCCCCAGGCCGATTTCATTTTCCAAGCTGTAACTTTCCTGACCGGCATATTACCCTGATTGGAGAAAAGTTGGTGGTTTGCATGATCGTGGGTTCTCTTATGGGCGTATGCCATGGCCTGACGATCATTGGCAAAAACCTCAATAATTCCTTTATCGACAAATACTCGAAGGACGGTTTCTTCATCAATCGGGATATCAAGAGGTGCGGCAACATCAGCGATATTCAAAGTTTTCCGGGCTGGATAGACGCGAATTTCCACTCCGTTTTCGCCGTTTTCATCGCAAAGCACATCGATGCCGTACGAATGAGGGATATGCCCTACATCAGTCGTGCCGCCACCCTTGTTCGGAATAAACCAGCTTGACGAGTTATATTCATAAGAGGTTTCTAATGGATTGAATACGATTTCAAATTCAACCGCATCGCCTGACATTTCTTTAAGTGGATGGGCCACTCGATTTTTGAGGATAATATCTGTTTCACTCTTTTCTTCATGCCGAAGTTTTTCAAGTTCACGCAGTGGCTTGATTCGAAGGATCTTGTCTTCGGGCAATTCCAGCTCCCTGGGCAGGGACTGCACACCCTCTTGCAAATTTTCGCCCTTAGGGATGAGCCACGCCCACATAACCCTGCGGCCATCTGTCGTGAGCAGAGATTCCGGGGCAAAATAGGTGCCATATGTTCTAAGGATACCTTGGTAGGGCTTGTTCACATCTTCCCAGTTCATAAGATTGTGCGAATCCGGGAGATACTTTTCATCTTTAAAATCACCAATGAAGTATCGACAACCCAAAGCGTGAGAAATGCAGAGTAATACCCAGCTGTCGCCAATTTTGAACATATTCGGACACGAAACATCGTCATCCATTGTTACGCCCAGGGTTTTGGGAAAATCATTGTGCATAAGATGTCCCAGGTATTCCCAGTTTTTTAAATCCGTCGATTTTTTTAGATCCGGATTTTTACCTCCCCCGATAGAGTAATAGGTATCACCATCAAGCCAGCAATCGGGATCCCAGACACTATGTTGAACAGGATTGCCATCCTTGTCTGTTACATTGATCTCTTGCGGTTCTGTCCACGAATCCAGATTATCGTCTTGCGCATAGAGCAACAAAACCCTCTTGCGGTCACTATATATAATTGCCGGCTTACCCTCTTTGGTGAAAAATCCAGTTCCGCTGAGCATGCCATGCCCCAAAATTTCGGGCGTCAGTACGGTGGGATGAAATTTCCAGTGAACCATATCGGTGCTGGAAACATGCGCCATAGCAAGCTTGTTTTCTTCTCTTGGGAAATAGATATAGTGTAGATGATATCGGCCATTATAATAAAAAGCCGGATTCGGGTCGGCGGGAAAGGGTCTAAATATCTTGCCCGGATGGAGCATATGATAAGTCGGCCAGTGTTCAGGCGGATTCTCCGGAAAAACCAGAATATGGGCTTTATCCAAAGCTTTGTCTTGGGCTTCCAGATCCAAAATCATTGGAATGAGCAGAGCGACGACAATCATTAGTTTTTTGATATTCATATTTTAAGTTTATGTTCGAAAACAGTTGCGAGACATTTGTTGATGTTCGGCAAGATTTTTCAGTTAATTTTTTTCACAATATAGTACATTGGATACTGAGATAGTTTTTAAACAACTTCACTATATTCATAGCTGCTATGAACTTCAAAAATATCCACACAAACTTTATTATTTGTTCTTCTAGTTTAAAAGTTCGGAACCGTATTTTATAGCCTGAAGCCTATCCTGGTTGTTGGCCACCAGGATGGCAGTGCTTTTGTTTTTTCCTTTGCCAAGGGTGATTTTTTTCATGTCCTTAGCGTCAAAGGGGGCAAGAAATCCACTTTGAGCGGGATGTATAGGTACGAAATTCCCTTCTCCATCACCAGTTAAGTATAAACCAATTCCCGCGTCATTCCTCGGCGTTTCAACTTCTACTGGATAGAGATTTCCCGATATTAAGAGATCTAGGTGTCCATCCCGGTTAAAGTCCCAGGACAGGATATTATTTACCGATGAAACCTGGGCATGGTTTGGGAGTTTGCTCACTTTGAAGGTGCCATCCCCTAAGTTCTCAACATAACTGCTGGCAAAGGTTTTGGCTTTGTAGTTCAGGGCCTCATTTATGTCCGGTCCATACACATCCCTTAGGTTAGCATTACCAAAAGATTCATAGCTCGGAAACTTCCCGGCTAGCTGAGGAAGTTGTTGAGTCGAGCATTCCTTACCCCGCAAGGGGAATAACTCTCCATGTTCATGATAGCCTAAAACGATGTCCACACGGCCGTTTTCATCAAAATCGCCGCTGTACACTTCGAAGGGTTCTTCGGTTGAAGCTTTGTACTTATAATTAAGACCCAAATTGCCGGCGACAAAATCATAATCGCCATCTTTATCGAAATCTTCAGAAACGATACTATAATACCAGCCTGTTGTATTCCCCAACCCGGCTTCAATTGTGATGTTAACAAATTGGCCCTGCCGGTTTTCCAATAGCGTTACCGCCATCCATTCTCCCACTACTGCAAGGTCAATGTACCCGTCTCCATTAAAATCAGTCCATACTGCGGAGGTCACCAAGCCGGCTTCTAGTAGGTCTGGGGCGATGTCAGCAGTGATATCGGTGAACTTGATCCCCCCTCTTGATCCCCCCCCGAGGGGGGAAAGCGGTGTGTCATTCCTAAGAATATAACTCTTTGCCGGCCACGGATACTTACCCGGAACCAGCCTTCCCCCCACAAACAGATCGATATCCCCATCCCTGTCGTAATCCGCTGGAACTACCTTCGATCCGCTCGTGTACATCTTTGGCAAACTGTTGGTGGCTGCCTTAAAAGAACCTTTTCCATTATTCAGATACAAACGATCCTGGAGTTCCTTAGCTCTGGCTTCAAATTCATTCCCTCCGCTTACCACATAAAGATCAAGGTCGCCATCTTGATCCGCATCAAAAAATTCAGCGCCCATATCCTCATGGATCTTGTCATTATTCCAACACTTTTGTTGCCAACGGGCGAATTGTGAGTTGCTCTGCTGAACGAATAACACACCTGCATATCCCGAAGCCCCGCTGATGTAAAAATCTTCTAATCCATCTCCGTTTACGTCTCCCACCGCCAAACCGGGGCCAAAATTGGACATCTTGTGTGGAAGTAATATTTCGTTGGCATAATCGTCGTATTCGTTCTCCTGGTGAGTGTAGTCTATATTCAGGTCTTGTGTTACTTCCCAAAACAATACCCGCTGAGCTTGACCATCCTTCTCTTCACTATGCACTTGTTGGTTGGCCTCTCCTTGCTGTACTCTCAGCAGTTGATTGGCCTTCACATTTTGTTTCACTAATTTGCTGCCATCCTGCCAGGTTATCTCAACCTCGCTGACCCCTTCCACTTGTCCCAGGCCAAAATGCAAAACGTCCTCACTTTTTGACTCGTAGCCCCTGGCATTGATCAGCTCCTGCATTTGCCAGAACGTACCTTCCCGATAAAGCTTCACTCGGGCTCCATATGCGGGGCTGCCGTGATCATTTGTTACCCTGAACCTCAGGAAGTTTCCGACCTGGTTTTCAATAGCATTATTCCTGTAAATGTGGGCTGCTTCATCGATGTTATTTATTACAAGGTCAAGGTCTCCATCCAAATCTAGGTCTGAATACGCCGCTCCGTTGGACAAAGAAGGATGAAACAATCCCCACTCATCGGTTTTTTTTGTAAAAGTCAGGTCTCCATTATTCTTAAAGATATAATTTGGCATTTTCTCTTCCCGGGCCGTCCTGATGATGGCCATGATATCAACCAGCTCGAAGAAATTTTTACCGCTTGCCCGTGCGACATTCTGCAGGCTATCCAAGGTTTTGTCACGCTGACGGACATAGTCGCTGTTTCTCATCGCTCGTCTTATCCCGTTGGTGACCCATAAATCTTTCCAGCCATCATTATCAAAATCACCAAACAAGGCAGACCAGCTCCAATCTGTATTCGATACACCTGCCAGATGGGCTATTTCGCTGAACGTGCCATTCCCGTTATTGCGCTGGAGGGTATTGAACATATACTGGTAGTGAAATCCCTTATCCACATTATCCCGGAAGGCTTGCGGATCCATTCCTCCCATATTGGTTTTAATCCTGAAGTGGTCCTCCGCTACCATGTCGGCAATCATAACATCCAAAAAGCCGTCATTGTCAAAATCCGCAACATCAGAACCCATGCTGTAGTTGGACATGTGCCTTATAGCATGGTCTGTTTGGTTTTCAAAGCTGCCGTTTCCCTGATTGACATAGAAGCGATCGGGCTTTTCATAATCGTTGGCTACATATACATCCGGCCAAGTGTCGTTGTTAAAATCTCCTACTGACGCGGATAAGCCCTTGGCAACATAGCTGATCCCGGAGGTATCGGTGACATTCTGAAAAGATACTTGTCCCGACCCGTTGGGATCCCCCATGTTCCTATATAGTTCGCTCGAAAGGCTCTTGAAACCGCTAAGCTCTGATTTTGGTATTTGATGGCCGATCGAATATCCCGAGGATGGAGGTTGATTGACCAGGTAAAGATCCATAAGGCCATCCTTATCATAATCGAAAAAGCAGGCCTGTATCGAAAATCCCTCACTGTCCAATCCATAGGCCGATGCCTGTTCCAAGAAAGTAACCCCCCTTAATCCCCCCTTTGAGAGTGGAATGCGCCCGTTATTAATATAGAGCAGCCAGTTTTTTCCGAATTTTCCTTGTTGGTAATCAAACTTACAGACGTAAATGTCCAGGTAGCCATCGTTGTTGACGTCTCCGAAGGTTACTCCTGAAGACCAAATGGTTTCCTGTAAAATTCCGGCTTCTTCGGTTATATCCTTAAATCGAAGTCCGCCAATATTGAGATATAAGCGGTCCTGAACCTGGTTGCCGGTAAAATACAGATCAGGCAAGCCGTCATTATTTACATCGCCCACCGCTACTCCCGCACCGGTTATAAACATTTCGTTAACCATGTGATTGTAATGATAGTTTTCGGTTAGAGAATTTTGAAACTTAATCCCGGTAATAGAGGTTGGCACCAGACTGAAAAGCTGATCCGTATTTGAGATCTTGTCCTGGCAAGATTGCAAGGAAAGTAATAATAGCGCAAGGGCTAATTTAAACGGCAGACTGCGGACAGCCAACGGTCGCTTACGCTTCATAGCTTCAGCGACGAAGCGCCAACGGCGAATAGTCTCTTTATATAATTTAGTAATAACTGATGGTATTGTCATCTGGTTTTTCGAATACCACAAAATCACAACCTTAAAAAAAGACATTTCTTGTAATCATACAAGTAAAGATTTTAGGGCCTCCCAATCAAATTCGATACCATGCCCGGGCCGTTCCGGAGCATGAGTCACTCCGTCCTTTATTTGCATGGGATGCCTGATATATTTTTCCAAGCCAAAGCCATGAACCTCTAAAAAAGATGCATTGGGCACAGCAGCCAAGAGGTGAACGTGGAGATCATGAACGCCATGGGAGCTCACCGGAAGTCCATGATTGCTGGCTAGATCGGCAACTTTCATCCAGGTTGTGATCCCTCCAATATTAGCAACATCGGGCTGGGCGAAAGATATATCCCCATGGTCGATCATCTTTTGGAATTCGTAAATCGTATGTAGGTTTTCCCCGGTCGCAATTGGCAATTTACCTTCCCTTGCAACTCGGGCGTGTCCCTCAATATCATCGGGAATAACAGGCTCTTCAAGCCAAAAAAGATCAAATTCTGTGAATATACGTGAAGCCTCGATTGCCTGCTCAACCGACCATCCCATATTTGCATCCACCATCAATGGAAATCCGGGTCCGACGATTTCCCGGACGGCGGCAATCCTGTCCCTGTCTTCTCTTACATTTGCCCTCCCCACTTTCATTTTGATGGCTCGAAATCCCTTGTCCAGGTTCTTTTGGGTTTGCTCACACAACTGATCTGTGCTATACATCAGATCGATTCCGCCCGCATACACCTGTACCTCATTCGAATGGCCTCCTAAAAACCGCCACAAAGGCTGATCGGCCAGTCGGGCACTCAAATCCCAAAGAGCTATATCAACTGCTGACATTGCAAAAGAGGCAATTCCTCCTCTGCCGACGAAGTGGAGGTGCCACCACATCTCCTGCCAGATTTTCTCAATATATTTGGGTTCTTTTCCCAATAGGAATGGAACGAGATCCTTTTTTATCAAGGTGTAAATGGCAGAAGCCCCCATTTTGCCAACTGTATAGGTATAGCCCAATCCTTCCACACCATTGTCTGCCCTAATTTTTACAAAAACCACAGCAAATTCACGTATTTCACCATGGGTGGAATCAGTTAACAAATCCGGCAAAGGAATATTGTAGTGATTGACTTCGATGAATTCGATCTTCATTTAGTTTGGACTTTATTATCACATTCAATTCAACTCCGCAACTCGTCCGCCGCCTGCACAGAGCTTAGTCGAAGTGTCTGCCGCCCGCACTGAGCGCTCGCCCCGAGCGGAGTCGAGGGGAAGTCGAAGTGTCCGCCGTCTACCGTTTCATATACGCCTCGTCAAAGTTCATCATTGTATTAGCTACCATGGCCAATGCGGCTGTTTGTATTTTATCCAGATTATTGTCGAAAGCATATTCACCTACCTGGAGCAATTCGTTCGCCTCTTTGGGGTTTTTTTTGTATCTTTCTAATGACAGTTCATATTGTTTTTTCATCAATTGTTTTTCACCATTGCCCGGCTTTCTTCCACAAAGCAATCTGAATCCATACCTGATTTTATCCTCCAGGCTTTCTCCTCCTTCCAATTGCATCCTTTGCGCTAATACCCTCGCCGCTTCTACGAATTGTGGATCATTGAGTAATACCAAGGCCTGCAAGGGTGTATTGGTGTTTTCCCTTTTGACAATACATACCGACCGGTTGGGTGCATCGAAGGCGACCATGGCGGGATGCGGAGCAGTGCGGCGGACATAGGTGTACATGCTCCTGCGATAAAGATTGGCGCCCGAATCGACCTCATAGGGACCTGAAAACAGGGCACTAAAGCCCCAGACGCCATCTGGTTGATAGGGTTTAACACTTGCACCGCCTACTTTTTTGGCTAATAGTCCGCTCGCCGCTATAGCGTTGTCTCTTATCATTTCTGCCTGCAATCGATAGCTGGGAGCGTGCGCCATGTAAAGATTCCTTGGATCCTTAGCCATGTGCTCCGGAGTCGCGACAGAAGATTGACGGTAAGTTAGAGACATCACCATGGTTTTTATTAAGTCTCTTAAATTCCAGTCAGATTCTATAAAGTGTAAGGCCAACCAATCTAATAAATCCGGATGCGTCGGCAACGCTCCCTGGGTACCAAAATCATGCGGTGTTTCCACTATCCCTCTTCCAAAGATCATCTGCCAATATCGATTGACGGCGACTCTGGCGGTAAGGGGATTCTCCGGATCAGTCAGCCACAGGGCCAGTCCAAGCCGGTTCTTTGGCAAACCTTCCTTAAAAGCCAACACTTTTTGGGGTGTACCTGGCAAGACTTCTTCGGTCGGTGAGTCATACTGACCACGATTGAGAACAAATGTTTTTCTGGACTCCGGCATATCCTCCATCACCATGATCTCCTTCACGTCATCCAATAGCCTCAGTTTTTTGGCGACCAGATCACGTAATTCTTTGGTAAGATTTTGGAAACCTGGATGCATTCGATTCAAATAATGGTCCTCATAATCGTCCTCATCAAAAGTAACTTTATCAATAGGGTCATTTGTATGCCTCTTTGCTATTCCGGCTACTTCAAGGGCCGTGAGGTGTCTATTATACATTGAAAGATGATCAAAACTTCCTGTAAAAATGCTATTCTCCCCGGTCCAATGTCGTCCGCTTCTTCCAACGATAACCGGCCTTTGTTTCAACCCATCGACTTCTTCCCAGCGGTCGACATTGGACCGGGGAGATTCGTGAACAATAGAGCGGTATAGATTGTCGTAGTTGGTTTTACTTTTGGTCTTTTTGCCATTGACATACAACTGAAGTCCACTGGCTCTTGCCGAGCCATCATAGGTGAAAAACACGTGATGCCATTCTTCTTTTGGAATGGCTAGATCAGCCGTGATCTGCATATAATTATGTGGCCAAAAGCTGGTCATCTGAATGGAAGGACGATTCAAGTTATCCAACAGCAAATCCCAGCCTCTCCAGTAACTCACCAGGTCCCCTGAAGTACCCATAATGGTCTGGTTTTCTCCTTCTTTTTCGGTATTTATCCAGCCACCGGCCGAAAAAGGTTCGTTTATTTCAAAATTACCTACGTCGGTTAATAAGATCATGTCGTCCTCTTTCGCCAATCGCAGAGCGTTGCCAATTTTTCCTTTCACGACATGGGTTTCTCCCGAGGCTAGTGATTTGGGGTTGTCATCCACTATTTTATTAAGTGGGTTGTTGATGAAGACCCTGGTAAATTGAGTAGTATTATCCAATTTTGTCTTTTTGGGCCGAACCGATTCCAAAGGATAAAGAGCATCAGGAGCTGGTGGGCGGATCGTATTTTGTTGAATAGATTCAATAAATTTCCGATTAGCCGCAACCTCTGATTTTGTAAGCTCCCGTTGTGCGATTGTACGATCAATCTGCTCGGACACTTCAGCCAAATCTTCCTTGACTTCCGGATCCAGTAATAACAATACTGGACCGGAAGCGTCGCCTCCTTCTGCCACCATCCCGATTTCCTTTAGGTTGTTAAAGAAAGCTGACATTTGGTAGTACTCTTTTTGGGAGATCGGATCGAATTTATGATCGTGGCAGGTGGCACATTCTAAAGTCAGGCCCAGGAAAGCCATCGCCGTAGTATTGTTTCGATCCTGAACGTATCTCTGTCTGAATTCTTCGCTTATCACTCCGCCTTCAGCAGTGACAGGATGATTGCGATGGAAGGCAGTAGCCAGTTTCTGGTCTTGGGTCGCGTTGGGTAGTAAGTCACCAGCCATTTGCCAAATAATAAAATCATCGTAGGGCATATTCTTTTTAAAGGCTCCAATCACCCAATCCCTCCACGGCCAGTTAAATCGCTCCGCATCAACATGCATGCCCTGGGTATCGCCAAATCTGGCCACATCGAGCCATTCCATAGCCATGCGTTCGGCATGTGCATCGGTGGTTAAGAGCCGATCTACCAGTTTTTCGTAGGCTTCGGGCGAATCGTCTGAGATAAAATCATCGATCTCCTGAATCGTTGGCGGCAAACCGGTCAAGTCCATGGTTACCCTCCTGATCAGGCGTTCCTTATCAGCCACAGAAGAAGGACTCAAGCCTTGTTCTTTTAATTTTGCCAGAATAAAATGATCGATGGAGTTCCCCGCTTTCCAATTGGCTGGAAGATCTTCAGGAACTCCATCCTCCAAAGATGTACCTGTGGTAAAAGGAACAGGAGGAATTTTGGGAGGCATAAAGGCCCAATGTTCCTTCCATACAGCGCCTTGTTCGATCCATTTGGTGATCAAGGCCTTTTCTTTTGCGGAAAGGCTGAGATTGGATTCCGGGGGCGGCATATGGAATTCCTGATCTTCCGAGGTAATCCTTTTCCAGGCTACGCTTTTTGCAATATTGCCTTTTATAAAAGCATGGCCTCCTGATTCTTTCAATTTGGCGAAAGCCTTTTCTTCAATATCTAGTCTGAAATCTGCTTCACGTGCATTGTCATCAGGGCCGTGGCACTTGTAACATCGATCTGCCAGGATGGGTTTGATATGGAAGTTGAAGTCGACTTTATCAGGTAGTTCCTGATATGCGAGTTTTACGTCGTCAGGTAACGAAGGTTGGCAGCCGAAAGACAAAATCAATGGCAATATCAATATCAATATCAATATCAAGTCGATATTCAATCCTGAGAGTTCCGACTTGTTCGTTTTTACTATTGCTATTGACATTGAATTTGAAATTGAAATTGTAATTGTAATTGTTTAAGCCAGTATGTCCTTCACCAAGTGCCCATGTACATCTGTAAGCCGATATCGTCTACCCTGATGCTTAAAGATCAACTGCTCGTGGTCAATGCCCATAAGATGCAGAATAGTGGCCTGAAAATCGTGGACATGTACCGGGTTTTCTGCAATGTTATAGCCAAATTCATCGGTTTTCCCATAGCTTATTCCAGGTTTCACACCACCTCCGGCCATCCAGACGGTAAAGCAGCGCGGATGATGATCACGGCCATATCGATCACCTCGATCCAGTCCTTGTGAATAATTTGTACGGCCGAATTCACCTCCCCAGATGACAAGGGTATCGTCGAGCAGACCACGCCGTTTTAAGTCGATTACCAAAGCCGCAGATGCCTGATCGGTATCTGTACATTGAGCGGATATGTGTTCGGGAAGATCGTTGTGGTGATCCCAACCCTGGTGGTAGAGTTGGATGAATTTCACATCTCTTTCAACAAGCCTACGTGCAAGCAGGCAATTAGCTGCATAGGTGCCGGGAATCCTGGATTCAGGACCATACAGTTCATAAATGGATTCCAGCTCCTCCGAGACATCCATTACCTCGGGTACGGATGTTTGCATTCGATAAGCCATTTCATACTGAGCTATTCGAGATCTTACTTCCGGATCTTTGACTTCATCATGGTAGAGTTGATTCAACTCACCGAGGTAGTCCAGCATGTTTCGGCGGTCGACTCCTGTGATGCCTTCGGGATTACTGAGATACAATACGGGATCTTTACCAGACCGAAATTGCACACCTTGGTGCAGAGAGGGCAGAAAGCCGGTACCCCATAATCTTGCTGCTAGCGGTTGGGCAGCGGCAACTCTTCCCGTTCCCTTTGATAGAAGAACGCAAAATCCAGGTAGGTTTTCATTATCGCTTCCCAGGCCATAGCTTAGCCAGGAACCCATGCTTGGCCGGCCGCTTTGCTGGGAACCCGTTTGAAAAAAGGTCATAGCTGGATCGTGGTTAATCGCTTCGGTATGAAGGCTTTTGACGAAGCAAAGATCATCCACTATTTTGGCTGTATGGGGAAGTAAATCACTCACCCAGGCGCCGCTTTGACCATATTGGTGAAAGTCCCATTCGGATCCTTGTAGTGGAAAGGATGCCTGGTTGGCTGTCATGCCTGTGAGCCGTTGCCCCATACGAATGGAGGCGGGAAGTTCTTCACCGTGCTTTTTTCGCAGCAAAGGCTTGTGGTCAAATAACTCCATTTGGGCAGGGCCTCCACTTTGGAAAAGGTAGATGATCCTTTTGGCGCGTGCAGTATGGTGGGAAATCAACTTACTTCCGGAAATAGACCCGGCTGTTTTAGAGGAAGTCAAACATCCCGGAAGCAGGGTACCTAGAGCTGCTACTCCTATTCCGGTGCCAGTGCGGGATAGGAAGTGACGTCGTGTCAATTGAATTGGTGAAAGGTCATCGGAACAACTAGGACAGTTTTTATTATTAATTTTCATTTTCTTAGTTTGTGAATGCTTCGAGAGCAACATTGGAGTATTGGAGTGATGGAGTATTGCGGTAACTGTGAGCGTTGGAACAATCTTGTTTTGTAATTCTTCATTATGTTCATTTCTTCTTTACATAAGGAAATCTACGGAAAATCTTACAGGTGAGTGTGTATAATTCGATCGCATACTGCCAATCTCTTAGTTGTTGATACCCACGATTTTTATTCTTTCTCATGGTTACAAAATGATTTGTTCCAATATCCCAATCCTCCTTCGTTGAGGCAGTACTCCATTATTCCATCGCTCCATTACTCCATTACTCCATCACTCCTTCGCCAAGGCTCCGGCGGGCAAGGCACCCCAATATTCCATCACTCCACCATTCCCTTCCCTCACGCCTTCCTAATCGTTTCTGTCAAATTCATAATCGCGTTGGCTACAACAGTATATGCTGCAAGCTCTATAATATCGAGGCTTGGCTTTACACTGTATTCACCTACTTTTAAAAGGCTTTCAGCGCTTCCGGGATTAGCTTCAAACACCTCTTTTTGATCTTTTAATAGATCCTCCAGTAATCTCAGTTCCTTTTTATTGGGGTGTCTCGAAGTGGCTAATCGAAAAGCAAGGCTGATCCGCTCATCTGCGGTGATTCCTTCTTCTGCTAACATTCTTTGTGCGATCAACCGCGATGCTTCAGTGAATTGGGGATCGTTTAGCAATACCAGGGCCTGCATAGGCGTGCTTGTCGATTGGCGTTCTACAGCACATTGTTCCCTAGTGGATGCATCAAAAGTAATCATCGAAGGGGGTGGAAGGGATCGCTTCCAGAAAGTGTACATGCTCTTTCGGTACAAATCCTGGCCGTGGTCCTGAATATATTCTTTTAAGGGTTGATTGCCGGTGGCAACCTGGAGCCAAAGTCCTTTCGGTTGATAGGGCTTAACGCTTGGTCCGCCGACTTGCTCGCTAAGCAAACCACTGATGGCCAGGGCATGATCCCTCACCAGTTCCGCTTGTAGCCGGGTCTGAGGTCCTCGCGCCAGCAAAATATTGTTCGGATCTCGTTTTGATAACCCCGGATCTACCTCCACTGATTGCCGGTACGTAGCCGACATGACCATTGTTTTCATCAAATTCTTCAGGTTCCATCCCGAGGACTTGAATTCCAGGGCTAGCCAATCTAAAAGATCGGGATGGGAAGGCAAATCGCCTTGACTGCCAAAGTCCTCAGGAGTGGTGACAAGACCCCTTCCAAAGATCATTTGCCAATATCGATTGACTGCTACTCTTGCGGTTAAAGGGTTCTTATCATCAAAAAGCCATCGAGCAAGGCCGAGCCTGTTTTCAGGATATTCTTCAGGAAACGGAAGTACGTGTTTGGGAGTACCTGGATAAACCCGCTCGGTTGGGGCGTTGTACTTGCCTCTTTCCAGGACATATGCCGGTCGAACGGTGTCCATATCGGCCATAACCATGGTCGGGTTCAAGATCACTGTATTCGTCCGCATCTCCCTGAATTTGTATTCGCTGAGCCATCTGGTCATTACCTGGTATGCGGGGTCACTGTGATGCAACTGGTGATAAAATAAGCGCCTGGCATCGTGATCGTTCTTATTAGTCTTGGCCAGCAGGTTTTGTAGTGAATTGTACCTGGTCAGTTGTTGGATTTCATTGGCTTTCAGATTCCGGTTGAAGATCATTAGCTCATCTATCCGCGTTCTGATCAAGCCGAGTTTCTCCAAGCGAAGTCTTCCTTCACCGCTAAAGGCCTTTCGTCCCACCAAAACAGAGTTTGAGATTGTAGCAGCTTCCCCCAGATTGTCCTTATTTATAACCAACTCCTGGGGTTCCCCATCCAGATATATTTTTACACCTTGGGCGCGACTTGAGCCATCATAGGTAAGTGCAATGTGAGCCCATTTGTTGCCAGGGAGAATATGACTGGTTCGTAGTTCAATTGCGTGGTCAGGTGATTGAGGATTGGTTGACCTATTCAACACAAATGAGATCCCATCATCATATACTCCTATTTCAAATTGCGGCTTCCGTCCTTCTCTGGTCTGCTTTGGAGTCAACAAGACTCCACGTGCCCCATTTTCTATAGAGTACAACCAGCAACTGACCGTGATGGGTTTTCGAAAATCCAGATCATTTATGCGTCCTAAGTCCAGATAATTTTCACCTGTGAATTCCAAACCTCCCGAATATTTTCCGGGCATGGGAACCACACCGCTGACCACTTTTGCTGGCCTCAATCTTTTCGATTCCTCTTGTATCTCTTCATTTTCAATATAATCCATGGAGTAATATGCTGCTAATCCCGATGGAATTTTTCCCGATTCCTCAGAAGTCTCCGCAGAGAGGTCATTCAAATTAACGCGATTTTCCCATCTTCTTTTTTCATAGCTGTCTATTTTCTGCTCTTGAGAATTGACCAGGTTCTTGATGTAATTGGTGTACTTGGTCACAGTCGAGTCTGGTATAGGAATAGCCGGTTCGGCCACCTCTACTCCATACTCAACACGTCCTTTCTCCGGAACGCTATTGAAAAAACTAAACAAGCTATAAAATTCGTTTTGGGATATAGGGTCGAATTTGTGATCATGACATTGGGCGCATCCGACTGTTAGTCCCAGGAATGAGGTAGAAAAGGTGTTCAATCTGTCCAGTACATATTCGACTCGGTATTCTTCGTCGACCACACCTACTTCCTGGGTGATCTTGTGGTTGCGATTAAAGCCGGTAGCCAGTTTTTGTTCGTAAGTAGGTTCGGGGAAAAGATCTCCTGCCAGTTGCCAGGTGATGAATTGATCGTAGGGCATATTTTCATTGAAAGCTTTAATGACCCAGTCCCGCCAAGGCCACTGACTCCTTTCAAGATCATCCTGGTAACCATGGGAATCGGCATAACGCGCCAAGTCCAACCATTCCAGGGCCATACGTTCCCCATAGCCGGATGATGCCAAAAATCCATCAACCAGGTTTTCGTAAGCATCCGAATCGTCATCAACTAAAAACGCATTGATTTCTTCTATACTTGGCGGAATGCCCCTCAGGTCGAAAGAAAGTCTTCTGATCAGTTTTGCTCTACTTGCTTCCGATGATGGACTTAAACCTTCCTCATCAAGGCGTTTCATAATGAAGTGGTCAATGCCATTTTTTGGCCATTTGCGGTTAGAAACTTTTGGTAAATCCGCCTGCTGTGGCGGCAAAAATGCCCAGTGGTCTTTCCATTCTGCTCCTTGGTCGATCCAACGTTTGAGTATTTCGATGTCCCGATTTGATAGGCTGAGTTTGGATTCGGGAGGGGGCATTTGGAAATCGGGATCAGTGCTGGAAATGCGGCGTGCCAACTGGCTATTTTTCAGATCGCCTGGAACGATTGCGAAATGGCTCCCGGAGCTATCGAGTGGCGCAAAAGCGTCTTCTTTGATGTCAAAACGAAGGCTTGCTTTACGCACCTTTTCATCCGGTCCATGACATTTGTAGCAGCGATCGGAGAGAATAGGACGGACGTGAAAGTTGAAATCAATTTTATCGGGAATGTCTTGTCCTATTGAAACCACCTGTCTTTGAGATTCCCGTTGACATGTTGAAAAAATAATGACTGCCAATATTGCTAGTACCAGGCTGTATTTATTAAACTTCATTAGCGATAGGACTTTAAGAAGCCCTAAGTTCGCAATATCTCTGTTAATTTCATTGTCAATTCGAACAAAAGATTCCGGAAAAGAAAAATACAATCAATAACACAGTAAAACATTCACCCTCTCGGTACCATACCCAATAGCGTTTGGGGGCTGTCGTATAGAATGGATTCAGCGACCGCGATAGCCTGTTCCACAGTGAATTGGCCTTGTTCCACTTTGTCGGCCAGTACAATGGCTAGTTGTTTGCGCATTAAAATGGTTTTTCCATAAGTCCAGTCAACGCAGTAAGCATCCGAAAAGAAGCCAACCTGTTTATTGACCGGCACCATGTCCAACCGTTCAGCGATGACCTGCCTAATGACATCGGGGAAGAAGTTGTGCCACCAGTAGCCTGCCAAACTAAAGTTAGGAAGTTCGCGTGCCAAAGTACAGAGCGACTGGTTGGCATGCCGGCTCGCTAGAAAACACTGAAATTTCAGATCGGGATGTCGACCGATCATATCTGCGAGTTGTGCAATCGTTCGCTGCGAAAGGCGACTACTCGTCTCATACGGCAGGGGCTCTGCGCCGAAACTGAACTGAAAAACGATTTCGTTGCCGTGTTTCTCTAGTTTTGTCAAAAACAGCTCATTGATGTACGATGCGTAAATATCCCGTTCTTCGGCACCTGCTTCGTCGCGATGCTTTAGCGCCGATTCCATCTCTGAGGCACTCACATCCCGGAAGTCGATATCGGTGGAAATGTGTGTTGCGGTAGACAGCAACTGCTCGTACGGGATCGCATTCACATAATGGTCTACCGCGTCGTGCACGTCGCTGAGCGAACGTATCATACGTTCTGTTGGCGGCCGCCCACCTGATGTGATAGGTGATGGGCTCCCGGGTGACTTTCCCCAGCAGCGTTCCAGTTCGTACAAGGCTGTGTCGTACTCACCCCATTGGCAACGCGTAAAGAATCCCCATTCCAGGGCATATTGCAAACGGTCGTCATCTTGACCGTTCTCACGACGAGCGATTTCCGTACCAGTGCGCTGGATCTGTAGACGATCGAGAATATTGTGGTGCCAACTTCGGTCGTCGGCCCGCTCCCGAATTTGATCGTCAAGCCGTTTCCAGTTTTCAGAGGTGATCGGTTCGTGCCAGTCATAGAGATCTGCGAGTATAATCCTTACTCCCCAGTAGGAACTCGTATTTCGGATAAACGGTAGATAAGGCAGCGCCTCTTTAATACGCTGATGAGCTTCTTCTTTTCTCGGCCACCCAGGATATTCCGTCAGACGTTCGCCATTGGGACAGCCGGCTCCGTAAAGATCGCTGATCACCATGTGATACAACAGAATGTCGTGCAGTCCGCGAGCGCCTAACTTGCCGCCCACAAGATGCGTATGCACATCAAGCATCGGCACTTCCGCAAGTGCTGATTCCAAAGTTCGTGACAGGTTATTATTCATTCAGGTCGCTAATTTAGTATTGAAGATTCATTGTACTTGGTTCAAGGAACCGCTTGTCTCCTATTATCCATAACCTGGATGAGTCAGAACCACACCTATCTTTTGTGTATTTGTGTATTCGTTTAATCGTGTATTCGCAACTTGACCCTGTTGAACTATTATAAACAACCCCAATCCATCGTCACTCCACGTCACTCGGCTACTTGCGTATTTACTTGCCCGAATTAAACCCATAAACAAATAAACGTATAAACGCATAAACATTTTTGGTCATTCGTGTAATTGTTTTTTGCATATCTCTTATTTTTTCTAATCACAGATTAACTGTTACAAAATCCATCACTCCATCCCTCCTTCGCCAAGGCTCCGGCGGGCAAGGCACTCCATTATTCCAACACTCCAACATTCCAATTCTCCATTAAATTAATTTCTTCTCAAGTGCCTCTAATGAAACGCCTTTGGTCTCGGGCATAATGAAGATTACAAACAGTAATTGGAGCACCATCATTCCGGCGAAGAAACCGAATATTGGGCCACCACTAAATTTCCCAATTAAATAGGGCATGAACAAGGTGATCAATGCAGCGAATATCCAATGCGTCTCCAAATAAGGCTCCTATCACGGTTCCCCATAGAGCCATGGACATGATAAAATTTCCATGAAACAGGTCTCCATGATTCCACAGTTTTTGAATGGGCTGATCTGCGCCGGAAATTACTGCTGTATCAAAACCAAATAAAAATCCAGCCAAAGCAACAGTGGTCGCCCATATGAATACGTTGTGTTTTGAATCAGATTTCATGAATGATTTATGGGAGAAGTAAAGCGCTTTTTTATCAATCTTTCTGTATCAGATGTCATAAAAGATTGGGGTACCGGAGTGATGGAGTACTGACATCTTGCATAAAGGGTCGCCATGTTTTTTTAAACACCCTCTCAAATTTGAGTTTGAACTTGATTCTTGAACTTGTACTTGCTAAGTTCCTGAATCCACTTATATATCTCTCCCGCATCTTCCTTAAAAATAAGAGAACCGGGAACAATCGCGTCGACTCCGGCTTCGAATAATTTGGGTACCGTATGTTTTCGAATGCCTCCATCCGCCTCGACCAAAACATTCAATTTTCTTCGTTGGATTTCCGCTTTTGCTATTCTGATTTTATCGTATACCTCCGGATTGATATCCACTCCTTTGATTCCCGGATCTGTGCCGATGATTTCCAACTGGTCGATTTTATCAAGATAGGGTTTTACCATATCAACAGTGTCATTCAGTGGAAGAGCGATCCCAACCTTCATATTTTTTGCTTTTACCAAGTCAAGGAAGTCCGGATTTTTCTGAACATGTTCCATATAGGCAATCAATTTATTCACCCCGGCTTCTGCGAACATATCAATATATTTGATTGGATCCTCTACGATCAGGTGGACATCAAATTCCTTTTTGGTCAATGGCCGTAACGCTTTGACAAGATCCGGGAAAAAAAGTAAGGTTGGCACATACGTGCCGTCTGCCACGTCAAAATGAAAACGATCTACATAGGGCTCTACCCTTAGTATTTCCGTTTCAAACGATCCCATATTTGCGGACCAGGGTGATGCTGATAATTCCATTGATGTATTATGAATGAAATATTTGCAAAAAAATGGCTAAAAATTTGTTTTGCGATTTTTCAGAGGTGACGCTTAATATCCCTGCTCTGGTGCAGAACACGGATAATTTCGATACTATCCCGAATAGCCTTATAGAAAATGTAGTGCTTTCTGTAGGAATACCGACGATAGCCTTGTCTTAAATAATCGACTTGCCCGGCCTCTGGGTGTTCCGCCAAACTATCCAGACAGTCCAAGAGACCATCTATGTACAATTCAGCTTGCTCAAATGACCAGGTTTCGTAAGTGTAAAGCCAGATCTCATCTAGGTCTGATTCCGCCTTATAAGATAGGCGATAATCAGGCATCATTGCCGAGATATTTCTGATGTAGTTTTTTCTTGAAGGCTACACGGTCAAAATCGTCAATAAAACCGCTTTCTTCCCCTATAATAAGAGCTTGACGCAAGTTATCCAATTTGGTTTCTTCGGCTTCCAAAAGACGCAAACCCGCTCTGACTACTTCACTGGCAGAAGAAAAACGACCATTTTGAACTTTTGTATTAATGAATGCTTCGAAATGATCACCTAGGAGCATCGACGTATTCTTAGCCATAGTATTCTGTTTTTCTCCTTCGACAAATATACCAAAATTTGGTATATTTATTTGTAAGCCATGTCGAAACAACCAAAACCGGCCTACCACCACCAAATCACCACAATCGCCGTGAGGATCAAAAGGAGGACAGATAGAATTCGGAAATTCTGGTACCATGGGAGTCCGCGTAAATCCTCAGTCTCTTCATCGTACAGCTTTTTAGTCCAAAGGAATCCTCGAACTTTCTCCGGATCGGGTGGAGACGTGATCAGGCTCACGATTACTAATACTATCGCGCAAATTACAAACAGAACAGGGGCCAGGTAGAGGAAGTGCGCAGAAAACTCGTAACCGAACATGTCAAAGAACAAGACTCCCGCCTTTTGGGCATCCAAATTCATAAAGGACAGCATAAAAATTATGACAACAGAGGTAACAACTAGAGAGACAAACGCTCCGGCCCCATTGGCCTTTTTCCAGAATAGCCCAAAAATGAATAAGGCGACGATCGGAGGAGCGATAAAAGTAGCCACAAGCTGAAGATAGCGAAAAAGAGAACCTACTTTAGATACTTGTGGTACCCACAAGGCAGAGATGATTACCAGGGCCAAGGTAGCCATTTGACCTATTCGCACCAGTTGTTTGCTGGTGAGATTAGGTCGAAATTTGCTCACAAAATCCATGGTAATCAGGGTGGAAGCCGAATTGAGCGTCGCGCTTATGCTGGATGCCATTGCTGCCAACAGGGCAACCAAAACCAATCCCCTTATTCCATCCGGGAGCATATCAAACATCAGTGTGGGGTAGGCCAGGTCGGCCTGTTCCAAAGCATTCTCCCCGGAGTAAATGACTTTGGCCATAATACCGGGCAAAACCATAATAAACAGAACCGGAAGCTTTAGAAGCCCGGCAAATAGAGCGCCTCTTCGACCGTGACTTACATCTTTGGCACTAAGTACTCTTTGCACCATAAACTGGTTTGTCGCCCAGAAATAAAAGCCTAGCAATGGAACCCCTAGTATTAATCCGGGCCATGGAACTTGTTCATCCCCAATAGGTTTCACTATTTTCAACTGGTCGTCGGTAATAATACCTGCTTCTCTCGCAGCATTCCAGCCTTCCACTCCACCTATTGCATCCAACGTAAAAAGGGTCAAAACAACAGATCCTGCAATCAACAACAGAGCCTGGATAACCTCGGTGTGAATTACAGAATTGAGCCCACCCGGAATGGTGTAGATAGCAGCCGCGCCCGCTAAGCTGAATATGATCACATATTCATTGGCGTTGGGAAACACCATTCCAAGGATCACCAGCCCGGCATACAAAGGAGCGGCCGTGTCGGCTAAAATATTCCCCACAATGGTCAGGAATGAAAAGTAGTATCGGGATCTATTGTCGTACCTCCGTTCCAGGAACTCGGGCATTGTGTATACGCCCGATTTAATATAAAAGGGCAGGAAGAACAGACCAAAAAAAACCAGAACCAATGCAGCCACCCACTCATAGTTGTACACTGCGATCCCGCTGTCGTAGGCATCACCGGCCATGCCTACCAGGTGGTAGCTGGAAATATTTGCTGCGAAAAGAGAAATTCCCACGATGGGCCAGATAATGTTTCTTCCCGCCAAGAAATAGTCCTCGGAGCTTTTCTGTTTTCCTTTCTTCAGACCATATAGAATAATTCCAACGGCATAGACCACCATTATGGTTATGTCAATATGTGTTAAGGCAAATTCCTTCATTGGTAAGAATTATATCCTTTGGGATGACCCCTTATAGTTGTCATAGTTTTTGTCCCAATAGCGACCGGGAGCAAAAATCGTAAGTTCTCAATAACAATGACAATAACAATAACTCGTGCCGCGTTACGCGGTATCAATTTCAATGAAAGCAAGAATTTGTTCAGATTGAATCGACCATTGCTAACATGTTTTGAATAGATCAGAATGATTTGCCAATGCTTCAAAATTGACTAATTTTGTAAAAATAATAACCATGCAGTTAATCGAGCAAGAAGACAAATACATCATTGAAATTTCCGCAGCTGCCAAAACGGATGACCATTTTTGGCAGGAAATAAAATTTACCATCCTCGCTAAAAAATGGGAGGAAGAGACCAAATTCTTTTCGTTCACCCGACAGATTGTAGCAAATGAACATTATCAACAAATTATTAGCATGGGGTTGAAAATAGTCCCTTTACTGCTAAAAGATTTACAAAGGACAAACCGTCATTGGTTCTTTGCTTTACGTTCAATTACAGAAACAAACCCCGTCCCTAAAGAACACGAAGGAAAAGTTCAACTGATGGTCAATGACTGGATTTCATGGGGAAAAAAGAGAAAACTTATCTAACCCATCCAAAATTCTTTCCAAAGTCGCGTTATTTTCATTTGATAATATTCACGTTTTACATGCAGCCCGACAGTTGTCAAATAGTCTTTGGACGAGCAAGTTGGGAGTCTCTTTTGACGTCAACCATGCGCTGGAAGCATTAGAAAACGGCATCTATGGCGATGTGGTCGTTTTTATGAAAAGAAAAATTCCTAACTAACCGATTCACTTTTTTGGTATTCAATTTCATTTCCTTAAGCACCAGATTACAACTTTAAATCCTATATTTAGCAGTTCCTAAATCCTAAAATTGCTCAAAGTGAAAAATATGAAAAACGCCGCGTTAATCTTAACACTCGCCACATTATTACTGGCCTGCTCCGAAAGTAAGGCACCTGCTGCCGAGAAGCCCGAAACTGTTGCCGAAACCACCGAAGATTACACTTCGAAGGTACCAATGTATACGTTTGCCACAACGCTGGAGGAACAAGAAGAGCAGCTAAAAACTAATCCTTTATTGCTCCGATTCCACGAGTCCAGGAAAAAGTTGTCCAGTGATCCCTACCGCCCTATTTATCACTACGTCAACCCGGAGGGCCCTCTTAATGATCCGAACGGCCTCTGTTTCTGGCAGGGTCGTTGGCATCTTTTCTACCAGGCTTATCCCCCCGAAGACCCCCGGCAGCACTGGGGCCATGCCATTAGCGACGACATGATCCATTGGCGGGACCTTCCCCTTGCAATCTACCCTAATCCGGAATACCAGTGTTATTCAGGGTCGGCTTTGGTCGATGGAGACCGGGTAATAGTTATGTATCACGGTACGAGGGTTGGCAATATGGTCGCTACGTCCAGCGATCCGCTGTTGTTAAACTGGGAAAAAGTAGCCGGAAAAGCTGTAGTTCCGATGACGCCTAATAGCGATGACCTGCCTTATATCGTATATGATCCGAATATCTGGAAGAAAGATGGCACGTATTATTCCTTGTCGGGTGCAGTTACCCATGATGGCCCGGGAGGCAAGCAAGTATTTCAGTCTTTTCTTTTCCGATCCCAGGATCTGGAGCATTGGGAGTATATGCATGAATTCGTCGAAGGTGATCGATTCACACGCATAGGAGATGACTCGGCTTGTCCATATTTTTGGCCGATTGGGGATGGGGAACGTTGGATAATGCCATTCTCCAGCCACATCAGCGGTACACATTATTTTGTAGGCGACTACGATAAGGATCGGGATAAGTTTATGCCGACCAATTTCGGGAAATTCAATTTCGGTGCTACCAGGCCTGGTGGTGTGCATGCACCTTCTGCTACCCCGGATGGAGAAGGGGGTATTATCATCATTTTTAATATAAATGCTGGTAAACCCACAAAGGGTTGGGATCAAATCATGAGCCTGCCCCGACGCTTAACACTTATCGGCGAAGATATAGTCGGTCAGGAACCATTCGGAGATATAGAATCCTTACGATATAATAAACAATCGGTAGCAGCGATGACGCTTCCCGCCAACAAGGAAATCGTATTGGACAATATCAGCGGAAATGCCATGGAGATCGTCGCTGAGATAGATCCCAAGGATTCCCCAATGGTTGAAATAAACGTGTTGCGCTCACCAAATAAAGAAGAATTCACTCGCATTGCATTCTTCAAAGATAGAGGAGTGTATCAGGGAAGAGACTACAAACGGCCCCCATCCCCCTTCGACCCGAATTTTAACAGTTTGCTTACCATTGAGTCTTCCTATTCGTCCACTTTGCCGGATGTACGAACCAGGGCGCCCGAAACAGGGCCCTTCCGCCTCCAACAGGACAAAACTCTCAAGCTGCGCATATTTATTGACAAAAGTGTGGTGGAAGTATTCGCTAATGGAAAGCAGTGCGTGGCGCAGCGGGTCTATCCCGGATTGGAAGAAAGTGTAGGGGTTTCTTTGCGTTCCCAGAACCTGGATGCTGAATTGTTGTCGTTGGAAGCTTATCAAATGAAAAGTATATGGGAAGAATAAGGGGTTCATCTCTGATGAGACTTCGGAGTATTTTGAATATTAGGTATTATTTTGTAGTTTAATAGACTAATCAAGACGGTTATGGCGAAATTGGTAGGAAGGAGTTTGCTGCTAGCGAGTTTATATTGGGTTTGGTCATGTTCCTCCTTTGAGGAGGAAGCCATTTTACCGGTAATTGGTGGTTTAGACTGTACAGGTGTGAGCTGGAATTCGAATATCAGTTCTATTATATCCAACAGTTGTGCCCTTACTCATTGTCATACTCCATCCGCGGACTATACCACGGTATATTTAGTAGGCTCCTGCGGAGGCTGGCTGTCACGCTAACTTTTCCGAGAATCTTGGCCATATTCCAGGGAAGGAACTGCCGAATTTCTTATATTCTGATACCGTTCGCTTTTATGCCAATGAAATAAGAAGACGCACCAGTAATGGAACCATGCCCCCAACTGGTGCGTTGCCACAAGAGCAGGTTGATCAAATAGCTTGCTGGGTGGACGGAGGCGCCCAAATCGACTAGTGCGTCAACCGTTGAGTTTCAATGCATAAAGCGGGTTAAATGTCGCCAATAAATTGTCGATGCCAAGCACCAGCCTCTTTGAGTACTGCAATCATTCTCTCACTCCAAGTTGTGATTCAAGTTCTTCAAGGGATCGGCCCTTGGTTTCCGGCATGATTTTCCAGACCCATAACAATTGTAAGATCATCATGAACGTGAAGAATAAGAACACCGGCCCTCCCCCAAAGGTATTGGTGAAATAGGGAAAGATAGTGGCGATTATAGCTGCCATTAGCCAGTGGGTAAAGCTGCCCAAGGATTGACCCTGGGCTCTTACTTTATTGGGAAAAACCTCAGCTATAAACACCCAGCAAATCGATCCCTGTGAAAGGGCAAAAAAAGCAATGTAGACAAACAGATAAATTGGTACGCCGTCATAAGAATCAAGGTAAAATGCGCGGGACACTAATCCCAACGTGGCAATCAACCCCAATGATCCGATAAACATCAACATCCTTCGTCCAAACGAATCGATCAAAGAGATTGCCACTATAGTAAAAGTCAAATTGATCAATCCAATACCTACAGTAGACAACAAAGCTGAACCGGTGCCAAGGCCTGTCATCTCGAAAATCCGGGGGGCATAATAAATGATGGCATTTATTCCCGCCATCTGATTGAAAAAGGCGATCAAAAAGGCCAGCGAGATCGGAAACATGTATTTTCTTGAGAAAAAAGGTTCAGCAGGCACCGAAGCCTTTTCGCTGATTGACTGCCGAATGGCTTCCATCGATTCTTCCACATTTTCTGGGTCGGCCTTGGTCAAAATTGCCCTTGCTTCATCGGTAGCTCCTTTCTTAAACATCAACCACCTGGGGCTTTCAGGAATAAAAAAGACCAAGACAGAATATAAAAGGGCTGGAAATGCCTCGACTCCCAGCATCCATCGCCAGGAAATTTCTCCGATATCAGCCAAAAAATAGTTGGAGATATAAGCTATTACAATTCCTGTAACTACATTAAACTGGTACAATGCTGTCAGTCTACCCCTTCGCTTGGCCGGGGCAATTTCAGATATATACATCGGACCTGCAACCGAAGATGCACCGACTCCTAATCCTCCCAGAAACCGAAATATCATGAACGAATTTATGTCCGGTGCCAAAGCTGATCCGATTGCAGAAACCAGGTACAACACTCCCACCCAGAAAAGGGTTTTTTTCCTGCCTAAGGCATTGGCTGGCAATCCGCCGATCAACGCGCCAATTACGGTGCCGTAAAGGGCGATGGCGACCGCCATACCGTGGCTTACGTCATCAAGGGCCCACAATCTTTGTATGGATTGTTCAGCTCCGGAAATCACGGCCGTATCAAATCCAAATAAGAATCCCCCTAATGCTGCTACGATAGCACTGAGAAAGACATAACGGTTTTTAAACATGGGCGCAATATATTAATAGATTGAGCTTTGCGCGAATATAGACCCTAATTAATCTTGAGCATCTTGTTACTAAATGTAAAACCATCATAATTTAGAATACAATAATAGATCCCTGCATCTATATTTCCGATCTCGTCCCAGGTAATCTCAAGAACGCCTTCCCCATAATGTGCTTTCTCAATTTGATATACTTTCTTACCTAATACCGAAAAGATACTCAACTGTACATCCCCTGGCTTGGGTAGATTGAGTTGAATCGTAGTAGAATTATGAAATGGATTGGGAAAAATATTTAGTTGGGCCGGGCGATCTGCAATTTCATCCTCCACCCCGGTGGTGATGTTGTTGTCACCCTCTCTGATGCGAATGGTTTGGTTTACTGGGATATCGGAAAATGTTTCTTTTAATCCCAATGGCCAGGTCACCTGTATTTCATCGATCTGCTCTGCCGTGGCCAGACCAAAATGAACGGGGGTCAAACTCTGACTGAAAAATCCTGCTCCGGTATACCACCTGTAGTATGAATTACCATCAACCGTTATTTTCACTTCCGTGCCAATAGCATCACGGTTGGAAACTGTCCCCTCGAGCCATATTTTTATCCAATTCTTGTCCGCTGGGGTTTGCCCCTCTTTGATGAGCTCATTTCTGAATAGAAAAGGAGTCTCAACCGTATTGGCCACTACCATATCCAAATCACCGTCATTATCATAGTCGAAAACCTCGAGTCCCCTGGCATTGGCTAGTTCATCAGTTTTCGACTCAACCGACCAATCTACGAAACTCTCTGTACCTTCCATGAAAAGGTTCTTGAAGAAAAAGTTGTTTACATCTTCCTGGACATCTCCGAATAGAACCTGATCCGGTTCGACTCCGTTCACAGCATAGAGGTCCTCATCGCCATCGTGATCACAATCGAAAAATTTGGTTCCCCAACCCCAGCCGCTATCGGCAACACCCATCTCGTCGGCCAGATCATCAAATCGTCTTGGATTGCCAATGTAAGTAAGTAAAGGATTGGGATGGTGGTTAAAAATATTGGTGACATAGATATCAAACAAGCCGTCATTGTTGTAGTCGCCTATGGTCACACCCATGCCGGCACCTTCGTCATTCAATTTGTAAGCCGCAGCGTTCTCAATGTACCAATTACTGCCAAACCGATTTTCGAATAATTGGTTTTCCTGGTTGTCATTGACTAAATACAGATCCAGAAATCCATCTTTATCCAAATCCAATGGTACACTGGCCCAGGTAATTCCAAAACCGGCCAAATTGGTAAGTTGGGTAATATCCACAAAGGTAACTTGTCCCGATCCATCGCTATCACCTGTATTCTCGTACATTACGTTTTCACCTTTTAACTGGCTCACATAGAGATCGAGGTCACCATCCCGGTCATGGTCCCACCAAAGACCGCTGCCGCTATAACAATTGAAACAGCTGGCAACGCCCGCCTGCCCGGTGACATCGACAAACGTCCCATTGCCTTCATTGTGGTAAAGTTGATCTTCCCGGCTGTTGGTCAAAAAAAGATCGGGATAACCGTCATTGTCGTAATCACCCCAGGAAGCACCCATTTTCTCTCCTCTTGCTGCCGGGATACCCGTATTGATGAATTGGTTTTGAAACCCAGCCTGAATCGTTACATCCTCAAAGGTGCCATCCGCGTTGTTGCTTAACAGACGGTTCCAGGTGGTGCCATCGGAGGGATCAAATGCGTCGTAGCCGACAAGGAATATGTCCAAGTCCCCGTCCTGGTCATAATCAGCCACAGACACCCCGTGATTATTGGTTACGTGGCCTAGTCCTGCCTCATTCTCCACTCGCACGAAATCCTGGGCAAGGAAGGGAACATTAGCTAATAAAAGAGCAAGCAAGATGCTGATGAGTGTGGTTTGCATTCCTACCATCCTCGCTAAATATCTAAACAATCACGACTACAAATTTTTTGTAAATTACGGTCTTTTACGGATAAAAGCGCAGTTTGTACATCAATCTATACCGTTGATTATCAGCGTGTGAATTGATAACAAAAGGCGTAGTTTTGAATTACGCACTCATCCGAAGTTGAAACCTCCAGATATCGAGGCCTTAATGGCTGGATCTACATCGATAGTCAACATAGTCAACTGAGATAGTTGCGTACATGACATGTACTACGTACATTTGCTGTACGTTTAACGCAGCAAATGATCAAATCATTTGGAGACAGAGCGACGGAAGAGATATTTCACGGTGGATGGGCAAAGAAACTTCCGCGTACTATTCAGATTCGAGCAAGGCGGCTGCTAATACAGATCGATGCAGCGGTTCACGTTGTAGATTTAGGCTTACCGTTGTCCAATCGGCTACACAAACTACAGAATGATTATTGGAGTGTCAGCATAAATGATCAATGGCGAATCACTTTTACTTTTCAGAATGGCAATGCGTTTGACGTAAATATAGAAGACTACCATTGAATAAGTTTTTCTCATTGGAAATAATATTAGCCATGAAAATATCGAGCAAGATTCCATACCCGCACCCTGGAAGTTATTTGAAGGAGATCCTTGATGATCTTGGGATCAGCATGTATCGCTTTGCAAAACATATAGACGTACCTGAAAACCGAATTAGCAGGCTTGTACAAGGCAAAACGAGCATTACAATAGATACGGCCATGCGATTGAGTAAAGCCCTAGGGACTAGTGTACAGATGTGGCTCAACTTGCAGATGGGCTACGAATTAGAGCAGGTAAAAATAACCTGCGGTGAGCAATATGATTCAATTGAAGCATTACCAGGCCTGTCGGCAGTTGTATGAACCCCCTTAGCCCGTTTTAACGGCTACGCTTCTACATCGCCTAACTCCCCCGTGGTTTGTTATGCCTTCCCATCCGCTTTCGCGGTTCCTTCGCTTGTTCCCGCAGTACTGCGCATATGCATCAACTCTAACTTAACATATATGACAATTAACAATGTAAAAAGAATTGACTACCTGTGTTTTAACCTAATATTTGGGAATCTAACCATAGAACAAAAGTGCAGGAAAATTCAA
This sequence comes from Saprospiraceae bacterium, assembly GCA_965247965.1. Classification (GTDB taxonomy): domain Bacteria; phylum Bacteroidota; class Bacteroidia; order Chitinophagales; family Saprospiraceae; genus UBA7328. Next base: position 6,824,476 of record OZ252053.1, read on the forward strand.
AGTTCTTCACTATGTGGCAGTCCAATGTTTGCCTGTATAATGTTAATAATCAAAAGAATACATATTCATAAATAAAATATAAGTTAAACTAAGGTTGATGCCAATGCGCAGTACTGCGGGATCGGACGCCACCCCGCCAATTTGCGGAATCACTCGGTCATGTCTGCACTCTACAAATACCCCGGATTCTGCACATACAAGCCACGGGTGACAACAATTTCGATCGCAGGAATAGGAAGGTATTCATGCTGACCTATAGTGAATTCACCATCTAACAAGTATCCCAATCTCTGCCCTTCTGACTGATAATAAGCGTTCATAGTCGGGCCGGCGATCCCCCAGCGAACCAGGTCAAAGAATCGATGTGCCTCCATAGCCATTTCCAAGCGCCTCTCCCAGCGCAGGATCTTTCTGGCATTGTCCTGGTCTCCCATAGTTGTGTACTGCCCGACAACCCAGTTGCCGTAAGGACTGCCATCGGCGAAAACCAGTCTATCGGTGCTGGTAGCAGCCCGGGCCCTGATCCTATTGATTATAGGCAATGCCTCTTCTTGCCGGCCCAGTTCAATCAAGGCTTCAGCCTTCCATAAGAGCACGTCGGCGTAACGAAATTGATCAGTATTCCTGGCCCAGCTGTATAACGGCGGAACATCTATCCGTTCAGCCAAGGGAGCTACCATTTTCTGACTCCCAATTGTACCATAAGTCGCGGGAGCCCGGTTCCATGCCAACGTCCAAATATTCTCTGTCTCGTATTTATAGGGCTGGCCCAGAACGACCATTGTATGGCCAAATCTCGGATCGACATTATTACTACTCAAATCCTCTACTACGCCTAGAATCGGAGCATCATCAAAGGTATCAAACAATGGCAATCCATTGGCATCGGTCTTAAATGCGTTGGCCAGGTTTTGTGATACAATATTAAACCAGCAACACCCCCCAGGTCCCCATTGATAAACGAACATGTTTGAATGTTCGCTTCGTCCCTGCGCGCTACCGTCATCGGTGGACCTCATGATCGCCCAAACCGACTCGATATCACTTTCGCCGGCCAACAAATAGTTAAGGGCCATATCCGGAAACAGGTCGTATTCCCCCGTCGCCTCTATTTGATCGATCAGGGATACAACTTCGTTCAGTTCTGAGGCATTGATGCTCACGACTTGGTGTGCATCGTCCTGCACGTAAGCTTTGTATAGCAATACCTTGGCGAGAAAAGCACGGGCGGCATTTTTAGTGGGCCTTCCTTCATCGGCCTGTACATCAGGCAGAACCGCCACACCGGCCCGAAACTCATCGGCTATGTATTCCCATCCCTCCTGGTCGGTAAGTGCACGATTGGAAATGTTAACAACCTCCTCGTCAGGAACATTTTCATCGATGTAGGGTATGTGCTTGTAGAGTTTCTTCAAAATAAATTCAAAATGCCCCCTAACGAAACGCATCTCGGCAATGCGTTGAGCTCTTTGTGGATATTCCGCATCAGTAAGCTGATTTATTCTTGCAAGTGCATCATTAGCTCTTGAAATCCCCTGGAAGCATTTCTTCCATGTTGCAACGAGCCAGCGGAGATCAGTCCGCATTCCTTTTTTTCGCTCTACCTGGTCATATGATATTTGGTCGGCGATACCTCCCCCTCCTTTGTGAGAGTCGTCGGACGCCACATCCCCATAGGGCCATAAGTTTCCAGTGGGGGCCCACAATTGATCATTCCCCAGTGAGGCATAGGCAGCAATAACTTGTTTTTCGACATTTTCAGGTGTGTTCAGATCCTCACTGGCGATTGTTCCTTTGGGAGCATAATCCAGGAATCCTTCCGAACAGCTATATATAGCAAGCATTGCAGCTATTATTACTGCAATTGACAGATGATATAATTTTAAATTTTGCATATCAATAATTAATAATCATGAATCAATAATCAAAAAGTTACATTCAGACCCAGTGTATATCGAGGCACTCTAGGATAAGGTGTTTCGCGCTCAATAAAGCCATCAGGAACGTGATTCTCAATCTGCCAGTTGGGACCGCTAAATCGACGCTGGCCCTCGCCTCCTACTATCCAACCCAGGTTCTCCCCGCTGACATACACCCGCAGAACAGAAATTGCCGACCACGGAATGGTGTATCCCAGTGTTGCCTGTCTGAATGCAAAGTAGCTTCCATTGCGCCAGGAATAATCACTTACTCTAATATTGGCACCATCAAATGTGTGGGCTGGTTGGTGACTACCGGTATTGACAAAAGTCCAGGTGTTCAGATTTGTTGTGGGGAAGGCACGCCCGGTGTGAGTTGCAGCTACAGATTCTCGCAGCAACGCCCCGAATTCGGGCATTATCCCATCAACGATATTCCGGCCTGTCATCCCGTAAAAGAAAAGAGAAAGATCAAAGTTGCGATAAGATACCTGCCCGTTAATTCCGTACTGGAGCTTGGCCAAACGATCAGTTCCGTGATACTCCTGATCCAACTCAGTGATCAGACCGTCGTTATTAAGATCTTTAAACCGTGATTGTCCAACTTTCGCACCGTTCTGAGTTGCGTGGGCTTCCACTTCTGCCTGACTCTGGAATATCCCGTCGGTAGTAAAGCCGAAGAAAGCCAAAGGAGAATGACCAATGATGTTTTGCTCCTGGTTTCCGAAATAGGATGCATATAGCTCTTCTGGAAGTTCGGTGATCTTATCCTGGTAGTGAGATAAGTTTGTACTTATGGAGAACTGCCAGTCACCGGTAAACTTTCTGTATTCCAGGAATGCTTCCCAACCATTGGTCTCCATTGTGGCTCCATTGGCCCATTGGGAATTACCATCACCAATCGCAAGGGAGAAAACTGGCTGAATCAAGATGTCTTCGGTCTTCTTTTTATAAACTTCAAATGAACCAACTAAACGATCGTCCATAAATCCAAAATCAAGTCCAACATTGACCTCGGTTTGGGTTTCCCACTTCAAATCCTGATTTTCAAGTTGGGTTGCAAGGAAACCGGATTGAAGAAGACCACTATTATTATTGCCTATGTCATACGATGTACCATTGGGAGTGTTGCCTATGGCACGATCCCATGGAAACATAATGTCAGCATCCGCATAAAGTGATTCGTACAGTCCGAATCGGGCATTATTTAGAATATCCTGGTTTCCAGTCTGACCCCAGGCTACCCGTACCTTCAGATCACTCAGCCAGCCCACATCTTGAGCAAAGGCTTCTTCACTAATTCTCCAGCCAACCGAAGCGGCGGGGAAAACAGCAAAGCGGTTATTTGCACCAAAACGGGAAGATCCATCCCTCCTTATGGTAAAAGAGGCCAAATATTTGTTCTGGAATGTATAGTTTGCCTTGCCAAAATAGGAGAATAGTGTAAATCCTGTGCTGAGGCCGCTACTGGACCTTATGCCGGCTGCTGCGGACAGGTTAAAGTAATCTTCTGTCTCCAGTGCGAAATCCTGGCCACGACCCTGGAAACTTTTACTGAAATTCTCCACTGCTTCCGTACCGGCTAGTACTGTAAATGCATGATCATTGATGGCTTTGGAATAGGTAAAAGTGTTGTTCCAAACCAAGTTACTCCGATGCGTTTGCCCTTCAAGGAGTCTGGAAATAGTATTAGCTGTCGCTCCATATTGAAAAGTTCGTGAGATATCGCGGAGGTAGTTGTTATCGTAGTCGATACCTATGTTTGTTCTAAAGCTTAATCCTTCAATTATCTGCCAATCCAAATATCCATTGCCCAGGACTTTGACGTCCTGCAGGCGATCGTCTTCGTTGGCCAGTTGTTGCCCAACAGCGTTGGTACCCAAAGAAAAACTTCCGCCGGGAGAACCGGCGAACCTGCCATCCTCGGTAAGAACGGGTATTTCGGGTGCGGAAGAACGTCCAGAAGTAAAAGGCGCAGAGTCCCAAAGAGTTTCTGATCTTACAACCGCAATATTTTGACCAATTGTTATCTTGTCATTGGCAATCTTGAAATTTGAGTTAAGACGCAGAGATAGTCGTTTGTAAAATGAACCCCTGACTACTCCCTTGTGGTCAAATAAGCCTACAGAAAATCGTACTCCACTGTTTTCACCTCCTTTAGCCAAACTCACATTATAATCCTGTACAATTCCCAATCGCGAATTCCTTTGAAACCAATCAGTCCCTTCTTGCAGGCTGGCCCCGCCGTTTTCGGTTCCGGTCCATACGCTATTCGGGTGGCCGGACCACCTTGTATTATTTGCCTCATCCAGCCATTCCGGATAATTGATCCGATCAAGGACAGGCACACCATTGCCCTGGATACCCGGGCCCAGACTGGGATCAAAGTGCCAATCATAGGTATAAGGAGCAGCAGCGGCATCAGGATCTAATCCATCATTTACCGCTTTTTGCCACAATACAGTTGCTCTCCCTTCTGAAGTAACAAGCTGCAGATAATCGGTCCAATGATCGACTCCAAACGATGCTTGAACCGAAACCACAGTTTTTTCACTTGTCGCTTGTTTCGTAGTGATAATTACTACTCCGTTGTTGGCCCTTGCCCCATAGATAGAAGCAGATGAGGCGTCCTTCAGTACCTGAATTGATTCAATGTCAGCGGGATTCAGCCATGACAGGTCCACTCGTCGTTCTTCACCTTCGCCCAATACATCCTTAAACGGCTGAATCGGCACTCCATCCACAATGTATAAGGGCTCATTCCCTCCGAGCGTACTTCTCCCTCTGATTAGTAGTTCAGCACCCTGGCCTGGTGTAGGATTCGTAGTTACGGTTACTCCGGGCACTCTACCCTGAAATCGTGACAATAAATTGGGAGTTGTGACATTCCTCAGTTCATCAACATCCACTACGGATACAGCTCCCAATAGATCCCTTTTCCGTTCCGAGCCGTAACCGGTTACCACCAATTCCTGCAAGAGTTGACCTGTTGCTGTGACAAGTACGTCAATGGCGCTGCGCCCCTCGACGCCTATTTCTTGAGTATCATACCCAATAAATGAGATCACGATGACCGCGTCTTCCGGTACATTATCGAGTGTATAGCTACCGTCGATTCCCGTAATGGTACCTAAGTTAGTACCTTGGACTAGGACGTTGGCCCCGATCAGCGGTTCGCCATCCGCAGCAGTAACCACTCCTGTAACGGTCTTTTGTGCAAAGATGAATAGAGGTGTAATTAAGAAAAGCATGAGCAGGAGTAAAATTTGTCTGCCCTGTCTGTCTCCAGAATTGAGTTTTAATTTAATCATATCTAATCGATTTTTTTCAAAATAAAATTATCAAAATTGAGGCACAAGCAACGTAGAACTTTATTTAGCTCAGAGTCTTCGTGTTCTCTGGATCCTTAGGTGCTTTGTGTCCACCCTTGCTGGTAGAATTCTCTGTGTAAGTGGCCTTTCTACCTCAAGATTATGGCGCAAAATTGCACAAATACTTCACAGAATTGTATGAAAATTTGGTCAAATAAGGGTGAAAATATGGTCAATGGGATAGGAATGGTCGAGTGCGTGACATTAAGTAGTGAAAAATTCATTGCTTCGTGCCATTTAATCAGTTCAGTGTTCTGATTTGTTTAAAGATAATTGATTTAATCAGCTGCTTGGCAACTGCTGAAAACAAGTACTCAGAATTATGAAAAATCACTAGTGTCCCGACGTTGTTCAAAAGTCATAACATAACAGACTAAATATCAGCGCCTTACAAAGGTTTTGAAATTTTTTGATTTCAACAAATTTCTGAGTTTCTGAGACTTTTTAGTTTCAGATCATGCACCAAGGAAAATTTATATTCGCTCAAGTCATTGACCACATTCCGAGATATGAATTTCAAAAAGCAGTTGATAAATACAAAGGCAACTATAAGGTAAAGACCTTTAAGTGTTGGTATCAATTTCTGTGTTTACTGTTTGGCCAACTCACCCATCGAGAAAGTTTACGTGATATTGTCACTTGTTTAAATGCCCATAAAAGCAACTTGTATCACATGGGTATAAAGGCTGCTTTGGCTCGTTCTACTTTATCAAAGGCCAACGAGGTAAGAGATTGGCGCATTTATGCTGACATAGCCCATTGCCTCATAAGGCAGGCTAGAAGTTTGTATATTGATGATATTGACTTTTCTCTGGAACTGGATAATGCTGTTTATGCATTAGACGCCACTACAATTGACTTGTGTTTAAGTGTGTTCAAATGGGCGAAATTTCGTAAGAACAAAGGAGCCATTAAACTTCATACGTTAATGGACATGCGTGGTTCCATTCCTGTATTTATTCATATTTCAGATGGTTTAACACATGATGTCAATGTTTTGGACATTTTGGACTTTGAACCAGGGGCCTTTTATGTAATGGATAGGGCCTATGTAGATTTTGAAAGACTTTATCGAATTGACCAAGCCCAGTCATTTTTTATCACCAGAGCAAAAAAGAACTTTAAGTTCAGAAGAATCTATTCTCGGCCTTGTGACAAATCCAAGGATATACTTTGTGATCAAGTCATTAAATTAACGGGTTATTATACACTAAAAGCATACCCGGATAAGCTTCGTCGGATAAAAGTTTTTGATCAAGAAACAAAACGGAAATTTGTATTCTTGACTAATAATTTTGAATTGTCTGCCGAGATCATAGCTAGGTTGTATAAATACAGATGGCAGATCGAATTGTTTTTTAAATGGATCAAGCAGCATTTAAAAATAAAGGCGTTCTGGGGAGAGTCTGCCAATGCGGTCAAAACACAAATCTGGATAGCAGTAGTGACCTATGTATTGGTTGCAATAATCAAGAAAAGGTTGAAATTAGAAAGACCAATTTACGAAATTCTACAAATTTTGAGTATCTCTACATTTGAGAAAGTGCCTCTAAATCAGCTACTTATGAACACAGAAATACAAAACGATCTACATCCATTTCATAACCAATTGAAACTCTTTTAGTTATATCGGGACACTAGTGATGAAAAATATTAAAACATTCATCATACCCGGCTTCATTCTACTGCTTTTACAAACTAACTGCATAGAATCCCAGATCATTAAACAACCCAACATTATTTTCATCCTTGCCGATGATTTGGGGTATGGCGATGTGAAAAGTTTTGGAGGGGAGTTATCTAAGATTCCAACACCTAACTTTGATCGTCTGGCCAACGAAGGCATGAGATTTACACATGCATTGTCATATGCATCGGTCTGTGTGCCGTCACGGATTTCCATTATGACGGGACGTTACCCATTTCGTTTTGATAAATGGGAACCTGGCGGTCCCTGGGGATTCTTAGGACCAACCTTTCCGCATACTACATTTACCTTGGGTGATATGATGAAAGCATCTGGATACGATATGACCTATATTGGTAAATGGCATTTGGGCACACGAATGGTAACGACTGATGATAAACTGCAGGACATTGGAACAGTTGATTATACTCAGCCGTTGAAAGTGGGTCCGGAGAATTATGGTATAGAGGAGAGTTTTATTTTACCCGGTTCGCTCGACATGTATCCGTATGCCTTCGTGCGCAACCAACAATGGGTGGGGAAGGTCACAGCGAGTAAAGGGTGGAGCGCCTTTAATCGGGTGGGACCAGCTGCAGAGGATTTTGAGGATACAAAGGTGTTGGATACATTTTGTAAAGAAGCAGAAGCATATATTGGACGGTTTTCTACAAAAAGTCAAAATACCCGGAAACCTTTTTTTATGTATTTGGCATTGACCTCTCCTCACACTCCGCTTTCTGTTACTGAATCCTTTAAAGGTAAAAGCCCGATCGGCTTATATGGCGATTTCGTGATGGAGACTGATCATTGCGTTGGACGCGTATTGGCTGCTTTGGAAAAACACGGTTTGGCAGAGAATACCCTTGTTATTGCGACATCAGATCACGGTCCGGCTCCATACGCTGGCCGGCTGGCAAAAGCAACACAAAATCAACTTTTCAAAATGGAGGAAGAAGATCACCATTTTTCACGTGGCCCATGTCGCGGATGCAAATTTTCAATTTATGAAGGTGGGTATCGTGTACCATTTGTGGTTCGCTGGCCAAAAGTTGTGCCGCCATCGACTGTGTGTAACCGCAATATAGGTTTGATTGATTTGATTGCCACACTGGCTGATGTGATTGGATATGAATTTGAAAACGATCAGGCTTCCGATAGTTTCAGCTTCTTATCGTTATTGAAATCTCCCGAGGGCGAGGCCACGCGAACAACTTGTATTACGGAATCTAATTACGCTTATGCCATTCGCCAGGGAGAATGGAAGCTCGTGATGAGTCCCACCAGTGGAGCTCATGAAAAATGGCAAATTGATCCTGTGGTCAATGATGCATGGCGTGCTGCATTAGCGCGTTATGGTAGAAAACCAGCAAGTTACCAGGATTTAGAAAGTGTTGAGTTTGTACAGCTCTATAATTTGCATAAAGATCCGGCCGAGACAACCGACGTTGCTGAACAGCATCCAGGAAAGGTTGCTGAGTTGTTCAAGCTCTTTGCCGAGCAGGTTGAAAATGGGAGGACCCGGAAAGGGGAGACTTTGCAGAATGCGCGCCCTGTTCAGCCTTTTCTTCGTGTGCCACAGTATGTGTTAGACAAAAAACAGTAATGGATGTGAGCAGTCTAGTGCATCAGGCACTAAATCCTGACCCCCATGAAACTTGTTCTTTTCCTCCTGCTCGGCGTTGGAAAAATCCTCCCCGACGACGAATGTCAACGATTTTTGAAGGTAAATTTATTTTAGTCATTTGAATCGAAAGTCGAGTTTAAAATCAAATAGCCAAGGTATTTTGGGATTAATTCCCTCCTGTTCCAGGATTCGAGGCAAGTTTTGGTAATGTTTTTCTATACCAAGGTTGAGATAGTCCCGATAGTAGGTGACAATGATGGTGTCGTCCTTGACTCTGAGATCACCTTCCATATTGGTAAGGATTTGTGTAGCGGTGTGTGTAGCAGTCCATTGGTTATAGGGTTTTGGTAGTTTGTTTTTCAATTGATGTGTAGCTGCTTGTGCAATAAGAGCAAGACTTTGTTTCCCGTACCGGATATTGAGGTTAAAGGTAGAAGCACGATTCCAACCCATATCTCCTTCAAAATTGAAAAACTCTTCGATAGTCCAACGTTTTGGATAGTTTTGAGTGAGTAATTGGACTACGTTATTATCCACAGTGGATAAGAAAGCTTTGTAGGAATAATATTGAGGTATTTCTCCTGTTCGTTGTACAATAAGTTTAAAAGGATGTGGACATGCTTTCAATTTATAATCAGTTTGCCCAATGGCATATCCTGCCCAGAGGTGCTTATAGTCCAATGAATTAAAACATTGAACAACACTTTTGGTATTAGGGACTGCCAAGAGAAGATCCATTTCGGTATTATCAACAATGTGGTTTAATATATCGACCGTAAAATGTTCTTTATCGGCCATTATTAATGCTTTTTCAACCCCTGATTGTTTCAATAGGTCTAACAACTGTAAGGTGGCCTTTGAGCATGTTTTGCCGCTTGATCCAACGGTAAAAGCCAATGGCTGTCCCGTTAAAGCATCGTTACAGAAGAAAGTCTGTAGCATTTTGTGAGCAGGCTCTGAAGGTCTTTTTTTCTTCTTTGGCATAACGCGCTGAGTGGACGACCGAATGCGGTGTGGATCAATAGCAAGGATATTTTGTGGATCATAATGTCCTTGCAGATTTCTGAGTTGCCTTAATGTCACTTGAAGGGATTCATATTCTGCCATCGTATGGCGGTCGAGTACCTCATGAATGGTTTCGTCAGTAACCAAAAAGGACAATCCATTTGCCAGGGCAAAACCTTGATTGCACAGAGCATTCCTTTTCCTGACTCTGTTTTGACAAATTGCTGCTTCATTGACCAATTGTAGGCCAATACGGGCAGAAAGGTTGTGATCTTCGGGCTTATTGAAAAGTCCGCAGACCAAGTCCCAGGCTCCAAGTCGTAGATATTCCGGTATCAATAACCAGAGACCCAAATGAGTGCCTGATACCTTTCGAGCTAACATTTCGCGTATGAACCGTTCATTGTTCTGTTCGGTAACCACGATCTTCTTTTTTACCCTCTTGGTCTGCTGGGCAGTAACAGGTATTGGCTTTTGACTATCGGGATTTAGCTTATGGAGTTTTTTTTTGAAGACCATATTCCTGAATAGTCCGTTCCACACTTCGTTTACTGATTTTGATCCCCTGTTGGTTAAGCTTTTGGGCGATCACATCACTATTGGCTCGCGGATCGAGAAAACGATGTCTGATTATCTGGTGGATGACCCTATCAGAACGAACAGTATTTTTCTTTGGGCCTCTTTTCTGATTGATCAGAGCGTCCATACCATCTTCCTTGAACTTGTTCAACAATTGGTAATACCGTTGTTCTGTATAACCATACTTCTTGATGCTTTTCTTCACACCCTGTCCGTAAGCACCTTCTACCAGCATTAAAAATTTCAAAGAAGTAGAATCATCAGATTTAACATTGAGTTTTTCAAAATCAAGATCGGGTAGTCTCGGATTTGTATTTTTTGCCATAATAACTAAAATTAAATATGGCGTAAAATAATAATATGAAGTGTAATTACAAAGCGAATTCGTGGCTCATTTGCCCTATTCTAGAATAGAAGCTTATTAAATGGCCAATTAACAAATAGTTAACCGCCATATATTATTTTAGTGTTTAAATTGTTAGCCTAGCAGTGTCAGTAAACAGCGGACTGAGAATATTAAAATAATTGGATAGTAGAAAATCGTTGACGAATGTCGGGACATAATGCATTATGCTTAGGCATAACTCCGGTTTTCCCGCCTTGATCAGAAGAAAAATAACTTTGTCTATGGGATTCATTACTTAATGCTTGGTACACTAGTGCTCTGTAAAGTAAATTTCTACAGTTTATGGCGGCATCTTTTGAGCCAGCTCTTTGTTGCAAAGCCTCGCCGTAGCTTTGGCTACCGCGTAACGCGGCACGAGTTATGCCTGCGTTTTGCGCCGCGATCTGACTCAAAATCTGCTCCCCATAATTCAGAAGAACTTACTTTACAAAGCACTAGGCACTTATGTGACTAAACTGACCAACATGTTATCGAAATCAATATCAAAATCAATTGCAAAATCAATTGCAAAATCAATTGCAAAATCAATAGGAATGTGCAATTCCCACTGAATGGAGGTTTAAATTCTGATTGCGATTGTCATTGACATTGTGATTGAAATTTACGTAGCTGCCTATGTTGAAAAAAAGTATTACAAATAGCATGTAAAGGCGATTTCGCACCCGCAGAGTCATTTTTGATAATTTCCACGATATTTCGGGACAAGCTGTAGTGTATTATCAAAAAGAGACTCTGCTCGGACGATGTGCCTTTTATTATAACGGGCGTTAGCATTTGATGTGTCCTTACAACAGGGAAGGCAGCGGATTTGCCTATGGCCACATTTCGAGCAAGGATCTGCTTCACTGGAGACATCATCCTGATCCTATCGAACCTGGCGACGGGGATAACTATCGATGGCCAACCCTCTAGATCCGAAAACTCGCGATTGTAAATATTAATAAACTCCCATCATGGATCATAAGTCGCGTGTAGTTGTTATTATAATTGGCTAATATATTAGCTATAATTAGACTATTTTATTATTTTTGGACAATATTTTATCTAAAATGAACAAGTACAGTATCAACAAATTACCGACAGATATTCTAGAAAGAACTGCACAAAAACATCGGGTCTTGAGAAAGCAACTCAAATTATCTCAAGCCCGTCTTGCCGAACGATCAGGTGTTTCTTTGGCTAGTGTCAAGCGATTTGAACATACAGGGAAAATATCTTTTGAATCGCTATTGAAATTGGCACATATACTTGGTCGGCTAGGTGAATTTGAATTGATTTTTGCCCAAAGGGACAATTTGGCGAAAGTCGAAAATCTGTTTAGTGATAAAACCAGAGGCTAGTGAAAAGTATAACGCAACTTATCGTATCCATTAGCTTAAGCGGAAAGGAAATGGAAGTAGGGGAGCTGGTAAGTGATGATAGAAAAATTTATTTTAAGTACTACCCTGATTTTATTAAAACCGGATTACAAATCTCTCCATTCAAGATGTCCTTATCTACTGCTATTTTATCTGCGGATACCTCCATCTTTGAGGGTTTGTTTGGAGTATTTAACGATTCGTTGCCCGATGGCTGGGGCCGCCTTCTTTTGGATAGAGCATTGATCTCCAGAGGAATTTCATTAAGTGAAATTACACCATTAGATAGATTATCTTTTGTTGGTCGTAGTGGAATGGGTGCTTTGATTTATAAGCCAGAAATAGATTCAAAATACGACCTAAAAAAGCAACTTGAATTAGATACCATATCAAGAGAAACCCGGAAAGTATTGGAGGGAGCGACTACGGATATTATTGAAGAGTTGTTTCGCCTGGGAGGTTCATCAGGTGGAGCGCGACCAAAGATCTTTGTGGGTTATCATCAGGAGAAAGATCATCTTATTCATGGAAGAGAAAATTTGCCGGAAGGTTACGAACATTGGATAATAAAATTTCCTTCTTCAACAGACCCAAAAGATATTGCCCAAATTGAATATGCTTATCATAAAATGGCATTAGATGCGGGTCTTGAAATGAGCACCTGTCAATTATTCAAAGGAGCTTCCGGCAATCAATACTTTGGAACAAAACGTTTTGATCGCAATGGTGATAAACGAATACATATGCATTCCGCCGCTGGATTGATGCACGACAATTTCAGGTTGAGTAACATGGATTACGGGCATGTGATGGATGCTGCCTTTCGGCTTGAAAATCATGTGGGTGGATATGAGAAAGTTTTGAGGCTAGCTGCTTTTAATGTCTTTGCCCATAACAAAGATGACCACAGCCAAAATATCTCTTTTCTAATGAACCACAAAGGCGAATGGCAATTAGCACCTTCTTATGATCTTACTTTTTCCTTTTCGTCACATGGATTTCACAACACCACAGTAGCGGGGGAAGGAAAATCCCCGGGAAGCCAGCATTTAATTGAACTTGCTAACCTTTTTGGTGTAAATAATTCTAAGGAAATAATTGAACAGATAAATGACGTGATTAGCAATTGGAAGCACTATGCAAGGGAATGTGGGGTAATCAAAGCATCATTACGATTGATTGATAATACTCTAGTGCCATAGGAACAAAGTCATTGAACCTTTTAAAAGTTGATAGTTGTTGGTTCTTTGTTGCTGGTTATGTCCTGATAGTTGCTTGTTTACGGAACCTAAAACAGTTTACCGCGTGACGCGGCACGAGTTATGGCAAGGCTAAATACTTTTACAGAATTGGATTGTTGGAAGTCTTGTCAAGAGGTTAAGATTTTCGTTCTCAGGATTGTTAAGAAATTTCCAGCACATGAGAAATTTGACCTGGTTGATAATACCGCGTGACGCGGCACGAGTTATGAGAAGGACTGCGCGCTCATCGACAAGAAATATTGCTGAAGGGTTCGGAAGACATTCCCTCAAAGAAAATGTACATTTTGTTCGAACTAGCAGAGGGTCCCTTCATGAGGTTCTTGATGACCTCTTGACTGCAAAACTCGAGGGCTACGTAAACGTTGACGAACTTAACGAGGGAAAGGAAAAAATCGAAACTGCCTTAAAGTTAACCAACGGCTATATCCGATACCGACAATCGCAAATTAACAAGAGGTAAACAGGTCAGTCAAACTAACAACTATCAACAAACAACAAACAACGGTTTAAATAAACGCTCAAGTATTTAGTTCCTCAACCACTAGTGCTCTGTAAAGTAAATTTCTACAGCTTATGGCGGCATCTTTTGAGCCAGCTCTTTGTTGCAAAGCCTCGCCGTAGCTTTGGCTATGGCTGCGTTTTGCGCCGCGATCTGACTCAAAATCTGCTCCCCATAATTCAGAAGAACTTACTTTACAAAGCACTAGTACCCTGACCAATTAACACTGATAATTAACCCGGAAAATTCATTGAAATTTTCCGGGTTAATCCATTGTTGCCATTGCCACAGCTTCGGTGGGCAGGCATGGATATTGTCATTGCCATTGCTTCTACCGGTATCCCGGATTCTGCACATACAAGCCCCCGCTTATCGTAATTTGACTTTCGGCAATGGGAAAATATTCATTTTGACCCACTGTGAAATTGGCAGATTGTAAGTACTCCCTTCTCTGTCCTTCTGATTGAAAATATGCGTTTATAACCTCACCTGCGATGCCCCAGCGAACCAGGTCAAAGAATCGATGGGCTTCCATGGCCAGTTCCAGGCGCCGCTCCTTGCGCAAAATCTTCCTTGCATTGTCCTGATCTCCCATAGTTGCATACGGCCCTATCACCCAATTGCCAACGGGACTTCCATCGCCGAAAACCAGTCTATCGGTGCTCGCGGCAGCGCGGGCCCTGATCCTGTTGATTATCGGCAACGCCTCGTCTTGCCGGCCCAGCTCGATTAAGGCTTCAGCCTTCCACAAGAGTACGTCGGCGTACCGAATTTGATCCGTGTTCCTGTCCCAGGTGAATAAGGGACCAATCGCTAGTCTTTCACTCTGGGGTGCGATCATTTTCGAAGGCCCAATTGTACCGTAAACTCCCGGGGCCCGTAGCCAACCATCACTCCAAACCGACTCGGGCTCGTACTTAAAGGGCTGGCCCAGAAATACCATCGTATGACTTATCCTGGGATCGACATTATTAGTCATTAGATCCTCCACTACCGATAGAATCGGGGCATCATCAAAGGTGTCAAAAATAGGTAGGCCATTAGCATCTGTCTTAAATGACTGTGCCAGATTTTGTGATGGAAGATTAAACCAGCAACACCCGCCAGGTCCCCAGGTATAATTAAACATATTTGAAAATTCGCTTCGTCCTTCCGGGCTTCCGTCGTCCCTCGACCTCATGATCGCCCAAACCGACTCGATCCCGCTTTCCGTGGCCACCAAGTAGTTGTCGGCCATATCCGGAAACAGGTCGTATTCGCCCGTCGCCTCTATTTGATCGACCAGGGACACTACTTCATTCAGTTCAGAGGACGTGATGCTCATGACTTGATGGCTCTCATTCTGAACATAAGCTTTAAAGAGCAATGCCTTGGCGAGGTAAGCGCGGGCCGCGTTTTTGGTGGGTCTGCCTTCCTCGGCCTGTACGTCGGGCAGCGCTGCTACTCCAGCCCGAAATTCATCTGCGATGTATGCCCATCCCTCATCATTCGAAAGCGCCCGATTGGAAATATTAATAATCTCATCTCGCGGGACATTTTCGTCGACGAAAACTAAATTCTTATAGACTTTCTTCAAATTGAACTCATGGAAGCCCCTGACGAAGCGCATCTCAGCAATGCGCTCTGATTTTTGCGGATATTCTGCATCAGTAAGCTCATTTATTCTATTTAGTGCGTCATTGGTTCTTGAAATAGCCTGGTAGGTATGCAGCCATAACCTATTTACATAGAATAGCGTGGTGGGCATTCCTGTGAAACGCTCAACAAAGTCATAATCTATTACGTCACCATTACCACCGCCGCCTTTGTATGAATCGTCTGAAGCAATATCCCCATAGGGAAACAAGTTTCCGTAGGGCGCCCAAAAGTGATCATTGCCCAGGGAAGCATAAGCAGCAATTACCATTTTTTCGATGTTTTCAGGAGTGCTCAGATCTTCACTGGCGACTACTCCCTTGGGAGCATAATCCAGAAATCCTTCCGAACAACTATATATAGTGAGCATAGCAGCCACCGTTACTGCAATTGATAGATATAATTTTAAATTTTTCATTTTATATATAATTTACTTGATATCAAAATGTAACATTAAGCCCCATCGTGTATCGCGGCACCTTTGGATAAACCGCAAAACGATTTGTATTCCCATGGCGCCCGGCATTCTCAACTAACCAACCGGGACCGGTCCATTTATCCTGTCCCTTGCCTCCTGTTACCCAAAGCAGGTTTTCCCCGCTGACATATACCCGTAAATTATTGACCTGCGACCATGGGATATCATATCCCAGGGTTACTTGTCTCAAGGCAAAGTAGTTTCCATTGCGCCAGGTATATGAACTCCCCGGCTCCGTTCTTTCGAGGCCTGAAGATCTAAAATTCGTCGCATCGAGGGTTTGAGCTGGTATATGGGTGTCCGTATTATCGAAATTCCAGGCATCGAGATTTAATGCTCCAAAATTTTCCTCAATCAATTGCACGTCTGCATATTCTCGCCTGGGGACATACGGATCATTTACTTTCCGGCCCGCCATTCCCCACAAGAAAACAGAAAGATCAAAATTGCGATATGATACCCGTCCGTTGATTCCGTACTGAACCTTGGGCAATCCGTTAGTTCCGTGGTACTCCTGATCCAAGGCATCGATGACACCATCATTGTTAAGATCTTTAAAGCGCAGTTGTCCAACCTTCGCACCTGCCTGGACTGCGTGGGCGTCCACTTCGGCCTGGTTCTGGAATATCCCGTCAGTAGTGTAGGCAAAGAACGCGTCAGGGGAATGGCCGAGGATGTTTTGCTGCGAATTACCCGGAAATGACGAGAATAGACCCTCGGGAAGGAGAGTGATCTTGTCCTGGTAGTGGGCGAGGTTGGTACTTATGGAGAATTGCCAATCACCGGTAAACTTTCTGTATTCCAGGAATGCTTCCCAACCGTTGGTCTCCATTGTGGCTCCATTTACAAATCGGGCGCTGCCATCACCAAGCGCCTCGATAGCAACTTTTTGAATCAGGATATCTTCGGTTTCCTTATTATAAACCTCAAATGAACCGACTAAACGATCGTCCATAAATCCAAAATCGATACCCACGTTAAGCTCGGTTTGGGTTTCCCACTTCAAATCCTGATTTTCAGTTTGGGTTGCCAGGAAACCAGATTGGAGCAGACCAACATTGTTATTGCCTATATCATACGATGTTGCATTGGGGACAGTGCCAAAAAAGGCGATATCCCAAGGCAACATTATACTCGGATCCGCATATAGTGCTTCGTAAAGACCGAACCTGGCGTTGTCATTGATATCCTGGTTTCCGGTCTGACCCCATCCTGCCCGCACTTTTAAATCAGACAACCAATCTACATCTGCCAGGAAGTTTTCTTCACCTATTCTCCAACCAACTGATGCAGCAGGAAAGACCGCATACCGGTTTGCAGAACCAAAGCGGGAAGATCCATCCCTTCTGACGGTAAAAGAAGCCAGGTATTTATCCTGGAATGCGTAGTTTGCCTTGCCGAAATATGAGAACAATGTAAATCCCGAGCTGTTACCGCTGGTGCTTCTTCCGCCTGATGCTGCATTCTGCTGGAAGTAATCGTTTGTCTCAAGAGCAAACTCCCTTGAATTGGCTGCGAATCTTCTTATAAAATTTTCCACAGCTTCCGTGCCGGCTAATACGGTAAAAGCATGGTCATCTATCGTTTTACTATACGTCAAGGTATTGTTCCAAACCCAGTTGGTCCGATGCGTTTGTATTTCATCGAGTTCAGCGGTAAGAATACCTATCGCTCCTCTTTGATAAGTTCGAAGGATGTCCCGGGAATAGATGTTGTCGTAGTCAATGCCCACATTGGTTCTAAAGCTAAGACCTTCAATTATTTGCCAATCCAAATATGCATTACCAAAGATTTTAACTTCATTAATGCGATCATCTTTATTATCCTCCACGTCGGCCAAAGGGTTGGTTCTCAAAGAAAACCCAGCCCCGGGAGTACCTGTCAATAGACCATCCTCAGTAAACACAGGCATGATGGAATTTTGTCTAACTCCTCTGGTTATCAAAGATCCACCCCCTTGAGTTGTTTCCGGAATCCAAAGGCTTTCTCCTCTTACCGCCGCTATATTCTGACCGATAGTAACTTTGTCGTTGGCAATCTTATAATGTGAGTTAAGACGCAGCGAAAGACGACTGTAATCCGAGCCTTTCCCTACTCCTTTATGGTCATAAAGATTGATAGAAAATCGCGATCCACCTTTTTCACCTCCTGTAGTCAAACTCACGTCATAATCTTGTACAATCCCTGTTTGTGTTATCACATCCCACCAATCGGTCCCTGTCTCAATGTTGGGCGCCCCAAATTCGGTTCCGGTCCAGACGCTTTGCGGGTGTCCAGCTGGTCTCAACATCTGCGGCGATTGGGATAAATATTCAGGATAAATGATCCGGTCGAGCACGGGCAGTCCGTTACCCTGGAATCCAGCCCCTAAACTGGGATCAAAATGCCACTCATATTGATAAGGCATTCCGATGGTATTAGGATCAGCTCCATCGTTCACCGCTTTTTGCCACAATATTGTTGCCCTCCCTTCTGAAGTTAAGACCTTGTCATAGCTGCCAGAACCCCATTGCTCCACACCAAACGTAGCTTTGACGGAAACCTCAGTTTTTTTAGCTGTCGATTGCTTCGTCGTGATAATTACTACTCCGTTGTTGGCCCGTGACCCATAGATAGTTGCAGCTGACGCGTCCTTCAATACCTGGATGGATTCCACGTCACTGGCATTCAGCCAGGAAAGATCATGTAGTCGTACCTCTTCACCCTGGTCAAAGGTAGAAAAGGGCTGAATCGGTACCCCATCGACAATATATAAGGGGTCATTTCTTCCAAGAGTACTTCTTCCCCTAATTAAGACATTAGAGCCCTGTCCTGGTGAAGGATTCAAATTTACGGTTACGCCAGGTATTCTTCCCTGCAAGCGCGCCATTACATTGGGATAGGTCACATCTTCCTGAGCCCCGAGGTCCACTACTGATACAGCCCCCAGCAGATCTTTTTTCCGTTCTACGCCGTAACCAGTTACCACCAATTCCTGCAAGAGTTCACCTGCTGCTGTCACAATTACGTCAATGTCGCTGCGGCCCTGGACGCCTATTTCTTGAGTATCATATCCGATAAATGAGATCACGATGACCGCGTCATCCGGTACATTATCGAGTGTATAACTGCCATCGATTCCCGTAATGGTACCTAAGTTAGTACCTTGTACTAGGACGTTGGCCCCGATCAGCGGTTCGCCGTCCGCAGCAGTAACCACACCTGTAACCGTCTTTTGTGCAAAGATGAATAGAGGTGTTAGTAAGAAAAGCATGAGCAGGAGTAAGATTTGTCTGCCTTGTCTCGCTTTTTTCGACTTAGATTTCAAATTAATCATACTTGGTTGATTTTTTGTAAAAGAAAAATGGGGTCAGATAATTTGATCCGGCTCAATATATGAAAATATTCTACGGTTGGATGAGTGAAAGGCATTTTTTTGGAGTAATGTCTGCCAGAGGCAGATCAGCCTTTGGCTGGAAGCAATGGAGCAATGGAGCAATACAAAGATCACAATATCAGCCTTATATGTATATTATTTATTCATAATACCGCGTTACGCGGCACGAGTTATGACTAATGTATTTGTTCCTGTATTGTGGATAACTAGTGCGCCAAGCACTAAGTAAAGTGCCCCTTAGACGACGTTATTTTTTATCTGAATGAGGCGAAGGTTCCCGAGCTTAGCATTCCGCTAAGTGAGGCGGTTCTTCAACGAAATGCAGGTGAAAAAGAACAAGTATAAGGGGTGCTATATTTCGTGCTTGGTGCACTAGTGCGTCAGGAACTAAATGTGTGACCATTTATTCAAACAGTTGATTGTTGTTCGTTGATAGTTGTTTGTTAGGGAACCAGCAACAAACAACCGGCAACTAGCAACTTTTAAAACGTTCAAGGACTTCGTTCCCAAAGCACTAGTGCATCAGGCACTAAGTAAAATGCCCCTTAGACGAAGTTATTTTTTACCTGAATGAGGCGAAGGTTCCTGATTTTGGCCTTAGCCAAATGAAGGGTTCTTCAACGAAATACAGGTGAAAAATAACAAGTATAAGGGGTGTTATATTTCGTGCCTGATGCACTAGGCCGTCCCGGCAAAGTAGAAGATATTGCGAATGCTGTGCTTTTTCTTTCCGGAGAGGAAAGTAGTTATATCACGGGGCATGTTCTCACTGTGGACGGTGGTTGGACCTGCGGTTGTTTCAGGGATTTCTAATTAATATGGAAGAATCCCTGATTAAAAAGATAAAATTCTTCCATTTTGCTTTGCTGGGTATGCTATGAACCCCAAGCTGATCCTTAGCAAGCGCTGGAATAATGGCAATTGTGTCTAATAAAGACCATATTTAAGACACAGGACTCTTTATTCAAGTTCCCCAACGCTCCTGCCGGGATCTCCGTTGCGCTCCGACAAGTATCAGGTTCAAGACTCGCTTTGTTTCGCTTTTGGTTCCTTAAAAGCCTTTTCTTTTATTAACGTGAATAATGTTTAAGCATTGTTCATAATCTATTGATAATCAATTGGTTAATTCTAATTATTCATTTTCTTTGCATGCCCAAAGAAAACGAATCAAAAGAAAAGGCACTTTTTCAAAGGTATTTTTCTCCTTTCAGTCGAAAACCGCTGAATATTTAGATATAAATTTACGTCGCCAAAAATTGAAATACTTTAATCAATTAAGCATCGATTTGGAACCAAGATTAAAAATTGAATTATTATTGATATTGCCATTGATGTTATTAATTGGTTGTAGCCGTTCATTAACAGACGATATCAAACTGGCTTACCAGAACTTACCTGAAAAAGTAGATTTCAATTTTCACATAAAGCCCATCCTTTCCGATCGATGCTACAAATGTCATGGCCCCGACGATAACGCACGTAAAGCGGATTTCCGATTAGATTTGGAAGACTCGGCTTTTGCCAAATTAAGAGAATCAAAGGGCCATGCTTTTGTCAAAGGAAATATTGGAAAAAGTGTAGCCTGGAAAAGGATAACCTCTGAAGATCCCGACTACCATATGCCGCCACATGAATCCAATCTTAGACTTAGTGACAAAGAAATTGCCCTCATCACCAAGTGGATCGAACAAGGAGCGGAATGGAAGGAGCATTGGGCCTTTATACCACCGGAAAAACCGTCTGTTCCAGACCTTGACAATAGCGTAACCAATAATCCCATTGACCACTTTGTACTTGCAAGATTAAGAGAACAAGGCCTAAACGCCTCGCTGTCAGCAGATAAAGAGCGCCTCATCAGGAGATTGAGCTTCGACCTGACAGGATTGCCTCCTTCCATTACGGAGGTCGAGGATTTTGTTTCGGATGTTTCTCCGCAAGCATATGAAAACCTCGTTGACAGGCTCTTGTCCACGGATGTATACGCTGAGCGAATGGCTATGGAATGGCTCGACGTGTCTAGGTACGCTGATTCACAGGGTATGCACGAGGACAGGGAAAGGTTAAGCTGGCCTTGGCGGGATTGGTTAATTCAAGCTTTTAAGCAGAATATTCCGTACGATGATTTTATCACCTGGCAATTGGCAGGAGATTTATTACCCAATGCGACGAGGGATCAAAAGTTAGCCACAGCATTCCTTCGAAATCATCCAATTTCTGCCGAAGGAGGAATTATCGACGAAGAATTCAGGCAAAAATATGTTCAGGATCGAACCAATACCACTGCTACGGCTTTTTTAGGTCTGACGATGGAATGCGCCACATGTCATGACCATAAATTCGACCCGATCTCGCAGAAAGAATACTACCAGATGACGGCTTTTTTTAACAATTTGAAGGAAATCGGGATGGTGGCTGAAGGAGGAGGTTCGTCAGGGCCTGTAATGATATTGCCAGACCTGGAAACAGAAAAAAAATTATCAAAATTATCTGAAGAGATTGCCCAAATCAGAGAACGACAACAACTCACTGAATCTGAGGTAGCGGCAAATTCAGAACTCATTAAATCCATCCAAAATCAGTCCGTAAAACCTCCTGTTGCCGATGCATTTTATCCATTGGAATCAATTCAGCAAACCAACAACAAAGAGACCGCAGGACATGTACACAGAGTACTGAATAACGATGTGATTGACAAAGTCGTAGATCACAATTCGGCTTCCGTAGCTTCCGGCACTCCAGAGATAGTAAAAGGAAAAATTGGCAATGCCCTGAGTTTGAATCAAGAGTTTGATCTTATTTTTCTAAAAGATATAGGCAATTTTGAGATGAACGAACCTTTTTCGGCAGGCTCCTGGATCAAGATTGAAAAAGAAGGAGAGAATCAGACCATAATGGGCAATTCAGGCGATGTGGACAATGCCTGGAAAGGCTGGGATTTGTTCATTGATAAATCAAACCGGCCCTCAATCCGATTGACGAGCTATTGGCCACACAACTATATGCAGATCACAGCTGACATTTTCATTTCCAAAAACCAGTGGTACCATGTCTTTTTCACGTATGACGGAACCAGCCGAGCGGATGGACTTAAGCTTTATGTCAATGGAGAATGGATGGATCATCTTATTGACTACGATAATTTATACCGATCCATTGTTCACGATTGGAAGAAAAGAGAAGGTTGGAACGAAAAGCCAATGATGGTTGGCAGAAGTGGCCGATTTTATACTGGTGATAATGGCGTGTTTGCCGGAAGTATTGACCATATAAAATTATTTGAGAAATATCTGACACCTCTTGAAGTTGAGGCACTTTATGAACGGGATGCAAATTCCAGTCGCACTCAAAACTTGTTTGAAAATGCCGCATATGTCGACCATTATTTGCATCGAAATCATACTGTGTTTCAAGCGCTGATCAAAGAAGAACAACGTCTCCTGGCTCAAAAGCTTGAAATAATGAAAGACGTTTCTGAGATCATGGCAATGCAAGATATGCCTGAGCGGCGTAAAACCTTTGTGCTCAATCGGGGCCAATACAACTCGCCGACTGAGGAGGTAGAATGCGGAACGCCTGGAAAGGTACTCACCTTCGCCGAGGATTTACCGAAAAATCGCCTGGGGTTGGCACTATGGTTAGTCCATGAAAGAAATCCACTCACCGCAAGGGTAGCAGTCAACCGATATTGGCAGATGATCTTCGGCCGTGGTATCGTTGAAACACCCCATGACTTTGGCACCCAGGGAGCTTTACCGACCCATCCCGAATTGTTGGATTGGCTAGCAGTAGATTTTACAGAATCGGGTTGGGATGTGAAGGCTTTACTGAAGAAAATAGTGATGTCTTCTACCTACCGACAATCATCAGTTGCTACTCCGGAACACCTGGAAAAGGACGCCAAGAATCTCTTTCTCGCTCGCGCACCAAGCTATCGACTGCAGGCAGAAATGATCAGGGACAACGCTTTGGCAGCCAGTGGACTATTATCGCACAAAGTGGGTGGTGCGAGTGTTAAGCCATACCAACCCAAAGGACTCTGGGTCGAAAAAACCGGCCCAGGTTCCGCCTACAGACATAATTCAGGAGATAGCCTCTACCGCCGGAGTATGTACACCTTTATCCGCAGAACCACCCCTCATCCGGCTATGATTGCCTTCGATGCTCCCGACCGATCAGTGTGCATTGTCAAAAGAGAAAATACCAATACCCCGATTCAGGCCCTGGTCTTACTCAACGATCCTCAATTTGTAGAAGCAGCGAGGGTGCTTGCCGAAAGAATACAAAAGGAGGGAGGAGAAAGATTGGAAGATCAAACGAAATATGGCTTCAGGTTGCTTTGCGGGAGAGGCGCAAATCCTGAGGAACAAGAATTAATGCAGCGGCAATATCAAATCGCACTAGATGGCTTTAGGAACAATCCTGACTATGCAGATGAACTTCTGGCTATAGGGGAGTATCGGTTAGATGATAGTTTGGATAAGTTAAAAACTGCTGCACTGGCAATGGTGACCAATACGATGATGAACTTCGATGAATCTTATATGAAGCGTTGACGTTCAGGCAGTTAAGTTGAAAGCCCGATGGTGATGAACATAACTTGCTATTCCTGCATTTTGTCCTGCACCCAAGTCATGTTACTTACCATCAAATATTGCGGTTTTTTTTACCTTTAAGAAATGTTTTATCTTTAAGAAATGATGTGTCATCCAAATGAGTAAGACTGATTCCACACATTTATTTATTTTGTTATTGTCCGTGCTAATGTGTGGATGCGGTATGGAATTACCCCCGCCAGTTAAAAACGCAATGGCGGACTTGCCCGATCAAATAGACTATAATTTTCATGTCAAGCCCATCATAGCAGACCGTTGCTATGCCTGCCATGGTCCGGATGAGAATAAGCGTGAAGCTAATCTTCGGTTAGATATTCAAGACAATGCTTATGCAACCCTTTCCAGTGGAGCAGGACATGCAATCGTACCTGGAAGAATCAACCGCAGTCAGTTAATCCACCGTATTCTGTCTGATGATCCTGAATTTACGATGCCTAATCCGGAATCGAATCTCGATCTTGACGCTGAAGAAATCGCCATTCTCATCAAATGGATCAAACAAGGGGCAAAGTACAAACCTCATTGGGCATTTACCAAACCTGAACAGCCATTGCTTCCAAAATCTGGTGGCGAATGGGCGAGAAATGAAATTGATCATTTTATTGCACAAAAACGAGAGCGTTTCCAAATAAAACCCTCTGCCGAAGCTCAAAAGGAGCAATTGATTCGTCGATTGTATTTCGATTTGACGGGCTTGCCTCCGACTTTGGAAGATTTGGATCAATGGATTACTGATCCCGAACCAGATTATTACGATCGTTTGGTCGATTATTTGTTGACGCTCCCCTCATTTGGAGAAAGAATGGCCGCTCATTGGTTAGATGTTGCCCGATTTGCTGACTCTGAAGGTTATCTGGATGATTACCATCATACTTTTTGGCCTTATCGAGATTGGGTCATTAAAGCATTCAATGAAAATTTACTTTATGACCAATTCATTTTATGGCAGATAGGAGGCGATCAAATACCAGGAGCCACAAGTGAACAGATACTAGCAACTGCTTTTAACAGGAATCACAAACAAAACTCTGAAGGAGGAATCATTCCAGAGGAATTTCGCGTCGAATACGTTGCCGATCGAACGAATACTTTAGGGATTGCATTTATGTCTCTCACCGTTGGATGTGCTCGCTGTCATGACCATAAATATGACCCATTCAGTCAGGAAAATTATTATGAACTTTTTAGCTTTTTTAATTCCACAATCGAACGAGGTGATGGGATATTTGGGTTAAATGCCATTGAAAATGGACAAAGGGTACCCAATAAATTGTCTATGAATTCAGGGCCGGTACTTGCCCTAACCGAATCAAAAATTAGTGAAATTCGCGATTTCCTTTTAAAACAGATCGATAATCGAGAAGACAACATCCAACATTTGAAAATACGCAATGAAGCGAGTTTTGTTCAGTGGAGAGATCAGCAAAAAGACGCTTCTGCCTTGATTGGCGCTGTGGAAAAATCGACTGTTTCCCACCTTACATTTGACGATATGGCCGATGGCTTCTCAATGGACCTGACTCCAGGAGCACGTAAAGCCATTTACAATGGCGAAATCATTGCTGTGCCTGGTAAAATAGAACAAGCGATACGCAGTAATGCAGTCGGGCAGTTCGTTGCGGATGGCGACAGATCCTCCTTTGAAAGGATGGAACCGTTCACTATAAGTTTTTGGATCAATACACCCAAGTTATTTGATCAGGCTCATGTAATGTACAATGGCAACAATCGCATTCAAGGGTATCGCGGTTGGGATGTGACACTAGATAGCAGTAGGCTGCACTTCCGACTAAATCACGCTCATCCCTTTCAATCCATAGATATTTATACGACGAACTCACTCCCAATAAATGAATGGGTTCATTTTGTGTGGACATACAATGGTTCGAGTAAAGCAGAAGGGATGGAGATCTATCGCAATAGTGAAGAGATTGAGTTTGCGATCGAAAGGGATTTCCTGTATCGATCTACGAAACCGTATACCGATGACCATTCCACAGTGTATATGCCATATAAGGGGCTAATCATCGGTAACCGCCATTATGATCAGGATTTTACCGGAGGTTTGATTGATGAGGTACATATCTTGAACCGGGAAGCTGATGATATTGTAGCAAAATTCCTGTATAATCCCGATCTCGGCATTGCTGTGTTTAACCAAGCCATAGAAGAAAAAACATCAAAACTTGATGCTTTCTACGATCTTTTTATTGATCCACAGTTGGAGCTGGAAAGGAAGAAGCTGAGGGCCATCCAGGCAGCAGAAATTGAAGCGATAGATACGGTTCAGGAAGTGATGGTCATGGGTGACTATGCCAGGGAACGACCCACCTTTATACTGGATCGGGGTGTTTATAATGCTTTAGGTCAACCTGTAAATCGGAATGTTCCTGAATCAATTCTACCCTGGCCTGAAAATTTACCCAAAAATCGCTACGGATTGGGAAAATGGCTCATTGATGACGATCATCCTATGACTGCTAGAGTGGCAGTCAACCAATTTTGGTATTTGATGTTTGGTCGCGGCATTGTAGAAACTGTAGAAGATTTTGGTACCCAGGGAGCCTTACCTACACATCCGGATCTGCTGGATTGGTTAGCTGTCGATTTTCGTGAAAATGGGTGGAATGTAAAACGACTGGTCAAACAGATGGTTGTTTCTTCAACTTATCGCCAATCTTCTCAAATGAGACCGGAATTAGATCAGATAGACCCAGACAATTTGTTACTCGGCCGGGCACACCGGTACCGTCGATCAGCAGAGATGGTCAGAGATAACATTTTAGCAGTAAGCGGACTTCTTAATCAGCAGATCGGAGGGCCGTCTGCATTTCCCTATCAGCCCGATAGCTTATGGAAAGAAACCACCAGCAAGCCTTATTTTAAAGGTTATCAGATTGATTATAAGAAAGGGCTTTACCGACGCAGTTTATATACTTTTTGGAAACGAAATATGCCTCCTCCCAGTATGCTGATCTTTGATGCAGCCAGTCGGGCTGAATGTCAGCCTCGTCGCCAACGAAGTAATACCCCCCTCCAAGCCCTGGTCTTGCTCAACGATCCTCAATTCATTGAGGGCAGCCGGGCACTTGCTGAAAAGGTGCTGTTGATGTCAAATGGCAATATTGCTGAAGCCTCGAAATTAGCCTTCCGACTATTGACCAGTCGAAACCCAACAGCAGTTGAACACAAATATCTTGTTCAACAATACGATGAAGAATTGCATTACTTTTCAAAAAATAAGAACAAAGCACTTGCATATTTGGACAATGGACACCATAGAGTGAGATCTGATCTTCCTAAAGCAGAATTAGCTTCGCTGGCACGCGTGGCGAATACTGTATTAAATTCGACAGAAGCATATTATAAAAATTAAGAACAAACTAAATGCTACTCCATTCAGACTGCCGGCAGGCCCAATATTTAAAAACACGACGAGAATTTCTCCGGGTAACGACCAAGGGTTTGGGAGCAGCTGCTATTGGTTCCCTTTTGATTCCAGATTTATTACAAGGACAAGATCGCACTTACTCATTGTCGTCACCCTCAGAAATGCCAGGTAATGGTGGGACCCTGAAATCCTTACATCACACGCCATCTGCCAAGCGAATTATTTATTTGTTCCAGGCCGGAGCACCAAGCCAAATTGAATTATTTGACTACAAACCCGAACTGAATAAACGATGGGGCCAAGAAATTCCCGACAGCGTCAGAGGCGAACAGCGATTTACAGGGATGTTGGCAGCACAATCCAAATTTCCGCTTGTTGGGTCGAAATTTGAGTTTCATCGCCATGCAACAACGGGTGGATACTTTAGTAGTCTGATTCCCAATATTTCCAATATCGCCGACGACATCTCTGTGATCAATTCCATGTACACGGAAGCGATTAATCATGAACCTGCGGTTATTTTCTTGCAGACTGGATCACAGCAGGTCGGAAGGCCAAGTATGGGTGCTTGGATGAGTTATGGTTTGGGCAGCCTGAATAAGAATCTACCTGCTTTTATTGTCCTCTTGTCACGAGGCATTCTCTATACCCAGAATCTCAATATGCAGGCATGGAGCAATGGATTTCTTCCCTCTCATCATCAGGGAGTGAGATTTCGCTCGAGCAAGGACACCGTATTGTACTTGTCTAATCCAGATGGGATAAATAAGGAAAGCCGACGTCGTGAATTAGACTATCTGGAGAAACTGGATCGGGAGCAAAAGACAGTGTGGGGAGACCCGGAAATTGACTCCAAAATCAGTCAATATGAAATGGCATACCGCATGCAAACCAGTGTTCCAGAGGTCACTAATCTTTCTGATGAACCTGATTACATTTTCGATATGTATGGACCTGAATCCCGCATCCCCGGCACCTACGCTGCCAATTGCCTGTTAGCCAGGCGTTTGGCAGAAAGAGATGTACCCTTCATTCAACTTTACCACATGGGATGGGATCAGCATGGCAATCTACCGAAAGACATACAAACCATGTCAAAATCCAGTGATCAGGCTTCGGCGGCGCTGGTGACAGATCTCAAACAGCGAGGGTTGCTGGATGATACACTGGTTATTTGGGGAGGAGAATTTGGACGTACTAGTTTTTCCCAGGGACCCCTCACTAAGGACAACTATGGACGCGATCACCATCCACGTTGTTTTTCTATTTGGATGGCTGGAGGAGGAATTAAAGCTGGTACAGTTTATGGCCAAACAGATGACTTTAGTTACAACGTTGCAAAAAACGGTGTCCACATACATGATTTTCAAGCGACGGTGCTTCATTTATTGGGGATAGATCACAAACGACTAAACTTTAAGCATCAAGGCAGGCGTTATCGATTGACAGATGTACATGGGGAAGTGGTCAAAAATGTATTAGCATAAGTGGACTGGCAAAAAAAAAATGCGGACCCATACCATAATGAGGATAACGGCACTCCTGAAAACAGGATTAGATCAGCTTCCTGGGGCATGCGCTCCTCCGGATCCGAATAAACCAGTTTTTCCTACCAGATTGACTTGTTTTTCGTACCTCGATTAATTCTTTTTTTTTTATACCTTAGCTTCCAACAATTCTTAAACCATAGTCAGGGAGGCAGTTCTCCCTGCTTTTTTGTATAATTTAAAAATCATAAGTATGATAAACTTACTAAAACTTCGAAAAGTGCCATTTTGGCTAGGCAAGTGCATCCAATCGATTCTATTGTTTGGATTGCTTCTTTTGTCACCCATTTTTGCTGATGGCCAGGCAAAAGCTCCTCTTACCGGCAAAATTGTGGATGAAACAGGTGCCGGATTGCCTGGGGTGAACATCATGGTGAAGGGCTCTACTACTGGTACTATAACCGATGCAGATGGTAACTACCAACTCGATGCAGAGATAAACTTACTAAAACTTCGACGGAGCCGTGCTGGAATTTACTTTTATCGGCTATGAATCGCAAGAAATAGCGGTGGGATCTCAGGCTGTGATCGATATTGGCATGAACGTGGACGTTACTGCACTAGAGGAAGTCGTTGTGATCGGCTATGGCAGCCAGAGAAAATCCGACCTCACGGGTTCGGTATCGACAATCAATATGGATGCCATCGAAGCCTTGCCTGTGACATCTATCGATAAGAAATTGGCTGGACAGGTGGCTGGGATGCAGGTCAAGCAGGTAACAGGCAAGCCTGGTGGTGGAACCTATACCATAATTCGAGGTCAGGGATCGCTTGGTGCCGGTAATGAACCTTTGTATGTTGTTGACGGCATACCCTATGCAACAGGAGTGTGGCAAAACTTCAACGCATTGGCGCACATCAATCCGGATAATATTGAATCGATAAGCGTATTAAAAGACGCTTCTTCCACTGCAATTTACGGTTCCAGGGGAAGTAATGGAGTAATATTGATTACGACAAAAAAAGGTGAATTCAACAAAACTTCCGTCAGTGCGTCATCCGAGTTTGGTCTATCAGCCATTCCGTCAAACGGGCGGATTGAAGTGATGAATGCATCTGAATTTGCAGAATTTGTTCAGGACGTAATAGGTGACAGGATTCGTGCAAATGAAAATAGGGAACCCACGCCTAGCGATTATCCCGAATTGTACCGCAATCCGGCTCAGCTGGGTGAGGGCACTGACTGGTTTGACTTGCTTGTAAGGACTGCCAGAGTCCAAAATCATAATGTAAGTATTACGAAAGGTACAAAAGATTCCAGACTGAGTTTTAATCTGGGATACAGGAATGAGGAAGGTGTGCTTAAGGAGACAGGAATTGAAAGATTCAATGGTATGCTCAACATGGAGGCAAATGTGTCACATTCCTTTAAAATCGGCGGTTCTTTACAGCCTTCATTTCTCGACCAAAAAAGTACCGATACAGACAGACACCGTGATGACGTTCTTAACCGCGCATTATGGCTTAATCCTGCTTTACCCGCCTTTGATGAAAATGGTGCAATAATCCCTTTTATTGATTCACCAAAGCATCAGTGGCTTTCGGTACAGAGCGATAATAACCCTTTGTATTTTTTACAAGAAGCGCTCATGACATATAAGGAATTCCAGAATATAGGTTCGGTTTTCGCAGAATGGGAGATCACTCCCGGATTGACAGCCAGGACATCCTTAAATACCATTTATGGGAACTTTACGTTCGAACAGTATCGTCCCGGCACCATTGGCGGGACTAATAGCCCCCCAAGAGCGGGTCGGGGGGGATCTTCTTATGATGTGAGAAGACAGGATTTCAACTGGCTGAACGAAAATACAGTAAGTTACAAGAAGACCTTCAACGATCACAGTATTGATGCAGTTGCGGGATTTTCAACCCAAAAGTTTACATCCAATGAAATTTCTGTTCGAGGGGTTCCTTTCCCCAATGACCTGATTCAGACCCTTAATGCAGCAACGGATGCTAACGTGAACGAAATTATTAACGAGTGGTCTCTGGTATCTTTCCTTGGAAGGATAAATTACAATTTCAGAGACCGGTATTATCTCACTGCCACGGTACGAACTGACGGGTCCTCCCGGTTTGGACCTAATAATCGCTATGCCACCTTTCCGTCAGCGGCTGTTGCCTGGCGCGTGTCTGAAGAAGATTTCCTGAGGGATAATAATACCATCGATAACCTTAAATTACGTGTGAGCTATGGTCTCAGCGGGAATAACAATATAGGAAATTATGCCCATATTGCAGCGGTTACGGCAGGTCAACATGTTTTTGATAATAGTTTAGCAACGGCATCTTTCGTCGGCTTATCCAATCCTTTTTTGACCTGGGAGGAATCCACTCAGTTCGATGTAGGAATTGATCTTGAGATGATTGGCAACCGGTTAAACCTCACACTCGACTTTTATAATAAGGAAAGCAGGAACATGTTACTGGCTGATGTGATCCCTGCAATATCAGGCTTTCAAACACAGTTCATAAATCAAGGGAGTGTACGCAACAGAGGGATTGAAGTTGCGCTGGGCGGAAGTCCCATTACTGGAGCCTTTAGATGGGATGTTAATATGAATATAGCTATAAACAGGAATAAAGTACTTTCTACAAATGCGAGCAATGACGACATATTGGCAGGAAGAAATTGGTCCTTTCCCACCCATGTTACCAGACCTGGCTATCCATTAGGCCAGTTTTTCGGCTTTGTGTGGGATGGATTGGCCACTGCTGAAGACATGGCTAATCCTAATGTCGTGAAACCCAACTTTGCACGTGAGGGCGGAAATTTATACGTCGATGGTAACGGTGATGGGACAATTGTTGATATCCAGGATTATGCTATCATTGGCAATCCGCATCCTGATTTTATTTATGGATTCACCAATACATTTAGTTATAACAATTGGAGACTATCCGCACTCGTCACTGGTCAGCAAGGAGGTGCTACGGTAAATCACATACGTACAGAACTTGACTTTACATGGGGCAGAAATAATTTGGCTAAGGAGTGGGTTAACCGCTGGCGAAGTCCCACAGACACGGGAGATGGGATTCACGGCGCACCATCCATAGGTGGTGAAGACTTTACCTGGCATATGAACGATTCATGGGTGGAAGATGCGACATTCTTCAGGATTGCGAATGTTACACTAGATTATACATTACCTCAAAGATGGATTCGGAGCTCAGGTTTTATTAATAATGCTCTGTTATATATGAGCGTACAAAACCTTCATACCTGGACTGATTATCGGGGGGGCAATCCGGAATCACAGTCAACGAGTGATTATAGTGAGCTTGAACTAGGATGGACACCACCGGGATATTCGGCAAATCCCACACTAGCACCAGGATGGGATCGGACTGCTTATCCGCTGGCAAGGACAATCTCATTTGGAGCAAAGTTGGGGTTTTGAATTGAGTAATTATAAGAATATGTCATTAATTCAAAAATAAATATGCCATGAAAAAAATATTATTTATACTAACTTTCTGTGTTACATGGGCCTGCAACGATTTTCTGGAAATCTATCCGGAAACCACATTGAATGATGGGACGTTTTATCAAACACAGGACGAATACATTCTTTTGGCCAACGGCGTTTACGCGCAAATGCGTGTTTTTTATAAAGATAGAGCATGGAACATATCTGGAATTAGGGCTGATAATTATACTCGACAATTTCATGTCCAGCCTGAATGGGAAAAATCTGTCGCTGTTTTTGATGATTTTAGGTACCTCTCTTCGACTGAAACCATTCTTGATGTTTGGCGGAATATGTACAGAGGTATATATAATTGTAACAAATTGCTTTTTGAAATAGACAGGGAAGGTGTGGCCTGGCCTGATGAGTCGATCCGAGACCGAAGTGCAGGAGAAGCATATTTTATGCGTGCCTTGTCTTATTATCATTTAGTGATGCAATTCGCAGGAGTTCCAGTCGTACTAGAACCAATTGCCGCCCAGGAAGCAGAGGATGTAAAAAGATCCACTGAAGACCAGGTTTTCGATGCTATAGTGAGTGATTTGCAAGCGGCTAAATCACATTTTGCTAGTGCAAGGGATGTGGAAGAAAATGGTCGTGCAAACTGGGGTGCTGCAACGGCCATGTTAGGTAAAGTTTATCTGACGACGCAAAGATACAGTGAGGCTGAAGCAGAGTTTAACAGTGTGATTGCCACCGGGAGATATGAGCTTTTACCCGATTTTGCTGATCTTTGGAATCCTGCAGCCAAAGATTATACGGAAACAATTTTTGCCATACAATTTGTAGATGCAATTAGCGGAACACTTTCCAACCCCCTTATCTATAGGGAAGCTCCATGGACATCTGGCTCAGATGTAACGGGTGTTCCACAAGCTAACATACGTAACGCAGGAAGTGGATGGTTTTGGCCCACCGACGCTTTACTCAATTCATTTGAGCCAGGTGATCTGAGGTTTGGTATTTCCATTGGCTGGTGGGAAGGTCCTGATTGGAATGATGAAGTCCGTATTATTCCATATGGTTTTAAATACAAACCACCACTAAATATTGAAAAGGGACGGCCTGGTGACAATATTCCTGTAATCCGGTATGCCGATGTTTTATTGATGATGGCTGAAGTTCTCAATGAGCAGGGGCGCACGGGCGAGGCGATTCCATATGTACAGCAGGTACGCGACAGGGCAGGGCTTACAGACCCAATAACACAAAATGATCAGACAAGTCTGCGAGATCTGATTGTAAAAGAGCGACGAACAGAGCTCTGTTTCGAATTCCATCGCTGGTACGACCTGAGGAGGACCGGAAAAGCCTTCGAGGTTATGGTTGCCCATGGAGCATACGAAAATGCCACTAGAGATTGGTTACCTGTGGATGCATATCAAATAGAAGAGTTCAAGATGCTTCTTCCTATTCCGGTTGAAGAATTAGTTGTTAATCAACTACAGCAGAATCCGGGGTGGTAAGTAACTGAAGTTGCGCCCGTCTGACCAATGTTCGACAGCCGGGCAGGAAGTATTATATACTTCACGAAAAAAGGTCGAAATACTCCACCAGCTGGTGGAGTATTTCTCTATATTTTCAAACCTGAGTTAAATAAATATCCATTATGTGAATGAGGCGAAAGTCCATTGACAGAAGCTGAATCTGAATATTCAATCCCGGATCTTTGGGTCAAAGGTCCGGGATTTTTTGATAAATCAGGCATAACTCAGTAGACATCGAAAATGTCCCATTGTAAGCCAGCCTATCAGCGACAGCAAAATAGAGCAGCAGGCCTAGGTGTACGATTAGCCCTAATCCTTACGCCACTAGCGCTTTGTACCACTACTGCCCAGCAATTCCTACGGGCAGAAGGACAGGCGAAAATAGATCATGTACAGAACAGCAATGGGGTGGCGGTGGCTGACTACGATCAGGACGGCGACCTCGATATTTTCATGGTTGGGATTGCCTCATTTGATCCAGCTGATGAAACCACCTGGAATCGGCTGTTAAAGAATAATGGAGATGCTACCTTTGAGGATGTAACCCTCGAATCCGGGTTTGATGACCAGTTTGTCAATCAGGGCCCCGCCGCTCCATTGGGAGAAAAAGCCGGGGCCGCCTGGGGCGATTATGACCATGATGGTTTCCCGGACCTGTTTTTGACCAACAGCCGCCTGGATGAGCTGTACCACAATGAGGGAGATGGCACTTTTACAAATGTGACAGAAGCAGCCGGGGTTGCGGGCTGCAGTGGGTGCATTAGCACGAGTGGTCTCTGGTGGGATTATGACCGCGATGGCGACCTGGATTTGTATGTGAGCGTCTGGAATCGGAAGAATAGAATGTACGAAAATGTAGGTGACGGTACATTTGAGGATATCACCGAGAGCATGCTTCTGGGAGATGGAGGAGCTACCTGGGCCAGTGTACCGATTGATGCGGATAGAGACGGGTGGCCGGACCTCTATGTTGTCAATGACTTTGGTGAAAACAAATTCTACCTAAACCAGGAGGGGCAGAGATTCATTGATGTCTCTAAAGCATATGGATTGGACGACATAGGCGATGGCATGGGAGTGACAATAGGCGATTACAATAATGACGGCTTCTTCGATATTTATGTCACCAATCTTTGGGCAAGATTTCCCAATCCCTTGTTCACCAGCATGGCCAACCAGGGGTTTACTGACATGGCCCGCGAAATGGGCGTAACCAACGCCGGTTGGGGCTGGGGAACCCATTTTCTGGATTATGACCATGATGGAGATGAGGATCTTTATGCGGTTAATGGGGTGGCCGATGGATACGTGGTAAGCCCCGTTGAACAATTTGATATCAATAATTTCCTGTTCAAAAACACATTGATGGAGGAAGGCGTCGGCTTTTTGGATGTGTCAGCGGAAACAGGAACTGGAGATACAGCCAAGAGCAAGGGATTGGAAGTATTCGACTATGATGGAGACGGGGATCTGGATCTCCTGGTATCCAATATGGAGGGATCGCCGTTCTTGTACCGCAATGAGATCATCATGGGCAATCAACCCGAGTCAGCCAATTGGATACAAATATGGCTTGAAGGTACGGAATCCAACCGCGACGCTGTCGGGTCCGAAGTGAAAATATCCATCAATGGCAACTCTTATTACCGGTGGCATCATGGCACAGGTTTTTTGTGTCAGAGCATAAAACCCGTCCATTTTGGCCTCGGCCCGGCCCAAGTGATCGATGAAATACGAGTTACATGGCCTTTGGGATTGGTAGAAACCTTCATGGATGTCCAGGTAAACCAAATCATACACATCCGCGAAGGTGATAGCGCTATTATCACGGGAGTAGAGGATGAAATAGGAGTCCGCGATTTCATGGTCTATAATTATCCCAATCCGTTTTCCGGTTCCACCACGTTTCGGTTGGAACTAGCAAAACCCGGGACTGTAGATCTGCGGATATTTTCAATCGCGGGGATGGAGGTCTGTCGCTTGAGTGAGGCCAATCATCATCCTGGTGTAGTGGAAATTAACTGGGGAGGTACTGACAATAGTTGCATCAAGATGGCTCCGGGAGCTTATTTTTACACTGTGGATTTTGAGGGTAATCGGATTGCTGGGAAGATGATGAAGGTGGAGTAGGATAGCATTTGGCTTTTGGCGATCTTATGGGATTTAATGCACTGGATTTCCTGGATTGGACCTAAACGATTTATTGTAATTGACATTATTTGGGTAAATTTCCATGAATGAAGAGTCATATTCATTTAGTTGTTATCACTGTATTATTTCTTTTCACTGGTACTGTTAAAGCCCATGTTAGGCTGGTTAATTCATTGGACAGTGCAATTCTTAAAATGGGTCAATTGATGACTATTTCATGGGAAGAGGAGATTCCTCATAATACCTATGATTGGGACTTGTTTTTTTCGCATGATAATGGAATGACGTGGGAAACGATTAGAGAAAATATTCCTGTAGATATCAGGAATTACGAATGGGCAGTGCCCTTTATCCAAACCGAGGAGGGAAGGATCAGGATTGTTCAAGACAACGAATATGAGGATTATCAAGATACCAGCGGTGTGTTTACTATAGGTGAAATCACCACATCCGTTAACTTAGTGAGCGAGAATGATTCTTCTCCTGTATCTTCTCTTATCAATTTTCCTAACCCTTTTTATGACTGGATAAATGTAGAATTTAACATTGCAAAAACTGCTCATGTCAATATTAGTATTTACAATAGTTCGGGTCAGCAGATGCTTACCCTTAAAAATGGCATTCTCCATCCCGATAAATATAGGTTCGAATGGAAGACAGATAGATGGCCTGAAGGGATTTATGTAATGCGGCTGCGGATCGATAACGCCATTCTAGGACGACGGCTAATTCACCTTCGGTAATTGGAGAGGGCAAATACACCTTTTCCTTTCTTATTTCTTCCACACTTTTAGATGCTTCTTCATGCTTTTCCCTGAAAGCCCATTGCTTTAGCTCTGGTATGTGTGTATATCATGGTAGTTTTGAGATCGCTGTGCCCTAAAAGTTCCTGGATTGTTCGTATGTCATAATTGGGTCGTAGCAGATGGCTGGCAAAGCTTTGCCTACCCTTGTTCTTACGATTGGGATAGTACGCGCTTTCCAAACCCTGAAAACTTTGTGCAAACCTTGGATAAAAAAGAATCATTTAAACCTTGGTGTGAGTGGGTATAAATTTGACGAAGTTGATGGCTATGATGTTTGGTTATGGCCAGATCATGCAACTTTCCCCTCGGGTAATGATGCTGTAGAAATCAGACAACTTTATGGTATGATGATGCAAGATATCTTTGATGATTTACAGCAGAATTGCATTTCTGACACCTTCCTGGGAACATCAACAATCAGCATTGACCCTGTCATTTATCAAGCTGATTCAGAGATTTGCTGATTTCAGATTCATACTTATCTCAATAAAGTAAATTCTCCAGTCAACATTTTCTTCATACCGTCGTGCAGGGTTATTTCAAGGATATAAACATAGACGCCAATAGGAGCATCGCCTGATTTAGATTTGCCATCCCAGCCCATAAGGATTTCATCAGACTTATCAAATAATTGATTTCCCCAGCGATCAAAGATTTGCGTCCGATCGATCCTCAATAGCTCCCAATCGCCAGAGAAGACTAAAAGGTCATTTCTACCATCACCATTGGGAGAAAAAGCATTGGGTAGGTATAAATTGTACTGCTCAGCGATAGCATAAATGAGGCTATCGCAACCATTACCAGAAGTAAAATGAAGCAATCGCTCGCTTCCTGCTTTTAATCTGTATTGTGCAATCTTCAGGCTTTCGCCTTGAAATAAACTCGTTCGGAAAGTATCAGGAATAGAAGACTGCACTTCTAAATCAAGGGTAACGAAACTATCACAACCCATTGAACTTTGCAACAGGGCTGAAAAAGATCCGGGTTCAGTAAGCCACAAATCTCCTAACTGAACACCTTCTCCTTCGCAAAGCTCCATATGCTCAAGAGTCTCAAATTCAGGAGTTTGTTCAACAGAAAATTTATTGCTAAGCCGGCAGGATGTTTCGTTTGTGAGCAAAATTTGATAAACACCTTCCTTATCTCTTACTTTAAGCTCAGGATCTGTAGCACCTTGAACAGCGATGCCATTCCTATACCATTGATACTGGCTGGCTTTCTCAGGAGGAAAGCGTAAAGTATAATTTGCAGAACAAGGATGTCCTGCTGAGCTAATTTTTTCCTGAAAAGATTCTGTATTTGCCGAGACTAAATTATCTAAATAATAATAGGTATTGGCTACTGAAAAAACTTCTATACAATCGGGCCCAATAGCTATCGCATGCATATCAACATCCGGAGTGGCTGTCACCTGAAACCTCTGCCAATTTTCTCCTGCCACAAATACTCGATCTAGTTCCATCCATCCCGGTCCATTCAGGGGACATCCAAACTCAATTTCTCCAATGCCAAAGGGGAGATGGTCGCATGAAGCGGATCCGTAAAAAACCATATTCATCGGGGGAGAATTCGCTGGAGTTGAAAAGCCAATATCAAATTGAAAGGTATAGCTGGTGCCAGCTTTCAATGGATTATTCAAGCAGACACCTGCATATTCTTTCCAATTTACATCACCACCATTGCTGCTAAAGCGCCCATTTCTAAAACCAACATATCCTTCGCCATCTGGTATAGGTAATGGAACCGGGAAATCGCTTCTTTCCACATAATCGCATATATTGAAGTAATCTGTGGTAGCCTCTGAAGCTTGAATCCAGTTATTGGCGCAGTGTAATTGTCCGATACCGCTTGGACAACATTGGTATTCTTCGAAAGATGGATTGGGTATGAGAGACACCGGTTTTAATTCGGGACAAAGGCAATCCGGATCATTCATATCGATTAAGCCATCGCCATCATCATCCAAGGCATTATCGCAAATCTCTCCAATATTCAAATTGGAAGTTTCATATGAAAATGAAACGTTTAGTAGCAAGATGGCGAGAATACAAGCTATTAATGAATGAGGTGTCATGCATCTAAGATATGGGTTATACCCATCACACATGAATTTTCGGTTTTTTGTCTGCTTCTTTTTCCCCATAACTCGTGCCGCGTCACGCGGTATCTGCGTTAAAATTTTAAACCATAACTCCTGCTATGCTTGAAAATTTTGCCTTGATCTGAGAAAAAATAATCTAGTCAAAATTCCCGAAAACCCAAATGCGACTGGGTATAATTGTCTGAGTTGAAATAATCTAATGGAGTTATTAAACTGTAGAACCTTATCCTGGCTTTTTTAGAGTTTGAGAGGAATTTCTTCTATCTAATCTTTAAATATCAACTGCGCAAAATCATAGAAATACCTTCGCCAATTGAGCCAGGTATGGGCGCCACCGGTCGTATTGGCGACATGTTGAATGTTCTCGTCCTTAAGAAACGCGATAGTTAAGGAGTGCCACAGGCAATCTGAATCAGCTTGGAGTTTCAAGAGCACCCTGTAAATCAAGTTTTAGTTATATTAATAAGCACAGGAGTTATGAACTATTCAAAGACCTATATTTTGCTTTGCTCGAACAACAGGAGCCATCCTTAAAACGTCGAAGGTTATATGCACGCAGGATATGCAGTAATAACCGATACTAAGACCCATGATGTCGCAATTTTATTTTGGAAACTGCTTACTGTAGTAATAATTTATATATTTGCACAATACAGCTACTAGAGTAGATAGGCGGAGGATTAAAATCATACTTTGTCCTAGCGAATATGCCAATATATCAACGTATAAAAAGTGAACTTATGAAATCAAACGGATTAACTAAATACTATTTGGTTTTTACTTGTTTTCTGCTGGTATTTTTATTTGAGTGCAGTTTTAGTCTCCCTCTTATGGCCAATGAGTACAACACTTCACTGGCATTCGAAATTCCCGTCAGTGGCACTGTTACCAACGAAGCCGGCAGTCCCCTCATCGGCGTTACCATCCTGGAAAAAGGTACCGCAAACGGAACCATTTCAGATATTAATGGCAAATATACGCTCGAGGTGACGGATGAAAATGCCACTCTTGTCATCTCCTATATCGGGCAAGAGACGCAGGAGGTGGAGATTGGTGGCCGTGCGGTAATTGATGTGGTGATGACTGCAAGTGTTTCTACCCTTGATGAGGTGGTAGTGGTTGGGTACGGAACTCAGAAGAAAGTAAATCTCACCGGAGCTGTAGGAACTATGAACAGTAAAGATATTGGACAGCAAACCCTGACCCAGAGTTCCCAGGCATTGGCAGGCAAGATATCGGGAGTAACGGTTCTGCAGAATTCAGGCCAGCCCGGCAAAGACGAAACTACCATTAGGGTAAGAGGATTGGGTACCTTCAGTTCTGCAGGAAATCAACCTCTTGTTCTAGTCGATGGAATACAATCCACCATCGATGATGTTGACCCTACCAACATTGCCAGTATTTCGGTATTGAAGGATGCTGCATCTGCTTCCATCTACGGTGCTAGGGCGGCCAACGGGGTTATTTTGATTGAGACAAAACGGGGTGAAGAAGGAGCATTTATTGTAGATTATGATGCCTACGTTGGGTACCAGGAACCCACTGAATACGCTCAGTTGGTTGATTCTTGGACTTTTGCGGAGATGGAGAATGAAGCTTTAGTCAATGACGGAGGTAGCCCCCGATGGACCCAAGCCGATATCGACTTGTTTAGGAGTGGAACTGACCCTGATAATTATCCCAATAAAAGGCGATTGGATGATCTGCTAGAAACGGGAAGTGGTTTCCAAACGTATCATCACCTACGGTTCAGCGGTGGGTCCAAAGCCAACCGGTATTCATTGTCATTTGGCTACCTGGGTCAAGACGGATTGATTGATGAAACCTTTTATGACCGGTATAACATCAGGATGAATTTAGACAATAAATTGTCGGATAAGCTCAGTCTTAAATTCAGTCTTTCAGCCAATCATTCCATCGAAGGAGAACCGGTAAGTGCCGCGACCCTACCTGAAAATAGTGCATCAAGGTATATTAACGTTGCCCATAAGGTGCCACCCACCATCCCTGGATTGAAGACCGACGGTACCTGGGGACAATTCGCTGGCTTTGTTTTGGAAGGTTGGCATTTCAGCCCTTCCGAAAGAGAGATAAACCAGGATTTTTTCCTGGGAAATATTAATCTTGAATACAAGATTCTGAATAATCTGAAAATAACAGGCATCGCCGGATACCGGCATTCGGCATTTGAAAATTCCATGTTCAAGGCAACCCTGTTTGTAGATCCAACCCTGACCCAAGCACCCAACAACCTGACGGTCCGTCGTGGAAATCAAAATTTCTTAACTCTTCAGGCTTTGGTAGATTATGATTTATCTATTCAAGATCATAACATCCATATTTTGGGAGGTTATTCTCAGGAAGAGTTTATGGATGAGTTTATCGAAGCTTTCAGGGATGATTTTCCTAATAATCAGCTGACTCAAATTAATGCCGGGGCAACCTCAAACGCTCAATCGTTTGGTTCCGGTTTTGAATGGGCTTTACAATCCTATTTTGGAAGAATAAATTATGCTTTTCAAGGTAAGTACTTATTGGAGGCTAACGCTCGGATTGACGGGTCCTCACGTTTTCCGAAGGATAACCGGTTCGCTTTCTTTCCCTCATTCTCGGCAGGATGGCGGATTTCTGAA
This sequence comes from Saprospiraceae bacterium, assembly GCA_965247965.1. Taxonomy (GTDB): domain Bacteria; phylum Bacteroidota; class Bacteroidia; order Chitinophagales; family Saprospiraceae; genus UBA7328. The sequence goes on from OZ252053.1 coordinate 6,865,880, forward strand.
GAAGGCTTCTTTCCCAGCACATCATGGATCTATGATTTAAAAATTAGAGGTTCATGGGGAGAATTGGGAAACCAGGAAATTGGAAATTATCCCTTCCAGCAAGTATTGTCTCTGGGTCAAAACTATCCTTTTGCTGGCTCTGTATTGCCAGGAGCCGCAGCCACTTCCTTACCCAATGAGGAAATTACCTGGGAAACCACTCGAATTTACGACTTTGGTTTGGATGCTTCCTTTTTTGATGGAAAACTCGATTTTACAATGGACTACTTCAATAAAAGAACAGAGGATATTCTCTATAACATAAGCAGTTCTTTGGTTTTGGGAGTAACTCCGGCTGAACAAAATGCTGGAATTGTCGAAAACACTGGTGTGGAATTAACCGCAGCATATCGAAACTCTTTAGGGGGCTTCTCTTACCACATAGGTGGTAATATTGCCTCTATCAGGACAAAAGTTTTGGAACTTGCCAAGGTTGAGTTTGATATTTCCCAAGGGCTCTTTGTGGGAGAACGGTTGCAATCAATTTACGGATACGTCGCTGACGGTCTTTTTACAAGTCAGAGTGATATTGATGCTTATCCAAGCCAACCATTTTCAGCACAACCCGGAGATATTCGATATATGGATATAAACGGTCCTGGCGGAGTTCCTGATGGAGTAGTAGATGCTAATTTTGACCGCAAGGTCATCGGCTCAGAATTTCCCAAATATACTTTTGGTGCAACCTTGGGAGCTAACTTTAAAGGGTTTGATTTCAGCATGATCCTTCAGGGAGTTTCAGGAGTGGATGACTTTTTGACTGGACTCCAGGGTCGGGCGCTTCACTTGAGTAGTACGCCTCAGAAGTGGATGTACAATAACCGCTGGACCACTGATAACCCAAATCCAAATGCGCAATATCCAAGGCTGTCCATTTTGACAGGGGGACACCCCCATAATTTTACCTCATCTTATTGGCTGAGAAGTGCTTCCTTCTTGAGGATCAACAATCTTCAAATTGGTTACAATCTTCCATCGAATATTGCCGATAAAATCAAACTGCGGAAATTACGCATTTATGTAAGCTCCAGTAACTTGTATACCTTTGATGGTTACTATGAAGGGTGGGATCCTGAAGTGGAAGACGATGGAGGTTATTATCCTCCCACAAGAGTTTTATCTCTGGGTATAAACGCAGGGTTTTAAAAAAGAATTATTATGAATTTTTAAATAAGAATTATTATGAATAAGATAAAATTATTTTCAATAAGCACGATTGTTATGACTGTTGTCGGCATCCTGTTTCTGGGTTGTCAGGGAGATCTTTTAGACAAACAACCCATAGACCAATTGTCAAGTGGTACTTTCTGGCAATCTGAAAATGATGCATTACTGGCCCTCGTCGGGGTTTATAATCATCCTGCCAGATATTCGGATGGTCAGTTCCGATACTATTTCATGGGTTTTTGGACCCATACACAGCTTGATAACATGACCGATAATGGGTATGATAAAGACAAGAGAGTCATTGATTTTAACAAGGGAACCCTGGAAGCCAGCAACCGCAATGTGAGGGAATTTTGGGGAGCCGCTTATGAAAGTATTGCCAAGGCCAATAATTTCCTGGATAATATTGACCAGGTGGATATGGATGCGGGCAAGAAAGCTGAGTACAAAGCAGAGGTTAGGTTCATAAGGGCTTTCTATTATTTCAATCTCAGCACCTATTGGGGTGGAGTGCCTTTGATCACTACCGTTTTGAGTCTTGATGAAGCAAACACGGTGTCCCGGGCAACCAGGGAGCAAGTATCCGAATTTTATATTAATGAACTGACCCAAGCTGCAGCCGATCTTCCAGCTACACGCCCTGCTTCTGAACTGGGAAGAGTCACTAAAGCAGCATCCCTGGCGATATTGGGAAGGGCGCTAATGGCTGAAGAGAGGTGGTCCGAGGCAGCACAGATCTACAAGAGTATCATCGATATGGGGCTGTATCAAATTGACCCAAGGTGGAAAGAATTATTTGAAGATGACGGAGAAACCAGTCCTGAGATCATTTTCAGTCTGCAGTATGTGGATAATGTATTTCCCACCCGCGTCCAGCAGACTGTAGTTCCTTTCCAGATGGGAGGATGGCACCAGATCAGTGTTTTTAACGAACTGGTGCAGGATTTTGAATTGACCGACGGATTGCCTCCAGCTGAATCTCCGATGTACGATTGGACTGATCCTTTTAAGGACCGGGATCCCCGCTTATACATGACAGTATTCCTGGATGGCATAACTGAATTCAGAGACCAGATCTATAGTTCGGATCCCCTGGATCAAAGTTCAAATGATAGGTTACTGCGAAGAGACTGGAGTGGACACGGCCTGCACAAATTTGCCGATGAAGACTATGAAGGTCCTTCAACAGAGTATGGTGGTGACTTCCCAATGGTTCGATATGCCGAAATTTTGATTAGTTATCTCGAATCCAAATTGGAGGCAGGAGATGCTATTACTCAAGCTTTGCTGGATGAAACCATCAATCAGCTTCGATTGCGACCTTCTGTCAACATGCCACCGGTAACCGAAACAAATCCGGACGAATTGAGAGAAGACCTCAGAAGGGAAAGAAGAGTTGAATTTGCTTATGAAGGATTGAGGTATTTCGACCTTTTGAGATGGAAAATTATCCATATCAATATGAATAGTAAATTTCACGGGATGAAGCTTACTAATGATCCGGAAAATTATACTTTTCTTCCGGTGGATGATCAAGGATTCTTTGATGTCACAGGTGAGGAAAGCCACTTTCGGGTTGGAATCGATGAGCTGTGGCCTATACCTCAGAGTGAGATAGATATTAATCCCAATCTGACCCAAAACCCCGGATACTAAGCGATTTAAAAGGAAAAGGAGTTGGTTTAACAATCAACTCCTTTTTTCTGATTTTATTAATTCCTTTCCAAATGGAAAGAAATTGAATTTTCAGAAAGGGGATCCTGCATTTTTCTTTGAATCGCATGTAGCTGAGGAAGTATTTAATGAAATGCTGGCTGAGGGAAATGTGAAAGTGATTTATGAGAGGTTTGTTGAAACAGTACATAAATAAGGATAAGTACGGAGAATCTTATGCAGGGATTCGCTTTATCGATGATACCCTAAAAGCAAAAACGGTAGATAGCAAGGGCCAACTTTTGCCCTACTTTTCACAAAAGGAAGGGCTGGTGCCCGGAGAAGGAGACAAGCGGGTAATGAACTATAATTTTCGCCTCGTGATGACTAAACTGCCGGAGAATAAAGTGCCCATAGAAAAGCCGAAAAATTATGATCCCTCCCAATTTATGCTTTTGAGTGATTACCTGGGCGAATATCCCGATACCGAATTGAATCAGTTAATCGGTATATATAATAGGGGAAGCGGAAAATGGGAGTACAACAATAAACAACTTGCGGTGATTTCGTTAGGTCTTTTTGGAGGGAATGTAGATTACCCCGATGCAGATTATGCACGACGTAAGGAGATTTATCAGGCTCATAAAGATTACACCCTGGGCTTTTTATATTTTTTAGGTCATGATCCTTCCGTACCCGAATCTTTACAGAAAGAAATGCTTTCCTACGGGTTTTGCAAAGATGAATTTGTCGATAATAATCATTTTCCCTATTATGATTATGAAAGGGACTATTAATTGTAAAAGGTCAAAATTTAAATCTCGAATGAAAGCTTCTCTTTTTAATACACAGATGTGCACAGCATTATTACTAATTCTAATCATTCTTGGTTGTGAGGGCAATAAAACCGGAAATGATCTTGATGTAGTTGTTTATGGAGGGACGCCCGCTGGAGTAATTGCTGCAGTAGCTGCCGCCAGAAGTGGCAAGGAAGTTTTACTGATAGAGCAGACACGACACGTAGGAGGGCTCAGTACCAGTGGCATTAATACTGCAGAGTCAGAACATATGATCAACAATGCCATTACCGGTTATGCGCGTGAGTTTTACGTCAGGTTAGGTGAGAAATTCCCGGAAGGGTATTTTGAAACATTTCCTCATGGAAGGAAAGAGAATTTTAAGAAAGGGGATCCTGCATTTTTCTTTGAATCGCATGTAGCTGAGGAAGTATTTAATGAAATGCTGGCTGAGGGAAATGTGACAGTGATTTATGAGAGGTTTGTTGAAACAGTACATAAAGAAGGCAACATCATTCGGGAAATCGTTCTGGATAATGGCGAAGAGATTGAAGGAAAAGTTTTCATAGATGCTTCCTATGAGGGTGATCTGATGTCCAGGGCAGGAGTTTCTTATACTTGGGGAAGGGAAAATAAGGATAAGTACGGAGAATCTTATGCAGGGATTCGCTTTATCGATGATACCCTAAAAGCAAAAACGGTAGATAGCAAGGGCCACCTTTTGCCCTACTTTTCACAAAAGGAAGGGCTGGTGCCCGGAGAAGGAGACAAGCGGGTAATGAACTATAATTTTCGCCTCGTGATGACTAAACTGCCGGAGAATAAAGTGCCCATAGAAAAGCCGAAAAATTATGATCCCTCCCAATTTATGCTTTTGAGTGATTACCTGGGCGAATATCCTGATACCGAATTGAATCAGTTAATCGGTATATATAATAGGGGAAGCGGAAAATGGGAGTACAACAATAAACAACTTGCGGTGATTTCGTTAGGTCTTTTTGGAGGGAATGTAGATTACCCCGATGCAGATTATGCACGGCGTAAGGAGATTTATCAGGCTCATAAAGATTACACCCTGGGCTTTTTATATTTTTTAGGTCATGATCCTTCCGTACCCGAATCTTTACAGAAAGAAATGCTTTCCTACGGGTTTTGCAAAGATGAATTTGTCGATAATACTCATTTTCCCTATTACCTCTATATTCGGGAAGCTCGCAGAATGATAGGCGACTTTGTCATGACCCAGCACGACATTTTGGAAAATAGAACGAAAAATGATGCCATTGCGATAGGATCTCATTGGATCGACTCCCACCATGTGCAGCGAGTAGCTATATCCGATACTACTTTCACCAATGAGGGGCGGATTTGGCATAAGGTAACCGAGCCTTTTGAACTGCCTTATCGACTCTTCCTGCCAAAGCAGGAAGAGTGTGCGAATCTCTTAGTGCCGGTATGCAGTTCTCTTTCCCACGTCGCTTTTTGCTCCTACCGCCTCGAATCCACCTGGATGCAAATGGGGCATGCCGCTGGCACTGCCGCCTCCCTGGCCCTTAATCTGGACAGCAAGGTACAAGAAGTCCCGATCGAGGAATTACAGAAAAGGCTAAAAGAGCAGGGAATGTTATTGAAGATCGAAAACCTGGGACCTTATTCCGATTATGAAGAAGATTTTTGATTATATGAAATCAATATTTACCTATTTTGAATGGACAGATTGAATGAAAAAACTCGGCATTTCTCTTCCTTTCCTTTGTCTGTTTTTCCTCATGCCGGCTTGTGCGGATCGGGATAAGGATCATGCCTACGGATAGGGGTCAAACGATGCAAAAGGATGTTTGCATTTGGAAACAACACCGCGACTATCTGCGTGGTTTACACCATTTTATGAGTACGGATTCGAGGGTACCGCAGAATTTTAGGTCCCATACGGCCGGCGTTGCGGCGGTTCAGGCCATTGATGAAAATACTTCGGTTCAAGATATTGATAGGAGCCGTTACCAGAAAAAATTACGAGATTTGGGACAGGTTCTGGAATGGAGTTCAATGACCAGCAGCCTGGAAAACTAATGCTTAAAATTTTTTCTTATATTAATATTAACAAACTATGAAAAAATTCTCCATCATCATTCTATTAGGTTTTTGCATCGCACATCTGGCGTTTAGTCAAGCTACGGTAAAAACCAAATTTGAAGTTGACGCCTGTGTTTACGGGGCAGGAGGTTCGGGTATTAACGCTGCTGTGGCCCTGGCCCGGGAAGGGTATTCAGTGGTTATTGTTGAACCAACCCATGAGATTGGGGGATTGTTGGCTTCAGGATTTAGAATGCAGCAGGATGTTCCCTATCCGGATCATTTGGGAGGTCTCACCGGTGAGTTTTACCAGATTGATATGTCCCAACCTAAACCCAGGCATTATCAGGGGGCTTCTAAATACAATATCGCGACTCTCAAAGGAATGATAGCCAAGTACGGGGACCTCATTACGGTGATCGTCGACCATCGTCTGGCATCTGTAGAAATGGAAGACGGAAAGATAAAAGAAGCCATTTTCGAGTATGCTCCCCCCGATAAAAATGGAGTGCCAATTCCTAAAGCAGCCTCCGACAACCTGACAAGTATTGAAGCCAAGGTTTTTGTTGACGCCAGTTACGAGGGTGATCTCATGGCATATTCGGGAGTTGCGTACCGCGTGGGGAGAGAGTCGAGGGAGGAGTATGGCGAGTCAATGGCCGGTGTTATCATTAGTAAAAAATTCCCAGGAGTCGATCCTTACAAGCAGAAAGGGAAGCGTAAGAGTGGGTTGCTGTCCTGCATTGATTCCGGTGAACCAGTGAAAGAAGGTGATTCTAGCCGCTATTTTATTGGGTACAATTTCAAATTCTCCTGGGAAGAAAACCCAACTGAGGAGTTTCCCGGAATTCCCATTGACCCACCCGAAAATAGAAACAAGGATGTTTATGAATTACTCAGGCGTTATGCCGAGGCAGGTTATAAAACAACCTGGCCTAATGGGAACTTCAAAAGGGATGAACTTCTGACCGGCGCTGTGCCCGGGATGCAGGTAGATTATCCCGATGGTGATTGGGCCACTCGTTCCAGAGTATGGCAGGATTATATAGATCACGTAAGAACCCTGACTGATTTTTACGGCAAAGATGTCCGTCTCCTGACAGACAATAACGAACATACCAATGGTTGGCCCAGCATGCTGTATGTCCGGGCTGGAAGGAGAATGGTGGGCGAATATGTAATGGCCCAGAAGGACATACAATTGCAGACCAAAGTGCACACCCCTATTGGCATGGGCTACTACAAGGTGGATATTTACCCAACCCGGTTAATTGTGCTTAAGGACGGCACCCTGGCTCATGAAGGAAACATTTTTGTCCTGGCATCCCCCGGACCCTATCAAATTCCATATGGGGCCCTCATTCCCAAAAAGAAAGCATGTAAAAACCTCCTGGTTACTCAATGCATGTCAGCCAGTCATGTTGCCTATTCCTCTATCAGAATGGAAGCTACCTATATGGTGATGGGTGAGGCAGCCGGAATTGCTGGCGCTTTGGCCCTAAAGACGGATAAAGCGGTGCAGGATATTGACCGTAAGGAGTTAACGGCTAATCTTGAGAAGTATGGTGCACTTCTGGAATGGGACAAAAAGGGCTATCGATGGTGGCGGTATAATGCCTTGAATCCCGACTACCGCGAAGATATTCCAACTCGGTGGGAAACCCATCCCCAAGAATATGAAGCTTATCCGGTTGAAGTATTGTGGGAATAATGGGGGAAGGGCGCTATCTGTTTTGTTTTTTGATTTTTCTCTTCGCGGGCTGTATCAATCACCCAAAACAGGAGGATTCCTCTCACACCAATGAGGATCCAATTTTAACTCTTCTTACTTCCTCCAGAACCGGGGTTGACTTTAAAAATGAACTGCTTGAAGATTTTAATAGAAACAATTTAGTGCATGAATATTATTTTAATGGAGGTGGAGTATCTATCGGGGATGTGAACAATGACGGATTGGTGGATTTGTTTTTTACGGCTAACCAAAACGAGAACAGACTCTATTTGAATCAAGGGGATTTACTGTTTAAGGATGTCACCGAAGAAGCCGGGGTAGCTGGTAAAACCGGAGGCTGGGCAACGGGCAGCACTATGGTTGATATCAATAATGATGGATTCCTGGATATCTACGTGTGTTATGCTGGCCGGTTAAAGAAAGACAGTTTGAGAAGGAATGAATTGTACATAAATCTGGGTGCAGATGATAATCGAATTCCATCATTTTCAGAGCAAGCAGCACTCTTTAATCTGGATGATCACGGGTATGGAACTCAGGCCGCCTTTTTTGATTATGATCGGGATGGAGACCTGGATATATACATCCTGAACTACAATGCCCATATCACTTATTATGACGATGTTAAGGCCATGAAATCGCAAAAAGATCCTTTGGTGGGTGACCGCTTGTTTAAAAACGAAGATGGCCTTTTCCAGGATGTATCCGTTCAGGCTGGTATCATCTCCAATAAGATTGGTTTTGGACTTGGGGTTGGAATTGGTGATTTCAACAATGATCAATGGCCGGATATTTACATAGGAAATGATTATGAAGAACATGATTATCTCTACATCAATAATAGGGATGGGACATTTACTGAAAGCATAAAATCTGCCACCAACCATATCTCTTTTTATTCCATGGGTCTCGATGTAGGTGATATAAACAACGACGGAATGCTGGATATTTTTACCCTTGACATGGCCGGCCAGGATAATTACAGCATCAAAACCAGCATGAGTGGAATGAATCCCCAAAAATTCCAGAAGGCTGTCGATGATGGACTGCATTACCAATACATGTACAATAACCTTCAATTGAATAGCAGCGGAGGAAACAAGCTCAAATTCTCTGAAATAGCTCATTTAGGGGGAATTTCGAGCACCGATTGGAGCTGGGGCCCCTTATTTCTGGATTTAGATTTAGATGGTCATAAAGATTTGTTCCTGACCAATGGTTACAGAAGAGATGTAAGGAATAATGATTTTAGGAACCAGTATCAACAACAATCTTCTTTGGTCAAGGAGTCTTCTAGAAGGGAGGTAGCTGAATTCTTAGGGGAAATAAGTAAGACGATTCCTGAACGGCCGGCACGGAACCCAGTTTATTTGAATAACGGTGATTTGACTTTCACTAACATGAATGATCGATGGGGCTTAACCCGGGAATCATTCTCCAACGGAGCAGCCTATGGAGACCTCGATAATGATGGTGATCTCGATTTAGTGGTGAACAATATTAACTCGGAGGCGAGTATCTATTTGAATAGGGCCAGGCAAGTACTTCCTGAACATCATTTTCTAAAACTGAATTTTTCCGGGAATGAAAAAAATCCACTGGCCATTGGAACGCGGGTCGAGATCAAACATGGTATAAATGAACAGGTGCAGGAGCATTATCTCACCCGGGGATATCAATCTTCAGTTTCACCAGGTCTAATCTTCGGACTCGGTCAGGACCGAACGATTGACCAGTTGAAAGTTATCTGGCCAGACGGCTGGAGTCAAGTTCTGACCAATGTTCCGGCAGATCAAATTTTGACCCTTGATTACCAAGATGCTTCCAGAAATGAAGAGCTGGGGGCCAGCCATAAATTGGTCTTTCATGATATTACTCGGGAAACGGGGATCAATCATAACCACTTGGAGAACTACTTTGATGACTATCAAAGGGAAAGCCTTTTGCCGCATCGCTATTCGCAGGAAGGGCCAGCCCTCGCGGTTGGGGATGTGAATGGGGACTTACTAGATGACTTTTATATCGGTGGGGCTCAAGGGTATCAGGGGAAATTTTGGCTGCAAAAAAACGACGGATCATTCGAGTCTTCACCGGTGAGCTTCTTCAATCAGGATAAAGAATATGAGGATATTTCTGCAATATTATTTGATGCTGACGGTGACAAGGATCTAGACCTTTACGTTGTGAGCGGTGGAAACGAGAAGCAGGAAGCCTCTCCGTATCTTTCCGACCGGCTTTATCGGAATAATGGCGAAGGACTTTTTCAAAGGGTGGAAGGCCTGGATCTACCGAACCAGAGTGGCGGTACCGTTAAAACCTGCGACTTTGACAAAGACGGGGACCTGGATCTTTTTATTGGGGGCAGACAAGTACCGGGTAAATATCCTTCACCGGCAGACAGCTATCTCCTTAAGAATGAAAGTACCAATCAAGACACCCGTTTTGAGGACGTGACCGCCAGCTTGCTCCCCGAATTAGAAGACCTGGGTATGGTCACGGATGCCGCCTGGGCGGATATCGATGGCAACGGATTCGATGATTTAATCATCGTCGGGGAATGGATGCCGGTCAGAATTTTCTCCAATACTGGAAGTTCTTTCATGGAGGTGACTCAGAAGGCCGGACTGAGCCAGGATGTGGGTTGGTGGTATTGTGTAACTGCTTCAGATTTAGACTTGGATGGAGATATGGACCTGGTCGCAGGCAATTTGGGATTGAACTACAAGTACAAGGCAACTAAAAAAGAACCCTTCGAGGTGTATGCCGATGACTTTGATCAAAACGGTTCAACCGACATCGTATTGGGTTATTATGATCAAGGAAATTTATTCCCTCTACGGGGAAGGGAGTGTTCCTCTGGCCAAATGCCGTTTATTAAGCAGAAATTTCCTACCTACAACGATTTTGGCAACGCTGAGCTTCAGGATGTTCTCGGGAGATCCCAAATGAAAAACGCGCTGCACTATGCTGCCACCAATTTTGCTACTTGTCTCTTTAAAAATGATGGTTCGGGAAGATTTGTCGTGCAAGCTTTATCTAGTTGGGCCCAGATTTCCTCCGCTAATGTTATCTTAGTTGAAGATTTTAATGGCGATGCTTTTTTGGACCTGGTTCTTTTGGGTAACCTATATGGTTCTGAAGTGGAAACCCCTCGCAATGATGCCAGCCATGGTCTTTTCATGCAAGGTGATGGTTCAGGCAATTTCCTGGCGCTACATCCGTCTGAAAGCGGTTTGTTCGTTCCGGGAGAAACCAAAAATGCTGCAGTTTTGCGGTTAGCCGGCGGGCAGCGGTCTGTGATTATAGCTAAGAATCAGGGATTGGTTCAGTTGTTTTCCTGGGGGGAGGAAAGGGTGGAATATGAATGACTTGGCCAGGAGGCTAAGTCGAGCGGAATCCAACGGCAAATGATTTACAGGAAGATAAAATAAATAGATATGAAATTGATGTCTTTACTTACTTTTTTGCTGATTTTCGGGATAATGACTCCAACTAAATCACAGGATGAGGAGCTGGCGCTGAGAATGGCCAGAATGGCTAAATTGGAACAGAGAGTATCAGCCGAGAGATTGGAGAAAGCCCGGCAGTGGTTTCAAAAAACGGACGCCAATCGTGACTTTTTGGTATCCCGCGAGGAGTTCCCGGAGAAGATCGCTCATCTGTGGTTGGTCGTCAACGTCAATAATGACGATTATATCACTTGGGAAGAGGAACTCGAATTTCAATGGATCAAGCATTTACTGGATTGGGAAGCTCGCCTGACGAGAACTAAAAAATGGTTCGAGAAGACGGATAACGATGGTGATGGGAAGGTCTCGCTGGAAGAGTTTCCAAAAGCTGCTATGAAATTCTGGCCATTGGCCAATACTGATAAGGACGATTACCTGAGCTGGGAAGAAGAACTGGCCTTTCAAAAGTGGGAACACGAGGATGTTTTTATAAAAGAAATGAGTAAAGTTGACCGCCTGGCTGAAATACAACATCTGTTGGACAATGATGTCAAGCCAAAAGAAAACAAAAAGCAGGATGTAAGCGGAGAGTGGCTCTGTTTCACCAGCATGTCCGAGCATGGTAATCCGAATAATGGGGTGATGTATATGAAGCTGATCCAAAATGGGACTGAAATAGAAGGGGATTTGCAGCAATTGAAAAATCCTTCTAATGAAAATCTGGTTTATGAAAGGGATGAAAATGGAAATGTAAAGGGAAAATACGGAGCAAATCTCAGAGGCGAAATGATCCTGGCAACCGGGGAAAGGCCAATGCATAATATGATCCTTCTTCACCGAAAGAATGTAAAAAACGATTTTAGAGCGATTTTTACCGGAATGATTTCTGCCGACGGCAACTCTATGATTGCACAGCTGGCGAACAGCATTGCCAACTATGGCACTATGTTGATGGTAAAAAGAGCTTCCTTATTTGAATGAAATATAATTCTTCAAAAATGAAAACCAACTGAAAAATGAAAACCAACAGTAGAAGTTGTTTAATAACACATTACGAATTATTTTAATATAAAAAGTTTGTAGCTTTAGCCATCCTGAGGTGTAGAACCAAAGAATAACTAAAGACTACAAACAATGATTAAAGCTGAAATTAATGAATTCTTTGTACAACACATGCCTAAAATTTCAAATGGGAAAAAACTAAAAGTACGGATGTGGAAAATAGTTAAAGCGATATTGTATAAGCTTAAGACAGGTGTCCAATGGAGGCAATTACCTGTTCGACATTTTTTTGGATTTATCAGATATAGTTGGCAATCAGTGTTTTATCACTTCAACAAGTGGAGTAAAACAGGAATTTGGAAAAAATGTTATGAGCAATTATTGCTAAATAAAAGGGAGCATTTAAACCTTTGTTCTGTAAATTTTGATGGATCACATACCCCAGTAAAGCGAGGAGGACAAGAGGTAGGCTATCAAGGTAGAAAGAAGGCTCAAACTACGAATCTATTGATATTGACTGATGATCAGGGTGTTCCAATAGGCTGGTCAGAACCGATAAGTGGCCAGCATCATGACAGTTATGAACTGGTAGAAACTGCTAATAAAATTTTTGATCAAATGGAGGCGGTTGACCTTCCATGTGATGGTCTTTTTCTGAATGCGGATGCGGGATTTGATGTTGCCAAATTCAAGGAGTTATGCTTTCAAAGAGACATCATATTCAACATTGATAAAAACAAAAGAAGGGGGAAGTTAGACGATGAAAACGCTCCATATGTCTTTGATAATCAACTATATAAGAGAAGATTTGTGGTGGAGCAACTTAACGCATGGGTTGATGGATTCAAGACTTTAGTAATGAGATATGAAACAACAACAGTCAACTGGATGTCTTTCCACTATCTCGCCTTCGCCATTATCTTCCTCAGAAAGTTCCGCGACGTTAACATTTAGTTTTTAAACAACTTCGTAATTCATTCATTACAAGTATCGTCTCTGTCATAATTATTATTTTATCAAAGAGATATTAATTATCCTCAACCCAGGCATAAACAAGGTGCAGGTAATGAGAATCTTAAATCATTATATCAAATGATGGATGATCATAAAGATTTGATACAAATCATTCCAAATCACAGGCTGAGTTCTGTTAAAATCTCAAACAAAACTATACAAGAAGCTATTTTTGAGTATGCTCCAGTAGGTAAAGATGGTGTACCTATTCCATATCGAAAAACAGACAATTTGATATCTGTAAAATCGAAAATGTTCATTGATGCAAGTTACGAAGGGGATTTAATGGCATCTTCTAATGTTCCTTATAGGGTTGGCAAAGAATCAAAAGATGACTATAACGAATCGCTGGCAGGTACAGTTGTAGGCACACAATTTCCGGGCGTGGATCCTTTTAAAGAAAAAGGCAATCCAAAGAGTGGATTACTCGATTGTATTACCCCTGAGCCTATTGGTGAAATTGGTAGTGGCAGTAGATTCTTTATTGGCTATAGTTTTAAACTTACGTGGGAGAGCAATCCGACTAAAGAGCATCCTGGTATTTTGGTTACTCCTCCTGAAAATAAGAATAAAGACCTTTATGAACTATTAAGAAGATACGAAGACGCCGGATATAAAACTACCTGGCCATTTGAAAACTACAACCGAAAAGAATTAATGACCGGTGCACTTCCAGGAGGACATCTTAATTATCCCGATGGAGATTGGCCTGCAAGAGCTAAAGTTTGGCAAGAAATGATTGATCACATTAGAACATTAACTGATTATACTGGTCAAGAATTTAGATTGCTTTCTGATATTAATGAAGATACGGGTGGGTGGCCGTTTTTATATATTCGAGGTGGAAGAAGAATGGTGGGGGAATATGTAATGACACAACAGGATTTGCAGTTACAAACAGATCCTACTACGCCAATTTGCCTGGGATATTATCCGGTAGACATCTACCCAAATAGGTTAGTTGTTTTGGAAGATGGGACATTGGCCCATGAGGGAAATATGTGGCTTAATACAACTCCTGGCCCATATAGAATACCTTATGAATCCATCATTCCCAAAAAAGAAGATTGTACAAATCTATTAGTGCCATTGTGTATGTCCGCAAGTCATATTGCGTATTCTTCAATTAGAATGGAAGCTACTTATATGGCTATGGGAGAATCTGCCGGAATCGCTGCTGCACAGGCAATTGATGAGAATAAGGCAGTCCAGAATATAGACAGAGATAGGTTAACCAAATCTTTGAAAAAATATGGTCAATTACTCGAATGCGATGGTCGAGGGTATAGAAAATGGCGATACAATATATTTGGTAAACCAAGCGATGATATAAAGCATCAGGGCAGATGGGAAACCCATCCTGAAGAATATTCAAAATACCCTGTTCAGCAGTTGTGGAAATCTGAAAAATCCATAAAAACAGATTTCGAAGAAGTTCTTGAAAAAGAAAGACTTGAAAGGGCAACAAATTGGTTCAATAAAACCGATTCCAACAATGACAGAATAATATCAAAGGAGGAATTCCCTGATAAGTTCAATCATTTATGGGACCTGGTGGATACTGATCAGAATGGGTATCTGACATTGGAAGAGGAATTGACTTTCCAAAAAGTAAAGAAATCAGATACATCGATTCTTCTGATGATTGGGGGGCAGCTGATCTAAAAGGAGAATTGATACTTGTTAAAGGAGAAAAGCCTGGACATAATTTAATGGTTCTTAAGAGAACAAACCGGCAGAATAATTTTCAGGCAATTTTCTCAGGATACATAGGACCCGGTTCTGACACAATTGTTGCACAACTGGCTAATAGTGTTGGACATTACGGAACAATGCTGATGGTAAAAAGATCATCTTTATTGAATCAGAATAAGAAGGAAAATAGAAAGAATTAACCAATTTAAATTGTAAGGATGATATATTGAAAAAACAGGCTCACCATTTATTTTTAAATAATTGGGGCGTTTAAAATACTGATTGATAATCCGATTGACTATTATTTTATAATTTTCCCAGTCAACATCTGCAGGCCAAAGCCATTGATTATTTTCGAGACGAGGTTAAAAAGGCCGGTTTCCCCTGGCTTCATTTACAGTTTATTGGTAAGGAATTAAATGGAGGAAAACTTTACCTTGGAAAGTCGGATATTTCCATTTTTGAGTTAGTAGAAAAATTAGGAATCAGTAGTGTTTCGATGTATTGTATGACAGGCATAGACGCTCGAAACGAGGATTATCGAGCCCACTCCGAAAAGCAAATAATGGCGTATATTCATGACAAACAATATTCTCCACAGCCTGCCCCGACACAATCGTCGGGGAATTTTCACGAATTTTCACAAATTGTAACTATTTGATTATCAGGGCCTTATTCGTGTTAATTCGTGTAATTCGGTACGCCATGAAGCGTACGTGTATAAATACTTAAAGTCCCAATAGTATGCAAGGACTATACAGGAAAATTTGCCGTTCACCCTGAAGCAACTGTGAGGTGCATGGAGGAGACGAAATGTGCTGAGTTCATGGTAAGCGTCTGAGTAAGCCGCAGCGAAAGCGAATCCAGTAAGGCCTCGTTACACATTGATAGTGGTCAACCTACCGGATATGGTGAAACCTGATACTCTCATCGAGGCAACGGCAACGCACAGATGAGGGGCTATCCGGGGTAAGATGGAGTGGCGTGCTTGGAACGGGACGCGTATGAACATGGGAGGCCCTAACATATTTCACTAGCCATGGGATGATGAGGGATTCGGAGATGTCCATAGTAGTGAAGATGATAAGGACAACATAACCTTATCGGAGCGAAGGGACATTACTAGTGCCTCGGGAACGAAATATTAGAACTATTTTTAATATATTTGTGTTCACCAAAACAAAAAAAAGATGAGAGGGATTCCCACAGCCCTCCCATTAACAGTAAACGAACGTCAGCGTGATATATTAGAAAAGGAATATCACAAGGTGAATATACCAAGTTCATACAAACAACGAGTTTCCATAGTAGTTTCAGGAATGGAAGGAAAGAGTATACATGAAACTTCAAGAAATTTAGGAGTTTCATTAAATACAGTACGACGGTGGAGGCGGCGTTGGGAATCAGGACAAGAGGAATTAAGAGCGTTAGAACATGATGAACAAGGCATTCGAGTGAAAGATCATGTTTTACGTACCAAGATTAAGGAGGAGGTACTATCAGACTTGCCCAGGAGTGGAGCACCAAAACGAATAACCTTAGCCCAAGAGCAGCAAATTGTAGGGTTGGCCTGTGAAAAGCCCGAGGATCATGATATTGAAATGGATTACTGGACAAGAGAAATGTTGGCCCATGTGGCAAAGGCAAGGAAAATTGTGGATAGCATTTCCCCACGTTATGTGGGCACTATTTTAAAAAAAACAAATTAAGGCCGGATAAGTCAGATTATTGGTTATACCCCAATATTGAGGACCGAGAATTATTTCGCAAACAAGTTGAGTTCATTTGTGCTTTAATTATAGGGGCAGTGGCGGGGCAAGACCCAAATAGGCGTGTTTTTAGTGTAGACGAAAAAACAGGTATTCAAGCCTTGGAGAGAAAAAACAGCACTCCGATGCGCCCGGGTAGAAATCGTCGTATTGAATCTGAATACACTCGACACGGAACAACCTGTTTAATGGCCGCATTGGATATTTCTAATGGAAAAATACACCATTACCGATTACATCCAACCCGTACAGAAAAGGATTATTTAGAATTCATAAAACAAAGTTGTGCAACTGTATCAATTGATAAACAAATCGGATTTCTTGCTGATCAACTCAATACACATAAATCGGAATCTTTGGTGCGTTGGGTAGCCCAGCAAATCGATTATAGGGGAGACTTAGGAACAAAAGAGTATAAGGGAATTCTAAAAAGTCAAGCTTCCAGACAAGCATTTTTAGAGAATCCCGAACATCGCATCTTTTTTGTATATACTCCAAAACACTGTTCCTGGCTCAACCCTATCGAAAACTGGTTTGGAAAACTACAAAGGCACAGAATTAAGAACGGAAATTTTATATCAGTGGACGATCTGAAATCCAAAATTGAATCTTACATTGCATTCTACAACACACTATTGTTTAAACCGTATAAGTGGAAATTCAAAGGATTTATCGAAGCTCAACCTCATGGTTCAAGAACTTCGTTCCCGATGCACTAGCAGAAGAAGCATTCGAACAACAACTGAGCTATCAAATTGACGAAAAGTAATCAGAAAAAGATACGAGTAGTACAAGGGACGCTATGGGCAAAGAGGCGGAGTGAAATGAGTACTATGGAACGCGTACAGGAGTTGCAGAGAAAGCTATATCTCAAAGCCAAGCGGGAGAAAGAATACCGGTTTTATATACTGTATGACAAGGTATTTCTGGATTATGTATTGGTAGAATCGTACAAGAGGGTGAAAGCGAACGGAGGATCACCTGGAGTGGATGGGCAAACGTTTAAGGACATAGAGGAATCAGGAAGGGAGGAGTTTCTAAAGGGGCTAAAGGAAGACCTGCGGAAGCGGACGTATAAGCTGGTAATAGAGCCGTTATTCGAAGCCGATTTTGAAGACAGTTCACATGGATTTAGACCAAAACGGTCAGCGAGTGATGCGATCAGTGAGATAAAAACAAATCTCCAGGAAGGAAAGACGGAGGTGTACGACGCCGATCTGAGTAAATACTTTGACACAATACCGCATGATCGACTGATTGAGGTATTAAAGCTGCGAATATCCGATGGTCGGATTATCGATCTGATGAAGTTATGGTTGAAAACACCATACGTTGAGGATGGTAAGATGAAAGGAGGAAAGCGCAACAAAGTAGGAACTCCGCAAGGCGGAGTCATATCACCGTTACTATCCAATATCTACTTACATCTATTGGACAGAATAGTGAATAACAAAAAGAGTATTTTCACACAACAAGGTGTGAAGATAGTGAGGTATGCAGATGATTTTGTACTAATGGGTAAGGAGATAGGAGATGAAGTTATAAAGAAGCTGATGAGCATAGTGGATCGAATGGGTCTAAAGATCAACGAAGAAAAGAGTAAGATGGTGAAGGCAAAGCAAGAACCGTTTCACTTCTTAGGGTTCACGATCAGATACGACAGATGTTTGTTCAATAAAGGCAAACATTATTGGCATATCAAACCGAGTGAAAAGTCAAGTAAGCGGTTACGCGAAAAGATAAGTACGAAGCTGAAAGCAATCGGACATTATCCACCACAAGGAGTTGCAAAGGAACTAAACATGATCATTCTTGGATGGCTGAACTACTATGACATTAGAGGTTTAAGTTATACCCAGATGGTCAGAAAAGATCTAATGTGGTATCTGAAGGGTAGGCTATATCGTTACTATAATCGGAAGAGTCAGCGAAGGAGTCGCCTGTATGGCTCACAGGCATTTGAATTATTATTGAGACATGGTATGGTCAATCCATACAAGTCATCTGGGCTGACACCGTGAATACTGTGAGACGAAACTGTTAGGAAAGCCGTATGCGGGAAAACCGCACGTACGGTTTGACGAGGGGGTGAAGCGAAGTGGATTTGTTCTTTCGCTTCATTCTACTCTACTGGATTGTCATCGTCAGTTCCAATTCAATCACTCGGCAATCTTAGTATTCGGAGTGCACTCATTATCTAATATTTGGCGAGCGCGGAGTAGAAGTGCGAAACGAGTGGGATGCAATACTGGATATCCCGTTTTTCCCCAATGTGGAAGTCGGCTGGGATAATACACCACGTCACCCGGAATATGGAAAGGAAGATTTTATTATTCACTTCAATAATACACCTCAAAGTTTTGGAGCTTATTTGCAAAAGGCAAAAGAATATGCGGATAACCATCCTGAACAGCCAAAAATCATAACTATTTACGCGTGGAACGAATGGGTTGAGGGTAGTTATCTTGAACCCGACATGCTCAATGGGTATGGGTAACTGCAGGCTGTACAAAGAATATGGATAAAATTGAAAATGAGTATGATGTCATTGTATATGGCGGCACACCAGCCGGAGTAATAGCTTCGATTGCCGCCTCCAGGAATTATGCAAGGGTGTTGCTTATCGAACAGACCGGGCATGTAGGAGGTCTTAATACAAGTCGATTTATTATTAGAGAAATATTTAACTGATGTGAAAACATCAAATAATACAATTGATGAAATAGTATTGGATGACGGGATGAAATAAAAAGGGAAGAAATAAAAAACCTACTTGTACCCGTTTGTGCCTCTCTGTCACACGTTGCATTCTGCTCCTATCGATTGGAGGCTACCTGGAAGCAAATGGGTCACGTAGCCGGAACGGCGGCAGGACTATCCCTAAGAAAGAGGATTGCGAAAACCTTTTAGTGCCTTTGTGATTGTCGGCAAGTCACATTGCTTATTCTTCTCTCAGAATGGAAGCCACGTATATGATAATGGCTGAAGCGACAGGTATTGCAGCTTCACAGGCTATAAAAGAAAATTGTGCGGTTCAGGATATCAATCGAACTGAATTGACTGATTTATTACTGAAACATGGACAATTGCTGGAATGGGATGGCTTAGGGTATATAAATTTCAGGTATAATAAGTCATAGTACATGACAAAACAGGATTGATAAAATAATTGCCACGCGTAAAGTGTTGATAATGTGTTACTTACAACACTGAACGACATGGCAATTAAGGAGAAAGTTAAAGAACTTTCCCGAGAATTGAAAATAGAACTTAGTAAACTTCACCAGCAAAGGGTAAACTTGATTGCCTCGGCGGTGATCAGTATGTCTACCATTAGGAGTGTCAATATGGTCAAGGTTGCTCACGGTATGATTTCAAAAGCGAAGCCATTGAGTAATTATCGTCGTCTTCAACGATTTATCTCTCAGGTGGATTGGGATGACACTGGTCTAGGACATTTGCTTTTGAAAATGAGTGAGTTGAAGGGGCCTTATACCCTGCTTGTGGATAGGACAAACTGGCAATTTGGTAAAGTGGATATTAATTTTTTGGTATTTTCTATACTAGGAGACGGGTATTCGATACCGATCAAATGGGTGTTGCTTCCAAAGAAAGGCAACTCTGCACAATATGAAAGAATTGAGTTGTTAGAGGAAGTGGTAAAAATTGTTGGAAAAGGTCAGATAAAGAACGTTATAGGAGACCGGGAATTCATTGGCCAACATTGGGTTAAGTACTTGATAACCAATGAGATAGGATTCAACCTTCGGGTTAAGGAAGGCATGGTAGGTGTAAAAAATGGCAAGGAGGTAAAACTGGGTTTATTATGTAAAAATAATAAAAGATCATCGCCAAGATTGCCGGGAAAATATTTAGTTGGAGGCAATGAAGTATACGTAAGCGGATTCAGATTTAGAAATGACAAGAACAAATTAGAGTATTTGATAGTCATACACTCTGAGGATGTAGAAGATGCTTGCGATATCTATGCCAAAAGGTGGTATATTGAAAACATGTTCAAGGACATGAAAACGAATGGTTTTCAACTGGAAGATACACATGTAACTCATCCCAAAAGGCTAGAAACATTATTTGGTTTATTAGCCATATCATATGTATGGATGATACGTATAGGCGAATGGATAAAGAGAAAGATACCCTCATTATTCAAAAAAAATAATCGAGGAAAAAGAAGAAAAAGCATTTTCAGGGGAGGGATAGACAACTATATCAACGCATATATTAACCACGACAGACGGAAAATTTGGCTCTACTTCCGTTTTTTGTCATGTACTTAGATAATAAGTTTGGTCGGCCCGGGCCAAATCCCAACCCTCATCATCGGGGCAGATGGCTGGACCATCCTGAGGAATATCAGAAACGCCCTGTTGAAGGACCTGAGTTAGATTTTATGAATAAAAAAGGAGCAAAAAAAACCGGTGGACCTCCGGCATGGTCAGACCATCCAGTGATGACTAAAATGATTGAGCATATTGACAAAAGAGTTGGAGATTTACTAAAGACATTGGAAGATTTGAAACTTGATGAAAATACATTGATGGTTTTTACCAGCGATCATGGAGGAACTCCGGCATCAGTTAATGCGCCGCTTTCAGGGTTCAAACAAGGAATGCTGGAAGTATATAAAGGAGTTTAACCAAGCCCCCGGATGGGCTAAGTCGCGTATAGGTAAATATCCGCCTGTGGGATACATAGAGATGCTATTTAACTTGAAAGAGGATATTTGTGAACAGACGAATTTGGCTACCGAAAATTTAGATAAATTGGCTGAACTAAGAAAAGAGTACGAACTATGGAGAAAACAAGCCATTGACCGTCATAAACATCATAAAATAACTAAAATTGACCAGTACGGTGATGGTGATTTCCCAAATATAAAATAATCACAAAAACCGAAATTATGAAAAAATTGAATTGCCATTGTTTAAATTATCTACAAACATTATTGTTAGTTTTTTTACTAACATCGGCATGTAACGCTACAGAACTGAATGTAAAGAAAAGTCCAAAACCTAATATTATAGTTATTCTTGCTGATGCTTTCGCCCTCTCAGGTACATATACCTTTGGCCAGTAAATCAGAGTTAGTCGAAAAATATCGAAAACATGCAGCTGAACAAAATCGAGAACTCCCTCACCCAGTCTACGCAGCTATGGTAGAGGAAGTCGATGCCCTGGTAGGACGCGTAGTAGACCAAATCGCAGCACAGGGGCTCACCGAGCGCACCATGATCGTCTTTAACTCTGGCAACGGAGGCCACTACCGTCGTTACGACTATCAGGAACACGCCGATGACACTGTATCCAGCCTGGCCCGACAATAAAAAGGGGTCGGGAGTTAATTATTGATGAGGGAGAAAAAGGTGCCGAGCCTAGTTGTGTAGTGCTGAGTCCAATCAACAAGAAAGGCATAAATGCAAGCTGTAGATTACATCGTTATTATTCTTTATGTCCTCGGCATCGTCGGCGCAGGCATGGTTTTCGCGGGGAAAATGAATACCTCGAAGGAGATGTTTGCAGCTGGAGGACAATCGCCTTGGTGGGTCTCTGGATTATCCGCATTCATGACGATGTTTTCAGCAGGTACCTTTGTCGTATGGGGAGGGATTGCTTATAAATATGGTATGGTGGCAATTGCGATTAACCTGTGCTACGGCGTGTCTGCTCTGTTTGTAGGTTGGTTGATTGCTGGTGTTTGGAGAAAAGCTGGTGTGGATTCCGCCTCAGAGTTTCTACAGTTGCGCTATGGTGGATCCATTGTTCAGTTCTACACCTGGTTCAAGGGATTCTTGACAATGTTTAGTAGCGGTGGAACGGTGTACGCTTTATCAAAGATCGTCTCCGCTTTGATGCCGCTGCCGGTAGGGCATGTATTGGCAGATCCAGCGACTGGACACTTATCTGTGCCGCTTACTTCGGTTGCGTTGTGCGTCATTGTAATCGTGATTACTTTCGCTGGCGGTCTCTGGGCAGTCTTGATGACGGACGTATTGCAATTTGTGATACTCTCCGTTTCTGTTGTTTTTGTCGTACCTCTTATCCTGATAGAAGTCGGGGGTTGGGGATCATTCACCGCCGCGGCTCCCCAGGGCTTTCTGGCGCCAGTAGCAGCTGATTTCTCCGTGTGGTTTTTGTTGGGTTGGATGATTATAAACTTTTTCATTTTTGCGGCCGATTGGGCTTTTGTGCAGCGTTGGGTCTGCGTCCCGACCGCGAAGGATGCTAAGAAGGCAGCGTACTTATTAGCGGTTCTATACCTAGGCAGTCCTATCTTATGGATGCTGCCACCTTTGCTTTATCGGGTTATCAATCCCGACGCTGATCCAGAGCTGGCCTACATTCTCGCCTGTAAATTTGTTCTACCTGCTGGAATGGTCGGGCTCATGGTTGCTGCCATGACTTCAGCTACGGCGAGTCAGGCAACGACCCGTCTCAACGTTTTCGCCGGCGCTTTTACAGAAGCCTATCATCGCACGGTGAATAAATTGGCTACCGAAGCGCATCTTGTGTTTGTTGGTCGTGTTATAACGATAATTCTGGGACTGGTAGTGATGGCTGGGGCGCTGCTCGTCCCAAAATACGGATATACAAGGTTTACCATCGATATAAATACCCTGTTGTATGTGCCGCTTTTCCTGCCATTCGTTTGGGGACTGTTCTCCAAAAAAATTGGATTAAACGCGGTTTGGGTTACCACAATTGGCGGATTTATAGCGGCTTGTGTGGTCAAGTTTGCTCTAGCGGGGGAAGGCTTTCTCACAAATGTCCAGTTTCTCCAACCTATCGTCGCCTGGAAAGAAGAAAACGGAAGAATTGCTAGTATGCTTGCCGGAATTGTTACACCTTTATTGATACTGCTAGTGTTTGAGCTATGCGGACAAAACGAGAACCCTGGTTGGAAAAGGGCTCAAAAAGTGAAAAGCGCATTTCGTGAAAAACCCGCTGTGAGAACCTATACTCTGCCGGGGAAGATGGTGGCGATATCACTGGTTGTTATCGCGCTTTGGATGGGTTTGCTCGCAAGTATCAATCGGCAGGAAGCTGGGATTCTGGCTTTCGTTTCAGCCGTCCTAATTGCTATAGGTGGTAACCTTTACGTGTTTTTGCGTCGGGTTGATAAATCGCGACGCGAAAGCAACTTACCTGACTAAAAATAACAATACACCCCAAAGAAAGACTACTATGTTTACCTTTTCAAAAAAAATTGGCGTCGTCTCCCGCCCCGATGTCTTAGTCTGCGGTGGCGGCCTAGCCGGCATTGGTGCGGCGGTAGCGGCGGCGCGAGGCGGTGCCAAAACGATGTTAATTGATCGCATGGGTTTTGCCGGTGGCTTTTTTACCGCAATCATTGGCTCGGCTTTCGACGGTTTCGTCGATGAACGTAGCGGCACGCCTGTGGTCGGGGGTATCGTCTTCGAGATGCTCGAGCGCATGGGGGTGATCAAAGCGGCACAGGGGCCTCATCTGCAGTACAACGTCAATGGCGACCTCAACTTTGTCGAGATGCACCCCGAGCGCGTCATTCCCCGTTGCGATCCCGAACGTTTCAAGCTCGCCGCCGACCAGATCCTGCAAGAGGCTGGTGTAGAAATCCTCTTCCATACTCAGATCGCCGACGTAGTCGCCAAGAATGGTCGCGTTCAGGCCGTAGTCGCCAGCAACAAGGCCGGCTTGGTGGCCATCGAACCTCAGATCGCGATCGACTGCACTGGTGACGGCGATGTTGCCGCCTGGGCTGGCGCTCCCTTCGAAAAAGCCGAATCCCTCCAGCCGATGAGCTTGCATTTCCGCATCGCCTATGTCGAGCCCAGCTTTGAGCTACGCCGCAATTGCGCCCGCGTTCTAAAAGAAGCGCATCAACAAGGCAAACTGGGGCTCTACGCCGGTCCCTATCCCGCCACTTTTTCGGGTCGTGACATCTACTTCAATGCTACCCGTTACCCCGGTGATAATACTGTACCTGAGGATTGGACCCAAGCTGAAATTCGTGGTCGGGAAGATGCATGGAAGATGTTTGAATTATGGAAGGAAAATCTCGACGAATTCAGGGAGGCTTACTTTATAACCAGCGGCCCGACGGCAGGTGGTCGAGAATCTCGCCGTATTGTGGGAGACTACGTCCTAACAGGCGAGGACGTGCGGAAAGGAAGAGGTCATGACGATGCCGTTCTCCTGGGAGCCTGGCGCCTGGATCGGCATCCGGTTGACAAGTCGGGCTATCACGATATCCCGTGGACGCCGCCCTACGCCATCCCCTACCGAACCCTGTTGCCCAAGGGTTTAGACAATTTGTTGGTAGCTGGTCGGTGTCACTCCGCTACTTCCGAAGCTCTGGCCTCAAGTCGCGTTACCGCAACTGCCATGGGCATGGGCCAGGCAGCCGGCACAGCCGCCGCTCTCGCCGTGCAAGCCGGCAAGGGAACCAGGGGTATTCCCATTTCCGAACTTCAGGGCAAGTTGACGGAAGCTGGCTGCATTTTGGAAGCGCCCGATGCAGCCGAGATCGAAGTCGGCGATCCTGACTGGTAGAAGATAAAAAGGGGTCAGGAGTTAAGGGGGGAAGGTATGATCCAGGGGGGAAAAGGGGTCAGTTCTTAATTATTGACTTATAGCATTGGATTTCTTTTCTTTTGCCGAATGCCAAGGCCGCTTAGATTTGAGTATGAGGGAGCCCTCTGCCATGTGCTCAACAGAGGGAATTACCGTTCCTGGGTTTTTGAAGACGATGGTGCGAAACTTGCGTTTGAGAAATGTCTCTTCGAAGTGTGCGACCGGACTGGTTGGATTATTCATGCTTACTGCATCATGGGGAATCATTACCACCTGGCTTTGGAAACCCCCACTCCCAATTTGAGTGAAGGCATGAAATGGCTGCAGGGCGTATATGCCACTCGCTATAACCGGTTTAGAAAACAGCAGGGGCATCTCTTCCAGGGACGTTTTAAAAGCATTGTTGTGGAAGACTTCGAGCGTCTTGCTGGATTGTGTCATTACATTCATCTCAATCCGGTGAGAGCGGGCATCGTTGATGTGAGTGGGTTAGCCGGCTACCAATACAGCAGTTACTACTGGTTGTCCGAGAAGCTTTCGATGGGCGTGGAGGCGGCTGTGAGTCGATACGTAAAACAGTGCAAGGACGGGGAAAGGCCAGGCGCTGGAAAGGTTCTGAAGCAGTTGAATGCAAGAATTAAGAACTGACCCCTTTCATCTCTTTGAACAAAAACATGCCTTTCGACTTGTCTATTTGCCATTTCTCGAATTCTGGAATAGTGCGTCTTTACCTGCACCCCCAGTAATAAAGATATCCTCATACCCATCATTATTGAAATCTAGAATAGCAGCCCCTCCTCCAAAAGTGCCTTGATGTGTAATAAAAGCGACGTAGACGCATCGATATAAATCACATTTTGATTTTTATTGTCAAATAAGATATCTTGAAAACAGACTTTTTATGACTTAGGGTGCGTTTAGTATTAATTTTCAAAATGTTTATGAATAGTTCAGGATAAACAGGTTCTAGTCAGTGAATTGTAGTTATGGCTACTTGGAGGCCATAAAAAGGGTGTTTCTGAAAGATGAAATAGAATAATATGAAATAGAATAATATGAAATATACAAAAATGAAAAAAGCATTTAACAATTTTAGTCTCTTGACATTGGGTCTTTTGTGGGCACACCTTTCTCTCGCTAGCGGTGATGCCGGGCTAAAAAGTAAGTCCAAAGATGGCAATGCCCCTCAGGTAGAAGTTACTCCCCCACAATTGAATTTCACGGTAAAATTACTTGCTGTGGATGCCAATGAGGCTTGCGAAATTGCAGACTACAACAATGACGGAATTCTGGATATAAGCGCAGGTCGAAATTGGTATGCAGGCCCGGACTATGTGCCACGCCCACTTCGGAACGTTGGTGAATTTGGGAAAGACTACTTGGAGAATAACGGGGAACATGCAATTGACATGGATGGTGATGGATGGACAGATATTGTGTCTGGAAGCTTTAAACCAACCGAAGTATGTTGGTACAAAAACCCGGGTAAAGAAGGGCTGGCCATTGGCAAGCTTTGGACTCGGAACACACTTCAGGAAACTGCCCCTAACAATGAAATTACCTACCTGCGCGATTTCAATGGTGACAACAAACCAGAATATGTTGCCAACAGTTGGATAGACAAAAACGAACAGTTGATCTGGAAAATAGAAGCTGATGGATCTAATCTTTCAATGCAAAAGTGTACTATAGGAAGTGCTAATGGACATGGTATTGGATTTGGGGATATCAATGGCGATAACCGGGAGGATATATTGTTTCAAAATGGTTGGTATGAACGTCCTGCTGGGGATCCACTTGCTCAAACCTGGACATTGCACTCAGATTGGAACTGGAAGCATGCCAGCTGTCCCATGATCGTGACCGATCTGAATGGTGACGGGATGAATGATGTGATTTGGGGCAGTGGCCATAATTATGGTGTCTTTTGGATGGAACAGTTGCCATCGAAAGAAAGTAAGACTCAGTGGAAGAAGCATGTAATTGATGACTCATGGTCTCAGGCCCATGCACTGGCCTGGGTAGACCTTGATGGAGATGGCAACCAAGACCTTATCACCGGTAAAAGAGTGCGTGCCCATTCGGGTGGAGACCCTGGTGCTGACGAGCCGGCAGTGATGTATTATTACACCTGGGATAAAAAAACAAAAGTATTCACCCGAAGAATCATTGCCGAGGGGGTAGGTACAGGTCTTTTTATCCGTACCGCCGATTTAGACAAAAATGGAAAGCTTGATATAGTCGTCTCAGGAAAGTCAGGTACCTATTTGCTGCTGAATCAGTAATTTCCTTCCGGTCCGTTATTTTAGAGCGATTTAAATATTTCAAGATGAGACAATTACAGTCAAATGACCAGATCAGTTTTAATCGGGATGTCCGGCCTATCCTGAACAAAAACTGTCTGAGATGCCATGGCGGTATAAAGGCCAATGGAGGATTCAGTATGCTTTTTGAAGAAGATGCATTTGCTGAAACAAAATCCGGCCTGCTTGCTATTATACCAGGAGATGGAGACTATGGGACAAAAGCAAGGATTTGGAAATATCATCAGAATTATTTAAGTGGCCTTCATCATTTCATGAGTACGGATCCAAGGATTCCGGAAGATTTTAGAATAAAGACATCCAATCTTGGATTATGAATAAGCTCAATCCGACATTTTTGATGATTATCTTTTCTTTGATTTCCACGAGCGCAATATCTCAGAGCGGAAAAATTAAGACCAGAATGGAGACCGATCTTTGTGTTTATGGAGCAACAGGGGCCGGAATCTTCACAGCTCTTGCGGCTGCCAGGGAAGGTTACTCGGTTGTGATTGTTGAACCATTTTATAGAATTGGTGGGCTTTTGGGAACCGGATTCCGAATGCAGCAGGATGCTCCGACAGGCTCTCATCTTGGCGGACTTACCGGATATTTTTATAAAAAAGACGTATCGCAGGCACCTTTGCGTCATCACCAGGCAGCAGTACGTTTCAACATTTCGACATTTAAAGCAATGATCAAGGAATAGGATGACCTCATCACGGTAATTCCTGATCGTAGGCTCGCATCGCTCAACATGTCTGATGGTGAGATCAAAGAGGCCATTTTAGAATTTGCGCCGGTAGGCAACGATGGCGTGCCTCTTCCGGAAAGGGCATCAGACAATTTATTAAGTATTAAAGCGAAAATATTTATTGATGCCAGTTATGAAGGTGACCTGATGGCAGGATCAGGGGTAACATACCGCATAGGTAAGGAATCCAGGCAGGCGTATGGAGAGACATTGGCGGGCATCATTCTTAGTAAAAAATTTCCGGGTGTTGACCCGTATATTGAAGAAGGAAATCCCAAGAGTGGCATTCTTTCTTGTATCGATCAGACACCGCTTGGACAGGAAGGTGATTCCAGCAGGTATTTTATGTTGTATAATTTCAAACTCGCCTGGGAAAATAACCCAACACCTGAATATCCCGGTATTACCATTTCCCCGTCTGAAAACGGAAATAACGACGTATACGAATTGCTAAAACGTTATTCAAATGCAGGGTATAAATTTAATTGGCCTCATGAGAATTTTAACAGGAGGGAGCTTATGACCGGCTCGCTGCCTGGTTGGCAATTAAATTATCCAGACGGCGATTGGGCGACCCGATCGATTATCTGGCAGGGATATATTAATCACGTAAAGATGTTAACAGATTTTTCTGAGAAAGATGTGCGATTGGTTTCAGGAATCAATGACGAAAAGGATGGATGGCCATACCTGTATATCCGTTGCGGTAGACGAATGGTTGGAGAGTACGTAATGACCCAACAAGATATTCAACTGCAAACAACCCCACCTACTCCGATTGGAATGGGGTATTATAAAATAGATATTTATCCGAACCGTTTGGTTGTTCTGGAAGATGGGACATTGGCTCATGAAGGAAATGTATTTGTTTTGGCTTCACCGGGTCCGTATCAGATTCCTTATGGCGCTATCGTCCCGAAAAGGGATGACTGTAAAAACCTTTTGGTTCCGCTTTGCCTGTCTGCGAGCCATGTAGCCTATTCCTCCATCAGGATGGAGTCCACTTACATGCTTATTGGTGAATCTGCCGGGATAGCCGCCGCGTTAGCTATAAAGGAAAATAAAGCTGTTCAGGATATTAACAGAAATGAATTATCGGTTTTGATGAAAAAATACGGACAGATCCTGGAATGGGATGGTCTGGGATATCAATTCGGATGGCGATCAAATATTTTTGGCAATCCGCATAAGGAAATAACCAGATGGGAAACAAATCCTGAGGAATATTCAAAACATCCTGTTGAAACCTTGAGGAAAGAATAAAATACATAAATCACTTGATTTCAGAATAGAATTGTACAAGAAATATTAACTTAGATATAACTAAATCTTAATTATTGTGAAAAAGTACATTGTTATCACAATTTTACTAGCAGTAATCATCTCCTGTTCTGAAGCCCAGCAGGAGTATACAGTAGATGTTTGCGTTTACGGGGGCAATGCCTCGGGAATGATGGCAGCCACTGCCGCCGCAAGGGCAGGTAAATCAGTTATAGTCGTCGAGCCTTCGCGCTGGCTGGGCGGCTTTATCGGGGGTGGATCCAGGGTACTTCGCGATTGTGCTTACCCCGATGAGATCGGCGGGCTTACCCGGATGATGATGCAGAAGGATATCGAACTGGACGGAGGCCCGCCCCTGGATACCTATGCCGACGCCCGGAGCCTCAGGATGGGTTTCGGCCCCCATGACGGCCAGCCCCTTTTCAGGAAACTCTTTGTTGACCTGGCTAAGGAAAACGGTATTAAGGTGATCTATGAACACCGCCTTGGAGAGGTTGTATCAGAGGGAAACCATATTCAGGAGGTCCTCCTCGATTACGCCCCGCCCCAGGAAGATGGCTGCCCAACCCCCATTACTACCACGAAGAATGCCATCAAGGTAAGAGCAAGAATATTTATTGACGCCAGTTATGAAGGTGATCTGATGGCTGAAGCGGGTGTCTCATATGCTGTTGGAAGGGAATCCAGGGATAAATACAATGAGTCATTGGCCGGACAGCGTAATCTCAGAGTGTTTGATATCAGTCCCTATCTGACAGCCGATGACCCTTCAAGTGGGTTGTTGCCCATGATTGATTCCGAACCCTATGAAGAAGGAGCGGCTTCACGTCATATCATAGCCTATAATTTTCGTATTCTTTGGCAGCCTGATGGTGAAGGGGTGCCATTGGGAGAACCTAGCTATTACAATCCTGAAGATTATGCATTGGTCCACAGAGCCCTTATGGTAAATCCGGAATTAATATCCTGGCCACACAACAATTATGATCGCAGAAAACTGATCTCGTCGGGGATACCGGGAAGACAATCTGATTATCCCGACGCAAGCTGGCCGGAAAGAGCTAAAATTTGGCGGGAATGGATCGACCATTATAAGATTATGCACAAACTTACTGCTAGTAATGCAGGCTTAAACCCAGGAGAATATCCTGACACCAAAGATTTTCCCCATCAATTTTATACACGGATGGCACGACGCATGCTTGGCGAATACGTCATGACCCAGCATGACCTTATGCAGCAGACCGATATCAAGAATCCAATAGGATTGGCTTATTACATGGTAGATATTTATCCACCTCGTCTAATTGCTACTCCCGATGGCAAAGTTGCCTCCGAGGGCGAAATCGCTGTCATGGTGAGTCCCGGACCCTATCAAATTCCTTATAGCGCCATTATTCCCAAAAACGGAGAATGCAAAAACCTGTTGGTTCCGGTTTGTATTTCTGCCTCTCATGTGGCATTGTCGTCCATTCGCATGGAGCCCACTTACATGGTTATAGGTGAGGCAGCTGGAATTGCGGCTGTTAGATCCTTGGAAGAAGATGCAGATGTCCAGAATATTGACCAGGAAGCATTCAGGAAAGCGCTATTAAAAGCCGGGATGGTTCTTAAGTGGGACGGAACAGGATATGAGGGAATGCATCCTGATAATGAACGATCCTACGGCAATGTTTCTTATTGGATATCAAATCCGGAGGAATATGCGAAAAGGCCCTATCAATCTATCTATAAAGGGAAAAGATGAGGTTGCTATTGGATATTCTATTAAAACCTTAAGTAAATGAAAACATTGATTAGAAACTTTCTGCTTGTTTTACTGGCCGTATGGGTATCCTGTTCCGGACCCGAACAGGAATACAGTGCAGATGTCTGTGTTTTCGGAGGCACTGCCTCCGGTATAATGGCAGCCATAGCGGCGGCCAAACAGGATAAATCCGTTATCGTTGTGGAACCTTCCAGGTGGCTGGGAGGTATGGTAGGGGGTGGCATTCGCGTCCTCCGCGATTGCCGGCATCCGGGTGAGATCGGAGGACTGACAAAAATGATGATGGAAAAGGATATCGCGATCGGTGGGGGCATTCACGACCGTCAGGGTGAATTCCGCAAAGCCTTTGCGGAATTAGCCGATGAATATAATATCAGGATAATATATGAGCACCGGCTGGGGAAAACCGAAAAGGAAGGCAACCGGATCACAAAGATTTCCCTGGACTATGCTCCTCCAGAAAAGGATGGTTGTCCGGCTGGTGTGGCAACCACCGTAAATG
Source organism: Saprospiraceae bacterium (assembly GCA_965247965.1). Lineage (GTDB taxonomy): Bacteria > Bacteroidota > Bacteroidia > Chitinophagales > Saprospiraceae > UBA7328. The sequence goes on from OZ252053.1 coordinate 6,897,449, forward strand.
CACAAGAGATCACTGCAAAAGTCTTTATTGATGCCAGTTACGAGGGGGACCTCATGGCTCAGGCGGGAGTGTCTTATGTGGTGGGCAAGGAATCTATGGACCAGTATGGGGAATCCCTTGCTGGTGAGCGGAACATGAGAACCTTCAATGTGGACCCTTATGTGATTCCAGGGGACCCTTCCAGCGGGCTTCTTCCCTTAATATCAAAAGAGCCTGCGGGTGAGATTGGTTCGGCCTCGAGATATATACTAGCCTATAATTTCCGCCTGCAGTGGGTACCGCAAGGTGAAGGAAGCCCGGTGGGTGAACCGTCTCAATACGATCCTGCCCAGTATGAACTGGTCCGCCGGGCGCTGGAATCGGATCCGGCATCCATTTCTTGGCCCCATCAAAATTACGCGCGGACCGGGTTGATGTCAGGAGGAATCCCGGGCAGGCAGGCGGACTATCCGGAAGGGAGCTGGGAAGAACGGGCAAAGATATGGAGGGAATGGATTGACCATGTTAAGATCATGCATAAGGTGACCGGAAGCAAGCAGGAACTGAAAAAGGGAGAGTACCCCGACAGCGACGATTTTCCTCATCAGCTCTATATTCGCCTTGCTCGCCGCATGGTAGGGCCTTATGTCCTGACCCAACACGATGTAATGGGCCAAACCGATATCGATGATCCGATTGGCCTGGGATATGGATGGGAAGGCACGATTGATATTTATCCAAGCAGGCTGGTTGCCACCCCCGACGGGAAAGTGGGCTCCGGAGGAGAATTATTCCCCAGGGTCTGTCCGGGACCCTATAAGATCCCATACCGGTGCATTACTCCCAAAAAGGAGGAATGCGGGAATTTGCTGGTTCCCGTATGCATGTCAGGAACCCATATAGCCATGGCCAACGTGCGGATGGAGCCGACTTACATGCTTATTGGAGAATCGACAGGGATCGCAGCTGCCAGTGCTATTGATGAGGATGTTGATATACAGGACATCAATATGGAAACATACCAGAAAGATCTTCTGGCTGCAGGACAGATACTTGAATGGGACGGGACCGGTTACGGCAACTACGATGAAGCAGGTTTTGAGCTCTGGTGGAATACGCAGCCTGGTGACTACGAGAAATATCCGGTATCAAGCCTGCTCAAAGGCCCCAGTGAACCCTCTGATTTCGTAAAAAGGGTCGAGAGGGCAAGAAGAGGGAATATTGATTGAATTCAAACAGCTTCTTAAATCTAAATAAAATGAAAAAGTATCTTCTTTTGGCAGGCCTCCTTGCTTTATCAATCACCTGCTGGGCTCAAATCAAGGTTGCCTGTGTGGGGAATAGTATCACCTATGGATCCGGAATTGAAGGCAGGGACTCACTGGCCTATCCTCAGCAGTTGAACAAGATCCTGGGAGAGGGATGGCAAGTGGAAAACTTTGGAGTAAGCGGGGCTACTTTGTTGAAGAAAGGTGATAAGCCCTACTGGGACCAACCGGATTTTCAGCAAGCTAAAGACTTCCAAGCAGATATCGTCATCATCAAACTGGGCACTAATGATTCCAAGCCTCAAAACTGGGACAAATATGGAGACGAATTTTCAAATGACCTGGGAGACATGATCAGAGAATTTCTAAGTCTGGAATCTCATCCGGTGGTCTGGTTAGGATTACCGGTTAAGGTTGTAACCGAAGAGAAATGGGGCATTCGGAAAAGTATTGTGGAAGGAGTTATTACACCCGAGATCCGCCAGGCAGCACGTCAATATAGTCTGGGAGTCGTCAACTTTTTCAGGGTTTTGGAGGACAAGCCTGAACTGATCCCTGATTATGTACATCCGGACGCAGCCGGAGCCAGGCTTATGGCCGAGGAAGCGGCCAGGGTCCTTTTGGAGGGCCGCCAAAAAGGTCATAGTTATAATAATGTTCAAGGTCCATCTGGGACTGCCCCAGCGGAAGCAGAGATGAAAGAGGCTGCTGAGACAGACACCGCTCAATCTATTCAGGCAGTTCCTGACATTAGCGGATGGTGGTTGATGGACACCGATATGCGAAGTGGTAACGGGATAACTGGCCATGGTCAACTTACCCTAAACCTTATTCAGGTGGGAACGGAGTTTGTGGGGCAACTTCATCAGCTCCTGCATCCAGGGGGAAGAGTTGTGGATTACTATTCCGATGTAAAGGGCCGAATACTGGTTTACAACGGAAAACGGGCTTCCCTGATGATCCTGGAGCGCGTGAACCGTAATGGTGATTTCAGTGCGGTTTTCACCGCAGTCATTGCACCAGATGCCAAATCCATGCGAGGGCACATTGTCAATAACGGGTACGGGACTGGCGACATTACCGCTATCCGGATCAAAGATGAATCGGAAATAGAGGATTTATCGGGTGGTAATTCGAATCCCGAATAAGTCTCTAAATCTTTGTGGACAAACGGAGATTCCTGGCCGGAAGATAACGGGATGATGGATGTATCTGTATAGTGGATTTGCCTTACATCAAGACTCATAATGATCGACTTGAGTTTATGCAACATGTTTAATGAATGGTACAAATATCATGAAGAATTTATTAATGAGAAAGTTCCGATAAACTTTACATAATTTTCTTGGTTGGTCGACTATGAGGTAAGTAACAATCGCTTTATTGGTGAGATTATCTCATTTTTAAAATGATTGTATGATGGACAATAGGATTAAAGACTCCTTAGATGTCTTTAAGGCATTGAGCAAGCAAGCTCATAACTATCTCATTGACACACTTGGCTATTCTCCAAAGGTGGCTACTTCTTACCAAAGAGCCTGGCGCCGGATTTTTGTACAGGACAAATTGATACCCCCAGCACACCGACTAAACCCAATTATGCTATTGTGTTACTAGCAGCTCGTCTGGGGTTGAGAGCTTCTGATATTGCCAACTTGAAGTTCCGCAATTTGGATTGGGAGCAGACCACCTTGTCTTTTCACCAGATTAAAACAGGCCGACAACTGATTGTACTAAAACGACAACTGGGTTATAAGTATATAGCGGGTGCTACGATATTAGCCCAAATTGATCAGCTTGCTCTACAACGCAATGAAACGGCTCAAGGGATTACAAAGACCTTTGCAGACCAGTGGCAACAAAAACGTCCGGGTGACTCTGCTCATTATCATTACTGTCGCATACGACATTTAGCCCAACTCAGTGCCTATATGTGCCCCTGCCATGATTCGGTTATTGTATGCTACAGGACTGCGTGCCGGAGAGGCGGTAGCGTTAAAACAAGCCGATGTTAACCTTGCCAAACATTACTTGACAGTTACAGATAGTAAAAAATGGAAAGCAGCGCATCATTCCTATTGGCCGGTCTTTAGTAGAAGTTTTTCAAACCTACCAAGACTATCGAAGTCGAATAGACGGGAATGTAAATTCCAATTGAAAAGTGAGCCAGATTTCGGTTGGAATTTACAACAATACAATGGATCCCGCTATAGGAGCGGGACAGGCTATGAGGATGATAGGTCAGCTGTTGAGTCCAAGTATATGACTGAGTGATTCACGTAGTGATAGATCTCTGGGAGACATCTAAATGAAGGAACCGCGAAGCGGACGGGTGGGCCAAATGGCTCCTATCTTACCCCCTAAACCATGCTTGGTATTATACCCAAAGGTCAGAAGGGTCTCTCTGACACTTTTAAACAACAAATCATACAGTTGTTTTTTGTTGTACCTAAAGTAGATATACAGCTCACTGGGAATCGTAAAAACACAGTGAAAATACTTCACAGGAAGCAGGTCATACCGACGGTCATGAATCCCTGCCTGCGCCGAGGCTTCGGCAGGCAGGCACTTTTCCTTATTCACTGCCTGACACGATGGGCAATTACGATTGCCACATGAATTGTAATGAATACGAGTAAAGTGGCACTGGTCACAACGCTCCTTATGACCGCCGAGTGCAGAAGTCTTGCATACACTTAGCAACTTCGATGTGGAGCGTTGGTGCCCTGATAATCCTCCTTGTGATTCTACTTGTGGTAAAAAACGTTGTATGATCTGCGCTATCTCATACGTCGTTTTTTCGATCACTCTCCCAGATGTCCAAAGGGCTGAAGTCCGGTCTGTGAGGCGTCTCACTCACTTGAAGATATATCAGGGTTGTGTTCAATGAACTATGACCTAACAACTCCTGTAGTCGCTAGATGTACATGCCATGCTCTAAAGCATGAGTTGCAAAACAATGTCTAAGAACGTGCATGGTTACTTCTTTAGTAATACCGCTACGTTTTCTGGCCTGCCCGCCCGATAGGTTAGCTATCGGTTCCTTCACTAAATTGTCTCTGACAATTTTCTTTCAGACCGTTCAGTCATATAGCATGACGTATGGCTGCCTCACTGATCTTTTGCCCTTTCTTACGTCCATTGAATAGGTATACCTTGGGTCGATACTTCATGAAATAGTCTCACAATTCTTCTAATACTGATGAACTCATAACAGTATATCGATCTTTCTTGCCTTTGCCTTTATTGACTCGAATACGCATTTTACCATCCTTGGTATCTATATCGTGAATTTTGAGGTGGATCAACTCACTCCGGCGCAGCCCCGCCGAATATATCAACCTGAACATCACTCGATGTTTGTCATTATTACACGAATCGAATATTCTGGTTAAATCTTCTCTGCTTAGTATTTTGGGCAGGCTTGGGTGTTCTTTGGGATACGGAATTTTTACTGGCAAATTCTTCGTCTTCAAGAATACTTGCCCTGAGCTTGTCGAAGGGTGGGTCCAATAATATCGAAGACCTGCAAAGCACGGTCCTGACATTCATCGTCAGGATACATCTTATTGGTTCGCCAATTGATCTGGCGCTCTTCTTTGCAATAAAACAAGAAGTCCAAAACTTCGTCCAAATCCATTTCTCGTGGATGTAGAAAACCGTGAAAATGACCCGATCGCAGATTATACAGGGCTCGGCCTTTCTTTTGACTCAGCCATTGGTCTTGCTCTTGGCATGCCTTTTGGCATCGAGGCTTTCGATAATATTGCCATAGGTGTGGCTCTAGGTCTGCCTCTAGGTGCTGGCATTGGTATTGGCATAGGTGCCGGTATCGGGGCGAGCTTAAAGAAGAAACAGGATACAGATGACTTAAACAAATGAGTTTCAATTTCACACACCATAGTGCACCTACAACTAACAAAACGCTGAAAAACGACGCGCAAAATGCGTGCGTTTTAGCTCTGCGTCAGGACTTACGAATGGACAGTGCCTTATATCCAAACCGAGGAGGGAAGAATCAAGATTGTTCAAGACAACGAATATGACAATTATGAAGATATCAGCGGCTTGTTTACTATAGGTGAAATAACCACATCCGTTAACTTAGTGAGCGAGAATGATTCTTCTCCTGTATCTTCTCTTATCAATTTCCCCAACCCTTTTTATGACTGGATAAATGTAGAATTTAACATTGCAAAAACTGCTAATGTCAATATTAGTATTTACAATAGTTCGGGTCAGCAGATGCTTACCCTTAAAAATGGCATTCTCCATCCCGATAAATATAACATGACAAATGGTGCCTTCCTTCCCCAAAAGATTTAATATAATAATAATAAATTATGAAATCCAACCGTAATATTAAAGACCAATTTGTAACAATGCCGCTATTGGCAGTAGAATATATGTTAGGAAGCAGGAAGAATCCTGTGTGTATAACAAAATGCACAAAAAGACAAATTTTATATAGCGTTTGAGCTGGTGCGAAAGAGTTGATAATTAAGAAGCTATACCAGCATTAGTTAATTGCCGTCGCCTGCCAAAGGCAGGTAAACCTTCAGCCGACGGATCGAAGTCAGTATTAAAATTGGCTTTAGCCCCATTATTTCTGGTAATTTTTTCATTTTCTGGTGCTAATTATTGGCTAAAGCCGAATAAGCTTGACAACAAATTAACCCGTTGCCTAAAGGCGAACGGCAATTGAAATTCTTTTTTGTCTTTCTTTCTAATGTGCAATATGTTATACACACAGAATCCTTGTGGAAAATCGAATTGATATTTATCCACTTATTTGCAATGGATGACCTATTATAGCTGGCACGCGGATTCCTAATTTCTAATATATAGAAAATAATCACTCAAATTTACTATTCGTTTAATATTTTCCATTATTCCATTATTCCATTATTCCATTATTCCATTATTCAAAAAAAATATTTCTTCTTAAACATCCTGCCCTATAACATTTTTCTATCTTGCACAGAATTAAATTATCTGTTACTCAATATATTTTGTAAAAAGAAACAATCTGATATGATTAAATTTAAATCTAACTTCCCTCCACTTCGCTTGACTTCGCTCGACTGCGCTCAGGGCAGGCGGGACGGACAGAGACGACAGCTATTACTGCTGCTCCTAATCTTCTTTCTCACCCCACTAATCACCTTTGGGCAACTGACCGTCTCAGGGGTAGTCACCTCTGATGGCGAGGCTTTGATCGGGGCAAATGTATTGATCCAAGGTACTGGTACGGGAACGATTACTGATATCAACGGTCAATACTCGATTGAAAATGTCCCGGATGTGAATAGTGTCCTGGTCATCTCCTTTGTCGGGTATGAATCTCAGGAGATAGCGCTTGATGGCCGTACCGTCGTCGATGTGGTATTGGCAGAAGACATCGCCCAGCTAAACGAGGTGGTGGTAATCGGATACGGTTTCGTTAAGAAATCTGACCTGACAGGCTCAGTTGCCTCAGTGAAATCCGCAGAAATAAATGCCTTTCCCACAACCAATGCTATGCAGGCTTTGTCAGGCCGTGCGCCTGGAGTAGAAGTGATACAAACAACCGGTGCTCCTGGTGCGGAAGTAAGCCTAAGAATCAGAGGCACAAATTCCGTTCAAGGCAGCAATGAGCCTCTTTACGTGGTAGATGGTTTCCCATACTCTGGAAACCCCACTAATATCAACCCATCTGATATAGAAAGTATTGAAATCCTGAAGGATGCCTCGGGAACTGCGATCTATGGTTCCAGGGGAGCCAATGGCGTGGTACTGATCACTACAAAAGGGGGGTTAAGTGGCAAAACTCAGGTAGACTTTCATACAGGTTATTCCGTGCAGACCATAAGAAAAAGAATGGACCTGATGAATGCCAGCGAATATGCCCAACTCGCCAATGAGCAAGCAGTCAACGATGGTGTTGCACCCTATTTTACAGCGGGTGAAATATCTGCTTTTGGGGCGGGTACAGATTGGCAGGATCTGCTCTTTCAGAATGCGCCCCTTTCGAATACTTCCCTTAGTGTAAATGGGGGAAATGAAAGAACCCGATTTTCTATTGGGGGTAGCGCTTTCCTCCAGGGTGGAATTATTGAAGGAAGTGATTATGACCGATATTCTTTACGCACAAAAATTAGCCATGACATTAATGATAAATTCAGCACAGATATATCATTAAACCTAAGTCGTATCAGCACTGACAGAAAGGATAGCGGCGGCGGAGCCCGGGGTACCAGTCTGTTCAATTCGGCGATTACTTCACCGCCTACGGCACCTCCGTATAATAATGACGGCTCCATTTTTGACCTCGGGACAGGTCTGCATCCTTTTGTTTCTCCTGATATGCATAATCCGCTTTACTATGTAGAAGAGTTGATTGAAACTAATGAAGCCAACGTTGTCCTGGGAAATGCATCTGTAAGTTACAATCCCATTCCCAGTATAACCATAAAGACTATGGGAGGGATAGAAAACAGGGATGAACGCTTAGATAGGTATCAAACGCTTGATTTCAGGAACTCATCGGGTGATGCTCGGGTCAATACTGTTCAATTTACCAGCTTATTGAGCGAAAATACGGTTTCCTATAACGAATCCTTTGCCGGTAGACACAATATTTCCGCAGTTGCGGGTTTTACGTACCAAAACTTTCTTCGCACTTCTTTATCTGCAAGTGGCTCGAGTTTTCTTAGTGATGTTTTTGAAACACACAATCTCGGCGCTGCGGGTAATTCGGGTATACCCACATCCGGGTATACAGAATCCACTTTGCTATCCTATCTGGGCCGGGTTAACTATTCCTTGAATAACAAATACTTGTTTACTGCAAGTTTTCGTGCGGATGGCTCTTCCCGGTTTTCTCCGGGGAATAAATGGGGCTACTTCCCTTCAGCCGCCGTGGCCTGGCGATTGTCCGAAGAAGATTTTTTAAAAGACAATGATTTTATATCCAACCTGAAATTAAGAGCAAGTTGGGGCAAAACCGGGAGTCAGGCGATTGCACCCTATTCTACCCTCAACCAGCTTTTTGCCGGAAACACTATATTCGGGGAAAATTTGTTCACCACCTTTGCGCCCGGAAGCCGCCTGCCGGCAGATTTAAAGTGGGAGACTACAGAGCAGATTGACGTGGGAGTGGAGCTTGGGATTTTGAACAATCATTTATTTATCACTGCGGATTATTATGTCAAAAACACCCGGGATCTGCTTAATACAGTGGGATTGCCGAGTTCTTTAGGGTATACGTCTACCATCCAAAATATCGGATCGGTGCGGAACACTGGTTTTGAATTGGGGGTTGATGCCCATCTATTCACCGGATCGGAATTCAATTGGACTATTAATGCCAATGCCGCCATCAATAGCAATGAAGTTACGGAACTGGCCGGAGGGAATGATATATTGACCAATGGTGTCGGTAATATAAATCTCAATGACAATGTAGGCATCCTTCGCGTAGGACAGCCGATTGGCCAGTTTTATGGATGGCTGGAAGATGGATATGATGAAAATGGGTTTATTAAATTTATTGATTTGAATGGAGATGGTGCAATTACAACTGCTGATAAAACCTATATCGGTCAATCTTATCCTAAGCTTATTTACGGGTTTAATTCCGGCATGTCCTATAAAGATTTCCAGCTTAGTTTTTTCATCCAGGGCGTTTCGGGCAATGAAATATTTAATATGGGTGCAGCCACGGCTATTGACTATGGCCGGGGTCTTAATGGGCCAAGAGAGTTATTTACCGATCACTGGACGCCATCAAATACCGATGCCAAATACCCGGTCATCACCAAGGATGTATCCCAGGAAGCCTCAGATCGATATATAGAGGACGGTTCTTATCTGCGATTAAAGAATATTGAATTAGCCTATTCATTGCCTGTAGAGAATTTAGGAATGAAGGGGTTTAGGCAGCTGCAGATTTATGCGAGTGGACAAAATTTGCTTACACTAACTGATTATTCATGGTGGGATCCTGAAGTCAATTCCCATGGTGCGGGGGGGCTTAACAGAGGGATTGACCAATATACTTACCCGATTTCCAAATCCTTCACCTTTGGTATTCGGGCTGGATTTTAATCATGTTCTTAAAACAATTGAGATTGAGTTAAAAAAAATAGTAAAATGAAAAATATAATAATATCCTCAATATTAAAAAATGCAGTCTTAAGCCTAATGGCTGTCGGGTTGCTTTTTGTTTTCACTTCCTGTGAAGATTTATTGGACGAAGCTCCAAAACAGGTAGTAGTAGAAAACTTCTACACCAATGCAGGTGATGTTAAGGCAGCAGTCAATGCTACCTATCTGCCTTTTCGATGGGCTGGTTTTACTGCCTCATACACAGCTATTGTTGATACAGAAAATGACTGGGGCTATGGAAGAGGAAGTCGGAGTCAGTATAACAGCTGGACAGCTTTTAATTCGACCAATAGAGGTCGTGCCCAGGGTGTCTGGAATCAATTTTACCAGGCCATTCGCAATGCCAACCTGGTGATTGGAAATGCACCAACCGGGCTTGCTGAGGGTCAGACAGAGGTCAATCAAACGGTAGCGGAGGCAAGGTTCATGCGTGCCTATTATTATTTCCAGCTGGTTAGGTCGTGGGGAGGAGTACCCCTCCGTACCGTGGATAATAATGAGGAGAAAGATTTGGCAAGAAGCTCTGCTGATCAGGTGTACGATTTAATTGTTTCAGACCTGATCGCAGCCGAATCAGGTCTGCCCACTGAACAAAGTGAATTGGGTAGACCTACGAGTTATGCGGCAAAAACCATGTTGGCAGATGTTTACATGGATATTGGAAATTATTCAGAAGCCCGGGCCCTGGCGCAACAAGTTATCAATTCCGGAGTATATTCTCTGGTCCCGGTACAAACGAAAGATGATTTCTGGAATATTTTTGGACCGGAAACAAGTACTTCTTCAGAGGAAATCTGGTACATAAAATATACCCGTCACCCGGGGCAGGGGAATTTCATGGGTTGGATCGTCAATCACCGCAGTACAGGTTTATTCAGCTTCGGGGGCGCCTTTGCACATTTTGCCAATGCCAATGATCGCTTTTATCAAGACTGGCCCGATAATGATTTGCGAAAGGCATTGTGGGACTTGGCAGATTTCGGTTTTGCGGATGGTACCATCGTCTCCCGGAAGTATCCCGACACCGATGCGATTACCCTGCGTGATGGCGCCACCGATTTTCCCTTATATCGCTATGCAGAAGTATTGTATATTTTTGCAGAAACCGATGCAAGGGTGTCCGGTGGTCCTACGGCTGAAGCGATGGAAATGGTAAATCAGGTTCGTCGCAGAGGCTATGGAGAAGATATAAATATGCCTTCACCACTTGATTTCGATATAGCCAACTATAACCTGGATTCATTCATCGATCTGGTCATCCAAGAGCGGGGATACGAATTCACTTTTGAAGCGAAACGATGGTTTACACTCAAGCGCACAGGTAAATTAGCGGAAATTCTATTGGAAAACAGAGGAATCACCATCCCGGAAGCGCGTTATTTGTGGCCGATTCCGGTTTCAGAAATGAACTTCAATGATCTCGTAAATGATGCAGATCAAAATCCGGGGTATTAGGCACTGATAATTTTGGAAAATTCTCAATACTAATAATGAATATTCTAGTGATTTGTAAAGTATGTTTATAAAAATTATTTATGGCCAACGCTCACCCTTCGTCCCTAAAGGGAGGTCCACTCTGCGGGGAGGTTCCCCTTTAGGGGTCATGGGGCGTGTAGGCAATAATACCAATATTTAACTTTGCAAAGCACTAGTCCCGGAGGGACGCTAGCTTATTGCAAGGGTCATCAGACCCTGGATTGATATATTGAAAATCAAAGCTCCTTACACCGTCGGCGAAGCCTATGGCGTAGGAACGAGGAGCGACAGATGAAAAAATCATCGGATTCAAACTGATTTGAAGATTCATCTTTCGTCCCTTAGGGACTCTTGCTAGTTTTATTTTGTTACCAGGGTCTCTCGATCCTGGCTATGATGTGTCGCCCCTTTTGGGCTTTTAATGACCCTCATTGACTACTAACAGACTGTAAATGTAATCGGCTGATAATCAGAATATTATGAAATCAAAACAAAGTTTTAAATACTCATCACCACCATTTAGGGTAAATCGCCTTATGTCTTTCCTTACGACATTGGCAGTCATCGCTTTCCTCATTTCCCCTCAATTCAATAATACCGTACAAGCCCAGAATACCGATTATGACGTAGTCGTCATCGCGGGTACACCAGCTGGGGTCGCAGCAGCAATTGCGGCAGGCCGAACTGGAAAAAGCGTAATCATTATAGAGCAGTCCCCGGTATTGGGAGGAATGCTAGCCTCAGGCGTCTTGAGATTGGATGATCATATAAGACACGCGAATAGCGGGGTAATGGAAGAATTTCGGCAACGGGTAAAGGCCTACCACCGGACAGCGCTCGCAGACGACCCCCTTGTGAAGGCACATAAGCAGCAGCTCACTAATCTGACATGGAATGTAGCCGAGGGACAGGCTTGGGAACCCCGCACAGCAGCCAGGATCTATGCGGAAATGGTGGCAGAAGTACCGACCATCACAACTCGCTTCAACGAAGTTGCCATCGATGTGAAAATGGAAGGTGACCGCGTAGTGGGAGTGATCACTCAAGATCGCGACAATCGGGGAAAACTCGGAAGCAAGCACGAATATAGTGGCCGTGTATTCATCGATGCGACTTACTCGGCTGACCTTGCGGCCTATGCCGAGGTGCCTTTTCGCATAGGCAGGGAAGCCCGTTCGAGAGAAGAACCCCATGCAGGGCACATCTATACCGATGCCTTCGGTTCGAAACGGGGAGTACTCAGAGGTACGATTTTCCCGGGCGGTACAGGAGAAGCAGACAACCGGACGCAGGCTTTCACGTTCCGCATGACAGGAAAGGACTACGGCCGGCCGGACCACCCATATCGAATGAAAAAACCACCGCCAGATTACAATCCTGCCAAGTATAGGTGGAATACGAATCAGAAACCCATCATACCCAATGGCAAATTTGATATGCTCGGCATCAACTATGGAGCTGATTTGACCGGTCACTCGACAGACTTTGTGCTGGCCGACTGGGAGGAAAGGGCAAAAATCGAGGATATCTTTCGCAACCACTCCCTTGGATGGATGTACTTCATCCAAACGGAGGGAGGCTCGCCGAATGTCGGGCTTGCAGACGATGAATTCATGGACAACGGCAATTTCCCCTATCGCCTGTATGTAAGGCAAGGGCGCCGGATCGAGGGGCTCTATACCCTGACTGAAAGCGATCTCCATAAAGATCTTCGTGGCAACGGGATCAGGGGCCCCGTGCATCCGGAATCGATAGCTATCGGCATGTACCCGATCGATGCGCACAATGTCCAGGGGCCGACGCGTCCGGACGCGGGTCCGTATGGAGAGGGAGCCGCGGAAGGGGATGTCCATTTGGAGGATGTCACCGGTCCGTATACGATTCCCTATGGCGTGATAGTGCCAAAGAATCACAAGGGCTTGCTGTTTCCGGTTGGCATTTCCTCGACCCACCTCGCCATTTCGAGTGTTCGGATGGAACCCCCATGGTCCTCCCTGGGAGAAGCTGCCGGAGTAGCGGCTGCTCTTGCTCTGGACACTGGGCGTGAACTCAACGAGTTACCTGTCAGCGACATCCAGGATGAATTGCTGAAATACGGTAATATCCTGTTCTTCTACAAAGACGTGCCCAGCGATGCATCTGCATTTGAAGCTGTTCAGAAGCTGAGTCTGGTGGGTGCGGTAGATGGTGATGAGAACTATTATTTCCGGCCGGACAATCCGATCACCATGGGCGAATTTGCCCGTATGGTGGTAATGGGACTTGATATTCCGATCAGTATCACGGCCGCCCATTTTAAAGACGTGCCACGTGGACATCCGGCGTTCAAATATATGGAGACCCTGTACGATTATTCGACGCAATCCACAGAGCCCTTCTTCGACTATGAAGTGCGTAACTACCTGAATTACTGGTGGCGTAATCAATCTGGGGTTGGTCCGCCAGTTTTTGCTTATCCCGACAATGGTGTAACGGGAGAACAGGCCACCCGGATCATTTCGGGTTTGCTGAAAAAATCGGTACCAGCATGGCAAAACCCAGATGCCAACCTCACCCGTGGCGAAGCTGCACGGCTGGTCTATCAGCATTCAAAGTGAATGCGTTATTTCATTAATGAAAAGGCGCGTGTGGTGAATTTTTTTTTTGACTTGGAGAACAATAACTATCTAATGATTCCTAAAAATAAAATAAAAGACCCATCATCTCCTTCTAGACTCAATGGCCGATTGTCTTTCCTCACGACATGGGCAGTTTTCACTTTTCTGGTCTTCCTCCAATTCACTCCCACCGCCACAGCCCAGGATACGGATTATGATGTAGTCGTCATAGCCGGCACACCTGCAGGAGTCGCAGCAGCAATTGCGGCAGGCCGAACTGGAAAAAGCGTAATAATCATAGAGCAGTCCCCGGTGCTGGGAGGAATGCTAGCCTCAGGCGTCTTGAGATTGGATGATCATATAAGGCAAGCGAATAGCGGGGTAATGGAAGAATTCCGGCAACGGGTAAAGACTTACCACCGGACAGCGCTCGCAGACGACCCCCTTGTGAAGGCACACAAGCAACAGCTCACTAATCTGACTTGGAATGTCGCCGAAGGACAGGCCTGGGAGCCCAGGACAGCAGCCAGGATCTATGCTGAAATGGTAGCAGAAGTGCCGACCATCACGACTCGCTTTAACGAAGTTGCCATAGATGTGAAAATGGAAGGCGACCGCGTAGTGGGAGTGATCACACAAGATCGCGACAATCGGGGAAAACTCGGAAGCAAGCATGAATATAGTGGCCGCGTGTTCATCGATGCGACTTACTCGGCTGACCTTGCCGCCTTTGCCGGGGTGCCTTTTCGCATAGGCAGGGAAGCCCGTTCCAGAGAAGAACCCCATGCAGGGCACATCTATACTGATGCCTTTGGTTCGAAGCCAGGCGTGCTCAGAGGTACGATTTTCCCGGGTGCCACAGGAGAAGCAGACAACCGGACGCAGGCTTTCACGTTCCGAATGACAGGAAAGGACTACGGAACGCCAGACCACCCCAATCGAATGAAAAAGCCACCGCCAGATTATAATCCTGCGAAGTACAGGTGGAACAATCGGAAACCCATCATACCAAATGGTAAATTCGATTTGCTCGGCATCAACTATGGAGCAGATTTGACCGGGCACTCGACAGACTTTGTGATGGCCGACTGGAAGGAACGGGCCAAAATCGAGGAAATCTTTCGCAACCACTCCCTTGGCTGGATGTATTTCATCCAGACGGAAGGAGGCTCGCCGAATGTCGGGCTTGCAGACGATGAATTCATGGACAACGGCAACTTCCCCTATCGCCTGTATGTAAGGCAAGGGCGCCGGATCGAGGGGCTCTATACCCTGACTGAAAGCGATCTCCATAAAGATCTTCGCGGCAACGGGATCAGGCCCCCCGTGCATCCGGAATCGATAGCTATCGGCATGTACCCGATCGATGCACACAATGTCCAGGGCCCGACCCGACCGGACGCGGGCCCGTATGGGGAAGGCGCTGCGGAAGGGAAGGTTCATTTGAATGACGTCACCGGTCCATATACGATTCCCTATGGCGTGATAGTGCCCAAGAATCACAAGGGTTTGCTTTTTCCGGTTGGCATTTCTTCGACCCACCTGGCCATTTCGAGTGTTCGAATGGAGCCACCCTGGTCCTCCCTGGGAGAAGCTGCTGGAGTAGCGGCTGCTCTTGCTCTGGACACTGGGCGTGAACTCAACGAGTTACCTGTCAGCGACATCCAGGATGAATTGCTGAAATACGGTAATATCCTGTTCTTCTACAAAGATCTGCCCGCCGATGCATCTGTATTTGAAGCTGTTCAGAAGCTGAGTCTGTTGGGTGCGGTAGATGGAGATGAGAACTATTATTTCCGGCCGGACAATCCGATCACCATGGGCGAATTTGCCCGCATGGTGGTAATGGGACTTGATATTCCGATCAGTATCACGGCAGCCCATTTTAAAGACGTGCCGCGTGGACATCCGGCGTTCAAGTACATGGAGACCCTGTACGACTATTCGACGCAATCCACGGCGCCCTTTTTTGATTATGAAATCCGTAACTATTTGAGCTACTGGTGGCAAAATCAATCTGGACATGGCCCGCCAGTCTTTGCTTATCCCGACAATAGTGTATCGGGAGAAAAGGCCACCCGGATCATTTCGGGTTTGCTGAAAAAATCAGTACCTGAATGGCATACACCAAAGGCCAACCTCACCCGTGGTGAAGCTGCACAGCTGGTTTATCAGCAGTCAAAGTGAATATGCTATATCATTGATGGTAAGTTCTGAATGGTGAAAAAAATTTTAACTTCTAGAGAAATAACTGTCTAATGGTTTCTGACGATAAAATAAAAGACATATCATCTACATCCAGACTATATCGTCTTTTGTTTCTACGTACTGTAGTGGCAATCATGGCTTTCCTCCTCTTTCCCCAATTTCTTGCTGTGGTATTCGCCCAGGGAGAAAAGGAACAATTTCTGGACCCGGAACTTGAGATGGCTATCATCAAACAACTCAATCATGAAGACAGACTTGTCAATAGGCAGCCTGTCTTGTCCAAAGCGGAAAAGGGAATAAATGGAGGCGATGATATTTCAGGGGAATGGCTCGGCTTTACGACCATGTTTTTGAACGGACCCACAGGGAGAGGCATTATTCATATGCATTTGAAGCAGGACGGGGATCGAATTACAGGATCCCTCGATCAACTTAAACATCCTTTCGATTCGTTAGGGACTACCAGGGCAGTTGACGAAGGTGTAGGCCGGGCGAGTATGGAAGGCGAGTTGATCAGGCATCCCGTCAACAGCATGGCGGTGCTGCATCGCAACAATATAAATACCAACTTCAGGGCAATTTTTACGATGACGATTGACGGGGAAGGCAGAACCGCTATTGGCCAATTGGTCAACTCCATTGGGGTGTACGGTACTATGTTTATGATGAAACGCGAGGCGCTCAGCGATTACAAACACTTGTTGACCGAAGAAGGAAAAAAGTCACACTATGCAGATCGACCCAAAGAAATCGGCCAATTGGAAGCCATCTTCAGCGAAGAACAAATGGAAAAAGCACGCAAATGGTATTGGTCTTCGGACAAAGCACCCAGGAACGGAAAGATATCTTTCAAGGAGTTCCCGCATGCGGATTGGCACAGGGCCAATCTCAACGGCGATGAATTCCTGACTTGGGAAGAGGAACTGATAAACCGGGCTTTAGGGTATATCTCTGGTGAATCTTATTTGAAAAAGCACAGCGCTTCCAAAAAAACGGAATGGACTTCCGAGTATGATTGGAACCAGGACAGGCCTGGTTTCGAGTGGGCCTTCCCTGTCGTTGACAGGAATTATGACGGGATGATCAGTGCCGGCGAATACGAGTCATTTATCAGTCAGAAAAAGAAATACGACGAACCGAAATAGTTAATCAGAACCTGTTAGTGTCTTACAAATTAAATGTATGCCAAAAATGGCTGAAAAATGCTGAATGAGTAATTATCCATAAAATGAGTTTGTTAATTATTGAATTGGCTAATCTTAACATATAGACTTATCACAGCATAGACGTAAATAGCCTGAGAAAATATTAACACAACTTGTCCCGAATATCGGGATAGGCACAGTAGAACACATAGTAATTTTTTTACAAAAAAAATTGCTTTTCAAATTACCATACGGACTGCCATAAGTGGTTGTTTATCATTATGTTATGAAAAAAAATAATCAGTGAATTCTTTGAATGTACAGGTCTTTGATAATTTTATGAAATAAAATTATCAAAGACAAACTATGTGTCCTTTGTGCCTATGTGTTATAAGTTTGGATTGTTAATTTAGTTGCTTTTACAAACACTAAAATATAGAGTATATGGAAAGGCTTACTAAAAGTTACTTAAAAGCTGTTCTCATCAATTTTACATGCAACAATATTTTTAAGGAAGGCCAAAAAACTTTTGTCAATGACTTGTTCCGCGTTTTGCCTGATTAATGTGTAAATTCGGAAACGGCCCTGTTTGGTTCTGGCCTGTCCAGGTTATGTCGTCATAAAAATAATGACGTTAAATGAGCATTTGTATAAGTGCTGTATACGGAGACCTAACAGGTTAACATTCGTTAATTGGGAAATTGCTATCCTAATTAACCACTTGACTGATGAGGTCCATCCATTAATCAATTAATAATTTATTCGGTGAATAATACAACTATTATGAAATCAAACAATAAGAAAGATCAAATGCCTGTATCTCAGTTACATCGCCCATTGTCCTTCCATACAGCATTGGCAGTCTTGGCCTTTCTCCTTGTCCCCCATTTTCATGTTAATGTTTTCGCCCAGGAAGACAGCGAGCAATTGCTAGACCCCGAGCTTGAAATGAAGATCTTCAGGCATCTCAATAAGGAGGACAGACTTTTAAACCGTCAGTCGGTCTGGCCCCGACAGACAGAGACACAAAAAGGAGGTGATGATGTCTCCGGGGAATGGGTCCTCTTCACCACCATGTTTATGAACGCCACAACGGGGGAAGGTATCATGTATGTGAAACTGGAACAGGACGGGGATGTTATCTCCGGGATCAACGGGCAGCTCAAACATCCTTTTGATCCGCCCTCAACCATCAGAGCTGTAGACGAAAGGACTTTGCGGGGACTCATCAAGGGCAAATGGTATCCGGGGAATCGTACAAATATGATAGTGTTTGAGCGTCAGGCTGGCACGACAGAACGTGGGAGTGCTCCTACACGAACATGGGCAATATTTACGGCACTGATTGCCGCAGATGGCAGATCCGCTTTGGGAAAGATTGTCAACGGTGGTGGTTATTACGGAACCTTTTTCATGATTAAAAGAGAGGCGCTGAAGGACTATTTACCCCTGCTGGAAGAGGAGGGAAGGCGGGCTTATGAGGCAAAAAGGCTTTTGGGAATCGAGCAATTGGAAGCGGGCCTCCCGACAGAGCAGCTGCATTTCTCCGTGAAGTTCTGGTGGCAATCGGACAAAAATAAGGACACCTACCTTTCTTACGACGAGTTCCCACACCCGCACTGGCACAGGGCCAATCTCAATGGAGATGAGTTCCTGAGCTGGGCCGAAGAATTGACAGACGTGGCATTGAGACGGCTCGCAAGGGAAGGCAAGTATATGGCAAGTTACAGCACATCCTCAACCAGGGAGTGGTCTTCCCGGTCTGAATGGGGCTGTGACAGGCCCGGTTTTGACAGACTGTTCCCGTTTATTGACAGGGATCGTGACGAGAAGATCTCTGCGGTCGAATATACGGCCTTTGAGGACCAGGTAAACACCTTCCTCGACCCATCCCAGCCCAAAACGAACGAGTGGGGACAAACCGGAATGGACGTTTACAAAGGACGTCCCCGCGGGCCGCTCAAAACATCGTATAATTCGCAGAAAGAGTGGAGTCGTTATAAAGGTCCGAAGATGGCCTGGGTGTTTCCCTTCATCGACAAGGACAAGGATGGCAAGATCGACAGCGATGAGCACGAGGCCTTTGAGGATTACAAGATCAAGCACTCCGATTGGCAGAAGCGCGCGCGGAAGAAGTTGGGGATCGACCCTCCGTAAGACAATTAAACTCTAATGCCGGTAACTATTGGCATAATAACGTTAACAAGGCTTATAAAGAAATAACCTATCGCGGCAAAGCCGCAATTATTGATTAAAAATTATTCATTATTCGCAGTGTAAATGTGTACCGAACCATAATTTTTTTTTCAAAACCTTAGCAAATTCACTTATCTTTTCTTTGCTTAGTAAGCCCAATGATTAATAATAAATAATTAATAATTCAAAATAATAAAATGGACAAGATTAAAAGAAGATCAATGATACAATCGCTGGGGGCTTTGTCTCTTGGCATTGCTAGTCCTTCATTTACTAAGGGGGAAGTATTGGTAGAACCCTATCAAATTAAGAAAAAAAACATAACAACCGATATACTGGTTGTAGGTGGCGGAACAGCAGGTGTTATTGCTGCCATCCAAGCAGGAAGAGCTGGTAGTAAAACTGTTTTGGTAGAATGTGGAAGTCAATTAGGAGGCACAACCACAACCGGAGGCGTAGCAATTCCGGGACTTTTTCATGCCTGGGGTAAACAGGTAATTGGAGGAATAGGGTGGGAACTGGTAGAGGAATGTGTGGCCATGAATGACGATACATTGCCAAATTTTTCTATTCCTCATGGCCAGAAGCATCCTAGACATCACGTAGTTATAAACGGACTCTTATATACCCTTCTGGCCGAAGACAAAGTCCTGGACGCTGGAGTGGATATCAGGTTTTATGAAACTCCCTTCAGGATTGCATTTGCGAAAGATAAATGGGTAGTAGAAACTGTTGGAAAGGGAACCCATACAGAAATAACCTGTAATCAAATTATAGATTGTACGGGCAATGCATTTGTAACCTCAATGGCTGGATTCAATGTATTAAGGGAAGAAGTAACTCAACCTGGTACGCTTCATTTTGCTTTGGAAGGCTATGATATGTGGAAATTGGATATTGATTATCTGGAGCAGCTGTATACTGAAGAATTGAAAAAAGGTGATATGGTCAGGAAAGAATTCCTCAAAGTAGGCCGTGTGCTTACAAGCCCAGGTTACAGGGGGGGTGGGCATATATTCGGAGCTGACTCTACCACTTCGGAAACTCATACACGAACAAATATCCACGGGCGCCAGTCTGTACTTAAGATGTTGCGTTTTTTGAGAACATTGCCCGGATGTGAAAATACCAGGATAAAGAAGCTTCAGACAGAGACAGCTGTGAGAGAAACCTACCGGATCGATGGTTTGCATAAAATTACATACGAAGAATATTGGGGCGGAAAAACATCTAAGGATGCGGTTTCTTACGCTTATTATCCTATAGATGTCCACGATGAAAATGGAGTCAGACCCGTTCAGCTTCCGGAAAATGTGTTACCCACAGTTCCATTAAGAGCTCTGATACCCAGAGACAGCAGGAATTTTATTGTGGCCGGCAGGTGTTTAAGCAGTGATCGCTCGGCTAATTCTGGGCTCCGTGTCCAGGCTTGTTGCATGGGCATGGGCATGGGACAGGCGGCTGCCGCTGCTGCTGTACTGGCCAGCAGGTACGGGAAAACACCGGCTGAGGTTCCCCTGGAAGATATTTGGCAGCTTTTGGAAGAACACGGTGCTATTGTTCCTGATCAGACTTAGAGATGCATTAAAAGAATGATTAAGTCTATAATACTTGTACTTGGGGTTTTGTTCTATTCATTTGGTTTCGGCCAAGACCCTTTTGAAACCTCTGATTTATCTTTTGCTTCTGAACAGATAATCTTTCAATCAGCATCGGAATATGCGAAGACGGATACCTTTTCCTATGACTTAAAATTAGCCTTTGGCGAAGAGGACAAACCAAAGTTTTATTACAGCGAAATGGTAACACCTGTTTGCGAAACAGGCCACTGTTATTTGGTCAATGTAAAAATCTTTTGGGATTTGGTAGGGACTTATTTGGGATTCAGTTTACCGCCTGACAGGATCCTTACGAAAATTGATCATGAACATTTCGAGCTTGCTGACTATGAAAAGCTTCACGGGATTTTAAGTGATCTAAACTGGCCATTGGCTGGGTATGCAATCAATGAATTGATTGTTGACAGCACTAAAGTATTAGTTGATAGTGAAATAGATGCTTATTCGGGTGCTACCGCCCCTTTTGTTCGGGAGCAAGATAATATTCCAGGAGCTTTGTACACGATATACACCTTATGGGAATTCGTACATAGTGAGGATATCGTCAAAAAGTTGCAGGCTTATACTTTTAGTTTGGTAGAGAATCACAGCCTTCGAATGATAGCTTTTTTATCAAGCGACAGAGTAGGCGATAGGGTTTGGGCTTTGAATAATATAGATCAATCCATAGAGCTTAATTCACAGTTGAAGTCTTCACTTTTAGACATTATTTCTGGTGATGATTATTTTTTGGCATACAGCGCCATTCGCGCCATCAAGTCAGTTCACTTAGATTCAGATTCTTTGCAGATAGGTTTATTGTCAAAATATGAGCAAGTAAATCATAGTCTAAAAAAAATGATCATAGAAAAATTTATAGAGGCTCCCTACTTGAGTTCAAAAGTTATTACGCTATCCAGAAGTTTGTTGGGACAATTGAATGGTCAGCAATTGGGAGATTTCTTGAAATTGTACTCAAAACATTGCGTAAATGATCTGGAAACCTGCAGAACGATTTCAAAAATACTTCAAAATGAAAATAGATACATATCTCAAAAGGCCTATAAGTTTTTGATGGGAGTAAAAACCAGAGATTCCATAATAATTGAAAACCTCAATGGATATTAATAGAATAGAATGAAAGTAGAAACAAACATTATTCAAATCGTAATTCTTTTCTCGGTAGTTCTATTTGTATCATGTGGAGAACCGGAAAATATTAAATTGTTTAATGGCGTATCGCTCGAGGGTTGGGAAGGTCCAGAAATAGCTTTTAGAGTAGAAGATGGGGCTCTTGTTGGAGGTAACCTGGAAAAGCCACTAGCAGATAGTTATTATTTATGTACCGAACAGAAATATGATCATTTTGAACTGACCATTTCAGCTAAAATCAAGAGTGATGGTCCGAAGGGTAATGGGGGAATAAGTTTCAGGGCTGAACGGCTACCCAATTCAAATAAGGTAGCCGGATATCAGGCTGATATGGGTCATAGTCCCCCACAAGCTGTTCAAAAGTTTTCTGGGGTCACTCCATCTGATATGAATAATCCGTTCTCCTTGTGGGGGACGCTTATAGATCAGTTCAGGCCCGATTCTTCGAGGTATCCGATTGGTCATGTCATCATACTTGAAGTAGCAAATGAAGCATTGATCAAAGAGATTGTAAGACCAGATGATTGGAATGAAATTAAGATCAAAGCGAATGGATTGGAAATTGAGATTATGATTAATGGTATTTCCACGGTAAAATTCACCGAGAAAGAGGAGTTACCTCAAACAGGCTATATCTGCTTACAGGCACATGCAGGAGAAGAGCCTTATGAAGTTTTGTACAAAGACATTTCTTTAACGAACCTAGATAAGTATAAAATCCAATAATGATATGAAAGACTCATCCTCTCCATCAAGACTACATCGCCCTTTGTCATTCCTCATGACATTGGCAGTCTTGGCTTTCCTCCTTATACCCCAATTTCATGTGACCGTTGTCGCCCAGGAAGAGAGCGAACAATTCCTGGACCCGGAGCTGGAAATGAAAATCATCAGGTATCTCAATAAAGAGGACAGACTCTTAAACCGCCAGGCGGTTTTGCCAAAAAATACAAAAGAACAAATTGGAGGCGAGGACGTCTCCGGAGAATGGATCTGCTTCACGACCATGTTTCTGAACGGCCCGACCGGGAAGGGCATCATGTATTTGCAACTGGAGCAGGACGGAGAAGAAATCTCCGGGATCATTGGGCAGCTCAAGCACCCCTTCGATCCACCCTCGACAATTAGACCCGTCGCTGAAAGGACTTCGCGGGGCCTTATTAAAGGCAAATGGTATAAGGGGAATCGCACCCATATGATGGTACTGGAACGACAGGCCTTACCGGGTCATGAATTTTTTCAGAATAAAACCCCCAGGACCTGGGCAATCTTTACGGCCGTGATCGCCGGTGACGGTAAAACAGCCACGGGCCAGCTAGTCAACCACGGTGGCAACTACGGAACCATGCTCATGGTGAAACGAGAGGCGTTGGCCGACTATCAACATTTACTGACGGAAGAAGGCCGGGAGGCCGAAGAACCAAAAAGGCTCAAAGGAATCGAGCAAATGGAAGCAGGGATAGAACCTGAACGCTTAATCGGTGCCGTAAACTATTGGTGGAAACTGGACAAAAACAAGGATGGCTCCCTTTCTTATGCGGAGTTCCCGCACCCAGACTGGCACCGGGCGAATCTCGACGAAGATGAATTCCTGACCTGGAGAGAAGAACTGACAGACATTGCCATGCGAAGGGCCGCGAGGCAGGTAGGGTATCGGGAGAAATATGATGCATCCCCAAAAAAGGAATGGGCTTCCTGGCACGACTGGGGCAGTGAGCGGCCTGATTTTGAATGGCTTTTCCCCTTCATTGATAGGAATAGCAACGGGCAGATCAGCGCCAAAGAATACACAGCCTTCGAGGGCCATGTAAAGACCTTCATCGACAAATCCTGGCCTCATAGGAACGAGTTGGGACAAACCGGACTGGACGTCCTTAATGGAAGTTCAAGCGGGCCTATCAAAACTTCCTGGGATTCTCTGGAAGAGTGGAAACAGTTTAAGGGTCCGAAGATGGCTTGGATTTTTCCCTTCATCGATAAGAACAAGGATGGCAAGATTGGCTCCGATGAGTACCGGGCCTTTGGGGAATATAAGAAGAAGCATGCCGATTGGCAGAAGCGCGCTCGGAAAAAGTTGGGGACACATGAAACCTCCCGGACATTACTGCTTTGGCCAGAAACCCCACCCGGAGCTCTCCAGGGAGATGACACCCTCGCAGCCAAAGCTGTAACAGCCGTCAAGGAAGGAACCTACTTGATCCCCAGGGGCAATTGCATCGAGACCAGTATCCCCGCAATCGAAGTCTACCGGCCACCCGGGGACAAACAAACCGGGACTGCTGTGGTGATATATTCCGGCGGAGGCTATAACAGGGTCTGTATCGGAGTCGAAGGTATTCCGATGGCCAGGTGGCTCAATGAACACGGCATCACTGTCTTCATGGTCAGCTACCGCTGTCGCAACTACCCGCATCCGGTCCCGTTCTGGGATGCTCAGCGGGCAGTCCGCATGGTACGGCACAGTGCCGGGAAGTTCGGTGTTAAAACTGACCAGATAGGCATAATGGGCTTCTCGGCCGGTGGACACCTGGCATCGACACTGAGTGTTCATTATAATGAGAACTTTGGGCGCAAACCCGTAGATGATATCGATAGGGTCAACGCCAGGCCGGACTTCGCTTGCCTCATCTACCCCTTGATATCAATGCGCGATGAGATTACCCACGATGGTGCCAAAAAGAATCTCATCGGCGATAAACCCGGTGATGAACTGGTTGCCAGGTTGTCTAGTGATGAGCAGGTAAACCAGGACACCCCACCGGCCTTCCTGGCTCATGCAGAAGCCGACAATGTCGTAAACTGTATAAATTCCCAGAAATACCATGAGGCTTGCAAGCAACAGGGTGTGTCAAGCACGTACATTTTGCTTTCCGCCGGAGCGCACGGGCCCGCTGTTAAAGACGGAAAGCCCATGATCAAAGGAACGAACGAAGACTACGCCGAAGCAATGATAAATTGGATAAGGGATATTGTTAAGGATTAAAGGAAAGACTTACAAATGGATCTAGACCATCGCCTGGCAAAAGCGAAATCAAAGTCATCCAGACAGACCGGCCTGCCTGTATCCGCTGGATAGACGAGCAACTGGGCCGGGTACTTGATGCCCTTGACGCAAGTCTCATTTGATTCCAACGGATCGAAGAAGTTGGCCTTTCAATTCTTCCCTTATTTCGAGGTATGCTGGAACAGGAGATAGATTATGCCATTCTTGAGGATCTATCTCCAAGTCGTACAACTCTTCGTCCCCATCCGCACATATGGTATAACGCCATTTATCACTGCACATGGAATAATGGGCTCCTTGTGAGATGTATGATGAAGGATTGGTAAAATCGATATCTTGCAGTTCGCTAATTGCGAAACCCCGTCCTCCCCAATCTACTTTTTCTGGGTCGGTTAACAATGGAATCAAGGAGTGGTCATCCACTTGAGTGTTTGTAATATCAAATTTGAATTAGAGAATCACTGCTACTTTTTAGAAATTGGTAACGTCGATAACCGTATAGGCTTTCATTCTGAACTAAAATATCTGCACAGTCCTCCACATCTTGAGACATTGCTTCAGGAATTTCAATGGAATCAAGCGAATACATTTGGAAGTATTTATCAGGGACGTATAAAGGGGTATGAGGTTTGCAAAAACCGACGGCCAAAAAGAAGGGTCCGCCTTCTGTTTTGTCCAATCGTTCAATTGCCCAATCCACTCGAAAGAGGACCAAATTCGTAACAAAAATCAACATTCAATATGCAATCTTATTACAACTATTTTCACCACGCTGGCTGCAAAAAATTGCTTATTCTATATCTTCACTGATGTATCGACAAAATGTCGAGAATCAGTACCTAACGAACAATCTATTGTAAATGAACAGAAACTGCATTTTCTTCATCCATCTCTTTGCTTGCACGCTATTGTATTGTGGATGCAAAAGCAGCCAAGGACACTTGATGTCAGTCAATGGAAAAATTTCGGCAAAAGAACTTGGAACCACATTGATCCATGAGCATGTACTAGTGGACTGGATTGGAGCGGATAGCACCAGTTACGATCGCTGGGATAGAGATCAAATTGTTGAGCGCGCTCTGCCCTATTTATTAGAAGCAAAGCAAAATGGTGTCCAATCATTTTTCGACTGCACTCCAGCTTATTTGGGCCGTGATGCTTTTATCCTGAATATTCTTTCAGAAAGAAGCGGTCTTCATATCATAACAAACACGGGATATTATGGGGCACGACAAAATAAATATATGCCCGATTTTGCATTTACAGAAAGTGCCGATATACTGGCGAAAAGATGGATAGATGAATACAAAAATGGAATAGATGGAAGCGGCATTCACCCAGGATTCATTAAAATCTCAGTGGATCCCGACGAGGTCCTATCGCAACAGCATGAAAAGATTGTAAGAGCCTTAGCTCGGTGTCACAAGGCAACCGGGCTGACAATAGTTTCTCATACCGGTCCTGACGGTCCAGCATTTGCACAAATTAAAATTTTAGTGTCCGAAGGTATTTCTCCAGAGGCTTTTGTTTGGACGCATGCGCAAAACGGATCTCCGGATGGATATATCAAAGCGGCACAAGAGGGAGCCTGGATCTCTCTAGATCATGTAAGTAGTCAAGATAAAAGACTGAAGTGGTATGTGGAAACCTTACAAGAAGCCAAAGCTGCCGGGATTCTAAGCAAAATACTGATCTCACATGATTCGGGCTGGTACAATGTGGGACAACCAAATGGAGGAGATTACAAGGATTATAATGCCATCTTTACCCATCTCATACCCCTGCTGAAATCTGAGGGTTTTTCCCAAAGAGATGTCGACCAGCTTTTAGTTGAAAATCCTAAAAAAGCGTATGCTATACAACGACGACTGAAACAATAATATATCCGACTACCTATTCTACGGATCTTATCTTTTACACGGTGCTATTTGCACAAAATAGAAGGCAAAGTCATTTCCCCAATCTTTCCGCCAGGATTCAATCAACAACGGAAATGATTTATAATAGGAGTTTGCATTGGCTCTATTCGATTCACCCTGATACCATAAAGTTCCCATGATATTGAAATTCAACAATGGATGGATCATGGCGTTGTAGGCAACTCCAGGTTCTTCGGGCCACCATTTGAATCTATTTAATTTACCCGCAGCTTTTATCAATTCTCTGTCCGCATGCAAGACTTCTTTTTCGATCCAGGTTTCAACTGGTGTGCCTCCCCAACTGGAATTGATCAACCCAACGAGCACATTCAAATCACTGTGAATCCAAATTCAAGAATCCCAAACAAAAAATCACAAATGTCTTCATAAATAGAAATGTAACTCAGAAAATTCAGAGTGAATCAATCGGCCAGCTGCCACAACGGCTAACAAAGATAGAAGACTGGTCAGAAATGCGTAGTTTTCTGCCAGATACTAAATAAATCAAATGAAAGCGCACTTCAAAATATCCCTAAGTATATTCATTGCAACATTCATTATCGTTCTGGCCTGCCACCAAAAAGAGAAGAAAATACCCACCGTATTTAATATACCGGAAGGTTTTGAAATAGAGGATATATTCACGCCTAGTGAAAACGATCTCGGTTCCTGGGTATCGATTACCGAAGGTCCTGACAATCGGTTCTTTACATGTGATCAATACGGTGATATCTACACATTTAAAATGCCGCCAATAGATCAAAAACTACAAGTTTCTGATATAGATTCTATCGACCTCAACATAGGTTATGCTCAAGGATTACTCTGGGCATTCAATAGTTTGTACGTAACCGTAGTGAAAGCAGAGAACAAAGATGAACCCGATGATCTCTCTTCGGGCGTATACAGGTTGACCGATGAGGATGGAGATGGTATCCTTGATCGCCGGATAAAAATACTAACCGTAGATGGCACGACTGAACACGGTCCGCATACAATGCGTGTTGGGCCAGATGGCGAATCACTATACCTGATAGCGGGCAATTTTAACAAGGTCCCTGACCATTTCAAAAGCAGATTGCCACGCAATTGGAATGAAGACAATCTTTTTCCGGCCTACCTCGATGCGGGTGGTCATGCTAACGAACTGAAAGCTCCGGGAGGTTGGGTCGCCAAAACCGATCCGGACGGCAAAGAATGGGAACTGATCGGAGCAGGGATGCGCAATCCTTTTGGCTTTGGATTTAATGATCATGGCGAACTACTCGCCTACGATGCGGACATGGAATGGGATTTTGGAATGCCATGGTACCGACCTACCCGGATTTTGCACATCATAAGTGGGTCGGAATTTGGATGGCGCACCGGCTCCGGAAAATGGCCTGTGTACTATCCAGACAACCTTCCGGCAGTAGAAAATATGGCTCAAGGTTCACCAACAGCTGTGATCATGGGCAAGGATTTAAAATTCCCATCAAAGTACAAAAATGGACTGTTCGCATGCGATTGGAGTTTTGGCACCATTTACTATGTGGATATTGAAGAAAATGGGAGCTCGTATACGGGTAAGCGAGAAGAGTTTTTGTCAGGCGTGCCTCTTCCGGTTTCCAATGCAGTAGCCGGCTCCGACGGTAATTTATACTTTTTGACAGGTGGCAGAAGAATCGAATCCCATCTTTTCAGAGTGAGATATACAGGAGACCCATCTGCCCTGAGCGGCTACACTCCATTGAATAATACAGAAGCCGCTGCACTAAGAGAAACAAGAAAACATCTAGAGCGCTATCACGGCGAACAAAATCCTGAAGCTGTATCTACTGCCTGGCCCTACCTCAGTCACGATGATCGCTTCATAAGATATGCTGCAAGAATCGCTATCGAACATCAACCCATATCTACCTGGGAGCGTCGGTTATGGAATGAAGAAGGTGAAACACGAATACTTCATGGTGCCCTCGCCTATGCCAGATCAGGTGGTTCTTTACATCATAAAATCATCGACAAACTGGAATCGCTTTCGTGGATTGACTTATCCAAAGAAAACAAAATCGCATTGTTGAGAAGTTATGCACTTCTGCTCATCAGACAGAGTGAGCCTGCGGTGGATATTCTCCAAAGGATCAATGCTAAACTTTCTCCGCATTTCCCTTCTGAAGAATCCGAAATTGATAGACTGCTTAGCCAGATTCTCGTATTCGTAAACAGTCCCGATGTCGTCACTAAATGCATGTCTATTCTAGAAAAAGAATCTAAGGCCGCTACTGCATCACACCCTGAAATACTTTCTAAAGCCTTGCTCGATCGCAGCGAAAGATATGGTCCACAGATAGCAGACATGTTGGAAAACATGCCGCCGACAGAGGCCATTCATTATGCGACTCTACTGAGCCATGCAAAGAATGGCTGGACAAGAGAATTACGCAGCGACTATTTCGAATGGTTTTATCAAGCCTTGAGTAAAAAAGGGGGAATGAGCTACAAGCCTTTTTTAGACAACATACGAGCAAAGGCTCTAGCTAATGTGCCGGAAGAGGATAAGGAATTCTTTGAAAAGCTTTCCGGATATTATTCTCCTCTTCGCGAAATGGCCAATCTGCCCCAACCGATTGGCCCTGGCAAGGATTACAACAGGAGCAATGTCAACCGGCTCATTTTGGGGCGCAATAGATTAAATGAATACGATGGCAAATTCGAAGCGGGAAAACGAGCATATGAAGCTGCGCTATGTGGTACTTGTCATCGAATGAATGGCGAAGGTGGAAACTCAGGGCCTGATCTTAGCAATATCCATACCCGATTTGAAAAGGGCGATATTTCTAGTGCCATAATAAATCCGAGTGAAACAATATCCGATCAGTATGCTTTTACGCTATTTACATTAAACAAAGACGAAAAAATCATAGGCAGAATCGTAGACGACGATGACGATAAGTATACTATATTCCAGAGCCCATTTGATATTACTCAGACGAGTGAAATTCCTAAGGCGGACGTCATCAAAACAGAAATTTCTGGCATCTCACCGATGCCATCCAAGCTGCTGAATAGGTTGAATGAGGAAGAAGTGAAGGATTTGTTTGTGTACTTGCTAAGTGGAGCAGATGAGAAGCATGAGTATTATGAGTGAGGCTTTGATTTATCATAATTATATTGTTGACTTATGAGACAATACTTCGTGAAGTTTTAATAAACAATTGACCCCGAAGGGATGCCTTTGGCATAATCAATGAGCTATACCAACACGAATTTCACGAATTAACACGAATTATATTTTATAAAGAACTGATAATCAACAATCTGTGAATACCCGCCTGCTGCGTGAGCGGGCAGGTTCGTGTCAATTCGTGTCAAAACCTTCACGGACTATTGTGATATAATATTAAGTTATGTACAGAATATTTTTTTTAATACCATTTCTGTTCGCCTGCTCCCATGAAAAAACTGTTTCAGACAGGCAACAAAAATCGTCGGCGCAAGGCATTGAGATCACACATGGCCCAATATTGGGGCACTTGACAGACTCCTCCATACGCATCTGGGCAAGAACATCGAAGCCTGGAAGCTTTTCAATTCAATATCAAGAGTTAGAGGATGAAACGCCCCCAAACTGGCTCGACCATTCAGGCAGTTTACCAGGTGCGACTACCCTTTTGGAAAATGACAATGCAGGGTGGGCCACGATAAGAGATTTGAATCCCAATACCCGGTATGTTTATCGTGTCGTAACTGAAAGCGAAAATGAATCCTTGGGAGGATCATTCAAAACCATTCCCAATGCGGCCAATTATCGAAATGCAGAACACAACCCCAAAGGCCTGTTCAACTTCCAATTTGAATATGGCTCTTGTGCCAATCAGGATCCGGCTCACGGCATCGGTTACAGTTTACCCACCTACACAACCTTGTTAGATGAGGTAAAAGGTGATGTTTCATTCGCAGTGATGAATGGAGATTGGCTCTACGAAGAACAGCGAGAGTATTCATTGGAAGAATGGCAAAAGCAACAAGGCATCAGTGAAGAGCAAATCCCACAGGATTTAATTCATGCACCTACAATGGTGGGTGTTTGGGAGAATTACAAGACTTACCTTTCGAGAGGAAAAAACCTTGCGGAATGGCATAGAAATGTTCCTTCCTACTTTACCTTCGACGATCATGAATTGGTCAATGATATATGGGGTGCCGGCTCTGCAGGGCGCCGTGATCGCAGAGCCGTTTTCCGTGATATTGGCACTGCTGCCTGGTACGACTATTTGGGTTGGGCAAACCCTGTCGATTTCACCCAGGATATATATTTTGGCAAGGGACAATTTGAAGCGAGTTCCAATGTGATGTACGATGCAAATGCCGATTTCACGGCTTTGGATCTTGAGCAAATGTCGAACCTGCATGTACACTGGGGCACGACTACAGCAGGCGTGAATGAAATTGTATATGATGTGGATGAAGAAGGGGATCCCAATTCAAGAGTATACGACATTGTCGAAATCATCGATAAAAACCGGATCCGGATATCTCCAGACGCCTCGGCTGATGGATCAGCTTCCTATTCCATCGGTCGACGCTCCTATGCCAAGTTTTCAATATCTAATTGTGATTTTTTCCTGCTCGATACCCGCTCTCATCGGCAGTATCACGATACTGAGTACAGGGATAAGCCGGGCCTGACGATTCTGGGTGACGAGCAGCGCGAATGGCTCAAGAAGGCCATGCAAAACAGCGATGCGGATTTCTTCTTCCTATTTTCTACCGTCCCATTCATGATCCCTCATGTCGGCGCCGGTGGCTTCGAAGCGGCCGAAAACAAGGATGAAGCATGGACTGTATTTCTGGATGAACGGGAAAAACTGATCCACTTCTGGGAAGATTTGGATAAACCCGTATTTGTATTGACCGGTGACCTGCACAACAGCTTTGCCATCAAGATCACTGATCACATCTGGGAATTCTGCTCCGGCCCTCACAACTCAGTTAATCACCGGCTTTCCGATGAAGGCTACCGGCCTAAAAGTGGCATCTACCAATTTGATAAAAGACAAATGGATATTCGATGGTCGAGCTTCATTCTGGATGATATCCCCCGAACAGAACGATTACACCCATTCTATTGCGTGGTACAGATTAATAATGCGTTGAATAACCCCTTGAAGCTGGGTGAAGAACGTTGGGTAGCTTACGAGCATCCGCAGGTTATTTTTAAATACTTTGACGGCAGAACAGGAGATTTGCGCTATGCGGAGACCGTTTCGACAAAAAGATAAATGAGTGCAAGAGGCTTGCCTGTCATGGTTGTCCATATATCGATTTTACTTTACATTAATCATTAATTTTACTACTTGTGGACAGAAGAACTTTTGTAAAAACAGGTCTAGGTACTTCAGCTGCCATGGGACTGCCGCTTGAACGCCATTCCACTTTCGCAAAAAACATTGATACCAACGCTTTCAAGCTGAAATATGCACCTCATATTGGCATGTTTAAACACTCGGCAGGTGAAGATCCTATTGATCAGATCAAGTTTATGGCTGATCAGGGATTTTCCGCTTTTGAGGATAATAGTCTCTCTACCAGAGACGTCTTGCTGCAGGAAAAAATCGGAATAACCTTGACTGATCACAAGATGGAAATGGGCGTTTTTGTTGGCAACTGGAATGTCAGGCGAGGCGATGGTCTGGCAAAAGGGGATCCGGAGATTAGAAAGGCTTTTGTAGAGGAGATAAAATCCTCCGTTGACGTTGCCAAACGGGTGGACGCCACCTGGATGACCATTGTATTGGGTAATCGCCACCATCGTTTGGAACCAGATTATCAAACCGCTAATATTGTGGAGACACTCAAACAGGCTTCAGCAATACTTGAGCCTCACGGTCTGGTCATGGTGATCGAACCGCTCAACCATCTGCACAACCACCCCGATGTATTTCTGAGTAAAGTTCCACATGCTTACCTGATATGTAAAGCGGTCAACAGCCCGGCGTGCAAGATTCTGTTTGATATGTACCATCAGCAAATTACAGAAGGAAATATTATTCAGAATATTGATTATGCCTATGAGGAGACCGGATATTTTCAGATTGGCGATGTGCCGGGAAGGAAAGAACCGACTACCGGCGAAATGAATTACCGTAGTATTTTCAAACATATTCATGCTAAAGGGTATACTGGAATACTGGGTATGGAGCACGGAAATTTTCACCCTGATAAAGAAGGAGAGCTTAGACTGATTAAGGCTTATCGCGAAGTAGATGATTTTGAATAGGTTTAATGTTATGTCTGAAACTAGTGCACCAAGCACTAAGTAAGGTATGCCTTAGACGATGTTATTTTTTATCTGAATGACCTGTCCGCCGTACTAAGGAAGGCGGAGGTTCCTGATTTTGGCCTTAGCCAAGTGCATTTATCCATTATTCACGTTAATTTCTAGACAAATTCTTCGGAATGGAACTCAGGACTTCAATTTCTTCTCTCGTTATACTACTGTGCCTTCTTTTTCCGAATTTGAATGGGGCTCAGCAAGCACCCAACATTATTTTCATTCTTTGCGATGATCATCGTGCAGATGCGATGGGATTTATGGGTCATGATTTTTTAAAAACCCCGCACCTGGATCGCTTGGCCAGAGACGGGATTCATATGGAGAATGCCTATGTGACCACTTCGCTTTGTTCTCCAAGTCGGGCATCCATTCTCACCGGTTTGTATGCACACAACCATGGCGTAGTGGATAATTACCATGCCGTGGACACTTCTCTCATTTTCTTTCCTCAGCATCTTCAGAAAGCAGGTTACGAAACCGCCTTTATTGGAAAATGGCACATGGGTGATCTGGATGAGCCCCAAAGAGGATTTGATCACTGGGTGGCCTTCAGAGGGCAGGGCACTTACTATCCAGATGGACATGGTACAAGTAGGGTAGTACCTCAAACGCGTTATGACGGATTCAATATCAATGGAGAAAAACGGGTTCCACAAAAGGGTTATATCACCGATGAGTTAACCGATTACGCACTGGAATGGCTTGATAATCGCAAGCATAGAGACCGCCCCTTTTTCATGTATGTGAGCCACAAGGCAGTGCACTCGGATTTTGTAGCTCGTGACGGTGAAAGGGGGAAGTACCAGCATGAAAAATGGACCCCTCCACCGACCTTTGCCAACACGGCTGAGAACCGCAAAGGGAAACCCCGCTGGTTGTCGGATCAGCGCAACAGTAGGCACGGTTCCGACTTCGGATACAATCTCGAAAATTTTGATGTGCAGACGTATTATAAAAGATATTGTGAAGCCCTGACAGCAGTTGATGACAATCTGGGTCGTGTACTGGATTACCTTGAAAAAAACGGATTGTTATCGAATACCCTTCTTGTCTATATGGGTGACAATGGTTTTCAGTTTGGGGAACATGGGCTCATTGACAAACGCACAGCTTATGAGGCTTCTGTCCGGGTTCCTCTTTTGATGTACTTTCCGGATAAGCTAAAAGCCGGGAGTAAAATTTCGAATGTGGTGGCAAATATTGATATTGCTCCAACTTTAATGGAGGTGGCTGGCATTGTCCCAGATAGCACTATGGATGGCCGAAGCTTTTGGGGTTTAACATTGGGTAAAAATAGAGAATGGCGTGAAGCTCTTTTATATGAGTACTTCTGGGAATGGAATTACCCTCAGACGCCCACAGTGTTTGCAGCCCTTGGATCGCGGTACAAATTCATCCGCTATCATGGAATTTGGGATACAGATGAGCTCTATGATATCCGGTATGATCCGGATGAACGCAACAATCTCATTCGCAATCCTGATTTCGCAGAAACCGCCCAACATATGAAAGAGGTTCTGTTCAATCTGTTGAAACAAAGCAATGGTTTGCGTGTGCCGCTTCTTCCGGATCGGGGGAGACAGTTTTATTACCGCCACAGGGATAAGGCTGCGCAGGGGCAATTTCCAGAATGGTTCTTTGAAAAGCCGGAACCTGTTAAAAAATAGGAGCAGGGTGGATGTTTACCTATTTTACTCAGGTTTGAACAAAACGTGTAAAACCGCTTTTAAATGGATCAATCCATGTCGATGACAAATTGATTTAAAATTATGAACTCTAACGTACTATCCATCCGGACATTTATCGGCTCTAAAATTTTGAGGAATCCATAATATCTTACGAAGAAATGCAATTTCACCGGCATATAGGCCAAATTAACGTGAATAATAAAAAGCACATGAGAAAATTATCACAAACTCTGGTATGTGTTGGAATTTTGACTCTATCATACTGCGTATTTCCCGAAAACAAAGCCAAAAAAGATACGACCTCCCCACAAAAACCAAACATTATTTTCATTCTCGCGGATGACCTGGGCTGGGCGGATCTGCCAAGTTATGGTAATACTTTTAATGAAGCCCCTAACCTGGATAGACTCAGCAGTGAAGGTATGCAGTTTTCCAATGCCTATGCAGCTTGCCCGGTTTGCTCACCGACAAGGGCATCTATTCAGTCGGGTCAGTATCCGGCTAGAGTGGGTATCATTGATTTCATTCCCGGTCATTGGAGACCTTATGAAGCAGTTACCGTACCAACAAATCGAACACAGTATTTGCCCGAAAGTAATATAACTATAGGAGAGGTGATGAAGTCTTCTGGTTATTCAACCGGGTATTTTGGTAAATGGCATCTTGGGTCAAAGGATGAGCATATGCCCGGCAACCAGGGCTATGACGATTGGCGTATCCATAAGGGTGGGGTTTTCTACAATCTAAAATCTAAAAAAGCCATCATGCCGTTTGACGAAAGCTTAAACGATGAAGACCGTCTTTCGGAAGTCTTAACGGATTACGGTGTCAATTTTATTGAAAAAAATAAGGATAATCCCTTTTTTCTTTTTCTTGCCCATTATGACGTTCACGTACAGCTGGATGCTGACAAAGATCTTATTGAAAAATACCTAAATAAAGAAAAAAAGGGTGACTATCCAGGCAATGCCATTTACGCAAGCATGATCGAACATATAGATCGAAGTGTAGGTAGGGTCGTAGAGAAACTGGCTGAACTTGGTATCGAAGACAATACTGTGATTGTCTTCTTTTCAGATAATGGAGGATTGGTCAGTAGGTTTGACAAAATACCGTTGGTTGCTAAAAGTAAGCTTTCTGTATATGAAGGTTCGGATCTTCAATATGTAGCTTCTTCAAATGCACCATTGAGGGGTGAAAAGGGAACAGTGTTCGAAGGTGGCATTAGAGAGCCAATGATTGTAAAATGGCCTGCTAAAGTTAAGGGCGGATCAAAATGCAAGAGCCTGATAACGAGTGTGGATTTCTACCCGACATTTGCGGAATTGGCTGGTATTGAGTTGCCTGAGAGCCGGCAAATCGATGGGGAAAGTTTTGTCTCTTTATTGGATGAGAAAGCACCTCATGAGGAAAGAGCAATTTTTTGGCATTACCCGGTTTACCATCATGGCGTGCCAGCCAGTGCTGTCAGAAAAGGGGATTGGAAGTTGATCCACTTTCTCGATGATGGCCATACCGAGTTGTACAATCTGGTAGAAGATATATCAGAAGAAATGGATTTAGGTGCATCCAAACCTGAAAAAACCAAAGATTTATTAGTCTTACTTGAAGAATGGAGGGAAGATGCCCATGCCAGGTTACCCGTAAAAAACCCTGAATTCAATATTGAAAAAAGAGAAGAATGGGGCAAACACCCGGATAGGAGAAAATTGCTTCTACCTCCAATAGTTGGAACCAAGTAAAAAAGATATGAGTAACACTAAAGAATTGAGAATTGGATTGATTGGATGCGGGTTCATGGGCCGAGCTCATTCTAATGGCTATAACCGCCTTTCTAATTTTTTCCCTGAATTGGCACATCGTCCTGTATTGAAAGCCGCTTGCTCACGACGCAAAGACAAAGTACAATCCTTTGCCAACCAATGGGGTTATGAGTCAACTGAAATCGATTGGAAGGCTCTTGTGGCTCGAGATGATATTGATGCAATCGACATTTGTACCCCCAATCACACCCATGCGGAAATTGCTATTGCGGCAGCAAAAGCAGGCAAAATGATCCTTTGCGAAAAACCGCTTTCTCGTACTCTTGCCGAAGGACAAAGCATGGTGAATGCCATTGAAAAGGCTGGTGTTAAAAATACAGTCTGGTATAATTACCGAAGGGTTCCGGCTATCACCCTGGCAAAAAAGATCATTGATTCCGGTAAGTTGAAAAGAATTTTTCATTATCGGGCCAGCTTCCTCCAGGACTGGACTATCAGCCCGGAAGTGCCTCAGGGAGGGGAAGGACTTTGGCGCCTGGATGTGGATTCCGCAGGATCTGGTGTTACAGGAGACCTCCTTGCCCATTGCATAGATACAGCCATGTGGCTCAATGGAGCCATTATAGACGTTTCAGCTGTTACCGAAACATTTATCAAAGAACGGGTGCATCAGGCAAGTGGAAAAGTACAAAAGGTAGGTATTGATGATGCCTGTATATTTCACTGCCATTTCGCGAATGGTTCTTTAGGACTTTTTGAATCGACCCGTTATGCCCGGGGACACAAAGCATTATATTCCTTCGAGATAAATGGAGAAAGCGCTTCTATCCGGTGGAATTTACCCGATATGAATCGGCTGGAATATTTTGACCATAGTGACGATTCCATTGTACGTGGCTGGCGTTCCATCCTGGTGACGGATCCGGAGCAACCCTATATGGATAAATGGTGGGTTCCTGGTGTGATCATCGGTTATGAGCACACGTTCATTCACCAGATAGCTGACTTTTTCAAAAGCCTGGAATCAGGAGAGCCCTGCACGCCAACCTTCAAAGAAGCGCTTCAAACTGAAAGGGTTTGTGATGCTGTGATAGAATCAGCTAACTCAAATAGCAGAAAAGATACGGGCGTTTTCTTTTAATACATCAATTGTAATTCCGTTTTTTACGGTATTCATTGAAATACAAGCCTTCTCTGATATTGTCAGTAATTTTTTAAATGTATTTTCATCTGAACATTCTGCATAAGAAACACTTAAACTAACTCCCGTAAATCTTTTAGGTAAATCATCACTAATAGCAGCCGTTACTTTTACATTAAGCCCTTCTATTTTAATTGACCTGGTTTCAGCGGCAGCAAACAAGTTGCTACAAAAACAACCAGCAATACCAATTAGTAAATATTGTCCACCCATCAAACCTTCTCCACTACCTCCTTTTTCCTTGGGTCTATCTACAATAACAGAGAAATTATCATTTCTCAACTTCATTGAGGTTTTAGAATACTGTTCTAGATAAATATCAATCGTTTGCATAATATTATTATTAATTTTAATTTTTATAAAACAAATTAAAAGATGGATCTATCATGAGTTTTCGAGTTTGTTCAGATTTCATTTTCTTGTCATACTGTAACTATACGAATAAAACATTCTTCTTGAGTATTTTTGCGTCGCAATGATTAAAAGAATTCTGAAAATTCATGCCTCCGACAATGTTGCAGTTGCGTTGGAGGATCTAAAAAGCGCTCAGGTGTTGGATATAGGTGGAGATCGGATGCAACTCAAGGGTGATATACCTATGAAGCACAAGTTCACCCTTGATTCGCTGAAGCCTGGCGATTCAGTAAGGATGTACGGTGTTATGGTCGGCAAAGCCCAAACTGATCTAGTGGCCGGCTCACTGGTGGATACCCGGAATTTGAAACACTCAGCCGAGCCATATCGGATTTCAGGTGGTCGGCCAGTTTGGCAACCCCCCAATAAAGAGAAGTGGAAAGGCAAGTCAGGAGGATTTCATTCCCTGGAAACGGGACAACATATCCCTGTAGTTGGAATTCAAAAAGTGTCACTAAAACCACAAAACATTATTTTCCCATAGAGCAGTAAAGTACAGGTGAAAATAAAATTTACTAACTTTCGTACTATCAAAATTTTTAATCCTCATGTTCAAGACATAATGACATGAGATATTCTACTCTCAAGATACATTGGCTTCTTTCCCTGCTTATACTAATTTCGGCATTAAATTGCACCGGAGAAAAGAATCAGCAAGACCAGGCCCCTAATGTTCTGCTGATTGCCGTCGATGACCTTAATGACTGGGTGGGCTGTCTCGATGGTCACCCGGATACCCACACGCCAAATATCGACAGACTGGCGGAGCGAGGTGTGCTGTTCACCAATGCCCACTGCCAGGCTCCTATTTGCAATCCCTCACGGACAAGCATCATGTGGGGTATGCGGCCCTCCACAACCGGCTTCTACGATAACAAAGTTCACGGGGCCCGCGCTGTTGCCTTCACGTCAGAGCACCTCAGCATGCCCAGGTGTTTCGCCGCCAATGGATACAAAACCCTCACCACTGGCAAAATTTACCACGGCTCGGCGCTGCCCCCAAACGATTTCGAGGTTGTCGGACCCAGGCCAGGCCAAAGGAACGATCTGGATGAGGTCATCCAGATAGACAGACCCGATTACATGCACACCCTATGGGATTTCGGACCGCAAGACTACGAAGAGGAGAAGTTCAACGACTATGTGGATGCGACCTGGGCCATCAGCAAACTGAAGGAGAAACACGACCGTCCCTTTTTTATGGCGCTGGGCTTCTATCGCCCGCACGTTCCCTTTTTCTCCCCGGAGCGTGTCCACAACAGCCCGGATCTGCTCGACGGCTTTGCGTTGCCCGTTGTCAAGGACGATGACTGGTCCGATCTGTCACCCGCAGCGCATGATCTTACCATGACAAGAACCCACCTACCAAGGCATCCATGGATGCAGGAGAACAACAACGCCAAATGGAAAGAAGCCGTGCAAGCATACCTCGCCTGTGTTCGCTGGACGGATGAGCAATTAGGCCGGGTGCTTGATGCCCTCGACGCCAGTCCTTATGCGGACAACACGATCATTGTGTTCTACTCCGACCACGGATATCACCTTGGTGAAAAGCTGCGTTGGTCAAAGGTATCGCTGTGGGAGCGCTCCACGCGCGTACCGCTGATCATTTCGATGCCCGGCGGATTAAAAAGTCAACACTGTGAGCGACCTGTGGAGCTGCTCAGCATCTACCCTACTCTTTTCGAACTGTGCGGATTGAGCAACAAACCAGATCTCGAGGGCACCAGCCTGAAACCACTGCTGGGAAACCCGGAGGCCGAATGGGACCATCCCGCCATCACCACGCTGATGCAGAATAACCACACTGTCCGTACGGAGCGTTGGCGCTACATCCGCTATGCCGATGGGAGCGAGGAACTTTACGACCACAAGAATGACCCCAACGAGTGGACCAACCTGGCGAAGAAGCCAGAGATGGCAGGGGAGGTTGCCCGTCTCAAAAAGCTTCTGCCCAAAGTCAATGTAGAACAAATGAAGGCTGATAAAGCATAATCAAGCAATAAAAATGAATTATTTATGATAATGGAAAAGATAAAAAACCACAATCGACGCGAGTTTTTAACCAACTTATCTGTACTGGGCGCGGCGGCCGTTTTACCCATATCTCGCAAAAATGCTGTACAGAAAATCAAAACTAACAAGATGGACACAAGCACATTAGCTTTCGATGTTTATGGAACATTAATAAACACTTCGGGAGTTTATACTTCACTACAGAAATTAGTTGGAGACAAGGCAAAATTGTTTGTAGATACATGGAGAAATAAACAGCTGGAGTATTCTTATAGACAGGGTTTGATGAATAGATTTGAGGGATTTTCTACGTGCACAAAGTATGCATTGGATTATACCTGTGATTATTGTCAGATCAGTCTTACCTCAACACAAAAGGCCGGATTATTAAATGAGTATAAAGTTTTACCTGCCTTTTCTGATGTTAAAGAATGTTTTCCAAAATTAATAAATGCTGGTCATCGGTTATTTGCCTTTTCCAATGGTGAAAAAATAACCGTTACTAATCTTTTGAAAAATGCAGATATTCTACATTTTTTCGAAGGCGTAGTAAGTGTTGAGAAAACAAAAGTATTCAAGCCTAGTCCTATAGTTTATAAGCACTTTAATGATGTTACTAACTCAAAAAAGGAACAATCCTGGCTTATCTCCGGTAATCCTTTTGATGTTATCGGAGCATTATCTTATGGTATGAAATCAGCATGGGTACAACGTACAAAGGAAACCATCTGGGATCCGTGGACTTATGAGCCTACGGTTACCATCAATCAACTGACGGAACTACATTCAAAATTAGCGCAGGAATAAGCTATGCTCTACAGAATATTGAAGCATTAACACTTAAAAAATAGAAGTAGGTCAAGTGAAGATTGATTTGAACGATAAAGTCGCTATTGTCACCGGCGGCGCCAATGGCATTGGCAAAGCTATTGTAAAATTGTATCTTGAAAACGGTGCCCGGGTGGTGATCGCAGATGTTGCGGATGAGGCGGGTCAAAAGGCGTGTGATGAAATGTCAAACTTAGGAACTTGTCAATACATTCACACCGATGTAACCATTCCGGAACAAGTGAATGAGATGGTTGACGGAGTAGTACAGGAGTTTCAAGCGATCGATATTTTAGTCAACAACGCCGGAATTAACATTGGCGGAGATCGGGTCGATATCGATGAATTTACCCGGGAAAACTGGGATAAAATATTGGCCGTGGATCTGAACGGCTTATTTTACTTCTCCCAGGCTGTATCAAAAATAATGATCCAGCAGAAATCGGGACGTATTATCAATATCGGCTCGGTGCTGGGAAGTATCCCTGCACGCAAACAGATTGCCTTTGTTGCCGCCAAAGCCGGCAATCATAATATGACGAAAGCAATGGCCCTGGAACTGGCCCCTCACGGAATATTGGTCAATTGCGTGGCCCCGGGTTCTACCCTGACCAGGGGAACTCAGAAGTTGTTTTACAACAAGGATGCTGGTAAAGCCGCATTGGCCAAACGCCTGCTCTCACATATCCCGCTGGGTCGTCCCGGCAAAGTAGAAGATATTGCAAATGCCGTGCTTTTTCTTTCCGGAGAGGAAAGCAGTTATATCACCGGTCACGTTCTGACAGTGGATGGTGGCTGGACTTGCGGTTGTTTCAGGGATTTCTAATCATAGAATGGGCTACGCTTCAAACTTCAGAAATTCTTCATTGGTTGAATATACATAAATTTAAGCACCTTCGCAGATCGATTGATACAAAAATCGGTTCATCGAGTAAATATGGGAATACAAGTCGAAAATTGAAACATACGCTAGTCCCGGAAATCTATAAAGAAGAAAAATGAAACCAACAGCAATGAAAAAACTTCTCATCTTAATTATCATCATTGGTTTTGTTTTGATAACAAAATCGTTCGCCCAGGAACCTGAAAACTACACCTCAAAGGTTCCCTTCTACACTTTTGCAACCAGCATTGAAGAACAGGAAGAACAGTTGAAAATCAATCCGCTCTTACTCCGGTTCCATGAGTCGCGGAAAAAATTGGCAGACGATCCACACAGGCCCATTTATCACTATGTCAATCCCGAAGGGAATCTCAATGATCCCAATGGACTGTGCTACTGGCAGGGGCGCTGGCATCTATTCTACCAGGCATATCCGCCTGAAGATCCTCGTCAACATTGGGGGCATGCGGTCAGCGACGATTTAATCCATTGGAGGGATCTTCCCCTTGCGATATATCCCAATCCGGAATACCAGTGTTTTTCAGGATCAGCTCTGGTGGAAGAAGACCGGGTAATTGCGATGTATCACGGTACAAGGGTGGGCAACATGGTTGCCACCTCGAGTGACCCGTTGCTGCTGAATTGGGAGAAAGTAAGCGGTAAAGCAGTAGTACCCATGACGCCCAATAGTGATGATCTGCCCTATGATGTTTATGATCCGAATATTTGGAAAAAAGACGGTATATATTACTCGATATCCGGAGGAGTGACCAAGGGCCCCGGTGGGAAGCAAGTATTGTCCGGCTACCTTCTCAGATCTACAGATTTGGAGCATTGGGAGTATCTCCATGAATTCATCGAAGGTGATCACTTCACCGGAGTTGGAGATGACTTGGCAGTTCCTTATTTCTGGCCGATTGGCGATCGTCACATACTGCCATTTGCAAGTCACATCAGTGGTGCGCAGTATTTTATTGGGGATTATGACAAGGAGAGAGATAAATTTGTTGTTACTAACCACGGAAAATTCAATTTCGGAGCTATGGATCCAGGAGGTGTGCACGCACCTTCTGCAGCCCCGGAGCCTCGGCGCCATAACGGCTCTGGCGCGACGGAGCCCGGCCAGGGAGATGTTATCATCATTTTTAATATGAATCGCGCTAAACCCATTGATGGATGGAACCAAATCATGAGCCTACCACGTCGACTAAGCCTTATTGGAGGAGATACTTTAGGACAGCAACCGGCAGGCGACATTGAATCCTTGCGATACGACCGGGAAACGGTGGCAGCGATGACATTGCCAGCCAATAAAGAAATCGTCTTGGATAACATCAGGGGAAATGCCATGGAGATTGTGGCCGAAATAGATCCCGGTGACGCATCAATGGTGGAATTGAACGTACTGCGCTCGCCCAACAAAGAAGAGTTCACCCGAATCGCATTCTACAAAAACCGGGGCATGTATCAGGGAAGGCCCTACAAACGGCCGACACCGAAATCCTGGAAACAAAGATTCAACAGCCTGT
Organism: Saprospiraceae bacterium; assembly: GCA_965247965.1. Classification (GTDB taxonomy): domain Bacteria; phylum Bacteroidota; class Bacteroidia; order Chitinophagales; family Saprospiraceae; genus UBA7328. Next base: position 6,940,777 of record OZ252053.1, read on the forward strand.
TAACCATTGAATCTTCCTTTTCGTCCATTCTACCCGATGTCTTGTCCCGCCCGCCCGAATCAGGAACCTTACACCTTGAACCGGGCGAAACACTAAAGCTCCGAATTTTCATCGATAAGAGTGTGGTGGAGGTATTTGCCAATGGAAAACAGTGTGTAGCCATGCGGGTGTATCCCGGACTGGAAGAAAGTGTTGGTGTATCGCTCCGTTCTCAGGGTCGGGAAAGTCAACTCCTTTCCCTGGATGCCTGGCAGATGAGGAGTATTTATGAAGATTAATCAACCAGCAATGAAAAAACATCTGAACTTCATCATTTTCTTTGGTTTTATTTTGTTAACATCAACGTGTGCCCAGGAATCTGAGGATTATACATCAAAGGTTCCGAAATTCACTTTTGCAACCACATTGGAAGAGCAGGAAGCGCAATTGAAAACAAACCCTATAATGCTCCGGTTTAAGGAATCCCGGCAAAAATTTATGGATGATCCTTACCGCCCCATTTACCATTTCGTCAGCCCGGAGAACAACATGAATGATCCCAACGGTTTGTGTTACTGGCAAGGTCGTTGGCATTTGTTTTATCAAGGTTACCCGCTTGAGGATCTCCGGCGCGTGCACTGGGGTCATGCAGTCAGCGATGATCTGGTCACTTGGAAGGACCTGCCATACGCCATCCATCCAAACTTCGAGCATTCCTGTTTTTCCGGCGCTGCATATGTCGAAGAGGATAGAGTAATTGCCATGTATCACGGCACCAGCCTTGGGAATATGGTAGCCACTTCGTCGGACCCATTATTGCTGAACTGGGAGAAAGTAACTACCGATCGCGCCTCAATACCGATAACACAACCCAACGGCGAACCGTGGCCATACCGGATTGGCGATCCATGTATTTGGAAAAAAGACGACTTGTACTACTCCCTGTCTGCGGGTCGCAAGCCCGATCCCGACGGACCAAGTGACAGGATGATGCGGGCTAATTTCCTCTTCCGCTCCAAAGATCTGGTGAATTGGGAATACATGCACCCATTCGTCGAAAATGATCGCTTTACTATAGTCGGAGATGATGGGGCCTGTCCGTACTTTTGGCCGATTGGCAACAAGCATATTCTGCCTTTTTTCAGCCACTATAGCGGTGGACAGTATTTATTAGGTGATTATGATATCGAAAGAGATAAGTTTATGGCTACCTCCCACGGCAAGTTCAATTTTGGTGCCTGGAATCCCGGGGGCATACACGCTCCATCCGCAGCACCGGATGGAGAAGGGGGTGTGATTGTCATATTCAACATGAATGAGGCCAAACCAACCGAGGGATGGAATCGAATTATGTCTTTAGCGAGGCAATTGACCCTTCTTGAAGATGGTACTCTTGGAATAGAACCGGCCGGACATCCAGAATCTTTGCGATATGATCATCAACACATTGGAGCAATGACACTTCCTGCAAACCAGGAGATCGTGCTGGAAAATGTACAGGGCAATACCATGGAAATCGTTGCTGAAATAGACCCCATGGATGCCCCAATGATCGAGCTAAATGTTTTGCGATCTCCCAATAAAGAGGAGTTTACGAGGATTGCCTTCTTCAAAGAAAGAGGGTTGAATGAATCCCGGACTGGTGTCAGACTTCCTCCCGAGAAAAATATTTACGCAAGTCTAATTGCTATTGAATCTTCCTTTTCATCACTTCTTCCCGATGTACGATCCCGTGCCCCAGAAACTGCACCTATCGCTCTACGGTGGAGGGAGCCACTCCAACTTCGGATTTTTGTTGACAAAAGCGTGGTAGAGGTATTTGTCAACGGTAGGCAATGTGTGGCGATGAGGGTTTATCCCGGTTTAAAGGAAAGTATAGGTGTATCGCTGCGTTCTCAGGGTCAGGAAAGCAAGCTCCTTTCGTTGGATGCCTGGCAGATGAGGAGCATTTATGAGGATTAAATTGATTTTGGCAAACCAATGCTGTTCCTAGAAGGAACGTCTGTCCCAATTGAGGCAAGAACGAAAATAGAAATTTGGATTTCATAAGTTCAATATATGCTCTCCAACATCTATTTTCACAGGAATAATTATGTCAAATAATAAACGAAAATTCGGCTTTGATACCAGAATGCTGCACGCCGGACACATACCCGATCCTATGACCGGAGCTCGTGCTGTGCCCATATTTCAAACAACATCTTATGTTTTTGATGACACGAGTTTTGCGGCACAGCTATTCGAACTAAAGCAATACGGCAATATTTATACCAGGATCAACAACCCGACAACGGCTGTATTTGAGGAGCGCATCGCCTCACTTGAAAATGCTACGGGAGCGTTAGCCACGGCAAGCGGAATGGCTGCCCAATTTGTGGCCTTGATGACCTTGTTGGAGCCGGGTGACGAAATTGTGGCTTCTTCACACTTGTATGGCGGCACGGTTTCACAATTCACTCACACCTTCAAGAAGCTCTGCATTAAGGTGAATTTTGTTGACCCGACCTGCATTGACTATTGGGCGGCAGCCGTAACGCCCAAGACAAAGGCTCTGTACGGCGAGATGATCGGCAACCCCAGCGGAAGTATTCTTGATTTAGAGCCGCTAGTTGACCTGGCCCACAGCCATCGAGTCCCCATGATAGTGGACAGCACCTTTGCTACGCCTTATCTATGTCGGCCCATTGACTACGGAGTGGATATTGTGATCCATTCAGCAACCAAATTTATTGGGGGGCATGGCAATTCAATTGCCGGGGTGATTATTGATTCCGGGGAATTTGACTTCAGTCACTATTCTACAATTGCCGATCCTTCCCCGGAGCAACACAACCTTAAATTTTATGAAACATTCGGACATTACGGATATCTGATGAAAGCGCGAACAGTCTCTCTACGGGACACCGGGAGTTGTCTGTCGCCCTTTAATGCCTTTTTGCTCATTCAAGGACTGGAAACACTATCTCTGCGCATGGATCGCCATGTGCGTAATGCGCAAGCAGTGACCGAATTTCTGAACGAACATCCTTGTATAGATTGGGTAGCTTATGCCGGCTTGCCTGACAGTCCATTTTATGATTTAGCTCAAAAATATTTGCCATTGGGGCCGGGCGCAATATTTACATTTGGCATCAAATCAGCTAATCCGCGCGATGCAGGGCGTCAGTTTATCGAGTCGCTGCACCTATTCTCACATCTGGCTAACGTGGGAGATGCGCGGAGTCTGGTCATTCACCCGGCATCGACTACTCACCAACGCTTGACCGATGAGGAGCTGGAAAACGCCGGAGTTTCGCCTGGTACTGTACGTTTATCGATTGGATTAGAAAACATTGAAGATTTGTTATGGGATCTGGATCAAGCCTTGTTGGCGACGTCAACATGAATACCGTGTTGTCGCCCGAATTGCAGGTCAAATATATTGACCCGGGTGTTATACGAGATATTTTGACGAACACAAAGACGATTGCAATGGTGGGACTGTCGCCCAATAAACAGCGACCGAGTCATTTTGTGGCCTCTTACCTGCACTATGAGGGGTATCGGGTGATTCCCGTCAACCCTCGAGCTAGTGAAATTTTGGGCGAAAAAGCCTATCCTGATTTGTTGAGCATTCCTGATGCGGTTGATGCAGTAGATGTCTTTCGCGCTCCGGCAGAATGTCCTGACATTGCTCGGCAAGCGGTGAAAATCGGCGCGAAGGTGTTGTGGCTTCAGCTACGCATCATTAGTCTCGAAGCCGCCCAAATTGCCGAAGAAGGCGGCCTGAAGGTGGTAATGGACCGCTGTATGAAAATGGAGCACGGTCGCTACAATGGCAGTCTGCATTGGGTAGGTATGAATACCGAACTCATTACTGCTCGTAAAGCGCAAAGGTTTATATGAGTAACCGAAATGAGAAAGATATTTTTTTGAAAGAGGCATGCAATTAAGAAATTAGGAATACATATTAAATAAAGTAACAATATGTTATTATCTTGTGAAAAAAAAGGATGGAAAGGTATTCAAAAGAAACAGAAGCAAAGATGAAGCTTTTTTATACTGGTTTGGAAGAAAAAGATAGGCGTCATTATGCTGCCTTAGAGGCCTCAAAATTAGGTCATGGAGGTAAGCAGTATATAGGAAAGATGTTTAAAATAAGTCAAAAGACGCTGCGCAAGGGAGAACGAGAATTATTGAATTCTGAATTATATGGACAAATTCCATTAGGCAAACAAAGGCGCATAGGAGGAGGTAGAAAAAAATTTTAACAAGTACCCCGAGACATTAGCGAAGCTTACTGAGTTTATCAATATAAATAAAGCCGGTAGTCCTACCAATGAAAATGTTTATTGGATTCACTTAAAGGCTGGGGAAATAGCTGATCGATTTTTTCAAGAGTATGGTATCAAGATCAGCAATGGCTTAATAAAGCGAACCCTTCGAGCTATGAATTTCAAGTATCGTAAAATGAGCAAGAATATAGCTTTAGGCAGTTATGAAAAACGAGATGAACAGTTCAAAATTATTTTCAAATTAGTAGGACTGATGAGTTTGCAAAGCCCAGTAGTAAGCATAGATTGTAAGAAAAAGGAGCGATTAGGCAACTTGTATCGTGAAGGAAAATGTTATGCTACGGGAGCTATAGAGGTTTTCGATCACGACTATCACCATTTATCTAAAGGTGCAGTAATTCCTCACGGAATCTACGATTTACAAAAAAATGAAGGGTATATGTCGATAGGTAATAGTCATGAAACAGCAGAATTTATTACAGATAATTTGTTATGGTGGTGGGAAAACTATGGTATCCATCAATATCCAAATGCTAAAAATATCCTCGTGTTGTGTGATGCAGGAGGAGCCAATAGCTATGGACACTATGCTTTCAAAAAACAAATTTTACTTTTAGCAAAACAGATAGGATTAGATATTATCGTGTGCCATTACCCACCCTATGCTTCTAAGTGGAATCCAATTGAACATCGTTTATTTGCTCATGTTCACCGCGCTATTCAAGGTGCAGTTTTTACCGATTATGAGTTGGTAGCTAAACTCATAAATAAAACCAAAACCAAAACAGGATTAAAAGTAGTAGCACGATTAAATCAAAAAAGATATAACACAGGAATAAAGACACCTAAATCAGAAATTGACTATAATCGAATTCAATTTCATCCACAACTTCCAGTTCTTTCCTACAGAATTTGTGCATAAATTCGATACTTTATTTTATCTTCGTTCCTTAGACGCATCAAAGTCAATGTAATGAACACGAATTCTTTGGTGATGTTAAATCAACGACTGATGAAAAACCTGCTTAGATTCTTTTTCTTGGCAATGCTCGTGTTGTCTTGCTCTCAAGCCAAAGACAACGATAAAACCACTGAATCAAAACCGCCCAATATAATCATCATCCTCGCCGACGATATGGGCTACGGCGACCTGGGCTGCCAGGGACATCCCTTGATCAAAACTCCCAATATCGATCGCCTTGCCGCCGAAGGTCAACGATGGACATCTTTCTATGCCTCTCATTTTGCCTGTAATCCGAGCAGGGCGTCGCTGTTGACAGGTAGATTGCATTACCGCATACACAAAGGCAAAGAACTTTGGGCCAATGTTCCTTCTTCCGAAAATACCATTGCAGAAATGCTAAAAACAAAGAATTATGCCACAGCTTGTATTGGTAAATGGCATCTTGGTATGAAAGAAGGTGAGCATCCTTTGGATCAAGGCTTCGACTACTACTATGGCCTGGCGGGAAGCAACGATGCGCCGATAAACAAGGAAACGGGGTTTACCCGCACCTATGAAAACGTAAAAAATGCAAAATTCGATGATTTTGACATTGATCTATTTCGCCAGAAAGAGATCATCGAAGATGTAGTGCGGCAGGATTTACTTACCCAGCGATATACCACTGAAGCTGTAAAATGGATTCAAGAACACGGCGATCATCCCTTTTTTCTCTACCTGCCCCATAGCATGCCGCACGTACCGATCTTTGCCTCTGAAGAATTCAAAGGACAGAGTAAGGGGGGACTTTATGGCGATGTGATTGAAGAGTTGGATTGGTCAGTGGGTGAGATAATTAAGGCTTTGAAAGAAACGGGAATTACCCAAAATACGCTTGTTGTATTCACAAGTGATAATGGCCCATGGCTGACTTATTACGATCTAGGAGGTTCGTCAGGCCACCTAAGAGATGGAAAACTTACGGCCTGGGAAGGTGGATACAGGGTACCGGGAATTTTTTGGTGGCCGGGCACTATTTCTCCGTCGATAATCGATCATATGGCCGGCAATGTCGATTTGATGGCGACTATTTCGTCATTGGTGGGATTTACGATGCCTAATGATCGTACTTACGATTCTTACGATCTTTCTCCGACCCTTCTGACCGGTGCTTCTGCTGGTCGTAATGAATGGTTCTATTACGGAACCAATGAACTGTGGGGCGCACGTGTCGGGAATTATAAACTGCATTTTCAATCAAGGGAATCTGTGGGTACGGAGGAGGAAGGTGAGTGGAGAGGTTATGGCAACAGAGTTGTCTACGAATCTCCGGTTCTGTATGATCTTAGCACGGACATTAGCGAGCGATTCAATAGGGCCGAAGAAAATCCTGAAGTGGTTAGGGCAATTGAAGAAGTTGTGAGAAAGCATAAAGAGTCAATTAGTCGCTAGTGTACCAAGCATTAAGTAATGAACCCCATAGACAAAGTTATTTTTCTTCTGATCAAGGCGGGAAAACCGGAGTTATGCCTAAGCATAATGAGGATTTTTCCAACGCCGAGCAGAAGGAAAAGGACAAGTTTATGGGGGTCAGGATTTAGTGCTTGGTGCACTAGATATGCTAAATTTTCAAAATTTGGCACATCTTCTCCTGAATAACCCAGCCGAGCGAAATACCTTTGCAGCTAATTTGATAATTAGGTGAATTACCACGTCCATCTTCGTTGGCTCCTTTGTCTGCTTTTTGCAGCATCTACTCTTACAGCCCAAGATGTGGATTTCACAGCTCTGCAAGGCCAATATCAGGTTCGCATTGAAAGGGCAAGTGATTTAATCAATATTGACGGCAGATTGGATGAATCTTCCTGGTCAGATGCCGATGCTGCCGATAATTTTTGGATGAGCTTTCCCGTGGATGACAGGAGGGTGGATGAGGAAGTTCAGACCGATGTTCGACTTACCTATGATGATAATTTTCTTTATATAGGAGCGATTTGCTACAGTCCCTATGAACACATGATTCCTACCTTAAAAAGGGATGCTCGTGAGTTTTGGCGTGGAGATGTCTTTATCGTTCTTATCGATCCCGTGAATGAGTCAACAAATGCTTTTTCATTTGGCGCCAATCCTGCGGGTGTTCAATACGAAACATTAATTTCAGGCAGAACGGGTACACGGGCGGAAATGAACAGCCGAACCACACGAGGCAGCAGCAGTGGCGCCTTCAATACGGCTTGGGACAATAAATGGTATGTCGAAACGAAATCTGGAGAAGATCAATGGACGGTCGAGATGGCTATTCCTTTCAAGACCTTGAGATTTGATCCTGAGAAAAGCATTTGGGGCATCAACTTCACGAGAGGCGAACCCAATACAAATGCCTGGCATACATGGTCGCCTGTGCCCGTACAGTTTATGACTATAGATTTGGGGTATATGGGAGCCATGATATGGGATGAACCTCCTGCAAAAGTCAAAAGCAACATCTCCGTCATTCCTTATACTCTTGCCTCAACGAGTAAAGATTTTGAAGACGGTACTCCTGTAGATAATGAACTGCGAACAGGGATCGATGCTAAAATCGCAGTGACGTCGAGCCTCAACCTGGACTTAACCATCAATCCCGATTTTTCGCAAGTAGAAGTCGACCAGCAGGTCACAAATCTAACCACGTTTAACATTCGCTTCCCGGAGAAACGGACATTTTTTTTGGAAAACAGCGATTTATTTGCCGATTTTGGTATCCTTCCGATGCGGCCTTTCTTTTCTCGTCGTATCGGACTGGATGAAGATGGCAATACCATACCGATATTATATGGGGCACGACTAAGTGGCAATCTAAACCAGGATCTGAGAATTGGAGCCATGAACATGCAGACCAGGATGACGGATGATTTTTCGGCCCAAAACTATACCTCTGTTACTCTACACCAAAAAGTTGTCGGCCGATCTGTGATTAAGGGATATTTCCATAACCGAATGGCAATGGGCGATGCCGAGTCGCTATCGGACGACTACAACCGTGTGGCAGGACTGGAATTCAAATATTTTTCACAAGATGCTAAATGGCAAGGCTTCGGAGGTTACGGGCTGTCATTTAGCGACGGACTTACAGGTGACAATTACTTCTACAATATTGGAGGCGGATACGACGGACGGCATGTAAGCGCTTATTCTAACCTGTCGGGAATCGGTAATAACTATTTCGCCGACATGGGGTGGATCCCATTTGCAGATCACTACGATGCAGAGAGGGATACCACCGTCCATGTTGGATTTCAACACTTATTTTCGCGATTCAACTATACGTTTTACCCGAAAAACCAGGACAAGGTATTTTCGCACGGCTTCAGTGCACGGCATATGATGGATGTAGACAACAACCTGGATTTATTGCAAAATCAACTCACAACAAGTTACAATATCAGCTTTGCCAATTCCTCATCATTTAACGTCAGTTACGGTCATGAAGATCAGCAGTTGCTCTTTCCTTTTGATTTTGCGGACGGTGATCCTTTGCCCGTTGGACGTTATCATTTTGACTATCTGAAGCTCTCATATCGCGGTGATTCCAGGAGGTCGTACAACTACTGGGGCAATCTACAATACGGCAGTTTCTACAATGGTACACGATTCCAAAGCTCCATCAATTTTAGATACCGCATAGAGCCGTGGGCCAATTTCCAGATGAGGTTTACGTACAACAAACTACAATTTCCGGAGCCTTACGGCCAAAGCGATCTCTTCCTCATCGGGCCGAGGATCGAGTTTAATTTTTCAAGGGATCTGTTCTGGACGACCTTCTTTCAGTACAATACACAGCGCGATAATTTTAATATCAATAGCCGCGTGCAATGGAGGTTTCAGCCATTATCGGATCTTTTCGTCGTTTATACAGATAATTACGCTGTGGAAGTTTGGGGGAGGAAGAATCGGGCATTGGTAGTTAAGTTGAATTATTGGTTGAATTTGTAGATAAGATTTTCATGTTATAAGGTTTTCTGAATCGTCTCTATTTTACGAGCACTTGCCTCAACATGACCCAATCCGTAAAATAGATCCGAACTGTCAATGCTCATCCAATCTAAAAGAGTCCTTACCCTTGAATATTGATCCAAGACGAATATGGTGTCGACTATTTGCGAATAGGGTCTGAAGCAAATCGGCTCGTTGTGAGCAATTCTATTTCTTATTTAATTCAAGGAAGCCAATTCATTAAAAATATAAATGTTGTTGTACTGAATGCGTTTGGAGCTAGTTGGTTTGCAAGGTAATATTTGCAGCAAAGTCTTTCCAGTAGCGCGAAATTGATGGGCAGCAAACATATACCTCCAGAATCCAAAACCCAATTCGGCGACGAGACGATTGTGACTGGAGGCTTTGCCCAATGACCGGATGGCTTGATTAATATTTTTCATTGTAAGGTAGCAGGCTTTGTTGTCAAAAAACCCGTTTTTAGAAGCACCTTTCTTTAACCAATTGTCGCCGATTAGTTCAACAAAATGTCTATCGATTTTATTACGCATTACAACCTCAAAACAACTCAGGACGGTGAACATTTCTTGGGATAATGTCAGGTTGTGTCGATAAAGCGTGAGTGCTTTTCTTGTATCACCTTTACAAGCTTTTTCATAGCGTTTCATTCGCGGGGCTGACATCAATACTTCGAAATCTGCATATTTCATTGAAACTTGCACATTTTACTAGTAGAGCTTAACTTTGATTGGTCTTATTCCCACTAGCCTCTGAGTATTCAAGCTAGTGGGTTTCGTTTTTACACCATCTGCTAAAGCTATCATCTTAATCGAATATACTGGTTTAAACTTCGGAATTGCGACCTTTAACTTTGAGAAATCCTTCGCAAATTCTTTTAAATTGCTAAAGCAAACAATACGTACGTGAAACCACTTTGGGCGTTATTTGTAGGTCTGTTCGGTTTGTCTAACTGTCTAGATATTAGAAATTTAACCCAAAACCCACCCAATTTCATAGTAATCTTCACCGACGACCAAGGCTACGGCGATTTAAGTTGTTTCGGGGCGACTCACGTCAGTACGCCCAACATCGACCGTATGGCTGAAGAGGGTATGAAATTAACCAGCTTTTACGTCGCAGCACCTGTATGTACACCTTCAAGAGCCGCCTTACTCACAGGATGCTACGCAAAGCGGATCGATATGGCTCGGGGCGGAATTATGGATGGAGACAAACCCTTCGTGGTCACTCTTGCAGGCGACCCAAAAGGCCTCAATCCCGATGAAATCACTATTGCAGAAATACTAAAAACCAAGGGTTACGCGACAGGCTGCTTCGGCAAATGGCACCTTGGCGACCAGCCTGAATTTCTACCCGCTCGCCAGGGTTTCGATGAGTTCTTTGGCATTCCGTATAGCCATGACATCCATCCCTTCCATCCTCTACAGGGTACACGTTGGAGCTTTCCACCTCTCCCGTTGCTGGAAGGTGAAGAAGTCATCGAACTCGATCCCAATGCGGATTATTTAACTCAACGAATTACCGATAGAGCTATTGAATTTATTGAAAAGAATAAGGATCAACCGTTTTTTGCTTATATCCCACACCCTATTCCTCATATGCCATTGCACGTTTCTCCTGAATTCATGGAGACCGCGTCCGACTCTATCAAAGCGCTGTTAGCTGAAGAAAATGGCAAGGTCGATTACGCGTTGCGGGATGCACTTTATCCTCAGGCAATAGCAGAAATTGATGCATCGGTCGGTCGAATTATGCAAACTTTGAGATCGCTAGATTTGCACGAAAATACATTTGTCATCTTCACCACCGACAACGGCCCTGGACCCCGTTTAGCAAGTGCGGGACCATTGCGTGGAAGAAAGGGAAGCACTTGGGAAGGCGGCATGAGAGTACCGGCTGTAGCATGGGGGCCAGGATTAATACCTGCATCAATTGAATCAGACGAATTGGTAACCGCGATGGACTTACTACCCACATTTGCCGAGCTTGCTGACGCTGAAATTCCGGATGACAGAGTGATCGATGGAAAAAATATATGGCCGATTCTGTCTGGCCAACCCGGCGCCCGATCGCCACATGATCGTTTCTTTTACGCCAGGGCAGGAGATGTTAGAGCAGTCCGTTCGGGGCCCTGGAAATATCACCAGGAAATCATTTATCGAGATGATGAAGGCGGGCCGGCCACAGCATTATATAATTTAAAAACGGATATTGGAGAAACCTCAGATCTTGCTGAACACCATCCTGAAATTGTCGACCGTCTCAAAGGTTATCTCGAAGAATTTGAGAATGAATTGGGAAAGGGTGATAACTATACCGAAAATGTACGGCGCGCTGCCTGGGTGGAGGATCCAAAGCCTTTAGGAATGATCAGGACAAATGAACAATGATCGGCGCATGATCCGAAATTCATGTAAACGAAATTTGACAAAATTGCCGAGAACGCATACTTTGGTCTTGGTCGCATTACTATGTACTACAGCTTGTCAGAATCATCCCGAACCTTCTGAAACCGTGAAGTCTATGAGATCTGACATCCTGGTTACACCGGAGCAACTGAGCAATTTAATGAAATCGGAACCAGTAATAATTGCTGCTAAAGTGGGCTACGGAAAGCCAAGCGGATCTTTCATCCCGGGCTCTATTTACGTCAATACCGACGAAATCGAATACGACGAATTCAGTCCTCGCTCATCTACAAAAAATCTTGATCGAACGACTAGCGAGGCGCAGGATTTGGCAAAAGGTTTGACTGCAGCGGATTCTCTGCCAAATAATTGGTGGAATCTTTATCCCGACGATTTATTATTAAAGGCACTGGCTCACATGGGAATTACGACGTCATCAAAAATTGTGGTTTATGGAGATACTCCGGAACCGGCGGCAAGAATGTTTTGGTGCTTGAAATATGCAGGAGTCGATGAAGTTTACTTTTTAAATGGCGGAACAAAAGCATGGATTGATGTGGATTATCCTATTTCAGATTATCCTCTCGGACGAAAGCCGGTAGAATACTTTGGCATTTCCGAGCCTGCAAATCCGCAATACAAAACAACTACTGGGTTAATTAGGAAGATAGTACAAAGTCCTGACAATCAATTGATTATAGTTGACACAAGGTCACATTTCGAGCACTTAGGAAAATTTAGCCCCTATATCTATATTCCCAAATAGGGAAGAATTAAGAAATCAATTTTCGGAGGTTCGCCCGATAGCAGTGTTTCCATGACTAATTATTATGGCGAAGATCATTTGCTTAGACCTCTTGATCAGATAGCATCGACGTGGAGAGAACAAGGGATCACATCTGATGATACCTTACATTTTTATTGCGGCACGGGATGGCGTTCAAGTGTTGCATGGCTCTGCGCTTATGCAATGGGTGGGGAAAATATTGCGAACTACGATGGTTCGTGGTATGAGTGGAGCATGGGAAGGGAGAAGGAGATGAATCTGACCGAAAGGTGATCGCGTTCTCGGTGCGAGATACGCCAAATCCGCTGTAGGACCGTGAGATTTTGAAAATTTGGCGTGTCTAACGTACCACATCCTCCAATCTACGTTTGCCATAACTATCCAACACAGCCTGTAACATCTGATGCGCTTGCTTCGCTTCCTGATCGAGCGATTCAAAAAACAATGGATTTTTCTCCAAATAATCAGGCTTTCCTTTATACCTCATGACCGTTGTATCATCTACTGCCCATTCGGGAGATTCGGGAGTTGGGCTGAACGGACAGTGGGTAAGGATCATCGGATAGTATAACAGAAACGGCTTGCCTTCGCCATGTTTTCTTTCAATAAAATCTAAACCGTAATCCGCTACGATCTGCGGGCCAAAATGGTCATCGTCATATCTCTTTATTTCTCCGTTTGTTTCCAATTCGGACCTCGAAAACCTCGTATCACGACCGGTTTTGTCCGTTCGTCCTTCTCTTAATTGCCAAAGGCAATGTTCATCAAATCCAGCCTTATGTGGGCTCTCTACGACTCAATGAAACTTTATGCATCAACGGCTGGCACTAGTGCACCAAGCACTAAATACTGACCCCCATAAACTTGTTCTTTCCCTTCTGCTCGGCGTTGGAAAAATCCTCATTATGCTTAGGCATAACTCCGGTTTTCCCGCCTTGATCAGAAGAAAAATAACTTTGTCTATGGGATTCATTACTTAATGCTTGGTACACTAGCAATTCGTTCTTATTATGGCTCGCGTAAACGAACTTTGTGAAAAAAGCGCATTACGCAGCCTGGGAAAAATTGCAAAAGAATCGAAGAATCCGGAAAAATCACCATGAAACAAGTTGGGAATCAATGGGCCCGCATAACTTTTCAGGACGCACCCTCGACCTGGCGTTTAATCCTTTGAATTCGAATACGATCTATGCCGGTTCAGCGAGTGGCGGACTTTGGAGGTCGTATTCAGCAGGAAAAGGAACAAATGCATGGGAATATGTGAATACCGGTTTCCCTGTACTTGGTGTTTCGACGATTGCACTTCCGCATAATGATTCTCTTACTATTTATATCGGTACAGGGGAAGTATATAATTCGGTGGCGGCAGGAACGGGTGCAGCTTTTAGAAGTACAAGAGGAAGCTATGGGATGGGAATATTAAAGTCTACAGACGGTGGCCGTTCTTGGCAAAAAAGTCTTGATTGGTCGCACAATCAAAATGAAGGGGTTTGGGACATCAAAATTTCAAATCAGCATACAAATTTATTGTATGCAGCCACCACGGATGGTGTATATAAAAGCAGCGATGCTGGCGGCCGGTGGGAACACGTACTCGATGTCGCTATGGCAAATAGCATTGTAGTTAATGCAGAAAACGACGAGCAAATTCTGGTTGGTTGTGGGAATTTTAATTCAAGTGGAAAGGGCATTTATAAATCTATTGACGGAGGAGATTCGTGGATAAAAATACAATCCAATCTCCCAGTAGAATTCAACGGGAAAATACAACTCGACGTATCGCCATCCGATCGCGATATTGTATATACGAGTATTGGAAATGGGTTCGGGTTTCAGGACGGAGCCACGTGGACGCACCGTTCCGATGATTTTGGTTCTAATTGGAGAATAGCAAGTATAGATGATTATTCGCGATGGCAGGGATGGTTTTCTCATGATATAGCCGTCCATCCTAAAAATCCCGATGAGATCATCGCGGCAGGAATCGGGCTTTGGCAATCCGATGATGCCGGCCAAAACTTTGATATCATTGCCGCAGATGGCCTGGGCTTCAGAAATCCGCCGATAGCTGGCCCGGATGGCCCGCCTGACTATCTACATTCGGACATTCACGACGTCATATACCATCCCGGGAATTCGAATTTTTTCTATGTGGCCAGTGATGGTGGTATACATCAAACAGAAGATAATGGCCTGACATTTACTTCACGTAATAGTGGCTACCAGACCGTCCAGTTTTACAATGGTACTTCTTCGTCCCAACTCAATTCTGATTTCTTCATTGGCGGACTTCAGGACAATGGAACGATTGCTTACTATGGCTCGAAGGCCTGGACGCGGATAGCAGGTGGTGATGGCAGTTGGTCGGCGATTGACCCCGAAAATGATCGGAATATTATTGTGTCTTCCCAATTTTTGAGAATGAGAAAATCTTCTAACGGTGGAGAAGATTACGAACGCAACGCTCCACCGAGTAATAACGAAAATACGGTATTTATTGCTCCATTCGTTGTGTCAAAAACCAATCCACAGGTGATCTATGCAGGAAGGACAAGGGTCTATAGATCCACGGATGGAGGTGAGAGTTGGGAAGCGACTAATAGCGGCAATCCACTTAATGGAACTAATCCTGTCCTGAGTCTAGCCATTTCTCCACAAAATAATGACGTAGTGTACGCTGCTACTGTTCCTACTACCATTTTTGGCGGCAAAAGGGGACAGGTTTGGGTAACACGAAACGGGGGAACTACATGGGAGTTTAGTACCGGTCGATTGCCAGATCGATTTCCGATGGATATAGCAGTAGATCCGTTCAATTCAGCTATTGCGTATATAGCTTTTTCAGGATATGGCACGGGGCATGTCTATAAGACAACCGACTTTGGAGAGACCTGGAAAGATGTCAGCGTCGATCTGCCCGATGTGCCTACCAATGGTATTGCCATGGATCCCTTATCTCTTAATTTCGTCTACATTGGCAATGACCTCGGGGTATTCTTTTCGGATGATGGAGGCGAATCGTGGAGGTCATATAACGAAGGAATATTCGAAGCTACTATGGTTTTCGATCTTTCCATAGCTGCTGGAATCCGAAAAATTAGGATGGCTTCTCATGGGAATGGAGCTTTTGAAAGAGATCTGATGGAAGTACCTTTGACCATCCCGGAGGATGAAATTTTCGCATTGCAAATATTTCCTAATCCTGCTTTTGATGTGGTGAATGTTTCATATAAAACCAATACAGAGAAAATACACCACGCACGACTATTAGATGCATCGGGAAGGACCATACATACCTATTTTGATGAAATAAAAAGTCCCGGAGAGTACAAGTTTACTATGGATCTGGGTGATTTGCCGGCAGCAAGTTATTTTTTGATATTGCAAAATGAATCGTGGCTTCTAACGGAGAAGATTGTGGTTGTGAAATAGTGACTTTTAGTCAGATTAATTGGCATTCCCATCTCTCTTGCTTTTTTGAGATATTCAATATATGTATGCTTATCTCCTTTGTACATATGAATCAGACTAAGCGTATGATTGGCAGGGCCGGCAGTGTAGTGTGCGGAATATTCTAAGTTTGGAATTGTAAAGGACTCCAGTTTTTTTTTGATCTGTCGTATTTTCTTTGGTTTCGATTGGACATTATTGAAGAAATGAGGATTAAAGCTAACCAAAAAATGCTGGGGGACAGGGCTGTACTTGTAGCTGAATTTCCTAGTAATTCTCTATTTCCTCCTACGATTCCTTTTCCTTGCTTCTCTGGCAGATTTATTTTTCTTTTTCGATTTAATTTGATTTTTACGTGCCACTTCTCTATTTGACGGATTGTTGTCAACATCAATAAAATCAAAAACATTCCGATAACAAGGTTGATGTACAGACGAGTGAATTCCTTCTATCTCTTTGCTTTCATCAGACAAGAAATATATAGAATCTTCACCATTCAAAGTAGAGAATAACCCGGGGTCATCATTCTCTCCGGTCTCCACCCCAACAACGCCTAAATATTCTGATGCTCTAACGAAAATCCCGGATCTCATCATGTCGTCATCAATAATTACGGTGGGACACTTTGTACAAAAATGGCCAGCCGGTCCGCTCATAACCCTCATTGCATCATTTGTAGCATATGGGAAATGGCTATACATTTTAAGCGTAGGTGCATTACAACGAGGGCAGTGATCCTTATAACCCAAATAATCAGACTCATAAGCGTGTTCAACTTTCCCTCTAAAAATTTTGAATCCAGATTGTTTACTTGCGAATTTTAAAAAATCCAAATTGTCATCACTTGACTGAAGGCCATCACGTTCAATTTTCACAATACCTTCTTCTTTATTATAAAGAACCTTGCTCTCCTTATCCAATGCTATACCTTCTGATTTTTTTTTGCTATTAAAAAACATAAAGGGTTAATTTTATATCATATGATAAAATTAGTAAATATATGATTGATCGACATCATTGGACATACGCGTCAACTTAAGCTTAACAAATACGATATATAACAATATGATTATAATAGATTGCCGGTAGAATTTTGTACGGTATTAGTGGCTTTAGCCAAATCAGACCAATGATAATTTTGGCTAAAGCCCATTCTGACAAGACATTCAATTATCCGAGGCCTAAAGGCGAACGGCAATTAACAAAGAGATATTCACTGCTGTAAAAAAACCCCCGAAAAATGTTCGATTTTGATTTGGTAAAATGTATAGTAGAAGACATGAATTTGAATAATTTCAAAGGAGAAATTCCGAGTTTAGCAATTCTATGAGGGAGTGACAGAAATATTCATGGACTTTCTGAAATTATTTTGTCATAAATTTCCCTCGCATAATCATAAGCCATCCGCGCTTCTTCCAACTCCTCTTTCCGAAATTGCCCATTCTTCATGTCCCAACATTGATCGACTGACGCCCTGCACCATTCCGCACTTTTCTTATTCCGAATAGGTTTTCCGTCGACTTCAACAAAAATGGGATTGGTGTGAGAAGTGGCATAGATTCTAATTGCTACCCATGCCGATTTTTCTAAATCATATTCGAATTGCAAATGATTCCAATTGCCGTCGGCAACGATCTCCTTTTGCTCCATATTTACTCCGTTGACAATCAGCTCGACGGGCACTTTTCTCGAATCACCTATTCTCGCTCTTTCGATGTGCCAATAAGGAGACTGCTCGGGTTTGAGAGATGAAATAGTTGCACCAATTTCATCCTGTTCTTCTGTCAGAAATGCCGCTGCTTTAATAGAAATGTTCAGTTTTGATGGATTATCGATTTTAAGTTGACTATTATTTTTACCTAGTTCCTGTTCGTTGATTGTAAAATCGATCAAATGGGAATAACCGTCTGAGACATAACTTCTTCCTTCAACCAAAGCCTCCATGTAATCATCAAATTCCAACCCATCATCTAATTTGGCATAAATCCTCGCCCTACCTACTCGCTCATCCGAAATGCACGGGAAATCGGTCTCACCGCTTATTCGGGTTCTGAATCCGCAATTCAAAACGTGATACCACATATTCAATTCCCATGGTGCCGGTGTGTCTCCCGCAGAGTAGAAATCGATCACATCATGAGTTACAGTCACTATGTATTCATTGGCACCAATACCATCCATTTTTGGAATGATATAATTCGGAAGTTCGTCAGTTTCGGATATCGGAGCGAGTCCCCATCCAGAATGCGCATATCCGGTAATACCTCCCTGATCCTTTGCCCATTGAAGAATAGGCAGCGTCCAACTAGGCCATTCTTCAATGGTTTCGGTATTTGGGTAATCGTCTTCTTTAAGATTCAGCAGCACAATATGCCCTGCCTGGGAAGACGGAAAACCGGAAACTTCTACATCGTATCTGAGAATGTTAGAATCGTCCGAAAGCGGATGATTCTTCGCGGTGAAATACTGCTTCTGATGATACCAGCTCGGCCCCCATGTCAAATTGTTGCCCATGTTCAAATCTTCGCCTAAGACCTGCCTCCACATATGCTCAGGCAATACTCCTTCTTCGGGGCTTTCATAATGAGAACAACCGGAAGCATGAATGTGATGATCCGCACTGTACCAACCCGTTTCAGCCATGTTAATCCAACGCTCCAGTTGAAAATTCACTTCCATTGTCTCGATTTCTGGTGGCACATTTATCTTCTTGTACATTGTGAGGTATTCCGGTCCGCGTCCATAGGTGATATGAAAGTCTCCGGGTGGCAGATAGACATGCTCTCCTGAACTGCGATACACTTGTGGCTGGAAGAAAAAATCGGGATATTCATCTTTTGTGGCAAGCCGTCTTCCAGGAAGTGGGAAGATGCCTTCGAGTCTTTTTCCTTTGGAAAGTTCTATGCGATCCTTCTCTTCGTCGGACATATTTTCCTGCCAGTGCTCCGTCCTCGCCATGTTGAGTCGGTAATCTCCACCCCATCGTTGGAACTTGCTGTCGGCGTATCTTTCGATGCCATCTGTGATGATAAATGATGCCATAGCCGGGCTGCCGTCATAGTCCTGTACATTGAAAACCACCTTTGAAGAAGCTTTGATGTCGAAGAGTATATCAATGGTATTTCTAAATCCAATATCCTGTGTTCCTTGACCTACATTGAATCCTATTGTCGCTTCTCTCTTACCTTTTTCTTTTGTGTAAAATTGAATCGGAACATATTCTACTTCCAAACCGGAGAGATTTGATTTCAAAGGTCGATTTCTATAAATGACCATTTCCATGAATTGATTGTCTAATTGACCGGGTGAGATGAAGTTCTCTTTTTTCGCACGGTGCGCGAAACTTGAAATATTAAGAATGGGAAGGGCGTTTGGACTTTCGGCTTCCAGTCGAGCGGTGATGTTCGCCTGGTTATTGACTTTCAGCAAATAGGTTGTCCAACCTTCCTGGATCATTTCTGCTTCTGCAGGGCCTCTAGAGACTTTCACTCGTGATTCGGGATTGATATCGACCATTGCTATGCAAAAAGGATCAAGTAATTCTTGAATCTTTTCGACTGTTTTTTCATCCATGGATTTGGATTGTAAGGATCGAAGTTGACGCTCAACTTTCTCAGGTAGTGAATTTCCTATGAATGAAAGCGCTTCGGAGATGCGGATGGCTTGAGCGAGAAAGGGTTGGGCTTCGACTCTTAAGACACTGTGATGCTCGTGGGCTTCAGAATGGCTCTGTCTGTTTTGACAATTTGAGAGGCCAACGAGCAATACGACAAGTAAGATAATGTTTTTCATAACAGGCATTGTTTTTTCGGTCGAAATACTATGCGAATTAAACCTTAGTTTTGTAACTATTGAATTAAATGTATGGCTTCTTTACAAATTAATTCTAAATTAAAAGTCGATTTAAACGATGTCTTGGTGGGGATTTCCAAATTGGAAATTGCTGAATTGGAAAGTTTCATGAGCCAAGTGAGTAAGTTACTCGCTCGTAAAAAAGCACCTAGTCTATCTCAAAAGGAAACTCAACTACTTCTTGAAATCAACAAAGGTCTGCCTGAAAAAACCCAAAGTCGCTATAATGTGCTTTCCTCAAAATTGACTGAAGAGAATATCACTATGGGTGAACACCAAGAGCTGCTAGAAATAATTACCACCATTGAAAAAATGGATGTCAAAAGACTAGAATACCTAATCGAATTGGCACAATTAAGGGAAATGGAGTTGGATGATTTGATGGAAGAGCTCGGTCTTTCGCACAAAGGGTATGTCTAAAGTTTATATCCCTGTTGAACTCAGAAATCAAGTTTTCAGCAGGGCACACGGCATTTGTGAGTATTGCCATGCGCTAAGCGCGTACACAATGAAGACATTTGAGATGGAGCACATCATTCCCTTGAGCAAAGGTGGTCGAGCTGACACTACAAATTTAGCCTTAGCGTGTGGCGGATGCAATTCATACAAGAACAATAAAACAGAATGGTATGATCCCTACGACCGAAATCACTTAAGTTTATTCAACCCTAGAGTAGAAAAATGGCTTCATCATTTTAAGTGGAGCGAAGACTATAATTTAATTCTTGGCTTAACACCTACAGGCCGCGCCACAATAGATTTGTTAAAAATGAACAGAGTTGAATTGGTCAATTTGAGAAATGCTCTCAGACTCATTGGAAAGCATCCGCCATTCTCTGCACACTATTGAGTACAACATTGTCACTACGATAAATCACACCACCAAAAGGTTCCCCTACCCACCTTTGTATCATTACTGCCGAATCATTTGTAGTGGAACAGGCAGGTCAATATTTCAATGCGCTGATTTTCGCCCTTCTTCCCGACAATTCGATAGGTGAGCCGATGCTCGGAATTTATTCTTCTTGACCAATATCCTTTAAAATTGTGTCTTAGCGGCTCGGGATGTCCCTTCCCGCGAAATGGGTTTCGTTGGATTTCTTTGAGAAGTTCATTTATCTTATCAACAATTTTCTGATCTTGCTTTTGGCAACTCACGTACTGCTCCCAGGCATTTTTTGAGAAAAGAATGTTCACTTGCCTTGTAATTCAAACTCCACTACTTCTCCTGCTTCTAACTGACGCTTGGCTTCTTCCATAAATTTTCGATTCGATTCGGATGACAGAAGGTAATCGGTCTCCGTCATTGAATTGTATTCGGAAAGAGTCATTATAACAATAGCTTCTTTCTTACCGCTTCTTGGAATTAGCAAGACATCCTGGTTGTCTTCGACGGCGTCAAAATGTGCCTTCATGTTAGCACGAAGATCTCTCATTGTCGTGGTATTCATAATTTCAGATTAAGGCAAAGCAAATATACATATTTGCGTACACAATTTGGTTTCGATTTCTTTATCCTCATCTTTTCCGTTGCGTGAAAGCATTGACTACAACTTTCTCACCTTCACATAAATAGCACTGCATAGCGGCTGCCCGGATTCATCAGAAAACAGCGTTTCCAGCTGTGTTTTTCCTGGTCGCAATCTTGTTTTGAATGAAACGAAATAAGCATTGGGATCAATGGTCTTTGACTCTTCAAAATCGCCTACTTTCAGCATTGCCGTATGAATGGATCTTGCTCCCAGATTATCGCCAATGAAGTTTTCATGAGCTTTGATTTCACCACCTTTTACTCCCGCTGTCAAAGCTAATTCCGATTCTTCGGGCCACCTCCTCAATTCAATTTCGTAATCACCTTCTCGCTCCACGATCACATCCCAATAGCCACTTGTATTGGCAGCAATGAGATTAGGTGGATTGTCGCAGTATCCACCTACCCAATCGTTGGCATACATTACCACAGGATTGCTTTTTTTGTTGCCTAAACGGATATTTCGCGGTTTGTCGTAGAGTGCTTTAGCTTCTTTGTACCAGCTTTCGTAATGCTCACTCATCGCCTTTGCAATTTCCGGATGTTCGTGTATAACGCTTCTGTTTTGATGAGGGTCGTTGGTGAGGTCGAATAGTTGGTTGGGGCCAACCATTCGCCATTTGTTCCAAAGCACAACTGCTCGATTCCAAAGCGTACCTGAAGTCTCCTGGAAGGAGTATTGAATAACCAATTTTCGACCGGGTAAGGAAGCGCTTCGATCGGTTAGAATGCCTGCTAATGACTGCCCATCGCCTAGGAAATCGTCATTTTTTAGTTCACAAAAATCCATTAGTGTTGGCAAAATGTCCTGCACCTGAGTGAGCTGCTCGAGATCGTTACCATGACGCAACTTACTATTTGGCCATCTCCAAAAACAACCGACTCTGTGACCGCCTTCATACATCTGGGTCTTATTACCTCGCATTCCTGCGTTGTAGATTTGGGCGGCGCTTCGGCTCTGTGTACCGTTGTCATTTAAATAAATAAGAATGGTGTTTTCCTTTAGTCCTTCGAGAACCAAAAATTCCTCAAGACCAGCCATATTTTCATCAATATTGGCGATCATGCCGTAGAAGTTGGCCGGTACTCTGACGCCGTTGTATATTCCTATTTTTTCGTACGGTTCCGAGTAGTTTTTATCTACCCAATTGGGTACATGGGGAGTATTCGTAGGGAGGTAAAGGAAGAACGGTTGGTTGGCATTTTTTTGTTTTTTCATCCACGACATCGCCTCTCTGAAAAATATATCTGTGCAATAGCCTTCGTACTTTTTCTCAATGTGGTTGGAGTTTTCAAAATTTATTGAGGCATGTCTCAGGTAAGGATCCCAATAAGTATTTCCATAATGATCGGCCAACGATGTAATCCCCCAGGCGGGATGGTGAATCGTCTCCTGGAATCCCCGGTCTTGCGGTCGAAATGGATAGCTGTCTCCTAGATGCCATTTGCCAAAATGGCCCGTAGCATACCCCGACCGAGCAAAGAAATCGGCCATTGTGGGTATATTGCTTTGCACCATAGACCGACCCTGGCAGACCCCTGTTGCGCCATTTCGCATAGCATCCATACCTGTCAATAGCTGCCCTCTTGTAGGTGTGCACATTGGAGCCACGTGGAAATCGGTCAGCCGCACACTTTCTGCGTGCAGTTTGTCCAAATTTGGGGTCTTAAGAATGGGATTACCGTGGCAACTGTAGTCGCCGTAGCCCTGGTCGTCGGTCAGGATAATGATGACGTTGGGACGGTCGGTTGCTTTGTCAATTATGGTTTGTGCCTTGCAGGAAAAAAGGGACAATGATCCCAAAAGGGTTAGAATGCAGTACAAAATAGAAATTCTGTTTATCATAATCCGATTTTTCAATAAAAGGTAAAATTAGTTTTTGACCATTACTTCACAAAATACACAAAAGGCCCTGTTGCTGATGGCGTCTCGCCTCAGTTCATATTGAGTTCCTTTTATCTGAGCATGTATTAAAGTTACAGTTTTTCAAAAAATGCCCTTATATCTCCTGCCAACAACTCAGGCTTCTCAATAGCAGCGAAATGTCCTCCCCCCGGCATTTTGGTATAGTGAACAATGTTGTTATTTCTTTCTGCCACCTCTTTTGGCGCCGCCCAGGGTTCTCTTGGAAAATGGGCGTATCCGACAGGTATTTCTACCTTTTCCTTAGGCGCTTCATTGCTATAGGTATGATAATGTTCGTAATAAATTCTGAGTCCACTCCGATTACCACACATTTTTCAAGCGTACATTTGCCAGCTGCGGCCAAAACCCTGGAATTTTCTTAAGTGCAATATTGTTGTATAAGCATTCCTGAGGGTTGTGATGATGATATTTGGAAATCCGAGGGCATTTTCGACCAATTTATCGTTAATTCTTCTAAAATTCGTCCAAAGTACTCGTGACAGGACATAAATTTGACATTTGAATAAACCCCGATACAATATTTTGTTCCTTTTTTTGAGCCGGTGAAAACATTGATGTATGGTCGATTCCACATTGGCTCTTAGATTGTGGGTGTGCTCATCTAATGTTTCTTGCATCTGTTGAAATAAAAAATAGTTTTCTACTTCATCTTTGGTCATATACCGACCTCGGGTGTCGTGTTTAATGACGTATTTGTTGGTCTTCTCGTTAAACTTTACCGCGCACTGTTCTCCTGTCTTTTTTCGCCATACTTGAAGATTGTTATTCTCATCTCGTTTCATTGTATAGGCCTGCTTTCCCCCTTTTGTATTAGCTAACTTCCATTCGGGCGTGGTCGTTTCTGACATTGCTTTTCTGTTGGCCTTGCTGTCGTATCCGCCATCCGTGATGGCCTGTTCTATTTTATTCTTTTCTTGACCTGATTCATCCTTATCTGGATTTAATACATCCTGGATATGGTCGATAGATTCGATTAAAAACTCGTCTTCTGTAATATTGGCCGGTACTACCTGGGCATCTACGATTAGGTCTATTTCATTTTCTTCTGTACACGTTTCACTTATGTTGGCATGATAGCCCGATATGGTCTGTTTATTTTCTGCTTTACCTTTAGTACGGTAGGCAGCATCAGGATCATGAATGGACTGCACACTGCCACTCGATATGTCTCTTGCAGCTTTGGGTCTCGGAGTATTCTCCTGTTTAGTTTGCTGTTCAGATTCATCACAGACCGCGCTGATTTTTGTTTTATCATCAGAGGCACTCGGAGGTTTTTGCTCATTAGATTCCTCTGATTGTTCTTCATACTGTTCTTCGTAGAGCCGCTTGAGATCTTGGTAGCCTGTCAATCCCGCCGCCTGGCCATGACTCAAGAGTACCTTTATGATCTTACCCATACCTACTAGCA
Organism: Saprospiraceae bacterium; assembly: GCA_965247965.1. GTDB lineage: Bacteria > Bacteroidota > Bacteroidia > Chitinophagales > Saprospiraceae > UBA7328. Next base: position 6,965,332 of record OZ252053.1, read on the forward strand.
GTTCCTCTTTTTCTTTTTTGTTTAATGGGTAGACAATATTGGAGGCACTTTGGCTTTTTAGCTTTTCTAAAAGCTCGCATGATTCTTTATCCAATTGATCTGTAAGCAGTTCTACCATAAGGTCTTTACTGCATACTCGTACAGCTTCGATTATCATCTGGACTCGAGTGCAGCGTGCAATATTGGAATTAATCAACTTCGAATCCAATCGTATTTTCTTACCGCTCACCTTGTATTGCTCTATCTGCCCAATAGTGATTTGTTTAAATGCCGCCTTCATCAAATCCTCCCCATGGTCTTCATTATACTCTACCATGCTCTGTCTGAACTTATAGTAAGTCGATTCGGTCGGAATATCCTCATTTATATTCGAATATCCCAAAGCAAGCATGACCCTGGTGTTGAATCGACATTCATCAAAAAGTTGTTCATCAGTCCAACCTTTACCTTCTTTAAGGATAATCATTCCCATTAAAACTCTAATTGAGCAATTGGGCCGGCCTCCTTGATTATAAAGCACCTCGAACAATCCTTCGTCTATGCGAGATACCACTTCTTTAAAAAATATATTATGCCAACCATTCGGATCATCCAGAAGCTCTCGCTTCCGTTCTGATAGCATCCCTCCTATCGATTTGAATAGATCAACTTGTGAATTTGTACTACGTTTAAACATATCACAAATTAAATATATATGTCATCTTATTGTAATATTTGACATGATTTATGATTTAGTTTTCGGAGTGGACTCAATTCTCGATGCGGATAAGACTGAATTTGTGAGCCAATACAGAGTAGCATTTGTAAGTACCCAATCGCGATCAAAAGTGTCCCATATATCCTCTCCATGATCCGACCATGCCCAATATTTCTCCAGCATCCATGCCAAAAGGCCAACAGGTGAATCACTGAGACCCACTGCAAGGCTTTGAGGTTTGGTGCCTTGTAAGTGAGAGTAACCTGTTTCGAATACATCAAAATCTTTTCTCCATTTTCGATACTTTGACTCTTCTTCAGACACGGATGTTCCCTCAGGAGGTGGAGGGCCGCCAATGGAAGTAGAATGCATACCTACTACGGAATGAGGTTGCTGTCTTGCCATATCTCTTACAATTACGGAGCCCCAGTCACCACCGTGGATGCCGTAGCGTTGGTATCCCAACTTTTTCATCAATAAATGAAACCGTTCTCCTATCTTCGCACAATGCATTCCTGGTTGTTTAGGCGCTTCGGAGAAGACAAATCCTGGAAGAGAGGGCACAATAATATCAAATCCCTTTTGGCCATTCACTCCATTCGCAAGTAGAGGCGCAGCTTTTTCAAATTCCATAAACGAACTCGGCCATCCGTGCACAAGTAGCAACGGAAAACCGTGTTTCTTACCTGATGCATTATAGCGAATGCAATGAAGTCTTTCACCTTCTATTGGGCAAGTGAAATGAGCTAATTGGTTTAGTTGATTTTGAATGGTGAACCAATCAAATTCATTTCTCCAATAAATTATTAATTCTTTTAAAACATTGATATTGACTCCAGCATTCCAGCCGGTTTCATAGGGGCCGTCGAACCACCTCGTTAGATCAATTCTTCTGTTCAAGTCTTTAATATCCTCCTGTAAAAACTTGATCTCAAAGGGTTGGCAATCTTTTGCAAATTGATCCATGCCGTATATTTTATTATAAATTAAATGAGGAGATAAGGCAACTACTCCGGTTGCCAGAGATGCTGATTTTATGAATGGCCGACGTTTCATTTGTACTTTTAAATAACGTTCTCGGGAATATTAATCAAAATTGTAAATATCCAATAGACTGGACTGTTGATCGAGGATGACACTTTACTGTTACTACAGATGCTATAGACTATCAAGCCAATAACGGCCGAAGCACATTATCAATATACACCCCATCCTTAGCAGTCACACCATCAGGATCGGTAATTGCCTCATCGCATTCGTCTTCCATCACAATCCAACCTTCAAAATCCGTTTCTTTCAAGTAGTTTGTAATTCCGACAAAATCGATACTTCCTTCTGCCGTAAGCGCCCATCGACCATCATCAAACATGTCTTTGTAGTGAATGCAATTAACGACTGATCGATACTTTTTTACAATTAATAATGGATCCATTCCACCCTTTGCAATATGTCCGACATCGGGACAATAGCCTGTGGCATCAGTATCTAATCCTTCGAAGAGAATTTCATAGTCGGATTCAATCCGAAAAACTGATCCCTCTGGTGAGTTTGGATGATTCGTACAAACAATTCCTTTTTCCGCCGCCCTTCTCGAAAAGGCATTCACACAATCGATCATATTCCACTGCCTTTCATGTAGATTCGTTCGGTCTGCCTGAGGCATCTGGACAGTGGCTAATATTGTGCCCGGAAAGTGGCTGAGGTATTCGATCCATTTATCGGCTCTTTGCCTTTCCTCTTCGGTTTCTTTAGGATGAAGCCAGTCTTCTACCACTACCAGCACCGCGAATTCCATTCCGTATTCGTCTAGCGCCTCTTTCATCTTTACGGGATCTTCGAGGTGCCTAAGGAAGCTTGATTCAGGTTCGATGCCGGTAAATCCTGCGTCACGGCATATGCTCATAATATGCTCCAGCTTCCCCTTGTATTGTTCACCTGGCATTTGCCAAGTATATGTCTCGCATGCAAGTTTAATTTTGCTCATTATTGAATTTTATTGATTCTTTAATAAGAAATCTGTTGTCACTTTATTGAACCGTTCCAGGTCTTCCCAATGATGTACATGTCCGCCTGTAGGGAAGCGGACTATTTCCGAACCTTCAATTTTTTCATGAAGAATATCGGAAAATGCAGGAGGTGTAAAAATATCCATCATGCCAATAGTGATTAATGTTGGAATCTTGATCTGATGCAATCTCGAAACGCAATTGTGGTGAATACATGCATCTAACTGGCCGTCAAAACCAGATTGTTTTTGTGGATTCGGATTATCTACTGCTCCTTTTTGCCCTTCGATTAAGTCGTTCATACCGCTTTCGTAATAAGGCGGGGCAAAAATCCAAAGTTGCAATAGCTCCATGAAATCACCCGGATTCGCCACTCTTCTGAGTTTCTTCAAATTCTCATACACCGTCCTTGCATAGTTGTTAAATGAAGGCCATGTACTGATCAGCGCAAGACTTTTCGCTCGCACCGGATAATTGAGTGCGAGTGATTGGGCAATGGCTCCGCCCATTGATATACCTGCCACCTGAGCCTGGTCTACATTTAGGTGATCCATCACTGCTATTGTATCATCGGCCATCATAGCCGTATTGTAGGGACCTTCAGGGGCATCGGATTTGCCTACACCACGATTATCCAATATGATGCATTTGAAATGCTTTTTGTATTCAGCGACATGCTTTTCCCAAACCTCACCATCGGCACCGAAACCCATCAAAAGTACAAGTGGGTTTCCCTTGCCTCTAACTTGATAAAATATGTTACATCCCTTTGAATCAACGTATCCTGAGAATTCGCCCATGTTCTATTTTTTACAAAAGAAATGAATTCCTAGATTTTTTGAGATATGAAATCGGCAATTATTAGATTTACAGGGCGCTTGGCTCATACAGCATGGCTTCGATCAATAATCCACATGACGCATTTTTTAAAATTGTTTTTGCTGAAAAAGATTTTACAAAGGCTTTTCTTCGAGGGTTTCTACCTTCTGACCTAATAAATGAACTTGATTTAGATACTCTCGAAATATCTGAAAGCAGCTTTATTGATGACGATTTGAGGCAGACTTTTTCTGATTTGATATTCAGATGTCGTACAAAATCAAAAGACGAGCAATACATCAGCCTTCTCTTCGAACACAAAAGCTTCGATGATCCATATACACCTTTTCAAGTAAATGACTATACTGCTTCTTCATATAGAATTCAAATTTCAAAAAAGTATGAACTCATTCCGATTGTACCGATAGTTTTTTCGCATGCAAAGGTAAAAGTCAAAAAGCGGAAGATGAAGGATTTCTTTCCAGACTATGGCACCTCTGTGAAGCGTTACATTCCGATTTTGGATTATATCCTTGTAGACCTTGTTGATGTAGATGATGATGTATTAGAAAATCTTACCCACCATTTTCTCATTGCATCTTTGCTTACTTTCAAATATTCAGGTAATACGAAACAGCTTGTAGATCGCTTTGAAAATATTGCCAAATTCTTGCTACCGCTTCAATCGAGGAACTTGAATAAAGCGTTTTTCGTTTATTTCAGCAGAATTGTAGATTTAGACAAGGAGAAAGTTATAGATTTGTATGAATCACTGCCACAACCGGTAAAAATAGAAGCTATGAGTACTTATGATTATTTAATTCAAGCAGGTGAAAAGAAAGGCGAAAAGAAAGGCGAAAAAAAAGAAAAGATATTAGCTGCCAAAGGGTTAATAAAGGAAGGTATGTCCAATGAATTTATATGTCGCGTACTACGAACTTCAGATGATTTGGTCAATAGAGTCCGAGAAGAAATAAACCAACAGATTTGATCTATTTAATTGACGATCTGTCAGTCCGAATACCTCTCCCACATAGATTTAATAAAGCTATACCCATCCCGATAAACCTCATCAATGGTCGGTTGAAAATTTCGCCAGACATTAATGGCTGAAGCAAATTCAGCTTTGCTTCTACTAAAGGCTTCTATCGTCAACCAACCATCGTAGCCTATTTTCCTCAAGTTGGAAAATACATCATCCCAGCGCACCTGCCCAGAACCAGGAGTGCCGCGATCACTTTCAGATATGTGTACATGTCCGATGCGATCAGCATGTATTTGAATAGAAGCCGTTACATTTTTTTCCTCAATATGCGCGTGATGCGTATCGAAGATCATCTTCATATTCGGATGATCGACATCTTTGACCAATACAGAAATATCGTCCAGGGTATTGTAGAGGTAACATTCAAATCGGTTGAGCGCCTCGGGTGTGAGAAGAATTCCTACTTCACCGGCATATTCGGCGGCTTTTCTCATTACTTCCGTGCTGTACTTGCGTTCCTCAGCTGTCGGAGGTTCTCCGCTGAAGTATGCGAATGCAGAATGATAGGGCCCACATATTACTTCTGCTCCCAATTCTTTGCCCATATCAATCCGCCATTTCATTTGCTCTATGGCTTTGGCGCGAATGGTTGGATCAGAACTGGCAGGATTTCCATCTTCAAAAATAGAAGTTACACAAGTGCAGCCGAGATCCAGTTCATTTAATTTTTGACCAAGGGCTCGATAATGGTGTGTGCCTTCGTCGCCGATGGGTACTTCCACGCCATCAAAGCCTGTTTCTTTTAATCGCTCCGCGATGGGATAAAGTTCCTTGTTAACATCGGTCGTCCAAAGGAGAAAGTTCATTCCAATTTTCATATTCACATTTTTTTTGCAAGGTGAGGCGAGACAGTCTACCCGCCTCCGGCAGGCCATCCACAACCGCGCTTCATTTATTAATCACCAGATTGGTCTTCTACGGTTTTCAAAGTTGTCAAATATTCCACTAGATCTATCAAAGCCTCTTTACCCATCGCAGTGTGCAAATTTTCCAACATCAACGATTTCTCCATTTCTATTCTGGAATCAATGACATATTGTGGAATTGATTTTGTTAACCCTCCCATCATTCTCAAGGTAATCATGCCTTCTGTTTCACTTTCTTTAAAACCGATGAATTTCCCACCATCTTTGGTACTTATTTCAAGCCCTTCGTATCCAAAATTGATTCCGGCACTAGGATAAATAATAGAACTGTACAAGGCTTTCCTGGCGAGTTTACTGCCAATTTCCGAAAGGTCAGGACCATAGTTGATTCCTTCTCCATCGACCTGATGGCAATTGTTGCAATAGGTCATGAAAGCTTCTTTCCCGGCAACTGCATCGCCCTTAACGTCAGCCAATTCGTTCAAATCATATTCGAAATCTTCATCGGTATTTGGAAGATATGAAGCGGCTGCGTTGCGGATTTCGCCATCCCATGAATACATCATTTTTAATGCAGCCGTCGTCACCAGTTCTTCGTCCAACTCGTTGGATTCCAGCATATTATAGAGAAGTCGTTGTCCATGATCACTATTACCCAATGATTCCACCAATAACCGTTTTGTCGGTAAATCGTGGTTGCCCTCTGTAAGACTTATATGCAACATTTTCTGTACATCTTCTCCGGATCTGATCAAACCCAAACCACGGATCAGATCTTTTTTTGAATTCCCTGTGCTCTGATTCAATTGATTCCGTAAGAAGGTTACTCCGCCTTTTCCATCAATAATTGTTTGAGCGGCTTCAACCGCAAGGCTTTGATCTTCGTGATCAATAAACATTTCGAACAATTCTTTCTTTTTATCTATTAGGCCCAAATTTTTCACTGCTGTCAGCCATTCGGCGATGCCTTCTATTAATGGTAAAAATTCCTTAACAGATTGTCGAAGTTTTGGCGAGCCTCTGACATACTCGGCGTGCAATTCTCCTAAGGCATACGCGCCAATCTCCTTTTTCTTTGGATGATCCAGATCTATTAGCCCTGCGATCAAATCATTTTTTCTATCACTTTTGTGAAAGTGAAATGCCCTAAAAAATCTTTTTAAATCTCTATCACTAATATTAGGATCGGCGATCATTTGAGCCAGTATTGCTAACGACTTATCTGAATGAATGCGCCAGATGATATCCCTTCCACGATCGCTGTTCCAACTGTCACCAATTTCAGCCATCCACTTATCGAAATATACTTCGGTGTGTGTATCAGCTGCAATGCCTAATGCCTCCAAATACCATCGATCCGTACCCTCGTATTGCATCGCGAGATTTGTCCAGATATCGGCGCCTAACTCCTCGTCGGGAAAGTGTCTAAGCGCTACAGCAACCTCTCTTCTGACTTCAGGCGCATCGTCGTGTTGAAGTATTTTTAGATATGTTTCAAGGTTGCCTTTATCCAATTGTCTAGCCACTCGCAATCCTGTAATTCGGATATCGGGATTATGGTCTCTCAGGGCTTGTTGGATATATTGACCGGTTTTACCTTCGAGTCGAGCCAGCAACCAAAGAGCTCTTGCGCGCATATTCTGAGCTTCTGCTGACCACAATTCTTGCAATGCCGCCTCTGCCTTTTCACCCCAATTATGAAGAGCATTCCAGGCGAGATAGCGAATAGAAAGATTCGGATTTTGTAAAGATTCTATTGCTGACTCTGGTGTGCTTATATCAAAGTCCGGCACTTTGTACTTATGGCCTTTTGGGGCGATTCTATAAATTCTTCCTCTTGCCACATCTCCCATCTTATGCCCTCCGACTCCGGGATCATACCAATCCGCCACAAATATCGACCCATCAGGTGCAGTGCATACATCTGAGGGTCTAAACCAAATGTCTTTGCCTTTCATAATGTTGACAATTTCCGCAGTATAGCCAGCACCTGATTTTTTAGTCGAATACGCACGTACCACTTGATGGCCTGGTTCGCAATGGATCATTTGTTGGTGGAAAACTTCCGGAAGTAAATTTCCTTCGTAAAAGAGAATGCCGGTAGGAGACCCCGACAAGGTTTGCAGCAAATTTGGAACTACACCGGGATCATTTAAATGCCAATGCCGTTTTGGAATTTCCTCATGCATTCCTACCCTCCTCGCTCGCCATCCTGCTCCGGTTACCGCATCGGTGAATCCATAATTGCCGTATTCCATTACGTAGTTGATTCGCGTGCCTTTGTTGCCATCGTCATCATTATCGGATTGCCAAATACTACCGTAAGAATCTACGGCCAATTCGTAGTTATTTCTAAAATTATGAGCCAGTACCTCTACAGCACTTCCGTCGACTTCGCAACGAAGCGCGAGGCCTTGCCTGAAATTCGTTCCATCTGTAATAATGGGCTTGCCATTGACATCTACGACTGTTACGCTGTCGGAATTTTGCAATTGAATACCTTCATTTCCCATATTAAAATACAATCGGCCATCCGGGCCGAATATGAATGCATGGGCGCCGTGGTCGTGATCCCATCCTTTGATATTGGTAAACCATGTCTCTTTTTTATCCGGCTTATCGTCTGCGTTGTCATCGGTAAAAAGAAAAATATTAGGGCTGCTTGAAACAATCACTTTGTTGCCCATAACCCAAATGCCCAAAGCAGAATTAATGTCTTCGCCTTGGTAAAAAACCTTGGTTTTATCTGATTTGCCGTCGCTATCCGTATCTTCTAGTATAAGAATGCGATCTCCTTCGTCGCGGTATGGATTATCTGGATTGAGACTATTGCGATAGTTCAGCGCTTCGATAACCCATACTCTGCCTTTTTCGTCAATGTCAATATTGGTAGGATTGATAAGAGTTGGTTCGGAGGCAAAGATTGTTGCCTCGAGGCCTTCGTATAGTTCCATTCCAGCCAGGGCGTTTTCGGCTTTGTGTTGTTGTTCTTCACTAAGTGTTTCAAAGGCGATTTTGGGGGCGAAAGGAGAACAGGAAATAATAAGAGTTAGAAGGAAACTGCAGGCAATACTAGTATAGAATTTCATCTTACGAGCTTGTATTTTATAAGGAATTTTAGACAGTAACTTATTTCGAAAAATAGTGATTTTATCCGGAATACACATTGGAAACATTTAATGAATTATTATATATGTTAAGTGCACGTAATCAGTCGGTTATTGAATTATGACAAAACAAAGCGTTCGTCACGACTGCCCATAATAAGCATCCTTTCCATGCTTTCGCTCGTAGTGCTTGCGTTTTAAAGACTCCTTCAATTTCGGTGCATTCGGATTGATTTGAAGGCTTAACCATGCCATCTTTGCCACTTCCTCCAATACAGCACTGTTATAAACTGCTTTCTCAGAGGTCTTTCCCCATGTGAAAGGAGCATGGTTAGAGATGAGCACCATTTCTACTTCCTCGTAATCCAGTTTTCTTTTTCCAAATGCATTTAGGATTTGAAAACCAGTTTCGTACTCATAGTCTCCTTTGATCATATTATCAGACATTACAGGTGCACATGGAATGTCGTGAGTGAGATGATCGGCATGTGTCGTGCCCATTATTGGAATGTCTTTTTGTGCTTGCGCCCAAGCCGTGGCGTAGGTGGAATGGGTGTGGGATATGCTGTTTATTTTATTCCAATGTTTATAGAGTACCGCATGAGTTTTTGTGTCCGAAGAAGGCCTTAAACCTCCCTCGATGATATTCGCGTCAAAGTCTACGATGACCATACTATCTACAGTAAGATCTTCGTACGGCACTCCGCTCGGCTTAATTGAGAATACTCCCTTAGTATGATCAGCTACGCTTACGTTGCCGAAGGTAAAGAGGACAAGGTTGAGTTCGGGGAGTTGCTTATTCGCGTGGTATGCCTGTTGTCTTATTTTTGAATAATTCGACATCTTTTTTTAGCGCATTCGACCTTTAAATTCTTCAATGGAGAGAATATTTATCCCTGGAAAGGCCACATTTTTGATAGGGTTAAAATGTTTATCATTGGTAATCAAGCAATCCGAGTGAGAAGCTACATAACAATCCACAAATTTATTGTCATCGGGATCTTCGGTGATCAAATGCCACTTATAATAGGTGGTAATGAAATTGACATTTTGAGCATTTTCAATAATCTGTAAAAAAGTGCTTGATAGTTTTCTACCCATGTGTCTAGTGATTACTTCCTCGTACTCGAGCAATATGTCTGTGGTAACACATAAAGTAAACTTCTCATCAAGAAAGGCATCAAATATAGGCCTGAATTTAGATTTGAGCGAAAACGAAATTAAAAGTGCATTCGTATCCAGTACTGCCCTCATTGGTCAATACTAGTTATTAGGATCATAGGGCGTTCGCTCATGTAGATCGAGCATTTCATCCATAGTTTCATTTGTCCAGCCTTTTTCCTCCCAAACTTCATCTGCCATTTTTGTCAGTTTATCACCTAAATATCTGACTATCAATCGTTTGATCTCTTTTAAATCTGTTTCTTCCAAATCCCTGGCAAACAGCTTGAGAATCTCGAGTTGGGCATTGTTCAGGGGTGTTTTCAAAATCGGAGAAGATTCCATATTCAATCTTTAGTCTATTGCAAAGTTAGCTCATTTCCACGTAGCTTTGTATTCATCAATTTGACACGGGCTGAATATTATGAGGCACCCTCAATAAAACCTCCCAATTCCAGATACTTTTTGTACATCTGGTTGTAAAATCCGATGTTTTCGGAAATTGGCGAATACTCCCTCTCAAAACCCTGCCCCATCGCCTTTTGTGCGCTAAGTACGTCCGAATACAAGCCAGCAGCAGTAGCAGCAAACATCCCAGCCCCCAAAGCACAGGTCTGTTCTGAGCGCGCCACCTTAATCGGCATGTTCAGCACATCGGCCAAAGTCTGCATAACAAATGGAGACTTCTTAGCTACACCGCCCAAACCTATTATTTCTCGAATTTCGACTCCTTCTTCCTGAAATCGCTCTACAATCGCCCTGGCACCAAAACAAGTAGCTTCCACCAATGCTTTAAAAACTTTTGATGCATCACTGCCTAAATTTAAATTTACAATAGCTCCCTTCAGCGCTTGATTCGCATCGGGAGTACGACGTCCATTCATCCAATCCACGGCCAATTCTGTAGAATCTGCAAGCGGTAGCTTTGATGCCGTTTTGTTAAGTTCAGGAATAATCCGATCCATCATTTGATCAATGATCTCATTTCGATTCGCCAAGTCATCCGGCATTAGATTTTGAATAGGCCAAGCCACTAAATTCTTAAACCATGCATACACATCACCAAAAGCCGATTGCCCGGCCTCCATTCCCAACATGCCCGGCACAACCGATCCGTCTACTTGTCCGCATATCCCTTTGACCAATTTGTCACCTACTTCTGCGTTGGGTGCAACCAATATATCGCAAGTCGAAGTTCCCATAATCCGACTCAAAGAATAAGGCTGAATGTCGCCGCCTACCGCGCCCATATGTGCATCAAATGCTCCGACAGCAACAACAACGTCTTCGAACAATCCCAATTTATTCGCCCACTCAGACGACAAAGTTCCAGCGGGAACATCGGAAGTATGGCAATCTTCGAAAAGTCGATCCCTTAGCCCTCCCAGCAAAGGATCAAGCGAAAACCAAAATTCATTTGGCGGTAAGCCATCAAAATCCTTGTGCCAAAGGGCCTTATGTCCCGCTGAGCAGCGACCTCTTTTTAACTTCGTGACATCACTGCCACCCGTTAAAAGAAAAGGAATCCAATCACAATGCTCCACCCAAGAATAGGCATTTTTGCGTACGCCCTCATCTTGGCGCAATACATGCAGAATCTTCGCCCAAAACCATTCTGAAGAATAAATCCCTCCCACGTATTGCAGGTAATTTGGGTTGTGTTTGGCGGCATGGGCATTGATCTCTTCAGCTTCTTTTATAGAAGTGTGATCCTTCCAGAGGACAAACATAGCGTTTGGATTTTCTTCGAATCCGGACGTCAATGCCAATGGAGTTCCTTTCGCATTTACAGCTACTGGAGTTGAGCCAGTAGTATCAATTCCAATTCCTTTAACGCACTTTCGTTCTTCATCGGATAGCCCCTCCAGTATTTTTGTAATCGTCACTTCTAATCCTTCGAAGTAATCCAAAGGATGTTGCCGGAATTGATTTTTTGAAGGATTGCAGTATTTTCCTTCTCTCCATCGCGGATAGTAGCAAACATCAGAAGCCACCTCTTTACCATTTGAAGCATCGATTAGGATGGAGCGGACGGAATCTGTGCCGAAGTCAACTCCGATGACCAAGTCATTTATCATTAAGCATCAATTAAAGGATGAAGTCAATTTAACCTACACTAGTGCGTCAGAAACGAAATACCTACACATTTATACTTGTTCTTTTCCTCCTGCTCATCGTTGGAAAAGTCCTCATTATGCTTTGGCATAACTCCGGTTTTTCCGCCTCGATCAGAAGAAAAATAACTTTGTCAAAATATGCATTTACTTAGTTTCTGACGCACTAGAACACAAAATCTATGTTTGTTCTCTTTTCAAAATTTTTTATCCTCAAATTCGAGCGATGAAATTAGTGATATTTGCACAATGACTCCTGATCTCAATATCGTTGCAAAAGGAAAAGGAATTCCCCTCATTTTCCAGCACGGCCTTACGGCAAATGTCCAGCAAATTGTAAAACTACTAGGCGGGTTAGAAAGATTCCAATTGCTTTCACTAGATTGCCCTGGACACGGCAACTCACTGCTTCCAAAAAACTATACTCCTTCTTTTAGCAGATATGCGGATGAAGTCATTGGTTTTTTAGATCGACAAGAAGTTAAAACCGCCATCTTCGGAGGGCTGTCAATGGGTTCGGGTATCGCGCTAAATATTGCGCTCCGATTTCCCGAAAGGGTTAAAGCATTAATATTATTGAGGCCGGCTTGGTTGGACTACGGTGAGCCGGAAAACTTAAAAATTTTACTGTCCGCCGCCGACTTTATTGAAGTTGAGAATGGGTCGCTTCAATTCCAAAAATTGGCTTCATATCAGGATATGGCGTCGAGACTACCTAATGCGGCCGCTTCGGTAATGGGTGTCTTCTCCGAGAGTCAACAGCCGACACTTCCGACAGTAATCAAAAATATGGTAGCGGACAAACCGCTTCAAAAAATGTCCGATTTGACGAAAGTCAACATGCCTTGTTTGATATTAGGAAACGATAACGATCCATTACACCCATTCGAAATGGCGGAAAAAATTCACGAAAGAATTAAAGGCTCCGGGTTGGTAAAATTGACTTCCCGTTACTTAGATAACGACCTCTACAGAATGGAAGTCAGAGAAAATATTTCAATCTTTACCGCCCAAATAAGAACACAGTTATGAAGAGTTCCTGGAACGACAAGAACGCCAAAAAGTACAGTAAGAACCTTTTAAAAATGCGGGTATACACTTCCAGGCTTTTGGGTCAGGAAGAAGACCTGGTTTTGCACGGCGGAGGTAACACTTCCGTCAAGATCAAGGAGAGAAACATTTTCGGAGAAAAAGAAGATATCCTTTACGTAAAAGGTAGCGGATGGGATTTAGCTACAATCGAAGAACCTGGCTTTGCTCCAGTTAAGCTAGATGCACTTCATGATTTGGCGCAGTTAGATCAGCTCAGTGATATGGATATGGTCAAATACCAACGCATGGCAATGATCAATCCATCCGCTCCGAATCCATCTGTCGAAGCTATCCTCCATGGAATAATCCCACACACATTTGTGGATCACACTCATGCAGATGCAGTGGTGGTTATTACGAATACTTCGAATGGCAGACAGCGCATTAAGGAGATTTATGGGAAAAATATGATGATTATACCTTATGTCATGCCTGGATTCATATTGGCAAAGACGATTTACGAAATGACTAAGGGCATTGATTGGGATAAGCTGGATGGTATGATTTTACTCAACCACGGTGTATTCACTTTTGACCATGATCCCAAGTCCAGTTATGAAAAAATGATCAAGATCGTCACAAAAGCAGAGAACTACCTCAAGGTAAAAGGAGCCAAAGAGACCAAAGGAGGGAAAAGGATCAAAGCCGATCCAGTCCGATTAGCACAAATAAGAAAAGACGTATCTGAATTGTGTGGAACACCCATTCTTTCAAGACTTGATAACTCGCATCCATCTGTGGGTTTCAGCAATCTTAACTCGGCTAAGAAAATTAGTGGAAGAGGGCCTCTTACGCCTGATCACATCATTCGGACGAAACGTACTCCCGTATATTTTTCTAATAGTCACAAGAAAGATTTGGAGTCATTTAAAAAAGGTTATGATAGCTACTATGAAAAATACAACAACGGTGAGCAAAAACTCGATCAAGCGCCCAGATGGGCAATCCTTCCAGGCTGCGGAACATTATCCTTTGGCCCTTCTGTAAAACACGTCAAGATCATTGAGGATATTTCCAGACATACAAAAAAGGCGATAGCACAGGCAGAGAAATTAGGAGGATGGAAGGCTTTGGGGCAGAAAGATTTGTTTGAAATGGAGTACTGGAGTCTCGAGCAGGCAAAGCTGAAAAAAGCTGCTGCTCCAAAATCTTTTCAAGGAAAAATTGCCTTGGTTACCGGAGCTGCAAGTGGAATTGGTAAAGCGTGCGTAGAAAGTCTGGTAAATAAAGGTGCTGTCGTTGCTGCCTTGGACATAAACAAAAATATCGTGAAATGCTTCTCTCAAAAGGAGGTTTTGGGTCTGTACTGCGATGTTACCAAGTCGATGGACTTATCGGGATGCATTAAAGAAACAGTCCGACATTTTGGAGGATTGGATATGCTTGTCACCAATGCGGGCATTTTTCCGAAAAGTGCAAAAATCGCAGATATGAAAGATGACCTTTGGGAAAAAAGTCTTTCTATTAATGTGACGAGTCATCAGCGGCTTCTTCAATTGTGCGTGACTTATTTGGAATTGGGTATTGATCCCGCTGTGGTTATAATAGGTTCTAAAAATGTACCAGCACCAGGACCAGGTGCATCTGCATACTCTGTTGCAAAAGCGGGTTTGACTCAATTGGGCAGGGTAGCTGCGCTCGAATTGGGTGCTATAGGTATACGCGTCAATATTCTCCACCCAAATGCGGTGTACGATACAGGCATATGGACAGACGAAATTCTGAAAGCCAGGGCCAAACACTACAACTTGACCGTTGAGGAATACAAGACCAACAATGTTTTGAAATCGGAAGTCACTTCAAAGGATGTTGCTGATTTGGCTGTCGCAATGCTTGGGCCATTGTTCTCAAAGGTTACCGGGGCACAAGTGCCAATTGATGGAGGGAATGATCGGGTGATATAGGTAAATAGAACAGTAGAGTAGAATGAAGCGAAAGAACAAATCCACTTCGCTTCACCCCCTCATCAAACCGTACGTGCGGTTTTCCCGCATACGGCTTTCCTGAACAGTTTCGTCTCACAGTATTCGCGGTGTCAGCCCGGATGACTTGTATGGATTGACCATACCATGTCTCAATAATAATTCAAATGCCTGTGAACCAGACAGGCGACTCCTTCGCTGACTTTTCCGATTATAGTAACGGTATAGCCTACCTTTCAGATACCACATTAGTTCTTTCCTGACCATCTGAGTGTAGCTTAATCCTCTTACATCATAGTAGTTCAGCCAACCCATCATGATTATGTTAAGTTCTTTTGCAACTCCTTGAGGTGGATAATGTCCAATTTCTTTAAGCTTTGAACTTATCTTTCCGCGCAACCGCTTACTTGACTTCTCACTTGGTTTGATATGCCAATAATGTTTGCCTTTATTGAACAAGCATCTGTCATATCTGATCGTGAATCCTAAAAAGTGTAATGGTTCTTTCTTCGCTTTCACCATCTTACTCTTTTCTTCGTTGATCTTTAGACCCATTCGATCCACTATGCTCATCAGCTTCTTTAACACTTCCTCTCCTATCTCCTTTCCCATTAGTACAAAATCATCTGCATACCTCACTATCTTCACTCCTTGTTGGGTGAATATACTCTTTTTGTTATTCACTATTCTGTCCAATAGATGTAAGTAGATATTGGATAATAACGGTGATATTACTCCGCCTTGTGGAGTTCCTACTTTGTTGCGCTTTCCTCCTTTCATCTTACCTTCCTCAACGTATGGTGTCTTCAACCATAACTTTATCAGATCGATAATCCGATTATCGGATATGCGCAGTTTTAATACCCTTATCAACCGATCATGCGGTATCGTGTCAAAGTATTTGCTCAGATCGGCGTCATACACCTCCGTCTTTCCTTCATGGAGATTTGTCTTTATATCCCTGATCGCATCACTCGCTGATCGCTTTGGTCTAAATCCATGTGAACTGTCTTCAAAATCGGCTTCAAATAACGGCTCTATTACCATCTTACATGCCATTTGGGCTACCCGATCTCTTATCGTCGGTATCCCTAATGGCCTGGTCTTTCCGTTTGCTTTCGGTATATGTACTCGTCTTACTGGCTGTGGCTTGTACGTCCGCTTCCGTAGTGCTTCTTTTAGCTCCGTTAGAAACTTCTCCAACCCTTTTTCCTCTATATCCTTAAACGTTTGTCCATCCACTCCAGGTGCCCCTCCATTTTCTTTTACTCCTTTGTACGACTCTACCAGAACATAGTCCAGAAATACCTTGTCATACAGTATATAAAACCGGTATCCTTTCTCCCGCCTGGCTTTGAGATATAGCTTTCTCTGCAACTCCTGTACGCGTTCCATAGTACTCATTTCACTTCGCCTCTTTGGCCATAGTGCTCCTTGTACTATTCGTATCTTTTTCTGATTACTTTTCGTCAATTTGATAGTTCAGTTGTTGTTCGAATGCTTCTTCTGCTAGTAATGCCCCTTCACTCCAACAAGGTTGTGTTGTCCTTATCATCTTCACTACTATGGGCATCTCCGAATCCCTCATCATCCCACGGCTAATGGAATACCGCGTAACGCGGCACGAGTTATGTTAGGGCCTCCCATGTTCATACGCGTCCCGTTCCAAGCACGCCACTCCATCTTACCCCGGATAGCCCCTCATCTGTGCGTTGCCGTTGCCTCGATGAGAGTATCAGGTTTCACCATATCCGGTAGGTTGACCACTATCAATGTGTAACGAGGCCTTACTGGATTCGCTTTCGCTGCGGCTTACTCAGACGCTTACCATGAACTTAGCACATTTCGTTTCCTCCATGTACCTCACGGCTGCTTCAGGGTGAACGGCAAATTTTCCTGTATAGTCCTTGCATACTATTGGGACTTTAAGTATTTATACACGTACGCTTCATGGCGTACCGAATTACACGAATATGCACGAATATGCACGAATTGCACTTTTTCAACTCAAAATGAGAATTTTGACTTGAAATTCTGAATATTAGCAAATCAATCAATCTACTTTGTCATGAGGAATTCCACTTTCGTTGCTTTTGCACTTTCTCTCTGCCTTATTTTTTTCGGATGCGCCGCATCCAAAAATGTTGCCAATAGTACCAAAACACAGAACACTATTCCGCTAATCATCGACGCCGACACAGCTAACGAAATCGACGATTTATATGCCATGGTCAGGGCACTCGCCGCGCCTGAACTCGATGTCCGAGGTATTACCGCGGCGCAATTTCACACATCATTGTTAGCTACCGATCGCTCCGCCGAAGAAAGCCACAGGATGAACCAGGACATTGTCCGATTGATGGGCTCAAATGATATTCCACTTCACCTTGGGAGCAACGAACCCCTCATTGACGAAAAAACACCTCAAAATTCGGCAGCAGCTCAATTCATAATTAAAGAGGCTCATAAAATGCCTCCTGGTAAAAAACTTCAAATTGCAGTGCTCGGTCCCTGTACCAATGTAGCGAGCGCATTGCTCCTCGATCCTACCATTGCAGACAGGGTTGAAGTCTCCTACATAGGATTTTGGCACGACCAGGAAAAGAATGAGTGGGATCGAATGGAATTCAATTCTTCTAATGACCAAAAAGCAGTGAATGTTCTTTTGGACAACGCAAATCTTGAGTTCAATGCAATGACCGCCACCACATCAGGTAATTTGAAGTTTGACAAAGCAATTGCTGCGCAACACCTTCAAGGCAAGGGCGGCATCAAGGATTATCTATATGACAGATGGCTAGATTTTGACAAATGGTGGCATTCGGACCCGACCGGCAAACCACAATGGACGATGTGGGATGTCGCGATCATCGAAGCACTAATCCATCCGGAGAATGCCCAAAGCGCTCGGTTTTCCATTCCATCAGCGTCGAGTGAAAGAAACATAAATGCTTACACGTCAATAGATGTACCCGCTATGAAATCGTCCTTTTGGCAGGCAATAGACAATATTCCTGATACTGAGTCTAGCGACTACCTGATCAAAGATGTATGCATACTCACGATGCTCGATAATGTAATCAAAACACACCGGGATGTGCACGTGCGTAATGGGAAGATCAAACAAATAAGCCATACGGGTACTTTGGATATCGCTTCGAGCGTGCCAACTATATTAGGACAAAATAGATTTCTTATGCCAGGCCTAAGTGAAATGCACGCGCACATCCCTGTGCCCGGCGATGATGTAGACGAGGATCATGTAAAAGAAACGCTCATGCTCTACCTCGCCAACGGCATCACAATCATACGTGGTATGCTCGGCAATCCATATCATTTAGAACTCAAGAAGAAAGTCGTCAGTGGGAAGGTCATAGGTCCCAGAATTTACACATCGAGCCCATCTATGAACGGAATCAGCCTAAAAACTTCCGAAGATGCAATAGCGAAAGTGACGGCCGCTAAAGAAGCAGGATACGACTTCCTCAAAATCCATCCGGGCATCAAATTAGAGGTCATGGAAACGCTTGTTAAGACCGCCAATCAAGTAGGCATTAAATATGCCGGTCATGTGCCGGAAGATGTGGGCATCGAAAGGGCATTGAACTACGGCTATGAAAGTGTAGATCATGTAGATGGATATGTACAGGGGCTCGTACATCCTGATGCCGATGTGGATTGGGATAATATTGGATTCTTTGGTTCCAATTTGGTAGATGCAGTAGACTTTGATAAAATGGATAAATTGGCTAAGCTGACCAGGGACAAAAGTGTATGGCTTGTACCTACTCAAACTCTATTTACCAGATGGCTTTCGCCAATTCCCGCAGCTGAAATGATGCGAGCTAAAGAATTCGAATACCTACCATCCAAGACAAGGTTTGCCTGGAGGACAAGTAAGGATAGAATGAACAACAATTTGAACTATGACGAGGAGACCTATAGCAAGTTCATAGAATTAAGACAGAATATTATTAAAAAGCTCTACGCAGAAGGTGTCGGCTTGCTTCTTGGTTCGGATGCTCCGCAGGTGATGAATGTACCCGGATTTTCTATTCATCATGAGATAGAGGCGATTCGAGATGCCGGTATTCCCATATACGAAATCATTAAATCGGGTACTTCGAATCCCGCGGAATTTTTCGACGTTACCGGCCTTTACGGAACCATACAGGTAGGAGCGGATGCCGATTTTATCATCGTCGAAGATAATCCGCTGACTTCACCGGAAACTATGAAAACTCCGGTGGGAACTATGATTAGCGGGAGATGGCTGGACAGGGCTTATTTTCAAAGGGAGTTAGAAAAGCTGGCTGCGAAGCACAGTGATTGAGAATGAGAGTTTAGAGAACAGAAAAGAGAAGACCGAGGACAGAAATTCATCGCGATTCACTGTCATATGTCTTCTCGCTCGACTATCCAAGTTTAAGAGCAGCCATGACGGCTCCAGCCAAAGCCATAAATGCAAGCAGATATCCTCCATCAATCAAAAATTGCTTTAAGGATTTCTTCATGTACAGATAGTTGATTGCTACCGCGGGCAGGGCATATATCAATGCCAACATACCTCCATGAAATCCTCCATGGGTAAATGTTTGCTCTGCCACCTCATGGTAATTGATATAGGTATTAACCCCATAACACAGTATGGCTATCATTAAGAATGCAAGTCCGTGTGTCCTTGCCATGTCCGATTGGGCTTGTTCATCAGTGACACCAGATTCAGCTTGCCAAACTTTGCCAAACAGTGCGGTGTACCATAGAAAGCCAAGGCCAAAGGCTACTACAGCACCAATTAATACTTCTACATACGCCATTGATTATAATTGTTTTGAGTGCAATAATTGGGGCAAGGTAGAGATTTAAACCATGCCATAGGCATCCTTATGGGAAAATGCGATCAAAATAAAAACTTGAGTCCACTCCGATTACCACACATTTTTCAAGCGTACATTTGCCAGCTGCGGCCAAAACCCTGGAATTTTCTTAAGTGCAATATTGTTGCATAAGCATTCCTGAGGGTTGCGATGATGATATTTGGAAATCCGAGGGTATTTTCGACCAATTTATCGTTAATTCTTCTAAAATTCGTCCAAAGTACTCGTGACAGGACATAAATTTGACATTTGAATAAATCCCGATATAATATTTTGTTCCTTTTTTTGAGCCGGTGAAAACATTGATGTATGGTCGATTCCACATTGGCTCTTAGATTGTGGGTGTGCTCATCTAATGTTTCTTGCATCTGTTGAAATAAAAAATAGTTTTCTACTTCATCTTTGGTCATATACCGACCTCGGGTGTCGTGTTTAATGACGTATTTGTTGGTCTTCTCGTTAAACTTTACCGCGCACTGTTCTCCTGTCTTTTTTCGCCATACTTGAAGATTGTTATTCTCATCTCGTTTCATTGTATAGGCCTGCTTTCCCCCTTTTGTATTAGCTAACTTCCATTCGGGCGTGGTCGTTTCTGACATTGCTTTTCTGTTGGCCTTGCTGTCGTATCCGCCATCCGTGATGGCCTGTTCTATTTTATTCTTTTCTTGACCTGATTCATCCTTATCTGGATTTAATACATCCTGGATATGGTCGATAGATTCGATTAAAAACTCGTCTTCTGTAATATTGGCCGGTACTACCTGGGCATCTA
Organism: Saprospiraceae bacterium; assembly: GCA_965247965.1. Lineage (GTDB taxonomy): Bacteria > Bacteroidota > Bacteroidia > Chitinophagales > Saprospiraceae > UBA7328. The sequence continues at coordinate 6,985,810 of OZ252053.1, forward strand.
CGATTAGGTCTATTTCATTTTCTTCTGTACACGTTTCACTTATGTTGGCATGATAGCCCGATATGGTCTGTTTATTTTCTGCTTTACCTTTAGTACGGTAGGCAGCATCAGGATCATGAATGGACTGCACACTGCCACTCGATATGTCTCTTGCAGCTTTGGGTCTCGGAGTATTCTCCTGTTTAGTTTGCTGTTCAGATTCATCACAGACCGCGCTGATTTTTGTTTTATCATCAGAGGCACTCGGAGGTTTTTGCTCATTAGATTCCTCTGATTGTTCTTCATACTGTTCTTCGTAGAGCCGCTTGAGATCTTGGTAGCCTGTCAATCCCGCCGCCTGGCCATGACTCAAGAGTACCTTTATGATCTTACCCATACCTACTAGCAGTTCCTCTTTTTCTTTTTTGTTTAATGGGTAGACAATATTGGAGGCACTTTGGCTTTTTAGCTTTTCTAAAAGCTCGCATGATTCTTTATCCAATTGATCTGTAAGCAGTTCTACCATAAGGTCTTTACTGCATACTCGTACAGCTTCGATTATCATCTGGACTCGAGTGCAGCGTGCAATATTGGAATTAATCAACTTCGAATCCAATCGTATTTTCTTACCGCTCACCTTGTATTGCTCTATCTGCCCAATAGTGATTTGTTTAAATGCCGCCTTCATCAAATCCTCCCCATGGTCTTCATTATACTCTACCATGCTCTGTCTGAACTTATAGTAAGTCGATTCGGTCGGAATATCCTCATTTATATTCGAATATCCCAAAGCAAGCATGACCCTGGTGTTGAATCGACATTCATCAAAAAGTTGTTCATCAGTCCAACCTTTACCTTCTTTAAGGATAATCATTCCCATTAAAACTCTAATTGAGCAATTGGGCCGGCCTCCTTGATTATAAAGCACCTCGAACAATCCTTCGTCTATGCGAGATACCACTTCTTTAAAAAATATATTATGCCAACCATTCGGATCATCCAGAAGCTCTCGCTTCCGTTCTGATAGCATCCCTCCTATCGATTTGAATAGATCAACTTGTGAATTTGTACTACGTTTAAACATATCACAAATTAAATATATATGTCATCTTATTGTAATATTTGACATGATTTATGATTTAGTTTTCGGAGTGGACTCAAACTTCAATATTGAAGACGCCCTGTTTCAATTTTGATCCTTCGACCCTTCGACAAGCTCTGGGCAGGCGAACTCAGAACAAGTTTTAATTTTCATTTTGATTCCATATCATTTAACAAGTCACAACTATACAGAGTACAGAATGCTACTCAATTTTTGAAATGCATACGTACATTCGCATAAGGCTTATTCCATTTATTAAATAGCAATTAAAATTCATGCTTAACGCAGAAATACTCAAAAAAGTAGAATCCTGGATCGAAGGAAATTACGATCAGGAAACTAAGAGAATACTTAAATCCCGTCTGGAAAACCAGGAATTCGAAGAACTCACAGACGCATTCTATAAAGACCTTGAGTTCGGGACAGGAGGTTTGAGAGGCATTATGGGCCCAGGCACGAATAGGATTAATCGATACACGATTGGTATGGCCACCCAAGGCTTGTGCAATTATCTGAATCGAGCGTATACCGACGAAGATATTAGTGTTGCAATCGCCCATGACAGCAGAAATAACTCAGACTTTTTGGGGAAGATCACAGCTAATGTTTTTTCTGCCAATGGAATATTTGTGTACTTATTTGCGGAAATGCGCCCTACGGCGCAACTTTCATTTGCCATACGTGAATTTGGCTGCAAAAGCGGAGTTATGATTACAGCATCGCACAATCCGAAAGAATACAACGGCTATAAGGCATACGGCCCGGATGGATGCCAGGTGATATCGCCAATGGATCATGAGATTATCAATGAAGTCAGAAAAATCGACTCGATTGACACCGTTCGTTTCGGGCGCCTCGACGCTAATGTTGAAATGATCTGGGAAAGCGTCGATGAAAAATTCCACAATGCTGTGCTGAGTCAGAGCATTTCCAAAGGAGCCATTCGCCGACAGGCAGATCTTAAGATTGTATTTTCGGCAATACATGGTACCGGAGCAGTTTCTGTTCCTCCTGTACTGACCAAAATGGGTTTTAAGAATCTGATTTTGGTGGAAGAACAAATGAAACCTGATGGCAACTTCCCGACCGTTGTTTATCCGAATCCGGAAGAAAAGGAAGCAATGACGATGGCTTTGAACAAAGCGAAAGAAGTCGATGCAGACGTTGTCATGGCTACTGATCCCGATGCGGACAGAGTGGGGATCGCCGTAAAAAATGATAAAGGCAAATTCGTTCTCCTTAACGGAAATCAGACCGCCGTTTTGCTCTTCCACTACGTTCTCAGCGCGTGGGATAGAGCTGGAAAATTACAAGGTAATGAATACATTGTCAAAACGATTGTTACATCCTATCTACTCGACAAAATAGCAGCTTCCAAAGGTGTGGAATGCTACAACACTTTGACAGGATTTAAGCATATGGGAGCATTGATCACCAGCCTGGAAGGCAAGAAAACATTCATTGTCGGAGGCGAAGAAAGCTTTGGTTATATGGTAGGTGACTATGCCAGAGATAAGGATGCGATAGTGTCTTGTGCTATGATTGCCGAGATGTGCGCTTATTATAAGGATATTGGAAAGAGTCTTTACCAAGCTTTGGTAGACATACATTTGGAATACGGTCTTTACCTGGAGAAATTGGTTTCAATGAGAAAAGAGGGGAAAAAAGGGGCCGAAGAAATTCAGGCTTTGATGCAATCTTTCCGGTCTGATCCCCCTAAATCGCTTGGTGAGTCGGAGGTGATCCTGATCAAGGACTATCAACTGAGTGAAGCTAAAAATCTTCAAAATGATATAGTGGAAAAGATTGATTTGTCAAAATCTAATGTGCTCCAGTTTCTTACAGAAGATGGAAGCATTATCTCAGCAAGGCCGTCGGGGACAGAGCCTAAGATCAAGTTTTATTGTAGTGTGAATACGACGATTAGCGAAAGGGTAATGTATGACGAAAAAGTGAATTTGCTTTCTTCAAAAATCGACGATATTTTAGGCGAACTTGGGATTGATCAACAATAGATTACGATGGAATTGCATTTTATACGTAAAGCTTTTACAATTACGTAGAATGAATAACATTATACGTACATGAATGCAAAACTTACCTTAAGTCTCAATCAGACAGTGATTGCCGCAGCGAAAACGACTATTGCAAATAATGGAACCGCAAAGATCACCAGAAATATCAAAGACTTCAAAGAGTCGACAATACCCGTCATGACAGCACAGGAGTATTTGTACAAAGTCAAAGCGAATTAGAAGGTCCCTATTTCACCAATCGCTCCACAACCCGACCAATAGACAACCCCTGCACAACAATAGAAAAAATCACAACAACATAGGTCACTGTCAATATCAATTCTCTATTCATATCGGGTAAAAGGCTTAAAGCCAAAGCAATGGAAATACCTCCTCTCAGCCCACCCCATGTCATGATCAATCCGGTATTGGGAATAAAATTTAATTTTTCTTTATAAAGAGAAATTGGAATGCTCAGGCTGATCCATCGTATAGCCAAAATCAACGGGATACAAATGACGCCTGCAATGATAAACCTGCCATTATAAGGCAGTATAAGAATCTCCAGGCCGATGAGGACAAACAAAATTCCATTTAAGATAGCATCTGACGTCTCCCAGAATTTGTCGATGTATTGCTCTGTAATTTCGGACATAGAAGTATCCCTGACCGTATCGTGCCCTACGATCAAGCCGGCTACGACAACCGCCAACGGGCCCGAAAAATGGAGTTGATGAGCGAGCATATAACCGCCCATTACGATGGCCAGTGTGATCAAAACTTCGACGCTATAATCATCAATACTTTTCATCAATCGATAAGCAATAAAGCCAAGGGCTAAACCCAAAATAATGCCACCGGCGACTTCCTGAACGAGCAACAGGCCAATGTCCTGAAAAGTAATATTATGCCAACCGGCTTTAGCAATTCCGTAAATAGTTAGAAAAATGACTACTGCGATGCCATCATTGAAAAGGGATTCTCCGACTATTTTGGTTTCCAGCTTCTTAGGCACTCCCGCCTTCTTGAGTATCCCTAACACAGCTATCGGGTCAGTAGGCGAAATGAGCGCTCCGAATAGAAGACAGTAGATATATGGTGTGCTCAATCCCAGTAGTGCGAAAATGTAAAACGTTGCCGTCCCGATGAGAAATGTCGACACCAAGACACCGAATGTAGCAAAGGCCAGGATCGGGCCGCGTTGTACCCTTAGTTGATCAAAATTAGTATGCATGGCTCCGGCAAAGAGCAAAAAGCTTAGCATTACTTCCAGGAGAACGGTACTGAAATCCACATGGCTAATCAAATTTTTTAAAGGGTTGGTGATATCGGCATTAGTCCAACCCAAGACAATCAATACCAAACTCAACAAAATGGTGATGACCATTTCACCAATCGTATAAGGCAACTTGACAAAGCGGGCGTTGATGTAGGAAAATACCGCCGAAATGACGACAAGAATAGTTATGATATTGAATAATTCCATTTGGCAAACTTAGTGAATCCCCTGGCTTAGAAAGGCGTTCTATAAAGTTGAATGCAATTTCAAACTTTTGCTATTGGTCCAACCCCCTGTAAACTGGACACAATTTCAAATTTAGGTTGGGGCAGTAGTGGGCTTTTCAAATCTTTATGTAAATGTATGTCTCCATCAGTATTTGTAAAGGGTATATAAACAGCGGCTTTGGCCGCTGCCCTTGACAAACCCTGATTCCAACATTGAGTCCACTCCGATTACCACACATTTTTCAAGCGTACATTTGCCAGCTGCGGCCAAAACCCTGGAATTTTCTTAAGTGCAATATTGTTGCATAAGCATTCCTGAGGGTTGCGATGATGATATTTGGAAATCCGAGGGCATTTTCGACCAATTTATCGTTAATTCTTCTAAAATTCGTCCAAAGTACTCGTGACAGGACATAAATTTGACATTTGAATAAACCCCGATATAATATTTTGTTCCTTTTTTTGAGCCGGTGAAAACATTGATGTATGGTCGATTCCACATTGGCTCTTAGATTGTGGGTGTGCTCATCTAATGTTTCTTGCATCTGTTGAAATAAAAAATAGTTTTCTACTTCATCTTTGGTCATATACCGACCTCGGGTGTCGTGTTTAATGACGTATTTGTTGGTCTTCTCGTTAAACTTTACCGCGCACTGTTCTCCTGTCTTTTTTCGCCATACTTGAAGATTGTTATTCTCATCTCGTTTCATTGTATAGGCCTGCTTTCCCCCTTTTGTATTAGCTAACTTCCATTCGGGCGTGGTCGTTTCTGACATTGCTTTTCTGTTGGCCTTGCTGTCGTATCCGCCATCCGTGATGGCCTGTTCTATTTTATTCTTTTCTTGACCTGATTCATCCTTATCTGGATTTAATACATCCTGGATATGGTCGATAGATTCGATTAAAAACTCGTCTTCTGTAATATTGGCCGGTACTACCTGGGCATCTACGATTAGGTCTATTTCATTTTCTTCTGTACACGTTTCACTTATGTTGGCATGATAGCCCGATATGGTCTGTTTATTTTCTGCTTTACCTTTAGTACGGTAGGCAGCATCAGGATCATGAATGGACTGCACACTGCCACTCGATATGTCTCTTGCAGCTTTGGGTCTCGGAGTATTCTCCTGTTTAGTTTGCTGTTCAGATTCATCACAGACCGCGCTGATTTTTGTTTTATCATCAGAGGCACTCGGAGGTTTTTGCTCATTAGATTCCTCTGATTGTTCTTCATACTGTTCTTCGTAGAGCCGCTTGAGATCTTGGTAGCCTGTCAATCCCGCCGCCTGGCCATGACTCAAGAGTACCTTTATGATCTTACCCATACCTACTAGCAGTTCCTCTTTTTCTTTTTTGTTTAATGGGTAGACAATATTGGAGGCACTTTGGCTTTTTAGCTTTTCTAAAAGCTCGCATGATTCTTTATCCAATTGATCTGTAAGCAGTTCTACCATAAGGTCTTTACTGCATACTCGTACAGCTTCGATTATCATCTGGACTCGAGTGCAGCGTGCAATATTGGAATTAATCAACTTCGAATCCAATCGTATTTTCTTACCGCTCACCTTGTATTGCTCTATCTGCCCAATAGTGATTTGTTTAAATGCCGCCTTCATCAAATCCTCCCCATGGTCTTCATTATACTCTACCATGCTCTGTCTGAACTTATAGTAAGTCGATTCGGTCGGAATATCCTCATTTATATTCGAATATCCCAAAGCAAGCATGACCCTGGTGTTGAATCGACATTCATCAAAAAGTTGTTCATCAGTCCAACCTTTACCTTCTTTAAGGATAATCATTCCCATTAAAACTCTAATTGAGCAATTGGGCCGGCCTCCTTGATTATAAAGCACCTCGAACAATCCTTCGTCTATGCGAGATACCACTTCTTTAAAAAATATATTATGCCAACCATTTGGATCATCCAGAAGCTCTCGCTTCCGTTCTGATAGCATCCCTCCTATCGATTTGAATAGATCAACTTGTGAATTTGTACTACGTTTAAACATATCACAAATTAAATATATATGTCATCTTATTGTAATATTTGACATGATTTATGATTTAGTTTTCGGAGTGGACTCAACATTCATTGAACACTAACATTTCAAAATCCACAAATTCTATTTTCAAACTTAAACATATTGCTGAGTATAATCCTTTGACCATACCTTTTGGTCGTTTTTGTTTTGGATCAGACCACAGTCAAGAACTTCATCCAACTCATATTGTTTCATGTCCCTTTGCTGACCCTGGAGATATTTGCAGGGTGATTGATATCCCACCCCCGAATGTATCCTTTCAAAGTTATAAAATCGTATAAATCTATTCATCGTATCCCGACACTCTTTAATATCCACAAACTCACATTCCTGACAAACTACCTTCTCTATTATGCTATGATATGACTCGATATGAGCATTTTGCTCAGGTGTGGCTGGTTTGCAAAACTCTTGGGTGACACCTCGCATTTCAAAATACTTTTGCACCATGGTCGCCTCAAATTGCGACCCATTATCATTGCGTACATAAAAATGTTCTGGCAATGGGTAGATGCTAAATAGTTGATCAAATAGCCCCATGGGTTCTGTCGCATCTGCGAAGTCCAAATTATGCAATACCTAACTTTGTAGCCACAAATACTACAAATATGTTCAAAGGCCATTGTTTTCCGGCATCGATTATTAAACATGCTGTGTACCTTAAACTGAGATTTTCCCTTAGCTATAGAGATATTGAGGAGTTGTTAAAGATGCGAGGTGTAAAGGTAGATCATGCGACAATTCAAAGATGGGTTTTCAAGTTTACGCCAATTTTTGAAACCAATTTCAGAACAAGGAAACGAATGGCAGGTGGCAGATGGAGAATGGATGAAACGTATGTGAAGGTAAAAGGTCAATGGATGTTTCTCTATTGAGCAGTAGATAAACAAGGCATGACTATAGATTTCATGCTTAGCCCTAGTAGAAAGAAGCGATCAGCTCATGCATTTCTGATAAAGGCAATAAATCAGAATGGCGTGCCGTCACTAATAAACATAGACAAGAGCGGAGCAAACAAGGCCGGAATCAAGGTTTTCAACAAGCGGAATTGGACGAAGATCAAGTGGAGGCAATGCAAATACCTCAATAATATTGTGGAGCAAGATCACAGGTTCATCAAATGGCGAATTGGACCAATGTTAGGATTCAAATCATTTGAATCAGCGAAACGAACACTGGCAGGTATTGAATTGGTTAGAATGCTAAAAAAGAACCAAATGATAGATTCTAAATCGAGTACCTACAAATCTTTTTGTTCTTTGGCAGCGTGATTTTGGAAGTGAAAGTAGGAATTGCTATTTTTAAGTTAAACAGATGCGACAGAACCCTATTGTTTGATATAGCAAATTGTGATTTCAAAACAAATTAGGGCTAAATCCTATTTTGATGTGTTAGTGGTCGGGTGGCGGTTTCTGAAAATCCTGTCATACTTCGGCAAGCTCAGCACAAGTCCTCAGCGTGCCTAGTGAGTCGAACTTGTCATCCTGTAGCGAGCCTGGCGAGTGGAAGGATAGACAGGTCAAGTGCACAGAAAATTTCGACTGAACGATTTCGGCGCAGCCGAGACAGAATGGAGAAATCTATTCAGTAGACAAGGCAAATCTATTATCTTTTGGTGCTAAACGACAAGATTTCTCCATTCACTCCGTTCAGTCGAAATACGCGTAAGACTAACGACACTGCTCATCCTTCGACTCGCTCCTACGGTCGCTCCCTACCTATGACATCTATGCCAATGCGCGCCCCTGACCCCTGTTTTTCCTCTACGCTGCGCTTCGTTCCAAAACCGGGGAAGCCGCGCTCCATGATTAGAGATGTCATCATTTTAATCGGTTAAAGCTACCGGCTTTAATGACGGGTTCAGGATGACAGCTATCAAACAATGACGCTGTCTAAGTTCTGGTCGTCCTTTACGCCTATCATGCAGCACATCAAATTAGGAATTGGCCCAAATTAGGAGAATGCATGAGAGTTTGAATAGTCATGCTCTCCCCACTTCTTGAATTCGTCACTCCCTGATTACCAACACATCGGGATTCAAAATCCACTTTGGATCCAACTCACTTTTGATGGCTCTTAGCGATTTTCCAAATATTTTAGACCGTTGTTTCGCATAATAAGGTTGATGGTCTTTTCCGACCGCATGATGGTGGGTGATCGTACCTCCGAGTTCGATTATAGCTTCTGATACTACTTTTTTGATCTTATCCCATTGCTCTATCTCGCAACCTGTTTGTCCCTTAGCGATAACCGTGTAATAGGGAGCCGGGCCATCCGGATAAAGATGGGTAAACCGGCAACTGATCGTGCCTGCTCCGCATATTTCCTTGATTGCCCTTTTTGCTCTTGCCAATATTTCTTTATGGAAATGGTCGAATTGATCCCAGGTCACTGCAGTTTCGAACGTTTCCATTATACAGCCCATTCTTACAAACTCATCTCTTAAATAGGGAGCTTCCAGGAAAGATCTTTTCCACCGGTCTGCTTTTGCATCTCTGCCCTCTTTTCTGATTTTTACGGTCCACCTTCCATTGCTCTCCGCACAGATTTCTAATGCTTGAGCCATGTACGGACTCATGTCTCTTTTTGCGGATTCGAAACCAAGTATCAATATTGCATGGCTTCCGTCGCCGAGTCCATTGGACAAAGCTTCAAGTGGATCGACCAATCGCGCATTCGATGGATTCAGTCCTGATTGTGATATTAATCTGCACGCTTCTACCGCTTCATCCCAGTTTTTGAATTTGACCGTTTGGGCCTCCTTGTGTTTAGGAAGGTCCTGGAGACGCATCCACGCTTCGGTAATAATGCCAAAAATGCCTTCCGAACCTGATATGAAGCGCTCTTCACTTTGGCCCGCTCCTGATCCGGGCAATCTACGCGATTGCATGGCTCCCGATGGAGTCAGAACTCTTACCGATTGCACAAATTCGTCGATATGGGTGTACAGCGTTGCAAAATGGCCTCCTGATCTGGTAGCGATCCAACCCCCTAATGTGCTAAACTCAAAACTTTGTGGAAAATGTCTTAACGTAAAGCCATGAGGCCTCAATCCACTTTCTAATTGAGGGCCATAAATGCCAGCTTGAATACGCGCTGCGCGACTTTTTTTATCAATTTCCAATATGCGGTCAAAGTGACGCATATCCACTGTAACAACTCCCCGATACTTTTCATCCATTGTAGGTTCGACGCCACCTACTACCGAAGAACCTCCTCCATATGGAATCAGGGAAATCCGATTTTTCTCTACGTAATCAAATAATTTTAAAATATCGTCTTCAGTTTTGGGGAACGCTATGTAGTCTGGTGGATTATCAAACATTCCGTGTGAACCGCGCCATATATCCCGGAATGATTTGCCATAGCAATGCGAGATACGATTTAATTTGTCACTGGAGCATATCGTTTTGAGTTGATCGGAAATTTCAAAGCGGGGCTTTCGCAATTTGATTTTTTGAATATCGGGTTTTGGAATGGATTTAAATTCCTTGATGCCAAGACTCATCCCGAGCAGGGATTTATACTCCTCTAGCCTTCCGGCGTCGACTTCGTAATCTAAATATCCCCATCCCCAGAAGCTTTGGTTATGTTCTGACATTATTTGTATGTAATATCTTAATAATCAATGACTTAAGTTAGTATGAGATATGCCGATAGCCGTTCTCAAAATTTCGAAATTTGGCATATCTTATCTACTTATTCAGCCAAACATTCAAAATTCAACTTATAAAATTGCGGATGCGATTGCCAAGTCTGTCCGGTAATTATGCGACCATCTCTTACCGCCTGTTCTTTCCCGATAAAAGTACCCCCACAGGATTCTACTTCAAATTTCACGTGCTCGTAACAAGTCACTTTCTTGTCTTGAACCAAACCGGCCGTGACCAAAATCTGTATACCGTGACAGATCGCGAAAATATTTTTTCCAGCTCGATCAAAATCTCTGACAAGTTTGATCACTTTCGGGTCATTCCGCAAAAACTCCGGCGCGCGCCCTCCGATGATAAGAATGCATTCGTAGGCAGCAGAGGTGGCATTGGAAATCTCGATATCCGATTCTACATGGTATCCTTTTCTTTCGATATAGGTGTCCCAACCTGGTTCGAAATCGTGCATGACCAGGTTGAGAAGCTTTTTTGACGGGGCGGCAATGTGCACTTCCCAACCGGCCTCTTCAAACCTATGTTTTGCGTATAAGGTCTCATAACTTTCACCTCCGTCCCCTGTGAGTATCAATATTCTATCCATGGTAAATCCGTCTTTTCGAAAAGAATCAGAGTGCATAATAGCAAATGATCAAGACGGAAGCAATAAGATCAACAATCACGAATAAAACGAGTAATCGCGTCAATTGATCCTTGCTGACCTTTAAATTTAATCCGTTCATGTTAATGTTAATTCGAGTGCTTGAAGGTATACATAAATTCAAAAGTTATTAGGCCGACAAAGGGCAAATCAAATTTACATCGTCCGACGAAGTCTTGACGTAGTTGGATTTGGTTCAAGAAAAATATCGGTATGGTGTGATTTGCACGTTTGTACACCTATTTTCGTTGCATGGTCGCAAATCCGCCTTCGCTAAAGCTACCGCGGACAAGGTAAATTTGCGACGCCATTAGCTGTGAGATGAAAAGTATCGCTTCCACGTCAAATGTCAAGCTATTGATCTGTGTCCTCCTTGCCGCAGTGATGTGGCAGTTTGATGATGCAATTGATATGCCTGCACAGGCATGGCATATTTTTTCCATCTTCCTTGCCGTCATCTTGAGTTTTATTTTACGACCATACCCTATGGGATTTTGTGTTCTAATAGGCTTGATCTCACTCGTCATCCTTCAATCTCTCACCATAAATGAAGCCCTATCTGGTTTTGCTGATCCTACGGTTTGGCTTGTCGTCGTGGCTTTTCTTCTGGCCCAGGCGGTAATTAATACGGGTTTTGGAAAACGGCTCGCCACTCTTTTAGTTGTAAGATTGGGTAAGACTGTCCGGGGCCTTGCATATGCGTTTTGTGGTTCGGAATTTCTGCTTGGATCGGTAATGCCTTCTAATACGGCCAGGGGTGGAGGTATTCATGCTCCTATTGTAAATTCATTATCTCATTCCCTTGATTCTACTGCGGAAAATAATCCCGAACGAGCCGGTCAATATTTAATTTTAGTCGGGGCTCATGCCAATCTGATCGTAGCTGCTATGTTCATGACAGGAATGGCCGGTAATCCCCTGGTAAGCAAGGCTGCTGAGGATATTTTCAATGTAAATTTTGGGTGGGGCACATGGATCCTGGGCTCCATTGTTCCCGGTGTCATTTCGCTGTTGCTACTTCCTCAGATCATGTATTTACTCGCCCGGCCAAGCCTGAAAGAAGGTAAAAAAGCGCAGGAAAATGCAAAATCAATTCTGAGGGAAATGGGGCCCATGCACTGGAAAGAAAAAGTGATGTTCATTGTATTGGTCGCAATGCTTATACTATGGACCACAAAGTTCATTCACGGAATGGGCACTACCCTTGTTGCCTGGATTGGGATGCTCATCTTAATTCTTTCCAAAGCGCAGACCTGGAACGATATTATAGAAAATGAAAAAGCGTGGGACACTTTAGTATGGCTGGGAGGTCTGCTCACCATGGCCAATATGCTTCTGGAGTACGGCTTTATCCATTGGTTTGTCAATAATCTGAAGGGATTGGTTTCGGTATATTCGGCATTGATGGTAGTGCTCGTTTTAGGTATTTTTTATTTCTACAGCATGTATGCATTTTCAATGCTTACAGCCCATATTGCGGCGATGGTGGCGCCGTTTTTGGCGGTGTGCCTGACCGCAGGAGTCGAGCCGATGCTGGCCGTTGCTGTCTTCGCCTATTTTTCATGCCTTTGCGGCTGTACTACTAATTATTCGACCGGGCCTGTAATTATCTACTTTGGATTGGGATACGTGAAAGCGCCGAAATGGTTTACCATTGGTTTTGTCATTTCCTTGTTTCATTTGATCGTTTGGATACCTATTGGGTTGGTTTGGTGGAAGGTTTTGGGGTGGTGGTAGGAGTCGCCAGTCGGGAGCGAACCTGTCCCGACTGGAACTAAGTGAAACGTCGGGAGCGGAGATCCCGACTGGAGTGTAGCGAAACGTCGGGACGGCAAGCGAAGAAAATATCTAATCTTTAGCAACAAAATGTTGCCTTGAGGTGCTTCATTAACAAGGCCCTGCAGCTATCATGCAGTGTATGGTAAGATTTTACCAGACAGGAAACATAGTATTTTCCTATTGTGCTCTTCTGAATTCCTTAGCCACTCAAAACCAGGCTTGCTATCATTATGCCCATCGTTGTGAAAAGGACTGCAAATAAAAAAGCAAATCTCACCATAGTTCGTACTGGTACCGTCTTCATCATATTAGATTATAATTTAATATGTAAAAATATCAAGATTTAGCAATTCTACAAACAATGTGAGGATTGCTTTAGAATTTGTTGTCTCTATTAAGGACAATTTTTTGGAATGGCATACCTACGACACTGGCTTTTTTATTTTGATATTCCGCACCTTGCAATGGCTGTGTTTGATACACAAAAAAAATCGGGCAAAGAATTAAATTAAATCTGATCAAAATAATTTTGTAACTACTCAGGAGGTAATATAACGAATAATAATAATGGAGTAAAAAGAGTTATAGGACAATCCAACTCGAACTAAAGATAATAGGGCCGGATAAATTGGACTATTATCGAATCACGACTAACAAAACTGGAAAAAGAAAACCAACTTCTTCGAAAGGAGAATAAGTTTTTGCGTGAAGAGAATAAAATTCTATGCCAAGAGATTAGAGAACTTCGCGAAAAACTGGAATTAGTCCTTAGCCAACTGGCCAAAAAAGAGGTTAAAAAAGACAGCCACAACAGCCACAACCCACCAAGCCAAGACAAGTCAACACATGAGAAAAAAAGTCTGCGTAAGAAAACAGGACGTAAATCAGGAGGACAAAAGGGTCATAAGGGTCATTATCTTGCAATGACAGATAATCCTGATGAAAAGCACATAGTAAAAAGTGATTACTGTTCAAAATGTGGGGACACAATTGATCAGGAAAAGCAACAATTGGTATCGAAAAGACAAATAGTAGAAATACCTTCGATACGCCCCAGATACATTGAATATCAGCAGTATGGATGCCAGTGCGGGCGGTGTGGTCATCTTCAAAAAGGTAGTTTTCCCCAAGGGGTAAAAGCACCGATCCAATATGGTAGCAGCGTCATAGCACTGGTCAGCTATTTTAGCGTTTTCCATTATCTTCCCTTCCAAAGAATGACCCAGTTGTTCAAAGATATATTTCACTTGCCCATCAGTGAGGGAAGTGTACAGAACTTATTGAAAAAAGCAGCCCAAAAGGCTCGACCCATATACCATGCTATACTCCAACAAATCTTTTCATCGACTTACGTCGGTTCGGACGAAACATCTGCTAAAGTAAATGGCGACAAATGGTGGGTATGGGTGTGGCAAAATATGAAAAACACTTACATAAAAGCCACTGAAAGTCGAGGATTTATAAGTGTCCAGCAAATAATTGGCGATCACTTGTCCCACGCTACAATAGGGTCAGACCGCTGGGCAGCACAACTGAAAATGAAATCCAAATCCAAACAATTATGCATAGCTCACTTATTGAGAGACCTCATATTTTTGGAAGAATCGGAAAACCAAGTTTGGGCCAGCCAATTTAAGTCCTTGTTAGAACATGCTTTAGCCTTGCGAAAAAGAACAGAACAAACTCAAACCTTTCAAACCAACCAAAAGGATGCCTATAAATTGGAAAAAAGGCTTGATCGGCTACTGTTAAGGCATATCGAAAAAACCGAATTCCCAAAAACTCATTCTTTTCAAAAATCAATGTTAAAAAACAGGAATTACATCTTTCCCTTTTTATACAATTCTGAAGTCCCACCGGACAACAATTCTTCAGAAAGGGCAATAAGAAATGTAAAAGTAAAACTAAAGGTCTCAGGACAGTTTAAATCGGGTCAGAATATATTTTGTGTCTTGCGTTCCTGCATCGATACATTAAAAAAAAGAGAGCTCAATGTTTTGGCCTATCTTTACTGCATTGCCAAACTCCCTACTCAAAAGCATTGTTTGGTACCTGAGTAGTTACATAATTTTCAACTTCTAAAGCCGCAGGATTCTCGAAACATTACAGCTTTTTGAAGTACGGATCAAAAACGAAAATCTACGCTATTGTTATAACATTGTTATAATTTTATTATTTTAGCTGCATGGAAACAACAATTAGAAAAATCGGGAACAGCAGAGGGATTATTATTCCTCAGTCATTGATAGAAAAGTACGATTTGAAAAGGGTAAGCCTGGAAGAGACGGATTCCGGCATTCTTCTTAAATCCATTGAGGAAAAGTCGGAGTACGAAAAAGGAGTTGAAGAGTTGAGGAGGACCAAGCACATATGGCAGGCTGAAATTGAAAAGGAAGCAAATGATCCTGATACGATTGCATATTATGAAAAAGTCGCCGAGGAAATGGAAGATTGGGATATGGAAATAATGGAATGAATCGGGGTGAAATTTGGACTGTCAACTTTTCTCCACAGGTTGGTGATGAAATCAGGGGTATACGTCCGGCAATTATTGTTAATCACAACAACTTTGCTTTGCTGGAATTAAGATTAGTGATCCCCATTACTAAAGATCGTAAATTTCGCAAGCCTTGGCATATACCGATTGAACCATCGCTTTTGAACAATTTAACTAAAAATAGTATTGCGGACTGTTTCCAATTAAGACCGGTTTCGAAGAGGAACTTCGTAGCAAAAATCGGCGAAATGTCAGAAGGCGATTTCACCAAAGTAAAATTGGCTTTGTTAAAGATACTAGACTTAACCTGACGGATCAGATTAGGCTTTGCATTACCTCAACAAACTCATCAATCTCCTCCACCGTATTATAATAATGCGGAGAAACCCGCACAATCCAATCAACACCCTTCCTTTGAAAATCAATAGCTCCGCTAGTGCTGAAGGCAACGGACACATTAATCTTGCGATCCCTTAAATATTTCTTGATTTGGATTGGGTCGCCTTTTTCAGAGTGAAAAGTAATGATGTTGCACTTTTGGCTTCCCAGATCCATGAGTCGAATACCGTGAATCGCCGACAATCTATTCCTGGTGTATTCTGCAAGTTGAGTATTTCTTTCTTCAATATTCTTCATGCCGATATTCAAAGTGTATTTGAATGCCTCTTTACTTGCCAATAGCAATGCATATGCGAATTCCCAATCTTCGAACCTTTTCGCAGTTTATTTTCAAAATCCTCAAGATCAACTTCCCCACTATTGCAATCCTCTACTTTGAATGTTTAGCCAATATTCCCAAACATGACAAAAATGCTAATCGTTGCAATAACCAATGCCAGACCCAAAACCTTTGCATACTTCCATTCTGTTATATCCACGACCTTGCTGTCCACTATTTCAAACATATTCTTCCGTGGAAATCTCTGCGAGACTAAGTGCATTACAATAACATTCAAAACAAATTCAATACCCCAAATATGCACGAAGTGCAGTTGGACCTTTAGTACGAAATACATCAAAACATAGAAAAACAATCCAAAAAGAAGGCCAGCTTTTGCACCGGCAGCGGATACTTTCGGCAATAGAAATCCGGCCAGGATTACACTTGCAATTGGTATAAAAAAAATGCCGTTTAACTGTTGCAGCAATTGGTAAATTCCGCTAGGTGCATTTGCCACAAAAGGGGCAACACCAATAGCGAATACGGCCAGGATTGCCGAGACTACCTTTCCCATAAATACCAGGCGATTTTCTACCACATTTGTATTAATATATCTTTTGTAAATGCCCAAACTGAATACAGTCGCTGCACTATTGAGTGCACTGTTGAACGTAGAGAGCACGGCACCCATCACGACCGCCACGAAAAACCCGGTAAGCCACATCGGAAGTACTTTCTTTACAAGCAAAGGATAAACTTGGTCAGGATTAGCGTAAAGTGAAGTATCGAAATAGTAGTATCCGATCAGCCCGGGAAATACGATGATCAATGGGATCAAGAGCTTTAATATTCCGGTGAACAGCAAACCCTTCTGTGCTTCCTTCAGGCTAACCGCTCCTAGGACTCTTTGAATGATGGACTGGTGCATTGTCCAGAAATACAATTGATTAATGATCATGCCGGTGAAGAGAACTTCGAAAGGCAGTATGGCTGCCCGGGCCCCTTCCCCAATTCCAGGTTCATCACCTATTACATTAAACTTGCTTGGGGCTTTTTCGAAAACGGCCGTTAATCCGGTAATCATATTGCCTTCGCCAATGGCGAGCAAAGCAAGAATCGGTACCATCAGGCCGGCTACCAATAGGCCGAATCCGTTGATGGTATCCGTATATGCTACCATTTTAAGTCCTCCGAATATGGCGTACACCGCTCCTATAGATCCCACCACAATGCTGGTAATCCAGATTCCCTGCTTCTGGCTCACATTGAGCAAATCAGAAATTTCAAATATTGCTTCAATATTAAGCGCTCCGGTATA
This sequence comes from Saprospiraceae bacterium, assembly GCA_965247965.1. Classification (GTDB taxonomy): domain Bacteria; phylum Bacteroidota; class Bacteroidia; order Chitinophagales; family Saprospiraceae; genus UBA7328. The sequence goes on from OZ252053.1 coordinate 7,003,020, forward strand.
GAGCACTATGGGAAGCAAAGTAACCGTAAATGAAATGATGAGCAACAAGGCAACGATGGTTCTCGTCAATCCGTCAAAGCGCAACTCCAAAAATTGGGGAATGGTGGTAAGACCCATTTTCAAATAGCGCGGCACAAAATAAAGAGCACCAACTACTAATGCTAAAGCGGAAGTCACTTCCCAGGCAGCAATAATGGCTCCGTTCCTGTACGCTGAGCCGTTCATGCCGACCAAGTGTTCGGTAGATATATTGGTCAATAACAGAGAACCGGCTATGACGATTCCAGTGAGTGATCGACCTCCGAGGAAGTAGCCGTCCTGGGTGGATAAATTGTCCTTTCTCAATCGCCATGTCGAGTATGCCGCGACAAAACCGGTAAAGGCCAAGAAACTTAGAAATGTAACCATGGACTATGAATCCTCAGCCAGGCCGAGTTCTTCCTTATTTGCTTGTAATACCGGAATGATAAAATCTATCAACTCCCTCAGCTCTAGTCCTATCATTTCGGCTCCCTTCAAACATTCTTCTCGATCTACCTTGGCAGCAAAAGTGGCGGTTTTGAATTTCTTCATAACGGATTTCACCTTTATACCTTCGATCTTTGTAGGCCTGATTAGAGCGGCCGCAACAATAAATCCAGTGATCTCATCAGCTGCAATAATGCACTTGTCTAGCATTGAGTTTCTAGGAATGTTCCATTTTGTGTAGTGACCGGCTATGGCGTGGGCGATTTCATTTTCACCCATTTCTTTAAGTTTCGCTACAATTATATTTGGATGTTCTTCAGGATGCGCCTCATAGTCCGCATCGTGGAGGAGTCCGGTAATGGCGAATTTTTCGACATCTTCCCCATAGTGTTTAGCCATGGCTTCCATAACTAATTCTACCGTTCGGGCATGTCGTAGGAGTGAGGCACCGGAAGTTAGAGATTCTAAGATTGTTTGGGCTTGTTGTCTTGTTATCATCGTTGGTAAATTGCGACCTGTCAGGTTTCCGTTATCAGAAGTTCGGGTTATTGTCCATTCACGAACTCCCCAGTATAGTAACCTGACAGATCTCGTTTCATTCGACAGTCTTTTTGCCGTTGAGCCAATATTCTACTTTATCAGAAGAGATACCTAAGTCATCTATCAATTGATACTCCGGCGCTGTTTCATATGCTGCTGCATACTTTTCTCTTTCTACATGCTAAATAGGTGACAAAAAACTTTATGAGTAGCTGATTCATAATATTTTATAAATTTATAATTTTTAACATGTTATTTATAACCGTATACTTCTTTGTCATTTTTCTTACCTCTATACGACTTTCATATTCACAGGATCCCATTTCATATACTTATTAGAGAAAAAGCTATCGTTACAAAGGAGAGCCGGTGCAGCCGCTCGAAATCCAAAAACCGGATCTTCACCTACACCGCCGCCTGTGCGGATGGCCCGGATCCAATTGCCAAAGTGATCGTAATGGGCGCCTTTGTAATCCGCATCGGCCCGGTAAATGGTGGTCTCATTTGGCGTCATTGCGGCCCTATCAGATTTAGTTATGCCCTGCTCACTTTCTTTATTTTTGGCAAACTGATCATCGGTGCGGAATGCATTCCTTTTCACGACCACCTCTTCCCATTTTACATCCATCGATCCCTCACTTCCGACAATTCTTAGATAAGTCGTGCCACTAGTGCCGTCGACAAAGTTGCATCTTAGCGAAAGGTTGAATCCCGGATGTTGGGTAGAATCCGGATATTGAAACATGCCCAAAAGCACGTCGGGCACATCTCTTCCATCCTTCCAATACCTCAATCCACCCATTGCACTTATCTGATTCGGCCCTAAGGAATTTGTTATAAAGTGCAGGCTCGAAAATAAATGAACAAAGAGATCACCTGACATGCCTGTACCATAGTCCAGGTAATTTCTCCACCGGAAAAATCGCATAACATCAAACGGTCTTTGGGTCGTATTGGATATGTATCGTTTCCAGTCCACTGTTTTTTCCGAAGCATCTTCAGGAATAGGATACTGCCAGGCTCCCGTTGGCGAATGCCGCGCCCAGAATCCTTCCGCATAATTGATGTCTCCTATCGCTCCTTTAGCTAAGAGCTCTCTAGCTTTCTCATTACCCAGGGAGGACATACCTTGACTCCCCACCTGAAATACCGCACCCGACTTTTTCCAGGCATTGATCAATTCGTGTCCTTCTTTTACAGAATGAACCATAGGTTTTTCGCAATAGACATGTTTACCGGCATTCATGGCATCGATAGAAATTTGTTTGTGCCAGTGATCAGGTGTTCCTATGATTACTGCATCGATATCCTCCCTTCTTAACACGGCCTTGTAATCCATCGTCGTATAAAGGCCATCACCCCACTTTTTTTTGGCTTTTTTAAGCCGTGTTTTGTAGAGATCGCATACGGCAACGAGTTTGATTCCATCGTGACTCAGACATGTTTCGGTATCATAAGTACCCATGCCGCCTGCACCGATTAGAGCTATGCCCAATTCTCCTGAACTGTTTTTCACAGATTTGCGCACGAGATGGCGAACCGTTGCATTCGACGGAAGTCGGGATAATTCTGAGCCTGTGAAAATGCTGGCACCGGTAAGGCCTATTGTCTTTATGAAGTCTCTTCTTTTGTTTTTCATTGTTGAGCAATTTTTTATTCCCACTGGCTCAAAATAAATATTTCAAAGGTAACTAATCGATTTTGCTTTGCATTTCTGTTCAGTTGCAATTACCAATGAAATCAAAAAAAATGGCGGGCACGGTGGTGAATGGTTCATGATCAAGCCTCTTATGGTCAATATGGAGGGTGAAACACTCAAAAAGGCGCTAGTGCTACGTCAAAGTTTAAATGAGGAGTTGGATTTGAGGACATTTTGAGTCTGACCAAGCCTGTCCCGTACACGTAATCGTCGGGGCGGAGGTTCACGAGCCCGTCCGACCGAGTCATTCGGGCGGGCATAGCCAGAGCTATGTGAGTGGTTCTCCAACGTTGTGCAGGCTTAAAGGACACCAAATACAGCCCTCATTTTAATCTTGACTTAGCACTAGCCAATAATAATTGACAAGGCTAGTATTTTTCATCTAATCCACAAACTGCGAAGAAGATATCTTACCCCCAAAAGCCTTCTTTTCAAATAACCCTGGTGTATTAATATCATCAAGATTTCTAAACTGCCCTATCAGCCCCGTGCCCAACAAAGTAATCCGATTTCCGTCCTTGTCCTTATTGAAATTGTTGTGTTCATACAGCTCATATTTAAAACCATCAGGCAACCTGTATCTCAAGGAGTTTGCCTCATCGTTAAAGTGCTTTTTCTGTACGGTTATGTCTTTGTAATTCTTAATATCTTGAAGGTCATCAGCATAAAGAATTAACGATCTTCCCTGGAAACGCTTCTCAGAATATAACTCTATGAAACTGTCTTTACTATCGTTAGATTTTCTTGGGTTCCTAACAGAACGGCTATGAAATTCACTGAGTTTTAGATGATCTTTTGATCGCCAATGATACATGGAATAAAGAGCTATTTGCTCCGCATCGGGAATATACAACCCAAGTCCTGCGTCAAAATTAGAGTAATCATTCTCTGAAAGGAAGACCTTGATTTCCAAATAAGTCAGCGAAAAGTTATTCATATTATCTGTATCAAAATCAACCTTCAATAAGATCGAATAATTCTCTCCTCCAATCGTAGGGGAAGCACCAGAATAATTAGCTGATGCAATGATGAACAATCCACCGTTTTGATCTTGAGCAAATTGGATGGATTGGAATTTATTATCATTATGATTGTCTTTTATGTCAACGATATCATCAAAAGCAATTTCTGCTAAGTGATTATTTCCTTCAAAAAATCCATCCTCTAACTTCTTTGTTTTTGACCGGTATATTCTGAACAATCCTTTCGGATCAGACCAGAGCGCACAAAAGAAGAAACCATTGTCAATTTTGCATATCGTTGCCGCGCCAAATCTTTCATTGGTATTCACATTGGCATTTTGTTTTGTATTGATCGAAAAATCTAGTTTTTCCGGGTTATTCGCATCAAAGAAATTGTAAAAGTCAACTCTGGTTATGTCAGCATCAAAATTCTCAAGCGGTACAACTAAAATATCACCCATTATTCCCAGGCCACCGGGATGCCACAGTTTTGGTTCGCCTTTATTTATGTGGAATAACTCTACAATTTTATCCTTTCGATTTCCCAAACTAAAGATTCGATTTGATCGAACTGGCCCGTTTTGTTCAAGGCCGATGTCTAAGTGAGACTCAATCTTAAAAAGTGCCAGAATTGAAAATTTATCACTTAAGTCTGCGATTGAAGCAACAAAATGCTTACCATCCCTAAGTCGCACAATCCCTTGAAAATGATTTTTTCCTTTAGTATTCTTTTTGAAGATTTTACTTGTTAGACGGTATTGAGGAAATTGATGCCGTACAAATCGGCAGTTGATAAATTGACCGGAATTGGGTAAGGCAACGAAAGAATTTGAAACATTTTTCAGCCGTTGATTTTCAAATGCAGTTCCTGGTGGGAAAGCTGCGGTAGCATTGGCGAGTACTTTTCCTGGATAGATAGAAGCCATGTTTAATAGTTTAGTTAATTAGTTCAAAATAAATTCATCAGAAACTTCAAGCAATTCTCCTCCCCTGTATAATGACATTCTCAATTTATTATCCGTCTCAAATTCTTTATGTGGCATCCAGCAAGTGTTCCATCGGAATTTGTTATTCCTGACAATGCCGTAATTCAAAAAATTAAAGGATTCCAAATCGCTTTGCCTTACCTCAAGTGAACGGCTGCCGTATTTTTCTATCGCAACAAATTCTTTCCATGTACCTGCGACCTCCTCCTGTACCTGTACATTTGGCAGCAGGGATTTCAAATAGCTGTTGCCCCTGTAGTCAAATGGCTTGAATTCTACGTTCCATTGCACAGTTTTACCCCCATCCCAATTTATGGATTTTTCTATTTGATACAATTCGTGCAAATCAATCTTCTCCCAATCTCTTTTCAGGCTCTTTAATACTTTGCGTTTTTTTAGTTTTGTAGGACCTGTCCTATATTTTTTGGTTCCTATATACCTCACTGTCTGACTTCCATAAGTATCAATTCTCTGTGCCTCTTCCATCAAATACACCCCGGATGCCTTCCCATATACAGTAAATCCCCCCTCGTATTGCTGAGCTGAATATTCTGAAGGTGTAGTGAAATACGAGATATATTCATTTGCTAACCCTATTATTACAGGTTTGGAATCTTTTTCAGGATCATGATTCACAATGGCCTTTATCCGGTGTCCTAGCGTTGAAGTTATTTCAGCGGGCAATGCTATTAGTTTTAAACTGCCAATATGATAAATCCCTACGGGAAGCCTTTTGGGGGCGCTTGATTCGGCTAACAGGGATATCAGTAAACGCTTCTTATTGCCATGCGGGCCTGAACATGAATTTGTAGTAATGCCTTCACTAAATTTGCATTCATCAAACCCGCCATTGACCAGGTACTTTGGTTTAACTTTTTTAACTACCCTTCCATCTTCAGTTCCCGCCTCTACGGATTCACCAACAAAGGGAATCTCAGACGTCCTTATCTTTTCTTCACCATCGCACTTAAATTCTCCATAAGAGTCATGATCCACAGGCTGATTTCTTATATCTTTGAATTCCACCTTACAGTAAACAACCCGATTCATTTCAGTTTCTCCTTCGCCTAATTGTGAAATAATAGACATGGCCAGACGTGAGCCGATCCTTATGCAATCTTCCCTGCTTTGTTCATACCAATTGGCCGAAACATCACCGCTTTCTCCATTTGTAAATGAAACCACTGGAGCCCTACCCTCCCCTTCTGATATGTTCATTAAATGATTCTTGATAATCAGCGATGCAACCCCGTACAAGTCAGAACTGTATAGCACATTTTTTGGCCCAAGTACAGTAGGATGAACAGCAAAATTATTGATCATCGAAATTACGCGTTCGCTGTTTTTTGCCCGAAGTAGTATCGCAGTGACAGTCGGGTTTATAGCTTGAAATACTTCCAATGAATCCTTCACAAAACATTGAATCCGGTCATCATTATAATTGGAAGGATCGTCAATGCGATCATAGAATAGTTCCTGAAGTTCGGGGGGATTTTTGACGAAGGCAGTTAAACTTCGATTCCTCGTCAACCCTGGCAAGTCAAACTGAATCGAGCTTAGAGTCGCCTCTTCAGCACTGCTGATCGCATTTTTTATCGAATAAGATATGCGATGACCTAAATATTCGAACATTTTTTTATCAAAACCGGGTAAGGCAGCTGAACCTTCATTATACCCAAACGAAGTCGAATAATTACCCTGGCTATGATGAGTATGAGTAGCACAGAATAGAATGTTTTCCCGACTTATGTGGTATCTCGCATCATCAGACTCAGAACTCCTTACCCGTCCCAATAAATTCAGGGTAATAGGGAGTAGACCTCGCGAATTAAAACTGCTTCATATTTTTGTATATGCAGTTACAATTCCCCTTCTTCCCTAAAGATACAAAGATGATCTCTCATTGTCTTGGAGTACACACCCAAGACGGTATTGTACAATACATAGCCAATGGCTTACCTGTATATAGTCATTCGAGTGACGATCTTAATGCTTTCAGATTCATAACTAGCAATTTTATAGATAAAGGATTGTGCAGCCGAGCTGAAGTTCAGCGGGCTTTTGGAGTGAGTATAGACAGTGTCAGAAGATCGTATAGAAAATACAAGGAGAAGGGAGAATCTGGATTTTTCGGGCCTGATGCCAGAAAAGGCAAAGCATACAAGATGGTTGGTAAACTAGTGGAGCGGATACAATCGAAGCTGGATAAGAGACAAAGTAATTTGAGTATCTCAAAACAAGAAGGGATTTCAGAATCGTCGATACGCTATCACATTGAAAAAGGCACTTTAAAAAAAAGTTCAAAATAGAGTGTGAAGGTGGAAATGGCTCGACCTTAAATGATCGCAATGACCTAGACCAATCTACGCCGATGGGCATAGCCACAAGCCGCTCTGAAGACAGGATAGGTGCATCTCTTGGGTTGTCTGGTCATGCTGAGGTGAAGTTTGACAACAGCGAAGCTTTATGCGGAGCAGGGGTATTATTCCTCTTACCTGCCTTGATAGAGCATGGGTTATTCAAGACAAAACAGGTATATGAGTTACCTTCATCACACTATTACGGACTAAGGTCGATACTATTGACTTTGGCCTTCATGGCCCTGTTGCGCATCAAAAATCCCGAACAACTCAAACAATGTAAACCAGGGGAGATCGGCAGGATAATAGGCTTGGATCGTATACCAGAAGTTCGGTGTTTGCGAGAGAAAATAGATTTGCTGAGCAAGCAGGAAAAAGCCGTTGAACTGAACAACCTTCTGATCGATCACTGGTATAGAGATGAGGATAATGAGGACTCATCTTTTTTATATATAGATGGTCACCAACGGATCTATTATGGAGGCAAAGCTAATCTACCTGTCAAATATATTGCGAGACAAAAATTGTGTTTAAGCGCCACTACGGAGTATTGGGTTCACGATGCACAAGGGATGCCTGTTATGATGGTGATAGGGCAATTGACAGAGAAAATAAAAGAAGCAATACAAGACCTGATTATTCCACAAATGCTACAAACCAAATTACTTACTGAGATACAAGAGGAGGATGATCGACAAAGCCCTCAATGCACCTTTATTTTTGACAGGGAGGCTTACGAACCTGCTTTCTTTAACCACCTGTGGGAAAGGTATAGAATAGCCGTGATTACATATCGCAAGGATGTGCGAGATTCATGGAATAAAGATGACTTTGAATCCACTGATACACAAGTACTTAGCCAGGATGTAACCATGCAATTGTGCGAGAAAGAAGTAACGCTTGGAGGACACACTTTCAGAGAGATCAGAAGCTTGTCTGAAAAGGGTGAACATCAAACCGCTATTATCACCACTCACCCTACTTTGGGAATAGCATTGATAGCAGGCAGAATGTTTGGAAGGTGGTGTCAGGAAAACTTCTTCAGTTACCTCATTCAAGACTATGATTTTGATAAAATGATTCAATTTGGGGTAGAAAGTATTGATCCCAATCGGGAAGTGGTCAACCCACAATACCGAAAATTAACAAACCAACTGAAAAAACTCAGGGAAAAGATCACCCGGTTAGAAGCCAAGTTCTTCCCTCTTGCAGAACTAGCTATGGATGAGAAAATTGACAAACTTCCTGAAATAACCGAAAGACAAATGAAGTATAAACACAAAATTGATATTCTTCGAAAAGAAGAAAACAAGATCGCCACCCTCAGAAATGATATTCCTGCCAGAATAACTCTTGAGCGTATGCCCGAGCAGAAAAGGTATAACAAGTTAAAAACCGAAAGTAAACTGTTCATGAATGTAATAAAGATGATCGCTTACAGAGCAGAATCATCTGTGGCAGCTGTGGCTTGTGACCACCTCAATAGGGCAAAAGACGAAAAAAGAATGTTCATCAAACAAATCATCAGCAACAACGCTGACTTGATTCCGGATTATAAGAGTAAAACGCTGACTATAACCTTGCACTCTCTTTCTGCACCAAGATTTAATCATGCAGCCAAACAGATTGCAGACCTGCTCAACAAAACTGAAACCATATTCCCTGGATCAAATTTGCGCATGATCTTCAAAATAACAGCGAATTTAGATTGCGAGAGGTAAGGAGTTCTGAATCTTGGCAATAACATCAAGTGCGGAAACTCCTTAATCGGACATGACTTTTATGATGACCAACTCGACTTATTCCCGGAACAAATGAAGAAGATAAACGCATTTGATTGGAAACAGGGCTTTTCGGAAATTTTGAAACAAGGCGGGTTTGATGTGGTAATCGGGAATCCGCCATATTTAGGAGGTAGGGAATGGAAGCAGGAAAATGGTAATCAATATGAGTATTTTATTCAAAAGTACCAAATCGCAGAATATCAGTTTGATATGTATGTTCTATTTTGGGAACAGGGCATACAATTGGCGAAAGAACAGGGATATATTGGATATATAACACCTAATACTTGGCTGAATAATAAAAGTAATGGGAAATTACGTAGCTATATTTTGAAAAACACAACAATAGAACAGATCGTTGATTATTCTGCAATAAAAGTATTCCATCAAGCTGTAGTTCTACCAATCATTACAGTTCTAAACAAAGTTCTAAAGCCGAGAGCAAAAGCAGATATATACCTACCGGGAACGGAAAGTAATGTATCACTTCTGCATAGCATTAGCCAGAGTTTATGGTATGATGGTGAGCATAATATTATCAACATCAATTTGAATGAAAAAGATGTTGAAATAAAGAGGAAAATTGAAGCCAAATCGGTAGAACTGGAAACTATTTCTGATGTAAAGTTTGGTATTAAGCTATATGAAACTGGAAAGGGAACTCCACCACAAAAACCAGAAGCTGCCAAAAACAAGATTTTTGAATCAAACAAAAAATTAGACAAGAGTTATAGACCATATCTTGAAGGAAAGGATATTAACACTTTTACTGTTTTGTGGCGTAACAGATGGCTTAAATATGGACAAAATCTTGCTGCACCAAGAAAATCTGATTTATTTGAAGGAGAAAGATTATTAGTGAGAAGAATCGTAGGTGAGCGGCTAATAGCCACTTACACAGAAAGTGATTATGTTACCAGCCAACTTTTGCAGATTGTCAAACCCTTTGACCCTGAAAATGCAAAATATGTTTTGGGAATATTAAACTCCAAACTAATTGCTTATTATTTTAGGAAGAAATACAACAGACCATAGTACATGACAAAACAGGATTGATAAAATAATTGCCACGCGTAAAGTGTTGATAATGTGTTACTTACAACACTGAACGACATGGCAATTAAGGAGAAAGTTAAAGAACTTTCCCGAGAATTGAAAATAGAACTTAGTAAACTTCACCAGCAAAGGGTAAACTTGATTGCCTCGGCGGTGATCAGTATGTCTACCATTAGGAGTGTCAATATGGTCAAGGTTGCTCACGGTATGATTTCAAAAGCGAAGCCATTGAGTAATTATCGTCGTCTTCAACGATTTATCTCTCAGGTGGATTGGGATGACACTGGTCTAGGACATTTGCTTTTGAAAATGAGTGAGTTGAAGGGGCCTTATACCCTGCTTGTGGATAGGACAAACTGGCAATTTGGTAAAGTGGATATTAATTTTTTGGTATTTTCTATACTAGGAGACGGGTATTCGATACCGATCAAATGGGTGTTGCTTCCAAAGAAAGGCAACTCTGCACAATATGAAAGAATTGAGTTGTTAGAGGAAGTGGTAAAAATTGTTGGAAAAGGTCAGATAAAGAACGTTATAGGAGACCGGGAATTCATTGGCCAACATTGGGTTAAGTACTTGATAACCAATGAGATAGGATTCAACCTTCGGGTTAAGGAAGGCATGGTAGGTGTAAAAAATGGCAAGGAGGTAAAACTGGGTTTATTATGTAAAAATAATAAAAGATCATCGCCAAGATTGCCGGGAAAATATTTAGTTGGAGGCAATGAAGTATACGTAAGCGGATTCAGATTTAGAAATGACAAGAACAAATTAGAGTATTTGATAGTCATACACTCTGAGGATGTAGAAGATGCTTGCGATATCTATGCCAAAAGGTGGTATATTGAAAACATGTTCAAGGACATGAAAACGAATGGTTTTCAACTGGAAGATACACATGTAACTCATCCCAAAAGGCTAGAAACATTATTTGGTTTATTAGCCATATCATATGTATGGATGATACGTATAGGCGAATGGATAAAGAGAAAGATACCCTCATTATTCAAAAAAAATAATCGAGGAAAAAGAAGAAAAAGCATTTTCAGGGGAGGGATAGACAACTATATCAACGCATATATTAACCACGACAGACGGAAAATTTGGCTCTACTTCCGTTTTTTGTCATGTACTTAGATCGAGGCGTTTGAGGCGAAACTCGCCGGAGATCTCGAACGTTGTCAGACCCTCATTGATTCGGCATTCAACTATTCGCCAGGATATTGGGAATCGCAGAGCGCCTGCATGGATAAAATATTCATGCTCGCCGACATATATGAAGAGCAGGGAGAAGTTGACAAGGCAATCGCATTTTTGGAAAATATCCCGGTAATACATGCTTTTTCGATGTCAAAAGGATATGCGACATACCGTTTGAGCCGTTTGTACGAAAAGTCAGGGCTGACGGATAAAGCACTAGCCAAATGCAACCTATTGATTAAAGACTATGCCGACTGCGATGAAAAATACAAACCGTGGGTGGAAGAAGTCACCCAAAGGAGGGATCGTTTGATGGCGAGGGTGTTGTGATGAAGATAGCTGAAAAAATTCACAAATGGGTATTTATGGTTTGCTTCTCTGACGGTCTGTTTCGATATGACCCCTCGACTCCTCCCTCGACTTCGTAGTTTTATAACTCTTGAGATTAGAGCTGGTTCACCCAAGAGTCACAGTTTTCTTTCCTGTCGATACGTCCCTAAACCTATCCAAAAGGTCGGCGGCCAAGCCGGGCAGTTCCTTAAAGCCTTTAGTGAGTTCCGCACGGATTACTGATTGTTGCTTCTTACTTAACATTTCAAATTCATTCCAAAAGTCAGCTTGAATTTTAGTCCTTTCTTGGTCTTGTTTGCACATTAAGTAGAGAGTAAAAAACGTGCGCAAGCGGTCGTCGTTAGTGAGTTTGTTCACAATCTTTTGAACTCTAGCGTATCTGTACATCTCCTTGAATTTAATCATTTGAATATATCGATTCTTTTGGGTAGCGAAACTCGCGTCTTTTAGCTTTCCTTCCGAAAAGGCCGAATTATCAACCTCAAAGATTGATCGTAAGTCAAATAATTCCAAAACCAATTCACAAAAACGATCAAGCGATTCCTCCACCCGATCAACGAAGCAATGTGGACAAAAAGCCAAACCACCCAAGCAAAAAAACCGAAAAATTGGAACGAAGGAAGATCGGCAACAGCCTTATTTCTTCCGACGGTCGCTAAGGAACCCGGGTCTTTGTACACAAATGATTTTTGACTTTCACGGATTAAATTTCTAGCCAGATTCTTCCCTTGCTGGATGGCGGGTTGCGCCATTTGTGGATGGCCGTCCTCGTATCCTTCGCAATACATGCAGGCCAAATCACCGATCGCGTAAGTGTCCTCGAAATTGAGAAGCCGATGATATTCGTCGACTTTGAGTCGATTGTCGTAGCCTTTTTCGGCACTTTCTAATCCTGCGATCGTCTTGCAATTGACTCCTGCTGCCCAAATGACTTTTATACAAGGTATTCGCTCAGTGGCAGTGACGACCATATTTCCCTCAATATCTGTAACACGCGTTGATGTTTTTACAATCACTCCCATTTTTTCGAGAAAACGTTGTGCTTTTTCACTGGATTTTTTAGACATAGCCGGAAGCAACCGGTCGGCACCTTGCAATAGATATATGTCTATTTCATCAGTATCCAGTTCGGGATAGTCCTTAGGTATAATGTACCTTTTCATCTCGGCTAACGCCCCGGCCATTTCGACTCCTGTGGGGCCACCGCCTACGATCACAATATCGACGAGGTTTTGCCGGTCGTCATAGTCCCTGGTGATCAGGGCCATTTCGAGGTCCGAAAGTATCTGGTTTCTTAGGTAAAGCGCCTGGTTGACGCTCTTGAGCGGATAGGCGTATTTTTCAAAATTAGGATTGTTAAAATAATTGATCTCCGTGCCATAAGCCAGTACCAATTTGTCGTAATTCACATAACCGGATTCGGTTTCTATTCTCTTTTGATCGGGTTTTACCTCTGTCACCTTTGTGCATCTGATAGTCAGATTCGGACAGTTTTGAAATGCTTTCCGCAAAGGATAGGCTATTGAACTTGGCTCCAAACCGCTCATAGCGACCTGGTACAAAAGCGGTTGAAATTGATGAAAATTGTTTTGATCGATGAGTACGACCTGGTAAGGCTTTCTTACCAACTTTCTCGCAAGATTAAGGCCGGCAAAACCGGCTCCCACTATGACGATTCGCTCTTGTTTGCTCTCGGGAATATTGATGGGCATGCGTTCTTGCTTTTGGGTCAAAGATAACTTACAGTTGGCGACTTACACTTCGACCACGCTCAGTACGGGCGGTTGACGACTCTCCGAAGGGGCCTCGTGATTCCGGCTCATCGAAAGCCTCGGGCTTTGAAGACCGAAGTCGAAGTGTAGTGACTCGTGCACTGTCATCCCGAACGAACGCTTGCCCTGAGCGCCCGCCTGCCGAACGGGCAGGAAGTCGATGGGCAATGAGTCGAAGGATGGCATTTGTTTAAGCACATCAAAATCGGAATTAGCCATACTTTGTTGCAACAATATTCACAAACACCCCAGTACTTTGTTACAATTCCTTCCCAATTCGTAAAAATTAGTGTTAATTCGTGGATTATGCGCACTTAAGTTTGTAAATGACACTGCATAGTACATGACAAAACAGGATTGATAAAATAATTGCCACGCGTAAAGTGTTGATAATGTGTTACTTACAACACTGAACGACATGGCAATTAAGGAGAAAGTTAAAGAACTTTCCCGAGAATTGAAAATAGAACTTAGTAAACTTCACCAGCAAAGGGTAAACTTGATTGCCTCGGCGGTGATCAGTATGTCTACCATTAGGAGTGTCAATATGGTCAAGGTTGCTCACGGTATGATTTCAAAAGCGAAGCCATTGAGTAATTATCGTCGTCTTCAACGATTTATCTCTCAGGTGGATTGGGATGACACTGGTCTAGGACATTTGCTTTTGAAAATGAGTGAGTTGAAGGGGCCTTATACCCTGCTTGTGGATAGGACAAACTGGCAATTTGGTAAAGTGGATATTAATTTTTTGGTATTTTCTATACTAGGAGACGGGTATTCGATACCGATCAAATGGGTGTTGCTTCCAAAGAAAGGCAACTCTGCACAATATGAAAGAATTGAGTTGTTAGAGGAAGTGGTAAAAATTGTTGGAAAAGGTCAGATAAAGAACGTTATAGGAGACCGGGAATTCATTGGCCAACATTGGGTTAAGTACTTGATAACCAATGAGATAGGATTCAACCTTCGGGTTAAGGAAGGCATGGTAGGTGTAAAAAATGGCACGGAGGTAAAACTGGGTTTATTATGTAAAAATAATAAAAGATCATCGCCAAGATTGCCGGGAAAATATTTAGTTGGAGGCAATGAAGTATACGTAAGCGGATTCAGATTTAGAAATGACAAGAACAAATTAGAGTATTTGATAGTCATACACTCTGAGGATGTAGAAGATGCTTGCGATATCTATGCCAAAAGGTGGTATATTGAAAACATGTTCAAGGACATGAAAACGAATGGTTTTCAACTGGAAGATACACATGTAACTCATCCCAAAAGGCTAGAAACATTATTTGGTTTATTAGCCATATCATATGTATGGATGATACGTATAGGCGAATGGATAAAGAGAAAGATACCCTCATTATTCAAAAAAAATAATCGAGGAAAAAGAAGAAAAAGCATTTTCAGGGGAGGGATAGACAACTATATCAACGCATATATTAACCACGACAGACGGAAAATTTGGCTCTACTTCCGTTTTTTGTCATGTACTTAGACAACAGACAAGACAAGACTTTTCCTGAAATACGGATTTATGAATTACGTTCGATGCCTATTTGCATTGGCGATTCAAAACAATTTGTTGATATAACAAGACTTGTTAACAATCTTTTGAAACTGAACGAGCAGTTGCAAACCACCAAGCTGAAAACCCAACGGCAGCAAATTCAGCGAGCCATTAACCATGCCGAGAAAAAGATTGACGAGTTGATTTATGGGCTTTACGGGTTGAGCAAGAAGGAAATTGATATTATTGAAAACTCGTAAATGGAAGTAACTTTGTAAAGCTATTATGGCAAAATCCAATGCACATATCAATCCTGAAATGCTTATCTGGTCGAGAAAAACTGTCAAACTGTCTGTTGAATTGGCTGCCCAAAAGATAGGCGTTAAACCAGAGAAGTTAGAAGCATGGGAAAATGGAGAAGCATTCCCAACCGTTAAGCAACTATACAAAGTCGCCAATATATATAAGCGACCTTTTGCCTTGTTTTATTTTCCCGATCCTCCAAGGCATTTTAAGGCATTAAAGGATTTCCGCAAGTTCCACCATCAGTACACGCTTACTGAAAATGAGGAATACATACTGCAAAAGGAACTGATACTTTTTCAGCAAAAAAGGCAGATTGCGTTGGATTTGTATGAACAACTGGACGCAGACTTGCCTGACGGCAAGGCAGGCGCACCGGAATTCAAACTAAAAGGCACTTTAAATCAATCCCCTGAAAAATTGGCGGAAAAAATTATTGAATATCTCGGTGTTAATCATAATGAAGTTGCCGACATAAAACCCGGTTATGATGCCTTGAATTATTGGAAAAAGCTATTGGAATCAAAAGGGATATTGGTTTTTCAAACATCGGGCGTTCCGCTTCACATTATGAGAGGGGCATGTGTTGCAAAGGAGGTACTGCCTGTAATTATCATCAATAGCAATGACACACAAAACGGGCGTGTTTTTTCTCTTTTTCACGAGTTGGTTCATATTGTATTACGTGAGGACGGAATCAGCAATTTCAGGTACAGTGACAGGAACCTATACGACCAGGTGGAAGTGCATTGTAACCAAACAGCAGCAGAAGTGTTGGTGCCAGCAAACTCCCTTTTAGAATCACTTGTTGTCCATTCTCATAATTCACGCAACGTCCAATGGACAGCTGATGAATTACGTAAATTATCACATAGGTTTTGCGTAAGCCGTGAGGTAATTCTCCGCAGATTATTGACACTTGGAAAAACCACCAATAACTTCTATCGGGATTATAGGGATAATCAGGATTACGGCACTAAAAGGAAATCTTCCGGTGGGGACTACTACCGAAACAAGATTGCAAAAAACGGTGGGCTATTTCTGAATCTTGTCCTGCAAGGATATTATCAGGAAATAATAACGGCTTCTTCTTTTTGGGATTATACCCAAATAAAGGTTTCTAATCTGGGCAAACTCGAACAACTCCTCTATGCAAAAGTACAGCATTGATACAAGTGCCATACTGGATGCATGGGTTCGGCATTATCCGCATGACACCTTTCCTTCTTTTTGGGACAAGTTCAAAACGCTCGCAAAATCAAAGGAAGGAATTGCGACCGAACTGATTGAGCATGAATTAAGCAAAAAGGATGACGGATGCCATAAATGGTTCAAAGAAAATAACCTGACCAACTTTTTTGTTGAACTTACGGACTCTGTACAAAATGCAGTTTCGGACATTCTTAAAAACCCAAATTATCAGCGACTGGTCGAAGACAGGAAAGGAACCTATGGTGCTGACCCATTTGTAATTGCGTTAGCTAAAGTAGAAGATTTGATTGTCGTCACCGGTGAAAAAGCATCCAACAACTTGACAAAGCCAAAAATTCCTGACGTCTGCAACGAAATGGGAATTGAGTGTATTAATATCTTGGACTTGATGCGAAGGGAAGGGTGGCAATTCTAAATGTCAAGTTTATCAATCAGCGGCAAATAAGCAAATAAGTAATAAAACTTAATCGCAATTAACAGTTTTTATCTTGCACATTTTTTCACAATCAAAACTTCAAAAAAAAATGAAATACTTCAAGATTTTTTACTTTTTTGCAGCTCTCTTTCTTACCGGCATTGCCGTCTCTTCCTGTGGCAATAAATCAACTAAAAGTACTGGCACAGAACAACAAGGCAAGGAATACACATCAGCCTACGTTTGCCCCATGCATTGCGAAGGAAGTGGAAGCGATGAAACGGGTAAATGTTCGGTGTGTGGGATGGATTACGTATTAAATGCAGACCATAATGAGGATGGGCACAAGCACTAATATCGCACTTGTGAAAAATATTTTCTATCTGATCATTTTAACAACTGTATTAATTGCCTGTCAAAACAGAATACAGAAGAAAACTCCATTCAATGCAATTATTGAGGAAATTCCCACTCCTTGCAAACAAGGTGGCGAACCCAATCTTTTCGCTACCGAAAATGGAGAAATGTATCTTTCCTGGATTGAATATCAAGGAGGTAGTAGTGTATCATTACTTTTTTCAAAACTAGAAGATGATCAATGGTCAAATCCTCAAACAGTCGCTTCAGGAGATGACTGGTTTGTCAATTGGGCAGACTTTCCATCGTTAGTTGCCTATAAAGGCGAAAGTGCATCTCTCGCTGCGCATTGGTTACAAAAAAGCGCTGAGGGCACCTATGACTATGACGTATATATTTCGCAATCACATGATGGTGGTCACCAATGGTCACATTCGTTCTCTCCTCATCGCGATGGCGTTTCGGCCGAACATGGCTTCGTAAGCCTGCTCCCGCTTTCAAATGATCGAATATTCGCTACATGGCTTGACGGGCGGAAAACTAAAGAACCTACAATTGATATCGAATCTGACAGACCTGGATTCGGAGATTATTTCGAGTCGCACGATCATGGATCAAACGACCACGGTCACGGCAGTGGGCCAATGACCTTGCGATCGGCAGTTTTCGATAAAAACGGAAAATTATATGACGAAGCAGAGTTGGACGGACAAGTATGCGATTGTTGCCAGACCAGTGCTGCTCTTAGTGATAAGGGATTGATTGTAGCGTATCGAGATAGGTCGGAAGATGAAATCAGAGATATTTCTATTGTAAGACAAGTAAGTGGCAGATGGACTAAACCTTTATCCATTTATAACGACAACTGGCGAATCTTGGGTTGCCCGGTGAATGGGCCATCAATTGTGGCGGATGGCAATGTTGTGGCCATTGCTTGGTTTAGCATGGCCGATGAACAGCCACAGGTGAAAGTCGCTTTCTCCAATAATAGTGGCGCCAACTTTCTACCTCCTATGCGAGTGGACGAAGGTGACCCATTAGGTCGAGTGGATATTATTCTACTGTCGCAATCTGAGGCTATTGTAAGCTGGTTAGAGCAAATCGAGGACAAAGCGGTCATCAAGATGGGCAAAGTCAATCAACAAGGCATAGTTGGTAAAAGCGTTACAGCTACTACATCCAATGCTTCGCGCCAAAGCGGATTCCCGGTAATGGCTAAAAGAGACGAGGATATTATACTGGCGTGGACAGAGGTGGACAGCCTGACGAAGGTACAAACGGCAAAAATGAATATGAGATGAAAAACCGATTGCATAAATACAATTAAAAGAACTGGTAAACCATGGACAGCCTCACACAAGCAGCTCTCGGCGCGGCGGTAGGAGAAGCCGTACTCGGTAAAAAGATCGGAAATAAGGCTCCTGTCATCGGAGCAGTCATAGGTACCATTCCCGATTTGGACGTATTTCTTATGTTATTATTTGATGAACTCCGGAAAATAAGCATTCATCGCGGATATAGCCATTCGATAATGTTTTGCCTGGTGGGTGCATTCTTATTTGCATATATATTAAATAGGATAAAATGGACAGAAGTGGTGTCCTATCGTCGACTGTGGATATTCAGTTTTTTGGCATTATTTACCCATGTCTTATTGGATGCCTTTACCAATTTTGGAACCCAGTTGTTTTTGCCATTTACCGATTGGCGAGTGAGTTTTGACAGCATTAGTATCATCGATCCGGTCTATACCGCTCCGCTTGTAATAGGCGTACTGTGTAGTATGTTTATGTTCAAAAAATCGGACAAGAGGCGGGGATTCCCCAATAATATTGGCATAATCGTAAGTTCATTATACCTGCTCTTCACACTAGCCAATAAGCAGCATATTGAAAATGTCTTTAACACACAACTCGAACAACAAAACACACCTTTTTTTCGAATGTTAACAGTACCGGTGACAATTGGAAATACGACCTGGTACGGAGTTGCAAAAGATAAAACCCACCTCCACATTGGTAAATATTCAAGATTAAAAAAGAATAAAATTGAATTCCACTCTTTTCCCATCAACGATCAACTGCTGGACGGTTTGGACGAAAAATTGGTGGAGAGGTTGAAATGGTTTGCGCAAGGCTACTATACCGTGGCAGAAAAAGATGGCAAAATCAGGGTGTACAATATGCAATGCGATATGCAGGGGGTGCGGCAGTACGGTGATTATAAGGCGCCTACGGCATTTTATTTTGAGATAGAACCGCATGAGGACAGCACGTATAAATTGCATACCGGCATGCATGTGCGGGAATGATATGGCATAACCGTCAAGTTAAGCGATTATCGAGCGATTACTCCCATTTTTCATTTGTAAGTGGCTTTGAATTATTTTTTTCCTGTT
The DNA here is from genome assembly GCA_965247965.1 of Saprospiraceae bacterium. Taxonomy (GTDB): domain Bacteria; phylum Bacteroidota; class Bacteroidia; order Chitinophagales; family Saprospiraceae; genus UBA7328. Next base: position 7,022,393 of record OZ252053.1, read on the forward strand.
TCAGGTATTCATTCATTTGTTTATTCGTATATGCGTTTATGCGTTGAGGCCCCTCCGAAAAGTATGTTTATGAAAAAGAAGCAAGAGTATAGCAAAATTAAATTTGGCTCTCCCGCCACCCCGACCCTAACGGGTGTCCTCCCGCCAGGAATTATAACGATCTTTGTGGGCAGCCTCCCCTTTAGGGGCCGGGGGTGCGCGATGGCAATTCTTATGACGAAATTTAATTTGCTCACTTTTAGCTCGTTATGCTTTTCGGAGAGGCCTCTTCGTTTAAACGATTAAGCAACACTTGTGTATAAACAGTTACACGTATAAACGCATAAACAAACCTTCAGTGGAATTTGTATGGCTGGTATCAGTTTTAGTTTGATTCATGCATTTGCAATTGCGTTGCACAATTTTTGTTATATTTTTGGAGGTGTTTATGAAACAATCAGTCATCATATTATCTACTTACCTTTTTGCCTTATCTCTACTTCCTTGTGGAGATGTTTGTGGCGGCATTGTGGAATTATGGCAGGAATCGTTTGGCATCGAACATATAGAACATCCCGACCATGACCGGCATTCCAATACTTGTGATGACGACCCGTGTACTCCTTTATGTGGGTGTAGTTGTTGCTCCATTACTCTGGATTATCCTTTAGAGCTATTCATTACACTCGGTTTACCCTTTGTTCCGCCTACGCTTGAGCCATCATTCAATCCGGACAATTCGGGTATTCTTTCCGTTTATGACATTTGGCAACCGCCTAAGTTCAGCTAGACCATTCTTAGCAGGATATCTATATCTGCGCGGTTACTATTCAATGGTTTAACAAAATTAATACTTCTATATGTTTGATAAGATTATTGCTTATTCGATTGAGAATAAGTTTGTTATAGGGCTATTGGTGGTTGCCCTGATCGCATGGGGAATTTTTTCCTTGCGACAGCTACCGATTGATGCGGTTCCTGACATTACTAATAACCAGGTACAGGTAATCACTATATCGCCTACTTTGGCAACGCAGGAGGTAGAGCAGTTCATCACCACTCCTGTCGAATTGTCCTTACAGAATATTCAGCAATTGATCGAAATCCGATCTATTTCCCGTTTTGGAATATCGGTAGTGACAGTAGTCTTCGAAGAAGACATGGACATCTATCTGGCTCGTCAACTGGTCGGAGAATATCTAAAGGAAGGGGAAGCTAACATTCCTCCTGGTTTGGGTACACCGGAATTAGCCCCAATTTCTACGGGCTTGGGAGAAATATATCATTACGTCGTCCGCCCGGAAGAAGGATACGAACAGCAATATTCGCCTACCGAGCTGCGGAGTATTCAGGACTGGATAGTGAAACGCCAGCTGTCGGGGATAAAAGGTGTAGTAGAAATCAATACGATGGGCGGATTTGTTAAACAATACGAAGTTGCGGTAAGCCCGAATTTGCTCAAATCAATTGGCATTAGCATTACCGACATCTATGATGCGCTCCAAAATAGTAATGAAAATACTGGTGGAGCTTACATCGAAAAAAACCCGCACACATACTATATCCGTACCAACGGTATCGCCAAAACGCTTGCTGACATTGAAAACATTGTAGTAGAGGTCAGGAATGGAAGACCGATTTTAGTGAAAGATGTAGCTACTGTGCAATTTGGAAAAGCCCCCCGCTATGGCGCATTGACCCGTAATGGTACAGAAGCGGTAGGCGGCAGGGTGATGATGTTAAAAGGAGCTAACTCCGCTGCTGTAACCAAGCGAGTCAAAGAACGGGTGGTACAAATACAGAAATCACTCCCGGAAGGCGTAGTCATCGAACCTTATTTAGACAGGGATAAATTAGTCTCGACAGCAATCGGCACTGTGCAGACAAACTTGCTCGAAGGAGGCCTGATTGTCCTATTTATTTTGGTGCTCATGTTAGGGAATTGGAGGGCAGGATTGATTGTTGCTTCCGTCATTCCATTGGCCATGTTATTCGCCATTTCTATGATGAATATTTTGGGCATTTCTGCCAACCTGATGAGCCTCGGAGCAATAGATTTTGGATTAATTGTAGATGGGGCTGTTATTATTGTGGAATCTGTTGTTCACAATTTATCAAAAGCATTTGCCGGGAGGAAGTTGTCAGTTGCACAGATGGACAAGGAGGTAACTGCCACGTCTCAAAAAATAATGAATGCTTCTTCTTTTGGGATGATGATCATCTTGATGGTCTATATCCCTATTCTTGCCTTGGTCGGCATCGAAGGCAAAATGTTTAAACCAATGGCACAAACCGTAATGCTAGCCATCGGTGGCGCATTGATACTTTCCATTACCTATGTTCCTATGATGACCGCATTCTTTTTAAACAAGAGAATCACTAATAAAAAGACCATTGCAAACCGAATTATCAACTTTTTTCAAATGTTGTATACCCCAATACTCAATTTGGCATTAAAGCTCAAGGCCATTTTCGTCTTGGCGAGCGTTGCCCTATTCGCTTTTAGTTTTTATATATTCACTCAAATGGGGGGAGAGTTTATTCCTACGCTTGAAGAAGGTGATTTAGCGCTACATCAGATATTACCGCCCGGCACCTCCCTTTCTCAGAGTATTGAAATGTCAAAGATCATTCAGCACAAGCTGGCTAAAGAATTCCCGGAGATTGAAGACATAGTCACGATCATCGGAGCGGCAGAAATACCTACGGATCCTATGCCGGTGGAAATCGGCGACATAATACTGATTATGAAACCAATAAAAGAATGGACATCCGCTTCTTCCCGGAAAGAAATGTTTGAAAAAATAGAAGAATCTATGAAAAGTATCCCCGGGGTCGGCTTCGAATTTTCTCAACCCATCCAGATGCGATTCAATGAATTGATGACAGGCTCCAGGGCAGATATAGCCATCAAATTATATGGTGATGATTTGGATCTTCTTTATACCAAAGCCAAAGAAGCTGAAAGAATAATAACAAGCATTGACGGCGTAGGAACTGTAAATGTGGAACAAACCATAGGAATGCCTCAAATCATAATAAATTATAAATACGATAAAATGGCACAGTATGGATTGCAGGTTAAGGAAGTCAATAGAGTAGTACGCACCGCATTTGCAGGAGAATCTGCCGGCATTATTTACGAAGGTGAAAAACGATTTGACCTGGTTATCCGTATGGATGAAAGCTACCGTAAGGATATCAATAATGTTCAAAACCTTTACATTACTCTGGACAACGGGACACAAGTTCCTCTGCAAGAAGTAGCAAGCGTCGAATTGATCGATGCTCCGATGCAGATTTCCAGAGACAATACTAACCGGAGAATCGTCCTCGGGGTTAACGTCGGAAATACCGATGTGGAATCCCTCGTTGAGAAAATTCAATCAGAACTGGAAATAAAAGTTGATTTGCCTTCCGGGTATTATTTTACTTATGGGGGTCAATTTGAAAACCTCAAAGCGGCTAATGCCCGCCTGGTAGTAGCCGTACCGATTGCCCTGGCACTTATTTTCATCTTGTTGTTTTTTACTTTTGGTTCCGTGTCCCAGGCAGCATTGATATTTACGGCTATCCCGCTTTCTGCCATTGGCGGTATCTGGGCATTGCAATTGAGAAACATGCCTTTTAGTATTTCAGCAGGAATTGGTTTTATAGCCTTATTTGGTGTTGCGGTTTTGAACGGTATTGTCCTGATAGGCTACTTCAATCAATTAAAAAACGAAGGCATTACCAATATCAGGGAACGCATTATTAAAGGCACCAGGGTTAGGCTTCGTCCTGTCTTAATGACTGCATCAGTGGCTTCTTTGGGATTTCTGCCAATGGCACTTTCTACCTCCGGAGGAGCAGAAGTGCAACGTCCTTTGGCTACCGTGGTTATTGGTGGATTGATTTCAGCTACCTTTCTCACCCTTGTTGTTTTACCCATTCTATACAGTTGGTTAGCTCAATGGAAAGAACAGAAAAGAAATACTGCGTTCAATATAAAAAGTGCGATGATTGTGTTACCATTCCTGGTCTTTGGGAGTTCTGCAAAGGCTCAACAAAAACAAATTTCTATAGAAGAGGCCATAGAAACAGCCATTGCCAATCATCCGTCCGTCGAGGCAGCAAATTTACAGGTAACAAAAGATCAATCGTTACAAAATTTGAAGTACAGTCTCGGCACATCTGAGATAAGCTACGGAGGGGACGGTTTGTTTAAACCGAATACAGACAGGGTAAATCAAATAGGTTTCGTGCAGAATTTCCCCAATCCCGGTGTCAATAAAGCCAATAATGCCCTTCAGGATGAGATTTTGAAGATGAGTTTTCTACAAAAATCTATGGCTGAGAATGAATTAAGATTGAATGTACAGCAGATTTATTACGGTCTACAGGAAAAAAAGCAATTGAAAAACCTTTATCACTATCTCATTCAAACGTATGCCAATTATTATGAAACAGCCAACGTAAGGCTGGATTTAGGCGCCGTCAATGCCATTGAACCCTTGACGATTCAGTCAGGGATGAACAAATATGAGCTTTTGGAAAGGCAAGTTGATCTGGAGATTTCCACAAAGGAACAACAGCTAAGACTAGTCTTGAATACCAATGAAAACGTGACGACTGCAGATAGTTTGAAAATGTTGCCATATCGTCGTCAGGATGGCCTCGCGACTATTCAAGAGCAATTGGCGCAACAGGGCATTCAGGTCGAGCAAGCGCTTGTACCAGTTTTTAAAGCCGATATGAAACCAGGTTTTAATGTGGGATACGCAGCGCAAAATTACTTTGAAAACGGTTGGCTGACCGGTGTTCAGGCAAGGATGGAAATACCACTATTCAATAGACAGGCAAAGAAAAAAATAGAGGCACAAAAGATACAAGTAGAAATCGCGAGTGCTGGGTACGAAGCAGTACGCCTGAAATCAAACCAGCAGTTGTTGTCCGTTGAAAACGCCATACAGCTTTACGCTGAAGGGGCCAAGTACTATAAGGAACAATTGGACTTTATTAATCCCGAAATCGAACGGATATCAGAACTCAACTATCGGGCTGGCGAAATTTCCTATCTCGAATTGCTGAATACTTTAGACCTCTTGGCCGATAATAACAAGAGCTATTGGGAACAGGCATTGGCATATAATAAAGCAGTAGCGCTTTATCAATTCCTTTCAAATCAATAAAATATTCACGAAATGAAAGTCATAAATCACTCCATAGTATCAATTCTAGTATTTGCACTATTGTTCTCTCTCGCCGCTTGCCGACACGACCATTCGAAAGAAGATGAGCATAGCAATGGCGTAGGGCAAACCTCCCAACACAGTCACGATGATACACCAGATAGTCAAACTACAGGGGCACAACACGAACAAGAGCATTTACATCTGACCAGGGAGCAGATAAACACAATGAATATCGCCTTTGGAGACTTTTCATCAATTAAACTAAACGACTTTGTCAGCGCTCCCGGCACGTTAGGTTTGCCACCCAATGCCTATTCATCTGTAAGTGGTAAAGCAAGCGGTTTTATAAAAGACAGCAATAAATATGTAGAGGGCAGCTACGTAAAAAAAGGCGTAGTAATGGCCTATTTGGAGAACCCCGAATTTATTCAACAGCAGCAGGAGTATCTTGAAGTATCTGCTGAACTGACCTACTTGCGGCAGGAACTTGATCGTCAGCAAAACCTGATAGATGCCAATGCAGGGGTAGTCAAAAATCTGCAAAAACTACAATCAGAGGTTAATATGAAAACAGCTACCCTGAAAGGCATAGCCAAACAATTGGCTTATTTGGGCATATATGTCGCCGATTTATCACCTGATAATATTGTGGAACGTATAGCCATTGTTGCTCCTATGTCAGGTTATATTACTTCCATAATAATGCACAATGGCATGTACGTGACACCTGAAATGGAACTAATGGAAATCGTCACCGAAAATCATTTGCATTTGGAGTTGGATGTATTTGAAAAAGACATTGCCAGTCTGAAAGAAGGACAAAAGATCAGCTATACCGTTCCTGCCTTGGGTAATGCTGTTTATCAGGGGGAAGTCCATATTATCGGCAAAGAATTTAATACCGAAAATAAAACGGTCCGTGTCCACGGCCATTTAGAAAAAGAGCGACCGAAGTTTATCAAAGATTTATTTATAGAAGCAAAAATCTGGCTCAATGACCAGACGGTGCAGGCATTGCCCGAAGAGGCAATCATCAAAGACGGGGCATCTTTTTATATCTACGTAGCCAATGACCAAGAAGGCGGCAATGAAATTAAATTTGAACAAATCATGGCCATACCGGGCACAACGGATAAAGGATATACCTCCGTAAAATTAATTGACACCATACCCAAAGGGATGAAGATTGTGACAAATGGGGCTTATTACGTTTATGCACAATCGAAGGCAGGGGAATTAGAACATGACCATTAAGGCAGAAATTGCATAGAAATTTTCCATCCTCCGGTAGTAATGCTCAGCAAGGCTATTTATTAATTGAAATAAGTATTTTACATTTGCACTCGCTTTTAAGAAAGCGTTTGATAGGAAGGCCTAATTGTTCCAAAAACAACAGAAACCGGAGGAGTGGCAGAGCGGTTGAATGCACTGGTCTTGAAAACCAGCGTACTGAGAGGTACCGGGGGTTCGAATCCCTCCTCCTCCGCTTTTTTAGTGTTTGTTCATGTCAGTGCCTGTTACTATTAGCGTTAATGTGCAAGGAAATGCAATAAAAAGGTATGGAAAAAGGTATGATTGATTATATTTGACGAAATCATACCTTTTTGAAATAATGAACATTCGCTTTTTGCCTATTCGAAGCGAATCAAATAATGGCCTTTCGCCTCTTTATTGTCGTATCACGATTGATAAAGAACGCTCTCAATTTTCCACAAAAATCTATATTGACCCAGACCATTGGGACTCTAAAAACCAAATATTCTTAGGCATAAAGAAAAAGGCCGTTAACCTTGCCCTGGCTGAAATCGTGCGTAAGCTCATTACCCTTTCAAACCAACTACAAAACAAGCAAATATCTTATACCCCCAAATCATTGAGAAATTACTTCTTAAATGGGATTGGAGATAGGATCACGCTCTCCCAGCTATTTGATATGTACATAACCCATTCTCGGACGGTAAATGAATTAGCTTCAACCTCATTATCGAAATATGAGACACTCAAAAAGAAAGTCATTCGATACGGAGATCAACAGGACATACGACACATACCGAAAGTTTTTGCCTTCCAATTTCATGACTTCTTAAAAACTACATGCAACCTATCCCATAACACTTCTGTCAAGGCAATGGAACTATTAAGGTCAGTACTTAACTTCGGAATCGCACAAGAATTAATTGACAAAAGCCCACTCTCCGGATATAAGCTGAAGAAACAAAAAAAGGGAATAGTCTATCTCACTAGGGATGAGTTAGATAGGATCGAAAACAAACAGTTTGTTTCTGATCGCTTAGATTTTGTGAGGGACGTTTTTGTTTTTCAATGCTACACCGGGATGGAATACAGCCGTGCAATGAATGCAGAACTTGATGACATTCAGATCGGGTTAGATGGCGAGCCTTGGATATTAACTGAGCGCATCAAAACCGGTGAAAGAAGTAATGTCCCATTACTTGATAATGCTGCTGAAATAATTGACAAATACAGAGATGAAAGCAGAAAGACAATATTCCCCGGGCGCAGCAACCAAAAGATGAACGAATACCTTAAGGAAATTGCTACGCTATGTAATATCGAAAAGAATCTAACAACCCACATGAGTAGACATACTTTCGCGACTACGATATGTCTGCTTAATGGCATCAGCATGGAAGCAACAAGCAAAATGTTGGGGCATGGTTCGATCAAAACAACCGAACGACATTATGGCGTAATAGCACCCAAGCGTATCGTTGGTGAGGTCAAAGGTTTGAGAGAGAAATTTGCCAAAGGTAAATTTGACAAAACAAGCAAGAATAAAAAAATTGCAGCGAAGAATAGGTAAAAATATACTGAGAGGAAGGGATTCGAACATTGATGTGATTAGCGATATATTTTTGAAGCGATCTGGTAGGCTTTCACTTCTAGCGCGTCAAGATCGGACATCGATACGCCTAAAAGAGCTGCTCTGGAATAGTTGTATTCGAAGGAGGTAATGTCTCCTTTTTCGTAATTCTTGCGAAGTTCTTTTAATTGATTGACCGTTTTGATGTTGAGCTTTACGTTTTTGAGTTTAGCTCGGACTTCTTTGATTGCGTCGTAGTCGTCTGGCGCTACCATGCCTAGTATCTTATTTAGAGCCCCGCCCCAATCGAGGAATGTTTTAGTTTGAATTGGTGATTGTCCAGAAGAATGTTTATAGAACTGGCCGTTTTTTTCGTACCAGTCTGGTGCGGTATATTGTTTTTCTTCCTTTATCGGGATAATAATCCCGGAAAGACTTATCGTGTCTGAAACAACTTTGACGGTATCTATTTCTTGGATTTGCTTTTGGGTATTCTGTTCTTTGAGTAGCCTCGAAGTCTTGCATCCGACTCCACACAAAATTAAGAGCAATGCCGTTATTTTTATTGGGATGTTCATAATTATGCTCCCCAATATTGATGAAATGTTTTGACTTCCCCGAATATTTCGACCATTGAGAAATCAACTTTCTGGATTTGTTTTGTCTTGATATCTAAGCCGCCAATTGTTGCGCGATACGTACCATCCCATTCCCATTTTGAATTGTTTCGTGTATCACCATCTTTAACTACATACAGTATGTTGGGCTGTATAAGCTCGAAATCTGATTTGTTTTGCTCGGTAATTACTATTGGTTCTCCGATAACGTTGAGCTCTACATCTGCGGGGGCGAATGTAATCGAGGAAGTTGCCAACATGACGTTATAGAGAAAGGTCAGGAAATGTCCCATTAATTTGTATTTAGGGTTAAACTAATTTAGGTTTTGGATTGAATAGTCGACAAATGCAGTATACCAGGCCGCTCATGCCTTCACATGCATCTTTTGTTTCCGGGATAGGACCATTGGCGTCGAAGTCTGACTGACCGGAATCTTCTGCCTGATCTTCTTCAATGTTATTCCATTCCGGATCCTGTTTGATCAAGTCATCTCGATGATATTTCATAAGGTATGATTGGAATCCGTCGTCTATGCATCGCAGCGATACTAGTCCGTTGCCGGTTAATTTATCAAACCCTGATGGGCCTAAATCTTCTGCGTATGATTTGAGGATGTCGTCAATTTCCTGACAGGTTGTGTATTTTATTCCGAATAACCTTTCAAAATATTCGTCGATCATTCGCTGTATCCCTGAGAGAAGAGGAGCGACGAATGACGTACCAGATGATTTGTCGTGATAACCACTTAGACTAGCAGTTATCACATGATTGCCATAAATGCAATAGACCCGCTCTACCTTATTATTTGCAGCATTTGAAAACGGAGAATGTTTTTTGTTAAAATCTACAGACAATGCCGTAAATACATAAGGCAGGTTGCCCGGGTAGTTGATCGGCACATTTTTACCTTCATCGTTTTCATTTCCTGCTACCGTGCATACTTTTCTGCCCTCCTCCCAACATAATCTCAATTCCTCTGTGAGTTCATGGTCACTGACTGTATACTCAGCCCCCAAACTCATTATTATGTACATGAATCCCTCGGCTCTCGCTGCCCTTACGGCGGATGCTATATCTCTGAACGTGCCGCCCTGACTCCCGAGTGCTTTTTTTTGATGCGGCTTATCTTTTGGCCGAATCCCTATGTAGGGATTGCCCTGCATATCGTTGATGCTTTGCACTTTTAATCCGTGCCCATGTGCACTTCTAGTGTTTCTATATCCGTGTGCGCTTATGGTTCTGGGAGCCGATACGTTAGGGTGAGCCTCTGTCCCGTCGTCGATTATGCAGTAATCTCTGCCATCGCCATAGAGATTGTAGATTTTATGATATTTTTCAATATTGAGAAGCCTGAGTCCTTCGTCATATATGGGATCAGCGTCTTTTACGAACGCCAGTCCTTTATCAATGTCTTTTTTGATTATTTCGACTTTGGGCGGTTTGAAGTCCATTAGATTATTTTTGTCCTAATTCCCAATCTTTGTTCTTTACAATTTCAACGATTTTAATAGTACCCAATCAATAAAACTTGTTGTACGTAGTGATTTGGCTCGTAGCGTGTTTTCATTAATTCTTCTGATACCTAATATTCTAGATTGGGGATATGGGGCAAAACTGACGGCATTACCCTGATTCCCCCCTAGTCCAATAACGTTGTCTAATTCGAATCTTTCAAACTGCATTACATGGCCTTTCCAACCATGCGGGGAACCTCTCCACAATATGACCCAATCTCCTTTTTGTGCATCAGCAATCTCGACTGACTCACCAATATTGAGCCATGACCTGGCTCGGTAAAAATGCTTTGGTATCAGGTCTTTTCTTCCCGCTGATTTCAATAGATAGCCTTGCCACATGCCACACCAAGCATAATCTGATTCTATGTTATTGCCAGTGACCCAGGGCAATGCCCATTTGATTGTTCTGACAAGGAATGGGTTTTGAACAATCCCCGGAATTTCGCGGACGCCTACGAATGCCCGCGATATTTCGAATAATTCCTGGTTGAGGGTCATTTATGCCGCTTTTGCTAGGTCTGTTATCCTATTGCACTTCACCACGCTTTTTGTCTGAACGCTGGCATTGGCTGTCCCGAATTTTCCAAGATTAAAAGCATTTGTAACCTTTTCTCCGGCTTTTGATTCTTCTGCTGTTTTCCAAATGTGATAAAATGCGTTTGCCATAATAGCTATTCTCGACCAGATTTCGTGCATCCCTTCGTAGTTAGCTAAGAGGAGATCTATGGTTTCAGACACGTTTCCAACAAAGGTTATGTTGCTTACGAATTCAAAGCCCACTAGGATACTGAGTAGCCCCGAAACTTGCTTTACGATGTTACGCACATTTGCCCATGATTCGGGTAATTCCTTAGTCGTAATGCTGTTTTGTGATCTGAAATAGAAGCCGTAGGTAACGGCCAATACTGTTAATGCTATGATTACGATTAACATAATTTATTGTTTTTTAGTTGATTAATATTTTCGAAGGCTAAGTTGTCTTTTCATTAATTCCTTTTTGTTGTAATCGTCTACCCTGATAATGATAAATCTGTACATCATATCGAGGGCTTCTACCTCGTTGTACTTATCAGGATTATAGGTCAATTCGCAGGTATTATCTGCATAACAACTGAAGATAATATCTGGTATTTCAGGTGGCTTTGTTAGGTTTAGGAGACTTTTTTGTCCCGCCAATGAAGGAAAAAGCAGACATATTGTGATAATCACAAGAGTTATGAATACTCTTATTTTCATTGGTGTGGATTATGTCAATAAATATACGACTTTTTTGGCGTATACGCATGTTGATTTTTAGTGGTTTTTGACTTGTTGGAGTAATCGCTCTTGATTGGGTATTATCCTATCCGAAAAACAATTACAGTTTGTAATTATCGTCGTAAGGTCATGTTCCTATTTTGGGGAATTACCGTATGCCTGCCATACATGATCAAAGGGTTTCCATCAACATCATACTTCACCACGTCACCCTCACATATAAGATGAACCTTCATACCGAACTTGGTATTATAGACACAATCAATGCAGTAAGGCGATTCACTTTTTGTCCTGATATGCTCGCCTAATTGTCGCATCGCTTCGTCGTAGCTCCCCTTTTCAATTTGCTTTTTCCAACTGTTAGGGCTATTCGGAAAATCTGATTCGTCCTCAAATCCTAAAATAGATCTGAATTTTGGACTATACCACTCGAAATCATTCGGGAAATCAATGATCCAAAAGCCGTCCGTATGATTGTCAAGTCCAGCAGCGATCATATATTCACCAATGGCCGTGACGTCGTCGCCTAATTCTTTGGCTGCAAGTATCCATTGAATCTTGAATGATGCGGATGCTATCTTTCGGGCGTCCAATACACTAATCATTCTTCGATATGTTTTCAATTTCTTCCACGATCGCACTCATTTCCTTATTGTCTTTTGCAACGTGCCGTAGCATGGCTACTATCAATTTCATGCTAGTGGCGATTCGGACGAGTTCTATTTTGTTTTGGCCGAGTTGTAATGTCAATTCCGCCACCTGCTCCTTGAGGCGCTTTTCGGACGCCTCCAATTTTGCTATTTTTGTCTTGTAATTGATTTCCTTTTCTTTCTTACTATTTGCTTCGATTTCCAGTTCTTGTTTCCTCACTGCTGTGGCGTTGTCTGATTTCCTCATCAGAAACCGCCACAGCCATTGGCTGCCAAACAATCCTCCAGCTCCTCCAAAAATAGCAAGCGCTAGTTTTAACCATTCATTTGTATCCATTTCACCCAATGTTATCTAAAGCGGATCATCTTGTCCGTTCTATGGATTTGACCATTCAAACCCAGTTGAACCCTGGCCTGTAATACCATGGAGTATAGTCGCGTTTACCTGAACCATTCTCTCCAATTTTTCTCATTTCTCCAAATCGCTTCGCCCACTCTATTGATAATCCGTACGAAGTTTTTACTATTCCACCTAAATTGGTTGCCCGACTGTAAAGTGATCGTATTAAATGCCACATCTATATTATTAATGACTGTATCTTGTCCAGAGGTCGGCACACCATCAACAATGCTATCCCATGGAGTAATGATAAACTCCACAGTATTTTTGCGCACCCTGTGAGCACCGTTCCCTGCTGTACGTACAAATATTACTGACTTAGCACCATTGACGCTATACGACTCAAGCCCGCTGATACTATTTGCAAAATTGCTATCATTATATGCCTGGTAATCACCGCCTTTATTGCCTATCAGGGTTTTCAGTGCCGCGATCCGCCTATCTACCTCATGTACTTTCACAATAAGCTCAGAGCGATAAGCAGTTTGAACTCCCAAATCTTCTATCCATACTACAGTGCCATCGGGGGTGATCCGTTGCCCGTAAGCACTTATAAGCAGTAGGCTACTAATTATTAATACTGTTATTTTTTTCATTTTCTATTTTTTAAGGACGCCAATAGGCATCTTGATTATTGTATATGCTTGTGCGATCTGAGGATTTGTCAGTAGACCAAAATATTAAAGACTGCATTGTGCCCCTAAATGAATGGGCAGTCAAACCATTCCCCACCGAACCAATTTTCATAGTATTGGTCGCATTCGAAGCTGTTCCTGCATTTGTGTATGTGTTATCAAGTGTTTGATCCACATTGTCTTCGAATCCTTCTATCCGATCAGCAGCGGTGCCATTATCATTATCAGTGTGAAAGAAATATATCAGTTGCACATTAGGAGTAAACGTATTGTCTTCATGTACTCGAAATGTATATTGGGCGCTTACGCCCCTTGCTGCCCAAATACCTGCGGCTGCATTTGATAGCCCTGAGCGATCATCTAAGGAGAACCACGATCCAATGCAAATACTTGAAGCACACCCATTCCCATATATTGCATGTAAATCGTTAGGATTTCCGCTATCCCCTGCTCTGCCCACCCATGCCACACTTGATTCGCCTGTTCCGTGCATAAAATTGAATGTTGATGTACCGCTAACTTCTAACTCCTGGTCATCACCTGTCCAATCAATAGCTGGCCTATTATTTTCTGTTTTTATTGCCCCAGATGCATATATCGTAGGTTGATCGGCGTGAGTCGTTTCAATCGCATCTCGATTATTTCCTGATTGATCGTACCATGTTTCTATTTTGCAGGTCGTACCATTACAAAACGCTTCTACCGCCCCATCATCCAAATGCTCTCCTATAAAGTATATATCGTGTGTTTCATTGTCTGAACTTCTTTCAATTTCTATGCAAGCGCCCATATAATCTTTGTCGAGCTTTCTTAGGCTGTATGCCGCTTCTATGTTTGTGCCGTAGGTGTCCAGGAGTAGGTTTTTAGTAGTATCGGGAGAACTCATGACCATGCCCTGGCCTGACAAAGCAACCGCAATACATATAAATAATATAATGGTTAAGAACTTTGTCATGGCGCGTCGTAATCTCCTTCTAGCGTAAATGTTAATCCTGTTGTGGCCCCCACAACAGCCGTACATTTGAACTGCAATCTATCACCGTCAGTAAGAGCAAGATTGGTCATGTTAAAAGTCGAATCTGCAGTGGAAATCTGATAAGTATTATCACCATCTAATGTAACCGCTGTGCCATTTTTTACTAATTGTATATCTACGCTTGTACCAAAACTATTTGAGAACCATGATAATTCCCGAATAGTTACATTGTCGTGTTCTGGCCCTACCTTCCATACAACCAGGCTGCTATCTATCGTTACCACCGTCTTGTCACCCCACGCCTGGATAGAAACATCTTTTTCGTCAAGCCCTAGCATTACTCTAACTTGCTCAGGGGTTAACTCAGCTACTATACCACCTGCACCTGCTATATTGCCGAGAAGCCTTTGGTCTGCTACTACGTTTTGTATTTTATCATAGGTTACTGCATCGGCATCTATTGTAAGGGTTGTACCCGTACCTCCGACTGTAATATCTCCTTTGTCACCATCGGGGCCAAGGGTATTGACATCTGTATCGATGGCCGTCTGTAATTGGGTTAGGGTAGCCGAGTGAATGCCTCCGTCTGTGACATCCTCAATGATAATTATATCTGCCAGATCGGGTGCCTGACCTGCAGACTCAGACGGATCATGGGTTATTTCAATATTATTCCCATTTAGGGTTATATCTAGTCCATTAGCCTGGTCAGTGACACCTCTTTGGGTATCGGTATCCGTATCGATGGCCGTCTGGAGTTGAGTAAGGGTCATACTGTGGATGCCTGCATCAGTCACATCTTCATAGGGGAGAATGTCTGCAAGATCTGGGGCCTGCCCTGGCATCTCTGACGGGTCGAGATCTATAGTACGGGTTGCACTTATATCACCTCCTCCGCTCAATGCATCGCCTGCTGTAATGGTGACTCCGGAGTGCAGTATGTGCTCTCCAGCTACAAAGTTGGTGGCCGCGTCATGATCAATTATTAGATCCATATGGCCCGTTGCGTCCTGATAGGTTACTGCTATACCCGTGTGGGTGCCTGTACCATTCGCCACCAGAGCCCCGGCAAAATCCTCTACCTGCTCCCGGGTGAGCTGCGTATCGGTATTATCAAGGTAGGAACTGAGTAAGACAAATTTAGCGGGCTCGCCATCTGTCTCTAAACTAGCGAATAGGGTGTCACCTGATATGCTGAATGTATCAATCTTTTGGTCGTCTGTTTCTGATGTGAGGAATCCGGCGTCATTGGTATAGTTAGATAGATTAGCGTCTACTGCAAAATCTGTCGTACCGTCTCCGTCCTGGTAGGTTACTGTGATGAGGGTTTCGGTATTGCCGGTCACCATTGCACCTGCAAAATCCTCTACCTGCTCCCGGGTGAGCTGCGTATCGGTATTGTCCAGGTACGGGGCTAGTAGTACAAACTTCCCCGACTCTCCGTCCGCTTCGAGACTGGCAAATAAAGTATCGCCAGATATTAGGAATGTATCTATCTTCTGGTCGTCTGTTTCTGATGTGAGGAATCCGGCGTCATTGGTATAGTTAGATAGATTAGCGTCTACTGCAAAATCTGTCGTACCGTCTCCGTCCTGGTAGGTTACAGTAATGAGGGTTTCGGTATTGCCGGTCACCATTGCACCGGCAAAATCCTCAACTTGTTCCTGAGTTAGTTGTGTATCTGTGTTGTCCAGGTACGGAGCCAGCAGTACAAACTTCCCGGGCTCGCCATCTGTCTCTAAACTAGCGAATAGGGTGTCACCAGATATAAGGAATGTATCTATTTTCTGGTCGTCTGTTTCTGATGTGAGGAATCCGGAGTCATTGGTATAGTTAGATAGATTGGGCTCAACTGCAAAATCTGTCGTACCGTCGCCGTCCTGGTAGGTTACAGTAATGAGGGTTTCGGTATTGCCGGTCACCATTGCACCGGCAAAATCCTCTACTTGCTCCTGGGTGAGCTGCGTATCGGTATTGTCTAAGTATGGCGCAAGTAGTACAAACTTTCCGGGCTCTCCGTCCGCTTCGAGACTGGCAAATAAAGTATCGCCAGATATTAGGAATGTATCTATCTTTTGGTCGTCTGTTTCTGATGTGAGGAATCCGGCATCATTGGTATAGTTAGATAGATTAGCGTCTACTGCAAAATCTGTCGTACCGTCGCCGTCCTGGTAGGTTACAGTAATGAGGGTTTCGGTATTGCCGGTCACCATTGCACCTGCGAAATCCTCTACTTGCTCCTGGCTGAGCTGCGTATCGGTATCGATTGTGGTCTGTAGCTGTGTAAGGGTCATACTATGGATGCCGGCATCGGTTACGTCTTCGTAGGGTAGGATGTCGGCTAAGTCGGGAGCTTGAGCACCCATCTCAGATGGATCTAAATCCAGGGTGCGTGTGGCGCTTATATCTCCTCCTCCGCTCAATGCATCCCCCGCTGTAATGGTGACTCCGGAGTGCAGTATGTGCTCTCCAGCCAGAAAATTAGTAGCGGCATCGTGGTCAATTATAAGATCCATATCTCCGGTGCCATCCTGGTAGGTAACAGCAATCCCCGTGTGAGTTCCAGTTGCATTCGCTACTAATGCACCGGCGAAATCTTCTACTTGCTCCTGGCTGAGCTGCGTATCGGTATTGTCCAGGTACGGGGCTAGTAGTACAAACTTCCCCGACTCTCCGTCTGTCTCGAGACTAGCAAATAGGGTGTCACCTGATATAAGGAATGTATCTATCTTTTGGTCGTCTGTTCCTGAGTCGTCTGGAGGGAGCTTGGCGAAGCCGCCGTTAACCAAAAATATTGTATCGTTTGATATTGACAGTGCTTGAATTTCATTGGTTGTTAGCGAATCTGCGTCGGCGACGGAAAATGAAATTCCAGTTCCATTGCTTATTCCAATACTCTGGACATTCGAAACTTTGCCGTCATTCGTTAAATTTTGTAGTTCATTGTTAGAATCACTATCGGCGTCGTTGATTTGGTCAACAGGAAGTTTAACAAAGCCATCTCCAGAAAGGAATATCGTGTCGTTTGATATCGATATGGCTTGTATTTCATTAGTAACTGATCCGTCTCCCTCTCCTGGCAGCTTTACGAACCCGCCATTGGCCAAGAAGACTGTATCATTACTTATAGATAAGGCCTGGATTTCATTAGTAATAGAGCCATCCACTTCTACGGTAAGATATCCATTATTAGCCACCATTGCGTCTATCCACGCCTCAGATATAGTGCTATCCATATCAGTGACGTCTATGTAGAATGTATCTTGTTGTGGCTGTATAATGAGCCTAAACCTTTGACTATCTACTTCTAACATGGCATCAATCGTAATACCGGCAAGAGTTTGAGCAATGATACTATCTATGACCACATCCATTGCCAGCAACTGTTCATAGACGTCATCAGCAACATAGCCTGGAATTGGCGGTGAAATGCTCACATTTGGCGACGGATGGATGCTGTCTGGCAGTGTAATGCTCGTATCACCTGATATGCCTACCTGATAGCCATCAATTGACAGGGACTGAATTTCATTTGTTGAGTCGCGATCTAGGTCTAAGTCAAAAATAGAATCAACTTGAGTGGTATCGTAGTAACCTGGTTTTTGTGAGATCCACACAGGATCAATCTCGACGGTCAGATCATTGGTGGTATCGCGATCCATTGCCGGAATTAAGACGCTGATAATAGAGTCTAATTGGCTTGCTGACCACTTTGTATCATTAGTATAAAAGCCATTAGCCGTCAGAATACTATCTATTTGAGGTGGTGTCCATTTTGTATCAACTGGATAGTATCCATTGGCGGCCAGGATGCTGTCTATTTGACCTGGCGACCATTTGGTGTCGATCGGGAAGTCGTTTCTTATGGCTTGGGCGGTGTCGGCTAAAAGTGAAGGTTGTACTGATGTAGTGGCGAGGTCTCCTTCTGATCCTGTGGCGTAGTCATCTTCGCTGAAGTCTGTGATGTGTATTTTCAGGTGGGTGTGGGATGTGTCTGATTTGGAATCAATGAGATTTCTTAGAACAATGAGACTGTCGTTAATGATTGAATCTATGGCATAGCCTTTTGTATTGAGTAGGCTGTCGACTTCTGACAGGCTCGTGGATTGATTGATAAGTGACTTGAGATTTTGCACTGAATCTACGAGAGCTGATTGTGTTGCCAGGCTATCAATGATAGCTTCATAGTCAACACATTCTGTTATTTTTTCTGCTATTTCCTGGCCTGTTCTGAATAGGGTGTTTCGAGCATCTATTTGAGTAACTTGATCGTTTTCGTAGGTTTCGAAGTATGCGTATCGACGGTCGTAGTATATGCGCTTGATGGGGGCGCGTATTTCTGTGATTTGTCGTCCTATCTTAAGATGGAATCCTTTTATTATTTCTGTTTTCCCATCAGGTATATCACATGTTTTGCAGTCTTGTTTTGTGACTTTTTCGAAGTGGTGGCATTTTATGGAGGTGAATTGGGCATTTAGAGTGAGGCGGGATGCCATCACTAACATTAGTGTCAGCAGAAGCATGTGAAGGGTTGTCCGCATTTTACACAAAAATTAAAAAGACCAAACCCTGGTCTGGTTATGACAATAAAAAACAGGGAATGGCCGCATCATGAAAAAGGTTTAGATTTTAGGGTATAGATAACTATTTGCCGTGCCGCTTGCCCAGTTGACGTCTTCATCTCCCTCCCATACAAATGGGTTGTCATTTATCAGCACATCCGCTGAGTTATCAATCGCCAAGGTGATATCAAAAGCAGAATCTACCTGGTTATTTACAACTTTGACATCAAATACCTCGATACTTTCTCCTGAGAACCAAGTACCTATATCGGTTTGCAATTGTGTAGCGGTAGCATCATCGGTTGCAGGTGTCCCAACATGGTTGTACGGAGAGTTTGCTAAAGCACTAGCTGCCGCACCACCGTTTGCCATTGTGACCGCTCCTACTACCTGCTTTGACCATGTCGTTGTGTAGATCGCCTTTTCTTTTCTGGTTGTACTCAGTTCGGTATCATCAGAAAGAATCAGCTTAGTAATGATGGCCTGTCCAACGTGCGCGAATGTGAGTGTGCCTCCTGAGTAGGTGACGTCGATCCGAAAGTCATAGGCGTACTTGTCTACGATAGCGAACATGACTTTTTCGAGGTCTGTTGCAACATCTGCAAGCGCTACATTCGATGTGAACGTAAATGTCTGTTCTGTGTCGTCGGGATGTGCTTTGTACTTAAAGCCCTTCAAGGCTAGTGTCTGCGCACCGGAATAGGAGTCTTCTTCAAATGGGTGGTCTTCGGCGTCTCGGTGGTGTACTTTTCCGTAATTATCTGAGCTTACCGCATCGAGGTTAGCTCGTCTTTTTCCAAAATGTCGTGTACTCATTTTAAATGGTTTGAGTCTGTTTCTGTCCACTTATTGCCGTCTGGATGTGGGCAGGTTATTGTAATTAATTTAGTCCGGTCAGTACCTTTGTACAACAGGATTTCGGCAATTTCTTTTTTTGTCAGTGGTCGGTTTTCTTCTCCTTTAATTCGGTAGTATTTCAATTGTCGCCTTTTCAGAGCAAAGGGGCATTGGCAGACCTCGCAACCTTCAACTTTCGGAAGGTAATTTGCTGGTATTACTTTGCCATTGTATTCGCAGGTGTCGCATATTTTTTTTCTTGCTTCTTCGTGTTCTGGGCTTACCTGGATACCTCCACAGTCAAAGTATTTTGTCATTTGATCAAACAGATACTTACCTATGCCACCCATACGTCTTCTATGTCTTTACAGTCTTCATCTTCGCTGCAATCAGATGTTATTTTTTCTTTTATGGGCTTATATTTATCAAATGTGTTGTCGTCGTTATTCGCTTTTATCCAGGTGTCTACTACGCTCCTTAGGCTTTCTATCCTGGATTTGAAGTGATCGAGTACGCTTTGTATTTCACGTGATGATGCGTGCTCAAAATCTCCACCTGTCGCTTTTACTACTCCGTTCTCTCTCATTTCCATCGAGAGTATCGGGATTGTATTATGCATTACTTTTAATGCCAATATTTTGGAAAGGCCGTTGCACCACAGGTCGTTGAATTTTGAAGTTGTAAACTTTGGTGCTACCTCCCAATCTGTCGAGTAGGTCGGTTCATTGGTCGTTGTCGCTTTTGCTTTGTAAATTATTCCTTTGAAAATGACCTTATCTCCTGCATTGTAGGACTGATTTTGCACGTGTTCATCAACTGCGCTATAATCAGCTAAGTGGTCTTTGTCTTTCAGCTCCTTATAAAAATCTATTCCAAAGCAATTTGTAAACAAATCATTTTCTGCTTCTATTATATCGACATCGTGGATTTTACAGGTCGAAAGATTCCCTACAATACCGCTATTCGATAATACTTCCGATCTCGTCTGTAAGGTTTTTACTGCCACTTAGATTTGTTTTGATCTCATCGATTGTTCTTGGGAATACAATTTTTACGTTTTTCATATCTTCTTCACCTGAAAATTCTGCTATTGTGTTGCTGATATTCATGAAGAAATTTGCCATGTCTCTCTGATGTGTTGCTATAACTTTGTAGTCGTATACGGTCATCAGGTCTCCTATTATATTTCCTCCTATATTTGCCTTTGCCTGTTCTGCTCCCGTAAGTTGTTTGTAGACGCCATGTGCCGCATAAATATTATTGCAGGCTTTGTCGAGGTTTGTTTTGTACCACTCGCTATCTCTACTGAATTGCAGGTCTTCTATATCGAGTTCGACGTTATTCGGTACTTTGGTAAAGACCATTGACTTGGCTTTGTCGCCTGAGTTAGTCATTACTTTTTCGAGCTGACCTGCCAGTTTCATGAACTTTGCTCGATTTTTCGCGGTGTCCGAAGACGGTTTCAAATCTTTGTATATCCACAGTTTCATGGCCGTATACTCTGTTCCCGATATTTTGCAACTTAACTCGGTAAGGGCGTATTCAATCCATTGATCGCGGATGGTTTCTATTGAGTCTGGTAGCCCATATACCATGTTTCCTTTTTTGAACATAAACATGGTTTCGCGACTGTTCTTTCTTTTTTTGAAGAAAGGATACATGGGTATGATCTCGAACCTTTTGTCTTCTATGTGGGAGAAGAACATGTACTGATCGCTGTAATGGGTGATCATGCGCGGCATAACGAATACCTGGAATGGATCACTTTTTCGCTTCCTGTATTTTCGCATACAATTGCGGGAATCCATCGCTTTCAGTGTTATTTTCTTAGCTCCGGCGAGGGTTTCCTCCTTATACCTGACAAAACAAAAACCTGATTTTTTGTACTGCTTAAAGGCTTCCTGAAGGGTTTTATTGACCTGGATGAGGTCTAGTCCAACACTTTCAATCATGTCTACATACCGATCTTTATCGGTGGCCAGCATTGCGGGTTTTGCCGGGTCTGACATGAGTCCTTTTCGCCCGCCTTTGATGAGATCGACGTCTCCTGCAAAGGCGGTACGGGTGAGCTCGTTAATGCAAAGACCTTGCGAAGGAGAAAGCTCTGCAAGGTCGTATTGTAAATTCAAGGTGGCGTGCGAGGAATACCTATTTGATCCTCTGTATGGGATCAGCCCTAAGTCGTCATAGACAAACTTTTTGTCCAGTTCGTTTTGAAAAAGTTCCGGTAGAACATTTCTTAGTGTTAATACTGCCATCCGTTCGACTCACTTGGTTCGCTCAGGATGACAAATTATTTTCAGTAGGTTCTTTTTCTACCGGTGTTTCGCCGCTCCCTTGCGGTTGTTCGCTCATTTGAGGATCAGGTACATCCTGTCCTGATTTCTTTTTCCCTCTATGTTCGATGAGGTGTCCGTGACCTCCTCTTTCGAATATTTGCTTGTACTGCGCTGGGGTCGCTTCCGGTATCTTTGCACCATTGTCCAGTTCTAGCGCGCCGCCTATACCTACGTGCTCGCCATCTACTATCGTGTTTCTATGCAGGATTTTAGCTTCTTTCGTTGGGCTGTACATGACGTTGTCTTATTATTTAATCTTTATTAGGATTTTGATAAACTTGCCCAATCGACGGTTGTGTGCACAGGTGGCGAAAGCGTGCTGAACTTATATTTGACAATGTTTGTGCTTTCTTCGCCGCCGCCTATGCTTCCGTCGTGTCCTGAAATTTTATTTCTGTCAAACACCTCCCATTCACCTTCTATTTTATCCAAGCCGATAACATACCTCTTACAGTCGGTAGATGCGAGATATGCTACGGCATCACTGATACATTGTCCGTGCAGGATAGCTTCGCGGCTTGCGTTGTCAAATCCGCCAAGATCAATTTCAATGAGTGTTTCGTATTGGCCGTTGTCTTCGCTATACGAAAAGGTCATTTTTGCCTTCTTCTTCGGTATTGAGGCAATTTTAAATGTCTTATCTGTGTTCATGGTAATTGCCGTAATCTCGCCAGTTGCATCAGTCAATGATGCAAGGTCAATATCTGCACCCGATACGAAGGCCAGCTTGCCTATGTAAATGGCACCACAGGTGTTTGCGGGTTCGTTAAGATTTTTTACCTCCTTCGTTACACTACAATCTACTATTGGCATAATGGGTTATTTTGATACGTAAGTGACTAGTCCTGTAAATAAGTCGGGATCTACAATTATTCCAGCCTGTAACTGCAGGCTTAGCACTGTCCACTTGAGGAAGTTCTCTAAACCTGGATCGGTTCCCCTGGATATGATTATACCTGGTCGGAATCCGTATACTTCACCTCCTTGTACTTCCGCCCAATTACCGCCAAACTGGATATTACCTGACACGCTGATCGTAATGGAATGTGTGTCTCCCTTTAGGTACTCGTCAAATCCATTGACATATTCGCATGGGATTACTGGTAGCCTTTGGTCGTAGGTGATTACTTTTGCGCCGTTGATGGTCTCCCATTTCCATGTGCGTTGGTTTTGGAGTGCATTAGTATTTTCGGCTTCGAGTTCTTTCAGGACTTTATTGTAGAAGGCGTTGGATAGTTTGATATATGTCCAGACTTGCTTGCCCCTTACGGTTTGCACTACTCCGTTTGCTAGTTTTTGCAGTTTTTTGACTTTGCCGTCGCGTAGGAGCGCGCTTATGATGTCTTTTATAGATCCGTTATAAAGTGAACCGTCTTCACTGAACAGGGTTTCGTCGATCAGGTCTGTTCTGTTCATCCATTTAGCTCCTTTGTCGTTGGCGTATTCTACTTGTAGTCGATGGAAGCCTTTGGTTTCGGATGTGGTTTTGTCCCAGATGACTCGCTGTTCGGCTGTGATTTTGTCGCGAAGGGCTGTGGTTTTGTCGTGATAGTTGCCGACTACGTTCATGCGGTTAAGGGCATATGTGTAGTCTTCGAGCAAGTTCTCTATGAAAAGATTTTCACGAGCTTTGCCTATGGCGTCGTATTCTATACCTCCGTCCGTTTTGTATTTTATTATGCCTTCCCAGTGGGAATTAAAGTCTTCATCTATACATCTACTGGCTTTGATGTAAGACTTGGATGGGCGGATGTTGTCGGTGGTTGTAGTCATTAAGGCGCCGTCCTGGAACGCGCAGTTGGTGAATTTTTGCACGGCTACATCTGACCGGTCTATTCTTTCGATTCGGTATTCTAGATGTTTGTCCAGTTGCATCCACCGATACATACCGAATGCCCTTTGGTATGCCCCTAACGTATCCATGTACTCGGAGCGTACCATTTGGTTGACTTTGTCTTCGGGATAGATTATTCTATCGGATGATCCGCCGGGGCCGGCTGGGATCAGTAAAGGGTTTATTTTTAATTTTACTTCGCTACTCATTTGATTTGGGATTACTTCGACCAGCTTTGCTTGCTCAGGATGACAAGTCGATGTGTTATTTAATAAGAGTTAGTTGATTAAGGTTTATGTTTTTAATAGACTGTTTCTTGTTCCGATCTAAGTTCTTTTTTGGCACCTTCGAGCGTGCCTGCTGTTTCTTGTGACGGCGCTTTTGGCGCTTGATCTCCTGCATCGAGTTCTTTGAGATCCAATACCGCTTTTGCGGTTTCTTCGAGTTTCTCCTTGAGTACGGTTTCGTTGTATGCGCTTTCAGTAATCATTCCTTCGACGTCTTTTTTTGAGAGTTTCGTTTCAATAGCCTCTGTATTTTTGTCAACTGCCGTTACCACGTTATTTACCTTTTCTTCGAGACCGATAATATCCGTAGATTCAGAGAGGGTTTGGGTTATTTGTTCGTTGAGGTAGTTTTTGACTTCGTCCGAAAGCTCGACTGCATCTGGATTATGTTCATATTGCTCCATTGCGTCTACGACTTCTGATTCAGATGCTTCCGTATCTATCTTCATTCCCAATTTTTCTGAGAGAAAGTTTTTGAGAGACTTTAGGCTTGTGTTTTTCATATTAATGATTAAGAGTTTTTTATTATTGATTGAAGTCGCCTAATGGCGAATGCTTCATTTCCTATTGCATCTATAAGACCGCGTTTTTTCGCTGATTTTGCCAAGAACATACCTCCTGCGAGGGTTTCGTTTTTTAGTTTTTCGTTGAGGTTGAGCGCTTTTTCTACTTCGTCCATAAAGACATCATCCATTTTTGTCAGGTCTTCAATCATCGGTTGATGATTATCTTTCAGTATTTCCCGAATAAGTTTGTTTTTGTCAGGACTTTTTTCTGAATACAGGCTCAGTACTCTGTCTTT